>NZ_LNCI01000009.1 GCF_001509585.1 Tropicimonas marinistellae | reverse complement strand
GTTCGAGCCCCGTCAACCGCGCCACTTTCCCTTTCTTCCGGATGCATTGCGTATATGCGCGGAATCGAGGCCGTCAGGCCGCCGCGCATCGCCGGTCCGCCTGGACGGGCCGGCGATACGTAACCACGCGTGTAACGCTCGGGCGTCGTTCGGGAACACGGGCTCAAAGCGCTGCCGCCCCGATGGTTCGTCGCCGCCCCGCGGACCGGCGCTGCGCGGCGTGTCGCGCGTGCAGATGCGGTGTCAGAACCCCGAACCGGACAGGGCAATCTGCAGGACCTGTGCCGGGCCGACGCCGAGCACAAGCCCGGCGATGGCGCCGAGCGAGACCGCCCAGCCGGCGTCGCGCCGCCAGAGGCGAAGCACGGTGCGCCCGATCTTCCATGCGAAGGCGACCATCGAGGCGGCGACCAGCAGGACCAGGGCCATCATGAGCATGTCGCCTTGCGCCTCCAGGGCAGGGGCGCCCGCGATGCGGGCCTGAATATCCGGCAGGCTTTGCGCGAGTTTGATCGTGCCGAAGAGCCAAAGCCCTCCAAGCGCGAACCGGAGCGCGGCGCCCGCCTTGCCGGGGCTGGCCTCGCTGTCCGGTTCCGGCTGCGCAATCGCAGGAAAGGGCTCTGTGGGAGTGGACTGGCGGGGTGTGCGGGCGGGTGGCGGGCTTTTTTTGGCCGGGGAGGCGGCGGTGGCCTCCTGCTGGAGCTTCAAGAGGCGCTGTTCGAAGATTCCGTCGGCCATGATCCTGTCCCTTGCGGATGCGGCAGGAGAATGGCGGTAAATTGCGTCGCCCGTTGGGCAATTTCTTGCAAGCGCGCGGAAGGACGCCGCGAATGCGGTGGAATGCGCCGCGAAACGGGAACGCCCCGGTGGCGCGTTTCAGCGGCGACGCGGCGGACCCCCGTCACGGGCGTCCGCCGCGCGGCGGGAACGTTCAGCGCGACAGCGCGGCGAGGACGCGCGCCCAGCTGCGAATACCCTTGTGAAAGCTCTTCACGTCGTATTTCTCGTTCGGCGAGTGGATCGCGTCGTCGTCGTTGGCGAAGCCGATGAGCATCGCGTCCATACCAAGGATGTCCTTGAAGAAACCGGCGATCGGGATCGACCCGCCCATGCCGACGAGCACCGCCTCGCGCTCCCACTCGTCGGTGAGCGCGCCGCGGGCGGCGTCGAACTCGGGTCGGTCGGTGTTCATCACGGCGGCCGGCGCGCCGTCGAGATTGCCATCCCAGGTGACGGTGGCATCGGGCGAGAGCCGCGCCTCCACATGGGCACGGATCTTGTCGCGCAAGCGGTCGGGGTCCATGTCGCCCACGAGGCGGCAGGTGATCTTGCAATGCGCCTGGGACGGGATCACCGTTTTCGTCCCCGGACCCATGTAGCCGCCCCAGAGCCCGTTCACCTCCAGCGTGGGCCGGGCCCATTGCTGTTCCAGCGTCGAGTAGCCGGTTTCGCCGTGCGGGCGGGTGTAACCGACGCTTTCGAGGTAGGTTTTCTCGTCGAAGCCGCTGTTGTTCCACTGCCGCTTGATCTCGTCGGGCACCTCGTGGACGCCTTCGTAGAAACCTTCCACGGCAACGCGGCCATCGGCGTCGTGGAAGCTGGCGACGATGCGCGCGATCTCCCTGAGCGGGTTGAGGCCCGGGCCGCCGTAGTGGCCGGAATGCAGGTCGATGCGCGGGCCGGTGACGGTGAACTCGTCCTTCAGCATGCCGCGCAGTTGCGACGCGATCGAGGGCACGCCGGGCGAGACCATGCTGGTGTCGCAGATGACCGCCAGATCCGCAGTCAGTTCCTCGGCGTTCTCGCGCATGAAGGGGATCAGAGAGGGGGAGCCGGATTCTTCCTCGCCCTCGAAGAAGAAGGAGATTCGGGCGGGCAGGGTGCCGTGCACGGCTTTCCACGCGCGGCATGCCTCGACAAAGGTCATCAACTGTCCCTTGTCGTCGGAGGCCCCCCGGCCGCGGATCACTTTGCCGTGTTCGGTCTCCTGGATTTCCGGCTCGAAGGGCGCGGTTTTCCATTGGTCCAGCGGGTCAACCGGCTGCACGTCATAGTGCCCGTAGAACAGGATATGCGGCCCCGATTCCGCGCCGGTATGGCCGACGACCATCGGGTGGCCGGGGGTCGGACGGCTGGCCGCATCGAGCCCGAGCGATGCGAGATCGGCCGCCAACCACTCCGCGGCGGCCGCGCAATCGGCCGCGTGGGCCGGATCGGTGGAGATCGACGGAATGCGCAGGAGCGTCATCAGGCGGTCGAGCGCCTCGGGCAGATCGGCGTCGATCCGGTCGAGTACGGGGGCAAGGCGGGCATCATCCATGGGGGGCTCCTGAAAGCGGTCGGCGCGACCCTATCACCGGGCGCGGGGCTGTCCAGTGGGCGCGGGGACGGGTCGACAAGGGCGCGGCATCTGCCTAGGTTGCGCGGCAATCGAAGTGGAGACACCTGACATGCGCATCATCGCACTGGCCCTGCTGGCCACTCTGGCCGCGCCGCTTGCCACCGCCCAGGCCGTCGATAGCAAGGCCGCAAAACGTATGCTTTTCAGTGACAAGGGTGGTGTCGCTCAGGTAGCGCAGTTGGACTTTGTGGACGACGCCGTGGCCAAGGCGCTGAAAGCCGCGGCCGGGCAGATCCCCTATTACGGTGCGATTGCCGTCTCGCCCGGCGAACCGACGAGTTCGAACCTGATGGCGACGATGGCGAATTACCACTCCGTCGAAGCGGCGTCGGCGGCGGCACTTGCCAATTGCAACGCCCGCCGCACCAGCGGAAAGGCCTGCGTCGTTATCGCGACGATCACGCCGAAGCGGTTCAAGGCGCAACCCCTCACCCTTTCGGTGCAGGCGACACAGGCCTTCAACAAGGAGTACCGCAAGCTCAAGGCGCCCAAGGCGCTGGCCATTTCCGACAAGGCGGGCGTGTTTGGATATGATCGTGGCGATGGCGGGCGGGCGCTCGCGAAGTGCCAGGCGGCAGCTGCGGAGCGCGGCGCATCCGACTGCCGTATTGCTATTTTCGATCAATGAGTGCACAAAACATATTCACAAAACGATAGATGAGCGTCAATTTGCGCCATATCAATGCGGCGGTTCGCATTTAGTGTGAACCAACCGACAGGAAAACGCGCCAATAAGCCGAGGTTAACCCAGGTGACACAGAAAGCCCGCTACACCGCCGCCGTAGAGAGCGCCATCGACAAGCTTCACGAAGAGGGGCGTTACCGAACCTTCATCGACATCGAGCGGCATCGCGGGCAATTCCCCCATGCGATGTGGCGGCGGCCGGACGGGACGGAGACGGAGATCACCGTCTGGTGCGGCAACGACTACCTGGGCATGGGGCAGCATCCGGTGGTCCTTGCGGCAATGCACGAAGCACTGGAAGCCACGGGGGCGGGCTCCGGCGGCACGCGCAATATCAGCGGCACGACCGTCTACCACAAACGACTCGAGGCCGAACTGGCGGATCTGCACCGCAAGGAGGCGGCGCTGATCTTCACGTCGGCCTATATTGCCAACGATGCGACACTTTCGACACTGCCGAAACTGTTGCCTGGCCTCATCATTTACTCCGACGAGTTGAACCATGCCTCGATGATCGAGGGCATTCGCCGCAACGGCGGCGCCAAGCGGGTGTTCCGGCACAATGACGTGGAGCACCTGCGCGAGCTGCTGGCGGCCGATGACCCGGCTGCGCCCAAGCTGATCGCTTTCGAATCCATCTATTCGATGGACGGAGATTTTGGCCCGATCGAGGCGATTTGCGATCTGGCCGACGAATTCGACGCCCTGACCTATATCGACGAGGTTCACGCCGTGGGCATGTATGGCCCACGCGGCGCCGGCGTGGCCGAGCGGGACGGGCTGATGGGGCGGATCGACATCATCAACGGCACCCTTGCCAAGGCCTATGGGGTGATGGGCGGCTACATCGCATCGAGCGCGAAAATGTGCGATGCCATAAGATCTTACGCGCCGGGGTTCATCTTCACGACGTCGTTGCCGCCAGCCGTGGCGGCCGGGGCTGCGGCCTCCGTGCGGCATCTGAAGACCGATCAGGACTTGCGGGACAAGCAACAACGCCATGCCCGTATTCTGAAAGCCCGGCTGAAGGCGATGGGCCTTCCGATCATCGATCACGGCTCGCATATCGTGCCGGTGATCGTTGGCGACCCGGTTCATTGCAAGCAACTTTCGGACATGTTGCTGGAAGATTTCGGCGTTTACGTGCAGCCGATCAACTTCCCGACGGTTCCGCGCGGCACTGAAAGACTGCGGTTCACGCCCTCGCCCGTGCACAGCCCGGAGATGCTGGACGGGCTGGTTCGGGCAATGGACAACCTGTGGTCTCAATGCGCACTGAACCGCCAAGAGTTAACAGCCTGACCTTTCTGCATGTGCATGACTGAAAAGCCTGTGTTAGCCTGATCTCAATGGTGGGTGGATATACGAATCACTTACCCCCAGGGGACAACGTTTGGCACAAACGGGGACGGGCAGATGATTGGGCGCCGAGAGCAGCCCAAGGCGGAAGAGGCACAGGCTCCACAACGGGGCTTTGACGACTATGAACTCCGCCTTGGCGATGTGATGCGGGGCGAGCGTGCGACCATGGGCAAGTCGCTGCTCGACGTGCAACGCGAATTGAAGATCAAGGCCTCCTTTATCGCAGCCATCGAGAATGCCGACGCGGCCGCGTTCGAGACACCCGGTTTCGTTGCAGGCTACGTCCGCTCCTATTCCCGCTACCTCGGTCTCGACCCGGAATGGGCCTTCGAGACCTTCTGTCGTGAGGCCGATTTCGTGTCCGCCTCCACCAAGGATATTCTGGCAACCCCGCCCAGTTCCAACAAGCCGGTTTTCCGCAAGAACCCCACGGCCAAGCCGGAAGGGTACGATCCCTTCGCCGACCCGCGCGTGTCCTTCGCCCCCAAGGCGGCCAGCCCGCTGTCGCAGATCGAGCCGCGCGCCATCGGTTCGACGCTTGTGCTGCTGGCGCTGATCGGGGCCGTCGGCTATGGCGGCTGGTCGGTCCTGCAGGAGGTGCAACGCGTTCAGGTCACGCCGGTCGACCGGGCCCCGCTCGCGGTAGCCGCCGTGGATCCGCTCGCCGGTGTCGAGCGGCCCGAGGAGGAGAGCGAGCCGGAAGTCGCGGGAACGGCGCCGGTGGCGCCGGATTCGCTGGATCGCCTTTATCGGCCGCAGGCGCTCGACGTGCCGGTGATGGTCGCCCGCGACGGGCCTATCGCGGCGCTGGACCCGCAGACGGTCGGCGCGCTGGCGAGCCCCATGCCGTTCCGCGAACCGCTGCCGGTGGACCATACCTTCCTGGCGGCGATGCCCGACGGCGGTGCCGCCTTCGAGGACGTCGCGACAGCGGTTGCGTCGGTTGGCACGAAGAACGGCGCAGCCACGCCGCGCGTGACGGAAGACGTCCCCGAGGTGATGCTTGTCGCTGTCCGCCCGGCCTGGGTCCGGGTTCGTGCCGGCGACGGCTCCATCCTGCTGGAGAAGATCCTCAACCCCGGCGATACCTTCGTCGTGCCCCAGACCGAAGAACCGCCGACGCTGCGCACCGGGGCGGCCGGCGCACTCTATTTCGCGGTCAACGGCCAGACCTACGGGCCGGCGGGCGCGGAGGGGGCGGTTGTCGACAAGATCGCCCTGAACCCCGCCGCCTTGACGGACAGTTTCGCCATGGCCGATGCGACGTCCGGCGAGGACGCCCGGAAAGCGGTTGAGGTCGCGCAGGCGACGATCTTCGCGGAGCCTGAAGCCGATGACGGGGAGCCGCAAGCGCCGGACGGCGACGGCCGGTAGAGCCGCCGCGCGCGTGAACCGGTTGTTCCCGTTACACGGGGCCTCTAGATAAGGGGCAGGCAACACGATCCGAGGTCCGTCATGACGATCAACCACGTGCGCCCCTGGCGCAATGTCTATCGCCGCGAGAGCCGGCAGATCTCGGTCGGGCCGGTGAAGGTTGGCGGCGACGCGCCGATATCGGTGCAGACGATGACCAACACGATCACCACCGATGTGGCTGCGACCGTTGCCCAGGTGCAGGCGGCTGCCGACGCCGGGGCGGACATCGTGCGGGTGTCGGCGCCGGACGAGGCCAGCGCGCGGGCGCTGAAGGAGATCGTCGCCGAGAGCCCGGTGCCGATCGTGGCGGATATCCATTTCCACTACAAACGCGCCATCGAGGCGGCCGAGAGCGGCGCCGCCTGCCTGCGGATCAACCCCGGCAACATCGGTGACGAGAGCCGGGTGCGCGAGGTGATCGCGGCGGCGCGCGACCACGGCTGTTCCATCCGCATCGGCGTGAATGCCGGGTCGCTGGAGAAGCACCTGCTGGAGAAATACGGCGAACCGTGCCCGGATGCGATGGTCGAGAGCGGCATGGACCACATCCGCATCCTGCAGGACCACGATTTCCACGAGTTCAAGATCTCGGTGAAGGCCTCCGATGTGTTCATGGCGGCCGCGGCCTATCAGCAGCTGGCCGAGCAGACGGATGCGCCGATCCATCTCGGGATCACCGAGGCCGGCGGGCTGATGTCCGGCACGGTGAAATCCGCCATCGGGCTGGGCAACCTGCTGTGGATGGGGATCGGCGATACGCTGCGCGTGAGCCTGTCGGCCGACCCGGTCGAGGAAGTGCGCGTGGGCTACGAGATCCTCAAGTCGCTCGGCCTGCGGCATCGGGGGGTGAACATCATCTCCTGTCCGTCCTGCGCGCGGCAGGGGTTCGACGTGATCAAGACGGTGGAGATCCTCGAGAAGCGCCTGGAGCATATCAAGACACCGATGAGCCTCAGCATCATCGGCTGCGTCGTGAACGGGCCGGGCGAAGCGCTGATGACCGACGTGGGCTTCACCGGCGGCGGGGCCGGGAGCGGGATGGTCTATCTCGCCGGTCGGCAGAGCCACAAGATGTCCAACGACCAGATGATCGACCACATCGTCGAACAGGTGGAGACGAAGGCCGCCGAGATCGACGCGGCCGACGACGTTCAGGCGGCGGAGTAGCCAAACCACATTTCAGGTTGTGCGGCCGGACGATGCTGGCCAGCCGGTGCCAGGGCGTTCGCCATTGGCGCGAGATGGGGCCTGTCGCCAACCGCGTTCAAACCCTTGAGTTGAAGCCGCGATTGGCGAATCTGGATTGCCGCGAAGCGCTCTAGTGCCCCGACAGGACCAGGGTTTGCACCGGCAGAAGCATCGCCTGGATCCGCAGGATCAGCGCGTGCAGCAATCCGACCGTGTCCACCATGTGCAGGAACAGCCAGCGCCCGACCGAGAGATCCTCGTCTCCGTGCAGGACGTCGTGGTTGTTCGTGTAGAGGTTGGCGATGCATTTCGAGCCGGGAGGGATCTGATCCGTCCCGCCCTCGAAGAGCGGCGACATGCGAATTGCGATCGTGCCCGGGCGGGCGCGGTCCTGAATGTCGACCAACTGGTCCGAGGGCCGGAACTGGCCTGCCGCGACGTATTCCTGCACATAGGAAACCTGCATCGGCACGATCTTCATGGGCAACGAGGCACAGGTGATCTCGCCGATCATTCCAACCTTGATGACGGGCTTGTTGACTTGCTTGAAGCCCGCCTGAAATTCGCCATCCATGACTTCGGCCGCGACGAGTACACCGGCGGGGCGGAGCAACGGATTGACGACATCGCCCGGTTGCAGGCCGAATTGCTGAATGTCGCCAGTGATCGCTGCCGATACGACCGTTTTTTCCAATTCGACCTCCGCTTGCGCGAGGCTGGCTTCCGCGCTTGCCAGCTGCGCTGGCAATTGCTCGTTGATCTTGGCTTCCACGGCCTGCTTTTGCGCCTCGGCGGAATCCAATCCCGCGATCCGCTCGTCGACGACGTTCTGGAGCCGCTCGACCTCGCGTTCGCTGGTCGCGGGGCTGCCTTCCGTCAAGAGCTTGTTCCGGACGTCGAATTCTTCCTGCGCCTGGTTCAAGGCTGCCTTCGCCTGGTTGATCAGGCTTTCGGCTGCGGCGAGTTCGGCGTCGGCCGTCACGAAGGCGACTTCGATCTCCTTGACCTTGCTCTCGGCGGTGAGAACGGCCGCGCGCTGTGCGCTGTCGTCGAGCGCGAACAGAACGTCGCCGGCTTCCACACGTTCACCATTCACGACCATCACTTCTTTTACCCGCCCGGGTTTCTCGGGAAGGATCGAGACGGTGCGGAAGAAGCTCGTCGCGTCGGTGGTGGAGGGGTGATAGTAAAAGACGATGGTGATCAGGGTGATCGTCAGCATCAGGCACCCGGTGAGACCGTATCGCAGTTCATACCAGACGGAGAAAAGCGTGAGCTCGCGGCCGAAGCGCTTTCCCTGGGCGAAACGGCGATAGAGATAGTCGGGCAGGACCGTGAAGAGCCCGCAGAACATCAACTCAAACATTCTTGTCGTCCTCCCGTCCTTCCCAGGAATCCCGATCTACGAAATCGCCCACGGCGGCGCGGTTTTCACGGTTCGCATCCGCGGTTGGGCGCGCGGCGAGGGCCTCCGATCCCGACAACTTCTGCAAGGACGTGGCCATGGACCGTATTGGCGTAATGAAATCCGGCAACGAGATCGCGGCGACGAGAAGCGCGGCGATCCAGAAGGCATTGTTGTGAGTGAACAAGGCAATCAGCGCGAGGATCGCAACGAGCTGATATTGCACCGGGTGTTTGGTATGCGCCATTTGCTCGGGCAGCGCATGCAGCCGGAAGTAGAACGCGCCGATCACGAAGATCAGAAACAGCATGAAAACCACGACGACAATGAACAAGACATCCGCCGATCCGGGTTCGACAATGAATGCCGGGTAATGCACCGCGTCGGTGCCGCCTGTTTCGCTGGCCACTGCGTTCTCCCCTTTCCCGTGCCGTTGATCGTCCCTAAGCTACCCTCGTCCGAGGGGCAACTCAAAGCAATTGCGGCATCTTTTGGAGTAGCGTCTTCCGGTCAACTGCCCTCGCGGACGTCTTGCACCACGTTCTTCATGCCATCGTAGGGCAGGTAGCCGCGCAACAGCGTGTCGCCGACGACGAAGGTGGGGGTGCCGGAAATCTGCAACCGCTGTGCTAGTGCGTGATTCTCGGCGATCACGGCATCGACCGCGGGGTCGTCCATCGCGGCGAGGATCGCATCGGCGTCGAGGTCGAGGTCGGAGGCGAGCGCACGTATCGACAGGTCGTTCACCTCGCCGCGGAAGTTGATCAGCGCGTCATGCACGGCTTCGTAGGCATCGTCGCCGAGCGCCTTGCGGGTTGCCAGTGCGACGCGCGACGAGGCGGTGGATTGCTCGCCGAGGATCGGGAATTCCTTGAGGATCAGCTTGATGTTTCCGTCGTCCGCGACCAGCTGGCTGACCTCCGGATAGGCCTTCCGGCAATAGCCGCAGCGGTAGTCCACGAATTCGACAATCGTCACGTCGCCGTCGGGGTTTCCGCCGATCCAGTCGCCGTCGCTCTCGAAGAGATCCGCGGCATTGGCCTGTACCAGCGCGACGTCGTTGCTTGCCTGTTCCTGCTTCTGGCGGTCCTCGAGCACGGCGATGGCTTCCATCAGCACCTCGGGGTTTTCCAGAAGATAGGCGCGCACCTCTGCGCGGAATGCGTCGCGCTCGCCGTCCGTCAGCTCTGACAGATCGAGTGCGGCGGCAGGCAGGACGGCGAAACCGGCAAGGGCGGCAGCGAGGGGCAGGGGTTTCATCGGCGGGTTTTCCTCTTCTCTTGGGTTTCGGCGGCAAGCAGGATGTCCTGCGCGCGACGCCACCCTGTGGAACCGCGGGGCAACAGCCCCGAGGCGCGTTTGGCATGTATGGCGGCATCCTTCAAGCGACCGGAAAGCGCATATCGCTCGGCGGTGACGACCGAGGCCATGCCAGTCTCGCCAATGCGGGCATAGGCGAGACCCAGATCGCGAAGCATCGACGGGTTCACGGGATCGACGCTGCGGGATTTTTCCAGAACTTGCAGCGCCTTGGCATTGGACGCTGCGGTATCCTGCGCCAGCAGGGCGCGGCCGTAACCGGCGAGGATCAGCGGCTGGCTAGGGGCCAGTTCCACGGCGCGGGCGTAGGCCGACGTGGCGGCGCCGAATTGCCGCGATTCGAGCAGGATCCACCCTTTGAGCTCGTGCGCGTAGGCGTCGTCGGGACGTTTCGCGATGAGCTGGTCGGCGGCGGCCAGCGCCGGTCCGGTCTTGCGCGCCTGATGGTTGGCGACCGCGCGCGCGACAAGTGCCGCATCGGAGGTGTCGCCTTTCTTGATCCGGCGCAGGGTCCAGCCGGGATTGCGGAGGTAGGCGGAGAGCTTCGCATGGGCGCGGCCATACCAGTAGGCGGACGCCGCATCGGTGCCCGAGATCCCCTTGCCGTAGGCGGCGGCATAGCCCCGGGCGGCGCGCAGCCGGTCGCGCGAGAGCGGGTGGCTGAGCACGTAGGGGTCCTGCCGCCCGGCGGAGAGCGCCTCCTGGCCGCTGAAGATCTCCAGCACCTCGACGAAGCCCGACGGGTCGATCCCGGCGCGGGAGAGGTATCGCAGGCCGGATTGATCGGCGGAGGCTTCCTCGGCGCGGGTATGGCTCAGGAAGACGCGCTGCGCGGAGCTTTGGGTGCCGATCGCGACGCCGGCCGCCGCGCTCGGGCTCTGGGTGGCCAGGGCGGCGGAGAGCGCCAGGCCGATCATTGCCGCGTTGCGGGCGTTGCGGGCATTTTCGGGGCGCCGGGTCAGGTGCCCATTCGCGATATGGGCGACCTCGTGGGCGATGACGCCCTGCAGCATCTCCGGGCGGGTCATTTTCAGCATCAGACCGGAGTGGATCATGATCGTCTGCGAGTTCAGCACGAAGGCGTTCAGGCTGCTGTCGTCCAGCACGAGGATCTTGACCTGTGCCGGGGAGAGGCCGGCGGCGACGATGATCGGGCGTGCGAGTTCGCGCAGCGAGCGTTCCAGCTCCGCATCGCGCAGGATGGTTTGAGCCCGCGACGTGCCGGGGGCGCCGAGAACGAGCGCCAGCGCGAGCGTCAGCGCCATGAGGCGTCCTGCCATCCAGCCTGCCATTGAAGCGCCTGTCCCCCCTGGGCTATGCCCCGCAGGGCAGATTGCGGGCAGTAAAGGAGAAAGCGATGCGGGCATCAAGGCGCGGAATGGTCGATCCCTTCATCGTGATGGACGTGATGGAGGCCGCGCGGCAGGCTGAGGCCGCGGGACGCCATGTGATCCATATGGAGGTGGGCCAGCCGGGAACACCGGCGCCCGTCGGCGCGCGCGCGGCTTTGGCGCGGGCGATGGAGCAGGACGCGCTCGGCTACACCGTGGCGCTTGGCCTGCCGGCGCTGCGCCAGCGGATCGCGCGGCTCTACGGCGCGTGGTACGGGCTGGACCTGAACCCCGACCGCGTGATCGTGACACCCGGTTCCTCGGGCGCCTTCCTGCTGGCCTTCAGCGCGCTTTTCGATGCCGGCGACCGCGTGGGGCTGGGGGAGCCAGGGTACCCCTCCTACCGCCAGATCCTCCGCGCGCTGAGCCTTGAACCAGTGGGGATACAGACGGCGCCAGCGCACCGGCTGCAACCGGTTCCGGCGGATGTCCCCGACGATCTGGCGGGGCTCATCGTGGCCTCGCCGGCGAATCCGTCGGGCACGATGCTGAACCGCGAGGCGCTCGCGGCGCTGGTGGAGCGTGCCGCAGAGATCGGCGCCGCTTTCGTCTCCGACGAAATCTACCACGGTATCCAGTACGAGGGGCGGGCGATCACCGCGCTGGAAATCAGCGACGACGTCTGCGTGATCAACTCGTTCTCCAAGTATTTCTCCATGACGGGCTGGCGCGTCGGCTGGATGGTGGTGCCGGAATCCGACGTGCGCGTGTACGAAAGACTGATGCAGAACATGTTCATCTGCGCCCCCAACGCGAGCCAGGTGGCGGCGCTGGCGGCGATGGACTGCGAGGCGGAGTTGCAGGACAACCTCGCCGTCTACCGGGAAAACCGGCGGCTGATGATGGAGGGGCTGCCGAAGGCGGGGTTCGACCGTATCGCGCCCCCGGACGGGGCCTTCTACGTCTATGCCGATGTCTCCGACCTGACGGACGACAGCCTTGCCTTCAGCCGGGAGATCCTCGACCGCGCCGGCGTTGCCGTGACACCGGGGCTGGATTTCGACCCGCGGCGCGGGCAGGGGACGTTGCGCTTCTCCTACGCGCGGGCGACCGCGGATATTTCCGAGGGGCTGGAGAGGCTCCGCGACTTCATGAACAAACGCTGACGAAATCGCGCCTCGCGCTGGCGGGTTCGGTTTGCCCCGATCTCCCGGCCCCACTATGGTGGCGGCAAAAGGAAACGGATCGATTCCGGGCAGTCTCATGATCAGGTTTTTCGCGTTGCTCGTCGCGGCGATGCTCGCGTTCGGCACTCCGTCCGGAGCGCAGGGTCTCTTTGCGCTCGCCCGTCTGGACACGGAGCGCTCGCAGATCGAGGACCGGCCCGACGGGTTCGACCTGACGCTGACGATCAGCCAGCCGGTTCCTTACCGCGTGCAAACGCTCGCCGATCCGCCGCGACTGGTGATGGACTTCCGGGAAGTGGATTTCGACCCGCTGCGGCCCGGCGGGCTCGGCTACAGCGCCGCCGTGGACGCCGTTCGCCACGGCGCAATCCAGGCCGGATGGTCGCGACTTGTCATCGACCTGACCGGACCCTTCGCGGTGGATACTGCTGGAATGCAGGTCGACGACAGCGATGGAAGCGCCCGGATCGACGTGATGCTTCGCGAGACCGACCCGACAACCTTCGCGGCGCGGTCAGGTGGCAGTTCCAGCCGCGCCTTCCCGCGCAAAGGGTCGGAGAGCCGCCCGGCGCGCCGGCCAAACGAGGCGGACGACGGGAAGCTGACGGTGGTTCTCGATCCCGGGCACGGCGGGATCGACCCGGGAGCGGTGCGCGATGGTGTCCACGAAGCTGACCTCGTGCTGACGTTCGCGCGCGAGTTGCGCGAGGCCCTCAGGCGCACGGGAAAGTACAACGTCGCGATGACCCGCGACTCGGATGCCTTCGTCTCGCTGGAGGCGCGTATCGACGTGGCGCGGCGCGCAAATGCCGATATTTTTCTGTCCCTGCATGCCGATGCCGTGCTCGAGGGGATCGCGAGCGGCGCACAGGTCTATACCCTGGCCGAGGAAGCCTCGTCGCGCGCCTCCGCGAAGCTCGCGGAACGGCATAACCGCGACGACCTGCTTGCTGGCGTCGACCTGACCGAGCAGGACGACGAGATTGCACGCGTGCTCATGTCCATGGCGCGGATCGAGACCGTCCCCCGCACCGACGCGCTGGCCGACGCGTTGGTGGACGGGTTCCGGGATGCCGGGGTGCGGCTGCACAAGCGGCCGCGCGACTTCGCGGGGTTTTCCGTTCTGAAGGCGCCGGATATACCGTCCGTTCTTATCGAACTGGGCTTCATGTCGAGCCCGGGGGAGCTGGAGAAGCTGCAAGACGGCGCGTGGCGGGCAAAGGCCGCCTCGGCCATCGTTTCAGCCGTGTCCGCCTGGGCCGAGGAGGATCGTGCCCGTGCAGGGCTCCGGCGCCAGTAAGCCGGAGGCTGTGCGGGCAGATCTGTTGGTAAGAGATTTGCAGCGGGCATTCCAAGGATCATGCGCCGTGCCGCGTCGAACCGAATGTGACGACCCCACGGATACGTGATTGCGCCAGCCGCCTTGGCTGGGCTATCCGCCGCCGTTGCGTTTTGACCCGCCCGAACACGTTGCGTATAACCGCCGCCAGATACAGACAGGACACATTCATGTTGCGCGCCTTCTTCAGCCTATTGGGCGGCCTATTCACCTTGATCGTTACGGGCGTGCTTTTCGTCGCGCTGATCGGTGGTGGCGTGATCTGGATGTACGGTCGCGACCTGCCGGACCATGAGGAACTGGCCAGCTATACCCCGAAGACGATCAGCCGTGTCTATTCCGGCGAGGGCGGCATCATCGACGAATTCGCGGTGGAGCGGCGGCTGTTCGTGCCGGCCGAGGACATCCCCGATCTGGTCAAGCACGCTTTCATCTCGGCCGAGGACAAGAACTTCTACGAGCACAAGGGCTACGATCCTGCCGGTATCGCCAAGGCGGTCTTCGATGCGACGCAGGGCGCGCGCCTGCGCGGCGCCTCGACCATCACGCAACAGGTGATGAAGAACTTCCTGCTGTCCTCGGACCGCTCGGTGGAGCGGAAGATGAAGGAGATCCTGCTGGCGGCGCGGGTCGAACAGGCGCTCGACAAGGAGCGCATCCTTGAACTGTATCTCAACGAGATCTTTCTTGGCGCGAATTCCTTCGGCGTCGCGGCGGCCGCGCAGAGCTATTTCAACAAGGCGCTCGTGGAGTTGGAGCCGCACGAGGCGGCCTATCTGGCCGCGCTGCCGAAGGCGCCGTCGAACTATCACCCGGTCTTCCAGAAGGACGTGGCAACGCAGCGTCGCGACTTCGTGCTGAAGGAGATGTACGAGAACGGCTATCTCGACCGCGCGACCTACGAGGCCGAGCGCGAACAGCCGCTGCGCACTGTCCAGAATGGCGATTTTCCGTCGTTCCGTCGCAACCTGCCGCCGCGCGACTATTTCACGGACGAGATTCGCCGGCAGCTTTCCACGGATTTCGGAAAGGATGAGTTCTTCGGCGGCGGCCTCACGATCCGCGCGACGGTCGATGCGGAGTTGCAGGTCGCGGCGGCCAAGTCGTTGCGCCGGGCGCTTGAGGACTATGACCGCGGGCGGGGGCTCTGGACGAAGAGCAAGACACAAGTCCCGGTGGACTCGCTTGAGACCGAAGCCGCGTGGCGGGCGGCGCTCGCCGAGGTGGAAGTTGCACGTGACATCGACCTGGATGGCTACTGGTATCCGGCCGTGGTGCTTGGCATCGGCGATCAGGCGATGACGCTCGGGGCGGAGGGCGTCGAGGGCACCATTGAGGTGCCACGCGAGGACATCAAGTGGATCAAGGGCGATTTCGCCGCCAACTTCGAGCGTGGCGATGTCGTGCATGTGCGCCAGATGACAAAGGACGGCGCGTTCCTGCGCTGGTCCCTGCGGCAGGTACCGCAGGTGCAGGGCGCCTTCGTGGCGATGGACGTGCACACGGGGCGTGTGCTGGCGATGCAGGGCGGGTTCTCGTACCAGTCCTCGGTCTTCAACCGCGCAACGCAGGCGACGCGCCAACCCGGTTCGGCGTTCAAGCCCTTCGTCTACGCGGCCGCGCTGGATTCGGGCTACACGCCGGCAACGATCGTCGTGGACGCCCCGATCGAGATCAACACGCCCGACGGCGTGTGGCGGCCGAAAAACGCCTCCAACAAGTTCTATGGCCCCACGCCCCTGCGCACCGGGATCGAGCGCAGCCGGAACCTCATGACGATCCGGCTGGCGCAGGAGATCGGCATGACGACGGTGGCGCGTTATGCCGAGGATTTCGGAGTTTACGACGAGCTCTCGCCCTACCTGGCCAACGCGCTCGGCAGCCAGGAGACGACGCTCTACAAGATGGTGTCGGCCTATTCGATGTTTGCCAATGGCGGCGAGCGGGTGGAGCCGACCCTGGTGGACCGGGTTCAGGACCGCTGGGGCGCCACCGTCTATCGCCACGACCAGCGCCTGTGCCCCGATTGCCAGGTCGCGTCGTTGCAACCCGGCGCGGCGCCGCGGATCGTCTCCAACCGCCGGCAGGCGATCGATGCGATCACCGCTTACCAGCTTCGTTCGATGATGCAGGGCGTGGTGGAACGCGGCACGGCGGCCGGCACGGTCGGCGGGGCCAATCTCGGTGTGCCCGTTGCCGGCAAGACCGGCACGACGAACGACGCCAAGGACGTGTGGTTCATCGGCTTCACCTCCAACATCGCGGCCGGTTGCTACATCGGCTACGACCAGCCGCGCCCGCTGGGCCGGGGCGCATCGGGCGGCGGCATGTGCGGGCCCGTGTTCTCCCGATTCATGCGGGAGGCAATCGCCAAATACGGGGGCGGCCCGTTCGACGTGCCGCCGGGCGGCTATTTCGTGAAGATCGACCGCTACAGCGGTTCCCGGTTGCCGGACAACGCGGGCGGCGATCACGTGGTTGCCGAGTACTTCCGCGAGGGCGAAGATCCGTTCTTCGGCAACCTGGCCTTTGTGGATGGCGGTTTCGTGATGGGCTCGAACGTGCCGATGTTCTCGCGCGGCGAGTTCGACGACGACAGCCAGTCCCGCACGGTGACCACCTCCACCGGAAAGCAGGTTCAGATCGGCCCCAAGGCAAGCTTCGGCTCGTTGAGTTCGGGCGGGCTCTACTGACGCAGGCGGCATGAGGCAGGGGCGGTCGCTTGCTCCCGCACCGGCGCCACGCTATGAGGCGCATCTGACAGGAGGATGCGATGCGCGCCGAAACCCAGAACACCGTTGAAGCGATCCGGAAATCCCTCGCCCTTCTGGGACAGCGGATGGACCTGGAGACCGCCGATCACCGGCTGGAGGAGTTCAACGCGCGCGTCGAGGATCCGACGCTGTGGGACGATCCGGCGGGCGCGCAGAAACTCATGCGCGAGCGCCAGATGCTGGTGGATTCCATCGCCACCTACAAAGGTATCGAGCAGGATCTGAACGACAATGTCGAACTGATCGAACTCGGCGAGATGGAAGAGGACGAGGAGGTCGTCGCCGAAGCCGAGGCCGCGCTCAAGGCACTGGCCGAAAAGGCGGCGGAGAAGGAGCTGGAGGCGCTGCTTGACGGTGAGGCGGACGCCAACGACACCTTCCTGGAGATCAACGCGGGTGCCGGTGGCACCGAGGCCTGCGACTGGGCGCAGATGCTGCAGCGGATGTACGTCCGGTGGGCAGAGAAGCGCGGCTTCAAGGTGGAGTTGCAATCGGAGGAGGCCGGCACCGAGGCCGGGATCAAATCCGTCGCCTACAAGATTTCCGGCCACAACGCCTATGGCTGGCTGAAGTCCGAGAGCGGCGTGCATCGGCTGGTGCGGATTTCGCCGTTCGGCAAGGGCACGCGGGAAACGTCCTTTGCATCTGTCTGGGTTTACCCGGTGGTGGACGACAATATCGAGATCGACATCAACCCCGCCGAGATCCGCATCGACACCTATCGTTCCTCGGGCGCGGGCGGGCAGCACGTCAACACGACCGACTCGGCCGTGCGGATCACCCACATGCCGACGGGCATCGTCGTGACGTCCTCGGAGAAGTCGCAGCACCAGAACCGCGATATCGCCATGAAGGCGTTGCAGTCGCGGCTTTACCAGATGGAGTTGGACAAACGGAACGAGGCGATCAACGAGGCCCACGCGGCCAAGGGATCGGCCGGCTGGGGCAACCAGATCCGGTCCTACGTTCTCCAGCCGTACCAGATGGTGAAGGACCTGCGGACGAACCACGAAACCTCGGATACATCGGGTGTGCTCGACGGCGATCTGGACGGGTTCATGGCCGCGACTCTGGCGATGGACGTGGCCGGCAAAAGCCGCAGCGAGGCGCAAGCCGACGACTGACGGCGGTCGCGGCGCGGGGTTGAACGCGCGCCCGTGGCTTCACCGAAACTGCCTGCAAGGGCGGCCCTCAGCGGCGCACGGCCGGGGCTTCGAGAAGATGCGCGATCCGGCGCGCGTGGGAGACGCGCAGGAGCGCGTAATCGCTCAGGTGCTCCGCACGAACGTGCGCGCCTTTCAACTGGGGAAATATCGTCAGCAGTTCGTTCCGAACCTCCGGTGGCACGCTGCGCAGGGCTTGCGGGCCGGGCAGGAGGCTCTCTGACGGCGTGCCGTTGGAGAAGACGATTTCATGGGCATCGAAGATGAGGTGCAGGTAGTGGACGCACTTCTTGCCGCGCATCACGCGTATGCCCGGGCGCCCGACAAGCGACTTGGCCGCGACGAGCGTGTCGTGTCCCTGCGGGTTCCGCATGAGCATGCGGTGATGCGGCGAAACGACGAGGTCCGTGGTCGGCAACCCATTCCCAAGCGCGCCTGCCCGGATCTGGATCGGCTTGAACCGGGTATCGCCGTCGCGAAAATCGATGCGTCGGTGGGCAACGATGCGGATCGGCCGGATGCCGTGATCTTGCGTTACCACGAGGTCGCCGGATTTCAGCGTTTCGACACGGCGCTCGCCGTCGGGCGTCAGGATCATCGTTCCCGGGGTGAAGCACACCGGTGGGAAACCGTCGTAGGGGTCCGACTGTCCGTCCTGCTGGAAAAGAAAGTTGTAGGTGCCCGTTGGTGGAAGACCGTCGGGAAAGACGAAACCGATGATGTTGGATGCGTCGCCAGCGACGGAAACCGCCAGAATCCGGTATTGGGGGCCGCCCCAATCGCCGATGATCGCGGCATATTCGTTTTCCACCACCGTGCCGGCGGGGTAGGTGGTGCCGTCGATGGTGATGTCCGCGCCGAGGGTCTGGGACCCGTCGCTGTCATCGTCGTCGAAGGTGGAATCCGTGTCGTTGACGGTCAGCGCGGTGAGGCGTGCGTCGTCCTCGATGGTGATCGTTGCACCGTAGAGATGCCATCCGCCCGGCGAGCCGTTGAATCCCGACGACGCCGAGGTGCTCATTGATGCCAGCGTGAGGAATGGGAGATCGTGATCCATGAACCGTCCAGACAGATGCGCCGCAAATCCGATGACGAGTGTTCCGACGCCGGCCTTACGTTCGCGTTAATCAACCCGCAAGTTGGCAGGAATGCGGCCTTTACGCCGGAAAAGCTGATCCGGTCGAGGAACGTCGCGT
The DNA here is from genome assembly GCF_001509585.1 of Tropicimonas marinistellae. Classification (GTDB taxonomy): domain Bacteria; phylum Pseudomonadota; class Alphaproteobacteria; order Rhodobacterales; family Rhodobacteraceae; genus Tropicimonas; species Tropicimonas marinistellae. The sequence continues at coordinate 225,797 of NZ_LNCI01000009.1, read as the reverse complement.
AAGCTGACCCTTGATTTGCGCGGGCCTCCCCGGCCATGCTCCACGGCGGGAGGAGAATTCATGACAGACAGCGTGGTGCCTGAGGCATCGCCGCGCCCGGACATCGCGATCCTGGACCGCAGCGACCTCAGACATGCCCTTTCGATGGGCTGGAAAGATTTCCGACGGGCGCCGGGGTTCGGCCTCGTGTTTTCGGCGGTATACGTTCTGGGCGGGCTCATCCTGGCCTTCGTCTCCGGCGGGTTCGTTTCGCAGACGGTCATACTCGCGCTCGGCTTTCCGCTGATCGCCCCCTTTGCCGCGGTCGGGCTCTACGAGACCAGTCGGCGGATCGAGGAGGGCAGGCCGCTCGATCTGTATCAGATCTTCGGGGTGATCTGGCGGGAGAAGGACCGGCAGATCCCGTGGATCGGCGCGATCATCGTGATCTACTTCCTGTTCTATACCTTTCTGGCGCATATGATCTTTGCGCTGTTCATGGGCCTGTCGGTGATGACGAATGTCACCTCGTCGCTGGAGGCGTTTCTCACGCCCAACGGCTTGACGATGATTGCCGTGGAACTGGCCGTCGGCGCCGTACTCGGCTTCATCCTGTTCGCGCTGGTGGTGTTTTCGCTGCCGCTTCTGGTGGACAAGGAGATCGATTTCATGACGGCGATGCTGCTGAGCTTCGAGGCGGTGCGCGAAAACGTCGGCATCATGCTCCTTTGGGCGATCCTCATTGCCGTGCTGGTGGTGCTGGCGATGCTCCCGTTGTTCCTCGGGCTGCTCGTTGTTCTGCCGGTGCTGGGCCATGCGACCTGGCACCTCTACCGGCGCGCGTTGATTCACCCCGGCGCGCCGGCACCCGCGGCCTGAGCGGCGCGTTTCACGGCCCGGCCGGGGCACCGGCCCGACGGGCCGGCGTTCCGGTTGCGCTCACCGCCAGATTTCCCCGTCGATGCCTTTGCCGATATCCTCGTGTTCGGACAGGTGGAAGCGTGGCACCGCGCCGGTCTTGCGCTGGCCCAGGTAGTCCTTCGTCAGGCGCACGACGATGCCGGACAGCATCAGGATGGCAACGAGGTTGATCGTGGCCATCAGCCCCATGGAGGCGTCGGCGGCATTGAACACGGTGCTGACGCTCTGCAGAGACCCCCAGACGACCATCAGCAGCACCGCCACGCGGATCGCGGTCAGCCATGTCTTGCTGCCGAGCCCGAGGAAGATCATCGCGTTTTCGGCATAGGAGTAGTTCCCGATGATTGACGTGAAGGCGAAGAAGATGATCGCCAGTGCGATGAAATAGGGGCCGGCCGCGCCGATATGCGCTTCCATTGCCCGTTGCGTCAGGGCCATGCCGGTCACCTCGCTGCCCGGTTCCAGCACGCCGGAGAGCAGGATGATGGTGGCGGTTGCGGTACAGACGAGGAGCGTGTCGATGAAGACGCCGAGCGCCTGAACGAAGCCCTGGCTGGAGGGGTGATGCGGTTCCGGAACCGCGACGGCGGCGATATTGGGCGCCGACCCCATGCCGGCCTCGTTGGAGAAGAGGCCGCGCTTGATACCGTTCAGCATTGCCGCCATCACGCCCCCGGTCACGCCGCCTGCCGCCTCCGAGAAGCCGAAGGCACTGCCGACGATACTGGCCAGCACGCCCGGGACGGCCGTGATGTTGAGCAGCAGGATGATGATTGCCAGCAGCAGGTAGATCCCTGCCATGAAGGGCACGACGATCTCGGCGACCGAGGCGATTTTCTTCACACCGCCGAAGATCACGACGCCGGCCAGCCCCGCGATGACGATGCCGGTGACGAGGGGCGGGATCGAGCCGGCCTCGTTGAGCGCGCTGGCAATCGAATTCGCCTGAACGGCGTTGAACACGAGCCCGAAGGAGATGAGCAGACAGATGGCGAATACCGCGCCTGCCCAGGGCGCGCCGAGCCCGCGGGAGATGTAGAACGCGGGTCCGCCGCGATAGAGCCCGTATGGCCCCTTGGTCTTGTAGAGCTGTGCAAGGGTGCTTTCGGCATAAGCCGTCGCCATGCCGACGAGCGCGACCATCCACATCCAGAAAATTGCGCCCGGCCCGCCGAGGTAGAGCGCAACCGCGACGCCGGCGAGGTTGCCTGTTCCCACCCGCGATGCCAGCGACACCGTCAGCGCCTGCAGTGGCGTGATGCCGTTTTTCGTCTGTTCGGACGAGCCCGTCACGCAGCGTATCATCTCGCGGAAGTGCAGGAACTGGAGAAACCCCAGCCGGTAGGTGAAGTAGATCCCGACGGCCAGAAGGCCATATATCAGGACGTATCCCCAGAAGATCGTGTTGAGAAAATCGATCAAGAAATTCATGTCGCAGACTCCATTGGCCTGCGTCCAGCGTGCGGACCGCGCGCAAATCCGTCAACGTCTGTGTTTCCCGCAGCGGGGAGCACGTCCGAACTTGCGTTCGGAGTGGGCAACGTCGCGAGACGTTCGATCAATGCTGGGGCGAACCGGGCAAGAAAAAACGGGCAGGCCCGTGGCCACGCCCGTTTTCGATTTCTCCGGAACTGGTGCGATCAGCCCTCGGACGTCGCCGTGGCCTTCGCCGATGCCGCGCGCTGGCCGCCGGCATTGAGCGGATCGTCCTGGCGCTGCACGGAGCCCTCGAAATGGGCGCCGCTTTCGATTGCGATGGTCTTGTGGATGATATCGCCTTCCACCTTCGCGGTGGCCGTCAGACGGACCTTCAGCCCGCGCACACGCCCGACGATGCGGCCGTTGATCACCACGTCGTCGGCGATGCACTCGCCGCGGATCGTGGCGTTCTCGCCGATGGTCAACAGATGTGCCCGGATGTCGCCCTCGACGGTGCCTTCCACCTGGATATCGCCCGTCGTCTTGAGATTGCCGGTGATCGTCAGGTCGGAGGACAGCACGGACGCCGGCGGCTTCGCCTTCGGAGCCGTCGCCGGCGCGTCCATAGGGGGCAGGCCGCCCGGCTTTTTCGCGGGCTCCGTGCCCTTCGAGGTTTCGGTGTCCTTCGCAGGGCCGGGCTCGTTGATTCGGCTCTTAGAAAACATCTTTGGCTGCCTTGATAAAGTTCATAGGGTTCACGGGCTTTCCGTTCACGTGCACCTCGTAGTGAAGGTGCGTGCCGGTCGACCGTCCGGTATTGCCCATATCACCGATCCTCTGGCCTTTCGAGACCCTTTGACCCTCTTTCACGCGCAACCTGGACATGTGGCCGTACCATGTCTCCAGTCCGAATTCGTGGCGGATCTTGACCATGCGCCCGAAGCCGGAATGCCACCCGGCGGTGGTGACGACCCCATCCGCGGTTGCGTAGATCGGTGTGCCGTGGCCGGCGGCGAAGTCGGTACCGTTGTGCATCCGGCCCCACCGCGGGCCGAACCCGCTGGTGAAGCGGAACGAGTCCTTCAGCGGCATGCCGAACGGAGCCTTTTCCGCGGCGATGCGATAGAGGTTCATCCGGTCGAGCCCCTTCAGGAGCGTGTTGGCGCGCGCCTCGTCGGCCGAGGGCGGCATGCCCTTGGTGGAGAAGGAGATCGGCATCAGCGGGCCGCCCTGGCCGGAGTAGCCCTTCTTGACGGCGCTCAAGAGCTTTTCCGGTGGCAGACCGGCCTTGGTGAACATCGCCTCGAGCGGCTCCACGGACACGGTCAGCGCCTCTTCGAGCTGCGTGAATATCTTGTCGTTGCGGTCCAGGATCAGGTCGCGCTCGTAGCTGGCCGCCTCTGCCTCCTCGAATGCGAGGGCCGCTTCGCGGGCCATGTCGTCCCGCTCGGCCGCCGTGCGTTCCAGCGCGTCGTTCAGAAAGGCGAGCGTCGCATCCACTTCGGGGAGCGACGAATTTGGCATGTCGCCTGTCGCGTCGCCTTCGATCTGCGCCAACATGTCCTGCTGTTCCGACCGGGCATCGTCGCGCTCGTTCATCGTGCGCCGAAGGGCGGCCTGAACGACTCCGATCCCGGTTTCCAACTCGTGCCGGCGCGTCTCCGAGGCCAGCAGCTTCGACTGCATCGAGGAGACCTGGTCAAGCGCGGCATTGAACCGTTCGTGCGCGGCCAGCGCCTCCGCTTCGGCGGAGTCGCGGGCTTCCGACAATTCGTTCAGCCGATCCTCGTAGAGAGCCCTGTCGCGCCCAGCCTGCTCGCGGACATTTCCCGCGCCAATCGAATCCATCAGCAACACGGAGGAGGCCACAATCGCCCAGGCGACAGTGGCCGCCGCGCCGAAGACGACGAGTGCCTGGGTGCCGGGGCGCAGCCGAATGAAACGTGTGCTGGTATCGGAGCGGAGAAAGAGCCGTTGCTCTGGGAACAATCGTTCAAAGAGATTGTGAATGCGGTCGTTCGTTCGCGTGCGCAAATACCCGTCCCCGTCGTCGTGTCGCGTTCTTGTCCGGCAAGCGCATCCCCTCGGCCGCCGGTTGAAAATGACTTACGGGTCTGCTGCGTGAGGCGCAACAAGTTTGGGTTTTCGTCCCGAAACGGCGTGGAAGTCCCCATGAAACCGGCAAGAAACCGCCGATCTGATTCGGTATGGACGCGGGGGTGCGACAGCTTGCCGCGCCCCTATGTGCGGGCCGCCTCGTCGGCAAGCGGCCAGTAGAAATCCGGCGGAAGGCCGGCTTCGGCGCGTTTTTCCTCGTTGAAGGGTGGTTTCAGCGGGCCGTGGAAATACCGTCGCACGAGGGCGTGAAAGACCTCCACCGGGTCGCGGTCCTCGCGACCGCACAGGAAGTGGAACCATTTCGATCCATAGGCCACGTGATGCACCTCTTCGGCGTAAATGACCTCCAGCGCCGCAACGGTTTGCGCGTCCCCAGCCTTGCGGAAAATGTCGATCATGCCCGGGGTCACGTCGAGCCCGCGTGCCTCCAGCACCATCGGTACCACCGCCAGCCGCCCCATGAGATCCTCCGCAGTGTCCTCGGCCGCGCGCCACATGCCTGCATGTGCGGGCAGGGCGCCGTAGTGGCTGCCGTTCGCTTCAAGGCAGTCGCATATCAGGTTGAAATGCTTGGCCTCTTCATCCGCGGACTTCACCCAGTCGTCATAGAAACCCATGGGCATCGGCACGTGACCGAAGCGCGCGATGATATCCCAGTGAAGATCGACCGCGTTCAGTTCGATGTGGGCGACGGCGTGGAGGATGGCGATCCGTCCCTGCGGCGAGCCGGGCCGCCGGCGCGGAACGTCGCGCGGATCGAGCAGATCGGGCTTGGCAGGCCGGGCGGGGCGCAGCGGCGGTGCCGCCGTGCCGACCTGCATCGGCTGTTCGGCAGCGCGTGCCGCGCGCCAGGTCGCGGCGTGACGACGGGCGAGGGCCGCCTTTTCGCGCCCATCCGACGTGGTGAGAACCTCGCAGGCCATGGCGGCAAGGTTCTTCTCGATGTCATCCATGTTTCACCGTCCCTCCGTTCGGCCTTCTGCGCCGTCGCGGCGGGTGGCTGCGAGCGTGCAACCCGATGCCGCGCCGACGTATTTGCAGACGTGGGGAACGGCGGCAACCGATCAGAGCGCGCGAACGGCTTCCAATACGGCGTCCGCGTGTCCGGGCACCTTCACCTTGCGCCAGATCTGCCGGATTGTGCCTGCGCCGTCGATGAGTACCGTTGTGCGTTCGATGCCCATGAAGGTCTTTCCGTACATCTTCTTTTCCTTGAAGACGCCGTAGCGTTCGCAGACGTCGCTCTCGGCATCCGACAGCAGGGTAACGCCCAGCCCGTGTTTGTCGCGGAACTTGTCGTGTTTGGCGACGGTGTCTTTGGAGACCCCGAGCACCACGGCGCCGGCTGCCTCGAAGTCCTCAAGAGCCTCGGTGAAGGCGAGCGCCTGCTTGGTGCAACCCGAGGTGTCGTCGCGGGGGTAGAAATAGAGCACGACGGGTTTGGGCTGCAGGGTGGAAAGCGTGATCTCCCCGCCACCGTCGCGTGGCAGGGTAAAATCGGGGGCAGGGGCGTCGATGTCGATCATGTTACTGTTATCCCTTGAGGCTGGACGGCTACTTTCGTTCTAGTGCGTCAGCCGCGAAGATAAAGAGACTGGGGGAGGGCTTCCCGGCGGGAACGATGTGACCGACGAAAACGACAGCAAACAGGATCGCTTGGACGCCTCGGTTGCGGCGGATGATGAAGGTCGCGCAAAGCGGCCGCGGTCGCGTCGCCGGAAGCGGCGCGCGTTGCTCTGGGGCGTTTTCGTCATCTTCGACCTGGCGCTGGTGCTGGGCATCGCGCTGCTGCTCGCGGGCGCGCTGATGGCGGGGCGCGATCTGCCGGCGCCGGATTGGGTGGCCGACGAGGCGGGGCGGATCCTCTCGCAGGGGCTCGGCGGAGGACAGGTCGAGGTCGGGCAGGTTACGGTGCAACTCGCCCATCGGCGTCTGCCGGAGGTTGCGTTTCGCGATGTGCGGGTCGCGGCGCCAAGCGGCGCCGAACTCGTGACGGTTCCCAGTCTCGGTGTCTCGCTGGACAAGAGCGCCTTGTTCAGCCGGAAGATCCAGCCCAAGGCGTTGCATCTCGACGGCGCGGCTGTCCGGCTATTGCGCAAGACCGACGGGACGCTGGATCTCGGCTTCGGTCGCGACGTGGCACCGGCCAAGCTCGGATCGGTCGAGGAAGCGATTGCCGCGGTCCAGCGGGTTTTTGCCCTGCCGGGCATGGAGCCGATCCATCGGATCGAAGTGACCGGTCTGGACGTTCACTTCGACGACCGGCGTGCCGGGCGCCTGTGGCGGGTGGAGGATGGCCGGCTGGTGATTGCGCAGGATGCGGACGCCCTGTCCGCCTCGGTCGATCTGAAGCTGCCGTCCGCCGCAGCGGAAGAGGCGCCGGCGGCCGCAGAAGCCGACACGGCGAATGGCGCGGGTTCCGCGGCGGAGCCAGAAACCGCGGCAAAGGTCGCCCTGCGCCTGTCGCTCGGCAAAACGGGGTCGCGGGCCGAGTTCTCCGCCCTTGTCGACGGCGTGGCCGCCGCCGACATCGCGGCACAGAATCCCGCGGTCGCCTGGCTGCGCCCGCTCGATGCGCGCGTGTCCGGCGCGATCATCGCCGGGTTGAGCGAGACGGGCGAGATGGAAACCCTGAACGGCACGCTGGAGATAGGCCCGGGGGCGTTCCAGCCGGAGCGGGCCGCCCGCCCGATCCATTTCGACGGCGCGCGCGCCTATTTCGGGTACCGTCCGGAGGAGGCCCGGCTGAGTTTCGAGCAACTCCAGGTCCACGCGCCCGACGGGACGGTATCGGCCAGCGGACACGCCTATCTGGAAGGGCTGGACAGCGGCTGGCCGACAGCGCTGGTCGGGCAGTTTCGCTTCTCCGAACTTCGGCTCGATCCCCCCGGTCTCTTGCCGGGCCCGGCGACCTTCGACGAGGGGATCCTCGACCTGAAAGTTGAGATCGACCCGTTCGTCGCCCGGATTGGTCAACTCGTCCTGACAACGACCGATCCGGACGGGGGCGAAACGGCAGCGGACTCAAGACTGCATGCGTCCGGCCGGATCACGGCCGACGGGCAAGGGTGGCACGTGGCCCTTGATATGGGGCTCGACGAGATCGGGGTTGCGCCGATGATGGCGCTCTGGCCGCTGCCACTCGTCCCGCGCACGCGCGACTGGATCGAACGGAACCTGCTGGACGGGCAGGTGTTCGACGCGAGCGCCGGCGTGCGGTTCGATCAGGGGCAACGTCCCGACGTGGCGCTAACGTTCGAGTTTCGCGACGCGAAATTGCGTCCGATGCAAAGCCTGCCGCCAATCCAAGATGCTGCCGGCTACGGGTATGTCGGCCGGGACACATTCTCGCTTTCGCTCGATGCGGGCCGCATTCAGCCGCCAGAGGGCGGAGAGATCGACGTTGCCGGATCGGTATTCACCATTGACGACATGGCGACGGCGCCGCGCATCGGAGAAATCCTGTGGCACTCCACGTCCAGCACGACAGCCGCCCTGTCGTTGCTTGATCAGCCGCCGTTCCGCTTCCTTCAGCGGGCCGGAAAACCGGTGAACCTGGCCGACGGGCACGCCCGATTGGACGGGCGCATCGCCTTTCCCATGCGGCGGCGTATCTCGGCGGACGAGGTCGAGTTTGACGTCGCCGGTGCGCTGACCAACGTCGTGTCGGAAGAGGTCGTGCCCGGGCGGCGGCTGGGGGCCGAAATGCTCGACCTGCAGGCCCGGCCCGACGGGCTCAGGATTTCCGGCGCGGGCACGCTCGACGAGGTGCCGCTCGAAGCCGCTTTCAGCCTGCCGCTCGGAGCTGCGGCCGCCGATCATCAGCCCTCGGTGGAAGGCGCGATCGACATCGGAGAGACCTTTGTCTCGACCTTCGGCATCGGGCTGCCGGAGGGCAGCGTGACCGGCGCGGGCCCGGCAAATTTCCGGCTCGACCTTCCGAAAGGCGCGCCGCCGGTCTTTGCGCTTACATCGGCGCTGGAAGGCGTGGGGTTGTCGATTCCGTCGCTCGGCTGGTCGAAGGCCGTCGACGGCACGGGCGAACTGCAGGTTTCCGGCTATCTCGGCGACACACCTGCGGTCACGGCGCTCAGGTTTGCTGCCGCGGGTCTCGCCGCGGAAGGCCGGATCGACATGTCCCCCGACGGCGGGCTCGGCGCGGCCCGTTTCGACCGTGTACAACTCGGCGAATGGCTCGATGCACCAGTGACGCTCATCGGTCGTGGCACCGGGAATGCACCGGTGATTTCCATTGTCGGCGGGCGAGTCGACCTGCGCAGGCGGTCTGGCGCCTCCGGTTCCGGCGGCAGTGCCGCGGACCCGCCCGTTACCCTCGCGCTCGACAGGCTGCAGATTGACGACGATCTGTTCATCGCGCCGTTTCGAGGCGATGTGCCGCCCGGCAGCGGCGTATCCGGCACGTTCGCGGGCAATCTCAACGGCCAGGCGCCGGTTTCCGTGGCCTTGTCGAAGGGGCAACATGGAAAGTCGGCGATCCGCGTGACGTCGCAAGACGCGGGCGCGGTGTTCCGGTCGGCCGGAATCCTGGAGCAGGCGGCTGGCGGCAGCATGACACTGACCCTTCAGCCGCGTGCCGAAGACGGCGAATATGACGGCCAGCTGAAAGTCGAGAACCTGCGTGTCCGCGGCGTGACCGGGCTCGTGTCGCTGGCCAACGCGATTTCCGTGGTTGGGCTGCTCGATGAATTGAACGGCTCCGGCATTGTTTTCAGCGATGTCGAGGCCGCCTTCCGCTTGACGCCGCGCTACCTGCAGGTCACACGCTCCTCCGGCGTCGGGCCATCGCTCGGCATCACCATGGAAGGCATCTTCGATATGGGCACCGGCAGACTGGACATGCAGGGCGTGTTCTCCCCGATCTACATGGTCAATTCCATTGGATCCATCTTCACCCGGAAGGGCGAGGGCCTGTTTGGCGTGACCTACCGGATGCGCGGGCCTGCATCCGATCCGTCGGTGGATGTGAACCCGCTCTCGATGCTCACGCCGGGCATGTTTCGGGAGATATTCCGCGCGGCGCCTCCGCAACCAAGGGCGCGGTCCGATGGGCAGGCGGGGAGCGAGGGCTGAGGATGCGGCTCTCGGATTTCGATTTCGACCTGCCCGAGGCGCTCATAGCGACCCGGCCTGCCAGCCCGCGAACCGCGGCGCGGCTGCTCGTCGCTCGGCCGGGTAGCCTGACCGATTCCCACGTTTTCGACCTGCCGGATTTCCTGCGTCCGGGCGACCGGCTGGTGCTGAACAATACCCGAGTCATTCCGGCTCGGCTGACCGGACTGCGCCGCCGTGCCGGTGCCGAAGGCCCCACGGAAGCGCGGATCGAGGTCACGCTGCTCGATCCGCGCGGAGACGGCACCTGGGCGGCCCTTGCCAAACCCGCCAAGAAGGTGCGCGACGGCGAGGAGATCCAGTTCGCGCCGGGCTTCTCCGCCCGTGTTCTGGGGCGCGCCGACGGCCAGCTCACGCTGGCGTTCTCGTGCGAGGGCGAGGATTTCGACCGGGCGCTCGACGGCGCGGGCGCGATGCCGTTGCCGCCCTATATCGCCGCCCGACGACAAGCCGACGACCGCGACCGGGTCGATTACCAGACCGTTTTCGCGCGCCACTCCGGCGCGGTGGCGGCGCCCACGGCGAGCCTGCATTTCGATGCCGCCCTGCTGGAGCGGATCGTCGCGATGGGGGTCGCGATCTCGGAAGTGACGCTGCATGTGGGCGCGGGCACCTTCCTCCCAGTCAAGGTCGACGACGTCAGCCACCACAAGATGCACGCCGAATGGGGCGAGGTGACCGAAACGGCGGCCGACGAGATAAACGCCACGCGGGCGGCCGGGGGGCGCATCCTGCCGGTGGGCACCACCGCTTGCCGGCTGATCGAATCCGCGGCCGGTGACGGTGGTATCGCGCCCTGGCGCGGGGAGACCGATATCTTCATCCGGCCGGGCTACCGGTTTCGGGTCACGGACGGGCTGATGACGAACTTTCACCTGCCGAAGTCGACGCTGATGATGCTGGTCTCGGCGTTGATGGGGCGGGGCCGCATGATGGAGGTCTACGACCATGCCATCGCGGAGCGGTACCGCTTCTTCTCCTATGGAGATGCCTCGCTGCTGCTGCCGTGAGGGTGGGCCGGCCCGGCGCTCCGTCCGCTCGCTCGCGCCTTGGTGTCTCACGATGGGACATCTTCCAGACCTAGTTAAATCAATGGGTTACCGGCGCGGATTCACGAATTCTTAATCCCTTGGCGCCCTCCGGGAAGTCGTTCAAGGGCGCCAAGGACAGAGCGTGACATGCCGCGCACCACTGGCCCCGGGGGGCGTGCGCGGGCGTGGTGCGCGTCGTTCGATCCGGTGGCGTCGCTGGCCAAAGTCTGCCGCGTCCACTTGCATGCGCGCGACAAATTCTGACCGTTCAAACGCGCACCTACGAGGCGCGCAAAACCGGTGCCCGCTTCTGCGCGACGTGCGCTAGACCCAGCCGGCGGGCAGCGCGCCCGTCTCCGGCAATTCCAGCCGGAAACGCGGGCCGCCCGGCGATTGCGGCGCGAACCCCATGGAGCCGTAAATCTCCTGCGCCCGCGCATTGTCGGGATCGGTGCTGACGGTGATCCGGCCGCAATTCTCGCGCCGGGCTTCCTCGACGGCGGCGGCAACGAGGTGGCGCCCCACGCCGCGGCCGCGCTGCGCGGGCGCCACGTAGAGATGGTGCATCTCCATTACCCTGCGGCCGAAGTGGAGGGCCGGGTAACAGGCCAGCGCCACGTATCCGACCGCCGCGCCGTCGCGTTCGGCCAGCAGCGCGCGGGCGCAGGCGCCGGGGCCGAAGATGTCCCGTTCCAGCGATTGCGGCGAGACCGTCGCAAGGTCACCGTGATACGCGGCCAGGGCCGATACCATGTCCACAAGACATGGGATGTCGCCGCGCACCGCGCGCCGGATCGACACCGCTTTCAACTCGGCTGGTTTTTCTTCTGCATCCATCTTTCTGTCTCCGGGATGTTTGCCACCACGAGACGCGAGAGATGAAAAAGGCCGCTCGTGGCGGCCTCGTGCGTAAGGGTATGCCCCCTGCGGCCGCTCCTATGTGGAACGGGACCAATAAAATCGGGTGGCGGCAGGGCGTGTCATACGCCTCTCCTGCGCCAATTCCGCCAAGCCGTCAAACGGATTCTTCCGCGATCGGGCCGGCTGTGGCACTGTCGGGGGATTCCTGCGGTTTCCGCACTCCCTTTCCCCGCTGCCCCGGAGAGGCCGATGCGATTGATCCTCGTGCTGACCGCCATCGTCGCGGCCGTCCTGTACTCGCTCTACCTGCTGCGGGATCTTCCGCCTCCGGACCGACTGTCCTTCGCCGCAGGCGAGCGCGACGGCGGGTATTGGGAGATTGCCGAGCGTTACCGCGAGATCCTCGCCCGCGACGGCATCATCGTCGATATCGTTGAGACCGCAGGGTCGGTGGAAAATGTCGCGCTCCTTGCCGACCGGGCCGTCGACGTCGGCCTCGTGCAGGGCGGGATCGAACCGCAGCGGGACACCGGCGTGGTGGCGCTCGGCACGGTCTTCGTGGAGCCGATCCTGGCGTTTGCCCGCGCGGACCGGCCGATCCCGGCCAATCCGGCACTCTGGCGGGGGCTCGTCGTCGCGCGGGGCGGCCCGGGATCGGGGACGCAGCTGGCGCTCGACCGGCTGTTGACGACGCTGGAAATCGGCGAACCGGTCAACCGGTTGTCGGACCTCGGGGGGCAGGCGGCGGCGGAGGCGCTTCTGGCCGGCGAAATAGATGTCGCGTTGTTCGTGGCGCCCATCCACGCGCCCTATCTGGTGCCGCTCATTCAATCGCCGACGACCGACCTGCTGGTGCTGTCCTATGCCGACGCAATCGCCCAGAGAATGCCGCACAGCCGGGTGCTGACCGCCCCGGCCGGCGCGGTTTCACTCGACCCCGTGGTGCCGGAGGTGCCGCTCTCCACGGTTGTCCTGCTGGCACGACTCGCGGGCACGACGGACCTTCATCCGGCGGTTGTCGACCGGATGGTGCTTGCCGCCCGCGAGATCCATGGCGAGCAGAGCGTTTTCGCGCGTCAGGGCCAATACCCGACGCCGGAGGGAGCCGACATGCCCGTCGACGCGGCGGCGCAGAAGTTGCTGACCGAAGGTCAAAGCTTCTTTCACGACTGGCTGCCGTACTGGATCGCCGCCCAGGTACGGAGGGTGATGCTCATTCTGCTGCCGCTTCTCTTCGTCGTCGTTCCGCTGATCCGGTCTCTTCCGGCGGTCTACCGTTGGACGATGCGACGCAGGGTCTGGCAGCACTACCGGGCCATCGGCGCAATCGAGACCGATCTCGCGCAGGCCGAAACCCTCGATGATCTGCGCTCGCTCGACGGGCGGCTGGATGCGCTCGACCATCGGTTGGCGGCGATGCGCCTGCCGCCGGCGTTCCGCGTCGGCGCTTATCATGCGCGGCTGCATGTCGATCTGGTGCGGCGCCAGCTAGCCGAGCGCCGCGACCATCTCTCCGCATCCGACCCATAGGTCGTTCACGGATTCCGAATGTCGCAACCGGACATGGCGCTGTCGCGAAGACTGGTCTAGAGCGGCCGCGCGAAAGAGGGAATGCGTCTCATGTTCCAAGTGATCTCGGCCTCCTGGGCCCTTTTGTTCGGAATGCTCCTGTTGATGGTCGGCAATGGCGTGCAGGGCACGCTGCTGGGTATCCGCGGCAGTATCGAGGGCTTCTCGACCTTCGAGATGTCCATTGTCATGTCCGCGTATTTCGCGGGTTTTCTCGGGGGCTCGCGCATGGCGCCGGAGCTGATCCGGCGGGTCGGGCACATCCGGGTCTTCGCCGCGCTCGGCTCGCTGGTGTCCGCGATCCTCATTCTCTACCCGCTGCTGGCGCAGCCCCTGGCCTGGACGATTGGCCGTGTGCTGATGGGATTCTGCCTGTCCGCCGTTTACGTGACCGCCGAAAGCTGGCTGAACGATGCGGTGACGAATGACCGCCGTGGACAGGCGCTCTCGCTCTACGTCATCGTGCAGATGGCGGGTATGGTCTCGGCGCAGGGATTGCTGCTGCTGGGCGACCCCTCGGGCTTCGTGCTCTTCATCATCCCGTCCGTTCTGGTGTCGGTCTCCTTCGCGCCGATCCTGCTGGCGGTGCAGCCGACGCCCGCATTCGAGACGGCCAAGCCGATGAGCCTGCGGCAACTCTGGAAGACATCGCAACTTGGCTGCGTGGGCCTCTTCCTGCTGGGCGGCGTGTTTTCGGCGCTCTACGGGATGGCGTCGGTTTTCGCGACGCAGGCCGGCCTTGCCGTCGCACAGATTTCCGCTTTCATTGCAACGATTTATATCGGCGGCATGGTGATGCAATATCCCATCGGATGGCTCTCCGACCGGATGGACCGCAGGTTGCTCATACTCGCGCTGGCGGCCGTTGGAGCTGTCGCGTCGTTGCTCGCGATGGTCATGGGGCAGAAATACGTGACCCTTCTGGTGGCGGCGTTTTTCATCGGCGGCACATCGAGCCCGCTCTACGCGCTGCTGCTGGCCTATGTGAACGACCATCTGGAGTACGACGAGATGGCCGGCGCCTCGGGCGGCCTGATCTTCGTCAACGGGGTCGGGGCGGTTGCCGGCCCGCTGATCACTGGCGGGATGATGTCGATTGCGGGGCCACAGGGTTTCTTTCTGTTCCTGAGCATCCTATGTGCGGCTCTGGCCGCTTACGCATTCTGGCGGATGACACAGAGCGAGGCTGTTCCGGTGGACGAAACTGTGAGTTATGCTCCGGTACTGCCAACGGCATCGCCCGTCGCGGTGGAGGTCGCGCAGGAGATGTTCATCGAGGCCGCGCAGGAAGCCGATGCGGAGGCGGTTCAGGAAGAGGCGGGACAGGCGGGCTGAGCCGTTCGCATTCGATACCCGTCCGAACGGACGAAAGGAAATCAGATGGTGGATGTGACACCACAGGAAATCGAACGCTACTGGGTCGACGAGGTCGGGCCGCAGGGGTGGTACAAGGCATCCGACGCGCTGGACGCCGATATCCGCGAGCGTTTCGGAGCGGCCTGGGAACTCGCCCATGCCGGCGACCTGCACGGGTGGTGTTGCGACGCCGAGGGGACGTTCGGCTTCCTGATCCTCACCGATCAGTTCTCGCGCAACATGTTCCGTGGCGAGGCGCGTGCGTTCGATACCGACGTCCTGGCGCGCACGGCAGCCAAGATGGCGATCGACCGCCGGTGGGACATGGCCGTTGCCGAACCGCAGCGGCAGTTCTTCTACCTGCCCCTGATGCATTCGGAGAACCTCGGCGACCAGGATCGCTGCGTGCGGCTCATGGTCGAGCGGATGCCGGAGACCGGCGCGAACAACCTGGACCACGCGCGCGCGCACCGGGAGATCATCCGCCGGTTCGGCCGCTTTCCCTACCGCAACGCCGCGCTTGGCCGCATGACCCTGCCGTCCGAGGCGGAGTTCCTCGAGAACGAGGGGTACGGCGGCATCCTCGCCGCGCTGAACGCGGAGAAACCCGCCGAGTAGGGGCGCAGGCCCCGCTCAGACCGGGCCGAGACGGCCGCTTCCGGCAAATCCGCCGCGGCGGATGTCTTGGCCGTGCAGGCTGGCGGGGGAACGCTGGTGCCGTTCGTCCATTCCATGCGACCGACCGCTGCCTGCGCGTTGCCGTCAGAAAGGGGGAATTGGCCAGGGTCCCGTTAGGGGTAAGCGCCCGAGCGGCAATGCCCACCTTGCCGAAGGAAGGTCCGGCATTGCCACGGGCCCAGGTCTGTTATTCACCCCAATCGAAATCCATGATTTCGAAGCTAGGCTGACGCTGAACGAACTCCTGAACTGACACCGGCAGTCCTTGCAGGTTCTGCTCAAGCCGATCCGCGATGGCCAGTGTCTCCGGACGAGCATTGGAAAGACCTGTCAGTGGAATGCCCCGAGCATTCGGCTTGTCGGGGTACTTCTCCTTCAGGAGTTCATGCCGCATCCGCATCATCTTGAATTGGCCAAGGGTATGAATCAGGGGAACCAGATGAGGGTTCTCCTCGTGGGGGTCCTGATAGAGATCGTAGTATGATGCGCCGATACCTGAGGCGGCGCCGGGGTCCGGCGAAATCCAGTGTTGCTTGTAGCGTCCCTTCACAGTCGCAGCGAGCGTATGCCCCTGATAGATGTGGACGTAGTCGCGACGGGAATGCGTATCGCCGTTCAACAAAAGTGAGGATTGGTTGATCCCGTCGATCACCCTGTCACGCGGGATGAAATCCGATGCACCGGCGAGAGACGCGAAGGTGGTGAAAAGGTCGGTCACGTGGATGATGTCGCCCACGAGTTGCCCGCTTTCGATGGTTCCGGGCCACCACGCAAAGGCCGGAACACGAACACCACCTTCTGTGAAATCACCCTTTCCTCCTGAAAACATGATCTGGGTCATGCCCCACCCCGGGGGTGGGTTGTGGACCATCGGACCATTGTCGGCCATCGCAACAAAGATCGTGTTTTCTGCAATCCCGAGAGTTTCAAGTTCGTCCATGACCTCGCCTACGAACATGTCTAGCCGGTGGTAGGCTTCTGCAACTTTTCCTCCGTTGAGCGTGTTTCTCTCGATGTCGGGTTGGAGGAAGTTCAACCAGTTGGGCCAGTACTGGACATAGAATGGCTTCCCGGCTTCGGCATTCGTCCGGATGAAGTTCATCATTCGCACTTCGCTTTCCGGATCGACCTTGGAGTACCACTCGTTGTTGGGCAGACCCCATTCTTGTCCGAGTTCACCTTTGCGGCCGTCGATGGTTTGGACCCAGCCTTCGGGAAGCAGGCCGGGATCGTCTAGCTTGTATGGGTCTTCCGGACCAATATCCGGAAACCCAAGTGTCGCATTCGCCGCTGATCCAAGAGTGTCATAGAGTGATGTGATTTGGTTCATTGGCGTGAAGAGTGCTTCATCGAACCCCTGGTTATGCAGGTAGCTCTCCTCGATGTCCCCGAGGTGACCCTTTCCATAGTGGGCGGTGGCATATCCGGCTTCTGAAAGCACCTCTGCGAGCGTGACTTCGTCGCCGCGAAGACCGGCGTATTCGTGAGGCATGCCCACCACGCCCATGCCGTGTCGAACCGGATGGCGCCCCGTTAGGAATGCAGCCCGCGTCGGTGTACATGATGGCTCGGAGTACATTCGCGTGAAATTGATGCCATCGGCGGCCATCTGGTTCAGGTTGGGTGTTTCAAACCCGAGCGTTTGCTGAATTCCCGGAAAGCCAACAATGCCAAAGGGCTGATCGTCCCACAGAATGTAGACGATATTGGGTGGCCGCCCATGTTCTTCTCTGAGTTCGGCCAGTCGGTTTTGAACATCTACGTCTTCGGACGCCCATCGATCGCCGTTTTGTGCACTCAGAACAAAGAACTCGGCGTCGTGAATGATCGGACTTTCTTGCGCAACCGCAGCGCCAAAACTGAGCGCCAACGCAGCTGTCAGTACACTTCGCACCATAGATCTGATCTCCTAGCAGGCTGTCACAATCCGACTATTCGTGACAGCCGCAGGCCGAGAAACCAAGAAAACTTTACGTGGGGGAACCATCGAATGGTCTCGGCCCGGACATCCGACAAATCACGTCGGATGTCCTCACAGTCGGCATTCCGCCCGTTTTTCCGCCCGCAGCATTCAGAATGCATGGGGTCGTCACTGCCAGTCGCCGCGTTGCAAACGCGCGACGGTGCGCTCTTTCGCCAGGAGTGGCTGTGACGGCCGGGGGTCGGTTTCGCCGGTGAGGGTTTGCCCCCGCTGCCGGGCGGCTCAGCAGGCGGCGAAGCTGGCGCGGAGGTGATCGGCTGCCGCGCGCACATGGGCCTTTGCGTCCGGATGGATCAGAAGCCCCAGCGTGTAGCTTGGCAGCGGTGGCAATCCATGTTCCTCGGGCGCTTCGACCACATCGCCGCCCAGCGCCGCCGCCGGGATGGGGGCCACGGCGAGGTCGGCCAGAATTGCCGCGCGCTGGCCGGCGATATGGGCGCTCTGAAGGGCGATCCGCCAAGGACGCCCGGACTTGTCGAGCGCCGAGAGACCGGAATTCCGCCAGGCGCAGCCTTCTTCCCAGACGGAGACGGGGAGCGGCGAGCGGCTGGCGGCCGTGCCACCGCGGCAGCTCGCCCAGACCAGCTGCTCGCGCATCAGCGGTTCGGCCACGCCGCTGCCGGTCGTCTCGCAGGAACTTGTCACGAGCGCGATATCAATGGCGCCGGCCCGCAGCATCCCGCGCAGGCCGACCGAATCCTCGACCGTCACATCCACCACCACGCCGGGGTGGGATTCGGCAAATCGCCGGAGCATTGGCGGCAGAAAGCGTTCCACGGCGTCGTCCGGCGCCCCGAGCCGCACGGTTCCGCGCAATTCCGGCGAGGCGAAACGCGCCATCGCCTCGCGGTTCTGCGCCAGCATGCGCCTGGCATGGGACAGGAGAAACTCCCCGTCCGGCGTGAGCGTCACCGACCGACTGTCGCGCAGGAACACCGGGCGGCCGATGATCTCTTCGAGCCGACGCACCTGCATGGAAATCGCCGACGGCGAGCGGTGCACGATCGTCGCGGCGCCTGCGAAGGAGCCGCTCTCCGCGATGGCGTCGAGCGTTCTGAGAAGATCCAGGTCAATCAACGGGATCTGCGGCGTGCGGGCGATGTTCATACGGGCGAGATGCTCCTATCATCAAAATAACTGACGGTTGCCGTCAGTTTGTTTCGTTTGATTGAAGCATAGAATGCGGCGAGAGTCATCCCCGAAGACGACAGGACACCCAATCACACGGTCGAAAGGAAACCGCGATGAGTGTAATTCACGATGACGCCGCTGCCCCGATCCGCCATGCATCCGTGCTGTATCCGCACCGCGCCTCCAGCGCCGTGGGAGGCTGGTTGCGCGCCCGGTTCCAGCGTATTCGCAGACGGCGCAAGTTCCTGAGGCTGTTGGATTTCGACGACAAGATGCTCGACGACATCGGCGTCAGCCGCCGGGAGGTGGAGGCCGCGGCCGGCCTTCCGCTCTCGCAGAACGCGGCGCTTGAATTGCAGATGATGGCGCAACTGCGCAAGCGGCGCGAACAGGCCGGCCAGCCGCGTTGACGCAGGCTCGCGGCGATCCGCGGAACGGGAATCCGCGGCGACGGTACGGGCAAACGCGCCAAAGGCAGTGGACCGGGGGCGGTGACGGTTGAAGAACGTGGCATTGCGGGATTATCTGGACACCACCAGACAGAGAGGTTCCGCCCATGTTGCCAATTCTTCCGACCCCGGTCCGAGACATCGACGTAGCCGCCGATGGCGCCTTCAGCGATCTTCCGGAGTGGGATCTGACTGATCTCTACAGCGCCCCGGATGCCGTGGAGCTCAAACGGGATATGGATTGGCTGGAACAGGCGTGCCTCAGCTTTGCCGAGGATTACGAGGGCAAGCTGGCGAGCCTCAACTCCCGGGAAATGCTCGACTGCGTTCTGCGCTACGAGAAGATAGACGTGGTCGCCGGGCGGATCATGTCCTTCGCGGGCCTTCGCTACTACCAGAACACGTCCGATGCGGGGCGGGCGCAGTTTCTCGGAAACTGCCAGGAGAAGATCACGAACTTCACCACGCCGCTGGTGTTCTTCACGCTCGAGATCAACCGGATCGAGGATGACGCGCTTGACGCCCTGCTGAACGAAAGCGAGGAGCTTTCGCGGTTCAAGCCGATCTTCGACAAGTTGCGCGCGATGAAGCCCTACCAGCTCTCCGACGAGTTGGAAAAGTTCCTGCACGACCAGTCCACGGTGGGGGCGGCCGCGTGGAACCGGCTCTTCGACGAGACGATGGCGGGGCTGGAATTCGAGGTGCAAGGGGAGACCCGCAACCTCGAATCGACGCTCAACTTCCTTACCGAGCAGGATCGCGAGCTGCGCGAGGCCGCTGCCCGCGAACTGGCCCGCGTGTTCGGCGAGCACATCAAGCTCTTTGCGCGGATCCACAACACGCTGGCGAAAGAGAAGGAAATCGAGGACCGCTGGCGCGGCATGCCCACGCCGCAGACCGGGCGCCACCTGTCCAACCAGGTTGAGCCGGAGGTGGTGGAGGCCCTGCGCGACGCCGTGGTTGCCGCCTATCCGCGCCTCAGCCACCGGTACTATGACCTCAAGCGCAAGTGGCTCGGGCTCAACGCGCTGGAAGTCTGGGATCGTAACGCGCCGCTGCCGATGGAAGACAACCGGATCGTCGGCTGGCAGGAGGCCAAGGACACCGTGCTGGACGCCTACTCGGGGTTCAGCCCCCGCATGGCGGAGATTGCCGAACCGTTCTTTTCGAAGGGATGGATCGACGCCGGCGTGAAGCCGGGCAAGGCGCCGGGCGCCTTCGCCCATCCGACCGTGGTCGACGTTCATCCCTACGTGATGCTCAATTACCTCGGCAAGCCGCGGGACGTGATGACGCTCGCGCATGAGCTGGGCCATGGCGTCCACCAGGTGCTGGCCGCGGGGCAGGGGGAGCTGCTTGCCGCGACGCCGCTGACGCTGGCCGAGACAGCGAGCGTTTTCGGAGAGATGCTGACGTTCCGCAGGCTGCTGGACCAGGCGTCCGGCCAGGCACAGCGGAAGGTGTTGCTCGCCGGCAAGGTGGAGGACATGATCAACACCGTCGTCCGGCAGATCGCCTTCTACGATTTCGAGTGCAAGCTGCACGAGGCGCGGGCCCATGGCGAGTTGACGCCGGAGGATATCAACCGCCTCTGGATGTCGGTGCAGGGTGAAAGCCTCGGGCCGGCCTTCAGCTTCATGGACGGCTACGACACCTTCTGGTCCTACATCCCGCATTTTATCCACTCGCCCTTCTACGTCTATGCCTATGCCTTCGGTGACGGGCTCGTGAACGCGCTCTATGCGGTTTACGAGGAGGGCGACTCGGGCTTCCAGGAGAAGTATTTCGAGATGCTCAAGGCGGGCGGATCGAAACATCACACCGAACTGCTGGCGCCCTTCGGACTGGACGCAACGGACCCTGCCTTCTGGGACAAGGGCCTGAGCATGATCTCCGGAATGATCGACGAACTGGAGGCGATGGAGGGATGAGCCACGCCGAGGCGTCAATCCCCATTGACCTGGCGCCCCCGCTGCGGCCCTTCCGCAATGACGATGCCGCGGTCGCGGCACGGCTCAACGAGATGGCGAGCGACGGTCTCGCGCTGCGCGTGTGGCGCGATATGGCGGCCGAGGGCGAGGACCCGTGGGCGGTCGGCCGGCGCCGGCAGATCGAGCGTGTCGCGAATGGGCAAACCGTGGTGATGCTTGACCCCGGGCACGGGGCCGTGGCGTGCCTCATCGGAAACCCGATCGGTCACGAGCCGGAAGATCCCGGCGGCGTGGCCGCGCTGTTCCGGCCGCTGGTTGAACTGGAAAACCATGCGCCGGGGTCATGGTACATCAACATTCTGGCCGTGTTGCCGGATGCCCGACGTCAAGGTTATGCGCGCGTGCTGCTGCGCGCGGCGGAGGAAATCACGCAGGCGCTCGGCTTGCGCGAGACCAGTCTCATCGTGTCGGAAAGCAACCGCAACGCCGTCCAACTCTACACGAGCACCGGATACCGCGAACGGGCCCGCCGACCGATGGTGAACGATGACGCCACCGAGGCGAGCGGCGAGTGGCTGTTGCTGATCAAGGAACGCGCCTGATGGAAAGCGCCTAAAGCCCGCAGGCGTCCTGCATTTCCCCACGGATCTTGCCCGTGCCCGTCATCGGGGCACCCAGTACCAGGTCGCCGTCTGCTGTGAGCAACTGGAGATCCATACCCCGGGCGAACTGTTGCAGGGTGTTGTTGGAGGCGACGAGCCGCCCGACGAAGGTCGCTTCCGGCTCCAGGTAGAACCCGTCGATCTGGAAGTCTCCTGCCGAGCCATTGTCCAGCGTGATGCGCATGGTCACGGTTTCTGCCTCGCCATCCGCGTTCTGCATCCCGTCGTGGGGACCGTTGGTCAGAAGGACGGTCAGCGATGACCCGGCCTGACGCGTGCAGCCCAGAATGAAGGTCTTGCCGTCGACCGCGATCTCGCCGCTGACCCCGTCGCCGTCTTCCGCGATCGTCGATGACCAGTTCTGAGCCGACGCCGGGAGCGCGACGGAAGCGGCCAGCAAAAGGACGGCTCCGATCCGGGAAAAACAGCGCATCCGCGTGACCTTTCTGCTCTGTGCCGTGCCATGGTCTCTGACCGGCCACGTGCTGTGCCGGCCCGTCGTGGATCGACTCTTATCAGCCACCATGAGATTCGCAATCGGCCAGCCGCGAAGAGTTGCGCGCCGGACCCGATGTGCAATTCAGAGCGATTTCTCCAACTCCAGCAACTCCTTGGACTCGCGGAAGAACTCCTGCATCTTCCGCCGCACGGTTGCCTCGTCCGTCAGTTCGCCCAGATAGCTCCGGACAATGCGGACGACATCCTCGTCCCCGATCTGGCGCACATCCACGTGGATCATCGACCGGGCGAATTCGCGCGCCTGCGCAACGGTTTCGCCTTTCAGCGTCGACGCCCAAACGGCCAGGAAGCGGAACGCGCGCACCCGCGCGCGGAAGTCCAACTCCGAATCTCGGGCGAATTTCGCTTCTATTGCCCGCTCGCGGTCTTCGAACAGTGACATGTCGGCACTCCTCCCATAACCCATATATTCAAATATGAGGTGCGAAATTGGGATCGCAACCGGCGCCGGCGGTTTTGGCGCAGCCGAAATGCGGGCCTCCGAAGCGAGCCGCGCTGCGCGTTCATGAATGCGGTTGGGTCAGTCCAGCTCTGTCCAGGGCCAGGGCTTCACGTCGCTGGCCGCGGTCTGGTAGCGCGCGGCCTTGGCGATCCAGATCCCAAGATCGGTGCCGAAATCGGCCAGCCGCTCGTTGGGCTGTCGCTTGTTTAATAGCATGATCAAAAACTGCACCACGGTGGCAACCCCCAGTACGGTCTGTGCGATCCCGATCATGAAATAGATGATCAGCATGTAGACCAGCCGCAGAAACAGAGATTCCTCCGTATCGGGGTCGGGTTGCGGCCCGTGGAGGCGTCCTTCGATGTTGTCATTCTGCATGGGGTGCTCCGTTCCAGACCTGGGGCGAGATTAACGCCTGTGCCGCGACGTTCAACACTTGGGCGTCGGCCCGGTATCGGCAAGCCGACATTCGCGTGTCTCGCGGCACGCCGGATTGGATGGGCAGGATATGGGCAGCCGGATCATGGCCTGCAGGGGTTCGGTGCGGCGGTCAGAGGAATGCGATGTCGTCTGTCAGCAGCCAGCGGTCACCCGCATCGGCAACGATGAGCACGTCCTTTCCGAAATCGAACACGACATCACCGTCTTCCTGAACGTGCGCGAATTTCCGGATCACCTGCTTGCGACTCAGCCCGCCGTCCCACAACGCCCTATCGAGTTCGATGCGATCCCAATCGTCGCGAAAATCGAGGATACGGTCCTTGCCGCTGCCCGCGCGGAACACAAACGTATCCGTTCCGCTCCCGCCCTTGAGCCGGTCATTGCCCTGTCCGCCGGTCAGCCTATCGTCGCTACCGCCGCCGAACAGCCGGTCGTTGCCGCCGCGCCCGATCAACTCGTCGTTGCCGTCGCGCCCCTTCAGCGCATTGGAGGCGGCGTTTCCGTAGAGCAGATCCCGCCCGGCACCACCGATCGCGCGTTCGATCACCGTGTCCGGAGAGATGGCGAGGTTGGCGCGGCCGCCGAGCACGCTGGAGAAGGCCCCTGCACGCAGGTTGATGAGTTGCCAGGCGTCGAAGGTCGAGAGGTTGATCGTGTCGGTGCCGCCGGTGTCGACCAGGGTCAGGGACCACGCCTCGTCGAAGCCGGTGAGATGCCAGCGTCCGCCCGAAAGGTTGGTACTGTGCCCGTAGACGGTATCACCGTTGCGTGCCTTTTCGGCGGCCCCGTAGATGGTCTGGATTGCCTCGATGTCGGCCAGTTGGGGCGTCAGAACTTCGGCATCCGAGGCGTTGACGTTCGGGTTTTCGGAGGGGAGGAAATAAGACATCACCGTCAGCTGGGTGCTGTCATAGGAGAACTTGGCGTCGCGCTCGAAATCGGCGGTCCGGTTGTAGTCGCCGCTGTGCCCCAGGCCGAGTGCGTGACCGATTTCGTGCAGATACGTGCCGTAGGAATACGTGTCGAATCCGGTCCCGTACCAGTCGAGCCATTGCCGCGCGATATTGATCTGAACCGAGGTGATGATTCCGTAGAACTCGGTGTGGTCGGTCCAGGCGCCGTTCGCGTCGTCGGTGAAGAGCAGGGTTGCCGATGCGCTGGAAGCCCGGACGAACTCTATGTTGGCGACATCTTCCCACGCGGCCATTGCCGCGTGCGCGAGCCTCTGGCCTTCCGCGTCGAGGCCGCTGGCATTGTAGGTGATTGTTGTCGTGTCGCCTCCGGAACGGTGTTGGTGCGAGGCGTCACCGCTGTCGGCCCAATAGCCGGAGACGAGATAATCGGACAGGTCGGAGTAGTAGGGCATGGCAGCTTCGTGGCGTGTTCTGTGAAGCCGGAGTCAGTGACCTTGCGGTGCGACACATATGTGCCTCCTGCGGCGGGGAGGAAACCCACCGCAGTGCCCCGGACGAGACAGTGTTGCCAGATCAGTTCGGCGGTATTGTGGCGGCGGCAGGCCGCTTACGGTGCCGGATCGGCCGCGAAGATCATATCCATGGCCGCCTGCGTGCCGCGGCTGAATTCCAGCGGGCAGGGGTAGGCCGCGCCAGTGCGCAGGCATTCGCCAAAGCGTTCGACCTGAAGCACGTAATGGTTCACGCCCGGCCAGCGTTCGGTGTGGGTTTCGTTGTCGCGATAGAGGTCCAGCCGCGCCTCGCCGTGGACATTCGCGTTGAACGGATAGTCGAGCCGCAGGACGCCCTCATCGCCGTGGAAAACCATCTCCTGATAGGGCGCGAGCCGTGTCGACAGCATCATCGACATGGTAAATCCGGGGAACGTCAGGAGGCTGCGCGAGGTGGTGTCGTAGCCGTCCACCCAGGTGATCTTCGCGGATGCGGAAACCGGCTCCTCGCCGGTGACGAACCGCGCCGTTCCCAACGGATAGACGCCGATGTCGCGGAGCGCGCCGCCGCCGGTCGCCGCCTGGTTGCGGATGTTGGCGGGGTCCGGGTTGTTGAAGGAAAAGGCGCCGCGCACGTCGACGAGATTTCCGATTGCGCCCTCGGCCACCAAGTCCCGGGCGCGTTGCCATTGGGGATGGTGAACGACCATATATGCCTCGGCCGCCAGCAACCCCGATTTGTCGCGCGCCGCGATCAGCGGGTCGAACTCGCTGGCCGCCAGTGTCATGGGCTTTTCACAGAGCACCGGTTTACCCGCTTCCAGTGCCTTCAGGCTCCACTCCACATGCAGGTGGTTCGGAAGCGGCACATAGACGGCATCAATGTCGGGATCGGCGAGCAGGGCGTCGTAGCTGTCGACAACGCGGATGCCCGGAAACAGGTCCGAGAAGGCCGCCGCTTTCTCGGCCGAACTGGTTGCGACCGCGGCGAGTGTTGCGCCCCGGGCGGCGTGGATCGCCGGCCCCATGTGCTGGCGTGCGAAATTCGCGGCACCGAGTATGCCCCAACGGATCGTGTCCATGTCCCTGTCTCCCTTCGGGTGAGTGCCCGCGTGTCGATGCCGGTCCCGTGCCGTGCGCGCCGAGCATCCTTCATGCCCCGGGGCTTGTCAAAGGCGCACCGAAACGGCGCCGCCCGGTGCGCGACAGATCCGGCGGGCCTGACCCCCCTGAAGAAAGACCCGGGGGCAGACCGCGGCAGGGGGCGGATTCGTGCACAGAACTCGGGCAATTGCATCCGGATTTACCGTTGCTCCACGGTTGGAATGTATCAAATGCGCAGCGTTTGAAAGTGTTGCGCTAACGGTGAAGGAAGGTCGCAGTTACATCCTTCCGCGAAGGGGAGATAACCGGTTTGCTGCATTGCGGCGCGCGCCGTTGCGCTGCAGCGCGGTTGAATCTTACGAGGATATCATGACGACGAGAACGACGAGCAGGACTGCCGCCAAGCCGTCCGACATCGGTCCGGTGCCGGCTCCCGCCACCGGAAAGGCGGCCAACAAACCCGGGGTTCCGGCGGTGTCTCCTCCGGCCAAACCGGCCCCGAAGGCGGCGCGCCGCAGGTACGAGAATCTCGATCGGTCGATCCGGGCGAAAAACGCCCAGATTACCAACGGCATGTCGATCAACGCCTCCCAAGCGGCCTGGACCGATTGGGCGAAGCATCTGGCGCAGGCACCCGGCCGGCAACAGGAACTGATGGAACATGCGGCCGACGGAATGCGCAAGCTGTGGCTGGGCGCGATGGGTCTTGGAGACGGGTTCCAGCCCAAGAAAGGGGACAATCGTTTCCGCCACGAAGGCTGGGATGCGCCGCCGTTCTCGATATGGAAGCAGAGTTATCTCGCCATGGAAGATTGGTGGGAAACCGCCACCACCGAAGTCCGCGGGATGCGGCACAAGTCAAGCGAGCGGGTGGCCTTCCAGTCGCGCCAGATCCTCGACGCGTTCGCACCCTCCAACTACCCTTTCAGCAACCCCGAGGTGATTGCCAAGACGCTGGAAACCGGCGGTGAGAACCTGGTGGCCGGCGCACGGAACTTCACCGACGACCTGGTGCGGGAGGTCTCTGGCGAGAAGGAACCGATGCCGGAGAAGTTCAAGGTGGGCGAGACCATTGCCTGCACGCCCGGCAAGGTGGTTTTCCGCAATGAACTGATGGAGTTGATCCAGTATTCGCCGACCACCGAGACGGTGCAGGCCGAGCCGATCCTGATCGTTCCGGCATGGATCATGAAGTACTATATCCTCGACCTCAGCCCGCATAATTCGATGATCAAGTATCTCGTCGATCAGGGCTTCACGGTCTTTGCGATTTCCTGGGTCAACCCTGACGCGAGCTACGCCGAATACGGTCTGGATGCCTACCGGAAAACGGGTGTGATGGCCGCCATGGACGCGGTGTCCGCCATCCTGCCCGACCAGAAGATCCATGCCTGCGGCTATTGCCTTGGCGGCACCATCCTGTCGATTGCGGCGGCCACCATGGCCCGCGACGGCGACGACAGGCTGGCCTCCGTCACCCTGCTGGCGGCGCAAACCGACTTCACCGAGGCCGGCGAGGTGATGATGTTCCTCGACGAAAGCCAGATCGCCTATCTCGAAGACATGATGTGGGATCAGGGCTATCTCGACCAGGACCAGATGGCCGGCGCCTTCGAGGCGCTCCGCGCGGAGGACCTGATCTGGGCCAAGGCGATCCGGCGGTACCTGTTGGGCGAGCCGGAGAAGCTCTTCGACATCATGGCGTGGAACGCCGATGCAACGCGCATGCCCTACCGGATGCATTCGGAGTACCTGCGGGGGCTGTTCCTGGAAAACCGCCTTACGGGTGGGCGTTACGCCGTGGAGGGCAAGCCCATTGCGCTGAGCGATATCGCGGCGCCGTTCTTCGTGGTTGGAACCGAGAAGGACCATATCGCGCCCTGGAAGTCGGTCTACAAGATCCGCCTCTTCAACGACGCGGAGCAGACCTTCGTGCTCACGGCGGGCGGGCACAATTCCGGCATTGTCAGCGAACCGGGGCACCCCCGCCGCAGTTTTCGCGTCGGGACGCGGTCGGCGAATGAGCATTACCAGGATCCGGACAGCTGGATGCAGGACCGGGATGCGCAGGAGGGGTCGTGGTGGCCGGTCTGGGCGGAGTTCCTGCGATCGAAGGGCTCTGGAACGGTGATTGCGCCACCGGACATGGGGGCGCCCTCCGCCGGGCTGAAGCCGCTCTGCGCGGCGCCGGGAACCTACGTGCATCAGAGCTGACACCGGGCCAAGGTGGCCAGAATCGAACCGCGCCGGACGATGCCGGCGCGGTCTGGGATCAGGCGACCTCTTGCCCACGGCCGGCGACAGGCGCCGCGCGGGGCATTCGATCAGAAGATGAAGTCACTGGAATCGGCATTGGCAAAGCTGAGGCCGTCGATCAGAAGAACACCTTCGCCGCCAAGTTCCGTAAGATCCAGTCGTGTGCTGCCGCCGCCGGCATTTGACAGCGCGGGCGCCACCTCGCTTCCGAAGTCGGATGGCCGGAGGCCAAAGCTGGTGATGTCGATCTTGTCCTTGTTGTTGGCGAAGTCGGTGATCGTGTCATTCCCGGCGGCCGGACGGATGACGAAGACATCGTTGCCGCCGCCGCCGGAGAGCGTGTCGTTTCCGCGACCGCCGGCCAGCTTGTCGGCGCCGGCGTTTCCCTTCAGCGCGTCGTCGCCGTCCTTGCCCCGAAGCACGTCGTCTCCGGTGCCGCCCGACATGTTGTCATTGCCGGTGCCGCCAAACAGCTTGTCTTCGCCGTCGTCGCCCAGGAGCTTGTCGTCGCCGCCCCGGCCGCGCAATTCGTCGTTGCCCGCGCCACCGCTGAATTCCTCGTCATAGGCGCCGCCGAAGATCTTGTCGTTGCCGTCTTCGCCGGCGACAACCCCGACGACCTTGCCATTGGCGCCGCGATAAACGTCGTCTCCGCCCGCAAGCTCGATGCCGCCGATGATCTCGCCGCTGTTGCGGATTGTTTCGGTGGAATCGTCGCCGCCGTACCCGACGTCCTCTCCGACGATCTTGCCGCTGTTGATAATCGTCGTCGTGCCGCTCTGGCCGCTGAAGGCATTGAAGATGCCGTACTGCAGCCCGACGACTTCGCCGGTATTGAAGACCGTGGTGTTGCCGGACCCGGACTGCAGGACCATGCCGTCGCTGCGGGCGCTGATGCTTCCATGGTTGAACACACGCAGGCTGGCCGCCCCGTCCGTTTCACGGAGATCGAGCCCGTCTTCTCCGGACTGGATCGTCCCGTGGTTGGTGACATCCGCAGCGGAGGAAATCCGCGCCGACACGGTATCGGAGGTACTCGACCCGAGGTAACCGGATGCGCCGACATCCAGCCGGAGCGTCGTGCCGTCGTGATCGACGGCTTGTCCATTGAACGCCTGAATCGCACCAAGGACCGTCAGCTTGATACTCCCGGCCCCGTCGACGGCCGGTCCGCTGGCGATCGAGAGCGCACCATTGACACCCAGAAAGCCGGTTTCACCGCTCGCCAGGGTTCTTGCCAGTGTGCTCGTACTGCTAAGGGTAAAGCTTGCCATTCCAATTTTCTCCCAAACTCGGGTTTGTAAAAATGGGAGGCTCAGCCGTGGAAACGGCCAACGAATCCTCCCCTCGTGGCACCGAATCCCACCTGCTTCGATGGGCTAAGTTTCCGGAAATGCGGGGATCGGATCAAGGGTAAGTTTACCTATAGTCAGCGCCGTGGGGTGTCCGGCTGCCGGGCCCCGCCTTCTCCTGGCCAACAAACGAGAAGCCCGGCGCAGGTCGCGCCGGGCTTCGTCATTCTTCCGCGTTGCCGTGCACCGGCTGTCAGGAGGCCGGGAGGATCCCCTTGTCGCGGGCCAGCTCCTTCATCCGCTTCTGGAGCTTTTCGAACGCGCGAACCTCGATCTGGCGGATTCGCTCGCGGCTCACGTCGTAGACGCCGCTCAGTTCCTCGAGCGTGACGGGCGGTTCGGCCAGCCGGCGCTGCGTGAGGATATCCTTCTCACGGTCGTTCAGGGCTTCCATCGCCTCCAGCATCAGGTCGCGGCGCACCGCCATCTCGTTGCTCTCGGCGTAGGCTTCGGCCTGGTTGGCGTCTTCGTCCTCCAGCCAGTCCTGCCACTGGGTCGTGGTGTCGCCGTCGCTGCCGACGGTGGCGTTGAGCGAGGCATCGCCGCCGGACAGCCGCCGGTTCATCGAGATCACCTCGTCCTCGGTCACGCCGAGGTCATTGGCGATCCGGGCGACGTTTTCCGGGCGCAGGTCGCCCTCTTCCAGCGCGCCGATACGCGACTTTGCCTTGCGCAGGTTGAAGAAGAGCTTCTTCTGCGCCGAGGTCGTGCCGAGCTTCACCAGGCTCCATGACCGGAGGATGTACTCCTGGATCGATGCACGGATCCACCACATGGCATAGGTCGCCAACCGGAAGCCCTTTTCGGGGTCGAAGCGCTTGACCGCCTGCATCAGACCCACGTTGGCCTCCGAAATCACTTCGGCCTGCGGCAGCCCGTAGCCGCGATAGCCCATGGCGATCTTCGCCGCGAGCCGCAGGTGGCTTGTCACCATCTGGTGTGCGGCTTCGGCATCGCCGTGGTCCACCCACCGCTTGGCCAGCATGTATTCCTGCTCCGGCTCCAGCATCGGAAACTTGCGGATTTCCTGCAGATACCGGTTCAGCCCCTGCTCCGGAGAGGGGGCGGGAAGGCTTGTGTAATTGCTCATCGTGTCCCTCCTTGCCTGTCGGACCCTTCGCGCGTCATCGGCGCAAAGGAATTCACATAGTATGTATAAACTGAACCGTTCGGTTCAAGTGGTAATGATTGCGTTAACGGTCTCATGTTCTTCAAACGTAGGACGTTGGAGTTTCCGTCGGAAGGGGAATGAAACGCTTGTCACGGGCTATTCACCGATTGTTTCAATCCCGGCCGCGCGCGCGGGGCTGGCGGTCGCGGTGTCAGGTCGTTCCGTGCCGAAGCGCCGTGATCAGCTGCGCCATGTCGTCGGGCAGCGGGCTTTCGAAAGCCATCCAGGCATCGGATAAAGGGTGACGGAAGCCGAGCGACGTGGCGTGGAGCGCCTGGCGCGGGAACTGCTCCGCGGCGCGCGCCGCCTCCGGACCCACGGCGCGCGCGGAGAGCTTTCGGCGACCGCCGTAGACCGGATCTCCGATCAGCCCGTGGCCGACATGCGCCATGTGAACGCGGATCTGGTGGGTGCGGCCCGTCTCCAGCCGGCACTCGACCAGTGCGGCGGCGGGCGGCTGCCCAAATGGTTCCAGCACGCGGGCCCGCGTAATCGCGTGCCGGCCGCCAGACCAGACAACTGCTTGTCGCTGGCGGTCATGGCGATGCCGTGCAAGCTCGGTGGTGATGCGAAGCACCTCCGTGTTTTCCCAATGCGTCCCCCGGACGCCTCGGAGCCGCGGATCGGACGGGTCCGGGCAGCCATGGACCGCCGCGAGGTAGCGTCGCTCGGCGGAATGGGCCTCGAATTGCGCGGCCAGGCCGTGATGCGCGGCGTCGGTCTTGGCCACCACCAACAAACCCGATGTGTCCTTGTCGATCCGGTGGACGATGCCGGGGCGCCGTTCTCCGCCTATGCCGGACAGCGTGTCGCCGCAGTGATGCAACAGCGCATTGACCAAGGTGCCGCCGGGCGATCCGGGGGCGGGGTGCACGACCATGCCGGCCGGCTTGTCCACAACGATCAATGCGTCGTCCTCGTAGACCACCGACAGCGGGATCGCCTCCGGGCGCGTATCGACCTCGGCGGCCGCCGGCAGCGCGATCTCCACCACGTCGCCCGCGCCGACCTTTCGCTTGGCGTCCTGCACGCTGTCGCCGTTGAGCCGGACATGTCCCTCGGCGATCAGCCGCGCCAGGCGTGACCGGCTGAGCGCGGCCGCCTCCGGTACGTCGCGCGCGAGCGCCTTGTCCAGTCGCTCGGCGGTTGCGGATGTGATCTCGATCCGGAGGATCCGGAGCGGGTCGGTCATGGATGGTCCTCGGCTCTCGCGGCCCGCGCGATACGCAGGCATCCAACGCGCGATACGCCGCAGCGCGGGTGTGTGCAAGTTCGCGCCCGCCCGGACGCCACTGGCGCCGCCGCGCGCGGTGCCGTATCAGCGACCGCAGGTAGCGACAGGGGCGGCCCATGGGCGACACGGGGGAGAATGAACGGGAACTCAGCGAGAGCGACGCGCGAACCCTTCGGTTCCTGCGCGGGTTGGTGCTGGTTCTGACGGTAACGATGATTGTCGGGATGGCCGCACTTGTCGCGCTTTTCGCGATCCGGTTCTCCGGGCGTGACACGCCCGCGCCGTCGGCGGGGCAGGGGCTGGTTTTTCCGGATACGCTAGCGCTTCCCGAAGGCGCCGAGCCTCAGGCGGTCACGCAAGGCGCAGGCTGGTGGGCCATCGTCACGACGGCGGGGGAGATCCTGATTTTCGATGCGGATAGCGGCGCGTTGCGCCAGCGGGTCGAGATCGAGTGACCGGGCGTTGCGCGGGCCGGGGGCGGATTTGCCCCGGCCCGCGCGGTTCTGATTACTCCGCGGCCTGGGCGGGCGATTGCGACATGGAGCCCGTGTCGACGAAGCGTTGGTGCCAGGACAGCGCCTCGGACAGCAGCGACGGCGATTGCATCCCGTAGGCGCCGCGCTTGGCACGCTCGAAGTAGTCGCGCAGCATGTCGCGATAAGCAGGGTTGGAGCAGTTGTTGATGATCAGCTCGGCGCGCTGTCTCGGTGCCATGCCGCGCAGATCGGCAAGGCCCTGTTCGGTGACGATCACCTGCACGTCCTGACCGATGTGGTCCACGTGGCTCACCTGCGGAACGATGCAGGAGATGTCGCCGCGCTTGGCGACGGACGGGGTCACGAAGATCGAGATATAGGCGTTGCGCGCGAAGTCGCCCGAGCCGCCGATACCGTTCTGGATCCGCGAGCCCATGACGTGGCTGGAGTTCACGTTGCCGTAGATATCGGCCTCGATCAGACCGTTGGTGGCGATGCAGCCGAGACGGCGAATGACCTCGGGGTGGTTGGAGATTTCTGCCGGGCGCAGGATGATCTTGTCGCGGAACTTCGCGGCATTCTCGTTCATGTAGTTGGCGACATCCGGGCTCAGCGAGAAGGCCGTGGCCGAGGCCATGCGCAGCTTGCCGGCTTCCAGCAGGTCGATCATGCCGTCCTGGATCACCTCGGTGTAGGAGGTCAGGTTGCCGAAGGGCGCGTCCATCAGGCCCGCCAGCACCGCGTTGGCCACGTTGCCCACGCCCGATTGCAGCGGCAGCAGGTTCTTCGGCAACCGGCCGACCTTCACCTCGTGCATGAGGAATTCCAGCAGGTGTCCGGCAATCGCCTCCGCCGTCGCATCAGGCTTGGTGAAGGGCGCGTTGCGGTCCGGCTTGTCCGTCTCGATGATGGCGACGATCTTCTCGGGGTCGCAGCGGAAATGCGGCTGGCCGATGCGGTTGTCCGGGCGCACCATCGGGATCGGCATCCGGTTCGGCGGCAGGGCGGTGCCGTAGTAGATGTCGTGCAGCCCGTCCAGACCTTCGCTCTGCCAGGAGTTGACCTCGAGGATGACCTTGTCGGCCAGGTCGAGCCAGGTCTTGTTGTTGCCGATGGAGGTCGAGGGGATCAGTTCCCCATCCTCGGTGATGCCCGACACCTCCACGACGGCCAGGTCGAGCTTGCCGAAGAAGCCCTCCCACACCATCGGCGCGACGTGGCTGAGGTGCATGTCGATATACATCATCTCGCCGCGGTTGATCTTGTCGCGGGTCGTGGGGTCGGAATTGTAGGGGAAGCGGAACTGGACGCCGTCGGCTTTCGCCAGCGCCCCGTCCAGCTCTGGGCCGGTGGATGCGCCGGTGAACAGGCTCACCTTGAACGGCTGGCCGGCCGCGTGGGCGGCCTCCATCCGGGCGGCGAGCGCGGGCGGGACCTCCTTTGGATAGCCGGAGCCGGTGAAGCCGCTCATTCCCACCCGCATGCCTGACTTTATGTGCGTGATGGCCTCATCGACACTCACGACTTTTTTCCGCAACTCAGCATTGGCAATACGGGACGACATCGGCTGGGTCTCCATCCGGTAAGAGTAAGATAGGGTAGGAACCACGCTGGCCCTTCACGCGCCCGGAAGGCCGAACGCCCGAAAATCCATGGTCAACTAAACTGATATACCAGTCTTCGCTCCGAGTGAACGCCACAACCATGGAACGATTGACGCGGTTGCCGAAATTCCGGGGGATTTCAGCGGGATAATGGTGAGGGAGGCAAAAAAGTACGTGCAATATCAGTCAGTTGCATTGTTACCGCTAACGCGTCATGTTCACGTGTAGAAGCGGATATGCGGAAAGCTATACGCAATCCCGTCCGGCGCGGTCCAAAGCGGGGATATCTGTGTGATTCCTATGTTACAGTCGCCTGATACCGATTGCACGGACCGCCAAAATAGCGCCATTCGGGGCAAAAAATATTGGAAACAGAGCGATGAGCGACATGACGGAAGAGAACCCGCTGGACGACATGCATAGCGACTGGCTGGAGGCCGAACTGGAGGAGACGCTCGACGAGACGTTCGAGCTGGAATTCAGCGAACCGATGCTGAGCCAGGAAATCCGCAAGATCTATCGCGCGGCGCACCCGGACTCGCTCGACCGGCGCACGTATTTCCGGAACCTGTTGCGGCTGCAGTCCGAACTCATCAAGGTTCAGGACTGGGTCGAGGCAACCGGCGCCAAGATCTGCATTCTCTTCGAGGGGCGCGACTCCGCCGGCAAGGGAGGGGTGATCAAGCGGATCACCCAACGTCTGAACCCGCGGATCTGCCGTGTGGTGGCGCTGCCGGCGCCCAACCGTCGCGAGCAATCGAGCTGGTACTTCCAGCGTTACGTGCCGCACCTGCCGGCGGGTGGGGAGATCGTTCTTTTCGACCGCTCTTGGTACAACCGCGCCGGCGTGGAGCGGGTCATGGGGTTCGCGACAGACCACCAGGTCGAGCAGTTCTTCGAGGACGTCCCGGAATTCGAACGCATGCTGGTTCGAAACGGCATCATCCTCCTGAAATACTGGTTCTCGATCACCGATGCCGAGCAGCAGTTGCGGTTCCAGGTGCGTATCCACGACCCGATGAAACAGTGGAAACTGAGCCCGATGGACCTTCAGTCCCGCGTCCGGTGGGAACAATACACCAAAGCCAAGGAAGAGATGTTCGCCCGTACGAACATTCCCGAGGCGCCGTGGTACATCGTCGAGGGAAACGACAAGAAGCGCGAGCGGCTGAACTGCATCGAACACATCCTGACCAAGATCCCCTACGCGCCGGTGGACCACGAGAAGGTCATGCTGCCGGAGCGGGAGTATGACCCGGAATACGAGCGCAAGACACTGCCCGACGAACTCTACGTGCCGAAGATCTACTAGCGCGCGTCAGGCGGCGGGCGGCAATCGCCGCCGATCCGTACCGATAAGATAGGGAGAGCCCCGCCGGTCCCACGCGCGGGGCTTTTCATTTCCCCGTGGTGCTGCAAGGGTCGGCGCCGGGGAGAGCCAACCTATCTGTTCCGGGAATCCGATGCCCTACGAAGACATGCCAGATATCCGCCTGCGCCCCTGCGAGGCGCGGGACATCGCCGCGGTGCAGGCGATCTATGCCGATGCGGTTCTGACCGGGCTCGCGTCCTTCGAGTTGGAGGCGCCGACGGTTGAGGAGATGCAGGCACGCTGGACGAAAATCACGGCGGCGGGTTTCCCGTTTCTGGTGGCCGAACGGGGGGGCGAGCTTTCTGGCTTCGCCTACGCCGCCGCCTATCGGGAACGCCCCGCCTATGCCGGGACGGTTGAGGATTCCGTCTACGTTGATCGCCGCCATCGCGGGGCAGGGATCGGCCGGATGCTGCTGGCGGAGGTGATCGCGCACTGCGAAACGGGCGGGTTCCGGCAAATGATCGCGGTGATCGGCGATTCCGGAAATGCCGGTTCGGTCGCGTTGCACCAGCGTCTCGGGTTCGACCACGTGGGCACGTTCCGGTCGGTCGGCTGGAAGCACGGGCGCTGGCTCGATACCGTCCTAATGCAACGTTCGCTCGGCGCTGGCGACACGGCCCCGCCGCAGATCTGAACCGGGCACCCGCGATTTTGCCGAGCCATGCGCAAGGTATTGCGTTGCTGGTGCGTTAGAGAGGTGGTACCGCCTCCCCGGCTTGAACGGGGGACCTCTGGATCCACAATCCAGCGCTCTAACCAACTGAGCTAAGGCGGCACAGGGCGGTCGTTTAGCCTGAGGCGGGGCGGGGCGCAAGACTTTCCTCGCGCCAGACATTGGGAATCCGGCCAGCGGCGCCGTTGGGCGGGTCAGGTGCCGGTTCCGGATCCGTTCGGCCACTTGCCCAGAGACGACGGTCGCGGTACTGGCACCGGACGCAGTGCGAATGTCTCCGTATGCCGGGATTGATGTGCAATCGAGCTATGAGGCAAGACGATCCACGGCGTGCCGCGCAGAGGAGCCCTGAATGAGCATCAACAAGGAAAGCGACATTTCCGCAAACCTCCAGATCGGCCCGACGTCGCTCGGCATGGTGCGGATCTATATCTCAGGCGATGGTGTGGATCTGCCGATGGACTTCGAGCCGGAGGAGGCCGAGGAAATTGCCGAGGAGTTGCGCGCCGCTGCCGAAAGGGCGCGGAACGCGGGTGGCAAGGCCAAGTAGCGGCGTGCGCATTGGGCGCGGCCGATGGGTCAGGTGACGTCGTCGCTCAGCAGCGCCGCCACGCCCGGGTCGCGGAAGGCGTGCAGCCGGCGCGCGGCGTGGCGCGCGAACTTCTGCGTCATGACCTTGCGGCGGGCGCCGGCGAGCTTGGTCTCCGGGCCCATGCGGAGGATCTCCGCATCGTAGGAATCCGCCAGGATCAGGCCGGTTTCCGGTGGAAGTAGCTCCGTTGGGAAGTCGGAGTCGACAGCCCAGAAGAAGCGGTCGCACCATTCCAGGTATCCATGCCATTTGCGGTCGGACGTGAAATCCGCGCGGCTCGATTTGCACTCCACGACCCAGATCTCGCCCTTTGTCCCGAGCGCCATCACGTCGACGCGCAGGCCCGGGGTGGGAACGAGTTCCTCCACTGTCACGAAGCCATGGCTTGCGAGGTGCCGGCACACGCCGCGCGCCAGCAATTGACCCGGCATGAGGGCGTCGAGAGGGGAGGCAGGCTGTGAGTTCATGGAGGCATGGTGAACAATAAGTGAACATTTGGCAATGCAAACTTGCGCTTGACGTGATACCTTTTGGTACTGTAATTCATACGTGAAACCAAAAGGTATCACGTGTGGGGACCATGACCGTCACACCACAGGCCGCCTTCCGCGCGTTGGCCGATCCCACGCGACGCGACATTCTGATGATGCTGCGTGGGCAGGAGCTGACCATTGCGCAGGTGGCCGAGAATTTCGACATGACCCGTGCAGCGGTGAAGAAGCACCTCGTCGTGCTCCGCGACGGCGGGATGATCCGAACCCGCCCATCGGGCCGCGAGCGGATCAATTCCATCGACCCAGCCGGCATGGCGCCGGTACTGGACTGGCTGACGGCCTTCGATCTCTTTTGGGACGACCGTCTGGCCGCGCTCCGACAAGCCATTGAAGAGGAGGATAAAAAATGAGCAATGCGACGTTGAGGAAGACGATCTACCTGCCGGTGGGGGCGGCGCGTGTCTGGGCATTCCTGACCGAACCGGAGAAGCTGGCAACGTGGTTTCACAAGCCGGAAGTTCCGCTCAGCGAAGGCAGCAGCTACGAGATGTTCGGGACGAGCAGCGGCGACAGGCTGATGTGGGGCGAGGTCATCGCCGCGCGGCCGCACGAGTATCTTGAATACAGTTTCGAGATAGGACCGCTGCAAGGGCACAAGACGCGTGTCGCGTGGACGCTCGAAGAGGTGCCTGGCGGAACGCGGCTTTCGCTGGAACATAGTGGATTGCCGGAAGGCGAGGCGGGGTTTGGACTCGTTCTGGCGCTCGACGAAGGCTGGGACTCCCACCTGGCAAGGCTTCGTCTGCACGTGCCAGACGTGGAGATGGAAAAATCCGCCTGATCTCTTGCCGAATGCGCCGGCGACGCCTATTTCGGGCGTTGGCGGCTCTGCCCTCCTCGTGCCTGGGTCAAATTCCGGTGGCCTTAAGCAATTCCGAGGGAGCTGGCTCTGTCCGGATCCTGGTCCGGTTACCTGGCGCCCACCTGTATATACAGGTCCTCGGGAATGAAACACCCTCACGGTTGCGCGCGGTCCCCGCCACGATTTCACTGCCGGCAAACGGTCGTTTCGACCGGGTTGCCGGGGTGAAATGACCGGAAGCGCGGTCGTTTTTCACGCAGATTCGTACAATTCGCGACCAGACGCGGGGTTTCGTGCCGTGACGGACAAGTCCGGTCGGAATGACCGCCGAAAACGACCGAAATCAGATGGAGCGGTGTCGGATCGGCGCCGCGTCAGCGGCGATCGTCGGACGCGGTCACCGCGAGCGAGCCGTCGGCCGGTACGGTCGGCGTCGCGAAGGAGATCCGCTTGCCCCGGCCGGTGTCGTCGTCGTCCTCGTGCATCCGCATGACGGAGATGCCGAACTGGACTCCGGCGAAGACGATCCCGTTGAAGACGAAGAGCATCAGAGCCGCGATCCATCCGCCGCTGGAATGGGTGACCAGATGCCAGAGGTTCGCCACGTTCAGCCCGAACAGCAGCGCCACGAAGGCCGCCGACAAGAGGAAGCCAATTGCAACCTGACGGATGTAGAGGCGGACGAGTTCTGGCATGGTCGAATCCCTGCAAGGCTATCGAGCGTTTCAGAAGAGTTTAGCGCAGGGGCGCGCGGGTTCCAAATTAAAATTCTTGAATATGTTTTCGTCGCCGGCGTAGCGACGCGACGGAGAGCGGCCTGTTACCGGGCCGGAGATGGATGCGATCATGCTCCGGGCGGCGGAAACGGTGTCCGCGCGGTCGGCATCGTCGCGGCGCGACGCCGGAAAGGCGCAGGTCTCGCAGGAAAGCTCGGTGTCGCCATCCACCATCAGAATGCGGATGCGGGCCGTGTCCGGTGCGTTCGAGGTGTCGATCATTGACAGACCCTCCGATCAGCTGCCCGGACGCCGTCACGTTGCCATAGCAATGTCCGGTCGCACTGCTGTCATTACGGGAAACCGATTGATGCGGTTGCGCGGCGCCGGAAACGGGGGAGCCGTGCGCCTTGGCGAGAGCCGTTTTGCCGGCGTGCGTCTTGTGCCTTGTCGACGTAAGCGCACCGGTCTGACCTTCTTCGGATCGTCACGTCACATCGCGTGGAACACCCGTTGCAGCCGCGCATCCCTGAGGGTTCCACGCCGTGACCGCCCGTTGTCCCACCGTTGTCCGATGCACGATCGCACACCGCCCGCCGACAGCCGAACGCCAGGGGCGGGGACCAGCCGTTCCGAAGGAACCCCCGGCCCATGCTCGGGCAGGGGCGGAGGGAAGCAGGCATAGGTCAGTGTGTGTGCCGAAGCGCGGGAGTCCCGCCGAAAAAGGCGGCACTCGGCAGACGGCGCGGTGGAATCTGGCGTTTCCAGAAAATTTACCGTTTGATAAAAAATCTGACCTGTGTCAGCCTTTGGAGAAAGAAAATGTCTCCAGCAGGGGTTTGCACGATGCAAAACAGCCAGAGGACGCCGGGCGTCGTTCCCGGTCGGCTCGATCAAGCCACCTACCGTCAGAATTTCGACGATCTCCATGCGCCGCTCGATACGCATGAGGCACGCGTTGCCGCGGACCGGTGCTATTTCTGTTACGACGCGCCGTGTACCACGGCCTGCCCGACGGCGATCGACATCCCGATGTTCATCCGGCAGATCCAGACCGGCGATCCCGACAGTGCCGCGCGCACGATCTTCGACCAGAACATTCTGGGCGGCATGTGCGCCCGGGTGTGCCCGACCGAGACGCTGTGCGAGGAGGCCTGCGTGCGGCAGGTGGCGGAGGGCAACCCGGTGGAGATCGGGCAGCTTCAGCGCTACGCGACCGATCATCTCATGGCGCAGGACCCGCATCCCTACAGCCGCGGCGCGCCCACCGGCTGCAAGGTTGCGGTCGTCGGCGCGGGGCCGGCGGGACTGGCCTGCGCGCATCGCCTCGCCATGCGTGGCCATTCGGTCGTGGTTTTCGACGCGCGCGAGAAGGCTGGCGGGCTGAACGAATTCGGCATCGCCGCCTACAAGGCGCCCAACAGCTTTGCCGCCGCCGAGGTGGAGTGGCTGCTCGGGATCGGCGGTATCGAGATGCGCTATGGCCAGCGGTTGGGCGAGGGTCTGTCGCTGGAGGAATTGCAGGAGGCGTTCGACGCGGTGTTCCTCGGCATGGGACTGGCCGGTGTGAACGCGCTGCGTGTCGAGGGCGAGGAGCATGCGCATGTGCGCGACGCGGTGGATTTCATCGCCGAGTTGCGGCAGGCCGACGACCTGTCCGTGCTGCCCGTTGGGCGCGACGTGGTGGTCATTGGCGGTGGCATGACGGCGGTGGACGCCGCGATCCAGTCGAAGCTGCTCGGGGCGGAACATGTGACGATGGTCTATCGCCGGGGGCGCGACCGGCTGTCGGCCTCGACCTTCGAGCAGGAACTGGCGACGGCGAAGGGCGTGAAGATCGTGCTGAACGCCCAGCCGGTGGCGTTCAACAGCGATGATGGCAAGACCGTTTCGTCGGTGACCTTCGCCTATACGGAGGACGGGCCGACGGGGCTTGTCGCGTCCGAAGAGACCTTCACGATCAAGGCCGACCAGGTCTTCAAAGCCATTGGCCAGGCCCTCAGCGGCGTGCCGGGCGTGTTGGAGACCGAAGGCGGCAAGATCGTCGTCTCGGACAGCGGGCGCACGTCGATCGAGGGGGTCTGGGCCGGGGGCGACTGCGCGTCCGGCGGCGACGACCTGACGGTGACGGCTGTCGCCAATGGCCGCGACGCGGCCGAGGACATTCACATGGCGCTGACCGGCGTCACCGCCGTCGCGGCCGAATAGGGGAGAGCGCAGAGATGGCTAGTCTTGCATCCGAATTCGTCGGGATCAAATCGCCCAACCCGTTCTGGCTCGCCTCCGCGCCGCCGACGGACAAGGAATACAATGTCCGCCGCGCCTTCGAGGCGGGCTGGGGCGGCGTCGTGTGGAAGACGCTGGGCTCCGAAGGGCCGCCGGTGGTGAACGTCAACGGACCGCGGTACGGCGCGATCTGGGGCGCGGACCGTCGGTTGATCGGGCTCAACAACATCGAGCTGATCACGGACCGGCCGCTGCAGCAGAACCTGCAGGAGATCAAATCCGTGAAGCGCGACTATCCGGACCGCGCGGTGGTGGTGTCGCTGATGGTGCCCTGCGAGGAGGATGCCTGGAAGGCGATCCTGCCGGTGGTCGAGGAAACCGGCGCCGACGGGGTGGAACTGAACTTCGGCTGTCCGCATGGCATGGCGGAGCGCGGCATGGGCTCGGCCGTGGGGCAGGTACCGGAATACATCGAGATGGTGACGCGCTGGTGCAAGCAGAACACCCGGATGCCGGTGATCGTGAAGCTGACACCCAACATCACGAACATCGTCTACCCGGCGGAGGCGGCAAAGCGCGGCGGCGCGGATGCGGTCTCGCTGATCAACACGATCAATTCCATCACATCGGTCGATCTCGACGCGATGAGCCCGGAGCCGATGATCGACGGCAAGGGGACGCACGGCGGATATTGCGGCCCGGCGGTGAAGCCGATCGCGCTCAACATGGTGGCGGAGATCGCGCGCAACCCGGAGACGGCGGGTATCCCGATTTCCGGCATCGGCGGGGTGACGACCTGGCGCGATGCGGCGGAGTTCATGGCGCTGGGGGCTGGCAACGTGCAGGTCTGCACCGCCGTGATGACCTACGGGTTCCGGATCGTCGGGGAGATGATCTCGGGGCTGTCGTCGTGGATGGACGAGAAGGGGTACAGCTCCGTCAGCGAGGTTGTTGGCAAGGCCGTGCCGAACGTCACCGACTGGCAGTACCTGAACCTGAACTACATCACCAAGGCCGAGATCGACCAGGAGGCCTGCATCAAGTGCGGGCGCTGCTACGCGGCCTGCGAGGACACGTCGCACCAGGCGATCCTGATGAAGGAGGGCCGGGTTTTCGAGGTGGACGATAG
This sequence comes from Tropicimonas marinistellae, assembly GCF_001509585.1. GTDB lineage: Bacteria > Pseudomonadota > Alphaproteobacteria > Rhodobacterales > Rhodobacteraceae > Tropicimonas > Tropicimonas marinistellae. The sequence continues at coordinate 184,510 of NZ_LNCI01000009.1, read as the reverse complement.
CGAATGCGTCGCCTGCAACCTCTGCGTCAACGTCTGCCCGGTCGAGGGGTGCATCAGCATGCGCAAGCTTGCAGCCGGCGAGATGGATGACCGCACCGGGCGGAACGTGCCCGCGGAGCCGGGCGACTGGACGACGCACCCGAACAACCCCGCCAAGGTGATCGCCGCACAGTAGCGGGCGCGGCGGGGGCGTGGACCGCCACCACCGCCACCGGGAAAAACGAAAGGCGCGCCGCAATCGCGACGCGCCTTGTTGTTTTGATACCGTGTCGGGCGGCGGATGAGCACCGCCCGCGATGGCGCTTGGGCCGATCAGTCCTCGATCGGGTCCTGCGGCGCCTCTTCGGCGGTCGCGCCCTTGAGGTCTTCGTCGTCGGCGGCGGCCGACCCGATGTCGTCGAAGAGTTCGGCGATCTCGAATTCGGCGGCCTCTTCCTCTTCCTGGGCGAGTTCCTGGATCGACTTGCCGGACGCCTGAAGCTCGGCTTCCTCTTCCGAACGGGCGACGTTCATGACGATGGTGACGACCACTTCGGGGTGGAGGTTCACGTGTACGTCGTGCAGGCCGAGTTCCTTGATGGGCTTGGCCAGCGCCACTTGTTTCTTGTCGACGGAGAACCCGCCTTCGGTGGCCGCGTCGGCGGCGTCACGCGTGGTGACGGAGCCGTAGAGCGCACCGGTGTCGGAGGCGGAGCGAATCACGATGAACTGCTGACCGTCGAGGCTGGCGGCGAGCTTCTCGGCTTCGGCCTTCGTCTCGAGGTTGCGGGCTTCGAGCTGGGCCTTCTCGGCCTCGAACCGGGCCTTGTTGGCCTCGGAGGCGCGCAGCGCCTTGCCCTGGGGCAGCAGGAAGTTGCGGGCATAGCCGTCCTTGACGGAAACGACTTCGCCCATCTGGCCAAGCTTGGCCACACGTTCCAGAAGGATAACGTCCATGGGGCTCGCTCCTTATTTCACGGCGTAGGGCAGCAGGGCGAGGAAGCGGGCGCGCTTGATGGCGCGGGCCAGTTCGCGCTGCTTCTTCGCCGAGACGGCGGTGATACGGGAGGGCACGATCTTGCCGCGCTCGGAGATGTAGCGCTGGAGAAGACGGGTGTCCTTGTAGTCGATCTTGGGCGCGTTCTCACCGGAGAACGGGCAGACCTTGCGGCGGCGGAAAAACGGTTTTGCAGCCATGAGTTATGCTCCTTTTCTCGGGTTTCGGATCAGCGGCGCTCGCGACGGCGGTCGTCGCGGTCGTCGCGCTTCTGCATCTGGATCGACGGGCCTTCGGCGTGGGTGTCCACCTTGATGGTGAGCACGCGCATCACGTCGTCATGCAGGCGCATCAGGCGTTCCATTTCCTGCACGGCCGGCGCGGGCGCGTCGGTCTTGAGGAAGGCGTAGTGGCCCTTGCGGTTCTTGTTGATCTTGTAGGCCATGGTCTTGACGCCCCAGTATTCCTGGTCGACGACTTGGCCACCATTGTCGGCCAGAACGGTCGAGAAGTGCTCGATCAGCCCTTCGGCCTGCGCGTTGGACAGGTCCTGACGCGAGATGAAGACATGCTCGTAAAGCGGCATGCGAACTCCTGTCATTTCTAAAGCGGCCTTCATAGGGCGGGCGATGATCTCCGCTGCCCGACCACGAGAGGCGCCGCTGGTCATATCAACTTGCGGAGATGGGGGCAGTTACGCCAATCGCCCTCGCGATGCAAGACCGAAGCGGTTGCGCGCTGGCGATAGCGCGTCTGTGCGGCGGTGCAGAATTTTCAAGGGAGGGAATGGTGCCATCTTCCGAAGCGTCAAGATCAACAACCCGAACAGGACCATAAAATGACGACTTCCTCCCGCATCGCAACTCTCGCCGCCGTCGCGGTGCTCACCTCGGCAGTGGCGGCCACGGCCGAGAAATACGTGCTGGATTCCAGCCACAGCCAGGCGGTTTTCACGTATAACCACCTCGGTTACTCGACCACCACCGGCATGTTTTCCGGCTTCGAGGGCGAGATCGACTTCGACATGGAGGACCCGGCGAACAGCTCGGTGAGCGTGTCGCTGCCGGTGGCGTCGATGCTGACCGGCTGGGAAGAGCGCGATGCGCATTTCAAGGCCGAGGACTTTTTCGGCATCGAGGCCAACGCCCTGGTGACGTTCAACTCGACCGGCATCGAGGTGACCGGTGAGGACACGGCCAAGATCACCGGCCTGCTGGCCATGAACGGGGTCGAGAAGGAAGTGGTGCTGGATGCCAAGCTGAACGCCGCCGGCGTGCATCCGATGGCCGAAAAGGAATGGGCCGGGTTCGATGCGACCACGACGCTGGTGCGGTCGGATTTCGACATGGGGCTATATGCGCCCTATGTCAGCGACGAGGTGGATGTCACGATTTCCATCGAGGCCATGAAGGCCGAATAATCCACGCGCCACTCACGGACGTAAGGACGGCCGCCGGAGAAATCCTGCGGCCGTTTTCCTTTGCGATGACGCGGGCGCGCGCGGCGCTGCCCGCGTTCGGGATTGCGGTACTAGCGGCTGCGGTCCGCCGTCAGTGCGATGTTGACCGCGACGTCGAAACCCAGCGTGCCGGCGTTGGTCTGGCTGTCTCCGATATGGAAGTCGCGGCGGTCGAGCGTGAGGCTGCCGTTCATCGTGGCGGTGTCACCGTCGATCTGCAGGGTGAAGGGCATGTCCACTGGTACCTCGGCGCCGCGCAGGGTCAGGCTGCCGGTGGCCAGGAACGTGCCATCGTCGCCCGGACGCAGGTCGGCACGGAAAGTGGCGGTCGGAAAGGCGGCGACATTGAAGTAGTCGGCCCCCATTGCCTGTTCCGTGACGGAACCGAGGGTCAGCGATCCGATTGCGATCGTGACCTCGGTGGTCCCGTGGCTGCCGTCGACGGGCGTTTCGCTGAAGTCGATCCGGGCGTTCCAATCCGCGAAGGTGCCGCTGACATCGGAGCCCATCTGGCTGACGGTGATTGCAAGCGTGCCGTCCGAGACCAGCCAGTCGCCGCCCGTTTCCGCCACGATCGGCGCGGGCTCGGCATCGCGGGGAGATTGCGGGGGCGCATAGAGACCAACGGCAGCGCCGCCGCCAACCGCGATCATCGCCGCAGCAAGTGCCGCGAGCCCGGCCGCACGGCCGGTATGGGTGCCGCCGGTGCCCACGGCCCGCACGCCGGACACCATGCGGCGCAGGGTGGCGTCGCGGTCGATGACGTGGTGTTTGAGCGCGCCCGCGACGTGGAGCCCGAGCGCGGCGACAAGGGTCAGGACGCTGACCAGATGCAGCCCCGAGAAGACGGCCGAGAGCGGTTCTGATTTCGGCACGAGCGGCAGCGACTGACCGAGGGGCCACCAGATCGGCGCGAATCCCTCGGAGGCGGCGTGGTGGATCCAGCCGGTAAGTGGGGTCGCGACGAGCGCGATATAGAGCAGCGTGTGGATGGTTTCGGCGAGGCCGGCCTCCAGCGGCTTGTCGCCATTGAGCAGGCGCGGCCGCGTTTGGGTGGCCATCCAGACGAGGCGCGTCAGGGCGACGAAGAAGACCGCGACGCCGAGGGTCTTGTGCAGGCTGAAGAGCCACATCTTTTGCGCCAGTTGCGCGGCGGTTTCGTAGGGCCATTGCTCGGCGATCAGTCCAAGCGGCAGCAGGACGAGAATGAGGGCGGCGGTGAGCCAGTGCAGCAGGCGCGTTGCGAGGCCGTAGCTGTCTTCGGTATTGGCGAGGGTCATGCGCGTGTCTCCGGGAGGGAACGTGTTTGCCCAAGAGATACGGGCGCGCGCGGGCGGGGCACATGGCAACCGCCGCACAGAGCATGTGCGCGCGTCGCTTGTGGGTTCGGGCGCATGGGGATACACCGGCGCAACGTAACGGCAAGATCGGGAGTGAGAGCATGAGCCGGGCATTCGTTTTTCCGGGGCAGGGCGCGCAGGCAATCGGGATGGGGAAGGCGCTGGCCGATGCCTATCCGGCGGCGAAGGCGGTATTCGAGGAGGTCGATGCGGCGCTGGGCGAGAAGCTCTCCGACCTCATCTGGGAGGGCGAGATCGAGACGCTGACGCTCACCGAGAATGCCCAGCCGGCGCTGATGGCCACGTCGCTGGCGGCGATGAAGGCGCTGGAGGCCGAGGGGGTCGGGATCGAGGCGGCGCGCTTCGTGGCCGGGCATTCGCTCGGCGAGTATTCGGCTCTGGCGGCGGCGCAGGCGCTGAGCATCACCGACACGGCACGCCTGCTGCGCACCCGCGGCAAGGCGATGCAACAGGCGGTGCCGGTCGGCGAAGGGGCCATGGCCGCGGTACTGGGGCTGGACCTTGCCACGGTGACGGCGGTGGCCGAGGAAGCGGCACAGGGCGACGTTTGCGCGGCGGCCAATGACAACGATCCCGCGCAGGTCGTGGTGTCCGGCGCGAAGGCGGCGGTCGAACGCGCGGTGGAGATCGCCAAGGGCAAGGGCGCGAAGCGCGCCATCCTGCTGCCGGTCTCCGCACCCTTCCATTGTGCGCTGATGCAACCGGCGGCGGAGGTGATGGCCGAGGCGCTGGCGGGCGTTGACATCGCGGCGCCGAAGGTCCCGGTGGTGGCAAACGTGCGGGCCGAGGCGGTGACGGAGCCGGACGAGATCCGCGCTCTGCTCGTGGAGCAGGTGACGCATGCGGTGCGCTGGCGCGAATCCGTCGCATGGATGGCGGGTCAGGGCGTGAGCGAGACCTGGGAGATCGGCGCCGGCAAGGCGCTGACCGGGATGATCCGGCGCATCGACCGGTCGGTTGCAACGCGCGCCATCGGCGCGCCGGACGATGTCGCGGCTGCGGTCGAAAGCGCAAAGGGCTGAACCGGGCGCGATTCTCGAGCGAGAATTCGTGGCCCGTCGGAACGTTTGGGAAGGAATGCACATGTTTGATCTGACTGGGAAGGCCGCGCTTGTCACCGGGGCATCCGGAGGCATTGGCGGCGCGATTGCCAAGGCGTTGCACGAGGCCGGCGCGACCGTCGGGCTTTCGGGGACGCGGGTGGGCCCGCTGGAGGCGCTGGCGGCCGAACTCGGCGAGCGGGCACATGTTCTGCCCTGCAACCTCGGCGATGCGGAGGCCGTCGACGCGCTGCCGAAACAGGCCGCCGAGGCAATGGGCGGGGTGGATGTGCTCGTCAACAACGCCGGGATCACCCGCGACCAGATCTTCATGCGGATGTCGGACGAGGAATGGGCGCAGGTTCTGGAGGTGAACCTGACCTCCACGATGCGTCTGTGCCGGGGCGTGATGCGGCCGATGATGAAGAAGCGCTGGGGGCGTATCGTCAATATCTCGTCGATTGTCGGCGCCACCGGAAACCCCGGACAGGCGAACTACGCCGCCTCGAAGGCGGGGATGATCGGGATGACGAAGTCTATTGCCTACGAGGTTGCCAGCCGGGGAATCACGGTCAACGCGGTGGCGCCCGGGTTCATCGCAACGGCGATGACCGACAAGCTCTCGGATGACCAGAAGGCGCTGATCAATGCCAAGATCCCGGCCGCGCGCATGGGATTGCCGACGGAGATCGCCGCGGCGGTGCTCTATCTGGCAAGCCCGGAAGCGGGCTATGTCACCGGCGCGACCCTGCATGTCAATGGCGGCATGGCAATGATCTGAGGCCCGCTGAACGCGGCCATTCGGCGTATCTGCCCTTGCGTCCAGCGCCCCTGTTGCCCATGTTTCGGTGCACGTATCGCAGACGGGCGGCGGCAGGCAAAACGCCGCCGGTCAAAGCGTTTGCTTTTGCAGGGGAACGTGCTAAAGGCGGCGCAGTTTGCGGACGGGTGCCCTGTGGAGGGGATCGCCGGACCGGGAATCCCACGGCTGCCGGGGATGAGCCGCCCCTTGCGGGGCAACGATTCAAAGTGCCCGAGGGGCGCGGACAAGAACGGGGCAGCAAGCCCCAACGGATGAGGAAGTGACATGAGCGACATCGCGGATCGCGTGAAGAAGATTGTGGTCGAGCACCTGAGTGTCGACGAGGACAAGGTGACCGAGAGCGCGTCGTTCATCGACGACCTGGGCGCCGACTCGCTCGACACCGTCGAACTGGTAATGGCCTTCGAGGAGGAATTCGGTATCGAGATCCCCGACGATGCGGCCGAGACGATCCAGACGTTCGGCGATGCGGTGAAGTTCATTTCCGAAGCTGCCTGATCGGTTCGTCCACCGATCCAGCGGGATCAAGAAACGATGGCGTTCCATCCCGGGGCGCCATTTTTCGTTTGCGGCGGCCGTTTCGGGCGGTGCGGTTCGGCGGTGGCCTGCTGATGCCGGATCGCGCCCTCAACCGGTGCGGCGCATTGTTGCGAAGGGCTTGCGGCCCGTGTATCACCCCCGAAAGACAACAAAACAACCAAGGTGCAAGACATGCGGCGAGTGGTAGTCACCGGATTGGGAATGATCAGCCCCCTGGCATGTGGCGTGGAGGAAACCTGGAGTCGCCTTCTGGACGGCGAGTCCGGTGCCGGCCCGATTACGCGGTTCGATCCGGAGCGGGTGACGACGAAATACGCCTGCGAGGTTCCGTTGGGAGACGGGACGGACGGGACATTTAACCCCGACGACTGGATGGCCCCGAAGGAACGCCGGAAGGTCGACGATTTCATCCTCTTCGCAATCGCGGCCGCCGATCAGGCGGTACAGGACGCCGGCTGGGCGCCCGAGGACGAGGAAAGCCTGTTGCGGACCGGCGTGATGATCGGCTCGGGCATCGGCGGGCTGAGTTCGATTGCCGACACCGCCATCCTGATGAACGAGAAAGGGCCGCGGCGCGTCTCGCCGTTCTTCATTCCCGGGTCGCTGATCAACCTGGCCAGCGGACAGGTGAGTATCCGCCACGGGTTCAAGGGACCGAACCATGCGGTCGTGACGGCCTGTTCCACCGGCGCGCATGCAATCGGCGACGCCTCGCGGCTGATCGCATTCGGCGACGCCGATGTGATGGTCGCCGGGGGCGCGGAGAGCGCGATCTGCGAGCTGGGGATTGCCGGTTTCAATGCCTGCAAGGCACTGTCCACCAAGCGGGCGGACGATCCGAAGGCGGCCAGCCGGCCGTGGGATTCGGAGCGCGACGGCTTCGTGATGGGCGAGGGCGCGGGCGTTGTCGTGCTGGAGGAATACGAACACGCGAAGGCGCGCGGCGCAAAGATCTATGCCGAGATCCTTGGCTACGGCATGTCGGGTGATGCCTATCACATCACGGCGCCGTCCGAGGATGGCGACGGCGGGTTCCGTTCCATGAAAGCCGCGTTGGCGCGCGCCGGGCTGGAGCCCGACGCAATCGACTACATCAACGCGCATGGCACCTCGACGATGGCGGACACCATCGAGATGGGCGCCGTTGAGCGCCTTCTGGGCGACGCGGCGGGCAAGGCGACGATGTCGTCCACCAAGTCTTCGGTGGGGCACCTGTTGGGGGCCGCCGGCGCGGTGGAGGCGATCTTCTCCATTCTCGCGATCCGCGATCAGGTGGCACCGCCGACGATCAACCTCGACACGCCGCCGGAGGGTGCGAAGATCGACCTCGCGCCGAACGGCAAGCGGGAGCGCGAGATCAATGTCGCCCTGTCCAACTCCTTCGGGTTTGGCGGCACGAATGCGACTCTCGTCATCGGCAAGGTCGACGGCTGATGGCGCGGGCACTCGCCTCCAACGCGCTGACCGTCTTTGTCGTGCTGATGGTGGCGGTTGCCAGTATCGTGGCCTGGGGACGCAGCCAGTATGCCGGCGAGGGGCCGCTCGAAGAGGCGATCTGCCTGGTCGTGCCGTCCGGCGCGTCGATGTCGCGCGTCTCCCGGGATCTGGAAGAACAGGGCGCGATCAGCAGCGGTACGATTTTCCGCCTTGGCGCGGAATACAGCGACCGTGCGAACCAGCTGAAGGCTGGGAGCTTCGTCGTGGAACCGCGCGCGTCCATGGGGGAGATCGTCGAGATCATCACCGCCAGCGGGCGGAGCACCTGCGGGACCGAGATCAACTATCGCATCGGCGTGGCGGCCGCGAACATGGTCGTTCGTGAACTGGATCCGGCGACACAGGAATACGTGGAACTGGCCAGCTTCAGCCCGGGCGAGGAGGCCGCGCCTGACGGGCTGGACGCGATCATGGCGAACCCGAGCACCCGGTTCCGCGTGACGCTCGCCGAGGGCGTGACAAGCTGGCAGGTGGTCGAGGAACTGAAACAGGCGCCGTTCCTGAGCGGGGAGGTGGCGGCGGTTCCGGCGGAGGGGAGCCTGGCACCCGACAGCTACGAGACGCCGAACGGGGCGGACCGGGCGTCGCTCGTGCAGGAGATGGAAACGCGGCAGGCGGCCATCCTGAGCGACCTCTGGGCGGCGCGTGCCCCCGGGTTGCCGCTGGAGACGCCGGAGGAAGCGCTGACACTGGCCTCTATCGTGGAAAAGGAAACCGGCGTGGCCGAGGAGCGCCCGCTGGTGGCGAGCGTGTTTGTGAATCGACTCAACGACGGCATGCGGCTGCAGACCGACCCGACGGTGATCTATGGAATCACCGAGGGCAAGGGACCGCTGGGCCGCGGCATCCGCCAGAGCGAGCTGCGCGGGGCGACGGCCTACAACACCTATGTGATTCCCGGACTGCCGCCGACGCCGATTGCGAATCCGGGGCGCGAGTCCCTCGCGGCGACGCTCAACCCGGCCGATACCGATTACCTTTTCTTCGTGGCCGATGGCACCGGCGGGCACGCTTTCGCCGCCACGTTGACGGAGCACAACCGCAATGTGCAACGCTGGCGCGAGATCGAGGCGGAGCGCGCGAACCAGTAGGGAAAAGGTTAAAAAACAGTAACCTGGCGTGCGCCGTTCAGGTCGCGAGTGAGCCATCGAGCTTGACTCTCCGAACGGTCTAAAGTAGAAACAGGTCAAGCTGGAAGAAGTGGGCAAGCGCCGGACCGATGGTCCCGGCGCTTTTTCGTTTCGCTCGTGCGGAGGCATGAGAAAGAGCAGGTTCATAGAATGGATAAACCCTTTGGCCCCGAGACATCGGGAGACGAAACCGGCCAGTATTTTGATCAGGCCGTCACGCTCTATCGCAGCGGCTCCAAGGAGCTGACGGATATTATTGAAGAGATCGGTCGGGGGAAGACCGAGCGGGCAAAGAAGCTGCAGGGGGTTCTCTCGGAGCTCCGGAAGGCTTCGGTCACCATGATGGAAGAGGCGCGCAATGTCGAAGATCTTCGCCGAAAGCTCGTCGGGAATGTTCACCAGCAGGCTTTCGACCTTGCCGCGGCCCGCGATGAGATCGGGAGCCGAATTGCTCGCCTCCGAGCCGCCCGAGGTGCAGGCGGCGTTTCTTGAGGGCCTGAGCCGGGAGGCGTTGTGCGCGTTGCCCTGGCTCTTCGAGTTCTGGGCAATGCCGCATCAACTCCCGCCGGCGGGGGATTGGAAGACCTGGGTGATCCTGGGCGGGCGCGGCGCGGGGAAGACCCGCGCCGGCTCGGAGTGGGTGCGTTCCAGGGTCGAAGGCGCGCGCCCACAGGACCCCGGTATCGCAAGCCGTATTGCGCTGGTGGGCGAGACGATCGAGCAGGTTCGCGAAGTGATGATCTTCGGCGACAGCGGAATTCTCGCCTGTTCGCCGCCCGACCGTGTTCCGGAGTGGCAGGCGGGGCGGAAGCGGTTGCTCTGGCCCAACGGCGCGGTGGCACAGGTTTTCTCGGCGCATGAGCCTGAGAGCTTGCGGGGGCCGCAGTTCGACTGCGCCTGGGTGGACGAGCTGGCGAAGTGGAAAAAGGCGGAAGAGACGTGGTCGATGCTCCAGTTCGGGCTCCGGCTTGGCGAGAACCCGCAGCAATGCGTGACCACGACACCGCGGAATGTGCAGATCCTGAAGGATTTGCTGAAACGGGAATCGACGGTGGTGACCTCGGCGTCGACGGAAGCGAACCGGGCCAACCTGGCGGAGAGTTTCCTCTCGGAGGTGCAGGCAAGATACGGTGGTACCAGCCTTGGGCGGCAGGAGTTGGAAGGCGTTTTGGTGGAGGACACCGACGGCGCGCTCTGGACCTCTGCCCTGATCGAGAACGCGCGCCGCGACGCGGCCCCGGAGCTGGACCGGATCGTTGTTGCCATCGACCCGCCGGTGACGGGACATGCCGGTTCGGACGAATGCGGCATTGTCGTTGTCGGTGCGGAAACCAGGGGCGATCCGAAGGATTGGGTGGCCTGGGTGCTGGAGGACGCCTCAGTATCGGCCGCATCGCCCTCGGCCTGGGCACATGCGGCGGTGGCGGCACTGGAACGGCACGGGGCGGACAGGTTGGTCGCGGAGGTGAACCAGGGCGGCGAAATGGTCCAATCGGTATTGAACCAGATCGACCCGATGCTGCCATTCAAGGCGGTGCGGGCCCAGAAGGGCAAGGCCGCCCGGGCGGAACCTGTGGCGGCGCTCTACGAGCAGGGCAGGGTTCGGCACCTGCGGGATATGGGCGATCTGGAAGACCAGATGTGCCGGATGACGACCCGCGGCTATGACGGGCGGGGCTCGCCGGACAGGCTGGACGCGTTGGTCTGGGCGATGACCGAGTTGATGATCGGGCCGGCCGGGCAATTCCGCCGGCCCCGGGTACGGACGCTTTGAGCGCCGGGATCTACTGACACGAGACAGACGAGAGAGCGAGGCGCGCCTTGGTGAGGGGCGTGCCCTCTCTCGGTGTGCCCGCCCCCTGCCGACTGGCAGGGGGCCGGGCCGATGACGCCGGGGCGCCGTGCCCCGTGGGAAACATGGAACAAGGAGCAATGGCGCATGGTACTGGATTTCCTGCGACGGTCCGGCGACGCGACCGAGACACCCCGGCCGCCGGAACGAAAGGCATCGGCCACGGGGCCGGTGGTTGCCTGGCAGGGTTCCGGGCGCGTGGTCTGGTCGCCGCGCGATACGGTCTCGCTGACCAAAACCGGGTTCACCGGCAATCCCGTCGGTTTTCGCTGCGTGAAGCTGATCGCGGAGGCCGCGGCGGCCGTGCCGCTGATCTGCCAGGACGGGGCCCGGCGGTACGAGGTGCATCCGGTCTTGTCCTTGCTGTCGCGTCCGAATGCGGCGCAGGGGCGGGCGGATTTGCTGGAGGCGCTCTACGGGCAGATCCTCCTGTCCGGAAACGGCTATATCGAAGCGGTCGGAGACGGCGCGTTGCCATTCGAGCTTCATGTCCTGCGCAGCGACCGGATGGACATCGTCCCCGGGTCGGATGGCTGGCCCGTAGCCTACGAGTATTCCGTGGGCGGGCGGAAACACCGGTTCGACATGAGGGCAGAGGTTCCGCCGATCTGTCACATCCGCAGTTTCCACCCGCAGGACGACCACTACGGCCTGTCGCCCATGCAGGCGGCGGCCACGGCGATTGACGTGCACAACAGCGCGTCGCGTTGGTCAAAGGCGCTGCTCGACAATGCGGCGCGTCCCTCGGGCGCGATTGTCTACAAGAGTTCGGATGGTGGGCCCGGCACGCTCACGGCCGATCAATACGACCGCCTGCTCAGCGAAATGGAGATGCATCACCAAGGCGCCCGGAATGCGGGCCGGCCGATGCTGCTGGAGGGCGGGCTCGACTGGAAGCCCATGGGGTTCTCCCCTTCCGACATGGAGTTCCAGCAAACCAAGTCGGACGCGGCGCGAGAGATCGCAACGGCTTTCGGCGTGCCGCCGATGATGCTGGGGATCCCCGGAGACCTGACCTACGCGAATTACCAGGAGGCGAACCGGGCGTTTTACCGCCTGACCGTTCTGCCGCTGGCGAGCCGCGTGGCGGCGACGATCGCCGATTGGCTCTCCCGGTTCCAGGACGAGTCGATCGCGCTGGCGCCGGACCTGGATCAGATCCCGGCTCTCAGTGTCGAGCGGGAAGCGCAATGGGCGCGTGTGGGTGCAGCGACGTTTCTGACCGACGCGGAGAAGCGCACCCTTCTGGGCCTTCCTCCGCTCGTGGAAGGCGGCGCCTGAGGCAAGAGAGAGGATCGAGATATGGATCAGACGTTCGGCTCCGGACTGGAGCGAAAATTCTGTCAGTTCGAAGCGGCGCTGACGGTGAAGGATGGCGCCGTGATCGAGGGGTACGCCTCGTTTTTCGGCAAGACGGACCAAGGCGGCGACGTGGTACAGCCCGGCGCCTATGCGGAGTCGCTGAAGGCTCTGGAGGCGGCTGACCGGCGGGTGAAGATGCTTTGGCAGCATGATCCCGCGCAACCCATCGGCGTATGGGACGAGGTTCGGGAAGATGCGCGCGGGCTCTACGTGAAAGGCCGCATTCTGACCGAGGTCGGAAAGGGCCGGGAGGCGGCAGCGCTGATAGACGCGGGCGCCATCGACGGGTTGTCAATCGGCTACCGCACCAAGCGGGCCGAGAAGGATGCAAGGGGCCAGCGGCTCCTGCACGATCTGGAGCTTTGGGAAGTGTCGCTCGTGACCTTTCCGATGCTTCCCGAAGCGCGGGTGGGTGCCAAGGGGGAGAGCCCCGAGACCGGCCTGATGCGCGAGCTGGCGGAGGCGCTGGAGGCGGCCCGCCGCGACATGGCGGCAGAGTAGCCGCCGGACCTCCCCCTAGCCCATTTAGGAAGGACCCATGCGATGAGCACAGCCGAGACGAAGGCTCGGGCCGGGCAGGAATTGCCCGATTTCAAGGAGGCCATGGCAGGTTTTCTGAGTGATTTCAGAACCTTTCAGGCCGACGTAAAGAACAGAATTCACAAGCAGGAAGAGCGACTGACCATGCTGGATCGGAAAACCATGATTGCCGGACGCCCGGCGCTTGCCACCCAGACCGAGGCCGGGGGAGCCCCGCACCAGAAGGCGTTCGAAGCCTATCTGCGGTCCGGTGACGACGACGCGCTGCGCGGCCTGGAACTGGAGGGCAAAGCGCTCTCGACGGCGGTCGCGGCCGACGGCGGCTACCTGGTGGACCCCGAAACCTCCGAAACCATCAAGAGCGTTCTGATGTCGAACGCCTCGATCCGTTCGATCGCCAATGTGGTGTCGGTCGAGGCAACGTCGTTCGATGTTCTGATGGATCACGGTGAGCTCGGGTCCGGATGGGCGACCGAGACCGGCTCGTCCATCGAAACCGATACGCCGCAAATCGAGCGGATCACCATCCCGCTGCACGAGCTTTCGGCGCTGCCGAAGGCCAGCCAGCGGCTCCTCGACGACAGCGCCTTCGACATCGACGGCTGGCTCGCCGGCCGCATCGCAGACAAGTTTGCCCGCGCGGAGGCCGCAGCCTTCGTCAATGGCGACGGCGTCGACAAGCCCACGGGTTTCCTGACGCATCCAACGGTCGACAACGACAGCTGGAGCTGGGGCAATATCGGGTACGTGGCGTCGGGCGCGGACGGCGGGTTTTCCGGCGCGGACTGCTTGATCGACCTGGTCTATTCGCTTGGCGCCGAATACCGCGCGGGCGCGACCTTTGTCATGAACTCCAAAACCGCGGGCACGGTGCGGAAACTGAAGGACGGCGACGGCCGCTTCCTGTGGTCCGACGGACTTTCGGCCGGCGAGCCGGCCCGCTTGCTCGGCTACCCGGTGATGATTGCCGAGGACATGCCGGACATTGCCACCGGCTCCGCCTCCATCGCGTTCGGTGATTTCTCGGCCGGTTACACCGTTGCCGAGCGTCCGGACCTTCGGGTGCTTCGCGACCCGTTCTCGGCCAAGCCCCACGTGCTGTTCTATGCCACCAAGCGCGTGGGCGGCGACGTGAGCGATTTCGCCGCAATCAAGGTGCTGAAATTCTCGGCGAGCTAACGCCTCCCGGGAATGGCGGTTTCGGCCCCTCACGGTCGAATCCGCCGGCGGGTGCGTGCCGTGAAGTGATTCACCGCGTTGACCAGCTGCTCCCCTCCGTCCGAGCAATGCGGGGTGCGCGCCTGCCAAGTCCACCTTTTGAGGGGCAGAACATTCGGAGAGATGAATGATGCTAGTCGAGCAGACCACAGCGCCTGCGGCAGCACTGCCGGTTGCGGATTTCAGAGACCATTTGCGCCTGGGCACCGGGTTTGCCGATGAGGGGGGCGAGGACAGCCTGCTGGAGACATTCCTGCGTGCGTCCATCGCGGCCGTGGAAGCGTGGACCGGGAAAGTGCTGCTGGAGCGGACCTTCACGTTTTCCCTGACAGCCTGGCGCGACGGGCGAGCGCAGGTGCTTCCGGTGGCACCTGTGAGCGAGATCACGGCAGTGAGGATCACCGACTGCCTGGACTGGGAGAGCCTTGTCGATACCTCGAAGTACCGGTTGCAGCAGGATACCCATCGCCCGGTGCTGATGGCGCGCGGTAGCCGACTGCCGACCATCCCGCCGCAAGGGTCCATTTCCATAGACTTCACGGCGGGCTTCGGTCCGGCCTGGGCCGATGTGCCGGCGGATCTTGCGCAGGCGGTGATGCTACTGGCGGCCTACTACTTCGAGTACCGGCACGAGATGCGGGTCGGTGGCGCAGTCATGCCCTACGGCGTGTCTTCGCTGGTCGACCGTTGGCGGAACGTCCGGCTTGTCGGTGGGGGTGCGAGATGAGCACCGCGCAGCCGGAACTAACGCGCAAGCTGACGCTCGAGGCGCTGGAGCGGGTGCCTGACGGCGCGGGCGGCTTTGTCGAGTCCTGGTCTGTTCTCGGCACGCTTTGGGCAGAGGTCAAGGCTGGCACGGGCAAGGAGACCGAGGAGGAATTCCTCACGCTTTCGACGGTGCCGTACCGTATCACGGTTCGTTCTGCACCGCCCGGTGCGGCGAGTCGGCCGAAGGCCGATCAGCGTTTCCGGGAGGGGAGCCGTGTATTCCGGATACTGGCTGTCGCCGATGCGGACGTGCGCGGCCGCTACCTGACCTGCTTCACGAGGGAAGAGGAGGTTTCGGCATGAGCTACGGAACGGCGGCGGCGCTACAATCGGCGATATACCAGCACCTTCAAGCAGACAGCACCCTTTCCGGGCTCGTCGACGCGGAAATCTACGACGCCGTGCCGACCGGAGCTGTCCCCGCCCTCTACATCAGCCTCGGCCCGGAGACGGTCACGCCGGCGGGCGACAAGACGGGCGAGGGT
This sequence comes from Tropicimonas marinistellae, assembly GCF_001509585.1. Lineage (GTDB taxonomy): Bacteria > Pseudomonadota > Alphaproteobacteria > Rhodobacterales > Rhodobacteraceae > Tropicimonas > Tropicimonas marinistellae. The sequence continues at coordinate 169,459 of NZ_LNCI01000009.1, read as the reverse complement.
GCCAAACATCGGTTCACGGTGAGTGTCGTGGCGGAGAGTGGCGGATTCCTAGCGGCGAAGGATGTGGCCGTTGCCGTTTCCGACGCCCTGCATGGTGCCGCGCCAACTCTCGGGCGCGGCCGTATCGTTCAGATGCGGTTCTTGAAAGCGACCGCACAGCGCGTTGGTGCTGGCACCAAGCGGCGCATTGATCTGCGTTTCGAGGCGCTGGTCGAGGATGATTGAGTTTCAACGGAAATCACGGGATAGCGGAGATCGGCCATGAGTGCACAGGCGGGCAAAGACCTTCTAGTCAAGATCGACATGACAGGCAGCGGCGAGTTCCAGACGGCCGCGGGCCTGCGAGCGACGCGGATCAGTTTCAACGCCGACACGATTGATGTGACGAGTCTGGAGAGCCAGGGCGGATGGCGCGAGCTGATGTCGGGTGCCGGAATGCGGAGTGCGTCCATCAGCGGATCCGGTGTCTTCAAGGACGAAGAGACCGACGAAAGGGCACGGTCTGCTTTCTTTTCGGCAGAGACGCCTGTCTTCCAGGTCGTGATCCCGGACTTTGGGACGGTTGAGGGCGCGTTCCAGATTACAACCTTGGAGTATTCCGGCAGCCACGACGGCGAGGCGACATACGAGATGTCCCTGGCGTCGGCCGGTCCGCTTCTGTTCTCGGCGCTGTAGGCGATGGCAAACCCTTGGACCGGGGAAGTGTCGCTGACCCTCGATGGCGTTCCGTATCAATGCAAGCTGACGCTTGGGGCGTTGGCCGAACTGGAGGACACGCTTTCGGAGGGATCGCTGATCGACCTCGTGGAACGATTCGAGGCCGGGCGCTTTTCGGCGCGTGACGTGCTCGCTCTGATTGTCGCTGGGTTGCGCGGCGGCGGTTGGACCGGGCGCACGGAAGACCTTCGGACAACAGAGATTGGTGATGGACCGGCGGAAGCGGCCAAGGTGGCAGCGCAGTTGCTCGGCCGGGCCTTCTCTCTGCCCGACAGTGCCCGATAAGCCGATGGATTGGGCTGGCTTAATGCGGTTGGGGTTATGCCAACTCGGGCTCGCCCCAGAAGTATTCTGGCGACTGACCCCTGTGGAATTGTTGGTGATGCTGGGAATGGAAACGACCCAGGCACCGATTACGCGTGCGCGGCTCGAGGAGCTCGCGCGCGCCTATCCCGATATTGAGAAAGGGGGCAGCCATGGCGCTCGACCCGGATGATGTGGAGGCACTCGATGCACAGATCGAGGCCCTGGAAACGAATTTGGATGGCGCGGGGTCGCTTGTGGCGATCTTTGACAGTGAGCTTCGGAAAATGCAGGAGAGCATCACCCGAACAAGCGCTAGCGTTGGCTCACTTTCGACGACAATCGGTGGCGGGTTGAGGCGTGCCTTCGACGGGTTGACGTTTGACAGTATGAAGGCTTCTGACGCGCTGAAAACCGTCGCGCAATCGATTGTGAACGCGACATATTCTGCTGCGGTCAAGCCGGTCACAAGCCAGGTGGGCGACATGATCGCCAGTGGCATAGCCGGCCTCGGTGCCGCGGCCTTTTCCAACGGTGCGAGTTTCAGCCAGGGGCGCGTGATGCCGTTCGCCAAGGGTGGCGTTGTCGCGAGTCCGACGACGTTCCCAATGCGAAATGGGACCGGGTTGATGGGCGAAGCGGGGCCCGAAGCAATCATGCCGCTGACGCGGGGCGCCGACGGATCGTTGGGCGTACGTGCTGAAGGTGCTGCGTCCAGACCGATCCAGGTCGTCATGAACATCAGCACGCCTGACGCAGAGGGCTTTCGAAAGAGCCAGACGCAGATCGCCGCGCAGGTTGGACGCGCGCTCGGACGCGGGCAACGCAATCGGTAGTGCAACGCAGGAGTATCGGACATGGGCTTTCACGAAGTCAGGTTTCCGGCTGCCTTGAGCTTTGGCTCGGTGGGCGGGCCGGAGCGTCGTACGGAGATTGTGACGCTTGCGAACGGTTTCGAAGAACGCAACACGCCTTGGGAGCACTCTCGCCGCCGGTACGATGCCGGCGTTGGCGTGCGCTCGCTGGACGATTTGCAGGCGTTGATCGCCTTCTTCGAAGCCCGGCGAGGACAACTCTACGGGTTCCGCTGGAAAGACTGGGCGGATTACAAGTCATGCCTGCCATCGCAGGCGATTGGCGCGCAGGATCAACGTATTGGCACTGGGGACGGCAGCACGACCGAGTTCCAGTTGTGTCGGCTGTATTCGTCTGGAAACCATGAGTATTCCCGCCCGATCCGAAAACCTGTCGCTAACACGGTTGCGGTCGCAGTAGACGGTGCCGTGCTGTCCGAAGGCTCGGATTGGGAAGTTGATCCGACAACCGGACTCGTGTCCCTTGCTTCGGCTCCGTCTGCGGGGATTGCGGTCACGGCTGGCTATGAATTCGACGTGCCCGTTCGGTTCGACACGGATGCCATCAGCATTTCCGCGGTTGCCTTCGAAGCGGGCGAAATCCCCGATGTTCCCGTTCTGGAGGTGCGCGTCTGATGGCCAAATTCAGTGCATCCGGGCAGGCGCTACTGTCCCATCTGGGCGAAGGGAGCACCACGGTTTGCCGATGCTGGCGAGTGGTGCGCAAGGACGGGATGACCCTGGGGTTCACCGATCACGATGTGGACGTGGAGTTCGATGGTACGCTTTTTGCAGCCTCTTCCGGCTTCACGGCCTCGGCGCTTGAGCAAACCACCGGTCTCGCTGTCGATAACTCCGAGGCGGCAGGCGCGCTGAGCGCGGCAGCGATTTCAGAAGAGGATATCGAAGCCGGAAAGTACGATGGCGCGGACGTCACGTCCTGGTTGGTGAATTGGCACGATCCAACTCAGCGGCTCGTACAGTTCAAAGGATCACTCGGAGAGATCACGCGATCGGGGGACGCATTCAGGTCCGAGTTGCGCGGTTTGACCGAGGATCTGAACCAACCGCAGGGTCATGTGTACCAATCAGTTTGTTCGGCGGTGCTTGGCGATAGTCGTTGTCAGTTCGACCTGGATTCGTCCGGTTTCGCGCAAGAGACGGAGGTCCTGGCAGTTGTAGAACGGATTGTTGTGCAAGTGCCTGACGATGGTATCAGAGCTGAGGGGTGGTACAACCGTGGACGGATCGTCGTAGCTGATGGAATGGCGGCAGGAACTGTCGCACTGATAAAGCGTGATCAGATTGATGGTGCGACGCGTAACCTCGAGCTGTGGCAGGAACTTCGATCAAAGCTATCCGCTGGCGACACGATCCGGTTGGAGCCAGGGTGCGACAAGCGTGCCGATACATGCGCGAAGAAGTTCGATAACATTCTGAATTTTCGCGGTTTCCCTGACATCCCGGGAGCTGACTGGCTAACCGCCTATCCCACAAAGGCCGATGACAACGACGGAGGAAGCCGCAATGGGTGAGGTTGTTGCGACGGACCATTTGCCACCAGTCAAAAACCAGTTGGTCGTTGAGATCGCACGCAAATGGATTGGCACGCCCTATTGCCATCAGGCGTCCGTGCGCGGAGCCGGGGCTGATTGTCTGGGGCTTGTGCGTGGCATTTGGCGGGAGCTTTTCGGCGGCGAGCCCGAGTTGGTGCCGACCTACACTCCGGACTGGATGGAGGCGGCTGGAGAGGAGCGGCTGTGGCAGGCCGCAGGCAGACATCTATCGGAAGTCGAAATGGCCGGCATGCCCGCACCGGGCGAGGTCGTGCTGTTTCGCATGCGCAAAGGTGCCGTTGCGAAACATCTGGGAATTGCGGCCGAACGGAACGCATGCCCGAGTTTCATTCATGCATATAGCGGGCATCGAGTGGTCGAAAGCGCGCTGACACAAGCCTGGCAACGACGGATCGTTGCACGTTTCGCATTCCCGAAAGGAGTTCGGTGATGGCGACCCTTATACTCGGTGCAGCAGGTGCGGCTGTCGGTGGTGCATTTGGTGGATCCGCCTTCGGGATAACCACGGCGGTTATCGGACGTGCGATTGGCGCGACGCTCGGGCGCGTCGTCGATCAGCGTTTGCTGGGGGGTGGCAGCGAAGTCGTCGAGACAGGACGCCTGGAACGCTTTCGTCTGACGGGAGCAAGCGAAGGGACCGCAATTGGCCAAGTCTACGGTCGCATGCGCCTTGGCGGGCAAGTGATCTGGTCGTCCAAGTTCCTTGAAAAGAAAAAAAACCGGACGCAGGGTGGCAAAGGTGGTGGTGGCGGGACGACGACCACAACTTACAGCTACTCGGTCAGTATTGCCGTTGCGCTTTGTGAAGGCGAGATCTTGCGCCTTGGTCGAGTATGGGCGGACGGTATCGAGGTTGAGCCGCAAGATCTCAACATGCGCATCTATACCGGGACGGCGGACCAGATGCCGGACCCCAAGATGGAAGCTGTTGAAGGTACGGGAAACGTGCCCGCGTATCGCGGAATTGCCTATGTCGTTTTCGAAGATCTGGGACTAGCGCGATACGGCAACCGTGTTCCTCAGTTTTCGTTCGAGGTTATTCGTGCGTGTGATCCTGGGAATGTCCCCGAGGGTGCGACGAGTCTTTCTTCGTTGATTGGTGCTGTCGCGTTGATTCCAGGTACAGGTGAATACGCGCTCGCAACGACTCCTGTGGAATACGATAACGGATACGGGTGGGTCGCGTCTGCCAACGTCAACTCGCCGAGTGGACTGACAGACTTCGCCACATCGCTAGAGCAACTGAACGAAGAGCTCCCGAGATGTGAGGCTGTTTCGTTGGTCGTTTCCTGGTTTGGCGACGATTTGCGATGCGGTTCGTGCTCCCTGAAACCCAAGGTCGAAAAGCACGAGCCAGACGGGAATCGCATGGCATGGAGCGTAGGCGGACTGGACCGTACCGGCGCCGAAAGTGTCCCCGTTGTCGACGGACGCCCAATCTACGGCGGTACACCGACGGATCAGTCCGTTGTCGAAGCGATCAAGGCGCTGCGAGAGGCTGGCAAGTCTATAACTTTCTATCCGTTCATCTTGATGGACCAATTGGCCGACAATACGCTTCCAGATCCATGGACTGGAAACGTGGGCCAATCCGCGCTTCCGTGGCGCGGTAGGATCACCACATCTCTGGCACCAGGATTGGGTGGAAGCCCGGACGGAACCGAGGTGGCCGAAACCGAAGTTGCTGCGTTCTTCGGGAACGCCGAAGTCGCAGAATTCACCGGGGTCGAAAATACTGTCGGCTTTAGCGGATCGGATGGTTGGACGTATCGTAGGTTCATTCTGCACTACGCGCATCTTTGCGCGGCGGCCGGAGGTGTGGACGCATTTTGCATCGGCTCCGAAATGCGGAGTCTGACGCAAATCCGCGGTGCGGATGACTCGTTTCCCGCGGTGGCGGAGCTAGTGGCTTTAGCAGAGGATGTTCGCGCGATCCTTGGTGCGGATACCAAGATCGGCTATGGAGCGGATTGGAGCGAGTACTTCGGCTATCATCCGCAAGACGGATCGGGTGATGTTTTTTTCCACCTCGATCCTCTCTGGGCACATTCGGATATCGATTTTGTTGGTATTGACAACTACATGCCGCTGTCTGATTGGCGTGATGGACCTGATCATGCTGACGCAGATTGGAAGTCGATCTACGACATTGACTACTTAAAGAGCAATGTAGCGGGTGGCGAAGGGTACGATTGGTACTACGCCGATCAGGACGGACGAGACTCCCAAGAGCGCCTTCCCATTGGAGACGGTACCCATGGCGAGCCGTGGGTGTTCCGCTACAAGGACATTCTGAACTGGTGGAAACACGCGCACCACGAGAGGATCGCCGGTGTGCGGCAGCCGGCGTCGACTGCGTGGGTGCCGGAAAGCAAACCGATTTGGTTTACCGAGTTGGGATGCTCGGCGATCGACAAGGGGACCAACCAACCCAACAAATTCCTGGATCCCAAGTCGTCAGAATCGAGCCTGCCATATTTCTCGTCAGGCACACGGGACGATTTGATACAGGCGCAGTACCTCCGGGCGCTGCATTCGTTTTGGAGTGATCCGCAAAACAATCCTGCGTCGTCCGTGTATAGCGGCCAAATGATCGATATGGGCCGGGCACATGTTTGGGCGTGGGATGCCCGCCCCTATCCAAGCTTTCCGGCGAACGATGCCATCTGGGGAGATGGCGAAAACTACGTGACCGGCCATTGGCTAAACGGCCGGACGACATCTGAATCTCTCGCTGCTGTCGTTGCAGACATTTGCGTGCGGTCAGGTGTCTTGGATGTGGACGTGGAGGGGTTGAACGGGTTGGTTCGTGGCTACGCGGTCAGAGAGGTTTCTGACGCGCGTTCGGCCTTGCAACCATTGATGCTTGCGCATGGTTTCGATGCGAGCGAGCGAGAGGGCATTTTACACTTTCATTCCCGCGATGGAACTGTCGACTCCGCGATAGATACTTCACTACTTGCCGTGACGTCGGAACTTGGCGGGCTTGTTGAGGAGAATCGCGCTCCGGACGCTGAAATGGCCGGTCGGATCCGGTTGAACCACGTTCTAGCCGACGGAGATTTCGAGACACGTTCATCCGAGGCGATTTTCCCCGATGAAACGAGCCCTGTCGTGTCGGCCGCCGAACTGGAAATGTCGCTCACGTCGGCTGAAGGCCAGAAGGTTGCAGAGCGATGGTTGGCTGAGTCGCGTGTCGCAAGAGATACTATCCACGCCGCTCTTCCTCCATCCCGTCGAGATGTCGTGGCTGGCGACGTCGTCGGTATACAGCACAACAACGCGGTTTCACGTTTTCGGGTTGATCGTGTCGACACCGGCGACACTCTGAAAATCGCAGGTTCGAGGATAGAACCTGGGGTTTACCGGCCAGCGCCCGATATTTCAGATGATCTGCGAATCAAGCCTTATCTGGCACCAATGCCTACCTACTCGGTGTTGATGGATCTTCCGCTTTTGTCCGGTACCGAGCAACCAGCGGCCCCTTATGTGGCCGTGACTGCACGCCCGTGGCCGGGCAGTATTGCCGTCTATTCCTCGCCTGAAGACGACGGGTACGAGCTTAACCGTATCGTTGACTCTCGGTCGACGATTGGAGTTACCGAAACCGCGCTGCCGAAGGCTGATCCGGGTGTCATAGACCGCGGTGCACCGCTACGGATTCGATTTGGTTCTGGGTATATATCGGCCGTAACTGAAGAAACGATGTTGAACGGTGCGAACGCTGCCGCAATTGGGAGTGAGGTTGGTGGGGACTGGGAAGTCTTCCAGTTTTCGAAAGCGGAACTTGTCGATACCGACACCTACGAGATTAGTGGACGGTTGCGCGGCCAGGCGGGGACTGATGGCGTGGTCCCAGATGTCTGGCCCGCCGGGAGTATTGTCGTCCTTCTGGACGGTGCGCCACAACAGATCGAAATGCTCGAGGCGACCCGCGGACTTGAACGGCACTATCGCATAGGTCCTTCGTCAAGGTCATTTGACCACACATCATACACCCATACCGTCGCCGCATTCGACGGGGTCGGGCTAAGGCCCTATGCGCCGGCTCACCTCAAAAGCGTTTCGGACGGGGACGTCATTCGCTTCGAATGGATCCGGCGAACTCGGATCGACGGAGATAATTGGCAAACCTTCGAGGTCCCGTTGGGGGAAGAGTTCGAGCGCTACGCGATTCAAGTGATTTGTGGCGGCGAGTTGATGCGAGAAACTGTCACCACGGAACCATCCTGGACCTATGCGCTTGCTGACCGCCAATCCGACGGTTGCACCGGCGTTTTCACGGTGCGGGTCGCCCAAATCTCGAACCGCTTTGGTGCGGGTGCTTTCAGGAGCTTAGAAATCGATGAGTGAAACCCCATCTTTGACTCTTCCGTTGTTGCAGCCTGCTCAGGCACAAAAACATGTGACGGTAAACGAAGCGCTGATCCGTCTAGACGGTTTAACGCAAATGCGACTCAAATCGCGAAGCCTTGCAGAGCCACCAACTGGTGCCGTTGTCGGAGGCGACTGCTACGCCGTGGCGGCGGGTGCTACCGACGACTGGTTGGGCCAAGACGGCAAGGTCGCTATCGGGTCGAACGGCGGATGGATATTCGTTCAACCTCTGGCGGGATGGCGAGCCTGGCTTGAGGACGAGCACTGTACTGCGATCTTCGTTAGCGGTGAGTGGCAGACCGGATGGATCGCGGGAAACAACTCGGGTTCGTCTTCCCGCTTCGATGTCGTGGGGGCTGATTACACGCTCACCGCTGGAAATGGACAGGACACGAACCTCACCATTCCCGCGAATGCAATGGTGTTCGCGTGTTCGGCCCGCGTGACAAGCGCATTGGAGGGAACTCTGCCGAGTTGGCGCCTTGGAGTTGCCGGGGCTGGGGCGACTTTCGGCAGCGGTATGGGGCTTTCGGTCGGATCCTATTGTACTGGTATTCTCTCGCAGCCGACGACCTTTTACGCAGATACCCCTGTACGCATTTCGCCGGACGGCGGAACGCTGACGGGTGGGCAACTGCGATTGGCGCTACACCTTTATCGCATCACCCTGCCTGAATGACGGAGCAGACGTGGGATGGCGCCCCCAACTTTCCGTGTTTGAGGGTTTCACGGTTGGCGAGATGGCCTTAGATTAGAGCGACGCCGGTTCGAACGGGAGGCGCTGAAATGGCTGAGACCAAGAAACGGATATCGACTCTGGACCCGGTTTGGGACCGGATCACACGTGAAGGAGAGGAGGCGATAGCGGCCGAGCCACTACTTGGTGGCCTGGTTCACTCGAGCCTCCTGCACCACCCGACACTTGAGCGGGCGCTGGCTTACAGAATGTCTTTGAAGCTCGCGTCCGGCGAAATGTCGGAACAGATTCTGCGTGAAATTGGGGATGAGGCCTATGCCGCTGATCCGGAACTTGGAGCGGCTGCGCGGGCGGACTTGGTCGCGACATTCGACCGTGACCCCGCATGCCATCGTTTCCTTCAACCAATTCTCTTCTTTAAGGGCTATCAAGCGATCCAAGCCTATCGGATCGGGAACTGGTTGTGGCGACAGGGCCGTCGAGACTTTGCATATTTCGTCCAAATGCGGGTGTCCGAGACCTTCGGGGTGGACATCCATCCGGCGGCACGAATTGGCCGTGGCGTTATGATCGACCATGCGCATTCGATTGTCATTGGCGAAACGGCAGTTGTTGGGAACGATGTGTCGATGCTGCACTCCGTGACCCTTGGGGGTACTGGCAAGGAGGACGGCGATCGGCACCCCAAGGTCGGCAATGGCGTGTTGATCGGAGCAGGAGCCAAGATTCTAGGAAATATCACCATCGGCGATTGCAGCCGCGTGGCTGCGGGATCAGTGGTATTGGAACCGGTGGCGCCGAAGTTAACGGTCGCCGGCGTGCCCGCACGCGTCGTGGGTGAAGTGAATTGTCCGCAACCCTCCGTATCCATGGATCACATGCTCGCGGACCCGTCGTCGGAGTGACATGGTTTCGCTGACTGAACGCGGGCGGAGATTGCGCGATCCGTACTGGTGGTTGAACCGCGTGCAGAGACCATTTGCATTTGTCCACCGGCGAATTTCCTCAGGTGGTATCGATGGTGGGAATGTACAGATAGTCTTTCTGATCAAGTTGATCGGGCGGAAGGATGCATCTGATTGGGAAGGCGTTGCACGCAGGTTGCAAGCGACGCTTGACAGCGTCGGCCGGCAGACTGCTGACCGCGTAAGCGTGTTCTTGTGTGGGCAAGACCTGCCGGAAGGCGTGTCGTGCCAGAAAGCTCTCCACTTCATCCAAGCACCGGAAAAACTGCAACGAATTCAGGGCATCGACAAGCAGGCGAAGCATCGTATTGGTGCACGTGCGATGGTAGATCAACTGGAGGGACCAGCTTACGTTGTCTTGCTGGATGCAGACGACATCGTGCACCCGGATTTGAGTGGTTTCCTGCAGCGGGATAGCAACGGCCGAGGGTACCACATCGAAGACGGGTACATGTGGGACGTGAAACGGCCGCTGGTGACTCGGCTGTCGTTGGATTCGTGCGGCATGCCTTTCCACGAAATGTGCGGATCCTGTGCGGCAATCGCCGTCGATTTCTCAGACAAGCGGACTGCCAAGCGCATCCTTTGCACATTGCCTATGAACCATCAGGTGTTGTCGAGGCACATGACGGCAATGGGGCAACCGATCGACCCGGTGCCGTTTCCCTGCATGCTTTATGGTGTCAATCACGAAGACAACGCCAGCAGCAAGTTCGGCCGCGACGGCGCTCGCTCGTGGTTGTTCTCGGAGCATGGCGTAGAAGGTTATGCCGCAAAGGATGTCTTGCGAGACTTTGGGGTGGAGATTGCGGCTGAACCGCAATCTCCGGTGCCCGCCTAGGCTAGCATCGCGACTGGGTTTTCCAGGTTCTCGACGATGGCCTGAAGCAGTTCGGCGCCCAACGCACCGTCGATGACCCTGTGATCTACTGAGAGCGTGACCGACATGACGGTCGCAACCGACAATTCACCATCCTCGCCGACAATGGGCTTCTTCGAACCTGCTCCAACGGCGAGTATTGCGCCGTGGGGTGGATTAATAACGGCGTCGAAATTCTCGATACCGAACATGCCCAGATTGGAGATGGCGAATGTGCCGCCGACATACTCATGCGGCGCGAGTTTCTTGTCGCGGGCGCGCGTAGCCAGATCCTTCATCTCCGTCGAGAGGGCGGAGAGGGATTTCATCTCGGCGTCTTTCAGCACTGGAGTGAAGAGTCCGCCATCGACAGCGACGGCCACCGCCACGTCGGAAGGCTTGAGCTGAAGCATCCGGTCTCCAGCCCAAACTCGATTGGCTGCTGGCACTGTTTGGAGTGCGACGGCACAGGCCTTGATGATGAAATCATTTACCGAGAGCTTCACACCGCGCGCTTCCAGCTGCTTGTTCAGCGTGGAGCGGAACTTGAGCAACGCGTCGAGCTTGATGTCGCGGCGCAGGTAGAAATGCGGGATCGTCTGCTTGGCCTCGGTGAGGCGGGCGGCGACGGTTTTCCGCATGCCGTCGAGCGAGATCTCCTCGAAATCGCGGTCGGCATAGGTCTTGAGCACGGCATCGGTCGTGGGGCCGGCGGGTGCAGCCGCTGCGGCAGGGGCGACGGCTTTCGGCGCCTCGGCAGTTGGGGCAGGGGCGGCGGTGGCGTCGATCACATCCGCCTTCACGATACGGCCGCGCGGGCCGGAGCCCTGGATCTGGCTCAGGTCTAAGCCCTTGTCCGCGGCGATGCGGCGAGCAAGGGGGCTTGCGAAGATACGCTTGCCATCGGTGGCAGCGGGAGCCGCCGGGGCCTGGGTGGCGGGCGCTTCGGAGGCCGCGGGCGCGGCCGCCTCAGTGCCCGCGTCGGCTGCAGGCGCAGCCTCCGACGCGGCGGCGGCCGGAGTGCTGCCGATGTCATCGGCGCTCTCGCCCTCGGCGAGCAGGACCGCGATGGGCGAGTTGACGGAAACGCCCTCGGTGCCCTCGGCAACGAGGATTTTGCCGATCACGCCCTCATCTACGGCTTCGAATTCCATCGTCGCCTTGTCGGTCTCGATTTCGGCCAGCAGGTCGCCGGAAGAGACTTCATCCCCTTCCTTTACCAGCCATTTCGCCAGCGTGCCTTCCTCCATGGTCGGAGACAGGGCAGGCATCAGGATTTCTGTTGGCATGTCTCTGGATCCTCAGCGATAGGTCACTTGCTTCACCGCCGCGATCACCTCGTCGGTGGTCACAAGGGCGAGCTTTTCGAGGTTGGCGGCATAGGGCATGGGCACGTCCTTGCCGGTGCAGTTGATCACCGGCGCATCGAGATAATCGAAGGCGTTTTCCATAATATAGGCCGAGAGGTGGTTGCCGATGGACGCCACCGGGAAACCCTCTTCGACGGTCACGCAGCGGTTGGTTTTCATCACGGAACCCAGCAGCGTGTCGTAATCAATCGGGCGCAGGGTGCGCAGGTCGATCACCTCGGCTGAGATGCCTTCCTCGGCCAGTTTGTCTGCAGCCTCCAGCGCGTATGTCATACCAATACCGAAGGAAACGATGGTAACGTCAGTGCCTTCGCGCCAAATACGCGCCTTACCGAAGGGGACCGTGTAGTCGTCAAGAACCGGCACATCGAAGCTGCGGCCGTAGAGGATCTCGTTTTCCAGAAAGATCACCGGATTCGGATCGCGGATCGCGGATTTCAGAAGGCCCTTGGCGTCGGAGGCGCAATAGGGCTGCACGACCTTCAGCCCGGGGATCTGTGCATACCAAGCGGCATAATCCTGGCTATGCTGGGCCGCAACACGGGCTGCGGCGCCGTTGGGGCCCCGGAATACGATGGGGCAGCCCATCTGGCCGCCTGACATGTACAGCGTCTTGGCGGCTGAGTTGATGATTTGGTCGATCGCCTGCATCGCAAAGTTGAAGGTCATGAACTCCACGATCGGGCGCAGCCCGCCGAAGGCCGAGCCGACCGCAACGCCGGTGAAGCCGTGCTCGGTGATCGGCGTGTCTACGACCCGCTTGGCGCCGAACTGGTCGAGTAGACCTTGGCTGACCTTGTAGGCACCCTGATACTCGGCCACTTCTTCCCCCATAAGATAGACCGACTCGTCGCGGGTCATCTCCTCGGCCATGGCGTCACGGAGCGCTTCTCGCACTGTCTGGGTCTTCAGTTCGGTCCCGTCCGGATAGTCCGGCTCCAACGTCACCGATGCGACAGGTGCCGCAGGTGCCGCGGGAACGACCGGGGCTGGGGCTTCGGCAACAGGGGTTTCTGCAGCTACTGGTGCAGCGGTTACGACCGCGTCCGCGTCTTCGCCTTCCTCCACCATGATCGCAATCGGAGTGTTTACCTTCACCCCCTCGCTACCCGCTGCGACGAGAATCTTGCCGATGATCCCTTCATCGACCGCTTCGAATTCCATCGTTGCCTTATCGGTCTCGATCTCTGCCAGGATGTCGCCGGAGGAGACCGTGTCGCCCTCCTTCACCATCCATTTCGCCAGTGTGCCTTCCTCCATGGTCGGCGACAGGGCGGGCATCAGTACTTCGGTTGCCATAGGTATTCTCCGTCCTGTCTGGTGCTTAGGCGTCGGCGTAGATGTCGGTCCAGAGTTCCTCGAGCGCCGGCTCCGGGCTCTCCTTGGAGAAGTCTGCGGCCTCGTTGACCACGTCCTTGATCTCCTTGTCGATCGCCTTCAGCTCGTCCTCGGTGGCGTGTTTGCCTGTCAAAAGCAGCTGGCGTACAGCTTCGATCGCGTCACGCTCCTCGCGCATTTTCTGCACCTCTTCGCGGGTACGATACTTGGCCGGGTCGGACATGGAATGGCCGCGATAGCGGTAGGTCTTCACTTCGAGGATGTAAGGGCCCTTACCGGACCGGCAATGCGCGACGGCCTTCTCGCTCGCGGCTTTCACGGCCAACACATCCATGCCGTCGACCGCTTCGCCGGGAATGCCAAATGCCAGCCCGCGCTCATAGATTTCCTGGCTGGACGTGGAGCGTTGCTGTGACGTGCCCATCGCGTACTGGTTGTTTTCAACCACGAAGATAACAGGAAGATCCCAGAGCGCCGCCATGTTGAAGGTCTCGTAGACCTGCCCCTGGTTCGCGGCGCCATCGCCGAAATAGGTGAACGTCACGCGGCCGTTTTCGAGGTACTTGTCGGCGAAAGCCAACCCGGCTCCGATCGGGACCTGCGCGCCTACGATGCCGTGGCCGCCGTAAAAATGCTTCTCCTTGGAGAACATGTGCATCGAGCCGCCCTTGCCCTTGGAATAGCCGCCCTCACGGCCGGTCAGCTCGGCCATCACGCCCTTTGGATCCATGCCGCAGGCCAGCATATGTCCGTGGTCGCGGTAGGAGGTGACACGCTTGTCGCCTTCTTCTGCGGCGGCTTCCAGTCCGACGACGACCGCTTCCTGCCCGATGTAGAGGTGGCAAAAGCCCCCGATAAGGCCCATCCCATAGAGTTGGCCGGCTTTTTCCTCGAAGCGTCGGATCAACAGCATGTCCCGATAGTAACTGAGAAGTTCCTCCTTCGAGACATTCGGTTTCTTGGTCGTCCGTCGCGCTGCCATCAGCAGGGCCTCCCATCGCCAGAAATTAGTTTAATGTTGAATTATCCAGTAGCAGACCGTTGGCAATGCTGCACATGAAAAATCGCGGGTCGACACGGATCCGGCCCGAAAACGATAGAAAACCCGCCATGCGTCCGGCGGGATGCTTTGGCATACAAGTATGCCTGTATTCTTGCTGATCGAACTTCGGCGGGGAGTGAGTGTCGCTACGGAAGTCAGGCACAGAACGGCTTGGCCTGCACCTGTGCAATCAGGTAGGCGAAACGGAAGGCAAGCAGTGGGCCAGCGTGGCGCAATGCGTTTGGCCGGGACACAGACCCGCGGTGATAGAGGGGCAAACCATGAAGACAGTGTATTCCGAGGACCACAAGCTGCGCGACGCTCAGTCGGAGATTCATGGCGGTGAGATCGTCAGCCCGTTTGAATGCCCGCGCCGTGCGGAGATCATCCTCGGCGCGGTTCAGGACCGCGGGTTGGGTGAGGTGATCGCGCCCGACGACTACGGGTTGGACCCCGTCCTGGCTGTGCATGATCGGGGGTTCGTGGATTTCTTGGCAACCTGTGCAAAGGAATGGGCTGCGGCCGGTTTCGCGGGCGAGGCTCTGGCAACATGCTGGCCGACGCGAACGATGGGTGCGCCGCATATCCCCGAACATATTGACGGGAAAATCGGCTACTACGCGCTGGCCGCCGAGACGTCGATTACAACGGGTACCTGGCTTGCCGCGCTGGCAAGCAAGAATGTCGCGCTGAGCGCGACGGATCTGGTGCTGACGGGGGCCGAGACAGCGGCCTTCGGTCTCTGCCGACCACCCGGGCATCATGCCGCCGTTGACCAATTCGGCGGCTACTGCTTCCTGAACAATGCCGCCATTGCGGCTGAGCACGCGCTCTCACGGGGAAAGGCACGCATCGCCATTCTCGATGTCGATTTTCATCACGGCAACGGTACACAGAACATCTTCTACGGTCGTGACGACGTGCTGTTCTTATCGGTGCACGGTGACCCGCTGCAGGCATTCCCCTATTTCCTGGGCCACGCGGAGGAAACCGGAACGGCCGCGGGAGAGGGGTTCACACAAAACTATCCGCTGCCGCCGGGCGCGACCTATGAACTCTGGTGCGCAGCGCTTCAGGAGGCACTTGAGAGGGTTTCCGCTTTCGCGCCGGATCTGCTGATCGTTTCCCTTGGCGTGGATACCTACGAGCGCGACCCGATCAGCTTTTTCAAACTCACCCATGACGATTTCTTCGACTATGGCAGGCGGATCGGTTCACTAGGGCTGCCGACCGTCTACCTCATGGAGGGCGGTTATGCCGTTGACGAGATCGGAATCAATACGACGAACGTCCTGTTCGGTCACCAGGACACTGCGGGATAGGGTGGAGTGGTTTCCGGCCGATAGGCGACACTGTCAGTCACGCATCCGGTCATTCGTCCATTCGCAGCTTTGCTGACCGAATGACATGGGCCATTGCGTCATGCGCCCTCTGGGCATCCTGTTGGGCAATGGCGGTAACGATTGCGCGGTGTTCTGCCGCGCGTTTCTCCAGAAGCTCCGGGCCACCCATTTCGCCAGCCGAGCGCAGTTCCCGGTCGAGCAGCGTGAAGAGCGTGGTCTGCACGAGGTCGCCTAGCGAGTGCATGAATCGATTGCCCGTCATGCCGAGAAGATCGGTGTGGAATTCCAGGTCGGCAGCGACGAACTCACGCCGGCTGCCTGCGTGGGCGAGCTTTTCGACATGCTGTTCCAGGCGTCGGCGTTGCTCCGGCGTCGCCCGGAGCGCGACGAGGCGCGCGGCGGCAGGTTCGAATATCAGGCGGATTTCGAACAACTCTTCCAGGAAGTTCCGGGATTTTCGCAATGATGCGTGCCAGCGCAGCACATCGGGGTCAAACATGCTCCATTCCGATGCGGGCCGTACGCGTGTGCCCACCTTGGCTTTTGATTCCAGTAACCCCTTTGCGACCAGGGTTTTCTTGGCTTCACGCACGACCGTTCGGGACACACCGAACATTTCCTCCAGATCGGGATCGAGCGGAACAAGCGTGTTTTCGGGATACTCTCCGGCGACAATGGCCAATCCGAGTTGTTCAACCACATGCATCGTGTTGTTCAGCGCCCGTTGCGAAAGGCCGCCGGGCGCCGTGAAATTCATGATCGCGTCGCGAATTCGAGAGCCGGTCTTCTGCGCGTCGTTGTCGCCCACCCCAGAGCCTTTTGCAGCATGATGAACGCGAACAGCAGTCCACCAATGACAATCTTGGTCCACCAGCTCGACAGCGTGCCGTCAAACACGATGTAAGTCTGTATCAATCCCATAATCAGGATACCAAGGAAAGTCCCGGCGACGAAACCGGAGCCACCGGTGAGCAGGGTGCCCCCGATCACGACCGCGGCAATGGCATCGAGTTCCACGCCAACGGTGGAGAGCGAATAGCCCGCTGAGGTGTAAATGGAATAGACAATGCCCGCGAGCCCGGCCAGCCCGCCGGCGATGGCATATATCCCAATGGTCGTACGCGCGATAGGCACCCCCATCAGCCGAGCGGTGGCTGCATTACCCCCGAGCGCGTAGACGTTCTGCCCGAAGCGCGTGCGGTGCAGGACCAGCATGGCAACCACGTAGCACAGGATCATGATCCCCCCGATCAGACGGAACCGGCCCCCGCTGGGCGCTTTCCAGTAGATCCCCTGAAGCGTGTCGTAGAACTCATGCGTGATCGGCACTGAATCGGTGGAGAGCACGTAGGCCAGTCCGCGCATCAGGAACATTCCGGCCAGAGTGACGATGAATGGCGGCATCTCCAGGTAGTGAATGATAGAACCTATCGCTGCGCCGAAAGCGATGGTAATGCCCAGCAGCAAAGCGAAGGCCACAAGCGGGTGGATACTTGTATCGCGCAGGATCACCGCGAGAAAGACACCGGAGAAGGCGATCACCGAGCCGACAGAGAGGTCGATCCCGCCCGACAGGATCACGAACGTCATGCCGACCGCCGTAATCCCGAGAAATGCATTGTCTGTCAACAGGTTGGCAATGACCCGCGTGGAAAGCATCGAGGGGTATTGCGAGGCGCAGATCGCATAGGCCAGCAGGAAGGTGGCCAGAGTGATGTAGAGCGGAAGCCGCGGAGAGCGCATCATGGCCGGGTCTCCTTCGCCGACGGGGCATTTCGCCCCATCTCCTTCGCGTCGGGTACGGCAGAGCCGGCCGATGCGCGCAGCAGGTATAGGGCGTGTTTCACGGTGGGCGACTGGATCACCAGGATGACGATGATGATGAGCGCCTTGATCACCAGGTTGAATTCGGGTGGCATCCCCGACAGCAGGATCACCGAGTTGACCGACTGGATGATCAATGCGCCCAGCAGTGACGCGACGATGGAAAAACGTCCGCCAAGCAGTGAGTTGCCGCCGATGACCACGGCAAGGATGGCGTCAAGTTCCATCCAGAGCCCAGCGTTGTTCGCGTCTGCGCCCTTGATATCGGCAGCGACAATGACGCCGGCCAGCGCGGCGCAGAAGCCGGAGACGAGGTAGACGGTTACCAGAAGCACGCGGGAGTTTATGCCAGCGAGCCGGGATGCAGTCTCATTTACCCCGATGGACTCGATCAGCATCCCGAGCGCCGTGTGGCGGACGATCAACGTAACCAGCGTGCCCATGGCGAGCCAGATCAGGATCGGTGTTGGGACGCCCGCGACCGTGCCCGCGCCCAGGTGGATCAGCCCTTCATTGAGGAAGGTCATGATCTTGCCCTCGGTGATGAGCTGGGCAATGCCGCGCCCGGCGACCATCAGCACCAACGTCGCGACGATGGGTTGCACGCGGAAGATCGCGACAAGAATGCCGTTCCAGAGCCCGCAAAGCAGGCCCGCCGCAAGTGCGGCCAGCAGCGCGGTGAACCAGCCCGCGCCCCCGGTGACGACACTCGCCGCGACGGCACCAGCGATTGCCATGACCGCCCCCACCGACAGGTCGATGCCTTTGGTGGCGATGACCAGCGTCATGCCGATGGAGAGCAATGCCACCGGCGCGCCGCGGTTCAGAACGTCGATCAGATTGCCGAAGAGCCGGCCGTTCTGAAACTCGATGGTGAAGAAACCGGGGAAGACCGCGAGGTTCATCAGCAGCACGACCCCAAGAATGAGGAGTTGCGGCGTAACGCGCCGGAGCGTTGACCCGATCATGCCGCCGTCTCCTCCTGACTGATTGCCTTTACGATGCGGTCGGTTGTGATCTCGTCGCCCGTCAACTCACGCACCTGGCGACGGTCGCGCAGCACCATGACCCGGGTGGAATAGGCGACCAGTTCCTCCATTTCCGAGGAGGCGACGATCAGCGCCATGCCCTGTTCTCGTAGCCCCTCGATCAGTTCGATGATCTCGGCATGCGCGCCCACGTCGATGCCGCGGGTGGGTTCGTCAAGGATCAGCACATCGGGATTGGTCGCAAGCCAGCGTGCCAGCAACGCCTTTTGCTGGTTTCCTCCCGAGAGTAGCCGGATCGGCATGTCCGGGCTGGCAAGTCTGATGTCTAGCAGACGCACGTACTCGTCGACGAGCTCGTTGATCCGCGCCCGTGAGAGCGGCCGGGTCCAACCCTGCCGGGCCTGCAGTGACAAGACGATATTCTCGCGCACCGAGAGATCGCCAACGATGCCGTCGATCTTCCGGTCTTCCGGGCACAGGCCGAAGCGGTGCTCCACTGCGCCGCGCGGGCTCGTCAGTCGGATCTCCTTGCCGCGCAGCTCTGCGCTGCCCTGATCCGCAGTGACGGCGCCGAAGACGACCTTGCAGGTCTCGGTTCTCCCAGAGCCCAGGAGCCCGGCAAGTCCCACGACCTCGCCTGCCCGCAATTCCAGATCGAACGGCTCAATCATGCCGCGTTTTCCATAGCCCTTCAGGCTCAGAATTGTATCGCCGGGGGTCGCGTGGCTGCGGTCGCGTTTTGCGGCTTCCAAATGTCTGCCCAGCATGAGCTCCACGATATCGCCTTGCGTAACCTCGGCCAGTTTCCGCGTGCCGACGACACGGCCGTTGCGCAACACCGTGGCGCGGTCGGCGATCTCGAATACCTGGTCGAGGAAGTGGGTAATGAAGACGACGGCCATGCCGCGCGCGGTCAACTCACGGACAACCGAGAACAGCAGGTCAATCTCGTCCCGATCGAGGCTCGCAGTGGGCTCGTCGAGGATCAGCACCTTGCCCGACAGTTCCACAGCGCGGGCAATGGCGACGACCTGCTGGATTGCGATGGAATAGCTCGACAGCAGTAGCGACGGGTCAACGTGCAACCCATACTCGGCAAGGATGTCCTGCGCGCGACGGTTCATTTGGCGGCGGTCCACCATGCCGGCGCGCATTGGCTGCCATCCGAGGAAGAGATTGTCGGCGACCGTCATGTTTTGCAGGAGGTTCACCTCCTGGTAGACGGTGCCAATGCCAAGCGCCTGGCTCTCCTCTGGCCCGCGCGGGTCGATCTCGGTGTCGCCGAGACGAATCGTACCGCCATCGCGGTGATAGGCGCCGGTGATGCACTTGATGAGGGTGGATTTTCCTGCGCCGTTTTCGCCGAGCAGCGCGTGAACCTCGCCGGGAAAGAGCGTCAGGTCCACCTGATCAAGCGCGATAGCACCGGCGAAGAACTTGTCGATGCCGGCGGCGCGAAGGACGGGTTTTTTCTGGTCGGTCATCTCGTGCTCCCTCTGACGGCCGGGGCCACCGGCCGTGGGGCCGGTGGCGAAGGGCAGGGCCGGAGGCCGGCCCGCCCGTTGCCGCGAGGGTCAGTATCCCAGGCTTTTCTTATTGTCGTAAATCGCCTGGTTGTCGTCTTCCAGCGTGTAGAGCTTGGATTCCGTCTGGATCCACTTCGGCGGCATGGTGCCGTCTGCCCAATAGGCTTCCAGAACGTCGAACGCCGGCCCGGCCATGTTTGGCGTCAGCTCCACGGTGGCATTCGCCTCGCCGGCGAGCATTGCCAGGTGGATGTCTGGAACCGAGTCGATGGAGACGATCTTGATGTCGGTCCCCGGCGTCGCGCCGGCTTCCTTGATCGCCTGAATCGCGCCGACAGCCATGTCGTCGTTGTGCGCATAGAGCGCGCAGATGTTCTCGGCCCCCTCTGCTTTCAGGAAGCTCTCCATCACCACCTTGCCCTGGGCGCGGGTGAAATCGCCGGTCTGGCTGCGGACGATCTCGATATTGGGCGCATCTTCGATGCCCATCTCGAAGCCCTTTTTGCGGTCGATTGCCGGGGACGACCCGGTCGTGCCTTGCAGTTCGACGACCCGGCAGTCGGCGCCTGCCATCTCGTCCTGCAGCCAATTGCCGGCCACTTCGCCCTCGTGCACGAGGTCGGAGGTCACCGCCGTCATGTAAAGATCGTCCGGTGCGTCTACGGTGCGGTCCAGGAGGATCACCGGGATCTCGGCGTCCTGGGCTTCTTCCAGCACCGAGTCCCATCCGGTTGCAACGACGGGGGCCAACAGAATGGCGTCGACGCCCTGCGCAATGAAGCTGCGCACGGCCTTGATCTGGTTTTCCTGCTTTTGCTGCGCATCGGCGAATTTGAGGTCGATACCGCGTTCTTCGGCCTGCTGTTTCGTCACGGTCGTCTCGGCAGCGCGCCAGCCAGATTCCGATCCGATCTGCGAAAAACCAACAGTTTTGTCGGCTGCCAAGGCGCTAAGCGGCACGAGCGCCATGGTAGACGCAAGCAGTGTAGATTTGAGTTTCACGATTTCCTCCCTAAGAAACGTTCCTCCTGGAATTTAATAAGTATTATTTATCGAATCTCGTAAATGGACGATTCTGCTTCGAATATGGGTGATCGGTGCGCCAAGCGCAGTTGGCCGCGCGGAGCCGCCGGGAGGTGGGCAGTTCCGATCATCGTGAACATGCGCGCGGTTATCAGATGGGCGCTCCAATCCGATTGCGGTGCGACGCATCCCTGACACGCAGCGCGCAATCCGGCGGTGCGGCTGGACGAACAAGGTGCCCCGGCCGCCGTAACAACGGCCGGGGCATTACGATCGTGCGACAGGTCGGCGATCAGTCGGCCAGGCGTTCGAACCGGCACGTGAAATGGCGCATCAGGTTCGGTTGCCAGGCGATCCGGAAACCGGAGAGTCTGTCCTTGATCTCCCCCAGTTCCGCAAACACCTCGATTACGTAGTCGGCGTGGCTTTGGGTGTAGGTGCGCCGCGGGATCGCCAGCCGGACGAGGTCCATGGCGGCGGGCGTTTCGGTCCCGTCGGGATGTGCGCCGAACATCACGGTGCCAATCTCGCAGCCGCGGATGCCGCCCAGTTCGTAGAGCGCGACAGCCAGTGCTTGGCCGGGATAGTTCAGGGGCGGGATATGTGGCAACCAGGCGCGGGCGTCGATGAAAACCGCATGGCCGCCCGCGGGTTTCACCACCGGCACGCCAAGCGCGTCGAGCGCCTCGCCGATATAGCTGTTCGTGCGGATGCGGTAGCGCAGGTAATCCTCGTCGACGATTTCGGTCAGCCCCTGCGCCAGCGCTTCCAGGTCGCGGCCCGAGAGCCCGCCGTAGGTCGGGAAGCCTTCGGTGCGGATCAGATGTGCACGGGCCTGTTCGGCAAGGCCGTCGTCGTTGAGCGCCAGCCAACCCCCGATGTTCCCAAAGGCGTCTTTCTTGGCGCTCATGGTCATTCCATCGCCCTCGGCAAAGCAATCGCGCACAATATCGGGGATCGCGCGGTCTCCCTGTCCGTCCTCGCGCTGCTTGATGAACCAGGCGTTTTCGGCAAACCGACAGCCGTCGATGAAGAATGGTTTGCCATACTTGCGGGCGAGGGCAGCCGTGCCGCGAATGTTCTCCAGGCTCACCGGCTGACCGCCACCGGCATTGTTGGTGATGGTGATCATAACGCACGGCACGGTGTCACCATGCGTCTCCAGAAACGCCTCGAGCTTGGCAAGATCCATGTTGCCCTTGAAGGGATGCAGGCTCGCCGGGTCGTGTCCCTCGTCGATGACAAGGTCGTGCCCAGACGCGCCGGAGGCTTCGATATTGCCCCGCGTCGTGTCGAAGTGGGTGTTGCTGGGAATATGCCGCCCCAAGCCGCCGAATATCGAGAACAGGATCGCCTCGGCCGCGCGACCCTGATGGGTGGGAATGATGTGGGCGAAAGGCATCAGCGATTTCACCGCGGCCTCGAACCGGTAGAAGGAAGGCGATCCGGCGTAGCTTTCGTCGCCGCGCATGACGGCGGCCCATTGCGCGGCGCTCATGGCGCCGGTGCCGGAATCCGTCAAGAGGTCGATCAACACGTCGTCGGAGTGCAGCCCGAACAGGTTAAAATGGGCGTCGCGGATCAGCGTCTGACGTTCTTCTCGGGTGGTCATTCGGATGGGTTCGACGGATTTGATCCGGAAGGGTTCGATGATGGTTTTCATCGCGGGGCTCCTGAAATCGGCCCCTGAACGACTCGTGGCAACATTCAACACGAGAGGGCCGAAGCGCCGCGGTTGCCCGATACGGACCGCGCTCAGCGCCCATGATGTTGCAACTTCACGTATGAAATCCCGCGCTGGGAAATCAAGGGGCAATCCACCGCATCCGCTCTGAACGAATTGACACTTTGTGGCGCGTTCCACGTGAGGAGGCGATCTCGTCGCAGGTATGAGGTTTGATTTGTATCCGATTGTCGGATACAAAATCCGCACAAGGAGACACCAGTGACCCAACGCTTTCTCACCATTACACCGGACGATGGACAGGATGTCCTAAAGGCTTTGTCGGCGCCTGCGCGTCTGTCAATTCTGAAGCTCCTGCACGAGTCTGGTCCGCTCAACGTCAACGACATCGCCGATGGGGTAGGGTTGCCACAGTCCAGTACGTCCACGCATGTGAATGCGCTCGAATCGGCGGGACTTATCCGGACAGAGGCTCAGCGCGCGCGGAAGGGCAGCCAGAAGGTGTGCCATTCGGCCTATGATGAGATCGTGCTGTCTTTCGAAGGTCCGAAGACGCGTGAAGAAGATGTTATCGAGGTTGCGATGCCGGTCGGCCTCTACTCCGCCTTCGACGTAGTAGCGCCTTGCGGGATGTGCTCAGCCGAGGGCATCGTGGGCTTTCTCGACTCTCCCGATACCTTCCTTTCGCCGGACAGGATGCGGGCAGAACTCCTTTGGTTTACAGTAGGATACGTTGAGTATCAGTTCCCAAACAACGCTCGGATCGCCGGCCGGGATATCCTGGAACTTGAACTGGTGCTGGAGTTGTCGTCGGAAGTGCCCGGCACCTCGTCGGACTGGCCTTCGGACATTACCATTTCGATTAATGGAACGCCGGTGGTCACTTGGACGGCGCCCGGAGATTTCGGCGACCGGAGGGGCAAGTTCACGCCGACATGGTGGAAACTGGCGGGAAGTCAGTACGGGCACCTGAAGAGTTTTCGGATCACGGCTGATGGCACTTTCCTGGACGGCGTAAAGGTCTCCGATACCGGTTTGCAGGACGTTGAACTTGAGGAACACAGGTCGATTCGCGTGCGCTTCGCGGTGCCGGAAAACGCCGAACATCCGGGCGGCCTCAATATATTCGGTCGCAGTTTTGGCAACTACGATCAGGATATTCTTCTGCGCCTAAGGGTTTAGACCGTGCACGCGCCGCTGGAATGGGTTCCGCCGGTTTATATTGATTTGTACCCTGAATCCTGTTTATTATCACTATATCCGATTTATATCGGATAAGTGAATATACATGGGAGGATCGGGGATGCGTGCTAGCGCGACCGCACACAGTGGCTACGTGATCGGTCAGGTCGACTCGCGGGTTTTTGGCTCCTTCGTCGAGCATCTCGGTCGCGCGGTCTACACCGGCATCTATGAACCCGATCACCCGAGCGCCGACGCGAACGGTATGCGGCAGGACGTGATCGACTTGGTGCGGGAACTCGACGTTCCCATCGTGCGCTATCCGGGCGGCAACTTCGTTTCCGCCTATTACTGGGAAGATGGCATTGGCCCGGTCGACGAGCGCCCGACGCGCCTCGACCTCGCCTGGCACTCCTCGGAATCCAACGCGGTCGGGATCCATGAATTTGCCGACTGGGCCGACGCCGCCGGCACGGAAATGATGCTGGCCGTCAACCTCGGGTCACGCGGGCTGGACCCGGCACGAAACTTCCTGGAATACGTCAATCACCCCGGCGGCTCCTATTGGTCCGACCTGCGCAAGAAGAACGGCCGCGACGAGCCGTGGAACGTAAAAATGTGGTGCCTGGGCAACGAGATGGACGGCCCCTGGCAGACCGGTCAGAAAACCGCGGACGAATACGGCCGTATCGCCTTCGAGACGGCCAAGGCGATGCGCGCCTATGACAAGTCTTTGGAACTGGTCGTTTGCGGCTCCTCCACGCCCACGATGCCGACCTATCCGCAATGGGAGGCGACCGTGCTCGACCACACTTATGACGTGGTCGATTTCATCTCGCTGCATATGTACTTCAAGAACCACGCAGCTGACACCGCCACCTATCTGGCGGAGGCGGCTCGGCTGGACGATTACATCGGCACGGTTGCTGGCATTATCCAGTTCATCAAGGCCAAGAAGCGATCGAAGCGCGATGTCTATATCAGCTTCGACGAGTGGAATGTCTGGTACCATTCCGAAGAACAGGACAAGAAGGTCCTGGAAGGCAACAGTGGCTGGCCGGAGGCGCCGGCGTTGCTGGAAGATATCTACAACTTCGAGGACGTGCTTCAGGTCGGTTGCATCCTGAACACATTCATTCGCCGCGCCGATGTGGTAAAGGTCGCCTGCCTCGCGCAGCTGGTGAACGTGATCGCCCCGATCATGACGGTCGAGGGTGGGCCGGCCTGGCGACAGACGACCTTCTGGCCCTTCCTCTTTGCCTCGAAATATGCCCGCGGTTTGGCGTTTGATCTGGCGGTTGATTGCCCAGGATATGCGACCGATGCATTTGCCGACGTTCCCTACCTCGATGTCGCGGCGGTGAAATCTGATGTCGACGGGGCACTGACCGTGTTCATCGTTAGCCGCCATGAAACCGAAACCATTGATTTCACGCTTTCGCTCGAAGGGTTCGGTGATCGCCAGATCATTGAGGACAAGGTCATCGCGGGTCACGATCTTCGCGCAACCAACGGGCCGGACGGCGAGCCGGTCGCGCCAATGGATGGCGCAGGCGCAACGGTTGGAGCGGGGCGTCTTGCCGTCAGCGTGCCGCCGCTGAGCTATCGCATGATCCGGCTCGGCGCCTGAGCGCAGGGCCGGGAGTAGAGAGGAACACCTCATGTCGGCAGCCATCCAGATCAACGATGTCACCAAGCGCTACGGCGCGCTGACCGTTCTGGAAAACATCGACCTGGAGATTGCGCCCGGCGAGTTTGTCGTCTTTCTCGGTCCGTCCGGCTGCGGGAAATCCACCCTCCTGCGAATGATCGCCGGTCTGGAGGCGGTGGATTCCGGCACGATCTCGCTCGGGGGGGACCGGATCGATACACTGCCTCCGGGCAAGCGCGGCGTGGCAATGGTGTTTCAATCCTACGCGCTCTATCCGCATATGACCGTGTCCCAGAATATGGGGTTCGGCCTGCAGAACATCGGTGTTGCTCCGCGCGACATCGACCGGCGGGTGAAGGCGGCGGCGGAGACGCTGGAAATCGCACATCTGCTGGACCGCAAGCCCGCCAAGCTCTCCGGCGGCCAGCGGCAACGCGTCGCCATCGGGCGGGCCATCGTCAAGGAACCGCAGGCATTTCTGTTCGACGAACCTCTAAGCAATTTGGACGCCGCGCTGCGTGGGCGCACGCGGCTGGAACTGGCGCAACTGCACCAGCGGCTTGGCGCGACGATGATCTTCGTCACCCATGACCAGGTCGAGGCGATGACGCTGGCCGACCGGATCGTGATCCTCAACGAGCGCCGCATCGAGCAGATGGGTGCCCCGATGGAGATCTACCAGCGCCCGGCGACCAAGTTCGTCGCGCAATTCGTCGGCACACCGGCGATGTCCTTCCTCCCCGTCTCCGGCATCGAGGATGGCGCCCGCGGCGTCACACTCGATGTCGCAGGCGCGGGGCGGGTCGAAACCGGCGTGCACCTGCCGGCCACGTTCGCCCGCGAAAACGCGAGCCTCGGCATCCGCGCCGAGGATGCGAAGGTATTGACGCCCGGTGAGGACGGCGTGCCGCTCAGGGTTAAGGTCGTGGAGCGTCTCGGCGACCGTGCCTTCATCTACGGCACACTTTCCGATGGCACCGATTTCGTGGTCGAAGATGCGGGCCGCAGTACAGTCGCCGCTGGCCAGGAGGTCCGCATCGGGTTCGACCCTGACGCGCTGCACATTTTCGACAGCGCCGGCCGCGCGTACCACCACACCGAGGGGGCGTGATATGGCAGAGAGCTACCGTCGCTCCCGCTGGTCGCATGCGCTCTTCGTCGTGCCCTACCTGATCGTTTTCCTGACGCTTCTGGTTTTTCCGCTGTTCTGGGGCATGTGGTTGAGTCTCAACAAGGTGGACCTATTCGGCGGTGCGGAATTCGTGGGACTTCGCCAGTATGCGCGTGTCCTTTCCGACCCGGTCTTCCACCAGGCGGTGCGAAACACGGTGATTTTCGTCGCCGTCTCGGTACCCGTCCTCGTTGGCCTCGGCCTGTTCCTGGCGCTGGCGCTCAACCGCAAGACGCGCGGTGCGGCTTTCCTGCGCGGGCTCTACTTTTCCTCCACCATTCTGTCGGTGACCATCGTCACGCTGATCTGGCGCATCGTCTTCATCCCGAACGACGGCCTCATGGCGCTGATCTTCGCCGGTCTCGGGTGGGAGCCCATCGGGTTCCTTTCCACGAAAGGTTGGTCGCTATTCTCTGTCGGCGTGGCAACCGTATGGTGGTGCATCGGCCTGCCGATGATGCTCCTGTTGGCGGCCCTCCAGCAGATCCCCGCCGATCTCTACGAGGCCGCTGCTCTCGACAATGCCAGCAAGGGACGCATTCTCACGCGCATCACCCTGCCATCGATCAAACCCACGATCATGCTCGTCGCGGTGATCCAGATCGTCATGCAGTTCCAACTCTTCGGGCAGGCGCTCCTGATGACCAATGGCGGCCCGGCTGGCACGTCGCGACCGATTGTCATGTATATCTACGAGACCGCTTTCATTCGCTGGGACGTGGGGCTGGGTGCGGCGGCTTCCGAAATCCTCTTCGTGATCATTCTGTGCGCGGCGATGCTCCAATACTGGATCTCCACGCGCAAGGAGGAGGTCTGAGCCATGGCCGACCGTTCCGCCTTCTCGCCCGAAAGCCTGACAGAGAACCGTCTGCTCTACTGGATTGCCGCCGGGCTTGCGGTGGTGATGCTGGCGCCGGTGATCTGGATTGTCGGGCTGTCGCTCAAGAACAACCAGGAGTTGATGCTTGGCACGGAGGCCGTTTTCCGCGCGCCCTACACGCTCAAGAACTACGCCGATATCTTCGTCAACAGCCAGGTTTTCGGCTGGTTCCTCAACTCGATGATCGTCGCCGTGGGCCAGACGCTGGGTGTGCTCACACTCTGCTCGCTTGCAGGCTACGCCTTTGCTCGGCTCGAATTCCCTTTCCGGCGTACGATCTTCATCCTCGTTCTCTTCGGCCTCGCTGTGCCCGAACAGGCCGTGATCATCGCCCGTCACCAGATGTTCAATTGGTTCGGGCTGCACAATACCCACATCGCGCTGATGCTGCCCGGTATGTCCTCGGCCTTCGGGGTATTCCTGATGACGCAGTTTTTCCGCGCCATCCCGAGGGAAATCGACGAAGCGGCGATGCTCGACAACACGTCGCAGTTTCGCATCTTCTGGAAGGTGCTGTTGCCGCTCACCATGCCCGCACAGGCGACCCTCGGCATCTTCACCTTCCTGCTGGCATGGAACGACTATTGGTGGCCGCTCATCTCCGCCACCAAGAAGGAGATGTTCACGCTCACCATCGGCATCGCCTCGTCGCAGACGAATTTCGCACAATCCGAGGGGCTCGGTTTCCTCTCCGCGCAGGCCATCTTCGCCAGTTTGCCGGTGGTCATCGTCTACATCTTCTTCCAGCGGCACATCGTGACCGCTGTCTCGGGGGGCGCAGTGAAATAGCCCCAATAGCCCCGTCCCGTGGGGGCGCGGGCAGGGTTGAAATTGTTCAAGGGGGGAGGCCCCCGCATTCAGGGAGAGAGACGGAAATGAAACGACTTCTTATCGGAACGGCCCTTGCAAGTATCGCTTGCGCCGGAATGGCTGGTGCCGAGACAACGATCGAATTGCAGCGTTTCTTCGGTGCCTGCGACGCCGATTTCGGAAATGTAACGGATGTCTCTCAGGCAGTGGGCGAATGCGGGATCATTACGGCGCTCGTGAACAAGTTTGAGGCCGACAACCCCGATATCGACGTCAACGTCACCACGGTGGAATGGCCCGGCTACGACCAACTCAACGCCCAGCTTGCTTCGCGTGCCGCACCCGATGTGGTCTCGATGCACTACTCGGTAATCTCCGACTACCAGACCCGCGGATTGCTCGACCCGATCGACGATGTCCTCGCGGCTCAAGGGATGTCGGCGGACGTCTTCACCGATGCCTCGCTTGCCGGCGTGACCAAGGAAGGCGCGACCTACGGTCTGCCCTTCGATAACTGGACCATGCTCTTCCATGTCAACATGAACATGATGCAGGAAGCAGGGCTCGTAGGCGACGATGGCGCGCCGATCCTGCCGGCTTCGGTGGAAGAGCTTTACGAGCAGGGTATGCAGTTCAAGGAAGCCACCGGCAAGCCCTATCTCGTACAGATTCTGGCGAACGAAACAGCGGCCTATACGCGCATCCTCTACACATTCCTGCAGCAGCAGAACGCCGATTTCTTCGCCGATCCGACGGCGATCAAGTTGACCACGCCCGAGGCGACCAACGTCGTTGAAATGCTCAAGAAGATATACGATGAGGGGCTGACCACGACCGACATGGATTATCCGGCGGCCGTGTCGGGCTTCTCCAACGGCGCCGGCGGCATCGCCGTCAACGGCACCTGGCTGATCGGCGATTACACCGCGCAATCCGAGGCCGAAGGCAACGCGCTCTCGGGCGGCTACACGGTCTACCCGCTGCCGCAACTGTTCGAAGGCCGCGATAGCACATACGCCGACGGCCACGGCTGGGTCCTGCCGAAAAAGGACCGCTCGGAGGAGCAGCTCGAGGCGATTGGAAAGCTCTTCAAGTTCCTCGCCGAGAACGATTTCCACTGGGCACGGACCGGCCACCTTCCGGCGGTCAAGGCGGTGTTCGAGATGGAAGAGTTCCAGTCGCTGCCGCATCGCGACAATATTGCGGAGATCGCCCAGACAGGTCAGTCGCTGCCGCCGGAAGTGCTGCGGCAGTTCGCAATCCAGGACATCCTGGGCGAGGAGATTGCGGCGGCTGTACATGGCGACAAGTCTGTCGAGGATGCGCTGGCAACGGCAGAAAAACGCGTCAACGACCTGCTCGCGAACATCTGACGCGGCTTCGGCCGGTGTCACGCCGAGGGCTTCCGGGCCCTCGGCGATATTTCTGTTTGAGAAACTTTTTGGATGCTTCCAGGCAGGGCTGTCTTCAGAACAGCGCGCCGCGCCGATTGAAGCGACCGGCAATTCTGGTAGGGTCGCGGCGCGACGTTGGATCGCCGGAAGAATCCTGGGAGGAATCGTGGATATCTATACCGAGCGCAATGGCCTCAAGATCGAACAGACGCTTGCCAGTTTCGTAGAGCAGGAGGCGGTGGCCGGAACCGGCGTGGAAGCCGCGGAGGTCTGGGCTGGGCTGGCCGAAATGGTAGATGCCTTCGGTGGGCAAAACCGGGCACTGCTCGAAGAACGGGCGAAGATCCATCAGAAGATCGACGCCTGGCACATTGCCAATCGCGACGCGGGAATAGACCAGGCGACCTATCAGGAATTCCTGCGCGAGATTGGCTACCTCGTACCTGAACCGGCCGCATTCTCGGTTGAAACGACGAAAATCGACCCGGAATTCAGCGAGATCGCCGGACCGCAACTCGTGGTGCCGATCACAAATGCGCGCTACGCATTGAATGCAGCTAATGCGCGGTGGGGCAGTCTTTACGATGCCTTTTACGGCACGGATGCGCTTGGTAGCCTGCCGCCGTCAGGCGGCTACGATCCCGTGCGGGGCAAGGAGGTGGTCCGGCAGGCGAAGAAACACCTCGACCGTGTCGTTCCGCTTGTGGCCGGACGCTGGAAGGAAGTGGTCGGCTTCGCGTTCGACGGTCCGATCCTCGGGCTTCAGCACGCGGCGGGACTGACGGCGCTTGCCGATCCATCCGCCTTCGCGGGAACCGTGCGCAGTGAAAACGGAGACTTGCGCGAAGTTGTTCTCAAGGTGCACGGGTTGCACATCCGCCTCATCGTCGACCCGACGACGGAGGTCGGAGCGGATGATCCTGCCGGCATGTCCGACGTGATACTGGAGGCTGCAATCTCCACGATCATGGATATGGAGGATAGCGTCGCATGTGTCGACGGTCCCGACAAGGCACTGGCCTACCGCAACTGGCTGGGCTTGATGAAGGGCGACTTGACAGAGGAGGTCAGCAAGGGTGGAAGGAGTTTCACCCGCGCACTCGCGCCAGACATTGCCTACACCGCACCTGATGGTACGCCGGCCGTTTTGCCCGGACGTGCGCTGATGCTGGTGCGCAACGTAGGGCACCTGATGACGACCCCTGCTGCACTCGATGCCGAAGGAAACGAAATCGGCGAGGGCCTGCTGGATGCGCTGATTTCAGTGTTGATCGCGATCCATGACCTGAAGCGCCCCGGAGGGCCTGCGAATTCGCCCGCCGGTTCCGTCTACGTAGTGAAACCGAAGCTCCACGGACCGAGCGAGGTTGCGTTGACCGACGACATCTTCACGAAGGTGGAAGAGATCCTCGGCTTGGAACGCTACACGGTCAAAGTCGGCATCATGGACGAGGAGCGGCGCACCTCGGCAAATCTTGCGGCCTGTATCGCCGCGGCCAAACATCGTGTCTGCTTCATCAATACCGGCTTCCTTGACCGGACGGGCGACGAGACATCGACGTCGATGGAAGCCGGGCCGATGGTCCCGAAGGACGAGATGAAGAATGCCGCCTGGCTTGCATCCTACGAAACGCGAAATGTCGATATCGGGCTCGCCTGCGGGCTGAAGGGACGGGCGCAGATCGGCAAGGGGATGTGGGCCGCTCCCGACCGGATGGCGGATATGCTGGCGCAGAAGATCGCGCATCCGATGGCAGGAGCGACCTGTGCCTGGGTTCCGAGCCCCACCGCGGCGACGCTGCATGCCACCCACTATCATGTCGTGGATGTCTTCCGCCGTCTGGACGAGATCGAGGCCGAGATCTTGGCGAACGGACCTCGCGCCTCACTCGAAGATCTATTGACGGTGCCTGTGCTGGAGCGGTCGCTGAGCGACCAGGAAATCGAGGACGAGATTCGCAACTGCTGTCAGGGCATTCTGGGCTACGTGGTCCGTTGGGTGAACCACGGGGTAGGGTGCTCCAAGGTGCCGGATATCAACGACGTGGGGCTTATGGAGGACCGCGCAACCTGCCGGATCTCCAGCCAGGCGCTGGTGAACTGGATCCATCACGGCATCGTCGACGAAACGCGGGTGATGAACGCGATGCGACAGATGGCCGAGAAAGTGGATGCGCAGAATTCTGGCGATCCCGCGTACCGACCGATGGCGCCGAAATTCGGCGGCCATGCGTTCCAGGCGGCCTGCGATCTGGTGTTCAACGACGGTAACTGGCCGTCGGGTTATACCGAGCCAACATTGCACTACAGGCGTCGTCAGGTGAAAGCGAAAGAGGCCAGGAATTCGGCAGAAGCCGTTGGCGCCGCAAGGTAGTTCCGAGGCGAAACAAGGGATCCCGCGGCAATCAACCCGCTGGCCGGCAGGGTAACGCGCGGTCAGGATCGGTCATGCGAGAATTTGGGCTAGGCGTTGAACTTCGGTGCAACGGCAAGCGGAAATGCGCGACTAACCGCGTTGTGACGTTTCGGCGCGATACGATGGGAGCAAAAGGAGCATGGCGGAACTGACGCTGGAAACCTGCCGCACGATACTGCGGGCAGCGCTGGCCAAGGGTGCCGAGATGGGATGGAAACCGATGTCGGCGGCCGTTGTGGACGGAGGCGGGCACATGCTTGCATTCGAGAGGGCCGATGGAGCCAGCCCCGGACGGTTCGAGATCGCGCGGGCAAAGGCGCATGGGGCCGCCATGCTGCACATGGGGGGCGTTGCACAAGCCGCACTGGCCGAGGCAAAGCCCCAGGTGGCCGCAGCTCTCACCAAGGTATACGGTGGACAGTTCTTCCCGGTGCCGGGCGGGGTGTTGTTGCGCGACGCTGACGGCAATGTACTTGGCGCAGTCGGTGTGACTGGCGATACGCCCGACAACGATGCTCAATGTGCCGTTGCGGGGGCCGAGGCCGGCGGTGTTCTGGCCGAAGCCTGAAGCGGTCGCGCGCGCCTTGGGCAGGGCGCGCTGGCTGCGGCGGGCACGCTTGCTGTGCGCCGATGCGCTTTGATTGGCGACAAGGTGCGGCTATGTTCGGGCTGTATCACAAACTAGCGAGGCATCATGGCGCGGCCCGTCGTCGGTATCATAGGTAACCACCACCTCATCAACGATGAGTACCCCACCCACGCCGGCGGAACGATGAACTCCGAAGCCGTGGCGGAGGTGGCACATGCGCTGCCAATGGTTGTCCCGGCAGATCCACGTTACGTTTCTGTGGCCGATCTGATGGAGGTCTGCGACGGTTTCCTGTTCACGGGTGGCCGCCCGAACGTGCACCCGGAGGAATACGGCGAGGCGGCGACCGAGGCGCACGGAGCCTTCGACCGGGCACGGGATTCGGTGGTCCTCCCACTGATCAGGGCACTGGTCGAACGCGGCCAGCCTTTCCTGGGCGTCTGTCGGGGATTCCAGGAAGTGAATGTGGCGATGGGCGGGTCGCTCTACCCGGAGATTCGGGACCTGCCGGGTCGGATGAACCATCGCATGCCTCCCGATGGCACGCTGGAGGAGAAATTTGCCTTGCGTCACAAGGTGAGCTTCACCGAGGGCGGGCCGTTTCACCGGCTTTTCGGGGCGCGGGAGGTGATGACCAATACGCTGCACGGGCAGGGTATAAAAGACCCGGGCAAGCGGGTCGTGATCGACGGCGTGGCCCCGGATGGCACGCCCGAGGCGCTCTACGTCGACGGTGCGCCGGGATTCACGCTCTCCGTTCAATGGCATCCGGAGTACCGTGCGGCCCGAGACCCGGTGTCGCGGCCGCTCTTTGAGGCATTTGGACGCGCAGTGGCCGACTGGGCCGCCAGCGGTCGACCGGAGGTCTTGCGAACCGCGTAGGATCCGCGGGCGGTCGGTTCCGTCCGCCGGTTCGCGTTGGCTCTAGACCGCTGCGACCGGAGGGAATACATCGATCAGCAGGCGCGCGATGCGCCGGCGACGGGCTTGCGCGCCGGTTTGTCGGCGGTCCTAAGTCACGATGGAAGGATATTCCCATGAAGCGTTCCCGCATCAACGAGATCATGGCCGCCGCCGACGACATGATCCGCAGCCACGGTTTCGTGCTGCCGCCGTTTGCATATTGGACACCGGACCAATTCAAGGCGAACAAGACCGGCGCAGCGCGTGTGATCGAGGCGCGGATGGGTTGGGACATCACCGATTTCGGACAGGGCGATTTCGACAACCTTGGGCTGTTTCTCTTCACCTTGCGAAACGGCGATCCGGCGGACCTTCGGCGCGGGGGAGGGATGTGCTACGCCGAAAAGCTGCTGATTTCACGGCAGGATCAGATTTCCCCCATGCACCGCCACATCGTGAAGGCCGAGGACATCATCAACCGCGGCGGGGCGACGATGGCAATTGAGCTGTTTGGCTCAGACAAAGAGGGGAACTTCGACGAGACCGCCGGCGGAGCGGTTTGGTGCGACGGAATACGGCGTGAGTTCGCGCCCGGCGAAGTGCTGCGTTTCGCGCCCGGTGAGAGCGTGACGCTAATGCCTGGCGACTGGCACGCCTTCTGGGGCGAGGGGGGAGACGTGCTGATCGGCGAAGTCTCCACCGTCAATGACGATTTGACGGACAATGTGTACCGTGAACCCATCGGGCGGTTTTCAGAAATCGAAGAGGACGTCGCGCCAACACACTTGCTGGTGAGCGACTACGACACTTGGCTGAGGTGACCTTGTGGGCGTCGCCGACCCGCCTTTGCCAACCGCCCGATTGGTTCGGCGACGCCAACACGTGAGCAATGCGCATGGAAGCGACGCGCGGTGGCGGCCCGGTGCGTAGGGCTCCCGCCGGTCGTCGGTGTATCACAGATACACTCCTCCCGTTGGGCCGGGCCGCGCGCGTGCCGCGCGCGGTGCGCACCGTGGTTGCCGGCGGCGACCCGTGAAGGTCGAAAGGTCAGGCCAACGGCATACGGGCTTCGGCAATCTCGACCCACCACGAACAGCCTGCCGGGATGGCCTCATCGTTGAAATCATACTCCGGATTGTGGACCGGCGCGGTCTCGCCGTTGCCCACGAGGATGTAGGCCCCCGGACGTTCCTGCAGCATGTATGCGAAATCCTCGCCCCCCATGACGAGGGGCGCTTCGGCGCAGTCGCCAGAGATGCCCCGTGCGACCTCCGCTGCAAAGGCGGTCTGTGCCTCGGAATTGACCATCACGGGATAGCCGCGATTGTATCGGGCCTCTGCCGTTCCACCGAAAACGGCGGCCGTCGCCTCGGAGATTTCCACCACGCGGCGTTCTGCGAGATCTCTCACTTCCGGCCTCAGCGCGCGAGCAGTGCCTTTCAGGCGTACCTCCTGCGGGATCACGTTATCAGCGTTGCTCGATGTCTCGATGGAGGTGACCGAAACAACGAGTTGGTCCACCGGGTCGGCATTTCGGGAGACGATACTCTGCATCGCAACGATCGCATGACTGGCAATGATCACCGGGTCGATCGTCTCATGCGGCTTGGCTGCGTGGCCGCCACGTCCTCGAAAGGTAATGTAGAACTGGTCTGCTGAGGCAAAGAACGGCCCCGGCCGAATGGCAAAACTGCCCACCGGAAGACCGGGCCAGTTGTGCATGCCGTAGATTTCCTGGATACCGAAACGCTCCATCATTCCGTCCTGGCACATCTCGTTGCCGCCGCCACCGCCCTCCTCGGCGGGTTGGAAGATAACCACCGCCGTGCCATCGAAGTTGCGCGTTTCGGCGAGGTATTTCGCGGCGCCCAGAAGCATCGCCGTGTGACCATCGTGGCCGCAGGCATGCATCGCGCCGGGCACCTGGGAGGCATGCACGGCACCGGTCGATTCCTGGATTGGCAGCGCATCCATGTCTGCACGCAATCCGATCACCTTTCCCGATCCAGTCTGCCTGCCGCGGATCACGCCGACCACACCGGTGCGCCCTATTCCGGTGGCCACCTCGTCGCAACCGAAGCCCTTGAGCTTTGCGGCGACGAATGCGCTGGTCCGATGGGTGTCGAACATCAGTTCCGGGTGACGATGAATATCCTGGCGCCAGGCGGTAATCTCGTCGTGCAACTCGCCAAGTCTGTTCCGCACGGGCATGGGGGGCTCCTGATTTCTGGAGGGCGGCATCGAAAGCCAAGGGGCACACGCACCAATTTCGCAAGATCGCGGCGTTGGCAAGGTGTGTTCGGCGAAGGTGCGCGAACAGGGTGCCTAGCCGCCGGTGTGGCTCATGTGACGGGACACCTGGCCCGCGACCGATTGCCGAGAATAGTCGAAGTCATGGCCCTTTGGCTTTAACCCGATAGCGGCACGGATTGCCTCTTCGAGTGAAGGCGCCATTGGTTCACGCAGGGAGGGCCGAAGGTCGGAGCATCCTTCCTGACCCAGACAGGTATAAAGCTCTCCGGTACAGGTCAGGCGAACACGGTTGCAGCTTTCGCAGAAGTTGTGGGTCAGTGGCGTGATAAAGCCGATTTTCTGACCCGTCTCTTCCAGCCGCACGTACCGGGCCGGGCCGCCAGTGCGTTCGTCGAGGTCCGTTAAGGTGTAGAATTCCTGCAACCTGCCACGTAGGTCGCTGAGGGGCCAGTACTGGTCGAGACGGTCCTCCGCGCCGAGATCGCCCATGGGCATGACCTCGATCAACGTGAGGTCCATATCCCGATCTGCGCACCACTCAACGAGGGCAAACAGTTCATCCTCGTTGAAACTGCGCAGCGCGACCGTGTTGATCTTGACGCGCAGCCCGGCGCTTTGAGCGGCGTCGATACCGCGCAGGACGTTTGCAAGCCGTCCCCATCGGGTGATTCGATTGAATTTCTCGTCGTCCAGCGTATCGAGAGAAATGTTCACGCGCCGCACGCCAAGGGCAGCAAGATCGTCGGCGAAACGATGCAACTGGCTGCCGTTGGTGGTGAGCGTCAACTCGTCGAGCTCACCGCTCTCCAGATGGCGCGACATGGCGCGGAAATAGGACATGATATTCCGGCGCACCAGCGGTTCGCCGCCGGTGATCCGCAACTTTCGCACCCCGAGCGAAATGAATGCGCTGGAAACACTGTCCAGTTCCTCCAGCGTCAGCAGGTCACGCTTCGGCAAAAAGGTCATGTTTTCCGACATGCAATAGGTGCAGCGGAAGTCGCAACGGTCAGTCACGGAAACCCTCAGATAGGTCACCGCGCGTTGGAATGGGTCAATCAGGGGCGCAGACATGACGAAGACGCTACGCATCGGCGCGAAATGAGGCAAGCCCCACCGCGGGCTGTTGCCCGTTTTGTGATGCCGATGCAGGCTGGGCGTGACATCCCGAGGCGGGAGGAAAGTGGATGCGTAGACATGGCTTGATTTTGGCGACGATGCTGGTGGTTGCGGGCTGCGGTCAACTGAAGATGCCTTTCCGCCCCGACGCTGCGGCTCCATCGCCAGCCGTCGGTGTGGCAACGACCGGGCCGGGCACGCAGGCCGCCGCCCCGCCGCCAACCGCCGTGACGGTCGAGCAGTTCGACACGACCACAAATGCGGAGCGTGCTGCCGCAGCCTCGGTGACCGCCGCGCCGGCCGACCGGCGTTTGGGACGTACCATTGCGTCGCTGGGGGATCCGGCCGACCCGGGCTTCTGGGCCGAGACGGGGCTTGTCGAGACAACCACCGAGGGGCGCTTGGAATACCCGGCGACCGGAAAGTCGGTGAAAGTGGAACTGCGCCCGTCGGGGGCAGCGCCAGGCGCCGGCACGCGGGTCAGCCTGCCGGCGATGCGTGTGTTGGAAGCACCGCTCACCGAATTGCCTGAACTCGTCGTGTTTGCGGTCGGCGCCGAAACGTGAGCCGTATACATTGCGCCGAGCCTTGCCGGAGGCTGTACACGGCCAATGTGCGAGACCGTCGACCAACACGGCTCCAGAAACACTACATCGAGAAGCTGACGCCACACCCGCAGGACGAACTGGCGTTGGGATTCTCCACGACGAAACGGGCGCCGATGAGCTCCTCGGTAAAGTCGATCGTGGCGTTTTCCAGAAACGGCAGAGAGACCTCGTCGACCACCACTCTCTGGCCCTGGCCCTCGAGCACCAGATCGCCTTCGGCGGGTTCATCGAGGGAGATATCGTACTGGAACCCCGAGCAGCCGCCGCCCTCGACAGCAACGCGCAGCGCCTTCGGGGCGGCTTCGATCTCGGCCAGCCGCGCGAACGCCCGGTCGGTCACCTTGGGGGGCAGGGTCAAATCCATCATGTGCCTCGATTGCCGCGTCGTATTCCGGTCACAACGAGGATATATGCGGATCCGAACGCTGCACAAGGAGCCACATGGAACTCGCCCCCTATGCCTGCGATCCCGCCTTGAGCCGCGGGCGGCTCTACCCCGAGGCGATCAGTACGTTCCGCTCGCCTTTCCAGCGCGACCGGGACCGTATCATTCACTCCTCGGCCTTCCGTCGCCTCAAGCACAAGACCCAGGTCTTCGTGGAACACGAAGGCGATTATTTCCGCACCCGGCTGACGCATTCCATCGAAGTGGCGCAGGTGGCGCGGACGATTGCCGGCACGCTGGGGCTCAACCAGGAACTGACCGAGGCCGTGGCGCTGGCCCACGATTTGGGCCACACGCCCTTCGGACATACCGGCGAAGACGCGCTTCATGCTCTGATGGCGCCTCACGGCGGCTTCGATCACAACGCGCAGGCGATCCGTATCGTTACCTCGCTGGAGCGCCACTACGCGGGATTCGACGGGCTGAACCTGACGTGGGAAACCCTGGAAGGCATTGCCAAACACAACGGACCGGTGACCGACTCCTTGCCCTACAGGCTGGCTGAATACAACGCACGGCACGACCTGGAGTTGCACACACACGCCAGCGCCGAGGCTCAGGTGGCCGCCCTGGCCGATGATATCGCTTACAACAACCACGACCTGATGGACGGGTTGAGGGCGGGTCTGTTTACCGACCGGGAAATAGCAGACTTGCCAATCGTCGGGCCAGCCTACGCCGAGGTCGACCGGACCTGGCCGGATCTCGATGGAAAACGCCGGCGTCACGAGGCGCTACGGCGCGTGTTCGGGGCCATGGTCGCCGATGTGATCGAAACGGCGCAGAGGGCGTTGGAAGAAGCCAGGCCGGAGACCGCACAGGACGTTCGTGATCTGGGCCGCCCCGTGATCCGGTTTTCCGCACCGGTTTGGGCGGAAATCGGCGAGATCAGGTCGTTTCTATTTACCCGGATGTACAGAGCGCCCTCGGTGATGGATGAACGTGCGCGGGTGACCTGCGTGATCGAGGATCTGTTTCCGCATTACATGCGGCGCCCGGAACTGTTGCCGGACGATTGGCAGGCCGATGTCGCCGAGGCGCGCGGAGCGACTTCGCTTGCGCGGATCGTGGCGGATTACATTGCCGGGATGACCGACCGATATGCGCTCCAGCAGCACACACGATTGTTCGGTTAGGGCAGGTTACCTGAATGCGCGCCTGCGGCGCACGCCTCATGAGCCCTTCGGGCAAGCATTCGGCGCCGTGACGCCCATGCTGGTTGCTGGTGCGGGCGGTGGCCGGGCGGTGCAATAACCCACCCAGACGGATACGCCCTCGATCCGCGTTGCATCCGTCCCTGCCATGCCGGCCCAGACGGCGGACGGTGGGCCGCGCAGTTAAACGGGACGCAACCGTGCTGGGCGTGGAGCCATGGCAAATGTCCTTGACCGTCAGCCAGATCCCTGTCGGTCTGGGTCGGCGAGGACAGCTCCGAAGCGGATCGTGGGAGTGGCGATGACAGTGGCGGATGGCGCGATGGCGCCACAAGTGGCGTTTGCGGTAATCGGTGTGCTGGGCGTGGGCGCACAATGGTTGGCGTGGCGCCTCAGGATGCCCGCGATCGTACTGATGCTGGCTGCGGGGCTCGCCGTCGGACCGGGGCTGGGGCTCATGGTGCCGGCACGGGACATCGGGCCCTTGGTGGAACCGCTGATCGGAATTGCGGTTGCAATCATCCTGTTCGAAGGCGGCTTGACGCTGAACCTGCATGCATTGCGCGATGCGGCCACCGGTGTGCGGCGGTTGGTGGTGGTGGGCGCGCCGCTGGGCTGGTTTTTGTCGGCGCTATCGCTGCACTTCGTGGCCGGGCTTGGCTGGGCGGCGGCAAGTGTTTTCGGTGGCATCATGATCGTCACCGGGCCGACCGTCATCGCGCCGCTGCTGCGGCAGGCGCGGCTTGCCCGACGCCCTGCAATGCTGTTGCAATGGGAGGCGATCGTCAACGATCCGATCGGCGCGCTGGCAGCTGTTCTGGCCTTCCAGATCGTCGTGACCGGTGGCTTCGACGGGCAATCTCTCGTGCCGTTGTTGTTGCGCTTCGTGCTTTCGGGCGTGCTCGGCGGTTTGGCCGGCTGGCTCCTTGTACGCGCCTTCCGTCGGGCGTTGGTGCCGGAATACATGAAGGTGCCGGTGCTCTTCGTTCTGGTGCTGGGCACCTACGTGGGCACGGACCTGATCGCGCACGAAAGCGGGCTGCTGGCAGTGACGGTGATGGGGCTGGTGATCGCAAATTCCGACCTTCCCTCCTTCACCGAACTGCGGAGGTTCAAGGAACACGCAACGATCCTGTTGGTTTCGGGTGTTTTCATCCTGCTTGCCGCAGACATGGATCTGGCAGTGCTGGCGCAACTGGACTGGCGCGCGGTGGCCTTTCTCATCACGGTGATCTTGGTTGTGCGGCCGGCCACGGTACTGGCGTCTTTGGCGGGCTCGGACGTGCCTTTGAACGAACGGCTGCTGGTGGCGCTGACAGGGCCGCGGGGTGTGGTTCTGGTTGCGGTCGCCGGGC
This sequence comes from Tropicimonas marinistellae, assembly GCF_001509585.1. Lineage (GTDB taxonomy): Bacteria > Pseudomonadota > Alphaproteobacteria > Rhodobacterales > Rhodobacteraceae > Tropicimonas > Tropicimonas marinistellae. The sequence goes on along the minus strand of NZ_LNCI01000009.1, from coordinate 129,041 downwards.
TTTTCGCCGCGCGGCTTGTCGCGGATGGAACGCAGGACGGAGCGCGCTTGGTGCCGCTCGCTTTCGCTCTCGTCGCCGCGACTGTGATCCTGCACGGGTTCACGCTGGCGCCTCTGGCGCGATGGCTGGGTCTTGCAGGCACCGACGTTCCGGGCCTCGTCATCGTTGGTGGCTCCCGTTTCGCCACCGCCATCGGGTTGGCGTGCAAGAAGCTGGACCTTTCGGTCATGATAACCGACCGCAACTACTCCCGGCTGCGGGGCGCGCGGGAGGCGGGGCTGGCCACCTATTACGGCGACATCCTTGCGGAGGCCGCCGAACATGGGGTGGAACTGGCGCGCTTCGGAGTGGTGTTGGCCGCGACCGACAACGACGCCTACAACACGCTCGTCGCGACCGATCTGGCGCCGGAATTCGGGCGCGACAACGTCTACCAGCTCAGTCGGGACAAGGAGGAGTCTCCCCGCCATGCCCTGCCCAGGACCCTCGGGGCGCAGACCATTGGCCGCGGGGCGGACTATCGGGAAATGAACCGATTGTTGAGCGAAGGATGGGACGTGAAAACGACGCGCCTGACGGAAGAGTTCGGGTTGGAGGACTGGCGTGGCGTCAACGCCGGCGGCTTTCTTTTGGGTACGGTCGATGCCTCGGGGCTGAAGTTCATGAGGGACAACGCAGAGTTTCGGGGCGCGCCGGGGGTACACCTTCTGGCGATGGTGCCTCCGGAGGCCAGGTGAGCGCCCATTGACGCCACTTGCGCCCGTGATACACCCCCCGGGCCGACGCCAGCGGAGCCAGGACCATGAACATATACGCCGATATCCGGACACTCGTGACAGACGCCCTATCCGCGCTGGCAGATGAGGGTGCATTGCCCAAGGGGCTCGATCTGTCGAACGTTGCGGTGGAGCCGCCACGTGATCCCTCCCACGGGGATATGGCGACGAACGCCGCGATGGTGCTGGCAAAATCGGCAAGGATGAAGCCGCGCGATATCGCAGAAGCGCTGGCGGCCAAATTGCGGTCGGACCCGCGCCTGGAGACAGCAGACGTGGCTGGACCCGGCTTCTTGAACCTGCGGTTGACGCCCTCGGTCTGGACCGATGTTGTGCGGGAGGTGCTGGACCAGGGCGCCGAGTTCGGACGCTCTGCAATGGGCGCCGAGAAGTCGGTCAACGTGGAGTTTGTTTCAGCGAACCCCACCGGACCGCTGCATGTGGGTCACACACGCGGCGCCGTGTTTGGTGATGCGCTGGCGTCGCTGCTGGCGTTCGCGGGGTATGACGTTACGCGCGAATACTACATCAACGACGGCGGCGCGCAGGTCGATACGCTCGCTCGGTCCGTCTACCTCCGGTACCTGGAGGCGCATGGGCAAGAGGTGGCCTTTGCCGACGGCACCTACCCAGGCGACTACCTGATCGCCGTGGGACAGGCATTGAAGGAAGAGGTTGGAGACGCCTTCGTCGGTCAGGAAGAGCAGGTCTGGCTTGCCAAGGTCAGAGCGTTCGCCACCGATGCGATGATGGCGCTTATCCGCGAGGATCTGGCGGCACTTGGGGTCGAGATGGATCGCTTCTTCTCCGAAAAGTCCCTCTACGGGACCGGGCGGATCGAGGCGGCACTGACCGCGCTGGAGCAGAAGGGGCTGATCTACGAGGGCGTGTTGGAGCCACCCAAGGGCAAGAAACCGGAGGATTGGGAGCCGCGAGAGCAGACGCTTTTCAGATCTACCGAACACGGTGACGATGTGGACCGACCGGTGAAGAAGTCCGACGGGGCCTGGACCTACTTCGCCCCCGACATCGCCTATCATTTCGACAAGGTGGAGCGCGGCTATGACGCCCTGATCGATGTCTTCGGCGCCGATCACGGTGGCTATGTGAAGCGGATGAAGGCGGCGGTCTCGGCTCTCAGCGATGGCAACGTGCCGCTCGACATAAAACTCACGCAACTTGTGAAGCTCTTCAAGAACGGGGAGCCGTTTAAAATGTCCAAGCGGGCCGGCACCTTCGTGACGCTTCGTGATGTCGTGGATCAAGTCGGACCGGACGTCACACGCTTCGTCATGCTTACCCGCAAGAACGACGCGCCGCTCGACTTCGATTTCGATAAGGTGCTGGAGCAGAGCAAGGATAACCCGGTCTTCTATGTGCAATACGCCCATGCGCGTGTGAAATCCGTGCTGCGCAAGGCGACAGAGGCGGGGATTGCCGTGGACGATGCTACGCTCGCGGCGGCGGATCTGTCCGGAATGACCCATCCATCGGAGGTCGCATTGGCCGCCAAGTTGGCCGAATGGCCGCGTTTGCTGGAGATCGCTGCGCGCACCCACGAGCCGCATCGGGTCGCATTCTACCTCTATGAACTCGCGGGGGATCTGCACAGTTTGTGGAATCGCGGGAACGACGAACCCTTGCTGCGGTTCCTCCAGGAGGACGATCCGGCGACGAGCCAGGGGAAAATTGCACTGGCACGCGCCGTCTCCGTTGTGATTTCCACCGGTCTTGGTATCCTTGGTGTGACCCCGGTCGAAGAAATGCGCTGAAAAACGGCGCACGCGGGGCACAGGCAGGCAAGACCCCGCGGCGCGCGCTCCTCTTTGGCTGTGCCTCGTGCGGGTAAGAGCAATGAGGCGGAGCATGGTAAACCCAGGCATTGGTCAGGGAAGCGAGGCGCTGCAAGCGCCGTACGTACAGGCATATATTCAATCCGGGAACGAGGCCGGCGCCTATGGCGTGTCGGTCGGCGGCAAGTTGAGACTGGCCGTGCAGGCGACCGGCGCAGTGCTATCCGTTGCGGTGCTCTGTGCTGGCGGCTGGTGGGGATACAAGCAGATCATGCGTGATGTGCACGGTGTCCCGGTCATCAAGGCACTCGAAGGGCCGATGCGGGTCGCGCCGGACAACCCGGGTGGGATGGTCGCAAGCCATGCCGGATTTGCCGTAAACGCGGTGCAGGCGGTCGGTACGGCGGCGACGCCGGAATCCGAACTTATCCTGGCTCCCGATCCGGTTGCCCTTGCCGAGGAGGATCTGCCGACGTCCGAACTGACGCCGGCCGTGGCGGAAAGCGGAAACGAGGCGGCTGCCGGGGCAGACGCCGACGTGCTGGAAATTGCGGGCCGTGCCGAGGCCGATGATGCGGATTTGGTCGATCCGACCCCACAGGCGCCAACCCCGGCAAGCCTGAGCCAGGACGTGCCGGAGGACGATCCAATGACCCGAGCGCTGGCATTGGCCGATGTTGCGGCACGGGGAGCGGATCCCTTGATGCCCGCGCCGGAAACGCCGTCGGCGTCTGCGCAGGAAAGCGCCATCGAAGCGGCGGTACGCACTGCCGCGGTCACGGTTCCGCCTGGCGTGCTGGGCGACGATGGCAGCGTTGTCGCATCGCCGCGCCCGGCACCGCGACCGGGCCGGCGGGCAGGCGCAACGCTGGCATCGGCGGACGCAACCGCGCCGGCACCACCGAAAGTGACCGCCCCGGAGGTGATTTCCGCGGGTACGAGGCTGGTTCAGCTTGGCGCATTCGACACCGCCGAGGAGGCCGAGGCGGCCTGGGGGAGTATTTCCGTACAGTTCAGGGGGTTGATGGCCGACAAGACCCGGGTGATCGTCGAGGCGCAATCGGGCGGGCGTGAATTCTGGCGTCTGCGCGCGATGGGGTTTGCCGATCTCGACGAGGCACGCCGTTTCTGCGCGGCCCTGATCGCCGAACATGCCGAGTGTATCCCGGTGGTGGCCCGGTGACGGCGGGCGCGGCTGCCATCCTCGGGGTCGAGGGGCTGGCGCTGAGCAGCGCCGAGCGATCCTTCTTCGCCGAAGCGCAGCCGCTGGGCTTCATCCTCTTTGCCCGAAATATCGAAACGCCAGAGCAGGTGCGGCGACTGACTGCCGAATTGCGCACCGCCGTCGGCCGCAACGCGCCGGTGTTAATCGATCAGGAAGGCGGCCGGGTTCAGCGGATGCGGCCGCCATACTGGAGGCTCTGGCATCCGTCACTTGATCAGATGCAGGCGGCGACCGATCTGGAGGCCGCGGCGCGGGCGATGTTCCTGCGCTACCGGCTAATTGCCGACGAATTGCGCGCAGTGGGGATCGATGTCAATTGCGCGCCATCGGCGGATTTGGCGCGGCCAGATACCCATCCGTTTCTGCGCAACCGATGCATGGGTGAAGATGCCGCAAGTGTCGTCACGGGCGCACGGGCGGCCGCAGAGGGGCTCCTTGCGGGTGGTGTACTGCCGGTACTCAAGCATATCCCGGGCCATGGTCGGGCACAGATTGACAGCCATCTTGAGCTTCCTGTGGTCGAGGCGTCGGCAAATATGCTGCGCGAAACGGATTTCGCGCCGTTCGTGGCCCTTGCCGACCTTCCCGCGGCCATGACGGCGCATCTGAAATACAATGCAATCGACCCTGACCGCCCTGCCACCCAATCGCCCGACGTGATCCGACTGATACGAGAGGACATCGGATTCGGCGGGCTGCTGATGACAGACGATTTGTCGATGGAGGCATTGAGCGGCGACATTGCCATGCGCGCGGCGGCGTCCATTTCTGCAGGTTGCGACGTGGTTTTGCATTGCAACGGAGTATTGGCCGAGATGGAACAGGCTGTGTCGGCAGCCGGCGGGCTGGCCGCGCAGGCGAAGGACCGCGCGGACGCCTGGGTAGAACTGCGCCGAGCGTCTGATCCTGTTGACATTCCCGCCGCGGAAGCGGAGCTTGAGCGACTTCTGGAGGGCAGAGTTTATGGCTGAAGACCTGGCAGCACAGGACATGGCGCAGGATTTTGCGCCGGGCCTTGCGAACGAGGCGGTGCAGGAAGCGGTGGCCGAGAGGCTGGCCGCCGAGGCTTTTCTCGTTGACGTTGACGGTTTCGAGGGGCCGCTCGACCTGCTGCTGACGCTCTCGCGCACTCAGAAGGTCGATCTGCGCAAAATCTCCGTGCTTCAACTGGCCGAGCAGTATCTGGCCTTTATTGACCGGGCCAAGAAACTCCGTATCGAGCTGGCCGCCGATTACCTCGTGATGGCTGCCTGGCTGGCCTTCCTGAAGTCGCGCCTGCTGCTGCCGCCCGATCCGGCCGACGAAGGGCCGACGGGCGACGAGTTGGCCGCACATCTGGCGTATCAGCTCGAACGTTTGCAGGCGATGCGGGAAGCGGCCGCCAAGCTGATGGCGCGGGATCAGAAGGGCCGTGACTTTTTCGTGCGCGGCGAGATCCAGCAAGTAGAGCGCACCCGCAAGGTGGTCTATTCCGCGACGATCATGGACCTGATGCAGGCCTATGCGCGGATCCGCACCAAGGACGAGTTCCGACCTTTCGTGATGGACCGCAAGGACGTGTTTACGATGGAGGAGGCGCTTGAGCGGCTGAAGCCCCTGGTCGGCTATGCCGGTGAATGGACAGACCTGATGTCCTACCTGCCGGATGGTTGGGAGCTGGACCCTGTACGGCGCCGCACGGCGACGGCGGCCACATTCGCGGCGTCGCTGGAGCTGGTGAAAGCGGGCAAGATCTCCATCCGCCAGCCCGAGACATTCGCGCCGATCCAGATACGCGCCGCCGGGTCGATCGATGGCTGAGAACGAGGACTTCCCGGAAGAGGAGGAAAGCCTCTTCGAGGCACCGCCCGAGGGCGAGCAGGACCGGATGGTCGAGGCGATCCTGTTCGCCGTCGCCGAGCCGATCACCGTGGGGGAATTGAACGCACGAATGCCCCATGGAGCCGATGCTGCGCGGGCTCTTGAACGACTGCACAAGCGTTACGAGGGAAGGGGAGTGCAGGTGGTGCGCGTCGGCGAGCGATGGGCGATCCGCACCGCGCCCGACCTCGGGTTCCTGATGCAGAAGGAGACGGTGGAGACGCGCAAGCTTTCGCGCGCAGCAATCGAAACCCTCGCAATCATCGCCTATCACCAGCCGGTCACGCGGGCGGAGATAGAGGAAATCCGTGGCGTCTCCGTCAGTCGCGGGACCATCGACCTCTTGCTGGAAATGGAGTGGATCCGCTTCGGGCGCCGGCGGATGACTCCCGGTCGGCCCGTGACTTTCGTGGTGACGCCGGAGTTTCTCGACCATTTCGGACTGGAAAGCGCGCGCGATCTGCCGGGCCTGCGCGAACTGCGCGCGGCCGGTCTGCTCGACAACCGCCCCCCACCCGGAACGGAACCCGAAGAGGGAGAGGTCGGCGACGCCGATCAAGGCGACATGTTCGATCCCGATGATACCGTCACCGAGGGTGACGAGAACGAAGCCGACACTGCCCGTGATGACAAGGACGGTGCGGTCTGACAGCGGGTTTGGTCGCCCGTTTGCGGCAATACAGCGGCAATGCTCGCAAAACAGCACATGCAATCTGGTTCCCCGTTGGGGGAGCGCGCGATGCGCTGTATTCTCATCCTCGTGATTGCGGCGCCCTGCCGGGGGACCGACAGCGCGTCCGGGCGTTATGGGAGAATGCCATGCTGCACCGCGAAACCAGCTCAGGCGTCGTCGTTCTTCTTGCTGCAATGGCAGCCCTACCGGCCACCGGGCAGGATTTCGATCCGATGGCGGGAGATACCGCAGGCCCCGATAGCCCCTTTGCCCAAGCCGCCGCGGCGGGCTTCTTTTCGCACGGATACGTGCGTTTCGGTGTCGGTTCGACCGACGGTGACCCGATGGCTGCGTTCAAGCTGAATGGAGCGGAAACCAAGTATCGGCTCGGAAATGAAAGCGACCTCTACGGCGAACTCTCTTTTGGGTATCGCGCGGGTGTCGGCAACGGATCGGACGTTGTCGCGGAGGTTATGCTGAATGGCTGGGCCGATTCCAACCTGCTCACCTACGGCAATGACCCTGCGGACGGCGGCGGGTTTGCACAGGCATATATCGGGATCGAACGTCTGGGCGACGGTGCGGCAGCGGAGTCTTTCCTTTGGGCAGGCCGTCGCTACTACCGACGGCGCGATGTGCATATGACCGATTTCTACTACGAGAACTACTCGAATGACGGGATCGGTCTTGAAAACCTCGACTACGGTAGTTTCCGCCTCTCCACCGCTATCTTTTACTATGACGATGATGATGTGGACTACCAAGCCGGTACGATCGACGTGCGCTTCCATGACATCGCTCTCGGAGGCGACTGGAAGGGCGAGATCGGCCTGTCCTATACCGGAACGCAGGGCGATGACGCTCCGTCCGACAACGATGGGTACGCGATCCGCCTCCATGCGGAGAATGCCGATCTGCCGTGGGGGGAGTGGCGCAATGCCCTGATGTACGGGAGCGGCTCCGGTATCAATTTCGACTCCTCAGGCAATGCGGCCGTGTCGGAAGACGACGATCGCTGGCGTTTCGTGACCCAGGCGCTCATCGAGACGAGCGAGAGCTTTCAGACACAGGCCACTGCAGTCTGGCAGCGGACCGATATTGCCGGAAACACGGATACGTGGATTTCCGCCGGCGTTCGTCCGCAATACAACTTCACCGACGATTGGGGCGTCGCGGTCGAACTAGGGTATGATTGGGTCGATGGCGATACAGTCGAGGATGCCTCGCTTACGAAGATTACGCTTGCTCCTTTCTACAGCTTCGGCAAACGGGGCTACTTTGCGCGCCCGCAATTGCGTGTGTTCGGAACCTGGGCGCACTGGAGTGATGCCGGTGCGATTACCGAACAGGCGGCTTTCGGGAGCGCGACCGACGGGATGACGTTCGGTATCCAATACGAGAACTGGTGGTAGCAGCCGGAGCGGAGCAGCCGGTCGTACACATTTCACCGCGTCGGCAATCGCAGTCCCGTTCACAAGCTCGTCAGAGAATTTGTTCCTTAAATGCCCGTGCGTTAGGCGTTTTCTTGGGTCGTAGTCCCGTTCCTTACGAGGTGCGGCCTCCAATGGTCAGTCATCCACTTTCCGCCCTTGCTGCGTAAGGCATTCAGCGACCCCGTGATGGGGCGTCGATTGAGGAAGGCTTCCGGGGCGGTCCAAATGCCGGTGCTCGGAGGTGCAAGGGAGACTGACCATGAAGAAGACTATCACCGAAATCGTACTCGAAAGCGGTGCACCGGGCAGCTACGATCGCAACGGCGAAGATTTCGATATCCTGCGGGACGCTGTCGTAGCGGCGGACCTCGCTGACGCTTTGAACGACCCGTCCGCGAGCCTGACCGTGTTCGCACCTGTCGACGACGCCTTTATCGATCTCGCTGGTGCGCTCGGCTTTGAGGGAACGAGCGAAAAGGGCGCGTTCAACCATATCGTGCGCGCCCTCACCCTGCTCGGCGAAGGCGATCCAATTCCCCCATTGACGCAGGTGTTGACGTATCACGTTGCGGCCGGGGAACTCTTGGCGGCTGACGTTCTTGGCGGCGGCAGGATCACCACCCTGCAGGGTGGGAAGATCAAGCCCGATGCGTCCACGACCCCTCCGTCCCTGATCGATGCCGATCCCGGGATTGCCAATCCCGGGATCATCGCGACCGACATCGACGCTTCAAACGGTGTGATTCACGGGCTGAACGGTGTTCTGCTGCCACTCTCGGTCACGGGGATCCTGTCTCAGGACAAGACTGACTTCATCATCGGCGGCAATGACGCGGTGATTTACGAAACCAAGGGCGGAGCAGATTTCGTCGATGCGGGCGGTGGCGGCGACCTGGTGCGCGCCGGGCGCGGTTCGGACGTGGTTGTCGCGGGCAACGGCAAAGACATCGCGTTCGGCGGCGGCGGCACAGATACGCTGCTGGGCGGCAACGGCGGCGACCGGCTGTATGGTGGTCGCGGCGACGACCGCGTGGAGGGCGGTGCCGGCAAGGATACCCTGACCGGAGGGCGCGGCGAGGACACGTTTGTGTTTGCTACCGGCGACGGGCGGGACACCATCGTGGACTTCCGCAATGGCCACGACACGATCGATCTGACCGGTACCGAAATCGCGTCGTTCCGCGAGCTGAAGGATGGATTTGATTCCAAAGGCTTTGGAACGGTGATCGACCTCGGAGACGGCGACCGGCTTACACTTCTCGGTACGACCGAAGACAAACTCGACGCTGGCGATTTCCTCTTCGCCTAAGGCATCACGGACCGGTCGGGCGATGCCTGGCCGGTCCTCGCGGCAAACCGCCTCGTACTCGGAAACCGCATCGGCTACGCTTCGCTCGACATCACCCATTCATCGAGGCGACAGGTATGGCCAAAGCGATTCACAGCATGATCCGCGTTCTCGACGAGGCCCGCTCCGTCGCGTTTTACCGGGAGGCCTTGGGGTTCGAAATCGCCGACCGGTTCGACTTCGAGAACTTCACCTTGATCTATCTGCGCAACGCAGAGAGCGATTTCGAGATCGAGTTGACCGTGAACAAGGGGCGCACAGAGCCTTACGAACTCGGCGATGGCTATGGGCATATTGCCGTCTGTGTCGACGACCTGGAGGCGGAACACGCGCGGATGGAGACCGCGGGGCTCGCGCCACGAGAGATAGTGACGTTTGAACGCGACGGCGACGTCATGGCCCAATTCTTCTTCCTCAGCGATCCGGACGGGTACCAGATCGAATTTCTCAAGCGGCACGGTCGGTTCCGCTAGTTGGCAGTTTCCGCTAACGGCCATGTGCTGCCGCAGCAAGGATCGCCGTGGTGATTGCGTCAGGGTGCCCTGAAATGCTTCGACAGCTTTAGTCCCTGTCCTTGGTAGTTCGACGCGATCCCCTCGCCATAGAGCGCGTCCGGGCGAGCGGCCATTCGTTCGTAGACGAGCCGGCCTACAATCTGGCCGTGCTCCAATGCGAAGGGGGCTTCGTGGCACCGCACTTCCAATACGCCCCGTGCGCCGGAGCCACCTGCCGGCGCGTGGCCGAAACCGGGGTCGAAGAAACCCGCGTAATGGACACGAAACTCTCCGACCATGGCGAGGTAGGGCGCCATCTCAGCAGCGTAGTCAGGTGGAATATGTACAGCCTCGCGACTGACGAGGATGTAAAACGCACCGGGGTCGAGAATGATCCGGCCGTCGTCCGACTCGACCGGTTCCCAGAAATCCGACGGTCGGTAGTGACCGATCCGCCCGAGGTCGATGACGCCTGCATGGGGCTTCGCGCGCCAACCGGCTAGTCGGCCCTCCCGAGGACGGAGATCAACCGAAAATCCCAGACCTTCGGAGATCACGGCGTCGCCTGAAACAAGGCCGAATTCCGAATGCAGCGCGCGCAGTGCATCATCGCCCAACTCGGCCTTGCCGTCACGAAAACGGATCTGGTTGAGGCGCATGCCGGGACGCACGAGCACGGAAAAGGAGCGTGGGCAGATCTCGGCGTAGAGCGGGCCGGAATACCCTGCTCCGATTCGATCAAACTCGACACCGCCGTCTGTTATAACGCGGGTGAGCAGATCCAGGCGACCGGTAGAGGATTTGGCATTGGCCACCGCGTTGATTCCGTCCGGCAGGTCGAGTCGTTCCTGCAATGGCACGAGATAGACGCAGTTCTTCTCGAGCACCGCTCCGTCCGCCAGTTCGATGGCATGCATCTCGAATTGCGCGAGTCTGTCGGCCACGCGGTTTCCGTCTCCGGCAAGAAACGAGGCGCGCACGCGATACGCAGTGTTCCCGAGGCGCAGGTCGAGGCTCGCGGGTTGAACCTGACCGTCGGCAAATGGCTGGTCGGCGGCGATTTGGCCGGCGGCGATCATCCGGATGATGGACTGACTGGGCAGTACGCCGGTCATGCGGGCCTCCGTTGCGGCGGGGCGCTGCGGGCGCCGGATAGCAAAACGCCCGCACCCCAAGGGGCGCGGGCGGTTTTTCGAATGGTCGGGCTAGCAGGACTTGAACCTGCGACCTTCCGTCCCCCAGACGGACGCGCTACCAGGCTGCGCCATAGCCCGACGTTCGGGCTTTTTAGCGAATTCTGCGGCAAGGGCAAGCGGCAAACAGCGCGGTATGCGCGGGTCACCCGGCGGTGTCCATCCGCGCCCGCAATGCAACCAGCCGGGCGTGTATCGGGCGCAGGGCGGCAGGGTCGATACGCCCCGGCGGGACGCGCGCGAGCCTTTCGGCGATAGACAGCGCCTCGCCGGGCAGGGGGGCAATGACGGGGCCGGTCGCCGGCCCCGTGGCAGGTTCCGCGGCGACCGGTGTGTCCTCGGCAACGGTTTCGGTCTCTGCACTGTCCGCGCCATCGTCATTCGTTTCTACGGCGACGGGGGCCGGCGGTGTTTCGACACCGCGGTTGAAGAGCGGCATGGTGACGTCACGTGCTGGGCCTGTGTCTGCGCGCACGTCCGGAGCGGGTTCGGTGCCGACCTCCGTTTCGCGGTCCAGTCCCGGCTCCGGTTTGGCGCCTTCTGTCCGCGAACTGGGAGTGGCGCTATCGCTGAATGCAGGTTTCTCGGTCGATACTGGCGGTTCCGGCTCGGCCACCTCGCCGCCATCAACCGGCTTGGACATTGCGCAGACCGCCTTCACGCCCCTTTCGCGCAGCACCTTCTGGACGCCCTTGATGGTCATGCCGTCTTCGTGCAGCAGTTTTTGAATGCCGCCAAGAAGCTCCATATCCGATGGGCGATAGTACCGCCTGCCTCCCGCGCGCTTCACGGGTTTGACCTGCGAAAACTTGCTTTCCCAGAACCGCAGGACATGTGCGTTCACACCAAGCCACTCCGCAACCTCGCTAATGGTGCGGAATGCGTCGGGGGATTTGCCACTCATGTCTCTGGTGCCTTACTTGCGGTTTCCGGCCGCCACCCGTTCTTTCATCAGGTGGGACGGTCGGAAGGTCAGAACACGGCGAGGATGGATAGGCACTTCCTCACCGGTCTTGGGATTGCGGCCGATTCTGGCAGCCTTGTCGCGAACCGAAAACGTGCCGAAAGACGAGACTTTCACCTGCTCGCCGCGCACCAGCGCATCGGACATGTGCTGAAGAACGCTTTCGACGAGTTGGGCGGATTCGTTGCGGGACAGACCGACCTCGCGAAACACGGCTTCGCTCAAATCCATACGCGTCAGTGTCTTGTCGCTCATTGTCCCCCCCGGGATTGTTTGCAGCGAAGCCTAGGCGCGTCGCGTATTTCAGTCAATATCAATGACTTGGGGGATTGCGTTCGAGCGCGGATTTCCGCGCTCAGACGGTGTTTTGGTGAGTTTTTTCGCGCAAGACGCTGAAAACAAACACTATCCCGCTCGATTGCACTACCAGCGTAACGCTACGGCACCCCAGGCGAGACCGCCACCAATCGCCTCGGTGACGACGAGCTGTCCAGGTTTGATGCGGCCGTCGTGCGCGCCGGTCGAGAGCGCCAGGGGAATCGAAGCGGCCGAGGTATTTCCGTGATCCTGTACCGTCAGGATCACGCGGTCCATCGGGACTCTCATGCGGTTGGCCGTTCCCTTGATTATCCGAAGGTTGGCCTGGTGGGGCACGATCCAGTCTACGTCATCACCGGTCAGACCCGCCTTATCCAGCGCAGTATGTGCGGTTGTGGCGAGCTTTTCGACCGCGTGCCGGAACACCTCCTTGCCCTGCATTTTTAGCACGCCGCTGGAGCCGGTCGTCGACACACCGCCGTCCACATAAAGCAGATCTCGGTAGCGGCCGTCGGAGTTGAGATCGGTTGCCAGAATACCGCGGTCATCGGAACTGCCCGAGCCGTCCTGCGCTTCGAGCACCAGCGCGCCCGCGCCGTCACCGAAGAGAACGCAGGTCGCGCGGTCATTCATATCGAGGATGCGGCTGAATGTTTCAGCGCCGATCACCAATACGCGCTTCGCTTGACCCGAGAGGACCAGCGCGTTGGCATTCGCAAGCGCGAAGACAAACCCGGCGCAGACCGCCTGTACATCGAACGCGAAGCCGTTCGTCATCCCAAGCTTGTCCTGCACCATCGTGGCGGCCGACGGGAACGTCAGGTCGGGGGTGGAGGTCGCGAGCACGATGGCATCGATATCTCCCGGTTCCATACCCGCATCGTGCAGCGCGGCACGCGCGGCGTTCGCCGCGAGATCGGACGTGGTTTCGCCGGGAGCGGCAAAGTGGCGCCGCTCGATTCCGGAACGTGATCGGATCCACTCGTCGGAGGTGTCCAGAGATTTCTCGAACTCAGAGTTCTCGACGATTCGTTCGGGGAGGTAATGGCCCACCCCGCGGACCACGGCTCTGACCAGCATTTCCACCTGCCTTGTTCATCTTGTTCGTCCTGCCACACTCGGCGAGAACGCTGCGTCACGGCATATCCTGTCGCAGAGGGGAGGTCGAGGCCACCCGGGCAGCAAGACGGTCGGAAAAACCAGCCTGTGCCAATTGGAACGCAAGTTTGATCGCCGCGGAGACGCCCGTGGCATCTGCAGACCCATGAGACTTGACGATCGTGCCGTTGAGGCCGAGGAAAACGCCGCCGTTAACCCGGCGCGGATCTGTCCGCTTGGCGAGGCGCCGCATGGAGGTCATCGCCAGCAGGGCGGCGATCCTGCTCAGGATCGTATGCTGAAAGGCCTCCTTCAGCAGTACGCGGATGAGCGACGCGGTGCCTTCGGCTGTCTTGAGCGCGACATTTCCGGTGAAACCGTCCGTTACGATCACGTCAACGCCCCCGCGGGGGATGTCGCCGCCTTCTACAAAGCCGATGAATTCGTAGTCCGCGTCGGGCGCAGCCTCGGCGATCAAACTGTGTGCTGCCTTGAGTTCGGCGCGTCCCTTGTGCTCTTCGGTTCCCACGTTCAGCAAGCCTACACGTGGGCGTGAAACGTTGAGGCCGTTGCGGGCATAGGACGCGCCCATGAGCGCATATTGCAGCAAGTCGCCCTCATCGGCACGGATGTCCGCACCCACGTCCAGCATGACTGCGTAGCCGGTTTCGCTGCGTGAGGGCCAAAGGCAAGCGATTGCTGGCCGGTTGACGCCCGGTAGCTTCCGCAACCGTACCATGGAGAGCGCCATCAATGCGCCGGTGTTCCCGCAGCTCACGGCAACGGTGGCTTCGTTGTTGCGGACCGAATCGATGGCGGACCACATCGAGGTGCCCTTGCCACGGCGCATGACGATGGAGGGTTTGGTGTCCATCGTCACGACATCGGGCGCATCCCGGATCACGCAGCACGCTCCAAGGTGGCGCTTGGCAACAAGCGGTTCGAGTTCGTCGCGGCGTCCGTGAAGGATAAACCCGATGTCGGGATTCTTGCGGGCAGATTTCGCGCAGCCGGCGACGACCGCGGCGGGTCCGCGGTCCCCGCCCATGGCGTCGACCGAGATCACGACACGTCCGGCGAGTTCAGCGGGAATCGCGGCCGGCAGGTGGACCTGCGCGTCGGGTGTCATCGGCAATACGCCTTTGGATGCCTGTCCGGTACGGCTCAGGCAGCGTCCTCGTCGATATCGATCTCGTCAACCAGCGCAACGACCTCGCGGTCGTCGTAGTGGCCGCAGGCGCCACAAACGTGGTGCGGGCGCTTCAGCTCGCCACAATTGGAGCATTCGTTGGGGTTCGCGCCCGAAAGGGCATCATGCGAGCGGCGCATGTTGCGGCGCGACTTGGTGATCTTATTCTGAGGGACAGCCATGTCTCAACCTCGGTGCTTTTGGCCGTGCGGGACTGCCCCGGCGGCAATTGTTTCGTGTATCGGCGCCTCATACGCCGGGTGCACGTCCCGTTCAAGGGTGTGTGGAAGTTGCCGGAACATACGCATTTTCGACTCGGATGCAAGTGAGTCGCGTGCCTAGAGACGAACTTCGCCCGACACGCAGCACCGACTCGCCCAGCATGTTCAGCCTTCGAGTTTCTTCTTCAGTTCCGCGAGCCCCGCAAAGGGCTTCACGTCGGCGTCCCGCAATGGCTCCGTTCCTGGTTCGGAATAGACAGCCTCGCCCAGTTCGACCCCATCGGCACGCGGGTAGTCCGGCAGTGCGAGCGCCAACGACTCCGCCAATACCAGAAACAGGTCCACTGCTTCCGGCAGCGGCTCGATACTGTCGTCCTCCGGAACTTCAGTCTCGGCCTCGTCGGGCGCGACGTAATCGGCCAGGTATCGCCTCAGAACTGGTACATCGACGCGCGTTGTAACAGGGGCGAGCGTGACCGCGCATGGCTGTACGGCGGTCGCGCCCAGCTCGGCTTCGAGCCTCCAGTTGCGCGCGCCATCGGGCATAATCCGCCCCTTCATACGCAGCTTGCGCAAGTCCAGAAGATCCAATTCGGCCGAGAGGTCGGCCCGCGCGTCGGCATCCGGTTCCAGATCGAACGTCGTCGGTCCGGTGGTCGGAAGCTGCCTCAACCGAAGCAGGTAGGGAGCATCGCTTGCATTCATCAGGTGGAGTTCCTTTCTTGAAGAAAAGGATGCCATTGATATAAGCCGGAAGGCAATTCGACTGGTACACGACATGAGGGCAGTGATGGCAAGGCAGCGCCGTGCGGTGATGGGCCGATCGGTTCGGGCACTTTGTGCCACGGCTGCATTGCTCGCATTTTCTGGGTGTACGCCGCTTTACCGTGACCATGGCTACGTGCCGTCCGACGACGATCTCGCCGAAATTGTCGTCGGGGTGGATACCCGGGATACCGTTGCCGATTCGGTCGGAACCCCGTCATCGTCGGGCGTTCTGCGGGATACCGGGTATTACTACGTTTCACAGCGTATGCGGACCTACACCTACCACGAACCTGAAATCGTCGATCGCCAGATCGTGGCGATCAGCTTCGATCGCAACGGGGTGGTATCCAACGTCGAGCGGTTCGCGCTGGAAGACGGAAACGTCGTCGCGTTGTCGCGGCGAGTGACCGACAGCAACGTGCAAGGGCTTGGGTTCCTGTCGCAACTCTTTGGCAACGTGGGCCGATTCGAGATCGGCGAGAATCTCTAGCCGTTCTCCCGCGCCTTGCATGGGCGGTCACGCCGCAGGCTCTTGATACGGCGCCGGTGCACCCCTCGGGGTTCAATCCGGCGTGTCTTCACCATCCGCAACGAAGTCCAGCGCTACGCCGTTGATGCAATATCGCAGCCCGGTGGGAGCAGGCCCGTCCGGAAAGACATGACCCAAATGGCCATCGCAGCGGCTGCAATGCACCTCGGTACGCCGCATCCCGTAGCGATCGTCCTGGCTTTCGCCGATTCCGGCTTCGCTCTGTGGGCGGGTGAAACTTGGCCAGCCACAGCCGGCATCGAATTTGTCGTCCTGTGAAAACAGCGGGGCGCCGCAACCGGCGCAACGAAACGTACCGGGAGCGGATGAAAACTCGTCGTGGGTGAACGGGCGTTCGGTGCCGTGGTTGCGCATGACCTCGTATCCGAGATCGCCCAGCCTGGCTTTCCATTCCGCGTCCGTTTTCGTTACCTTGTCCGTCATCTTGGGCTCCTGTCGCCTACCGTTGGACCTCTGATATGGGGCCTTTTTGCCACAGTGCCAGCTCCGTTGCAGAAACGCGATGCCGCTGACCGCGCATGTCAATTTCCCGTCATGTCTTGCATGCAATTGATCGCGGACCCAAATTTCAGCGGGGCGGTCAACGACGTCCGCCCGGTGGCGGAGGTGCCTCGACATGCTCAAACTGCGCAAGGGCCGGTACGCGGCCCGCCTTGCCGAGAGCCCGGCCGATGTAGAGGCCGCGCTGGCGCTGCGTGCGTTTTGTTTCCGCGGCGGGGTGGGACTGGATCGCGACGCGTTCGACGACATATGCAGTCACGTGCTGGTGGAGGAAATCCGGTCTGGTGATCTCGTCTGCACCTTCCGGCTGCTGCCGCTGACGGCCGGACGGGAAATTGGCCGCAGCTATTCGGCGCAATACTATGAGCTCTCCGCCTTGCAGGAGTTTCAAGGGCCGATGGTGGAGATGGGCCGCTTTTGCATCCATCCTGATCGCAATGATCCAGACATTCTGCGAGTCGCCTGGGGAGGGATGACCACCTATGTGGACTCGGAGGGGGTGGAGATGCTTTTTGGGTGTTCCTCGTTCCATGGCACGGAGGCGGAAGCCTACATGGACGCCTTCGCACTCCTCAAGGAGCGGCATCTGGCGCCAAAGCGGTGGCTGCCGCGGGTCAAAGCACCCAATGTTTTCCGATTTGCGCAACGGCTGCGGCGCAAGCCGGACCTCAAACGCGCGATACGGGGAATGCCGCCGCTACTGCGGACCTATCTATTGATGGGCGGATGGGTGAGCGATCACGCAGTGGTGGACCGCGATCTGAACACGTTACACGTGTTCACCGGGTTGGAAATCCGGGCGATCCCGCCGGCACGGAAGCGCCTTCTGCGGTCGGTGGCCGGTTAAACCATGACGGCCTGCGCGGGAAGATGCACGTTGTCCTCGCGGTACCTTGCGGTGTTTTCGGTGGCCACGTTCGACCTGCGGCGCTAGGCTCGCGGGAGGTATTCAGACCGCTGCGTGGGGGATGACATGACTTCTCGATTCAGATGTATCCGCACGATTGCTGGCGCCGTAGTTCTCTGTGCTTTCCCGGCACTCGCATTCGCCCATACCGAGGCCGGAATGGCCGGCGGATTCGTGAGCGGCTTCACGCATCCGATCCTTGGCTGGGACCATGTGGTCGCGATGGTTGCGGTGGGTCTTTGGGGGGCATTCCTCGGGGCTCCGGCAATCTGGCTCCTACCAGTCATTTTCCCGCTGGTCATGGCTTTCGGCGCAGCGCTCGGCGTCGCCGGCGTACCGATCCCCGCCGTCGAGGCTGGCATCGCCTCCTCGGCAATCGTGCTCGGCATGTTGATTGCGTTGGCTGTTCGGCTCCCGCTGTGGCTGGCCGGCGCCATCGTGGGGCTCTTCGCCATCTTCCATGGCTATGCCCATGGCGCCGAACTGCCGGAGGCCGCCAACCCGCTTGCCTATGGCGTTGGATTCGTGGTGGCAACCGGTCTCTTGCATCTGATCGGTATCGCTTTCGGATTGCTGGTGCGCTGGCCCGCGGGCACGGTGGCGATCCGCGCCGGCGGCGTGGTGATATCCGCCGTGGGCGCGGCGTTCCTATTCGGCTATGCATGAGCGCTTGCGCGCGACCGCGATTGTTGCATCAGCGGCGCTCGTAACGCCGACCGCGACGCGTGCGCACGCGCCGATCGAGGGAATCGAGGGTTTTTATGCGGGCCTGGTTCACCCGGCCGGCAGTTATCCGCAGCTTCTCGCTCTGCTCGGCCTGGGGTTTCTACTGGGATTGTCATGGCCGAGGGCCTATGTCCCTGCATTCGTTACATGCGCAGTTTTCGGTCTCGCGGGGATCGCCACCGGTCAGTTGGGCGCTGAACCTGAGATGACAACGCCAGCGCTTCTGGTGCTGGCGGTTGTCTCCGCCGGTATGGCAGCGCTTTATCCCTCCGGGCATTCCGTCGCGCTTCTTGTGGTCACGGCGGCGGTCGGGGGGCTCGTGGGCATCGCTTCTACGCCTGACAGCGGGCCGTTGCGCGCGACTGTCATGACGCTGTCGGGCAGTTTTATCGGCATGCTGGCGCTGGTGTTTTACACCAGCGCGGCCATCTCGGCATTGCGGCGGCGGACGGAGCGGGCCTACGTCGAGATCGGTTTGCGTATCCTGTCCGCCTGGATCGCCGCAATCGCCGTCATGATGGCGGCGCTCGCCATTACCGCGTCCTGACGGGAGCGGAATACTTGAGGCATGCCGGATGAGCACACACGCCACGGTCTCGGTGATTATTCCCGCCTACAAGGCGCAGGCGCAGATCGGACGCGCCGTCGCTTCCGTGGCGGACGCGGGCTTGTCTGCGTCGGATGTGGAGATTGTGATCGCGTCGGACGACGGCACCGATTACCGCAGCTGTCTTCCTTCACAGCCGAACCTGCGTTTCAGTGCACCCGGCCCGGTGGCAAGTGGACCCGGGGCGGCGCGAAACCGCGCGCTGACCTGCGCGCGCGGCCGATGGGCCGCCTTCCTTGATGCCGACGACACCTGGGAACCCGGTTATCTCTCGGTATTGCTTCCTCTCGCGCAAGCGTATGGGGTTGCGTTTGGCGCGACCTCTGTTCTGGAGGGGGAGACGGAATTGTTGCGCATGCCCGGAGGGGACCGTTTGACACTGGAGGATGTCGGTCGGAGCGGGGCGAGTTTTCACCCGGTGATGCCGCGCTCTCAAGCCGGTCCCTTTGCATCGGCGCCGGCGCAGGATGTCCTGCATGCGGTCGAGGCATTGTCACTCTGCGGAGGGGAAGCACCGGTCGGCTCGGCAGCCTACCAACTGCGCCTGCGGACAGGTAGCGTAACACGGGACACTGGTTTTTCCGACCGGGTGGCGGCCGCCTATTCGCTCTATGCAAGCCGTATCCAAGCAGGCCGTACCCGGGTGCCGGCGGCGCTCGTTGCGCGGGCAATCGGCGTGTTCGAGGCACGGCGGGCGCTCAACACGGCGTTTCAGTGTCAGGAGCGGGAAACCAGCTTCTATCGATATGTCGCCGCTCGGGGAGCAGCCGGCTGAATCCGGAGCGGGGGGCTGTCTGCCCCCCGTCCTGGCCGCGCGGGCGCGCGTCCCGGACTCCCCCCGAGGATATTTGCCGACAGAAGACAGCGCATTCGGATTGACGGTTGGTGTTGTGCCGACTAGGCCCGCGCGCATGGCACGTGCTCCGCTCCTCCAGCTTTCCGATATCTCGCTGACCTTCGGTGGCGACCCGGTGTTCTCCGATCTGGGCCTCGTGGTTCAGGGCGGGGATCGCGTGGCGCTGGTGGGGCGCAACGGGTCGGGCAAATCGACCTTGATGAAGGTGATGGCGGGGCTCGTTGAGCCTGATTCCGGCAGCCGTATCGTGCCGCCGGGCGTGCATGTGGGGTACATGGAGCAAGACCCGACGATGGCGGGCTTTGCGACGCTGGGAGATTTCGCAGCCAGCGGGATGGGCGAGGGCGAGGCCTACCGGGTGGAAATGGCCGGCGAGGGGCTGAAGCTGGATCTGGCGCGGCCGGTGGAGACCGCCTCGGGCGGCGAGCGGCGGCGCGCGGCACTGGCAAAACTCCTGGCGGAGGCGCCGGAACTGATGTTGCTCGACGAGCCGACGAACCACCTTGATATCGAGGCGATCGGCTGGCTTGAAGAGCAGCTTGCGGAGACGCGAGCCGGTTTCGTCCTGATTTCCCACGACCGGGCTTTCCTGAACCGGCTGACGCGGGCGACGCTTTGGCTCGACAGGGGGGTGGTCCGGCGGCAGGAACATGGGTTCACCACCTTCGAGGAATGGCGCGACCGGGTCTGGGCCGAGGAAGACGAGGCACGCCACAAGCTCGATCGCAAGATCAAGGCGGAAGCGCGGTGGGCCGTGGAGGGGATTTCCGCCCGGCGGACACGCAACCAGGGACGGCTTCGGGCGCTGAAGGCGTTGCGCGAGGAGCGGTCTGCACAGATCCGCCGGCAGGGGACAGCCGATCTGGCCATCGACACGGGCCGCGCCTCCGGCAAGCTGGTGGTCGAGGCGAGGGATATCGAGAAGGCCTTTGACGACAATGTAATCCTGAAGCCGTTTTCCCTGCGCATCCAGCGCGGCGAGCGTGTGGCGCTGGTCGGGCCGAACGGCGTAGGCAAGACAACGCTCCTGAAGATGCTGATCGGTCAGGAAGCGCCGGATTCCGGCAGCGTGACGCTTGGCACGAACCTCGAAATCGCTGTTTTCGACCAGACGCGCGCGCAGCTCAACCCGGACGCGACCTTGTGGGAGAGCCTGACCGGCGACAAGGCGTTGCGTGTGCAGGGCCGGGGCGGCGATCAGGTCATGGTGCGCGGCACGCCGCGGCACGTGGTGAGCTATCTCAAGGATTTCCTGTTTTCCGATGCCCAGGCAAGGGCGCCGGTCCGCTCTCTGTCCGGTGGTGAGAAGGCGCGGTTATTGCTTGCCAAGATCCTCGCCCATCCGGCGAATGTGCTGGTGCTGGACGAACCGACGAACGATCTGGATATCGAGACACTCGACTTGCTGCAGGAACTGATATCGGACTACGACGGTACGGTGCTGCTGGTCAGCCACGACCGCGATTTTCTCGACCGCATCGCCACCACGACCATTGCCATGGAAGGCGATGGACGGGCTGTGGTCTATGCCGGCGGTTGGAGCGACTACAGGGCGCAACGCGGTGAGCGTTCGACGGGAAGCCGGCCGGAAAAAACGCAGGGGCGCGGTACCGCACAGAAACCAACGCAGCCTCAACCGACCCCGACACCGAAGACCGACACCGCTGCCGGGCTGACCTTTACAGAGCGTCACCGATTGGAGGCGCTTCCTTCCGAGATCGAACGGCTGGAGGCCGAGATCGGGAAACTCGAGGCATTTCTTGCCGACCCGGAGCTGTTCACCAGGGATCCGTTGAAGTTCCGCAAGGCGTCGGAGGCACTGGTAGAAAGGCAGCAGGCCTTGTCGACTGCCGAGGACGAGTGGCTGGCGTTGGAGGAAAAAGCGGCCGGCTGAGCACCCTGTCTGACCGTTTCCGATTTGGCGACAATCGGAGAATGCGAGGAATTGTTGCCAACACAGTCGCAGGCTCGGATGTCCAGGGGCGGAAGCGAATTTCGGGTCCAAAGTGACCAGCGCCGGCAATCTCGATTCCCTGAGCACGTTGCGGTTGCGTGGTGACTGCGACTTTGGCCGCACATTGCTTTGTGCCGTCACCGGCACCAGCCATGCCGCCGGTGCCGACTTGAGCGATGCCTGGGGGTACTTCGGCGGTCTTGGCGTCTAAACCCGCGTCACCGATGCCGCCAGCCTGACGCGTGAGGTCGCTGCGCATCGATTTGACGATTCCCAGACCTCTGGCCGTGTCGACGCCATCACGGCGACAATCGGCTTGAACTACCGTTACTGGCATCAAGTGCGCGGGTCTTGGCTTGCGCCGCGGCGCCCCGCCGTCGGGGAGCATAGCACCAACGGGGCTTTCCCTGCGCTTCGCTTGCGCTATCCTCCAATTCGATGGCGTAGTGAAGAGGAGCGGGCGCTGGTGGGGGCGAAGGAAAGCAAGCCGAGAGGACTTCGCGCTGTTCCCGTCGGTCTGTGGCTGGCGTTGCTCGTTGGATGCACGCCTGTTGATCCAAATCTCGAAGCGAGCCTCGGGCCTGGATCGGCGGCGACTGGCTATGCCGGTGCGGTCGGCGGAAGCCTTGGTATTGCGCCGCGGCGGGCGTCTCCTTCGGCGAACCCGGAGTGGAATGCGCAGCAACGCATCCCCAATACCAATCCGCGTGTGTTGACCAACAATGTCTACGGGCCCGGGCGCAGCTCCGATGCATATGGGCGCGTCGTTTATCACAACCCTGGTCTGCGGATTGAAGAGACGGCCCAGGGAGCCGGGGACTACACGGACCAGTATGGCCGCCCGGTGCGGTGCTACGGAGCGGGTGGCGGAACCGTCTGTCGCTGAGGCATCAGCAGGCATGCGACGAAGTGTGACGGTGCGCTGACTTGCGGACTGTCCCGGCATGATCATCCTGCCATCTTGCTGCCTCCCACCTTCGCGACGGAATGTGCTGAATGATCCGATTTACCCTGGCCGAACTCGAAGCCGCAGCAGACATGGTTCACACGCAAGTGCCGCCGACACCGTTGCACAACTGGCCGCTGCTGTCGGAGACGGCAGGCGCGGACGTCTGGGTGAAGCATGAAAACCACGCACCGACAGGCGCATTCAAGGTGCGCGGGGGCGTGACATTCATCGATTGGCTGAAACGGGCACACCCAGAAGCGCGTGGTATCTGCACCGCGACACGCGGCAACCACGGTCAGAGCCAGGCACGGGCCGCCCGAGCGGCCGGGCTGCGGGCGATGATCTATGTGCCGCACGGAAACTCTGCCGAGAAAAACGCCGCCATGCGCGCTTATGGCGGCGAGTTGATGGTTCACGGCAGTGACTTTGATACGGCGCGAGAAGAAGCGATGCGGGTGGCTGCGACAGAGGGTCTGGCCATGGTGCCGCCCTTTCACCCGGAGCTGGTTCGGGGAGTTGCCACGTATGGATGGGAGATGTTCCGGGCGCAGCCAGATCTCGACACCGTTTATGTGCCAATAGGCTGTGGATCGGGTATCTGCGGCACGATTCTGGCGCGCGATGCCCTTGGTCTCAGGACGAAGATCGTTGGCGTTGTCGCCGCCGAGGCACCATGCGTGAGCCGCACTGTCGCAGCGGGCAGGTTGGTGGAAACAAACACGGCCCGCACCTTTGCTGACGGGCTGGCTGTACGCGTTCCGGTACGGGAGGCGTACGAGATCTTTGGCGCGGGAGCAGATCGCATTGTTGAGGTCTCTGAAGAGCAGATCGCGTCTGCTGTGCGACTGTACTACAGCGCCACCCACAATCTGGCCGAAGGGGCGGGCGCAGCAGCGCTGGCGGCACTTCTCAAGGAGCGTGACACTGTGGCTGGACAACGTGTTGGGGTGGTACTGTCCGGTGGCAATGTCGACGCGGCGGTTTTCCGCGCGATACTTGGTGGAGACACACCCGACGCGTGATTTGCTTGCCGCGTGACACGATCTGCAGCATGACCTTTTCAGGTCACTTGCCGACCAAGTGTCTGGCGGCTCGTTTCAAGGAGGTGTTTCCGTGCGGCTCTACGCTTGTCCGGCCTGCGGGGCCCGGCTTTATTTCCGCAACTCGGCATGTGGCGCCTGTGGGGTGCGGGTGGTTTACAGTGATGCGCGCGACGCATTTGTGGCGAATGCGGACAGTTGTTCAAACAGAGAAGACATCGGCTGCAATTGGGCGGACGAGGACGTTGTGGAGCACCTGTGCCGGTCCTGTCAGATGACCGATGTCATTCCGGATCTGTCGGTTGAACCCAACGCCGCGCTTTGGGCCGAGGGAGAGACGGCAAAACGCTGGGTGTTGGCAACATTGAGCCGTTGGGGGTGGTTTGGTGCCGAAGATCCCGGACCATTGCCGGTCTTTCACTTCAAGTCCGAACGAACGCATGCCGGACCGGAAAGGGTGATGATGGGGCACGCGGCGGGGGTGATCACGTTGAACGTGGCGGAAGCGGACGACGCCATTCGGGTACGTAATCGGGAGATGCTGGACGAGGAATACCGAACCATGCTCGGGCATTTGCGCCATGAGCTTGCGCATTTCATCTTTGACCGTCTCGCCGCCGAGCCGGGTTTCTCCGAGGCATTTCGGGCGCTTTTTGGCGACGAGCGTACGGACTACGGCGAGGCGCTGCGGCGGCATTATTCGGAGGGGCCGCGGGCGGAATGGAGTGGTCGGTTCATCACGCCCTATGCCAGCGCGCATCCACACGAGGATTGGGCCGAGACCGTCGCGCACCTGATGCATCTCACCGATATCGTCGATGCGGCCACAGCAGTGGAACTGGCATGGCCCACCACGGACGGCGTACCGGCCGATGCCTATGAAACGACCGATTCCGATGCGCTGATTCACGCTGCGGTGGACCTTGGCCTCGCTCTTAACCAGGTGAATCGGGCGATGGGGTTGGCCGATCTCTATCCGTTCGTGCTGACCGAAGCGGTGCGGGACAAACTGGCGTTCTCCCACTTCTGGCTGAACCGGCGCGCACGCCTGCAGAGCTAGGCTTCCGTCACGGAGCGTCGAGTGCCGCCTGCACCTTGCGGGGGAGTTTGGCTCGGATCAGGTCATAGGAGACACGCACCCGGTGTTCCGCTTCCTCGGGCGAGACACTTTCGAAAGGCACCAAAACCCACGAGCGGTGGAAATATGGCGCTTTCTCGAACTGTCCCGTTTCGCGCAGCATCTCGGCGGTTTCCACATCTGCGCATTTCACGCTCACGCCCCGGCCCTGGGCGCCAAGTGCGGCAAAGATCTTGCCGCCGACCTTCCAGATGTCGTGTCCCGGTCCGAACGGCGCGCTGACTTCGGCGCCGGGCAGAGCGGCACAGAGAGCATTGATCGAATCCCTGTCCATGGGACCATGCTGCCGCGCGCTGGAATGCGCGGCAACAACTACCTGCAAGTCGCTTTTGCGAACCGGCGGGAATCGCGGCCTCCTCGCGCGGAGGTTTCCGCGACAAGGTCGTCTTGGAGGTTGCTGGGGGCTACGAAAAAACCGTGGTTGGAGTGCCAGAGGCAGTGCTCCGGAGCAGCGCGTTCGTTGAGAGTGCGCCCGGAGGGTGCGACGGCTGTCGGCTATATGGGTTCCATCGCAGAGTGTCCGTCGAACTGGGTAGAACGGCTCGCCGGCGCCAGTGCGCAGAGCCCGTTCCATTTCAGCTTTCAAGCCCGGCAGGCAGAGCGATTGGAGCAGATGGGCTGACCGCGACGAATTTGCCGCCGCAGGGGCGTGCGAAATACCTTGGCGTTTTGACAGGTTGGCGCTATGACGCCGGGCATGAACCGTCGCAGCATCATCATTTGCGTCTGCATTACCCACTGACATCGTCAGGCGGGCCGGTTCCTTCATTCCCTTTCCAGACCGAAGTTGCTAGACCCGCCGGCGCTGCCGGAAGGAGAGGATTGGGCATGACCGAGATCAGGCTCTGGAACACCAAGACCAAACGGAAGGATCCGCTGGCGCCCACGGTCGCGCCCGGCAAGGTCTCCATGTATGTCTGCGGCCCGACGGTCTACGACCGCGCCCATATGGGCAACGCCCGGCCGGCCATCGTCTTTGACGTGCTGGCACGGTTACTCCGGCACCAATTCGGGGCGGAGAATGTCAAATACGTCCGAAACCTGACGGATGTGGATGACAAGATCATCAAGCGCGCCGAGGAAAGCGGCCGGCCCATCGACGCGATCACCGAGGAGACGATCCGCTGGTATCACGAGGACATGGCCGCGCTTGGTGTGTTGCCGCCCGACGTCGAACCGCGCGCGACCGAGTATATCGCCCATATGATCGCCATGATCGAAGGGCTGGTGGCCTCGGGACATGCCTATGCGGCCGAGGGGCATGTGCTCTTCTCGGTGGAGAGCTACGCGGAGTACGGCAGCCTCTCGGGCCGGTCGGTGGACGACATGATCGCCGGCGCACGGGTGGAGGTGGCGCCCTACAAGCGCAACCCGATGGATTTCGTGCTGTGGAAGCCGTCGACAGACGACGTACCGGGTTGGGAGAGCCCCTGGGGCCGCGGCCGGCCAGGGTGGCATATCGAATGCTCGGCGATGAGCGATGCGCTGCTTGGCGACAGCTTCGACATCCACGGCGGTGGCAACGACCTCATGTTCCCGCACCACGAGAACGAGATCGCCCAGAGTTGCTGCGCCCATCCCGGCAGCGACTTCGCCCGGATCTGGATGCACAACGAGATGCTGCAGGTCGAGGGGAAGAAGATGTCCAAGAGCTTGGGCAATTTCTTCACCGTGCACGATGTTCTGAAGCGGGGTGTGCCGGGGGAGGTGATGCGGTTCGTCTATCTAAAAACCCATTACCGGAAACCGATGGACTGGACGAAGAAGAAGGTCGACGAGGCGCGAACCGAGTTAGCACAGTGGAGAACGGTGACCGATGCGTTGCCGGAAGGCGGCCCAATCTCTCCGAAGCTTGTTGAGGCGCTTGCCGATGACCTCAATACCCACGCTGCAATCACTGAACTCCGGCGCCTGTTCAAAGCCGAAGACCATGAAATGCTGAAAGGGTCGGCAGGGCTTCTTGGATTGCTGACAAAAGAAAAGGCGTGGGATCATCCGAACCACTACGTTCTGCACGCCGACACAGGACATCTGAACATTTCGGGACACGACGTGAAGTTGATCCACAGGCCAGGTGATCTACTTTTGACACTGCACAATAAGTTAGTGGTCGCGCGTGAAAACGCATTGGAAAATAAGGACTTTTCTGAAGTTGATCGCCTGAAGACTGCGTATGTCGCGGCCGGACTTGAAGTGCGCATGAGCAAGGCGGGGGTCGAACTGATTCCGGGGCCGGAGTTCGACCCGGCGGCACTGGAGGCACTTTCTTGACCGAGAGATCCATAAACGCCCGGGCCTGTGGCCTGGGCAGCGCCCGAACCGCCCCCCCGGGGCGGGCGCTTCTCGCCCACCCCGCGGTTCGGGCACTGCCCTCTGTTTGGCACTCAGCATCTACCGGAATGACAATGGCTGCCGTCGAATGGGCATTTGAACACCAAGAAGAAAAGGCCACGGCATGAGCAAGGAACGGCTCTACCTGTTCGACACCACGCTGCGCGACGGGCAACAGACGCAAGGGGTGCAATTCAGCTTGGAGGACAAGTACCAGATCGCGGAGGCGCTGGACGATCTCGGCATCGACTATATCGAGGGCGGCTGGCCCGGTGCAAACCCTACTGACAGCGAGTTCTTCGAGGCTGCTCCGCAGATGGAGAACGCGACCTTCCTCGCTTTCGGAATGACCAAGCGGGCCGGGCGCTCGGCAGCCAATGACGAGGTACTGGCGGGCGTTGTGAACGCGAACACCCCTGCGGTCTGCCTTGTAGGCAAGAGCCACGATTTCCACGTCACAACGGCCCTGGGTGTGACGCTTGAGGAGAACATCGCCAATATCGCGGACAGCCTCTCGCATCTTGTGGGGCTTGGCCGTGAGGCGATGTACGACGCCGAGCATTTTTTCGACGGCTACAAGGCCAACCCCGACTATGCGCTCGCCTGCCTGCATGCGGCGCTGGAAGCCGGCGCCCGCTGGGTCGTACTTTGCGATACCAACGGCGGGACCCTGCCGGCGGAGATCCATGACATCACACGGGCGGTGATCGAGAGCGGAATACCCGGCGACCGGCTTGGCATCCATACACATAACGACACCGGCAATGCGGTGGCCGGCACGCTTGCGGCTATCGACGCCGGTGCGCGGCAGGTGCAGGGCACGCTGAACGGCCTTGGGGAGCGCTGCGGCAATGCCAACCTGATCACGCTGATCCCGACACTCCTTCTGAAGGAACCCTACGCAAGCCGCTACGTGACCGGCGTCGCCAAGGAACGTCTTGCAAGCCTGACGCGTGTCAGCCGAATGATGGACGACATTCTGAACCGGGTGCCGTTTCGCGGTGCACCCTATGTGGGCGCTTCCGCCTTCGCCCACAAGGCGGGCCTTCACGCGTCCGCGATGCTGAAGGATCCATCCACCTATGAGCACATCGACCCGGGACTCGTGGGCAATGCGCGTATCATCCCGATGTCCAACCAGGCCGGGCAATCGAACCTGCGCAAGCGGCTGACCGACGCCGGGTTGCCGGTGGAGAAGGACGACCCGGCGCTCGGGCGTATCCTCGATCTGGTCAAGGCGCGGGAGGCGAAGGGCTATTCCTACGACACCGCGCAGGCCAGTTTCGAACTGCTCGCCCGCAGGGAACTCGGGGTGCTGCCGAGCTTCTTCGCGATCGACCGGTACCGCGTCATCGTGGAGCGCCGCAAGAACCGCCTTGGCGAGACGATCTCGCTCTCCGAGGCCGTGGTCGTCCTCTACATTGATGGCGAGAAACGCCTGTCCGTCTCAGAGTCTCTCGATCCTGCCGGCTCCGACCGGGGGCCGGTCAATGCGCTGTCCCGAGCCCTGGCGAAGGATCTCGGGCCGCTCCAGCCCTACATTGCCGACATGAAACTCGTGGACTTCAAAGTGCGCATCACCAACGGTGGTACGGAGGCCGTGACCCGTGTCATCATTGACAGCGAGGACAATGCTGGCCGACGGTGGTCCACCGTGGGGGTTTCGGCGAATATCGTGGATGCCTCCTTCGAAGCACTGCTGGAGGCGATTCAGTGGAAATTGCTGCGGGATGGGGCGCCCGCGGCCTGAGGAAATAATCGATGGATTGGGACGCATTCTTCACGCTGCACGACGGTTTGCCACGAGAGGGGCCGGGGTGTCCGGAAGATGTGCACTGGGCGATTGGCGTTGCCGGGACCCATGGCGAAGCGCGCGTCTGCGACGCGGGCTGCGGGCCGGGGGCGGATACCGAGACGCTGGCGGAGGCGCTGCCGGATGCCTGGATCGACGCGGTGGATCTGCACGGCCCCTTCGCGGCAGCGACCGCCGCCCGTTGTGCGCGATTCGGGCCGCGTGTAAAGGCGTGGCAGGGCGACATGGGCACGCTGTCCGGTCCTTACGACCTGATCTGGTGTGCTGGCGCACTGTACTTTCTCGGCGTCACCGAGGGTTTGACAGCCATGCGGCCAATGCTCACGCGGGCCGGGCGCGTGGCCTTTTCCGAACCGGTGCTTCTGGGAGGCAAGGAGACACAGGCGCTGCGAGATTTCTGGGAAGAGTACCCGGGCATCACGGACCGCGCGGGTATTGAACGCAGGATCTCCGCTGCCGGATATCGCACGTTCGACACGCGCCTGATCGTCGGTGCGCCGTGGGAAGCATACTACCTACCGATGGAGCGGCGTATTGCCGAACTTCGCGCGGAAGGCGTGCCGGAGACCGTGGAACAGGCCCTCAGGGAAGGCGAACGAGAGATCGCCAACTGGCGTGCGGCATCGGGCCGGATTGCCTACCTGCTGTCGGTCGTCGCGCCCGAATGAGCCTAGATGCCTGTGCCGAGATCGTAGAGCGGGGCGACCCCGACCGGTTTCTCGCCGCGATTGCCGCGCCTCTATCGGCACGTGCCTGCTTGCTGCCGCTCTATGCCTTCAACGTAGACGTGGCGCGGTTGCCCTGGGTCAGCCCCGAACCGATGATCTGTGAGATGCGGCTGCAATGGTGGCGCGACACGTTGGAACAGATCGGCCGTGGCGAAATCCCCAGTACGCATGAGATTGCGATCCCACTCGCGGAGACTATCAGGCGGCATGGTATTTCGATCGACGTTCTCGATGCGATGGTGTTGGCCCGCCGGTGGGATATCTACCACGACCCGTTCGAGGATACCCCCGCTTTGCATTCCTACATCGACGCCACGGCCGCCGGCTTGACATGGGTTTCGGCACAGGCGCTTGGCGCCACCGCCGAGGCCGAAGGCGCCGTGCGCGATG
Source organism: Tropicimonas marinistellae (assembly GCF_001509585.1). Lineage (GTDB taxonomy): Bacteria > Pseudomonadota > Alphaproteobacteria > Rhodobacterales > Rhodobacteraceae > Tropicimonas > Tropicimonas marinistellae. The sequence goes on along the minus strand of NZ_LNCI01000009.1, from coordinate 99,198 downwards.
CCGGCTGGGCAGCTGGGCTTGCCTCATATCTTCGCGCGATTCCGGATCTCGAGGCTCGCGGACGTCGCCCGCTCGTGGACGGACGTGCCGACGCCATCTCTGACTTGGCCCGTCTCGGCCTCACCCGGCTCCGGTCCGCTCGCCGCGCCGGCGTTCCATCAGCCGCGATTCCGGCGCTCAGGGCCGGGTGGCGTACGGAAACCACCCTGAAACGGGCTGTTCAAACCCCCCAGCGTGTCGCCGCAGGTACCCTCGCCGAAAGCGAATTCTCCCGCCGCGCCGGCTTGATGCGCCGCGCCTTCCTGGGCACTTGGTAGAAGAGCTTTCAACGCCGGGTGCGCTGGTCCCCGGCGCCTTCAGCCAAAAAACCTCACCCTCCGGAGGTCCGCTCGTTCTAACGCTACCGCAATCCGCATTGGGTGCGCGGGGCCGGATCACTTTTCCGGCCGCAGGGTCAACCAGATCAAGGCGCCACCCGCCAGCGCGAGGAAAGGGACCATGGCCAGGTTCACGGACGCCCATCCTTCTTGGGCATTGCCTCCCGAGCAGTTCATCAACCCGCCCGAGACCAGCGAGGCCAGCGCAACCATACCGAAAACGAACATGTCATTCATTCCCTGAACCCGCCCGCGCTCTTCCGGCGTATGGGCCTGCGCAAGCATCGTCGTCGCTCCGATGAAGCCGAAATTCCATCCAAGCCCAAGCAGGATCAAGGCAAGGAAGAAGTTCTCGAGTTCGACGCCTGCGAGCGCCACGGTACCCGCTCCGGCCAGAATTGCGAGGCCGATGGAGATGATGGTGCGCGCTCCGAACCGCGCAATCAGATGTCCGGTGAAGAACGACGGAGCAAACATCGCAAGCACGTGAGCCGTTACGACGAACCCTGCCGTCTCCGTGTCGAACCCGCAACCAACGACGGCCAACGGCGTGGAGGTCATCACGAGATTCATCAGTGCGTAGGTGACCATGCCGCAAATGATTGCGACGAGGACCGTCGGGTCCCGCAGCAATTCCAGCCTGCTGCGACCCGTCGGTTGACCTGCGGCGGGACGCGGGGGCTTTGGAATGTCGAGCAGAAGGAAAAGCGCCATTCCGACGAGGTTGATGGCGATAGCACCGAGGTAGGTGCCGAGAAACGGTACAACGAAGCTGTCCGCCAAATTGGTGCCAAGCGTCGGCCCGATAACTGCGGAGGCAAGTCCGCCCGCCATGACGTAAGAGATTGCCTTCGGGCGAAATGCGTCGGACGCGGTGTCGGCGGCGGCGAAGCGGTAGAAACCCTGTGCAGAGACATAAATACCAGTGCAATAGGAGCCGAGCAGGAACAGCAGGAAGCTGTCGGTCCAGAGACCCCAGGCCGAAATGGATGCGCCGATGACTCCACCGCCCGCCCCGATGAAGAAACCGGCGCGGCGGCCAAGCACCTGCATCGCCGATGAAAGCCAGGGTGCCGTTGTCATCGATCCGATAACGATCAGGGAAATCGGCAAAGTCGCAAGGCACGCATTGGCCGCGAGCATCCCTCCGGCGAGGCCGGCAACCGTGTAGATCATCGCCACCTGCGAGCCGAGAACGGCCTGTGCGGCCACCAGGATCCACATGTTGCGGCGGGCGCGGGAATCGTCGTGTGCAATGGCGGCAGTATCAGTCATGTCTCGCCCATGCCCGCGATTCTTGAGAAGGGCAAGGGGGCGATCGGGTGATTGCGCCGGAATCGGATTGCTGCTCCGGGTCGAAAGGATAGGCTTTCCACGATTCCGTCATGCTGACGGTGTCGCCCACTGGTTGGGCGCTTGGCTTGTGAATTGAGAAAGACACGGCGTTGAATGAGATCGGGCGGATAATCGAGACACCAGATTGTGTCGCCGAAGGAGCGAGATGGCTGGCAGCGGCGGAGCCGCGTTTTGCCATGGCTTTGGAACAGACGGGTCCCCTGCCGCTGCGTCGGCGCAGCGACGGCTTCGAGGCGCTGCTCTCGGCGATTGTCAGTCAGCAGGTATCCGTCGCCTCCGCCGATGCGATCTGGGGCCGGCTCAGGGCGGCGCGACTAACCGGGCCGCGCAAGGTTCTTTGGGCGGAGGAGGCGGATCTTCGGTCCTGCGGGCTCAGCCGGCAGAAGGTCCGCTATGCCAAGGCGCTGGCGGAGGCGCGGATCGACTACGCTGTGCTGCGCGCGCTGCCCGCCGACGCGGTGATCGAACAATTGGTCGAGGTACCGGGAATTGGCCGTTGGACGGCGGAAATCTACGCCATGTTCTCGCTCGGAAGGGCGGATGTTTTTGCCCCCGGCGACCTGGCTTTGCAGGAGGCGGCGCGGATGCTCTTCGACCTCGAGGACCGGCCAAGCGAGAAAACCCTCCGCGAGATGGCTTGCGCATGGAGTCCCTGGCGCGGCGTTGCTGCGAGGTTGTTGTGGGCCTACTTCCGGGTCGCCAAGAAGCGCGAAGGTACTCGGTGAAGGGGCAGAGGCTGGCCAAGCCGAGCCGGAGCCGTTAGGAGCCCAACGGTGACTTGTTATCGAAGCGGGTAGGGCGGATATGGCGCGAGAACTCACATCGGGGCGTAGCGGCGTCCCTCAGGGGCAGGCGAAACAGGTGGTGATCTTCGTTCACGGCTACGGCGCGGACGGAAATGACTTGCTAGGGTTGGCCGAGCCTTTGGCGCCGCATTTGCCGGACACAGCCTTCTACGCGCCGGATGCGCCGGAGCGCTGCGTCGGCAATCCATTCGGGTACCAGTGGTTCCCGATCCCCTGGCTGGACGGGTCCTCGGAGGAGGCCGCGCAAACCTCGATGGCTGCTTCGGTGAGCGACTTGAACGCGTTTATCGACAAGGTTCTGGTGGATGAGGGGGTGACGGCGGACCGCCTGATCCTGCTGGGTTTTAGCCAAGGCACCATGATGAGCCTGCATGTGGCACCGCGCCGCGCAGAGGCCATTGCGGGGATCGTCGGCTTTTCCGGCCGTTTGATGGAGCCGGAGAAGCTGGCAGAGGAGGCGCGGGTCAAGATGCCGGTTCTACTGCTACATGGCGATCAGGACGACGTGGTGCCGTTTGCCTCGCTTCAGCAAGCCGCCGAGGCGCTGTCGACCGCCGGGTTCGAGACCTATGCCTTTGTGATGAAGGGGACCGCACATGGAATTGCACCGGACGGGTTGGGACAAGCCGTCGGTTTCATGCGCCTCAAGCTGGGTCTGGACGCTGGCTAGGAATGCCCGCTGCCGATGGGGTCATTGACAGGACGGGTGTGCGGATGGGATACGCGGTGCTTGGACGTCGCAACTCGCGGCCGTGCCCCGGGTGCGCGCGAGTTTCGTCGGAAACCCAATAGGAGAGACAGATGATTCAGATGCGAAATGCCGACTTCGCCCTTGGCCGACGCTGCTCGAATCTGTCTCATGCCGTATCTCACTCTCGACTCGCTTTCATATCAACTCCCTGATTCCACACCGCTCTTTACTGGGCTTACCGTTGCCTTGCCTGCCGGACTGACCGGGCTCGTTGGTGCGAACGGCACGGGAAAATCCACACTCCTGCGGATCGCTGCCGGTCGGCTGGAGCCTTCGGGTGGGCATCTGAGCCATGGCGGGCGCGTCTCTCTGCTGCGTCAGAGATTTGAGCCGGAGGAAACGCTTGCGGCGCTGTTCGGCGCGGAATCCGGGCTTGCGTTGCTGGACCGCTGCCTTGCCGGACAGGCCAGTGCGGAGGACCTGGCCGAAGCGGACTGGGGGGTGGAAGCCGATCTGGAAGCCGCTTTGTCACGCGTCGGTTTGGACGGGGTCAATCCTCGAACCGAGCTCGGACGACTCAGTGGCGGGCAGCAACGGCGCGCGGCCCTGGCCGCGTTGTTCTTCGACTGCCCGGAAATCGTGCTTCTCGATGAACCGACCAACGATCTGGATCAGGAGGGGCGGCAGATTGTCCGTGATCTGCTGTTGGCGTACCGCAACCGTGGCCTGGCGCTGGTCGCCAGTCACGACCGCGCCCTGCTGGAGGAAATGGACAGAATCCTGGTGCTGGAGGCTGGGGAAGGAAAGGTACACCCGGGCGGATGGAGCTACTATGCCGCTGCGCGCGCCGCGGACCGCGCGCGGGCGGAGGCGCGATTGGAGCGGGCCGACAGTGCGGTGGCAGCGGCCGAGGTGTCGATCGCCGCCAGCGCGCGAAAAGCGGCCGGCCGGGCGCGACAGGGCCGCGCGCTGCGGGCATCCGGTAGTCAGGGAAAGATGCTGACCGATGCAATGAAGGACAGGGCCGAACGTGGCGCCGCGGGTGCCGCCCGACTGGCGGAACGGCGCCGAGCGGAGAGTCGTGCCGAGCAGGCGGCTGCCCGTGCCGCGCTCCCGCCGCAGGTCCCGCGACGGCTGCACGCCGCAGCCTCGGAGCGCAGCCATGGATCGGTGCTCCGGTTCCGAGATGTCAGCTTTAGGTTTGGCGATAAACTATCTGTTTTAAATGATTTATCTATGGAGATGTTCGCAGGGGAGCGCATCGCGCTCGTGGGCCCCAACGGCGCGGGAAAGTCCACTCTCCTGCGTCTTGCTGCGGGTCTTCTGGAGCCGGATGCTGGACAAATTCAACGCGCGCGTGTGGCATTTCTCGATCAGCAGGCGGAAGCCCTGGGGCGCGGTGGGACATTGCGGGAGGTTTTCGAGCAATCTCACCCGGAGCTTGGTCGAAATGCTATTCAGGCGGCTCTCGCTCGGATGGGGTTTCGAGGCGAGGCGGCCGCAGCGCAGGTCCGCGGGCTCAGTGGGGGCGAGAGGGTGCAGGCGGCTCTGGCACTCGTTCTAGCCGGTGCGAAGCCCCCCGACCTGTTGTTGCTGGACGAACCCACGAACCACCTGGATATCGCGGCGCTTGAAGCGGTGGAGGAAGGGCTTTTGGCATATCGAGGGGCGCTGCTCGTCGTCAGTCATGACGCGGCCTTTCTGGAACGCTTGCGTCTCACGCGGCAGATCACGCTGCCGTTCTGCGGATAGATGTCACATGCTTGTCACCGAGGCAGGGTACCTCACGCGCAAGCCCACCGTATGGCGGGGGTTGTCAGGCGGGAAACGCCACATATAGTTGTTGCGAGCTGGGGCGGGGCGTCCCGCCCTGGGGCACGTATCGGGCAGACAGGGCAGGGACGGAGTCTCTAACACGATGGACGGCGATTTCAGATCACACTTCGTTCGGGAACCGAACAACCTCAGGCACCATCCGGCACTGGTGCTGAACGCCGATTATCGGCCGCTCTCCTACTATCCGTTGTCGCTCTGGCCATGGCAGGAGGCGGTAAAGGCGGCCTGGCTAGAGAGGGTGGACATCGTGGCGGAATACGACGAAGTCGTACGAAGCCCCTCCACGACGATCCGAATACCTTCCGTCGTGGTGCTTAAAGATTACGTAAGACCCCAGAAGCGCGTGGCCTTCACGCGCTTCAATTTGTTCCTGCGGGACGAATTCCGCTGCCAGTACTGCGGGGCGAAGGGGGATCTGACCTTCGATCATGTTGTGCCGCGCGCACGTGGCGGCATTACAAGCTGGGAGAACGTGGTGGCGGCCTGCTCCTGCTGCAACCTCAAGAAGGGCTCCAAGTCGCTGCGCCAGGCCGGCATGAGCCTGCTGAAGTCTCCGCGCCGCCCAGGTGCCGAGGAATTGCGCAACGTGGGCCGCAAGTTCCCGCCGCATCACCTGCACAAGAGCTGGCTGGACTTCCTCTACTGGGATGCAGAACTGGAGGCGTGAGCAGTCGCTCCGCCGTCAATGGGCATTTGACGACGAGAAGAGTTGGATCACGGCCACGCCCGCAACGATCAGCCCGAGCCCGAGGATTGCCGGTACGTCGAGGTTCTGTCCGAAGACAACGAAGCCAATCAGCGTGATCAGAACAACACCGAGCCCCGACCAGATGGCGTATGCGACGCCCACTGGCATGGCGGACATGGCCACGGCCAGCAGATAGACCGACAGAGAATAGGTGAGAATGACGATCACCGATGGCCAAAGACGGGTCATCTGTGCGCTGGCATTGAGCGCCGATGTGCCGATCACTTCGGTGATGATGGCGCCAATGAGCGCGAGAATGTGAGGCGGCATTTGGCTTTCCTGCGGGTGGCCGGGGTCAGGTCGCAATGTAGCGGTCGCGACGGTGATTGAAGGCGATGACCATGTTCAGCACAACCGCTCCCAACAGGGAATAGGCGACCACAGAGCTGGGAAACAGCAGGAAGGCGACGGCAAAGAGCGATGTATCGAAAGCAAGCTGGACGTAGCCTGCGCGAATGCCGAGCCGATCCTGGACGAGTAGTGCCGTTACCCCAAGGCCGCCGAGGCTTCCGCCGTGGCGGAACAGGATGAGAAGACCCGTGCCAGTCAATGTGCCGAAGACGATGGCGCCCAATGTCGGAGAGACCTCCGCCAGACCGATCTGGCCAGGCAGCCACTCTGTGAGGACTGACAGCAGGGTGACGCAAAACACCGTTCTGATGGTGAAGGCCCGTCCCATCCGTGTCCAGGCAACCCAGTAGAACGGCAGGTTCACCGCGAAGAAGACTGGTCCGAAAGACCAGCCAGAGAGGTAGGAAATGATCAGCGCCAACCCCGCCGTCTGGCCGGTCAGAAACCCCAGATGGGTTAAGAAGACGAGCCCAACCGCACAAAAGAAGACGCCGATGGAAATGCCTTGGGCGTTCTCCATTGCGCTGTGGCGCGGTGCGTTTGGCTGGATTGCTGGCGACAGATCGGTGGTTGACATGGGCGCGGCATCGCAGGGCGGCGCGGCAACGTCCAGTCCTGCACCGCGATCCATCGTGCCCACACTTCGGGTGCCCATGACTTGAGCAACCGCTGCGGGTCCCCGCTCGGTGTGAGATCACCAATTCGATTAAGGGATCCGGGCAAGCGGGCCCGCGGATGGGCCCGCTTGCCGCCGCGTGGGCGCGCTGCGATCAGCCCGAAAGCGCCCTGTTGAGGTTCTCGTCGACCTTTTCCAGGAAGCCCGTCGTCGTCAGCCAGCCCTGATCGGGGCCGACCAGAAGGGCAAGGTCCTTGGTCATGGAACCGCTCTCGATGGTTTCTACGACGACCTTCTCCAGCGTGGTGGCGAAGGAGGCCAGCGCGATATTCTCGTCGAGTTTCGCGCGGTGCTTGAGCCCGCCGGTCCAGGCGAAGATTGAAGCGGTGGAGTTGGTGGAAGTCTGCTGGCCGTTCTGATGCTGACGGTAGTGGCGCGTCACTGTCCCGTGGGCGGCTTCGGCCTCCACGATCTTTCCGTCGGGCGTCATCAACTGCGAGGCCATCAAGCCGAGCGAGCCGAATCCCTGTGCAACTGTGTCCGACTGAACGTCGCCGTCGTAGTTCTTGCAGGCCCAGACGAAGCCGCCATTCCACTTCATGGCGCAGGCCACCATGTCGTCGATCAGCCGGTGTTCGTACCAGATCTCCTTGTCCTTGAACTTCTCGGCGAATTCGGCGTCGAAGACTTCCTGGAACAGCTCCAGGAAGCGTCCGTCGTATTGCTTGAGAATGGTGTTCTTGGTGGAGAGGTAGACCGGCCAACCCATGTGGAGGCCATAGTTGAACGACGCGCGGGCAAAATCCCGGATCGACTCGTCGAGGTTGTACATGCCCATGAAGACGCCGGAGGACGGGGCTTGATAGACCTCTTCCTCGATCACAGTGCCATCTTCGCCAACGAACTTCATCGTCAGCGTTCCCGCGCCGGGGAACTTCATGTCGGTCGCCTTGTACTGGTCGCCAAAGGCGTGGCGGCCGATCACGATGGGCCGGGTCCAGCCGGGCACAAGACGGGGTACGTTGCGGCAGATGATCGGCTGGCGAAAGACCACGCCGCCGAGGATGTTGCGGATCGTCCCGTTGGGCGAGCGCCACATCTTCTTCAATCCGAACTCCTCGACCCGTGCCTCGTCGGGCGTGATCGTGGCGCATTTCACCGCCGCGCCGACCTCCTTGGTCTTCTCGGCGGCGTCGATCGTGATCTGGTCGTCGGTGCGGTCGCGCTCCTCTATGCCAAGGTCGTAATATAGCAGGTCGATATCGAGATAGGGCAGGATCAGCTTGTCCTTGATGAAGGACCAGATGATCCGGGTCATCTCGTCGCCGTCCATTTCCACGATCGGGTTGTCCACCTTGATCTTCGTCATGGGTGTCCCTCTTTGCAGGCTGAGTGGTGAGTCGAATTTGACCGCTTATTAGCGTATCGGTGGGTATTGGGGAATACGGTATGCGAATGTATACAGATTTGCCGCAGGCTGAATCTCGTAATCGCTGCATCATTGTGCAAACGCAGGTGGGCACAGGTGACACCACAACCCGACTGTGTTTGTGTACCTGGGATTCCTGCGGATTCTGGAGCGTTTGATGAAAGCAGCCATTCGCATTGTACTGCTGGCGTCGGTACTGGTCTTCATGTGGTACCTCGCCGCAGACCGCCTGACGCCCTTCACGTCAAATGCTCGCGTCAAGGCCGTGATCACGCCCGTGGTGCCGCAGGTTTCCGGGGCGTTGGTGGAGGTTCCGGCGGCAAACGGCGAGATCGTGGAAACCGGCGCGGTTCTGGCACGGATCGATCCGCGCGCGTACCGGACCGATCTGGAACGGGCACGCGCGGAACTGGATGCGGCGGTCCAGTCCATCGGGGCAAGTTCGGCGGATGTGGAAGCGGCGCAGGCGGCGGCGAGCCAGGCCACCGCGGATCTGGAAAACGTCCGGCTGCAAACGGCTCGCGTTTTCGAACTGGAGCGTAAGGGCCTCATGTCGTCGGCCCAGGGTGACCAGGCGCGCGCGGCACTGGCGGACGCCGAAAGCGGCTTGGCCCGGGCCGAGGCCGATTTGAAACGCGCGCGGGAGCAACTGGGCCCTGCGGGCGAAGACAACCCGGCGATCCGCCGTGCGCTCGCTGCCGTCGCGCAAGCCGAACTCGAATTGGAGTGGACCGAACTGGTCGCGCCCAGTGCTGGCGCCGTAAGCGATCTTGCCGTCGCACCGGGCGCCTATGCCAAGGCCGGAACGCCGATTATGACCTTCGTGGATATCGAGGACGTCTGGATCGAAGCCTACCTGACCGAGAACAACCTTGGGCGCATTGGCATCGGGGACCCGGTGGAGGTCACGCTCGACATACAGCCCGGTCGAATCCTTCAAGGTCGGGTGGAGAGCCTGTCCGGTGCGGTGTCCATCGGAAACGAAAGCAAGCCCGGCAGCGCCGCCGCACCGCCACGCAGCTCGGGCTGGATGCGCGCGCCGCAGCGATTTCCGGTGCGCATCGTTTTGCCCGGCTACGAGGCGGCTGATCCGGACGACGACGTATTCTTCCAGATCAACGGACAAGCAGATATTATTGTTTACACAGGCGAAAATCCGGTCCTGAACGTGCTTGGAAAGGGGCTGATCCGGGCGATGGCCTGGATTTCCTATGCATACTGACGCGCGTCACGCGGGCATGCGGCTGGCGTTCGGGCCGGCGCTACTGTTCATTCTCGGAATGGCGATGAACTGGCCGCTGGCATTCGTGGCTTCGGTTTTCGCGGTGCTCCTGCTTCAGGCGCCATCCGCACCTTCGCTCCGGGCCGCTTGCACGCTTTCGGCCACCGCCGCCGCGTTGATGCTGGCTGCCTGGGTCGTCAGTTCGATCCTGCTTCCCTATCCGCTGCTGTTCCTGCTGGCGGTCGGGGGGATGGTCCTTACCGGCTTCGGGCTTTCGGTCGCGGGAAAGTCACCGCTGCTGGTCGTGTTCACATTGCTTGCGGCGCTGCTGATGCCCCTCTTGGTGAAAAGCTCGTTGAGTCTCGCGCTCACAGTCGCGCTCTGGCTGCCAGTCAATCTCGGGCTGGCGCTTGCCGCGACCTGGGTTGCGTTCGCCGCCTTTCCAACGGGGAGCGCTGCGCCTGCGACCGGTGCAGCGGGTGGCGCGGGGGAGGCGGGTTTCGATCCCGGTCGCCGGTTGTTGCGTATGGCGCTTGTAACCCTGCCTTTCGCTTTGTTGTTCTTTGTGGTCGAAGGCGGCGCCGTCCTGACGTTGCTGTTCGTCGCGATCCTCACGCAACAATTGGCCGCGAGCACACAGGCCGGGACCAAGGTGGCCATGGCGATGCTCACATCCAACCTTGTTGGTGGTTCGGTCGCAATCCTTGCCTATGAACTGGTTGTTATGGCGCCATTCTTCCCCTTCATGGCGCTCGTCACCGTGTTGGCCTGTCTCGGTATCGCCGTCTGGTTCACGTCGGGTCGGGGGGATGCAAAGCTTGCGGGCTCAGCGATGACCACGATGCTCATCCTTTTTGGCGGCAGCATGGCCCCGTTCGGTGACAATGCAGAAGTCGCGATGGTCGACCGATTGTTTCAGGTCGCGGCGGCGCTGGCATGGGTGTTGGCGGCATTTCTCGCTCTGGACACGCTCCTGCCAGAACGCGCACATGGTACGCCTAACTGGCGAAGTAGCCGGCGACCCGGGCACGGACGTGCTGCCAAAGCGCCGGCGCCCCGCGGATGACCTTCGTGCCCACACGTGTGTCGATCTGATCCATCGTTACGTCGTACTCGATCCAGCTTCCGCCGCCGTTCAATAGGTTCAGCAAGAGCGGTTGTACGCGGTCGATGGATTTCGCGAAGACGGCATCCGGCGTTTCGGCTGCCTCGAACTCGTTCCACAGGTTTCGGAACTCGGCGGCCTGTGCTTCCGGCAGCAATCCAAAGAGCCGATCGGCCGCGGCCTGTTCCTTCGCCTCCTGCTCCGCGGCGTCGAAATCCGCGTGAATCGGCGTGTCGCCCGCGTCGATCTCGACGATGTCGTGAAGAAGCAGCATTCGGATCACCCGATCGATCCGCACCTCCGGCTTTGCCTGATCGGCGAGAACCATGGCATACATCGCAATGTGCCACGAATGCTCCGCGGAGTTTTCGCGCCGCGAGTTGTCGCCGATGGGGGTGGCGCGAAGAATGCCCTTCAGCCGGTCTATTTCCTGAAGGAATGCAATTTGAGCGTTGAGCCGATTTGTCATGGAGCGGCTCTATGCCGTGCCACAGCAGAGGGCAAGGGCGCGCGGTGCTCGGCGTGCGCCGCGTTCAGGTGTCCGCGCCGCCTTTCAAACGGACAGCTGCATCGATCTGAGGGGCCGGCGTACACCATTTGTCTTCTTTAACTTCCCAAACCGCATCGCGGACCTCTGCATGGATCACGATCCGATCCGAGGATGTTTCAACGATGGTTGATGGCAATATGCTGAGGAAGAGTAGGAATGCTTCGGTGGTCAGACACATGGCGGTTCCTTTAGCAGCCCGAAGTTGTCCTCCCTGCGGCCATGTTCGCCTGTACGTTGTGGAAATACCAGTTCGGCAATGCTGCGGCGCGGCATGTCTTGGCGTTTTGAACGGCTACTAGCCTGCTCGGCATGCGGATCGATCAAAAAGAATGCATGGTGCAGAGAATTGAATGCCCCAATAACGGAGCACTCCAAGACTTCGCCGCGCGAGAAATCCCCGAAGGAGACCCGGTCCGGCTCATTTCGTGGTTTTTCGGCCCTGACGCGAAAGCCCGCGAGGCTAGCCGCTCGACTTTTCTTCCAACTGGCTTACCTGCGCGACGAGAAACTCCCGCGCCCGTTTCTCGGCAAGCCTCATCCGAATCGAGGTCAGGTAGGCTTCTTCCATCGTCGTTGAGGTGGCCCCGAGTTGCTTGGCGACCTCGGTGATCAGCTCTTCCTTGCCGAACCTGTGGGCCTCGTCGATCGTGTCCTTGGCCAGCCCATCGGCGAGGTCTTCGAGAATGCCCATTGATGCCTCAACGCGTGGTTTCTGTCAGACGGCGGCGCACGTAGGTCTCCACGTGATCCAGCATCGGCTGCATGTAAGGCTCCTCGAAGAAGTGACCGGCGCCTTCCATCTCTTCGTGGGTGATCGTGATCCCCTTCTGCTCATGCAGCTTTGACACCAAGGTATGGGTGTCCTTGGGCGGGGCGACCCGGTCCGCGCCTCCATTGATAATCAGGCCCGACGATGGGCAGGGGGCGAGAAACGAGAAGTCGTACATGTTCGCGGGCGGCGAAACCGAGATGAAACCGGTGATCTCGGGGCGGCGCATCAAGAGCTGCATGCCGATCCAGGCGCCGAAGGAGAAGCCGGCGACCCAGCAATGCTTGGCGTTTTGGTTCATCGACTGCAGATAGTCGAGCGCGGAGGCGGCATCCGAAAGCTCGCCCACCCCCTGATCGTATTCTCCCTGCGATCGACCGACGCCGCGGAAATTGAACCGCAACACGGTAAAGCCCATGTTGTGGAAGGTGTAATGCAGGTTGTAGACGACCTTGTTGTTCATCGTGCCCCCGAACTGCGGGTGGGGGTGCAGGATGATTGCGATTGGCGCGTCCTTTTCCTTCTGCGGGTGATACCGGCCCTCCAGCCGACCTTCGGGTCCGGGAAAAATCACCTCGGGCATGCGCCTGCCTCTTCCTTTTCGGGCCGGCCGATGCGTCACCTGGGTGCGTTGACGCGAAAAGTCCGGCAAACTAAAACGTTGCGAGCGTGTGGGCCGCGTGTGCGCGCAGCGACTGGCAGTTAATCTGCCGAAACGCTCACGTCAACCTTTCGGGAGGGAGTGCCGTGAAACTGAGCACAAAGGGCCGCTATGCAATGGTGGCACTGACCGATCTTGCACTGGCGCCGAAGGGGGAACTCGTCACCCTGTCGGAGATCAGTGAGCGGCAGGACATTTCGCTGCCCTACCTGGAACAGCTCTTCGTGAAACTGCGCCGCGCCGGGCTCGTAGAATCGGTGCGCGGGCCGGGCGGCGGGTATCGGTTGGGGCGTGCACCCGAGCAGATCCGGGTGTCCGAAGTTCTCACGGCGGTGGACGAAACCGTCAGCGCGCTTCATATGGGGGCAGGGGCCAAGGGGGGCGTATCCGGAAGCCGGGCGCAATCCCTGAACAACCGTCTGTGGGAGGGCCTGTCGGCGCATGTCTACGTGTTCCTGCACCAGGCGCGTCTGTCGGATGTGATGAGCAACGATCTTGCGCCATGTCCGGCCGTTCCCTCGCTGTTCCAGATGCACGACGATTGCTCCCCCTGACAGATTGCGCCGCCTGACGCGCTGACCTATGGGTACAGCGGCCAGCGGTGCTGCTCTGGACCGTTTCTTCGTTCGAAAGAAACCTTGGCACGGGCGGCTTGTTGTTGGGTTTTGATGTTCGGGCGACAAGAATGACACGGACCTATCTGGACTGGAACGCGACCGCGCCGCTCAGACCCGAGGCACGGGCCGCTATGCTGCAGGCGATGGACCTTCTTGGAAACCCGTCGTCGGTGCATGCGGAGGGGCGCGCCGCGAAAGGGCTCTTGGAGCGCGCACGTACGCAGGTTGCCAACGCGTTTGGGGCCGACGGCGCAGATATCGTCTTCACGTCCGGTGCAACGGAGGCTGCGGCCATGGCCCTCGCGGGGCGGGGGCTTGCAGCGGCGGAAATCGAACACGACGCGGTCCTGAGCTGGGCCGATACGGCCCTATCGGTTTCTGCTAGCGGGCACGTCGACGTGCCGAACCCGGAACGTGCGACGTTGCAACTGGCGAACTCCGAGACCGGGATCCTCCAGGATTTGCCGCCCGGGCTGGCGGTGAGCGACATGACCCAGGCGTTCGGCAAGGTTCCTCTTGCCTTCAACTGGGCGGGATGCGACATGGCGCTGATTTCCGCACACAAGATCGGTGGACCGAAAGGCGTGGGAGCGTTGGTGCTGAAGCGCGGGTTGGACGTATCGGCACGCATTCGGGGCGGCGGACAGGAGATGGGGCGGCGCTCAGGCACGGAAAACCTTGTCGGAATCGCTGGATTCGGTGCTGCGGCGGCAGCCGCACAGCGCGATCTGGAGGCCGGAGCCTGGGAGCGCGTGGAGAAACTTAGAAACATTCTAGAAAAAGCACTGGATTCTTCCGCAGAGGATATTATTTTTGTCGGGAAATCGGCGCGGCGACTCCCCAATACCACCTCCATCATCGTGCCGGGGTGGCGGGGAGAAACCCAGGTGATGCAGATGGATCTGGCTGGCTTCGCGATATCCGCGGGATCGGCCTGCTCCTCCGGCAAAGTGAAATCTAGCCGCGTGTTGCGGGCAATGGGGTTCGGGGACGGCGCGGAATGCGCCATCCGGATCTCGATTGGACCGACGACGACAAAAGATGAGGTGCTGCGATTTGCCGATGTCTGGGCTGACGCGCACCGGAAACGAAAAGCCCGGGCAGGGTAACCTGCCTGGCTGGGTTGCAAGGCCCAATTAGACGGATTGGAGCGGATATGACGGCAATTGAAGACAAGCTGGACGTTAAGGAAGGCGTTGATCGGGAGACCGTCGAAGCTGTCCAGAATATGGGCACCTACAAATACGGTTGGGACACCGATATCGAGATGGAGTATGCCCCGAAGGGCATCAACGAGGATATCGTTCGACTGATCTCGGAGCGCAACGGGGAGCCGGAGTGGATGCTGGATTGGCGGCTGGCCGCCTTCCGCCGTTGGAAGCAGATGGAACAGCCCGACTGGGCGCTCCTCAATGTGCCCGGCATCGATTACCAGGACCAGTATTACTACGCAGCGCCTGCGTCGATGCACGAGAAACCGAAGTCGCTCGACGAGGTTGATCCCAAGCTTTTGGAAACCTACGAGAAACTCGGAATTCCGCTCAAGGAGCAGATGATCCTCGCCGGTGTCGAAGGAGCGGAGAACGCTCCCCAGGAGGGCCGGAAGGTTGCAGTGGACGCAGTGTTCGACTCGGTGTCGGTCGGAACGACCTTCAAGGAGGAACTTGCCAAGGCCGGGGTCATCTTCTGTTCGATCTCCGAAGCCATCAAGGAACACCCTGAACTGGTGAAGAAGTATCTGGGCTCGGTGGTGCCGCAGTCGGACAATTTCTTTGCGACGCTGAACTCGGCAGTCTTCTCCGACGGCTCCTTCGTTTACGTGCCCGAGGGCGTGAGCTGTCCGATGGAGCTTTCCACCTACTTCCGGATCAATGCCGAAAACACCGGTCAGTTCGAGCGCACTTTGATCATCGCCGACAAGGGCGCCTACGTGAGTTACCTGGAAGGCTGCACGGCACCGCAGCGCGACGTCGCGCAACTGCACGCGGCGGTGGTTGAAATCGTCGTTCTGGAAGACGCGGAGGTGAAGTACTCCACCGTGCAGAACTGGTTCCCGGGCGACGAGAACGGGCATGGCGGCATCTACAACTTCGTCACCAAACGGGCTGATTGCAGGGGCGACCGCTCCAAAGTGATGTGGACGCAGGTGGAAACGGGCTCCGCGATCACCTGGAAGTACCCGTCCTGCATCTTGCGCGGCGACGACAGCCAAGGTGAGTTTTATTCCATCGCCATCACCAATAACTACCAGCAGGCCGATACCGGTACGAAGATGGTGCACCTGGGGAAGAGCACGAAGAGCCGGATCGTCTCCAAGGGGATCAGCGCCGGCAAGGCGCAGAATACCTATCGCGGGCTCGTTTCCGTCCACCCACGGGCGAAGGAGTCACGCAATTACACCCAGTGCGACAGCCTCCTGATTGGCTCTACCTGCGGGGCGCACACGGTTCCCTATATCGAGGTGAAGAACAACTCCTCACGCGTGGAACACGAGGCGACAACGTCCAAGGTGGACGACGACCAGCTCTTCTACTGCCGCCAGCGCGGTATGGACGAGGAGGAAGCCGTGGCGCTTGTGGTCAACGGCTTCTGCAAGGAAGTCCTTCAGGCGCTGCCGATGGAATTTGCCATGGAAGCGCAACAGCTTGTGGCGATTTCTCTGGAGGGATCGGTCGGCTGACCGCAACCCGGCCACAGAACGGACCCTGACATGAACCCCTGGGAGAAGGCGGGATCAATGATCGTGACCACCACACCGGCCGTGGAAGGCCGGCCTATCAAGGACTATCTCGGAATTGTCGTCGGCGAGGCGATCCTCGGCGCGAATGTGTTCCGAGACGTTTTTGCCGGAATCACGGATATCATTGGTGGGCGTTCGTCGAGCTATGAGGCGAGCTTGGGTGAGGCGCGCGAGACCGCACTGCGGGAGTTGGAGGAACGCGCGGCCGCCCTCGGGGCCAATGCGGTAGTGGGTGTCGACCTGGACTACGAGGTTATCAACAACATGCTGATGGTCTCGGCCTCGGGCACGGCGGTAAGGCTTTCTTAAGTGCTGATTTCGTCAATATATCGCCCACATTCAAGGCAAGGTTGTGCCGGAACCGGAGTAGGTGAGGTTAACGATCATGTCCGTCGCAATGGATCAGAGATTTGCCGAGCGCATTGCGCGCATCCAATCTGGCAAGCAATGGATCCCGGACGGTGTGGCGGTGCCATCGAAGAAAGAACTGCGCCGGGCGAAGCAGGTCCGCGCGCCGTTGCCATGGTACAATCGGCTTCTCTCCTTTCTGCTTACGCTGGCGCTGGTCGGCGGCGTGCTGGCGGCGTTTCTGAACTACCAGCCAGACTTGGTGGGTCGCATTCTCTCGGACGACTCCTCGACGACCTCGACGATCACACGGATTCCCGCGGGCGGCTGAGCCCCGCGTCACTTCCTCTCCATTCGAAACATCTGGCCGGGTCCCTCGCGGACGCCGGCTTATACCGTATGTAAGGGCTAAATATGCTGGAAATCAAAAACCTGCACGTCAAACTTGAAGAAGAAGACAAGGCAATTCTCAATGGCGTCGACCTGACCGTTGAGGCCGGCAAGGTCCATGCGATCATGGGGCCGAACGGGTCTGGCAAATCGACGCTTTCCTACGTCCTTTCCGGGCGCGACGGCTACGAGGTGACGGACGGGTCCGCCGAAATGGATGGGAAGGACCTGCTCGAACTGGAACCTGAAGAGCGCGCAGCAGCGGGCCTTTTCCTGGCATTCCAATACCCTGTGGAGATCCCCGGCGTCGGCAATATGACGTTTCTTCGGACGGCGGTGAATGCCCAGCGGAAAGCGCGCGGGGAGGAGGAAATCTCCGCTGCCGATTTCCTTAAGCTGATCCGAGAAAAGGCAAAGACTCTGAAGATCGACGCTGACATGCTGAAGCGTCCGGTCAATGTCGGGTTCTCGGGTGGCGAGAAAAAACGCAACGAGATCCTGCAGATGGCCATTCTAGAGCCGAAGATGTGCATCCTCGACGAAACGGATTCAGGGCTCGACGTGGACGCTATGAAACTTGTCGCCGAGGGTGTGAACGCGTTGCGTGACGCCGGCCGGGCGTTCCTCGTGATTACCCACTACCAGCGGTTGCTCGACCACATCCAGCCGGACGTTGTCCATATTCTCGCGGGCGGCCGTATCGTGAAGACGGGCGGGCCGGAACTGGCGCTCGAGGTGGAGAACAATGGTTATGCCGATATCCTCTCGGAGGTGGCGTAACATGGCACTGCCACAACAGAAGCAGGATGCGACCGAGGCGCGTATCGCCGCAATCGCGAAGCCCGCGGGGGGTGTCTGGCTGACCGAAGCGCGCAACGCCGCGTTGTCGCGCCTACGGGCAATGGGATTGCCGCACGCCCGTGACGAGTATTGGAAATACACGCGTCCAGCTACGCTGGTGCAGCCGGACGTGCCGCCGGCAGCGGTGTTCGAGCTCTACGAGTCCGCCGTCTTCCACGAGATTGACCGGTTGCAGATTGTCTTTGTCGATGGGGTTTTCGACCCCGACGCCTCCGACGACCTGGCGATGGCCGGCGTCGAGATCGAGCCACTCGCTCAAGCCGGTGCCGCCGATATCCACTGGGCACGCGAACTCTATGGCGTGCTTGAAGCGAACGGACAGAGCCCGGTGGAGCGCCCGCTGGCCGCGCTGAACACGGCCTTCGCAGAGAATGGCGTGCTGATCCGCGTGACGGGCAGGGCGGAAAAGCCGGTCAACCTAAGCTACGTACAGAAGACCGAGAACCTCGATGTGACGATCCACAACGTGGTCAAGGTTGAAGAGGGTGCAGACCTTACGCTGCTCGAAAACGGCCCCGCAGCATCGCGTCTCAACAAGGTGCTCGAGGTAGAAGTCGCCGACGGTGCCGCGTTCCACCATGTGCGCACGCAGGGGCGCGCACATGAGCGACGTGCGGCGACGCATATGTTCGCCCGGCTTGGTAAGGAAAGCACGTTCAAGTCCTTCACACTTACCGTGAATGGCGCTTTGACCCGCAATGAGGCGGTGGTGGAAATGACGGGCGACGACGCGGTGGCGCATGTTGCCGGGGCAGCACTCGGTGATGGCGCGACCGGCGACTTCCACCACGACGACACGGTGTTCGTCACGCACGACGCGGTGAATTGCGAAAGTCGACAGGTTTTCAAGAAGGTGCTGCGCAATGGGGCAGTCGGTGTCTTCCAGGGCAAGATCCTCGTGAAGGACGGAGCGCAAAAGACCGACGGCTACCAGATCAGCCAGTCGCTGCTCCTCGACGACGACAGCCAGTTCTATGCAAAGCCCGAATTGGAAATCTACGCCGACGATGTGGCCTGCTCCCACGGCTCGACGTCGGGAGCCATTGACGACGAGGGGCTTTTCTATCTGCGCTCGCGTGGTGTGCCGAAGGATATCGCGACCGATTTGATGGTCGTCGCCTTCGTTGCCGAAGCGATCGATGAGATCGAGGACGAGGCCATCGCTGCCGACATTCTGGGCCGTCTGGAAGGTTGGCTGGAACGGCGCCGGGGGTAGAGGTGGCCATCACCGCCGAGATCCTGCGAACCTATCGGGCGCCGCGCGACGTGATGCGGCGCTTGCTGGGCAGCCTGCCGGGCGATGACCGGCCCGAGGCGCGTGCGCTGGTTTTTCTGTTGCTTGGATGCTTCATCGTTTTTGTCAGCCAGGTGCCGGGCATTCTGGCCTTCGACATGCCGGCGGAAGATGCTCCGCCCGCCGAGGCGGTACTGGGAATCACGTTCTTCATATGGCTGTTTGTCTGGCCGCTCCTTTTCTATCTTCTTGCCGCGCTCAGCCATCTCGCCGCGCGCATGTTCGGAGGCAGGGGCAGCTTCACACGGGCGCGCGTCGCGTTGTTCTGGACGGTGCTCGCGGTGTCGCCGATCATGCTGCTGCGCGCAATTGTCGAGGCTCTGATCGGACCGGGCGCACAACTCACGGTGGTAGATGGGCTGGTGGCTCTTGCGTTTTGTGCCGTCTGGGCAATATCGCTGATCGAGGCCGAGACGCCGGCGTCCGATGAGTGAAGAAACGATGAGCCAATCTCTCCCCAGCTTTCCGGAACTCGTGCGGGAGACGATCCAGAACCCGCGTGGTGCTGCCGGTCGGATTATCGCACAGAATTATCCTGCCTCACTCATGTGGGAAGCGCTGCTCCTTGTCGTGGCGCTTAGCGTTCTGGCAGGCTACGCGCCCATGGCACTTCTCGGTCCGGCGGATGAGGAG
This sequence comes from Tropicimonas marinistellae, assembly GCF_001509585.1. Taxonomy (GTDB): domain Bacteria; phylum Pseudomonadota; class Alphaproteobacteria; order Rhodobacterales; family Rhodobacteraceae; genus Tropicimonas; species Tropicimonas marinistellae. The sequence continues at coordinate 79,798 of NZ_LNCI01000009.1, read as the reverse complement.
ATCACGGTTATTCTGCCGGCGGTGTTCACGAGCCCACTATGGCTCGCGGCAGTTCAGGGCGTGCTGCTTGCGCTTGCGGTTTTGGCGATCCACCGGATAGGGCGCAGTTTTGGCGGTCAGGGCAGATTCGCTGATGCGATTGCGCTGATGGCTTGGCTGCAACTCCTCATGGTCTTGCTGCAAATTGTGCAGGCAGTTCTGATCCTGCTCGCTCCGACATTTTCCACTCTTGTCGGCGTCGCTGGCGTAATCGCCTTTTTCTATCTTCTCACCCAGTTCGTGTGCGAATTGCACGGGTTTAGCCGCCCGGGAGTGGTGTTCTTTGGCATCCTCGTCTCGATGATTGGGCTGATAATGCTGATGTCGATCCTGCTGGGCCTTCTGGGTGTCGGCCAAATGGAGATCCCCGATGTATGACGTTCAGGCCGTGCGCCGAGACTTCCCCATCCTGGCGCGCAAGGTGAACGGGAAACCGCTGGTCTATCTCGACAATGGCGCCTCCGCTCAAAAGCCCCAGGTCGTAATCGACGCGGTTACACGCGGCTATGCCGAAGAATACGCCAATGTCCACCGGGGGCTGCACACGCTATCGAACCTGGCCACCGAAAAATACGAAGCCGTGCGCGGGATCGCGGCGCGTTTTCTCGGCGTGGCAGACGAGGGTGAGGTCGTCCTGACGTCGGGTAGTACCGAGGGGATCAACCTCGTGGCTTACGGCTGGGCGGTTCCATGCCTCGAGGCTGGCGACGAGATCGTGCTGTCGGTCATGGAGCATCACGCAAACATTGTGCCGTGGCACTTCCTTCGCGAGCGGCAGGGCGTGGTACTCAAATGGGTCGACGTCGATGTCAACGGGGATCTGGATCCTCAGGCCGTACTGGACGCCATCAGCCCCCGCACGAAGCTGGTAGCGGTGACCCATATGTCCAATGTGTTGGGCACCGTCGTAGATGTGGCTGGCATCGTTGCGGGCGCGCACGCCCGAGGCGTTCCGGTGTTGGTCGACGGCAGCCAGGCAGCGGTGCACGCGCCGGTGAACCTCGACGCGATCGGAGCGGATTTCTATGCCATTACAGGCCACAAGCTGTATGGCCCCTCCGGTTCTGGTGCGATCCATATCCGAAAGGAACGGATGGCCGAAATGCGCCCCTTCCTCGGAGGCGGAGATATGATCCGCGAGGTTCACAAGGACACGGTCAGCTATGCCGAGCCGCCGATGAAGTTCGAAGCCGGAACGCCGGCGATCGTGCAGCAAATTGGCCTCGGCGTGGCGCTGGAATATCTGATGAATCTCGGCATGGAGAATGTCGCCGCTCATGAGCGCCGCCTGCGCGACTATGCCCGGGACCGTCTGGAGGGCATCAACTGGCTCAACCTGCAGGGGCGCTCGGCGGGCAAGGGAGCGATTTTTTCCTTCACGTTGGAAGGAGCGGCACACCCGCACGACATCTCGACCGTTCTGGACAAGAAGGGTGTCGCGGTCCGCGCCGGACACCATTGTGCCGGCCCACTCATGGACCATTTGGGCCTGTCAGCGACCTGTCGCGCGTCCTTTGGTTTGTACAACACGGTGGATGAGGTCGATACCCTGGTCGAGGCTTTGGAACTCTGCCATGAGCTCTTTGCCTGACGTCCTCATTCTCAGTTGCGGGACGCTGCGAGAGCCGCTATACGCCTCCGGCACGCACCCGTAGCTCAGCTGGATAGAGCGCTGCCCTCCGAAGGCAGAGGCCAGAGGTTCGAATCCTCTCGGGTGCGCCATCACTCGCTCCATTGTTTCGTTGCGATGTTTCACCCGGCACGGGTGCGAAAACCTCGGGAATCCGACTTGTTACGTTCTGGGGGCCGCGAGAGACGCGGTTACTTGGGCGCAATCCTGTGCCGGAATGGCAGGTGGCAGATGTATGCCGATGAGGGGCAAGTACCAATTGTGTCGCCGCGAAGCACGATGCCGAGCATTGGGAAAGGTAGGTTAAGGTCGAACAGGGGCCGTTTGCACTACCCGCGCGGGGTGCTTTCCCGCGGTGCCGACGAAGGGAGATGTCAGTCGCCGAGCGCGGCTCCGTTTCTGAGAAGAAACGGCCGGACGATTTATTGCGGTAAGCGCGAAGATCCCCGACGCGATCGGCCCGCAGTTGCGAGCCGGCGCAGCGCTCGTCGGGCCATTCCCGATCAACCTCGCGGAGGAGAACTCGCGCGGGAGACCGCCTGAGGTTCCCACTATGACGGGTGTGCTTGGCGCAGTTCCAACGGGCAGCCGTCCAGCTTCGAGGAGCTATGGCCGCCAGGTTCATAGCGCTTGATCCTATCTCCATATTCGCTGGCCACGGGGTGCCTCGCAATCACCCGGTTTTCGCAACCGGACCGACCTCCGGCAGAAAATGCCCAATTGGCAATGAGTTGACTCGCTCTGGGTCCGTGTCTCACACTGTTCGCTGGAAATGATGGCGAGAGGGGATCGCACCTGAATCAGGTCTACTGAGGCTCGATCCGGATACTCCGGGGTTTCGAGTCGGCATTTTTATCGGGGGGGAGAAATGTCTGGAAATATCGCACTTGAAACGCAATCGATAAGCGTGAACGAAACCGCCGGATCCGTGCTGGTTCCGATAGTCAGGACTGGTGATCTGTCGCAGTCGGTCGAGATCACCTATGAGGCAACATTCCTCAATGTCCCAGATGCAGCAGATGCCGCGGACTTCACGCCAATCTATTCGACGGTCACCATGGACGCGGGCGACGACCGGATCGTGGTGCCGATCGAGATTCTCGACGACGATGTGTCCGAGAACACCGAGTCTTTCTCGTTTGCGCTGGTGGTCGTGGACAGCGGTTCGCTTCTGTTTCCGCGGACTGTACAGATCGACATTCTTGATGACGAGAACCCGATCGACGAACCGACGGCACCACCGCTGGAGGCGAACTACACGTTTGAGGAGGAGATTGTCGTCAGCAACCTGACGAAACCGATTGCCTTCGAGTTTTCACCGTTCGACCCCAGCATCGTATACATCGCGGAAAAGAACGGAAAGATCCGGTTATTCGACCTAGACGACGGGAGCGATCTTGGCGACGTCTTGGACATCATGGACCAGGTCAACCAGCGTGGTGATCGGGGGTTGATGGACATCGCGCTGCATCCGGACCTGGAGAGCAATCCATATATCTACACCTACTACACGGTTGATCCGCCCGACACCGCAGGCAAGAGCGGCGATGCAGCGCCGGATGGGGAGGGGAACCGGTTTGCCTATCTGACCCGGCACACGCTCGACGCGGACAACGGGTATCGTACCGTCGTTCCTGGATCGGAAGTCATTCTTGTCGGGGCGGCCGGACAGTCACTGAACGACATTTCTGGAAATGGCGCCATAAACTCGACATCTGATTTCGATGCACCTCCATCGGATGTCGATCAGGAGACGGGCGAATACGTCCAGGACTACATCAAGGTCGACTCGCTTTCGCATGCGGGCGGGTCGGTCGAGTTCGGGCCTGACGGCGCTCTTTACGTTTCAACGGGAGACGGAACGTCTTACAACGCGATGGACGTGCGGACGCTGAGCGTACAAAGCGTGCATGCGCTGGCAGGTAAGATCCTGCGCCTCGATCCAATCTCCGGGGATGGTCTTGCGGACAATCCGTTCGTCGACGAAGCCGGCGGAGACCTGACGCTGAACGCGGCGAAGGTCTACCAACTGGGTCTGCGCAACCCCTTCACAATGTCCTTCGACGACGAGGGGCGCCTATTGATCGCCGAAGTGGGCTGGGGGCTTTACGAAGAGATCAACACTGGCGGTCCCGGAGCCAATTTCGGCTGGCCATTCTACGAAGGCGGTGACGGTGGTATTCTTCTGGAGACCCGCAATTACAAGGATCTCGACGAGGCCCAGGCATTCTACGATGCCGTGGAGGCGGGCGACATCGTGGTTACGCCGGCCTTCAAGGCGTTTTCACATCGGGAGGTCGACCCCGGTTTCCAGGTGCAGGCTCTGATTGGCGCGAATGATGTCATCTATTCGGACCGCTATCCGGAGGATTTGCAGGGCCGCTACCTCTTCTCGGACATCTCCCAAGGCGAGGTCTTTGCGATCAACGTGAACGATCGGCGGGACGTCGAATTCATTGCCAAGAACGACGGCGCCGGTCCGGTGCACCTTAAGATGGGGCCGGACGGGTATATGTACTTCGCCTACCTGACCGACAACACGATCACGCGGGTGTTCCTGAGCGAACTCGGAAGCAGCGGGCCAATAGCCGGCGACGATAACGCGACAACGCAAGAGGAGCAGTCGGTCGTCATCGACGTGCTCGCAAACGATTCCGATCCCGACGGCGATCCGGTGAGCATTGCGTCTGTCACGCAGGGCAGCAACGGCAGCGTTTCGATCAATTCGGATGGTACCTTGACCTATTCGCCGGCGGGCGGGTTCACGGGCACCGATACCTTTACGTACGAGATCACATCGACGGGTGGGCTCGACACCGGCAGGGTGACCGTTTCGGTCAAGGGAATTGGCAGCGGTGAGTTGCCGGATTTCGCCAGGAATGGAACGTCCGGCAACGACACTCTGAAGGGGGGAGGGAGTTCCGACAGTATCAATGGGCGGGCCGGCAACGATTACATCCTTGGCCGCGGGGCAGAGGACTTGCTTGCGGGCGGTTCTGGAGACGATTTTGTCAAGGCCGGTGCGTCGAACGACACGTTGATCTATGTGATCGGCGACAACATCGGGTCGCAGGACAGCTACGAAGGATCTGCCGGTGTGGACCTCCTGCAGATCTACGGGACGGCTGAGGAACTCGCGGATCCGGGGCTTCTGTCGGACATTTCCGCGCTCGAGGCATTCATGGCTTCCAACTACGATACGTCGGTCAACGGGGGCCCGACTTTCAACTTCAGCAGTATCGGTTTGAGCGTTCGCAGCATGGAGTCGGTTGAACTGATCCAGCTTGGCGGATCGACCGAGCCTCCTCCCGCTCCGCCCACCGCCACGGACGACGTTTTTGATGGACCTGAGGACGGGGAGTTGAGCGGCAATGTCCTCGACAACGACCTTCCGGCGGAGGGTGGGGCGCTTTCCGCACAACTCGTCGAGGGACCGGAGCACGGTGTGCTGGCGCTTCAGTCGAACGGTGGGTTCACCTATTCCCCCGAAGTCGACTTCTTCGGGGCCGACAGCTTCGTCTACCGGGCGGTCGAGGGTGGCCAATCCGCAACGGCCGTCGTGACACTCAATGTCGAGGCTCAGCCAGATCCGCCGACGGCAGTCGACGACACGGCATCGACGCAGCAGGGACAACCAGTCGTCATCGACGTTCTGGTCAACGACAATGATCCCGACGGCGATCCACTTAGCGTTGCATCGGTTGCTCAGGGCGGCAATGGAAGCGTGTCGGAAAATGCCGACGGAACGGTCACGTATACTCCGAACGCCGAATTCTTCGGGACGGATAGTTTCACATACGTGGTCGCCTCGAACGGTGGCAGCGACACCGGCGAGGTGATTGTGACCGTATCGGAAGCCGGCGGAGGCGGAGGCGAGGAAGGATCCGTTCCGGAGTTCGACCGCCTCGGGACGCCGGGCAACGACACGCTGAAAGGCGGTGGAAATGCTGACAGTATCAACGGGCTGGGCGGCGACGATTACATCCTCGGCCGCGGCGCAGAGGATATTCTCGCCGGCGGTCCCGGAGATGACTTCGTCAAGGCCGGGGCGCTCAATGATACGCTTGTCTATGTGATCGGCGACAATACCGGTTCCCAGGATGCCTACGAAGGGTCGGCCGGCGTGGATCTGCTACAGATCTACGGCACGTCGGGAGAATTGTCAGATGCAGACTTCCTGGCAGACATTGCGGCGCTCGAAACCTTCATGTCCGACAACTACGACACCGGACGGAACGGAGGGCCGACGTTCGAATTTGAAAGTCTCGGCCTCAGCGTTCGTAGCATGGAAACCGTCGAGTTGATCGTGATCGGGGATGATCCCGTCTGAACGACACGCGAATGGCAGGCGGGGGAGCGCGCCGCTCGCGCGGCGGTTCTCCCATGTCCGCGACCGTACCGCGATAACTCCGCGCGGTCGCCGGATAGTCGCGGCAGCGGAGTGTATCACTGATGGTCTGATCTCGCATCTGGAGGATCTCGTCTTGCGGGGATAGGTACGGGCGTGACTTGACGCAATGGAGTGATCATGCCCGATCCGAATGCCGCCGCCCTTGCCTTTTTGAAAACACGTCGATCCCGTCCGGCCAAGACGTTGACGACACCGGTTCCGGACGAGGCCGCGCTGCGCGAGCTGTTGACCGTGGCTGCACGCACGCCGGACCACAAGAAGCTGGAGCCCTGGCGCTTCGTTGTGCTCGAAAAGCCAGCCCTGGATCGGTTGGCCCTGATGGTGCCCGACCGTGCGGCGGCGCTGGACGTTCCGCCCGAGGGAGCCGCCAAAATGGCGCGCCAGTTTTCGGATGCCGACCTCGTCGTTGCGGTGATTGGTGCTCCCAAGCCGAACGACGCGGTGCCGGAAATCGAGCAGGTACTCTCGACCGGGGCGGTGTGCTACGGCCTGCTGACTGCCGCCCTGGCAGCAGGGTGGGGCGCGAACTGGCTGTCCGGGTGGGCCAGTTTCGACAGGCCGTTCGTCGAAGACGGGCTGGGTCTCAACGCGCAGGAATTCGTGGCGGGTTTCATACATATCGGAACGGAGACTGTCGCGCCATCGGAGCGTCCGCGGCCTGACATCGAAGCAATCACCGAATGGGTCCGCGCATGAGCATGATGTCGGATTTCGGCAAGGCATTCGGCCAAATGTTCGACCGGCGGTTCCTGAGGGTCTTGCTGTTGGGGCTGGGGCTGACCGTGCTGTTGCTTGCCGGGGCCACAGTTCTGCTGGTCTGGCTCGTGGGCGCGTTTGTGCCCGACGACCTGACGCTCTTTGGCGTTACCCTCGATTTTGCGGGTCGTGTGGTGTCCCTCGCCACGATCGGCCTGATGCTCCTGCTGTCGGTGTTTCTAATGGTCCCGGTAGCCTCTGCCTTTACAGGCTTCTTTCTCGATGATGTGGCGGCCGCAGTGGAAGAACGGCACTACCCGCATTTGCCTCCGGCCGACCCCGTCCACTGGCGCGAGGCGATGATCGACAGCATCAACTTTCTTGGCGTAATTGTCTTTGTGAACGCTGTGGCGCTCATCCTGTATTTCGTTGTCGGACCCTTTGCCCCGCTCGTGTTCTGGGTGGTCAACGGGTACTTGTTGGGCCGGGAGTACTTCCAGCTTGTCGCGATGCGCCGGGTCGGACGGAATGCAGCCATTGCGGCGCGTCGGAGGCACATGCCGAGGATCTGGCTCGCCGGGACGCTGATGGCGGCGCCGCTTTCGATCCCGATCGTCAATCTCTTCGTCCCGGTTCTCGGCGCGGCGACGTTCACCCACATCTACCACCGTCTCGAGTCCCGCTCCCAATGACATGGACGGCTGACGTCGTTCGGCGGGAACGAAGCCTTTGGATGGCGGTTTTGTAGTTTGCGAACATATTGTGGACAGTTAATCAATGAAGGCGCTATTTTATTGATAAACGCGCCGCTGCATATTCATGGCAACAAACCGGATGGGCGCAGGTCGCCGAAGGAGTCGCCATGAGTATCGCCAAATCGCTTGAAAACCTGAAAGACGATCTGGCGGCGTCCGAGCGGATGCCGCTGGTGTTTCTGGGTCACGGCAGCCCGATGAATGCCATCGAGGACACGGCCTATTCCCGGAGCTGGAGCGCGCTCGGCCACAGCCTGCCGCGCCCGCAGGCCATATTGGTCGTGTCGGCACACTGGATGACGCAGGGCACCACCCTGGTCGACGTATCCGCCATGCCGCGGACAATCCATGATTTCTACGGTTTCCCGGATGCGCTCTACCGCGAAGAATACCCCGCGCCGGGGAACCCGGAGCTGGCTCGCGACGTGGTCGCGCTGCTCGCCAGTCATCACGCCGAGGGCGACGAAAGCTGGGGGCTCGATCATGGTGCATGGTCGGTGCTGAAGTTTCTCTATCCCGGTGCCGATGTTCCGGTGTTCCAGCTGTCCATCGACATGTCGAAGGATCTCGACTGGCATCTCGGAATCGGCAAGGCGCTTTCCGAATTGCGCGACCGAGGTGTGCTGATCCTCGGCTCCGGCAACGTGGTGCACAATCTCCGCGCCATGCGGATGGGCGGTCGTCCGCACGATTGGGCGGCAGAGTTCGACACGTTCTTCGCGGAGCGCCTGGCGGCGCGCGACATGCGGGCTCTCGCGAACCGAGAGAGCCTTGGTGCGCTGCTGCAGATTGCTCACCCCTCCGTGGATCACTACCTGCCATCCCTGACGATTGCCGGTGCCTCCGACGAGAGGGACGATCTCGTCTTCATGAATGACACGATCGACCTTGCATCGGTCTCGATGCGCAGTTTCGTCTTCCATGGCGCTTGAACGACAGGAGAATTTTGATGCTGATCGATGGTAAATGGACCGAGGATTGGAAGCCTGTTCAGAAGGCCGACGAGAATGGGCGCTTCGTCCGCCAAGTGTCGAGCTTTCGCAACTGGATTACACCTGACGGGCGTCCCGGCCCGACCGGAGAAGGCGGGTTCGCCGCCGAAGCCGGACGCTATCACCTCTATGTCGCGCTGATATGCCCCTGGGCCTCTCGCACGCTAATGGCGCGCAAGTTGAAGGGGCTGGACCGGATAATTCCTGTCACGGTCGTCAACCCGGTGCTCACGCGCCAGGGCTGGCGGTTCGGCGGATATCCCGGTACCGGCGCGGATCCGCTCTTTGGCGTCGACTACATGCACGAGATTTACACCCGAGCCGACACGCATTTTACCGGCCGCGCGACGGTTCCGGTATTGTGGGATACGAAACGCGATCGGATGGTCAACAACGAAAGCGCCGATATCTTGCGCATGCTCGATACCGCCTTCGAGGAGATCGCGCCGTCCGACTACCGCCTGTACCCGCAGGACTTGGCAGGCGAGATCGAGTCACTCAACACGCGCCTTTACGAGATGCTGAACAACGGCGTCTACAAGGCCGGTTTCGCCTCCACCCAGGGCGCATATGACGAGGCAGTGTCGGGTGTTTTCGCCATGCTCGATGAACTGGAAACGCGGCTTGGCGGGGCGTATCTGTTTGGTGACCGGCTGACGGAGACCGACATTCGCGCCTTCGTCACACTGATCCGTTTCGACGCGGCTTACCACGGTATCTTCAAAACAAACCGGCGCCAGATCGCGGACTACCCGCGCTTGTCGGCCTACCTTGAACGGGTGCTCGCGGTGCCTGGTGTTCGGGAAACCGTCGACCTCGATCATATCGTTGACGGATACTATTCCATCAAGGCGCTAAATCCTGCAGGCCTTCGCCCCGCTGGCCCCGACCACGTCAGGGCTTTGCTGGGCCGGGTGACAGATCGGGTGGCGGCATAGCGCGAGAGATGTTCGATTTCTTCATGCATCGAAGGCCATGGTCTCCCGGCGACGCTTGCCGATGCCTTGAAAACTCGTGCGCGGTCAACTGCTAAGGAGAAAGAACGCGCACGCCATCGAGTTCTTTCAGCTCCGCGATATCCGCTTCGTAGCGCTCGCTCAATCTCGCGATGCGTTCCGCCGTCCAGCCTGGCAGGTCGTATTCCACTTCGACTGCCTCCTGTACCGCATGAGCGGCGAGATGGGTCGCCACGGTGTCCTTGCGTGTTGCTGAAGCGTCCGGGGGCATCTTCTGTATGGCCGTTTCCAATTGTGCCACACCCTCGGCTGTCATGATCGAGCGATAGAAATCGTGCACGCCGTCGAACGAACGCGCCTCCTCGCTTCCGCAAAGCGCCTCCAGAACATCGTACCAGATCAGCGGCGTGTCCTCGTTGCACCATACCGTCACCGGGCAATCTGGCACAGCATCGCGGAAGCGCACGACCATGTCGGTCCAAGAGAGCGATTCTGGGAGGATACGCGCCAGGTATTGAGCGAAACCCTCTTCTTGATGAAACCTTGCCTGAAGTGCGGGGATCAACGTCGCTGGATTGCGAACGGCAAACAGGAATTCTGCCGGGTCATCGGGAAACAGATTCCGAATCCAGGGGGCACGTTCGGCGGCAAGCGGATAGAGTGTCCCCCCGGTTATCGCGCGCTTGGGTACGCAAAGGAAGCTATCGCTTGAGAACACCAATCGATTGGCGGATTTCGCATTCGTGACCGACGCCAGGATCTGTGCCTGGATTTCCCGACTTGCGGGTACGCCTCGAAGGTGCAGCATTGCCTCGCGAAGAACCGGCCGGAATTGTCCCGGCGGGCTGATGATCGTGCCTTCGTTTTGCAAACGCGCGGCATTTCTCAGCAGGCACTGCAACGCACGGTCCTCGTCCGTGCTGTGCAATCCGACATGATAGACGAGTCTCATCCCACTCCCAGAGCGCGCCGGCAGCGGCTCTCACAATCCGGCATATTTTTCGCAGCGACTATAGGGACTTCACTCGCGACGTAAACAGAATTGCAGCCGCTGCAGCACACAACGCGTTCCCGCCTCTTGCGCTCAACCGTCCTCTCGGCATATCTGCTGTGTCAGTGCCCCTATAGCTCAGCTGGTAGAGCATCTGATTTGTAATCAGAGGGTCGGGAGTTCGAGTCTCTCTGGGGGCACCACGCAAATATGAAAACCTGATAGATATAGGATGGATAGGTAAGGCAGTGTTCTTCCCGTCCACACTGGCGCGCTTGGCGCTTTTCGTTTCGATAGCACTTCAAGCACGTTGCCGTATGGTATGGCGAGCGGATTGCACGTAGCCCATTCGAGAGGCGTCGGGGGACAAATTGTCGTGTGCAAGGCGAGCCTGTTAGGGACCATGGCTGGGGCGGTCGCCAACATCGAAGATGTGAATCTTGCAGCCATCCGTGACCCGGATGACAATGGCGGAAACCGGCGTAAACCAAACTCCAAGCTACTGCGGGACTTAGCAAGCTCAGTATGGTTTCCGACCCTCTTAGACGGCGCACCGCCGCCGGTCATGTGAGCTTCGCACTCGTGCTTAACGACCGTCGAAGTGGCATTCACCGGATACGAACAGCCGCGAACTTCTTGGAGGTCGGCACGTGGTCGTTCCGGCGGGAGACCACGGTCGGCGGAGATCAAAGATATAGGCAAGGCATGTTCGCGATGCCTCACCTCAGTTCCGAGTTCATCAAACCTGCTAAATCGCTCTCTCGGCTGGCAGGGTAGGCAGTCGGCCTTGAGACTGCAGAGCGAAGAGGCACAGCAAGCCAATAGCGAGTTCGATTGCAAGAGCGGCGACGATGCCCTCTCCCGGCCAGCCGTCGAGCGCCACACTGACCAAGCGACCGAACGCAAAGGCAAGGAAGACAATCGTCCCCAGCATCGCCGAGAGGCGTGCCGCGCCGGGGCGCAGGGCACCGGCGAAGATCACCGCGCCGAGGGCGGCGAGGTTGGCGCCGGGAGCGCGCAATTCGCTGAGGAGCGTAGGGTCGGTGCCGAGAACGATACCGTACCCCGCGTAGAAGCCGTGGGGGGCAAAGGTGATCGCGAGTCCGATGCCGAGGGCGGTGAGGCCCGCGGCACAAAGGGACATTTTCTGGAAGAGTTTCGTGAACATGGGGTGTCCTTTCATGTGTCTCGAGGAGGGATCAGGCGGCGTCGGCCCAGGCGCCGGATCGGGCGGCGGCCGTCGCGAAGGTGGTGAAGTCGCGTGGCGGACGCCCCAAGGCACGCTGAACGCCATCCGTGAGATGGGCGTTCCGGCCATCCAGCGTCTCACGTGCGATGCCGGTGAGTATATCGGCGATCAACTCACCTTGAGATGCGACCAACGCCGCGTGGAAATCTTCGAAAGAGATCGGTACATGGGCGATCTGCCGTCCCGCAGCGGCGGTGAGCGCCTCGGCCACCTCTGCGAATGTCATCAAGTGCGGGCCCGTCACTTCGTAGAGCTGGCCATCGTGACCGTCGCCCAACAGGGCGGCCACTGCGACGTCGGCGATATCGTCCACGTCCACGATGGGCTCTTGAACGTCGCCGCCGGGCATTGGCAATACGCCTGCCATCACCGGTGCATGCAGCGCGCCTTCGGAAAAGTTCTGCGCGAACCACGCCGCGCGGACGATAGTGAATGGCACGCCCGAGTGTCGGACGACCTCCTCAGCCTGCTGCGCGTGGTACTCACCACGACCAGTGAGCAGTACCAGTTTGCCAATGCCCGCGGTGCGGGCTTGAGCGACGAACGCCTCCACCGTTTCTACCGCACCCGGAACGGCGATGTCCGGGTAGTATGAGATGTAGACGGCGGACACGCCGGCGAGAACCGGCCCCCAGGTTTCGGGTGCGTTCCAGTCAAAAGGGATCTCTGCGTTCCGAGAGCCGCGGCGCACGGGAAGGCCCTGCGCTTCGAGGCGAGCGGCAATGCGGGCGCCGGTCTTGCCGGTTGCGCCAAGGACGAGGATAGGGTTGGTCATCATGGTATGTCTCCATTGGGTGTGATTGTTCGATGGCTAAGAGTTGCGCGGAGCGGCAGGATGAGCCATTCTCGTTTGTCCAGAATTCTTGCCTGATCGTCCAATATGACTGGACGCAAGGTATTATGGCCGCCACAGTCATCCCATGACCGAACCACATGTTCCTGACCCCTCGCTTCTCGCGCAGCCCATCGGCGATCCGCTTGGAGAGATCTTGCACCTGCTGAAACTGACTGGCACTTTCTACTGCCAGTCGCGGCTGAGCGCCCCTTGGGGCATTGCCATTCCGGGCTTTCCCGATGTGATGAGTTTTGCCGTGGTGATCGGTGGGCGGGCTTGGCTGAAGGTGGGTGAGGACGCGCCCTTCGAGATTCAGAAAGGCGATCTGGTCCTGATGACCCATGGCGCGCCGATCAGCCTCTACAGCGATCCGGAAGCTCGCCTCATGCAGTTGGAAGAACTGCCGATCCGCAAGGTGACCGAACTCTACGAGACACTGGAGTACGGTGGCGGCGGGGCGGAGTGCAGCATCATGTATGGTCTTGTGCGGCTGGATCACGCATCGGCCCCGCTGCTGATGGCCTTGCTGCCCGACGTGCTGAAGATCGACCCTTGGGAAGAAGAAGCCGGGAGTTGGCTACAGGGCACGTTGCAGTTCATCGCGAGGGAGGCGCGCGAACTGCGCCCTGGTGGTGAGACCGTCATCACGCGCCTTGCGGACGTCGTGGTGATCGAGGCAATCCGGCGCTGGTTGAGCCGGTCGCCGGACGCGGACCGCGGCTGGTTGAAAGCCGCACGCGACCCGCAAGTCGGTCGGACGATCGTTGCCATCCATCGCGAACCGGCGGCGGACTGGTCGGTCGAGACACTGGCACAGGTTGCCGGCATGTCGCGCTCGGGATTTGCCGCCCGTTTCACCGGCCTCGTGGGCACGCCCGCGATGCAATATCTCGCGGAATGGCGGATGAATCTCGCGCGTCGGACCCTGCAGGAAACCGCTCTGCCCATCGCGGCCATCGCCGCCGACCTTGGCTATCAGTCCGAGCCCGCCTTCAGCCGCGCCTTCAAGCGGGTGTTCGGCACGACACCGGGTCAGGCTCGGCGAGTGTCGATGGAAAACCCGGCATAACTGGGGATTAATGGTGACACCGACACTCCACATGTTCTGCGGCAAGATCGCCTCGGGAAAATCCACTCTGGCGACGCAGGTCGCCAGTCAGGGCGCGGTTCTCATCGTCGAAGACGACTGGTTGCGGGCCCTGTTTGCCGATCAAATGAAGACTGGAGCCGATTACCTGCGGTGCAGCGGTCGGTTGCGCAGCGTCATGGGTGCGCATGTGACCTCACTGCTCAATGCGGGCATGTCGGTCTCGTTGGATTTCGCCGCGAACACGATTGACCAGCGCCGTTGGATGCGCGGGATCCTTGACGACACGACAGCTGCGCACCAGCTCCACGTGCTGGATACGCCGGACGACGATTGCCTGACCCGACTGTCAGCACGCAACGCCGCGGGAGAACACCCTTTCACGGTGAGCGAAGAGCAATTCCAGCGCTTTTCGAACAGTTTCGTACGACCCGCTGCTGAAGAAGGCTTCAATCTGGTCGTCCATTGTCCAAATGCCTCTTGAAGCGCCGGTTGGCGTCAACCGGCCCAAAGCGATGGTTTAAGCGGCAAACGAATACCGCCTCGCGGCTCCTTCACCGCCGACCATCTTGGTTTGCAAGGCTCTCAGTCGCAACTGAGTTGTACAATTGGCGACAAGAAGCTCCGGCATGCTGGATCCGGTGGTTCGCTTGATCCAGGTCAGGCATCGGTTCTTTGTTGTTCGAAGTAGGTCCGGTCCTTCCGCCAGAGTCCGGGAATTTCGCCAATGCGCGAGCGGGCGCCTGCGGCATCACCGGACTTCGCGAGCGTCTCGACATCGGACAACGCGATGCGCAATCGCTCTGCGCCAAATGTCCCGCACGACCCGGCCATCTTGTGCACAGCCGACACGAGTTCGGATAGCTCGACACCATTGTCCTTGCCATCCGCGAGGAGCGCCACCCCGGCATCCATCTCTCTGATGAAGTCGTTCAGAAGCTTCTCGGCCCTTTCCGCACCGAGGGCTTGAGCGAGTTCGTGCAGGCTCTCTGGAGTGAACGCCTCGTCAACGTCATCGTCCTGCGCTCCGCCGGGATTGGCCATTCGGCCGGCACGATTGCCAATGCGCTCAAGGTTGTCGCGCAGTTCGTCCCGAACGATGGGCTTGGTGACCAGACCGGACATCCCGGCGGCCCGGAAGGTCTCCCGGTCACCCGGCATCGCATGGGCCGTTACCGCGAGGATCGGTACGTCGTGGCATGGACCGTTGCCTTCGCGAATTGCCCGGGTTGCTGACACCCCGTCCATAACCGGCATGCTGACATCCATCAGGATTGCATCGAAGGCCTTCGCCGCGGCGGCTTCCACCCCTTCCTTGCCGTTGACCGCCTGCGCGACGCTATGGCCGTCCCGGAGCAGCATGGCTTCCAGAACCTGCCGATTTATCTCGTTGTCCTCGACAATAAGGATGTCCAGTTTATTTCGAGGGACGTCGTTGGTTGGTTTGTCGGGGCTTACGATGTTCTTGGCGGTGATCTCGAGCGGCACACGGACCCAGAACATGCTGCCTTCTCCCTCTTCGCTCTCCGCGCCGATCTCTCCGCCCATCGCCTCGACCAGGCGCCGTGCGATCCCAAGGCCGAGTCCCGTCCCACCGGCCATCCGGCCGTAGGAGCGGTCTAGCGTCTCGAAATCATTGAAGATTCGCTCCATGTCCGCCTCGGCAATACCGATTCCGTTGTCGGTCACGCGGAACTCGAACATCGGACGACGTCCGCTACCGATCTTCTCGGCCTCGACCCAGACATCCCCGGACTGGGTGAACTTAAGGGCGTTGTTGACGAGATTGAGCATGACCTGACGCAGGCGCACCGGATCGCCGCGAACTTCGCCGGGGATGTCCGAGACCCAGGCATAGGACAGAGTGTTGCCGTGTGAGGCAGCAACGCTGCTCTGCCCGGCGACGATTCCGCTGAGCAATTCGTCTAGATCGAACGGGGTATTCTCGATCTGGATGCGGCCTGCCTCGAATTTCGATATGTCGAGCACGTCGTTCACGTGGTGGAGCAGCAACTGCCCCGAAGCGTCCATGTTGTCCAGGAACGTCGCCTGGCGCTCCGTAAGACTCGTCTCGCGAAGGAGTGTCAGCGTGCCGAGCAGACCATTGAGTGGCGTGCGCATCTCATGGCTCATCATCGCAAGGAATTCTGCTTTCGCCTTTTCCCCGGCCAGGGCACGGTCTCGGGTCTCCACCAATTCCTGCTCGGCCAGCCTGCGGTCGGTGATATCGCGCAAGTAGGAGACGAATATGGTCTCGTCCTCATTCTCCGCCATGTCGATAGAAAGCTCGACCGGGAAGACTTCTCCCGATTTCCGCTTGCCTTCCAGCTCAACGCGCCCGGCTCCGACGACCCGCTTCTCACGAGTTTCGACGAACCGTTTCAAACCGGCGTCATGCGCGGCTGTGTATTTTTCAGGAATGATCAGGTCTGAAAGGCGTTGACCGACCGCCTCTGTTTCGGAGTAGCCGAAGACGCGCTCGGCCGCACCGTTGAACACCCGCACAGTTCCACTGTCGTCGGCGACCACCACCGCATCCAGCGAGGAGCCGATGATCGCCCGCAACTGACCCGACATCCGCCGCTGTTCACCAGCCCTGACCGTGGACAACCGGTTCATCTTGTAGAGGATCGATATGAGGCAAAGCAGGACGATCACCAGGCTGACCGTGGCGAGGACCATGTGCCGAAGGGTCCGCGCCACCCCCGCGCGGCGCTCGTCGGCGATCGCTGCGAATTGTTCAAGGCCGTTGAGCGCCATGGCTCGCACGTCGGCGCGCAAACCCTCCGTTTCGGTGGCTAGTGCAGAAACCGCGCTTCCAAGGAACTCGTCTTCGGCGTCTATGAGCGGTGTGACCTCGTCCAGGAAATCCTTGACGTTGACCAAGTGGTGTTCGAAGTCGAAGTTGAGATGCAGCCGCGCATAGGGAGCCCCGGTTTCGATCGTGGCAACCCGGCTGTAGAAGATATCGAAACGCTTACGGATTTCGGCCAGGGCGGCGGGGTCATCGTGGTCAGCCTGTTCCAGAACCCGCTGCAACATCAGGTATTCGACCTCGACTTGCGAAAGGGTCCACTGGGCATTGTCCGAGTCCGCGGCATTGAGCGATCTGAGCTCGCGCAAGACCTCCCCGTAGAAGCCGTAGATGATCAGCGAGAAAAGCAGCACGACAACCGCCACCAAGACAAAGCGCAGGCCCCTCAAAAAGCCGCCTGCGTTCAGGAACTCGCGACGCATCGTATTCGGCTCCAAGGTCTCGCTCTCCCAGTCTGAGTGGCGTTGCGATTACTCGGCAATCGCCATCCGGTCCAGCTGCCAGATGCTGCGGGCAAAGATGGTTTCGGTGCGGTAGTCGGCGTTGGAATCGTAGGGGTAGATGACCCAAAGCGGACCCTTGTCGCGTACGGACATCTCGTCTCCGTTGCGTGCATACGCGATGATTGGGCCGCCGGGCACTGCGTCCGTGACAGGAAGGGTCACCGC
Organism: Tropicimonas marinistellae; assembly: GCF_001509585.1. Lineage (GTDB taxonomy): Bacteria > Pseudomonadota > Alphaproteobacteria > Rhodobacterales > Rhodobacteraceae > Tropicimonas > Tropicimonas marinistellae. The sequence continues at coordinate 62,674 of NZ_LNCI01000009.1, read as the reverse complement.
GTAATCGTTGATCGCTGTCGCGGTGATCTCGCCGCTTTCGACGCCGAGTGCTTCGAGGAGGGTGTGCAACTCGATACCTGTAAACTCCTGGTCGCCTTCGGTCCAGATGGTGGTCGTGGCGATGGTACTGGCAGGCATCGCCTTCAGCATCGCCAAATCGAACCGGGCCATGTCGTCGCCGTTGGTTTTCTCGATGTCTCCACTGACCGTTAGGATTACGTCACCGGTTGGTTCAGGAAGCTCCTCTGCCGCGGCACCCAGGGCGGAAGAAACTGCGAGGCAGGCCGCAATCGCTGTCTTTCGAATGGTCGAGGCTATCTGATGCATACCTGAGGTCCTGTTCCGTGGGACGAGCTGTTTCCGCAATTTACCTACATCTACTCTCACGGGGCGTCATTCGGGCAAAGGGATAACCACCTATCCGAAGGGATAGGTGGCGTTCGCGCCCCGGATCGAAATCAAGGGACTCTCAATAGGCTCCGCGCCCGGATAGGACGGCCCGGAAGGTCAGGGCAATCAGCGTGAGGTCGAGCAGCATGCTCCGGGAGTTGGCATAGGAAAGGTCCATGTCGATCATCTTTTCAAAGCCGATGTCAGCACGACCGGAAACCTGCCAGACGCCAGTCAGGCCGGGGCGCACCGCAAGCCGGCCCAGAGCGCGTTGGGGATAGGCGGAGACCTCCTCGGGCAATGCCGGGCGCGGCCCGATCACCGACATCTCGCCCCTGAGGATGTTGAGGATCTGCGGCAACTCGTCGATCGAGTAGCGGCGCAGGAGACGCCCCATGCGGGTCACGCGCGGGTCGTGGCGGGACTTGAAGCAGACGCCGTCCCGATCCGAGGTCGCCAGCAGTGCGGCGCGGCGCGCCTCGGCATCCATATGCATTGAGCGGAACTTGTAGAGGCTGAAGGGAACGCCGTCCTTGCCGACGCGGGTTTGGGTGAAGAACACCGGCCCACGGCTTTCCAGACGGATCGCCAACGCGACGAGCAGCAGCAGCGGCGACAGTAGCAAAAGGGCTCCACCGGAGAGCAGAATATCAAGCGCGCGCTTCGCGAACGCGTCTCCGTCGGTTGTGGATAGCGCGTGCACCGCAGCCCGGGCCATGAATGTGAAGTTGCCGATCAGGTAGCGGCCGGCCATGCGGCGCGGCTCCATCGCCAGGCGCCAGACCCACTCCATCTTTATGCGGCGCACGGCCTCGGGCGCGCGCTCAACCCTCCCGGCGAGGAAATCGAGAAGGGCACCAACCCCCAGGCAGACCGTGGCGGACAAGCGATGGGCGTTCTTCGCCAGCCAGAGATCCTGACGCGGCACGCCCATCGCGACGATCACGATGTCGGCACCGGAGGCGTTGATCGCCTCGATTGCCTCGTCGTCATTGGCCGCGCCCTCGAACCCGTCGCGGGTGCCGACGATCCGCAGACCAGGGATATCGAGGCACAGGCGGTTGGCAGCCTCTTCGGCGACGCCTTTGGCGGCACCAAAGAGGTATACCGTCAGGCCCCGGCGAGCCGCTTCCCGTAGCAGCAACGGGGTGAAGTCGGTTCCGTTTAGATTTTCTGTCAGGCGTTGGCCAGTCATGCGAGCGGCAAGCTCAATGCCAATGCCATCTGGCAGCACCAAGTCGGCGGTCGCAAGCGCCTCGGCATAGGCTGCGTCGCGGGACATGATGTTTGCGCAATGCGCGTTCAGGAAGGCGACCCGATGGCGCTGTCCATCGAGAAGTTGCTCGACAACATCTTCCCCACGCGCGTTGACCAGATCGATGCCAAACAGGGGCAAGGTTTCGGGTGTTCCCGCCGTATTCTGGCGCAACGTGCCACGCGCGTGCATCAGGTCCGGACGAGGAAGTGCGATAGAGTAGGTCATTGGATTTCCGTTCATGCAGGTGTTTGATCGGAAACTGACTTTTTGCTTTGGTCGTCTCAACGAAGCGGACGGAGAGGTCGCCGGGAACAATGGTGAACGAGGAGGGCGGACGGAGGAGGGGGGCCGACAATTCGGCTACGCCTCACGCCATTATTGAGTACGTCCGGTCCGAGCAGTCAGGGCGCGCTACCCATGTGGGGAACGCGCCTATCCAATGTGATGGACTGGCGTCTCTCCCGGGTATTGGGTCGTGACATCGACTCTTGCAACGTTATGATCTCGTTCACGCCGAGCGTGCGGGAAGAATGAAATGAAGATATTGATAGCCGACGATCATGACCTGCTGCGTGATACCCTGGTCGCGTTTCTCGAGAGCGAAGCCGACCTTGAGACTTCGGCCGCCGCGACACTGGACGAGGCGCTTTCGCTGATCGAGGCGGAGGATAGCTATGACCTCGTGCTTCTGGATTTCAACATGCCAGGCATGAACGGTTTGACCGGGCTGGACAGGGCGAAGGCCGCTGGTCGCGGTCAGCGCGTGGCTCTGATCTCCGGGGTGGCTGACCGGAGCATCGCCGAGAAGGCGCTGGCAGGAGGGGCAGCCGGCTTTCTGCCCAAGACACTGCCTGCGAAATCCCTGGTCAATGCGGTGCGGTTCATGGCGATGGGCGAGCAATACGCGCCGCTCGATTTCATGACTGCCGAAGAGACCGCGCCGAAGAACGCCCTTGCCGAGAAATTGTCGCGTCGCGAGCTCCAGGTTCTGGAAGGGCTGACCCTCGGCAAGTCGAACAAGGAAATCGCCCGCGACCTCGACGTGCAGGAGCCAACCGTGAAGCTCCACGTCAAGACGCTGTATCGCAAGATCGGCGTCGCCAACCGTACCCAGGCGGCGATGGTGGCGAAGGATGCCGGACTCTTCTGAGCCATTCTCCTATCCGGACGGGTAGTCCGGCCTACCGATGCGCCGGGACCTACCCCTCGGCGCAGATGCACCGTCAATTGGGTTTGCGATAGGTGATGCGGCAAAGGAGAGCCGCCATGACCGATTGCACCGTCAACGCCCCCGTCACGCCGCAAACCGATCTGCCGTCCCGTGCGGGTGGTTTCCTGCGGATGCCGCTGCGCAGCCTGACCTTCGCCCGGATCTTCCGGGGCGGGCGCGTAAACGATGCCGGCCGCCTGCCGCGCTATATCGTCCTGTTCCTGTTGGGAGCGGTCACTTTCTGGGCGCCGATCTATGGCTACCTCTCGACGGCGCCGCTGCGTTATACCTCGTCGATGTCGCTGATCTTGCCTGGCTCGGGCGCATCGGCCTCGGTCAACCTCGACAGGATTGGCCAGGCTTCCTCCTATGCAAACTCTCCTTTCGCTAGTTCTTCCGTCAGCCCGACCGAGACCTACAAGCGCCTGCTGGCGGCTGACCGAATTCTCGCGGCAGCCGCCGGTAGCGTGGACATGCGGCGGCAGGATTTCGGCGTGCCGCGGATCAACCTCGTGGACCAGACCGGTCTGATCCACATAGAGATCGTCGGCAATTCGCCGCAGGATGCACAGGACCGCGGTGAAGCGCTGCTGCAGGCCTTCTTCACCGAGATCGACGCGTTGCGGAACGACGAGGTGACAGTGCGCGAGGTCGGTGGGCGCGATGCGCTGGACGAATATCGCGACTCCGTTGCGGCGACCCGCATGAAGATCCAGCGCCTCCAGCGCGAGACCGGGCTGATAAATGCCGGCCAGTACGAGGAACTCGTGCGCGAGACCGACGCGTTGCGGGTGACGCTGGCGGAGATGTCGAGCGAGGTAACGGAGAAAGTGCGCGCGGCCCAAGCCCTGCAACTGACGCTCGGCATAACCCCGGCCGACGCGGCGGCGACGCTCAAGCTGCACGCCGACATGGAGTTCAACCACATCATCGAGGAGATGAGCCAGCATGCGGCGGCTCTGGCTGAGGCCGAGGGTCGCTATGGCATCCGTCACCCCGCGTTGAAGGCTGCCCGCGAAAGCCACGAAGCGACCCGCGAGCGGGCGCTTGTCAAGGCGGCAGTGGTTACTGGCCTGCCGCGTGACGCGGTGTCCCGGCTCGATCTGTCGCCGATCGGCGGCCGCGCCGAGCTTCTCGCCAAGCTGGTGCAGCTCGACAGCGAACGGTCCGGCAAGCAGGCCGAGCTGGCTGAACTGGAGCAGCGCTTCGCTGAGGCCGAGGCCAAGGTGATGGACCTTATCGAACCCGCGGCCCAGCTTGAGGACCTGCAACGAGACTTTTCGGTGGCCGAGGCCGTCTTCGCCTCCACTTCGGCGCGCTCGCAGACGTCCAAGGTCGATCTTTTCGCGTCCTACCCGCTGGTTCAGGTGCTGGAGAACCCGTCGCTGCCCGAGGAACCGAGTTCCCCCAGGCGCAAGCTAGCCATCGCTGCCGGTGTCGCCGCCACCCTGATACTGGTTTTCGGCCTCTTTCTGGGATGGATCCGCCGTCCGCTGATCGGCAAGCTGCTGGCGGAAGGCTCGACACCAGAATGAACGCCACGCCTGTCCTTAAGCCAGAGAATCCGGCCGAGCAGATTGTTCTAAGGACACTCGCCCTCACCTGGCCGTTCTATTTCGTCGGCGCGCTCTATGTGGTCGGGCCGGTTCTGGGCTGGACCCTGGGCGGGCTGGCGGCGCTGTCGCTCTACCTCGGTCCGGCAATACGATCGGATCTTCGGGCCACCGGCCCGGTTCCTGCGGTGGTCTGGGGATGGTTTCTCGGCATGCTCGTGATGCTGGTGGCGCTATGGGTCGGACATGTCGATTGGGGGATGGGGCTGAAACAGACAATCAAGTCCTCCATCGGTTGGGCCAAGGGCTGGGCCTTGCTGGCGCTGTTTCCCCTGGTGGGAGCGGTTCTGCCAATTCGGCGGGAAATCCTCGTCCGGGGGCAGTGCATCGTCGGTCTCTGGACTCTGGCGCTTGTGCCGATCCTCGCCGTGGCGCCCTATGTCGGCCTGCCGGAGCGGATATTCACCTCGCCGCTAAAGGCAATCGGCGGACCGGGGCCTGAATACTTCAGCGTCTATTTCTTCACGTTCGATCCAGCCAGCTGGACACCACGCTGGCAGTTCTATGCCCCGTGGTCGCCTTTCGCGGCGCTGCTCGGCGTGGTCATGGTGCTCTTTGCGCTGGAAGAGAAAGATCGTCGCTGGCGTGCGGCCGGCATCGGGGCAGGCATTGCCATGATCCTGATGTCGAAATCCCGAATGGGGCTTGTCGGCCTCGTGGCATGCACCATCGGCCCGCGCATGATGCCTCTGATCCTCAAGGGCTGGGCTTGGCAGATTTTGGCAGGGCTGACCGCATCCTTCGCCCTGATCGGGCCTGCGCTGATGCAAGGGGTCAAGGACGCCATAGCGGTCTTCAAGGGTGCGCGAGCCGACAGTACGCGGGTGCGCGAAACTCTGCAGCGCATTGCCGGCGAACGTTGGGAGAACGAGGCGTTCTGGTTTGGTCACGGAACAATCGCGCCTGGCCCGCATCTGGTGGAGTACATGCCAATCGGGAGCCATCACACCTGGTGGGGGCTTCTCTTCGTAAAGGGGCTGGTGGGCTTCCTCGCCCTGTTGGTCCCGATGGTTTGGCAGACCGCGCTGGCGTTGATCGATTCCGCGCGCAGCCCGCGTGGCCGACTTCCCCTCGGGATCATGATGACGCTGGTTCTGCTCTCCATGGGCGAGAATATCGAGATCGAGGCCTACATGATGTGGCCCGGATTGATTATCCTGGGCTTGCATGCGCGCGAACTTGCACACGAGGCCAAGTGCCGCTCCGTTTCGCGAACGCCCCGCCTGACCTGACGCCTTTGCATATACAGAGGGCTGATTAGTCACAGCGTCCCGCGCGAGGGTCCCGGCGCGTGGTTCGGTGCTATCCCAACTTGATGTTCTGCAGAGCTTGTCCCACTCGTACGGTGCACGGTTCGAGCTACACGTGGAACTCACCAGAACGACAGCGGGCACGCTTGCAACGCGCTTCTTTCGCCGCTCGCACCCTATGTTCCATTGCGTCGTGCCCACGTGGGTTATTCCGGCATTCCACCATATGGCGAACGACACTGACAACTTAATCGCGCACCAATAACACGGTTGGTTCATTCGGACGCCGGTACGCGCCGGAGGGTAGCTGAATAGTCGGAATGGTCCGCTGGCGGGGGGGGCGCACGGGCGGACTCTGGTCGCGATCTTTGCATCCATCGGTTCGCTAGTCGGTGTTCGCGACAGGAGCTTGTCTGAGTGCAGGGGGATACCCCGCCCGCACGGCTCAAACCCCCGGGGCTGGTCGGCTTCGCCACCCGGTTGGGGAGCGTATGGTCGTTCTTGGACGATCGGCGAAACCGATCCGAAGAATGCCAAAGGGGCCGGTGAATCGGGCCGGCCCCAAATTTTATTATGAACTCAGTTGGCGGGAATGCACCGCCAATAGCATCATGCCGCCGCGGGGAGTGCGTCCTCAGACGTGGCGTCACTGGACGACAGTAGTTCTTTCCACAGAGACTGTGTCGCGCCCATGGAGGCGCGAGCAGCTGCGCGCGCGCGCGCAGTTTCGATATGCATGGCAGGGCCGATGGCGGCCAACTGCTCCAGCGACGCCTGCCAACTCTCCAGCGTTCCGCCTGAGACGACGCGAGCGCCTTGGGCGGCATGGTCCTTCAGGCCATCGACCGGGGAGACCAAAAGCGGTCGGCCAGCTGCGCGCGCCTCGAGCGCAACGAGGCCATAGGCTTCCCAGCGGGAGGGCATCGCGACCGCATCGAGCGTTGCCATGGCGGCGGCAGGGTCGGCTTGGTAGCCAGCGAAGGAGATCCGGCTGTCGCCCTCGGCGAGCGCTTCCAGCAACGCGCGGTCTGCCCCGTCGCCGATCAATCTCAGGCGCAGGTCCGGGTTTGACGTGGCGCGAAAGGCCTCGATCAGGATGTCAAATCCTTTCTGAGCGTCGAACCGGCCGATGGCGCCAATGATGCGCGGCCGACCGTAGACGGGCTCCAGTTCCAGAAACGGCGCGAGATCGACGCAGGACGGGATCACCTTGAGCGCCTCGGCCCGCACCAGCGTGCGCTGCAACATCCAGTTGCCTTGCGCCTCGCTCACGGCGACGACATGGTCGAAGAGCGAGTACGCTGTCCTCAACAGGGCCTTGAACCGCCTCTGGTTGCGGACGTGGGAGGCGGTGAAGACCTCGGTATAGCTGTGCTCAACGTGGATCAGGGTCTGCCCTGCGTAGCGCGCCCGCAGCGCTATCAGCATCGGCAGATTGCGCCAGCTGACAGAGAGGTGGGAGACGATGGTATCGGCCGTGACATCGGGTGCGGAGAAACGGCCGCGTTGGACCACGAGCACTTCGTGCTGGCCGATCTCGGCCATGCCTGGGGCGGTTTGGATATAGTCGAGCATACGCGTGACGCCGCCGGCGTTCGTGTCGTCGACAAGGTGAACGATCGTTTTGTGGGTCATTGGAATAGCTTTCTGTCGGTCAGGATTGGGTCATGCGGCGGTTGAGGAACCACGCAGGACGGCACGAAGATTGGCGAAACGGCTTGCGCCGAGCAGGTTGAGCGTGACGGCCGCGGCGAGGGTCACCGAGCTCTTGACCGGCTCCTCCCAGAGCGGGCGCAGCGAGGCGTCAAGCGCCTGGCGGGCAAGCGTCGCGGCGGTCTCGGCGTCGCCGTCGCTGATGGCCCGACGGCAGAGGTAGCGGAGTTGGTAGGACTGAGCGGCGCCGGCGTGCTGCGCGAAAAACGCCGGCGCCAACGGCGTGAGCTTGTCGACCATGTGTTGCCAGGCGTCGTATTGGCGCGCCACGCTGGCCGACAGCCCGCCTGAGTTGATACGGTAAAGGGTAAGGTCGCCTGTCACGCCCTCGAAGCGCCAGTCGGTCGTCAATGCCATGCGCAACCAGAACTCGATGTCCTCGGATTGGCGAAACGTCTCGTCGAACCACCAGTTGCGCCGGTACTCACCAGTTGGGCGCCATGCGACGGAATCCAGCGCCGCGCGGCGGATGACGGCGGCGGAGCCATTTCCCACCGGGTTGCGCCGGAAAATATGCGCGGCCGTGACGCTACGTAGGCGTGGACGCTGCGACAGGCCAAGCGGCTGGCCCGCGCCGTCGATCATGGCCGATCCGCTGTAGCTGACCCCGACATCCGGGCGCGACCGCAGGTGGCTGACATGGCGGGCAAGTTTTGCGGGGTGCCAGAGGTCGTCGCTGTCACACAGGCCGATGAAGGCGCCGCGGGCGGCGTGGATACCAGTGTTGCGTGCGCCTGCAAGACCGCGATTGGCCTGCGAGATGATGCGCAGGCGGGGGTCGCCGAAGCCTTCGGCGATCCTCAGCGTATTGTCTGTGGAACCGTCATCGACGAGTAGGATTTCGAAGTCCCTAAACGTCTGCTTGAGCAGCGAGTCAAGGGTTGCCGGCAGCGTATCGGCGACATTGTAGGCTGGAACGACGATGGAGGCCGTCGGCATGCTGTTTCTCCATTCATACCAGCGCCTTGTTGGCTGCGGCGCCGGGTTGTTGGTCTCATTCGTTGCACGCAGAATGCGATTTCAAACTTGCGGTCTCAACGAAGCGGACGGGCACGTTGCGGGGTCACTCGGGTCATCGCCTGTCCGATCTGTGCGACGGCCTACCCGTCGGGATAGGGACGCGTTGCGAATGTGCGCGGCCAACAGAAGGAGGAAATGAAAAGGAGCCGCCCCGATGGTGCGGGACGGCTCCTATGCGCGGTTTGGTATGCAGTCGAGGGATTGGCGAAGGCGTCAGCGCGTGAACAGGGCGCCGCTACACGGGTAGGGCAGTACCGGTACCAGCAAGGAAGCGAGGGCAACGAGCGTGCCTCGGCGCCAGTCGGAGAAGAACCCGGCCGGGCTCGTCCTGATCCCCTGCAGGGAGAGACGCAGGGGCAGCAACCGACCGGATTGCATGCGCAGTGCCCGGCGGGCGAGGTAGCGCAGGTGAATCGCCTCGTGCCGCGGCTGCGGTGCGGCCCCGAAACTCCGAGCGGTGGCAATGGCGGCGGCGCGCCCGGCACGCATACGCTCGATATCGGCCGAGAGGCCGTTCGGGCTGGCTCGGTAGGAGACCAGCACCTTGTTCAGGGCCGAGATCTCGTACCCTTGTCCCACCAGACGGATGAGCCACTCCAGGTCCTCGTTGTGCACGATGTTCTCGTCGAATCCCCCGGTGGCAACGAAAACCGATCGGCGGACGGTCACGTTGGACATCGTGCAGACCGGGTTTTCTCCCAGCAGATCGTCAAGCGTGAGCGGGTGTTCTGGAACAGAGGAGACCGTGCTGGGTGCCTCCGGTGCCGTGCCGAAGAAGGCGATGCGGGCGAAGCTTGCATGCAGCGACAGATCTTCGAATGCCCGGACGGTCAGCTCGAGCTTTTCAGGCGTCCAGATGTCATCTGCGTCCAGGAAGGCTATCAGGTGGCCGTTGGCCAGCTCGATTGCGGCATGGTTGCGCGCTGCGCTTGGACCCTTGCCCGGATTGCGGGCGGGACGGATGCGTACGTCGGAGGCTGCGTATTGTTCCAACAGCGCCAAGGTCTTGTCGGTCGATCCGTCGTCGATGCAAATCGCCTCCCAATCCTCGAAACTCTGGGCCACCAGGCTGTCGAGGGTCTCCGGCAAGGTCCGGGCGGCGTTGTAGCAGGGAATGACGATGCTGAAGGTCGGCATGGGTCAAGCCTCCACGAGGTGCGGTTTCAGGGCGGTTACGAGCGGCAGGAGCGCCGCGCCGAGTTGCGTGATGGTGGCCACGGCGAGGTAGCCCCAGGCGAGGGCTTCCAGCCCGTATGGCGCCATCAGGGCCGTGTTGGCAATCAGAGCCAAGGTCATGACGGCGGTGGCGGCAAACTCGCTTTCAGGCCGGTTCTCGGCGCGCAGCCACTGCGCTGCGGCAGACCAGACGACGCCGGGGATTGCGGCGAGGCAAAGGATGGAGACCACGTGGCTCAGGTCCTGCCACTGGTCTCCGAAGAGGATTGGGACGTAGTGCGGTGCGGCCAGAGATTGCAGAATGACGACTGGGGCGATGATCCCTACCGCAAGTGTCAGCGCGCGTTGAAGGGCATTGGCACGGTCGTCGCTGCCGCACAGGTGCGGATAGAGAACGGTTGCAAAGGCGATGGAGAAGGAGTTGGCAAGGCCAAGACCGGCGTTGAAGGCCATGAAATAAAGCCCAAGGCTTTCCGCCCCCAGCAAGAGGCCGACCAGAAGCTTGTCGGCCTGCAGGCGCAGCGCCTTGACAACCTCGACCCCCAGAACGGCCCAGCCAAAGCGCAGGAACGGTGCCAACGGCGCAGGGGGCTGGCTGGGGTCGGGACGCCACGGGCGGAGCCGCCGCACGGCGATCAGCCAGATCGGAGCGGACATTAGCCTTGGGAGTACCAGCGCCAGCGGTCCTGGCCAGAGGACAGCGAGAACCACACACATGAAGTTCGCACCGACGACTTGTCCTGCCGAGATGGCAGCGGTCTGCTGCAGTTTGCCTTCCCGCATTGCCAGTGCGACCTGTACAAGGCCGGCCGGCATGAAGATGTATTCTGCGGCAAGGATGACGATCAACACCGAGACGACGGCGCTGCCACCCGACGCAAACAACGCGCCGGCAACGGCTGCTTGCAACACGAAGAGCCCCAGGCACCAGGCGGTGAAGATGCGTCGCGCGGTCCGGCAGGTGGCCTCCAGCTGGGCCTGCGGCGCGGCAATGATCCGCTGGACCGCTCCGTTCTCGGTCAGGGCCTTGAGGATGTCCGAAGCCGCCAGCGCAGCAGCCGCGATCCCGATGGCTTCGGCATCCATGGTACGGGCCACGGCGACGACCACGAGGAGGCGGGATGCCTTGGCTGCGGCCTCGGAAGCGGCGTAGGCAAGGAGGTTGCGGGCAAAGGGGCCGAACCGTACGAAATGGTCCTGAAGTGTCATCTGACGTTCTTTCCGAGCTTGCGGACGGCATTCGCGCCGTGTCGGCTCCGAAATACCTCTCGGGTCTCACTGCGTCTCGCGCAACGACGGAGACTCCGGCGGCGAAGTCGGACAGGGCCCTATCCCTTCGGATAGACTTGGCTGTCGACAGGAACTAACCTAAGACCAAAGAGCAGAACGAGCGGACAGGCGTGACACGGACCATCGGAATTCTCGGAGCAGGAGCCATGGTGCTCGCGCTCGTCGGTTGCGGACCGCAGGGCCGTCCGGACAATCTCGAGACGGTTGATCGCGCCGCGTCACATCCCGCCTATCAGGCACAGTATCGCGACCCACCCCCACGCAAAACAGCGAGCGATTTCCTCGTCGCGCCGCGGATGAACGCGGAAACATGCAGACCCCCGCTTGGCGGGGCGGTCGGCAAGGCATCCGGAGTTCCACCCGTTGCGTTGCGCAACGAGGTCCTTTCGCGCGGTGACCTTATAGAGATCCATGTTGAAGGTGACGAGCCGGTGCTCGGGGAGCAGGCCGTCTTTTCCGGTGATTACGTCATTTCCCGAGAAGGCAAGGTCCGGCTGCCGTTCCTTGGGGATTTCTCGGCGGAAGGCCGGACGCCGGAAGCTCTTTCTACGGACATCGCCCAGGCGCTGTCGTCCGGAGAATTTTACAACGAGCCGCCGCGCACGACAGTCATCCTCTCCGGCCTCGATGCAGCGCGGGTGAATGTGGGAGGCGCCGTGTTCGAGCCGAGACCGCTCGAACTCGGCGGTACGGGTAGCGGTCCCATTGACGAACGACGCCAGCAGGCCCGTGGGGCTTCCACTGAGTTGCGGAACCTGACAGCGGCGCTGCGGCAGGCCGGCGGAGTACGCCCCGATGCGGACCTGTCAGCCGTCGAGTTGCGTCGCGGCGGGCGGATTTACCGTCTGGATCTGCGGCCGGTGCTGGATGGGCGCGCTTTCGAGGACGTTATGCTTGTCTCTGGAGATGAGGTGAACGTACCAAGCCGCCTTTGCTTCCAGGACAACCTGATGGTGCCGAGTCCGATCAGCCCGCCGGGGATCAGCCTGTTCCTTTCCAACCTCGTCCAGCCGACCCAGAGCAATGCTTCGGCCGCAATCGGACGCGAAGCGCGGCAGGTCCCCTACGGCACGCGTCTGACACAGGGCGTCGTGACGACCAACTGCGTCGGCGGTGTTCGGGCAACGAATGCGAACCGTGCTGTCGCCTTGTTTTCACGCAACCCGATGACGGATGTCTCAATCGTGGTTGAGCGACAGATCGAGGACATGCGGGTGCGTCAGGACAGGGACGACTATGACCCCTACCTGCTGCCGGGCGACGCCATGGCCTGCTACGACAGCGGTGTAACGACAGTTGCGGATGCGGCTAGGGTCCTCGGGATCGTGGGTGGTGCGGTCCTTCTGGCTGGTGCCAACTAAACGTTTTGCCTTCATCGGCTTATTCGTGGGCCCACTTCCGGGGCCACATTGGACGCGGTCGAAATCATACAAGTGGAGGCCAGCCGAGTTTTCTATCGCTGCCGGCGGTTTCTTTGCCGGTCGTTGTGCGGTTTCACTGAATGCCGAGTTTGGCCCGAACCCGCTCGGTCTCGCCCGGGTATCGTTCGGCTACTTACCATGTTCGATGAGGCGAACGGAGCGCGGAACCGCAAGGTTTTTGCGATGCTGCTGTCCTTGTTGGCCTACTTGATCGGCAGTCTGATGCCGCTGGGTCCCCAGATCTGTTTGTTAGGGGGGCGTTCTGCTCATCGGCATCGTGGAGGCCGTTCCCTTGTGCCGACATTTCATTTGGTTGCGACGGCGGCTTCTACAACCGAAGTGCCTTCGCGCCGGATTCAGGCTGCACGGGACACCGATCCGTTGAAGTGACGAGGGAATTCGGGGAGATGGTGGGCGACCCTGGAATCGAACCAGGCATGGGTCTCCCCGGCGGAGTTACAGTCCGCTGCCGCACCTTGCAGCACGTCGCCCGACGCCGAGCGGAGATAGCCGTGCCGTTTGTCGGGGTCAACCGGTAATTTCACGATGCAGCCCTCGCACGGAGAGGAGGCAAGACCATGGCAGAATGGTCAGTCTTCAGGCGGATAGCCGTTATGCACGCATTGCAGATGATAATCGTTCGCAAAACCATTGTTTTTTGAGAACGAGTTGCATATAGAAGGTGCAAGCGGGTCGTTCTCCGGGCCGGACCATGGAACAGGTGCAACAGGTGTGACGATGCAAAGACGGGTTCTGTTGAAAACACTGGGGGCAGGTGTGCTTGCCCAGGGGCTTGCTCTGCGGCCGGTACTGGCGGATTCGCCGGCGGTCCCGGCGAACGTCGTGGCGACAACCGGCATGATCGCCGATGCTGCCGCGCGAATTGGTGGAGACGCGGTGTCGGTGCACGGTCTGATGGGGCCGGGCGTCGATCCGCATTCATATCGCCAGACCCGAACCGATATCGTTGCGATGACCAAGGCCGACCTCGTGTTGTATCACGGGCTCTATCTGGAAGCACAGATGGAGGAATTCTTCGGCAAGCTCGCCCGCAAAGGCAATGTGGTGGCGGTCGCCGATACTCTGCCGCCGGATCTGTTGCTTTCACACACCGACTATCCTGACAAGTTTGACCCCCATGTCTGGATGGACCCGACACTTTGGGAACAGGTCATCCCGGCCGTTCGCGATGCGTTGGTTGGCATCAATCCGGATCGCGCGGACACCTTCGCGGCCAATGCGGACGCTTTCGTTGCGGAGATCCGGACGCTCGACGCCTATGCAAAGTCCGTTCTGCCCACGGTGCCGGAGCAAAGCCGGGTGCTGGTGACCGCGCACGATGCATTCAACTACTTCGGGCGAGCCTACGGGATGGAGGTGCTGGGCATTCAGGGGATATCGACCGAATCCGAGGCCGGGTTAAACCGTATCGGAGAACTGGTGAATGTGCTCGTCGAGCGAAAAGTGGCGGCTGTTTTCGTGGAAAGCTCCGTTTCCGACCGCAATATCCGCGCGCTCATCGAGGGTGCAGCTGCGAAGGGTCACGACGTGCGCATCGGCGGGGAGTTGTTCTCCGATGCCATGGGGGCGCCGGGCACCTACGAAGGAACGTACACTGGCATGATCGATCACAATGTAACGGTTATCGCCTCGGCGCTTGGTGGAACCGTCCCGCCGCGTGGCATGAACGGCCGACTTTCGGCGGGCATCTGAGGCAACGATATGACGCATCTTGAACTTGCAACTGATGACGGTCACACCCTGCGCCAGAGCACGGTGGAGACCAGCCCGTTGGCAATTCGCGGGCTGACGGTCTCCTACGGCGAGAAGCCGGCGGTGTTTTCCGTCGACGCAACATTCCGGGATGGCTCCATGACGGCGATCATCGGCCCGAATGGCGCTGGAAAGTCCACCCTGCTCAAGGCAGCGCTTGGCGTGATCCGGCCGTTGTCGGGTACGGTGACGGTCTATGGAAAGCCGCTGGCCGGGCAGCGCCAACGCATTGCCTACGTGCCGCAACGGGCCAGCGTGGACTGGGATTTTCCCACCCGCGTGGTCGATGTGGTCCTGATGGGACTCTACCGCCAACTCGGCCTTCTGGGGCGGGCAGGGGCGACACACCGGGCCAAGGCTCTGGCCTGTCTTGAGCGTGTCGGCATGGCCGATTTCGCTAATCGGCAGATCGGGCAGCTTTCCGGTGGACAACAGCAGCGGGTTTTCCTCGCCCGCGCACTTGCTCAGGACGCGGACCTCTACCTGTTGGACGAGCCCTTCGCCGGCGTGGATGCGGCCACCGAGAAAGCGATCATCGACGTCCTCAAGACGCTCAAGGCTGAGGGCAAAACCGTTGTCGCAGTGCACCACGACCTGGCGACGGTGGCAGAGTACTTCGACCGCGTATTCCTGATCAACGTACGCAAAGTAGCCGAAGGACCGGTGGGAGAGGCCTTCAACGCCGAGAACCTGCAGAAGGCCTACGGCGGCCGGCTCGCCATGGCGCAGATCGAAAACCTGCAACTCACCGCGGGGTGAAGCCCATGCTCGTGGATGCTCTTACGCTCCAGCTCGGCTACAACGCCACGTTGGTAGCGGTCGGGGCTGCCCTGCTTGGCATCTCCGCGGGTGTCACAGGAACCTTCCTTTTTCTGCGCAAGCGCGCGTTGGTGGCCGACGCGATCAGTCACGCGACGCTGCCCGGCGTCGGTCTGGCCTTCATCGTCATGGTGGCCCTCGGTGGCGACGGTCGAAACCTGGTCGGGCTGATGCTCGGTTCGGCCGCGTCTGCCTGGATCGGCCTGCTGTGTGTTCAGGCGATTGTCCGGCGCACTAGGCTGGCCGAGGATTCCGCTATCGGCGCCGTACTCTCGGTTTTCTTCGGGTTCGGCATCGTGCTTCTGACCGTGATTCAGACGATGTCATCGGGCCGGCAGGCCGGGCTCGATGGACTGCTGTTGGGGTCGACCGCCGGCATGCTCCGTCAGGACGCGATCGTTATCGCGGTCGGAGGCGCGCTGACGCTGGCACTCGTCATGCTCTTGCGCCGGCCGATGACATTGGTTGCGTTCGATGCGGAATACGCCCGGTCTATCGGCGTGGAACCCGCTCGCGTGGACATGATGACCATGGGGCTGGTCCTTGCCGTCACGGTGGTCGGACTGAAGATTGTCGGTCTCATCCTGATTGTCGCCCTGCTGATAATCCCGCCGGTGACGGCACGTTTCTGGACCGAGCGCAGCGAGCGCGTCGTGGCCTACGCGGCAGTTATCGGAGGAGTGTCGGGCTTCGTCGGGGCGGCCATTTCGGCCTCCGCGCCAGCACTTCCCACTGGCCCCATCATTGTGCTGACCTGTTTCACCCTTTTCGTGGCCTCGCTTTTCCTCGCACCTCGGCGCGGCGTGCTGGCGGCATATCTGCATCACAGGCAGTTTCAGCAGCGGGTCCATGTTCGCCAGGGTCTGCTGGCGCTGGCACAGCAGCAACCGGTCTATGAACCGCTGACGATCCGCCTGCTGGCCCGAGATGGGCTCGCCCGGCGCGACGGTGTCCCCACCGATGCGGGACGCGCACGCGCCGCCCGGGCGCTGCGTGACGAACACCGCTGGCAGATCGTCCAGACATTGCCGGAATACGAAGCGGTGTCCGGCCTCTACGACGGGTTGCGTGATATCGAGACGGTATTGACCGCCGACCAGATCGCACAGATTGATGGGATCATCGGCGGCCCGCGGGAGATGCCGGCATGAGCGGAGCAGAATTCGTTCCGCTGAGCCTGACGCCGATCCTCATCGGCATCTTCACCGCTGTGGCCTGCGCGCTGCCGGGCAATTTCCTCGTTCTGCGCAAGCAGGCGCTGATCGGCGATGCGATCAGCCACGTGGTGCTGCCGGGTATCGTGGTGGCTTTCCTTGTCACCGGCACGGTCGCGGCCTGGCCGATGATGGTCGGCGCCGCTGTCGCTGCCGTGGTCGCCGTGGTTCTGATAGAGGCGATCCGGCGCCTCGGCAGAATTGAAACCGGGGCCGCGATGGGCGTGGTCTTCACCTCGATGTTCGCGGGCGGGGTGCTCTTGCTGGAACGGTCGGACACATCCACCGTCCACCTGGACGTCGAACATGCGCTGATGGGCAACCTGGAGTCGCTCATCTGGCTGGACGCAGATGGCTGGCATTCGCTGCTCGATCCCGTCGCCTTGGCAGGTTTGCCGCCGGAACTGCCCCGGATTTTTGTCACGATGGTCGCCGTGGCCGTATTGATCTGGGTGTTCTGGCGGCCGCTGAAAATATCGACTTTCGACGAAGGGTTCGCCCAGGGCGTCGGCATTCGCACAGGCGCGCTCGGCATGGCGTTGGTGATCGTCTCGGCGGTGGCGGCGGTTGCGGCATTCGACGCGGTGGGCTCGATCATCGTGATTGCCATGTTCATCTGCCCGCCGGCGGCGGCGAGGCTGATGACGAACCGCCTGGAAATGCAGGTTGCCTGGTCGGTCGTCTTTGCCGTGATCTCGGCAGTGTTGGGGTATGTCTTCGCCGGCTATGGCCCACTCTGGTTCGGTGGCGTGAATGCGGTCAGTGCCGCGGGAATGATCGCTACGACCTCAGGTGTCATCCTTCTCGTGACCGTCCTTTTCGGCCCCTGCCGGTCGCGTACAGGGGCGCCGAGCGAAGGCTGACTTGCTATTGCCGTCGTTCCGGGGCAGGGCAGGGGAAAAGGGATACGACAATGAAGAAACCCGCCTGGGTCGTCGAAAAGGAACGCGCTCGCAGGGCAGCGGCATCCGAAACGCTCTGGTTGTTTGGCCTGCACGCCGTCCGCGACGCGCTGATGAACCCGGCGCGCGACAGGCTGCGCCTGGTGGTGACGAAAAACGCTGCGGACAAGCTTTCCGATGCCATCGCCCGGAGTGGGATGGAGCCGGAGCTTGCCGACGCGCGGCGGTTTCCTGTCCCGCTGGACCCCGGCTCGGTGCATCAAGGTGCCGCGCTGGAGGTCCGCCCGTTGGATTGGGGGAGTCTTGACGCGCTCTGCGCCCCCGGCAATGGGGCGCCGCGCCTGGTGCTGCTGGACCGCGTCACGGACCCGCACAACGTGGGGGCCATCCTGCGCTCGGCCGAGGTCTTCGGGGCCCGGGCGGTGATCGCGCCGCTACGCCATTCCGCCCCGGAAACCGGTGCGCTGGCCAAGACCGCCTCCGGTGCATTGGAGCGACAGCCCTATCTCCGCGTCCGGAACCTCGCTGACACTATGGAGGCCCTTCGGGAGATGGGCTACGTGCTGCTCGGGCTGGACGGGGAGGCAGAGACCGATATCGCGAGATCTGCGCTGGAATTCGCGGAACTGCCGCTCGGCCTTGTGCTTGGGGCAGAAGGGCCGGGCCTGCGCGAACGTACCCGGAACACGTGCGACCGGCTGGTTCGGATCGACGCAGCCGGCGCATTCGGCTCGCTCAATGTCTCAAATGCAGCTGCGATCGCGCTATATGCAACCCGATCCCCGGACTGAGACAGCTCGAAGATGCACCGGAACACCAAGATCGCGACTTGCTGCTATTGCGGCACACGGGCGGCCCTCGTGCTGGGCGACACCCGTCATGAACTGGTCTGCGCGGCCTGCGGTGCACCGCTGAGGCATCTCAAGGCGTTGCACCCGGACCCCGTTTCGCTCAAATCCACGGATCGGCGGGCAGCGGAAGCTCCGTTTCGGGGCATGGATGCGAAACGAAAGCGACCCAAGAAACGCAAGAAACGCAAGCCAGCGTTTATGTCCCTCCTGGAGGATGTTCTGGATGATCTGGACGATATCTTCGATTGACGAGCGAAGGTGATCCCCACCGATACATGCGTCCGGGCACCCGTGATGGTAACAATCGCTTCACGGAAATGTTTCACCCTCTTGGAAGTGGCGTGGTGATACCTATTTCCTTGATATGGGTTGCGGATTTTGGAACAGACGCAACCCGCTGCACTGTCCCTCGTTCCATACCTGGCGCCCGGACTTTTCACCGGGCGCCTTTTTCTTGCGCGTGAGATCCATGGACGCCACAGACGACACAATCCGGGAAATCTTCCGCCACACCCGCGTAATCGCCTGTATCGGCGCCTCGCCGCGCCCGGAACGCCCGAGCCATTTCGTTTCCCTCTACCTCAAGGCGCGCGGATACAGGGTGATCCCCGTGAACCCGGGGCAGGCGGGTCGCGAGCTCTTTGGCGAGAAAGCCGTCGCGCGCGTCAGTGATATAGATCTTCCTGTCGACATGATCGACATCTTCCGCCGCTCCGATCGGGTGCTGCCGGTGGTCGAAGAAGCTTTGGACGCTTTGCCCGGTCTGCAGACGGTTTGGATGCAGATCGGCGTTCAAAGCGCCAAAGCCACGGAACTTGCCCGTGCGCAGGGCGTGACCGTCGTCGAGAACCGCTGTCCAATGGTGGAGATCCCGCGGTTGTTCGGAAAACACTGGACCCGCTCAGACGGTCTTACCGATCAGATTGGCTGACCGTACAGCGCACTGTAACGCTCAGGAACAGGGGCGCTGCGTGACCGCATGTTATCTTGGCCGGGATGCCTTCTCGGCAATACCGGAACTTCCCTCGCGCCGCTCCAACTCAGCCTCGATATCGGCCAGGCGCACGTCCCGTGCCGCACACATGACCAGCAAGTGGTAAATCGTGTCGGCGGCCTCGGAGGCAAGGCGCGCCCTGTCTCCCTTCACCGCCTCGATGATCGCCTCCACGGCCTCCTCGCCAAACTTCTCGGCGCATTTCTCCGGCCCCTTGGCAAGAAGGTTCGCCGTCCAGGACGTGTCCGGGTCCGCTCCTTTGCGAGCCTCGATCGTCTCGGCAAGTCGGTCAATCGTGCGCATGGCTGTTTTCTTCTGTCTGCAAATATCCCGGGGGGTGCGGGGGGCTGGCCCCCCGCGGCGTTAATCTCAGGTCAGGCGAACGGGGATCCCGGCCGCCGCCATGTGCTCCTTGGCCTCGCGGATCGTGAAATCTCCGAAATGGAAGATCGAAGCCGCCAGCACCGCGCTGGCGCCCCCGTCCGTGACCCCTTCCACGAGGTGGTCGAGCGTGCCCACACCGCCGGAGGCGATCACCGGCACATGCACGGCATCGGAAATTGCGCGCGTCAAGGGAAGGTTGAAGCCCGCGCGGGTGCCGTCGCGGTCCATGGACGTGAGCAGGATCTCGCCCGCCCCCTTGGCCACGACGGTCTTCGCGAATTCCACCGCGTCGATACCCGTCGGGCGCCGCCCGCCATGGGTGAAGATCTCCCATTTGCCAGGGCGCACGGTCTTGGCATCGATGGCAACGACGATGCACTGGCTGCCGAATCGTTCGGCGGCCTGGCCGACGACGTCCGGATTGGCGACCGCGGCGGAGTTGAAACTCACCTTGTCAGCACCGGCCAAAAGCAGATTGCGAACATCCTCCGGTGTGCGCACGCCGCCGCCGATGGTCAGCGGCATGAAGCACTGCTCCGCCGTACGCGTGGCCAGGTCGTACATCGTGCCACGGTTTTCATGCGTGGCGTTGATGTCGAGAAAGCAGAGCTCGTCGGCGCCCGCGGCATCGTACGCCTTCGCGGCTTCCACGGGGTCGCCGGCATCGATCAGATCGACGAAATTCACGCCCTTCACGACACGGCCGTCCTTCACGTCAAGGCAAGGGATAATGCGGGTTTTGAGCATGCGATACGCGATCCTTGGCTGATCACGGATTGTTTTATGGGTTTGCGAAGCGAGAGACCAGAGCATTGGACATGAGGAAACAGGAGATCTGGAGGAGAATGCCATGAAAACCCTGCTACCGCTCCTTGTCGTCGCGGGTCTGACAGGTCCGGCCATTGCCGAGATCGTCGCGGTGCCGGCCGCAGGCGATGTCGCCGCCACGACAGATGCACTCGAAGCTGCCGTCGAAAACGCCGGCGCGACGGTCTTCGCACGGGTGGACCACGCTGCCGGAGCCGCTTCAGTTGGAATGGAACTGCCCGATGCCGAACTGCTTGTTTTCGGCAATCCCAAGCTCGGGACGCCGGCGATGCAAGATGATGTGCTGGCGGGCTTGATGCTGCCTCTGCGTGTGCTGGTCTACCAGGACGGCGATGGCCAGACCTGGCTCGCCTATGAGGCCCCGGCGGAGATGCTCGAGGGCGTCGGCATACCCGCGGACGCGCCGTATCTCAAGATGATGGAGGGGGCGCTCAAAAAGCTGACGGGGGCTGCCGCAGGCAATTGAGACGCTTGCCTCCGTGCCGGCCTCAGGCGGCGGGTGCCAGTGCAGCAAGCGCCGCCTCAAGGTCGAGCGCGCCGTCGTAAAGCGCCCGTCCCGAGATCACACCGGCAATACCCACCGCATCGCGCAGCGCCTCGATGTCCGCCAGCGAGGAAACCCCGCCGGACGCGATGACCGGGATCGTGGTCGCGCGGGCCAGGGCTTCGGTCGCGGCCACGTTCGGCCCCTGCATCGCGCCGTCGCGGTCGATGTCGGTATAGATGATCGCGGCAATACCGGCGTCTTCAAGCTGCCCCGCCAATTCGGTGACCGTCTGGGTGGTCTCTTCGGCCCAGCCGCGGGTGGCAACCCGGCCATTGCGTGCATCGAGACCAACCGCGACCTTTCCCGGAAAGAGCGCCGCGGCTTCGCGCACGAGTTCGGGGTTTTCCACCGCCACGGTCCCGAGGATGACCCGCGCCACGCCCTTGCCGAGCCACATCTCGATGGTGGCGAGATCGCGAATGCCGCCGCCGAGCTGGACCGGAACGCTCGTCGCAGACAGGATTGCCTCGACAGCCGCACCGTTCACCGGGCGCCCCTCGAAAGCGCCGTTCAGATCCACGAGGTGCAGCCATTCGCAACCCGCGGCCTCGAACTGGCGGGCCTGGGCGGCCGGATCGCTGCCGAACACGGTGGCCTTGTCCATGTCGCCCTTCAGCAGGCGCACGCAATTGCCGTCCTTCAGGTCGATGGCGGGATAGAGGATCATTTTGGGCCTCGGTCGTTGATTTCGCCGCGTGTGTGCCATGCAGCGCCGGGAGATGCAAAGCGACGGGACGTCATTGTTGATCCGGCAGGGAACACGGCACCAGGGTCGACCCGAAACCAACGGGAGGACACATCGTGAGACACATCGGACTGGCCGCGGCCGGCCTCATCCTGCTGAGCGGCGCGTCGATGGCTGACCCGGTCTTCGGTACCTGGAGGACCGAAGCAGGCGACGGCGGGAACTTTGCCCATGTTTCCATCGCCGAATGCGGCGGGATGATCTGTGGTACGCTTGGCACGGCCTTCGACAGAAACGGCAATCCGGTTCCGTCCGACAAACTTGGCAAGCGATTGATTTGGGACATGTCTCCCGAAGGCGGCGGTAAGTACTCGGGAGGAAAGATCTGGGCGCCGGACCGCGACAAGACCTATTCCTCCAAGATGGAACTCTCGGGAGATGCGCTTCGAGTGTCGGGTTGTGTCGGTCCGATTTGCCGTGGCCAGACCTGGACGCGGGTGAAGTGATCGCCAAGCGATAGCGCGCGGGCAGGGCTCATTCAGCTGTGCCTGACGGTCGGGCGCTTTCTGGTTCCCGGTTTCGCTATCCGAAGTTTCAGTTTCCAATATCCGCCTTGAGGCGCGCGAAAACGTCATCGATCACGTGCACGAAAGGTTGGCACCGGAGTGAGACGACCTGAGTGAAATGCCCGCTGACAGAGGTCTGGACAAAATGGCCGGACCAGTCGCCGCCGCGGCACTTTTCCTTGAGGAACAATTGGTCGTTCCCCTTGTAGTTCATTCCATGCCGTCCGAACGAGACCTCGCTGTAGGTGTTCCGATACTCGGCAACGTTGGTGAATCTGGAAACACCCTCGAAACTGCTCGCGGGGAAGGGCTCTTCAATGAGCACATTCGCCCGGTTCGGCTCGCCGAGGTAAATCGTAAGGCCATTCGACGTATCGTGCTTGTAGTCCACCACCAAGGTTGTCCCGGGGGCATGCTCCGCGCCGTTTCCGGTATCCGCCAGCGATTGGCGATCGCCGCTGGAGACAGTGCGGCTTGCAACAACCTCGCAATTCATTCGACCCGCAATCAGATCGTTCTGCGCAGGTGATGACGTCGGTAACAGGCCTATCAAGATGGCAAATGCGGCTTTCATTGCGGCTGTGTTCCCTTACGGATCGTACCGCGAATCCGCTCAAAAGTCATTGGAACCGTGACAAGCTCGCCGCGAACCGGTGGGGAAGAGACTGCGGGTGATTTCCAGAAAGCGCCCTTGGACGTGTTGAAATCGGTCCCGGACCCCTCCCTCTCTCTCGGTCGGCCCTGAGCGTTAACAGCGTCCGGATCAGGGCGACCAGGTCAGGAAGTTCGAGATCATACGCAAGCCCGCGCTTTGGCTTTTCTCAGGGTGGAACTGCGTACCGATCATGTTTTCGCGCCCGATGATGGCCGTCACCTCGCCACCGTACTCGGCATGCGCAAGCCGATCTGTCGAGTCGCGGACCACGACCTGATAGGAATGCACGAAATAGGCATGATCGCCGGTTTCGATCCCGTCGAGCACGGGATGTGCGCCGGTCAGGATCAGGTCGTTCCAGCCCATATGCGGCACTTTCAGCGACGGATCGTCGGGGACGATCGGCACCACTTCCCCACCAATCCAGTCGAAGCCGGGCGTATCCTCGTATTCGCGGCCCACGGTGGCCATCATTTGCATGCCGATGCAGATTCCGAAGAACGGGCGGCCCTTCACGCGGACCGCCTCTTCGATCGCCTCGTGCAAGCCAGAATGCCCCTCCAGCGCCGCCTTGCAGGCAGGGTAGGCGCCGTCACCCGGCAGCACAACGCGGTCCGCGCGCGCGACGTCGTCCGGGCGGCCACTGATCAGCACCTCGCCGCTGCCCGTTTCCGCCGCCATGCGCTGGAACGCCTTTTCCGCCGAGTGCAGGTTGCCGCTCTCGTAGTCGACCACCACCGTCAGGGACATTTCACAGCGTCCCCTTGGTCGAGGGGATCGCGTCGCCCTTGCGTGGGTCGGCCTCGACCGCCTCGCGCAGCGCACGCGCGACGGCCTTGAACCCGGCTTCCGCGATGTGGTGGCTGTTGATCCCGTGCAGCGCATCGACGTGCAGGGTGATCCCGCCATGGGTGGACAGCGCCTGAAAGAACTCGCGCACCAGCTCGGTGTCGAACGTTCCGATCTTCGCCGTCGGGAAATCCATGTTCCACACCAGAAATGGTCGCCCCGAAAGGTCCAGAGCGGCCCGCACAAGGGTGTCGTCCATGGGCAGCAGGCAGGCGCCGTAGCGGCGAATGCCGCGCTTGTCACCGAGCGCCTGGGTCAGGGCCTGACCGAGCGCAATGCCGGTGTCCTCGACCGTGTGGTGGTCGTCGATGTGCAGATCGCCCTCTGCCCGAACCGTGATGTCAATCAGCGAATGGCGCGCAAGCTGCTCCAACATATGGTCGAAAAAACCGACGCCAGTCTTGCAGTCATAGGTTCCGGTGCCGTCGAGATCGACAGTCACCGAGATCGTTGTCTCGGTGGTCGCCCGTTCCAGTGTTGCCTTGCGCATGCGTTCGCTCCGATCGCTGACCCGCGTTCCATACAGGGGAAGGGCAGCCGATCCAAGGGCTTGTGCAGCACCGCACCGGGGCTGTGACCACCATGCCGTCGATTGTGTGTGATGGAGATCTTTGGAGCGGGCGATGCGCTCCTGCCTTTTGGAGAGAGTTCAAAAAAGTGTATTTATAACAACTAGTTATCTGGATGTCGCGCCCAGTGCATGTTGCGGGAATTGCGGGAAATGTTGCGGGATTCGATTGCCGACTAAGACACTTTCCCACCTCTGAAGTTGACAATCAGCGAGGGCGTCAGTTGATCAACTCACCGAAGCGCCTTTCTAGTTCGCGGTCGATTTGGCTGCGGTCCCCATCGCGGATGGCCTCAAGAAACCGGATAATGTCGGCGTCTACGAGCGCTATGATGAAACCGTTGTTGGCTTGGGCAGTGTCGCGGCATCTAGAAATAAACCTCGCGCGGTCGTCGAAACTCCGACCGATCAAAAATCCCAGTCGTCCCCTTGCATCCGAGAAGCGTCCGGCCAATTGGTCCAGTTCCGGGTTGGCCATTTCTTTCTGATAATTCTTACACTCGACCATTATCTTGACAGCGTTTGAACGGGCTTCCGTGCGCCTACGGAAAAAGAATCCTGCGGAACCGTTGTTTGTGTAGCTGATGTCGATCCTTTTCCGCCCTTCGTTTATCTCGTCTTCCAACACCGGATAAATAAGATCTGGATAAAATAGAAACTCGAACACTCCGACCATGAACTTGTGAAACTGAGTGGCGGCGGCGCGACCGGGATCGATATGGGGAAGGGTGTCGATCAGCGCTTGGGATAGAGCCGACTCATCGATGTCTTGCTCCAGTTCCGTATTCTTAATGCCGTTACTGATTCCAAGTAAGCTTTTGTACCGCTCCAGAACTTCCGGGTTGTCCTCCGAAAACTGAGCCAAGAAATCCTTCTCCAGCGGATGAATTTCCTTGAGGGACTTTTTCGTTACCCGTCTCCTGCCGTTTTTTAGGACCTCCACCAAACGAGAATTTTGTACCAAGTGTTCTTCTTGAAGAAACTCTAGGACGAACTTGTTGTAGTACTCAGTGTGAGAGACGGCTGGTTTCCAGCGTACGCTTGCTTTCGGAACCAGAATAATCTTCTTTCCGTTTATGACCGGCAGTGGGACGTAGCGGTTAGTCCAGCTTCCAGTCGCGCCATCCCAAAGCATTCCTGACGCAACACCATCTGTCAAAGCGATGCCATGGAGATCACATTGAGCCTGAGTGTATGAGACTAGGTGACGCCTGATCACATTGGTGGTGATATCAGAGAGTTTATCCGAGCCGAATTGAGGAATGAACAACTCACACTCCGAAAGCTCAGAAAGCAAACCCGTTCTTGCCGCTCGGCTTTGCCGAATCCTGTCGAAAAGCTGATCGGCTTGGTGTTGCCCTACACCGCGACCGGCCGGTCGGCCCTGAGAAAGCCCAAGGCAAGTCTCGTTCGGTTCCCCCAAGTTGTCGAGCAACTGGCGACCGTGGGCGTTGTTCCCTGTACGGATCGCATCGAGAACCGCCTCGAAGAACGACAGAATGGCCTCGTTGCACAGAACAGACCATGCATCGCTAGACTGTCCGAACACGAAAGGATCGATGAACAGCGGCATGTCGTTGTCGGGATCAACGTCGACGAAGTCTAGCTGTGTTTGTGGTTTGTTTATTCCGAAGTGACCGGAAAAAGTGACCATGAGGCACCGCCTAGGGCGAACAGAACATTTGGATACAGTGTTTCAATGTGAACCGCCGATGTCCATGATATTTCAGCGGATTTTCTTTTTCCGGCCAAAACGGTTGGCGTTGCCTGATTGTTGCGGGATTGATGCGGGCAATGTTGCGGGATTTTTCCTCGCGGAGTCGCATCGAACTAAGAGCTTATTCTTCTTCGCGAAGTCCGTCGGATATCAAGCCGGGAAAGGCGAGCCCCAAGTGTTGCGGGATGTTCTCGGTGATTTTTTCAATCATTTGAGTAATTTATATCCAGTGGAGCGGGCGATGAGATTCGAACTCACGACCCTTACCTTGGCAAGGTAATGCTCTACCCCTGAGCTACGCCCGCGCTTCACTGGCTATGTGGCCTATAAAATAGGCTCTCTCTTGGAGCGGGCGATGAGATTCGAACTCACGACCCTTACCTTGGCAAGGTAATGCTCTACCCCTGAGCTACGCCCGCATCCGAGAGTGACGGGGATGTAGCGAGCCCATGGGCGGGCTTCAAGGGAAAAACGCGGCGACGCGCGAAAATTCGCGGCAAGGTGGCACGGTCGCGGTGCCGCGTTGCCTGTGGCGGCGGGGCGGGCCAGCATCGCGCGACAACAAGACAGAGGCGAGTATGCGATTCTTGATCATGGGTGCGGGGGCGCTCGGCTCCTACTTCGGCGCAAGACTGGTCGCGGCTGGCCACGCTGTCGCCTTCGTGGCGCGCGGTGCACATTTGGACGCGATGCGAACCCGGGGATTGTCCATCCGCAGCCCGTTGGGAGACCTTGATCTGGATCGCGTGCGGGCCTTTGCCGATCCGGCGGAGGCAGGCGCAGCGGACGCCGTGCTTTTCATGGTGAAGAACTACGACGTGTCGCGCGCGGGCGCGCAGCTTTCGTCCGTACTTGCCGAGGATGCTGTGGTGATCACGGCCCAAAACGGGATCACCGCGCACAAACGGCTCGCTGATCTGATCGGTCCGAGGCGGGTAGCGCCGGGGATGGTCTACATGCCAGCCGACATCCCGGAGCCGGGCGTCGTGGGGCATTACTCGGATTTCAGCCGCCTTGTCATTGGCCCGGTAATGGATGGCAACGCGGCGGTGCTGGAACCTGTTGCGGCTGCGCTGCGCGGCGCCGGGATCGACGTCGAGCAGGTGGAGGACGCCGATGCCGCGCTTTGGGAGAAGTTCGTGCTTCTGGCGAGTATTGCCGCGCTCACCTGCCTGACCCGGCTTGATCTCGGCCCGATCCGGGCCTGTCCGGAGACACAGCACCTGCTGCGCGCCGCTTTGGACGAGGCCATGGCCGTCGGAAAGGCGGTGTGCCCAGGGCTCACAGATACGGCCGCAGATCGCGCCTGGTCGCTTCTGCAGTCGATGCGGCCCGACGTCCACGCCTCGATGCTGGACGATCTGCAGCGCGGAAAACGGTTGGAACTCGACTACGTCAGCGGCGAGATCCAGAGGCTCGGACGCGCGCATGGTATTGCAACGCCGGTCCATGGTTTTGCCAACGACCTGCTGCGTCCCTTCGTCGACGGCGCGCCCGGCTGATCGGGTTCAGACCAATGCATGCAAGATGTTGGCCATCGCAACCGTGACGATCATCCCAAGCGTCAAGCCCATGCCGACGACCCGCGCCGACAGGTTCTGAGGAACCTGGCTCAAGCTCCAGGCATGGGTAACGCGACCGAGAAACAGCATGGCGCCGAACAGGTGCACGACCCAACCGGGCATACCCTGCATTTCGGCGATTGCCAGCAGGAGCAAGCCCAGCGGGGCATATTCCGCACAATTCCCCTGGATACGGATGTGCCGTTCCATGTCAGCCGCGCCGCCGTCGCCAAGCGAAATGCTCAGCCTTTTGCGGGCAAGAATGACACGCGCACTCAGGGCGGCGAAGAGAAGGCCAAGAAGGCCGGCGTAGATCGGTGTGACGGTTAACATATTCGTCCCTGTCGCTATTGGGATGCCTGGCTCTGGAGCGCGTGCCGGTTCACGGTTGCACCCTCCCTCCGATCAGGAGATGCGGACCGCGTACGGATTGTCCAGCATCGGAAAAATACCATTAGGATTCGGCTTCTCGGTGCCGGCCATCGGTGGATGGCGCGTCTCATTGGCGAAACCGGTTATTCGGCGCGTCGCGGCGCAGGCACGGCACGCAACTCGGGGCCGGGTTCTGCGGGGAGGACCGGCTGGGCTGGCCGGACCATGCGCGGCTTCGAGGCTCGACAAGGTCCAGGTGGGCGGCTGCTAAGGCGCGCTTTCCAATTCGATCAGCAGGTCCTTTGCGTCGATCTGATCGCCGGGATGGATATGCACCGCCTTGACCACCGCGTCCCGCTCGGCATGAATGCCGGTTTCCATCTTCATCGCCTCGATCGTGACCATCAGATCGCCGGCAGAGAGTTTCTGTCCGGCTTTTACCGCCACCGTGGCGATGGAGCCGGGCATCGGCGCGCCGATGTGGTCGGGATTGCCGGCCTCTGCCTTGGGGCGTGCCGCCACCGTGCTTTGCAACTTGCGGTCTGGCACGCGGATCGTGCGCGGCTCGCCATTGAGTTCGAAGAAGACCTTGACCTCGCCTTCCTCATTGGTGTCCGACACCGCCTGCATCCGGATTTCCAGCGACTTGCCGGGTTCGATCTCCGGCGTGATCTGCTCGGAAGGCTCCATACCGTAGAAGTAGGCATGGGTCGGCAGAACCCGGACCGGACCGTACTCCTCGTGGCGGGCGACGTAGTCGGTGAACACCTTCGGATACATCATGAAACCATTGAGGTCTTCGTCGTCGATGGCGATCCCAAGACGTTCGGAGAGCGCCTTGCGCTCTACCTCCAGATCGGCCGGCGCGAGGCGCGAGCCGGGGCGTTCGGAGATCGGTTCCTCATCGCCGAGCACCTTCTTGACGATGGCATCCGGGAAGCCGCCGTGGGCCTGGCCGACCTCGCCGCGCATCAGTGTCTTCACGCTGTCGGGGAAGGAGAATTCCGTGTCCGACTTAAGCAGGTCCTCGCAAGTCATCTCCTGGCTGACCAGCATCAGGGCGAGATCGCCCACGGTCTTCGCAATCGGCGTGACCTTGATCACGTCGCCGAACATCTGATTCACATCGGCATAGGTCCTTGCGACCTCGTGCCAGCGCTCCTCCAGCCCCATGGAGCGTGCCTGCGCCTTGAGATTGGTGAACTGGCCACCTGGCATCTCGTGCAGGTAGACCTCCGATGACGGAGATTGCATGCCGGATTCGAAGGCGGCGTAGTGCTGGCGCACGCGTTCCCAGTAATTCGAGATTTGCCGGATCGCGTCGATGTCGAGCCCAGTGTCCCTGGGCGAATGGCGCAGGGCCTCGACCACGGTGCCGAGGGTCGCCTGCGACGTATTGCCGGAAAGCGCATCCATTGCGCAGTCGATGGCATCCACGCCGGCCTCGGAGGCCGCGAGGATCGAGGCGCAAGCGATACCCGCTGTGTCGTGGGTATGGAAATGAATGGGTAGGCCGGTCTCTTCCTTGAGCGCCTTGACGAGCGCCGTCGCGGCGGCCGGTTTCACCAACCCGCCCATGTCCTTCAGGCCAAGGATATGGGTGCCCGCGTCTTTCAACTCCTTGGCCAGGCTCACGTAATACTTGAGGTCGTACTTGGCGCGGTCGGGGTCATGGATGTCGCCGGTGTAGCAGATCGAGCCTTCCAGGACACGATCTGCTTCCAGCACCGCATCCATGGAGACGCGCATATTCTCTACCCAGTTGAGCGGGTCGAACACTCGGAACAGGTCGATCCCGGTATCGGCCGCCTGTTTCACGAAGGCCCGCACGACATTGTCGGGATAGTTGGTGTAACCGACTCCATTGCTGCCGCGCAGAAGCATCTGGGTGAGAAGGTTCGGCATCGCCGCGCGAATATCCCGCAATCGCTGCCAGGGGCATTCTTGCAAAAACCTGTAGGCAACGTCGAATGTGGCGCCTCCCCAACATTCGACCGAGAAGAGTTGCGGCAGGTTGGCGGCATAGGTCGGGGCGATCCGGATCATGTCGATGGAACGCATTCGGGTGGCGAGCAGGCTTTGGTGGGCGTCGCGCATTGTCGTGTCGGTGATCAGAAGCTGAGTCTGATCGGCCATCCAGTCGGCCACGGCCTGAGGCCCGAAGTCGTCAAGGATATTCCGGGTTCCAGGCACAAGCCGGTCGTTATTGAACGGCGGCACTTTCGGCTCGCGGATGTCGGCAGGCGGTCTGGGGCGGCCCGCGACGTCGGGATGTCCGTTCACGGTGACATCGGCGATGTAACGCAGCAGTTTCGTCGCCCGGTCCTTGCGACGCGGGAATATGAAGAGGTCCGGGGTCTCGTCGATGAACTTCGTATGGTATTCGTTGTTGAGAAACTGCGGGTGGCTCAGCAGGTTGTCGACGAAGTTGATATTGGTGGCCACGCCGCGTACCCGGAACTCACGCAGCGCCCGGCTCATGCGGGCGATGGCGGCCTCCGGCGTCGGTGCCCAGACGGTCAACTTTTCGAGCAGGGAATCGTAGTAGCGGGTGATGACGGCACCGGAATAGGCGGTCCCGCCATCGAGCCGCACGCCCATGCCGGTCGCGCCCCGGTAGCCGGTGATGCGGCCGTAATCGGGGATGAAATTGTTGCGCGGATCCTCTGTGGTGATCCGGGCCTGCATCGCGTGGCCGTCGAGTTTCACGTCGTACTGGCTGGCCACGCCGGTGGCCTCCACGAGGCTCTTGCCCTCGGTGACGAGGATCTGCGCGCGCACGATGTCGATGCCGGTGACTTCCTCGGTCACCGTGTGCTCCACCTGCACGCGGGGGTTGACCTCGATGAAGTAAAATTCACCGGTTTCCATATCCATCAGGAACTCGACCGTACCGGCACATTGGTAATCCACATGCTCGCAGATCTTCTTGCCGAGATTGCAGAGTTTTTCCCGTTGGGCGCTCGACAGGTAGGGAGCAGGAGCGCGTTCCACCACTTTCTGGTTGCGCCGTTGCACAGAGCAATCCCGCTCCCACAAGTGGTAGATTTTGCCGTGGTGATCGCCGAGGATCTGCACCTCCACATGGCGTGCACGGGTGATCATTTTTTCCAGGAAACCTTCGCCATTGCCGAAGGCCGCTTCGGCCTCGCGCCGGCCTTCCAGCACCTTCTCCTGAAGCTCTTCCTCGGAGTAGATCGGCCGCATGCCGCGACCGCCGCCGCCCCAGGAGGCCTTGAGCATCAGTGGATAGCCGATTTCGGCCGCCTGCCGCTTGATCTCCGCCATGTCGTCGCCCAGCACACCGGTCGCCGGAATCACCGGGACATCGGCCTCGATTGCGACCTGTCGGGCGCTTGCCTTGTCGCCAAGCTGGCGCATCGTATCCGACTTCGGGCCGATGAAGGCGATTCCGTTGGCGGTGCAGGCATCCACGAAGTCGGGGTTCTCCGACAGCAGGCCGTACCCCGGGTGGATCGCGTCGGCGCCGCAGGCCTTGGCCACCCGAATGATCTCGTCGATCGACAGATAAGCTGCCACCGGCCCCAATCCCTCTCCGATCCGATAGGCCTCGTCAGCCTTGAAACGGTGCAGCGAGAGCTTGTCTTCTTCGGCGTAAACCGCGACGGTCTGCTTCCGCAATTCGCTCGCCGCGCGCATGACGCGTATAGCGATCTCGCCGCGGTTGGCTACGAGGATCTTCTGGAAATCGGCCACAGTTGCCTCCTTCTGTGCGAGCGAAAAGACCTGCGCATTGGCTGGCTGGCAATGAAAGGCATGCTGCAACGCAGCGCAAGTGAAAATTTGCAAAGCGTCTAATCCACCGACGGCAAATTTGCAGAGTTTGCAAGTCGGGCGTGATACCTCTTTCTATCCAACGGTCGGCATGTTCGTTCATGCAGATACCGTGGCATCCTACCACGGGCGCGGCCATACAATTGACCGGCCCCAATGCAAATCGCGTGATGAAGTGGTGATGCTTTGCGAGACGGCCGCGACGTTCCGTGTAGCACGCAAAGCCGCCCGACGTGTTGCCGTGGTACTGGGTTTTGGCAGACGGAACGCGCGCTTTGGTCAGCAAGTTCCGTTGGCTCGGCGGATTTTAGGAACACATGGAGAACATAGGTTTCCCTTGCCGTCGCTCCGGCGTAGACTGCCACTATGAGCAGTTTCGATGAAAGCGAGGCCTTCGAGGCCGCCGTTCCGTTGTCGCAGCGCGCCCTTGCGGCGCGGCCAGCCACCTATCTGGACGATCTGAACCCGGCTCAGCGCGAGGCCGTGGAGGCGCTGGAGGGGCCTGTGCTGATGTTGGCCGGGGCCGGAACTGGCAAAACCAAAGCGCTGACCACCCGTATTGCACATCTGTTGAGCACCGGCACTGCGCGCCCAAACGAGATTCTCGCCGTAACCTTCACCAACAAGGCGGCGAGGGAGATGAAGGAACGCGTCGCGCGGCACTTGGGGCAGACGGTCGAGGGGATGCCCTGGCTCGGCACGTTCCATGCGATTTGCGTGAAACTGCTGCGCCGGCACGCCGAGCTCGTTGATCTCAAGTCCAATTTCACGATTCTCGATACGGACGACCAGATCCGTTTGCTCAAGCAACTCATCGTCGCGGCCAATATCGATGAGAAACGCTGGCCACCGCGTGCATTGGCTTCGATTATCGACAATTGGAAAAACCGTGCGTGGACGCCCGATGCGGTACCTGCGGCCGAGGCCGGCGCCTTCGATCACAAGGCCGTTCCGCTCTATTCTGAATACCAGGCGCGGCTGCGAACACTCAACGCAGTGGATTTCGGTGACTTGTTGCTGCATGTCGTGACCATATTTCAGCGCCACGATGACGTTTTGCAGCAGTATCGGCGCTGGTTCCGCTACATCCTTGTCGACGAATATCAGGACACCAATGTCGCGCAGTACTTGTGGTTGCGTCTGCTCGCGGGCGGGCATCAGAACATCTGCTGCGTCGGCGATGACGACCAGTCAATCTATGGTTGGCGTGGTGCCGAGGTGGGGAATATCCTTCGGTTCGAAAAGGATTTTCCGGGCGCGAAGGTAATCCGGCTGGAGCAGAACTACCGCTCCACGGCGCACATTCTTGCCGCCGCCTCTGGGGTGATCGCCGCCAACAAGGGGCGGCTCGGCAAGACGCTCTGGACCGAAGCGGAGGGGGGCGAAAAGGTCCGCCTGATCGGCCACTGGGACGGCGAGGAGGAGGCGCGCTGGGTCGGCGAGGAGCTTGAGGCCATGGGGCAAGGCACCCGTGGCCTACGCCCCGTGGGGCTCGACGAATGTGCCATCCTCGTGCGGGCCAGCCACCAGATGCGCGCCTTCGAAGACCGGTTCCTGACAATCGGCTTGCCCTATCGCGTGATCGGAGGTCCACGTTTCTATGAGCGGATGGAAATCCGCGATGCCATGGCCTATTTCCGCCTCGCGGTGAGTCCGGACGACGATTTGGCCTTCGAACGTATCGTCAATACTCCCAAACGCGGCCTCGGTGACAAGGCGCAACAGAAGATCCAAATCGCCGCGCGGGCCAACGGGGTGAACCTCGTGGAGGGGGCACGGATCTTACTGGCCGGTAAGGGACTCACCGGCAAAGGGGCCAAATCGCTCGCCGAACTGGTGGCTGGAATCGACCGTTGGAACGCGCGGGCGCGCAACCCCGATCAGAGCCACATTGAACTGGCCGAGATTATTCTGGAGGAATCGGGCTATACCGAGCATTGGCAGAACGACAAGACGCCGGAAGCGCCGGGGCGGCTCGAAAATCTCAAGGAACTCGTGAAAGCGCTGGAATCCTTTGAGAACCTGCAAGGTTTCTTGGAGCACGTCGCGCTGATCATGGACAACGAGACAGAGGATTCGGAAGCCAAGGTCACGCTGATGACGCTGCACGCTGCCAAGGGCCTGGAGTTCCCTGCCGTGTTCCTGCCGGGCTGGGAAGATGGACTGTTTCCCTCGCAGCGGGCGATGGATGAAACAGGCCTGAAAGGGCTGGAGGAGGAGCGGCGGCTGGCCTACGTGGGTATCACCCGAGCGGAGGAACTCTGCACCATCTCCTTCGCCGCAAATCGTAGGATTTACGGCCAATGGCAGTCGGCGCTTCCGTCGCGGTTTATCGACGAATTGCCGGAGGACCATGTGGACGTTCTCACCCCGCCGGGGCTCTACGGCGGCGGGTTCGGTGCGGCGGCACAACCCGCGAGTTCCACCCTGCACGACCGGGCTTCGCGCGCGGATGTCTACAACTCGCCCGGCTGGAAACGCATGCAGGCCCGCGGCGACATGCGCGGGATGAGCCAGCCGAAAGAAAGCCGGAACGTGGTGATTGACCTCGACGCCGTCTCCGCCTTCGGGCAGGGCGACCGGGTGTTCCATCAAAAATTCGGTTACGGCGCGGTGACGGGTGTCGAGGGCGACAAGCTGGAGATCGCGTTTGATAAAGCGGGCGTGAAAAAAGTTGTCGCGAAATTCGTGGTTCCAGCCGCCTCGGCCGGTGATGTGCCCTTTTGACCTGCGACATTATGTGTGTAAATAAGAGCCCCGGACTGGTCTCTTAGGCACCGGTCGAGTCGCGGAGAAGTTGAATGAAAGCACTGGTTGTCCAGGACGACCCGAACGTTCAATCGCTTTGGGCTCAGTCCCTCAAGGCAGCCGGCCATGAGACCTGCGTTGCCGACACGGAAACCGCCGCACTTGACGCGCTGAAGTCCACCGGCTTCGACCTGGTCTTGCTTGATCTCTGTCTGAACGGGCAAAATGCTTTGGGCGTGGCGACACTGGCCACCTACCGGAACCCCCGATGCAAGGTCGTTGTGGTGACTGGCTCAGCGGTCTACTCACAGCGAAAGCTCTTTGCCATGTCTCCGGCGGTGGCGGCCGCGTTGCGCAAACCGGTCGACATTGAGAGTATTCTGGCTGTTTGCGAAAGGGTCGGGCGCCGCGAGAGATCCACGCCGCCGCCAGTCGTCGCCCACAGCGCGGTCGAGTTTCGTCCCTGAAGCGGTGCAATAGCGGCAAGACCGCCCATCGCCTGTTGGTTTCCCTCCCACCATACATTTTCTGTATCGAACGGTCGTTGAGCCGCGCCTGTCGGCGCACAAAAAACAACGGCCGCACCAGGGACAATGGTGCGGCCGTGGGACCGGATCGGCAAGGGAGGAGACGGCCGTCCGATGACTGTGTCTCTGCTTTGGTCAGGCCATGCGTGCCGCATCACGAGCGACATCGTTGATGGCGAAGCGGGTGATCCCTATGTCGGACAGCTCGCGGTCGGTCATCGCGTTCAGTTCAGACCGTGTTTGCAGAAACGCACGGCGGCGTTCCATGCTTGCGGAGAAACTGGCAATCAGGCCCGAGAACCAGCTGGAAACCAAACCGTTGTTGAGACGGGTTTCAGTGTTAACAAAAGCCATGGTTCTTTTCCTCGGATATGTTCGGGACCCCATGCCCCGAACCGGTGATCAAGAGCGATTTCGTGAAGGAAATGTTAGCGCTCTCGTTGGTTCACAACATAGATGCCCCATGAGAATCTGGTAGCCCTTTGATTGGCAGTTCCGATATGCGTGGAGCGCAAAATTGTACAATTGACAAAAAAATGGCGGCGGCGCCAGGGAGGAGGAAGGCGCCGCCGCCAATTCGGTAAACCCAGGGAGGAGGAGGGGTTTTCCGAATAACGGTATCGTTTTCTATTCGTTAATTCACTGACCGTAGGCGGTCTCGTGCGCGAGCCCTTTGATCATTGCTCGGCTCAGTCCGAGATCCGACAGGCTACGGTCGCTCAAGGATGACAACTCATTGATAGTACGACGATAAAGCCGATACTGGTCGTATTTCACGCGCAGGGATTCGAAAGCGCCGGAAATACCGGTTTCGACGGCGGGGGCGGAGATGACCTTTTCCATAATCATATTTCCTTCTGTCTGCTCTGGCGTTCTGCCAATCTTGTCTCTTTCGTAGCGCCGGTATTGTTCCGTTAGCGCTACCTTCGCCTCACAATGTACGCAGATTCCGGGGTGCGACAATCTCTCCTTTTGGCAATGCTGCTATGCAGCATGCGAGGGTCGGGTTAAGCGCCAGAAAACAAAAATGGCGGAGCCAAGGCAGGTCCGCCATTCCAAGTAGCAATAAGTGCTAGTCGCTTCCGGGTGTGAATTATCAGGCTTTGGCGGCAACGCCTCGTGCAATTGCGGCAAGGTCCGAGCGACGTAGATCGAGGTCATCCAGTTCCCGGTCGCTCAGCGCCTTCAATTCGCGCAATGTTCGACGATAGACGGCGGTTCGGCGGAGAAATACCCCGACAGATGTCACGATATCGGATGCCCGCGTGGCGCCAGCCTGTACCGTGGGAGTGGTCGCTTGAGACACGAGTTGCATATTGGCTGTCCTTCAACATCGGCGCCGGTGCTCTGCCCTGGCGCAGTGTGGGCGCTAACGTTGGAGGTGTTAGCGGTCCCGGCGGGTATGAAATCTACCGTGTGGCGGTGGAGTTCAACGCCCTATTCGACAAGCCCGCTATGCGCCGAGGTGTGGGGCAAAATCGCAAGAAACCCACCGTGTTGCGGCAGGCGGCGGCGACAATTGTGCTGTGACGAAAAAAATGGCGGCGACACCAGGGAGGAGGAAGGTGTCGCCGCCGAAATACAGAAAACCCAGGGAGGAGGACGGGTTTCCTGATCTCTGTCTGCCGGTCGTGCCGGCGTATTACGTGGCGGTGACACCAGGGAGGAGGAGGGTGTCACCGCCGGAACCAGAAAACCCAGGGAGGAGGACGGGTTTCCTGAACTCAATCTACTTGTGCCGACCGGCACTTGGCGTCCGAATTCCGAGCGCCGTTTGTTGGATGCGGCGCACTCGGGAGGAGGAGAGTGCTGCCGCCGAAACCGTGCCCCAGGGAGGAGGAGGGGGCCATGGCCTCGTATGTCTGCCCGTTCGGGCGGTATTCTGTGGCGGCGGCACCAGGGAGGAGGAGGGTGCCACCGCCGATCAGACGACCCAGGGAGGAGGACGGGTCTCTGAACTCGTTGTTCTATTTCAGGCCGCGAGTGCGGTCTCTCGTGCGACCGAGCGGATCATCCCGCGACTGAGGCCGATTTTCCGCAGTTCCGTGTCGGTCATTCCCGACAATCCGCGGACGGTCCGGCGATAGGTGCGATACTGCACTAACCGGCCCAGGCTTTTTCTGACCGCATCCCTTGCCCGTTTTCTCGCCGGGCTGGCATATGCACTCTGTGCCGTTGCCATGGTGCGCGATCCTTGCTCAGTCGCCGGTACTCTTGCCGGCCTCTTGCCTCAGGAGCGAACTCCTTTCAGCCATCGTTTCGTTGTTGTTAGCGCCACCCGTTGTCGTGTTAGCGCTGCGTTGATCCAAAGATAGCCTTGCAGACCGATTGCGCAATCAGCCGAAAGTTCAATGCCGCTATGCAGCATTTGCATGTGTACTACTGACCCAATTTCCAGTCAGGCAGCCTGTTTTTTGGGCGCTGCCTGATCGCGCCTTGCGTCTGCGGCATGGCGCTATAGGTCTGACGGGAAGTTTCTTGCGGAAAGGTGGGCAGATGGCGGTCACGCGCGACGATGTTGTCAAGGTGCTTGAGGCGATAATTGTGCCGGATGGTGGCAATCTGGTCTCTCGTGACTTGGTGCGGGCGCTAACAGTCGATTCGGGCGGTGGGGTCCAGTTCGTTCTCGAAGCGGCAAATCCCGAATCCGCGCGCGCCCTGGAGCCCGTTCGCCAGGCGGCGGAGTCGGCGATTGCGCGGCTCGATGGTGTTTCGAGCGTTTCGGTTGTGCTCACAGCGCATGGACCGGCTGCTGCGAAAGCGTCGCCGCCGAACCTGAAAGTGGGGCGTCACCCGACGCCGCAGGCGAGCGGGCCAGCGGTCCTTTCCGGTATCGACCGGATCCTCGCGATCGGGTCCGGCAAGGGCGGGGTCGGGAAATCGACCGTTTCGGCCAATCTCGCCGTTGCGCTGGCGCGGCAGGGGCGACGGGTCGGGTTGCTCGATGCCGACATATACGGCCCGTCTCAAACGCGGATGATGGGGACGACGAGGCGACCCGCGTCGCCCGACGGAAAGACGATCGAACCATTGCAGGCCCATGGCGTGACGGTGATGTCCATGGGAGCGCTCTTGAAAGATGCGGAAGCGGTCATCTGGCGCGGGCCGATGCTCATGGGGGCACTCCAACAGATGCTGGGGGACGTGGCCTGGGGGCGTCTCGATGTCCTGATCATCGATCTGCCGCCTGGAACGGGAGACGTCCAGCTCACTCTCGGCCAGCGCTACAAGCTGACCGGAGCACTTGTGGTCTCGACGCCGCAGGACGTGGCGCTGATCGATGCGCGAAGGGCGATCGATATGTTTGGCAAGCTCAGTGTGCCCGTGCTTGGGCTCATCGAAAACATGTCGACCTATGTTTGCCCGCAATGCGGTCACGAGGCGCACTTGTTCGGTCACGGTGGCGTTGCGGCAGAGGCGCAGGCCATGGGCGTACCCTTCCTCGGGGAGTTGCCGCTGGAATTGGAGACACGTCTTGCGGGTGATGCCGGTACGCCGATCGCATTGGGCGACGGACCGGCGGCCGCGGCCTACGCGGAACTTGCGGCACGTTTGGTTGGCGGCGGCATGGCCTGACAACAATCTCGACGGCGATGGCTTTAACGGGAGGGGAGCGCCCCTCCCGTTTGTTTTTCTGCGAGCTTGTGTGAGGTCGGTTCGGTTGGGTTGCCGTGGGATGCTGTCCCCAAAATGGGATTTCGTGGCACCGATGATTATTGGATTGGCGTCGATTCCGGGGTTGTGCCTGCGGCGGCCCGGAGTCGCGCTGTTTTCCCATGGGAATTCGTGGCCGCAACGTGGGATTCGCTCTCTCCGGCACCTGCGCGAGGCTGTTTTCCGTCTCATCAGTAGAAAAAAATCCAAAAAATCGCTGTCTATATTTTGCGCCTGATTGTGTGCCGATCACAATTTATGGTTATTCCTAGGGGGTAGGCGCGCATGATTGTGTCTTATGGGGCACGTGGTGGGGCAAGGTGGGATAATGTGTTATTGATTTCTATAAGAGGGCAGGTCATAAAGATCCCACACGATGAGGACGGGCAGAGAAAAAGGGGCGAAAGACCCCAAGGCTTCCCCAAAAAGTCAGGTTTCATACAGGCACCCGCTTTCATCGGCACAAAGAGATCCGACGCGTGAGCGAGCAGACATCCCCCCAGGTGGCACGCGCGATCGGACGCACCCAGAGATGGGACGAGGGCGGCGGATCAGACAGTGGCAGCAGTCTGATCCGCCGTTTTCGTTTCAGGACGAACGAGAGACGAGAGGCAGCAAGGAGCGCAATCCTTGGCGCGAGTGTTCAGAGGGCGAGGCCGCCACAAGGTGGATGCGAAGGGCAGGGTTTCCGTGCCTGCTGCGTTCCGCCGCGTGCTCGAGGCGGGCGACCCGGACTGGACAGAGGGGCTTCAACCCAACCTCGTCGTTCACTACGGCACAGCCCGTAAAAACTTCCTGGAATGCTACACGATGGAGGCGGTCGCGGAGGTCGACGCCAAGATCGCCAAGATGCCGCGCGGTACAAAAGAGCGGCGGATGATGGAGGCCTACTTCAACGGCCAGTCTCATCCGGCGACTGTCGACGAGAATGGCCGGCTGCTTTTACCGCAGTCGATTCGCGACATGATTGGCCTTGAGGGCGAGGCATTCTTTATCGCGGCGCATGATACGTTCCACATCTGGAATCCCGATACCTACGAGCAGGAGGTCGAGCCGCAGAACGAGGCGATGCTGGACGAACTGCCGGAGGACGTGGATCCGCTGACGTTGTTGGAAGGTGGGGTAATCTAGGACGATGGCTGCCGCTGCCCGCGCTCCCGATGCTCAAGAGCCGCATGTTCCGGTCCTGATTGACCCGCTGATCGAGGCGGTTTCGCCCGTGTCGGGCCTTTGGCTGGATGGAACGTTCGGAGCGGGCGGCTACACACGCCGCTTGTTAGAGGCGGGAGCCGACAAGGTCATTGGCGTGGACCGCGATCCTGCCGCTCTAGCCATGGCTAACCAGATGCTGTCGGAGTTCGGCGCACGTCTGGAGCTTGTGCAGGGGCGATTTTCGGAACTGGACCAACACGCCGGCGCGCCGCTTGACGGTGTGGTGCTCGACCTAGGCGTTTCGTCCATGCAGATTGATCAAGCCGCGCGCGGGTTTTCCTTCCAGAAGGACGGGCCGCTCGACATGCGGATGAGCGGCGAGGGGCGAAGCGCGGCCGATCTGGTCAATCAGCTGTCCGAAGCGGAACTTGCGGATCTGCTTTTCCACTACGGGGAAGAGCGTGCGGCGCGGCGCATTGCGCGCTCCATCGTTGCCATTCGACCCTTCGAGACGACATTGCAACTTGCGGAGGCCGTGGCTGCATGCCTGCCGCGCCCTCGCCCGGGGCAAATTCATCCCGCGACACGCAGTTTTCAGGCACTGCGCATTGCCGTGAACGACGAGTTCGGCGAGCTGATCGGTGGGTTGGCGGCGGCGGAGCGGGCGCTGAAGCCAGGTGGAAAGCTCGCTGTCGTCACCTTCCACTCGCTGGAGGATCGGGTCGTCAAACGATACCTGCAGGCCCGGTCCGGCGGCACTGGCCGTGCGAACCGCTACGCGCCGGAAGCCGAGGAAACACCTGCCCAATTCCGACTTCTGTCGCGCCGGGCAATCGCGCCGTCCGAAAGTGAAATCGACGCAAACCCACGCGCGCGGTCAGCCAAGCTGCGCGTCGCCGTCCGCACTGAAGCGCCAATTACACCTCTCGACCGAACCGCAATGGGCCTGCCGGGTCCAAAAGACTGGTGGAAGGAGACGCCGTGAAATCGTTTTTCTACCTGACCTCCGCGCTTGCCGTGATGGGCCTCGCTTTCTGGGCCTACCAGGAGAATTACCAGACTCAGGCCGCATTGAAGGACTCCGCCAGGCTCAAGCGCGAGATCGGTGCATTGCGTGAGTCGCTGGCAGTTCTGGAAGCGGAATGGGCCTACCTCAATCGACCCGACCGGCTCGCCGACCTGGCCGAGATAAACTTCGACCGGCTTGGGCTTCTGCCGCTTCAGCCTGAGCAATTCGGATCGATCGAGCAGGTTGCTTTTCCGCCGCCACCCGCCCTGCCGATCACCACGCCAATCGAAATCGCCGGCGCGCTTGAGAATGGAGGGCAGTTCCCGTGATCCGAACGCCCCTGCGCCCGCTCGCACGCATTCTGACGGCCCGCGAGAAGGGCGAGAACCCGGACGCCATTGAACGGGAGAACCGACGCCTGCGCCACGAGGCGATGCGAGACAATATGCGTCACCGCGCCGAAGGGCGGCTTTTTGTTTTGGCCCTCTTTTTCGTGTGTGCGTTCTCTGTGATTGGCGTTCGAATGGGGCTTCTGGCGGCGGCCGAACCCTCCGAGGTGCGCGTGGCTTCCGCCGGTTCTGACATCGTGGCGCAGCGTGCCAATATCGTCGACCGCAATGGCCGGATCTTGGCGACCAACCTCTCGACACATTCGCTCTATGCACAGACCCGCGACCTCGTGGAACCCGCGCGTGCGGCGAAAGAGCTGGCGCAGGTATTCCCGGACCTCGACGAGGCCGAGCTGTTGGAAGATTTCACTGGGTCACGCAAGTTCCTGTGGATCAAAAAGAAGTTGAGCCCGGAACAGATGCAGCGAGTGCACGATATCGGCGAACCCGGACTGTTGTTCGGGCCGCGGGAGATGCGGCTCTATCCAAACGGTCGGCTGGCCTCACATGTTCTGGGGGGGGCGAGTTTCGGCCGCGAAGGCGTGCATTCGGCCGAGGTGATCGGCACCGCTGGAGTGGAAAAGGAATTCGACGCCTGGTTGCGCGATCCGGCCAACAATGGCGCTCCACTGGAGTTGTCGCTCGACCTCACGGTCCAGGCCGCCACGCGCGAAGTGCTCGAAGGCGGTATGAAGCTGATGAACGCCAAGGGCGCGAGCGCGATTCTGATGGACGTACACACGGGCGAAATCCTGACCATGGTGTCACTGCCCGATTTCGACCCAAATGACCGGCCGCAGCCGTTGGTCGAGGGAGATGCCGGCGACAGCCCGCTCTTCAACCGGGCCGTTCAGGGCGTCTACGAACTCGGGTCCGTGTTCAAG
This sequence comes from Tropicimonas marinistellae, assembly GCF_001509585.1. Classification (GTDB taxonomy): domain Bacteria; phylum Pseudomonadota; class Alphaproteobacteria; order Rhodobacterales; family Rhodobacteraceae; genus Tropicimonas; species Tropicimonas marinistellae. The sequence continues at coordinate 20,889 of NZ_LNCI01000009.1, read as the reverse complement.
ATCTTCACCGCCGCGCAGGCAATGGACCTCGGGCTCGTCAACGCGAATACGATCATCGACGCCAACGCGCCGATGAAGTGGGGGAAATTCAAGATCAAGGAATTCAACGGCAAGAACTACGGCGAGGTTTCGGTCACGGACGTAATCGTGAACTCCTCGAACGTGGGCACAGCGAAGATGGCACTCGCCATCGGCGCGAAGCGCCAACGCGAATTCCTCGATTCCCTTGGGTTTCTGGAGCCGACCGGTTTGGAAATGGTCGAGGCGCCAACAGGGAAGCCGTTGTTGCCCAAACGCTGGACAGAGATCAGCACGATTACAATTTCTTATGGCCACGGGCTCAGCTCAAGCCCGGTTCACCTCGCCGCCGGCTATGCATCGCTTCTTAACGGTGGCACGAAGATCACGCCAACCTTGCGTCGCCACCCTTTGCCGCAGCATGGCGAGCGTGTGGTGAGCGAACAGGCATCCAAGGCGGCGCGGCAGATGCTGCGTGAAGTAGTCAAGCGCGGAACTGCGAGTTTCGGAGAGGTGCCTGGTTATTCCGTCGGCGGCAAAACGGGTACCGCAGACAAGCCGAAGCCGCGTGGCGGGTATTACAACGACAAGGTCATTGCCACCTTCGCGAGCGTCTTTCCGGCGCAGGATCCGAAATATGTGCTGATCGTCACGTTGGACGAACCGGTGGAGACGTCTGGCCCGAAACCGCGCCGCACCGCCGGATGGACCTCGGTGCCGGTGGCAGCAGAGATCATCCGGCGGACGGCGCCGCTACTTGGACTGAGGCCCATGCCGGAGCCCGGTGAAAAAGAAGGCGTGATACGCGCATCGAATTGACCGGTGGACCCTGCGGCCAAAAGGTCGGAAAAGGGGGCTCATGTTTTCGAGCGCGTTCCCTGGGGCGCTGGCGAGCGGGGTGGCAGGCATGAGTGACAAGAAGACAAAATCCCTGGCCGACCTTGGCCTGACCGCGCAGGGCGGGGCCGAGGCGTGTGTAACGGGGCTTTCGGTCGATAGCCGGGAAGTGCAAGAGGGGCATCTCTTCGCCGCGCTGCCCGGCAGCCGCGTGCATGGCGCAGAATTCATTCAATACGCTCTCCGGATGGGGGCAGGGGCGATCCTGACCGATGCGGAAGGAGCGCGTATAGCGGCTGACGTGCTTGCCGGCGATCCCGCAGCATTGGTTGTCGTTGAAGATCCACGCGCCGCGCTCGCCTATGCTGCCGCGCTCTGGTTCGGTGCACAGCCCGAGGTCATGGTCGCGGTGACCGGCACGAACGGCAAGACTTCTGTGGCAAGCTTCACCCGGCAGATCTGGCAAAGTCTCGGCGTTCCGGCGGTCAATGTCGGCACCACGGGCGTGGAAGGCGATTGGGAAACACCGCTCGCGCACACGACGCCCGAACCGATCACGCTGCACCGCGTTTTGGCCGAAGCGGTGGCCGCGGGCATAACTCATGCAGCAATGGAAGCGAGTTCGCATGGATTGGCGCAGAAACGGCTGGACGGTGTCCGGCTGACGGCCGCGGGTTTCACCAATCTGACCCAGGATCACCTCGATTATCACGCCGATTTCGCCGAGTACTTCGCCGCAAAGGCCGGGCTTTTCTCTCGCGTGCTCTCCGACGAGGGCGTCGCCGTGATCCAGATGGATGGCGCCAGCGCGGCAGAGATGGCAGGGATTGCCGAAAAGGCGGGCCTGGAAGTCATCCGGGTCGGACGCGGCGAAAGCTGCCACCTGCGGATTCTCGGGCTTCGGTTCGATGCCACCGGGCAGGACCTTCGGTTCTCCTGGAATGGTGCTGTGCACCTGGCGCGGCTCGATCTGATCGGCGGGTTCCAGTCGGAAAACGTCATGGTAGCGGCCGGCCTCGCCATCGGGTCGGGCAGCGATCCGGCAGAAGTGTTCCGTGCCCTGCCGCAGCTTGCAGGTGTACGTGGCCGAATGCAGCTCGCGGCTACCCGCAAGAACGGCGCGGCTGTTTACGTCGACTATGCTCACACGCCCGACGCGCTCTCAACCGCGCTCAAGGCACTTCGTCCGCATGTGATGGGCCGTCTTGTCTGCGTCTTTGGCGCCGGCGGCGACAGGGACACGGCCAAACGCCCTCTCATGGGCAAGGCCGTAGCCGAGAATGCCGACGTGGCCTTCGTGACGGATGACAACCCGCGCTCCGAGGATCCGGCAGCGATCCGCGCCGCGGTTCTGTCTGGTTGTCCGGACGCAACGGAGGTGGGTGACCGTGCAGAGGCCATCCTGCGCGGAGTGGATGCGCTGCAGCCCGGAGATGCCCTGCTCGTTGCGGGAAAAGGGCACGAGCAGGGCCAGACAGTTGGCGACACCGTATTTCCCTTCGACGACGTGGAACAGGCGAGCGTTGCCGTCGCCGCGCTGGATGGGCATTTGATATGACCGCCCTTTGGACGTCCCATGACGCTGCCGCAGCCACCGGCGGGCGTGCAACTTGCCGCTGGGAGGCAAGCTCCGTTTCAATCGACAGTCGATCGCTGGAGCCCGGCGCATTGTTCGTCGCACTCAAGGACACGCGAGATGGGCACGACTTCGTTGCCGATGCGCTGGCCGGGGGCGCCGCCGCAGCCCTGGTGAGCCGGGTTCCGGACGGCGTCCCTGCTGATGCTCCGTTGCTGATCGTGGATGATGTGTTGCGCGGCCTGGAGGCGCTCGGCGCGGCCGCTCGGGCGCGAACGCGGGCCAAGGTGATCGGTATCACCGGATCGGTAGGCAAGACGTCTACGAAGGAGATGTTGCGGGCGGTTCTTTCCGGGCAAGGCAAGGTGCATGCAGCGGAGAAGAGCTACAACAACCACTGGGGCGTGCCGCTGACGCTGGCGCGAATGCCTGCGGATTGCGATTTTGCCGTGATCGAGATCGGCATGAACCACCCCGGCGAGATTGCGCCGCTGGCGCGGCTTGCGGATCTGGATGCGGCGCTTGTCACGATTGTTGCTCCGGCGCATCTGGAGGCCTTCGACGACCTTCGCGGAATTGCGCAGGAGAAAGCGACGATCATGGAGGGGCTGAGGCCGGGCGGTGTTGCCGTTCTGAATGCAGATATCCCCACCGCGCCGATCCTCTTCGATGCAGCGAAAGCCCGGCAGGCCCGCATTCTCGGTTTCGGCACGGATGGGGCGGAGGCCAAACTCCTGGAGTGCGCCACGAGAGGCGACCAGACGATCGTGCAGGCGCGCTTGACCGGGCCGGACGGTGCGGCTCATCCGATCCTCTTCAAACTGCGTTCGCCGGGGCGGCATTTCGCGATGAACGGGCTTGCTGCGCTCGCCGTGGCCACGGCGCTTGGAGCCGACATGGCCTTAGCGGCTGGTGATCTGGGGCGTTGGGCACCCTACGAGGGACGTGGGGCGCGAGAGGTGGTCACGCTCGACATCGTGCACGACGGCATGAGCCTGGATCTCATCGACGATTCCTACAACGCCAACCCGGCTTCCGTGGGGGCGGCGCTCGACATGCTTGCCGCAATTGCACCGGTCGATGGTGTCGGGCGCGTCGCGCGTGGACGCCGGATTGCCATATTGGGCGACATGCTGGAACTCGGGCCGACCGAACACGAGCTTCACGCGGCACTCGCGACACATCCGGCTTTGGAACAGATCGACGTCCTGCATTGCGTCGGCGATCGGATGCGCGCACTCTGGGAGGCGTTGCCAAGGGAACGTCGCGGACGGTGGCGCGAGGACAGCGCGGCCATGGCCGCGGAGGTGCATCAAATCCTCGACGCCGGGGACATCGTGCTGGTCAAGGGGTCGCTCGGAATCCGGCTGGCGCGCGTGGTTGAGGCGATCCGCAAACTGGGCCAATCGAGCCCGGACGAAACATGAGGGGCAGGGGCAGATGCTCTATTGGCTGACAACATTTTCAGACGGCGGGGATATCTATAACCTCTTTCGCTACATCACCTTTCGAACGGGTGGCGCGTTCTTCACCGCGTTGCTCTTCGGTTTCCTGTTTGGCCGGCCGCTTATCAACCTGTTGCGTCGTACGCAGGGCAAGGGCCAGCCGATCCGCGACGACGGGCCGGAGGGGCATTTCGTCAAGGCTGGGACCCCGACCATGGGCGGCGTGCTCATTCTCGGTGGGCTGATCGTTTCCACGTTGCTCTGGGCACGGCTCGATAACCCCTATGTCTGGATCGTGCTGTTCGTCACCATGGGCTTCGGTGCGATTGGATTTGCGGACGACTATTCAAAGGTTTCCAAGCAACAAACGGCTGGCGTTTCTGGCAGAATCCGGCTTGCGCTCGGCTTCGCCATTGCCGCCGCGGCCAGCTCGCTGGCGGCAATCGTCCATCCGGCGGAACTGACCAACCAACTGGCACTGCCGTTCTTCAAGGACGCGCTGTTCAATCTCGGGGTGATTTTCGTCCCTTTCGCGATGATCGTGATCGTTGGGGCGGCCAATGCGGTGAACCTCACGGATGGGCTCGACGGGTTGGCGATCATGCCGGTGATGATCGCGGCGGGAACGCTCGGAATCATCGCCTATGCCGTGGGTCGGGTCGACTTCGCAACGTATCTCGACGTGCACTACGTTCCGGGTACCGGTGAGTTGCTGGTGTTTTCGGCTGGGCTGATTGGCGGCGGGCTTGGCTTCCTGTGGTACAATGCGCCGCCCGCGGCAGTTTTCATGGGCGATACCGGCTCACTTGCCCTTGGCGGCGCGCTTGGGGCAATCGCGGTGGCGACAAAGCACGAGATCGTGCTGGCCATCGTCGGTGGTCTATTCGTGGTCGAGGCACTATCGGTCATAATCCAGGTGTTCTATTTCAAGCGCACCGGCAAGCGGGTGTTCCTTATGGCGCCGATCCATCATCATTTCGAGAAACGTGGCTGGGCAGAGCCGCAGATCGTGATCCGCTTCTGGATCATCTCGCTGATCCTCGCTCTCGTGGGGCTTGCGACGTTGAAGATCCGGTGACCGGAGGAACGCTGTGAGCAAGGCCGCTCTGGTAACCGGCGAGACCCGTGGCATCGGGCGCGCCATCGCGGCAGGTCTGGTTATGCGCGGTGTCGACGTCTTGATCACGGCGCGAGATCCGGTGTTTGGTGCGCACGCGACAGCGTCGGCTGGCCGTGTTTGGGTGGCCGCGGACGTGGCGGCGCCGGCGTGTCCGGCGCAGTTGGACGGTTTTGCCTATGATATCCATGTTTACAAGCGCGGGCGTGCACCCCGGATGCGGAACGCAAGCGCATCCCGACGGGGTTTTGATTTGCATGTCGGTGTAGATCGATCGTTCGCGCCGGCTGATCTTGGCTCTTGCGCGTCTCGTGGTGACGCGCCGATCCGGCCGGATCGTCAAACTGCCATGCGGCTGGGGCGCTTTTGCCGAGGGATTGGAGGCGCCGAACGCCAGTGGAGTCGCCAAGACCGCGCTCAACGCACTGGCATTGGCGTAGTCGCGAGAGTTGCCTCCCTCGGTCAAGAGCGACGCCTTGTGCTCCGGGTGGTTTCACAAGGGCGCGACCTTGCCGAAGAACGGCCGATCTGGCGGGTTCTTCGGACGGCGGGAGCCGATTTCATGGTAACGCATGGTGAAACTCAGTCCGCCGTGCAGGGTTCAAAGACGTCCATTTGGCAAAAACTACCGGGAGCGCAGTCATGATCCCTGTCAGAGGTGTAGCCGGGCAGAAGGTACTCGTTCTTGGTCTTGGCCGATCAGGCCTCACCGCGGCGCGGGCAATCGCGGCCGGAGGCGGCATCCCCTTGTGCTGGGACGATGGTGCCACGGGCCGGGAACGCGCCGAGAGCGAGGGATTCATACTTCATGATCCGACCGCACCGGGCGCTCTGGATGAGGTCGCGCTGCTGGTAACGTCGCCCGGTATTCCGCACCTTTATCCGAGCCCACACCGGGCCATTGCAACGGCGCTCCGGGCCGGCGTTCCGGTAGACAACGATATTGGCCTGTTCTTCCGGTCGTGCGCCGCCGATGACTGGGATACCTTCGACGTGATGCCAAAAGTGGTCGCAGTCACCGGTTCCAATGGGAAGTCCACGACTTCGGCATTGATCGCGCATGTTTTGGATTCGGCCGGTCGCGAGGTGCAACTTGCGGGAAACATCGGACGGGGCGTGCTTGACATCGACCCGCCCGGAGACGGCGGGGTGGTGGTGCTGGAACTCAGTTCCTACCAGACCGATCTCGCCCGTGCGCTTACCCCTGACATCGCGATTTTCACCAACCTGTCGCCAGACCATCTGGATCGCCATGGAGGCATGGGCGGATATTTCGCCGCCAAGCGTCGGCTCTTTGCCGAGGGAGGGCCGGACCGGGCCGTGATTGGTGTAGACGAGGCGGAGGGGCTGTTCCTTGCCGGCCAACTATCCGAAGGGCCGGCAGACAGCCGGGTGATCAGGGTCTCCTCGGGGCAAAAGCTTGCCGGCCCGGGTTGGTCGGTTTTCGCGCGCAAGGGATTCCTTTCAGAATATCGCAAGGGGCGGCAGGCGGCGTCCATCGACCTGCGCGGGATCCGCGGCCTGCCGGGAGCGCACAACCACCAGAACGCCTGTGCCGCCTATGCCGCAGTGCGCGCGCTCGGGTTGGCGCCTCGGGCGATCGAAGCGGGCCTGAACAGTTTTCCCGGCCTGCCGCATCGCAGCCAGGTAATTGCGGAAACGGATGGCGTCACTTTCGTCAACGATTCCAAGGCAACGAATGTGGACAGTGCGGCGCAGGCGCTCCAAGCATTCAAGGGGATCCGCTGGATCTGTGGCGGGCTGGAGAAGGATGGTGGGCTGGACGCTCTGCATCCGCATTTGGACAGCGTCGTGAAAGCCTATGTGATCGGCCGGGAAGCGGAACATTTTGCGCTCGGGTTGGGCTCCAACGTCGAGGCCGAGATCTGCGGAACGATGGAGCGTGCTGTCGAACGGGCCATGACCGAGGCGAAATCGGGTGAGACGGTGCTTCTGGCGCCGGCGGCGGCGAGCTTCGACCAGTATGACAGCTTCGAGCGGCGCGGCGAGGACTTCGTTGCTCAGGTCGAGGCGCGGCTGAGGGCGTGATCCGGATTAGAGCGGTCACTGGGAGCGTGCCGCGATAGCAGCGCCCGCAGCCCAGCCTGATGACCAGGCCCATTGGAAATTGTACCCGCCGAGCCAGCCCGTGACATCCACGCATTCGCCGATGAAATAGAGCCCGGGCACGGCACGCGCCTCCATTGTACTGGACGATAGCCCGTCCGTTGCCACGCCGCCGAGCGTCACCTCCGCCGTGCGGTAGCCTTCGCTCCCGGATGGCAACAGATCCCAGCCAGTTGCCCGGGCGGATAGTTCCCGTACTGCCCCATCATTCTGGTCCGCTAGGTTACCACGTAGCCCAGATCCTTCGGCGACGACCTGCGCCAGCCGCGTCGGCATGTATTCGCTGAGCGCCGTCGCCAGCGCTATCCGTCCGCCGGATTGGCGCCGCGAGCGCAATGCCGCGACCAACTCCACTCCCGGCACCAGATCGACACAGATCGGATCGCCCTCCCGCCAAAAGGACGAGATCTGAAGGATCGCCGGGCCGGACAACCCGCGGTGGGTGAACAGCAGTCCTTCGCGGAACGCTACACCGTTGCAGGTGACCTCGGCGTCGACAGACAAGCCCGCAAGCGGCTTCAGCCGTTCCAGCACCGGTCCGGAAAAAGTGAGTGGAACCAACGCCGGTCGCGTCTCGGTCACACCGAGGCCGAAGCGTTCGGCAATTCGATACGCCAATCCAGTTGCGCCCATCTTTGGGATCGACTTGCCGCCTGTCGCCACGACCAGATTTCGCGCCAAAACCGTGGTGGGTCGTCCGTCGCGTTCCAGTATCACTGAGAAGCGCGCACCGTCGTGATCGATGGCGCCTACGTCTGTTTGCAGCCACAGCTCTGCGCCGGCCGCTTCGGCCAGCAACATCGCAACGATCTGTTTGGCCGACTCGTCACAGAAAAGCTGTCCCAGCGTCTTCTCGTGCCAGGCGATCCCATGGCGGGATACCAGATCGAGGAAATCCCATTGGGTGTATCGCCCTAGTGCAGACTTGCAGAAATGCGGGTTTCCGGACAGGAAGTTTTCCGGGCATGTGTGGAGGTTGGTGAAATTGCATCGCCCCCCACCCGAGATGCGGATCTTTTCGCCGGGGCTTTTCGCGTGATCAACAACGAGTACACCCGGCCCGGAATGGGCGGCGCACATCAAACCCGCCGCGCCGGCGCCGAGAATAAGGGTTTCCACCTGCATGGACGCGCCAGATCATTCTCTGCGACACGCGTCAAGACGAAGCTTGGGGTGGCGGTCGCTCCCACCTCGGCGCGCGATGCGAACGCTGCCTAGACTGCCCGGCGACGCTGTGCATTCGCATTTCATGGGCGCCGTCTACGCCTTGTCCTGCACGTCCGGAGATCAGACGCCGACTTCAGGCCCGACGCAGTAAAGTGGCTCGCTGGCGTCCCCGGCCTCGTAGAGTTCGGTTTCCCCATCCCGCCCCTCGAAGAGGGCGCGCAATCCGGAGCCGGAGTTATAGAAGGTCCAGCATTGTGGATCGGGAAGTTCGTCGTAGACGAAACAAATGAACGGGCCATCCTGGTACCAATGGCCATCCTTGCACTGACCGTCCAGGAAGGTCCAGGTGACTTCCCGATCGTCGCGGTAGCGCTCGGCGCCGTAAGCCGCTCCGTTGGAATAGAAATAGAGCGTTCGCCCGCGTGTGAGGGCGTCGAACTCCTCTCCGGTCAGGGGCGTCCCGTCGGCCACGGCTGCCAGGGGCGTGAGCAGAGGTAGGAGCGAAATCGCAATACGCTGAAGCAATGTAGTTACCCGAAGTCACGGTTGCGCCCGGCCAAAGAGCCGCGCGTTGCGGCGAAGATGCCAGATCGGCCACGGAACCACCAGTCACCATACTGTTAGGCTGCGGGCCGGCGCATCGCCTTCAGGTTCGGCGCCCGCTCAGCTTCCAGCCGCCGGGTGGCACGTTGTGCTTGAAGTGCGCAGTTTGCCTGCCGCGCCGAGCGTCTTCAGCACTCGCCGGTTGAGACCTGACGCGATGCGGCGCCCTTCCAAATCTCGCCCTATGGGATTAGGTGACATCTGCGGCAATTCCGAAAGGCCCACGCATGGCATTCTTTAAGAAACTCAAGGACCGGCTGTTCAAATCCTCCTCGAAGCTCGAAGAAGGGCTGGACGCCATCGTGCAGGACGGCGGCGAGGAAGATGTTGTTGAGACCGTTTCCGTGTCGGACGAGCCGGACCCGCAGCCTGTTCCGGAACCCGAGCAAGTCCCGCCTCCCGCCGACCCCCAGCCCGGGCCGGCGCCAGAGGACGTGCCGCCATCGCCCGAGCACCCCGATCCTGTCCCCGCGGATCCGGTTCCGGAGCCGGTCGAGCCCGTTCCGGGGATGCCAGAGACGCCGATCGAATATCCCGCGGAACCTGAACCAGTGCCGGTCGAACCGCCGAGCGAGGCCCCGCAGCCCGTGGACCCGTTCCCGCTGGACCCGTTACCGGAAATGCCCACATCCGATCCGATCGCGGAAGAATCGCGCCCCGGATTTCTGGGGAGGATCCTCGGGCGCGGTACGCCTCAGACGGTCGTCCGCCGCGTTCTCGACGACGAGATGCTGGAACAGCTCGAAGAGTTGCTGATTGCGTCCGACATGGGAGTCGATACCGCGTTGCGGGTCGCGGCAAACATGGCCGAGGGCAGGCTCGGTCGGAAACTCTCGACCGAGGAAATCAAGGGGCTGCTCTCCGAGGAAATCGCCCGGATCATGGAGCCGGTGGCCAAGCCCCTGCCGCTCTATCCGACAAAGCCGCAAGTCGTACTGGTCGTTGGGGTGAACGGCTCTGGCAAGACCACCACGATCGGCAAACTCGCCAGCCAGTTCCGCGCCGCCGGTAAGACGGTCGTGATTGCCGCCGGCGACACGTTCCGCGCTGCGGCCGTGGAACAATTGCAGGTCTGGGGCGAGCGCGCCGGCGTGCCTGTGCTGACTGCGCCGGAGGGTTCTGATCCGGCAAGCCTCGCATTCGATGCGCTTGCACAGGCGCAGCGCGATGGCGCCGACCTCCTGATGATAGACACCGCCGGACGGTTGCAGAACCGGGCCGACCTGATGGAAGAACTGGCCAAGATCGTCCGCGTCCTGCGCAAGAAGGACCCGGACGCTCCGCATAACACGCTGCTGGTGCTCGACGCCACGACAGGGCAGAACGCGCTCTCCCAGGTCGAGACCTTCCGCGAACTCGCCGATGTCTCGGGCCTCGTGATGACCAAGCTCGACGGCACCGCGAAGGGCGGCGTATTGGTCGCCCTTGCAGACCGTTTCGGACTGCCGATCCACGCCATTGGCGTTGGCGAACAGATAGACGATCTGCAACCCTTCGACCCCGACGAATTCGCGCAGGCGCTGACCGGCGCAAATGGCTGAGTTCTCTGATCGGGCGGCGACGCTTCGGGAATTTCAGGAATTGCGGCGCGTGGCAGGAATGAGCGTGTTTCCCGACGCGGCAGTGCAGATCAGCCTGGATCGCACCTTGCATGCGGCCTGGCTCCGCAACGACATAGGCGCGCTTGTTGGCATGGGCCGGGTCACGGGAGACGGCGGTTGTTTCGTTCAGATCAACGATGTGGCGGTGCATCCCGACGAACAAAGGCAGGGGCACGGCGGGGCGATTGTGCGGTATCTGCTGGAATGGTGCGACAGAACCCTTCCCAGCGGGTGCTACATCAGCCTGATCGCCGACCCCGGTGCCGAGCGACTATACCAGACGCATGGCTTTTCACCGCGCACGGGCATGGCACGCCGCGTTCCATGAACGTCGCGCCATGAGCCAATGGATCCTGGGCCTGGAGGGTACCGAGGCCGGGCACACGGTTGCGACATTGCTCGCCCTGACGGCTGCGTTCCTGCATGCCGTCTTCGGTGCGTTGCAGAAGGGGCGGCATGATCCGTGGCTCAGCCGTGGTGCTATTGATGGCTGGCTTGCCGTGCTTTCCGGCCCCATCGCGCTCTTCGTGGTGCCTTGGCCCGAGGGCCACGTCTGGCTGATCCTGCTCGGCGCCATCGCGATCCACCTCACGTACAAGGTCGGTATGGCGCTGGCCTTTTCCCGCGGCGCCTTCACCGTCGTCTACCCGGTGGTGCGTGGCTCCGGGCCACTATTCGCGGTGTTCGGTGCCTGGCTGATCTTCGGCGAGACCTTCACGCTCACGCAATGGTTCGGGATGCTTTTGCTTCTGGCTGGCATTTTCGGTCTCGCGGTCTACAACCTGATTCATGTGGAGGTCGCGCGCGAAACGCTGGTACCGGCGCTCTGGCTGGCGCTCGCCACGGGCGCGACAGTTGCGCTTTATACCACCTACGACGCCTACGGCATTCGGGCGACGCCGGATCCGTTCACCTTTCTGGCATGGTTTTTCTTCGTAACCGCTTTCGACATGCCGGTGATCGCGGCGCTGCGTTGGAGGAACATGCGCTACCGTCCCGATCTGCCACCGTTGCTGTGGCGTGGGTTCGTTGGCGCGCTTGTCGCCTGGGGCAGTTTCGGCTCGGTGATGCTCGCCACCCGGCTCGACAAGGTGGGCGAGGCGGCGGTGCTGCGGGAGACATCGACCGTCTTTGCCGCGTTGATCGGCTGGCTGGTACTGCGCGAAAGCGTTGGGCCGCGGCGCCTGGGTTTGATGGCCACCATCGCCGCCGGCGCCGTGATTGTTGAACTGGGTGGGTGATCTTCACGGTTGACTTGCGCGGCAAAACGCGGTGTCCCCTCCGGGGTCGAAACGGCAAGGACTGAGGCATGGAAGAGAAGACGGTAAATCCGCTCCTGAAACAGGCGCTCGAGCTCGGGCCCCCGCTCGCCTTCTTTGTCGTCTACCTCTACATGCGGGATCAAACCTACTCGATTGGCGGAACTGAATACGACGGGTTCATCGTCGCGGCGGCGCTCTTCGTTCCCATTCTGCTGGCCTCCATCGCGATGCTCTGGCGCCTAACTGGCAAACTTGCGCGGCTTCAGGTCGTCACCGCCGTGCTGGTGGTGATCTTCGGCGGGCTGACGGTGTGGTTCAACGACGAGACTTTCTTCAAGATGAAGACGACCATCGTCTACGGCCTGTTCGCGGGCCTGCTCGGGATTGGTCTGCTGCACGGAAAAAGCTACCTTTCTTGGGTTCTGGGCGATCTTATGCCCATGGCCGAGGAAGGGTGGATGAAGCTGACCGCACGTCTGGCCGCCGGCTTCGCCGCGCTTGCGGTTGCCAACGAATTCGTCTGGCGCACCATGTCGACCGATGCCTGGGTAAAGATCGAGACATTCGCTTTTCCCATCGCGCTCATCGTCTACATGTGGGTGCAGATCCTGTCGTTGCAGAAGTACATGGATCTGGAACCCGAAAAATCCAAGAAGTGACGATGTCTTTCGGCAGCATCAGAACGCCTGACGGGTCCCGAACGGTGACGCATGCAGGCGCGGCAGCCGCAACCCGGGCGTTGGGCCATCTTCCATCGTCGTCCGCGTCCGCAGCAGCGCGAGCGGCACTTCCCGGTTGAGAACCGCACGGTAGAACGGAAAGAGGCCGGGTCGCAGGTAGACCGACCAATGGCAGATGCGCTTGCCGGAAGGGGCGATTGGATAACCCATTTCCTCCAACACGTTCCGGGTCCTCCGACTGTCGATGTCAATGTCGGTCCAATTGTCGGCGGTCCGGTTCAGCCCGGTTCCGAGCGCCCGGTCGCCAAATCGGTGTGGTGCGACCAGCCATGCGAGGGCTCGGTCGTAGAGGCCGTTCTCCCGGCTGGTGATGTTGAGCACTTCGACTGCCCGCCCGGCTGGCGTGTCGAGGCAATCGCGAGCAGTGGAGCGCATTTCCGCAGGCGCCATTAGTACAGCACGCCCCATTGCTCCGGCAGGCAGGTGCCGAAGGGCAGAGAGCGCCACACGGCAACCCAGCGAGTGCGCGAGCACATCGACTGGTTGACCCTGGCGTATCAGGCGAATTCCAGAAACGATCCGCGCCAACGCCCGCCCGGTCTCGGCGGCGCGTCCATAGGCCTGCCACAGGGAGCCGCGAGCCTCCCAGCCAAGTGCGATACAGAGCGGCTCATCCGGCTCCCCGCTGCCCAGACCCAATTGCCGCGGCCAGGAGAGCGCCTTCCAGCTGTCGTGCGCGGGACTGAGCGAAAGAATGTGGGTGTGAGGACTGGCGTGTTCGTCCCGAGGTGAAAACCTGTAGCCGTGGATCAGCACGACAACCGGCGCACCCGGTCGCGTTCGGGACAATGCGGTCGCGATATCGGCGGTGACCCCTTCCGGGGCTGCTAGCGTGTCTCCAATGACGTTGATCCGGCACAGGGGCATAGCGTCGTCCCACAATATCTTGTGGTGGCCTAGCCCGTGTCTGCTTCAACTGAGTGACGCGCGGGTTACGTGCGCGTAACGAAATGGTAACGAGATAATAAAGTGGCGATTGATGGTGCGAGCGGCCGATCGGTGTCTGGAAAGAGTGAGTTCAGAAATAGGTGCGTAATAACAATGCGCCGAAGGCATCTTCGTGAAAGAGCTCGATTGCTCGGGACTTGGTCGTTTCCTCGCATAGGTGCGTGTTCGGCTGGTGGCGGGAAGTTCCCAGATGTGGCAGTTGCGCAACCGGTGCAATACCGCGAGACGTGAGGATTCACCATCAACCGCTGAAACGCCGCACAGGTTTTTCCACGAGATCTGGTGTGTTGTGCATTCGGCCCGCACCCGCCCCGCCGTCCGATCACGTCTGGTGGATGTGCCGCGCCGGTCAGGCTCCCTTGACGAGTTGGCATCGTAGCGGATAGGCACTGCGGCGTGGCGATTTGTTCACCGGATTGCGGGCCACGTAAAACATTCCGCTAAAGAGGTCAGATGCGGGACGCCCCGCCGCTGGCTCGCGGTGGGGCTTTTGCTTGGAGGTCCTCGCATGGACGACTGGAAAACACGCACCAAACTCATTCACAGCGGTATCCGCCGCAGTCAGTACGGCGAGGTGGCCGAGGCCATCTTCATGACCCAGGGCTTCGTCTACGACAGCGCCGAACAGGCGGAGGCGCGGTTCCTTGAGGCTGGCACGGATGAGTTCATCTACGCCCGCTACGGCAACCCGACGGTTCGTATGTTCGAGGACCGGATCGCCGCGCTTGAAGGGGCGGAGGATGCCTTTGCCACGGCGTCTGGAATGGCCGCGGTGAACGGTGCGCTGACCTCCATGCTGAAGGCTGGCGATCACGTGGTCTCCTCACGCGCGCTCTTCGGCTCCTGTCTCTATATTCTGGAGAACGTGCTGAGCCGCTTCGGTGTCGAGGTGACATTCGTGGACGGCACGGATCTGGCCGCCTGGAAAGCCGCGATCCGCAAGGAGACAAAGGCGGTGTTCTTCGAGACCATGTCAAACCCGACACTTGAGGTCGTGGACCTGCCAGCGGTGGCGAAGCTGGCCCACAGGGTTGGCGCGACGGTGATCGTGGATAACGTTTTTGCCACACCGATCTTCTCCCGTGCGTTGGAGCAGGGGGCCGACGTGGTGGTTTATTCCGCCACCAAGCATATCGACGGGCAGGGCCGTGCGCTCGGCGGCGTGATCTTGGGAACCAAGGCATTCATACGCGAAACCGTCGAGCCCTATCTCAAGCATACCGGCGCGTCGATGAGCCCATTCACTGCATGGGTTCTCCTGAAAGGGTTGGAGACCCTGGATCTGCGGGTCAGGGCGCAGGCGGCAACCGCACAGGCGATGGCCGAAGCCCTGCAATGGGATACCCGATTGGAACGAGTGATCTACCCGGGGCTGGAGCAGCATCCGCAACATGTGCTGTCGACAGAAATGCTCGATGGGCCGGGGACTGTACTCTCGCTCGACATCAAGGGCGGTCAGGAGGCGGCCTTCCGGTTCCTGAATGCGCTCAAGATCATGATAATCTCGAACAATCTCGGTGATGCAAAGAGTATTGTTACGCATCCGGCAACAACAACGCACCAAAGACTGCCAGACGATCAGAAGGCGGAGCTTGGCATTACGCCCGGACTTGTACGGATCAGCCTGGGAATCGAGGACACCGCCGATCTGATCGCTGATGTGAAGCAAGCGCTCGACAGGATCTGAGCCCGGCGGATGGCACGTCTGCTCTATCTTTCGCACCCCGAAGTCGAAATCGACCCAGAGGTTCCGGTTCCGGACTGGGGACTGAGTGCGACTGGTGTTCGGAGAGTACGGAACTGGATCGACAGCGGCGTTTTCGACACCGTTACGCGGGTCGTCTCAAGTGCGGAGCGAAAGGCCGTGGAAACAGCAAAGCCGATTGCGCGGGCGCGGCAGTGCGAAGTCGAGGTCCGGCCAGCGACTCACGAGAACGACCGCTCGGCAACGGGTTATCTGCCCGCTCAGGAGTTCGAAGAAGTCGCGAATGCGTTCTTCGCCAATCCGGAGTCCGCCGTCCGGGGGTGGGAGACGGCGGTCGCTGCGCAAACACGGATCGTATCGGAGCTTGACGCAGTGCTTGCGCGGCCGGTGTCGGGCGACCTGCTCATGGTCGGCCACGGTGGCGTGGGAACATTGCTTTACTGCCATCTCGCCGGGCTTGCCATTGACCGGCGGCACGATCAGACAGGTGGCGGTTGCCTCTGGGCCCTTACCCTGCCGAGTCGCTCTGTCGTGCATGGGTGGCGGGCCGTCGAGACGCTGATTTCAGGCAGTGTCCGTCGGCACTAGCGAATCCAGATTAGTTGCATTGCAAAACGCGCTGAAATTGCTGAATTTTAGCGATCTGCCGTTGAGTTGATCGGGCGTGGCGGCGCGGCGTCGTTGGTGTGCAAACGACCCCAACGGACATGGGCCCACAGGCGTTCATGGAACACGTAGGTGACGGTACCCACTGCGGCGCCCAATACGGCGATTGCTCCACCCGCCGCGACCGACCCGGTCACCACCCAAGAGATCAGCGTCATCATGGCCAGCCCGAGCGCTTGCCAGGTGGCGGCCTTGGCGATGCTGCGCAGCGGGGTCTCGATCATGGTTCGTAACTCGGCGGTTGTTTGACTTGCACCCACAACTTATGCGCTGAATCCACGAGTTGCGGAATTCTGAAAAATATCTTCTTATTCTCACGTATCGAGAGAAAAAACGACAAACCATGGTAATTACCGACAAACTCGCTCGTGCCGATGTATTTCGTACGCGTCTGCTTGCCCAGATGGCGGCAAACGGCGTCAATCGCAGTGCGCTTGCTCGGGCGGTTGGCGCGGACCGCTCCACGATTGCGCAGATGCTGGCGGAGGGTACCGCGCGTCTGCCGAACGCCCACCTGGCGGCAGAATGCGCCAGCGCGCTCGGTGTCTCCTCTGACTGGTTGCTGGGCCTGACCGACCGGCCGGAACGGCCCGGCGACGTGCTGGCGGCGGCCATGACCGTGACCGAGGCGGCCCGCAGTTCGGCGGATGCACAGCTTCACGAGTGGCACAGGGAGGCGGCAGGCGCCAAGATCCGCCACGTCCCGGCAACCCTGCCCGATGTGCTCAAGACCGAGCAAATGATGAGTTGGGAATACAACCGCGCGCTCGGTCGAACGGCTGAGCAGGCGATCGGGGCATCGCAGGACCGGCTGACATTGCTGGGGGAGGAGATGTCGGACTACGAGATTGCCGTATCCATCGGGGAGCTCAGGGCTTTTGCCGCTGGGGAGGGCTATTATCGGGGGCTCGACGCAAGTGTTCGCCGGGCTCAGATCGACAGCATGATCCGGGCGACTTCGGAGCACTTTCCCTCGTTGCGCCTGTATCTCTACGATGCGCGCCGCGTGTTCAGCGCACCGGTCTCTGTATTCGGCCGCTTTCTCGGTGTGGTCTACGTCGGGCGTTTTTACCTCGCGTTCCGGTCCCGTGATCGGGTGCGCTCGCTTACGGAACACTTCGACGGGCTGATCCGGGAGGCGGAAATCGATGCCCGCGAAGTGCCCGGCTGGCTGGAAACCCTCGCCGACGAAATTCCCCGCGCTTGACGCAGGCCCGTCGCCTGCGGCAGATGCGGGAACGAGACGAGGACCTGGCCGAATGAAACCCTTCCTGATCCTGCAATTGCGCCCCGAACCCGAGGCGTCGGACAACGAATTCGAAGCCTTCCTGGCAAAGGGAGGGCTTCGCGAGGACGAGACACGCCGGGTCCGGTTGGAGCGCGAGGAAATCCCGGAGATGCTCAATCTGGGCGACTACTCCGGGGTGATCGTTGGCGGGGGACCGGGCTGCGTGTCCGATCCCGATGACACCAAGCCAGTGATCGAGAGACATATCGAGAAAGAAATTCTTGGCCTGATGCCGCAGATAACTGGTCAGGACATTCCCTTCATGGGCTGCTGCTACGGGATCGGCATTCTGGCTCACCATCTGGGAGCCGGCGTGTCCAAGGCGCATTTTGGCGAACCACCGGGGGCCGTGCCGTGTTTCGTAACGCCGGACGGCCGCGCCGATCCGATCCTGGATGGGCTGCCGGATCGTTTCAATGCGCTGGTTGGCCACAAAGAGGCGGTGCAGACGCTTCCGAGGGGGTGCGCCCACTTGCTTGCCTCCGAGCCGTGCCCGTACCAGATGATCCGCTTCGGGCGGAACGTCTACGCCACGCAGTTTCACCCGGAGGCGGACGGCGATGTTTTTGCGCTCCGCATCGAGATCTACAAGGACAAGGGATATTTTCCGCCAGAGGAGGCAGCCGCGCTAACCGCCGCGGTTCGTGCCTTCGAGGTCGACCTGGCCCCCCGAATTCTCCGGAATTTCGTGGAAATGTACCGCGATCGCTGACCGACAATGTCGTCGGGAGAGCGGATTGTGGTCGGTGGAACGGAGCGAAACCCAAAGGAAATCGGTGCTGCGGACTGGACAAACGGCGCGGCCGCACCAACCTTGGTTCAGCGCAGGATACAGCGGCGAGGCCCGACATGAACTACCATGCGACCGATTTTGACCAGGAACCGAGCCGGGAGGACGCCGCGCAGGCGCTGGAGGTGCTCCGACTGTGGGCAGGCACGGCTTCTGATACCGAGATCACGGACCTGGACCCGGTCATCGGGCGATTGCTGCCCGCGAGGCCAACCAATGGTTATCCGGACCTCTCGCGTAGCTATCCAGCCGGGTTTGTTGCAGATGCCGCTTACAAGGCCGGAATGCCGGATCTACAGAATGGCCCGGAAAGCCTGATCCGCGGTGCAAAGCGCCCGCTTCAGCATGTCGGCATCTCTAACTTCCGATTGCCGATCCGGTTTCATACCCGCGACGGCGTGGATCTGACGTTGGAGACGTCCGTCACCGGTACGGTGAGCCTTGATGCCGACAAGAAAGGTATCAACATGTCGCGCATCATGCGCAGTTTCTATCGCTCCGCTGAACGCACCTTCAGTTTCGAAGTGATCGAGGAGGCGCTTGAAACCTACAAGACCGATCTCGACAGTTTCGACGCCCGCATTGCGATGCGGTTTTCCTTCCCGATGAAGGTAACGTCGCTTCGGTCCGGGCTTTCCGGCTACCAGTACTACGACATCACGCTTGAGGTCGCCGACCGGGGCGGCGAGAGGGTCAAGATCCTCCACCTGGACTACGTCTACTCATCGACGTGCCCGTGCTCGCTCGAACTGTCCGAACACGCGCGCCGAATGCGCAGCCAACTCGCCACGCCGCATTCGCAACGTTCGGTCGCGCGAATCTCGGTCGTGGTAGACCCGGATGCGGCCTGCCTCTGGTTCGAAGATATCGTGGAACTGTGCCGAAGTGCCGTGCCAACCGAAACCCAGGTCATGGTGAAGCGGGAGGACGAACAGGCCTTCGCAGAGTTGAACGCGGCAAACCCGATATTTGTCGAAGACGCTGCGCGATCGTTTGCGGAACGGCTTCAAGCCGACCCCCGCATTGGCGACTATCGGGTCGTCTCGAGCCATCAGGAAAGCCTCCACAGCCACGACGCGGTCAGCATCATGACCGAAGGAGAGACTTTCGACCAAGTCGGTATCGAACCGCATTTGTTTGCGAGTCTCGTGCATCAAGGGTAGCCGACCTCCTGGCGCGGCTAAGGAGCGTGAACTACCCGAAAATATACCGCGATACGACGAAACCGTCTGACGCCGGCCGTTTCTGATGGAGCCCCCCTCCACAGGCCGACGTTGACTCGCGCGCTCGCCATATGGGAGCATTGCGCGTGCGAGGGCAATTTTTTTTGAGCCCGAGCGGGGGGTCATAGATGGTATCGGTGGTTTATCAGGCCGAGGACGTAATTGTATCGGGTTCCGGCTATGTAACTGAACAGAACAACGCTGCCGTTGAGGGGCGCGTTGCCTCCTTGAACGACAACGGTGTTTGGGCGAGCAGCGGCGAATTGCGTATCGCTTTCGTCGAAGCGGCCGGCGTTTATGGGCTCACCCTGGACTATTTTGACGAGAACGACGGCGAAGGGACGATTGTCGTTCAGGTCAATGGCGCAGTGGTGGGGCGGGTCGAATTGAACGAACCCACCTCGACGGGCGGTGCCGACGCCACCAACATGCGCAGCGCATTGATCCCGGGGCTGGAACTCGCGCCCGGCGATGTGGTGACAATCGTAGGGCTGGCGGATGGCTACGAGGCCGTTCGGATCGACCAACTGACATTCGACTCGGATTCCTCTACGCCAGGGGGATCTCCAATCCTCGTGGAGCCAATCATCGACCGCGCCCGATTGCCGGGAGATCCCTTCGCATTCCGGCTCCACCCCGACACCTTCGACGATCCTGATGGCGACCCGCTTGCCCTGAGCGTGTCGCTTGCCTCCGGTGGTGATGTCCCGGGTTGGTTAACATTCGACGGCACGATGTTTCGCGGCGAGGCACCGTCCGGTTTTGACGGCGCGCTGGACATTCGTGTCACGGCCAGCGACGGCACCGACAGCGTTGATGATGTCTTCACTTTGACGATAGGGCCTGACGCGCCTGTTCTGGAGTTTGACGTCGGGCGCGCAATCAACCTGGGCAACGCCCTGGATGCCCCGAACGAAGGGGACTGGGGATATGTGATTGCCGAGGACCATGTGCAGGAGATCGCGGATATCGGCTTTGACTCCGTGCGCATAGCAGTGGGTTGGTCGAACCATCTCGACAACAACGACATTGTCGATCCGGCGTTCTTCGCACGCGTGGAGGAAGTGATCGGCTGGGTATTGGAGCGCGATCTCAACGTGGTGGTCGACCTGCACCACTTCTGGGAGGTGAACGACGATCCGGACGGGTATATACCGACGCTCAAGACGATCTGGGAGCAGATCGCGACGCGCTTCGCCGACATGCCCTCGAACGTCTACTTCGAGCTTTTCAATGAACCGCACGGGGCCTTCGCCGGCGACCTGGTCGACGAGACGATGGCAGAACTCGTCGATATCGTGCGCGAAACCAATCCAACGCGGGCTGTCATCGTGGGCGGTGAGGATTGGTACACGGTCGAGGGGCTGGTCGAGTTGACCCTGCCCAACGATGACTACATCGTGCCGACGTTCCACTACTACGTGCCATTCGAATTCACCCATCAAGGGGCGCCATACGTGGAAGATCCCCCTCCCACAGGCCGCGAATGGGGGAGCAATGAGGACTTGCAGGAACTTGCGGAGAACTTTGCGCTCATTGCCGAGTGGCGCGAGGAACAGGGCGACATGCCCGTCTTCATGGGAGAATTCGGCGCCTATTTCGAGATCCCCAATGACGAGCGCTCGGAGTGGACAGAGGACGTGCGGGAAGCCGCGGATCTCGGCGATATCGCCTGGGCCTTCTGGGCGTTCCACACGATCTATGACACCGATGCGGACGCCTGGAACGAACCGATGGCGGCAGCGCTGCTTGGCGGCGGCAGCGACAATTCTCCGC
>NZ_LNCI01000008.1 GCF_001509585.1 Tropicimonas marinistellae | reverse complement strand
TCGACCTCATGCACAAAGGCGAATCCATCAGAAGTGTCGTTGTGTATTGACCCCATGAGGCAAACCGATCCCAATACCGCGCCCCGACCATCACCGGGCGGACAAGTGAGGCGGAACAGCGTGCCGGGATCCCCGCCACCTGCACTACGCGAGATATCCGGCTTGCCAACTGAGACACCTCTCCGGACCGGTTGCCGGGTGCGCAAGCCGGAGGTATTGCCCCGAAGCGCCTGACGGAGTTTCTTCTGTCGGGAAATATCCTGCGGGGTCCGGGGGTGCAAAACCCCCGGTCCCGCCCCCAGAACCGGAGCCCGAATGCCTGACCAGCGCCCCCTCCTCGCCATCCTGATCGACGCCGACAACACGTCGCCGCAATTCGCGAAATCGATCTTCGACGAGATCGCCGCCTACGGTGAAGCCTCCGTGCGGCGGGTCTACGGCGACTTCTCCTCCTCGCAGATGAAGGGCTGGTCGAAGGTTCAGGCCGAATTCGGTCTCGTGCCGCACCATCAGCCAGCCAACACGGTGGGCAAGAACGCCTCCGATATCGCGTTGGTGATCGACGCAATGGATCTGCTGCACTCCGGCCGGTTCGACGGTTTCGTTCTGGTTTCCTCCGACAGTGATTTCACGCGCCTCGCGAGCCGGATCCGCGAGCAGGGGCTCGATGTGTACGGGATCGGTCAACGCAAGACGCCGGAAGCATTCCGGAAAGCCTGCAAGCGCTTCATCTACGTGGAGAACATCGACACGCGCGCGGCCACGGCCGAAGCGCCCAGCACCGAGAAGAAGGACGAGCCGAAATCGCGGCCACTCAACGAAGCCCGCGACCTTATCCTGAAGGCAATGGACGGGATCGACCAGGACGACGACTGGTATCCTCTCGGACCACTGGGCCAGTTCGTCGTCGCCGCCAACCCGGATTTCGACACGCGCACCTATGGCAAGAAAAAGCTGTCCGACCTCGTGCAATCGATCAAGATCTTCGAGACGCGGCGGGGTCCGGGAAACCAATTGCAGGTCCGCCGCCTCGATTGATCCCGATACGGAAACAGACAGGCTTGCGCGACCCGCGCACATCCGGACTCCACCGGCACTGAAACAGTCTTTTTCCGGTCCGGCGATTGTCGCGCATTCGGTGCGCAATCTACCGCCGACACCTTGCAAAGACAGGCACAGGAGCTTTGCAGGCGCAGCGATCCCCCCCTAAAAGTGATCGGAACGCGCGATCACGCGACTCCACCGAGTCGAAATCACTTGATAGATTACGCACTTGTTGGCATGGCCGAATGCACACGAGTGTTTGAGGGGCATCATGCCTCGGGTAAAATGGGGACTGATATGGCGAAACTTGTATTCAATAAGGCTCACGATTTCCACTTCGGGTACGCGGAGTTCGAGAATTACAGCATCAAGAGCTTTGACGCGAAATCCGGGAAGATGACCCTGAAGTACGACGCGAGCCGTGAGGGCGTCCCTTACGATCCGGACCGGTCACCGTGGAAGGTCACGATCCAGCTCAAGGACTTCAAGACCTACAAAGCCACCGACGGCAAGTACCAGGGCGATACGATCGTCACCTCCGGCGACATCGAGTCGATCCGCTGGTTCAGCAAGTCCAACAAGCTGGAAGTGAAGATGACCGATATCTCGCTGGACGCCGGCGAGTTCCATTATCTTTTCCTTGAGCATTCCGCCCGCACCTACGACAACCTCGTGGCCGACGGCAGCACCTTCCTCGGACCGAAGGGCAGCGCCAGCGGAACCAACGCTGAAACCGGCAGCGGCGACGATGTGTTCCGGGCCCGCGGCGGCGGCAGCTACATCGAAGACAATGGCGGCGCCGACCAGTACTACGGGTCTGCGACTAAATGGGACATCCTGAGCTACGCGTCCTGGACCTACGACCGGCGACCGCTGGATTCGGGCGTCAAGGTCAACCTTGCGAACGAAAAGGCCACCGGCCCGGACGGGCTCGTCGACAAGCTTGTCAATATCGACCAGGTGATCGGAACCTTCAAGAAGGACACGTTGATCGGCAACGACAGCAACAACACCTTTGCCGGACTACGCGGGAAGGACGTTATTGACGGTGGCGATGGATTTGACCGGGCAATCTACGTTCGCGACGCGAGCTACGGTGGCCATGACGGGATCGTTGCCAATCTTTCGAAAGGGACGATCCGGGACGGATTCGGGACCGTCGACCAGGTGAAGAGCATCGAGCAAGTCGATGGAACCAACAGCCGTGACGTGTTCACCGGAAACAACGCCAACAACCGCTTCAAGGGCGGCGACGCGAAGGACAAGTTCATCTTCAACGGCAAGAAGTTCGGCACCGACACGATTGTCGACTTCGACCCCACAGAAAATGACAAGATCCAGATCCGGGCGGCGAATAAGTTCTCCGACCTGAACATCTCGACGAAGTCCGGGGATACCCACATCAAGCTGAACGCCAACTCGGAAGTAATCCTGCAGGACTATACCGACGGTTTGGATTCGGGCGACTTCATCTTCTGATCAGCTACAATGGACCGCTCCCGTGCAATGCGCGGGAGCGTCTCAGGCGCCGTAACGCGCCATGAACATTTCCACCGCGCCGCGCGCGATGCGCTCGTGTTCTGCCGCGGAGAACTCCTGATCCAGCCCCATCAGGAGACGTGGAAAGAGATCCACCTTGCAAAGCTCGATGAACTGGTCCGCCGCGAGCTCCAGATCGTCGATCTTCAACTCGCCGCGCGGGATGGCCTTGTCGAAATACGCGATCAGCACCTCGCGCGCCCGCGCAGGGCCGTTCAGCCAGTATTCGCGCCCCAGTTCGGGAAACCGCTCGGATTCCGCGATGACCACGCGGAATGCCGCCCGACCGATATCGGACAAGAAGAAGCACATCATCTGCGTTGCCGCCGCCATGAGCACATCCTCCGGCGCACGATCCGCATCGATCTCCTGAACCGCGTCATAGGCCTTCTGACAACAGCCGGCCTTCGCGACCTCCAGAAAGAGCAGCCGCTTGTCGGGGAAATAACTGTAGAGCGTCGCCTTCGAGACGCCCGCGGCGCGCGCAATGTCGTCGACGCTCGCACCTTCGAAGCCGTCCTGCAGGAAGACTTCGCGAGCGCCTTCGACCACCTGATCGTACTTCCGCCCGCGTTTTATCTGATTGTCAAACGCGCCCATCCGCGGCCCTCCGTTTGGGCCGAAGTTTAAACCGTTCAGTTCACTTCCGGCAAGTAGCCAGAAAGACAGGCGTCTCGGCGCCTATTGCTCTGGGCTGACCGCGGTTACGGACTGGTTGGTTCGGGTCGTATCGACATCGCCCGTGGCCTCGGACGGGAAGGTGAGGTGCGGGATATCGAAGCTGACAAGCGCGGACGCGGGCAACGTCCAGGCGAATAACACAAGGATAGCAAGACCTGGCAGTCGAAACATTGGACTCTCCTAAATGGACGTGATGAATGGGAATAGACTACCACGAGCCCCCCACCGTCGGATGCTGGTTTTCAGGTCAGGTTGCCGACAGGTGGCCCCCAATACGCGGTGACGGACAAACTCGGGCGTGCTAAGGGGCAAGTAATGCTGCCGATCTTCCTGAAAACACTGCCGTTCTTCGGCCTCATTGCCCTCGGTTACGTCGCCGGGCGCACGCGGTTCTTCACCGACGAAGCCACCGCCTGGTTGACGAAATTCGTCTTCTATTTCGCCCTGTCGGCAATGCTGTTCCGATTCTCGGCCAACCTGTCGCTGGGCGAGGTGCTCGACTGGACATTCGTGCTGGCCTATCTGTCCGGCAGCATCTTGATCTACGTGATTGCCACGCTGGTCGCATTGTTTCGACGCCTGCCGATGGCCGAAGCAGCGGTTGAGGCGCAATGCGCAGTGATCGGCAACACCGGTTTCCTCGGCGTACCCATGTTCGTTTTGCTCCTGGGCGAGGCCGCCATTGGCCCTGTGATGCTAGTTCTGGCGGTGGATCTGCTGGTATTCTCGAGCCTGATCGTCGTAATCGTGACGGCCAGCCGCGACGGTCGGGTTGGCCTGGGGGTGTTGCTCTCGGTGGGTCGGGGCCTCCTGCACAACCCGATGATCGTTTCGATCGGCGCTGGATTCCTTTGGGCCGCGCTGAAACTGCCGATTCCCGCGCCGATGAACGAATTCCTGAGCCTGCTTGGGGCCGCCGCGACGCCCGGGGCGCTCTTTGCCATCGGAGCATCGCTTGCGTCGAAGTCCGCGGAACGGCTTTCCGTCGCGCTCTGGCTCTCCTTCTGCAAGCTTATCCTGCACCCGGCCGCCGTGGCGGTCGCGGCACTGGTTCTGTTCCCCGTCGAACGTTTCGCGGCGGGTGTGATGATTGCGGCCGCCTCGTTGCCCGTGGCTGGCAATGTCTACATCCTGGCCCGCCACTACGGTATCGCGCCGCACCGCGTCTCCACGGCCATCCTCGTTACAACGGCCGCATCGGTATTCACAGTCTCGGCAGTCATCGCCTGGGTGAGCGGCTGACAACTTGCCGGCCACCGCGCCCCGCGATACGGCTGTGCGAAACAATTGGGAGACCGGAACGATGCAGTCAAATTCCGGCCACCGGCGAGCTTATTCCTCATTGGAGTGTCGGCCGACATGACCACGATCTACGTCGACGCAGATGCCTGCCCCGTGAAATCGGAGGCCGAGAGAGTTGCCACCCGCCACCGGATCCCAATGGTCCTTGTGTGCAACGGCGGGCTACGGCCGCCGGAGAACCCCCTGCTGCGCGTCGTCTACGTGGATGAGGGGCTCGATGTGGCCGACCGGTGGATCGCGGCCAACGCCACGACCGGCGATGTGGTGATCACCGCCGATATTCCGCTGGCCGCCGATTGCGTGACCGCAGGCGCGCTGGTGCTCAAACCCGATGGCGAGGAGCTGAACGATCGCAACATCGCAAACGCGCTCGCCAATCGAAACCTGATGACAGAATTACGAAGTGCCGATCCGCTTCGTCCTGGCGGCGGCCGCCCTTTTTCGAAGGCTGACCGTGCCCGATTTTCACAGGCGCTCGACCGGGCGTTGACACGCGAGGCCAAACGGCGAGGGTAGGCGCAACTCACAAATGGAGAACGCCCCATGCCCGTGGATCTCGTGATCTTCGATATCGGCAACGTGCTGATCGAATGGCAGCCCGAACGCTACTATGACACCGTGATCGGCCGCGACCGGCGGGAAGCGATGTTCGCCGAGGTGGACCTGCATGGTATGAACGACGAGGTCGACCGCGGCGCCGATTTCCGCGACACGATCTATGCGACCGCGGAGCGCTACCCGGAATGGCGCGACGAGATTCGCATGTGGCACGACAAGTGGGCGGAGCTTGCCACGCCCGCGATCGATCGCTCAGTTCGGTTGCTCCGGGCCCTGCGAGCGCGGGGGGTACCGGTACACGCGCTGACGAATTTCGGTATTGGAAGCTTCGAGGTCGCGGCCGGCATGTACGACTTTCTGAACGAGTTTGACGCACGGCATATCTCCGGCCACCTCGGGGTGATCAAACCGGACATTCGGATCTATGAGCTCGTCGAGGACAGCTGCGGCCATGTTCCGGAGGCTATCCTCTTCACCGACGACCGCGCCGACAACATTGCCGCCGCCGAGGCGCGCGGCTGGCAGACACATCTGTTCGATGGGCCGGCGGGTTGGGCCAACCGGCTGGTGGCGGAAGGGCTGCTAACGTCGGACGAAGCCGCGTGACCCTACCGTTCGTTCCCGGAGAGGCAGAGACGTACCTGGACTGGCTCGCGCTGACGCAGGTACTGGCCGCCGGACACAGGCTGCCCGAAGCCGTGGTCGCCGACACGGTCATTTCCCGTGGCACCGACCGTCTTCTCAACCGCTCGGCCTGGATCGATGGTCTGGGCGGCCTGGTGAAAGCGGCCACGATCTTTCCGGGCAACCCGGCAAGGGGCGTGCCGTCGGTGAACGGAACCGTCACGCTCTATTCCGACGCCACGGGCGAGGCAGAGGCGATGCTGGACTTCCACCTCGTGACCAAATGGAAAACCGCTGGCGACAGCCTGCTCGCTGCCCGCCGACTGGCGCGCCCGGACAGCCGCAGAATCCTGATCGTGGGGGCAGGCGCTGTCGCCACGTCTCTCGTCGAAGCCTATCGCCAGGGCTTCCCGGCCGCCGAGTTCACCCTTTGGAATCGCACGCGAGACAAAGCGGAGGCGTTCGCCCAACAAATCGACGCCAAGGTAGCCGATGACCTGAAGCTCGCCGTATCGACCGCGGACATAATTTGCACGGCAACAATGGCGAAAACCCCGATCATTCACGGCGAATGGTTGCGCCGCGGCCAACACCTCGATCTTATCGGCGCCTTTGCACCCGACATGCGGGAAGCGGATGACACGGCGATGCGAATGGGGCGTGTTTTCGTCGATTGCTTCGGGACAACGCTGTCACACATCGGCGAGTTGATCGCGCCGCTTGCCTCTGGTGCACTGACGCGCAGCGATGTGCTGGCCGATTTCCGCGATCTCGACGCCTTTTGCCGCGCGCCGGACGATATCACGGTTTTCAAGAACGGAGGCGGCGCGCACCTGGATCTTATGACAAGCCGCTACATCCTCGAGTCATGGCGGGCGGGTACAGCGAAGAGGTGAGCCTGCGGCTGCGTGCTTTTCAAACCGCGCCGGCCCGCCTAAACACGCCGCGATGACACAGACGCTGATCGACATCTACAACGCGCGAGCGGCCGAAGGGCATCTGACCCCCGATGCCGCGCAGGCCGCCGCCTTGCCGGAACTCGAACGTGTGCGGTACGACCTGGCGCATCGCCCGGTGTCCCAGCCGCGTGGTGGCCTGCGTGGTCTGTTCTCGAAACCGGAGGAACCAGCGCCGGTGCACGGCCTCTATCTCTGGGGCGGAGTCGGGCGCGGCAAGTCGATGCTGATGGACATGTTCTTCGAGGCCGTCCGCAGCGACCGAAAGCGCCGCGTGCATTTTCACGCGTTCATGCAGGAGATCCATGCCGGCCTGCACGAGGCGCGCAAACGCGGGGTAGACGACGCAATCCTGCCAGTGGCCGACGAGGTGATCGCCCACGTGGATCTGCTCTGCTTCGACGAGATGCAGATCACCGACATCACCGATGCGATGATCGTCGGGCGGTTGTTCGAACGGCTGTTCGCGGCAGGCGTCGTGGTGGTGACAACCTCCAACCGTGTGCCGGACGATCTTTACAAGGACGGTCTCAATCGCCAGTTGTTCCTGCCGTTCATCGACATGATCAAGAACCGCATGGTCGTGCGGGAACTGGCAAGCGACAAGGATTATCGGCAGAATCGCCTGGCCGGGTCGCCGGTCTACTTCACGCCGAACGATCACGCGGCCAGACAGGCAATCCAGGAAATCTGGGACGATCTGTCAGGCGGCGACGCGCCGCCATTGGTATTGACCGTGAAGGCACGGCCGGTGGAAATCCCGGCGTTCCGAAACGGCGTGGCGCGGGCTGGGTTCTTCGACCTCTGCGGTCATCCGCTTGGGCCGGCCGACTACCTGGCAATCGCGGAGACCGTAAAGGTCCTCGTGTTAACCGATATTCCCAGTCTTGGGCGGTCGAATTTCAACGAGGCAAAGCGCTTCGTGACGCTGATCGATGCGCTCTACGAGGCCAAGGTCCGGCTCATCTGCTCGGCCGCCGCACAACCCGAAGTGCTCTATGTCGAAGGCGAGGGCGTGTTCGAGTTCGAACGCACCGCGAGCCGCCTTCGGGAGATGCAATCCGCCGATTGGCCGCCCGCCGTGGAGTAGCACAGACTACGTCGACCCGTGATCGCCAGCGGCCTCCAAAACCTTTCCCGCAAGGTAGAGCGAGCCGCAAATCACGATTCGCGCGGCGGGGTCGCGGTCTGCGATTTCTCGAACGGCGACAGTGACATCCGGTGCCACTGACGCCGGGATACCGAGTTGCGACGCTGCATCGGCCACGTCGTCGGGCGCTGCCGAGGCGGCCTCGTCAGGAATTGCGATCGCCGTGAGGCTCTCCGCGAGTTCCGCCAACGGCGCCAGAACATCCGCGGGATCGCGATTTGCCAGAATTGCGAAGACCAGATGCGTCGGGCGGCGCGGCAGGTCAGCCAGTGTTGCCGCGATCGCCTGCGACGCGTGGGCGTTGTGACCGCCATCAAGCCACAGTTCGGCATCGGGCGCGGCCGCGGCGAGCGGGCCATGGCGGAGCCGTTGCATCCGCGCCGGCCATACGGCTCGCGTGACCGCGGCCTCACACGTGGCCTCGCCGTGTCCGAGGGCACGGAGGGCGGCCAGCGCGGTTCCCGCGTTGTCAATCTGGTGCCGCCCGGTGAGCACCGGCAGCGGCAGATCGAGCAAGCCCTGTTCGTCCTGAAAGACCAGCCGGCCACGTTCCTCCCACACATGCCAATGCTGCCCGCGTGCGATGAGGGGAACACCCAAGCGCGCTGCCGCGGCCTCGATGACGTCGAGCGCTTCCTCCTGCTGCCGCCCGACGACACAGGGCACACCACGTTTCAGGATACCGGCCTTTTCAGAAGCAATTGCCGCCAGTGTGTCGCCGAGAAACGCCTGGTGGTCGAACGCGACAGGGGTAATCACGGTGAGGTTTGGGTGCGAAACGACATTGGTCGTGTCCATCCGACCGCCCATGCCGACCTCCAGAAGCAGTACATCGCCCGGCACCTCGGCATAGGCTACGAACGCCGCACAAGTTGTTGCCTCGAAAAACGTTACCGCGTGGCCTGCATTGGCTGCGAGCGTACGTTCCAGCAACTCACAAAGCGCGTCTTCGGAAATCTCCCGACCGGCAAGCCTGATGCGCTCGTGAAACCGTACCAGATGCGGCGAAGTATAGGCATGCACCCGTTTTCCCGCGTGCTCCAACCCGGCGCGCAACATCGCGAGTGTGGAACCCTTCCCGTTGGTTCCGGCGATATGGATGACGGGAGGGAGCGAGTCCTGCGGATTGCCCAACGCATCCAGAAGGCGCCACGTCCGATCGAGCGACAAATCGATCTCCTTCGGGTGCAGATCCATCATCTGCGCCAGAAGGGCATCGCTCCGGCAGCGCGTCACGCCGGCGCGTCCGGTTCCGCTGTATTGGGCAGCGCGCCGGGCACATCGGCTGCGTCAACCGTGTCCGTCGGGGCCGGGAGGTCGCCCCGCACCGCGGGCGGTAGGCCCAGCAGCATGCGGGTGATGGACACAAGCTCGTCGCGCATGGCTTTCCGATGCGTTACCCGATCCAGCATGCCGTGATCCAGCAGGTACTCCGAGCGCTGGAAACCATCCGGCAGCTTTTCCCGGATCGTCTGTTCTATCACACGGGGACCGGCAAAACAGATCAGCGCGTTGGGCTCTGCAATATGAACGTCGCCCAGCATGGCATAGCTCGCGGTCACGCCGCCGGTGGTCGGGTCGGTGAGCACGACGATGTAGGGAAGCCCGGCCTCGCGCAGCATCTCCACCGCGACGGTCGTGCGCGGCATCTGCATCAGGCTTAGAATGCCCTCCTGCATCCGCGCCCCGCCAGCAGCGGAAAACAGGATCAACGGACGTTTCAGTTCAAGCGCCCGTTCGGCGGCGGCAATAATGGCGTTTCCCACATACATGCCCATGGATCCGCCCATGAAGGTGAAATCCTGTGCCGCCGCTACAATGGGAGTGCGCCCCATCTCCCCTTCGGCGACAAGCATCGCTTCCACCTCGCCGGTCGCCTTCTGCGCCGCCTTGAGCCGGTCGGGGTATTTCTTTTGATCGCGGAAATGAAGCGGATCCGCCACCGGCTCGGGCACCGTGACCTCGGTAAAGATACCACCGTCGAACAGGTCCTCGAACCGTTCGCGCGGGGTCAGCGCCATGTGGTGATCGCAGCTTGTGCAAACGTTCAGATTGTCTTTCAACTCTCGATGAAAAAGCATCGTCCCGCACTCGGGGCACTTGGTCCAAAGGTTTTCCGGCATCTCGCGGCGCGAGAAGAGCGAGTTGATCTTGGGCCGGACGTAGTTGGATATCCAATTCATGCGAAGGTCTCCGCGCCAGTTGCGGTGCATGAAATAGGCCCCGCTGCCGGCAATTGCAATTGTCGCGCGGTCAACGTGTCAGACGCCGACGCACCAGCCACCACACGAGAACCATCAGGGTAACCGATATGAGGATCGAAATACTCTGGACCCCGGTTTCACTGACAGGCGTCGGTGTGACAAAGAGCGCGAGGCCGGTGATCGTGTCGGCGGTGGCAACACCGAGCAGCGCCACGAGATTGTTGCCGAAGTGCAGCCCCATTGCGGCGCCAAGATTGCCGGTCTGTGCCGTCAGATCGGCGGCAAGCAGGCCGAATACCAGCGCGCCAAGCAGCACCAGCGGCAGGTTGGCTTCTGCCGAGGGCATCCAATGGAGCGCCGCAAAAATCAAGGCCGGCAGACCCATCCAGATCCACCGGGCGCGGAATCGCGCGGCGAGCTGTTGTTGCAGGTAGCCACGGAACACCAATTCCTCGGCGGCCGTCTGCACGAAGATGAGTGGCACCGCCAGCGGCAGCAGCAACAGCCATCGATTGAAGGGCAGCCCCGGATTGGGCGGATCGAGCCAGAACGCGAGCCCGACCACGACGGCATAGACCGGCACGAGCACGACCAGTGCCGTTGTGAAACCCTCCAGCCAGTCCTCCCATTCACCAAAAAGCGAACCCGGCCCGCGAAAATGTAATGCGGCCGCCGCGAGGAGTGGCCCGATGAAAAACCCCAGGAATGTTCCCAGCACGATCAGCGTTGCCAGCGGCGTGTCGATCCCGCCATAGCCCTGGGCCGACGATGTGATCCGCATGAGCGCGGCCGTCACATTCGTCGTGTAGGCTGGGTCGATCGCGCCCGCCGCTCCAATCGTGACGCCAATCAGAAAAGCCGCCCCGGAAAGGTAGATGAAGATAATCAGCAGACAGCCAAGCAGAAGTCGCCAGATCTGCGGATAATCCCTGGCTTCGTCCAACGATAACTCGAAGGCCTCGGTGCGCATCTTTCGTTGGTCTCCTGTCGTCAGCTTCCGGCGCTGCGCCAAGAGTTAGGCCAATCAGACCTTGAGCGCCAGCCGTGCGACGAGCCAGCCACAAAGCGTAATCGCACATTCCGGGAGGATCATCGCCGCGATCCTCGGATCGTCCATCGCCATCGGCAGGTGGTAGAGCGCGAGACCAGACCCCGGACCGTCGAGCGAGACCAGAAGCACCGCCGCAACGTTGTTGACCGCATGGAACGCGAGCGCCGCCCCGATGGAACCCGTACGCGCGGTAAGGTCGGCGGCGGCAAGGCCGAAGAGGATCGCCCAGGCGGCGAAGAGCGTAGCGTTGGCCCCCGCGAGACCCGGCGAGAAATGCGCGAGTCCGAACAGAAACGATGGCAGGATGAGCCACACCGGAAGCTCCGGAAACCGCACCGCGAGTTGCTGTTGAAGATATCCCCGAAAAAACAGCTCCTCGGTGGTTGCCTGAACGAGGACGGCTGACATCGAGAGCGGCAGCAGCAGGAGCCACGTCCGGCGCGACATTTCCGGGTTTCGCACCGTTTCCACGTCTTGCGGAAGCACGACCATGAGAAAGAGCATCAACGCCCCAACGCCCAGGAAGACGCGGATGAAGTCAGATACGACCGCTTCCCACGGACCAAAGAGCGTGGCGAGGCTCCGCCCGTGGAGCCCCTGCAACGCCATTGCGAGCCCTGCCACGAAGAACCCGAAAGTGAACAGGCCGTAGAGCGTTGCCAACGCGCTGTCACGGTCGAAAGTGGTCGCATCCGCCAACGCTTGCGTTGCGTCCGGGCCAATCACGTTTGACACGATCGCGAAGACGAGTTGAAACAATGCGAAACCGGCGACAAGGGTCAGACCAGCGCCGGCCACCGTGCGCCAAAGATCCGGCGCGCGGCGCGCTGCCGCGATGAACTCCTGATGTGCCTGATACCTCATCGCGCGCCCCTTTCGGTCGAAGAGGTAGGACGCGCGAGGGGTTAACGCAATCGCCTCGATGCGTTGAGGACCGGTGCGACGGGTCAAAGCCGCTTGCTCCCCCCTTTCGCCGCGTCTATTCCATCTGACAAGCCAGAGAGGGGAGAGCCATGCTCAAGCGTCCGTTCGACAAATCCAGATTGCCCAGCCGCCATGTGACGGAGGGGCCTGCACGGGCACCGCACCGCTCGTACTATTATGCGATGGGCCTGAGCGAGGAAGAAATCGCGCAGCCCTTCGTCGGCGTGGCGACGTGCTGGAACGAGGCTGCGCCGTGCAATATCGCGCTCAACCGCCAGGCCCAGGCAGTGAAGCTCGGGGTGAAGGCCGCAGACGGCACGCCGCGGGAGTTCACCACGATCACCGTCACCGACGGGATCGCCATGGGGCACGAGGGGATGCGTTCCTCGCTTGCCTCGCGGGAAGCGATTGCGGACACGGTGGAACTGACCATGCGCGGTCATGGCTACGACGCCATCGTCGGCCTTGCCGGTTGCGACAAGTCCCTGCCGGGAATGATGATGGCGATGGTACGGCTCAACACGCCCTCGGTCTTCATCTACGGCGGCTCGATCATGCCGGGCCGGTTCGAAGGCCGGGACGTGACCGTGCAGGACGTGTTCGAGGCGGTGGGCAAGCACCAGGCCGGCGCCAATTCCGACGAAGAACTGCGCGCACTGGAAAAGGTCGCCTGCCCGTCGGCGGGCGCCTGCGGCGGCCAGTTCACCGCCAATACCATGGCCTGTGTCTCGGAGGCGATCGGGCTCGCGTTGCTCAACTCCTCCGGCGCGCCCGCACCCTACGAGAGCCGCGACCAATACGCGACGGCCTCCGGCGAGGCGGTTATGAACCTCTTGGAGAAGAACATCCGCGCCCGCGACGTGGTCACGCGCAAATCGCTCGAAAACGCCGCCCGCGTCGTGGCCTGCACCGGTGGGTCGACCAACGCAGGGCTGCACCTTCCTGCGATTGCCCACGAAGCCGGCATCGATTTCGATCTCTTCGACGTCTGTGAGATCTTCCATGACACGCCGTATTTCGTCGACCTCAAGCCCGGCGGGCAATACGTGGCCAAGGACCTCTACGAGGCCGGCGGCGTGCCGGTCGTCATGAAAGAGCTGCGCAAGGCGGGTCTCATCCACGAGGATTGCATGACCGCTTCCGGCGAGACCATGGGCGAGGCATTGGACAGGATCGAGGGAGAGGCCGATGGCAAGGTGATCTACCCCATCGAGACCCCGATCACGCCCACCGGCGGGGTTGTCGGGTTGAAAGGGAACCTCGCGCCGGACGGGGCGATCGTGAAGGTCGCCGGCATGGAGCGCGACCAGCAGGTCTTCTCCGGCCCGGCCCGCGTGTTCGAATGCGAGGAGGACGCGTTCGAAGCCGTCAAGGCGCGCCAGTATAAGGAAGGCGAGGTCATCGTCATCCGCAACGAAGGCCCTGCCGGCGGCCCCGGCATGCGCGAAATGCTGGCCACCACGGCCGCGCTTTCCGGACAGGGCATGGGCAAAAAAGTGGCACTGATCACCGACGGCCGCTTCTCCGGTGCAACCCGCGGATTCTGCGTCGGCCATGTTGGGCCAGAAGCCGCCCACGGAGGCCCGATCGCATTGCTCGAGAACGGCGACCAGATTACCATCGATGCCATCAACGGCGAGATATCCGTCGCGCTCAGCGAGGACGAGCTTGCCGAACGCAAGAAGAATTGGGCTGGCCCCCGAGAAACGATCTACGCCTCCGGTGCGCTGTGGAAATACGCGCAGCTGGTGGGTGGAGCCAAACTCGGCGCCGTGACCCATCCGGGTGGTAAAGACGAGCGGCATGTCTACATGGATCTCTAATCCAGCACTCTTCTCTGCGGCGCTTTTTGGCGCCGCGTTTCTGCTCATGACCGCCTGCACATCGCAATCGCCCGCCAGTCGCGCGGCGAGCGTGCCGGATGCGCTTCGCTGGTTGCCGGTTCTCGACAGCGCCGTGGTGATCGCGGCGCCGCCGGGATACTGCATCGACATTCCGGCCAGTCGTTCCGAGCGTCAGGATGCATTCGTACTCCTGGCCTCGTGCCAGTCTGTCACCGGAGACACCGATGCACCGGTACCGGCCGCCGCCGGACTCCTGACGGCAAGCGTCGATGGTGCCGGCACCGGGACAATGCCCCCGCAACAGGATCTCGACACCTTCTTTGCCTCTCCCATCGGCCGGTCGGCTCTCTCCCGCAAAGGCGACCCGGACGCGGTTGACATAGGGGAGAGACGCTTCCGCGATGGCGCTTACATGCTCCACGTTCGGGAACGCACCGATGACCCGGTGATGGGTAGCCAAAGCTGGCGCGCTGTATTCGAGGTCAATGAGAGACTCGTCACCGCCACTCTGCGGGAAATGGTCGAGTCTCCGATTTCGGTCGGAGAGGGCTTCCGAACCATCGAGCGATTTGCCCGAGACATACGCCGGGCGAGCCCGCAATAGGTGCGCTCACACCTCGGATATTCCGCCGCTTTGAGCGGGATTGCAGGCCGCCAATCGGCCTCCGTGATTCCGACAGCACAAAAGCGACGTGCCGCAGGACTCCGGTTTGCACGCGCCCCCGGTTTTCGCCTATGACGGTCCGGGTCAGCCCAAGGGAACCGGA
Source organism: Tropicimonas marinistellae (assembly GCF_001509585.1). Lineage (GTDB taxonomy): Bacteria > Pseudomonadota > Alphaproteobacteria > Rhodobacterales > Rhodobacteraceae > Tropicimonas > Tropicimonas marinistellae. The sequence goes on along the minus strand of NZ_LNCI01000008.1, from coordinate 245,596 downwards.
CCGATGTCACGGAGCAGGAACATGATGTCGAACACCCTTGCGCGGCCGCGCGCAAGGCGTCCGCGTTCATCCCTCGGCCGGCTCCTCGCGCGCTGGCCGGCAACCGAGACCGGGCGATCCGCCGCGAGCCTGCTCGCCCACGCCGGGATCTCCGGTTTCGAACTGCCTCACACCGCCGAATGGGCATGGCGCCCAAACCCCTGGGCGCTCCCGGTGATGGAGGGGCCCGTCACGTTTCGCGAGTCAGGCACACGTGTCTCGGCAGACGCGACGCTCTACCACGACGCAAGCGCGATCGAAGCCAACCTTCGGCAGTCACCGTCAGCGGCCGCGCCGGAGTCAGCCGCCCCCTTCGAGTTGGATGTGGACGTACGGCATTTCGACGGAACGTTCCTGTCGATGGTGCTGGAGTGTCCCCCCGCCGGTATCGCCGGTATCCGACGGCGGGACCTTGTCGGTGTGTCGGTCGGGCTGGATCAGGATCCATCGGCGACGATCTTTCTACGCTACAACTTGCGCCACGGCCCAAATACCGAGACCATACCGCGCGAATTGCCGCCTGCTGATCCCGAAACGGGCCGCGTGACGGTGGAATTCGACCTGGCCTACGTGGAAATCAACGAGAAACGCGTGGAAGCCGCCTGGCTCGACGTGATACTCCAGTCGCCCGCCGGCACGCACACCACACTCTGCGACCTCGTGATGTACCGTCGCCCCCGCGCCGAACTTTGACGCCGCGTCCTGCGTGACACGGACCGCCGCCGCCGGCAGTCTGATGCGTCTAAGGGAGGGACATATGACCGCGTACCCACGTCTTCTTGCACCGCTTGACCTCGGCTTCACGCAGCTGAGAAATCGCGTTCTGATGGGCTCGATGCACACCGGTCTGGAAGAAACGCGCGACTGGCAGCGTGTCGCGGCTTTCTACGGTGAACGCGCCGCCGGTGGAGTCGGCCTGATCGTGACCGGTGGCATGGCACCCAATCGCGAGGGCGGTGTGTTTCCGGGCGCCGCCGGCCTTTTCTCGCCAAAGGACATTGCCGATCATCGGGTCGTAACCGATCGCGTCCACGACGAAGGCGGCAAGATCGCGATGCAGATCCTGCACGCCGGGCGCTATGCCTATGGGCCGGATTGCGTGGCGCCGAGCGCGATCAAATCCCCGATTTCTCCCTTTCCGCCTAACGAGCTCGACGAAGACGGCATCGAGAAGCAGATCGCCGACATCGCCACAGCCGCCGCCCGCGCACGCGACGCGGGCTATGACGGGGTGGAGGTGATGGGCTCCGAAGGATATTTCCTCAACCAGTTCCTGGTGCGTCACACGAACCATCGCTCCGATCGCTGGGGCGGCCCCTACGAAAACCGAATGCGCCTGCCGTTGGAAGTCGTCCGCCGCGTGCGGGCCGCGGTCGGTGACGATTTCATCGTGATCTTTCGGTTGTCGATGATCGACCTGGTACCCAACGGGTCGACCTGGGACGAAGTGGTGACACTTGCGAAGGCCGTGGAGGCGGCTGGCGCCACGATCATCAATACCGGGATCGGCTGGCACGAGGCACGCATTCCTACCATAGCAACCTCCGTACCCCGCCGCGCGTTTACCTGGGTGACGAAGAAGCTGATGGGAGAGGTTTCGATTCCGGTCATCACGTCCAACCGGATCAACACGCCAGATGTGGCCGAACAGGTGTTGGCCGACGGTTGCGCCGATATGGTGTCCATGGCGCGCCCGTTCCTCGCCGACCCCGATTTCGTCCGGAAGGCCGCTGAGGGCCGCGCGGCAGAAATCGCCCCCTGTATCGCGTGCAACCAGGCCTGTCTGGATCACACTTTCAGCGGCAAACTCACCTCCTGCCTGGTCAATCCGCGCGCCTGCCACGAAACCGAACTGCGGATAGAACCGGCGGCGTCGCCCAAGCAAATTGCCGTGGTCGGAGCCGGGCCTGCCGGGCTTGCGGCCGCGCTCACCGCGGCTGAGCGAGGGCATTCGGTGACGCTCTTTGAACGCGATGCGAGTATCGGAGGGCAACTCAACATGGCGCGCAGGATCCCCGGGAAGGAGGAGTTCCACGGGCTCGTTGACTGGTTCGAGACAATGGTGGAACGCAGCGGTATCGAGCTGCAACTCGGAACCGAGGCCACGACCGAGAAACTCAAACCGTTCGACGAGATCATTGTTGCGACAGGCGTTCGGCCGCGCGATCCGGGAATCGACGTGTCCGGCGGCGCGAATGTGCTGAGTTACATCGACGTCCTACGAAACGACGCGGAGGTCGGCCCTCGTGTGGCCATCGTCGGAGCGGGCGGGATCGGATTCGACGTCGCCCAGTTTCTCGGGCATTCGGGCACGAGCGCGGCGGAGGATCCGGCACATTGGCGCGCGTTCTGGGGTGTCGGCGATCCGGAATGCACGGCTGGCGGCCTCGCCACGGAGGGTCCGCAACCGGAACGAGCTGCGCGGAAGATCACCCTGTTACAGCGCAAGGCCGAGCGACCGGGCAAGAGGCTCGGGAAAACGACCGGCTGGATTCACCGCATGGAGCTGGCGATGCTGGGCGTAGAGATGCGCGGCGGCGTGACATACGAGAGCATCGACAACGACGGTATCCGGGTTTCGACGGCCGATGGGCGTCAGACTGTTGTCGCGGCTGACACGGTCGTGCTCTGCGCCGGTCAGGAACCTGAACGCAGACTTGCGACCGAGTTGGAGGCCTTGGGCCGGCCGGTCCACGTGATTGGCGGCGCGGATGTTGCGGCCGAACTGGATGCGAAACGGGCCATCGACCAGGGCACGCGCCTTGCTGCGCGGCTCTGAAACGGCAACATTCGGGTTCCGGTGCGTTTCCGGATTGGAACCGAGCGATTCCCATTCGGACTCCAATTTCATGATTTGGGCAGGTCTGTTTCCGGAATTATCGCCAGTTATTAACACCTTGCCTGCGGCGATATGTGTAAAGTGTTTCCACCGTCACAACGATGCCGGACAAATTCCCGACATTGTCGGCTGATCGCCCCAGTCTTGCCGGAATTTCCCTCGATAGACTTGGCGTAAGTCAAAGAGTTCGTGAGGATGCCATGGATCGACTGACCGAAATGGAAGCGTTTGCCACCGTTGTGGACCAGGGCGGATTCACCGATGCTGCCAAAAAAATGGGGATATCGAAGTCCGCTGTCTCCAAACATGTTTCGTCGCTGGAGGCGCGGCTCGGCGCGCGCCTTCTGAACCGCACCACCCGCCGTGTCTCGCCGACCGAGATCGGGCTGGCGTACTACGACCGCGCCCGAAGGGTGTTGAACGATGCCGGTGAAGCCGATGCGCTCGTTACCTCGATGCAATCGGCGCCGTCGGGGCTGTTACGGATCTCCGTTGCGACCGATTTCGGGGTGAACCACCTATCGCCCATTCTCGGCGGGTTCCTTCAGGAATACCCCGATATCACGGTGAACATGGTGCTGAACAACCGCTACGTGGAGTTGATCAGCGAAGGCTTCGACATGGCGATCCGTATCGGCGAGTTGGAAGACAGCACGCTGCGTGCACGCAAGCTGACCGAAACGGCCAAGCGCATGATCGCGAGCCCGGAGTACTTTGAGAAATATGGCCGGCCGCAAAAGATCGACGACCTGAATGAGCACAAGCTGCTGCACTATTCGAACCAATCGTCTGGCAATGTCTGGAAACTCACCGCCCCGTCTGGCGAGAAGCGCCAGGTGCGCACCGCCGGGTGGCTAACGGTCAATGACGGGCAGTCGCTGCTCAACGCCGCGATTTCCGGCCTCGGCATCGCCTACCTGCCGAGCTTCCTCTACGCCGAAGCGATGAAACAGGGTCTCGTACAAGAGGCCATTCCCGATTTGCCGATCGACCCGCTCGGCATCTACGCGGTCTACCCCCCGGGACGATTCACGCAGCCAAAGGTGCGCGCCTTCATCGACTTCCTGGTCCGGAGCTTTGCCGAGAAAGGCCCGGATTTCTGACAACGAATTCCCCCGTGTACCTCACAGGCCGGAGCCGGGTGCTCCGGCCCTTTTTTTTCGCGGCATGGTTGCGCGCTGTCGACCCACCGTCCTTGCGTTCCATCGGCGCGGTGCCTACTCCACGTTCGACAGCACAACCTCGACGCGCCGGTTGGTGTTCCGCCCCGCCTCCGTCGCATTGCTCGTAAGGGGTGAGAGGTAGCCAACTCCTTCGGCCACGACACGATCCTGAGGCAGGTCGTAGTCACGCAAAAGGCGGTCGCGCACGGCGAGCGCGCGCTTTCTTGACAGCGAGATATTGGCGGGAAGCGTCCCTTCGGCATCGGTATGCCCCACAAGCACCACGCGCGCTTGCGGATTGTCCGCCAAATACTGGGCAAGTTCGTCGAGAGACCCAAATGGCCCCTCTGCCAGTTGGGAGGACCCGGTCGGAAATGTGAGGTCGGGCAGTACCGCGTGGCCCGTCGCAACGAGCGTGGCGGCGATACCCCGAAGCGACGGCGAGGGACTGGCCGGCGATGGTACAGGCGTCTCCGCTTCTGCAACCTGGCCTTCCGCGATGCTCGCCGCGGGCGTATTGCTTTGGCTGATCTGCGTCAGTTGCACGAACCCCCGCCCGCTCGACCGGCTCACCAGGAGGGCTGCATACTCGTCCTGCTCCCCCTCCGAGCGTCGGAGCGAGAGATAGCGAAAATCGCCCAGATCCACATGCATCGCCGGTTCCGCCACCACGTCGATCGCGTAGCGGAAGTCAAACCCGCCACAAGCACGTGCCTCGCAGGAAAAAAGCTCTTCGTAGCCCGTCTCCAGAAACTGCCGCCGCAGCGGCTCCAGGATCTGTAGCGTCGTCAGGTCGGATGTGGTGATCTGCCAGCTGCGGTGCCGGACCGTTCCTTCGACCTGCCGAAAAACCATGTTCCCATCGCGCCACCCCGAGAGCGCAATGTCGACACTGCCCAAAGCGTCCAATTCCTCCGCCGTCGGGCGTGCACTGGTCGGCAGGTCCGGCTCGAAGGCCAGACCCCCTGTCGCGCCGAGACACCCGGCGAGAGCGATCAGCAAACGATACACTCCAGGTCTCATCGATTCCGCGCGTGGTACTCCCGGTTGGGCTGCATATCGACCGCAGATGACATCCGATTGCTCATGTTGAAGAAGCCGGCAACCGCGGCAATGTCCCATATGTCCCGGTCCGTGAATCCAGCATCGCGCAACGTCTGCCGATCATTTTCGCGCACCTCCGCGCTTGCGCGGGTCAGAAGAATCGCGAAATCCAGCATTGCACGCTGCCTGGCGTCGAGATCCGCGGTTCGGTAGTTCATGACCAACCGTTCGCCAAGCTCGGGGTCGCCCGAGATCTGACGAACCGCCTGCCCATGTGCCACCTGGCAGTAATAGCATCGATTCTCGGCGGAAACGACGACGGCGATCATCTCCCGCTCCAGCTTGCTCAACCCGCTCTCGCCCAGCATCACTTCGTTGTACATGGTCGTGAACGCTTCGAGCTTGGCAATGTCGAAGGCGTAGGCCCGCAGGACATTCGGAAGAATCCCCAGTTTCTCGACGCAAAGGTCGAAGTAGGCCTGCGTCTCGTCCGGCAACGGCTCCAGCGGTGGCAAGTCAAGCGCCATCAGGCCGTCAGTCATTTCCGTCCCTCCCTCACCACGTCCGTCCCGGTGTCACTTCTCGCGGTAGTGGTACTCTTCCACAGGTTCGAGCCCCAGCGAAGCGTAAAGCGCGCGGGCCGGGGCATTCGCCCGCGTAACCAGAACGGCCAGCCAGGGCGCGCGCTGCGCCACTGCCCAGATCGCGGCCGCTTGCATCATGTGACGGGCTGTCCCTAGTCGACGCAGGTCGGGACATACCTCCACCGCATGAACCATGGCGATTCCGTCGTGAATCGCCGCGAAGGCGGTCCCGGCTGGACGGTCATTCACCCGGCCGAGAAGCGCAGTTCGCGGGTTGGCGACGCGGTCCATCACGGCCCAACGCGCAGGCCCAATACCGCCCTCCTGCCAGATCTCGTACTGGATCTGCACCGGTGGCCAGGCGACGTGAAAGGTTGAAACCGGCGGTGGCGCTTGCGCGAGCATGGCTGCCGGCGCGACGAGAAGCACCACCGGATCCTTCACACGATAGCCGGCGGCTTCCAACCGCGCATCCAACCCTGTCTCGCCCGGACGCACCATCACCAAAGGGCGTTGCCCGAGCGCCGTCTGGACCGCCTCCATGGTCTTGATATCGGCGGAGGTATCGGCCGCCGTGGCCGCGGAAACGCGGTTGCCGCCACCGTCGCCTCTACGAATCGTCCAGCCCGGCACCGACTCGATACTTGCCGCGGGCCATGTTGCGTCGATGGCGGCGAACAGCGCCGCACGTGCGGGCCGTGTCACGCGGTCGCCTCGGGAAAACGCGCGGCCAATTGCGTCATCGCGGTATCGATCTGCGCTGCATCGGTGCCACGAACAACGATATTCGAGCCATATGCGCCGTCACGCACGAATGGATAGGAACCTATGGAAAGATCGGGAAACGCTGCGGCCAGCTCCCCCAGTGGCCCCGCGATCTCCCCTTCAGGCCGGTGCACTGTCAGCGATTGGGAAAGCAGCGGCGCACCACCGGAAAGCGTGGGCAATACCGCGGAGACCATCGCTTCGAAGATCGTCGGAACGCCGGCCATTACGTGCACGTTGCGGAGGGTGAACCCGGGCGCCGCGCTGATCGGATTGTCGATGAGGGTAGCGCCTTCGGGGATCCGAGCCATGCGCAGACGCGCCTCGTTCAGCTCCGTACCACGTGCCTCGCTGAACGCCGCCAACCGCTCCCGCGCATCGGCGCGCACGTCAATGGGCGTATCAAAGGCGGCAGCGATGCATTCGGCGGTGATATCGTCGTGGGTCGGCCCGATGCCGCCCGAGGTGAAGACCGTATCGTACCCTGCAGACAACGCGCGTACCGCATCGACAACAGCCTGCCGATCATCCGGCACCACGCGCACCTCTGCAAGGCGGATGCCGTGCTTGGTCAGTTCACCGGCGAGGTAATGCGTGTTGGTATCGCGGGTACGCCCCGAGAGGATCTCGTCGCCGATCACCAACATTGCGGCTGTGGGATTGGTCATCGTGCTTCCTCCTGCTTGTCGGGACCCGATGAGCGGTATAGGCCCGCAGCATGCGCTTTCAAACCCCGCTCGTCCCTGCCCGGCTGATCCGTCGCTACAAGCGGTTTCTGGCCGATGCCGTTCTCGAAGATTCCGGCACGGAGATCGTTGCGCATTGCCCGAACCCCGGCGCGATGCTCGGATTGCAGGAACCGGGCATGAGGATCTGGCTCGAACCCAACGATGACCCCAGAAAGAAACTGAAATACGGCTGGCGTCTCGCCGAGCTGCCCGACGGACACCTTGCTGGCATTGACACCGGTATTCCAAATCGGGTCGTCAAGGAGGCGCTGCATGCGAGGGCGATTCCGGCGCTCGCGGGCTATTCGGTAGTCCGGCCCGAAGTTCGCTACGGCGACGCCAGCCGGGTCGACTTCCTGCTGTGCGAACCGGGGCTCCCGAACCTCTGGGCGGAGGTGAAGAACGTTCACTTGCGACGGCAAGAGGACTGGGCCGAGTTTCCCGATTGTGTGACGAAACGGGGCGCACGGCACCTGGCGGAACTTGCGCGCATGGTAGGCCAGGGCGACCGTGCGGTTATGCTCTACCTCGTTCAGCGGACCGACTGCGGGCGGCTGCGTATGGCCAGCGATTTGGACCCGGCCTATGCGACAGCCTTCGACGCAGCACGGGCGGCAGGCGTGGAAATGCTCTGCCACGGTACGGAAATCGACCGCACCGGCGTGCGGGTCGGCCCGGCGCTTCCCGTCGACTCCGGTTTGCAGGGGTAAGGGCCGATCTGGCAATTCCCGGAGGACATCCCTATGTTCGCCCGGAGATCACGAAGCGAGTCAAAGTGAATAACGTGGACGATACCCGCACGCGGCTGACAAAAGACGGCATTCGGCTTTACGATCCGGCAGATTTCGCCGGGATGCACGAGGCTGGCCGCCTGGCCGCCGAAATCCTCGACCGGGTGGCCCCACTGGTGGAACCGGGCCAGACAACCGCTGCCATCGACAAGGCCGTGGAAGACATGGTGAACGCCGCCGGCGCGACCTCGGCAACCATTGGCTACAAGGGCTACCAGCACGCCACCTGCATCAGCGTGAACCACGTTGTCTGCCACGGTATCCCGGGCGAGAAGAAGCTTCACGATGGCGACATCCTGAATGTCGACGTGACCGTTATCGTCGATGGCTGGTTCGGCGACACCAGCCGCATGTATGTGGCCGGGAAACGTACCCGCAAGGCAGAACGGCTGATCGACGTCACCCATGACGCGCTGTTCCGAGGGATCGAGGCAGTGCGCCCCGGCAATACCTTCGGCGACATCGGCCACGCGATTCAGAGTTTCGTCGAGGCGCAACGGATGAGCGTGGTGCGTGACTTCTGCGGACATGGTCTGGGTCGTGTGTTCCATGCCCCGCCGAACGTCCTGCACTATGGCCGGCCCGGCACCGGTCCGGTGTTGGAAGAGGGCATGTTCTTCACCATTGAACCAATGGTGAACCTCGGGCGGCCGGAAACCAAGGTGCTGGCCGATGACTGGACAGCCGTGACGCGCGACAAGTCGCTGTCGGCGCAATTCGAGCATTCGATCGGCGTCACGGCGGACGGTTGCGAGATCTTCACCTTGTCGCCAGCGGGCAAGTTCCATCCGACCTGGGCGTGAACGCTGCTATCGTAGTCTGATTGCTTGCGCCGCCGATGCCGGAAGCGGCCTGCGAGGCCACCCCGTAAGTGAACAGGAAACAACCGCCCGCCTTAGTGCTTCACGTGGGAACTTGCGTCACGTGGGAACTTGCGTCGCCTGAGCGCCCGAAAGGGCGCGAGGCAGACCGTGTGGCGCGGAACGCGCCTCCTTTGGATTACGAATCCGGCGCTCGGAGCACGGTAACATGCGTGTCGCCATACGCGCGCCTGTCCAACAATTCGAAGCCATCGGGCGGCTCTTGTGGCGCGTTTTCCTCCCATATGACAAGCGCACCGGGGGCGATCCAGTTGCCCGCGCGGGCCGATGCAAGCGCGCGCTCACCCAGGCCCTTTCCGTAGGGCGGATCGAGAAAAATCAGGTCGAATGGTTCACCACGGTTCTCGCCCATGCGCGTCGCATCGCGCCGATAGAGCTTCGTCGTCCCGTAGGCACGCATCTTTTCGATGTTCTCCCGGCACAGCGCGCGCGCCTTGGCGCCCTCGTCGACAAAGGTCACCTGGACCGCGCCGCGCGACAGTGCCTCCAACCCGAGTGCGCCGGTGCCGGAAAAGAGGTCCAGAACACGCGCGCCGGTCACCGGGTCGCCCTGGCTATGCGCCAGCAGGTTGAACAGGCTTTCACGCACCCGGTCGGAGGTCGGCCGCAGATGCGCCGCCGGGTCGCCGCGCCCGACAGACGCGAGGGCCAAACCGCGGTGAGTTCCGGATATGATCCGCATCAGCGAAGCAAGCCCTTCAATACCGTCGCCGGGTCGGCAATTGCCGCCGGATCGGCAGATCGGCCCCCGTCGATGAGGCGTTTCCCGACCATATAGGCGCGCGCGTCATTCATCGCATCCACAGCCAGCAACCGGTCGCCGGCATAGTACCAGTGCGATACCGATCCCGCGGACTCGCCCGGCCGGACCACGATCCGATCATACCCAGTGTTCAAGCCGGCGATTTGCAGCTTCGTGTCGTATTGGTCGGACCAGAACCAGATCTTGGGATCGTAAGGCGCCTCTGCGCCGAGCATGTTGCGGGCGACGAGTTCCGCTTGGTCGATGGCGTTCTGCACGCTTTCGAGGCGAATTCGTCCGCCGCGCCATGGGAATGACGCGCAATCGCCGGCGGCCCAGATATGCGGGTCAAACGTGCGTCCGAAGGTATCCACGGCGATCCCATTGTCGAGCACCAGCCCCGTGGCCTCCGCCAGCTCCGTCGCCGGCGCGACGCCGATCCCGACAATCACCAGGTCGAGCTCCAACTCGGTCCCGTCCGTCAACCGCGCCCCGGAGACCCGCGTCTCGCCGGTGAGGCACTCAAGGCCAACGCCTTCGCGCAAGTCCACGCCATGCTCCCGGTGCAGCGCGCGGAAATACTCCGAGGTTTCCGGCGCGGCGACCCTCTGCAGCACCCTTTCGGCCATTTCCACCAGCGTGACTTCCATTCCGAGACCGCGTGCCACCGCGGCAGCCTCTAGCCCGATATAGCCGCCGCCGACGATTAGTACCCGTCCGCCTTCCCGTACCTCGGCGGCGATGCGGTCGACGTCACGCAGATTGCGGACAACGTGGACACCACCCAAAAGGCCGCCAATGGCTGGCGGGAGGCGCCTTGGTACGGCACCGGTGGTGAACGCGAGCTTTTCATATCGCAATGCTTCAGATCCGAGAATCGCCACACGCTCGCGGGTGTCGACCGCGTCCACCCGGCAATCGGTTCGCAAGTCGATCCCGTTGTCTTCATAGAAGCTCTCCGGCCGAAGGTAGAGCCGCTCCAGCGGCATCTCTCCGAGCAGGTACTTCTTTGACAGTGGCGGCCGCTGGTAGGGCGGTGCGTGTTCCTCGCCGATCAGCGTCAGTTTTCCGTCGTACCCATCTGCCCGGAGCCGCGCGGCAAGCGACGCACCGGCCTGCCCTGCCCCGACAACAACGATGCCTGACATTTTTCCCTCCCAAGGCTGGGCATTCATCGGGCAAACCCTATATCCCGGCGGTGGCGAATGGCAATCGGAGGCGCGCATGACCATTGCGGTGGGAGACAGACTTCCCGAGGCTCAGTTCACGGTGATCGGTGCAAACGGGCCGGAGCCGGTCGAGCTCTCCGAGAGGCTGCGCGGGCGGCGTGTAATTATCTTCGGCCTGCCCGGTGCCTTCACGCCGACCTGCGACTCCGCCCATATGCCGAGTTTCGTGCGCAAGGCCGTGGAACTGGCGGCGAAGGGTATCGACGAGATCATCTGCATCTCCGTGAACGACCCGCATGTGATGCGCGTCTGGGGTGAACAGACGGGCGCAAAGGCAGCCGGGATCTCCCTTCTGGCCGATGCGGCGTGCGAATTCACGGAAGCCATCGGGATGCGTTTCGACGCCCCCCCGGCCGGGCTTATCGCCCGGTCGAAACGGTACGCTCTCGTGGCGGAGGACGGGATCGTAACCGCGCTTCAGGTCGAAGCCGCGCGCGGCACATGCGAACTCACCAGTGGCGAGGCACTGCTCGATCTGGTGTGATTCACGGTCGCGGTGTCGCCGGACCTTCGCGGCCGCTCATCCCGCCAGCGCGTCCATGGTTTTGGCAAGCGCCATGTCACGGTCGCTCAGACCGCCTGTGTCATGCGTCGTGAGTCGCACGGAGACGGTTCGGTACACGTTGCTCCACTCCGGATGGTGGTTCGCTTTCTCGGCATGGATCGCGACGCGCGTCATCCAACCGAAGGCCTCCACGAAGTTCGCGAACTGGAAGGTCTTGGTGAGCGCCTTGCCACCCTCCTCCAGCGTCCAGCCACTGGCCACGCACCGCTCGAGCGCAGCGGCGTCAACAGACGGTTCCATGTCATTCCCGTTCAATCGTGATCCTCCCCCGATCGCTTGAAAGGCCCGTAGCTGGTGAGGATCTCCATCTCCTCGTCCACCGCCCGGGTCTCGGCTTCCAGAAACTCCCGCACCGCCCGGGCAAAGCCGGGATTCGCGATCCAGTGCAACGAATGGGTCGCAACCGGTAGGTAACCGCGCGCAAGCTTGTGCTCACCTTGCGCCCCGGCCTCAACTGTTGCTAAACCGTGTTCAATGGCAAAATCCATTGCCTGATAGTAGCACAATTCGAAATGCAGGCACGGGTGGCGCTCAAGCGCGCCCCAGTACCTGCCATAGAGTGCGCTCCGCCCGATGAAATTCAGCGCGCCGGCGACGTTGAACCCCTCGCGCTCCGCCATCACGAGGAGCATGTCGTCCCGCATCGTTTCGTGAGCAATTTCGAAGAAGGTGCGGGTCAGGTAGGGGCTGCCCCACTTGCGACTGCCGGTGTCCTGGTAGAAGGCCCAGAAATCGTCCCAATGGTGCGGCTCGATTTCTTCGCCGGTCAATGCCCGGATCTGCCCGCCAAAGCCCTGCGCCGTGGCGCGCTCCTTGCGGATGTTCTTGCGCTTGCGTGACGACAAGGCATCGAGGAAACCAGCGAAGGATTCGTACCCGGCGTTCTCCCAGTGAAACTGCTGTCCGATCCGGTGCATCAACCCCATTTGCCGGCCAGCGTCGGCTTCATCGGCGGTGCAGAAGGTCGCGTGCATAGATGACACATCGTTGTCGGCCGCTAGTTTCACCGCACCCTGAACAAGCGCACCCATCCCGATCTGCTCGAACCCCGGTTTCACCAAGAAACGCCGGCCGGTGGCCGGGGTGAAGGGGACGGCAACCTGCAATTTCGGGTAGTAGGCGCCGCCGGCATTTTCAAACGCATGGGCCCAGGAGTGGTCGAATACATATTCGCCCTGGCTGTGCTGCTTGGCATAGAGCGGGGCGCAGGCAATGAGGTCGCGCTCCTGGCGCGCAACCAGATAGGACGGCTGCCAGCCCGTGCCCGGCCCGACGGACCCGCTGTCCTCCAATGCCTTCAGAAACCGGTGCGTTGTGAATGGGTCGAGCGGCCGGAACCCATCGGCGGCTTCCGGACAGGCACAGGCATCCCATTCGGCAGCGGCAATCGCGTCGATGCTCGGCAGGACCTGAATCTCGATTGCCGTTTGCGCCACGGTCATTTGCGCCTTTGCCATGCTTATCCAGTCACGCCTACACTTGGCGCAGCCGCGCCGTGCTTCAAGCCGCCAAATAGCCTTCGAAGGTCACATTGTCGGCGAAGCGCCGTGCAGCAGCCTCGGCCGCGGGCGAGCGGATTGTCCAGCACAAGACGGGAAGACCCTTCGCACGAAGCTTCAGAAGGTCGTCTCTGTCCAGATCCTTTGCGTCGTGGCTGACGAAGCAGGCGCCAGCCGCTTCCAGATCGGGGATCGTGGCCAGCCGTTTTCGCACCGCCGCCGGCACCATCGGCCAATCCTTCCGGGAAAACCCGGACGTGGTCAGCCCGCGCACGGAATCCGGGAATATCCGTCCGAGTTCAATCATCGCGTTGGGGTTGAACGACATGAACGCCAGCGGGCCGGTGTAGTCCGCCGCCGCCGATGCTGCCGCACGTTCAAGTGCACCGACGCCGGGGCCGAGCGCTCCATCCTGATCCTTGATCTCAACGAGTAGCGGCACACGCCCCCCCACGAGCGCAAGCACTTCCCCGAATGTCGGAATCGTTTCGCTGCTACCCAGGAGGCGAATGCCAGAGAGCTCCTCTGCCGTGCGCCGACGGATGGGGCCCCGCACGCCTGTCAACCGGTTCAAATCACGGTCGTGGAAGACCAATGCCTGTTCGTCGGCTGACATTTGCAGGTCAATTTCGATGCCATATCCGGCCGCAATCGCGGCCTCGACCGCGGCACGGGAGTTCTCCGGGCGGCCCGCCGCCAAATCGTGCAGGGCCCGGTGGGCAATCGGTCGGGCAAGGAAGGACGCGGGCAAGCGCATTGGCGGCGGTCCGGTCAGTCGATCTCGAAAATTGCCTCGATTTCCACCGCAACGCCGAGCGGAAGAGACGCGGCGGACACGGCCGAGCGCGCGTGCCGCCCGGCATCACCGAGCGCGGCCACGAGGAAGTCCGAAGCACCGTTCACCACCTTCGGCTGATCGGTGAAATCGGCAGTGGAATTGACGAAGCCGGTCAGCTTCACCACGCGCTTAAGCCTGTCCAAATCGCCGCCACAGGCGGCTTTGCACTGGGCAAGGAGCGAGATTGCGCAGCTTCGTGCCGCGGATGCACCGGCCTCAACATCCATATCCGCGCCCAGCTTGCCCGTGATGAAACCATCGGGGCCGCTGCTGACCTGGCCCGAAACATGGAGGAGATCGCCCACCTGCACATAGGGCACGTAGTTGGCCGCTGGCGCCGGGGCATCCGGAAGCGTTACGCCCAGTTCCGCAAGACGGGATTCGATGACACCGGACATTGGCCTGGCTCCTGTTGCAAAGGTCGGCTCCCGGATCTGTTAGGTTTCCCGGAACGCCTTGTTGAAGTAATCCGTGAACGGTTTTAGCAGATAGGCCATCGGGGTTCGGTCGACGGTCCGGATATAGGCCTCCACCGGCATGCCCGGAATGATCTCCTGTCCTTCCAGTTTCTCGATCTCCCCGTCGTTCAACTCGATTTCGGCGCGGTAGAAGGATTGCATGGTGCGTTCGTCGGTGAAGGCGTCGGCCGACATCTTCGCGACATGGCCATTCATTTCCGGCGTGGTGCGCGAGGAAAAGGCGGAGAATCGCAGGATCACGTCCTGCCCCACGTGGACCTCGTCCACGTGAATCGGTTCGATCTTGGCCGCGATGACCAGAGGGCGGTCTTGCGGCACGATGTAGGCCACGGCCTCGGCTGCCCGCACGACCGAACGCGGCGTGTTGACAGTCATCCCGTAAACGACGCCTGAGACCGGCGCGGTGATCTCCATCCGGGCAAGGCGGGCCCTCAGGCTGTGCCGCCGCTCCGCGAGTTCCAACAGGTTGTACTGCAAGTCCCGCAGGCGGCTGATCGATTCTTCCCGCCGGGAGGTTTCCAGCTTGAGGATCTCGATATCTATCTCGGTCATCCGCCCGAGCGCTTCGGCTCGACTCGCGGTCAACTCCCCGATGGTGCCCGAGAGGCTGGCACGTTCGCGCTGAAGCGCCAGAACCCGCGCCGCCTGTGCAAGCCCACGGTCGAGCAGCGACTGCTGGTCACGCAATTCCTCGTCGATCAGGTCCAGCTGTTGTTGCAGCGCGTTGCTTTGCGCGTCGATGCCGGTGATCTGGGACTCGATCTGCTCCCGCCGGCGCGCCAATTGCTCGGATTCCTTGTCCAGCGATACGCGGCGCGCTTCAAAGAGTCGGGTCTGCCCATCGAGCAGTTCGGACACCTCCGCACTATCGGCCGCGGCCTGTTGCAGGTCCTCCGGGAATGCAACCTCCTCCAGCCCGTCACGCTCGGCAACCAGACGACTTGCGCGGGCCATCAACTCGTGAAGCTGACCCTCTACGATTGCCAATTCGGAATTCAGGTCGGTCGGGTCGAGCCGGATGAGCACGCTTCCCGCGTCAACCTGATCGCCTTCCTGAACCATCACCTCGGCGACGATGCCGCCGTCGAGATGCTGCACGACCTGCCGGTTCTGCTCCACCTCGAGTTGCCCGTGCGCGATGATCGCACCGGCAATTGTCGTGCCGACAGACCACGTTCCGAATCCGCCCACAAGGATCAGGAGGCCGATGAAACCGAGCACGAGCGGAAACCGTGCCGATGGGATCTTGCGTTCGCTCATGTCACACCTCCGTGCCCCTTGGAGCTCTGGATCTGGGCCGCGTTCTGCACAACTTCCTGCAACACCTCGTCCCGCGGACCGAAGGCGCGGCGCACACCGCCATCAAGCACCAGCAGCAATTCGCATTCCTGGATCGCCGCCGGCCGGTGCGCCATGATGATCACGGATTTCTCTTCAGCCTTCATTTGGCGGATTGCGCTGTTGAGCGCCTCGGATCCCTCGTTGTCGAGGTTCGAGTTGGGCTCGTCGAGCACCAGGATCACCGGATCGCCGTAGAGCGCCCGCGCCAGGCCGATACGCTGGATTTGCCCGCCCGACAGCCGGCTGGATGCCGCGATGAGCGGCGTATCATAGCCCCTGGGCAGTCGCAGGATCATCTCATGGGCGTCTGCCTTGCGTGCCGCTTCCACGACAAGCTTGGGATCGGGCTGCGTGGAGAGCCGCGCGATATTCTCGGCAATCGTTCCGTCGAAAAGGCTGATCCGCTGCGGCAGGTAGCCGATGTGTTCCCCCAGAACGTCTGGGTCGTACTGATCGAGCGCCGCGCCATCGAGACGGATCTTGCCGCCTGCGCAGCGCCAGACTCCGATGATCGCCCGCGCCAGCGTCGTCTTGCCCGATCCGGATGGGCCAATCACGCCGAGCGCCTTGCCCGGCGGCAGGGTGAAGCTGACCATCCGAAGCGAAGCCTGATGTTCGCCCGGCGGGACGACGGTGACCTGCTGCCCTTCCAGCCGTGCCGCCGGTTTCGGAAGCGGCGTGCGCTGGATCTCCGGCGGGATATCCGACAGTAGCTGAGCAAGGTTCTGCCAGCCGCGTGAGGCGCGCTGCAGCAGTTCCCATTGTCCAATCGCAAGTTCTACCGGCGCCAGCGCCCGGCCGAGCAGGATCGAACCGGCGATCATCGCGCCTGCGGACAATTCCCCTTGCAACACGAGGTACGCACCCAGACCGAGCATCGCCGATTGCAGGAAGAGCCGCAGCGATTTCGTCGTTGCGGTAAATGCCCCGGCCCGGTCGGAGGCCGCGAGTTGCTGATCGACGGCCCGGCCACGGGCCATCTGCCAACGGTCAAACGTGGCGCCACGCATCCCGAGCGCCTCGATCGCCTCGGCCTCGTCGCGCATCTGGTCCGACATCCGCTCGGCGCGCTGATTCATGCCAGCGGCTTCCAGCGCCGGCTGACGCGTCAACCACTGGTTGAGAAGCGTCACGCAGACGAGCGTCGCGCCGCCCACGACGGCGAGCACGCCCAACCACGTGTGGAAGACAAAGATCGCCAGCAGGAATATCGGCGTCCAGGGCATGTCGAAGAACGCCAACAGCGCCGGCGAGGAGAGGAACCGCTGCACGATCTCCAGATCACGCAGGCCCGTCTGCGCGACTTCTGCTCCCGGCCGACCCGTTTCGCTTCGCAGCACCGCGGAAAAGACGCGACTGTCGAGCAATGTCTGGAAACGCGCACCGGCACGGGCCATCACGCGGCCACGGGCATAGTCAAGAATACCCATCATCATGTAGAGAAAGGCAACGAGCACGGTGAGCGCGAGCAGCGTCTCGACCGAGCGTGACCCCAACACTCTGTCGTAAACCTGCAACATGTAAAGCGGACCCGTCAGCATCAACAGGTTTACGAATATCGAGAAGAGAAAGGCCGCTCCGAAGAGGTTGCGGCTCTTCGCCCGCGCCTCCTGAAGTTCCATCCGCCCCGCTCTGGTTTCCGCTGCGCGCATTGTTGCCGCTCTCCTCGGTTCCCGCCGGTTGTCACCCATCCTGCCCGCCGCTAGGTTGCACCGACATCGGGCCGGCGAATTCGGGGCAGGGTTCGGATGGCAAAATAGGATGAAGTCTTTGACAACACCACTGGTCTCACAGACGGGATATTGCCGGCGCCCATTCAGTGCAATCGGTTTGTTGTCGGCGCTGGTCGCTCTGACGGCTTGCGGACCGGCGGCCATACCAACCGAAATCAACGACCCGAACGAGGCGCGCAACCGCGAGATTCACGCGTTCAACAAGCGGCTGGACGAACAGATCCTCGGTGGTGGCGACGTAGCGGAGGGTGGCGGCGCTGCCCTTCCCGAGATCGACGAGACGGAACCTGAGGCACTGGCACCAGAGGTGGCTCCGGCAGCGCCTGTCGCCGACGCACCTTTGGCGCCGGTAAGTCCCGCACTCATCGCCCTGGCGAACTTCGGCGCAAATCTCGACAACCCGCGCCGCATCGCAAACAGCTTGTTGCAAGTGCGCCCGGGTGACGCGGCACACAATACGCTCCGGCTGGGAATCAACTCCACGATCGGGATTTTCGGACTGATCGACGTCGCACGCGCGGCCGGCTTGCCGGAGATCGATACCGACTTCGGCGAAACCCTGCACGTCTGGGGCGTACCTGAAGGCACGTACCAGGAGTTGCCGGTCATTGGCCCGTCAACTCAGCGTGACACGGTCGGAATGGCCGTGGACTTCGTGGGAAATCCGCTGTGGTATATCTTCCCGTGGCCACAGAATCTCGCGGCCAACGGATTCACCTGGGCGGGCGAGGCCACCGATCGTGTGCGATACGCGGAGACCGTCGATTCACTACTCTACGACTCGGCCGATAGCTACGCGCAAACCCGGCTGGTCTATCTGCAGAACCGGCGATTCGAGATGTCACGTGGCGAGGTTGCCGAGGAAGACTATTTTGACCCCTACGAGGAACTTTATGGTGACGACATTGACGCGGAATGACATCTCACGGCGAAAAACGCTGAGCGGTCTCGTTGGCGGCATCGCAGTTGCCGCGCTTCCCTTTCCGGCATTTGCCCTGACAACCGGAAACGCGCAGAAGCTGGTAGATGCGCTGGTGGCCGACATCAACAAGGTGATTGCCTCCGGCAAATCCGAGAGCGCGATGTATCGCGATTTCGAGAAGATCTTTCTGCGCTACGCCGATGTTCCAACCATTGCCCGGTATTCGCTTGGTGCGACTGCACGTTCCGCCAGTTCGGCAGAGCTCAATGCCTACACCAAGGCGTTCACGGGCTACATCTCCCGGAAATATGGGAAACGATTCCGCGAGTTCATTGGCGGACGATTGGAAGTGAACGGTGCGAAACCCGTGAAGAGCTTCGTCGAGGTCAGCACAACTGCGTATCTGCGCGGAGAAGATCCCTTCGAGGTCACGTTCCTCGTCTCGGACCGTTCGGGCAAGAGCAAGTTCTTCAACATGTTCATTGAGGGCGTAAACATGCTGCTCACCGAACGTACTGAAATCGGGGCGATGCTCGATCGCAGGGGCGGGAACCTCGGCGCACTCACGAAGGATCTCCAATCGATCAGCTAGGCCCGGAGCGTTGGGCAAGACGGACCGTCCCCACGGGAGCGAGAGATGAAACTGGGCGCATTTTCCATGAGTTTGAGCGTGGCCGATCTCCCGGCCTCACGTGCGTTCTACGAGGCCCTGGGCTTTGCACAGGTGGCAGGCGCCCCCGAGGAGGGGTGGATCATCCTTCGCAACGGCGGCTGCACGCTCGGCCTGTTCCAGGGAATGTTCGAGGGCAATATGCTGACCTTCAACCCTGGCTGGCTGAACGAGGAGACTCCCGACCCGGATTTCACCGACATCCGGGAGATTCAGACGCGGTTATTGGCGCAGGGAATCGCAATCGAGTCAGAAACGGATCCGGATGCAACGGGGCCGGCGAGCCTGCTGGTGCGGGACCCCGACGGCAACGCCGTCTTCCTGGACCAACACGTTTCCGCGCCCGGCCACCAATGAAGTGACTGGGTCTGATCGCCTGCTGCAATCAGTTCCCGCGCCCGAATATCCCCAAAACGTCCTGCAACACGCGCTCTGCGAGGTTGTCTGACCGCGCCGGCTGCTGACGGGCCTGACCGGAGCCGCCGCTGCGCGCTGCAGTCGAACTGCCTTCGTAGCGGGGCGGCGTGCTGGCCTGTGCCATGGCGGCGGTCGGCACGGTCATGGGCAGCGGCGTAACTGGCATGCCTTCGTGAATTCGTACCATCGCCTCCTTCCAGATCTCCGCCGGCAATCCGCCTCCGGTTACGCCGGTCAGGGGCGTGTTGTCGTCATACCCCATCCAGACGCCCGTGACGTAGTCTGCAGTGAAACCGATGAACCACGCATCGCGCGCCGCCTGCGTCGTGCCGGTCTTGCCCGCCGCTGGGCGTTCCCCCAGATTCGCGCGTTGCCCGGTGCCGGCATCAACGACGCGGCTCATCATATAGACAAGATACCGCGCGGCCTGATCGGTTACGACACGCTCGCCAAAGCCGCCGCCCTGCCCCATCAGCGGGTCGTCGTCGCCCTGAATCCGCAGCTCGTTGAGCCCATAGGGGGTGACGGCGCGGCCACCGTTCAAGATGCCGGCATAGGCGCCGGTCATTTCCAGCAGCGTCGACTCGGACACGCCGAGCGCCAGTGCCGGGCCTGCGGCCAGTTCGTTGTCGATCCCGAAGTCGCTTGCGATCTTGCGCACGTTTTCCCGGCCGACGGCCTCGGAGACTTTCACCGCCGGGATATTCAAACTGTCCTGCAGGGCCGCCGTGAGCGTCACGCGCCCCTTGAAATCGCGGCTGTAGTTCTTCGGGCAATACGGTCCGGAGCCGGGAACATCGACGCAGTAGGGCTCGTCCACAACCGTTGCCAACGGTGTGAAGCCGAGATCCATTGCGGCAGCATAGACAAAGGGTTTGAAGGACGATCCGGTTTGGCGCTTGGCCATCGTTGCCCTGTTGAACGCGCCCGAAACCTGTGTCTCCCGCCCGCCGACCATCGCACGCACCGCGCCGTCGGCGGACATCACCACGATTGCGGCCTGCGCTTCGGAGCCTTCCTTCAGCTTGCTCTCGAAGATGTCGCGCATAGCGCCCTCTGCGGCTTCCTGAATACGCTGGTCGAGCGTCGTGAAGAGCAGGACGTCCTCTGTCGTATCGCGGGTAAGGTAGTTGGGGCCAGTGTCCATCACCCAGTCGGCGAAGTAGCCGCCCGCGTTGGCCTCTGCCGCCTCGCTCAGTGTCGCCGGATGGTTCCAGGCAGCGTCACGTTCGGCCGCGCTGATATAGCCCTGATCGTACATCAGCTTAACCACCGTGTCGGCGCGGTCCTGGGAGCGTTGAAGGTTGTTGGTCGGCGCGTAGCGTGTCGGCGCTTTCAGAAGCCCTGCAAGCATTGCCGCCTGGGCAGGGTCAAGCTGTGCAGCCGGAACGCCAAAATAGCGTTGCGAGGCTGCCTCGAAACCGCGCGCAGACGCTCCGAGATAGGCTCGGTTGAAATAGATCACCAGGATCTCGTCCTTGGTGTACTTCGCTTCCAGCGCCATGGCGTAGATGGCTTCCTTCACCTTGCGCCAGATTGTCGTGCGGCGGCAGTCGGCCTCATAGGCCGCCTCCGTCTCCCACGTGCGGGCATCATAGGGCACTCCAAGACACAGGAGCTTTGCCGTTTGCTGGGTGAGCGTGGAGCCGCCGTGCCCGGACAGCGCGCCCCGGCCCTCGCTCAGGTTGATCTTGATCGCCGATGCCACGCCACGGGGGCTGACGCCAAGATGCCAATAGAATCGCCGGTCTTCCGTTGCGACCACGGCATTCTTCAAGTGTCCCGACACCTGGTGAATATCGGTGATCGAATCGAATTGCTCACCGCGCCACGCATAGACATCCCCCTCGCGGTCGATCAGCGTGACGGAACCACGCGTGCGGCCGTCGATCAATTCGGTGAAGGGCGGTAGCTGTGCATAGAAATACAGCACCGCACCGGCGAGAATCAGCGCAAATACCAGGCCAGACCGCCAGGTCAGGCTCCAGATCAGGCCAAAAACGAACGCAAACAAGCCTGTAATCCAGCCGATCGGACCCCGACGACGGCGCGAGCTTGCGTTTCGGCGCGACTTCCGCGCGGCCGGCTTCCGTTTCGTCGCATCCGCGGTCTTGACTGCGCGCTTCGTCGTTTTGCCGCGCGATTTCGCCTTGGTAGGGCGCTTGTCGGCCCGAAGGACCGGGCGTTTTCCGCCTTTGGTGCTCATGGGCGCCTCTGTGCTTGATGCCTGCTCGTTTTCGACTTGATACCGTGGATTCCGGATGAATGGGAGAGGTGAGGTCGTCAACGGCCGTTTCACTGCTGCTCAAAAATTAGGCTGCGTGGGCCATTTGTGCAAAAATTGTGCAAATTGGGTCGATTCTGCCTGCCAATGAACCCTTCGATTCCTTGAACCTCCGGCCTTCCGCCTGCTGTCTCACTGCGTACACCCGCCGGGGACCTCCGCCCCGGCTAATAGGAAGGGGAGCAAAGTGAAACTCATCATTGCAGCAATCAAGCCGTTCAAGCTCGAGGAGGTGCGCGAGGCGCTCACCGCTATCGGCGTCCGCGGCATGATGGTGACAGAGATCAAGGGCTTCGGGTCTCAGTCCGGCCACACCGAGATCTATCGCGGTGCGGAATATGCCGTGAACTTCGTGCCCAAGGTCAAGCTGGAGATCGTGGTCAACGCCGCGATGGCCGACCAGGTGGTCGAAACGATCCAAAAGACAGCAAAGACCGACAAGATCGGCGACGGAAAGATCTTCGTCCTCGACGTGAACCAGGCGGTGCGCGTTCGGACGGGCGAAACCAACGACGACGCGCTCTGAAGCGTTCGGGACAGGGGATACATACGAGACATGAAACTCAACAAGTTCATTCCTGCGATCGCCGGGGCCGCCATTGCGCTGCCAGCGATTGCTCTTGCGCAGGAAGAAGCGGTTCCGGGCGTGGATGCGTCCACGGACAGCATCTTCATCCTTAACACTCTGCTTTTCCTGATCGGCGGCTTCCTGGTGATGTGGATGGCTGCGGGCTTCGCGATGCTTGAAGCCGGTCTGGTTCGTCAGAAAAACGTGACGATGCAGCTCACCAAGAACGTTGCACTGTTCTCGCTGGCCGCGATCTTCTACTACCTGATCGGCTACAACCTGATGTACCCGCTCGGCAGCTGGAGCATCGGATCGGACGAAACCGGCGGCTACCTGGGCGCATTCGGGCCTGCCGTTCTTGAAGCCGTTGGAATCGGCCGCGACGCTGCCGACGACTATGGCTACGCCTCGACCGGCTCCGACTTCTTCTTCCAGTTGATGTTCTGTGCGACCACGGCCTCGATCGTTTCGGGCACGCTGGCCGAGCGCATCAAGCTGTGGCCCTTCCTGATCTTCACGATCGTCCTGACCGCGCTGATCTACCCGATCCAGGCCTCCTGGAAGTGGGGCGGCGGCTTCCTCGACAGCCAGTACGGCTTCCTCGACTTCGCCGGTTCGACCGTTGTGCACTCCGTGGGTGGCTGGGCCGCTCTTGCAGGTGCCCTGATCCTCGGCCCGCGTATTGGCAAGTACAAGGATGGCCGCGTGCATCCGTATCCGGGTTCGAACCTGTCGCTCGCCACGCTTGGCACGTTCATCCTGTGGCTCGGCTGGTTCGGTTTCAACGGCGGCTCGCAGCTCGCCATGGGCACCGTTGGTGATGCTGCCGACGTGTCGCGGATCTTCGCCAACACCAACACGGCGGCTGCCGGTGGCGCCATTGCCGCTCTGATCATGACCCAGGTCATGTACGGCAAGGTCGACCTCACCATGGTGCTGAACGGCGCTCTGGCCGGCCTGGTTTCCATCACCGCCGAGCCGCTGACGCCCTCGCTCGGGGCTGCCACGCTGATCGGTGCCGTGGGCGGCGTACTGATCGTCTTCGCCGTGCCGATGCTCGACAAGATGAAGATCGACGACGTCGTCGGCGCCATCCCGGTCCACCTGGTTTGCGGGATCTGGGGCACCCTGGCGGTCTGCCTGACCAACTCGGACGCCTCGTTCTTCGGTCAGATCATCTCGATCATCATTGTCGGCGTCTTCGTCTTCGTGGTCTCGGCCGTGGTCTGGTTCATCCTGAAAGCCACCATGGGTATCCGCGTGCCGGAAGAAGACGAGATCACCGGCCTCGACATGGCGGAACTGGGGATGGAAGCCTACCCCGAATTCGCAAAAGGCTGATCCTCCTTCCTGTCAGCCTCGGCCCCGGACGCATCGCGCCCGGGGCCTTTTCTATTCTGCATGATGCTGTGGTAGTCAGCCGTCCTTTCCAGGTACGCGCACCGAATTCCCGGTGGCTATGTCAGTGCCCATGTAGGCTTCGTTCGCCTGTTTCCACGCCGCAAAACCGCCCTGCATGTGCGCCACTGGCGTGATTCCCGCAGCCAGTGCCATTCGCGCGACCTTCTCGGAACGGACACCGGACCCGCAGTGGAACACGATCCTCTTGCCGTCCTGAGACGGCAACCGCTCAGGTTCCAGGAAGGGAAGCGGCAATAGCAGTTCGCCACGAATATGCTCGAAGGCGTATTCCTGAATCGTACGCACGTCGATCAGGACGATTTCTCCAGCGCGGAACGCCTTGGCCACTTCCTCGACCGTCCAGGTCTCCAAGTCGCCAGTCGGAGTCGTTTCGATGTCCATCGGATATCTCCAGTTGGGTTTGGGAGGCATTGCCGATTGAGGGTTGCGTCACGCCGCGTTGCCGGTCAATCCATAAGGTATGCGGCAAATATTCCTTTTCGGCCACGGCGCGTGGTGCCATTGGAATTCGCGACACGATTGGAAGAAACGCAATCCGCTGCGATCAGCCCAGAACTGACGCGATCGCCCGCGCGACCGGTACGATCGTGTCCGGCGTCAACCCCGCTACGTTGATGCGTCCGTCTCCAACCACGTAGAGCGCATGGTCGCGTCGAAGGGCGGCCACGTGCTCGGATGTCGCCGGCAGTCGGGAGAACAGGCCATTTTGGGCACGCAGCCAGCCAAACCGGTCGGAGCCGAAATCGTCAGCCAAAGCATCGGCCAGCGCACGGCGCAACCCGATGACGCCGGTGCGCATTTCCGTCAACTCCCCCTCCCAGACCGCGCGAAGGTCCGGATCCGACAGGATCTCGGTGACCACCCGCGCACCGTGGTCCGGAGGAAAGGCGTAGGACTGGCGATTGAGCCACGCGAGGCTCCCTTGCACCGCTTCAGCGGCCTCAGGCGTCGTACATTGCACAAGCAACAGCCCCACGCGATCCCGGTAGAGGCCGAAATTCTTCGACGCGGAAACCGTGATCAGGACTTCCGGAACCTGCCGGCAGAGCAGACGCAGGCCGGCAACGTCCTCCGTCAGACCCTCGCCGAAACCCTGGTAGGCGAGGTCGACCATCGCAACGGCGCCTCGGCTGGCCAGCACCGACGCAATATCTTCCCACGCAGGCAGGACCAGATCGGCACCCGTTGGATTATGACAGCATCCGTGGAGCAGAACGATATCGCCCTCGCGAACCGTGGCAAGATCCGATAGCAAGCCGCTCCGGTCGAGCGCGCCCGTTTCAGGCCGATAGTACTTGTACCGCCGCCAGGGCATCCCCAACGTTTCGAGAATTGCCTCGTGGTTGGGCCACGTGGGGTCGGGAACCCAGACCCTGGCTTCCGGGCGAATGCTGCGCACCAATTCGAATGCGTGGCGGACGGCACCCGTTCCGCCCGGCGTGGCGAGCGCCGCGATCCGACTGGCGTGCACACAATCCCCCAGAACCAGGTTGCGCAGCGCGTCGTGAAACCCTGAGTCACCCGCCAGCGCCACGTAGCCTTTGCTCGTCTGGCTCTCCAGCAACCGTCGTTCCGCAAGTTTGACCGCGCGCATGACCGGCGTTCGTCCGTCAGGAGTCCGATAGACGCCAACACCGAGGTCGATCTTCTCCGGGCGCGGATCGTCAGCGAACTCCTTCATTACCCGCAGGATCGGGTCAGGTGGCGGCGCGACGTGGTTCTCGAACATGTCCGGGCTCAGGTGGGGACGCGACTGCTGTCGAGCGGACGTTTCAGTACCCGCGAGTGATCGCTTCGGCGCACCGGCACGAATCCGCAGCGCTGGTAGAGGCCGAGCGCACGGGGGTGATCGAGCGTGTTGGTATTCAGCGTCATCTTGCTGACGCCCTCTCGGGACCACCCCGTGAGAACCGCACTCTGCAGCAAAAACCGGCCCAGACCACGGCCAATCGCCTGCGGAACGAGCCCGAAATAGGCCAAATCGCAAACATCGGGCTTGCGATGATCGAGCATGAAGAACCCGTGCGGCCATCCCTTGTGCATGAGCGTGTAGAGTGCCGTATCCGGGTGCGACAGCCAGCGCGCGAGGTCGTCCTCGCTGCGATCATGCATGTCCTCCCAAGCGTAATCTCGACCGACCGCATCGTAGAGACCGAGAAAGAACCAGACAGGAGGTTCTTCCGCCTTGAGCAGGGAGGCCGGTGCGCCCGCGGGCTGGACCGGCCAAGCGTAGGTCGGCGGCTCTGCCATCTCCAGCCACGTGACCGTATATCGAAGCTCCGTTCCGGCCGGTGTCACGCTCATCCGGTTTCCACTTTCAGATCGGGATACATGCCCCACTCCGACCACGATCCGTCGTAGACCGCCGTTTGCGAATTCCCCAACAGGGCGAGCGCGAGGCTGAGCGCCGCGGCCGTCACGCCGGAACCACAGGTCGTTATCACCGGGCGCTCAATGTCCATGCCGGCCGCCGTGAACAGCTGACGCAGCTCCGCCGGCGGCCTTACCGTACCGTCGTCGTTCACAAGGTCGGCCCAATAAACGTTGAAAGATCCCGGGATATGCCCTGACCGCAGGCCAGGACGCGGCTCCGGCTCCTCTCCTCGGAAACGCTCGGGGCTGCGGGCGTCGACGATCTGCCAGTCCCGGAGCTTGACGGCCCGGGCAACCTGCGTGACGTCCTTAACCATATGCGCTTGTCGCCGGACCGTAATGTGCCTGTCTCGAATGACTGGCGGCACATCCTCAACCGGTCGCCCTTCGGCCGACCATTTCGGGAATCCACCATCGAGCACCGCAATGTCGGAATGCCCCATCAGGCGGAAAAGCCACCACACACGAGCCGCCGAAAAAAGGCCCAACCCGTCATAAACGACAACCTGGTGCCCATCGCCAACGCCGAGCTTTCGCATCCGGCTGATGAACTTTTCCGCCGGTGGAACCATATGCGGAAGTTCCGACCTGTTGTCGCTGATCTCGTCGATATCGAAGAAACGGGCGCCGGGGATGTGGCTCGCCTCGTACTCCGCTCGCGCATCCCGGTTCATGGCGGACAGGTACCAGGATGCGTCCAGAACCCTGAGATCCGGATCGTTCAGATGTGCTGCCAGCCACGCGGTGCTGACGAGCGTCCTGGGATCGTCCTTGTACATCCGCCCCTCCATACGCGCATGTCGTCAGAAAGGGCTACCTTCGGCAGCGCCGGGACGCAAGCCAAACCCGGGGCGGCCCGGCCATGCCAGTTTTGCAGGGCCGGCCACACGCGTGTTGCTACGACTTGGCCATCATCTGCTTGATGATGCCGACAATTACCATGAGCACGCCACCACCGACCCCACCCGAGGCCACCGAGCCGAGGATGCTGCCGAGGTCGAGACCACCACCGGCCGCGTCTGCCGCGGCCCCCGTGGCGCCGAGCATGGACAGGATCTGACCACCGATTCCACCGCCGAGTATACCGGCGATCGAATTGCCGAGGGTTCCGAGGCTTTGGTTCTTGAGCAGAGCGCCTGCGATATTGCCACCGGCCGCACCGGAAAGCAGAGAGATAAGGAGTTCCATGGGAGTCCACTTCCGAAAGGATTTTTGTGAAGAACGCACGAATTTATGGGATCGGTACAATCCGATCCTAGCGCAAAAATCCCACAACTCCCAACGATGTTTGGCCAATCCAGTGCACGCAGAAAGCTGGTACTGCGCAACGGCGTCATTCGCCGTGCCGCAACAACCTCTGCTTCTGACGGTTCCAGTCCCGCTTTGCCTCTGTCGCGCGTTTGTCCTGCGTCTTCTTGCCCTTGGCGATACCGATCTTCAGCTTCGCGATGCCCTTGTGGTTGAAATAGAGCACCAGTGGAACAAGGGTCATGCCTTTCCGCTGCGTTTCGTTCCACAACCGGGAGAGTTCCTTGCGCGAAACGAGTAGCTTGCGCCGACGGCGCTCTTCGTGACCGAACATGGCGCGCTCGTAAGGCGCGATGTAGCTGTTGACCAACCACAATTCGCCTTCCTCGACGGCCGCATAGCTCTCCGCGATATTGGCCGATACGGTGCGCAGGCTCTTCACCTCGGATCCCGTCAGCGCGATACCGCACTCAAGATCGTCCTCGATCGCGTAGTCGTAGCGTGCCCGCCTGTTCTCGGCGATCACCTTGTAGTTCGGATTGTCCTTCGGTTTGGCCATCGGCGCCGGATATAGGCGTTCGCCGGGCAAGTTCCAAGCGCGATTGAACCCGGTCGACCGTGACGACGCAAAACAACAGGAATCCTGGCGGTCCCGTACCGCCGGTTACGTCTCGGACGGACGATTCTCGTCGCGATCCCTCTCGTAGGAGCGGACGGGGAACGCGGGCAACCAGCTTTCGCGGCGGGTCGCCCAAAGCTCGTAGGTCGGTATGAACCGGTCGGTTTCGTCAAAGCTGCCTAGGTGAACTTCGATGTCTTCGCCACTCCGCGCAAAGACGGATGAACCGCACCGTGGGCAGAAATGCCGGCCGTTGAAGCTCCGGGTTTCACCCCGGACCGTGACATTCACAGCCCGGAACACCGCTGCCGCATAAATCACTGCACCGTGGTGTTTGCGGCATTCGAGACAGTGGTAGATACCGACGCGAAGCGGCTGCCCCAACGCTTCAAACCGGATATCACCGCAGAGGCCCCCCCCGGCTACAACCTCCATCGACCGTCTCCTTGAAAGGGAACGCGCGCCGCGAAATACCTTTCACGGCGCGTGCAGTAGCTCTGCGGCGATTCAGTCGATCAGACCCGCAAAGACCATGGCGTCATTGATGGCGGTCTTGGTGGCTTCCGACAGGCCGACCAACGGCAACCGAACCTCTTCGGAGCACTTGCCGAGCAGCGACAGCCCATACTTGGCGCCGGCAAGACCCGGCTCCAGGAACACCGCGGTGTGCAGCGGCATCAAGCGATCCTGGTATTCGAGCGCCGTGGCGTAGTCACCAGCGAGAGTCGCGGCCTGGAATTCGGCGCATAGCTTCGGCGCAACATTCGCAGTGACCGAGATACATCCCTGACCGCCGTGGGCATTGAAACCAAGCGCCGAGGCATCCTCACCGGAGAGTTGGACGAAATCCGCTCCGCAGGTCTGCCGCTGCTTGCTCACCCGCGTGACGTCGCCGGTCGCATCCTTCACGCCGACGATGCGCGGGAGTTCTGCCAGGCGACCCATCGTGGCGGGGGACATGTCGATCACCGACCGGCCCGGAATATTGTAGATGATGATCGGCAAACCGCAGGCGTCGTGCATCGCCTTGAAATGCGCGTAGAGCCCCTCTTGCGTCGGCTTGTTGTAGTAGGGTGTGACAACCAGAGCGGCATCGGCCCCGACGGATTCGGCATGCCGGATCAGTTCGACGCCTTCGGCAGTGTTGTTCGACCCCGCGCCAGCGATGACCGGCACCCGCCCAGCGGCCGCCTTGACCACGCGCGCCACAACCTCGCCGTGCTCGGCGTGACTGAGCGTCGGGCTCTCGCCGGTTGTTCCGACGGGCACGAATCCGTTGCTGCCCTGCCCTATTTGCCATTCCACCAGCGCATCGATTGCGCCAAGGTCCAGTTTCTCGTCCTTGAACGGCGTGACCAGAGCGGGAATTGAGCCTTTGAACATGATTTCCTCCGTTTCCCGCGCGATTCCGCGCGTCCGTGGCGGCCGGGATGGCCGAGTCGCTTCGTACAAAACGCGGCGGACCCTATAGGTACCTGTCGAACTTGCCAAGTTTGTGAGTTGCGCACGCCGGTGTGATGGCTAGGGTCTTTCGGACCCGCTTTACCCTTCCCGAACCCGGATCGCGCACTTGGGACGTCTCCTCCTCGCATTTCTGACCCTCTGGCTTCCGCTGCAGGGCGCGGCGGCCCAATCGACGCAGGGCGAAGCTCTGGCCGCAGCACTCGCGCAGATACCCGCGCAGAATTGGCGTGGGGCTTCCCTGGCGGCCCGTCCGGCCGGCGAGATCGGGCGTGATCTCGTTGAATGGCACCGATTGCGGCAGGGCGGACAGGCACCATTCGATGCGTATCGCGATTTCCTTGCCAGGCGACCGGATTGGCCGGGCCTGCCGCTGATGCACACCCGTGGCGAGGGATCGATCCCGGAAGACGCGGAACCGAAGGAGGTTCTTGCGTATTTCGAGGAGAGATTGCCGCAGACAGGCACCGGCGTTGTCAGGTTGGTGCAGGCGCATCTGGCCATGGGTCATCAGGGAGACGCCGAGGCGGTTGCCGTTTTGGCCTGGCGCACACGCACGCTGTCACCCGAAACGGAAGACGTGCTACTTGGTCTGTTCCGGGACTTGCTTCGACAGCACCACACCGCGCGTCTCGACGATCTGTTGTGGCAGGGCGAGATCAATGCCGCGCGTCGGATGTTGCCTCGCGTGCCCGAAGGCTGGCAGAAACTGGCGGAGGCGCGCCTGGCTCTCGCCGCACAAGCCCCAGGCGTGGATTCACGAATAGAAGCCGTGCCCGAGGCGCTGTCGGGGGACGCGGGACTCGCATACGAGCGGTTTAACTGGCGCGTCCGAAAAGGACGCAGCGAGGATGCCATCGCATTGATGGCGGCGCGATCAACGACACCGGACGCGCTTGGCCGCCCGGAGAAGTGGGCGAACTGGCGCCGGATCTATTCACGGCGCCTCCTGCGGGAAAAAAAGCCGGCAGAAGCGTATTCGCTGGCCAGCCAGCACTTCCTCGTGGAAGGATCCCATTTCGCCGATCTTGAGTGGCTGGCGGGATTCATTGCGTTGCGGTTTCTCGACGACCCCGAACTGGCCCTGCTGCATTTCGATCGGTTTGCGGCCGCAGTGCGTACCCCGATCAGCTTGGGACGTGCGGGATACTGGCGCGGGCGGGCATTGGCCGACCTCGGCAACTCAGAGGGCGCCACCGCTGCTTTCGCCGAGGGCGCGAAATATCAAACGAGCTACTATGGACTTCTGGCGGCGGAAGCGGCCGGCCTGCCGCTTGATCCGGGTCTCGCAGGCGGGGAAGAGTTCCCGGACATCGAGGCCAGCAATCTGCACCAGAATTCGGTGCTGACGGCGGGGCTCCTGCTTTTGGAAGCCGGTGATGCCGTGTTGGCCGAACGCTTCTTCACGCATCTCGCAGAGGGCCTGCCTCGGCAGGACGTCGGCGCACTTGCAAGGCTCCTGCTAGACAAGGGTGAAACCCATATCGCATTGATGGTTGGCAAGCGCGCCGCAAGCAGCGGCGTCATCCTTCCTGACGCCTATTTCCCGCTCAGCCCATTGCTGCAACACGAGCTGCCAGTGCCAACCGAATTCGCGCTCGCCATCGCCCGCCGGGAAAGCGAATTCGACCCGGTCGTCGTGAGCCCGGCCGGCGCTCGCGGATTGATGCAGATCATGCCCGGCACTGCCCGTGATGTGTCGGCGGAATTGCGCGTTCCGTATGACCGCGACGGGCTGACGCGGGATCCCGCTTACAATGTCACCCTCGGAACCGCCTACTTGGCGGGACTGCTGGAGGTGTTCGGCGACGCGCCGGTCCTGGTTTCGGCCGGATATAACGCAGGGCCGGGCAGATCCGTGGATTGGGTTGCGCGGTTTGGCGATCCGCGCACTGAGAAAGTGGACGTGGTCGACTGGGTTGAGATGATCCCGTTCCGAGAGACGAGAAACTACGTGATGCGAGTTGCAGAGAGCATCATCGTTTACCGCGCGCGGCTGTCGAACAAGACAGACCCCGGCCCGGTGGAAATAACAGAGTTTCTCCGCAAGGGCTGAGCCCGTCGAAAGCTCCGGAGACCGTCGCGACGGTCGCCCAAGTGCATCTGCGCCCATGGCGCAGCCCGGCCCAACACCGGTCAAGCCGCATGCGGCGCTGACCCGGGGGCGGGAGACCGCCGGCGGCGCCATTTCCGAACTGACAAGGATCGTCTGGTGCGGCACGCCGCGAGCGCAGTCAGCGCTTCACACGCTCGCGCCAGAGCGTAAACAGCCCCGCACCGATGACAATCACCGCTCCAAGGACGACATTCGGTTCCACACGGTCGCCAAACACGGCAAAGCCGATCGTGCTCGCGAAGACGAGCTGAAGGTACGCGAAGGGCTGCACCGCACTCGCCTCGGCAACTTCGTAGCAGCGAATGAGCATGTAGTGTCCGAGCGCACCGGTCAGACACAGCGTTGCCATCCACCCCCAGTCGGCACCGCTCATCGGCTCCCAATGGGCGGCTCCCGCGATGGTCATGACGACAGCCCCCGCGACACCCGTCCAAAAGAAACTTGTCGCCGATTTGTCCAGACGTGCCGCGAAACGGGTCAAAAGGCCGTAGAGCGCGAACATGAGCGCCGCCACGAGGGCGTAGAGGGCATTGGGGGAAAACACTGCGCGTCCCGGCTGCAAAATGACGAGAATGCCGACGAACCCCGCCGCGATGGCCAGCCATCGCCGCCACCCGACGCGCTCCCCCAGGAACGGCCCCGACAACGCCGCGATGATCAGCGGATAGCAAGCAAAAATCGCGTGCGCCTCAACCAGACCCAGCAATACGAACGCCTGCACCGTAACGACGATTTCCAGCGCCAGCAGGACGCCGCGCCCGATCTGCAGCAGCGGTTGCCGTGTGGCGGCCGCGGCCCGCAGACTGCCGGCCCGCCGCGACGTGACCGTGAGAACGAATGCCGCGAAGAACCAGTAGCGGATCATCACCACCATGAGGACGTTGTACTCTCCCGCCAGATGACGCGAGATACCGTCCTGCACGGCGAAGACGAAGGTCGTCACCACCATCAGCAGCACGCCAAGACGCGGGTTGGCGGTCTGCGTCGTCATCCTTCGAGACGCCCGACGCTCATGTGACGCTTCCGGCCGAACCCCGGGCGTCGTTCCACGGCAAATCCGGCCGCGGCCAGCGCGCGGCGGACGGCACCGGCAGCCGTGTAGGTGGCGAAACTGCCACCCGGCCGCGTGTGGCGGCCGACCTCTGCCATCAAGCCTGCTTCCCAGAGCTCCGGATTCCGCGCCGGGGCAAAGCCATCGAGGAACCACGCGTCCGCCGCGCCGTCCCATGTGGCCAAGGTGGCACGGGCATCGCCGCGGATCATCCGAACCTCCACTGGCCCGACCACCGCCTCAAAGCCATCCGGGTTCCACACGTCCAGGAGCGCGTCGCGCCATGGCGAAAGCGTCTGGAACGCTGCGAGCGCACGGGTCAGATCTTCTCGTGGCAGCGGATAGGCCTCGAAGCCACAATACCGGACGCCGCTCACACCGGCCGAAGACGCGCACTCGGCCAATGCGAGGAGGTTCAGGCCAGTGCCGAAACCCAGTTCCGCGACGAAAAAACCCGGTCGAAGGCGCGTTGGAAGGTCGTTTCCTGCAAGGAAAACATGCCGTGTCTCCGCGAGACCGTCCTCCAGCGAGTAGTAGGGATCATCGAACCGCGCCGAAACCGGCACGTCGCCCGCCCGCCAGGTCGGTCGGTCGATCTGGTCACTCATCTGCACGTGGTCTAGACCTCTCTTGAAACGCGCGGAGCATGGGCGAGAGGAAAGGTCTTGGCAAGGATCGACGTGACCGTGCGCGGCGGCGGCATTTTCGGCCTGGCCTGCGCCTGGGAGATGTGCCGTCGTGGCGCGAAAATACGGTTGATAGAGCGGGAAAAACTGGGGGCCGGCGCGTCCGGCGGGCTGGTCGGTGCGCTGGCGCCGCATGTGCCGGAACTGTGGAATCCGAAGAAGGCGTTTCAGTTCGAAAGCCTGGTCATGGCCGAGAAATTCTGGGCCGACGTCGCCGCGACCTCGGGCGAAGATCCGGGCTACCTGCGCAGCGGGCGTTTGCAGCCAATCCTCGACGACGCAGCGTTGGAACGGGCGCGCGCGCGCGGAACAGAGGCCGAAACGCTCTGGCAAGGCAAGGCGCGTTGGTCCGTGGTGCGGTCAGAGACATTCGGAGACTGGGCGCCGCACAGTCCGACCGGCTGGCTCATCCATGATACGCTGAGCGCACGGCTTCACCCGCGCAACGCCGCGAAGGCATTGGCGGCGGGGATTTCCGCCTTGGGGGGAGAGATCGTTTTTGGCGACGGCGACGACGAGGGAGCGGTTCGCTGGGCGACGGGGCACTGGGGCTTGGCCGATCTGAGCGCGGATCTCGGGAAGACGGTCGGCGTTCCGATCAAGGGGCAAGCAGCCCTGCTGCAACTCGACCGCCCACATGCGCCACAGTACCTCGCCGATTCGGTCCATGCGATCCCGCACATGGATGGTACGGTTGCAATAGGATCGACCACCGAACGCGAGTTCACGGAGCCGGACACGACGGATTCACAGATCGACGCCGTTGTTGAACGTGCACGGGCCGCCTGCCCGGCGCTCGCGACTGCGCCGGTCATCGGCACATGGGCCGGTCTGCGTCCGCGTGCGCGCAGCCGTGCGCCGATGCTGGGCTATTGGCCAAAGCGCCCGGGGCATTTTGTTGCGAACGGGGGCTTCAAGATCGGTTTCGGAATGGCGCCGAAGGTGTCTCAGGTCGTGGCCGATCTGATACTGGACGGTCGCGACGCAATTCCGCATGGGCTCCGCGTCGAAGACAATCTCTGAGCGAGGTGGGTCCGGGACGTGCGCACCGTCAATCGCAACGCCCGGTAAGGACGGGGTCGGCTGTCTTGGCAAGGCAACGCGTGGCAGATGCTTCCAGCGTCACTCTGCGCAGCGCTTCTCCGCCTCTTCCATCGCCGCCGTGAAACCCATCAGGGAGAACGTATCCTTTGTCGTCGTCCCGCGCGACGAACGCCCGGTGAGCACCGCTTCAGAGCCGCGTTTCAGCGCCGTCACAAGCTTGGCGTCATCTTCGGGCGAGGCCGGCCAGGCCCATTCGCCGTCGGTGAACAACTCATAGCTTGAACCACCGACCTCTACCGTCACGGTCGAACCACCGGCGAAAGGATATCCACCCGTGAACGAAACCTCGCCGGACACGTTGGGCCGGTAGGTTACGAAGAGCAGAATGTCACCGCGATTCACCGACACGGGCTTGCCGTCCTTGGTGTTGACCGTTGTCTTGGGCGAGGAAACGCCCCAGCATTCCGTGGGGTCGGACTCCACGAAGACGCTCCAATCCGTCTTTGCGGCAACGCGATTGGTGGATTCCTGCGCCATCGCCGCGCCCGCAAAGAGCATGGTACCGGCCAGTACGCCGGTCGTAATCCGGGAAATCATGTCGTTCACAGCCTCCAGCTGTCTCTGCCTCACATCTACCGCGTACGGTCCCTGGCTGGGGACTCTTCGGATCGCGGAAGGAATTTCAACCTGCTGTCTCGCATGGTAACGCAGATTTGCCGGGCGGGTGAAGCCCTCCCGGCGGAATTTTGCGTGAGGAGCGGCCCAATGCCAGCGGTGGAAATGGTGGAATTCTGGCGTGGCGGGTTCCGCGAATCCGTGCATCGGGGGAATGCGGTTGTCTGCAATGCCCGTGGCGAGGTCGTTCGCGCCTGGGGCGATATCGACAAGGTCGTCCTCCCGCGGTCCTCTGCGAAGATGGTCCAGGCCTTGCCGTTGGTGGAAAGCGGCGCGGCAGACGCGGCGGGCCTCGGTACCGAACACCTCGCATTGGCTTGCGCCAGCCACAGCGGCGCGGCGATCCACACATCTCGCGTGGCCCGCTGGCTTGCGGACCTCGGTCTTTCGGACGCCGATCTGCGCTGCGGCCCACAGGAACCGGAGGATCGGGCGGCATTGAAGCACTTGCTATGCGCCGACGAACGCCCCTGCCAACTGCACAACAACTGCTCCGGCAAGCACAGTGGCTTTCTGACCCTCACCAAGTACATGGGTGCGGGGCCGGAGTATATCGACCCAGGCCACCTCGTTCAGAGTGCCGTGCGGGCGACATGGGAAGAGGTCACGGGAGAAACCAGCCCCGGCTTCGGGATCGACGGTTGCTCGGCGCCGAATTTCGCCGCCACGCTCACCGGTGTCGCACGCGCCATGGCCGGTTTTGCCGCTGCAAGGGAGGGAATGGGGACGCGGCAGTCAGCGCAAGCAAGGTTGGTCGCTGCAATGATGTCCCACCCCGATCTCGTGGCTGGCGAAGGACGCGCCTGCACCGAACTAATGCGGGCCCTGCGCGGTGCCGGCGCAGTGAAGACCGGCGCAGAAGGGTTCTTCGTCGCGATCCTGCCCGAGCGGCAACTCGGCGTGGCAGTCAAGATCGAAGACGGGACAACGCGCGCCAGCGAATGCGCCATTGCGGCTATTCTTGTGGCATTGGGTGTTCTGGAACGCCACCACCCCGAGGTTACGAGATTTCTCGACCCGCGTGTCCTCAGCCGGCGCGGGCTGGACACCGGCCAGATGCAGCCGGTGCCCGGCGTCTTCGATTGATCTACATGTCGATCGCTTCAGCCACTTCGACCGAGCCGCTGCCGTCCTTCACCATTGGACATCCCTTGGCGTGGGCGATTGCGGATTCGTAGTCGTCGGCATTGATCAGGGTGTAGCCTGAAAGCGGGTTCGCGCCGCCATTCTCGTCCACACCGCCGGAGTGAACAGTATAGGATTTCCCGACCGGGTTCCCGCCATCCACGACGGACGCGCCCATCCCTTCGTACCAGGCCTGCCACTCCGCCATGACCTTCGCACCCTCTTCGGCGCTCTCTGGTTTCTTTCCGCCATGATAGGCAAATACATACTTGGGCATCCCGATTTCCTTTCCTGTTGAGATGCGTGGAAAATCCGATGTCAAACAGCCAGGCGCTCGAGTTTGACGAGCGACGAGGTCCAGCCTTTCGTGTGGTTCTCGGCGGCCTCCGTGTCCGGCAGGCCGCGGTGGTCGATGACCAAATGCGCGCCGCGGTCGGTTTCCGTCACCGTGAAGGTCACGTGGCTTTCGAAACCGCGGCGGTCCGCGTCGTCATGCCAGGCCCACGTGAATCCCACCGACTTCGGCGGGTCCACGTGAGTCACGTGGCCGGAGACCTTGAAACGTTGCCCCTCGCCATTGACCATGACAGAGAACCACGGCCCCTTGCGGGAGAAATCGAGGTCGTGCTCCGGCACTGACAATCCTTCCGGGCCCCACCAACTTGTCAGCCCTTCCGGCGTGCTGATGAAGCGGAATAGAACTTCCGCGCTGACCGGAAAAACCCGTTCCAGCCGGACATCTTCAAGCGTTTCCATTGTCTGTCTCCTCTTCCTTCAATGCCTTTGCGAGCCGTTCGAGACCACCTTCCCAGAAGGTGCGATGCGAAACGGTCCAGTCTGAAATCGCCCGGATCGCCGCCGGATTGGCCGAATAGATCCGCCGGCTGCCCTGTACGCGCTGGTCGATGACACCGGCCTCGCGCAGCACCTTGAGATGGCGAGAGATCGCGGGCGCGGATATGGGCGCGACATCCGCAAGCTCGCCGGCGGAACGTGCCCCGGCCTCAAGCAAGCGCTCCACGATGGCAAAGCGGGTTTCGTCGGCAAGGGCGGCAAATGTGTCAGTCAGGCGTGTCATACGCCCAACCTGCGACATTCATTTATTTAGCACAACCGTTAATTAACAATTTTGTAAACAAATTTCCGTGAGGAACGGCCGGCCATGGACCTAGCGTGCTGCGACGAAATCCTCGGCCGCATAGCCTTGGATGAAGAGCAGCGCTGTCAGGTCTCCGTGGTTGATCCGGATATCGCACTCGGCAGCAACGCTGGGCTTTGCATGAAGCGCCACACCGGTACCTGCCAGATGCAGCATGCCGAGGTCGTTGGCCCCATCGCCCACCGCGAGCACGTCGTCGGGAGAAATCCCGAGCCGCGCGGCGATTTCCTTCAGGGCGGCAACCTTCGCCTCCTTGCCAAGGATCGGTTCCGCTGGCTCGCCGGTCAGTCGGCCGTCCTCGACGAGCAGCAGGTTCGCCCGGTTCTCGTCAAAGCCAAGATCCGCCGCCACCTGAGACGTGAAGGCCGTGAATCCCCCGGAAACCAGCGCTGTATAGCCACCGGACGCCTTCATCGTGGCGATCAGTTCGCGCCCACCCGGCGTCAGCGTGATGCGTTCGGCCAGCACCTTCCCGATCACGGTTTCGGGGAGTCCCTTGAGCAACCCGACACGTTCGCGCAGCGCGCCCTCGAAATCCAGCTCACCGTTCATGGCCCGCGCGGTGATCTCCTTGACCCGGGCGCCCACACCGGCCTCATCGGCAAGTTCGTCGATGCACTCCTGGCCAATCATCGTGCTATCCATGTCCGCCAACAGCATCCGTTTGCGGCGGTTGTCGGCCGGTTGAACCACCAGGTCGATACCGAGGCGTTGCATGTCGTCCCAGACCTGCCAGCGGTTCGATGGCAGATCCGGCACCGGAAACTCGACCGCGACACCTGGCGATAACGCGCGTGCCGCGCCTCCGCCCCAGGCGGTGCGAAGCGCGGACACGAACGAAGGGTCCAGACGAGGTGTCGCGGGATCGGTCAGCAACGTGACGATATACATGGCGCGTTCCGGCTTGTTCGAGTCGACGCGCATAAAGCAGGAACGCGCGGCGTTCGCCACCCCTTGCCGTTGCCGAGCGGTGACACGGGTATCCCTGTAGTCAGCCAGGGCACGTTTCCGATAGTGAACACGTCCGTCGCCATTTGATGCCGAACTCTCCGTTCCCGCCGATATTGCGACTTGCCAGACCAACCACGTGCGACGTATGAGCGGCCCCGGGACACCCCTCCCCAACGAGGGGCATATATCTGGAAGGATAGCACCAATGGCGACTCAATCTCCGGCTGCGCGGCCGGCGAACCCCCGTTTCTCCTCGGGCCCCTGTGCCAAACCCCCCACGTTCACGCTCGACGCCCTGAAGGACGCTGCCCTCGGCCGCTCACATCGCGCCGCCATCGGCAAGGCGAAGCTCAAGGATGCCATCGAGACGACACGCGAGGTTCTTGGCATTCCCGCCGATTACCGCATCGGAATCGTTCCTGCGTCCGACACCGGAGCGATGGAAATGGCGATGTGGTCGCTGCTGGGCGAGCGCCCGGTGGAGATGCTGGCCTGGGAAAGCTTCGGCGCCGGGTGGGTGACCGATGTGGTTAAGCAACTGAAGCTCGATGCCACGGTGAGAACCGCCGAGTATGGCGACATCGTCGATCTGGCCGAGGTGGATTTTGACCGCGATGTTGTCTTTACCTGGAACGGCACGACGTCAGGTGTGCGCCTGCCGAGCGGCGATGCGATCCCCGCAGACCGGTCGGGACTGACGATCTGCGACGCAACCTCTGCCGCCTTCGCGGTGGACCTTCCGTGGGACAAACTCGATGTGACCACGTTCTCCTGGCAGAAAGTGCTGGGCGGCGAAGCCGCGCATGGCGTTCTGATCCTTAGCCCGCGCGCCGTGGAAAGGCTCGAAAGCTACACGCCGTCGTGGCCGCTGCCGAAGATCTTCCGCCTGACCAAGGGTGGAAAGCTGATCGAGGGCATCTTCCGGGGCGAAACGATCAACACCCCGTCGATGCTGGCGGTTGAGGATTACCTCGTCGCACTGGCCTGGGCGAAATCCGTGGGCGGGCTGGCGGGCCTGATTGCCCGCGCCGACGCCAATACCGCCGTGATCGAGAAATTCGTCGCCGAGAACGACTGGATCGATTTCCTTGCAGACGACCCCGCGGTTCGGTCCAACACAAGCGTTTGTCTCAAGTTCACCGACGACCGGATCAAGGACGGCGCAGCCTTCGCGAAAGCCGTGGCCAAGCGGCTGGATGCCGAAGGCGTTGCCTACGACCTCGGCGCCTATCGCGATGCACCTCCGGGCCTGCGCATCTGGTGCGGCGCGACGGTCGAGACCACGGACGTCGAAGCACTCGTGCCATGGCTGGTCTGGGCTTTCGAAACCGAGATGAACGCCCAACTGGCCGACGCCTGATCCCGTCGAGCACTGCATGCACCGGGGGGGGCGCCGCCCCCCCCCCCGTCTCTCCCTATTCAGACAGGAGTGCCTGATATGGCCCCCAAAGTTCTCGTTTCCGACAAGCTCAGCGAAACCGCCGTCCAGATCTTTCGCGACAATGGCATTGAGGTGGATTTCCTGCCGACGCTCGGCAAGGAGCCGGAAAAGCTGCTGGAGCTTATCCACAACTACGACGGCCTCGCCATCCGGTCCGCAACCAAGGTGACCGAGAAGGTCCTTGAGCGTGCAACGAACCTCAAGGTGATCGGACGCGCCGGTATCGGTGTCGACAACGTCGATATCACGGCGGCCTCCAAGAAGGGTGTGATCGTGATGAACACGCCCTATGGCAATATGATCACCACGGCCGAACACGCCATTGCGATGATGTTCGCCGTTGCGCGCCAGATCCCCGAAGCCAGTGCGTCGACCCACGCCGGCAAGTGGGAGAAGTCCAAGTTCATGGGCGTGGAACTCACCGGCAAGACACTGGGCGTGATCGGCGCCGGCAACATCGGCGGCATTGTCTGCGAGCGCGCGGTGGGCCTTCGCATGAAGGTCGTTGCCTACGACCCATTCCTCAGCGACGAGCGTGCCGCAAAGCTCGGCGTGACCAAGGTGGAGTTGGACGAGCTTTTGCAGCGCGCCGACTTCATCACGCTTCACGTACCCCTGACCGAGAAAACCCGGAATATCCTGAGTGCAGAGAACCTCGCCAAAACCAAGAAGGGCGTCCGGATCGTCAACTGCGCCCGCGGGGGCCTCGTGGACGAAGCGGCGCTGGCGGAGATGCTGAAATCCGGACATGTTGCCGGTGCGGCCTTTGACGTCTTCGCCGAGGAACCGGCGAAGGAAAACCCGCTATTCGATTTGCCGAATGTAGTTGTTACGCCGCACCTCGGCGCCTCCACGACCGAAGCGCAGGAGAATGTCGCGCTGCAAGTGGCGCAGCAAATGTCGAACTACTTGAACACCGGTGCCGTGGAAAACGCGCTGAACATGCCTTCGGTCACCGCCGAAGAGGCCAAGGTAATGGGACCGTGGCTCAAACTGGCCGAGCACCTTGGGGCATTCATTGGCCAGATGACGGAAGAGCCGATCAAGGCGATCAACATTCTCTACGACGGCAAGGTTGCAGAGATGAACCTCGACGCACTCGGTTGCGCGGCCATCGCTGGGGTGATGAAAGCGTCCAATCCGGATGTGAACCTCGTCTCCGCCCCGCTGCAGGCGGCCGAACGCGGTGTGAAGGTCTCGCGCACAACCCAGGGCAAGTCGGGCGTCTTCGATGCCTTCATTAAACTGACCGTCGTGACCGAACAGCGCGAACGCTCCATCGCCGGCACGGTCTTTTCCGATGGAAAACCGCGCTTCATCCAAATCAAGGGGATCAACATCGACGCGGAAATCGGCGCGCACATGCTCTACACGACCAACGAAGACGTACCGGGAATTATCGGTACGCTGGGTCAAACGATGGGCGAAAACGGCGTCAATATCGCCAACTTCACCCTTGGCCGTTCTGAACCGGGAAAGGACGCCATCGCGCTACTCTATGTCGACGCGCCCGTTGCACCGGAAGTTATCGGCAAGCTCAAGGCGACTGGCTTGTTCCGCAATGTAAGCCCGCTGGAGTTCGCCGTCGCTTGACGAATGGCCGCTTGGCCGCCAAACCGGATGCAAGCCGACACCCGGGCGCTCCCTACCGGAGCGCCCGCATTTGTGAGCGCGGATCATGCGAACCTACGCAATCGGAGACATCCACGGTCAGCTCGACAAGCTCAAGCTGGCGCATCGGCGAATTGCCGAGGACAAGTCCGCGGTGAACGATCCGGATGCCACGGTCGTCCACCTTGGAGACCTGCCCGACCGTGGGCCAGACACGCGCGGAGTCATAGACTACCTTCTGGACTGCAGGGAAGCCGGCGCTCCACATGTCATCCTTCTTGGGAACCACGACCGGATGATGCGACGTTTCCTGCACCCCGAACGTCTCCGCGACCAGCTCAGAGACGATCTGGACTGGCTCGCGCCTCCATTGGGCGGGCGGCAGACACTCGCGTCCTATGGAGTAGACGTTTCGGACAAGCGGCCAGCCGAGGCAATTCACGAGGACGCCCAACGGGCCGTTCCGGCCCGGCACCTTGCCCTGCTCGACAGTCTGGAAACGCCATATTCGGAGGGCGCGTGCCTGTTCGTCCATGCAGGGATCAGGCCGGGCATTCCGCTCGACCAGCAGTCACGTGACGATCTGGTCTGGATCAGGGAACCGTTCCTGTCCGACACGCGCGACCACGGCCCGCTCATCGTTCATGGCCATACGCCCGTCGAAGAAGTCATGCATTGCGGCAATCGGCTGAACCTCGACACCGGGGCCGGATACGGCCGACCCCTCTCCGCCGTTGTAATCGAGGGGCGGGATGTGTGGCTCCTGACCGAGACCGGAAGAGAACCAGTCCTGCCGGTCAAAGCCTGACACCCAAAGAAACCGACGCCGCTCGGGTTTAACCCAGGTAGCGTCGGCCGTTTCTTGGGCCGATCACTTCCGGCCAGGCGTACCGTCGAACTTCTTTTCCAGATCGCTCCAGCAATCGATGTAATCATCCTGCAACGGCGCCTGTTGTCCCGCGAACTCGGTGAGATGTTGCGGGAAGCGGGTCTCGAACATGAACGACATCGTGTTGTCGAGCTTCTCCGGCCCCAGGTCGACATTCGACGCCCCTTCGAAAGCGTTCTTGTCCGGCCCATGGGGGATCATCATGTTGTGCAACGACATGCCCCCCGGCACGAACCCCTTCGGCTTTGCGTCGTACTGGCCATAGATGTTGCCCATCAGCTCAGACATGATGTTCTTGTGATACCACGGCGGGCGGAAGGTATCCTCCATCACCATCCAGCGCTCCCGGAACAGAACGAAGTCGATATTGGCCGTTCCCGGAACGCCCGACGGCGCCGTCAGAACTGTGAAGATCGAGGGATCGGGGTGGTCGAACAGGATTGCACCAACCGGGCAGTAGGTCCGGAGGTCATATTTGCAGGGTGCGTAGTTCCCATGCCAGGCGACCACGTCGAGCGGGCTGTGCCCGATCTCGCAGCGATGAAACTGGCCGCACCACTTGATCGTCACTGTCGAGGGAGTTTCACGGTCTTCGAACGCGGCAACAGGCGTCTTGAAGTCACGGCGGTTCGCCATGCAATTCGCGCCGATTGGTCCGCGCCCCGGCAATTCGAACTTCTGCCCGTAGTTCTCGCAGACGAACCCGCGCGCAGGCCCTTCCAGCACTTCCACCCGGTACAGCAGTCCCCGGGGGATGATGGCGATCTCTTTGGGTTCCAGGTCGATTATTCCGAGTTCGGTCGAAAACCGCAGGCGGCCCTCCTGCGGCACGACAAGCAATTCGGAATCCGCCGAAAAGAAATAGTCGTCGGTCATGGACTCCGTGACGAGGTAGATGTGGCTCGCCATACCAACCTGGGTGTTCACGTCGCCCGCTGTGGTCATCGTGCGCATTCCGGAGATCCAGGTCAGCGGAACATCAGTGTGCGGTATCGGATCCCACCGATACTGGCCGAGCGACTGTACGTCCGGCACGACATTGGGCGCTGACTGCCAATGGGGCACGTCGATCCTGGAATAGCGGCTGGAGTGTTTCACCGAGGGGCGGATGCGGTAGCACCACGTGCGCTCGTTCTGATGGCTCGGCGCGGTAAAGGCGGTTCCGGATAGTTGCTCACCATATAGGCCGTAGTTGCACTTCTGCGGCGAGTTCATCCCCTGGGGCAACGCATCCGGGAGCGCCTCGGTTTCGAAATCGTTGCCAAAGCCCGGCATGTATCCCTCATGCGGGCCGGTGATCGAGGCGGCACGGATCATGCCTTCGGGGAGATCGTGGCGGGTCATTTGGTTCTCCTCACGGTTCCTGCACGTCAGAATGTTGCTGCCACCGCATATCGTTGCACTTGCAACGATGTCAAGGACTAACGCGCACGGCGGTGTCCGGAATCGCAACCCGCACAATGACCCGACCTTTTGCCTCAGCAGCGAAATGGCCGATTGTAATTCAGAACGACTGGAGGATTTGTTTCCGCTGGGAACCTATTGGGAGATATATCGAGGATTGTTTCTAAGGAGATATCAAATCGGGAAACAATCGAAGCTCTAGTTTACAAAATAGAGACAATAGTGGCGAAAATATGATCGTTAATTTTCAGCAACTTATCCAGAAATTTCGGGAAGAAACAATCAATTTCCGACGAATAAGTTAAAAATATGACGCGGAATTCCAAATATTCTTGACCCAATCACTTCAATTCGCAACGATCG
The DNA here is from genome assembly GCF_001509585.1 of Tropicimonas marinistellae. Classification (GTDB taxonomy): domain Bacteria; phylum Pseudomonadota; class Alphaproteobacteria; order Rhodobacterales; family Rhodobacteraceae; genus Tropicimonas; species Tropicimonas marinistellae. The sequence goes on along the minus strand of NZ_LNCI01000008.1, from coordinate 201,837 downwards.
GAAATCATCGCCTGGTCCACGAGGGTGGGGCTTTGATTTTGGTATGAATTTTTGAATGGATAAAGTCAATGAACGAACATGAAAAAGACGAAGGGCTGCAGTCGCCGTCCCGCCGTAAAATGCTCGCGAAAGCCGGCAAATACGCAGTTGTGACGCCTCCGACAGTCTCGTTCCTGCTCTCGACCGCAATGGCCGGTCAGGACGTCGCGAAATCGGGCGGTGCGGAATCCTGGTGGGATAAAGGTCCCAGACGCGGACATGGTGGCGGCGGTCGTGGCGGTCACGGTGGTGGCGGCTACGGTGGCGGCGGGCGTGGCGGCCACGGTGGCGGCGGCGGCGGTTTCGGCGGCGGTGGCGGTCGTGGTGGCCGCGGCGGTGGCGGATTCGACGGCATCTAGAGCGCTGATGCTTCGATAAGGCCAGTAGCCGACTGACCCTAGCAAACGTGCCCCATCGAGTTTGATTGGGCACGTTTCAATGTGGAGATGAGTTCAATGTTATGTGCCGCCGTACAGCCAGCCAGTAAGTCTGGTGCGTTTTTTTCCGATCCGGACTACGTCATCGTTCCTGCAAAAGGCGTCCGACTCGCACGAATAAAGGGAACGCCCTACTTGTTCGTGCCGGAACGCCAGAACCTTTTTGGCGTCGGTCCGCAGGTTGAACGCCTCTGGCCATTGATCGAACGGGGCATCGGCGTCGAAGAACTCGCCGAAGAAGCCGATGCAATTGGTTACGATGCACAGGCGATACTCGATGACCTCCCTGAGATTGGCGCAATCGATTTCATCTCGGTTGGCAAATCCCCGGCCCGCATCACCTCTCGCACGAACATTTCGATCTGTGGCGTCGGGCTCGGCATCCATTTCACCGGCGATCGCGCACACCGGATGTTGCGGGGTCTTTTCTCGCATTTGGAAACGCAGGTGCCGGCACAGAAACACATCATCGTAACCGAACATGAGAACGGTGTGGGAATTGCGCGGAGTGGCGAGGACAGCCACGAGTTCAGTTGGACAGAAGCCGGGCCCGGGTTGAAATCGGCAATCACCGAACTTGCCTTGCGCGCGACGGAGGGTGTCACGTTGCACGTGGCGACGCTCCATCGGGACGGTGAAGCCTTGCTGATCGTCGGCCCGCCCGGTGCGGGCAAGTCAACGCTTTCCGTAACTCTTGCATCACACGGTTTCGATTTGTTGGGGGACGATCTCGCGGCTTTGCAATCCGATGGAACCGTTCGAGCGATCCCGCTTCCCATCACCTTGAAGGACGGGGCATGGCCGATCCTGGCGCACCTGCATCCGGACCTTCAGGAAGATGTTGGGTTCGTCCGGCACGATCAGATGTGCGTCCAATACCTGCCGCTCGTTTCCTCTGCGGACCCGCAACCGCTGCGCGTTCGGTGCGCCGTTGTTCTTAACCGCGAGACCAACGCACCGGCACAGCTCGAACCGCTTGGCGAGGATTCATTCATTGCAACTATCGTCGAAGGCGCATGGTCGAACGACCTGCGCATGACGTCAGAGGATTTCGATGCGCTGGCCGCGTGCGCCGATGGTCTCGACTTCGTCAAGCTGACCTACAGTGATCTTGATGACGGGGTAGCGCGAATCAACGAGGTCTGGGCACAGACCGGCCCGAACCGGAAGGATCTGATATGATTCACGATCCCTCCACGGCACGTGGAAGTCATCTACCACGCACATCTCCATTCGGTCAGGTCGCCGCTTGCATCCGCGGGGATGTGAATGACGAGACCGACTGGATGCAGTGTATTGCGACGGCCAATGAGCATCTGATCACACCGCGCCTGTATCTTTCACTGTGTCGGGACTCCGTCGCCGGTTCGGTCGAGCCCGAGGCGCTTGCCTATCTTGAAGAGATCTTCCATCTCAACGGGGAGCGCAACAGTCGCTTCGCGGCCCAGCTGGAAGAACTCACCGTTGCGATGAACCGGGCCGGAATCGTGCCTCTTGCCATCAAAGGCGCCGCCGTTCTTGCCGAGGCAGAGGCCGTGGAAAACGTGGCGCGCATGCTGGCTGACCTGGACATCGTTATTGACCGTGGTGAGGTCGAGGTGGCGGACCGCGTTCTGCGCGGGCTTGGGTATGACGTCTTTGCCGACAGCGCCGATTGCCATTCCACAGGCAGCTACTACCGGGTGCAGGATGTCGGCGCGGTCGATCTGCATTTCCGCCTCGGCGACCGCATGGCAGAGGTCATCTCGCCACGCGAATTGGAAGAGCGCACGCGCGAGGTGCCCTTTGGCGCTGCGCGGATCCGTGTCCCTGACTTGACGCTGCAACTCGTGATGAACGTCGCCCACGACATGCTGCACGACGAAGGCATGTCGAAAGGCGATATCAACTTGCGCTACCTTCTCGAACTCGCCGATCTGGCGAGGGCCGGGGCCAACCGGTTCGATCAGGTCTGGATCGCCCGCAAATGCCGACATTGGAAGTTCGAGCTCGCGCTTGAATTGCAGTCTCGCCTGCTGCTCGAAATGCTCGGCGACGTACCGGTCCCCTCGTCTCGCAGATCGCGGCTCGGGTGGCTGCTGCACCGGCGACGGATATGGAAGACGCACCACCCCGCCCTGGCCAAGCTTGAATGGGACATGTTGTGGCGCGTGAAAAACGTGATGCGAAGGATGCGGCTCGACCCGACCCCGCTGCTCGCGCTCTACCGATCTGGGTCTGGGCACCGGCGCCACGCGGCTGAGTAACCGTCACTCAGGTCCAATCGAGCACCACCTTGCCGGAAGATCCCCCGCGCATCGTCTCGAAGCCTTCACGAAAGTCTGCCGCCCTGAAGCGGTGCGTGATCACGTTGCGAACCTCCAGCCCGTTCTGGAGCATGGCGATCATCTTGTACCAGGTCTCGAAAATCTCGCGACCATAGACACCCTTGATCGTGATCGCCTTGAAGACGATACGCGACCAATCGACAGGCGACTTGCCGGGAGGGATACCGAGCAGGGCGATACGCCCGCCCATGGTGAGCGATTCCACCATCTGATCCAGCGCCGCCTGATTGCCGGACATCTCCAGCCCGATGTCGAACCCCTGCGTCATACCCAGTTCGGCGATGACATCCCGTAGGTCTTCCTCGGCCACGTTGACCGGGCGCACATCGGCGACCTGCACGGCCAGCGCCAGCCGGTCCGGATTCACATCGGTAATCACCACATGACGCGCCCCCACGTGCCGGGCGACAGCGGCTGCCATGATCCCGATTGGGCCGGCACCGGTAATCAGCACGTCCTCACCCACGAGGTCGAAGGAGAGCGCGGTATGAACCGCGTTGCCCAGCGGATCGAGGATCGCGCCGATCTCGTCATCGATCTCGTCGGGCAGCGGCACGACATTGAAGGCAGGCAGACAGAGGAATTCCGCGAAGGCTCCCGGCACGTTGACCCCGACACCACGGGTTTCCGGGTCCAGATGGAACTTGCCCGCCCGGACCTGCCGCGAATGATGGCCGATCAGGTGACCCTCGCCCGAGCAGCGCTGACCGATGGTCAGGTCATCCACCCGCCGACCAATCTCCACGATCTCACCAGCGAATTCGTGACCCGTCACCAGCGGCACAGGCACGGTGCGCTGCGCCCACTCGTCCCAGTTCCAGATGTGGATGTCGGTGCCGCAGATCCCGGTCTTGTGGACCTTGATCAGCACGTCATCCGGCCCGATCTCGGGAATCGGGGCGCGGATCATGTCGAGGCCGGGCGCGGCTTTCGTTTTTGCGAGGGCCTTCATGTCATGGGTCATTTGCATCCCTCCTTGGCCCGCAGGACGAGCCAAGTCCAGCGGACGCCGGCAGCCCTGTTTGCCTCCTGGGTCGATTCAACCTCGGCACGCAGCACTTCCTCAAATCCGGCTTGCGTGAACAGACCGGCGGTCGCGTTCGGATCGATCGGGAAGACAGGCAGACCCTGTGGCGACGGGCCGATGCGGAGCGCGAGGTTCAACAGTGCGCTTGGTGCAGCGATGCGGCGAAGCACGGGTGCTGCACGGGCGCATTCCTCGGGGTCGAGATGCTGCCAGACGCCCGACAGGTTGATGAAATCGAATGTTTCTCCCCGTTCCACGAGGCGCGGCAGGTCGGGAAGCGCATCCCGAACCCAGTCGATCCTGGTATCGGACCGGCGCGCCCTGTCTAGAAACCCGGCGACCGGATCGACGGCGACGACGCTGTGCCCCATGTCGGCAAACCACCGCGCGTCCCGACCGGTTGCGGTGCCAATGTCTGCGACACGGGAGGGGCGCATTGGGATCAGATGCCGCACAGGAGCGTAGAACCGCTCGTTCGGCACCGCGTCGTAGCGCGCCGCGAGCATGTCGGCACGGTCCTCGTAGAGCGCGATGGCCGCGGCCGATCCTGACGTGGTCGTCATGCGAGCACCCCGCTGTCCTTGCCTGCCTGCGCGAAGGCCTCGAGCGCTTGGTCCAGGTTATCCCGGGTGAGAGCGGCATTCATCTGGGTCCGGATGCGTGCCGTCCCCTTCGGCACCACCGGGAAGAAGAACCCGGCAACATAGACGCCCAAGTCATAGAGCGCTGCTGCCATCTGCTGACTGAGCCGGGCATCCCCCAGCATCACGGGGATGATCGGATGTTCGCCGGGTAGCAGGTCGAAACCGAGCCGCTCCAACCCCATTCGCCAATAGGCGGCGTTGTCGAAGAGCCTCGCGCGCATGTCGTCTCCCGCCTCGACGATCTTCAAGGCCTCAATCCCGGCCGCCACCACGGAGGGGGGCAGCGAATTGGAGAAGAGATAGGGTCTGGCTCGCTGCCGCAGGAGATCAACCATGCCCTGCGGCCCGGCAATGTAGCCCCCAATGGCGCCGCCCAAAGCCTTACCAAGCGTGCCGGTCACAACGTCCACCTTCTGCGCGACGCCATGGTGATGCGGTGTGCCGCGCCCCTGCGGACCCATGAATCCCGTTGCATGGCAATCATCCACCATGACCAGCGCCTCATAGCGTTCCGCCAGAGCGGTGATCTCCGGCAGCCTCGCAAGGTACCCATCCATGGAAAACACGCCGTCCGTTGCGATCATGATGTGCCGCGCACCTTCTGCCCGCGCGGTCCGAAGTTGGGATTCCAGATCGTCCATGTCGGAGTTGGAATAGCGATAGCGCCGCGCCTTGCAGAGACGGATGCCGTCGATGATCGAAGCGTGGTTCAGCGCGTCGGAGATGATGGCATCCTCCGGCCCAAGCAGCGGCTCAAACAGCCCTCCATTGGCGTCGAAACAGGCGGCGAAGAGTATCGCGTCATCCTTGCCCAGGAAGTCCGCAAGCGCATGCTCAAGCTCCCTGTGAATCGGTTTGGTTCCGCAGATGAAGCGCACCGAGGCCATGCCAAACCCGTCGCGATCCAGCGAGGCTTTCGCGGCAGCGATGAGCCGAGGATCATCCGCAAGGCCAAGATAGTTATTGGCGCACAGATTCAGCATCTCGCGCCCATCAACCGAGATCCGGCCGGCCTGCGGCGAGGCGATGGGTCGTTCGTACTTCATCAGACCCTGGGCCTCGATCTCGGCGAGACGCTCGGCGAGGTTGTGGGCGAAATCCGGTGTCATTGGACCTCCTCGGGGACTCATGTGCGATCGCATTCTATCGTGGCCGGAATGTCGCGAAATGGCGAGCCCGCTTGACGTATTCGCGGCTTTGCCGCAGCAAAGGGGCACCTTGTAGAAGAGACCCCCCGTGAGCGCATTCGACCTCGAGACCTTCCTGCCCTATCGCCTCGCCGTTCTCACCGGTCGGGTGAGCCGCGAGTTTTCGCGCCGCTACCACGAGCGGTACGGGATTTCACGCCCGGAGTGGCGGGTCGTGGCGCATCTGGCACATTCCGGACCGGTCAGCGTCCGGGAAATCCACCGGCGTGTCGATATGGACAAATCGCGGGTTTCCCGCGCAGCAACCCGGTTGGAAGAGGCCGGCTACATCCGCAAGGAAGCCAACCCGGACGATGGGCGGCTTGTGACTCTCACTCTTACTGAGGCCGGGCACCAGATGATGACGGAGTTGAGTGAAATGGCGCGGTCGTATCAGGAGGAGCTCCTTGCACGGTTGGGTCCCTCCGCAGAGGGTCTTACCGACGGGATGGCGAGGCTGGCGCAGAAGTCCGACCAAACCGACTGAGACCGCAGAACCGTCCGGCAACCGCGATGTCTATCTGAGCGTCACGGAACCGCGGGCCGCACGCCCGGCGGAATCTATGACCGAGAGTGTGACGGAGCCCGGACCCTCGACGTCCACAATGCTCTCACGTGCGCGCGTCTGCCGCACCAGTGGCGCTCCGTTGACCAGCCAAGTGAATGGCGGCGTCCCATCCCGGACCTTGAGAACCAGCCCCTCCGGCGCATGCACCTCCGCACCGTCGGGTGGAAAGGCCAGTTTCGGCGCGTCGGCGGGTGTGGTGAAGGCCGCGTTGCGCAGACGAAACCGCTGCAGTGGCCGCGGTAGTTCGGCCGTGGGTACGAGCAGAACACTCGGTGGCGGCGGTGGCAGTGGCACAGTGCGAGATCCAACGATGTCGAAAACCTGAAACAACGCCGGCGCCGCCAAGGCGCCACCGAATGCCCCGGGAACGGAAGTGCCATCCGGTCGGCCGATCCAGACGCCGACGACATGCCGCCCGTCATATCCCAACGCCCAGGCATCGCGGTGGCCGTAGCTCGTGCCGGTCTTGTACGCGAGTTTCACCCTTGCGGCATGTGGAGGCGGGGCGACCCCAGAGAGGATGTGCCCGACTTGCCAAGCGGATTCGGGTGACAACACCAGCCGAGGCGACGGCAGGGGCGCATCCGTCACACTCGTATGCAGAGGCATCACGCGGCCGCCGCGGGCCAGTGATCCGTAGAGTCTCAAGAGATCTTCAAGTGTCACGCCGACTCCGCCGAGTGCGACGGCCAACCCGGGCGTGCCGTTTGGCAGAACCGGCGCCACGCCAGCCCGCCGCAACCGCGCCATCAGGCGTGGCGGGCCGATCGCTTCCGCAAGTTGCACGACAGGAACGTTGAGCGAAAGCTGAAGAGCTTGTGACACCCGTACCGTGCCACGAAACTGCCCGTCGAAATTGCCTGGCGCGTAACCGCCGAATGCAACCGGACGATCCTCGATCAATGTTTGGGGATGCGCGAGACCAAGGTCGAAGGCGAGGCCGTAGACAAGCGGTTTCAGGGTAGATCCTGGGGACCTCAGGGCGCGGGTCATGTCGACCCAGCCACCACGCCTTTCATCGACGTACCCGGCCGAACCAACGCTGGCGAGCACCGCGCCCGTCCGATGATCGGCCACCATGATTGCCGCTGACAAACGTTCTCCAGCGCCCGCCGCGACCTCGGCCGCCAGATACTCCAGCGCGATCTGCAGGTCTCGGTCCAGCGTGGTGGCATGAATGCTCCGCAACGGATGCTCCGCTCGCAACCGCTCGGCAAGGTGCGGGGCATGTGCGGGAAATGGCCGCCGAACCATCGGTACGGGTGTGCCACGTGCCGCCCGGGACGCCTCCGCTGAGAGAACGCCGGCGCGCACCATTCGCGACAATACCCTGTCGCGGGCTTCGGTAGCGCGCGCGTGTCCGCGATCCGGTCGCCGGGTCCCTGGCGATTGCGGCAGCGCGACCAGGAGCGCCACCTGTGCCGGTGTGAGCCGCCTTGGTTCCTTGCCGAAATACGCAAGCGTTGCTGCGCGTAGTCCTTCGAGGTTTCCCCCGAATGGCGCACGGTCGACATAGAGTGCGAGAATCTGGTCTTTCGACAGCTCGCGTTCCAATGCAAGCGCCACCCGCATCTGCCGCAACTTGCCCCTCACCTCGCCGGTCGTTCCGTTTTCGAGTAGCCGCGCCACCTGCATGGTCAGTGTTGAGCCACCGGACACAACCTCCCCATACCGGAGCGCTTGGCCCGCCGCCCGAGCCATCGCCAGCCAATCCACGCCCCGATGCCGGTAAAACCGTTTGTCCTCGTAGGTCACAAGCATCTGGAAATAGAGCGGGTCGACCCGGTCCGGGCGGGTAGCGAGCCGCCAGCGACCGTCCTCCACGGTGAAAGCCCGTAGCAGGCGGCCCTCGCGATCCAGAACCTCGACGGAGGTCTCGGACACGAGCACCGGCAATTCGGTGGCAACGATCCAGCGATCGACTGCGTCCCTCAGCGCCGCCGTCAGAAAAAGCAGCAGCGCCAGCAGCAGCACTCCGTGGCGCCTCACGGTACCACCATAACCCGGCCGCTGTCAGACCGGCCGCGGAATTGCGGGCGGTACATGTCCTCCACGCTGGCCGCCGGGTGGTGGTAGCTACCCGGCGTGATGGCCCGAACGATGTAGGCCAAGCGGAACGGCTCGCCGGACCGCCAGTCGACGGCAGCAAGAAACCGATCCGCACGAAACTCGGCAGTGCGCGTATCTGCGGTTTCCAGCCATGGTAGCTGCCGGATGTCGCCGCCGCGTACGAGGCTCGGATTGTCGATCTCAAACCCAGCCGGTAACGGGTCCACCACCATGAGCCGTGCCTCGACCATATCGAAGGGCGTGACGGTGAGCACGCTCACCAAGCGCGTGCCCAGCGGCACCTGCTCGGGAGAGGCCGGCACGCCATCCATGGTGAAATACGCTCGCTCGATTGCATAGCCGTTGCCGCCGCGGAGTTCCGGTTGGATCGGCACGCCAAACGTCGTCAATGTGAGTTCTGCTGTCCTGTTCGACGCATTGGTAACGACAACGGGGGCGACTGCGGTGCTATCCTCCAACATGCGCACCAGAGGTCCGGACGCGGGTTGGCCGTCGATCAGGAAATCGGCACTGTCGGACTCAATCAGAGCATGGGCCGCAAGCAGCGACCAGGCAGCTTCTTGTGTTGAGCGTGGTCGGCCGATCGACGTGACAGTTTGCGAAAGCAGCTCGCGGTCGACTGCCATGGTTCCAGCTTCCGAAGCCAGGGCGAGAACACCGGCACGATCCCGTAGGTTGGTACCGTAGTCGGCCCGCCAAAGCGGCGTCGCCTCGTCCTGCATTGAGGACAGGAGCTGGTCGGCAGCAAAGGCGAACATGCGATCCGCACGGGTTTGGTCACCGTAGAGCGCCAACGCCGCGCCGAGTTGCGCCATGGCCAGCGGCGTTGCAAACGCCCGACCCTTCACGTCTGCATAGTACCTCAGATCGCCGACGGGCACCGCTCCTTCGCGAGCCAGCACGAACAACGCATAAGCCACGTCCTCGCCTCCGGTCTCGAAGTCCGGCGCGTAGTTCAACTTGTTGCGCAGGTTGTCCAGCGCCTGGGAAAAGGCGCGCTCAGGGACGGTATGCCCATGCGTTCGCACACGCGCCAGGAAATCCGTAACATACGCATCCAGCCAGAAGTCGTCTTCGCCCGGGTGCCAAAGGCCGAACCCACCGCTTGTGGATTGCCTCGAAAGCACGGTGTCGACGGCCTGCCCAATCCGCTCTGTAACCGTCTCGCCATTGCCGAGTCCCATCGCGCGCGAAACGTGATCGAAGTAGAGCAAAGGCAACGCTTGGCTTGTGACCTGCTCGGTACATCCATAGGGATACCGATCGAGCGCCCGCAAGAGACCCGGTGCATCGAACCGCCCCAGCGGGCCAATCGCCAGCGTGGCTGACCCGGTACCGGGAACAAACCCGGCGAAGACGTCTGTCGACAGGGAGAACCGCGCGCCCGGCGCGAGGGAGAAACGGGAGGTCCGCGCGCTTTCCGGATCGTTGACCACGATCGGAAGTGTCAGGTTTTTCTCCAGTCGATCGCCGCCGGGTGTCACCAACGCGATGTCGATGGTGGCAACTCCCGATGCCTCCGCCTGCATCGGCACTGCCAGCCGCTCTGTCGCCCCTTCGGACAGAGAAATCTCCGCGGGCACGGCACTTGTGTCGAGTACTATCCCATCGGCTGCGAGTGACAGGTGCGTAGTCCCGGTTGCTCCCTCTGCCTGCGTAAACTCAACCAGCAATCGGCTATCATCCCCCGGCGCCAGGAACCGGGGCAGCGACGCTGTGAGCACCACCGGATCGCGCACCAGGACATCTGCCGATGCCTCGCCAACCGCGTCGGCGCTCCACACGACAGCCATCAGTTTTACCTGCCCATTAAAGGCCGGAAGGTTGAACCGTGCCCGCGCATAGCCGTCTGTCCCGACCTCGACAGGGCCGGAAAAAAACGCCACCAAGTCCTCGGTGGGCGGCGGACTCTGCATGCGCATCTCTGCCATGGCGTCGCCACCGGATCGAATGCGCCCACGCACGCCGGTCCGTCCGTCGATCAGCCGGCCGTAGAGGTCGCGCAGCCCCATTCCGAGTTTTCGCTGACCGAAGTAGTAGCCAGAGGCGTCGGGCGGCTGATGACCGGTGAGGTTCAGGATCCCCTGATCGACGGCAGCAATCGTGGCGAAGGCTTCCGTACCGGGTGCGATCCCCTCCACCCTCAGCGCCACGTCAAGGGGCGCGCGCGGGGGCGCCGTGGACGGCACATCAAAGGTTGCGTTGAGCCGCGCGGCGCCAGGGTCGATTGCCGCATGCGCCAGACCGAGCGCCCTTACCGGCCCGCGCGCCGCCGGCACGTCGGCATCCCCGTCGAGCGGGCGGAAAAACGACGCGGTGACGTAGGCGCCAGCGCCCCAATCATCCGTCACGGGCAGGTCGACTACGGTCTCCCCCGCCGGGAGCTCCAGCGTCTTCATTGCGATCAGCCGGTTGGAAACGACTGTCACCAGGGCCTTTCCCGCCTGCCGAGGGACAACGCGAAGATACGCCGTTTCACCCGGTAGATAGGCGGGTTTGTCGAGCGATACCTCGAGCATGTCCGGCGTCGACGAAGCGTCTGCCGGCGCGAACCAGCCCGCATGGAAGTCGACCGACGAAGCCACGTAAGGGCCGTCGCTGCGTTCCACGACTAACTCGTAGCGCCCCCAGTCGACCGGAGCCGCGACGCGAACAGGATCAACGCCGAGCATAGCTTCGCCGGACGCAACCGGGCTGCGCCGGGTAACGGGTTCCCAGTCCCAGTTTCCGTATTGTGAGAACCACTGATAACGGGTTTCGATCCGGTTCAGCTTCCAGGAAACCCGCATGGGCATTGCAGCCCCACTCGTACCCACGGCGATCAGGTCGAAGATCGCCTCGGTTCCTTCCGGCACAACGCCATCGAACGCCGGGCGGATTCCGACAAGCGGAGCCGCCGGAGCCAGCGCACGGACCAGACGACGTTCCACAGGGCGGCCCGAGCCTTCGGCGACTCGCACTGTGACATGTGCTTCCAACGGGCCGTTTGGCGCATCGACTTGCGGAAACTCGACCGGGAACTCTGCTTCGCCCACGTCATTCGTACGAGCGGCGGCCAGCACCGCCATGTGTGGTGAGAAAGGCGCATCGTGCAGACCAAACCGGAATCCGGGAAAGCCTCGAATGCCGTCGGCAGCGCGCAGTTGCACCTCTCCTTCGACTGGCAGGTCGCCACCCGGCGCACCGAAAAGGTACGTTGCGGACACCTGCAGCAGCGGGCTGTCCATCAAGCCAAACTCTGTATCTGGCAACTGCAAGTTCACGTCGATCCGTTCAGGCAGGAAATCCTCGACCAGCACCGTCTGGCTGGCGAGTGCCGGCATCTCCGGGTCAGCGTGGATTGCCAGTCGCCAGGTCCCACGCGGCACAGTCGCCCCGACCGAAAGCGAAAAGACGTGCCCGCCAACACGGCCTCCGTCACTCACAACGCGGCTGTATTCCACACCGTCGGGACGTGTCAGGACGGCGGTCAACGGCAGCATGTCGATAGCGCGCGCATTTCCGTCACGGGCAAGCACTGTGGCGTGGACGGTCTCGCCCGCGCGATAGGCGCCGCGATCCGTTGCGAGGAAAACGTCTATCGGTCCTGCCGCCGGGCGGCCCTCCACGCCCCGGTCGGAAAGGTCGAACTCGGGGTCCGTCAACGGCAGGAAGGCCATATCCTCGGTACCACGGCGAACGACTACGAGCGCCGGCGATGCCCCTCCGTGCCCTGTCATCAGGCCGGGCGCAAAATGCGCGTAGCCCTGGTCATCCATCTCGGCGACCGCGAGCACGCGGTTGGACCGCGACACGAGAGAGGCTTCCGCCCCGGCGAGCGGTTCGGCGCTGCCAAGCCCGCGCGCGAAAACGTGTAACCCGTCCACACCGCTCATGCTCGACAGACCAATATCGGAAATCACGAACCACTGCGTCGCTGGCGCCAACTCATGGGCTTCCGTGCCGGGAACAGCCGCTCTGAGGACATAGAGCCCGGGAGGAAGGCCGTCGACCGCATCGGTCATCGGCAGAAGCGTCGTGACATCCTTGTTGAGTGCAGACGCCACCTCTCCGGTGCCGGACCAGACCTCCTCGGCCAGCGAGTCCGCGAAGCGCCGGTCCTCCCATTCTGATAGCGGCTGACCGAACAGGTTATCCTGGATCATCTGGATCAGATTGCGGTCACTCACCCGCCGAAGGGTCAGTTCAACCTCCGACAAGTTGACCGTGACGATCGGCAGGGCGGCGTCTGGTACCCGCGGCAGAACGAAGGCCCGGCCCGGAAACCGCGCCGACGGTGCACGATCGCGAACGTAGATATTGAGCGAAACGTCCCGCAGCATCCGCTCGCCCGATGTGGAGGGCAGGCCCGCGCGGAAAGATGCCGAATATCGGCGACCGTGTTCGAGACCACCAACGCAGATCTGCCGCCCGTCAGCCTCGACCGAAAGGCTTTCGCCCGGAACCCGGAGATAGGGTGCATAATCCGTACCTTCGTCCAGCGCTTCGCTGAACGTCACGCAGAATTCGGGCGCGGCGATATCGCTGTGTACCTCGTGATCGACAATACGGAATCCGTACGCCCCGATTGCCCGATCCAGGGCCGCGGATACCCGCGGGTTCGGTGCGACGGATTCTGCCAGTCGAAGGGCCGGTATGGCCGCAGGCCCCCGGTTCGCCGCCTCAAGAGCTTCGGCCATTGTCTGCAGGATTTCTCCGCGCAGGGTGGGAGCGGCCGCACGGAGGTATGCGTTTATCGTCGCCGGCAAGGCACGCGCTCGAAGGCGCCGCGTTTGCGACCTGTCACCGCCCGTTGCCTGAAGTGCGTGCCGCGCGTAATCCAGCCAATGATCCGGTCGATCAGTCAGGACGACGGCGCCGCCCGCCCAACGCATTGCCGCGGCCGCATCGCCCCGGTCCTGTGCCTCGCGCACAGCTGCCTCCAGTGCCTCGACCGTCCAGCCACCAACGATATGTCTGCGCGGCAGTTCCTCAGCCTCAGCCCGGGCAAATTCGAGATCGCCGGATTGAATGAACGGAAGTTCGGCGGCTCGGAGCCGTGCCCGTTCCATCACCCCCGGTGGCCTATTGACCACGATGGCGGACAGCGCCCCTTCGTACGGCTCCCGCCGGATCATCTCCCGCTTGGGAAAACAACTGTTCGATCGCCCGTTGAACGTGAATGCAGTGCAGGCCGCGTCATTCAGGCAGGCGTTACGACATGCCTCATAGGTCGTGTCAAACAACGCCCGTAGGTCCGCGCCGTAATAATCCATGTCCCGCTCCACAATCACCCGACGCTGAGGAATGGTATCCTCAGCCGGTTGCGCAGCCGTCGAGATCGGATGAATAATTGCGGCAGCGAGAATGAGAACGGGCGTCAGGATGCGGCGCATGGGAAATCTGCTCCCTGAAATGATCTTGCTTTAACGGTCGCACGGCGCGGTCCCGTTTGACAACGATTCCCCACGACGTATCCCGCGCCGATTAAATCTCCTTTCACCTAGTCACGTCAGGATCTTCGCAAGGCCCCCGGCCCTGTTGCCGCCCCCTTGGAGATTCGGACGATGAAACTGACGGACAAGCTGGCATCGGAGCGCCGGGCTCGACTAGCAGCCGAACGGCTTCTGGATCTCAAGAGCCGCGAACTGTTCGAGGCAAACCGGAAACTATCCAAACACGCCCTGAAACTCTCCGATCAGATTGTGGAACAGAGGGAAGAAGTGCGTGTTGTCCGAAACGAGGCAGAACAACTCAAGGACCGCGCCGCGCAGACCCAGGAGGAGTTGGCGCGCGCCGAAGAAATGGTTGAAACGGCAGAGCGCAGATTGTGGGATTCGGTGGAGACGATTGCCGACGGTTTTGCGGTATTCGACCAGCAGGACCGGTTAATTGCCGCGAATTCTGCCTGGCTCGCACTCTTTGACTACTCTGAAACGATCCAGCCCGGAATTCCTTACCTCGAGGTCCTACGTCTCGCGACCGATGAAGGATTTGTCGATACTGGCGATTCTAGCCCCAGCGACTGGATCGGTGAGATGCTGGACAGATGGGATGGGCCGGAAATTCCGGAAGTGACCATCCGGTTGTGGAACGGGCAGTATTGCCGAATGCTGGATCGCCGCTCTCGAGACGGCGACATGGTGTGCCTGGCGCTGGACATAACATCGATGATTGCCCGCGAGGAGGAACTGCGCGAGGCCAGAACACGCGCCGAGGCCGCGAGCCGGGCAAAGTCGGCTTTCCTTGCCAACATGAGCCACGAACTACGAACCCCAATGAACGGGGTTGTGGCAATGACCGAGTTGCTGCTGGAAAGCGAGTTGGACGAAGAACAACGGCTCTACCTGCGCACGATCCGCAGTTCCGGGGAAGCGCTTCTGTCCATCATTAACGACGTTCTGGATTTCTCGCGCCTGGAAGCAGAGCACGTGACGCTGCGCCCGGAGCCGTTCGACATGGAGCGTATGCTGCACGAAGTCCTGACCCTTGTCGCTCCGATGGCGCGCGACAAGGGGCTGGACCTTCATGTGGACTACGATCTCTTCTTGCCGACGACGCTGGTCGGCGACCCTGGCCGCATCCGGCAGGTTCTGACGAATCTCATCGGCAATGCCGTGAAGTTCACGGAAAAAGGCTATGTGCTCGTTCGGTTGGTCGGCATGGAGGCGGAGGAAAACTCCTGGCAGATTCATGTCACCGTGGAGGACACGGGGATCGGTATCGAACCGGAAATGCAGGAGCACATCTTCGCCTCCTTCGCCCAGGTGGAGGAAGACAAGAACCGGAGCTTCGAGGGCACGGGGTTAGGTCTGGCGATCAGCCGGGAGATTGTAACCCGTATGGGTGGAGATATCTGGGTTGAGTCGGAGAAGGGCAAGGGCTCCTGCTTCGGCTTCGGCGTAACCCTTCCCGGGACGGAGCCGCGGCGTCCCGCTCCGCGCGGGTTGGAACCCGGACAGGTGCGCGCCATGATGGTCGGCAGCGGCGACGACTTGGACCAGGTGATCCTCACAAAGCAACTCCGGCAGTTGGGGTTGCAGGTCCGTCAGGCGGGCGGTGGCAGCGATGCGCTCGCCGCCCTACGGACGGAGGCTCCGCCACAGATCGTCATGATCGATGAGCACCTACCCGACACGACCGGCACGGATCTCGCGGCTGCACTTCGCCGGGCGGGCTTGCACACGGCCACGGTCCTTTTGTGCGCCGATCCACACAATGCTGCAGCGCCTGCGGTGCAGGCAGCCGTCGACGCGACGCTGGTCCGCCCCATCCTTCGCAGCCAGTTGTTCCGAACGCTTTCGACGTTGGCTGCCACCGCGACCAACCCTGCGGCACCCCTGAAGGCTTCGATCCCTTCGTGCAAAGAAGACACCTCGGAAGCACCGCCAAGCGAACAAGCCATGGAAACCGGAGTGCCGGCGGTCACCTTTTCATCGCGCCGCCGCGTGCCCACCCGGTCCGGACCCGCTCCTGAACAACCATCGCCCGGAGTGACACGACCGTCAGGGGCACAATCAACGTCGGCGCCGCTTGAACCCGGACCCTCTGCAACGCGCGTTGACCAGCCACGAATGCGCGTCCTCGCCGCCGAGGACAACCGCACCAACCAGTTCGTATTCCAAAAGATCATAAAGGAACTCGACATCGACCTCGCCTTCGCGTCAAACGGTCAGGAAGCAATTGACCTTTTTGGAAGCTTCGCGCCGGACTTGGTATTCATGGACATTTCCATGCCCATCGTTGACGGCAAGGAAGCGACACGCCGCATTCGCGAGACAGAACGGCCCGAACGCCGCATCCCGATCATAGCCCTTACCGCAAATGCCTTGTCGGAAGACCGGGAGGAAATCATCGCTTCCGGGCTCGACGACTACCTGACGAAACCTTTGCGCAAGGACCCCATCATCGAAATGATCACGTCGCACTGCCCGCCCGGCCGCCGTCCGCCGGTCAACCCGTTGCCCACTGCTGCGGAATGAGTGGCAACCTGCGGTTAACGCTCTTCAAGCGGCGTCGCGGTTCTGATCGCAACGGAGAAAAACCGGGCGATCTGGGTCGGAGCGATGCCGATCGAATGCATACCCACCCGCATCGAACTCTGCGAGCGACCGTGGGTCCGTTAGGCGGTTCTGCACGATGAACCTGGCCATCGCCCCGCGGGCTTTCTTTGCATAGAAACTGACGACCTTCGGCCCGCCCGGCCGATCCTCGAGAAACACCGGCGTTACGATCCGCAACCCGAGAGACGCCTCTGGGACTGCCCCGAAATACTCCTGGCTCGCGCAGTTCACCAACACGTCCGTACCGATTTCGGCGGCTGTTTCGTTGAGCGCACGAGACAGCCGGTCAGCCCAGTATTCATACAACGAGCGGCCCCGGTCGGTCTTCAACCGGCAGCCCATTTCCAGCCTGTATGGCTGGATCGCGTCGAGTGGACGCAACAGGCCGTAAAGCCCCGACAAAATCCGCAAATGCCGCTGCGCCCATTCCAGTTCGTCCGGCTCGAGCGATCGCGCCTCAAGTCCAGCATAGGTATCGCCGGCAAATCCGAATGCCGCTGGGCGCGTTGCATCCGGTGCCGGGTCCGGTTCAAACGCAGCGAACCGCCCCGAGTTGAGTCGTGCAAGTTCGGCACTGATGCCCATGAGCGCCTGGAGGTCCCCTGTCGACAACCGGCTCGCGACCGTGGCGAGTTCGACCGCGGCATCGGAGAACGCGGGTTGTGACATGGTTTTGCCGGGCACTGCGGACCAGTCAAGGCGTTTCGCCGGCGAGATAACAACGAGCATTCGGAACTCCTGCCAAATTCTGCGGACCGGAACCTAGCGCATGTACCGGCGGATTCCACCCCGATCACGACGCTTCTTCGAGAACCTCGAGGAAGGCCGAGCCGAAGCGCTCGACCTTTTGCATTCCCATGCCAGGAATGCGCGACATATCCTCCAGTGAACCCGGCCGCCGTTCCGCAATCTGGCGTAGCGTCGACTGGGTGCATGTCAGGAACTTGTCGATCCCATCTGGCCCCCTTACCAACTCGCTCTGCACCGCTTGCAGCCGATCGAACACCTGACCCTCCGCGCGACCGGCAAGTCGCCGGCGGGCGGGGTGCATTGGCGTTTTGCCGGCACCTGAGACGACCTCCAGGAAATCCGCGCCGTATCGTTCCAGCTTGGTCGCACCGACACCGGCGATCTGTGCCATTTCGTCAAGCGTGCAAGGCCGGCGCTCTGCCATCTCGATCAGCGTGCGGTCGTTGAAAACGACATAAGCGGGAACCCGCGCTGCTTCCGCTATCGCGCGACGCTTTGCCTTTAGTGCGGACAAAAGCGGTGCGTCCTCCTCGCTCACAAGCGTCCGAACGACTGGCCGGTCCTTTGCACGCTCGACACTGTCCTTACGCAGCGTGATCGAGGCCTCGCCGCGGAGGATCGGGCGCGCAGCGTCGGTCATCCGAAGCGCCCCGTGCCGCTCCGGATCGGGGCGTACCAGGTCGTGCCCCATCATTTGCCGGAACACAGCCTGCCATTGGCGCCTGTCATATTCGGTTCCAACGCCGAAGGTCGGCAGTGACTCGTGGCCGCGAGCGGAGACCTTGTCAGTCACGATACCCAGCAGGATGTCCGTAAGATGGCCGGTGCCAAAAAACTCCCCCGTCCGGAGGATTGCCGAGAGCGCTTTGCGGACCGCAGTTGTGCCATCGAATGTCTCTGGCGGCCGGTCGCAAAGGTCGCAATGCCCGCACGGTTCTTCCGGCGCTTCACCGAAGTACGCCAATAATGCCTGCCGCCGACACCCCAATGCTTCGGCCAGACCGAGCAGTGCATTCAGCCGCGCATGATCCGCCGCCTTGCGTTCCGGTGGGGCAAGACTCTCATCGATCTGCGAGCGGCGCAGCCGAATATCGTCAGGGCCGAAGAGCGTCAGCGTCTCGGCAGGCGCTCCATCCCGGCCGGCGCGGCCGATTTCCTGGTAGTAGGCCTCGATGGATTTCGGCAGGTCGGCATGCGCCACCCATCGGATATCGGGTTTGTCCACTCCCATACCGAAGGCGACAGTCGCCACGACGATCAATCCGTCCTCGCTCTGGAACCGGTGT
This sequence comes from Tropicimonas marinistellae, assembly GCF_001509585.1. Taxonomy (GTDB): domain Bacteria; phylum Pseudomonadota; class Alphaproteobacteria; order Rhodobacterales; family Rhodobacteraceae; genus Tropicimonas; species Tropicimonas marinistellae. The sequence continues at coordinate 183,460 of NZ_LNCI01000008.1, read as the reverse complement.
TCCACTTCGCGCCGCGCATCGGGCTCCATGCCGCCGTGGTAGTGGCAGGCCGCGTGCCCGGCTTCGCCGAGAGCCCGGGCCAGCCCCTCCGTTTTTGAGCGCGTACCGCAGTAGACGATACCGGGAAGCCCCTTTCGCGCAGCGGCAAAACCAAGAATCTGATTTCGCGGCGACTTTTTGGCCTGAAAGGCGAGGTGGATGTTTGGCCGGTCGAACCCGTGCAGGAAGACCCGCGGTGCGCACCCGTCAAAGAGCCGCGTGACGATTTCTTCCCGGGTTTCCTCGTCGGCCGTCGCCGTGAAGGCGGCCAGCGGGACGCCGAGTGCCTGTCGCAGATCCCCGATCCGCAGATAGTCCGGACGGAAGTCGTGGCCCCACTGGCTCACGCAATGGGCCTCGTCTACTGCGATGAGCGAAACACCCGCGCGGCGGAGCAAGTTGGCAGCTGCACCAGAGGCCAACCGTTCGGGAGCCATGTAAAGGAGCTTTAACGCACCGCGATCCAACGCATCGAACACTGCATCTGTTTCCTCCGGCGTGTTGCCGGAGGTCAGTGCTCCGGCGGCGACCCCAGCGGCGCGCAACGCGCGCACCTGGTCCCGCATCAGGGCGATCAGCGGTGAAATCACGACCGTCACGCCCTCGCGGCATAGCGCCGGGAGTTGGAAGCAGAGCGACTTGCCGCCGCCCGTCGGCATGATCGCCAGCGTGTTTTCGCCTGCGGTCACGGCTTCCACGATCTCCGCCTGACCCGAGCGGAACGCATCGAATCCGAAAACCGTCGACAGAAGGTCGTGGGGGTTAGGGGCGGCCATGGCCGGTCCTGCTGTGTTTTCTGCTGCTCGTTATTCGTGCAGCATTTCATACCGGGAATCGGTAAACAAGAGCAGGGAGCGGACCGGGATCAGTAGACGGAGCGGGCCAGTGCAGGCAGGAAGATGTCCCGCGCCGCGATGATCAGGATGAACACGGCCAGTGGCGCGAGATCCAGCGGCCTGGTATCTGGCAGGAACCGACGGATCGGCGCGTAGATCGGCTCCAGAAGCTTGTTCAGCCCGTCCCAGATACCGCGCACCAGAGGCTGATTGTAATTCAGGACGTTGAAGTTCAGCAGCCAGCTCATGATGATGTGCACGATCATGATGAAGAAGGCGACGCTGAGAAGCAGGTCGATGAACTGAATAATCGCGATCATGTGCTGTGGCTCCGATGCTTTTCGCGCGAAGGATGTAAGCTGCAGGCGCTCCATGCGCAACCGCTCTGCCGCAATGTAACAGTTGACGCGAACGTAAACATTCAGTTGACGGGAGACAGAAAAGGAGCCGCGCATGTATCCCGTCTTCCGTCTCGCCAAGGAAGTGTTCCGCGCCCGGAACGCGTCGACCTTGCCCCTGACCGGCACCCATGTGGCGCAGCACATCTGCTGGCCGTGGGACATCGACCCGTGGATGGAGCTCAATAATGGGCGCACGCTCACGCTCTACGATCTTGGCCGCGTGGCCCTGTTCTACCGGATCGGTATCGTGCCGCTGCTGAAGGCAAACGGCTGGGGCGGGACGATTGCCGGGTCTTCCTTCCGCTACCGCAAGCGAGTACGCGCCTTCGACCGCTATGAATTGCGCACGCGGATGATCGGCTGGGACGAGAAATTCTTCTACGCCGAGCAATCCATGTGGCGGACGGGAGAGTGCACGTCACACGGGCTCTTGCGGATGGCGATTACCGATCGCGATGGTCTGGTGCGGACCACCCGCGTAATCGAGGCGCTCGGCGGAATGACGGAGAGCCCACCCATACCAGGTTGGGTGATACGCTGGATCGACGCCGACGCCGATCGCCCCTGGCCGCCGATGCAGACTGCCTCGGAACGGGCCAAGATTGCGGCCTGACGGCAAAGCGGCTAGGCCAACGGGACAGGACCCGAAGGAGAGCCGATGACCGACCCCGTGCTGTTGACCGCCGACCTCGTACGGTGCCCATCCGTGACGCCAGAAGAGGGCGGCGCGCTTGTACTACTGGCGCGGTTGCTCGGAGCAGCGGGTTTCACCTGCACGCGGGTCGACCGCAACGGCACTCCCAACCTTTTTGCCCGCTGGGGCGCGAAGGGCCATGCGCGCAGCTTCGGGTTCAACGGACACACGGATGTGGTGCCAGTTGGCGACGAAGCTGCGTGGAGCGTGGCACCCTTCGCCGCTGAGATTCGCGACGGCATTCTCTGGGGGCGCGGCGCGGTGGATATGAAATCCGGCGTGGCGGCCTTTGCCGCTGCGGCGGTGGATTTGGTACGTGACGCACCGCCCGATGGCGCGATCCTCCTGGCGATCACCGGTGATGAGGAAGGCGACGCGACCGACGGGACTGTCGCATTGCTGGACTGGATGGCGGCGGAAGGCGAAGCAATGTCTGTTTGCCTCGTGGGCGAACCCACCTGCCCCAGCGAAATGGGCGAGATGATGAAGATCGGCCGGCGGGGGTCGATCACCGGCTGGTTCACGGCGCGCGGCGTGCAGGGCCATGTGGCCTATCCACACCGGGCAAAGAACCCCGTCGCGGCCATTGCGATGCTCGCGGCACGGCTTTCGGAGGCCAAACTGGATAACGGGACCGCGCACTTCGATCCGTCGACACTGGCCGTGACCACGATCGACGCCGGGAACCCTGCCACCAACGTGATCCCGGCGAGCTGCACAGCCACGGTGAACATCCGGTTCAACGATCTGCACGGCGGCGACAGCCTGACCGCCTGGATGGCAGCGCAGGCACAGGCGGTTTCGGAGGAAACCGGGGTGGAGATCGAACTACGTACCCGCGTTTCGGGTGAGGCGTTCGTGACGCCGCCCGGTCCGCTGTCGGATCTGGTCGCCAATGCCGTGCAAGTGGAATGCGGTCGTCGGCCGGAGCTGTCCACTTCCGGTGGCACCTCGGATGCCCGGTTCATGAAACACCATTGCCCGGTGGTGGAGTTCGGCCTCGTGGGCCAGACCATGCACGCGGTAGACGAGCGGGTTTCCGTGGAGCAAATTGGCCAACTCAAGGCGATCTACGATCGTATACTGCGCACCTATTTCACCTGACGATGCCCCAACCCCAGCTTCTCGTGATGCTCAAGGAACCACGGCCGGGTAGGGTCAAGACCCGACTGGGCCGTGAGATCGGCATGGTGGAGGCCGCGTGGTGGTTTCGCCATCAATCCCTTGACCTCCTGCGACGCCTCGAAGACCCGCGATGGACCCTCGTGCTCGCTGTTTCGCCCGATACCGAAGGAGCGGCATCGCGCATCTGGCCTGCGCACCTTCCGCGCCGTCCGCAGGGGCGTGGCGATCTGGGCGAGCGGATGCGGAGGCTTTTTCGCACGGCGCCGCCGGGGCCGGTCATACTTGTCGGTGCCGACATTCCCGGTATCCGTCGTAGTCACATCGCCAACGCCTTCTCCGCCCTCGGGCGCCACGACGCCGTGCTCGGCCCTGCGCCCGACGGCGGTTACTGGCTGATCGGCCTGAAGCGCCAGACACCGGCGCCCACCACGCTCTTTCGCAACGTCCGCTGGTCAACGCCTCATGCAAGGGATGATACGTTGCGGAGCCTCGACGGGTGCCGCGTTGCGATGACCGATTGGCTGGCTGATGTTGACGAGGCCCGCGACCTGCCAGCGCAGATCGGGCTTCCGTTGTCACGCGCGACCTGATCGTGGAGCCGCCAGCGTATTACAGCGCGCCGCCCCTCTTGGAAAAACCCGGCACAAACTGTATATCGGGGCCTCAACCCCAAAGGATCTGCCTCCATGCCAGCCAGCGCCCCCGTCACGCAGGACGTTGTCACCATTGCCCGCAAACTGCCCGAAACCGACCGGATCAACCTGGTTGGGCTGACGCGGCCGCAGTTGCGTGAAGTACTGATCGCGCATGGAACGCCGGAAAAGAAGGCCAAGATGCGGGTCGATCAGATCTGGCAGTGGATCTACCAGAAGGGTGTTCGCGACTTCGACGCTATGACCAATCTCGGTAAGGCGTATCGGGCAGACCTGTCGGACGCCTTCACCATCGAGGTGCCCGAGGTCGTCTCCCGGCAGGTCTCTGCGGATGGCACGCGGAAATACCTCCTGCGGATCGCCGGCGGGCACGAGGTGGAGACCGTCTACATCCCCGAAGAGGGGCGTGGCACGCTTTGCATCTCCAGCCAGGTCGGCTGCACGCTCACCTGTTCGTTCTGCCACACCGGGACGCAGAAACTCGTGCGTAACCTCACGGCCGGCGAGATCGTGGGCCAGGTCATGCTGGCGCGCGATGATCTGGGCGAGTGGCCGGAGCCCGGCCGCAACCCGAAGGACGAAACACGGCTGGTGTCCAACGTCGTGCTGATGGGCATGGGCGAGCCACTCTACAATTTCGATGCGGTGCGCGACGCTATGCAGATCGTCATGGACGGCGAAGGGATATCGCTCTCGCGCCGCCGTATTACGCTCTCGACCTCTGGCATCGTGCCGGAGATCGCGCGCGCCGCCGAAGAAATCGGATGCCTGCTTGCGGTGAGCTTTCACGCGACCACTGACGAGGTGCGTGACCGATTGGTACCGATCAACAAGAAGTGGAATATCGAGACTTTGCTGAACGCGTTGCGCGACTACCCGCGCCTCAGCAACTCCGAGCGGATCACGTTCGAATACGTGATGCTCAACGGCGTGAACGACAGCGACGCCGACGCGCGCCGTCTGGTCAAGCTCATCGCCGGCATCCCGGCCAAGATCAATCTGATCCCGTTTAACGAATGGCCCGGCGCGCCTTATGAGCGGTCCGACTGGGAGCGCATCGAGAGTTTCGCCGATATCATCTACAAGGCCGGTTACGCGAGCCCCATCCGGACCCCGCGCGGCGAGGATATCATGGCGGCCTGCGGCCAGCTCAAGTCGGCCACCGAACGTGCCCGCAAAAGCCGGGCCCAGATCGCGGCGGAAACCGGGGCGCGCGCCTAGGACGCGCGCCGTAACTTCAAGCTTCGGATTCCGAACCGGGCGCTCCGGCCTCCTGCCCATCCCCTGTCATGGCCATGAACAGCGCGCCGACACCATCGGAGATGAGCTGAACACCAAGCAGAATTCCCAGCACGCTCACCGCCGATTGCGGGAAGTTGGTGAAGATCATCACCGCCAGTATCAGCGTGACGACGCCCGACAGAAGAATTGGCCAGAAGAACCGCCGGTCCTTGAGAGACAGCGCCAGCACGATCTTGGTAATTCCGCCGACAGCAAACAAGATCGCCACCATTACTGTCAGAGTCACCATGCCCTGAAGCGGATTGTTGAGGATGGTGATGCCGAGATAGATCGCCAGCGCACCCATCAGCAGAGTCCAGATCTTGGCGCCGATGCCCGATACCCGGAAGCCGGCGACGAGTTCCAGCACTCCGATGATCAGGAACATCCAGGCCGCGATCGTGGTGGCCGCCAGGCTGGCAGCAAAAGGATTGGCCAGGGCGAAAACACCGCCGACAATGGCCAGGAGGCCCATCAGGATCCACAATATGCGGTTGGTCATATCTGTCGCTCCAAGTGATTGAATAATCAGTCCCTTGGTGCGCCCATCCACGCCAAATAGCAACGATTCCCGCGCATTTAACGCCGGGGCATCCTCCGGATTACCGCCCGGGGATCACCCCACGCTTGGTACCGGCTCCGTCCCAAGTGTCGATCGCCGTCACCGCCTCTTCGGCAGTCTCCACGATACGGAACAGCGTGAGGTCATCGTCGCTGATCGTGCCCACCTCGGCCAACGCCTCGAAATCGATCACACGTTCCCAGAAATCCCGACCGAAGAGCAAGAACGGAACCTGCCGCATCCGCCCGGTCTGGATCAGGGTGAGCGCCTCGAACAATTCGTCCATGGTGCCAAATCCACCGGGGAAGATGGCGATGGCACGGGCGCGCATCAGGAAATGCATTTTTCGCACACCGAAGTAGTGGAAATTGAAGCACAGTTCCGGTGTTACGTATTGGTTTGGCGCCTGTTCGTGCGGCAGCACGATGTTGAGGCCGATGGACTTGCCACCCGCGTCGGCCGCGCCACGGTTGCCGGCCTCCATGACGCCCGGACCACCCCCCGTGACAATGATGTCCTCCCGCCCACCGGACCGTGCGAGGCTGCGCTCGGTCATGATGCGGGCGAACCTGCGCGCCTCTTCGTAGAAGCGGCTCATCTCTGCCATTGCGGGCGTCGTGGCCTCCGTTGTCTGCTCAGGCGGCTTGATCCGGGCGCCGCCAAACAAGACGATGGTGGAATCGACGCCCTGCTCGGTCATCATGATTTCGGGCTTGAGAAGCTCGAGTTGGAGCCGCACCGGCCGCAATTCGTCCCGCAGAATGAAGTCCAAGTCGTCATAGGCCAGCCGATACACGGGCGAACGTGTCTGCTCGGTGTCCGGAACGCCGGAGGTGGACCGGATGTCCTCCTGTGCGTCGCGGAAGGATCGGTTTCGGGGATCGTCGTTCATTGCGCCTGTTGCCCTCGTTTTAACGCACGAACGCTAGCCCGCCCGACGGGCAGAAGAAAGGCCATAGCCGCTACGAAAAAAGGGTGAAGTTGTGACAGGCCATGCCCGGTTTGCCGTTTTCGTGATTCACCCGACCGTCGTTCGAGGATGATCAGTTCAATCGCGTCAGGCGTCGAAACGGGCTTTTTCGACATTCTGAGACGGGCCGGTCTGAACCTCGCTCAGAGTGAAGAGATCCTCGAGGAAATAGGCTGACAACTCTGCCCGGCTCGCCAACCCCGACTTGCGATACACACCTTGGGCCTGCTGGCGTGTCGTCGCCTCGGAGGTCCTGCGAAGAATCGCGATTTCGCGCAAGGTTGCGCCCTTGAGCAGCAGACCGGCAACGTCGGCCTCCGCGGGCGTAAGTCCCCAGGCGTCGAACTGATCCTCAATGGCCCGCGACAGGCCCTGAACAAACCTTCGGCTCTGGGCCCTCCACGCACGGCCTTCGAGCGCGGCGCGTTCGAGCCCGAGTGCCAGGTCATCCGTCCGGGCAGCGAGCCGCGACAGACGCAATACTACGAATGTCAGCATCACCGGTGCACCGATCAGCATCAAACGTTCGAGAAAATCGAATGCCGCACCGCCAAGCCAGACTTCGTCCGAACCTTCCAAAAGCGCATCCGCCATGGTCAGCGTGAGGGCCATCAACACGACGCCCAAGCCGGCAAGAGCGATCAGCAGGGAACGGGACATGGTGGATTCCCCTCGTTGGTCGCGCGGAAAATTACCACGAACAACCCTGCAAACGCCATCTGACATCCGTCGGATATGCCGCGACGCGCCCACGACCGCGGCCAATCCGACAAGCGCCGGATGGTGTGCCGCCCGGTCTAGGTGCCCACTCGATGCGACCCGGCCATCGTCGAGTAGGCGCGGGGGACCGGGTCAGCGATTTTCGACGCGCCACTCAGGAGACAGATCATGATTACATTGCCCAGCCGTCCCGACGACTCCGACTTCTCGACAATCATCGACAATCCCTACCTGACGTTTCGACCGGGCACGACTTTCATTAGCGAGAATGCCATCGAAGGTGAGATCATCACCGTGACCGTGACGGACGAGACCCGTGTGGTGGATGGCGTGACCTGCTTGGTGGTGCACGATGTGGTGACCCAGAACGGGTTCGTCATCGAAGATACCTATGACTGGTACGCCCAGGACAGCGAGGGAAACGTCTGGTATTTCGGCGAAGAAACCTACGAACTCGACCCGCGCGATCCGGATGTTCGCGAGCCCGAAGGCGCCTGGGAAACCGGTGTCGACGGTGCCGAGGCCGGCATCGTCATGCTTGCCGATCCGGCGGTTGGCGATAGGTACTATAACGAATTCTACGAAGGCGAGGCCGAGGACTGGACTAAGGTCGTCGACCTCGACACGGAAGTTGCGGTTCCCTATGGCCAGTTTGACGGCGCGTACAAGCACCGCGATGTCAATCCGCTCGATCCCGAGGTGGAGATCTCCTATTGGGTCGAGAACGTGGGCGGCGTGCTGACGGTCGACGAGGATGGCAGCCACGAGCGCCTCCTGCGTATTGAGGTACGTGGCGGGGCCGGGGCCGACACACTTCTGGGGTACGCTGGCGGAGACCATTTGTTTGGCCGGGCCGGTGACGACACACTTCGAGGACTGACCGGCAATGATGAACTCGCGGGCCACAAGGGCGCGGATACGCTGCGTGGCGGCGAGGGCTACGATCGGCTGAACGGCGGTCGTGGACACGACACGCTCGTCGGCGGAGCAGACGGTGACACGTTCGTATTCAATGGCCTTCGGAATGGGAAGGTCGAACGGGACACGATCACGGACTACGACGCGGAAGACCTTGATGCGCTGGCTCTGCGCGGCGGCGCAAAGGCTGTCGTCCGGCAGACCGAGTTCGACGAGGGGTGGAAGCTGACTCTGAAGGGCGACGGCGACGTTATCCGTCTGTTGGGTGTCGAGGATGCCGATGGCGACGGCCAAGTCGTGGATGATCTGCTCTTCGCCTGACCGGGCAGATTGCCACCCGGGCAGCACCGCACTATAGGCTCGGCGGGAAGCATTGGACCAAGGGAGAGGCCGCATGTCGACCGCCGAGACCAACGCGCAGCTGGAAGCTGCCATCGAAGCCGCCTGGGAGATCCGGGACACGATCACCCCGCACACCGGTGGCGAAACGCTGGAAGCGATCGAGGACACGCTCAATGCCCTCGATCGCGGGCAATTGCGCGTTGCCGAGAAGCTCGATAGCGGCGACTGGCACGTGAACCAATGGGCAAAGAAGGCCGTGTTGCTCGGCTTTCGCGTGAAAGACATGGAGCAGCAAGACGGTGGCCCGCAGGGCGGCCATTGGTGGGACAAGGTCGACAGTAAGTTCAAGGGCTGGGGCGACAACGAGTGGAAGGCAGCGGGCTTTCGCGCGGTTCCCAATTGCATTGTACGCAAATCGGCATTTGTTGCGCCGGGCGTTGTACTCATGCCCTCCTTCGTGAACCTCGGCGCTTACGTGGACGAGGGAACCATGGTGGATACCTGGGCGACAGTCGGCTCCTGTGCCCAGATCGGCAAAAACGTGCACCTCTCGGGCGGCGTCGGTATCGGCGGCGTGCTCGAACCCATGCAGGCCGGCCCGACCATCATCGAGGACAATTGCTTCATCGGCGCCCGATCAGAGGTAGTCGAGGGTTGCATCGTTCGTGAAGGTTCGGTGCTCGGCATGGGCGTCTTCATCGGAAAATCGACAAAGATCGTTGACCGGACCACGGGCGAGGTGACGTATGGCGAGGTCCCGCCCTATTCCGTGGTGGTCTCTGGCTCGATGCCGTCAAGCGGTGGGGTCAACCTCTACTGTGCGGTGATCGTTAAGAGGGTGGATGCCCAAACCCGTTCGAAAACCGGCATCAACGACCTCTTGCGGGACTGATTTCGCGAAAGCGACCCGAGGTAGCGACTTGATCCTACGGAAATGTCGGGTGTTTCTTCATAGAACGTTCACCATTTTGTCGGAAATCCGGCCAGTGCCGCCCTGCGAGGCGGCATTGTCCTCGATGTGCGACCAATCGGTGAACGAAAACGAAAGACGCATGGAATCATATAGCTAGGCAGCGTCTACCCGACGAATCCCGTGGGCGGGGTTCTCCCCTGTGAGGCTGGCAAATCGGTTCCCCGTGGTTGGATTTCGGGCGCTGCAGGCGATCATGGATCTCCGTGCGACGGTCGAACGCAACTGCCCGGCGACCATTCGCGGAATCGCGCGTCAGTTCCCCCCAACAGACCGCGTTCGCGGCGCAGACCACCACGCGATTGCCCGCGTCATAGAAGACCAGGGCGGGCGTCTCGAAACGTCGGCTGATCTGGCTCTCTACGATGCAATCCGCATGTCGGCCTGTCAGCCGGATACAGATCGGGCGGCATTTTCGGGCGCGACGGCCATCCTCTTGGCGGATCTCCTGCAAGACGGGTTAGGTCGCGACGATCTCGCAGATTACTGGGCGGCTCTGCAACCGGCGTATTCCGCACTCCCACCACATGATCGAGCCGCCATCTTGCAGGGGTATCTGACGGCCGCCGACCTCGGTCGGGTGCGATGTCCAACATTGCCACATGTCCAGTCGCAAGTTGCGCTGACATCCGGCGAGGCGCGTGCCCCGCTTCTAGCTTGCGCCAGACGGGAGATGCCGGCTTTGCAACGCCTGCTGGAAGACAGGATTCCGAACACGAGCTTCACGTGCGCCGCCGCGCATCTGCAACAACTGGTCGCCGACGAGGCGGAGCCGTTGTCTGGAGACAGTCCGATCTTCGCCCCACTGCTCTACGCAGCCAGCCTCGCAACCGATCCGTGCTGGTCCGCGGCGACGGCAATACTGCTGGCCGAAGCTATCCGGACCGGAGATGCCGAGGGATGGTTTGCCGTAACGCTTTGGGCTGATCATGCCGCGAATTGGTTCCGTTCCAACGACAGCGACGGCCGGGCAATTCACGCGGGGCTTCGCTATCTCTACGAAGCCGACCGCGCCTGGGTCCCGATCCCGGAGGTATTCGCAAGTCCCGATCACGCGCACAACCTACCGCTTCTGCCGTCGCCGGATGCCTGTATCGCCGAGTGAGCGCCACAATGGCGCCCGAACGGCGCACGGGGCTTGGAATCGCGCGCCGGAACGAATAGGCCCCGCTCATGAAAGACAAGAAGTCCAAGTCAAATGCCGCGAAGCGCCGACAGGAAGTGTTCACGCTTTTGGTCGAGGTCGGTCGCGCTGCCGGCGACGGATTGCCGGAGTCGTCTACCGGGGCGGCACTCATGTGTTATGCATCGGGGGTCGACGAAGCCGAAGCCGTTCGGGAGACGGTCGCACTTCTCAAGCAAGCCGATCTCGCGCCTCTCGACGTGACGGGATATGGCACGCTGGAGGAGCGCCTTGCAGACGGCCACGACGTACCTGAGGAAGAGCGGAACCTGATGGACCGCGCACTTGCGGAAAACTCCGTCGTCGTTGCCCAGATCACCCCCTTCTTCGACTGACTCCATTAGGCGGTAACGCATTCTTAGGGCAAACCGCGCAATGTTCGCATTAGCGGCCGGCAGGCGACGATGACGTCACCCTGCTGCTGCCGAAGCGACACGCGAGAATCCTTCCGAAGGAACCCTAGGCAGGCAGCCATGACCCGATTGAGCCTCGTTCACCTATCCGCTGTAGCGGCAATCCTCCTCGTGGCAGGGCTTACACTCGGCGCTGTCCTCGCACCCTCTGCTACACATGTCTCGGCGGTGGATGCCCCGCAGCATGCGCAGACGCAACGGAACCTGTCTGATCGCATCGGAGCCCGCAAGGGCGAAACGTCCCGTGTCAGAGCGGGCATACCGCTCCTCGCGGAGGGCGACAATCAAGGTTCAGAAGGTGTGTCCGACAAGGATATGCGAGCAAATGAATCAGCGGTTGCCACGCGGGATGCGATTCGTCGGAAGCAATCCATCACGGTCGCAAGTAGCACCACGCCGGAAGTGTCCGTTGAGTTTGGCACCGACACCGCGTTCAGGACCCCGTTGGGGCCCAGGCCAAGTCTCGCTGCGGTAGATCCTGCGCCAATTGTTCCAGCATTTACCGGGATCCGTTCAAGCAACGGTCAAGACCTACGATCGCCTACACCCGGGATGAACGCCCCACGGACCGAGCATCCAGTGGTCAGACGCTCCGGTGTTCAGGTTGTCGAGCTGACCCATCCAAGTCCCCTGTCCACGGAAACCGGACGGCACCAGGCGATATACGGCTTACCGGTCGCGCACCGAAAAGTGCTTCGTGTAACCGATTGAGGGTCAATCCAAGCACACCGTCTTGCCGGCTTGCGTTCGAACATGCTCTATGGCCGTCACGTAGGCGGCGGCGGCACAGGGCAGAAAATGGAAGCGATCTCCCAAAGAAAACGTCTATGGGGATGGTACTTCTTCGATTGGGCCAGCCAGCCCTACAATACGCTGCTGCTCACATTCATTTTTGCACCCTACGTTAAGGAATTGTTGCAGGACGGGGCCGCCGCGCAGGCCACTTGGGGATACACCATCGGATTCACAGGCTTGGCGATTGCACTTCTGGCACCGTTGCTTGGCGCCATGGCCGACAAGAGCGGACATCGCATTGCCTGGATCTGGGTGTTCTCGGCGCTCTACGTCATCGGTGCAGGCGGCATCTGGTTGGCCCATCCAGCGCAATTCAGTCTAACGCTCGTCTTGCTCCTTTTCGCCCTCGGCCTGTTGGGGATGGAGTTCGCAACGATCTTCACAAATTCGATTCTTCCTGACTTGGGAAATCGTGACGAGATCGGCCGGATCTCGGGAAGCGGTTGGGCTTTCGGATACGTTGGCGGGTTGCTGGCCCTCGTCATCATGCTCCTTTTCTTTGCGGAGAACGCGGAAGGAGTGACTTTGCTCGGCACGCCGCCAGCGTTCGGGCTCGACGCTAGCGCGCGCGAGGGTACACGCCTGGTGGGACCATTCACGGCAATATGGTACGCGGTCTTCATGATTCCGTTCTTCCTTTGGGTCAGGGACACCGGAAACAGGCCTCAAGTGCCCATCGTGCAAGCCGCGCGCGCGGCTTGGCCCGAATTGCTATCGACACTTCGGCAATTGCCGTCGGCGCCGTCGCTTTTTTCGTTCCTTGCGGCCTCCATGTTCTACCGCGATGCGCTCAACGGGCTTTACGTCTTCGGCGGGCTGTATGCAGCCGGCGTTCTTGGATGGAGCGTCGTCGAAACCGGTATTTTCGGCATTATCGCCGTCGTAACCGCTGCGATCTTTGCCTGGATCGGTGGTCGTGCGGACAGTCGGTTCGGACCGAAACCGGTCATTGCCTGCTGTGTGGCCATCCTCACCGTGTTGTGCGTGATCGTCGTGTTCATCTCGCGAGAGAGCGTCTTCGGCATTCCCGTGGAACGGCAATCGCGCCTGCCCGACATTGCCTTTTTTGTTCTCGGGGCCGGGATCGGTGCCGCAGGTGGCGCCTTGCAATCGGCCAGCCGCACAATGGTCTGCCGGCAGGGGCGGCATGATCGCATGACCCAGGTATTTGGCCTCTACGCACTCGCTGGAAAGGCAACCTCCTACCTCGCGCCACTCAGCATCGGCATCGCGACCGATTTGACCGGCTCGCAACAAATGGGCATTACACCCCTGATAGCCCTTTTTTTGTTGGGCCTGTTGCTGCTACGCTGGGTAAAACCAGATGGGGAGAGAGCAGCATGTCCACCATCCGAACCGCCGTTGCCGCCATCCTGATGGTTCTGGCCGCCGTGTCGGTAGCGGCCGAGCCCAAGGCGAATCAATTGTTTGGTGCGAAGGATGTACCATCGCGTCAGAAATCCCAGCCAATCGGCTTTTACTCGAAGGGCTGTGCGGCCGGAAATGTACAGCTCCCCGAAACCGGACCAACGTGGCAGGCGATGCGCCTCTCGCGCAACCGCAACTGGGGTCAACCCGAGATGATCGATTTCATCCGCGACCTCTCGGCCTATGCGACGACTGTTGGTTGGAAGGGTCTCTACGTCGGCGATATCTCCCAGCCACGCGGAGGTCCGATGACATCCGGGCACGCGTCTCACCAGGTCGGGTTGGACGCCGATATCTGGATGCTTCCGGCCACGAATCTACGCCTAAGCCGGAAGCAGCGTGAGAGTATTTCATCCATCAGCGTGCGTTCCTCCGATCAGCGGCGCGTCAATGGCAACTGGACCCAGGCGCACGCCGCCATACTCAAACGCGCTGCTTCCGACCCGCGAGTAGACCGGATTTTCGTCACCCCGCCGGTCAAGATCGAGCTGTGCAAATCTGCGCGACGGAAGGACACCAAGTGGCTCCAGAAGATCCGTCCCTTCTACGGGCATCACTACCACTTTCATGTCCGCCTGAAATGCCCCAAGGGTGCGCGCGCATGTCGAACGCAAACCCCGACCGTGAAAGAGATTTCCAACGGTGGAAACGGTTGCGATGCCTCGCTGAACTGGTGGGTCACCGATATGCTGAACCCACCGAAGGTCGCCAAGCCGGCACCGCCCGCGCCGAAGAAACGGAGCGCCAGAGACTACACTATGGCGGACCTGCCCCAGCAATGCAGTGCGGTTCTGACAGCCCGCTGACTGTGCCCAACCGTCGCGCGGCATGGCCTTGACGTCGCTTTCGCAGGGCCAGCTCCACTGGTTGCCAAGCCCTTGCGCTAGCTCGCGTCAGAGCGTATGACGCCGCTCTCCCCATTTTGGGGCAAGTCGCCGCAACCTTGTCAAAACGGGCATCGGAAATATGACGCGAAATCACCTTCCTGGCATTGTTGCCATGGCCGCTATCGTTGTGGCCTCAAACATCCTGGTTCAGCACCTATTGGGACAATGGCTCACATGGGGCGCGCTGACCTATCCCTTCGCGTTCCTCGTCACCGACTTGATGAATCGTCTTTACGGACCCGGACCGGCACGGCGCGTGGTGCTCGCTGGCTTTGTCGTTGGTGTCGCCTGTTCCCTCGTGGGGAGCCAGATACATGGCGAATTCGGGCCTTTGGTAACCCTCCGTGTTGCCATTGCCTCCGGATCGGCATTCCTCGCGGCACAACTCGTCGATATTGCGGTATTCGACAGGCTCCGGGGAGGAAGATGGTGGCGGGCGCCGCTGGCCTCCACGTTGATCGGGTCAACACTCGACACTGCCGTATTCTTCTCCATTGCGTTCGCCGGTGCATTGAACGGGCTAGAGCCGGCGAACCCGCCACTGTGGGCTCAGGAAGTGCTGCCGCTCCTGGGTGCTGGTCCGGCGCTACCGCTCTGGGTGTCTCTCGCGATTGCCGACTGGATGGTCAAACTGTGCCTCGCGCTGCTCGCTTTGGTGCCGTTCCGAGTCATCGTGAAGCGGCTTGCCGCGCCAGTTGCGGAAATTCATTGACACGAAACTGTTCTATGTCACGCTGATCGCAACGGAAACAAGCGAAAGGAGGTGATCCAGTGTCGAGAGTCATGCTGGAGAGAGGTATCGGTACAATCGGAGCGACGCGCCACTGAGGCAGCCCTCGAGGTAGTCTTCCGACGGGCTTATGGGCCTTGGGATACCTAACCTCCATGATAGCTCGGAGAGCCGTTCCAGATCGGAGCGGCTCTTTTCATTTGTTGGCGCGATTGCGCGAATGAACGCACGAATTGCGCGTAGCCCCATATCTGGCCTATGGAGGCGGACAAGGGGAAGCTGTCATGCTGCGTGTCAACGACGAGATTGCGATCGAGGACTGGGAACTCACCGAGCATTTCACGCGCGCTTCGGGACCGGGCGGTCAGAATGTCAACAAGGTCTCTACGGCGGTTGAACTCCGCTTCGAAGCCGCGCGCAGCCCAAATCTGCCCGCGCCGGTCAAAAGCCGACTCAAGCGACTTGCCGGTCGGCGCTGGACCTCGGACGGAGCGCTAATCCTGCGGGTGGAGGACACACGCAGCCAAGGCCGCAATCGCGAAATCGCGCGCGAACGCCTTGTAGAGTTGATTCTGAAGGCCACGCACAAGCCGAAACGTCGAATCGCGACCCGTCCGACACTTGCCTCCAAGCGCCGCCGCATCGATGCAAAAACCCGTCGAGGCGCTTTAAAATCACTCCGCGGCAAGGTCACCGGAGAGGATTGACGCGATGGAAGACCTCGTCGCGCGGCGGGCACGGCTCATGGGCCCAAACGTCCCCACTTTCTACCGAACGCCAGTGCAGATTGTGCGCGGCGAGGGCGTCTGGCTTTGGGATGCGGACGGCAAACGCTACCTCGATTGCTACAACAACGTGCCCCATGTGGGCCATTGTCACCCGCTGGTGGTGGAGGCAATCGCCCGCCAGGCAGGCATTCTGAATACCCACACGCGGTACTTGCACGAGGGAATCCTCGATTACATCGAACGTCTGACAAATCGGTTCGGCCATGGGATGAGTCAGGCAATCCTGGTCTGTACCGGGTCCGAAGCCAACGACGTTGCGTTGCGCATGGCGGAGGCTGCAACGGGCAAGACCGGGATCATTGCCACCGACAATACCTACCACGGAAACACCAAAGCAACGAGCCAGCTTTCCACAAGGCGTCCTCCGATTGGTGGATATCCCGAACACGTCCGTCTCGTGCCCGCGCCAGAGTCGCTTCGCCCGCTCGGCGGTGCTCGGGAAAGCCAGGCAGCAACCTTTGCCGGCCATGTCGAGCGTGCGATTCAAGAACTGGAGAACGCCGGGCACGGTTTCGCCGGAATGATGCTGTGCCCGGCCTTTGCCAACGAAGGCCTGCCTGTGCTGGGCAACGGATTTCTGGACCCGACGGTCGACGTCGTTCGCCGCGCGGGTGGATTGCTGCTTTGCGACGAGGTTCAACCGGGGTTCGGGAGGCTTGGACAATCATGGTGGGGCCACGAGGCGATGGGGTTCGCTCCTGACGTCGTCACGCTGGGAAAGCCGATGGCAAATGGCCACCCGGTCGCCGCTGTCCTGACGCACCCGGACCTGATGCGTGCCTTCCGAGGCGCATTTGGGTATTTCAACACGTTCGGCGGTAACCCCGTATCCGTAGCGGCCGCGCAGGCTACGTTGGACGTGATCGAGTCGGAAAAGCTGATCGCGAACGCAGCGGACGTTGGAAACTACATGTTGAACCAACTGCGTGCGATCTCCCATCCCCGGATTGCCGAGGTCCGAGGGCAGGGCTTGTTTTTTGCCATTGAGTTCAGCGGTTCTACGGACAATCCGGCAGGGGACTTCGCAGAAACGGTCGTTGAGCGCATGCGCGTGCGCGGCGTTCTTCTCAACCGTATCGGCCGACACATGCACATACTCAAGATTCGTCCGCCGATGGTGTTTTCGCGCGCGCATGCGGACCTCGCCGTTGACACGCTTGTTGCGGTTCTCGCCCGGATGCCGGAATGAGTGACTTGATCGACAGTGACTTCGCCCGAGCCGCCACGTCGGCGTGGGGTCATTGCGTGAGCGAACCTCGCCTCGTGGCCCATCGCGAGAATACCGTTTTCGATGTGCTGCTCTCGAACGGAACGCGCGCAGCGATGCGAATCCACCGCCGCGATAGTCTGGATCTTGCGGATATCGAAACCGAACTCATCTGGTCCGAGGCGCTTTCGGATGCCGGTACCCCCTGTCCGAGACCGATTCGAACGGTCGACGGCGCGCTCGTAGCGCGATGGTCGGATCGGCTCGTAACCATGGTCCGCTGGATCGATGCGCCCCCGGTTTCCCATTCTCAGGCAGATCCACTGAGTCTCATGTATCGGCTCGGTTCGTGCCTGGCGGCTTTCCACATGGCCGCTGACGGGCTTTCGCTGTGCCCGGTACCGCGGCGCACCTGGAAGAGCCCGGACTTGATCGGTGGCACACCCCGGTGGGGCGGTTTTTGGGAAAATTCAACACTCGACAAGAGCGAGCGCTCCTTCCTTTTGGAAGCCCGCAACCGAGCGCGCACCGATCTTGGTGCCATATCGCACCCTGATGTTGGCCTGATACACGCCGATACGCTTCGCGAGAACGTGCTGGACGATGGGCGGCAACTCTGGCTGATCGATTTCGACGACAGCGGTTGGGGGTATCGCGGCTACGATCTGGGCACTGCGTTAGTCCAGATGCTCGATAGCCCCAATCTGTCCGACCGCCGCTCCGCATTGGTGGAGGGGTACCTGGCTCGCCGGCCCGGCGCCGATGGCACGGTTGAGAAGATTCCGCTCTTTATCCTGATCCGAGGGCTCGTCACCGCTGGATGGATCGTCTCGCGTGCACCGCGAGATGATCCGCGCCAGAGACTCTACGCCGAAAGAGCGCTCGCGGCCGCGCGCCTCTACCTCTCTGGGTAGCCTCAGACAACGACCTCAAACGATGTCTGGGCGCCCACGTCGAAAACCCGCTTGTAACGAGCCACCTCATCGGGCGGACCCATTGATTTGTTGGGATTGTCGGACAGTTTGACAGTCGGCTGACCATTGGCGCTGACGGCCTTGCATACAAGCGAGAACGGGCGAAGCGCATCGTTCGGCACCAGCCCGCGGAAATCGTTGGTCAACAATGTACCCCAACCAAAACTAGGCTTAACACGCCCGTAGAATTTCTGTTGTAGTTCAAGGATTTTGTCCACATCCAGACCATCGGAAAAGATCACCAGCTTCTGCGTCGGATCCTCGCCACGCGACAGCCACCAGTCGATTGCCGTTTCTGCACCCGCGGCCGGGTCTCCGCTGTCGATCCGTATGCCGGTCCAGCCGGCCAGCCAATGCGGCGCATGGCGAAGGAACCCCTCGGTGCCATACGTGTCGGGGAGGATAATTCGCAGGTTGCCTTCGTGTTCCTCCTGCCAGTCTTCGAGGACCTGATAGGGCGCTTCCGCCAGTTCACGGTCATTCCTGGCTAGCGCCGCATACACCATTGGCAATTCATGCGCATTGGTTCCAATTGCCTCGACCTCGCGCCGCATCGCGATAAGGCAGTTCGATGTGCCGATGAAACTGTCGCCCAACCCCTCCATCATCGCCTGCACGCACCAATCCTGCCACAGAAACGAGTGGCGCCGCCGCGTGCCAAAGTCCGCAATCCTCAGCGACGGGACCGCTCGCAGACGTTCGACCTTCTGCCAGAGTTTTGTCATGGCCCGCGCATAGAGGATCTGAAGTTCGAAACGCTCCATCCGGTTCAGGACCGCACGGCCACGTAGCTCCATCAACACGGTGAGGGCCGGAATTTCCCACAGCATCACCTCGGGCCAACTACCTTCAAAGGTCAGTTCGTACTGGCCGTCTCGTTTCTCCAGATTGTAATCGGGCAGGCGCAGTTTCTCGAACCACTCCATGAAGTCGGACCGAAACATCTGTCGCTTGCCATAGAAGGTATTGCCGCGGAGCCAGGTGCTCTCGCCGCGGGTAACCGAGAGGGAGCGAATATAATCGAGGTGCTCCCGAAGCTCGACTTCGTCGATCAGTTCGGCGAGGCGAATGTCCTTTGTACGATTGATCAGGGAGAAGGTAACCCGCGCATCGGGCTTGTTGCGAAATACCGACTGGCACATCAACAACTTGTAGAAATCCGTGTCTATCATCGAGCGGACGATCGGATCGATTTTCCATTTGTGGTTCCAGACCCGCGTGGCGATGTCGACCATGGTGCCTCCCTGTGTTCGGCAGCGTTGAGGCTATCTTTCGACGCAGACGATTGGAAGGGCTGCAAAATCCCCGGCCAGCGGCGCGGCTGGCACTACGTGTCAAGCGAATGTCGGCATGTTACGCTGACGTTGCGTGTCCAACGATTTCTGGCCAGATTCAAACCCGCCCGCCGCCGCGAAGACGTAAGGCTTCGACTAGCATCCGATGCGCGCAGCGCCGTCGACGCCTTTTTCAAGCCCGACGCTATCCTGCTGACCTTGGACTGAAGCGCTTCTTACGTCGACCGTGGAGTCGGTCGCGGAAAGCCGGCCGCAATGCGTGGCAATGGAGACGCGAAGATCCTCCTTGCGAAACGGCTTGGTAACCACGTCGTTCATACCGGCTTCCAGGCAGAGGTTGCGATCCTCTGGGAAGGCGTTCGCGGTCAGCGCGACAATCGGCACGGGGTCTTGCGCGTTTCGAATTTCCCGCGCGCGAATCTCTCGCGTGGCCGCCAATCCGTCGAGAATTGGCATGTGCATATCCATGAGAACAAGGTCCGGGCGATGCAAGTCATAAAACTCCACGGCTTCCCGCCCGTTGGTGGCGAAGATCGTTGTTACACCAAAGGACGAGAGCATTTTCTCTAGCAGTAGTGTGTTGGTCTTGTTGTCTTCGGCCACCAGAACATTCAGTCCCGCAAGGCATTGGGATGGAACCCGGCTTGTTTCGGTGATCCCGTCGGTGACGGGTCTGGACGTCTCCGCGGAAACTGGAAGAATCAAGGAGACAAAGAACACCGACCCCTGCCCGGGCGTGGAGGCGGCCGATATTTCCCCGCCCATCGCCTGGATCAGGAGCCGTGAGATTGAGAGACCCAGACCGGTCCCTCCAAAGCGGCCCGCAATATTGGCGTCGGCCTGTGCGAAGCTTTCGAAAACGTGACCAATTCTCTCCGGATTGATACCAACACCCGTATCCCGGACCGAAATCAGAAATCGACACGCGTCGTCATCCAGCTTCACGCCAACGTCTATGGTGATACCGCCGGTTTCGGTGAACTTGATGGCATTCCCGAGCAGGTTGAGCACGACTTGTCGGATTCGGCCTTCGTCACCGACAACCGACAGGGGCAAGCTTGTTGGTAGGACCAGTTGCAATGACAGCCCCTTGGCCTCCGCCAGAGGGCGCACAAGGTCCACAGCGTGGCGCAAGCATCGCTCGGGACAAAAAGGATCGGCGGCGACCTCTAACCGGCCAGACTCGAGCTTCGAAAAGTCGAGGATATCGTTCACGATCGCGAGCAGCGCCTCGCCAGATGAGGTTATCGTGCGCAACAGACCGCGCTGAGTTTCATCGAGCGATGTCTCCATCAACAGATCGGCGGTTCCGATCACCCCATTCATGGGGGTTCGGATTTCATGGCTCATCGTGGCGAGGAAATTATGCCGTGTTCGGACCTCCCTTTCCGCAGCAAGACGCGCCTCGGCCAGCGCATGTTCGCGTTTCTTCGCCTCGCTTATGTCGCGCTCCACGCTGACGATCCGCTCGAGTTCTCCATCCTCATCAAAGACCGGGGCCATGTTGACCTCGATCCAGATTGGCTGGCCGTTCTTGTGTCGATTCATGATTTCTGCCCGCACCGGACGGCGTTGCTCCCGGGCGGACCGTAGTTCTTTCACGACCTCGGGATCGGTGTCAGGCGCGTTCAGAAAAGACACGTTGCGCCCGACCGACTCCGCGAAGCTATATCCCGTCACAAGCGTGAAGGCGCGATTTACCCAGGTAATCACCCCCTCTGCATCGGTGATAATAACACTGTCGTTCGCCCGCTCTGCCACCATCGCAAGCCGTCTTGTAACCTGCCGTGATTGCTCAAGGGCCACATTGGCATGAGCAAGTTCGCGTGCGCTTTCGAGCGTCGCCATCTGGTTGGCGCTTCGGCGAAGACGGTTCTCGTGCACGTGGCGTGAAAACACCCAGCCCACGTAGGCAACCATGACCGCCGCAGATACATCAAAGTAGGCGCTTTGTGGCGCTATTGTATGATGGAGAAATGACTGTGCACATATCGTCGTGAGTGCGAGTAGATACGCGATAATACGAACGAGAGCGGCCGCTCGGTGTACGCCATATAACAGCGATGCATCCAGCAGACCTGCCAGACAGATTGCGCTGGCGAATGTCCGCGCGTCCGCGCCGCCGAATGACTCCACCAAGGCGACGAACAGGATCACGGTCACGGCCTGCAAACCGCCAGTCAGTGTCGTTACACCCATGGCGAGTGGTAGACGCGCCGCAAGCGCCGACCGCTTGCCGAGATACCGGAGCAAGAGGCAATCGACTGCATCGCCGAGAAACACGATAAACGCGATGTATATTGCCGTGCGGACATCGGCCATGGCCAGAAAAACAGGCGCACAGGCAATGATGAGCATCTGGCGCGTCCAGAAGTGCCGGGACCGGCCCCTGCAGTAGGAAAGAAAGCGTCCTTCGACGCTCTGACGCGCGCGAAAGGCTTCCAGGTTGCGGTCTGCCGCTTCCGTTCTGGGTTCCATTTGCGCTCCGTCCGGTCGTTCAGCAGGAAATCCCTACGGGGACGACGGACAGAAAAGCAAAAAAGGTTTCCCGAACACTTAACGCTAGGGAAGGGTCGGGATCAGTGTTCCGTGAGTTTCACGCCGACAGCCCGCATGGACGTCAATGCATCATCCAACGAGCCCTGCAAGTCGATTGCGCGACAGGCGCCGAGATCCACTGTCACCTCAAAACCGAGTCGTGCCGCGTCTACAGCCGAAAAGTGCACGCAGAAATCTGTCGCCAACCCTACGAGTTTCAGCCTTTCCACACCGCGCGTTCGCAGGTAGCCCTCGAGGCCAGTCGGTGTCTTCTGGTCGTTTTCGAAGAAAGCTGAATAGCTATCGATTTGCTTGCGAAACCCCTTGCGGATGATCAGGTCCGCTGCATCCACCGACAATCCGGCGTGAAAACTGGCACCTTCCGTTCCCTGCACGCAGTGATCGGGCCAAAGCACCTGCGGCCCGTAGGGCATGTCGATTACTTCCATCGGCGCCTTGCCGGGATGCTGCGATGCGAAAGACGCGTGATCTGCCGGATGCCAATCCTGGGTGAACACCCGAGCGCCAAATTCGGGCAGCATGGCATTTATCGCCGACACGATCTCGTCGCCGCCCGGAACGGCGAGAGCACCACCTGGACAGAAATCGTTCTGAACGTCGATCACGATAAGGGCTTCGGTCATTTCGGGCACCTCCTGAAACACTGGCTAGGCAAGCGTAGCCACCGCGTCAATGCGGGCTTGTGCGCAAAGGGCTTTCCGGCCTAGTCAGACTGCCATGCTGACCGTTGCCGCGCTATATCACTTCACCCGGTTCGAAGACCCCGCAGTTCTTCGTGCCCCGCTCAAGTCTCTCTGCGATGCAGAGGGCGTGCGCGGCAGTTTGCTGATCGCACGCGAAGGGATCAACGGCACAATCGCTGGGACACCTGCCGCAATCGATACGGTGATTGCGCATATCCGCGACCTGCCCGGCTGCGCAGAACTCGATTGGAAAGAAAGCACGGCTGAACGTATGCCTTTCGGTCGAATGAAAGTCCGCCTCAAGCAAGAGATCGTGACCATGGGCAAGCCAGAGGTCGACCCGACGACGGCTGTCGGGCGCTACGTGGCGCCCGAGGACTGGAACGCGTTGATCGCAGAACCGGATGTCGCCGTCATCGACACCCGCAACGACTACGAGGTGGCGATTGGAACCTTCGACGGAGCGGTCGATCCTGGCATTCGGTCCTTTCGAGACTTCCCCGCATGGTGGGAGGCCAATCGTGACCGGTTCCACAACAAGCGGATCGCGATGTTCTGCACCGGTGGGATACGTTGTGAGAAGTCGACCAACTACCTGATGGGGCTCGGAGAAACGGAGGTATTCCATCTCAAGGGCGGCATCCTGAAGTACTTGGAGGAGATACCGGCAGAAGAAAGTCTTTGGCACGGGGAATGCTTCGTTTTCGATCAGCGGGTCGCGCTCAAGCATGCGCTTGAACAAGGAACGCATTCCATGTGCCATGCTTGCCGCCGCCCGATATCACCGGACGATATGGCGGCAGAAAGCTATGAGCACGGCGTTTCCTGCCCGCATTGTATCGACCTCTTCACCGACGCGGATCGCAGGCGTTTCCGGGAAAGGCAACGACAGGTCCAGCTTGCCGAAAAACGGGGCGCACGGCATCTCGGTGCCGGGTCCTGAGCGGTTCGGCAACCGGCGAGACGCATTTCATCCGCCTGAATGTACCCTTGGCAGCCAATCCAGGATGATCTCCGCTGTGCGCTTCGAAGATTGGGGTTCATACATTGGCATGTGCCCGGCCCCCTGCACGAACTGCGGCGCCGTCGCGTAGTAGAACCCGGTCAACTGGATATCGAGTGGGGGAACGAGTCGATCCTCTGACGCTCCGATAATAAGCATATCCCGTTGTGCTCCCGGGAGCGGGGCGAAAGGAGGAAAACCGGGGGTGCGTGCGGTCGCGGCGAGGGATTCGTCGGTAAAGCGGCTGAGTAATTGCTGAAACATCGGTTCGTCTATCCCATTGGGAAAGAGGTTTCGGCGCATGACATCGACGTCGACGGCGGCAACGCCGAAAAAGGAGAAGTCGAAGAGGGCTTTCCATAGCGGTAGATTGGTAAACGCGATTTCCAGCGAAGCGCGCCAAAGGCCGTAGGGTGGTGCCGAGCAAACAAGGACTGTGCCAGCCGGCCGCCGGCCGCGACGCAACAAGTTCTGGACTACGGCGCCACCGAGCGAATGGCCAACCACTACCGTTGGCCGACCCGTCGAAGACAGGGCCTGCGCCAGGGCATCGGTATAGTCCTCCAAATCTGGCCCATCGAAGAGTGGCGCTCCCGGCAGTACCGCGGCAACGGCCGCGGCGAATTCACTGGGGTCCGGATGCATCATGGCCGCCGCCATGGCCCGGTCTAGGGTACGGGGATCGGAACGGACGGTTCCGCCCCGTTCACGGCCCGGCAGTGTCATGGTCCAGCACCGGTATCCCGCGGCAGTGAACCGCGCCAACCACTCGTCTGTCCAGACCCAACTCCCCGCCGCCATTCCGTGCAGGAACAGCAGGTCGCACTGGCTTTTCTGCTCGCGTGCTGGCGCATGTTCGATCATGGCCCAGCTCTGATAGCTATCGATCTCGATTTCGTTCATTGAGGGGCCTTTGTCCGGGCTAGGTTTCAATGCCGGCTCAGGTACCGGCCTGCTATGCTGCGGCTGTTCACCATCCCACTGTCAATTGCTGCGGCGCAGCGTCAGCGAATAGGAGCCAGGTATGGCCGGCCGGTCACAGGTGCAACTCCATCGACCGAAATGCACCCTTTCGAAGGGCAGACGCTTTGCCACTTCGCCCAAAGGCATCCTAGGTTCGCCGCAACAGGTTCAGAGGCCGGTCAACCGGCCCGATGGAGTTCGGCAGGCCGAGACCTGCGGCTCGATTTGGCAAACTGAGCGCAACGAGCAGGACATATCCGGTGCACAACGCCACAACCCCGACCCCTGATACGGCGGAATCTCCGCCTCTGCTTGCTGTCGACCTAGACGGTACATTGATCCGAAGCGACATGCTGCTGGAGAGCTGGTGGAACGTCGCCTCGAGCAATCTCGCGGGCGCACTGCGCGCCCTCGGGACGCTTCCCAAAGGCAAAGCCGCCTTTAAGCAGGCGCTGGCCGGGCTAGCCCAAGTGGATGTCTCGGGACTCCCGTACAACGAGGATGTGCTGGACCATATCCGGGCGCATCGTGCAGCCGGGGGCCGCACAGCACTTGTCACCGCGACCGACCAAGAGATCGCGCAGGAAATCGCAGAGCACCTCCAGTTGTTCGACGAGGTTCACGCCTCGGACGGGGAGACGAACCTCAAGGGAGCCACCAAGGCAGCCTTTCTGCAGGAGCGCTACGGACAAGGCGGGTTCGACTACATCGGCGACAATCAAGCCGATGTCGAAGTCTGGAAAGCTGCGCGCAAGGCAATAACCGTCAACGCGCCAAACGACCTGCGTGCCGCTGCTGAAGTCGCGGCTCCTGACGGGGCAGAGCATCTTGGCACACCCGATGCGAGACGGCCAAACAAGGCGTGGCTGCGCGCGATGCGGCCTCATCAATGGGCAAAAAACGTTCTTCTATTCCTGCCCGTCATCCTCTCGCACAGCTTCGCGGCAGGCGATTGGGTAGCTACCGCCATTGGTTTCGTGATCTTCAGCATGATCGCCTCCAGCGTCTACCTGCTAAACGATCTGTTGGACCTCGCCGCAGACCGCGCCCACCCGCGGAAACGCTTCCGACCCCTGCCCTCCGGAGAAATGGACCTCTTGCACGGAACCTTGCTCGCACCGGGCTTGCTGGTGGCGGGATTTGTGCTTGCGGCGGTCCTCCTTCCGACCGGTTTCCTCGCGGTCCTTTTCGGGTACTACGTCATTACCATGGCGTATTCCTTCGGCCTGAAGCGAAAGCTCGTGGTCGATATCTGCACCCTGGCGGTCCTCTATTCCGTCCGCATACTGGCCGGAGGTGCTGCAACGGAAATCCCGATCTCCGCCTGGCTTCTCGCTTTTACCGGCTTTCTGTTCCTGTCGCTCGCGGCGATCAAAAGGCAGGCCGAACTCATTAGCGACTTTTCAGCCGGGCGCGAAGGGTCCGCCGGGCGGGCCTACGTGACATCCGATCTGCCAATCGTATCCGGCATGGCACTTTCGGCAGGCTACGTGGGAGTCCTGGTGCTCGTTCTCTATGTCAGCACGCCGGATGTCACGGAGCTCTATTCCACGCCACTTATGCTCTGGGGGATCTGCGGAATCCTGCTCTATTGGATCAGCCGGGTGGTGATGATGACCCATCGCGGCATGATGCATGACGATCCTGTCGTGTTTGCCTTGAAAGACGGCACCAGTCGCCTGTGTGGCTTGCTGATCGTGCTCATCGCTATCGCAGCGTCTATCGGTTGAGCAATCCGTCGCACATTCGCTTGATCTTTCTCCGCAATGGGGCTCTACCCGCCTGAACAGTACCGATACCAGCGATATGCCCGTAAACAGCCCGAAGTTCCGAGACAAGCTCACCGCTCTTCTCGCGCAGATCTATCCCGACGCGGATGGAAGTGCGCTTCGCAGCGAGATTCAGGAGGCATTCTGGCCCGCGGGCACGCCCGCTCGAAGCCGAACGCGCCCGCCCGGAAACAACCTGTGGGACGAAACGGACACGCTCGTAATCACCTACGGCAACTCGCTGGTTGACGGAGCGCATAAGCCGCTCGACCTGTTGCGCCACTTCCTGGAAGAGAACGTCTCCGGCGTAATCAGCGGTGTTCACATTCTGCCGTTCTTCCCCTTCACGTCGGACGATGGCTTCGCCGTGACCGACTATCGGACAGTCAACAGCAACCTTGGCGACTGGGCCGACATCAACCGGATCGCGAGCGAATTCAAACTGATGTCGGACCTGGTACTCAACCACGTCTCCAGTTATTCCACCTGGTTCCAGGAATATCGCCAGGGGCACCCGCCCTATGACAGGTTCTTCTTCGAAGCCTCACCAGAAGACGACTTGAGCGCGGTCGTCCGCCCACGCACCTCACCTCTGCTGCGGGAAGTAGGTACAATCAACGGCGATCGGCACGTCTGGTGCACGTTCAGCCACGATCAGGTGGACCTCGACTTCCGAAATCCGGAGGTTCTTCTGGAGTTCCTCCGGATCATCCGCCTGCATATCGACAATGGCGTCCGGATCATCCGCCTCGACGCGGTGGCCTTCATCTGGAAGGAGATTGGCACCTCCTGCATCCATCTGCCGCAAACCCACGCAATCGTGCGGCTCATCCGGTTGCTCTTCGACTACGCGGCCGAACCGGTTGTCCTGCTGACCGAAACCAATGTGCCCAACGCCGAGAACCTCTCCTACTTCGGCAACATGAACGAGGCGCATTCAATCTACAATTTCTCGCTGCCGCCGCTGATCCTGCACGCCATGCTGAACGGCACGAGCGAGGCGCTGAACCGCTGGCAGATGGCCATGCCGCCGGCGCAACTGGGCTGCGCCTACCTGAACTTCACCGCTTCCCACGACGGGATCGGCGTGCGCGGCGCCGAAGGGCTGATCAGCGAGGACGACACCAATGCGATGGTGACAGCGGTGCGAGACTTCGGCGGTCTCGTCTCCATGCGATCCCTGCCCGGTGGCGGCGAACGGCCCTACGAGTTGAACATCACCTGGTTCGACGCCATGAAGGGGACGGTCGACGGGCCGGACGACCTGCAACTAGAGCGGTTCCTTTGTAGCCAGACCATTGTTATGGCGCTCGAAGGCCTTCCGGCCTTCTACATCCATTCCCTCCTGGGCACGTCGAATGACCATTCTGGCGTCGAAAAGACGGGAATCAATCGCGCGATCAACAGGCATCGCTGGGACTATCCAACGCTACGCGGTGAGTTGGAAAACCCAGAATCGATCCATGCCCGCGTGCTCGCGGCGATGAAACGGCGCATCGGCGTCCGGATTCGCCAAAAGGCTTTCCACCCGAACGCTACGCAGTTCACGCTGCACCTGGGCGATTCCTTCTTCGGATTCTGGCGCCAGAGCATCAATCGCGAGCAATCCATTTTCGCGATCCATAACGTCACGAACGAGCCAGTCTCGATGCCGACCCACGCGATCAACCTGATCGGCGGAGCAGCCTGGGTGGATCTCTTGAGCGGCGAGTCCATTGACGCTTCCGCCAGTACCGTCACGTTTGCCCCATACCAATGCCGGTGGATCAGCAACCGTCACTAAGCGGACACGGGCCTTTTGTTGCCGGGTTCGGGCGGCACCGGCACCGGCATTTGGCCGTAGCGCCGACCTTCCGGGCATGCTGCCAGCGCCCGAATTGTTCCCGCGTCGCAGGCGCTTGAAATCAACGCCCAACCATCGTTCCGCCTTAGGAATTGCGCCTTGCGCGATTCACACCGAGCGTTTAAAGGGTCGCGGTGCGCCGGTGTAGCTCAGATGGTAGAGCAACGCATTCGTAATGCGTGGGTCGGGGGTTCGAGTCCCTTCACCGGCACCATATACGCATCCCATTGCATCCGATGACGCTGAAAAATGCCTTGTGTTTTAGGTATTAGCCAATTTGCTGTCCGTTGCCGTCCACGGAGGTTCACCCGTATCTCCCCGTTTGGGGCTACGACCTGAGAGCACCCCAGCCAGCGAGAAGACACGATACTCCCGATGTCGACGCTGAGTGACGCCAGAATCCGTGCCCAAAGCCCAGTGACAAGCCGTTTGAGCGGGCACGCGCTCGCAAACTTTGCCGCGCTTTCGAAGTGAGGCATTTGATGGGAGTTCGGTGTGCGCAGTATCCGGACCTCGTGCCAACAAGAGATCTCGGCGCCAAGTCAAAGGGTCTCGATGGCGGCGCGAAATATGAGACTGTGGCGGTGAGATACCTCTGCCAAGTCTTCGCTATAGCCGCCTCCTATGACGGTCGCCACGGGGATACCAAGCGAACGGAAGTGCGTCAGGACCTTTCGGTCGCGCGCCAGGATACCTTCGTAGCTCAACTTCAGACGGCCGAGCCGGTCGCGGGCATGCACATCAACACCGGCGTCGTAGAGTACGAGATCAACTTTGGATAACCGGCTTCTTAACCCCGCAAGGGTTTGATCGAGAATGGACAGGTAACCCTGATCGCTGAGACCTTCGTCAAGCTCGATGTCCCAATCGCTGGTTGCCTTTTTTTCGGGGTAGTTGACCCGACAATGTACCGAGCAAGTGAAAACTGCACCATTTCCGAGTGCGATCCGAGCAGTGCCATCGCCTTGATGCACATCGCAATCAAGGATCAGGACCTGACGCACCGCGCCTTCGGCGACCAGGCGCATTGCGGTGTAAGCGAGGTCGTTAAAGACACAGAAGCCAGCGCCGTGGCCGGCGTGCGCATGATGAGTTCCGCCGGCTGCGTGACAGGCAACGCCATGCGCAAGCGCCAACCTCGCCGCCTCCAATGTGCCTTCCACGGACAGGAAGGAGCGATCGCGAAGTTGCGTGCTCCAGTTGAGACCAAGTGTCCTGAGTTGTTTTCTATCGAGACTGCCCTGCGAGATTGCGGCAACGTACGAAGGATCATGGACGAGCGTCAGATCGTCAGGTGAAGCCGGTTTCGGATGGTGAAGCGTGCTGGATTCCAAAACACCTTGCGACCCCAGCGCCTGCATCAAGCCAGAGAACTTCGTCGCGTTGAAGCGATGCCCCTCGGGCAACGGAATATCGTATGCGGGATGGGTAACGATCGGCAGCATGTAAGGCCATATAGAACGAATTTCCCACCTATTTGCGATAATTTCCAAGGTTCGCTGAAACAGGTGATTTGTCGATCTCGGCGAAATCTACTTTCCTAGAAGTCATTCGCCTTCTTAGCTTCGTTCCACCCCTCGCGCATGGCCTTGTCGGTGCAGTCCGCATTTTGTGCCGAGCCTGGCGCGTAGCCAGCCTCTGAGCATTTCTCACTGTAGTACATCTGAATCTTGACCGGAGTAGTCGACCGGAACCACTCGTAGCTTTCGGGGGTTGAACACCCAGAGACCAAGCAGGCCGCAACGATCACAGGCAGAGTTTTCATGGTAGACCTCCCGCCCACAGTGAACTTTGCATACGTGCACTTGTCCATCACGCATTGCGCGCCGCCTGCTTCCCGAGGCGGGGTTCGCCCGATCACGGATGCACAAGGAAGGACGGGAACCGTTGCGGCGTCTGCAGAAGGGCAACATGCTGAGACTTTCGATGGGGCAACCCCTGCCGAGGGAGCGCCAGATGGCAATTCTCGACAAAATGAATATGGCATTGGCGAAAAATGACGCGGACGCGTATCTCGACCTTTACGCTGACGACGCTGTCTTCGTCAGGTATCGGAGCGATACGACGATGGACACGTCGCAGTTTGCCGAGGTGATCCGCAAGATGATGGCGTCCGCCAAGACGGCCATGGGCGCTCGGCGCGAGATCTGCGAGAACGATGACATTCTCGTGGTGCATGGCATTAACGGCTATGTCGATGGCACCCGGCAGGCCGTCCTGATGGCCCTTTCGGTTGAGGACGGCCAAATTAGTCGGGTCGAAACCGGGCATTCCAAAGCTAACCGAGACACATGACATCGACGACGTCGCCCAGTGGCGCGCATTTGCGAAGCGGGCGGACGTGTTCGCTGGTATCGCGACCAGTCTCCGGACTACATTCAGCCGGGTGACGGAAAAAAGGTTGCCCCTTCCGTAGAGGTTGCAGACATGGATGCGCTTGAAACCATGCGGAGGAGCGGGGCGGGAAATGCAGCGATGACGTATGACCGAGTGCACCCTGATGCGACTGCGATGCACCTAGCGAGTTGATCTTCGAGGGTAATCCTTCCGAACATTTTCTTGGAGAGGCTGACGCACCGCCGCCTTTTCGCGCAGCTCGCGAGGTACTATGAGGACTCGTTCAACTGACGGCTCCCTAGGGCCTCCGTTCATGCTTTGCGACGGTCGGTTCAGGTCGAAGGGGGAGTTCGCCGACTGAGCGGTCATCCGATGAAAATGCGCGGATGACAGCTTCGCGCCCGGAAGAGGTGGTCCATTCCGATCGCAGCATTCGTTAAGGCTGGCAGATTGCGGGCCTTTGCCGCGCAGAGACCCAATGGCTGGTTCGGGTTCACTTGTTTCGCTGCCTTGCCTTCAGTGATCCGAGATCGGACGGCTGTTACTCGGCGTCGCGTTGCAAGCCTTGCGCCGCCTTCCTGAACGTCGTCGGGGCTTGGTTGTGCGCGCGTCGAAAGGCTCGCGTGAAGTTTGCTGCATCTGAGTAGCCAAGTGCTGCTGCGATTTCTCCAATGGATCGGTTCGTCGTGGAAAGGAGCGTCCTGGCGGTTTCCTGGCGAACGAAACCTACCTCGTTGGAGATGTTCGTACCCTCTGCCGCGAGTAGCCGCTGAAGTTTCTGCTGGCTCATTGACACGAGCCTTGCGCAGTCGGCCGCGGTCAGGTTCCCGTGTGCAATATGTGCACGCACAACTTGTCGGAACGAATGCACGAACTCGGGGATGTCGCGATCAGCGACCACACTTGGGGAGACGGGTGCAGTGGAGGCCTCCAAGGGCGCGGACAGCCAGGCGGAGGGAAAGATCAGCTTGAACCCGCTGCGATCGCCCTTCATCGGGCGCATCAACTCGAACTCTGGCGAAAGCGCCTTGGGCTCGCAGACGACCACCTGTATCTGTGAGGGGTCCAGGTTGTCGCGCAACGCGCGTCGGAGCACGGCCCACCCCAGCCCGGCCATGAAGGCATCGTTCTGGGCTGGCAGGATGGACGGTTCAAAGGTTCGCCGCTCACCAAGTGTCGCCGTCGGACCGTTCAGGTGAAGGTACTCGACGGCCGATGAGGCAACTTTGTTGGCGGTCGACACGAAGATCGACAGGTAGTCTCCGACGGTAGAAGCGCGCGCTTCCGCATCAGCCAGAATCGACCAGCCCTCGAGATCCAGACCTGCGGCGACGCGGACCGCGAGAAATGGATCATCAGCCGCTTCGGCAGCATTCTCGACAAACTGCGTCGCGACCATCACATGTACCGATGCATCCGGATCCAACGTGGCTTCTTCACTCAGTCCGACACCCAAGAACACGGGTTCAGGATCGAGCCCACGATCCCGCAGCGCCTTTGCGTAGGGTCGAAGGAGGCTCAGTTTGACGAGTGGCAAGCTCTTTGGCATTTCTTGAGCGTTGGCAGGTTCGGTTGGCATGAGCGTAATCCCTGCATCCCGCGAAAACAGCAGAAACCTCTCCAATTCTGTCATTGTGAGTAAGAATTCAGGCATTGGCGATGTCTGCTGACAGGACAAGCCGGAAATCAGCACTACACTCTCTTCGGCAAACAAGATCGATCAAGTCGGCTTGGTCCAAGGGGAGATGGATTATGATACGTTCTATTACCGCCATCGCGGGGGTTGTGATGGTCGTCGGAGCCGGGACGCTGGCCTTTGCACAGGACGACGCGCCGCGGCAGGTTCTCTTCAGCAATGTGAACGTTTTCGACGGTGTCAGTGATACGCTGATCGAAAACGGCTCCGTGCTGGTCGAGGGCAACCTGATCAAGCAGGTCTCTTCGGAGCCGATCGAGGCCCCTGGCGCCGAGGTCATCGATGGCGGCGGCCGGACGCTCACCCCCGGCTTCATCGAGAACCACGCCCACCTGATGCTGATGGGCCCGAGCCTGAGCGCCATGGAGGCGAACTCGACGTGGGAGGACTTCGGCATTCATGCCACGCGGATGGCGGAGATGTACCTGATGCAGGGCTTCACTACCGTGCGGGATGCGGGTGGCGCCAACGGCGGCTTGCGGCGAGCCATCGATGCCGGGCAGATCGTCGGGCCGCGCTACTACCCGTCAGGCGCCTTTATCAGCACCCGCGGCGGACACGCCGATTTTGCCAACTTCACTTCGCCTCCCGGCAGCGACACCAACTTCAGCCGTCTGAACATGGCTCAGGAAGTCAGCGGCGTGGATGATGTCTACAAGTTCGGTCGCAACAACTTCCGCATGGGCGCTACACAGCTGAAGTTCATGCAGTCTGGCGGCGTCGTATCGGCATTCGATCCCTGGCAACTGCTGGCCGGCTCGAAGGAGGAGATCGAGGCCGCCGTGCAGGTGGCGAGCGAATACGGCTCCTACGTGATGGCCCATTCCTACCGCAAGGAAGCGATCATGAGCGCGCTGGATGCAGGCGTGATGTCCATCGAGCACGGCTTTTCCTTCGATTGCGACATCGCGGAGGTTATGAACGAGAAGGGCGCCTATATCACGACCAACCTCACCGCCTTCGATCCCGGCCTTCTCGATATCCCGGCGGTGAAGAACCAGCCCTCCAGCCTCGCAAAGGCCATCTCTGCCTCGGCCACCTTCGAGAACTACATTCCCAACATGAAGGAATGCCCGGTGAAACGCGGTTTCCAGACCGATTGCGTCGGGACAGTCGAGGCGTGCAACATCCAGATCGCCTATGAGAAGCATCTCAACAACGAGTTCTTCGGTCCCTACCAATCGATGCTGACACTGACGTCGATCGGCGGCGAGATCGCCACGCTCTCGGGAGATTTCACCAATCCCTACACCGCGGGCAAACTCGGCGTGATCGAAGAAGGCGCCTATGCCGACATCCTGCTGATCGACGGCAATCCGCTGGAGGATTTCTCGGTCGTGGGCACCGGTGACAAGTGGTTTGATGCCGAACCGCGCCCGGACAGCCCCGAGACGATCCAACTCATCATGAAGGACGGCGTGATCTACAAGAACACGCTGAACTGATTGATTGTGGGGTGGCTCTCTCTAGGGCCGCCCCGACGTTCATCCTGCAGGGGAGCCACCGATGCCGCACCGCCTTCATCCCATTGCCCACGCGACCTCTTTGCTTCTGCTCGTTGCCGGGCTTTGCGTCCCGGTTTCCGCCGATGCAACAGCGACTGTGGAATGGCTGGACCTTCCGGATCCGGCGAGCCAGGAGTACGAGGACCCCTATCGAAACCTTGACCAGGACACGCTCGAGGACGTGATTGAGGTTGCCCGGCTAAGAGCAATGCAAGAACAGGCCGGGTCGCTCGCAGGGGAAGACGCGCTAAGGCTGGAAGAGCGTTTGGCCAGTCTTGAGGAACAGGGAGTCGACGCCGATTGGTTAATCTCGCAACGCTGGATCGTTGCAGAGCGCCGTGAGAGGGCGGCCACGCTGGGCAACGCCGCATTCGATGGCCAAGAGATCACCCTGTCCGGGTTCGCGATATCGGCTCCGACCGAAGAAGACGGGACGTCGGTGCTCTATCTCGTGGAACTTCCTGGACTGTGCAGCCACATGCCGCCGCCTGCGCCCAATCAACTGGTCCAGGTCCGATTGGCGGAGGAATGGACGCCGGAATACCTGCACCAGCCCGTGCGCGTGACAGGACGGATGAAAATCGATCCAACCGATAAGGTTTTTCAGGTTGTTGATGGAGACGTTGCAATGAAAGCAACATGGCAATTGGAGGCGGCAGCGGTCGAAGATTTCAGGCCGGACCCTAGAAAAATGGGTGCAAACTCCGAGTGGATAGAGCAACTCCGTGCCGGCCTGAGAGCGAGCAAGACAGCACCGCACAAACAGGGCGAATGAAATGGTTGTGTCGGATCAACTCTGCGTTGAATGTTCGGGAGTCTATGCACTTCGGGAGGTGGATTCATGACGTTTTGCTGCGATGCGGTTTCAGTCCGGCGCCGCGCAATTTCCAGAATGTCCGGCCTGGTTTTCACGCTATCGCTTTTTTTGGGCGCCGCGCAGGCAAGCGAAGAAAGCAAGACATGGCCGGCCTCGGAGGAGGCTCGGCAATTCGTCATGGACACGATCGTGATCGGAATGCTGGCCAGCCCCTATGGCACGGGTTGGACCGAGTATGACCAGCTGCACACCTATTTCGAGCGGGCACGTGAAAACGGGATTACCGGGCACGAGATGACGCTCGCCGCCGCCGATATGTCCTTCGAAACGCTTCTGGAGCAGCATTACCATTTCCGCGCCGCGATGGCGGAGCAGCCGGACAAATACCTGATCGTGAACGAGACGCGGGACATCGAGGCCGCGCATTTGCAAGGCAGGACGGCAGTGATCTGGAACAGCCAGACCGCAACCATCCTCAATGGCGACCTGAAGAAGATGGCCACGCTGAAGGATCTCGGCGTCAAGTCGATGATCTTGGCCTATAACGACATTTTCCGCACCGGGTCCGGGCAACTCGCCGCCTATAACGGCCGCGATATCGGGCTGACCCCCTGGGGCAAATCGGTCATCGACGAGATGGTGCGTTTCGGCATCCTGCTGGATCTCAGCCATACCGGGTCGAAAACGGCAAATGATGCCATGGACTACATGGACGAGACCTATCCCGGCGTTCCTTACGTCTACACCCATTCCGTGCCCGCCGGTCTCTATGCGAACGTACCCGACGCCACCCCGCGCGGCTGCTATCGCGCGATCCCGGATGACGAAGCGCAGCGGGCAGCTGCCTCAGGGGGCTATGTCTCCCCCACCTTCACTGAATGGATGATGGACGGGATCTGGCCCGAGGATATCTCGCCCGAACAGGCCGCCGACATGATCGATTACTACGTGCAACTCGTCGGCGTGGACCATGTGGGCATCGCCACGGATGATATGTTCTCGACCGAGCTCGTGGTCGAATTCGCCACGGCCAACGCGGCGATGTATGACGATGGCGGCTACATGATCGACGCTTTCAACCGCGGCGCGACCGGCAATGGCGAGCTTGCCAAGATCCTTGCCGCGATCACCGACGACCTATGGGCGCGCGGCTACAGCAATGAGGATCTCGCCAAGATCTATGGCGGCAATAAGATGCGGGTCTATGCGCAGGTCTGGGAAGGTAAGCCGCCGGAACAGTTCCTTGCGGAATATCCGGAGCGGTTGCGCATTCGGGAAGAAATGAGAAGGGGCTTCTTCGCGCGTTGACCAGACGGTCGTGGAGCTCGCTCGCCGATTCTTGCATAAGGAAGAGCACGTGAAGTCACCTATTCTCGCCCTCCCGCTGCTGCTGCTATCCACGTCACTCGATGCGCAGGGGCGTGGCCTCTCCGGCCCATCCTCCGTGGAGTCCGAACTTGCCGGTGACGGGCTGACGGACCCGCAACCGCGCAGCGATTTTCCCCGCAACATTGCGCCGGGGTATTTCGCCTGGAAGGATCGGCTTGCGGAGAATGGCCTCAGGTTCAACCTTGACTATTTCGCGCTCGGCCAATGGAGCGACAGTGAATTGGGTCAAGGAGATGCCGCGGGTGGATTGCTGCGTTTCTACGGAGCGTGGCAGGCAACGGAAAACGGGTCGCTGACCTTCAAGATCGAGAACCGGCAGGCATATGGAGAGGTGGCTCCGCAATTCTTCGGCTTCGATTCCGGCGCACTGTCAATCACAGGCACGGCGTTCAACGATAGCGGCACCCTCCTGACGAACCTGTTCTGGACGCAGCGCGATCCGGAAGGCCGCTGGACGATCCAGATCGGCCAGATCGACGTGACGGATTTCCTCGATGTCTACGGCCTCGTCAGCCCCTACACGGCATTCCAGAATCTCGCGTTCAACACCAACCCAACCATCAACTCGCCAAACCAAGGCCTTGGCATCGCGGCGGGCGCGAAGCTGGGGGAGAATTTTTACGCGGTCGGCTCGATTTCTGACGCCAATGGCGATCCGAGCGAACCGGATTTCGACGTCTTCGAGACCGGCGAGACCTTCAAATCCCTCGAGATCGGCTACACCAGCGGCGGCGACCGGATCTATTTCGACAATATCCACCTGACCTTCTGGCAGTCCGATGCGGCAGAGGATGGCAGCCGCGCTGAGGACAAAGGCGTCGCCTTTTCCGCGGCATGGTTCATCGACAACACCTGGATGCCGTATATCCGGGCCGGACGCTCCGAGGGAACGGCGGCGCTGTATGAGAGGTCACTTTCGACCGGCCTAGGATGGTACCGGCGCAACACGGACCTTGCCGGGATTGGCCTCAACTGGGCCGAGGCAAAGGGGTTCGACGACACACAGTTCACCACTGAGGCTTTCTACCGGTTCAACGTCTCGCCGGACTTCCAGATCACGCCGTCCATCCAGTACATCTCGAATCCACTGCTGAGTCCGAGATCGAGCGATGTCACGATCCTCGGCCTGCGCGCCCGCGTCGTTTTCTGACCTGTCTGAGTTGAAGGAACGGCGCGAGAACTACCAAGGCACTCTGTTCGATTTGGACGCGTTGGCCCAAAACGGGCATGACTTCCCACCTGACTTACTGCCTACTTCGGGACGTTCGCGTTGCTCGTGCCCGGCACCGGGGAAGCCCGTCTCGCGGACCATTCGCTGGTCGTAGGAGCGTCGGCACAGCCGCGATGAAGTACGTACCCAAGAGATGCGTGAAGGGCAGCGAGACCGTGCCCATCAGGGCGTGGCCGGCATCGGTGTAAAGCGCCAGACGCCACATCACGACCAATAGTCCAACGGCAACCAGCAGCGTGCGGCTTCGCAGCGGTGACGTGTGGCAGACTGGCATGGTCAACTTCGCGGGTTCATCGCGGACCTTTTGCAGATGTTGGCCAAACATCCTCAACCGGCTTCTGGTGGCGGAGCGACGCGCACAGATGACGTTCATCGCCCGGCGATCTTACCTTCCGACTGCGATCTGCGTCTTCGCTGTCTCGACGCAGGCATTGCGCATCACGCGCACATCTTCTGCGCTCGCCCGTCGTCCGAGGTCGCCGGCAACCTTGCGGACCACGTCCTCGTGCCCTGGTTCTTCGAAATCCGAGCGCACCACGTCGTTGGCGTAGTGGCTCGCTTCCAGTGGCGTCTTCTCCAGCAGTTCAGCCGCCCAGAGACCCAGAAGCTTGTTTGCCCGCGCCTCCACCCGAAACTGCATCTCGGCGTCGCAGGCATAGCTGTGTTCGAAGGCCTTTCGTCTTAGTTCAAGGCTGGTCATCTTTTCCTCTCAATCGGTTCTGTTGGTTTCCGGCTGGCTCTGCAAACGGACTCTCAGATCCAGTGACATCGCTTTTCCCGAACCGCGCATCTGTCCGGCCGCCGGGACCGCCTTCACGTGGATCGAGCCGGTCTCACGAACGATATCGGTCCGCACTTCTTGGCTTCACCATGCGTTTCAGCTTGGCGATGACAAATATATATGGCGTAAACTTTACGCTGCAAGTATCTGGTGATTGAGTCTTTCGATGCAACGGCAGTTGAACCATTGTCATCCGGCGCGAGTGGCGGAAGGGAGGCCCGCGCCGGCGCCTAGGTTCCGCCTGACGTCTGGAATTTTCTTACCAGTGCCTCGACGGCTTCCCGGATGAGATCGACAGAACCGAAATCTTCCAGGTACAGACTGCGAAGCACATCATTGGCGGAGAGAACGGCGACCCCGTGAACGACGGAATAGAGGAGGTCGGTGATCACCGTCAGGCCCGCCTCGTCTGCCGCCGGCAGGTCTTCCGCGATGCTGTTTCGAACAATGGCAAGGTTCGCTTCACCGGCAAGGCGAACCGGATCGTCTTCCTCGCGCAGCTTCAGTCCGAACATTATGTGAAATTGCCCGGGGTGCTCCCGCGAGAAACTGAGGTAGCATTCGCAATAGGCAACGAGCCGGTCTTCCAGGCCGAGAGTCGCCTCGGCCACCCGCTGAAACGCCTCCCTGAAGACCATGTGCCCATTCACTGCGACTGCGTCGAGCAATTCCGCCTTGCTCTGGAAATGGGCGTAGGGGGCCATTGCCGAAACACCCAGGTCTCGCGCCAGCCCGCGCAGGGAGATCTCCGACTCCGGATCAGCATCGAGCCTCCGCGTCGCCTCATCGATCAACGCCTTCTTCAGGTTCTTGTGGTGGTAGCTGTCTTTCTTCATCGTCTCGCCTCTCGAGGCAACCGCGCGCCTTGCGTTGCAAAGTTTACATCAGACATATGCGCGACGCACGCCTGAGTGCGCGGAGGCAGAGATCAGTCACATCCGAGCTGCGCGGAGGCCGTCTCTGGTTCGTCTCTGGTTCGTGGGATCAGAAAATTTACACTGCATATATTGAAGCCCCATCCGGACTCCATAGATGTGGCCTGCCTCGACAGAGAGGCAGATAAAACCGAGCA
Source organism: Tropicimonas marinistellae (assembly GCF_001509585.1). GTDB lineage: Bacteria > Pseudomonadota > Alphaproteobacteria > Rhodobacterales > Rhodobacteraceae > Tropicimonas > Tropicimonas marinistellae. The sequence goes on along the minus strand of NZ_LNCI01000008.1, from coordinate 144,601 downwards.
TCATCCGGTTTTCAAAGACATTCTGAAAGGATGAACGATGAACAGATATCTCGTTCGCGCCGTCGGCGCGACGGCTGTCCTGTCGCTTGCCGTCCCCGCATTCGCAGGGACGCTCGATACACCCCCAACTGAACCAAGCCCTGTACCAGTCGCGGCGCAATCCAGCTCCAACTGGACTGGCGGCTATGTCGGTCTTCAATTCGGCTACGGTGAACTGAGAGACGGGCTCGATGGCGACAGCGCAATCGGGGGCGTGACCGCCGGCTATGACTGGGACTTCGGAGACTGGGTTGTCGGTGTTGGTGCCGACGTGAACTTCGGAAGACTCGAGACCAGCGCAGGCGACCTAGACTCACTCACCCGGTTGAAGGTTCGGGGCGGCTACGATTTCGGCAACACGCTGCTCTACGCCACGACCGGTGCCAGCTACGCAGCCAGCAGCGACCTGAATGACGATTGGGGGTATTTCGCCGGGGTCGGTATCGAAAAGATGCTGTCGGACACCGTCAGCCTGACCGGCGAGGTCGCAACGCATCGCTTCGACTCCTACCGGGACTACGGGCGGGTCAATGCGACCACCGCCACGATCGGCGTGAACTATCGCTTCTGACCAGCAGGGCCGCGGTATGCGGCACTGGCCGTGCCAACACGCAGGGCGCCCCGGCACCGGGCGAGACAGGCGACAATCGCCAGTCCCGTTGGATCAGGAAGAAACACCGGGCTGCGCCAGATTTGCGCGGCTCCAGAGGTCATAGGCGGCGTCGCCATTCCTTCCTGGATCAGGTCGTGGAAGCGGCGCCCGTATTCGTTGTCGAGTAGTCGCGCATCGCCCTCCGCCAGTGGTCGCGGCACTCCGAGGGTCTCTGCATGGTCCGCGACGACGAGGAAATCGAGCGGCCGCACCGCGAACACGTTGCCCGGAATTGCTCGTCACCGTTTCGCCCGGCGAAGCGATACGCGCCTTCCAGGCCGGGAAGCATGCCGACCATACCGGCATCCATCGAGAAGCGGGTGTGCAGGTGCAAGCCGTCCTAGTTGCAGATTCCGCGAATGGGCGGCTTCTGTGACGCCTCAACAGAGCGAAAAGGCCCGGGGTTGATGCCGCCCCTCATCTTTGATCTGGTTGCAGCTTGTAGTCCGGTTGGACTCGCTCTCGCGCGCTGAAACTTCTAGCGGCCGCGCCGCGGCGTGGCTGTTGGTGCGTCGCAACCCAAAGCAGCCGGTAATTCTTGCTTCAAGAAACTGAGGAACGCTTCAAATGCTGGCAACAGGCCCCGCCTTGACGGCATCAGCAGGCTGATCTGTGGCCGACCGGCTGTCCAGCTTGGCAAGATGCGTACAAGCGATCCGGCTTCGACGTCCTGTCGACACACGTAGGATGGCAGGGCGGCAATTCCCAAGGAGACCGCCGCAGCGTTTTTCAGCGTCGACATGTCATCGCTGGCCAATCGCACCCGGCCCGGCAGCGACGCGGTCTGTCCGCCGTAGTCGGTCAACAACCACTGGTGCCGCTCTCGGGGACGGCCGAGAACCAAGGCAGGGTGATCCGCCAGGACGGCCGGATCATCGGATTGTTCAATGGCGCCCCGGTACTCGGGCGAACAGAACAGGTGCCATTCAACACGCGCAAGCTTTACCTGAATCAGGCTTGAATCTGGCAACGTATCCATATGCCCCCGGATCGCCACGTCGATCCCGCCTTTGATGAGATCTTCCATCTGGTTCGAGGCCCGCTGCACAACCGTCACCCCGGGATTGTCTTGCAAGAAACGCGGCAGGATCTGATCCAGGCCAAACTGCGCCATCCCCACGGAGCAGGACACGGTCACGGTGCCTTCGATAGTGTTGGTCTTGCGGCGGACTGCGGTTTCGGCGGTCTCGAACCGCGCCAAGGCCTCTTGCGCATGGCGGTAGTATTCTTCGCCAACCTCTGTCGTCGTGACGACGCGCGATGTGCGCTGCAAGAGGCGCACGCCGAGGTCATCCTCCAGCTGCCGCACGCGGCGGCTGAGCCGGGACTTGGGAATGTTCAGCGACCGCGCAGCTGCGGAAAAGCCCCCCTTCTCAACAACCTGAACAAAGTAGAACGCGTCGTTAAGGTCCATGCTGTGCCTTGTTCTATCGTTTCATTCATAGAACGATATGTTCTGATATTGACCGATTTTCGGCCGATTGTCTCGCCCATATCCTCAATACAGCAGAAGCGAGAGACTGGCATGACTAAGCAACATATTGACAAGCTCGTAGGCGCGCCCACCGAGACCCACGCATTAAGCGACGGTCGCAAAGTCACCATCGGCGATGGCTTTGCCGCGCGAAGCTATCAGCATACGGACTTCCAAGGGCTAATGGACCCGCTGATCATGGTCGATCATTTCGTCATGACCAGGCCAACCTTCGGGACCCACGCTCACGCCGGGCTTTCTGCCGTGACCGTAATGTTCGAGGACAGCGAAGGCGCATTTCTCAACCGCGACACCCTTGGCAATGACCTCAATCTGGCGCCGGGCGATCTGTATTGGTTCAAGGCTGCGCGCGGCGCTATACACAACGAAGCACCGCGGCCCGGTGCGAAAACCCACGCATTACAGGTTTTCGTCAACTTGCCCGCCAAGAACCGGCACGACGCGCCCTCTGCCTTTCACATCGCGGCCAAGGACATCCCGAAACTCAGGAGCGACCGGGCCAATGCGCGGCTCATCCTCGGCGAAACCAACGGTGTCACAGGTCAGGCCGCGCCGGACATTCCGCTCACCCTGCTGGACATCAACATGCAGGCCGGCGGTCAGTTCACTCATAGCGGCGACAGCAACCAACACGCCTGGATCCTCGCGATCAAGGGCACATCCTCCGTGGTCTGGAGCACGGGGGCGGCCGAATTGCACCCGGGCACAGCCATCGCATTCGCGGGCAGCACAGACATCTCACTTTCCTCGCAAGAAGGCGCGCATGCCGTCCTTTTCCGGGGGCGCCCCATTCGCCAGACCTTTGTCCAGCGAGGCCCATTCGCCATGGGCAATGCGGCGGAGCTTGACGCGGTCGAAGCCGACCACCGCGCCGGTCGGTTCGGATCAATTGACTAGAACCCAATGAAAACAAGAGGAGATTCAATGACCAATGCCTATCACCCAACCCAATTGGCCCGCGCCAGTGCTGCCCTTGTGCATCTGGACAATCATGTGGGTGTGATGACCGGCGTGCGCGTCTGTCTCATCGCGGAGCTTAAACACAGCACTGTCGGTCTGGACAAAGCCGCCAAGGCGCTAAGCTTGCCGATTGTCACGACGACCACCTCAACTGAGACGCAATTTGGGCCTTCCATCCCAGAGCTTGGTGCCGCGTTTCCCGCGATGCGGTCAGTGCGCGAAGGGTTTGAAGCCTATGTCGCGTCGATGCCTGAGGCACTTTCAACATGATGACGCGAAAGACCGCGTCGATCCGTTTTTCGCAGGCAGGTGTTGTCGTCGCGGATGGCAGCAGCGTGATGACCGAGATCCTTGCCGATACCGCGAGCAATCAAGCCGGCGATGTGTACTCGGCATTGAGCGTGGATTGGACGATACACGTCGGCCAGGTCCGTGAAACGGCATAGCCATGCCAAGTGACACCCACATGCCCAGCATCTCAAAACACTCCACACAAGGCATGCGCTCCAAAGATCGCAACGGCTGTTCCACTTGATCTACGTCCCGTCGCTCTTCTGCCCAATCGCGACGGGATCGGCAGCGGTATTACTCCCTTAGTGGCCGCAGCCAACAATCCAGCACCTTTTCAAACCAGCACAGACACTGAGCCCTCGGCTCACCAGAGGAGACGACCATGATCGACCAACCTATCCTTGTTATCGGCGCAACCGGAAAAACCGGATCGCGCGTTGCAGCCAAACTAGATGCCAGGGGCCTGCTTGTCCGGCGCGGTGCACGCAGGTCGGACACGCCCTTCGATTGGGAAGACCAAAGCACCTGGGCCCCGATCCTGACTGGCGTTTCCAAAGCCTACGTCACCTATTTCCCCGATCTGGCCTTTCCGGGCGCAATCGAAAAGCTGGAGGCCTTCGCCAAGGTCGCCTTGGAGACCGGCTTGGAGCACATCGTATTGCTGTCCGGCCGCGGCGAGCATTTCGCCAGCATGGGCGAGGAGGTGATCCGAAACTCTGGCCTCGGCTTCACCATCGTGCGTTCGGCCTGGTTCGCGCAGAATTTCTCCGAAGGCTACCTGCGCGATCCCATTCTAGGCGGTGTCCTCCCGATGCCGGGGGGCGGCATCGCGGAGCCGATCATTGATATTGACGATATCGCCGACGTTGTCGTGGCGGCACTGACCGAAGACGGGCATCTGGGTGAACGGTATGAGGTCACCGGCCCACGCCTGATGACCTTTGCGGAGATGGCCGGGGTCCTGACCACCACCATCGGCCGTCCGATCCAACACGTGCCGATCACCTTTGAAGACTTCCATGCCAATGTCGCAGCTTCGGGCAACACATTCGTGGCCGACGTCTTCACCGCCATCGCGCGGGAAACGCTTGACGGGCGCAATGCCTATACAGCCGACGGGGTTGAACGGGCCTTGGGAAGGAAGCCGCGGGACTTCGCGGAATTCGCACAAACCGCCATGGCAGCCGGTGCCTGGCCCAACGCGGCCTAAGCCGAGGCGACAAAAGCGCGGGTGACAGAAATCACCTGCCCACACCGCAAAATAGGAGTGAATGACATGTCTATCGCCTTCTACTTTCTGGTCCAGTTCACCGTTCTCGCCTATGCCCTCGTCGGCGGCGTCTTTCTTGCCTTCTCCGACTTCATCATGCGCTCGCTCGCGAAAACCGGCGGCCATGGTGGTATTGAGGCGATGCAGGTGATCAACCGAGAGGTTTTTCGCTGGATTTTCATGGCGCTTTTTCTTGGCTTGGCAGCGGTGTCGGTGATCGTTGCGGCCTACGGTGCATTTGCGCTGACCGGCCCGGCCAGGACACTGATCATGCTCGCCGGTCTGGTCTATTTGATTGGTTGCTTCGGCGTCACGGTCTTCTTCAATGTGCCGATGAACGAGGCCCTCGCCGGAATGGAGACCTCAGGTGCGAGCACGCGCGACTATTGGAATCAAACCTATGTCCCGCATTGGACCTTCTGGAACTCGGTGCGCACTGCGGCCTGTGCTGTCTCGGCAGCGTTGATCTTGTTCGGGCTCACTTGGATGACACAGAACCAAGCGCAACCGGTTTGATGCCAGTTATCGGAAACCTCTGAACTTTGTGTGAGATCGGGCCGCCTTGTGGGGCGGCCCAATCCGCTTTTTGTCGGGCGACCACCTCCGATCCGCGAAGGGGGCACGATTGGCCGTTCGCTTGACGTGACGATGGGTCGTGATTCTTGCGGCACCGTTTGCGGCTTGATACCGCCAAGCGTGGTACTCACAGATACGTTCCCCATTGCGCAACACGCGCGTACCGTCCGGAATCGGGCGCTCCACTGGTCGTCGCGCCCTGTAGAATCTGTGCTATTATAAACCAAACAGTCTGATTTCAATTTGCCTGTTCTTTCCGTTCTATCGGAGGTTCAGAGTGTTTCAGGCGTGTTTCGCGCGCGAATTTTCTTGAAACGAATGAAACCGCAGTCGCTCTATGCCCAAATCAGACTAAACGGTATGTTTAAAACAAACCAAATAGTCTTTTGTTGAAAGAGCGACCATGCCCTCCTCGATAGCGCACCTGCCAAAGATCTCGTTGGCATGGTGCTTGGCACAACCTCAACCGCCACACACGCGGTGCGACCGGTCAAGTCGAGCCAACGGACTGTCCCGACCGATGGGCCAAGGGCGGGTAGTTGTGCCGACCCCGGCAGTACGTTGGCGGCGAAGGAACCCGGATCCGCGTTCGGACTGGTCCGCGCAGCTCCCGCCAAACTCAACCGAATCCCGACCGGACCGGGGAACGTCCGGACCCAATCCAACTTCATAGAAGGAGAAGACAGATGGAAGACAAGCCCAACAAACTTGCAATCGTGGTCTCTCGTGGCCTCGATGACGAACGTGCAACCGTTGCCTTCACGATCGCCAACACCGGCGTCGCATCGGGACAACAAGTAACCCTCTTCATGGTCAGCGCGGGCGTCGACGTGGTTCGCAAGGGGGCCGCTGACAACGTTCAGATGAACCCCTTTGACCCGCCACTGAAAGAACTCATCAGCAAGTTCCAAACAAGCGGTGGCAGGATCCTTGTTTGCCCGCCCTGCGCAAAGGTTCGCGGCTACGAAGAGAGCGATTTCATTGACGGCGTGCAGGTCGTGGGCTCTCCCGCGCTACACGCGCTGATCCTCGACGGCGCCGCCACGCTGAGTTTTTGATCCAGCCTGAAATGGGAGAAGAACCAATGACTTCCTGCACCAACGCCGGCGTCGTAGACACCTCCATTGCAACCCCGATCACTGTCGACGAGGCGCAGCGCCATCACGGACGTGCCGGGGTCGAGTTTGTCGACCCGCGCCCCGCCGACGCGATCGCGGAAACGACGGGCAAGATCCCCGGCGCACGCCTCATTTCAATAGCCGACATAGAAGCGGCCAACCTGCCGCCGGCGTTCGCCGACCGCTCCATCCATGTCGTGACAACGTGCCAGGCCGGGCCGCTTGCGCAACGTGCGGCGGCCGCCTTCGCAAAGCTTGGGTTTTCCCGCGTTAGCTGGATCGACGGCGGGACGCAGGCCTGGCTTGCGGCGGGATTACCGACCGTTCACTGAACGAGGGGGTTTCCGCCCCTCATGCGGCGCACCAACAAAAAGCATCGGCAGCACCGCCTCCGACGAGGTGGTGCTGCGACTTCGCGCAAGGAGTGCTCGTTGCCCGCACGCTAGCTAAGTCGGTCGTGGCTGATTGCATTCGCGAACCCGCGGTACGGCAACCCTCGTGCAGGGTGGTTTTTGCGGTGGATGCGTGCCGCAACGCTCAACACCAGGAGGCTCGTCGGTTGGTATGAGCACCTTGCAGCGGGACAATAGCGGTCCTCGGACGCGCGCTAGCCATGTCGCCCCACGGCAAAGGGGGCCCGTCCGGCCCCCTTCGTAGTCGGTCCAGCTTCCGCGTTCGGCCGGACTAGGCCTTTGACTTCTCGTCGACCAGCGGTTCTTCGGTCGCCGAGATCTCCACGTCCGCCATATCAGCCTGTGCATCGGCGCTCTCGCCTTCCGGTTCCACAACCTTCGGCGCGGCTTCGGCCTCGGTCTCCCCGACGATAAGGGGCAACATCTCGCTGCCCGTGGGTATCGTCAGTTCCGATTTTGGCAGTTCCTGCCAGGCTAGCGTGTCAAAACCACCGCAATTCGAGCAGACTGGAACCCAGGTTGGTTCCGTGCTGTGGCACTTGTCACAGACCCATTGCGGGCCGCGCGGCGCCGTGACGGCACGCGCGAGCCAGCCCCGCACAACCGCGTCATCCGCACCCTCACCGCGTTCGACAGCAGCCATGATCGACAGCGCACGCGCCGTGGGATCGGTGCTGGCGAGATCGCCGATTGCCCGGCGCGCCGCCGGAAAGTCTTCGGCCGCGATATTGAGTTCGGCCATTAGCATCTTCGTTTCCGGATGATCGGGCTGGATCTTCACCAGGTCGCCGAACCGCTTGAGCCGCGCCTTCGGATCTTCGTCCGGGACGATCTCGGCAAAGGCTACAGCCAGTTCCGGGTGCGGGTTGACCTCCCAGGTTTTCTTCAACACCCTCGCCGCCTGCCGCGGCTTGCCCTTCTCGATCAAACCGTGCGCGGCCATGATCGAGGCCGGAACGAGGTCCGGCGAAAGCTTGTTGGCTTCGATAGCCGCCTCCCGCGCCTCGATCGACTTGCCGGAGTCCAGGATGTCCTTGGCTTCCGACACCGCGAGGACCGCATCGCGGCGGCGATGGACGTCTCGGGGAAGCGTTCCTGTTTTGAGCTTGGTGCCGAGCGTCTTTCGTGCACCAGACCAGTCGCGATGTTCTGCCTGCAGCTTGAGCAGCGTATCCTGCACTTCCTCATGGCGCGGTCTCAGGGCGTAGGCCTGTTGCGCGAGCGCGAGCGCGGTGTCCGTATCACCATCGGCGAGCCGCTGCTTCATGATACCCCGAATTCCAACGAACCGCGTATCATCCCGCACCAGCAGTGCTTTGTAGGCTTCCTCGGCCTTCTTGTGCTCCCCGGTGAGTTGGGCAGCTTCCGCGGTGATTACCTTTGCGACCTGCGAGTCCTGCAGGAACTTCTCCGCCTTTGCGGCCTTGCTGATCGCCTGCTTTCCCTCGCCCGCAGCGAGCGCCATGAACGCGTCCACCATCAAGCGGTAGCCCTTGCGCTCCCGATTGCGGTCGAAATACCGCGAGATCGCTGTCTCGTCGCCCAGCAAGAATTTTAGAAATGCAACAAGCAGTCCGACGATCTTGAAGCCGAGCCAGACAATGGCGAGCAGCGCCAACACGGCCAGCACGGCTTGGAGCGGGCCGAGATTGAACTCGAGCGTCCCCACGGAGACCGTCACACCGGGACCGGTTTCCATAATATACCCGGCACCGATGGTCAGACCCGCGACCACAGCAACGAACAATAAAATCTTGATGAGTGACCAAAGCATCGCGGGCGTCCTCAGTTGGTGGCCAGAGTGGCTGCGAGTTCATCGGCGGCGGCAACCGCCTCGGCGCGGCGAGTGGCTTGCGCAACCCAGTCCGCCATGGGCGCCTGCCCGACTTCGGGCAGGGTAGAAATCTCGGCAATGGCCTCCTGGAGGCGCGCCTGAACGGCCGCGGCTTCAGCCCGGCTCAGCACCGCATCCGGGCTATCCCCGTCACGCGGCGCCAATGAGCGAATGCCGGATTGGGACTTCAGGAATGTCACAAAACGTCCCTGCGCCGTTTCCTGCTCGGACATCTGACGTGACGCACTCAGCGCGGCACGCGCGGCAGGGGCGAAAGATGCCTGAAGCTCGGCAAGCGTCGGAACACCGTCGGCCGCCTGATCTGCGAGCGCTGCCGGTATCTCGACCGTGTCGATCCGAGAGAGTGCGTCCTCAAAGGGCTCGCCAGCCTCGATAGCGGCCTGGACTTCGACCAGAGCCTCGGATCGGGCGACGCGCGCGGCGTGCTCGGCCGCCGCCTTCTCTTGAGCCTCGGCCTCGGCAATGGCGGCCTGCGATTCCGATGTTGCCACCTGCACCGCTTCTTCGGCCGCGGCAGCGGCCTGCGACACCATCTCTTCCGACCGGGTCATCATCTCGGCGACCTCCGCGCGGAGGCTGGCGAGTTCGCGGCCATAGGCTTCGACCGCGGCAATTGAGGCCGGGTCCGTCGCTTCGGCAATTGGCCGCTTCTCCAGCGCATCGATTCTTTCGACGAACGCGTCCCGGTCCGCGGCCATGGACTCAAGCATCGCTTGGGCCTCTTCCAGACCGCTGGCCGGGGCGGCCTCGCTCTGCACCGTTGAAAGGGTCGCTTGCAACTCTTCGACGGCGGATTGGAGAGCGCCTGTGCTCTCGCCCGACTTTGTAGCCAGATCCGACAGCGCCGCGACGGTTGCCGCCTCCGAAAGACCGCCGCGCAGCGTCTCAATCTCACCCTGGAGCGTGGTAATCTCTTCCTTCAACGCCTTGGTCCCGAAATCGGGCATCATGTTCTCGGGAATGACAAATGGTGCTGCGAAGGCGAGACCCAAAGTCGCGATAGCACCGCCAAGAAAACCGGGAACAAGGCCGCCACGTCGCTCCACGACAACAGTTTCCTTCTCAACCGACCGCAAGGGTTCGGTTCCGTTGCCCACGTTGTCCAGAAGCGACGGTTCCTCTGTTGCCGCTTCCTCGCCAGAAGCCGAAACTGGTTCAGGCGCGGGATCGTCCGGCTCCGCGTCATCAACGCCATCCAGCGCTTCGAGATCTGCCAGGTCTTCGGCGTCCACTGTCTCAGGATCCGGGTCTTGCAGCGGTTCGTCGGCGACATCCGCTTCGGCGTCGGTCTCACTGTCCTCACCCAGCTCGTCGGAGCTTTCGGCCGCTTCGACAGTGTCCGGCTCAGCCGGGGACTCGCCGATAACCTCAGCGTCCTCGATATCGTCCGACTCTACCGCATCGGGCTCGGCAACTTCCTCGGTTTCCACTTCCGAAGTCTGCGAGGTTTCTTGCTGATCCTCTACGGATTTTTCCGTGTCATCCGTCGCCGCTTCGGTCTTACTTTTATCGGCCAATGAAATAACTCCCCCGAATCTGGGCTTATGCGTCTTGGAGCGTCCCGGGAGAACTTAGCTTGGCGCGTGTTCTGCCTCAAGCGGAGCGGTCTGCGTCAAACAGACAGCCCATGGCCGTCAACATACCCGTCGCATCGGGCGTCTCGGCCACGATGAGCGCTTCATCCGGCAGGGATATCCATCGCTCCGCAGCCGCAGCGCTTATTGCCACCGCGTTGATCCTGGCCTGCCGTCCTCGCGCGGCCTCGCTCAAAATCGCCGACGAACGCGGGGAGAAGAGCGGCGCGACGATTTCTTTTGGGGTCGCCAGCATGGCAACAACATCGCGGTCGAGCGGGCGTTCAACCTGATCGTAGACAACCACGGAACGCGCATCCAGACCGGCCGAACGAATTTCTCCGGCCAGATCACCCCGCTGGTGGCGGCCAGTCGCGTGCAGCAACGGCCCTGCCGGATGCGCTGCGACGATCCGCGCGCACAACGTTGCTGCGTCCGGCGCAACTCCAGCCAGCGAGAACCCAGCCTGCCTTGCCGCTTCGCCGGTTCGCTGACCGACACACCACGCCGCCGCACCTTCGGCCGTACCGCGTCGGATCACTTCGGGAATTGCATTGGACGAGGTGAAGATCCACGCGACCCGCGAGACGTCCGGCAAATCAGCAGGCACCGAAACGATTTCCAGGATTGGCGCGATCACCACCAGGCCAAAGTGCCCAAGTCGTGTTTCGACCTGATCCGCGAACCGGCGGGATGCCGTTTCCGGGCGCGTCAGCAGCAGGGTCGTATCGCGGAGGTTCACTTTTTGCGCCTGTCGGACTATCTGGGCCTGATCTTCATTGCCCCAGGTGCCCGTGCCGTGCAACTGCCCACCATTCCCGACGACCGTCCCATAACGCTGCTGGGAATCGAGAGCAGCTGCGACGATACCTCCGCGGCCATCGTACGCCGGGGAATCGACGGTCGCGCTGAGATCCTGTCCAATATCGTGTCGGGGCAAACGGACCTACACGCGGCGTATGGCGGCGTGGTCCCTGAAATCGCCGCCCGCGCCCACGCCGAGAAACTCGATGTCGTAACCGAAGCCGCGCTCGCCGAAGCCGCATGCGACCTGCACGATCTGAACGCGGTCGCCGTGACGGCAGGTCCGGGGCTTATCGGTGGCGTTCTGTCCGGCGTCATGTTCGCCAAGGGGCTGGCACTGGGAGCGAACCTTCCGCTCATTGGTGTGAACCACCTTGCCGGGCACGCGCTGACGCCTCGCCTCACTGACGGGCTGATGTTCCCTTACCTGATGTTGATCGTCTCCGGCGGACACTGCCAGTTTCTTCTGGTTGAGGCTGCGGACCGCTTCCACCGCCTCGGTGGCACCATCGACGACGCGCCGGGTGAGGCATTCGACAAAACGGCGAAGCTACTTGCCCTGCCGCAACCTGGTGGGCCGGAAGTGGAGAAACTGGCCGGTGACGGCGACCCGACCCGCTTCCGCTTCCCGCGGCCGCTGCTTGACCGTCCGGGATGTGACATGTCCTTCTCCGGCTTGAAGACAGCGCTGCTGAGAGCGCGCGATGCCTGTATCGCCGACGCCGGGGGCGCCGGGCTACCAGCCACCGACCGCACGGATCTCTGCGCAGGGTTCCAGGCTGCTATTGCGGACGTACTGGAAGAAAAGAGCCGTCGCGCCGTAGAACTATACCTCAACGCCAGACCAGCCGAGCCGTCCTTTGCTGTCGCCGGCGGCGTTGCGGCCAATGGAGCCATTCGCCGGCGCCTGCAGGACCTCTCCGACCGAAACGGTTTGCGGTTCGTTGCGCCGCCACTGAAACTCTGCACCGACAATGCCGCGATGATCGCCTGGGCAGGAATCGAAGCTGCCCTCCTGGGTCGGTATGACGATATGACACTGTCCGCCCGGCCGCGATGGCCGCTGGATACCACTCAGGCCGCGATGCTGGGGTCGGGGAAGAAGGGCGCGAAAGCCTAAGCGGCAGCCGGTATCGCGTCGCGCTCCTCCGGCTCCGGGGCTTGTCATGGGAGAGCGCTCAAGAGATGGTGCGTCGGCCCCGACATGAAGGAGATCGCAATGCTCGTCGCCCTAATCTGCAAGGACAAACCCCGCGCGATTCAGACGCGGCTCGACAATCGTACGGCCCATCTGGATTACATCGAATCCACAGGTGTCGTATTTCAGGCAGGTCCGTTTCTGGATACGGCCGGCGAAATGTGCGGTTCACTCGTCATTCTCGACGTCGACAACATGGAAACCGCAAGGACTTGGGCTGCAAACGATCCCTACGCCAAGGCGGGTCTTTTTGAGAGTGTCGAGCTTCGTGCATGGAAAAAGGTGATCGGCTGATGGCCTACTGGCTCTTTAAATCAGAACCCTCGACATGGTCCTGGGACGATCAGGTCGCCAAAGGTGACACGGGGGAGGAATGGGACGGCGTGCGAAACTACCAGGCACGAAACAACATGCGCCAGATGGAAATCGGCGATCGGGGGTTTTTCTACCACTCACAGAAGGAAAAGGCCGTTGTCGGCATTGTCGAAGTCTGCGCGACAGTCCACCCCGACAGCACGACCGATGATCCCCGATGGGAATGCGTGGACATTCGCGCGGTCCGACCGTTCGAGACGCCTGTGACGCTCGGCGACATCAAGGAAATGCCGACGCTTGCCGATATGGTCCTGGTGAACAACACCCGGCTGTCCGTTCAACCGGTGACGGAAGCGGAATGGAAGACAATCTGTGAAATGGGAGGCACGGCGCCCTGACATGTCCGGCCAGATCGTCGGCGGCACGCACCAGGTATGCGCGACATCCGAAGTAAAATGGAGGGTCCCACCCCGGAACCCTCCATTACCCCACGTGCCCATGGTCGCACCACACGTGTGTCTGAGAAACTCCGAGGCCATCCTGACCTGCGCCACATTGATAGCCCAAGCACCGAGCCATAGCAAAAGCCGAATACCATGTATTTGAGGCAATTGCCGGGGAGTTGCTCCCTCCGGATCAGCCGTATACCGACTCCTTGCCGAAATGTTTTGTCAGTAGGTAGTAGACCACGGCACGGTACTTGTTGCGTTCCGAACGGCCATAGGTTTCGATCACGCTATTGATCGCGTCCATGAGTTCCGGCCCGTCGGACAGACCCAGTTTCTTGACCAGGAAGTTGTTCTTCACCGTCTCCAGTTCGCTTTCCTGGCCCGCGGCGACGGTCGAGGCGTCATCGTTGTAGATCGCCGGTCCGCAGCCGATCGTGACTTTGGTCAGCAGATCCATGTCAGGCTCCACACCACATTTCGTGCGTAGATCTCCGGCGTATTTCTCGATGAGTTCGTCGCGTTTGCTCATGGCGTCCTCGCAATCCCTAGCCTGAATTCAACGCACAGCCCGAAACGCTGGGGCTGTCCGTGACGCCCACGTTAACGGGAAGCCGTGACAGAACAAGGAAATTTCCGCCGATACGATCATCACGGAAGTCCGGATGACAGCGACCGCCGCGTCAGCATGGCAATGGGGGATGTCGACTCGCCGACGAATTGTCCGCATACCGGTACCACGAATTGATGATCGCGCGTGCTCGCGCGCCAAACGCATAGTTGCAAAGGAGTACCTGAAATGGGTTTGTTCAGCTTTCTAAAGGGAAAAGGTAAAAACCTTGGTGCGGCCGAGGCATCCGAAGCACCGCCAGCCGACGCCTTGGTCAAGGAAGTGGAAGATCTCGGCCTGAACGCGGACGGCGTGGAGATTGCGGTCGAGGGCGACAAGGTGACCCTCAAGGGGGATGCGGTCGACCAGGAGACCAAGGAAAAGATGATCGTCGCGGTGGGCAACGTGCAGGGCGTCGCCGAGGTGGAGGACACCACGGGCGGCGACGATCCGGTGCTTCACACGGTGGAATCCGGCGACACGCTCTGGGCGATCTCGGAGAAGACGCTGGGCAGCGGGGCCCGCTACATGGAGATTTTCGAGGCCAACAAGCCGATGCTGTCGGACCCCGACAAGATCTATCCCGGCCAGGTGCTGCGGATTCCGACCGCCTGAGGCGGGACAATTCCGGCCCGGCGGTGTGGGCCTTCGAGGGCGGGGGATACCTCGCCCTTTTTTCGTGTGTCTCACGGTGAGACAATCCGCACCTGACGTAATTTCAATGAGTTAGAAGGACGGATTCACACTTTGTTAGGAATTGGCGCAGAGCCGTGCGCAATGCATCTCGCGCAAAAAGTGCCTGGGTGCTTGCAGCGGGCAACCGAAATGGCCGACCTGCGAGGCGTCACTGCACGACCAGATCTTGGATCGCTGCCCAGGACTCCACCCGGAGCGGGGCGAGCGCCGGACCGGCGGCTGGCGCAGAGCCGGTTGGCTGGTGCGCTTGATGTCTGACAGATCCGGAAGAGATTGGTGCGTTGCGCGTGGCTGCCACAGCGCCAGCCCGTCGGGGCGGGCCGGCGCTCGCCCGGCGCCTACGGCTTGATTCCGGGCGAGACAACGCTTCGGTCGAGCTGCCAAAAGGTCCTGTCGCGGCCGCCGATGGGAGCGGGAATGAGCGCCCGGCTGGCGAGCCCGGTCAGTAGCGATAATGCTCCGGCTTGAACGGGCCCTCGACGGTGACGCCGATGTAATCGGCCTGTTCGGCCGAGAGTTCGGAGAGGCGGACGCCGATGCGGTCGAGGTGCAGGCGCGCGACCTTTTCGTCGAGGTGCTTGGGCAGGATGATGACCTCGTTGTCATAGGCGTCGGCGTTTGTCCAAAGCTCCATCTGGGCCAGCACCTGGTTGGTGAAGGAGGCCGACATGACGAAACTCGGGTGCCCGGTGGCGTTGCCGAGGTTCAGCAGGCGGCCTTCGGAGAGCAGGATCAGACGATTGCCGTTCGGCAACTCGATCATGTCGACCTGATCCTTGATATTCGTCCACTTCATGTTGCGCAGCGAGGCGACCTGGATCTCGTTGTCGAAGTGGCCGATATTGCCAACGATCGCCATGTCCTTCATCCGGCGCATATGCTCCAGCCGGATCACGTCCCTGTTGCCGGTGGTGGTGATGAAGATATCGGCGGTTTCAACCGCATCCTCCAACCGGACCACCTCGAAACCGTCCATCGCCGCCTGAAGCGCGCAGATCGGATCGATTTCCGTCACTTTCACACGTGCGCCGGCGCCGCGCAGCGACGCCGAGGAGCCCTTGCCCACATCGCCGTATCCGCAGACGACCGCCGTCTTGCCGGCCATCATCGTATCCGTGGCGCGGCGGATACCATCGACCAGCGATTCCTTGCAGCCGTACTTGTTGTCGAACTTCGACTTCGTGACGCTGTCGTTGACGTTGATCGCCGGGAACGGCAGCTGGCCTTTCTTGTGCAGATCGTAGAGGCGGTGGACGCCGGTCGTCGTCTCTTCCGACACGCCCTTGATCTGGTCGCGGGTCTTGGTGAACCAGCCCGGGCTTTCTGCCATGCGCTTGGCAATCTGCTTCTTGATCACTTCCTCCTCTTCGGAGGCCGGTACGGCGAGGATCTCCTCCCCGGCTTCTGCACGGGCGCCGAGCAGCACATAGAGCGTTGCGTCGCCGCCATCGTCGAGGATCAGGTTCGGACCGTCTTCGAACAGGAAGGAGCGGTCAAGATAGTCCCAATGCTCCTCCAACGACTGTCCCTTGACGGCGAATACCGGGATGCCGGCCTTTGCTATCGCGGCTGCGGCGTGATCCTGCGTGGAGAAGATATTGCACGAGGCCCAGCGCACATCGGCACCGAGCGCGACAAGCGTCTCGATCAGCACCGCGGTCTGGATGGTCATGTGCAGCGAGCCCACGATACGCGCGCCCTTGAGCGGTTTCGCATCTCCGTATTCCGTACGCAGCGCCATCAGCCCGGGCATTTCCGTCTCGGCGATGTCGAGCTCCTTACGGCCGAAATCGGCAAGCGAAATGTCCCTAACGATATAGTCCTGCGGCATGATCACGTTCCTCGAACGGTGGTAAAGAGTTGCGCGGTGACGTAGCACCGCACTTGCTACCCGGCAAGGATAGGCATCGGAATTTAACTTGGAGGTAACAGCAGGTGGCAAAACCGGCGCGCGCCTGGCAACGCATGCTCTCGGGCAGACGGCTCGACCTGCTCGATCCGACCCCGGTGGATATCGAGATCGAGGACATCGCCCATGGTCTGGCGTTCGTCGCGCGCTGGAACGGTCAGACCCGGGGCGACTTTCCCTATTCGGTCGCCGAGCATTCCTTGCTCGTGGAGGAGATATTCGGCCGTATGCAGCCGGAATCGCCTCCAAGATGGCGGCTGGCGGCCTTGCTGCACGACGCGCCGGAATACGTGATCGGCGACATGATATCGCCCGTGAAGGCGGCGGTTGGCCCGAGCTACGGCGCGCTGGACGAGCGGCTGACGGCGGCGATTCACCTGCGGTTCGGCTTACCCGCACAGATCCCGGTATCCGTTAAGAAGCAGATCAAGCGGGCGGACAAGGTCAGCGCTTGGCTCGAAGCCACCCAGATCGCCGGTTTCTCGGAGGCGGAGTCCAACAAGTTCTTCGGCAAACCGAAGCCCGAAGTGATCGACGGTTTGCGGATTCACCTTCGACCGCCGGTGGAGGTGCGAAACAGCTTCACCGAGCGGCACACCACCCTGCTTGCTCGTTTATAGCGGGCAGGTTCGGCCCGCGTTATCGGCTCCGGCCCGCCAACCGACGAAGGCGGGTGGATCATATGGCCGCTCTTCGAAATAGAGCGCCGTGCCGTCCGGCCATCTGGCAGCCCGCATTCCCGGGCATGCGCGTGCGACGACCGCGGGTTCCATACCCATCAGCTTTGACATGGCGACGATTGCCCCGGGTTCTGACCGCCCGAAGCCGATCTCCATTCCCGTCGCGCCGACGCCGATCCCGGTCGCGTTGAAGACCGGATCTGCCACCGGGCGGGCCGGCATGCTTTCCGAGGGCCCGGAGACTTGTCCGGTGCACCCGGCCAAAACGGCGAAACCGGCCACGAGGGCCGGTTTGATGCATTTGAGACGTCCAGATCGCAACGGTTCAGCGCGGGCTACGCTTCGCGAGGATCCGCTGCAGTGTCCGGCGGTGCATGTTCAGGCGACGCGCGGTTTCCGACACGTTGCGGTCGCACAATTCGTAAACCCGCTGAATGTGCTCCCAGCGCACACGGTCTGCCGACATCGGGTTCTCCGGTGGCGGCGGCAGCGCGTCTCCGTCGGCCAGAAGCGCCGCGGTCACGTCATTGGCATCGGCGGGTTTGGAGAGGTAGTCGGTCGCGCCGATCTTCACCGCGGCCACTGCCGTGGCAATTGCACCGTACCCCGTCAGGACGACGACACGTGCATCTGGGCGCTTCTCGCGGATGGTTTCGACCACGTCGAGGCCATTGCCGTCTTCCAGCCGCAGATCGACGACTGCATAGGCCGGCGGGCGAGCGGTGGCGACCGCTTTGCCAGCGGCGACCGATTGCGCCATCTCCGGCTCGAAGCCGCGTTTTTCCATTGCGCGCGCCAGACGGCGCAGAAAGGGCTCGTCGTCGTCGACGATCAGAAGCGACCTGTCCTCGCCGATATCCTGCAATTCGCGCTCCGCCATGGGCGTCCTCCGCCAACCATATTTCGTTCGAACGGACAGTAGTGTCACTGCGCCGCAGCGTCAAACAGTTGACTTGCGGCAGGTGATTGAAACGCAGGCCAGATCAGAGCTTTTCCAGGTAGCACTGCACCTGATCAGCGAGTTGATCGCCGGAGAGTTCACGTCGGAAGAAGGTCAGATACCCGGTTTCGGGCAGAACGAGGTAGGTGAATGTCGAGTGATCGATGAGGTAGTACTCATCCTCCGGATCCCTGACCTTGAAATAGGTCCGGTACGCTTTGGAGGCGGCGCGGATCTGCTCTTCCGAACCGGTTAGCCCCAGCATGTCAGGGTGGATGTTGTAGGTGAAATCGTTCATCGACTGGGCATCGTCCCGACCCCAGTCCACCGAGATGAAAACCGGCTGCACGTCGAAACCCCGCTCCTTGAGGATATCCACGGCCTCGGCATTGCGTACCGTGTCGAGTGGGCAGACGTCCGGGCAGTACGTGTAGCCGAAATAAAGCAGCGATGGACGGGTGAAAATGTCCTTGTCGGTCACTGTTTCACCGGTCTCGCTCACCAGTTCCAGCGGGCCGCCGATACTGTCTGGTCCGCCGGCCGCTACTCCGGAAATGCACTCCGCGAACCGGTCGTCCTGCGTGCCCTGGGACATCTGGTTCACCAAAAAGCCGCCGCCAATCACGCCGATTAATGCCAACCCCGCTCCAGCGGCGACATAACCTAGAATCCTCATCGGTTGCTCCTCGCATCCTCTTCCAGCCATTTGCCGAGCGTTGTATCGCGGGCTATCAACAACGCTGATCCGATGGCCGAGGACACAGGAGCTCGCATGGCTGACACTACATTCCCCGTAATTGACGGAATGTCGAGGAGCCATTGGGTGCGCCTGCACACGATGATCGTCCTGCGCTGGGTTGCCATAACCGGCCAGCTCGCAACGATTGTCGTTGTCAGTTTTTTCTACGACCTCCAGCTTGAACTCGGCCTCGCGTTGATGGCGATTGGAATAGCGATTATCGCCAACCTGGTCGCGATATTCGCCTATCCCCAGAACAAGCGACTTACCGAGCACGAGACGCTCCTGACTCTGCTTTTCGATCTGTCGCTGTTGGCGTTCCTGCTGTACCTGACCGGCGGTTTGAACAACCCGTTTGCCCTCTTGGTTCTTGCCCCGGTCACGATCGCCGCAACCGCACTGCGCCTGCCCGCAACTTTGATACTGAGCGGCGTCGCCGTGCTGCTGACAACCTTGCTTGGCTTCTTCTTTCTGCCCCTGCGAACCAGTGATGGTGCCGTGTTGCAGATCCCGGACATTTTCCGGTTCGGTTTTTGGGTCGCGATCGTTATCGGGATCGCGTTTCTTGCTCTTTATGCGCGGCGTGTGGCGAGCGAGATCAACTCCATGTCTGACGCGCTGGGAGCCACACAGATGGCACTTGCGCGCGAGCAGAAACTGACCGATCTGGGGGGGGTGGTTGCGGCCGCCGCGCATGAATTGGGCACGCCGCTGGCAACGATCAAGCTCGTCAGTTCGGAGCTGATCGAGGAATTGGACGGCGACGAGGATCTGCGCCAGGACGCGCAACTCATCCGTGATCAGGCCGACCGGTGTCGAGACATTCTTCGTTCGATGGGACGGGCCGGAAAAGACGATCTGCATATGCGGAGCGCGCCGCTCGACACGGTCATTCGCGAGGCAGCGGAACCGCATCAGGACCGTGGAAAGGAGATCCATTTCGATGTGGCGCCCGCCGCTGGCGGCGGAAGCCGGCAACCGTCGATTCAACGGCGTCCGGAAATCATCCACGGATTGCGGAACCTCGTGCAGAACGCCGTGGATTTTTCGGTCGGGAATGTCTGGGTCGACGCCAAATGGACGGACTCGCAGATTATCATTCGCATTGCCGACGACGGGCGCGGGTTTCCGCCCCATGCAATTGCTCGTATCGGTGATCCGTTCATTCGTATCCGGAAGTCGCAAGCCGAACGGTCAAGGCGGCCCGAGTACGAGGGAATGGGGCTTGGCCTCTTCATTGCCAAGACATTGCTGGAACGGTCCGGCGGCGAGCTCACGTTTTCAAACGGCGCGGATCCATTTCTGACCGAATCAGAACGCCCAGACCGGAGCGGCGCGATTGTCGAAGTGGTGTGGCCACGCAGCGACATATCGGATGAAGATATCGCAAAAGGCGAAGGTCTGGGCGAGAACCTACGAATACCGGTTGGATGAGGCATCTCGGTTAACGCCAGGTTAACTATTCCCCCAAACGATCCGAAGCGTAACTCACGGCTTGGGGGCCGCGGACGATTATGCAGTTTTTCGACCTGTCACTGGGCTTCGTACTGGTGATTTCCTCGTTTGGTACCGCAACGGTTGCACTGTATCTCATGGGCCACTTCCTGCCTGCGCGCCGTGTAAGCTGGACCCCATTGGACAAAATGGACGAACCCGTCGTGTTCCTCTTCCGAGATCGGGAAATGGTCGACGCGACTCCGGACGCACGCGCGCTGCTGAACACCGGGCCGGACTTTCTCGACGATTGGTCGCGAACGCTGTCCGTCATCGAATCGCGGTTTCCCGACTTCGGGGAGGAAATCACCGATCTCGCCGATCTCCAGAAGATCGAGCTGACGGATTCCGCGACCGGCGACCGCGTTGAAGCCGAGTGGCGCGGTGGCTTGACGCGCATCGCCATCTTCGAGAAGCGCAGCGCGAAGCAGGCGGAGGGCTGGTTGCCCGATCGCTTCAGCCAGGCCGCGCTTACCGGAGAGTTGAAGACGCTGCGCGATGTCATCGACGACGCTCCGATTCTGATCTGGAAAGAGGACGGGGCCGGGGCCGTTCGCTGGGCGAATGCCGCCTATGTTGAGCTGGTGCGGCGTGTGTCCGACGACCCAGACACGGTTGGTTGGCCCCTGCCCCGGATTTTCGATCAGCGTCCTTTCGGTCCGGATATTTCGGAACCGCCGCGGCGCCTTTCGATTGCTGTGCCGGACGATGACCAGCCACTTTGGTTCGACAGCTACGACAACGCTCAGGAGAGCGAGACGCTCATCTTTGCACTTCCTGCCGACAAGCTGGTGCGGGCAGAGGGGTCACTGCGCGAGTTCGTTCAGACGCTCACAAAAACGTTTGCCCATCTGCCCACCGGGCTCGCCGTATTCGACAA
Organism: Tropicimonas marinistellae; assembly: GCF_001509585.1. GTDB lineage: Bacteria > Pseudomonadota > Alphaproteobacteria > Rhodobacterales > Rhodobacteraceae > Tropicimonas > Tropicimonas marinistellae. Next base: position 123,647 of record NZ_LNCI01000008.1, on the reverse strand, counting down.
GGACCGGCGCCTTGCGTTGTTCAATCCCGCGCTGACGGACCTCTCGGGGCTTGAGCCGTTGTTTCTGAGTGGAAGGCCAACGTTGTTCGAGTTCCTCGATCAGCTTCGGGAGCGTCGGCGGATGCCGGAACCGAAGAATTACAAGGGATGGCGAAAACAGATCGTCGAATTGGAAAGCGCCGCGGCTTCGGGCACCTATCAGGAAACCTGGTACCTGCCGAGCGGTCAGACCTTTCGCGTGACCGGGCGCCCTCACCCGGACGGGGCAGTGGCGTTCCTTTTCGAGGATATCAGCGACGAGGTTTCGCTCACGAGGCGGTTCCGGGCCGAACTCGAGCTTGGCCAGTCCGTCATGGACAGTGTCGACGAAGCAATTGCAGTGTTCTCCGCCTCCGGCGTTTTGCTTCTTTCCAATCGTGCCTATCGGGAAATGTGGGAGCACGATCCTGACTCGACGCTTGGCGAAACCGGCGTAACGGAGGCAACGGCGCTCTGGCAGTCGCGATGCCTGCCCACGCCCGCATGGGGCGATCTGCGAGACTTTGTTGGCTCAATGGATGAACGCGCCGAGTGGAACGCAGAAGTGCGTCGAACCGACGGAAACCTCCTCAACTGCCGATTTGCACCGCTGCCCCGCCACGCCACGCTTGTGGGCTTCTCCAAGATTTCCGGGCGGCGCAGCGTCGATGCTCCTTCGAAGGTCTGGGCCGCGACTCCGGCACACCAGCGCTGACTGCAAACTCAGGAGGGTCGTGCGCGATTGGCCGCTTGCGGGGAGATCGCTTGCCGCTACTCTGCGCGCATGCGTTCCGACACAGACATTGCTCTTGATCTCGATCTGACCCTCCCGGGGCCGAAACAGACAGACGCGCTCGGCGTCGCGTTGGCCGGCGTGCTGCGGCCGGGCGACACGTTGCTTCTGTCCGGACAGATCGGTGCCGGTAAGAGCCATCTCGCCCGCGCGATCATTCAATCGCTCCAGCAGCGTCGTGATCTGCCCAGGGAAGACGTCCCCTCACCTACCTACACACTCGTGCAGGTCTATGACCTTGGCGACGTGGAGGTCTGGCACGCCGATCTTTATCGACTGAATGGCGCAGAGGACGTTTTCGAACTCGGTCTCGACTCCGCCTTCGAGACGGAGATTTGCCTTGTCGAGTGGCCCGACAGACTTGGTCAAGACGCTCCTGCTGCCGCGCTGACGGTCTCACTTGACTTGAGTCCCGAAACAGTCGGCCGACGTGTGTCGATCCGGGCGACCGATCCGCGTTGGATCGCTCTTGAGCGCCAGTTGACACAGCTTGGGAACCCGTCGTGACGCGCGCTCAAGCCAGACAGGAACTGCTGGATTCGACCGGCTGGAGCTGCGCCTCGTCGGTGCCGCTTGTCGACGATGCCTCTAGCCGGCGATACGAACGCCTCACCCGGACCGGTTCCGGTGACTCCGTCGTGCTCATGGATGCGCCGCCCGACCTGGGCAATGACACCGCTCCATTTCTTCGGATTGCCAAACACCTGTCCGCGCTGGGCCTGTCCGCGCCCGAGGTGCTCGCGGCGGACCAAACGGCCGGCTACCTCTTGCTCGAAGACCTTGGGGATGCACTTTTTGCGCGCCTGATGGACGATGATCCAACACAGGAGTCCACGCTTTATCTCGCCGCCACGGATCTCTTGCTGGAGCTGCACCGGCACCCGGCACCTGAAGGGCTGCCGCCCCTGGGTCCAGAGCAGATGGCCGAAGCCACCGATCTCGCTCTTCTTTGGTACGCAACCGGTTGCGGACGCGACGCCACGCAGGAAGAGGTCGAGCTCTGCAAGGAAATCGTCCGGGACGCGCTGGTCGGTCTGGCGGCGGAAACGCCCGTCTTGGCTCTTCGGGACTTTCACGCAGAAAACCTCATCTGGCTGCCCGAACGGACGGGTCCGGCGCGCGTCGGACTTTTGGATTTTCAGGACGCCTTCGCCGGCCCACGTGCCTATGACCTCATTTCACTTCTGGAGGATGCCCGGCGCGATGTCCCTCCGGACATCCGCGCCGCAATGATCGCCCACTATATTGAGCGCGCCGGCTGTGACACCGCTGCCTTCCGCACGGCGTGCGCCGTCCTGGGGGCGCAACGCAATCTCCGCATCCTCGGCATATTCGCACGGCTGTCGATGCAGTACGGAAAGCCGCATTACGTGGCGTTCATTCCCCGCGTCTGGCGCCTGCTGCAGGGGGACCTCGCCCATCCGTCGCTCACACGGCTTTCGGACTTCCTTGCCGACACGCTGCCGGAGCCCACCCGCGACCGCCTCGAAAGGATCCGCCGCCTATGCGCGACATACCCGACGCCGTGATGCTCTTTGCCGCCGGGTTCGGCACGCGCATGGGCACGTTGACCCGGCACACGCCGAAGCCGCTTCTTCCCGTGGCCGGGCGACCGCTACTCGACCATGCACTGGATATTGTTGACCGCGCCCGCGTGTCGCGGTGTGTGGTCAATACACACTACCACGCCGACCAGGTCGCAGCGCATTTGGCGGATCGCCCCGAAGTCAGGGTCTCGCATGAGACGCCCCGGATCCTGGAAACTGGCGGTGGATTGCGGCAGGCTCTGCCGATGCTCGGCGACGGCCCCGTCTTCACTCTCAATACCGACGCAATCTGGACCGGCCCGAACCCGCTGGAGACACTGCGCGCCGCCTGGCGCCCGGAAGCGATGGACGGGCTGCTGCTCCTCGTTCCAATGGAGCGGGCACGCGGCCATGCAGGAAAAGGCGACTTTCACTGCGACGAGGCGGGGCGTCTGCGCCGCGGCCCCGGTGCGGTTTACCCCGGAGCCCAGATCCTTCGAACCGATGGACTTGCGGCCATCCCCGACGCTGCTTTTTCGCTCAACGTCCTCTGGGACAGGTTGATGGCGCGCGGCCGGCTCTTCGGCGTCATGCATCCGGGTGGGTGGTGCGACGTCGGCACGCCGGAGGGGATTGCCACAGCCGAAACCATGCTGGCCGAGGCCGCCAATGCCTGAATCGGCGGCGCGCCTCTTCGGCCTCGCCCCTGGCGTGCCGTATGCCGAGGCACTCGTCGACGGTCTGGCGCGGCGCCTGCCGCCGGAAGATCCCACCGCCTGGGCACGCGTGACAATCTTCGCCAACAGCGGACGGATGCGGCGGCGGATTCGGGAGGTGCTGGACGCCGGTCCGCCGCGCCTGCTGCCACATCTGCGGACCATCGGTGATCTCGGTCAGGATCCCGGCTTCGAAGACGTGCCGCCAGCCCTGCCAAAACTGCACCTCAGGCTGGACCTGGCAGAGCTGATCCTTGCGCTGATTGAGCGGTCTCCAGACCTCGCCCCGCGCGCCGCCGCATTTGGCCTTGCCGAGACACTGGCCGATCTTCTCGACGAGATGCACGGACAGGGTGTCGGTGTGGAAGCGCTGGCCGCGCTCGATGTCGGTGCCTTTGCCGAGCATTGGCGCCAGGGGCGCGCAATCGTGGAAGCGGCTTTCGATCATTTCGGCAAGGACCCGCAATGGCTCGCAGGCCCCGAGGCGCGTTTGCGCCAGGTGGTTGAAACGCTCACACGCCATTGGGAAACCGACCCGCCGGCGGATCCGGTGGTGATCGCCGGTTCCACGGGATCGCGCGGCCCGTCTCGCATGTTGATCGAGGCGGTTGCGCGCCTTCCACATGGATACGTGGTTCTGCCCGGATACGATTTCCAACAGCCACACCACGTCTGGTCCACGCTCGACGGGGCAATGCAGGGCGAAGACCACCCGCAATACCGGTTCCGGCCGATGATGCGCGCCCTTGGGCTGACCCCCGCACAGATTGCAGAATGGTCTGATATGCCAGCCCCTGCCCCTGAGCGTAACCGGCTGATTTCCCTCGCGCTTCGCCCCGCACCCGTCACAGACCAATGGCGCCGGGAAGGCCGCGCATTGACCGGCGTTGCCGAAGCGACATCCGGCGCGACACTGATCGAGGCCCCAAGCCAGCGCATGGAAGCCGCCGCTGTCGCCTTGCGCCTGCGGCAGGCGGTGGCCGACGGTCAGACAGCCGCGCTGATCACGCCGGACCGGGTGCTGACGCGACGTGTGGCCGCCGCGTTGCAGCGGTGGGGAATCGAGCCGGATGATAGCGCCGGTGAACCGCTGCACCAGTCGGCACCGGGCCGGTTCCTGCGACAAGCAAACGAGTTGCGGATTTCGCCCCCTGACCTGCCCGCCCTGCTGGCGCTCCTCAAACACCCGATCACGTCTTCCGCGGATGGGGTACGCGGCCCGCATTTGCGCTGGACGCGAGAGTTGGAGTTGTACCTTCGCCGCCACGCGACCGCACGGCCCGGCGGCGCGGATTTCCTGGCCTGGGCGGCCAAGACCCGCGTTGATGACGGCCGCCGAGGCTGGGCGGAATGGCTCGCGCACCTGCTCGACAGTATCGCGCACGGCACGGCCAACGACCTCGGGAGCCATATCGCCGAGCATCTGGCGCTGGCCGAGGCGCTGGCCATGGGACCAGGAGGGCGCGAAGGCGAGAGCGACGGCGCCGGGCGGCTCTGGTCCGGCCGGGCCGGTGAGGCGGCGCGGGCAGCGATGGAGGAGCTTGCCGGCGCCGGTGCACGCGGCGGGGCGCTCGCGGCACGCGACTACGCCAGTATTCTGAGCAGCCACCTCGGTGCGGTGCCGGTGCAGGACCCGAACCGCCCCCATCCTGGCGTAATGATCTGGGGTACGCTGGAAGCGCGGGTTCAAAGCGCCGATTTGACCATCCTCGCAGGGCTCAACGACGGAACGTGGCCGGACCTGCCCGGCCCAGACACCTGGCTGAACCGCCAGATGCGGGAGGCCGCGGGGCTTTTGCTGCCGGACAGGCGGATCGGGCTGGCGGCGCATGACTTCCAGATGGCCGCAGCGGCGCGGGAGGTCGTGCTGAGCCGCGCCCTGCGCAATGAGGAGGCGGAGACCGTGCCCTCGCGCTGGCTCAACCGGCTGGTCAACCTGCTCGACGGGATCGGCGCCGAAAGCAAGGCCGCGTTGGCGGAGATGCGCGGGCGCGGGCAGTGCTGGCTGTCTCTCGCCGCCGATCTCGACCGGCCGGAGGCGCGCGTGCCCCCTGCCCCGCGCCCCTCGCCGCGCCCGCCTGTTTCCGCGCGGCCGCGTGAACTGGCTGTTACCCGGATCACTCAGCTTATCCGCGACCCATATGCGATCTATGCGCGGCATATCCTGCGGCTACGCCCGCTTGACCCCGTTGCGCCCAGCCCCGATGCCCGCCTTCGGGGTACGGCGCTGCATCGTGTCATGGAGGAGTTTCTGGCGGCGCGGGCCGAGTGGCACGGCAACATGGAGGTTGCACTCACCCGATTGTCGGACATCGCGTGGGAGGTACTCGGCGAGGCGACCCCCCTGCCCTCCATGCAGTCACTCTGGCACGCGCGGCTGATGAGCGTGGCCGACCGGATTGTCGCCGGCGAGATTGCACGGCTGGACGCGGGCACGCCGGTCCTGATCGAGGATTGGGGCCGCGTTGACCTTGCGGGACTCGACTTCCGCCTCACGGCACGGCCGGACCGGATCGATCGGCTGAACGACGGGCGGTTCGTGATCTACGACTACAAATCGGGCAAACCGCCGAGCGACTCCGAAGTGAAGCATTTCGAGAAGCAGCTACCGCTGGAAGGCGCAATGCTGGAGCGCGACGGTTTCGCCGGTTTGGGCAAGCAGGTTCTCGACGGCCTCGGCTACATCGGGCTCGGCGCCGCCGGCGGTGACCGAATGCTGCCAATGGAGGATGATACCGGCCGCTTGCCGGATGTAACCTGGGAAGGGTTGCACGGGCTGATCGGCCGTTACAGCAAGCGCCAGCAAGGCTACACCGCGATCCGGGCGGCGCAACTCACCAGTTTCGCAGGGGATTTCGACCATCTCGCACGGTTTGGCGAATGGGACCTCACCGATGCTCCAACCCCCGAAACGGTCGGACCGGCGAAGGAAAATGCTTCATGAACCGACCCGCCTTCGACGATGCCACCCAACGGCAGATCACGGCGGCGGACCCGCGCGCCTCCACCTGGCTTTCGGCGAACGCCGGCTCGGGCAAGACGCGGGTGCTGACGGACCGCGTGGCGCGGCTGTTGCTCAACGATGTGCCGCCGCAGAACATTCTCTGTCTCACCTACACCAAGGCGGCGGCCTCCGAGATGCAGAACCGGCTGTTCCAGCGTCTGGGCGACTGGGCGATGCGGGAGGATGCGGATCTGCGGAACGCGCTCTCACGGCTGGGCGTCGACCCCGCGCTCGATACCGAGACACTCTCCAAGGCGCGGCGGCTCTTTGCGCGGGCCATCGAAACCCCGGGCGGGTTGAAGATCCAGACGATCCACTCCTTCTGTGCCGGCATCCTGAGACGTTTCCCGCTGGAGGCCGGTGTCAACCCTGCCTTCACCGAGTTGGACGAGCGCGCCACGGCGGAGTTGCAGACCGAGGCGCTGGATGCGGTCGCGCTGTCGGAGCCCGGCATCTTCGCCGAGGTTGCGGCGCTGATCGGAGACGCCGACCTGACCGGGCTTGCGGCCGAGATTTCATCTAACCGGAGACTTTTTCCAAACACTCCGGATCGGGACGCGGTACTTGCCTTCCACGACCTTCCGCCCGGCTACGACAATGCGGAAGCGATCGCTGATCTCGCGTCAACGATCGATACCGGCACCCTTGAGCACATAGCCGATGGGCTGCGCGGATTATCCAAGACGATGATTACATTGGAGGATTTACTCCGGAAGACCTGTGAGTCCGGAATTGACCTAGCCGCCTTCGAGGCGCTCGCGAAAGTCTGTCTCTATGCGTCCGGAGCCAACCGGGGCCTGCCCAAGCCGAGCGCGCTGACCAAGAAGGCACGGGAGGCGCTCGGGCCGCTGGCCGATGACTTCGACGGTATAGCCGAGGCGCTCGCGGGAACCCGCCAGCGCCTGCTGGCACTGGAAGCCACGCGCCGGACCCTCGCCCTGCACCGTTTTGCGGCGGCGTTCCTGCCGGAATATGCCCGGCGGAAGGAGGCGGGCGGCTGGCTCGATTTCGACGACCAGATCGAGCGAGCCGAAGCGCTGCTGGCGCAGCCCGGCGTGGCCGACTGGGTGCTCTACAAGCTCGACGGCGGGATCGATCACATCCTTGTGGACGAGGCGCAGGACACCAGCCCGCTGCAATGGCAGGTCATTGAACATCTAACGCGGGAGTTCACGGCCGGGACGGGCAGCGCGGAGGTGGGCGAACGGTCCATCTTCGTCGTGGGCGACCTGAAGCAATCCATCTATTCGTTCCAGGGCGCGGATCCGAGCGGGTTCACCCGCATGCGCGAAGCCTTCTCAGAGCGACTTTCGACCATTGGACTGAGCCTTCAACAGCTTGAATTGAAATACTCTTTCCGGTCTTCCGGGGAAATCCTCGGCGCGGTGGATTTCACATTCGGTACAGGGGACCTGCGCGGGATGGGCGATGCGGTGAGCCATATCGCCTTCAAGAGCACCATGCCCGGACGCGTGGACCTCTGGCCGCTGGAGGAAAAACGCGACACCGAGGACGACGACCGCCTTTGGTACGACCCGGTGGATCAGGTCAGCGAGGCGCATCATACCGTCCGCCTGGCGCGACGCGTCGCCCGGCAGGTGCGGGACATGGTCGGGAGCGGCTTTCTGTGGGAGGAAATCGCGGGCGGTTTTCGCGAACGCCCCGTTACCGAAGGCGATGTGCTGATCCTGGTGCAGAGCCGCGGGCCGCTCTTCCACGAGATCATCCGCTCTTGCAAGAGTGAGGGGCTGGAGGTGGCCGGAGCCGATGTGCTGAAACTCGGCGAGGAATTGGCGGTGCGGGACATCCGCGCGACGCTGGCCTTTCTCGACACGCCGGAGGACGACCTTTCGCTGGCCGCCGCTCTGCGCTCGCCGCTCTTTGGCTGGTCGGAGGCCGCGCTCTATGACCTCGCAACCGAGCGGGGGCCGCAGGAATACCTGTGGCAGGCGCTGCGGCGGCGGCAAGAGGAGTTTGCCGAGACCCACGCCGTGCTGCGCGACCTGCGCGATCAGGCGGACTACCTGCGACCCTACGACCTGATCGAGCGGCTGCTCATTCGTCACGACGGACGCCGGAAACTGGTGGCGCGGCTGGGCGAGGAGGCCTCCGACGGGATCGATTCCCTGCTTGCCCAGGCGCTGGACCTAGAGCAATCCGGGCCGCTGTCGTTGACCGGATTCGTGGCGCACATGGAAGGGGCAGAGGTCAAGGTAAAGCGCCGGGCCGAAGGGCGCGGAAGCAAGATCCGGGTGATGACGGTGCATGGCGCAAAGGGGTTGGAATCGCCCATCGTGATCTTGCCCGACACCGGATTTCGCAAGACTCCACGGGAGTTTAAGGGACGCCTGCTGCGCAATGGCGAGGGCGCGCCGCTGTGGTCGATGCCACAGGCAGAGAGCCCGGAACGCCTGTCGGAACTGAAGCAGCAGGCAATCGGACGTCAGCTGGAGGAAGCGCAAAGGCTGCTCTACGTGGCAATGACGCGGGCGGAGCAATGGCTGATCGTGGCTGCGGCAGGCGACCTCGGGAACGCTGGGGACAGTTGGTACGAACAGGTCGATGCCGGGTTGCGCTCCATGGGGGCTGCGGAGCATGCATTCGACGGCGGTCCGGGGCTGCGGTTGGAATCGACGCATTGGGCTGGCGGCAGCCGGCCTGCACCATCGCCGACGGACGCACCGGATGCGGTCTCGCCGCCCGGTTGGTTGACCGAACCGGTGGAGGCCCCGGCCCGTGCCGGAGCCACGGTCTCGCCGTCCGAGCTCGGTGGCGCGAAGGTCATGCCCGGCGAACCGGAAGGTGTTGTTGGGTTGGGCGCAGAAGCCGCGAAGCTTCGCGGCACGCAAATTCACCTGTTGCTGGAACACCTTGCCGGCCATTCGCCCGAGACGCAGCGGGACCTGGCCGCACGATTGCTTGGCACAGAGGTGTCGAACGGCGAGCGCGAAAACCTCCTTGCCGAAGCGCTTTCGGTGCTGGAGGCGCCGGAACTTGCGTTTCTGTTCGCGCCGGGAACGCTCGCCGAGGTACCGGTCTCTGCGAACCTCACCGAATTGGGCGGCCGCCGCATTCACGGCACCATCGACAGGCTTATCGTTCGCGAGTCCGACGTGCTTGCTGTCGATTTCAAGACGAACCTCATCGTACCTGCGGAGGCGGGGCAGACGCCGGACGGACTCCTTCGGCAAATGGGGGCCTATACCGCTGCTTTGAAACAGATTTTTCCGGACAGAGAGGTCCGAACGGCGATCTTGTGGACGCGGGTCCCGCGCCTGACCTACCTGCCCGGCACGCTTGTGCACGACGCGGTGAGCAAAGCGGCATTGCCTTGACGCTCCCGGGACGGCTCCTTACTTTCCGCCTCCAACGCGTGATGCCCAGGAGAATTCAGATGGCAACCGTCCCAGTGACCGACGACAGCTTCGATGCTGACGTAAAGAACTCCGAAGTCCCCGTCGTGGTGGATTTCTGGGCCGAATGGTGTGGCCCCTGTAAACAGATCGGCCCGGCCCTGGAAGAGCTGGCGACCGAGTACGGCGACAAGATCAAGATCGCCAAGGTGAATGTCGACGAGAACCCCAACTCGCCAGCGGCCCTGGGCGTGCGCGGCATCCCGGCGCTGTTCCTGTTCAAGGACGGCCAGGTGGTGTCCAACAAGATCGGCGCCGCACCGAAGGCCGCGCTCAAGGCCTGGATCGACGAGTCGATTTGATCTGACCGGATTGCCGGCCATTTCGACCGTGTCGAGTGACCGGAATTCAGCGACACACGACGAGACCACCGGTGAGGGGCGCTTCGGCGCCCTTTTTCCTTGCCCGGTTGTGGCTGCCGCGCGTGGCGCCCATATAGGGCCGGACCAAGACGGAGACGGATATGGCCGACAGCGATTTTCCCGGCTGGCACGGGACGACGATCATCGGGGTGCGGAAGGGCGACGAGGTGGTCGTCGCTGGCGACGGGCAGGTGAGCCTGGGCCAGACGGTGATAAAGGGAACCGCTCGGAAGGTGCGGCGGCTGAGCCCCGGCGGTCATGACGTGGTCTGCGGCTTCGCGGGGTCGACCGCCGACGCCTTCACGCTGCTGGAGCGGCTGGAGACGAAGCTGGAGGCGACGCCGGGCCAACTGGCGCGCGCGGCGGTGGAACTGGCCAAGGACTGGCGGACCGACAAGTACCTCCAGAAGCTGGAAGCGATGCTGATCGTCACCGACGGCAAGGAGCTTCTGATCATCACCGGGGCAGGGGATGTGCTGGAGCCCGAACACGGGATCGCCGCCATCGGCTCCGGGGGAAATTACGCGCTGGCCGCCGCGCGCGGGATGATCGAGAGCGATCTCGGCGCCGAAGAGGTGGCGCGGAAGGCAATGGCCATCGCGGCGGACATCTGCGTGTATACCAACGGCAATCTCACGGTGGAGCGCATCTCCGGCTGACGTATCGGCATTTGCCGCCGGTCGCTTGAATCGGATCGGAAATCCGCAATAGTGGGCCCATTGCTCCGCTGAGAGGTTTTCCATGGCTGACGCGCCCCGAACATTCGCGATAATCGGTCTCGGCACGTTCGGCTCCACAGTCGCCAAGGAACTGGCCCGCTTCGGGAATTACGTCACCGGGATCGACTGCAGCGAACGCGCCGTTTCGACGGTGGCGGACCTGATTTCCTTTGCCGTTATCGCCGACGCGCGGGACGAGGCAGCGTTGCGCGAAGCCGGAGTCGGCGATTGCGACGTGGCGCTGATTGCCATCGGCGAGGATCTCGAAGCCAATGTCCTGGCCACCATCAACGCAAAGATGGTGGGTGCGAAAACCATCTGGGCCAAGGCGATCAACCGCACGCATCATCGCATCCTCAGCAAACTTGGCGCGGAACGGGTCATCCTGCCAGAGGAAGAAGTCGGTCTGCACGTGGCGCAGGTGCTGCACAACCCGCGGATGCGGAATTACCTGAGCCTTGGAAACGGGTTTCACGTCGTCAACTTCCTCGTACCTGAACAACTTGCGGGTAAGCGTTTGTCGGAACTCGAGCTCGGCCCGCGTTTTGAGCTGCGGACACTCGGTGTTATGCGCGGCACCGATTTCGCCGGAGCGGAAGCAGAGGATCCAGAACTGAAGGTCGAGGACAAGCTCATGCTGCTCGGCCGGCGCAACGACCTTCGCGATTTCGCGGCGAGCCTCTGACATGGCGCATCGGCGCTTCCGCGGGTCCAGGCTTCCTGCGCCTCCGGTTCTGCTGGCCGGTTTGTACCTGGCCCTGATCCTGACCGGCACGGCGCTGTTGTCCCTCCCAGTCAGTACGACTCGGCCGATTTCCGTCGCGGACGCCTTCTTCACAGCGACCTCAGCGGTCACCGTCACCGGGCTCGCGGTTGTGGATACCGGTTCGGACCTGAGTTTCTTCGGGCAGGCCGTGTTGCTGACCCTGATCCAGATCGGCGGCGTCGGGCTGATGACCTTTGCGGTGCTGGTGCTGTCTTCGCTTGGCTTGCAGATCAACACGCCGTCGCGGCATGTGCTGCGCGAGGACCTGAGCCAGAGCACGACGCATGACATCATGGATCTCGTCGGCTCGGTGTTGCGAATCTCGCTCGTGGTCGAAGCGATTGGCGTCGCCGTGCTCGCACTGGTCTTCGTGCCGGAAATGGGAGCGGGGCAGGGCCTTTGGTACGCACTTTTTCACTCCGTATCCGCGTTCAACAACGCGGGCTTCGGCCTGAGATCGGATTCACTCTCGGAATGGGTAGCTGACCCGGTCATCAACCTGGCGATTCCCGCGCTCTTCATCACCGGCGGCCTCGGTTTCGTGGTGATCGGCGACATTCTGGAGAAAAGACGCTGGCGACTCCTGACCCTGCACTCGAAATTGATGCTGGTCGGAACCGCGGGCTTGACGGTCTACGGCATGATCACCTTCGCGCTGCTGGAATGGACCAATCCCGGCACGCTCGGCACGCTGGACACCGTGGGCGCGAAACTGACGGCGAGTTGGTTTCAATCGGTCACAACGCGCACCGCGGGGTTCAACACCGTGGATCTGGCGCATCTGCATGACAGCACCTGTCTCGTAATGATCGCGCTTATGCTCGTGGGCGGCGGCAGTGCCTCCACCTCCGGGGGGATCAAGGTGACGACGCTGATGGTCGCGCTGCTGGCGACTGCCGCCTTCTTCAAACAGCGGGCGCCGCGGGCCTTTGGGCGGCGTATTGGGCAGGAACAGGTCATGAAGGTCATGGCGCTGACGACAATCGCCATGCTGACCATGCTGACGGGGCTCTTTCTGGTGTCTATCTCCCACGACGGAGATTTTCTGGACCTGGCCTTCGAGATTGCATCCGCCTTCGGGACGGTCGGGTTGAGCCGGGGAGCAACGAGCGAGTTGGACGCACTTGGCCGGACCATCATCATATTCCTGATGTTCATGGGCAGGGTCGGCCCGCTAACGCTCGGGTATCTTCTGGCAACCCGGCGCGCGTCGCGGGTGAAGTTCCCCGAAGGTCGCGTGTATCTTGGCTAGGGCAGGGGGTCCGTCCGGAAGAGGCGCACCTTCAGGCCCCCATGCGCGATCGGTGGACCCGGCGGCAGGAAGGGCAGGCCGGTCGACTTCGCCAGACCGGTGTCCGAGGTCACGATACCGACGCGCCAGCCGGAAAACCGCTCTTGCAACACGCGCCCAAGGCTGTCGTGGAGCGCAAAGAGCGGCTTGCGGTTGCCGACACGGGCACCGTAGGGCGGATTGACGATCACAAGACCGGGCGGACCGTCTGGGCGAACCAGATCGCCGGCCGGGCGGGTGTCGAACTGGGTGAATTCCGTGACACCGGCGCGCGCCGCGTTCGCCTGACTCATACGCACCGCACCGGCATCCCTGTCGGATCCGTAGAAACGGAGCGCCGGCGCCTTTGCCGTTTTCTCAGCGCGCATCTCCTTCCACGTGTCGGCTTCGAAGGTCGCCAGCTGCTCGAATGCAAAGCTCCGGTCGCGGCCCGGCAACAGACCGGCGGCCATTTCGGCCGCCTCGATGACGAAGGTGCCGGAGCCGCACATCGGGTCCAGCACCGGTTCGGTCCCGCGGTACGCACTGGCACGCAACAGAAGTGCGGCCATGGTTTCCCGCATCGGTGCCTTGCCGACAGCCTCCTTGTGTCCCCGCTTGTGCAGGGACTCGCCCGACGTATCCACGGAGAACGTGCAGAGGTTGTCGTCGATCCGTACCTTGACCTGTACCGGCGCATCCTCTGCCAGCGGCGCGCCGAGTGTCTCGGCGATCGCGCGTTCGATCCGCTGCGCCGCCGCGCCCTGATGATAGATTTTCGACCGTTTGCAGGTGACCTCCACCCGGACGGGAACGTCCGGGCGCAGCGTCTCCGCCCAGGGAAACTTGCGCGCCCGCTTGTCGAGTTGTGCGAGGTGAAACGCGCGGAAGGCGCCGATCCGCGCGAGCACGCGTGTCGCGCCGCGCAACACCAGATTGGCGCGCCAGACCTCGGCCCATGGGCCGCGGCATTCGACGCCGCCCGGAACGGCCCTGGCGCCCGCAAATCCGCATTCCTGCGCTTCGGCGCACAGGAACTGCTCCAGGCCGGGCACAGCGACGAGGAATATTTCGAGATCATGTTGGCCGCTCATTGCGCTTCTATGGCGGCTGCGGCGAGCGAGGGCAACGGTGCGGCGTCACCTCGCCCAGGTTTGCCAGGCGGATCGGGAGCCTGCAAAGACGTTGATATCGACGGGGCCATCGACGCCCGGCACGTCGCCCGTGCCCGTGTATTGCCAGAACGTCCAGCGCGCGCCGGGATAGGTCTCGCGCGGGTGGTCAGCGACGGAGCGTAGCCAGAAAGTTGTGCCGGGCAGGCGGCCGATATCCGTGTCGCGCCAGAAATCAACCGTGGTGTAAAGGATGGGGCGCCTGCCGTAATGGGCCTCGAGTATGTCAAGGAAGCGCCGCGCCTCGGCGCGCACAGTCGCGCCGTCGGGGCGCTTTCGGCAGGTTGGCGAACGATGGTTCCATTCCATGTCGAGCACGTGGGGCAGACTGGATTGGGCGCGCGGGACGTTCCGGATGAACCAGCGCGCCTGTTCGTCTGCGGGGGCACAGAAGTAGAAATAATGGTAGGCCGCGCGAGGCACGCCGGCCGATTTCGCCCCGCGCCAATGGTTGTCGAACATCGGGTCGAGTTCCTCCACGCCCTCGGTCGCCTTTATGAAGGCAAAGGAGACGCCGGACGCGTGGGCTTGGTGCCAGTCGATCGCACCCTGCCACCGGGAGACATCGATGCCATGGACCGGATAGGATTTCGGATGTCGGGCTTGCCAGTCGTGCGGATCGCGGTCGTCGAAATGCGGGAATGCGACCCCGACCGGACGGACGGCCGCCGCGGTCGTCCCAACGTCGCCACCTCCGGAGCAAGCCGCGAGGAATAAGGTGAGAAGGGCTGGAGCGAGGGACATTCGCATGGCTGAAACCCTGCCTGTTGTTAATTGTTGTTCGAGCTGCCTTGTCCCAGTTAGCCCCAGCATGAGCCGTTCGGGCAAGAGTCCAAATAGGCAGGTTGCAAGCGTGCGGGCTTGCGTCTGCGCCGGACATGATTACCTAGGCCCGGACAAGAGAAGGCAGAGGACATGACCGACCTGACCCCCCGTGAGATCGTGAGCGAGCTCGATCGTTTCATCATCGGACAGAAAGACGCCAAGCGGGCGGTGGCGGTCGCGCTGCGCAATCGCTGGCGGCGCAAACAGCTTTCGGACGATCTGCGCGAGGAAGTGTACCCGAAAAACATCCTGATGATCGGCCCCACTGGCGTCGGCAAGACGGAGATTTCGCGGCGGCTGGCGAAGCTGGCACGCGCGCCTTTCATCAAGGTTGAGGCGACGAAGTTCACCGAAGTGGGGTACGTCGGACGCGATGTCGAACAGATCATTCGCGATCTGGTGGACGCGGCAATCCAGCAGACCCGCGAGTTCATGCGCGACGAGGTGAAGGCAAAAGCGCACCAGAACGCCGAGGATCGCGTGCTGGAGGCAATTGCAGGGACCGACGCCCGTGAGCAGACACGGGAGATGTTCCGGGGCAAGCTGAAGCGCGGCGAGTTGGATGACACGGTGATCGAATTGGAGGTCGCTGAATCCGGCCCATCGATGCCGATGTTCGAGATTCCGGGCCAGCCAGGCGCCAATATGGGCGCGATGGACCTCGGATCAATCTTCGGCAAAGCGTTCGGCGGGCGCACGGTGAAACGGCGGCTGACCGTGGCCGACAGCTACGAGGTGTTGATCTCGGAAGAAGCGGACAAACTCCTCGACGACGAAACCGTGACCAAGGTCGCGCTGGAATCGGTGCAGGAGAACGGCATCGTCTTCATCGATGAGATCGACAAGGTCTGTGCCCGTCAGGAAGCACGCGGCGGCGACGTCAGCCGAGAGGGCGTGCAGCGGGACCTGCTGCCGCTCATCGAAGGTACCACAGTGAGTACCAAGCACGGGCCGGTGAAGACCGACCACATCCTGTTCATCGCGTCCGGGGCGTTCCACATTGCAAAACCGTCGGACCTTTTGCCCGAATTGCAGGGCCGGTTGCCGATCCGGGTGGAGTTGCGCGCGCTGACCGAGGCCGATTTCGTGCGCATCCTGACCGAAACCGACAATGCGCTGACCCGGCAGTACACGGCGCTGATGCAGACGGAAGAGGTGACGGTGAGCTTCACCGACGACGGGATCGCGGCCCTGGCGCGGATCGCGGCCGAGGTAAACGAGTCCGTCGAGAATATCGGTGCGCGACGGCTGTACACGGTGATGGAACGGGTCTTCGAGGAGCTGAGCTTCGCGGCACCCGACCGTATGGGACAAACCGTTTCGGTCGATACTGCCTTCGTCGAGGAAAACCTTGGCGAACTTGCGCGTTCAGCCGATCTGAGCCGGTACGTTCTGTAGCGCCGGCCGTCGCGAATAGCATGGATCACGCCACGCCGCTGGGCTAGGCAGGCGGTATGAATCGTCGAAGATCACTGTGCGTTGCCGCGCTTTGTGGCGTGACCTTCGCGGCCTGTACGCCGCGAGCGGATATTACGCCCGTCGCGGCCCGGAGCGACGACGGCGAAAGAATCGAAATACTGGCGGGTACGACGCGCGCGAAAACACCGGACGGCCTCTTTCACCCGTCTGAACGCGGTGAATTGAGTTTTGCACGGTTCGACGTCTCCGTTCCGCTTTCCCACGAACCCGGACTGGTGGAAATCGCGCGCGGCGGGCGCGACCCGGCCCGGGAATTCGCCGTGACCCGCATCGATCATTATGCCAACCACCAGAGTTTCCGCCACGCGCTGGCAGACCGTCTTCGCTCGACGCCCGAGGCACAAGGCGAGGTCGTCGTCTTCATTCACGGTTTCAACAACACTTTCGGCGACAGCGTCTTTCGCACGGCACAAATGGCCAACGATATCGGGTTCACCGCCGTTCCCGTGAGCTATTCCTGGCCGTCGCGTGGCCATCCGCTGCGGTATGCCTACGACCGGGACAGCGCACTTTTCGCGCGGGACGGGCTCAAGAACCTCCTGGAAGAAATCACGCGCGCGGGCGCAACGACGATAATCCTCGTGGCACATTCGATGGGGTCGCAATTGACTATGGAGACCCTTCGGCAAATGGCTCTCGAAGGCAAAGGCCCGGTCTGGGACAGGATTGGCGGCATCGCGCTGATGTCCCCCGACATAGACGTGGATGTTTTCCGCGCCCAGGTTGCGGATGTCGGCACGCTGCCCGAACGGTTCGTGATAACCACGTCATCGCGCGACCGCGCGTTGAAGCTGTCGGCACGGCTTACCGGCCAGACCTCGCGGCTGGGCAATATCCCGACGGCGGATCCCGTGTCTGACCTGAACGTGACAGTGGTGAATGCAACGCAACTCGTGGATGTCGACAATTCCCACATGGGTGTCGTGACGTCTCCGACGTTCCTCAGCATCATGCAGAATGTCGAATCGATGAACGATGCCTTTCAGGCTGCCGATTCAGGGCGTGCCGGTTTGATTTCCGGTACCGTCCTCACAGTGCAGAACGCGACAGAAATCATCATGGAACCCGTCACAGCGATTTCGGAAACGGTGAACTGACCGGATGCTGGGATTTCTTCGCCAGAACGCGACGTGGCTTGCAGCAGGCTTTTTTCTCACACTCACGTCCAGTTTTGGGCAGACGTTCTTTATCTCGATCTTCGCCGGGGAGATTCGCGCCGCATTTGGCCTGAGCCACGGCGCATGGGGTGCGATCTACTCGGCCGGAACGCTGGCCTCGGCGATCGTCATGGTCTGGGCCGGTACCCTGACCGACCGCTTCCGCGTGCGGGAGTTGGTACTGGTGGTGCTACCGTTTTTCGCCGCGGCCTGCCTTGCCATGGCGGCGGTTCCCGGTGCCTGGGCGCTGCCGGTGGTCATCTTCGCACTGAGATTGGCCGGGCAGGGGATGACAATCCACATTGCCATCGTTGCCATGGGCCGCTGGTTCGTCGCGAGCCGCGGCAAGGCGCTGTCGGTTGCCACGCTGGGCGTTACCCTGGGTGAATCCCTTGCACCGATCGGCTTCGTGGCACTGCTCGGTGTTTTTTCATGGCGGAGCCTTTGGGGTCTGGCGGCGCTGCTTATCCTGATGGTAGTTCCGCTGCTCCTTTCCCTGTTGCGCCACGAACGCACACCACAGGCGGATATCGAGGCGAGTTCGGCAGTCGGCATGGACGGGCGCCAGTGGGATCGCAGGTCGGTGCTGCGGAACGGCGTCTTCTGGTGCGTGCTGCCGCTGATGCTGGCGCCCGCGACATTCGTTACCGCGTTGTTTTTCCATCAGGTTCACCTGGCGGAGATCAAACAGATCAGCCATTTGACGCTCGTGGCCATGTTTCCGGTCTACACCGCTTGTGCCGTCGCGACGATGGTCGTCAGTGGCATCGCATTGGATTGGTTGGGCACTGCGCGATTGCTGCCGTTCTTGCTGCTGCCGATCTCAGTGGGCTTTCTCGTGCTCGCCGGGGCGGGCGGTGCCACCGGGATTGCCTTGGGGATGGCCGCGGTGGGAATGACGTCGGGCGCAAACTCGACGCTACCGAATGCCTTCTGGGCGGAGTTCTACGGCACGCGGCACTTGGGCTCGATCAAAGCCATGGCATCTGCCGTTCTGGTATTCGGAAGCGCCGTCGGGCCGGTGGTGACTGGCTTGGCCATCGATGCCGGTTTCGAGTTTGACAGCCAGATGAAATTCATCGCGATCTACTGCCTCGCCGCGACGGTGCTCGCAGCGGTAGCATTGCGGCAGGGCGCACGACGGTTAGCGCCGACGGGAGAGGTAGACGTAATACGCGCCTGACCCGCCGTGGCTCTGGTGCGCATCTGAAACTTGCAGAACAAGGGAAGCGAGCGGAGCCATGCGGAGCCACTGCGGCACCTGGTTGCGCAGAACACCCCGCGGCATCGGAATCGGACCGCCGTCATCATGATTCCTGCTGCCCTTTCCCGTCACCACGAGTACCAAACGGCACCCGTCAGCATGGGCGGAAATGAGGAAGCGGCTGAGCGCCGGATGGGCCTGTGCCAAGGTCATCCCATGCAAGTCGATCTTGCGTTCGGGACGAAGCTTGCCACGCTTCATCTTCCCAAACGTCTTGCGATCCATGCGGACAGGCTGCGTAGCCAGACGCGCCTCCAGAGTCGGCGTCAGGTTGTGGCCTTTCGAATGATCGTAGCTGACATGCTGCCCGATCCGAAACCGTGGAACGGGGTCGGAAACCGCTTCCGAGGCGGGCGCGGGTCGTTGCTCTTGCGGTTCTTCGCGTGTGTGGGTCTTTGTGGCGGGATGCAGCGGATTGGCGGTGCCGGTTACCCGGCGCCAGATGGCGAGATCGTCGTTGCTAAGCCGGCGGGGTTGGCGTTTGCGAGACATTGCGCAATCACTCCCGTAGAAACACGAGAGCACGACCGGCGAAATGGCCCGGAGGCGCAGCGGCGCCGTGATCGACGCCGTCCAGGAACATCAGTCAGCGCAATTTCTCAGGGATCGTCGCTGGGAAATCATTCGCCAGTCGCGACGAGCTGCCAATTCGGGTCGCCGGTGCCCATCTTGCGAGCGAACGTCCAGACATCGCGCTGGCGCTTGATCTCGGTCTCGCTGCCTTCCAGCACCGTTCCGTTTGCGTCGCGCACGATGTGAGTCATCTCGCCAACGAAACGCACAGTGATCTCGGCGAGATTTGAGCCGGCATCGAGTTCGGCCCCGGTCAGGGTCAGCTCCCGCACTCCGACGAAATTCGAGTCAACCGTGATGCCCTGCGCCTCGCGCTGCGAGATCACCTCGGCAAAGGCATCCCGAACGTCGGAATCCAGATAGGGTTCAATGCGCTCCAACTCGCCATTTTCGAAAGCCATAAGGATCATTTCGTAGGCGCCACGGGCCCCTTGCAGGAATTCATGCACGCTGAAAGAGGGTTCCACACGCTTCATCTGCGCCAGGGCAAGCGCCGCAGAACTCCCTTCCGGCACGTGATCGGTGATGTCGCGGTCGGGTCCGCCTTCGATCACCTCAAGGTCCGGCCGGTCCGAAACCTTCCCCTGTTTCGCTTCGCTCGCCGAAAGCGGCGGTTTTTCAAACCCTTCGCGCGTTCCGAGGACAGACCGCAATCGTAGGATCAGGAAAATCGCGATCCCGGCCAAAACCAGGAGCTGGATCACGGCAGCACTCATCGAGGTCCTCTTTTCTAATCGCCGGGTTGGTATATCGCCCACCCGGCACTTATGTAAGCGGTCGGGGATAACAAGTCCACAAACGTAACCCATCGCGGAGGAAGCCAATGCCCTTGTTGCTGCTATTCATCGCCGTGCCACTGATCGAAATTGCGCTTTTTATTCGCGTCGGCTCGTTTCTGGGGCTCGGATGGACGCTTCTTATCGTGGTTGTGACGGCCATTCTCGGTACCTGGCTCGTCAAACAGCAGGGACGCGACGTGTTGCGGCAAGTGCAGAGTTCCTTCAACACGCTGAACGACCCAACCGAACCTTTGGCGCATGGCGCAATGATCCTGTTTTCTGGCGCACTTTTGCTGACTCCTGGGTTTTTCACTGATGCCGTCGGGTTTTCGCTGCTGGTCCCGTCCGTCCGGGAGCGGGTCTTTCGCTGGGTACGTTCACGCGTGGTCGTCCAGGGCACGGCGACGTTTCAAGGACGGACCTATCAGTCTGGCCAGACCCGGCCGGACGACGTGATAGACGGTGAGTTTTCCGAGATCGAACCGGAGCCTAGGCGGCATCAAGGCCCCTCCGGCTGGACTCGGGATTGAGACCTTCACGCTGTTTTGATAGAGCCGCTGCAAGCCTAAAGACAGATTTCGGGAGAGTAAGATGTCGGATCAACCCAACGAGAGCGCTGCGCCCCAAACGGGCGACGGAAGCGAAGCGCAACAACAAAAACCGCCCGCGATGCGGGTTCTGGGGCAGTTTATCCGGGACCTCTCGTTCGAAAACATCGTTGTTCAGAAGGGCGTGGGCGGCGAAGTCCAACCGGACGTACAGGTGCAGGTGAACCTCGACGCCAAGAAGCGCTCTGCCGAGAACCAATACGAGGTGCTCACGAAGTTCAAAATCGAATCCAAAAGCAAGGACGGCGACGCGCCGCTCTTCCTCATGGAGCTGGAATACGGCGGGATCTTCCACATTGAAAACGTTCCGGAAGCCCAGCTGCACCCGTTCCTGCTGATCGAGTGCCCGCGGATGCTGTTCCCCTTTGTGCGGCGGATCGTGTCAGACATCACCCGTGATGGTGGATTCCCGCCGCTGAACCTCGACAACGTCGATTTCGTGGCGCTCTACCGCCAGGAGCTTATCCGTCGCGCGCAGGCCGAACAGGCCGCGAAGGCACAAGCGGACGCCTGATTGAACGCGCGCCGGGGCGGGCAACCGCCCCGTGCGCCGCCTTCGCGAGCGCTATTCCGGTGGAAGCGTCGACCTAACGGCGGGAGCTGTTCCAGAGAGCGTCGTCTCCCAGGCTTTCAACAAGTTTCGCATGCGCCACGCGCTCCTCTTCAGTCAGGCGCGGAGGCAAGGGCGTGCGGCGCGGAGACGGACGCCATTCTGCGCCGGACGATCCGGACGCATTCGCCGCATTCGTTGCCAAGGCGAAATCGGGTTGGCGCCCACCAATCAGCTCCAGATACACATCGGCCAAAATCTCGGAGTCGAGCAGCGCGCCGTGCAACGTCCGGTTTGAATTGTCGATCCCGAAACGACGGCAAAGCGCGTCGAGCGAGGATGGGGACCCGGGGAACCGCTTTCGCGCCATTGCAAGCGTATCGAGCGCCTGGGATAGCGGTAGCTTGGGCAAGCCGGCCCAATCCAGTTCGGCGTTAAGAAACTTCATGTCGAACGGCGCATTGTGGATCACAAGCACCGCGTCACCGACGAAATCCACGAACGCCTGTGCAACTGCCTCGAAGGGCGGTTTGTCGGCAAGGAACTCCTCGGATATCCCGTGCACCTCGAAGGCTTCGGTCGGCATATCCCGTCGCGGATTGATGTATTGGTGATAGGTGCGCCCGGTCGGAACGTGATTTTCCAGCTCGACCCCACCGATCTCCACGATGCGGTGCCCGTCGAACGGATCAAGTCCGGTGGTTTCCGTGTCCATAACGATTTCACGCATGGCGGGCTCTCAACTCCTTCATCAGGTCTCGTACTTGGGCGCGTGCTCCATCCAGGGTGGATGTGTCGATCACCACATCGGCGCGAGCGCGCTTCTCCGCATCGGGCATCTGTTTGGCCAGAATCCTCTGGAACTGTTCCGGTGTCATGCCTGGCCGGTCGAGCACACGGCGGCGTTGTTCAGCGGGTAGCGCCGACACCACCACTGTCAGGTCCATTTGCGCATCGATACCAGTTTCAAACATCAACGGAATATCGAAAAGCGCGTATGGCGCGTCCGTTTCTTCAATGAACTGCGCGCGATCCGCGGCGACGAGCGGGTGTACCACCGCTTCGATACGGGAGAGGGCGGCTGGATCCTCCGCAATCCACGACTTGAGTGCATGACGACTGACCGAATCCTCGATTATTGCCTGCGGTCGCAGCCTCCGCATCGGTTCCACAGCTGCCCCGCCCGGTGCGTAGACTCGGTGAACCGCGGCATCGGCGTCCCAGACAACGACACCTTCGTCGGCAAACATCGCCGCGGTGGTCGATTTGCCCATTCCGATAGAGCCAGTCAGGCCAATGAGAAACGGTCTGGTCATGGCGCGAGAACTGCCTGGCGGAGCGTGTCGTCAACGCTCGGACGATGACCGAACCAGCGTTCGAAGCCGGGAACAGCTTGGTGCAGCAACATGCCCAACCCATCGACAGTCCGGCAACCGCGCGCAGCGGCGGCTTCGAGGAATGGAGTTCTGAGTGGGACGTAAACGATGTCTGTTACCACGGCGGAGGGGTCTAGTTTGTCGAGCGAGATCCTGAATTCCGGCTGACCCTCCATTCCGAGCGAGCTCGTATTCACCACGGTTGCGGCGCCATCGAGCATTTGCGCCGAAAGCGCCCAATCATGCACGACAATCCGTGGACCGAATTCCAGACGCAACGCTTCGGCGCGGGTACGGGTACGATTGGCTAGCCTTATTTCCGGAGCCCCCGCATCGAGCAGGGCAGTGATAATCGCGCGCGACGCGCCGCCGGCGCCGAATACTGCTGCGGGGCCCCAGGACGCATCCCACTCCGGTATATTCTGCCGAATGTTCGCAAGGAATCCGTAGCCATCCGTGTTGTCGGCATGAATCCGGCCGTCCTCGTAGAATATCAGGGTGTTGGCAGCTCCGATGAGTGCCGCACGATCTGTTACGAGGTTCGCCAGTTCGAGCGCCATCTCCTTGTGAGGGATCGTCACGTTGACCCCGACAAATCCCATGTTGGGTAGAATACGCAGGACGTCCTGGAGATTCGACGGATCGACTTCGAGGGGAACATAATGGCCCTTCAGACCGTATGATCTGAGCCAATGGCCATGAAGCCGCGGTGACAGCGAATGCGCCACCGGGGAACCGATCACCCCGGCCAATGGTATCCGTTCGCTCATGTTTCCAAGATCCCCCTCGCGACAAGATGATCCAGAAGAGGCAACAAGGGAAGACCGAGAACGGTGAAGAAGTCCCCTTCGACCGATGCAAAGAGGCGAGCGCCCTCGGATTCCAACTGGTAGCCACCGACACAATGCCGAATCTCGTCCCAATTGCGGGTCACGTAATCGTCTATGTATCCCGCAGAGAGATGGCGCATCGTCATGCGTACATGACCGATGTGGCGCCAAACCGGCCGACCCTCGTGGAACAGCACGGTGGCCGAATAAAGATCGTGGCGTTTGCCGGACATGAGAGAGATCTGACGAGAGGCCTCCTGCGGATCCCGCGGTTTGGCGAGCGCCCGTCCATCGAAATCCAGTACCTGATCGCAGCCAAGCACGAGCTTGTCGGGGTTTTTCCGAGCGACCTTGGCCGCTTTGAATTCTGCCAGATGGTCGGCCATTTCGCGTGGAGTCGCTCCTTCGGCTTCCAGCCCCAGGCGCAGGGCCTCTTCATCGACCGGCGCCGTAAGGACAGAGAAGGGAACACCGGCATTGCGGAGGAGGGCAGCGCGAATTTCCGAACGTGATGCGAGAAGCAGCTCCGGAACCGAGGAAGCGCTCATGTGGATCTCCTTGTGGACAAGCCGGGGGGAAGGGTTGGACGCCGTGTGTGCATATCTGGACATCTTTTCCAAGTTCGGCCAGAGCGCCGTGTCGCCCACGGCGATGTCTGAATTCATCCTCTATGGGCAACATCAATCCGATGGCGTTGGAAAACGTGAGTCCTGCACAGGCATTCTGAAGATACTCACAGAGTCGTCCGCAAGTGAGATTCACGTAACACATTGAAAATTAGTATTAAAGTTTCTTCATACCACGATGTAGAAAAGGTGAACGCCGATCATCGCGGTGTTCATCGGTCTGGGGATGACTCACTAATCCACATCTGCACAGACCCTACAACTACACCATCTTTTCTTTCTTTCTTCTTTTCTATTTAAGGATGGGAGGGACGTTGCTCGTTGGAGACTGTACCGAATGATCGCTGACTGGCTTGCCGATATCTATCTTTGGACGAAGTCCCTGCATGTGATCTCGGTTATCGCCTGGATGGCGGGGCTGTTCTATCTTCCACGGTTGTACGTGCACCACACGGAGCAGACGACCGCAGGTACCGAGATGGACGGTGTGTTCCAGATGATGGAGCGGAAGCTTCTGAAGCTGATCATGAACCCCTCGTTGATTGCGACATGGCTCTTCGGTCTGATGCTTGTCTTCACGCCGGGGATCATCGACTGGACGTCCGTATGGCCCTACACCAAAGGCGCATCGGTGATTGCGATGACCTGGTTCCACATGTGGCTGGCCGCGCGACGGAAGGATTTCGTTGCCGGGGACTTCCGGCTGTCGGGACGCACCTACCGGATAATGAACGAACTGCCGACCGTCCTGATGATCGTCATTGTCTTTTCGGTCATTCTGCGCTTCTGAAAGACCCCGAGAGGCGCAAGACAATTGACATTGCGGGTGTGAGCGCTTAGATCGCCCGCCAATGGCTGTCCTGCCAGGTCTTTTCCATTCAACACCGATGTCGCGGCTGCATGACGGCCGAAGAAAGCACGTTTATGGCCGAGAACTCTCTCACACTGTCCGAACTCAAGGTAAAGAGCCCCGCCGACCTGTTGGCGATGGCCGAGGAACTGGAGATCGACAACGCTTCCACCATGCGGAAGGGCGACATGATGTTCGCCATTCTGAAGGAGCGCGCCGAGGACGGCTGGGAAATCTCGGGCGATGGCGTTCTGGAAGTGATGCAGGACGGTTTCGGATTCCTGAGGTCTCCGGAAGCGAACTACCTGCCCGGTCCGGATGATATTTATGTCTCTCCTGACATGATCCGGCAGTATTCGCTTCGGACCGGGGATACGGTGGATGGCGTGATCCATGCCCCGCGGGAAAACGAGCGGTATTTCGGCATGACGAAGGTGACGCAGATCAACTTCGAAGTACCGGAGAAAGCGCGGCACAAGATCAACTTTGACAACCTGACGCCGCTCTACCCGGACGAACGGCTCAAGATGGAGATCGACGATCCGACGATCAAGGATCGCTCGGCCCGCATTATCGACCTCGTTGCACCGATCGGGAAGGGTCAGCGAAGCCTGATCGTTGCGCCGCCGCGGACAGGTAAAACGGTCCTGCTTCAGAACATCGCCCATTCGATCGAGCAGAACCATCCGGAGTGCTACCTGATCGTTCTGCTGATCGATGAACGGCCGGAAGAAGTGACGGACATGCAGCGGAGCGTGAAGGGGGAGGTTATCTCCTCGACCTTCGACGAGCCGGCGTCGCGGCACGTTGCGGTGTCGGAAATGGTGATCGAGAAAGCCAAGCGTCTGGTTGAGCACAAACGAGATGTTGTGATTTTGCTGGACTCTATCACAAGACTTGGTAGGGCCTTCAACACGGTCGTCCCGTCGTCGGGGAAGGTGCTGACCGGTGGTGTGGACGCGAATGCACTGCAGCGACCGAAGCGGTTCTTTGGTGCGGCACGGAACATCGAAGAAGGTGGGTCGCTGACGATTATTGCGACGGCGCTGATTGATACCGGCAGCCGGATGGACGAGGTGATCTTTGAAGAATTCAAGGGCACCGGCAACTCGGAAATCGTCCTCGACAGGAAGGTGGCCGACAAGCGCGTTTTCCCTGCGATGGACATCCTGAAATCCGGGACGCGGAAGGAAGACCTGCTGGTCGACAAGGGCGATTTGCAGAAGACGTTCGTGCTGCGCCGGATCCTGAATCCGATGGGGACGACGGACGCAATCGAGTTCCTGATTTCCAAACTCAAACAGACCAAGAGCAACTCCGAGTTTTTCGACTCGATGAACGCCTGACCGGGCTTTCACGAAGAGGACGGACATGGACACGATATACGCCCTGGCAACGGCGCCCGGCCGTGCCGGGGTGGCGGTGGTACGCGTGTCCGGACCACAGGCGATTTCGGCATGTGCCCACCTGTGCGGGGACGTTCCGCCAGCGCGATATGCGTCTCTTCGGAGTTTGCGGGACCGAGGTGACCTGATCGATGAGGCCCTGGTGATCGTCTTCGAGCCAGGGTCAAGCTTCACCGGAGAAGCCGTGGTCGAGTTTCAGACACACGGCAGTTCGGCAGTGGTTGCGCGGCTCCTCATCGCATTGTCCGCTTTGGACGGGTTGCGCGTTGCCGAGGCGGGGGAGTTCACGCGTCGCGCACTCGAGAACGAACGATTGGACCTCGCGCGTGTCGAGGGGCTATCCGATTTGATTGATGCGGAAACCGAGGCACAGCGACAACAGGCCATGCGTGGTTTCACCGGTGAGATGGCGCGCCGGACGGAGGAGTGGCG
Source organism: Tropicimonas marinistellae (assembly GCF_001509585.1). Classification (GTDB taxonomy): domain Bacteria; phylum Pseudomonadota; class Alphaproteobacteria; order Rhodobacterales; family Rhodobacteraceae; genus Tropicimonas; species Tropicimonas marinistellae. The sequence goes on along the minus strand of NZ_LNCI01000008.1, from coordinate 97,133 downwards.
GACTGCATTGTTGCGGGCGATCGCGCTCGTAGAGGCGACTATCGATTTCGCAGATGAAGAGGTTCCGGTCGATGTCGGGCCCGAGGTTTTGGAAATCGTCGATCGTTTGATCCGTGAGTTCGGTCGGGAAATTGAAGGTGTATCGATAGCTGAACAAGTCCGGCACGGGTTTGAGGTCGCGATTGTCGGACCACCGAATGCGGGAAAGTCCACGTTATTGAATCGCCTGGCAGGTCGTGATGCGGCGATAACGTCAGACCGGGCAGGGACTACGCGTGACGTTATCGAAGTACGCATGGATGTCGGTGGAATACCGGTGACAATTCTGGATACGGCAGGACTTCGAGAATCCGAAGACGAGGTTGAGGCGATCGGGATCGGACGTGCACGTTCGCGGGCGGAAGATGCGGATTTGCGTATCTTTATGGGCGGAGAAGATCTTGGCGTATCATCACGAGATGGTGACGTCCGCGTCGTTGGGAAATGTGATCTTGGAACCGAAGGGCCGGGCCTTCCAGTGTCTGGTATGACGGGGCAGGGTATTGAAGAGTTGCTCGCCAGGATAGAGAGTGCATTGAGAGAAAGGGTCAATCTGGCCGGGACGGCAACACGAGTACGGCATCGGGAGGTCTTGTCGGCTGCGTCGCGTGCTTTGGAAGATGCTCGGGTGCTGCTCTATCCGGATGCGTCGAACGCCGAGCTTTGCGCCGAAGATCTGCGCCGTGCCGTCCGTGCATTGGATTCCATGGTGGGGCGGATCGGGGTAGAGGATGTCCTGGGCGAAATCTTCAGTAGCTTCTGCATTGGGAAGTGAGGATGTTTCACGTGAAACACGATTTTGACGTTATCGTAGTTGGGGGCGGTCACGCAGGTTGCGAGGCTGCTTCCGCGTCTGCCCGCGCCGGTGCGCGAACGGCTCTGCTTACCCTGAAACCCGATGATCTTGGCGTGATGTCTTGCAATCCGGCTATCGGAGGACTTGGAAAAGGGCATCTCGTTCGCGAAGTGGATGCGCTCGACGGCTTGATGGGCCGGGTCGCTGACGAGGCGGGCATTCAATTCCGACTGCTGAATCGGAAGAAGGGCCCGGCCGTGCAAGGTCCGCGCGCTCAAGCGGATCGGAAACTATACAAGGCGGCAATGCAGGCCGCGATTTCGGCGCAGAAAAATCTGACGGTTGTAACGGGCGAAGCCTGCGAGCTTGTTACGGAGAACAACAGAGTTGTCGGACTTCGTCTTGCAGACGAGGCCGAAATTCGAGCCGGCGCGATCGTCCTGACGACGGGGACGTTTCTGAATGGCGTGATACACATTGGGGATGTGACCCGATCAGGCGGTCGGATTGGTGATCGTCCGTCGAAAAAGCTCGCTTCGCAGATTAGGACGCTTGGAGTCGACCTTGGCCGCCTGAAGACTGGAACGCCACCGCGGTTGGATGGCCGTACAATCGACTGGAGTCGCTTGGGTCTTCAGCCCGGTGACGACGTGGCGACAATGTTCTCGTTCCTGTCGAGGAAACCCGTGGTACCGCAGATATCCTGCGGGATTACCCACACCAATTCGCGGACCCACGACATCATTCGGCGGAACTTGGAACGGTCGGCAATGTACGGTGGTCATATCGAAGGGGTCGGGCCCAGGTACTGTCCGTCGATTGAGGACAAGATCGTACGGTTTGCCGATAAGGACTCGCATCAGATCTTCCTTGAGCCCGAAGGACTCGATGATCACACGGTCTATCCGAACGGGATTTCGACGTCCCTCCCTAAAGATGTGCAGTACGACTATGTTCGATCAATTGATGGTCTTGAGGCCGTCGACATTCTCCAGCCGGGTTATGCTATCGAGTACGATTATGTCGATCCTCGCAGCCTTGACGACACGCTGCAGCTGAAGTCCTTGAGGGGTCTGTATCTTGCCGGCCAGATCAACGGAACGACAGGGTACGAAGAAGCCGCGGCACAAGGTCTTGTCGCGGGCTTGAATGCCGCGCTTGGTGTTTTCGGGAAAGAGGCAGTGCGGTTCGGACGCGAGAACAGCTACATCGGCGTCATGATTGACGATCTGATTACGCAAGGCGTGATGGAGCCATATCGCATGTTTACGTCACGTGCAGAGTACCGGCTTGCGCTTCGTGCGGACAATGCCGACCAGAGATTGACGCCGTTGGCAATTGAACTTGGCATTGCGTCGTCCGACCGTCAGGTGCAGTTCGAGCAAAAGATCGAGGCGATAGACGTAGGTCGGCGCGCATTGGGCGGCGTCGTTGTCTCGTCCCGAACGTTGAATGCCGCCGGGGTTCGCGTGAATGTGGACGGTCCCAAGCGAACGGCGCTAGAAGCCTTGGCACTTCCCGGCGCGGCTGTACCGAATCTGGAGCATGCGGTGCCGGAATTGCGTGGCATAGCGCCTCACATCCTGGAACAGATTTCGCGCGACGCACTCTATGCGAACTACATTGAGCGGCAGCAGAAAGACGTGGCGGCACTGAAGAAGGACGAGTCCTGGGAGATTCCCGAGGGCTTTTCCTACGGACAACTCAATGGTCTTTCTACGGAAATCCGGTCGAAGCTGGAGCGCGTTCGTCCACGGACGCTGGCGCAGGCGGGCCGGATAGATGGTATGACTCCGGCGGCACTCACACTGATACTGTCGCATCTCAGGCGCATGGAGAAGCAGCGTGCCTGAGACCGGGCCCGGTTTGCTCCAAGCAGTCGGCCAGGATGTTTCACGTGAAACATGTGACCGACTCGAATGCCACCGAACGCTTCTCAAGAAATGGAATCCGGCGATCAATCTTGTCGCGCCATCCACAATCGACGAAAGCTGGTCCCGCCACATCGTTGATTCAGCCCAGGTTTTTGCCGCCATGCCAACGCAGGCTCGGAGTTGGCTGGATTTCGGAACGGGAGGAGGGTTCCCAGGCGTAGTGTGCGCGATACTTGCCGCTGAGTTGTCTCCGCATGTGAAATTCACGTTTGTGGAAAGCGACAAACGGAAGTGCGCTTTCCTGTCAACGGTTCTCCGGGAAACCGGAGTTTCGGGAACGGTTCTAGCGGAGCGAATTGAATCTCTGCAACCACGCAACGCCGATGTGGTTTCAGCACGCGCCGTCGCCGCACTCCCGGAGCTTCTCAACTACGCTGCCCCGCACCTTGCACCTGGCGGCGTCTGCCTTTTCCCAAAAGGTGCGCGGGTGGACGACGAGATTGATGCCGCACGCGCGTACTTCCGCTTCAAGCTCGAACGCAGGCCGAGTATAACCGACTCGAATGCGGTCATCCTTGTTCTTGGAGAAATCGAGCGTGTCTGAATCGCCACGGTCCAATGGGCCGAAAATCATCGCGATCGCCAACCAAAAGGGCGGGGTAGGGAAGACAACAACGGCAATCAATCTCGGAGCAGCCCTCGCCGAGGAGGGCAGGGAGGTACTGGTCGTTGATCTGGATCCACAGGGAAACGCCTCTACCGGGCTCGGCGTCAATGTAGCTGACAGAGAGAAATCTACGTACGATCTGCTTCTAGACGACGCGCCGCTGGCTGATGTCGTTCGTGAAACCGACGTGGAACACTTGTGGATCGCGCCTGCGACAACCGATCTGAGTTCTGCCGATATTGAACTGGTTGGCAATGAGCGGCGTAGTTCACTGCTGCATGATGCGTTGCGACGGCCGGAGATTACAACATATGGGTTTGATCATGTATTGATCGATTGTCCGCCCTCCCTCAACTTGCTAACCGTGAACGCCATGGTCGCCGCACATTCCGTGCTAGTTCCGCTGCAGAGCGAGTTCTTTGCGCTCGAGGGGCTGTCACAACTCATGCTCACTTTGAGGGAAGTCCGTCAGACCGCAAATCCGGGTCTCAGGATCGAGGGCGTGGTGCTCACCATGTTTGATGTCCGCAACAACCTCTCCACGCAGGTTGAAGAAGATGCACGCGATGCACTCGGCGATCTCGTGTTCCAGACCCGCGTACCGCGGAACGTGCGGATTTCGGAAGCCCCGAGCTTTGCGCAACCGGTGCTCGAGTACGATACGGCGTCAAAAGGGAGCAACGCCTATCGGGCACTGGCACGCGAAATGCTTGAACGCGGCGTCGCCCTCACCGCGTAGAGAGGTCAAGATGGATAAGAAACCGAAAAAGGCGCGAGGATTGGGGCGAGGACTGTCGGCATTAATGGCCGATGTCGCGCTCGACACACCTGGCAATGAGGCACCAGCAGCACAATTGTCGCCGGAGCGGGTGTTGCCGATCGAATCCCTTGAGGCAAACCCGGACCAGCCGCGAAAGGACTTCGCCCGGGAACCACTACAGGAACTGGCGGAGTCGATCCGGACGAAGGGCATCCTTCAACCCTTGATCGTGCGCCCCAGCCCGCGAAATCCGGCGATGTTCGAAATCGTTGCTGGGGAACGCAGATGGCGCGCCGCGCAGATCGCGCAGTTGCACGAAGTACCTGTTATTCAGCGAAATCTAGACGATACCGAAGTTCTGGAAATCGCGATCATTGAGAATATCCAGCGGGCGGATCTCAATGCGGTGGAAGAGGCGCTCGGGTACCGCCAGCTGATTGACAGGTTCGGCCACACACAGGAGCAACTCGCCCAGGCACTCGGGAAGAGCCGAAGTCATATCGCCAACGTCATGCGGCTCCTGCAATTGCCGGAAGAGGTTCAACGCCTTCTGCGTGACGGGAAGCTGTCAGCCGGTCATGCGCGGGCGCTCATCACAGCCGAGCATCCTGCGGAATTGGCGCGACAAGTCGTGACACGCGGTTTGTCCGTGCGGGAAACAGAGGCGCTGGTAAGGAAAGCAATCGCACCCGATACCAGCCGAGAGAAATCCAGCGGAAAGAAGCCGGAAAAAGACGCCGATACGCGGGCGCTTGAGCAAGACCTCTCGGCAAATCTGAGAATGAAGGTCACAATCGAGCATCTGGATGTGGATGGCTCCGGCCAACTGACCATTCGCTATCGCTCGCTCGATCAACTGGATGCCCTGTGTCAGGTGCTCACCGCGAGCCCGTTGGACGAGACCATATGAAAATGAGGACCGCACCCAATACTGCCGCCTGAATGGCCAGCAGGATTGGACGCACGCCCATCAGGATCGAAAGACCGAACACGGCTGCAACGGTCACGGTTGCGAGCCGTTTGGCGCGCAGGCCAATGGCACCGCTCTCCCGCCAATTGTGAATCATGGGACCAAAGATGTTGTGGTCCAAGAGCCAGTCGTGCATCCGGTCGGACGAGCGGGAGAAGCAATAGGCCGCCAAAAGGACAAACGGCACAGTTGGCAGAAGCGGAAGCACCGCACCCAATGTTCCAAGACCGAGGGACGAAACTCCACCTATGGCCCACAAGACGCGCATCTACTACTCCACGATCAGTTCTCTAATCACAGCGTTTAAAAGGTTGCGGCCACGCCGCGTCGTGAAAACTCGGTCGCCGTCGCGCTTCAGCAAGCCATTCGCCCTCAGATCTTCCAGTCGCTGCGGCATGTGCGGATCAGCTCCCATGTATATAAGGCGTGAGAGTGAGATTCCCTGTGTGACGCGCAATCCCATCATCAGGTATTCCTCGGCAACGTCCTTTGGCGTGAGCGCCGTGTAAACCTCGAACACCGGCGCATCCGACTCCACCGCGTCCAACCAGGTTCCGGGCGCTGACCATGATGCTGTCGCGTACCGCTGCCCGGCCATGGTCAATCGGCCATGCGCACCAGGCCCAATACCTGCGTAGTCGCCAGCTGACCAATACAACATATTGTGTCTGCTTTCCGCTCCTGGACGAGCGAAGTTCGATACTTCATATGCGCCCAACCCGGCACGTGCGCACGCGTCAACGGTCATATCGTACATGTCCGCAGACAGGTCCTCATCGGGGAGACCCGTCAATCCGCCTTTGGCCGCCCGCATTCCGAAGGCCGTTTCGGGTTCGATCGTTAGTTGGTAGAGCGACAGATGATCGATCGCCATGTCCAGCGCGCGGTCCAGCTCTTCCGTCCAGGATTCGAGGGATTGATGCTGGCGCGCATATATGAGGTCGAAGGACACGCGGTCGAATGTGTTGCGCGCGATGTCGTAAGCTGCACGCGCATCAGCGGCGCTATGCAAGCGGCCAAGGCGTTTCAGATCCGTGTCGTTCAGCGATTGCACGCCGAGCGAGACGCGGTTGACACCCGCCTGCCGGTAACCCGCGAAGCGGCCGGCCTCGACCGAAGTCGGATTCGCCTCCAGCGTCACCTCCCAATCATTGGCAAGCGGCCAGGTTGCCCGAACCGTGTCGAGTACCGCGGCCACCGTTTCAGGTGCCATCAGGCTTGGTGTTCCGCCACCGAAAAAAACGGTATCGAGCCGGCGGCGTCCGGTCAGCTCACCGGCTCGCTCCACTTCACGGCACAGGGCGCGCGCCCACCGTGTCTGGTCGATCCGGTCCGCGACATGGGAGTTGAAATCGCAATAGGGACATTTGGATTGGCAGAACGGCCAATGGACATAGAGCCCGAATCCGGATTTCTGCCAATCCTCAGCCGCCAAAGCAGCCTGCCACCAGCTTGGCGAAAGCATCGGCGCGATGGCTCATGCCGTGTTTGCGCTCCGGTTCCATCTCGCCGAAGGTTTCGGTCTCATCAAGCGGCTGGAACATCGGGTCGAAACCGAAGCCGTTCTCCCCGCGGATCGGCCATACCAGATGTCCCTCGACAATGCCGTCGAATACCTCGTCGTGGCCGTCCGGCCAGGCAAGGCACAGCAGGCAGTGAAAGCGTGCGATGCGGGGCTCGGGCGCCCCGATTTTCTCGCAGCGGGTCCAGACTTTCTTCATTGCCATCTTGAAGTCGCGACCGTCCGGTGTTTCCGCCCAATCGGCGGTATAGACTCCCGGCGCGCCGTCCAGCGCATCCACGCTGAGCCCGCTGTCGTCGGAAAGCGCAGGCAGACCGGTCGCCTTCGCGGCGGCATGGGCCTTGATCCGGGCGTTGCCGGCGAATGTGGATTCAGTCTCCTCGGGTTCGACCAGCCCCATGTCCCCGGCAGATTTCACTTCGACGCCAAAGGGCTCGAGCAAGCGCCCGATCTCGCGGACCTTCCCGGCATTGTGCGAAGCGATGATCAGCTCCTTGCCGTCGAATTGCCGCATCCTCAGCCCTCCACCGCGCTCTTCTGCGCAGCGACGAGCGTGGCAACGCCGCTGTCCGCGAGGTCCATGAGTGTCGTGAGTTCGTCCCGCCCGAAAGTCGCACCCTCGGCGGAGGCCTGCACCTCGATCAGACGGCCGCCGCCTGTCATCACGAAATTCGCATCCGTTCCCGCCTCGCTGTCCTCCGGATAGTCGAGGTCCACGACCGGTTGCCCGGCATAGACACCGCAGGAAACCGCGGCAACGTGATCGGTGATCGGGTCGCTGATCACATCGCCGGCTTTCATCAGCTTGTTGACCGCCAGTCGCAGTGCAACCCACCCGCCTGTGATCGAGGCGCAACGCGTACCGCCATCGGCTTGAATCACGTCGCAATCGACCACGATCTGGCGCTCTCCCAAGGCCACACGGTCAATACCCGCCCGCAGAGAACGTCCTATAAGTCGTTGAATTTCTTGCGTTCTTCCAGATTGCCCACGTTTTGCCTCGCGGTTCATCCGGCTGTGCGTTGCGCGCGGAAGCATGCCGTACTCCGCCGTTACCCAGCCCAGCCCGGAATTTTTCAAGAACGGTGGCACACGCTCGTCGACGCTTGCAGTACACAGAACATGCGTATCGCCGCAACGGATCAGGCACGACCCTTCAGCGTGTCTTGTCACGCCGGTTTCGATCGAGATCGGGCGCATTTCATCGGTTTTGCGGCCGGAGGGTCGCATGGCAGTCTCCCTGAGTGGTGGTGTCTTCCTCTAGGCGTTCAAGCCGCCGTGATGCAACCCCGATTGACCCCGCCGGGGTTGCGCACCTAAATCCAGTATCGACGACAGCTTGCCTAACCGGTGGGATACATGAACGACAGCGCACGGATCATGGAGCAGATGAACGACCGCTCGCGGGAGGTTTTCCGGCGCGTTGTCGAGGGGTATCTGAGCACCGGCGATCCGGTTGGTTCCCGCACGCTGACCCGCGCGATGTCGGAGAAAGTTTCGGCGGCGACCATCCGCAATGTGATGCAGGATCTGGAGTATCTTGGCCTGCTGGATTCGCCGCACGTTTCCGCGGGCCGCGTCCCGACACAGCAGGGATTGCGCATGTTCGTGGACGGGCTCTTGGAGGTGCGCGATCTCGATGCCCAAGACCGCGAACGGATTGACGCCACCGTGGACGGCTCTGATGCGGACATTGGCGTTCTTATGGACAAGGTCGGTGCCGCGCTCTCGGGGGCAACGCAAGTTGCGAGCCTGGTCCTTGCCCCGAAGCACGAGGCAGCGATCCGGCATGTGGAATTCGTTCAACTGGCGCCGGATCGGGCCCTCGTTGTGCTGGTCTTTGCCGACGGCCAGGTCGAAAACCGGGTCTTCACGCCGCCGCCCGGCCAGACACCATCGTCGATGCGCGAAGCGGCCAATTTTCTCAACGCTCTTGCCGGCGGCCGAACAGTGGGTGAGTTGCGGCAGGCAATCGAGCGCGAAATCGCAACGCGACGACAGGAAATCGACACACTGGCACGCGACCTTGTCGAAAGCGGCATGGCGATCTGGGAGAACGAAGGAGAATCAACGGAACGCCTGATAGTACGCGGCCGAGCCAATCTCCTTGAAGCGGGCACGCAAGCGGCCGATCTGGAGCGCATCAGAACTCTGTTCGACGACCTTGAACGCAAGCGGGACATTGCCGAGTTTTTGGAACTGACCGACGAGGGCGAGGGTGTGCGCATTTTTATCGGGTCAGAGAACAAGCTTTTCTCACTTTCGGGTTCCTCTCTGGTGGTTTCTCCATATATGAACGCGGATCGTAAGATTGTGGGCGCGGTCGGTGTGATCGGCCCCACGCGACTGAATTATGGACGCATCGTGCCCATCGTGGACTACACCGCGCAGCTTGTGGGCAGGATGATATCGGACCGGAGCTAGAAGCGACGATGGCGGAAGCGAAAAAAGACGAGCAACAGGAAGCCTCCCTCGAGGATATTGCGATCGAGGGCCTGGCTGAGGACGCCGAGGAATTCATGACTGATCCGCTCGCCGAGGGCGACGAGATGGAATCCCTTCGCGTCGAGCGGGACGATTTCCGCGACCGGTTCATGCGGGCACTGGCCGATGCCGAGAATGCGCGGAAACGCGGCGAGCGCGACCGGCGCGAGGCAGAACAATACGGAGGTTCGAAACTCGCGCGCGACATGCTGCCGGTGTACGATAACCTCAACCGCGCATTGGAAGCCGTCACTGACGATCAGCGCGAACAGGCCGGCCCGCTGATCGAGGGTGTGGAACTGACCATGCGCGAGTTGTTGAACGTGTTCGAGAAACACGGAATCGTGCTGGTGAAGCCTGCGGTTGGTGACAAGTTCGACCCACAGGTGCACCAGGCGATGTTCGAAGCGCCGGTGCCGAACACTGTCGCGGGTGATATCATTCAGGTCATGACGGAAGGCTTCATGCTGCACGAGCGACTTCTGCGTCCGGCGCAGGTTGGCGTATCTTCCACGCCGGCATCCTGATCGGGACGCCGCTGGCGCGGCGCGCCTCCGGCGGGGATATTTATCGACAGAAGAAATGGGCTGATCAGGCCCGCTGACCGGCGAGCTGTTTCAACTCGTAGACAAGCGAGAGCGCCTCGCGGGGAGAGAGGTCGTCCGGCAGGATTTCGGCAAGCCGCTCCGACAGGGCCGAGGGAATCGGCGATGGGTCTGGCGCCTGGGGGACAGCGGAAAAGAGCGGCAGATCGTCAATCAGCGCCATTTGTCGTTTTCCGCCTTCTCTGTCTCCCTTTTCGAGCTGGTCCAGTATCACGCGTGCCCGCTCGACAACGGACGCCGGAAGGCCGGCGAGGCGGGCGACCTGGACCCCGTAGGAGCGGTCCGCGGCGCCATCGCGTACTTCGTGCAGGAATATGACCTCTCCCTCCCACTCCTTGACCGCAACGGTGGCGTTTTCCACGCCGTCCAGCTTTGCCGCGAGTGTTGTCAGTTCGTGGTAGTGCGTTGCGAAGAGCGCTCGGCAGCAATTGACGCCATGTAGGTGTTCCAGGGTGGCCCAGGCGATGGAGAGTCCGTCGTAGGTGGCGGTGCCGCGTCCGATTTCGTCGAGGATTACCAGGCTGCGCGCGTCGGCCTGATTTAGGATCGTGGCGGTTTCCACCATCTCGACCATGAAGGTCGATCGGCCGCGGGCAAGGTCGTCAGACGCGCCGACACGGCTGAAGAGGCTGGAGACCAGTCCGATCTTCGCGGTTGCGGCCGGCACGAAACTGCCGGACTGCGCCAGGAGAGCGATGAGAGCGTTCTGACGCAGGTAGGTCGACTTGCCAGCCATGTTGGGGCCCGTCAGCAGCCGGATATGGGCGGCCTCCTTTTCCGCGGTCAGGGCACAATCGTTGGAAATGAATGTCTGCCCATCGCGTTTCAGTGCCCGTTCGACCACCGGGTGGCGCCCGTTTTCGATCTGGAAATCGCGGCTTTCATCCACGGTCGGGCGACACCAGTTCTCGCTTCGGGCGAGATCGGCAAGTGCCGTGGCCACATCAATAGATGCCAGGGCGCGGGCAGCCTGGCCAATCTCCGCAGCCGCGGCGAGCACGTCCGAGCGGAGTGCCTCGAACAGACGTTTCTCGATTTCGAGCGCCCGATTGCCGGCGTTCAGGATCTTGGTTTCCAGTTCCGACAGCTCGACCGTCGTGAATCGAACCGCGTTTGCGGTCGTCTGCCGGTGGATGAAGCTCTCACTGAGCGGTGCCGAGAGCATCTTCTGCGCATGTGTTGCGGTGCATTCGACGAAGTACCCTAAGACATTGTTATGTTTTACTTTTAACGATGGTATGCCGGTCGTTTCCGCGTAGCGTGCCTGCAGGGACGCTATGACGCTGCGACCCTCGTCCCTGAGTGTGCGCGCTTCGTCCAGTTCGCTGTCGAAACCGGGGGCAATGAATCCGCCATCCCGCGCGAGGAGTGGAGGCTCTGCCACAAGCGCCTCGTCGAGGAGGTCGATCAGCCTGTCGTACCCAACAAGGTCCGATGTCAGCGACAGGAGCGATTCCAATTCCGCGGGCGCATGCAGACGTGCCGCGATGCAATCCGCCTGAGTGAGACCGGCGCGAACCGCGGCGAGGTCGCGTGGACCGCCACGGTCGAGCGCGAGGCGGGAAAGCGCACGGTCCATGTCCGGGACCTTGCGGAGCAGTTCGCGCATGGACTCGCAGGTCGCAATTTCCTCGACAAAGAAGTGTACCGTGTCGAGTCGCTCAGAGATCTCGGCAATGGTGCAGGACGGGCTGGATATCCTTTGCGCGAGCAATCTCCCGCCTGTAGCGGTCGCGGTGCGGTCGATCGCAGAAAGAAGTGAGCCATCACGCCCGCCGGACAGGCTTGTCGTCAGTTCCAGGTTCCGCCGCGTTGCAGCGTCTATTTGCATTGCCTGGCCTGCCGCTTCGCGACGTGGCGGGCGCAGGAGGGGCAGTTTGCCTTTTTGGGTTACTTCCAAGTAGGAGACAATTGCGCCGAGCGCCGCCAGTTCGGACCGGTCGAAGGCACCGAAGCCTTCCAGTCCAGAGACGCCATAGACCTTGCACAACCGGGCTTCGGCATTGGTGCTATCGAAACTGGTGCGGGGCAAGGGGGTGAGTGCTGCGCCCATTTCGACGGCAACAGTACGAAGATCTGTTTCGTCTACCTCCGCAACCAGGATCTCGCGCGGGGCAAGACGGGCGAGTTCCGGTCCGAGTTTGACAAGGGGGCAGGCACCGACGCGCAACTCCCCTGTGGAGATATCGACCGTCGCAAGTGCACTGGTGTTTCGAACCCGAGCAAAAGCGCAGAGAAAGTTATTCCGCCGCGCATCCAATAGGGTGTCTTCAGTTAGTGTGCCGGGGGTGACGAGGCGCACCACCTCCCGCTTGACCACGGCTTTGGATCCTCGTTTCTTCGCCTCGGCCGGGTTCTCCATTTGCTCGCAGACGGCAACCCGAAACCCCTTTCGGATCAGCGTGAGAAGGTAGCCTTCGGCGGCATGTACCGGCACGCCGCACATGGGAATATCGTTACCCTCGTGCTTCCCACGCTTGGTCAATGCAATATCCAGCGCCTCTGCTGCTGCGACGGCGTCATCGAAGAACATTTCGTAAAAATCGCCCATCCGGTAGAAAAGCAGTGCCTCAGGATGGTCTGCCTTGATCTCCAGATACTGCGCCATCATCGGTGTGACGGTCACGGTTTCCCCCTGCTCGATTGTTTGAAGACAATAGGCGAGCGCGCACGTGCATTGAAGGCCGGTTTCGCAATAACCAAGACGTCAGGCCGCAGGGCAATCGTGTGATGATCATTGGGATTCGGATGACCGGATTTGGTTCACATCGCCACCGATGAAACAGAACCGCGTCAATCGGTGGGTTCGCTTTTCCGCCGAAGGGCAGATATGCCCCAATGACACGACGAAGCCGGGGGAGCCACGAAATGGCAAAGAACAAGATAACCGCGGATGAAGCGCTCCACTATCATCAGGATCCGCAACCCGGGAAGTTCGAGGTGGTCGCAACAAAGCCAATGACCACGCAGCGCGACCTGAGCCTTGCCTATTCGCCGGGCGTAGCGGTGCCCGTGGAAGCGATCGCGGAGAGGCCGGAAGCCGCTTACGACTTCACGACCAAGGGAAACACCGTCGCGGTGATTTCCAATGGATCCGCAATCTTGGGGCTGGGGAATCTCGGTGCCCTGGCCGCCAAGCCTGTGATGGAAGGTAAGGCGGTACTCTTCAAGCGGTTTGCCGATGTGAACTCCATCGATATCGAACTTGACACCGAAGATCCTGACGAATTCATCAACGCTGTTCGACTGATGGGTCCAGCGTTTGGCGGCATCAATCTCGAAGATATCAAGGCGCCTGAGTGCTTCATCATCGAGCAGCGCCTGAAGGAGATCATGGACATTCCGGTGTTCCATGATGACCAGCACGGAACCGCCGTCATCTGCGCGGCGGGGCTGATCAATGCGTTGCACCTGACAGGCAAAAAGATCGAGGACTGCAAGATCGTCCTCAACGGGGCCGGTGCGGCTGGCATCGCGTGCATCGAATTGGTCAAGGCGATGGGGGCCAAGCATGATAATTGCATCGTCTGCGATACGAAGGGCGTGATCTACGACGGCCGGACGGAGCGGATGAACCAGTGGAAGTCGGCCCACGCCGCGAAGACCGAGGACCGAACGCTGGAGGATGCGATGCGCGGGGCGGATGTATTCCTGGGCGTATCGGCAAAGGGAGCCGTAACCTCGGAAATGGTGGCCTCGATGGCCGACAATCCGGTCATTTTCGCCATGGCGAACCCCGATCCCGAGATAACACCGGAAGAGGCACACGAGGTTCGCAGGGATGCGATCGTGGCTACCGGGCGTTCGGATTATCCCAACCAAGTCAACAATGTGCTCGGATTTCCCTATTTGTTTCGAGGCGCACTGGATATCCAGGCCAAGGCGATCAATGACGAGATGAAGATTGCCTGCGCTGATGCGCTGGCCAAGCTTGCGCGCGAAGACGTTCCCGACGAGGTCGCCATGGCCTATGGCCGGAAGCTGGCCTTTGGACGTGACTATATCATCCCCACGCCGTTCGACCCGCGCCTCATCCACACAATTCCACCCGCAGTTGCGCGGGCTGGCATCGAAACCGGTGTTGCGCGCCGTCCGATTGTCGACATGGATGCCTACGAGCAGCGGTTGCTGGAACGGTTGGATCCGACGGCGTCAATCCTGTCGTCTATCTCAGCACGTGCGAAGGCTGCGCAGGCCCGGATGATATTTGCAGAAGGCGACGATCCGAGCGTGTTGCGGGCGGCCGTTGCCTACCAGCGGCAAGGCTTCGGTAAAGCGCTTGTCGTCGGTCGGGAACCTGATGTTAAGGAAAAGCTGGAGGCGGCGGGACTGGGTGACGCATATCGCGAGTTGACAGTCGTGAATGCCGCAAACTCCCGGCACCTGGAGACCTATACCGCCTATCTCTACGAGAAACTCCAGCGCAAGGGTTTTGACCGCTCTGACATTTTCCGCATGGCGGCGCGGGACCGGCACGTCTTTTCGGCATTGATGCTTGCGCATGGCCACGGCGACGGGTTGGTGACGGGGGTGACGCGGAAGGCGGCCCATGTGCTGCACCAAATGAACCGCGTGTTCCCCGTTTCGGCAGAGGACGAGGCGGTGGGCGTGACCGCGTTGCTCTACAAGGGCCGTGTGGTTCTCATTTCCGACACGCTTGTCCATGAATGGCCAGACGAGGAAGATTTGGCGGATATCGCCATTGCGGCCGCCCGCGTTGCCCGGAGCCTCGGTTTGGAGCCGCGCGTTGCTTTTGCCAGTTTCTCGACATTCGGATACCCGGTCTCGGAACGTGCAACGAAGATGCACCGGGCGTCCAGCGTGCTGGACGCGCGCGGCGTGGATTTCGAGTACGATGGTGAAATGACCGTGGATGTTGCCCTGAACAGGGAACAGATGAAGGCTTATCCGTTTTGTCGCCTGTCTGGCCCGGCAAACATCCTCGTTGTCCCCGCCCGGCATTCCGCATCCATCTCGGTCAAATTGTTGCAGGAGATGGCCGGTGCCACGGTGATCGGCCCCATCCTGGCCGGTGTCGGTGCTCAGATCCAAATCTGCCACACCGGTGCGACCGTGAACGATATACTCCACATGGCCGCAATCGCGGCCTGCAAGATCGGGTGAAGCAATGACTGTCTACAATCTCGGGTCCATCAACGCAGACTGGTTTTACAGGGTGCCGCGGTTTCCCGTGGACGGGGAGACGCTGGCCGCCTCGGGCTGCAAGAGCGGTCTTGGTGGCAAGGGCGCCAACCAATCCGTCGCAATCGCACGGGCGGGAGGCGATGTGCACCACATCGGCGCCATCGGCGGAGAAGGGGTGTGGGCAGCCGAACTCATGAAATCCGTGGGGGTCGATGTGACCCATGTCTCCATCGACATTGCCGCGCCCACGGGCCACGCGCTGATATTCGTGAATCCGGATGGCGAGAACCGCATCGTGATCTTCGCCGGTACAAACCGGATGATCGAGGATGCGGATATCAAGGCCGCATTGGCCAAGGCACAGCCCGGCGACATGCTGGTGATGCAGAACGAGACAAATGGACAGGAATACGCTGCGCGGCGGGCACGCACCCGCGGTATGCAGGTGGTCTACTCTGCCGCTCCATTTGATGTGAGCGCCGTGCAGGAGGTCTTGCCCTACGTTGATCTTCTCGTTGTCAACGAAGTTGAGGCAGACCAGGTGGCCACCGCGCTGGGCGTATCGATCACCGAGTTGCCGGTTTCACAACTGCTGGTGACGCATGGGGCTCGCGGTGCCACGTGGTACGATCTGGCCTCCGGTGAGACCCTGAACGTTCCAGCACCAAAGGTCGTCGCGGTAGACACAACTGGAGCGGGCGACACGTTCATCGGGTATTTCTGCGCCGGTCGCGACGCGGGCCTGCCAATTGCGGAATGCCTGGAACTCGCTGTGGGCGCGGCGGCTCTGAAAGTCACACGGGAAGGCACGGCCGAGGCGATACCGCCCATCGACGAGGTGCGCAGCTTTCTCGAAGACGTGGCCGCACCGGGCTAAAAGCCGAAAGCGTACCGCGTCTGGTCACTCGCCTGCGAATATCGCTGCGTTGCCCCACAATTCCTTGACGCGCGCATCGCGGCCGCAAGCCTTTCGATAGAGCTTGTAGGCTTCCGCTTTCGAACGCGGCCCGAAACGGGTCAGGATCAGGTCTCCCTTCTTGTAGTAGTCCTGGTGGTAGGAATCCGCCGGGTAGAACGGTTGAGTCGGAAGGATCGGCGTCACGATTCCGCGCCCAAGTTCTTGTGCGGCATCCTGTTTTCCAGCAATGGCGGCGGCTTCCTGTTCGGGTGCTGCGAAAACAGCTGTGCGATAGCTTTCGCCCCTGTCGCAGAACTGCCCGCCCGCGTCCGTCGGGTCGACCGACCGGAAGAACAGGTAGACCAGATTTTCATAGGAGATGCGGTCGGGATCATAGGAAATCTCGACCGCTTCGTAGTGCCCGGTACCACCCTTCGTTACTTGTTTGTAGCTGGGCTTGGCGACCGTCCCGCCGGTGAAGCCGGATACGGCCTCGAGCACGCCGTCAACGGACTCGAAATCGGCCTCGACACACCAGAAGCAGCCGCCAGCGAACACTGCCGTTTTCGCCTCCGCACTTTGCGCCTGGGAGCAATGAAGCGCGAACCCGACAGCGATAGCTACGGCGAGCGCGAGAGGCTTGAGTGTTTCGACGGCTGAATTCATCGGGCGAACCTCGGATGCGTCAAAGGGACAGATCGATAGTGGCGCCTGCCGTTTGTCACCTGCAATTCACGCGCGGGTGACATCACGTACAGGTGACGCAGGTTTCAGGCTTTTCCTCCTCGTCTCCTCGCCATAGGGTCGCCCGCATGCGTAAGACAGACGACAAGATTTCTACACATCAGGCGGCAGACGACGCCCGTAACGACTCAATCCTGATCTACCTCAATGGACGTATCGTACCGAAATCGGAGGCGTTGGTTTCGGTCTATGACAGCGGCTTCATGCTTGGCGACGGGATCTGGGAGGGGCTGCGTCTGTACGACGGTCGCTGGGCCTTTCTCGATGATCATCTGGACAGGCTTTTCGAGGCCGCTCTCGCCGTGGACATGGATATCGGCCTCGATCGCGCCGGAGTTGTCGAAGCTCTGGAAGCGACACGGCTTGCCAATGGGATGGAGACCGATGCCCACGCGCGACTCATGGTGACGCGCGGCGTCAAATCACGACCCTTCCAACACCCGTCTTTGTCGCAGCAGGGGCCGACCGTCACGATCATCATGGAGCATTCGACACCCGCACTGCCGCGCCCTATCCGATTGGCCACGGTGCCGCATGTTCGTGGTCTGCCGATGAGCCAGGATCCTAAACTCAATTCGCATTCAAAACTGAACTGTATCCTCGCCTGTATCGCGGCCGAAAAAGCAGGGGCCGACGAAGCACTGATGCTTGATGTAAACGGTTTCGTGAACACGACGAATGCCTGCAACTTCTTCATCGTGCGCAAGGGAGAGGTTTGGACCTCCACCGGAGACTACTGCATGAACGGTATCACCCGGGCAAAGGTCATTCAGCTGTGTCGTGCCAACGGGATTCCGATCTTCGAGCGCAATTACTCGCTGGTCGATACATATGGCGCGGACGAAGCCTTCCTTACGGGCACATTTGGCGCGCAAACCCCGGTGGGAGAGATCGACGGGCGGCGGATCGGCTCGGGCCGGATTGGCCCAATGACGGAACGACTCCGCGCGCTCTACAAGGAACTGGTTGTTCAGGAGAGCCAGCATTGAAAATCGCCATGTGGTCCGGACCGCGGAATCTTTCCACGGCCATGATGTATGCCTTCGCCAATCGCGCGGATTTCGCCGCCGTGGATGAGCCCTTCTACGCGGCCTATCTGGCTGCGACGGGACTGAACCATCCGATGCGTGCAGAAATCCTGGCAGCGCAACCGCAGGATGCCGAGGAGGTGATTTCGCAGCTGACGGGCTCAGCTCCAGAGGGTAAGCCGAACCTCTACATGAAACTGATGACACAGCACATGCTGCCCGTTGTGCCGCGCGAGTGGCTTGAAGATGTGGTCAACGTGTTTCTGATCCGGCATCCGGCTCGGGTGATCGCGAGCTACGGAGCGAAGCGGGAGAACCCGACGCTGGACGACATCGGATTCTGGCAACAGGCGGAGCTCTACGCACAGCTTGGCGGCGTGGTGATCGACAGCCACGATATTCGGGACGATCCGGAGGGCATGTTGCGGGCGCTCTGCGCCGAGATCGGTCTCGACTTCGATCCGGCCATGCTGCGCTGGCCCGAGGGCGGACATGCGTGCGACGGTGTCTGGGCGCCGCATTGGTACGGCGCGGTGTGGAAAAGCACCGGATTCGCGGGCAAGGAGGGACCGTTGCCCGACGTGCCGGAAGACCTGCGCGGAGTGCTGACGGCAGCGATGCCGTACTACGAGTCCCTGACGGCGAATGCACTGCCACCGGCGGGGTGACGCACCGAGGCGCACGCCCGCCGCTTCGCGACTACCGGAACTTCCGGTTCCTGTTCGCGAGTAGCCTTAGCCGCAGACCTTGAAGTTGGATGAAGCCCTGGGCGTCTGTCTGGTCGTAGGCGCCCATATCTTCCTCGAAGGTCACTTGCTCCTCGGAGTAGAGCGAGTGCTCCGACCACCGCGCGACCACGCGGGCGAGACCCTTGTAAAGCTTCATTCGGACGGTACCGGTTACATGCTCCTGGCTCTTGTCGATCAGTGCCTGGAGCATTTCGCGCTCCGGGCTGTACCAGAAGCCGTTATAGATAAGCTCCGCATAGCGCGGCATCAGCTCGTCCTTCAGGTGGATCGCCATGCGGTCCATGGTGATCGACTCGATTCCCCGGTGCGCGTCGAGCAGAATGGTGCCGCCGGGCGTCTCGTAGATGCCGCGGGATTTCATGCCGACGAACCGCCCCTCGACAAGGTCGAGCCGCCCGATACCGTGCTTGCGCCCGTAGTCGTTGAGTTGCGTCAGGATAGTGGCCGGGCTCAGACGCTCTCCGTTAATCCCTACCGCATCACCGTTCTCGAATTCGATCTCGATGTATTCCGGTGTGTCCGGCGCGTCCTCCGGATGCACCGTGCGCTGGTAGACATAATCCGGCGCCTCTTCGGCCGGGTCTTCCAGCACCTTGCCCTCCGAGGAGGTGTGCAAAAGGTTCGCGTCGACCGAGAATGGCGCTTCGCCACGCTTGTCCTTGGCAATGGGGATCTGGTGGGCTTCGGCAAATTCCAGAAGCTTGGTCCGGCTGCCGAGGTCCCATTCGCGCCAGGGCGCGATCACCTTGATCTCGGGGTTCAGCGCATAGGCGGAAAGCTCGAAGCGTACCTGATCGTTGCCCTTGCCGGTGGCACCGTGGGAGACCGCGTCGGCGCCTGTCTCTGCGGCGATCTCCACCAGTCGTTTTGAAATCAGTGGTCTGGCGATCGAGGTACCGAGCAGGTAAAGACCCTCGTATTGCGCGTTGGCGCGGAACATCGGGAAAACGAAATCGCGAACGAACTCTTCGCGAAGGTCCTCGATGAAAATGTTCTCGGGCTTGATCCCGAGCATCTCAGCCTTTTTGCGTGCAGGTTCGAGTTCTTCACCCTGGCCGAGATCGGCGGTAAAGGTCACGACCTCGCAGCCGTATTCCACCTGTAGCCACTTGAGGATGATCGAGGTGTCGAGGCCGCCCGAGTAGGCAAGCACCACTTTCTTGGGCTGGGTCATCTCTCGCTCCGTCGCTTGTCGTACGACGGTGCCGTTTAGACGGGAAGCGCCTGCGCCACAAGGCGGATTCCCGTGGCGAACGGTCGGTATCTTTGCTAACGCCGCCTCCATGAGCGATTTTTCCGAAAATGCCCGTGGCGCCACCGCGGCCTTGCGTGCGTTGTTTCCACCGACACCCCTGCAACGTAACGATCATCTGTCCGACCGCTTCGGTGCGGAGATCTTCCTCAAGCGCGAAGATCTGGCGCCGGTGCGCTCTTACAAGCTGCGCGGAGCGTTCAACGCGATGCGGAAGGTTTTGGCGGAACGTCCGGAGCAATCGCTGTTCGTTTGCGCCAGCGCCGGAAACCACGCGCAGGGTGTGGCTTATGTTTGCCGTCATTTCGGTGTGCGGGGCGTGGTATTCATGCCCGTTACGACGCCGCAGCAGAAAATCCAGAAGACGCAGATTTTCGGCGGTGACGCCGTGGAGATTCGGCTTGTCGGCGACTATTTCGACGACACGCTTGCCGAGGCGCAGCGGTGGTGTGCGGCCGAATCCGGATACTTCCTGGCGCCGTTCGACGATGCGGACGTGATCGAGGGCCAGGCGTCGGTCATTGTCGAGGTGCTCGACGAGATCGACCCGCCCGACATGGTCATTCTTCCGGTCGGCGGTGGCGGGCTTTCGGGAGGGGTGACGAGATACCTTGCGGATACCGCGCCGCTGGTCGGTCTGCGCTATGTGGAGCCTGAAGGCGGCGCGAGCCTGACCGCAGCGGTGGCTGCCGGTCATCCGGTGACATTGCCAAGCGTCAATTCCTTCGTCGACGGGGCGGCTGTCGCTCGAATCGGAGATCTGCCATTCGACGCGCTTGCCGGCGTTGCCCCGGCGGATGTGCTGCGCGCGCCGGAGGATCGAATCTGCACGACCATACTCGAAATGCTGAATGTTGAGGGTATCGTCCTGGAACCGGCCGGGGCACTTGCAGTGGACGTGTTACCGGACTTGTCCAACCAGATCCGTGGGCGTCGTGTTGTCTGCGTCACTTCGGGCGGCAATTTCGACTTCGAGCGGCTCCCGGAGGTAAAGGAGCGGGCGCAGCGCCATTCGGGTGTGAAGAAATACATCATCCTGCGGCTGCCGCAGCGCCCGGGCGCATTGCGCGACTTTCTGGATTTGCTTGGGCCGGAAGACGACATCGCGCGCTTCGAATACATGAAGAAATCTGCCAGGAATTTCGGGTCGGTCCTTCTTGGGATCGAGACATCGCACGCGGCGAATTTCACCGCGCTCTTCGCGCGTCTCGACGCGCACGGTTTCGTCTACAACGACATCACGAGCGATGAGATTCTCGCGGAATTCGTAATCTGACGCTGGCAGTGCCCGGGATGCCGGGCGCGCTGTTCGCAAGAGTGTGACGTTGCTTGCAACCGCCGAGCGCGCGAAGATGTCGGGCAATGGTGCCTGCCAGATCAGGCAGCAAGACCAGCGGCAACGCCGGCCAGGAACACCGTACGGGAACTCTCGTAGGACGCAAAAACCTGTTCCAGGTCAACAGACTCCGGTTTTCCTGCGGCCGACATCGTCTCGCCTTGCAGGCACAGGGTCGCGAAGTCGGAAAAACCGAGATTGACGGCGCATCCCTTCAGGAAATGAAGGTCTTCCTCAATGAGTTCCGGCTTGGGAGTAGTGCGCATCCGGTCGAGAAGGCATTCGACCTCGTCCAGGAAAAGTTCCACGACTTCATCGAATTCGGGCGCGCCGATCTCCGACCGCAACTCCGATACGCGCTTCCAGTCGATCATTCGAAATCCTCTCTCGACTTTCGAGCTCTCCACATGTCCGACCTACGCCTGCAAGTTTAAGAATCCCTTGATGTCGGCAGAGACGCATTTCCGAATTCGCTTCACCGCTCGTTAATGGCGATGTGTCACGAAGTCGGTGGACCAGATATGCGACCATGGGCCTGAACTTGCCATCAGCCGAAGAGAGACCCGAAAATGCGTCGGTGGCGTCAACCGAGCCGGTGCGCCGCGTGCTGATCGTGGATGATAGCCGCCTGCAACGGCGCATCCTCTGCGCGTCGCTCCGCCGGTGGGGGTACGAGGTCCAAGAGGCGTCTTCCGGTCCCGAGGCGCTCAAGAAGTGCATTGTGGATCCTCCCGACATCATCATCAGCGACTGGATGATGCCGGAAATGAACGGACCGGAGTTTTGTCAGGCGTTCAGGAGGATGGACCGCCGGAACTATGGGTACTTCATTCTTCTCACCTCCAAGTCGGAGTCGGTGGAAGTCGTTCAGGGACTGGATGCCGGCGCCGACGATTTTCTGACCAAACCGGTTTCGGGTGACGAACTCAGGGCGCGGCTCAATGCAGGCGAGCGAATACTCCGGATGGAACAGGAGCTTGTCGAAAAGAACGACCTGCTCAGTTGCACCCTGACCGAGTTGCAAACGCTTTACGATTCACTCGACAGCGACCTCGTCGAGGCCCGGAAACTCCAGCAATCCCTCGTGCGGGAGCGGTTCCGCGACTTCGGCGGGTCGCAGATTTCGCTACTGCTGCGACCGAGCGGACATGTCGGTGGCGATCTGGTGGGCTTTTTCCCGATCAACGCCCGCCGCGTGGCGGTGTTTGCGATCGACGTGTCAGGCCACGGTGTTGCCTCGGCGCTGATGACGGCGCGACTTGCGGGTTTTCTATCGGGCAGTTCGCCAGAGCAGAACGTCGCGCTCTACGAAGGGGAGTTCGGGATCTACGACGCTCACCCGCCCGAGGAGGTTGCGGCGCAACTCAATCACCTGACCCTGACGGAACTCGAAACCGAAACCTATTTCACGCTTCTCTTTGCCGATATTGACCTGGTGAGCGGAGACGTGCGCATGGTTCAGGCCGGCCACCCGCATCCCGCGGTGCAGCGCGCTGACGGCCGGATCGAGTTTCTTGGCGACGGTGGACTGCCGGTGGGGCTTATCCCGGATGCAGATTATACCCCCGTTGTCACGCGGCTCGCGCCCGGGGATCGGATCTTCATTTCGTCCGACGGTGTGACCGAATGCGAGACCGCGGACGGCAAAATGCTCGATACCGCCGGTCTCGAAGAGCTGTTGCGGGGCAACCGGTCGTTGACCGGACAGGACTTCATGGAAGCCCTGACCTGGGATTTGGCGCGATACAGCGGTGACCGCGAGTTCTCCGACGACGTTTCAGCCGTTCTGTTCGAGTTCGGAGCGCCGAAACGGAACGCCGACTAATGTGGGACCCACTAGCTGATTGACCGAAGAAAGTGACGATCTCCGGCGTTACCGAGGGTTTCGGCAGCTTCCCGGATTGGCAGCCATATCGGTAAATGCAACTCCTCCGTCGGCGGCCCGAGCCGACGTCCGGGTTTCGCGAGATAGACTGTGCAGAGTTTCTCCGCCCAGATGTCGTACTCCGGCATGAACGTGAAACGGCGAAACGCACCAAGGCGACGCTCAAGCTGCATCGTCCAGCCCGTCTCTTCGTAGACCTCGCGGTGCAATGCCGCGACCGGCTGTTCGCCGGGGTCGACCCCGCCACCAGGAAGCTGCAGCTCGGGGATGGGTTCCGCCTGATGCGTCAGGAGCACCAGCCCGCCGCGCCGCAGGATCGCATAGGCGCCGGGTCTGAGAATGTAGCGGCGTCCGGGCTCAACCGGTTCTCCCACGCGTCGGATCATGGCCGCCCCCTTTTCACGGCGCATTGCGGCGCCTACATGGCTGCGGTATGCCAGCGACAGGCGCGCAAGGAAACCCCATGACACTCGGCTCAAGAATCGCGTGGGACGACACCGTCCTGCCTTTCCAACTCGATCGCTCGGATATCCGTGGTCGCATAACCCGCTTGGATTCCGTCCTCGACAATGTGCTGTCTCAGCACAACTACCCGCCGGCGATTGAAGCGCTGGTGGCGGAGATGGCACTGCTGACCGCTCTCGTCGGCCAGACGATAAAGCTCAGATGGAAACTCTCCTTGCAGGTGCGCGGCGATGGGCCCGCGCGCTTGATCGCGACCGATTACTACGGCCCGACCGAAGCGGGTGCACCAGCTCAGTTGCGCGCCTACGCCAGCTACGATGCCGAGCGTTCGCTCGATGGCAAGCCGTTCGATCTGATCGGCAAGGGGTATTTCGCAATCCTGATAGATCAGGGCAAGGGAATGACACCCTATCAGGGCATCACGCCGATCGCCGGGGGCAGTCTGGCTCATTGTGCAGAGACATACTTCGCGCAGTCCGAGCAGCTGCCGACGCGTTTCGCACTGGGATTTGGCAAATCGAACCACCCTGGCCACGGCGGGTGGCGTGGCGGCGGTGTAATGCTCCAGTCGATGCCAAAGGCCTCGCCCTTCGTCGCTCCCGAAAACAACGAGACCGAGCAACGGCTGATGACGGCGCACGACATCCTGTCGGGCGAAGAGGAAGAGCATTGGGAACGCGCGAACGTGCTGCTCGACACCGTCGAGGACATGGAGCTCGTCGGGCCGCGGGTCCAACCGACCGAACTGCTGGTGCGGCTCTTCCACGAAGAAGGCCCGCGCGTTTTCGACGCGCAGCCGGTGGAGTTTGGTTGTACCTGCTCGCCGGACAAGGTCCGTCAATCGATGTCGATCTATTCGGCGCGGGATATTGCGCACATGACGACACCCGAGGGTATCGTGACGGCCGATTGCCAGTTTTGCGGTGCGCATTATGAGTTCGACCCAAAGACATTGGGGTTCGAGGCCGAGGAGGCTCCGGGTGACGACGCGTGACGCACTCCGCGGGCGACTTCAGAGCGCTATTGCGGCACCTGGACAGCCCTCGTCCGACTACGACCTGAATCCGGATGTCGTATTGCCGCAAGGCCGGCGTCTGCGTGCGGCGGCGGTCTTGGTGCCTGTGGCGATTGAGCCGCGTGGTGTGCGGCTCTATCTCACCAAACGGTCGTCACGTCTGAAGCATCATCCCGGTCAGGTCGCCTTTCCCGGCGGCAAGCTTGACGAGGCCGACACCGACGCGGCTGCGGCTGCATTGCGGGAGGCACAGGAGGAAATCGCACTTCCGCCCGATGCGGTCGAGATCCTTGGAACCTTGCCGAGCCATGAAACGGTCACCGGTTTCGATGTGACCCCGGTTGTTGGATTGCTGCGGCACGGTTTCGATCCCGTTCCCGAGCCCGGCGAGGTGGAGGAGATCTTCACCGTTCCGTTGGAGCTGGTCACGACACCGGCCCGGTTTTCGATCGAACGACGCCGATGGCGTGGTCAGTGGCGCAGCTTCTACACTGTGCCGCACGGTCCCTACTATATCTGGGGTGCGACGGCGCGCGTGTTGCGCGCTCTGGCAGACCGGATGCCAAGCTGATGCGGATCGAGGCCTCCTGGCTCGACAACCCCGCTGTGCAACAGGTTTGTGCACTGTTGGAGGCGGCCGGGTACCAAGCGCTTTACGTCGGTGGCTGCGTGCGCAACACGCTGCTGGGCTTCCCGGTCGCGGATCACGACCTTTCCACGGACGCACGCCCGGATTCAGTCATCGCCATCATGGAGGATGCCGCGCTTAAGGTGATCCCCACTGGTATTGATCACGGCACGGTCACGGTCATTGCCGGCGGCGAACCTTTCGAGATCACCACGTTTCGACACGATATTGAGACGGACGGGCGACGGGCGGTGGTGCATTTTGCAACGGATGTCATCGAAGATGCGCGGCGCCGCGATTTCACGATGAACGCGATCTACTGTGACCGGCGGGGAGACATCGTCGACCCGCTCGGCGGCATCATTGATCTTCGTGCGCGGCGCCTCCGCTTCGTTGGTCAGGCGGCCGAGCGCGTTCAGGAGGATTACCTGCGCATACTGCGGTTCTTCCGTTTTTCAGCCTGGTATGCCGATCCCGACCAGGGAATGGATCCCGAGGCGCTTGCGGCCTGTGCCGCGCATTTGGACGGGCTCGACAGAATCTCTGCGGAAAGGATCGGGGGCGAGATGCGAAAACTGCTCGCGGCGCCCGATCCCAGCCAGGCGGTTGCCGTGATGCAGACCACGGGTGTGCTTGGAGCGATCTTGCCAGGGGCGGACATGACAGCATTGCCGATCCTCGTGCATCTGGAGATGCAGGCCGGCCGGGCACCCGACCCTGTACTTCGGCTGGCCGCAATTGGGGGGCAGGGGGCGGCGGATCGCTTGCGCCTAAGCAAGGCAGAGGCGCGTCGCCTGTCCGCGATCGGTCAGGCAGCGCGGTCCGGTCAGGGAGCGGCGGAGCTCGGATACCGAAATGGCGCGGAGGATGGCACGGCAGCGGTGCTCTTGCATTCAGCCTTCGTCGGTGTCTCGACCCCACCCGCCGCGTTGGAGGATGTTGCACGTGGTGCGCGTGCCGTGTTTCCCATATCCGCGCGCGATCTGATGCCACGCTTCGCAGGCCGGCACCTTGGAGAGGAGATGAAGGCGCGCGAACGGCGGTGGATCGACTCCGGGTTCTCTCTGTCCCGCGAAGACCTGCTGGCTTGACGCCTACGACCCGGCCCGCCATTGATCCGGCCTTCCAAGGGAGAACAGTATGACGGCCGATACCCTGTTTGCGCTGCTCGCACTTGCAACGGTTGCCGCATGGACACCGGGCCCGAACAACGCGCTTGTCGCCAATTCCGGCGCGACGTTCGGTCTGCGGCGCACCTGGCCGCATGTGTTCGGTATCGGCCTTGGCTTTCCTCTGATGGTCTTTCTCGTGGGTTTCTTCCTGGGAGGGCTGTTCCAGGCATCGCCATTGCTCCGTGAGGGATTGCGCTGGTTGGGTGCAGTGGTTTTGATCTGGATTGCCTGGAAGATCGCAACATCCGGCGGGATCAGTACCCCGGGAAGAGAACCGCGGCCTTTCACGTTTCTGGAAGCAGCAGCCTTTCAGTGGATCAACCCCAAGGGTTGGGCTTTCGCCGTGGCGCTTACCAGCCAGTTCGTTGATCCCGCATCGCCCCTTGAATCGGCTTTCATAGTCGGTGCTGTCTTCCTCGTCGTGGGTCTCGGCAGTGCAACGACGTGGGCCGTTCTTGGCCAAGCGATCACCCGCTGGGTCAACACCGCGCATCGGCTGCGGTGGTTCAATATCGCGATGGGCGCAGTCATCGCCGGCTGCGTGGTGCTGTTGTTTCTTGACTGATTTTCCTGTCGATCCGCTTTACGCATTCGTGTTCGCAGGGCTCTTTTCTCCGGGGCCCAATATCATCCTGCTGACTGCGTCCGGCGCACGCTTCGGGTTCCGGCGCACACTCCCGCACGTGCTGGGCGTCGCTGCGGGCGTCGGTGTTACCAGCGGACTGACCGCATTCGGGTTGGGGGCGTTGCTACAGCGCCTTCCAGCGCTTGAGCTTGTCTTGAAACTCGTTGCGGCCGGCTGGATTCTGTGGATGGCATGGACGCTCTTCAACGCCGCGCGACGTCAGGCGCTCTCGGAGAGTGACCGGCCCTTCACCTTCGTAGAAGCGGTGCTGTTCCAGTGGGTGAACCCGAAGATCTGGGCGCTCGCGGTTGCGGCATCAGCAGGTTTCCCGGGCGGTTTGTCACCGATTGGCGAAGCCGCGCGCATGGCTTCCGCCTTTTCCGGAATCAATCTCTTCGTCTGCCTTTTCTGGACCTTTGCCGGGTCGCTGCTGACGTTTCTGCTCACCACACCGCGCGCATTCTCGCTGTTCAATTCCGCGATGGCAGCGGCGCTTGCGCTTTCCGCTGCAATGGTTTTCCTGTAACAGGGGGTTTCTAGACACCGCCCCATCGTTCCCCAAGGAAACCCCGATGTTTCGACGCTTCGAAAACATCGTCGACCCTTATACGCCCTATGAGGAGACCGACACTCCGCCACAGCGGCTGTGGCCCTTTCTCTGGGCGTATGCGCAGCCGTTCAAGAGATGGTTTGCACTTGCAGCGGTGCTCTCGGTTCTCGTGGCGGCGGTGGAGATTGGGCTCATTCACTACATGGGTCGGATCGTCGACATCCTTTCCCGCAACACCCCTGCGGATGTCTGGTCGGCGCATCGCTGGGAGCTGATTGGGATCGCGCTCTTTATCCTTGTGCTGCGTCCGGTCCTCCAGGCACTTGATGTGCTGGTGCTCAACAACGGGCTGATGCCGAACTTCGGCACGCTCATCCGGTGGCGGGCGCACCGCCACGTGTTGCGCCAGTCGGTCGGCTGGTTCGAGAACGATTTCGCCGGCCGTATCGCCAACCGGATCATGCAGACACCTCCGGCCGCCAACGAGTCGATGTTCCAGATCTTCGACGCGATGACGTTCGCGCTCGCCTATCTGGTGGGTGCTGCCGTGCTGCTGGCGGACGCAGACGGGCGGTTGGTGCTGCCGTTGCTGGCATGGTTTGCGCTCTACGGCGTGCTTCTACACTGGACCATCACCCGCGTCGGTCCGGCATCAAAGGCGGCATCGGATGCCCGCAGCGAGGTTACGGGCCGGGTCGTCGACAGCTATACCAACATCCACTCGGTCAAGATGTTCGCGCATCACGACCGCGAACTGGACTATGCCAAGGAAGCGATCGAAGAGACCCGTCGGACCTTCCGCAAGGAGATGCGGATCTACACGGTCATGGACATCTCTCTGACGGTTCTGAACGGCTGGCTGATCGTCGGGGTCGTTGGCTGGTGTGTCGCGCTGTGGATGCAGGGCGCAGCCAGCGTTGGCGTGGTGGCGGCGGCGACGGCGCTGACACTCCGGTTGAACGCGATGACCGGCTGGATCATGTGGGCGGTGTCGTCCTTTTTCCGCAACCTGGGCGTGGTGGCCGAGGGGATGGAGACGATTGCTCAACCCATCGGGCTAACGGATGTTCCGGGCGCGCCGGCGCTCGTACTTGGCGAGGGGCGGATCGCTTTCGAGGAGGTCAGCCATCACTACGGTCGCGGCGCGGGCGGTCTGGACCGCCTGTCGCTGAACATCGAACCTGGCGAAAAGGTTGGTTTGATCGGCCGGTCGGGCGCCGGAAAGTCCACGCTGGTGAAGCTGCTTCTGCGGTTCTACGACCCCGAAAGCGGGCGGATACTCGTTGACGGACAGGATGTGACCCAGGTGAGTCAGGAGAGCCTGCGCCGACAGGTTGGTATGGTGCAGCAGGACACCGCTTTGCTGCACCGGTCCATCGCCGAGAACATTCTCTACGGCCGACCCGAGGCGAGCGAGGCCGAGATGATCGCCGCGGCGAAGAGGGCGGCGGCCGATGAGTTCATCCATGAATTGACGGATATGGAGGGCAATTCCGGTTACCTTGCGCGGGTTGGCGAACGCGGTGTGAAGCTTTCCGGCGGGCAACGGCAACGGATCGCGCTGGCGCGTGTGATCCTCAAAGATGCGCCGATTCTTGTGCTCGACGAAGCCACGTCGGCTCTGGATTCCGAAGTCGAAGCAGCCATTCAGGATACGCTGTACGGCGTCATGGAAGGCAAGACGGTGATCGCCATTGCGCACCGACTGTCAACCATTGCCCGGATGGATCGGATTCTCGTCCTCGATGGGGGTCACATCGTCGAGCAGGGCACCCACGCGGCACTTCTGGCGCGAGGTGGGCTCTACGCGCGTTTTTGGGAGCGCCAGTCGGGTGGGTTCATTGGCATGGTGCCAGACAAGCCGGAGGCGGCCGAATGAAACTCCCCGATCTTATCGACGCCTTCGCGCGCGCCGACGGCCCGCCGCCGCGCCGATTGCTGCCGTTTATGTTCTGGTGCCTGCGGGGGAGCTTGCCAGTGATGCTGGCGGCGGGGCTCCTGTCTTCCATCGTGGGTACGATGGAGGTTTTCAGTGCGCTGTTGCTTGGGCGGATCATAGACACGGCGCTGGAGACAGGCCCGGCGGATTTCTTTTCCGGAAATCTGCCGCTGCTGATTGCTGCCGTCGCTTTCTTCGTTCTGTTTCGCCCTGTTGCCTTCGGCGCTTCGGCAGCGGCAAACGCGATGGTCGTACAGCCGAACGTGATGCCGCTTGTGCTCTCGCGACTGCACCGCTGGACCATGGGGCAGTCGGTCACCTTCTTCGACAACGATTTCGCGGGTCGGATCGCGCAGAAGCAGATGCAGACTGCGCGCGCTGTGACGGATGTCGTCTCGGAAGTCATTAACGTCATCTTCTTCGCCCTGGCGTCCCTGATTGGCTCGGCGCTGCTGTTGACGTCCATCGACTGGCGGGTGGCCATGGCGCTGTCGATCTGGCTTGCGCTCTACCTGTTGTTGATCTCCTGGTTCCTGCCGCGCGTTCGCGGAAGGTCCAAGGAACGGGCGGCAGCGCGGGCGATGGTCTCGGGGCAGGTCGTGGACACGATCACCAACATCAAGACGGTCAAGCTTTTTGCCCATGTTGGCCGGGAGGATAGCGAAGCGCTGGATGCGATGGGCAGCTTCCGCGAGATGGCGATACATTTCGGCGTGATGGCGACTCAGTTCCGCACGATGCTCATGGCGCTCGCGGGGTTGCTCCCGGTGCTGCTCATCGGCGGCTCGCTCTATCTCTGGTCGCAGGGCGCGGCGACCGCGGGCGACATCACTGCTGCGGGTACGATCGCCATACGCATTGCCCAGATGACGGGCTGGGTGAGTTTCGCGATGATGGGCATCTACGCCAATGTCGGCGAGGTTGAGGACGGTATCCGCACCCTCACTCCGCCGCACGATCTGGTCGACACGGTCGGAGCCGTGGAACTGCCGCCCGTCAAGGGCGAAGTCACCTTTGATAACGTGCGCTTTACCTATGGCCGGGAGGTGGGCGGTATCGACGGGCTGTCGCTGACGCTCAGGCCCGGCGAAAAGGTCGGGCTTGTCGGGGCGTCCGGCGCGGGTAAATCGACGCTCGTTTCGCTGCTGTTGCGGTTGCACGACCCCGAAGAGGGATCCGTGCTGATCGACGGGCACGACATTCGCCATGTTACGCAGGACAGCATGCGCCGCCAGATCGGCATGGTCACGCAGGAAACGGAGATGTTCAATCGCTCTGCGCGCGACAACCTGCTCTACGGCCGGCCCGAAGCCAGCGAAGTGGAAATGGTGAGTGCCGCGCAAAGGGCTGAGGCACACGACTTCATCCTCGATCTGCAGGACTACCGCGGTCGAGAGGGGTATGACGCGCATCTCGGCGAGCGTGGCGTCCGCCTCTCCGGTGGCCAGCGCCAGCGGATTGCCCTGGCCCGCGCAATCCTCAAGGATGCGCCCATTCTCGTGCTGGACGAAGCGACCTCCGCGCTCGACTCGGAGGTCGAGGCGCAAATTCAAGCCGCGCTGGAGCGGCTGATGGAGGGCAAGACCGTACTCGCCATTGCACACCGGCTCTCCACCATCGCGCGCATGGATCGGATCGTTGTGCTCGACCACGGGCGGATTGCCGAGGAGGGCACGCACGCAGAACTACTGGCCTTGGGCGGGCTCTACGCACGTTTCTGGCAGCGGCAATCAGGCGGGTTTCTCAACATCGCAGACGCAGCGGAGTGAATCCAACCGCGTGGTGGGTGCGAGCCGCTGGTCAGCACCGCTCGCGCAGGCTAAATGGGAACGCTGCATTTTCCTGCGGGTGAACAACGCTGTATCGGATGCGCTCAATGAACCACGATGTCGAAATCGAACGCCTTGGCCATCGTGGCGACGGAATCGCACCCGGCCCGATCTACGTTCCACGTACCTTGCCGGGCGAGGCCGTGCAGGGGGCCGTCGTGAATGGGCAGATGCTCGATCCGCGCATCCTGCGCCCGTCTCCTCACCGCGTTAGACCGCCATGTCCGCACTACAGCGCGTGCGGCGGTTGTTCGGTCCAACATGCCGACGACGGGTTTGTCGCCAAATGGAAGCAAGAGATTGTACACACCGCTCTCGCCGCGCAGGGGCTCGATGCAGAGTTCCGCCCGATGCATACATCCCCGCCGCAGTCCCGCAGGCGCGCTGTTTTCTCTGGCCGCCGCACGAAAAAGGGAGTTCTGGTCGGGTTTCACGCGCGCGCCTCGAACGCCGTGACGAATGTACCCGAGTGTACGTTGCTGGACCCTGAATTGCTGCGGGTCCGACCGGCGCTCGAGGACATCGTCCGCATCGGAAGCTCGCGCAAGGGCGAACTTGATCTCACCGTGACGGCCGCCTCGGAGGGGCCGGACGTTTTCGTCACGGGGGGTAAACCGCTCGACATGGCGCTGCGGGCCGAACTGGGCGCAATCGTTGGCCGGCACTCTCTTTCTCGGCTGACGTGGGACACCGAACTGGTGGCGATGCGGACCGCGCCGACGGTGGATTTCGACGGAATCACCGTGTCGCCGCCTCCCGGCGCATTTCTGCAGGCAACCGTGGATGGAGAAGCCGCACTGCGGGCGTCCGTCCGTGAAGCGGTGGGCAACGCGGCGCGGATCGCGGATCTGTTCGCCGGATGCGGCACTTTTGCGCTGCCGCTTGCACGCGGGGCGGAGGTTCACGCCGTTGAAGGCCTCGTTCCGCTTACAGAGGCGCTGACAGAGGGTTGGCGCCGGGCGGACGGTCTCAAACCGGTGAGCGCAGACGTGCGTGATCTGTTCCGCCGACCTCTCCTGGCCGAGGAACTCAACCGGTTCGATGCCGTTGTGATCGACCCGCCCCGCGCCGGGGCCGCCGCGCAGATCGATCAGATTGCTGCGTCGAACGTGCCTGTTGTTGCGGCGGTTTCCTGCAATCCTGTCACGTTCGCGCGTGACGCTGCCGCGCTCATCCGCGCAGGATTCCGCCTCGATTGGGTGCGGGTCGTGGACCAGTTTCGCTGGTCGGTGCACGTGGAACTTGCGGCGCGACTATCGCGAGGCCATATCGGCGCCTGAATGGCAACGCGCCCCGAAGGAAATTGTATGCGTGATACCCTGACGGCCTGGCTGGAGCGCCAGAGCATCCGAAATTTCGTGATCGGCGTAATAATTTTCAACGCCATACTGCTGGGGCTTGAAACCTATCCAGCGGTGATGGATCGCGCCGGCGGGCTGATAATCTTTCTGGATAATCTGTGCCTGTCGATCTTTGTGGCGGAGATCGCTGCCAAGCTCGTGGCCTACCGCTGGAACTTCTTCCGAAACGGATGGAACCTCTTCGATTTTGCCATCGTCGGAATCTCGCTGATCCCGGGCGCACATACCCTGTCGGTCTTGCGAGCACTGCGAATTCTCCGGGTGCTGCGTGTCATCTCCGCGCTGCCAAGGCTGCGCCGGGTGGTAGAGGGGTTCATTTCTGCGTTGCCCGGGATGGGGTCGGTCTTCCTGCTGATGGCGCTGGTGTTCTACATTGGATCGGTGATGGCGACGAAGCTCTTCGGCGCCGACTTTCCGGAATGGTTCGGGTCTCTTGGGCGCTCGGCCTATTCGCTCTTCCAGATCATGACGCTGGAATCCTGGTCGATGGGTATCGTCCGGCCCGTGATGGAGGTGCATCCGCGCGCCTGGGTTTTCTTCGTGCCCTTCATTTTGATGACGACCTTCGCGGTGGTGAACCTGCTCGTGGGTCTGATCGTGAACTCCATGCAGGATGCGCATCACGAGGAGGACACTGCGCAGACCGATGCCTACCGCGACGAGGTTCTGGCCCGGCTGGAATCAATCGAGCGTCGGTTGCAGGCGGCGGGTCAGGTCGAACCGGGTGTAGCTCCGTCCGAAAAGGCGGGATCGGGCAAAATGTGAACACGTACCGCGCCATTCGTTCCCTTCACCATTTGCCGGAATCTGCTATAGTTCGCGGCAAAACAAACAAAGGGACAAGGCAGGCATGTACGTTCCGAGACGGGCACTTCTGGCCGGTGGCGCCGCATTTGCGCTCGCAGGCTGTTCGAGCAAGTTCAAACGATACGACGGACCACAGGTGACGCGCGTCCAGGTTGTGAAGCAGCGGCGCAAGCTTTACCTGTTCCACGGCCGGATTCTCCTGGCGGATTACCAGGTTCATCTGGGTGACGCCGATGGTCCGAAACGGTTTCGTGGCGATGGAAAGACGCCGGAGGGAACCTATCTGATCGATCGGCGCAACCCGAACAGCTCGTTTCACCTGTCGTTGGGTATTTCCTATCCCAATGCGGAGGACGTCGCCTACGCCTCCGCGCTCGGGCGCGACCCGGGCGGCGATATTTTCATCCATGGCGATCGGCGACCGGAAGACCCGCGTGGCCGGGATTGGACCGCCGGCTGCATCGCAGTAAAGGATCGAGAAATGGAGAGTATCTACGCCATGGTCCGCAACGGAACGCCAATCGACATCTACGCCTGACGTCCAGTTTCCGTTTCATGGATGAGAACGGTTTTTGTTCACGCCGTCAGGCGCCGGTCACGAGAACCCACCAGATCTTGCCGTTCCGCTCCTGATACCAGGAGAAGCCGAGATCGCGCGCGTCTGGATCCATGATGATCGTGCTCCATGGAGAATCCATCCAGGCCGACAACGTCTCGAGTTCGCTCTCGTAACTCTCGGCAAAGGCCTGGCCACGGAACGAACCGGGATACCCGGTGCGGGCGACGCGGGTGATGGGGGAAGAGCCGTCCGATCCGAAGTTCCAGGGACGATTCTGCAGCGACATGTCCCGTGCATGTGTCGCCGCGGCGGCATTGAGCTGCGAGTCCAGCTGAACGGAGGGAATCCCCGCCGCGGTCCGGAGGCTGTTGACTGAATCCAGCATTCGATACTGGATTTCAGCGGTGTCACCGGCAGAAATCCGATAGATCTTCTGTCCGTCGACACTGGAAGGCGTCGGGCTACAGGCCGCTAGCAGAATACCAAGTAGAACGGACAGGAGGGTGGTTCGGGTCATGAATTTGGCCGTGAGGTTTTGGTTCCCTTTCGTCTAGCTGCAAGCCGGCGATGGTTCAAACACTTCGCGCAGCCGTCGCAACCTCCCGACGCTTTGAATTGCGACCGGGGCATTCGCGCAATACAATCCCGCCGACCGAGGATGGCGGATGCCCCTTATGAGGAAGAAATGAGAGATTCGACAAATCAGACATTGAACCGCCGCCGGTTCTTGCGGGCAGGAGCTGCGTCAGCCCTTGGAATGCTCGCGGCACCGGCCTACGCACAGACGACCGTATTCGAGCCAGTGCGGGAGAACGACGCGTCGGTGCGACGCAATATCGGCGGTTTCCTGGCGAGGAATTGGCAGCCGTATTTCTCGTCCACTGCGAACGGCGCGATCCTTGTGGATATCGACTCCCGCGCGTTGCACTTCTGGTCGTCGGATCAGACAATCTACAAGGTCTATCCCACGAGCGTTCCGATCTCGGAGGAACTGACCCGGCGCGGCCGGACGAGCGTGATCCGCAAGGTCGAGGGGCCGTCCTGGGCGCCGACGCCGTCGATGAAGAAGCGAAATCCGGAATGGCCTGATTTCGTGCCGCCGGGCCCCGACAACCCGCTCGGCACCCATGCGTTGTACTTGGGCTGGAAGTACTATCGGATCCACGGAACCCACGATACGCGCAAGATCGGACGGCCATCGTCGAACGGCTGTATCGGCCTCTACAATGAGCATATTGCCGAGCTTTTTTCTCTGACAACTTCGGGCACGCAGGTGTTGCTTATTTGACGACATTGACGCGGCGGCGATGGGGCGTCTCTGTGAACAATTGCCAAATGCCAGAGTCTCTGCAAGGAATTGATCACGAGGTACTATTTGGGGCGCGGGCGTCCTCACTAATTGCGTCCGTGCGGAAACTGGAGGTTAACATGAAGAAGCTTGCTCTCGCCGCTGCTCTTTCGCTGGCTGCGACCGCCACCTTCGCGGGTGGCTACGAAGAGCCGGTCATCGAGCCGGTCATCATCGAAGAAGACACCGGCACGTCCGGCGGCGGACTGTGGATTCCGCTTCTGATCTTCATCGTGATCGGTGCGGCTGCCGCCAGCTCCTGATTCGATACGCGATCAGAATTTGGAAAAAGGCGGGTCACAACACCCGCCTTTTTTCATTTCTGAAACGTCGACGCCGGACGATACGATCCCGTCGTTTCGGTCACGGCACCAATGAGCTTTCTTGATCCCGCGTCATGCAGGCTCGATCCAGCCCTTGAGGTTGGTCTCAATGACATCGCTCAGCGCAGACACGTGCGCAGCATCGTCGTTGAGGCAAGGGATGTAGGTGAAGCTTTCGCCGCCTGCCTCCTCGAAACTCTCCCGGATTTCCTCGTTGATCTCCTCAAGCGTCTCGATGCAATCGGCCGAGAATGCAGGCGCGATCACGGCAATTCGTTTCTTTCCGGCGCGCGCCAGTTCCGCAACGTGTTCGACCGTGTACGGCCGGAGCCATTCCTCGGGACCGAACTGGCTCTGGAACGTGGTGGTAATCGCCTCATCCGATATGCCTAGCCTTTCCTTCAGCAGCCGCGTCGTCTTCTGGCACTGACAATGGTATGGATCGCCTTCCATGAGGTAGCGCTGGGGCAGGCCATGATAGGAGCAAACCAGCATATCGGGTTTCTGCTCCAAGGCGCCGTAGGCGCGTTCGACCGATTGCGCCAGCGCATCAACGTAGGTGGGCTCTTCGAAATAGGGTGGCACGATGCGAACCGTCGGCTGCCACTTCTCATCCATCAACGCGCGGAAGAACTGATCGTTTGCCGTAGCGGAAGTTGCACCGGCATACTGCGGATAGAGCGGGAAGAAGAGGATACGGCGGCAGCCCTGTTCGATCAGCGACCGAACCTTCGATTTGGTTGAGGGGTTGCCGTAGCGCATGCAGAAGTCCACCACGACCCGATCTCCGAAGCGTGCGGTCATCTCTGCCGCGATTCCCGCTGTCTGGTCTCGAGTGATGGTCATCATCGGGCTTTCGTTCTTTTCTTCGTTCCAGATGGACCTGTAGGCCGCGCCGGAACTGAAGGGCCGTTTGGAAAGGATGATGAGTTGCAGGAGGGGCTGCCATTTCCACTTCGGGTAGTCGATGACCCGCTGATCGGACAGGAATTCGCTGAGGTACCGGCGCATAGACCAATAGTCCGTATCGTCCGGTGTCCCCAGATTCGCCAGAAGAACACCGATTTTCTCAGGTTGCACCGGGGGATGGTCGGCGGGGAGATGGTCGGTCATGTCTTTTCCTGGCTGAGATAGGCTTCTACGTGACGAGATAAGAGGTGTGGGCAATTCGTCAATCGGACCCATCCGGTGACGGCGGCGTGCCAACATCGTCCGGTCCAATTTCCTGGGTTCCAAGAGCATCGGCCAGCCGCGTGGCGGCCGAGCCCGGGCGCAATGGTTGCGGCTGTGAGGCGGCCGGCGCCCAGCCTGCAAGAAAAATGAGCTCGAATGTCGCGGCGATGCGCGCGCCATCGACCGGATAGCGGGCGGCGTAGTCCTCGGCCATATGCAGGAACAGGCGTCTCGGCGCGAGTGCCCTATGGCGTGCCGCCAGTGCATTGGTTTCGCCCATGGCACGCAGGTCGCGCATCAGGTGAAACGCTGTTTCGTAGGTTGCGGTCAGCGGAACCGAATCTGCAACCGGCAGCGCGAAGCCTGCGCGTTGCATGAGTGCGCCGACGTCGCGAATCTCGCCCATCGGTGCGACCCGCGGCGACAGGCCGCCCATCTCGGCGGATTCTGCCTTTGCAAGGGTCGTGCGCAGCTCGGACAGCGTCTCTCCGCCAAACAGGCAACCCAGAAAAAATCCGTCGGGCCTCAGCGCATGCCTCGCCTGAACGAGCTGCCCCACCGGGTCATCGGCCCAGTGGAGCGCAAGGGCGTGAACCACAAGATCATGCGCGCCCGGTTCCAGATCCAGTACTTCGGTGTCGGGGATCTGTCGGGCCTGCGGCATCAGGTCCGCCCACAACTCGGGGAAACCGGAGACCACGACCGCATTCGTAAAGCTCCTGTTAACCAGTTCCAGTCTTTCCTGCATTTCGTCGGCGGCCGTCCGATGAAGGAAATCGGCCATTCCGCCCGGAGTTTTCCGGGCGCGGGTGCGAGCGCGGCTCAGCGCCGCTCGGTCGGTCAGTCGGGGTCGAGTCATGGTTGGGCAGGTTAGGAAGAAGCAGGCAGGTGTGATTGTGCGGGCGGCGCTGCAGGCAACGCTTCGCACAATCTATCCCCCCCATTGCCTTGCCTGCAACGAGGTACTGGGCACCGAAGATGGTCTGTGCGGTCCGTGCTGGCGGGACACGTTTTTCATTTCGGGTCTGGTCTGCGACGCATGCGGCGCGCCGTTGCCGGGTGAGGATCCCGGCGGTCGGGTTCTTTGCGACGACTGCCTTTCCATTGTCCGGCCGTGGTCGCGAGGGCGGGCTGCAATGATCTACCGTGGAAGTGGGCGGCGGCTCGTGCTCGGCTTCAAGCATGGCGACCGGACCGAGCTTGCGCGTCCGGCCGCCCGCTGGATGGCCAGGGCCGGGCGCGATCTTCTCGCGCCGGGCACCCTGATCGTGCCGGTTCCCCTCCATTGGCGGCGCCTCTTTCGGCGTCGATACAATCAATCCGCTCTGCTTGCGCGGGCGCTGGCGGCGCAGACGAAACTGGAGGCCTGTCCGGACATATTACGGCGTACGCGGCACACGGGTACGCAGGAAGGGCGTGGTCGGGACCAGCGGTTTCAGAACCTGGATGGCGCGATTGCGGTTCACCCGCGGCACAGAGAGCGGTTGCGTGATTGCAAGGTGCTCCTGATAGACGACGTGCTGACCTCCGGCGCGACACTTGCGGCCTGTGCCGATGCCTGCCTTGCAGCCGGCGCAGCGGACGTGGACGTTCTGGCACTGGCGCGCGTGGTCAAGGACGGGTAGGCTCCGCCCGATACTCCCGGAGATCTTCATGCAACCAGTTGAAATCTACACGACGCCGCTCTGCGGTTACTGCCACTCGGCCAAGCGCCTGTTGGCGAACAAAGACGTGACGTTTACCGAGATCGATGTCGCCGCCGCGCCCGAGCGCCGGCAGGAGATGACTGCGCGTGCCCGCGGTGGATATACCGTTCCGCAGATCTTCATTGGCGATACCCATGTTGGCGGCTGCGACGAACTCTACGCGCTGGAGCGCGCGGGCAAGCTCGACCCACTTCTCAACGCCGCTGCCTGAGCCCGGACCACGTCATGCGAACTGCCCTGCTGCAACTCAACGTGACCGACGAGCCGGAGGAAAACCTGCCGGTTACGCGGGCGATGATTGATCGCGCCGCCGCC
Organism: Tropicimonas marinistellae; assembly: GCF_001509585.1. Lineage (GTDB taxonomy): Bacteria > Pseudomonadota > Alphaproteobacteria > Rhodobacterales > Rhodobacteraceae > Tropicimonas > Tropicimonas marinistellae. Next base: position 58,564 of record NZ_LNCI01000008.1, on the reverse strand, counting down.
GACGGGGCCGGGTTCGTTTTAACGCCGGAGGTTACGAATTGCTTGTCGGCCAGTCGAACCTGGCAGCGCCACGTTCTGCGGAGCGAAGAGGACGACATCACGCTCGACGGGCTACGCGACACGGCAGCACGCCACGGTATCTGGTTGCTGATCGGGTCGTTGGCGCTCGCCACAGACGATGACGATGGGCGTTTCGCAAACAGATCCTTCCTGATCGATCCAACCGGCGGTGTCGTGGCACGGTATGACAAGATCCACATGTTCGACGTGGACGTGTCCGATAGCGAAACCTATCGCGAATCGGCGGGGTACCGGCCGGGCGCCGAGGCGGTCTGCGCCTATCCTCCCTTTGGCGTCGTCGGAATGTCGATCTGCTATGATATCCGTTTTCCGCATCTCTACCGGCGTCTTGCGCAGGGCGGTGCGCAGATCCTGACAGTTCCCTCTGCCTTTTCACCCATCACCGGTGCTGTGCACTGGCGTGCGCTGCTTCAGGCGCGGGCCATCGAGTGTGGCGCCTTCGTGCTGGCACCGGCGCAATGCGGCACGCATCAGGCGCAGCGTGGCCGGGCGCGGCGGACATACGGGCACAGCCTTGCGGTCTCTCCATGGGGAGAAGTGCTGGCCGATGGCGGGGAAGATCCGGGGATCACATATCTTGACCTGGACATGGCGGCCGTTGCGGAAGCGCGCGCACGTGTCCCCTCTCTGCGCCACGACCGCGAATTCGGGGGGCCCTGATGAGCCAACAGACCGACAGCCTTGCGGTGGCGCTTTTCAGTGAGATATTCACCATCGACCAGCTCGCCCATACCCGCTTGACCAAGGCGTTACCCAAGGGAATGGAGTTGAGTCAGTTCTCGGTCCTCAACCATCTTGCGCGATTGAACGAGGAGCGCACGCCCGCGCAACTCGCTCAGGCCTTTCACCTCACGCGCGGGGCAATGACCAACACACTGAACAAGCTGGAGTGGGCGGGCCACGTCCATATCCGCCCGGATTGGGAGGATGCGCGCCGGAAATTCGTTTCCATCAGCCCGTCGGGGCGCGCTGCGCGGGAAGCGGCGATTGCGGCCGTTGCCCCAATTATCGGCGACGTCGTGCAGGAGATCGGGCCGGAACGAGTCCGCCAGGCGTTGCCGATTCTGCGCGAGTTGCGGGAACGCCTGGGTGAGATCTGAGGTCGCGGCACGTCAAGATGCGCTGTTTCGTGGCAATCGCCGTTCCTGAACATATCCGCGAATCGCTCGTTTCGATCGCCGAGGGGACACCGGTGGGCCGCCCCGCACCGCCGGAGAATCTGCACCTCACTCTGGCGTTTCTCGACGAGCTTTCCGATGGTGAGGTCGTGGCGGTTCACGAAAGGTTGTCGGAGATCACCGGGGCGCGTTTCTCGTTGCAGATCGACGGAATGGACCATTTTGGCGGTCGCAAACCAAAGATCCTCGCCGCGACCCTGCGCCGGAGCGACCCATTGATGGAACTGCACGCGACGGTGCGCGGCAAGGTTGCAGCCGCTGGCATCGTCCTTGCGCGCGAACGGTATCGTCCTCACATCACGCTTGCGCGCATCAACCGGCCGCCGAACCGCGACGAGGCGGCGCGTCTGGGCCGCTTCCTCGAAAGTCACGCGCTCCTGCGGCCGCCGGCCTTCGAGGTAGAGGCGTTCACGCTTTTCCGGTCAGACCTGGGGCGCGGCCCGGCGGTGCATACCGAACTTGCAAGCTATCCGTTGACCTGACCTTAGTGCCGGGCCGCTAGGCGGGTTTGGTCGAAGCGGTCACGTAGTTCACCGACAGGTCGGTCGGCGACAGCGACCACGTCCATGTTACCGGGTTGAAGACGAAGCCGGTGGCATCCTCGGGTGTCAGGCCGGCCTTGACGAAAAGATCCTTCAATTCGTCCGGTGTGATGAATTTCGCCCATTCATGCGTGCCCTTAGGCAGCCACCGCATCACCCATTCGGCTCCGATGATCGCCATCGCAAAGCTCTTTGCGTTGCGGTTGATGGTCGAACAGATCATCAGCCCGCCGGGCTTCAGCAGTTGCTGGCAGGCGGTCAGATAGGCCAGAGGGTCGGCGACGTGTTCCACCACCTCCATGTTCAGGACCACGTCAAATTGCTCTCCGTTCGCGGCGAGCTCTTCCGCAGTGATACAGCGGTAGTCGATCTCGAGTCCGGACTGCTCCGCATGAATTTGCGCCACAGGGATGTTCCGCTGCGCGGCGTCGGCGCCCACAACCGTTGCACCAAGCCGTGCCATGGGCTCGCTCAGAAGCCCGCCGCCGCATCCGATATCGAGGAGCCGCAACCCTTCGAAAGGAGCGTCGGCCGACAGATCCCGGTCGAATTCCGCCGCGATTTGGCGGGTGATGTAGTCGAGACGGGTCGGGTTGAGCATGTGCAGGGGCTTGAACTTACCCGTTGGATCCCACCACTCGGCCGCCATTGCCTCGAACTTGGCAACCTCGGCGGGGTCGACGGTGGTCTGGGTCGGGGTCATCGGCAGCTCCTTCATCATGGCGCGGATAGGGCGTGGCGCCGTCCTACCGTCCGCTATATAGCTCTCTCATGGACAGGGTCGCAGATCACAAAAGCGCACAGGACTTTCTCTATCCGCCACTGGCGCCGTTTGACCAGCGGGTGTTGGACGTCGGCGATGGCCACAGGGTCTACGTCGAACAGTGCGGCAACCCCGACGGGCTACCGGTCGTCGTGCTCCATGGCGGTCCCGGCGGTGGGTGCAGCCCGGCGATGCGCCGGTTCTTCGACCCGAACGACTATCGTATCGTGCTTTTCGATCAGCGAGGCTGCGGACGGTCGCGACCCCATGCCAGCGTGGAAGCGAACACGACATGGCACCTCGTGGCGGATATGGAACTGATCCGCGAGGAACTCGGAATCGACCGCTGGGTCGTGTTCGGCGGCAGTTGGGGCGCAACGCTGGCTCTGATCTACGCGCAGACGCATCCCGACCGTGCGGCCTACCTGATCCTGCGCGGCGTTTTCCTGATGACGCGGGCTGAGTTGACGTGGTTCTACGGCGGTGGTGCAGGCGCGTTTTTTCCCGAGCAGTGGCAGCGTTTCACCGGCCTGCTGCCGGAGAGCGAGCGCGGCGACGTGATCGAAGGTTTTGCGCGGCGCCTCTTCGGCAATGACCGCTCGGTGCAGGTGCGATTTGCGCGGGCGTGGGCAACCTGGGAAAATGCACTCGCGGCGATGTCTCACGAAGGCCCCGGAACCGACAGCCCGCCGGACTACGCCCGCGCCTTTGCGCGGCTGGAAAACCACTACTTTCGGAATCTCGGTTGGTTGGAGCGCGACGGTCGCATTCTTGAGGACATGTCGTTGATATCGCACATCCCGGGCACGGTGGTGCAGGGGCGGTACGACATGATCTGCCCACCGGCATCCGCTTGGAAGCTCACCGAACGCTGGTCGCGCGGTGAATTGCGCATGGTGGGAATGGCCGGGCACGCACTGACTGAGCCCGGTATCACCTCCGAACTTGTGAGAGTGACTGATTCGGTTCGCCGGATCGCGGGGCGGCTGGGGTTCTAGCCCAGATCGCCGGCACCCTGGCCTTGCTACGCTACACGCGGGTACTCGCCGCGACATCTCCGAGCTTGAAGATCTCCGGTGCCCAACGGGCGGTGATCCCATGGGCAAAGGCAGAGACAAGCACGGAAGCAATTGCCGCGACGAGGATTTCCTGGCCGTTCTGCAACTGTCCAAAGTCGACGATGACGAAAACGGCGAAGAGCGCGGTCGCCAGCCCGCGCGGTCCGAACCAACCGAAGAACACGCGCTCGTTTGGCGTGGCGTCTGTACCGGCGAGGGACACCCAGATTGCAACCGGGCGCACCACGAGAAGCGACACGGCGAAGACGGTCAGCAGCCGGATGTCGAGAATGCTGAGTGCGGCAGGAACAAAGATGGCGCCGATAAAGAAGAAACTCATGATCGCGAGGAACTGGCCATCGCTCTCGATGAATTCCCGCGCATGTCCCGCAGGGGCTCCGGCCGTGACGCCATAGGCAAATCCGGCCGCGAAAACCGCCACGAAGGAGTTTCCGCCAAGATGCTCGGCGCTGAAAAAGACCGTGCCTACAAGTGCGAGCGTGGCGACGCCTTCCAACGCGTGATCCATCAACTGGCGCGTTTCGGCTGCCCCGCGCAGTTTTCCCGCGATCCATCCGCCCGCCAACCCGATCAGCCCGCCAAGCCCGATCTGCACCACGACGCTTGTTATTAGGCGCGTTTCCGGCTCGTCGTGTCCGCCAGCCGCGAGGCTGGCAAAGAAGATCACAAACGGCAGTGCCAACCCGTCGTTCAGGCCGCTTTCTGCGTTCAGCGTATCACGGAGTTTCTGCGGGATCGCGTTATTCGACTTGATGGATTGCCCGAGTGCGGCGTCGGTCGGTGCAAGGAGTGCTGCTAGCAGGCAAATCTCCCACAGCGGCCAATCCGGCAACAGGATCCAGTTTGCCAGGCTCCCGAAAGCGATAGCCAGCGGCAATCCGATCAGCAGCATGCGCGCGGTCCAGTTTCCGATTGCGCGCATCGCCTCCCGGTTGAGGAGCGTCGCGTCGGCAAACAGCAGCAGTGCCAAGGTCAATTCGGCAAGCGTGTGAAACGTGGTCGCCGCGCCCGGTTCCAAATCGAGCCCCGTAACTCCGATTGCGACGCCGACCGTGAGGAACACCATTGGCATTGTGACGCCAGCCCTGGCCAAACGCGCCGAGAAGAAGCAGAACGCCAGTATGCAGATAGCGATTGCGTTGATGTAGTGATCCATGAAGTCCTCCGGCGCCCAACCCAGGCAGACTAGAGCGAAACCACCATATCCGCCAAGTTCCCGCGACGAGGGCTTGCGGAATGCTCTGCCAGTGCGTATATGCGCATCCAACAGCGGCGCTGTCGGGGCAACCCGAAAGCTCCACCGGGAAAGATCGACGGGCCGCGCGCCCGTTTTTTTGTGTTTGGAACAATCGTGACCGACCTGATCGCAAAAACCAACATGGACCAGCGTCTGGCTGAGATTCTGTCGCCCGTCATCGAGGGGATGGGGTACGAGTTGGTGCGTATCCGCCTTATGTCGGGCAAGACCAAGACTCTGCAGATCATGGCCGAGAAGCCCGACGGTGGCATCGAGGTCGATGATTGCGCCGAGATATCTACCGCGGTGAGCGCGGTGATGGATGTCGAGGACCCGATCGAAGACAATTACACGCTGGAAGTATCGAGCCCCGGGATTGACCGTCCGTTGACCCGGCTGAAGGATTTCGAGACCTGGGAGGGGTACGAGGCCAAGCTGGAGACCCATGAGCTGATCGACGGCCGGCGCCGCTTCAAGGGTGAGTTGAAGGGCGTCGAAGACGGCGAAGTCCTGATCGAGATCGACCATGAAGGCGGGCCGGTATTGATCGGGCTCCAGTTCGAATGGCTTTCGGATGCGAAGCTTGTGCTCACCGACGACCTGATTCGTGAGATGCTGAGCCAGCGCAAGCATTCCGGCGACATCGACGAAGCCCAGTTCGACGAAATAGAGACCGTTTTGGCGCCCGAGGACGGCGCCGCAGAGAACTCGTAAGAGAGGACCAAGAAGAGATGGCCATCACATCCGCCAACCAGCTTGAGTTGCTGCAGACCGCCGAGGCTGTGGCCCGCGAAAAGATGATCGAACCGGAGCTGGTAATCGAAGCGATGGAGGAAAGCCTCGCGCGGGCGGCGAAGTCGCGCTACGGCTCTGAGATGGACATTCGTGTCTCCATCGACCGCAAGACGGGCCGGGCGACCTTTACCCGAGTGCGTACGGTGGTCGAGGACGAAGAGCTGGAGAACTACCAGGCGGAACTGACGGTCCAGCAGGCAAAGCAGTATCTTGACGACCCGAAGGTTGGCGACGTGATCACGGACGAAGTGCCCCCCGTCGAGATGGGCCGGATCGCCGCGCAATCAGCCAAGCAGGTCATCCTGCAGAAGGTGCGTGAGGCCGAGCGGGATCGCCAGTACGAGGAATTCAAGGATCGCGCGGGCACGATTATCAATGGGGTCGTCAAACGCGAGGAATACGGCAACGTCATCGTCGATATCGGTCGTGGCGAGGGGATCCTGCGCCGCAACGAGAAGATCGGCCGCGAGAGCTACCGCAATGGCGACCGTATTCGTTGCTACATCAAGGATGTGCGCCGCGAAGCCCGTGGACCGCAGATCTTCCTGAGCCGCACGGCACCGGAGTTCATGGCCGAGCTGTTCAAGATGGAAGTGCCGGAGATTTACGACGGCATCATCGAGATCAAGGCGGTGGCACGCGATCCGGGCAGCCGCGCGAAGATTGCCGTGGTGTCCTACGACGGCTCCATCGACCCTGTGGGTGCCTGCGTGGGTATGCGCGGCTCCCGTGTGCAGGCGGTGGTGAACGAGTTGCAGGGCGAGAAGATCGACATCATCCCGTGGAACGAGGATGTGCCGACCTTCCTGGTCAATGCGTTGCAACCGGCCGAGGTCTCCAAGGTTGTGCTCGACGAGGAGGCCGAGCGTATCGAGGTTGTGGTGCCGGACGAGCAACTCAGCCTTGCCATCGGCCGGCGCGGTCAGAACGTGCGGTTGGCAAGCCAGTTGACCGGGCTCGACATCGACATCATGACCGAGGAAGAGGAAAGCCAGCGCCGCCAGAAGGAATTCGAGGAGCGCACGCAACTCTTCATGGACACGCTCGATCTCGACGAATTCTTCGCCCAGTTGCTGGTGTCTGAAGGTTTCACGAGCCTCGAGGAAGTCGCCTACGTGGAGATCGACGAGCTTCTGGTGATCGACGGCGTGGACGAGGACACCGCGAACGAGCTTCAAGCCCGTGCCCGTGACCACATCGACGAAATCAACCGGAAGGCCCTGGAGCGGGCCCGCGAGATGGGTGTCGAGCAGAGCCTTATTGATTTCGAGGGTCTCACGCCCCAAATGATCGAGGCGCTTGCTGAGGACGGTGTGAAGACTTTGGAAGACTTCGCGACCTGCGCCGACTGGGAACTGGCCGGCGGCTGGACGACCGTCGAGGGCGAACGCATCAAGGATGATGGGGTGCTGGAGAAGTTTGATGTCTCGCTTGGCGAGGCACAGGACATGGTGATGACAGCACGTATTCAACTCGGCTGGGTCGATCCGGCTGATCTCGAGACCGAAGCCGACGAAGAGACCGACGGCGAAGCCGAGGAGGTCGGCGCCTGATCTCAGGCGCCGGTTTGGTGACGGGCCTTGGGGCGCGGCGGGCAGGTTGAAACGCGGGAGGTGGCGGAGCGGCGCTGCATCGCCACGCGTGCGGTCAAGCCGAAGGCGGAACTGATCCGTTTCGTTGTCGGCCCCGGTGACGAGATCGTGCCAGACCTTGCGGGCAAGCTTCCGGGCCGCGGAATCTGGGTTTCCGCAGACCGGGCCGCGCTTGAGACGGCGGTGGCGAAACGCCTGTTCAGCCGTGGTGCAAAGCGGCAGGTCCAGGTGCAGGACGGGCTCGTTTGCGCTGTCGAGGCGGGGCTTGCACGCCGGGTCACGGACTTGCTGTCGCTGGCACGTAAGGCCGGTCTGGCCGTTGCCGGTTACGAGAAGGCGCGGGCGATGATCCAGGCGGGATCTGCGGTGGCTTTGATTCAAGCCTCGGACGGATCGGCCCGCGGAAAGAGCAAATTGCGCCTGCCTGAAGAGGAAGGTGCCACTTTCGACTGTCTGACGGCCGACGAAATCGGTTTGTCCTTTGGTCGAGACCATGTAATACACGCGGCGCTGTGTGCCGGAGGACTCACGACTCGCGTCGTAGAGGACGCTACACGGCTCTCCGGCCTGCGCGGCAATATCGGGGCAAACGGCCCCGGAAAGGACGATGGTATCGCATGAGCGACAATGACGGCAAAAAGACCCTGGGCCTGAAGGGCGGACCGCGCTCTGGCTCCGTGAAGCAGAGCTTCAGCCACGGACGTACGAAGAACGTCGTGGTCGAAACGAAGCGCAAGCGGGTCGTGGTGCCGAAACCTGGCGCAGGCAAGGGCGGCGGTGGCGCGGCCGGCGGAGATCCGTCGCGCCGTCCGGCAGGAATCTCGGATGCGGAGATGGAGCGTCGTCTGAAGGCTCTGCAGGCCGCCAAGGCCCGCGAGGCCGAAGAGGCTCAGGCACGCGCCGAGGAAGAGAAGCGCCGAGAGGAAGAGCGTGAGCGCCGGCGTGCCGAGGCGGAGGCCAAGGAACGCGAGGAGCGCGAACGCGAAGAGGCGCTGAAGGCGAAGGCTGAGGAAGAAGAGCGCAAGAAGCGTGAGGCGGAAGAAGCTGCCAAGCGCGAGCGCGAAGCGCGTGCCTCCGCGAAGAAGGCGAGCACCGAAAAAGCTGCGGAACCCGCGGCGGCGTCGCCAAAGCCGGGTGAGGCCACCGGCCCGCAGCGGAACTTCACTAAACCGGATGCAACACCGCGCAAGAACGACCGCGAGGATCGCCAGCGCGAGAACCGTGGCAAAGGGCGAGAGGACGGCCGGCGTTCCGGCAAGTTGACCCTCAACCAGGCCCTTTCGGGTGGTGAGGGCGGCCGGCAGCGTTCGCTCGCTTCCATGAAGCGCAAGCAGGAGCGCGCACGTCAGAAAGCGCTTGGTGGTGCCGAAAACCGCGAAAAGGTTGTCCGCGACGTTCAGGTCCCCGAAACCATCGTTGTTTCGGAACTTGCAAACCGGATGGCGGAGCGCGTGGCCGACGTGGTCAAGGCGCTTATGCAGAACGGCATGATGGTGACCCAGAACCAGTCGATCGATGCCGACACCGCGGAACTGATCGTCGAGGAGTTCGGCCACAAGGTCGTGCGCGTGTCCGACGCAGATGTGGAAGACGTCATCGACACGGTCGAGGACAAGGACGAGGATCTTCGTCCGCGTCCGCCAGTCGTGACCGTTATGGGGCACGTCGACCACGGCAAGACGTCGTTGCTGGATGCGATCCGCCACGCCAAGGTGGTGTCCGGAGAAGCCGGGGGCATTACGCAACACATCGGCGCCTATCAGGTGAAGACCGACAGCGGCCAGATCCTGTCATTCCTCGATACGCCCGGTCACGCGGCCTTCACCTCCATGCGCGCTCGCGGTGCACAGGTGACGGATATCGTCGTGCTCGTGGTCGCGGCCGACGACGCGGTAATGCCGCAGACGGTTGAGGCCATCAACCATGCCAAGGCGGCCGAAGTACCGATGATCGTTGCGATCAACAAGATCGACAAACCGGAAGCCGATCCGAACAAAGTGCGGACCGACCTCCTGCAGCACGAGGTGATCGTGGAGCAGATGTCGGGCGAGGTTCAGGACGTTGAGGTTTCGGCGATCTCCGGGCAGGGCCTGGACGAATTGCTGGAAGCCATCGCGCTTCAGTCGGAAATCCTGGAGCTCAAGGCCAACCCGAACCGCGCTGCACAGGGTGCGGTGATCGAGGCGCAACTCGATGTGGGCCGCGGCCCGGTTGCGACCGTTCTCGTTCAGAACGGTACCCTCAAGCAGGGCGATATCTTCGTTGTCGGTGAGCAATGGGGCAAGGTCCGTGCGCTGGTCGATGACAAGGGGAACCGTGTCAAGGAAGCCGGGCCGTCCGTGCCGGTCGAGGTGCTCGGCCTCAACGGGACGCCGGAGGCGGGCGATGTGCTCAACGTCGTGGACACCGAGGCGCAGGCGCGCGAGATCGCGGAATATCGCGAACAGGCCGCGAAGGATAAACGCGCGGCCGCCGGTGCTGCTGCAACGCTCGACCAGCTGCTGGCCAAAGCGAAGCAGGACGAGAATGTTCAGGAGCTTCCGATCCTCGTGAAGGCCGACGTTCAGGGCTCTGCCGAAGCGATTGCGCAGGCGATGGACAAGATCGGGAACGAGGAGGTGCGCGTTCGCCTGCTTCACTCGGCCGTGGGCGCGATTACCGAATCCGATATTGGCCTCGCGGAAGCCAGCGGTGCGCCGGTTATCGGTTTCAACGTCCGTGCAAATGCTCCTGCACGTGCTGCGGCGAACCAGAAGGGCGTGGAGATCCGCTACTACTCGGTGATCTATGACCTCGTTGACGATGTGAAGGCAGCCGCTTCCGGCCTGCTTTCTGCCGAAGTCCGCGAGAATTTCATCGGCTATGCCGAGATCAAGGAAGTCTTCAAGGTTTCCGGTGTCGGCAAGGTGGCGGGGTGTCTGGTTACCGAAGGCGTCGCTCGCCGGTCTGCCGGTGTCCGTCTGCTGCGCGACGACGTCGTGATCCACGAAGGCACGCTGAAGACGCTCAAGCGCTTCAAGGACGAGGTTGCCGAGGTGCAGTCTGGTCAGGAGTGCGGGATGGCCTTCGAGAACTACGACGACATTCGCCAGGGTGATGTCATCGAGATATTCGAGCGCGAAGAGGTCGAACGCACACTCTGACCCTTCGCGTCTGCGAACAGACAAAAAGATAGGGCGGCCAAGAGGATGGGCCGCCCTTAATCGATTTTGGGGTGCGCTTGTCTTAGACCAGCCGTCATGCGGCTTTCTTGTAGGTAACCGGATTGCCTGTGTAGGTGCGATCGCCTACGCGCACCAGAATGCGCCCGTCCTTGAGATCTTGAACGAAAACGCCCTGAACGGAACTGTGAGCGCCGATGGTTATGGTCCGCAGCATTGAGTGGTGTCTCCTTCCCTGTGTCGTGCGGATCACAGAATATTAAAATCTGTTACAAAAATCACCGTTAAATTTATCACAAACGGGAAAAAGTAGCTGAAATCTTCAGCATATTGTTGACCGGATAGGGCCAGTCTAGAGCCACTCCCGCAAGTGCGGAATGAGCGGTATGTCCGCCTCAGGCATTGGAAAATCGCGCAAATTCTCCGGTCGCACCCATTTCAGCGCCTGGTTTTCCCTGGACCTTGGCGTGCCTTCCCACTTTCGGCAGATGAACAACGGCATCAGGAGATGAAAGCTTTCGTAGCTGTGGCTGGCAAACGTCAACGGCGCGAGACAGGACGCCCACGTACCGATTCCCAGTTCCTCGTGGAGTTCCCGAATCAACGCGGCTTCGGGCGTTTCTCCGGATTCGACCTTGCCGCCGGGAAACTCCCACAGCCCTGCCATGGACTTTCCTTCCGGCCTCTGCGCCAGCAAGACCCGACCATCCCTGTCAACGAGGGCGACCGCCGAGACGAGAACGCTCTTCAAGACCGGTAGTCCGCGTTGATCGTGATGTAGCCGTGCGTGAGATCGCAGGTCCAGGCAGTGAATTCCTCATCACCGACCCCGAGGTCCACCGAGAGGCACAGTTCCGGCGCTTTCATGTAGGCGGCGCCGGCCTCCTCGGAATAGCTTTCGGCCACCCAGCCTTGCTCCGCAACCAGGATATCGCCGAAGCGAATGCTCAGCCGGTCCCGGTCCGCCTTTGCGCCGGATTTGCCGATGGCCATAACCACTCGGCCCCAGTTGGGATCCTCTCCGGCCAGGGCTGTCTTCACCAAAGGTGAGTTGGCAATAGCCATAGCGGCGCGTTTGGCGTCGGTAGCACTGGCAGCACCGGTGACACGCACTTCCAGGAACTTGGTCGCACCTTCTCCGTCGCGGACAACCTGGTGCGCCAGGTCGCGCATGACGCCATGCAGCGCCTCGGAAAATGCGTTGTACTCCGGGCTCGACGTGGTGGTGATCGAAACACCGCCCTGTCCGGTTGCCGTCAGCATGAGCGAGTCGGACGTCGAGGTATCGCCATCCACGGTGATCGCGTTGAAAGTCACATCGCAATGGGCGGCAAGCAGGGACTGCAAGATCGGCGGTGGTACCGTCGCGTCGGTGAAAACATAGACGAGCATCGTCGCCATGTCCGGCGCGATCATGCCGGAGCCCTTGGCGATTCCCGCAATGCGGATCTGGCCAGCGGGCGTGTCGACCACCGCGCCCGCTCCCTTGGCAAAGGTATCCGTCGTACGGATGGCCTCAGCGGCAAGCTCGATGGCGCCCGGCGCAAGGGACGTGACCAAGTTCGCCATCTGTTTGACGATCCGGTCATGCGGGAGACGTTCGCCGATTACCCCGGTCGACGCGGTGAAAACCCGCGACGACGGTACCCCGGCTGCGGCAGCTACCGCGTCGCAGATTGCCGAAACGGAGCCGTCGCCGGCCGCACCCGTGAAGGCATTCGCGTTGCCGGAGTTGACAAGGATGGCCGCGCCTGCCTCCGCATCCGTTCCCGCGGCAAGCTTGGCCTGGCAATCGAGGACCGGTGCCGATCGGGTTGCCGAGCGGGTGAATACCCCTGCCACGGAGCTGCCAGGCGCAAGGCGCGCCAGCATGACATCCTTCCGATCGCTGTAGCGCACGCCGGCCGCCACTGCCGCGAACTCCACACCGGCAATAACAGGCAGATCGGGAAACCGCTCCGGCGCGAGCGGAGAGAGGGGCGACGTTCCGGCCATCGGAGTCTCCAGGGCTGCGCGATCAGTTCGCGACGAGGTCGATGTTGTTGATCACCTCCGGGTCGATCTCGACCTCGCTCTTGACGACCTCGGTCTTGGACAGCACCTCGTCAAGGGTTTCCGCCACGACCTTGTTCTCGATCTCGGCTGCGAGTTCGTCGCGGACCTCGTCGATGGTCGGGGCTTCGGCAACCCGAGTGTCATTGAGGACTACAACATGCCAGCCGAACTGGGTCTGGACCGGATCGGACACCTGCCCGGGTTCCAAAGCCATAACGGCTGCCTCGAACTCAGGTACCATCATCCCCTTGCCGAACCAGCCCAGCTCCCCGCCATTCGGTCCGGACGGCCCGGTGGACTTCTCTTTCGCGAGTGTCGCGAAATCTGCGCCGCCGTCGAGTTCGGACTTGATCTCCTGAGCAGCTTCCTCGGTTTCCACAAGGATGTGGGCGGCGTGGTACTCGGTTTCGGGGTCGGCGTCGTCGAATTTCGCCGAATAGGCAGCAGCCAGGGCCTCTTCTGTGATCGCTTCCTTCAGCACCTTGCCCAGGGCTTCGCCCGCTAGCAAGCCGGAGGTCTGATTGTCGATCGATAGCTCGGTGGCGCGTGTCACGTCGTCGCCCAGTGACAGGGCCAGCGCGTTCTGCTGCACGAGTTGATCGAGTATGCCCTCGAACAGAAGCGAGGCTTCAACCTGTTGGTATTGCGCCGGCAAAGCGGTCCGCGCGACAATCATATGGCCCACGGTGATCTCCGTTCCGCCGACGGTTGCCACGACCGTGTCCGCCGTTACGTCCTCGGCCAGCGCGGGCGCAGCGGCACATGCCGCAATGATCAGCCCGGCAACCCAGGTTTTGTTGGTCGTACGCATCTTGAATGGCTCCTGATCGGCCGCGCTCCTCCGCGGCGTTGACACTCCATTGGCACGCCCTTACATCCCGCATGGTCCGAGAGGCGGACGGCTCTTCGTTGAATGCTTGGTAACGATGCGCGCAGGGGTCGACAAGGCATCCTCTCACACGAAAGCGTCAAGGCGGAGCACACATGCTGGGTATTGGAACGATCGCGAAAAAGGTCTTCGGGACACCGAATGACCGGAAGATCAAGGCAACCCGTCCCGTCATCGACCAGATAAACGCGCTGGAGCCGGAATACGAAGCGCTTTCCGATGAGCAGATCATCGAGAAGACGCATGAGCTTCAGGAACGTGTCCGAGGTGGCGAGGCTCTCGACAACCTGTTGCCGGAGGCTTTCGCGAACTGCCGGGAGGCGGCCAAGCGGGCGCTCGGCCTGCGCGCTTTCGACGTGCAGCTCATGGGCGGTATCTTCCTGCACGAGGGCAATATCTCGGAGATGAAGACGGGCGAAGGCAAGACGCTTGTCGCCACCTTCCCGGCCTATCTCAACGCGCTCGGTGGTCAAGGCGTGCATATCGTGACCGTGAACGATTACCTTGCCAAGCGTGACGCTGAGTGGATGGGCAAGGTCTACACGCAGCTCGGAATGACCTGCGGGGTTGTCTATCCTCAGCAACCCGAGGCCGAGAAGCTTGGCGCCTATGGTTGCGACGTGACTTATGCGACGAACAATGAACTTGGCTTTGACTATCTGCGCGACAACATGAAGTCCGAGCTAAAGGACGTCTGCCAGAAGTACCACAACTTCGCCATTGTCGACGAAGTAGACTCGATTCTGGTCGACGAAGCGCGCACGCCGCTAATCATCTCGGGGCCGAGCCAGGACCGGTCGGAACTCTACCGGACAATCGACAAGATCATTCCGGAGCTTCAAGACAGCCATTACACGCTGGACGAAAAGACGAAAAACGTCACCTACACCGACGAGGGCAATGAATTCCTCGAAGAGCGCCTGCGCACCTACGACATCCTGCCCGAGGGACAAAACCTTTACGATCCCGAAAGCACGACGATTGTTCATCACGTCAATCAGGGGCTGAAGGCGCACAAACTCTTCCAGAAGGACAAGGATTACATCGTCCGAGACGGCGATGTGGTGCTGATCGACGAATTCACCGGGCGAATGATGCATGGCCGGCGCCTGAGCGACGGGCTGCATCAGGCGATCGAGGCCAAGGAAGGCTGCGAAATCCAGCCTGAGAACGTGACGCTGGCTTCCGTCACCTTCCAAAACTATTTCCGGCTCTACGACAAACTATCCGGCATGACCGGTACAGCGCTGACCGAGGCGGAAGAATTCCAGGAAATCTACGGTCTCGGCGTGGTCGAGGTGCCTACCAACCTGCCCATTGCACGCACGGACGATCACGATCAGGTCTACCGGACGGGTCGAGAAAAGTTCGCGGCCGTGATCGAGGCAATTCGCAAGGCGAATGAGAAGGGGCAGCCCGTCCTTGTAGGGACGACCTCCATCGAGAAATCCGAACTGCTGAGCCAGATGCTCCAGACCGAAGGGTTGAAGCACAATGTCCTGAACGCGCGGCAGCACGAGCAGGAAGCACAGATCGTCGCTGACGCCGGCAAGCTGGGTGCCGTGACCATCGCGACCAACATGGCCGGCCGGGGTACCGATATCAAATTGGGCGGCAACGTGGAATTCAAGGTGATGGAGGCCATCGCCGCGAGTCCGGAGGCCGATCCGGAACAGATTCGCGCCGAGATAGAGGCGCGTCACCAGAGCGACGAAGAGGCGGTTAAGGAGGCAGGCGGGCTGTTCGTTCTGGCGACCGAGCGCCACGAGAGTCGCAGGATCGACAACCAACTCCGCGGCCGGTCGGGCCGGCAGGGCGACCCGGGGCGCTCCTGCTTCTTCCTGAGCCTCGAAGATGACCTGATGCGCATCTTCGGCTCCGAACGGCTCGACAATATGCTCGGAAAGCTCGGCATGGAGGAAGGCGAGGCCATCGTTCACCCGTGGGTGAACAAGTCGCTGGAGCGCGCGCAGGCGAAGGTCGAAGGACGTAACTTCGACATCCGCAAGCAGCTTCTGAAGTTCGACGATGTCATGAATGACCAGCGGAAGGTTATCTTCGGCCAGCGTCGGGAGATCATGGAGGCCGAGGACCTCTCCGAGATTGTGCAGGACATGCGTCACCAGGTCATCGACGATCTGGTCGATCAGTTCATGCCGAAGAAGAGCTATGCCGACCAATGGGAAACGGAAAAGCTCTATGCGTCGGTGATCGAGCACGTCGGAATCGATGTTCCCGTGATTGCCTGGGCCGAAGAGGAAGGTGTGGACGACGACGACGTGCGTGAGCGCCTCTACAAGTCATCCGACGAGTTCATGGCGCAGAAAGCCGTGGACTTTGGCCCGGAGAACATGCGCCAGATCGAAAAGCAGGTCCTGCTGCAGACAATCGACTCGAAATGGCGGGAGCATCTGCTGACGCTGGAACATCTTCGCTCCGTCGTGGGCTTCCGTGGATATGCGCAACGCGATCCGCTCAACGAGTACAAGAACGAGGCGTTCCAGCTTTTCGAGGGGATGCTTGATGGGTTGCGTGAGGAAGTCAGCAAGAAACTGAGCCAGGTGCGACCGCTGACCCAGGAAGAGCAGCAGGCGATGATGCAGCAAATGCTGGCGCAGCAGCAAGCCATGGAAAAGGCGATGAAGGCCAAATCCAGTGGTGCCGCGGAGCCTGCGGCCGCCGCGCAAGCAGCAGAAACGACACCGCTCGTGGAGGGATTCGACGAAAACGATCCCACGACATGGGGAGATCCGGGGCGGAATGATCCGTGCCCCTGTGGGTCCGGCAAGAAGTTCAAACACTGTCACGGGCAATTCTGAGTTGGCTACAGCATCTGGACACCCGCCCATAATATAGCGGGTGCCGGAAAAAGCTGCATCAAACTGTAGGCTTAGCAACCGGTTATTGTGACCGGATTCGGCCCGCAAGCCGCCACGTCCCTGCCCATTTCCTTTCCTAACGTCAAAGCAACCGTCAAAGAGCGGAGGCAGTGATGACGAACGTGCGGCGCGTGGCAACAGCCGGATCGGTCTTCTTCGTGGCGCTTGCCACGGGTTACACAATGCAAAACGGGAACGCCCTGGCGGCACGGTTTCTGGCGCTGCCGGAAAAAGATGCGCCGGCGATGTCGCAACCCGTCGCCTCAATCGAGCGATCCGGCGAAACGCTGCCAGACCTCGCGCTTCCCGCCGAGCCGGTGGTCGTCGCGCTTGAGCGCCCTGCGCCTGCGGCCTTTGCCGATCGTACGCCTGTGTCCGACACCGGTCCTGACATTGCATCGCTCGCCGAAACCGAGGATTTCAATTCCTTCGGGCTTCGTTGTGAAACGTCGTTGACTGCAACACCTGGTCCCGCCGCAACCGTGCGCCTGTCGCTCAGTGCGCCCTGCCAGGGTGGGCAGGTGGCCACAGTGCGCCACGGAGCACTGCGGTTCACCGAAACAGTCGCACCCGACGGAACGTTGGAAGCCACTGTTCCTGCACTCAGTGTGTCCGCCGCCTTCGTGCTGACCTTCGGCGACGGCGAGACTCTGGAAGCGGTCGCAGACGTTCCCGACGCGAACACCTATGAGCGGGTGGCGCTCCAATGGCAGGGGCAAACCGGCCTGCAGTTGCATGCGTTCGAGTTCGGTGCCGACTACGGAGATGCCGGACACGTGCATGCCGGCGCGGCTCATACACCGGGTCGTGCCCTTGAGGTCAACGCAGGCTTTCTCACACGGCTTGGGCGGGACAGCGTACCCGCCGGCTGGGTGAGCGAGGTGTACTCCTTCCCGGCAGCCGATGCCCGGGAGACCGGCGCTGTTCGGATCTCCATAGAGGCGGAAGTCACGCCCGAGACCTGCGGCCGCCGTGTTTCGGCACAGACACTGCAGCAGGCTCACGGCACCGGCATGTCTGAAATCAGTCTCAAGCTCGCGATCCCGGGATGTAGCGCCGTTGGCGAGTATCTCGTCATTGGCGACGCGGTTCCGGACATACAGATCGCCGCGAACTGACCGAGGGTCAGTGCGTGAGTTTGGCGCCCCGACTTCGGGGCGCCATTGAATTCCGTTCGTCGTGACCGTATTTCGGCCCAAACGCACACAAAAGGGCCAGTCCGATGGCGATTCATATTCACGCCAATGATCTTCCTGACACGCTGGATCTTGGGTCCGAGGTGGCTATCGACTGCGAGACGATGGGGCTGGAGCCCCATCGCGACCGGCTCTGCCTGGTGCAGCTCTCGTCCGGCGACGGACATGCCCATCTCGTGCAGATCGCGCGCGGCCAGACCGAAGCGCCGAATCTCTCTCGGATGCTGGCCGATGCGAATGTGCTGAAACTCTTCCATTTCGGGCGGTTCGACATCGCGGCGCTCTACCATGCATTCGGCGCGCTCGCTGCCCCCGTCTATTGCACCAAAATCGCCTCAAAGCTCGTGCGGACCTATACCGACAGGCATGGGCTAAAGAACCTCTGTCAGGAACTGATCGACGTGGACCTCTCCAAGCAGCAGCAATCGAGCGATTGGGGGGCGGCGGAACTGACAACGGCACAAATGGAATATGCCGCCTCCGACGTGCTCTACCTGCACCGCCTGCGCGCGGAGCTGGATCGGCGTCTGGCACGAGAGGGTCGCGCCGAACTCGCCAAGGCCTGCTTCGAGTTCCTGCCCATGCGCGCGAGGCTCGACCTTACGGGATGGCCGGAGACAGACATCTTTGCCCATTGAGATGAGCGAAACGTTGTCCCTCCAGGCCGTCGGACGCAGGGTGATCCTGGACGAAGCGCGGGCACTCGACGCTCTCGCAGAGAATCTGGACGATAGATTCGACGCCGCGGTCGAGATGATCCTTGCCGCGACAGGTCGGGTCATTGTCAGCGGAATAGGCAAGTCCGGCCATATCGGGCGCAAGGTGGCGGCAACGTTGGCCAGTACGGGCACGCCGGCGCATTTCGTTCATCCCGCCGAGGCAAGTCATGGCGACCTCGGGATGCTGACCCGTGGCGACGTCGTGCTTGCGATTTCCAACTCCGGGGAGGCGCCGGAACTGGCGAACCTTCTGGCCTTCACCCGGCGGTTTGCAATACCGCTCATCGGCCTATCGAGTCGTCCGGACAGCACCTTGATGACCCAGGCTGACCTGCAACTGCAGATCCCCGCGCTCGGGGAAGCCTGCGGTGCGGGAATTGTGCCATCGATCTCGACAACGCTTACGCTCGCGCTGGGCGATGCGTTGGCGATCGCGCTAATGGAGCGACGGCAGTTTACTCCCGCCGACTTCCGCGACTTCCACCCGGGCGGCAAACTCGGCGCGCAACTGGCCCGTGTGCGAGACCTGATGCACGGCGGCGAGGCCTTGCCGTTGGTGCGGCGGGAAACTCCGATGCAAGAGACGCTGCTGGTGATGACGCAAAAGGGATTTGGCGTTGTCGGGGTGACCGACTCCAACGGCCAGCTTGCGGGTGTCGTTACCGATGGCGACCTGCGCCGGCACATGGCGGGCCTGCTGGATCACAGCGCCGGCGAGGTGATGACCGCCGATCCGTGCACCATCGGGCCCGATGCCCTCGCTGGAGAGGCGCTGGCGGAAATGAACGCGCGCAAGATCACCTGTCTTTTCGTCGTCGCGCCGGACGGCGATGGTCGCGCCGAAGGTATCCTGCATATTCACGATTGCCTGCGCGCCGGCGTCGCCTGAGCCGATGGCAGCACGCGACAACCTTCATTCGCACGTCGTCGCATGGCTCAAGGTGATCTTGCCGCTGGCGGCGCTTGCGTTGCTGTCCACATTGTTCCTCGTGGCGAGAACAGGCGATCCGGACGCGACGTTGCCATTCTCGGAGAAAGATCTCGAAGAAATGGCCAGCGAACAACGCGTCGAAGGGCCGGAGTTCGCCGGTCTCACAGAGGATGGCCGTGCCATCAACCTGTCGGCGGAGACAGCCACCCCGCGCGACAGCAAGGCGAGCGTCGTGGACGCAGTGCAGGTTCGCGGGCGGTTCGAGACTGGCGACGATGGCACAATCACCATGCGCGCGGATGCGGGAACGGTGTATTCCGACGAGTCACAGGCGCATTTGCACGGGAACGTACGCGTCGCGACCTCGACCGGTTTCACGATTGATACAGAGCAATTGCGCGCCGCGCTCGACCGCACTGACATGGAAGCACCTGGCGTGGTCACTGCCGAAGGGCCGCTCGGCCGGATAGACGCCGGACGTATGGAGGTCACGCAGGAAGGATCGGATCGCGGTGACGTGCGCGTGGTTTTCAAGGACGGTGTGAAACTGATATACGTGCCGCAAAACCAATAGGGTGTTTTCGTGATTTTCCGCTCCCTGCCGCGTGCCGCGGTTTTTCTTCTGTTTGCCACACCTGTGTTTGCGCAGGGGGCCTCCATCGGCTTTGGAGGGGCGGACCACGATAGCTCGCTGCCCGTCGAGATCACGGCAGACCAGCTTGATGTGAGCCAGTCAGACGGGCGTGCCGTTTTCACCGGCAACGTCGTCGTGGGCCAAGGCGAGATGCGGCTGACCGGCGAGGTCGTCGACGTGGAGTATGGCGAAAACGATACCGGAGAGACGGAAATCAAGCGCCTGCATGCCACCGGCGGCGTCACGTTGGTCAACGGCAGCGAGGCCGCCGAGGGGCAGGAGGCCGTCTACACGATCGAATCGGGCGTCGTGGTGTTGACTGGCGACGTGCTGCTCACCCAGGGCGAGAACGCAATGGCTGGTGAGAAGCTGACGGTCAATCTGGAAACAGGGACCGGGGTGATGGAGGGCCGGGTGCGCGTCGTGTTCAAAACGCAGGACGCACAGCAGGCGGACGAGGCTCAATGAGCCGGTCGGAACGTGGGCTGACAGTGGCACCGGGTTCATCCGGACTCCAGGTGGTGCAACTCCGCAAGAGCTACCGGCGTCGACCGGTGATCCATGACGTCACGCTGGAGCTGCAACGCGGAGAGGTGGTGGCGTTGCTCGGGCCAAACGGCTCGGGAAAAACCACGTGCTTCTATTCCATCGCCGGGTTGGTGACGCCGGAATCCGGACTGGTGCAGCTCGATGGCCGGGACGTAACGACTCTGCCGATGTATCGCCGGGCGAAGTTCGGCATCGGATACCTCCCGCAGGAGGTGTCGATCTTCCGTGGGCTGTCGGTCGAAGACAATATCATGGCGATTCTCGAGATTGCCGTGCGTGACCGGCACAAGCGGCGTGAGCGTCTGGAAGACCTGTTGTCCGAGTTCGGCATCGAGCATCTGCGGCGCGCCTCGGCACTTTCGCTTTCGGGCGGCGAACGCCGACGGGTGGAAATCGCCCGATGTCTTGCGGCGGAGCCGAATTACCTGCTGCTGGACGAGCCCTTCGCGGGCGTCGACCCGATTTCCGTTGGCGACATCCGTCATCTCGTGATGGACCTGAAAAACCGGGGGATCGGCGTGCTGATCACCGATCACAACGTGCGCGAGACGTTGGAGATCGTGGACAGGGCCTACATCCTTCACGATGGCAAGGTGCTCATGAGTGGCACGGCCGAGGATGTGGTGCGCGACGAGAACGTGCGTCGCGTCTACCTGGGGCAGAATTTCCGTATCGGTTGAACTCGCTGCGATTGCATGGCGTTGCGTTCACTCCGCGCTTGGCCGCCCAAATCACGCGTATTGATACGGATCAATGACGCCTTGCTGTGCATAGGCTGCAATCAGGCTGCGGGTTCGGCACGATTCTTCGTCACGCGGACGTTGACATCGCGCGTCGAACCGTCGCCAAATGAGAAGAATGCTACAGCATACTGCTTACAAGTTACCGCCTCATCCGTCTCGTTCCCATTCGGGACGACACAGTGAGGCGGACCAGCCAAGCCCCCTCGCGTTTTTCAGCTTTTCATCCGGCGTCGCTCTCCGCTAGGAGAGCGAACCTCTAACTCCAACCTAAGGAGGCGAAATGCGCTATCAGATCAGTGGTCACCAGATCGACATCGGAGAATCCCTCTCGACCCATGTCAAAGCGGAACTCGGCGAATCCGTCGGGAAGTACGCGGAGCGTCCCACCGACGCGCAGGTGATCTTTTCGAAGCGCGGTCACGAGTATCATTGCGAGACGACGGTCCACCTCTCGACCGGCCTGAACGCAAAGGCCAGTGGGCGCGCGTCCGAGATCTATGCGGCTTTCGACGATTGCCGCGAGAAGCTTGAGAAGCAGCTTCGCCGCTACAAGCGTCGGCTAAAGGACCACTACAAGGATCGCAAGGAGCCGGTTGAAGTCTTCGGCGCTGCCTCGTATATCCTCGCCGCATCGGAGGATGGGGTCGGCGAGCAGGAACCTGAAACGCTCCAGCCGATGATAATTGCCGAGATGGAGACCCAGATCCCCAGCCTGTCCGTGGGCGAGGCCGTCATGCAGATGGAACTCGCCGGCGCACCGGTTCTGGTCTTTCATCCCGAAGGCAAGACGAGCGTCAACGTGGTCTACCGCCGCGAGGACGGCAACATTGGTTGGATCGATCCGTCGGATCAAAGCTGATTCATCCTGAACACAAGCTGGGGCAAGTGGAGGGACTATGGACCTTTCGAGCATCCTGAAACCTGACGCCGTGAAGGTGATATCGGATGCGAGCAGCAAGAAACGGCTGTTCCAGCGTCTCAGCGATACGGCAGGGTCGGCCTATGGGCTTAACGCCGACGCGGCGCTCGATGCGTTGCTGGAGCGGGAAAGCCTGGGGCCGACTGGCGTCGGCCATGGCATAGCCCTGCCGCATGCCCGTCTGGCCGATGCGGATGAGGTCCACGGGGTGTTCTTCCGACTCGAACGGCCGATCGACTTCAACGCGGTCGATCGCCAGCCCGTGGATCTTGTCTTCGCGCTGTTCGCGCCCGAGAATTCGGGCGTGGACCATCTCAAGGCATTGGCGCTGATCTCTCGCACGATGCGCAACGCGGCGATTTGCGAGAAGCTGCGCGCGAACGACGATACGACGACGCTGCACACGGTTCTGACGGAGGGGCAGTCCCAGGCGGCCTGACCGGTCAACGACTGGATCGCAGGGCCGTTTCAGTCGGCGGACCAGCTCCGGTAGCCAAAGGCCATGTAGTCCCGGTTGTAGGCGGCGCGAACTGCCGCTTCCACGTCCGCATCGTAGATCGCGCTGAGGAGACGTACATCCGTGGCGGTGTTACGCGGCGGCGCGGGCATCCGGCGCCGCCCAATCTGCTGACACAATTGCGTCAGCCCAAGATCCAGTTGATCGGCGCGAATGACCACATCGGGCGCGAGGAACTCGGCCATGGATTGCAGTAGGCTCGCCTGGGTCGAAAACGCCGGATCGGTGCGGTGTCGCGTTTGACCCGACAGATTGCGCCGGACGAATTCCAGAAATCCGAGAAACGCCGCATGGTGATCACGTGTCTCGTAGCTGCCGTTTGGCGCGTTTTCGGGCAAAGGCAAGCCGACATCCTCGCGCAGATGCGCCCGAATGGCGGCGAAGCTACCTGGTCCGGTAGAAAGAATGTACCGGCAGAACACCGAATGCGCACGGGCGACCGGGTGGGAAACGACGGTGAAGCTGCGACCGTCCTTGTTGTGGTTCTTCCATTGGCGCAGGGATTTCTGAGTGAGATCGCCTCGCAGCTCGTCGGGCCCGACGTCGTCGAGCGCAGCCAACCATGCTGAAATCGTTTCGGTGGGCCCGCCCTTGAGGGGCATGAACAGGAGCGGTGTCCGGGGGCTGACCAGATAAGTCTGGACCGCCGGCGCATGGCGGAACGCTTCGGCGTCGGCATGGGTCAGGCCGCTCAGGTTCATCTCGGCGAGGGCCGCCTGCATTTCCGTGAAGTTCTCGACCTTCTCGCTGAGAGGAGCCGGGTTCTGTCGCTTCAGGCGGTTGGAGAGTGCGTCGAGTTTATGGGTTTCACCCAGAAATGCGGCCAGCCCGTTGACGACATCGAGATGTCCCGTGTCCTCGTAGCTCAATTCAAACGCCGTCTGCCCCGATACTTGCAGCGCGCGACGCACGCGGTTTCGGAATTCCTGTTGACGGGCGAACGTGGCTTCGAATTCCGCCGGGTCAAACCTCACCCTTGCGCTCTTGCGATGGGTTGCGTCGGTCAATCGCCACTGTCCCGTTGCGACGGCAATCTTCAGGGAGACATAGGCATCGAGCGGATTGCGGTGCAGGATGATCTTCGCGATGCGGGGGTCGGCCAAGACCTTGTCGAGTACGCGCGTGTCATGGTCGTGAAAGAAGCGGAAGCCGCCGAGACCTTCGCTGTTCTGTGAAATCCGCCGAAGCATTTCCAGTGGGTCGGCGTCTCGAGTGGCCTTGTCGAGTCCGAACAGATCGCGCCATCCCGGCTGCCCGACGAACTCCGGGTTGAAGGCTTCGCCGTGGCATTGGAGGCTGGGAAAGAGGTTGAGCGTCTCTTCCAGGTAATTGGACCCCGTTCGCATTTCGGCGAAGAGTACAAAGCCGTGAAATCGGGCCATGATCTACTTCACCACGAAGCGGCGGTGTTGATCCGGGATCAAGGGCGCCGGATCGTACCCGGCCGGGAAGTCCCCGGCGACATGGAGGTTCATGCCATCGTTCTTCAATTCTTGCAGGAACTGGCCGAAACCCGTCAGGTCCCGCAACCTCGGAGCCTCGGTCAAGCGGCGGGCGCCGCGCCCGCTGATCTCGTCGAGAACTTCCTGCAGGCGGTCCATCGGTGCCTCGACAAATTCCGCAAGCGACCAGATGCGAATACGGGCCTTGGCCCAGGTGGCGCGAAGAGTCTTCACATGGCCCTGCTCGATCCGTTGCAGGCGCGCCGCCTCCTTGCGAACGTCTTCGGACGTCATCTGAGCACGGAACAACCCGATCGCCCAGGCGCCGGTAATGACCGAGATCTGCGCATGTGGGTCGCCAACCATGAATGCTGTCGGATACTGGTTGTCGGCGGGGCCGAACATGAAGCACTGCCGCTCGCCGCGCGTTGCCCAGGTGAGATTGGTCAGAAAGGCACAAGGATTGTAGTCGCGCAGCGTGGCACTGTCCGATAGGCATCCATTGGCAACATCCTCGCCGCCAGCGAACTCCGCCCGTACGGGACCATAGAGATGCCCATGAACGCGGCACCCCGTCGTCTTGCTGAGCCAGCTCTCGAAGTTCTCGAACAAGTCCGAAAACCCTTCGAAGACGGAATACGGCCCACAGGATCGTCCATTCTCCCGGTCGTGGCGCGGAAAACGGCTTTGCATATAGAGGCCGGGTCGCCCCCGGACCCGCCGCTCGGCGGCTTGCGCGAAGAGCCGGTCGATCTTGCCAGGATTGGGCTCGGCATTCTTCGTGACCGCCGGGTCATTCGACAGCAGGCTGGAATAGAGGCGGTCGGCCTGTGGCCAGATTTTTCGCGCGACGAAGCAATCGGAGCGGCGAAGCAGTTGAAGGTGGTCGTCATAGAACGTGTGAGGCTTGCCCTGGAAGTCGAACTTCGCAAGCGTCAGGGATCGGCTCTCGATCCGCCACGTATGCTTGCGGGCCAGTGTCTGGAAATAACTCTCGTCGGGTATCCAGACATTTTGAAAAAACTGCTCGTATTCCTCGCGCCTGCTGTCCTCAAGGATGTTGGTCAGGGTGGCACGCGTCAGGCACCACCATTGCGATCCCAAATGGGGCACGAGCCCGTCGGGCAATGGCCGGCTGAGCCCCAGCCGGCGTTGGACTTCAACGAAGCGATCGAACAGGAAGCGCTGCCGCTTGAACGAAAAGGGAAAGCGAAGGGTGAAGCGCTCGTTGTCGAATCCGCCCTTGGACCAATCGACATCGGCAATGGTCGCGGATTCTATGAAATCGGTATGGGGCCTCGCGGCGAGGTAGGCGTTCAATTCCGGTACTGGCCGGAGTGGCAGACAGGAGCCGGATGCCAGGTACACGTGTGTGACGTCTGGAAATGCCGCGAGCATCCGCTCCGACGCGTCGATTGTCGCGCCGACGATACCCCAGGTCCCCCATTCACAACGGTGGCGGGGCGCGACGAAAAGGATGTTATCGTGCCCCGCGAGGTCAGCCTGAAACGCGTCAAAGGTCGCCGCCGGGATGGTGCTATCTGCATGGATTACCACCGGACAGCCGCTTCCGGCCCAGTGGCGCGCCACCTGTGCCGCGCGGTCGAGCGCGGTATGAACCAGCATGATGAAGCCTACGGTCACGCCCAGTTCCCCTTGGACATGAGTCCGAGAATCTCCAACTGCCGCCAATTGATGTACTTCTCGGACCACTTGTTCCAGAGCACGGCGCCGTCCTGCAGATGTTCGTTATACGCGCGATACTCGCGCCCGCCCGCGTAATGCTGGTTGCGCTCCAGTTCCTCGCTGGCCTTGTTCGCAAGCGTATCGAGGAACTTGGCGTGGAGCAGCGCGCCGGACGTCTTCTCGCCGCCGTGGTCGTCATAGACACGGTTCAGGCCGCGCGGCAGAAGCATATGGGTGGATTGCAGGTAGATGTATTCCCGCCTCCACTTCACCAACGGGATCTTGTTGAGCGAGGGCGCTGCGTCCGGATTGTCGGCGAAGAACGCGCGTGCACGCGGGCCACCCTGGATCCAGAGGTTGTGGTACTCGGGGTTGCGGGAGATGAAATAATTCCCGCTGTCGAACCAACTCGCGATCTCGAACGGATCCTGCCCTTCCATATAGCTTTCAGCGCCGATTTGGCCCTTCGGATACATGTCGATCAGCATCGCGGAAAAGCTGCGCAGACCGCAGGTATCCAGCCATCCGGTCAATGCCTGTATGGGACGGGTGTCGCAGAACGGGTAGACGAAGAACTCATCCGGGTCGACGACGAGAGTCCAGTGGCCGTGTGCGTACTTGCGCTGTAGCCAGTTCAGCCAGTCCACGCCATACCGGGCGCGTTTGTAGCCGTGATACGTGGTCCAAAGTGAAACGTCGTCCTGCTCGGCCAGAAACGCGCGGGACCCGTCGTCAGACCCGTTGTCAACCATCAGGAAATGCCCGATCCCCTGCCGACGGTAGTAATCGAGGAAATACGGCAGGCGCACCCGTTCGTTGCGCAGCGTGGTGAAGGCCAGCACGTCCTCGGGCCGAATTGCGTGGGTACGGTCGGCAACAACCTGCAATTCCCGGCGCTTGCGTTGGGCGCGCAGGCGGTATCGCTGGCGGCGCAAGCGCAGGCGATATGACTCGACGATACTCAAGTGGGTGGCGGTCCGTGTCTTCGATGGCGCGACAATGGCGGCCCCGGGTTAACAGGCGCTTTCATTGTAATTGCGCGGGCGGCTTTCATTTGTGCGAGTTCAAACCGGGTCAAGTGGTGCCTGTCGCTATGCTCTTCGCTTTTAGACATTGGTACGCGCTGGCGGGGCGGCGGTAAACTGTCGCGTTTTACCTACAACGCGGAAGGGTATGCCCCCGTCATTCCGACATGAGCCCAAGTTCCACCAGTTGCTGCCAGTTGTCGTAGCGGATCGAGCTTTCGGACCAAAGCGACGGGCGGCGAAGAATCGCGTCGTAATACCCGTCAAACCTGTGCGGTTGGCCGAAATGCTGGCGGCGCGATTTCTCGTTGGCCGAGCGTTTCAGGATGCCCGGCGCGAACTTCGTATGCAGCAGGACGCCGGATGAAACCGTGCCACCCGGCCCGTCGTACGCGTGGTTGAGCCGGGGCGGCAGCATGGCATGGGTGGAGTTCGTATACACGTAACTGCGGTTCCATCGGACCAAAGGCAGTTTGTTGAGCGTGGGGCCTCGTTCAGGCGCATTGGGAAAGAACACCCGTTCCCGAACCCCGCCCTGTACCTTCAATGCGTGGTCGCGCGGCCGGCGGCTTGTGCGGTAGGGGCCGGAATCGAACCAGTGGAGGCCCGTCAACGGATCGGGGGCGCGGCACGCTTCATCTGTCAGCGGACGCTGCGGATAGAGGTCTAGCATCAGCGCGCCCATCGCCTGTCTTCCGGATGCCTCCAGGCCCGAGCAGAGGGTGTCAAGCGGGCGCAACTCGTGGCCTGGATAGACGAGAAGTTCGTCCGCATCCACCGTGAGGCACCAGTGCCCGCCACCGTAGCGCCAGTGCAGCCAGCCGAGCCAATCCATGCCGAACCGTGACATCCGGTAGCTTGCCGTGGCGCTCCACAGGGAGACATCGGATTGCTCCGCCAGGAATTCTGTGCTGCCGTCCGCGCTCCCGTTGTCTACAACAAGGAAATGCGAAACGCCAAGTTGGCGATAATGGGTCAGGAAGTGCGGAAGACGCTGCGCCTCGTCGCGGATGGTTGTGAACGCAAGGACGCCCTTGGCGCTGATCCGCGACGTTCGGTCAGCGACCGGACGCAGAGCACGGCGTGCGTGGATCGCCCGCCACAGCAGGCGTCGCCGCTTCCACCGCATCCGGTATCCCATCCACGGCGGGATTGCTGGGTAGGTCACTCCCGGCCGGTCGTCCGGCCCGGTCATCACTTCTCGTAGTGACCGGTTTGATGCCAGCGCCAGGCATCCTCGATCATTTGCGGCATTGTCGAACGGCGCGGTTTCCAGCCAAGTTCGTCGATTGCCCGACTGCTGCCGGAAACAAGACGGGTGGCGTCGCCGGGCCGCCGGTCGCCTTCCTCGTAAGGAACCGGGCGGTTGGTGACCTGCCCGGCAGCATTCATGACTTCCCGCACCGAGAAGCCGGAGCCGGTACCGAGATTGAAGGCGCGGCTGTCTTTGCCGGCTTCCAGCCACTTCAGACCCAGAACATGCGCCTCCACGAGGTCCATCACGTGCACGTAGTCACGAATACAGGTGCCGTCTGGCGTGTCGTAGTCGGTGCCGTAGATGGTCAGCTTGTCCCGCTTGCCGTCCACCGCGTCGAGCACAATCGGGATGAGATGCGTCTCGGGCCGGTGGAACTCGCCGATCTCCGCTGCTTCGTCGCCACCCGCGACGTTGAAGTACCGGAAGATCACGTGCTTCAATTCGAAGGTCTCGCCGAAATTCGCGAGAATATCCTCAATGGCCCGTTTCGACGCGCCATAGGCGTTGATGGGCATCTGCAACGAGTTTTCGTCCAGCACGACACCGTCCTGATCGCCATAGGTGGCGCAGGTCGAGGAGAAGATGAACTTCGCGCAACCGGCCTCGACGGCCGCTTCGCAAAGGTTTACCGCACCCAGAACGTTGGAGCGCCAGTACCAGCCCGGGACCTGCATCGACTCGCCGACCTGACTCAGGGCGGCGAAATGCATGATCGCATCCGGTTTGTGTTTGGCGAACACCTCGTCCAGGCGCGCCCGGTCCAGAAGATCGCCCTTCTCAAGCGGACCGAACTTGACCGCCTCTTCCCAGCCGGTGGAAATGTTGTCGAAAACGATTGGGGTATAGCCCTCGCGGGCAAGCACCTTGCAGGCGTGCGAGCCGATATAGCCCGCACCACCCGTGACAAGGATCTTGGTCATGACGTGATCCAGTCCGTTCAGATCGCGCGCCGCCCTACTGGGCGGCGTTCTTCAATGCTGCCATCTCGGCAAGGTATTCGGAGAACTCCTCGCGAAGATCCGGGCGAGCGAGGCCAAAGGCCACAGTCGCCTGCAGGAAACCCGCCTTTGAGCCGCAGTCGAAGCGCTGGCCGCGGAAGCGGTAGCCATAGACGCCCCGTCCGGCCTCGATCTCGTCCGCGATGGCATCGGTTAGCTGAATCTCACCACCCGCGCCGGTCTTCATGCGATTGAGGTTCTCCATGACGTCCGGCGTCAGGATGTAGCGACCGATCACGGCGAGGTTGGACGGCGCGTCCTCTGCCTTGGGCTTCTCGACCATGGCCTTGACCTTCACCTTGGCGCCGTCCTCGCTTTCGATATCGAGGATCCCGTAGGCCGAAGCCTTTGCCGGTGGAACTTCCATTGCCGCCACCATGCAGCCGCCGGTCTCTTCATAGGCTTCGACCATTTGCTGCAAGCAGGACTTCTCTCCCGCGATGACGTCATCCGGCAGGATTACCGCAAAGGGCTCGTCGGCAATCAACCGGCGAGCACACCATACCGCGTGACCAAGACCGAGGGCGCGGTGCTGGCGGATGTAGGCGATGGCACCGCTTTCCATGTTGGTCTGCTGGAGCACCTCAAGCAGTTCGTCCTTGCCCTTCTTCCGCAGGGATGCTTCGAGTTCCGGGGAGGTGTCGAAATAATCCTCCAGTGCGCTCTTGCCGCGCGACGTTACAAAAATGAATTCCTTAATACCGGCAGCCCGCGCTTCGTCGATCGCATATTGGATCAGCGGACGGTCCACCAGGGTCATGATTTCCTTCGGGACAGATTTTGTCGCCGGCAGAAACCGCGTCCCCAGCCCAGCCACCGGAAACACCGCCTTAGTGACCTTTCGTTGCATGAACCTATTCCCTTTCATTCTACATTCGGACGATATACCCATTTCGCCCAGCATGACACCGCCCTATCGGTACGGCACAATACAGGTGTGAACCCTACAAGTATTTGCCTGCGGGTTCACGTGCTCAGCCGCCGCATGGCAGCGACACATGCACACATACTTGCGCTATGGGGCAAAACTTCGCCGTTATCGCGACGATTGCCGAACGGTGAGTCAATCGACACCCATCTCTGCCATCATTTCTTCCAATCGCGGCACATCCTGCGGATTGTTCAGCTCCCAGAAGAGTCGCCCGCGCGCTTCAACCTCGACACAGAGAACATATCGTCCGTTCTCGAGAAACCGCAACTGCTCCAGTCCTTCGAGTCGCTCAAGTGGTCCATGCGGCCACGATGGGTATGTGGCCAGCGCCGCCGCCCGATAGGCGTAAACGCCAACATGGTGAAAGACGGGCGTCTCCGCCTCCGGTGCATAGACAGTTGCCGTGTAGGGCACGACTTCCTTCGAGAAGTACAATGCACGTTGAAACCTGTCAAAGACGGCGGTCGTGCCACCCACCCGGCCGGCAGCGCGGTCGTCCTTCAAGTTGGCAAGCGCGCGACCGTCGCAGCGAAGCACCGGTGTGGCGATTTCCGCCTCCTGATCGGCGCGGAGCCCGGCGACAAGATCACTGATGAACCAGGTCGGGGTAAGCGGAGCATCGCCCTGTAGGTTCACGACGATCTCGTAGTCGCCGCCAATGCGGGCGTGCGCCTCGGCGCAACGTTCAGTCCCGTTGGCGCAGGCCGGAGATGTCATGACAACTTCCGCGCCGAAAGCCTCGGCCTCCGCCCGGATCCGTGTGTCGTCCGTTGCCACAACAACCCGGTCCACGCCGTCAACGGCGATCGCAGCTTCCCAACTCCGCTGGATCAGGGTCCGGGATTGGCCGCTCGCGCCTTTCAGCGGTACCAGCGGCTTGCCGGGGTATCGATGCGAGGCATAGCGGGCGGGGATGGCAATCAGCACGCTCATGAGGCGGGCTTCAGCTCGACACCTGGTGCGAACGCAATGAAGAACGGGTTCTCGTAGCCGGACTTTCCATAAGTGAAGTCTGTATGGTCGTCGAAGCGAACCATCTTGCCGCCAGCCCCCCTCAAGACGGCATCGGCCGCGGCCGTGTCCCACTCCATCGTGCGTCCGAGCCGCGGGTAAAGATCGGCTTCGCCGGCCGCCACGAGACAGAACTTCAGGGATGAACCCGCGGACGTCATGTCCTTCACGTCGTACTTTGCAATGTAATCGTCCGTGGCCTGATCGCGGTGCGATTTCGAAGCCACGACCATCAATGCCGCGTTATCCGGAGCGGTGACCTTGATCGGTTTCACGGGTCCGGCCTCGTCCTTGCCGAACTCGCCGGTCTCCTCGACCGACTGCCCCGAGGCATCCGTGTAGAACAGGCGCCCCTTGGCGGGGGCATAGACCACACCGCGCACAGGCGTACCGTTTTCCACATAGGCGATGTTCACGGTGAACTCGCCGCGGCGCTTGACAAATTCCTTGGTTCCATCAAGCGGATCGACGATCAGGAAGCTCTCGGCACTCTCGCTGTGGGACGCCGCTTGTTCTTCCGTCACCACCAAGACGCCCGGAAATGCCTCTGCCAATCCCTCGGCAATCAACGCATCGGCGGCTTCGTCGGCCTCCGTCACCGGGCTGTCGTCGGATTTGGCCCGAACCTCGAAATCCTCGGAGTTGTAGATCTCCATGATCCGGTCGCCCGCTTCCAGCGCCAGGCGCCGGATAACTGTGGTCAGGCGGTCATAATCCATACTCGGTCTCCTTGAAGCAGGCGAATTCTTTGCAATGACTGATCGCGCCCCTTATCGTCACGGTTCAAGGGAACGGCAAGATTTCCGTGCGAGAAAGTCCCGAACCCCGGCGAAACAGCGGCAATTCACCCCACATGTTCCGAGCCACGACTGCCACATCGCCCATCGGTTCAGCCACTCGGCTGGCGGAGCTCGTGTATCACGCGACCGTGCGAGAATTGCGCAAGGACCACGGGAACGCGCTGGTCGGGCTGATGATGAACATGATGCAGACGGTGATATTCGTGCTCACCTTCTACCTCATGTACGAGCTGATCGGTTGGCGTGGGGCGGCCATCCGGGGCGATTTCATGCTCTACATCATGTCGGGGATTTTCCTGTTCATGACCCACACCAAGGCCATGGGCGCCGTGGTGGGGTCGGAGGGGCCGGCCTCTCCGATGATGAAACATGCGCCAATGAACACCGCTGTCGCGATTGCCGCCGCGGCGCTGGCCTCGCTCTACATCCAGATTCTGTCGATGATCGTCGTGCTGACGATCTACCACGTCGCGTTCAACCCGGTGCATATCCACCAGCCGGCCGGCGCTATTGGCATGGTTCTTTTGTCATGGTTCTCCGGTGTCGCGATCGGCCTGATCTTCCTATCGGTCAAGCCCTGGTTTCCCGGCTTCGTCAAGGTACTGACCAACGTTTACTCCCGCGCCAACATGATCGCTTCAGGAAAGATGTTCGTGGCCAACCAGATGTCGAGCTACATGCTGAGCTTCTTCGCCTGGAATCCGCTCTTTCACACGATCGATCAGTGTCGCGGGTTCATCTTCCTCAACTACAATCCGCATTACTCAAGCATCCTCTACCCGATTGGTGTCAGTGTCGGGCTGATTTTCATCGGCCTGCTGGGGGAGTTTTATACCCGAAAGAACGCATCGTTGAGTTGGCAGGCCAAGCGATAGGCGCAGGTCGGTGCCCTGACCTGCGCTAGTGGGGGCCACCCTTGCGTCTGTCGGGCTGAGGGGTCAAATGGGCGTGCCTTCTCCCCAAAGGAAATCCCGTGTTCGCACCACTTGCATCGCTGTTGCCGATCTACCTTCTGATCCTGCTCGGTTACCTCTCTATCCGCAGCCGCCTTTTTTCGGCGGATGCGCTGCCGCACATCAGCCGTTTCACGCTTTATATCTGTATCCCGGTTCTCGTGGCTTCCGCGGTCTCGAGGGTTGGCAGTCCGAAAGACTTCAACTGGCAGTTCATTGCCGGATACGGTCTCGCGTCCTTCGCGGTCATTTTCCTGGGCGCGCTCGCGATGCGGCGTTTCTTTGGGTTCGGCCCGGGACGGTCCTGGGTCATCGCGCTGGGGATGGGAAATTCCAACAGTCTTTTCCTTGGCTTGCCTATTGCGCTCATCCTCATTCCGGACCGTGTGGACATGCTCGTTGCATGGGTCGTCATGACGGAGAATGTCCTGACCATTCCGCTTGCAGCCACCATGGCCGATGTTGTTGCGCAAACCCACCCGATGAGCTTCCGCGAGGCGGTTGGCGACACGTTGCGACGCATGGTCCGAAGCCCCGTGCTGATCGGGCTTGCGGTGGGTCTGCTGTGCGCGGCCAGCGGGCTGGGTCTGCCGGCGCCGTTCGAGAAAACGCGCGGATTGATCGTTGCCGCCGCTCCGGTTCTGGCGCTTTTTGTGGTCGGCGGGAATATGGCGCTCTCCCGTGTCACCGAGGTTGGCGGGCCGGTTCTGACGGTTGTGATTGCCAAGCTGCTGATTCACCCGGCGGCGGTTTTCGGAACTCTTCTTGTTCTTCCGGGCGTGCCGACCGACCTCGCGATCGGCGGCCTGATCTTCGCCTGCGTGCCGATGCTGGCGATCTATCCCATCTTTGCGGCCCGTCATGGTGCGGAGCGCGTTGCATCCTCCGCCATGGGGGCCGCAACACTTGCGGGCGCAGTCACGGTCGGTGCCATTGTCGTTTTGTTGCACTGATGGGTGGCACTCCCCACGGGCACCGTGGGCGGTTGCGTGCCCGGCCGTCTTGCGGTTGAGTTCGAGCATCCTTCGCGTGACGAGGCCTCGCCATGAACCCTATTCACTGCCAGAACGGATGTCTGTGAGGTGATGTCCCGTGCCTGGCTTCTGACGCTTTTCCGAGATATGCGGGCCAGCTACTGGTTCCTGCCGTTGGTGCTGCTCGTGGCGTCGCAAGTCTTGGTCTTTGCGGCGGGCTGGCTTGACCGAGCCTATCCCAACGCGGGCCCGGTGTTCTTGCCGGCAGTATTCCACGATACGCAGGCCGAGGGCGCACGCGCCTTGCTTTCGTTGATGGCAAGCTCGGTGATCGGTGTCACCGGCGTGATGTTCTCCCTGACGATGGTGGCGGTTTCGTTTGCCTCCGGCAATTTCGGCCCGCGGCTGGTGACAAATTTCATGCGAGACCGCGGAAACCAGTGGTCGCTTGGCTTGCTGATCGCCACCTTCGCCTTCTGCCTTCAGGCGCTTCGTATCGTCAAAGGGCCCGATGAACCGGTTTTCGTGCCGCATCTCGTGCTCGCGATTGCGATGCTGCTAACCTTCGTCTCGGTCGTCGTGATGATCTATTTCATTCACCATGTGCCCGAGACGATCAATGTCAGCAACATCACGGCAGGTCTGAGCCGCCGGTTGGAGGCGGCCATCGCGCGAGAGGTCCGTGCAACCCCGGGTCCGCAGCCCGCAGAGGAGCCGATCGGAGAGTGCCTTGTGCGTCTTTGCCTGGGGCAATCGGGCTACATCCGCACCCTGGACGCCGACCGCGTGGAGGCACTGCGTGAGCAGCACGGCTGGCATGTGCGCTTGCGCGCGCAGCCCGGTGACTTCGTGTCCCGCAACGACGCGGTGCTCGATATTCATGCCGGTTCGGCGGATACGCCCCCGGACTCACGCGCCTGCGACGCACTCCGGGCCTGTTTCGCGGTGGGAGACAGCCGGACGGAGGATCAGAATCCGCTATTTCTGGCCGATCAACTCGTGGAGATCGCCGTACGTGCCCTCTCACCTGGCATCAACGATCCGTTCACGGCACGCGATTGTCTCAACCGGATGTACGCCGCGCTCGACCTGGCACTCACTTTCGATGGCGGGTTGGACAGCCGTTCGGTCGGCCCGATGGGACGCAAGCGTCTGACCGTCGATTCTCTGCTGGCATGCACGTTCGGCGCGGCGTTGCCCTACGCGGCGCAGGATCCGATGGCACGTGCGCACATGGACGATCTCCTGCATATGCTCAGTCTCAAGGCGCGCAGCGATCAAGAACGCGGCGCAATCGAGGAGATGCAGGAAAGCCTGCAGGCGATGGTGGCGTGAATCGGTGGTGATCGTTCGCAGGCATCACAAACTCGCAACGAACCCTTGCACGAAATCGGCCACCCGTTTCCGCATGTCGGCATCGGTCAGGTTGCCGTTGGAATCGAAGAGGTCGCGTGCCCGTCCGACCATGAGGCGCCCCTCGAACCACGGCCGTGTCTTGAGCGTTCGGAGTACCGGCCACCAGGCGTCCTGCGCCAGAACCGTTCCGTAGGTCATCGGCGACGCGCCCATTACCGCAACGGGTTTGCCAACGAAGGCATCCGCGCCCTTTCCGCTGGCCATCCAGTCAATCGCATTCTTGAAAACTCCCGGAATGCCGTTGTTGTATTCCGGGGTGCTGAGCAAAAATCCGTCCGCGGCGGAGAGGTGCGTGCGCAGGCGTTCCACGGCCTCAGGTGTGCCGAACTCTGCCTCGTCGTCACCGTTGTAAAGGGGGACGCCCTCGATCGTACCGATCACCATTTTCGTGCCCTCCGGCATTGCATCCGAAGCGGCCCGCAGCAGACCGGTATTGAACGATGCCTTCCGCAGGCTCCCCGATAGCCCGAGAATGGTTGTCATGGTTGCGTCCTTTCGCTCGTGTCTCGCCCGGCGGTGTTCTCACCGTTCCACGACGTAGGGTAGGGAACCGCGATGACCAACCCGAAAGCCAGCCCATTAAATCGCGCCCGGATCACGCGCGGGCAACCCGCAGTGTGAGATTGATCCGCCCACCGCTGGCCAGCAGATCCGATGAACCGGCCCGGATCCGGTCGATCCCGTGGTAGACCAGCCGCGCCTCGCCGCCCATGACCAGGACGTCGCCGGAGGACAGCCACACCGATTCGGTCTTTCCGCCACGGGTGAGATTGCCGATGCGGAAGAGCGCGTCGTCTCCCAGCGAGATCGATACGACGGGCTGGTCGAAATCCGCTTCGTCGCGGTCCTGGTGCATGCCCATGCGGGCGGTTCCGTCGTAGTAGTTGATCAGGCAGGTATCGGCCTGGCGTTCGGTCCCGGCGACAGCGTCCCAAATTGCGAGCACGCTCTCGGGAATCGGTGGCCAGGCCATGCCCTTCGGGTGGGTTTCCTGATATCGGTATCCGCGGCGGTCGCTGACCCAGCCTACGGACCCTGTGGAGGTCATCCGCACCGACATAGCCTGGCCGCGTGGCGTCTCCGGCCGGAAGAGCGGTGCATCGGCGACGACCCGGCGCAAGTCCTCTACCATGGCAGTCTGTGCCGAACGATCCAGAAGGCGCTGATAGAGTGCGACGCCGCGAATCGTCAGCGTGGGCGTGGATTGCGAGGATACTGGCACTTTCTTCATGATTTCCCACCATACCTGCTGCGCATGGCGGCTTGCAGGGTCAATTATCCAATCCTATATACGCCGGGATGCTCGGCCGGGCACGTGTCCGGTCAAACTGGGATAGGGGCACGGGAGCCTGACAGGGCCCGAGCCCCAGTAAATCGCCAAGAGAGGTAGTAAGCATATGGCCAAAGTCATCGGTATCGACCTCGGTACGACGAACAGCTGCGTTGCCATCATGGACGGGTCGCAGCCCCGCGTGATCGAGAATGCCGAAGGCGCGCGCACGACTCCGTCGATCGTCGCCTTCACCGAAAACGAACGTCTCGTCGGTCAGCCCGCAAAACGGCAGGCCGTCACCAACCCCGAAAACACCATCTTCGCTGTCAAGCGCCTGATCGGTCGCCGCGAGGATGATCCGGCGGTCGCCAAGGACCGGAAGATCGTCCCGTACAACATCGTGGACGGCGGCAATGGCGACGCCTGGGTTGAAGCCCGTGGCGAGAAGTACTCCCCGTCGCAAATCTCGGCCTTCATTCTGCAGAAGATGAAGGAGACTGCCGAGTCGTATCTGGGTGAGGACGTCAGCCAGGCTGTCATCACCGTCCCGGCCTATTTCAACGATGCCCAGCGTCAGGCCACCAAGGACGCCGGGAAGATCGCCGGTCTCGAAGTGCTGCGGATCATCAACGAGCCGACCGCGGCTGCGTTGGCCTATGGTCTCGACAAGGAAGAGACCAAGACGATCGCCGTCTATGACCTCGGCGGCGGCACCTTCGACGTGACGATCCTGGAGATCGACGAGGGCCTCTTCGAAGTGAAATCCACCAACGGCGACACGTTCCTCGGCGGTGAAGACTTCGACATGCGGATCGTCCAGTACCTCGCCGACGAGTTCAAGAAAGAGCACGGTGTCGATCTGTCGAAGGACAAGATGGCCCTGCAGCGTCTGAAGGAAGCTGCCGAGAAGGCCAAGATCGAGCTCTCGTCGAGCCAGCAGACCGAGATCAACCAGCCCTTCATCTCGATGGACCCCAACGGCGGCACGCCGCTGCACATGGTGATGAAGCTGACCCGCGCGAAGCTGGAAAGCCTCGTGGGCGACCTGATCAAGAAGTCGATCAAGCCCTGCCAGGCCGCGCTCAAGGATGCCGGTATCTCGGTGGGCGACATCGACGAGGTCGTGCTTGTCGGCGGCATGACGCGCATGCCCAAAGTCGTGGAAGAGGTTACCAAGTTCTTCGGCAAGGAGCCGCACAAGGGCGTGAACCCCGACGAGGTAGTCGCCGCTGGTGCCGCGATTCAGGCCGGCGTGCTGCAGGGTGACGTCAAGGACGTGGTCCTTCTCGACGTGACGCCGCTCAGCCTGGGTATCGAGACTCTGGGTGGTGTGTTCACCCGCCTGATCGACCGCAACACCACGATCCCGACCAAGAAGAGCCAGATCTTCTCCACCGCCGAGGACAACCAGAACGCGGTGACGATCCGGGTGTTCCAGGGCGAGCGCGAGATGGCCGCGGACAACAAGCTCCTGGGCCAGTTCAACCTTGAGGACATCCCGCCGGCACCGCGCGGCATGCCGCAGATCGAAGTGACCTTCGACATCGACGCCAACGGCATCGTGTCGGTCTCCGCCAAGGACAAGGGCACCGGCAAGGAGCAGAACATCACGATCCAGGCCTCCGGCGGTCTCTCCGACGACGAGATCGACCAGATGGTCAAGGACGCCGAGGCGAACGCCGAAGCGGACAAGGAGAAGAAGGAACTGGTCGAGGCGAAAAACCAGGGCGAGAGCCTGCTGCACTCGACCAAGAAGTCTCTGGCCGATCACTCCGACAAGGTCGATCCGTCGACGGTCGAGGCAATCGAACTTGCCATGGGGCCGCTCGAAGAGGCGCTGGAAGGCGAGGACCTGGGCAAGATCAAGTCCGGTATCCAGAACCTGACCGAGGCCGCGATGAAACTCGGCGAGGCGATCTACAAGGCCGAGCAGGAGAAGGCTGGCGAGGCCGCGCCCGAGGGCGAGGATGAGCCGCACGGTGTCGACGAAGACATCGTGGATGCCGACTTCGAGGATCTTGGCGACGAAAAGCGCTAAGCGCCGGAACCCTCTCACGGAGCCGGTCCGGGAAACCGGGCCGGCTCGCGTGTTGGAGGCAAGAGGATAACCGATGGCAAAACGTGACTTTTACGAGGTGCTGGGCGTTGCGCGTGGAGCCTCGGAGGCAGACATCAAGAAAGCCTACCGCCGCAAGGCGCGCGAGCTTCACCCCGACAGCAATTCCGACAATCCCAATGCCGAGGCCCAGTTCAAGGAAGTGAACGAGGCCTACGATGTCCTGAAGGATGCCGAGAAGAAGGCGGCCTATGACCGGTTCGGACACGCGGCCTTCGAGGGCGGTATGGGTGGCGGCGGCGGTGCCCGCGGCGGCTTCAACCAGCAAGGCGATTTCGCCTCGGCCTTTTCCGACGTCTTCGATGACCTCTTCGGGGATTTCATGGGTGGCCAGCGGGGCGGCGGCGGCCCGCGCCAGCGTGCTGCGCGTGGGTCCGACCTTCGCTACAACCTTCGGGTGTCCCTGGAGGAAGCCTATACCGGCGTCCAGAAAACGATCAGCGTGCCCACGTCGGTCGCCTGTTCCGTTTGTTCCGGAACGGGCGCCGAGGGCGGCGCGGAGCCTGTGTCCTGCCCGACCTGCTCGGGGATGGGCAAGGTGCGTGCGCAGCAGGGGTTTTTCACCGTCGAGCGCACCTGTCCCACCTGCAACGGCCTCGGTCAGATCATCAAGAACCCCTGCCAGACCTGCAAGGGCAGCGGCCGGACGGAGAAGGAGCGCTCGCTCTCGGTCAATATCCCGGCAGGCGTGGAAACCGGAACGCGGATTCGCCTTGCCGGCGAAGGCGATGCCGGTACCCGCGGCGGGCCATCGGGCGATCTCTACATCTTCATCGACGTGGCCGAACACGACCTGTTCAAGCGCGACGCACAGCACCTTTTCTGCCATGTGCCCGTGAGTTTCACCTCGGCTGCCCTAGGCGGCGACATAGAGGTGCCCACCATCGACGGCGGCCGCAGCCGGGTGAAGGTGCCCGCCGGGTCTCAGACGGGCAAACAGATGCGTCTGCGCGGCAAGGGCATGCCGGCCCTGCGGGGCGCGGGACTGGGCGATATGTTCATTGAACTGGTGGTCGAGACCCCGGTAAACCTGTCAGCCCGCCAGAAGGAGCTCTTGCGCGAGTTCGAGGAGTTGAGCGCGGAGAACAACCCGCGCTCGTCCAACTTCTTCTCGCGGGTGAAGAGCTTCTGGGACGAGATGAAAAGCTGATGATGCCAGCGCCTTCAGAGGCCGACGGAAGGTACGAAAGCCTCTGAAGCCGCAATCCGGCGAAGTTTCAAAGGTCGCCCGTCTTCATTTCAGAGCGACTTCCGACGCCTCAACGTCCTCTTCCTTTTCAAGGGCGTCGTCTTCGTCCAACACTTCCGGGTCCTCGGCGCTCGTGTCATCCAAGTCGGTCGTCGCTTGAATGGCCCTGTAGTCGTCGATCAAACCGTCATGGTCGTCGACACCAAGCCGCGCTGCGACCCAATCCTCCATTTCCTGCGTGAGATCCTCGTCGGCGACCGGGCCAGCCCCCGTCGAATTCAGGGAATCCACCATCGCTTGACGCATGACCTCCTCCGAGGCCGCTTCCGACGTTCGGGTCGCCGTCTCCTCGGCCGCCGTCAACGTTTCACTGTCGGATTGAAGCTGCTTCGCCGTGGCGACGGCCTCCGTCAGCTTCGCGTTTTCCTCTTTCCAGGTTTCATATTCACTTTCCCATTCCGAATGTGCCTCTAGCCACTTGGGATAGAGGTCATCGTATTCGGGGTCCGTTTCCGCCGGAGGCATCGGTTCCTCGGGTGCGATATGTGCATCGGCAAGCGCTTCGAGAGCGCTCAGCGCGTCTGCCGGATCTTCGGGGAGCTCATATGCGGCCGCGATCTCATCGTAGTCGGCCTGCGTCATGGCAAGCGCCGCTATTGCGCGTTCCAGCTCTTCCTGCGCCACCTCGTTCTCCGCACTGGCGATGATGAAGTCCCGGAACGGGTCCATCTTCGCGTCCTTGCCGTTCATCATTCCGTTGATGTTGCGACTGAGGGAATTGAGGCTCTTGAGGTCCGACGCGAGCGCCCCGCCTGCCATCGCCATTGCCGGTCGCTTCATGGGTTTTAGCGTTTTCTCAGGCGCGCTCCTTCGCACCGACGCGGTTTTTACGGCCCCTGTCCGCTTGGACAGTTTCTTTTCTGGGCGCTCTGTCGCTGTCGGCTTCCCAGAAAGAGCACTCCGGATTTTAACGAAGGGGTTTTTGCCGCTCTTCGTGCGATCTG
Source organism: Tropicimonas marinistellae (assembly GCF_001509585.1). GTDB lineage: Bacteria > Pseudomonadota > Alphaproteobacteria > Rhodobacterales > Rhodobacteraceae > Tropicimonas > Tropicimonas marinistellae. Next base: position 18,029 of record NZ_LNCI01000008.1, on the reverse strand, counting down.
CCTTGGTCGAGCCACCGGATTTGCCGGACTTCGATGCTTTCGTGCGGGATGACTTCTCGCTCTTTCCGCCCTTCGACTTTTCGGACTTGCTTGATTTACCGCTACCGCCCCCCTTGCCGTTGTTCTCCCCCTTTTTGGCATAGGCGGCACCGTGGTCGCCCAGATCCAGCACGCCTTGGCCGCCCATCGCGACCGGCAGCCCAAGTATCACCACGGCTGTCAGAACAGATTTCCACGTATGCATCGGCTCACTCCACTCCTTCCCCCGAGATCTGTGAATTCTAGGTTCGAAAGAGTGGCGGTATTGCGACGGAAATCGGGCGGAAGCTGCCCGCGATGTCGATCCTATCCGGCGTCGCGCGGTGGTTAGAGGGTCGCGTCTCGGGCGTTTCTCAAATGCGGGCTGAACGGACCGAGAGATCAGAGTAGAAAGGCCCGCGGGGTTTCCTGCGGGCCTTTCTTCTGGCGTCGTGAGTGGAGTAAGCGGACCTTCGGCCGATCAGCCGGCATACCAGGCGATGAAGTACCCGGCGACCACGGCCGTACCGATCACACCGGCGACGTTCGGGCCCATGGCATGCATCAGCAGGAAGTTCCCCGGATCAGCACGCTGGCCTTCAACCTGGCTCACACGAGCGGCCATGGGCACGGCGGAGACGCCGGCGGAGCCGATCAGCGGGTTGATCTTGTTCTTGCTGAAGACGTTCATCAGCTTGGCCATGAGCACACCGCAGGCGGTGGCGATCCCGAAGGCGATCACGCCAAGCCCGAGGATCTTGAGCGTCGATGCGTTCAGGAACGCGTCGCCGGTCATGGTGATGCCCACGGAGGTGCCGAGGAAGATCGTCACGACGTTGATCAACTCGTTCTGTGCCGCCTTTGTCAGACGCTCGGTCACAAGGCTTTCGCGCAGGAAGTTGCCCAGCATCAGCATGCCGATCAGCGCCGACGCGGCCGGTACCAGCAGGATAACGACGATGGTCACCATTCCGGCGAAGATCAGTTTCTCAAGCCGGGTGACTTCCCGCAGGGACTTCATACGGATCTTGCGTTCTTCTTCGGTGGTCAGCGCCCGCATGATCGGCGGCTGCAGCATCGGTACCAACGCCATGTAGCTGTACGCGGCCACGGCGATGGGAGCGAGCAGGTGCGGCGCAAGCTTGTTGGCCAGGAAGATCGAGGTCGGGCCGTCCGCGCCGCCGATGATGCCGATTGCGCCGGCTTCCTGTGGCGAAAAGCCGATGATCGTCGCGCCGAGGAACGTCGCGAAGACGCCGAATTGCGCGGCTGCACCCAGCAGGAGCGTCCGGGGATTGGCGATCAGCGGGCCGAAGTCCGTCAGAGCGCCCACGCCCAGGAAGATCAATGGCGGGAAGATCTCGTATTCCACGCCCAGCGAGATGTAATAGTACAGCCCGCCAGGGTGGTCGCCATGCGGTTGGTTGATCAACCCCTCGGTCGGCAAGTTGGCCAGCAACGCACCGAAGGCAATGGGGATGAGGAGGAGGGGTTCGTATTTCTTGTAGACCGCCAGGTAGAACAGCACGGCAATGACCACCCACATGATCACCATCGAAAGGGTGACGTCGGATATCGCGGTCAGTTCCCAGAGCTGTTGCAGCTTGGAAGTCTCTGTGGTGGTGCCTTCCATCGAAGAGGCCCCTTATTCAGGAAAGTGTGACGAGGACCTGTCCCTCGGTCACTGTTGAACCGGGGGTCACGTTGACGGCGGTCACCGTGCCGTCCTGCGGTGCGCCAATGTTTGTGTTCATCTTCATCGCTTCGAGCACGAGCAGCGTGTCGCCGCTGGCGACCTTCTGCCCGACCGAGACGTCCACGCTGACCACGGTGCCGGCCAGCGGGCTGGGGACGGCGCCATCGCCGGCGGGTGCGGCCGGTGCGGCAGCAGGCGCCGCTGCCGGAGCGGGGGCGGGCGCAGCCGGGGCCGGCGTCGGCGTCGGTGCGGCAGCGGCGGGTGCCGGCGCAGCAGTGGTGGTCGGGGTGGCGGGAGTGTCCAGGTCTTCCACCGTCACGTCATAGGCGATGCCCTGCACGGTGATCCGCAGCCGTTTCATTATTGCTGTCCTCTCAGAATATTGGGGGTTTCGCCACCCAGTGTTGGCCGGGTCGGACCCCAGTCCCTACGGATACGACGGCCCTGGAAGGTGTCTTTTCTGCCTTCGATGGGCCATTCGGTGACTTTGTGCGACGGCGCGGCGACGCGTGTAACGACGTAGCCGGGCCCGAAGGTGTCCGCGACCGCCGCGCAGATCGCGGCCAGGTGGTGCGGCGGCACACCCGCACGCGAGGCCACGGCTGCCCTCGGCGGCACAGGGGCCGCCTGCGTCGCGGAGGTGGAGTCCGGTTTTGGCCGGTTGAAGAACTTGCCGATCACCGAACAGGCAGCCCAGAGCGATGCCAGCACCGACATCACGACGGCAAAGCCCGTTCCGATAAGTCCGAGACTTTCGAGCATTCGATGTCCCCTCCTACAGCGGGATGTTGCCGTGTTTCTTCGGCGGGCGGGTCTCGCGCTTGGACATCAGGCCGCGCAGCGACAGTGCGATGGCAGAGCGCGTCTGGCGCGGGTGGATGATGTCGTGCACCATGAGTTCACCGGCAGAGAGATAGGGCGTTGCGAATTCCGCCCGGTACTCGTCGGCCAGTTCCTTGGCTTTGGCGCCTCTGTCCTCGGCCTCGGCCAGTTCCTTGCGATAGAGGATATTCACCGCGCCCTCAGCCCCCATCACCGCAATCTCGGCGGTTGGCCAGGCCATGACACGGTCGGCCCCCATGTCTTCGGAACACATGGCCAGGTAGGCGCCCCCATAGGCCTTGCGCATGATCACGGTGATTTTCGGCACCGTGGCAGAGGCATAGGCGAAGAGCATCTTGGCGCCGTGGCGGATGATGCCGCGCCGCTCCTCGTTGACGCCGGGCAGGAAGCCGGGGACATCCACGAGGGTGACCAGCGGGATATTGTAGACGTTGCAGAAGCGCACGAAGCGTGCCGCCTTGTCGGAGGCGTCGATGTCCAGCGTCCCGGCCTTGACCGTCGGCTGGTTGGCGACGAAGCCCACGACGATGCCGCCGATCCGGCCGAAGCCGATCACGATGTTCTGCGCGAAGAGTTGCTGCACTTCCATGAAGTCGCCGTCGTCCGCGAGATGCTTGATGACTTCGCGGCAGTCGAAGGGGGTCTTGGGATCTTCGGGCACCAGTTCGTCCAGCGCGGGATCGTCAACGATGGAGAGATCGGGCTCCACCCGGTGCGGCGGGTCCATCATGTTGTTGGACGGCAGGAAGGACAGAAGCCGGTGCGCGATGGCGATGGCGTGTGCGTCGTCTTCGGCAATGAAGTGAATGTTGCCCGACACCGACGCATGGGCGTTGGCCGAGCCGATCTCGTCCATGGTTGTCACCTGCCCGGTGACGGAACGGATGACCTCGGGGCCGCAGATGAACATCTGGGCATTTTGCCGGGTCATGATGATGAAATCGGTGAGCGCCGGGGAATAGGCCGCGCCGCCTGCGCAGGGGCCGGCGATGATGGAGATCTGCGGGACGACCCCGGAGAGCTGCACGTTGCGGTAGAACACCTGGCCGTAGCCGGCGAGCGACCCCACGCCTTCCTGAATCCGCGCCCCGCCGGAATCGTTGAAGCCGATGACCGGGATGCCGGCTTTGACGGCGTGATCCAGTGTGTGACAGATCTTCTTGGAGTGGATTTCGCCCAGCGAACCGCCGACGACGCCGAAATCCTGGCTGAATGCCGCGACGGGCCGTCCATCGACGAAGCCGGAGCCCGTGATAACCCCATCGGTGGGAATGGACTTCTTCTCCATTCCGAAATGCCGTGTCTTGTGTTGCGCGTGCAGGCCGAACTCCTGGAACGTGCCCTTGCTGAACAGCGCGTCGAGGCGTTCACGGGCCGTCATTTGCCCCTTGGCGTGTCGGGCTTCGGCTTTCTTTTCGCCGCCGCCGTCCAGTGCAACGGCGCGCCGCTTGTCCAACTCGTCCGCGAGAGGCTTGGATATCGCCATGATAGAACCGCTTTGCTGAGGCCGCGCCCGGGGATGGGCGTGGCGGTTTTCGGGAACTGGCAGGGCCTTCCCCCGCGGTCTAACCGAATCCGCCGGGTCGGTGTCAGGACCCTCCTTCCTCGGGATGTTTCACCCTTGTGGCACGCAACGTAATGCGCCCTTCTGACCAGAAGTAAAGACCGCACAGGGCAAAAACCGCGAAAAACACACGAACGCAAACCGGCATTTCGCCCGCTGCAAATGCGCTAAAATGGCGCGGAACAGCCGTTTCGGGGGCCGAAAACGCCGTTTCGCGTCTATCCTGGATTTCGAAACCCGAGTTGCTGAAACGCCGCCTTCGCCAGCGTCCGATGACATGAACACCGAGGCCCGAACGAGCGCCTGAGGACATGCGAAAGATATGTCCCACGCGGATCGCGCACCCTTTTGGAAAAGGCTGTGTCGACGGTTCCCGGTTGCAGCTGTATTGGGTTCAGCACCACTGTCGGAGTAGGACGGAGCGGCAGGCGGGCGCGTTGGTTGGAAGGTTGGATAACTCTCTCGTCATTGGGAGCGTCGGATGAAGATCCTGATCACCGGCGGTGCCGGATTCATAGGTTCGGCGGCCGTTCGGTCGGCGATCGCGCGCGGGCACGATGTGGTAAACGTCGACGCGTTGACCTACGCCGCCTGCCTGGCGAATGTGGCGAGCGTCGCGGAAGCGCCCGGCTATGCGTTCGAGCGGGCAGACATCTGTGACCGCACTGCGTTGGATCGGATCTTTGCGGCACACCGCCCCGATGCGGTGTTGCACCTTGCCGCCGAAAGCCATGTGGATCGCTCGATCGACCGTCCGGCGGCATTCGTCGACACGAATGTCGTCGGGAGTTTTCACTTGCTCGAGGCCGCGAGGGCCTACTGGGACGACCGCGGGCGTCCGGAATCCTTCCGGTTTCATCACGTCTCGACCGACGAGGTCTTTGGGTCCGTGGCGCCGGGCGGGATATCCGATGAGCGCACGTCCTACGATCCACGGTCCCCCTATTCGGCAACGAAAGCAGCCTCGGACCACCTCGCACGCGCCTGGCATACGACCTACGGCCTCCCGGTGGTCGTCAGCAATTGCTCCAACAATTACGGCCCGTACCAGTTTCCCGAAAAGCTGATTCCGGTGGTGATCCTCAATGCGTTGTCGGGGCGGGAAATCCCGGTCTATGGCGACGGCTCCCACCGGCGGGACTGGCTCTTCGTGGAGGATCACGTCGATGCCCTTTTGCGCGTTCTTGAAAAGGGCGTTCCGGGACGCACCTATAATATCGGCGGCGAGAGCGAATGCTCGAATCTCGAACTCGTCCAGAAGATATGCGCGCGGTTGGACTCGCTTCAGCCGCGAGACCGGGGTTCCTATTCCGACCTGATCTCGTTTGTTGCGGATCGCCCGGGTCACGACGCGCGCTATGCAATCGACCCGAGTCGAATCCGGGAAGAACTGGGATGGCGTGCAACGGTCTCTCTGGAAGACGGTCTGGAGCGCACAGTCCGTTGGTATCTCGAGAACCGGGACTGGTGGCTGGCGCTCCGAGGCCGGAACGGTGTGGGAAAGCGACTGGGAACGGCCGGCTGAACGGGATGTCGTAAGACGCTCCAAAAACGGTCCCGCCCAACGGTCCGGCGCACAGACCGAGGGGCAGGGTGACTCTTGAACCGGAACCAGGGGGCCTCAGAAGCTGGTACGGGAGGCGTCCAAGCTGAACGAACCTCCCGCACCGGTACTCATTACGCTGCCAGGACCGAACATCTTGGCCCGTGACGGGTGTAAGTATGGCTGCGGAATTGGGGCCAATGATGTCCCGTTCGCCCCAGACCCGGCGGACAGCGGAGGAAAAGTGACCACATTCCCGCGGCAGTGCCACGATTGTGGCGGGCACGCCCTTCTCACCCCTGATTGTTCTTCCGCCAAGCGGCAATGGTGGAAACTGGCTGGGACTGTCCTTCGGGACGACCGGTTCTGTGGCGGGAATGTGGCCGTCGCCAAAGGTTAACGGAGCGTCTGAAATCGGAAACAATTTGTTGATATCGTCCAATTTCGTACCGGCAGATTCACGCGCCGACCTGCCGCATCAGCGGGTGTCCCGCTGCCGGCTTCGGCTCTCCCGGCTTGCCAGGAACGCGGTATCTCCGCACGGATCGGCTTAACGCGGCAGAAAGGAAGGCGCCTTACCGTGCGATGGCCTTTCAATGGAGCCGCACCATGCCGCCAGCGCCCCTGTTCCGGGACAACCGACAGTCGAACCCCTCCGCGCAATCCGGCGGGCTCACGAGCCTCGTGCAACATGCATCGGACATCGGATTCGGGATCGTGGACGTCGCCGCCTTGCTGGACCAGATCGAAGGCACGGCGAAGGCGCAGGTTTCGACGATGGAAAGCGTCCAGACGCTTGCGGAGCGGATTGTGACCGCGAATTCTTCCGTTAGGTCCGCGATCACGTCGGTCTCGGATGCCTGCGCGGACGCGGAGGCGCAGGTTGAAACCTCCGTGAGCGACGTAAAGAACGCCAGCGACCGGACGCGGAATATCGCCGCCTGGGTCGAGGGTGTCGGCGGCCGGATGGAGGCAATCGGCGAGACGCTGGAGTCGGTGGAATCAGAAAACGGCAACATCGCCGCAATTGCACAACAGGTGAACATCCTCGCCATCAATGCCAAGATAGAGGCGGCGCGGGCCGGAGATTTCGGCCGCGGTTTCTCGGTGGTTGCCGATGCGATCAACGACCTCAGCCAACAGACAAGTCAGGCGGCCGAGAGCATAACCTCATCGGTCAGGACCCTGGCGGAGATGATCTCGGCGATGCGGGCGGAAGCCACCGGCATTTCCCACGACGCCGGATCCGTGCTGGAGGATTCCGCTCGCACGGATGCAGCGCTCACCGCGATCTCCGCCGGCGTTCGCCTTTCCGCGAGAAATGCGGAGAACGTGACCGCGGAGGCCGAGACAGTGCGGGAGGCGATTGCGGGCTTCGCGCCGGCAATTCATCAGGTTGTGTCTGCCGCGCGGGACACGACGCGCGGTATCACGGATTCTCGCAGCAGGGTCCACGGGCTTGTCGACCGGTCGGAAGTGATCGTGCAGGAGAGCGTCGAACTCGGTGGTGAAACCGGAGATGCGGCATTCATCGCACATTGCCGGGCGGCGGCGGACGAGATCGGACACCAGTTCGACAAGACCCTTGCAGACGGCCGCATTGCCGAGCGCGATCTGTTTTCCGAACACTACACACCCGTGACCGGCACTGACCCGCAGCAGGTACTTGCACCGTTCACGATGCTCACTGACCGGATATTGCCGCCAATACTGGAAGCCGCCCTCGAACTCGATCCGCGCGTCGTTTTCTGTGCCGCTGTGGATCGCAATGGCTACCTGCCAACGCACAACCGCAAGTTCTCGCAACCGCAGGGCGCCGATCCGGTCTGGAACGCTGCACATTGCCGGAACCGGAGGATCTTCGATGATCGCGTAGGTCTGAAAGCGGGCCAAAGCACGTCGCCTTTTCTGGTTCAGATCTATCGCCGTGACATGGGCGGCGGCGAATTCGTCATGATGAAGGACGTGTCGGCCCCCATCTGGGCCGCAGATCGTCATTGGGGCGGGCTCCGCCTTGCCTATCAACTCTGATCGTCGCGGGCCGGGTGCCAATCGCCGCGCCTGCCGGGGGGCGAAACCAGCCGACGGGCCAGAATGATCCCTTGAATGACGCATCCAAATTGCGGTCTTCTGCAAACGCGGAACGGGCGAGGCGGTTCGGTCGTCTCCGGTGGTTGGTTTGATACGTGGAGACGCCCATGGCGACAGTGCAATTGCCGTTCAGCGCGGCCGAGTATGCGCGGCGGCTGGCGAAGGTGCGCGCCGCGATGGAACGCGCCGGGATCGACCTCTTGTTCGTCCAGGATCCGTCGAACATGGCATGGCTAACCGGTTACGACGGCTGGTCCTTCTATGTCCATCAGGGCGTGCTGGTCACTCCGGACCGCGATCCGCTCTGGTGGGGCCGGAGGCAGGATGCGAATGGCGCACTCCGGACGGTCTGGATGGAACCGTCGAACGTTCGCGGCTACGCGGACAATTTCGTTCAATCGACCGAGCGCCATCCGATGCAGGATCTTGCCGCGCTCATTCGGGAGTACGGCGACAGCCGATCCCGTATCGGCGTCGAGATGGACAATTACTACTTCTCGGCAAAAGCCTACACGACGCTGTGCGAGGAATTGCCCGATGCGGACCTGGTCGACGCGACCGCGTTGGTGAACTGGCAACGCGCCGTGAAATCCGACGAAGAGATCGCGTTCATGCGCAAGGCGGCCCGGATTGTCGAGACGGTGATGGACGGCGTGCTCGACCGTATCGAACCGGGAATGCGCAAGAACGAGCTGGTTGCCGAAATCTATCGTGACCTCGTGCGGGGCTCCGGTGACGATTGGGGCGACTACCCCGCCATCGTTCCGCTGCTGCCCAGCGGGTCGGACGCCGCCGCCCCGCATCTGACCTGGGATGGGTCGCCCTTTCGCGCGGGCGAGGCAACGTTCTTCGAACTTGCCGGCTGCTACCGCCGCTACCACGTTCCATTGTGCCGGACGGTGTTCCTTGGCCCACCCACGGAGACCTTTCGCCGGGCGGAGGCGGCACTGGTCGAGGGGCTGGAGGCCGGGCTCGACACCGCCCGTGCGGGCAACCGCGCGGCCGATGTCGCCAACGCGCTCGCGGCGCCGCTGGAGCGCGCCGGTATCGAACGGGGCGCGCGCTGCGGATACCCGATCGGGCTGAGCTATCCCCCCGATTGGGGCGAGCGCACCATTTCCCTGCGCGCCGAGGATCAAACGATCCTGGAGCCCGGCATGACGTTCCATTTCATGCCCGGCCTCTGGATGGAGGATTGGGGGCTGGAGATCACCGAGAGCATCCTGATCCGCCCCGACGGTCCGGCGGAGTGCTTTTGCGACAGGCCGCGCCGCCTCTTCGTGAAGGATTGACGATGGATCGGCTCGCCTCCGCCATCGCGATCCTTGAGGATCTGGTCGCCTTTCCTACCGTTTCGGCCGCGCCGAACCTCGAGATGGTCACGTATCTCGCCACCCGCCTTGAGGACATGGGCGCGACGGTGGAATTGTCTCACGACGCCACCGGAACGAAGGCCAATGTCTTTGCGACGCTCGGACCCGAGGCTGATGGCGGCCTCGTGCTCTCCGGCCACACCGACGTCGTGCCGGCAGACGGGCCCGGATGGACGGGCGACCCGTTCCGGCTGCGTCGGGCACAAGGACGGCTCTATGGCCGAGGCACCTGCGACATGAAGGGGTTTCTCGCCGCCGTTCTCGCCTGCCTTCCGGAATTCGCGGGTCGCCCGTTGTGCCGCCCGCTGCACGTCGCCTTCACCTATGACGAGGAGGTCGGTTGTCTCGGCGCGCAGCAGTTGGTGGCCGAGTTGAGACGCAGGGGCGTTGCGCCTGCAATGGCAATCGTCGGGGAGCCGACGGAAATGCGCGTGGTCGAGGGGCACAAGGGATGCAACGAATACACCACGCGCTTCCACGGGACCGACGGACATGGATCGGCACCGGAAAAAGGCGTCAACGCCGTCGAATTCGCGGCGCGCTTCGTGCATCGGTTGCTGGAAATCCGGCGTGAATTGCGCGAACGGGCTCCGACGAACAGCCGGTTCGATCCTCCCTGGAGCACGTTGAATGTCGGTCGCCTGCAGGGCGGCATTGCACGCAACGTCCTTGCCGGGATGGCCGAAGTCGAATGGGAAACACGCCCGGTGACGGCCGAGGACGCGCGGTTCGTCCGGGCGGCCGTGGAAGCCCTCTGCAGCGACGTCTTGCTGCCAGAGATGCAGCAGACAGCCCCCAATGCCCGGATCGAAACCGAGGTCATCGCGGAGATCGACGGATTGCTCCCGGTGCGGGAGAACGCGGCCCGCGACCTCGCCCTCGCGCTGACAGGCGCGGCCACGGCTGGCCTGGTGGCATTCGGAACCGAGGCGGGGCTGTTTCAGTCAATGGGTATGTCCGTTGCAATCTGCGGTCCCGGCTCCATCGCCCAGGCGCATCAGCCGGACGAGTACCTGGAGGTCGCGCAGTTACAGTCGTGCCTGGCCATGCTGGAGGGTCTAGTGCCGCATTTGACGGCCCCGTCCGCGAGCGCCAGCGCGGTCTAGCGCACCGGGAAGCTACGGCGACCGCACGGCGAGTTGCGCCGCTGACAGGCGCGCAATCGGTACCCGGAACGGTGAGCAGGAGAAGTAGTCGAACCCGGCTTTTCTGCAAAACTCGATGGTATCGATATCGCCGCCGTGCTCGCCGCAGACCGCAAGGACAATGTCCTTGTTGACCTCCCGCCCCCGGCTTGCCCCCAGCAGCATGAGTTCTCCAACGCCTGTCTTGTCCAGCATTTCGAACGGGTCGTGCGAGATTGCGCCCCGCTGGACGTATGCCTTCATGAAGCGGCCAACGTCGTCACGCGACAACCCGAAGGTCATCTGCGTGAGGTCGTTCGTTCCGAAGCTCAGAATCTGGACGTGTTCGGCAATTTCATTCGCGCAAAGGGCCGCGCGCGGAGTCTCTACCAGCACGCCGGTCCGGTACCGGATATCGCGGCCCGTCGCGATGCGCACGGCGGCCGCAACGCTTTCGATCCGTTCCTTGACCAGCCGGACCTCAAGCGAACTTGCCACGAGTGGGATCATGATCTCGGGCTCGATCTGCTTGCCGACGACGGAGCTTGCCTCGATCGCGGCTTCGAGAATGGCGCGCACCTGCATGTCGTAGATTTCAGGGTGCATGATGCCAAGCCGCACGCCGCGCATTCCAAGCATCGGGTTGAACTCGGAAATGGCCGCGATGCGCTTCGTGACCTCGGTCAGCGACAATCCGAGCGACTTTGCCAGGTTGGAACACCCCGCGCGGTCGGTTGGCAGGAACTCGTGCAGAGGCGGGTCGAACAGGCGAATGCAGACAGGCAGACCGTCCATGGTCACGAACAAGTCCTTGAAGTCGCTCTGCTGCATCGGGCGGAGTTGTTCGAGCGCGGTCCGGCGGTCCACTTCGGACTCCGCAAATATCATCTCCCGCATCACGTTCAGCCGTAGGGGCTCAAAGAACATGTGCTCGGTTCTGCACAGGCCGATCCCGTCGGCATGGAGCGTCAACCCCAATGCGGCGTCCTCCGGCGTGTCGGCATTCGCGCGGATACCCACATCGCGGATCTCGTCGGCCCAGGACATGAACGTCTGGAATCCTGCATCCTGTTCGGGCGGAACCAGCGGCACCTCGCCGGCATAGGCGTCGCCGTTGGTGCCGTCGACGGTTATCACGTCGCCTTCTCGGAACAGCGCCCCGTCCTGCGTCCTGAACGAATCGCCGTCGGCAGATATCGAGATCTCCGCCGCACCGGTGATGCAGGGCACGCCGAGCCCGCGGGCAATCACCGCGGCATGACTGGTCATCCCGCCCCGCTCGGTCACGACCGCCTTTGCCAGGTGCATGCCGCGTATATCCTCGGGGCCGGTCTCGCGCCGCACCAGCACACAGGGGATATCCTGAGACGCGTAGGCCTGCACGGATTGGGCGCTGAAGACGACGCGTCCGCAGGCGCCACCGGGCGAGGCGGCAACGCCGCCAAAGACCGGCGTCTGTTCGCCGTCCAGGCTGATCTGCGGATGAAGAAGCTCGGCGAGCGATTTGGGCTCTATCCGCAGGAGCGCCTCGTCCTTCGAGATGATACCCGCTTCGACAAGCGACACCGCATTGTTGATCTGTGCCTGCACGCCGCGATTTGCCTTGCGCGCATCGACGATAAGCACGTGATCGTTGGCGGCGATGAAACTGTAGTCCCGGTCGTCCTTGAACACGGTACGGCCGGTTCGCAGGATATCTGCAATATTGGCGAACAGATCCGGAAACGCGTCCTTGAAGGTGGTTTCCAGATCCATTTCCTTGCCATCCTGCGCGTGGTCGAGCGCATCGCTGTCTTCAAGGGCGGACCCGGACCGAAAGCGTCCGTTGATCCGTTCGCTCCCGGTCGCGCGGTCGTAGAGCCGGCACGTTCCCGCGCCGAAGTCCGCATTTCCCAGGCTCCAGCGATGGTCCTGAATCAGCAAACCGAGACCGGCATCGATCGGCGATCCCTGCGACTGGCGCAAAAGGCGCGCGGTGACGCCTTCCCATGCGGTCGCCATCGACGACAGGACATCGGCGAGCTGTTGCCCGGGATCCTGCGGAAAGGGTTCCCCCATTTCCGCTTCGAACGCCTTCAACGCTGCGTCGACTGGGTCGGCGCCAGCGGCCGCCTCCTCGAAGGGCTCCGGATCGAGGCGGGCGACATCGGTCGCGAAACGCAGGATGTAGGCGAAGTACCGGCCGTTCAAGTTCGCGACCCGGCCGTCTCGGAGCTTTTGCTCCATGATCGCCAGGTTCATCCCGACATCGTGGAAACCGGGTGGTCCGCCCCATGCCCGGTCCGGGCTCGACGGCTGCACCGACAGAAGCGGAGACGGGCCGAAGGGCGCGAGCAGCGCCGGCATGTCCATGCGCAAACCCTCGGCAATGTGATGTACGCGCCGGCAGGAGATCGCGATAGTTTCCGGGCATTGGATTGCGTTGTCGATCAGGCACTGCAAGTCATGCGCGCGTTCGCCGAACGTGTCGCGCTCCACCAGCGCATTCGGCGCAATGCGAACCAGGTCATCCGCTGTGTTGTGGTTCTTCATGTCCGGCCGCCTCCCACGATCCATCCTGCCAGAGTACTACATCAGGCTATAAGGATCGCTCTGAAGTCGTTCACATTCGTCAATGTCGGGCCGGTCACAACCTGATCTCCGAGCCGCTCGAAGAACGTGTGTGCGTCGTTCCGGTCAAGAAAGTCCCGCGCATTCATCCCCAGGGCGCTTCCGCGCGCGAGCGTGTCGGGGCGGATCATTGCGCCGGCGATCTCCTCACGGCCGTCCACGCCATCCGTGTCGCCGGCGATTGCATATATCCCGTCGGTCCCGTCGAGCACGCAGGCAAGCGACAGCAGGAACTCGACGTTCCGCCCGCCGCGCCCCTCCCCGCGCAGGGTGACGGTCGTCTCGCCACCGGAGACAAGAATGCAGGGTTTCGCGAAGGGTTGCTGGCGCTGGGCCACCTGCCGCGCGATCGCCCCCAGAGCCTTCGCGGCATCCTGCGCTTCGCCTTCTATGGAATCGCTGAGGATGTGGGCCGCGATACCGGCCTTGTCGGCAATGCGAGCTGCCGCCTCCAGCGATGCCTGCGGCGCGGCAACCAGATGCGTCTCGACACGCCGCAGTTCGGGAGCGCCGGGTTTCAGCGTTTCTCCGGCGCCCGACCGGAGGAGCTCCTGTGCCCGTTGCGGCAGGTCCAGCCCGTATCGTTCCGCGATTGCGAGTGCGTCGGAACAGGTCGTCGGGTCCGCCACGCTCGGTCCCGAAGCGATATTGATCGGCGCGTCGCCCGGTACGTCGGAGATCAACAGGTTGACCACCCTCGCCGGGGCGCAGGCCGCGGCGAGACGGCCGCCCTTGATGGCCGAGAGGTGCCGTCGCAGGCAATTCATCTCGTCGATGCTCGCGCCGCTGCGCAGCAGATCGCGGTTGATCGCCTGCATTTCCTCGAGGCTGAGTCCCTCGGCCGGCAGTGTCAGTAGTGCCGAGCCGCCGCCGGATATCATGCACAGGACCGTATCGTCCTTCCCCAGCCCTGCCGCCAGGGCCAGCATCCGCTCGGCGGCCCGTTGCCCTGCCGAATCCGGCACCGGATGCGCGGCTTCGACGATCTCCACGCCGGCACAATCCACGGCATGGCCATAGCGCGTCACCACGAGCCCCTCCAACGGCCGGCCATAGTGCGCCTCGGCAGCCCGGGCCATCGCGGCAGACGCCTTGCCGGCGCCAATGACGACAAGCCGGCCAACCGGCGGATATTCCGGCAGATGGGGCGGTACACAGCTCGCGGGCATCGCCGCCGCTATCGCCGCCTCGAACATGGCCCGCAGGAGCGCATCGGCGTCCGTCACCGAGCGGGTGTTCGTCTGCGTGCGCGTCCGATGAGCGTCGGAGGCAATCGAGTCCGGCCTCATCGCAGGTTGCGCAGATCGTCGAACAGGTGGGGTTCGATCGGCAGCTGTTCGAAGGCCGGTCCGCGCGCGATGACGGCCACGGCGTCGTGGCTGTGCAGGCTTTCCTGATGGCTCGCGACGACCCTGTAATCGGCGATCCTGTCGTCACCGGCCAGTTGCTCGGCAAAAAGCCGCACAGCGTCCTCCACGAAGATCGGGTTGGCCGCGTTGAGCTCGGCAAACGCCTGTTCGTCCTCCCGTTTGACCATGACCTGCGTCTCCGTCGGAACGGCCCGGCGGCACATGTCGACCACATCCTCGAACCAGAGGATCCCGGACCCGGGCCGGACCACGACGGAAAGCCGCGCAACCGAGCGCTGCGAATGCGGTGTGGCAAGCTGGCCCCGCGTTGCACGCGCATGTTCGGAGAGTTCCAGCGAACATGGGCAGGTCGAGGAATACACGTAATCGAGGTGGATCACCTGGCGATGCGTGTTTTCCTGGTCGGCGACTTCCAGCGTCGTGTTGTAATACTGGTAGCCTTCGAGACCGGACCGCAAGGATTGCACGCGGACCGGAAAGCGGAAGTTCATCGCCAACCTCGCGGCCGGGCTTTGGTGGTCTGCGCGATAACCGCGCAGAACATCCTCCATCACGTCGAAGCTGAACGCCCGTTCGGCCGAGGCGTAGAAGCTGCGCATGATGCGGGACATGTTGATGCCCTTACGGTCGTCCGCGAGGCTGACCGTGCCGGAGACCGACGTCTCCAGCGTCAGATCCCCACCGCATCGCATCCGGTAGCGGACGGGCAGGCGGAAGTTGGAAATGCCCACATGGCGGATCTGGTCACGCGCGCCGCGGATCAGGCTGTCGGGCCCGTTCTGCAAGTCGGGCAGACCCGAGCGATAGGAGGCATCGACGGAGAAATCCTGCGGATACTGGCGCGACAGGGTCGGTGCCGTGCTGGCCTCGTTTCGCATCATGCCGACGACGGCCGCCCTGAGCTCGGCCGTTTCGCGGCCCTGTGCGGTTGTCGGAAGGGCGTCGATGAGCCTCAGAACTTCGTCAGCCGACGGAAAGTCTCGCGCCGCGACAGCGTCGTTGGCCTGGGCGCCGGCAGACCCGGCTTGCGCGTCTGGATTCGAGACCGCGCGGGCAGTGGCTCCGGGCAGCGTGTCCGGCCAATTGCAGATCTTCACGTCTTCCTCCGATGCCGGCATGCTTCCTGCGAAGCCGGCCGTGCCATTGCCTCCCCTGGCCGCCGATCTCCCGAGACGGGCGACGGCCCCAATCATGGTACTAGGTATACCAGATTCAATCAACGATGGTTGTGTGTCAGGCTCGCCATGGATTTCCATCAAGAGGAACGCCCTCCGGAAGGGAGGGCGTTTGAATCGACGTCCGTGAGCGCGACCGTGTGGTCCGCGGACTTAGCCGTAATGCGCCACCGGCGTTCCGGCCAGCGCGGCCATGTTTAGCAAACCGCGCGACGTGATCGAAGGTGTCACCACATGCGCCCGGTTCCCCATCCCCATCAGGATCGGCCCGACCTCGAGCCCGTCGGCCTTCGTCTTCAGGATGTTTCGCACGGCGCTCGCAGCGTCGGCATTGGCGAAGACCAGGGCGTTTGCCGAACCCTCCAACCGGGAATCCGGCAGCAGGCGTTCGCGGATCTCCGGGTCGAGCGCCGCGTCCAGATGCATCTCGCCCTCGTAGATGAAGTCGGGCTTGCGTGCGTCGAGGATTTCCAGCGCACCGCGCATGCGGCGACCGGAATCGATGTCCAGGTTGCCGAATTGCGAAAACGAACACAGGGCGATCTTCGGCTCGATGCCAAACCGGCGGATGTGCCGCGCGCAGCCGATAACCGTTTCGGCGATCTGTTCGGACGTCGGCTGGTGATTGACCTGGGTGTCGGAGACGAACAGCGGCCCGTCTTCGAGGATCATCATCGAGACCGTCGCCACCGGGTTGAGCGTCCCTTCCTGCAAGAGCTGCGTCACGTAGCGCAGATGCCAGCTGAACTGGCCGAAGGTGCCGCAGATCATGCTGTCGGCCTCTCCACGATGCACCATGATCGCGGCAATGGCCGTGGTGTTGGTGCGCATGATGGTGCGGGCGAGCTCCGGGGTAACGCCCTGACGCGCCATGATGCGGTGATAGTTCTGCCAGTAGTCCCGGTAACGTGAATCGTGCTCCGGGTTGACCAGTTCGAAGTCATGTCCGGGCCGGATCGACAGGCCCGCCGCCTCCAGTCGCGCATTGACCACGTCAGGCCGCCCGATCAGGATCGGCACCGTCGTGGTCTCCTCCAGCATCGCGTTTGCCGTGCGGAGCACCCGCTCGCTTTCACCTTCGGCAAAGACGACCCGGCGGCGCGCCTTTGATGCCGCCTCGAACACCGGGCGCATGAGCAATGCGGAGCGGATGACCGCGCTGTCGAGTTCCTGCCTGTAGGCGTCGAGATCGGCAATCGGCCGGCTCGCCACGCCGGAGTCCATGGCGGCCCTGGCGACTGCGGTCGCGATGATGCCCGTCAGCCGCGGATCGAACGGTTTCGGGATCAGGTAATCGGCGCCGAACGTGAGCTGCTCGTCCTTGTAGACCGCGGCGGTCTCCGCCGCCGTTGTCGTGCGGGCCAGCGACGCCATGGCCGAGATACAGGCCAGTTTCATCTCGTCGTTGATGTCCGTGGCCCCGACATCCAGCGCGCCGCGGAAGATGAACGGGAAGCAGAGCACGTTGTTGACCTGGTTGGGGTAGTCCGACCGCCCGGTGGCGATGATCGCATCCGGCGCGGCCGTGCGGGCCACGTCTGGGAAGATCTCCGGAACCGGATTGGCCAGTGCGAAGATGATCGGGCGCCGGGCCATGCGGCTCACCATTTCCGGCGAGAGCACATTCGCACCCGAGAGGCCGAGGAACATGTCCGCCCCGTCGATGACCTCGTCCAGCGTCCGCAGATCGGTTTCGCGTGCAAACCCGGCCTTCTTCGGGTTCATGTCGATCTCGCGGCCTTCGTAGACCAGGCCGTGAAGGTCGCAGAGCCAGATATTCTCCCGCTTGACGCCCAACATGATGAGCATGTCCAGACAGGCAATCCCGGCCGCGCCGCCGCCGGTGGAGACGACCTTGATATCCTCGAACCGCTTGTCGGCGACCCGCAGCGCGTTGGTCGCGGCGGCGCCCACCACGATGGCCGTGCCGTGCTGGTCGTCGTGGAAGACCGGGATATTCATGCGCTCCCGGCAAATCTCTTCGACCTCGAAACAATCCGGTGCCTTGATGTCCTCCAGGTTCACCGCCCCGAAGGTGGGCTCCAGCGCGCAGACGATTTCGGCCAGCTTCTTCGGATCGGTCTCGTTCACCTCCAGATCGAAGCAGTCGATATTCGCGAATTTCTTGAACAGGACCGCCTTGCCCTCCATCACGGGCTTCGCGGCCTGTGCGCCAATGTCGCCAAGGCCGAGCACGGCCGTCCCGTTCGAGACGACCGCGACGAGATTCCCCTTGGCGGTGTAGCGGGTCGCGTTGGAACGGTCGCGCGCAATCTCCACACAGGCCTCGGCCACGCCGGGCGAATAGGCCCGGGTCAGGTCGATGCTGTTGGCCAGCGGCTTCGTTGCCCGCACCTCGAGTTTTCCCGGGCGTGGGAACTCGTGGTAATCCAGCGGAGCCGACCGCGGCGTACCCGGGGCCTCGTTGATATCGATGTCGTCCGTGTCCGCCATGTCCTGCCGTGCTCCCCCACGTCTCCCAAGGATCTTCCGTCAGGCCTTTTGCCCTGTTCGCCCGGTTGCGGCAACCGTTCAGTGGCGAGGCCGGCGCATATCCATACCGCCCGGTTCCGTGGTTGGTGCCCCGGCCCGGGCCGTCAACTGATTCTCGCGAGGAGGTCG
>NZ_LNCI01000007.1 GCF_001509585.1 Tropicimonas marinistellae | reverse complement strand
GCACCGCTGCCCCGCGGACCGGCGACGCGCCGCTCCTGCCGGTTGGTTCCGGATCGTCAACGCGACCCGATATCTTCCAAATGGCTGGCTGGCAGACGCCGCGCGGAGCAAAGGCCGTCAGACCGTCGCGCATCGCCGCCCCACGGACCGCCGGGACGCGGCTCGCGCCGGGGTGGGGTACGATTGAATAGGCACCAAGACACCGGCGCTCCGCCAGCGCCCGTCGCCCCCGCGCGGAACCAATGCCGTCAGGCCGCGTATCTCCGGTCCGCCCCCATGGGCGGCGGTGTGCGGCTCAAATCCGCCCTCTCCACGGTCCGGTACCGGCGTTCCGACCCCCGGGGGTCACGCTGTTCACGCACGGGCCACTTCCGTGAAACGATCGCATCGGGAGCCTCGGAACGTGCTCCGGGATAGCTCCATTAGGTAAAGGACTGGTAAATCCGGGCTCGTAACCCATTGAAGTAAAAGAATCGCCCCGATGTCTCATCGTGAGACACCGGGGCGCGAGGGTCCGGGAGGGTGGACGCTCAGCCGATGGCCTTGAGAACGGCCTCGCCCAGATCCGCCGGGCTGTCGGCGACGACGATGCCGGCCGATCGCATGGCCTCGATCTTGTCCTCGGCGCCGCCCTTGCCGCCGGCGACGATGGCGCCCGCGTGGCCCATCCGGCGGCCCGGAGGCGCCGTGCGACCGGCGATGAAACCCGCGCAGGGCTTCGACCGGCCCTTCTTGGCCTCGTCGATCAGGAACTGCGCGGCCTCTTCCTCGGCCGACCCGCCGATCTCGCCGATCATGATGATCGACTGGGTCTCATCGTCTGCCAGGAACATCTCCAGCACGTCGATATGCTCGGTCCCCTTGATCGGGTCGCCGCCGATCCCCACGGCCGAGGACTGCCCCAATCCGCTGTCCGAGGTCTGCTTCACCGCCTCGTAGGTCAGCGTGCCCGATCGCGAGACCACGCCCACCGAGCCCCGCTTGTGGATGTGGCCGGGCATGATGCCGATCTTGCACGCCCCGGGCGTGATGATGCCGGGGCAGTTCGGCCCGATCAGCCGCGAGCTGCTGTCGATCAGCGCCCGCTTCACCCGCATCATGTCCAGCACCGGGACCCCTTCGGTGATGCAGACGATCAATTCCATCTCCGCGTCGATCGCCTCCAGGATGGAGTCGGCCGCGAAGGGCGGCGGCACGTAGATCACGGTGGCGTTCGCCCCGGTCTGGGCCTTTGCCTCGTGCACGGAATTGAAGACAGGCAGCCCCAGGTGTTCCTGACCACCCTTTCCGGGCGTGACGCCCCCGACCATGTTGGTGCCGTAGGCGATGGCCTGCTCGGAGTGAAAGGTGCCCTGCGAGCCGGTCAGCCCCTGGCAGATCACCTTGGTGGTTTCATCGACGAGAATAGCCATGCTTATTGTCCCTTCACCGCTGCAACGATCTTCTCCGCCCCGTCCTTGAGATTGTCGGCGGCGATCACGTTGAGACCGGACGAATTGATGATCTCCTTGCCCTTCTCGACATTAGTACCTTCCAGACGCACCACGAGTGGCACCTCAAGCCCGACCTCCTTGACGGCAGCGACCACGCCTTCGGCAATCACATCACATCGCATGATGCCGCCAAAGATGTTCACGAGGATGCCCTTCACGTTCGGATCCGACGTGATGATCTTGAAGGCTTCCGTCACCTTCTCCTTGGTTGCGCCCCCGCCGACGTCGAGGAAGTTCGCGGGCTCCGAGCCGTAGAGTTTGATGATGTCCATCGTCGCCATCGCAAGACCGGCGCCGTTCACCATGCAGCCGATCTCGCCATCGAGGGCGATGTAGTTCAGGTCGAACTTGGAGGCTTCCAGCTCTTTCGCGTCCTCCTCCGTGTCGTCCCGAAGCGCGGCGATATCCGGATGCCGGTAGAGGGCATTGCCGTCGAAGCCCATCTTGGCGTCGAGGCACATCAGGTCCCCCTTGGTGGTGACGATCAGCGGATTGATTTCCAGCATGTCCATGTCTTTCTCGATGAACATGCGATAGAGCGTCTTCATCAATCCGACGCATTGCTTGACCTGCTGGCCCTCGAGGCCGAGCATGAACGCGATGCGGCGTCCGTGGTAGCCATGGAACCCTGTGGCCGGATCAACGGAGAAGGACAGGATCTTCTCTGGAGTCTCGGCAGCCACCTCCTCGATGTTCATTCCGCCTTCGGTGGAACATACGAACGAGACGCGCGAGCTGTGACGGTCAATAAGAAGGGCGAGGTAGAGTTCGCGCTCAATCGCGGAGCCATCCTCGATATAGACGCGATGGACTTCCTTGCCTTCGGGCCCGGTCTGTTCCGTCACCAGCGTCCGGCCAAGCATGCGGCTTGCTTCCCGTGCGGCCTCTTCGACAGACTTCGTAACCCGCACGCCGCCTTTTTCGCCTGCTTCCGGTTCCTTGAATGCGCCCTTTCCACGGCCGCCGGCGTGTATCTGGGCCTTTACGACCCAGATCGGGCCATCAAGTTCGCCCGCAGCAATCTTGGCCTCATCAGCTTTGTGGACGATTCGACCGTCACTGACCGGGGCACCGAAGTCGCGAAGTAGCGCCTTCGCCTGGTATTCATGGATGTTCACGTCTTCATTTCCTCCCGTGAAAGTGACCATTCGGTCGCGTGTGGAATCTGTTTACTTGATGAGCGGCAATAGCTTCTTGAAGGCGGGTGTGCCGGCTTTCCCGAGCCATTCGAACACGACCATTTCGGTGGTGACGATACCGACGCCGCTGGCGTTCAGGCGGGCGATGCAGGCCTGCTCGCTTTCGAGTGTGCGTGACGCCGTGGCGTCCGAGACCACAAACACCTCGTAGCCTTCTTCAATGAGGCTGGCTGCCGTCTGCACGACGCAGATGTGCGCCTCCATTCCGGCGAGCACCGCTTGCTTTCGCCCGAAACGCCGGAACTCGTCCGAAAAGGTCTCATCTTCCATGCATGAGAAATGCATCTTGCTGAGCACAGTCGCCGTCGGAACCGAGGACAACTCGGGAACGGTGTGCCCCAATCCGGCGGGATATTGCTCGGTCATGATGATCGGAACGCCGATTTCCTGCGCGCTCGCCATCAGCGTGCGGGTATTTCGAATCGTCCTTGCGGGCGCCTGCATCGCCGGCACCAGCCTTTCCTGCATGTCGATAACGACGAGGACAGAATCGCTTGCGCGTATGAGCATGCCGCAGTCCCTCCGATTGACTTCTGCTTCGATCATTTCCGCCGGGCAAGACGGCTCATTACCGTAGCGATCTGATCCTTGGTATGCCAAATACCACGATGGTTCTTGACCTTCAAGCGGTCGAATCTGTGCTTATGTTTTTTCCCAATAAAGAGTCAAAAACCGCTGGTGCATTTGTTCCTTGTTTTCGCCGCACTGCAGTAATGAATGCCCAGTAATTGGGGGGATTCTGAAATTCACCCCATCTCGAAGACGAATAAATAATGTTTATAAACAATAAGTTAGGAGTATGGCCGTATAAATTCAAGTTAGTGAATTTGAATGTATCTCGTAAGGGAAAGACATTGAGAAATCTTGGTGTTAGGCTGGGATACCAAATACAAAATGTGCATCTGCAGCGAAACTGGCTTGGAAAAGGGAATTGCCGAAACAAAATCGCTGGTCTATGGTATACCACATGATCAGTGAAGCGTCGCAGATTGCACTTGACCACGGAGGAGAAGCATGAAGCTTCGACCAATCGCGACCAACTTCACGCTCAAGGATCACGTCTACGAGAGACTGCGCGAGGCCATCACGGCTATGGACATCTACTCAAGCGACGCCGACCTGCGGTTGGACGAACGGTCGTTGGCTCAGCAGCTGGGAATATCCAGAACGCCACTGCGCGACGCAATAGGTCGGCTGGAGAGCGATGGTCTCGTTTCCGTGGTGCCCCGCAAGGGCGTGTTCGTGCGTCGCAAGAGCCTCGAAGAGGTTCTCGAGATGATCGTTGCGTGGGCGGCGCTGGAAAGCATGGCGGCACGCCTCGCTGCTGAGAAGGCATCGAACTCCGAAATCGAATCTCTTCGGAAGATTGCGGCGAAATACTCCGGCGGTACGCAAAACACCGAGATC
Source organism: Tropicimonas marinistellae (assembly GCF_001509585.1). Classification (GTDB taxonomy): domain Bacteria; phylum Pseudomonadota; class Alphaproteobacteria; order Rhodobacterales; family Rhodobacteraceae; genus Tropicimonas; species Tropicimonas marinistellae. The sequence continues at coordinate 401,899 of NZ_LNCI01000007.1, read as the reverse complement.
CCGGAATACTCGGACGACAATATCAAGTTTCATCAGCGCATCCTCGAGATCTCGAAGTGCTCATTGCTCAAGACGATGGCGGACGGGCTGTTTCTCCATATGCACGCCGTTCGGTTGCGGGCGATGGGGGAGGGCGACCGGCTTCGGAGGTCCGTTGTGGATCATGCTGAAATCATAGAAGCGCTTGAAGCTCGCGACCCCGATCTCGCTGCGGTCCGGGTGCGTGAGCACACGATGCGCCTTCATGAACATGTCCGCCGGACGTGGACCCGGCTGGAACTCAATCTCAGGGAAAAATCGGACACTGCCTAGGGGAAAACGCGACGGAGTTCGCGGACATTCAGCCAAAGCAGTCAGGGAGGACAAGAAATGGCCGTTGCAAATGCGACAGAGGAAATCCAGACCAGCGCGGAGCCAGCGCCGGAATCGCTGACAGATGGGTTTCACCTTCTTATCGACGCGCTTCAGCTGAACGGTGTCGACACGATTTACAACGTGCCAGGTATCCCGATTACGGATCTCGGTCGCTATGCGCAGGCGCAGGGTATGCGCGTGCTGTCGTTTCGCCATGAGCAGCATGCCGGATATGCTGCGGCAGCCGCGGGTTTCCTGACCAAGAAGCCCGGGATCTGCATGACGGTATCGGCGCCGGGCTTCCTGAACGGCCTGACCGCCCTGGCACATGCAACCACCAATTGCTGGCCAATGATCCTGATTTCCGGCTCCTCCGAGCGCGAGATTGTCGATCTGCAACGTGGCGACTACGAAGAGATGGACCAGCTTGCCATCGCGCGGCCCCATGCCAAGGCGGCCTATCGCATCCTGCATGCCGAAGACATCGGACTCGGGGTTGCCCGCGCGATCCGCGCGGCGCTGACTGGCCGGCCCGGCGGCGTCTACCTGGACATCCCCGGAGCACTATTGGGTCAAGTGATGGATGCAGTCGAGGGTCAGAAATCGCTGATCGAGGTGGTCGACCCGAATCCTGCCAGCGTGCCAGCGCCGGAAGCCATCTCGCGCGCCGTCGATGTCTTGTCGGCCGCCAAGAAGCCGCTGATCATCATCGGCAAGGGGGCGGCCTACGCGCAGAGTGACGAGGCGGTGAAAAAGCTCGTGGAAACGCTGGGCTTCCCGTATCTGCCAATGTCGATGGCCAAGGGCCTGCTGCCCGACACCCATCCTCAATGTGCCTCTGCCGCACGGTCGCTTGTGCTCAAGGAGAGCGATTGCGTCTTCCTGATCGGCGCGCGTCTGAACTGGCTGCTGAGCCACGGACAGGGCAAGGCCTGGGGCGAGAAGGGATCGAAGTCTTTCGTCCAGATCGACATCGAACCCACGGAGATGGACAGCAACCAGCAAATCTCCGCGCCCCTGATCGGCGACGTGGGAAGCTGTGCCAATGCGCTGCTGGAGGCAATCGGCAGCGATTGGAAAAAGCCGTCCGAGGAATGGACGGGCGCGGTGCGTGCCAAGGTCGAAGGGAACGTCGCCAAGATGGCCCCGCGGCTGAAGAACAACAATTCGCCGATGGATTACCAGGGCTCGCTCGGGGTTATCAAAGAGGCCATTGCGGCCAATCCGGACGTGGTACTGGTCAACGAAGGCGCCAACGCGCTCGACCAATGCCGTTCGATCGTCGACATTCATAAACCTCGCAAGCGTCTGGATGTGGGCACCTGGGGGATCATGGGTGTCGGCATGGGCAGCGCCATCGCGGCCGCGGTCGAGACCGGCAACCAGGTCCTGGCGGTCGAGGGCGACAGCGCCTTCGGTTTCTGCGGCATGGAGATCGAGACTGTCTGCCGCTACGACCTGCCGGTTTGCATCGTGATCATGAACAACAACGGCATCTATCGTGGTGACGGGGAAAACTGGTCCGGCGGCGAAGACCCGGCCACCACGGTTTTCGTCAAGGACTCCCGCTATGACATGATGATGCAGGCTTTTGGCGGCGTAGGCGTCAGCGTCGACAATCCGGATGCCCTGCGACAGGCGATTGCGGATGCCTTCGCCAGCCGCAAACCGACCCTGATCAACGCGGTGATCGCCGAGGGCGCCGGCAAGGAAAGCGGCAATATCGGCAATCTGAACCCGTCGTCGGTCGTGGCGCAGCAGCGCTACCCGCAGGCCAAGAAAATCAAGTGAACAGGGAGTGACCGACATGAAAGCTCTTGAGGGTGTCAAGATTCTCGACTTCACGCACGTGCAATCGGGTCCGACCTGCACACAGCTTCTGGCCTGGTTCGGGGCAGATGTGATCAAGGTGGAGCGCCCGGGCGTCGGTGATGCGACCCGCAAGCAACTCGTGGACGTGCCCGGCGCCGATTCGCTCTACTTCACGATGCTTAACCACAACAAACGGTCGATCGAGCTGAACTCGAAGAACGAGACCGGCAAGGAGGTTCTGACCCGCCTCATCGAGACCTGCGATGTGATGGTGGAGAACTTCGCCCCCGGAGCGCTCGACCGCATGGGGTTCACCTGGGAGCGTATCCAGGAGATCAATCCGAAGATGATCCTTGCCTCCGTCAAGGGATTTGGCCCGGGCAAGTACGAGGACTGCAAGGTCTACGAGAATGTCGCGCAATGTGCCGGCGGGGCCGCATCGACCACCGGGTTCCTCGATGGACCGCCGCTGGTGACGGGCGCGCAAATCGGCGACAGCGGCACCGGGCTGCACCTCGCACTCGGGATCGTGACCGCTCTCTACCAGGCTGCAAAAACCGGCAAAGGCCAAAAGGTGCTGGCGCCCATGCAGGACGGGGTGATCAACCTCTGCCGGGTCAAGCTTCGCGATCAGCAGCGCCTTAAGGCTGGGCCGCTCAAGGAATACAGCCAATACGGCGAAGGGATCGAGTTTGGCGATGCGACGCCGCGGGCCGGCAACGATTCCGGTGGCGGGCAGCCGGGCCGTATCCTCAAGTGCAAGGGTTGGCACGACGACCCGAACGCATACACCTACTTCATCACTCAAGCCGCCGTTTGGGACAAGATCTGCGACGTGATTGGCGAGCCGGGCTGGAAGACAGCCGAGGAATTCGCGACACCGGAGAAGCGCCTGCCGCATCTCGACGCGATCTTCGCCCGTATCGAGGACTGGACGATGACCAAGTCGAAGTACGAGGTCATGGAGATCTGCAACCCGCTGAATATCCCCGTGGGTCCGATCCTCTCCACCAAGGAAATCATGGAAGACGAGGGGCTCCGCAAGACCGGCACGATTGTCGAGGTCGAGCACCCCGAACGCGGCACCTACGTGTCGGTCGGCTGCCCGATCAAGCTCAGCGAGAGCCCGGTCGAGGTCACGCGCTCTCCGCTTCTTGGTGAACACACGGTCGAGATCTTGAGCGAGGTGCTCGGCTACGACGGAGAAGAACTTGCCAAGGTCGTCGAATCCGGCGCCGTCGGCGACGTAAACAAGGCTGCGGCCGAGTAGAAACGGGGATCGGGACAAGCCGGCGCAAGACCGGCCGCCCCACCCAGGGAGGACAGTATGCGATTGATAGTCATGGGCCAGCAGGCGTTCGGCAAGGACGTGCTCGCCAAACTTCTCGATACCGGGACCGACGAGGTGGTCGCGGTCTATTGCGAGCCCGACAAGGAAGGCAAGCCGGTCGACCCGATCAAGGAATACGCGCTGGAAAAGGGCCTGCCGGTCCAGCAACCTGCGAACTTCGACGATCAGTCAACGCTGGACACGTTGGCAGGGTACAACGCCGACCTGATGGTCATGGCATTCGTGAACGTCTTCGTACCGGAAGCGGCGCGGGACACACCGACCCATGGTTCGATCTGTTTCCATCCGTCGCTCCTGCCGTTGCACCGCGGCCCATCGGCGGTGAACTGGCCGATCATCATGGGGTCCACGAAGTCCGGATACTCCTGGTTCTATCCCTCCGACGGGCTCGACGAAGGGGACAGTCTTCTGCAATGGGAATGCGAGATCGGCCCCGACGACACCGTGATCGACCTATATTTCAAGAAGATCTACCCACACGCCGTCGAAAGCGTGCTCACGGTTGTCGATCTCTATCGCGACGGCAACCCGCCGCGGATCGTTCCGGACGAATCCCAGGCGACGTACGAACGCCGCTGCAACAAGAAACACGCCCGGATCGAGTGGAACCGGCTTGTGGGGCAGGTCTATGACCTGATCCGCGGCACAAATCCCGCGCCGGGTGCCTGGACGACCTTCAACGGTGCCGAAGTCGGTATCTTCGACAGCGCACGCGTTCCAGGCGACGGAATCGCCGGACGTGTTCGGGAAATCTCCGACGAGGGCGTTTCCGTACAATGCGTCGGCGGAAGGATCCTCGTGAAGAGAGTACGCCCAGCCGGCGAGGCCAAGATGCCGGCAAGCGAATGGGCAGCGGCCGTTGGGCTCAAGCCCGGCGACACCCTTGGTAGTTGAACCCCCTCTTTGGACTCTGGGAACACTTTAATGTCAGATATCGAAATCGCCCGCGCCGCTCAGAAAAAACCCATTCAGGAGATTGGTGCAAAACTCAACATTCCGACAGAGCACCTTCTGCCCTTCGGGCACGACAAGGCCAAGGTCTCCGAGGAATTCATCAAGTCTGTTCAGGGCAACAAGGACGGTCATCTGGTTCTGGTGACTGCGATCAACCCGACCCCGGCCGGTGAAGGAAAGACCACGACAACGGTTGGTCTGGGCGACGGTCTCAACGCGATCGGCAAGAACGCGGCGATCTGCATCCGCGAAGCGTCGCTCGGCCCGTGCTTCGGCATGAAGGGCGGCGCGGCCGGCGGCGGCTACGCCCAGGTCGTGCCGATGGAGGACATGAACCTCCACTTCACAGGCGACTTCCACGCGATCACAAGCGCACACAACCTTCTGGCCGCGATGATCGACAACCACATCTACTGGGGCAACAAGGAAGGAATCGACATCCGCCGGGTCGCCTATCGCCGGGTGATGGATATGAACGATCGCGCCCTGCGCCAGATCGTCTGCAACCTCGGCGGAGTTGCCAATGGCTTCCCGCGTGAGGCCGGCTTCGACATCACCGTGGCCTCGGAGGTCATGGCGATCCTGTGCCTGGCCACCGACCTGCGCGATCTCGAAAAGCGTCTGGGCGACATCATCGTGGCCTATCGCCGCGATCGCAGCCCGGTCTATTGCCGCGACATCAAGGCCGATGGCGCGATGACGGTCCTGCTGCAGCAGGCCATGCAGCCTAACCTGGTGCAGACGCTCGAAAACAACCCTGCTTTCGTCCACGGCGGTCCGTTCGCCAACATCGCCCACGGCTGTAACTCCGTGGTCGCCACGACCACGGCGCTGAAGCTTGCCGATTATGTCGTGACGGAAGCCGGCTTCGGGGCTGACCTTGGTGCCGAGAAGTTCATGGACATCAAGTGCCGCAAGGCGGGGCTGAAGCCCGAGGCCGTCGTGATCGTGGCCACCGTGCGTGCCATGAAGATGAACGGCGGCGTGGCCAAGGCTGACCTTGGCGCCGAGAACGTCGATGCGGTCAAGAAGGGCTGCCCGAACCTCGGCCGCCATATCGAGAACCTCAAGCAGTTCGGGGTTCCGGCAGTGGTGGCGATCAACCACTTCGTCTCCGACACGGATGCCGAGGTCCAGGCGGTAAAGGACTACGTTGCAAGTCAGGGCACGGAGGCGATCCTCTGCAAGCACTGGGCCGACGGCTCCAAGGGCACCGAGGAACTTGCGAAGAAGGTTGTCGAGATCGTCGAAAGCGGTGCGGCGCAATATGCTCCGCTCTACCCCGACGACATGCCACTCCTCGAAAAGATCGAGACCATTGCCAAGCGCATCTACCGTGCCGACGAAGTGCTGGCTGACAGCAAGATCCGCAAGCAGCTCAAGGATTGGGAGGAACAGGGCTACGGCAACCTTCCGGTTTGCATGGCCAAGACGCAGTATTCCTTCACGACCGATCCGAACAAGCGCGGCGCACCGGTTGGCCACAGCTTGCCAATCAGCGAGGTTCGGCTTTCAGCCGGAGCCGGGTTTATCGTGGTGATCTGCGGCGGCATCATGACCATGCCCGGGTTGCCCAAGGTTCCATCTGCCGAGTCGATCTGCATTAATGAAGACGGCCTGATCGACGGGTTGTTCTGAACCATGCCCGGTAGCACACTTCATACGATCATGATGCCCGTACGCGGCGATGGCAGAGGCCCTGTGCTCTTTGCCCACGCCTCGGCACTGGCCAAGCGCTTCGGCGCGCACGTGAAGGTCGTTCATTGCCACCCGAAAACGGAAGATCTTATGCCCAAGGGAGTCGTGATACCCTCCTTCCTGCGCAAACAGATCGAACAGGCCTCGGAGACGAGTGCCGGCAGTGACGAGACTTTCCTGCATGAGAAGTTCTCTGCTGACGCCAAGAAACATGGCGTCAGCGAGCAAGACCCCGAGCTCAACAAGCCGACGGCAAAGTTCTACGAGTACGTCGGAAAACAAGTGGATGCGGTGCGCCATCTTGGCCGCCTGTCGGACCTGATCTGTGTCTCCAAACCGAGCAAGTCGGAAAACCTTGGCTTCAACACGTTGAAGGAGGCGCTGTTCTACTCCGGACGTCCCGTACTGGTATGTGCCGATACGGATCAGGTTGCGCCCGACCTTGGAAAGCATGTCGCTATCGGCTGGAACGGGTCGATGGAAGCATCGCGCGCGGTGGCGCTCGCCATGCCGTTGATCGAGAATGCCGAAAAGGTCACGATCTTGACCGGTGGAAAGACCGAACACGCCGCCACTGCGGAGGAGTTCCAGGCGTACCTTGGGCGCCGCGGTGTCGCGTCCGAGGTCGTCAATTTCCACGTCCACGGCGTTCCGGGCCGGCAGCTTCTGGCAAAATGCGACGAAGTTGGCGCTGATCTGCTCATTATGGGCGCCTATCATGAAAGCTACGAGCGCGAGACGTTGCTGGGCGGAAACTCCGCGATTGTTGTCGAGGAGGCAGCGATCCCGGTCGTAATGGTTCACTGATCGAATATGGCTGACAGAAGGGAGGAAACTTAATCGGAATTTGTGTGGTGTTCGGACCCCCGCATGAGATCTGGCGGGGAGATCAAGGAAACCAAACCGGACGCCGCGGAGAAGACCCAGACAGGGTCGATCAATGGGAGGACTACATGAAACTTTGGAAGACTTTGACGATGAGCGCCGCTGCGTTGGCTGTCATGACACCGGCCGCCATGGCCGAGTGGCAACCGCGCAAGCCTGTTGAATTCATCATCATGGCGGGAACCGGCGGAGGCGCGGACCAAATTGCGCGCTTGCTCCAGGGCCTGATCGAAAAGCATGATCTGAGCCCGCGCCCGTTCATTCCGATCAACAAGCCGGGCGGATCCGGCGCCGAGGCTCTCCGCTACCTGCAGGACAAGGCCGGCGATGATCACACCGTGATGATGACGCTGAACAGCTTCTACACCACGCCGATCATCCAGGAAGACCTGGGCGTGGATGTCACGCAGTTCACGCCGATCGGCTTGATGGCGATGGACACGTTCCTGCTCTGGGTCAACTCGGACCGGGACGACATCACCGATCTCGACAGCTATGTTTCGACGGTGAAGGAAGCCGGGCTGGACTGGAAAGTTGGCGGTACCGGTTCCGGTCAGGAAGACTCGGTCCTGACTGCGATGATGGAAGCGGCCTTCGACTACGAAGTCACCTACATCCCGTTCCCGGGCGGTGGCACCGTGGCCAAAAACCTGGTCGGCAACCAGATCGACTCGACGGTCAACAACCCGGCCGAGCAAATGGAGTTCTGGCGTGCCGGCAACACCAAGCCGCTGGTGCAGTTCACCGCCGAACGCATGCCGGCCTTCCCGGATGTGCCGACGGCCAAGGAACTGGATGTGGACATCGAGTACTACATGCAGCGTTCGGTGAACGGCCCTCCGGGCATGAGCCCGGAAGCGGTCGAGTGGTACACCAACCTGTTCCAGACCCTGTTTGACAGCGAAGAGTGGCAAGAGTTCTGCAAGAGCGACGGCCTGACCTGTGAAACCATGATGAAGGGCGAGGAGCTTGCCGAGTTCCACGCCACCCAGAAAGACGCGCATGTCGCGCTTATCGAACAGGTCGGTGCCGACGCCATCACCGGCGAATAAGGCCCGATAACCTGCGGAGCCCGCATTCGCGCGGGCTCCGTTCCTCCAAGACTACCAAACGAAAACCGATCGGCACACGGGTGCCGGGTATGTCGCTGTTTCCGAACGGAAGGTTGACTGACAAAATGACGGAGCCCACCGAATGACGGTTCGTACAGCAGAACTCCTTATGGCGATCGCGACATTGCTGATGTCGCTGGGCCTTATGCTTAACGTCTACACCGATGAACTCAATATCGGCTGGGTTGAAGGGCGCGGCCCCGGCGCTGGCGTCTGGCCATTCTGGCTGTCTGCGGGCATGGCGCTCGCCTCTCTCGCCACGTTGTACCGCTGGTTTCGGGGCAAGACGCCCGAATCACGGTCCGATGCACCGTATATCGACCCCGAGACTCTCTTTCTCGTCGCGGTTTCCGCTGCGTCCCTCCTGGGCCTGCTCATCCTTATGCAGATCGTCGGCACCTATCTGTCGCTCATGATCTTCATGGTGCTCTACGTGCGTATCCTTGGACACCACTCCTGGGGCACGACGATGGCCTTCGTCATAGGGACACCGGTATTCGTCTACCTGCTCTTCGAAGTCGCCCTGACCAAATACCTGCCCAAGGGTTTGCCGTTCTTCGAGGAAGGTTTCCTCTTCATCGACAACCTCCGCTACGAGTGGTTCTACTGAAAGGTCTCAATCCATGGAAACGATCCTGGTTTCACTTGGCTCCGGATTGCTGCAAGCCTTCGAGCCGCTCAATCTCTTCATGATCTTCGCAGGCTGCCTCGCCGGCCTCTTCGTGGGCTGCATGCCCGGGCTGGGATCGGTAAACGGCGTTGCGATCCTGCTACCCGTCACCTTCCTGGTCCCGCCGACCGCAGCGATCATCTTCCTTGCCGCGCTCTACTACGGAGCGATGTATGGCGGCGCGATCTCGTCGATCACTCTTGGCATTCCAGGCGCGTCAACGGCCGTGGCCACGGTGTTTGACGGGCGACCTATGGCCCAGGCCGGAAAGGCCGACCAGGCCCTCATGGCCGCCGCCATTGCCTCATTCATCGGCGGCACGGTCTCGATCATCCTGTTCACTCTCTTTGCGCCGCCGCTTGCTGCCTTCGCGCTGAAATTCGGGCCGCAGGAGGAATTCGCGCTGATGCTTCTGGCCTTCGCTACCTTTGTCGGGCTGGGCGGCGACGATATTCCAAAGACGATCTTCTCGATCCTGCTCGGACTTGTTCTCGCTGCCGTCGGTTTCGATATCATCTCCGGTCAACCGCGCATGATCTTCTTCGACATGGTCGAATTCCAGCGTGGCATTGGCTTCCTGGTGCTTGCGATCGGTGTCTACGGCGTGGGCGAGATGCTCTGGACACTCGAAAGCACCGCGGGAAAGGTGCAGATGCACTCGGTCAAGATCACCGTCTCGCGGATGAAGCAGAACCTGCTGCAGGTAAAGGAGTACATCAACTCGACCTGGGTCGGCTCCGTGCTCGGGTTCTTCGTCGGTACGTTGCCTGCAGCCGGTGCGACGCCTGCCTCCTTGATGTCCTACGGCCTGTCCAAGACCTTCTCGAAGGACCCGGACAGCTTCGGCAAGGGCAACGTCTCTGGCGTGGCCGCGCCTGAAGCGGCCAACAACGCGGCCTCGACCGGCTCCATGCTTCCGATGATCACGCTCGGAATTCCGGGTTCGCCCACCACGGCGATCCTGCTTGGCGGGATGATCATCTGGGGTCTTCGCCCGGGGCCGCTTCTCTTCACCGAGAGCCCGGATTTCGTCTGGGGCCTGATCGGCTCGATGTACGTTGCCAACTTTGCGACCGTGATCCTCAATATCGCACTCATCCCGGTCTTCATCCGGGTGTTGGCCATGCCCTTCACGCTGCTGACGCCGATCATCTTCACACTCTGCGTGCTTGGCGTGTTCGCCACCACCGACCGGATGTTCGACACCTGGATCATGCTGATCATCGGCGTTGCCGCCTACCTTCTGCGCAAGCTCAACTACCCGGTTGCGCCGGCGGTCCTGGCGATCGTGCTCGGTCCTCTCGCGGAGCGTTCCATGCGTCAGTCGCTGATTTCCAGCCAGGGTGATCCGATGACTTTCCTGGAGCGGCCAATCTCCCTGGTCTGTATCCTGATTGCCGTTGCGCTCGTCAGCTACCCGATGGTCGCGAAGTTTCTCAAAAGGAACAAAGCGGTAGAAGCCGCCGAGTAGATACTCCCAGACCGCAACTCAGCAAGGGGCCGCGAGGCCCCTTTCTTTTTTCAGCTTTCGTAGCGCGTACTGCCGCGCCGGTTTTCGTCCATCGGCAGTTCGATGAACAAGGGCTGGTGCGCCCGCTGTGAGCACGCCTGACGAGGACAGAGGTGGCAATTGATCCCGATCGGCGCATAGAGCTTGGGGTCGTCGAAGTTGTAGCTCGAGGCATAGCGGATTCGGTGCGCGTAGCCGGCTTCGCAGCCCAGGGCGAGCGTCAGGCGGCGGTCCTGCGTCTCTTCGCTGAACACCGGGCGATGGACAGTTCTGCTGATCGTGAAATACCTGTCGCCGTCGGGCATTTCGACGAATTGGGGCATGATAACGCCAGGCGTGTAGAACGCTGTATGGATGTTCCAGACGGGGCAGGACCCACCGTGCTCGGCGAGGTGAAACGATGTTGAATTGAACCGCTTGGTGACATTGCCGGCCTTGTCAATTCGAATGAAAAAGAACGGGACGCCGCGCGCACCTTCTCTCTGCAACGTTGTGACGCGCTGACAGACCTGTTCGAAGGATGTTCCGAAAGCCGCAGCAATCCGGTCCAGGTCATACCCGGTGCTTTCGGCTTCGGCATAGAACGCGTCATAGGGCATCAGGAACGCAGCCGCGAAGTAGTTTGCCAGTTCCACCCTCAATCGTGCCAGGGCCTGGGGCGACTCGATCCCGCTCTGCGCAACGACGTCGGCCAGGGTCGACGCATGTTCGACCACGCACAGGACGTGCGCCAACTGGAAGACGCGGTTCGAATTATTGAGAGCCTGAGAGAGATGTACCTGCCGATCGGGTTCGCTGTAGAACCGAAGCGCGTCTCCCATATCGTCGATGCGGCGGACGACGACGGATATCCCATGTTCCTGCTCCAACCGATCGCGCAGTTCGGAGTAACGGTTCTCAGGTGTACTGAATCGCCCGCCCCACGCGGCCTCTGCCGCGGTTTCGAGCTCGGGGAAGTAATTGCTGTGGTCGCGGAAGAAATCGTGGATCATCGATTCGGGCGAAGAGCGTAGCAGCTCGCTGGCCGAATCCGCGCCGCCGAGTTTCATGATCTTTTCCAGCGCCGCGCGGTGAGAATCATGCAGTTGGAGAAAATGCTCGACGAGCCGCGGTGCATGGTCGATTGCGCCGCGAAGCTCCTGAATGTCGGGCATGTCGCCGGAAAACATCGGATCCTGCACGGCATTGCGAAGATCCGCGACACGCCGCGTACTTTCGTCCTTTGCCAGATCGCGCCAGTTGATCGCATAGGTGTCGGCGATCGTCATCAACATCTGGACGGACAGAGATCTTTGGTTGTTTTCCAGCAAGTTGACGTAGGATGCGCTCACGCCAAGCTGCTTGGCCATCTCGGCCTGTGTCTGCTTCCGCTCCCTGCGCAACTGACGGAGGCGTGGCCCCACAAGGGTCTTTGGCATGTGCGATCCTTACAAATATTACACGTTAGAGAGTTGTTAAATTCACTTTATACACATTGACCCATTATTCGTAGGGGAAATCGAATTTGGAACTATATTACTTTCACGATTGAAGCGGCTAAGCAGCGGGAGGGCGAGGCCATGGGATATAAGATAGTCATTCTTGGCGCGTCATACGGCTCGCTGCTGGGGACCAAGTTCCTGATGGCGGGTCACGATGTTACGCTGGTGTGCCGAAGCGGGACGGCTGCATTGATCAATGCAGAGGGGACGGATGTCCGTATCAAGCTGCGTGACGAGGAAACGCATCGGTCCTTCCGCTCATCGGAGCAGCCAGGGCAGCTTGATGCTCTGACACCGGGCGAGGTCGTACCGTCCGACTATGATATGGCTGTGCTTGCGATGTCGGAGCCGCAGTATTGCAGCGACTCGATCCTCGGATTGTTGCGCAAACTAGGCGAGGCTGGACTTCCATGTCTGTCGATCATGAACATGCCGCCGTTGCCGTTCCTTCGTCGGATCAAGGGGCTGAACGTTCCGAGCCTTGAGCCGAGTTTCACCTGTCCGGATGCGTGGAGCGCCTTTGAGCCAGGGAACGTGACGCTTTGCAGCCCGGACCCGCAGGCATTCAGACTTCCGGATGAGGGCGCAAACGTCCTTCATGTGGGTCTGCCGACCAACTTCAAATCGGCACCCTTCGAAAAGCCCGAGCACAACCGGATCCTCAAGGATCTCGCCGCCTCGGTGGACGCCGTGCGCGTCGACGGCAAAGACGTGCCGGTGAAGCTAAAGGCGTTCGACTCCCTTTTTGTCCCCTTTGCCAAGTGGAGCATGTTGCTTACCGGGAACTATCGTTGTGTGTTGCCGGTCGGTGTGCAGCCTATTCGCGATGCGGTACTGGCCGACCGCGATCTTTCACAAGCGATCTATGCCCAGGTTGACGATTTGGTCACCCGGCTCGGTGCGGATCGTTCCGATCTCGTGCCTTTCGAGAAGTATGCAAATGCCGCGAACGGGTTGCTCAAACCCTCTTCGGCCGCGCGCGCCATCGATGGCGGCGCGGATAAGATCGAACGTGTGGACCTTCTCGTGAAGCTCATCGCCGAACAGGTGGGCGTATCGTCGCCGCAGCTATCCGAAATCGCCGACATCGTCAGCACTCGTCTCGCCGAAAACCAACGCGCTGCTGCCTAGGGTAGGCGCCAAAAAAACACCATTGGAGGAAACATGGACGACTTTGCAGAGTCGCTGCACGCGCAAGGTGCGACCGGCAGATTCTTCGCCGCCAGATTGACTGAAACGGACCCGGCCCTCGCGGCGATGATCGGGCGCGAACTCGGGCGCCAGCGGGACGAGATCGAATTGATCGCTTCGGAGAATATCGTGTCGCGTGCCGTACTGGACGCCGCGGGAAGCGTGCTCACCAACAAATATGCCGAGGGCTATCCCGGGCGGCGCTACTACGGCGGTTGCCAGTTTGTCGATGAGGTCGAAGACTTGGCAATCGAACGCGCCAAGGAGCTCTTTGGCTGCGAATTTGCGAACGTGCAACCGAGCTCGGGAAGCCAGGCCAATCAGGGCGTGTTCCTTGCCCTGGCGAAGCCGGGCGACACGATCCTCGGCCTCAGCCTCGATGCGGGCGGACACCTGACCCACGGCGCGCGGCCCAATTTGTCGGGCAAGTGGTTCAATGCGGTCTCCTATGGCGTCGATCCTGAGACGCACAGGATCGACTACGATCAACTGGAGGCGTTGGCCATCGAGTGTCGGCCGACGATCATTATCGCAGGTGGCTCCGCATATCCGCGGCAAATCGATTTCGCCCGGTTCCGCGCAGTGGCCGACAAGGTCGATGCCGTGCTGATGGTCGACATGGCGCATTTCGCCGGCCTCGTTGCCGCCGGCCTGCATCCCTCGCCCTTCCCGCACGCTCATGTTGCGACAACGACGACGCACAAGACCCTTCGCGGACCGCGCGGTGGCATGATCCTGAGCAACGACGCTGCCATCGCGAAGAAGATCAACTCGGCGATCTTCCCCGGCCTTCAAGGCGGGCCGCTCATGCATGCGATCGCGGGCAAGGCGGTGGCATTCGGCGAGGCTCTGCAACCGGAGTTCAAGGTGTACGCTGCCCAGGTGATCGAGAATGCGCAGGTACTGGCCAAGACTCTCGTGGATGACGGATTTGCCATAACGTCGGGCGGGACGGATACGCATCTGATGCTGGTAGACCTGCGTCCCAAGGGCCTCAAGGGAAACGAGGCCGAAAAGGCACTCGGGCGGGCCCACATAACCTGCAACAAGAACGGCGTTCCCAACGACCCGGAAAAGCCGACGATCACGTCCGGCATCCGTCTCGGGACGCCTGCGGGCACGACACGCGGGTTCGGTGCCAAGGAATTTGCCGAGATCGGTGAAATGATCAACGAGGTGCTCAACGGGCTGGCGACCAACGGCCCCGAGGGCAATGACGCGGTCGAGGCGGCGGTGAAGGCCCGGGCCACGGCGCTCTGCGAGGCTTTCCCGATCTACGGCGATACGTGACACCAGAATACGCGAGGAACAAGAAATGTCTGGATTCAATGGATTGGCCGTTCCCGGCCCGACAAACATGCCCTTTGAAGTCCGCCGCGCGATGGATGTCGCGTTGGAGGATCACCGTGCACCGGATTTTCCGGAGTTCACGTTGCCGCTCTTTGCCGATCTGAAAAAGGCCTTCATGATCGAGAACGGCCAGGTCTTCGTTTTCCCCGGCTCCGGAACCGGCGGCTGGGAATCGGCAATCGCCAATACGTTGTCGCCGGGCGACAAGGTGCTTGCATCGATCTTCGGCCAGTTCTCCTATCTCTGGGTCGACATGTGCCAGCGCTTCGGGCTCGATGTGGATGCCATCGATTGTGAATGGGGCACGGGCGTCCCGGTGGAGCTCTACGAGAAGAAACTCGCTGCCGATACCAACCACGAGATCAAGGCCGTGCTCGTCACGCAGAACGAGACGGCAACCGGCGTGACCAGCGATGTGAAGGCGGTGCGGGAGGTGCTCAACAGCCTCGGCCACCCCGCGCTGCTTTTCGTGGACGGTGTCAGCTCCATCGGTTCCATCGAGTTCCGGCAAGAGGAATGGGGCGTGGATGTCGCCGTCTCCGGTTCCCAGAAAGGCTTCATGCTGCCGACCGGCCTCGCCATCGTCGGCGTCAGCCAGAAGGCACTGGACCAGCGCCCGAAGTCGAACCTTCCGAAGTGTTTCTTCGACTATGACGACATGGTGAAGACCAACAAGGACGGCTATTTCCCCTACACGCCAGCCACGACCCTGCTGCGTGGTCTGCGCGCTTCGCTCGACATGCTGCTCGGTGAAGGCTTGGAAAACGTCTGGGCGCGCCACACGCGGCTGGCGACCGGCTGTCGCGCCGGGATCGCGGCCTGGGGGCTGGAGTTGTGCGCCAAGGGTCCGCAATGGCACTCCGACACGGTCAGCGCAATCGTCGTTCCCGAGGGATACAATGCGAATGACGTTATCGGGTCGGCCTATGGCAAGTACAACTTGTCGCTCGGCGCCGGACTTTCGAAGGTCGCAGGCAAGGTATTCCGGATTGGTCACCTCGGCTACATGAACGAGTTGATGGTTCTTCAGTCGCTCGCCGGGGCAGAGCTTGCGATGCGCGATGTCGGCATTCCGTTCGAGTCCGGATCGGGCGTGGGAGCGGCAGTCGACTATTTCGCATCAACTGGTCAGGCCCCTGCGCTGGCTGCGGAATAACCGCGGCTTCCCGGCGGCGTGCGCCTCTCCTCCCTGCGGGTCGCGCGCCGCCACCTACACTTGGACAGGACGAAAAAACATGCGCATCGTCTTTCTCGATCGCGGGTCCATTGGCCCGTCGGTCGAGCTTCACCGCCCCGCTTTCGACCATGAGTGGGTGGTCTATGATCGGACGGCACCGGATCAGGTGGCCGAACGCCTTGCCGACGCGGAGATTGCCATTTCCAACAAAGTGCCGATCCGCCGCGACAGCATCGAGAAGCTGCCGAAGCTCAAGATGATCGCCATCCCGGCCACCGGCTACGACGCCTTTGACTTAGACGCCTGCCGCGAGCGGGGAATCGTCGTGTCGAACGTCCGCGGTTATGCGATCAATACCGTTCCGGAACACACATTTGCGCTGATACTGGCTCTGCGACGGAACATCGTTGGGTTCCGTCAAGATGTGATCGATGGCGAGTGGCAAAAATCCGGTCAGTTCTGTTTCTTTAACCACCCGATCTCTGACCTGAGCGGATCGACGCTCGGCATCATCGGCGAAGGCGTTCTTGGTCAGGGTGTCGCGCATCTGGCGCGGGCATTCGGCATGAGAGTGCTGTTTGCGGCACACAAGGGAGTTTCCGGCCTTGGGCCGCTCTACACGCCGTGGGACGAGGTTCTGGAGACCTCGGACGTTATCACGCTGCACAGCCCGTTGCTTCCAGCGACGCGAAACATGATCGCTGAGCCGGAATTCCGCCAAATGAAGAGGCGACCTCTATTGGTCAACTGTTCACGGGGCGGGTTGGTGCACGAGGGCGATCTGGTCAAGGCCCTCGACGAAGGATGGATTTCCGGCGCCGGGTTCGATGTTCTCACGTCCGAGCCGCCTGCTCCGGACAACCCGTTGTTGACCGTGCTGGACCGGCCAAATGTGATCGTCACTCCGCACGTCGCTTGGGCGAGTGACGAGGCGATGCAAATCCTGTGGAACCAGGTGAGGGATCACTTGGAGAATTTCGCTCGCGGCGAACCGAGCAATGTCGTCACCTGATAGCGTATTAAGTGCTGAGGTTTTGGCAGGAGCCCAACGGTCTAGGGCTCCTCAGCCATCCATCGGTGTGGCCGGATACGGGCGCCGCTTCGGGCTTAGAAGAGCTCGGAACGCCGGACGATTTCGTGGGGAATTGCCAAGCGCTGCAGGCCGTCCTTCGCCAGCTGGGCGTCCGTCTTGTGGGACATCCGTTCGTAGTCGGCGGCCATGCGATTGCATCCCCGAATCCACTCGATCGCCTGGGCGACGCTCTTCAAAGGCAGAAAGACTGTCGAGGAAAGGCCGAGAACGGGCGAATGGGTGTCGACGGTCGCCATGGCGCACTCCAGTGTTGTTGTCTTTGATCGACTGCTTATGCCGCATTGCAGCGTGAAAAACAATGCTTGTGCAGCATAACGGGTATGCGACTGGGGCAAGCCTGCGACGTTTATGAAACTCGCTTATGTTTCAATTCAGTAGAGCGGTCTCACGCGTGTGCTGCAGATTGCACCGCCGAAATCGAAATGCGGGTGCGCGTGGCCCAAAAGGCAATGGATGGAAGGATCGAAAGGTGAAAGCGAAGATTATTGATGGCAAGGCTTTTGCCGCCGATATCCGAGCGCGCGTCGCCGCGCAGGTGGCCAGCCTCAAGTCGGATCGCGAACGCGTACCGGGTCTTGCGGTGGTGCTGGTCGGCGAGGACCCGGCCAGTGAGGTCTATGTGCGCAACAAGGGCCGGCAGACGAAGGAAGTAGGGATGCTCTCCGTTGAGCATAGGCTTCCGGCAGATACATCCGAAGGCGAGTTGCTGGCGCTGATCGAATCGTTGAATGCAGACAGCGATATCCACGGAATTCTCGTCCAGCTTCCGCTGCCGGAGCATCTCGACGCCGATCTTGTCATCAATTCCATTGACCCGGCGAAAGACGTGGATGGCTTCCACATCTCCAATGTGGGATTGCTCGGGACCGGGCAGAAAGCGCTTGTCCCCTGCACGCCATTGGGGTGCCTGATGTTGCTTCGCGACCATCTGGGGTCGCTGTCTGGTCTGGATGCGGTTGTGGTCGGGCGGTCGAACATTGTCGGAAAGCCGATGGCAAACCTCCTGTTGGGCGATAGCGCGACGGTGACAATCGTTCATTCGCGGACACGGGACTTGCCTGATGTCGTGCGCCGCGCCGACATCGTCGTCGCCGCTGTCGGAAGGCCCGAGATGATCACTGGAGATTGGATCAAACCCGGTGCGACTGTGATCGACGTCGGGATAAACCGAGTGCCGGGTGATAGTGGCAAGACACGGCTCGTTGGCGATGTGGATTTTGCGAGTGCAAGAGAGGTCGCCGGCGCGATCACGCCGGTGCCAGGCGGAGTCGGCCCGATGACGATAGCCTGCCTGCTGGCCAATACGTTGACGGCGTTCTGCCGGACAAACGGCTTGCCCGACCCGGAGAATCTCACGGCGTGATGCAAAGGGGAGCAGGACCGCGCGTCGGAACGGCTTGATCAATCGTTCCGGGGAAGCTCTTCTGCGGAAGTCGGCATGTTCGCCCGCCGGACCGAGCAAAGGACAGGAATGTACCGCCTTCGGCTATTCGCATCACGTCATTCGCGGAGTTTCGAGCGGATCTACACGTTGCTCGAAGGTGCCATGGTCGCGATGGACCCGGTCTTTCGTAGAGTCGGATACCGGCGCGTGGAAGCCGTCCTGACCCCAATCGAGCGTTTGGTCAAATCGTTGCTATTCGATTGCCGGATGTGCGGCCAATGCGTTTTGTCTTCGACGGGTATGTCGTGCCCGATGAACTGTCCGAAAGGTCTCAGGAACGGGCCATGTGGTGGCGTTCGTCCGGGCGGGTTCTGCGAGGTGAAACCGCAAATGCGCTGTGTCTGGGTCGAAGCCTGGAGTGGCGCGACCCGCATGCGCCATGGGGAGCAGATCTCCATCGTTCTTCCTCCCGTGGACCATTCGCTCAAGGGCAGCTCGGCCTGGCTGCGGGCCGCGCGGGAGAAGGCCGAGGTTCGACGCGCCGCAAAGGAGGCGCAACGGACAACGCTCGCGCGCGCCTTCGATGATGCGCGTGAGCACGAGCCATCGTCCGCGCCGCTGGCTCCCGAGCCGGAAACCTCGGTTGAAGCCAGCCGGGAGCGGCGGACATGACGCCCGAAATCACCAGTTCAGCCCCGACGCGTGGCAGGTTGGAGGCGGTGCTGCGCTCCGGCAGATTCGCCATCACCGCCGAGCTCAACCCGCCGGACAGCGCCAACCCCGACGACGTCTTCGAGGCCGCGCGCCCCCTTGGCGAGGTTGCCGATGCGATCAATGCGACGGATGCCTCGGGTGCCAATTGCCATATGTCATCGCTCGGTATCTCGGCGCTGCTGGTCCGGGCCGGTTACGGGCCGGTTTTGCAGATCTCATGTCGCGACCGGAACAGGATCGCCGTTCAAGGCGACGTTCTCGGGGCGGCGGCGCTTGGTGTCCGGAACGTGCTATGCCTGACCGGAGACGACGTCTCGGCCGGCGATCAACCCGGCGCGAAGCCCGTGTTCGATTTCGACTCCGTTTCGCTCGTTCGCACGCTGCGCACGATGCGGGACGAGGGCATGTTCCTTTCCGGGCGCAAGATCAGTGATCCGCCAAAGCTGTTCATCGGTGCGGCCGAAAACCCTTGTGTCGAACCGCTGGAATGGCGGCCGGAACGTTTGAAAAAGAAGATCGAGGCAGGGGCCGACTTCATCCAGACCAACCTCATTTTCGACATGGACCGGTTCCGCACCTTCATGGCGCGCGTGCGCGAAATGGGGTTGCACGAGCGAGCCTTTATTCTCGCGGGAATCGGACCGCTCACCTCCGCCCGCGTGGCACGCTGGATGCGGTCGCGTGTGCCGGGCATTCACATTCCTGATGCTCTCGTCGAGCGGCTCGACGCGGCCAGCGACCCCGCCGCTCTCGGGCAGCGCCTCTGTATCGAGGCAATTCAGGAGGTCCGCGAGATTGAGGGTGTCTCCGGCGTTCATATTATGGCCTACCGTCGGGAACACCTCGTCTCGGAGATCATTCTCCAGTCTGGCGTTCTGGACCGGCGCAGGATCCTGAAGGGATAACTGCCGAAGGAGACGCGCGTCACGGCAAGTCGCGGAACCGCGCTGGTCCGGGTGAACGCCCGGCGCGTGCGCAACTGGGTCATCCTGCCGCCATCGAACATCTTGCAAGTCGGTATCGTTTGGTATACTTTCGCATACAGCAAGCTTGCCCCGGCGCGCCAAAAAAGTTCTGTGGTCCGCCGGCCAGGCCAATTCTGACACATTATCGGCGGGATAATCATGACCTTGTACACTGACTACTTGGACGAGATCGGCACACGGAAGGCGCAAGGCCTGAATCCCAAGCCTATCGACGATGGCGCGCTTGTCGAAGAGCTGATCGCGCATATCAAGGACTCGAACAGCGAACATCGGGAAGACGCGCTGAAGTTCTTTATTTACAATACGCTACCCGGGACCACCAGCGCCGCTGGTGCAAAGGCGAAGTTCCTGAAAGAGATCATCCTCGGTAGCGCACTCGTTGAAGAAATCTCTCCAGAATTTGCCTTCGAATTGCTGTCCCACATGAAGGGCGGACCTTCGGTCGAGGTGCTGCTCGACCTGGCACTGGGCGAGGACGCATCCGTTGCGCAGCAGGCGGGAGAGGTTCTGAAGACCCAGGTGTTCCTCTACGAAGCCGATACGGATCGCCTGGAGTCGGCCTACAAGGCCGGGAATGGCGTCGCCAAGGATATCCTCGAAAGCTATGCGAAGGCGGAGTTCTTCACCAAGCTTCCCGACATCGATGAAGAGATCAAGGTCGTCACCTACATCGCGGCCGAAGGCGACATTTCTACCGACCTTCTGTCGCCCGGCAACCAGGCCCACTCGCGCTCTGACCGGGAACTGCACGGCAAGTGCATGATTTCCGAGACGGCACAGAAGGAAATCGAGGCGCTGAAACTGCAGCACCCCGACAAAAGGGTGATGCTGATCGCCGAGAAGGGGACGATGGGCGTTGGATCCTCGCGGATGTCCGGCGTCAACAACGTGGCGCTCTGGACCGGCAAACAGGCCTCGCCCTACGTACCCTTCGTCAATATCGCTCCGGTCGTGGCCGGAACCAACGGCATCTCGCCGATCTTCCTGACCACCGTTGGCGTGACCGGCGGCATCGGGCTCGACTTGAAGAACTGGGTCAAGAAGGTCGATGAGGACGGCAAGCCGATCCTGAACAACGATGGCAACCCGGTCCTCGAGCAGAAATACTCCGTCGAGACAGGCACGGTTCTGACCATCAACACCAAGAACAAGATGCTTCTGAGCGAAGATGGCAACGAGGAGTTGGTCGACGTTTCCTCCGCCTTCACTCCCCAGAAGGTCGAGTTCATGAAGGCCGGTAGCTCCTATGCCATCGTTTTCGGCAAGAAGCTGCAGAACCTCGCGGCCGAGACGCTGGGCGTCGAGCCGACACCGGTTTTTGCGCCGTCCAAGATCGTGACGAATGACGGGCAGGGCCAGACAGCCGTTGAGAAGATCTTCAACAGGAATGCCGTTGGCGTGCCGGCAGACACCGTCATGCATGCGGGCTCCGACGCCCGGGTGACGGTGAATATCGTCGGCTCGCAGGACACCACCGGCCTCATGACGTCCCAGGAACTGGAGGCAATGGCCGCCACGATCATCTCGCCGAAGGTCGATGGCGCCTACCAGTCAGGCTGTCACACGGCCTCCGTTTGGGATGCGAAGGCCGCAGCCAACACGCCGCGCCTGATGAAGTTCATGAGCGAGTTCGGCCTGATCACCGGGCGCGACCCGAAGGGCGCGTATCACGCCATGACCGACGTGATCCACAAGGTACTGAACGATATTACGGTAGATGACTGGGACATCATCATCGGCGGTGACAGCCATACGCGGATGTCCAAGGGCGTAGCCTTTGGCGCGGACTCCGGCACCGTCGCGCTGGCACTGGCAACCGGCGAGGCCACCATGCCGATCCCTGAATCGGTCAAGGTGACCTTCAAGGGCAAGATGGCCGACCACATGGACTTCCGCGACGTGGTCCACGCCACCCAGCAGCAGATGCTCCAGCAATGCGGCGACAACGTCTTCCAGGGCCGTGTCATTGAGGTGCATATCGGCACGTTGTTGGCCGACCAAGCCTTCACCTTCACCGATTGGACCGCCGAGATGAAGGCCAAGGCGTCGATCTGTATCTCCAATGACGAGACGCTGATCGGCTCGCTGGAACTGGCCAAGCACCGTATCGGCATCATGATCGAGAAGGGCATGGACAACGAGGTGGGCATGCTCCAGGGCCTCATCGACAAGGCGGACAAGCGGATCGCCGAGATCAGGTCTGGCGAGAAGCCGGCGCTGACGCCAGATGACAACGCGAAATACTTCGCAGAGGTCGTCGTGGATCTGGACCAGATCGTCGAGCCGATGATCGCTGACCCGGATGTCAACAACGCCGATGTCTCCAAGCGGTACACCCACGATACCATTCGCCCGGTCTCTTACTACGGCGCCGAGAAGAAGGTGGACCTGGGCTTCGTCGGTTCCTGCATGGTGCACAAGGGCGACGTGAAGATCGTGGCCCAGATGCTCAAGAACCTCGAGAAGGAGACCGGCAAGGTTGAGTTCAAGGCGCCGCTCGTGGTTGCCGCGCCGACCTACAACATTATCGACGAGCTCAAGGAAGAGGGCGACTGGGAGATCCTGCAGAAGTACTCAGGCTTCGAGTTCGACGATTTCATGCCCAAGACACAAGCCCGCACGGAGTATGAGAACATCCTCTACCTTGAGCGCCCGGGCTGCAACCTGTGCATGGGCAACCAGGAGAAGGCCGCCAAGGGCGATACGGTGCTTGCCACTTCCACGCGTCTCTTCCAGGGCCGAGTCGTGGCAGACGCCCCTGAGAAAAAGGGTGAGTCGCTTCTGGCCTCGACCCCGGTCGTTGTTCTCTCGGCGATCCTTGGCCGCACGCCGAGCGTCGAGGAGTACAAAACGGCCGTGGACGGGATCGACCTGACGAAGTTCGCGCCTCCGCTCGAAGTACCGGCAACTTCGAGGTCGGTTCATTTCTAAGACGGATGGGCGGCACGTCGTACGCGCGATGTGCCGCTCGCTCCATCGATGGGACGCGCCACTGTTGTGTAGCGCCTACCCCTACCGGAGTTCGCTTGAGTGCACGGCGGATTCAATTGGCTCGGCTTTTGAAACGCGGAGAGCAACGCCTTCAACGTGCGTTGCTCTGGCTGTTGGTTCAGTCTCCTGCCGCGGATTCAGACTGTCGCGCCCTTCCGGCGAATGAGACTTCCCAGCGTTCCGAATATCGCACCGATTATCATCGCAATCACGAGTTCCGGTGATAGCAGGGTCGAAACGCCAAGGTCAGAAAAGAAGATGTAGGTCGAGGCGAGCCCGACCAGCGCGCCGAGTATGCACCCGACAAGTGGACTTCGAGACATCATGCCGAGGGCCAGTCCGAGAATGCCGGGAAGGTTCAGGATATTTCCGGCGATGAGGCCGAGTGTCTCAAGCATGATCGTCTCCCTGTAGGCGTGTCTTCCACGGACGATGCGCCCGGCTTGGAACGACTGCCCAATCGCCGGACATGCGTCCGCTGTCTCTCAGATCCAAACGAAGTTCCATACGTCAAATTCCTTCTTTGCCTTGACTTAAGTCAACAACGAAAGAAACCTGCACAATATAAAGACATCCGATGAACCTTGCTTCAGGTAGCGAGTATGCCAACCCACGCAAGCCGCCGGGATTTCCTGAGGGCAGACCTCACACGAACGATTGTGCTGCGCCCACCCGGGGCGCTGACCGTCGCGTTCGAGCGTGCCTGTACCGGATGCGGCGAATGTGCGTCCGCGTGTCCCGAAGCAATCATCCATACAGATCATCGCGGTAGCGTAATGTTGGACCTGTCGCGCGGCGCCTGCACGTTCTGCGGGGAGTGTGCTCGTGCTTGTCCGACCGACGCGCTCGACGTGGGACGCATCGGCGACTGGCCCTGGGTCGCTACGGTCGGAGAAACCTGCCTTTCGATCAACAACGTAGCCTGCCGATCCTGCGAGGACGCCTGCGAAGCCCGGGCCATTCGTTTCCGACTGGAGGTGGGCGGCAAAGCGCGCCCGAACATCGACGCAACGGAGTGTACGGGCTGCGGCGCTTGTATCGCGATCTGTCCCGTCGGGGCAGTTTCACTGGCGCGGACGGCCCAATCCGAACCGGAGTTACGCCCATGAACATTTGTGGATGCCTCGTCCATGCCCTGCCCGGCGAGGGCGCTGCGGTCAGGCAGTCTGCCGAGGCGCTTGTCGGCGTCGAAGTCCACGCTGTGACCGAGGACGAGCGTTTGATCGTCGTGGTCGAAGATACAGAAATGACCCGAGCCTCGGATCAGATCATGGAATTGCATCAGATCCCGGGCGTCACATCCGTCACCCTCACCTATCACCATTTCGAGGACCTGCCCGCCGGCGAAAGCCAGCCTCAGCCGGTCGTCGCCCCACGCCATAGCTGAACCGGAGCCAAGCCCATGACCATGTCAGAGACCCGCCGGACGTTCCTGAAATCGACCGCCGCAGTGGCCACGGCCTCGGCGGCGGGCATCACACTTCCCGGTCAGGAAGCGAGTGCCCAGGTACGGACGCCCGACATCCGCTGGGACAAGGCCGCCTGCCGTTTCTGTGGCACGGGATGCTCGGTCCTGATCGGCACAAAGGAAGGTCGAGTCGTTGCCACCCAGGGCGACCCGGACGCGCCGGTGAACCGCGGTCTCAACTGCATCAAGGGCTATTTCCTCTCCAAGATCATGTACGGGCAGGACCGGCTGACGACGCCGATGCTGCGCAAGTCGAACGGGGTCTTTGACAAGAACGGCGAGTTCGAACCGGTTAGCTGGGACGAGGCCTTCGACGTGATGGCCGAGAAATGGAAAGCGGCGCTTAAGGAGAAGGGCGGGGCGGGCGTCTCGATCTTCGGCTCCGGCCAATGGACGGTCTGGGAGGGCTATGCCGCCGCCAAGTTCATGAAGGCCGGTTTGCGGTCGAACAACATCGACCCCAACGCGCGGCACTGCATGGCCTCGGCCGTCGTCGGCTTCATTCGTGCCTTCGGTATCGACGAACCAATGGGGTGCTACGACGATCTGGAACACGCCGATACCTTCGTGCTCTGGGGCTCGAACATGGCGGAGATGCATCCGATCCTCTGGTCGCGGCTCACCGACACGCGGCTGACGAAGCCCGGCTGCGAGGTGCATGTGCTTTCCACCTTCGAACACCGCAGCTTCGAGCTTGCGGACAACGGCATGGTGTTCACGCCGCAGGCCGACCTCGCGATCCTCAATTACATCGCGAATTACATCATTCAGAACGACGCGGTGAACTGGGATTTCGTCAACGCCCACGTGAATTTCACCCAAACAGCCACCGACATCGGCTACGGACTGCGCGACGACAATGCCCTGCAGATGCAGGCCGCAAACCCCAATTCCGGTAAACTGGAGCCGATCACCTTCGAGCAATACGCCGAGATGGTGTCCGAATACACCGTCGATAAGGTCTCGGAGATGTCCGGTGTACCAGCGGCGCAGCTCGAGCGGCTGGCAGCGCAATACGCCGACCCCAACCGGAAGGTCATGAGCCTCTGGACGATGGGCTTCAACCAGCACACCAGGGGCTCCTGGGTGAACGGGCTGATGTACAATGTCCACCTGCTGACCGGCAAGATCTCCGAGCCCGGCAATTCGCCCTTCTCGCTGACTGGTCAACCATCGGCCTGCGGAACCGCGCGCGAGGTTGGTACCTTTGCCCACCGTCTGCCGGCCGACATGGTTGTGGCCAATGACGCGCATCGCGAGATTTGCGAGACAGCTTGGAACATTCCGGCTGGCACCATCCCACCGAAGCCCGGTTTCCACGCTGTGCTCCAGCACCGGATGCTCAAGGATGGCGTGCTGAACTGCCATTGGGTGCAGTGCAACAACAACATGCAGGCCGCGCCCAACATGAACGAGGAGGGGTATCCGGGATACCGCAATCCCGACAACTTCATCACCGTGTCGGAACCCTATCCGACCGTGACCGCGCTGGCAGCCGATCTGATTCTGCCCACCGCCATGTGGGTCGAGAAAGAGGGCGCCTATGGCAACGCCGAGCGCCGCACCCAGTTCTGGCGCCAACAGGTCAAGGCGCCGGGCGAGGCCCGGTCAGACGTCTGGCAGGTCATGGAGTTCTCCAAGCGTTTCACGGTTGAAGAAGCCTGGGGCGAGGAATTGGTTGCGCAGAAGCCCGAACTTGCCGGCAAGACCCTCTACGAGGTGCTGTTCGAGAATGGCGTGGTCAACAAGTTCCCGGTCTCCGAGACCGCGGAGGGCTTTGACAACGACGAATCCGAACATTTTGGCTTCTACGTCCAAAAGGGCCTCTTCGAAGAGTATGCGGACTTTGGCCGTGGTCATGCGCATGACCTCGCTCCATTCGACACCTACCATCAGGCACGCGGATTGCGCTGGCCGGTGGTCGACGGGAAGGAGACGCTCTACCGCTTCCGCGAAGGATACGACCCCTATGTGAAGGAAGGCGAGGGGGTTAAATTCTACGGCCACAAGGACGGCAAGGCGAAGATCATCTTCGCGCCCTACGAGCCTGCGGCAGAGGTTCCGGACGAGGAATACGACCTGTGGCTCTGCACCGGCCGGGTCCTGGAGCACTGGCATTCCGGCTCGATGACCCGCCGTGTGCCGGAACTGCACCGGTCCTTCCCCTCCGCGGTCGTTTTCATGCACCCCGACGACGCAAAGGATCGTGGCCTGCGCCGTGGGCAGGAGATCATGATTTCAACTCGCCGTGGCGAGGTCGCGAGCCGGTTGGAGACCCGCGGGCGTAACAAGGTTCCGCGCGGTCTCGTGTTCATGCCGTGGTTCGACGAGGGTCAACTGACGAACAAGCTGACGCTCGATGCCACCTGTCCGCTCTCCAAGGAGACCGACTTCAAGAAGTGCGCCTGCAAGGTCGATCGGGCCTGACGGCCTGCGGTTGAGCCCGGGAGCGAACCATGTCCGCCGCCAATAAAAAGCGTGTCGATCGCCGTCGGTTTCTGACCGATAGCGCCCGCATGGCGGCGGGATGCGCCGTGGCAGGCTCGCTTCTGGCCTATGTCACCCGCGACGCGAGGGCGCTTCCACAGCAGGCGATCCGTCCGCCGGGGGCGTTGGCGGAGGATGATTTCCTCGCGGCTTGCATCCGTTGCGGGCTCTGCGTGCGCGACTGCCCCTACGACACGCTGGTCCTGGCAGATCTGGGCCAGGACGGCCCGGCAACCGGCACGCCGTTTTTTACCGCGCGCGACGTGCCTTGCGAGATGTGCGACGACATCCCCTGCGTCGCTGCCTGCCCGACCGGCGCACTCGACAAGGATCTGACCGATATCGAGGACGCCCGGATGGGGACGGCGGTATTGGTGGACCAGGAGAATTGCCTCAACTTCCTCGGCCTTCGCTGCGATGTCTGCTACCGTGTCTGCCCGATGATCGACGAGGCGATTGCGCTGGAATTGCGCCACAACGAGCGGTCAGGCCACCACGCGATATTCGCCCCCACGGTGTTTGCCGAAGCCTGCACTGGCTGCGGTATCTGCGAAAAGAAATGCGTTCTTCCGGAACCTGCGATCAAGGTACTGCCGGTGCGGCTCGCGCGCGGCGAACCGGCGGATCATTATCGCAAGGGGTGGGAGGAAAAGGACGCCAAGGGCGCGCCCGTGGTCGAGGGGATCATCGACCTGCCAGACCGCCTGCCCGGACCGGGCACCGACAATCTCGCCGCACCGGGTGGTTTCGAGCCCGGCCTTGGCGCTGTCGACGGTAGTGCGGGTGGCTTCCAGCCGACCTTCACACTGCCTGGAGGGACCGGCCAATGAGCACGAAAGGCAAGGTCCATCTTCCTACCGGTCAGGAGGCGTTGGAGAAAAAAGGTTGGTATGGCGCGCACAAGTACCTCGTGCTGCGGCGACTGAGCCAGGCGTTCTTTCTCTTTCTTTTCCTGATGGGGCCGTGGTTTGGCATCTGGTGGGTAAAGGGAAATCTCGCCGGTTCCGAGACCTTCGGCATCCTCCCACTCAACGACCCTCTGATCCTGGGCCAGATGATGGCCTCGGGCCATTGGCCGGAGAGCACCGCGCTGATCGGAGGGTTGATCGTGCTCGTCGTCTACGCACTGATCGGCGGTCGTGTCTATTGCTCCTGGGTTTGCCCCATCAACCCGATCACCGATAGCGCGCACTGGCTTCATGACAAGCTCGGAATTCAGAAAGGATGGCAACCGAAGCGGGCGACCCGCTACTGGCTGCTTGGCGCTGTCTTCATCGTTTCCGCTTTGACCGGCACGATCGCCTGGGAGGTTGTAAACCCTGTCACCATGGTTCACCGCGGCCTCGTCTTCGGGATGGGCTGGGTTTGGGGCATGGTGCTGACCATCTTCCTGTTCGACCTTTTGGTGGCGCGGCGCGGCTGGTGCGGCCATGTCTGCCCGGTCGGCGCCTTCTATTCTCTCGTCGGCGTCAAGAGCCTGCTTCGCGTTTCCGCCGTGCGCCGCGACGCCTGCGACGATTGCATGGATTGTTACGCCGTCTGCCCCGAGAACCAGGTCATCTCGCCTGCGCTCAAGGGCAAGGGCGGCGCGACCCCTCTGATCCTTTCGCCCGATTGCACCAATTGCGGGCGATGCATCGACGTCTGCGCCATGGACGTCTTCGCCTTTACCCACCGTTTCGACAGCAATGTCGAAGCCTCACCCGACACCGGGGCGGCAATAGTGCCGTCCGAAAAGACAGCAGCGTGAATAGAGCAACGGAGACCCATCATGACAAAGCCGATCCTTGCAGGTGCCCTTGCCCTGGCTACGTCCCTGGCCCTCGTCGGCGCCGGTCTTGCGCAATCGGCGGGCGGGCTCTCCAGCCTCCGCGGTGCGAGCGTCGATGAGCAGGTTCCGGTCGAACAGATCTTTCAACAGGAGACACAGAGGTTCAATCGTGAATACCGCCAGCAACCTCCGCTCATCCCGCACTCGATCGATCAGTACCAGATCGACGTGCGTGCCAATCAGTGCCTGGGTTGCCATGACTGGACGAACGCCGGTGACCGCGGTGCGCCCACATTGTCGATGACCCACTATCTCGACCGAGACGGTACCGAGATGGATCATGTCGCGGGCACCCGCTGGTTCTGCAACCAGTGCCACGTGCCGCAAGCAAATGCGCCGGAGTTGGTCGAGAACACCTTTGAATCGTCGACCGGCCGCTGAAGCGAAACCCAAAGGAAAGAATTGCGATGGCAGAGCATGAGCAAAACGGTGCGCGGCCCGGCTTCCTTCGCCGCGTCTGGAATGGGTTCTGGAGCCCCAGCGGCGTCTTCAGCCTCGGCTTCCTGATTATTGCGGGTTTCGTCGCCGGCATCCTGTTTTGGGGTGGATTCCACTGGGCGCTGGAGGAGACCAACAACGAGGAATTCTGCACGTCGTGTCACACCATGACGAAGAACTTCGACGAGTACACGGAAACGGTCCACTACAACAACCACTCGGGGGTCCGCGCAACCTGTCCGGACTGCCACGTCCCTCACGAGTGGCAGTACAAGGTGAAGGCCAAGATCATGGCCAGCAAGGACCTCTACCACGAAATCGTCGGCACCATTAATACAGACGAGAAATACGACGAACGCAGACTGCACATGGCGAGTCTCGTCTGGACGAAAATGAAGGCATCTGACAGCCGCGAATGCCGGAACTGCCATAGTTTCGAGTATATGGATTTCACGATTCAGGAGAATCGCGCAGCGGCAGAGCACCAGAAGGCGATTGACGAGAACATGACCTGCATCGACTGCCATCAGGGCATCGCGCATGGCCTTCCCGCCGGGTACCTTGAGGAGTACGATCGCATCGTCAATGAGTTGGGTGGATCGGCCACAACGAGCGCGGTCTCGAAAAGCGGCTTTCTGACCTTCGACTGACGATGATCGGGCGGAGCGGTCCGGAAACCCTGCCGCCCGTCCCGACATGGCGCCAATAACCGGATTTGCCCTGGAGTGACGTACCGCGACACCTGTCGTTTTGACGCCGGTTCCCGCTGATCGCTCGGGTAGTATCGGCATCCATCGGAGCTCAGGCTGTCGGACCAACGTGTTTGGGTGCATGCCCGTGGCCATGGCGCGGTGACGGCGGTTTCACCCGTATTCCCAACAGGTTCTTTTCCGAATAGATTGGTCGAAATTCCGCTTTGCGGCTGAGTTCTTGGGAGGGGATTCTCATGCGTGGCGATGCTCAAAGGTTGAGCGCGGGAGGTTCCCTGTTCGGTAAGCTCAAGGCATTGGGCGTCGAGTACGTCTTTGCCAATTCCGGGACGGATTTCCCGCCGGTCATCGAGGGCCTGATCGATGCGAGGGCAAGGGGTGTGGATTTGCCCGTCGCCGTCACAGTTCCGCACGAGCATGCCGCGGTGAGTATGGCACATGGCTACTATCAGATCTCCGGGCGGTCGCAGGCAGTCATGTTGCATACCAATGTCGGCCTCTCCAACGGTGCGACCGGCGCGATCAATGCCCACTGCGACCATGTCCCGATGTTGCTGATGTCGGGCCGCACGCCGGTAATGGAGCAGGGCCGGTTCGGTGCGCGCACGGTCCCTATCGGGTGGGGGCAGGAGATGTTCGACCAGACCGCCCTGGTGCGGGAAGCCACGAAATGGGACTACGAACTCCGGTTTCCCGAACAGGTCGCGGAGTTGCTCGACCGAGGCTGGGCGATTGCCAATTCGACGCCGAAGGGTCCCGTGTACCTCAGCCTGCCGCGCGAGGTTTTGGCCGAAGAGGCGCCGTCAGAGGGTATTGACAGTTCCTCTTCCATGGCCCCTGTCCTGACAGCACCTGAGCCGGCGGCACTTGCGCGTGCGGCCGAGCTTTTGGCCGGAGCGAAAGCGCCGCTGATTATCGCGCAACGTGGCGCCGGCAGCCAGGATGCATTCGATGCGCTCTCCGGATTTCTGGACGACTGGGCGATCCCACTGTCGCACTACTGGTCCAACCAGGTCGCGGTTCCGTTGACACATCCGATGCAAGTGGGTGCTTCGCCCGACGCATTGCTTGCGGATGCCGACGTCGTGCTCGTGATCAACAGCCTCGCGCCCTGGTGGCCCGACAAGGTATCGCCGCGGCCGGATGCAAACGTCATCCAACTCGGACCGGATCCTCTATTCTCCCGCACGCCGGTGCGGAATTTCCGGGCGGACATAACACTCGCCGGCGAAACTGCGACGGGTGTGTGCGCCCTGATAGATGCCATGCGGGGTTTTCCGAAGGACGTGCAAGCGGTTGCCGCGCGCCGCGCGCGGATTGCGTCGCTGGCGGCGTCGAACCGCACCGCCGCGCTTGAGCGGGCAGCGAAAGGCGCCACCGGGCCGATGACGAAGGAGTGGGTCTCGCTCTGCCTCGGGCGTGCGATCAAGGGGCGTAAGGCCAGTGTCTTTCATGAACTCGGCTGCCCGCTGATCCCACTCGATCTGGAGGATCATCTCAGTTATTTTCAGGAGCCGCATTCGGGCGGCCTTGGCTGGGGGCTGCCCGCGGCCCTGGGCGCGCAACTGGCCGATCGTGATCGCTTGGTGGTCGCCACGATGGGTGACGGCAGCTACATGTTCTCGAACCCGACCGCGTGCCACCTGGTTGCCGAGGCGTTGGCTCTGCCGGTGATTGTCCTCGTGCTGAACAACGAGGAGTGGGGCGCCGTGCGCCACTCCGTTCAGGGCATGTATCGTGAGGGCCATGCCGGGCGGGCGAACGAAGTTCCGCTGACCGCGCTGCAACCGAGCCCCGATTTCACCCTGACCGCGCAAGCCAGCCGGGCCTACACGGAATCTGTCACCGAAGGCGCCGACCTTCCGGCCGCGCTCGACAGGGCGATTGCAGTGGCCACCGGGGAAAAACGTCAGGTGCTGCTCAATATCTCTATCGCGCGGGAGACACCGCATTGAGGTGCGCCTGGCTGAGGCGCCCGTCCAGTAGCGTCAAGTAACCCACACAAGGAATGGACATCATGACGACGAGTGAAGGCACCGAGTTCTGGCGCGGGATAAAGCCGATTTCCAAGGTCTTTCAAGAGGACGCGGCGCCGGAGGTCTATCTTCCGAATATCGCGGATGACGACGAACGATACTACGTGCCATTCACCGAGACGGTCTTCTCGCGGCCGGTGTGGATCTCGCCCGCGCGCAACATGTGGTGCGACGTTCTCATGGCGAAGTCTGCCGGGCTGGTAAACCGGCACTACCACCCTCACGAGGTATTCGCCTACACGATTTCCGGGAAGTGGGGGTATCTGGAGCACGACTGGATCGCCACAGCGGGCGATTTCGTCTACGAGACCCCCGGCGAGGGCCACACGCTTGTCGCGTATGAACACGAAGACCCGATGAAGGTACACTTCAAGGTGACGGGGCCACTAATCTGGCTTGATGAGAACGGCGAGGCGGATGGCTACTTCGATGTGCACAATTACATCGAACTCTGTCGCAAGCATT
Organism: Tropicimonas marinistellae; assembly: GCF_001509585.1. Classification (GTDB taxonomy): domain Bacteria; phylum Pseudomonadota; class Alphaproteobacteria; order Rhodobacterales; family Rhodobacteraceae; genus Tropicimonas; species Tropicimonas marinistellae. The sequence continues at coordinate 369,751 of NZ_LNCI01000007.1, read as the reverse complement.
TCGCCGCGGTCGGGATCGGCGCGGGCTATGTCGAGACGCTGTTCCGCTGAGCGCGGTGTCAGGCGCTCATCCCGCCGTCGACCCCCAGCTGAATCCCTGTCGTGAAGCTGGATTGATCCGACGCGAGATAGAGCACGGAACGCGCGATTTCCTCGGGCGTGCCGTGACGGTGCATGGGGATGATCTCGTTAAAGAACTCTGTTCCATCGCGCCCGATCTCGGCGCCCAGCCCGTCCTCAACGCGCTTCTGGAATGCGTTGTCGATCGGTCCGGGGTTGATTGTATTGACCCGGATACCGCGCGGTGCCAACTCCTTGGCGAGGCAGCGCATCAACCCGGTCTGAGCGTGCTTGGCCGTGATATAGCCATAGACGCCGGGATCGCCCCGGGTGCCGGCGACACTTGAGGTAATGATGATGCTACCGCCGCTCTGCATGTGCGGCACCGCGTGTTTTGCTGTCAGGAAAGCGCCGAGAACATGGACGCGCCACACCTGTTCGAACACATCGGTGGGATAGGTTTCGATGGGCGCCACCGCCCCGAAATTGCCCGCGTTACTGAAGAGCACCGAGATTTGCCCGAAGCGGGAAACTGCATCTCCCACACAGCGCTCGACCTCGTCTTCCCGTGACACATCGGCTGCAAGCAGTGCGATCCCGTCGGTTTGCGCACCGAATGCCCGCGCGGCAGCCGCTTCAAGCGCGGCACGATCCAAGTCTACAAGGGCAATCCGCGCACCCTGCGCGCGGAGCAATTTTGCTGCGGCGAGGCCGATACTCCCGGCGCCGCCTGTGATGATGCAGTGCTTGCCGTGAAGGTCATTCATGACCGGCTCCTAGATCGGGTAGTGCGGGATTCCTTCCTGGATCGTGATCCAGCGAAGCTCGGTGAACTCTGAAATCCCGGCGGTCCCCCCGAACCGGCCATAGCCGGAGTCCTTGACGCCACCGAAGGGCATCTGCGCTTCGTCGTGAACCGTCGGCCCGTTGATGTGGCACATACCGGATTCGATGCGTTTCGCGACCGACAGCGCACGCGGCACATCGCGCCCGAAAACGCTCGCCGAAAGCCCGTATTCGGTGTCGTTTGCGACACGCACGGCCTCGTCGATGCTACCGACGCGCACGACCGATGCCGTTGGGCCGAAGCTCTCCTCGTTGTAGAGGCGCATTGCCGGCGAGACGTTGTCGAGTAGCGTCGCCTCCATCAGAACACCATTTATTTGCCCGCCGGCAACGACGGTGGCCCCCTTTTCGGTGGCATCCCTGATCAGCGCACCGATCCGGTCCGCGGCGCCCTGGTCGACCAGGCACCCGAGTGCTGTGTTTCCTTCGCGCGGGTCGCCGACATCGAGGCTCCGAACCTTTTCCGCGAGTTTCTCGACGAAGGCGTCGGCGACTTTCTCATCGACGATCAAGCGTTCGGTCGACATGCAGATCTGACCCTGGTTCATATAGGCTCCGAAAGCGGCCGCAGCGACGGCGGCGTCCAGGTCGGCGTCGTCGAGGACAATCATCGGAGCCTTGCCGCCCAGTTCCAGCAGTGCGGGTTTCAGGTGACGCGCCGACAGCTCGGCGATGATCCGGCCGACCCTGGTGGAGCCGGTAAAATTCACCCGCCGCACGGCCGCGTGTTCGATCAGCGCCTCCACCACCGATCCGGCATCCTCGGGTGCATTGGAGATCACGTTCAAAACCCCCGGCGGCAGGCCCGCGCCCTGGACTGCCTCGACCATCAACGCATGTGTGCGCGGCGAAATCTCGGAGCTTTTCATCACAACGGTGTTGCCACAGGCCAACGGCATGGCGATGGAACGCACGCCGAGGATGACCGGCGCGTTCCACGGCGCAATAGACAGCACGACCCCGACCGGCTGGCGCATTGCCATGGCCATGCTTCCCGGCCGGTTCGAGGGAATGATGTCGCCCCGGACCATTGTCGTCATGGCGGCCGCTTCGCGCAGCATGTCGGAGGCGAGCCGCACGTTGAACCCGGCCCAGGCAACCGTCGCACCTATTTCCTCGGCCATGGCCGCAGCGATCTCGGCGCTACGCGACTGCAGGTTATCCGCCGCCGCCAGGAGCAGGGCCCGTCGCTCTCCGGGGCCTGTTTCCGACCATTCGGGGAATGCGCGCGCGGCGGAATCCGCGGCCTTGCGGGCATCGTCAGGCGTTGCGGCGGCGGCTGTCGTGGCAACACCGCCGGTGAGCGGATTGGTGCGGGTGAAGGTCCGCCCGTCCGCCGACGGCACATGCATCCCGTCAATCAGCAATTCAAGAACATCCATGGCGGTCTCCTTCTTCAGATATCGCCGCCCAGAAAGGCGTGGCGCACAATTTCGTCGTTCATGAGTTCTTCGGCGCTTCCCTCGTCGGTGATGCGCCCCGCCTCCAGCAGGTAACCGCGATCGGCGTGCCGCAGACTGACGCGCACGTTTTGCTCCACGATCAGCAGTCCAACACCTGTCTGCTTGATCCGGGCGAGCGCCCGGAACAGGTCCGTGACCACGATGGGTGCGAGACCAAGGCTCGGCTCGTCGAGCAACAGGTAGTCCGGGTTAGACATCATCGCCCGGCCAACGGCGACCATTTGCTGTTCGCCGCCCGACATCGTGTGGACGAGTTGATCGCGGCGTTCCTTCAGCCGCGGGAAGATCTCGAAGACCTGCGTCATCCGCGCGGCTTCGTCATGACGGGCGCGCGGCGGCGTGGCGCCGAGGCGCAGGTTTTCCTCCACCGTCATGAGCCCCACCACGCCGCGCCCCTCGGGGACCAGCGCGATGCCCGCATTGGTGACTTCATGCGCCTTGCGTCCAACCAACGACGTGCCGTCGAGCGCTATCTGCGACCCCGCTTCCGGCGCGACGACCCCCGCCATCGCCTTCAACAACGAGGATTTTCCGGCACCGTTGGCGCCGAGGATGACGACGGTTTCGCCCTTGGCCACGGAGAACCCTACCCCGTCGACCGCAAGGTGCTTGTCGTAGCGGACGGTCACCTGCTTCAACTCAAGCATGATCGTCCCCCAAGTAGGCGAGGATCACCTCTTTTTGTTGCAGCACCTCGGCACTTGGGCCGCTGGCGATGATCTGGCCGGCGTTCATGACAATGCAGCGCGTACAAAGGGCGCGAACAGCCTCCATGATATGTTCGACGAGCAGGATGGTAATTCCGGCGCCCTGGAGATGCTGCACAAGCTCGATACCAGTCTTCAGCTCGCTTGGGTTAAGCCCGGCCAGCCACTCGTCGAGCAAAAGAAGGCTCGGTTCGGAGGCCAAAGCCCGGGCAAGTTCCATGCGTTTCTGGTCGATATATGTCAAGTTGCCAACGCGTTCCCGGCCACGCCCTTCAAGCCCGACGAATTCAAGCTTTTCTTCGACCAGTTTCTCCGCCTCACGCCCCCAGTGGCGGTAACGGCCGAAGGCGAAGGAGACGAGTACGTTCTCGGCCACTGTCAGGGTTGGTAGCGGCCGCACGAGCTGGAACGTTCGTGCAACGCCATGCTGCGCGATCCGGTGTGGCTTTTGCCGCGTGAGTTCGGTTCCGCGAAAAACGACACGCCCCCCATCGGCCTGTAGCGCGCCGGAGATCATATTGAGCACAGTCGTCTTGCCAGATCCGTTTGGCCCGAGCAGTCCGACGATCTCTCCTGCCTGCAAGCTGAAATTGACATCGTTCACCGCCACGAGTCCACCGAACCGCTTCTGCAGGTTTGCGACTTCCAGTTGCAGCGTCATTGCGCCGCCCCTTTCCGAATGCCCTCAAGCTTTGCCAATACGCCATTCGGCATAACGAAGACGATCAGGATGAACAGAAGCCCAAGGAAGATCGAGAAATGGTTGGGGAAGTTGGCCGAAAGCCACTCGAACAGGAGAAAGAGCGGGACCGCACCCACCATCGGACCCCAGAGCCGCATCGGACCGCCGAGCAGCGCCATGATAAGCGTCAGGAAAGAGACTGTCGGGTTGAACACGATGGAAGGCTCAATATAGGTCCAGCGCGGTGCCTGTATCGCGCCGACAAGCGTTATGATCGTGGCGCTCAGCACGAAGAGAACGAGCTTGGTACGCGTCACGTCGATTCCGGCATGGGCGGCAACAGCCTCGTCGTCGCCAATGGCCTTTAGTGCCAGACCAATCCGGCTGCGACCGATCAGCCAGCCAATGAGCATAGTCACGGTTAGCAGAGCGAGGAGTTGCCAGTAGATGTGACGCCCTTCGAAGGGCAGAAAGATGTAGCGGCCGAGTGTGCCGGTGATGTTCACCTCCCACCAGGTGACGGTCTGGCGCACGAGTTCGGCGAGGCCAAAGGTGAAGATCACGAAATACACCCCGGCGAGCCGCAGCGTCGACAACCCGACGACAGCGGCCACCGTGCCGCCAATCGCCGCTGCGAGCAGCAAGACGAGCGGATAGGGCAGCGTTTCGCTGAAGACGGCGACCGTGTAGGCGCCGATGCCGAAGAAGGCGACGGTGGCGAGTGAGACGTAGCGGGTCGGCCCGGAGAAAAGGGCCCAGGCGGTCGCCAGGGTCACGTATCCGGACATACCGATCAGAAGGCCGACTCCGTAGTCGCTGAGATAGAACGGTGCCGCGGCGAGGGTCGACACGGCGACGGCGACGAGGGCAAGGGAGGCGTAGGTAGGCATCTGTCAGGCCGCGCTTCCGAACAGCCCGGTCGGGCGGAAAAGCAGGATAGCGAGGAAGACCGCATAGGTCGCCGCAAGCGTTAGCCCCGGGTCGATGTAGGCCGCGACCAGCGTTTCCACGATCCCAAGCACAATCCCGGCAATGAGCGCGCCGATCAGGCTCCCCTTGCCGCCCAGGATAACGACAATCAGCGCTTTCATGGTGAAGACGACACCCGCCGTTGCTGTGAAGGTCTGGTACATCGAGACAACGACGCCCCCGGATGCCGCGAGTGCGCCACCGACGGCGAAGGCATAGCGCGCGACGCGGTCCACGTCGATTCCGTAGAGCGGCGCGCTCTCTGGCGCGAGTTCAACCGCACGCAGCATCATCCCCCACCGCGTTCGGAACAACACGAACATGAGTGCGCCGCCGAATACGAGCGCCATGACGAAGGCGAGCAGGCGGTTGGCGGACACAGTCGTTCCCAGCACGTTCACGCCGACATTGAGGTAGGAGTAGCTGGTGTAGGCACCGCCGAATATCACCAGCAATATGCCTTGGATTACGAAAAGCAGGCCAAAGGTGACGAGGATTGAGTCGACCTCCAGGGCCTCGCGGTTCGGTGCGCGGGCCACGAGCGGCTGCATCAGAGCGAGGAACACGGCATAGCTGAAGACAAAGGCACCGGGGACGAGGATGAGCAGCGCCAATAGCGGGCTCAATGCGAAAGCGGAGACCAGCAGGTAGGTGCCGAAACAGGCGACGATGATCGTATCGCCGAAGGCGAGGTTCATGATCCTCGCGATCCCGTACTGCATGGTCAGGCCCATGGCGATGAGCGCGTAGGTTCCGCCCAGTACAAGGCCATTGACGATGTGTTCGAACATGATTTGGGGCTCTGTTCTCGCCGCTTTGGGCGATGTTGCAGCTTGGGAAGTTGTGGCGGCGGGGCATCCCCAGCCCCGCCGCCTCCGGGTCTTATTGCCAGCCCGGCTTGGGCAGAACGACCGAACCCGCGCCTGCGCGGTCGCCCGGCGCAACGGCTACGAAAGTGCCGTCCTGCCATTGGCCGGTCCACCAGATGTCGCGCAGCTGGTTGTCCTCCAGCTTCGTGGTGCCGAGAACGGTTTCGAAGGTCCCGGTTGAGAGTTCCTCCGTCACCGCCGCGCGGTCGAGCCCGACCCTTTCAATCGCCTGTTGGAGCATCTGGAGGCTGGCGTAGATCAGCACGCTGCCCCAGTAGTCCGGTGCCCGCCCGATCACCTCCTGATGCTTGGCACGATAGGCGGCGTTCAGCTCGTTGTTGGGGTCGATCCCGCCGAGGCTCATCACGCCTTCCATCTTGCCGCTGGAGATATCGGAATAAACCGGGAAGCCGGCACCCACGCCGAGGTAGAAAACGGGCGGGCTGTAGTTGGCGACCTGTGCCTGCTTCGTGAGCGCGAAGGTGTGCGGCGGATAGGAAAAGGCGATGAAACTGTCCGCACCGGTTGCCTCGGCTTCGTTCAGGATCGTTGCGAAATCCGATGTCTGGGGCGGGAACGCCTTGTCATAGGCGATTTCCATGCCCGCCGCTTCGAGGTCGGGGCGGGCCGCGTTGACGAGGTCGATGCCGAAGCCATCGGCGACTGAGATCATTGCCACCTTGTTGTTGATCGTCCCGGCGTCGCGAGCCTGCACAAGGATGTCTGCGAGCGCACTGGTATAGTCTCCGCCACCGCCCATGAACCAGAAGCTGGTATCCCATCTCTCGACGAATTCAGGCGCCTTGTCGGTCACCGCGGCTCCGGCAAGGTGCGGATAGCCGAACTTCGCCATCAGAGGGGCGACGGCGAGGTTGAAGCCCGTGCCCCATGGCGGAAGGATGAAATCGACTTCGTCCTGGGTGGCCAAACGCTCGACGGCACGCACCACCTCTTCGGCGGAGGATCGATCGTCGTACTCGACGACCTCGATCGGCAATTGGCTCCCGTCCGGCAGCTTGATTCCGCCGGCTTCGTTGACTTCGTTTACCCAGAGTTCGTAGTTCGGGGTCACCGTCATGTCGGCGCCACCAGCATTGGGTCCGGATTTGGACACGGCATACCCGATGGTGATGCTGGTCTTGTCGTCTGCCGCATGGCTCTCAGTCACGCCGAAGGCGGCAATCGCCGCGACTCCGATAGCGCTCGTGAATCGCCACAACGCGCGAGTCACAGCGGTCCTTTTGGTTTTCATGGATGTCCTCCCTGGTCTTCAGTGAATCCGACGCGTTCTTCGCGCGTCTTCTGCGGCCCTCTTGCCCTCGTTCAATCGGGGTTGGAGCTTGCCACATAGCGTACAAACGGCCATCGCCGGGTTGGAATAGACATAATGGGGTATTTATTGCACATTTGAGGCGATCGGTGCGAGGGAGGGCGCGGTGATCGTCAAACAGACCATCCAGGCCGAGCGCATCAGGAGCGCGCTGACTGCGACGGAGTTCGCCGCCGCAGGCGCGCGCTCTTCGCTCTTCGTGTTGGTATCCGGAAGCGGCCGGTACCGGTCCGACGATCTCGATCGCGAGGTGGAAGCGCCCTGCGTGATCTGGTCGCCAATGAAGCACAAAGCCCGCCTGACGGTCGCCGCGGGAACGCGGGGCTTCGTTCTGAGAGCGCCGGAACGAACAGTGGGGCGGGCATTGCCGACGGGACCGATCTCAGCACATGTGCGACGCGCGGTTGAGAACCGCAGCATTGTCCCCGACCTGCCGTCCAACGTGCTGGCCCGATTCCAAAGCCAGTTCGATCAGATCGAAAGTGAGCTGTACGATATGGCACCGGGCGCGTTATCGGTGGTTCACCATTGTTTCTCTCTATTGCTGATAGAGATATGGCGGGTGACTGGGACAGCTCATCGCAAACTGGATGCGCTGCCGCATCAGATTGTGGACGAATTTCTCGAACTCGTGGAGCAACACCTGCAAGACCATTGGACGGTCACAGAATACGCGCGCCAACTCGGTGTCTCGCGTGACAAGCTGACAACGGCCGTGCAACGCGCTATCGGGACGTCGCCGCACCGCCACGTGCAGTCGCGGCTTGTGGAGGAAGCAAAGACGCTCCTTTTGCATTCAAATCTGCACGTTGCCGAAGTTGCCTATGCACTCGGCTTCAGCGATGCGGCCTACTTCAACCGGTTCTTTCAGCGGCATATGTCCGTAGCGCCCGGGCGTTTCCGCATGATGAGTTTCCAAGCCAGAGGCAAAACTTCCGCCGAGTCGTTCGCAGCATGGCCCTAGGTTCGACGACTCTGTGATCTGTTTCCATCACGGAATCGTGGATGCTGTTGATCCACGCCCATGGTTCGAGCCGTTGGGTGAACCTCGCAAACGCGCTAAGCTTCCTTCACCGGAGCGTCTGGATGATCCCATTGACCAGGTGTGAATCTCGATAGGAGACATTTCTATGACCAGCGTCCTGCACAATCGCCGTACCGTACTCACTGCTGGCGGCGCGGTGTTGGCGACCGGTTTGACCGGCATCCCGTCATTCGTCCGCGCTCAAGGCCTTGCGCCGACGCGGTCGATGCGTGGCGGATCAAATAATTACCTGCCTGGCGCGCCGGTGGTGGAGCGGATCGGCGCCGGTGGCTTCTGGATGACCGGCACAGTGCGCCGCGCGGGCGATGGTGCGCCGCTCTCCGGGCAACGAATCCAGATATGGGCGCACACCACCGAGGGGCACGAGCGTGATCCTCATAGTCACGGGGCCACTCTCACGGATGAGAACGGAGTATTCCAGTTGGAAATGCCGCAGATCGTTCCTGCTTTCGGCCAGCCACATGGCCACCTTGCCTACGACAGCGCTGATTTCAAAACGGTGTTCCTGCGCCCCGTGATGCGTAGAGCGAAAGATACCAGCCTTGAGGCGCATTTCATTCTTCAGCCAGCCTGAGCCGCGCGGGACCAAACAGGATGCGCTGGGGCACCTCGATACTCATCTGGAGCATCTTGGCGATTGCCTGCGCGGTCCCACTTGCCGCGGCAGCAATGAGCCCGTTGCTGGCGTGGCGGCAACCCGTTTACATCGCGGCCGGATTTGCCGGGATCGTTGGAATGGCACTCTTGCTTGTCCAGCCGTTGCTGGCAGGCGGAGTGCTTCCGGGCCTTCCCCCGCAGCGCGGACGGCGGGTACATCGAGCGGTCGGTTGGGGCTTGGTCGCGGCGGTTGTGATCCACGTGGTCGGACTTTGGTTTACCAGTCCGCCTGATGTGATCGACGCGCTTCTTTTCAGGTCTCCGACCCTGTTTTCCGTTTGGGGTGTCATCGCCATGTGGGCTGTCTTTGCCGCGGCGGCGCTCGTTGCCTTTCGTCGACGGTTGCGGTTGCATCCGCGAATATGGTTGCGCGCGCACACGACCCTCGTCGTTGTGACGGTTGTCGGAAGTGTGGTTCACGCGCTTCTGATTGAAGGGACGATGGAAACCAAATCGAAAGTAGCGCTTTGCGTACTTGTCCTAGCCGCTACGACGAAGGTCGTGCGAGACAGAAAGGTGTGGAAGACGGGGTTGCCGCCCCGGCCGAAGACTCTGGGGCCAGACAGGCGATCCGGTGCCTGACGCTTGGTGCAGCCAGCGGGCGCCGCAATTTCCGGTTGCACGAATGCCGAGGCAAGTACCGGACGCGAGATAGAGACACCGGTAGAGCGCGGCGAGACATGGCGCACAGGCCCCGTTTCGCCGCGCCCTGAGCTCAAGGGCGTTCCGGTCAGTCGGTGCTATAGCAGCGCTTCGAACAGCTTCCGGGTGTTTTCAAAGGTCATTTCGACCGGATTCCCTCCGGTGCTCGGATCGTTCAACGCGGACCGGGTCAGCGAGTCGAGGTCCGGGTTCTGCACGCCAAGCTCTGTCAGAGTCATTGGGATACCCAACGAGGCGTTGAACCCGCCAACGAAAGCACAGAAGCCGTCGAACCCACCCTCGATCCCGAGGTAGGCGGCGGCGCGACCGAGAATGCCCTCGCAGGGCTCCCGGTTGAATTGCAGCACCGCCGGCATGCAGACGGCGTTGGTGGTGCCGTGGTGGGTGTGATGCACCGCGCCAATCGGGTGGCTGAGCGCATGGATCGCCCCCAGTCCTTTCTGGAAGGCAGTCGCCCCCATCGCGGCGGCGGACATCATATGCGCCCGCGCCTCCAGATCCGTTCCATCAGCATAAGCGCGTGGCAGGTATTCCTTCACCAGCCGCATCCCCTCCAGCGCGATGCCCTGGCTCATGGGATGGTAATGCGGCGAACAGAAGGCCTCCACGCAATGCGCGAAGGCATCGAGCCCGGTCCCGGCGGTGATGGATTTCGGCATTCCCACAGTCAGTTCCGGGTCACAAATCACCACCGCGGGGAGCATCTTCGGGTGGAAGATGATCTTTTTCTCGTGGGTTTCCGAATTGGTGATGATCCCCGCACGGCCGACTTCGGACCCGGTTCCCGCGGTCGTGGGGACCGCGACGATCGGGTCGATGCCGGCGGGGTCGGCACGGGTCCACCAGTCACCGATATCCTCGAAGTCCCACAATGGGCGGGTTTGTCTGGCCATGAAGGCGAGCGTCTTGGCAAGGTCGAGGCCGGAACCGCCGCCAAAGGCCACCACCCCGTCAAACCCGCCTGCGCGATAGACCTCCAGCCCCGCTTCGACATTCTTGTCCGAGGGGTTCGGGTCCACCTCGGCAAAGATCGCCCGGCCCAGCCCGGCCTCGTCCAACAGTTCGAGCGTTTTGGTGGTGATCTCCATGCTGGCCAGGCCCCGGTCAGTCACCAGCAGCGGCTTGGTGATGCCGGCCGTGGCACAGGCATCGGCGATCTCGGCAATCCGGCCAGCGCCGAAGCGGACCGGCGTGGGATAGTTCCAGTTTCCAACGAGGTTCATGGTCGTCAGGCTTTCTTCAGATGGTAGGATTTCGGCCGGGTCAGGGCGTGGAAGCCCAGAACCGAGAGGCCTGTGCCGCGCCCGGTGTCCTTGCAACCGGTCCAGCAAAGCGCCGGGTCGAGATAATCGCAGCGGTTCATGAAGACCGTGCCGGTCTGCAACCGCTTGCCGATAGCATCGGCGGCGTCCGTGTCCCTGGTCCAGATCGAGCAGGTCAGGCCAAAAACGCTGTCATTCATCAACGCGATGGCTTCCTCGTCATCCTTGACCTTCATGATGCCCACGACCGGGCCAAAGCTCTCGTCGCGCATGATCCGCATCTCGTGGGTCACATCCGTGAGGATCTGCGGCGAGAGATAAGTGCCGCCATCATCTTCGGCGAAGGTCTCGATATGGGCCGTGGCGCCATCCGCAAGCGCTTCGGAAATCTGCGCCCGCACCTCATTGGCAAAGCGGATATTGGCCATCGGCCCGATGGTGGTGTCCGTATCCAGCGGGTTGCCGAGCTTGTAACCCTTCACGATCTCGATGCATTTGGCGAGGAAATCGTCATAGACGCTCTCCTGCACATAGATCCGCTCGATCCCGCAGCAGCACTGGCCGGAATTGAACATCGCCCCGTCGATCAGCGTGTCCGCCGCGGCCTGGATATCGGCATCCGCGCGCACATAACCCGGATCCTTGCCACCAAGCTCGGTGGAGACGGCGGTGAATGTGCCCGCCGCGGCCCGCTCCATCGCCTGCCCACCGCCCACGGAACCGGTGAAATTGACGAAGTTGAAGGCCCGCCCGGCAATCAGCGCCGAGGTCACGTCATGGCTGAGGAAGACATTCTGGAACACGTCCTCCGGCACCCCGGCGGCATGGAAAGCCTCCGCCATGCGCTCGCCCACCAGGATGGTCTGGGCGGCGTGCTTGAGCACCACCGTATTGCCGGCAATCAGCGCCGGCGCCACCGTGTTGATCGCCGTCATGTAGGGGTAGTTCCAGGGCGCGACGACGAAGACCACGCCATGCGGCTCGCGCTCGATCTTGCGCAGGAAGGCATCGCTTTCCTCGATGACAATCGGGGCAAGTGCCTCGGCGGCAATGTCCGCCATGTAGCTCGCACGCTCACTAAACCCGCCGAACTCGCCGCCATAGCGCACCGGGCGCCCCATCTGGAGAGCCAGTTCCTCGGCCATCCGCTCCGTGGTCTTGCCGATCTCGGCAACCCCGGCGCGCACCAGCGCGATCCGCTCCTCCAGCGGCCGCGCCGCCCAGGCCCCCTGCGCCGCGCGCGCGCGGGACGCGGCCTCGAAGGCCTCGACCTCGCTCAGGAGCGGCCGTTCCACAAATACCGATCCGTCGATCGGCGAGATACATTTCACTGTCTGTTTCATTTCCAGTTCTTCGCGTAGGAACTGACCCCGGCACGGTGACCGCCGAGGCCGTTGAGGTAGTCCGATGTGTTAGAGCGCTTTGCGGCGCTCTCCGCCGCCCGCGTTTCGAATGGTGCAGAGTGTCCCGAAACGCGCCGTGCCGCGGTAGATGCTTCCGGCGCAGCGGCATTCGCCATTGCTCCGCTGAAATGCATAGCAAACAAGGTTCGATCAGCGATCTCGATCATCTGACACCCCGTCCATGTTTCTTCTGTCCCATATATCCCCGCCGGAGGCACCGGCCGACAGGCCGGTCATGCGCGCTCAAAGCCGCGCGCGATCTCCCAGTCTGTGACGACACGGTCGAACTCTTCCTGCTCCACCTCCGCGCAACGTGTGTAATGGTCGATTACATCGTCACCCATTGCTTCCCGCAGCATGCGAGAGGATCTGAGCGTTTCGGTCGCCGAGCGAAGCGTCGCGGGTATCTCCCCCGCGGAGCCGTCCTCGTAAAGGTCGCCGGTCGTGGCCGGGGCAAGTTCAAGCGCGTCCTCGATTCCCTTGTGGCCGGCGGCAAGGAAAGCCGCCTGGGCGAGGTAGGGGTTGATATCCGATCCACCGATCCGGCACTCCATGCGCACGCCCTTGGTGCCTTCGCCGCAGAGACGGAAACCCGCGGTGCGGTTGTCAACGGACCAGGCGGTCTTCGTCGGTGCGAAAGTGCCCTTCACGAACCGCTTGTAGCTGTTGACGTAGGGCGCAAGGAAGAAGGTGTAGTCGGGCGCATAGGCGATCAGCCCGGCACAGAACTGACGCATCAGCGCGGACATCGCATGGGGGGCATCGGCGTCAAAAAAGGCCGGTGTGCTGCCCTGCCAGAGCGACATATGCACATGGCTCGCCGAGCCTACCTTGTCGTGATGCCATTTCGGCAGGAAGCTCGCGGCATGGCCCTGGGCCCAGGCGATCTCCTTGGTGGCATGTTTGGCAATCGTGTGATTGTCGGCGCAGGCGAGCGCATCGGCATAGCGGATATTGAGCTCCTCCTGCCCGGTCTCCGCCTCGCCCTTGGTGTTTTCCACCGGGATGCCGGCCGCCACGAGATGGTTGCGCAAGGGGCGCATCACCGCCTCTTCTTTCGTGGTCTGGAGGATGTGGTAATCCTCGTTGTAGCCCGAGATCGGCGCGAGGTCGCGGAAACCGCCTTTTCGGATTTCATCAAAGCTCTTCTCGAACAGGAAGAATTCCAGTTCCGTCGCCATCATCGGCGTGAGCCCCCTGGCTTTCAGCCGCGCGACCTGGGCCTTGAGTACCTGACGCGGCGAATGCGGAACGGGTTGGTGGCTGTGATGATCGAGAATGTCGCAGAGCACCATTGCCGTGCCTTCGAGCCACGGAACGGGACGCAGCGTCGAAAGGTCGGGTTTCATGACGTAGTCGCCGTACCCCGCTGCCCAGGATGTGGCGCGGTATCCGTCCGGCGTGCCCATCTCCAGATCGGTCGCCAGCAGATAGTTGCAGCAATGGGTTTCTTCCCACGCGTGCTCGACGAAGTTCTGAACGTGGAAACGCTTGCCCATCAGGCGGCCCTGCATGTCGACGAAACAGACAAGAACCGTATCGATGGAGCCGTCAATCGCGGCGGCTTTCAAGGCGTCGAAGGTGAGCGGACCGGGCATGTGCATCCTCTTGTCAGGCGGCGACCGGCCCCAAGGGGCCGGTCATTGGTCTCGTGTCGGGTCGGCCCGCGGGGCCGATCCCTCCGGTGGGCGCGGCTCAACCGTAGCGGTATGGGCGGCCGGCTTTCAGCATGTCGGCATTGTACTTCTTGAAGATCTCCACGACCTTTGCCTTGGTTTCGGATTCCGCCGCGATCTCGTCCCAGAAGGCGACGGCGGCTTCCTCCACCGTGGACCACTCCTCGTCGGGGATCGAGGTCAGCTCCATCTTCGTGCCATTCACGCGCAGGTTGGCTTCGCCGCCCCAATACCACCACTGGCGGTAGTAATGCGACTGGTCACAGCAGACGCGGAACAGGGTCTGCAGGTCTTCGGGCAACTCGTTCCAGCGATCCATGTTGGCGAAGAAGGAACCGGCCCAGGCGCCCGAGATGTTGTTGGTGAGGAAGTAGTTTGTCACGTCGGCCCAGCCGACCGTGTAATCCTCGGTGATGCCCGACCAGGCGATGCCGTCGAGTTCACCGGTCTGGACGGCGACTTCAATGTCTTCCCACGGGAGCGTCACGGGAACGACGCCAAATTGTGCCAGGAAGCGTCCGGCGGTCGGGAAGGTGAAGACGCGCTTGCCCTTGAGGTCTTCCAGCGACGTGATCGGGTCCTTGGTGGCGAAGTGGCAGGGGTCCCAGGCGCCGGCCGAGATATGCTTGACGCCGACCTTGGAATACTCCGCATCCCAGATCTCGTTCAGCCCGTACTGGTTGAAGAGAACCGGCACGTCGAGCGAGTAGCGCGAGGCGAATGGGAAGTAACCGCCGAAGACGGTCACTTCGGTGGGCGAGGCCATCGAGTCGTCATCGGACTGCACGGCGTCGATCGTGCCGCGCTGGAGCGCCTGGAACAGCTCGCCGGTGGGCACCAGCTGATCGGCATAGAAGAGCTCGATCTGCATCTTGTCGCCGGCAATGGTGTTGAACATCTTGATCGCCGGGTCGATCACGTGTTCCGCCAGCGCCGGGCCGGCATAGGTTTGCATCCGCCACTTGATCGTGGATTGGGCAATCGCCGGGGTGGCGAGCGCGGCGGCCGGGGCGAGTGCCGCGGAGCCTTTCAGAAAGGTGCGTCTGGTCGTCATTTCAAAACCTCCTGTTGGTTTCCTGTGGTTGATGCCCCGTTCGCGGGGTCTGTGGTCATTTGTTATAGACGGATTCGGGCAGCCAGAGAGCAATCTGTGGAAAGACCATCACGAGCGTCAGCGCGAGGACCATGACGAAGACGAAGGGGATGATGGACAGGTAGATGTCCTTGAGCCCGATCTCTGGCGGCGCCATGGCGCGCATCAGGAACAGGTTGTAGCCGAAGGGCGGGGTCATGTAGGCGATCTGAGTGGTAATCGTATAGAGCACACCATACCAGATCAGGTCGAAGCCGAGCGCCTTTACCAGCGGTACGTAGAGCGGTGCGACGATCACCAGCATGGCGGTATCGTCGAGGAATGTGCCCATCAGGATGAAACTCAGCTGCATCAGGATGAGGATCATCCACGGCGACAGGCCCAGCTTTTCCGTGAAGACATTCTCGATAGCCTTGACCGCTCCCAGTCCGTCGAAAACGGCACCGAAGGCCAGCGCGGCGAGGATAATCCACATGAACATGCAGGAGATGCCGAGCGTCGAGCGCACTGAGTGGTAGAAGACTTCCCAGGTCATTCGCCGCTTCAGGACCGCCGCCAGGAAGGCCGCGAGCGCGCCGATGGCGGAGCTTTCCACCAGAGAGGTCCAGCCGTTGACGAAGGGCACCATCATGGCGGCGAAAATGAAGATGGGCAGCAGGCCCGCGCGCAGGAGCGCGAGTTTTTCGGACAGCGGGATGTCCCTGTCCTCCTTCGCAAGAACAGGACCCAAAGACGGCTGCGCCCAGCACCGCAGCGCAATGTAGATCACGAACATCGTCGCCATCATCAGCCCCGGGAAAACGCCTGCCAGCCACAGCTGGCCGACCGGCTGTCGGGCGATCATCGCATAGAGCACCAGCACCACAGAGGGGGGCACGAGAATGCCCAGCGACGAGCCGGCCTGGATCACGCCGGTCACCATCTGCTTGTCATAACCGCGTTTGAGCAGTTCCGGCAGAGCGATCGTGGCGCCGATGGCCATGCCGGCCACCGAGAGGCCGTTCATCGCCGAGATCAGCACCATCAGCCCGATCGTGCCGATGGCAAGCCCGCCGCGAAGCCCGCCCATCCAGACATGGAACATCTTGTAGAGATCGTCGGCGATGCGGCTGTTGCTGAGGATATAACCCATGAAGATGAACATCGGCAGGGTCAGCAGCGGATACCATTTCATCAGCTTCATCGCCGCTGAGAAGCCGATGTCGTAGCCGCCGCGATCTCCCCAGAGGAAGAAGGCGGAAACGACCGCAACGAAACCGATGGCGCCGAAAACCCGCTGACCGGTCAGCAGCATCAGCATCATCGAGGAGAACATGAGGATGGCGATGGCGTCGTAGGACATCAGTGCACCTCCTCACGCGGGTAGTGCTCGCCCTTCAGGCGTAGAATGTCCTTCAAGAATTCGGAGATCGCTTGCAGCAGCATCAGGAAGATTCCGGTGATCATGATCACCTTGATCGGCCAGAGATATGGTCGCCATGCGGTCGGGCTTCGCTCACCGCCGTACTGGAACGAATAGATGGTCGAGTCGATTCCGCCCCATAGAAGAAAGCCGAGATAGGTGATCAGAAACAGCACGGTGAGCGCGTCGACCTGGCTCTTTCGCCGATCCGACCATTCGCCGTAGAGCAGGTCCATCCGCACATTCGAGCCCATCTGGATCGAATAGGGACCACCCAACATGTAGTAGGCGACCATTGCGAACTGGGCCATTTCCAAAGTCCAGAGGGACGGCAGGAAAAACGTCTTCGAGATCGAGGACCATAGCAGGATACCCATCATCACGAAGATGCCGTACATGACGACCTTGCCGATGATCCGGTTTATCCCGTCCACGAACCTAATGTATCGCCTGGCGAGTTCCATCTTCGTCTCTATCCTGCCCCTTGCTCGCTTTCCCGGGCGGTCTCCGCCGCCAATTCGGGAAATTCGTCCATTGCGTGATGGAGCATCGCCACCAGATCCGCACCCACCCGCTGTACGCCGTCGGCGGTGCGGATGAGGTCGTTTCGGACCTCGATCATCACGTTGGGAAGGCCTGCCGGAACCGCGTGTTCCCGCAGGCTGTGGGTGACGCCATCCGCCGCCGAATAGGGCTCGTTCAGAGCCGCGTTCAGGGCCGAAGTCCGCCTTGCCTCGGCCAGCATGGCCGCCGCCATGCGAGCATCTGAATCGTGCAACAGCCCGAGTTCCACAGTGCGGGCCTGCCCGTTGAACACCGGTGTGAAGGAATGAACGGTCACCAGAACGACCGGCTTGGACCTCGCTGCGAGCGTTTTGGCCAGGGCCGTCCGAAAAGGCGTGTAGACCTCCCGCACACGTGCCGCGAGGGCCGCCTCGGACAGGTCGCGATTGCCTGGGATGTCGAACCGCTCGCTCCGTGCGGGAACGGCGTCCGGCGCTTCGGGTGGGCGATTGCAGTCATATACCAGCCTGGAAACGCGCGAAGAGACGAGCGGCGCATCGAAGGCGTGCATCAAGGTTTTGGCGAGGTCCAGCGCGCCAATGTCCCACGCCGCGTGCGATGATCTTGCCTCCGCCGAGAGACCCAGGTTCTGCAGCGATACCGGTATGAAGTTCGAGGCATGTTCGCAGGCCAACACGATCCCACCGACGCCCGACGGGTTCAGCACCTCGACAATAGGCCCTTCGGCTTCGGCAAACAGTGCTGACTCGGTGCTTTCCTTCATGTGGTCAATTGGGGTGATTAAGAACTCTGCTGTCAATGAGTATTCTGTAGACATCTCTACATCACGATCGTACTTTGTAGAAATTGTTAGAAACGTAGGCAGCCGTGGCCCCATCCGCCGCCAGAAAGACCGTCAAGCAAATTATCCAGGAGTGCCTGGGCGAGCTGACGCGCTCCGAGCAGCAGTTGGCGAACGTGCTGTTGCAGGATTATCCGATGGCCGGCTTGCAGTCGGTGACCAAACTCGCGGCCGCAGCCGGTGTATCCACCCCGACCGTGATCCGCATGGCCCGGAAGCTTGGCTTCGAGGGCTTCCCATCGCTACAGGACGCGTTGCGCGAGGATGTTGCAGCGCAGATCATGAAGCCGATATCCAAGCACGAGGACTGGCAGGCCAAGGGAGCTGGCGAGCACTCGTTGGACCGGTTTGCCGAGGCAGTCACTGCCAACATGCGCTACACGCTGGAACGCTTGAGCCGGTCGCAGTTCGATGCCGTGGCCAGCGTTTTGGCGGATCCCGACAGGCGTGTTTACGTTGCCGGAGGCCGGATCACGCGGTCAAACGCCGACTATTTGTTCAACCATCTTCAGATCATTCGAGCGAACGTGACGCAACTCGGCGGGTCGGTGAACGTGTGGCCGCACTACTTGCTAGACATGGACGAGCGGGCAATTCTCGTTCTCTTCGACATTCGGCGCTACGAGAGCAACATGTTCCGCCTCGCCAATGTGGCACGTGAGCGGAAGTGCGAGATCGTTCTGTTTACCGACCAATGGGGATCGCCGATTGCGAAGGTCGCCGACCATGTGTTCCACGCACAGGTCGAGGTTCCCTCAAGCTGGGACTCGACGATCACGATCATGCTGATTCTGGAAGCGTTGATCGCGGAGGTTCAACGTATGGGTTGGGACCAGAGCCGGGAGCGTATCGAGGAACTGGAGGCAATGTTCTCGACGGCGCGCCTGTTCAGAACGTTCGAATAGAGGGGGCCGTCGCCCGTGGCCAGGTTCTGCCCGCGGAGGGGCGGCCGCGTGGACGGCAACCACGTCAACCGCCGCCCAGAATGAAATCGGATGACAGGGAAATGTCGGTCAACGTGATGTCGCTGAAAGTTGCGAGATGATATGAGGCGCCGCCATCCGTGACCGTAAGACGTACACCCGCAGATGTGGCGGTAAGGTCGAAGGCCGATTGGCCGACACCAAGATATGCCGCAATCGCGCTCACATCGACCACATCACCCTCGGCGGCGTTGAAATCCGTGATGCGGTCATAGGTGTCCGTGGCAAGCGCAGTTCTGTCAAAAACGAAGGTATCCGCACCGTGCCCGCCCTCAAGCAAGTCGGAGCCCGCGCCGCCGTTGAGCACGTTGTCGGCCGCATCGCCGGTGAGCCTGTCGCCGGCGTCGCTACCGTAGAGGTCGGTCACCTTGGCGTCGACGACCTGAGCGGTGCCGCCAAGCGTTCCCGCTGTCAGCCCGATTTCGGAATCCACGAAGGCGAAGAGCGCGTCGGCATAGTCGGCATAGGCCGCCTGCGACCAGTGGACCCCGTCACTTGAGAGGTGGTCGAGCGCCTCCGCATCGTCGATCGAGTCGAAGATTGCGTGCGGGTTTTCGAACAGCAACAGCGAGGAATAGGTCTCCTGCAGCCCTTCGATTGTCGCGATCAGACCGGGAACGTAGGTGTCATTTTCCGCATCGCCGACGACTATCTCACCCGCGACGACACTGTATCCCTGGTTGAAATACTCTGACAAGATCGCGGCGCGCCCGGAATCGATGCGTGGTGCAATGGTCGAGACAACCAACGTGGCGTCCGAACCGGCATTCTCGAAAAACTGCTCGACGGCTGTCGCGAGGTTTTTCATCCGCGTTCCCAACGCGTCGTTTCCGTTCGACTTCACCGGGAAATTGTTCGCGGGGATGTCGTTGGTGCCCAGCATCATCAGCGCAATATCCGGGGAATAGGTCGAAGCCGCATCGGAGATATCGGCAGGGCCGGAGACGCCGTCGCTCTTGATCACCTCCCACAAGGCTTCGCCGCCCTGTGCCGCGTTGTCGGTGTCCATCAGGTCGGATGGGCCGGTGCTGTCGCCGCCCACGTAGTCGATCCACCCGCCAGCGGCGATGACGTTTTCGAAGAAATCGAGGCGGTAGCCCTCGCGGGTATCGGGATCCTCGGTGCCGTTGATCCAGCCGACGGTCAGGGAATCGCCGAGCGGCATGACCGTCGCGGCGTAGGAGAAGGTACGAGCCGACAGGTCAACCACAACAGCGGCGTCGGTGCCGGAGAACGACAATTCCTCGCCCGGGCCACCCGTGTCGCCGTCCGCATCCGGCGTGCCGGGGTCGGTATCGACTGGATCCGGGCCGGACGGATCGTCGCCGGAGCCACCGTCGCCGTAGGTCGTCGTCTGACCGCTGATTGTTCCGTCCGCGTTGTAGGTGACCGACTTCGTTTCCCAGTCGTAGGCATCGGCGACGTCTGTCACGAAACGCGACGTTCGGACTCCGGCGACGTAGGTATCTTCTGCAACGCGACCGTCTTCGTAGGTGCGTTCCCGCGTCGCCAGTTTTCCGTCCGTATCGAAGGTCTCGACCTGTTCGGTCCAGCCATTCAAGCCGGTTGAATCCGTCGTCGTTTTCGACAGCCGCGTCCCGTTCTCGAAGGTAGTGGCAATTGTCCGGCCATCGTCAAAGACCTTCTCGAAGGTGCTTAACGTCCCGTCGTCGTCGAAGGTCTTGATCTTTGACGTCCAACTGAAGGCGTTCGCGAGGTCCGTGATCGTCTTTGATGTCCGTACGCCGTTTTCGAATGTTGCGGCGACAAGTCGGCCGTCGTCAAAAACCGTCTCAAGTGTCAGCAGCGTGCCGTCGTCGTCGAATGTCCTCGTTTTCTCCGCCCATGGGAATTCGTCGGCGGCGTCGGAAATCGCCGCTGTGACGCGCACGCCGTCGGAAAAAGTCAACAAGGCCACCCGACCGTCGTCGAAGGTCTTCTCGACGAAGATCAATGCGCCGTCGCCATCAAATGTTCGGATCAGCTTAACCCACGGCCGACTCTCGTCGGTATCAAAGATCGTTTTTGTGTGGGGCATTCAAAGGTCTCAAACTGGCTACGATCACACGGTCAATCAACGATATCCAACTCGTCGTCGGTGTATGCCCGGCATTGGCGCACGAAAAACGACGCAGACGACGCCATCCTTCCGTAGATACAGGCCGACCTGAACCGCACCCCTAAATTGGCTACCGGTCCGTCAGATAGTCCTTACGAGTTGATATTCTGGCAAATTCCGGTGAATCCCCAAAGATATTTCGATTTCACAGGTATTTAGAGGCATTCGGCGGGTGCTTGAGGATACAATACCCGGCATTCAGGACAATTGTTCGCGATGCGAGCCGGTTGGGAATAGACAGTCGAATCGTGCGCGCGAAAAATCCCCTGTCACCGCCTCAAATCTGTTTGGTCGAACGGGGCAGACGTGTTGCGCCGAGACGAGCCATTTTCTGCCGCGTCCCCCGGCCGCGCTGGCTGGCATACTTGGTATCGGAGGTACTGAGCCGACGCGACGCGAATTTCGATATCACTGCAGCATCTCGCCGGTATCGGTACTGGCTGCGGCAACGGAGCGTCGGATTTCGTCGCGGACCCAGATATTAAGGGGCGCCCGATGCGTGAGGCCTGTCCAAACAAGCCGGATCGGAATTCTCGTATCCACGGGGCACGCAAGAACCCGAAGCCCCTTGCCGACCGCTTTCGACAGGCGTTCAGGCACCGTCGCGACCAGGTTTGACCCTGCGACCAGGAGTTCCAGCCCGGCGGGGCTCGGCACACGAAGCCCGACCTGTAGCTTATGGCCCATCCGGTCCAGCTCAATCACATACCGCGACCGCCACTGACCGCCGTAGGTGACGAGCACATGTTCGAGTTCAAGATAATCTTCGAGGCTCAGCGGTCCTCCGGCTTTCGGGTGTGTGGGGTCCAGAAGGCAGACATAGCGTTCCGTGTATAGGCTACTCTGGTAGAATGTTGGGTCGTCTCGTTCAAACGGCCCTATGAGCAGATCGGCCTCGTTGCGCATCAGCCGTTCGTGGCCGACCCCGGACGCGTCGATGATTTCCAAATCGAGTTTTGGTGCCTCTTCCTTCAGTCGATGGACGATGTCCGGGACGATCAGAACGCGCTCATAGAAGTTGCAGGCAATCGTGAACCTCTGTTCGACCGTTTTGGGGTCGAACGCCGGCGGCGTGGCCAGTTGCCGGAACTCCTCGGTGAGCCGTTCCGACTGACGCACGATCTCGTCGCATCGTGCTGTGGGCAACAGATGTCGGGATTGGCGAACGAAAAGCGGGTCATGGAATACAGCGCGCAGCTTCTGGATTGTGTAGCTGACGGCGGATTGGTTGACCCCGAGCGCCTCGGCCGCCCGCGTGAACGATCGCTCCTTTTGGACGAGGATCAGGACCTGCAACGCGCGGAAGTCGACCCCCATCGGATCTGCGGACTTTGTCATTGCTGCTTCTCGCTCCTCAGTTTCTTTTGTGCCGCCCAACTCATATCAAAAAATTGCATGCATTGTATAAAATCAATCGCATTGATTGATTTACGTGGAATCGCCTAGCTTTCTGAAATGCCGGAACTGGGAGGAGAAGGCGGATGGCAGTTGCACCGGTCGACGAAACGCTGACGCTGGCGGATCTCACGCGTGACCCATACCCAATCTATCGGCGAATGCGGGCTGAGACGCCCATCGTGCGGGTGCCGGCGGCGAACCGGATCTTTCTGACCAAGGCGAAGCACACGAAGATGGTCAAGGAAGATCCCGAGCTTTACAGTTCGGACGATCCGGTGACACCCATGCAGCGCGCGTTCCAGGCCCATACGCTGATGCGCAAGGATGGCGTGGAACATCGGCGCGAACGCATGGCTATGCAGCCGTCATTCTCGCCCAAGGTAGTGAAATCGGATTGGTCAACGCTCTACACCGACATCGCCAGAGACTACCTCGATCGGTTGCCGCGCGGCGAGACGGTCGATCTTTTCACGGCGCTGTGCGGTCCGGTGGCGGCGCGCATCCTGGCCCACATGCTGGGCCTCGACGAGGCGAGCGACGCCGACATGATGCGCTGGTCGCAGATCCTGATCGACGGTGCCGGTAATTTCGGCTTCGACGAAGAGCCTTTTGCACGGTCGGACGCGGCCAACGCCGAGATGAATGCGCTGTTTGACAAGCTCGCACCGCGCCATCGGGCAGAGCCCAACAATTCCGCGTTCTCGGTTATGGTGAATGCAAGGGATCCAATCCCGACAAGCCAGATCTACGCCAATATCAAGATCGCAATCGGCGGTGGGATCAACGAGCCCCGGGATGCGCTGGCAACGATCGTCTACGGGTTGCTGACAAACCCCGAGCAACTTGAGGAAGTGCGACGGCAGGGTGCGTGGTTGGACGCGTTCGAGGAAGGCATCCGCTGGGTCGCGCCGATTCAGGCCTCGTCCCGTCGCGCCGTGCGCGATCTGCAGATCGACGGCATCGACATTCCAGAGGGAGTGACGCTGATGACGATCCAGGCGTCGGCCAATCGTGATGAGGAACTCTACGAGGATGGCGAGGCGTTCAACGTGTTCCGCAAGAAGGTGCCGCACCAGGCCTTTGGTAGCGGGCCCCACCATTGCGCCGGGGCGCATATCGCGCGCCGAACAGTGGGCGAAATCATGTTGCCGATGCTTTTTGAACGGTTCCCGGACATGAGCCTGGAACGGCCGGAGGATGTGGTGTGGAGCGGATTCGGATTTCGCGGCCCGCTCAATCTTCCGGTCCGCCTGAACTGACCCGATGATCAACAGAGCATGCCGACGGTCCCCGGACCATGCAGGAGGTATACCCCATGGTACAGATCACCTTTGTCCAACCGGACGGAAACCGAACGACGATCGATGCGGCAATCGGTGATTCCGTGATGCAGACCGCGTTGGCAAACGGCGTTGATGGGATTTTCGCCGAGTGTGGCGGTGCCATGATGTGCGCCACCTGTCACTGTTACGTCGACGAGGCCTGGGCCGGCAGGACCGGAAAGCGCGAAGATGGAGAGGAAGACATGCTGGAATGCGCCGCCAGCGAGATGCGCGAGACCTCGCGGCTCTCCTGTCAACTCAAGGTCAGTCAAGACATTGACGGGTTGGTCGTACACTTGCCGGAAGAGCAGGCATGATTGCAGGCGCACTCCGCGACATCGTCATTGTCGGCGCCGGTCAGGGCGGCTTTCAGGCAGCGGCAAGCCTGCGGCAGGAGGGGTTCACCGGTTCCGTGACACTGATCGGGACGGAGGCGGATTTGCCATACCAGCGGCCGCCGCTCTCCAAAGCCTTCCTGAAATCCGGTAACGCGGATCAACTGTGGCTGCGTCGTGCGGACTTTTACGAAAAGAACGCAATAACCTTGGTCCCTGACTGCCGCGTGAACAGGATCGACCGCGACAACAGCACGGTCTATGCCGGAGACCGCCGTTTTCGCTACGATCATCTGATACTCGCGACCGGTTGCCGTAACGCCCGCCCGCCGATCCAGGGCCTTGAGAGGGCGCTGGACCTTCGCACGCTGTCGGATGCGAGGCGGCTACGGACGGCGGCGGCGCGTGCGCGGCGGTGTGCCGTCATTGGAGGCGGATTCATCGGCCTGGAATTCGCTGCGGTGGCGGCGGGGCTTGGGCTCGATGTCATCGTTGCCGAACAGGCGAGCCGTTTGATGGCGCGCGCCGTTTCACCGGAGATATCGGCGCGGTTCGCGGACAAGCACCGGGGCCTGAACGTAGACATCCGGGTCGGGAAATCGGCCGCGGCAATTGACGACGCCGGTTTACACCTTGCCGACGGGTCAACCGTCGCGGCCGACCTAGTGCTGTTGGCGGCCGGGGTGGTTCCAAACGCCGAACTGGCAGCGGAAGCCGGTTTGATTGTAGAGAATGGGATCGTGGTTGATGAGCAACTCCGGACATCGGATCCCAACATCTCGGCGCTTGGCGACTGCGCGGCCTTTCCGATGCATGATCGCGGTTTCCGTGTCCGGCTGGAGAGCGTGCAGGCGGCCACGGACCATGCCCGTCATATCGCCCGCCGCCTGACCAAAGGCGATGCTGGTCCGTATTCTGCGGTCCCGTGGTTTTGGTCGGATCAGGCAGATTGGAAACTCCAGATCGCGGGCTTCGCGCAGCCGGACGACGAAAGCGAAATGCTGGAGGACGGATCGGTGCTCCGGTTCTCGGGGGCCAGGCTCACCGCTGTCGAGACAATCAATGCGCCGAAACTTCACATGAAGGCGCGCCGATTGTTCGCGGAAACCCCCGCACCGACGCGAGCGGAAGCACTTGCGCGACTAGATGTCGAGGAACGCCGCCGTATGGCAGCGGGCGCGTAACATTGCCCGGTTAGTCAGACCCAGAGGAAAAAGCAGAGAAAGTCAAATCGTGACTTGCCCAATCGACGGCGAACAGGTCGATATGGGCCACATCGTTGAAGAGGGAGGATACCATGAAACAAATAGCAAAAACGCCACTGCGCGTTGTCGGCGCCATCGGGATGGCGGCCTTGTCGCTGGCCGCGACGTCCAGCCTTGCGGTCGCGGCTGATGTGACGTTGCGGCTGCACCAGATGCTGCCCCCCCAGGCAAGCGTGCCGAAAAACATCCTCGAACCCTGGATGGCGAAGATCCAGGAGGAATCCGGCGGCCGGATCGAGATCCAGCATTTCCCGTCGATGCAGCTTGGCGGCAAGCCGCCCGAACTGGTCGATCAGGCTATCGATGGCGTTGCGGATATCGTCTGGACATTGCCCGGCTACACTCCCGGCCGCTTCCCGCGGACCGAAGTGTTTGAACTTCCTTTCATCATGACCGATGCGGAGGCGGTTTCCCGGTCGTTCTGGCAATTGGCGGAAGAGACGATGCTGGACGAGGACTTCAAGGACATGAAGGTTCTCGGCCTCTGGGTGCACGGCCCGGGCATCATCCATTCCAAGGAGCCCATCGAGAAGCTGGAGGACCTGAACGGCGTGAAGTTGCGCTCGCCGACACGGGTCACGAACCAGATGTTCAAATCTCTTGGCGCAACGCCCATCGGCATGCCTGTCCCGGCGGTGCCGGAGGCGCTGTCCAAAGGCGTGATCGACGCCACCGTTATCCCGTGGGAAGTCACCGGTGCGTTGAAGGTTAACGAACTTGTCGACTACCACACGACGTTTGGCGACGACGCGCTCTACACGGCGACTTTCATTCTCGGGATGAACCGGGATCGCTACGATGCCCTGCCCGACGATCTCAAGGCGGTAATCGATGCGAATTCGGGGCTCGAGCTCTCCGCTCTTGCGGGCAAACAGATGCAGGCGGACGATACCCCGCCGCGTGACCAGGCGATAGCGAACGGGGCGACCATCGTGGAACTTCCCGCGGAGGAAGTCGCGCGCTGGAGGGAAGCGTCCCAGGCGACGATCGATGGGTGGATCGCAGAGATGGACGAAAAGGGGCTCGACGGCAGCGGATTGTATCAACGCGCTGTGGAGCTGATCGAAGAGAACTCGTCCATGTAGCAATCGCCGCCGGCCGGGAAAGGGTCGGAGACGGGGTCATCCACCGCTTCCGATACCCGGTCGGCGCCGCCCGGAACGTGCATGCGTTCGATGTCGCCGCAACGTCGGCACGTAGGCGTTTGGGACCATCCAGCAGACCATGACGCAAGCAAGATTAATGGCGTCTGGCTGATTGGGGCTCTTCACCATGCCAGCGGTTTTTTTGGCGTGCCATGCGATCGTCGAAAGACGGTCGCTACCGTTGTTGATTGACCGGCGGAAGAGAGCGCTGTTGGCTGGCTGCCGATGGGAATTGAATGACGTTGGAGGCGTCTTTCCCCGTCGCTTGTCCGGTCTCCTGTGCGTTCGACGCAGCGACCTCGTCGAGTGCCAGTTCTTGTGCTTCGGCAAGTGCAACACCCGCTGCGACGCTGATTTGACGCGCTGCGTTGTCCAGACCCAGTTCCGCTGCATGCGCCGCCGCACACAGAAGCTTGTCGACGATCTGTGAGATGTCGTTCATGCACCACCTCCAACCCTGCACGCCGAAGAATTGGTGGATTCACGTAAAGGAATACTGAAGGCTCGAACCGCTTGGGTCGCGCCGCCCTGCGTGGTCCACGCACAATTCCGCTGCGGTGGAAGTGCATTTGAGGCGGCACCAACTAATCCGACTCTGAAGGGCATTCGGCGTGTCATGAAGGCTGGGTACGCGGTCAATCCGTCGAATACATGTCAAACAATAGGCAATTCTCCACTCAAGATTGGCGGAATCAAGATGCGCGGTTGCCTATTTGACGAAAGCCACGCTAGCTGAAACCACGTCGAGGGGTGGGTGGCTCAACCGACTCGAGGATCAGGATTGGGAATGGTCTACTTTTCGACCCTAGCGAAGCCGTCGACGATCGTCGCCGGCATCGCAGAAGAAAATCCCGTTCTGGCCAAGGGTGTATCGGTGCTTCTCGCAGAGAGCGGGATGATTCAGGGGCGCGTGATTCCGATGAAGGATGGCCAACCGGCCTCCGACCGGGATGTGGCGCCCTGCAATGTAGTGATTTTTGACCCTTGCCAGATCGATGAGAACATCGGCGCCTTTGTGGCGCGCGTCCGTTCGTTGCGGAAGGACGCGGCATTCGTCGCCTATTCGTCTGACGCGGCGGGCGGCCATTTTGAGCCGCCGGGCGACGGCAGTCCTTTCTGCCACGTCAGCAAATCGGACGACCCGGAACACCTCCTTCTCGCGACTTTGAGCGCCCATCGTGGAGCGATCTACGTCAGCCGGGCGGTTTCGTCCGCCGATGGCTTGCCGGCGGATGTTCTGGCGTCACGTGTTGCGTCGCGTGTTGGCGACAAACTGAGCCCGCGCGAGAACGCGGTCCTCTGTGCGTTCGCGCGTGGCAAGGGGCTCAAGCAGATTTCCGAGGATCTCGGCCTGAGTGAGCGGACGATCAACACATACAAGTCGCGGGCCGCAAGGAAGCTCAATCTCAGTAACCGGTCCGAGATCGTCCAGTACGCGCTAACGAACCGGTTGATCTGAGATCATTCGGCAGGCGACAACGGCGCAGGCGGCGGTACCCCGCCGCCTCGCACCCCTTGCGTCATGCTATGAGGTCAGCTTCGGCGTAGTGAACTCCATCGAACACGAACGTCTCGACATCAATGACCACTGTCCTGCTATTCCAACTGGAGACAGCCATGCCCTCGGCAGTAGCTGAAATCGCATAGTCGCTTACCGCGCCAGTGAAGATTACGGTGTCGGCACCGGACCCACCGTCGATATGGTCCTGTCCAGACGATGCGTAGATCGTATCATGGCCGGTCTCGGCATAGACGATATCGTCACCGCGCGCAGTGTGGATCGTATCGGCCGCCTCGAAAGCGTAGATTTCGGCCCCAGACTCGTCGGCGTAGATGAGATCCTTGCGCACCGTGCCGACAACATAACCGAAGCTGACGGCGTTGGCGTCCGGATCGGTCGGCGCACCGTAGGTTTCGCCTTCGTTCACGAAGAGCGTGGTCCCCAGGTACTCTTGCTCTGCGCCGTCGCGGACCAGCGAGTCGACCACGACGACGTTGTCCTGATCGCGCCCCCCGTGGAAGTTGATGTCCCGGTTGGTATGCGCGACGTGTACGTAATTGTCGGTCGCGCTGGTGTAGCTGCTGAAAAGCACGCCATGGCGGGTGTCTTCCAAGGTCAGGTTGGTGAACTCGCTGTTGTAGACGTCGCGAATCCACAGCGCATAGCCATTTCCGCCCGAACCCTTGTTGTGAGCACCGTGCACCCATAGCCCGTCGACGTCTGCGTTGATCGTCTTGGCAAGCGCGAGACCGTGAGACGCAGGATCAATGATGTCGATGTTCCTTAGTGACAGGCCGTCCGTGCCGCTGACGCTCAGCGAGACAGCACGTGTTTCTGCGCTGATCGTGTTTTCGAACAGCGACGGATCGGACTCACCGTACGAATTGGCCAGCGTTAGCCCGGAAATCGACACGTCGTCGACCATACCGATGGTTTGCACGGTGCTTTCGTCTGGGGTGAACTCGAAGGGAAGTTGCTCCGCGAGTGCGACCGAGTTCCCGCCAACACTCACCACTTCTACGAGGAATGTCCGCAGCGGCGCGTCGTCTTGCCATTTGGTATCTCCGATCTCTTCGAAGAATTCCGCCGTGTTCTCGCGCGTGATCCAGATCCGATCCCCGGCTTGCAGCCCGTGCCCGTTCTCCAGGCGCAACGTACTGGAACCGGCCGTGGCGGTTTCGGTCAGTGCGATTGCCGCGCCCAGATCGGCGTTGTAAATCGATGGACCGATCTGGATCGTCGGATTGCCGGCACCATCGGCCGTCGCGACGATGACGGTCTTTCCAGCACCGGCTCCTTCCAGTGCGATGTCGGAGCGGGCGATATTCAACGTTGCTTCGAACGTGAAGGTCCCGGCGGCGAGGCGAACCACGGCGCCATCCGCGGCCTCATCGACGATGGCCTGCAGTTCCACAAGGGACGTGCCCGCGGCCACATCGATCACGACGGATTCTTGTGGTGTCGTCGCCAGGGCAAGCTCCATCGTCTCGGCAAAGGACAGGTTCGGGTCGTTCAGGCTGTCTGCGGATTCGACCACGTGCACCGAAAAGCTGCCGGCGGGTAGATCGAAGGGCAAGCGTTCCTCAAGCGCAATGGAGTTGCCGCCGACCCGCTCGACCGCCACGAGGAAGGACAGCGTCAGTACGCCATCGCTCCAGCTTTCATCGCCGTTGGCATAGGTGTCAGCGGCGTCGATCTCGGTGGAAATCCAGATCTGATCGCCCGCTTCGACGCCGTGCCCGGTCTCCAGGCGCAACGTCCGGCTACCGGTGAGCCCGTCATTCACGATCATAAGGCTGTCGCCGAGTTCCACATGGAAAACCTCCGCATCGTCCGCGCCTGCGTCGCCCGCGAACAGGACTGTCGTGCTGTCATGGCCGCCGTACCGCACGACCGCACCCGGTCCGAGTGAATCGAGCAGTGCCCGGAGGTTTTCTAAACTTGCGATTTCAGCCAGCGTCAGCGTGCTGGTGCCGCTTTGCGCGGGAGGGAGGAGGGTTGTCACAATGGTGCCCTTCGTCGTGTCGGTTCGAATTGAGTGGTTTCATTCCGTCCGGCTTGGAGAATGGCCGGTGCGGATATTCGATTTCAGTTCTGGGAAACAAACGGGCCATTGGAAGGCACGACAGTGAAAACATCTGGAACGTGCGGATTCGTGCGAAAAGATCTGTGTGCGGCCTGAGAAATCCTGCCGATCACCAAATTGGGCCGAAAACTCTGCGCCTTTGCACGCGAATGCACAAAAATCTCGCTGTGTATCGAGCGCATAGCATTGTGTCGACTACAGAAACGTATTGTTTCCAGCCGCAATGCAGCATCGCTGTTTGCCACGGTTCAGCCTTAATCCACAGGAATTGAGCCATTTATTGCATTTTTCTACGACTTTTTTGCGGGGAATCTGCAAATCCATACATCCTGAATTTCGGCATTTCTGTGGCTTGTCGCCGCTTTTCCCGACTCCTTCGCACTCGCAGAAAACCGCAGGCTGTTTGCGGAAACAGCGGGCGCTCGGGTTCGCTAAACAGACCAAGCATCGGGATTTGCCAGATGGCGCGAATTAGCATTTTTGGAATTGGGTACGTCGGGGTCGTCTCGGCGGCTTGCCTGGCGAAGGACGGCCATGAGGTCATTGCCGTGGATGTGGACCCAATCAAGGTCGAGAACATCAACGACGGCAAAAGTCCGATCGTGGAAAACGGCCTTGATGAACTGATTGCAGAAGGCCGCGCATCCGGGCGCTTGCGTGCGACACTCGATGCGAAGGAGGCGGTACTGAATACCGATGCATCCTTCATCTGCGTGGGAACTCCGAGCGCACCAGACGGCTCCGTGGGCCTGCATTACGTTCTCTCGGCCTGCGAGAGCATAGCGGAGGCGCTGGCCGAGAAGGAGGGCTTTCACTCCGTTGTCATCCGATCGACCATCGTTCCGGGCAGTACCGAAGAGCAGTGTATCCCGACGATCGAACGGATTTCCGGCCGAACTGCGGGCGAGGACCTGGGCATCGGATACTACCCGGAGTTCCTGCGCGAGAGCACCGCGATCGAGGACAACTACGATCCCGGATTGATCGTCTTCGGCTACATGGACGAGGCGACCGGCGCGATCCTGACCGAGTTGAACGCGCAGCTCCCCTGCGACATTCACAAGGTCGATGTGCGTACCGCCGAGATGGTGAAATACACGTCAAACACCTGGCGTGCGGTGAAGGTTACCTACGCCAACGAGATTGGCAATATCGCCAAGGCCTGCGGGCTGGATGGGCAGACTGTGATGAAGATCCTCTGCTCGGACAAGAAGATCAACATATCCTCCTACTTCATGCGCCCCGGCTTCGCCTTTGGCGGTTCTTGTCTCCCCAAGGACGTGCGCGCCCTGCGTCACCTCGCTCACAGCAAGAAGGTCGTTCCCTTTCTGATGGACGCCGTGTTGGAGGCAAACGCCGGGCAGATCGCCCGTGCCGAACGTATGGTGAAAGAGAGCGGCGCAAAAAAGGTCGGCATGGTCGGCATCAGCTTCAAGCCGGGGACAGATGACCTGCGCGAAAGTCCGCTGGCGGAACTCGCCTCGCGCCTGATCGGCGAAGGTATCGAGGTGAGCGTGTACGACCCCTACGTTCACACCGCCTTCAAGGAGGACATGAGCGCCGTCGGCCGGACGGACCGAAAGGTCCCGGACCTGAAGGCGCGCATGGTCGGCGAAATCGCCGATCTTATCGACCAGTCAGAAGCGATCGTCGTCGGTAATCTCTACGACGAAGCGGTCGCGCCACTGACGGCGGCCTCGGAGGCCACGGCCATGGTCGATTTGACCCGCCTGGACCCACATCGGGTCTCCGCCGGCACATATTCCGGCATTTGCTGGTAAACGACGGGGACCGGCGGGAATGCTCGGACATGCCGCATATCTGGCCGCAATGGTGCTGCTGGCCTCAGCGACTCCGTTGCACCAGCTCGGCGAGGCAAAGGGGGCGCTCATTGTTCTCGGCTTCATCGGGGTCTGGCGGTACAGTTGGGCATTGCTCAATTTCAGTCGCGCGCTGGCTTACGTTCGGGTTGTCTATCCAGTGCGGAAAGCGAAGGCAGAGGCGGCCTTCGCGACCCAGCCTGTTCGCCCGCACGCCTTCTTCCTGACCACGAGCTACAAGATCGACCCTTCCGTTACCGTTCGGGTATACCGCTCGGTTTTCGCGGCTGCCGCAGCGGCGGAAGGTGGCGCGACCGTTGTCGCTTCGGTGGTCGAACCGGCAGATGCCCGGCTGATCCGGCGGACCTTCTCCGGCATGGCCCGCGACATGTCGAGCGTGAAGCTGCTGATCGATCAGATACCCGGCACCGGCAAACGCGATGCGCTGGCGCGGTCGCTGGAACTGATCGCCCGTGAATGTCCCACCCGGCACGACATCGTGACCTTCGTGGACGGAGACAGCTGCGTGCCCGAGGATCTTGTCGTCCGGTGCGCACCTGTTTTTACCGACGCCCGTGTTGGTGCCCTTACTACCGACGAGCATGCCGAAATCGATCGCCCGGGCCTGTTTGAGGATTGGTTCAACCTGCGGTTCGCGCAGCGCCAGGTGATGATGTGTTCCATGGGTCTGTCGACACGTGTCCTGACACTCACCGGCCGCATGTCCGTGTTCCGCGCCGATCTGGCAACCAATCCGGGCTTCATCGCCATGGTGCAGAGCGACAGTATTCACCATTGGCGCCTCGGCCATGTGAAATTCCTCACCGGTGACGACAAATCCACGTGGTTCTGGCTGCTTTCGAACGGATATCGCACGGCCTATCTGCCGGATGTCGCGTCGCTTTCCATGGAAAGCCAACCGCGCAGGGGCTTTGTCGACAGCGCGGTCGTCCTCATGACCCGCTGGTACGGCAACATGATGCGCACCAATGGACGTGCGCTCGGGCTCGGCCCCTCGCGGATCGGCACGTTCACCTGGTGGTCACTGCTGGATCAACGGATGTCCATCTGGACCACGCTGTCCGGCCCCACTGGCGTGCTGCTGACGGCACTCCTGGTCGAGCCGATGATCCTGCCAGCCTATGCTGCGTGGGTAATGGGTACCCGCTACGTCTATTGCGCGATCGTCTCGGCATTCCGTGGAAGCGCCCGTTTCCCGATCTCTTTTCCGTTCCTGCTCTATTTCGGCCAGATCGTCGGGGCCCTGGTGAAGAGCTTCGTGATCTTCCGTCTCGACCGGCAGAAATGGACGCGCCAGTCCGCGGGCCCCGGTCGCGCCGCCGCGCTGACACCCGGCCATCGCCTACGCATGGCCAGTTCCACCTATCTCCACGCATTGACGGTCGGATGGCTGCTCCTCTGCGTCCTCTACCTTGTCCAACTCGCCTGATCCGCACCGCCCGGAAGGAGCCCAGACATGCAGAGCCCACACACCGCCCACTCGAGCCTCATGACCTCAGCCGAGCTTGTTCGAAGTAGCACGGAACACCCGATGATCCCTGTCTGTTTCGAACTTCTGGTTCAGGACAGACGGCTTCGTGGCAATGGCCTCTCGCTCATTGGCGGGACGTGTCAGGGATTGCTTGATCCCTCGCTCGACGGCTCCCGCCAACTGGTGGTTCTGCAATTCTCGTTCGAGGGCTTCGCGGTGAGCCTTCCGGCAGAGGCGGAGTTGCGTGTCTTCGATGGTTCGGATCAGGGCGAAGTGACGTTTGCCTTCGGCGATCCGGCTGGCGCGCATCTGCCGCAGCTCCGGTTCGTGCTGAATTCCTTCATCGCCGGGGACCTGGTCCAGATTTCCGATGTTCTGCAGGTCAACACCCAAACACGGGTTAAGCCGAGCGGGCCTGGCGCGCGCCACGGGATTGGGTACCGCGCAGCACAAACCATGCGGTACCTATCCGTCGCGGTGCTCTCGGCTGCACTGATCGGCATTGCTGCGACGACCTTTCACGCCCGCGTGCTTACGCGCGCCGAAGCGATGCCGGCCGTTATTTCACTGCCCGGCACGACGCTGCGCGCGCCAGCGTCGGGACAGATCGACTACCTGAACGCCTCCGCGGGCACCGGCGACGTGGCCTTTTCTCTTCTGTCGACGACCGGGGCGATGCTGAGCATCAAGATGCCCTGCGACTGCGGAATCGCCGAAGTCGTGATCGAGGAGGGCGCGACCATCCTCGCAGGTGAACCCATCATCAGGTTGCTCACCGACAATGGTCCGCCCGAAATCCAGGCGACGCTAAGCCCCGAAGGGATTCGCGCCGTCCTCGGCGGCGATGAAATCGACTTGGTCTTCGCCGATGGAGCCCGGATCGGCGCTGCGTTCGGGCCGAATTTGGCTTCCGAACTCGCCGCCGCTCCGCCCGGTGAGGCCGTACCGGTCACTCTGCTGCCGGAGGCCATCTTGCCGGCCGACCGCGCCGGTCAGATTGCGACTGTTCGGATCGTCCGCGCCATCCCTTTTCAGAACAGCCTCGACCGATTGAGGGCGTCGCTGGCGGGTGGATGAATCCGCCCCGGACGTCGTTCGCCATCCAAATGCGATTTCAAGGAGCACGCTCAATGTCCCATATCGTCCCGCTTGTCCTGTGTGGAGGGACAGGGTCACGCCTATGGCCCGTCTCCCGAACCGACAGCCCGAAGCAGTTCCACGCGGTCTCCGGCGGGAATTCCCTTTCGTTCCTGCAATCCACGGTGCAACGCCATAGCGGCGAGCGAATGCGCGACCCGATCCTCGTGACCAACGCCAAACATGCCCACTACGTGCGCGCGCAACTCGACGAGATCCAGATGCGCGGAGAGATCATTGGCGAGCCGGTCGCGCGGAATACCGGTCCAGCGGTTTTGGCGGCGGCGCTCAAGGCATTGAAGGCGGACAGGGATGCAGTCCTGCTCGTTCTGCCGGCGGATCATGTCATCGAGGGCGATGTGAACGGGCAGGTATCCGCGATGTACGAGGCGGCGCTGGATGGGCGGATCATCACCTACGGGATCCAGCCGCACTATCCTGAAACCGGCTATGGCTACATCACGGATGGCGGCCCGATCGATGGTTATAACGGCCTGCATCATGTTGGAGAGTTCGTTGAAAAACCGCCACTGGAGCGTGCCCAGGCCCTTCTGGACGCCGGTAACGCCTATTGGGCTTCCGGCATCAGCATGTTCCGCGCGGACACGATCATAGAGGAATACCGCCGCTTCGATCCGACCTCCTTCGCGGCGGTCTTTCACGCGGTCGGCAAGGAGACCCGGGATAGCTATGGCACGATACTGGATCCCGAGGCCTTTGCTCGTGCCGAGAGCCAGCCCACGGAAATCGCGGTGTTCGAGAAGACCGATAGCATCGCTCTGGCGCCGCTTTCGATCAGCTGGAACGACGTTGGCTCGTGGGAGGCAATGCATTCGGTGGGAACGCCAGACGAGGCGGGAAACGTCATTTCCGGCGACGTTATCTCGATCGAGACCCGCAACTCGCTGGTTCGGTCGCAGGACAGGCTTGTTGCGGTCGTTGGGCTGGACGATGTCGTCGTTGTCGACACCAATGACGCCCTTCTCGTTGCATCCCGGTCGAAGTCGCAACAGGTGAAAAAGGCCGTGCAGGCATTGCACCTGGAGGATCGACAGGAAGCGCACTCCCATGTGACCCACAATTTCCATTGGGGGGCCAGCCATCGCGCCTTCGCCACCGATGCCTGCGATGTCACGCATCTCACGGTGAACCCCGGCTCCGAACTGTCGGTCGATGGCAGCATCGGCCCGATGCACCTGATTGGCGTGCGCGGCGAGTTTTCCGTGACCGGCGGTCCGGAGGGCGACGTCGAGTTGTTGCCCGGACTGCGGATCTCCTTGCCGGAAGGCCAGAGCTACACCGTGCGAAATGGCGGCGATGCCAAAGGCGAGATCGTTCTGGTCAGCAATACGCATCTGGTCGAGCTGCCCGTGGCCAAGACCAGTGACGAATTGCGGGACGAATTGCGTGCGTGATCTGCGCCGCATATCGCGTTGCCGACGGCCTGGATTACTGGCGCTGTTGTGCCTCTGCCTATTGTCCCCCTCGGCCGAGGCACAATCACCGCACGAGGCCGGACGACTTGTCGAGATGGATATCCGACTTGTCATGGCCGCCATGGCGCAGCGCGTCGGCGCAAACGGTCAGCTTGGGCTTGTCCGCGCCCAGCAACCGGAAAACGCTCCGGCTCTCGCGGTGGTCGGCGGGCCGTTCGACATGTCGAGCCTGTCCAGCGACCACGAAGCCGTACGAGCCGGTCAGATAACCATCGCTCACGACGGCGCCGTCACTCTCCACCGCCCGCTTGTTATCTGGGAGAGCGCGGAGCTCTTGGTTTCAGGCGGCGTCGATCTTGCGCTGGATCGTGCTTCAGGCGCTTTTCTTCTCAACCTCGGCGGGCTTACGGTCTCGGATGCAGGGGTTTCTGCCATCGGCGATGCGTCGCAGTCATCGCCCGCGTTTCGCCCCTTCGTTCTCACCGCCGGTGTTGGTGCCGTACAGGTGGTCAAGGGCCGCTTCGAGGGGCTCGGATATGCGGATTCAGCGGCATTTGGCGGATTCGCGGTCGTCAATAGGGGGATATTTCCCGCTATTGGCGAAAGCCGTGTCGAAGAGTCGGACTTCGATGATTTGAGCAGCGTGCTCTTCGAAGGTAGCCGCGGTGCGACCTTCCGGAAGAACTGGGTTCGAGACACCCGCGGGGCCGGCCTGATCCTGAAGCAGACCATCGAGACCGAGGTTTCCGGAAACCGGGTTCAGACATCGGCCCTGCATGGAATCCGGATTTCCTCTGGCGCCACCGGTGCGCGGGTGCGTGGCAACCGGATCGAGGATGCCGGGAAGATCGGGATCTTCGTCGATGGCGCCAGCCGAAACGTCGACTTGGAAGGCAACCGTGTGAGCGGTGCGAAAGGAGACGGCATCCTGGTGAAGCGAAGTGGCTGCATCCGTGTTCGCGGGAATTCAGTTCGCACATCCGGCGGCAATGGCATCGTGATCCACCGGTCCACGTCCGTTGCGCTGAACGGGAATGCCATCGAACGTAACCGGCGCGCCGGCATATTGCTTCGCAACCAGCCGGCCGGGGCCGAAACCTCCGTGACCGAGAACATACTCGCGGCAAATACCAGCGGGATTTCGGGCGAGGCGTCGGCGCGGATTCGCCTGATTGGCAACGACTTCAGCGAGCAATTCCCGCGGCTCGTCGCGGGAGACTTAGCATTGGGTGCCCACGGCCTGTTCGCCGACCCTGCCGGGCAACTCCCGATTGTGCTGGAACCGGCAGGCGGCAAGCCGTCGGCACCGCCACCCCCTTGCCCCATCATCGAAGGAGCCTGAGATGGTCTTTTCCTCCGAGAGCTTCCTGTTTCTGTTCCTGCCGGTCTTCCTGGCGGCCTATTACCTCACCCCCAACCGGTTCCGTTCGGCGACCATTCTTGCAGGTTCGTACGTGTTTTACGCCTGGTGGCGCGTGGATTTTCTCGGGCTGCTGATACTGACGACGCTCTGGGCGTTCGTCTTCGGACGCTGGATTGGCAGGTACCGGGAACGACCGGCAGGAAAGGTTTTACTGGCCATCGCCGTCGCCGGGTGCCTCAGTGTGCTCGGTGTCTTCAAATACCTCAACTTCTTCATCGACAGCTTCGCGGCACTGCTGGGCACGGACGCTGGCGGGCTCGGCATTCACTGGCGCCTTATCCTGCCAATCGGCATCAGCTTCTATGTCTTCCAATCGATCAGCTATCTCGTCGATGTCTACCGTGGTGACGCAAGGCCCGATGCCAGGCTCATCGACTTCGCCGCCTTCATCGCCCTGTTCCCGCAACTCATTGCCGGGCCGATCCTGCGCTACAAGGATCTTGAGGACCAATTCCGCGCCCGCAAGCACTCCGTCGAGCTGTTCTGCGACGGGATGGCACGCTTCATTGTCGGTCTGGCCAAGAAGGTACTGCTCGCCGACGCCATTGCCCCGCTGGCCGATCTCGCCTTTTCGACGCCTGAGCCCGACCTCTGGCTCGCCTGGCTCGGCGCGGGCGCCTACATGATGCAGCTTTATTTCGACTTCTCGGGCTACAGCAGCATGGCGATCGGCCTCGGGCTGATGATGGGATTCCGGTTTATCGAGAATTTCGAGACGCCCTATGTCAGCCGCTCGATCACCGAGTTCTGGCGCCGCTGGCACATCTCGCTATCGGTCTGGCTGCGCGATTACCTCTATATTCCACTCGGCGGAAATCGCGCCAGCACCCTTCGCACCTACCTGAACCTGATGACCGTCATGACGCTGGGTGGCCTCTGGCACGGCGCGAATTGGACCTTCGTGCTCTGGGGATTGTGGCACGGTTCTATCCTCGCAACCGAACGTGCGACCGGCTTCCACAAATCGTCGGCAAGCCGGTGGTGGTCGCTTCCGCTGACGCTGTTTCTGGTGCTGATCGGCTGGGTGATGTTCCGCGCCGAGGGCGTCGGCAATGCCTTTGCGATCTATGCTGGCCTGGGCGGATTCAACGGGATCGCAACCGACCCGGAGGTGTGGTTCGCCGTCACCACTGAGAGCATCAGTATCCTGCTGATTGCCATTGCCGTCTGTATTGCGGAACCGTACTTCCGCACACCGCACCGGGATACCGGCCACGGCGAAATGGTTGCGGTCGGTGCAGACGGCAGTGCGGGAATCGTGGGTCTGACGCTCACCCGCCAAGCGCTGATCTCGCTCGGACTGACCCTGCTGGCCGCCGCGACGATCAGCAAGCTCGCCGAACAGAGCTTCTCCCCCTTCCTGTACTTCCAGTTCTGAGGACACCTGCGATGACCCATGCAAAAATCGCCCTCAAGCTCATTCTTCCAATCGCCTTCTTCGGCTATGCGGCCTATGCGAACCTCGACCTGTTGCGCCACGGCGACGTGACCATTGCCGATAGGGATCTCTTTCAGGGCGGTGTGACGGGCGAGATAGACATCGTCTATCGTGACAGGCTCCCGCATCGCGATCCGTCTGTCGGCCTCGTCGGCGCCCTACGCTACGCGATTCTTGGAGAGGGTCGGGACGGTGTCGTCGTCGGCCGGGACGATTGGCTTTTCACGTCCGAAGAGTTCCGTTTCGCCGACGATGCGCCGGTGTCGATGGAAGAGACGGTCGCGCGCATGGCCGAGATGCGGGTGGAACTCGCCGCCGTCGGTAGCGAGTTGGTCGTCCTGCCTTTGCCCGCGAAGGTCGACATCGAGCGGCGGCATGGCATCGATAGCGATGTCAGCCAGCGCAGCGCGGCGGAATATGATGCCTTTCTTTCGGCATTGAGCAACGGCGGTCTCACAGCCGTTGACGTGCGCGCCGCCTACGGTGATGGGCGGACGCCGCGGAAGTTTTTCCGGACGGACACGCATTGGACGCCCGACACCGCCGAACAGGTCGCCTTCCACGTTGCCGCGACGCAAGAGGTGCCGGCGGGGGAGATGCAATTCGAGAAGGAGATCGGGGAGCCGGAGACCTTTCAGGGGGATCTCGTTTCATTCGTCACCAGTGATCGGCTTGCGCCCGTTGTCGGCCTCGAACCGGAACGGGTCACTCCCTACATCGCCAGGGCACAAGGATCAGATGCAGGTGTGCTTGATCTTTTCGCAGATGATGGCGGCCCCGATCTTGTTCTGATCGGAACGAGCTACAGCGCCAATCCGGCGTGGAGCTTTGCCGAGGCGCTGAAGATCGCGCTCGGACGCGACGTGCTGAACCATGCGGCTGAGGGGCAAGGTCCAGTGCGGCCGATGCAGGAGTTCTTGGCCGCGATGCGCGCCGGGGACTCTGTGCCTGAATTGGTCATCTGGGAGTTCCCGATCCGCTACCTGGCCGATCCGGCGCTTTGGGAGGAGACCGCGGAGGGGGAGCGTCAGGATGCCTAACCCATCGCGACGGCTGCTTCGCCAGGCAGGTGCGGGGCTGATAGCTCTCTGCCTTGCGGCCTGCGCGGCACAGGAGCCGGAAACCGACCCGGAACTCGCCAGCGCCAAGGTGCTGCCGCCCGAGCTGGTGGAAGTACGCAAGCGCATGGTGCAGGGGGACCCGGTCGCTTTCGCGGATGTCCGCAGCATTGCTGATCACGACGACGGATATGCCGCCTGGATCCTGGCCGAACGGTTGCGCAATGCCGAGCATTGGGAACTTGCCTCCGATATGGCGCATTATTACGCCGTTGCCGCCGCCAGCGGCCGGAGCGGTGGTATCAACGGGCTTGTGGAGGTGCTGGAGCATCCTGAATTTGACACCGCCAGTATGAGCTCAGATCGGATCGCGTGGCTGGAACAGGCCTTGGTGCACGCTGCCGAAGCCGGGAACCCAAGGGCGCTGACCTATCTGGCTTATGCCTATACATCCGGAACGCCGTTCGGCGAAAAGCCGGATGCCGCGATTGCGCTTCTGGATGCCGGGACGAGCGACAGAAGTGCCCCGCTCGCGCTCGACATGGCGACGGGATTGCTACGAACCGACGGGCTCGACGCAACGAACGCACGTCAGGTGCGGCAGTTGCTGGAGATCGCCTCCACCGCAGACAGTCTGGAGGCACAGATCACGACGGAAAATCTCATGACCGTCGTGGACAGCCGCTTCCTTCCTGAACCCCAACCGGGAGACCTGCCCTATGCAATGGAATGATGTGTGCCGGGGCCTCGGCGCCCTCATCCTATGTGCGGCCGCACAGCCGGTTTGCGCGACACAACCCCTGCCGACCCCGGAGCCGGACGCTGCGCTCTACCCCTCGCGTTTCGGCTGCGCTGGCCTTCACGAAGATGCGCAGACACCGGTGGTGGAGGGAAAGGACGGCGTCTTTTACCGCGTCTACGCGGATATTCGCATGCACCACCCGTTCTCGGACAAAACCGTCGAGCTGCTCTCGCAACTCTCCCGGACGCTGGCGGAACAGGGAACCACTCTTGTTTTCCTGCCTATTCCGACCAAGAGCCAGGCGATGCCGAACCGACTGCCAGACGTGGCCCGGCACTACGGTTACAAGAAAGATGTCTCGGCCGCAGTCTACCAGGATATCGTCGACCGTCTGCGAGCAGCCGGTGTTGTGACGATTCACGGGCAGAACGCGATGCTGGCGGCGGAACACGGCAAGATGCCCTACTTCCAGGCCGACTTTCACTGGAGTTCCGAAGGCGCGCGTCTGGCGGCCGTTGAGGTGGCAAAGGAAATCGGCAAGCTGCCACATCTGGCGGACCTGGAGGTCTCGGAGTTCGAAACGGTCGAGACGGGAACGCAGGTCGCATTCTCCGGTCTGCGCCAACTCATCCAGCGCAACTGCCTGACCAAGATCCCTGAGCCCGTGACGACGACATGGAAAACCCAAAAGGTCGAGTTGGACCTGGGCCTTGGTGGAGACGGGGGTGACTTGGATCTGTTCGGGGACGATGAAAGCCGCGTCCAGATCGCAGTGGTTGGAACCTCCTTTTCCGACATGGAGCTTTCCAATTTCGACGGGTGGCTCTCGCAATATACCGGGCTGGACGTGGTCAACCACGCAATTACCGGCGGCAACCAGTACGGCTCGATCCTCTCCTATCTCACGTCGGAGGATTTCCACCTCGATCGGCCGCATTTCCTGATCTGGGAAAACCCGATCTACAACAACCTGCTGCAATACGGGGACCAGCCACTGCTGGAACTGATCGCGGCGGCCGGTCAGAGTTGTGCGCTGCCGCTTGACGCGCGGCACGTGGCGCCGAACCGGCTCGAGGCCACATTCGCCGACTTCGGACTGACTTCTGGCGACGTGTTGCTCGCTGATGCCGGTGCCGAAGGGCCGGCGGCGGCCGAGTTCCACTTCTCCTTCGAGGATGGCAGCGAGCGCATGCAACTCCTCGAACGCGGGGAGCGGCTCCGCCACACCGGGCGGTTCCATATGCCCGTCAACGCGTATGACACCGACAGTCTCACCGCTGTTTCCGTTGTGTTCGACCGTCCGGTTTCCGACGGCGCCTCGCTCGTACTTTGCTCCAAACCAAAGGATATGCCATGAAACCTCGCATTCGCTTCTTCGCACTTGTTTCCGTCACCGTTCTGAACCTCACGGGTGCAGCCAACGCCCAGTCCGACAATGGCCTCTATCAGGACGTTCGAGACCCCGACGCGAGCTTCGTTCGCCTGATCGTTCCGGGAAAAAACTACGGGAAGGTGGCCTCGGCCGGGATTTCCGACCTGCAGAACGGCGTGTCGAACTACATCCACGTGGAACCCGGCGAGATAAAGGTCGCGGTCGAAGGTGCCGAAAGCAGTTTCACGGTCGCGCCGCGCAGCTTTTACTCCGTGATACTTGCCGATGACGGAACGCCGGTACCCCTGCCGGACACGCTGCAATCCAATCCTGCGAAGGCTGATATAGCGTTCTTCAATCTGACCGATGCCGACGAGCTCGATCTGTTTGTGCCGCGCGCCAAGGCCAATGTCGCGCAGGGGATTTCGGCCGGGCAGAACAGTTCCGTCGCTGTCAAGGCACCGCTGACGCTGGATTTCGAGATTAAATCCGGCGACGCGGTTCTGGCCAGTGTCCCGGGCGTCGAACTGCGCCGGAAGGAAGGCGTGACGATCATCGTTACCGGACGGGACGGGGCATATTCGGCCTTCGCGCACGAGAATTCCTTCGTGAACTGAGACCCGGTCCCGGTCATTTGCCGGGACGTCTGATCAAGGAGGCGATGCCATGTTCGTCAGTCCCCACAGATTACGCTCGGCCCTGTTGGCTGGCGCCCTGTCGGTCGGCAGCGTCTGCGCGGCGCCTGTCGAGATCGACTTCCGCCCGCCTGACATCAAGCCCA
The DNA here is from genome assembly GCF_001509585.1 of Tropicimonas marinistellae. GTDB lineage: Bacteria > Pseudomonadota > Alphaproteobacteria > Rhodobacterales > Rhodobacteraceae > Tropicimonas > Tropicimonas marinistellae. Next base: position 327,406 of record NZ_LNCI01000007.1, on the reverse strand, counting down.
TGGATGTCTGCGTTTCCAGGCCAGCGGACGGCGTGATCTTTGAGCGGTGGAAAACTTGGGACGGCGGAGCGTTCTTCACCGATGACATCGCGGTAGTGAAGGCCGATCTCAGCCGGCTCGAGATGGTGGACGCGCCCCGATGGGAGGAGACGCTCAAGGCTGCCTACCTACGCCTGCGGGACGAGGATCCGAAGTACACGGAGACGCATGCACTGCTGGACCGGATCGAGCTGATGATTGCCACCGGCCGCTATGGAGAATTGGAACGTCAGCGGTTGGTGCCCGAACTCCTGCGTGACATCGAATCCAAGTCGCCGCGTTTCCAGAACGCCGCGGCTGAGTTTCTGATGGACGGTGTCGGGGTACCGCGCGATCCGGCACGCGCGTCGGAAATCATGGTTGCCAGCGCCTATGCCGGTAATGCCGACGCGATCCTTGCGCTCACCGCGCGTGTCCAGCGCGGTGAAATCGTGCCGGGTTGGGACTTGGATCCCGAACTTGCGATCACGATGGCGTTCGGTTCACTGGTCGGCGAGTTGAACTCCACGATCTGCGACCGGATCTGGCGCATCGCGCGTGAGTTCAAGAATGGCGAGATCGTTGCCCAGAGCAATGCCAAGGCCGAGCGCTGGTATCGCTTCGCAGCCGACCTCGGGGATGGAGCCGCGGCCTGGAAGGTCGTGGAGTTTCACCTCAAGAGCGACGGTTTCGAGAAGGACAACGATACGCTCCTGCACTACCTGACGCAGGCTTCTGACCACGGGTTGACCTATGCGATGGTCGAACTCGGGGGCCTCTATGAGCGCGGCGCAATCGTGCCAAAGGATCTGGAGAAGGCGCGGAGCCTGTACAAGGCCGCGCTGGAGCCGGGCCAGCGGCAGGGGCTCGTTCGCTACGCGTTGTTCCTTGAAGCGCACCAAAAGGATTTCCCCGGACATGAAGCCGAGCGGCTGGATGCCCTGCGCCAGCTGTCCGAACTGGACGAGCCGCCGGGCTGGGTATTCACGCGACTTGCGACCGGGGTGCTGAAGGCAAAGGGTCAATGGGCAGGGGAGGCGGATGCCCGGGTGCTGCTGGAGCGCGCAGCCGAGTTGGGCGACACGGACGGTCTCAGCAAATTGGCCGAGATCCTGTTTCACCATCAGGATAACCACGCGGCGACCGACCGCGCGCTTGACCTTCTGACCCGCGCCGTGACTCATCACGGTTCGATCTCCGCGATGAACGATCTCTCCGGCGCATATATGTGCCGCACGCCCGACGCGCCGCGGCTGGACCTCGCGCGGCACTGGAAGGCGACCGAAGCGGGCACCGATTCCTCTGGTCTCGATCTGTCGATCAACGACACCAATATCGCAACGGTCGGTACGTCCGCGCTGGAGGAGGCAGTGCTCCAGACCCAGGCGCTCTACGGTCGGCCGTCGTCGCTGGCGGTCTACCTCACACACCTTCAAACCGCTGGCGATGTCGATCCGGTGACGCTGGAATTCTGGGCGCGCTACTCGCGCAACTTCGACAGCGCGTTGAGCCACCTGGCGCGGATTTCCTTCGAGCTTGCGGCGACCGACAACGAGCGTTGGTCGGCGCTGCAGCTGATGCGCGAAGCGATGAAGCGCGGCGAGGCGGAATCTGCGATCCGCCTTGCGGAGATCCTGCTGCGCGACACGCCGGATGATACGCGCGAAGAAGCATGGGATCTATTGTCCCCACTGGCCGGGCAGGGGTCCGGCGATGCGATCAATCTCATGCTGCATTATGCCAATCCGGAGGATTCGGCCGGCACCATGGGCGAAGCCGAGTTGTTCGCCCGTTTTGCCGAGGTGATCGACGCGCGCGGCGATTTTCAAGCACTGGCCTTCGCCCTGCCGCGCGTCGACGCGTCGAAACGGCAGGACTACATCCACCGGATGAAAGCCTCGATGACATGCGACTTCAAATCGGCGGTGCGGTTCAGCGAGGCGCTTTCGCGCATCGGCCGTCGCGACGAAGCGCGGCACTGGCTCGATACCGCCTCGAACCTTGCGGACGATACGCCTTGGAAACTGGTCAAGATGGGTGACAGCTACCGCGATTCCGTGGGCGTGGCGGCGAGCGCGGAGATGATGTCGAACTACATCCGCGCGTGGGAGGCGGGCTCTTCGGTGGCCCGGTACCGCCTGATCGACCGGTATACGACCCCTGCCTATGCCGAGTACGACCCCGACGCAGCCGCCGCGATGTTCCTGGATGCCTTCGCGACGCTTGAGGATGCGCGCCTCGCCAGCGTGCTCGGTCGTTTGCGTGGCAGTACCGAGGCTGTTCAAGCGGCCGTGTCCCGCCATATCGACCTGATTGAGCCATACGGACGCGCCGCGGCCAGTGGCGATGTCGCAGCGATGCGTGAGTACGGTTATTTCCTGCGTGATCGGGCAGAGGGGCCGGAGGCCATGCGTATCGCCGTGTCTTGGATTGAAAAGGCGGCGCAGGGCGGCGATCCTTCCGCGATGTTCGAGCTTTCGCGCGCCTACGCCTTCGGGATAGGCGTTCCCGCCGATGCGGGTGATGCGGCCACCTGGTTGCGCCAAGCCGCTGTCGCGGGTCACGGCAAGGCGGCCGAATTGGCTGCGCAGGCAAATCTGTTGACCGACATCCATCCGGTAATCCAATGACCCGAGCGCTTGCAGCCCTGTTTAGCCTCGGTCTTGGAGCCTTCGCCGGTGATGCCGCTGCCGCGAGCGAAATGTGCCGGGTTCGGGCGGACCCGGTTGTCACCCTTGGCTTCGCCAGCCGATACAAGGAAGACAGCGAGTCCCGTTCCGACATCGATCCGAAGGGAAATGCGGAGGTCAACGCGGCCTTGAAGCCGGTCGATGACTTCATCCGCGATCTTTCCACTGAGGCGAACCAGATCCTGATCCGTCCGAAGAGTGCGGATCGTGCCGATTGCCTCGTCGCGGAATTGCGGCGGTGGGCAGATGCGGGGGCATTGGGTGATCTTCAGACGTTCACCGCGCAGATCTCTGTAGGCGGACGGTTTGCGGGCATTTCGCTGGCCTATCTTCAGGTCCGCGATACGGCAACGCGGCCGCAGGATGTGGCGGCGGTGGATCGCTGGCTCGGGCAGGCCGCGCGCGAAGAACTGCGTTTCTGGGCCGAAGATGCGACCCCCGGTGCGCAAAAGGGAAACCTACGCGCCTGGTCGTCTCTCGGCGTGATCGCGACCGGTATTGCCACGGGCGATGGCGAACTCGTCGCGCAGGCCGCCGAGGTGGTTGAGATGCTCATGTGCACCGCCACGCCGGATGGCGGCCTGCCGCAAGAGATGCGTCGCGGGAAGTACGCTCTGCACTATCAGCTTCACGCGATAGCCCCGTTGGTGCTGTCAGTGTCGTTGCTGCGAACCCAGGATCTCGACCTGAGCGACGCCTGTGACGCGGCCCTGCATCGGATCGTCGAATTTGCGGTTTCCGATCTCGATACCGGTGCCAGATCCGAGGCCTATTCCGGTCGCCAACAGAGCTATTTCGATGGCACGGAAACGCTGCGCCCGCATGAACTTGCCTGGGCGGATCTCTATTTCACGATGTCGGAAAGTGCGGAGCTGGAGCGCCGGGTTGCACCTATCCGCCCACTCAAGAACTCAAAGCTTGGCGGCAACCAGGACATTCTGATCGAGCACCTTCTTCCGGCGCTCTGAAACGTCGGTCCCTGATCTGGCGACGTGTTATGCGCGAACGGCGCAATCTCCTCGCAATTTGCCTTGTCATTTGTGATACGTTGGTAAAACGCCAACGACATACGGATACACTCGTGACCAACAACGCGCCGCGCCGCATCGTTTCATCCCGTCACCTCGCAGAAGGCGAGGGGTGGGAAATGTCCGAATTCGAGTATGGTATGATCATCGCCCACAACGCTTTCAACCGGTGGATGCAGCGCTGCATGGCAGCGGCGGGCGGCGCCGACCTGGGACCGTTGGACATACTCGTGCTCCACCACGTCAATCATCGCGGCCGGGAGAAGCGGCTGTCCGACATCTGCTTCCTGCTCAACATAGAGGACATGCACACGGTGAACTACGCGCTGCGCAAGCTTTTGAAGGCGGAGCTTCTGATATCTGAGAAGCGGGGCAAGGAGGTGTTCTACAGCACCTCGGAGTCTGGCCGACAGCTTTGCGACAGATACCGGGAAATCCGGGAGCAATGCCTGCTGGAGCCTGTCCTTCAGGGCGGCAACGATGGCGAGCAATTGCGGGCGGTGGCCTCGTTCCTACGCACCCTTTCAGGTCACTACGATCAGGCAAGTCGGGCGGCGGCATCGCTCTGAAACAGCCACGCTTCCCCAACAGGAAAGCAACCATTTGCCATGCGAATCCGCACCGGGGATTCATGTCGTGCTACCGAGGTGTTCGATTTGGCACGTGATTTCCGCTGCACTCAGATGGCGCGAATAATCGCCGCTCCGAGATAGATCAACGGCGGTTTCTCCCCCAATTCACATAAATCCGAGGTTTTGGATTTGTGGTCGCATAATTTGACTCATCTCAAAGTCCGAAATTCCAATCTGTGCAAGTGAGGTCAGATATTCAATGGCCGGGACCACACATGAACAAACCAATTGCCGCGGAAGCCACCGAACCAAAGACCGTCACCGTTGCGGAGGAGACGCCGACCGAACCTGTCGCGACCTCTCGACAACGGCCCGTCCGCAAGCCTGCAACGGCAGAAGAGGTGCGGCGCGCGTTCGAAACCGGGCGCTACCCCTACCGCAGCAAGATGCGCAGAACCGCCTATGAAAAGGAAAAGGCCCAGCTCCAGGCGGAGCTTCTGAAGGTTCAACTCTGGACCCAGGAGACTGATCAGAAATTCGTTCTTTTGTTCGAGGGTCGCGATGCTGCCGGAAAGGGCGGCACGATCAAGCGCTTTACCGAGCATCTCAACCCGCGGCATGCGCGGGTCGTGGCGCTGAACAAGCCCACCGAGACCGAAAGAGGTCAGTGGTTCTTTCAACGCTACCTGACAGAATTGCCGACCGCTGGCGAGATGGTCCTCTACGACCGCTCCTGGTACAATCGTGCCGGTGTCGAGCGGGTCATGGGGTTCTGTGAACCGAATGAATACCTGGAATTCATGCGGCAGACGCCGGAGCTGGAACGCATGCTCGTTCGCTCGGGAATCCGGCTTTACAAGTACTGGTTCTCTGTCACGCAAGCTGAGCAGAGACGGCGCTTTTCCAGCCGCGAAACAGATCCTCTGAAGCGCTGGAAGCTCAGCCCGATCGACAAGGCAAGCCTGGACAAATGGGATGATTACACGGAAGCAAAGGAGGCGATGTTCTTCTACACGGACACCGCCGACGCACCGTGGACAATCGTGAAGTCAAACGACAAGAAGCGCGCGCGCATCAACTGCATGAAACACTTCCTGTCGACGCTGGACTACCCAGACAAGGATAGCTCCATCGCCACCCCGCCCGATCCGCTCATCGTCGGTCAGGCCGGGCATGTGATCCACTCGTCCGAACACATCCTGGGCTCTTCCCTGCATCCGGAGAAACGTCGCTCAAAACGGTAGCGGAGGAGACGCCTCGTCTCCTTCCCTTTCAGTTCCCCATAGCGTTCGGCAGCATCGTCACGATTCCCGGGAAGAGCGTGATCAACAGCAAACCCAGCAAGAGTAGCAGGAAGAATGGTAGCGCTGCCCGCGCGACGCGGAGTATGTCGATCCCCGTCAGTCCCTGGATCACGAAGAGGTTGAAACCGACCGGTGGAGTGATTTGGCTCATCTCCACAACGAGGACAAGGAATATGCCGAACCAGAGTGCGTCGATACCCACCGCCTGAACGATGGGGAGGATTATGGACGTCGTTAGTACCACGACGGAGATGCCATCGAGAAAGCAGCCGAGCAGCACGAAGAACACCGTCAGCACGGTGAGCAGCGCATGGGGCGAAAGATCGAAGGTGCCGATCCAGGCGGCGAGGTTCCGGGGGATGCCGGTAAAACCCATGGCGATGGCGAGGAATCCTGCGCCGAACAGGATCAGCGCGATCATACAGGAGGTGCGGGTGGCCGACATGAGCGCGTCGAGGAATTCCTTGCGTCCGAAACTGCCCGTCATTGCCGCAAGCACCGTTGCCAGAACCACGCCCACGGCGGCGGCGTCAGTGGGTGAGGCGACGCCGGTGTAGATCGTTCCGATCACGCCGACGATCAGGAGCATCACCGGCAGCAGGCGGCGGGAGGCAACGAACTTCTCCCTAAGGGACATCGTGTCGGCCTCCTTGGGGATAGCCTGCGGCGACATCCAGGCGCGGATCATCACGTAGCCGCCAAAAAGGCAGACAAGCATGGCGCCCGGCAGTATCCCGGCGATGAACAGCCGGGCGATGGATTGCTCTGTGGCCACGCCGTAGACGATCAGGATGATCGACGGCGGGATCAGGAATCCAAGCGTGGCTGACCCCGCGAGCGTGCCGAGGATCAGGCTCTCGGGGTAGCCGCGTTCTGTGAGCTCCGGCACGGACATCCGCCCGATGGTCGCCGCGGTCGCCGCCGAGGAACCGGAGACGGCTGCGAAGATCGCACACCCCAGAACGTTCACATGCAGGAGCCGCCCCGGCATGCGGGTCAACCAGGGCGCGAGGCCGGAGAACATGTCCTCCGACAGCCGCGAGCGCAGCAAGATCTCACCCATCAGGATGAAGAGTGGTAGCGCCGCGAGCGGCCAGGAGTGGCTGTGCCCCCAGAGCGTCGTGGCAAGCACCAGCCCCGCGGGTGCATTGGAGAACGCCACGATCGCCACGAGGGCCATGATCAGGAGCGATAGCGCCACCCAGACGCCCGCGGCCAACAGCGCGATGAGCAGTGTGAGCAGAACGCCAAAGACGACGGGATCGGAAAGCTCTGCCATGTCGTCACTCCGATCCAAAGTCCACGAGCACCGGCGCGCGGTTGCGAATGGACTCGATGAGCGTATCGACCAGCGCCACCGTCAGCAGACCCAGACCCACTACCATCGTGAGCTGCGGGATCCAGAGCGGCACGGCGACGATCCCCGGCGAGGTGTCCCCGTAGTGCCAGCTTTCCGCAAGCAGCAGCACGGAATACCATGTCGCGTAGCCGACGATGCCCGCTCCCAGTGCGAGCGAGACGATTTCGGCCGCCCACTGACCTCGTGCCGGCAGGCGCGAAATCAGCAGGTTTACCCGGATGTGGGCCCCGGCCCGCAAGGTGTAGGCCATGGCCAGAAAGCTCGCTGCGGCGAGCGCGAACCCGGCAAAATCGGCATAGGACGGGATGGTGAATGAGAGTGCCGGGCCGCCGATCCGGGCGAGTATGTTCAACCCCACCTGTGACGACACGAGCAGGCAGATACCGAGAATACAGAGTGCGGCCAAGCCGCCCGCGGCAGTGTAGAGCGCATCGAGGACACGTCGCATTCAGGGCTCTCCCGAGTAGAAAGACCCCCCGTTGTCGGACGGGGGGTCGTTGGGATTATTGGTTGTAGGCGTCGAGAATGGCTTTTGCTTCGTCGGACGCGCTCTCGTTCCACTTCACGAGCATCTTTTCCCCAATCGCCTTGAGACCGGAGACCAGTTCATCGGAGGGTTGGACGATGGTGATACCGTTCTCTTCCATGATCTTTGTCTTGGCTTCAGCTTCGGCCTTCGACATCTCCCAGCCACGTTCCTCGGCAGTCGATGCAGCGGCCAGAACGGCTTCCTGAACCGCAGGGTCGAGGCCGTCAAATACGCGTTGGTTCACCACGACGATGTTCTTGGGGACCCAGGCATCGATCGCAGTGTAATGGGTGACGAAGTCCCAGGCCTTTGAATTGGCGCCGGTAGAGGGTGAGGTGATCATGGCTTCAACCTGACCGGTGGAAAACGCCTGCGGAATGTCCGCGGCCTCGATCTGGACCGGCGCCGCCTTGGCCAGCGTAGCCAGCTCCTCCAGCGCGGCATTGTAGGCGCGGAAGCGGAGTCCCGCGAGATCGTCGACCGTCGCAATCTCTCCGTTCGTGTAGAGACCCTGTGCCGGCCAGGGCACCGAGAAGAGCGGCATCAGGCCTTCCTTGGCCAGAAGATCTGTCACGATGGGCTTCTGTGCCTCCCAGAGTTTGGCCGCATCGTCGTAGGAGGTCGCGACGAAGGGTTGCGAGTCCAGGCCATAGGCGAGGTCGTCATTCGACAGGCGCGAGAGGAAGAACTCCCCGATCGGCACCTGGCGCGAACGAACGGCGTTCTTGATCTCTGCGTGCGGGAACAGGGAATTGGCGGAATGGACAGTGATTTCGAGGGCGCCATCGGTCGCCGTCGCGACCTCTTCCGCGAATTCGCGGATGTTCTGAGTGTGGAACGTCGCGTCGCCGTATGGCGTCGGCATGTCCCAGGTCTCGGCCACGACCGGACCGGCAACTGCGACTGCTGCGAGGATGGGGGCGGCAATCCGGATCATCTCGTTCTCTCCTGCTGGCTCGCCCGGTGCAATCCGGGCTGATGGTGAACCTATCAAGAGCAATACGTTGACAAATTGCAAGCGTTTCGTATCTGTATAGAGCGCCGTTGGCCGAGAATCCGGCAAATCGCCGCTTAATATGAGAGCAAACCCGAGATGGTTGATCGAAAAACCAGCTTTCCGCAAATCGCGACCCTCGGATTGGATGGCCTGTTGGTGCGATTCTCGGACCGTTTCGACGATGCCGCGAACCGCGCGGCTCTTGCGTTTCGCGGGGCTGCCGCCGCCTTGGAGGATGTCGAGGAAACCTCCGCTTCGCTGGGCGCGGTTTACCTTCGGTTCGACCCTCACCGGCTGCCGCACGCCGCCCTGGAGGAGCGCCTGCAGGCGCTGCTCGCCGACCGGGACTGGTACAAGGCTCCATTGCCTGCCGACCATCGTGTCTGGCAGATCCCGGCGGTCTATGGCGGCGAGCATGGGCCACAACTTGAGGCTGCCGCCGAGTTGGCCGGAACGGATGTCAACACTGCCATCGAAGAGCTTTCAACTGTCCGATTGCGAGTCATGGCGATCGGGTTTGCGCCCGGTTTCCCCTATCTCGGACAACTGGCCGAGCGGTGGAACCTACCCAGGCACGACGATCTGAAAACGGCCGTGCCCACAGGCGCTCTATGCCTGGCGATCCGCCAGTGCGTTCTCTTCCCCGCACAGAGCCCGACCGGCTGGCGGCATATCGCGACAACGGCCTTCCGCGGATTTCGGCCAGATCATGATAATCCGTTCCTCTTGCAACCGGGCGACGAAATCTCCTTTCCGGCGGTACCGGCGCGTGATTTCGGGCGTCTCATTGACTCGCCGCATGGCGGCGCAACTTGCGAGTCACTCGGATGAACGAGTTGATCGTTCATAGATCCGGTCCCGGCACAATCGTGCAGGATCACGGCCGCGCCGGGTATCTGGCACAGGGCCTCTCGCGGGGCGGTGCCGCGGACCGGGTCGCGCTGGTGGAGGGGGCGGCGCTACTTGACCAGCCACTTGGCCTCGCCGCGCTCGAATTCATCTCGAGCGTCGAGGTCGAGGTCACGGCGCCGACGTGGGTCGCACTAACGGGTGCGCCCAAACGGGCACGTCGCGATGGCGAGGCACTGAGCTGGAACGCTTGCCACCTCCTTTCTCCGGGGGAAAGATTGCATCTCGGGCCGGCAACGACCGGAAACTACGCTTATCTGCATGTGGCCGGCGGTATCGCGACGCCTATGCAGGTCGGAAGCCGCGGCGCACACCTGACCGCGGGCCTTGGCGCCACGCTCGCGGACGGAGCGCGGTTGCCATTGGGTGCCGACCCCGCCCCCCGAAGATGCGCCCGTTCCTTACCGACCGAAAACCGTTTCGCGGGCGGAGAGATCCGGATACTCGCTGGCCCGCAAACGGGGCTCTTTCCGCCCGAGGTTCTGGACCGTTTTCTCGCGACACGCTTTTCGCGCACCGCTTGGGGAAACCGGCAGGGCGTGAAACTGGACCATAGCGGGGAGGGTTTTCGTCCGGCCACCGGGCTAGATCTTGTCTCGGAGGTCATCGTACCGGGGGACATTCAGGTGACGGGTGACGGAACGCCATATGTTCTTGGCCCGGAATGCCAGACAATCGGGGGCTATCCGCGCATTGCCACGATCGTCCCACAGGATCTGCCCCGGGTCATGCAAGCCACGCCGGGTTCGCCGCTGCGCTTTCGCATGGTCGATCTTCAGCAGTCGCTGGACTCCCATCTGACGATCGAGAAGTTGTACGAGAATGCCCGACGGCGCATTCAGGGCCCGGAACTTGCGCTCCTCGACAACTTGATGACGCAGAACCTCATTTCCGGCGTAGTCACCGACATACTTGACGACGAGGACATATCATGAGCGGTAGAATCGATCTCAACGCAGACATGGGCGAAGGCTACGGCCGTTGGAGCATCGGCAATGACGCGGCCCTGCTGACCCACATCACCTCGGCCAATATCGCCTGCGGCATGCATGCCGGAGATCCCGACGTGATGGCGCAGACAATGGCTGCCGCGCTGGAGCAGGGCGTCAATCTCGGTGCCCATCCGGGTTTTCCCGACATCCAGGGTTTCGGACGTCGCCGCATGACGCTCTCCGAAACCTCGCTCCGCAACATGATACGCTATCAACTCGGTGCCGCTGCCGCGATGGCGCGCGCAGCCGGTGGCCGCCTGCGGCATTTCAAGCTTCACGGCGCGTTGTCGAACATGGCCTCCGAGGACGCCACGCTTGCCCGCATCTGCTATGAAACAGCGCTCGATTTCGACCCAGATCTCGTGATCCTGATTCTTCCTCTGACCGCTATGGAAGAGGTCATGCAATCTCTTGGAGGGAGTTGGGCGGGCGAGATTTTCGCAGATCGTGCTTACAACGAGGATGCAACTCTCGTAGATCGTTCCCTCCCGGGCGCGATTATCCACGACGCAGGCGTTGCAGCAGCGAACATGGCTTCGATGGTCCGCGAGCAGGCGATTATCTGCGCGTCCGGAAAGCGCCTGCCATGTCGTATAGATACAATCTGCGTTCATGGAGACACACCGGAAAGCCTTGAAATCGCGGGTGCTGTCCGTGCGCGGTTGGAGGGCGAGGATTACAGTGTTTGCCCTCTCTGACAGGGTATCTTTTTGCGACTGCCGGGTGCGGGAACGCGCAGCTGCTTGTCATCGGAAATCGAAGATCTTCTCGACGTCGGCAGAGGTGACACGAAGATACTCGTGATTGGCGCTGGCCCCGTGGGGCCAGCGTCGTCAGACGCCCGGGTTCGTGGCGTGTCGCGGGTCTATGCCGCCTTCTTTGGTTTCAGGTCACAGTACATTTCGAATGCCTGCCCAGCCGGGAGCAATTCGTGCACGATGGCGCTCACCGCCTTGATCATCGCGACCGGATCCTCGGCGCGGAAAATGTTGCGCCCCATGTCCACGCCCGCCGCTCCTTGATCCACTGCCCGGAAGGCCATCTCCAATGCGTCCCGTTCGGGAATCTTCTTGCCGCCGGCTATAACGATCGGAACAGGACAGCCCGCGCAAACCCGCTCGAAACCTTCCTCCACGAAGTAACTCTTCACATATTGGGCGCCGATTTCCGCCGCGATCCGCGTGGCAAGGCCGAAATAACGCGCGTCTCGCGCCATATCCTTTCCGACGCCGGTAACAGCGAGCGTCGGCATGCCGACGCGGTTGCCCGCATCGATGAGACGGATGACATTGTTGATCGACTTATGCTCGAACTCCGAGCCGATGTAGACCTGCGCTGCCATGGCCGAGACATTCATCCGAAGCGCATCCTCCATATCGACCGCCACGGTTTCGTTCGACAACTCTGCCATGATGGAGTTGCCGCCCGAGGCGCGCATGACAATCGGTTTTTGAACCGATGCGGGAACAGAGCTGCGCAAGATGCCGCGGGTGCACATCAGCACGTCCGCATGCTCGAAGAGCGGCTTGATGTTGACGTCGATCCGTTCCAACCCGGTTGTCGGGCCCTGAAAATACCCGTGATCGAAGGCCAGCATGACGGTGCGGCCGGAGGATGGCCGGAAAATCCGCGCCAGCCGGTTCTGCATCCCCCAGTCATAGGCGCCTGCACCTTTCAGGAAAAAGGGATCGTTCTTCGCGGGTGTGTCGAGTGCGAAATCTTTGCCGTCGTGGATATCGTCGAGATCGGCCATGGATTATCCTTTCCTCAATTTTCGGTTTTCCGCATCGAAATGCAGGAGATCGGCTTGCGGTGGCTGTGCCCAGGCGGCTTTCAGCGCCTCGAGATAGGCCAGCCAGCGTGCGTAGCGCGTGTCGAGCCGCGCGGTGGCGATGGGGTAGGGCGCCAGTTCGGTGCGGGTTGCGGCCAAGGCGCTTGCCGCTTCGGGGTAACTCGAGAAAAGCCCTGCACCGATACCAGCCGCCATGGCGGCGCCGCGCGCGCCCGTTTCCTCGCAATCCGCGATGCGGATCTTCATGTTCAAACTGTCCGCGAATATCTGCGCCCAGAGCGGCGACTTGGCCGCACCGCCGGAGAGCGTGGCCTCGGTGATGGAGCGTTCGGGGTCAAGTACCGCGAAATGGGCACGATGATTGAAGGCCACGCCCTCGAACAATGCGCGCACCATGTCGGCCCGCGAATGCCAGCTTCCAAGCGCATTGAAACCGCCGCGCGCGCCTGGGACCGGACCGGCATAGAGATAGGGATGAAACACTGGCGGTTCCTCAGCCGCCGGATCGGCCGCGGCGGCAAGTTTGTTGCAGAGTGCGTAGGGGGTCGTTCCTTTTGCGTCTGCTTCGCTGGCGATGAAGTTCTGTACAAACCACTCGAGGTTGGCCGCAGAGGTTGGCGATGCCTCGCAACTCACCCAGACGTCACGCCCAAGCACGGTGGCGAGCAGGGCGCGAGGCACGGCCGGGAGCCGACGGGCGAAGGTCTGATTTATCGACCAACTGCCGGCAACGATGGATGCCTCGCCGACCCGCGCCGTGCCGGCGCCGAGCGCGGAGGCAAGCACGTCAAAAAGCCCGGCCACAACCGGCGTGCCTTCCGCCAGACCGCTTGCGGCCGATGCCGCTGCGGTGACACGGCCAACAACTTCCTGGCTTTCTGCCCGCTCGGGGAGAAGCCGGCGCAGACCGCCGATGCCGTAGAGATCGAGCAAATCGTCGTCGTAGTCCAAACCCGGCAGGGCAAGCAGGCCGCAGCCCGCAAGATCCGACATATCCGAGCCGATTCTCCCCGTCAGGCCCTGCACGACCACATCCTTGCAAAGAAGCGCGTGGCCGGCGTCCTCGACGATTTCGGGCGTTTCTCGGGCCAGCCAGGCCAGCAGTACCGGCGTCATCGCAGGCCAGGGGCGCGTGTGCGCGGCGGCGGCAATGCGCTCGCCGAACTGCGCCGCCATCTCGGTGGCGAGGGATTCGGCGCGACTGTCCATAGACTGGATGCCCAGCAACGGCGCCCCTGCGCGGTCAAGCAGGTAAAGCCCGTTGCCATGACCGGCGGCACCGACGGCGCGGATCGCCCCGGGTGTCACGCCGGCCTTTTCAATGCAATCGCGGATCGCCCCTGCCGCCGCTTGCCAAAGGCCGCCCGGGCAGCGCTCGACGCAATGGGCGGCAGGTTGCCGTGTGGCAGAATTGCAGGAGGCAACGGCCACGGTACTACCATCGGGCGCGAAGAGCGCTGCCTTCACCATGGTATTTCCAGCATCCAGTCCAAGAAGATACTCGGTCATTCCGCTGCGACCTCCCTGTTGCATGTCGCCAAACCCACCCGCTCGGGTGTAAGGCCGTGATCCGCGACCAGCTTTTGCTGGAAGGCGGTAAGGCACGCGGTCCGATCCGCGTCGTTCCATCCCTTCGCCGTGGCAAGCCGGTCTGCCAGTGTGGCAAGCGTTTGCGCGTCGACTTGGCCCGCGAGTGCGATCACCGACCGGCGCAGCACGAGATCTTCCAACGTTTCGACCTGCTCATGCGCGACCAGATAGTCGATTTCCTTGTCCGAATACCCTGGAGGGCTTGCGAGTGGCTGCTCCCCCGCGAACGTTTGCGCCAGTGCTTCCGCCAGTGTGCCATACCGCGCCAATAGCGTGGCCACGCGGTCGTCGGGCAGACCGCTGCGCGCGGAGACCCGCGCAATCCAGTCCGCAGGGCTTTCCGGAAAGCTCTTTCCGCCACCGATTGCCAGGTCGTCCGTCGCGATCGAACGTGTGCGCCCAAGCCGTGCAAGCGTCTCGTCGGCAGCAAGCTCACCGAAGGCCCGAAAGGTCGTCCATTTGCCGCCGATCATGCAGAGAATCGGCGCGTGGTCGTCTTGCTTCGACGGATTCAGCCAGTGTGTGTAGTGCCCGCGCGGAATCTGACCGGTGGTGCCGGCGGCACTTACGGGTAGGGGGCGGACGCCACTGAAAATGAACCGGACCTGGTTTTCTCGGATCGTGATTCCGGGGAAGACGGTACGAAGACCTTCGAGGATGTAGGCGCGTTCCTCTTCCTCGCAGCGGATGCCGTCCGGGTCCGGCACCTTCAGATCCGTCGAACCTATCAGAACCATTCCATGCAATACGAAGAGTATGCAAATTCGACCGTCGAGGTTCTCATAGTAAACCATGTCCTCGCCGAGGATTTCCCGCAGCTCGGGGTGGTCAACCATGAGGTGCGACCCCTTTGTCCCCTCCACCAAGTTTTCGCGCGGCGGCGGAGAAAGGTGGCCGTTGGTCAGGTCCAGCCACGCGCCGGTGGCATTGATGACGATATCTGGTTTGCACGTCAGAGCCTTACCGGCAATGCGATCCTGAAGAATCACACCGTCGGGACCGATGGATGTCACGGCAAGGTAGTTGATCGTGGTCGCGTCGCATCCGGCGCGGGCGACATCCTCAAAGATCTCCGTGACCACGCGCTCGGGATGGCTGACCTGCCCATCGAAATAGGCGGCCGCGCACCGGGTGCGAGCAGGGAAGGCCGGGAACCGCGACATCGCTGCCTTTCGCATCAGGAATCGGCTGCGCGGCATGCCGCCACGTCCTCGGGTATAGATGTCGTAGAACCAAAGGCCCAGCCTCACGGGCAGCGCGCCCCGCCGCGACGGCGCGCGGGTCAGCCCGAGGAATTTGAGCGGTGCGTTGAGCGTTCCGGAGAACCAGCTGTCGATCGGCATTACCGTTCGCAGCGGTCGGACCTGATGCGGCGCGTTTGCCAGCAATCGGTTTCGTTCGTCCAGCGCCTCGCGGACGAGGTCGAATTCGCCGTTCTCGAGGTACCGCAGCCCGCCATGAACCATCCGCGATAGCGCCGAGGACGCTCCGGCGCAGAAATCGGCCTTGTCCACAAGTGCTACTTCGACGCCGTTCAGCGCCAGTTCGCGATATACAGACGCCCCGTTGATCCCACCGCCGATTACGAGAACCTGCGGGTGACTGCCGTCGAGACGGGCGAGCCTGGCGGCCCGCGCTTCGGGTGGCACGATCTGGAGTGTATCGGTCATCACTACTCCTCCCCGCGCAATCGCTTGAGAACCTCGCGAGCAGTGATTTCGTCGGTTACAAGCGTGTTGATATAGCCGCCGCGTACAACGGCGCAGATGGCTTCGGATTTCTCCCGCCCGGCGGCGACACCGATGCTGGTGGGCACGTTCGCCAGATCCTGCGGAGACATTGCCACGACCAGCCTGTTTCGCGGAAAGTCGGTCACCTCACCATCTCGATTCAAAACCTGCGCGAGCAATTCGGCCACGGCGCCGGAAGCGAACAGCGTCTCTTCCTCCTCCGGCACGTCGCGATGCAGGTCGAAATAGCTCGTCGCCTTCTGCCGCAACCCGCCAATTCCGACCACGGCGATATCGGCCGAGCGCGCCTGTTCGAGCACCCGCGAAACCGTCCGCATCTCGCAGATCATCGCATGTTGCGCTTCCGTCTCGGCGAACATGGGCGACAACATCTGGATCGACCGCCCGTCGAAAGCACGCGCCATGGTCGCGGCGACGTGGTTCACGTCGGTGTAGTGGCGCCCCTGTACCAACCCCGTGGCGGGCACAACGGTCAGCTCGGGTACATGGTGGGCATTGCGAAGCCCCGCCGCGCAGGCCGTCACCCCCTTGCCACCGGAAATGCAGACGGACTGGCCCGGGCGCACCTTGGAGATCAGCAGGTCGGCGGCGGCGAGGCCGACACGCGCCAGCACAGCCTCGGCGTTGTCCGAGGTCGTTGCCTCGATAACCACTTCGCGCAGACCGGATATTTCGGCCAGTTCCCGCTCGAGCGCCAAGTGGTCCTGGAAGGGCGAGCGGACGATGATTTCGACCATACCCATCTCGTGGCCGAGCTTTATCAACCGGTTCACGGTCGAGTGGCTCTGTCCCGTTCGCTCGGCGATCTGTGCCTGCGTGAGACCGTCCACGTAATGCAGCGACAATGCCGTGTAGATCCTGCGGATCTGTGAAATGTCCTGTTTCATGTCCATGCGCCTCAGCCCTCCCGCGCGGCACGCTGGCTCATCAGGTGGTCGACAGAGACCGCGGCGAGCAGGATGAAACCCTTGATCATGTCCTGCATGTAGACGGAAACGTCGAGCAGGATGAGCGAGGAGGTGACCAGCGACAGTAGCGCAACCCCGAGTACAGCGCCGAATATCGAGCCCTGGCCGCCCTTCAGTGAAGCGCCGCCGATCACAGCTGCTGCGATGACGTTGAGCTCCATGCCGACGCCGAACTGCGGCGTCGCACTGCCGAAACGTGCCATGAAGATTACACCCGCAAGGCCAGCAAGGGTGGAGCACAGCACGGTGACCCAGAAGATCACGCGCTTGGTGCGGATGCCGGAGTATTCTGCCGCGCGCTCGTTGGAGCCGGTGTAGAAGACGGCGCGGAAGATTGTCGCCCGCCGCAGCAGGAAGTCGAAGACCACAGCGAGCACGATGAAAATCACCACGACAAGCGGGACCCCCCAAAGGCTCCCCTGACCCACGAATTTGAATTCTGGCGGCAGTGTGAAGAGCGACAGCGGCGTGCCTTGAGTCACCAGGAGGCAGGCGCCCCGCACGATCACCATCGCCGCGAGCGAGGCGATAAAGTGGCTGAGTCCGACGCGGACCACGAAAATTCCCATCGCAGCACCGATCGCAGCGGCAGAGGCAACGCCGGCGAGCGAGGCCAGCCATGGGTTGAGCCCGACGAGGAACAGCTTTCCTGCTACGACCATCGCGAAGCAGATCACCGAGCCAACCGAGAGGTCCAACCCGCCGACGATCAGCAGCATGGTCATTCCGATGACCACGATTCCTTCCACCGAAAAGCTCAGGAAAATCGTGCGAAAGTTGCTCCAGGTCAGGAAATACGGCGAGGCGAAGCTCATCACCAGGCAGACAAGCAGGATGATCAGCAGTAGCCCGATTTCCCGCATACCCAGCAACCGCTTCAGAAGACCGTTGCCGCTGCCGACCGGCTCCAGGTGGTCGGCCCCCTGCACAAGGCTCGTCTCGGTCATTGTGCCATTCCTTCCAATTGTCCTGCCGCCGCAGAGGCTCCAAGCCCCGAGGCCAATGTGATTATCGTTTCCTCCGTCATTGCCTCGGGTCCGACCTCGCCGGTCAGGCGCCCCTCGTGCATCACGAGGATACGGTCGGCGAGTCCGATCAACTCAGGGAGTTCCGAGGAAATCACGATTACGCCCACGCCGTCTTGCGCGAGCCCGCGCAGGATGCTGTGGATCTCGGACTTTGCTCCGACATCCACACCGCGCGTCGGTTCGTCGAGGAAAACGACCTTTGGATCGACCGAGAGCATTCGAGCCAGGGCGACCTTCTGCTGGTTTCCGCCGGATAGCATCGACGGTGGCTGGCCCAGGCTGGCCGCCTTGAGCCGAAGGCGCTTGCCCAGCCGATCTGCCTGTGCCTCTTCGGCGGCCCGGTCGATGAGACCCAGCGGCGTGGAGACCTGCGTGGGGCGAAGCGCGGATATGTTGGCTCGGATCGGCAGGTCGAGGAACAGTCCCTCGACTTTTCGGTCTTCGGAAACATAGACCATGCCGCATTCAAGCGCGGTCGCGTAGTTGGAAATGGAAATACGACGCCCCTCCAACGTCACGGTGCCGCTGCGACGCGGGCCGAGCCCGCAGATTGTCTTCACCAGTTCGCTGCGACCCGAGCCGATCAGCCCGCCGATCCCGAGGATTTCTCCCTCGCGCAGCGAGAAGGACACGTCGTCGAGAAGCATGCCGTCGCTCAAGCCTTGAACCTCGAGGATCGGGCGGCCTGCTGGTCCGTCTAACTTTGGCGGGTAGAGGTTGGAGATCTTGCGGCCGACCATGCGGCTGACCACGTCTTCCGGTGTCGTTTGTGCGACGTCGAGGCAATCGACGTATCGTCCGTCTCGGAATACGGTCACGCGGTCGCAGTGACCGAATATCTCCGCCATCCGATGCGTTATGTGGATGATACCAAGCCCCTTTTGGCGCAGCTTGTGAACGATGTTGAAGAGCTTGACTGTCTCGGCTTCCGTCAGCGCGGAAGTTGGTTCGTCGAGGATCAGGATGCGCGCGTCGAGAGTCAGTGCCTTGGCAATCTCGACGAGTTGCTGATTGGAAATCGAGAGCGTTCCCACTTTCGCGCGCGGGTCCACATCGGTCAGTTCAGCGAGCACCTCCCGGGATTTCCGCTCCAGTTCGGAGAAATCCATCAAGCGAGCGCGGCTCGCCGCCGTGGCCGCCATGAAGATATTCTCGGACACGCTCACATCCGGACACAGTGCAATTTCCTGGTGCACGAAACCGATACCGAGCGCCTGCGCCTCAAGCGGTGAGCGGATACGGTGGCGTTTGCCGTCGATTCGGATTTCTCCCGCGTCGGGCTGCACGATCCCGTCGACAACACGCATCGTCGTGGATTTGCCGGCGCCGTTCTCACCGGCGAGTGCATGTATTTCGCCCGCACGGAGATCGAAGGACACATCTTCCAGCGCGCGGACCGGGCCGAAGCGCTTGGCGATGCTCTCAAGTTCGAGAAGCGATGGCATTGGTGCCTCCGGATGGTTCTCGGAAGGATGGGGGCAGGCCGGCCGTGAACCGGCCCGCCAGGGTGTGGCCGGAGCGCAGGCGCTCCGGCCGGGGGAGGATCAGCCCTGAATACCCTTTGTGCCGCGACGCTTGAGGTATTTGTCCCAATAGAAGTTTTCGGCGTTTTCCTGGGTTACCACCGAATAGCCATTATCGAGGATCGGGATGCCCATCGGGTTGAAACCGGCGCTCGCATGATCGTTCATTGGATCTATCAATTCGGGGTGCGCCGCCAGCCACAGCAACAGGAACCCGTAGTAGCCTTGAGTGCCCTGGTTGGGGTTGATCGCGCCAAAGACTTCGCCGGCTTTGATCATGTCGAGAATCTTGGCGTTTACGTCGACGGTCATGACCTTGATCTCGCCGCCGAGTTCCTGTGCGGCCTGCGCCGCTCCGATGGCCGAGGAGGCTTCGGGCATGAATACCGCACCGAGACCGGGGTTGGCTTGCGCCATGGACAGCACGGCCTGGTAGGCCTTGTTGGGATCCTGGTTGGTCACTGCGCGACTTACCAGTTCCATATCGGGGTACTTCTCTTCCATTCGTGCGACAAACGAAGACACCCGCAGATCATGATTGTCCTGACCGGGGTTTTCCAAAACCGCGTAGGTGCCCTTGCCGCCTAGAGCTTCCGCAATCTTGTCGGCCGCAACCGTTCCTTCGCGCGTGTTGTCGGATGTGACGTAGGAAGTCCTGTTCGAATTCGGGCTGTCGGCCGCGAAGGTTACAATCGCCGTGCCCTGCGAGATTGCACGATTGATGGGCTCCACGAAGGGGTCGGGGTTCATCGGGTGCAACAATACGCCTGCCGGTTGCTTGGCAAGCGCCTGCTCGAAACTCGCGATCTGCTTGTTCACGTCGTACTCGGGCGTGCCGGTGTAGTCGGTCTCGCAACCGAACTGATGGGCCGCCTGTTTGAACATCTCGTAGACTGGGAACCAGTACTCGACACCCGACACCATGACGTTCATCACGTAGGTTTCGCCGGGTTCGCATTTGAACGGGGTCTCGGGCCACGGGGCATCGGCCTGCTGCGCAGTAGCCGCGGACACACCAAGAGACACGGCTGCCGCCGCCATAAGAGCTGTCTTCATTTTGATTTCCTCCCTGCCGGGCGCGGCGGTTTCTCCTCCTACCGCGTCCTCCGGATCGATTGCGTGCAGGTAGGATGTGTCGCGTCGAACAGCATGTCAATAAATCTAAGGGGATGAAATATATCCCACAACGGCCTGTCGATTTTCCGATGTGGCCCGGAAATCAGATCACAAACCCAGTGCTTTCGTCGTTCTCCAACCGAAATTGCGCGCACCGGTGCTGGGATCGGCTGGCGCGCGAACCGGGTGACGCAGGCCACGAGTGGGCGTCGCCTGCGCGATATGCTCAATCGAGTATGGAACACACTGCCTGACGGGTTCCATCCACGATTCGATCTGCCTCCTGCCGGGAAAGACAGAGCGGCGGCGCGAACCCCAGAATGTCGCCCTGCGGCATTGCCCGCCCGACAATCCCGTGGTCTGCTGTCAGCGTTGCTGCGATGGTTGGCCCGACCTTGTCTGCCGGATCGAATGGAACCCTGGCGTCCCTGTCCTTGACGAACTCAAGCGCGCAAAGAAGGCCTTCGCCACGGATCTCGCCAACGCACGGATGGTCCTCAAGGGCATCCCGCATCGCGGCAAGCAGGTAGCTGCCGGTGTCGCGCGCGTTCGAAACCAGATCGAGACTGTCGAGCAGCTTCAGGTTCGCTATCCCCGCCGCCGCGCCGATCGGATGGGCCGAATAGGTCCAGCCATGGCCCATAGGCCCCATTTGGTCTGTACCCTGTTCGAGTACACGCCACATGCGATCGCCAATGATCGAACCCGATAGCGGCGCATAGGCCGAGGTAAGGCCTTTTGCGACCGTGATGATGTCGGGTTCAATTCTATAGTGGTCCGACCCGAACATCGTGCCGAGCCTTCCGAAACCGGTGACGACCTCGTCGGCAACGAGCAGAATGTCGTGCCGACGCAGCACCTCCTGGATTGCTTGCCAATACCCGGCGGGTGGCGGCACGATACCGCCCGTGCCGAGCACCGGCTCACCAATGAATGCTGCAATCGTGTCGGCCCCTTCGTGTTCGATCAATGCCTCCAACTCGGCGGCCAGATGCGCCGTGAAGGCTTCTTCGCTCATCGCCGCATCGGACCGGCGGAAGTAGTAGGGCGCCTCTGTATGAACGACCTGCGGCAGCGGCAGGTCGAACGCGTTGTGGAACAGCTCCAGACCTGTCAGCGAGCCGGTCATCAACCCCGAGCCATGATAGCCGCGCCAGCGTGAGATGATCTTTTTCTTTTCCGGCCGACCGAGAATGTTGTTGTAGTACCAAATGAGCTTGACGTTGGTTTCGTTGGCATCGGAGCCGCTGAGCCCGAAATAGACCTTCGACATCCGCTTGGGGGCCCGCTCAAGAACCATCCTCGCCAGTGTGATTGCGGCTTCGGAGCCGTGACCGACATAGGCATGGTAATACGCCAGTTCGCGCGCCTGCTCTGAAATTGCGTCAGCGATCTCGGACCGGCCGTAGCCGACATTCACGCAATAAAGCCCGGCGAAGGCATCGAGCAGCCGGTTGCCGTCGCGATCTTCGATGAAGACGCCTGACCCGCTCTTGACCACGCGGGAGGGGCTTTCACCGCGGGCATGCTGGGCTAGGTGGGTGGATGGGTGCATGAAATACGCCCGGTCCCAGTGATCGAGCTGGTCATTGGTCAACATGCGTGATCCTTTCTTCTGCCCAGTTGCGGCAGACGTATTTCAGTTCCATGAAGTCCTGCATTCCCTGACGCGCGCCTTCGCGTCCGAGCCCGGATTGCTTAGTTCCTCCGAACGGAATCGGCGCGCCGGTGACTTTGGTCCGATTGACGGCGACCATGCCGTACTGCAACGCGCGCGTCACCCGATAGATGCGCGCCGGATCGCGGCTGTGCAGGTAGGCAACCAGGCCGTACTCACTGTCATTGGCCCGCGCGACTGCCTCCCCTTCCGTATCGAAGGGCAGGATCGGCGCGACAGGTCCGAACGTCTCCTCGGTCAGGATGGCTGCATTGGCGGGCACGTCCGTGAGAACTGTCGGTTCGAAGAAGCGTGGACCAAGGGCGTGGGGCTGGCCGCCGCACGCAAGGGTGGCGCCCTTGGCCAGGGCATCGGCCACATGCGCTCTCTGCTTTGCTACCGCCGCATCGTTAACAAGTGGGCCAATGTCAGGATCAGACATGCCTGGGCCGACACTCAGTGCACGGGTTGCTTCCGTGAACTTGTGGCAGAATGCAGCGTAGATCGACCGCTCCACGAAGATCCGATTGAGGCCGAGACAATCTTGACCGGAGGTGGCGAATTTCGCCTTGATGGATTCGGCCACCGCGGAACCGAGGTCGGCATCTGCAAACACGATTGCAGGTGCATGTCCGCCCAATTCCATTACCAACTTCTTCACGGTCTCTGCCGAATGGCGATACAGCATCCGACCGATTTCAGTCGAGCCGGTGAACGACAAGGCTCGAACGCGCGGGTCATCGGTCCAGGGTGGAACGATCGTGGCGGCGCGTCCCGTAACCACGTTGAACACGCCGGGTGGAATGCCCGCGCGTTCCGTCAGTTCCGCCAACGCCAGCGCGCTGAAGGGTGTCTCGGATGAAGGGTGCGCAACGACAGTGCAACCGGCCGCCATAGCTGCGGCGGCCTTGCGTGTGAGCATGGCGGATGGGAAGTTCCAGGGCGTGATCAGGGCCGCCACACCCGCCGGTTCCAACCACAGCTCGACTTCTGCCTCCGGGAGATGGCTGGTAATCCCCTCGACATTGGGACGTTTAGCTTCTTCGGCGTAATACTCAACAAAAGAAGCGGCGTAGTCGATTTCGCCCCGCGCCTCGGATAACGGCTTGCCCTGTTCCAACACGATGATCCGGGCGAGATCCTCACGGTGATCCCGCATCCGGTCGAACCATTGGCGCAACAACACTGCACGTTCTTGCGGCAGACGCCCTGCCCATGCCGAAAACGCAGCCTGCGCCGCATCGACGGCGGCGGCGGATTCCGACGCGCTGAGGCTCGCCACGTCGCCCAATGGGTCGCCGGTCGCAGGGTCGGTCACCGTGAACGTATCGCCGGATTTCGAAGCCTGCCATCGGCCGTCGATATAGGAAAACGATCGCACAAGTGTCTTGTCCGAAATCTCGCGGCGCAGCGAAAGTGAGGTGAGTGACATCCGTATCCTCCGGCGTTGCACGGCAATGATGCCGGCGGCGGGCGCGTGGATGTGACTGAATGGAGGGCGCCAGGCGGAGGAATCCGCTGTTGGTGGCAGCAAGATCAGGAAATCTTGATATCCAAGAGCGCGCCAATCGGAGGCGGCCCCTGACCCTTGATCGGTTTCGTCACCACGTAGGTATAGTACCGCTCGAGCCCGATCCGCGCGTCCAGCAGCGCATCGATGAATCGCTGATAGGCGTCTATGTCCTTTGCAACGATCTGCAGGAGATAGTCGAAACCGCCGCCGAGCGCCCAGCAAGCCACCACCTCGTCATGCCGTTGCATTGCCGCCTCGAAGGTACGGAAACTCGCGGTTGTGTGGCTGGATATCTCCACGGCTACGAAGACGGTGATATGCGGCGCGAGTTTCCGCAGGTCGATCTTCGCACCGTAGCCTTCTATCAGGCCCGCGCGTTCCAGCTTCTTGAGACGATCCCAACAAGGCGTGGGAGAGAGTCCGACGCGTTCGGCCAGCGCCGTTTTCGTGATCCGTCCCTCTGTCGCGAGGGTACGAAGAATCTGTAGATCTCGGTCATCCAGGCGCATGGACGGGGGCATCCTCTCGAGTGGTCGGACCTTAACGTCCTCGATGCTGCCGTCAAACCAGGGTCATCGTCACCGACTTGGTGTGTAGAACATGTTCAAGCTGCTCCCGGCCAAGATCCTTACCAATGCCAGAAGCTTTCTGGCCTCCGAAGGGCATCGCGTTGTCCGCAACATCGTGGCAATTGATCCACAGACTCCCGGCTCGGATTCTGCGGGCAAGGCGGTGCGCACGCGCGCCATCTGCCGTCCAAACCGACGCGGCAAGTGCATAGGGGCTGTCGTTGGCGAGTTGAATACCTTCTTCCTCGTCGGAAAACGGGAGAACAACGAGGACAGGGCCGAAAACCTCCTCCTGAACGAGTGGGTGGGCGTTTTCGTTTAGGGCTACCAGAGTGGGCTGAACGAAATAGCCGGGTCCGTCTCCGGCCGAGCCACCGTGCAACACGTTCCCGTCGGTGTGAGCCATATCCAGATACCGAAGAACGGATTGGCGGTGCTCCGCAGTGACAAGGGGGCCGACGTCGCAGTCTGGATCAAGCCCTCCGCACGTCTTCAGACCCGATAGCATCTCGCGGATCGAGGCAACTCCTGCATCGTACACATCGCGATGAAGGTAGAGTCGCGATCCAGCGGAGCAGTTCTGTCCGGAGTTGAAGAAAATACTCCCGCGCGCGGCCGCGGCCAGTGCGGTGAGGTTAGCGTCGGGGAAAACCAGCATCGGAGACTTGCCACCGAGTTCCAGGGTGACGGGCGCGAAATGCTCCACGGCCGCAACACCGACCTGTCGTCCGGCGGCGGTGGAACCGGTGAAGGAGACCTTGTCGACGCCGGGATGCGCTGCCAGAGCGGCGCCAGCAACGGCACCCTTTCCGGTGACGATATTCAGTACCCCCGCCGGCAGACCCGCCTCCAGCACGAGCCCCGCGAAATACTGCAGGCTGAGCGGCGTCACCTCGGCGGGCTTCAGCACAATGGTACAGCCCGCCGCCAAGGGCGCTGCGCATTTCCATATCGCGATGTTGAAGGGGAAATTCCACGGGATGATCGCAGCGACCACGCCAACTGGTTCCTTCACCGTGTAGGCGAGGTATTCGCCGGCCGAGATGTCTCGCGTGGCTCCTTCGATCTTGGTTGCCCAGCCAGCCATGTAGCGCAGCAAATCTGCAGAGCCGAGGATATCCACTTCTCGACAGGGGCCGATGGCTTTGCCGGTATCCAGTGTCTCGATCTCGGCAAGCGTATCGGCATGGGATTCGACGAGATCAGCGAGGCGCCATAGAATTCTCTGACGCTCGTTTGGTGCCATACGTGGCCATGGTCCCGTGTCGAAGGCACGGCGAGCGGCGGCAACGGCAGCGTCGACATCGTCCGACGTGCCGAGCAACACCTCCGAGAGCCGCGCCCCCGTCGAAGGCTCAAATACCGGTTGCGTGTCGGATGCTGCGCCCTCGGTCAGTGCCCCGTCGATGAACATGCGTGGCGGTGCAGCGACGGCTTGGCGGGTCGCGTCGGTAATCCCGTGGCGGGCGACGTAGCGCTCGATAGATGGGTTCATGTGCAAATTTCCTTCTCGGCGACCTATCCGGTGAAGCCGGTCAACACTCTGGCAACATTCGCGCCGAGTTCGTCGTTCGCGTAACCGCCCTCCATGACAAAGACGGTCGGCATGGAAAACTGCGCGATCCGTCTGCCGATCTCGAAGAGATTCGGAGCCGAAATACGAAAGAAGGACTGTGGATCGCTCTCGTAGATATCCACCCCGAGCGAGACTACGAGCGCCTCGGCGCCAAACCGTGAGATATGACCGGCCGCCGCTTCGAAAGCCTCCAGCCATGCAGCGAACGCCGTTGCTTCAGGAAGCGGGAAGTTGTGGTTGAATCCATGGCCCGCTCCCCGCCCGACCTCCTCCGAATACCCCAGATAGAAAGGGTAGGCTCTGTCCGGGTCGCCATGGATCGAGCAAAACAGAACGTCCGCACGGTCGTAGAAGATGTCTTGGGTGCCGTTCCCATGGTGAAAGTCGATGTCGAGGATCGCCACCTGAGCGGCACCGGAATCGCGCATCGCCTGGGCCGCCAGGGCGGCATTGTTGAGATAGCAATATCCGCCGAACTGCGCGTGCATGCAGTGATGCCCCGGAGGACGGCAAAGGGCGAACGCGGATTTCGCCCCCTGCGCGACGGCCTCGGCCGCTGCGAGGGCGGTATTGGCACTCGCGCGAGCGGCTTTGAATGTCGTCGATGTAATGGCGGATTCGCCGGAGAAGGCGAAGTACCCCAGTCGACCCTCGATATGGCTGGGGCAATGCGCCTCCCGGCGATCCGGTGGCATGGCCGCGGTCATTGCATCACCGGCAAAGCCCTCGGCGGCCCACGCCTCCCAGCATTCTTCGAGAAAGGCGACGAAGTCGGGCGCGTGAACGCGTGTCAGTGCCTCTCGACCGAAGTCGCGCGGCTCGGAGGCGGTTCCGAGATGGCTCACCGCATCCAGAATCCGATCCGCGCGTTGCGGCGATTCAAAAGGGTCAATCAACTGGCCGCCATAGAGCTCCGCGACCGGTGCGTGCAGGCGTTGTGCGGGATCGAAGAACACTCTCATGTGCGGCTTCCGGAGCTTGGTCAACGCGGCACGGAGAGGCCGAGGTGATAGGCGATCACTCGGTTCAGCGCCTTGACGTAGCGGTCGCAGACAATCGCCATGCCGGCGATGGCGAGGCCAGCGAGTAGCCCGTCCCCCGGAGCGACTCGGGCGACTGCGACAAGCGTCACTTCCTCGAGTCCGCGGCTACCCACGAGCGCGGTGATCACCAGCATTCCGAACGCCATCATGATCACCTGGTTGAGCCCCAGAAGAATTGTCGGCAAGGCGAGCGGGATCTTCACATGGGTAACGAGCTGGCGGTTATCGCAACCGGACATCCGTGCGCCCTCGATCAATGCCTGCGGGACGCCGCGAACGCCGGCGCAGGTGTAGCGGATGGCAGGTGCGATCGCGTAGAGCACGATTGCCAGGAAGGCGGGAACGTCGCCGATGCTGAAAAGCATCACGACCGGGATCAGGTAGACGAACGTCGGCAAGGTCTGCAGCACATCCACCACGGCGATCAAGACCCGCGCCGCCCGGTTACTGAGGCCTGCCCAGACGCCCAGCATTGTGCCGATGAACATCGCCGAGCCGACCGAAAGCGCGACGAGGTAAAGCGAGATCATTGCCTTTTTCCAATAGCCCAGCACCGCGATAGCCAGGAACACAGTCGCGCCCAGCAAGGCCAATCGCCAGCCGCCGAGTATCCAGCCGAGTGTTGCCACGACGAGCACGAAACCTGCCCAGGGCACTGAAAGGAAAAACGTCTTGGTGGGTTTGAGAAAGACGATGAGCGCCGTGTCGCGTAGCCATGAGATCTGAGCATCGAAATGTGTGCCGATCCATTGCACGACGCCATTGCCATAGCGGCCGAGAGACACGGTTAGTGCCTCCGGCCAAGTGTGCACGGCTGGTGCCAACGGCGAAATCGCAATACTGGCGACGACCAGTGCAGTGCAACTCAAGCCGAACGCACGCCGGCGGTGCCAGGGCAGGTCCGCCCGTCCGTGTTCGCGCCGCTGCATGGCCACAGCGTAGGAGAGCCGGTCTATAGTGATGGCAATCAGCGTGATGGCCAGCCCCGCGGCGACAGCATCGCCGATCCGCATGGACTTTAGCGCGCTGAGTACGTCGCCGCCGAGCCCGCCGGCCCCGATCAGTGAGGCGACGATCACAACTGCGAGCGACAGCATGATCACCTGGTTGACCCCCAACAGCAGTTTTTGCCGCGCCGCCGGTATGCGAACCAGCCAGGTGAGTTGAAACGGGCTGCAGCCAGCAATCGTCCCGAATTCTGAGACGCTGCGGGGCAGGGAGCGCAACGCTTCCGTGGTCACACGGGCCATTGGTGGTAGTGCGAAAACGATGGTTGCCATCAGCGCGGCGACCGGCCCGAAACCGAAGAAGAGGATCATCGGCACGAGATAGGAAAAAAGCGGCAGCGTCTGCAGAATGTCGTAAACCGGTTGAAGCGCCGCGTTGAAACGCCGACTGCGATAGCCAAGGATGCCGAGCCCAATGCCGCCGATGCTGCCGACGATCACGGCAATCAGCACAGAGGCGAGGGTCAGCATCGCCGATTCCCATAATCCAAAGACTGCGAAGGCGAAAAAGCATCCGCCGGTCCACAGGGCCAGCGGAACCGAGCCGAACCACCAGGCTGTCAGGCAGAAGACGCTGGTGATTCCAAGCCAGGGTAGAGGTGGGACGTAGATTGTCGGCGCGTCAATGCGGTAGTGGCTGAAGCCTTCGGCCATCACGCCCGCGAGCAGTTCGAACGGCTGCGAGATCAGCCAGCCGATGGCGCGCGTCACGGTGGAGAATTGCACGGGCCCGATCCGGAAATCGCGCGCCAGAAACGTCATCGTCTCGCCGAGC
Organism: Tropicimonas marinistellae; assembly: GCF_001509585.1. GTDB lineage: Bacteria > Pseudomonadota > Alphaproteobacteria > Rhodobacterales > Rhodobacteraceae > Tropicimonas > Tropicimonas marinistellae. Next base: position 299,099 of record NZ_LNCI01000007.1, on the reverse strand, counting down.
GGTGTTGCAAGGTCCACCTCCCAGGCGCGGGGGAAAACGACCAACGGATTCTCACGGCTCAGAAACGAAAGGGAAACGGCGAGAAGGGCGACGGCGAGCAATACGGCGCTGCGCAGGCTTGGGCGAGGCGATGGGAGTGTGTCGGCAAGGCTCATCGTCGCTACACCAGATACTGCGCAAGGTCGCTGCGGTGGAGCGCACCAACAACAGTGCCTTCGGCGTCCACGACCGGGTGGTGGCCTTTTCCCGTGATGACCCGTTCTGCGACGTCGCACAGGCACGCTTCTGCAGGTAGCGCCACGTCATTGTTGGGAGCGGTTCGCGCGTCCATGATCGAGCGGACGCGCAATACCTTGTTCTTCGGGATGTTCCGGGTGAAGTTCTCGATATACTCGTCGGCCGGAGATAGGATCAGATCCTCCGGGCGGCCGATCTGTACGATCCGGCCGTCTTTCATGACGGCCATTCGATCCGCAAGCCGAACCGCTTCGTCGAAATCGTGCGTAATGAAGACGATCGTCTTCGTCAGCATGCTCTGCAGGCGAAGGAACTCCGTTTGCATATCCCGCCGTATCAGTGGGTCCAGCGCGGAAAAAGGTTCGTCGAGGAACCAGACGTCGGGCTGTGTGGTCAGGCTTCGTGCGATGCCCACACGTTGCTGCTGACCACCGGAGAGTTCGTCGGGATAGTAGCTCTCTCGGCCCTTCAGTCCGACGAGTTCAATCATCCTCAGCGCCGTGTCCTCACGCGCCTGCCGGCCGATTCCTTGCACGCGGAGCGGAAACGCGACATTGCCCAGAACCGTCAGGTGCGGCAGCAGTGCGAAATCCTGAAACACCATGGAAATTTTGCGTCGCCGTAGATGCACCAGATCCGCGTCAGAAAGCTGCGCCAGATCCAGCCCGTCGATCAGCATATGGCCCGCAGTCAGGGCGTGCAGGCCTGTCATGCAGCGGACCAGCGTGGACTTTCCCGAGCCGGAAAGTCCCATGATAACGAAAATCTCGCCTTTTCGTACTTTGAGGCTCACGCCACGCACGCCCGCAATAAGTTTATGTCGGGCAAAAGCATTGTCATCGGGATTGGGGCCAAGTTCAGATAGCAAGGACTGGGCGTTGTTGCCGAAGACCTTCCAAATATCCATGCATTCAAGTATGGATGGTTTCTCCTGGGCCTCCATCGCTCGTGCTCCTGAAGTAAATCTGCCGCTCGCTCCAATCGGTATTGGGAGTGTCGAAGGAGTGTATAGTTTTAAAAATATAGAAATCTGTGCATCATACTTTGGGTATGGACAAATTAAGTCTGCTCAAGAAGTAGGCCATTTTACTGCGAGATCCCGGGAAACGGGCAAATGAGCGCAACCGGCCAGCGCGCTACCTGCAACCGAGCACATCGAAGACCGCATGGCACAGCAGCGACGCGCCTAGGAGGATGTCGTCGACGTCGGTCCGTTCGGACGGATTGTGACTCACACCATCGATACTGGGCACGAAGATCATACCGGTCGGGCAAACACCGGCCATTACCTGCGCATCGTGGCCGGCACCCGACGGCATTCGTACGGTCTCGACGCCGCGTGCAGACGCCACGGATTCTAGGGTTGCGATCATCTCCGGGGCCATGGGCGCAGCCGCGTCTCTGGCGAGCGTCCTGTCTGCCACCTCAACCCGACAACGTTGTGCCGCCCGTCCGGCAAGCGCGAGCACGCGGGAATGCAGCGCGTCGATCAAAGCTTCATCACCCGCACGGATTTCGTAGGTGAGTTTCGCTGTTGCGGGCACAACATTGGCGGCACCGGGCGCGAGTTGGATATTGCCGAACGTCAGCCGGGTTTCGGCCGGAAACTCCGTCTCGACGGCGGCGAAGGCGGCCGACACCGTCTCGGCCGCAGCCCGAAACGCGTCTTTTCTCATAGGCAAAGGCGTGGTGCCGGCGTGGTTGGCCTCCCCGAAAAACGTCAGGTCGCCGGTCAGAAGCCCCACGATCTCGGTCACGATTCCGATTCGCTTTCCGAGCGTCTGCAACACCGGCCCTTGCTCGATATGGAGTTCCAAATAGGCCGCGAAGTCGCTTGGCGGGCGGGCGGCCAGGGAAAGATCGGCCGCATTCAGGCCGAACCGAGACAGCACATCCGCCAGTGGTCCGTCAGGCCCGCATGCGGACCGGACCTCATCGGGCGACACATCGCCCACCATCGCTCGCACGCCAATTTCGCTCAGGTAGGCGCCTTCCTCGTCAGCAAAAGCCACGACTTCGTAGGCTCTCGTCAGGCCGGGCACCAGGTCGGTGAGTTGTCGAGCCACTTCCAGCCCCGCGACTACGCCGAGCGCCCCGTCGAGCGCGCCGCCGCCTGGGACAGTATCGATATGCGAGCCGCAAACCACAGCCGGCCCGGAGCTTCGCCCAAGCCGGCCGATCAGATTGCCGGCCGCATCCATGCGAACCGTGAGCCCCGCCTCCTCCATGCGGGAGCGCAGCCAGTCAAGGGCCGCGCGATAGCTTGGCGAGTAGGCGGGACGATCGATACCGTGGTCTGTCGCGCGCCGACCGAACCGCGAAAGTGCCTCCAGATCTGCCAACAGCCGAGGGCCGCAGACAAGGGGTTTGGGTCGGGTCGCCGGTGCCACTACTTGATGATGATCTCACGACCGAGCTTCGAGAGCCGCTCGCAACCATTCTCCGTCACGACGATGGATTCCGAAAACCCAATGCCGAACTCCCGGTACTTAAGGCATAGCGGCGGCATGTGGAATGTCATGCCGGGTTGCAGGGGGCGGTGTTCCTCCTGACGAAGCGAGATGATCTCGCCTTCCCCCCAATCCGGCGGGTAGCTGACCCCGATGGAATATCCCAGCCGGTTTCGGTGAAGGTCGCCGAGGCCAGCCTTCTCGGTGACGGCCCGCGCAGCCGTGTCGGCCTCATGAGGTGTGGCGCCGGGCTTGATCGTGTCCAGCGCCGCTTCGACCGCTTCGATGCAAGCCTCTGCCGCACGCAGCCACTCGTCCTTGGGTTGTCCAACGAAAATCGTACGCATGAGCGCGGCGGTGTAGCGCCGCTGAGACGCAGAAATCTCGAAGTACATCACGTCGTTTGCAGCCAATATGTTGGCGCCGCCTGTTTGGTGGGGCAAACAGGACCGCTCGCCAGCAAGCACGAAGGGTGGCAAACCCATGTATTCTCCGCCGTTCTCGAACAGTGTCTTGTTGACCACGGCGTTGATTTCGTCGCCGCTGGCGCCGGGGTGCGTTGCCTCCCAGCCTGCCTGCATTGCCAGGTCGACAAGACGGGCGGAGCGCCGCATCACGGCAACCTCTTCGGCCGACTTGATCATTCGGGCGTTCCACATGATCTGGGTGGCGTCGACAAAGGTGTTTTCCGGGCACGCCACCAATAGTGTCTCGTGCTCGTCCACCGTGTAGAAGAATGTCTGCTTCTCCACCCCGATCCGGCAGTTTGAATTGAGACCAAGCTGGCGCAGAACGTTTGCCGTGACACTCGGTGGATGATCCCAGTCAAAGACCTTGGCGAGTTTCGTGCTCCAGGCAAATTCCGGCGTGTTGATCCACTCAAAGTCCCGCACGAGGAAGACGGGCTCTCCCTGTTTCGGCACGATGACGCAGTGGTACTTGTAGTATCCGGGCGTTTCGTAACCAGTGAAATAGGTGATGTTCTCCGGTCCTCGGATCAGCAGCGCGTCCAGGTCCAGTTCCGCCATCGCCGCCTGCACAATGTCGTAGCGCCTGACGTATTCCTCCGGCGAGAATGCGAGCCGGTCGTGCACGATCATCGGCAGGTCGAAGCCGGACCTTGATGTCCGAGTGGTTGGCTGGAATGTCACATGAAGAGTGTGGTCGGCGACGCCGAAAATCTCACGGTCGTGGTCCAATGGCATGGGGTACGTCTCCAGGGAAACAGGAAGGAACCGGCCGCAGGTGGGGGCGGTCGACATACCCAAGCTAGAAACGTCGCAACACCTGACATATTGCAAAGTGTGGAAATTTACTTGAACTATTACCAAATCAAAATCTCAAAATCACAGGCAGTATCAAAGTATGAAGCGCGTTTCCGATGTTGACCTCCGCCTGTTGCGCATTTTTGTCGTAGTCGCCGAGGCCAAAGGGTTTGCAGCGGCCGAAACCTACCTGAACATTTCGACGTCCACGATTTCCGTTCACATCTCCAATCTGGAGAGCCGACTTGGGATACGTCTGTGCGAACGCGGACGCGGCGGATTCAAGCTGACCGACCGCGGCCGTATCGTCTACGAAGAGACCAAGGGTTTGCTGAAAACGCTGGACGATTTCGCCGGCACCCTGACCAGCGCTAAGAGCATACTGGCCGGGCGACTATCGATTGGCATGGTCGATGCTCTTGTGGGCCACCCGGACTTCCCGATCAGCGACGCGTTGCGCGAATTCAACCGCACCGAGAATGAGGTCGAGCTTGAACTGATCGTTTCGACGCGGCAGGAACTGGAGCATTTCGTCATCGAAGGGCGGTTACACGCGGCACTGGGGCCGTTCATACGCAATATTTCCGGGCTGAAGTTCACTCCGCTCCTGCGCGAACCGATCCGTCTCTACTGCGGGATCGGCCACCCGTTGTATCAAGCGCCTCGCAAGGTGATCGCCAAGGCCGATCTGTCCTCGTTCCGCACGGTTCTCCGCCAATACAATAGCGAATTCGACCGCAGCCGGCTCGGCGTGGTTCAGGAGGAGGCGACCGTCAACAAGATGGAAGGCATGCTCGTGCTGCTGCTCTCGGGGGGGTACATCGGTTATCTGCCGGAGCATTATGCGCAACCCTGGGTGGACGCTGGAGAGTTGTTTGAGATCAATGCCGGCGATACCGCTTACGTGTCCGAACATGCCCTGATCACGAAGGCCGGAGGGCAGGCGGCGCCCGCCTTGGAACGTTTCGCCACGATCACCCAGTCAATCTGCATGCGCGCGCAGCAGAAACACCAGTTTGGCTAGGAAATTGGGCAAACTAATTTTGGAAAAATATAAACTAAAGTTCCAATCAATGAGATGGTTTTCCATGTAACGAGGGGTGTCTTCTTAGGCTGAGATCGAACATCGGTCCTTTGTGCGTTCGTTCCGCGACATGCGCCAAGCCGTTCAAACTCTAGGAGACGCCCCGTGCAGACGAATATCAAAGCCCTTCTCGTAATGGCCGCTGTCGGATCATCGGTGGTAGCCTGTCCGGCCCTGGCGGTGGAGACAGCAGAGCCCATCCGGGTCATTCTCATTGACAGTTCGGACGCAGACTTCATCGCCTATTCATTTGGTACGATCCTTGCGGAGATCGGATACAACGTCGAGTTTGTCCGCGTGGACTACACCGCTCAAATCCCGGCGCTGGAAACCGGCGACGTAGATGTGAGCACCGCGATCTGGGATACGTCGAGTTGGCCGGCGCTGAACGATGCGGTTTCCGCTGGCAACGTGCTTAATTTCGGTTCCACGGGCGTGCAGGTGCTCGAAGGCTGGTGGTATCCGTCCTATGTCGCAGAGCTTTGCCCGGGCCTGCCGGACTGGACCGCACTCAAGGAGCCCGACTGCGTGCAGGCGCTGGCAACGATCGAGACCGAGCCGCGCGGCCGCTATGTGGACGCTCCGGCCGATTGGGAGACGGATGCCCAAACCCGCATGGACGCGCTCGGGATCGACTTCGAGGCGATGAATTCGGGCTCCCCGGTGACCCTGATTGCCACGATCAAGGCCGCGGTCGACAAGCAGGAGCCTATCATCGGCTGGGGCTACATTCCGCATTGGTACTTCGAAAAGATCGAGGGCGAGTTCGTCCAACTGCCGCCAAACGCTGACGCCTGTTACGATGATCCGGCCCATGGGCCAAACCCGGACGAGGTGTTCGATTGCGGGTACTCGGCAGGTTACGTCTGGAAGCTGGGCAGTGCGGCGTTCCAGGCCAAGGCCCCGGACGCTGCGCGCTACCTGCACCTCATGTCGGTCTCCACCAGCGACGTCGCCGAGGCGACCGACCGGATCGAGAACGGTGGAGAGGCGATTGAGGACGTCGCCGCCGAGTGGGTCGAGGCGCATCGCGATGCCTGGACCGCCTGGATCCGCTAACCCACGGACAGGACGGCCCAATGCCCCGCGACCCCCGCTACGACATTCTCTTCGAACCAGTGAAGATCGGCCCACGGACAGCCCGCAACCGTTTCTATCAGGTGCCGCATTGCAACGGGTTGGGCTATCTGCACGCCTCGGCCATGGCGGAGATGCGCGGGATCAAGGCGGAGGGCGGTTGGGCCGTTGTCAATACGGAGCAATGCGAGATCCATCCCACCGCCGACAGTTCACCCCTCGTGGAGATGCGGCTCTGGGATGACCGGGACATGCCAGCGCTGGAACTCATGGCGCAGAAGGTGCAGGCCAATGGCGCCTTGGCAGGTGTTGAACTCACCTACAATTCCTACGCAATGGCCAGCCTCTATACCCGTGAAATCCCGCTCTCGCCGAGCCATCTGCCCGTTCAAACCGGCAACCGGGACCCGGTGCAATGCCGTGCGATGGACAAGGACGACATCGCCGAATTCCGCCGCTGGCACCGCAATGCTGCGGAGCGGGCGGTAAATGCCGGATTTGACGTGATTTACGTCTATTCGGCACACAACCTGTCAGTTCTGTTCCACTTCCTATCAAAGCGCTGGAACCACCGGAGCGATGAATACGGCGGTAGTCTGGTGAACCGGGTGCGGCTCCTGCGCGAAGTGCTGGACGACACCGCCGATGTCATTGCCGGCCGAACCGCGCTGGCGGTGCGGATCAGCCTCGACGAGCTGGTCGGCGCGAAGGGGCTGGAGAAGAACGAGGCAGAGGATGCCATCGGTATGCTGGCCGAGTTGCCGGACCTGTGGGACGTGACGCTCTCGGATTGGTCGAACGACAGCCAGACGTCGCGGTTCTCGCCGGAAGCTGTGGAGGAACCATTCGTCCACCGGATAAAGAAGCTGACCACGAAACCGGTTGTCGGTGTCGGCCGCTTCACCTCGCCGGATACGATGGTGAGCCAGGTTCGTCGCGGTATTCTCGACTTCATTGGTGCCGCACGACCGTCCATTGCCGACCCGTTCCTGCCGAAGAAGATCGAGGAAGGGCGGCTGGACGAGATCAGGGAGTGCATTGGCTGCAATATCTGTGTGGCCCATGACGAACTGTCGGTTCCGATCCGCTGTACCCAGAACCCCACGCAAGGGGAGGAATGGCGCAAGGGCTGGCATCCGGAGCGGGCGGCACCGGCGGGATCCGAGAGCGGCGTGCTCGTCGTCGGTAGTGGCCCGGCCGGGCTTGAATGCGCCAATCATCTCACGCAACGCGGCTATAGCGTAACGATCGCGGAAGCGCGTGGCGAGTCGGGTGGGAGGGTGGCACGCGAGGCACGCCTGCCGGGGCTCAACGCCTGGGCGCGTGTACAGGAGCACCGGGAGTTGCTTCTGAAGCCGCGGGCCAACGCGGACATCTATCTCGAAAGCCCACTGGATGCCGAGGCAGTGCTTGAATTCGGCTTCGAGCGCGTTGTTGTCGCCACCGGGTCGGAATGGCGCCGGGACGGGATCGCGCGATATCACCAGCATCCGGTGCCGGGGCTCGATATGCTCCCATGTCTGACCCCGGATGATATCCTCGATGGCAAGCGGATCGACGGTCACGTTCTGATCTACGATGACGACCACTACTACCTTGGCAGCCTGCTGGCCGAACAACTCGCCAACGAAGGGCGGAAAGTAACTTACGTCACGCCAGCCGGCATTGTCTCTTCATGGTCAGTCGCCACGCTGGACCAGCACCGGATCCAGAAGGCAGTGATCGAATGTTGCGACGCCGTGCATGTGAACACCGCGCTGATCGCTGCAGATGCAGGTAAGGCGGTATTGGAGTGCGTCTTTACCGGTAGGGAGACTGAGATTGTCTGCGACGCGATCCTGCCGGTGACCGCACGCCTGCCAAAGGACCAACTTTTTCGAGACCTCAAGGCCCGGAAGGAGGAGTGGGCGCAGGCCGGTATCAAATCGGTAGACCTGATCGGCGACGCCTATGCGCCGGGCACGATCGCCGCGGCGGTCTACGCCGGCCACAGGTTCGCCCGATTGCTGGATGAGGAGACTGACCGCGACGCCGTTCCGTTCCGGCGCGAGATGACCTGGATCGAGGACTACGATTATGGCGCTAGGTGAGATCTTCTTTGACAACGGCGGTGCGGGTATCCGCATTGGATTGATCGTTCTCTCCACTGACATGACAACGGAGAATGGTTTTCGCGCCGCACTCGTCGGACAGGATGTCAGCTATCACACGACACGCGTCCTGACCGTCAATCCGCTGACCGAGGATAACCTGCGAAAAATGGGTCCGCAGTTGGCGGAATGCGCGGCGCGACTTCTGCCGGAGATGCCGCTTGATGTCATTGCCTACAGTTGCACCTCGGCCACCGTCGCTCTCGGCTTCGAGACTGTCGCGAAGCAAATCCGGGCCGGTCGCCCCGGGATACCGGTCACGACCCCGGCCACCGCTGCCCTGAACGCTTTTGCGCATCTTGAACGTCAGCGCATTGCGTTGTTCACGCCGTACCCCGAGCCAGTGGGCAAGATGATGGCCGGCTTTCTTGCCGAACATGGGGTGGACGTGGTCAAGCAAACCCATCTTGGGATCGAAAGCGATGCGGATATGCCATTCGTCTCGCTCGAAAGCTTGACGTCCCTGGCCTTGAATGCCGACCATCCCGATGCGGACGCGCTCTTCATCTCATGCACCGCCATACGCGCGATGGAAGTTCTTGAGGCGCTGGAGAATGAACTCGGCAAACCCTGCATGAGCAGTATTCAGTGCCTTCTATGGGATAGCTTGCGCGTCTCCGGCCACAACAAACCGATCGTCGGCTTTGGCCGCCTGCTCTCCACGCCGGCCACGGAGTGAGACCGGTGGCATAGTCAACGTCGTACTTTTTTGGATCGTGCATCCCTCCCAACAAGATGATCGCCCGCCAATTCAGCATCGTACCCCGGCATGCGTCGATCCCAGCACGGCGTGAAATTGCGATCCCCATAGCAGACTCAGGGCGTGAGCGAATGCACCGCTACGCGCCAGCTAGCGCGACTTGACGGATATCCAACTCTGACATCGCAAGGCAGCATCATTGGCGCTCGCTTGTCGTTCCCTGGCCATCGCGGAGGACCTGGTTCCTTCGATCTAAACCGTTGCTGTGAATGACGCGTGATCACTTCTACCGATAACCCACGGAATCCGCCGCCGCTGAGATTTTGAAAACTCACATTACTATGTTTGAATGCTCCCCGTACCGAGATTCTTGTGAGGAAATTGGGAAAAGATGTCGGGGAATATCGCACTAGAGACATTTTCAATTGGGATTAGTGAAACGGCCGGCGAAGTGCTGGTTCCGATCGTGCGGACCGTCGATCTTTCGAAGCCCGTCGACATCGTCTACGAGGCGAATCTGCTCAGCTTCGCCGATGCAGCAGATGAAGACGATTTCACGCCGGACTATGGAACCGTGACCATGGAGGCCGGTGTTAGCAGGATCGTCGTGCCTGTCGAAATCCTGGACGACGATGTCTCCGAGAATACGGAGTCCTTTTCCTTCTCCTTGGTTGACCTGAACAGCGGGACATTCCTGTTCCCGAGAACTGCGCAAATCGACATCCTCGATGACGAGAATCCCGTTACCGAGCCCACCGACCCGCCACTTGAATCCGACTACGCGTTTTCCGAAACGACGACCGTCGATGGCCTCACAAAGCCGATTGCGTTCGAATTCTCGCCGCTCGATCCGGATGTCATCTATGTCGCCGAAAAGAACGGGAAAGTGCGCCTGTTCGACTTGGCAAGCGGCGACGATCTCGGCGACGTCCTCGATATCATGGATCAGGTGAACCAGCGCGCGGACCGGGGACTCATGGATATCGCGCTCCACCCCGATCTGGCGACCAATCCGTATCTGTACACGTACTACACCGTCGATCCGCCCGACACCGACGGGAAAAGCGGCAATGCCGCGCCGGACGGGGAGGGCAACAGGTTTGCCTATCTGACGCGTCACACCCTTGATGCAGACAACGACTATCGGACGGTTGTGCCGGGCTCCGAGGTGATCCTGATCGGGGGCGCCGGCCAGTCTCTGGACGATATTTCCGGCGGCGGTGCGGTCAACTCCACGTCGGATTTCGATACGCCGCCGTCGGACGTCGATCCGGACACCGGCGAGTATGTTCAGGACTACATCAAGGTGGATTCGCTCTCCCACGCGGGTGGCTCGCTCGAATTTGGGCCGGACGGCGCGCTCTACCTCTCGACTGGCGACGGAACATCCTTCAATGCGGCCGACGTTCGTGCACTCAGCGTGCAGAGTGTCCACGCGCTTGCAGGGAAGATCCTGCGCATCGATCCGATCACGGGGCTTGGCCTGACCGATAACCCATTCGTCGATGATGCCGGCGGGGACCTCACGCAGAATGCGGCGAAGGTCTATCAGCTTGGATTGCGAAATCCGTTCACGATGGGGTTTGCCGGTGAAGGCCAACTATTGATCTCCGACGTCGGCTGGGGCGCATACGAAGAAATCAACACAGGTGCCGCCGGGGCGAATTTCGGCTGGCCGTTCTACGAGGGCGGCGATGGCGGCGCGTCGCTTCCGACGCGCGACTACGAAGACCTGGACGAGGCCAAGGCGTTCTATTCCGCAGTCGCGTCGGGTGATGCGACAGTTACACCCGCTTTCAAGGCGTTTTCGCATCGCGTGGTTGACCCTGGGTACCAGTTGCAACTCCTTATCGGGGCCAACGATGTCATTCGATCCGACCGATTCCCGTCAGGATTGCAGGGCCGCTACATTTTCACGGACATGGCCCAAGGCGAGCTCTATGCAATCAAAGCAAACGACAGCCGCGACTTGGAGTTCCTTGCGCAACTGGATGGACCGGGACCGGTCCATCTCAAGCTGGGACCCGACGGCCATATGTACTTCGCCTATCTGATCGACGGCAAAATCACGCGGATTAGTCTTGCCGAGTTGGGGAATTCCGATCCGATTGCAGCGGATGATACCATCACCACTCGCCAGGATGTGGCCGTGAATGTCGACGTCCTGGCGAATGACGACGATCCGGATGAAGACCCGTTAAGCGTGGCAACCGTTTCGCAGGGCAGCAACGGCAAAGTGTCCATCAATGTCAATGGAACGGTGACCTATGTGCCGAACGCCGGGTTCTTTGGCACGGACGAGTTCACCTACGAGGTTGCGGCCAATGGTGGCCGCGACGAAGGCAAGGTGACGGTGACCGTCACGAAAGCGACGATCAACGTTCAGAAAGGCACGCCCGGCGACGACACTCTGAAAGGGACGGCCGGTGCGGACAGGATAAGCGGCCTCGCCGGAGATGATATAATCCTGGGGCGCGGCGGTGCTGATGATCTGATGGGGGGCGCGGGAAACGACCGCCTGGACGGCGGCCGCGGCAAGGATGGTATTTTCGGCGGGACGGGTATCGACAGCGCCGAATACACACGTTCCGAGCGGGCCGTTGTGGTGGATCTTGAAGCCGGGACCGGAAGTGGTGGGCATGCCGAGGGTGATACACTCAAGTCGATCGAAAACCTGCGCGGTTCGGAGTTCGATGACGATCTAACGGGAAGCGCGCTGGGCAACACTCTCTGGGGCGGCGGCGGCGCAGATGTGTTGCGCGGGCTCTTGGGAGACGACTCCCTCTACGGGGGCGCAAAACGCGATACGCTTCGCGGTGGCGAAGGCCGTGACACTCTGCAGGGTGGCCAGGGCAACGATACAATCTACGGAGGCAAGGACGACGACACGCTTCGTGGAGGGCAAGGCGATGATACGATCTTCGGAGCCAGACACGCAGATCTCATCTTCGGGAACGGCGGAGATGACAGTCTCAAGGGAGGAAGGGGCGCCGACACCCTTCGGGGTGGTGATGGAGCGGATACCCTGCGCGGCTCGGACGGCAACGATATCCTAGACGGTCAAGAAGGAAGCGACTCGGTCTTTGGCAACGCAGGGGACGATCAATTGGTTTTCGTGTTTGGCGAGACCGGCACCAAGCGGGATGCCTATCACGGAGGTACTGGTACAGACACACTCGAAATCCACCTGACGCGCGATGAGTATGAATCCGAACTAGTCGCGGCGGAATTGGCTGAGCTCGAAGGGTTTGCAACGGGCGCCGGACGCGCTCCCGGTGCAGATGATGAAAGCCTCTCCCTTCGCGAGCTTGGGCTGAAGGTGACCTCTATCGAGATCATCGAGGTTGTAATATCCGACGAGGTTGCATGAGGCCCTCCGGTGATCTGGTGGGCCTGACAGAGATACGAGTTCAGCGGCGTTCCAAGACCCCACAAGATAGCTCATGGTTGCCTATTGGTAAGGCGCTGTTCGCGCGTTTCTCGGCCGAGTGGCCTATTCCATCCGCGTGTAATACTGGTGCATGTCGTCCCCGACCATATCGACTGGCGTGTCCGAACTTCCCTCGATCGAAAGGTCTTCGGCCAGGGTGCGCGCCTGGAATGTCCAGCCCTCGGCAGGAGAAAGCTGGTTGACGAGATTGGCGGGGTCGCCCCCTTCGACATCCGATCCGTAAGCGTTGAGGATGTAGGTATTACCGTCTGGATCGACCAATTCATAAACCGGGCTACCCGCCTTGAATGTCATCGTCTGGTTTTTTGCGCTGGTATAGGGCGTATAGGGCGCGGACCCGGTGTCGCCGCCGAGCGCCGAGAGCGGCAGAGTCGCGCCATAGCGGGCCTCAATTCCACCGAATGTCTTTGTCGCGCCCAGGCTTATTGTCTGCGCGTCCATCGTCCAGAATTTTGGGCCGTTGAGCTCGGCTGCTTTTGCACCGTGTTCGGAGGCAATGGCCGCTGTGTCCATTGCTTGCCATTTTTCTTCCGGACAACCGTTTGAGGCCGACGTGTTGTAGATCGTGACGTGATCGTCGAAAATCAGGACGAACTCACAAAACCTCATGTCGCGAATGTCGCTGAGGGAGACCGGTTCAAGTTCTTGTTCCGCCCAAGCCGGGACACAGAATGCCATGCTGCCGAGGACGAGGCCGAATACCATGGGTCTTTTCACGGCCGCGCGGTGAGAAGTGAACGGCATTTGAGTTTCTCCTTGCTGTATTGTATTCGCATTGGCTGCGGTCGAGAAACGACCGCGACGGTCGGCACGAAAATCGTTTTGTTGGGCGCTCAGAACTGGATCCGCGTTCTGAGACCCCACAGAACAACCTGATCGGTGTCCGGGTTCGCGGCGGGATGGCGGACAATCTGGACCGATGGGGTGATCGCGAAAGAGGCTAGAAGCTGAAGCCGGTAGAAAGCCTCGGCCGTGTACTGATCTTGGAGCGCGTCGACGGACGGGTTGCCCCACCCGGCAGCAATCCCAAACATGTCGTCCGAAGGGCGGTTGCGGGTGTGGATCTTCACGCCCAACCCGGCAACGAAATCTTCCCTAAAGATCGAAGCGTTCCCATCGGACCAACCGCCGAGGGCAAACGGATACCACGTGTCGTCGAACAGGTAGCCCGCCTGGATAGCGACACCGCTCGATGCCTTCAGGCCCTTCTCCTCCAGAGCATCCTGGTACCAGACTTGGAGTCTGAACGAGTTCCACATCTGCTCCCGGATGCCGGATGGCAGATAACGAAGCTCGGTGGAATAGAAGTACTCTTGCTGCTCAATCGTCTCCAACGGGTTCTGGCTCGCGGTTGAGTTCGCGTCATGGACACTGGCAACCATTGCAACCTTGGGAGTGACTTCAAACCCTACACCGAAGCCGAGGCCACGACCGGGACCCGGTTTGGCGAGGCTCGACTGCATGGCGGTGTTCTGAAACCCGGTCAGCGAGGACGAAAGGGCGGTGTTGTTGTACCAGGAGATCGCGCTGATATTCCCAACGACGAAACGGAACTTGTCGTCGAACATCGACTGGCGCCAGGCAAGTTCGTTCAGTTCCCAACCGGATGCACCGAACCCGGTTCCGGAATTGACGATACTCCCGAATTGATAGGCGAGTTGCGAGGGCGGCAGGTTCTGGTCCCAGGCCTGACGGTTCCGGACGCGGAAGGTCAGCTTGCCCGTGTTCGTGCCGCCGCGGTTCAGAAAGGTCCACGCGCCTTGGATCTGACCGCGTGTTGCAGCCGCCTCGGAGATACCGGTCAGGGTCTCGTCGGCCGATTGGTAGAGCGTCTGGAAACTAAAGCCCAACTGCAGTCCGACGTTCGCGTTCAAGCGCTTCTTCCATGCGTACCAGGGGTCAAAGAAGGCAAGCGTTCCGCGGGGCGAGAGCAGGCCAGCGCGAACGGAATCATCCTGAGCCAGCTCGTTCAGAACACCACTCGGCCCTTCCAGCACGCCGGCCTGGGAGTAACCCGCTTTGGTTCCGTTGCTCTGCGGCCCACTTGGCTTCAAGTCACCGGATTGGGCGGTTGCCGGACCTGAACTCAATGCGGCGACGAGGAAAATGGCGCAATATGCCAGAACCACGGGTTTCATCCCTACCCCCTTTCCCGGCCTTGAAATGCTACCATAGCACATCGTTGAGGCAGGTCAGCGTGACCTCGACATTTGCCGCGGGCCGCCCCAACACTGTCAACACCTTGCAGGGTGCCATGCAAGGCTTTCGGATCTTGCACACATCCGCGAAAACGGCCGCGATGCGCTGCAAGCGGCTTCCGCCACCATTTCAGCCAGGTTTTTCCGTGGCAGAGTAACCCGGGGCAACCGTAGTCCGAATGCTAAAGTCGGGCGGCCTACGGTTCCCAGTTTCCGGTCATGACGGTGGCCCGGCGACCTTGGCTCTTAAACTGCCGGCATGGAGTATCTGCGTCAGCACGGGATATCCGCGGTCGCCCGATCCTGTGGTGCTGAACGCAATCTGTGCCGCGCTGCCGGAGCTTGGGCACCGGCCGCCTCGAGGACCGCGTCTGCGGTCCGCAGGGACAATGCCACGATGGTCAGCCCCGTGTTCACCGAGCTTGCGGAGGGCAATACGGTGGCGTCGGCGACATGGAGGTTCTCCACCCCGTGCACGCGGCCCTGCGCATCGGTGACGGATGTCTCGGGATCCGCGCCCATGATCGCGCCGCCGGTCTCGTGCCAGAACTCCACCGGGCGGCGCGGTGCGATCACCGGGTAGCCCAGCTCGCGGAAGCACGCGCGGACAAGATGGCGCAAGCGACCGTATGCCTCCGGACGATGGACGGGCGGCGTAAGGTTGCCCAACTCGTCGCCGTCGAATGACCAACCGGTTTCTTTCGTCGGCAGTGCCTCGCCCATGTGGAAGACATGCAGGCTACGCTCGCCAATGGCCCTGACCAACGGGCGCTTGGCCTTCGACGTCAAGAGCCAGAACGGTGTCTGACCCGCAATCTGGGCGACGCCGAGCGGATGCGGCCAGTCGGGCCCGGCATCCGCCCAGGCATTGATGGCAAACGTCTTGGTGTGCCGCGCCCCAAGCGGTCGCAACCCCACGACTGGAAAGAGCGTGCCCGTCGAATGGGCGGCCACGCCACGGCCCAGCCAACCCGAGGCATTGCCCACGCCCTCGGGGTGGATCGACATGCGGGAGCGTCGCAACAGCAGCGCACTGTGCGGGAAGCCCGCGCTCACCACCACCTGGCCAGCCAAGATGCGTTTCTCCTGCCCGTCATGGCGAACCAGCACGCCCTCGGCGCGCCGGCCGGAGGGATCAACCAGCACCTTCAGGCACTCCGCTCCGTAGAGCAGTTTCACGTTGCCTGCCGCGAGTGCGGGACGCAGGGTGGCGGTATCAGCGTCCATCTTGGCGTCGCGCACGCAGTAATGGGCATCGCATTGGCCGCAGAGCACACAGCTCCCGCCGGGGCCGTAGTCTATCCCGCGAGGGATTGCCGCGGTCGGGACCCCATTGGCTTGGAGCCGCGCCGCAATCCGGGCAACCAACGGGTCGTGCGGTAGCCGGTCGTGCGGGTACGGCCGGGAGCGCCAGGGCTCGGTTGGGTCTCCCGTGGACGCGCCATGGACGCGGTAGATCTCTTCGGCCTCGCAATAGTACGACTCCAGGTCGTCGTATCGGATCGGCCACGCCGGCGAGATACCGTTTTCGACGGCTCGTTCCTTGAAGTCGCTTTCACGGAAGCGATAGAGCGCCGCGCCGTAGTACTTCGATTTTCCGCCGACTATGCGGAATTCGTGACCCAACGGTTGAGCGCTGTAGAGGAAGGTGTTGTTCTCGGCTGTGGCGACCTGGAGTGGCGGCTGGCCGCGCTCCAGCATGAGCACGCGGCAACCTTGCCCGGCCAGGCGAAAGGCGACGGCGCTACCACCCATTCCGGTGCCGACGATAACAACGTCAAAGTTGGAAGCGCCGTCCGTCAGACTGCTTAGAGTGGCAGGATGCGCGCTCGTCACTGCGGCCACTGTAGTCCAGCCGAGGGTCCCGTCGGCCGCGTTCATGGCAGCGGCTCCGTTCTGGGCGACCACCTGTACCGTAGAGACTGCATGCACGGGAAAGACGTTCTGGCCATGGGCTCTCTCTTTCGAAGCAATCGTTCTCGGTGCCGTTACCGGCTGCAATTCGTTCGCGCTCGGGATGGCGCCTCCTGCGACCGGCGCAGGCCTTGTTTTTATGGAGTTTCAGAGGATCTTGTTCGAATGATGACCGTGCCGCCAGTTTGTACCTCCCGCTACGTAAATTTGCGGCGCAGCGCCCGGAATCGTACACTGCGCGCCACAATCGGTTGGTCGCGCGACCGGGACTTCGGGTGCCGGGCAGGCTTCAGCCGACGGCACTACTCTACCGCGACACTGCATCTTGCGGAGACCCGGTTCGGTCGCTCCATGGCGATTGCTGTTACGACGAAGTCATGACGCGCGACGAAGGGCACGTACCGATCCGAGGGGATCCATGATCTCGTGCCCATCGACCGTCGTTTGGGAAATGCTCGCGACCCAACACAGCTCGGGGACCATGGCGCGCAATGCAAGCCACAGTGCTGCCTATCGGCATGCGCCGACACGGGTTGGCCTATCCGGCGTTCGACATGCCAGCCGCAAGCCGCACTGGCCGAAGCACGTTCCTGTTGAGCAGTGTGCGGCTGACGACGGTTGGGACGACTGCCGCGCCGCTCATCCCGACGGGTGCAGGGCCTGGCGGTGGCTTGCGGGGGGGCTAGGCCTACTCCGAGTCCACAGCGAGTCCCCGCCAAACCGCGCTCTCCCGGATCGCGTCGCGGCCCACAATCCCGGTGTCGAGCCATGCTTGCATTGAGAGAAACCTCAAGCATGGGAACGATCGTCGATCGCATCGCGACGGTCGGCGACTAGCGGCTGGCTGCAATAATAGTATCCACGGCTTCGGCGATGTCCGTTGCGACGGAGGTCGGTGCCGGACCAAACCGGTTCTCGTCTCCCTCTCGGTATTTCCCGGTTTGCACGAGGATACCCATGCCAATGCCGGCTGACAGGGCGCCTGCCACGTCGCTTTCCGCGTCGTCTCCCACCATTGCCACGTCAGACGGCGCGCAACCGAGGCTGTCGGTTCCTGCCCGGAAAAACGACCGTTCGGGCTTTCCGAGAATGAGGGCTTCTGTCCCGCTGGAATATTCCAGCGCACGCACGAAGGCGCCGGCATCAAGGCTCAGCTCACCATCCGTGTCACGGAAGACCCTGTTTGCTGCCAATGCGAGCAGGGGCGCGCCGGCCACCAATTCCCGGAAGGCAGCGTTCAGCCGTTCGTAGCTGAAGTACTCGGCAGCATCTCCGATAACGATGGCCTTGGACGCCGCGCCGACGCAATCTGAGAAATCCTCCTCAAGGTCGGGGTGAACCAAAAGGTGCGGGCTGAAGCCGTGCGCATTCAGCCAGGTGCAGGCCGCCGCCGCAGGCGTCAGCACCTCGTCGTCGCCGGCGTCAAAACCGAGCACATTCAGTTTTCTCACGATGGTACGCTTTGGTCGTCGGGTCGAGTTGGTCAGAAACCGGATTGGGATTCCCGATTCCCGAAGTCGCTCCACGGCGTCGACGGCACCGGCTATGGGCCTCTCACCCTGGTAGAGAACCCCGGAAATGTCGAGCAAGACGCCGCCAATCATGTCGAATCCGATGCGCCCCCCTGCGCCTCTTTTCCGATGTCTCGCAACCTCATGGGCGTATCATCCGGAAAAGGCTCACCACCGCGTCGGTGACGTCTGCGACCCGCGCAATGGCGTGTTCGCGTGCCAGCACCGGCCCTGCCGCATCGTTGGCGGCGAGATCTTCCAACAAGCGCGCCAGGCGCTTTCGATGGATGCCAAGGCTCGCCTGAACGGGGTCGGCGATGATTCCGGCGAAGGTCGTGACAAACGAGGCAACCAACGCAAGCCCCACGCCAACCATGAGTACATAGCTCGCGGAACGTTCCGGCGGGAAGACCGCGTACCACAGATGCCCAAGGCTCTGGCCGAGCGGAAAACCCGCTACGGCCGAAGACTGCGTCATGTAGTCGGAGACGAACGGTGTCAGCGAGAGGATTCCAGGCGTCGGATTCCGGAACAGGAAGTACCCGAGTGTGAGGACAACCACTGTCGTGAAGATCTCCGCCACGGACGTCCGGACACTGGTATAGTCGCGCAACAGCCGCCTCTGGCGGTCGCTCAACGCTGCGCAATGCGGGGAACTCGGTGCTAGCAAATCGGTCTCGATCCTCTTCTCCACAGCGCGCGCGACCGCCGAGTGGAGAAAGATCGGCTGGCTCAGGAGCCAACGACTGGAACGGCGAAGCCCGACGGCAGCCAGCAACAGGGCGGTCAGTCGGGAACAAAGGAAGATCGGTGCGAGCATCACGTTGAGGGGCGCGGCAAGCAGGTCCCCTCCGAGGGCGGCCCGATGCAGCCGGAGCGTCCCTTGAACGCCGAAATTCTCCCGTACGAAGCCGTTCACTAACTCATGATCAACGCCGTTGCGCATTTCGTCCTGACCTGTTTGAGTTCCTCGATCAGCGAGCGACCGGATCGCATCAGTTGGGGTGGTGTGGCCACGAGAACCGGCATTCCATATCCGTGATCAAGACGCCATCAACCAAACCCGTTTCCATTCCGGATACAGTTTAATCGTAGCGCCACGGCGTTCCAAGACTGCGCGTTGATTAATCTGCGGGGCCAGTTCCCGAGTAGATCATTAATATCATTGAATATTTTTTCTTCGGGAGGCATGTGGGGGTCGATGAGTTCCGCGCGGCTCCGGAACTGTCTGCATGATGCCAGTACTCATCCTGACCGTCGCAGGGAAGCGGCAACCATCAGCATCCGCCACGGAAACGCCCTGGGACGACGACCTAAACGGCATCGTTCGAACCTTTGGGGAGCAGAGGGTGACGTGATGCTTCCAACTGTGCGCCGGTGGAAAGACGCTGTGCGAATGTCGTGCTTGCGAGCATCTAGAGCCGAGACACGGAGCATCTCGTCGCCCGCGCTGGTTGAAGAGGTGCAGGAAGAAAAGCCCGTGCGCCCCGCCAGCATCGTTTGCGAGGGCAGGTTGCCGATTGAACCGCCTTTTTCGGTCTTTCCGTTGTACCGGTGGAGGTGGTGTTCTTCACCGGAACCCAACGGCCACGTAGAAGTCGCGCGACGTCGCCGTCAATTGATCACCAATAGAACGCGCCGAACAATCGAACAGCTTTGTTGCTGGCAAGAAATCTGTGAGTGCATTTAGTTCTTACGAAGTGCGGGCTCGAGGCAATTCTGCAAACCGGACTGCCACAATCCGGCTCCGATTCTTCCACTTCAATGCCTTAATTGACTGGCATTACTCGTTACACACACACACACGACTACACACACTCACTCCAAAAGGGAACCTGAACACCAATACGTCCTAGTTCCAGCGGACACACGCATCAAAGTCCAAATCGGGGGTCGCATTTTGCGACCCCCTAGTTTTTCGTGCACACCCGCCGCGTTCAACCCAAAACCCTGTCAAACGCCCCACACCGACTTGCGCTTCAAAAATTGGACGCCTTACAACTCAGCGAACTCATTAAATCACATCAACTAATAGAACATTAGCATCCCTTATGGGTGTGGTCTAGCGCAGTCTCCGAAACAGTCTGTTGAATGGCCGTCGAACTGACATAGATCAATTTGGCGAAAGCGAATCGTCAAGAGCCCATGAAAAAGTATGGCGCAATGGCCGTCTCCACGTTGGCGACCCTGCGGTAGATCCAACACGAGATTCGCATTCAGTTTGCGATTAGACTTGATCGCCAATCCGTCCCGGCTGTGCTCGTCTCGGGTCAGCATCGGCCAGAGCCCCCTTTTTCCAAGGTCGGGACATGAACGTTGTCGCGGGACCAGACATGATTGGGATACACCGCACGGTGCCGAGCGCTCGATCGACCATCAAGCACGGCCGCCATTTCTGACAATGCTCACCGACAACCGGTCACTCGGAAGGCGCAACTCCTGTCGCCACCGCTGCCGCGCGTGTGCGCGCGGAAATACATGCACAAAGCATCTCGTAAAGGAAATTCGCCGCGATAACGGCAGTATTTCCGGTGGGATCATAGGGCGGGGAGACCTCGACGAGGTCGCCGCCGACCAGGTTGAGCCCGGCGCAGCCGCGGATGATCTCAAGCCCCTGCATCGTCGTCAGCCCGCCCACCTCGACGGTGCCGGTGCCCGGCGCGAAGGCCGGGTCGAGGCTGTCGATATCGTAGGAGAGATAGACCGGGGCATCGCCGATCTTCTTGTGGATCTCGGCCATGAGCGGGGCGAGCGATTTGTGCCAGCACTCCTCGGCCTGGATCACGGTCCAGCCCTGGGAGCGGCCCCAGTCGAAATCATAGGCGGCGTAGCCCGTGCCGCGCAGGCCGATCTGGAAGACCTTGTCGTTCAGCAGGCACCCCTCCTCCCAGGCGCGTCGGAAGGGGCAGCCATGGGCGGCGGTTTCGCCGAACATTTCCTCATTGGTGTCGGAATGGGCATCGACATGGATCAGCGCCACGGGCCCGTGTTTTTCCGCCATCGCGCGCAGGATCGGCCAGGTGAGCGTGTGATCGCCGCCCAGCGTGAGCGGCAGCGCGCCGTGGGAGAGGACCTCGCGGTAGTGGCCGGCGATGATCTCGACCGATTTCTTCAGGTCGAAGAGATTGATCGGCACGTCGCCGATATCGGCCACTTGTAGATGTTCGAACGGGGCGGCGCCGGTGGCCATGTTATAGGGGCGGATCATGCGGCTCTCGTCGCGGATCTGGCGCGGGCCGAGCCGGGTGCCGGGGCGGTTCGAGGTGCCGATATCCATCGGGATGCCAAGGAAGCAGACATCGAGCCCCTCTGCCGTCTCCTGGCTCGGCAGGCGCATCATGGTGGCCGGCCCGCCGGTGCGGGGCATGGCATTGCCGCTGAGCGGCTGGTTGAATTTGCTGTCGCTCATGAGGCGATCCTTTCGTGTCGGTCGGGCTCAGAGGCCCTTTTCCCGGAGCCAGCCGGTAATGATCTCGGTCAGTCTTTGGCCGGAGAAGGAGGGGAAATGGCCGCCATGCACGATGCGGACCGGCAGGCGAGCCAGTCGCTGCATGGAGCGGATATAGTCGGCGGCATCCGCATGGTAGGTGTCTTCGATCAGCGGCCCGTCATAGACGATATCGCCCGCGATCAGGATGCCGGTCGCGGCCTCCCAGAGCGCGATGCCGCCCGGGGAATGGCCGGGCGTGTGGATCACCTCGAAACGGCGGTCGCCAAGGTCGATCGCATCGCCGTCTTCGAGGATGCGGGTGGCCGGCGCGCCCTTCACCGCATAGCGGGTGGAGGAATAGGGCACATCCGGCAGCGCGTCGAAGATCTCGTCGGTCACGTAAGGGTCGGCCAGCGTGTTGGCGCGGGTGGGCCGGGCCAGGATCTCGGCCTCGCATCGGTGGCAGAGCCGGTCGGGGAATTCGTGGTGGCAGCCGATATGGTCGAAATGGGTGTGGCTGGCCACCGCGTCGAGCGGGCGTTCGGAGACCAGCGGCACCCATTCGCGCAGCGAGACCACGCCCATGCCGCTATCGACCATCATATCCCGGTCGCGACCGCGCACATGCCAGATATTGCAGCGGTAGAATTCCTGGATATGCGGCTCGTCGATCCAGGTGAGCCCGTCGCCGACATGGCGCAGGCGGTACCAGTCCTTGGGCGGGATGCGGCTCATGCGGCGGCCTCGGGGAGGATGATGGGGTTGCGGGCGAAAAGCTCGACCTCGGCGCCGATTTCGGGATGCGCGCCCTGCGGCAGATGGGCGATGAGGCGCAGCTCCGGCGCGGCGAGCGGGGTGAAGTGGCAGCGGTGATGGGAGCCGAAAAAGGCGGCCTCGGAGAGCCGTGCGCGGCCGAGGGAGAAATCTCCCTCAAGGCCGATATCCTCCGGGCGCAGGCAGAGCGCGCCGGTCTGCGGCGCGAGCGCCAGCGGGCCGAGGGGGGAAGCGAGGCCAGAGCCCTCGGGCGTGACGGGCAGGCGGTTCATCTCGCCCATGAAACCCGCGGCAAAGAGCGTGCGCGGGCTGAGATAGACCTCCTCCGGCGTGCCGCATTGCTCGATCCGGCCGTGATTCATCACCACGATGCGGTCGGCCACGGCCATCGCCTCCTCCTGGTCATGGGTGACATGGATGAAGGTGGTGCCGACACGGCGCTGGATTTCCTTGAGCTCAAGCTGCATCTGCCGGCGGAGCTTGAGATCGAGCGCACCGAGGGGTTCGTCGAGCAGCAGCACATCGGGCGAGACGGCGAGCGCGCGGGCGAGCGCCACGCGCTGCCGCTGGCCGCCGGAAAGCTCATGCGGGCGGCGGGCCGCCTTGTCGGCCAACCCGACCATGTCGAGCATTTCCAGCGCCTTCTCCCGCCGCTCCCGGCGCCCCACGCCGCGCATGCGTAGGCCGAAGCCGACATTGGCCTCCAGCGACATATGCGGGAAGAGCGCGTAATCCTGGAACATTGTCGTTGTCGGGCGGTCCTTGGGCGCCACCAACGTCATGTCCTCGCCGCCGATCAGCACCCGGCCTTCGCTTGGCGAGAGGAAACCGCCGACAATTGAGAGAAGCGTGGTCTTGCCACAGCCCGAGGGGCCGAGCAGGACGATGAACTCCCCGGCGGCGATTTGGAGGTCGACCGTGTGCAGCGCGGTGAAATCGCCGAAGCGGTGCTCGACGGACCAGATTCGGACATCGGCAGTCATTTGCGGGCCTTTCGGAAGATAGATAGTTCGAGCGTGACGACGATCAGGACGGAGACCAGGAAGACCAGCGAGCCCACGGCATTGGTCTCGGGCGAGAGGCCGGAGCGCAGCATGGACCAGATCTCCACCGGGAGCGTCACGTCGAAGCGGGTCAGCAGGAAGGCGATGATGAATTCGTCCCAGCTGAAGGTGAAGGCGAGGAAGTAGGCGGCGGCCAGCGAGGGCGCGAGCATCGGGGCTGCGACATAGAGCAGGACCTGCCATTCGGCGGCGCCGAGATCGCGCGCGGCGCGCAGGGCGTTGCGCTGATGGGCGCCGATGGCGGCATAGATGATCGCGAAGCAGAGCGGCAGGTTGATCACCACATGGCCGATGCCGGTGGCCAGTAGCGAGGGCCGCAGGCCAATCTGGTTGAACATCTGCAGAAGGCCAAGCGCGATGATCAGGTAGCTCACCGTCATCGGCGCGATGAGCAGCCCGCGCATCAGCACTGAGCCCGGAAGCAGCACGCGGGCAAGGCCGGAGGCGGCGAGAAAGCCCAGCAGCAGCGAGACGAAGGCGGAGAGCGCGGCGACCAGCAGCGAATTGCCGAGCGCTTCCATCATCGCGCGGTCCGAGAGCACCTTGGCGTACCAGTCGAGCGTCGCGCCCTTGAAGGGCGGCACCGGCAGACGGCCGTCCTGGAAGGAAAAGACGACGAGCGTGATCACCGGCAGCAGGATGAAGGTGAACATCGCTGCCAGATAGATCCAGGCGAGGGGGGAGCCGAGACGCGGGCGCATCAGACGCGGTCCATCTTCAGCCAGCGGGCGCAGCCGGCATAGGCCAGCGTGACCATTGCCATCAGCACCACCGACAGCGCCGAGGCCATCGGGTAATCGCCGCGCCGGCCGAGCTGGAGCATGATGAGCTGGGGCAGGGTGAGTTCGTTATTTCCACCGAGGATCTGTGGCGTGATGTAATCGCCGATGCAGAGCACGAAGGTGAGAAAGGCCCCGGTCACCACGCCCGGCAGGGTCAACGGCAGGATGACGAGGCGGATCACCTGCCAGCGCGATGCGCCGAGATCCTCTGCAGCGCGGGCGTAATTGGGCGAGAGTTGCACGAGGTTGGAATAGATCGTCAGCGTCAGCAGCATGACAAAGAAATGGGTGAAGCCGATCACGGTCGCTGTACGGGTGGCCATGATCTGGACCGGTTCGGACAGGATATGCAGGCCGACCAGTGTGTTCATTACGATGCCCTTTTCCCCCAGCACCAGCGCCCAGGAATAGGAGCGCACGACATAGGAGGTCCAGAACGGCAGGACGGCCAGCAGAAGCGCCAGCCGCTGCCATTTCGCCGGCACGCGGGTCGCGATGATCCAGGCCAGCGGCCAGGCGAGCAGGACCGACAGGATCGTGACGATGGCGGTAATCTCCAGCGAGACGAAGATCGCGCGCGTAAGCGGCGGCTCAGTGAAGATGCGGATGTAATTGCCGAAGTCCGGGCCGGGCACGATCTCCCGCCCGACCATCTTCGCCGTGCTCATCGCCACCATGGCGGCAAACGGCAGCACGAAGAAGGCGACTGCCCAAAGAAGGGCCGGGGCGACGAGTGCCGCCCCATGCCGCTTTTCCTGTCGTTCGAGGCTCATTTCCGGTTCAGTTCTGAAGCATCTCGGTCCAGAGATCCTGCATCGCCGCGTCGGTCTCGGCGTCTGGTACCGGGTAGAGTTGCGCGCGAGCGAGGTAATCTGCCTGATCGTCCCAGCGAAGAATGGCCTTCTCGTCGTCGCTCAGCACATCGGCCGCGGCGGCATTGGCGGGCATGCCCCAGTAGCACGAGGAGGTGGCGAGCCGCGCCTGTCCGTCGGGCGAGGTGATGTAGCGGATAAATTCCTGCGCCAGTTCCTCTCGCTCGGTGCCGGCGACGACGCCGATCGATTGCGCCCAAAGGAGCCCGCCCTCGGCCGGGATCGTCCAGTCGAGATCGGCGTTTTCGGCATTCAGCACCGCGGTCAGCCACTCACCTCCGCCGATCAGAATGTCCACCTCGCCGGTGGCCAGCGCGGTCTGGCTGGCGACAACGTCAGAGACCTGTCGGGAGGCCGCTTTCAGAGCCATCAGCGGTTCCTTGATGGTTTCCAGCGCCGCGGTATCAAGACCGGCGGTGTCGATGCCCGCTTGCAGCCCCACGAGGCCGAGTACCGGCAGGTAGTAGTCGTAGATGGCGATTTTGCCGTCATACTTGCCGGACCACAGCGCGCCAAGGCTCTCCATGTCGGCCGGATCGACGGCGGCCTTATTGTAGGCGAGCGTGTTGTAGCCGAACTTCTCGGTCACGGCGTATGTCACGCCATCGACGCTGTTGTGATCTTCCATCACGAGGTCGGGGAAGTAGGAAGAGGTGTCGACCGTGCCTTCGGGCAGCGGCGCCAGGAAACCCGCCGCGGCAACGCGCCCGACGTCAACCGCATCGACCACGAGCACATCCCAATCCCCGGGGCGCGATTGCTCCAGAATGGTGACGCCGGCGGCGGTGCCTTCATATTCCTTGACGTTTACGCGCACATCATGGGCCTCCTCGAACGGGGCCAAAAGTGCCGGATCCGCGTGGTCGCACCAGATCAAGGCATTGAGCTCGCCAGCGGCCTGCAGGCTGGTCGTCGAAAGCAGCAGCGCCGCGGCGGCACCGAGAGGAGCGAAGAGTTGTGTCGGCATGGTGTTCCCTGTCTTCAGTTTGTCATTGTTCAGATGCCAATCAGCTTGACGCGGCAAAATATGAAATCAATACTATTTTGTAGTCACTAAAGTTTTTTTGAGGCGGGATGGCGGGACTTCGGCAAAGAAAAAAGGCAGCTGCACAAAAAAGGATCATTGATTGTGCGGCGCTGATGTTTCGAGAGCAAGGCTACGAGGCGACTCGGATCGAGGACATCGCCGAGGCGGCGGAACTGTCGGTGACGACCTTCTACAATTACTTCGGTTCCAAGGCGGATATGCTGCTGGCAACCGTGGTGGCAGAAACGGAAACGGTGATTGCAGCGGTGGACGATGTGATTGGGGCCGAGCACAGGTGCCTGCAAACGGCCTTCGCGGCAATTGCAAAGGTCTATTTCACCCTATCGTTCCAGTACACGTCACGCGAGATGTGGAGGATGGCAGTGGCCCGGACGATGCTCGACCCAGAGGCAGAGTTCAGCCGCCGCTATATCGATATAGATCAACAGCTTAGTGATCAGTTCTGCATGTTCCTTGCACAGATGCAGAAACGTGACCTGCTGCGTGCAGGTGTCGAAACCGAACCCTTCGGTCGTTTGCTGTTCAACAATGTGAACCTGAATTTCCTCGAATTCATGCGGAGTCCGGAGCTTGACGCCTCAGCTGTCCGCGCAAAGGTCGTTGCTGAAAGCGCGCCGGTTTTCGCCCTCATCGAGACCCGGAACGCTGCGCACTAGGCCCGGGCCATCGGCACCGTGGTTCAAACCCGAAATCCACTCGTCCGCATGACGACGCCGCGCGCGCAACATGCCCGTCACGGCCAACCGGAATCCGGTCGCGGCGCAGTCCGATGGCGAGGCTGGTCTGCGGAAACAGGACGGCTGGTCCGGATACACCCGAACGATCGCGACAGTTTCATTCGCGTGCGGCGGGAGGGATGGTCGAAAATATCCCTCAATGCATCGTTATCTCGCAGATTTCAGCAGAGCCGGTAGAACGTCACTCGCTGTCTGAGAGGGGAGAACATGTGCCACGATTTCCCGAATCGCTTGGATCGTTCGCCAAGACCTTCGCCGAACATGCGCCGGGGTTGCTTCAGACCGCGAGCCGAAGGGTCGGTGAACCGAACATCAAGACACGTTTCCAACCCTACGTCTGGAGCGAGAGTCCGCCGCGAACAGCGGTCAAAATCACCTGCACCGCGGTCGTTGGGTGGTGTTTCAGTTTGAATTTTCAGGTCGACGCTTTTTTGCCGGGCCGCGATTCCTGGGTGAACGCGACCGCGCGCCGATCGGCCCGATGATCCACTCCACGTCGCGCAACGTGCGGCTGATGCCAGTGGAAAGGCTTGATCAGGTCTTGCAGAGTCATTTCTGCGATGACCGGATGTGACCTCACGCATTCCTCCGACGGAAAAGGTTATGGCACGGTTTACGTTTCTCAGTGCCGGGTGATCGTTGGACAAACCGCCCACAGAGCGGGCCACCAACTCGGCCCGACAGAAAAGAGGCGGACGTCGCCACCCGCCCGTGATCACGCCCGTGTTGTTTCGGCTACCAACTGGCGGCGCTCAGGCGGCTTTCGCGCGAGCAGATGCTGCCGGTTTCTACACCGTGTTGATCTTTGTAGTGGTGTTCTTCTTCATCTCGTCGCCAGCGTCTGGCGCCGGATTTTCCGTGCGGGATAAGTCGTAGATCGATCCGCCCATTGAAATGGGGCTGAACAACGCGTCTTACGAATGATCGACTCGGCCGTTCTGAGTGCCCATTCGAGCGAGTACATCAAGACCTTGCTGCTTCCAGAAGTGCAGAAGGTCGATGAAAATCCAGTTCTCGGCAAGCTTGTCCCCGGCGCGACGATAGATGTCGATCACGCGGAACTCCCCGGGCTTTGCGGTGGCCGGCATCCCCATGAAACCACCCGTAGGACGGGCGGTGAAGTTGGGCCATCCAAAGAACCCGCCATAGTGGCCCTCGGCCAGTCGCGCGACGTGGCGGGTTTTCGAACGCTCGGTGAACCCGGCCCGAAACGGTTCAGAATGCTGCCTGGCGTATCGCTCGATCGTGTAAGTGGACCCGATCCCGGCCGGACCCCACCAGATCATGTCGTCGTGCCAAGTTCGCGCCAGTTCCTCCTCAAGTGGAAGGTCCAAGTCCCACTGCCCCAGATCCGAGATCATTGCATTTATCGCCGCAAGCGTGGCCTTGCCCTCCGACACCGGCTGCGAGTCAAAGAGCAGCCCGTCATGAGTCATCGGTCCGGGCTGGACCAGATGTGCAGCGGTTTGCGGCGGAAAGGGCTGGAGCCCGGCCTGCATCATCAGGTGCGGGATGTCGAAGTACATTGCCGTTTCAGCGATCTTGCCGTCCTCGATCCGGTGGAAGCTGCAATAGCGCAGGAATGCCATCTTGCCGGTCGATGGGATGCCCAGCCACGGAGCATCAAACAGCCCCATGAGATGCCCCATGGAGACGACCCAGACGCTTTGGAAACCATCGATTTCGTTGCGGCCGGCAAAGAAGATGTCGTCGCGCCGCTGCAGGCGGGTCAGGCTGCTCTTTAGTGGCTTCCAGAATCGCTCTGATATCGCCTCCGCCCCATGCAATTCGCCGAATGGATGGTACCCGCGCCAAAGGATTCGCGGGCCTGTGAAACTCGCGATGATTCCGGTGACTGCGGCGCTCTCGGCCGTATCCAGCGCAGCGTGGAACGCACGAACTACACCTTTTTCCTTCTTAAAATCAGCCATCTGACGGATCTCCTCGAGGAATATTTGCATAGGTATGCAAAAATTCTTGCCAGATTGTCGCAAGCGCGTCTACCCTTGTTGAAAGCGTATGCAAGAGCGCACGGGGAGATTGCCGCATGGCCGAGATCCAGCTTCGAAACATATCAAAACGCTGGGGCAGCTTTGTCGGCGTCGACAACTTCGACCTGACAATTCCGGACCGGGAGTTCCTGGTTCTGCTAGGCCCATCGGGCTGCGGCAAGACCACAACAATGCGAATGATTGCCGGGCTGGAGGATCCGACCGAGGGCGACATTCTGGTCGATGGTAAACGGGTCAACGAGCTCGAACCCAAGGACCGTGACGTGGCCATGGTGTTCCAGAGTTACGCGCTCTACCCGAACATGAACGTCTACGACAATATCCGCTTTCCTCTGAAGGTGCGCGGAATTGATCCCAAAAGTCACGACGAGAAGGTGCGGCGCGCCTCGGCGATGGTCGAGCTGGATGACTTCCTGCATCGCAAGCCTGCCGAACTCTCCGGCGGTCAACGTCAACGTGTGGCACTTGCTCGTGCCATCGTGCGGGAGCCGAATGTGTTCCTTATGGACGAACCGCTCTCCAACCTCGATGCCAAGTTGCGAGTGTCGACGCGCGCCCAGATCAAGAACCTGAGCCACGAGTTGCAGGTCACCACCGTCTACGTGACCCATGACCAGATCGAAGCGATGACGCTGGCCGACCGCGTGGTGGTCATGAAAAAGGGCGTGGTGCAGCAGGTCGGCACGCCGACCGACATCTATGACACCCCCGCCAACACTTTTGTTGCCAGCTTCATCGGCAATCCGGCGATGAACCTGATGGATGGCGAACTCAAGGGCGGCACATTCCACGCCGAACATGTGGAGATCGCGGGATTCAACGCGCCCGACGGCAAAGTGATCTTGGGTTTTCGAGCAGAAGACGCCGGGCTTGGCGATGCCGATCACCACGAAATCACGGCGCCGATCTACACGCTGGAACTTCTGGGCGATGCCACGATGGTAACGGTCCGGATCGGTCGCGAACTGGTCGCTGTGCGCGGGCCCAAGGATTTCCGGGCCGAGATCGATGATCAGGTGTCGCTCTCCGTTCCGAAAGAGATCTGCCATCTGTTCGACGGCGAAACCGGACAGAGAATTGAGGCGTGAGATCGCGAGATACCTCCGGCGCAAGGCCGGCCGGAGGAACAACCTGGATGCGCGATTGCAAGGCGCATCCTCGATCAGAAAGAAACAGGGAGAATGATATGCTTCTGAAGAATGCCACCATCGCGGGCGCGCTTGTCGGGTTGATGGGTTCAGCCGCCTTTGCCGCGGAATGTGGCCCGGAAGGCCAGTCGATCCGCGTCCTTGGCAGCGACTTTCCGGCGATCCAGGCGGTCACGGCGACCGCCGAGGCGAACTGTGGCGGCGCGGCGAACGAGTTCACCATCACACTGCGCGACGACACGCGCGACATGATGAATCAAGCCCAGACGCCGAACCCCGCACAATACACGTCTGTCATCGTTGCGAACTCGACGCTCACACAACAGATGAATGACGGGCTTGTGCGCCCGCTTGACGATCTGATCGAGAAATACGGCGCAAGCCTGAAGCCCAACCAACTCATCACGGTCGATGGCAAGGTGATGGCCGTCGCGTTCATGGCCAATTCGCAGCACCTCTACGCGCGCTCCGATATCCTCGAACAAGCCGGTGTCGACGGCATTCCGGCGACCGTCGAGGAGGTTGTAGCGGCCGCCGAGAAAATCCGCGCCGCTGGAATCATGGAGCACCCGATCGTGATGAATGCGAGCGGGTGGAACATGGGCGAGCTGTTCAACCTGTTCTATTTCGCGCATGGTGGCGAGCTATTCAAACCCGGCACCGCCGACCCGAACGTCAACAACGAAACCGGTGTTGCAGCACTCAACTCGATCAAGTCTCTGACCGAGTATGCCCACCCCGATTACCTGAGCCATGCGTCGAACGAAACCCAGGGCCTCTGGGAAGCCGGTCAGGCCGCGCTTGGGATCATGTGGGGCTCGCGTGGCGGCGACATTCTCGACGATCAGGGCTCCAGCCCGGAGGTGACCGGGTCGACGGTACTCGCCTCCGCGCCGACAGTGGCCGGCGGTTCCATCCCAGCGGCGACCTTGTGGTGGGACGGTATCACCATCGCTCAGAACATTTCGGATGAGGAGGCCGAGGCGACCTTTGCAGCTTTGGCAGGGGCGCTCACCGCTGACATGGTTGCAGAACACAACGATGACGCGATCTGGCTGATCGAGGGTTTCAAGCCTGGTCCCGCAGCGGAAGGCGTCGCAGCGACGGCTCAAGGAGGGGCGAAGATTTACCCGATGATCCCCTACATCAATCTGATGCACAACGCGGCGAGCGCCGAACTGGCCGACTTCCTCAAGGGAGACGAAACGGCAGAACAGACGTTGGCGGACATTGAAGCGGCCTACGTCACCTCGGCAAAGGAAGCCGGATTCCTTCAGTAAAGCCCTCCCGGGGGCTTGCATCGCAGGCCCCCGGCACCTCGATCCCAGATCCGAGACCCTGAGCGATGAAACACCGTACCTTCTTCTGGTTTATCCTGCCGACGCTATCCGCGATGGTGCTTTTCATCGCACTGCCTATCGTCTCGGTTGCCGTTCAGTCGCTCTATATCGAGCACGAGCAAGTGCTTGTCGTCACCGAAAGCTGTGGCCCCTTTGGCTGCGATGAGACGACTACGATAGACACCGAGGCCACTGCAGCGCTCCGATCCGAGCAGCCGTTGGGGCGTTTCAACGGGCTTGGCACCTATACCAACCGCGCGCATCTGGCGTTCTCCGAAATCGGCGAGGCTTGGCGGACGACCGAGAGTCTCGGTGACTTCTTCAACGAACTGCTCAACCTGCCGTTCTACTGGGCGCTCGCATTCACACTGACCTACACTTTCGTGGTGACACCATTCGTGATTGTCCTGGGCCTTGCCATCGCGGTCGGGGTGAACAACCTGCCTCGGCTGTTCAAGGGACCGACGATCTTCATCTCGCTCCTGCCCATGATCGTGACGCCGCTAGTCGGCGCGCTCATCCTGTTCTGGATGGTGGATGCGGATGGCGTCATCGGCGCCTTGCTGCAAAGACTCTTCAACGATCCGAGCCTCAGTCTCAAGGCCACCACCTCGCTCAACTGGGTGATGCTGATCGTATACGGCATTTGGTCATCGCTCCCGTTTAGTTTCATCGTCTTCTACGCCGGGCTTCAGACCGTGCCGCATGACACGATGGAAGCGGCGATGATCGACGGCGCCACAAAGTGGCAGCGCATGATCCACGTGGTTGTACCGCACCTCATGCCGCTGGTTGTTTTCATCACGCTGATCCAGCTGATGGACAATTTCAGGGTCTTCGAGCCGATCATCTCCTTCCAGGCCGAGGCGCATGCGCGCTCTCTCAGTTGGATCATCTACAACGACCTCATTGCGGCCGGGAACCCACTCTACGGCTCCGCTGGTGCGACTTCCCTGCTGACGATCATTGGGGTGGCATTCCTGCTGACGCCGGTGCTGATCCGCACGTGGCGCGACTTCAACCGCAAATCCGTCTGAGGGGAAGATCATGGCGACCAAGGCACAATCCCGGATCACCCCGCTTACGATCCTTTCGGTGGCATTCGTGATCATTTGGGTGATCATCGCCTCCTTTCCCTTCCTCTGGACGGCCTGGGGATCGTTCAAGGTGCAGGGCGACTTCTTCTCGAAGGCGGACTGGACGAACGCGCTCATCGGCACCAACACGATTGCCGAGACCGGCAGCGCCTTCACCACTGCTGGCTACTACGGCGCCTGGGTGCAGGAGGAATTCTGGCGGGCCGTTTTGAACACTTCCATCGTCGTCTTTTTCACGGTCACGATCTCGCTGACCTTCGGCACGCTCGGTGGCTACGCACTGGCGCGATCAGGCTACAAATACGCCTTCTGGCTTCTGATGGCGGCGCTCGTTTTCCGAGCAATGCCGCATATCACACTTGTCTCGGGCTACCTGCTGCCGTTCTTCGAATGGAACATTTGGGGGATTCTGCCGACGACGATCATCGTCCTGGTGGCGATCAACCAGCCATTCACGCTGTGGATGCTGCACTCCTTCTTTCTGAACATCCCCAAGGATCTGGATGAAAGCGCCATGGTCGATGGCTGCACGCGGTTCCAGGCCTTCCGCCATGTCATCATTCCGGTGATGTGGCCCGGTGTGATCACCACCGGCCTTTTCAGCTTTCTGCTGGCCTACAACGACTTCACCGTCACTCGGATGCTGCTCAGCCAGGAGAACGAGACCATGATCCCCAAGATCGCCAGTTTCCTGGGCTCCACACAGGTGCAGGGCAACGTGATGTTCGCTGTTGCTGCGGTTGTCTCGGCCACGGTGCCGCTGATTGTGTTGATCATCTTCTTCCAGCGCCAGATCGTCAGCGGCCTGACCGCGGGAGCGGTGAAGGGGTGAGCGACAGTTCCGTGAACCCTGCGATGACTCCCGAAGGATTGTCGCAACGCGCAGCGGCGGACGCTCGGTCGTCGATCCATGACGCCAACAAGGCCTTGATTGCGCAGCTGCGGGCGGCATTCATGGCCTGTGACGCGGTACGGCTCCAGCAGGCAATCTTCGCGCTTTTCGCGCCCGACGCGAAGATCCGGCTTGGCCACCCGTTTCAGGACGTGGCCGGGCCCGAAGACCTCTGGGAACGGGTCTATGCGCCGCTTCTGCGGGCCATGCCCGACATGGAACGCCGGGACTTCATTGTCATGGCTGGGCCGCGTTGGGGCGAAGGAAAGAGCGGAAACTGGGTCGGGCTGGGAGGCAATCTCGTCGGGACACTGGTGCAGAGTTGGCTCGGGATTCCGGCCGCTGGCGCGGCGGTTTTCATGCGGTATCAGGAATACCTTCGCATCGAGGGTGGCCGCGTGGTCGAGATGGAAGGCCTCTGGGATATCCCCCAGGTCATGCTTCAGGCCGGTGCCTGGCCGATGGCGCCGCAACTGGGCGTGGAATGGATGTGCCCGGGCCCTGTGGATGGCATGGGCGTGATCACCGCGCCTTTCGACGCAGCGCTGGCTGATGCTTCCGTTCGACGGGTCTGGGACATGCTGCACGATCTGAAGCAGGGCACCGCCGTGTCGCCGGGCCACGGGCTCACCGGATACTGGCACGATCATGCCCTCTGGTACGGGCCGACCGGGCTCGGCACCGCGCGCGGACATGACGCCATCGCGAACCGCATCTTCCGTCAATTCCGGGAGGGCCTGTCAGAGAACACCCGCCATCTCGACGAAAGTGTTTTTTTCGGCGACCGGAATTTCGTTGCATTCACCGGCTGGCCTTCGGCAACGGCACTTCATTCGGGCGACGGCTTTCTCGGCCTCGCCCCAACCGGGCGCCGGATCACTCGGCGCAGCCTCGATTTCTGGCGTATCGAGAACGGTCGCGTGCGCGAATGCTGGGTAATGGTCGACATGCTCGACCTCTACCGACAACTCGGCGTCGACGTGTTCGCGCGGATGGCAGCATTGACCGACACGAAGGAGGCCGCATGAAAGGTTCCCGCCCCGAGCAGGCCGTTTTGAGCCGCGATACGGACATGAGCAAGACCGAGGAGACCCGCGCGGTGATCGAATCCATGGTGGATGGGCTCAACGACCACCGCATTGCCGACATCGGCGAGTTCTTCGCTGAGAATTTCCGCTGGTTGGGCAATGCCGGCTGCGGCACCAAGCGCGGGCTCAAGGAGTTCCAGGACAACTGGCAACGGCCCTTCCAAGCGGCCTTTTCCGAGAAGTCGTGCATCGACGAAGCGCGCCTCTACATGGGCGAATGGGCGGCCGCCTTCGGCCGGCAAGAGGCCACGCACTCCGGCACATTCATGGGCGTGGCGCCGACCGGTAAGCGAGTCGAGATCCGCTACATGGACTTCTGGAAGGTCGTTGACGGCAAGATCGTGGACAACTGGGTAACGGTGGATTTTCCGCATGTGCTCGCCCAACTCGGCGTCGACGTCTTCAACGGCGAAGGCTGGGAGGCCTACGACCGAGGCGAACGCACGCCGCCACGGTCGTAGTGAATATCCGGGGAGCCTCAAACAGGCCGCCCCGATTAATCGAGGATGTAACATGACGATCGAGTATCTCAAGCGTGGCAAGCCCGAAGCCGAGCGCGCAGAAGATGATGCGAAGACCCGCGCCGTGGTCGAAGCAACCCTGAAGGACATCGAGACGCGTGGCGATGCGGCAGTACGCGAACTCAGCAATAAGTTCGATGGCTACAGTCCGGCTTCCTTCCGCCTCACCCAGGCGGAGATTGACGCGCTGATCGGCCAGCTGTCCGAACGGGAACTCGCCGACATCAGGTTTGCCCAGGAGCAAGTGAAGAACTTCGCACAGGCCCAGCGGGACTCGATGCTCGACGTCGAGTTGGAAACTCTTCCGGGTGTCATACTGGGGCACAAGAACATTCCCGTTCAATCGGTGGGTTGCTATGTGCCTGCTGGCAAGTTCCCGATGGTCGCCTCGGCCCACATGTCGGTTGCCACTGCGGCGGTGGCCGGGGTGCCCCGGATCGTCGCCTGCACGCCGCCCTTCCAGGGCAAACCGAACCCCGGCGTGATCGCGGCAATGCACCTGGGCGGCGCGCACGAGATCTACGTGCTCGGCGGCATACAGGCGATCGGCGCGATGGCGATCGGTACAGAGACGATCGAACCTGTGCACATGCTTGTGGGCCCGGGTAATGCCTTCGTGGCTGAGGCCAAACGACAGCTTTTTGGCCGGGTGGGGATCGACCTCTTCGCCGGCCCGACCGAGACAATGGTCATCGCGGACGAAACGGTGGACGCGGAGCTCTGCGCCACCGATCTCCTCGGTCAGGCCGAGCACGGGTACAATTCTCCCGCGGTGCTCGTCACGACCTCCCGAAAGCTGGCCGAGGAAACCCTGTCGGAGATCAGCAGGATCCTGAAAATCCTGCCGACTGCCACCACTGCGTCGGTGAGCTGGAACGACTACGGAGAGGTAATCCTCTGTGAGAGCCACGAGGAAATGCTGGAGGTGGCCAATGACATCGCCTCCGAGCACGTGCAGGTCATGACGGATCGTGACGATTGGTTCCTTGAAAACATGACCAGTTACGGCGCGCTTTTCCTCGGCCCGCGCACAAACGTTGCCAATGGTGACAAGGTGATCGGCACCAATCACACTCTGCCGACCAAGAAGGCGGGCCGTTACACCGGTGGGCTTTGGGTTGGTAAGTTCTTGAAAACCCACAGCTACCAGAAGGTAACGACCGACGAGGCTGCGACGCTGATCGGCGAATACGGCTCACGCCTGTGCATGTTGGAGGGCTTTGTGGGCCATGCCGAGCAATGCAACATCCGAGTCCGTCGCTACGGCGGAATCAATGTTCCCTACGGCGAAGGCGCACCGTACCGCGAGGCGGCGGAATGAGCGACGTCCACACCGCCAACAAGGCCGTACTCGCCCCGCTCCGGGCGGCGATGTACGACTTCGGTGAGGCCGGAGTCCGGGCTGCTCTTGACACGGTTCTGGCTCCGGATGCCCTCGTGCACATGTGCCACCCTTTCGGCGACGTGACAGGTCCGGAGGCGCTTTACGACACCTGCTATGCGCCTCTGTTCGCCTCGCTGCCCGACCTCGAGCGCCGCGACTACATCGTTGTGGCCGGGCCGGATGAGTTCGGCGCCGACTGGGTGGGCTGCGGTGGCTACTACACCGGGGTTTTTGTCGCGCCGTGGATCGATATCCCGCCGACCGGCCATCAGGTTCACATGCGGTTCCACGAGTTCTACCGGGTGGTTGACGGCATGGTTGTCGAGATCCAGTCGCTCTGGGACATTCCGGAGATGATGATGCAGGCAAACGCCTGGCCGATGGCGCCGAGCCTCGGGCGGGAATGGCACGTGCCGGGGCCAGCAACGCTCGACGGGATCGTTCCGGGCCCGTGGGACGAAGGGAAGTCCCGCGCCAGCCAGCTGCATATCATCGACATGCTGAACCATCTCAAGAAGCATCCCTCGCAGGGCGGGCCGGACGTGATGGAGATGAACCGGTTCTGGCACGAGCGGATGAACTGGTACGGGCCCTCGGGTATCGGCACGGGGCGCGGCATCGCCGGGTTCCGCAACTGGCACCAGATCCCTTTCCTGAATGGCATGCCGGACCGTGGACAGTACGTAGACGACATCACCTATCACTTTTTCGGCGATGGCGACTACGCCGCCGTGACCGGCTGGCCGAACATGATCCAAACCGTCACCCATGACGGTTGGATGGGCATTGCGCCGGCGGGGCAGCGGATCACCATGCGGAGTCTCGACTTTTGGCGGTTGGAGAACGGCAAGATCCGAGAGAATTGGGTGATGGTCGATATCCTCGACGCGTACCGCCAGCTTGGCGTCGACGTTTTCCATCGCCTGCGCGAGTTCAACAAGGCGCGCGTGCCGGGCTCCATTCCATTCCCGGTGGGCGAAGCCTGATGGCGCTGCCGCGGACACCGTCGTTCCGTCTCGATGGCCGGACAGCGCTGGTGACCGGCGCCTCGTCGGGTATCGGACTTGGCTGTGCCGTGGCGCTGGCCGAGGCTGGCGCGCACGTCGTCTGTGCAGCGCGCGGCGCGGCGCGCCTGAACGACGCCGTGGCCGAGATGGCGGCCGCCGGGTTCTCGGTTGAACCGCTCACCCTCGATATTGCGAACACCGATGCGATCGCGGTCGAGTTCCAAGCGCGAGCTGCGTTCGACGTTGTCGTCAATTCCGCCGGTCTGGCCCGACACTCAGCAGCCCTTGAGAGTACAGCCGAGGATTACGATGCGGTCATGGGCATCAATCTGCGCGCCGCGCATTTCCTCTCAGTGGAATCAGCGCGGGCAATGAGGGCAGCGGGTAGAAAAGGGTCGATTATTCACATCTCAAGCCAAATGGGTCACGTGGGCGGGATTGACCGGTCGGTCTATGCAGCCTCCAAGCACGGGCTGGAGGGCATGGTGAAGGCAATGGCGATCGAATGGGGGCCGTTGGGAATACGGATCAACACGATCTGCCCAACGTTCATCCGCACGCCGCTGGGCGCACAGACCCTGGCCATCCCGGAGCGCCGGGCCTGGATCGAGGACAAGATCAAGCTCGGCCGCGTGGGAGAGATCGAGGACGTGATGGGTGGGGTGGTCTACCTGGCCTCGGACGCCTCGGCGCTGGTGACCGGCTCGGCGCTGATGATCGACGGGGGCTGGACGGCGGACTGATGGCGGAACGGGTCACGGCACAAATGGTTGCGGAGCGGGCTGGCGTTAGCCAGTCGGCGGTTAGTCGCGTGTTTACGCCAGGCGCCTCGGCCTCTCCCAAGACCGTCGAAAAGGTACGGAAGGCCGCCAGCGAGCTTGGGTACCGGCCGAACGTCCTTGCCCGTGCCATGGTTTCCGGTCGCTCGCGCATGATCGGGCTCGTCGTGGCCTATCTGGATAACCAGTTCTACCCGGAGGCACTGGAGAAGTTGTCCAACGCACTGCAGGCGGCGGGGTACCACGTTCTGGTCTTCATGGCATCTCAGAAAGCTGGGAACATCAATTCGGTGGTCGAGGAGATCCTCGACTACCAGGTCGACGGGATTATCATGGCCTCGGTGGCGCTGTCGTCAGATCTCACCTCGCGCTGCCAGGCGGCTGGCGTGCCAGTGGTGCTGTTCAACCGCTATCAAGACCTGGAAGGCACCAGCGCCGTAACGTCGGACAACCGCGCGGGCGCGCGGCTGATTGGCGAGTTCCTCGTCGCTGGCGGGCACGAACGCATAGGGTACATCGCCGGCTGGGAGGGGGCCTCGACCCAGCGTGACCGCGAGGCGGGCTTCCGGGAAGCGCTCTCGGAGGCGGGGCGCGAGATCCACAGCCGTGAAGTCGGCGATTTCAGCACCGATCGTACATTCGCTGCAGCGCGCCAGATGTTCGACCGCCCGGCCGAGCAGCGCCCGGACGCCGTCTTCGTGGCAAACGACCACATGGCATTGATCGTAATGGATGTGCTGCGCTACGAACTTGGCCTTTCGGTGCCCGGCGATGTCTCGGTCGTCGGCTATGACGATGTCCCGACCGCCGGTTGGCTGGCCTATCGGCTCACGACCGTTCGGCAACGGGCCAACCTCATGGTCGAGGAAACCGTGAAGGCGCTGCTTGAAAGCATCGACTCCCCTGAAACCGCAAGACCCCGGCATGTGACCATAGAGGCGCCCCTGATTGTGCGCGCATCGGCCCGTGTGCCCGAAGGATGGACGACATGAAAGGCTTCGACCCCAAGTTCCGGGATTTCCCCGACTATATCATCGGCATCACCAAGGAGATCTGGGAAGACCGCGGCATCGCCACGTTGCACGATTACTATGCGCCCGAGATCGTTGTGCGGTCTCCGGCCTCGGTGGTGGTGGGCAACGAGAACGTTATCGGCGCAACCATGGCGACGCTGGCCGAGTTCCCTGACCGCACCCTTCTGGGCGAGGACGTGATCTGGTCCGGAACACCCGATGTGGGCATGCTGTCATCGCACCGTTTGCTCTCGACGGCGACACATCTGGGCGATGGCGTTTACGGAAAGGCCACGGGGACCAAGCTCACCTACCGCATACTTGCCGACTGCCATGCGATCGACAATGCCATCAATGATGAATGGCTGATCCGCGACCAGGGCGCGATAGTGCGCCAGATGGGATGGGCCCCGAAGAAGTATGCCGCCGGTCTGATAGAGAACGAGGGCGGGCCGGAGGCCTGCGTGAAGCCACTGACCCCGTCGACCGACATCGTCGGACCCTACGCGGGGCGCGGAAACGACAACGAATGGGGCGTTCGTTATGCCGACATCCTGACCCGGATCATGGGTGCGGACATGCGCGTGATCGAGGCCGAGTACGACCGCGCCGTACAGGCCGAGTATCCGGGTGGCGTGACGGGCCATTCCTTCTCGGCGGTGGATCGCTTCTGGATGGGGCTCCGGGCTTCCTTTCCCAACGCGACCTTCGCGATCCATCACCAGATTGGTCGGCACGACCCGATGATGCCGCCACGCGCGGCGATCCGCTGGAGCCTTCACGGCAAACACGACGGCTGGGGCGTCTTCGGCACGCCGACAGGGGCGGATGTCTATGTGCTCGGCATCTCCCATGCCGAATTCGGTTTGCTCGGCACGGCAGAGCCGAAGTTGCGCCGAGAATGGACGCTCTTCGATGAAACCTCCATCTGGAAGCAGATCCTGCTGCAAACCGGCGAGTACTGAGCGGTGCGCGGGAGAAGGACATCACTCGACGGGAGCGAAGCGGCACGGCGCTTTCACGCGCATCGCGCAAGCCTGCGCGCGCGTCGATTGAACCTGCGCCCACCGGGGCGGCGCCGACGACGCGCTACACCTTCCGGCTATTCTGATTTCATTGGACCAATAGAATGACATCCATCGAAAACCGCATCGTCCGCTACGGCGAACTCAAACCCTGCAAGACGGCCTTCATCGACGCTCATACGCCTGGCTCGGACCAAAAGGAAAACTTCACCATTATCGGCGGCGGCGTTTCGGAGAGCGCCGACCAGCATGTCCACATCACCGAGACGCCTGGCTTTAATATCGGTGCAGCGGGCCAGCCGCCGAAATGCCGAAACTCGCTGCATTCGCACACAACCGCCGAGGTGTTCTTCGTGCTCAAGGGGCGCTGGCGGTTCTTCTGGGGCCGCTACGGCACGGCGGGTGAGTTTGTCGCCGAGGAGGGGGATATCTTCAACATTCCAACCGGCATCTTCCGGGGCTTCGAGAATATCGGCACCGATTACGGGATGATCATGGCCGTGCTCGGCGGTGACGATGCCGGCGGCGGGGTGACATGGGCGCCTCAGGTGATCGAGGATGCCGCCGATCACGGGCTGGTTCTGGCGGAGACGGGTCGGCTTTACGATACCAAGAAGGGAGAGAGCCTTCCCGAGGGCGTGAGGCCGATGCCGCTGCTTTCGGAGGAAGAGTTGAAGGCCTATCCGGAAGTGCCGGTCGAGGGCGTGATCCGGGACTATGTGGCCCGCTATTGGGACCTTATGGCGTTGGCCGCGAAGAAGCCGGCCAAAGTGATCGGCATGGATGCACTTCTCAAGGACCGCCCCGGTTTCGCGGTCGATTTCCTGACCCGGGGCTCTATTCCCGACGAGATGCACAGCCATGACAAGCACACGGTTCTGATGCCGGTGCGGGGCCATTGGAAACTGCGGTGGGAGCGTGGCGAGACGGTCCTGGCCCCGGGAGACACGGCGCTTCTCAATCCGGGCGAAACGCATGCGCTGGCTCCGTCGATGACCGGCGAAGCCAGCCTCTATCGCGTCACCGCGACAGACGATCCCGCCGGGGCGACCTGGGCCGGATAAGGAGGAGAGGCGCGCCGGCGGGGCATCGAGCCCCGCCAGCGCGCGGGACCTTCCGTCCCATCAGCGGCCGGGCGACCCAACGGAGGAGAGAGTGATGACCCGTATTGCAACCACGCATGTCGGCAGCCTGCCGCGCAGCCAGGCGGTCGTGGATTTCATTTTTGCCCGGGAGCGGGAGGAGCCCTATGACTCCGAAGGCTTTGACGCCTGCATGCGCATGGCCGTTTCGGAGACGGTGCGCCGGCAACGCGAGGCAGGAATTGACATCGTCAGCGACGGCGAGACATCCAAGATTTCCTACGCGACCTATGTAAAGGACCGCTACACCGGGTTCTCGGGCGATTCCCCGCGAAATGCGCCGGCCGACCTGAAGATGTTCCCGGGTTTCCTCAAACGTATCGCCGAAGAGGGCGGTACGCCGCAATATGCGCGCCCGATGTGCACCGGCGAGGTGCGCTCCAAGGGCCAAGGCGAACTGGAGAAGGACATTGCCAACCTGAAGGCGGCGATGGCCGAGCATGGGGCCGAGCGGGGTTTCATGAACGCGGCTTCGCCGGGGGTGATTTCCCTCTTCCTGCAGAACGACCACTATCCGAGCCGGGAGGCGTATCTTGCCGCGCTTGCCGACGCGATGAAGGCGGAATACGAGACCATTGTTGCAGCAGGACTCGACCTGCAACTGGACTGCCCCGACCTTGCCCTGTCGCGTCATATGCTCTTCACGGATCTGAGCGACGAGGAATTCCTCAAGGTCGCGGCGGCACATGTCGAGGCGCTCAACCATGCACTCGCCGATGTACCCGAGGAGAAGGTCCGCATCCACATCTGCTGGGGCAACTACGAGGGCCCGCATTGCTGTGATATTCCGATGGACAAGGTTTTTTCGACACTGATGTCGGCAAAGGCGCGGTATGTGCTCTTCGAAACGTCAAACCCGCGCCATGGGCATGAATGGACGGTGTTCCGTGACCGGAAGTCCGAAATCCCGGAGGATAAGGTGCTGGTCCCGGGCGTTGTCGATACGACCACCAACTTCGTTGAGCATCCGGACCTCGTGGCGCAGCGGCTCGCAAGGTTCATTGACATCGTCGGTGCAGAACGTGTGATCGCCGGCTCCGATTGCGGCTTCGGCACCTTCGCAGGCTTCGGAGCCGTCGATCCGGACGTCGCCTATGCCAAGCTTGCCGCGCTCGCGGAGGGGGCGGCCCTCGCATCGGCACAGGCATGACGCCGCTCGTCCTTCTTCCCGGCATGATGTGCGATGCGCGGCTCTTCGGGCCGCAGTTTGCGGCATTCTCCGGACGCGTTCCGCTGGTGAGCTTTCCGATCGGGAACGCGGCCAGTATGGCGCAACTGGCGCGTGGCGTGTTGAAACACGCCCCACCACGCTTTGCATTGGCGGGTCTCTCGATGGGGGGTATCCTCGCGATGGAGATCGTCCGGCAGGCGCCGAACCGCGTGGATCGTCTCGCCCTTCTCGACACCAACCCGCTGGCGGAGCAGGACGCATTCCGAGAGCGCCGGCTGGAACAGATCGCACGCGTCCGCCACGGCCACCTGCGAAGCGTCATGCGCGACGAGATGAAGCCGAACTACCTGGCGCAGGGGCCTGATCGGGATCGCATTCTTGAGCTGTGCATGGAAATG
Source organism: Tropicimonas marinistellae (assembly GCF_001509585.1). Lineage (GTDB taxonomy): Bacteria > Pseudomonadota > Alphaproteobacteria > Rhodobacterales > Rhodobacteraceae > Tropicimonas > Tropicimonas marinistellae. The sequence continues at coordinate 256,338 of NZ_LNCI01000007.1, read as the reverse complement.
GCACTCGGACTTGGACCCGAGGTCTTCGTAAACCAATCTTTGGCTCTGCGAGACCGACCCGACCAGCGCGAAACCCTGCGTGGCTACGCTGGCCAGGCGCTTATCCTGTGCGGCGGGGAGGACAGGCTCTGCCCCGTGGAGCGTCATGAACTGATGCGGAACCTGATCGCCGGAAGCCACCTCGTGGTCGTGCCCGGCGCAGGGCATCTGACAACACTCGAGAAACCGGATGAAACGAACGCGGCGATTGCCGCGTGGCTGGAGGCCTGATGGACAAGACCCTGCTGGAACTGCTGCGTTCCGTCGACACACCGACTGTCTGCAACGCGATCGAGGTCGCCCAGGGAATGCGCGGCTTCGACGCGTTTACCCGTGGGACGATGCTGTGCTCGTCCGCTGAAGGCGCTCCGATCGTCGGATATGCGCGAACCGCGAAGATTTCCGCAAAGGCGCCCCCTTCCGAGCCCCCCGAGACCATTCGGGCGCGTCGGATGGCCTATTACAGCTACATGGCGGACGCGGTTCTACCGGCTGTCTGTGTCATCGAGGATATCGATTACCCCGATTGTGTCGGCGCCTATTGGGGGGAACTCAACACAACGGTGCACAAGGGGTTCGGCCTGTCCGGCGCCCTCACCAATGGAGTCATGCGCGACCTGGGAGATCTGCCCGACGGTTTCCCTGTCGTGGCCGGGTCCGTCGGTCCGAGCCATGCCTTTGTCCATATCACCGACATCGACTGCCCGGTCGACGTCTTCGGGTTGAGGGTTCTTCCCGGCAATCTGGTCCATGCCGATCGGCATGGTGCCGTGGTTATCCCCGACGATGTTGCCCATGTGCTTGGCTCCGCGATCAGGACGACTCAGGCCAATGAGCGGATTGTTCTGGATGCAGCAGCTCGCGAGGGGTTCGACTTCGCCGCCTTCGAGCAGGCTTGGCGCGAGTTCGAACGCAGGAGAACATAGGCCGTCCGCCGACGGACCGTCGGTCGCTACGAATGAAAAATGCACCGACTTAGAAATGGAGATGGCGGGATGAATCACCCCTCCGCCGGTGCTACGGCCCGCTGATAGAGATGCCACGTGGTGTGGCCAAGGATCGGCAGGGTGAAGATCAGGCCGAGAAATGCCGGAACCAGCGACAACAGCATGGTGACCGTGATGATTGCCGCCCAGGTGAGCATGACCACCGGGTTCTCCTTCACCACGCGGATGGAGGTGATCATGGCGGAGATGAAATCCATCTCCCGGTCGAGCAGCATCGGCATGGCGACGACGGTTGCCGAGAACAGGACCGCCGACAGGAAGGCGCCGACGCAGGTGCCGATCAATAGGAAGGTCCAGCCCTGCGGTGTGAAGAAAACGGTGTTCACGAAGCCATCGAGATCAGAGAAGGACGAGTGCTGCAGGGTGATTACCAGCACGGTCCGGAACTGGTAAAACCATACCCACAGGATGAACAGCGTGACAAAGGCCATCCAGCCCATCTCGCGCTTGCGTTGATTGGCCATGACGGTGAGAATGTCCGGCCAACCGAAGCTTTCCCCCGTCTGCAACCGGCGGGACATTTCGTAGAGCCCGGCGGCGGCGAAGGGGGCGACCAGTGGAAAGGCGATCACGGCGGGAATGATCATCCAGATCTTGCCGAGCCAGACGAGGCACCAGACGAGCAGGATTCCGAATACCGCATAGAACAGGCCGAAGAAGCCGCTCATGACAGGGCGGGCCAGAAAGTCCGAAAAACCGGCCTTCAGCGACTCCCTGATATCCTCCGCCGTCACCTCGTTGACCTCGGGCATGGTCGACTGTGGCGGCGTCGGGTTGTCCGGCGGTGTGGACCCTGTGGTCTCGGATGTCATGACATACTCCTCCCAAAGCATGGCGGCGCTCTGTTCCGTTTGCCAACAGATCCAGCGGTGAAACAGACATCCCTCATCCGCAGGCAAGTTTGCATCAGGTCAGGCATAAGGGCAATGTTGAGCATGGAATCCGAGTCCGCGCCCCGGATGTCGGCACACGGTCTATCGCAAGGCGCACACGAGCTTACCACCGCTCAACCGCAGTTGGCTCCGCCCGAGATCCAATTGGCATCGATACGGTCGCGCGCGCGAGCTACGCGGTCATTCGTCGGCTGAACTCCGGTTCGGACGCCGCCTGCGGCTGTGGATGTCGACAGGTCGGTTCGACCACTGGAGCGATGTCACATGGGGACGAAACGAAACTCCGCGCCCTCGGCAACAACCTTTCCGACACCGGGAAAAGCAAAATGGGTCGCCGCAATGGTGCAGTTTTTTTCCACGCAATCTTGCAGCAGGGCGCGCCGGGTAGTCACGGCCTGGTCCTTGTTGCTGTCCAACGCATAGGACACCTCTGGCTGAGCGAATTGCAGGTCCTCCGATACGATGGCGTCTCCGATTATCAGAAGGGTCTCTTCCCCGGACTGCAGGCGCAGACCCGAATGTCCCGGTGTGTGGCCCGGCAGATCCAGCAGGACAACGTCGGGTGCGATCTCACTTTCGCCGTCGTGGAGCACGACGCGGTCTGCGAAGCCGCTTGCGACCTGTTGAATCATCTGGACCATGGCGCGGATGTCTTCCGGCACGGCGTCTGCGAGACCGTCCTGTGTCCAGAATTCCCACTCGGTCCGAGCGACGTGGATTCTGCAACCGGGAAACGCCCGTGCATCGGCCAGCCCGCCCAAATGGTCGGCGTGCATGTGGGTCAGAACAATATCGGTGGGGTTTTCTTTCTTAATGTCGCCCCATGCCAGGCCCGTGTCCGGGAACATCTGCTTCAGGGCGTCTGCGGATCCGGTATCGACGAGGATTCTCCTGTCTCCGCTCCGAATGAACCAGAGATTGGCGCCGATTGTGATCGTATCAGCGAGGGCGTCCGCAACGTCCTGCGGAATGTTGGTGAAGTAGCCGGTGGGCAGGTCGAAGTGACCGTCGTTCAGGATGGTCAACTCGAACGCGCCGAATTCTAGGTGCCGGATAGGTGCGGGCATGTCGTTCTCCTCGTGACTTCAGGAGTGGATATGGCAAAGGTCCAGCGCCGCAGCTATTGTCGCAGAAGACAATAAATTTGCAGAATACGCCAATATCGTGCCCAAACGATCCTCACCCGTCATCCTGGCCTATCCCGGCGCGATGCAATCGTCCGTTTTGGGCCTCTCCGACATGCTGAGCTTTGCCGGTTTATCACCGACCCTGGTTGCGCAGGAAGCAGAGAAGGCTGATTCAGCGGGAGCGATCATCCTTCCGCCCGCTGCGCACCAGCCGGATCCGGGAACCGCGCCATGGATACCCGAGTGGCTTCGAAGCTGCGCCAGAGACGGTGTTCTTGTTTGTTCCGCCTGCGTCGGCGTTACGTGGATTGCTGCGGCGCAACTCGACGCTGGCCGGGCGGTGACGACTCACTGGGGAATTGGATCCGAGATCCGCAAGCAATGGCCGGACCTGAATGTCGATACAGACAGGTTGGTGATCGAATACACCGATCTCGTGACGGCCGGCGGCTTGATGGCCTGGATCGACCTCGCACTCATCGTGATCGAACGACTGTCCGGGCACGACGCCATGCTTGCAACCGCCCGCCACTTCGTTGTCGATCCCGGGCGACGGGACCAGAGACGCTTCCAACGCTTCAATCCGATCACAAACCACGGCGACGCCATGGTTTTGCGCGCGCAACAGATCCTGGAGAAAGGCATTCAGACCCGGCTGCCAGTTCCAGATCTGGCCGCTCTGGTGGGTTTGTCCCCGCGAAGCCTGCAACGACGGTTCACGGATGCCACGGGTCTCAGCCTGACGACCTACATGCAGAAACAACGCATTGAGCAGGCCAAATCCCTCTTGGCGGATTCCAATGACAGTGTTGCCAAGATTTCGGCGGCGGTCGGCTATGGCGATGTTCCGGCATTCCACCGTGTTTTTCTCAACCACGTGGGGATCACACCTGCTGGATTTCGCAAATCCGTGCGGCAGATGTGAGAGGCGGTGCGGTGTCGGAACGTTGTGTCGCGGCAGCCGTGATTTCGCCAGCAGTTGAACCGAACATGATGGTGAAACTCGAACAAGCGCTGTTCCCAAACCGGCCTCCCGGCAAAAAGCATGGCGGTTTCTTCGCCATTCCGACGGAGGAGCAAAGCGCATCAATTTCTTCCCCCGGCGACGGTCAGCTCTACTCTTCGCTTCGCCCTGACCGGCCCGAATCTCAGCGGCGGATTGACTTATTTAGTGAATCGGGGGATGACATCGATAACATGTCATCGGTGTCATGGCCGAGTCGGCGATCGTCGAGCAGCGGCCGATGCTGGCCCGAACAGCGTACTGACAGGTCGCTTCTGCTCGGATTGGAGGAGTATCATGCCGAAACCTCGTCTCATACTCGACCAGCATTTTCGACAGGTCGAAGAGCTGTTCAGCCCTACTTCCTATGACGAACTCGGCCAGATGTGCGAGATCGTTGGTGGACAGAACTGGCGGATGGATCGCAGGAAGCTGGAGAAGGCCTTGCCGGGTGCGACCTTTCTTGTGGCGAGCAAGCCCGAGCTGACGTCCGAGCTGATCACCACCGCCCCGAACCTGAAAGCCACAATCGAGGTGTCCGGCGCATTTCAGGCCGGCCTCGACTACACCGCCTGCTTCGACCGTGGGATCGAGGTCCTCTCCTGCATGCCCGGCTTCATGTACTCGGTCGCCGAAATGGCGCTCGGTATGATTGTCGCCGGCGCACGCGGGCTGGTGTCCGAACATGAAAATTTCCGCCGGCGGTCGGAAAACTGGCTCGCTGATAACCCACTCACGGATTTCACGCTCTACGGCCAGAAGGTCGGGTTCGTCGGCTACGGTGCAATCGCGCGGGAAACGCACAGGTTGCTTGCCTCGTTCGCGCCTGTCGTCCAAGCGTATGACCCTTGGCTTTCCGAAAACGAAGCCGGCGTACCGCTGGTTGCACTCGAAGAGGTCATGACACAAAACCGCGTCGTGGTCATTGCGGCGTCGCCGACGGCGGAGAACGAGGCGATGATCTCGGCCGAACTGGTTGGAAAAATCCGGGCCGGGACGCTCGTTGTACTCATCAGCCGCGCCCATTGCGTGGACTTTCCGGCGATGGTTGCCGCTGCGAAGACAGGGCAGATCCGGTTTGCCACCGACGTCTTTCCCGATGAACCGATCCTTCTCGACGATCCGATCCGCGATCTTCGCAACGTGATCCTTTCGCCGCATCGTGCGGCGGCGGTACCGGGTGGGCGGCAGCCGATCGGCGACATGATCGTGGATGATGTTCGTGCCATCCTGGAAGGACGCCCTGAGCGGAAGCTGAAACCCGCAAACCCCGCCCACGTGGCAAGTCTCGCGGCAGCGGTCAAACCGTTGAAGATGCTCGAATGAACTGGCGGTGGGGGATACTGGCAACCGGCAATATCGCCGGTTCGATGGCGGAGGCGCTTGCGCAGGTGCCCGGCGCCGAACGCCTTGCCGTTGCATCGCGCGACCTGACGAAGGCCGAGGACTTTGCGCAGAAATGGGGAGTCCAACGTGCCTACGGGAGCTATGAAGCGCTCCAGGCCGATTCCGATGTGGACGTTGTCTATGTCGCCACCCCGAACGCCTTGCATCCTGAGAATGTCCTGGCCTGCCTCGAAGCGGGAAAGCACGTTCTCTGTGAGAAGCCGATGACCAGTTCGTCGGCCGATACGCAGCTTTGCGTCGAGACGGCCCGTGGAAAGGGGCTGTTCCTGATGGAGGCCATGTGGACCCGCTTCCTCCCTGCTCTGAAGCAGGCGAAGGCGGTCATTGCCGAGGGCCGCATCGGGGAGCCGTTCCTGATCCGGGCCAACGCAGTCGTCTGGAGGGACCCTCTGAATTGGCCCAACCTGTTCAATCCCGCGCTTGGCGGCGGTGCTATGCTGGATCTTGGGGTTTATCCGTTGGCGGTGGCCCAGTACCTCATGGGCGATATTGTCAGGGCAGAGGCCGAGATGTGTCGCGGCGAAACAGGCGTGGACATACTCTCGTTGCTCAATGTCCGCTTCGCTTCCGGCACGCTTGGGCAGCTTTCCTGTGGCTTTGCCGGTGACATGCCGGTGGTGTCCGAAGTGTTCGGCAGCAAGGGGCATATCCGGATATCGCCGCCGCTCTATCGCCCCACCCGGATCGAGATCGTGGCCGAGGGCACCAGCGAGATTCTTGACCTGGAGCCGGACGGGAACGGCTATGCGCACGAAGTTGTCGAGGTCCAACGCTGTCTGGATGCCGGCCTGACGGAGAGTCCCGCCATGCCTCTATCGCAATCGATCGATACGGCTCGCATCATCGAGGATCTATTGGCGGGACGGAGATTCGCCAAGAGAGCCTGATGCTTCCTCTGGGCCAAGAGTTTGAAAACGAAAGCCAGTAACCCCTGTCGCTGGCTTTTTTCGTCTCAAGTCGATTGCACCGTTTCAAGCAGTCATCAGGAAGATTGACACGCTGGCCGACCTTACGTTATGACAACGGTGTCATGTCATCGATGACATTGGCGAATCGTTCATGGGGAGGTGCCGAAATGGCTACGATTCACGATGTCGCCAAATCGGCCGGCGTCTCTGCCAAGACGGTCTCCCGAGTTCTGAACGGCGATGCGCCGGTTAACGTGAAAACCCGCGAGAAGATCGAGGCGGCAATGGCCGAGTTGGGGTATGTTCCCTCGGTTGCCGCGCGGATGATGCGCTCGAACAAGTCCGGGATAGTCGGGCTGATCACAGGGGCGATTTCCGGCGCCGAGGCGGATGGCAAGCCGGGCGGCCTGCCCGACCTACCGATCCTTCAGGGCATTCAGCAGGTGATGGCAAGCTCCGGAAAGACGCTGATGATCGCGGATACCGGCGGGCGGGCGGATGCGGTTTCCGGCCTGATCCGGACATTCCTTCAGTATAGGGTGGAGGGGCTGATCTATGTTGCGAAACATCATCAGAAGGTCGATTTGCCTCCGATCCCGACCGGCCAGAAACTGGTCTTGGCAAACTGTTTCGACGACGCCGGAACGCCCGCCGTCCTGCCAGACGACCGGGCCGGCCAGCGCGACCTCGTCGCGGATATCATCCGCGCTGGTCATCGGCGTATCGGCTATTTGGCCCTGCCGGTGGAGTTGCTGGCCGACAAACTAAGGCGTTCCGGCTACCGGGACGCGCTCGAAGCTGCCGGGCTGCCTTTCGATCCGGACCTCGTACGAACCGCAGAGGCCGAGTGGCGCGAAGGCGAGACGGCGGAACTCGAACAGGCTATCGACCATATGCTATCGCTGGCCAATCCGCCGACCGTGCTGTGCTGCGGCAATGACAAACTTGCGATGCAAACCTACGGGATCCTGAGATCACGGGGCATCGAAGTTCCCGGCCAGATGTCCATAGCGGGTTTCGACAATTACCGTCTGATTTCCGAGTCGCTCTATCCGCCGCTTACGACGGCTGAGCTTCCCTATCTCGCCCTGGGCGAGGCAGCAGCGCGACGCCTGCTCTCAATGCTCTCAAATGACGATGCCGTACCCGAAGACCCCACTTTGGTCTACGGGCCGGTCTTCTGGCGCAGCTCCGTGCTGCCGATCGACGCTGACGATACGAACTAAATTCAACCGGGAGGAGATACCGAATGAAACTCACCATTTCTGGAGCAATTGTTGCTTATGCAGCGGTCTCTGGCGCGGCCCTCGCGCAGACCGAACTGGCACTCTGGTACCACGGCGCAGGCAATGAGGAGGAGGCCGCCGTGCTCAACGGTGCCATCGAAGACTTCAACAACGCGCAGGGCGACTGGACGGTCGTTGTCGAGAGCTTCCCGCAGATCGCCTATAATGACTCGGTCGTGGCCGCGGCGTTGGCCGGCAACCTGCCCGATATTCTCGATATTGACGGACCCGTCATGCCCAACTGGGCCTGGTCCGGGTATCTGCAGCCGTTGCAAGTCGACGAAACGCTAGTGTCGAACTTCCTACCGTCCACCGTTGGCCGTTGGGACGGCGAGATCTACTCGGTCGGCTTGTGGGATGCCGCCGTGGCGATCATGACCAGACAGTCGACGCTGGACAAATACGGTATCCGCGTGCCGACGCTGGAAGAGCCGTGGTCCTTGGAGGAGTTCAACGCTGCGCTGGAGACGATCAAGGCCTCGGGCGACTTCGACTACCCGCTCGATCTCGGCACGGCCTGGACCGGCGAATGGTATCCCTATGCCTTCAGCCCGTTCCTGCAAAGCTTTGGCGGCGACATCGTGAACCGTGATGACTACCAGTCGGCCGACGGCGTGCTTAACGGTGACGCGGCCATCGCCTTTGGCGAGTGGTGGCAGTCGCTCTTCGCCAACGACTACGCCCCCGGTACCAGCCAGGACCCGGCCGTGCGCGACACCGGCCTGATCGACGGAAAGTACGCTATGTCCTGGAACGGCAACTGGGCCGCGACGCCGGTCCTCGATGCGTTCGGCGACGACACGCTGTTCTTGCCCGCACCGGACTTCGGTAATGGCTCGACCATTGGCGCAGGTTCCTGGCAATTCGGCATCTCGGCCACCTCTGCGCATCCCGACGGCGCCGCCGCCTTCATTGAGCACCTGATGCAGGACAAGTATACCGCCGCCTTCTCGGATACGCTGGGTCTCGTGCCGGCTACCCCCACGGCGGCGGCGCAGTCCAAGTACTATGCCGAGGGCGCACCGATGGAGGTGTTCTACGGCCTGTCCGAAGCCCAGGCGCTCGTGCGCCCGGTCACGCCCGGCTATGTTGTCGCGGCCAAGGTCTTCGAAAAAGCGCTGTCGGATATCGCCAACGGGGGCGATGTGATCGACACGCTCGATGCCGCAGTGGACGAGATTGACGCCGATATCGCGAAGAATGGCGGCTACGGCCACTAACCCAATTTTCCACCCAATCGGGCCCTGCCAAGCGGCAGGGCCCACCGGAAACTTCAAGGGGGGCCGACCATGGCGTCGAAGCTCACACAATCGAATAGTGCCGGATGGGCATTTGCGCTGCCCGGGTTCGGCCTCATTGCCCTCTTCATCGTCGTTCCGTTCTTCTTCGCCTTCGGCTTGTCGCTCACCAACCAGCGCCTGGTCTCGCCGAACCCCACCGAATTTGTCGGGCTGGCCAACTACAAAAACCTGCTTGGCGTGGGCATGATCACTCTGGAGCCGGAACGAAACGATGCGGGCGAGATCCTGCGCGGTCAGGATGGAGAGATCCAGTATCCGCGCGTCCGCAACTACACCCGTAAGAACCCGGACTATCCGCATCTCGACGGAATGCGCGAATGGTTCCGCTGGAGTTCGGGCGACAACGCGAAGGTTGTGCTCGCCAAGGACGTGGTCTTTGTGAAGGCGTTGAAGAACACGCTCACCTTCGTGGTGATTGTCGCGCCGCTGCAAGCCTCGCTCGCGCTCCTGCTGGCGTTGCTCATCAACCAGAAACTCCGCGGTATCAACGTCTTCCGGACAATCTACTTCATGCCGGTGGTCATCTCGATTGTTGTCGTCTCTCTGCTGTGGCGATTCATCTATTCCGGCGACAACGGCCTTTTGAACAATATCCTGGGTGCGTTGACGTTCGGTTTGTTCGAACCGGTTGACTGGCTGGGCCAACCCTCGACCGCGCTCGGGGCCATTATCGCCATGTCGATCTGGCAGGCGGTGGGCTTTCACATGGTGATCTGGCTGTCGGGCCTGCAAACGATCAGCCCAGTGCTCTACGAGGCAGCGCGGATCGAAGGCTCCAGCGCCTGGCAAACCTTCAAATACGTAACCTGGCCAGGGTTGCGCAACACCGCCGTGCTGATCCTCATCGTCATCACCATGCAGGCGTTCGCGATCTTCGCCCAGATCGACGTGATGACCAGCGGCGGTCCGCTCGACAGCACCCAGACGCTCGTCTTCCAGGCCGTGGAACGCGGCTATGGCAAGCAGGACATCTCGGGCGGCTCGGTGATCTCGGTGATCCTGTTCCTTATCGTTCTGTCGATCTCTCTTATCCAACGTTGGTTGACGCGGGAGAAAAACTGATGGCTGCCATCGATCCGTCCAACAGGGGCCTGCGCCTCGTCACCCGCTACCTCGTGCTCGGCCTCGTGGCGCTGGTGTTCATCTTTCCGGTCGTCTTCATGATCGTGTCGTCGCTGAAACCCGATCAGCAGCTTCTGACCGATACCGGCAGCCTGCGAGCCTTCCTGCCGGTGGGCGATATCAGCCTCGACAATTACTTCGCGGCCTTCGAACGCGCGCCGATCGGGAAGTTTGTCTTCAACTCGGTCTTGGTGACTGTCATCACGGTATCGCTGTCACTGTTTCTTTGCTCGCTTGCGGCCTTCTCCTTCACCTATCTCGAATGGTTCGGTCGCGCCGCGCTCCTTTCCGTGATCCTCGCGACCCTCATCATCCCCTTTGAGACCATTGCGATTCCGCTCCTTCTGCTGGTCTCCAAGCTGCCGTGGATCGGGGTCGAGGGCGTCACCTACGGCTGGCTCGACAGTTATCGGGTGCAGATCATCCCCTGGATTGCCGATGCGCTCACGGTTTTCCTTTTCGTGCAGTACTTCAAGGATCTGCCCCGCGAACTCATAGAGGCAGCAAGGGTCGAAGGGGCGACATGGTGGCAGATCTACTATCGCGTGGTGATGCCGCTTTCTGGCCCGGTGATCGCCACCGGCGCGATCCTGAAGACACTGAAGATGTACAACGAGCAATACATCTGGCCGCTGATATCGGTGCAATCGGAAACCTACCGCCCGGTGATGGTTGGCTTGCAGTACTTCTTCCAACTCCAGATCGCCTGGGGCGAGGTCATGGCCTACCTGACGATGATCACCGTACCGGTGCTGGCGTTCTACCTCGTGCTGCAACGCGCCTTCATCGCCTCCATCGCCTCGACCGGCGTCAAGGGATAACCGCATGACACTCCAACTCGACGACAAGTGGATCTGGGACAGCTGGTATGCCCACGACGGAGAGAAGTGGCATGGCTACTTCCTCCAGGCCGACAAGTCACTCGGCGACCCGGACCTGCGCCACTTCAACGTGAGCCAAGCGCATGCGGTCTCCGACGACCTCGTCAACTGGACCCATCTTGGCACCTGTTTCCGGCCGGCCGAGGGCGAGGCTTGGGACGATTACACGACCTGGACAGGCTCCGTGGTGCAGGATGACGACGGGCTGTGGCACCTCTTTTATACCGGTGCGAAACGCTCGGAGGAGGGGCTTTACCAGCGGATTGGTCATGCCACGTCGTCCGACATGCATTCCTGGCAGCGTGTGGGCGACGGTCTTTGCCTCGACCTCACTGGACAAAACGCGCGGTACTACGAGGCCGAGCATCAGGTTGGTTTCTGGCACGACCGAGCGATGCGCGACCCATGGGTGATGAAGGACCCGGAAGGGGAGGGTTGGCTGATGTATTTCACCGCCCGCCATGCCGGTGTCGACGAAGGTAATGCTGGCGGGACCATCGGCTTTGCGACCTCGCCCGATCTTGTGACCTGGGAGTTGCAGCCGCCGCTCCTTGCGACCGGAACCTATGGGCAGCTCGAAGTCCCGCAGGTCTTCGAAGTGAACGGTCTCTGGTACTGCCTCTTCTGCACTTCTGCCGGGCATTGGTCCCGGGCGCAGGAAGAGAAATGGGACAAACCGGTTACCGGCAATCACTACCTGATTTCCGACAGCCCGCGCGGCCCGTTCCAACTTCCTGACGCGCCATTTCTCGACGGAGACGTGCCCTGCAAGCGCTACGCGGCGCGCATCCTGGATACGGCGGCTGGCCTGATGATCCTAGGCTTTGCGGACGGCGGTCGCGAGGATTTCGGCGGCTACATCCTCGATCCCGTCCCGCTCTGGCAGGACACGAACGGAAATCTGACATTCACGGCGCCCGACAGCGTCACGGGGGAGTAAATCAATGGCAAACCTGTCCCTGCAAAATCTACAGAAAAGCTACGGCTCGGCCCACGTTATCAAGGGTGTCGATATCGAAATCGCCGATGGCGAGTTCACCGTCTTCGTCGGGCCGTCGGGCTGCGGGAAGTCCACCCTGCTACGAATGATCGCCGGGCTGGAGGACATCTCAGGGGGCGATCTCTATATCGGCGACCGCCAGGTCAACGAGGTCCAGCCCAAGGAACGCGGAATCGCCATGGTGTTCCAGTCTTACGCGATCTTTCCGCACATGACGGTGCGAGAGAACATCGGATTCGGTCTGACCATTGAGGGTGTGAAGAAGGACGAATGGAACGAGCGGGTGAACGAAGCCGCTCGCATCCTTCAGATGGAGCACCTGTTGGACCGCCGCCCGAGCCAGCTTTCGGGCGGGCAGCGCCAACGCGTCGCCATCGGCCGGGCCATTGTGCGCAAACCGGCTGTCTTCCTCTTCGACGAGCCGCTCTCCAACCTCGACGCTGCGCTCCGGATGGATATGCGGATGGAGATCGGGAAACTGCACAAGCAGCTCGACGCGACCATGATCTACGTGACCCACGATCAGGTCGAGGCGATGACTCTCGCCGACAAGATCGTCGTGCTCAAGGACGGCAAGGTGATGCAGATCGGCGCGCCGATGGAACTCTACCACAAACCAGCCAATCTCTTCGTTGCCCGTTTCATCGGTTCGCCCGCGATGAACCTGCTCGACGTTACGGTCGCCGAAAGCACCGCAACCGGGCATATCGTGCAGAATGGCTCGCTTGACCCGGTGGAGATTGCGACGGATACGCAGGCCAAGCCGGGCGACAAGTTGATCCTTGGCATCCGACCGCAATATCTCGACCCGTCGCATGACCCGTCTGCCGGGAAACTGCACGGCACGGTTTCGATCACGGAACGGCTCGGGACGGAAACCATCCTCGACCTAACCCTGACCGATGGCTCCAAGCTTGTTGCCGCCTTGCCGGAGGATGCGATTTTCAAGCCAGAAGAGACTGTTAGCCTTACCTTCGATCCCGCTCGCGCGCATCTCTTCCAACCGGAGGACGCCTAAAGGTCCAACCATGGCGGCGCCAGCTCCTTCTGCCTGGGCTCGCACCAGCACACGAAGTCGACGTGTTTCGCGATCGCGGTGATGGAGGCAAACGTCCGCGAAGCGCCGGGGATTATCCGCTTTGTACGGGTTGCGTGCGCGGCTAAATCTCCATGAAACGAGAGGAACCTAAAATGCAGTACCGGAAACTTGGTAGCAGCGGCGCAGTCGTGTCACATCTTGCGCTGGGTGCCATGACATTCGGCGACGAGGCCGACGAGGAAACATCGCGAAAGCTGATGAGCGACTATGTCGCCGCAGGCGGCAATTTCATCGATACCGCGGATGTCTACAGCGAAGGCCTGTCCGAAGAGATCGTCGGCCGGTGGCTGGCAGATCATTCGGCCGATGCCGACAAGGTCATTCTGACGACCAAGGCGCGCTTCCCGATGGGAGATGGTCCGAACGATCTCGGCCTGTCGCGCGTCCACCTGCACAAGGCGCTGAACGCGTCGCTCAAGCGGCTGGGGGTCGAATTCATCGATCTCTACCAGATGCATGCCTGGGACGCGCTGACACCGATCGAGGAGACGCTACGCTTCCTCGATGATGCGGTCAGCGCCGGCAAGATCGGCCATTACGGTTTCTCCAACTTCCTGGGCTGGCAACTCACCAAGGCCGTGCACGTGGCCAGGGCCGCAGGATTCTGTGCTCCGGTCACCTTGCAGCCGCAGTACAACCTGTTGGTGCGCGACATCGAGTTCGAGATCGTGCCCGCCGCACTCGATGCCGGGATCGGGCTCCTGCCATGGTCGCCCCTGGGCGGCGGCTGGCTCAGCGGAAAGTACCGCCGGGACGAGCCTCCCAGCGGCGCGACGCGGCTTGGCGAGGACCCGGACCGCGGCATGGAGGCCTATGGGCCGCGGGCGGCTCAGGAGCGCACTTGGGCCATCATCGACGCCGTCGCGCGGGTTGCCGAACGAAACGGTCGCCCAATGGCGCAGGTCGCGTTGGCCTGGTTGGCGGAACGTCCGGCGGTGACATCCGTCCTGATCGGCGCGCGCAATCAGACCCAGCTGGCCGACAACCTCGCGGCGGCCGACCTGAAACTATCTCCGGAGGATCTGGACCTGCTGAACACCGTCAGCGCGCCGCAGCACAATGTCTACCCCTACGGTGATCAGGCCGACCAGCAACGGCACCGGAATATCGCCGGCGGCCGATAGGGTCCCGGCTCTCACTCCTGAGAAGCGTGGCCGGTGCGCTAAAGCGTTTGCCGGAAAAGCCTAACTGAGACATGACCGGCTCTCTTGGAGCCTTGATCGCAGGCATTCATGCACTTTGGTCACCCACCTATCTCGTGGACGTGAGCGCCGTGCGAAAAAACTGGCTTCAACGTGTGCGATGGTGAGCTTTGTTAAAGGTCGGTTTTCGTACGAACTCATTATGACAACTCAGATCAGACAGCGCTGATGACTGCCGCATCGTGGCCCTTGGACATACATCTGATCCTAGAGAATTCGTTAGTTCAGTGCGTTTGGTAAGCGACTATCGAACGACGGACTTCAATCCAAGAAGAACGGCCGCGATAATCATGAACCCACCGCCTATTCGTTCGATCCAGGCCTTGGCGGGTCCCTTGAAACGCGCCGATACCCAACTCGCACCCGCCCCGTACACCGAAAGAAAACAGCCATCCATGACGATGTAGGTTGCTGACAATACGAGGAGTTGAGGCCAGAACGGTGCGTCGGGCTGAATGAACTGCGGGAACAGCGCCGCGAAGAACACGACGGCCTTCGGATTGGCGGCAGATGTCAGGAAACCCTGGAGCCAAAGGTGCCTCTGTGGCACCTCCGGTCGCTGTTCCCCAAGATGCGGGTCAGTCGGATCGGCTTTTCGGATCATGCGAATGCCAAGCCAGATCAGATAGGCCACGCCGGCCCATTTGATGACCGTCAACGCCACGCCGGAGGCAGCGATGACCGCCGCAAGGCCCAGTCCTGCCGCCAGCATTTGCAAGGCGTTTGCAGTCAGGTCTCCCGCGGCAGTCGCCAGTGAACGTCGGAAACCATGTGCTGCACTGTTGGAGAGCATGAGAAGTTGGCTCGGGCCAGGTGTGCTCATCAGGGCCAGAACCGTTGCGACGTAAACCAACCAGACTTCGAATGTCATCCCGCATTCCTCTCGCTTCAGGCCTCGTCGCCATAGCGGACGAATTGCATCGTAGGCAATGGCAGGCCGGACGGAGTATCGGGGCGCCCTAGGTTCTGTTTTCCTTCCCTGCTATCGGGTCCATGTGCCTCGAAAGCATGGAACTCAGATTGCTGTGCTCACTTTTCCTTTGAGCATCCCGCACCAGCGCGGCAAGGCGGTAGAAGCCATGGGCCATCTTGGTGAAGGGGGTGAGCAGGAAGAAGCTCAGGACCGAACCGAGGTGCAGGGCGAGCAGGAGCGGCATCAAACCGGTGCCGCCGACGGCGTAGAGCACCAGCCCGCTCACGGCGACGAAACAGAGCAAAAGGATGAAGCCCATGTCGCCGCCCCAAGCATTCTGGTCGCCCACATGGCGATCAGATGCGAGCTTGAGCCTGACCATCCACCCGGTGCCCCCAGCCAGCATCAGGCCGCCGGGGATGCCAAGGAGTTTCGGCAGAGAAAAGAAACCATAGGGCGCATGTAATCCGAACCCGTAGTGCATGATGGTGCCGGCGCTCGTTGCGGCAAAGCAGAGCAGGAAACCATACATCACCAACTGATGTGCGTAGCGGCGAGCGTGGGAGAAACGGTCTTCCTCCTCGAAGTTGCAGCCGTCGCCATGACCTGCGGCAAGGTCCTTCATCTTGGCGGCCATGCCGAGCCCACCCGCGATGTGCACCAGGCGAATGCGCTCGCCGCCGATTGTCTTCCAGAACTTCCGCAGGCTCACCGCAATGCTGACCAGAGGAAACAGGAATGCCGGGGCAAAAACCGCTACCATCGCATTGTGAGAAAGCGCCGCATAGAAGCCCTCGCCACCACCGTCCGAGCCCAAGGTATGGATCACCAGGAAGAGGAGCGCGAAGCCCGCAACCAGTGCGGCGGCAATGTAGGTGCCATTGGAGTGGAACTTCCGGGCAACGGAGGCCGGCCACGCATGACGCTCCCAGCTCTCCCGTCGCACCTCTGCAAGCGCCCTGGGCAGGTTCAGGTCGAACTCGTGCG
Source organism: Tropicimonas marinistellae (assembly GCF_001509585.1). Classification (GTDB taxonomy): domain Bacteria; phylum Pseudomonadota; class Alphaproteobacteria; order Rhodobacterales; family Rhodobacteraceae; genus Tropicimonas; species Tropicimonas marinistellae. The sequence continues at coordinate 240,163 of NZ_LNCI01000007.1, read as the reverse complement.
GCGCGGTATACTGGCAGGCATAGTAGCAGCCGCGACAATTGTGGCAGAGGTTGGCAAGCTGGGTGAGGTTGCCGTCGGTGAAGAAGCGCTCCTGATGCAGCGCGGGAAAGACCGAGCAATAGCCTTCGCAATAGCGGCAGGCGTTGCAGATCTCCGCCTGCCGGCGGGCTTCCTGGATCAGATCACGCGGCATAAGCGGCGGCCTCCCGTCCTGCGATGCGTCCGAAGACGGTCCCGATGGTCATGCCGAAACCGGCGAGATAGCCCTGCCCGAGAATCGAGCCGGCCATGGTCTCGCCAGCGGCCCAGAGGTTCCTGATCTTGCCGTGCTCGGTGGAGCACTGGGCGTTGTCGTCCACCTTCAGCCCGAGATAGGTGAAGGTCACGCCGGTGCGCAGCGAATAGCCATAGAACGGCGGCTCGGTGATCGGGCGGGCCCAGTTGGTCTTGGGCGGCTCAATGCCCGTGGTGGCGACGCCGTCGAGTTCTGTCGGGTGGAATGCCGAGGTATCGCCGCAGGCGGTGTTGAATGTGTCAACGGTGCTGTGCAGCTTGTCCGCAGGCAAATCCATCATTCCCGCGAGTTCCTCCAGCGTATCCGCCTTCAGCGGCGGGAAAACGGAGGGCATGAAGAGCTCCAGCGACTTCGCGTCGATAATCACATAGCCCACCTGGTCCGGCTGGTTGGCTACGAGACGGCCCCAGATCGCGTAGCGCTTGGGCCAGACATCCTCGCCTTCATCGTAGAAGCGTTCTGCGTACTTGTTGACGACGATGGAGAAAGGCACGCAGTCGAGCCGGGTGACGATCCCGCCGTCGAATTTTGGCGCCCGCCCGTCGATGGCAACGGCGTGGCATTGTGTCGGGTCGCCAACCTGGCTCACGCCCTGCGCCAGCAAATCCGCGAGGACGACGCCGCGATTGTAGGGCGTACCGCGGATGAGGAAGTTCTTCGCCGGTTCGCCCCATGCGCGGGTGAGCCAGTCCGTGTCGGCCTGAAACCCGCCCGAGGCGACGATCACGGACCTGGGTTCGGTCCGGTGTTGCTGGTCTTTGTGGGTGTAGTCGACGCGGGTGATCTGGTCTCCGTCCAGTTCAAGATGGGTGACATGGGCCTCGTAGAGCACGTCCACTCCGAGTTTTTCGGCAGTGCGGTAGTAGGCGTTCACGAGGCTCTTGCCACCGCCCATGAAGAAGGCGTTTGTTCGCGCCAGCGACAGCGTGCCCGAGAGCGACGGCTGGAAGCGCACGCCGTGCTCCTCCATCCAGGGCAGGCATTCTTCCGATGTCCGAATGGCGAGCCGGGCGAGGTGTTCGTCGGTCTTGCCGCCGGTCACCTTCAGAAGGTCGGCGAAGTATTCTTCCTCGCTGTAGTCCTCCACCAGTGGTCCCAGCGGCCCGCCATGCATGCAGCGGAAATTGCGTGTGTGGCGTGAGTTTCCGCCGCGATAGGCTTTCGGTGAGGTCTCGAGGATCAACACGCGAGCCCCGGCTTCGGCAGCCGTCATGGCCGCACAGAGCGCCGCGTTGCCGCCACCAATCACCACGATGTCATACTGGCTGGTCATCGTCGTTTCCCTTGCTGACGTTCAGCTATCAATCCGGTTTTGATTTGACCAATGTTGGTTTGTGGAGAATTATTGCGACATGCGCATCAATTTTGATTTCGGTGATCTCGAAGCCTTTCTTGCCGTTCTGGAATCCGGTTCGTTCCACACGGCGAGCAGGGATCTTGGCCTGTCCCAATCGGCCGTAACGCGCCGGATCCAGAAACTCGAAACAGCGCTCGACTCGGAGTTATTTAAGCGCACCACGCGGGCGGTAAAGCCGACGTTGGCGGCAAAACGGTTGAAAACCCGGGCCGAGGCCATCCTCGAAGATGCCCGCGAAACCACGCTGGCTATGCGGGATGAAAGCGTAGCCCTCGCGCATCAACGCAATGCGGTCGTGACAATTGCGACCATCCCGACCGTGGTGTCCCGGCTCATGCCGGATGCGATCCGGCTATTCCGGCGATCAGGCAACTCCGCCCGCATACGGTTTCTGGATATGACAGCACATGAGGTCGCCGAGGCGGTCAGCCAGGGAGATGCGGATTTCGGGATCTGCTCGGTACCTGTCGAGGAGCGAAACACCGAATTCGAGCCGCTCTTCGATGACCCTATGGTGCTCGCCCTCCCGGCGACGCATGCCCTGACGGGCGCTCAGGACATCGGCTGGCATGATCTCGCGAACGAAGCGCTGGTCCTGCCAGCACGCGGCACCGGCAACAGGCTCCTGATCGACGACGCCATGGCCCGTGCCCGGCGGGGACATTTCTGGACGTTCGAAGTTCACCGCACGACCACGGCACTCGACCTTGTTGCCGGTGGTTGTGGCATTGCCATCTTGCCCAGATCCGCGATGACCACAGGGTACAAAGGCATCATCGCACTGCGCCAGATGCCAGCACCGGCGATCATCCGTCCTATTGGCATTCTCTCCCGCGTGGAGCAGGCCAAGCGGCGCCAGGTTGAAGCCCTCCGGCAAGCGGTGCGCATGGCGGTCGGCGGCAGCCCGGAGCAAAGGGCCACGTAGCACCCGTTCGTCAGTACAGCGTGGCGGCAACAGTGGAAATGCCGGCGAGGGTATGCCTGTCTCTTCAAGCCTCCGAAAACTCTGAAGACGACCACCACGCCCGGCGTACCAATGAGTTGCGAACGGTCACGTCCCTTCAGGGTAGGAATATCGTGGAGGCCCCTAAAAGCAGAGCCGCTACTTCAGCGAAAAAGTGGGAGGGAGATGGCTCGCAAACAGAACGGGGAAAGGACGTTATTGCGCCTGCAAGGTCTCCAGATAGCTGACCAGATCGGCCAGCGTCCGGCTCATCATCATAGGCTGCCCGCTCGACAATCTTATCGTCACAGTCGGGCCGGCGTCGAAAAGCGGCCCGAAGAGCGGCATGTCTCCGCCATGCGCCAGCACTTGCGCCCGACCATCGATCTTCATGGCAACTTCGGAGGTCGGAAAAAAGCCCTCGTTTCGTTTGGCAAGTAGTGTCAGGTCCGGTGTTTCGACCGCAAGGATTTCCGCCATTGGTCCGGCTCCCTCTGCATCGAAGCCGTGGCACTGCACGCAGTAGGACAAATAGATTTCCCGCCCGACATCCGGGTCCGTGACCTGTCCCGAGACGGCGTTTGCACTCGCAGTCGCCAAGAGTACTAGAATCACGCGCATGTCCATTTGGACCACCTCCAATGCAGGAATGTAGCAACCCCGCGAAATACGACAAACCGTCGGGCCGGCCTACATGATATGATAGTATGCACAACAAGGTCTCAGGCTATGATCAGAGAAACGACTTGGGCGATCACGTTTGCTTTCGTCGCGTCCACAGTGATGTGTGATAACGCGATGGCCGGGCAAATGAACGTGGCTTCGGATCGGACTTGGACCTATGTCTCCGACAACGTGATGGGGGGAGTGTCACAAGGACAATCTAACTCAAGCACCGAAAACGGTCAGAGCTTCATTCGCCTAACCGGAGAAGTGAGCACCAAGAACCGGGGCGGTTTCATACAAGTCCGGACGAAGATCGATGCGCTCGAGAAGGATCACCAAGGTCTTGTCCTGCGTGTTCGGGGCAACGGTGAACGCTACTTCATTCACCTGCGAACGCGTTCCACCCGGCTCCCGTGGCAATTCTACCAGGCAGGCTTCGAGACGGGGCCGGACTGGCGTGAAGTCAGGCTGCCCTGGTCGGCTTTCAAGCCATCTGGAAGCCTTCTGCCGAGCCGTGTGTCGCCAGAAACGATCCTTTCGGTTGGGCTTGTGGCCTATGGCAGGGATCACACGGCGGATGTTTCGCTGGCAGAGCTTAGCTTTTACTAGGCTGACCGTTCCACGCGAATGCCGCACCTTCTGCAAGAGCGGCAACTGTACATTGTCCCGAGGCTAGGAACTGACACTGTTGGAGGACGAATGCGCGCGCCAGACCAACGAACAGGCTCCGCCCCACGGCTTTCGATCGTGACCGGCGCCGCAAGCGGACTGGGCCGCGCGTTTGCGGAGCAGTTGGCGACCCATGGCAGCGGTCTACTTCTTCTGGATAGAAACGGGCCACTGCTCGAGGAAAGCGCTGCAAAACTGGCGAAGCGCTACTCGGTGCGCGTCGAAACACTCGCCGCTGACCTGTCGCTTGCGGACACCCCTGCAAGAGCCTTCGAGCGGTTACAGCACCTTGGCCTGACTGCCGACGCATTGTTCAACAACGCAGGCTTTAATGTCTACGGGCGTTTCGAGTACTCGGATCTGGACAGGGAAATCGAGATGATCCGGGTTCACTCAATCGCCACGACGCAGCTGTCCAAGCTCTTTCTGGGCAAGCGCGACCGAGAACAGAGAAACCGGATCCTGAACGTGTCCTCGATCGCGGCGCTGGTTCCCGGGCCGTTCGTTTCGGTGCATTTCGCCACCCGTGCTCATCTGCTGAGTTTCTCGCTCGCACTCGCCGAAGAGTTTCGCGATACCGACGTCGACGTGAGCTGTCTCTGCCCGGGTCCAATGGCGACTCCGTTTTTCGAAACGGCCGGGATGACGGATGTGCGGCTCTTCAGCGGATGGCCCCTGAAAACAATGTCCGCGACAGACGTCGCGACCCTTGGATATCGAGCCCTGATGGATGGGAAGCGGATGTATGTGCCGGGCCGGCGCAACCGGCTCTTCGCCTTCGCGGCCGATATTGCGCCACGCCCGCTCAAGATCCGCTTCGCCAGGTGGGTCATGGATCGGGTCCAGCCCGTTCGGGACGCAAACTGAAGCCACGGCAAAGGATGCGACCGGGAGCCTGGAACGGCCGAGGTCGGAAACGGACCGCATTGATGGAAGTCAATGCGGTTGCAGTTGCTTAAGTGTCTAATTGACGGTGGAGCACGGGGGTATGACTCGATGATCCACGACTTCAACCCGGCAATTGCAACAACGCCATTGGGGTCGCTCTATTGGTACGGCGCGGTCTATTCTATCGGCTTCGTGGGTGTCTTCGTCTGGTTCTGGACGCGCAGGCATCAACGGGGGATGACGGATTGGGACGTGTTTGCCTTCTCGATCCTGTTTGCCGTCGGCGTCATGATCGGCGGACGGGTTTTCGACATATTCGTCTATGAACTGGACTACTACCGTGCCCGCCCTCTCGCCGCCCTCAACTGGTGGGAAGGGGGAATGGCGTCACATGGGGTCCTGCTGGGCGCGCTCCTGGCGACGGCGGGGTTCGCGAAGGTACGCGGGTATTCCCTAATCGCCCTGCTGGATGAAGTGGTCGTGCCGGGGGCGTTCCTGCTGGCGGTTGGCCGGCTTGGCAATTTCATCGAGGGGGGCGTCGTCGGTTCCCAGACAACCATGGTCTGGGGTTTCGTCTATCCCGACCTCGAAGGGGCCCGGCACCCGGTCGCGCTCTACGAGAGTGCGAAGAATTTCGCCATCCTTCCCATCCTTATCTGGGCGATCGGCCGGTGGCCGCCGGGACGCGGCGTCGTGATGAGCCTGTTCGTCTTTCTCTACGCGGGCCTGAGGTTCCTGGTGGATCTCTTCCGTGACTACGAAGCGGCCTGGCTCGGGATTGGCACCGGCCAGTTCTTCAATCTGGTAATGGCGGCGGCTGGTTTTGTGTTATTGCTCTGGTTCCTGGGTCGTCGGATCGAGGCGACGGCGCCTGAGCGACGTCCGGCGAAAGCCGCCAGCTGGTTCCAAATGGCGGTTCTGGTGTTCCTGATCCTTTATCCGCTGGGGATCCCGACGAGTTGGACACGGGCGAATATAGTTGAGAAACGGCAGGAAGTACTGGAGCAGCCGAACATGTGACTGCCTCTGCCGATCGGCTACCGAGATCCAACGTTCAGGGAGCCAACGGAAAGGAAGAGCATCCAACAGGCCACGACTTGCAGCAGGTGATATAGGGCGTTCGGCGTCAGCCAGACCGGGTGCAGGGAAATGCCGGCGAAGATCACCAGCGTCGAAACGCTCGCAAGCACGAGGCCCCCAAGACCCATTAGGAGGCGCGGCGAGCGGGTGGCAAGGTAGTCGCGGACGTAGAGCGCGCTTACCATGACAATGGCGGGGAGCATGCCGAGGGCTCCGACCAGGAAGGCGTCAGTCAGGAAGGTCGCTATCAGTGTCTGGGCGACAAGCTGGACTCCGGCCAGGGTCCGAAGGCGGTTTGTCCAAGGCCGATAGGGCAGGCAGGCCGCTGCGATCAGCCACAACGCTGCCGCGGTCATCGCAAGCGCCGTCATCGTCGCAAGCCAGACCCACGGCCCGATGTCCGTCCCTCCAGACGAATAGAAACCATGCCAGATCCCGCCGAACAGGGCCGATGCGCCCAGTGCGGCAAAGAACGCCGAAAAAGCCCGCCTCAGCCTGTCGTCTATGGTCTTCTGGCGCAGGAGCAGCACGGCGAATGCCCCGTTTTGCCCCGCCAGGAGGAAGTCCGTCAGCGCGACGTCAGGCTCCAGCATGGTGCGGATCGGCCATATGCATGGAGCGTTTCTAGACGGTTCCGCGACTGCCGGTATTGACCTGGGTCATTGCTGCTTCGTGCGGTCGGCTGGAAACTGTCTGGGCGCCGCCGAAGGCATGGAGAGCGGAATGGTGGATCGCAAGACCCTGGAAGACTGGCCGATGCCGTCGCTCGCCGAAGGGGCAGAGGCCGCCTTCATGGCGGGACGCGGACGGCGTTCGGAAGATGTCGAGTTCGCCGTGGGCATATTCCTGGAACTCCTGCGGGGCTTCGAGCGCCTGTCTGTGCCGACGCCCTGCGTCACGGTTTTTGGCTCCGCACGAATTCCCGAGGACGATCCCCTGTATCAACTGGGACGCACTGTCGGCGCCGAGCTGGCCAGCTCCGGCTATGCGGTCATGACGGGCGGTGGACCGGGCCTGATGGAGGCGGCCAACCGTGGCGCCAGGGACGCCGGCGGCTGCAGCCTGGGTTGCAGCATCCGCCTCGCGAAGGAACAGAAGCCAAACCCCTACCTTGATGACTTCGTAGAATTCGAGCACTTCTTCGTCCGTAAACTCATGCTCATCAAGTACTCCTGCGCCTTCGTAATCCTGCCGGGGGGCTACGGTACGCTGGACGAAGCCTTCGAGGTTGCAACCCTGATCCAGACCGGCAAGTTGCAACGGTTTCCCGTCGTCGTGATGCCGACCAAATTCTACAAGCCCTTCGAGGATCTGCTCCGCGGTGAGATGAGCAAGGCCCGCCTGATCGACGAAGAGCGTCTGAACATTGTCCTGCTGACCGACGACCCGAAAGCGGGTGTGGAATGGATCACGTCTCATGTAAACGGCTCACGATCCTGACCTGCCGGTCGCGTGGAGGTCTGATCCATCGGCTGCCCGGGGATTGCGGAGCGTGCGAGGGCCTCAGAGGTTACGGTCAGCGTTGACGCGGATCATTCCTCGGCCGAGCCTCTGGGCAGTACTATTGCCAGAGGTCATTCGGCTGCAACAGGATGGTGGTATGGCGTTCCATGCTGCAGAGAGACCCGGGACCGCTCTGGTCGTCCTGCTCGGGACTTTGGCAAATGACGAAAAGATTGCCGGTCTGAGGGGATTCCACGGTCGGAGTTTCGGTGCCGACTTGTTCGTCCCGGAGGTTCCCTTCCGGCGCGGGTTCGACCACTGCGCGGCCAAGCTGCCCCGGTATCGGAAGGACGACCGCGTTTTCGACAACCACGAGTCAACTCATTTCCTGCCGCATATCGCGGGTAGCTGCGTGTTGTGCGCGTTAGCCGATGAGCTGCCTGACCTGGCCGTGGAACGGTTCGTCTGGGTGCGTGGGACGATCGAGGAGTGCGTGCCGGACGCCATCGATGTGCTTGAGGTTCCGGAGAGCCAAGATGACGTTTGCACCTCTGACGACGCTCTCGGTGCCGCCATCTCAATCTTCCGAACCGGCCGCTTTGCCGATGGCAGGGGTGCGTCGTGACGTCGATCTTCGATCTCTTCGACGCCGAGCCGCATTTCGGCACCGATCGGCTCGCTCTGTCCATGAGGATGGGTCTGCGCGAGGAACGCTGGAGCTATGCCGAATACAGGACGGGTGTGAACAGCATCGCGGAGTTCCTTCTGAAGGAGCGCGGCTTGTCCCCGGGCGACCGCGTTCTGCTTCGCGTCCCCAACTCCCCGCGTGCGGCGCTGGCGCTGCATGGGATAATGCGCGCGGGCTTGGTCGCGGTCCCGATTGACACCGGAAGCACCGCCGGTTTCGTGGACGAGGTGGCGCGGCTCACAGACGCTCGACTTTGGATCGGCGGAGGGCCTGGGACGGATCGACAGGACGGCGCCACCATCGCGCTTGCGGAACTGCCGACCGAGGGCGCTGGCGCTCCGAGCGGCCGGCCAAAGGCGGACGACCTTGCAGAGATCGTGTTCACGTCCGGGACGACCGGCGCTCCGAAAGGCGTGATGCTGACCCACCGCAACCTCGCGGCAAATGTTCAGGCGATCCTTTCGGTCGTGCCGAGCGACGAGCCCTTGCGACTTCTCTCCGTCCTGCCGCTGTCGCATATGTTCGAGCAGACCGTTGGGCTGGGGATGCCTCTACTTCTGGGAGGATCGGTGTATTACGCGGCGGCCCGGAACTCGGTCGTCATCCGCCGGGCGCTCAAGCGTCACAAGATCACCACCATGCTGCTGGTGCCTCAGATGCTCGAGCTGATGATGGTCGGGATCGAGCGGGAGGCACGCGCGCGGGGCGGCTGGCCGGGTTGGGATGCATCGGTGCAGTTCGCCGGGCGCCTGCCGCTGCCGGTTCGCCGGCTGATTTTCAGAAGGGTGATCGGCGAACTCGGCGGCCACTTCTCCTTCTTCATGTGCGGCGGCGCCCACCTACCGCCCGAGCTTCACAAGGCATGGGAGGCGGTCGGTATCCGGATACTCCAAGGCTACGGCGCCACCGAATGCTCGCCCGTGATCGCCTCCAACACCTTGTTGGATCGCAACCCCGGCAGTGTTGGCCGGGCATTGCCCGGAGTGGATCTGCGGTGCGACGACGCTGGCGAGATCCAGGTCCGCGGCGGTAGCGTCTTCAAGGGCTACTGGCAGAATACCGACGCGACGCGGGACGCCTTCACCGAGGACGGCTGGTTCCGGACCGGCGACCTCGCGGAGGTCGACGGTAGCGGGCGGATCACTCTACGCGGGCGCCAAAAAGACATGATCGCACTTCCGACCGGAATGAACGTGTTTCCCGAGGATGTGGAGGAGGCGCTGACAGCGGCCGGAGGGTCCGGGGACGTCGGTGAGGTTGCGGTTGTCGGGGCGGCCGACGCTCAAGGCAACCTGCACGTGCATGCGGTCTTCTGCACGGAGCTCGACGATGCGGCGCTCGAGATCGCGGTGCGCAAGGCGAATTCGGAACTTGCCGATCATCAGCGCATCACGGGCTATAGCCGCTGGCATGGCAACAGCCTGCCGCGCACCGCGTTGCGAAAGCTGAAGCGCAAGGCAATCGAGGAAGCTTTGGCGACGGGGGCGGCGGACGACGGGACCGACGCCGCGGACCGTTCGGCCGATCCGTTGCTCCATGCGGTTGCCGCCATCTGCAAGGTGCCCGCGGCCTCGATCCGGGACGACAGCGATCTCCGGCTGGACCTGGGGTTCGACTCGCTGAAACTTGTTGAACTAGCAGGCGTGATCGAGCTCGAAATGGGTGCCGCAATTGATGAGGGTCAACTTTCTGAAATCAATAAGTATTCCGATCTGGCGGATGCAGTGGGCATGCCCGCCTCCGCGGGCCAGATGCCGTATCCACCGGTTTGGCCGCGTTCCCATTTCGCCGGGAAGATACGTCGCCGTTTTCAAGCAGCGTTGGTGTTTCCGGCGCTCCGTTTGGCTGCAACGCGTTTCACCGTAGCGGGGCTGGAGGTCTTCGAGACCATCGAAGGCCCGTGCCTTTTCATTGGCAATCACAACAGCCACGTCGATACGCTTTCGATCCTCAGAGCTTTGCCGGGCCCCCGCCGAACGCGGACAGCCGTGGCGGCGGCGGCGGACTACTTCTTCGGAAACAAGATCGCGGCAATGGCAGGGGCGCTCGCGCTCAATCTCTTCCCGTTCTCCCGCGGAGGGAACATCCGGCAAAGCCTCGAGTATTGCGGCGATCTCGTCGATGAGAACTGGTCCATACTGGTTTATCCGGAGGGAACGCGGTCACCGACCGGCGAGCTGCTGCCGTTCAAGCCCGGGGTGGCGTTCCTCGCGACGGGACTGAAAGTGCCGATCGTGCCGATTTGCGTCCTCGGCGGCTTCCAGATCCTTCCGAAGGGGCAGTCGTTTCCGAAGCGTCATCCGGTGAGCGTCACCTTCGGAGCGCCCATCCGCGTCGATGCCGACGCGCCGATCGAGACGGTCACGCGCATGCTGGAGGACAGGGTCCGCGAACTGGTCGCCGATTGCAGGGCCGGCTCGGCCACGTACAGCGAGAGGAGGTAGCCCGCATGATCCTAGCTACGCTGCTTGCCTCCGTCGGCTGCATCCTGGTTGCCGCCTTTCAAGGTGCCATCGGGCAGTTTCTTCACAAGACCGGCGCGGACGCGTTCGAGGGAACCTTGATGGGCTACGTCCTCAATCTTCGCCTGTTGATCGGAGCGGTGTGCTTCGTTGCGGTCGTGGTGCTCTGCGTCGCCGGGTTCGAGTACGGCGGACGGATCGGCGTTCTGTACGCAATCTACTCCACGACCTTCATTTGGGCCGCGCTGATCTCGTGGTTTGCCTTCGGCCCCCCGTACGGCGTTTAGTGTACTGGGTATGGTCTTGCTGATTGTGTCCATTGGAATGCTTGGCGCAGGGGGACCGCAATGAGCGAGGAGACGAGCGACCGCAGACCCATCCCGGCACGTGGAAGCCGGGTGTCCAAATACGTGGCCAAAACGCTCGACGGAGCCGGGGTCACGCCCAACCAGATATCGGTTTTCGGTTTCGCTGCTGCCTTGGTCGCGGGGCTTTGCCTTGCCGCCACGCCGCTAGCCAACGGCAGTGCGCGCGTGCTTTTCTTCCTCGCGGCGCTGCTGATCGTCGTCAGGGGGCTCTCGAACATGTTCGACGGGATGGTCGCGGTAGAACACGGCAAGGGGACGCGGGTGGGGTCGCTCTACAACGAAGTCCCCGACAGGTTTTCCGACGTGGCGATTTTCGTCGGCGGCGGATACGCCGTCGGCGGAGCCCCCGTGCTGGGGTTTTGCGCGGCCTTGGTCGCGGTTCTTGTCGCTTTCGTTCGCCTCGCGGCCCGCATCGCAGGGGCCAGCAGTGATTTCGGGGGCTTCATGGCCAAGCAGCAGCGAATGTTCCTGCTGGCCGCGGCGGCCGTGTGGCTGGCGGTCACTCCCGGATCCTGGCACCCCGCGTTCGGGCCGCAAGACGCCTTCGGCCTGATGTCCATCGTGTCACTGACAATCATCGTCGGCGGTGCCGCCACGATCATCGGGCGTCTCCGGCGGGCAGCGCGTTTCCTGGGTGCCATGGACGGTGCGGAGGAGCAGGAGCGATGACCTTGGTCTCGAACCCGTTTGCCGATCCGCTGTTCCTGCCTCTGGCGGCCCGGGTCGGCGGCGTACTGATCCTTGTACTGGCGGTTCTCGTCGGAATTGCTTGGCGCAGTGGAACGCCACTTCGCGACGACGTCCTCATCAAACGCTGGATGTCGTGGCTCGGCATCGCGGTCGTGCTTGTTCTTGGCCTGCTGTCCGGCCCCTTGCCCTTCGCCGTGCTCGTCATGGCGATGATCGCCCAGGGATTGCGCGAGTTCGCGACGCTGGTGGGCCTCCCGAAGCTCTACCGGCGCGTTGCCCTGGCTCTCGGATGTACTATCCCCTTCATCGCGATGATGTCGAGCGAACTCTTCCACCTCGCCGTGCCGCTCTTTCTCGTGGGGGCGACGATCCAGCCGTTGAGGGCATTTCCCGATAACCCCAACGCCGTACGCGACCTTGCCTTCGCTTTGCTGGGCTGGGGATACGTCGCCTGGTTTCTCAGTCACTTGGTTCTGATCTACACTACGGTACCGGGAGGAGACGGTTTGCTGGTTGCCATCGTTGCCTCAGTGGCCCTGAGCGACGTGGGGGCCTACACATTCGGGCGCAGTTTCGGAAAGGCCAAGCTGGCGCCAGCGATCAGCCCGAACAAGACGATAGCTGGGGCTCTGGGAAATATCGCAGGCGCCTACGTCGCATTCGGGTTGATGTCCTTTGCGCTGCCGCCTGCTCTTCCGAAAACGGTGGTCGTGATCCTGCCGCTGATCATCGGTGCAGCGTCACTTTGGGGCGACCTGTTCGAGTCCGTTCTCAAGCGCGAATTCGGGGTCAAGGACGCCGGTGACTGGCTGCCCGGTTTCGGCGGATTGCTGGACCGGATGGACAGCCTCATACTCGTTGCCCCGATCACGCTATACTCGGTCGAACTCTTGAGTTGATATTTCCACATCTGAGCACCGGCGGGCACGCTGAAGCGTCGCCGTGCTCGAAGTGGCAGTGCGTTCAGTCCGCCCCATGATCCCGGTGGTGCACGACATCCCCGTCTTAGGGCAGCCGCTCCAACGCCCCGTCCGTGCAGATGCGCCTTTGCACCATGCGGTTCGGCGCCACAGAGCGTGACTTGGGGTTGGCGCACGCAATGGATGTTCGTCGCCGCAAGCGGTCGTTCGCCCCGGCGAATGCGAGAGCCGAACCCCCTACGTGTTTAGTGCAGAGGCACCTTCCAAGGATCGGATTTCCGCCTGGCTGCCGACGATGTCAAAGATGCCGGATACCGCGAAGTCCGTGTCCCGGTAGGTGACAGAATAGGAGGGGGTCTCACGAAGAAAGGTGGCCAGTCGTCGAAAATCGCGGACGCTGAAGCCCTCATTCATACTCAGACACTGTTCCATGAGCATTGAGAAGCTGGCAACAGGTCCGATTTTCTCGAGGCAATTGACTGCATTTGGTTCAAATGTGGGGAATACAATACCGTGGACGGCAAGTGCCTCGGGGACGGTTCTCGGATCACGGACAAACCCCTCGGTGAGGTACTTCATGGCGATTCCGTCGCGCCGTCGAAAATCCGGAAACCTCTTGAGATCAACGACGATGTTCCGCATCGCTGTCCAACCGCTTTCCTTTACGGTGGGAAAGACATGAACACCGTAGGCATCGAAATCGGCGTTCAAGAGCGTCATCTCATCGGAGATGTATCTTGCACCTCGACGTGACAGTGCAATGGAAAGCGTACTCTTGCCGCTGCCGGACGGAGCGGGCAGCATCACAGCCCCATCCGATATTTCGACGACCGCTGAGTGAAGATAGAAGACATACGGCAAGTGACCGACTGCAGCGACAAGGATCGAGTCCAGCAGAACGTCGGGCAATACCGAGGAATCGCTGCAGAACGCCGCTTCCTCATCGTCCACCTCAATGACGATTCCGCCGTCCTCACGAAATACATGAACCCGAATAGCCGACGCCCCGTCCGAATGAACGTCTTCGAAGGGTGCAATCAATTCTTCGAACTTCCCAATGACGACGTCGGATTCAACCGTTATCCGAAGTGGGACCCCTGCAACGATCAGATTCCAACTTGTCGCATCATATGACGTTGGCGGTTCCGCGGATTGGCACGAGGCAGTCGGATGAAATTGATCCCGAAAAGCCGCGTCTTCCTCGGGCATCTCGCCGATCCATCCACTGCGGTTCCACCAGGAAAGAATGTCGGTTATTTCGCGGAGTGCTCTCTTTCGATCCTGACCACGCGCGGCCTGATAGGCTTCCACGGTCTGGCTCACCGCTTCCCCGGCGCGGATTTGATCAAGAAGAAAAGCTCCGGCCGGGTTCAGGGTGTGAATTTGCCGCGACCATTCATCGAAAACCAATCCGCCATCGTCGAACACTTCCTGGTGGATGTGTGGCCGGACTTGCCAGATTTCCTGAAGATATCTTTCTTTAAGCGCGCCGTTCGTGACGCCTCGCCGGATCAATGCGCCCAAGACCGCATCGGGTCGCCGAAGTCCCTTCGCCCGGGTTTGTGCCAAGGGGATCACGGGCAGTAGGCTCGCCATCATCCGTGCTTTCACCCTGTCACGGAGGCGTTCGCGCAAGTCCATATGATATCGGGCGAAGCCAGACTGGGAGAGTGGTCCCTCATGGCCTTTCTCCAGCACTTCTTTAAGGCTCATTTCCCGCGTTTGGCGGAAACCTGTCCGTACGGACTGCGCGTTGATTTCCTCGACGTTTTGGCCCGACGGTGGTTCGTATCCCAGTTCTTTCAACAAAGCGAATGCCAGACTGAGTATGCGAGCGAGGCCGTTTGTCCTGGCGTCTTCCCGCAACTGGCGCATCTGGATTTCGTCCAGCGGAGCGGCCAACGCTGCCATGTCCACCAGACTCTTTCGGACAATCTCCTTTGGGAACTCCTTCACCGAATTGATCGCACAAATAAGGATATGCTCCGGTATAGAAAATGTAGGAACCGCATTTCCACCAATCACGGTGATATTCGGATTCTCAAAACGAGCCTCGAATCCGCGACCCAAGGGGAACCAACGGGGTGCGAGCCGCGTGTGTAGGTCCAGCGTGCCGACGACGGGCGAGGTCATGTGTATCTGACATGCAGACCGGTCCTGTTCCTTGGCAAATCGAAGCCCAATGAGCTGGAGCGCCTTGATGGCTTTCCTGCTGTCCGCGGGCTTCACCACGAGGTCGATGTCGTTGCTTACTCTGAAGTTGGGATCTCCGTAGGAAAGGTGGGACAGGACCGTTCCCTTGATCGCGAGGGCCGGGATGCCGCGTTTCTGCAACTCGTTCAAAACGAAGCAACTGTTGGTCAGCGCATGTTCCGAGGTCTGGCGCGCAATACTCCGGAAGTTCCGGAGAAATGCGAGGTCCAGATCCCGAAGCGTCGGATTGTCGGGTTCAACACGTCGCGCAACATAGAGCAACGGCGCGAGATTCGGGATATCTTGTGGAAAACGTTGAACCAGGTTCTCTAAAAGTCTGCAGAGAGGTTTGATCCGTTGCTCGGAGAACTGAGAGTCATATGCCGTGGTCATTGGAGATCAATAGGCGCAATATCGAGAAGCGTGTTGCCGGTTTCCTGCCGAGTGAGTTTCAGCGCCAATCTTCTACAGCGCGTAAAGAAGTCCGGTTTCATGGCTGAGCCTTTGCCCATTCAGACCGACTGTATTGATCGGCAACATGCCACTCAATCAAACGATCTTTGCGAGTGAGCTACGGCACCGTCAACGCGCCGTGCAGCTCCGGATTTCGGGGCACAGACACACTCGCATTTCGGGTCTGCTTAGCCTCGGATGCCGCCCGTCGTCGGGACGTCGCTGGGGTCGGGTTTGCACCCACCAAACAAGCATTTTACGTTGTGCCAGAAATCCGAATAGGCGCTGGCCGGATCGGCCTTCAACGATGCAGCCACCACCAATGAACTCGTCGCGGCAACTGCGAACGCCCGATTGGATGATTTTAGGAACTGACGACGGGTCATCGGATGCGAACTATTCGCCTGAGCGACGCCCTGATTTGCCTTGTTTGACATTTCAGACCCCCATTTGAAAAGCGTCCTATCATCACATATTTGAATGTATTTGTCCATGGCCGGTCGTTTTAATGCGAAGTTGGAGTTTCACTCATCTGTTCCGGTTGGCGTTCGCGATTGCTTGCCTGGCCGCGCAAGGTTCCGGCCCTCTCTGGGCCGTTGTTGATACACCTGCGGGGTGAGCCCGCCGAGGCCCGTTTGGGGCCGGTGTGACAGTGATCGTCGCGCGATACCTCTATCAAATGTCGGATCTGGCGCAGTGTCGTGATCAGGTGTTTGTTTAGGCAATTGTCCAGAAACGTATTGGAACAGTCAGGTTTAAAACGTCGGAAACCCGCAAACGACGCACGCGCCATGTAGTCACCCAAGTTGCCGATCAGTCACAACACGACAGGGAACGCCAATGTTTCGAATGCCTAGCGTGCGAGCGAGCGGCAATTGACGCTTTCGAGCCTAAAGCCGAACACCGCCACCAATCACGAGCAATGAGCGGCAGGTTCGTCGCGCTGCTCCTCTTTCTGACGTTCTCGCGGAAGACTTTGATCCATTGCAGATTCGCCTAGGCCCGCACTTCGGGCCCTGTCTGATTTCAGCCAAAGGTCGGGTTGGCGCAGAAAACAGCCCCTAACCAGGGCACCAGTTTTCCGTCGCGGCGGCAACTTGAACGAAGGTCGAGTTTGCCGACACCTCGAAACGCACCGTTTGGGCGGGTTGGTTGCGCTCTAGTTGTCACTCAGCCGGTTCGAAGGGCTGAGTTGATCCAGGATCACTCGATTGGGTGTGAATGCTGGGTGTCAGCACGGAGACCGCGAGAGTCTGGTTTGCTTTCGCGGAGTTGGTTAGCAGGAACTCCGTTTGGCACATGTACATGCGAAAGCAAGCGCATAGACCGGATCGCATGAAGTGTGCCGAGCGCAGCGGGGACACCAAGTAACGGAAATGGAAACATCAACAAGTTCCCCCTATCGGAGCGGCGGGAATGAACGGCCGTGCGCCCGGGCAATGGCGGCCGCGGTGATTTTCAGGTTGCCGGGTCCGGAACGTTGGTCTGCATGAGCTTGTTGCCAAGGCGCCTCTCCGCAAGCGAGCGCATTGAGTTCACGTGTGCTGCACTGCTTTAACCGCAGCAGCATCGCAGAGACGACACCGGCCTTCGCCGGAGCGAGACTCTCACGAACGCCACCCAAGTCCCCGGGATGAACGATTAGGCGGCCGTTGAGGCGATGGAAGAGTGCGGGGCATACGGGGCCGTGGTCCCATGCTTCAATCGGTTCGTGAAACAGGGGGCCAAGACCCTCAGCCAGGACATCTTCTTGTGCGAAATAGACGAGGCGCTCTAGCTTCTCGGGCGCTAGCGGACCGGTCTCTGTGAGGATGTGCTCGGCGATGTTGAAGACAGACATCTGGTAGCCTTCCACGTCTTTCTGTTCGTTGCGAGCACCTTAGTCTCCGCAGCGAATCAGGCCCGTAGATCCTTTTTCGCGACGGAAGGTGCATGTTCGACAGGGTAGCGCGTCGCCACGTCAGCAGTTGGGCGCGGGTAAGGAAGCACCGTGATACCTGACGTGCTGGCGCGCCGGAAAGACAACTCGATGTCGTCGGAATTCGTTGAAAACCCGGATTTCGGGCTACACTGATACCGAGCGGAGGATTGAAATGAAGATTGGCAAACCCGGCAAGGCAACGACGTCGATTTCGACGGCGAATTCTGACACGATCACGGTTCGGAACCTCGATCTGGTCGACGACGTAATGGGGCAGCTTAGCTTCACCGAGTACTTCTTCCTTCTCACAACCGGACGCAAACCGACCGAGGAACAGACCTTTTTCCTCGATCTCCTGCTTGTTTCCATTGCCGAGCATGGTCTCGTGCCGACCAATCAAGCTGCGCGGATGACATATGCCGCAGACCCTGACTTCCTTCAGGGCGCTGTCGCAGCAGGGCTGCTCGGCTGCGGCAAGGTCATTCTCGGAACGACCGAAATCGCAGGCGCATTCCTGCTCGATGCAAACCGCCGCATCAAGCAAGACGGTGAAGCGGTTGACAGCATCATCGGCCGGATGCGGGATGAAGGGCGGCGTTTGCCCGGATTTGGGCATCCGCTGCACAAGCCGGTCGACCCGAGGGCGCAGCGCATTCTTTCCTTGGCCGAGGAGCGCGGCGTTGCGGGCACCTATGTCACGCTCGCCTTGAACATCGAAGATGCTGTCATGCGCCTTTGGCCAAAGCCTCTGCCGATGAACGTGTCATTTGCAATCCCGGCTGTGCTGTTGGATCTCGACTTCCCGGTGCCTGTCCTAAAGGCAATCCCGATCCTTGCCAGAACGGCGAGCCTTTTGGCGCATCTTGCTGAAGAAAGTGAGACGCCAATCGGCTTCACACTCGCGCACCACGCCGAGATGGGGATCACATATGATCCCGAAGGCTCCTCGGAGTGAACCCAATGAGTGAAGAACACCTCTCACGGGAAGAACAGCGGTCGCTGGACGAGCCGGTCTTTCGCACTCAGATCGCGTATCTTCTCGGGCACTCTGCGTTCTACCGAGAAAAACTGGCATCGGTCGGCATCCGGTCAGCGGAGGATGCCGGAGGGCTTTCGAACCTGCACGAGCTTCCATTTACAGAGAAGGATGAGCTTCGCGCATCGCGTGACAAAGCGCATCCAATCGGCACACACCTTGCGGCACCAATGGAAGAGGTTGTCCGAGTCTATTCGACAAGCGGAACCACTGGGACACCGAGTTACATTCCCTTGACCGCAGAAGACCTCTCGAACTGGATCGAGATTTCGACCAGATCCTACGGGGCAAGCGGCCTGTCAGCCGGCGAGCGGATGGTGACCACTTACAACGCCGGACCTTTCGTGGCGGGTGTGACCCTTGATGCCTTTGCCCGGATAGGCGTCTGTCACATACCCGTTGGCGCCGGAAATACAGAGCGACTGATGACCGCCGTTCAGCTTCTGAAACCAACGGTGCTTGGCTGTACCCCATCCTATGCGATGTACCTTGCCGAATGGGCGGAGGAGCGAGGCCTCGATATAGCCATCTCTTCGGTGAACAAGATCCTCGTTGCTGGTGAACCAGGAGGCGGCGAGCCAGAGATGAGGCGGCGGATCGAAGCGGCCTGGGGTGCTCGTGTGACCGAGGCCATGGGAATTGGAGATATCTCGGTTTCTCTATGGGGAGAATGCACCCAGCAGGACGGCATGCACTTTTCCGGCGGCGGCTTGGTCCATTTCGAGCTTATCGACCCTGAAACGGGCGAGGTTCTTCCGTTGGAGGATGGCGCGGAGGGCGAGTTGGTCTACACGCACCTCCGGCAAAGGGCCGCCCCGCTATTGCGATTCCGTTCGCGTGATCGGGTGCGTCTTTCAATGGGGCGATGTGCCTGCGGTCGAACGACTCCGCGTGTCCGCTGCATCGGACGGACGGATGACCTCTTGATTGTACGTGGCGTCAACGTGTTTCCGTCCGCGGTACGGGATGTCGTCGCAAGAATCGGCGGGGACGTGAGCGGTACGATTTCAATTCAACCGAACGTGAAAGCCGTCAAGCAAGCGCCGCCTCTCCCAGTGGTTGTGGAACTGGCCCGGGGCGTGACGCCCGATCAGGGCCTGGCCAAACGCATCGGCCAACGCATTCGAGACGAACTGCTCGTAACGACCGAAATCACGCTGGTGCCTTTTGGGACGTTGCCCCGCACAGACTACAAGTCCAAGCTCGTCGATTGGTCCCGGTCGGGTTGAACGATTGAATTGGGAGCAAGCCTGTATCGCAGGCCGACGCGACTCCTAAGATGTAAGCCAACGACGTGCACCACATCGCGATACATGGTGCAGATCGCCGGACTTCGATCATGGCGGCGGTCGTCTAAATACGTTCTCCATCAACGAAGAACGCAAACCCGGAGAATCGCGCGTATTTGAAAATGGTCCAATGGCGGGTATGCGCAGGTAGTGAAGTCACCGCGGGCGGGGCGACGTAACCAACTGGATCGCCGTTAGAACTGCTGTGAGAATCCCCGTCCTCGACAAGACATCCCGAGCAACATCGGTTCTCCCGACCGGCGACGTCTAAGTCCGAATTGAATTCTGTGATAAAGTGCCAGCACGACGACCGAAGGGAGGAAAACATGACCAAGGTACTGAAGTGCGGAGATCTGATGCCTGGTTGCGACTTTGAAGCTCGCGCTGAGACCGAACAGGAAATCCTGCAGTCTGCAGCAGCTCATGCGAAGGAAGTTCATGGCCTGGATGCGACACCTGAGCTGGTCGAGCACGTAAAGGGCGCGATCAAGGACGAGTAGCACCACTTTTCCATTGGTCGCTTCGGTGTCGGAAACGGCGCAGCGTCACGTCCGCGGTCCCACAGTGTTCCGCGTCCATCTCTCGGAACGCAAGGGTGCGATCCGTATACGTGCCGAGTAGCACGCCGTGGCCGTGCGGAGCGGTAGGGCAGAAATCACGTCCTCTGTCCCGGGAACCGGCGGCGGAGCAGCGGCACGTCGAAGCTCGAACTCAACGCATCATGTATATCGGCTGCCGGATTGGACGTGGCCGGGCGACGGGCACACATCCGCCAACATTCGGTGGGAGGCTTTCTGCTGTGGCAGGCGTCTCATCTCAGCCAACGGCAACCTTGCCATGAACCTTGGCGCCCGAACTCATTGACATGGTTTGTGCAGATACATCGGCCTTCAGTTCAGATCTCTCCTCCAGGGTGAGTTCACTGCATGTGACGCGCCCTTCAAGCGCTCCGGATATCGTAACGTTCACAGCCGTAACGCTCCCCGTCACGTGACCCGAAGACAGGATTTCAACCATGTTGGCATCGATTTCGCCGACAACCGTGCCGCTGATGGAAACCGTCCCATCCTTAACTGTCAGATTACCCTCAATCGTCAGGTCTTCCTGGATTACCGTCCCGCTCACAGTCTCCTCCGAAATCTGCTTCTGAGCGCATCAACGCCGCTGCCATTGATCATGTTTGCTGGCGACCGGATCGGCAAGCGATTGCGTAACTACAGGGCGAGACCGAAGCCGTCTGCGGCGATCCGGGTAATGTCTTCTCGCCAGTCCAGTGCGGTTTCTGTGTCTTCCTGCGAAACACTACCTGAATAGCCTTTAGTCTCTCTCGATTTTTGGCATGTAAGATGCGCCTCGGGATTGCATATGGCCGATTGAAGCATGATATGCGGAACGATCGCTTGAAAGGGACAGGATGCAACGGCAGGACGGATTACGCAGGCGGCCATCTCTTTCGCTTCCTATCCTGCGGACTTCGCGCGACCATCACATCGCGGGAACATTGACGCTTGGCAACCTGCTGTCGTCGTTGGGCGAAGCATCATTCGGATGGGCGATCGTCCTATTTTCACTGCTGACATTGCTTCCGCTGCCGCCGGGGTCATCCCTTATCACCGGCTTGCCGCTTCTGGTTACGACGGGCCAGATGATACTCGGCTTCCCGTATGTTAGGCTTCCTGGGCGGCTGGCGCGTCTGGAACTCGATCAGGCCAATCTACGACGGACGGTGCTTCGCCTCAGACCCGTCACTCGCAGGCTAGAGCGCGTGCTGACGAAGCGCCATACAGCGCTTTTCACGAGACGGTACGAGCGAATGCTGGGCCTAATGCTGTTTGTGATCGCCTTCGCGCTGTTCTTGCCCGTACCTTTCAGCGGATGGTTCCCGGCCATTTCGCTTTTCATTGTGGGCGTCGGCTTGGTGGAGCACGATGGTTTGGTCGCAGCGGTCGGGATTGGCCTCGGTATCGTTTCGGTTCTTTTGACGGCAACGATCCTGACAACGCTCGCCGCGGGTGCGGAAGGCATGATCCATTGACAACGGGGCAAGGTTACTTGTCCAGCCACATTGCTTTGAACCACTTCTGAGCATCTTTTCGGGCACCGGCGAACGCATTCCAAGCGCCTGACTTGGTCGCGGGTGGTTGTGCTGTTTGAGCCGGCAACTGGCAACGACGAAAGCCTCGTCGTGCCGTTTCGGAACGCTTGGAGCCGGCAGTCCGAACCCATTGCTCGTCGATCCGGCGCGCGCGAGTGCTGCGCCTTGGGACGAAGATGTGCCGATCCGGATGCTACGGGTTATTGGACTGCGAGTCAGAATGGGGTCACGCACCTCCAAAGCCAACCGGCGAGTCACGCGTCTTCATTTCCGTCAGTGATCTTCCACTCGGGGTCACCCTTGCCAGACTTCTTGCCGTTACGTTAGCATCGGCGGAAGTGGTTTTCCTGGGGAGGTCGTATTGGTCAAGTTCATTGCGCGTGGGGCGGTCGAGAGCCAACAATCGAAGGGTGTTCCCGGCCATCCGTCGTTCTATTTTGATGGCAAGGCAGATGTCATCGACATCACATCCAAGGGCTTCAAGGTCGATTTCGACCCGGTCGGTGACATTCCGGGCCTGCCGACGTTGCCTGGGGCCCCAACGGTGCCCAGCCCGACCACGACAGAGTTCCCGCTAGACCAGTGGTTTGGCAGCGGACTGAAATACAAGACTGTAACTCACCAGAAGCATTCCATGGAAACGCCCCACAAGGGGATGCTCACCCGTTATCTCGAAGTGGCTAGCGACTACCGCGTGGAAGTCACCGGGATGAAGCTCGATGCGGCAGACTTCTTCCGCGTCACAGCGACTTACGGAAACAAGGACAACCAAGCGCTCAATCGCAAGATCTTCAGCGGCGATGACGTGATCAAGACCGGCTCGATCAAAGACGACATAAACGGATTCAAGGGAAACGATCTTGTGCGCGGGGGCGACGGCAAGGACGTTGTTCGAGGCGGCGACGGCAAAGACAAGGTCTTTGGAGACGGCGGCGATGATCGTGTTTTCGGGGACGCCGGCAATGACAAGGTCAACGGCGGGGCCGGTAACGACAAGCTCACAGGCGGCAAAGGAGCCGATGACTTCGTGTTCTCGGGCAAGTTCGGCAAGGACGTCGTTACGGACTTCGCGTCGAAGAACGACAATGAGGACATCGATCTTTCCGGCGTGGCGGCAATAAGGAATTTCAGGGATCTGAAGGCCAATCACATGTCGCAGAATGGCGATGACGTGTTGATCGAGGCTGGCACCAATTCAATTCGGTTGAAGAACGTCGACATGTCCGATCTTCAAGCAAGCGACTTTCTGTTCTGACCGCGGAAGACAGAAGCCAACGGTGCACCACGCTCGGCTGCACTTCTGATTCTATGCGTCCGTGAACCCTAGGTTGAGGACAGTCGAGCCCGCGGAAGGCGCCTTGATCCAATGGGCCGTTGCGCCTGGTGGTGAGGCAACGAAAACGTGAGCAACGGTTTCTGGACAGCGGCGCCCCGCTTTTCACAATACCGTTCATGATCACGCGACGCCTGTTCTCATTGTCCGCCACTGCGACGCTCGCTGCGCCGCTTGTCGCTCGGGCGCAGGACGCTGACCTGCGGTCTGCAATTGAAAGCCTCCCGCAGCTACACTCGCTCCAGATCCGTCTGTCCAATGAGACAGTTTTTGCCGAGGCCCCTCGCGGACCCGGTCTGGATCAACCAGCCAACATCAAATCATGCTCGAAAAGCATCGTCGCGCTGCTGCTCGGCAGTGCAATCGATCGCGGCGAAGTTCCCTCAGTTGCGGCCACGATCGCCGATGTGGCGCCGCGGCTCCTTCCAAGGGACGCCACACCGGGTGCGGCGGACATCACGATGGAAGACCTGGTAACCCTGCGGGCGGGCCTCGAGCGGACGTCCGGCCCCGCATATGGTGATTGGGTCAGTTCACCGAATTGGATTGCCGATGCGCTCACCCGCCCGATGGTCGCGGAACCCGGCACCCGCATGCTCTACTCGACCGGGTCCACGCATATACTGGGCGCTGTACTTGCCGAGGCGACGGGCCTGAGCCTTCTGGAGCAGGCGCGCTCCCGCCTCGGTGCTTATCTTGGTATCGACATTCCGGCCTGGACCCGCGACCCGCAGGGGTACTTCCTGGGTGGAAACGAGATGGCACTCCGGCCGACGGCTATGTTGAGGCTTGCAACGATGCTCCGAGATGGGGGCGCCTTCGAGGGTCAACAAGTCGTTCCACGCAGCTGGATCGAAGCCTCGATCAGACCCCATACCAGGTCACCCTGGTCGGGCCTTTCCTACGGTTATGGGTGGTTCGTGTCTCCCTCGGGTTACATTTTCGGCCGCGGCTACGGTGGTCAGGTGATTGCCGCCCACAGGGAACGTGACCTGGCGGTCGCAATTACCTCCGACCCCACGAAACCCGCACGTTCCGGTGGCTACTTCGGAGACCTTATGCGCCTGCTCGATGGCCCCATTCTTACGCTCTCTTGACGAAACCAGGGGCGATGTAGGCCGCGCGCGAACGGCACAGAACGACACAAGACCCGACATTCTTGTAGACCGACAATGGATTTACGACCTTGGTAGTGAGCGTGCGTGCCGGATGACCCAAAACGGGAGGAGTTGGTCGGGTTCTTCACTCCGACACGGATGGAATTGAACCCGCGCGCCCATCGCCGAACCGTCGCGACGGAGGTGGGCGCAGTTGCTCTTGTCCTTTGGAGTTTGTCGGCCTTGCCGACGTTGCTGCCCTGCGATGCACGTGCAGCAGCAAGAGCGTCACGCACCCGCGCTGGACCGGACAGGCGAATGCCGGATATTGATGGTCTCGCCGATATTTGCCGATCGCCAGAAGCGGCCATGGACAACAAAGGGCGTATTCAGAAAACGTCTGTTGACGTCACGCCTGAGAGTGACTGCAACATCATTTCCCGCGTTCAAACCATGCTCGGTCGTGCAGAATTAGCGGTTTTCGCTAGCTGCCTCAGGGAACGCGGCGACGCGCCAAGCTTTGATGATATCGACGTTGTCTTCGCGCCAATTGGAAGCCACTTCGGCGGGTGATAGGTGCCCCGCGGCAATCGCAGCCAGCCACGCATTCACATCCTCCGTTCGGAACGCGATCTTCCGCAATAGGCGCGCGGCGCCAGGTAGGGTTTCCTCCAGCCTTGTTGCGTATCCAAGATGCACCGGTACTGTCTCGGAGGCACAGGTATCGCCCAATGGGACGATGCCCAGAACGTCGGGGCATCGTCCATCCTTCTGAGAGATCGATAGTGCTGTCAGGTTGTAGGCCGCGTGAATCCAATCCGGCTCGAAGCCGTAGAAGACAAGCGGTCGACCCCGAGCACGAAACTGGCGCAACTTGGCCTTCAGTATCGTGTCTGAAAACTCCTGCCGTTCCCACGTCTCCCACACTCCATAGGAGCGTAGGAGTTCCTCCGTTGCCCGCGTCGACTGCCATCCGGGCGCTCCGATCCAGATCTCGCCACGCCCGTCCCCGTCCGTGTCGAACGCGGCTGAGACTTCCGGAGCGACAAGATCCGCCACGTCGGAGAGGCCGAAACGTTCGGCGTCGGTGACAGGAAGATAAATACCTTGTCGGCCAGGGTATGGCGTTTCGTTCAGGCGGACAGATTGCTGCCGCTCGACGAAGCGCGCGAGGTTCTCCGGTTGATTGCCCGCCCAAAAGTCGCTGTGCACATCGATGGCGCCATTTTCGTCGGCCAGGATCGGGAAGATGGCGTCAACTGTCGTCTTCTGTAACACGACGTTGATGCCGAGTTCCGCCTCCAAAGTTTGTGCGACAACCTCTCCGATGACCTGACTCGCGCTCCAATCAAAGACACCAATGACAAGATCAGCTTCGGAACTACCTCCGAGCGCCCAGCCGGACTCGTCCAGTACGCCGGGGCGCAGCGCCAGGACGGCCCCGTCCTCGTTCTCGTTGGCGATGAAAATCGGCAGTGTCAGCAGGGCACCGACCAGCAGGAACGACGCCGCGAGATAGACCGCACGAAATGTATTGCGCTTCTTGACCACAAACTGCTCACGGACCATTCCTTCCTCATCGCAGTATCGGACGGTCGCGTTGTCGTAGAGTCCAAGGGACTCGTTACTGTCGACAAGCGCCTTTGGAAGGTAGTGCGCGCGGCCGAGTTCGCGAAACCCGTCCTGTAGGCGCATGATCTGGCGTCGAAACCCCTGGAAACTGTTCCGTTCGTAGTCCGTGATCGAGAACATCACGAGGAGGCAGCCCGCGGAAAAGGCATATAGCCCCACTGTGCTTAGCGGATCATTGCCCCGAACAACCAGGAGCAGAAGGATGCTCATGCCGCCGGTCAGCCAAAGCGCCGCTTTCTCTCCCAGGGAAAGACGATCCCGATGGATGTTGAGCCAGGTTTCGAATTCAAGCGACTGTTTCCGTCGCACGTCTTCCGGTAGCGCGTCGTTGCGTAGGAGACGGCGAACCGCATCGGCGCGCAAGTCCTTCTCCGCCAGATCGGATGCGAACTCGATATCTATGACGCCTCGCAGCACCGCATCGGCCGCGTCTACGGCCGGCTCCTTCTTCAAATCGACAGGGTCTACCACGGCCCGAACCATGGTTGTGCGCTGATCGATCTCCTGTGCCCGACGGCTCGAAACGCGTGAAAGTACAAAGCCTGAGAGAATCGCGAAGAGGCCCGAGATGTAGTAGAGCATGTCCGTAAGTCGTGGCACATCGGCTGGCGCCACGAAGAGCGAGACGAGGGCGACATACAGTGTTCCAATCAGGGCGAGTACGATCGCATTTGTCGATTGATAGGACCCGTGCAGCGTGAGATTCGAGAAAAGGATCAGCACAAGGCCGAACGCAGACACCGCGGCGATGGGCTCGTCGAAAAACACGTAGAGAAGAATTACCGAGAACGCTGGCGACAGGTAGACGAGCGATGACAATGTGAGCGACTTGTACTCGGAAAACGCCCATGTCCAGGTGATCTCGGCCAGCAGGTAGGTGCCGATGCCGATGAGCGCACAGATCAGTATTACCCATCTGTCGACAGCAAAGAAAAACAGCGTCTGGTCCGTCGCCCAGAGTAGCGTCGAAACCAGTCCCAGCGACGTCGCGTTCGCGAATGAAATCACGTAGAACGTGGCGAGGATCCGGTTGCCGAGGATGTCGGAGAAACGCCAGATCGCATTTATCGCAAAGGGCAGATACAGCCCGGATCCGATCGCGGCAGCAAATGCGAACAGTAGTTCCGTCCCACCCAGGGCGCCGCCGCGATTGATACCCGATATTCCGACCGCGATCGCACCGAAATAGGCCGTCACTACAAGCGCCCATTCCGCAGATTTCAGTTTGCGAGCGTGTTGGGCTGCGAATACGCGCATCGCAACCACGGCGATCAACGGCCACGAGAAGGCGATTACAGTCGCGTCGACCTTTTCGGCACCATAGAGCGCTCGGTAGAAGCTGTAATACCACATTGCCAGGAAGGCACCGGAGATCAGCGCCTGCCCCAGACCTTTGCTGAACCCTTCCGCCGTTATGAGCCGATATGTTTTCCGCGCCATTAGGAGCGAGACCACTAAGCTGACGGAGGTCGATATCGTCCCGGCGATAACAAACACTTCCGCATAGCCCGTCCGGTCTCCAATCAGAGAAATGAAGATCGGCTTGAGGGACCAAAACGCGACAGCAATAATAGTCGCCGCGGCGACGAGAGGAAGTGGTAGAGCGCTGCTCAATTGGTGCTCCTAGCCCTTTCGCATTCCTGCGCCTCAATTGCCTCATCATCGTGACAAGTCGATCTGATCGTCAAGCATGTCGGCCGACCTGGTGGGGCAAGACATCAGTACGCCGGATCTGGCCTCATCGCCACGGCCGACTTGGGTGATGAAACGGTGTTTGGCAACTTGGCGGCAACCCCAAAGCTCCTGCAGGATTGATCCAAGAAGGTTACTGGCCCGTGTCTGCTAAGGAGGGCGGTTCGACAAAGGGCCACTATTGGAGAAACGCCGTCGGAACTGCCGCGCGCCTCCATCGGGTGCCCCGGTTTCCAAGTTTTTTCATGACGCCAACCCCGGACACGACGTCCGCTCAGGATACGCGGTAGGACGTCCGGGAAGGGTGAGGGCTCTCGCGCGGCGTTACTTGATCTTCTTGCCTACGCTGATCCCGGTGCCGGGGATTTTCACGTTGGCCTTCAGGCCTTTCTTGCCGACGTTTACTGAACCACGCTTGCCGCCAACTTTGGCACTGGCGCCACCTTTGCCGACGCCGACCTTGCCGCCCTTGACCTTCTTATTGACGCTAACTCCCATCGCTAGCTCCCCCCGGAAGAAATGCTGCCGCTAGTGACCAAAGCCAACCGGCATTGCCCAATTGAATGCTCTTCATCAACGATGCCATCGGATGATGTGCGAATCAAGGCGGCCCTGACGCGCGCGCCGTTCGGGTACCTAGCGTTGGCCTTGCCGATAATCGCGAGCGCGGCGGGTTATCTGAGTGGCCAGTTTTGTTGCTGAATTTGTGCTTTTGTTGCTCCAAAAGCCGACGCCGCCTGGCGTTCCGGTCTTTGCACCTGTGGGAATAATCAAGGGATTTGCATGACGAACGTCTTCTGGCTCACCTGAGCGGCCAAGGCGTGCAGGTGAGAACGAAATCCGGAACAAACAAAACCCAGGGCAGAACGGCGCGTCGAAGACATTCGTCGCCAGAGGCGAAAGTCCGCATCGTGCAAGAAGGTTTGCGGGGTGCGGAGAGTATCGCCGCGCTGTGCCATTGGGTGGGGATAGCCACCGGTTCGCACGACCGCCGGTCGAAGGTCCGCAGAAGGCCGGGAGGTAGCGTCTGGCCGGCGATACCGCCTGCCGGGCGACCAGTTCCGAGGCAAAGGACCTGCGGGCCGAGACTCCCGCCCTGAAAGAGGCAGTCGCCGATCTCACCCTCGGGAACCGTTTTGCTTAAGGAACGCATGGCGGAGGTTGGAGCACCCCCACCTGAGCCGGTCGGGATCGGGCAAGATTCTGACCGGTCGCTACCGGCCCAACAATTCCATGAGCTGTTCCGGCTGACCGGTCATGTATGCTGCTGCGCCCGGGCCGATCGCTTCCAGCCATTCCGACGTATCGCCGTTTCGCAATGCCGAATCCTTGCCGTCGCGAACGCCGCTAACTGCAACGCCGATGGAGAGCTCTGCTGCCTTGGCGCTGCATTCGGGTGTCATCTGCCGGTCCGGGACAACAATCATCGCCAATTGCGTCCCTTGCCCCCCGGCAAGTTTGCTGAGATCGCCCGCGCAGTCTTTCGTGCGGCCCATGGAGATAACGGTCCCGATCCCGGTCGCCGACGCGACGTCCGTCAGAAGCGTTGCGTCGTAGTAGTACATGCCGAAGAGCAGCAGGTTGCCGGTATTGCGGCTCTGCAGCAGCGGCACGACGGACTCCGCTTCGTACCGCTTCAGGTCCAGAAGAACCAGTATCCTCCCGTCAGCCGCGTCAAGTGCCTCGTCCAGCGTTGGAATGGCGTTGTCCGCACCAACTGTGCCGTCGGTGAGCCGCAGGCGCCCCAAGTCGCCAAGCGTGTAGTCGCCGATATAGTCTTTGCCGCCGCGACTCTCTCGCGTCGGACCTCCCGGCGGGCCATTCAGAAAAACGCGTTCCACATCGGTCGTACGGTTCAGCGTAGGGTCGTGCATCAGTATGTACCGGTCGTCGCCTGTAAGCTGAGCATCGAGTTTCACCATATCCACGCCACGGTCGAGCGCGGCCTCAAGCCACGCCAGTGAATTCTCCGGCGCACCGTCGAGCCGTGCATAGCGATGCGCTATCACCAGCGGCGGCTGGCCAGGCGCGATCCTTTCTTCGATAGACACCTGAGTGTAACCGAGTTGCGGGGCCAGGATTCCCGCGGTTGCAATTGCTGCAAGAACAAGTCGCTTGAACATATTCCGCGCCTCAAGCCACAAGCCCGTGGGCCAAGATCGTAATCACCCATCAAGGCGTGCCTTTCGAGTTTGCCGCGCAACGTCTGATTTTGCCTTGATCCTCGTCAAAGGCATAGGGTCGATAGAAATTTGCTTCCACTTAGACCCCTGACTGCGCCCGTCGTCATAATCGTGATCGGCAACTATGCGCAGGCACCGGAGCTGTCACGACTGTCCGTTGATGCGCTTTGGGTTCCTGAACGTCGGGGGCAACGTCGCAGTCGTGGCGATGATTGCGTCTGGGCCGGACATGTAGCTGTTCATCAGCGGGCACGGATCGGTCGTGGGCACGGCTATCTCGGCGGATATCCAGATCTGCACCGACCAAGGCACCCACCGTACGCTCTCTGGCGACATGGACGTGTCTGCCGGTGCGGTTATCGAGGGTATGGCGTCGCTGCAGGAGATGGCCGACGAGCACCAGGCAAGATCCTTGCATCGGCCAGCGGAGGAGCGACATACTCCGAAGCCTTTGGGCATCAGGAGTTCATCCTGACCTACAAGAAATCTGAACCAATAGGCCCGGCCTGCCTGCCGGTGGCCTGAACGACATCGGGAGGATGGCGACGTGAAACGGATGGAAGGAAAGACGGTTTTCGCCACGGCGGCGGGCCAGGGGATTGGGCGCGCCACAGTGGAGCGTATGGCCGCCGAGGGTGCACGTGTCATTGCGACGGATATCAACCCGGGTCTGCTCGATGATGCCGAGGGGATGGAGGTACGTGCGCTCGACGTGACCGACGCCGCCGCCGTCAAGGCCGCCATTGCCGAGGCCGGCCCCGTCGACGTGCTGTTCAATTGCGCGGGCGTGGTTCACGCCGGTACTGTTCTCGACGCTACCGAGGCCGATCTGGACTTTGCCTTCGCACTGAACGTGCGGGCGATGTTCGACACGATCAGGGCGGTTTTGCCCGGCATGCTCGACCGCGGCAGCGGTGTGATCATCAACATGTCCTCCGTCGTAAGCTCCATCACCGGCGCCGAGAACCGCTGCATCTATGGCCTGACCAAGGCCGCCGTGATCGGGCTGACCAAATCGGTTGCTGCCGACTACGTTACCAAGGGTATTCGCTGCAACGCGATTTGTCCTGGCACCGTGGACAGCCCTTCTCTGCATGAACGGCTTCGTGCAACAGGAGATTACGAGCAGGCCTGGATCGCGTTCAATGCACGCCAAAAGATGCAGCGGATCGGCAAAGCCGCGGAGGTCGCCGCACTCGCCTGCTACCTCGCCTCCGACGAGGCAGCCTTCACAACCGGTCAGACCCACGTCATCGACGGCGGCTGGACCATCTGAGACACGCACAGCGACAGGAAGACCCAGATCATGAAACTCCTCCGTTACGGCCCGCGCGGGGCCGAGAAACCCGGCCTCCTGGATTCCGGCGGCGGCATCCGCGACCTGTCCGGCATCGTCGGGGACATCGCCGGTGAAACGCTGACGAACCTCGACGTTCTTTTCACGATCGACGTGGAGAGCCTGCCGATGGTCGAGGGAAATCCGCGGCTCGGTGCCTGTGTGAGCGGAACCGGAAAGTTCCTCTGCATCGGACTGAACTATGCCGACCACGCCGAGGAAAGCGGCATGGAAGTACCGCCGGAACCGGTCCTGTTCATGAAGGCAACGTCGTCCATCTGCGGCCCGGACGATCCGATCATCATTCCGCGTGGTAGCGTCAAGACCGACTGGGAGGTCGAGCTTGGCGTGGTGATCGGCAAGGCGGCGAAATATGTCACCGAGGGAGAGGCGCTGAAACACGTTGCCGGCTATTGCGTGATCAATGACGTTTCCGAACGCGAATATCAGCTTGAGAGACAAGGACAGTGGGATAAGGGCAAGTCCTGCGACAATTTCGGACAGATTGGCCCGTGGCTGGTGACGCCGGACGAGGTTGGCGATCCGCAAAACCTGTCGATGTGGCTAGAGGTGAACGGTGAGCGGCTTCAGGACGGATCAACAGCGACGATGGTC
Source organism: Tropicimonas marinistellae (assembly GCF_001509585.1). Classification (GTDB taxonomy): domain Bacteria; phylum Pseudomonadota; class Alphaproteobacteria; order Rhodobacterales; family Rhodobacteraceae; genus Tropicimonas; species Tropicimonas marinistellae. The sequence goes on along the minus strand of NZ_LNCI01000007.1, from coordinate 208,819 downwards.
TATGGTGTGGCCCACCTTGTCAGCTATCTGAGCCAGTTCTTCACGCTTCATCCGGGTGACGTCATCTCCACCGGCACGCCGCCGGGTGTGGGCCTCGGCTTCAAGCCTCCGCGCTATCTGAAAGCCGGCGACGTCGTGGAACTGGGTATCGAAGGGCTGGGCACGCAGAAGCAGGTTTGCGTCGCCGACACCTGATCCACTCAACGAGTGCATGGAGCAGGAGGGGCCGAAAACCGCTCGAAGGGGTCCGTGTTCGCGATTTTGCACAGTTCCGTACCGGCCCCATGGCCGCCTTGCGGATGGCGGGACTTTTTCTGGAGGTCAGTAAAGTCGAGCGTCACGGTGGCGGCGACCTATGTCGGTCAAGAGCCATCGTGGAACGGCAGGTCGGGCCGGACGGCCTGCTGTTTCCTATGCTCAATCGCAAAAAGGTCTGCGTCGCTGCGGACCTGAAGAACCTGGACGGTCGTGAGCGGCTGTGCAAGCTGAGGCTGGCATACGCGTGAGGTATCAGAAGGAACCCTCCTCCTCATCGAGCCGACCAATAATCCGGGGCGAGTTTACAACACCTTCCGCGGACAGCGGTCTTTCTCTGCAACTGCTCTGCACTCGTCTGGCACTTCCACAGCGGACGATCAGCTTGCGGATTTATGCAACCTGTTGCCTCGTTCGAGACAGGTCCGGCACACTTCTCATTGAAGGATTGGCGTTCCGTCGATCACGACCCCCACTGCGTTCCTGTCGCCATTCAACAGCGAAAGGGAGGCCCGCGAACCTTGCGCAACCTGACCAAGCTCGTCACGGAGCTTCAGGCAGCAAGCCGGATTCGCCGTGGCCATTCGCACGCAGCGCCCGAAAGGCAGGTGGGCGAGTTCGTGAAGGTTCCGGACCGCTTCGTCCATTGCGAGATGCGCGCCGGCAAGGGTGCCGCTCGGCCCGGTCAGCTTCCCATCCCTGAGGCGGATAGGTTTGCCGTAGAGGTCGAACTCGCTCTGACGGCCGGCCAGCGTTCGCATGGCGTCCGTCACGAGGCAGAGTCCATCCGGCAAGGAATGTGCCGCAATCGCAAGGTTCATCGGATGGACATGGATCCCGTCCGCGATGATCCCGGCGAACCCTTGCCGCGATCCCAGAACCTCGCCCACGATTCCCGGCGCGCGGCCCATCGTCTGAGACATCGCATTGAAGAGATGCGTTGCACCGACTACGCCATCGGCGCGCGCGGTGGCCATCTGCTCGGCCGTTGCAGCGCTGTGTCCGGCAAAGAGGACGACACCGGCCGCAGACAGGTGCCGTAACTGCTGGCGCTGCTGGCATTCGGGCGCCAGGGTCAGCAGGATCGGCAGTTCCTCTGCGGCCTCGCAGAGAATGCGAACATCCTCGTCGTCGAGGGCGCGGATGTGCTCCGCAGGGTGGATCCCCGGGCGCTCGCGAGAGAAGAACGGGCCTTCGAGATGAATCCCCAGAATGCCCGGAACGCCTTCGGAGATTGCAGCGTGAACGGCGTTGATCGCTTGCCGATATGCACGCCCCGGCGCGGTCGTGAAGGTGGGCAGGAAATGCGCGGTCCCACCGGCGCGCGCGCCCTCTGCAATCGCTTTCAGACCATCCACATTCGGCGCGTGGTTGAACTGCACGTCGTTGGCACCGTTAATCTGCAGGTCGATGAAGCCAGGCGTGACGATCTCGACTTCAAGCAAATTGTCGGGGAGGCGAGAGACCTCCACCGCCGGCTGCACGCTCTCGATCCTGCCCCCCGCCATGCGGATCAGGATGTTCCGGGATGGCTGGTCCGTGATCCCGTCATAGAGTGTTCGGGCAAGTACCGCGAAAGACTGACCCTCAGCCATGGGTGGGCTGCCTGTCGATGCCATCCGGATGGACGTGTTGGTAGTACTCGCGCAGCTTCAGTTCCGAGGCGGCGTCGGCATCAAGAACGACGGTTGCCTTCGGATGGAGCTGCAGGGCCGACGCAGGACAATGTGCGCCAAGTGGCCCCTCAATCATCCGGCTGACCGCCTCCGCCTTGCTCTCGCCGGTCGCGAGCAACAAGCATTCCCGCGCATCTAAAATTGTTCCGATGCCCATGGTGATGGCGTATTTCGGCGTTTCCTCGTCGTCTCCGAAGTATTGCCGGTTGGCCTTGCGGGTGCTCTCCGTCAGGGTCTTCAACCGGGTACGGGACGCAAGGCTCGATGTCGGTTCGTTAAATCCGATATGGCCGTTCTGCCCGATGCCGAGTAGCTGGAGATCAATGCCGCCCGCCTCGCGGATCCTCTGCTCATAGGCTTCCGATTCCGCGTCCGGTTCAACTGCGTCGGCGACCGGAAGGAAGGTCCGTTCACGCGGGATGCCCGCAGGGTCGAAGAGTCGTGCATTCATGTAGCTGCGATAGGAGGCCGGGTGGTTCGGCGCGAGGCCCCAGTATTCATCGAGGTTGAACGTCAGAAGCTCCCGCACCGGAACTGCCTTGCGTGTGATTGAGAGGATCAGCTTGTCATAGACCGCTTCCATCGTGCCGCCAGTCGCAAGCCCGATGACCGACGCAGGGTGGGCGAGGATGCGAGCGGTCAGAACGTCGCAAACTGACTGCTGGGCCAGTTCCGCCGAGCTGTGAACAAGGACTTTCATCGGTCAGTCATTTCCATCAGGTTGCACCAATGCCCCGAGCAGCACGCCATCCTGCCCGAGTTGCGCGAGTACGAGTTCGGGCCGGAACAGGGGAGGTTCTGACTCCAAGTGGAACCGGATGCGCTCCTCATAGCCGTCTGCAAGGCCGATACCCCCACCGAGTACGACCCGGTCTATGCCAAGACAGGCCGTCAGGTTGGCGCACATCTCGGCCACGGCCGCCGCCGACCCGTCGATGATCGCCTCGGCCCAGGCGGCGCCGTCATGCCACGCCTCGAATACCGCCCGTGCGTCTTGGACTGGATGCCCCTGGCGGTTCGCTTCGGCGGTGATGGCGCGGCCGGCGGCAATGCTCTCGACCGTGCCTCTCCGCCCGCTTCCGCAACGATGCATGCCCGCACGCGCCGTCGTAAAGCCGACATGTCCAGCTAGACCGTGCGCGGACCGAACCAACGTCCCGCCGAGTACCAACCCGCCGCCAACGCCGGTCGAAACCGTGACATAGGCCATCGCATCGCTGCCGTGACCGGCCCCGAAACAGTACTCCGAGAGCGTTGCGGCCTGCGCGTCGTTGAGCACGGTCACGGGGCGCTCGAACACGTCCGACGCCAATCGCCGCAGATTGACATCGGCGAGGTTGCTCAGCGTCTCCGTGTTGACCGCGCGCCAGACGCCGGACGCATCGACCCGTCCGGCCACCGCGAGCCCCACCCGGTCGGAGGATTCCAGGCCGACCTTGCGGGCGATTTCATGCATGTCCGCGACCTGTTCGGCAGCAGAGGCGTCCCCACGCGTGGGCACCTGCACACGGGCGACGATCTCGCCATGCACGATCCGTGCCGCTGCGAGTTTGGTCCCGCCCAGATCCAGCGCCACGCCGGAGAGAGTGTCGCGCGCCGGCATGCACATTACCTCGCGCCGGAATTCACGGCGGCGCTGAACCATGCCGCGATGTGCTCGATGCGGGTGATCGCGCTGCCCACGGTGACGCAATCCGCCCCCGCCAGGATCGCCTGCCGGGCGAGGTCCGGCGCGTTGTAGCGCCCCTCGGCCATGACGAAACCGCTTAGGCGGGAGAAGGCCGTGACAAGCGCAAGATCCGGCGCTTCGGACTCCGTTTCGGTCTCGGTCGTGTAGCCCGAAAGCGTTGTCCCAATGATCGTTGCGCCATCGTCGAGAGCGGTCTTCGCATCGGTTTCCGTCGAGCAATCGGCCATGGCGATGCGCCCCCCGTTTAGGATTGCGCGGATGATGGCCTTGCGCGAATCCGGTATCGGTCGGGAAGTGCCGTCATAGGCGACGATATCCGCCCCTGCCTCGACCAGCGCTTTGGCATCCGCGACATAGGGCGTGATCCGAACGGGCGCGTCGGGCAGGTCGCGCTTGACGATGCCGATGATTGGCACCGCAACCTTGGCGCGCACCGCCCGGACATTCTCCACGCCTTCGACCCGCAGGCCGCTGGCGCCGCCATCGACGGCGGCACAGGCCATCGCGACGATGATATCGGTGTGGTCCATCGGTCCGCCGGTCACTGGCTGGCAGGACGCGACGAAACCGCCCTTGAGGTCATTCAGAACAGACATGGTTCACTGCATCAGGTTGGGCAGACCCGTGGCGAGCACCGGGAAGGCGCAGACCAGAGCAAGAACGATCAGCGGCGGGATCAGCCAGGGCAGGATGGCCTTGGCGAGCTTGTGGTATTCGATCTCGCCCACCTGCGCGACGACGAAGAGCGCCATGCCCATGGGCGGTGTCAGGGTCGAGATCATCAGGTTCAGCACCACGATGATACCGAAATGTACCGGGTCGATGCCGAAGCCGAGCGCCAAGGGAATGAGGATCGGCACCACGATCAGCAGGATCGCCAGGGTCTCGATGAAGGCGCCCAGCACGAAGATCATCAGATTGACCGCGATCAGGAACGTGATGGGGCTGTCGACGAAGGCCAGGAAGAAGCTGGCGATCTGTTGCGGCGCCTGCTCGCGGGCGAGAACGAAGCCAAGCACGGAAACCCCGGCGATGATCGTTCCAATGGTCGCCGAGGTGACCGCGGTTTCGTAAATCGCATCCAAGAAGCGGCGCAGGGTCAGTTCACGATAGAACACGAGGTCGATGACGATCGCGTAGAGCACGGTGACGGCCGCGGCTTCCGTGGGCGAGAACAGCCCGCTGAAGATCCCGCCGACGATGACCATCGGGGTCAGCAGTGCGGGGAAGGATTTCAGGAAGAGACGCCAGACCTCGCTGGTGCTATGCACCGGGTCCTTCGGATAGCTCCGCCGCTTGGCGAGCACGTAGACCATTGCCATCAGCGCGCCAGCGCAGAGAAAGCCAGGGACCACGCCGCCAAGGAACAGCTTTCCAATCGAAGTGTTGGAGATGACGCCGTAGAGCACCATGGTGATCGAGGGCGGCACCAGCGGGCCGATCATCGAGGAGGCCGCGGTTACGGAGCCCGAGAACTCGTCGTCATAACCCGCATCGCGCATCGCTTTGATTTCCATCTTTCCCAGTCCGCCTGCGTCGGCGACCGCCGAACCGGACATGCCGGAGAAAAAGAGCGAGGCGAGCACGTTCACGTGGCCCAGCCCACCGGTGAAACGCCCGACCAGGGCGCGGGCGAATCCGAAGAGGTGGTTGGTGATGCCCGCGGAATTGAGGATCGCAGCGGCAAGCAGGAAGAGCGGCACGGCAAGCATGGGGAAGGAGTTGAGCCCGTCGACCATGCGTTGGACGGCGAAGGACATGCCCATGCCGGTGTGATAGAAATAGCCGACGGAGACGAGGATCATCGCGACCCCGATGGGCACACCACCGAAGACCATGAAGAGCCAGACCGAACAGACGATTATCAGGGTCATTGCTCGCCCTCCGGATCAAACACAAAGTGCTGGCGGTGCATCACCTGCCACCGGATGCGGTTGGCCACGCGCCAGATGATGAACAGCGCGGCGATCGGGTAGGAGGCGTAGAGCACGGCGTCGGAGAAGGGCAGCGTCACGGATTCATTGCTCCAGGTCCGCATCACCGTCTTGTAGCCGATCCAGAGCAGGTGGCAGGTGACCGCGAGGTAGACGATGTCGATCAGCGTGAAGAGGATGAATCGGAAACGCCCGAGCAGGACTTCGGCGAGGATGCCCATGCGCAGTTGAACGTTGCGCCGTTCGGCCTCGCCAGTGGCGATGAAGGCCATCCAGACCCAGATCCAGCGAGCCATCTCCTCGGTCCAGACCTGTGCCGGGAATACCCCGGAGCGGCCGAAAACCTGCAACAAAACCACGATAATCAGACCGAGGAACAACACCGTCGCGGCGTATCCCTCGATGCTGTACCTGCCATGTCCTGACATCTACCTGCTCCGGGCCCTGTGTAAATTGATGTGGCGCGCCGGGAGGGGCGCGCCACGCCAGTCCTTACTCCTTGAACAGCGCCGATATGCTGCCTTCGCCGAATTCGGCTTCAAGCTCGTCGTAGTATGGCTGCATGGCGTCCCGGAACGGGCCGGTATCGGGGCGGGTGATCGTCAGGCCCTTGGCCTCGAAATCAGCGATCAGGCTCTCTTCCTTGTCCATGACGATCTTGTTGGCGACTTCGCCGCCCTTCAGGATCGCTTCCTGCAGCCAGCCCTTTTCCTCGTCGGAGAGCTTGTCCCAGGTCTGCGTCCCGACCTGGATCGCCGAGGAGGCAACGAAATGGCCGGTCAGCGCGATGTGATCCTGCACTTCGTAGAACTTCATCGCTTCGATGGTTGGCAGCGGGTTTTCTTCGGCATCGACCTGGTTGGTCTGAAGCGCGAGATAGACTTCGGCAAAGGCGACCGGCGCGGGCGAGGCGCCCGTATTCTCGGCATAGGCGATCAGGAAGGGCACGTTCGGGGTACGCAAGCGCAGGCCCTTCATGTCCTCCAGGGAGTTGATCGGCTTGTTGGAGGTCGTGTGCCGGGTTCCGAGATACCAGACATCAAGAACCTTCACGCCCTGCTCGGTGAAGGCGGCATCCATCTTCTGGCCGAATTCACCGGCGATCAGCTCCTTGAGGTGATCGAAATCGGAAACGACATAGGGCGCGCCAATCAGCTTCAGTTCGGGGATGATGTAGCTCATGTCCGGGTAACCGGTCATCACGAGGTCAAGCTCGCCAGCCTGCGTCTGCGCTACCATGGCCTTGAAATCGCCGAGCGTGGAGGACGGGAACATCTTGAGGGACATCTCGCCACCCGAGATCTCCTTGAGCGCCTCGTCCATGGCCAACATGCCCTGATACATCGGAGAGGCTTCGTTTTCCTGCGTTCCGAACGTCAGAACGGTTTCCGCCTGTGCGGCCGCCGCGAGCACCACGCTCGCGAGTGCTCCTCCCAAAACCTTCTTCAGCATTTCCTTCTCCTCGCTGGTTTGATGGCTTGCGGTTTCTTGGAGAACGCGGCCTGATCGTGCCGTTGTCCCCCGGCTACTCCTTGCTGCTGCCGGCCAGTCTGGACCGGTAGGATCGCATCAGGTGCTGGTCGGTGAGTTCCGCCGCCTTCATCGCGTCTCCCGAGACTATGGCCTCGTAGATCGCTACGTGTTCGTTGTAGGAAATCCGGTCGCTGGCCGTTAGCGGAGACCGGCGCGGGCGGTTGGCGAGCAAAGTGCTCGCGAACATGTCGTGCAACTTCAGGATGATCGGGTTCCCAACGACGGACACGATCGCGCGGTGGAAGGCGATGTCGCTTGTTGGAAAAGCCTCACTGTCGATATCCAACTCGTTTTGCTCAAGCGCTGCCTTGATCTTGTGAAGCTGGATCGTCGTCGCGTTCGCGGCTGCGATACGGGCGGCGGCGGCCTCGATGAACTGGCGAAGCTGTTCGAGGTGGGCGCCGCTTTCGGCATCCCCGAGCAAATTCGAGATGTGGCTGGCCGCGGAAGTCAGGATGCCATCAAGGGTCGGCAGTGCCGCGCGCGGCCGGCGGCCCGTTTCGAGGCTCACGTAGCCGCGCCCCTGTAGCAGGAGCAGTGCTTCACGAACCGTCGGGCGAGAGGTGTCGAATTCTTCGCACAGTGCCCGCTCCGTCGGCATCGGGTCGCCCGGTACAAGCTCACCGGATTGAATCCGTTCTTGCAAGATCGCCGCGATATCGAGGGCGGCGCCCTTTGTCTTGCTGGTCCCCTTGCTTGCCGAGCCGAGAATCACCGTGTCTCTCCAACGCTGCTTTCGCAATTTTGGTAAAGCCAAAATGGCATTAGTGTCAAACATAACTTTACCAAATAATAGATATGAGCTACCAAATATTGCGAGAATCAATGTCCCGCCTCACTGCACGAGCGCCGCGGATCCAACAGTTTCGAAGGAAAATCAGATGACTGCCTCTCTTGACGGTATGCACGCGGCGCTTCTCACCGGTTTTGCCGATAACGAGGAGCTGGACGAACAGAGGCAGAGAAATATCGTCCGCTACGTGCTCGGGCAGGGGCTGAAAGGGCTCTATGTCGGCGGAAGTACCGGCGAGTCAGGGCTGATGACGCCAGACGAGCTGTACGAACAGCAGGGCATCGTGAAGGATGCCATCAAGGGAAGCGACACCACCTTGATCGCGCATGTCGGCCAGCCCTCGTTGCGCGAATCCATTCGGCTGGCGCGCAATGCGGAGCGCCTCGGGTACGATGCACTGTCTGCCCTGCCGCCGCATGCCTATCGGTTCACGTCGGACGAGATCTTTCACTATTACAAGGTACTCGCCTCCGCGACGAGCCTGCCGCTGATCGTCTACGAGATCCCGGGACGTGTCGGCCGGGAATCCTCGGTGGCGGAGCTCTCCGCCATCCTGAACCTGCCGGGCGTCGCCGGGATCAAGTTCTCCAGCATGAACCTGATGATCCTGTCGCAGCTGCGCAGTCGGCACCCGGAGAGCGTGATCTTCTTCGGATCGGACGAAACCTACGTGACCGGCGCCCTCTCCGGTGCAAATGGTGGCATCGGCTCGACATATAACGTCTTCGGCAAGCTCTATGTCGCGCTCGGGCAGGCGGTGGACGCCGGCGACATGGCCCGGGCGCGGGAACTGCAGGCGATCGCGCGGGACTACGTCGAGCGCCTCTTCGAAGTTGGAGTCATGCCGGGAATCAAGCTCTCGTTGCAGCACCTCGGAATCGACTGCGGTCCATGCCGGGCTCCCTTCCGGGTCCTCTCAGACGCAGGTTGCGCACCGCTGATGGCATTCCTCGATCAGGCGAATATCGCTCCCTGGGTGTCAAGCGAGCAGGGGAAGCCTTAAGGCTGATCAGGCACCTGCGCCGGTATCGCGGGCCGCGGCGGCGGCCCTCTGCCCGACCATGCGCCTCCGGATCAGCCGCTTTGTGCCCTTTACCCCGCCGGTCGTGCCGTGCCGATGAAGCTGCGGGTCTTTGTCGATTTCCTGGCCAAGGCGCTGTCCGGCACGCCACCATGGGACCGCAGCGACTGATTGTTCGTCGAGTCAGTCGACCATAACGACGATCTTTCCCCCCGCAGTGTTGGCTTCCATGCAAGTATGGGCCTCGACGATTTGGTCGAGTCGAAAGACCTTGCCGATCCGCACCTTGACATTGCCCGAAGCCACGTCGTCCAGGAGCCGATCGAAAGGCATCGCCATGAAGTCCGCCACGCCGCCGGAATAGGTGGTGAGCGACACGCAATGCGGGATCGCCTCCATCGGCGTGAAGTCTGGCAAGGACCAGCTATTGCCGACCATCCCTGTCATGCAGACGCTTCCGCCGGGGGCGGTGACGGCCAGGGAATCCTCAAGCGTAGTCGTTCCGATAAGCTCAAGCACCTTGTCGAAACGATGCCCATCGTGCCGCAATACGCCGGTATCGATCACGGGTTCGGCGCCGAGGTCGCGTAACAAACTGGCCCGTTCCGGCCGGCGCGTGGTGGCAAAGACCTCGGCACCAGCCTGACGCGCAAGCCCGATGGCGGCCATGCCGACGGACGTGGTCCCGCCCCGGATCAGCAGTCGCTCCGCTTCCACCAGCCGCAGGGCCGAGAACAACGATCCCCAGGCCGTTTGCAGCATCTCCGGCAAGGCTCCGAGCTGCTCCCAAGGAAGGTCCACGGAGATCCTTCGCACCTGCCCGGCAGGCACGCGGATATATTCGGCATAGCTCCCGTCGAACCGCCGACCCATCCCTCCCATCACGGTCGCGACCTTTTCGCCCGGCACAAAGCCAGTTCCGGGGGCTTGGTCGACGACACCGACCGCTTCGATCCCGAGGACGCGCGGAAGCGTGACACTGGGCGAATGCCCCTGCCGGGTGAACAACTCGGACCGGTTCAGGCCGAAGGCGCGGACCCGGATCCGCACCCAGCCCTCCGGTATCTCCGGAACCGGCCGGCGCTCCACCTTCAAAGCGTCCGCTCCGCCCGGATCGTACAGCACGACGGCTTTCATATTGCTCATGATTTGGTTCGCCTACACGTGGGGTCGGCGCCCACGTTAGCGCGGGTCGTCACCGGGGACCATGCGCGGGCGATAGCCGCCGCGGGTATCACCCAAGACCTGCCCAAGCATCGACAGAATCCGGTGCCCGACCCCAATCTGCATCCAACGAAACGTAGTGCTATGGTGAAAAACGTGCCGAACATCGACCTGATCGAAACCACGATCCTCGATATTCCGACAATCCGCGGACATGTGCTGTCCATGGCAACGATGCGGACCCAGACCGCCGTGCTGGTGGAAATCCGGTTCTCCGATGGCTCGGTCGGGATCGGCGAGGGAACGACGATCGGTGGCCTTAGCTATGGCGCGGAGAGCCCCGAGAGCATTCGCTCCGCGATCGACACCTATATCGGACCTGCCTTGCTTGGCCGCGAGGGCGACGATGTGAACGGCGCGATCCAGCTTGTCGACAAGTTGGTGAAGGGCAACCGTATCGCCAAGACGGCCGTGGAAATCGCGCTTTGGGACGGTCTGGGAAAGCGGCTGGGTGTGCCGGTGGCGCAGCTTTTTGGCGGCGCCGTGCATGACCGGCTGCCGGTGGCCTGGACGCTGGCATCGGGGAACTCGGAGACCGATATCCTCGAAGCGCAGGAGATGATCGAAACCCGCCGCCACAATGTCTTCAAGCTGAAGATCGGCAAGCAGTCGGTGCGCGAGGACGTGGCGCATGTCGCCCGGATCAAGCAGACCGTTGGCGATGCAGCCCGCGTGCGGGTCGACGTGAATCAGGCCTGGAGCCTGGACGAGGCTCGCTGGGGATTGAAGGGGCTTCAGGACGCGGGGTGTGAATTGGTCGAGCAGCCAGTTCAGGCGCGATTTCAGCGGGCGATGGCCGAACTGACGAGCCAATACGAAATTGCCGTGATGGCGGATGAATCGCTGAACGGCCCGGAGGACGCGCTGTCCGTCGCCGCCAGCAATGCCGCGGACGTGTTCGCCATCAAGGTGGCGCAATCGGGCGGGTTGAAGCGTGCCTCGGAGGTGATCGCCATCGGGCAAGCGGCCGGGCTTGGCCTCTACGGCGGCACGATGCTGGAGACCGGGCTGGGCACTGCCGCCGCGCTGCAACTCTTCTCGACCGTCGAGACCCTGCACTGGGGCACGGAGCTTTTCGGCCCGCTGCTGCTGACCGGCGAGATCCTGGCGGAACCGATCACTTACCGGGATTTCTGCGTCGAACTGCCGGCCGGCAATGGCATCGGCGCGACGCTCGACCCCGACAAGATCGCATTCTTCCGCCGCGATGGCGGTCGAACGATGAAGACAGTCGTCGGCGGATAGCCGGCGCTACGTGAACCCGCCGACGCGCCGAGGCGCCCGGGCGGACAGGAGGAGGACACAGATGTTCACGCAATCCGATCTCGATGCATTCGAGGCCCGTCTCGATGGCGCGGTCCAGGACGACCCGGAAAACGGTGTCTTCCGCTGCCGCCGCGATATCTTCAACGACGAGGAACTCTTCGAGCTCGAGATGAAGCACATCTTCGAGGGCAACTGGATCTACATGGCGCATGAAAGCCAGATCCCCGAGCCGGGCGATTACTTCACGCTGACCATGGGCCGCACGCCCGTGGTCATCACCCGCGACAAGGACGGAGACCTGCACGCACTGGTCAACGCCTGTTCGCATCGCGGCGCACAGCTCTGCCGCTTCAAGCGCCGCAACCAGAAGACGTTCACCTGTCCGTTCCACGGCTGGACCTTCTCCAACACCGGCAAGCTGTTGAAGGTGAAGGACCCCAAGGGGGCCGGCTACCCGGAACAGTTCAACAAGGATGGCAGCCACGACGTGACTAAAGTCGCGCGGTTCGAGAATTATCGCGGCTTCCTTTTCGGCTCCCTGAGCGCCGATGTTCAGCCGCTGGAGGATTATCTCGGCGAGGCGCGCAAGATGATCGACATGATCGTCGATCAGGCCGATGACGGGCTGGAAGTGCTGCGCGGGTCATCGACCTACACCTATGATGGCAACTGGAAGCTGCAGGCCGAGAATGGTGCGGATGGCTACCACGTTTCCGCCGTGCACTGGAACTACGTCGCGACGACGGCGCACCGCACCGATGACGGCAAGGAAGACAATATCAAGGCGACCGACGCCTCTAAATGGGCCAAGCAGCGCGGTGGTTTCCATGCCTATGAAAACGGCCATATCCTGCTTTGGACGCAATGGGCCGACCCGACCAACCGTCCGGGCTATCCGCGACTGGAGGAGTGGACTGAGAAGTACGGCAAGACCAAGGCCGAGTGGATGGTGGGCGTGCTGCGCAATCTCTGCCTCTATCCCAACGTCTTCCTGATGGACCAGTTCAGCTCGCAGATCCGGGTGTTCCGGCCCGTCAGCGTCGACAAGACCGAGGTCACCATCTACTGCATCGCGCCCAAGGGCGAGAGCCAGGAGGCGCGGGCCCGCCGCATCCGCCAATACGAGGATTTTTTCAACGCCTCCGGCATGGCGACGCCCGACGATACCGAGGAGTTCCGGGCGACGCAGCGTGGCTATGCCGGTGCGGCACATGCCCAGTGGAACGACCTGACCCGTGGCGCCACGCAGTGGATCAAGGGGCCGGATGCGGATGCGACCGAACTGGGTATCAACCCTGTTCTGTCAGGTGCCCGCACCGAGGACGAAGGTCTCTTCGTCATCCAGCACAGCAATTGGTCCGAGCGCATGGCGCAGGCCATCGCCGGGGAGCGCGCGACCGCACCCGAGGCCCGGACCGCGGCCGAGTGAGGAGGAGAAGACATGAGCATTGCCACGCTAGAACGCAGCGAGACCGCCGCCCTGATGGACTTCGACGAGATCCAGGCTTTCCTTCATGCCGAGGCCCGCGCCCTGGACGACCGGGACTGGGACACCTGGCTGACCTTCTATCACCCAGACTGCCCGTTCTGGATGCCCGCCTGGGACGACTATGACGAGCTGACCGAAGACCCGCAGAACGAGATGTCGTTGATGTTCTATCCCAACAGGCAGGGCATCGAGGACCGGGTCTTCCGGATCAAAACGGACCGCTCTTCGGCGACGTCGCTTCCCGAACCGCGGACCAACCACAACCTGTCGAATATCGAGGTGGTGAACCGTGAGGGCACGCAGATCAAGCTGCGCTTCAATTGGCACACGCTGAGCTATCGCTACGGCGCGACCGACCAGCACTGGGGCACGTCGTTCTACACGATCGACACCAGTGGGCCGAAGCCACTGATCACGTCGAAGCAAGTTGTCCTGAAGAACGACCACATTCACCACGTGATTGACGTCTATCACATCTGATCCCGGGCAACCGGACATGAAGGATCTGCCGCGCCCCCTTTCCGGGAGCGCGGACAGGGGAGGAGCATGCCATGACGACCTATAATGTTGCCCTGAATTTCGAAGATGGCGTGACCCGCGTCATCCAGTGCGACGACGACGAGAAGGTGACCGATGCCGCCTTCCGCCAGAAGATCAACCTGCCGATGGATTGCCGCGACGGTGTCTGCGGAACCTGCAAGTGCTTCGCCGAGAAGGGCGAATACGAGCTGGAGTTCTACATGGACGAGTCGATGAGCGACGAGGAGGCCGAACAGGGCTATGTCCTCACCTGCCAGATGATCCCCGAGAGCGATTGCGTGCTGCGGGTGCCGGCCTCATCGTCTGTTTGCAAGACCGCGCCCGAATCCGTCGAAGGCGCAGTTCAGGGTGTCGACCGGCTGTCTGAGACGTCTTTCGGTCTGCGCGTGAAACTCGCGCGCCCAATCGCTTTCCTGCCGGGGCAATACGTGAATGTCGCCGTGCCGGGCACCGGCGTCCACCGCTCCTATTCGTTTTCCTCGGCACCCGGCTCCGATGAGGCCACGTTCCTCATCCGCAACCTGCCGGGCGGGGTCATGAGCTCCTACCTCGCCGAGCGGGCCAAACCCTGCGATACGGTCACGCTGACCGGGCCGATGGGCGCTTTCTACCTGCGCCCGATTGAGCGCGCCCAGCTTTGGCTGGCCGGCGGGACAGGGCTCGCGCCCTTCCTGTCTATGCTGGAACAGGTGGCCGAACAGGGCTCCGATCATCCGATCGTGCTCTACTACGCCGTGACCCGCGCCGCCGATCTGGTCGAGTTGGACCGGGTAGAGGATCTTGCCGAACGCATCGGCAATGTCACCGTGATCACCATTCTCGCCGCCGAAGAGGAGGCGCATGAGCGCAAGGGTTTCGTGACCGACCATCTGGGCGCCGAGGACTTGAAGGGAGGCGATTGCGACGTCTATCTCTGCGGACCGCCACCGATGGTCGATGCCGTGCGCGCGCATTTCGGCAAGCTCGGGGTCGAGCCTGCCAGCTTCCACTACGAGAAGTTCAACCCGACCGAAGCCGAGGTCGCCGCCGCATGACCCGGCGTTTCAAGGGCAAGGTCATGGTGGTGACCGGCGCGGCGCAGGGCATCGGCCGCTTGGTCGCCGAACAGGCCGCGGCCGAAGGCGCCCGCGTGCTGATCCTGGACCGTTCCGCGGCCCGCAAGGAGGTGGTTGCGGCGATCCGGGAGGCGAGCGGCGAGGCCGAGGCGCTCTCGGTCAACCTTGAGACCTGGTCGGGCTGCGATAAGGGTATCCAGAAGGCCGTGGACCTCTGGGGCCGGATCGACATCCTCGTGAACAATGTGGGCGGTACGATCTGGGCGAAACCCTTCGAGCATTATGAGCCGAAGCAGATCGACGCCGAGCTCCGCCGCTCGCTCTTTCCCACGCTCTATTGCTGCCGCGCTGCCATTGAGCGGATGCTGCCGCAGGGCGCCGGCGTGATCGTCAATGTCTCGTCGATTGCCACCCGCGGCCTGAACCGGGTGCCCTACGCGGCGGCCAAGGGCGGCGTGAACGCGATCACCGCGAGTCTTGCCTGGGAAGTTGCGGAGCGCGGCATCCGTGTCGTCGCCACGGCGCCCGGTGGCACCGAGGCACCGCCGCGCGTGGTGCCGCGCAACCCGAATGCGGAAACGGAACAACGTGAAGACTGGTACAGGACAATCGTCGATCAGACGATCCAGTCTTCCTTCATGAAACGCTACGGAACGCTCGACGAGCAGGCAGGACCGATCCTGTTCCTGGCGTCGGACGACGCTTCCTACATCACCGGCGTCACTGTGCCGGTCGGTGGGGGAGACCTTGGATAGGCCAAGAGGACAGGCCAGCCAATCAACAGGAGGAGATCCAAAATGAAACGCGCAATCCTGGCGGCCCTCGGGCTCGCCACCAGCTTCGCTTTGCCTGCCGCAGCCGAAGATATCAAGGTCGGCCTGCTGCTGCCCTATTCGGGCGTCTACGCGGCCTTGGGCAACGATATCGAAGCAGGTTTCAACCTTGCCATCGAGCAATTCGGCGGCGAAACGGAGGTCGGCTTCGAGGTCCTCACCGAAGATACCGAGGTGAAGCCGCCCGTCGCGCTCGGCAAGGCCAAGAAGCTCATCCTGCAGGAAAAGGTCGATGTGATCGCAGGTATCGTCAGCTCGGGCGTTCTGGGCGCGGTGCGGGACATGGTACACGGGGCCGGCGTGCCGCTGATCGTCGCCAATGCAGGCAATGACAATGCCACCGGCGCGGCCTGTTCGCCCTTCATCACGCGCATGTCCTTCTCCAGCGGTCAGGTGAACCGTCCGATGGGGCGGTGGCTGTTCGATCAGGGCGTGAAAAAGGTTTTCACCCTGGCGCCTGACTATGCTGGCGGCCGACAGATGATCGGCGGCTTCACCGAAACCTTTACCGCCGCCGGCGGCGAGATCGTCGGGCAGGAATTCACACCGTTCCAGAAGACGCAGGATTTCGGCCCCTATCTGGCGCAGGCCAAGGCCAGCGGCGCGGACGCGGTTTATGTGTTCTATGCCGGTGGCGAGGCGATCTCCTTCGTCAAGCAATATGACAGCTTCGGCCTCAAGGGCGCGTTGCCGCTCTACGGATCCGGCTTTTTGACCTCGCCGCTCTATGTGAATGCCGAAGGCCCCGCCGCCGAAGGCGTGATCACCGCACTGCACTACGTGCCGACCATCGACAGCGAGGCCAACGCCACCTTCGTCGAGGCATTTCAGGAGCTGACCGGCCGCATGCCGTCCGAGTTCGCGGTGCAAGGCTACGATGCCGGTCGTGCCCTCATCGAGGCGACCAAGACGGGTGCGAAGGATCGGAAATCGCTTGCAAACGCGCTGCGCCAGGTAAGCTTCGACGGCCCGCGGGGCGAAACGTCGATCGACCCTTCGACCAACAATATCGTGCAGCCGATCTATGTCTACGAAACCGTCGCGGGCGAGTCCGGTCTGACCCAAAAGGTCCTGGCCCAGCTTCCGGCGGAAAAGGATCCGGTGAATGGCTGCGAGATGGCCCCCGTCTCGAACTGACGCAACTGCTCCGGCCGCGACGCCGCGGCCGGGCCTTCAACGCGGAAGGGATCGCCCATGGCACATGATCTTGGCTTCTGGACACTTCAGGCTCTCAATGCGCTGCAATTGTCCATGCTTCTCTTTCTTCTGTCCATCGGCCTGACCGTCATCTTCGGGCTGATGCATTTCGTCAATCTCGCGCATGGCTCACTCTACGCGCTCGGCGCCTATTTCGCGGCCTCGCTGGCGGCGATCGGCGGCTACTGGATGGGGTTCTTCCTCGCGCCCGTCGCCGTCGCCGGTGTGGGCATCCTGCTCTATTCCGGGCTGATCAAGCGGATGCGCAAATCGGGCCCCATGGCGCAGGTGCTGGTGACCTTCGGGCTGATCTTCGCCCTGCTGGACCTCACCCGGATTTTTTGGGGCGACCTGGCGCTCGCAATCGAGGTGCCTGCGCTTCTGGATGGCCGCACGGCCATACTGGGGATCGAGTATCCGACCTATCGGATATTCATCATCGCACTCGGGCTTTTCATATTCGGAGCGCTCGCCTTCGTTCTGGGCCGGACGCAGATCGGCGCGATGATCCGCGCCGGCGTCGACAATGACGCGATGGCGGCCTGCCTCGGGATCAATGTCGAGCGGCTGTTCTTCATCGTCTTCTGCGTGGGCTGCGCTCTTGCCGGGCTCGCCGGCGTGGTGGCGGCGCCTCTGCTGAGCGTGACGCCGGACATGGGGCTTCAGATCCTCATCCCGACCCTCATCGTCATCGTGATCGGTGGGCTGGGGTCGCTCAAGGGGGCGGTCACCGGATCGCTGATCTACGGCTTCGTGCAGACCTTCGGCGCGGTTCTGGCTCCGCAGCTCGCTTCCGTTCTCATCTACGCCCTGTTGGCTGCGGTCCTCGTGATCAAGCCCGTGGGCCTCTTCCCGGCGAAAGGATAGGTCGATGTTTCGTCACAACGCACTTCGCTACACGGTTCTTGTGCTGCTGGCTTCCGGCGCGCTGTTCCAGGCCTTCACGGCCGAATATTTCGGGCTCGAAATCCTCACGGAAATCCTGATCCTTGCCATTCTCGTGCTCGCGCTCGATATCGTTGCCGGCTTCGGAGGCATGGTCTCTCTCTGCCACGGCGCGCTGATGGGCGTTGGCGCCTACGCTTATGCGCTTTTCTCGACAAAAGCGGGCGTCGCCCCGCCGGTGGCCATGGGCGGGGCTGTCGCCGTGACGGGCGCAGCGGCCTGGGTGATCGGCGCGATCGGCTCGCGCAGCCACGGCATCTATTTCATCATGGCGACGCTTGCCTTCGGGCAGATGGCCTATTCCTACGTCTTCCAGTCGCCGGTCTTCGGTGGCGATGACGGGCTGGGAGGCATTTCGCGGCTGGATCTTAGCCTTGTCGGCATCGACCTCACGGATAGCCGCAGCTTCGCGCTGTTCTGCCTTGCCATCCTTGGCGCCGTCTATGGAGCGTCGGTGCTGATCCTGCGGTCCGGACTCGGGCGCTCGCTGACGGGCGTAATGCATAACGAGCAGCGGATGCGGGCCCTCGGGCTCACGGTCTGGCGGGTGAAGGCGGATGTCTTCGGCCTGTCCGGGATGATCGCCGGCCTCGCCGGGACGCTTGCCGCCCAGCATATCATGTATATCTCGCCCGGCCTTCTCAGCTGGACCGTTTCGGGCGAAGCGCTTGTCGTTGTCATCCTTGGTGGCCTCGGAACGCTCGTTGGGCCACTGGTCGGCGCCGTCGCCTTCGTCGTGCTCAAGCACGAGGTGAGCGCGCTGACCAGCTACTGGCACCTCGTGGTGGGCGTCATCCTGATCGGCGTCGTCATGAGCCGTGCAAATGGCATCTTCGGATGGGTCGAGTCCCACTCGGGGGCTTGGATCGAACGACGCCTATCCGATGCCACCCGAGACCCCGAACCCGAGGAGGCCGTGAGCGATGCTTGAGACACGCAACCTGGACAAGAGCTTTGGCGCCGTCCACGTCACCCGCGACGTGTCGCTGAAATTGGAACGCGGCGAGCGGCGGGTCATTCTGGGGCCGAACGGCGCGGGCAAGACGACACTGTTCAACCAGTTAGTGGGAGAGCTGACGCCCGATAGCGGCTCGGTTCACCTCGCCGGCGAGGATGTGACCGCCCTTCCGGTTGCCAACCGGGCCCGGCGCGGCTTGTCCCGCAGCTATCAGAAGAACACGCTTTTCGACGGCCTGACCGTGGAGGAAAATCTCGGCCTGGCGGCGGCGGTTCACACCGACAACGCCACGCGCCTCTGGCACGATAGCCTGACGCGGCCCGAAGTGCGCGAGATCGTCGACGACGTGGCCGAGCAGGTGAACCTGATGCCATACCTCCACGCCACAGTGTCGGAAGTCAGCTATGGCGTGCGGCGGCAGCTCGAGGTTGGCGTCGCGCTGGCAACCCGTCCGCTCGTCCTGCTGATGGATGAACCCACCAGCGGCGTCGGGCCGGAAATGTCCAAGGGCTTTCACGAGTTGCTGAACAACCTGCCGCGCGATCTGACCATGCTCATCATCGAACATGACATGGACCTGGCCTTCGACGTGGCCGACACGATCACCGTTCTGAACTATGGCGAGGTCGTCTTTGACGGGCTGCCGGAGGCCGCGCGCGGGTCGAAATTGCTCAAGGAAATCTATCTGGGGAGTTGGGAGGATGCTTGAACTCAATGCCGTTGAATCCGGCTATGGCGAGACGCAGGTGCTCCATGGCCTCACGCTGGAAGCGCAGACAGGCCGGGTGCTGGCCATCCTCGGGCGCAACGGCGCCGGCAAGTCGACAACGCTCAAGACGATCATGGGGTTGTTGCCGCTGAAATCGGGCCAGATCGCCTTTGATGGCAAGCCGATCGCCGGGCGCCCCTTCGACATTGCCAAGAGCGGCATCGCCTATGTGCCCGAAACCCGCGACATCTTCCCGTCCCTAACTGTGCGGGAAAACCTTGAAATCGCCGCCAAAAGGTTCGGCAGCAATGGCGCGGACTGGACGATGGAGCGGGTTGTGGACCTGTTCCCGCGTCTGGGCGAGCGCATGGATAACGGGGGAACCCAGCTTTCCGGAGGCGAACAGCAGATGCTGGCCATCGCGCGTGCCCTGCTGATGAATCCCCGGCTGCTGATTTTGGACGAACCAACCGAGGGGCTCGCACCGATTATCGTGAAGCTGATCCACGACAAGCTGCAGGAGTTGAAGGAGGCGGGGTTGTCGATGATCCTGGTCGAACAGAATTTCGGCTTTGCCACGTCGCTCGCCGATGATGTCGTTGTTGTCGGCAAGGGTCAGATTGTCTGGACCGGCAGCTCCGACGACATCCGGGCGGATGATACTGTCCAGCACACCTGGCTCGGGGTCTGAGACCCAACCACCGAAGACGCTCGCAAAGCCCGCCGCGTGGCGGGCTTTTCCAATTCAGAACGTCTTCCGCGCAACCTTCTGGGCGATGCGCACGAAGTTCTGAACATGCACGCCCTGCTCGTCGAGCCGATAATTCAGCGAGAGGTATGTGCGGGCGATCTCTGGTTCGATTGTCAGGAACTTGATGCCTTTTCGAGGGGCGGTTGCCACCGAGTCCGGGACGATACAGACGCCCTCGCCGACGGAGACCAGGCTGAGCGCCGTTTGCAGATCCATGCACCAGATGCGCAGTGGAACCTCGAACCCCGCTTCTTCGCAGGCGCCCAGCACCATGTCCGCGTAGCTGGGCCGGGGATATTCCGGGTAGAGGATCAGGTAATGGGTGGCGAGCCGTTCCAGCTTGGCCACGGTCCGCGTTCCCGTGTCGAGTGTGTCCGGAAGCGCGAGGATCAGCTTTTCCTCCATCAGTTCCTTGGTGACGAACTCGGGATCGTTCAGAGCCGGGCGGGCAAAGGCCACGTCGATCTCGCGAGAAACCAATGCACGGTGCAACTGCGCGTTGTTCATCGGATTGAGGCTAAGGTTGATGTCGGTGTAATTGGCGCGAAACGACTTGATAATGTTCGGCAGGATCCCGTACGTGGCCGAGCCGACGAAACCGACCCGCAGGCGTCCCTCGGCTCCCTGTCCCAGCCGGCGCACTTCGAGCCGGGTGTCTTCCATCTGCGCAATGATGTTCTTACCCCGCTCAAGCAGGCGTTCGCCCGCCTGCGTCAGGCTGATCGCACTGCGGCCGCGGTTGATAAGCGTTGCTTCCAGGTCTTCTTCCAGCTGCTTGATCTGACGGCTCAGGGGCGGCTGCGCCATGTCGAGCCGTTCGGCGGCGCGGCCAAAATGTAACTCCTCCGCGACCGCAATGAAGTAGTTCAGTTGCTTGAAGTTCATTGCCCCGTCTCCCCCCAATCAGGAAATCTACGGCAAGCTGCCAAATGAAAAAAGGCCCCCGAGGTTTCAGGGGCCAATATTCAGGGAGGTGTCGGGAGTTACTCGGCAGCCACGGCCTGCGCTTCGGCGTTCTCCTTGAGAACGAAATCGAACTCGAAATGCAGGTCGGTACCAAGATCCTTGGCTGCCGGCTTGAACTTGCCAATCAGGCTTTCCTTGACGGCGAAGACACTGTCGTTGTTCAGCCAGTCGCTATCGGCGTCATAGATCTGGCTGATCAGCGGGCGGTAGCCCTCCTTTGAAATGATGAAGTGCATGTGGCCGGGGCGGTTCGGGTGGTGCCCCATGAAGTGCAGAAGCTCGCCCGCAGTCTCGTCTTCCGGAATTGGATAGGGAACCGGCCGTACGGCGACGAAGGCGTAATGGCCGGTCTCGTCGGTTTCAAAGCGACCGCGCAGGTTGTACTCGGGCTGATGCGGGTCGAGGTTCTCGTAGACGCCGTTTGGGGCGTCTTCCCAGACATCCATGGTTACGCCGGCAATGCCATTGCCGGCCTGATCACGAATGTAGCCTTCGTAATAGGCTGTTTCTTCGTTTTCGAAGTGCTTCAGGATAGTCGATGCGCCCTTTGGCAGGACCGGCGGGTTCTCACGGTAGAACGGGCCGAGCACCGTGGATTCGCTGGCGTTTCCTTCGACCGGGTTTGTCATCATGTCGACCAGAACCTCGACCCCGATGATGTCGGCGAGAAGGATGAATTCCTGACGGTTGTCGTTGCAGAGCTTTCCCGCGCGCTCGAGATAGGCGCAGGCTTCGAGGAATTCGCTGTGTTGCAGTTTCACGTCTTTGACGAAACCGTGCATGTGCTTGATCAGCGAGGTCATGATCTCACGCTGGCGCTCGGTGATCTCGCCATGCTTTCCAAGGCTCGCGATCACGACGTCGGTAATGTTGTCCTTGTTGACGATGCCCATGGGTTTTCCTCCTCCTGGCATTCTGGGTCTGGCAGGGGGCGCTCCACCGCCCCGTGTCTGCCATCACCCTTCACCCAGACCGCGCCTTTGCCCAATGCCTGCGACGGTATCGGGTAATACCGCCCAAGAGCAGTATAGCAGAAGAAGCGGTCGCACCTCTTTTGGGGCCATGAACTGATCGCCGCTTGGCGCGAGAGTATCGACCCATACCCGTAGCAGCATGGCCTCTTAGGCCCGTGGCATGGCAGCAAGTCCCAAGCAGACAGCCGCAAGGGAGGCCCCGGTGTTCGACAAGTTCAGGCAGATCCAATCCCGGCTCGAAGGCGCGCCGCACCTTCTGCGGCTTGGCCGCCTCTTCTCCGAGACGGTCCTGGTCGTGGTGGACGGCGACGAGTTCTACCTCTCCTTCGAAAAGGGCCGCCTCTTGTCCGTGGTCAATGGTCCAAGCCGAAAGACACCATGGTGCTTTGCCCTGCGAACCGATGCCGAGGCACTGGAAGAGTTCTGGAAAGCGCGCCCCGAACCTGGCTTCCATGACATCTTTGGATTGGTGAAAATCGGTCGCGGCCGGATCGACGGCGACATACTCACCCTTGTCAAAAACCTTCGTTTTTTCAAGGAAGTCATGGCGTTGCCACGCACCGCGGAGGAAGCTGTCGCATGAGTATCGAACCGATCACCGGGCGCTACATGACCGTTGAGGTGGCTGGTACCCCGCACCGCATTTACTTCGAGGAAGCCGGGCAAGGCCGTCCGGTCCTTTGCCTGCACACTGCCGGGGCCGATACCCGCCAGTGGCGCCACCTGATGAACGACGCCGAGATCACCGCGTCAAATCGCCTGATCGCCTTTGACATGCCTTGGCACGGCAAGTCGCTGCCTCCCGAAGGCTTCGAGACGGAGGAATACCTTCTGACAACCGAAGCTTACATCGAAACGGTGCTCGCCGTGATCGACGGACTTGGGCTGGAGCGCCCGGTGCTGGCGGGATGTTCCATGGGCGGGCGGATCGCGCTGCAACTGGCCGCACTACATGCCGACCGGTTTTCCGGCTTCATCGCCATCGAGGCGTCGGATTTCCAGCCCGCCTGGTACGATATCGACTGGTTCCACCGCCCCGACGCGCATGGCGGCGAGATGGGTGCGGCGCTGGTCTCCGCCAATATCTCTCCCTACGCGCCGCAGGCCGAACGCTGGAACACACTCTGGATGTTCATGCAGAGCGGGCCGGGCGTGTTCCGCGGAGATCTGAGTTTCTACACCAGGGACGAAAGCCTGATCCCGCGTCTGGGCCAGATCGACACGAGCCGAGCGCCCGTCCACATCATCGTCGGCGCCTATGACCTGACCTGCACGCCCGAAGATGCCGAACGCACAGCCAGTGCCATTCCCGGCGCGACGCTCGCCGTGATGGACGAGCTTGGGCATTTCCCGATGAGCGAACATCCGGAAGGATTCCGCCCGTTCTTCATAGAAGCGCTGGGGCGAATGCCGTCAGCTTCGGCCGTGGCGGCCTGAATTTCCGGACAGCAGCACTGGAGGAGGAGACATGTGCAAGAACTCAGACAATCCCTGCCCGGGCTGCAAGAAGCAAAAGCCCGCAGACGCAAAATGGCTCTTCTTCTCCGAAGAGGAACGTCAGGCGCTCACGAAGTGGATGCACGGTCCCGCCAAGTCGCCTGACCTGGCCGAACACCCTCGGCCGCACCCTTGACCGTACCGGCCGGACCGCGGCCGGCCTATCCAGACCGTGCAACCATCACGATCAGGCCCTGCTTCATCCGCATTGCGATTACGGGAAGCCTGCCCACGAAGGCGAACACTCCCGACGTTCACATCTCAGTTTCCGAGCTAGTGGAGTCGACCCAAGATGCGTTCGAGGCCGGCGCCCCGCCCGTTCGTGCACACGTGCGCAACGAAGACGAGACGGACTCAGAGAAGCTTTCCACCCGAAACCTGTGCAAGGTCACGTGCTCGCTCCAATAGCGCCTTGGAAGTCCTGCCTTGAGCTTGAGGGCTTCCAGGAAGGCCCGTGGCTGCGGAAGGGTCTCCCATACCGCCGGTAACAGTAGTCCGCGGTGCGCCGCCGTTGACAAGATCAGCCCGTCGCGCCCGGGTTCTATCCGGGACAACGCGTCTTCCTCATCGGCGAAGGCCATCTTAACGGCCTTGCCGAGAACCGCGACCTTGATGCGCAGGTCCGGCAACTCCGCCGCCGTCAAAGGCTCGAAACGCGGATCGCGGAACCCTGCGCCGATTGCGTTTTCCGCCACGTCCATGGCCAGAGGTCTCCGAGCCGTTGGCGAACCGATGCAACCACGCAAGTCTCCATCCAGCGTCAGCGTCACGAAACTGGCCGCCACCGTCTGTAGCGGCGCGGACGCGTGCTCCGGGGAAGACGTGGCACCGCGGCCTTCCGCAAGACGACCCGCTATGGTGCCCCGCGCAAGCCCAAGTAGTTCTTCCTGCGATCTGCGGCTTAGAATGGGGGCACCTTCCGGATAGAACGCCCATGAACCATATCCGACGACCTGGGAATGATCTCCGGTGACAGCTGAGCTGTCACCCATTCCAAGCCTCAAGGCCTTCGCCGCCTGCCCGGATTGCGACATCAGCCAGCCCTGAATGCCGCATGCGCCACAGGCATGGTATGGAGTCAGTGCTTCCGCATCACCCGTTTCGATCAACCACGCGGTTTCGGAGTCCTTCCGACGGGCCTCCTCATGAGTGAGGAAATGACTGAGATCAGAGGACAGCACGACCAGAGTTTCCGGTCCGGCGAGTGCATCGATCGCCGCCGCGACCTTCTCGGGCGGTACGTCGCCGCAAACCAGTGGGACAATCCGCGCTTCAGGCCATAGTGTGCGGATGAAAGGCAATTGTGTCTCGATGCCGTGCTCATTGTCGTGTGCCGCATCTTCTTCATGCGCCAGACCGGCTTCGCCGAGCGATGCGCAGGCGGCGCGATCTATGGCCAAGGCGCCCACTGGGGTCGAGAAGACGTCTTGCGACGGATAGGCAAGGCCCCGGAACCGATGCCTGTGCGAGGGAGAGATCACGACGACCCGCGCAGGCTTCCAGGTGACCGAGGCGAAGGAAAGCCCGGCAAAGCGTCCCGAATACTGATAGCCGGCGTGGGCAGAGACGATGGCGCGCGGCTCGGCCGCCCCGGTCGAGCCCGCGTCCTCAGCCGCTTTAAGATGGGTCTGCACTGCGGCGGCAAGCTGTGCGCGATCCGCAGGGAAAAACATGCCGGCAAAACGGCAGGTACGTTCGATTATCATTCTCCTATCGGCAACGCGTTCCCTTCTGTGGGCGCGTTCACGACCTATATGGGGTGTGATCACAAAAGTTGGAGAGGAGACATTGGAGACGGCGCGTTTCTGGTCATTACAGCCCGAGGATGGGCGGCTCGTATGCGAGCTGTGCCCACGCTACTGCGCGCTGAAGCCGGGCCAACGGGGGCTGTGTTTCGTGCGCAAGTCAGAGGGTAACCGGATCGTCCTCGACACCTACAACCGATCTTCCGGTTTCTGCATCGATCCGATCGAAAAGAAGCCGCTCAACCACTTCCTCCCTGGCACACCGGTCCTGAGTTTCGGCACGGCTGGGTGCAACCTTGCGTGCAAGTTCTGCCAGAACCACGAAATCTCAAAGAGCCGCGAGGTCGCGAGCCTTTCGGACTATGCAACGCCCGAAATGATCGCCAACGCGGCGGAGCGGGCGGGTGCGGCGTCTGTTGCCTTTACCTACAATGACCCAGTGATCTTCCACGAGTATGCCGTCGACATCGCGCATGCCTGCCATGAAAAGGGACTTCGCAGCGTTGCTGTGACTGCGGGTTACATCACGCCGGAGCCGCGTGCTGAGTTCTTCGCGAACATGGATGCGGCGAACATCGACCTGAAGGCCTTCACCGAGACGTTCTACCACGACCTCACCGCCTCCCACCTCGCGCCGGTACTGGAGACCATCGAGTATGTTGTGAAGGAGACCGACTGTTGGGTGGAACTCACGACGCTCCTCATCCCGGACTGGAATGACAGCGACCGGGAAGTGACGGAAATGGCCGAATGGGTAGTTGACCGGTTGGGGCCGGATGTGCCGATGCATTTCTCGGCCTTTCACCCCGATCACCGGATGCGCGACGTGCCGCCCACGCCGCAGGCGACACTGCTGCGCGCGCGGGAGATCGCCAAGGCCGCCGGCGCGCACCACGTCTACGTCGGGAACACCCATCACAAGGCCGCGGATTCAAGCTATTGCGCGAATTGCGGCAGTCTGGTGATCGGCCGTGACTGGTACCAACTCTCGGAATGGCGCCTGACCGACGACGGCCATTGCCTGAATTGCGGCGGCGCCTTCCCCGGTGTCATTGAGGGCCCGCCCGGCGACTGGGGGCGGAAGCGGCTGCCAGTTCGGATCGCCTGACGGGGCCGTGCTGGGGGCGTATTGAGTGCCGCACAGAAGCATCTAGATCGTCGCCTAGTGGAAGAGGTGCATATGAAATGACCGAAGCCCTGGAAGTGATCGACGACCTTCGTTTCGCGCCGCCGATGGCTGTCACCGGAAACGGCTGGGTGCTGGTTTCCGATCGCGTCATGGGTGGCGTGTCGGCTGGCACGATGTCCCGCGAACTGGTTGCCGGCCGTAACGCTGTTCGCATGCGTGGCGATGTCAGCTTGGAGAACAACGGCGGGTTCCTTCAAGTGGCTCTCGATCTCGGCGAAGCGGGCGACGAAGTCGACGCAAGCCGCTGGACCGGAATCCGGATTGACGTCTTCGGCAATGACCAGACCTACAATCTGCATCTTCGAACGTCGGACATTCGGCGCCCGTGGGAATCCTACCGTCAGAGCTTCCGCGCACCGCCCACCTGGACGACGGTGCATTTTCCGTTTTCGGAGTTTGCGCCGCACCGAACGGAGCGACCGCTGAGGCTCGAGAGGCTTCGCAGAATCGGGATCGTGGCCATCGGTCGGGCGTTCGAGGCCGATCTCTCGATTTCCGACGTTCGGTACTATGTGGTGGACCAAGATCAGAGAGCGCCGACACCCGAATAACCATACCGACGGTGCCGGCGGTTGCAGAGCCTGGAACCGCAGGCATTGGACAAGGCGGATCGGTTGCACAGATCGAGCCCATGGCAGCTGTTCTGTCGCAAGGGTTGTTAAGTATCGAATTGCAAGTAGCGGCACGCGCGCGGCGTCGATGTCAGTCATGAGACGGACCAGCACTGGTGGAACGGCTTCGGCCCGAATTTCGTTGCCGATGCTGCATTCCAAACGCGGTGGACTTCGAGTCTCGGCAGATTGCGTCAACTCCGGTGGACGCCGGAGTGAGCGTTGTCAGCAGGCTATCCGGCCACGTTCGACAATCGTCGAAAGAACCTCGTCCGGATCGCGTTGCCACCAGTTTCCGGTCGAGAAGATCTCCACCTCGTTCAACCCGTCGAACCCGGCGCTTTCCGCTTCGGCCCTAAGCCCGGGAATGTCGATCACTCCATCCCCCATCATGCCCCGGTCGTTCAGCAGATCGGTGGTCGGCACCAGCCAGTCGCAGATATGGAACGCCATCAGCCGGTCTTTTCCGGCGCGGCGGATCTGCGCCTTGACCTCCGGGTCCCACCAGACGTGGTAGACATCGACGGCCACGCCGATCCCGGGGCCGAGCCTGTCGCAGATATCCAGAGCCTGCCGAAGTGTGTTGACGACCGCGCGGTCGGCGGCTGTCATCGGGTGCAGCGGTTCGATGGCAACATTTATGCCGGCCGTTCGGGCGTAGTCGAGCGTATGCGCCAGGCCTTCCTCGACCATCGCGCGCGCGGCACCGATATCGCGCGAGCCCGGAAGCAGCCCTCCCACGACCATCACGAGGCATTCCGCCCCAATCCCGGCGGCTTCGTCCACGGCGCGGCGGTTGTCGTCGAGCACCGCGTTGGTGAGGGCTCCGTCCCCGGTGTACCAGCCACCGCGACACAGGCCCGACACCCGAATTCCGGTGTCGCGGATTGCCTTTGCGGCGTTCGTTACCCCCATCTCCTGCAATTTGTCGCGCCAGGGAGAGATGCCGCCCAGACCGTGGCGTGCACATCCCTCGATGCATTGCGCGAGGGTCCACTGTTCCTTGACCGTGGCCGTGTTGAGCGAGATTCGATCAGGTGTCAGCATGTCAGACCTCCACTCCCCGTGCCGCGAACACAGGGCGGGCGCGCGCTGCGGTCAGTTCCGGATCGGTGAACAGACCGCAGGCATTCGCCATGCGGACGATCTCGGCAAGGTGCAGGGTCGAGCGCGCGCTCTCCTGTCCTCCGATCATCGTGAAATGATCCTGATGACCGCATAGGTACGCCATGAAGACGACACCGGTTTTGTAGAACCGGGTCGGGGCCCGGAAGATGTGGCGGGACAGCGGAACGCTGGGGGCGAAGGTCGCGTGGTAGGCTTCGACGTCGCCCTGCCCAAGCTGCCCGAGAGCGCGCGCAGCGACACCGGCAATCGGATCGAATATCCCGAGCAAGGCGTGGGAATACCCTTGGTCATCCCCGGCGATCAGGTCGGGATAGTTGAAATCGTCGCCGGTGTACATTCGCACCCCTTCGGGCAGGCGGCGGCGCATGGCGATCTCCTTTTCCGCCGATAGCAGCGAAATCTTGATGCCGTCCACCTTTGCGGCATTGGCCGCAATCACCGATACGGCCGAGTTCATGGCCTCCATGTGGTCGGCCGCGCCCCAATAGCCGGCGAGCGCCGGGTCGAACATTTCGCCCAGCCAGTGAAGGATGGCCGGTTGCTCCAGCCCACCGAGCACCCGCTCGTAGACGCGGGCATAATCGTCGGGACCTTTGGCGGCCTGAACCAGTGCCCGCGAGGCCATCAGGATCACGCGGGATCCGGCGACTTCTACCGCTTCGCACTGTTCCTCGTAGGCCCGGATTACATGGTCCACGGTGACGCTCGGACTAGGCGCGAGGTGGTCTGTGCCCGCACCGGAGGCGATCAGGTGCCCACCGGCCTTTGCCAGCGCCGTCGACCGGCGGATCAGTTCCAGCGAGGTCGGCCAGTCCAGCCCCATGCCGCGCTGCGCCGTGTCCATCGCCTCGGCCACGCCGAAGCCGAGCGACCAGAGATGCTCGCGGAAGGCCAGCGTGCGCTCCCAGTCCACTGCGCAATCGAGCCACGGGTCGTTGTCGGCCAACGGGTCTGCCACCACGTGCGCGGCGGCATAGGCCGTCCGGGTCCAACCGGTCGCGGCTGTGGGCGCCGGTCCAGCGACCAGAGTCACCGCGCCTCCGGGAAGGTTCAGGGTCGCCATGTTCAGACCCCCAGCGCGGGCAAGTCGATCCAGCGCCGCTCGCGCCAGCTCTGATACCCGGCCTCGGCCAGTTGCACGCCCTTGGCGCCCTCGGCCAACGTGTAGTTCCACGGTGCATCCTCAGCCACATGGCGCAGGAACTGCTCCCATTGCACCTTGAAGCCGTTGTCGAAGACCTGATTGTCCGGCACCTCTTCCCAGCCGTCGAAGAAATTGAGCGTTTGCGGCTCGTCCGGATTCCACACCGGCTTGGGCGTATTCACCCGGGCCTGGCTTCGGCAGGAATGCAGACCAGCTACCGCCGATCCATGCGTGCCGTCCACATGGAAGGTCACCAGATCGTCGCGCCGCACCCGCGTGCACCAGCTTGAGTTGATATGGGCGACGATATCGCCCTCCAGCAGAAAGGTCGCATAAGCCGCGTCGTCGGCATCCGCCACGTATTCCGCTCCCTGTTCGTCCCACCGTTTAGGGATATGCGTCGCGCCGAGGCAGGAGACCGATTTCACCGGCGCGATGGTGTTGTCGAGCACGTAGCGCCAGTGGCAGAGCATGTCGGAGATGATCCCGCCGCCATCGGCGGCGCGGTAGTTCCAGCTCGGCCGTTGCGCGGGCATCCAGTCTCCCTCGAACACCCAGTAACCGAACTCGCCCCGCACCGAGAGGATCCGGCCAAAGAAGCCGCTGTCACGCAGGCGCTTGAGCTTGAGCAAGCCCGGAAGGTCCAGCTTGTCGTGCACAATGCCGTTCTTGACGCCTTTCTCGCGGGCGTAGCGCGCGATGGCTAATGCCTCGTCCAGCCCTTCGGAAACCGGCTTTTCGCAATAGACGTGCTTGCCCGAGTCGATCGCCTTGCGCAGAAGGTCCGGGCGAAGCTGGGTTGAGGCGGCATCGAAGAACAGCTCGTCCTCAGGGTTGGCCAGCGCCGCGTCAAGGTCCGTGGTCCAGCGCGCGATGCCGTGGGCGGCGGCGAGCGCCTCCACCTTGTCGGCGTTACGGCCGACGATGATGGGGTCGGGCATCAGCATGGTTCCGTCCGCCAGCGCCACGCCGCCCTGCTTCCGGATGGCCAGAACCGAGCGGATGAGGTGCTGGTTCATCCCCATGCGGCCTGTAACGCCATGCATGATGATCCCGATGCGTTTTTGTTCCATTTTGCGGTTTCCTTTCTCAGTCCTCTGCGCGGCCTGCGGCGGACCAGCAGGCGCGAATTGTGGCCGCGCCGATAGCGGCGGTTGTTGTTCCATCAATGCAGGTGCGGAAGGGCTCGATAGCGACCGGATGCGGCCAGCCGGTTTCGCGAAGCGCCGAAACGATGTCGGGGAATGGATCGCTGCCCATTCCGGGCGCGCCACGGTTGGTGTCGTTGACCTGTACATGCGCCAGCACGCCGGTGGGCAGCCACTCCCGAAGCAACTCAGCCACGGGTTGCGCCTCGACCTGCCCGGCAGCGGAGGTATCGATCATGGTGCGGAAGGCCGGCGAGCCTATGGCCTCCACCAGACGCGCAGCTTCGGCGATCGTGTTGATGACCGGGGTTTCGGCTCGGGAAAGCGGCTCGATGCAATAGGTCACATCGGCTTCTCGGGCTGCCCTTGCGATGGGGGCGAAGAAGTCGGCTAGCTGTCCGATACTGCCAGACGCCGGGTCGGAGGAAACTGGTTCTCGCTGCGCGGGCGAGCCATGGACAAGTACCCGCCCACCGAGCGCGGCACAGAGGTTAACCAGTCGGGAGAGTACAGCCTGCGTTTCCAGCCGCATGGCAGGATCGGTGATCGACAGTTCGGGATAAGGGGCCAATAGCCAGTGCAATCCGGTGACGCGCAGACCATGACTCTCGATGGTTTGTCGTATTTCGCCGGCATCGCCGTCACTCAAAAGGTGCGGCTGCGCGGCGAGGCTGCCGAGCGACAATTCCAGCCCCATGTAGCCGAGCGCGGCCGCAATCTCGCATTGCTGGTCCAGAGACAGCCCGTCGTCCGCAAGTAACTCGTTGCAAAGTGATAACGCGATCACGACGCCGCTCCCGCATCGGGGCGGAGATAGCGGATTACCATCTCGCCGGCCTCGGCCGCGTGGCGCATTAGCCAGGCCTCGTTGATCGGGGTCTCGAAGACGACGCGCAAGGTGTGCTTGTTGGAGACCGGGAAGAAGCAGAGCGAGGCGATGGTGATATAGAGCTCCGTCGGGTCGATCCCTTTGCGGAAGCTGCCCTCGGCCACGCCGCGATCCAGGATTTCACCGATCTGGACGATCAGCGGGGACTGGATATCGCTGAGGTTCTCGATCTCCCGCACCGCCACCCCGCCGCGCAGGTTCTCGGTGTTGAGCATGGAGGTGAACCAGGGCTTGGAGATGAAATGGTCCATGGTGAAGCGGACCAGCTCGCGGATCGCCTCCTCGGGCGTCATGTGATCTGTATCGATGGCACGCTCGCCCTGCCGGATCTGGACGTAGCTTTCCTTGAGCGCAGCCTTGTAGAGCTCCTCCTTGTCGCCGAAATAGCTGTAGATCATCGGCTTGGAGACGGCGGCGGCCTCGGCGATCCGGTCGATCCGGGCGCCGCCATGGCCATGGGTCGAGAACTCGGTCAGGGCTGCGTCCAGGATGCGCCTTTGGGTGGCGGCCGCGTCCCTGCGGGCGGGTTTGGTCTTTTCCGTATCGCTCATGATCTGCTCTCGCCTTGGCGGCGGGATGTCAGCCGCCCTATCGCCCGCCGCACCGGCGGCAGGCCCATTGCGATGCTCACCACGATCACCAGCACGAAGAAAGCCGAGATCGGGCGGGTGAAGAAGGGCTCCAGCGAGCCGTCCGACAGCGTCAGCCCGCGGCGCAGGCTTTTGTCCAGTAGCGCGCCGAGGATGATGCCGAGCACCAGCGGCGCCATCGGGTATTTCATCTGCCGGAGCAGGAAACCGATCAACCCGAACGCCACCATCACCCAGATATCGAAAACCCGTTGGGTGAGCGCGTAGGGGCCAATGACGCAGAGGGTGAAGACCACCGGCATCAGGATCTCGCGCGGGATCTTGAGCACCAGGATGAAGAGTCGGGTGAGCGAGAGCCCATAGATCGCAATCGCTATGGTGGCAAAGACCAGCATGGCGGCGATGGAATAGATGAAGGTGGGCTGCTCGACCATGATCATCGGGCCGGGCCGGATGCCGTGGATGAAGAGCGCCGCGATCAGCACCGCTGCGGGTGCCGAGCCGGGCACGGCCAGCGTCAGCGCCGGGATGAGCGAGCCGGGCACGACGGCGGAGTTTCCTGTCTCGGCGGCGGTCAGCCCCTCCTGCGAGCCCTTGCCGAACTCCTCCTTCTCAGGGCTGGTGCGCTTGGCGGCGGCGTAGGAGGCCCAGGCGCCGATATCCTCGCCGACGCCGGGGATGATGCCCACCAGCGTGCCAATCACACCGGAGCGGAGGATGGTGAACTTGTAGCGGATCAGGTCCGCGATCCGTGGCAGCACGCGGTCATTCGTGGCCTCTTTCTCCACCAGTTCGGGCTTGTTGCGCCACATCACGGTGAGCACCTCGGCGAAGCCGAAAGCGCCGACCATGGCCGGGATGAGGCCGATGCCGCCATTCATCTGGTCGAAACCGAGATTGAAACGGACATGGGCATGGATGCCCTCAGAGCCGATCATCGCCACCATCAGGCCCAGGAGCCCGGCGATATAGCCCTTGAGCGGGGTCACGCCGCCGGTCAGCTGGCCGGAGATGACGATGCCGAAAACGGCGAGCCAGAAGAATTCGAAGGAGCCGAAATCGAGCGCGATTTCCGCCAGCGGCGGCGCCAGCAGCACCAGCATGACGATGCCGACCAGCGTGCCCATGGCGGAACCGGCTGTGGCCAGCGCCATGGCGTAGCCGGCCTTGCCGGCCTGCGCGAGAGGATAGCCGTCGAGCGAGGTGGCCGCAGAGGCCGGGGTGCCGGGGATGTTGAGCAGGATCGCCGAGCGCGAGCCGCCGTAGATCGCGCCCACATACATGCAGATCAGCACCAGGATCGCGGTGTCGCGTTCCATTGTGTAGGTCAGCGTGGTCAGCAGCGCGACGCCCATCGTCGCCGTCAGCCCGGGCAGGGAGCCAACGAAGATGCCCAGCAGCGTCGCCCAGGCGACATGGAAGACCGACATCGGCGTGGCGAGCGCGGCCAGAGCGGCGAGGAAACTGGTCAGGGCGTCCATCAGGGCAACCTCACCAGGAAACCGTAGCGGAAGAGGGCCGAGATGGCGGTGGCGGTGACGGCGCCGAAGAGCAGCACCAAGAGCACCGCTCTGAGGCGGCCTCGGCTATCCGTTGCAGCGGGGATCAGGAACCATCCGGCAAAGCCCGCGATATAGAGGCCGGAGGCAAGCACGAAGGGGATACGGCTGACAAGACCGAGTGCGAAGACGCAACTCCAGATCGCGGTGAAGCCGAAATCCTTCCAGGATCCGCTCCCGGTGTCCGCCTCGCGCGGCGTCCGCTTGGCGCTGAGCGCCAGCAGGAAGGCGCAGAGCATCAGCGCGGCGCCGAGGATCATTGGCACCAGGCCTGGAATGGAGGCGGGGTGGATCTGCCGGATCTCCAGCCGGTCCATCTCATATCCGCCCCACGTCATGGCGGCGCCGAGCGCGAAGAAGGCGGCCGCTGTCAGGCGGTCGGCGGTTGCAGAATCGAAACGCATGAATTCGGGTCCTGGGAGTTCCCGGCCACCGGCCAGGGCGTAGAAGATGCGCGGGGCCTTGGCCCCGCGCGGGCCTTGTGAGTGGTGGCTATTCAGCCGGGCAGGTAATTCCGATCTCGGACGGGTCGAGCACCGCCTCGCCGCGGGTCACGCGGGCGCAGGCCTCTGCGATCACGACCGGCATGGCGCGCTCGCGTGCCATGTCACCAAAGCTCGGGTCGAAATCCGCGCCCCGCTCGGTGGCGTAGGCTTTGAGCGCTTCGGAGTTCATGACTTTCTCTTCCCAGATCTTGTCCACGGTTGCGTAGACCTCGTCGTCCGCTCCCGTCGGGATGAAGACACCGAAGTAGTCCGGAGCCACGGGCATATCTGACAGCCAGTTAGTGATTGGCGGGATCGGGTCGAGCCCCTCGACAATCAACTCCTTGTTCGAGAGCACGGTAAGTGCACGCAACT
Source organism: Tropicimonas marinistellae (assembly GCF_001509585.1). Classification (GTDB taxonomy): domain Bacteria; phylum Pseudomonadota; class Alphaproteobacteria; order Rhodobacterales; family Rhodobacteraceae; genus Tropicimonas; species Tropicimonas marinistellae. The sequence continues at coordinate 174,650 of NZ_LNCI01000007.1, read as the reverse complement.
TGCCGGCCTTGATCATCTCTGTCTGCTCGACTGCAAGCTGTGTCGTCGCAATGACCTCGCCCGAGGCCGCTGCCAGAACAGCCGGGTTGCCGCCGTCATAGGTCACCATTCTAGCGCCGAGCTCGCCGGCAGCCTCCTTGATTGCGGCAAGCGCCATGCCGCCCGAGGAATTCACGCCGGCGGTCCCAACCGTCACGTCATCGGCCTTCATCGCCTCGAGGAGTTCCCCGAAATCCTGGTACGGTGCGTCGGCGTTGACGCTGACAACGGGCACGTTCGCGACGTGCAGGTAGATGTGGTAATCGTCAATCGAGGTGTCCTCGATCATGCCGGTCACGGCATAGGTCGCGTTATTGGCGATCGCGTTTGCGGTCCAGGTATAGCCGTCGCGCGGGGCATCGAGGGCTGCCTTCGTTCCAATCGAGCCGGACGCGCCCGGCTGGTTGACGATCACGATTGGCGTTCCGAGTGCCTCCTCCAGAATCGGCGCGACCACGCGCGTCACCTGATCCGTCGATCCGCCGGCCGACCAGGGCACGATGATGTTGATCGGCTTGTCCGGTTTCCACTCAGCTACCGCGGACGTGCCGGAAAGCGTCAGCGCCGCCAGCGCGGCGGCCGCCAGAAGAGTTCCCTTGTGGGCAAACATTGTATCCTCCCTGTTTGCTACCAATTAGTAACCTACCAATTGGTAGAGTGCGTTCCTTTCCGTCGTCAAGTGATTCCGTGGTCTTGCCAGAGGAACGTGTGTTTGACTGCCGTCAGCGCTCAGCGGGGCCATGTCAGGGGAACTTGGCTTGCAACGGGGCAGAGCGCCGGTAGCGTTCTTGAATGACGAAACGCGACCCGTTCAATTGTCTCAAGACTAGCCGAGGAACCTCGCAGATGTTCGCCGCCGTCCATGCCTCGGTCCCAAGCCACTTCAACTCGGAGCGCCGGCCCCAAGGCGGTGGACCGGGGTGGCGAGGGACTTGTCGCTGGTGGTGAAGGCGCTGTTGCGGGATCCGGTCGTCACAACGCGGCGGATCACCAACACAACCTCGCTGTCGCGAGCCTCGGCGAAGACGATCCTGAAGCAGTTGCAAGGGCAGGGGCAGGTTGCCGAAGTGATGGGCATCGGACGCAACCGCGTGTTCACGGCGGTGCTCGCGCGACCAAGGGCGCGTAGTCAGATGCCCGCGAAGATGCGTTCGACAAGCGCGTTGACCTGTCGTCCCGCATCGGCGCTGCAGGGATTTGGCGCGTCGTCGAGGAGATGTGCGACCACGCGTTCGACGAAGGGCTGGTGGACATGGGGCGGGTCGGGAAGCTCGACCTCCTTGGTCTCCCCGGCGCGGGTCAGGGTGATCGCGGAGGGTCGGAAAAAGCCCATCTGCGCGGAGCCTTCGCTGCCGTGGAGCGTGACGCCTTCCTCGCGGTGATCGACGGCATAGGCGCAGAGACCCATGGCGGGAAAGCCATCGAAATCGAGGATGTAGCTAACGAGGTCTTCGGCGGCATAGGCGCCGGCCTGAAACTTGCGCAGACCCCGCACGGCGACGGGCGCGCCGAAGGCATGGCCGAGCCAGTCGAGCGTGTGGGTCTGCATATCAGTGAAGAAACCGCCACCGCCAATCGCCGGGTCGATCTTCCAGGGCTGGTCGGGGCGGGCTTCCGTGGGCAGGAAGTGGCGGATCTCGACCATGCGAAGCGCGCCGATCTCGCCCGACTGTGCGATCTGGCGGAAATGCTCGAACCGCGGCAAGGCCCGCCGGTAGTAGGCGACACAGAGCTTGCGTCCCGTCGATTTCTGGGCGGCAATCACCGCATCGCATTCGGCCACCGTCAGCGCCATCGGCTTTTCAAGCAGCACGTGCTTGCCAGCCTGCACGGCCCGGATGGCGTAATCGGCATGGGTAGAAGGCGGCGTGGCGATATAGACGGCATCGATCTCGGGATCGGTCAACAGCGTGTCGGCATCGTCGGTCCAGTGGGCGACGCCGTGCCGGCGGGCATAGTCCGCGGCCTTGGCGCCGTCGCGGCGCATCACGATCCGGACCGAGGAGCGGCCAGCCTTTTGCAACGCCGGGCCGCTTTTCACCTCGCAGACATCGCCGCAACCGAGGATGCCCCAGCATATGTGATCGGTTGTCTTGTTGGCCATGATGCACCCTCGTATTGTACCTGCCATTGCTGGCGGCTCCAGATGTCAGACGAGCCATATACCGCCTGCGCGGCGAGCACATCCGCCTTTTCGCGCGGGGCCGCCTTGTGCCGAGGGAATCGGCGGATTGCGACCGGATTTGAATATGTGTGCGGGAGGTGCCAGAGCGATTCCAGTTGGTGCGGAAGAGTGGTCTCGTGGAGTCTATGGGTCACGTGAGACGACTGTCATTGCCCTCGAAACCGCTCGGAAGATGGCTCCGCGGCTGGATGCGGCCGTCCACGCCGATTGCTGTATTCTTCAAAATGGGCGGGGAGCCGTCGTAAGCGGCGGCCTCAACAAAGGTCCGAGCAGTCGGGCAGAGCCGCCGTTCAGCGAATGATACAGATTTGTCGCTCAGTTTAGGGGCCTTTGCTAATAAACAGAATAGGCACCGAAATTAGGGGATACTTATGAAACGGCTTTCTTTATTTGTCGCCATGATATTCGGCGGAATGGCATCTGCACAGGACATTCCGGGCACGCAACCCACTGCTGAACAATACTCGCCGTATCCGAAGCAGAGTTTCCCCAATCAGGTCTTCTTCGGCGACACCCATCTCCACACCTCGTACTCTGCGGATGCGGGCATGGTGGGCAACGTTCTAGGACCAGATGACGCGTTTCGCTTCGCCAAAGGCGAGACGGTTACGTCCAGCACGGGCGTCGAGGCGCGGCTCGAGAGGAGCCTTGATTTCTTGGTTGTGGCTGACCACGCCGAGAACCTCGGACTTGCCCCGCTTCTTGCACAGAAGGACCCGACGCTCCTGTCGACCGCGTTTGGCCAACAACTTGACGCGGCACTGGAGGCGGACGATCCCGCGGGGGCGTGGTCAATCTGGAGCCAATCCAAGGCAGGAGGTGTTGACCCGCTCGCCGACCACCCCGAGATCTATGTCAACGCCTGGGCGAACATCACTGAGGCGGCTGAGGCGCACAACGAGCCTGGTCTCTTCACCGCGTTGATCGGGTTCGAATGGACGTCGAACCCAGGCCGGAACAACCTGCATCGCAACGTGATCTTTCGGGGTGGCAAGGAAGGCGCCGACAATATCGTCCCTTTCTCGAACTTCGACAGCTTCGATCCGGAAGACCTGTGGGCCTGGATGGAGCAGGCCGAGGAGACTACTGGTCAGCGCCTTCTCGCCATTCCGCACAATGGCAATCTTTCGAATGGGCTTATGTTCGACGAGGTGCGCCTATCGGGCGAACCCTTTGATGTCGACTACTTCACACGTCGCGCCCGCTGGGAGCCGCTCTACGAGGTGACACAGATGAAGGGCGACGGTGAGACGCACCCAATGCTGTCGCCTGATGATGAGTTCGCAGACTTCGAGACCTGGGACAAAGGCCAACTCGGCCCAGAGCCGAAGACCCCGGAGATGCTGCCGCGGGAATACGCGCGCATGGCTTTGCGCCGGGGGCTTGGCTACGAAGCCGAGACGGGCGTGAACCCCTTCAAGTTTGGTTTGGTTGGGTCAACGGACGCGCACACTTCGCTATCCACAACTGGAGAGAACAACTTCTTTGGCAAGGTTTCGGCCGTGGAACCGACAGCCGATCCAATCCGGTTCCGGGAAGTAGTCGGCGGAATTGGGGGTGACGATATCGTCGCGCAGTACGCATGGCAGACCTCGGCTTCTGGACTGGCCGCTGTCTGGTCCCGAGAGAACACGCGGGAGAGCATTTGGGACGCCTTGGCGAGAAAAGAGGTCTACGCAACGACGGGGACCAGGTTGAGAGTTCGAGTATTCGCCGGCTATGGGTTTGGCGAAGCCGATCTGCCGCGTGCCGATTTTGCTGCCTATGGTTACGACAACGGTGTGCCAATGGGGGCGGACTTGCCACCAGCTTCCGACGGCGCTTCGCCTCGGTTCGTTGTCCGAGCCTTACGTGATCCTGACGGCGCCAACCTCGACCGCATTCAAATTGTGAAGGGTTGGCTAAGAGCCGACGGGACCACGGCTGAGAAGGTCGTCGACATCGCTTGCGGCGGTCGCAACCTACTGGCCGACGGGTGTGATGGTCCCGTAGGCGATACGGTAGATCGGCAGGCGGCAACCTGGACCAATGACATCGGCCAAGCGATCCTTGCTGGCTTTTGGGAAGACCCGGATTTCGATCCGACACAGCGGGCGTTCTACTATGTCCGCGTGTTGGAAATCCCCACACCGCGATGGACGACCTACGACGCGAAGGTCTTTGGCGTTGAAATCCCTGAGGGCGCTCCGATCTCAATCCAGGAACGCGCGTATACCTCGCCCATCTGGTACACGCCTAAGGAATGAAACTCGTTTGGAGTGGCACCTCCACTTCGGGCTCCTCACCGCCGTTCGCGACGGTCGAACGTTTCTTGGCAAGGTCCGGATTGTCTCTACAGCGGCCCTTGCCCGAAAATGGTTCAACGGCAGTGTTGTGCAATCAGCAAACCTCGCCGCTCGGTGAGAACAGCGCTCGGGGCCGGTGGATTTCGCATGTGGGCCCGCAGCAATCGCTTCCAGTAGCGCATCGTGTGACCGGGAGGGAGAAAATACCGAGACAGCTGGACCAACAATGCGATTGTCGAGGCGTCAGCCGTAGCAGTCGCGATTCCCCGTCAGATATCAATGACGTTTCAGTTCGCCTTGCAGTATGGGACCGGACTCGTGGAATCTATCAGGACCAGCGAACAAGTTGCTCCGTACGAACAGGGCGGATACAGACCCACTTCTGACAATCGTGCAGATCCGCTTAACATCATCCCGCTATGCAGGAGCGACCCACAGAGGTCATTTGATGGGTTCGGTCGGTTCTCGCCTTCGCAGATCGTACTTGACCGTGAAGCGCCCAAGCACAGGTCTTGTGTCCGACGGTTTCAAGGTCATTTGAATCCCGGACTTCCGAGTGGTGTGGTCGAAACGTTCGTCCAAACGGTAACGCCTTTGGAGTCGGCCACTAGCCGACCCGGGCGTTACTTACGAGCCGCTCCCTCAAGGAGGCCGTACGACCTCACAAGGCCATTAGCGCGCTGATTTCCAGCGACAATACGGGATTGCCACATCTTTATGAGCGCAATGTCCTCGACTAGATCGAAAGTTGGCAATTCTTTCTCACCAATTGCTCCGTAGCCTTGGAAAAAATACCGGCGGTCCGCTTCATGGTCGCCCGACCACGGGCGTTCTTTTTCCAGAGCGCGTTCCCGCATGAGTGCCAAATGGCAGAGGAACCATGCGGCATCAAAATACGCGATGCCATGCTTGTTGAACAGGCGATCAAATGCCAATAGCTTTGTGCCTTTGACGAAGACATTTCCCGGGTGGAAATCACCGTGCAGTAAGACCACAGGGCCGGTGAGCGGAGAAAGTGCTCGCACTCGCCGCCTCAGCCTTTTGGCGACGGTCCCTACAATACCGCGGTATACGTGAGGCGGACGTATCCTGAAGTGAGCACTGGAAGCCGGTATGGCGCGTTCAAGTGAAGTTTTTTGCAGCCTTGAGAGCCATGCCCCGGCCATAGTTAGCGCCTTTTGGCGTTTTAACTCCGCGGGCCGAAGCCGCCGGTTGAGAGTGGGCGCATCGATCCAATCCATGACAAAGAAACTGTGATCTTCGGGCATGTGGCGCGTTGATACGCAGTGCGACGTGAAGCTTCGTAATTCGGAAAATGCGATGAAATGCTGTTCATTCAACTTCCGCCTACTATTGGCTTTGACCGCGACGCTCTGACCGGTGTCCGAATTCTGGCAATGCAGCACAGTGCATACAGACTTTGGGCGCTCCCGCTTCCATACCCGCCTTACGTCCCAGTTTCCGGCGTATCCCTCTAACTCGCGTAACGTGCGACATACATGCTCGCGAAACCGTGGATCGAATACTGAGTGGTTTTTGCGGGCTATGAATGGGAATGTTAGAATATCGGACCCCGCGACATGGATGAGCGGTGTTTGTGTTCGGAAATACGTGAACTGTGTCACAGGTATAACGTGCATTCAACGTCGCTCGGCGGCCATCGCTTCGGACACCCCGGTATCAACGATGAGAATCTCAGGTCGAAGACGGACTGACAATTGCCGCGCTTTACCGGTCGAACATACCAGGACAATTGCGTGTCGTGGCAACAGATCTGACGAACAACTTCGTATCTTCCTCGCGGCGCTGGCGGCGTCGCGATTGAGCACGATGCGCAGGCCGCCGTTGTGGATTGGCTCATCGAGGAGAGCGCCTGGACGGGTCAATGACTGTCCGCCCCATCCTCCAACGCCGGCATTGTGCGCAACCGGCAGACCACTTACGTCGAGTGCATGGAGCCGCTCGGTTGCGCGGACAAAAGGGAAATCGGCAGGTCAGAAACAGAATGAACGTACCGACCAATCTGGAGGATGCGCATCGCCCTGATCCCGGGGCGGGCAAGATGCATCCGCAGTTGCGGGCTTTCCTTGCCGCCGCTGACAAGTCCGCGCTCGCGGTCGACCGTTTCCTGTCCGGGCTTTCGTCGCCGCTCGTCGAACCCGGTGCACTGACGTTCTTGTGGCGCGGAGAAGCGCATGCGGTCGAGATCCTGCGTTGGATCAATGCCGGAGTGGACAGGCAGCGCTTTCAGCGACTCCCTGACAGCGACCTGTGGTTCCTCAGGCTCCCCGTCGAGGACGGAGGTCGGTTCGAGTACAAGCTGAACGTGGTCGCTGACCATGGCGACGACTGGATTCTTGATCCGACAAATCCGCATCGCGCCGGCGATCCGTTCGGCGAGAACTCCGTCGCAATGACATTCGGCTATGCCCGACCGGAATGGAGCCTGAACCGCGGCGCTCCACGCGGACACATGGAGGAGATCACCGTCGACAGCGCCGTGTTCGGCCATACCCGAAACGAGCGGGTGTATCTGCCCAATGCTTACGATGATGGTCAGGACTTCCCGTTGGTCGTAATCCACGACGGCGGAGATTATGACGAATACGCGGACCTTTCCACATCGCTGGACAATCTGATCGATGCCGGTGACATCCCGCCTCTCGTCGCGGTCCTGATACAGGCCGACGACAGGATGAGTGAGTACCCGCAGGGGCGGCGCCATGCGCGCTATGTCGTGGGCGAGCTCTTGCCGGCGGTGACCAACCGATATTCGATCTCGACGAGGGTTCAGGACCGCGTTCTACTTGGTGCAAGTCTTGGCGCCGTCGCATCACTGGCGACGGCGTTCCGGTTTCGCGGGGTTTTCGGTGGTCTGATCCTTAAATCCGGATCCTTCGTGCTTGACCCCGAGAAGCTGAAGCAACGTTCGAATCCGGTGTTCCATCGGGTTGCTCGCCTGGTGGAGGTCGTCCGCCGCGCACCGGCGCCCGAGGCCACAAGAGCCTTTGTATCGACCGGTGAGCTTGAGGGTTTGGCCGGGGAAAACAAGGCTTTGGCCGAACTCCTCGCGGATCGAGGCATTGATGTCTTGTTCCAGAGCTCCTGGGACGGCCATCATTGGCACAACTGGCGGGACCAGCTGCGGGACGCCTTGATGTGGGTCCTGCCGCGGCAACCGAGAGAATAACTGGCGCTCGATACGCGTGCGATGCCGGAATGAATGGGGGGATATTTCCATGGCCAGAAGCACCAAGAACATCGGACTTTCGCTTGGCGCGGATATCTGTTGGCCCATTGCCTACGAAAGCTTGTTCGACGCCCTGACCCGCGACGGGTTGAAGCTTGGCAAGAACACCTACGACTTCGCCGTGGAACGGGTGACGATCGAACCCTTCAGCCTGCACCAGCCCGTGAAATACGACGTTGTGATCGACCGGTTGACGCATTGGTATTCGACCAGCCGCGAATGGATCAAGAAGGCCATCCTGATGGATGAGCTCTACGTCTACAACAACCCTTGGTCGCTTCAATCGAACGAAAAACACACCAGCTATGCCGCGATGCTGCGGCTCGGCCTGCCGGTACCCGAAACATGGATGTTGCCGCCCAAGGCCTATGACCCTTCGGACGACCTCGAAGCGACGCTGGTCAAGTATGCGCGGATGTTTAACCTCGACGAGATCGGCGACAAGATCGGCTATCCGTTCTTCATGAAGCCCTACCACGGTGGTGGATGGAAGGGGGTGGCCAAGATCGACAACGCGCAGGAACTGCACCGCGCCTACGATGCCAGCGGCACCGAAATCATGAATTTGCAGGCAGCGGTTCTGCCGCACGATTATTTTGTCCGGAACGTTGGGCTTGGCCCGCAAATCCGGCACGTGAACTATGATCCCGGCGCGCCTTTACACGACCGTTACCGCCAGGACATCGGTTTTCTGGACGCGGAAGACCAGCAGACGCTCAAGGATATGACGCTGACGATCAACGCCTTCTTTGGTTGGGATTTCAACTCTTGCGAGGCGCTCCGTCAGAACGGAAACTGGCACCCGATCGACTTTGCCAACGCCTGCCCCGACAGCCAGGTGACGTCGCTGCACTACCACTTCCCGTGGTTGATCAAGGCCAACCTGCGCTGGTCATTGTTCTGCGCGGCGACGGACCGTCCGATGCGCAAGAACATGGATTGGTCGCCATTCTATAAGGTTGCCGACAGCGACCGGTCTCCGCGTGAAAAGCTGACCGAGTATGCCAAAATCGCCCACAAGCGGTTCGAGACGGAGAAGTTCCGGCGCTTCTGCAAGAACCAGCTGAAGGACCTGGACGAACTCGCCTACGACTTCTTCGGATCGGAAAAGCTGCACGACGCAATCCGGCAGAAGGTCGAGGCGCTGTTTCCGCAGCATGAGCACGAGGAATTCACGCAGCTCTTCTGGGACAGGATCCAGCTGTGGCGCGAACAGGAAGGGAAGTACGGTGACAAAGACGGTTTCTAGATGGCGGTCGGACAGGCTCCATCGCGACATCTCTTTGGTCCGCTGGGGCACGTTCGGCCAGCCTGTGCTGCTGTTTCCCACCGCGGGCGGCGATGCGGAAGAGATTGAGAGGATGCATGTCATCCGTGTGTTGGATCCCCTCATCTCGGCAGGGCGCATCAAGGTCTATTCCTGCGACAGCGTCGCCGGCGCCGCGCTCGCGTCCAACGAAGGGTCTGTTGAACATCGCTGCTGGATACTCAACCAGTTCCACGAATACGTCGCGTACGAGGTGGTTCCGGCGATCCGGACGGACTGCCGCGACGGCGGCATCGAAGTTGTCGCCGCCGGCGCCTCAATCGGGGCGTTCAACGCCGTGGCTGTCACGTGCCGGTATCCGCATCTGTTCCGTACCGCGCTCGGCATGAGCGGAACCTATGATCTCGAACGGCTTATGGGATTCCAGGGCAATCAGGACTACTATTATTCCTCGCCGCTGTCCTTTGTGCCAGGGCTGGAGGGCCCGGCGCTCGACACGCTGCGGCGCAGGTTCATCGTCATGCCCGTTGGCCAGGGTCGGTGGGAAGATCCGTCCGAAAGCTGGCGGATGGCCGGTGTCCTCGGCGCAAAGGACGTGCCAAATCGCGTCGACCCCTGGGCCGCGACCTACGATCACGACTGGCCGACATGGCGCGAGATGCTGCCGCTCTACCTCGACGATCTTGTCGCCTGACCTGGGAGTATCGCCTTGAGCATCATCTTCATCGAACCAGCATTCCCGGCCAACCAACGAGAGTTTGTGCGTGAGGTTTCCGCAATCGGTGACCAACGAGGGCGCTGTTGAGTAGGCTGTGCGGGACGCGCAGTCGACGGTGGTCGTTGGCCAAAACGTTCCTTCGCCCCGCGCTCCGGCGCAACGGGTTGAGGCGAGGTACATGGCCAACGCCTGTATGCGCGCCTAGCACGAAGAGCATGGTACTTTCCTCACAATCCTGAACGAAATCGGCAAGATAGCGCGCGTTCGCACTCGATAACCGCAACGTGCGCCCGGAACGCCTCGTTCGAGATGCCACGGACCTAGCGCCGCACCAAATGGTGCAGCCGGAAAGAACCCGCCCCAACTCAGGACCGGCCCGCACTCCTCGAACGAAGTGCGCTCGGAAAGAGTTGTAATGGGGGAGGAGTCATCTTCGCAGATCGGAGATTGAACCCGCAAGGCCAGCCGGTAGTTTGGGTCCAAGGCTCGCTTCAAAAGCTGTGAACTGGCACCTGTTATGACGGGTCGCCTGGGCTTGACCCTGGAGGCTTGGGAATAGCCCTGAAGACGTGATTTTCTCTTGTATTGAAATCACCACCGACGGCGAAGCGTCGACGCGTCTGATCTGCTGCCGAGACGATCCTGATCGTCGAGGAGGCCCTGTAGGCGGCAAGAGCATTTCCGGTTTCACTACTGCGGAACCTGCGAGAAGGTCGGAATGCTGGCGCTCGGTGCAGTTATCGCCAATGAAACTAGACCTACTGGGCCAGTCATTGCTTACATTCAGGGCGCGGGTCACGAAGGGTCTGGGTTGGTCAGGCGCGGGAATATCGGCCTGGTGTGACACTGAGGCAGAGGGAACAATATGGAGCTGCTGAAAGCGCGGGTATCCGAACTCTACACCGGGCAAACGCCAACCGCGCGGAGGCTGCGCTATTGGCTGATCCTGTTCGACTTGGCCACGGTTGTCTATTTCATCGTTACCGTACCGCTACCGGCAACCCCCCTGATACGCGTTGTGAATTTCGCACTGGCCGTATTGATCGCGATCGATTTCCTTTGTCGGCTTTGGATCGCGGACAATCGCTGGCGGCATCTTGGACAAATCTATGTGCTTGCTGATCTGCTCGTGCTGCTGTCGCTGGTGTTGGATCCGTTGCTGCACCTGGACCTTACCTTTTTACGCATATTGCGTGGCGTCCGGCTTGGCCGGTCGGAGTATCTGCTTCAGGACCTGCGGCGGGGCTGGAGGTTCTTCCGCGAAAACGAAGACGCGCTGGTTGCGGCCCTAAACCTCGTGGTGTTCGTTTTCGTCACGACATCCGCGGTTTTCATTTTCTTTGCAGAGCCGAGGAGAGGTGCTTCTGGCTATGTGGACTCGCTCTACTACACGGTCACGACTCTGACGACGACGGGGTATGGCGACCTCACGCCCAAGACACCGGTGGAGAAGGTAGCCGCAGTGGCGATCATGGTGATCGGGGTCTCGCTGTTCCTGCGCCTTGCCGGCGCAGTCTTCACCCGGTCGCGAGTGCATCATCCATGTCCGCGATGTGGGCTTACGCGACATGATCCGGACGCCGTCCACTGCAAGCATTGCGGCGAAATGCTCAGAATCGAGACGGAGGGAGCCGGTTGATGCCCCCCAAGTGTTCCGGTGACAGTGCCAGCAGCGACTTGTCCATGCCACCGAAGCGGCGGCGCCAGTTGTAATTGTTCGCATCGCCGACACCGACGGTCCGACCGACCGCCCTGAGCTCAACCCTCCCGGCAATCCTCCCGCCGGGTGGTCAGACTGCGTAGGGGCGGATCACCGCACCTGAAACTCTTCTCAGAAATGACCCATGGAAATGTGGCTGGACACGAACGCCACGCCGAAAGGTCATCGGCCGACCGGCGTCAGCCCAATAGACATCTCCAAATCCTTTATCCCTGAGACCATTCGCGTTGGTTGTCCCGAACTGCCGGCCACGCCCGCCACAGCGGTACCGGAAAACGTGACCGGGGACTCGGGAACATCATCGCTCGCTGGCGTGGGATATTTACTGGAACTGCAACCGGCCAACCCAGCGACGAGCCCGACGACGACCAACCATTCTCGGATCATTCTACCTCTCCAATCGACCTCGTTCGGATTCCTGCGCTCGACCACTCCAACCAAAACCGAACACACATCAATTCCGGGGTGACGGTCGGCGAGCGGACGAATGAGACTACTTCAAAGATCAGATAACCTGTTTACTTGATCCGCTCATCAAGCGGCTTAGTCCGTGACAGCGTATCTTCAACGAGTCGGCGCTACCGTTGGCTTGGGCGGTGTTGGCTGCGTGACCAACTCGGGCGGCCGTTTCTCGTAGAAGGCGTTTCCGCCGGCGACGAGTACATAATGCATGTTGTTGTAGCCCGCCTGGTAGGTGGCCGCATGGAAGAACTGCGCATTGGCAATCTCTGGGTGCCGCTCTCCCGAGAGGACAGATAGGGCGGCCCCTCGGGCCAGCGGAAGGGAGCTGCTGCTCATCCGAGAAGTCATCACACCAGGAGCAAACTGGCCGGGCTGGGAGACGACACCGCAGACGGTGCCTGGGTAAGCGTCCGACTCGACCCTGTTCATGACGACGCTTCCGACAGCGATCATGCCGTCCCGACTCGATCGGTTGGATTCGAAATACATCGCTCGCGCCATGCAATCCGCCGCGCGCTTGCTGACGGCAACGTCGTCTGCGGGTTGTTTCGTGCACGAGGAAAGCGCCGCAAACCCTAGTAGTACACCCACGATGGGCAGAAAGTGACTGTAGCGCATACGCGGTCTCACCTGCGGCAGCGGAAGCATCCATTCATCGCAAAACTTGTACCGGAATTGGCCAGTCGCATTCAATAACCGGTTTGAACGCTCGTCGGCCACCTGTGTGAGAACCAGACCTCAATCTGGCCGATTGGTACGTCCGAGATGCCACCTGTCCGGACCTTGGCCGCGCGCGCGAGATCACAGGGCCTATTGGCTTCGCGTTTGGCAAGACGCTTGGGAAACGGCCATTTGTCGTAGAGGCAAAGTTCGCTCCGTTGCCCACAATGAGCGAAGCATTTCACGAATAGCGGCTACCGTCAGAACAGCAGGTTGGGCAGGAACAGCGCAAGGATCGGAAACAGGCTCAACAACACGATCGCGAAGAGGTGGATCATCCAATAGGGTGCGGTGGCGATCGCCACGCGACCAAGGCTTACCTCGTTGTTCGTCAGGGCCGTCAGGACCGAAAGGTTCAGACCGACCGGAGGGGTCACCTGGCCGATCTCGATGACGATGGTGATGACCACGCCGATCCAGATCGGATCGAAACCCAGCCCGGTTAGCAACGGAAACACCACAGGCAGGGTCATAATCATCAGCGAAAGGCCGTCGAAGAAACACCCCAGCAACAGATAGATAAGCACGACGATCGTGAGCACGGTATAGGCGCCCAGACCGCTCGACGCGACGGTTTCCAGGATCTGCTGAGGCACGCCGAGAATACTCACGGATTTTGCAAGGATCGTCGCGCCAAGTACCAGGAAACCGACGGACGCGAAGAGTAGCGCGGAATGATAGACAGCATCGAGCAGCTTGCGGAAGGTGAAATCACCCCAGATCGAGGTCAGCACGATGGCGAAGATCACCCCGAGACCGGCAGATTCCGTCGGCGTCGCGATACCGCCAATGATGCTCCCGATGACCGCCGCGATGAGCGCGAGAATAGGCCAGATATGCCGGAATCCGATAATGATCTCGACCAGCGACCCTTGGCTTTCGTCGCGGGGTGCAAGCGATGGATCACGGGCGCAGCGGATCAGAATGTAGGCCATGAAGAGGCAGCCAACCATCAGCCCGGGCACAATGCCGGCCGCAAAGAGCCGACCGATGGAGGTCTCTGTCAGCGCGCCATAGATGAGAAATGACAGGCTCGGCGGGATCAGCAGGCCGAGCGTGCCGCCGCCGGCAAGGCTGCCGACCACCATGTCTTTGTTGTAGGCGCGGCGAGTCATCTCCGGATAGGCAACGGACCCCACCGCCGCAGCTGTGGACAGGCTGGAGCCGCTGACCGCCCCGAACAAGGTGCAGACGGCGATGTTGGTGTGCAGAAGGCCGCCGGGAACGCGGCGGAAGAGCGGCGAGAATGCTGTGTAGGCGCGTTCGCTGACACCGCTTCGCAGCAGGATTTCGCCCAGCAGGATGAAGACCGGAACGGCGCTGAGCGTGAAGGAGTTGAAGACATTCCAGATCGCGTCCACGGCCAACGAGGTCGCGCCATTGGAGAAGACATGCAGGATCACGAGCCCGGTCAGCCCGAGGGCGGCGCCTAGCGCCATCCCCGTGCCCGCGGTGGCCACGAGCCCGCCAATCAGGGTGGTCCAGAACATCAGGTGGTCGTCTCGCTTTCGTCGGCGAAGCTACGCCGAGTTTCTTCTTCCATTTCCGGGAGAAATCCAAGCAATCTGGCCAACAGGATCGCTATGGTCAGCACGATGGTCACCGGCATCACGGCCATCCAGGGATAGAGCAGAAGCCGCGAGGTTTGCGTCTTCAGGCTGCGGTCATACGCAAACTCGAACCAGGGAACGATTTCGAGCATCAGCCAGCCGAAAAAGACCAGGCTCAGGACCAGTCCCAGAAGCCGAAGCGCCCGAAGCCAGACGCCGCCCGCCGCGTTCACCAGCAACGCCACCCGGACATGCTGAGAACGCAGGGTGACCATCGGAAGGGCCAGCAGCAGCGATACGCTCAGCAGCAAACCGACGACCTCCTCGGTCACGTGCAGCGGCGTGCCGAGTTTTCGCATCACGACGCTGGTCGAGATGATGCAAACGATGGCCGCGATCCCCAAAGACCCCGCAAGGGCGCAGGCAAAGGCGAACCCGCGCAGAACCCGCGCCAGGAGGGAACCGAAGGATCGGGCCATCGTTCCCGTCCCGCCTAGCGACCGAGCGCTTCGAGCACGCGTTCGCGATAGCTGACGGCGTTTCCGCCTGCTTCCTCAGCCAGTTCCGCCCAGACCTCGGTCACTGCCTCCACGAACAGGGTACGGTCGGCCTCGGGGAAGTCATCGCCCCAGGTGATGCCCTGAGCCACGAGGTCTTCGCGCGCTTGCATCTCGCGTTCCAGATCGTCGTCATACTGGTTGGTGCGGTCCCACAGATCGTCCGCGGCTTTTGTCACCGCCGCCTTGAACGAGTCGTCCGCGGCTTCCCAACGGTCGGTCGCAACGCCGAGCACGTAGGGGCCGGACGCCATTGGGTAGAGGAAGGAAGCGTTCTTTGAGACTTCCTGCAGCGAGATCGTGTGGGCATACAGCGCCGGGTAGAGGGCGCAATCCACGACGCCGGTCTTCATCGCGACGTAGAGTTCCTCCTGCGGGATGATCTGGGCGGAGACGCCGAGACGCGTGAAGGTCTCCACCTGGTCGCGGGCCCAGACACGCAGCTTCTTCGATTTCAAGTCTTCGAGCGTGCTGACGGGTTCCTCGCCGCAGAAGACCGAGACCATGAGCATCGGGATGGCGACATATCCCACCGAAGATACGCCCCAATCGGCGAACTCTTCCTGGTAGATCTCCTGAACGACGGGGATGGCCTTCTCGAATTCCTCAATCGAGCCGATGGTTCCCTGGACGACGACCGAACTGAGCGCTGGCGCATCGCGGCCGAGGTAGTTCGCCCACATCAGGCTCATCTCGACGGCCCCCTTCGGCAAGAAGCGAAGTGTGTCGGTGTTGGGAAGGCCCAGAGACCCGCCGCTGTAGAGCTTCAGTTCATGCTCCCCGCCCAGAGCTTCGTTGGCCTCTGCCACGAACTGCTCAAGCTCCGCCGATTCAGGGCGGGTCTCCGGCAGGAAGTTGTTAACGCGCCACTCTTCGGCCACGGAGGGCGACAGGGAGAGGGCAAACCCCATGGCAATACTACCGAACAGGCGTTTCATCGTGATTACCTCCTTGATATTGTTCAGTCTTGTCGGTTTTCCCGGAATTCTGCCCGGTTGTCATTCCATTCACTGTTTTAGTGGCCGAAACCCGGATTCGAAAGCGCAATTAGGACGAGCGCAAGAACCTAATCCGGGATTCGCCAGCGCTGGCCGCGAGGGTACATGTTGTCTCAACGGTTGCTCAGGCCCTGGTTGATTGACGTGCGGGGGAATTGCGCGCAGCATCCGCGCCGTGGTGGATGCCCTTTCCGGGAGGTCAAGAATGGTCGTCAGGATCAAACCGAAATCGTTCGGCCCGGTCCGCGTACGGTCCGAAGGCGGCGATACGTTGTTATATGCCCGGAACGGCGAAGCCTTTGACACGGCTCCACCTCAGGGAACACCTGTCGAACTACTCCTGCTTTCTCTCGGCGCCTGTATCGCGAAGTCTCTCAAAATCGTCGCTGACCAACCGCAGACGCACCTCTCCCCCTTTACCGTCGAAGTGACCGGCCAGAAGGCGACGGATTTGCCGAACAGGCTTGGTTCGGTGGACATCCGCGTCCTGGGGCGGTTGACCGACGATGCCGAAAAATCGGCCGAACTGCTGCGGAAGGCGAAGTCGATCTGCACGGTCAGCAATTCGATGAACTGCACCATCGCACTCGAACTTGATCGTTCCGGATAGAACCCTCTCGCCGGTGCAACGCAGGCATTGCGCGTGTCGTTTGAAATCTCTCGTTTGCCTAGGCCGCAACTCCAGCCAAGAAGGGGGAGCTAGCCCGACGCGACATAGGCGTCGGTCGTCGCGATCACCCGTGCCTTCTGGCGTGCGTGCTCGTGTCTTGACCGGGAGATTTCGCGTGTCGCGTGAATGGGTGTGCATGGGGTTTCAGGGCGCAGAGGGCGCAATCCTGTTTCCGGGCGAAGTATTTCTCGATACCGTCCTTTCCGAACTCCGGTCGACCCTTCGAGATGTCCAGCCAGTTTTACTTCAGCGCCTGGCCTCCGGGGCAACAGTATTCGTCTGCCTCTTCATCGTAGACAAAGTCGGTGGCTGGATATGCACCGTCCTTGCGCTCGGATTTGTCGAAGACCGGGATGTGGGCGGCGATATTTTAGTCCTCGACAAGCCAGCCGAGCATGTCGGCGGTGCCGCAGGCTGTATCTGCTGCCAGCATGACCAAGTGCAGGTCGAAACGCTCCTTGGTTCTCGTCAGCATGTCACGCACGGCGCCGACTTTGGCCTGCCGGGTCGGAACGGTGGCCGCCACATCGACAATGATCGTGTTGTCTGGATCGACCAGATAGTTGGCGATGAAAGCGAAGAAGGGCCTGTCACCGTTGGCTCCGGTAACCCTCGCACGCAAACCATGTGGAAGTTTCCGGTCGAAATTGTCCGGTGTGAAGCGGTCTGGCCTGTCAGTCCGTGACCGTCAGCGCCACCGCTGCGGCGGCGAGCACCGGGTCGATGACCGGCAGGCCAAGGTCGCGCTGCAATACGGCTCGACGTGGGCCGAATCCTCCGCAGCCCAGGATGACTGTCCCTGCGCCGGCGGCTTTCAGGCGTTCGCCGGCGGCGAGGATCTGGGGGTAGAGAGCTGGGTCGTGGCCCGCGTCTTGGGCCGAGACGCCGCTAAGACCGACCTCCAGCGCCAGTCGGTGCAGAACACCCATAGCGTCGAGCTGACGGCGGTGGCGCTCAATGGGGCCTTCCGATAGGGCGATAATGCCGAATTTGGGCGCGAGTGCGAGTGCTGCCGCGACCGAGGCCTCCTGGATGCCAACAACCGGGCAGTTCAGCCGGGCACGGGTTTCGGCAAGGCCGGGGTCAGAGAAGCAGGCGATCACGATGGCGGCCGGCTCCGACTGGGCTGCGGCGAGGGCCGCAACGCGCGGGCTAGCGCTGTCGACGTCGTCCTGCGTGACGATGGTGGTCGGCCCGTCGGGGATGTCGACACAGTGAAACCGCGGCCCGAGCGGCGCGACGGTATCGCGGATGACCTGTGTCACGGTGGTCGAACTGTTTGGATTGATAACGACGATCTCGTTGGTCATTGCGGATCCGATGCCTTGGGCGCGATGGCGAAGACTGCCTCGATTTCGACCGTGATGTTGCTTGGAAGCGCGGGCAAGCCCACATCGGTACGCGCATGGCCGCCGGGAAATATGCCGGTAAAAAGTTCGGAGCAACCGTCGAGCACTTCGGAGATTTCGGTGAAGTCTGACACGGCGTTGACCATGCCTAGAAGTCGCACAACGCGGGTGACACGGGAGAGCCGCCCGGGTTCGCTCGCGACGGCGGCCAGCAGCGCAAGGCCGGTTCGGCGCGCCCGGGCGCGGGCTTCCCCGGTATCCACCTCGTCCCCGACGCGGCCCCGTAACGGGATGCCCGCCGGGTCGAGAGGCGCCTGACCCGAGACGTGCAGCAAGCCGCCGGTTTCGACTACCGCGACGAAGGTTCCGACAGGCGGTTGCGCGGGCGGGAGGACAACCCCCGCCCGCGCCAGAACGGCTGCGTCGCCGGGCGTCATTTTAGGTCCGAGAACCCGGTCGCCAGGAACAGCTCGGACTGCAGCGAAGTCAGGTAGTCCGATCCGCCGGGGGGCGGCCAGATGCCTTCCTTGCCGGCCTGGGCTCGGGCGGCAACGCGGTCGTCCAGCGACTTGTACGGCCAGATGTGAACCATCTTCTGGGGGCCTTCCTCGATCGAGGCCATGACCATCAGCAATTTCGACATCTCGTTGCGCCGCTCGATGATCTTCGCCCAGGCCGCGTCGGTCTGCGGCACGCCGCCGGGCGACATGGTGTAGGTGCGGAACTCATAGAAAGGGCCGTACACATCCGGCTCGATGTCGTCGCAGAAGGAGAAGGGCTTGTAGGCCGTCATGTCGACGCCGCCGAGATATTGGCCGATACCGTATGGATCTTCGGTCTCCATCAGGCGCGCGCGTTCCGCGGCCAGTGCCTCAGTGCTTTCATAGGCTGTGAGGAAGTGAAAGCGGTTCAGCGCGCCGAAATCGCAGGAAAACGCGCCGAGAATGCGACCGGTGCTGGTAAAATTGGAATAGGTTTCGGGCAGCAGAGGCATCACTGCTCCCAGCGTGTTCGGCAGTAGAGCAAGTGTGGTGAGGTCGTAGATCATGTGGTCTCGCAGGAAGTGGTCCGGGACGGGTTGACGGGATGGCACGGACTGTGCACACATTTGGTATGCCAAAGGGATTCCACGTTTGCCAAGCCAAGGCAACCCCCTTGGGCGAGGACGCAGGCGCAAGACGCCAGACGCCTTACGGAAACCAAGGAGGGCATGGATGCTCGATCTCGTCTTGAAGGGGCGGCTGGTGCTGCCCGGTCGCAGCGTGACGGAAGGTTGGCTGGGCATCGCCGGTGGCCGCATTGTGTCGCTGGGGGAAGGCGAAGCGCCGGAAGCATCGAAGACCATCGATCACGGCGAGTCGTTTATCTTGCCCGGGGCGATCGACGGCCAAACCCATGCCGGCAGCCAGTGGGGCTTTGCCGGCATCGCACCGACCACGAAGGCGGCAGCCATCGGTGGGGTGACCACGATCGTCGACATGCCGTATGACCATCCCGATCCGATCATGACAGTGGACTTGCTGGAGCAGAAGGTCGCCGCGATCGAGGAACTGGCCCACACCAATGTGGCGCTCTACGCCACCATCCCTACCGAGCCCGACCCCGCCGATATCCGCGGACTGGTCGAGGCGGGAGTGGCGGCTTTCAAGATCTCGTCCTTCGAGGCGCATCCCCACCGTTTTCCCCGCATCGGGTCGGACGCGGTCCTGACGCTGTTTGAGTCGTTGGATGGCACCGGTCTGCCCGTCGGGCTGCACAACGAAGATCAGGAGGTGATCCGCGCGACCGAGGCAAAGTTCCGCGCCGAGGGCCGGACGACGCCGCTGGATCACTCCCCCTCGCGACCGCCGGTGGCCGAAATGTCGGCGACAGCGACCTTCCTCGAGCTTGGCGCTTCGCTTGGCGGTCACGCCCATATCGTTCACATCTCGATCCCGGAGGGGTTCGAGCTTGTCGCTGAGCACGCAGCGCGCGGTGAGAAGGCAAGCGCCGAGATGTGCCTGCATTACCTGTTGTTCGACGCGGACGAGCACATGCCGAAGCTTGGACCGAAGCTGAAGGTGAATCCGCCGATACGTTCGGGCGTGCGCGATGCGCTTTGGCAGGTGATCGAGGATGGTGGCGCAGCGTTCGTGTCGTCCGACCATTCCGCCTGGGGGTTGGAGCGCAAGGCGTCCGACAACATCTTCGAGGTGGCGGCCGGGATGCCGGGGCTGGAGACCTTGTTGCCGGGCTTCTACACCGAAGCGTTGCGCCGTACCGGTTCGGTCGAAATGGCTGCCTGCCTGACGGCCGCGCTGCTGGCCGAAGGCCCCGCAGACTTTTTCGGACTTGCAACCAAGGGGCGTTTGGAGCCGGGTTGCGACGCCGACATTGCGGTGCTGGCGCCGGGCGAGGTCGTTTACAATTCGGCCCTCATACCGGAAGGTTCGTCATGGAGCGCCTATGATGGCATGACCTTCGCGGCGACGACCGTTGCGACCTATGTGAATGGTGTGCTTGCGTGGAACGGCAAGGCCGTCACCGAAGAGACGCCGGGCACCTACGCGCGACGCTCGGCCTGAGAAAGGTGGTCTTCGGGGCGCTTCGTTTGCAGACGCCGAGTGTCGGGCTTCAGCGCGTAAGCCTCGCAAGCCGGTTGACGATCGCAACCTTCACCGTCTCGATGTGGTCCGACATCGCCTCGCGCGCGGTCTCTCCGTCGCCGCTCTCTATCGCGTCCAGCAGCTTGGCGTTTTCTTCGTATTGGTAGATATGGTTGTCTGGGTTCCGGAAGGCGTTGAACACGTGGGTCCGGCGCCGAAGGTCGCTGATCATCGCTGCCATCAACTCGCTTCCAGAGGCTTCGGCAATCGCGCCATGCAGCAGGTTGTCGGTTCTCCAAACCTCAGCGGGCGTCTGCTCCGGCTCTTCGGAGAGAGCCTTCATCGCTGCGCGGATCTCGGCAATCGTCTCGGGAGGGATTTGCCCGGCGGCGAGCCGGGCCGCCTCTGACTCCAGAAGCTGGCGGATATTCAGGATCTCGACGAAGGCTTCGGTCGAAAAGGGGGCAACGATAACGCCACGACCGGGCTGTCGCAGCACCATCCGCTCGGCCTCCAGCCGTCCGAGAGCTTCGCGGACCGGGGTGCGCGAGGCGTTTAGACGTTCGGCCATCCGGCGTTCCACAATGACGTCGCCCGGGCGCAGTTCGCCTCGGATCAGGATGTCGATAATCTGCTCGTAGACCTCGTTGGTGCGGGTCGGTTTGTCATGGAGCGCAGTCACGTCCAAGGTCGCGTTGGTTTCCATTTGCCTGCAGTCCTTTGCCTCTCCTCTTGGGGCATGTTCTAACAATCCTTTGCCTCTATTGGAACCGCCGGAATGCCCTTGGTATCCCGTTCCCAAGCGGCATGCGCTGAGCGTTTGGCGCGTCGCCGTCGGGAGTGCGGATTTTTTAGGCACTGCACTGTATTCCTGCCGAGCCGTGACACTGGTGTTGCGAGGGTCTTGAATGCCCCAGGAAATGGCGGCAGACTGTCGGTATACCAACGGTGCGCAATTGGCACCTGAGTTCAGGCCTCATGTCAGAAGGAGATCCTATGACGATGCCGCCCTGGCGCGCGACCTGCATCCAGATGCAGTGTGAACGAGCCTGTCAGGCCGCCGACGATGCCGGCGGCTGGCAGGTGATCGCCCGCAACCAATCCCGGATGATCGGCCTTATCGAGGTAGCGCTGGCCGAGCCCGAACGTCCGGACCTCGTGGTTTTTCCCGAGTTCGGAATGCAGGGGCCACCTTTGGGCATGGCCGTCGAGGATTGGATCCGACGCGCCTGTTCGACCGTACCGGGCCCACTGACGGAGCCCCTACAGGCATTGGCCAAACGCGAAGGGATATACATCGCGGGCAATGTGTTCGAAGCGCCCGAGGAATGGCCCGGCCGATATTTCAACACCTGCATCATGATCGGACCCGACGGTGACGTGATTTACCGCTACCGGAGAGTGAACGTAGCGGCCTTCCCTTCGGTGCATGACTTCCTGTCCGACTACATGAAGGCGACGCCGAAGGACCAGGTCTTCCCGGTTGCCGACACGCCGCTGGGCAAGATCGGCATCATCGCCTGCGGCGAGATCACGGTGCCCGAGGTCGCGCGTTGCATGATGTTCGGAGGCGCCGAGGTCATTCTGCACCCCACGAATTCGCGCTATTCCGCGGCGCAGGAGGCAGCGAAACTCGCCCGTTGCGCCGAGAACATGATCTACATGGTCTCGGCCAATGTCGCCGGGCCAATCGGATTCTCGCCGGACGGCACCTTCACCGGCGGCCGTTCGCACATCCTCGACCACTGGGGGCAGACGCTGGCATTCGAGGAGGGCGACGCCGAAGGCACCAATGTCTCGGCCCTGATCGACATTGAACGCCTGCGCGCCGACCGCCGCAATGATACCGGCTTGTCGAACCCGCACCTGCGGGCGCGCTACGAGATGTACGTTCCGTTCTACGCCGACGCGCATTTCTACCCGCCGGACCAATTCCGTGCCTCACCGATGAAACACGCAAGCGAAACCCACGGCGCCATTGCGCAGGCGCGGGCCAACCTCGAAGCGGCCGGCGTGCTCGTGCCTCTTTCTGCCGGAGCCGAAGATCCGGCTTCGACCGTCGAACTCTAGGAGAACCAACATGATCACCGCTGAAGAAAACGTAGACCTCTGCTCGGTCGGCAAGGGCACACTGATGGGAGAGTTCTTCCGCCAGTTCTGGACGCCGGTCTGCCTGTCGTCCGAGTTGGTCGCCGACGGCGACCCGGTGCGCCTGATGATCCTAGGCGAGAAGCTGATCGGATTCCGCGACACCGAGGGCCGCGTCGGCGTCATGGACCACCGCTGCCCGCACCGCTGCGCCTCGCTGTTCTTCGGTCGGAACGAGAAGGGCGGCATTCGCTGCGCCTATCACGGCTGGAAATTCGACGTGACCGGCAAGTGCCTCGACCAACCAAACCTTGAGGACAAGAACAAATATCCTGCCGGCACCCCGGCCTATGCCTACAAGACCTGTGAATCCGGCGGAATCGTCTTCGCGTATTTCGGCGAGCGCCAGGACAACCCACCGCCTCTGCCCGAGATTGACGCAATCATGGGTGACGGCGACGACCGCAACATTGCGCTGACCCACCGCGACTGCAACTACATGCAAGCGCTGGAAGGCGACATCGACACCTCGCACCTTGGTTTCCTGCACGTGGGCGGTATCGATGGCGAAAAGCTCGATCTGTCGGATCCTGAAGTGTTCACGGTTACCGAGAAATCGCCGAAGATCAACGTGACGACGACTAACTTCGGTACGATGTATTCGGCGCAGCGCGACGCGATGGAAGGTCACGAGCACCAGCGCTACGCCTGCTACCTCTATCCGTTCTGGGTCACCTACCCCGGTGGCGGCGGCCTCGCGTCCAGCAAGACCGTGAACGCCTGGGTGCCGATCGACGACGACTCGACGATGATCTTCAACATCGACCTCTCGCGGTCCGAGGGGGGAGGCAAGAAAAAGCTGAAGTACAAGGACGGCACGCCCGTCGGTGGGCTGGAGCGGCCGCTGGAATACCTGCCGACCACGACCGACTGGAAGGGCCGCTGGCGCCCGGTCAAGGATGCCTCGAACGACTACGGCATCGATCGTGAATGGCAGCGCAACGGCGACAGCTACACCGGCATCGTCGGTGTCCCGCTGCAGGACCAGGCCATCCAGGAAAGCATGGGCCACGTCGTGGACCGCACATTGGAACACCTCGCCGCGTCGGACCGCATGGTCATCCTGACCCGGCGCGTCATGCTCGACGCCGCAATTGAGTGGCGCAACAACAAGAAGTTGCCCGACTTCGTCGACCATCCGGAATACGCCCAGAACGCGCGCGGTGGCGACATCATCGTGCCGAAGGGCACCGACTGGCTGGACGGCTACGAGGAGAAGATGGCCGAAGCCAAAGGCTACCGGCCCGACCTCTCAGCGGCCGAGTAAGGCATGACAATGCAGGAAATGATCAGTGCCGGCGCGACAGCGCCGGCACAGGGCAATGAAGGCGGGTCGTTGGCGTTGCGCGTTACCGCGATCCGCTACCTGGCAGAGACGATCCGCGAGATCGAGTTTCGCCGACCTGATGGTGGCCGTCTCGAGGGGGTGGAGGCCGGCGCCCATATCGACCTTGCGCTCCCCGGCGACGTCTCGAACAGCTATTCATTGGTCAACGAGCCGGGCGACGATCAGCGTTTTCTCGTGGCGATCAACCGGGATCCCGCCAGCCGCGGCGGCTCGGCCTTCCTCGTCGAAGACCTCCGCGTCGGCGCGACGCTGCAGGTCTCGGTTCCGACAAACACCTTCCCGCTGGCC
Source organism: Tropicimonas marinistellae (assembly GCF_001509585.1). Classification (GTDB taxonomy): domain Bacteria; phylum Pseudomonadota; class Alphaproteobacteria; order Rhodobacterales; family Rhodobacteraceae; genus Tropicimonas; species Tropicimonas marinistellae. Next base: position 150,511 of record NZ_LNCI01000007.1, on the reverse strand, counting down.
GACGCACCGCGCTTCTGCTTCTTCGCAGGCGGCATCGGTATAACGCCGATCCTCTCTATGATCCGGGCCTGCGCTGCGCTCGGCACGCCGTGGGAACTCCACTATGCCTTTCGCGCCGAGGCGCTAGCTGCCTACCTGCCGGAAGTCCGCGCACTGGCCGCCGCCTCGACCGGTACGCTGCACCTACACGATGACGCGTTGACCGGTGCCGTCATGGAAATCGCCCCGCGCGTGGCCGCGGCCGCGTCAGATGCGCATCTCTACTGCTGTGGCCCGGAGCCGATGATCGCCGCCTTCACCGAGGCCTCAGCCGCCCGCGATCCCGAGGCCGTTCATGTCGAGCACTTCAAGAACGAGTTTGAAGCCTCGACCGAGAGCTTCACCGTCGTGCTCAAGCGCCGGGGTCAGGAATTCCAGGTTCCGGCTGGCCGCACGATCATGGAAGTCCTCTCGGAGAACGGTATCCGTGTCGCATATTCCTGCCGCTCGGGCGTCTGCGGCACCTGCGAGACGCGGGTTCTCGAAGGCGAGCCCGACCACAAGGACACGATCCTCAGTGAGCGCGAGCGGGCTTCGAACAAGGTGATGCTGATCTGCTGCTCCGGCAGCAAGTCCGGACGCCTCGTCCTGGATATCTGAACCAGCCAGTCAATTTGGTCAGGGTCTCGCAACTCCGATCACTCGAAGTGTGAGCGGCCCAGTGCCTCCCCGATAGAACGACGTCGTTGGCGAGGGGCCAGTTATCGGTTTTCGGAGGCGCCGCCAGTCGTGCCATGGGACAAAAAGGAAAGGGCCGGGCGATGGATTGCCTGGCCCTTCGTTTTTCCGAAGGCTGGTCTCGGCTTGCCTCACGCGTCGCCCGAGACATCCGCCTTGTTGCGCCATGGGATTACGAGGCGTTCCACCATCTCCAGGGTGAAGAAGAAGCACATCCCGATCAGCGCGATGCAGATGATCGCGGCGAATTGGCGGGCGACGTCGAAGTTGGAGCCTGCAATCAGGATCAGATAGCCAAGCCCCTGGTCCGCACCGATGAACTCTGCAACGATCGCGCCGATCACCGACAGGGCAGTGGCAAGCTTCAGACCGGCGAAGATGGAGGGCAGAGCGTGTGGCAGGCGGAACTTCCAGAAGGTCTGCCAGGAATTCGCACCCATCGACCGGGCGAGGTGGATCATCTCTTCTGACGCCGAACGCAGGCCCATCACCGAGTTGATGACGATCGGGAAGAACGACAGTAGGATCACGATGACGATCTTTGGCGCCATGCCATAGCCGAACCAGGTCAGCAGCAACGGCGCGATGGCGACCTTGGGAATGGTCTGGCTCGCCACGATCAGCGGATAGACACCTTTCTGGATGAACGTCGAGTAAACGATTGCGACGGCCAGCGGCACGCCGATAAGCACGGCGCAGGTGAAGCCGAAGACGACCTCGAACATCGTCACCAGAGCGTTGGGAAACAGCCGATGGCCATAGTCCCTGAACTCCTGCGCGATGGCGGTGGGCGCCGGCAGGATGAACGGTGGTACGCTCGCAATGCGCACGTAGGCTTCCCAAAACAGGAGAAGGCCGATTAGCGTCCAGACGGCGAGCGGGATACCGTTCAGCACTTTCAGGACGGGTGCAAATGCCTTGTCGCGTTCCTGTTGCGGTTCGGTTGCGGATGCCATTGCCATTTATTCCTCCCGGAAAACGCCGAGGCTCTTGAAGATGCCGGTCAGCTCGTGGACGTATTCAATGAATTTGGGATCTTCGCGCATGGCGAGGCGCCGGGGGCGCGGCAGGTCGATGTTCACGATGCGCTCGATACGCCCCGGCCTGGGGGTCATCACGACGACCCGATCGCTGAGGAAGATCGCCTCAGGGATAGAGTGAGTGATGAAGAACACTGTCATGTCGTCGTCGCGGCAGAGCTTGAGCAGGTCCAGCTGCAACTGGTCCCGTGTCATCGCGTCGAGCGCGCCGAACGGCTCGTCCATCAACATAAGCGGCGGCTTGTGCAACAGTGCCCGGCAGATCGACACCCGCTGGCGCATGCCGCCTGACAGCTCGCTGGGATAGGCGTCATGGAAATCGTCGAGCGACACCATCGACAAGAGCTCCATCGCCCGAGACTTCGCCTCGGCCTTGTCGGACTTGCGGATCTCCGCCTGAATCATCACGTTTTCCAGCGCCGACCGCCATTCCAACAGCACGTCTTTCTGAAACACGATGCCCGCTTCCGGATTGGGCGCGGTTATCTCCTTTCCGTCCACGGTGATCCGTCCGGAACTTGACGGCAGCAGACCGGAGAGCAGCATCATCAGGGTCGACTTGCCGCAGCCAGACGGGCCGAGGATCGAGACGAACTCGCCCCGGCGGATGTCGAGGTCGACCGGCTCCAGCGCCTGGACCCGGCCCTTGCGGCCATTGAACACCTTCGTGACGCCCGCGATGGATACGTGTGGAGCGCATTGCGAGGGTGTGCTGTCGGTAGTTGGAGTGGACAGGCTGTCGGGCGATGGAATTGCATTCATTGCTGGGTGTCCGGGTCCATGGGGCCGCTCCTTGCTGTGAGTGGACTTCGGGGCCCGACCTGCGGGCACCCTTTGTATTGCGAGCGCGGTCAGACCGCGCGGATCATGCCTCCGTCGATGCGGATGGTACTTCCGGTCACGTAGGAGGCTGGCTCCGAGGCCAGGAACGCCGCAACGGCGCCGAATTCTTCCGGGCTGCCGTAGCGGCCCGCAGGGATCGTTGCGGCTGAGGCCGCCTGCACGTCCGCCAGCGGATTGCCGGTCTTCGTGGCCGTACCGGTGTCAATCGAGATCACGCGGTCGGTAAGAATGCGACCGGGAGCGAGGACGTTCACGGTGACGCCATCGCTTGCGACTTCGCCGGCAAGGGTCTTCATGAAGCCCACCAGCGACGCGCGCAGCGCGTTCGAGACGGGCAGGTGCGGGATCGGCTGAACCACTCCGGAAGAGGCGATGGTCAGGATGCGTCCCCAGCCCTTTGCCCGCATCGGGCCGAGCAGGTCCAGCGTCAGCGTCACAAGCGGCGTGACCATGCGCGCGTAGTGTTCCTGCATCACTAGCGGGTCGACCGAGGTGGGCGGGCCGGGGGGCGGGCCACCGGAATTGTTGACGACGATGTCGACATGACCAGTACGTATGCGGGCCGCCGCGGCGAGTGTCGCGGGTGCTGTCGGGTCGCCGAGGTCCGCCACCACGAAATCGGCGCGCTCCGCCTGATCGGCGGGCAATTCGCCCAGCAGGGCGGCAAGCTTTGCATCGTCGCGGCCCGCGAATGTGACGCTGGCGCCTTCCGCCAGCAGGGCGACGGCCGTGGCCTTGCCGAGCCCTCCGGTGGCGCCGAGTACGAGTGCGTGGCGGTCTTTCAGTCCGAGATCCAAGGGGGCCTCTGTGCTTACTTGCAGAAAAGGCCGCAGGGCGGACAAGCCACCCCACGGTTCGAGTTGGCAGATGAACCGGATCAGTTCATCGCTGCAGGGAGGTATGCGTCGGTATAGATGTCGTCGGGCGTCAGGCCCGGCTCCATCGCCGAGTATTTTTCGAGGAGCGAGATGGTAAGCTCGATGTCCTCGGGTGCCACGGTGCCATAGGGCATGCCCTCAGTCGCCGCGGTATGTTCGTATTTCTCCATCACCACGATCTGTTCCAGGATCGCTTCAGGGTCGGCGTCCGGCCGGTTCGCCATGATCGCGTCGCGCGCGGCTTCCGGTTCCGCTACCACATCGGCCTTGGCCTTGATGATCGCCTCGAGGAAGCCCGAAACGACATCCGGGTTCTCAGCGAGATAGTCCTTCCGGACGATGACCGACGAGCCGAGGATGTTGACGCCGTAGTCTGCAAACAGCAGTGGCGGTTCAATCGGGTGCATTGCGGCTACCTTGTCGCCGTCGGGGTTTGCCCAGCCGTTGATGAAGTCGACGTCCCCCTTCAGGAGCGCGACCCGGTCGTTGCCGCCGTTGATGATGACCACGTCCACCTTGTCCATGTCGATGTCGTTCGCTTCGGCGAAGGCCTTGATCATTCCGTCTTCGAAGTTGCCGGCGTCGGTGCCGAGCCGCTTGCCCTCGATGTCTTTCGGCGAACTGATCCCGGAGCCCTCAAGTGAAATGATTGAAGTCGGGTCTTTTTGGATCAGCCCTGCGACGGCGATGATGGTTTCCGCACCGGCCGCCGTTTGTGCTTGTGCCAGCGCCCCAAGGCCTGCGATGCCGATGTCGAAGTCACCATTGCCAACCGCCTTGATCGTGCCGGTGGAGCCGTTGCCGTCGACGATTTCGACGTCGAGGCCTGCCTCGGCAAAGTAGCCGCTCTCCTTCGCGACGAAGAACGGAGCGTCGACGCCGCCTGTCACCCAGGCAAGACGCAGGCTCACGTCCGTGAGATCCTCGGCAAAGGCGGGCGTCATGCCCATCCCCGCAGCAAGGGCGACGCCGGAAAGCGTGCGGAACAAGAAGTGTTTCATTTGGCTGGTCCCTCGTTGGCGCCCAAACACAGGCGGTTTCTCATCGGTGTTGAGTTGGCATTCACATGGTATGCCAGCGATAAACACCTCACAAAGGAAACCCGTTCCGGGGGGCTCGGTGGCCCGGCGCAGGCGCGGTTTGCCTGAAATTTCGGCGCTAGCGGGCGGCCAATGTCTAAAATCGCTCGTAGGAGGAAAGGAATCGACGTTGCGCCAAGTCAGTTGGTTTGCGGCACGCGCAGCGTCGTCTCTATGCGACGATTGTGCGGCGACGTCACGGTGCGGTCCAGTAGCTATCGTTCGCATCAAAATATGTAAATGCAGCGTCGCGATAGTCGCGGCCCGGACCGCTTCGAGCCAGGTTCGTGGTCAGACGAGTGACCGGCATTCCTTGTCTGGAGATTCGCGGGCGCCGCTTCACGAAGAGCGCCCGCGATGATCGTCCGCTCAGGTCGTTCAGTCGCGAAGCACGCCAGCCGCCGCCATGTTGGCAAGCGCCTTCTGGTGGACCGAAGTGAAGTCTTCGTTGGTCTCGACCGGAGCTTCGGCGAGGCCATTCGCAGGGTAGAAATCGGCGGCACCATAGTATCCGCGGTACATCTCGAACCGCGAACGCATTAGGCCGTTCGCCATACCTGTATCATGGCGCGCCACCTGCAGCGCCTCGATGTCGATCATCGCGGAACAGGTATTCGACGCCTTGTCGCTTTCCTCGAAGGCGATCAGCTCGCCGCGGTAGTCGACGATCATCGAGTGACCGCCGGTCAGGGTGTCCGAGAAACCCGCGGTGCCAGACAGGTTGCACGATATCAGATAGACCATGTTCTCGGCAGCACGGCAGCGTTTCGCGCAATCCGCCAGGGTGCTGACCGGCGCGTTGTCCGGATGCAGGATCACTTCTGCGCCACGCAGCATGAAGGACCGGGTGATCTCGGGAACCGAAATCTCACCGCAGGGGAAGATCGCCAGGCGGCCCAACTCGGTGTCGACGACGGGGAAGATGCCCTCTTCGCCATATGCCTCGCGGTATTCGTCGAGGATGTCGTGCGGCGAGGTCCAGCTGCCGGTATTGATCCGGCGATAGCGGAGGATCGTTTCTCCGGCAGGGTCGAGCAGGAAGGAAGAGTTGAAATAGCGGTCCGGCCACTTTGGATCGACTTCGAAGTGATTGCCCGCAATGTAGATGCCGCGCTTCTTCGCCACCTCGGCCAGCCGGTCAGTGATCGCGCCGGGTATGGTCGTGCATGCGCGCTCGATCCAGACGCTGGCAGGCAGGCTGCGCTGCGGACCCTGGAACACGAACTCGGGCAACACCACGAGCTTGGGCGGGGTGTCGCTGTCGCAGGCGGCTTCGATCGCCGCGATTGCGGTGTCGATATTACCGTTGATGACGGCCCAAGCGGCCTCTTTGGTCTCGGCGGGAAATGCGAGCTTGCTGTCGATCTGGATGCAGGTGGCGCGCCAGGGCGTGATGGCCATGTTGAGGCTCCGGTCGTTGTTAGGCCGCGGGGTCGGGCGGCCGGTGGGAAGCAAGGAAGCTAGCGCGCAGAGAGTCACACGCGAAACATCTTCCATTAGGTGCTCCAATGGCATACCGATGGTACGCGAGGCGTCAAGGCACGGTGAGAGTGCGAAATTGATTCACGTAGGCGTTTGCCGCTTTTTTGAGCGGGCAGGGCTGCGGGCCGGGAAAGGAAGGACGAATGGAGGAAGTGAATGCGGGCGCTGTCCGAGATCTGCCGACGGACGAGGCCGAGATCAGCCTTGCAGACTTCGCCTATGGGCGCATCCTCGACCGGATGCTGTCGGGCGAATTGAAGTCGGGGCAGGTCTTGCAGGAACGACGGCTGGCGGAGGTGCTGGGGATATCGCGCACGCCGGTTCGCGAGGCGCTGAGCCGGCTGGAAGCCGAGCAGCTGGTGTCCAGACGGCAGGGGCGGATGCTCGTCGTCGCAGAACTCAGCGTCGAAAGCTACGTCAGCCTTTTGGACATGCGCCGCATTCTCGAGGTCGAGGTGTCTGGCCGCGCGACTGGGAGGATCGCGCCCGAGACTTTGAAGAAGGTCGAGACAGCTATCATCGCACTACGCGACGCGGCAGATGTCAGCACATCCGAACACTGGGCTGTCGACGATCTGGTGCACAACACTATTGCCGAAGCCGCGGGTAACCCGATGATCGTGGCCTCGATCCGCGACCTGCGTCGGCGCACCCACCTTTTCAACACCGCGCGCATCTCGCACCGCCGCAAGCCCGGTGCCGAAGAGCACCTTGCGTTGATACGCGCGGTGGCGGGCGACGACCCCGAACGGTCGCGCCAGCTCATGGGCGCACACCTTGACCATGTGCGCGACGCGATTATCGACTACATCCTCGGCCGCAGAAGCTGAACGGACCCCTGGCACCTTGATGGACGATCCCACCCCGGCGGCACCTCAGCGCCGCCGCCTGATGTTGGTCGCGGCGCTGCTCGCGCTCTTCCTCGCCGCCCTCGAACAGACGATCATAGGCCCGGTCATGGGAGACATCGCGGCGGACCTGGGCGGTGGGCGGTTGCTGCCGTGGGTCGCCACGGGCTACCTGATGGCGGCGACAACGACGGCGCCGATCCTCGGTGCGCTGGCCGACATTAACGGACGCCGGCGAGCGCTGCTGATCGCTGTAGGCCTTTTCGTCGCGGGGTCCGTTGCCGCGGCACTGGCCCGCGATCTTGCGGTACTGGTCGCGGCACGGGCATTGCAGGGCGCCGGGGCAGGGGGGCTGATCGCGCTGCCCTTTGTCGTGGTGGCCGATCTTGTGCCGATGCGGAAGCGCGCCTTGTTCGCTGCCGGCATCTCGACGATCTACGCCGTGTCGTCGATCCTCGGTCCGGTCGCGGGGGGTATTCTGGCCGATCGCCTGCACTGGAGCGCGGTGTTCTGGTTGAACCTGCCGCTTGGCGGGCTCGTCGCGGCGATGATCCTGACGGCGGACAGAACTGGTGCCGCGCGACGAACGCGAAGGGTCGATGTTCTCGGAGCCGCGCTGTTGTCGCTGGCGACGTTCGCGACGATCCTTGCTCTCGACACCGCGACAGGCGAGGCCGCGAACACGGCCGCCACGCCGGCCTTGCTCGCGGCGGCGGTGCTGTTCTGGGTGAGCTTCGGGTACCGGATGACGCGCGCCGCAGATCCGCTTGTGCCGGTGGGCGTGTTGACCGAGCGGACGATCCTCCTGAACGCGGTCGCACTGTTCTGCGCACAGGGCACAAACATCGGTCTGGCGATTTACCTGCCGCTCTATTGGCGCTCTGAGTTCGGCCTGTCGGCGACCGATGCCGGTCTTGCAATCCTCGGCTTTCTTGGTGGTGTGATGCTGGGCCCGTATCTTCCGCCGCGGCTGCTGCTGCGCGTCCCGCGATATCGCCCGATCCTGCTAGCAGGCGCGAGCATCGCGCTGGTCGGCTCCTTTGCGCTGGCCGCGGTCATCCGCGGCGGCGGCAGTTTCGTGATGCTCGAAGCGACCTCGTTTTCACTTGGGATCGGCGTCGGCATCCTCTACCCGATCTTCCTGCTCGCGGTACAGAACGCCGCCCGGCCCGAGAGCATGGGGGCGGCCCTTGGTGTGATGGGTTTCATGCGGGGGATGGGCGCGACGGTGGGCGCATCTGCCGCTGGGCTTGCCGCGGTGGCCGCCGGCCTCGACGGAAACGGAGGAGCCGGCTGGCCGGCCTGGACGCTGGTGGTGCCGGCGATCCTGATGATGATAGTCGCATTGGCGGCCTGTATCCGGATGCCCGACCGGGAGCTCGATGGCTACTCCAGCCGGGCGTGATGCGTATCAGGCGGAAAGCTCTGCGAGACGTGCTTCCTGCCGGCGGATGATGGTCTCGACCTCCTTAACCGCTGCCGGAGCGAGCGGCGCGCCTGGGGAGCGGATCTTCGACGAGGCAATGATGCCGCGCGAATGGAACACGTACTTGCGCACGGCAAGCCCGACGCCCGGTTGCTGCTCGTAGCGCACCAGCGGCATGTAGGCGTCAAAAACGTCCCGCGCGTACTCGGTCTCGCCCGCGGTCATCAGCTTGCAGACCGCGGCCATCATCTGCGGGAAGCAGAATCCGGTCATCGCGCCATCGGCGCCGCGGGCCATCTCTTCGGGTAGGAACATGCCCCCATTGCCGCATAGGATCGCCGTCCGGCGGCGCCCCTCGGCCTCGGCCGCGCGCAGCGCGGATATCTTGGCCAGCCCCGGCCAGTCCTCGTGCTTTAGCATGACGATGGAGGGATGCGCCTCGAATATTCGGCCGAGCGTGGGAATCGAGATCGGAACTTTCGTCGACAGGGGAAAGTCCTGCAACACCAGAGGGACGTCGGTTCCAATGGCGTCGACGACATTGGCGTAATAGGCCTCGATCGTTTCATTTGTGGTGAGCGTCGAGGGCGGCGCGACCATCACGCCAGCGGCGCCCAGGTCCATAACCGCCTTGGTCAACTCAGAGATCGCGGCGAGCCCGGACGCCGAAACCCCAACGACCACCGGCAGGTCGGGGGCGCGGGCGATCACCCGCTCCACGAAAGCCCGGGCTTCGGGCTGCGTGAGCTTGGGTGCCTCGCCCATCATGCCAAGGATCGTCAGCCCGCTCGCGCCCTCCTGAGCGTAGAAATCGGTCAAGCGGTCGGTGCTGTCGAGGTCGAGTGATCCGTCCTCGGCAAATGGGGTGGCCGAGATGGTGAAGACACCATTGGAGCGGGCAGTGATGAGCGGCATGGAGACTCCGTATCTTGAACGCCAGCGGCGCGTTCGGCAATGTCGCGCGCCGCTGGCGGGGGGGCTTATTCTGCGGGAACGTAGACCACGTCTTCGGGCGTCAGCTCCGTCGACAACGGCGTTACCTTGTCGACGATCGCGATGTTGTGCGCGACCCGGTCGATATCGAAGGCATAACCGTTCGCTTCGAACACGGGGTTGTCGAAAGCGAAGCCAAAGGAGAACGGCACCATGTCGGTCTGCGTGTCGCGCTGCATCCCCTCGACCCCGGCGACGATTGCGTCTACGGCCGCGGCCGGGTCCGCGCGGGCTTCGTCGTAGGTGCATTCGATTGCCGCCTTGAACCGGTTCACGAGGTCCGGGTTCTCGGCGATCATCGCGTCGGACGTGAAAATCGAAGCGTTGTAGATGTCGAGCGCGCTACCGTAGTGGATGCCCCGCACCTCCATTCCGGACTTGGCAGCGATGGCGTCGATCCGCTTGACCGAGGTGATGTAGCTGGCCAGCGCGTCGACCCGCTTCTGCAGCAGCAGCCCCGTCAGCGCCGAGCCTTCGGCCGTGATGATCTCGACCTTGGACATGTCGCCTCCCACGACCTCCATCCCAAGCGGAAGGAATGCCATCGCGGCGTTACCGACCGACGAGGCGATGGAATGGCCCTCAAGATCCTTCAGCTCACCGATGTCGCTGTCGGCCATCACGGCGATCGCCATGGGTGACTGTGCAACGATGGGCATGATCGCCTTCACCGGCGCACCGCTTTCGGCGATCGAGCCGATGATTACGCCGAGATCGGTCACCGAGAAATCGGCGACACCGGTCGCAACCTTCGTCACCGCGTCCGCCGCGCCGTAGCCGCGCGAGATGGTGACGTCGATGTCCTGATCGGTAAAGCATCCCTTCTCGACGCCGAGGTAATAGGCGGCCGAGATGCCGCCCGGTGTCCAGTCGAGCTGGAAATCCACCTCGTCGGTAGCACCTGCGATCTGGGCAGTGGCGCCTATCGCGAGGCCGCAGAGTGCGCTCGTCGTGAGAAGTCTCATGAATCCGTCTCTCCTGTTGTCGAAAACCGCGTCGCAAACACTTGTGTGGCGATGGCATACCAGTAGAGTGCCAACGGTGTATCGTCCACTGAAGGACGCCCCCGCGCGGTGCGTTCCAGACGAACGGCACAAAAAAAGTGCACCCGCGACAGTCCCGAAAGGAGAACGGTATGGATTTGGACAAGGTTAGGAAAACCCTTCGAAGTCAGGAGGCGGAGATGACATCCCTGCGCCACGACATCCACATGCATCCGGAAACGAGTTACGAGGAGTTTCGGACCTCGCAACTTGTGCAGGACAAACTGACGGAGTGGGGTATCCCGTTCGAGGCGGGTCTGGGCGTCACCGGCGTCGTCGCCTCGATCCGGGGCAATCGGCCCGGGAACCGCGCCATCGGGTTCCGGGGCGATATGGACGCGCTCAACATGACCGAGGGCAACACCTTCGCCCATGCCTCGAAGATTTCCGGCAAGATGCACGGCTGCGGCCATGACGGGCATACCGTGATGTTGCTCTATGCCGCCCGCTACCTCGCCGAGAACCCGGACTTCGGCGGCACCGTGCATTGCATCTTCCAACCCGCTGAGGAGGGCGGCGCCGGCGCGCAAGCGATGATCGACGATGGGCTGTTCGAGCGATTCCCCTGCGACGCGGTCTATTCGCTTCACAACAAGCCGGGTATCCCGGTCGGCAAGTTTGTCACCCGTGTCGGGCCGCAACTCGCTGCGGTCGACCACTGGGTGATCGGGTTGCACGGCACCGGCGGCCACGGCGGTTCGCCCGAGAAGGGGACCGATCCGACGGTGCCGCTGGCGCACACGATCCTCGGTATCCACGCGATCACCTCCCGCAATGTTTCGGCTCAGGATTCGGCAGTGCTGTCGATCGGTATGATCGAAGCGGGTTCGGCCAATAACGTGATCCCCTCTGACATCCGCATTCATGGCACGTCGCGTATCCACGACCCGGCAGTGCAGGACGAGATTGAAAAGCGCCTGAAGGAGGTGGCCGAGGGCGCCGCGGCAATGTCGGGATGCACCGCCAGCATCGACTATCAGCGCGGCTATCCCGCACTGGTGAACACGCTGGCCGAACGGGACAAGGCTGTCGCTGCCGCCTCGGCGCTGGTGGGTACGGAGAATGTCGATCCGGACAACCCGCCGATCAACGCCGCCGACGATTTTGCCTTCATGCTGCTCAAGCGGCCGGGGTGCAATGTGATGATGGGCAATGGCGATGACCCGAAGTGGACGAGCAACCATCGGCCCGACTACGACTTCAACGATGAGGCATTGTGCCACGGCGCGGCTTACTGGATTTCGCTTACGGACCAGGAGCTGAACTCGCCCGAAGCCGGTAGCGACAGGGGCGAAGCCGCCTGAGCGGGCCATAGCCCTGGGCGCGAACCTGCGTCCGGGGCGCGCGGATCCTGTTATTTGCCGGGATCGTTCCTCAACGACCAGGAAAACAGAAGCCGGTGGATCCAGTTGACCGACTCGTAGAGGATCACCGACACAACCGCGAGCATGACCACGCAGGCCATCGCGGTCGGAATGGCGAACTGTGCGGTTGACGAGGTCACGAGGAACCCAAGCCCGCGGTTCGCATTTACGAACTCGGCCACAACGGCGCCGATCACTGCTACCGTCACGCCGATCCGGAGCCCGCCGAAGATGAACGGCACCGCGTGCGGCAGGCGGATGGTTAGGATTTCAGTCACCGGAGCAGCCCCGGCGACGCGGGACAGGTCCAACATCTCGTGCGGTGTGTCCATGATGCCGGTCGCCGTGGCCACCATGATCGGGAAGAACGCCGTCAGCGTCACGATGATCAGCCGCGTCGTCTCATCCGTGCCGAAGATCACCACGAGTATCGGCGCGATGGAGATAATCGGGATCGCGTTCAGGAAGACGATCAGCGGATAGATCGCCTCGGAAGTCAGCCGGTTGACCGAAACCAGCACGCCCAATGGAATACCGACCGCGCAGGAAAGCGCAAAGCCCAGAAGGATCGTCTTCAGCGTCACGGCCGTGTTGGTGAGCAGCGTCATGCCCAACTTTGCGCCGCCCGCCCAGATCGCGCTCGGCGAGGGCAGGAGGTAGACAGGGATGTCCAGCGAGACGCTGATTGCCTCCCACAGGCCGAGGAACAAGGCGAATGCGAGGATCGGTAAAACGATCTTGCGGGCAGAGGGGCTCATGCGCGGCTCCTTGCGTTCGGTCCGAAAATGTCGTCTCGGATCCGGCCGGCGTAGTGATGAAAGGCAGGATGTGCCGGGGTCTCGTGCGAGCGTGGCGTCGGGATGTCGATGGAGATCAACTCCTGAAGCCGCCCCGGCCGGGTCGACATGACCGCCACACGATCCGACAGCAGGACCGCCTCGTTGATCGAATGGGTCACCAGCAGGATCGTCTTGCCGGTGGAGGCATGGATGTCGAGAAGGTCGAGTTGCAGGTCTTCGCGCGTGAGCGCGTCGAGCGCGCCGAAGGGTTCGTCCATGAGCAATATCTTCGGATCGAGGATCAGCGACCTAGCGATCGACGCGCGCTGCTGCATGCCACCCGATAGCTCGTGTGGCATTCGCGCTCCCATGTCGCCCAGGCCCACCACTTCAAGCAGTTCCTGTGCGCGGCTGCGGTCGGCCGCGGTCGTCCGCCGCAAGGCGCGCACGGGGTAGAGCACGTTTTTCAGCACCGACAGCCACGGCAGCAGCGTCGGCCGCTGGAAAACGATGGCCACCTCGGAAAACCCCCGCCGCTGCCTGCCACCGCCGATCCAGATGTCGCCAGTCGTCGGCTGCTGTAGCCCGGCCAGCATCCGCAGGACTGTGGACTTGCCGCAGCCCGACGGTCCAACGAGCGAGACGATTTCACCATCTTGGATACGAAGGTTGAAATCCTCGACGGCCACGAGCGCGTCGCCCGTCCGGCTCTGGAACGTCACCCCCGCGTGGGCGAGTTCGATCAGCGTCTGTGTCTTGCCCGAGTGGGAGGGGCGCGCGGATTTTAGCTGGGATACCGTTGCCATTGATTGTCCGGATCATTGTCAGTCTGAAAAGGGCTGTGACCCCGCAAACCTGCGATGACACGGTATGGCATACCAGCTGTACACCGACTCGATTGGCATCGCAGCCCGTTTTCGGGGCACAACGGTCCACATTCGTACCAAACTGCTGCGCGATTGTGCGTTTCCGCGACGAAGGCGGCTCAGTGTCACCGGCCTTTCTTGTTCTTTGGTATGACATTGGAATACCAATGACACACCATGTGTGGATTGCTGCCGAATCAGCCGTCGGCATGTGGAATGACGCAACACGATGAAAGGCACCGGATGGCTACCATCCTCATTTCGGGCGCGAACCGGGGTATCGGTCTGGAACTCGCACGACAGTTCGCCGATGACGGCTGGCAGGTTATCGGCACCGCGCGTCGTCCCGAGGCGGCCGACGCCCTTCGCGCCACCGGCGCCGAGGTTCTGCCGCTCGAAGCGACAGATCCCGATTCGATCGCAGCCCTGGTCGCTGCGTTGAACGGAAGGCCAATTGACGTTCTGATCGCCAACGCCGGCATTGCCATCAACCTCGAAGCGAAACCCTCCGAGGTCACGAAGGAAGAATTCCTGCAGGTCGTCGGCACCAACACTTATGCGCCGCTGGCACTGGCAACGGCGTTGAAGCCAAACCTTCTGGCCGGCGAAAAGCGCATCGCCACGGCGATGTCGAGCCTGATGAGTTCAATCCAGGCGAACGACTGGGGTACGCAGTACAGCTATCGCGCCTCGAAGACCGGGTTGAACGCCATCTGGCGTGCGCTGACGCTGGAGTGGGAGCCCGAAGGCCTGACCTGCGTGCTTCTGCGGCCCGGCTTTGTTGCGACGGATATGACCGGGGGGCAGGGTTTGGCCGTCGAGGAAAGCGTCGCCGGCATGAAACGCGTGGTCGAGGGGCTGACACCAGCGGATGCAGGCCGGATCATTGGCTACGACGGGCTGGACGTCCCATGGTGATCATTCTCGTGAAAGGAATGCCCCAATGCCTACCGTTCTGATCACCGGCGCCAACCGTGGCATCGGGCTGGAATTCGCTCGTCAATATGCGGCGGATGGCTGGGAAGTGCTTGCTGCCAACCGGACGCCATTCAAGCCGATGGACATCGTCGAACTTGGTCCAGGCGCACGAGAGCTACGCTACGACGGGCTGAACGAAGCATCCGTCGCCGATGTCGCGACCCGGCTCAGGGGGCACGCGATCGACGTGGCGATCATGAATGCTGGTATTGACGACGGCAAGGAGCTTGCACCGGAAGAGATTGATGAAGCCCACTGGCAGCGGATGATGTTGACGAATACCTGGGCGCCGTTCCGTCTTGCCACGCTGATCGAGGAGAATCTCAAGGCCGGCGAGAAGAAGACGCTTGTCGAGATTTCGAGCCTCGCGGCGTCCAATGGCACCTACGCCGGCAAACGCCACTTCACCTATCGCGCCTCGAAAGCGGCGTTGAACCAGCTGTGGCGGTCGTTGGCGATGGAGTGGAAACCGTGGGGCTGCATCTGCCTAGCGCTCCGTCCCGGGAGGGAGCAGACGCGCATGTTGGACAATGCAGGAGGCCCCACACCCGAGGAGTCGGTGTCGGCGATGCGGCAGGTTGTGGAGAACGCGACGTCGGAGCAAAGCGGAATGCACATCAATTACGACGGTACATCTGTGCCGTGGTAGACCCGCTGATACGATAATGCCCGCGGTGAGGCCGAGGCCCATCGCTGCGCCCAATTCACGGCAACGAGATAGTGCTTTCGGTGAAGGTCTTTGGGACGCGGATTTCCGCGGGTGTCCAGGCATACGTGCAGGTGATGCGCGGCGGCCGTACGTCGGGAAGTCTCGACCCTCGGGCGATGCGAGCGGTGTGGCGCACGGCATTTTCGCCACCGGGGCCTGCGGACACCGCCAGGGCAAAAGCCCGACCGCAAATCCGCTCGAGATGGGGATAGTAGAACCGGTCGAACCCGTTCATCGCGCCGGGGGTCGCGGCAAGATACTCCGACGCACGGAAAAGGTACGCACCGGCGTCCAGCAGAATCGTAGCGGCGCCCGTTTCGTCGACCACCTGCCGCATCTGTTCGCCACTTCGAGCGGCAAGGGTAAGTTCGTGGTCAGCGGACGGTGCGCAAGCGACCGCTGCCGAGAGCCCATCACCCCGAAGGAAGCCTCAGCCAACGCTTGACCCCAGAACGGTCATGAAATAGGTGGTACTTTGCTGAGCGGGCGTTGTGTAGTGGTAAGACCTTAGCCTTCCAAGCAAGAGTTGTACTTTTCCGCAGCTTTCCTGTCCGTTCCAATCCTTTCATTTTGAATGGTTTAATCTTTCCTGTCGGTTCCGGTAGGTGTATGCTTTTTCCTGCCAATACAGACAAAAAGCCGACAAAATGCCCAAGCTCACCGAGACCCTCGCCCGCAAGCTGCCGCCTGCAAAATCCGGCACCGAGAAGCACTGGGACAACGAGGTGAAGGGCCTCGTTCTGTTCGTCGGAAAGCGATCGAAGACCTGGTACTTCCAGAAGGACGTCGGTGGCCAGACGCGGCGCGTTCTAATTGGTCGGTACCCTGTGATCTCGGCGCAGGCCGCACGTCAGACCGCGCTGGGCTTCGCGTTGGAGTGGGGCAGGGGTGCCGGCAAGAAGGTTCAGATCGGAGCGCCGACACTTGAACAGGCGATGGAGGCCTACCTCGCCCGACCCAAGTTGCGATCCGAGGCGCACAGGTCCGGGTTACGGCAGCAGTTCGAAAACCACCTCAAGGACTGGATGCGCCTTCCGTTGGACGAGATTTCGAAGTCCCAGGTCGTAGACCGACATCGGTCATTGGTGGCCACGCCATCCACAGCAAATCACACGTTGAAGTATTTTCGCACAGTCTGGAACCATGCCCGTCGGACTTATGACCTGCCCGAATGCCCGACCATGGCAATCGAGTGGCATCCCGAGGAGCCGAAGGGCGAGATCATTGAGGATCTGAAAGCCTGGCAATCCACGATCGACGATCTCTTCAACCCGATCCACACGGTCTTCTATGAGCTTCTCCTCTTCACCGGGCTTCGCAAGACTGAGGCGCTGACGTTGGAGTGGACGAACGTCCACGAGGATCGCATCCACCTGCCGATGACCAAGAACGGCCGCAGCTTTGATCTTCCGATCCTGCAGCTGCACCATGAGATTCTTGCGCCGGTTCGAGGCCTTCATCGCAAGTGGGTCTTCCCCTCGCCAAAGGGACCGGACGGACGTATCACCACCCCGACGCGGATGAAATGGAGCCCGCATGCCCATCGGCGCACGTTTGCGACGGTGGCAATGGAGGCCGGTGTGCTCGAGGAGATCGTTGGTCGGTTGCTCAACCACACGCCCCTGTCGATCGCGGGGCAGAGGTATACCAAGCCCTCGCTTGAGGCACTGCGACCGGCGATGGAGAAAGTATGTGAAGAGTTGATGTCCAGGACTGGTCGGGAGTCTCCGAATTGAGAGTAATGTCAATTGATGCGTCGGATGCGCAACCCGATCGCAATGTGGCGGTTCTCGTCTCCCGCATGGTTTACCCTGACGACGATGTCGAAGCGGCCCAGGTTCAGGCGACGATGGCAATAGAAGCAGAACGCCGTCGCCGGGATCCCGGTGCGGCTCAAGGCCAGATCATGGCAGTCGTGGAGAAGAAGTTACTGAGCCACAAAACGCTCGGACGCATGGCCGGCGACGTCGCGCTAAAGATGATCCACGACTATGCTCGTCAGCGTCGCACAAGTTTGGAATTCGCGTCATCCTTCGTGTCGAAATTCTACGCGGCTTCAGAGACCAAGGGCGAGAGGTATCCCGCCGACGTAACTCGGCTTCAGAAAGAATTCAGATATTTAAAGAATAGTATCCACTACTGGGCCAGTTGGCAGATTTGCCAGGAAACCGACGACTTCGACTTCGTCAGGCACCCCGCTCATCTTGAACTCCTGCTGCTCCACTCGGGACTCCTACAGATCGCGGTTTCAAAGTCGGCCGTGTTCGGGGATTGGGATCCCTGGTTCGTACCCCGCTACGTTGTTCAGCGAATACGTGATGAGCGGCATCAGCTCGAAATTCCCGAAGAAACGGATTTTGAGCGCTCGTTTGTAGGTGAATACCGAAACAAGCTGGGCCGGTAGGCGCCGACCCGACTGCACCATTCCTAGTGCTGGGCAAGAGGGGGAATTATTTATTCCCCCGATGCACTACGGGCGGAAAATACCGGAACTACTTGGGCACGCCCTGAAAGGAGGGGGCGTGCCATGAAACCAAACGAAAATCACAACCCGACCTGGCCGGAGATCATGCGGCCCACGGTCGCTGCGGACTACCTCTCGATCTCCGTGTCCAAGCTGGCCAAACTCCGGATGCGCGACGCGACGGAGAACGGCCCACCTTTCGTCCGGCTCGGCGGAATAATCCTCTATCGGCGCGCCGACCTCGACACCTGGCTCGAGCAGCATAAAGAAGGTCATTGCCATGGGTAATTCGGCCAAGCAGCTCGGCTGCCTGCTGACCTTGGAGCAGGCCGCAGAGATTCTGAACTGCTCGCTGAAGACCGTACAACGCCGGATCGAGAGCGGCGATCTTCCGGTTATCCGTGACGGTCGGCTGGTCCGGGTACACCCGGACGATCTCGATCGCTTCATTCGCCTTCGGCGGGAGGGATGACCGGATATGTCCCTCAATGTCTTGTTATGGCGCATCTTTCAGCAATGTCGGGAGAACGTCCCTCTCAGTCTGAGCGGGAGACATTGTGCTACGATTTCCCGAGTCGCGTGGATTGTCCGCCCCTGTCTTCCCGTGACCGCCAATGACCTGAACAGGAGGTCCCGAGCATGAAAGATACCATCACCATTCCCGATGAGCACGTCTTCATCGCGTCTCCGCGGATCACGCTTGCCGACGTTGCCGACACCTGTAGCACCACATTGTGTGGGTCTGCGTTGCGGGACACGCGCTCGGCCTTCCGGTTTCTCAGAGACACCCTCGACATTGATCTGAGCGCGACCCTCGCCTGCCCGAAGGACGTGCGCCGGATTTTCGAAGCTACGTCGCCTGCTGCGGCTGGCGTGAGCGCCAAGCGGATGGCGAATGTCCGGTCGTTGGTGGTGCGGGCGGTCTCCGAGCATGGCATGCGCAAACGGCAGGTGACACAAGACATCCCATTCGCGCCGGAATGGGCCGAGCTGCTCGATGCAATCGAGGATCGAATGCATCGGTGGGGGCTGCATCGGCTGGCGGCCTATTGCACGGTCAAGGGGATCGCCCCCGAGCACGTCTGCCCGGAGACGCTCATCGGCTTTGAGGCGGCGCTCGACCGCAAGGAAATACCGAAGAACCCACGCAATCTACGCAAGCACACAATCGCGCTCTGGAACATGTGCATGAAACGCGTGGAGGGCTGGCCCCAGACCCGCCTAGAAGCGCCGAACAAGGCGGAGGTGTTCATGTATCCGCTCGACGCCTTTCCGGAGGGGTTCCAGACCGAGGTTGCGGCCTGGGAGGCACGCATGACGTCGCCGGATCCGCTCGATCCATCGGCACCGCTCCGTGCCATGCGCCCGACGACCCTCGAAGGCTACCGGTTTACCTTCCGTCGGCTTGGCAGCGCCCTGGTCCGGTCCGGAAGGGTCCGGATCGGGGATGTCACGGGGATCGACGTCCTGCTTGATCCCGAGAACTTCAAGATCGCCCTGAAGCCGTTCTTGCCGGGTGATCACGTCCGAACCAAAGACTATGCGCACAAGATGGCGGTACAGATGCGAAACGTCGGTCGCCATTTTCTGGGCCTGTCGGATGAGGTATTGGCGCCGATCGATACGATCGTTGCCAGATTAAGGCCTGAGGCCGGGCATGGGATGGGAGATCGCAACCGCCAGCGCCTGCAGCAGTTTGACGACGACGCGGTGGTGCGCCGATTGATCGGCTTTCCCGAGGAAGAACTCGCCCGCGCGCTCAGATTGAAGAGCCCGGTTCGTCGGGCCAAAGGTGTCGAACGCGCGCTCGCGATCTCGCTGCTCGTCTTTACCGGGATACGGGTGAAGAACCTCCGGTCGCTGGACCTGGACCAGCATGTGCAGCGCCGGGGAACGCGGGTGTTCCTGTCCCTGACCGAAGACGACACCAAGACCCGTTCCCGTCTCGATCTCGAACTGCCACCGGCCACGATCCGCCTGCTGGATCTGTTTGTGGCGGAACATCGTGATCTTTTGCTCGGCTCCGACGGAAGGTATCTCTTTCCGGGTGCGACTGGTGGTGCGCGCAGCTACTCGGCCATGCGGGACGCAGTCGGCAAACCGCTGCGGAAACACGCGGGGATCGAAATCTCGCCGCATCTCTATCGTCACGTCATCGCCAAGATCGTCGCCGAACGGGCACCGGAGCAGCTTCAAAACGTGAGCCGGATGCTGGGCCACAAGTCTATCAATACGACCTACCAATCCTATCTTGGGACCGAAGGGCCAGCCGCGAGCCGAAAGGTCAATGCGCTTCTCACGCAAGCCGCGGGCGTGACACCTCCGAAGGTCGGCACATGACGCGCGCACGCAATTCCCTGCCGTACGCGGACTGGCCAGACACAGACCGCGCCGCTTGGGAGGATCTGTTTGTGGAAGGCGATCTGTTGGACGGGCAGGGGCCTGCGGTCCATTGGTCTGTGGCCACGCGCAAGACCAATCGAATGCACTACGGCCGCTGGCTTGGTTGGTTGGAACGGACCAATCAGCTCGATCCGAGTGCTACTCCGGCCGAACGGATCTCGCCGGAACGCGCAAAAGCTTTTGCACGCGACCTGATGTCCGAGGTTTCGGCGAGAACCGTTGCCTCCTCCGTCATCGGCTTGAAATGCGTGTTGCGCCGAATGGATCCGGACCACGACTGGCAGTGGCTGAAGGACCTGACCAACCGGCTGGACGTATGGGCAGACGAACGAACGCCGGAGCCGGCGGTCTACCCATCAGCAGGAGAATTGTTCCGGCTCGCGGTGCTGGAATTGGGCCGGTTAACCTCCCAGGTAGAGGCGACCCGCCGTGGCAACATCCACTACCGCGACACGCTGATCGTCGCGCTGCTCATAGCCTGCCCGATCCGAGCTCGCAACCTGCACATGATACGGCTTGGCACGCATCTGGTTTATGCCGGTACCGACCGGGTCCTGTCCTTCGAGCCCGAGGAAACCAAGACCCGGCAGGCATTGAAGCTGCTTGTCCCCGAAACGCTTCACGAGCCATTGGAGCATTACATCCACCGGGTCCGCCCACACATACGGCACGAACCGTCGGCAGACTATCTCTGGCTCACGACCACAGGAAATCAGCTGTCCAGGCATTCTCTCTACCTGCGGGTTCAAAAGAGATCCGAGCAGCTCTTCGGCGTGCCGCTCACTCCGCATTGCTTCCGAAAGATTGCCGCGACCTTCCTTTCCGAATCCTCGGTCTCTGATGCATTGCACGCGCGTCCCTTGCTCGGCCACAGTCAGACAACAACAACAGAACGCCACTACATTCGCGCGTCGCAACTCGAGGCCAGCGGAAAGATCGGACGGTTGTTGCAGGGCATCTCCCGTGACGGTCGGACGTGAGCGTGATCCGTCTCCATCCGGTTGCGTAGCCCCTTGCTCGGTTGTTACCCAGTCCACCCCAAAAACATCTCGAAGCCGACAACTATCGGGGGGCATCCGATGCTGGCCGCTGCACGCGCCAAGTGGCAGTCAGATCTGGGCGTGCCGCTCACGCGGAATCTGCTACCATGAAGCGTTAACGCCAGCGGCCATTGAGTGTCTCCTGCACAACTTTCCGACGCATATGTCAGATTCCCATACCGGGCTCAGCGCCTGCTCCGCGTCAGGCCGCCTCGCACCAGAAGGACCCGGAGTGGACTCCGGACCTGATGTTCGGATCCTGCCTCCTCCCACATCGCTATCCCCACGCACGCGTAGTAGGTGCGGCCAGGTATCGAGTCCGAATTTCCGACCTTTCTGACTTATGATGAAAACGCTCGGATGACCGATTTACGAACGAAAGCGACCGTCCATGCCAATTGCAGCATTCCGTAGGAAGGGCGGTGAACGGGAGTTCGCTGCACTAGGCACCAATGTCCGGTATGAGGAAAACAGACAATCGCTCCCGGTTTTTCACCCCCTGTAGGTGCCAGGCGTTTGACCCGTCCACCGCTTGAATACCCGGGAAAACGACGAGGGATCCGGGTAGCCGACCAGTTCTCCGACCTGAGGGTATCCGAGCCGATGGTCCTTCAGGAGGGCCTTGGCTCGTTCGGCGCGACGATGATCCAGTTCCGCCTTGTAGCTGGTTCCATGTTCCGTGAGCACGGATTTGATGCGGCGGGTCTTCAAGCCGGCGACCTTCGAGAAATTCTCCAGCGAGAGAGACGGTTTGTGCAGGTGGAGGTCCAGCAGTCTGCGGAAATCCGAGAGAAACGCCTCGGGCGTGGACGGACGCTCAGGAGCCGACTGTCGGGGCGCTCCCCCGATGTGCAGCAGGAGCCAGTGCGCGGGAAACTCGAAACGTGCCCCGCGCGAGTCACCGCGACGCACGGCGAGCCCGGGCGCGAAGGTCTTCGGTATCGCTGCAGGGTCGGAGACGCGTATCGTCAGATCGGACGGTTTCCATTCCCCGCCACAAGCCTCGCGGATCAATCGGCACATGAAGCCCGCAAAATACCCGTCGACCTGCCGCGGGCGGCGGGCTGGTTTGAACTGACGTTCGGAACTCAGGACGGCCCGGCTGCCGTTGATACGCAATTCGTAGGTCGCGAGTGAAGTGATCTGGGCTGCATCGACGATCAGCTTTGTCAGGACTTCGCCAAGCGCCGTATCGGTCAGGGTGACGGTTCGGAAATTAGGGTGGCTGTAGATCGCATCCTCCGAGCCGATCCTGAACCCGAAATGCGGGTCGCTCGTCACTTCCGCCGTGCGTTCGGCCAGGTTGTACCAATCCTGTCCCAGCATAGGCGCAGAGCCTTCCTGAACATCGGCCAGGGACAATCCTGTTCCATGCAGCGCATCATCCGCTGTAATGCCCTTGCCGAGCAGTGCTGTCAGAAAGGGTTGTGCCATGGCGCTGGAAACCACGGGAAGATAGGTCCGGGAAGCGTTCTTTCTTGGCATGGTTCCCCGGGGAGCATGTGCAAAACGGTGCAATTATTCGACCCTGTTTGGCCGTAATGTCAATGACACATTCGCGCAAACCGCTACATTCACTAATCCAAAAAAGCCCCTCAAAGGTTGATGGCATGAAGAAAACACTCGCGTTCGCGCTCTCCCTAAGCATCGCCACGGCGGCTACGGCACAAGAGGATAGCTTTCCGATCCTGTTCACCAATGTGCATGTCTTTGATGGTGTGAACGAACAGAGGATCGAGAATGCCAATGTGCTGGTGGTGGACAACCTGATTGCGGAAGTTTCCAGCGAGCCGCTCGCGGCTGCCAACGCAAGGATCATCGACGGCGGCGGGCGCACCCTGATGCCGGGCCTGATCGACGCCCATGTGCACATGGCGGTGACCGAACCCGTTGCCGACCTGCGGGACAATTACGACTGGATGTACTGGGGCGCCGTCTCCACCATCGAGGCCGAGAAGATGCTGCTGCGTGGCTTCACAACTGTCCGCGATGCCGGCGGGCCGGCTATCGGGCTTCAGAAGGCGATTGATCGGGGCAAGGCCGTTGGACCGCGGATCTATCCCTCCGGACCGGTGATTTCGCAGACCTCGGGACATGGCGAGCACCGGGTCTACAATGAGCCGCATCCGAATTTTGAAGGGGCGCAGCCTTCCTTCTTCAACCAGCACCTCGAGTTCCTGGCCGATGGCGTGCCGGAGGTTCTGCGCGCGACGCGGGAGGCGCTGCGCCTTGGCGCGACGCAGATCAAGGTCATGGCCGGTGGGGGCGTGTCTTCTACCGTCGATCCGCTCCATACCGTGCAATATCTGCCCGAGGAGCTGGAAGCCGCAGTCAAAGCTGCCGAAGACTGGGGAACCTATGTCCTGGTCCACGTCTACAACGACGACTCGATCCTGAGATCGATCGACGCCGGTGTCATCAGCATCGAGCACGCCCAGCTGATGACGGAGGTCTCGGCACAGGCGATCAAGGATGCCGATGTCTGGGTTGTGCCGTTCTATTCCCTTCTGGGCATTGACGCGGAAACCGTTGCCAAGGCGCTCGGCCCGCTCTCGGCACCCAAGTTTCTCGAAGTGCAGGCGGGCGCGCGCAACCAGATGCGGATGCTGAAGGAATACGAGATCGAGAAGGTCGCGTTTTCGACCGACATCATCGGCGACCCTGTTGCGCTCACGAAGCAGAACGACGAGTTCAAGTATCGGCTCGAGGTCTGGACGTCGCACGAGATCCTTCAACAGGCGACTTCGAAGTCAGCCGAGCTTCTGGCGCTCTCCGGCAAGCTCAACCCCTATACCGCCGGCCCCCTCGGCGTGATCGAGCCGGGCGCCTATGCGGACCTTCTGCTGGTCGAGGGCAACCCGGTCGAGGATGTGGAACTGCTCGTCGATTATGAAGCCAACATCGACCTGATCATGAAGGACGGCGTGATCTACAAGAGCACGCTGGACTGAGTGGGGGCGGGGCGAACGTACCTCGACGTCCCGCGCATCATATTTGCTTCGGTAAGGAGGAAGACCGATGGCCTATGACTGGCAACTCTCCGTGGCGGCTGTCGTCGCCACTCTAACTGCAAGCTTCGCCAACGCGCAGGATGCCGTTCCACAGACGCTGATCACCAATGTCCACGTCTTTGACGGTGTGGGCGAGGCGCGTATCGAGAATGCAAGCGTTCTTGTCGAAGGCAACCTCATCAAGGAAGTCTCGACCGAAGCCATCGACGCGCCGGGTGCTACGGTGGTTGACGGCGGCGGGCGCACGCTGATGCCCGGCCTGATCGACAGCCACACGCACCTGTATGCCACCGGTGTGTTTCAGACATTTGCTGGCTTGCAGGCGGCGAAATGGGACCAGATCGGCGCCGTCGCTGCCGAGAATGCGCGCGACTATCTCTACGATGGCTACACGACCGTGCGGGATACCGGCGGAATGGGTTCAGGTCTGAAGGATCTGATCGACCAGGGCACTGTTGAAGGCCCGCGGATTTATGCAGCCGGTGCAGCCATCGGTCCGTCTTCCGGCCATGGAGATTGGCGCAACCCGGTACAGCGCACCTTTAACATGGGGTCCAATGACGTCGGCAACACGCTCAACCTGTCCTATGTCGCCGACGGGGTTGAAGAGGTGCGCAAGGCGTCACGACTGAACTTCGCCCACGGCGCGCATTTCCTCAAGCTCATGGCTGGGGGAGGCGTTTCTTCCGAGCTCGACCCGCTTTGGTCGGTCGCCTACCGGGTGGACGAGATCGCGGCAGCGGTCGAGGCGGCGTCGTTCTTCGATACCTATACGACCGTTCATGCCTACACGGACGAGACCGTGAACATGGCGCTGGATGCGGGTGTAAAGTCCATCGAGCACGGTCAGATGGTCACCGAGGAAACGGTGAAGCGCATTGCCGATGAAGGGATATTCTGGGCGATCAACGTGGCGGGGATGGACCCGCAACTTCTGAGCCACCCGAACTACGCCCAACCGACGGTAAAACCGAAGCTCGAAGCCTATCTCGACGGGTCCGAGAACCTCGTGGACTACGTGAAGAAATACAAGCCGAAGATCGTGCACAACGTGGACACCGTTCTCTCGACAATCGGCTTCGGTCGGGCGCATCGGGATTTTGAGAAGTTCTACTTCGCCGAACTCTTCGGGAACCACGCTTTCCTTGTCGCGGCAACGTCCACCGGAGGCGAACTTGCGCAACTGACCGGAAAGCGGAACCCCTATCCGAACAAGCTCGGGCTGATCGAGGCGGGAGCTTATGCCGACATCCTGATCGTGGACGGAAACCCGCTTGAAGACCTCTCGGTGCTGGGTGCCAATCCAGAATGGTTCGACGCTGCCCCCAGAGACCGCGGATTTGAGACCATCCGGCTCATTATGAAAGATGGTGTCGTTTACAAGAACACGCTCGAGTGAGTGTCGCGCGGGGCGATCCTCCCTCGGTGCCCCGCGCATTTTCCCAAGCTGGGTCAAGGGAGAGACCTATGGTGAAAGCGTCCATTTGTGTGGGTGTCGCAACCTCGCTTTGCGCGTTTGCCGTTGCCGCGGAAGAGACCGCAAGTCGCTACTATCTCGGCATTGGCGAGCCTGACCCTGACGCCTGGCAGATCATGATCGAAAATCCGACCGACCGTGAGAAGGACATGGGGCGCGCCATCGAGACGATTGGCGGCGAGATGATCAGCTACTTCTGGGGGCTGGCGGATGGAAAGAACTATATCACGGTCCGATTGCCGGACGATCCGGGCATGGTTCAGGCGATGTATGTGTCACGCCTGAGCCAGGGGGTTCTGAAGGACTATACCTTCATTGAACTCATGACGAGCGCCGACATGGTTGATGCCCTGAAACGTGTACCGGACTTCACCACGCCGGTCGAATAACCCGCCCGCGCAACGTACCGACCGAACACTGAGAGCCTGACATGCGTCCCTTCATTGCCTCCCTGATACTCATCGCCGGCGTCAACCCGCTCCTTGCAGAAATGGTGCCGATCGATTGGTCCGATCTCATCGACCAGAGCGCACAGTCCTACGACGATCCGTTTCTCGACCTCAGCATCGAGCAAATCGATGACCTGCGCCAGGTGGTCAAACTCAATGCCGAACTGGCTGGCGAGAATCCCTCACCAGAGGCGGGGGCGCAGCTGGGGGAAATCAAAGCAATTCTGTCCGAGCAAGGGATCGACTCCGATTGGCTTATATCGCAACGTTGGGTCGTGGCCGAGCGGCGGGAGCTGGCGAGGATTGCAGGGAACCAGGCCTATGACGGAAAAACCGTCACGCTTGGCGGCTTTGCCATCCCGGCGCCGCCGACCGAGGACGGCACGTCCACGGCCTATCTTGTTCCGGAACGCGGCATGTGCAGCCACGTCCCACCGCCCCCACCGAACCAGATGGTGCGCCTGCAACTCGCCGACGGTTGGACACCGCCCATGATCCACGAACCAGTCGTTGTAACCGGCCGGATGCACATTGATCCGTCCGAACGGCAGATGATTGTGGTGGATGGTTTCATCCAGATGAAAGCGACTTTCTCGATGGATGTTGCCGAGGTTCAGACCTTCGGCCAGCCTGCCGGAACAGAGGCTCCTGCAACCCACGATTGGGCGAAGAACCTTGTAGACGGTATTCGGCCCGGCGCTACACCCGAGACAGCCAGCCAATGAAAGTTGACCTTGCGGCACTCGAACCATCAGGTACGCCGGAACAGGGGGACCAGACTTGAACGTTACAATAATCGCAGTTGGTCTGCTTTCCGTCTTCTTCCTGTTTGCGTCCTCGATCAAGATCGCCGGGTGGCAGAAGACTATCTTCGAAACTCAGCTCGAGATGTTCAGAAACTACGGGCTGAATCGCCAGATCATGGCCGTCGTTGGTATAGTCGAACTGTTCGGCGCCATCGCAATCTGGTTTCAGGGCTCGCCTTTGGGGACCCTTGGCGCTCTCGCGATCCTCGGCACGTCCACCGGCGCGATCTTCTTTCACCTCCTCTACGACACCTGGAAGGATGGCGTGCCGGCCATGATTACCTGGGCGCTCTCCGCCTTTGTCGCCTGGCAGGGACGAGATGCCTTGCTCTCAAATATCTCCTGAGTCCAGACGCAATCGTTCGTTTTATCCGGCACAAACGAAGCTGCCCTTCGTGCTGAGTTTACCAAACGGCAGCACTGGGCCGCAAACTGCTGTCCATGCCAGTTGCCGCAATAGGCAGAAAGGGCGGAGAACAGACTTTCTCTGCAGGTGCGCGCGATCCATGCCTCAAATTTGAAAGCCGATGCTTAAGCGACCACAAAACTCGGCCATCGACGGCCTGCAGGGACGGACTACCTATCCCTCAGCATAGGCGCGCAAAGTCGCTCGGACGCCCTCGCTCTGCAGCTGGTCGACCCAATGAGAAAAAGCCGCTGCGAAGCGCTCGTTCTCGCCGAGTCGGCTAAAAACTTCGTGGTTGCCGATGAAGTCCTGCGGGTTAGCGCCGGAGTGTTCTGCGCGTCGCTTGAGATCGGCCGCCCGGGGATCTTCGACATTGATCGAATGTCCCGTTTCGTCGTGACCTTGGCAATACCGGCACCACAGCGCCAGCTCCAAGGCAATCCCGCCGATGGACCCGCCGTCGACCAGCGCATCCTGCAGAGTGGGCAGGATAAATTTTGGCTGCCGCTCCGAGCCGTCCCTGGTCAAGCGCGGGATGGTGTCGCCGATCATCGGATTCGCGAACCGGCTGAGCACCTTCTCCAGATACTCGGTATAATCCACGCCGGACAAAGGTTTCAGCGTCGGGATCGCATCCCGCGATTGCATCGCGCGCAGGAAGCCGACGATGTCTTGATCCGCCATCGCATCATGGACGAAGTGGTGCCCGAGCAAAGCCGCCGGGTAGCAGAGCGAGGCATGGCTTGCGTTGAGAATCCGCAGTTTCATCAACTCGTAGCCGGCGACGTCGTTCACGAATTCGACTCCGACATGTTCCAACGGAGGGCGACCGTTCGGGAAATTGTCTTCGATTACCCATTGACGGAACGGTTCACAGACGACCGGCGCCAGATCGACGATGCCGAACTGGTCTTCGATGATCTTTCGCTCCCGGTCCGAAGTCATCGGCGTGATGCAATCGACCATGCAATTGGGGAAAGCCACGTTTCTTTCGATCCAGTCGGCAAGCTCCGGATCGGAAAGCCGGGCCAAACCGACGACGGTCTGCTTCGTCAGGTGCCCGTTTCCTGGCAGGTTGTCCCCCGAGATCACGGCGAAGGCCGCCGTTCCCGCTGCCCGACGCAGCGCGATGGCCCTGACGATCAGCCCGAATACGGTTACCGGCGCCTCTGGGTTTTTAGCATCGGCTTGAACGGCGAGATCGTCGGTGGCCAGTTGTCCAGTTGCCGAGTCGATGAAGTAACCACCTTCGGTCAACACCAAGGACACGATGCGGATGCGCGGGTCGACCAGTGCGGCTAGGTTGGCCTGCGTATCGACGGGCACGAAATCGATCATCGAGCCGACGACGCGCGCCGAGAGCGCCTCGGGGTCAAGCTCAACGACCGTCGTCAGCCAGTTCTGTTTCTTCAATTTCTCGCGGGTCACCACGCTGCCCGACCGGACCCCGGCCCCGACGATGGCCCAGTCCGGTCCAATGCCTTGGGCAAACAGTCGATCCATATAGACCGCCATGTGGGCACGATGGAAATTCCCCACGCCGAAATGCAGGATGCCCGGCGAGAGGTTCGCGCGGTCATAGGTCGGAACAGCCACCGTTTTTGCAGCGAGGGCCAGATTCTGCTCGTTGATTAAGATCGGCATTCGATTTCTTCGGGCGAAGTTTTGGGTTGAGCTTGCCGTCTATCGGTCGCCGCCTCCGCTTGAAAGCGGCGACCGAAGCCATCAGGCGTCGATGTTGGTCGGCAACACCACGACGTCGTGGATGGTGACATTGCGTGGCCGGCCCAGAATGAACATCACCGCAGCGGCCACTTCGGAAGGTTCGATAATGGCTCCCGCATCCTTTGCTGCCTGCAACCGGTCGGCGGGCCAATCCGCAAGCAGCGCAGAAGCCACCGGCCCGGGCGAAACCTGAGCGACGCGGATGCCGTGCGTGTTCACCTGGCGCCGGGTTGTCTGTGTGAAACAGTTGATCGCCCATTTCGAAGCCGAATAAACCGGCTCATGCTTGATCGCCGACCGTCCTGCGAGCGAGCAAGTCACGACGATGTCACCGCTCCGTCGCTCGATCATATGCGGCAGGACGGCATGCACATTCTTGATGACCGCGTTGACGTTCAGGTTCAACATCCGGTCGATCGTTGCCGCGTCGGTGTCGACCAAGTCGCCGCCGATGTAGGTTCCCGCGTTGGCATAAAGAATATCGATGCGACCGGTCTTCTCGAGGATGTCCGGGGTCATCGCCGCGCAGCTCTCTGCGTCGAGAAGGTCCGTCACCTGAGTGATCGCCTTGCCGCCGAATTTCTCCTCCAGCTTTGCGAGGGCCTCGGCGTCGCGATCGACCAATACCACAGTGGCGCCCGCCTGCATCATCGCCTCAGCCGAGGCCAGGCCAATGCCCGACGCGGCGCCGGTTACCACCGCGATCTTGCCGTCCAGTTCATTTGACATTGTTGTCTCCGTTGCGCTTGTCTGATCAGGTTTGGGGAATGCTTCAGACGGCGGTGAACCCGCCGTCGATCGGCAGCGTTACTCCGGAGATCATCGACGCCCCGTCCGAAAGCAGGAACACGATCGGTGCGGCGCAATCGTCCTCGGTGGCCCAGCGGTGGAGTGGCATGGTCTCGATGAACGGCCCGCCGATCTCGTCGCGGCCCCAGTACCATTCCGACATTGGCGTCATCACCACCGTCGGGTTCACCGCGTTGACGCGAATGTTGAATTTGCCCAGTTCCAGCGCCGAGACCCGCGTCATCGCGTCCACCGCGCCTTTCGACGAGGCATATGAGATGTGACCCGCGAGGCCGACGAGCGAGGCCTGGGACGAGACGTTGACGATAGATCCGCCCTTGCCGGCTTTCACCATGTTCTGTGAGGCATACTTTGTGACCAACAGCGTGCCGCGGGCGTTGATGTCGATCACCTTGTCGAAAACGGCCATATCGGTTTCCATCGGCGTGGCTATCTCGCCCCCCCAACCACCACAATTGACGACGCCAAAAAGCTCAATGCCGTCCAGAGCTTCTTTCACGGCTTCTTCCGATGTGAGATCGAAGGAAAGCGTGCGGCATCCGGTCTCGTCCGCAAGCTTCGACAGCACCTCTTCGTTGCGGCCTGAGGCGATCACGTCCGCGCCTTCGGCAACCAACAACCGTACTGTGGCCGCGCCGATCCCGCCGGACGCGCCGGTGACCAGGATGGGGCGGCCTTTCAGTCCAGTTTCCATGATGAACAGTCCTCCGCTTCACGAGCCGGCCGCGGCGCTGTCTACGGAAGATCGCGTGGCCGACTCGGGTTCCGAACAATTCTAATTTGTTCGTTTGGCAAACAAACATATTGAACTGGAGGTGTCAAGATGATCTGATGGCATGTGAAGGTGCGGGTCTCGAGAGGAAGGTCGTCGTCATGTCAATGCCGCGCGCCGTTCGGCACATCAATGAAACGCGGACACTTGAGGCGCTCAGGCGTAACGGCCCCATGAGCCGGGCCGACATCGCCCGCGAACTCGGCGTCACAAGATCGACCGCGTCTGCCCTGGTCGCTTCGCTGGTCGACATTGGGCTGCTCACCGACGCGCCCGACGGCACAACCGAGCCGGACACTGAAAAGCGAACCGGTCGGCCCGGCACCAGGATCTGCGTGAACGCCGAACACGCATTCTTTTTGGGCATCGAAGTCGGTGTAGGACGCGGTTCCGTCGCGGTGGTTGATCTTTCCGGAAAGGTCAGGGCGACGCGCGAGTATCGCTTTTCCCTTGAGCGAACCACGCCTCAGAAAGTGGCGGAGCTCGTCGCCAAAGACGTTCGCAAGACACTCGCGGAGTTGGGCACTTCCCCGCAACTGCGTGGTGGCATCGCAACCGTTCCGGGCCTCGTCGACTTCGCCGGTCACGTCGTGCGTGCGCCCTACCTCGGTTGGCGAGACGTACCGTTCCTCGATCTGATGCGCGCCGCCTTACCCGAAGTAGAACTGGTGGGCCTCGAGAACGACGCCAACGCCGTTGCCGTCGCCGACATGCAGATGACACCGGGTGCCAGAAAAAACGTGGTCTATCTTCTGCTCGATACTGGTATTGGAGGCTGCGCCGTAGCAGACGGCAAGGTCTTGCGTGGCAACAACGGATATGCCGGAGAACTCGGCCACATTATCATCGGTGACAAGGGTTATTCTTCATCCGAGCGCTCAACCGTCGACGGTTCTCTCGAAAGCTATGTCGGACGGCGCGCGCTGTTCGCCAGACACGACCACTATGGCGGTCGGTCCGAACGGATCTCGGATTTCCTGACTGCCCTCGACGCGGGAGAGAAGGCCGCCGTGGCCACGCTGGATGACTGGACGAAGCAGCTCGGTCGCGGGTTGGCATCCATCGTCAGCGTTCTGAACCCCGAGCAGATCGTCCTCTGCGGCCCGCTCGCTCCCTTGTTCGCGCGCGGCGAAGCATCGGCACGCGCGAGTCTCGGCGCACATCTGCTCGCCGGATCACATGTCCCTCAACTATCTCTCACACATCTCGGGCGCGAGGCTCCGGCGATTGGCGCAGCCCTGCTGCTGCAACACAACCTGTTCGCCTATGACGAGGAACTACTATTCGGCGGGTGATAGGCCGGGCGCGTGAGTGACGAATGACCGGTGTGATTGACCACGTTCGGCGAGTTGGAAACGGCCAGCCTCGAGAATACAGACCGCGCCGACCACGATCCGAATGCCTTGATCGCTGTGACCATCTCTCGGGGCGGTTTCTCCGGCTCCGCCTCACACAAAACCAACGGCGCAAAAAACGGCTCCTCGACCTCCGGCGCCGGAAAAACCAGCTTCCCCTGCTTCGCCAGTCGACGCCATGCCGAGAGCTGGTTCGGAAGAACATCATACCGCTCCGCTACGGCGTTCAATGACGCACCCGGTTCCAGCGTCTCCGCAACAACCTGCGCCTTCACCTCATCCGGCCACCGCCGGTGCCCGGAAGCGTAGATCTCGACGCCCAACGATCTGAGAAACGAATTCTACGCATACATTGTGAAACGCACTCCCCGTCATGAGATGGAAGTGATCTCGCAGCCGACGGTCGAAGCTATAACGCGGGGCTCAGCCGCTGCTTACGCATGAAAAAGGTCAATGGCGGAACGACCGGGCGGAGAATTCGCACCTGCCATTTCTACGACGAGAGAGGGCAATGCAACGCTTGCGGCGAATGCGAAGTTTGCCGCCGTCCACGCCTCGGTCCAAAACCATTTCTATCAGGAGCACCACCTCTACTCACGTCAGGATTTCAAGCTCAACCTCGCCGCCGCTCTCGCCGAGTGGCGCCAAGTCGGCGCGACACAAGAGAAAGCGATCTTGCCCTTGTAGAGACCGGTTCTCATCAGTCTGACAGCCTCCTTTCAGATCAACTATGGGATGGCCCAGCAGGTTTACGCCATTCGAGCCATCAATGGGCAGGCGGCGGCACGTGACCGCCGTGCGTTTCCATATAACCTTCGATGCTAGCTTCGAGGTCTGCCATGGATTCTCCGCCAGCCATGAGATCGGCGATCTCCTCACGGGACTTGTCGCCCTTTCGAAAGTCGGCCGCGATGGCGCCACGGATGAGAACCGCGAAATGATCTCCAACCGCCATGGCATGCATCACCTGGTGGGTGATGAAGATAACTGCTAGCCCCCGTTTCTTCGCCTCGTTGACGATGCGCAACACATGCGCAGCCTGCTTCACACCAAGGGCAGCGGTTGGCTCGTCTAAGATCAGAACACGGGCCCCAAAATACACCGCCCGGGCAATTGCCAAGGACTGGCGTTCGCCGCCCGAAAGGCCGCCCACCAGCCGGTCACCGTCGGTAATCCGGGTAATGCCGAACTTCTGTACTTGCTCCACCGCAATTCTGTTGGCCTTCTTGCGGTCGAAGATCTTGAATGGCCCGAAGCCCTTGGTCGGCTCGACGCCGGCGAAGAAATTGCGCCCGACGGACATTAGCGGGTAGGTGCCGCCGAACTGGTGAACAGTGGCTATGCCCATATCATGGGCTTCGCGGGGATTTTGGAAATTCACCAGCTTGCTGTCCATCAGCATCTCGCCGCGCGTCGGCTGATGGACGCCGGAGAGTGTTTTAATCAGGGTCGACTTGCCGGCGCCGTTGTCGCCCAGAAGGCAGAGAACTTCTCCCTCATGCACCTTGAGCGAGATTTCGTGCAGCACATCGATGGGGCCAAAGCTCTTATCAACATTGCGCATTTCCAGGACAGGTGTGTTTTCAGACATTGGTTTGGCCCTCAGTTGTTCTTTGCAACTGCCACAACGCTATCGCCCGCATTCTCTTTCTTCCCCAATACAGCGGTCAACGCGAGCTTGCGGAAACTTTCGTTCATGGCGACGGCAGTGAGGAGCATCACTCCGATGATAAGATTCGACCAGTTTCGGTCGATAGTAGTGAAATCGATTCCCTTGATGACGATCGCGAACGTGAGCGTTCCGACAAACACACCGGGCACCGACCCAAATCCTCCGGTCAGAAGTACACCACCCACGACAACGCTGACAATTATGTTGAAGATATCGTTCATGCCACCCGAGACCTGCGCGGAGTTGAACAGGATCGCGTGGCACATACCGACGAACGAGGCAGAGGTTGCAGTGAGGACAAAGAGTACAATGGTCATACGGTTTACCGGAATACCTGCATTGCGCGCGCTTTCCTTGTCGCCACCCATAGCAAAGATCCAGTTTCCGTATCTGGTTTGGTGCAGTACGAACCAGAATACCACTGCGAAGATTACCCACCAGACGATGATGACCTGATGACTGCCACCGAACATTAGCTGACCAAAAATGGTCTTGGCCCAGCCCGGCGCAGTCAGAGGTACAGACGCGCTGCCAGTCAGAAGTTTAGATCCCGCTAGAACAACGCCCTGCATCGCAACCAGCGTCGCAAGCGTGATGATCAACGTCGGCACAGTTGTTCGCACGGCAAGAATGCCGTTGATCAGCCCGACCATCACGCCGATTCCGATAGCTCCCAAGATACCGAAGATCATTGGAAACTCGTAGTAGCCCGTGATAATCGCAGCCGACATGGCACCTGCTGGGATCATCGCGCCAATCGAGATATCGATCTCTCCCGAAACCATAAGAAGACCGACTGGGATCGCGACGATGCCAATGCGGGCGGCGTAATTAACCCAGCTTGCGGCATTGAGAAGCTTGCCGAGATCGACGCCGCCGAAGATTACATAGAAGGCCAACACACCGACCAGGCTGAGAATTGAGGCCGCAGCCGGGCGTCGGAGTAATGCAGACATCATCTCCATTCGCGCGTCCTCATGATTTCTTCGCCGCTGCTCGCAAGGCCAGCGTTCGGAACGTGTCGTTAGAAAGCACGGCCGCCAAGAGAAGCGCGCCGACGATGATCGACCCGATATTGGGGTCTAGTGCGGCAAAGAAGACGCCTTGGTTGACGACAGCGAAAGTCATGGTGCCGAGGAGGATCCCGATGATTGACCCTGCACCGCCGGTAAGAAGTACACCGCCAATAACCACACACATAATCGAGTTGAAGATAAAAGACTGTCCACCAGCGACCTGCGCCTGCTGGTAGGTCATGACCTGCGTGACGCCAACGAATGCCGCGCAAAACCCGGATGCCATGAACAGACCGATCGTCACCTGACCGGTCGGAATGCCGGCATTTCGCGCGCTCTCGCGATCGCCGCCGATGGCGAATATCCAATTCCCGATGGGCGAAATATGAAGCACGTAGAAGAACGCCGCCACAATTCCCAGCCACCAGAGGATGGAAACGCTGAACATGCCGTTGATGAACTGCCCGAGAAGGGCTTTTGTTAACGGGTCCGGAACGTAGGAGACACTGGTCGAACCCCGGATCAAAACTGCGAACCCCAGCGTAAGGCCCATGACCGCAAACATCACCCCGATGGTAACGATCAGGGAGGGGATGGTGGTGCGCGTAACCAGAAGGCCGTTAACGAGCCCTATAATTAACCCAACGCAAAGGCCGCCCGTGATGGCGACAAGGGCCGGAAGATCGTAGTGGCCCGCGAGCATGGCCGTCATCATAGACGCCGCCGGAACGACGGAACCCACCGAAATGTCGAATTCGCCCGAGATCATTAAAAGCCCGACGGGCAATGCAATGATCCCTACCTCGGCCGCGATGTTGAGCCAACTCGACCATCCGGGTGCGCCCATGAACACCGGACCTCCGAGAACGGCGAAGAAAGCGAAGACCACAACGAACCCAATGAGCGATCCGGTCTCGGGACGCCGAGCGATGCGCCCTAGCGAGAGTCCTTGTGCAACGGTTTGTATTTGCGACGACACCTGTCTGTTTCTCCGGTTGCGCCGATTGCCTGTTGGCTCGCGCGAGGGCTTTGGTTCTTTGGTTTGCGAGCCACTGTGGTGTTGGTGTTTCCAAGCGGCCCGCACTTTCGATGGCACCTAGCGCGCGCCTGCCTCGACTCCTGCAATTACCAGGTCGACATTGCTTGCGTCGACCACACCCGGTCCAGTGAGGATTTCACGGGTCGGGATCGTTGTGCCGTACATCACGTGGTTGTTTAGGATAGAGACGGCGAAGAAGCCCTGCTGGTATCCCTGCTGGTCGATGGCACAGGCCTGCGTACCGCTCTGGATATTGGCCAGGATTGAGTCATTGAAGTTCATGCCGCAGACGTGAACCGATCCCGTCTTGCCCGCCTGTTGGATACCGCTGATCGTCGCGTTGGTGTCTTGGTCGCCAATGGCGAACATCGCATTGATGTCCGGGTTCTGCAGAAGATGCGCGCGTACGGCCTGAGCGACTGCCGTCGAGTCGCCGAAAGCGGTCGCGGGCAGTTGCAGAACCGAACCGGTGCCGCTGTTGTCGGACATCCCATCGTTGAAACCGTTGCAGAAGGCCTCGATGTTGGCCGCGCCCGGAAGAGTATTTACGCAGGCTCCGTTCGTGTGGCCCGCCTTGGCGAGGTATTCGCCACCCGCGTAGCCCGACTTGTAGTCAACCGCACCGACATAATTCATCGCGCCGAGGCGATCCGCCGCCTCGATGCCACCGGCGTTGTATATCACGAGCGGGATACCGGCATCGACTACGGCCTGGAATGCCGGGTCCATGGCTTCGGGTACCCAGTTCGGGCCGACGATGGCGTCTGCGCCCTGGTCGATGGCTTGACGGATCAATTCGGCAGCATCCGGGCCAAGATTGTCGTAGTTCTGCGGGCCGAGCCAGGTGACTGAGCCGCCCTGGGCCTCCGCAACGCGGCCTGCATCCTCGGCACCTTTCTTGACGCGGGACCAGAACGGGTCGTCCGGTTTGCCCCCAACGACAAAGATATCCGCCGCCATCGATGTTGTGCCCACTACGGCTGCGGTCGCGGCCGCAACAAGGATGTTGCTTAGTTTCATTTTGGTCTCCTCCCTTAAGTGCCGACGCTGCGGCGATTGCTCTTATTGTCATGGGCGTGGCTTGCCTTCGCCCACACGCCCCTAACCTTATTTTGCCGGTTTCGCTGACGCCTGATTGGCCTTCACACGCTCTTTCTTCTTTCGGAACCGAGCCTTCATCTTCTCGTCGGCTTCCTGCGAGCCGTCATGCCAATAGCCGAACCATTTATCGAGCGGCACGAGGCCGTCTGCGCCGTAGTTCACTTCGAAGTACTTGTGGTGCAGGTAATGCGCGTAGGCGTGGCTATCGAGCGGTGTTTCCTCTGTGAGTTCGAGCTTGTCGAAACCGATATGCCCATTGAGTGCGCCGTAGCCGAGGACATGGCTGTTAAACATCATCACTATAGGGTTCGACGGGATGATCAGATGCCAGACAACCTCTCCGAAATAGAGTGCGTGCTCCACCGGGTGCATGCTGAGCGACGACCAGGGCGAAGGGTTGATTGAGTTGTGGTGAACCGAGTGGATCCACTTGTAAAGTGCCGGCGTATGGATCAGCCGGTGGATGCCAAAGAAATGAATCTCGTGGATCGCCGGGACGAGCAGCGTCAGCAAGGTAAGCCAGAGCCAGTTCTCCTGCCAATTGACCCAGCCGAAGACATGAATGCCGTTCGCGAAGCACCAGAGCATGACGACTTCGACCGCCGTCCAGATCGGAATGCCGATGAAGAAGCTTCGCAAAAAGTTATCGAGGTTCTGACTCTTGAACCAGAACACGTCAGACGGGTTCTCGGAGGGGAACTTGGCGTTGTACTTAAAGCGCGTCCTCTGCTTCCGCTTCACGTAGTAGAAGAACTCGATGGCGCCATACAAAAGGAAAATGCCGACGGCATTCACAGCTAAGAGGTAAAGCGCCCAGGACCACGATATGGTTTTCATGGTCTCGATGTCGGGGAGGACAAAGACCCAATACAGTAGGGCAGTCGCCATGTGTAGGGCGTTCCAGGGCCAGATGAACTCCTTCAGGAATTGACCCATCTTGTTCCAATTGCCCGTCCAGAAGGGCGCAACTTCGAGGGTTGTGTTCGGCGCCCAGTTTCCGCGCTTGTCGCGGGTCCCGTATTCCAGATCATCCATGCGTTTCCCTCCCAGTGTGGCGCCGGAGTTTCTTGGCTTCATTGCGCGCTACACTCATTTTTCTTGACAGGTTGACCCGTACCAAATCAAGAAATGATGAAATTAAATGCCATAAAAGTATCAAAAAATACCATCCCGCGCCAAAAATGAGATGAAATGAAACGACTGCGCCAATGAAACGCCCGAAAATCTCAGAACTTGTAGAAACTGCCGACTTTCAGTCTCGCCGGTGAATCGGTTCTTGAGCTAACCAGAATCGGTCCGTCCGCCAACGCAAGCGCGTGTAGCAGTTGCTGCTGAAGGGCCATGTCAGGAGAACTTGGCTTGCGACAGGGCAAGGTGCGGACAGGCGATCCTCGTTCTGCACCGGTCGCGAGTCCTGCTGAAGCGTCAGAGATCGATGATCCTCAATGCAATCCGGGCACATCTGGCGGAGTTTGGGATGATCACCGCGTAGGGACCACGGAAGGTCATCGAGCTCGTTCGGCGACTGAGCGATCCCGATGACGGGCTGGGCCTGCCAGCTCTCGCCCGGTCGGCACTTCTGCCCCTGGCCGCGCAGCTTGAGACCCTGGTCGAAGAGATCGGCAAGATTTAACGGAAGCTGGTGGAGTGGCATCGGCAGTGCGCTACGAGCCAGCGGCTCGAGACGGTCCCGGGCGTAGGCATCATTACCGCCATTGCGATTGCGGCCACCGTGCCGGTCCCATCCGTACTCAAATCGGGTCGGCAGTTTGCGGCCTGGCTCAAGCTCTTCTTGCGACAGAACTCTTCAGGCGGCAAGGAGCGGCTGGGGCGAGTCTCGAAGATGGGCGACGGCTATCTACGCAGATTGCTGGTCGTCGGCGCCACCTCGGTGACACGGCGCGCCGGAACGAAAGACACGCGGAGCGGTGCCTGGGTCAGATCACTTCTCGAACGCAAACCGACACGGCTCGTGACCGTGGCGGTGGCCAACAAGACCGCCCGAACAGCCTGGGCGCTGCTCGTGAAGGGAGAGAGCTACAGGACCGCACCTGCCATCTGAACGAGGGAGAAAAGCGGCGCCCAGCGGTGTCGCGACGAGATGCAAGTGCAGAAGAGAGTGATGATGCTCGACGGGACCGCTGCCGGAACACCCCGAGGTGCTGCCAGGGCGTCACAGCTCGATAGTCTGATAGGGACCCGGCAAGCGGACTTAATCAGGGCCAGCGGTCACATGCGCTGCGCACACAGGCCGGACAAATGACCGCAACCTGCTTCGATCCACGTCATTCAAAAAAAATCCCTTGCAAAACCGGAGCCGTCCACAAATGACAGCACCCCTTGGAGGCTATCACCGCCGGTGAAGCAGTCGGCACATTCAATTAGCGGAAGTTCGCCGCGCTCTGAACGAATGTCCGGTGTTGTTCGAAACACCAGATGGTTTCGGGCGACCTACGGATCAACCGTGGCCGCCCATTAGATGGTCGGGACTTCTTGCCTTTTCCCGCAACCGGCGTCCTATTCGGGGAGTTGCTGATCGGATCCTCCGAAGTCACCGGGAAGATCCGCGAATTTCGGCAATCCGTCGGGGATGCGCAGTACTTTCTCGCCATAGTGGACGTGCAGTCCCGGCTCGAATGCGAGCTCGGGCAGCATGGCCGAATAGATGTCCACCAGCCCCATGCCGGGATGATCGGTCATCAGGTGGCCGCCGCATTTGGTGCAGAACTTCCGGTGGCTGTTCTCCGTCTTGTGATATTGGCCCACATGCTCGGCGCCCTCAGTGATTGTCAGGTTTTCGGGGTTCCACAGTGTGAACCCGTTGACCGGGGAAGCGGACCAGCTGCGGCAGCTTTCGCAGTGGCAATATCCCATACCTTCCGGTGTTCCGCAGACCTCGATTTTCACTGAGCCGCAGAAGCATTGCCCCTTGTAGGTTGAACCAGTCATGTCATGTCTCCTTCCTTGCCAGAGGGTTATCCGGTGAACGACACCGGCTGCATGGGCGCACGGTTGACCGAAAGGTTGAAGATATCCGGCCGCCCATAATGTCCGGCCACATCAAGCGACCGGCGTGCCGAGGCGGCCCTGGAGGCGTCGATCTCGGCATAGAGAACTTCCTGTCTACGGTGGAGCGGTCCTGCCACCGGGCCGCCAAAGGGCTCCATGACCACCGCGTCGCCATCGCAGACCCAGCCGTCCTCGCCGAACAGCTCTTCGCGGTTCGGGAAATCTGCAGGGATATCGCGTTCGTTGAGGGCCGTGGCCAGCGACACCACCCAGCAACCGCCCTCACGTGCGATGTGGCGCATCGAGGCAAGCCAGGCCTCGCCACAATCCCATGTCGGGGCGACGAGTATGTCGAGGTTCTGCGCGTAGAGCGCGAAGCGCGAGAGCGGCATGTAGTTTTCCCAGCACAGCAGCGTGCCGATGCGTCCCACGGGCGTCTCGATCACCCGCAGCCCGCTGGCATCACCATGGCCCCAGACCATGCGCTCCGGGTTGGTCGCCAGCAGTTTGCGGTGCCGGTTCAGCAGGGTTCCATCCGGCCCGATGACGACAACCGTGTTGTAAAGCGTGCTGCCACTGAATTGGCCATCGACCTCGCTCATGCCCATGACGACGGTGATGTTGTGTTTCGCAGCAGCCTCGCAGAGCGGGGCCAGATCGCCTTTGCCGATGTCGACGGCATTCTCGCGCAGGCGCCGGTGGATGGTGCCCGAAAGCCCCATGTCCCCACCGGGGCGCAGGCGCCAGATCCAGGTGGGGTAGCCGGGCAGGAAGGCCTCGGGAAAAACGGCAAGCTCGGCACCGTTCGCTGCGGCTTCTTCGATGCTGGCAACAGCGCGTTCCATCGACCTTTCCAGCTTCAGCAGGACGGGCGGGCTCTGGATAACGGCAATCTTGTTCGGCATTTTGCTTCTCCTGATTTGGGTGGTCCGATGGGTCATTTCTGACCGGCGACGACGATCAACTCGCAGGGGCCCGAGAAACCGATCCCGTTTTCAAAGCTCTGCAGCGCGCTTTCGATCATGTCCCAGACGCGGGATTGCTCCTGCTTTTCCAGCCCCTTCAGCATCTCGTGCAGGGCGCCGAAACTCTCGCGTTCGAAGCGAACACATTCGGATGCACTTGGAAGGTCCAGGGGGGCCGCAATCGTCCGCTCGCGGATGTTGCGGAACCCGGCCTGGGCCAGGCAGTCGGCCAGCACGCCGGGCTGGCCAAGGCTGAACGGGCCGGGTTGCCCCTTGGCAGGGGGTGGCAGTTGCGCGGCCTTGCGGATGATGTTGACCGGGATCGAGAAAAACCCATTCTTCTCCGGCGTCGAATAGACAATCGCCGCAAACCAGCCGCGCGGCTTCAGTGCCCTGCGGATACCGGCGAGCGCCTTCATCTGGTCAGGGAAATAGATCAATCCGACGCGCGAGACTACGGCGTCGAAACGCTCCGGGGACGTTGTCAGTTCTTCGCCGTCCATCACTTGGAAATCGATCTGACCGTAGCCGTTGGCACGGGCATTGGCCGCGGCGTGGTCGAGGATGTTCGAGGAGATGTCAGTGGCCAGAACGTACCCATCCGCGCCCACCCTGTCGGCAACCTGCATGGATTGATCGCCGGCGCCCGCGGCCACGTCGAGAACGCTGGCACCTTCGCGGATCTCGGCACTGTCGATCATGATCTCGGTCGCGGGGCCAAGCCACGTGCGAAGGGTTCCGCCCCAC
This sequence comes from Tropicimonas marinistellae, assembly GCF_001509585.1. Lineage (GTDB taxonomy): Bacteria > Pseudomonadota > Alphaproteobacteria > Rhodobacterales > Rhodobacteraceae > Tropicimonas > Tropicimonas marinistellae. The sequence goes on along the minus strand of NZ_LNCI01000007.1, from coordinate 109,199 downwards.
GCGCTCCAGGCCTTGGCGGCGTTCTGCCACTGGCGGGTCGTGGCGCGTTTGTAGGCCACCGGATCGAATTCCATAGCGGTCATTGGCTGTCTCCCTGTGCGGGCCCTGTGCCCGAAGATTTCGCTGTTGACGCAACGACATTCTCAACGGATCGTTTGAACCAGCGTTTGAAAGGACGGGAAATTTGCCGGTCGCGAAAGAAAAGGTTCAAACGGTTGTGCTTCGGGCAGAGTTGTTTGGTCACTTGCGCGTCTCAGAAAACGGCCAGGACATCGCGCTTCCCGCATCGAAAAAAACCCGCGGTCTGCTGGGCTATCTGCTTGCCAGCGAGCGGCCGCGAACGCGCAGCGAGTTGTGCGACCTGCTCTGGGAGGATGCAGAAGATCCACGCGCCGCGTTACGCTGGAGCCTCAGCAAGCTGCGCACGACGCTCGGCCCGGACCGGTTGGTCGCGGATCGCAACACCGTGGAACTGCACCGAAATGCGTTGGAGACCGACCTCGCGACGGTCGAAGCGGTATCAAATCAGTTCGACGGCGCTCCCACAGAAGAGTTGATGCGAACCCATGCGCTGTTTCGGGGCGAGTTCCTGAACGGGCTGGACCTGTCGGAATGCTACAGTTTCCACGAATGGTGCCAGGCCGAGCGATCCCGATTGGGACGGCTCCACGAACAACTCCTGACAACACTCCTGTCCCGAACCCGGCGCGATCCGAAACAGGCGCTGGAATTCGCGCACAAGCTGGTCGGTTTGAACCCCTTTGACGAGGCGGCCCATATCCGGGTGATCGATCTGCAATTTGCGCTCGGGCGCACCGCGGATGCCTTCGCGCAGGCCACGCAATGCCGCAAGATCTTTTGCACGGAGTTGGGAATCGAACCGTCTCCGGCGTTGGAACGGGCGTGCCGGGAGCCGGTCGAGATTGCACCCGCGGCGTTCGCGGATCGGGAGGTCGGTGCTTTGCCGTCGGAGCGAACCGCTCCGGCCGGATTCGTCGGACGGCAGGAAGAACTGTCACTCATCCGAGAGGCTCTGGACCGGGGGCCTGCGGAGATCGTTCTGATCATGGGCGCGCCGGGGATCGGCAAGTCGGCCCTTCTGTCAGAAGTCGGGCGGCATTTCGGAGACCTGCGCCTCTCCGCTCGGGCGGTGGAGGCCGAACGTTTGCGTCCGCTTGGAATCTGGCGCGACGCGCTGCGCTCGTTGTCGGTCGATGGCCTCGAAGCGGGCCTGAGAGGCGCGTTGCGAGATCTGCTCGACGACCGCGTCGGAGAATCCGCCTCCCGGTCCGAGGCGCAGCATTTCGAGCCCTTCCGGGCGTTCCTGTCCGCGCTCGCCAAAACCGGTCCGGTTTTGATAGCTCTGGATGATCTGCAATGGATGGAACCTTCCTCCTGCGCCCTTCTGAGCTACCTCATCCGAAACCTGGAAACCGCGTCTGTCCGGTTCTGCCTGGCCGCCAGAGCAGGGGAGATTGACGATAACGAGGCCGTGCAGTCGCTCTTGTCGGGCCTCGGGGACCGACTTCGACGGTTGTCCCTGACCGGGCTTGCAATGGACGACGCCCTTACGCTTGCACATACCCTGCAACCGGAGGGCGACGTTGCGGAGAGCGTGCGAATAGCGCAGGGAAACCCGCTATATCTAAGGGTCCTGTCGCGGCGAGACGCGGCTTTGGAGACATCGGCGTCACTGGATGATGCCTTGACCAACCGTATCGAACGCCTGTCGCAACCAACCATCAACCTGGCCTCATGGGCATCTGTCTTCGGGCGCAGCATCCCCATGGACAAGGTGGTTGAGGCGTCGGGCAGCGAGGTCTCGGCAGCGCTCGATCAGGTCGAGGAACTGGAGCGCCACGAGATCATGCGGTCGCTCCACGGCGGTGCGTGCGAGTTCACCCACGATCTCATTCGCGACGCAACCTATGAGCGCCTCTCCAATACAAGGCGCAGGCTCATGCATGGCCGGATCGCCGATCTGCTTGCCCGCGACATGGAGACGACCCCCGAACTGGGCGCGCAGGTCATGCATCACGCCGCCATGTCCGACCGTCACGAACTCGCCGCGCGTGCAGCCGTTCTGGCCGGCGACCACGCATTGCGCGCACTCGCCAATCCGGAAGCCGCCGAGATCGCTCGCAAAGGGCTCTTTCATGCAGAAAAGCTCGGCCCCGGCACGGCGCGGATATCGCTCCTGATCCGGCTCTATCGGTGTCTGGTGTTGGCGCTTTCCGGGTTTTCGACCAGGAAATTCCCCAAGCTGGTGGCAGATCTCGGGACGCAGGTATCGCTGGCCAGCCAGCATGCCATGGCGCCAGAGGTGGCAGAGGGCGAATACCTTCTGTCCGTCCTCCATCAGGAACTGGGCGATCTCCAGGCGGCAAGCCGGGCAACAGCGCGCGCGGCCACCGCCGCCAGCCGGATGCAGGCCCGAAAGCGGGTCCGGCAACTCGCCAACTCGGCTCGCTGCCTTCTCGAACTCGGACGGGACGTTCCGAGAGCCGAGGAGCTCTGCCTGGATGCCCAGGCATTTTCCGAGGAGGAAGGAATCTCCGATGTCGAGGTCTTCTGGAGCCAGGGGCTTCTCGCCTATTGGAAGGGCGATCTCGCCAGCGCCGCCGAGAGGCTCGACAGGGCCCTTGCACTCGCCCGGGAAAGCGAGGATCGCTGGCGGGAATGCAAATGCCTGACGTGGGCCGCGATGATCGCTTTGGAACGGGATCTTCCGGCGGCCGCGATTGCGTTTGCCAGCGATCTCCGGACTCTCGCCGGCAAGATAGGCGAAGGGTCGATGGCGCCGCTGGCGGAGACGATCCGGGCACTGGCGCGGGACGATTCAGATGCCCTGGACACGGCCTTGGCATCTTTGGAGCGCGCGGATGACAAATCCCACCTGGCCTATGCCTTGAACCTCGCAGCGGAGAAGGAAGCCAAGAAGGGGAATAGGTGCATCGCTGCCGAACTGGCGAAACGGGCCTATTCTTATGCCGACGCGATCGACAATGGCAACGAGCGGGCCCTTGCCCAGGCGCAGGTACAATTGCTCGGCGAAACGGTGGGCGACCCGGAAGCCCTTTTGGAATGGTCCAGGGATCCTTCGTCTCCGGCGTTCACGGCAAGGGTTCGGCAGGTAATGTCCCAGGCTGCCCGCCAATACGACTAACAACAAAATGGAAAGACTACGCCATGCCCAAGTTCATCGTTGAGCGCCATTTCGAGCCGCCACTCAGCCGGGAGGACCTTTCCGCAACCGAGGAGCGGATGGCGCCCTGTCTCGAACTGTACAATGTCCAGTGGATCCGGAGCTACTGGAGCGAGGACCGAAAGCGCATGATCTGCGAGTACGAAGCGCGGGATTCCGAGTCGGTCCGCAATGTCCAGCGTGAGGCAGGCGCGAAATTCGAGCGCGTATGGAGGGCCGACCTTCTGGAATAGGTAAGCAGATACAATTCCACTGCGCCGACCCCACCGTCCAGCGATGCGCTTCGCGTTGCCGATCCGGACGTGCAACTGAGGCCGCCCACGCGTCTGCATTGTGCCGGTCGCGACGATCGAAGGGTCCAAGGTGAAGGTCCGCAATGTCTGAGCGCCGGGTTTTGCCGCAAGCCATGTCACTGGCGGCTTTTCGAGGGCACGGGAAATCGACTTTTCTGTCCGCTGAGATGGACGTGACTCACTCCACCGAAGAGATCGATGGAGGGGGGGAGGGCCAGAAACTATTTGATCCATCCAAGGGACCGGCGGGGGAGGGTTCCTCTTATTGGAGCGGAATTTGAAACCAGAAAGCCCACTTGAATCGGCTTCGGAACCACCGCTTTGACGGGACAGTGGTATTCCCCAGCGAGGCGTCCATTACTCGCCAGATTGGCGAAGTGCTTGTCGAGCAGAAGGACGAACGGCAGGCCGCAATCCGGATCCACGTTTTCGGCAATGACCAGACCTACAACCTACACCTGAGAACGTTAGACCTTCAGCGCCCGTGGGAATCCTTCCGGCAGAGCTTTCGAGCGCCACCTACCTGGACGACGGTGCGTTTGCGGTTTTTCGGATTTATCCCCCCACCGGACGGAGCGGCCGCTGAGGCTCGAGATGTTTCGCAGGGTTGGGATCTTGGTAATCGGCCGGGCGTTCAAGGCCGACCTCTCGATTTCAGACATTCGTTTCAATGAGGGGTACGGAAACCAGCGAGCGCCGTCAGCCATAAGATTTGTATGGCCGGCGCCGGCAGTCGAAGATGCGGGAACTGCAGACATTTGGCAAGACGGATCACCTCGAAGTACTTGGAATCGACTGGGATGATATTGTCCTGCTTGACGCGGACAACGACGTCGCCCTGGCAACAATGATCAGTGACCACGGAGCCGATGAGATGGTTTTTTCATCCGGTATTGATGTCAGCAAGGGTATTGCCATCGTAGAAGGCCAGCAGCTGACCTCGCTGCACGTTATTGCCGAAAATTGTCCGGCCAGAACCATCGGCCCCGTGAACCTGAAACGTATTCTTCGCCTGATCGAACCCAAGTCGCAATTCCCGACTTACTTTCCTCCAAAGTGGATCTTTGCAAACCCACCTTGGCACACCGATACCACCGGGAGGCGGCTGCATCATCAACGCCACATGAGCCGAAGGCCAATCACTTCAGAACACGAGCATATCAGCATGCGCCATATCCTCGAAATAATCCAGGATTTCAATGCTCTGCTCTGGTATTGCGCCCGCCCTGTCCGGGCCGACATTCAGAAGCAGGGTTCCACCCCTGTCCTGCACCAATTCGGCAAAGTCGAATAGTTCGTCAGCGTCTTTCCAGGCATCGTCGTTGGCGCTGTATCCCCAGTTCTGGTTCATCGTCACGGTGGCCATCCAGTACGGCGCCAGAGGGTCAAGGGACTCAACAGGGCTCGGGTCGATCTCGACCTTTCCGGTATCCGTAACGGTAACCAGAAGGGCCTCCTTCTGCTCCAACGTGAAATGATCGCCGATCGGCGGTCCGGCGGCGTTGTGAGCCGTCGGATCCTCGATCAGTGCGCGGTTTCCCGGGTTCATATTGTTGTCATGCTCAAAGCGGTTGTTGACGACGACATCCGGGCTTTCGTCGCGAATGTGATCGTAGAGCGCATTCCCGAGTTCGTAGTTCCAGCCGAACCCATCGGCCCCGATATCCCACTGACCATCCATGAAAATATAGTCGGGATCGTAGAGAGCGATGAGTTCAGAAAGTTGCTGCTCCATGAAGCCGATGTACGCGTCCTGGTCCTTGGCGCCGACATAGTCTTCCGCGCGCTTGATTCCGGTCGCGTCGTAGGCTGGATTGTGCCAATCCCAGATCGAGTAGTAGATACCGAACTTCACTCCGTACTTGTCGGCAGCGGTCTTCAACTCTCCGAGCGGGTCGGGAGACTCACCCAACTGGTCGGCCCATAGGGTCGCGCTGATATCGTAGGCATATTCGCTCCCGCTGGTTGGGTCGGTGACCTTGGAGTCCCACAGGCAGAACCCGTCGTGGTGCTTCGACGTGATGACGAAGTACTCCATCCCAGCCTCACTCGCCTCGCGCATCCATGCGTCCGCATCGAACAGGGTCAACGGTTCGTCGGGGAGTCGCGGATTGTAGGCAGGATTCAACCCGAAGTACCGAGCTGACTCAGCATATTCACTTTCTTCCATCTGGGCATCGCGAAGTATCCACTCGCCCGACGGGTTGACCCCGTCGCCCTGGTAAATCTGTTCGCCCTTCCAGACACCCCCAAGCACTGAGTAGATGCCCCAGTGCACGAACATGCCGAGTTCCGCATCGGCGAACCAGTCCATACGGGACTCCGCTATAAGATCTTCTAGTGAAGCGCTTTTGACGTCCAGCAAGTGTACGACCGTCCGACCGGTCGACGTCGTCAGTTCGGTGTCAAGGTCGCCGTCTCCGTCAACGTCGCGCTCCAGGATCTTACTGAACTCCAACGGCCCCTTTTCAACGATCCCGTCCGCTCCAACCTGGAAGTCCGCAATCGTGTTCGTGCTGACTTTCCCGGCGTCTTCGTGTTTCAATGCGAACTCAAACAGGTCGGACCCGGCGCCGCCAACCAACCAATCATCTCCCGCTCCGCCGCGGAGTGTGTCGTTACCGTTGCCTCCATCCAGAAAGTCGTTGCCCCGCTTTCCGTCCAATAGGTCATTTCCATCCTCGCCGATGAGAACATCGTCTCCGGCGTCACCGTCGAGAATATCGTGACCCCACTGGCCGTTGAGCCAATCATCACCATCGCCACCTGAGATATAGTCCGATCCCAGGCCTCCGTAGACGGTGTCGTTGCCGTCCTCGCCGAGGACCAGATCCGCTCCCTGATTTCCGTAGATGGTGTCGTGGCCCCATTGCCCGTTGAGCCAGTCATTGCCCTTGCCGCCAGTTACGTAGTCTGCCTCGGCACCGCCGAAAACGGCGTCATCGCCATCCTCGCCTATGATCACGTCCTTTCCTTTGTTTCCGTAAATGGTGTCGTTGCCCCATTGGCCGTTGAGCCAGTCATCGTCGGCACCACCGTTGACAAAATCATTGTCAACACCGCCAAACACAGTGTCCGCGCCGGTGCCTCCATCGATTGTGTCGGCGCCGCCGTTTCCGTAAAGGGTGTCGGCGCCCCCACCTCCATGTAGTTCGTCCTTGCCGGAACCACCGCGGAGAAGGTCGCTGCCATCGCCACCGTCCAGATAGTCGTTATCCTGCTTGCCGTCCAAGGTGTCGTTTCCGCTCTCGCCGATGATCACATCGTTCCCGGCGTCGCCGTCCAGAACATCGTCGTCCCACTGGCCATTGAGCCAATCGTCACCGTCGCCACCGGAAGCATAGTCGGATCCAGCACCCGCAAAGACAGTATCCTTGCCGCTCTCGCCGATGATTACGTCGTTCCCGCGATCTCCGTAGAGCGTGTCATTGCCCCATTGACCGTTGAGCCAATCGTCCTCCGAACCGCCCTTGACGGTATCGTCGTCTGCACCGGCAAATACGGTGTCAGCCCCAGCATCACCCTTAATTACGTCGGAACCGCGGTTTCCGTAGAGCGTATCCTTGCCGTCATTGCCATTGATGACGTCGTTGTGGTTCCCGCCCTCGATCCAATCGGCCCCGGCACCGCCGCGAAGTGTGTCCGTGCCATCACCGCCGAGAATAACATCTGCGCCGGCACCACCGTCGATTTTGTCCGCGCCGCCAAGGCCCTTCAAGATTTCCGAGACATCTGCTCCGCGTATCAGGTCTTCGCCCCGCACATCGCTAATTACCAGCGGACCAGAGGCCGACACTACATAGGCGCCCGCGGCGAGACGCGAAAAGCGCGTGTCCTCCGAAAAGCTCGATGGCAGGCTGCCTTCGACATCTACCTTGTACGTTCCGGTTTCCAGTGCCCGGAAAGACGCCGTCGCAACGTTGTCCCAGTCATCGTTATCATCACTCGCGACCACGACGCCCGAGGGCGATCTGACGGTGATTTCAGGTACCCAGTCGCCGGCCGCAACTCCCACGGCCTTGGTGGGACCGGACTTCGGTGCATTCACCGTGAAATGATATGTCGCTCCCGCCTGGAGTTTGACCTGGAACGTGTCCACGTCACCTTCATAGTCTATCGACGATTTCGTTGACGTTGTCTGGCCACTATGCGGCTTCAACATTTTCCGCAAGGCGCTGACCTGACCGAATTCCAGGAGACCCTCCCAGCCGTCGGAATGGAGAACACCGGGAGCCTTTAGCGATTGCGTTTTATGCTTGTCATCCTCCGGCCCGGGCGCGACGTCGAGTTCGCGTATCTGGATGTTGAAGCGTCCCGGTCGCGGAATCTCATTGGCGACCCTTAAATAATATGTCCCGGTCTTCAGGTCGTTGTGGAAGAAGAGGGCCGCATTGTTCCCCGAACCGCTGTCCTTATCGGCAAGCAGCTTCGTACCGGTATCAAACAGATCTCCGCTGATTTTCCGTAGTTCGATCATTGGATCGGGAAGCCCCTTATAGGGCTTTTTGCCCTCCGTCCTAACGTCGATCTGGTAGGTCTTGCCCTCCTCAAGATCGACCTTGAACCACCCCTCGAGGTCGGTATTAGGCACGCCGGGAGTGAACGGGTCGGGCGGGACTGTATATACCGGAATCCTGAAATCCTTGCTGGAATTAGCGCCTATAACGATCGCGTTCGTAGGCCCCATAATGCTCGGAAGTTTCTCACCCATCGTTCTCTCCCCCCCCGGGAATCCCAGGTCCAACGGCAAAGAACGCTCCGGCCCACCGGCCATGTACGGCTATAGAAGATCGGCAATCCCAGTATCACCGATACACGGCCCTCTAGTATGGAGCCTCTTCACTGTGCATTGATAGAATACAACCTGCTAGAATAGGTCGCATTGATACCTGTCAATCAACATTGCGCAGATCGAAGTTGCACATTATCTAGTCACGCTGGACGCCTCAGACTCGGAGCTGAAAACAGGTGTCAATCGGCACGCACTCTTGACCCCCTATCGGCTTCCAAAAATGCCCCTTTGGTGCACACGGGTAGCTGGCCCTATGCGGTGTAGCCCCCATACAGCGCAGCCGTATCGGGCCAGCACGCGATCGTGAAGAAAGACCTCTTCTCCGGCCGCGCCTGACTGACAACGGCCAACAGGCTCCCGTGCGGACCGATGGTTCCGCACGGTCTTTCGACGGACGTACATTTCGCGAAACTCGAACTCAGATAATTATGGGAATGATAGGTAACTCGGCCTGCGCAACGCGATCCCCCGGCAAGGCGTAGCTGCACAGGAGACGAATGGCGGCTTCTATCGCGGCAACGCAGCGACGGCACCACCCGAGCGATGTCTGGTCAGGGCCGAAAGTAAGAGCTGAGCGATCCGACCCGAAGGTCCGCGAAACCACCCAAACCGGACGTTACCCAAAGTGCTAGAGCGGCAGCTATGCGCAGTCACCGGACCTCATTGCGCGAGGCTGTCTTGGGCGCGGATTGTTGCGCCGGGAACGGAGAATTTGCCGACGCTGGGGGCATCCGACTGAAAGCCTCGGATGTCTGCTTAGTGAAAATCGGTGGATGCTGGTACAGAATCCTTTTTCCACTTTCGCCGCGATTCTGGGATTTGTCGGGCGCCATTTGACCGGTGTCATGGCAGATATCGACGCCATATGGAACGCATTCCGATGCATTGGCTTCGTGCAGATCCTTACTGGACGCCGAGGCTTTTCAGGGAGGAGCACGATGACTCGGGAAATGTTGCTCAGAACCGTCTCCACAGCAGTTGGCGCAGTGTTTTGCTGCGGCCAAGTTCTCGCACAGGGCGGCGGAGGTAACCTGTATGCGGTTCTGGACCGCGCAGAGATCATAGTTAACGTGGACAATTTTGTTCGTGCCGCAACGGATATCGAATTCGGCAAGTACCTTGCTATCGCAGGCGGCGTGAACCAACTCGTCCACATCCGCGAACCCACGCCGATAGACATGCAGCCGACGATCAGAATGAACCGCGATGTCCTGTACAGCATGGCGTTGATCGACATCAGCGAGGGTGCCACCCTAACCCTGCCGGAGACAGGCGAGCGCTATATTTCTGCTCACATCGTCAATCAGGATCACTATATGAACGATGTCTTTTCGGGTGGTGGTTCGTACACACTCGATATCGACCGTTTCGATACGCCCTATGTGGTTGCGATCATTCGAACCCTTGTTGACGCGTCCGATCCCGATGACCTTGCGGCAGTCCACGCGTTACAGGATGAGATGACGCTGGAAGCCGTTTCGTCCAACCCTTTCGTCGTTCCGAACTATGATGAGGAAAGCTTCGAGCTGGTTCTGAATGCCGCAAAAGAACTCGCCAAGTACAATGCCGACAGCACTTTGACGTTTGGCCCCAAGGATACGGTAGACCCGGTCCGTTACTTCCTCGGTGCGGCCTTCGGATGGGGTGGATTGCCGGAGTCGGAAGCGTTCTACCTCAACGTGGAACCCGGCCTGCCGGTCGGAGAGTACAAAGTCGATGTTCCTGCGGATATTCCCGTGGACGAGTACTGGTCAGTCAGCCTCTACAACGCGAACGGTTTCTATGAAAAGAACGACCTCGATGCCTACAACATCAACTCGGTGATGGGTGAGCGCAACGAGGACGATTCAATGACAGTCCACTTCGGCGGTTGCGAAGACGGGCGTGTCAATTGTCTGCCGATCATGGACGGTTGGAACTATACCGTCCGGCTCTACCGACCAAGACCGGAGATTCTTAATGGTAGCTGGGAGTTCCCAGCGGCGGAACCGGCCAAATAGTCAGGGCTAACCATGAGGAAACTTTTGTTTTCACCACTAGTTTTCGTTCTGGGGTGGGCGTGTCAATCGAGCGCGGACGTTAGTTTTGATGAGGGAAAGGTGCTGTTTTCAGACTATTGTTCAAAGTGCCATGGTGATGATGCCAAGGGAGGCGGCCAAGCAGCCGCCCACCTAAAAACGGAACCTGCCGACCTGACCAGGATTGCCGCTCGCCGCGACGGCATCTGGCCGATGCTAGAGGTCATGTCGATAATCGATGGCTACACGAAGAGCACCAACCCACGCGAGGACATGCCTGTGGTTTCAGAGCTTAGCGAAGGGCCAATGGTCGAGTTCGATACCGGAAATGGGCTGGTCACGCCTATTCCGGCGCGGCTTATCGCGTTGGCTAGGTACCTTGAAAGCGTCCAGTCACCCAAACCGAAACGATACGTGCCTTGACCTGTGCGTGACGTCAGTCCGGACATTGTGCCCTGACCGGTTAATGGCTGCAACGCGCAGGTAGCGACCAAATCGCTCATCCAAGGCAAAGGCCAACATCGCTTGTGTCTGTGCGTCGGAGGTTAGGTTTGCATACCTATATTGCCGTTGAAGCTCACGCAGGGATACTGTTCGGCAACCGGAAATGTAACAAACTGGCCGCATCGCGCATCAACGTGCGCTCCGCTATTCAGCGCTTCGTGCATTCGAGTCTGTCGATAGCGAAGGCCTAAGCAGCGTGCGCTTCTTTGTCAGGGAATCGGACCATGGACCCAGTCGTCTCGGGATCGCGCATTGAGCACCGTCGGATCATCGGCGCCGTCGTGCCGAACCTCGACAGCCCATTTTTCGGCGCACTGGCAACCGGTCTTGAAGATGCAGCCGAGACAGCCGGCTACGAGATGATCGTTAGCTCGAGCCGGGAAAGTGAGGAGCGCGAAGCCAAACTCATTGCTCGCATGAACGATTGGCGGGTCGCTGGAACGATACTGGTGCCGGTTCGATCGGAGCGCGGCCTAGGTCCGAAGATGCTGCGCGAGCTGGACATGCAGGCGGTTCTGGTCGACCGTGCGTCGGCCGACGACCGCTATGACACGGTGGCAGCCGACAACTACGCAGCCTCGGCCGCGGTAGCCGACTACCTTCTAGGATTGGGCCACCGGCACATCCTGCTACAAGGCGCAACGCAAATCTCCAAGGCGGTGCGCCTGCGCGTGGACGGTTTCTCGGAGCGCGCAATCAGCATCGACTCGAACGTACAACTGGACAAACTACTTTCAGACGATGACCTCGAGATGCAGAGAAACGCGATCGGAGCCTATCTGGATGCGAGGAGGATCGCCGCTACTACCCCGAGCGCGGTCTTCTGCCTGTCACAGCACTCCACGCTGCTGGTGTTTTCGGAATTGCGCCGCCACCATCTACAAGTGCCCGAGGAGGTCGCGCTCGTTGGCTTTGACGACGCCGACTGGATGCAGGAGACATATCCATCTATCACCGCCGTGAAACAGCCTGTCGGCACCATGGCTGGAAAAGCGCTGGAAGTGCTGCTTGCGCGAGTCGAAGGGCGGAACCCGGGTGCGCCTGTGCAGTATCTGGAAGAGTGCGAAATGGTGGTCCGTCAGTCGGTAGGGTTGGAAAAAACCGCGTCGCCCCTCGGAGGTCACCACAAGTGAACTCGGTTGGGCTTGTCGATAAGACTGACCGCTATGCCGACCTACCGGTCATCCGACCATTTTGATCAGATGACTGCCTTTCGAGCGACTAGCAGTCACCCGATCTCTGCAAGTGCGAGGGCGCGAAAGGCACCACTAGACCGTTGATGGCTACCCTTACCTGACCTCGACGGTTACACTTGAGATCACCCCCGTGAAACGAGAAGCGGCCTCCGCTCCAATATCTTCGACCACGGGTGTCGCAAGGTCGATGCCAACATCGGCCGTCTCGTCAGCTGAGAAGACGATTGGCTGTGTCCTTGCGATCCGTCCTTCTCCCACCTTCTCGTTGTTGACGTAGAGTATGCCCATGCCCCCCTTTCCCATGCCGTCCCCATCGTAGGCGAACTCGAACCGGATCGTGGAGTTGCCTTCGGGCAGAGGTTTGTTGGCCATAATGGTAAAGCGCTCAAGGCCCACGAAGTTGTAGTCGTAGGCAGGAACGCCATCCTTGATGTAGAGCGCCCAACCGCCGAACCGACCGCCCTGAACGATGATTGCCCCGTTGCCGCCATCCTCGGGCACGTCAACCTCGGCCGTGATGGTCTTGGAACGGTTCTTGATGTTCAGGAACACGTTCTCGGTCATGCCCGTCATACCCTCGGCAAGGGTGATGGACGTGCGGCCCGCCATCAGATCCGGCCGACCGGCGAGCGCGGGGTTTACCCGCTCAATCGTGCGATCGTCGATGGGTAGAACGAAGTTGCGGGCAGCTTCCTGCATGAAGATCGTTTGAAGGGCTGCGAGCCGTTCCGGTTGCTCGTCGGACAAATCGTTGGCAAGGCTGAAGTCCGTCGAAGTGTCGAAGAGCTCCCAGATGTCATCGGCCAGCGTCCGGCGCGGCTGCGCCTCCCAGGGCGCCTTGTGGATCGTACGTGCCCACCAGCCGTTGTGATAGATCGCGCGGTTACCGAACATCTCGAAATATTGTGTCTTTCGCCGCCCATCGGCATCCGCATCATCGAAACTGTAGAGCATGCTCACTCCATCCATCGGACGCTGCGGCGCACCATTGACCTCCCGCGGTTCGGGAATGCCCGCGGCCTCAAGGACCGTCGGCGCGATGTCTATGACGTGGTGGAACTGTACGCGCTGTTCACCCTTAGCCGTGATACCACTCGGCCAATGTACGGCCATACCGACCTTGGTGCCGCCGAAGTCGGAGGCGACCTGCTTGGTCCACTGATAGGGTGTATTGAACGCTACCGCCCAGCCAGCAGCCATATGGGGATAGGTCTCGGGACCACCCCACTTGTCGGCCTTGCTCAGCATGTCGCTGACCTGTTCCTGAACGCCGTTGAAATACGTCATCTCGCTGAACATGCCGTTCCTACCGCCCTCAGCGCTCGTGCCGTTGTCGCCGTAGACAAGGATGACCAAAGTATTGTCGAGTTGCCCGATCTCTTCGATCGTGCTTATGACACGACCGATCTCGTGATCGGTCATCTCGATGTAACCAGCAAACACCTCCACTTGCCGTGTGAAGAGCGTCTTTTCGTCCTCGCTCAGTGTCTCCCAATCCGGGATCGCCTCGGGCTTCGGTGCGAGCACCGTGCCTGCGGGCGCGATGCCCGCCTCGAGCTGACGGTCCAGAACCTCGTTCCGCAGAGCATCCCAGCCTTGGTCGAACTTGCCCTCCCAGCGTGCACTCCATTCTTGCGGGACATGGTGCGGTGCATGAGTTGCGCCTGGAGCATAGTAGACAAAGAAAGGCTTATCGGGCGTCAGCGCCTTCTGGTACTTGATCCAACTGACCGTCTGATCGGTCATATCCGTAAGGAAGTGATAGTCGGGGTCCTCTGGAAGCTCGACTGGGTGCGTTCCGTCATAGATGAACGGAGCCCACTGGTTCGTCTCTCCCCCAAGGAAGCCATAGAACTTGTCGAAACCCTGCCGGGTCGGCCAGCGGTCGAAAGGCCCGGATACGCTTGCTTCCCAGGCTGCAGTCTCATGCCACTTCCCGAACGCTGCAGTGCTGTAGCCGTTCAGGCGAAGGATCTCCGCCATAGGGGCGACACTGGAGGGGATTTGCCCTGTGTTGCCGGGGTATGGTGTGCCGGTCTCGATGATACCGCCCATGTTGTTCACATGGTGATTACTACCACTCTTGAGCGCTGCGCGGGTCGGAGAGCAAACCGCTGTGGTGTGAAAATCGATGAAGCGCAGACCTTCTGCGGCCAGTTGATCAAACGTAGGGGTCGTTACCGGGCCGCCGAAAGTAGACGTCCCGGCAAACCCAAGGTCATCGACCAGGACGATCAAGACATTCGGCGCGCCGTCCGGTGCTTCGACTGTGAAGATCTCGGGTGGGGAGGTGTCTCGGACATCAAGCTCGGCGTAGCCGGGCGGCGGTGGAGGGGCGATCGGTAGAACGTGCCTATCTGCCGATTGCTGGGCTTCGGCGGGAGAACCTGTCATCGCGAAAGCGGCCAACAGGCCAGATGTCATTGCCACAAACCGCTTCATCTAACCCTCCCAGATCGCCAGATGCACATCCGTCTGCCGTTGCAAGAAACACTACAGAACATAGATCCAGAGGCTATTGATCCTGATCAATTTGAGGGAGCTGTGACCGGCCGGATTGTCCGCAAACCGGACCTTCCTCTAAAAGGCCCAAGATCTGGTTTGCGCAGTCAGCGGACCTCTCCGCATGGGAAAGACACCGCTCGGTATCGGCGGACCAGGCACGTAACGGAGCACGGCGGCTTCGCCGACTGAGCGGTCATCCGACAGAAAGGCCTGGATGTCTATTTCGAGCCTCGCTGAAGGTTGGGGCTTGAGCTGATGACACATTAGACCTTGACCAAACGTCAAGTTCAAACATTCTTATGTGTATGGATGATCTAGAACTGTTCAACGAACGGCGGGAGATTGGCGCGCGTCTGAGAAGTCGGCGCCAAGAACTGGCGCTCACGCAATGTGAGCTAGCAGCTTTTCTCGGACATAAGGGCTCGCACAGGCTCAACCAAATCGAACTCGGACGTCTGAGACTTTATGCAGAAGAGTTGCCAAAACTATGCGAGAAGTTGAACTGCACCTACACAGATATAATAGGCAAAGGTGATTGCGGCGAGGATTAGGTCCACCTGACTTTTTTCAACAACATGAGGGCGACGAACTTCCATCCCAAGTAGTTCATCCCGAGCGCCCTGAAAGCGAGCAACCCGACTGCCTCCGAGGTCATATCTGTTAGACTTGCGTTGATGTTTCCAGGAGCTCTCAGTTGAGGTCAGCGGGATAGACTTGGTCTGGTGAGACCGAGTAGCTCCAAGCTAGGCCCGCATTCTTCCAACCGTTCACTATGCGATGACCAGCCTCCGGTCCATCCTTGGCCTTGTCTCCCTCGAAACCGTCGATCACCGAATAAACCTGTGTGTAACCAAGATCATAAAGAATGTTTGCTGCCTTAGCACTTCTCGAGCCTGACCGACACATGACTACAATTGGCGTTTCCTCCAAAATATTGTGAGCTTCAACGTAGTCCAGGAAGTCGAACTCAAACGCTGAGTTCTGCTCAAGTTGGTATCCCTTCATTTTGGGGTCGTAGGCGACGGTCTGAGGCATGATCATGAGGGGAATGTGAACATCGACACGGTTCGGAAGCCCGACAAAAGTTATTTCCGGGCGACTACGTACGTCCAGCAGTACCACACTTTCGTCATGAAGCATGTTCGCCGCTTCCGTAGATGTCAGGTAAAGCCCTGCCTTGGTCTGTTTCTTCTCCGGAATGTCTGTTGCATCCTCGGCGTGAACCGGGATCGCGAGCACGGATGCAAAGAGACAGCCAATCACACTCGTTCTTAATGCCATTGTTAAACCTCAGGAAAATGAGTTTTCGGGGTGCGCAAACCAAAAATTACGCAGCGTCAACTTAGCACAAATCAAAGCTGTTGCCCACCTGGATAACCATCGGCGTGAGCGGACTTGAGAGCTGGCTCAGCGAGAGCTTTCCTAGCCCCGAGCCGGTTGAGTGGCATCAATGAATACGTGAAACGGACCTCTGGCGGAATTCACCAAAGGTCGGCAATGCGCAGATAGTGACGACGCTGACACGGCCGGCACACGGACCCCGCCAACTCTGTCGACCCGATGGCAGCTCGCACCGTTCTGACACCGCCAAAGAGATGGTTCGCGGATTACATTTGGCGTTCCTCGGCCGACAACTCTTTAAGGGCTGCCGAGATGCGACGATGAAGGTCTGACAATTGTGCTCGTTCGGACGACTTCAAAGACGCGGCGCCATCCGGCCGCATCAACTCGGCACTTACCTCGTTGCGCATTTCCTCGAGCGACCGGACCAGAGCATGCAGATTGGTGAGAAGTTCGGACGTTGAGCTCATAGAGGGCCTCCGCTGAACGCCTGTGCAAGGACGATGACACCCTTCAAGATAAGCACCTTGGCGCTACCGACGCAAACCGCGTCACGATATCGGTGGCGACACGCCCAGTCACGAAACGGCAGGTGTGCCGACCTTGCCGCCATTCTCGGCCGCGCAGCATTTCCAGCCTCAGTCGTTCAATAGCTGTACAGTCGGAAGGGAACCGGACGTTCGCGACCGCCCCTACCAAGGTCGGGTCAGCGGACAAAGCCGCCGATGAAGTGTGATATTGTACTCTGCATTCATGCTGGAGGTTGGCAATGGCACAGATAATTTTGCGGCGGTCTGATTGGGCCTCTGGGGAAGGCTGGAACGGAAAACTGGAGGGTCATGCGGTCCAGACCGACGTCTCGTTTCTTTTTAACGAGGTCCGTGAAGCCGGAAAGGGGCCGCCGCTTCACAAACACCCGTATGATGAAGTGTATATCGTGCGCCAAGGCCGGGCACAGGTTATTGTCGGAAACGAACGCACGGAGGTTTCAGAGGGCGATATTCTGGTCATACCAGCCAACACCCCGCACAAGGTTCTAACCGCAGGCGGCGGGACCACCGAGATCATCAGCGTTCATGTGTCCAACAAGTTTCTAGCAGAGATGCTGGAAGAACCACCCACGTAACCCAACTGATTTGCTATGCCCTCCTCTTGCGTTCCGGGCTCGTCACCGCTGACCAGATCGTGACTGAGCGCCCGTGGGCGCTTAGCCAGATCGTATTCCTGTGCAAATTGTGATCAGTGCACGGCGTGGTCGCAGGTGACGTTGGGATTGAACGGCATCAAGACGCCCATTGGGTTTTCCCGGAATAGCCAGACGTGTTGATCGTAATGCGGCATGAAGCCGTGCGCCTCGTCGCCTGGCGTGTTGGGGTCGTCTGCCATGTGATCCCAGGCACGGCCGTTCAACACCAACTCTTCGCCATTCGCGGCGGCATCCCAAGCCGCTTCGAACACGAGGTTCTCGACCGCGACCAGTTCCAGCGAGCCGTCAGCCTGTGGTTCGTAAATTAGGATCGAAGGTTGGGACCAGTCGGTATGGGTGGAGTCTCCGTTTACGCGCGGTTCGGTGCTGGTGACCTTGAGCATCGCTGGGTGAATGTAGTGAATGCCCATCGCACCCAATTCTGGCGGCAGGCCCTCACCCTTGGCCGAAACGCAATGGTTGTCGGGGGTGACGTAGCCATCCGCCAATGCGACATTGATATCCTTGTATTTTTCAACGTTGGCGCGCATTTCGTCCAGATCGACATCCGCGGCCGATAGGGCCATCGGAACACAGGTGGCCACTACAGTCAGTATTGCTGATTTTTTCATGATTGTCCTCCCAAGGGTACCGTTGCGCAGGTAAAGCAACCGCGCCGGACGTATCATTCTAGCACGGATTCCGACTCAATTGCGGTATCTTGGCAGGGACTTCATGCTGGAAAGAGCCGATGCAGACGATTTGTGACGAAGGAAATCGCCGATGAGGCCAAGGTGGCTAAACCGGGCGCTTGCGCTGCTCGTCTTCCTTCCCTGCGTGGCGACCGCTGGAAGCGCCGCGTCGCCCGGCTGGACCGAAGTTAGTGCGATCTTCACCGAGCGGTGCGTGATGTGTCACTCGGCAGTTTCCGGTGCCTCGAAGGGCTTGCGGCTGGATAATTATGCTGCCGCCCTGATCGGCAGCGAGCGGGGCGTTGTGCTGATTCCCGGCGACCCCTCCGGCAGCGAGTTGATCCGGAGGCTGCGCGGTGAGAGCGTGCCACGGATGCCATTTCTAAGCCGCCCGCTGGCTGACGATCAGATCGAGCTGATTGAAAGCTGGATTGCTGCCGGTCTGCCGAAGGCAAGTCAGGCGCAATAGATGCAATTGATGGGTTCTCCACCAAAGCGACGCGCCGCCATTTCACTTCTCCTCGACGTAATCGAATTTGCAGGGTGAAGGTCCCTTCGTCCTTGGAGCCGAAATTGGCAAAGCTGAGTTCCAGTGACTGCTTCGGGACTGTCCCGACATTTGATTTAATGCCGCGGATGCGAAGAGCAGTATCTGCCTGGATATCCGGTGTGCGCAGTCAGCCGACCAACACGTCAGTGTGGGCGCTCGCTGTGGCCAACTCGGCAGCTTTGTCGACCTAACAGCCATTCTTGGCAGTGCGGCATTTCGTGCTGGGCTCATTCAACGGCTGTCAGTGTGCGAGAAAACCGGACGTTCGCGTCGGTTCACACCAAGGGCAAGTCAGCGGGACCGTTGCTGCCTTTGCTGGTCCGCGAGTAATGAAGGCCCGGCGATTGGCCGGGGCGTGCTCACCTGCTAGTCTTCGGGAAGTGTTGCGGAAGAGATGGGAATGCGAGTTCTAGTTTCGACCTTTCTGGCTGTGATCACGGTGTCGTTTACTGCTGCCGCGCAAGAAGCAGTCTACGTCATTCGCCATGCAGAAAAGGAACTCAACGGAGCAGATCCCTCGATTAGCGATGAGGGCAAAGCGAGAGCCGCTGCGTGGGCAGAAATGCTCCAACATGTCGAGCTTGACGTTGTGGTTACTTCAGATGCGAAGCGCACAAAGGAAACAGGGAACATCATAGCCAATAGACTGGGGCTGCCTACTCACTCGGTCGACCGGGCGGATACGACTGGTCTGACCGACATGCTCAGTTTCGACCACGAAGAGGACATTGTTCTTGTTGTCGGTCATGCCGAAACTATCCCGGGTATTCTTGAGAGCCTTGGCGCATTTAATGAAATCACAATTAGCCAGACAGACTTTGCCAACCTATTCATCTTGCTCCAACCCGGCGCAGACGAACCACGCCTAATCAGGGTGCGTATGCCGTAGCAAACACCCCAAGCTTGACGCGAACTCACTGCCCTACAAGCTTGACTGACATCTCGTCTGACAACCGGCAGAGGCTCGTCACGACCCTTTACCGCTCTGACCATGAATGGCCGCTTTCGGCAGTGGCGGAGATGCTGCAGTTGCGAAGGGCTCTTGCGCCGTGGCCGGTAGCAAAGCGCAGGTAACGCCAGTCGACCACCGTTGGCCGAAAGGCAGCTTCGTCCGCTGAGCCGCCTTTGATGTTTGGCGCAGCGAAGGTCCGGTCCTTGATTGCCATGCTGGATACCGGACGACCACGACGGGGATTGCTGCACAACCGAGAATGACCGCAGAGTCGGCTAAGTTGCCGTGATGCGCGGATCAGAACCAATCTGCAGGTCATGTCGGCTGACTGCACAATCCTGCCATTGGCGTTGCTTCATGGATGTCGGGTACGCCGAGTTGTCAGTCGGAGGCCCACAGGATCGATGCGATTGACCAACACAGACGTGCTTTACGCCACTGTTGGATCAGCAATGACGCAGGTCATGGCTGACCCTACGTAAGGACCGTAGACTCATTTCAGGTTGGAGGTATCGCCGTGACACCTGAGACCAGAATGCAATTGATCGGCGTGTTTGCCCTGCTGCTTTGCGCTTTCCATTTGGTTGGCGCAAACGCGGGAACATCATCCTGCGAGATGCCGCTTGTGCTGGTGGACACCGACGATCAGGAACTTCAGGTTCGGATCTGCAAGACCGTGACGTCAGTCCTTCCGATGCTCGAGAAATGCCAACTCAAACTAACGAATCCGGTAACGATTTCTTTCTCAAAACAATTGGGCAGTCCTGACAACCGTTGCTTTGGACATTACCTTCGGGGCAAAGGGCGGGTTGTACTTCTGGAACCGAAGGCCTTTGAGCAAGCTCACAAAGCTTCGGAGTCCTGGACTGCAATTCCTGCGGCTGAGCATTTCGATGCCATTGTTGTCCATGAGTTCACGCATGCGCTTGTCGATCAGAATGCGCTTGTGGAACTGTCTTGCAGCGCGGACGAAGAGTACATTGCTTATGCAATGCAGGTCGCAAGCCTTTCGGAGCCTACGCGGTCCGCCCTGTTGACCAGCGTCGGCGCATCGATACCGACCTCAACGGAAGAGCTGAACCCACTCATTCTGGGCTTCTCGCCAACAGCATTTGCCGCAAGGTCATGGCTGCACTTCTCCAATCCAGAGAACGGATGTGCCTTCGTGGGAAAGATCATTCGAGGGGAAGTGACATTTTGGATGTACCCTGAGTGAGTCCCATAAAATCGTGAGATGAACTAGTTCTGGGCGAGGTCGGACACCAACGACGCTGACGCCAAACCGGTCATCCGACAAAAGGACTCGGACGTCCCGAAGGTCGGCAAAGCTGTCGGGATTGTCATGACGAGCGCCCAAACCGACGTGTTGGTCGGCTGATTGCGCAAAGGGTACGTTGGAGCGATTTCGGCCACGTCAGCAATGTAAACGTTGGAAACGAAAGGGAAACCAATGCGTGCGGCAGCTGTCCGCGCGCTGCAGCCGTTCGCGATTGTTGTCCACCAGCGCCGTTCGCAACCGCGGCATCCTTCAAGGAGGGCGGTTTCCGGTCACTCGCCGCGACCGGCGCAGATGACCGGGTTGCGGGACGAAGCTGCCGCTCGGCACCTTGACGGGAATGTCCGGTTTCTCGAAGCTGATGTCTATTGGCGCAAGGCTGGGAGGCCAATTCCTGTGCTTTGGAACCCACCGTCGACAGAGATTATCTGCCCTGTCACATAACTCGCATCATCAGATGTGAGAAAGGCAATTACCCGCGCAATTTCGTCTTCTGTGCCGTAGCGGTTCAAGGGTATGGCATCATGATACGCATCTATGATCTCTTGCGAATGGACAGCCATCGCGAGTTTCGTACGCACAGGGCCGGGACAAACGCAGTTGACCCGGATTCCGTATTCACCCAGTTCGCTGGCTTGCTGCTGAGTTAAGTGCATAACGGCAGCTTTAGACGTGCCATAAGCGACGCGTAGCGTCGAAGCGCGCAAACCTGAGATTGACGCAATATTTACTATAGACCCTTTCGAAGCCCGCAAAGCTGGTGTTGCCGCTTGCGAGCAAAGAAAGACCCCATCGAGATTGGTTTCCATGACGCGCCGCCAACGCTCAAAGGTGGTGCCTTCAATTGGCGCGAAATCTGCAACTCCGGCGTTGTTGACGAGTGTGTCAATTCGGCCAAAGTGCTTCAACGTATCATCAACCATCTGCTCGACTTGATCAGGGACAGACACGTCATAGGGCAGCGCGAGGCCTAGATTTTCGGCAACCTTGGCAAGCTCCTCCGCATCTCGATCGACCAGTGCAACGCCTGCTCCCTGACTGACCAACAAGCGTGCAGTGGCAAGTCCGATGCCTCTCGCTGCACCTGTAACAATGGCTATTCTCTGCGGCATTTTAACTACCCCCCAACAACATCCTCTTTTTCTCGCTGTAGTTCTCACGCTTCGATGAGCCGTTGGCAACAGCTGCCACTCGTGCACCTTGACCTAATGCGATGAACCGCCTTGGCGCGACGGATCGGCAGGAGACTGTCCAGCCCCATTTCTATGGGCCATTTCTGATTAGAGTTTCTGGCACTGGAGGGCGCATTCCGAGCGCCTGATGCGGTCGAGTGTGGTTGTACTCTTTGAGCCAGCAGTTGATGATGACTTGGGCCTGTTTGGTTGTGGTGAACCACTCGGCGTTGAGGACTTCGCGGCGTCGGGTTCCGTTGAACCGTTCGTTGTAGCCGTTTTCCCAAGGAGATCCCGGATAGATCCGGATGGGCTTCACGCCGACCTTCTCAAGCCATTCCCGTGTCGCCGCCGATGCGAACTCCGGCCCATTTTCCCTCCGAACGAACTCGGGTTTGCCATGGCGCAGGAAGAGCCCGTAGAGGACTTCCAGCACATCCTCAGAACCCATGCGGGTGCGGACTTCTACTGCCAGTGCCTGGCGGGTGTATTCGTCCAGCACTGTCAGCATCTTGTAACTGCGGCCATTGCTGAGTTTGTCGTGGACGAAATCAACGCTCCACACATGGTCCGAATGTGTCGGTCGCAACCGGATGATCGAACTGTCCTCATGGTACAGGCGTCGCTTCTTCTTGTGGCGTTGTGGTTGCTGGAGCCCCTCCTCGCCCCAGAGCCGCTCGATCTTCTTGTGATTGACCCGCCACCCTTCGATCCGCAGCAGTTCGGCCACCTTGCGGTAGCCGTACCGGCCAAAGCTCTTGGCCAGCCGGATCATGGCGAGCCGTAGCTCATCGTCGATCTTCTGGACGGCTCGGTACTGCATTGAACTACGCGCCAAGCCTATCACCTGGCAGGTCCGGCGCTCGGACGTGGCGAGTTTCTGACGCGTATGAATGACGGCCTGACGAAGTTGGCTCGTCGTCAGGCCCTCGGCTTTAGGTGGTTCAGGCTTTCCTTGAGAATGAGTTTGTCGAGTTCCAACTCGGCCACGATCTTCTTCAGCCGAGCGTTCTCTTTCTCAAGGCCGCGCAGCTCCGACAGCTGCGACTTACCCATCCCGCCGAACCGACGCCGCCAATTGTAATAGGTCGCATCGCTGACACCGACCGAGCGACAGGCTGTTCGGACATCATCTCCGTCCGCCAGCTTCAGCTCAATCTCACGCAGCAGCTTTAGGACGTCCTCGTCCGAATACCGTTTCCGAGCCATCTTCCTCCCCCCTTCGTGGTTCAAACAATGGCCCAGTTTTAGGGGGCAGTCACACAAGATGCTGACGGTTCTGGACGAGTACACCCGCCAGGCACCGGCAGTGGAAGTGCGGACAAGGATGGGATCAGAGGACGCGTTGGAGGTTGCTGTACGGGCTGTTCTTGCAGCACAACGCAACCCATTGCGATTGATGAAGATACTGCCACTCAGAATCCGTCGATCATCGACACGTGGTTTGGCGTGGCCCGTCAAAAACTGGGCTCGCTGCACACGATCCAGTTCTTAGTTTTTCCCTGTCGACCGATAATCAAAGAAAAATACGCGACTGTCATACCTGGGCATGACAAGAACCATAAGGATCTTGGTCTAACTTCGTCTCATTCAAATCGAAGGAGACGATCATGGATATCTACGGACTCGCTGGGGCGCACCTAATAAACCCGAACTACGGCCTTGGCTACACCGATGCGGCCTTCATACGCGCAGAGCAGAATGCAATGGTACGCGGCTGGATTGCCCGTCTAAAGGCCGTTCGTGTGAGATCGATCATTTCTCGCACCTTGCGGAACGCATTCAAGGGTGGGATGGCGACCGATCGTCTGTCCAGCTAGGATTCGGAACCACACTCAGGAGGCAATAGGCTGGCCAGCGGAGGCAACTTTCATGTCTGAACAAGAAACCGAGGAGGAAGAAATTCTTGCCGTCATGCGGGCAGAAGCGCAGGCATTCTTAGATGGCGATATTGACGCTTTGGCCAGTCATTGGGTTCAGACCGAAGACACCGCACGGATGGTGGCGTGGGCCCAAGTCGGGACCAAGGTGATCCGCGGATGGGAAGACGTTCTGGCACAGGCAAAAGCCGGGTTTGAACGCCATCCCCCGAGCGGCCCTCGCAGATTAGAAGACTGCCTACGCTGGGAAAACTTTACCGTCGTTATTGGCACCGATATGGCTTGGGTTCTTTACGACCAAACCGGCATGTCGAATGATCAGAAGTTTCGCATCTCAGGTCTGCAACATGAGCTGAAGATCTTCCATCGCGTGGACGGTCAGTGGAAGATCGCGTGCATGGCGCTTTTGAAACCCGGTTTCGAGCACGTCGATACGCCGCGCATTCAAGTGAACACAGAAGGTCGGGTCGTGTGGATGAACTCAGGTGCACGGTCGCGCATGCAAGAACAAACCGGACTGGTGATCGCCGCGGGGAAATTGCGAGCACGAAAGCGCTCGTATGACGCCAAGCTGCAAAAGGCTCTATCGCGTGTCGCGCGCGCCCTGGAGACCCAAGTCGATCCCAGGTCTGAGATATATGAATCACTACCCGTGGGATTGGGCGAAAGCGATGATGGCATTCTGCTGTATTGTTGGGTCTTTCCGGAAGACGGCCGCATTTTCGTTTCATTTGACGACCAGATGCGTACCAATAAACGGCTGGACATGGCAGAAGCGATCTATGGACTAAGTCCAGCCCAATGCCGTTTGGCCCATTTGCTAATTGAGGGACACGAGCTTTCGGCAGCGGCCGACAGCCTTGACGTCAGCATCAACACTGTTCGAACACAACTTCAGCGCATGTTCGACAAGACGGGTGTTCGCAAAATTCAATCGCTTGTTCGGGTCTTATTGAGCGTCGACGCACCTTCTTGATGCAGGACCGACCGATGCGAAGAATCTCCGTCAGGTAATTAGGACATCAGCGGAATTTCAACAAATGCAATCGATGAGAACGGGAAGTCCACCAATTTTGATGGAATCATCGTTTGGGTCGGCAGCGCGCTCTGAGAGCGCAGTATCTGCATTAGGTGGCGGGCGTGTTGTATGGGCCGTTCGTTCCACGTCCTACGTCGGCTTTTGTTCGATTAGTAGTTGTTGGTCCAAGCCGCAGCATCCGAAGCTATGGGCTCTCAGCGACCTTCGCGGCGCCGACCTTCAATGGCAGCTTCCGGTTCAGCGAGTGATGCTGCACGCACAATGCTGCTGACCGGTGCGAACGACCCCTTTGCGCGGGGAACCGACTGCCTGGCCAGATCAGGCCGACGGCAGCAATGTCCCGCACTGCCGACCTTGACCTGAAAAACCATGCTGCACGCCGCGACGGATGACCGGTTCGGGGAAGCTGCGCCGCAGCGAAGCCCTGTCTGCGGAACGACGGCAATGGGCCGATAGCGTCGATTTGATGTCATGTTGCGCGTGCAAAGTTCCGTACTCGGCCGACGTCTGGTTAGCGCATTTCGCAGTTGGTGAACCGGTCGGTTCTGAGCCTTGCAGTACTACATAGACATCCCAACAGACGTAGACGGCTTGACGACCCATTCCACATGAAATATCCCTGCCGCTTACTGCGCGGGCGTTGTGTAATGGTAAGACCCTTGCCTTCCAAGCAAGAGATACGGGTTCGATTCCCGTCGCCCGCTCCAAGAATTCGTTTCCTGCACATTGCCTGCAAAGTTGGCGAGTTCGCGTTGATATATATTTGTTTTTGTATGGAAATTTAAATTGTCCGCACTTGTCTTCCAAGCTAATGACGCGGGTTCGATTCCCGCCGCCCGCTCCAGAATTCGGAACAAGACAGGTCACCTGCTATCGACGCCGCCGCGTTGCGAATTTACCGGTGTCAGAAGTGCCGCACGTGATGCACCTAACCCGTTGATATGCTCTGGCAATGCGCCCATCGGTTTTGGGGGCTGGACCCGGCTTGCCCGAGCGTCAGAAAATCCGGATACGATCAGGTGTCCGCTCCGTCGGATGCGGTTGCAACGAGTGCCTTGCGGGCGAGGGCGAGGAACTCGCTCCGTTCGTCATTCGTTAGGCCAGGCAGGATCTCCAGTTGTAGCGCTTCAACGGCCGGCCGGAAGGCACACAGGACCCGCCGGCCCTCTGCGGTCAGCGTCAGTTCGCGCGCGCGCCGATCTCTTCGACTGACGGCTCGTGCGACATATCCCTTGTCGATGAGACGCTCGATCACGCCGCCAACCGTCGCGCGATCATAGGCGATGCGTGCCGCCATACCCGCCTGGGCGATTCCGGGAGAACGGTTGATCGTGTCCATCGCCGCGTATTGTACGGGCGTCAGGTCGACACCGCTCTCCCGCGCATGAAGCTGGAAGACATGTGCCGAGTGCTGGTGCAGGCGCCGGATCAGATGTCCGGCCATTGCCTCGAGCTCCATCCACTCACCTCCCGTTCAATTCGGCTCGCCGGCGTCAGACCGACCCAATGAGGTGGCCCATATGACGAACCGCAAGCGGATACCCATTCACACCAAGGCCAGCCATCACCGCATCGGCCCGAAGGCTGACATAGGATTGGTGGCGAAAGGACTCCCGCTTGTGAATCTGGCTGATGTGAACCTCGACGACCGGACCTTCGAACGTGTTGAGCGCGTCCAGGAGCGCGATGGCTGTGTGACTGAAGGCAGCCGGGTTGATCACGATGCCGCCCGCGTCTTCCCGCGCCTCGTGAATCCAATCGATCAATTCGCCCTCGTGATTGGACTGCAGGAAGCGGATCTGGAGGCCGAAAGCCCCTGCAACCTCGCGGCAGTTCCGTTCCACGTCGTCCATCGTATCGTAGCCGTATATCTCCGGCTGTCGCCTGCCCAACAGGTTCAGGTTCGGGCCGTTCAGGATATAGACGAGGGAACTCATCGGATTACCTTTCCGAATTTATGATCGTGATGCCGGCCGACCGACCGTCGCGGCCAGACTATGCTGCAAGCATGCAGGAATACCAGCGCGTCCGTGATGATGTGGCCACCAATCTCAGGACAAGCCGCTTTCAAAGATCTCACCAATTGATGCAACGATATGGTCGTGCACTTTTTCGACCGCTCCGCTGAGGGGGCGATCCGCCGGCCGGAGCAGGTACCATTTGCGAACGATTGGGAGGTTGGCGACATTCGGAGAAACGAGCCGGCCGGTGTGGAGTTCCTCTGCAACCGTGTGCCGCGACAGGATCGAGATGCCGAGCCCGGCAATCACGGACTGCTTGATCGTTTCATTCGATGGCATTTCTACAAGATGATCGGGCTCACCCAGATCAAGGTTGCGCAGGTACTGCTCCGTCAACCCGCGTGTGCCGGAACCTTGCTCGCGCGTGATGAAGGGTTCGGCGAGAATGTCCTCGGGGGCGATCCTGTCCAGCCGCACCAGCCGGTGGTTCGGAGGTACGATCAGCACATGCGGATTGTCCCCAAGCGCGGTCGCCGTCAGCGGGGGTGTCCGCGGCGGGCGACCCATCAATGCCAGATCGAAGGCGCCGTCGTTCAGGCCGGCCATCATGAATTCCCGGTTGCCGACCTTGAGAACCACCTCAACATTTGGCAGGTCCCGTTTCAATTGCGCCACAACCAGTGGCGCGAAGTATTTCGCCGTGCTGACGACCCCCAGTACCACGGAGCCGGCTTGACCCTTTTGCAACGCGTCAATCGTGTGGATTCCCTGCTGCAGGCCAACCTCCGCCTTGTCGAACGCGGTCAACAGTGCGGCCCCCTCGGGCGTGGGCAGGAAGGCATCCGGACCGTCGCGATGGAGCATGGCGCAGGAGAAGTTCTCCTCCAGCGCCTTGAGTTGGCTGTGGACGGCAGGCGGCGTCAGCGCGAGTTCGTCCGCCGCGCGGCTGATGGACCGAAGCCGGGTCACTGCCCGCAACGCCCGCAACTGTTTGAACGTCAGCGCGTTGAGCCTCTTCATTAAATTTATCCTAATTCGAATTACGATCTTTTAAATTTCCTTATATATCCACTTGGGGATTATGGAACCTGTTCCGAAGTCGCCGGAGGGGAGGCCGCGATGCTGGAGGCAGCAAGTTCCATCCAACTCAACCTTGTGCCCGAGCGGTTGCGTGCCCCTGTGGATGCGATAGCGCGGGTGGCGCGAAACCTGTCCCACACGGTCCGCCGCGGCGCGCTCGGGCAATCGCTCGGCCACGAGGTCGGCGAGAACACCGATGGCGATACACAGAAAGCGCTGGATGTGCTGGCCGACGAGGCATTCGCCGATGCGCTGAAAGGCACCGGCATTCGCTGGTATGCCTCCGAAGAGCGCGACACGGTCGCACCGCTGGACGCCGACGGCGCGTTCGCTTTGGCCATCGACCCGCTCGACGGATCGTCCAACATCGACGTCAACGTCTCGATTGGCACTATCTTCTCTCTCTTCGACGCGACGGATGACGGCGTCACGAGCGTTCTGCGCCCGGCATCCGAACAGGTTGCGGCGGGCTATGTGATCTACGGGCCGCAGACCCAGATGATGCTCACCTTCGGCGCCGGCGTTCAGCAATACGTGCTGGACCCCGAGACCGATCGTTTCTGCCTGACGGATGCTGCAAAAACCATTCCGGAGGTGTCGAGCGAGTTCGCGATCAACGCCTCGAATTACCGGCACTGGCCGAAACCGGTCCGGACCTATATCGACGATTGCCTGGCTGGCATCGATGGTCCGCGCGGCAAAAACTTCAACATGCGTTGGGTCGCCTCCCTGGTGGCCGAAACTCACCGGATCATGAGCCGGGGCGGGATCTTCCTCTATCCCTCAGACGCGCGACCGGGATACGAGCGCGGGCGGCTTCGGGTGGTATACGAATGCGCGCCCATTGCTTTCCTGATGGAGCAAGCCGGCGGTGCGGCAACCAACGGAAGCGTGCCGATCATGGGCCAGACCGCCCGTGAGTTGCATGCGCGCACACCATTCGTCTTCGGTACGCGTGCCAAGGTCGAACGCGTGGCCGCCTACCACGACCTGTCGGAACAGGACGTCTCGGCATTGTTTGGAAACCGGGGTCTCTTCCGGGCCTGAGAAAGCAACGAAAATGAGCAAGACCTACCCGATCATCTCGGTGACCGGCTCTTCCGGTGCCGGCACCACAACGGTCAAGACGACCTTCGAACAGATCTTTCGCCGCGAGGGGATCACGGCGAGCATGATCGAAGGGGATGCCTTCCACCGCTACGACCGCGCGGAAATGCGCGCCCAGATGCAGGCGCACAAGGACGCCGGCAACGACACATTCAGCCATTTTTCCTACGACGCGAACGCGTTGGACAAGCTGGAAGAGGTCTTCCGCAGCTTTGGCGAGACGGGCACCGGTAAAACCCGCACCTATGTGCATGACGACGCGGAGGCGGAGAAGTTCGGTACACCGCCCGGCCACTTTACCAAATGGCGTGATCTTGAACCCGGCGCGGACCTGCTCTTTTACGAAGGGCTGCACGGGGCCGTCGTCAATGACAAGGTCAACCTCTCGGCCCTGGCCGATCTCAAGATCGGTGTGGTGCCGGTGATCAATCTGGAGTGGATCCAGAAAATCCACCGGGACCGTTCCAGTCGCGGTTACTCCACCGAGGCTGTGACCGATACGATCCTGCGCCGGATGCACGCCTACGTGCATTGCATCTGCCCGCAATTCACCGAAACGGACGTGAATTTCCAGCGGGTTCCGGTGGTGGATACCTCGAACCCGTTCGTCGCGCGCTGGATTCCCACGCCGGACGAAAGCCTCGTGGTGATCCGCTTCAAGAACCCGAGGGGTATCGATTTCCCGTATCTCACGTCGATGATCCAGAACTCCTGGATGACCCGGGCGAATTCCATCGTGATCCCCGGCTCCAAGCTCGATCTCGCCATGCAGCTCATCTTCACGCCCATGGTCATCCGGCTTGTTCAGGAATCCCGCCGCGCCAGAGGAGACCGCAAATGAACGTCCAGTCGCCGCTTCAAGGCACGATCGAAGACCAGATGGCCAATGCCATTCGCGCGCTTTCGATGGATGCCGTTCAGGCCGCCAACTCCGGCCACCCCGGTGCGCCGATGGGGCTCGCCGACGTCGCCACCGTGCTCTTCAACCGGTTCATCAAGCTTGATCCGGCCGAAGATCGCTGGCCCGACCGCGACCGCTTCGTCATGAGTGCAGGGCACGGTTCGATGCTTGTCTATGCGATCAATCACCTGCTCGGCTATGACGACATGGGTATCGACCAGCTCCGGAACTTCCGCCAGTTCGGATACCGGACAGCCGGGCATCCCGAATTTGGCCACGCCAAGGGCATCGAGACCACCACCGGCCCGTTGGGACAGGGGGTCGCCACGGCGGTGGGCATGGCGCTCGCCGAGCGGATGATGAACGCGCGGTTCGGCGACGATCTGGTAGACCATCACACCTATGTCCTTGCGGGCGACGGCTGCCTGATGGAAGGGATCAGCCATGAGGCCATCGATTTCGCGGGGCACCTCGGCCTCGCACGGCTGATCGTTTTCTGGGATGACAATGCGATCACCATCGACGGCGCGACGGAGCTTTCCACCTCGACTGACCAGCAAGCAAGGTTCGCCGCAGCGGGCTGGCACGTGCAGGCTGTCGACGGCCACGACAAGGAGGCGATTGCCGCCGCCATCGAGGCGGCACGCACCGACGCCCGCCCGTCGCTGATCGCCTGCAAGACGGTTATCGGTTTCGGCGCCCCCAACAAGCAGGGGAGCTCTGCCACCCACGGTGCGCCATTGGGTGAGGATGAAGTCGCTGCGACCCGCGAGGCGCTCGGCTGGCCCCACGCAGCGTTCGAGATCCCCGACGCGGTCTACGATGCCTGGAGCGCTGTCGCCGCACGCGGCGCCGCGACCCGAACCGCATGGGAATCGCGCCTTGCCGCTGCGCCATCTCGGGAAGCGTTCGAGGCCGCACATGCTCCGGTGGATGCCTCGGCTCTGTCGGAGGCCATTCGCGCCCACAAGCAACGGCTTTCCAAGGATGCGCCGAAGGTGGCGACGCGGAAGGCATCGCAGATGGCGCTGGAAGTGGTGAATGGAACACTTCCCAATACAGTCGGAGGCTCCGCCGATCTGACGGGCTCGAACAACACCAGGTCGGGCGGGATGACCTCCGTCACGCGCGATGACTATTCTGGCGACTACGTCCACTACGGCGTGCGCGAACATGCCATGGCGGCGGCGATGAACGGCATTTCGCTGCACGGCGGGCTGAAACCCTACGGCGGCACGTTTCTGGTATTCGCCGACTATTGCCGCCCCGCGATCCGCCTTTCGGCTCTGATGGAGCAACCCGTCACCTACGTGTTGACCCATGATTCCATCGGCCTCGGCGAGGATGGCCCGACCCACCAGCCAGTGGAAACCATCGCGTCGCTGCGGGCCATGCCGAACCTGACCGTCATTCGCCCCGCCGATGCGGTGGAAACGGCGGAGGCCTGGGAGATTGCAGCCAGCTCCGGATCGACACCCACGGCGCTCTGCCTGTCGCGCCAGGGCCTGCCGACATTGCGCCGGTCACATACGGAAACCAACATGGTCGCCCGGGGCGCCTACGTTCTGCGCGAGCCGGCCGGTGGACGGGATGTGACGCTGATCGCCACAGGGTCCGAAGTCGAGATCGCGATGGAAGCGGCCGAACTGCTGGCCGCCGAGGGGCTGCGTGCCGCCGTCGTTTCAGCGCCGAGTTTCGAGCTATTCGCGGCCCAGCCTGCCGACTACCGCCTTTCCGTGCGCGGCGTGGGGCCGCGTGTCGGGGTGGAAGCGGCGGTGCGTCAGGGCTGGGAAGTGCTGCTGGAACGCAATGACGGCTTCGTCGGCATGAGCGGTTTCGGCGCCTCCGCGCCTGCCGAGGAACTCTATCGCCACTTCGGGATCACGCCGGTGGCCGTGGCCGAAGCCGCGCGCCGACAGGTCGCGCGTGCCCGCGCCTGACCCCGGCGCTTTGAGCAATTCAACGGGAGGAACACGATGCCATTAATCACCCTGCGCCAGCTGCTGGACCATGCCGCCGAGCATGGCTACGGCGTGCCGGCCTTCAATATCAACAACATGGAACAGGGTCAGGCGATCATGGAGGCTGCGCAGGAGGTCGACGCGCCGGTCATCATGCAGGTCTCGCGCGGGGCGCGCGGCTATGCCACCGACATCATGCTGGCCAAGATGGTAGAGGCGCTGGCGAAGGTCTACCCGAATATCCCGATCTGCATGCATCAGGACCACGGCAACAACGAGGCCACCTGCATGACCGCCATCGCGCATGGCTTCACCAGCGTGATGATGGATGGCTCGCTGGAGGCCGATGGCAAGACGCCTGCCTCCTACGACTACAACGCCACCATCACCGAGCGGGTGAGCCGGATGTCGCATTGGGTCGGCGCCTCGGTGGAGGGTGAGTTGGGCGTGCTGGGCAGCCTGGAGACCGGCGTGGGTGATGCCGAGGACGGCCATGGCGCTGTCGGCAAGCTCTCCGAGGACCAGCTCCTGACCGATCCGGATCAGGCGGCCGAGTTCGTGGCCCATACCAAGGTCGACGCGCTGGCGATTGCCTGCGGCACCAGCCACGGCGCCTACAAGTTCAGCCGCAAGCCCACCGGCGACATCCTCGCCATGGAGGTGATCGAGGCGATCCATGCGCGCCTGCCGGACACCCATCTGGTGATGCATGGTTCCTCCTCGGTGCCGCAGGAGATGCAGGACATCATCAACGCCCATGGCGGCGAGATGCCCCAGACCTATGGCGTGCCGGTGGAGGAGATCGAGCGCGGCATCCGCCACGGCGTGCGCAAGGTCAATATCGACACCGATTGCCGGATGGCCATGACCGGCCAGTTCCGCCGCATCGCGCAGGAGAACCCGAGCGAGTTCGACCCGCGCAAATTCCTGAAACCCGCGCGCGATGCCATGCAGGCGCTCTGCCGCGACCGGTTCGAACGCTTCGGCACGGCCGGTCATGCGAGCGCCATTCGCATCATCCCGATGGATGACATGGCCGCGCGCTACGCCGCGGGCCGGCTCGACCCGCATCCCGCCACGGCCCGCGCGGCCTGATCGAGACAGAGAGGGAGGACCCCATGAACAAGCCCGAGACATCCATCGAGATCACCGACAAGAAGAAGCGCTATTCGGCAGGTGTGCTGAAATACGCCCAGATGGGCTATTGGGACGGCGATTACGTCCCCAAGGACACCGACGTTCTGGCGCTTTTCCGGATCACGCCGCAGGAGGGCGTGGACCCGATCGAAGCCGCCGCCGCCGTTGCCGGCGAGAGCTCCACCGCCACCTGGACCGTGGTCTGGACCGACCGGCTGACGGCCTGCGACAGCTACCGCGCCAAGGCCTATCGCGTGGAGCCGGTGCCGGGGCAGGAGGGCCAGTATTTCGCCTATGTCGCCTATGACCTGATCCTGTTCGAGGAAGGCTCCATCGCCAACCTGACGGCCTCGATCATCGGCAATGTCTTCTCCTTCAAGCCGCTCAGGGCGGCGCGGCTGGAGGATATGCGTTTCCCGGCGGCCTATGTGAAAACCTATAAGGGGCCGCCCACCGGGCTCATCGTCGAGCGCGAGCGGCTCGACAAGTTCGGCAAGCCGCTTCTGGGCGCCACCACCAAGCCCAAGCTCGGGCTCTCGGGCAAGAACTATGGCCGTGTGGTCTATGAAGGGCTCAAGGGCGGGCTCGATTTCATGAAGGATGACGAGAATATCAACTCGCAGCCCTTCATGCATTGGCGCGACCGTTTCCTTTACTGCATGGAGGCGGTCAACCATGCCTCGGCCGTCACCGGCGAGGTGAAGGGGCATTATCTCAACATCACCGCCGGCACAATGGAGGAGATGTATGCCCGCGCCGAGTTTGCCAAGCAGCTTGGTTCGGTCATCGTGATGGTGGACCTGATCATCGGCTGGACCGCGATCCAGTCGATCTCCGAATGGTGCCGGCAGAACGACATGATCCTGCATATGCACCGCGCCGGACATGGAACCTACACGCGGCAGAAGAACCACGGGATCAGCTTCCGGGTGATCGCCAAATGGCTGCGGCTTGCGGGCGTCGATCACCTCCATTGCGGTACCGCCGTGGGCAAGCTGGAGGGCGACCCGCTCACCGTGCAGGGCTTCTACAATGTCTGCCGCGAGACTCATAACGAAGTGGACCTGCCGCGCGGGATCTTCTTCGAGCAGGACTGGGCCGATCTGAAAAAGGTCATGCCGGTGGCCTCCGGCGGCATCCATGCCGGCCAGATGCACCAGCTGATCGACCTTTTCGGCGATGATGTGGTGCTGCAATTCGGCGGCGGCACGATCGGCCATCCGATGGGCATCCAGGCCGGTGCCACGGCCAACCGCGTGGCGCTGGAGGCGATGGTGCTGGCCCGCAACGAGGGGCGCGACATCAGGAACGAAGGTCCGGAGATCCTGCGCGAGGCCGCCAAGTGGTGCAAGCCGCTCGAGGCCGCGCTCGATACCTGGGGCAATATCACCTTCAACTACACCTCGACCGACACGTCCGATTTCGTGCCAGTCGAAACCCCGGCCATGTGATCCGGGCAAGAAAAGGAGAAAATTCAGATGCGTATCACCCAGGGCTGCTTCTCGTTCCTGCCCGATCTCGACGATGTCCAGATCACCGCACAGGTGGAATATTGCCTCGCCAATGACTGGGCGATCGGGGTGGAATATACCGACGATCCCCATCCCCGAAACACCTATTGGGAGATGTGGGGCAACCCGATGTTCGACCTGCGCGACGCCAAGGGCGTGATGATGGAGCTTGACGAATGCCGCAAGGCGCATCCCGACGCCTACATCCGTCTCAATGCCTTTGACGACACCAGGGGCGTGGAATCGGTGAAGATGTCCTTCATCGTGAACCGCCCCGGGACGGAACCCACGATCCACATGCAACGGACGGATTTCGTGGGCCGCAGCCAGAAATATGCGTGGGACGTGCGGCGGTGAGTCCGCAGGCGGGGGGCTTCGCGCCCCCCGCACCCCCCCCGGGATATTTTCGGACAGAAGAAGGAGCCGCCGGATGAAACCAGACCCCGAGATCGAGGCAGCCGAGGCCGTCCCAACGACAGTGGACCTTGCAGCGGAATACGAAGCTTCCGGTGTTGACGACGTGCTGCGCGAACTGGACGAGGAATTGGTCGGGCTCGAACCGGTCAAGCGGCGTATCCGTGAAACCGCGGCCTTGTTGCTGGTAGACCGGGCGCGGCGCAACATGGGGCTGAGCCAGGACACGCCGACGCTGCACATGTGCTTCACGGGCAACCCGGGAACGGGAAAGACCACGGTGGCACTGAAAATGGCGGGGCTGCTGCATCGCCTCGGCTACGTGCGCAAGGGGCATCTGGTGAGCGTGACCCGCGACGATCTGGTGGGGCAATATATCGGCCATACCGCGCCCAAGACCAAGGAAGTGCTCAAGAAGGCGATGGGGGGCGTGCTCTTCATCGACGAGGCCTATTACCTCTACAAACCCGACAACGAGCGCGATTACGGGCAGGAGGCGATCGAGATCCTGCTGCAGGTGATGGAGAACACCCGCGACGACCTGGTGGTGATCATGGCGGGGTATGCCGACCGGATGGACCGGTTCTTTGGTGCAAATCCGGGGTTTCGCTCGCGGATCGCGCATCACGTCGATTTTCCGGACTATGCCGATGGCGAACTCATGGGGATCGCCGAGCAAATGCTCGCGGGTCAGAATTATCGTCTCGACACCGGCGCCCGGGCGGCGCTGGGCGAGTACATAGCTCTTCGGCGCCAGCAACCGCATTTCGCGAATGCCAGATCCCTGCGCAACGCGTTGGACCGCGCGCGGTTGCGGCAGGCGAACCGGCTGTTTGCCGAATGCAAGGGGCCGCTCACGGCCGACGATCTTAGTACGATCGGCGCACCGGATATCCGGGCCAGCCGCGTTTTCGAGGGCGGGCTCGATGTGGACAGGCCGCCACGGCAGGGAGAACCCACATGACCTTTGACCGCAGCATCAAGATCGCCCCGTCGATCCTCTCGGCGGATTTCGCCAACTTCGGCGAGGAGATCCGCGCCATCGAGGGTCAGGGCGCCGATTGGGTGCATGTGGACGTGATGGATGGCCATTTCGTGCCGAACCTCACCTTCGGCCCGCCGGCTGTGAAGGCATTTCGCCCCCATGTGACGACCGTGATGGACGTGCACCTGATGATCGCGCCCGTCGACCCCTTTATCGAGGCCTATGCGGAGGCCGGAGCGGACATCCTGACTGCGCATCTCGAAGCGGGTCCACATATTCACCGAACGCTGCAGGCGATCCGCGCCGCCGGGATGAAGGCGGGCGTTGCCCTCAACCCGGGGACACCGGCCGAGGCCGTTGGGCATTTGCTCGATCTGGTCGACCTCATTTGTGTCATGACGGTCAATCCCGGCTTTGGCGGCCAGAGGTTTATCGACATGACTGCGAAGATCCGCCGCCTGCGCGCAATGATCGGAGACCGCCCCATCCATATCGAGATCGACGGGGGCGTCGACCCGACCACCGCGCCGCTCGTTGTCGGCGCGGGTGCGGATGTGCTGGTCGCGGGTTCCGCCGTTTTCCGGGGCGGTTCGGTGAAAAACGCATCGGTTTACGGCGAGAACATCCGCGCCATCCGGACTGCTGCGCATGCCCTCGGGAGCGCTGCGTGACCTCTTCTGCGGTGATCATCGACGGGGGTGTCGCGCTTGTCGGAACCACGAAGGGACCGTCCGCGAGGCGGGCGCTCCTCGTCGCCGTGGGCTTTCGGACAGTCGTGGGTCCATCGGGGCCGCGCTGGCGAACGGGCATTGTGAAGTGGCGTTCATAGGCCTCGGCCCGACGCGGTCCAAATGACCTGATTGCCCGGGTGCACGCCTGCCCCGCGCGAGGAGCTGACCCGCAAAGGTTCACGCGCTCGGGCCGAGGGGGTGGCAATCCGCGGGCCGCGTGGCGACCCCCCTGGAGCGCGGAAGAAGGGCCTTGCCGACGCTCCGACAAGACGGCACTGTCGGCGCATCCGTTCGGGCGCCCACGATTGCCGCAGGCAGCCACCTTCGGAAACTGCACACAATCCCGCCCGGAGTTTCGTGATGATCCGCATTCTCGCCGCCATTTCCTGTGCCATCGCCCTATCTCCCGGGGCGTTCGCGCAGTCGGACATGCCAGATACGGCGCCGGAAATGACGGGTGGTACCGATCATGACGCGGTGACCGAACGCGCCCTGGCGGTGCTGGATCGGCAGTTCGACCGGTTTCGCGTCGCAGCCGGCCGGCTCGAGGCCACCGCGGTTGCATATTGCGACGGCGCTGTGAGCGATGCGGAGATCAGGGACGCGCTGCGGGAGGCGTGGCTCGCCTGGGCACCGCTGGACAGCTATCAATTCGGTCCTGTCGAGCAGCTGGGCGCCGCGCTGCGGGTCAATTTCTGGCCTGACAAGAAGAACTTCGTCGGCCGTGGTCTGGATGCATTGATGTCCCTGCCGGAGGAGGCGCAGCGCGACCCGGCCCGCGTGGCGGATGGGTCCGCCGCGGCACAGGGGCTGCCGGCCATGGAACGGCTGGTCTACACCGATCTGGAGCCCTGCCCGACGGTGGTCGGTGTGTCGGCCCGGATCAGCGGGCTCGCGCAGGATCTCTACGATGGCTGGTTCGCGCCAGACGGCTGGGCCGATCTCGCCCGGGCGGCCGGGCCGGAAAACCCGATCTACCTGTCGTCCGAGGAATTCACCCGAACGCTGTTTACGGCGCTCACCTTCGGGCTGACGCGGGTCGCGGATTATCGTCTGGCGCGGCCAATGGGCACCTATGAGCGGAGTTATCCGCGCCGGGCAGAGGCATGGCGCGCCGGATTGACCAACGACATCGTCGTGGCGCAACTGGACGGGTTGGAAGAATTGGTCGAGGGCGGTTTTGCCGAAGACCTCGACACGGAAGACCGCGAACGAATCCTGCAATTGTTCGAGAAGGCCCGTGTTGTGGAGGACAGGATCTCCGCACCTATTGCGGTGGCCGTTGAGGATCCGATGACCCGGATCCGCGTCGAGGCGTTGCAAACGGTCGTGCGCCAGTTGCAACTCGAAGTGGCGGAGGATCTGGGCGCGAGCCTCGGTGTCGACGCGGGCTTCAGTGCGGCCGATGGCGATTGACGAAATGTGCCCCGGTTGCCCGCGTGTCACGGCGCACCGGAGCAAAGTACCGTTCGCTAAAGCAGATCTCTCGGCCGATCACCGCGAAAGAACGCGTCCAGGTTATCGAGCGCGCGGAACCCCATGGCATCCCGCGTCCGGACGGTGGCGCTGCCCACATGGGGCATCATCACGATGTTCTCTTGGGCTGCGAATGCCGGGTTGCCGCCCGGTTCCTCACGGAAGCAATCGAGCCCCGCGGCCAGCATCCGTCCGGATTCGAGCGCTCCGAGCAGCGCGGCCTCGTCGACCAAAGCGCCGCGCGCGGTATTCACCAGAACGCTGCCGTCGGGCAGGCGCGCCAGCCTTTCTGCGTTCATCATCCCATCCGTTTCCGGCGTGGCCGGGCAATGGAGCGACAGGAAATCCGACACGCTCAGCAGGCTGTCGAGCGTTTCGTGGTAGGTCGCGCCGGTCTCGGCCTCGGGCGAGAGTCGCTGACGGTTGAAGTAGTGGACATCCATGTCGAAGCCGCGTGCCTTGCGGGCAAATGCCTGCCCGACCCGCCCCATGCCGACGATTCCGACCCGCGCGCCGGAGACTTGCTTGCCAACGAGGAAGGACGGTGACCACGAGGTCCACGTGCCCGTCCGGACAATGCGGTCCCCGGTCACAGCGCGGCGGGCGGCGCAGAGCATCAGCATCATCGCCAGTTCTGCCGTGGCGTCGGAGAGGACATCGGGCGTGTTGGTCACGGCGATACCGCGGGCACGCAGGGCCGGCAGGTCGCAGTGATCCACGCCGACGGAATGGTTGGCGACGATCTTCAGCCGCGGATCCAGGCGGGAGACGACGTCGGCGGTGAAGTGTTCGGAATGACAGGGAATCATCCCGTCGACGCGATTGCTCATCGCGACGATCTCGTCAGCGGTTCCGGGCGTGTCCGCATCGTTCAAGATGACGTCGTAGTCGCGAGACGCCCTGTCCAGCGTGGCATCGGACAGCCGGCGGGAAATCCAGATCGTCGGCCGGTTCACAGCGTCATTCCTTCGGTTTTCCGCTTGAGGTCAGGAAATCGTAGGCGACCAGCCCGATTGTCAGGACGGAAACGGCAATCAGATCCGGGCTGGGAACCTCTATGATCAGGATCAGGACGAATCCGGCCAGTGCAAGGAACGCGAGTAGGGCAAGCAATCGTGTCATGTCAGGTCCATTGTCCAAGCGTCATTGAGCGGCCCAGTCGTAGAGCCATCGGGCAGAGCGCAGTAAGCGCGCGTCGTCGCCGCGCGCCGCCACCAGCTGCACACCCATCGGAAGGTCGTTTTCGGCGGTGAGGATCGGAACCGTCACGGCGGGGGTTCCGCAAAGCGTCCAAAGACCGTTGAAAATGGGATTTCCGGTTGTCCCGAGACCGTCCGGGGCAGGGCCGGGCGCGGCCGGGCACAGGATCGCGTCGCATCTCTCGAAGATTTCCGCGAGACCGGCATTCAGCACCCGTGGCCAGTCGAGCGCCGCGAGATAATCGCGCGCAAGGATGTCGTTGCCTTCGGCCAATGCGGCAAGCGTCCCCTCTCCCAGGCTGTCTTGCCCGTCTCGCCAGTAGCGATAGTAATTGCGGGACATCTCCGCGAGGTTGATGCAGCGGTGCTGCGATACCGCGTGGTCGAACACCTTCGGAAACTCGATCTCGAAGACCTGGTCGCCAAGCGCGTCGCCCAGCTCGGCGAGGGCCGCTTGCATTTGCGGGTCGGCCTCCTCCCAGCCCGGAGGCTTCACCAGCGCGAAGACCGGGGCAAAGGGAGGCTTGGAGCGTGCCGTCTCCAGAAGCTGCGGTGGCGGCGCCAGCGTAGTTGCGCTGTCGGCGTCGTCATGCCCGAACAACGCATCGGCGAGGAGTGCCGCGCCGTCCGGATCGCGCGCAAAGACGCCGATGGTGTCGAGCGACTGCGATTGCAGCAGCACCCCGCGACGCGGGATTGCGCCGAAGCTCGGCTTGAAGCCCGTCACCCCGCAGAAAGACGCAGGCCTGATCACGGATCCAGTCGTCTGCGTTCCGAGCGCCAAGGGCACCATACCGTCGGCGACCGCTGCCGCCGAGCCGGAGGAAGACCCGCCCGGTGTGTGGCTCAGGTTATGCGGATTGCGCGTTGCCGAGGGGCGCAGGTAGGCAAGTTCGGTGGTCACGGTCTTGCCCATGATCACCGCCCCCGCCTGCCGGAGCCGCTCCACCACGAAGGCATCCGCGACGGGCACGCGCCCGGCATCGAGCGCACACCCGTTCTCCGTCGGTATCCGGGCGGTGTCTATTATGTCCTTCAACCCGACAGGCAGCCCGTGCAGCGGGCCGATCGGACGGCCGGTGGCGCGGT
The DNA here is from genome assembly GCF_001509585.1 of Tropicimonas marinistellae. GTDB lineage: Bacteria > Pseudomonadota > Alphaproteobacteria > Rhodobacterales > Rhodobacteraceae > Tropicimonas > Tropicimonas marinistellae. Next base: position 69,046 of record NZ_LNCI01000007.1, on the reverse strand, counting down.
AGGCATCGAGTTGCTTGGCTTGCGCGCGGACAAAGTCGGCGTCGAACCAGGCCCAGGCGCGGACCTCCGGTTCCCGCGCCTCGATCCTCTCAATACAGATCTCGGCAAGCTCCGTGGCGCTGAGCGCGCCTGTTGCCAGCCGGTCGCGCAAGTCCACCGCCCCGAGGGACGCGTACGTGGAAGCCTGCGTTTTCATCGCCGTGTCAACTGCCATAGAACAACTCCGGCAGGTAGAAGACGATCTCCGGGAAGAGGTACATCAGCACCATCGATATGAAGACGCAAAGCAGGAACGGCATCACGCCGGCAAAGATCTGCGTCAGCCGCACCTCGGGCGGCGCGATACCCTTGAGATAATATGCCGACATTGCCATTGGCGGCGTCAGGAAGCTGGTCTGCAGGTTCAATGCCACGAGGATGCCGAAGAACAGCGGGTCGATCTCGAAGTAGGCCAGCAACGGAAGGAAGATCGGCACGAAGATGATGATGATCTCCGACCACTCCAACGGCCACCCCAGCAGGAAGATGATGAATTGCGCCATGATCAGGAACTGGATCGGCGTCAGGTTCATGCTTTGCACGAACTCGGAGATGACGTGTTCGCCCCCGAGATAGGAGAAGACCGCGGAGAACGTGTAGGAGCCGACGAAAAGCCAGCAGACCATCGCCGTGGTTCGCACCGTCAGGTAGACGCTTTCCCGCAGGCGTTGCCATGTCATCGCGCGATAGAGGAAAGCCAGAAGGATACCGCCGAGCGCACCGATGGAGGCCGCCTCCGTCGGGGTGGCAAGCCCGAACAGGATGGAGCCGAGCACGGCGAGGATCAGGAAGGCCAGCGGCAGGAACGAGGTCAGGATCATGAGCACGAGCTTGCCCGTCGGCATGTCCGGTACTTCGTCCTTGGTGGGGCGCGGCGCGGAGGACGGTTGCAGGATCGATCGTCCGATGACGTAGACGAGGTAGAGCCCCACGAGGGTCAGGCCGGGAAGCAGCGCCCCTGCGTAGAGGCGGACGATGGAGACGTTCGACGCCGCCGCGTAGACGATCAGCATGATCGACGGCGGGATCAGAATGCCGAGCGTGCCGCCCGCGCAGATGATGCCGCTCGCGAAGGAGGGGTTGTAGCGCGCCTTGAGCATCGCCGGCAGGGCCAGGAGCCCCATGAGCGTCACCACGGCGCCGACGATACCGGTCGCGGTGGCAAAGAGCGCGCAGGTAATCAGCGCGGCCACGCCCATCGAGCCGGGAATGTTCTTCGAGGCGATATTGAGCGTTGTGAACAGCCGGTCGACGATATTCGCCCGCTCAACGATATACCCCATGAAAAGGAACAGCGGGACGGCCGTGAGCACCTCGTTCGACATTACCGTGAAGGTCTGGTTCACGAACAGGTCGAATATTCGGTTGTTGAAGAACCCCTCGAACCAACTCGTCCACTGGTCCCATGAGGTCGCCGTTTCGTCGAGCCGGTCGTAGTCCCGCCACATGCGACGTTCGTCGAAATAGGCGTAATAGCCGAAGCCGATGCCCATCGCCATGAGCGTGAAGGCAATCGGGAAGCCGAGGAACACGAAAACGATGAACAGCCCCAGCATCATCAGGGCGATCTGCGGGTCGGTCATGTGGGATGGTCCCCTTCGCCCTTGGCTGCCTGTTGCATCAACAGGTCCTCTGTTTCCTGAACGTCCTTCTCGGCCTCGAGCCATCGGTTCGTCCGCATCGCGATGATGCAACGGAAGACCTGTGCGATCCCCTGGACGAACAGCAGAATGCCCGCCGCCACGATCACCGTCTTGAACTGGTAGATTGGCACGCCCGCAGGGCTATTGACCGACACCTCGCCATATTGCCAGGAGCGCGCGGCGTATTTCCAACCCGAGAAAATGAGCGCCAGCACACCGGGGAAGAAAAACAGCAGATAGAGGACGAAATCGACCTTGGCCTGGGTGCGGGGTTGCCATTGCCGATAGAGGAAATCGCCGCGCACGTGTCCGCCGCGCGACAGCGTGTAGGCGCCGCCCATCATGAAGAGCGTACCGTACATGATGAAGGATACGTCGAGTGCCCAGGCCGTTGGCGCGTTGAGAACGTATCGGACGAATACCTCATAGCCGGTTCCGACCGACATGAGCACGATAAGCCAGGCAAACGCCTTGCCGAACCAGGCCGACAACCTGTCCGCGAACCGGATGTATCCGATCATGCTAACCCCTTCAGACGAGTGGAGTGGCCCGGCGTCGCAACGCCGGGCCGGGTTTGGGTGCGCGACTGATCAGAGCTTCAGCTTGCCCGGGAAATAGTGCTCGTAGGCAAGCGCGTAGTCAGGGGCGTTCATCAGTTCGTAGAAGGTGACCTGCTCGACCCAGGCGCGCTGGCTGTCGAGAGTCTTCTTCATGAACGGATCTTCTTCAAGCACCGGAATCAGCCCGTCCCATGCCTTGATCTGGGCATCGAGGATGTCCTTGGACGTCCGGTGCACCGTGACCCCGGCGTCCTCCTGAAGCCACTGAAGATCCGCCGAGTAGCGGCGCATGGCCTTCGCGGTGTTCGCCGTGGACACCGCCTCGACGCCGTGCACGAGAATGGCGCGCAGGTCGGGTTCGAGATCTTCCATCGTCAGGCTGTTGAACAGGAACTCGAAGCTTTCCGACGCCTGGTGGTAGGACGACAGATAGTAGTTCTTTGCCACGTCATGTGCGCCGAAGTCCTTGTCCGAAGACGGGTTGTTGAATTCGAACGCGTCGATGACGCCCCGCTCCATCGCCGGAACGATCTCGCCGCCCGGAAGCTGGGCGACAGACATGCCGAGAGATTGCAGAAGGTCGGCCGCAAGCCCGACGGTGCGATACTTGAACCCGTTGAGTTCTGCCGCCGTGTTGACCTCGCCTTTGAACCAGCCGAACGGCTGGGCGAACATCGGGAAGCCCATGTAGCCCTCGACGTCCAGTCCCATGATGTCCTGGGTCAGCTCTCGGTAGAGTTCGGCGCCGCCGCCCTCGTAGAACCAGCTGAGCATGGTCGTTGCCGAGCCGCCGAACACCGGACCCGTGCCGAACAGCGACGCGGCCTTGTTCTTGCCGTACCAGTAGACGGGGACGGAATGAGCCGCGTCCAGAAGGCCGTCGTTGACCGCATCAAGCACCTGGAACGCCGCGACAACCGCTCCTGCCGGCAGAAGGTCGATCTTGAGCCTGCCACCCGACATCGCTTCGACCCGGTTCACGTAGTCCTGGGCGAACTCCTGCCAGATGTTCGACGCGGACCACGATGTTTGCATTTTCAGAACGATGGGCGCTTGTGCCAGCACCGCCGGGGCTGCCAGCGTTCCTCCCGCAACTGCCCCTCCGGCAAGCGCCGAACGTTTCAGAAATGACCGGCGGCCAATCTTGTTGTCGTTTGTCATCTCGTTTCCTCCCTAGATGACATGATGAAGGTCGGTGGTCGCCCGGCGCGCTATGCTGCCCGCTTCGGGACATTCGCGCCGCTCGCGCAGCGCGTGCATGCCAAAGGCGCCGACCGATTTCGCCGAGGCACGCATTTTGGTGTTTCTGACGCCCTGATCCCTTTCTTATTTCCCGGGCCTCGTGACCCGGAGGTTCTTTTCGGGGTGAGAATTCAGTGCCGTTCCGACTGGCTGGCCCCAGGGGCATGTAGGCTGCGGAACGTTATTGGCCATGAAGGAAAGGTATTTTTGTTTTTTTGCAACGGAACGCTATGGCTGCGTCTCGTCGGGTTGTGCTGTGTCGAAAAGCGCGCGGCGCTCGTTTCGCGCGATCCACCAGAAGCAGGAACTCCGAGCGAAATCGCACTTGGTGTTGGTGATCGCCAATCAGCGTCGCGCAATTACGCGAAAAACGCCCGGCGGTGGCGCACGTCAAACTTCGCGCTTATCTGGTGTCCTCCCTGATTGTCTCCCACACCAAATTGTCCGGACTTGTGGGCTCAGGTCAAGCCTGTGTCCGGAATCGATTGAATTGCCGATTGCGCCGGGGGCGGAAAAATGCCGCGCGCATGCAACACGCGTTTCCGTTGATACACGTGGTGCGCGGTCGGTTTCCGCAAGGTTCGGGATCGGTGTGAGCCCGATTTCGTTTGAGGGTCCGCGCACCTGCCGCTAGGGTCGCGCGGCCGCAACCGGAGACCTTCCATGCCCTTCACACTCGCCACCTGGAACATCAATTCGGTTCGTCTGCGGGCAGACCTCGTGACGCGTCTGATGCGGGACGAGATGCCGGACATTCTGTGCCTGCAGGAGTGCAAGAGCCCGGTCGACAAGATCCCGGCCGATGTCTTTGCCAACCTCGGCTACAGCCACATGATCGCCCGCGGTCAGAAGGGCTACAACGGCGTGGCGATCCTGTCGAAGTTGCCCATGGAGGATCTGGGCGACAAGGATTTCGCGGACCTCGGTCACGCCCGCCACGTTGCCGGGCGGTTGGAAGATGGCACGGTGATCCACAACTTCTACGTGCCCGCCGGCGGCGACAAGCCGGATCGGGAGATCAACGAGAAGTTCGGTCAGAAACTCGACTATCTGACCGAAATGCGCGACTGGTTCCACGCCGAACGCCCCGAAAGGGCAATTCTGGTGGGCGACCTCAATATCGCGCCGCGCGAGGACGACGTCTGGAACCACAAGGCGTTGCTGAAGGTGGTGAGCCATACGCCGATCGAGGTCGAGCATCTTGCGGACACCCAGGCGGCGGGCGGCTGGGTCGACGTGACCCGCGCCGACATTCCCGAAGGCAACCTCTATTCCTGGTGGTCCTATCGCTCGCCCAACTGGGATGCCGCCGACAAGGGCCGCAGGCTCGATCACATCTGGGCGACGCCCGACATCTCCGGCGCCGCACATTCCAGCCGGATCCTGCGGGCAGTGCGGGGCTGGGAGAAGCCGTCGGACCACGCACCCGTCTTCGCGACATTCGATCTTTAGGGCGATCACTGGCGCGATCGCGCTGGCGCCCTTGCAAGGGCCGGGGGGATACGCCACATAACGCCCAACTAATTTCGAGGAGCCATCCTATGCTGGAATTCGGCGAGAACGCCCCCCAAACCGCCGCCGCGGACCTGATCAAGGACGGGACAGAAGCCACTTTCATGGCCGACGTGGTCGACGCCAGCCAGGAGATCCCGGTCATCGTCGACTTCTGGGCGACATGGTGCGGGCCCTGCAAGACCCTCGGCCCGGCGCTGGAAGCCGCCGTTCAGGCGGCCGGCGGCAAGGTGAAGATGGTCAAGATCGACGTGGACCAGAACCAGCGCCTCGCGCAGATGCTGGCCCAACAGGGCTTGCCGCTCCAGTCGATCCCGACGGTCGTGGCTTTCTACAAGGGCCAGGTCGCGGACATGTTCCAGGGGGCATTGCCGCAATCCGAGGTGAAGGCCTTCGTGGACCGCGTCGGGGCGCTCGCCGGTGATGGCGGGCTGGCCGAAGCGGTCGAGGCGGCCGAGACCATGCTCTCCGAAGGCGCCGCCGTAGACGCCGCGCAGACCTTTGCCGCGATCCTCGGGGAAGAGCCCGGCAACGCTGCGGCCTATGGCGGGCTGGTGCGGGCGCATCTCGCGCTGGGAGAGGCCGACAAGGCAGAAGCGTTCCTTGCATCGGTTCCCGACGACATTACCGCTGCGCCGGAGGTCGAGGCAGCGCGCGCCCAACTCGAACTGGCGCGGCAGGCGGCAGACGCAGGGCCGCTGGCGGAGTTGCGCGCGGCCGTGTCGTCCGATCCGGACAACCACCAGGCCAGGTTCGACCTTGCCACGGCGCTCCACGCCGACGGTGATGTCGAGGCCGCGGTGGCGGAACTGCTGGAATTGTTCCGACGCGACCGCGAGTGGAACGACGGCGCTGCCAAGACGCAGCTTTTCACCATCTTCGATGCGCTCAAGCCCACGGACCCGGTGGTGTTGACCGGCCGGCGGAAGCTCAGCTCGATGATATTTGCCTGAGCGCGCAATCCGGCTACCTTGGAACCATGATTGCCAAGACCGATCTGCCGGACATGATCCCGCTCTTTCCATTGCCCGGTGCGCTGTTGCTACCTCGCGCCCGGCTTCCCTTGCACATATTCGAGCCCCGCTACCTGGCGATGCTCGATGACACGCTGAAAACGGAACACCGGCTGATCGGAATGGTGCAGCCGCGCGAGCCATCTGCGAAAGGGGGCGCCGGTCTGCAATCCATTGGCTGTGCAGGCCGGCTCACGGCCTTTTCGGAAACCGAGGACGGCCGCTACATGATTACCCTGACGGGGATTTCGCGGTTCCGGATTCAGGCCGAGACCGAAGGGTTCACGCCATATATGCGGGCGCAGGTCGACTGGGGCGCATTCGCGCGGGACGTCGGCCCGGCCGAGCAGGACAAGAGCTTCGCGCGAAAGCCTTTTCTCGATCTGTTGTCACGGTTTCTGGAGGATCGGGGGCTGTCGACCGATTGGGACAGCCTGAAAGAAGCCGAGGATGAGTTGATGCTCAACTCCCTGTCGATGCTCCTTCCCTTCGACGTGGGCGACAAGCAGGCACTGCTGGAAGCGCCGACCCTGACCGACCGTCGCCAAACCTTGACCGCGTTGCTGGAGTTCGCGCTCCATTCCGGCGATGACGGGACGGAGATCATGCAATGACCGAAGGCGCCGCAACGATGTCCAAGCGGTTCGATCCGAAAATGCTGGAGGCGCTGGTTTGTCCACAAACCAGGACATTGCTCTCCTATGACGCCGAGCGGCAGGAGCTGGTTTCGCGCGCCGCGCACCTCGCCTATCCGATCCGGGATGGCATTCCGATCCTCATCGTCGACGAGGCGCGGCCGCTGGAGTAACGCGCGCAGGTCGGTGCCACGCCCATTCGCGTGGCCGGTCCTCAGGCCGGACGTCCCTTCAGCAGGTTCGGGACGTCGCCGGAGACGCCGGCCGCCTCGCGGACAAATGTCCTCCGCAAGGCGGGCAGTCGATCGATGAGCCCCATTCCCAGCCCGCGGCCAATGCGAAGGATCGGGTTGTCGTTTGAAAACAGACGGTTGACCGCATCCATGCCAAGCGCCAGCGTCGTCCGGTCGAAGCTGCGCCACTGACGGTGGCGTTCCAGAACCAGAATCGAGCCGATGTCCTCGCCGCGGCGGCGGGCGTCCGCCAGCACCTGTGTCAGCGTCGCCACGTCGGCAAGCCCCTGGTTGAATCCCTGGCCGGCTATCGGGTGCACACCCTGCGCCGCGTCTCCGATCAGGGCGAGGCGCTCCTTCACGGTCTGGTTCGCCATGGTCAGGTTCAACGGGTAGGCGAAGCGCTTCCCGGCCAGCCGGATCTCTCCGAGGAAGTCGCCGAAACGCGGGCGCAGCGCCTCCAGGAAACCCGCATCGTCGAGCCCTGCGATATGTGTCGCGATCTCCGGCGCTTCCGCCCAGACGATCGAACTGCGGTTGCCCGGCAATGGCAGGATCGCCAGCGGTCCGTGCGGCATGAAGAACTGGTGTGCCGTGCCTTCGTGGGGCTTTTCATGCTCCACGGCGCAGACGAGCGCGGTCTGGCCATAGTCCCACCCGGTGCGCTGGATCCCGGCGCGCATCCCGACGCCGCTCCTGCGGCCGTCCGCACCGACCAGAAGTGCACCTCGCAGCGTTTCGCCCGATGCAAGTGTCACCTGCGCATCGGATGCGGTGATATTCTGGTCCACCACCGTTTCACCCGCCCGGTGGGTTATCTTCGGATTCGCTTCGATGGCCTCCAGAAGGGCGCGCCGCAGATATCGGTCCTCCAGGATGTAGCCCATGACCCCCTCGTCCATTTCAGCCGTGTCGAAATGCATTGCAAAGGGCAGGACCGGACCTTCGCCCGGGCGTCCATCGGTCGTGACGATGTGAAGGATCGGCTGCGCGTGCTCGGCAACTCTTGGCCAGATGCCAAGGGCGTTCAGCAGGCGCTGTGATGCCAGGGCAAGCGCGTAGGAGCGCCCGTCAAATCCCTCGTCTTCCCGTGCCGCCGTGCTGAGCGCGTCGATCACGGTGGAGGTCATGCCAGCCTGGGCGCAGGCCAGCGCCAGGGCCGGCCCGTTCAATCCGCCGCCGACGATCAGGATGTCGCTGTCATGTGTCATCGCCGATACAGATACGCCTCCGCGCGGGATTGTCCATGCGCTGCCCTGCCGCTACCGTCGCCTCCAGCCGGTATCGGAGGGTGCAATGGACGAGTGGCTGTGGATGAGCGCGGGCGATCTGGGGCGCGGGATCGGTGCCGGAGAGATCGACCCGGTCGCGCTGACCGAGTGCTATCTGGACGCGATTGCGCGGCACCCGAACGCTTCGCGCATCTATGCGCGGATCACGAGGGACCGGGCGCTCCGGGAGGCCGAGGCAGCCGCACGCCGCGCCGAACTCGGATTGCGGCGTTCGCTGCTCGACGGGGTGCCGGTGAGTTGGAAGGATCTCTTCGACACGAGCGGCGTCGCGACGGAGGCCGGTTCGGCGCTGCTGAAGGGGCGCGTTCCGGCCGCCGATGCCGAGGTGCTGGCTAATGCAACCGCGGCCGGTCTGGTGTGCCTCGGCAAGACCCACATGACCGAACTCGCCTTTTCGGGCCTTGGGCTCAACCCGTCCACCGAAACGCCTCCCTGCGTGAACGACGCGGATGCCGTTCCGGGCGGCTCTTCGTCGGGTGCGGCGACCTCGGTCGCCTTCGGTCTTGCGGCCGCCGGGATCGGGTCGGACACCGGCGGGTCGGTGCGCGTGCCATCTGCCTGGAACGATCTTGTCGGGCTCAAGACAACCGCTGGCCGGCTGCCGCTTCGCGGTGTTGTTCCACTGTGCGCGCGCTTCGACACCGTAGGGCCGCTCTGCCGGACCGTGGAGGATGCGGCATTGCTCCTTGCGGCGCTGGAAGGCGGAAAGCCCGCCGATCTGCAAGGGGCGACGCTCACGGGGCGCCGGTTCCTCGCCCTGACCACCGTGGCGCTCGACGAGATTCGCGAGGCGCCCGCGCGGGGCTATGCGCAGGCGGTCGCGCGGTTGCGGGCGGCCGGTGCAACGGTGGAGGAGGGGCCTGTCGCGGAAGTCGAAGAGGCACTGGCCCTGTCGGGCCTCCTCTTCGCGCCCGAAGCTTACGGCACCTGGAAAACCGAGATCGAGGCGGCTCCGGAGCGGATGTATGGGCCGGTTCGCGAGCGGTTTCGAGGCGGGGCGGAGATCGCCGCGGCCGACTACGTGGCAGCGTGGCACCAGCTGGAGCAGTTGCGGGCGGCATTCCAAGCGGCGACCGCCGGATATGACGCAGTTCTTGCGCCCTCGGTTCCGATCCTGCCGCCGAATGCGGCCGCCGTCGCACAGGACGAGGCGCTCTTCGTCTCGGAGAACCTCCTGACCCTGCGCAACACGCGGATCGGCAACCTGATGGGGCTTTGTGCCTTGACCCTGCCCACCGGCGTGCCCTCCACGGGCATTATGCTCATGGCGCCGGCGATGGCGGAGGAGCGGTTGCTGCGGATCGGAGCCGCCGCCGAACGGGCGCTGAGCTGACGGCCGGCGTCGGCAACCTCAGCTCGAAGCAACCCGGCATCTGGCCGAAAAGCCACAAGGCCCTGCGGAGTGCGACATTTTCTGGACCCGCGCGAACGGGCTGGCTAATCTACTGGCAAACGGGGCGAAATGACCCCGATCCTTGAGGCAGATCACAGCAAGCGAGCGCATGACGTTCCCTGACAGGTTTTCGGACCTTCCCGAATACGCTTTTCCGCGTCTGCGGACGCTCCTGGCACAATCCGTGCCGGGCGGCGAGGTCATTGACATGACCATCGGCGAACCGCGCCACGCGATGCCGGATTTCGTGGGCGAGGTGCTGTCGGAAAACACCGCTGGCTTCGCGAAATACCCGCCCAACGAGGGTACGCCTGAACTGCGCCAGGCGATCTCCGGCTGGATCGGGCGCCGCTACGGCGTCGATGTGGACCCTGACCGCGAGGTGATGGTGCTGAACGGCACCCGCGAGGGGCTCTTCAATGCCGCGATCGCGCTCAGCCCGGAGCGCAAGGCGGGCAAGCGGCCCGCCGTGCTGGTACCGAACCCGTTTTACCAGGTCTATGCCGTCGCCGCGCTGACCGCCGGCGCCGAGCCTGTCTTCGTGCCCGCGTCGCGGGAGACCGGGTTCCTGCCGGACTACGCCGCCCTGCCAACGGACCTGCTCGACCGGGTAACGATTGCCTACATCTGCTCGCCCTCGAATCCACAGGGCGCGGTCGCCGACAGGGCCTATTGGGAGCAACTTCTCGATCTGGCGGACCGGCACGATTTCCGGATCTTCGCCGATGAGTGCTATTCGGAGATCTACCGCACGGCGCCGCCACCCGGCGCGATGCAGGTGGCGCGGGCGCAGGGAGCCGATCCCGAGCGTGTCGTTGTCTTCCATTCCCTGTCCAAACGGTCGAACCTGCCGGGTCTGCGCTCCGGCTTTGTTGCCGGCGGGCCCGCGTGCCTCGCCCGCATCAAGCAGCTTCGGGCCTATGCAGGGGCGCCGTTGCCACTGCCGTTGCAACGCGTGGCGGAGCGGGTTTGGTCAGACGAGGCCCATGTGGCGGCGTCGCTTTCGCTTTACCAGCAGAAATACCGCCTGGCAGACGAGATGATGTCCGGCGTGCCCGGCTACAGCGGGCCGGAGGGCGGTTTCTTCCTGTGGTTGCCGGTGGAAAACGGCGAAGCCGCCGCGAAACGGGCATATGAGCAAGCGGGCGTGCGGGTCCTTCCCGGCGCCTATTTCGGCCGCGACGTGAATGGGACAAACCCCGGCGAGGGGTTTATCCGCGTCGCGATGGTGGCAGGGATGGACGAGTTGCAGCGCGGGCTTCAGGCGCTACGCGACTGCCTTTACGAGCAATAAGGACAGCAAGATCCGATGGCATATCAGACACGACAGCGCGACCCACTCCTCGACAGCAACATGCAGGAGGCAATCGAACGGCGCGGCCGCGAGTTGATCGGGATCGTATTGCTGGCAATCGCCGCCGCAATCGCTGCCATGCTGGCCAGCTACGCGCCGCAGGACCCGTCATTCTTCTCGGCGACGGACGCGCCGGTGCGGAACATGCTGGGCAAGTTCGGCGCGTCCGTCGCGGCCCCCCTCTTCATCGTGGTGGGATATGCCAGCTGGGCAATCGTCGCCATCGTTCTGGCCTGGGGCATCCGTCTGCTTGCGCATTCCGGCACCGAACGCGCCCTTGGGCGTCTCGTCTTCGCACCGATCGCGGTGGCGCTCGCGGCCGTCTACGCCTCTACCATCGTGCCGGGCGATGCCTGGAGCCACAGTTTCGGGCTCGGCGGGCTGTTTGGAGATACCGTGCTCGGGGCGCTGCTCAACGTGGTGCCGATATCCGCCAGCTTCGGGCTGAAGTTGCTTGCCCTGCCGGTCGGTGTCGGGGCGCTCGCGATGGCGCTCTACGTGGGCGGCGCAACGATGGAAGAACTCCGCCGGTGCGGACGCTTCGTCCTGGTTGGTGTCATCCTGCTCTACGCCGGCCTGTTGCGCGCACTCGGAATGGGCGTGGCCGGAACGGCCGTTTTCGCCCGCGAGCTGGCCGCGAAGAACGGTGAACGGCGTGCGGAGCGTCGTGCCGCCGCGGCGGAGCTCTCCGCCGATGAGGACGAGTTCGATGACGAATTTGTCGAGGACGCCCCCAATGTTGGGCGCCGCGAACCACCCGTGCGGGCGCGGCCGGTCGGCGCCGGGTTACTCGACTCGGTCTCCTCGCTGGTGCGCCGCGCGCCGCAGGCCGAAGCCGCGCCCGAGACGGTCCTGTCCGAGATGCCCGCGCCCGAAGAACTCGAGGCCCCCAGCGAAGAGCGCATCAAGGAGCGCATTGCCGACGCGATCCGCCTGCGGGCGCGCGGCAACGCCCCGCGCGTCGTGTCGAACGTCGGGCGCGCCGAACCGCCTGTTGTCCGCCGCCGCAAGCCGGATCCCCTGATCCTCAAGGTGCCCGGCGCCGTGCCGCCCGCACCGATGGCCGAAATCGACGACACACCGGCCGCGCCGGTTCCGGTCGTTCAATCGCATACGAGGTCGATCCCGGTGGATCCCGTCGACTACAACGAAACCATCGAGGACGAATTCGAGACGCCCGAGGATACGGCCCCCGAAGTCTCTCAACCGGTTGCGCGCGCTACGGTCTCCGGTCCGCAGGTGACGCCACGGATCCATGACCGCGGCACGCCGGTCGCGACGCCCGAGGTAGACGCACGCAGCGTCGTGCAGCATCCGCCAAAAAAGGGACTGACCCCGTCGCGGCAGGCCCGGGCAGAGGCTCAGCCGTCACTGGCGCTCGAACCGGCGGAGGCGGACGCCTTTGAAACGCCGTCCCTGTCGCTGCTGACGAACCCCGCGTCGGTGGAACGCCACGTGCTTTCCGACGAGGCGCTGGAAGAAAACGCGCGGATGCTGGAGAACGTGCTCGACGACTACGGCGTGAAAGGCGAGATCGTCTCGGTCCGCCCCGGTCCGGTTGTCACCATGTACGAGTTGGAGCCCGCGCCGGGCCTCAAGGCCAGCCGCGTCATCGGCCTGGCAGACGATATCGCACGGTCGATGTCGGCGCTCTCCGCCCGCGTTTCCACCGTGCCCGGCCGTTCCGTGATCGGCATCGAACTCCCCAACGCCAACCGCGAGAAGGTGGTGCTGCGCGAAATCCTCTCCGCGCGCGAATACGGCGACACGAGCATGCCGCTGCCACTCGCCCTTGGAAAGGACATCGGGGGGGCGCCTGTCGTGGCGAACCTCGCCAAGATGCCCCACCTGCTGATCGCCGGGACAACCGGCTCCGGTAAGTCGGTGGCCATCAACACGATGATCGTCTCGCTGCTCTACCGGCTCAGCCCGGAAGAATGCCGGATGATCATGATCGACCCGAAGATGCTGGAGCTTTCCGTCTATGACGGCATCCCGCACCTGCTCTCCCCGGTCGTCACCGACCCCAAGAAGGCGGTCGTGGCGCTCAAGTGGGTCGTGGGCGAGATGGAAGACCGCTATCGCAAGATGTCCAAGATGGGCGTTCGCAATATCGAGGGCTACAACAGCCGCGTGCGCGACGCGCTCTCCAAGGGCGAAATGTTCTCGCGCACGGTCCAGACCGGGTTCGACGACGAGACGGGCGAGCCCGTTTTCGAGACGGAGGAATTCGCGCCCGAACTGCTGCCTTTCATCGTGGTGGTCGTCGACGAGATGGCGGACCTTATGATGGTCGCCGGCAAGGAAATCGAAGCCTGCATCCAGCGCCTGGCGCAGATGGCGCGCGCCTCCGGGATCCATATCATTATGGCCACCCAGCGGCCCTCGGTGGACGTGATCACCGGCACGATCAAGGCCAACTTCCCGACCCGGATCTCCTTCCAGGTCACCTCCAAGGTCGACAGCCGCACGATCCTGGGCGAGATGGGCGCCGAACAGCTCCTGGGCATGGGGGACATGCTCTACATGGCCGGCGGCGGGAAGCTCACCCGCGTACACGGCCCCTTCGTTTCCGACGAGGAAGTCGAGGAGATCGTCAACCACCTCAAGTCCTTTGGCCCGCCCGATTACGTTGGCGGTGTCGTGGACGGTCCGGACGAGGACAAGGAAAGCGATATCGACCTCGTTCTTGGCCTCGGCGGGAATACCGACGGCGAGGATGCGCTTTACGATCAGGCGGTGCAGATCGTCATCAAGGACCGCAAGTGCTCCACCTCCTACATCCAGCGCAAGCTGGCGATCGGCTACAACAAGGCGGCGCGCCTTGTAGAACAGATGGAGGACGAGGGTCTCGTCAGCGCCTCCAACCACGTGGGGAAACGGGAAATCCTGGTCCCGGAGCAGGCGTAGGCAGATCCACCTGCCGAGCCCCTCGTTCCACGTGACGTAGCGGCACGCCGATGGCGCGCCGGGCGCTGCCGCGCCCGGTCACGCGGCTTTGAGTGGGCTGCCTCTGGCAACGGGCGATCAGAGCACATAGGGATGTTTCATGATCAAGCGCCTGTTTTTCATTCTTGCTCTCGTCGCGTCTGCGGCGGCCAGCCCGGCCGCGGCGGAGAAGATCTCGCTCAATGCGATTTCGCAATATCTGAACGGTTTTCAGACCGCGCAGGGGGACTTCACGCAGGTCAACGGCGACGGCACGATCTCGACCGGTCGGATTTACATCAACCGTCCCGGCCGGGTTCGGTTCGAATATAACGCGCCGGACGAATCGCTCGTCATTGCCGGCGGCGGGCAGGTGGCGATCTTCGACGCGAAGTCGAACGCCGGCCCGACGCAATATCCGCTCAACCAGACGCCGCTGAACCTGATCCTCAAGCGGAACGTGAACCTGGCACAGGCGCGCATGGTCGTGGCGCACGACACCGATGGAAAGACGACCAGTGTGGTCGCCCAGGACCCGGATCATCCCGATTACGGCACCATCCGGCTGGTGTTCACCCCGGACCCGACGGAACTGCGCCAGTGGATCATCACCGACGGTGGCGGTGTTCAGACCACGGTGATCCTTGGCGAACTGCAGAAGGGCATGCGTTTGGGCGCGGGCCTTTTCGACATCCGTCGCGAGATCGATAACCGCAAGTAACCGTCATCGCGTCTGGCGCGCGGCCGGCACCGGTCCGGTCAGATCTTTCCGCAGCTTCGCAGTTGCCGGTCATACAGCACCGCGCGTTCGCCCACGTTGCCGGCGACGTTCACAAGCCAGGTCTTGGAGCGGTAACTGCCGCGCGCATATCCGTTCCAGCCCTCGTGGTATGCCAGATACTGACGGCGCGCATCCGTCAGCGGGATACCATTCTTCTCGCGCGTCTTGTTCATGTACCACCCCATGAAATCGGTCGCGTCGCGGATGTTGTCACGCCGGGCGCCACGGTTGCGCGTCTCGCTCTTGTACTGGTCCCAGGTCGCGTCGAGCGCCTGCGAGTAGCCGTAGGCCGAACTCTGCCGCCCCATCGGGATGACGCCGAGTTTCCACTGAAGCGGCGTCCGCGCATCGCCGTCGAACCTGCTTTCCTGGTGGATGACCGCCATCTGCACCGGAACCGGCACACCCCATTTGCGTTCGGTCTTGCGCATCGCCCGGAGATACTTCGGGCGCTGGTCGGCAATGCTGCAGGCATTGTCCAGGTTGCGGGGAGAAACCTTGTTTCCGCCGCCGCACCCCGCAAGGGCCATGACGACGCACAAGGCGCATATCAATCTGCTCATCCGCCTGTCCGATCCGATTATGTGTCTGCTCGTTTTTTTGATATTCTAGGGGAAATTCGCGGCGGGGTGAACGGCGAACCGCGTCAGCGCGGTAAATTGCTCGGGGCGGGAACGGCGGAATCCCCCGATCCGGGGACACATCCGCGTGAGGTCGTCGCAAGCGTCTTCTTGCGCAAACGGGACTGTGAAGTGAGCGTTCACACACTGTTTCCCATGAATTTACGTCGTCTTGGATGGACTCAAAACGCCGTTCGCCGTACTCATAAAGCGTGGGGAAGTGTGTCAGTATGCAAAAAAGTGTAGCGAAATATCATTTGGGTCAAGTGGTTCGACATCGGAAGCACCCGTTTCGGGGTGTTGTGTTTGATGTCGATGCGATCTTTTCAAACACCGACGAGTGGTACGATGCGATCCCGGAAGACAGCCGGCCTGCGAAGGAGCAGCCGTTCTATCATCTTCTGGCTGAAAACGATCAGAGCTACTACGTCGCCTATGTCTCCGAACAGAATCTTGTGCCGGACTATTCGGGCGAACCGGTGGATCACCCCGATCTTCCGGATCTCTTCGGGGAGTTTCGGGACGGCGTCTATCCTCTGCATTTCCAATTGAACTGACCGCAACACGTGCCTGATGCGCGTGGTCTTCAGCGGTGTGGTCTCGGTACCTGTCGCCGTTGGCGGCTGGGACAAGACCTCGACGTCGCGCATTGGGTGGGGGCTGAAAAAAGCACGACGCCGAGGGAAGCCTTGTGCAGCTACAGGACTCAATCTGCGCGAGCGAGCTGGCAATTTGGCGGCACGATTGCGGCAAAGACGTGGCAAGGCGCTCCGCCGACTACCATTCTTCGGCGGTTGTTAGCCGAAACGTCAGCAGATTGACCTCGTTGCGCCGCTGGTAGCAGAGGTCTTCGGTCAATTCCCGGATCAGATACCAGCCGAATCCGCCTTCGGGCAGATCACCCAGGTCAACTGTCAGGTCTTGCGGGTGGCCTTGTGGCAGGCAGTTGCCCGGCATGGGCGCGCCGTTGTCTTCGACCGTGACGCACAGCGATCTGCCGTCGCGCAGGATACTCACGGAGAGAAAGCCGGGCAGGCGGCACCGAAAGGCATGCTCCGTGACGTTGTTCATGACCTCTGCCAGCACGACTTCGGCGCGAACGCAGTCTTCGACAGACAGCCCGTAGCTCGCAAGAACCTGGATCATTCGGATTGTCGCGTGGCGTACCTCCTGCGGGGTGCAGGTGATTCGCTCCCGGATCGGCGCTTTCCCCTCTCGGAACGCACGCGCATCCGCAAGCTTCCCCGGTCGCCCCGACACGGTGTCACCCGACGTGCAGGTGTAGGGGTATGCGCGGCAGGAGGCTCTGGTGCGCCGGTCATATTCGGTCGTGCCGGCGGCTCCTTGCTTGCACATCAAGCGACGGAGCTCCCGTTGCCGAATGCCTCTTCGACCGATGCGTGAATGGTGAAAACCGAGTCCATCCGGGTTAGCCGGAACACCTTCCGGACCTTCGGTGTGAGACCCGCGAGTTCCATGGACCGGTCGCAGCCGAGGTATTTCATCGCGGCGACCACCGCCCCGAGCCCCGAAGAGTCGAGGAAGTCGACACGCTGCAGGTTCAAGATGACGCGCGCCGGACCACCCGCGCAGAGCTCCCGCATCCGGTCCTTGAACTGGATCGCGCAGGCGGCATCGATCCGCGATGCCAGGACATCGATCTGCAGTGTCCCGCCCGATTGCCGAGTCTCGAAATCCATGCAGCGCCTCCGCTACGCTCCGTCATCTGCGCCAACGCTGGACGCAAAAGCTTACCATTCGGTATGCAGGTGCAAAATGAGTGGGAGGAAGAAATGAAGAATGTCGTTATTTCGGGGGCGGCCCGCACGCCAATGGGAGGTTTCCAGGGTGTTTTTGCCTCCGTGCCTGCACCGGTTCTGGGGGCCCAGGCGTTGAAGGCATCGCTCGAACAGGCCGGGGTCGAATCGGTGGACGAGGTTCTGATGGGATGTGTTCTGCCTGCGGGGCAGGGGCAGGCGCCGGCGCGCCAGGCCGGTTTCGGGGCCGGGCTCGCAGAGGACGTGCCCGCGACGACGCTCAACAAGATGTGCGGGTCCGGCATGAAGGCGGCGATGATCGCCTTCGACCAGATCGCGCTCGGTCAGGCGTCGGTGATCGCCGCGGGCGGCATGGAAAGCATGACCAACGCGCCGTACCTGCTACCCAAGATGCGCAGCGGCGCCCGGATTGGCCACCAGGCCGTGCAGGATTCGATGTTCCTCGATGGGCTTGAGGATTCCTACGACAAGGGCCGGCTCATGGGGACATTCGCCGAGGATTGCGCCGAGCACTACCAGTTCACCCGCGAGGCGCAGGACGAGTATGCGCTCGGTTCGCTGTCCAACGCGCTGGCCGCGCAGAAGGACGGGGCGTTCGATGGTGAGATCACGCCGGTCACGGTGCGCGGGCGCAAGGGAGACATCGACGTGATCGAGGACGAGCAGCCGGCCACCGCCCGTCCTGAGAAAATCCCGCATTTGAAACCCGCGTTTCGCGAGGGGGGCACGGTGACGCCGGCCAATTCCTCGTCGATCTCGGACGGCGCCGCGGCGCTGGTGCTGGCGTCGGAGGACAGCGGATTGCCGGTGCGCGCGCGCATCCTGGGGCACGCCACCCATGCGCAGGCGCCCGGATGGTTCACCACCGCGCCGGTACCGGCGGCGCAAAAGCTCTTGCAGAAAATCGGCTGGTCGGTCGAGGACGTCGATCTGTGGGAGGTCAACGAGGCGTTTGCCGTCGTTCCGATGGCCTTCATGCGGGAGATCGGCGTGCCGCGCGAACGGCTGAACGTGAACGGCGGTGCCTGCGCGCTCGGGCATCCCGTCGGCGCATCGGGTGCGCGGATCATGGTCACTCTGCTCAACGCACTGGAGAAACGCGGCCTGAAACGCGGTGTCGCGGCGATCTGCATCGGTGGCGGCGAGGGAACCGCCATCGCGATCGAGCGGCCTTGATGCGCGCGAGCTATCCGCAGCTCGAAAAGACGATCCTCGCTCTCACGGAGGGCGAGGACGACGTGGTGGCGCTCATGGCGACCGTTGCCTGCGAGTTGCACCACGCGGACGAACGCTTCGACTGGACCGGGTTTTACCGGGTCGTGGCACCGGGCCTGCTGAAGATCGGCCCCTACCAGGGAGGGCATGGATGCCTCATCATTCCCTTCGCGCGCGGCGTCTGCGGTGCGGCGGCACGGACGGGCGACGTGCAGATCGTGGATGACGTCGAGGCATTCGACGGTCACATCGCATGTTCCTCCACGACGCGTTCCGAGATCGTGCTGCCGGTTCGGGATGCCGGCGGCGCATTGATCGGCGTACTCGATATTGACAGCGACCGCCCCGCAGCCTTTGACGCCGAAGACGCGGCCGGCCTCGGCCGCATCCTGCGAGGGGTCTTTGCCAATGGCCGGTGAAACATATCGGGGGAGCTGCCTGTGCGGTGCCGTGCGCTACGACGTCGGCGCGCCGCTCACGGGTGTGTCCGCGTGCCATTGCGGCCAGTGCCGGCGGCAGTCCGGGCATGTCTGGGCCTCGGCGCAAGCGCCGGCCGAGGCCGTGACGATCACCGGCCCGGTGCGCTGGTATGCGGCCAGCGATCGGGCCCGCCGCGGGTTCTGTCCGCAATGCGGGTCGTTCCTGTTCTGGCGGCATCTGGACGAGCGGTTGATGTCGGTGTCGCTCGGGTCTCTCGACGGACCGACGGGGCTGCGGTTGGAAAAGCACATCTTCACCGCGGACAAGGGCGACTACTACGACATCGCGGACGGGGTCCCGCAAGAGCCGTGAGCACAGCCTACGACCCGCCGCGCGATCCCTTGGTCATCCTGCATGCGGATGCGGACCTGCTGGTGGTCGACAAGCCCTCCGGGCTCCTGTCCGTCCCGGGCAAGGGAGCGGACCTCGCCGATTGCCTTCTGGCGCGGCTGGACGCGGCGTATCCCGGCACGCTTCTGGTGCACCGGCTGGACCGCGACACCTCCGGCGTCATGGTCTTTGCCCGACGGAAATCCGCGCAACGGCACCTCGGGCTTCAGTTCGAGCGGCGCCATACGGAGAAGCGCTATATCGCTCTCGTTGCGGGCCAGCCCGATGCCGACGCCGGGACCGTGGCGCTGCCACTGATCGCGGACTGGCCGAACCGGCCGCGCCAGATGGTGGATGTCGACCGCGGCAAGCCCGCCGTGACCCACTGGCGGGTGCTCGAGCGATACGCGGGTTCGGCGCGTCTGGAACTCCGCCCAGAAACCGGGCGCAGCCATCAGTTGCGGGTGCATCTGGCCGAGATCGGCCACCCAATCCTGGGGGATCCCCTCTATTCAACAGGAGCGGCCGCGCAATCGCCCCGATTGATGCTGCACGCCGAAATGCTCAGCCTGCGGCATCCGGATGGCGGCGCGCGGGTGGGGTTTTCTGCGACCTGCCCGTTCTGAGCGCCGGATAGCAGGGGCGGCAACCGGGGCTATGCCGCCCGCAGCCCGGGTGAGGCCTACCCGGGTCCACGCGCCCACGGGCACGGCAACCGCCGGCCCTGGCGCACCTGTCTTCGCCGCCCCGCGGACGGGCCCGACGCCATTTTGGTGAGTTGCCGGCCTACGCGCGGTCGGCCGGGTAGCCGCCGACGGCTTTCACCTCGACGTAGTCCTCCAGCCCCCAGACGCCGCCCTCGCGGCCGTTGCCCGATTGCTTTACCCCTCCGAAGGGCGAGCCGCCGGACCGGGACTTGCCGTTCAGATGCACCATGCCGGAGCGCAGTTTCCGGGCCATCCGGACGAGCCGGTCCGGGTCCTGCGTCTGCGCGTAATTCGTCAGGCCATAGACGGTGTCGTTCGCAATCCGGATCGCGTCCTCCTCGGTATCGAACGGGATCATCGACAGCACCGGCCCGAAGATCTCCTCGCGGGCAATGGTCATGTCGTTGGTCACATCCGCGAAGATGGTCGGACGCGCGAAATACCCACGGTTGAGCCCTTCCGGACGGCCGAGCCCGCCGGTCACGAGGCGGGCGCCTTCGTCGATCCCCGTCTGGATCAGCCCCTGCACCTTGTCCCACTGCATCTGGCTCACCAGCGGGCCGATATGCGGGCCGTCCTCGTGCGCGGACGCGACGGCGGTGTTTTCAGCCGCCTCTCGCGCCATGTCCACCGCGTCGTCGTAGATCGACCGCTCGACCAGCATCCGCGACGGCGCATTGCAGGATTGGCCGGTGTTTTCCATCATGTGCGCAACGCCTCGGCGCACGGCTTCCTCGTCGGCATCGGCAAAGACCAGGTTCGCGCCCTTGCCGCCAAGTTCGAGGCTCACACGCTTGATCGTGTCCGCAGCAGCCTTGGAAATCGCGATACCGGCGCGGGTGGAGCCGGTGAAACTCACCATGTCGATGCCGGGATGCGCGGACAGCTGGCTGCCCACGCCCGCACCATCGCCGTTCACCATGTTGTAAACCCCGGCAGGCACGCCCGCCTCGTCCAGGAACTCGGTGAAGAGCAGCGAGGAGAGCGGCGCGATTTCCGACGGCTTCAGAACCATGGTGCAGCCGGTCAGCAGCGCCGGGATGACCTTGAGCGTGACCTGGTTCATCGGCCAGTTCCACGGCGTTATCATCGCCACGGTTCCGATCGGGTCCATGATGATACGGTCGTTCGGCGCATTGTCGCGCAGCATCCGCACGTAGTCGAAGGTCTTCGCGGAGCGGAGAAACCCCTTGATGTGGCCGGTGCCCGACGGCGCCTGTTCCTCGCGCGAAAGGGTGATCGGCGCGCCCATCTCCAGCGTCATTGCCTGCGCCATTTCCTCGAACCGGCGCTCGTAGATCTCAAGGACCTTCTCGACCAGCGCGATCCGGTCGGCGGGGTCGGTCTGCGACCAATCGGGGAAGGCGGCATTGGCGGCGGCCACGGCGGCATCGGTGTCGGCGCTGTCGCCGAGGGAGATGACGGCAACCTCCTCCTCCGTGGAAGGATCAATCACCGGAAGGTCGCGCGGTGTGGCGGGGTCGACCCAGGCGCCGTTGATGTAGAACTGGCGTTTCTCAAGCATGTGGTGTCCTCACCGTCGAAGTCTTTTGCGACACACTGTCACCGGTGCGCAGCGGCCGCAAGATCGGGGTTTCATTCCTGAGTTTAGAATATATCTAATCCCGCGAGAAGCCGAGACAGCCACTCTCAAATCGATTCCATTCTCACGAGGAGACCCGACATATGGGCCTGCGTATCAATGACACCATCCCCGACCTGAAGCTGCAGACGAGCCAGGGAGAAATCGCTTCGTTCCACGACTGGATCGGCGACAGCTGGGCGATCCTGTTTTCCCACCCGAAGGACTTCACCCCGGTCTGCACCACCGAATTCGGCGCTGTCGCACAACTCGCCGAAGAGTGGGAGGCGCGCAATACCAAGGTGATCGGATTGTCGGTCGATTCCGTGGAAGAACACATGAAGTGGATCGGCGATATCGAACAGGTGGCGGAGGCCCCGGTGGGCTTCCCGATCATTGCCGACGAAGATCTGGCGATCTCCAAGCAGCTCGACATGCTGCCCGCGGACGCCTACCTGCCCGACGGGCGCACGGCGGCGGACAGCGCTTCGGTGCGCGTGGTGTTCATCATCGCGCCGAACAAGAAGCTGCAATTGTCGATGACCTACCCGATGTCGGTGGGGCGTAACTTCGCCGAGGTACTGCGCGCGCTGGATGCGCTTCAGGCAAGCTATGAGACGCCGATTGCGACGCCCGCAAACTGGACCATGGGGCAGGACGTGATCGTCGCGCTGTCGCTCGACGACACCGCCGCGAAGGAACGGTTCGGCGAGTTCGACTCCGTGTTGCCGTATCTTCGCAAGACGAAAGCGCCCAGCTGACCGCGCGACATGCCAGGACACCGGCTATCGAATGGGCTCCGCCACGCGGGGCCCATTTGCACATGCGCCTAGTGTTGCGGCACCGCGTTGGGGTCGTCGGGCGCGTCGTCCTGCACCCGGGCGAAATCCGGCGCGATCGTGGCCAGCGCCAACCCGGCCAGCAGGCACAGCAGGAACGCCGGCCCCAGGCGCAGGGCGAGGTCGGCAAACCCCATGCTCGCAAGCGGTTTGACCATTCCGAGTGCGAAGGCCGAGAGCCAGCAGCCGGCCGAGAGCCCGGCAATGGCACCCAGACCCAGGCGCAGGCGCGCCGGAAGGTCGCCGAAACGCTGCTCGCGCCGCGCCGCCATGGTCGAAAGGCCGATCTGTCCGATGGCCGTGGCATTGGCCGTCAGCATCAGAACGACCGCGATCTTCACCATCAGCTTCGGCGTCAGCGTGCCGCCGCCGGGGCCGAGCTTCAGCCAGATCAGGGTGAGGCCGCTCGCCCAGAGAAGCACCAATGCGATGGAAATGATCCGGTGATAATCGACGAGTCGCTGGATTTCGGCCTGCGCCAGCGGACGCCGAAGGCTCTGCAGCGCGGTTGCGTCGGCGGCAAGCGCATAGAGCAGCCCCGGAATCAGCCCCATGAAGTGAATCCAGACGGCCATGTCTGCGATTGTGCCGAGTGCCATCCCCGGTTCTCCGCATCCTTGCCCCGACCCCGACATAAATGACACGGTAAAACTGTGGCGCAAGTAAGGAAGCCGCGTGCCGATGCGGGCGGGTTGCCTCGCGGCGGCTGCAATGGCAGACTCCCGCCCAACGTATTGCGTGACAACGTTTTCCCAGGACAAACCCGGAGATTTCCGATGCCAGCCAGACGTCATTTTCTTCTCGGGGCCGCTGCGGCCTTGTCCGCTCCGGGCATTTCGCGTGCTGCGCAGGACTTCGAACTCGCGGACGAATTTCGGGCCCAGGTGGTGCGCGTGCGCGCCGGATTCCTGCCCGGGGACATCCATATCGAGTTGGGACGGCACTTCCTCTACCTCATCCTGGAGGGCGAGCAGGCGATCCGTTACGGGGTCGCCATCGGCGAAGAGGGGCGCAACCTGTCCGGCTCCGTCTACGTCGGTCGCAAGTCGGAATGGCCGAGCTGGACACCGACGGCGAACATGATCCGCCGCGAACCGGAGGTCTATTCCAAATGGGCCGGTGGCATGGAGGGCGGGCCGGACAATCCGCTCGGTGCCCGGGCGCTCTACCTCTACCGCGGCGGCAGGGACACCCGGTATCGCATCCACGGCACGCCGCAGCCCTGGACCATTGGCCGGTCGGTCTCGTCAGGATGTATCCGGCTTGCCAACGATCAGGTCATCGACCTCTACGAGCGCGTGCCCGTGGGTACCAACGTGACCTTCCACTGATCCGCAGGGCGGCTTCGGCGCCGTTGGCGCCGCGTCGCGCGATCATTGCCGTTGCGGTGACCGCGGCTCAGTAGACGACCACCCGCGTCCCGAGCGGAACATGGGCGTAGAGCTCTTCCACATGCGGGTTCTGCAACCGGATGCAGCCGGAGGAGAAGGAGCGCCCGATGGTCCAGGGCTGCGGCGTGCCGTGGATACGGTAGAGCGTGTCGCGGTTCCCCTGGTAGAGATAGAGCGCGCGCGACCCCATGGGGTTTTTCTCATGCCCGCCGGGAAGCCCGTTTCTCCACTTGCCGTAGACACTCGGCTCCTTGCGGATCATATCCGCCGTCGGCGTCCAGCTCGGCCATTCCGCCTTGCGCCGCACATGCGCCACGCCCTTGAAATTGCGCCCGGGCGCACCAACGGCGATCCCGTAGCGCCGCGCCTTGCCGTCACCGAGAGTCCAGTAAAGGAAATGGTCGTCGGGGACGACATGGATCTCGCCCGCCGCCAACTCGGCAGGGGCGGATACGATCTGGGGACGGAACTTTTTCGGAAGCCGGGCGGATGAGTCCGAAGCGGCAAGCGCCGGCAGCGGCACGGCGGCCGCTGTTGCGGAAAGGAGAAGATGGCGTCGGTCAATCATTCGTGACGGCCTCGTTGTCTGCGTAATTGCGGCATCACGATACCGGATTGGCGCCGCCGTCCGTAGTCCAATTGCCGTCTTGCCGGTCATCTGCTCCCAGACTGTTGCAGGCTTTCCATGATGCGCGGCGCCCGTGTTTTCCCGGCGCATCGGCGAGTATTTGAACGTATGTTCAAAAAATATTTGACGAGTCCCCAAATCGCCGTCCTATAGTGGGCGCAGGCCGGAAAAGGCCGAGGTGTCGAAACGGCACCAGGGGAGGACATCTTTTGACTGCGACCACGACGCCTCCGGGCGATCTGTGCTCTGTTCCTGCGCTTCTGCGGCGCAACGCACGCGATTTCAGCGCGCGCACCGCCTATCGCGAAAAGGAATACGGAATCTGGCAAAGCTGGACCTGGGCCGAAACGCTCCAGGAAATCGAATGGCTGGCCATGGGGTTTCTCGCGCTCGGCATGGAGCGGGGAGACCACGTCGCCATCATCGGTCGCAACCGGCCGGATCACTACTGGGCGATGGTGGCGGCGCAGATGTGCGGCGCGGTGCCGGTGCCGCTCTATCAGGACGCCGTCGCCGAAGAGATGGCCTACGTGCTGGGGCATTGCGGCGCGCGTTTCGTGGTCTGCGGCGATCAGGAGCAGGTGGACAAGGTCATCGACGTGCAGGACGAGCTGCACCAGATCGACCACGTGCTCTATCACGACAAGCGCGGGATGCGGAAATACGACCACGAGCACCTGAACTGGCTGAGCGATATCCGCGACGAGGGCAAGGCCTCGCATTACCGCCACGAGGACGAGTTGCACCGTCGCGAAGCGGAGCTGGATTACGAGTCCACCTGCGTGATGCTGTATACCTCCGGCACGACGGGCAAACCCAAAGGGGTCGTGCTGTCGAACCGCAACATCATCGAGACAGCAAAAAACTCCAGTGCCTTCGACGGCCTCGGGTCGAAAGAGGAGATCCTGGCCTACCTGCCGATGGCCTGGGTCGGCGATTTCATCTTCTCCGTCGGACAGGCCTACTGGAACGGGTTCTGCGTGAACTGCCCCGAGAGCGCCGACACGATGATGACCGATCTCCGCGAGATCGCGCCCACCTATTACTTCGCTCCGCCACGGGTGTTCGAGAGCCAGCTCACCAGCGTGACGATCCGCATGGAAGACGCCGGCTCGGTCAAGCGCTGGCTCTACCGGCACTACATGGCGCTGGCGAACCGGGTCGGACCGGCGATTCTCGACGGCAAACCCGTGGGGCTGCTGGACAGGTTGCGCTACGCCCTGGGGGAGATGGCGGTCTACGGGCCGCTGAAGAACACGCTCGGGTTCAGCCGGGTGCGGGTGGGCTATACCGCCGGGGAGGCGATCGGGCCGGAGATTTTCGACTTCTATCGCTCGCTCGGCATCAACCTCAAGCAGCTCTACGGCCAGACCGAGGCCAGCGTCTTCATCACCCAGCAGCCGGACCACGAGGTACGCGCCGACACGGTCGGGATCACCTCGCCCGGCGTGGAGATCAAGATCGCCGACAATGGCGAGATCTACTACCGCTCTCCCGGCGTCTTCGTGGAGTATTACAAGAACCCGGAGAGCACCGCTTCCACGAAGGACGCCGAGGGCTGGGTCGCCACGGGCGATGCCGGCTTCTTCGAGGAGGCAAGCGGGCACCTGCGGATCATCGACCGCGCAAAGGACGTGGGCAAAATGGCGGACGGCCATATGTTCGCGCCCAAGTATGTCGAGAACAAGCTGAAGTTCTATCCCGACATCCTGGAGGCGGTCG
This sequence comes from Tropicimonas marinistellae, assembly GCF_001509585.1. Classification (GTDB taxonomy): domain Bacteria; phylum Pseudomonadota; class Alphaproteobacteria; order Rhodobacterales; family Rhodobacteraceae; genus Tropicimonas; species Tropicimonas marinistellae. The sequence continues at coordinate 43,129 of NZ_LNCI01000007.1, read as the reverse complement.
TCTTCGGCAACGGGCGGGACCGCTGCACCGCCTTCATCAATATCGACCTGACGGCGGTGGGCAACTGGGCGGAGCGGAACAACATCGCCTATGCCTCCTACCAGGAACTCGCGGGCCATCCCCGCGTGCTCGAGACGATCAAGTCGCATGTGGAGGAGGTCAACGCATCCGTCGCGCAGGACGAGATGCTGTCGGCCTGTCAGATTCACCGGTTCCTCGTGCTGCACAAGGAACTGGACGCCGACGACGGGGAGATGACCCGGACGCGCAAGGTGCGCCGCGGAATGATCGAGGAGAAATACGACGACCTGATCACCGCGCTTTACGACGGGTCCGAACAGATCTCGACCACCACCGAAGTCACCTACGAGGACGGCCGGAAGGGCAGCATCTCGGCGACCCTGCAACTCGTGGACGCCGCGACGGTGACACCGAAACACCAGCAGAAGGTGGCGGCCGAATGAAGGACACCATAGAGCCACACGTCACCGAGGACGGCCGCCAGATCGGCGGCGTGCTGATGGAGATGAAGAACATCACCCTGCGCTTCGGCGGGGTGGTGGCGATCAAGGACATTTCCTTCGACATTCGCGAGGGGGAGATCCGGGCGATCATCGGGCCGAACGGCGCCGGCAAATCCTCGATGCTCAACGTCATCAGCGGGTTCTACCATCCGCAGGAGGGCGAGGTCTGGTACCGCGGCGCGCCGCGTCCGCCGATGAAACCCTACGAGGTTGCCCGTCAGGGCGTCGGGCGGACCTTCCAGAACATCGCGCTCTTCGAAGGGATGACGGTGCTCGACAACGTCATGACGGGGCGGCTGACCCACATGCACGCGTCGATCTGGGATCAGGCGCTCTGGTGGGGCAAGGCCGAGGCGGAGGAAGTCCACAACCGAGAGCAGGTCGAGAAGATCATCGACTTTCTGGAAATCCAGGCGATCCGCAAGACGCCGGTGGGGCGTCTCCCTTACGGCCTCAAGAAGCGGGTGGAACTGGCCCGCGCACTGGCCGCGGAGCCGTCGCTCTTGCTGCTCGACGAGCCGATGGCGGGGATGAACGTTGAGGAGAAAGAGGACATGTCCCGCTTCATCCTCGATGTGAACGACGAATTCGGCACCACCATCGCGCTCATCGAGCATGACATGGGCGTGGTGATGGACCTCTCCGACCGCGTGGTGGTGATGGACTACGGCAAGAAGATCGGCGACGGCACGCCGGACGAGGTGCGGTCCAGCCAGGACGTGATCGACGCCTACCTGGGGGTGCCGCATGAGTGAGTCGACGCAAATCGCGGGCTCGCTCGGGCTTGGTTGCAGCACCCGCTGCATCCGGAGCGGCGACGTCACTGTGCCGGTCCCCGAACGCGGCGGCGCGAACTCCAACCGTGTCAAGGAGCATGGCCCATGGAACTCCTGAACAAGATCTTCGTGGCGCCCTTCGCGGACATGGTCTCCGCGCCCGATTTCCTCATGCAGGTGCTCTGGGAGGGGCTGGTCTCCGGCGTTCTCTACGCCCTGATCGCACTCGGCTTCGTGCTGATCTACCGCTCAAGCCGCATCTTCAATTTCGCGCAGGGCATCATGGTGGTCTTCGCCGCGCTCACGCTGGTCGGGCTGCACGAAATGGGCGTGCCGGCCTGGATCTCCGTCGCCCTCACGCTCGGCGTAATGTTCGGATTGGCGGTGACGGTCGAACGGGTCGTCCTGCGGCCCCTAGTGGGCCAGCCCGACATCATCCTCTTCATGGCAACCATCGGCATCACGCTGTTCCTGATCGGCTTCGGCGAGATCATCTTCGGCGGCGAGAACAAGCAGATGATCACCGCGGATCTCGGCATACCCACCGGCGACGTGGTGCTGGAACCGTTCGGCGGGCTCCTGATCCTGCAGCATATCGATATCACGGCGGTAGTCGTCGCCGGCCTGCTGGTGCTGGGGCTGCTGCTCTTTCTCAACCGCACGCGCATGGGCCGCGCCATCCGCGCGCTCGGGGACGATCACCAGGCGGCGCTCTCGGTCGGCATCTCTCTGCAGACCGTCTGGGTGCTCGTATGGTTCATCGCCGGGATCATCGCGCTGGTCACGGGCATCGCCTGGGGCAGCCGCGCGGGCGTCTCCTTCGCGCTGGAGGTCATCGCCTACAAGGCGCTTCCCGTCCTCATGCTGGGCGGGCTGGAATCGATCACCGGTGCGATCATCGGCGGGTTGATGATCGGCATGCTGGAGAAACTCTTCGAGATCTACTGGGGCGGCCCGCTGCTCGGCGGCAATACGGAAAGCTGGTTCGCCTATGTGCTCGCGCTGATCGTGTTGCTCTTCCGGCCGCAAGGGCTCTTCGGCGAGAAGATAATCGAGAGGGTGTGAGACTTCACGCGCCGGAGGCCGCGACGCGGCCTCCGGTGCAGATTGGGCGATGACGACGAATTCACCCTGTCGCGACGGTGCGCGAACCGTCCCGGCGGGAGGCTGAGAAAGCCGGGAAGGACGGGAAATTGGCGAAGCTGGTTGCGATACTGAACGTGGTGGCCTGGTCCGGGTTTTGGGCCTTCGGGTACCTGGCATTGACGGCGAACGGCGAGAAGACCGGGCATCTCATGATCGCGCTGGTCCTCGCGATCCTCGGCGCCGGAGCGGGGATCTGGGCCTACATGTGGCTGGTGCGGCACACCGAGGCGACGGGCTATGCGAAGCCACCCAAGCGGGCGGTCCCCGAGCAGGTCCGTGAGCCCGAGAAATACGCCGATACCGAGGAAACCGCCTGATGCTCTATCGCACCGCCGGTCAGTTCAAGACCTCCTACCGGGCCGATCAGGCGCTGTTCCCGATCAAGCAGGATGCCTTTCTGCTCGGGATTGTCCTGCTCTGCGCCTGGGTGATCTTCCCGCTCACGGCAAGTGAATTCGCGTTCCAGACGCTGCTGACGCCAATCCTCATCTATGCGCTGGCCGCCCTCGGGCTGAACATCCTCACCGGATACGCCGGGCAGCTCTCGCTCGGCACCGGCGCCTTCATGGGGGTCGGCGCCTACGCGTGCTACAAGATGATCACGCTGATGCCCTGGATGAACCCGGTGGTCGCGATCCTGCTCTCGGGTCTGTTCTCGGCGGGCGTGGGCGTGATGTTCGGTATCCCCAGCCTGCGGATCAAGGGCTTCTACCTCGCGATTGCGACGCTCGCGGCGCAGTTCTTCCTCGTCTGGCTCTTCGAGAAATGGGCTTGGCTCTACAATTACAACGCCTCCGGCGCGATCCAGGTGCCGAACCTCGACATCTTCGGCCTCTACGTGGCCGGGCCGCAGGCGAGCTCGATCACGCAATATTATCTGGTGCTCGCCATCGTCTGCGTGCTGACCTACCTCGCCATCAACCTGACCCGCGGCAACCTCGGCCGCACCTGGAAGGCGACGCGGGACATGGACATCGCGGCAGAGCTGATCGGGATCAACCTGATGAAGTCGAAGCTCACCGCCTTCGCGATCTCCTCCTATATCGTTGGTGTCGCCGGGGCGCTTTTCGTCTTCATGTGGCGCGGCGCGGCGGAGCCGAACCTCTTCGATATCCCGCTCAGCTTCCGCGTGCTGTTCATCGCCATCATCGGCGGGCTGGGGTCGATCCTCGGCAATTACCTGGGCGCGATCCTCATCGTCGGCCTGCCGGTTGTGCTCAATACCGTGCCCTCGGCGCTGGGCATCCACGTGGAATCGGCGCTGCTGGAACATCTCAACATCATGATCGTCGGCTCGCTGATCATCTTTTTCCTGATCATCGAGCCGCACGGGCTGAACGCGCTTTGGCGGTTGATCCGCGAGAAACTCATCATCTGGCCGTTTCCGCATTAGGGCCGGCCCAACCTCAATCGTCGAACATGTTCCATTAGGGAGGAGAAACATGAAGACTTTCACCAAGCTGACGCTGGCGACGGCACTGAGCCTTGGACTCGGCGGCGCAGCGATGGCCGAGGGGATCTTTGCCCCGAACCTGACCTATCGCACCGGGCCCTTCGCGGCGACGGGCATCCCGCTGATGAACGGTCAGAAAGATTACATGACCATGCTCAACGAGCGTGACGGCGGCATCGGCGGCGTGCCGATCAACTTCGAGGAATGCGAAACGGGCTATTCGACCGAGAAAGGCGTCGAATGCTACGAGCGGACCAAGGCCAACGCCGTGGTCACGCAGCCCTGGTCCACCGGCATCACGTTGCAGGTTCTGCCCAAGACCAACACCGACATGATCCCGATCCTGGCGCCGGGTTACGGGTTCTCGCCGATGGCAAACGGCAAGGTCTTCCAATGGGCCTTCAACCCGCCGGCCTCCTATTGGGACGGCGCGTCGATGATCATGCAGCATATCGCGGGCGGCGACATGTCGACCCTCAGCGGCAAGAAGATCGCGCTGCTGCACCTCGACCACCCGTTCGGCAAGGAGCCGATCCCCGTCCTGGAAGCGATGGCGGCCGAATACGGTTTCGAACTGGTGCTGGTGCCGGTCGGGCTGAAGGAGATGCAGAACCAATCGGCGCAGTGGCTCACGATCCGCCGCGAGCGCCCCGACAACGTGGTGATGTGGGGCTGGGGGGCAATGAACGCCTCCGCGATCGCCGAGGCGGTGAAAACCAAGTACCCGATGGACCAGTTCTACGGGGTCTGGTGGGCCGGTCACGACGCGGACCTCAAGCAGGTCGGCGAGGCCGGCACCGGCTACAAGTCGATCTCCTGGTCGATGCCGCAGCCCGACGCGCCGGTGATGGCCGACATCAAGCAACACGTTGCCGATACCGGGATGACCGAACAGGAAGATCCCAACAGCGTGTTCTATCAGCGCGGGATCGTGATCTCGATGATCCTCGCCGAGGGCATCGCAGCCGCGCAGGCCGAGTTCGGGACCGGCGAGATCAATGCCGAGCAGCTTCGCTGGGGGCTGGAGAACCTCGATATCTCCGAGGCGCGACTGGCAGAGTTGGGCATGACCGGCATGGTGCCGCCCTTCTCGACCTCGTGCTCCAACCACACCGGCCATTCCGGCGCATGGATGCTGGAGTGGGACGGCGAGAAGTTCGTTCAGTCGGGCGATCTGTTGCAGGCCGACCGGTCCTTCATCGAGCCGCTGGAGCTGGCGCAATCGGCTGAATATGCCGATGCCAACGCGCCCTGGCCGATAAACGAGGACTGCGAGTAAGCCACCCAAGCCCGCCGGCGGCCAACGCGCGCCGCTGGCGGGTTTCCAAGGACATTCCACAGAAGACGAACGCGATGCTGGATACCGCACCTTCAGAGGCCCCGGAGACCCTGCTTGAGGTCAACAATATCGAGGTGATCTACAATCACGTGATCCTTGTCCTGAAGGGCGTCTCGCTGAACGTTCCCCGCGGCGGGATCACCGCCCTGCTGGGCGGGAACGGCGCCGGTAAGACGACGACGCTCAAGGCGATCTCCAACCTGCTCCATTCGGAGCGGGGCGAGGTCACCAAAGGCAGCGTGACCTACAAGGGCGAGGCGGTGCAGGATCTCGACCCGGCGAAGCTGGTGAAGAAGGGCGTGATCCAGGTGATGGAAGGCCGGCATTGCTTCGAACACCTGACGGTCGAGGAAAACCTGCTGACCGGCGCCTATACGCGAAACGATGGCGCCGGCGCCGTCACGGCCGACCTGGAGATGGTCTATTCCTATTTTCCGCGCCTCAAGGAACGGCGGAAAAGCCAGGCCGGCTACACCTCCGGGGGCGAACAGCAGATGTGCGCCATCGGCCGGGCGCTGATGAGCCGGCCCGAGACGGTCTTGCTCGACGAGCCCTCGATGGGGCTGGCGCCGCAGCTGGTGGAGCAGATCTTCGAGATCGTGAAAGCGGTCAACGAGGGCGAGGGCGTGAGCTTCCTGCTCGCCGAGCAGAACACGAATGTCGCGCTGCGCTATGCGCATTACGGCTATATTCTGGAAAGCGGGCGCGTGGTGATGGATGGCCCCGCCGCCGAATTGCGGGAGAACCCGGACGTGAAGGAATTCTACCTCGGCGTCGGGGAAGAGGGGCGCAAGTCGTTCCGCGACGTGCGCAGCTACCGTCGGCGCAAGCGGTGGCTGAGCTGAACGGGTCAGGGCGAAGGAGAGACGGGTATGAGCGATCACTACGATGCGCTGGAAACGCGGTCGGCGGACGAACGGGCAGCGAGCCTGTCCGAATGCCTACCGGCACAGATCCGTGCCGCGCAGGAGCTTGCCGGCTACGCGGAGAGCCTCTCGGGCGTGGATGCGGCGGCGATCACGGACGCCGCGGCGCTGGCGGCGCTGCCGGTCCTTCGCAAATCGGACCTCGGTGCGCGGCAGAAGCTGACCGCCCCCTTCGGCGGGTTCACCGCCACGGATGCCAGTGGCTTCGACCACATTTTCCAGTCGCCCGGCCCGCTCTACGAGCCGGGGCGGGTGTCGCATGACTGGTGGCGCCTCGGCCGCTTCGCCGCCGCGGCCGGAATCGGCGAAGGCGATATCGTGCAGAACTGCTTCGGCTACCACCTGACGCCCGCCGGGATGATGTTCGAAAGCGCCGCGCGCGCGGTCGGCGCGGCGGTGCTGCCCGCCGGCACCGGGCAGACGGACTTGCAGGTGCAGGCCGCGGCCGACGTGGGAAGCACCGCCTATGCCGGGACGCCGGATTACCTGAAGGTCATCCTCGATCGTGCGGACGAGATGGGCGCGGCGCTGAAAATCACGCGCGCGGTGGTCTCCGGCGGGGCGCTCTTTCCGTCGCTCCGGCAGGCCTACGCGGACCGCGATATCGCCTGCCTGCAATGCTACGCCACCGCTGATGTCGGCAACATCGCCTACGAAAGCGCGGCGCTGGAGGGGATGATCGTCGACGAAGGCGTGATCGTGGAGATCGTCACGCCGGGCACCGGCGATCCGGTCGCCCCGGGCGAGGTCGGCGAAGTTCTGGTCACCACGCTCAACCCGGATTACCCGCTGATCCGCTTCGCCACCGGCGACATGAGCGCCTGGATGCCGGGCGAAAGCCCCTGCGGCCGCACCAACCTCCGGATCAAGGGGTGGATGGGGCGCGCGGACCAGACCACGAAGGTCAAGGGCATGTTCGTACGCCCCGAGCAGGTCGCCGCCCTCGTGGCGCGGCACAGCCATGTTCACAAGGCGCGGGTCATCGTCAGTCGCGAGGGCGAGATGGACAGCATGCACGTGCAGATCGAAGCCGATGGCGGTGACTGGACCGAATACGGCGAGGACATCCAGGATATTCTCAAGCTGCGGGCGAGCGTCGAAGTCCTCGCGCCGGGCGACCTGCCGAAAGATGGTGTCGTCATCGAGGATCGGCGCACCTACGACTGACGCATTCCCGGCGATGTGACGGGCCGGGACATCGGCGGCCACGCAGGCCAGCCCTTTCCCGCAATGGCGCTGCAGGTCATACAGGACGCATCTCGGAGCCGCGCCGCGCGGCGGGGCGGCACGTCCGGCCTGCGCTCCCACGCAATCGACCAGGAGGTTCGCCGATGCTCACGCTCTTCCACGCCCCGCAATCCCGCGCGACCCGCGCCCATCAACTGCTTGACGAACTCGGCGCGCTCGACCGGGTGAACGTCGAGAGCGTCACCATTCCGCGCCGCGACGGCTCCGGTGCGCGCGACCCGAAGAACCCGCACCCCGAGGGAAAGGTCCCGGTGCTCGTCCACGATGGCGAGCTGATCTGGGAAAGCGCGGCGATCTTCCTCTACCTGACGGACCTCTTTCCGGAGGCCGGCCTCGGCCCGCTCCCGGGGCAACCTGGCCGTGGCTCCTACCTGTCGTGGCTGGCGTGGTACGGGGACGTGATGGAGCCCGTCATCCACTTCAAGCTACTTGAAATCGACCACCCGGCGCTTGCCAACACCTTCCGCGGGTACGATGACATGACCGCGCGCCTGTCGGACGCGCTGTCCGGGCGCCCCTACCTGCTGGGTACGGAATATTCCGCCGCCGATCTGCTGCTATCCTCGACCTTCACCTGGCTTCCCGATCTCGTCCCGGAGGATCCGCGCCTGAAGGACTGGGTCGCGCGCTGCGCTGGCCGCCCCGCCGCCGCCCGAACCGCCGCCTACGAAACGCGGATCATGGGCGGCTAGGCAGACATGCCGCGCATGGCCGCCGTCTGCCCCGGGTTCGCGTAGGGCTCAGTGGGGTGTGAGCGGGTCCGCCGAACGGAGTTACCGGGTCACCCCGGGTTCATCCGGCGCCCGCTCCCGGCTCAGGCCGTCGCCGCCGTCAGGGCTCTGTCCATCAGCGCCTTGATATCGGCTTCCGACGTCCCGGCGACGATCCGGCCCAGCTCCTGATTGCCCTTCAGCACCACCAGCGTCGAGCGGCGCGGGATCTTCAGGGACTTCGCCAGGTCCGACTTGCCATGCGCATCCCAGTCCACGTTGACGAAGGTGATCGCCTGCTCATAGGCCGGGTTCCCCGCCTTCAGCGCGTTGATCACCCGTTCCTGCGCGGCGCAGGTGGAGCACCAGCTCGCCTTGAAATCGAGGAAGAGTGTCTCGCCGGCCGCCAGCCGCTCGGTCACAAGGCCGGGCGAATACTCCAGCACCGCGGCCGCACCGGCGCGGGGCAGGGCGACCGATGCGGCGGCAGCGCCCGACAGGGCAAGGAAATGACGACGGTCCATACGAAAAACTCCTGTGTTCAGAGGGAAACCGAAAGGTCGATCAGCCAGGGCGGCAATGTCTGGATCGCCCAGGCCTCGACCATGTGATGCACGCGGAACAGGATCGCCAGCCCGACGGCGACGAAGACCCCGCCGAGGATCGGCCGGCCGCGCGTCGCAACCGCGCGCATCCAGCCCTGCCGACGCTGGATCACCGACCGCGCGCCATAGCCGAGCGCCAGGATCACGGTGGAAACGCCCGCCGCAAAGGCCAGCATGATCGCGGTCGCCCAGCCAAGGCTCTCCCCGGTGAAGGCGAGCGAGATGGCCGCGCCCAGCGTCGGGCCCACGCAGGGGCTCCAGACCGCGCCCAGCAACATGCCGCCAAGGAACTGGCCGGAGAGCGAGTTGCGGTCCAGGTCGTCCATCCGCGCGTCCGCCGTTCCCGCGACCCCCGCCGTCGCCGCCGCGAACCGCGCGCTGAACTGCGGCACCAGCATCACCAGCCCGAAGGCGATCATGACGACAGCGGCGGCCTGCCCGACGATCTGTTCGTCCAGCCCGAGGCTCTGGCCGAGGGTTGCCAGTCCGATCCCGAGCGTCACGAAGGACAGGCTCATGCCCGCGGCAAGCGCCACCGGCCCCCAGCGGCTCGCCTGTATCGCACTTGCCAGCACGATTGGCAGGATCGGCAGCACGCAGGGGTTGATAAGCGTCAGCAGCCCGGCCCCGTATCCGAGTAAGATATCCATCCCCGAAATCTGGCGTGCACGTGTCGGGCTGTCATTACACGAAAACCCGCTGCGGCGTCACGTCCGCGTGGGATTTGTGACAGGTTGCCGGGCGCGCTGGACCGCGAAGATCCCCGCCATGATCACCGCGACGCCCACCGCATCCCAGGGCCCCATCCGCTCGCCCAGCAGCACCGCCGCCACGAGCACGCCGAAGAACGGGTTGAGAAAATGGAATGTCGCCGCCTTCACCGCCCCGATCCGGCGGACCAGCAGGAACCAGACCAGCGTCGCGATCAACCCCGGCACGATCACCGTGTAGGCGAAGGCGGCAATGACCGCGGGGGACCACGTCACCTGCCAGGTTTCCAGCAGCATCGAGGCGGGCAGGAGCGCCGCCGATCCCACAAGCATCTGCAACCCGACGATCATCAGAACGTTGCCCCCGGAGGAGGCGCCGCGCACCGCCAGCGTGGCGAAGGTCAGCGCCAGCACGCCGACGACACAGCAGGCCAGCCCGAAGAGGTCCAGTCCGCCGGACTGAACCCGGCTGCCCATGATGATTGCCACACCCGCGAACCCCGCGACCAGCCCGGCCACCCCAAGCGGCCGCACCCGCTCGCCGAAGAGTGCCCAGCCGGCCACCGCGACCAGCAGCGGCATGGTGGAGGCAATGATGGCGGCAAGCGAGGCTTCAACCGTCTGCATCGCCACGAAGAACAGGCCGAGGTAGAGCGCGTTCTGGCAGATCCCGAACACCACCGTCAGCCGGGCCTGGCTGGTGGTCAGCCGCCAGCTCTGCCCAAGCGCCCGCGCGATGCCCACCGCGATCATTCCGGCAATCAGGAAGCGCAGCGCCGAGATGCCCAAGGGCGGCGCGTGCGCCACGATGATCCGCGCCGAGGTAAAGGCCGACGACCACATGAAGGCAAAGGCCAGCCCCATGGCAAGTGCGCGCACATCCATTCCCGTCTCCCGTCCGCTCGTCCCGCCCACCTGACACAGGCAGCCGGGTTTTGCCAGACGCCGCCGCGGGATGCCGGATTGCGACGTCATACTGTCCTGGCCGGAGCCTGCACGGCGGCGGGAAAGATCTGCTGAAAATGCGGTCGACGAGGGCAAATCTTTGGCCAACATGTCGAAGGGGAGACGCACATGCCGATGGCGCCCGGAACCGGCGTCCGCGTTCCCGGTCCCATGTCCGGAGATGCCACTTTCCGTGGTGTCCCGCAGTCGCGCGATGCCGTCTTAGCCGGACGAGGTATTTGGCCGAACGGTCCCTCGCTATGCTTGCAGGGGCGGGACCGGGCCGTACTGGTTTTGCTCTTCCTGCGTCGGCCGGGACAGCCACCAGATCATCAACACCGTGAGCACCAGTTGGAGAATTCCGGCAACGATCATTCCGCCGATCCCGAATGCCAACGCCGGGGCCCGAAGCGCATCGGGGTCGCTGCCCGCCTGTTCCGCCGCCGAGAAAACCATGACACCCATCATCATCGCCAGGACCATCGCCAGCGACACCACCATCGGCAAAAGCAGGTACCAACCCGGCCGCCCCGTGTCGTGCAGGCGCCGCCATCCCGCCGCGAGCATCGGCAGGAACATCGCCAGCGAGAACAGGCTCGACAGCGGTTGGCGATCCACCCCGGTCTCGGCATCGGCGCCGAACAGAGCCCCGTCAACGAGCGACAGAAGGATGCCGCCAATCACAACGAACAGGACAAACCACCAGTACTCCGGCCGGCGTGCGCGGCCGCTGAACGTCACGTATTTCGACAGGCACGTCGAGATCGCAGTTGTAAAAGCGCTCATTTTCCCGATTTTCCCTTTCAACCAGCTTCATCAAATACGTGGGTCCGGTTCGCCGCAAAGGCGCAACATCGGTATACCGCGCCGCTCCCGAATGCCGTCTCGTTGACGGTTTGTCTCATCAGGATCTGACAGGAATCAGGAAAACGCAGATCGCGATTCGGGGCAATTTCCAGCCGGAGATCGGGGCGCGCCGCCGCGGTGGCAATTCGGGCGCCGCGTTCGCGCGCATTGACAGCCAACAACCGTCGCCGTCTCATTCGGTGCAATCGGGAGATGTCCAACGGGAGGATGCAATGCGAGTTCTGATTTCGGCCCTGGTGCTTCTGGCGCTTGCGAACTGCGATACCGCGACAACGGCCACGCCCGCCGTGCAGCCCATCGAACCCGACTACGACCAGATCGCGCAGGACGCCGTGTCGGACGTCGACACCAGCGCCATCGAAGCCGCCGGGTGGTAGCATAGGCGACCGGCCGGTTCTGCCGTCGCGGCGCTATCGCCGGGCCGCGGGCGATGCTAGGCTTTTCCGGCGGGCCGATCTCGGCCGGGAGCGGGGCATTGCCATGAAAATCACCGTCGAAACCATCGTCCGGGCGCCGATAGAAACCGTTTGGGCCCGCTGGACCGATCCCGAGGACATCCGGCAGTGGAACGCCGCCTCGGCGGATTGGCACACGACCGCCGCATCGATAGACCTGCGGGTCGGCGGGCAATTCTGTTACCGAATGGAGGCGAAGGACGGCAGCGCGGGGTTCGACTTCGAGGGCGAATTCACCCGCGTCGAACCGATGGCGCGGCTGGTCTCCCTCTTCGGGGGCCGGGAACTGGCGGTCGCCTTCGAGACCGTGCCCGGAGGAACGCTGGTGCGCGAGACCTTCGACGCGGAGGAGGAACATCCGGCCGAGATGCAGCGGGAAGGCTGGCAGGCCATTCTCGACAATTTCCGCCGTCACGTGGAAGCGTCTGGCTGAGCGCCGCAGATGCCACCCGCAACGAAAAAGGGCTGCCCACGCGGGCAGCCCTGAACCTCAGGCACGAAGACCCGGTGCGGCTCAGCCGTTCACCGAATCCTTCAGCGCCTTGGCAATCGTCATCTTCACCACCTTGTCGGCTTCCTTGTCGATCATCTCGCCGGTTGCCGGATTGCGGACCTGACGCGCCGGACGTTCGCGGCAAAAGATCTTGCCAACGCCGGGCAATGTCACCGCGCCGCCATTGGCGACTTCGTTGGTGATAATGCCGGTCACCGCGTCGAGCGCGGCGGTCGCGGTCTTCTTGTCGGCTTCCATCGCGTCGGCGATGGCGGCAACAAGCTGCGTCTTGGTCATCGGTTTGGTGGCCATGTATGGTCTCCTCGTTGTTGCCCTTTGTCTTGGGGCTTATCTGACTGATTCTACGTCATGTGGCCTCAGCTCACAACGTTTTGTGGTCCAATTCGCAGGAAAACAAGGGGTTTGTGCAACGAACCTCGGGTCAGAGGAAGGCTGTTTCCTCAAAACTACGCAATTTCCGCGAGTGCAACCGTGCCAGCGGCATGTCTCGCAGCAATTCCATGGCCCGAATCCCGATCTGAAGGTGCCGCGCGACCTGCGTCTTGTAGAAGGCGCTCGCCATGCCGGGCAGCTTCAGTTCCCCGTGCAGCGGCTTGTCGGAGACGCAGAGCAGCGTGCCGTAAGGCACCCGGAAACGGAACCCGTTGGCGGCGATCGTCGCACTCTCCATGTCGAGCGCAATCGCGCGGGACTGGCTGAGCCGCTGCACCGGGCCGGACTGGTCGCGCAGCTCCCAGTTGCGGTTGTCCACCGTGGCCACCGTGCCGGTGCGCATGATCCGTTTCAGCTCGTAGCCTTCGAGCTGCGTGACCTCTTCCACGGCGTCCTCCAGCGCAACCTGCACCTCCGCCAGCGCCGGGATCGGCACCCAGACGGGCAGGTCGTCGTCCAGCACCTTGTCCTCGCGCAGATAGGCATGGGCGAGCACGAAATCCCCCAGCGCCTGGGTGTTCCGCAGCCCCGCGCAATGGCCCACCATCAGCCAGACATGCGGCCGCAGCACCGCGATATGGTCGGTCGCCGTCTTGGCGTTCGACGGGCCGACGCCGATATTAACCAGCGTGATGCCGCCGCCGTTCTCGCGCTTCAGGTGATAGGTCGGCATCTGCGGCAGTTTCGCCGGCGCCGGCATCTCCGCATCGGCCTGCGTGATCTCCACGTTGCCGGGCCCGACAAAGGCCGTGTAGCCGCTCGCGGGGTCCTTCAGCGCCTCGCGGGCGAAGGTCTCGAACTCCTCCACGTAGAACTGGTAGTTGGTGAAGAGCACATGGTTCTGGAAATGCTCGGGCACGGTTGCCGTGTAGTGGCTGAGCCGGGCCAGCGAGTAATCCACCCGCTGCGCGGTAAAGGGCGCCAGCGCGCGCGACCCGTCCTCGTAGACGAAGTCATAGCCGTTGACGATGCTGTCATGCGTCGTCGCCAGGTCGGGCACGTCGAAAACGTCCCGCAACTGGAACTGCATCGCACCTTCCTGCGGCACCGCGAGGTTCGCGTCGTTCAGGACCGCGAAATGCACCGGGATGGGCGTGTCGGACGCCGCGATCGTCACCGGAACCTTGTGCGTCTCCAGCAGCAACCGGATCTGCTGCGTCAGGTAATGCCGGAACAGGTCGGGGCGTGTCACGGTGGTGGAATAGGTGCCGGGCTCCGGCACATGCCCGAAGGCGAGGCGCGAATCCACCGGCGCGAAACTCGTCGTGGTCAGCCGGATCTCCGGATAGAAGGCGCGGTACCGGTGCTCCGGTTGCCCCTGCGTGATCACCTCGGAGAATTTCTCCGAAAGGAATCCGGTCGCCGCCTCGTAGAGCGCGATCAACCGCGCCACCGCTTCCCCCGCATCGTGGAAGGTCTCCGCCGGCGGCAATTCGGGGCTGTGAACGGGGATCACCCGGCTCGATCTGGTCATTGCAGCACCTCCTCGATCAGCGGCACCAGTTCGAAGGTCCGCACATCCACCAGCCCCTTGTCGGAGATCCGCAACTCCGGGATCACAACCAGCGCCAGCAGCGAATGCTGCATGTAGGCATTGTTGAGTTTACATCCCGCCGCCTGCATCGCCGCACCCAGCGCCTCGGCCTTGGCCGCCACCGTCTCCGCGTGGTCGTCCGACATCAGCCCGGCAATCGGCAGCTCCACCAGCGCCTTCTCCTCGCCCTCGGCAAAGAGCACCACGCCGCCGCCGACCTCGCCCAGCCGGTTCGCCGCGCGGGCCATTTCCTCGCGGTCCGTCCCCACCACGATCATGTGGTGACTGTCGTGTGCCACGGTGGAGGCCATCGCCATGCGGCCCTCGTAACCGAAGCCCTGCACGAAGGCATTTGTCACGCCGCCGGTGCCCCGGTGCCGCTCCACCAGCGCGATCTGGCAGATCTCGCCGGTGGCCTCCACCAGCCCCTCGGCGACCGGCAGATCGGCGGCAAGCGCCTTCGTCGGCGCCTGGTTTTCCACCACCCCGATCACCTTGGCCCGCACGTGGTTGGCCCCCTCGGGCGCGGCGATCTCGAAATCCCCCGGCGCCAGGGTCTTGCCCAGATGCACCGAGGCCCGCGCCGTCTCCGGCCAGTCCAGATGCGGGCAATCCACCGTGATCCGGCCCGCTTCCGCCACCACCCGGCCGCGCGCGATCACCAGCTCGACGGGCAGGGTCCTCAGGTCCGAACTGAGGATCACATCCGCCCGCCGCCCCGGCGCGATGCTTCCCAGCTCCCGCTCCAGCCCGAAATGCGCCGCCGTGTTCACGGTCGCCATTTGCAGGGCCACCAGCGGGTCGCAGCCGCAGGCGATGGCGTGGCGCACAACGCGGTTCATGTGCCCCTCGTTCACCAGCGTACCGGAGTGGCAATCGTCGGTGCAGAGGATGAAGTTCCGCGGGTCCAGCCCACGTTCCGTCACCGCCGTGATCTGGCTTTCCACGTCGTACCAGGCCGAGCCCAGCCGCAGCATCGCCCGCATCCCCTGACGCACGCGGGCCATCGCGTCGCTCTCGGCCGTGCCCTCGTGGTCGTCCGCCGGACCGCCGGCGGCATAGGCGTGGAACGCCGGGCCCAGGTCGGGCGAGGCGTAATGCCCGCCCACCGTCTTTCCGGCGGCCTGCGTCGCCGCCATCTCCGCCAGCATCTTGGTGTCGCCGGCCACCACACCGGGGAAATTCATCATCTCCCCCAGCCCTACGATCCCCGGCCAGTGCATCGCCTCGGCCACGTCCTCTGGCGTGATCTCGAACCCGGTCGTCTCCAGCCCCGGCGCCGACGGCGCGCAGGAGGGCATCTGCGTGAAGATATTGACCGGCTGCATCAGCGCCTCGTCATGCATCAGTTTCACCCCCGCCAGCCCGAGCACGTTGGCGATCTCGTGCGGGTCGGTGAACATCGTCGTCGTGCCGTGGGGGATCACCGCGCGGGCGAATTCCGCCGGGGTCAGCATGCCGCTCTCGATATGCATATGCCCGTCGCAGAGGCCGGGCAGCATGTAGCGCCCCGCCGCCTCGATCACCTCTGTCTCGGGGCCGGTACAGTGGCGCGCATCCGGCCCCACGTAGGCAATGCGCCCGTCCGCAATGGCAATATCGTGGTTCGGCAACAATTCCCGGCTCTGAACGTTCACCCAGATCCCCTGGCGTATGACCAGGTCGGCGCTCTCGCGGCCCGCGGCCACGGCGATCAGTCGGGGGGCAACCTCGGCCCAGCTCTTCAATGCAGATGGTGTCATGCGCCACCCTTTCCCGGTTTTTTCCCCGATGCAAGCCAGCTTCTGGGCTGGCCAATCGCCCGCCATCATGCCCCTATCGGTATGACACGCGGAAGACAGCCCGGCGGAGGCGCAAATGTTCGACGAAACCGATCTGGAACGCTTCGTGGAGGCGCAGGACGAGCACGGGATCTGGGCCGAGGCCATGGCCGAGGTCGACGCCGGTCTGAAGCAGGGCCACTGGATCTGGTTCGTCTACCCGCAGCTTCGCGGGCTGGGAATGAGCCACCGCGCCGATTACTACGGTCTCGCCGACGCCGGGGAGGCGCGGCGCTACCTCGCCCACCCGATCCTGGGTCCGCGCCTGGAAGAGAGCTTTCTGCGCCTCATGCCCCATGCGGGCCTCTCGCCGGAGCGCATGTTGGGCGACGTGGACGCGGTGAAGCTGCAATCCTGCGCCACGCTCTTCGCCGCCGTCGCGCCCGACCCGCGACCCTTCGAGGCGGTGCTGGAGGCGTTCTTTGCCGGCGAAAGGTGTCAGGCGACGCTGGACATGCTGGAACGCGCCTGATCCGGCCGGCCCTTCCGGCGGGAAACGGCCCGGACTTGATCTCGATCATTCCCTTAATGGTGTAAGTTGAATATGCTTTTAGTGTGGAAGCCTGGCGGGATGAGCGCTGCCCGACGTATCGTGAGTGGATGGCTTCGCATTGGGCGCCCCTGCATTTTCAGAGGCGCCCAAGTTTATTGGACAGCGCGCTCCGGCCCGCCCGCCATATCAGGAGAGATGCCCGGCAATCGCCGCGAATACCTCCAGCATCGTCGCGTCGAGCGCATCGTCCTCCGGCAGCGGCTGCGAGGAGAGCCGGACGATCGTCACGCCGCGCGGCGGATCGGCATAGATCCACTGGCCATGGATGCCGATGGCGATCATCGCGCCGGGCAGGGCGTCCGACAGGTACCATTGGTTGCGATAGGACCCGGCGGGGATCAGCCCGTCGAGCCGCGAGCCACGTGCCCAGGCCGCCCGGTCGCCATTGCGCAGGGTGTCGGCGACCCAGCCCTCCGGCACGATCTGGGTGCCATTCGCCCGGCCCCCGTTCCGCATCATCTCTGCGAACCGCGCGAGGTCCCGCGCACACAGGCAAAGCCCCCCCGCCGCCCGCGCGCCGCCCTGCCGGTCCACCGTGATCCAGCCATCGGCCTCCGCGCCGAGCGGGCGCCAGATCTTCTCCGACAGCAGGTCGGCGAAGCGGCTCCCGGATGCGCGCTCCAGCATCCACCCCAACACGTCGGAGTTGGGCGAGGCATAGTGGAAGACCGCGCCATGCGGGCCGTCCCCCTTAGGCAGAGACGGCAGGTAGCCGTGCAACCCGCCCTCGTAGGGAATGTCGCCCGGCGGGTCCCAGTCCATCGCCACCCGGTAGCGGGGAACATCGCCGCGCGGGTCGAGGTAATCCTCGGCAAAACGAAGCGAAACCGTCATGTCGAGCACGTTTCGGACCGTGGCATCGCCCCAGGCGGAGTCCGCCAGCTCCGGAACGTATGACGTCACGGGGCTGTCTGGGTCGAGCAGGCCGTCGTCCACGAGGATACCCGCCAATGCCCCGGTCACCGATTTCGAGACCGAAAAGACGATGTGGCGGTCCTCCGGCACCATCGGCCCGTTGTAGATTTCACAGACGATCCGGCCGCGATGCAGGACGAGGAATGCATCGGTATGGGAACGCGCCAGCGCCGCGTCCACCCTCTCGCCCGACGGCAGGACGAGCGCCGAGAGGTCGAGCGCCGGGCCCCGCTCCATCGGGCTGGCCTGCGCAGCCGCGGCAACCCGCTGTCCGCCCACCAGCCTGTCCACATGTCGGAAGCTCCACCCGCTGAAGGGCCGGGTCCGCCAGTTCGCGAGCGTCGTTTCGGCTTCGAGAGTCCCGGTTTCGGGCATGGTGTTCCTTTCGCGGTCGTCGCCGTCCGCCGGCGCGCGCCAAACGTCGGGCAGCCCCGCCTACCACGCAGGCGAGACGCAGCACCAGACCACTCCGCCGACCGGCCGCGCCGGGCCGCCGAACCTCCGGCACCACGGCGCAGGCGACGGCTCCGAACTCCGTCTTTCCGGCGCCTGCACGGCGGACGCTCAATGCGCGAATCTGGGCGCTCGCTTGCTACTCGAAACGGGGGGACACATCATGTCACCGAAGACGTTCTTCTTCTCATCGCTGGGAGCCGCAAGCGTGCTTGGCGCAGCAGCGTTGGCACTTGATACGCCCGGCCCCGGTCCGGAAGTAACGACTGCTCCCAGGATAGAACTTCCGGCGGATCCACCCATCATCAAGGAGCGCTTCAACGAAAACATCCCGGAGCAAGCTCCACCGGAGAGGAAGATCATTCCTGAACCGAAGTAGGTTGGAGATCAGTGCTGTTTGTAGTGGTTTCCAGCGGTTCAGTTCCTGAAAATCCCGGTGCTTGCTGAAAACCCAATGTTCTTCGTTTGACTTGGTCCGGGAGCCGCATCATCGGTGGCTCTCGGCTCAAATCAGAGATCGCTCAGGGCCCGACCGTCACGGCAGTCAAAACATTTGCCGCTAGTGTAGCGCGACAATCAGGGTGGGCATTGCAGCAAAGAACAACGTGCAAGACGCCCACGTCAGGCGCTCGCCTCTCGAACGCTTCACGCCCGCGTTCGACTTCTTTGCCTTTGGATTCCTCCAGTCGAGAAGTCTCGTCCGACGGTCGATCTCGTTCCTCTCATAGGAGGCACGGGCATCCTGCACGCGTCCGTTGATTTTTTTTGCTATAAAGTCGGCACCTTGACGGGCGAATTCTTGCCAGTCCCGCATATGAAACCCTCCGAGCAACCCCAAAGTCAGCAGGGCAAAAATCGGCAAGGACCAAGGCAAAATTGTGACGGATTGTTTGCATTTCGTGAATAAGCCGTTTCCGCCCGAATGCATGGGCGCTGGAAAGCCGCCATTCTTTCAGGTCCGAACTTCGCCGATCGGTTGAGCCGCGCCCGCATTTCGCAGGCAGCGGCAGACGCATTCCGAGCCGCGAGCGGTCGCTTCCTGCGCCTTCCGTGCCGTGCCCGATGTTGCTATTGCGCACGCCCCCGGTCGTCACGCTTTCCGGCTTGTCACATGTCCGCGCGCTCGCAATAACCGCCCAATGACCCAAACGCTTCTCTCCCTCGGTCACGGCTATTCCGCCCGCGCGCTTGCCCGCCTGCTTCTGCCGCAAGGCTGGCGCATCTATGGCACCACCCGCTCCC
The DNA here is from genome assembly GCF_001509585.1 of Tropicimonas marinistellae. GTDB lineage: Bacteria > Pseudomonadota > Alphaproteobacteria > Rhodobacterales > Rhodobacteraceae > Tropicimonas > Tropicimonas marinistellae. Next base: position 23,962 of record NZ_LNCI01000007.1, on the reverse strand, counting down.
CGGAAAAGGCGGAAGCGCTGCGGGCGGAGGGCGTGGAGCCGATCATCTGGCCGGGCGCCGATCTCGCGCCCGCCATCTCGCAGGCCACGCATATCCTTGCCTCCGCCGCCCCGGACGCCGACGGCGACCCGTTCCTGCCGCAGATCGCGGGCCCGCTCCGGGCGGCCCGGCCCGGCTGGATCGGCTATCTCTCCACCACCGGCGTCTACGGCGACCACGAGGGCGGCTGGGTCGACGAGACAACCGCCCTCACGCCGGCCACCCGCCGTGGCCGCCTGCGCGTGCTGGCCGAAGGCCAATGGCAGCGCCTCGCCGCCGAGGCCGGTCTGCCGCTGATGATCTTCCGGCTCGCGGGCATCTACGGTCCCGGCCGCGGCCCCTTCGCCAAGGTCCGCGCCGGAACCGCGCGCCGCATCGTGAAGCCCGGACAGGTCTTCTCCCGAATTCATGTGGAAGACATCGCGCAGGTGCTCGCCGCCTCCATCGCGCACCCCGATCCCGGCGCGGTCTACAACGTCTGCGACGACGATCCCGCCCCGCCGCAGGACGTGCTCGCGCATGCCGCCGAACTCCTCGGCCGGCCCCTGCCGCCGGAGGAGGATTTCGCCAACGCCGAGATGTCGCCCATGGCGCGCAGCTTCTACGCGGAGAGCAAGAAGGTCCGCAACGACCGGCTCAAGCGGGACCTCGGCGTCACCCTGCGCTACCCGAGCTACCGCGACGGTCTCGCGGCGCTGCTCGCCGGGGAGACGTGACGGAACCCCTCCGCGCCAGCGCCACCCGGGTCAGAACAGGAAATCGACCGCCTGAAGGTCGGCAATGTCCACGCCTTCCAGCCAGATCACCTCCCCGGCGGCGGCGATGCGCACGTCCTCGCCCACCTGCCGCATGTGGTTCGTGGCCAGGTCGGCGAAGGTCCGGATCGCGCTGACGTCCTGAAGGTCAATCTTCTCCCGGTCGCTCCGGGCATTGAAATCCCGGATCACGTCGCGTCCGAACCCGTCCGCGAAGATGAACAGGTCCGCGCCGGCCTTCCCGGCCAGCGTGTCGTCTCCCCAGCCGCCGATCAGCACGTCGCGCCCGCCGTTCCCGACAAGCAGATCGTCACCGGCACTGCCCGCCAGCGTGTCCGCGCCATCGTGCCCGCGCAGGATGTCGTCGCCCGCGCGGCCGCGCATGCGGACCGTCGTGTCCGACGCGATCAGAACGTCGTTTCCGCCGCCGGCTTCGACGAACTCGAACCACTCGATCTCGTCGCGGCCCGTCGCCACGCTCCGCACCGTTCCGCTGCGCAGGTCGATCTTCAGATCGTCCCCGATCGCGCTGAAATCGAGCGTGTCCTGCCCGTCTCCGCCGCCAAGGCGGTCGGCAACGCCGTCTGCCTCCACCAGAACGAGATCGTCCCCGGCGCCGCCCTGCAACCGGTCGCGACCGTCGCCCCCGGTCAGGGTGTCTTTGCCCGCGTCGCCAAAGATCACGTCCCGCTTGTCGCCCCCCGTCAGCGTGTCATCGCCGGCACCGCCCTCGATGCGGCGCTCGACACGGCCATCGCCGACACCTAAGTAGACATCGTCCCCGCCGGACAAATCGAGGGTCCCGGTGATCAGCCCGCCATTGGTGATGTGGTCATCGCCGCCCGACAGGAACACGCCGTCGATCGTGCCGTAATTCCTGACCGTCACATCGTGATCCGACGCACAGTAGACCCCGTAGGGCGTGCCCAGGATCGTACCGTGATTCACAATCTCCGGGGTGGCGCCATGGCCCGTCGGGTCCGGGTTCACGCCGCGATTCAGATGGATACCGTACCCGCCAATACCACCCGTGATGGTTCCGGTGTTCGCGATCCGGCCCGTAACGAAATCGGCCGTGATCCCGCTTGTTCCGGTTCCGGATATCACCCCGGTGTTGCTTATCCGGATATCGCCGCGATAGGCATAGACGCCAAGGTGGCCCGAAATGCTGCCCGAGTTGGTGACCACGAGCATGTGGCTCAGCGAGGCCAGTCCGTATTCACCGCCCAGGATGCTCCCGCTTCGCCCGACGTAGATGTCGTCGGTGCCCGGATAGGAATCCACATGCACCCCGATGACCCCGCCGAAGACATGGCCCTCGATGTCGATCTCGTGATCGCCGCCCCACGTACTGATCCCGTCGCCCGCAGTCGAGGCAATCGTGACCCCCGCCGCGATATAGAGCGACCGGTCCCCCGAAATAGCGTTGCCGGACGTTACGGTATCAGTGAGATAAACATCGAACATGGCCCCCTCCCTCGCGGGCGCCCGCGCCGCCGCGATCGCGCGCGATAACCGTTCGCTCTATCTTAGCGCGCTCTGCGCCGCGTCGCCTTGACATGGCGTCGGACAGTCCGGCGCATCGTGGACGGTCAGAACAGGAAATCCTCCGCCTGCAGGTCGCCCAACACCACGTCTTCGAGCAGGAGCACATTCGCCCCGGTCTCGATCCGTACATCGTCACCGGCCTGCCGCATGTGGTTGTTCCTCAGGTCGGCAAAGCTCTCGATGGCGCCGACCGCGCGGAGGTCGATCTTCTCTCCGGCCTTGGCGGCATTGAAATCCGTGATCACGTCCTGTCCGAACCGGTCGGCAAAGACAAACTGGTCCAGCCCGCTGCCACCGGTCATGCGGTCGTCGCCACGGCCGCCCTTCAGCGTGTCGCGCCCGCCGTTGCCCACAAGCCGGTCATCCCCGGCGCCACCCTCCAGCATGTCCGCGTTGGCGCTGCCGCGCAGGATGTCGTTCCCTGCGCCGGCCACCATGCGCACGGTGCTGTCCGCAGCCACCAGCACATCGTCGCCATTGCCGGTCAGGACGATCTCGAAGCCGTCGATCCTGTCGCGCCCGATCACCTCGCCGCGGGCCGTGCCCTGGCGCAGGTCAATCGTCACGTCGTCGCCCACCTCGCCATAGTCGATCCTGTCGCGGCCCCCGTCTCCGAAATAGCGGTCGGCGGTGCCGTCGCCATCAGCCACGAACCGGTCGTCACCGGCGCCGCCTGCAACCCGGTCGCGCCCGTCGCCGCCCCGCAGCGTGTCGTTGCCGGCCCCGCCCGCGATCACGTCGCGCCGGTCGCCGCCGGTGAGCGTGTCGTTGCCATCGCCGCCGTCGATCCCGTCCAGCACGCGTGCGTCGCCGATCCCGGTGTAGGTATCGTCTCCGCCCAGCATGCTCAGCGCCCCGGTGATACGCCCGCCGTTCAACACGGTGTCATCGCCATTGTGCAACCAGACCCCGCGAATGAAACCGAAGTTCTCGATCCGGTAGGGGGCTTCGCTGCCACCGAGGATTCCCAAGGAATCGCCGTGGATCGTGCCGTAGTTGATCACCGTTCGCTCGTTGTCGGCCGGGCTGGAATCGTCGTTGAACGAGATGCCGTAGTACCTGCCGAAAATCGTGCCGGTGTTCACGATCTTTGCCCCGTCGCAACCGGTCGCGATCCCGGTGGACATCCCGTCGATTGCGCCCGCGTTCCGGAGGTTCAGATACCCGCCGTAATGGTGGACGGCGACGGAGCCGCTGATCCGGCCGGAGTTGAATACCTCCCCGCCGCTGCCGATGATCCGGACGCCGTAGGAATAGCCCGAGACGTCACCCTCCTGGCCGACGTTGACCCGGCTCGACACGTAGGACTCGGCGCTCGATCCGAGGAGGACGCCCGCCGAGGTGCCGAACACGCTGCCGAGAACGTCGACGATGTGTCCCCCGAAACTGCCGTTCACGCCGTAGCCGCCATTCGCCGCCCGTGTCACGCCCGCCGCGATCATGGCATCGTCCCCGGCACCGAGTACGATGTTGTCCCCGCTCGTCGCTGTGCTCGTGAGATATATCTCGGTCATGGCCCCCTCCCTCGCGGGCGCCACACGCGCGCAGACGCGCCCGCCGAATGTCAACGTCCGGAGTCTATACCCGTCCGGGCGGGGCCGCCTTGACATGACGCCGGAGAGGGCAGGGCGGTCCGGTCACTTGTTCCGGTCAAAACGACCGAAACGGCAAATCTGGAGGCCGGATTATACGCGATGGACAATTCTGACCGATCCGGGGCGGGAAACGCCCGCGGGTTCGGTCGTTTCACTGGTCGAAAACGTGCGAAACGACCGGAAGTCAGGCCCGCGCCGCGCCCATACGGGCCACGCCGAGAACGTCGAGCACCTTGGTCTCGATATCGGCGGCATTCATGCCCGCGACGGCGTACATGTCGCGCGGGCTGGCCTGATCTATGAATGTGTCCGGCAGGACCATCGAGCGGAAGACCAGTCCGTGGTCGAAAATCCCTTCTTCTGCAAGCAGTTGCGCCACGTGGGAGCCGAAACCGCCGACCGCCCCTTCCTCCAGCGTGATCAGCGCCTCGTGCTCCTGCGCCAGCCGCAGGATCAGCTCCCGGTCGAGCGGCTTGGCAAAGCGCGCATCCGCGATGGTCGGGGAAATGCCGCGTTTTTGCAGATTTTCCGAAGCGATTTCAACCTCTTGCAGTCTCGTGCCGAAAGAGAGGATAGCGACACGCTTGCCCTCGCGAACGATCCGGCCCTTGCCGATCTCCAGCACTTCACCGCGCTCCGGCATCTCCACGCCCACACCCTCGCCGCGCGGAAAGCGGAAGGCGATGGGGCCGTCGTTGTACGCCACGGCGGTCGCCACCATGTGCTTCAGCTCCGCCTCGTCAGCCGCCGCCATCACCACGAAACCCGGCAAATTCGCAAGGAAAGCAATGTCATAGGCGCCTGCGTGCGTTGCCCCGTCGGCGCCCACCAAGCCTGCCCGGTCGATCGGAAACCGCACCGGAAGCCGCTGGATCGCAACGTCGTGGACCACCTGGTCGTAGCCCCGTTGCAGGAATGTCGAGTAGAGCGCGCAGAACGGTTTGAGCCCGCCCGCCGCCTGGCCAGCGGCAAAGGTTACCGCATGTTGCTCCGCGATTCCCACGTCAAAACAACGGCTTGGATAACGCTCGGCAAAGAGGTTGAGCCCGGTTCCATCTGGCATCGCGGCCGTGATCGCGGTGATCCGATCGTCCTCGGCCGCGTGCGCAAGAAGACTCTCGGCGAATACCTTGGTGTAGCTCGGCGCATTCGACGGCGCCTTCTTCTGCGCGCCCGTGCTCACGTCGAACGTCGCCACCCCATGCCCGCGGTCGCTCGCCGTCTCTGCCGGCGCATACCCCTTGCCCTTCTGGGTGATTGCATGGATCAGCACCGGCCCGTCCGCCCGCGCCTTCACCGTGCGGAGCACCGAAAGCAGCATGTCCATGTCGTGCCCGTCGATCGGACCGATGTATTCGAAGCCCAGTTCCTCGAAAAGCGTGCCGCCGATGGTGATGTGTTTGAAAACGTCCTTCGCCCGCTTCGCGCCTTCGTAGAAGGGTTCGGGCAGGAAGCTCAGGGCGCCCTTGGCGGCCGCTTTCAGATCCTGGAAAGGGGCGCCCGCGTAAAGCCTTGAAAGATAAGAAGACATCGCGCCTACCGGCGGCGCGATGGACATCTCGTTGTCGTTCAGGATGACGATCATCCGCTTGTCGAGATGGCCCGCATTGTTCATTGCCTCGAAGGCCATGCCGGCGCTCATGGCACCGTCGCCGATCACCGCGATGGCGTCCCCGATGCCGTAGTCGGTCGTCCCGCCAAGGTCCCGCGCCGTGGCAAAGCCGAGCGCGGCCGACAGCGAGGTGGAACTGTGGCCCGCGCCGAACGGGTCGTAGGGCGATTCCGACCGTTTGGTGAAGCCCGACAGGCCCTTTTCCTGACGGAGCGTGCGAATGCGGTCACGTCGGCCGGTGAGGATCTTGTGGGGATAACACTGGTGGGAGACGTCCCATATCAGCTTGTCGCGCGGCGTGTCGAAGACGGCATGGATGGCAACGGTGAGTTCCACCACGCCCAAACCCGCACCCAGATGCCCGCCGGTTTCGCTCACCGCGCTGATCGTCTCGGCGCGCAACTCGTCGGCCAGTCGCGTCAACTCGTCGTCGCTGAATTGCTTGAGGTCGGCCGGTGCCGCCACGCGATCCAGCAGGGGTGTTACAGGTCTCACCATGGCTCGGCCCTCCTGTGGCCGCAGCTCCCCGGCCGGCTGCCCGGTGGGCCGGAGTTATTTCTCGCGCGCGATAACGAAGCGGGCCGCTTCCCGCAAGGGTTCCGCCGTCGCACCAAAGGGGGATAACGCCGTTTCGGCCTCCTCCACAAGGGCCGCCGCCCGCGCCTTGGCGGCATCAAGCCCAAGCAGGGAGACGAACGTCGCCTTGCCGGCATCGGCATCCTTGCGCAGGCGCTTGCCCGCAGTTTCTGCATCCCCTTCCACGTCCAAGATGTCATCCGCGATCTGGAAGGCAAGGCCAAGCGCGGTGGCGTAGGCGGTTAACGGCGCAGGGTCGGCCCCGGCCAGGCGCGCGCCGGCCTCCGCCGACCAGCGGATCAATGCGCCCGTCTTGTTCGCTTGCAGATCGGTGATTTTGGACAGGGTCAGTGGCATTGCCGCGGTCTCGGCGGCGATATCCTGCGCCTGACCAAGCACCATGCCACGTGCGCCAGCCGCCTCGGCCAGTGAGGCGATGAGTGCCACGCGCCGGGCCGGGTCCGGGCTGCAGGCCGGTCGCGCGAGCAGGTCGAAGGCCAGAGTCTGCAGCGCATCGCCGGCAAGGATTGCCGTCGCATCGTCCCATTTCACATGCACCGTGGGCTGGCCTCGGCGGAGGTCGTCATCATCCATCGCCGGAAGGTCGTCATGTACCAGCGAATAGGCATGCACCGCCTCCACCGCCGCCGCGGCCCAGACAGACTGGCTGGCGGGCAGGCCGAATAGCCGGGCGCTTTCCATCACGAGGAACCCGCGCAGCCCCTTGCCGCCACCGACGGCGTAGCGCATGGCGGCGATAACGGGCGCATCGCAGTAATCCTGCAATTCTTCGGAGAGGCACCCCTGAACATGTGCCGCCGCCGCTTCCAGCGCTGCGTGAAATGTCATTTCGGGTCGAGCGGGGCCGTGCCGGTCGCGTTGCCCGTGGCATCGGTGGTGATCGTGGCGACCTTCTCCTCGGCCGCCTTGAGCTTGGCCTCGCAATGGGCCTTGAGCGCTTCGCCCCGTTCGTAGAGCGAAATGGATTCCTCTAGCGGCACTTCGCCTTTCTCGAGCTGCGTGACCACGCGCTCAAGCTCGGCCATCGCCGCTTCGAAACTCATCTGCTCCACCGGTGCGTCGCTCATCCGTCCCGCTCCATCAATGCCGTCACATGCGCGGCCACGCAGGCCGCCAGCGCTTCCAGATCATAGCCGCCCTCCAGAGTCGAGACCACGCGGCCGCCGCAATGGCGTTCGGCAAGTTCGCACAGGCGCGTCGTCACCCAGGCGAAATCTTCCTCCGTGAAATTGAGCTGTGCCAGCGGGTCATCGGCATGCGCATCGAATCCGGCCGAAATCAGCAGGAGCTCGGGTTGGAAATCCTCCAGCGCGGGCAGGATCTGCCGCTCCATCGCCTGGCGGAAGGCGACGCCGCCGGCTCCGGGAGGCAGCGGGACATTCATGATGTTGTCGTGGGCGCCGGTCTCATGCGGGGCACCCGAGCCAGGATAGAGCGGCATCTGATGGGTCGAGGCAAAGAGCACCCGGGGCTCGTCCCAGAGAATATCCTGCGTGCCATTTCCATGGTGCACGTCGAAATCCACAACCGCGACACGCGTCAGCCCGTGATGATCGAGCGCGCGCTTCGCCGCGACCGCGACGCTGTTGAAGAGGCAGAAACCCATCGCGTGGGACCGTTCTGCGTGGTGACCCGGCGGACGAATAGCGCAGAAAGCGCGATGCGCATCGCCCGAAAGCACAGCATCCACGGCCGCCACATTCGCCCCGACCGCGCGCAAGGCCGCGGCAAGCGAGCCCGGGACCATGTGGGTATCGGCGTCAAGCGCCACGCCGCCCGAGGATGGAGCGGTCGCCTCGATCGCGGCCACGTAGCTTTCACTGTGGGCGCGCAGCAACTCGCTTCGCTCCGCCAATGGCGCGTCTCGCCTGTCGAGGGTGGCGAATGCCGGCGCCGCCAGCGCCGCGGCCACCGCCTCCAGCCGCGCCACCCGCTCCGGATGTCCCGCCGGGGTCACGTGGCCGAGGCAATCGGGGTGCGAATATAGCGCAGTCGTCATGGGCGGGCGCCCTCCCTTCGTGTTGCAACATGCTCGTCGACGGCATGGCTGCCGCCGATGTCTTTCTTCAGTCCGGTGCCAGCATGTAGCCGGCCCCGCGCACCGTTTGCAGGTAGCGCGGCTGTCGCGGATCGCTTTCTATCTTGCGCCGCAGTCGCGTGATCTGCACGTCCACGGCGCGCTCCTGTGCCTGTCCACCGTCGCGGCCAAGTTCTTCCACAAGCTGTGTGCGGCTCAGCGGAACGCCGGGATTGGCGGAAAAGATCCGCATCAGCTGAACCTCGGTTGCCGTGAGCCGCACCAGATCCTCGCCGCGCCAGAGTTCCGCTTTCTCGATATCATACCGCGCCGGGCCGAGGGTCAGAACCTTGGGGCCGGCATCCGCGGCGGTTTCGTTCGGAATGCGCCGCAATATCGCGTTAATCCGCAGCAGGAGTTCTTTCGGTTCGAATGGCTTGGCGAGGTAGTCGTCAGCACCGGCCTCAAGGCCCGCGATCCGGTCTTCGGTCTCTCCGCGCGCGGTTAGCAGCAGGATCGGTGTTGCCAGCTCCGTCCGAAGCGCCGCCGTCAGGCTCACGCCGTCTTCTCCCGGCATCATTACATCGAGCACGATCAGGTCGAATTCCAGCCCCGAGAGCAATCGCCTTGCCTGCGCGGCATCCCGTGCGGCGCTTACGAGAAAACCGTGCCGGATCAGGAATTTCTGCAACAGTTCGCGTATGCGGGCATCGTCGTCGACAATCAGCAGGTGAGCTTCGACATCGGCACCCCCCGCAGGGAACTCGTTCATTGACCGTTCTCCGCCAGCCGTTGATACCGACGACGCATCTCCGGATCCATCATTGCTTCCAGCACCGTTCGGAAGCCTGCGACGGCGCCTGGACCGGCCGATCGAAACGCATCCCGCATCCGGGCCTGCTGCACATCGCTCAATTCTCTTTCGAGTACCTGGCCCGCTTCGGTCAGATAGAGGTGCCGTTCGCGCTTGTCGCGCGTACCTACGCGACTCTCCACCAATCCGTCCTCGATCAGCGTGCGCAGAACGCGGTTGAGCGACTGCTTCGTGACACCAAGGATCTCCAGCAGGTTGTTCACCGTCGTGCCGTGGGAGCGATGTATGAAGTGGATCGCGCGGTGATGTGCGCGGCCATACCCGCGCTCGACCAGAATCCGGTCGGGGTCGGAAGTGAACCCCTTGTAGGCAAAGAACATTGCCTCGATTCCCTTCCGCAATTGCTCGTCCGTGAGATACAGCAGCGTTTCGCCGCGCTTTGTGTCCCCGCTCGGCCTGTCCGTCATATCGGAATCCGTCTGACTTCGTTGCTTCACATTTTATGTCAGCGTTGTTGACATTGCCAGAGGCAAATGCTAGCTCCGGTCAGAATTTGCGCAATAATACGACCGAAACGGACATAAATTGCGCAACTTTTGAAAACTACTGGCCGAGGAGAGAAGAAATGGCTGGCGCGTATGACGATCGTGACGGGTTCATCTGGATGGATGGGCAACTCGTGCCCTGGCGCGAGGCCAACGTGCACGTACTCTCGCATGCGCTGCACTACGCCTCGTCAGTCTTCGAGGGCGAGCGGTGCTACAACGGAAAGATCTTCAAGGGGGTCGAGCATTCCGAACGGCTTCTCCGGTCGGGCAAGCTGATCGACATGGAGATCCCGTGGACAGTCGAGCAGATCGAGAAGGCAAAGTACGACATGCTGGCCGCCAACGGCTGGACGGATGCCTATGTGCGCGTGGTCGCCTTCCGTGGCGCCGGCGAAGACATGGGTGTCAGTTCTTCGCGAAACCCGGTGCGGATGGCGGTCACCGGATGGGAATGGGGCGCCTACTACGGCGACGCCAAGACCAGCGGCGCGAAGCTCGACATCTCGAAGTGGAAGCGCCCGAGCCCGGAAACCATCCCCACGGCGGCCAAGGCCGCGGGGCTCTACATGATCTGCACAATGTCGAAGCACACGGCCGAGGCGAAGGGGTGTTCGGACGCGATGTTCATGGATTTTCGCGGCTACGTGGCCGAAGCGACGGGCGCCAACATCTTCTTCGTGAAGGACGGAGAGGTGCACACGCCCGATCCCGATTGCATCCTGGACGGTATCACCCGACGAACGGTCATCGAGATGCTGAAGGAGCGCGGGATCACCGTGCACGAGCGATATATCCTCCCGGAGGAACTGGAGGGGTTCCAGCAGTGCTGGCTGACCGGCACCGCAGCCGAAGTGACCCCGGTCGGGCAGATCGGCGATTATTCCTTCGAGGTCGGTGCGCTGACGCGTGATATCGCCGAGGCCTACGAGGTGCTCGTGCGTACCTGACCGTCGCACGAGCGAAAAAAATATGTCGCGGGGCGGTTCGCTCCGCGGCTGTTAACCGGGCATTGAGACGACCGGGCGCAGACTGCGCGCATGAGTTCACCCGACCGCCAATCGCCGCCTCAGCGCCAGATTTCCCTCCTGGTCGCTTTGATCGTCGCGATTGCAACACCTGCAACGCTTGCGTTGAGCTATTATCGGATCACCGGCGACCCGACTTTTCAACCACTCGCGCTGACGGTTGAGCGCCTTATTGTCGGCGGCGTGGACGTCAACCACAAGGCCGTCCGCGCCATCGTGGTTGGCAACGACACCGCCAGGGGGCTGAAACAGGCGGAACGCTTCGGAAAGAGGATTCACGCCGCCTTCTACGGCAAGGGCGTCGACGCGCTGGTAGGCTACCGCACCAACGACTCAAGCGACTATCCAACGGTCACGTTCGTCGTCGATGGCAGTACATTCGGACCATATGGAGAGGCCTCGGCGGCGCAAGGCATCCGCACCGCGGTCGAGGCGTTGCACCTCTCCCGAAACAACTCCGAAGCGGGCCGGGAGCACCGCTGGTAGACGTCAGGCCTCGCCCTCTTGACAAGAGAGCGACGCGTGACCGTGTCTCACCTGCTCAGCGGAAACCGCGTCAGGCCTTGTATCCGCGGTCGATCCGAAGAAAGGCCATGTAGCGCAGTGCGGGATTGTGCGGACCCTTGGAACGACGGGCGAGTGCGACCGAAGCCGGATGAGACCCGTCGGCACCCAGACGGCGCCGCACTCCCTCGAACGCGGGAAGGCGGCGCGATTCGCGGCTGCGGGCCCGGTCAAGGATGTGTTTGGACATGGTTTCCTCCCATTCTGACGTCGCTCAAACCCATGTGGGAAGCCAAATGTAGCAGAAGAAGCCCCCCGGACAAAATGACGTGGAACAAATTCTGTTTTCTTTACGTTCGCGACAATCGTGCAACGGCCCATCGTGCGGCATCCGCCACAGTCGCGTCCGCGTCGGCGCATCGCGCCCGAGCAGCATCCGTAAGGGCCGGGTTGCCGGAATTGCCGATTGCGTAGAGGACGTTTCGCACAAACCTGTCGCGCCCGATCCGCTTGATCGGTGACCCCGAGAACCGCGCCCTGAAATCGGCATCGTCCAGCGCTGCCAAATCCGCCAGCGGCGGCGCCATCAGATCCGGGCGTGCCGCGTAGCGTATGTCGCTGGCCACGACAGCGAACTTGTTCCAGGGGCATGCAGCGAGGCAGTCGTCGCAACCATAGATCCGGTTGCCCATCCGTGCCCGCAAGTCTTCGGCAACCGGTCCACGGTGCTCAATCGTCAGGTAGGAAATGCAGCGCCGCGCGTCCATCCGGTAGGGGCCGAGGAAGGCATCGGTCGGGCAGGCGTCCAGGCAGGCCCGGCAGGAGCCGCAGCGGTCGGCCTCGGGTACATCAGCCGGTAATTCCAGCGTGGTGAAGATTGCCCCGAGGAATACCCAGTTGCCCAGATCCCGCCCGACGAGGTTTGTGTGTTTTCCCTGCCAGCCGAGCCCGGCGGCCTGCGCCAGCGGTTTCTCCGCCACGGGGGCGGTGTCGACAAAGACCTTTACCTCGCCGCCGGCCTCGGCGATCAACCAGCGGGCCAGCCGCTTCAGCCGTTTCTTCACCAGGTCGTGATAATCCTTGCCGCGCGCATAGACCGAGATGTTGCCGATCTCCGGTCGTTCCAGGTCCCTGCGCGGGTCATGATCGGGTCGGTAGCTCTCGGCCAGCATCACGATGGAACGTGCCTCTGGCCAGAGCGCCGCCGGATCGCTCCGCCAGCCCATGCGTTCGGCAAGCCAGTGCATCTGCCCATGCAAGCCCTGCTCGACGAAGGCCTTCAGATCGGCGGGCACATGCCCAATCGCATCGGGCCGGCACACCCCCATCGCCGAGAACCCCTCCGCCCGCGCCTGTGCTTCCAGCCGTGCCCTTACCCGCTCCACGGGCGTTCTTCTGTCGGAAAATATCCGCGGGGGGAGTCCGGGGCGTCGCCCCGGACGGGGGGCAAAGGGCCCCCCGCGACGCCGGCCGCTTCAGAAATCCAGATCGGCATATTGCACCGATGGCGGGAAGCCCGGCACCTGGTCCGCGAGCAGGTTGCGAAACGCCGGCCGGGACTTGATCTTGGCGTACCAGTCCTTGACATTGGCGCTGCGGTTCCAATCCACATCGCTGATGTAGTCCAGGGCGGAGATATGGGCCGCGGCTGCGAAATCCGCCAGCGTCATCGTATCGCCCGCGAGCCAGCGCCGCTGATCCAACAGCCAGGACATGTAGTCGAGGTGGTACTTGATCGCCTTGGAGCCGGCCTTCACGTTCCGGCTTTCCGGGTAGCCCTGCTTCGTGATCTTCTTGTTCACGCGCTCGTAGAGCAGGTTGGCCGTCACCTCGTGGTGGAACTTGTCGTCGAACCAGGCGCACAGCCGGCGTACCTCGTAGCGGCTTTCCGGCTTTCGCGGCATGAGCGCCGGTTCGGGGGCGACCTCTTCGAGGTATTCGCAGATCGCCTGGCTTTCCGACATCGTGCGCCCGCCCATGCGCAGTACCGGCACCTTGCCGGCCGGATTGCGGCGCAAAAACTCGGCATCCTGCTCCCAATACCGTTCCTCCACCAGTTCGACCTCGATCTTCTTTTCGGCGAGCACGAGGCGCACCTTGCGGCAGAATGGGGAGAGAGGAACGTGGTAGAGGCGGTTCATCTGCTTTCGTATCTCACGCGGCGGGAATGCCCTTTATTGGCTTGGGAGGCGCACATTTTCAATCCTCGAAACACGCTGCGCGCCCGTCGGCGTGGATCGTTGCGGCCCCGTCGCGGATCGCCAATGCGCGTTGTCGCAGCCACGACGTCGGATTGGCTGCGTCGCGTCCCTTCGGGTTGGGAAGGACCGCGGCGATGCGTGCGGCCTGCGTCGCAGTGAGGTCTCTCGGGCTGGTGTTGAAATATCGATGTGCGGCCGCCTCGATGCCGAAAACGCCGGTGTCCATCTCGGCAACGTTCAGATAGACCTCAAGGATCCGCTTCTTCGGCCAAACGATTTCCACCACTGGCGTGATTGCGGCCTCAAGTGCCTTTCGGACCCAGCTCCGTCCTTGCCAGAGGAACACGTTCTTCACGGTCTGCTGCGTGAGTGTCGAGGCGCCGCGCTGTGCGCCATCGTCCAGGGCATCGCGGATCGCGGCCATGTCGAACCCCCAATGCAGGCAGAAGTTGGCATCTTCTGCCGCCACGATCGAGCGCGGCGCGTAGGGAGAGACATCTTCGATCTCTACCCACTGACGATCCACTTCACCGAGCCGTCGCTTCTCGGACCAGATCGTATGCGTGGTGGGCGGATCGACGAAGCGGTAAAGGATGACCAATGCCAGAAGAAGCAACGGCGGGACGAGGGCCAGCCTCCAGAACCAGCGCCACGTGAATAGCACGGCACGCACGGGCAGGATCTCGCGCCTTGCCTGTGTTTTTTTCGCCCTGCCCTTGGCCGGCGTCTTCTTTTTCTTGGTCGTCCTGGCCACGGCAAAGTCATGCCGGGGAGAGCCCACAGCGTCAAGCGGCCATGGACGCTGAATGCGCCGGTCAATGGAATAGCGGAGTGGCAGTGCGATACAGGCAACATGCGGCGTGCTGGACGGAAACACATCATGAAAAAAGAGGGGGCAGGCTCTGTGAGCCTGCCCCCGCGGTCGTCGCATATTTACCGCGAGCCGAGGTTTACTCGGCCGGAATGGCACCTTCCTCGGTGGTCAGCGGATGGGGGATATGCACCAGCATTTCCTTCGGACATGCCTGAACGAAATTGCCCAGTTCCAGATCCCAGTGCTGGAGGATATCCGCGGCCTTAACCGATTCCGTTTCGGCGAGGTGGCGTTCGATCAATCCGCGCAGCTCCGCTTCCCAATGGGGGTGAGTCACCGGGCAGGTCACCAGTGTTTCGAGGTTCATCAGCTCGCGCGAGCGTCCGTCCGGGTCGTAGAGATAGGCCATGCCGCCCGTCATCCCGGCCCCGAAATTGGCCCCGATCGTGCCGAGGATCACCGCGACGCCGCCGGTCATGTATTCGCACCCGTTGGAGCCACAGCCCTCGATCACCACCTTCGCTCCGGAATTGCGCACCGCGAAACGCTCGCCCGCGCGGCCCGCGGCAAAGAGATACCCGTCGGTCGCGCCATAGAGAACGGTATTGCCGATGATCGTGTTGGCATCCGCCTTGAGCGGCGAATTCATCGGCGGACGCACCACGATGGTGGCGCCCGAGAGCCCCTTGCCCACGTAATCGTTGGCGTCGCCCGCAACCTCCAGTTTCAGCCCCGGTGCGCCAAACGCCCCGAGCGACTGGCCGGCCGAGCCCGTGAGCTTCACCGTCAGGTGGTTCGGCTGCAACGCATTGCGCATGCCGAACCGCTGCACGATGTGGCTCGACGTGCGGGTGCCGATGGTCCGCAGCGTGTTCTGCACCGCGTAGGAGAGCTGCATCTTCTCCCCGTCCTTCAGGAACCGGTTGGCATCCTTCACGATCTGCGCGTCCAGCGTGTCGGGCACCTCGTTGCGCGGCTTCCCGGTGTCGTACACGATCTCATGTGCCCCATCGACCGTGATCAGAAGCGGGTTCAGGTCCAGATCGTCCAGATAGGCGTTGCCGCGGCTGACCTGCGCCAGCAAGTCGGTGCGCCCGATCACCTGGTCGAGGCTCTTGGCGCCCAACTCGGCCAGGATTTCCCGCACCTCCTGGGCATAGAAAGTGATCAGGTTCACCACCTTGTCTGCCGTGCCGGTATACTTGGCCCGCAGCCGCTCGTCCTGCGTGCAGACGCCCACCGGGCAGGTGTTGGACTGGCACTGCCGCACCATGATGCAGCCCATGGCGATAAGCGCGGCGGTGCCGATGCCGTATTCCTCGGCGCCAAGCATCGCGGCGATGACGATGTCGCGCCCGGTGCGCAAGCCACCGTCCGTCCTCAGCGTCACCCGGCCGCGCAGCTTGTTCATCGCAAGCACCTGATGCGCCTCGGTCAGGCCCATCTCCCACGGGAGGCCAGCGTATTTGATCGATGTCGCAGGGCTTGCGCCGGTGCCGCCGTTGTGCCCCGAGATCAGGATCACATCGGCCTCGGCCTTGGCCACACCGGCCGCGATCGTGCCGACACCGGAGGCCGCCACCAACTTCACCGTTACCTTCACCTTCGGGTTGATCTGCTTCAGGTCGTAGATCAGCTGAGCGAGGTCTTCGATCGAGTAGATATCGTGGTGTGGCGGCGGCGAGATCAGCGTCACGCCCTTGGTCGAGTGGCGCAGACGCGCGATCAGGTCCGTGACCTTGAGGCCCGGCAACTGGCCGCCCTCGCCGGGCTTGGCGCCCTGGGCCACCTTGATTTCCAGTTCCTCGCAGTGGTTCAGGTATTCGGCGGTCACGCCGAACCGGCCGGAGGCCACCTGCTTGATCTTGGCAGAGGGGTTGTCGCCGTTGGGCTCCGGCACGAAATGCGCCGGATCCTCGCCACCCTCGCCGGAGTCGGATTTGGCACCGATCCGGTTCATGGCAACGTTCAGGGTTTTGTGTGCCTCGGGGCTGAGTGCGCCGAGTGACATGCCGGGCGTGACGAACCGCTTGCGGATCGAGGTGATGCTTTCCACTTCCTCGATCGGTACCGGCCGACCGAGTGGCTTGAAATCCATCAGGTCGCGCAGGTGGATCGGCGGGTTCGATTGCATCTTCTTGGAAAACTGCTTCCACAGTTCGAAGGAACCCGTATTGCAAGCGGTTTGCAGCATATGCATCGTCTGCGCACCCCAGGCATGGGTCTCGCCCGACTTGCGCGCTTTGTAGAATCCGCCGATGGGCAGGATGTCGGTGCCGCCAAGCCACCCTTTTGCATGGATCTTTTCGATCTTGCGCTGGATCCCGGCAACACCGATCCCGGAGATACGGGAGACCATGCCGGGAAAATACTCCGCCACGAGCGCGCGGGACAGCCCCACGGCTTCGAAGTTCAATCCGCCGCGATACGAAGAAATGACCGAGATACCCATCTTGGACATGATCTTCAGCAGGCCCGCGTCGACCGCGGCCCGATACCTGGCAATCGCTTCGTTGAGGGTGCAATCCAGCAGACCGCGCTCGATCCGGTCGGCAAGGCTATCCTCGGCCAGATAGGCGTTTACCGTGGTCGCGCCACAGCCGATGAGCACCGCGAAGTAGTGCGGATCGATGCATTCCGCGGAACGCACGTTGAGCGAGCAGAAGGTCCGCAGCCCCTCACGCGTCAGCCAGGAATGGACCGCGCTGGTGGCCAGGATCATTGGCATCGGCACTTTGTCGGCCGACTGGTACTGGTCAGTCAGAACGATGTGCCCCGCGCCGGAGCGTACCGCCTCTTCGGCATCCTCCCGGATGCGCCGCAGCGCCTCGCCAAGCGCGTTGTGGTGGCCGTCCGCCGGGAAGGTGCAGTCGATCTCCACCATCGGCGACTTGAACTCGCTCACGAGTTTGTCGAACTGCGTATTGCCGACGAAGGGGCTGTCCAGAATGATGATCTCGGTCTGGCTGCTGTCCTCGTCGAGCACGTTCTTGAGGTTGCCGAACCGCGTCTTCAGGCTCATCACCCGGTACTCGCGAAGCGAGTCGATCGGCGGGTTCGTCACCTGGCTGAAGTTCTGCCGGAAGTAGTGGCTGAGCGGGCGGTATTTTTCGGAGAGCACCGCGGCCGGCGTGTCATCGCCCATAGAGGCAATGGCTTCCTTGCCGTCTTCGGCCATCGGGACGAGAATCTGTTCGAGTTCCTCCACCGAGAAGCCAGACGCAATCTGCCGCTTGCGGAGCTCCGAGCCAGTGAACATCGGCTTTTCGGCCTGGCCTTCGAGAACCTCGTCCAGTTCGTTGATCTTGCCAACCCAATCACCGAAGGGCTGAGAGGCGGCAAGGCGGTCCTTTATCTCGGTATCGTGGTACAGGACGCCCTCGGACATATCGACGGCAATCAGTTGCCCCGGCCCAAGCGCACCCTTTTCGACAACCGTGGTCTCGTTGGTCGGCACCATGCCCACCTCCGAACCGGCAATCAGCAGGCCCTCGCCGGTCACCACATAGCGCATCGGCCGGAGCCCGTTGCGGTCCAACCCGCCGCAAACCCAGCGACCGTCGGTCATTGCGAGCGCCGCTGGGCCGTCCCACGGCTCCATCACCGAGTTGACGTAGGAGTACATGTCACGCCAAGGTTCGGGTAGTTCCACCGCCTGCTTGGACCAGCTTTCCGGCACCAGCATCGTCTTTGCCATCGGCGCGGAGCGGCCGGCGCGCACCAGCATCTCGAAGACCGAGTCAAGCGCGGCGGAGTCGCTCGAACCTTGTGCGATGATCGGCTTGATGTCCTCCGCGAGTGCGCCGAACGTGGAGGAGGCGAGCCGGATCTCGTGACTCTTCATCCAGTTGACGTTGCCCTTCAGCGTGTTGATCTCGCCGTTATGCGCCAGCATCCGGAAAGGTTGCGCCAGCCACCATTGCGGGAAGGTGTTGGTCGAATACCTCTGGTGATAGATCGCAAACGCGCTTTCGAACCGCTCGTCCAGGAGGTCGGGATAAAACTCGGCCACGTCCTGCGCGAGCATCATGCCCTTGTAGATCACCGACCGGCAGCTGAGTGAGCAGATGTAGAAATCCGGCACACGGGCAGCGGCGGCGGCCTTCTCGATCCGGCGACGGAT
This sequence comes from Tropicimonas marinistellae, assembly GCF_001509585.1. Lineage (GTDB taxonomy): Bacteria > Pseudomonadota > Alphaproteobacteria > Rhodobacterales > Rhodobacteraceae > Tropicimonas > Tropicimonas marinistellae. Next base: position 5,770 of record NZ_LNCI01000007.1, on the reverse strand, counting down.
CACGTAGAGCTCGCGCTCGAAGGTCTCCTCGTCCACGCCCTTGGCATTGGAGATGATGATCTGCTCAATCTCCGGCCGGGTCGCATTGGCCTTCTCGCCGAGACAATCGATGTTCACCGGCACGTGGCGCCAGCCGTAGATGTAGTAGCCCATCCGAAGCACTTCGCTCTCGACGATGGTCCGGCAGGTTTCCTGCGCGCCGAAATCGATGCGCGGCAGGAAGACCTGGCCAACCGCGATCAGCTTCTCCACATCCGGTTCATGGCCGGTGCGGCGGATCTGGTCGTAGAAGAAGGGTACCGGGATCTGCACGTGAATGCCTGCGCCGTCCCCGGTCTTGCCGTCGGCATCCACCGCGCCACGGTGCCAGATTGCCTTGAGCGCCGTAATGCCGGATTCGACAACGCTGCGGCTCTTCTTTCCGTCGATGGCGACCACGAGTCCGACGCCGCAGGAAGAATGCTCGTCCTCCGCGCGGTACATGCCGTTCTCGGCCATCCAGTCGCGCTTCGCCGTTTCGGCGGCTACCCAGTGCTCGTCATACTTGGTCATTGGGTCTCTCCTTGGCTCGCGGAGGCGAGACTCGCCTCGAATTGCTGTTTGGTCTGCCGCAGGTGGTCCCCGGCGAAGGCATATCCGGCCGGTTTGCGGTCGATGTAGATTTCCTTGGTCAGCGGGAAGTTCCCCGCATCCGGGAACAATCCTGCGGATACCGCGAAGTGCTCCCGGCCCGGGATCGTAAGCTTGTACCAGAGGGTGGTGCCGCAGGCGTCGCACCATGCGCGTTCCGCCCAATCGGACGAGGTGAACCGCTTGATCGGGCCACTCGCCTCGAAGTCCTTCGGCGCCACATCGATCTCGACGAGCGCGACACCGGTCCACGTGCGGCACATCTCGCAATGGCAGGCGTGCAGTTCGGGCCGTGTCGGGCGCACCCGTACGGATACGGCGCCGCATAGACACGCGCCGGACAATTGCGCATGGGTTCCGTTTGCGCTCATTCGGCCTGCCCCCTGTGTGCCGGCAAAACGTACCGTATCTCTTCTGTCGCCTCGCAGTCGAACTGCGGGGTCATCGCATCGAAACCCGGCTCGCCCGGGCGGATGAAACGGACCGGGCTGAAATCGTTGTCGCGTTCCTCGACGCCCTGACGGAACGTGTCCGGGCCAAGAAAGAACAGGCGCTCCTCGGGCAGCACGTACTGGTTGCCCGATACCGTGTAGACCTCTTCGCCGGAGACGGCATCGAGCGCGGTCGCCGTGAACTCGGTCTCCAGCAGTGTCACGCCGTCGATGACGACCTCGCGCCCGGTCAGCCGGTCTGTGCCCTGGTGGACAATGTCGCGTTCCCCGTCCGGCCCGTTCTCGTGAATGACGAAGGCGTAGCTGTCGGTGCCCGTCTCAAGCAGGGTGCTGAGCGACGCCGGGTCGGGCCCTTCGTCGACAAGGTGTTCACGACTCCCATCACCGAAGTACCGGCTGTCGAGCCACTGGAACTCCCGGTTGTAGACCGAGACGGAGAAAGGGCCCTCGAAATCGTAGTGCACTTCCCATGTGTTCTGGTCGGGGTCGGCCTCACAGCGCCAGTAGTGTGAGACACCGCACCCCTTCATTTGGACCGTCAGAAACCCCTCGCAGCCCTCTGGCACCTGAACGCGCGTGCCGGCATTGGCCGACCCGCTCACCGCAGCGCATGCGGTGAGGACGGCGACGATCCATTTCCCTACGTCAGGTCTCATTACAGTTCCATTTCGGTTCACGTCGTTCACGGCAGGCAGCAGGGCCTACCGTTTATTCGGCTGCGACCACTGAGCTTGCAGCCTCGAAACGCCCGAGGATCGCGTCGGCCGCCTCGCGTCCGTCGCGGATCGCCCAGACCACGAGGCTGGCGCCCCGCACGATGTCACCCACCGCGAAGACACCCGGCATCGCCGTTTCGTGACTGCGGAAATCGGCCTTGATGGTGCCCCAGCGGGTCACTTCCAACGCCTCTTCTCCCCAGAGCGATGGCAAATCCTCCGGCTCGAAGCCAAGCGCCTTGATGACAAGGTCGGCCTCCTCGACATAGTCGGCGCCCTCGATCACCTCCGGACGCTGGCGGCCGGTGGCATCGGGCGCTCCGAGACGCATCCGCTGCACCATCACACCGGAAACGGGATCGCCGGTGAAGCCTTTGGGTGCGGTCAGCCACTCGAAGACAACACCTTCTTCCTCGGCGTTCTGTACCTCGCGCTGCGAACCGGGCATGTTTGCCCGGTCGCGGCGATAGAGGCATTTCACGCTTTCCGCGCCCTGCCGGATCGCCGTGCGAACACAATCCATCGCGGTGTCGCCACCGCCAATGACGACAACCTTGCGGCCTTCCGCGTTCAGTTCACCGTTGTCGTATTCCGGCACCGTATCGCCGAAGTTCTTGCGATTGGAGGCGGTCAGATAGTCGATGGCCCGCACGATGCCCTTCGCGCCGGAGCCCGGTCCCTGAAGGTCGCGGCTCTTGTAGACGCCGGTCGCAATCAGCACTGCATCGTGCTTTTCCCGGATCTCGGCAAAGGCGATGTCTTCACCGACGTTGCAATTGAGCACGAACTTCACGCCGCCGTCCTCGAGCTGCTTGTTGCGGCGCAGGACGATGTCCTTCTCCAGCTTGAAGCCGGGAATCCCGTAGGTCAGAAGCCCGCCGGCCCGGTCATAGCGGTCGTAGACCGTCACCTGCACACCGGCGCGGCGTAGCCGGTCAGCGGCGGCAAGCCCGCCCGGGCCGGCGCCGATGATCGCAACGCTCTCGCTGCGCTCCACGGCCGGCCGGATCGGTTTCACCCACCCCTTTTCCCAGGCCGTGTCGGTAATGTACTTCTCAACCGCACCGATGGTCACCGTGCCATGGCCCGATTGCTCGATCACGCAATTGCCTTCGCACAGCCTGTCCTGCGGGCAGATGCGGCCGCAGATCTCCGGGAAGGTATTGGTGAGCTGGCTGGTCTCGTAGGCCTCCTGCAGGCGGCCCTCGGTGGTCAGGCGCAACCAGTCGGGAATATTGTTGTGCAGCGGGCAATGCGACTGGCAATAGGGGACACCGCACTGGCTGCAGCGGCTGGCCTGCTCGGTCGCCTTTGTGTCGGCGAACTCGCCATAGATCTCCTTGAAATCATGCGCACGCGAGTCGGCCGCCCGCTTTTCGGGCATCTGCTTGTCCACGGACACGAATTGGAGCATTCGCTGTTTGGCCACTGGCTTGCCTCCATTGATCAGTCGGGGTTGATTACATGCCCTGAGCCGGGAAATAAAGTCAAAATCAGTGACCTAAATATAGGAAAATTCCCTTGACCCGTCACTAGAAAACGGAAAATGGACCCATTTTGGGTCAGTTACACTTACATAATTCTGGGCTTTCCATTGAGAATCATCTGGTTACGATGCGCGCAACATTCGATGAGGCCGGTTCCCGATGACTCTCTTTCACATACTTCTTGTCGCGATAATCCAGGGCGTTACCGAGTTTCTGCCCATCTCCTCCTCCGGGCACCTGATTCTGCTGCCTAACCTCACCGGTATGGAGGACCAGGGCCAGGCCATCGATGTCGCCGTGCATGTGGGTACTCTGTTTGCCGTGGTACTCTATTTCTGGCGTGACGTGAAGGTGGCCCTGGGCGGTCTCCCGCGCTTGGTTCGCGGCCGCGTCGACACCCCGGGTGCGCGTCTGGCGCTCCTGCTGCTGGTCGCCACGGTACCTGTCATCGTCGCCGGGCTGATCCTGAACGTCACCGGGCTTGACGACAGCTTGCGTGGAATTGCGGTTATCGGATGGACGATGCTTCTCTTCGGTATCTTGCTCTACTGGGCAGATCAGCGTGGCGCAGAGGCGCTCGATGCGCCCGACTGGAACATGAAACACGCCTGGATCATGGGTCTTTGGCAAGCCGTGGCACTGATCCCGGGCACGTCCCGCTCAGGCATTACGATCACCGGGGCGCGCATGCTCGGCTATGGCCGGCACGGCGCGGCGAAACTGGCGATGCTCATGTCAATCCCCACGATCCTGGCCTCCGGAACGCTGCTGGGGCTTGAAATGGCGATGGACGGGAACCTTGGGCAGATACGCGACGCCGGGCTCGCCGCCGCTTTCGCATTCGCATCGGCGCTATTGGCGCTGACCCTTATGATGCGGCTGCTGCGCAGCGTCAGCTTCACGCCCTACGTCGTCTATCGGATCGTGCTCGGCAGCGTCCTGCTGGCCATTGCGTATCTCTGAAACAACGCCTGAACGGACATTTCAGACCCGGAGGTTCTTAGCCGATTCCGTCAGGACCTCGTACTGCCCGCTTGGACGGAACCGCCAGAGGTACTCCGGCAGCACCGCCTCCATCGAAACAGGGGTGATACCGAGCTCGGCGAACCCTTTTGCCCCCGCGCTCACCACGTTATCCACCGCGAGATTCCGGACCTGATCCACGGTCAGCGGTGCCTCGACCAGCCCGAAGCTGACCTTTTCGACAAGACCGAATGTGCGCGCCATCAGCTTTGCCTGGCCGAACGGCATGTTGAAGATGAGCTTCCGCCTGCGGATCGTCCGCAGCATCATCTGCATGAGTTCTCGGAAGCTGTCGACATCCGGCCCGCCGAGTTCGTAAATCCCCGGATCGGCCTTTCCGGTTGCTCCCAGGACCGCCGCCCTGGCCACATCGTCGACATAGACCGGCTGGAACTTGGTTTCGGCGCCGACGATGGAAAGGACCGGGCCAAGGCGCGACATGGATGCGAAACGGTTAAAAAACTCGTCCTCCGGCCCGAAAATGATCGATGGGCGAAGGATTATGGCCGATGGCATATGCCGTAGGACGGCCGCCTCACCTTCGGCCTTGGTGCGGGCATAGTCGCTGGCCGCCGACGCGTCAGCTCCGATGGCGGAGAACTGCACCAGATGCGCGACACCCTCGGCCGCGGCAAGCCGCGCGATCCGTTCGGCACCCTCTGTCTGCAGCGCCTCGAAGGTGTTCTTTCCATGCTCGGCGAGAATACCGACGCAGTTGATGACGGCATCGGCGCCGTGCATCGCGGCCTTTACCGAGCCTTCCTGGCGAATGTTGCAGGGCACCGGCTCGACCTGACCGACCTCGCCGTAGGTCCGCACGAACAGGCATTCGTCGGGCTCCCGTGTCGCGACCCGAACCCGCCAGCCTTCCTTGGCCATCCGGCGGGCAATGTAGCGCCCGACGAACCCAGATCCGCCGTAGATCGTGACGAGTTTGGACATGAAAGAGCCCTCCGTTCGATGCCTGAATTTGGAGATAGCGCCGGAGGGGTAGCGGAACAAGCAGCGATTGCGTCGCGGGCAATGCCAGAGGTCTAGACACAGCGTCGGCAGATTCGCAGAATTCGCCGTTGACACCCCCTGGCACCGGATATAATCACCGCGCTCACGACACCTGCCCAGGTGGCGGAATTGGTAGACGCGCTAGCTTCAGGTGCTAGTGTCCGTATGGACGTGGAGGTTCGAGTCCTCTCCTGGGCACCAGAAAAGTAGTAAAATTCCTTTCATATTAAGCAGTTAGGATGTGACGTGTTGGATTAATCCACTCGTCTGTCCACCTTGGTGCGCGTGATACCTATCGTTTCGATGGTCCTTGTTCCCGGGCAAGGTAGTGAAAGGTAATGAATGGTGTCGCTTGCCGCACCGCCTTTGCTCCTACCCCAGTGCCGTGCAAATCGAGAGTACCGCTAAACGCAGCGTTTGATCGGGCGATGCTATGCGGCGCGTCTCCGTCGGCGTTCGC
>NZ_LNCI01000006.1 GCF_001509585.1 Tropicimonas marinistellae | reverse complement strand
AAGGCGGCCGCACCGTCGGCGCCGGCGTTGTGTCCAAGATCATCGAGTAATAACGGCTCGATACGAGATTGAAGGCCGCCCGTCCGGGCGGCCTTCTTTCGTCTTGGGGAACCGGATACGGGTACGGTTTGGCCTCGTGCCCGAGGCGGATAAAGAAACGAGGCGCGGCGCGGCACGGAAGCAAGGCGAAGCCGCCGTGCCAGTGCCTGCCCGCCCCGGCGGACTGGCGCTTCTTCATCGGTGCGCAACAGATTGATGTTCTTCCGGTATGGCCGGGATGCATCGAAGACCCCAGACGGTGCAGCGCCATCCTAGGGGGCTATGGACCGGGCGGCATCATCCGTATCGCCGACAAAGCCCTCCGGACGAGGGACAGACCGTGCCGGACGCGCCGCATTGGCACGGGGCTCACCGAAGGTCTGCCGTGCCATGCGTGATTTTCCGAGTGACGCCGGGCGCGATTGGCGATACATGGGCCGCCCATGTCGGACAGCCGTCTCACACTTGCCGTTCAAAGCGGCGCCATCCACCTGCCGGGCACCGGGGCGATTGCCGTCTTCCGCCCCCGTGCGGGCGCCGACCTTTCCGCCTTGCCGCGCGAACGGGTGGCGGTCGTGCAGGGCAACCGGCCCGATCACGATGCCTGGGCACGCCAGGGATACCGCACCGATGTGGCCGCGCCGGAGGGGTTTGCTGCCGCCGTCGTCATGCTGCCCCGCGCCAAGGCCGAGGCGAAGGCGCTGATCGCGCGGGCGAGCGCCATGGGCGGGACGGTGATCGTGGACGGCCAGAAAACCGACGGCGTGGATTCGATCCTGCGGGAGGTGCGGCGGCGGGCCGAGGTGTCCGCGCCTTATGCAAAGGCACATGGCAAGGTCTTTCAGTTCCAGGTCGCCCCTGGCACCTTCGCCGACTGGGACCTGCCGCTCGTTCAGACATTGCCGAACGGCTGGGTCACGGCCCCCGGAGCCTTCTCCGCCGACGGGCCGGACCCGGCGTCGGTGGCGCTTGCCGAGGCGCTGCCGGAAAAGATGCCGGGCAGGGTGGCCGACCTTGGCGCCGGCTGGGGCTACCTTTCGTTCCACGTGCTCGAACGCCGAGGCGTGACGGAATGCGCGCTCGTGGAGGCCGAGCATGCCGCGCTGGAAGCGGCGCGGATGAATATCCGCGACGACCGCGCCCGTTTCCATTGGGCGGATGCCACCACCTGGGCGGATCCCGAGCCCTTCGACCACGTGGTGATGAACCCGCCTTTCCACACATCCCGTGCCGCCGATCCGGCGCTTGGCGCGGCGTTTATCGCCGGGGCCGCCCGGCTCCTTTCCGGGCATGGAACGCTCTGGATGGTGGCAAACCGGCATCTGCCCTACGAGGGCCCGCTGACCGCCGCCTTCCGCGAGATCCGGGAGGTGCCCGGACCGCCCGCCTTCAAGCTCTTCGCGGCCCGCCGGCCGCAGGGGCAATCCGCCGCGCGTTCGCGGCGCTGATTTTCGCTAACATCCCCGCCACGTCCGCAAGGAACAGGACCACGAGGACCGACAGGAACTCTCATGACATTCTCCATCGAAGGAAAGACCGCGATCGTAACCGGTGCCGCAAATGGCGTCGGGTTGGCCATTGCCCGGCACTTCGTCGACAAGGGAGCGAACGTGATGTTCGCCGATATGGACGAGAACCGGCTGTGTGACGAATTGGGAGAGGCGAAGGGCGACGGTGGGCGCGGCACCGCGCGGGCCTTTGCCGGCGACCTGCGGGAGCGGCTGACGGTCGCCAACCTGCTGTCGGCCACGCTCGATTGCTTCGAGCGGGTGGACATCCTGGTAAATGCCTGCCGGCAGATGCTGCCCTCCGATCCGCTGGATCCGGACAACGACGCGGTGCAGATGCTGCTGGAGCAGAACCTGATGACCTCGCTGCGGCTGAGCCAGGCGGTGTCCAAGCGGATGATCCGTCAGGCCGAGGACGTGGAGCCGGACGAGGAGCCGGTGGCCATCGGGTCGATCATCAACCTGTCCTCCATCGCGGCGCGGCGCACGCACCCCGAACTGCTGGGCTATTCGGTTTCGACTGCCGCGCTCGACCAGATGACGCGGTCGCTGGCGGTGGCGCTGGCGCCGCACAGGATCCGGGTGAACGGGGTGTCGTTCGGCTCGGTCCTGTCGGACAGCCTGAAGGGGGCGCTGAAGCAGAACGCGGATTACCGCGCGAACATCCGTGACCACACGCCGATGAAGCGCATCGCCAAGCCCGGCGAAGTGGCCGAGGCGGCGCAGTTCCTGGCGTCTGACGCCGCGGCCTTCATGACCGGGCAGATCATCACGGTCGACGGCGGGCGGACCCTGCTGGACCCGGTGACGGCCCCCGCGCACTAGGGGCGTGTCACGGCTTGCCCGGGTGGACCGGGCGCGCGGTCAGCCTTGCGGGTATTGCGCGTTGCATTGTGCCAGCCTGGCGTCGCTTTCCCGCACCAGGCGGGCGCGTGTCTCTTTCAATTCCCTGAGCTTGCGTTGCTCGGCGGCCCGGTCGATGGCGACGGGCTTGGACTTGTAGCGGGTTGTCGGCGTGTTGCAGTAGCTCCAGCCGACACCCACCCGGTTCCGTCCGTAGCCGTACCCGCCGCTGCCGAGACACAGATCCACCGTGCTGGTGACATAGGGCTCCTTCTCGATCCCGTATCCGCGGGAGAGGTTCGCCTGGGTTTCCAGAATGAGCTGGTCGACGACCTGAATATCCTTTGTCGCCGCCTTGAGGCAGGTTTCGCGCGGCGTGGCGCAGGCGGCCATGACCGGGAGAACAAGCAGAAGAATCACGTTGCGCATACCGGCAGCTTAGCGGGCGCGCGACAGCCGGCCAATCTGGGCATCCGCTCTGGCAGGGGGGCGGCAAAGCTGCTAGCGCTGGAGCGATTTTCGTGGGAGGCCATCACATGACCCAGCCGCTGGAGGCAGAACGCGCCCGTGCATCCGCATGGTTCCGGGAGTTGCGGGACAGCATCGTTTCGGCATTCGAAGCGCTGGAAGACAGCCAGTCGGACGGCCCTTTTGCCGACACCCCCGCCGGGCGGTTCGAGCTGCGCGAAACCCGGCGCGCGGCGGCCGGCGGGGACGATGCCGGCGGCGGGCTGATGAGCGTGATGCGGGGCGGGCGCGTGTTCGAGAAGGTGGGCGTCAACGTCTCCACCGTCTTTGGCACGCTGGGCGAGCAGGCGCAGAAGGCGATGGCGGCGCGCGGCGTGCCCGGGATGGAGGCGGACCCGACCTTCTGGGCCTCGGGCATCAGCCTCGTGGCGCATATGCAGAACCCGCACACACCGGCGGTTCACATGAACACGCGGATGTTCTGGACGCCCCATGCCTGGTGGTTCGGCGGCGGGGCGGATCTCAACCCCTGCATCGAATACGCCGAGGACACGGCATCCTTCCATGCCGCGCTCGAGGCGGCTTGCGACGCCCACGATGCAGCCTACTACGAGCGGTTCAAGGCCTGGGCCGACGAGTATTTCTTCGTGCCGCACCGGGGGCGCGCGCGGGGCGTCGGCGGGATTTTCTACGACGATCTGAACACAGGCGACTGGGAGGCCGATTTCGCCTTCACCAGGGCGGTTGGCGCGGCCTTCCTTCCGGCCTTCCTTCCGGTGACGGAACGCCGCCGCAACCAGCCGTGGACCGACGCCGACAAGGAGGCCCAGCTGGTGCACCGCGGCCTCTATGCCGAGTATAACCTCGTCTATGACCGCGGGACGAAATTCGGGCTCGCGACCGGGCACGATGCGGATGCGGTGCTCATGTCGCTGCCGCCACTGGCCAAATGGCCGTGACCGACCGGGCCTCCCGCACCAACGCGCTCGGACAGCCCATCGGCTGGCCGGTCGACGGCGACTTCCCACGGCCGCGCCCGCACAAGACACCGATGGACGGGCGGTTCTGCCGGTTGGAACCGGCCGATCCCGGGCGGCATGCGGCCGACCTTCATGCCGCCTTCTCGGAGGACCGGGACGGACGTATCTGGACCTATCTGCCCTACGGCCCCTTCGACACAGCAGCGGCCCTGCGGGCGTGGATGGACGCGACCTGCCTGGGCGACGACCCGCTGTTCTACGTGGTCCGCGATGCGGCGGAGGGCCGGTGCCTTGGCGTTGCGAGCTACCTGCGGATCACGCCCGACGCGGGCAGCATCGAAGTGGGCCACATCAATTTCGCGCCCGCGCTTCAACGCACCGCTGCAGCCACCGAGGCCATGTACCTGATGATGGCCCATGCGATGGAGGCGCTCGGCTATCGCCGCTACGAGTGGAAATGCGACGCGCTGAACGCCGGTTCGCGTGCGGCGGCGGAGCGCCTCGGCTTCACCTACGAAGGCACCTTCCGGCAGGCGACCCACTACAAGGGCCGAAACCGGGATACCGCCTGGTTCGCGATCACCGACGATGAATGGCCGCCCCTGCAGCGTGCCTTCCGGGGCTGGCTCGCACCGGAGAACTTCGCCGCCGACGGCACGCAGCGCCAGTCGCTTGCCGTGTTTCGCCGGCAGAACGACGACACGTGACCCTCGGCGCGGCGCGAAACGCCTGCGACCGGGGTCAGCCGTCCGGGGCGCCGGCGCCGCGACGGATGACCACGACCCGCGCCAGCATCATGCCGAAGAAGGCCAGGAGGAGGGCCAGCCATTCCGGAACGGCTGGCCGCACCAGAAGGTACGCCGCGCCACCGGCCAGCGAGATCGTGGCGTAGAGATCCTTCTTGAGGATGGTCGGCGTCAGGCTGCACAGGACGTCGCGGATCATGCCCCCGACCGTTCCGGTGATGCAGCCGACGATGACGGCAATCGCCGCGGTGGTGCCCGCATCCAGGGCGATCTTCGTACCGATCAGGGTAAAGAGCGCGAGCCCCATCGCGTCGAAATACATCAGCAGCCGCAACCGGCGGCCCGTCCCGGTGTCCATGTGCTGCGCAAGCATCCAGGTCAGCACGGCGACGGGAACCGTCGTCGCGATGTAGGTCATGTCATTGATCCAGAAGACGGGCGTGCGCCCGAGCAGCAGGTCGCGCACCGTTCCGCCGCCGAGCGCGGCCGAGATGGCCAGAACGGTCGCGCCGAAGACGTCGAACTCCTGCCGGACGGCCTGAATCGCCGCGGACGCGGCCATCGTCGCCGTGGCGACGATCGTCAGAAGAAGGAGCAGGTGGGCGACGACCAAGGCGGCCTCAGCCCTTCGCCATGCCGCGCACGGTCTCGATCATCAGGGCGACATTCTCCGGGTCGGCGTCAGGCGTGATCCCGTGGCCGAGGTTGAAGATATGCGGGCCGGAGGCGAAGGCCTTCACGATGCGCCGGGTCTCGTCGATCAGGTCCTTCCCGCCGGTGACCATGTGCGACGATGCCAGGTTGCCTTGCACGCAGCCGTCCACCTGGACGTGAAGGGCCGCCCATTCGGGGCTCACCGAATTGTCGAGCGCCACGCAATCGGCGCCCGTTGCCTTGGCGAACCCGACGTAGCGCGCGCCTGCCTCGCGCGGGAAGGCGATGATCGGAAGGCCGGGATGCCGGGCCTTGAGCTCCGCGATGATCCGTTTGGCCGGATCCAGGGCGTACCGCTCGAAGGCCTCGCCCGTGAGCGAGCCCGCCCAGCTGTCGAAGAGCTTCAGCACCTCTGCGCCGGCTTCCACCTGGCAGGACAGATATTCCACCGTCGCCTCTGTCAGCCGGTCGATCAGCGCATCGAAGAGGGCCTCGTTCTCGGCCATGAGGCGATGCGCCGGACCCTGGTCGGGCGTGCCGCGCCCGGCGATCATGTAGGTCGCCACGGTCCAGGGCGCACCGGCAAAGCCGATGAGCGTTGTCTCTGACGGGAGCTCGCGGGCGAGGATGCGGACCGTCTCGTAGACCGGTGCGAGCCGGTCGTGGATATCGTCCTTGCCCTTGAGCGCGTCGAAGTCGCCTTGCGCGGTCACGGTGGAAAGCCGCGGCCCCTCGCCGGTGACGAACCACAGATCCGCGCCGAGCGCCTGCGGCACCAGCAGGATATCGGCAAACAGGATCGCCGCGTCGAACCCGTAGCGGCGGATCGGTTGCAGCGTTACCTCCGCGGCCAGATCGGGCGTGTAGCAGAGCGAGAGGAAGTCGCCGGCCTGTTCGCGGGTCGCGCGGTATTCCGGAAGGTAGCGCCCGGCCTGCCGCATCATCCAGATCGGTGGCGTCGGCAGGGTCTCTCCGGCCAGCGAGCGCAGCAGTTTCTTGGTCTCGGTCATCGGGCGTCCTCCCACGGCAGCGTGCCGTTGGGTGCGGCGTCTGCGACCGAGAGTCAAGGCGCGGGGGAGTTGTCAGCCCGCGGGGCGGCAATTAAGCACGGTGGCTATGACACAGGCACTTCCCTCTCCTTCCGATCCGTTGCGGATCGGCACGCGCGGCTCGCCGCTGGCGCTCGCGCAGGCGCATGAAACCCGCGACCGGCTGGCAGGCGCATTCGATCTGCCCAGGACGGCCTTCGAGATCGTGATCATCCGGACAACGGGGGACGACCGCGCGATGATCGCCGCCGACCGCCCGCTCAAGGAAATCGGCGGCAAGGGGCTGTTCACAAAGGAGATCGAGGAAGACCTGCTTTCCGGCCGGATCGACATTGCCGTGCATTCGATGAAGGACATGCCGGTGGCACAGCCCGGCGGGCTCACGCTCGACTGCTTCCTGCCCCGGGAAGACGTGCGCGATGCCTTCGTGACGGTCGACGGGCGCGCCTTCTCGGCGCTTGCGCAGGGCGCGGTCGTGGGCACGTCGTCGCTGCGCCGCCGGGCGCAGCTCCTCGCCCGGCGCCCGGATCTGCGGATCGTGGAATTCCGCGGCAATGTGCAGACCCGGATGCGCAAGCTGGCCGACGGCGTCGCCGGGGCCACGTTCCTCGCCTGTGCCGGGCTCAACCGGCTGGGTCTGGAGGAGGTCCGCCGGACGCCGATCGCGCCGGAGGAGATGCTCCCCGCCGTCGCCCAGGGGGCCATCGGCATCGAGCGGCGCAGCGACGATACCGCGACCGGCGCACTGCTCGACGCGATCCACCACGGCCCCACCGGCCACCGGCTCGCGGCAGAACGCAGCTACCTGGCGACGCTCGACGGCTCCTGCGAGACGCCGATTGCCGGGCTGGCGATCCTTGAGGGCAACGAGATCTGGCTGCGTGGCGAGATATTGCGCCCGGACGGCAGCGAATGCCTCGCGGCCGAGGCGCGCGCGCCGGTCGGAGATGCCGCCGCGCTTGGCCACGACCTCGCCGCCGGGTTGCTCGACCGGGCCGGCCCCGGCTTCTTCGACTGGCGCAACGCCTAGAGCACGAGCCATCCAGTCGCGTTCACGCGCGGCATCCCTGGCGTTTCTTCTGTCCGCAAATATCCTCGCCGAAGGCACGGCCGCACCGCGGCCGTCAGGGACGGTTGCCGCCCTTCCCCGGATGGCGGCCCTCGTGCCGGTCCATGTGCTGGCCCGCGTCGTGGTCAGGGTCGGTGCCCGGTACCGGATCGTAGCCGCAGGACCCCCAGGGGTTGCACCGCGCGATCCTGCCGAGCGCCATCCAGCCGCCGCGCAGCGCCCCGTGTTCCCGCAGCGCCTCTAGCGCATAGGCCGAGCAGGTGGGCTGGTAGCGGCAGTTGAACCCCACCCAGGGCGAGAAGATCAGCCGGTAGGCGCGGATCGGCAGCGACAGAATCCAGGCCGCGGGCGTCATGATCTGCGCGTCCGTGGCGTGTGAACCGCGTCGACGGCGTGGCGCAGATCGGCAAGAAGCGCCTCGAACGGCCGCTCCGCTGTCGCCCCGGCGCGCCCGATCAGGACATAGTCCCATCCCGGCCGGCCGGCATCCGGCAGGACCGCGCGGGCGGCTTCCCGCAGGCGCCGCTTGGCCCGGTTGCGGGCCACGGCATTGCCGACCTTCTTGGAACAGGTAAAGCCGACCCGCACCAGCGTCGGATCGGCTTCGGTCTCGCGGCGCTTGCGCGCCTGCAACAGAAATCCCGGCGTTCCGGCACGCCCGGCACGGGCGGCTGCCAGAAAGTCGGCACGCTTGGTCAGGGTGGCCAGGGCAGGCCGCCCGGCCATTACGCGCTCAGCGACTTCCGGCCGCGGGCGCGGCGGGCGTTGAGGATCTTGCGGCCACCCTTGGTGGACATGCGCGCACGGAAACCGTGGCGGCGCTTGCGAACCAGGTTGGAAGGCTGATAGGTGCGTTTCATCGCTCCGTCTCCGTCTCGTTGATAAAGCCCAAATCCGGTGACGGATTCGAAGGCCCTGATGTCTCGAAGCACGCCGATTAAGCGAGTTTTTGCACCAAGTCAATTCGGTTGGCGGGCGAATTCCTGCAACATTTTCCGATTTCCGGCCCGCGGCATGTTTCAATTGCGGCCCGTGACCCGGCACCATGCTCACGAAACCCGCGATGCCGATCAAGCGGGTGTGAAGCCACTGTTGCATCGCTCAGGAAAGGCGCATGTTCGACAGACAGCGACACTGAAGGCCGGAACGATGAGCGACATGACCCCGCCCCGCCGCCCGGGCGCCATACGCATATTGCCGTTCGCGGCGATCATGCTCGTGGCCGTCGTCGGCGCGCTCGCCCTGCGCGACGTGCTGGGAGTGGACACGCTGGCGCAGTACCGCGACACGATTCTCGCCTACCGCGATGCCAATCTCGCGGCGACTCTGGCGGTCTTTCTGCTCGCCTATGTCGCCATCGTCGCATTCAGCCTGCCCGGAGCCACCGTCGCCACGCTCACCGGCGGGTTCCTCTTCGGGGTGTTCCCGGGGGTGCTCGTCAACATGGTTGCGGCGACCCTCGGCGCGGCGCTGATCTTCCTCGCCGCCCGCTGGGGCATGGGGGAGGCGCTGGCCCGCCGAATGGACGCATCGGACGGGCAGGTGAAGCGGATCAAGGCGGGAATCGACGCCAACCAGTGGGAAATGCTCTTCCTTGTCCGGCTGATTCCGCTGGTGCCCTTCTTCGTGGCCAACCTTGTGCCGGCGCTGGTCGGTGTGCCGCTCGGCCGTTTCGTGGTGACAACCTTTCTCGGCATTCTTCCCGGCGCGCTGGTCTACACCTCCGTTGGCGCGGGCCTGGGCGAGGTGCTCGCGGCCGGCGAGCGCCCCGATCTGGGCGTGATCTTCGAGCCGCATATCCTGTTGCCGCTGCTCGGCCTTGCCGCATTGGCAGCGTTGCCGATGGTGCTGAAGTCCCGGCGCGGCGGTCGGGCTTCCTGACAGATGAACCGGATCGAGACCGATCTTTGCATCATCGGCGCAGGGTCGGGCGGGCTCTCGCTGGCGGCGGCAGCGGCGCAAATGGGTGCCCGAACGGTCCTCGTCGAAGGCGCGGAGATGGGCGGCGATTGCCTGAATACCGGTTGCGTGCCCTCGAAGGCGCTGATCGCGGCTGCGAAACGCGCGCAGGCGATGCGCATGGGGCGCCGTTTCGGCGTGACGCCGGTGGATCCGGAGGTGAGCTATGCGGACGCAATGGCGCATGTGCGGTCCGCCATCGAAACCATTGCGCCGCATGACAGCCAGGCGCGTTTCGAGGGGCTCGGCGTGCACGTGATTCGCGACTGGGCCCGTTTTACCGGCCCGGACGAAGTCGCGACGGGCCACCACAGGATTGCAGCGCGGCGTTTCGTCGTGGCCACCGGTTCCCGGCCGTTCGTTCCGCCCATCGAGGGGCTCTCGGATACGCCGTTCCTCACCAACGAGACGCTCTTTGTGCAATCAGACCGCCCGGAGCACCTGTTGGTCATCGGCGCAGGACCTGTCGGGCTGGAAATGGCGCAGGCCCATCACCGGTTGGGATGCCGGGTGACGGTCATCGAGGCGATGACCGCACTGGGGGGCGAAGACCCGGAACTGGCGGCGATTGTTCTGGAGCGGCTCCGGTCCGAAGGCGTGGAGATCCGCGAGAATACCGCGGTCGAGCGGGTTTCGGGCAGCGCGGGGGCGATCAGGCTGGAAACCTCCGCCGGGATCGTGTCGGGCAGTCACCTGCTGGTTGCCGCCGGGCGGGTGCCGGCAACCGAAGGTCTGGGGCTGGAGGTGGCCGGGGTCGAGCACGACCGGCGCGGCATACGTGTTGGCGCGGATCTGCGCAGCAGCAACCGGAGGATCTATGCCATCGGCGATGTCGCCGGTGGAGCGCAGTTTACCCATGTCGCTGGTTACCACGCGGGTGTCCTTGCCCGCGCCATCCTGTTCGGCCTGCCGGCAAGAGCCAAGGGTGGGCATATCCCGCGTGCGATCTATACCGACCCCGAACTGGCGCAGGTCGGGCTGACCGAAGCGCAGGCACGCCAGAGGTATCGCGACAGCGTCGAGGTGATCCGCGTTCCCTATTCTGACAACGACCGATCGGTCGCGGAGGCACGCACGGAGGGGCTGATCAAGGTCATGGTTCACCGCGGGCGACCTGTCGGGGCGTCCATCGTCGGTGCACAGGCCGGTGAACTCGTTGGCACATGGGCGCTTTTGATTGCCAACGGGTTGAAGATGAAGGCGATTGCCAATACCGTCCTGCCGTATCCGACGGTGTCGGAGATTAACAAGAAGGCCGCAGGGGCCTATTTCTCGTCGCGGCTGTTCGATACTCCATGGGTCAAGAAAACGGTTGGCCTGGTTCAACGCTACTTCCCCTAGCGCCAAGTTCCGTAAGGCATTGACGATAGATGTTCCTAAACTCGCTCTCCGGCCGGTTCCTGCTTCTGACGGTGGCGTTCGTCATGCTGGCCGAAGTGCTGATTTTCGTGCCATCGGTGGCGCGTTTCCGGGAGGACTTCCTGCTGTCGCGCCTCGAACGGGCGCAAATCGCCTCCCTGGCGGTGCTGGCCACGGACGAGATGCTCGACGTCGACCTGGAGAAAGAACTCCTGGAAAACGCGGGCGTGCTGAACGTGGTTCTGCGGCGGGACGAGATACGCCAGCTCGTCCTCTCCTCGCCGATCCCGGCGCCGATCAACGCGACCTACGATCTGCGCGATGCGAGTGGCTGGGAACTGATCCGCGACGCAATCTGGCGGCTCATCGACCCGGAATCGCAGGTCATTCGCGTCATCGGCGAGCCCGTGCAGCAGGCGGGGCTGTTGATCGAGGTCACGATGACCACCGACGAGCTTCGGCGCGCGATTCTGGAATACGGGCTGCGCATCCTGTTGCTGTCGGCCGTGATTTCGGCGGTAACGGCGCTGCTTCTGTTTCTGACGGTGCGCGGGTTCCTCGTGGCGCCGATCCGGCATCTGGTGGACGTGATGCAGAGCTATGCCGCCGCGCCGGAGGATGCCCGGCGGATCATTGCTCCGGAGGCGCGGGTTCGCGAGCTGCGCGAGGCGGAGGAGGCGCTGCAATCCATGCAGACCGACCTGACGGGCGCCTTGCGGCAGAAGGAGCGCTTGGCGCAGCTCGGCGCGGCCGTTGCCAAGATCAGCCACGACCTGCGCAACATCCTGACCACGGCGCAGCTTTTTGCCGACCGCATGGAAGGCAGCGCCGACCCGGCCGTGCAACGGGCGGCTCCGAAGCTGGTGAACTCGATCTCGCGCGCGGTGTCGCTGTGCGAGTCCACGCTCGCGTTCGGTCGGGCGGACGAGCCGGCGCCGCGGCTTCAGCACATCCAGCTCGCGCCCATCGTCTACGACGTGGTGGAAAGCGAGCGGCTGGCGGTCGAGACCGAAGACATCAGCTATGGGGAAAACGTGCCCGCCGGCATGTTCCTGCGGGCCGACCCGGAACAGCTGTACAGGGTGTTGTCGAACCTCGTGCGCAATGCGCGTCAGGCCATCGTGGCGACGGGGCAGGGCGGGGAGATCTGCATTTCGGCAGAGGAAAGCGACGAGGGCTGGACGATCACCATCGCCGACACCGGCCCGGGCTTGCCGCCGAAGGCACGGGAATACCTCTTCCAGCCGTTCCAGGGCGGGGCGCGGAAGGGCGGTTCGGGCCTTGGGCTGGCGATTTCGGCGGATCTGGTGCGCGGACACGGCGGGCGGTTGGACCTGATACGCACCGGCCCGGAAGGGACGACATTCGCCGTTTTTCTGCCGAAGGCCGTTGTCGCGGCAGGCGAGGCCGCGGAATGATCGGCCGGGCGGCGGCCGCGTGGCATCCGGGGCGCCCGGCGCATCGGGCGACGCACTGAACCGGATTCGCACGCGGCGGCGCGGTGACACTCACATGGATGGACGCGTCTATGCTGCGGGAGCGAAACAAATCCCCGGTCGGGCGACGGAATGTGGCTGGGCCCTCGTTCAACATCTGACATGTCGATGTTTCGACCGAGTGAGTTCAGATGAAAATACAGACCCTTATCCGCTTTCTTTTCCTCCTCGCGCTGGTTGCTCTTGGCTACGCGGGCTGGACCATGAGACAGTCCGATGACGTATCCGTTCCGATCACCGCGCCCGTTGAACGCGGTGCGGTCGCCGAGACCGTGCTTGCCTCAGGCGTAATCGAGGCCAGGCAACTCGTGAGTGTCGGCGCCCGCGTCTCCGGGCAGATCGAGACCCTGAGCGTCGTGCTTGGCCAGGCCGTCGCACAAGGCGACCCGATCGCGGAAATCGACTCGCAGGACCAGCAGAACGACGTGCTGCAGGCGGAGGCCGACCTGGCCAATATCGTCGCGCAGATCGCGGCCAAGAAGGCGAGTTTGCGCAAGGCGGAGATGATCCTGGAGCGGCAACGCAAACTCGTCGAGCAGAATTACGTTTCCGAAGAGGAGGTCGAGGCGGCGACCTCGGATGTGCTGGTCACGCAGGCCGAGCTGGAGGCGCTCGATGCGCAGAAATCCAGTGCCGAGGTGACGGTGGAGACCGCGAAGATCGCGCTTGCGCGGACCCGCATCACCGCACCGATCGACGGCATCGTGGTCGCCATCGTGGTGGACGAGGGCCAGACCGTGAACGCGACGCAATCGGCGCCGACCCTCGTCAAGCTGGCGGAACTCGACAGTATGGTGGTGAAGGCGGAGATATCGGAGGCCGACGTGGTACACGTGCGCTCCGGGCAGGATGTGAGCTTCACGATCCTCGGTGAGCCGGACGCGGCCTTTGTGGCCACGGTGCGCGATATCGAGCCTGCGCCCTCAGAGATCGAGACCAGCGACACGATCTCGACGGACGAAGCGGTGTATTACAACGCGCTGCTCGATGTGGAGAACCCCGATCACATGCTGCGGATCGGCATGACGGCAGAAGTCTCGATCGTGCTGGACAGGGCGGAGGATGTTCTGACCGTGCCTTCCTCGGCGTTGAAACGCGACGGAGCCGGCCAATACGCGGTGGAAACCTACGATCCGGGGACGGGATCGCGGCGCATGCGGCCGGTCGACGTGGGGTTGAACGACAAGGTCACGGCGGAAATCCGGACGGGGCTTTCCGAGGGGGACCTCGTGGTGGCGGGTACCGAGATCGCGCCTGCCGCGTCATCGACCGACAACAATATGCCGCCGCCGCCGATGGGGTTCTGATCATGTCCGGACCTCTCATCTCTGCCCGCGGGATCACCCGCGGCTTCCAGGCTGGTGACGAAACGATCACCGTTCTGCGAGATGTCGATATCGACATCGAACGCGGGGAGTTCGTTGCGATCATCGGCGCGTCGGGTTCCGGCAAGTCGACCCTGATGAACATTCTGGGCTGTCTCGACCGTCCCAGCAGCGGGACCTACGAATTCGCCGGAAGGGACGTGGGCGCGCTTGAGCCGGACGCACTGGCAAACCTGCGGCGCGAGCACTTCGGCTTCATTTTCCAGCGCTACCAGCTGCTCGCCGATCTCGACGCGGTCGGCAACGTCGAAGTGCCCGCGATCTATGCCGGTGAAGCGCGCGGTACGCGGCGCGAACGCGCGGCCGACCTGCTCGCGCAGCTCGGTCTGGAGCAGCGGGTCGACCACAGGCCGGGTGAGCTTTCCGGCGGTCAGCAGCAACGGGTTTCGGTTGCACGTGCACTGATGAACGGCGGCGAGGTTATCCTTGCCGATGAACCCACGGGTGCGCTTGACAGCAAGAGCGGGGCGGATCTGATCGCGTTGTTGCTGGAGTTGAACCGGCGGGGCCATACGATTGTCATGGTCACACACGATCCGGCGGTTGCGAAACACGCGCATCGGATCATCGAGATTTCCGACGGGCAGATCGTCTCCGACACGCGATCCGCCGTGGAGGCGCCGCTGCACGCGGCAGCGGGCGCCCCGCAGCGGCCACAGGCCAGCACGCGGCGGCGGCCGGGCGCCGCAATTCGCCGGTTCACCGAAGCCTTCGACATGTCGCTGCGTGCGCTGCTGGCCCATCGGCTGCGTAGCCTGCTCACAATGCTGGGGATCATCATCGGCATTGCCTCTGTCGTGCTTGTCGTGGCGTTGGGCACCGGCAGCCAGGAAAAGGTGCTGGAGAACATCAGCTCGCTCGGCACAAGCACGATTACCGTGCGGTCTGGGAGCGGCTTCGGCGCGCGCGATGCACAGCGGATCGAAACGCTGATGCCGTCGGATGCCGACGCGCTCGCGCTTCAGGAGTTCGCGGACAGCGTTTCACCGGCGGTCTCGAATACCCGGTCGGTTGTGTACCGCAGCACAGAGGCCAGCGCGGAGATCAAGGGGGTGAGCGGCGACTACTTCGACGTGCATGCCTATGCCACGGTCGTCGGCAGCGTCTTCGGCCCGGACGAGGTGGAGACGCTCGCCCAGGTCGCGGTGATCGATGAGGATACGCGCGACACGTTCTTCGAGCCGGGCTCGGACCCTATCGGAGAGGTGCTGCTCATCGGGCATGTGCCGGTCAAGGTGATCGGCGTGGCGCGGTCCACGGGCGCAAGCTTCGGCCCTTCGTCGCTCAATGTCTGGATCCCCTATACGACCGCGATGGCGCGGGTCTCGGGGCAGGACCATCTGGACAGCATCGCGGTGAAGGTGAGCGAGAGCTACGACATGGATGCAGCGCAGACGGAGATCCAGGCGTTGATGCTCGACCGGCACGGCACAAAGGACTTCTTCCTGTCCAACAGTGACACGATCCGCGACACCATCAGCAGCACGACGCAGACGCTGACCCTTCTGGTTGCCATGATAGCGGTCATTTCGCTGATCGTTGGTGGGATCGGCGTGATGAACATCATGCTCGTTTCGGTCACGGAGCGCACGCGCGAGATCGGCGTCCGCGTGGCCATCGGCGCACGCCGGTCCGACATCGTCAGCCAATTCCTGATCGAGGCGGTTCTGGTCTGCCTTGTCGGCGGGATGCTCGGTATCGCCGGTGCGCTGGCGGGCGGGCAACTCGTCGGGCTGTTTTACGATGACGTGCGCCTGAGTTTCTCGGCCGTGTCGATCGCGGTCGCCTTCGTCTCGTCGATGCTGATCGGGATCACCTTCGGGTTCCTGCCGGCGCGATCCGCGGCCAGGCTCGACCCGGTGGTCGCCCTGAGCCGCGAATAGACCGGGCTGCCGAGGCCTCAGCGCAGGCGAAGATCGGTCTGGGCGTCGAACAGGAAGGTCTTGTCCAGCGGGACATCGACGCCCACCCTGGCGCCGGCATCCGTGCGGAAGTCGCCGCGTTCCTCGACGATCAACCGTTCCCCCGAGGGCGCGACGAGGTGGGCGTAGGACACACCGCCGAGTGCTTCGGTGAGTTCGACAACGTGCGACTCCCCGTTCGGGTCGAGCGTTAGGTGTTCTGGGCGCAACCCGACATTCACGGCGCGCCCGGCCTCCGGCAGGTTGACGGACACGGTCAGATCCCGCCCGAGCCCGGGAACGGAGACATGGCCGGCGCCGACGGTGCCCGCCAGGAAGTTCATCGACGGCGATCCGATGAAGCCGCCGACGAACTTGTTGTCGGGGTCGCGGTACAGGTCCATTGGCCGGCCCACCTGCTCGATCCGGCCATCGCGCAGCACCACGATCTTGTTGGCGAGCGTCATCGCTTCGGTCTGGTCGTGGGTGACGTAGATCATCGTCGCGCCGATCTCGCGGTGCAGGCGGGCAATCTCCACCCGCATTTCCACGCGCAGTTCCGCGTCGAGGTTGCTGAGGGGCTCGTCGAAGAGGAACACCTCCGGTCCACGAACGATGGCGCGGCCAATGGCGACGCGCTGCCGCTGGCCACCGGAGAGCGCCTTGGGCCGCCGGTCGAGATAGGGATCGAGCTTCAGGATGCGGGAGGCTTCGGCCACCTTTTCCCGGATCGTCTCCTTGGGGTGGCCCGTCATTTTCAGGCCGAACCCCATGTTTTCCGCCACCGTCATGTGTGGATAGAGCGCGTAGGTCTGGAACACCATCGCCACGCCACGCTCGGACGGGTCCATCCGGGTCACGTCGCGCGCTCCGATCACGACCGTCCCCTCTGTCGTTTCCTCCAGCCCGGCGACCATGCGCAACAGGGTCGATTTCCCACAGCCGGAGGGGCCGACGAAGACGCAGAATTCGCCGTCCTCGATCTCCAGATCCACACCGTGGATCACCTGCACGTCGCCGAAGCGTTTCACGACATTGTTCAGGATGACGCCTGTCATTCCTCTCTCCCTATACGTTGCCCGCCGATTGTTCGGCGGGGAATGCCCAGTGCGACGCCTCCATGGCGATGTCCTCCGCACAAATCCGGAGCCGCGGAACCCACGCCTCCAGCGTTCTCGTCTCGGTCCCGGAGCCAGCCCCCGAAATGCTGACGGCACCGAGTACACGACCTTCGGCCGACAGGATCGGCACCGCGGCGCAGGTCACGCCGGTCTGGTACTCCTCCCGGTCGATGGCGAATCCGCGCTCGCGGATGCGGTCCAACGATTGCCGGAGCACGGTTTCGCTGGCCAGGGTGGTCGGCGTGAAGCGATGGAAGCTCTGCATGCCAAGCACCTGGTCGAGTTCCTCGGGTTCCAGATAGGCCAGCATCGCCTTGCCGACGCCGGTGCAATAGGCCGGCGCGACCTTGCCCGCGTCCGTGAACATGGCGTTGGGGTCCTGCGCATCCCGCCGATCGACGTAGAGCACGTGCCCGTAGTCCATCTGAGCAAGATGGACGGTGAGGCCCGATTCCTGCGACAGCGTGTCCAGGAACGGCCGTGCCACGGGTGCCAGCGAGGCCTGGCGCCATGCCGCGTGGGCCAGGCGCACGAGACGCATGCCGAGTGCATAGGCGCCACTCTCCTCATCTTGGGTGACCATCCCATTGATTACTAATGTTTGTACTAATCTGTACAACGTTGCCTTTGGCAGCGGAGAGAGGCGTTGAAGCTCCGCAAAGCGCACCGGATGCCCTTGCGCGGCGATCAGGTCGAGCACGTCAAGGGCCTTTCCTACAGTGCCTGTCCCGATTTCCGCCATGTGCGTCCGTCCTTCCTTGGTCGGGTGACCGGCTGGCTGTCACGCCGTTTCGACTGTTGACAACCATAGGAGATTCGCGGTTAGAGTTTCAATATTCAAAACTGAGTTTCGCATAATGAAACTTCAGTTTGTGACGCAAAGGGAGGAAACCATGCGTTCGATACTCTCCGTGTCGATCTCGGCCATCGCCGTGGTCGCCGCGTCCGCTTCGTTTGCCCAGCAGCGGGTCGTGAAATACTATGGCGATTTCGATCCGGCGCCGCTGGAAGGCATGCAGAAGATCATTTCGGCCTTCGAGGAGGCCAACCCCGACATCAAGATCGAGTTCCAGAACTTCGATCACGAGGGCTACAAGACCTCGATTCGGAACTTCCTGACCGCAGAGCCGCCCGACCTTGCCAACTGGTACGCGGGCAACCGCATGGCGCCCTTCGTCAACGCCGGGCAGTTCATGGATGTCTCGGATGTCTGGGAAGAGAACGGGCTGAAGGAAAGCCTCGCCTCCGCGCTGCCCTCGATGACCATCGATGACAAGCAGTGGGGCGTTCCCTACACCTATTACCAATGGGGTATCTACTACAACAAGGACGCCTACGCGCAGGCGGGTGTCGACGTGCCGGAGACCTGGGACGATTTCATCGCAAATTGCGCCAAGTTCCAGGAAGCCGGAATCGATTGCGTCACCACGGGGACGAAAGCGCTCTGGCCGGGCGCCGGCATCTTCGACTACATGAACCTGCGCACCAACGGCTACGAGTTCCACATGGATCTGGCCAATGGCAACGTCGAGTGGACCGATGACCGCGTGAAGGCGGCCTTCGCGGAATGGGCCAAGCTCGTGGAGCCCGGCTACATCACCGCCAACCACGCCGCGCTCGATTGGCAGGATGCGGCGGCCCTTCTGGTGCAGGGCAAGGCGGCGAACTACGTGATGGGCAACTTCGCCGTCGCGGTCTTCAAGGAAGGCGGGATGACCGACGACACGCTCGGCTTCATGCCCTTCCCGACGATCAACCCGGATGTCCCGCGGGCCGAAGAAGCGCCGACCGATACCGTGCATGTCACGGCAGGTGCGCAGAACCCGGACGACGCCAAGAAGTTCCTGGCGTTCCTCGCGACGGCCGAGGCACAGACCACGATCAACGAGGCCATCGGTCAGCTGCCGATCAACAAGGACGCCAAGGTTGCCGAGGACGATCCGTTCATCAAAGCCGGCTTCGAGCTTCTGTCGACCACCGAGGGCGGCATCGCGCAGTTCTTCGACCGCGACGCGCCGGCCGAGATGGCCAAGATCGGCATGGAGGGCTTCCAGCAGTTCATGGTGCAGCCCGATCAGCTCGACAATATCCTTGAGCGCCTCGAGAAGGCACGCGGCCGGATCTACAAGTAAAGCAACACGGGTGGGGCCGGAGCAATCCGGCCCCACGCCAGTGCCTGGCCCGCCCAGCGAGCACGTCCGAACGGAACGGGTAAAACACAAAATCGAAGGGTTACGCGCATGAGCCACGCAAGCACGGATGCCCGCTCCCGGACCTGGTGGCGGGAGAACCAGCAGAAGCTGACGCCATATATCTTCCTGATTCCGGGCGTGATTTTCTTTCTGGTCTACGTCATCATTCCGATCTTCCAGAGCTTCTGGATCTCCGGATTCGATTGGGACGGTCTTGGCGAAAAGCAATGGATCGGGCTCGAAAACTACCGCGAGTTGTTCGACGACGACGCGTTCTATACCTCGCTCAAGAACAATATCATCTGGCTCGTGCTTTACATGCTCGCGGTGCCCGCGGGCCTTGGCATCGCGATCTTCCTAAATCAGAAGGTTCGCGGCATTCGCGCCTACAAGTCGCTGTTCTTCTTCCCCTTCGTGATCTCACAGGTCGTCGTTGGCCTGATCTTCGCCTGGTTCTATGCACCGAACTTCGGCCTGTTCTACATCCTGATCGAGCGGCTTACGGGCTCGGGCGTGGCAATCCTCGCCGACCCGGATCTGGTGACCTACGGCATTATCGCGGCCGGTCTCTGGCCGCAGATCGCCTATTGCATGATCCTCTACCTGACGGGGCTGAACGCCGTGGACCCGGAGCAGATCGAGGCCGCGCGGCTGGATGCGGCCAAGGGGTTCAAGATGCTCTGGTACGTGATCCTGCCACAGCTTCGCCCCGCCACTTTCATGGCCGTGGTCGTGACCGTCATCGGCGCGCTGCGCAGCTTCGACCTGGTCTCGATCATGACGGACGGCGGACCGTTCGGCTCCTCCCGCGTGCTCAGCTTCTACATGTACGAGCAGGCTCTCAGCGAATACGGCTACCGGATGGGGTACGGCGCCTCCATCGCGGTCATCCTCTTCCTCATCATGATGGTCTTCATCTCCGGCTTCATCTGGAAGATGGTCGACGACGAAAGAAAGGGGCTCTGAGATGTTCCCCCGTCCTATCGAACAAACATCGAGGACCATGCAGATCGGCTATCAGGTCGCTCTGCCGCTCGCCCTCATCCTTTGGTTGCTTCCGTTGATCGGTGTCGCCATCACCTCCGTCAAACCGGCCTCCGACCTTGCCGCGGGCAATTACTTCGGCCTGCCGAGTGCGCTGGCGTTTTCCAACTATGCGGAGGTCTTCACCCAATCGCCCATCGGCCAGTACATCTGGAACTCGTTCAAGGTGACGATCCCCACGGTGATCGGCACGCTGGTGCTGTCCTGCCTGACGGGCTTCGCGCTCGGGATCTATCGCTTCCGCGGCAATATCTGGGTCTTCTTCATGTTCGTTGCGGGCAATTTCGTGCCCTTCCAGATCCTCATGGTCCCGGTGCGCGACATGACGGTGAACCTCGGGCTCTACAACACGACGACGGGGCTCGTGCTCTTCCATGTCGCCTTCCAGACCGGTTTCTGCACGCTCTTCATGCGCAACTTCATCCGGGCACTCCCGCGCGAGTTGATCGAGGCCGCACGGGTGGAAGGCGTGAGCGAGTTCCGCATCTTCTGGTACGTGGTTCTGCCGCTGATGCGCCCCGCGATTGCGGCGCTGTCGGTGCTGATCTTCACGTTCATCTGGAACGATTACTTCTGGGCGACGGTGCTGACCACCTCCAAGGAAACCCAGCCCGTCACTGCCGGTCTGTATTCCCTCAACGGCCAGTGGATCGCGCAGTGGCAACTCGTCTCGGCGGGCGCGATCGTCGCGGCGCTGCCGCCCGTGGCAATGTTCTTCCTCATGCAGCGGCATTTCATTGCCGGTCTGACGCTCGGGGCGGTGAAATGAACCGGGTCTGGCGGATCGACGGAGCCCGCCAGACCCTCGTTCTCGGGTCCCGGGAAGAGCGGCTTGCCAGCGTTGTCTACTGGGGTGCGGCGCTTCCGGCAGACGAAGACCTTCTGGGTTTGCTGGACGCGGACATGCCCGACCTGACCGGCGGCATGCTCGACGCCTACCCGGAGGTGTCGATCTGTCCCGAGGCCTCCCGGTCCTTTCCGGGTGAACCGGGGCTGGTGCTGACCGACGCGAAGGGGCTGCATCTCGCCCCGAGGTTTCGCTACGAAAGCGCCGTCGAAGGGGAGGGGCATCTGGTCCTGACGTTTGTCGATGACGACCTGGGGCTGGTCTACCACGCCCATTTTGCCATCGACCCGGAGACGAACATCCTGCAGTCGCACGCTGTCCTGGAGGCCAGTCAGCCCGTCCGCCTTCACTGGCTTGCCGCGCCGGTCTTTCCGGCGCCGCAGTCCTGCGACGAGATGATCGACTTTGCCGGCCGGTGGTGCGGTGAGTTTCAGCCGGTCAGGACGCCTTGGGCCACCGGCGGCCGCGTGCGCAACAACCGCACGGGCCGGACCGGACACGAGGCGTTTCCGGGGCTGATCCTGCCGGGGCGTGGCGCGACGAATACCGGGGGCGAGGCCTGCGCCTTCCACTATGGCTGGTCGGGCGGTCATCGCATGGTCGCCGAAGAACTTCCCGATGGTCGACGGCAGATCCAGTTCGGTCATGCTGACGGAACCGAGATGGCATTGGCCACGCGGTTCGAGACGGCGCCACTTTTTTCGACCGTCTCCGACACCGGGCTGAACGGCTGCGCCGTGGCGTTCCAGCGACACCTGCGGGATCGTATCGTCACCTGGCCCGATCCTGCCCGGCCGCGTCCTGTGCATTATAATTGCTGGGAGGCTGTCTACTTCGACCATTCGGTCGATGAGCTGAAGGAGATTGCGACCCGCGCAGCCGCGCTGGGTGCGGAACGCTTCGTTCTGGACGACGGCTGGTTCGGGCGGCGGGACGACGATACCACCTCGCTCGGCGACTGGGTGGTGGACGCGCGGAAATATCCCGACGGTCTTGGCCCGCTGATCGACCATGTCCGGTCCGAGGGGATGACCTTCGGTATCTGGTTCGAGCCGGAAATGGTCAATGTGGCGAGCGACCTCTTTGACGCGCATCCGGACTGGCGCCTCGGTCCCGACGATCAGATTCCCGGGCGGCAGCAGTTCTGCCTCGACATGGCGAACCCGGAGGTTCGCGATCACTTGCATGCACGCATTGCCGCGCTGCTTTCCGCGTACGAGATCGACTACATCAAGTGGGACCACAACCGCGTCCTGCCCGCGCCGGATGACGCGCAGACGCGTGGCACCTATGCGCTGCTCGACCGGCTTCGCGCCGAATTCCCGGGGGTCGAGATCGAAAGCTGCGCCTCGGGCGGCGGGCGGATCGATTTCGGGATTCTGAGCCGCACGCAACGGGTCTGGCTCTCCGACAGCAACGATGCGCTTGAACGGCTGCGGATCCAGCACGATGCGGCGCTTTTCCTGCCGATGGCGGTGACCGGCTCCCATGTTGGTCCGCGTGTCTGCCACACCTCGGGGCGCAGTCACGATATGCGTTTCCGTGCCTGGGTCGCCGCCGAGCGGCACATGGGGTTCGAGATGGACCCACGGGAGTTGACCGACGCCGAGGCCGCGACGCTCTCGCGGGTGACGGCGTGGTGGAAGGCGACGCGCGACTGGCGCAGCACGGCGGACATCCTGCGGCTCGACAGCGCGGATGCGTCCGTGATTGCGGAACAACAGCTCTCCGGCGATGGCGCGCGCTTCGTCGTCTTTGCCGGTCTCGCGCAGACGTCGGCACAGATCGCACCGCGACCGCTGCGATTGACGCGCCTCGACGCCAGCGCCCGATACCGGCTGAACCTTGTGAACCGGGACGATATCGTGGGTCTTTCGCGCGGGACGCCGGCGCTGAAATCCGGCCCCGTCGAGTTGAGCGGGCAATACCTGATGCGGCACGGTGTGACGTTGCCCTGGTCTTTCCCGGATCGGATCTGGGTGATCGAGGGGAAACGGCTGTGAGCTGCGGAATACCGGCGAGCACGACCCATTGCCGGCGAAAGGACACATCATGAAGCGCGGTCTCGGCGTTTGCTATTATCCCGAACACTGGCCCGAAGAGATCTGGGCCAAGGACGCTGCGCGCATGGCCGACACTGGCCTCACCTGGGTGCGGATCGGCGAATTCGCATGGTCGCGGCTGGAGCCCGTTCCGGGAACCTTCGACTTCGGCTGGCTCGACCGTGCGATCGAGACGCTGGGTGCCGCGGGGCTGAAGGTTGTGCTCGGCACGCCCACCGCGACGCCGCCGCGCTGGATGGCGGAGCGTCACCCGGACATGTTCGCGCGCGATGCCGAGGGCCGGGTGCGCGGCTTCGGCTCGCGCCGGCACTACTGCTTCAGTCACCGCGGCTATCGCGCCGAATGTGCACGTATCGTCACCGCGCTTGCGGAAAGATATGGCGGAAACCCGCATGTGCAGGCCTGGCAGACGGACAATGAGTATGGCTGCCATGATACGACCGTCAGCTATTCCGAAGCCGCCCGGCACGCTTTCCGGGAGTGGTTGGCGCAGAAGTACCAGTCGCCGCAGGCGCTGAACCGGGCCTGGGGCAATGTCTTCTGGTCGATGGAATACGCGAGTTTCGACGAGATCGACCTGCCGAACCTGACGGTGACCGAGCCCAATCCGTCGCATGTCATGGATTTCCGGCGGTTTGCCTCGGACGAGGTCGTCGCTTTCAACCGGTTGCAGACGGATATTCTGCGCCGGCACACCGACGCGCCGCTGATCCACAATTACATGGGCCGGGAGACGGGGTTCGACCACTTCGACGTCGGAGCCGATCTGGATGTCGCCAGTTGGGACAGCTATCCGTTGGGCTTCCTGTCGGACCGGTTGGAGGTGGGCGAGGCGCACCGGTTGCGGTTTGTCCGCCAGGGCGACCCGGATCTGCAAGCCTTCCACCACGACCTCTATCGCGCGGTAGGGCGGGGACGCTGGTGGGTGATGGAGCAGCAGCCGGGCCCAGTGAACTGGGCGCCGTGGAACCCCGCGCCGCTGCCCGGCATGGCGCGCCTCTGGGCCTGGGAGGCCTTTGCGCACGGGGCCGAGGCCGTTTGTTACTTCCGCTGGCGGCAGGCGCCTTTCGCGCAGGAGCAGATGCATGCCGGGTTGTTGCGGCCCGACAGCGTGGCCGCTCCGGCGCTGGAGGAAGCCGCACAGGTGGCACGCGAACTCGCGGAATTCGACGCGGAGGCAGGTTGCCGCTCCGGCGATGTCGCGTTGATCTTCGACTATGCGAGTGCCTGGGCCTGGCAGACGCAGCCACAGGGACGGGATTTCGACTATTTCCGCCTCGCCTTCGAATTCTACCGAGGGCTGCGCCGGCTCGGGTTCAATGTGGACATCGTTCCGCCCTCGACGGCAGATCTGTCGGCCTACCGGCTTGTGCTTGCACCGGGTCTCGCGACCGTTGGCGCGCCGCTCATAGGAGCACTGGCCGCGGTCCGTGGGGTCGCTCTCGTCGGCCCGCGCACCAATGCCAAGACCCCCGCTTTCGCGACGCCGGTGCCGCTGCCTCCCGCGCTGCCGGGACTCGATTGCACCGTGGCCCGGGTGGAGAGCTTGCCGCCGGATTGCCATGTGCCGCTGGAGGGGGGCGGGGCATTCCGCCATTGGCGCGAATTCGTCGAAGGCGGGGCCGAGGTGCGGTTGCGCAGCGCCGGCGGCGTTCCGGGCGTGATGGCGTCGGGGGCGCTTTGGTACCTGGCGGGATGGCCCGACGCGACCGGTCTGCTCCGGATATTGCGCGAAGCGGCCGCTGCGGCCGGACTCGGCACGGAACACCTGCCCGAAGGTCTCAGGCGAAGGGACACGCGCACGCACCGCATTTGGCTGAACTACGCATCGGAGCCGATCCGGCACGGCGATCTAGAGGTGCCGGCCTGTGGCGTTGCCTTTGAGCCACTGTCGGCGCCGGAGCCGGTAGCGAGCACCGAGGGCGCGCGCGGCGGATGACACAGGTTGGCACCAGACCCGGCGTCGGCAAGGTTGCCGGACGCAAGCGCGTGACGATGCAGGATATCGCGCGGGTGGCGGGCTGTTCGCAATCCACCGTATCCTTCGTGTTGAGCGGCAATACCTCCGCCAATATCTCCGAGCCGACGCGCCAACGTGTGCTGCAGGCCGCGCGGGACCTGGAGTACAGGCCGGCCTCGCTCTCTGCGCCGCGCCGCAGCCGAGCCCGCTCCGAAGGCACGATCGCGCTTGTCATCGACAAGATAACCACCAGCCCCGAAGGGATCGTCATGGTGGACGGCATCCGGGAGATCGCCCGGTCGCTCGATGCCGTCGTCCTGATCGCCGAGACGGACAACGACCCGATGCTGGAGCCGCGCACGGTGGAGATGTTCGTCGAACTCGGCGTGCGGGCGATCATCTACGCCTGCATCTTCACCCGTGATGTGACGATTCCCAACGCGCTGCGGGAGACCCGCGTGCCGGTTGTGCTGCTCAACTGCTACGCGCCTGACGAAGACCTGCCAGCGGTCGTGCCGGGCGAGGTGGCCGGTGGCCACCGGGCAACCAACGCCTTGCTGGATGCAGGACACCGGCGGATCGGTACGATCACCGGCGAGATGTTCATGGAAGCGGCGCGCGACCGGCTCCAGGGGTACCGCAACGCGCTTGCCACCGCCGATGTGCCCTTTGCGCCGGAACTGGTGGCGGAGGGCGACTGGTCTCCGAGTGCGGGTTATCGCGGCACCCGCGCGCTCATGGAACTGGATGCACCGCCGACGGCGATCTTCTGCCAGAACGACCGCATGGCGATCGGGTGCTACGAAGCGCTGAAGGAACTGGGCAAGCGAATCCCGGATGACATCTCGGTTGTGGGCTACGACGATACGGAAGTCGCGTTGCACCTTTCGCCGCCGCTGACCTCGCTGATCCTGCCAAGCCGGGCCATGGGGCGCTGGGCCGTCGAACGCGCGGTGTCCGGTATCGACGACCAGGCCGGGTCTCCCAAGATGATCAAGCTCGAATGCGAATTGGTCGAGCGCGAATCCATTGCGCCTCCGAAGACCTGAGGCGGCCTCAATCGGTGGGGACAACGTCGAAGCGCAACGCCTGCGCCCGCGGGTCGTCGGGCGGCATGCCGAGCGACAGGCGCCCGGAACCGGCGAGGGTCACGTTGCGGCGCAGCAAATCCAATCGGCGGCCGTCCTGAAACGCGAGGAATGTGCCGGCACTGCTGTGATCCACGAGTTCTGCGACGCCCTGCATGACGGAGATCGTGGCGTGGCGGCGCGACACCCACGGGTCGGACATCACCACGTCGCAATCCTCGGCGCGCCCGAGCGTCACCGTGACGCCCTCCCTTACCACCTGTTCGCCGCGCAGCGAGCGTATCACGACCATGACCTGCGCACGTCCCTCCAGCGGCTGGCCAACGGCGGCCGCCTCGGTCAGTTGAACCGCGTCCATGGCGCGATAGGCATGGACCCGCACGGGCTCCGGAATGCCCTTGAGCATGACCGGGCCAATCCGAACGAGGGTCGCGCGCGCAGCCGCGTCGAGGCGGTCGACCGTCTCGCCGTCGAGCAGGATCTCCCCCGGTTGTGCGAGCGCCGAAAGCCGCGCGGCGCGGATGACCGTCAGCCCGAAGGCGTCGTCGCGCTCGCGGATGACCTCACCGCTGCAGAGCCCGGCGTGCAACCGCAACCCGCCGACCGGCGCATCCGCCATGATCCGCCGCGCCGCCGCGAAGGCCGCATCGGGGGCATCGAACCGGTAGAGGACATCGTCGCCCTTGGAACTGATGAAATGGCCGCCGCCGGCATCGGCAATCCGCCGGGCCAGTGACAGGCAACGGTCGATGGTTTGCCGGGCGATCTCGTCCCCTTTTTGCACATAAAGCGGGGTGCTGCCGGTTACGTCGACGATCAAAATCGCTGTCTGCATGATCCCGTTCTTCCGCGGCTTGCCGTATTAGAAGTATAGTACCTATACTGGTTTGGAAGGCTTTTATCGCGGCACGTGTGCCAGAACCCATTACTCTCGGGAGGAATATGACAATGAGTTTCAATGATGCGCGCCTGCGCGTGCTGGCCAGCCTGGCGGCCGCGGTGTGTTTTGGAGGTTCTGTCGCACAGGCCCAGGACAGCAATGCCTGCCCCGTGGATGGATGCGAGGTTTCCATCGCCGCGATTGAACAGGCGGATGGCGAACTGGCCTTGGTGTTCGAGGCCAATTTCCTTCCGGACATGTCGAAGAACCACATTCACGTCTGGTGGGGAGACCTCTTCGACGCCGAACAGGTGAGCAACAATGCCGAGACCGTCCATGGCGTGACACAGGGGGAGTGGCATCCGACCGATTCATATCCCGATTATGTGACAACCTCGGCCGTGTCGGTCAGCCAGCGGAATGACACCGAAACGATCTGCGTGACTGCCGCGGACCGGAATCACGACGTTCTCGACCCTGCCGCGGTCCACTGCGTTTCCGTCGCAGACAAGCTCTGATTCGGCCGCGCCATGGAACTGCCGGCCTATATCGGTCGCCACGTTCTGCGGCGCGAAATCGCCCGGGGCAGTTTCGCTGTCGTGGTGCTTGCCTGGGACGAGGAACTTGAGTGCCAGGTGGCAATCAAGATTCTCGACGAGCGGGCCGTCGAGGGCACCGAGGGCCAGGCGCGCTTTCTCGAGGAGGCGCGCCTTTTGCGACGAATACGGTCGCACAGCGTCATTTCCGTTCATGACTTCGGCCGCCTCTCCGACGGGCGGCCGTATATCGTCATGGACTTCGCAGACCTCGGCACGCTGACGCGGCAGGTCGCGCGTCGCGCGGTGGCAGGCGAGGGCACGACCGGGCTCGACTCGGATCATCTTGTGCGCCTGGTGGACGCGATTGCCGACGGCTTGGCGGCCATCCACCGCGCCGGCGTGGTGCATCGCGATCTCAAGCCAGACAACATTCTCTATCAGAGCGCAAATCCGGTGGAGGTCGGAGAGTTTTTGCCGATGGCTCAGCCTGACGACGCAACCGTGGCGCTCCCTGTCGCCGCTCCCGCGTCAACGCAGACGGTGGCGCAGAGCGCGGGCGCCCACCAGCGTGCGGAGCGGATCATGATCGCCGACCTTGGGATCGCGAAGGACCTTGTGAAGAGCGGTCACGCGGCGACGCTTGTGGGGGGCACGCCTGCCTATCGTCCACCCGAACAACTCGACCCGACGGCGGAGATCGGTCCGACAGCCGACATTTTCGCGGCCACGGCAGTGATCTGGTACACGCTTACCGGCACAGCGCCGCCGCCGCCCGACGAGGTCGATGCACGGCTCGATGCCTTGCCAGAGCCCTGGTGGGCGTTCTTTCGCCAAGGGTTGGCTTTCGAAGCGGGTGAGCGCTTTTCGAGCGTGGAAACCTGGCGCTCGGTGGCCCACGATGCCTTGGCACAGGTGGCGGCGATGGAACCCGCGCCCGGCACGGAAATCGGTGATATCGCTGCGGAAGGCTGCCCATATCAGGGCCTTGCATCGTTTCAGCCCGAGCATAGCGACCGCTTCTTTGGGCGCGAGCAACTGGTGGACGAACTCCTGCAGCGGATGCGAGAGCAGCGGGTTCTGGTGGTCGGTGGCCCCTCCGGGAGCGGCAAGTCCTCCGTTGTGCGCGCCGGCCTCGTCCCGGCGGTGCGCGCGGGGAAGATAGCCGGGGGGAGCGGCTGGCGGATCGATCTGATCACGCCCGGCCGCGACGCGCTCTCGGAGCTCTACTTTGCCCTTGGCGGTAGCGACAGCGACGTCGGCCTCGATGACTTCCTGCAGCGGCCAACGCTTGCACGACGAATTGCCGGGGTCGGTGCGCAGGGAGAGCCCCGGCTTCTGGTGATCGACCAGTTCGAGGAGATCTTCACGCTCAACGACAGCGCCGAGCGGAACCGGTTCATCGACGCGCTTGCCGCGCTTGCCGACCCGGCCGACAGTGCGGTTCGGATCGTTCTGGTGATCCGCGCGGATTTCTACGCGATGTGCGCGACCCTGCCGAGACTGACCGACTGGATCACCCGCAACCAGGTGCTCGTGGGTCCGATGAGCAACTCGGAACTCCGGCGCGCGATCACGGAGCCGGCGCGCATGTCCGGGTATTATCTGGAACGGAGCCTTGTGGACACGATCGTCGACGGGGCGGGAAAGGAGCCCGGGGCTCTCCCGCTGATTTCCCACGCGCTGGTGGAGACCTGGGCCCGCCGCAAGGGCACGACATTGACGCTGGGGGGCTACCAGGCATCCGGCGGTGTGGCCGGGGCCCTCAGCAAGACGGCCGAAGCGATCTACGAGACGTCTTTCGACGACATCGAACGGGAGGCGGCACGCAGGCTGCTGCTGAGCCTTGTTTGGCCCGGAGAGGACAGCTCCGATACCCGCAGAATCCTGAAGCGCTCGGAGCTGGATGCGGCGTCGGACGCGGACGTTCTGCGGCGTGTCGCGGATGTGCTGACCGACGCGCGGCTGCTGACGGTGGATGACCGGACGATCCAGATCACCCATGAGGCGCTGCTCCGGTCATGGCCGCGGCTGCGGCGCTGGATCGAGGATTCCCGCAACGATCTGCGGACCCGCCTGCGGCTGGTCCAGCTGGCGGAGGATTGGGAAACCGCCGGGCGGGACGAGGAAATGCTGCTGCGGGGGGTACGGCTTGCGCTGGCCCTCGAATGGCTGGAGAAAAACGAGGATCGCGTCGGAACGCTTGAACGCGATTTCATCCAGACCTCCCGTGACGCGACAGAACGGCGCGAGGCTGCTGCGGCGGCGCGACAGGCCCGGGCGCGACGACGCCGGATATTCGCGGTGGTGGCGCTTGCGGTGCTGGCGGTCGGCGCCTCGGTCGCGTCCCTTGTGGCAGTGTCGGAATCGCGGAACGCGCGCGCCAATGAAACGATTGCCCGCGAGGCCACCGACATTGCGCAGGAGCGGTTCGCCGGGGCCTTGGGTGCGGTGGCACGCGGGCTGGTGACGCAGGACCCGTTGCTTGCACTTGCGCTGGCCGCGGAATCGCTCGCGATTTCCGCCCCCGATGCGCCGGGGTTCGATGCGCGCGCCGCGCTCGTGGCGGCGCGCCTCGAACTGGCGAAAGGTGTACCGGTTCTCGTGTCCAGCCCTGTGCCGGCTGGTGACGCGCTGTCGCTCGCAATGTCTCCCGACGGCGCATTCGTCGCCGTGGGGCGCCGGGACGGCACGCTGATGCTGCTGGATGGCCATACGCGGCAGCCGGTGGCCGTTCCGCTTGCCACGGACCTGGGCGGGATCGAGGATCTGGCCTTCGCCCCGGACGGTTCGGCGCTGTTGGCTGTGGGCAATCGGGGACGGATCGTGGAATGGCCGGTGGCCGATGGGTTCCTCGGGGAGCCGCGCACGATAGGCGCGACGCGCGATATCGTCTGGCGCGCGCGTTTCGATCCACACGGGGAGTGGATCGCGTCGGCGGGCGAGGATGGAACCGTCAGGCTTTGGGCCGTCGCCGCGCCGGCCGAGTCAGGCACCTCCATCGGCACGCGTATCGGAGATTTCACCAGCGTGGCCTTCAGCCCGCGCGGGGATGCGCTGCTTGCCGGCAACGGGGCAGGGGAAATCCACGGCTGGTCCTTGCCTTCGCGTGCCTTGCTTTTTCCAACGATCAAGGGCGTCCACCAAAGCGATATATGGGACCTTGCTTTCAGCGAGGACGGGCAGCTCTTCGCCACGGTCAGCAGCGATGGCACCTCGGCGGTCTTCGATTTTCCGAGCGCCCGGTTGCAGGGGCGGGCCTTCGATCCGGACGCGCGAATAGGCGCGATTGGATTTCTGCCGGGGCAGGCCCGCCTGCTGGGGGCGACCGGCAACGGTGAACTGGCGATCTGGGATCTTGAGAAAGGGGAGACCATTTCGACCTCCCCCAGCGGCCACCGCGGCGCCATTGTCGAGTTGGCCCTGGACCGCAGCGGGACCGTCGCCGCCACGCTCGGTGCCGACCAGATGGTACGTTTCTGGCGGCTCGGCCAGGGGATCCCGCCCGCGCGGACATTCGCCGTGCCCGGGCAGCGCGCCAAGGGGGTTGCGCTCGGTGCCGACATCGTGCTCGCCGGCGACGACACAGGCGCAGTGACCCGCTGGGAGGCGTCCGACCCAGCGGCGCGGCTTGCGCTCAGGGGACACGATCACCAGGTCTGGGCGCTGGATCTGTCGATGGACGGGCAGCGGCTCGTCTCGGCGGATCGCGGCGGGACGCTTCAGATACAGGGTACGGACGGGTCTGCGCTGACGAAAGTGGCGGACATCGGCGAGGCGATCTGGTCGGTGGATATCGACGGTGGATCGCATGTCTTCGCCGCATCCGATCGATCCCTGCAGATGTTCGATCCGGATACCAACGAGATGATCCGCAGTTTCGACATCGGCGGCGGGCAGGTCACACGGGCGGTCGTGGACCAGGCCGGTACGCATCTTGCCGCGGCGCTGACCTCGGGCGACGTGCTGTTGTGGGGCCTTGCGGAGGACGCTCCACCGCGTGTTCTCTCGGTTGATGACGATGTCATCTGGACGGTCAGTTTCAACCCTGACGGGCGGTACCTGCTTGCCGGCACAAGCGACGAGGTGGTCACGGTTTGGGACGTGGCAACGCTCACGCAAGTCGCGGCATTCACGGGACATGTCGGTGGGGCGACCGATGCCCTGTTCCTCGGCGACACCACGACCATTGCCGCCATAGACCGTCGCGGTGGGCTGCATCTTTGGGATCTCGAATCCGCCCGCAGGATCGCGTCTGTTCCCGGCGCCCATTCACGCACCGCCTGGCGCCTGGCCCGGCATCCCGATGGTGCCCGCTTTGCATCGGCAGGAGACGACGGAAAGGTGCGCCTTTGGGACCTTCTGGACCTCGCGCGGGCCTGCGAGATGACGCGCGGTGTGCTCGACCCGGCGCGGCGGCTGCAATACCTTGGTGCCGAAGACGCCGCCGTCCACTGCAACCGACCGGCAGTTCCCGGAACGCAACCCGAGGGGTCTCCATGACACAGGACGACGATGAGCGTGGCGGGTCAATCAGCCCGCTCCTTTCGACCCTGTCGGAAGATGAGCGCGCGCGGCTGGCCAAGCGCGGCCAGCGGCGCCGTTTCGCCTCCGGCGAGGTCATCTTTCTGCGCGGCGATCCGGGCGATGTGCTTTATGTGATAGAGGCGGGGCGGGTGGAGATCAGCGTCACGTCGCTCTCCGGTCGCAGGTCGGTCCTCAACCACATGGGTCCCGGAGAGGTCTTTGGCGAGATCGCGATGTTCGACGGGCAGGACAGGAGCACCGATGCCCGCGCTGCGGGCGATGTCACCTTGCTCGCCCTGCACCGCGCCGAGGTTCGCGGGTTTCTCATGGACCATCCCGACGCGACCATGGCCCTGATCGCGGATTTGTGCCGAAAGGTCCGCAACGCCTCCGACATGTTCGAGGTTCAGGCGGAAGTCGATGCCCGCAAACGCCTTGCCCGGTGCCTGCTGCGAATTGCCGAGAAATGGGGTGCGTCGGACGGCGATGGCCCGATGCGTATCGATCTGGGCCTGTCGCAATCCGATATCGGCGAGTTCTCAGGGCTGGCGCGCGAAAACGTAAACCGCAATCTCAAGGCGCTTGCCGCAGATGGCGTGCTCCGGCTTGACGGGAAGGTGATCGAAATCCCCGATCTGGAAACCCTTGCCGAGGTGGCGGAGATCTAGGCCCGGGCCTTGGCGCGGTTCGCTTCGTGCAAACCCCCACCTGACGCGCCGCACCAAGGCGCGGCATTGCAGCTCTCTTGAGTCTCTACCGTCCACGTGGGCATTTCCTTCCGTGCAGGCGTTTTGCAAGCAGGTTCAACCGGGTGTCGGCCCGGTTTCTGGAAATGGCTCGATTGTGATATCATACGGGAATGGTTCATCAGCGACTGCTGCTGATGGTGTGCGCTTATTTCATCTCGGCCACGACAGCGCTTGCCGAAGGTGACCCGAACAATGGGCGTCAACTCGCGGTAGCATCAAAATGCACAGGCTGTCATGGGATGGACGGCAACGCCCGTTCAACCAGTTTCCGTGTGGTTCCGATGCTCGCTGGTCAGCCCGCATCCTATCTTGTCAAAGAAATGCAGAACTACGCGACCGGGAAGCGGGAAGATGTGAGCGAGAAAGCTGCGATGTCGGCTGCCGTGAAAGGCCTGAGCCAACAGGATATGGAAGATATCGCGGCCTTCTACGAGGCCCAGGCACGGTATTAGTTCCACATTCCGGATCCGACCTGTGTCAACTGCCTGAAACTGAAAAGCGGCTCTCTGCGGAACTGCGGAACCGCGTCCGGTTTCAATACCAACCTGCGCCAAATTGATGGCCCGCCACCCTTTCGGGCGGCGGGCCGGGTCGGTCGGAGACACTCAATACCGGGGGGTTACAGGACAAAGTCTCCAGCCGAATAGTCACTCGCGTCGACGCTCTTGCCGTCAGCGATGAGCAGCGCGAATTCGGCGTCTGCATCTGCGTCGGTATTGGCGTAGATCATGGTGTGCTTGCCCATGTTCACCGCCCAGACAGAACCGGTGCCGGTGCCGCCGAAGGAGAAGGCCTGGTCGCCCGAGAGGTAGACGTTGGCGTCGATCCCGGCGAGGTCGATCACGTCGCCGCCGCTTACGCCTGCGCCCTGGAACTTGATGATCTTGTCGACGGCCCCGGCGGTGGAGTCGGAGGTGAAGTTGAAGTCAAAGGTGTCCTCGCCTCCGTTTCCGGCCAGCCGGTCCGCGCCGGAACTGCCCACGAGCGTGTCGTTGCCGCCACCGCCGACGAGTTTGTCGTCGCCGCTGCCGCCGTCCAGGTAGTCGTTGTCGGCCCCACCCTTGATCTTGTCGTTGCCAGAACCGGCATAGATGGTGTCGTTCCCACTGCTTCCGTTGGCCCAGTCGTTGCCCGCACCGGTGGAGATGTAGTTCGCCACGCTGCTGCCCCAGACCTTGTCGTTGCCGTTGCCGGTGTAGATGTTCTCGATGGAGACGAGCGTGTCGGTCAGCGTGCTGTTGCCGGGGAAGGCAACGACACCCGTTTGCAGGTTGGCGTCCACGGTGCCGCTGTAGAAGGTGTAGCTGGTGGAGTCGATGCCGTCGCCGCCGTTGATGTAGTCGAAGCCATAGCCGCCATCGAGCCAGTCATTGCCGTCGCCGCCATAGATCCGGTCGTCGCCGTCGCCGGCATAGACACGGTCATTGCCGCCGTTGGTATGGATGCTGTTGGCGCCGCTGGTGCCGGTGATCGTGTCGCTTCCGTTGCCGGTGACGACGTTCTCGAAGTTCGTGAAGGACTCGCCGGTGTAGTTGGTTTTCCCGGTGACGAGATTGATCGTGTAGTTGCCGTTCCAGTGGGTCGTGTCCAGCGTGTCCACCCCGGTGCCACCGTCGAGCTTCTCGTTGACGCCGTTGCCGGCATGGATCCGGTCGTCGCCGCCGCCGCCGTAGAAGCTGCCGGAGCCGTCGGACTTGATCGTGTTGCCGCCCGAACCGTCGTAGTAGGTCTCGATGCCGCGCAGGAAGGTCGTGCCGCCGTGACTGCTTGCGGCGTAGATCTTCTCCGCAACGAAGTCGAAAGTGTCGCCCGAGTAGCTGGAAAGCGAGTGGTTCAGCGTGTCCGTGCCGGTGCCGCCGTCGACGTTGTCGTAGTACTCGCCGTTGCGGACCCGGATGTAGTCGTTTCCGGCGCCGCCATAGACGGTATCGGTGCTGTAGCCGCCCTCGATGTAGTCGTTGCCGTCGCCTGCGCTGATGTAGTCCACCCCGGAGCCGCCGTAGTGGCTGTCGTTTCCGGCGCCGCCGTAGAGGTAGTCGTTACCGGACTCGCCATAAAGGACGTCGTTGTCGTTGCCGCCGGAGAGCGTGTCGTTGCCGGTTCCGCCGTAGATCTTGTCGTTGCCGTTGTTGCCGTAAAGCCGGTCGTTTCCGCCGTAGCCGCGCATCGTGTCATGATGCGAAAACGGCCAGATGTTGAGGTTCGACATGGATTTGTAGTCGTTGCCGTTCGTGCCGTTATACGTGCCCATGGTAGTGATCCCTTTCCCTGACTGCGGCTTGGGGCTCCGGGTCATCCGTTGCGCTCACTCGCCGCCTGTCTTCATGACTACGCTAGGCGCCGAGGCACCGAAGTGACGGGCGTCACAGGGTCGAAAAGGATTGTGGAAAACGACAAAAACGGTGTCCGCGCACAGACCGCGCACATCATCGCGATCACGCGCCATTGGCGTCGGCTGGAACGGTGCCGAACGGCAGTCAGTTCACGCCGGCCCGCAGCAGAACCATGAACGAACTGTCGAAATGCTCCGACATCGCCGCTTCGGCCCGCACGGCCTCC
The DNA here is from genome assembly GCF_001509585.1 of Tropicimonas marinistellae. Lineage (GTDB taxonomy): Bacteria > Pseudomonadota > Alphaproteobacteria > Rhodobacterales > Rhodobacteraceae > Tropicimonas > Tropicimonas marinistellae. The sequence continues at coordinate 372,150 of NZ_LNCI01000006.1, read as the reverse complement.
TGCGCCATGATCGCGGTGGCGATCCGCTCGTGGCACTTGATGTTCTCGACGCGGTTCTCCAGCGTGGCACGCGCACGCCAGCCGATGTCCCAGGTCTGGCGCGTGATTATGCGGAAGCTGTCCACAAGGATCGAGTAGAGCGGGTTTCCCGAGGCGCGCGCGATGATCTCGTGGAACAGGATGTCCTGTTCCATCACCGCGGTGGAATCGTGCTCCACTGCCTCCATCATCTTGGCGCAAGTCTCCAGCAACTGGCGCGCATCGTCGTCGCTTCGGTGCAGCGCGGCGAGGCTGACGGTTCGCATCTCCAGCGTGCGGCGCACGTCCTGGATCTGCGCAACGGAGAGTTGCTTGGTGTAGACCGTGTGGTCGAGGATCACACTGAGCGCTTCGGCGGTCGGCCCGGCCACCCGGGCCCGGCGGCCGTTCCCGACCTCCAGAATGCGAAGTGCGGCGAGTCCGCGCAACGCCTCCCGCGCGACAGTGCGGGAAACGCCGAGTTGCGTGGCGATGGCGTTTTCCGAGGGCAAGACGTCTCCAGCGGATAACTTGTTGTCATGTATAAACTTTCTGACATCCAGCATGGTTCTTTCAACCAGATTGGACGCAGATTTCTTTTCAAATCCGCCGGATTGTACGATAGGTTTTTCCATTCGAGCGTACCAACAAGTGCATTTTTGACTTCAAAACTGTATCACGTGGTCCTATCAAGCGACAGGGAAATGATCGAATCGGGACAAGCCGTCACGCAAAGATCATCGCTTATGCGGCTTGGGAGACGGGGCCTCGTCGGCTTCTCGGCCTGGTCGGAGGAACTGCGAATGAAGATTGCCGGCCTGAGAACGTATCGCATCGACGCGCATCAGAACGTGCTCTGGGTGCATGTCGAGACCGATGAGGGGATCGTCGGACTTGGCGAGACATTCTATGGCGCGGCCGCCGTCGAGGCGCATATCCACGACACGCTGGCCAGCCGCCTGCTCGGCCAGAACCCGCTCCATATCGAGGCGCTCCACAAGGAGATGCTGAACCTGCCCAATGCGCAGAGTTCCACCGGCGTCGAATACCGCGCCTGCTCGGCGGTCGATATCGCGCTGTGGGATCTCTTCGGCAAGGCCTGCGGCCAGCCGGTGCACCAGATGCTGGGCGGGCTCTGCTTCGACAAGATGCGGGTTTATAACACCTGCGCCGGCACGAAATACGTCTCCACCAAGAAGATCAAACCGGTCGACACCTGGAACTTCGGTGAAGGCGGGCAATACGAAGACCTGCAAGCCTTCATGACCGATGCCGGCGCTCTGGCCGAGAGCCTGCTGGAGAGCGGCATCACGGCGATGAAGATCTGGCCCTTCGATCCGCCGGCGATGGAGAACAAGGGGCTCTGGATCTCAGCCGAGCAGATGAAGACCGCGATCAAGCCCTTCGAGCAGATCCGCAACGCGGTGGGCGACAAGATGGAGATCATGGTCGAGTTCCACTCGCTCTGGAACCTGCCGACCGCCAAGAAGATCGCCCGCGCGCTCGAGCCCTACGCCCCCACCTGGTACGAAGACTCGATCCGGATGAACTCACCCCAGGCGCTGGCCGAATATGCCCGCTCCACCGATGTCTGGACCTGCGCCTCCGAGACGCTGGGCTCGCGCTACGCCTACAAGGAATACCTGGACCGCGACGCCTGCCATGTGGTGATGGCCGATCTCTGCTGGACCGGTGGCCTCACCGAAGGCCGCAAGATCGCCGCCATGGCCGAGACCTATCACCGCCCCTTCGCGCCGCATGACTGCATCGGCCCGGTCGGCTTTGCCGCTGCGATCCACATGAGCCTGAGCCAGCCGAACACGCTGATCCAGGAGTCCGTGCGCGCCTTTTACAAGGGCTGGTACCGCGATCTGGTGACCGAGGTGCCTCGGATCGAAGGCGGCTACGTCTACCCGATGGAAGGCCCCGGCCTCGGTACGGAATTGCAGGAGAGTTTCTTCGAGCGGTCCGACCTGAGCACGCGCCTGTCCGAACTCTGAGGAAAACACATGAGCACCAAACTCTTCGATCTCAGCGGCAAGACCGCGCTGATCACCGGGTCCTCCCGCGGCCTGGGCCGCGCCATGGCCGAAGGCATGGCTGCCGCCGGCGCCCGCGTCATTCTCAATGGCGTGAACGAGGCGCGGCTCCAGGAAGCGGTGGAGGAGATGACGGCCGGTGGCTACGACGTCATCGGCGCCGCCTTCGATGTGGCCGACGAGGCTGCCATCGTCGCTGCGTTCGAGAAGCTCGACTCTGACGGCGTCGCCGTGGACATCCTGGTCAACAATGCCGGTATCCAGTTTCGCAAGCCCATCGTAGAGCTCGAAACATCGGACTGGCAGCGTGTGATCGACGTCAACCTGACCGCCGTCTTCATCTGCGCCCGCGAGGCGGCAAAGCGGATGATCCCGCGCGGCCACGGCAAGATCATCAATATCGGTTCGCTGCTTTCAGATGCGGCACGTGCTACGGTGAGCCCCTACGGCGCGGCCAAGGGGGGCGTTCGGATGCTGACCAAGATCATGACCGCGGAATGGGCTTCCAAGGGCATTCAGGTCAACGCCATCGGCCCCGGCTACATGGCGACCGAGATGAACACCGCGCTGATCGAGAACGAGGAGTTCAACGACTGGGTCTGCAAGCGCACGCCCTCGGGTCGCTGGGGTCAACCGGACGAGATGGCCGGGACCGCGATATACCTCGCCTCCGACGCTTCCAACTACATCAACGGCCAGCTCATCTATGTCGATGGCGGCATGATCTCGGTGCTTTGACATGAAGGCAGTTGTCATCCACGCCCCGCACGACCTGCGTATCGATGAAATCGACATCGCCCCACCGCCCGGTGTTGGCGAGGTTCGCATCGCCGTCGCCCGTGGCGGCATCTGCGGGTCGGACCTGCACTATTATCACGACGGTGGTTTTGGCACTGTTCGCATTCAGCAGCCGATGGCGCTCGGTCACGAAGTCTCCGGCGTCGTGACGGACCTGGGCGCTGGCGTCGACGGGCTCGCGGTGGGCGACAAGGTCGCCATCTGCCCGTCCCGGCCCTGTGGCGACTGCGAGTATTGCAAGCGTGACATGCGGCACGAATGCCTCGACATGCGGTTCAACGGATCGGCCATGCGGATGCCGCATGAGCAGGGGCTGTTTCGGGCCGAAGTGACGGTCCCGGCCGAACTGGCCGTCCGTGTCTCGCCGGAAACCGACCTTGCCCTCGCGGCGCTGTGCGAGCCTTTCTCGGTCTGTCTGCACGCGGTGAACCAGGCCGGCGCGCTCCTTGGCAAGCGGGTGCTGATTTCGGGCAGTGGGCCGATCGGCTGCCTGACGATCGCCGCGGCGAAACTCGCCGGCGCTTCGGAGATCATCGTGACCGACATTGCACCCGAGCCGCTGAAGATTGCCGCAGCAATGGGGGCAACCCGTTGCATCGACTTGTCTTCCGAGGCGGAGGCACTTGCGCCATTGCGTGAAAACAAGGGCCGGGTCGATTGCGTCTTCGAATGCTCCGGTGCCGCGCCGGCGTTGCAGACGGCCTGCGAGGTCGTCCGCCCGGGCGGGCAAATCGTCACCGTGGGGCTGGGCAGCGAACCGACCCTGCCGCTCAGCCTCGTGGTGACGAAGGAGATCCGGATATTGGGTTCGTTCCGCTTCGATCACGAGTTCGAGGTGGCTGCGGACCTGATCGACCGAGGGCGGGTGGATCTCGCTCCGGTACTGACGGGCTGCTTCCCGATGGAAGACGCCGTCGCCGCCTTCGACTTCGCCTCCGACAAGGCGAAGGCCATGAAGGTGCAACTTCGTTTCGACCAGGGGTGAGTGACCCCTGAAAGTGTAAACGTGCAAGGGAGGACCCCATGAAAAGCACACGCACAATCACAACTGCAATCGCTATGAGCCTTCTGGCCTTCGGTGCCACGGCACAGGAGTACAGCTTCCGCTTCCAATCCTCCGACCCGGCGGGCAACCCGAACTTCGAGTACCAGGTTGGCTGGACCGAGGTTCTCAAGGAGATGACCGACGGCAAGGTCGCCGTCGAAATGCTGCCCGTGGGTACCATCGTCGACTACAAGGAGACGCTGGATGCCGTGGGCGCCGGACTGATCGACGGGCATATCTGCGATACGTCCTATTTCGCCGGCAAGGACCCGGCTTTCGGCCTGATTGCAAACCCGGTTGGTGCCTGGTCGGACCCGGCTCAGATGATCGACTTCGTCGAGAACGGCGGCGGCGCGGAACTGATGCGCGAGCTGCAAGAACCCTATGGCGTCTATTTCATCGGTGTCTCGACCCCGGGCCTCGAAGCCTTCGTCTCCAAGGTGCCGCTTGACGGTGTGGACGACCTCAAGGGCGTCAAGATGCGCTCGCCCGAAGGCCCGATCGCCAACGTCTTCCGCGCTGCTGGTGCCGCTCCGGTGAACCTGCCGGCCTCCGAGGTCTACACCGCGCTCGACAAAGGCGTGATCGACGCTGCTGACTATTCCGTGTTCTCCGTGAACCAGGAAGTGGGCATGAACGAGATTGCGTCGCACCCCGTCTACCCGGGCTTCCACTCGCTGCCGCTCGTCGAGGTTTCGATGAACAAGGCGAAATGGGAGGCGCTGCCCGAGGACATCCAGAAGGCGTTCTACGATTCCGTGAAGGTCTTCCAGGAAACCCAGGTCGGCGGTTTGATGGAGCGTGACCAGGCCGCCGTTGCGGCAGCCGAGGCCGAGGGCATCACCGTGCACGACTGGTCGGCCGAGGAGCGTGCGAAGTTCCGTGGTCTCGCCCAGGAAGAGTGGAAATCGCTTTCCGAGGGCTCGCCAATGGCCCAGAAGGTCTACGAGACGCTGACCGCGTACCTGACCGAGAACGGCCTGCTCAACTAAACCGGCCCCAAGGTCCCTGGGCAGGCCGCAACGTGGCCTGCCCGCCCCAATTGCATTCAGGCGGGTAGTTCCAACAATGACCGAAACACCTGAAACCGACCCCGGGCCCGAGACCCAGGTCGAAACACCGACCCGCAAGATCGACCGTGGCGCTGTGCCCGAAGCCGGTACTTTTGGCCGGATCATAAATGCCGGGGGCTTTGCCTTCGCGGTCGCGATCTGCGCTTCCGCCTGCATCCTGCTTGTCGAAATCTTCCTGCGCTACGTGCTCAACAGCCCCACGATCTGGGCGCATGAGACGACGACGTTCCTTTGCGGAATCTCCTTCCTTTACGGCGGGCTCTATTGCGCGTCGCGAAACAGCCATATCCGCGTGGTGCTGATCTACGACATCCTGCCGCCCAAGGTGCGGAGGATCGTCAACATCTTCATCTCCTTCGCCTCCTTCATTGCGGCCGGATTCTTCACCTATGCGGCCTGGATCATGAGCCAAAAGGCGCTCTTCTCTCCGCTCGGGGAATTCCGCATGGAGCGGTCCGGTTCGGCCTGGAACCCCCCGGCACCGGCTTTGGTCAAGACTTTCCTTCTGATCGTCATGGTCCTGATGACGATCCAGTTCCTGATCCTGACGTGGAACTATATCCGCCGCGCGGCCGAGGAGACGAAATAAATGAACGCGATCATCGATTTCGCCGCCATCGGCATCGGCAATTCGACGCTGATGATGTTCGGCCTGATGGTGGTGCTGCTGCTCACGGGTATGCCACTTGCCTTCGTGACGCTGCTGGTGGCCCTCACCTTCGCGCTGCTCGGTTTCGGACCGATGGCAGTGCAGGTTATCTCCTCGCGGATCTACACCTTCGTCGAGAACTTCGTCTTTGTCTCGGTGCCGATGTTCGTGCTGATGGCCGCGATCCTGGACCGATCGGGAATCGCCCGAGACCTGTTCGACGCGATGAAACTCGTCGGCGGCCGGATCCGGGGTGGCGTGGCAGTCCAGACCATCTTTGTCGCGATCATCCTTGCGGCCATGTCCGGCATCATTGGCGGCGAAGTGGTCCTGCTCGGCCTTCTGGCGCTGCCGCAGATGCTGCGCCAGGGGTATGACCGCAACCTTTCCATCGGCGTGGTCTGCGCTGGCGGCGCACTCGGCACCATGGTGCCTCCCTCGATCGTGCTGATCATCTACGGCCTGACGGCGTCCGTCTCGATCGGAGACCTCTTCACCGCGGCATTCATCCCCGGCTTCATGCTGGCCTCCTTCTACGTGCTCTATGTGCTTTTCCGGGCCTACTTCACGCCCGGTGCGGTTCCGGATCCGGAGGTCGAGCACATTCCTGCCTCCGAGAAAATCCGCCTCGCAAAAGGGCTGTTCCTGCCGATCCTCGTGGTGATCGCGGTGCTCGGATCGATCTACGGCGGCATAGCCTCGGTAACGGAAGCTTCGGCGGTCGGCGTTGGCGGCGTGTTGCTCTCCACCGTGATCCGTGGCGAGTTCACCTGGGGGCTGCTCAAGGGTGCTGCCATGCAGACGCTCGCCACCGTGGGCATGATCGTCTGGATCGGCATCGGCGCCACGGCGCTGGTCGGCGTCTACAACCTGATGGGCGGCATCAAGTTCATCTCGGACCTGATGTATGGCATCTCCGACAACCCGACGGTGATCGTGCTCTTCATGATGGCGATCCTCTTCGTGCTCGGCGCCTTCCTCGACTGGGTCGGCGTGGCGCTGCTGACGATGCCGATATTCGTGCCGATCATCCGCAATCTCGGGCTCGACCCGATCTGGTTCGGCGTGGTCTTCTGCATGAACATGCAGGTGAGCTTCCTGTCGCCGCCGTTCGGCCCGGCCGCCTTCTATCTCAAGTCGGTGGTGCCCGACGACATCACGCTTGGCATCATCTTCCGGTCGCTGCTCCCGTTCATCGCGATGCAGGTGCTGGCAGTTGGTCTGCTGGTTGCCTTCCCCCAGATCGCGCTGTTCTGGTTCGACTGACCCCGCTATGAACTTCCCGGATCCGCGTCGCAACACGAGCGTCGCGGGTCCGGCTTATCAAGGACCCGGACATGAAACTTCGCTCGCAGCAATGGTTCGACAACCCAGATAATCCCGGCATGACGGCGCTCTATCTGGAGCGCTATCTCAATTTCGGGATCACGCGTGAGGAATTGCAATCGGGCAAGCCGATCATCGGCATCGCGCAAACGGGGAGCGACCTCAGCCCCTGCAACCGTCATCACATCGAGTTGGCCAAGCGGGTGCGCGAAGGCATCGTCGCGTCGGGCGGTATCTGCCTGGAGTTTCCGGTTCACCCGATCCAGGAAACGGGCAAGCGCCCGACCGCATCGCTCGACCGCAACCTCGCCTATCTCGGGCTCGTCGAATCTCTCTACGGCTATCCCATCGACGGCGTGGTCCTGACCATTGGCTGCGACAAGACCACACCGGCGCTGTTGATGGCGGCTGCAACGGTGAATATCCCCGCAATTGCATTGTCTTGCGGGCCGATGTTGAACGGTTGGCACAAGGGCGAGCGCGTGGGTTCCGGCACGGTCGTCTGGAAGGCGCGCCAGATGCTCGCGAAGGGCGAGATCGACTACAAGGAATTCATGGAGATGGCTGCCGACTCGGCGCCTTCGGTCGGCTATTGCAACACCATGGGTACGGCCAGCACGATGAATTCGCTTGCCGAGGCCCTGGGCATGCAGCTTCCGGGATCTGCCTCCATTCCGGCCCCCTACCGCGAACGTGGCCAGATCAGCTATGAGACGGGCCGGCGCATCGTGGAGATGGTCTGGGAAGATCTCAAGCCTTCCGACGTAATGACGCGGGCGGCTTTCGAGAATGCCATCGTCGTCAATTCCGCCCTCGGCGGCTCCACAAATGCGCCGATCCATCTGGTCGCCGTGGCGCGGCACCTCGGTGTGGACCTGACTCCGGACGACTGGCAGGCACTCGGCCATCACGTACCGCTGCTGTGCGACGTGCAGCCGGCAGGCCGTTTCCTGGGCGAGGATTTTCACCGAGCCGGCGGTGTGCCCGGCGTGGTCGCGGAGTTGATGGCGGCCGGTGTGCTGCCGCATCCGGAGGCCGTGACGGTGACAGGCAAGTCCATAGCCGAGGAATATGCCGCCGCGGCTGTGAGCGATCACGAGGTGATCCGGCCCTACGGCGAACCGCTCGTGCCGGCGGCGGGTTTCCTGAACCTCAAGGGCAACCTGTTCGACAGCGCGATCATGAAAACCTCGGTGATTTCCGATGAGTTCCGGGCCCGCTACCTCTCCAACCCCGACGATCCGGACGCTTTCGAGGGGCGTGCCATCGTGTTCGAAGGCCCCGAGGATTATCATGACCGGATCGACGATCCGGAGTTGGACATCGACGAGCGCTGTATCCTCGTGATCCGCGGGGCAGGGCCGATCGGGTATCCCGGCGGCGCCGAAGTGGTGAACATGCAGCCGCCCACGGCGCTGCTCAAGCGCGGCATCGACGCCTTGCCCTGCATCGGCGACGGTCGGCAGTCCGGCACGTCGGGATCGCCGTCGATCCTGAACGCCTCGCCGGAGGCCGCGGCGATGGGCGGGTTGGCGCTGGTCCGCACCGGCGACAGGCTGCGCGTCGACCTCAAGGAAGGCAGCGCCAACCTTCTCGTCGCGGATGACGAATTGGCAGCCCGCCGGGCAACGCTGGAGGCGGCCGGCGGTCACCCGTTCCCGGATCACCAGACGCCGTGGCAGGAAATCCAGCGTTCCATCGTCGATCAGTTCGACAAGGGAATGGTCCTGAAACCGGCGGTGAAGTACCAGAACATCGCGCAGACGAAGGGCGTTCCCCGCGACAATCACTGACAATGTGTCCGCCCGACCTTCGGGCGGGACATTTCGCGCGTGCCGGTATATGCCTGTGCCTCGGAAGCCGCGTGCCCGGGTTCCGCTTGCAAGCAGTTGCACCGGGAGCATGGCGATGGACAGCTTCGAACTTGTCATATTCGATTGCGACGGCGTCTTGATCGACAGCGAGGTGATTTCGGCCCAGATGCTGATTGCCGAACTGGCGGAGTATGGCGTCGCAGTCGACCGCGCCTACGTCGCGAAGCATTTCCTCGGACGCAGCTATCCGGTCGTGTTGTCACAGATCCAGGCCGATTTCGGAATTGTGCTGCCGGCTGGTTTCGAGGCCGATTACCGCGCCCGGCTGTTGGCGGCCTTCGATGCCGATTTGCAAGTCATGCCGGGCGTGACGGAGACGATCGACCGACTCCGCGTGCCGTATTGCCTGGCAACAAGCTCGAGCCCGAAGCGGCTTGACCACACGCTTCGCATCGTGGGGCTGGATGCGCGGTTTCAGGGGCGCACGACAACGGCATCGGAGGTTGCGCATGGCAAGCCCGCGCCGGATCTCTTCCTGCGCGCCGCCGAGAAATCTGGGACGCCCCCCGCGCGTTGCCTGGTTATCGAGGATTCCGTCGCGGGCATACGGGCGGCGCTCTCGGCGGGAATGACGGTGTGGCATTTCACCGGGGGCAGCCATCTGACGGGGCTCGACTTGCCAAGCGATCCGGAGGTGCGTCCGCACCGGACGATTGAAACTTATGCCGAATTCTTCGATCCTGCTCCGGAACTGAAGTCGGAGGCTGCGGTCAATGACACGCGCTGAGCGGGATGAAAGGGATCTGTCGCCGCGGGATTTCGCGGCCCGGGCGGCATGGCTCTCCTATGTCGGTGGGCTGACACAGGATCAGATTGCGCGCGAACTCGGGATTTCCCGCCAGCGGGCCCAGAGGTTGGTGGCGCGGGCAATGGCGGAAGGGCTCGTCCGGGTGCGGATCAGCCATCCGATTGCCGCGTGCCTTGAAATGGAGCGCGACCTCAAGGAGCGCTACGAGCTCGAAGCGGCCTGGGTTGCCCCCAGCATGGGGAGCGACGGCGACCCGGTTCATGGGGTTGCGGTTTATGCAGCGCCTGTGCTGGAGCAGATCTTCGGTTCGACGGAGCCCAAGACCATTGCCATCGGCACGGGCCGGACGCTGCGCGCCGTCGTGGAAAACATCGAACCTGTTCAGGGTGGGGCGCACAAGCTCGTCTCGCTGAACGGCAACGTCGCCCCTGACGGATCTGCCACTGCCTACGAGGTGATCGTGCGGCTGGCCGGGTTGCTTTCGATCCCGCAATACCCGCTGTCCATCCCCCTGGTGGCACGCAGCCAGGAAGAGTTCGAACTCTATCTGTCGCTGCCCCACGTGGCGGCCTCGCGCGCGCTGGCACGCGCCGCCGATATCGCCATCGTCGGCATTGGCCACATGTCCGACAACGTGCCGCTCTATGTTGATGGTTTCATAACGGCCGAGGAACTCGCCAGCCTTCAGGCGGCCGGGGCCGCCGGCGAACTGGCCGGTCACGTCTTCGATGCCGAAGGCCGGTATCTGGATCACCCGGTCAACGACCGCATCATGGGAGTGCGCGTGTCTGCGCAGGAATGCCCGGTCTGCTGCATCGCCGCCGGTGCCTCGAAACGGACGGCGGTGGAGGCGGCGCTCAAGGGGCGGTTGATCACGCATCTGGTGATCGACGAAGCCTCCGCAAAGCACCTTCTGGCACAATAACGGACGGCTGAGCACGGGAAACCGGCTTGACACGAATCACGCCCTATGGTGAGCATATGTTCATCACTTGAGCAAAAGCTCTACCTTGGGAGGAAATTCATGACATTCAAATACCGCGCTCTTCTGGGGGCGTGCGCCATTGGTGCGATCTCCACCGGGGCATTGGCCGAGACGATCACCATCGCCACGGTCAACAATGGCGACATGATCCGGATGCAGGGTTACACCGACGACTTCACGGCCAAGACCGGCCACGAGGTCGAGTGGGTGACGCTGGAAGAAAATGTTCTGCGCCAGCGCGTTACCCAGGATATCGCCGCCAAGGGCGGGCAGTTCGACATCATGACGATCGGCATGTACGAGACGCCGATCTGGGGCCAGCAGGACTGGCTGGTCGCGCTGGACGATCTCTCGGCCGAATACGACGTTGACGATATCCTTCCCGCCATGCGGGGCGGCCTGTCGGTCGACGGCACGCTCTATGCCGCGCCGTTCTACGGCGAGAGCTCGATGATCATGTATCGCACCGACCTGATGGAGAAGGCCGGGCTCGAGATGCCCGATGCCCCGACCTGGGAGTTCGTGGCCGAGGCGGCCCGCGCGATGACCGACAAGGAGAACGAGATCTACGGCATCTGCCTGCGCGGAAAGGCCGGCTGGGGCGAGAACATGGCCTTCCTGACGGCCACCTCGAACGCGTTCGGCGCGCGCTGGTTCGACGAGGACTGGAAGCCGCAATTCGACAGCCCCGAGTGGAACGAAACGCTGACCTTCTATCTCGACCTGATGAACGAAGCCGGCCCTCCGGGTGCCTCGACCAACGGCTTCAACGAAAACCTCTCGCTGTTCCAGCAGGGCAAGTGCGGGATGTGGATCGACGCCACCGTCGCGGCCTCCTTCGTGACCAATCCCAACGATTCCACCGTGGCTGACAAGGTCGGCTTTGCGCTGGCCCCCGATACCGGCAAGGGCAAGCGCGGCAACTGGCTCTGGGCCTGGGCGCTTGCGATCCCGGCAGGCACGCAGAAGGTCGATGCGGCCAAGGCATTCATCGAGTGGGCCACGTCGAAGGCCTATATCGAGATGGTGGCCGAGAAAGAGGGCTGGGCCAATGTTCCCCCGGGAGCACGGACGTCGCTCTACGAGAACCCGGAGTACCAGAAGGTTCCGTTTGCACAGATGACGCTCGACAGCATCCTTTCGGCTGACCCGACCCAGCCGACCGTCGAGCCCGTGCCCTATGTCGGCGTCCAGTTCGCGGCCATCCCCGAATTTGCCGGCATCGCCACCCAGGTTGGCCAGGAGTTCTCCGCCGCTCTGGCCGGTCAGCAGACCGCGGAAGAGGCTCTTGAGAAGGCTCAGGCGCTGACCGCAGACGAGATGGAAGCCGCGGGTTACTAAGGCTTTCCTCCCCGTCCGGGGGGCGCTCCCCTTCCAAAGCCCCCCGGATGCCCCAGACGATCCGCCCCTTATGCCAACCCCACCCGACAGGCGCCCTGTTCCTGTCCACAGAGGAGGTGTGTTCATGGCCACTCAGCATTCGAGATCCGCCGCGCGCGTCATGATGGCCCCGGCCGTTATCCTGCTCCTCGGCTGGATGCTCGTCCCCCTCTCGATGACCCTCTATTTCTCGTTCAAGAAGTTCCTGCCGCTGCGCGGTGGCGATCTTGGGTGGGTCGGGTTTGAAAATTACGTCCGTTTCGTCACGTCGTCCGCCTTTTGGCCCAGCGTTGTTACCACGCTGGTGATCGTCGGCGGCGTGCTCATCATTACCGTGGTCCTCGGCGTGCTGCTGGCAATCCTGCTGAACCAGCCGATGTGGGGCCAGGGCATCGTCCGCATCCTCGTGATCTCGCCCTTCTTCGTCATGCCGACCGTTTCGGCGCTGGTCTGGAAGAACATGTTCATGGACCCGGTCAACGGGCTCTTTGCCCACCTGTGGAAGGCCTTCGGGGCAACGCCCATCGAATGGCTCTCCGATGTCTCGATGGGGTCGATCATCATGATCGTCTCGTGGCAATGGCTGCCCTTCGCCACGCTGATCCTGCTCACCGCGATCCAGTCGCTCGATCGCGAGCAGCTGGAAGCCGCCGAGATGGATGGCGCCCAGCCGCTCGCGCGCTTCGCCTTTATCACGATCCCGCATCTCAGCCGCGCCGTGACCATCGTCATCCTGATCCAGACGATCTTCCTGCTGGCGATCTTCGCCGAGATCTTCGTCACCACCGGCGGCGCCTTCGGCACCCGCACGCTCACTTACCTGATCTACCAGCGCGTGCTGGAGAGCCAGAATGTGGGCCTCGGCTCCGCGGGCGGTGTCTATGCAATCATTCTCGCCAATATCATCGCGCTCTTCCTGATGCGCATCGTCGGCAAGAACCTGGACGCGTGAGGTAAACCATGGCCCGTGCAGTCAAACCCCAACGTAAAGCAATCAACACCGCCGTCGCCTGGTCTATCGGCTTGCTGATCTTCTTCCCGATCCTCTGGACCATCCTGACCAGCTTCAAGACGGAGGCGCAGGCAATCTCCGACCCGCCGGTCTTCCTCGCCTTCGACTGGACGCTGGAAAACTACGGCATCGTCATGGAGCGCTCCAACTACGCGCGCTTCCTGTGGAACTCGATCATCATCGCCGGCGGCTCGACCATTCTCGGCATCATGATCGCGGTGCCGGCTGCCTGGTCCATGGCCTTCGTCCCCTCCAAGCGGACCAAGGACATCCTGCTTTGGATGCTCTCGACCAAGATGCTGCCCGCGGTGGGCGTGCTCTACCCGATCTATCTGCTCTTCATCAAACTGGGGCTGCTCGACAGTCGCACGGGTCTGGTTCTCGTTCTCATGCTCATGAACCTGCCGATCATCGTCTGGATGCTCTACACCTATTTCAAGGAGATCCCGGGCGAGATCCTGGAAGCAGCCCGGATGGACGGGGCGACCCTGCGCGAGGAGGTCATTCACATCCTGACGCCGATGGCCGTGCCCGGCATCGCCTCCACGCTGCTCCTGAACTTCATCCTGGCCTGGAACGAGGCATTCTGGACGCTGAACCTGACGGCCGCCAAGGCAGCGCCGCTGACAGCATTCATCGCCAGTTACTCCAGCCCCGAAGGGCTTTTCTACGCTAAGCTCAGCGCGGCATCGACCATGGCCATCGCGCCGATTCTCGTCCTCGGCTGGTTCAGCCAGAAGCAACTTGTCAGCGGCCTGACCTTCGGCGCCGTCAAATAGGGGGGAAGACCAATGGGACAAATCACACTGAAACAAGTCACCAAGTCCTTCGGCGATCTGCAGGTCATTCCGCCGCTCGATCTGGAAATCAACGATGGCGAGTTCGTGGTCTTCGTCGGCCCGTCGGGCTGCGGCAAGTCCACCCTGCTGCGGCTCATCGCGGGGCTGGAGGATGTGACCTCCGGCGAGATCAGCATCGACGGGCAGATTGCAACCGATGTGCCACCGGCCAAGCGCGGCCTCGCGATGGTTTTCCAGTCCTACGCTCTCTACCCGCACATGTCGGTGCGCAAGAATATCGCCTTTCCGCTGCGTATGGCGAAGACCTCTCCCGAGGAGCAGGAGCGCAAGGTGACAGAAGCCGCGCGTGTCCTGAACCTGACCGACTATCTCGATCGCAAGCCCGGGCAGCTCTCCGGCGGTCAGCGTCAGCGGGTGGCTATCGGTCGGGCCATCGTGCGCGAACCCGCCGCGTTCCTCTTCGACGAACCGCTGTCGAACCTCGACGCGGCGCTCCGGGTGAACATGCGGCTGGAGATCTCCGAGCTGCACCAGACGCTCGACACCACGATGATCTACGTCACCCATGACCAGGTCGAAGCCATGACCATGGCCGACAAGATCGTTGTTCTGCAGGCCGGCGTGATCGAACAGGTGGGCTCGCCGCTCGAACTCTACCGCAACCCCGCGAACAAGTTCGTCGCCGGGTTCATCGGCAGCCCGAAGATGAACTTCCTCGACGGCTCCATCGCGGCCGAGCACAACGCGGCGACCATCGGTGTGCGGCCGGAACACATCAGCGTTTCCCGCGAGGGCGGAACCTGGCGCGGCAAGGTCGGCGTTTCCGAGCATCTCGGTTCCGATACCTTCTTCCATATCACCATCGACGGAATGAACGAGCCGCTGACCGTTCGCGAAAGCGGCGAAGTCGATTTGCGCCGTGGCGACGAAGTCTGGCTCACGCCGTCGGCATCTCATCTTCACAGGTTCGACGCCAAGGGTCTCGTGATACGGTAGGGCGACCTCGTATCGGACAGAAGGTGAAATGAGATGGACCTCCAACTCAAGGGCAAGGTTGCCGTCGTAACTGGCGCGTCGAAGGGGATCGGGCGTGGGATCGCCCGCACCTTTGCACGGGAGGGCGCGGATGTGCTCCTGACCGCGCGAACGCGCGACGCGGTAGAGGCAGCCGCGGCCGAGATCGGCGCGGAGTACGGTGTTACGGCGCGGGCCGTGGCCTCCGATGTCTCAACGGCCGCAGGGTGCGACGCGGTGATCGAGGCGGCCGCCACCATGGGCGGGGCGGACATCTTCGTCTCGAACGCCGGCACCGGCTCGAACGAGACGGTCGCCGACGCGCCCGACGAGAAATGGCAATCCTACTGGGATCTGCACGTCATGGCGGCGGTTCGGCTCTCCCGCGGGCTTGCGGACCAGATGGAGGCCAAGGGCGGCGGTGCGATGCTGATGAACGCCTCGATCTGCGCCGTCCAGCCGCTGTGGTACGAGCCGATCTACAACACCACGAAGGCCGCGCTTCTGATGTTCGGCAAATGCCTCTCGACCGAGATGATCAAGCGGAACATCCGCGTGAACACGGTCAATCCGGGCCTCATTCGCACGCCGGACTGGGAGAATACCGCACGAGAACTGCGGGGCGACGATTGGGAGGCCTCTCTTCAGGAGGTCGCCGACGAGCACGCGGATATCAAGCGCTTCGCAAGTGTCGAGGAACTCGCCGATTTCTGCGTGTTCCTCTGCTCCCCGCGCGCCTCCTACAGCGTTGGCTCCGCCTATCACGTGGACGGCGGTATGTTGAAGACGATCTGAAAGGAAGACCAATGGCACTCAGGCTGTCGAATGCCACCCTCGCGGAGCTCCCGCAGGATGTGGCCCGCCCGACCTATGACCGCAGCGCGCTCGCTCCCGGCATCGTGCATATCGGGCTCGGCAACTTCCACAGGGCGCATCAATCCTGGTATCTGCACCGGCTTTTCGAACAGGGGCTCTGCCACGACTGGGCCATCGTCGGCGCTGGTGTGCGCTCCTACGATGCGGAGATGCGGGCGAAGATGCTGGCGCAGGATTGCCTGACCACGCTGATCGAGCTGGATCCGGCCGGACGGTCGGTGGAGGTCGTGGGCTCGATGATCGACTATGTGCCGGTCGAGGAAGGCAATGGGCCGCTGATCGCGCGCATGGCCGAGCCGGACATCCGGATCGTCGCCCTGACGGTGACGGAAGGCGGGTACTACATCGACCCGGCGACGAAGGGATTCGACACCGCCCATCCCGACATCCAGCACGATGCGGCAAATCCCGATAGCCCGCGAACCGCCTTTGGCGCGATGGTCGCGGCGCTGCGGCGGCGCCGGGATGCGGGGATCGGCCCTTTCACCGGGCAGTGCTGCGACAACCTCCAGGGCAATGGCGCAATTCTCCGGCAGACGGTGGTGTCCCTGGCGCAGCTGTCCGACCCGGATCTGGCCGGATGGATCGACGCGAATTGCAGCTTCCCCAACTCCATGGTGGATTGCATTGTTCCCGCCACCGGGCCGAAGGAGCTTGAACTGGTCCGTAGCCTGGGGATCGAGGATTCCGTGCCGGTGACGCACGAGAATTTCCGCCAGTGGGTCATCGAGGACGACTTTTGCGCGGGCCGGCCGGATTGGGACAAGGCCGGCGCCACCTTCTCCGACAGGGTGCACGACTTCGAGACCATGAAGATCCGCATTCTCAACGGCGGGCATCAGGTGATCTCGAATGTCGGCGAGATCCTCGGGGTTGAAACTATCGCCGAGACCATGGCCGACCCTCTGATCCACGCGTTTTTCCGCAAAGTCGAAGCAGAGGAGATCGTGCCCCATGTGCACCCTGTCCCGGGCTTTACCGCATCCGCGTACCTCGACCTGATCGACCGGCGCTTCTCCAACCCGGAGATCGTGGACACCACGCGTCGGGTCGCTTTCGACGGCTCCAGCCGGCATCCCGGCTTCATCCTGCCGTCGATCCGCGACGGGCTGGCGGCCGGTGCGGATGTGGACGGGCTCGCGCTGGTGGAGGCAGCCTGGGCACGGTACTGCCTCGGCAAGCGGGAAGATGGCTCCAGCGTCGCGCCAAACGACCCGTTCTGGGACGATCTGACCGCCAGGGCAGACGCGGCGCGCGACGATCCGCGATCCTGGCTCGATCAACGCGGCACCTACGGCGATCTGGCCGCCGACCCGCGCTTTGCCGATGCCTTCGACAATTGGCTGCGCAAGCTCTACGACATCGGCACCGCCGCAACCCTTCGCGCCTATCTGGACGGGTAGACGCGCGGCGCAGACCGCTCGTCCGGACCCGGCGCCGCATTGGCGCCCGTCAGCGGTGTCGTGGGCAGCGTGCCTGCGGCACCATTTCACCTCGCAATGGTTTGCGTGCGCCCGTGGCCTGTTTATAAGGGCGCGGAACCGTCCATTCGTCGCATTCCCGTATCGGTATTGGGTTTCCATGATCCGGGGGCAACGAAAGGACAAAAGACACGCCAACGCGTCGCACACACTCCGGAAGTCTTGAAAGGTGAGGAAAACATGGCCGATACGGTGAAACCAGACATTTTGTATACAAAGGTAGACGAAGCGCCCGAGCTTGCCAGCGCCTCCCTGCTGCCGATCGTCAAGGCCTTCGCCGGTGCGGCCGGCGTCTCCGTTGGCACCAAGGATATCTCACTCGCCGGACGGATCCTCTCGGCCTTCCCGGAGTATCTGAAGGAAGGCCAGCGCATTTCGGACGATCTGGCCGAACTGGGCGAACTGGTGAAGACGCCCGACGCCAATGTGATCAAGCTGCCGAATATCTCGGCCTCCGTGCCTCAGCTCGTCGCCGCCGTTACCGAACTGCAGGGCCAGGGTTTCGCGATTCCGGATTACCCCGAGGAGCCGGCCAGCGACGAAGAGAAGGCGATCCGCGCCAAGTACGATGCCATCAAGGGCTCGGCGGTGAACCCGGTACTGCGCGAAGGCAACTCCGACCGTCGCGCTGCCAAGGCCGTGAAGAACTTCGCGCAGAAAAACCCGCACACAATGGGCGCCTGGACCGCTGACAGCAAGACCAAGGTCTCCTCGATGTCGGGCGGCGACTTCTATGCCAACGAAGCATCCGCGACCGTGACCGCTGCACAGGCCGGGCCGGCAAAGATCGAGTTTGTCGGCAAAGACGGTGCCGTGAGCGTATTGAAGGACAATTGGCCGTTGGACGAAGGCACGGTCTGCGACGCGACTTTCATGTCGGTCAAGGCATTGTCCTCCTTCCTGGCTGACGCCATCGAGGACACCAAGGCCGATGGCACCATGTTCTCGCTGCACTTGAAGGCGACGATGATGAAGGTCTCGGACCCGATCATCTTCGGCTACGCGGTGAAAGCCTGGCTGGCCCCGGTGTTCGAGAAGCACGGTACGGCGCTGGCCGCTGCCGGCGTAAATGCCAATGCCGGGATGGGCGATGTTCTGGCCCGCATTGCGGATATGCCCAATGCCGCCGAGATTCAGGCCGATATCGAGGCGCTGACGGCAGACCGGCCGTCGATGTACATGGTCGACTCGGACCGCGGGATCACCAACCTGCATGTTCCTTCCGACGTGATCATCGACGCGTCCATGCCCGCGGTGATCCGAGCTGGCGGAAAGGGGTGGGACGAAACCGGCGCCAAGGGCGATTCCAACTGCGTGATACCCGACCGCTGCTACGCCCCGGTCTATGACGAGGCGATCAACTTCTTCAAAGCCAATGGCGCGCTTGATCCCACCACGGCCGGCGCCGTGGCCAACGTCGGCCTGATGGCGCAGAAGGCAGAGGAATACGGCTCCCACCCGACGACCTTCGAAGCGCCGGGTGACGGCACGATCCGGATCGTCCTGGCCAATGGCGAGACGCTGCATTCGCACGCGGTGGAGGCCGGCGACATCTGGCGCGCCTGCACGGTGAAGAAGGCGCCGATCGAGAACTGGATTCAGCTCGCGATGGACCGTCAGCGCCTGACCGGCTCGGAAGCGATCTTCTGGCTGGACGCCAACAGGGCCCACGATGCGCAACTGATCAATTACGTGACGCCCGCGCTCGACGCGGCCGGAGTGGCCGACAAGTTCCAGATCATGGCGCCGCGCGAAGCCACCGCCCAGTCGCTGAAGACGATCACCGCCGGCGAGGACAGCATCGCGATCACCGGCAACGTGCTCCGGGATTACCTGACGGACCTGTTCCCCATCCTCGAACTGGGCACCTCGGCCAAGATGCTCTCCATCGTCAAGCTGATGCAGGGCGGCGGGCTCTTCGAAACCGGGGCAGGGGGCTCGGCGCCGAAGCACGTGCAGCAGCTCGTGGCGGATAACCACCTGCGGTGGGATTCCATGGGCGAGTTCTGTGCCCTCGGCGAGAGCTTCAACTTCTTGGCCGACAGCAAGGGGAACGCCAAGGCGGGTATTCTCGGGCAGGCTGCGGAAGCGGCCACGCAGGGAATCCTCGACAACAACCGCTCGCCGTCGCGCAAGGTCGGCGAACCCGACAACCGCGACAGCCACTACTGGTTCGCCCGCTACTGGGCCGAGGCCCTGGCGGCGCAGGACGAGGACGCGGGCTTGGCATCCCATTTCGCGCCAATCGCGGCAGCACTTGCCGAGAAGGAAGAGGCGATCCTCGGGGAACTGGCCGCGGCACAGGGCGGTGCCGTAGACCTGGGCGGATACTACAACACCGACCCGGCCAAGACGGCGGCTGTCATGCGGCCGTCGGCAACGCTGAACGCCATTCTCGGCTGAGCGGGCACCGCCCGACCGGCAATTCGCCAATCGAAACGCCCGGGAGACATCCCGGGCGTTTCGCGTCTCCGATGGCTCCCGTCCTCTGTCGACGCATCGCAGATGCGCCTCCTCCGGTTGGGCATGGCGCGCGGCAAGCCGCGCGCGGCACTATTCACCCGACACACTCCCCGACCGCCGCCAGGAGGCGATCACACCGACCGGCCGTTCGAGGGCCGCGATCCGGCACGGATCGCGGACGGGCTTTGCCGGGGGCGTTTTCTGTGGTAAGTGCAAGGCATAAAAAGAAAACATCGAGCAGGTATTCACACCATGGATGACGGGACCACGGGGGCCTATGTCATCTCCTGGGCGCAGACGGCAATCGACGACGTTGCCGGCGCGCCGGCGGGAGAATTGCGAGCGGGTGCGACCTGGCGCTGGGTCGGCCAGGCGATGCGGATTGATCGGCCGGGGTCTGCGGCGGTACTGAGCCAGCCGATCGGCGCCGCAGAGCTTCACGCACGGGCCGCGCAGAGCGCGCGTCGCCTCTGTGCGCCGGTGGTGCCGCTGGCCGCACCGGCCGGGACGGACATCGACGACGATCAACTGCTGGATCGCGGCTTCGTCGTGACGGACGGACGGCGCGCCTTCTCCGCGAGCCGCATCGAGGCGTCACCCGGTCAACCGGCGCTTGTGCTGTTCCATGGAACACCGCCGCCGCAGGGCGAGGAACTCTGGATCGTTCGGGTGGTCACCAACCGGCGGGCCGAAGCGCGGGCGGAGCGTCGCCCGGCTCCGCCGGTGACGGGCTTCGTGGCCGGAACCCGGCTGCTCACACCGAACGGGCCGAGGCTGGTGGACGCGCTGCGCCCCGGCGACAGCGTTCTGACCCGCGATGCCGGCCCCTGCGTTCTGCGCGCGCGGAGCGTGCGCCGCGTCACCGCCGCCGACATGACCCGTGCGCCGGGGGACCGGCCGCTTCGGCTTTCGTCGGGGGCTTTCGGTATCCATTGGGCCGGACCGGCTATCAGGATCGGATGGGACCAACACGTGCTGATCGGCGGCGCGGCGGTGCATGCGCTCTTCGGCGCGCGCGAGGTGCTGGTGCGGGCCGGCGACCTCCAGCAGCAACAGGGCGTTTCGCTGGATCTGGACGCAGCAGAGGTCGTCTATGTGCGCCTTCTCCTGGACCAGCACCAGATCCTGCTGACACAGGGTCCGGCTTGCGAGAGTTTTCATCCCGATATGGCGAGCGCCCCGGGCGAGGGCCTGCTCGATATCGGCGCGGGTCTGCGCACTCAGCTCGGCGCCGATGTGCTCGCGTCTCCCGATAGCTACGGCCCACCCGCGCGGCGCAGGCTCTCGCGCGCAGAGGCGGCGTTGCTCTCGGCTGGTGGAGATCTGCGCGCGGTTGCTTGACAGCGCCCCGGACTCTCCCTAAAGAGCGCCATCCCGGCTCTTCGGCCGGGGCAATCTATTGGTGTTGGTGGCCCCCGCAAGGGGATGCCTGTCTCCCGGTCAGGGAAAGGACAACGCCCTTCATAGGCGCCCTTGGGCGCCGCGCAAACGAAGGAGATCAGCCGTGACCAAACGCACGTCTGCCAAGTACAAGATCGACCGCCGCATGGGCGAAAACATTTGGGGCCGCCCCAAATCCCCCGTCAACCGCCGTGAATACGGCCCGGGCCAGCACGGCCAGCGCCGCAAGGGCAAGATGTCCGACTTCGGCCTGCAGCTCCGTGCCAAGCAGAAGCTGAAGGGCTACTACGGCGACCTGACCGAGAAGCAGTTCCGCCGTATCTACTCCGAAGCCGAGCGGGTCCGTGGCGACACCGGTGAGAACCTGATCGGCCTGCTGGAGCGCCGCCTGGACGCGGTCGTTTACCGCGCCAAGTTCGTGCCGACCATCTTCGCGGCCCGTCAGTTCGTGAACCACGGCCACGTTCTGGTGAACGGCAAGCGTGTCAACATCCCGTCCTACCGCGTCAAGGAAGGCGATGTCGTCGAGGTCCGCGACCGCTCCAAGCAACTCGCCGTCGTGCTGGAGGCCGTGGGCCTCGCCGAGCGCGATGTGCCGGATTACATCGAGGCCGACCACTCCAAGATGACCGCGACCTTCGTGCGCACGCCGGGCCTCGGCGATGTGCCCTACGCGGTGCAGATGGAACCGAACCTCGTCATCGAATACTACGCCCAGAACTAAGCGTCAGGGCATACGAATTGAAAGGCCGCGCCGGGGAGCCCCGCGCGGCCTTTTGCATTTCGGGATTATTTCGGGCGGGACGCTCGCGATGATCAGACAATTTCGACATCGTCGCGCAACGCGTCAATGTCGTCGAAGTTCTCAAGTCTGAGCTTGGCTTCGTCAAACTCGAACAGGATTGATCCGTCTTCGACCATTGCAAACCGGTCTATCGCCTCGTTCATATCGAGGATTCCGTCCAGAAGCCCGTCGTCAATACTGAGAGTGTCGATATCGTCGGCGAAATCGTGGACGGTGACGATTCCACCCTCGTGTTGCGCGAAACTGAATGTGTCGGACCCATCGCCGCCGACAAGGAAATCGCTTCCGCCACTGCCCGCGCTGAGCCAATCGTCGCCGTCTCCGCCATATAGTGTATCGTACCCGGAAGCGCCCTCGAGTATGTCGTTCCCTTTGCCACCAAGCAATGTGTTGTTCCCGTGAGAACCATTGAGGATGTCGTTGCCGGCCCCTCCATGAAGTGTGTCGTCGCCCTTGCCTCCATGCAACTCGTCGTCGCCATTCCCTCCGTAGGCGGTATCGTCGTGTTTGTCGCAGAAAAGCAGGTCATCGCCGTCGCCACCCTTGAGTATGTCTGGCCCGTCCCCACCCCGTAGAGTGTCGTTGTCCGCTCCGCCTACCAGGACATCATGTTGTTGGCCGCCCTTGAGCCTGTCCTCGCCGTCCCCGCCAAACAGTCTGTCGTCGCCGGAGCCGCCCGAAAGCCTGTCGTCACCGTCCTGGCCAAGGATCTTATCGGAATCCTCGCCGCCCCGAAGAACGTCAGCGCCCGCCCCGGCGTACAACCGATCATTTCCAGATCCGCCGAACAGCGTGTCGTTGCCCGCGTCACCGAAAATGCGGTCGAAATGGTCGTTGCCTTGAAGCACGTCCGGGCCCACCCCGCCATACAACCAGTCGGAACCCGGACCACCGACGAGCTTGTCGCGGCCAAAGTCGCCGTACAGACGGTCATTTCCGTCTCCCCCCGCCAGGAGGTCCTTGCCGGTATCGCCGTATACGTCGTCGTAGCCGTCGCCGCCTTTGATAAAGTCGTTTCCCGCACCGCCACTGAGCGAGTCGCCCCGCGATCCCCCCAGCAGGATGTCGTTTCCTTGGCGGCCGATAATACTGTCGCGGCCTTTGCCGCCTCGTATGATATCGTCACCATTTCCACCGTCGAGGATGTCGGCTCCGCCCATGCCGTTGATCGTGTCATTCCCGCTGAAACCGCGCACATTGTCCTGTTCGCTGCTGAGTCCGAAATAGTCGTCACCGGATAGCGCGGTGCGCAATAGTTTCAAATCGTCGGCGGTCGATACGGTTTTCGTGGCCGAGGTGAATTCCCGCGCTTCGATGGAAAAGTCAAAAATGCCCCAATTGAATTCGAAATAACTACCCACATCTTCCGCGAAGTATCGAACGAATGCGAAGCAGGTGCCTTGCAGGTTCCCGGATGCGTCGACGGAGAGGTCCGGGCCGGCCAGCATATTCAGCGAGTAGCCGAGCCCCTTGCTGTCGACTTCAACTCCAAAGCCATCCTGAAGGTTTTCGTTTTCCGGAACAAAGGTGTTGTCGTGGAATTTTTCGTAATATGCGTCTTTGTACAAGCGATGCAGGCTGAGTTTGTCGAAGTTCAGGGATTTGTTTGCGTAGATTTCTGCCATTGTCTTTCATTCCGAAAAAGTGGCGACCGAAGTTTATTCCTGCCGGCAATTTCAGATCTTTCTTGTTTGTTTTGAGCCGCAATACTTACGTCGCGGAAATGGAGCGGGTTTCGTGGCGCTGTTGCCGCCGGAACTGGTCACGCCTGCCTCGGGCCTGTATGTAGCTCCACCAAGGAGACAGGCATGAGCAAGATTACCCCCCAGCCCGGCATCATGGAGATCGCGCTCTACGAGGGCGGGCAGAGCCATGTCGAGGGTGTGACGAACGTTCTCAAACTCTCGTCGAACGAGAACCCCTACGGCCCGAGCCCGAAGGTGACGGCGGCGATTGCGGCGGCTGCGGCGGAGGTGCATCGCTACCCGAACACCGACCACCTGCCGCTCCGGCAAGCCATCGGGGAGGTGCATGGGCTCGACCCGGCACAGATCATCTGCGGCGTCGGTTCCGACGAGGTGCTGCAATTCCTCTGCCAGGCCTATGCCGGTCCGGGCGACGAGGTGCTTCACACGGAGCACGGCTTTGCCATGTATCCGATCCTCGCCCATGCCGTCGGCGCCACGCCGGTGGTGGCGACGGAGCGGGAGCGGGTAACGGATGTGGACGCGTTGCTCGCGGCCTGCACCGAGCGCACCCGGCTGGTGTTCATCGCCAACCCGAACAATCCCACCGGCACGATGATCGGTGGCAACGAGGTTGCGCGGCTTGCGGACGGCTTGCCGGAGGGTGCCATTCTGGTGCTCGACGGCGCCTATGCGGAATTCGCGCCGGGATATGACGGGGGCGTTTCGCTGATCGAGGGGCGCGATAACGTTTTCATGACCCGCACCTTCTCCAAGCTCTACGGTCTTGGGGGGTTGCGCATCGGCTGGGGCTATGGCCCGAAGCCGATCATCGACGTGCTTGCCCGTATTCGTCAGCCGTTCAACCTCTCCGAGGTTCAAATGGCCGCCGCCATCGCCGCGCTTCGCGACCGGGAGTACACCGCGCATTGCGTGGCGGAGAATGCGCGGCTGCGGGTTTGGCTGGCCGAGCAACTGGCCACCCTGGGCGTGCCATCGGACACCAGCCTGACCAACTTCGTTCTCGCCCGTTTCGCCAACACGGCCGAGGCAGAGGCCGTGGACATGCATCTGAAATCGCGCGGCGTCATCGTCCGGCGGGTCGCGAGCTACGGCTTGCCGCATTGCCTGCGCATCACCGTCGGCGACGAGGCCGGCTGCGCGCGCGTCATCGACGGCATTCGCAGCTTCCGGGAGGGGCGGGCATGAGCGTGATCTACGAGCGCGTGGCCTTTATCGGGCTCGGCCTCATCGCGTCCTCGATGATCCATGCCGGCCGCCGGGCCGGCCTTCAGGGCGAGATCGTCGGCACCGCCCGCTCGCCCGAAACCCGCGCAATCGCGCGCGAGGACGGGCTTTGCGACGTGGTCGCGGAGACGGCGGCCGAGGCCGTGAAGGATGCCGACCTCGTGGTCCTCTGTGTGCCGGTCGGCGCCATGGGCAAGGTGGCCGAGGAGATCGGCCCGCATCTGAAGCCCGGCTGCACCGTGTCCGACGTGGGCTCGGTCAAACGGGCGGTGATCGAAGCGGTGAAGCCGCATCTGCCCGAGAGTGTGCATTTCATTCCCGCGCACCCGCTCGCGGGCACCGAGCACTCCGGTCCCCGTGCCGGTTTCGCCGAGCTTTTCGAGAACCGCTACACCCTGATCGTGCCGGATGGCGATGCCGATCCGGCGGCATTGGCCCGGCTGGAGCGGTACTGGGCCGGCTTGGGCGCGCATGTGGAGATCATGGAGCCCGAACACCACGACCTCGTGCTCATGGTCACCTCCCACGCACCGCACCTCATCGCCTACACGATGGTCGGTGTGGCCGACGACCTGCGCCGTGTGACCGACAGCGAGGTCATCAAGTATTCTGCCGCCGGGTTCCGGGATTTCACGCGGATCGCCGCCTCCGATCCAACCATGTGGCGCGACGTGTTCCTGAACAACCGCGAAGCGACGATGGAGATCCTCGGCCGGTTCATCGAAGAGCTCATGCGCCTGCAGCGGGCGATCCGCAAGGAGGACGGGGACTTGCTGTTCGATTACTTCACCCGGACACGGGCGATCCGACGTGGTATTATCGAGGCAGGCCAGGATACGGCCGCGCCGGACTTCGGACGTGGCCACGGCAAGGGAGGGACGGAGGGATGACGCGGCTCGTTTGCGCGGGGGCAGTCCTATTATTCACGGTGGTATCGACGGCGGCGGACGTGCCGGAAAGCAGCCTCCGCCCGGAACCGCGCCCCACGGAGGCCGCCACGGCCGCGACCGATCCCGGGGCACCCCACCGTCCAGATACCGTCGCGTCGGGCGCTTTCGACGTCGCGGAGACAGCGGGCACCGGGCGCGTCAATCCGCGGCCACGGCCCCGCGCGGGCGTGTTCTCCACGGCCGTGACACCGGCCGACAGCCTCGCCCAGGTGTCTCGACAGGTCACGCGCGTGCATTATGGCGTACCGGGTACGCTGGCACCTCTGCCGCGACCGCCCCACCCGCTGTACGGGCTTGCACATCCGGCGGCCGTTGTCGCGGTTCCCATGCCGCAGGGAGCCCCGCACCCCAAAGTCCGCCCGGCGGGATTCGCAAAACTCTTCCAGCGTCGCGACAGTTTCAGCCGAACGGGCTCCGTTTGCGGTGTAAACGGGATCAAGGGGGCAACCCGTGCGACGATCGGGCGGCCATCCAGCGGTTGCGGCATTTCCAATCCGGTGAAAGTAACCTCTGTCTCCGGTGTGCGGCTCTCGACGCCGGCCACGATAGATTGCACCACGGCCAAGGCGCTGAACGCCTGGGTCGTCCAGGCCCTCAAACCGGCGGTCGGCCGGCGTGGTGGCGGTCCGGACGAGATCAAGCTGGCCGCCTCCTACGCCTGCCGCTCCCGCAACAACGTGCCCGGCGGTAAACTCTCCGAACATGCGCGCGGGCACGCGGTTGATATTTCCGGCTTCTCGCTGAAGGACGGCACCGATGTGACCGTTCTGAGCAACTGGCGCAGCAAGGACTGGGGCGGCACGCTCAAGAAGCTTCACGCGGCCGCCTGTGGGCCGTTCGGCACAGTGCTCGGTCCGAATGCCGACCGCTATCACCAGGATCACTTCCACTTCGACACGGCGCGCTACCGAAGCGGTCATTACTGCCGCTAGCTTCGACGCACCGCGCTGGCACGGCGGGGCAGGGGCCCGCTATGGCAAGCGAAGTTCGGGTGCGGAGCCCAGGGGCACCGGTCCGGCACGCATCCGTCCATCCTCGAAACTGAGAGGAATATCGAGCGTCTTGGGGCTGCCCGCCACGCGCGACAGCAGGCGCAGGGCCGATTCCACCGTGTCGGCGATCCCCGCCGGCACGGCCCCGCTCTGCCGCGCCACGTCCAGGATTTCCTCCCAGTTGGTCGCCTTTACCAGGACCTCGCCATCGGCGCGGCCTGCATCGTCTGCCGCCAGCTTGCCAGCGATACGCAGGTCCAGCTGGCCCCAGCTGGCCGCGATTTCGTGGATGTCCATACTCGTCGGCTGCGGTCGACGCTCTTCCAGGGCCTGCCGGTCCCAGGGCGTGTCGAATTCCACCGTCAGGTCCGCGCGCAGCCGTTCAACCGTCGCCGGCACGACGCCGGCGTCTGCCAGCGTCGCGATCACGTCCGACCGCGGCTTCAGGCCCGTGACCTCAAGTCCGATATCGCGCAGCGCTGCGTTCTGTGCATTCGGCCGCACCGCCAGCCGTGCCTCGCGCACCGAGGTCGTCCAGCCCGCGTCAGAGGAGATTTCCATGCCGCGAAACACCAGCGCCGAGTCCAAAACCTCCCGCGCCCGCCCGGGCAGGAAGGACACGCTCGCCCGCATCTCCTCGCCGGCGATGGTGATCCGCTCGTAGGGAGTCTGCAATGACATCCTATCGGGCCAGACAAAAATCGCCCGGTCCTTGTCGTAGCTCAACCGGAGGATCTGGACGAAGGGCGCATTCCAGGCCCATCCACCCGCCGGGTCGGCCAGCGCCGGTTCCTCAACCGTGATGTCGACCCGGTTGGGAAAGCCCGTCACGCGGATCGCGGACCATTCCGCCTGCCAGCCGTCCGCCCGCCGTGCCTCCAGCCACCCCCGCAGGTCCGCCTTGGCTTTCCACGCGCTCCAGCCCCACCAGCCACTCCAGGCCAGCGCCACGACCAGCACGGCCACCAGCAAACGTATCGGTTTCATCCCGCCCCTTTCGCTTCGCCCCGATTTGCGGTTTACACCCTTCGACGCGCGAGGGACCAGCCATGCTCCAGAATATCGACACTTCCCAGCCGCTCTGGGTGTTCGGATACGGCAGCCTCATCTGGCATCCGGGCTTCCCCGTCGAAGAACAGGCCGTGGCGCGCCTCACCGGGTTTCACCGCGCCTTCTGCATGTCCTCGATCCACCATCGCGGCACGCCGGAGAAACCGGGGCTGGTTCTGGCGCTCGACGCCGCGCCGGATGCGCAATGCGACGGGCTCGCCTTCCGGGTCGTTCCCGGCACCGAGGCCGACACCCTTGCCGCCCTGCGGGAGCGCGAACTGGTCTCGGCCGCCTATGTCGAGGAGATCGTCACCCTGCGGCTTCACGACGGGCGCGCGGTCAACGCGCTGGCCTACGTGATAGATCCCGGGCACGTGCAATATTGCGGTGGACTGCCGCTGGAGGAGCAAGCCCGGATCATCTCGGCGGCCCACGGCGGCCGGGGCCCGAACTGCGAATATCTCTACAATACAGCAGATCACCTTTCGGAGCTTGGTCTGGCCGATCCGGACCTCGACTGGCTGGCCGCCCGCGTGCGTGCCCTGATCGCATCGGATCGCCGCTGAGCGCGCCGAAGTCATTGGCTTTCTGCGGCTGCACACCTATCGTGCCGGCCATCGACTTGTTTTCTGCGGACATCCCGAGCCCATGAGCGACACCCCGGTCCAAACGCAATTTTCGCAACCAGTGCGCCAGATCGTCCAGATGCTGGTCGTCTGCGGCCTTGTCGGTGCCGGCGGGTGGATGATCTTTCCCAGTGTCAAACCGGTTTTCTGGGCAAACCCCTACCTCAATGGCGCAATCGCGCTGGTCTTCGTCATCGGCATTCTCGCCTGTTTCCTGCAGGTCGCACAGCTTTCCTCCTCGGTTCGCTGGATCGAGGCGTTCGCCCGCGATCACCAGTCCGCTGCCAAAACGCCGGCGCCGCGACTGCTGGCGCCTCTCGCGGCCCTGTTGCGCTCGCGCGGCGTGAATCGCCAGATCTCGTCGACCTCCGCCTCTTCGATCCTCGATTCGGTCGCCACCCGTATCGAGGAAGGCCGCGACATCACCCGGTATATCGTCAACCTGCTGATCTTCCTCGGCCTGCTCGGCACCTTCTACGGCCTTGCAACGACTGTCCCGGCCGTGGTGGAGACGATCCGCTCGCTGGCGCCGAAAGAGGGGGAAACCGGTGTCGAGGTCTTCACCAAGCTGATGAACGGCCTCGAGGCGCAGCTTGGCGGAATGGGCACGGCATTCGGCTCATCGCTGCTGGGCCTTGCGGGGTCCCTTGTCGTGGGGCTTCTGGAGCTCTTTGCGTCGCGTGGCCAGAACCGGTTCTACCGGGAGCTGGAGGAATGGCTCAGTTCCATCACGCGGCTCGGCTTCGCGGGAAGCGAAGGCGAGATGTCGGGCGAAACCGGCGCATTGATCGGTGTTCTCGACCATATGGCCGAGCAGATGGAGACGATGCGCGACGTGCTCACGCGCTCCGATGCCAGCCGCAACCTGGTGGACGACAAGCTCGCCGAGGTTGCCGCCGCCGTCACCGCGCTCACACGCACCATGCAGCATGGTGACCGCGGCACGGACCTGCTGGAGCGGATCGCCGAAGGTCAGGAACGCATGGTGGAAACCCAGCAGCAAATGCTGCACCGCACCTCTGCGGGCCGGGGGCAGGAGGGTGAACTGGCCGATCCCGGCGTGGATGCGGAAAGCCGGATGCGCCTGCGCTCCATCGACGTGCAATTGCTGCGTATCCTCGAAGAGATTGCCGCTGGCCGGCAGGAGACCGTGGCCGACCTGCGCGCCGATATCAACACTCTGGTGCGCGAGATCCGCAAGCTGCGCGGTGGTGCGCCGCGCCCGCCGGTTGCCGGCGCCGGCATCTCCAGGGAGCCGCTGGAGTAAGCCATGGCCCTCTCCCGCCGCCGCTCCGATCGCTTCACCGCCTCGATCTGGCCGGGCTTCGTCGATGCGATGACGGCGCTCCTGCTGGTGCTGATGTTCGTGCTTTCGATCTTCATGATCGTCCAGTTCATGCTGCGCGAGACCATCACAGGCCAGGAAAGCGAGCTGGACACGCTCAGCGCCGAAGTCGCGCAGCTCGCCGATGCGCTCGGGTTCGAACAGAATCGAAGCGCCGATCT
The DNA here is from genome assembly GCF_001509585.1 of Tropicimonas marinistellae. Taxonomy (GTDB): domain Bacteria; phylum Pseudomonadota; class Alphaproteobacteria; order Rhodobacterales; family Rhodobacteraceae; genus Tropicimonas; species Tropicimonas marinistellae. The sequence goes on along the minus strand of NZ_LNCI01000006.1, from coordinate 342,306 downwards.
CGAACGTCAGATCGGCTTGCTGGACGACACGCTCGCCGATGCCGAGCAACAGGCGGCCGAGCAGCAGGCATTGATTGCCACCCTGTCCGCACAGGTCGACGAGCAAGAGGTGGCGCTGGCCGAGGCGGCCACGCAGATCACCGGCTTCGAGGCGCAGGTCGCGCAATTGTTGAGCGAACGCGATGCGGCGCGGGCGGAGGGCGAAACCCTCGCCGCGCAACTGGCCTCGGCGCAGGGCGAGATCGATGCCCAGGCCGAGGAGGCCCGGCTGGCCGCCGCGAAGCGCGCCGCCCTCGAGGCGCTGGTGGAAGATCTCGAAGGCGAAAAGGACACGTTGCAGGCCGATCTCGACTCCAAGGAGGCCGACAGGCTGGCCGAGGCGGCCGCCGCGCAGGCCCTGCGCGAAAGGTTGATGGGCGCCGAGGATGAGTTGACCGCGATGACCCTGGCGCTGGAAGAACAGCGGCGGCGGGCCGAGGAAACGCTGACGTTGCTCGCGGCCGCCGAGGCTGCGGAAAAGGAGCTCGACACGCGCCTGGCAGCCGCGCTTCTTGCCCGGACCACTCTGGAAGAGCAACTCGGGGCGCAGGCGGAGACCGGGAGAGAAACCGCCACCGCGCTCGCGGAAGCCCAAGCCGAGGCCGAGCGGATGCGGCAGGCGCTCGCCGCGGCGGAAGCGGAACGTGCCCGGCTCACGGCGGCGTTGAAGAACGCCCGTGGCGGGGTCACGAGCACCGCCCAGGCGCTGACTGCCGCCGAAATCCGCATTGGCGAGCTGGAGACGGAAAACGCTGCCCTGCGAGCGGAGAGCGAGGCGCTCGACGCCCGCCTTTCGACAGCGCAGCAGGAAACCGCCGTCCTTGCGCAGACCGAGGCCGCACTTGCTGCGCGCACCGAGGAGCTGGCCGCCGCGCAGGCCGATGTCGCCCGGCTGTCGCAGGAACGCGATGCCGCCCGTGCGGACGGGGCCGGGAGCGCGCAGGCGCTCGCCGAAGCACAGCAGACCATCCAGACGCTCTCGACCGATCTTGCGGACCTCCGCAGCGAGGTCGCCCGTCTGAGAAATGAAAACGAGAGCCTTCGTAACGCCAACGGCGATGCGGAAGATGTGCGTAACCAGCTCGCCGCAGCCCTGGCGGCCAAACTGGCGGCGGAGCAGACGGCGGAGGAAACGCTCAGCCTCGCCGACCGCCGGGCCGCCCTTCTGGCCGCCGCGCGCACGCAGCTCTCTCAGGAAGAAGCGCAATCGGAGGAGAGCCAGCGCAAGGTGGCGCTGCTCAACCAGCAGGTCGCCTCGCTGCGCAGCGATCTTGCCCAGATCGAGAAGCTGCTCGACGCGGCAGAGGCCCGCGATGCCGACTCGCAGGCGCAGGTGCAGGACTTCGGCGCGCGTCTGAACCGGGCCATGGCGCAGCTCGCCATGGAACAGGACGCCCGCGCGCGCCTTGAAGAGGCGGAACGCAAGCGCCTGGAGGAAGAGAAGGAAGCCGAGCGGCTGCGTCTGGAAGAGGAGAAGCAGCGGCTCGAGGAGGAGGCGAAGGACCTCGCCAACTACCGGTCCGAGTTCTTCGGGGAGCTACGCCGGATTCTTGGCGGTCGTGAAGGGGTGCGAATCGAAGGGGATCGCTTCGTGTTTTCCTCCGAAGTGCTGTTCGAGACGGGCTCCGCGTCGATCAGCGCCGCCGGGCGGGAACAGATTGCCGGGGTCGCCGCCATCCTGTCCGATATCGCCGACGACATTCCGGCGGGGATCGACTGGGTGATCCGCGTGGACGGTCACACCGACGACACCCCGATGCTCGGCGGTCAATACCGGGACAACTGGGAACTCAGCCAGGCGCGGGCCTTGTCGGTCGTCCGCTACATGACGCAACAGCTTGGATTCCCGCCAGACCGTCTCGCCGCCAACGGGTTCGGGGAGTTCCAGCCGATCAACCCTGCCGACACACCGGAGGCGCGGGCGCAGAACCGCCGAATCGAGTTGAAACTGACCGAGCGCTAGGGCCTCGACGGTGCAGTCCCGATAACTTGCCCGACCGGCGACGACGCCATCAGGGAAGGTCGAAGGCGACCTCGCGGCGGTCCAGTACCTCGTCGCCGCGCCGATGCACGACCTCGCCGCGATACGCTCCGGCAGGAAACCCCCCGGCCGGCGCTTTTCGCCCCCAGGCGCGGAAAAAGAAGGGTTGCCGCTTCGGCAGGGTATCGCTGTGACTGCCGCGCAACCCGCCGGGGCCTGCAATGGAGATCTCCAGCACATCGCCCTCTTCGCCGGCAAAGGCATAGCCCCATATCACCATCGCTGCGGGCGGCTCGTCGGGGAGCCCGTCCATTGGCAGCCCGGACTTGACCTCCTCATACTCCGGAACGCGGTCGATTACCCCCGTCGCCAACAACCCGCCCGGCCGGTAGGGGGGGGCGGACATCCACATCCCATCCCCGGCAAGGCCGCACGCCTGATCCATGTCCGGGTTGAACGGGTCGATCACCGTGTTGCCGTGGCGCACCGAGAAATGCACATGCGGGAACGTCGCCTGACCGCTCATGCCAACCAGCCCCAGCACGGTGCCGCGCCCGACCTTCTGGCCCTGATGCACGGCGACGCTGCCTTCGCGCATGTGGCAATACTGGGTTTCCCAACCGTCTCCGTGGGATATCGCGACGCCGTTTCCACATTCGCGCCCTGTCACATCGGGCGCAGCGGGGTCGGTCGCGTCTATGTCCGGCATGCCATCGCGCACGCCGCGCACGGTTCCGGGCGCCGAGGCAATCACCGGCACACCGGCCCGCATCTCCGCCAAGGTCGACAGGCCGAAATCGGTTCCCTTGTGGGCGTCATTGGCCAAGCCGTTGCAGCCAACGTCCATCTGCCCGGGGCCGGGGTCGCGGTCCACGAACTGCTGGATGTAGCAATCCGCACCCAGCGTGCATTCCAGGGGCATTCCGAACACAGGCGCTTCGGCCTGCGCCGGGTTGGCGGCGAGCGCCGCGACGGTCAGTCCAATCAGGCGTGGGGCAAGCAGAAAGGGCGCCCGCAGGCGCCCCGTCCGATGTGCGTTCATCATCGTCAGTCCGCGGTGAGAAGCGGCGGCTTGCGCGAGGAAAGCTGCGGTTTGCCCGGTTCCTCCACGATCAGGTCCAACTCGCCATCCTTCACGCCGACCCGGACGATCCCGCCTTTTGTCAGCCGGCCGAACAGCAGCTCCTCTGCGAGCGGCTTCTTGATGTTCTCCTGGATCACCCGGCCCAGGGGGCGCGCCCCCATGCGGTCGTCGTACCCCTTGTCGGCCAGCCATTCGGCGGCCGGGCGGGTCAGTTCGATGGTCACGTTGCGGTCCATCAGCTGCGCTTCGAGTTGCAGCACGAACTTCTCCACCACCTGCAGGATGACCTCCTTGCCGAGCGGCGCGAAGCTCACCACCGCATCCAGACGGTTGCGGAATTCCGGCGTGAACGTGCGCTCGATTGCGGCGGTATCCTCGCCCTCGCGCCGGTCGCGGCCGAAACCGATGGCCGACTTGGCCTGCTCGGTAGCGCCCGCGTTCGACGTCATGATCAGGATCACGTTGCGGAAATCCACCGACCGGCCGTTGTGGTCGGTCAGCGTGCCGTGGTCCATCACCTGAAGCAGAATGTTGAACACGTCCGGATGCGCCTTCTCGATCTCGTCGAGCAACAGCACGCAATGCGGATGCTGGTCGACGCCATCGGTCAGCAGACCGCCCTGATCGAAGCCGACATATCCCGGAGGCGCGCCGATCAGGCGGGAAACCGCATGTTTCTCCATGTATTCCGACATGTCGAAACGCAGCAATTCCACACCCAGCGTGTCTGCCAGCTGCTTGGCCACCTCCGTCTTGCCGACACCCGTCGGACCCGCGAAGAGATAGTTGCCGATGGGCTTCTCGGGCTCGCGCAGGCCCGCACGCGCGAGCTTGATCGAGGCGGAAAGCGCCTCGATGGCCTTGTCCTGTCCGAAGACCACGCGCTTGAGCGTCGCTTCCAGGTCCTTCAGCACCTCGGCATCGTCCTTGGAGACGTTCTTCGGCGGAATGCGGGCGATCTTGGCGATCACCGCCTCGATCTCCTTGGTTCCGATGGTCTTGCGGCGACGGCTTTCGGGCACCAGATGCTGCGCCGCACCGGCCTCGTCGATCACGTCAATCGCCTTGTCGGGCAGTTTCCGGTCGTTCATGTAGCGCGCCGACAGTTCCACCGCGGTCTTGATCGCATCGGCGGTGTACTTGATGTCGTGGTGATCCTCGAAATAGGGCTTGAGGCCCTTGAGAATCTTCACGCTGTCCTCGACGGAGGGCTCGTTCACGTCGATCTTCTGGAAACGGCGGCTGAGCGCGCGATCCTTCTCGAAGTGCTGACGGAACTCCTTGTAGGTGGTGGAGCCCATGCAACGCAGCTTGCCGCCCTGCAGGGCTGGCTTCAGCAGGTTCGAAGCATCCATCGCCCCGCCCGAGGTCGCGCCGGCGCCGATCACGGTATGGATCTCGTCGATGAAGAGTACCGCGTCGGGATGATCCTCCAACTCGGTCACCACCGCCTTCAGCCGCTCTTCGAAATCGCCGCGGTAGCGCGTTCCGGCCAGCAATGCGCCCATGTCGAGGGAAAAGATCGTTGCGCCCGAGAGCACCTCCGGTGTTTCCCCGGCGACGATCTTGCGCGCCAGCCCTTCCGCGATGGCGGTCTTGCCGACGCCCGGGTCGCCCACGAGCAGCGGGTTATTCTTGCGACGCCGGCAGAGCACCTGGATGCAGCGTTCGACCTCGAGGTCGCGACCGATCAGCGGGTCCACGTCGCCTTTTTCCGCCTTGGCGTTCAGATCAACACAATACTTGGCAAGGGCCGATTCCTTCGGATCGGACTCACCGCCGCTGGCCTGCTCCTCGTTGCGCGGCGTTTCCTCCTCGTCCTCGTTGGCCCCCGTGATCGGGCGGCTCTCGCCGAAGCTGGGGTTCTTGGCGACACCGTGCGCGATGAAGTTCACCGCATCGTAGCGGGTCATATCCTGTTCCTGCAGGAAGTAGGCGGCATTCGACTCGCGCTCGGCGAAGATGGCGACCAGTACGTTGGCGCCCGTCACCTCGGTACGTCCGGACGATTGCACATGGATCGCGGCGCGCTGGATCACACGCTGGAAAGCGGCGGTTGGCACCGCTTCCGACCCCTCAACCTCGGTGACCAGTGTCGAGAGATCCTCGTCAATGTACTCAACCAGCTTCTGGCGCAGTTCTTCGAGGTCGACGTCGCAGGCCTGCATGACCTTGGCGGCATCGGGTTCGTCGATCAGTGCGAGAAGCAGGTGTTCCAGGGTTGCGAGTTCGTGCCGGCGTGCGTTGGCGAAGCCCAGCGCCGCGTGGATGGCTTGCTCGAGAGTATTCGAAAATGACGGCACGTCGCGTGCTCCTTATCCAGTGGGCCAACCGCGGAAGAAGGCGTCCCGCGCCCAGCCTGTGCTCTTGGTATTAAAGTTTGGTGGGTGGAGCGGCGGCTTCAAGTGTTTTTTCACCAAGAATGCCGCATCGTTCTGCGACTGCACAAAAAGTGATCGCACAATGTGGGGGAGAACCGCCCCTCCGCGCCCTTCTCCGCATAGACATACGCGTCTGTGCGCCAAACCGACTCGGTCCCGGCGCGTTCCGTCACCCGAACACACGTTTCCGTGGCCCGTTGCGAAATGGCCGCGCATTTTCTTGGTGTGTCAGAAGGAGTCCTTGCGGCGGCGAATCTCGGCGAAGGCTTCCACGTCGGTTGCGTCGGGCATACCGATCTCGGCCTTCACCTCGGACGCACGGGCGCGCAGGAACGGGTTGGTGGAGATCTCCTGCGACAGCAGCGAAGGAACCGTCGGACGGCCAGCCGAACGGGCTTTCGCGACCTCCGCGATCCGGGCCATGAGCGCCGGGTTCCCCGAATCCACTGTCTTGGCGAATTCCCCGTTGTCGGCGGTGTATTCGTGCCCGGAATAGATCAACGTGTCCGGCGGCAACGCGGCCAGTTTCATTAGAGAACCCCACATCATCTCCGGGTTCCCCTCGAAAAGCCGGCCGCACCCGAGCGCCATCAAGCTGTCGGCGGTAAAGGCCGCACCGGGAAAAACGAAGGCAATATGGCCGACGGTATGACCGGAGACATCCAGCACCTGCGCCTCGGCTTCGCCAACGGATACGCGATCGCCTTCTGCAACTGCGAGGTCGAGCGGGGGCAGGCGATGCGCGTCCGCGGCCGCACCGACGACCCGCGCTCCCGTCTCCTCCTTCAATTCCTCAACGCCGTCCACGTGGTCCGAATGGTGGTGCGTGATGAGAATGTCGGTCAGTTTCCAGCCCTTTTCTGCCAGCGCGTCGCGTACAGGCGCGGCATCGGGCACGTCGACAACCGCGGTCGCTCCCGTGGAAGGATCGTGCAACAGGTAGGCGTAATTGTCGGTGCGACAGGGAACGGTCGCGATTTCCATAGGCATGGCGTTTCCTTTTCTACCCGAGCCGTTATGTTTGCCTCAAGATGGCGAGGGAGCAGTCCGGGCGCAATGCATCTAGATGTGCTGGACCTGAGAAATTTCTACTACCGGACCCGCTTGGGGCGGGTTGCGCAGCGCGCTGTCCGCGATCAGCTCACCGCGTTCTGGCCACCCGAGGAGTCGCGTGGGCAGACCGTGGTCGGATTCGGATTCGCGGTGCCCCTGTTGCGTCCCTACCTAGAGAACGCCCGCCGCGTCATCGCGCTCATGCCGGGGCCGCAGGGGGTCATGCCATGGCCCTCCGGGCAGCCCAATGTCTCGGTGCTCAGCGAAGAGGTGCTCTGGCCGCTCGATACCGGCAGCGTGGATCGGCTGGTGCTGCTGCATGGGCTGGAAACCTCCGATCGTCCGTCCGAACTCCTGCATGAATGTCACCGGGTCCTCGGCCCCGGCGGTCGGCTGGTGCTGATCGTGCCCAATCGGTCCGGCCTCTGGGCGCGGCGCGACGCCACGCCCTTCGGCTACGGACGGCCTTATTCGCAAGGGCAACTCGAGACGCAGTTCCAATTGCACGCGTTCAAGCCGGAGCGCCATGCCGCAGCGCTCTACGGCCCGCCGTCGGAGCGGCGATTCTGGCTGAAATCCTCCGGGCTGCTGGAGCGGTACGGCCGCGCCCTGTCGTCGTCGCTGGCTGGCGGCGTGTTCATCGCCGAAGCGTCCAAGCAATTGCAGACGCCCGGCGGCGCCCCGGTGAAGGACATGGTCCGCGATCCCCTGCGGGTCCTGGACGCCGTCAATGCGCCGACCGGGCCGAAACCGGCCTAGGGTCTCCCGCGCGCCGGAATCGCATTGCCGGTTACGCCGGGCGCCCGGATGCCGTCGCGCGCTTGCCGGGACCTGCTTTTCAACAGCGTTTGTGCCGATCCCGATTGCCATCGTCGCGGTGTCGGTGATTCCCCGGCGATTCTCCCTCCGAGATCGTCGGTGGTCGCCGCCTGTGTCGGCCGCCCCCAGCCTGGCATCCGGCGATTTTCCAGCAGGGTCAATCTGCCGCGCCACTGGCAATCGGCGCGATGTTGCCGCAGTGCAGAATCGTGCTGTATGCAATGGCACACCGAAACCTGCAGTGAAATGCCAGTGTTTATGCGCTAACGGAAGCTTCAAACGGCCGCACCGGCGCCATTTGAAAAGAAGTTCCTATTTCGCAAGGGAATCGGGCAAGGATATTGCGCCTCCCAAGGGAGTTGCGGGGTGCAAACGGGTCTGTTACATGGCTCAACGATCTTAGGGGGGGAACGTTGGTTGCCGCCCGGAACATGATGCGTCCGGACGCCCATTCCGGTGCGCACAACAACGGAAGGGGTGGACGTGTCAGAGACGGCTTCGATTTCCTCCAGTATTGCCGCGCGCTATGCGCAGGCGCTGTTCGATCTTGGTCTTGAAGAGGGCAAGATCGATACGCTCGAAGCAGACATCGATGCGCTCGCCGCGGCGCTCGACGCCTCGGACGATCTGCGCGGCATGATCAATGATCCGATTTACAGCCGGGCCGAGCAAACGGCTGCGATCACCGCTCTGGCCGAGCGCATGGGGCTGAGCGATGTCTCCCGCAACGGCCTCGGGCTGATGGCGTCGAACCGCCGGCTGTTCGTGCTGCCGCAAGTGTTGCAGGCGCTGCGCGAGATGATTGCCGACCACAAGGGCGAAGTGACCGCCGATGTGACCTCGGCCAGCGTGCTGTCGCCGGACCAATCCGCCGCGCTGACGGAGACGCTCAAGGCGCGCTTCGGCAAGGAAATCAAATTGAACACGACCGTTGATGAAAGCCTTATCGGCGGTCTTATCGTTAAGGTGGGCTCGAAGATGGTCGATACGTCCGTCCGCGCCAAGCTCGCCGCTCTCCAGAACGCTATGAAAGAGGTCGGGTAATGGCACTGCAAGCTGCGGAAATCTCCGCAATCCTCAAGGACCAGATTAAGAACTTCGGCCAGGAAGCCGAAGTCGCCGAAGTCGGCCGCGTGCTTTCCGTCGGTGACGGTATCGCCCGCGTGTTCGGCCTCGACAACATCCAGGCCGGCGAGATGGTGGAATTCCCCGGCGGCATCCGGGGCATGGCGCTGAACCTCGAAATCGACAACGTCGGTATCGTGATCTTCGGCTCCGACCGCGACATCAAGGAAGGCGATGTCGTCAAGCGCACCAATGCCATCGTGGACGTGCCCGTTGGCGACGGCCTGCTGGGCCGCGTGGTTGACGCGCTCGGTAACCCGCTCGACGGCAAGGGCGCCGTCGAATTCGCCGAACGCCGCGTCGCGGACGTGAAGGCCCCCGGCATCATCCCGCGCAAGTCGGTGCACGAGCCGATGGCAACCGGCCTGAAATCGGTTGACGCCATGATCCCGATCGGCCGCGGCCAGCGGGAACTGATCATCGGCGACCGCCAGACCGGCAAGACCGCCGTGGCGCTCGACACGATCCTGAACCAGAAGTCCTACAACGACGCCGCCGGCGACGACGAAAGCAAGAAGCTCTACTGCTTCTATGTGGCCGTCGGCCAGAAGCGCTCGACCGTGGCCCAGCTGGTGAAGCGCCTCGAAGAGAGCGGCGCCATCGAGTACACCACCGTCATCGCCGCCACCGCCTCCGACCCGGCGCCGATGCAGTACCTCGCGCCCTACGCCGCAACGGCGATGGCCGAGTATTATCGTGACAACGGCCGCCATGCGCTGATCATCTACGATGACCTCTCCAAGCAGGCCGTGTCCTATCGCCAGATGTCGCTTCTGCTGCGCCGTCCGCCGGGGCGTGAAGCCTATCCGGGCGACGTGTTCTACCTGCACTCCCGCCTGCTGGAGCGCGCCGCGAAGCTCAACGAGGACAACGGTGCCGGTTCGCTCACTGCGCTGCCGATCATCGAAACCCAGGGCGGCGACGTGTCGGCCTTTATTCCGACCAACGTGATCTCGATCACCGACGGCCAGATCTTCCTGGAAACAGAACTGTTCTACCAGGGTATCCGCCCGGCCGTGAACACCGGTCTGTCGGTGTCGCGCGTGGGCTCCTCGGCCCAGACCAACGCGATGAAGTCCGTCGCCGGTCCGGTGAAGCTGGAACTCGCGCAGTACCGCGAGATGGCCGCCTTCGCCCAGTTCGGCTCCGACCTCGACGCCGCCACCCAGCAGCTGCTGAACCGCGGTGCGCGCCTGACCGAACTGATGAAGCAGCCCCAGTACTCGCCGCTGACCAACGCCGAAATCGTCTGCGTCATCTACGCCGGCGTGAACGGCTACCTCGACAAGATCCCTGTGGGTGATGTCGGTCGCTTCGAAACCGGCCTGCTGACCCACATCCGGTCCAAGCATGGCGACCTGCTGGACTGGATCACCAACGACGATCCGAAGATCAAGGGCGACGCGGCCGACCGTCTCAAGGCTGTGGTGGAAGACTACGCCAACGGCTTCGCGTAAGCGGGGAGCGGTAGATGCCCAGTCTCAAGGATCTCAAAAACAGGATCGACAGCGTCAAGTCGACGCGAAAGATCACGAAGGCCATGCAGATGGTGGCCGCCGCGAAACTGCGGCGGGCACAGGAAGCGGCCGAGAGCGCCCGGCCCTATGCCGAGCGGATGCAGGCCGTGATGAGCGACCTCGCTGCCGCCGTGGGCGCCTCCGACAACGCGCCCCGGCTGCTGTCCGGGACGGGTTCCGATCAGGTGCACCTTCTGGTGGTCATGACCTCCGAGCGCGGTTTGTGCGGCGGTTTCAACTCCTCCATCGTGAAGGCTGCGCGCACGCGCATCACGGAGCTGCAAGGCGCTGGAAAGACGGTGAAGATCCTGACCGTCGGCAAGAAGGGCCGCGAGCAGCTCAAGCGGGATTACGCGGAGCTCTTCGTCGACCACGTCGACATGAGCGACGTGAAGAAGGTGGGCTACACGGATGCATCCGGCATCGCAGCGGACCTGATGGCGCGCTACGAGGCAGGCGACTTCGATGTCTGCACCATCTTCTACAACAAGTTCGTTTCGGTGATCGCCCAGGAACCCACGGTTTCGCAGATCATCCCGGCTGTCTTCGATGCCGCGGAAGAGAGTGCCGACGAGGCAAAGACTCCCTACGACTACGAACCCAGTGAAGAGGGCGTTCTGGCCGACCTGCTGCCGCGCGGCGTGTCGACCCAGATCTTTACCGCACTGTTGGAGAATGCAGCCTCCGAGGAGGGGGCGCGGATGACGGCGATGGACAACGCCACGCGCAACGCGGGCGAAATGATCGACAAGCTGACGATCCAGTTCAACCGCTCGCGTCAGGCCGCCATCACCAACGAGCTTATCGAAATCATTTCGGGCGCCGAGGCGCTCTGAGAAACCGGAGACACCAGACATGGAAAACCAAATTGGCAAGGTGACCCAGGTCCTCGGCGCCGTTGTCGACGTTCACTTCGACGGCGAGCTTCCCGAGATCCTGAACGCCCTGGAAACCGACAACAACGGCAAGCGGCTGGTTCTCGAAGTGGCCCAGCACCTGGGCGAGCACACCGTGCGCACCATCGCCATGGACGCGACCGAAGGTCTCGTGCGCGGCCAGGACGTGAAGGACAGCGGCGGCCCGATCACCATGCCGGTCGGCAACGCCACGCTGGGACGCATCCTCAACGTGGTCGGCGAGCCGGTGGACGAGGGCGCGCCGATTGCAGCCGATGAAACGCGCGCGATCCACCAGCCGGCACCGGAGTTCGCCGAGCAGTCCACCGAATCCGAGATCCTCGTGACCGGCATCAAGGTCGTGGATCTGCTGGCGCCCTACGCCAAGGGCGGCAAGATCGGCCTCTTCGGCGGCGCCGGCGTGGGCAAGACGGTTCTCATCATGGAACTGATCAACAACATCGCGAAGGTGCACTCGGGCTACTCCGTGTTTGCCGGTGTTGGCGAGCGGACCCGCGAGGGGAACGACCTCTACCATGAGATGATCGAGTCCGGCGTTATCAACCCGGAAAACCTCGAAGAATCCCAGGTGGCCCTGGTCTACGGCCAGATGAACGAGCCTCCGGGAGCCCGGATGCGCGTCGCCCTGTCGGGCCTGACGCTCGCGGAGCAGTTCCGCGACCAGTCCGGCACCGACGTTCTGTTCTTTGTGGACAACATCTTCCGCTTTACCCAGGCGGGCTCCGAGGTGTCGGCGCTTCTCGGCCGTATTCCTTCGGCCGTGGGCTACCAGCCGACGCTGGCCACCGACATGGGCGCGATGCAGGAACGCATCACCTCGACCAAGGCGGGCTCCATTACGTCGGTGCAGGCGATCTACGTGCCTGCGGACGACCTCACCGACCCCGCGCCGGCCACGTCCTTCGCCCACCTCGACGCCACGACCGTTCTGTCGCGCGCCATCTCGGAACTCGGCATCTACCCGGCCGTGGACCCGCTCGACTCCACCTCGCGCCTGATGGACCCAGCGGTTCTGGGCGAGGAGCACTACCAGGTCGCGCGTGACGTGCAGGGGATCCTCCAGCGCTACAAGTCGCTGCAGGACATCATCGCCATTCTCGGCATGGATGAACTCTCCGAAGAGGACAAACTGGTCGTGGCCCGCGCCCGGAAGATCCAGCGTTTCCTCAGCCAGCCCTTCGACGTGGCACAGGTCTTCACCGGTTTCCCGGGCGTGCAGGTGCCGCTCGAGAAGACCATCGCGTCCTTCAAGGCCGTGGTTGCCGGCGAGTACGACCACCTTCCCGAAGCCGCCTTCTACATGGTCGGCGACATCGAGGAAGCGGTGGCCAAGGCCGAGAAGATGGCCGCGGAAGCCGCCTAAGGAGGAGGCCCCATGGCCAACACGATGCAGTTCGACCTGGTCAGCCCCGAGAAGCGGCTCGCGTCGCTGGAGGCCACCGAGGTCCAGATCCCGGCCGCCGAGGGCGACATGACGGCGATGCCGGCGCATGCGCCGGTCATCACCACGCTCCGGCCCGGCCTTGTCAAGGTCACCGGCGCGGATGGCAGCGAGAGTAAATTCGCCGTCACCGGCGGATTTGCCGAGATCAGCGCCGAGGGTGCCTCGGTTCTGGCCGAACACGCCTACGTCGGCGATGCCGAGAGCCGCGCGGCGCTGGAGGGCTTCCTCGAGGAGGCCCGCGCCCGCGCCGCCGAGGCCGAGGGCGATCCCAAGGATGTGGCGGAGAAACTCGTCGCAGACCTGGTGAGCCTTCTGGAGGCGATGGAGTAATCTGCTGCGCCAAGGGCGCGGCAAGGTTCCCAAACAGTGTCAAACCCCGCGGCAGCGCCGCGGGGTTTTTCGTTCATCGGGGCGCCGAGGCGGCATTGCCGGGCAAAACGGACGCGTATGGTTCCAATTTGCAGTGGTTTCTGCTGCAATGGTCGTCGCGATGAAACGACTGCGCAATTATCTTATCGGTGTGGAGCAGGGGCAGAAGATCCTGTTTGCCGACTTTGAACACGGTGGCCCCATGTGGACCGGCTCCGGCCCCCGCATTGCCCGTGCGGAGATCGCCTTTTCGGAACCGTTCCGGCAACCGCCCGTGGTCCATGCGGGCCTTGCGATGTGGGACATCGACAGGGATTCCAACCAGCGCGCGGATATCTCGACCGAAGCCGTCACCGAAACCGGTTTCCAACTGGTCTTTCGCACCTGGGGCGACACGCAGGTTGCCCGTGTGCGGGCCAGCTGGCTCGCGATCGGCGAGCTCGCCCACGACGACGACTGGCACCTGTAAGGCGCGGCGCGGGTCAGACCCGCGATTTTGCTCGACCCGGGCGAATACCCGTGGGCGTCAGTACGTGCCTTCGTAGATCGCGGCCAGGGCCTCGTGGTCGAATAGCGACGACACGGAGGTGCCGTTCCAGATATTGAGGATCGCCTGCGCGAACATCGGCGCCGTTGGTACGATGCGGATGTTTTCCGCCTTCTGCACCTCTTCGGTCGGCTCAATGGAATCCGTGATCACAAGCGACTTCATCGCCGATGTGGTGATCCGCCCGACCGCCGGGCCGCTCAACACGCCGTGGGTGATGTAGGAATGCACTTCTTTCGCGCCGGCCTGGATCAACACGTCGGCGGCCTTGCACAATGTACCGGCGGTGTCGCAGATGTCGTCCACGATGATGCAGGTCTGGCCCTTTACATTGCCAATCACGGTCATCTCGGCAACTTCGCCCGCCTTCTCGCGCCGCTTGTCCACGATCGCCAGCGCGCAACCGATGCGGCTTGCCAGTTCCCGCGCGCGTGCGACGCCGCCGACGTCGGGCGAGATCACCGTGACCCGGTCGAGCTTCTTGCGGAACTTGTGCTTGATATCGAGCGCGAAGACCGGCGAAGCATAGAGGTTGTCCACCGGGATATCGAAAAAGCCCTGGATCTGCGCCGCGTGCAGATCCATGGTCAGCACCCGGTCGATGCCGCTTGCATCGATCATGTTGGCCACCAGTTTGGCCGAAATCGGCGTGCGCGCCTTCGCGCGGCGATCCTGCCGGGCATAGCCGAAATAGGGAATAACGGCCGTGACGCGCTGCGCCGAGGAGCGCCGGAGCGCATCCGCCATGATCAGCAGTTCCATCAGGTTGTCGTTGGCAGGGTTCGACGTGGGTTGGATGATGAACATGTCCTCACCACGGACATTCTCATACACTTCGACGAAAATCTCCTGGTCGTTGAACCGTTCAACGCGTGCGTCGACAAGGCCGACGGACATGCCGCGGCTCATGGAGACGCGGCGGGAGATCGCATTGGCAAGCGGCAGGTTCGCATTGCCGGAAATCAGCTTCGGCTGGGTGTGGTTGGGCATTGGCAGCAGGCTCCGGAGTGGTCGGAATCGTAACGGGCATGTGACGCCTTCGCGTTACCCTATGCCCGGTCATATGGAAACCTCGACAGCCGCAGGCGGCGGCGGGTGGGCGTTTTCCCGGGCAATTAGGGCTTGCCCGCCACATGTCTCCCGCTACGCTGCCGTCGCAATTGAGGAGGCGACCATGGCCCATATCGACTATTTCTTCTCCACCCTCTCGCCCTACACGTACCTTGCTGGCAACCGGCTGGAAGAGCTCGCCGCCGCCCACGGGGCGAGCGTGACCTACAAGCCGATCGACATCATTGCGCTTTTTCCCCGTACGGGTGGAACGCCTCCGAAGGATCGGGCACCCGGCCGTGTCGCCTACCGTTTGCAGGATCTGCGCAGGGCGGCGGCCCGCGCGTCCATGCCAATCAACCTCAAGCCCGCGCATTTCCCGACGAATGCCGCGCCGTCCTCCTATGCCATCATCGCCGCGCAGCTTTCAGGAGGCGACGTCGGGCCATTGGTGCAGGCGTTTCTGCGCGCGGTCTGGGCAGAGGAAAAGGACATCGCCGCCGATGACGTCGTACGCGAATGCCTGGGCAATTGCGGCTTCGACCCCACCCTTGCCGATTCCGGCCTCCTTACCGGGGCGGAAACCTATGCCGGCAACCTCGAAGAGGCGGTGAACCGCGGGGTCTTCGGTTCGCCATTCTATATCACCGACGGCGACGAGCGGTTCTGGGGCCACGACAGGCTGGACGATCTCGACGCCCATCTTGCCGGACGCTTGTGAGCGGCAGCCTGCCGCTGCGCCGTTTCGGGCAGGGGTCGGAGCCCGTACTCGCCCTGCATTGCATGCTGGGGCACGGCGGCGCCTGGGCCGGTGTCGCCGCGGCGTTGGACGAGTCCGTGCGACTTGTCGCGCCGGACCTGCCCGGTCATGGGGCGGCTGCGCCCTGGCAGGGCGGCAACGTGATGCAGGCAGCCTTCGAAGCCTGTTCGGCGCTGTTCAATGCCCCGATGCACCTGGTGGGGCATTCCTTCGGGGCCGTACTCGCCCTGCGGCTGGCCTGTGCGCAGCCGCATCTTGTCAGAACCCTGACGATGATCGATCCGGTGTTCTTCGCCGCGCTTCGCGGTCATCCGCTTTGGGCGTCGCAGCGAGAGGAGGTCGCCCGGCTCGACCGGTTCCTGGATGCCGACGATCGTGAAGGCGCGGCCCGGTATTTCTCCGGCACCTGGGGAACGGGGCGTGCCTGGGAGGACGTCCGGCCGGAGCAGCGGCAGGACATGATCTCCCGTATCCACATCGTGCCCGATCAATGGCCGGCCCTTTATGACGACGATGCGGGGCTGCTGCGCCCGGGCGTGCTGGAGGCACTCGACCTTCCGGTGCTGATCGCTGAGGGAACGGAGAGCCCGCCGGCAATCGCGGCCATCGTCGCGGCGCTCGCGCGGCGTCTGCCGGATGCTCGATCCGTACCCATTGCCGGGGCGCGGCACATGCTGCCGCTGACGCATCCCGCCGAAG
Organism: Tropicimonas marinistellae; assembly: GCF_001509585.1. Taxonomy (GTDB): domain Bacteria; phylum Pseudomonadota; class Alphaproteobacteria; order Rhodobacterales; family Rhodobacteraceae; genus Tropicimonas; species Tropicimonas marinistellae. The sequence continues at coordinate 326,521 of NZ_LNCI01000006.1, read as the reverse complement.
TGGCGGCCCAAATCCGGGCGCAGCTGGCGCGCGGGTGACCTCAGCCGACCGGGCGCGCCGGCTTGCGCGCGGCGAAAAACACGGCCTTCGACGGATCGTCGTCCGGATGCAACTCGTGCTCGATGTCGAAGCCTGCGTCTTGCATCGCCCCGCGCAGGTCCGCCCGGTGAAGGCATTGCATTCGCGGCAGCAGGCCAAGCGCAGCCCCGAGCGGCAGAACCCGCCGGATGACGAATCCGCTGCTGCCGCCGTGCGCGCTCATGTCGGCCAGGCAGATCGTGCTGCTCAAGAACATGCCACCGGGGCGCAGCATGGCGAAGACCCTTGCAATGGCGTCCCTTGGGTCGTCCAGCAGATGCAGAATGCTCATCGCAAGCACCGCGTCGAGGCTCCCGTCCGGCACGTCGAGCGTATCGAAACTCCCCAGTTCGAACCGGACGTTGTCGACCTTCGCAGCCGCCGCCTTCTCGCGGCAGATGGCGATCATCGCCTCGGCGGAATCGACGGCGCGGATCTGGGCAACATGCGGGGCGTGTTCCAGCGCGGTGGACCCGGTGCCGCAGCCGATTTCCAGAACCTCCCAGTCGGGTTGGAAATACGATTGCGCAAGCCGCAGCTTCTCCCGATAGGCAGCCTCGTCGCGCACCGGCATCCGCGCGTAGCGCCGTGCGATCATGTTCCAGAATCGGTGTGGGCCGGCCATTGGAGCCTCAAGTCAATTTCCTCGTGACGCAAATAGGCGCCCCTGCGCGCCGCCGCAATGGGGTGTTCCGCTCGCTCTGCGCGACGCCGGCGGGCAGGTTGTTCACAACAGATCGAGAAACCGGTCCGTGTCGGCGTCCCGGGCCGACCAGTCGGTCACGAAGCGCGCGGCCAGCGGCTCATCCTCGGGGCCGCCATCGAGCGCCGCATCCCACAGGTGGTACTCGGCGCCGGCCGCGAACAACCGGCGGTGCGTGGCGCGCGGCAGGCGCGCGAACAGGATATTCGCGTCGGGGCGGTACATCAGGTTCGCGCCGGGAGCACTGCGCAGCCCGTCGGCCAGGCGGCGGCAGGCGGCATTGGCGGCGCTCGCCAGTTCCAGCCAGAGGCCACTATCAAGGTAAGCCAGCATCTGTGCGGCAAGGAAGCGGTGTTTGGACATCAGATGAGCGCCACGCTTGCGCCGGAGTTCGAACTCCCAGAGTCGTTCGCCGTCGAAGAGGATCGCCGCCTCGACACCCATCAACCCGTTCTTCGTGCCGCCGAAGCTCAGCGCGTCCACACCGGCCTTCCACGACATCTCCGCAGGCTGGCAGCCGAGCGTTGCCAGCGCATTGGCAAATCGCGCCCCGTCCATGTGTACGGGCAGGCCATGAGCGCGCGCGATTGCCGTGAGCCCGCGAAGCGTTTCCAGGTCGTGCACCGTGCCCTTTTCGGTCGCCTGGGTGAGCGAAACCGGTCCGCGCTGCGGGCCGTGTACGCCGCGCGTCTCCTCGGCGGCAATGGCGGCCGCGAGGCCGTCTTGCGTCATCTGCCCGTTCTCCGTCTCCACCAGCGTGAGTTTCGCGCCGCCGGTGAAGAATTCCGGCGCGTTGCACTCGTCTTCATGGATGTGGGCGACACGGCTGCAAAAGACCGTTTGCCAGGGCGCGGTCAGGCTGGCCAGCAGGAGCGTGTTGGCCGCCGATCCCGTCGTTACCAGATGAACCGCCGCGTCGGGGGCGTCGAACACCTCCCGCACACGCTCGGTTACCTCTCTGGTCAGCCGGTCATCGCCATAGGCGGGGGAATACCCGGCATTGGCCGACGTCAGCGATTCGAGTACTTTCGGGTGGACGGGGCCGCAATTGTCGGATGCGAAATACATGGCACCGGTCTAGTGGCCGGGAGAGGGAATGAAAAGGCCCGCCGAAGCGGGCCCTGTCGTCGGAGGCCGATCCCTCAGGAGGCGATGCGCAACGCCGTCGCGCCGCGATCCAGCGTGAAGCTCGCCCCGTCGCGTTCGAGGGCCGTGGCCTGTGTCTTGAGGGCCTGCACGGCGGCGTTGGTTTCCTCGAACATCGCGGCGTTTTGCTGTGTGACCTGGTCAAGCTGGTTCATCGCCGTAGAGATCTCGCTCAGGCCGGTAGCCTGCTGGACCGAGGATTCGGCGATCGTGCCAACCAGCCCGTCAATCTCGGTCACGAGTTTCTCGATTTCCGCCAGCGACTCGCCGGAATCGTTCACCAGTTCGACGCCGGACTTGACCTGCTGACCGGAGGTCGAGATGAGCTGTGCGATTTCCCGGGCCGCGTCCGAGGAGCGTTGTGCGAGCGCACGCACCTCCGAGGCCACCACCGCGAAGCCGCGACCGGCGTCGCCGGCTCGGGCCGCCTCGACCCCGGCATTCAGCGCCAGCAGGTTCGTCTGGAACGCAATGTCGTCGATGACGCCGGTGATCTTCGAGATCTTGCCAGAGCTTTCGGCAATCTCGGTCATCGCGCCGATTGTGCGTTCCACAACGGAGCGTCCGGCGACCGAGCGGTCCTTCGTCCGCGTTACCGTTTCGGCTGCCTCGCGGGCGCCAACGGTGGAGCTTTCCACCGACGAGGTCAGTTCCGTGACTGCCGCAGCCGTTTCTTCGAGCGACGCGGCCTGGGATTCCGTCCGGCGGCTGAGTTCGACCGCTGCGGTGTTCAGGTTCTCCGTCTCCAGCAGGATGGATTGCGATCCCTCCACGATCGAGCCGATCAACTCTGCCATTTTCGCGGTGGCCTCGTTGAAATCCTTGCGCAGACCCTCGTAGGCAGGCGGGAAGGTCTGGTCGATGCGCGTGCTGAGGTCTCCTTGCGACATCGCGCTCAATGCACCTGCGAGGCTGGACACGACCGTCTCCTGCTCGGCCCGATTGCGCTCGCGTTCGGCCTCCGCCTCGGCCCTTTGCGCGTCCCGTTCGGCCTGCTGCCGTGCTTCCTCCTGGTGGCGGCGTTCCGTTTCTTCGGCCTCGCGGCGCTGCATTTCGCGTTCCTGCTCCAGCGCGGCTTCCCGCTGCCGCGCGATCTCGGCGTCCTTGGCGGCCTGCTCGGTTTCCAACTGCGCGCGTTCCACGAGCGCCAGCCTGAACACGTCGATGGCGCGGGCCATCTCCCCGATCTCGCCCTGTGCCTCGTGATACGGCACCGGTGCGTCGACGTTTCCGTCCTTCATTTCCTCCATGCGATGAATCAGGCCGTTGAGCGGGCGCGTCACGCTGCGACCAAGCAGCGTCGACAGGACGATGAGGGCGACGAGCCCGGCACCGAGCGCACCAAGGCTGACGTGGCGCAGGTGTGCAAGGCTCTCGCGGACATCCGCGGTGTAGCTGCCGGTCCCGACGACCCAGCCCCAGGGTTCGAAGTAGCGGGCGACGCTCAGCTTCTCCTCCGGAATATCGGACTCCGGCTTGAAGAACTGGTAGGTGACCGCCCCCGAACCGCCATCGAGCGCGGACTCGCGGATTGCCTGGTAGAGCTTGAGGCCGTTCGCATCGGTGTAGTCAGCCTTGTCGGTTCCCACCCATTCCGGTTTCGGGCGCAGGGCCTTCACGATGAAGTCGTCGTCGAAGGCGAAAATGTACCCGTTCTCGTCGTAGTGGATCGCGGTCAGCGACTCTGCCCCCAGGGCCATTGCCTCTTCTTGCGTGATCTCGCCATGCTCGACGCGCGTTTGGATGGATTCCAGCGCGCTGAGGGCCGTTTCGACCACGTCGCCGAGGTGGCGTTCGCTGGAGTCATACGCACTCTCGACGGCAAGCGTCAGGAGGATTTCCGACAGGATCGCCAGAAGCAGCGTGGCAAGCGCGACGATTCCGTAGATACGGGTTGAGAGTTTGGAGAGGATGGAACGAAGCATTGAAAGCGTCCAGGCTAGGAGATGTCCGGACCGGTGTAGGGGAGTCGATCTAACGTCACGTTAATCGGCGTGAAAAAGGTGTACGGACGTCCATCGAATGACGCCGGGCGGCGATCCGGCGCCGGACTGCGCAATCAAGGCGCCGTCAATCGGTTGCGAGGATGTGGTCTTCCCAATCCTCTTCGGCCACGTCGAACTCCGAAAGCGTGATCCCCTGTACCGACGCGCCAGCCGCGTGGACGCTCTCCCGGTCTCCGGAGATGAGGTAGTGCCACGGGTAAAGCGGCTTGCCCTCCGCCAGCAGCCGGTAGGCGCAGGTCTCGGGCATCCAGTAGGCATTGGCGGCGATGGTCTCTGCGGAAAGCGTTACGCAATCGGGGACGAATTGATGCCGGATCTCGTAATGCGTGCACCGGCACGTCGCGTCGTCGAGCAGGCGGCAGGCCACGCGGGTGAAGGCGACCTCGCCGGTGTCTTCGTCCTCCAGCTTGTTCAGGCAGCATTTCCCACAGCCGTCGCAGAGGGCCTCCCACTCGGCGGGTTTCAACCTGTCGAGGGGAAATCTCTCCCAGAACCTTGGCCGGATCGAGTTTCGGTCGTTCGCGCCGGTCGTATCGGTCGTTTCTCCGGTCGTTTTCCCGGATCGGCGGGCTTTTGGGGGTGTACGACGGGCGTGGACCGCCTTCTGTGCAGTCTTCCGGTCGTTTTGTGACGACGTTCCGGTCATTTCGACCGGACTCCGGTGTCTGGAAAGCCCGTGATCGGGATGCCGGAGAGGATCTCTTGTGCGCGGAGACTGTCGGCATCCATCTGCGCGATGAGGCGGTCGACGCCGTCGAATTTCATTTCCGGACGTAGATACGCCACCAGGCCAACGGAGAGGTGGGCGTCGTAGAGGTCTCCGGAAAAATCGAAGAGATGCGTTTCGATATTGGCTACGCTCTCGCCGAACATCGGCCGCACGCCAAGCGACGCGACACCGCGGTAGTTGCCCGCATGCGGGCCGGTCACCACCTCGACCAGGACGGCGTAGACGCCGTAGCGCGGAGGGTGCAGCCCGGCGATGCTCATGTTTGCCGTGGGGTAGCCGAGCTTGCGGCCGCGCTTGGCGCCGTGCTCCACCGGCCCCTCGATGCGGTGCCAATGCCCCAGCATGCTCGCGGCCTTGTGGACCTCTCCCTCGGCGAGTGCGTTGCGGATCGCCGTAGACGACACCCGTTCCCCTTCGGCCTCTAGGTGCAGAAGCTCGGCTGCGGTGACCGAAAAGCCGAGCGCATCGCCCGCCTGACGTAGGCTCGCGACGTTGCCGCCACGACCCTTGCCGAAACAGAAATCGGCGCCAACGGCGACTCCGGACAATCCCAGGCCATCCACGATCACCTGCTCGCAGAACTCCGCGTCGGTTAGCCCGAACAGCGGTTTGTCGAAGGGAAGTTCGAAGAGAACATCAACGCCCAGCTTGCTCAGGCGGTGGGCGCGGGCCTCGGCGTTCATCAGCCGGAAGGGCGGATCCTCGGGACGGAAGACCTCGCGCGGGTGTGGCTCGAACGTCAGAACACCAAGCGGCGCTTCGGCAGCGTGCGCGGCCTTGCGGGTCAGGTCCAGCACGGCCTGGTGACCGAGGTGGATGCCATCGAAATTGCCAATCGCGGCATAGGCGCCGCGATCGGATGTCGAGACATCGGACAGGGAGGTGATCCGCTTCATGGGCATCCCCTAGCGGCGGCGAAGGGGGAGCGCAAGCCGCGGTTCCGGCTTGTCGGTCAGTCCAGCTTGCGGGACGGCGCGAGCACGTTGGCCTCACCGCGCAGCACCACTGTCTCGCCGATCTTGGCCTGTGTGAACAACTTCACGCGGCGCTTCTTGTGGTCGATCTCGGCCACTTCGACTTCCACATACACAATGTCGCCCGGGCGCACGGGGGCCATGAACTTGAGCGTCTGGCCGAGATAGACCGTTCCGTGACCGGGAAGCTGCTCGCCGATCACGGCCGAGATCAATCCAGCCGTGAGCATGCCGTGGGCGATGCGGCCCTGGAACATGGTTTCCTTGGCGTACTCCTCGTCAAGGTGAACCGGATTATGGTCGGTGGAAACCTCAGCGAACTTCTCGATGTCCTCATCCGTGATCAGCTTCGTCAGATCACGCTTCATGCCGATCTCAAGATCCTCGAGGAAGATCGTGCTGCCGGAGTCATTGTCGAGCATCATCATTGTTCCTTGCTTTGCTGGCGCCGTCCTACCGGAATTCGCGCTCTGCTGCAATGCAGAGAGAAACAAAGCGCAACTTAGGAATGGTTAACCGGCAACAAAGTTTCGCAGCTTTGCGACAATCCTATGGCGGCCGCTGCAAAATCGCAAATTGCTGCGTGGCAGCGCTAAAATTGCCGCAGCGCGGCGCTAACGCACCGAAAACGGGTCCCGAAACGCGTTTTTCCGATAATCACCGGAACAGGCCGAGGGCATAGCTCGCCGACATTTGATGCGCGCCGAGGTAGGTATCGAGCGCCTCAGCGTCCGGATTACGTCGCGTCAGAGTTTCCTCAGCCGCAAGGCCTCCCGTGATGAAAACGCAGTCGAGACCCTCCCCGAGCGCGCCTTTCACATCCGTCGCGATGCCGTCACCGACACAGACGATTCGGTCGTCCGGTACCTGTCCGAACTCCGCCAGCCGACGACGGGCGAGGTCGTAGATCGCCGGATGCGGTTTTCCGAAATAGAGGCTTTCGCCGCCCATCTCGGTGTACAGTTCCGCGAGAGCACCAGCGCACCACTGGCGTTTCTCTCCCACGTCGACGACCACATCGGGGTTGGCGCAGAGCAGTTTCATGCCCTTGGTCTTGGCATAGAGGAAGTCTGAACGGTTCACCGAAGGGTCCGCATGCGGATCGAACGGGCCTGTGCAGACGATGCCCTCAGCCTCCTGAAGCGGCACCCGGGAGATATCGACCGGGTTTTCCAGCATGTGCAGCGGCTCGAAGAACGGATCGTCTTTGGGCTCCCCGATATGATAGACGCGTCGCCCCACAGCGCCGGAGAACATCGCCAGCCGTGCGGAATCGCCGGAGGTGGCTATACTGTCCCACGCATCTTCGGGGATGCCGAGCCGGGCCATCTGCTTGGCCACGGTCGCGCGCGGGCGCGGCGCATTCGTGAGCATGACGATGCGCCCTCCCGCGGCACGGAACGCGCGGCAAGCGGCGATCGCATCGGGAAAGGCCGCAATCCCGTTGTGCATGCATCCCCAGAGATCGACGAAGGCCGCGTCGTACATGTGGGAGATCTCGGCGAATTGCTCGATGATACGTGTCACGGTGGTCTCCCGGCTCTGGTTTGGGCGCTATCGGTTGCGCTTGGCAGGGCTATACCGCAGCCGTGAGTGGCGGGGTAGGGGCAGGCCAGCGTGCCGGGCGTGACGCCTCAGCGCAGGACGAGGCGGGCCGCGAGACGCGCCAGCTTTCCGTACGGCGCACGGGCCAGCCGGGACGGGTGCCTTGACGCCGGGCGGAAGACGCCCTTGGCGTGGCTGAGCCGCCGGAACCCTTCTTTTCCGTGGTAGGCGCCCATGCCGCTGTCTCCCACGCCGCCAAACGGCAGGGTGTCGACAGCGTAGTGCAGCATCACCCCGTTCACGGCGGCGTTTCCGCTGGTGGTCCGGGACAGCACAGCGTCAATTGCCGCTCGGTCGTGGCCGTAGACATAGAGTGCGAGCGGTCGCGGGCGTGCGTTGACGAAGGTAATCGCTGTTTCAGTCGAGTTGCAGGCGACCACTGGAAGGAGCGGGCCGAAGATCTCTTCTTGCATCAGCCGCATCTTGGGCGCGGCATCGAGAACCAGCGTTGGCGCAAACGCCCTCGCGTGGGCAGATGCATCCTGCGGCAGGCACTCGACGATCCGCGCGCCGTGAGCCTTGGCGTCTTCCAGCAGGGCGCGTTGCCGTGCGAACCCGTCCTCGTCCAGAAGCGTGGTCAGGTCTGGGCTCGCCAGACCATCGGGGGCAGCGGTTTGCACGGCGCGGGCAAACGCCTCCACGAGGGGCGAAATCTGTTCCGGCGCGGCGAGAACATAGTCGGGCGCGATGCAGGTTTGCCCGGCATTGGTCATCTTGCCGAAGGCCAAATCGCGCGCCGCAAGCCCTGGATCTGCGTCCGCAGTCAGGATCACCGGAGATTTTCCGCCCAGTTCCAGCGTGACGGGTGTCAGGTTTGCGGCCGCGGCTTGGGCAACCTTTCGGCCAATCGCGGTGGAGCCCGTGAAGAACAGGTGATCGAAGGGCAGGGCGGCGAAGGACCCCGCAACCTCCGGACCACCGGTAACCACAGCAACCTCAGTTTCATCAAAGGTGTCCGAGAGCAGTGTCGCGAGCGCATCGGCGGTGGCGGGCGCTTTCTCGGAGAGTTTGACGAGGGAACGATTGCCGGCGGCAAGGGCAGTGGCCAGGGGCACCAATGCAAGACTGACGGGGTAGTTCCAGGCGGACATGATGCCGACCACGCCAAGCGGCTGGTAGCGGACCTCTGCCCGGCCCGGCTGCATCAGGAGGCCGACGCGGCGCCGTTCGGGGCGCATCCAGCGGTCGAGGTGCCGGCGCATGTGCGTGATGGACTGCACAACCGGCACGAGATCAGTCAAAGCCGTTTCGATCGGTGCGCGCCGTCCGAAATCCGCTTCGGCCGCGGCTTCGAGTCGGCGACGATGTCCAAGCACGGCGGTCTTGAGGCGGGCAAGCGCCGCGCGACGATGCGCCAAATCTGGCGCCCCCTCGTTCAGGAACGCGGTACGCTGGCGTGTCAGCAGTTCAGCGGCAGGGAGGAAAGGGGCATCGCGCATCGCGGTATAGTTGGGATGCGCGCGGATCGGGTCAACGCGTGACGTTGCGCAACGTCCTCACGCAGGCTCCCGGCCGGTTGGCCGGGAGCGACGTTTCGCAAACGAACCGAGGCTCACACCTTGAGCGACGGAATGATCTGCTTCTTACGGCTCAGGATACCCGGCAGCACGACGCTGTCGCCCTCGACCGTGGCGCCGAAGCTCTTTTCGGCGACGCCTTTCACCACATCGTTGGGGATCAGCAGCGTGGCCTCTTCCTTGAGGATGTCGATGACGAAGAGCAGCACGTGATCGACGCCGTCTTCCTCGCAGACCGTGGCCATGGTTTCGACGATGGAGGCCTTGCGGTCGAGCGGGATCTGCGGCGCGGTGGTTTCCAGCACGGAGACGCGGAACTTCACGCCGTCCACTTCGTTGATCTTGGAGTCCATCCGGATCAGCTCGGCATCGGAGAAGGCGGAGACGTCGGATTTGGCTGCGAACATTTCAGAGGCATAGGCGCCCATGTCGATGCCCAGATCGGCGGCGAGGCTTTCGGCCAGCGACTTGTCGACATCGGTGGTGGTCGGCGAGCGGAATTCCATCGTGTCAGAGAGGATGCAGGAGAGCATCGCGCCCTTGATGGCCTCGGGCATCTTGGCGGCGTCCTCGCCCATCAGGTCATGCATGATGGTGGCGGTGCAGGCCAGCGGGCGCATGGTGATGTCGATGGGCGACTTGGTCTCGATGCCGCCTGTCAGCTTGTGGTGATCGATGATCTGCAGCAGGTCGCAGTCATTGATATCGGCCGGCAGTTCGGCGGGGTTGTTGGTGTCGACCACGACGCAGGGGTCGCCTTCGCCGGCGGCCTCGATGATCTCCGGCTTGTCAAGCGACCAGCGCTCCAGCACGAAAGCCGCTTCGGTGTTGGGTTCACCCAGCAACTTGGCCTCGGCGGGCGTGCCTTTGATCTCGGAGAGGTACCAGGCCCAGATGATCGGGGAGCCGGTGGAATCGGTGTCGGGGGCCTTGTGGCCGAAAACCTTGATGGTCATGGAAGTCATCCGCTTCTGTGGTGCAAATCGCCGCCCTTATAGGTCCGCTGCGGCGGGCTGTCATGAGGCGATTGGGCGCGGGAGGGCAACAAATGCTGCGGTGCGGCAATTGGGCGGTGCGCTTCACCCGGTGCGCCATATCCAATCGCCCACGCGGACGCCGGGCCGGGGGGATGCCGTCGTTGGCGGGGCGACGTGGCGATCGTATTGAGATATCGCCGAATCTGAGGAACGCCGTCTTTCTGGAGCCCAAAGCGCAAAGGTCATTCCCAAACCGCGTCCAGCGTCAGTTCCGCGTTGCGGCAAGCGCGTCGCTCGAATCGATTTTGCTCCTTTCCGGTCCGTTCCGCCTCTCCGGGTGTAAGACAATTCGCGTCGTTTGCCCTTCACGGGACATGACGACAATCGCGCAAACCCGCTCCGGGGTGGCTCGATGGGCGGAGTGAGAATTGTTTGGCGGCGACGGCAGCGACGCCGCCCCTGCAATGATGCGTCGCAAAACACGCCCGGATCCGGCAGGGATTCCTGATCGGAATCAATGCGGCTTTCCCCATGGGATCCTATGGTGCGGCGTATCAATCGTTGACCGTCTGGGGAGGCGTGCATCAATGGACCTGAAATACAAGCGACGGGAACTGCAAGGCGTCAATGGTGCGGTGGGATTGGTGGTCGGACTGGGTGGATTTGTCGGGCAGTTCTATGCTCCGGCGGTGGCCGTCTTTCTGATGCTTGCAATCTGGATCGTCGGAGCAACGCTGATCAACCTGCTGACCGACCCACCAAACGGGAACTAAAGGGGCATTGCCCGGTAAACGCGGACCGGCACCCCGCGTCTGAGTATGATTGGCGCAAGCATACCTACGTCTGAGCTACGGTCGCCGGGACGCGGAGTTTCGATTTCCGCCGATCGGCTTTTGACACATCGAGTTACGACGGCGCGGACGCTACGGCCGCATGGTGGCCGATGTCGGACACCCCGCCCTGACGATGGCAGGGCGGGGACACCGGGGGTTAGGGAAGCGGCATTGACCTGAGCCAAAGCCGGAACTCGGGGAGCCACGCCCACATGCGCGCGCGCAGGCCAGCAGGCCTTGTGAGCGGCAACGCGTCGGTTTCGAGCAACCGGGCCTCGATTTCCGCGCGGACGGCCGGGCCAGCGCGCCAATCGACCGAGTCGAGCGCGGGATGCGGTGCGAGGTCAGGATCAATACGGGACCGGACCAGATGGGCTGGTTCCGGCAAGAGAATTGGCAGGGTCATCGGGGGCCTCGAATATCATTGTGATCTGTCTGCTTGCGGCTCCTATGGAGCGACACGTACGGGCGCAGAGCGCCTGCGGGTAATCGGTTCGACAAAGGCTGATGGCAGTCATGAAAGACACCTCCGTTGGAATTGTGCTTTGAGCAGGTGGATTGAAAAAAGGAACGATTCCCGGTGCGGTAACGCTGGCGCGGTGCTCGAGACACGCGTGGGCGTGCCTGAGAAACTAGTCGCTCAGTCGGCCAGTCGGTGCCGCCACGGGCTCGTCATGGGGATTCTCGTCTCTTGGGGAGGAACGCGGGCGCCGAGCCTGCGTCTTGGAAGGGCTGCGACCTGCTCAGCAGGCGAGAGTAAGAGTGCTCTTCATTCTGGGTCCTCCTCGCATTGGTCACGAGATGCGGTTGCCTAACACAACAGGGCTGGAATCCAAAGCCGGAATTCGGCAGTCCATCATGTCGTGACATTTGTGCCGAGTCGGCTGTTGACACGACTCGAGCGCTCTCCTATCTCCCCGTCGTTAGCACTCGCCAGACGCGAGTGATAATCGAGTGAAACACAAGAACGTAGGAGCGTTCCGACATGGCATTTACTCCGCTGCATGACCGGGTCGTGGTCGAGCGAGTCGAAAGCGACGAGAAAACCGCTGGCGGCCTGATCATCCCCGACAGCGCCAAGGAAAAGCCTGCCGAAGGGCTCGTGATCGCCGTGGGCGCTGGCGCCCGCGACGAAGACGGCGAGCGTATCGCGATGGACGTCAAGGAAGGCGACAAGATCCTCTTCGGCAAGTGGTCCGGCACCGAGATCAAGCTCGACGGCAAGGATCTGCTGATCATGAAGGAAAGCGACATCCTGGGCATCATTTCCTGATCCCCGGTCTCGCACCTTTCGAAATCCAACAGAATTCAGGAGTAGCAATTCATGGCTGCTAAGGACGTCAAGTTCGAATCCGATGCCCGCAACAAGATGCTCAAGGGCGTCAACATCCTGGCCGACGCGGTCAAGGTGACCCTCGGCCCGAAAGGCCGCAACGTTGTCATCGAGAAATCCTTCGGTGCCCCGCGCATCACCAAGGACGGCGTAACCGTCGCCAAGGAAATCGAGCTGGAAGACAAGTTCGAGAACATGGGCGCGCAGATGGTGAAGGAAGTCGCTTCCCGCACCAACGACGAGGCCGGTGACGGTACCACCACCGCCACGGTTCTGGCTCAGGCGATCATCCGCGAAGGCCTCAAGTCGGTTGCTGCCGGCATGAACCCCATGGATCTCAAGCGCGGCATTGATCTCGCCGTCGGCAAGGTCATCGAGACCATCAAGTCGTCGTCGCGCGACGTGACCGACAGCGACGAAGTCGCTCAGGTCGGAACCATCTCCGCCAATGGCGAGGCCGAAATTGGCCGTCAGATCGCCGACGCGATGCAGAAGGTCGGCAACGAGGGTGTCATCACCGTCGAGGAGAACAAGGGCCTTGAGACCGAGACCGAGGTCGTCGAAGGCATGCAGTTCGACCGCGGCTACCTGAGCCCCTATTTTGTCACCAACCCCGACAAGATGATTGCCGAGCTGGAAGACTGCCTCATCCTGCTGCACGAGAAGAAGCTCTCCTCGCTGCAGCCGATGGTGCCGCTCCTTGAGTCGGTGATCCAGTCCGCCAAACCGCTCCTTATCATCGCCGAGGATGTCGAAGGCGAGGCTCTGGCCACGCTCGTCGTCAACAAGCTGCGTGGCGGCCTGAAAATTGCCGCCGTCAAGGCTCCGGGCTTCGGCGACCGCCGCAAGGCCATGCTGCAGGACATCGCGATCCTGACCGGCGGACAGGTGATCTCCGAAGATCTCGGCATGAAGCTCGAGAACGTGACCATGGATATGCTCGGCACCGCGAAGCGTATCTCGATCACGAAGGACGAGACCACCATCGTCGACGGTCACGGTGAGAAGGCCGAGATCGAGGCCCGCGTCGCCCAGATCCGTCAGCAGATCGAAGAGACCACCTCGGACTACGATCGTGAGAAGCTGCAGGAACGTGTTGCCAAGCTGGCCGGCGGCGTTGCCGTCATCCGCGTCGGCGGCATGACCGAAGTGGAAGTGAAAGAGCGCAAGGACCGCGTCGATGACGCGCTGAACGCTACCCGCGCCGCGGTTCAGGAAGGTGTCGTCGTCGGCGGCGGTGTCGCCCTGGTTCAGGGTGCCAAGGCGCTTGTCGGTCTCGAAGGCGCCAACTCCGACCAGAACGCCGGTATCGCCATCGTCCGCAAGGCTCTGGAAGCTCCGCTGCGCCAGATCGCCGAGAACTCCGGTGTCGACGGCTCGGTCGTGGCCGGCAAGATCCGTGAGAGCGATGACGCCGCCTTCGGCTTCAACGCTCAGACCGAGGAATACGGCGACATGTTCGCATTCGGTGTGATCGACCCTGCCAAGGTGGTTCGTACTGCCCTGGAAGACGCCGCCTCGGTGGCCTCGCTCCTGATCACCACCGAAGCCATGGTTGCCGACAAGCCCGAGAAGCCGGGCGCCGGTGCACCGGGTGGCGGCATGCCCGACATGGGCGGCATGGGCGGCATGATGTAATCTGTCCGTAGCCGGAATACCTTGGAGAAGGGGTCGCGTATCGCGGCCCCTTTTTCGTTTGGTGCTCCCGCGCCTCAGCGATTTTGAGTCCCTCCCTGGGACGAACATGGCTACCGGCATTCCAGCGCCTGCCCACTCAGACGGTCGGTGGTTGTCGGCCGGATTCTGCGGATTTCGTTGCTGCACCGGGATTGCCTGCTCGGACGCGATCTGCACCGCTGCGTCGCGGTATTGGAACGGGCCGTGCGGCCTCCGCTCCATTTGGCCGAGATCGTCCGAGACATCGGGGCGGTGTCCGGGTGGGCGCCGCACGTCCCGAAAGGGTCCGAAGCGCAAACACCCTGCGCGGAAAGCGACGCGATACGGCCTGTCGCGTCGACGCAAGCGCAGCTAGGCTGTCCGGATGCAGCTCCCGCTTCTCGTCACTCTTGCGATGCTGGCCTTTGCGGCCAATTCCCTCCTGACCCGGCTTGCGCTTGCCGACGGGCTCATCGGCGCATTGCCCTTTGCCGCGATCCGGCTCTTATCCGGCGCGCTCGCGCTCTGTATTATGGTCTGGTTGCAGCGCGGAGCGGTCCCTTGGCGTGGCAAGGGACGCGGGATCGGTGTGCTTTCGCTCACAATCTACATGGTGGGTTTCTCCGTCGCCTATCTGGCCATCGACGCCGGGACCGGTGCGCTGATCCTGTTTGGCGGGGTGCAGGTGACAATGTTCGCCGGGGCAGTCGTTGCCGGCCAGCCAATTCCCCTGGCCCGATGGGCAGGAGCCGCACTCGCCTTCGCGGGGCTCTGCTGGCTGCTCTGGCCGCAGGGCGGGGCGGCCCCGTCGGCCCTCCATGCAGGTCTCATGCTGGCCGCGGCCCTGGGATGGGGGCTCTACTCGCTTGCCGGGCAACGGGCCGGTGCGCCGCTTCCTGCGACGGCCGCCAACTTCGCCCTTGCCGCGCCGGTCGCCGTGCTGCTGACGCTGTTTATGCCTGCCGGCCTCGCGCAAGACACCGTAGGCACCCGCCCGGCCGGTATAGGGCTGGCGGTGATATCGGGTGTCGTAACCTCCGGGCTCGGCTATGCGCTGTGGTACCTCGTACTGCCACGGCTTGCGGCCAGCGTCGCCGCGCTTGCGCAGCTTTCGGTTCCGATCCTCGCCATGGCCGGTGGCATGGTGCTGCTCGGCGAAGCTCTGACAATACGATTTGTAATTGCCGCGGCCCTTGTTCTAGGCGGTATCGCCATCGGGATATTGGTGCCACAACGCGGCAATGCCGGGACAGGCAAGGCCCCCTGACCGCGTTGGATGCGGGCCAAGCTGGACGGTGCGGCGCAGAATTCCTACATCGGCAGAATGATGCGGTTTATCCTCCTGCTGGCGTCATTGCTTTGGCTCCCGGCCCCGTCGTTGGCGGGCTGCGTCGTGCTGCTTCATGGGCTCGCGCGAACGTCGAACTCCATGCTGCCATTGGAACTGGCGTTGAGCCGGAGCGGTGCGACGGTTGTGAACATCGGATACCCGTCAACCGAGGCTCCGGTGGAGGCGCTGACCGCAGAAATCGATGCAGCGGTCGCGCGCTGCCCGTCTGACGCGCCTGTCAACTTCGTAACCCACTCGCTCGGCGGGATTCTCCTGCGGGTATGGGCGGAAGACCCGGCGCGCGCGGATCGGATCGGCCGCGCGGTGCTGCTTGCGCCGCCGAATGCAGGGTCCGAACTGGTGGACTGGCTCGATGGAAATGTGGTGTTCGATTGGGTAAACGGGCCGGCCGGCGGACAGCTCGGCACCGGTGCCGCAGACCTGCCGGCCAGACTCGGGCCGCTTCCATTCGAGGCCGGCGTGCTGGCAGGGCGCCTTTCGCTGAACCCGATCTATTCCGCCGTTATCCCCGGGCGGGACGATGGAAAGGTTGCTGTCGACGCGACCCGGGCTGCAGGTATGGCTGACCACCTGGTCCTCGACACGACCCATACGTTCATGATGACCAATCCTCTGGTGATCGCGCAGGTCCTGATATTCTTGTGCACGGGGCGGTTCGACAGGGAGCTTGGCTATTCCGATGCCATCCGCCTCCTTGCGACGGCCGGCGAGGAGACGGCCCATCTGAACGCCTGTACCGATCCCTCCGCTGCAGGTGGCGATGCGCGATAGCCGGATCCCGCGGTGCAGCGGGCGCTAAGGCTCGGGCGTTCCGCGCCGAAGGCGATAGATGCCCTCCGGCAGGTCGAGCGCCGCCGAGAGGTCGCGCAATTGCTGTAGCGACAGAGTGATCTTCTGCACCGTATCGCTGCGCGGGTCTAGTTGCTCGACGGTGACGCAATCCTCGAACGCGTTGACGGTGATATCCTCCTGGATCGGGGCGGGCGCCTCGTCGACCAGAGTGATCACGGTCGCGTCGAATTCGTGCTCGATGGTAAACATGGGCTGACAATAGCGCCTGCCGATTGCGCTGTCAGCCACCACCGGTTCCGGCGCGTCGCTGCGGCGCATGAGCGTCATGCTTCTCTGAGTGCTGTGTTTTTGGGCGTTTTGTCACCGAAAAGGTATTCGATTCTCGCATGGCGGGCTGCATCACGGCTCTCAGGGGGGCGCCTTGACCTGCATCAATGTCGCTGGGCAATTGGTGTGCAAGCTGACGTCCACGGAACAGGACGGGACAGAATAGGATCAGGACATGAGACCACTCGGCTCGGAACGCGATCATTACTGGCTGGCGCTCAGCATGGCGAAGGCTGCAGGTGTGGATCTGCAAGGTGCCATCGAGGAAGGCCGCTTCAATCAGGAAGGATGGGCAAACACCGTCCAGAAGTGCCGTGGCTGCGAATGGGCCGGAGAGTGTCCGCACTGGTTGCAGGAGAATCCAGAAATCGATGCCGCACCGGAAACCTGCGTGAACGCCAAGCTCTTCGCCGCACTCAGGGTGGCGCAGGAGGAGGCGGACAAGCCCGCGGCGGTCGCCTGAACCGATGGCAAAGGGGGCTGCATCCGAATTCCCGGGACACCACTCCAAAGGCGCGACGGGAAAATGCACCCCCGTGCCCGGTGACAGCGACCTGCATTTCTGGTTGACCCGCAGCGTCGGCCGCTCGATCGGTTTGAACTTCACGCGTGCGCTGAAGGAGGGGCGGCTGAGCCCCGACCAATATCGTGACCTTGTGGATGTCTGCCGGACATGTCCGCATGTGGACTCCTGCCAGCGGTGGCTCGGAGGGCAATCGGGGTGCGGCGCGGCGCCGGTTCGCGCGCCGGGATTTTGCCGAAACGCGCACGCATTGGAAGCCCTGCGCCCGCATTGAGAAACGCGCTGCTCGCGAGGCGGCCAGTCGTGCCCATCGAGCGTGGCCACAGGGCAGTGGCGTTTCGCAAGATCCCGCCTAGAATGCAGCTGTCCAACAGAAGGAGATGACCGATGCGCGCGATCATCGCGGCCACCCTGCTGCCGACGCTCCTGGCCTGTACGCCTGCGGAAGAGTCGGTTGGCAATCCGGGTGAAACGCCCACCGCCGAGCCGTTGCCGTTGCTAGGTGGCTACAGAGACCCGGCAGACCAATGTGTTCGCGTGGGAGAGAACGCCTACACCAACCAGTTCCTCGACGATGCGGCCGATTTCGTGGGGTGCCCGGAGGATTACGAAGGTGTCGGTGTTTTCGAGACAGAAACCGGCGCGCAGTTGGTCGCAGTGACTCAAGGCTACCGCCTCTATTCGGTGCCACGGCGCTGACGCGATCATCGATGTTTCTCGGCGAGCGGCGGGCTACGGCGCACCTTTGCCGGCGCGCATGCGTGCCGTTGGGCTACCTGGATATTTCCAGACAGAAGAAACCCGCCCCCTGACAGGGATCGGCACCGTCGCGCAAAGTTGGCGACAGGGTCACGGCCGGCTCAGTTCACCAGGCGGCCCCAGAGGTCGTATTCGCTCGCCTCGTCCACCTCGACGGTGACGATCTGGCCGGGTTCAAGTGCTTCGTGACCGTCATCGATGAAGAGATTGCCGTCGATCTCGGGTGCGTCGGCCTTGGTCCGGCAGGTGGCGGCGTCGTCCTCCACCAGATCGACGATGGCCTCCAGACGTTTTCCCACCTTGGCGGCGAGCTTTGTTTCGGAGATTTCCTGCGCCTTCTGCATGAATCGTTCCCACCGCTCCTGTTTCGCCTCATCCGGTACATGGCCGGGCAGGTCGTTGGAGCGTGCGCCATCGACGTTCTCGTATTGGAAGCAGCCCACGCGGTCGAGTTTCGCCTCGTCCATCCAGTCGAGCAGGGTCTGGAATTCTTCCTCCGTCTCGCCCGGGTAGCCGACGATGAAGGTCGACCTCAGTGTCAACTCGGGGCAGATCGCCCGCCACGCGGCGATTTCGTCCAGTGTCTTCGCTGTTGCCGCGGGCCGCGCCATGCGTTTGAGCGTATCGGGGTGTGCGTGCTGGAACGGGATGTCCAGGTAGGGCAACACCAACCCTTCCGCCATCAACGGGATCAGGTCGCGCACGTGCGGGTAGGGGTAGATGTAGTGCAGCCGCACCCAGGCGCCCAACTCTCCCAATTTACCAGCCAGATCCGTGATATGGCTGCGCACCTCGCCACCTTTCCACGGGTGCGTGTCGTGCTTTCGGTCTACGCCATAGGCGGAGGTGTCCTGGCTGATGACCAGCAGTTCCCGCACGCCGTTCTCCACCAGTTTCTCCGCCTCGCGAAGGATTGCGTGCGCCGGGCGGCTGGCGAGGCGTCCGCGCATGTCGGGGATGATGCAGAACTTGCACTTGTGATTGCAACCTTCTGAAATCTTTAGGTAACTGTAGTGGCGCGGCGTGAGTCGAACGCCGCTGGCGGGCATCAGGTCCACGAACGGGTCCGGATCGGGCGGAACCGCGGCATGCACGGCGTCCAGCACCTGTTCGTATTGGTGGGGGCCGGTGACGGCGAGGACTTTCGGGTGGGTGCCGGTGATGTAGTCGGGTTCCGCGCCCAGACAGCCCGTGACAAGCACCTTGCCGTTCTCCTTCAGCGCTTCGCCGATTGCCTCCAGGCTTTCGGCTTTCGCACTGTCGAGGAATCCGCAGGTGTTCACGATCACCGCGTCGGCACCGGCGTAATCCGGCGAGATCCCGTAGCCCTCCGCGCGCAGACGCGTCAGGATTCGCTCGCTGTCCACAAGCGCCTTGGGGCAGCCGAGCGAGACCATGCCGATCGTCGGCTGGCCGGGTCGGGCGGACTCCGTCACCCTGGCGCGGGCGAGGTCGGGGCGAAGGTCGGGCGGATTGCTGGACGCGGTGGACATGGGGCGCATATAGCGGTGCGGCGCGTGCGACGAAAGGGCAAGCGCTCAGCGCGCCAGGCGTAGCCGATAGCGCGCCCCGTCCCAGCCGCCCGTCGATGTGCTGGCCTCGATGACGATCTCGTTCAACTCGCCCGGTATCACCACGCCACCAAGGCTGCGTGTGAATGGTTGCTCGTTCACATGCGGATGGGCGAGAACGCGGGTGGCGAGCACCGAGCCGTCGGGCGCTAGGATGCGCCAGCCATCCGCGTAGTCGTCCCAGCCAGTGTCGCCGTGGCTGAGCGTTACGGCAATGGTCCAGCCCTGTCCGTCGCTGCGGGCGTCCGCGGCCTCGATGACCGCGGGGTCGGCGTGTGCCGCCCCGAGGGCCGGCAATAAGAAAGAGCCGGCGCACAAGGCGCCGGCCAGGACGAGGGACTGGAAGAAGTGCTCAACCGTCATGGCGCAACCCTGCCACAATTCGCCTCTGCCTGTGGTCACGATCCCGTCAACGGAGCGCCGCGGGTGGGTGCCGAGACAGGCGAGAGCGAGGGTGCGTCAGGGTTTCTGGTCCTGCCCGACAGGTAAGTCAGGGCGGCGCAACACGTCGCGGCTGCGGGAGGCAAACTCGCGCCTCCAGATCACAAGCAGCACGACGATCGTGCCGATCATCAGCGGGACGGCGCCGGCGAGCCATGCGACCGACCCTAGCGCGAAGTAGACCGCGCGCATCCCGCGGTTGAAGCTGCGGGCGGCGAGGGCATTGATTTCGGCCGCCTTGGCGGCCCTGGGATAGGCGTGTGGGTCTTCTGGATCGTTCGGCACGGAGGCCATGAGCACCGCGCAATAGCCAAAGAGCCGGTGCGCCCAGACGAAATGCAAAAAGGCGCTGCTCAGCAGCAGCAGGATCAGCAGGATCTTGATCTCCCAGATCGCTTCGGGCGTCTGGCTTTGCGTGAGGTCGCTGGCGACGTCGCGCAGCGGTTGGGGATTGCCGATGAGCGCCAAGCCACCACCGATGGCGATCATCGAGGAGGATGCGAAGAACAGCGTACCCTGGCGCAGGGAATCGAGAATGCCGCTGTCGAAGATCCGTGGTTGTCGCGTGACGAAGGCGCGCATCCAGTCTTCCCGATAGCGTCGCATCAGGATCGAGGTGGACAGGCGTTTGCCGAACGGGTGCTCGATGACCCAGCCGATCCCGAAGGAGGCCAGCGCCAGGATCGCGACGGCCGCGAAGTCCGGCCAGGCGAACAGCTCGAGCGTTCCAAGAAGTGTCATGGGCGGACCCTACCTTGCCACGTGGCGCTTGCAACACGGCAAAATTGGTTACATTATCTGACCAATTTTGGAGGGGGATGCCGGATGGAGATGCCAAAGCCCGATTCGACGGTGCTATCGAAGAAGGATAGCATCCTGCGCCGCTTGCAGGAGGTGCTTCCGGCCGGTGCCGTAATCCACGAAGCCGCCGAAACACGTGCTTATGAATGTGATGCGCTGACCGCCTACCGCTGTCCGCCGATGGCAGTTGTGTTGCCGGCCTCCACCGAGGAGGTCGCGGCGACGCTGCGTGTCTGTCATGAACTGGGTGTGCCGGTGGTGCCGCGCGGGGCGGGTACGTCGCTTGCCGGGGGGGCGCTTCCCACCGCCGATTGTGTGCTCCTCGGGGTGGCACGGATGAATGCCGTACTGGAGACCGATTACGAGAACCGCGTCATTCGGGTCCAGACCGGACGTACGAACCTGAGCGTGTCCGGTGCGGTGGAAGAGGCCGGCTTCTTCTATGCACCCGATCCCTCCAGCCAATTGGCCTGCGCGATTGCCGGTAACGTGGCGATGAATTCCGGCGGCGCGCATTGCCTCAAATATGGCGTGACGACGAATAACCTGCTGGGCGTGACCATGGTGCTCATGGACGGCACGGTGGTGGAGCTCGGAGGTGCGCATCTGGATGCGCCGGGCTACGATCTGCTCGGCCTTGTCTGCGGCTCCGAAGGGCAACTCGGGGTGGTGACGGAGGCGACGCTGCGCATACTGCCCAAGCCCGAGGGCGCGCGGCCCGTGTTGATGGCGTTTTCCAGCTCCGAAGTGGCGGGACAATGCGTCTCGGACATCATCAAGGCGGGCGTGCTGCCAGTGGCGATCGAGTTCATGGACCGTCTTTGCATCCGCGCGACAGAAGACTTCGCGCGCGCCGGCTACCCCGATTGCGAGGCGCTTCTGATCGTGGAGGTGGAAGGATCAGACGCGGAGATCGACGAGCAGCTCGGGGTGATCCTCCAGATCGCGCGCCGGCACGATCCGCTGGAGTTGCGTGAGAGCGGCTCGGCCGAGGAATCCGCGCGGATCTGGCTCGGTCGGAAATCGGCATTCGGGGCGATGGGGCAAATTGCCGACTACATGTGTCTCGACGGCACCATCCCGGTGAGCGCCCTGCCCATGGTGCTGCGGCGGATCGGTGAGATGAGCGAGGAATTCGGATTGCAGGTGGGAAACGTATTCCACGCCGGCGACGGCAACATGCACCCGTTGATCCTCTACGATGCCAACAAGCCGGGCGATCTGGAGCTTTGCGAGCGTTTCGGCGCCGAGATCCTGAAGCTGTGCGTCGAGGCGGGCGGATGCCTGACCGGCGAACACGGGGTTGGGATCGAGAAGCGCGACCTGATGGTGCATCAGTTCGCGCCCGAGGACATGGAGATCCAGATGGCGGTGAAGGACGTGTTCGACCCGCGATGGCTGCTCAACCCGGCCAAGGTCTTTCCATTGGCGGCATCGCGGGCGCGCCGGGTGGCGGGATGAGCGGCGGTGGTCGGGGCGGGGGGGCGTCTGCCCCCTCTTCGCCTGGCGGCGAATTCACCCCCGAGGATATTTCGCGACAGAAGAAGCGGAGGGGCGTGTGATGCTTGCGCCAAGCAACGAGGCGGATCTGGCCGAGATGGTGGCCGCGGCGGCTGGTCCGCTGGCGGTGCGTGGCGGTGGCACGCGGCCAATAGCCGGGATGGCACGCGGAGAGCCACTATCGGTGGCCGGGATTGCCGGGATCACGCTCTACGAACCGGGCGCGCTGACGTTGGTCGCGCGAGCCGGCACGCCGTTGCGGGACGTGGACGCCGCACTGGCAGAAGAGGGGCAGCGGCTCGCGTTCGAACCCATGGATCATCGGGCGCTGATAGGCACGGATGGAGACCCCACGATCGGAGGCGTGGTCGCGGCCAATGTATCCGGTCCCCGGCGCATTCAGGCAGGTGCCTGTCGCGACAGCCTGCTGGGAGTACGGTTCGTGGACGGGCGTGGGTCGGTGTTGAAGAACGGCGGTCGGGTGATGAAGAACGTCACCGGCTACGACCTCGTGAAGCTTCTTTGTGGCAGCTTCGGAACGCTCGGTGTGCTGAGCGAGGTATCGCTGAAGGTGCTGCCGAGGCCGGAGGCGTCTGCGACGCTGGCCTGGGATGGTCTTGATCTGGAGGCCACGCTCGCGATCATGACCGCGGCGCTCGGCACGCCGTTCGAGGTGACCGGAGCCGCTTGCCTACCAGCGCAGGACGGCCGGGCCTCGGCCACGCTGCTGCGCATAGAGGGGTTTTCGGATTCGGTGCGTTACCGGGTCGGGGCGTTGGCGAAGGCGCTCGCGGGTCCGGAACCTGACCGGGTGGTGCACGATCCCGGCGAACAGGCGGCGCTGTGGCGCGAGGTCCGGGATGTGACGCCCTTCGCAGATGCGCCGGGCGATGTGTGGAGAGTGTCGGTCAAACCGACGGACCTGCCGCGGGCGCTTGGCACTGGCGGCTTCCGGCATCTGGTGGATTGGGGCGGCGGGCTGATTTGGACACTCGTGCCCGAAGGCACGGACCTACGCGCGCAGATCGCGGTGCCGGGGCACGCGACGCTCGTGCGTGCCTCTGCCGAGACCCGTGCGCGGCTCGGAACTTTCCATCCCGAACCGGCGCCCCTGGCAGCGATATCCGCCGGTGTTCGGGCGAAGTTCGATCCGCGCGGTATTCTCAATCCGGGGGTCATGGGGTAACGCATGCAAACGAATTTCACGCCTGAGCAACTCGAAGACCCCGGCATTGCGCGTGCCAATGAGATCCTGCGCGCCTGTGTCCACTGCGGCTTCTGTACTGCGACCTGCCCGAGCTACCAGGTGTTGGGCGACGAGCTCGACTCCCCGCGCGGACGGATCTACCTGATCAAGGACATGCTGGAAAACGACCGGCCGGCGGACAAAGAGACCGTCAAACATCTCGACCGGTGCCTGAGTTGTCTCGCCTGCATGACGACCTGTCCCTCCGGCGTGCACTACATGCACCTGATCGACCACGCGCGCGAACACGTGGAAAAGACCTATCGTCGCCCGCTCCTTGACCGGCTGCTGCGGTCCGTTCTTGCCCATATCATCCCCTATCCGGGCCGGTTTCGGTTGGCGCTTCTGGGGGCGAAGATCGGTCGGCCGCTTGCGGGGCTGATGCCCGATGGGCGTCTGCGGGCCATGCTCGCGATGGCGCCGAAAGAGATCCCGCCGGTAAGCCGCAACGACGACCCGCAGGTGTTTCCTGCAAGAGGAGAGCGGCGGATGCGCGTGGCGCTGATGACCGGCTGTGCGCAGCGCGCGCTCAATACCGATATCAATGACGCCACCATCCGACTGCTGACGCGGCTTGGCTGCGAGGTGGTGGTAGCGCGCGGGCAGGGGTGTTGCGGGGCGGTGACGCATCACATGGGCAAGGCCGACGCTGCAATGGACGCAGCGCGGCGGAACATCGACGCGTGGCAGGCCGAGCTGCAACGCGATGGACTTGACGCAATCGTCATCAATACATCCGGCTGCGGTACGACCGTGAAGGACTATGGTCACATGTTCCGCAATGATCCGCTGGCCGCGGCTGCCGGGCAGGTCAGTGCGCTTGCCCGTGACATCACGGAGGTTCTGGCGGATTTGGGGCCAGAGGCGGAGGCGCCCGAACCGCTTCGGGTGGCCTATCATGCCGCCTGTTCCCTGCAACACGGCCAGAAGATCACCGCCCCGCCCAAGGCTTTGCTCAAGGGGGCGGGGTTCACCGTGCTGGAACCGGCGGATTCGCATCTCTGTTGCGGATCGGCGGGCACGTACAACCTGTTGCAGCCGGAGATTTCCAGCGAGCTGAAGGCGCGCAAAGTGCGCACGCTCGAAGCGACGGGGCCGGAAGTGATTGCTGCGGGCAACATCGGCTGCATGATGCAGATCGGCACTGGCACCGACCTTCCGGTGGTGCATACGGTAGAGTTGATGGACTGGGCCACGGGCGGGCCGCGTCCTCGGGCGCTCGCCGACCTTCCCTGACGGGCGGTTCAGCGCCACATTGTCGCCCGAAGCGGCCGCTACCGTGCCGGAAACCATCGGGAGAGCGCATGTGTTCCGTCTAGTGTCTTTGTTGTTTTTGGGTCTTTTCGCCATTGGTGGCGTCGCCGCCGCCGAGGATGTTTCGTCCGGCGCCACACCCCTGACCGCGCTCAAGACGGCCGATGACACCCGTGGCTGGGAGGCCGTTGGCCGGCTCGACATGGGCCCCGGACGGTTCTGCACAGGTGCCCTGATTGCACCGCAGCGTGTGTTGACGGCGGCGCATTGCCTTTTCGACGCCGACACCGGCGTGCGCATTGGCGTGGAGCAGATGGAGTTCCGCGCGGGTTGGCGCGACGGGCGCGCCGAAGCCTATCGGGGCGTACGGCGCGCAGTGGTGCATCCGGACTACGATTTCGGCGCGCCGAAGCAAATCTCGCGCGTTGCAAAGGATCTCGCGCTGCTGGAACTCGACCGGCCGATCAGGAGCACCCGCATTCAGCCGTTCGAGACCGGATTCGATCTGCGCAAGGGGGCCGAGGTGGGGATCGTTTCCTATGCCGAACACCGCTCCGAAGCGCCCTCGCTCCAGCAAGTCTGTCACGTGCTGGAACGTGTCGCCGGGGTGGTCGTGGTTTCCTGCACGGTGGATTTCGGTTCTTCGGGGGCGCCCGTTTTCAAGTGGTTCGACGGAGTGCCGAGGATCGTGTCGGTGGTCTCCTCCAAGGCCGAGGCAAAAGGTGAGCCAGTGGCGCTGGCCGGCGAATTGCGGCCCTCGCTGGAGCGGTTGGAGACGACCCTCGAGGCCGCGCCGGACAGAACGCTCAACCGTGGCAGCGCCATGAACGGCGGCGACAGTAGCCGTCTTGGCGCGAAATTTCTCCGCCCATGAGCAGGTGTCGGCCTCATATCGCGGTATCGCGTGCCGTTCTTGCGCTGATTTTCGGGCTGATGGCCGGTGGTCCGGCCACGGCGACCGACAGCGGGCTCAAGCGCCTGACGCTGCGGCATGACAGCCTGGGTTGGGAAGCGGTTGGACGCCTCGATCTTTCCGGCCGTGGCTTCTGCACGGGTGTGCTGATCGAAACCGATCTGGTGCTTACGGCCGCCCATTGCCTGATCGATCGCCGCAGCGGAGCGCGTGTTGATCCGCGTGCGCTGCGTTTCCGGGCCGGATTGCGGGATGGAGAGGCGATAGCCGAGCGAAGCGGTATCCGTGCCGTCCTACATCCCAACTACGCCCCCAACGACAGCGATGGTATTCGCCAGCTTGTATCCGACGTGGCGCTGGTCGTGCTTGACGCGCCGATCCCGGCCGCAACGGCAGCGCCATTCACGGTCGGGACACGGGTTGCGCCAGGAGGAACGGTGAGCCTTGTCTCCTACGCCCGAGGCCGCGACCAGGCTCTGAGCTGGCAGCGGGCCTGCAGTGTTCTCGGGCGCGGGCAGGGGGCACTCCTGTTCACCTGCGATGCCGATTTCGGCTCCTCCGGTGCGCCGGTGTTCGAGATCTCCTCCGGACGCGGACGGATCGTCTCGCTTGTCTCGCGCGGGCTCAGGGAGGATGGGAAATCGAATGTCTATGGACCGGAGATCGCAGCACCACTTGCGGCAACGCGCCGGGCGCTGCGCGAGGGACGCGGGGTCTGGCCCGAAGCCGGTTTCGCCGCGCGCCGGCTTCCCGCCCCCGGTTTTCGAGGCCTGTCGGACGATCGCGACACAGGTGCACATTTCGTAAAGCCATGATGCGCCGCCGACGGTTCCCAAGTCCGTTCACGCTGGCGTGAAGATCGCGCCGCGAGGGGGTTGAAACGGCCCGGAATGCCTCCCACATCATCTCACGTCCGGATGCCGATGGTCGGGTCCGGACGGAATGAAACGGCACCCGTCCCGCGGGAGGGTGCACATCTGAGACATCGCTCAAGAGAGGATGCAAGCAATGCGTACACTTGATTTTTCGCCGCTCTATCGTGCCACCGTCGGGTTCGACCGGATCGCCGACATGATGGACCGGGTTATGGAAACCGAGGTTTCCGCCCCCACCTATCCGCCCTACAACATCGAAAAGACCGATGAGAATGCCTACCGCATCTCCATCGCCGTCGCCGGGTTCACCGAAGCCGAATTGTCGGTCGAGGTGAAGGAAGGCGCCCTGATCGTCTCGGCCCGCAAGGCAGAGGACGACAAGGAGCGGACCTTCCTGCATCGCGGCATTGCCACTCGCGCCTTCGAGCGCCGCTTCCAGCTCGCCGATCACGTGCGCGTGTCCGGTGCCAGCCATGTGGACGGAATGCTCCATATCGACCTCGTGCGCGAAGTGCCGGAAGCCCTGAAGCCGCGCCGCATCGAGATTTCCGGCGGCAGCAAGGCCATCGAGGCGGAGACGGTCGAAGCCTGACCTTCTGGTCCAAAGAACACCATACCGGGGCGCGTCGCAGGGTTGCGGCGCGCCCTTTCTGTTTCTGGATACGGTTGCGCGGCCTGAGTGCGGATACTCCATTTCGCGCGAACGAGCCGCCGCCGGTTATTGCGCCTGTCCGAGCGACCGAGCAAGGCGCATGAGTTGCACGGCTTCGGCGCGATAACCGTATGTGTCCGCGCCACGGTTCGCTTCGGCCAGTGCAATGGCTTCGTCCCAACTCCAGTTGCCGAGGTAGGGGCTTTGGCGCAGCAACTGGCCAAAGCCCGCAATTGCCGTGGCGAACGCCGTTTCACTGGCGGAGGCGATTGCCGTCGCCGGTACGGGGTGCTCGATCAAGCGGCTCGCATCCGCGCCCGGCAATTTGTAACGCAGCCGCAGGAAGGCCAGCTCGTCCGACGTGTCGTCGCCTGCGAGCGACGCACTCGATCCGTACCGTAGCGGATCCGAAAGCATCGCCGGCGATCCGAGCGGCGTCACCTCGTAGAGCGCCGTCACCTGATGGCCGGCGCCGATTTCGCCCGCATCCACCCGGTCGTTGTTGAAATCCTCGCGTGCGAGCGCGCGGGTCTCGTAGCCGATGAGCCGGTATTCGGCCACCACCGCCGGATTGAACTCCACCTGGATCTTGACGTCCTGGGCAATGGGGAAAAGCGTGCCGGTGAGCTGGTCCACGAGGACCTTCTGTGCCTCGGCCAGCGTGTCGATATAGGCCGCCTGCCCATTGCCCGTCTGGGCAAGGACCTGCATGAGTGCGTCGTTTAGATTGCCACGGCCAAAACCGAGCACGGAGAGGTAAATCCCCCCCTCGCGCTTGCGCGCGATATCGGCCTTCAACGCGTCCGGCTCGGATGGGCCGACATTGAAATCGCCGTCAGTGGCAAGGATCACCCGCGTTACCGCGCCGTCGCCGGCCATTCCCTCGGCGACCGAGTAGGCCTGATCCAGCCCTGCCTGTCCGGCTGTGGAGCCGCCCGCTTGCAACCGGTCGAGAGCGGCGAGGATCGTACCGCGGTCGCCGGCTGGCGTGGGAGGCAGCACTTCTCCGGCACTGCCGGCATAGGTAACGATCGCCACCCGGTCTTCCGGGCGCAATTGGCCCAGCATCAGCCGGAAGGATTGCGTGAGCAAGCCCAACCGGTCCGGCCCCTGCATGGAGCCCGAAGTGTCGATCAGGAACACCAGGTTCAGGGCGGGGCGGTCTTCGATTGCCGGCAGGGTGCCTTGCAATCCGATTTGCAGCAGTTGCGTGTCCGGGTTCCATGGTGTCGGGCTGACGGTGGTGGAAACCGCAAAGGGGGCGCCACCGGGCTCGGGAGCCGGATAGTCATAGGGGAAGTAATTCACCATCTCCTCGACCCTCACGGCATAGCGCGGCGGCAGTTGTCCTGCCATCAGCGAGGAGCGCACCACCGACCAAGCCGCGGTATCCACATCGACCGAGAAGGTCGAGACGGGCTCCTCGGCAGCGATCTTCAGTGAGTTTGGGGCTCCATTTGCGAAGGTCTCGGTGCCGCCACCTGGACGGGGAGACGCGACTTCCTGTGAAGGATGTGCGGCTTGTTTGGCCACGGTTCGCGCCGCAAGCCGCGGCGCGCCATCCGCCATCGGTGCAGGGCTGGCTTCAAGTGCCGCCTCCGGGGCATCGGCAAGGCTGAGGCCAGCTGGCGAGGCGCGTTCGGTAAGGGCCATATCGGCGGCAGGATCCAATACCTGTTCCCGGTCAATGGCGCGCGCCACCGGCGTATCGGCCGCGAGTTCCGGCAGCGTGTCGTCGCGCGTCGGCCCGAAAACGCCCTCCTGCGGCAGCACCAGCAGCATCGCCAGCCCGGCTGTCACCAATCCCGTCGTCGCCGCAAGTCTGGCGCGACTTGTCATCGCATTCAGCATCCTCTCACCTCCGTCGAGAAACCGCGCGAGAAACCCGCGCTCGGATGTGGGACGGACGGGCGGGGCGATCTCTTGGATGCCATGTGCGAATTCTTCGTCGAACGCGTTCATCGCGGCGGCGATATTTTCCGTCTTCCGTGCCGGGTCGGCATTGGGAAGGTCTGATTTCAGCGCTTTGGTCAGGCGGTCAATTTCGTCTGTCATCACAATTCCTCCGCGGCGCGGGCGCGCAGGGCCTTTTTCACTTCCGACATCCGCCAGGCGACCGTTCCTTCCGAAATGCCGAGCACCAAAGCCGCCTCTGCCTGTGTCAGTTCCTCGGCAAGGAGGAGTATGGCCGTGTCGCGCAGGTCGGGTTTCAGAGCGGTCATGGCCTGTGCCAGCCACCCGGTCGCGTCCTGCGTCTCTGCATCGGCCGCGCGACGGGCCACTTCCCAGTCGCCCCACCCATCTGCGGCCTTCGCATGCGTGGCGGCTCGGCGGCGGCGGTCATGCGCGGCATTCACGGCGACCCGGTAGAGCCACGTGGTGAACCGCGCGTCGCCGCGAAAGCCGCGCAGCTTGGCGGGCAGGGCGAGGCAGATGTCCTGCGTTAGGTCCTCGGCTTCTGCCCGGTGTCCGGTCAGGCGAAGGGCGAAGGCGAACAGCCGGTCGTAATGCCGCCCGAGAAGGGCGGCAAAGGCGTCCCGATCTCCGCCTGCGGCGGCCCGGGCGAGGGCATCGTCATCGGTTGTCATGCGCATGTCGGATGGTTAGACGCGGCCGTTCGGGCATTCCTTGGAGGGTCACGCAAAACAATCCCGTGTTGCTCGCAGTGTCACGGCCTCACGCGCCCCAGCTACGCTCTAGGACCGACAGCCAGTTCTCATGAGCCAACTTGCGCAAAAGCGCATCGCCGTATCCGTGCGCCCGCAGGGCCGCGAGCATGGATGGCAGGCCCGACACGTCGCCGATCACGTCGGGCACCACACAGCCGTCAAAATCCGAGCCGAAACCCACGTGATCCTCTCCGAGCCGGTCGATCAGGTGGTCCAGGTGGCGCAGCATCGGGTCCCATCCACAATCGGCAGCGGCCCGGCCGTCCGCACGCAGGAAGAAGGTGGCGAAGTTCAGGCCCACCAACCCACCGCTTTCGGCGATGACCGAAAGCTGCCGGTCGGTCAGGTTTCGCGGCGAGGCGCTCAGGACATGGGCGTTGGAATGGGTGGCCACCAGGGGGGCGTCGCTGATCGCGGCCACATCGTCGAAACCGGCCTCGTTGAGGTGGGAGAGGTCCACCACGATCTTCAGTGCATTGCATTCTCGCACCAATGCCTTGCCGGCCTCGGTCAGCCCGGGGCCGGCATCCGGATCGCCGGGAAACCGGAAAGGCGCGCCGTGACCGAAAACCGTTGGCCGGGACCATACCGGCCCCAGCGACCGCAGCCCCAGGGCATGAAAGACATGCAGGGCGTCGAGGTCCGGTCCGATGGCCTCGGCGCCTTCCATGTGCATCACCCCGGCGATACGTCCGGCGTGCATCGCCGCGCGGATCTCCGCGGTGGTTCGGCATAGGGCGAAATCGTCGGGCGCAGACCGTGCCATCCACAGCATCTGGCCCGCAGCGGCGATTGCAACTGGCTGTGCCTGTTCCAAGGGCAGGGGATTGGGCAGAGGAATCTCGTAGGGCGGTTGTGCCATCGCTTCGAGGAGGTTTGGCGCGTCGGGATCGCGTGGCGAGGGGACAAAGATGGCAAATAGCCCACCGGCGAAGCCGCCTTCGCGCATCCGCGGCAGGTCCAGATGCCCGCCGGCACCTCCTTCGAGCGAGATCGCCTCGCGTCGCGCCGGCGCCTGTTGCAGTCGCAGCAGCAGGTCGTTGTGCCCGTCAAATACCGGGATCGTCGCCACCATTCCGTGCCACTCCCTTGAAAATCATCGCCACTCCGGTGGCTTCGGAAGTATCGAATCGATCCGATGTCGGCCAGTCGGTTGGTGACTAGCCAGGCGTGTTTTCCGCAAAGGTCGCATTGAGGCTGCACACCCGGATCAGCCAGTGGCCGTCGCTTTGCCGCTCCAGCACGTTCAGCGAGGTGCCATCCCCCGCGTGATCGCCCTCGCGATACGCGGCGAGGCACCAGGCGAAATCGCCGCCGCCGCCACAGGCAGTGATGGCGACCTCCTTGCCCTCGGCGTCTTCGTTCACCCAATCCCCATGGGTTTTGGCAATTGCCGCCCGACCGACCGCCGTCGGGCCAAAGGGCGAGATCAACACGGCATCTTCGGCGAAAACGGCGGCGCATGCCTCCGTATCAGCGGCGCGATAGGCCGCCGCGTAACGGTCGAAGAGCGCTTGCAACTCGGCCTGCAAACTCATGTGCGTCCTCCTTGCGGCCCCGATCACGGGGGCTGTCGCATCCTGCCCGGTGGGGGAAGGACCGGCAAGTCGTTGGCGTTTCGACGGTTCGCACCGGCACGCATCGCTTGCGTGGGGGAATCGCCTTGACACCGCCGCCGGCATGCCCTTAAACGCCCGAACGGAATTCGGGGCGCCCCGGCCGCTACCCTGGCCCGGGTTGCGCCCCATTTGTCATACGAACGTCGAGGAAGAAACCATGTCGCGTGTTTGCGAACTGACCGGTAAAGGCCCGATGGTTGGCAACAACGTCAGCCACGCCAACAACAAGACCAAGCGTCGTTTCCTGCCGAACCTGCAGGATGTGACGCTGATCTCTGACGCCCTCGGGCGGTCCTTCAAGCTGAAGATCTCGTCTGCCGCTCTGCGGTCGGTCGACCATCGCGGTGGGCTCGATGCCTTTCTGGCGAAGGCCAAGGACGAGGACCTGTCGGCAAAGGCGCTGAAGATCAAGAAAGACATCGCCAAGGCCGCAGCGGCCTAACTGCGCGATGCGGACGCGGTGACCGATCTGGCCACCGCGCACTGAGCGGAGAAGATCCGCCACAGGCCCCGCCACCTGCGGGGCTTTTTCTTTGCCCTTCCCATCATGAATTTGCCCAAATAGGGTGCAGGCGATGACTCGCCAACGCGCCCTTTCCCTCTTGCTCGTGCTCAGCCTCGGCCTCTCGGCCCTGGGGTTCGGCATGGCACGCGGTCAGGCGCCGGCTGCCGGCCAAATGGTCATCTGTACGGGCCACGGTATCGTGACCGTCACGCTGGACAGCAAGGGCAATCCGGTCGAATCGGTGACGCTTTGCCCGGATGCCGCCATGTCGTTCTGGGCGGTCACCGCGCTAAGCCCGCCAGAAATCCCACCGGTCGCGCTGAACCGGACGTGGCGCGACTGGCCGCGCGTGGCCGCCGTTATTCATGCTTCAACTCCGCGCAACCGGAGCGCCCGCGCCCCCCCTGCCTGAGTCGTTCGACGATTTCATCCAGACCGGAATACGACTCAGACGGAGACTTTCATGTCCCTCACGACGAAACTCGCCGCCATTGGCGCGGCGCTCGCACTCGCAACCCCGGCACTTGCCGAGATCGAGATCCACGACGCCTATGCGCGTGCCGCCATGGCAAACGCCAAATCCGGCGCTGCCTTCATGGAGATTCACAATACGGGTACGGAGGATGACAGGCTTGTTGCCGCCTCTTCAGACGTTTCCAAAAAAGTGGAGCTTCACACGCACATCGCCAGCGCCGATGGCGTGATGCAGATGGTTGAGGTGGAGGAGGGCTTTCCGATACCTGCCGGCGAAACCCACATGCTAAAACGCGGCGGCGACCACGTGATGTTCATGGGGTTGAACGGCCCGATGAACGACGGCGAGACCGTCACCGTGACGCTGACGTTCGAAAGGGCGGGTGACAAGGTGGTTGAGATCCCGATCGACCTCAAGCGCCAGCCGAAGGAAGGCATGGCGCACTGACCCGTGCCCGGAGGCGCCGACCCGCTCGGGCCGGCGCTTCCGGCCGTCGCGATCCGGCCGGGCTGGCGCCCCGAGTCCGGCGCAGGCGGGGCCGGCGGATCAGGCCGTCCCCAACAGGTGTGAAACCCAGGTCGGAACCACGTCGGTCGCTGGTCCCTCGTGCCGGGCATCGAACATCCCGCTCAGTTCCGACGGCTCCAGGTTCAGTTCCACCGTTTCAACGCCCGCGGCATTGGCCTGCATCACGAAACCGGCGGCTGGGAATACCTGTCCGGATGTGCCGATCGCGGCAAACAGGTCCGCGCTCACAATGTGTTTCTCGATCAGGTCCATGTCGTAGGGCATCTCTCCGAACCAGACGATGTCGGGGCGTGTCGCCGCCGCGCCGCATTCGGGGCACGGATCATCGGCGTGCATTTCCGGTGGTGCCTGCCAATGGGCACCGCATTCCGCGCAGAGCGCGCCTGTCAACTCGCCGTGCATATGGATCACCCGGCGCTGTCCCGCCCGTTCGTGCAGATCGTCGATGTTCTGGGTAATGAGCACGACTTCGCCGGGCCAGTCCCGCTCCAGCCGGGCGAGCGCTGCATGGGCGGCATTGGGCGAGGCGTTGAGTGCATTTGCCCGTCTCGCATTGTAGAAATCATGCACCAACGTGGGATTGCGCGCAAATCCATCCGGCGTTGCCACCTCTTCGAGATCATATTGCGACCATAGCCCGCCAGCATCGCGGAAGGTGCCCAACCCGCTCTCGGCCGAAATGCCGGCTCCGGTGAGAATGACGATCTTGCGCATCGAATGCCCCCTTACTACCTCGCATCCCGCATGTGAGCCACCGCGCGTATGGCTAGGTGGCCTTGCCGGACCTTTGTGAATCACACGAACCGGCAGGGCAACGCGACACACGGCAGAAGTCGCTTCGTGATCGGGTAACAGTTGCCGCACGCAATACAATGCCGCCGAAAAGCGCGATACTGCACCGCAATCGACAATTGTCTGGGTCATCAGCAAGCGAGCGCCGCGGAGGGGCCTATACGAAAGACGGTCTTGACCACGTAAGCACCCGGGCGCAGGCAGTCGCCATGACCGAAAACCCGCATTCCACAGCGCCGCGTGTCCTCTTTGTCTGTCTCGGCAACATCTGTCGCTCACCAGCCGCGCAGGCGGTGACCGGCCATCTTGCCGATCGCGCCGGTCTCGACGTGGAACTCGACAGTGCCGGTACCGGCGCGTGGCATTTGGGCGAACCGCCCGACCGGCGGATGCAGGCGGTGGCGCGTAAGGGCGGTTACGACCTGTCCGCGTTTCGGGCACGTCAATTCGGCGAGGAGGATTTCGATCGGTTCGACCTCATCCTCGCAATGGATCGAAAGAACCAGGCAGATATCGAGGCCCTGCGGCCGGCAGGTGCGTCTACCCCGGTTCGCTTGTTTCTCAGCTATGGGCCGTCGGAACGGGTCGATGTGCCCGATCCGTACTACGACGGCGGTTTCGATGTCGTGTTAAGGCTGCTGGAACACGCCGCCATGGGATTGCTGTCGGAACTTCGCGCAGCAGGTCCTATACGCCGTCCGTAAGGCATTCGGACGGCGAAGGTCACTGGTTCCCCGAGCGCCAAATCGGTCCCGCGCGCTGGAAGGGAGGGCCATTCGGCCGAGGAGCCAATCCGTTCTACTGACAGATGTTGCCAGCGGTGGTGCCGAAGGCCTTGTATCGCTTCCAAAACGCCTCGTCCGACGCACGGTCGGACTGACGGATTTCCTGTGCCCGGTGCGGGTCCTTGAAGAACTTCGCTGCCTTTCGCTGATCGCTGCGCGTCAGCATCTGGTCGGCGACCTGCTGAATACAACCGCAGAGCGGTTTGGAGGCCGCCCGTCGGTTGGATTTCATGCAGGCCCGCTCGATCGTGGAACCGGCTTCGGCGGCAGGCGTGGTCACAACGCCTGCAGGAACGGCCAGCGCCGCTGCTAGGACGAATGTCGTTAGGGATTTCATCGTGCTCTGCCTCGATTTCATGCGGGCCGTCCGTCTTGGCGCGATGCTGGCCCAATGGACAATTGGTGCCAGAAGAGCGGACCGATTTCAATGTTTAGCGTGCTCGGAAACGTCGATTGAACGCCCGGCGGGCGTGTCGGGCCACAGGTCTGCCCGGCCGAGTGATTGATTTCCATGACGCCCGCTGCCCACGCCTTGCCACGGCTCCCGTGTGTCTCCAGGCGGCATCGTCGCGCAAAACGTGACCAACGCCATTGGGGAATTCGCTGTCTGCATCCCGGTTGCGCGTATCGCAGATTCCGCGGCGTTGGCCCTCCGTGCGCCGGTCGCCGCCTCTCGGGCGTGGCGGCACCTGCCCTCGCACAGGCTCGGCTCGGTCATGCAAAAGCCACAAGCTGCGTGTTCAACGAGTTGCAGCGGAGCGTGCAGGCGGCTGCGCGCGCTCAGCGCACGCCCAGGAGCCTAAGTAGAAGGGCAGAATGCAGGAGATCAGGAGCCACACGTCGATACGCGGCATTGCGGCATCGCTGGTAGTGCTGATGCACCTCGCTCAGTACTTCGTGCCCGAGACTGTCACCCATGTCGCGCTGACCTTCGTCAACTCCGCCGACATCATGGTGGATCTCTTCTTCGTGCTCAGCGGCTTCGTGCTTTGCCATGTCTATGCCGAACGCATGGAAGCGATGCCGAGCGGCGCGGCAATGTCGGAGTTCTTCGTCGCCCGGTTGGCAAGAATCTATCCCCTTCATTTCGCGACCACACTCGTGATGGTGGTGTTGTACCTTTTGCAGGGGAAGCTCTCGGACCCGGGCCTTCAGGTCCACGCCGCCAAGAGTTTCGCGCTCGTCCACGGCTGGACGCCCGCCTATGCGCATTTCGAGGCGTTCAATTTTCCGTCCTGGTCGATTAGTGGCGAATGGGCCGCCTACCTCGCGTTCCCGACCTTGCTCCTGCTGTCCGCGCGGCGTGGGGCGAGTTGGTTGTTACCGGCGCTCGTTGTGGCTGGCTACGCCTGGCTCGAGACAGCATTCAGTGGCCTCATGTTGCATAAGGGCGCGATGCTGCAACGGGCGATCCCGGGATTTGCACTGGGTATGTTGCTGCACCGGCACCGGGGCATTTATGACCTGATGACGCCGAACACGCGCCGCATCGTGTTGGCTAGCGCTCTCGCCGCGGTCGCGGTCGCCATGGCCAACGCGGTCTTCAGTGTCGTGCTCGTTCTTCCTTTGGCAGCGGTGGTGCTGCTGACAAGCCGTGACGAGGGCCACGTGGCGCGGGTGCTTTCGGTGCCGCCGCTGCGCTGGCTCGGACGCATCTCCTATTCGATTTACCTCCTGCATGTACCAGTCATCTACCTTGCGATTCCAACGATTGCTCAGACGACCGGACTTGACCCGCTCACGCTCCCGCCGGGCGTTCTGATCGGATTGATCCTTGGAGTGACCCTGGTGTCTGGCGAGTTGTCCTTCCGCTTCTTCGAAACGCCGCTTCGACGGTGGATTCGGCGGACGTTCCGGCCGGCGCGCAGTCGGGCGCTGAAACCGTCCTGAGGGCAGATGCGCTCGGCAGAAAACCGCTTCCACTGCCGCAAACCACTGCAGCAGGGGGGGCGAAGGCGTCTCGTTCGCGCGACCGTGAACCCCATCGGGATCCGCAGGGGATTGACAGCGAAAGCGTGCCGGTTCACTTGCCCGTGTTTGACACCCGTTTGAACCCGCTGATAGCTATTGTGGCGGCGATGGGGCAGAGACGAAAATTAGGAGATACCAGTGGCTAACGTGCGTGCGGCGGATTTCTTCGGGCAGGACGGGTTCAACTTCAGTGTCGTACTCGACAATGCGCTGAGCTTCGCGTTCTACGACAACGAGCCTTTCCGGTACTGGGGCACGAAGTACCGAGATGCTTTTGGCATCGTCTTCGAGGAGGATGGTGTCTCCCTGAACATGCAGTTCGCCGGGGCGAACATCCTCGCCGAAGGTGACGCCGGCGAAAGCACCGACAATGCGATGATCGGCGGGACCGTGACCGGCTGGTTTCTCGAGTATTGGGACGGCGAGAACTGGAACAAGATGTGGGCGGTCCAGAAGATCTCGATAGACGCGGCGGAGATCACCGCGGCGATGGAGACGGGATCGACCAAGGACGACGTTCAACTGTTGCAGAAGATGTTCAGCGGTGCCGACACGTTCAAGCTGAGTTCATCCGATGATGTTGCCCTTGGATATAAAGGCAACGACATGATGAAGGGTCGCGACGGGAGCGATCTGCTCAAGGGCGGCAAGGGCGATGACACGATAATGGGCGGATCCAAATCGGATGCGCTCTTTGGCCAGCGCGGTGACGATACAATCGGTGGCGGGAAGGGCGCCGACCTGATCGTCGGCGGCGCGGGCGACGACGAGCTCACCGGCGGGCTCGGCCAGGACGTGATCGCGTTTACCGATGCGGCTGGTCGCGACAAGGTCATGGATTTCGAGAACGACGTCGATACCCTGGCATTCCATGCCGGTCTTTGGGACGGCGCGGACCTCACCCGAAAACAGGTCGTCAACGAGTTTGCCGACGTGGTCAAGGGCCGGGTTGTCTTTGATTTCGGCGATCAGGAGATTGTCATGCGCGGTATCAAGGACGCCGATATCCTGATCAACGATATCCGTATCTTCGACGACGGCGACACAATCGCCTGACACGCGATTGGCGATTCGCACGCAAGCCTTTTCCGGCGCCCTTGTATCGGGGCGCCGGTTGCATTTTGCCATCCGGAATGTCTGCGCTACGATTCCTCGAACACGTTGCGGAGGACAGACATGCGCAAGTTGCAGGCACAGGGCGTGCATCACATCACGCTTACCGGCGCCGACCGGCAAACTTCGATCGATTTCTGGGAAGGCGTTCTGGGGATGCCATTCGTTTTCGATCAGCCGAACCTAGACAACCCCGATGAGGGGCATCTTTATTTCGATCCGGGCGACGGGCGCCTGATCACTGTCTTCACCAACGAGACGCGGCAGCCGGATCCCCGGCGCACCCCAACGGAGCCGGGCTGTGTGCATCACCTCGCCTTCAACGTGAGCAAGGCAACCTTCTCGCAGGCTGTCGAGCGGCTGGATGAACGCGGAATCCGCCATTCCGGCCCGAAGGATCGAGGCTTCATGGATTCGATCTACTTCACTGATCCGATGGGGTTGCTGATCGAACTTGCCTGCTACCGGTTCGAGCCTCCGGCAGGCTGCACCCACGGCGACGTAATGATCGAGGCGCACCGCTTGCGGGTGGAACGAGGCGACTACAACATCCAGGAAGTCCACCTTGCAGATGCCATCGAGGGGCTCGTTCAGGGCCGGCAACAGACGCTTTCGGCCAGCCGCGCACCCGCAGACCCGTATTCCTCAGGCTAGGTC
Organism: Tropicimonas marinistellae; assembly: GCF_001509585.1. Taxonomy (GTDB): domain Bacteria; phylum Pseudomonadota; class Alphaproteobacteria; order Rhodobacterales; family Rhodobacteraceae; genus Tropicimonas; species Tropicimonas marinistellae. The sequence continues at coordinate 288,844 of NZ_LNCI01000006.1, read as the reverse complement.
CTTAGTCTGAACCGTCCGGCACCGTGCTCGCCCGCACCCCGAAGGAGCCGCAGGCCAGCGACCGTGTTTATTGCTACTATGTGCTAGGGAAGCGATCTAGCAGGCAGGTCCGGTCGGGCCGGAGAGGAGGCTGGGACGATGGAATCCACTGTAGTGAAATTGCGGATTCACGGGCGGGTGCAGGCCGTGGGCTATCGCGCCTGGTGCCAGGCGGCCGCATCGCACCACGGCGTCGATGGCTGGGTGAGTAATGAGGCGGACGGCACGGTATCCGCCGTCCTGTCCGGTGCATCGGACAGCGTTTCCGAGATGATCCGCGCGATTGAACACGGCCCCCCGGGCGCGCATGTGACGGCCGTGGAGCGGGAGGACCTGTCCGACGCACCCCCACCCGGGTTCCGTATCGTGTTCTGAGTTGAATAGGGCTCAGGGTAAGAAACCAATTGTGTCACGGCCTCGCGCGATGTGGGGGGAAGCGTATCTCCCTTTCAGTCGGAGCTTCGGCGGGTGGGCCAATGCATCGGCGTTGTGCCGGTTCGTCCGACATTGGCACGCGGCATGCTCGGCGAAAGGCCGGGACAACGCCAGATGCGACCGAACCGACCGCCCGGCGATCACCCTGCCGCTCAAAGGGAACCGTCGCCGTCGCAACCCATCTTGACCGTGTCCGCAAAGCAAATCATATCCCGCCCATGACCGAGCTCAGCCATATCCGCAACTTCTCCATCGTCGCCCATATTGACCACGGCAAATCCACGCTTGCCGACCGGCTCATCCAGATGACGGGCACCGTCGCCGAGCGCGATATGAAGGAGCAGTTGCTCGACGCGATGGATATTGAGCGCGAGCGCGGGATCACCATCAAGGCGAATTCGGTACGAATCGAATATCCGGCGAAGGATGGAGAAACCTATATCCTTAACCTGATCGACACGCCGGGCCATGTGGACTTCGCGTATGAGGTTTCCCGGTCGATGCGCGCGGTCGAGGGCTCGCTACTGGTCGTGGACGCCACGCAGGGCGTGGAGGCGCAGACGCTCGCCAATGTCTATACCGCCATCGAGGCCGACCACGAGATTGTGCCGGTTCTGAACAAGATCGACCTGCCCGCGGCGGAGCCCGAGCGCATTGCCGAGCAGATCGAGGATGTGATCGGTATCGACGCCTCGGACGCCTGCCTGATCTCCGCCAAGACTGGGGTTGGCATCCCCGACGTTCTGGAGGCCATCGTCACGCGGCTGCCGGCGCCCACGGGCGACCGCGACGCGCCGCTCAAGGCGATGCTGGTGGATTCGTGGTACGACCCCTATCTCGGCGTCGTTGTCATGATCCGGGTCATGGACGGGGTGATCCGCAAGGGCGACAACATCCTGATGATGCAGACGGGGGCCAAGTACGGTGTCGACAAGCTTGCCGTTCTTCGCCCGCAGATGCAGGACATTGCCGAGCTCGGTCCGGGCGAGATCGGGATTCTCACGGCCTCGATCAAGCAAGTCCGCGATACCCGGGTGGGCGACACGATCACGCATCAGAAGAAGCCCTGCACCGCACCCCTGCCGGGCTTCAAGCCGGCGCAGCCGGTGGTTTTCTGCGGCCTGTTCCCCGTGGACAATGCCGAGTTCGAGGATCTTCGCACGGCCATCGAGAAACTCGCGCTGAACGATGCCAGCTTCTCCTACGAGATGGAGACCTCCGCCGCGCTCGGCTTCGGCTTCCGGTGCGGCTTCCTCGGCCTGCTGCATCTGGAGGTGATCCGCGACCGGATCGAGCGCGAGTACGACATCGAGCTGATCACCACCGCGCCCAGCGTGATCTATCAGATCCATTTGCGCTCCGGCGAGACCATCGAGTTGCACAACCCGGCCGACATGCCGGACCCGGCGGATATCGACCATATCGAGGAGCCGCGCATCAAGGCGACGATCCTGGTGCCGGACGAATACCTCGGCGACGTGCTGAAACTCTGCCAGGACCGGCGCGGTATCCAGGAGGACCTCACCTATGCAGGCTCCCGCGCCATGGTGGTCTATGACCTGCCGCTCAACGAGGTGGTCTTCGACTTCTACGACCGGCTGAAATCCGTCACCAAGGGCTACGCCAGCTTCGACTACCAGCTGCAGGGCTACCGCACCGACAATCTCGTGAAGATGTCCGTGCTGGTGAACGAGGAGCCGGTGGATGCGCTGTCGATGATGGTCCACCGAGACCGGGCGGAGATGCGGGGCCGGGCGATGTGCGAGAAGCTCAAGGAGCTGATCCCGCGCCACATGTTCAAGATCCCGATCCAGGCGGCCATCGGGGGCCGGGTGATCGCCCGCGAGACGCTCTCGGCGATGCGGAAGGATGTGACGGCCAAGTGTTACGGCGGGGATGCGACGCGGAAGAAGAAGCTGCTGGAGAAGCAGAAGGCCGGCAAGAAGAAGATGCGGCAGTTCGGCAAGGTGGACATCCCGCAGGAAGCCTTCATCAACGCCTTGAAGATGGATAGCTGAAGCCGGCGACTGCGCGGGTGTCTCATCGTGAGACAGATTTCGATCCTCATGATTTCAATGGGTTACGAGGCCGGATTCACGACCTGTTAAGGGGTCGCGGAGTCCGAAGGGCAATTCCCAACGAGGACGGGCAGCGCGTTCGGGCGCGACAAGCACCGCACGCGGGTTCTTTGCGGCGATGAAGTGGGGCGCATAGGGCCGCGCCCGATCCTGGGTGGGCGCTTCGGAACGGGTGTGGTCACCGCTTTATCCCAAAGCCCCGGACTCGGGTTGTGCGGTGTGCGGCATCGCCAATGCGCCCTCCCGGGGGGAGGGTCGGGCGCGGCCCGGGCTGGTCGGCCGGGCAACGTTCCGTGGGTGTTTGCGCTGTGTCCGGAAAACCGCAGCGTCGAGGCCCGGTCTACCCACCCCTCGGGCCGGGCGCTGCCCTCCGTTCCTAGAAGAGCGGGTGTTACGCAAGAAAGTGGATTGCCAAGGCCGCGCCGCCGAACACGATGGCCACGGTCCAGAACACGGACCACAGGACGCTGCGGGCGTAGCCGATTCCGCGGTGCGCCCGCGCCCAGCCCTTCCGCGTTCCGCGCGGGTTTTCGTAGATCAGCTCGAGCCGGCGCCGTTCGCGGCGCCGGCGAATCCGGTGCAGCAATCCGAGGGGTTCGAGGGGATCGGTTTCTGCCATCGTGATGGGGAGTTTCGCCCGGAGCCGGGGGAACGCAATCCCGAGGCCGCGCGGCGAATGGAAGCAATCATGGGCTGGGGTTTCGTCCGACTGGCCGCCATACACCGTGATGCGGGCCGCCGGGCTGAAGCCCGCCCTACGCCGAACCATTCTGTGAAAACGTTCTCCATCGCCCGGCCCACCCCTATTGATCGGGCGTCTCTCGCCCACCCCTCTGGCCGGGCGTTTCGTTCTGGAACGTGGACCAAATCTGGCGTGGGTGATCGTGAGCGACCTGCGCCACCACCCCCTCAGCTATGACGGTTCCACCAGTTTTCGTAGCTCGCGGCGTCGCCGCCTGTTCCCTGGTCGTCCCAGACATAGACCAGCGCGTCGTTCTGCCCGCGGCTGCCGCCGGTGCCGGCGAGCATGATGCGGTCGCCGTCGAAGCTCGTGAAGCGCATGAAGACCGGTTCGCGATAGGTCAGCATCTGTTCCTGCAGGATCGACACGGCGATGCGTTCGCCCATGCGCAGGGATTCGTAATAGTCGGTGTAGTAGTGGACGCCGCCGAAGTTCCGCCCGATGGAGATGTTCGCCGCGAGCTTGTCCAACTCGCCCTGCGTGGTCACCGGCGCGTGGCCGGACCGGCGGAGCCGGGTGCCGTCAGCGCCGGGGTCGGGCTCGAACGGCGCGCTGTCGCCCAACAGGTGTTTCTCCGCGCCGAAGAGTTCGGCGGGAAACTTGAGGGCGGGGTAGCCCTTCGGCCGGTCGACCACGTCGTAGATGTTGAAGGCGGTGCGTGCGACCGGGGTTTCGAACATCTCGAAGAACGCCTTCACCACCGTCACGCAGGCCCCGGCGACGGTCGCGTGACCGGCCCCGTAGGACGGATGCATCGGCGAGCCCTCCGGGAACGCCATGGGCAGGAGGGCATTGTGCGCCGCGTCCAGCGGCCCGAGATCGACCGCGAATTGCCGGGACCAGATCGCGTCGTTCATCGCCATGTTGTGGTCGCGGATGCGGGTGAGCAGGCTGGTATTGGCAAGCTCCAGCATCGTCGCGATACAGGCCGTTTTCTGATTGCCGAGGCTGTCGGCCGCCGCTCCGCCGCGCCAGGCCAGGGAGACGGCGGCGGCCAGCGCCTCCGGGCGCGCGCGCAAATGGATGTTGTACTTCTGCCGGCGCACCGCTTTCAGCGCCCGCGTCGCGACCTCGGTCACGAGCGTGAGGATGTGCGGCCCGCCGAATGTGGCGAAGGCGTCCCGCGTGGGGTTTCCCGGGCCTTCCGGCAGGCCGGCATCGGTTTCCGCGCCCATGCCGAGCAGGATCAGCACGGCGTTCAGATAGGCCTGGTAGAGCGCGTCGAAGTGGACGTAGGTGGCCAGATCGCGCGGCGTCGAGATGAACCTCGGGCTGTCGCGATAATGGTCGTAATTGTCCTTGCGGTTCGCGCCGTTCTGGACATCCAGCCAGCTGGCCCATTCGGTCATGTGATCGAGCCCGTCGGCGTGCCCCATGTATTGCTGCGAGATCGCCTGGATGCCGTAGCGGATGAACCCGTCGGCCGCCGCGACGGCGTTGGCGGCGGATGTGTCGCCGGGTTTGGGAACGAAGACCTGCGCGCGCGCGAAGGCATCGCCGGGGAGGGGGTCGGCGTCGGTCTCGGCCGCGGGCGAGGGGCGTTCCGCGTTTCCGATCAGCAGGAACTGGGAGATGTAGGGGCCAGCCTTGGCGCCCGGTGTGGAGCCCCGGAACAGCACCGACTCGGTCAGTTGGCCCTGCGCGAGGCGCGCCGTCCTGCGTTTTACCGCGTCGGGGGGAAGCGGGGTGTTGGGCTGGAAGAAACTCAGGGTGGTGAGCTTTGCCACGAGTTGCGCGACGTCCGGGTCCGTTTGCCACGCGGTGAACGGCGTGTCGCGGAGCAACGCGGCGCAGTAGATCTCGGCCAGTTCGGCGGTGACCTCGGCGGAGCCCAGTTCCGGGGCGGGCGGCATTGCGGTCTGGTCGGCATCCGCGCCTTCGAGGTCGAAGACATGGCCGCAGAGCGGGCTTTCCCAGGCGCGGGCCGTGCCGTTGTGGCTGGCCTGCGGGCGCGCGAAGGTGCCGGTGTAGAGCGGCGCATCGAACCGCGCGGGGCGGCCTGCGCCGGGGCCCTTGTAGACGCCGGGAAAGGGCGATTCCCCGGATTGGCCCGCATCGTCCGGGGCCTGGTTCAGGGCGGCGATCAGCGCGCGCAGGTCCGTGCTCCTGACGCGCCCGAATGCATCATGCGCGAGACCCTTGGTGAAGGTGCCCCAGGCCGGCACCCAGGGGGCGTTCGATCCGAGCGCCAGGTCCAGATCGGCATTGCGCGCCTGTTCGAGGGCGTCCGTGCGCCGGTCTGCCGTTTCGGTGGCCGTGTCCCGCACCCTTTGGGCAATCGTCTTGCGAATTGCGCCATCCGGAATGGGGCGGAGCTCGTCGTCCATGCTGTTCTCCTGGGTTCGCCGGGGGGCCGGCATTGCATTGGACGTGAGCGTGTCAGCGGGAGCGTGACGCGGCCGTAACGCCTCAGCGGCGCAGCAGGCCGGGTGCGAACCGGCGCAGGTCGGCCAGGAAGCAGTCCGTGGGCTCGAAATCGAGCGGCACCGGGGCCGCCGGACCGGCGCGGAGCAGATCCAGCGCCGCGCGCGCGTCCTCGCGTTTGCGGTACACCCGGTGGCGTTCCAGGAGCGGGATGCGATCCGGCGGCAGCTGCGCCGCCGCGACGACCGCGTCCCATTGGCGGCGCTCGAAATGGAGGCGCCGCGCGGCCGATGCGAGCTGCGCGGCCTCGGTGGGCCCGATCCGTTCGGCTGCGGCATCGAGGGTCGCGTCGATGTCGACCAGCGAGACCGACAGGGGGCGCCAGCGCAGGGCCTCCGGGGCGTGCAGAACGGCGACATCGGCGTCGCTCGTGCGGGCGCCGCTTTGGTAGTCGGCGAAGACCGCGCCGATGCCGGCCATGCCGAAGGCCGCGCATTCGGCGGCGCGGAGGGCGCCGAGGCTGGCCGCGCCGATGACCGCCACGCCCCGCGACAATGCGAACAGGATTTCCTTGTGCGAGACGCTTGGACGATCTCCGTAGAGCCCATCGATCAGAAGGATCGCGGTGGCGCCGTCGTCAACGAGGCGCAGCAGGTCGCCGCGGGCCGCGGGCGGGTGCCTGGCGACCCTCCGGAAGGCCGATTCAGGCAGGCCGTGGGCTGTCGGACCGATACAGACGAAACGGCTCATCGCAGCACACTCGCGAGGGCGCGGCTCGCGAATCTCCGCCCCCGGCGCGGCTGGCGCGGGCCTTCGGAGAGGCATTCGAGGCCGGGAACGAGCACCTTGCAGCAGTGGAGCGGGTGTCCCTCCGGGCGGATGTCGAAGACGAGAACCTGCGGGAGACCGGCTGACGCCAGCGCGTCGCAGAGTTCGGCCATTGATGCGCCCGCATTTTGCCGGGGCAGGGTCGCGGATGTCGGTGGCGGGCGCGGTTCGGCGCCCGTGCGCGGCGCGAAATCTGCCGCCACGATGTCGTCCCGTGCCCCCGCGAAATCCGTGACGCGGCTTTGCACGGCTTCGAGCAACGCGGCCGCCGCGGCGTCGGGATAGCATGCCCGGCAGGCGCAACCGGCGGCCCGGCGATCCAGCGCGGCGCCGTTGCCCGCCTCGCGCAGAAGCGCCATGACCACGGGAACGCGAATGTCCGTTGTTGCGTCGATCAACTCGACCCACGTGCCCATGGCGGCGAGACGCTCCACCAACGGCGCGACGCTTTCGGGAAGGACGGCCTGCGGGTCGAGGCGGCGCCTGCGGCGGGCGTAGCCCGGAACCGACCGCAGGAAAACCTGCGCGTCCTGCTCGATCGCCTCGCGGAGTGCGTTTGCCCGCGCGGCGTCTGCATCGGTATGTGCCGCCAGCCCGCCCGAGACCATCGCGAAACTGTCGCGGTCCCAGCCGGCATTGGCGCGGTAATCCAGGCCGACCACCTCGTAGGGCGCCAGGATCGGCGCCCCGGTGGACCACACCGTGCCGGACACCCAGCCGCGTATGTGGGAGGTGTCGAGCGCCGGTTTGCGCACGTGAAGGCACGTGGCGAAGTCGAGGATCGGCGCGCCTTCCGCTTGCAATTCCGCGATGCTCGCCCACCGCGTGACGAGACGTTCGGAGGCTTCGGCGCAGGCGCATTCGACGGCTTCCATCGCGGCCGTCAGCCGCGCTTGCGCATCTGTCATGCCCTTGCCGTTCGTGACTGCGAAGGAACGCGCTGCCGGTCGGAGCGCGCTCCAGACCGGCAGGCCAAACGGCAAAAGTTGTCCCTGTTCGGCCAGCCGCGTTATCCCGAACGCGGCTGGCTCGAAGGGCAGGGATGTCATCCGCGTGTGGCGCGGATGGTGACAGGGGGCATCTCTTCGTCTTCGTTCGTGCGGAAGCCGACGACGATGCTCAGCCCGAGGCTTGTGAGGGTTTTTGCGGCTGCCACGAGGTCTTTCAGCGCGGCCTCAAGGGCTTCCTGATCCACGTCGGTGTGGCGCCAGCGCATGGATTCCAGGAAAACCGCGTCAAAATCCAGAATGCCGAGGTCACGCAGGGTCGTTGTCTCGGCCTGCGCTGTGACTTCGGTCTGAACTTCGAATTCGTCCTCCGTCGCCTGATCGAGATCGTCCTGAAGCAACTGGATCGGTTGCGACTTCGACGTGTCGTCCGGGCTGGGCAGATGAACCCACATAGAGACTGCGGGTTCCTCGGTGTCGGCGTATTCGAAAAGCGTGAATGACTTTCCGTCGAGTGTATTGGCCATTGTGGTTCTCCCTTGCTTAAATGAAGCCTGCAATTCGCAGGCCCTCCCGGTAATGGCGATGAAGGTCTGTGTCCTGTGGACCCGGTATCAACTCGGACAGTTCGGCGACGGTCGTGTTTGGCAACACGTCTCGCAACCGGTGCGCCCAGGCGGCGGCTTTTTCGTCCTGACCGTTCAGGGCGTAGCACGTGGTACGCGTTCCGACGGCGACTTCCTCGGCCATGATCCTGTCACAGCGCGTTGCGGCCGTGTCGAAGTCCCCGCGCGCCAGCGCGATGCTCGCCCCGAACCACCAATAGCGGTCGGGAGGCATCGGGTTCAGGTCGACGGCCTTCTGAAACAGGCTTTCGGCGCGCACCGGGGCATCGAGGTGGGAGAGCGCGTCGGCGAAATTCAGCAGCAGGTCCGCGGAATGCGGTGCCAGCGCGCGGGCTGTCTCGAAATGCGAGACCACCGCATCGTATTCCCGCCGGTACAATTGCGTCGAGCCCATGATCCAATGCGCCTCGGCCGCGCCGGGGTCGATCTGCCGCGCCTGTTGCGCCTCGTTGTGGGCGTTGGCCAGAAGCTCGCCGTCCGTTCCGCCGCGCAATATCCACTCGATGACCAGCGTTTCGGCGATGCGCGCGCGCGCGATGGCAAAACCGGGATCGGCCCGAAGCGTGGCGCGGAAACTATTCCGTGCGCGCCTCAGGGCCGGAAGATCGCCCCGCAATTGCTGCTCACGCCCCGTCAGGAAGTGAAGGTAGGCGCCGGGGGCGCCTGCGGCGCGTTCGCGGTTGGCGAGATCCGCCTCGACGTGATCCGCGAGGCTCGCGGCGACCGTTTGTGCGAGCCGCTTGCAGCTATCCGCGAGCGTTTCCGGTGCCAGCGAGAACTCGGCGGCCCAGACGATCCGCGCGTCGCTGGCCGAGATCAGGCGGATTGCGAGCATCGGCTCGTCGCCGTCGTAGCGGAGCTGCGTTTCGGCGACATAGGCGATGTTCAGGCGCTCGCTTTCCTCGGCCACGTCCGCCGGCGCGATGGCGAAGCTGGAAAACGGCGCCAGGGTTGCGAAGCTGCGAAATCGCGACAGGCGGTCCGCCACATCGCCGACGAAACGCTCCAGCGGAATGGCGACAGAGCGATCTGCCTGCGGCCGCAACAGGGCCAGTCGTGGCGGGGGGGCGTGCTGCGACGTGTCGGGGGCGGGCCCCGGCGCCGGGGAGGCCGCGACCGTGCCGAGGCCGATGCGACGCGCGGCTTCCGCGATCGTGGCGTCGACGGAACCGCCGCCGTCGTCGAAGGCTTTGAGCTGTTCCACCAGCCGCTCGAATTGCGCCATCTCGCAATGGCCGTAGCGCGTTGCCTGATCGAGTGCCGCAGACGCCAGGTGCAGCCGTTGCCCGTCGAGCGTTTGGCGGGCATCGCGCAGCCATTCCTCGAAGGCATGGCTTGGCGTATCAACGCCATCGAGAAACGCGCCCGTGGGCAGTGGCCGGGCCGCATCGGACCCAGCGGCCGTTCCACGCGCCAGGAGCGCCGCAACATCGGTATCGACGATCCCGGGGACGAGCCGTAACCGGCTCGGGTTCGCTTCGATCAGCGCCGAGAATGCCGGGTATTTTCGGCGAAACCGGGCCAGGGCCTGCCGCAGATTGGTCAGGCCGGCCTGCGGGTCGCCCCAGATCGTTTCGGCGACATGGGCACGGCGCTGCATCTGGTCCGGTGCGAGCGCGAGGATGCCGACGATCTGTGCCGCGCGATCGAAGAAGGGGTGCGTTTCGGTGCCAATCACGGCATGCGGCGTTCCGAACAGGTGCAGCGTCGGGCGACCTGAAGCCTCTGTCCGGCCGGCGTCCATCTAGGCGATCCTTGGCCCGACGTCCGCGTCGGTTTCATGGTGGCGTGCCACGTCGCGGACCATGCAATGCGCGGCGCCCCGGAGCGCGACCATGCGGGTCATGTCCGGAAGGCGGGACACCCGCGCGCCGAGGCTTTCGTAGATCGCCGCGCATTCCGCGTCATGCGGGTGGTCGTAGGTGGGCATGACCACATGCAAACCGGACGAGCCGCGGTTTTCGACGATCACGTTGTTCCAGGTGAGGATGTGGTGTTCGAAAATCTCGACGTGATCGGTCGGCTGAGCGCCTTGTGCGACCACGGACTCGCGGAGCGCCCCCTCGATATCGTCCGACGGCGACAGGTCCCGCACGCGCCGGGGCTGCCCGTTCGCGCGAAGCGTCGCCGTGGTGATCGGGTTGCGCAGGACCCGGTAGCCGGCACTTTCGAGCGCCCGCACCACGGTATCGAACGGCAGGCCCGCGAGCAGGTCGACCTCGGGCCCGTGCTGATGCGACGGCGTGGGTTTGCCGACCAGGGCGGTCGGGATGCCGCCGATGGGGCCGAGCGGGGTGACGAACATGTCGATATGGAAGATCGGCTGGTTGAGGCCGATGGCGCTGGGGTGGATGTAGTGGACCGCCTTCCGGCTGCCGCCGGGCCGGACGATGGGACGCGGGACCGGAACCTGCGGCGCACCCAGCGGGAAGAGGGCGCGCGTGTCGTCCAGAGATGTCTTGAAGGCCATCCTAACCGCCTGTTCGGGGGCGGTCGGATCGGTGGGCGCCATTGCCTCGCGGTTCGCCTCGAAATGATCCGCGCCGATCAGAATGTGGCGGTCGGTGCACAGCAGGTTGCCGCCCTGAAACTCCAGGCCCGACGCACGCACGTCGTGGGACAGTGCCGCCCCCACCCGGTCGCAGATTTCCCGGTCGTCGCGGCGCTGGAAATCCAGCGGTTCGAGAAACACGAACCGATCCGCGGGGGCCGCGTCGCGGGGGGTCAGGCAAACGCAGATGTCCTGCGCGAAGGGCGTGACTTCCAGACCGCCGATATCGACGGGCCGGATCCGGTCCATGGTGAGGCCGGCATCCGCCACCATGGCGCGGAGTTTCGTTTCCGCATCCGGGGATTGCCAATCCGCGCAAACAATAAAGTCCGTTTTCTCCGAAAGCGCGGACATGATTCCGGTCACGATTTTTCGAAATGGGCGCCAGGTGATAAAATCGTTTGGACAAACCAATAATAACGGCGAAATTGTTCCCAGAACTCCGGAAACGACGACATGCGAGGCGCGGGCGTCCTGCGCCTCCGTCGCCGATTGCGCAGTTGCGGCTGTCGCGGTGAGAGTCTCCCTAAGTGACCGAAATCTCGGGACTTCCTCGGTTAACCGGCGGGAGCTGCTGAATCTGCGATAATCGCTGAGTCGCAATGAATTATCCTAGGTTTTGTAGAAATCTATTAATGTTTAGGGAGCCGGTGGCGATTCTGTCAATCCATGCCGCAGAGGACCCACGGCCCCCTGCGCGCCGGCGTGATCGCGGAAAGAGTCGTCTTGTCGAGGGCGCGCGCCGGGCATGCGGGCGCGGGAAATTGCGGCTCGGGAGTTGCATCGCGATCGCGGTCCGGCCGCATTCAGGGCGCGGGATTTCGGCGCGCAACATTACCGGGGTGGGCAGAGCACGCGACGGGCGACGATTCTCCCGCGTCACAGGCGCATCACGGTCGCGGTGAGACATTCGTTCCATAGGCAAGGGCCGTCGGAGTGCTGCTGCTTAGAGCGGAGATTCGGACGTGATCGACATGAATTCTTTACTTCGGGGCGTCGCTGATTGCCCTGGAAACGATAGCTGTTTCGGACGCGGCCACGGCCGGTACGCGTTCGCTGGAACCGACGGGCGGCCCGCGTGCCACGATCCGTTTTCCCCCGGTCGCTTTGGATTGAGGCCGCGTGATGCATGGGCCGTCCGTCGGACACCGGGACGGCGGGCATGGCTGGCAGATGCACCGGCGATCTGAGCGCGACGGGGCGACCGGACAACGTCGCAACTATTCGTACCGCCGCTACCTGGGGGAGAAAGCAATGACATCCGCACCGAATACCTGTGCAAAATGCATCGAGGTTCCGATGCTGACGCGCGGCACTGCGCGCCGATCATTCCGCAACGGATTCGAGCGCCGGGATGGAGAGGCCCGGCGGGTCATCCTTGCCGATCGCCCAGGCGGCGCTGACAGGAAGGAGTGAGAGTCCATGTCTTTCCAGAACGTCGATGACATCGGTCTCAGCCTGCAAGGGCTGGCAGAGACCTACCCCGACCATGTCGAGGTGATTGCCATGCCGCACAAGAGCGGCGACGGGCAGGAAATCCGGGCGCTCGTGCTGGGAGATGACCGGTCGCCAATTCGCGCAACCGTCTTCGTGGTCGGCGGTCTGTGCCCCGGCGGGTGGCTGCCGCCGGACGCGCTCGTCTATCTCGCCGCCGATATGCTCAAGGCGCGCGCGAATGGGGCCGGGCTCGTCTACGGACCGGCGATCTACGAAGCCCAGAACGTCCGGGATATTTTCGAGCGGCTTCAGATCGTTGTTCTGCCTTGCGCCAATCCCGACCGCAGGCACCTGGACCTGCCCGATGGACTCTTTGCGGATGCCCCCGCCGAACCGGGGTATTCCCATGCCGGACTGGCCTGCCGCTGTATTGACTTGGGGTTCAATCAGGACCTCCAAGGGGTATTCCAGCGGGGCCACGATGACAGCGCTGCGAGCGTGTCCGGTTCGAAGCGTGCCCCGGCCGCCTTGATGTCCACGTCACCGGGACAGCATCCGGAGCTTCGGAATATCGCATGGCTGTTCGACACCTACCCGAACGCGCGCTGGTACATGGACGTGCGTCGCGTCGCCCCCCGCAGCGGCGGGGAGGGCGTCCGGGACGCGCGGGATACGTCGCGTGCAACGTCGGCGGGCGATGACGCCCATGGAACGACGGTCGAACCGACATGGCCGCAATGCGTGGACAGATATGTCGTCGACGAGGCCGAGCGGGTTCATGGAATGTCCTTCGGTGCGACGCGCCTGACCGATACCCCGTCGGAACTCGACCGCATTCTCGGAAAGACGCCGGAGCGCACCGAGGATGTGCTGGTCGACTTCGACGAGACGACGGACGTGATGCGGGAAGCCGCCGGAGTGCTGGTTGGCGTGTCGACAAGCGATCCGCTGTGCGACGGACGCGCACCGGGCGGGCATTGGCAACCGGTCCCTTGCCCCGAAGACAACGCGGCCCGGCAGCGTGCCGATGCAATGGGCGGGACATGGCGTTGCCACGGCTTTTCCCTGGAACCGGGAGCATCCCGCGACGAGCCGGCACCGGGCGACTACAGGTTAAGCCTGGCGGCGGCGGGCGACAGCCTGTCCGGCCAGCTTGCGGGCGACGGTTGGTCCGTCCGGCTCCGCGGAAACGTGTCCGGGCGCGCGCCCTATCGGCTGCGGCTCCGGGGGAGCCGCCGGATCGAAGGCGCGCGGTGGGATTGGGACTTCGTCGGGTATCTCGTCTCGGACGAACCGCACCAAGGTTCGGCGCGCGACACCATCGTCGGTTCGGTGGTCGGCATGGCGCAGCAGGGACGGGAGGAGAATCCACATCAGGTTCGTGCGAGTTTTACGGCGGTGAGAGCGTGAAGTCTGCCGGGTGTGTGGTGTGAGTCGCCTTGCGCAATGTCCGCCTGAGGGCGGGTATGTCGGCGCCGCGGGGCAATTGCGTACCGAGTACGTTATTTGGCGGGGGCGCCGCCCGCCGATGTAATGAGTTTGCCGGTGCGGTGACGTGCCCAGAGCCGGGAGCTCCTGTCCGAATTCCGCGTTCCCAGCGAGCGGCAGACGAGGATCACGGGCAGCAGGCCGACACCGACGATGACGAGGCTGGGGACGGCCGCACCTGCGAGCCGTTCGTCGGACGCCAGCCTGTGCGCCTGCACGGCGAGCGTGTCGAAGTTGAACGGGCGCATGATGAGGGTCGCCGGAAGCTCCTTCATGACATCCACGAAGACGACGAGCAGGGCTGTCAGCACCGAGGGTCGCAGGATCGGCAGGTGGATGCGGCGCACGAGCGCGGCCGGCGGCGTGCCGAGGGTGCGCGCGACGGCGTCGATGTTCGGATGGACCGTGCCAAGGCCGCTGTCGTAGGCGTTGAGCGCCGCCGCCATGAACCGCACGAGATAGGCGCAGACCAGCAGCCAGATCGACCCGGTGAAAAGCAGGCCCGTCGATACGCCGAAGGTGGCGCGCATCCAGGCATCCAGACCGTTGTCGATGGCCGCGAAGGGCACCAGCAGCCCGACCGCGATCACGCCGCCGGGCACGGCATAGCCGATGCGCGCGATGTTGCCCGCGATGGCGGAGCGGCGGCCCGGCCAGAGCCGTTGACGGAAGCCGATGAGGATGGCGCCGAACATCGTCAGGAGCGACGCGGTGCCGGCCAGGATGACGGTATTGCCGGTGAAGGCGAGGTATCGCGCCGACAGCAGCGATTGCTCCGAGCCGGTCGCCATTGTGAAGAGCAAGATCACCGGAAGCGCGAAGCCGAACAGGACCGGCAAGGCACAGAGCGTCAGCGCGGCCCATTTCGGCGCGCCACGTAGTGGGGTGGGGGGCAGGCGCTCGAACCGCTTGCCCGCGCCGTAGTGGCGGGCGGCGCCCCGTTGCATGCGTTCGAGCATGGCGAGCAGGAGGGCGAAGCAGAGCAGGCAGAGTGCAAGCTGCGCGGCGGCGGCGCGGTCGGCCATGGTGAACCAGCTCGTGTATATACCGGTGGCAAAGGTCTGCACCGAGAAGTAGGAGACCGTTCCGTAATCCGCGATTGTCTCCATGACGGCCAGCAGCACGCCGCCGGCGATGGCGGGCCGCGCCATGGGCAGGCTCACGCGCAGGAAGGCGGCCCAGGGGCCGCGTCCGAGGGCACGGGCGGCGAGGAATGCGGTTGCGCTCTGCTGCAGGAAGGCGGCCCGCGCCAGCAGGTAGACATAAGGGTAGAGCACCAGGATCAGCATCACCGCCGCGCCGGTGACGGAGCGGATCTCCGGGAACCAGTAGTCGCGCGGCCCCCATCCGGTGACGTCCCGCAGGAGCGTCTGGACGGGGCCCGGGTGGTCGAGGAAGTCGGTGTAGGCGTAGCCCATGACATAGGCCGGGAAGGCCAGCGGCAGGGCGAGGGCGATCTCGAAGAGACGGACGCCGGGAAAGCGCGTCATGGTGACGAGCCAGGCCGCCCCGGTGCCGATGGCCGCCGTGCCCGCCGCGACGATCAGCACGAGTTGCAGGGTGGTGGCGGAGTAGCGCCAGAGCACGGTGTCGGCGAGGTGCCGCAGCGTGTCGGTGGAGCCGAGCAGGGCGGCGATCAGCACGGCCACCATGGGCAGCAGGCAGATCGCGGCCACGAGGAGCGCCCCTCCACGCAGGAGGCCGGTCGCGAAGCGTTCGGCGAGGGCGAAGGGGCGCAAACTCATGCAGGCCTGTGTATCAGGCGTTTTGCAGCGCGTCGATGATGGCCCCGAAGTCCGCGGCCTTCAGGGAGGCGCCGCCCACCAGCGCGCCGTCGACATTGGCGACACCGAAGATCTCTGCCGCATTCGACGGCTTCACCGAGCCGCCGTAGAGCAGGGAGACCGCGCCGCCGACGTCGGCGCCGAAGCGCGCGGTCAGCTTGGCGCGCATGAAATCGTGCACCTCGGCGATCTGCTCGATGGTGGGGACGCGGCCGGTGCCGATGGCCCAGACGGGCTCGTAGGCGACCACGAGGCTCTCGCCCGTGATACCGTCGGGGATGGAACCTGCGAGTTGTGCGCCGACCAGGTCGAGCGTTTCGCCGGCGTCGCGCTGTTCCAGCGTCTCGCCCACGCAGACCACGGCGACGAGGCCCGCGCCGGTGGCGGCGGCGGTCTTGGCATTGACGGTCTCGTTGGTCTCGCCGTGGTCGGTGCGCCGCTCGGAGTGGCCGAGGATCACGTAGGTGCCGCCGGCATCCTTGATCATCTCGGCGGAAATGTCGCCGGTATGCGCGCCGCTCGCGTTCATGTGGCAATCCTGCGCCCCGGTGGCGATCGGGCCGCTGCCCACACGCTTGCTCAGGCGGTCCAGCAGGGTGGCGGGGGGGCAGATCAGCACGTTGCAGCCCGGCGCCGGATGGGCCTCCAACATCGCGTCGACCTCGGCCAGAGAGGCCTCGGTGCCGTTCATCTTCCAGTTGCCGGCGGCAAGTTTCTGCGCCATGGGTCGTCCCTCCGTCTGGACATTTGGGTCGGGCGCCAATTTGCAGGGGCGTGGGCCGGGGTCAAGATGTGCCGGGCGCGGCGCATTGATGCCTTTCCGCTGGCGTCATGGCGGGTGTGACCGCAGCGAAGGGTCGGTCAGCAGGCGCGTGAGCGCGTCGAGGGCCGCCCGGACCGGCGGATCGTGCCGGGCCTCGTGGTGGCTGACCAGCCATTCGTCGTGGGTAATCTCGGCAACCGGCGGCGCAAGGCGGACAAGGCCCGGCTCCGTGTCGCCGGCATAGGTGGGCAGCAGGACACGGCCGACCCCACGCTTCGCAAGCTCCATCGCCAGCCGGGTATCGCTCGCCAGCATTACCACCTGTTCGGCGCGGGTCCGCCAGAGCCAGCGCTCGGAGGGGGTGCCGGCGGTTTCGCGCGGCAAGGTGACGTAGCCCGTCACGTCCGGGCCGATCCCGTATTCGGCGTAGTCGATCCGCCAGGTCCGGCGCCCCGCCAGCCAGTCCTGCTCGGGCCGGCGGTTGCGGATGCCAATGTCCGCCTCCCGCCGGGCGATATCCACGTTGCGGTTCGAGGCAAGGAAGTCCGGCGCCCAGATGTCGTCCGGCGACCAGATGCGCGTGATGTTGCGGGCGATGAAGCGCGCCGTCCAGTTGCCCGCGGTGATCCGCACCCGGACCGCGCGGCCACCGCGATTGCGCCATCTGTCGATGCGTTCGGTGGCGGCCTTCAGCGATTGTGCCTCTTCGGCCAGCGCACGCCCCTCGGCTGTCAGCGCATAGCCCTGCGTGCCGCGCAGAAACAGGCGTCGCCCGATCTGCGCTTCCAGGCGGGTCATGCGCCGGCCGAGCGTCGGGACGCTGGTTTGCGTTACCTGCGCGGCAGCGGTCAGCGATCCATGCTCGGCCACGGACAGGAAGAGCGAGAGATCGTCGAGACTCATGGCGTCTTTCATTTTTGAAACGGCTCTTGCGAAATCACGGACTGAAACTGGCCCTGTGTTCGTGATTTTAAGGAGATGATTTCCGAAAATGAAAGGAATACTGCAATGTCGTATCGACCGCTTGACCCCTATTGCGACGCCAGCCCGGTACTTTTCGACGATGCCTGGAGTGCATTGCCAAAGGCGCGCAGCGAGGTGGACATTATCCGGGCACGCGTGCGCAGCCGCGCCAAGTGGCAGCGCCGCCGGCGCTGGCTTCAGCTGCGGGTTCAACTATTCGGGCGTGCGAAGGAGCGGCAGCCGCTGGAGCCGCGAACGATCAGGCCGGCTTGTCAGCCATGAGGGTTTCGTCGAACTTGATCGACTCGCCGCAGCCGCAGGCCTCGGTGACATTGGGGTTGCGGAACTTGAACCCGGCTTCGAGCAGCGACACTTCGTAGTCGATCTCGGTTCCGAAGAGGAACATCTGCGCCATCGGCGCGATCATGACGCGCGCGCCGTCCTGTTCAACCACCTCGTCGAGAGGGTCGATCGTGTCGGCGTATTCCATGGAATATTCCATGCCGGCGCATCCGCCCTTCTTGACGCCGAGCCGCAGGCCCTGATGTCCGTCACGGTCCATCAGCTTGGCGATATGCGCCGCTGCGCGCGGCGTGAGGGATACGGCCTGTTTGCCGGGGATGGAGAACATCGCATTCGTCCTTTTCGCTACGCCCAATGTAGGGCGGCCCGTGGCGCGGCTCAAGGTTGCCCGCAGGCGGCGCTCGCCGCCGTGGCTTTGGCGCGATCTGGCGCGGTCACATGAACCCGAGTTCCAGCCGTGCCTCGTCGCTCATCATTTCCATGCCCCAGGGTGGTTCCCAGGTCAGGTCGACGTCCACCTGTTTCACGCCGGGGAGCGGTTCGATCGCTTCGGCAACCCAGCCGGGCATGTCGCCGGCCACCGGGCAACCGGGCGCCGTGAGGGTCATGGTAACCCGCACTTCGGATTCGGGATTGATGTCGATGGTGTAGATGAGACCCAGATCGTAGATATTCACCGGAATCTCCGGGTCGAAGACCGTGCGGCACGCCTCCACGACCGAATCGTAGAGCGGGTGGTCGGTTGTCGAAGGCCGAATCATCGGTTCGCCTTCCATGCGGGCGGTATCGGCTGTCATCCTGTCTTCCATTCCGGAAAAAATTGTTGACTGAATATATAAGAAAGGCTGGCCTTCGGGTCCAGTCTTGTCAGGTCTGTTCGTCGGCCCTTTTTGCCGCTGCGTCGCGGGGGGCGCGGACGGTGCGTTTGCGGGCCGGTGCCGGACGGGCGCGTTTCTCGATCTCGTCATAGAGCACGCCAGCGATGTTCTTGGCGCTCGCCTTCTCGATTCCTTCCAGCCCGGGCGAGGAGTTGACCTCCAGAACCTTGGGGCCGGTCTCGCCGCGCAGCAGGTCGACGCCGGCCATGTTGAGGCCAAATGCCTTTGCCGACTTCACGGCGGCTTCGCGTTCCGTCTTGGTGATCCGGACGGCCTCGGCATGGCCGCCCTGGTGCAGGTTCGAGCGGAACTCGCCGGGCTGGGCGACGCGGCGCATGGAGGCGACCACCCTGCCGCCGATGACGAGGCAGCGGATGTCCTCGCCGGCGGCTTCCTTCACGAACTGTTGCACGAGGAAGTTCGCCTTCAGACCCCGGAAGGCGGAGATGACGGATTGCGCGGCCTTCCGCGTCTCCGCCAGGACGACGCCCTTGCCTTGTGTCGATTCCAGCAGTTTCACGATCAGCGGCGCCGTGCCCACGAGGTCGATCAGGTTGTCGGTATCCTTGGGCGAGTTGGCGAAAGCGGTGGCCGGCATGCCGATCTTGTGGCGGGCAAGGATCTGGTGCGCGTGCAGCTTGTCGCGGCTGGCGGTGATGCCGGCGGAGCCGTTCACGCAATAGGTCCCGATGGTTTCGAACTGCCGGATCACGGCCGTGCCGTAGGGCGTGATCGAGGCGCCGATGCGCGGGATGACGGCGTCGTAGCGGGGCAGGCGCTTGCCATCGTAATGCACCTCGGGTGCCAGCGCGTTGATCGCCATGTAGCAGCGCGTGGTGTCGATCACCTCGACGACGTGGCCGCGCCGCTCGCCTTCCTGCACGAGCCGCGTGGTGGAGTAATTGTGCGCCTCGCGGCTGAGCACGGCAATGCGCAGGGCGCGGCTCGGGGCGGCTTCGCGGACGTGGTGGGAGTGGTAGATGTCGAAGCTGAGTTCGGGCTGGCAGAAGCTGTCGCCGGGGCTGACCAGCACGTCCTCGCCAAGCGCCTGCCGGCCGAGCAGCATGCGGTAGCTCATGCCGCCGCGGTGGGTCAGCGTCATTTCGATGGGCCAGCGCCGCTTGCCGATCTGGATATCGGTCCCGATGACGTAGCGCAGTTCGGATTCACCGTTCGACGAGGTGACCTCGCGCCGGTCGACGATGTCGGCGGAGCAGGGGATGGAGATTTCCTCCTCGCCCGGGATCGGGTGAACGGAGAAACGGACTTTCGGGTTCGCGGCGGGGCCGAAGGGTTCGATGTCGAAGGCATGGAGCGCCGATGTCTTGGCCCCCGTGTCGACCTTGGCCTTCATCGCCGGAAGGCCGAGGTCGGGGAGAGCCACCCATTCTTCCCAGCCGAGCTTGAAGTCGTCGCTCATGTAGCGCTCCTTTCCACGTTCCGCGCATCTGGTGCACCCAATTGCATACGCCGGACATATCTGAAAGGGAGTTTGCATGACCGACAGATTCTCGTTCTCCCTTCGCGCCACGGACGGCAAGGCGCGCACCGGCACCATTTCCACGCCGCGCGGCGAGATCCGCACGCCGGCCTTCATGCCGGTGGGCACCGCCGCGACGGTGAAGGCCATGCTGCCCGAGAGCGTGCGCGCCACCGGTGCCGACATCCTGCTGGGCAACACCTATCACCTGATGCTGCGGCCGACGGCGGAGCGGATCGAGCGGTTGGGCGGGCTGCACGGGTTCATGAACTGGGAGCGGCCGATCCTGACGGATTCGGGCGGGTTCCAGGTGATGAGCCTGTCGGAGTTGCGCAAGCTGACGGAGGAGGGGGTGAGCTTCCGGAGCCACATCGACGGCTCCAGGCACATGCTCACGCCCGAGCGCAGCATGGAGATCCAGCGCCTGCTCGGCTCCGATATCGTCATGTGTTTCGACGAATGCCCCGCGCTCCCGGCGTCGCACGAGCGCATTGCCGAGAGCATGCGGCTGTCGATGCGGTGGGCGCAGCGCTCGCGCGATGCCTTCGGCGACCGGCCCGGCCATGCGCTCTTCGGCATCCAGCAGGGCGGCGACATGGAGGATCTGCGCGGCGAGAGCGCCGAGGCACTGCGGGCCATCGGCTTCGATGGCTACGCCGTGGGCGGGCTCGCGGTGGGCGAGGGGCAGGAGGTCATGTTCCGGGTGCTGGACTACGCGCCCGACATGCTGCCCGCGGACAAGCCGCGCTACCTCATGGGGGTGGGAAAGCCCGACGATATCGTCGGCGCTGTCAAGCGTGGCATCGACATGATGGATTGCGTCTTGCCGTCACGGTCCGGACGCACCGGGCAGGCCTTCACCCGCCGCGGCGTGGTGAACATCAAGAACGCCCGCCACCAGGACGACCCGCGACCGTTGGACGAGACGTGCACCTGCCCGGCCTGTTCCAACTATTCCCGCGCCTATCTGCACCATGTGTTCCGGTCGCAGGAAATCATCTCCTCGATGCTGCTGACCTGGCACAATTTGCATTATTTCCAGGAACTCATGCAGGGGATGCGGGACGCGATCGCCGCCGGGCAGTTCGAGGCGTGGGAGGACTCGTTCCACGCGCAGCGCTCGCACGGAGATATACCGCCGATCTGACGGCGGCCCCCCCTTGAGCGGAGGCTACGGAGCCCTCGGGTGACACTGCCCCGCGCAGCGCCGCGGCGACCGTTGGCGGCATTATCCGGAATGCCTGCTTGCTCCCGCCATGCTGCGCGGGCACACTGGCAGAGAAAACATGGCCGGGTTGAAATAAGCGGGGCTGGAACCCACTTGAAGATGCCAGGACCGGAGAAGGCCGTGCGCTGCCGTTGAACGGGGCCGGTGCCTTCTTGCCAAGAACAGGAAAACGAGCATGCGAGAGCCTCTGAACCAATCCTACCCCGTGTTGCCGTTGCGCGACATCGTGGTGTTCCCCCACATGATCGTGCCGCTCTTCGTGGGCAGGGATAAGTCCGTCCGCGCCTTGGAAGAGGTGATGCAGGACGACAAGCAGATCCTGCTGGCAAGCCAGATCGACGCCTCCGAGGACGATCCGGCGGCTGAAGGAATCTACAAGGCGGGCGTGCTCGCGAATGTGCTGCAGCTGCTGAAGCTGCCCGACGGCACCGTGAAGGTGCTTGTCGAGGGCCTGTGCCGCGTCCGGATCTACGAATACCTTGAGAACGACGACTTCTTCGAGGCCCGCGCCGACACGCTGACCGAGATTCCCGGCGACGAGGAGACGGTGGCCGCGCTGGTCCGTTCCGTCGGCGAGGAATTCGAGCGTTACGCGAAGATCAAGAAGAACATCCCCGAAGAAGCGCTTGCCGCGGTTGCCGAAACGCGCGAGGCGGCCAAGCTGGCCGACCTCGTCTCGGGCCATCTGGGGCTGGAGGTCGAGCAGAAACAGGAGCTTCTGGAAACCCTCTCGGTCGCCGAGCGGCTTGAGAAGGTCTATGGCCTGATGCAGGGCGAGATGTCCGTTCTGCAGGTCGAGAAGAAGATCAAGACCCGCGTGAAGTCGCAGATGGAGCGGACGCAGCGCGAGTATTACCTGAACGAACAGATGAAGGCGATTCAGCGCGAACTGGGCGATGGCGACGAAGGCCAGAGCGAGTTGGCGGAGCTGGAAGAGAAGATCGCCGCGACCAAGCTCTCGAAAGAGGCGCTCGAGAAGGTCGAGGGCGAGCTGAAGAAGCTCAAGAACATGTCGCCGATGTCGGCCGAAGCGACCGTTGTGCGCAACTACCTCGACTGGATCCTGTCGATCCCGTGGGGCAAGAAATCGCGGGTCAAGAAGGACCTGAGCCGCGCGCAGGACGTGCTCGACAACGACCATTACGGGCTTGAGAAGGTCAAGGAACGCATCGTCGAATACCTCGCGGTGCAGCAGCGGTCTGCCAAGCTGAAGGGCCCGATCCTGTGCCTTGTCGGCCCGCCGGGCGTGGGCAAGACCAGCCTGGGCAAATCGGTTGCCCGTGCCACCGGGCGCGAGTTCATTCGCATCTCGCTCGGCGGCGTGCGCGACGAAAGCGAGATTCGCGGCCACCGGCGGACCTACATCGGCTCCATGCCGGGCAAGATCATCCAGGCGCTGAAGAAGGCCAAGACCACCAATCCGCTCATCCTGCTCGATGAAATCGACAAGATGGGGCAGGACTTCCGCGGCGATCCGGCCTCGGCGATGCTGGAGGTGCTCGATCCGGAGCAAAACAACACGTTCGTCGATCACTACCTTGAGGTGGAATACGACCTTTCGAACGTGATGTTCCTGACCACGGCGAATTCCTACAACATGCCGGGGCCGCTTCTGGACCGGATGGAGATCATCCCGCTGGCCGGATACACCGAGGACGAGAAGCGCGAGATCGCGCGGCGCCACCTGATCGAGAAGCAGATGAAGAACCATGGTCTGAAGGCCAAGGAATTCGAGCTGAGCGATGCGGCGCTGACCGAGATCATCCGCACCTATACCCGCGAGGCCGGTGTCCGGAATCTCGAACGCGAAATCGCGAAACTTGCCCGGAAGTCGATCACCAAGATCGTCAAGAAGGAAACCGAGACTGTCACGGTGGAGCCCGGCGATCTTGAGGATTTCCTGGGCGTGAAGCGCTTCCGCTACGGGCTTGCGGAGAAGGAGGACCAGGTTGGCGTTGTCACCGGGCTCGCCTGGACATCCGTGGGCGGCGATCTTCTGTCCATCGAGGCGCTGAAACTGCCCGGCAAGGGGCGGATGAAGACCACCGGCAAGCTCGGCGACGTGATGAAGGAAAGCATCGACGCCGCGAACAGCTTCGTGCGCTCGATTGCGCCGGAGATCGGGGTGAAACCGCCGAAGTTCGACTCGCTGGATATTCACGTCCACGTGCCGGAAGGGGCGACGCCGAAGGATGGCCCCTCGGCCGGCGTGGCGATGGTGACCTCCATCGTGTCGGTGCTCACCAAGATCCCGGTGCGCAAGGATATCGCGATGACCGGCGAGGTGACGCTGCGTGGCAACGTTCTGGCGATTGGCGGGCTCAAGGAGAAGCTGCTGGCCGCGCTCAGGGGCGGCATCAAGACGGTGCTGATCCCGGAGGAGAATGCCAAGGACCTGCCCGAGATCCCGGACAACGTGAAGGAAGGTCTGGAGATCATTCCGGTCGCCCATGTGCGGGACGTTCTGCGGCAGGCGCTGGTGCGGATGCCCGAGCCCATCGAATGGGACGAAGCGGCCGAAGAGGAAGCCGCTGCCGCGCGGGCCGCGGCGGTGGACGCCGCCAAGGCAGGCGAGGCGCAGACAGCGCATTAAGGCCGTTTGGACCGATCGAAAGGCGCCCCTCGTCGGGCGCCTTTTTCTTTTGTGCTGCCCCGGAGTCGTGTCAGGCTTTGAAACGTCACATTGGTGTGGCGGGACACGAAGGGACAAAAGAATGAAAGTTGCGGTCGTTCAATACCCGCCGGTGTACCTGGATCTGGAACGGACCATGGAGCGCGCGGTCGAAATCGTGGCGGAGGCCGCTGCCGCGGGGGCCGGTCTCGTGGTCTTTCCGGAGGTTTGGATTCCGGGCTATCCCACCTATGTCTGGCGGCTCAAGCCCGGCGCGGGCATGGGGGCCACGGACGAGCTTTTCGCGCTGTCGCTCGCCAATTCGGTGGACCTGTCGAAAGACGGCCTTGCGCCTCTCCGGCAGGCGGCGCGGGAGCATGGCGTGGTGCTCGTGGTGGGGTACCAGGAGCGGGACGGCGCCGTCTCGGGCAGCACGCTCTTCAACAGCTGCGCGATCATCGATGCGGACGGACGCCTTGCCAACAACCACCGCAAGCTCATGCCGACGAACCCGGAACGGATGGTTTGGGGGTTTGGCGACGGCTCGGGGCTGAACGTCGTGGAAACCGCCGTCGGGCGCATCGGCACGTTGATCTGCTGGGAGAACTACATGCCGCTTGCCCGCTGCGGGCTCTATGCCCAGAACATCGATATCTACGCCGCGCCAACATGGGACAGCGGCGATACATGGCTGGCCACGATGCAGCACATCGCGCGGGAGGGTGGCTGCTGGGTCGTGGGGTGCGCAACATCGCTGCAGGCATCCGACGTTCCCGACGGGCTTCCGTACCGGGACGAGCTGTTCGGCGCCGACGAGGACTGGGTAAACCCCGGCGACGCCGTTGTGTACCGCCCGTTCGGAGGTGTGGCAGCCGGCCCGATGCGAAAGGAAAAAGGGCTTCTGTGGGCCGAAATCGATGTCGCCGCGGCCGCCGCATCGCGCCGCAAGTTCGACGTTACGGGCCATTACGCGCGGCCGGACGTGTTCACGCTGAACGTGGATCGGAAACACAAACGTCCGGTGACTTTCGATTGAACGGGCCTGCGCGGGAGGCGTCCTGTCCGGCACAGGCGCCGATCGCGTGGACCTGTGCCGGCCCTGCCGCAATCCCCCCTTGCGAACCAAACCGCCCGGCGTTATGAGGCACGCCACCGGGTGATTAGCTCAGTGGTAGAGCGCTTCGTTCACATCGAAGATGTCGGGGGTTCAAATCCCTCATCACCCACCATTTCCCATCAGTTGGCGTGGCATGGCCGAGTTTTTCATATTGCGGCATGGCGAGACCGTCTGGAACGTTGAGGGGCGGATGCAAGGGCATCTCGATTCCGCGCTGACGGCGCGGGGGCGGGAACAGGCCGTCCGGCAGGGGGCGATCCTGCGCGCCGCGGGTGCGCAGGGGCTGCCCGTTCAATCGAGCCCGAGCGGACGTGCGACCGAAACGGCCGCGCTCGCCCTGCCGGGATCAGTCTGCACTCTCGACGACCGTCTGTGCGAGGTTGCCATGGGGGCCTGGCAGGGGCGTACGATGCGTGAAATCGAACGCGCCTGGCCCGGCGCGACGGACGATCCGCACCCGTTTCTGTGGAAATTCGCGGCACCGGGCGGCGAAACGCTGGAGGCTATGCAGACGCGGCTGGCTGGCTGGCTCGCGGAACAAACGGCCTCCTGCATCGTCGTGACGCATGGCGTGACCTCGCAGCTGTTGCGCGGTGCCTTGCTTGGGTGCGATACCGCGGCCATGGCGGAGTTGGAGGATCGGCAGGGCGTGGTTTATCGTGTGCGTAACGGTATGGAAGAGCGACTCGTCATGGACGATTGAGCCATTCCGACGGGTGAGAGGGATCTCGGAGAGGAGTCGGAATGCAGAGTGATTGTCGTGAATTTATCGAGCGAATTCGGTATATTGCAGATCCGGACACGCTCTGGCGCACGGTTCTGTCGTTTTTCAGGCAACGTGGCGCGCAACGTGTGAGCTACCGCCATTTCCTTGCCGACTATGAATCGGAAGACCGGCCGACGATCTTTCACGACGGGTTTCCGGAGCGTTTTGTCCGGAAGTTCGAATCCGAAGAGCTCTTCCGCAACAATCCGATTGCCGAGATCGCGCTCGCGACAACCGAACCGTTCTACTGGTCCGATGTGAGCCGGGTGGCGAACCTGTCGGATGAAGAACGGCGATTTCTCAAGATCGTGCGCGAAGAGATTTCCGGGGATGGCGTCGTTCTTCAGCTGTTCGGTCCGGGCGGACGGAACGGGACGGTGAACCTCGGCTTCGTTCCAGACACACCGCGTCTGAGTCCGACAGCGTTGCGGGAGTTGCAACTCGTGGCGCAAGCGGCGCATCTGGCCTATTGCCGCATGGTTACCGTTCAAGAGGAAGACACGAGCTTTGGCATGACGGACCGCGAACTCGAGGTCCTGGCATGGATTGCGCGTGGCAAGTCCAATTCCGTGATCGCCGATATTCTTGGTATCTCCGCTCACACGGTCGACACCCATGTCCGCCGGATATTCAGGAAGCTGGGTGTCAACGACCGCACGACGGCAGCGGTGAAAGGCTTCGGTCTCGGTCTGCTCGAAGCCGCCTAGGCGGCGCGGGGTTCACGACGTCGTCACCGGCCAATACAACTCGTCGAATGGTTTGGCCACGCGCAGGATGACGTACGCGTCACGTGCCTACGGGACTGATTAGATGTGCGCCCGGTCGCTATATCCCTCTTGCTGATGGCAGAGACGGACACGACCCACTCTGGCAGCGTTGAAGGAAAATGCGTGGCGCGCACCCCCGAGTCACGATGTCGACGGGGCTGGCGCCCACCGACCTCCCGATACGCCCTCGTGTTCGTCCGGTTGCCAAACCGGCCGGTCTTTCTCGTTTCGGCCGCCGGACAGCCGGGTGAACCTCCCCAGAGAGGACGCCCGAACGATAGCACCACTCACGTGCAAGTGTTGCGCTCCCAGGGCGCAACGGGCGGCAGGCTCATGGGGATGGCCTGTCGCCCACCTTTTTTCACCACATAGAACCCGGCACATGGCCAAGGTGATGCGGCGTGCCTGCATGTTGCCTCGCTCAGGTGATTGTGCGACACGATCACGAGGCTTCCGGGTCGACAGAGGTTATCCATGAGCGCTTTCACTTCCCTGCGAACAATGATGGTCGATACGCAAATCCGGCCGTCCGACGTAACCAAGTATCCGATTATCGAAGCGATGCTTGACGTGCCGCGCGAGCTTTACGTGCCGGACAATCGCCGGGATGCGGCCTATGCCGGTCAGAACGTGTCTCTGGGCAATCGCCGCGTGGTGCTGGAACCGCGGACGCTGGCGAAGATGCTCGATGCGCTGAACATCGGCCCGAACGACCTGGTGCTCGACGTCGCCGCCGGCCTCGGCTACGCGACTGCTGTTGCCGCGCGCCTGGCGGAAGCGGTGGTTGCGCTGGAGGAGGATCCTGACCTCGCCGAGGAAGCGGAAACGACACTCGCCGCGCAGGATGTTGACAACGCTGCCGTTATTCGCGGTGCCCTGAACGAGGGTGCGGCACAGCACGGACCCTACGACGTGATCATGATTCAAGGCGCTGTTGCGGAGCTGCCACAGGCGTTTTCCGATCAATTGAAAGAAGGCGGACGTATTGCCTGCCTCTTCATGGATAGTGAATGTGGTGCCGTAAAGATTGGGTACAAGATAGACGGTGTCGTTAACTGGCGTTTCGCATTTAACGCAGGTGCACCAGTTCTGCCCGGCTTTGAGGCCGAACAGGCATTCACGCTGTAAACGGCGAATCGACCCTGTTATAGTGCAACAAAAGGCAGGCCTTCGAGAGGGAGCAGTTCGCGTGAGTATTATCGGCAAGCGCCTTCGGCGCAATTTCTTCGGTGCGGCGACCGCGGTTGCGGCGCTCATGCCGGTTGGGGCGATGGCGGAGACCTTGGCGGATGCCCTGATCGATGCCTATCGGAACTCCAATCTTCTGGAGCAGAACCGGGCTCTGTTGCGGGTGGCGGACGACGAGGTGGCGATTGCCTTCTCCGCCCTGCTTCCGACCCTTGATTTCATCACGGATTTCGGTGGCACGCATCCGAACCAGTTCGGAACGCTCGGCGCCACGGACAACCTCAGCGCGACCTTCGCGTTGCAGGCCGACATCACGCTTTATGCGGGCGGCCGCAATCGCCTCAGCGTCGATGCCGAGAAGGAAACGGTCCTGGCCACGCGCGAGGCGCTGAGATCGCTGGAGCAGAACGTGCTGCTGCAGGCCGTCGCGGCGTATTTCGGCGTGTTGCGGGCGCAAGCCTTCGTCAACCTGCGCGAAAACAACGTGCGCGTGCTGACGCAGGAAAAGCAGGCGACCGAGGACCGGTTTGAAGTCGGGGAGGTGACACGGACCGACGTTGCCCTGGCCGACAGCCGCCTGGCCGCTGCCGTGAGCCTTCTTGAAGCCGCGCGCGGCGACTACACGATTTCCCGGGAGAATTTCCGGACCGCCGTGGGCCGGTACCCCGGAGACCTGGAAACGCCCGGTGGCCTTCCCGCCACGGCGGCGACAGTTCAGGAGGCGGCGAATGTCGCCGTTCGCACGCACCCGGATATCCGTCAGGCGCAACGCGAGGTGACCGTCGCCGAGATCGGCATGAAGGTCGCGAAAGGGGCCTATCTGCCGACCGTGTCGGCGACCATCACGTCGCTGACCGGCACCGACGAGCTTTACGACGACGAGGAGCACTCGCTGGGGATGCGGCTGTCGCAGCCGATCTACGGTGGCGGCCGGCTCGCCGCGCTGGAGCGTCAGGCCATTTCGCGCCGGGATTCCACACGTGCGAACCTGTTGCAGACGACGCTCGGCATCGAGGAGCAGGTTGCGAATGCCTGGGCCAACCTCGAGGTCGCGAAGGCGCAGATCCGCGCCACCGAGCTTCAGATCGAAGCGGCGCAGATCGCCTTCGACGGGACGCGGGAAGAAGCGACGCTCGGCGCGCGGACGACGCTGGACGTTCTCGACGCGGAGCAGGAACTGCTGGACGCCCGGGCCGCGAGAATTGATGCGATCGCGACGCAGTACGTAGCGGTTTATTCACTTCTTTCTGCAATGGGTCTTCTGACCGTCGACCATCTGAACCTCGGAATTCAGACGTATGATCCCGCTGGCTACTACAATGCCGTCAAGCACTCGCCAGCCCGGCTTTCGCCGCGCGGCCAGCAGCTCGACCGGGTTTTGCGGAGACTGGGCAAACAATAGGCGGGTGATCGCCGTTAACGCGTTCCGGTACGGATGCCCACCTTTACAAGTCGGGGCACGGCCATGTTGTACTCCGATGGCCCTCGCGGAGGCCGTCGGGCGAAACTAAGGGCGGGAGATCTGATGTCGGAACCAGTTGCCAACGCAGAAATCGAAGATGTTCTGCTGTCCATCCGACGGCTCGTTCAGGGCGATTCCGCGGATGGCCCTGCCGAGCCGCGATCAACGGGCGCGCCGGACGACGAGCCGGACGTGGGCGACGATCTCGATTTTTCCGACGACGCAACCTACGACGAGACCGATTTCGGTGAAGAGGACGAGCCCGGTTTCGGGGGCGATCCGGAGTTGGAAACGCCCGACGCCGAGGTGCCCGCAGCGGAGGTGCCCACAGCGGCGGTCCCGCGCGAGGAGGATCCTGTCCCCGTTGCGAAAGCGAAACCGAGTAGTGAGCCCGCGCTTATTCTGACCCCGTCGCTGCGTGTTGGGGAGGAAGCCGAGTTTTCCGACGATGCGCCAGCGCACGATGCCTTGGACGAGGCCCCGGGAGAAACCGAGGCGGACCGGTGGTTCGCGGACGCGGCGAGCGACAGCGGACGGTTGGACGCCGACGACCCCGATGAGGACGCGCCGCGCATGCCGGAAGCTGCGCCGGCCGAGGCGCTGGCGGCGCCCGATACGGATGCGCCGGCCGAGGATGGCGTCACGGATGCGGCCGACACCGCGAATGCCACGCCGGAAGTTCCGAGTTTCGTGCGCGCAGCCGTCGAGAACCGGCGCAGAGCGATGGAAGCGGAGCGCCCCGGCTTTTCTTTTGCGGCGCCAGATACGCGTGAGGACACGCCGTTCGCAGCGGAGAGCGCGGCGGACGACGATGCGGACGTCGACGAGACTCCGGTCTTCGTGCGGAAGGTCCCGCGCGCCGGGTTCAGATTCGGCGGTGACGCCGAGTCCGGTGACCATCTCCAGGATGTTCCGGCAGACAGCGAGGCGGCCCTTGTGGCGCCCGACGAAGATGAACCCGATGCTTCGGTAGATGATGCCGACGTCGCCGCGCAGGCGGACGCAGACAGCCACCACGCTGCGAACGTCGTGGCAATGCCCGAGGAACTCCCGGTACCAGACAGGGACGTGCAATCGCCGGAGGAAGCGGTCGACGATGCCGGCACCGGCGAACCCATGTTTCGGCATATCTCGGCGGAGGCCCGGCTTGCCGGGTTGGGCGAGAACATGCACGTGCCAGACGGGCAGCGGGACGACGGCTCGCTTGAAAGCGACCACCCCTCCCCAACGGGAGAAAACCTGTTCATTGAAGACGGCGCGCAGATTGACATGGCGCAACTCACCGAGTTGGTGTCGGAATGCGTTCACCGGGAGCTGCAGGGCGAGCTGGGCGAACGTATCACGCGGAACGTCCGGAAGCTCGTGCGCAGGGAAATCCATCGCGCGCTTTCCATGCGGGACTACGACTAGAGCGTTTCACCCTAACCTCGAACCACCATGCTCTGACTCAGATCGGGGCATTGAACCCGTTTGGCGACACGCGATCTCATGCGTGGAACGCGAAACGTTTCAGCGGCGCTGCAACGGCCGCGTCACATCTCGCCCGATTTCCATGATGTCACAAGGGGCAGGACGTTGCCCGGGGTGGGCCGTCGAGCTGCGTCCGGTCGCCGTGGCGCAGGCGTGCCGTGGTGACCTGAGCGAGCCTGTCGTGCGTCTAAAGGGCTGTTGTCGCCCACGCTCCGACCGGCAATGAGCCCATCGCACAAGATGAACACGAAAAAGGGTGCGCCGGAACTGCGCACCCTTTTTCGTCTGCTACGTGCCGGCCCGCCAATAGCGGACAGGCTGCCTTGTCAGGCTGCTTCTGCGTGTTCCGCGGCCTGGCGGCGCTCGCTTTCTTCACGGGACAGTGCAACGGAGGTCCGCACGCCGTTCGACACGAACTGCATGAGCCCCGACACAACGCGCTCGTTGGGGTCGATGCCTGCGCAACTCAGTACTTCGCGCCCGTCGCGCGATCGCGCCCAGCGGGCGATTTGTTCGGGACCATTGCCGTATTTCTTGTCATCGGCGATGGCGTCATCAAGCGCGGCCAAAACGACAGCGGCAAAGAGCTTGCGCGCTCTCTGACCCTGTTCGTAGTTGAAAGCCGTGCCGTCAACGAAATCAGTCATCTCGTCGTCCTTTTATTCTTGCTCTTGTCTTTTCGGCATGCCGCCGAATATGACGTTTTTGCGGCGATTCGGTATTTCCGTTTCGGAATGGCTCATATGCAGAATGTGCATAGCTTTCGCATCTGCCGGGCCATATCTCGTCGGCTTGTCAGCCTTCGATCACCAAGATATAGAGACCGGCAAAATTGGTTCAAGCGCCGCAAGGTTCACTTCATGCCGAAAATCAACGGAAACGAAATCCGCCCCGGAAACGTTCTGGAGCACAACGATGGGCTCTGGGCTGCCGTGAAAGTGGACCACGTGAAGCCCGGCAAGGGCGGCGCCTTCGCGCAGGTCGAACTGCGCAATCTGCGCAACGGCTCGAAGCTGAACGAGCGCTTCCGCAGCGCCGACAAGGTGGAGCGTGTGCGCCTGGAACAGAAGGACCAGCAGTTCCTCTACGAGAACGACGGGATGCTCGTCTTCATGGACAACGATACATTCGAGCAGATCGAACTCCCGTCCGAGATCCTCGGCGAGCGGCGTCCGTTCCTGCAGGACGGGATGACGATCCAGATCGAGTATTACGAGCACGAGGCACTGAACGCGACGCTGCCGCAGAAGGTCACCTGCAAGGTCGTGGAGACCGAACCGGTGGTGAAGGGGCAGACCGCGGCCAATTCCTTCAAGCCGGCGCTGCTCGACAATGGCGTCAAGGTCATGGTGCCGCCCTTCGTGGGGCAGGACGAGGATATCGTCGTCAACACCGAGACGATGGAATACGCCGAACGCGCCTGAGCGCGGTTCACAGTACAGCGAAACCATGCGGGCCGCCGGTTGGCGGCCCGATGTCGTTTCAGCTTCGCGCGGCGTTCAGACACCGTTCCACCAGCCCGCGATACCCCGCGCCGAAGAGGCGCATGTGCACGAGCGCCGGCCAGAGCTGATAGATCGGGCGGCGCGCTTCGATCCCCGGCTCCGTCGCCCCGTAACCCTCGGAAAAGCCCCGGCCGGGCTGGCCGAACAGGTGCAGCATGGCGAGGTCGACCTCGGCGTGCCCGAAGTAACAGGCCGGGTCGATGAAATGCGCCGCGTCGCCGGGGCCGAAGAGCGCGTTTCCGGTCCACAGGTCGCCATGCAGCAGCGCCGGCCGCGGATGACGCGGCAGCAATTCCGGCAGGCGCCCTGCGAGCCGGTCCACGCGTGTGGCGATGTCTCCGGGCAGCCCCTCCGCCGTCGGCACCAGCCGTCGCTCGGCCCAGAAGGATGGCCAGTCGGGGCAGGGGGCGTTCGGGATCGTCACCGTGCCGAAGGCGTAGGACTCCGCCCACCCGTAACCGGCCCCGCGAAATGCGTGCAAACGCCTGAGACCTGCGCCCAACGCCTGCCACGCGCCGCGCGTCGCCTGCGTCTCTGACAGCGCCTCCAGGAAAAGGACGTCGCCGTCGCAGCCAAGCACCTCCGGCGCCGGCGCGCCCGCGTCGCGCATGACGGAGAGCATGCGCGCCTCCCGGGCAACCAACGGGCCGAGTTTGGCGACGACGCGGCTCCCGTCCGCCCAGGTGAGCAGAAGGACTTCCGACAAGTCGCCCCCGTGCAGGGCGCGTGCCTGTGCCGGGGCCGTTCCGAACCGCGCGGCTGCGGCTGCGGTGGCACGCTCTAGTGGTCCCATGTCACCTTTGCGTCACCGGCCTGCATCGGCCCGCTGGCGCGGTCGAAGCGCAGGTACGCCAGGCCGCGCCCCCGGGATTGCGTGAACAGGCGGCCGGCGGGTTTGCCGTCCGCGAGGATCTCCGTTCCCACGGGTGCCTCGCCCTCCACCGAGACAGCCACCAGCCCCTTGCGCAGTTCGGTCTTGTGTTTCATCCGCGCGGTGACTTCCTGGCCCACATAGCAACCCTTTCGGAAGTCCACTCCGTTCAGGCGCTCGAACCCCATTTCGAGGATGTAGCTATCGTTCGGGACAAGCTCGACGTCCGTTTCGGGGACACAGGCCGACACGCGGAGCGCATCCCAGTCGGTCTCCGGCGCTGTGCCGGTCCCCTCGGAATGGAGGCGCCAACCGAGGGAGGCATGCCGGGGGTCGGCAAATGCGCCCTCCGGCACCGGGCCAAGCCCGCGCTGTACCTTGAGATCCGTCGCCGTGATCGTCACGTTGGCCCGCAGCCGGTACATGTTCAGGCGCTTGACCAGATCTGCGGCCAGCGGTTCGGCCACGTCGAGCAGGATGCGCGCGCCATCCGGGATCAGGAAGAAATCCGCGAGGTACTTCCCCTGCGCGGACAACAATGCAGTGTAGACAGCCCCATCCGCCAGGCGCTCCACATCGCTGGTCACGAGCCCTTGCAGAAAATGCACGCGGTCGTCACCGCCGATGGCCAGCACGCTGCGTCCGTTTGCCTGTTCTCCCGCCATGCGAGTCTCCCATTCCGTTCGGACTACATATAGGGGAGGGTGAGCCGACCCGACAGCCCAGCAAGAGCCATGCCCGCCCCCGTTTCCGTTGTCATCCCCACACTCGATGCAGAGCCCGCCCTGAAGGAGATGCTGCCCGGTGTCTTCGACGGCGTCGCGGCAGGGCTGGTGCGGGAGGTGATCGTAACCGACGGCGGCTCCACCGACGACACCGAAGCGCTGGCAGAGGCGGTCGGCGCGCGCTTCATACCCGGTCCGGCCGGGCGAGGGGGGCAGTTGCGGCGTGGCTGTGCGGCCGCGCGCGGCGCGTGGTTGCTGATCCTGCACGCCGACACGCATCTGCCACCCGGGTGGGTCGAGAACGTCCGCGCCGCGATGGCGTCGCCGGATCTGGCGCATGCGTTCCGGCTGTCTTTCCGTGCCAGCGGTGCGGCGCCGCGGATCGTCGCCGGCTGGGCGAACCTGCGGAGCCGGCTCTTCCGTCTGCCCTACGGCGATCAGGGGCTTCTGCTGACACGGGGGCGCTACGAGGCCGCCGGAGGGTTTCCGGAAATACCGCTGATGGAGGACGTGGCGCTGGCCCGCGCGCTCGGCAGGGGCATTCGGTTGATGCCGGCCAATGTCTCCACCTCGGCGGCGCGATACGAGGCCGAGGGCTGGCTGCGACGAGGGTCACGCAACCTCAGCAATCTTGTGCGGTACCGGTGTGGTGCCCCGCCGGAGCAATTGGCCCGTCGCTACGCGTCCGAAGACGAGTCCGCTTCGTTGAACTGAAGGCGGTAGAGGTCGGCATAGGCGCCGTTACGCTGCAGCAACTCGTCGTGCGTCCCTTCCTCGACGACCCTGCCGGCCTCCATGACGACGATCTTGTCGGCATTTCGGACGGTGGAGAGGCGGTGTGCGATGACGAGCGTCGTGCGCCCTTCGGAGAGACGTTCCAGCGCCGCCTGGACGATTGCCTCCGATTGGGCGTCAAGCGCCGAGGTCGCCTCGTCCAGCAGCAGGATCGGTGTGTCGCGCAGCAGCGCGCGGGCGATGGCGACCCGCTGCCGCTGGCCGCCAGAGAGCGCGGAGCCGCGGGGGCCGGCCGGGCTATCGAGCCCCTCGGACAGGGCGTCGATGAAATCGGAGATATGGGCGGCGTCCATGATCTCGCGCAGCCGTTCCGGGGAAACGTCGGTACGGTCGAGCAGGATATTCTCCCGCACGGATTCGTCGAACAGAAGCGCGTCCTGCGTGACCATGGAGAACTGGCCGCGCAGATCCGCAAGGTCGAACCGACGGATATCCGTGCCGCTCATGGTCACGAGGCCGTCGTCGGTTTCCACCAACCGCGTC
Organism: Tropicimonas marinistellae; assembly: GCF_001509585.1. Classification (GTDB taxonomy): domain Bacteria; phylum Pseudomonadota; class Alphaproteobacteria; order Rhodobacterales; family Rhodobacteraceae; genus Tropicimonas; species Tropicimonas marinistellae. The sequence continues at coordinate 254,150 of NZ_LNCI01000006.1, read as the reverse complement.
AGGACGTTGAACACCGTCGACTTGCCCGCACCCGACAGGCCAACCAGCGCCGTGGTCTCGCCCGCCCGGGCGGTGAAGGTTGTCCCGCGCAGAACCGGCAGGTCTCCGTAGGCGAGTTCGACGCCCTCGAGGCGGATGTCGCCCTGTGCCTCCGGCAGCCGGACCGGGTTCGGCGCGTGCTGCAGGCGCGGACGGGTGTCGAACAGGCCTTTCAGCCGGTGCAGGCTGACGGCGGTCGCCTGCCACACCCCGCTCACGCCGCCGATCCGCCGGATCGGTTCGAAGGCCAGTGCCATGGCAGCGAAGAAGCTCATGAACTCGCCCAGCGTCTTCTCGCCGGCCATGATCTCGCCGCCGCCATAGAGGAGCACGCCGAGAAATCCGATGCCGCTCATGATGTCGATCATCGCCGGAATCAGCGCCTTGCCGAAACTGGCGCGGGTTTCCGTCTCGATCTGCCTGTCGGCAAGGTCGCGGAACCGCCCGGCCTGATAGGCCTCCAGCGCATTCAGCTTGATCGGGGTAATGCCGTGAAAGATCTCGTCGAGCCGCGTGCTCATCTTGCCGGAATTGATCCGGTTGCGCAGCGATACCTGCCGCACGAAGCGCTGCACGAAGAGCGACGGCGCCACCAGGAGCGGCACGCCGATGAGCGCGATCAGCGTCCAGCGCCAGTCGATCCAGAGCACGACCGCCAGAAGTGAGACAAGCGACATCACATCGCGCCCGACCCCGGTGATGATGACATTGGCGACGTTTCGGATGGAGCCGCTGTCGCCGCGGATCCGGTCCATCAGGTATCCGGGCGGATTCGCCTGGTGGAACAGCGTGTCGAGTGTCATCACGTGTTGCAGCAGGCGCGTCTGAAGGTCGAAGGTGATCTTGGCGGATGCGCGGGTGATCAGCACCCGTTGCGAGACGTTGGCAATCGCCCGCACGATGAAGATACCCATGATGACGGTGCCGACCCAGACCATCGCGTCGCGGTTGCCGCCGACGAAGACCTCGTCGAACATCGGCTTCATCATGTAGCTCATCAGCCCCAGCATGGAGCCTTCGATCGACATGAGAAGGCCGGCAATCAGGATCACCAGCCAGTGCTGGCGCATGTATCCCCGCCAGAGCCAGCCGAAGAGCTTGCGCTGTTCGCCCCAGCCGAGGTCGTCGACGTTCTCGATTTCGGCGCGCCGCTTGCTCATCGCCGGCCCGCCCGTTTCTCGGCGAAGCTCGCCGCCGCGGCCTTGTGGTCGTATTCGGTTTCGAACCACGTCTCTAGGTCGATCGGGTCTTCGGCGTTGCGGGCTTCGTACATGTCGAAGATGTGGTCGACGATCCCCGTCGCCGTCCAGTCGGTATGGATGTAGCGAAGCGAGAGGTGCCGGCGCGCCTCTTCGAGCGGGGCGCCCTCGATGACGGCCTTGTAGAGCACCGCGGCAAACCCGGCGCGGTCGGCGCCCGACTTGCAATGCATCACGAAGGGCTTTTCCATGCCACGCATGGTTTCGATCAGGTTGAGGATCTCGTGCCGCTTCGCGGGCTTGCGCGCATAGATCTTGGCGACCTGCAGATCGATGCCCAGATCGTCGCAGGCCTCCTTCTCGAAAAGCCACGGGCTGCGCCCGTCTTCGCCGCGCAGGTTCAGGATGCTGCGGATGCCCATTTCCTTGTATCTGACCAATCGTTCCGGCCCCGGATGGTTGGAACGATAGACGCCGTCGGCCACCTTGTCGAAGTTCGTCCACCAAAGGCGAAGGAATGCGTGGTCGAAGAGCTGAAAATGCCACCAGGCGCGGCGCCGGTTCTCGGGCGTCGCGATGTCCCCACCCACGGATTTCCGCAGCCGGCGTTCGAGGTTCTCGAACCAGGTCTCAAGACGCGTGAACATGTGGCTGACAGCCCCCGGGGTGCGCGCGCCGAAAGAAATGGCGCCGCGGGGACTTAGCGCGAATCCGCGCGGCAGGGCAAGTCGCGGCGGCGACGGGCCGTAGCCGGGGCCGCCGCGCTGCGCCGGGGCGGCGCCCCCCACGGGCTGCCGGAGGGGGGCTGTCTGCCCCCCGCGCGGCCGGTGCCGCGCCCCCCCGAGGATATTTCGCGACAGAAGAACGCGGGCGCGAATTCGCGTCGCTGAAACGGTCGGCAAGCATTGACCGTGTGGCGGGGGCGGCCTATGGCCGGGTGTCTGGAGTTTTTTGCGAGATTTCCCATGACCTTGTCGCGCGGCAGCCATTACCTGGCCATTCCCGGCCCCTCCGTCATGCCGGATGCCGTCTTGCGGGCGATGCATCGGCCGGCACCGAATATCTACACCGGCGAACTGGTCGACATGGTCGATACGATCCTTCCCGACCTGCGGCGCGTGGCTGGCACCGAGGGCGAGGTTGCGATCTACATCAGCAATGGTCACGGGGCCTGGGAGGCCGCCCTGACCAACGTGTTCAGCCGCGGCGACCGGGTGCTTGCGCTGGCGACGGGCCGATTCACCCATGGCTGGGCGGACATGGCCGAGCGGCTCGGGATCCGCGTCGACCGCATGGATTTCGGACGGCAGGCGGCAATCGACCCTGCGGCGGTGGAAGCGGCGCTCGCCGCCGACACCGACCGCGCGATCAAGGCGGTGATCTGCGTGCAGGTGGATACCGCCAGCTCCGTCCGCAATGACATTCCGGCCCTTCGCGCGGCGATCGACCGGGCCGGTCATCCGGCCTTGCTGTTGGTGGATTGCATTGCCTGCCTTGCCGTCGACGCGTTCCGCATGGATGCCTGGGGCGTGGACGTGATGGTCAGCGCCAGCCAGAAGGGGCTGATGACACCGCCCGGCCTTGGGTTCGTCTTCTTCAACGAACGCGCGGAGGCGGCGCGCGAACATGCGGATCTGGTGACGGGGTACTGGGACTGGCGCCCGCGCGCCAACCCGGACGTCTTCTACCAGCACTTCTGCGGCACGGCGCCGACGCATCACCTCTACGGCCTGCGCGCGGCGCTCGACCTGATCAACGAGGAGGGGATCGAGGCCGTGTGGGCCCGCCACGCGGCGCTGGCACATGCGGTCTGGGCGGCGTTCGACGCCTGGGGGGCCGGTGGGCCGCTGGCGCTGAATATCGCCGATCCGGCCTGCCGCAGCCACGCTGTGACCACCGTTCGCGCGGGCAAAGAAAACGGGACGCGCCTGCGCGACTGGGTCTCGGCGCATGCCGGCGTGACGCTGGGCATCGGCCTCGGGATGGCGACGGAGGAGGATCCGGCCTCGGACGGGGCGTTTCGCGTGGGTCACATGGGCCATGTGAATGCGCAGATGGTGATGGGTGCGCTCGGGGCAATCGATGCCGGTCTCAAGGCGCTCGGCATCCCGCACGGGCCGGGAGCGCTCGAAGCGGCATCCGAGGTGCTGAGCCGCGCATGACTCAGGCGCCGCGCCGCGCCGCCAGCCGTGCGATCAGGTGGTTGAGGCCGGCGGCGGTGAGCAGGACCGCGCCCCAGCCAAGGATCAGCCGAAGCGCCAGCAGCAGGCAGAACAGGTTGATCCCCGCGCTCACCAGCGCAGCCGTGGTGTAATCCGGCGCGCGCCCCATGGAATGGCGTTTCATCTCCGCTCTCCGCCGCTGATCAGGCTGGCCGGATTATAGCCCGCCACCGTCGGCTTGGCTGTGACAATCCCGCGAGGGCGTGTCAGCGGGCGGATTTCAGCGCTTCGGGGAGGGCCGTGGCAAAACGGTCCAGGTCGGCGTCGGGGCCACAGGAGACGCGAATGCAACGGTCCTGCGGCGCGACGAAGGGCATGCGGACGAAGACATCGCGCGCGAGCAGCCCGTCGAGCACGGAGGCGGCGAAGGCACCGTCGCGGCCGCAATCCATGGCCACGAAGTTCGTCGCCGAGGGCAGGGCGGCAAGGCCGTTTTCGGCCGCGATTTCCGCTAGCCGGTCGCGCGCGCCGGCGACGCGGGCGATGGTTTCGGCCAGGTGCGCGGTGTCGGCGAGGCTCGCCAGGGCGGCCGCCTGCGAGAGCCGACTCATGCCGAAGTGGTTGCGCACCTTGTTGAAGGCCGAGATCAGCTCCGGGTGACCGATGGCATAGCCCACGCGCATGCCCGCGAGCCCATGCGCCTTGGAAAAGGTGCGCATGCGGATGACGTGTGGCGTATCGGTGTCGATCGGCGGCGCCGTGCCGGCGGGCGCGAATTCAACGTAGGCTTCGTCGAGGATCAGCAGGCAGCCGTCAGGCACCCCGGCAATCATCTCCGCGATGCTCTCCGCGCCGTGCCAGGTGCCCATCGGATTGTCCGGGTTGGCAAGGTAGATTAGCTTCGCGCCGGTTTCGCGGGCCCGCTCGAGCAGGGCCTGAGGGTCCTCGCGATCGTCGCGGTAGGGGACGCCGTGCAGGTGCCCGCCGTAGCCCGCGACGTGGTAGTTGAACGTCGGGTAGGCGCCGTGGGACGTCACCACCGCATCGCCAGGCGCCACGAAGAGCCGCACGAGATAGCCCAGCAGCCCGTCGATTCCCTCCCCGACCATGATCGTCCCGGGCGCGACGCCAAGGCGGGCGGCAATCGCGTGGCGCAGCTCGTGGCTCTCCGGATCGCCGTATTTCCAGGCCTCGGCGGCCGCGGATTCCATCGCTGCAATCGCCCGTGGGGAGGGGCCGAAGACCAGCTCGTTGGCCCCGAGGCGGGCGGCGAAGGGGCGGCCCCGGCGGCGCTCCTGTGCCTCCGGGCCGACGAAGGGAACGGAAGCGGGAAGGCGGGTTGCGAGATCGGTGAACCGGGGGCGTCGTGTCATGGCCCCAATAAGGCGCAGCATCCCCGCAACGGCAAGGCTTGCGGCGTGTCGGCAAGCGGGTAGTCTGGCGCCCGAAACGACGGCGCGGGGAGGGACCATGAGCGCGAGTGAACCAGAGTACCTGACGACCGGCCAGGGGCGTCGACTGGCCTACCGGCGTACCGAGGGGGCGGGGCCCACGGTCGTTTTCCTCCACGGGCTGCGCTCCGACATGGAAGGGACGAAGGCGCTGCACCTTGAAGATTGGGCCAGGCGTGCCGGGCGCGGCTTCCTGCGGTTCGATTGTTCGGGCCACGGGCTGAGCGAGGGCGCTTTCGAGGCCGGGTGCATCGGCGCGTGGGCCGAGGACGCAGCCGCCGTCCTGACCGAGTTGACCTCCGGGCCGCTGGTGCTCGTCGGCTCGTCCATGGGTGGCTGGCTGGCGCTGCTGATGGCGCGCGTCCTGCCGGAACGGCTCGCCGGGCTCGTCACCATCGCCGCCGCGCCCGATTTCACCGAAGACGGGTTCTGGGCCAATTTCACCGATGCCCAGAAGGCCGATATGGTGGCCACCGGGATGGTGGCGCTGCCGTCCGACTACGGTGATCCGCTGATCGTCACGCGCCGGATGATCGAGGATGGCCGTAACCAGCTGGTGCTGCGAAAGCCGCTGGCGCTGCCGTTCCCGACGCGCTTCCTGCAGGGCACCGCCGACGCGGATGTGGACATGTCGGTCGCGCTGCGCCTGCTCGATCACGCGGCCGGTCCGGATGTGCGGCTGACGCTGGTCAAGGGGGCGGACCACCGGTTTTCCGAACCCGGCAACCTCGATGCCATCGTGGTCGCGGTCGAGGAGGTCTCCTCCGCCGCGGCGGCCGCCGGCGCGGCCGCATGAGGGTGTTCCTCGTCGCGCTCCTTGTGCTTGTGGCGGGGCTGGCGGCGATCCTGCTTTGGGGGCCGCGCGAACCGGTGGATGCCGAGATCGGTTTCGATCCGCAGATCCTGCCCGCCGACGCGGCCGAGCTCGATGGCTGGCTGGCCACGCGGGAGGCGGAGGTGCCAAACCTGCGCCCCGACGATGCCAAGCAGATCCGCTGGAACGGCGCGCCGGGGGCGCGCACGCCGCTTGCGATCGTCTACCTTCATGGCTTTTCGGCGTCGCAGGCCGAGATCCGCCCGGTGCCGGACAATGTGGCCGCCGCGCTCGGCGCGAACCTCTATTTCGCGCGCCTCTCCGGCCATGGCCGCGACGGGCCGGCGATGGCGGAACCGGCCGCCGGCGACTGGATCGCGGACACTGCCGAGGCACTCGCCATCGGGCGGCGCATCGGGGAGCGGGTGCTGGTCATCTCCACCTCCACGGGCGGCACCCTCGCGGCGCTGGCCGCCGTGGACCCCTCGCTGTCGGAGGATCTGGCGGGCATGGTCTTCGTCTCCCCGAATTTCCGGATCGCCAATCCGCTCGCCGGGCTCCTGACGCTGCCCTATGCCCGCCACTGGATGCCCCTCGCCCAGGGGGCGGAGCGTGGTTTCGATCCCCTGAACGACGATCACGCGGCGCATTGGACCACCCGGTACCCGTCGGTCGCCGCGGTTCCGCTGGCCGCGCTCGTCGCCCATGTCGGAGCGCTGGACTATGCGCAAGCGGAGGTTCCGGCGCTTTTTGTCTATTCCCGCGCCGACCAGATCGTTGCCGCGGAGGCGACCGATGCGGTCCATGACACCTGGGGCGGGCCGGTGGCGCGCGAACTGATCGAGCCCGACGGTACCGGAGACCCGGCCAATCACCTGATCGCGGGCGACATCCTCAGCCCTGGCCGGACCGAACGGGTCAGCCAGCGCATCATCGACTGGGCCTCGGCCCTCTGAGCGGCGCGCGCACCTGCGGACCGCGCCGGTGGCGGCTTCCCGCCGGCGGGGCTTTTGGCCCGGGTGCCGCCGGCCTATGGTGGCGCTACCGCGGCCGGCCAACCGGCTGACGGTCTCAACTCCAGAGGACCAGGATGGAATGAACGAACCGCTGGTGTTCCTGCCCGGCATGATGTGCGATGCGCGCCTCTTCTGGCCGCATCTTCTCTCCCTCGGCACCGATCGCGCGGTGACCTTCGCGCCGCTCTCGACCGCATCCTCCATCGGGGCGATGGCCTCCGCCGTTCTTGACGCGGCACCGCGGCGGTTTGCGCCTGTCGGACATGGGCTCGGCGGAATGGTGGCCATGGAAATCCTGAGCCGCGCGCCCGAACGCGTCACGCGGGTCGTGCTGATGGGCACCACGCCGCAACCCGAAACGCCGCCCATGGCGGCCGAACGGGAGCCACGGATCATCGCCGCGCGGACCGGCCGCGTGAGCGAAGCCATGCAGGCGGAGGTTCCGCCGGGCTCCCTTGCGCCGGGGCCGGGGCGGATGAAGGTGCAATCGCTGATCGCCGAGATGGCCGAGGCGCTGGGTCCGGAGGTCTTCGTTGCGCAGACCCGCGCGCTGCAACGCCGGCCGGACCAGCAGAAGACGCTGCGAACGACGAAAATCCCGGCGCTGGTCCTGTGCGGCGAGCACGACACGCTCTACCCGGTGAAACGGCATGAATTCATGGCAGAGCTGATCCCGGTCGCGAAACTGCGCGTGATCGCCGGGGCAGGGCACCTGCCGACGCTGGAACAACCGGAGGCCACCGCGGAGGCGCTGGCGGGTTGGCTGGCAGAACCATTGCCGGCGTGACGGCTGTCGTGACGGTATCGCTTGCCCACGGCGCCCAGCGTGGCAGAGTGGCGCCGATTCAGGGAGGTGACGATGAACGAGATGACCACCGGATGGTTCGACAGCCGCGAGATGCTGATTGGCGGCAAGTGGCAGGCTGCGGCCCGGACCTTGCCGCTGGAAGATCCCTCCACCGGATCGGAGATCGGCGAGATCGCGCGCGGTGGCGCGGACGAGATCGATGCCGCCGTCGCCGCCGCGCAATCGGCGCTCGCGGGCGAATGGGGCCGCACCACGGCGGTGGAACGCGGCCGCATCCTGACGCGGATCGGGCAGCTTGTGCTGGAGCGCGTGGAAGACCTCGCGCGGCTTGAGGCGCAGGACGTGGGAAAACCGCTGACGCAGGCCCGCAACGATGCCATCGCGCTCGCCCGCTACATGGAGTTTTACGGCGGCGCCGCCGACAAGGTGATGGGCGAAACCATCCCCTATCAGGATGGCTACACCGTCTACACCCTGCGGGAACCGCACGGGGTGACGGGCCATATCGTGCCCTGGAACTACCCGATGCAGATCATCGGCCGCTCGGTCGGCGGCGCCCTTGCGATGGGCAATGCCGCCGTCCTGAAACCCGCCGAGGAGGCCTGCCTGACCGCGCTCGCCTTCGCGCGGCTCGCCGAGGAAGCGGGCCTGCCGGCCGGCGCGCTCAACGTCGTGCCGGGCTTGGGCGAGGAGGCGGGCGCAGCGCTCGCCGGGCATCCGGGGGTGGACCATGTGTCCTTCACCGGCTCCTACCCGGTGGGGCAACTCATCCAGAAAGCCGCGGCGGAAAACGTCGTTCCGGTCACGCTGGAACTGGGCGGCAAATCCCCGCAGCTCGTCTTCGCCGATGCGGATCTGGACGCCGCATTGCCATTCCTCGTGAATGCCGGGATCCAGAACGCCGGGCAGACCTGCTCCGCCTCTTCGCGAATCCTGATCCAGCGCAGCCGCTATCAGGAGGTCGCGGAGCGCATGGCGGAGCGGTACGGCGCGCTCCGTGTCGGCCCGGCGATGTCGGATCTTGAGGTTGGCCCGCTCATCTCGGCCGCACAGAAGCGAATCGTGGAAGGATATCTGCGCCTTGGCGCGGATCTGGACTGCGTCGCCACGGGCCGGATCGTGGAGGAGGCGCCGGACGGCGGGCACTACGTTGCACCGCATTTGCTGTCGGGCGCGCGCCCCGGCCACCGGCTGGAGCAGGAGGAAATCTTTGGCCCGGCGCAGGTGCTCGTACCCTTCGATGACGAAGACGAGGCCGTTGCGATTGCCAATGGCACCGGGCTCGGCCTCGTGGCGGCGGTCTGGAGCGAGAACGGCGGTCGCCAGATGCGGCTGGCCCGTCGCCTGCGCGCCGGGCAGGTCTTCGTCAACAATTACGGCGCCGGTGGCGGGGTGGAACTGCCCTTCGGCGGGGTGGGGAAGTCCGGGCACGGACGGGAAAAGGGCTTCGAGGCGCTCTATTCCTTCTCCCAGCTCAAGACGGTGGCGGCGCACCACGGCTGACGCGGCATCGCCGCGCGCGATAGCCGAGGAACCGCCTCGGCCCCTCGCTACGGCCCACCCCGAAATATCCGCCGTGATCGAGGCGGACACTCAAGCTCCACGACGTCGCCTCTCCGAGGCGCGCCTCACCGCGCGCGCGGCGGCCCTTCCGGCGGGCGATTGATCAGGGCCTCGATCTCTTGCATCACCTCCGCCGGCAGCGCGCCGAATTCCAGCGCGCGCGCGTTTTCTTCGGCCTGCGTGACTGTCCGGAAGCCCGGTATGGGGCAGGTATTCGCACTCCGCGCCCAGATCCAGCCGAGCGCACCCTGCGCAACCGTGCGGCCACCGGAGCAGAGCAGGTCGCGCACTGCGTCGAGCATCGCGAGCACCTCGGGCACGACCTGCCCGGCCTGGAAATACTCCATCCAGTCAAGCGCATTGGTGCGGATGTCGGAGGGTTGAAGCGTTGTTTCGGCGGTGTATTTGCCGGAGAAGACGCCCATGGCGAGGGGCATCCTGTTCACCGACAGCAGCCCGTGGCGCTCCGCCGCCGCCAGAACCGCGCTGGCCGGAACCCAGAGGTTCATTGTGTGCTGGACCGCTGCAAAATCCGGTCGCTCGGCGTAGGCGTCGACAGAGGACGGAAAATCCGTGCTCCAGCCGTAGGCGCCGATCTTCCCGGCCTGCCGCGCCGCCTCCATCGCGTCGAAGAGCGGCGCGGCCTCCTCGGCCGGCATCTCGTTGAGATGCAGGAACACCATATCCACGTGGTCGCGGCCAAGGCGTCGCAGGCAACCGTCGATCTCGCGCTCCGCCTCCGCGCGCGTGGAGATCGTTCCCTTGACTTGTCGTGAGTCTGGATCGAAGACCACACCAATCTTGGTGGAGACCTTGACCTGATCGCGCCCGGCCAGCGCCTGCCCGAGCACCTTCTCCGAATGGCCGGCGCCGTAGACAGATGCCGTGTCGAAATACGTGACGCCGCAGTCGATCGCGGCGTGAATGGCACGGGTGGATTCCGCGTCGTCCACCTCGCCCCATCCCAGCGGCGTCTCTCCCTCCCAGAGAGGTCCGCCGATTGCCCAGCATCCGAGGCCGAGTCGCGGATTGTGGTTGAGATCGAGCGTCATGGGGTGTCTCCTGCAAGCGTTCGGTGGAGACACTAGGGAGAAGTCTCATGAGATTGGAAGGAAAATCGGCCATCATCACGGGCGGTGGTTCGGGGTTCGGCGCGGGTATCGCCCGGAAGTTCGCCGCCGAGGGCGCGCGTGTCATGATCGCCGACATCAATATCGACAACGCGAGGAAAGTCGCGGAAGAGGTTGGTGGCATTGCACAATTCACCGACGTGGCGTTCTCCGGCAGCGTCGAGGAAATGGTCCAGGCCGCGACGTCGGCCTTCGGTCAGGTCGACATCCTGATCAACAACGCCGGCATCACCCACACGCCAAAGCCAATGGAGGAGGTCACCGAGGCCGAGTTCGACAAGGTGCTTGCGGTCAATGCCAAGTCCGTCTTCCTGACCGCGCTGCATCTCGTCCCGCACATGAAGGCCAACGGCGCCGGGGCGATCCTGAACGTCGCCTCGACGGCGGGGCTGTCGCCGCGGCCCAATCTCAACTGGTACAATGCCTCCAAGGGCTGGATGATCACCGCGACCCGCGCCATGGCGGTGGAGCTGGCGCCCCACGGCGTGCGGGTGAACGCGCTGGCCCCGGTGGCGGGCGAGACACCGCTGCTGGCGTCGTTCATGGGCGAGGACACCCCGGAAATGCGGGCGAAATTCCTCGCAACGATTCCGATCGGCCGTTTCTCGACCCCCGAAGACATGGGCAATGCCGCCTGCTACCTGTGTTCCGACGAGGCCAGCATGATTACCGGCAGCGTGCTGAAGGTGGACGGCGGACGCTGCATCTGACACCGCCGCGCGGAACGAAGGAGACGTCCAATGCGCCCCGGCGCGCGAAACCTGATCACCGATGTGCCGGGCCTGCGGGTCGGCAATGCGAGCGACACGCGGGTCAAATCCGGTGTCACCGTCCTGCTGGGCGATGCCCCCTTCACCGCGGCCGTTCACGTGATGGGCGGTGCGCCCGGCACCCGCGAGACAGACCTGCTCGCCCCCGACAAGGTAGTCCAGGAGGTGGACGCGCTGGTGCTCTCCGGCGGCTCGGCCTTCGGGCTCGATGCCGCCTCCGGCGTGGCGGACGGGCTCCGGGCGGCGGGCCGGGGCTTTGCCGTGGGCGACCAGCGCGTGCCCATCGTGCCCGGCGCGATCCTGTTCGACCTGCTGAACGGCGGCGACAAGGACTGGCGCGAGAATCCCTACAAGTCGCTGGGACGGCAGGCGCTCACAGCCGCTGCCACGGAGTTCGAGCTTGGCACCCGCGGCGCCGGCACCGGCGCCACGACGCGTCGCCTCAAGGGCGGGCTGGGATCGGCCTCGCTGGTGCTGGACTGCGGCATCGCGGTCGGCGCGCTCGTCGCGGTCAATGCCCTCGGGGATGTCGTCGGAGACGGCCCGGAATTCTGGGCCGGACCGTGGGAATTCGGCCGCGAGTTCGGCGGGCTCGGTCCCGTCCGCTCCCACGACCCGGGCGCCGAGCCGACGCTCAAGCAAGGCCAGGCGACGACGATTGCCATCGTGGCGACCGACGCCGCGCTGACGCAGGCGCAGGCGAAACGCGTGGCCACGGCGGCCCACGACGGCATGGCGCGCGCGATTCTGCCCTCCCACACGCTCTACGACGGCGACCTCGTGTTCGCCGCCGCCACCGGGGCACAGGCACTGCCGGACGAGGTGCTGACGCCCATGGCGATCGGCCACGCGGCCGCCATCTGCCTCGCCCGGGCCATCGCCCGCGGCGTCTGGTCTGCCGAGCCGGCCGATGCCGACCCGGTCCCCTGCTGGCAATCCGAGTTCGGCGCCGGGGGCGCGTGAGGCTGCCCGTTCCCGGCGCGGCGCCGCAGGGCGTTGCGCGGCCACGACCCCTCGAGAAGGTATCTCGACGACCCGACCACGGTGACGGGCTCCCGCCCCTTCTACCGCATCGAAGATGCGGACACGAAGGGTTGGGCGTGGCCGCGCGCATGCGCGCGCGGTGTCGGGCGCGACGGCCGGTTCCCTCACCCATGCGGATGCCCTTGCGGTGGGCGCCGTCCGGATGTGCCGCGTCGATCCGGGGCGGTCAGCCCCGCGCCGCGCCAGCGGCGCCCGGCCCCAAGGGCCCGAGGTGCGCCAGCACCGAGGGCCGAGGGGAAGCCGCCGGTCGCGTCACTCCGCCGCCATGGTGATGGCGGCCTGCACCATCCTGCTCTCCGGGTCCGCCAACGCGTCGATGATGTCGAAGTGGTGCCGATCCGGCGTGATCGTCAGGTCGGCCTTGATCCAGGCATCCGCCAGCCGCAGCGCTTGATCCACGAAACTCGGCCGCTCCGCACCGCCCACCTCGACCTGCACGGCGCAATCCGGCTCCGGGTACCGGATCGGGCTCTCGCGCTCCGCCTCGGCGGCATCGATGCGCAGGTGTTCGTTCATCGGCAGCATGATCAGCGGGTTCAGGTCGGCGAGCGGTGAAATCGGCATCACACCCCGGATCCGCGCTCGCAGGTCCGCAGGCACGTCCACGTCCGGGCAGACCATGCGCAGCGCCAGATGGCCGCCGGCCGAATGCCCGCCGATCACGAGCGGTCCTTCCACCTCGGCGCCGATGACCGGCAGCGACCGGGCAATGGCCCGCGTGATCTCGCCGATGTGGACCTCCGGTGCCAGCGGGTAGGAGGGCATGGCAACGGCCCAGCCATTGCCCAGGAACCCGGCCGCCAGATGCGACCAGTCCTTGCGCCCGCTGATGCGCCAGAAGCCACCATGCAGAAAAATGAACAGTCCGGCGGGGTCATTGGCAGAATCCGGCAGGAAAAGATCGTATTTTTCGCGGTCCCCGGCGCCATAGGCGCGATCCAGCTGCTGCCGGGCCGCCGGATGGCGGCTGCGAAACGCCTGCGCCGCAGCGGCCCAGCGGTCGAAATAGAGGTGCCCGTCCGGGATGAAATCGGCGTTGTCATAGGAGGTTGGGTCGATCATCGTGCTTTGGCCTCTCTCGCTCGCCTTCCACCTCAATTAATCATGCCGGCAGGCGAGCGCCAGAGGGCAGCGGGATGCACCTGCCCTGATCGACACCGTGGAGAGGCGCCGTGCGCCCCATCGGCATTCTGGCCGGCAGGGCGGGCAGCCACGGGCGTCTCACCGGTCCCGCCGTCGCGCCGCGCCACCGATATCGGCAAGAACGCTCCATGATGCTCGCCGCGCGGTTGCCGGAGACAAAGACAGATGCCGGGAGCGAAGCGGCTCCCGCCGTCGACCCGCTGATCGACGGCAATGCCGTGCCCGGGGTTTGAGCACACGTCGCGGATGCGGTGGTCAAAGGCGGCAAGGTCGGCGCGATTACCGGGCTCACTCGCACCGGGGTCGTGCCGTTCGGCGGGGGGACGGATCTGGCTTGGGTCGCAACGGCAACCCCACGGGATCGAGGCGTTCCCGGAGATGAAACCCGCGTGGCGGTCTGAACCGCGCCGCGCGCATTGCTCGGCCAAGACCTCGCCGCGCGCACAGCCTATCACGGCCCATGCATGCCCCACGGCAGCGCGTCTTCCCGTCGCTTTCAAGTCGGCGCGGGGTAGGGCCGTCAGACCGCGGCGCACCACCGGGCCACCCGGTCGGGCAGGCGGTTCGCCTCGGGCAATGCAACGCCCGGGCGTCTTCCGGGGCCTCGCAGTTCACGTTCCAACAATCATACCGCCGGTTTCCGCCGCGCGGGCGGGCGACATGCGCTGCGCTGTTCGGGGTGTTGGAGCCACATGGATTCGACCCGAAACTCAGGCTCCCTGTTGGCCCCATCTCACCGCGCGCTGCGCCCCGTGCGGGGTGGTCCCGTCCAACCGCCACGCACCACCGGGCCACCCGGTCGGGCAGGCGGTCCGCCTCGGACAATGCGACGCCCGGGTGTCTTCCGGGGAACACCGGCAAACGCCTCTGCCAATCAAGAGGAAGGTCGCCGCCGCCCCCGGCGACACACGCCTTGTCGCCCGGGCCACAGGCGGGAGCAACGGCTTGCGGGTCCACGGGAAACCGTCGCCGCTTTTGCCCTCAATACCCGCGCGCGCGGTCCACGAGGTGGAGGAAGGGCTCACCGGCCTCGCCGCGCCGGACGTTCTCGACGATCACCTCGCTCGCGGTGTCGGGGCGCGTCTCCGAGGCGATATGCGGCGTGACGGTCACGCGCGGATGCGCCCAGTAGGGGTGGTCGCGCGGCAGCGGTTCGGTTCGGAACACGTCCAGCGTGGCATGTCCCACATGGCCGCTGTCCAAAGCCGCGAGCAGGGCTGCGTCGTCGATCAACTGGCCGCGGCCGGGATTAAGGATTACCGCGCCTTTCGGAAGCTGGTCGATATGGGCGGCATGCAGCAGGTCTTCGGTGCCGGGGGTGAGCGGCAGCAGCAGGATCAGGATCTGGGCGCGGGCGAGTGCCTGTTCCAGCCCGGCCGGCCCGGACAGGCATGTCACGCCCTCGACCTTGCGCCGGGTCCGGCTCCAGCCGGTCACCGGGAAGCCCAGGTTCGCCAAAGCCTGCGCACAGGCTGCGCCGAGCGCGCCGAGCCCCAGGATCGTGACCGGGCGGTGACGCGCCAGCGGCGGCACGTGCCGGTTCCATTCCCCGTCCTGGTGGGCCAGCACGTGATCGATGTTCAGGTGGTGGCGGAGCGTGTGGCCCGTCACCCATTCGACCATGCCCTCGGTCAGCCCGCTGTCGACCATGCGCGCCAGCGGAACCCGAAGCGTCGGGTTGCCGACGACATGCTCGACCCCCGCCCAGAGGCTCAGCACCGCCTTCAGCCGCGTGTAGGGCGTGAAATCCTGCACCGTCGAATTCGGCGCATAGACGATGTAATCCACCGTCTCCGGCGGGCCGGCCTGTGGCGACAGCTCAGCCTCTATCCCCGCCGCGGCAAGCGAGTGGATCAAATGGCCCTCGTATTCGTGCCAGGACTCCTCGGAGGCGGCGAACAGGAGTCTCGGTGTCATGAGCGGTCCCTCGGGCGGTGAACATGGGCCGATTGCACGAGCCCGAAAGCCGCCAGCAGCACCAGCATCGCGGACCCGCCGTAGCTGACGAGCGGCAACGGCACGCCGACGACCGGCGCCATGCCCATCACCATCGACATGTTGACCGCGAAGAAGAGGAAGAAGGTGGCGGCGATCCCGATCGTCATCAGCGAGGCGAAACGGTCCTTGTTGGTCATCGCCGAGGCAAGGCAGAAGACGATGATCAGCGCGTAGAGCATCAGCAGCGAGGAGGCGCCGGCAAAGCCGAATTCCTCCGCCAGCGTGGTGAAGATGAAATCCGTGTGCTTTTCCGGCAGGAAGTTCAGCCGCGATTGCGTGCCCTGCATGAACCCGCGCCCGGTCATGCCGCCGGAGCCGAGGGCGATCTTCGACTGGGTGATGTGGTAGCCCGCGCCCAGCGGGTCGGTATCGGGGTCGAGGAACGTGTCGATCCGGCGAAACTGGTAGTCCTTGATGAGCTGCCACTCCGTGCCGCGCGATTTCAGAACCGCGGTCACCAGCCCCACGCCCGCTGCGATGACGGCCGCGAAATAGGCCCAGTGGACGCCGGCCGCGAACATCACGATGCCGCCGCCCGCAACCAGCAGGATGGCCGTTCCCAGGTCAGGTTGCTTGAGCACGAGGAACGTGGGCAGCAGGATGATGACGACCGGCACCAGCACCCAGAAGATATGGCTGACCTTCCGGATGTCGAGCCAGTTGTAATAGGCGGCGAGGAACATCACGAGGGTGATCTTCATCACTTCGGAGGGCTGCAGGCGCATGAACCCGAGGTCGATCCAGCGCTGTGCGCCCATCCCCGTCGTCCCGAAAAGCTCGACCGCCACCAGCAGCAGCACCGAGCCCGCATAAGCCACCGCCGCCAGGTTGCGCCAGATATAGACCGGCACCATGGCGATTACGAACATACCCGCCATCCCGATGGCAAACCGCTTCATCTGCGGTTCGGCCCAGGGGTGCAGCGAGCCGCCGGCCACCGAGTAGAGCATCAGGAAACCGATGGAGGCCACCGCCGTCAGCAACAGCACGAGAGCCCAGTTCAGATGCAGGATCTTGCGCAGACCGGTGGGCACGGTCTGGACGCGATACTCCAGATAGCTCATGCGCGGTCGCTCCGCCCGGGCGTATTGCCCTCGCGGCGCAGCGGCATCGAGTCCCACTTCTCCGCGATCTTGTCGCGTTCGCCGGAGGGGAAGATGTCGAGCGGCGGCAGGTCGCCATGCAGGGCGCGGGCGACGATGTCGCGCGCCACGGGCGCGGCCGCCGACGAGCCGCCGCCGCCGTGTTCCACCACCACCGACACCGCGATCTGCGGATTGTCATAGGGCGCGAAGCAGACGAAGAGCGCATGGTCGCGCTGCTCCCAGGGCACCGCCTTGTTGTCGACAACGACGGAACGGACCTGGCTCGTGCCGGTCTTGCCGGCAAGCTTCAACTCCTCCGGCAGCAGGCGCGAGCGATAGGCGGTGCCGCGCCGCGAATTCGACACCGAGTACATTGCCTTGCGCACCTGCCGGAGCGTCGTCGGGCTGATGCCGAGCGGCCCATCGGTCAGCACCGGCTGTTCGACCGCGTCGATGGACTTGATGAGACGTGGGCGAATGCCCTCTCCGGTGGCCACCCGTGCCGTCATCACCGCCAGGTGCAGCGGCGAGGCGAGCACGAAGCCCTGGCCGATGGAGGCGTTGAGGCTGTCGCCCACCCGCCAGCTCTCGCCGTAGCTCGCCTGTTTCCAGGCCTTCGTTGGGGCAATCCCCTCCGCCACGGCCGACATCGGCAGGTCGTGCTTCACCCCGATGCCGAGCTTGCGCGCCATTTCCGAGATCTTGTCGATCCCGACCCGCTCGGCCAGTTCGTAGTAATAGACGTCGCAGGAGCGCATCAGGCTGTCGTGCAGGTCGATCCAGCCGTGCCCGCCGCGCTTCCAGCAATGGAACCGGCGACTGCCGAGTTGCTTGTAGCCCGGGCAATAGATCGTCTCGCCCGCGGTCACGACCCCGGCCTCGTGGGCGGCGAGCGCGGTGACGATCTTGAATGTGGAGCCCGGCGGGTAGGTGCCCTGCACCGATTTGTCGGCAAGCGGGCGGTGGTCGTCCTCGGTCAATCGGCGGTAATCCTTTACCGAAATGCCGCGCACGAAAAGGTTGGGGTCGAAGGACGGGGCAGAGGCGATGGCCAGCACGTCGCCGGTGCGTACATCCATCACGACGGAGGCGGCGCTTTCGCCCACAAGCCGCGCCTGCACGAAATTCTGCAACCCGTGGTCGAGCGTCAGTTGCAGGTCGGCCCCTTTCTTGCCTTCCTGCCGCGACAACTCCCGCATCACGCGCCCGCCAGCGTTGACCTCGATCCGCTTCGTGCCGGCAGAGCCGCGCAATACGTCCTCGCGCTTGGCTTCCAGCCCCACCTTGCCGATCTGGAACTTCGGGATCTGCAACAGCGGGTCGGGGTTCTCCAGCTTCGAAAGGTCGTAGTCGGATACCGGGCCGACATAGCCGACGACATGGGCGAAATCATCTGTCAGCGGATAGTGCCGGGTCAGCCCGACCTCCGGTGTCACGCCGGGCAGGGCAGGGGCGTTCACCGCCACCTCGGCCACGTCCTCCCAGGCAAGCTGGTCGGCGATGGTGACGGGCACGAAGGGGCTGCGCCGGCGCACCTCGCGCATCGCGCGTTCCACGTCGGCATCGCTCAGCGGTACGAGTTCACGCAGTTTCGCGAAGGTGAGGTCCAGGTCGCCCGCATCCTCGCGCACGATGACGATGCGGTAGTTCTGGGTATTCTCGGCAATCGGCGTGCCGGTCCGGTCGAAGATGAGCCCGCGCGCAGGCGGGATCAGGCGGATATTGATCCGGTTTTCCTCGGCCAGCAGGCGGAATTCCTCCGCCTGGTCGACCTGCATGTATCGCATCCGGCCGGCCAACAGGCCCATGAAGCCGACCATCGAGCCGCCAAGGACCAATCCGCGTCGTGTGATCCGGCGGGCGCTTTCCTCTGTGTCCTTCGGTGGGCGTCTCACAGGCGGTTCCCCAGGGCGTCGGTTTCGTTCGGGTCGGCGGAGGTGACCCCAAGCCCATAATGCGACAGGGCGACCACCAAAGGATAGACCCCCGCGGTAAACAAAGCGCGCAGTAGTGCAAGGCCAAGCGGCGGCCGGTCGGTGACGACGATCGTGAGCGCGATCTGGTTCAGTCCGACAAGCGCCAGCAGGACCACCCCGACCAGCATCCATTCCACCGTGAACGGGATCTTCCGGGACGTGCCGTTGCGGCTGCGGAGTATTTCGGAGCCGATCACAACCAGCGCCGCGCCAAGGCCGGGCGGGCGTTGCAGGAGCAGGTCGAGGAACAGGAACAACAGGGCAAGGAGCCAAACCGGTACGTAGCTCGGCCGCCGCACCACCCAGGCAAACGTGAGCGCCAGCGTCAGGTCTGGTCCGGGAAGCTGGCCCGAAGCCGGCCCCAGCGGAAGCAGCTGGAGAAACGCCAGGAACAGCACCAGCGCCGTAAAGACGAGGCGATAGGCCCAGGCGCGGGTGGTCGCCGGATCAACCATCGCCGGGCTCCGTCTCGCCGGGCGACGGGGCAGGGGACGGCACGCTTTCCGCCGCGACGTCGGGCGTGGGCTGCGGCGGGACGATCAGCCCGCCGGTGTCCGTCAGCACCTCCCCCTCGTGGCTGCGGAGCACGCGCAGGAATTCCAGCCGTTGATAATCGGCGGCGAGCCACACCCGGTACCGCCCGTCGGTTCCAAGGGCGAGTTGGCCCACCGGCAACCCGGACGGGAACACGCCGCCGTCGCCCGAACTGACGACCCGGTCGCCCGGCTTCACCGTGTCGAGATTCTCCAGGAAGTCCATCGTCGGAGCCGAGCTATTGTCGCCGGCCAGAATCGCCCGCTGGCCGGAGGGCTGGATTGTCACCGGCAGGCGGCTCGCGGCGTCGGTCAGCAGGATGACCCGCGCGGTGTTCTCGCCGACGCCGGAGATGCGCCCGACCAGCCCCAGCCCGTCCATCGTCGCCCAGCCGTCGCGAATTCCGTCCCGCGCGCCCACGTTGAGCAGCACGGATTGCCGAAACGGCGATCCCGAATCGGCGATCACGAGGCCGGAGACAGAGGTCAGCTTCGGGTCGAGCCGCACGTTGTTGAGCGCCAGCAGCTTGGCGTTCTGCTGTTCCAGCTGGACCGCGGCTTCCTTCCACGCCTTCATCTGCTGCAATTCCCGGCGCAGGTCTTGATTTTGCTGGTAAATCCGCTGGTAGGATTGGAAATCCTCGATCATGCCGGTGAAATGGGCCAGCGGCACCGAGGCCCACTCGAACCCCGGCACCACCTTGTCGATCAGGTTGGCGCGGAACCGCTCCACCCGCGGGCTGTCGATCCGCCACAGCAGGAAGACGCCCAGGCACACCAAAAGCAACGCCCCGACGAGAATGCGCCGGACCGGGCGGACATAGTCGACATCTGTGCCGTTTCGCTGTCTTGCCACGCGGCCTCACGTTTCACCGCCCCGCCGGAGCAGCGCGACTGTCTGGAGCGCCGGGCGGGGCTGAAGGGGATCAGCTCTCGTAGTCTATCGCATGCCGGAGCTGTTTTTCATACTCCAGCGCCTTGCCCGTGCCGAGGGCGACGCAGTTCAGGCTTTCGTCGGCCACCGAGATGGCCAGCCCCGTCTGCTCCCGCAGCGCCAGGTCCAGCTCGCCCAGAAGCGCGCCGCCCCCGGTGAGCATCACGCCTCGGTCGACGATATCGGCAGCCAGGTCCGGCGGCGTGGCTTCGAGCGCGGTCATCACCGCCTCGCAGATCGCCTGCACCGGCTCGCTGAGCGCCTCGGCCACCTGCGCCTGGTTGATCTCGGTCTCCTTTGGCACGCCGTTCAGCAGGTCGCGGCCGCGGATCTGCATGCTCGCACCGCGCCCGTCGTCCGGCATCCGCGCCGTACCGATGGAGGTCTTCACCCGCTCGGCGGTCGAATCGCCCACGAGGATGTTCTGCTGCCGGCGCAGGTAGGAGACGATGGCATCGTCCATCCGGTCGCCACCGATCCGCACCGAGCGCGCGTAAACGATGTCCCCCAGCGACAGCACCGCCACCTCGGTGGTCCCGCCACCGATATCCACCACCATCGACCCCGTCGGGTCGGTGATCGGCATGCCCGCGCCGATCGCCGCGGCAATCGGTTCGGCAATCAGCCCCGCCCGGCCCGCACCCGCCGCCAGGACCGACGCGCGAATGGCGCGCTTCTCCACCGGCGTGGCGCCGTGCGGCACGCAGACGATGATCTTCGGTTTCC
The DNA here is from genome assembly GCF_001509585.1 of Tropicimonas marinistellae. GTDB lineage: Bacteria > Pseudomonadota > Alphaproteobacteria > Rhodobacterales > Rhodobacteraceae > Tropicimonas > Tropicimonas marinistellae. The sequence continues at coordinate 233,759 of NZ_LNCI01000006.1, read as the reverse complement.
CGAGGATCCGGCGTTGATGCACCTTGCGGATGAAATGCTTGATCATCTCCTCCGCGGTGTCGAAATCCGCGATCACGCCCTCGCGCATGGGCCGGATCGCCTCGATGGAGCCCGGGGTGCGGCCCAGCATCATCTTCGCGTCCTCGCCCACGGCGAGCACTTCCTTGCGGCCGTTCTTGTTGTGATAGGCAACAACCGAGGGCTCGTTGAGGATCACTCCCCGACCCTTCACGTAGACAAGCGTGTTCGCCGTCCCGAGGTCGATTGCCATGTCGGTAGAGAACAACCCACCAAACAGTGCCATGTTATTCCTGCTCGTTGCCTTTGCATTGTGTGTGCCGAAGACTCCGCGCCTTCGGGCGGTCAAGTTATAGTCCTGCCCAAGTTAAGGTAAAAGGGCCAATGGCAGGTGCATCGGCATCGTTCAGCCGTTGTGACCCGCCGGTTGCTCTTAGGGTGAATGCGTCGAAAGTCCAGCGTGGACAATGCGATGGGAATGACGTGTTCTGACAGGAATGCCCAATTGGAGAGGTGACATGCCCCGACCGTCCGCGATCCTCGGTATTTTTTGCATCCTGCTCGTTCTCGTTCTGCCGTTTGACACAGCCGCTCAGGAGGCGCCGGCGTCCGATTCGCCGCAGGCCGAAACCACGGAACCGGCCCAGGCGGAGGCCCCCGCGGACGACGCGGGCGCGGCCTCCGGGGACGCGGCGGAAGAGCCGGCATATCCCGCGGGGCTTGACGACCCCGGCATCGACCTCGACGAGCTGGAGCTCCGGCTGCTGCCGCTGACCGCGGATCAATTGTCGGCGCTCGCCGCCGCCTGGCAGGCAAATGTCCAGCAACAGTCACAGGCCGTGGTCGACGCAACGATCGATTCACAATCTGGCGGTGGAGAAACCTCCGCCGACGACCTCGAGAACATCGTTCGGCTCTCCGAGGAACGCGGCCTGGGGTTCGCGCGTTTCGGCGCCGTGGTCGACAGCCTTGCAAAGAAAGGCGGGGACGAGGCGGAAGTCGCCAAGTACCGGGCCTATCGCAGCGCCATCGCCGTCGAGGAGAAGCAGCAGGCGGATTGGCGCACGCTGCTGCGCATGGGGCTCAACTGGGTCACCTCCGAGGATGGGGGCCAGAAGCTCGCGATCCGGGTGGTCGTGATCGGGATCTCGCTCTTCGCGCTGTTCCTGGTCGCCCGCGTCGTACGCGCCTACGCACGGCGCCTGTTGCAGCGCGTCCCCGACCTGTCGAAACTGTTGCAGGCGTTCCTGTCGCTGGTCGTCTACTGGGTCACGGTCGCCGTGGGGTTGATGATCGTGCTCTCCGCGCTCGGGGTGGACGTCACGCCGCTCTTCGCCGTGGTTGGCGGTGCCTCCTTCATCATCGCCTTTGCCATGCAGGACACGCTCGGCAACCTCGCCGCCGGCCTGATGATCATGTTCAACCGCCCCTTCGACGAGGGCGATTACATCACCGCGGGCGGCACCTCCGGCACCGTCAAATCGGTCTCCGTGGTTTCCACCACCGTGACGACGCCGGACAACCAGGTGATCGTGATCCCGAACTCCAAGGTCTGGGGCGACGTGATCACCAATACCACCGCGTCCGACACGCGCCGCGTCGATCTCGTGTTCGGCATCGGCTACGACGATTCCATCGAGGAGGCGCAGCAGGTGCTGGAAGAGGTCGTGAATGCGCATCCCGCGGTGCTCGACGACCCCGCGCCGGTGATCCGCGTGGGCGAACTCGCCGACAGCTCCGTCAATTTCATCGTCCGGCCCTGGGTGCAGGCGGCGGATTACTGGACGGTGTTGTGGGATCTCACCCGCTCGGTCAAGGAGGCGTTCGACGCCAAGGGTATCTCGATTCCATTCCCGCAAACCGACATGCATGTGAAGGTGGCGGGCAGCGCGCCGTCCGCGGGGCTGGCGGCGCTCGGCGTTGCCGGGGACGACGGTCGCGGCACGCCCGGCGGGGCCACCGACTTTGCCAGCGGCGACGATGGCGCCAGGCACGACGACGACCAGTCCACCTGACGCGGCGCCCGCCAGTCCCGCTGCTCTGGCACCGCGTGAACAGTACCGAAAGCGCCGGTCCCCCTCGGCTCGGAGCGTGTCGCCTGTACCGCTTCGATCCGGGGCAACGAACGGCGACCGGGCGTTTCGGAGGATACGTCCGGGGATGAATGTCCGCGCGCCGATACCTAGGGCAGCGGCACGTCATTTACGTAATGCGGCTGCCGGTAGCCGGCCTGAACGGCGGGCCGGTCGGCGATTCTCAAATACCAGTCGCGCACCGCGGGGTAATCCGCCAGGTCGGCCTGGTGCCACTCGAACCGGCTTACCCAGGGCCATGTCAGGATGTCGGCGATGGAATACTCGCCGGTTCCCGCTCCGGCGATATAGCTCCGCCCTCTCAGCCGCGCATCCAGTGTCGCGTAGACGCGGGCGACCTGTTCGCGGCATTTCTGCTCGGACTCCGCTGTCCGGCCCCGGTTGTATTTCAGCACCTGGTGCGCCTGGCCGAGAAACGGGCCAAGCTGGCCCACCTGCCAGTAGCACCATTCCAGCGCCTTCCAGCGCTCGCGGCCGGCCGGAAGAAAACGCCCGCGCGTTTCGGCGAGCCACTGCAGGATCACGCCCGATTCCATCAGCGTCATGCCGCTGTCGCGATCCCGGATCGCGGGAATCCTGCCTGACGGCGCGATCGCCAGAAACTCCGGGCTGTGCTGGTCGCCATGGGAGAGGTCCACCGGATGCACCTCGTAGGGCTCACCAAGCTCTTCGAGCATGATGGACACTTTGCGGCCGTTCGGCGTTGTCCACGTGTAGAGATCTATCATGTCCGCTCCATCCTGCGCGCGCGACCAACGCTAGACGATCGTGTTCGTGCCAGGCAAGCGTCGGCGACGGCTTGCCCGGTTCCCCGGCGGCCCCATCGCCGTCGCAGGCGTTGCCCGGCCAGCCGCGCGGGCGGCGCCGCGACCGGCACAAGACCCCGCCGGCCGCGACCCCGAACGCCCCGAGAAACAGCCCCATTTCGCGCCGCCGCCTGCCTTCTTCTGTCGTCAAATATCCTGGGGGTTTGGGGGTGAAACCCCCAACCGCCGCACCCGACCCGCCCCTGCATCCAACGGCAAACCGCCCCGCGCGCCCCGGCCCTGCGTCACCAAACCCCCGGACGGCAAACAGCGACCGGCGGTTTGCGCATAGGGCCAAATAGTCCGGGGCGGGTCCCGCAGGCTTCCTTGAAACTACCCGGTCCCCGGCCGTGACCCCGAGCCGCCCGAGAAACAGCCCCATTGCGCGCCGCCGCCTGCCTTCTTCTGTCGTCAAATATCCTGGGGGTTTGGGGGTGAAACCCCCAACCGCCGCACCCGACCCGCCCCTGCATCCAACGGCAAACCGCCCCGCGCGCCCCGGCCCTGCGTCACCAAACCCCCGGACGGCAAACAGCGACCGGCGGTTTGCGCATAGGGCCAAATAGTCCGGGGCGGGTCCCGCAGGCTTCCTTGAAACTACCCGGTCCCCGGCCGTGACCCCGAGCCGCCCGAGAAACAGCCCCATTGCGCGCCGCCGCCTGCCTTCTTCTGTCGTCAAATATCCTGGGGGTTTGGGGGTGAAACCCCCAACCGCCGCACCCGACCCGCCGCCGCATCCAACGGCAAACCGCCACGCGCGCCCCGGCCCTGCGTCACCAAACCCCCGGACGGCAAACAGCTACCGGCGGTTCACGCATAGGGCCAAGTAGTCCGGGGCGAGCCCCGCAGGCTTCCTTGAAACTACCCGGTCCCCGCCGACGCGGTCGAACCGCCTGAGAAACAGCCTCATTGCGCGCCGCCGCCTGCCTTCTTCTGTCGTCAAATATCCTGGGGGTTTGGGGGTGAAACCCCCAACCGCCGCACCCGACCCGCCGCCGCATCCAACGGCAAACCGCCACGCGCGCCCCGGCCCTGCGTCACCAAACCCCCGGACGGCAAACAGCTACCGGCGGTTCACGCATAGGGCCAAGTAGTCCGGGGCGAGCCCCGCAGGCTTCCTTGAAACTACCCGGTCCCCGCCGACGCGGTCGAACCGCCTGAGAAACAGCCTCATTGCGCGCCGCCGCCTGCCTTCTTCTGTCGTCAAATATCCTGGGGGTTTGGGGGTGAAACCCCCAACCACCGCACCCGGCCCGCCCGGCATCCAGCGCCACGCCGCCACGCACGCCGGGCAGGACCGGGGACCGGTCTTGCGACACCAACCCCTCGGATGCGAAACAGCGGCCGGCGGTTCGAGCCTCGGGCAGTATGGTCCGGTCGAAACCGTTACGGCGCGCGCCCAGCCGCCCGTTCAACGGTGCCAAACCGGCACCCCGGACGGCCTGGAATCTTAACGACTCCTAAATCCGTCCCGCTAACCCGTTGAAATCGTGGACTTGGGGAGATGTCTCATCGTGAGACATCTCCCTCCGCCGCCTGTGCGGATCAGTTCACCACGTCGCGGTAGCTGATTTCCTTCTCGTCGGTCCCGGTCTTCGCCCGGCGCACGATCAGCCGGTTGAGCGCCGCCACGTAGGCCTTGGCCGAGGCCACGACCGTGTCGGTGTCCGCCGCCTGCCCGGTGACGATCCGCCCGTCTTCCTCCAGCCGCACCGTCACGGTTGCCTGCGCGTCGGTCCCGCGCGTCACCGCATGAACCTGGTAGAGCTTCAGATGCGCGTTGTGCGGGAAGATCTGCTTCACCGCGTTGAAGGTCGCATCCACCGGCCCGTCGCCCATGGCGGAGACCATGTGATCCACCCCGTCGACGGTCATCGTCAGGTCGGCCGATTGCGGCGCCTGCGTGCCGCAGATGACCCTCAGGAACTTCACCTTCAGCTTCTCGTCCACTTCCGAGCCGGCATCCCGCATCAGGGCGATCAGGTCGTCGTCGTAGACCTCCTTCTTGCGGTCGGCGAGTTCCTTGAAGCGGACAAACACGTCCTTCAGCTGGTTGTCGCCCAGGTCGTAGCCCAGGTCATGCAGCTTGGCGCGCAGCGCGGCGCGGCCGGAATGCTTGCCCATCACCAGGTTGGTCGCGCTGAGGCCCACGTCCTCGGGACGCATGATCTCGAAGTTCTGCGGGTTCTTCAGCATCCCGTCCTGGTGAATGCCGCTCTCGTGCGCGAAGGCGTTCTTGCCCACGACCGCCTTGTTGAACTGCACCTGGAAACCGGACACGTCCGCGACCCGGCGGGAGATGTTCATGATCTTCCGCGTGTCGATACCGGTATGGTAGGGCATGATGTCATGGCGGACTTTCATAGCCATGACCACCTCTTCCAGCGCGGTATTCCCGGCACGCTCGCCCAGCCCGTTGATCGTGCATTCGATTTGCCGCGCGCCCGCCTCCACCGCTGCCAGCGCGTTGGCCGTTGCCATGCCGAGGTCGTTGTGGCAGTGCGTGGCGAAGGTGATCTCGTCGGCGCCGGGCACCCGCTCGATCAGCATCCGGATCAGGTCCGCGCTCTCCCGCGGCGCGGTGTAGCCGACGGTGTCGGGGATGTTGATGGTCGTGGCACCCGCCTTGATGGCAATCTCGACCACGCGGCACAGGTAGTCATGCTCGGTCCGCGTGGCATCCATCGGCGACCACTGCACATTGTCGCAGAGGTTGCGGGCGTGGGTGACCGTCTCGTGGATCCGGTCCGCCATCTCGTCCATCGTCAGGTTCGGGATGGCGCGGTGCAGTTCGGACGTGCCGATGAACGTGTGGATACGCGGCCGCTCGGAATGGCGCACCGCCTCCCAGCAGCGGTCGATATCCTTGAAATTGGCGCGCGCCAATCCGCAGATCACGGCACTTTTCGTGACATCGGCAATGTCGCGCACCGCCTCGAAATCGCCTTCGGAGGCAATGGGGAATCCGGCCTCGATAATGTCCACACCCATCTCGTCGAGCAGCTGGGCGATCTCCAGCTTCTCGTCATGGGTCATGGTTGCGCCAGGGCTCTGCTCGCCGTCACGCAGGGTCGTGTCGAAAATCAACACGCGGTCTTGGCTGTTCGTCATGGGTCTTTTCCTTGATGTCCTTCAATCCTCTGGCGCGGTCACCATGCCCTCTGAGCGGTCGCGCCGAATGGCACGCTCAGAGGCGGCTAAGGAGAAGGAGGAGGCCGGCAAGCGGCAGCGTCCGCGCAAAGGCGGAGGGCTGAGCGATATGCCGGTTGATCGTCATGGGCGCGACTATACGGCTCCGGCGCCGAAAGGGAAGGCCCAATTGTCGCTCAGAGCAGCCCCAGGTCGGCGTCGCTGGCCGCCGGCATGAATTTGCCACGTGGTGGTATCGGTCGCGTGCGCCATGCCGGATCGAACGCGAAGCTAGAACGCGACCGGCCAGGCAACAACGCGCCGTTGCCCGCACCGAACGCGTAGTCGTAGTAGAGTGTCACGATCTCGCGATACGTGACCTGCTGCGCGGAGGGGTGGGCGATGCAAGCGTCATGCCAGCGTCGCGCCCGTGCCGCCTCCGGTCCGGTGGGAGGTGAATAGCCTTCGTAGTGCTCCAGAAACCAGAACCGCATGAAGATCGGCGTGAAGACGACCTCCGCAAGCCCGAAATGTTCGAAAAGGTATGGATCTCCGCAGGCGTGGCGCTCCAGGAAGCGGGAAATGCCGACAAAGTGCGAGTCCATCTGTGCGCGGTAGGCGTCCCTTTGTGCCGGATCCTGGTTCATGACCATGCGATACCCGGTGTCCGTGAATGCGGCTTCCCGTGCGATCAGCATGCGTTCGATTGCGCGCTCGTAGGGGTCATCGCGGGCGATCCCGGGCGCCGGCCACAGTTCCTCGATATATCGAAGAATAACGAGGCTTTCCTTGAGTACCTTGCCATCTGGCGTCTCGAGGATGGGGAGAGTCGTCGTTCCGCCAGTTTTCTCCAGCAGCCAATCCGGTCGCGGTTTGGTCACGTCGACGACTTGGAACCTCACACGCTCCGTCATCCCCTTGAGCGCGAGGAGAATCTCCACGCGCTGCGAGAACGGACAAACTGGGATGTGGAAGATCGTCAATTCAGACATGTGATCTCCGGGCGTGCGCTCTACTCAGTGCGGACGATATTGCATAAGCACAAGCCTGCAACCGACTGATCCGATTGGTATGTCTTGCCGCAGCGCCCGCGATAATGCGCTGATCGTACCCAGGCGAGGCTCACTCGGTCACGGTTTCGGGCGTTGCGGTGTCTGCCGCTTCCTCCGGGACGCCGGCATTGGCTTCGTCCTGCGTGTCAAGGGCGTTTCCGGAGGTGTCAGGGGCGGATTCAGACGCAGTGTCCGGTTGAGTCTCTTGATCAGTTGCGGCCCGCGCGGCTGCTTCGGGGTCGGATTTCACAAGGTCGCCCTTTTCCCACTCGCCCGCACGAACCTCTCCGGTGGAATACCGCATGAGCCCTTCGCCCTGCGGCATGCCGGCAACGAACATGCCCTCGTAGGTGTCTCCGTTGACATAGGTCGCGAGACCCTCGCCCTGCATCTCGCCGTTGCGCCACTCGCCGGTGTAGACGAAACCGCTCGGCGCCGTGAGGGTGCCTGTACCTGTGCGCTGTCCGTCCCGGAACTCGCCCTCGTAGATACTGCCGTCCGTGTAGGTCGCCTTTCCCTGACCGTGGCGGGTGCCGGCGACCCAGCCGCCTTCATAGACGTAGCCATCCGGGTAGGTCATGACGCCATACCCGTCGTAGCGGGCATCCTTGAACGCACCTTCGTAGACTTGCCCATCGGCGTAGCGGGCAACCCCCTGGCCCTCGATGACACTATCGACCCAATCGCCTTCGTAGGTATTGCCGTCGGGATAGGTGATCTTGCCTTTACCGTTCGGCTGATCGTCGCGGAAAGCGCCTTCGTAGACCGACCCGTCGGGGTAGACGACCGTGCCTTCCCCCTCGATCTTGCCGTTGGACCAAGCGCCCACATAGACATAGCCATCGGTGCCGGTGAATGTGCCCTCGCCGTGGCGTCGGTCTTCGTGGAACTCGCCTTCGTAGATGTCGCCGTTCGCGTAGGTGACCTTTCCGGTTCCCTCGCGCTGGCCGTTGACGAGCAGCCCTTCGTAAACGTCGCCGTTGGATTGCGTCAGGGTGCCGAACCCGTTGATTTGGCCGTCTTTCCATGACCCTTCGTAGACGAGGCCGTCCACCATTGTCAGTTTGCCCTGACCGGAACGCAGCCCGCGGCTGAGGTTGCCCTCGTAGATCGCGCCATTGGGGTAGGTGATCTTGCCGGCGCCTTCCTTGACGCCGGCAACCCATTCGCCTTCGTAGGTGTAGCCCGTGGGCGCCGTCATCGTGCCAATCCCGTCATGCAGGGCGTTCACGAAATCCCCTTCGTAGCGCACGCCGTTCGCGTAGTTCGCCACGCCCTTTCCCGTCATTTCGTTCTCGACCCATTCGCCCTCGTAGGTGCCGCCGTCAGCGAAGGTGATCTTGCCCTGACCGTGCGGTTTGCCCTTGGCAAAGCTGCCCTCGTACACGGACCCGTCCGGGAACCGCGCGATTCCCTGTCCGAGGATTTCGCCATCGACCCAATCGCCGGAATACTCGTAGCCGTTGGGCAACCGGTAGGTGCCCGTGCCATGCTGAAGCCCGTCCTTGAATGTGCCTTCGTATACGCCGCCGTTGTCGTATTGCTTCGTTTCAACGTCGGACAGCTGGGCCGTGACGGGAAATGCGGTGAAAAGGGTGGCCGCCAGCAATGCGGTCAGGAATGTCGAATTCGCCTGTCGGGTCATGAATGCTCTTCTCGGCGGGGCCGGGGTGCGGAATTGTTCGTTCGGTGCGCAACACTAGTTTGCACCCCGTTCTTGGGCAACGCCTTTTGCTACCATCGGCTTCCATGCGCCGGTGCATCTGCTAAGAGGGCCGGGGTCCCCGGCGGGGGCCGACACGAGGAGCGCACCAATGACCCGATTCCGACTGACGCTGGCCCAGTTGAACCCGACGGTGGGCGACCTGCGCGGCAACGCTGCGAAGGCGCGGGATGCCTGGGCGCAGGCGAAAGCGGCCGGTGCCGACATGGTGGCGTTGCCGGAGATGTTTCTGCCAGGGTATCAGCCGCAGGATCTGGTGATGAAACCGGCCTTCGTCGGCGATTGCCAGCATGTCATGGAGGAACTGGCGGCAGATTGCGCCGACGGACCAGCACTCGGGATCGGTCTGCCTTGGTTCGAGGGTGCAGAGCTTTTCAACATCTATGTCATTCTCAAGGACGGGAAGGTCCTCGCGCAGGTCGTCAAGCACCATTTGCCGAACTTCAATGTCTTCGATGAGAAGCGATATTTCGCTTCCGGGGATGTGACCGGCCCCTACCGGCTGGGACCGCTCCGCATTGGCACGCCGATCTGCGAGGACGCCTGGCACGGCGACGTATGCGAGACGCTCGCAGAGACCGGGGCGGAGATGCTCCTGGTTCCCAACGGGTCGCCCTATTTTCGAGGCAAGCGCGGTATTCGCATGACCCATATGGTCAGCCGGGTGGTCGAGACCGGGCTCCCGCTGGTCTATCTCAACATGGTTGGCGGGCAGGACGACCAGGTGTTCGACGGCGGGTCGTTCGTGCTCAATCCTCACGGTGAACTGGCACTGCAATTGCCGGTGTTCGAAGAGGCGATCGCGCATGTGGATTTCGTCGAGGACGAGAATGGCTGGCATGCCGAGCCGGGAGAAATGGCGCATCTGCCCGACGATTGGGAGCAGGATTATCGCGTGATGGTGGAAAGCCTGCGCGACTATCTCCGAAAATCTGGATTTTCAAATGTCCTCCTTGGGTTGTCTGGTGGTGTTGATTCTGCGCTCGTGGCTGCGATCGCCTCGGATGCCATCGGACCCGAGAATGTTCGCTGCGTCATGCTGCCATCGGAATATACCGCGCCGGAGTCGCTGGAGGATGCCGAGGGGGTCGCGAGGGCTCTTGGCTGTCGACTGGATACCGTGCCCATCTCGGGCCCGCGCGCGGCCGTGACCGACGCACTCGCACCGCTCTTCGCGGGCACACAGCCAGATGTGACCGAAGAGAATGTCCAGTCGCGCCTGCGCGGGTTGCTGCTCATGGCGCTCAGCAACAAGTTCGGAGAGATGCTGCTGACGACTGGGAACAAGTCCGAGGTCGCGGTCGGCTACGCCACGATCTACGGCGACATGTCGGGCGGCTACAATCCGATCAAGGATCTCTACAAGATGCGCGTGTTCGAGACCTGCCGCTGGCGCAACGCAAACCATCGCGACTGGATGAAAGGGCCGGCCGGCACTGTCATTCCTCCCCGCGTGATCGAAAAACCGCCGTCTGCGGAGTTGCGCGAAGATCAGAAGGACGAGGATAGTCTGCCGCCCTACCCGGTATTGGACCGGATCCTGGAGATGCTGGTCGACGAGGAGGCGAGCATTGGTGAAATACTTGCCGAGGGTTTCGACATCGCTGACGTCCGCCGGGTGGAGCACTTGCTCTACATCAGCGAGTACAAGCGATTCCAGTCCGCGCCGGGCGCGCGGTTGACAATGCGTGCGTTCTGGCTCGACCGCCGCTATCCAATCGTAAACCGCTGGCGCGACCCTACTGGCTACAGCAATCGCGGCGCGTGACGCGCGGGTATCGTCACGCCGAGGTCATTTGACGTCGCTAGGACATGTCGACGCGAATGGCCGGGACATTCGGAATTCGCCGGAATCCGCACTGACGAACTGAAGAGGCGACGCGACTGTGACCGGCACAAATGCACTGCGCCAATGGGATAATTCTGGCACCGACGCTGCTCGGCTGGCCAACAAGGCCACCGTCAAGCAGATCGAGCGACTCATAAAGCAGGACGAGATGCGGAGAGTGCTGGCGGCGATCCGCCGCTGGCCGCCGGCGGACACACTTGCGCTCTTCGTTGGTATGCGGACGAAATACGCGCGAAAGCTCCTGCACTGGATGCCCGACGAACTCGGCATCGGCGTGTTGGCTGAACTCGACCCGCGGCTGCACGCGGTGCTTGCGCAGGAAGAGACGAAGAGCACCTTCCGAAAACTCATCGAGAACATGGACGCCGACGAGGCGTTCCCCTTGCTGGACGAATTGCCGGACGACTACGCTGCGGACCTGCTGGAGGGTCATCCCTTTGCCGATGTGCTGCGCGATGCGCTGGCGGTGCACGAAGATCATGCCGCCGCCCACATGCGCCGTGGTCTATTGACGGCACGGCAAAGCGGTACGGTGGGAGAAGTGATCGCCAACATCCGGGCGAATGCAGACGAGATCGAACGTTTGGAGAGGGTGTACGTCGTAGATGACCGCCAGACACTGAAGGGCGTGGTGCGGCGTCGCGACTTGTTGATGAACCCCGATGACACGCCAATTGCCGCGATTGTGCGTACCGACCCCGTTGTCGTGAATGCCGAGACCGACCAGGAGGATGTGCTGAAGCTGGCAAAGGAAATGCGCATCCACAATATCGCCGTGGTCGATTCGTCCGGCCGGCTGCTGGGAGGGATCACGCCGCAAGAGCTGCACCAGATCGCGTCCGAAGAGGCCGAGGAAGACATGCTACTCATGGGCGGTGTCTCTCCGGAAGCGACGGAATTCGACACGCCGCTGCAAATTGTCCGTCGACGCCTGCCCTGGATACTCGCCGGTCTTGTGGGGGCGTCGGTTGCCGCCATGGTGATCGGAACCTACGAAGATGCGCTGATCGAAGCCGCGATCCTCGCCAGCTTCATTCCCGTCGTGATGGCAACGGCCGGCAATGTCGGTATTCAGGCGTCGACCATGTCGATCCAGGCTCTGGGCCGGGGTGCACGATGGAATGGTGACATTCTGCCGCGCTTGGGGCGCGAAATGCTCGCTTCGGCGGTCAATGGCGCCATTGTCGGGATTGTCGTGTCCTTTCTCATCCTCTTGGCGTCGCTATTTGTCGACATTCAGGACACGGCACATCTCGTCGTTACATGCCTGATATCAATGACCCTTGTCACGATGATCGCGGGGACCTTTGGTGCGCTGATCCCATTGGTGCTCAAGACACTGAATCTGGACCCCGCGGTTGCGACGGGTATCTTCATCACAACTTCCAACGACGTCTTTGGCGTTCTCATCTTCTTCACGGTCGCGTCTGTCTTCTACCTCTGAGCGCGGTATTGCCACCCACTCCCGACACAGGTTGTCCATGTCCAACGAGCTACTCTCCCTGTCGCGCGCCCTTGCCTTTGCCGCCGAGGCGCACCGTAACCAGAGGCGCAAGGGAGCAGCGCAGGAGCCATACATCAATCATCTGATCGAAGTCATGGATCTGGTCGCGAGGGCGGGAGAGCCGGCCGATGTGGAAATCATGATCGCGGCATTGCTGCACGACACGATCGAAGATGCGGACGTGAGCGAGGCAACGCTTGCCGAGTTGTTTGGGGCACGGGTCGCGCGAATGGTGGTTGAAAACACCGACGACATGTCTCTGTCCAAGCCGGAGCGTAGAGCGCGGCGTATATCGGCGCAGGCGCACAAGCCGGCGGATTCGCGGATCGTCAAGACGGCGGACGTCATATCCAACCTGCGGGCCGTTGCCGTCTCCGCACCTGCCGGATGGGACATCGAGCGCAAGCTCGGATATCTCGAGTCCTGTCGGGCGCTCATCGATGCCGGGCGCGGTGCGAGTGCGTCCCTGGAGGCGCTCTTTGACGAGACGGCGGAGGAGGCAGAACGTGCCATCCGCAACGACGCGCCGATGAACGTGGAGGGTCGGCAGGAGGCATTGCGGCACCTCGATGTGGAGATCGGTCAGAAAGTGCATCTCGTTTACCTGCCGAACACCCAGCTTCGGTGGCTGACGGGAGCTGACATTCAGAAGCTGGCGCAGGAGGCGGCGATCTTTTTTCCGTCCGCAGCGATTCACGAGGCACATGCGACCTTCGACGGTAAGCTGCGGAAGATCCTGCTCGCCCGAATCCGCACCGATGACAGTGATGCTGTGGTTGCCTTCGGCCAGCGTCTGTGTCGCGCCTTCGTGCAGGAATTCGTTGGGATCGAGGTCGGTGGTCGCTACATCCGCGTCTACAACGACGATACCGACTAGGGGTCCGGATCGCCGTCTGCCGGTGAGTTGCGTGGCTGTCATGCCGCGAGATCTCTAGCCGACTCAGGCCCTGTTATGTTACCCTACGTAAGTCCGCTGAAGGGTGTCAGCGGTCTCCGAAATAACTCGATTGCCGCGTGTTTGGTGCGGAATGAAGGGGCGTGTTTCGTGCGCCTCACACGTTTTTTGTTGCGCCTTGCCGTGGTGCCAAAAGTGCTTTTTGGGGGAGGACACAATGAATATCCGCAGAAATTCTTATGGCTTGATGGTGATCGTCATTGTCGCGGCGCAAGGTGCCTCGGCGAACGATCTCGACTATTCGATGCCATCGATCTTCTATGACGGAATGAATGCGAAACTGCTTAACGCGGGATACCGCGAAGTGCGCGTCACGGATGCGGAAACGGGGCGCTTGGCAGCATATGATCCCGATGGAAGCGAGGTCTTGCTGACAGTCGATCCGACAACTCGCCGCGTCGTCAATGAGGTGTATGTCCATCCCGGCGACGGTTGAACGCAAGCTGGCGCTCGATGACGACTGGAGACGTAGATCGTAGGATCAGGCGCCGGGAACCGGCAGGCCCTGCGCGTCGATCAGTATCTTGCCGTTGAGTTTCGCGAAGGGGGCATCCGGCCACGCGTCCAGAAGGTCGAGAACGACGCCCACCGGCCGGCAAAGCCGGGTGCCCCGGTCGGTTTCCACGATCGGGCGTTCGACGAGGTTCGGCCGCTCGAGCATGGCTTCGAAGATCTCCGCGTCGCTGACATCCGCTTCCAGCAGGCCGAGGTCTCGGGCCGGCCCCTTTCCGCGGCGCAGCGCTTCCTTGGGTGTCAGTCCCGCCGCTTTCAGCAACCGATCGAGCTGGTCACGTTCCCAGCCCGTTTCCACATACTCGACGATCTGCGGGCGGTAGCCCGCAGATTCGATGACGCGCAGCACATCGCGCGACTTGCTGCAGGCCGGATTGTGATAGATCGTGACGTTCATGGCGTCAGAGTTCGATCAACTCGCATTGTGGCAGCAAGCGCTCGACATCCTCGCCGCGACATAGCTGCGTCGCTTCGGTGGTCACGGCGGCGGATGCCGCTGCAGCGCCCCAACGGGCGGCCTCTTGAATGGAGTTTCCACGCGCCAGGCTCAGTGTGAAGCCCCCCACGTAACTATCGCCCGCTCCGACCTTGGAGACGACCTCGACTTTGGCAGCAGTGGCGAGCCACGAGCCTTCCGGGGTTGTCAGAACAGACCCTTCGGACCCGCGGGCGAAAATGATGTTCTGGGCGACGCCCTTGTCGATGAGGCTTTTTGAGAACGCGGCCGTGTCGGCCGGCGCATCGAGCTTGCGACCGGCCAGCCCCTCGGCTTCCTCGTCGTCCGCGCGAAGCAGGAACGGCGGCGACTTGTGGTCTTCGACGATTTTCCGCAGGGCAGGGCCGGAGGTGTCGACGACGAGGCGCGCGCCGGCGTCCGTGATCGCGGCCGACAGCGCCTCTTCAAACTCCAGCGGTACACCGGGCGGCTGGCTTCCCGACAGAATGATCAGACCGCCCTTCGGCGCATGCGCCCGGGTCGTCTGGATCGCCTTCTTCACATGCTCCTCCTGCCAGGGCGGCCCGGGCAGCATGAAACGGTATTGCAGCCCGGTGTCCTTGCAGTTCACCACCACGCTTGCGCGGGTTTCGCCAGGTGCGGGAATCGGCATCGTGGGGATGCCTTCTTCCATGAGGAGTTCCAGGAGGCGGTTTCCGTTGTGGCCTCCGATCGCGACGATCGCCGTGGCCTCGCCGCCCATGTGCTTGATGGCGCGCGCAACGTTGATACCCCCTCCGCCGGGGTCGACCTGCGGTTCGGTGCAGCGCAGCTTGACATCCGGGTCGACCTTGTCGGTCTCGGTGTTCATGTCGAGGGCAGGGTTCAGGGTGATCGTGAGGATTTCCGACACGGGTGCCTCTCCCTTCAGGCTTGTTTGCGCCAACACTGCGCATTCAGCGCGTTGATGCAACCGAAATTGGCGCTGGAATTCCGCGCGGGGCGCAATTCGGCTATTCTCTAAGCACATTGGATTGTGCGAGGGCAATATGGCGGATGTCAAAACCGTGCCAACGGACGTGTCTGCCGAGGCCTATGTCGCCGCGGTCGAACCCGCGAGCCGACGTGCCGATGCGACGGAATTGCTCTCATTGTTCCAGCGCGTTACGGGGTTTCGTCCTGTGATGTGGGGACCGTCGATCATCGGGTTCGGTCGCTACGACTACCGGTATGAGAGCGGCCGGACCGGATCGTCCCTTGCAACGGGGTTCGCGCCGCGGAAAGCGAATCTCGTGATCTACATCATGCCCGGTTACGCCGATTTTGAGCCGCTGCTGGCTCGCCTCGGGAAGCATCGCAAGGGCCGGTCGTGCCTGTACATCAACAAGCTCGCGGATATCGACACCGGCGTGCTGGAGGAGTTGATCCTCGCGGGACTTGCGGACCTTGGCAAGAAGTGGCCCGTCCAGCCCTCGTAAGGGCCGGACGGTGCAATTGTCAGCCCATCATCTGATAGCTCACCGGCACGAAACGGAAGCCATCGTCGCGGGTCTCCACAAAGCCGGCGGCCGGGAAGGGCAGGTGGTAGCCGACGACCGGAACCCTGTCGGCTGCCAGCATGCCGAGAATCTTGCGCCGACTGGCCGCGGCAGCCGCCTTGTCCATGTCGAAACGCACTTCCCAGTCGGGATAGGCCAGTGACCAGACGTAGTGATTGGCAAGATCAGCGGCCAACAGCAGTTGCGCGCCGCCGCTTTCGAGCATGTAGGTCATGTGCCCCGGCGTGTGGCCGAACGCTGCCATCGCGGTGACGCCCGACGCCACAGCGTCGCCATCGCCTAGAAAGCTCATCTTTTCCGCCAAAGGCTTCACCTTTGCGTCGAAACCCTCGTTGCCGGCGGCAGCCCAATGGTCGAATTCGGCCTGACCTGTCACATACGCCGCATTGGAGAACGTCGGCGTGCTTTCCGTCATTAGGCCACCGATGTGGTCGCCGTGCATATGGGTCAAAACGACATGGGTGATATCGTCGGGCGAAAGCCCGGCTTCCGCCAGCGCGGCGGTGATGGCGTCGGGATTCAACCCCGTGTCAAACAGGATAGTGTTGCCACCCGTGCGAACGACGGTCGGCGTGAAATAAAATTGCGCCATGTCCGTGCCGATGAAGTTCGCTTCGCTGACGGCGGCGAATTCATCCGGGTCCACGTTCAGGCCAAAAATCGTCTGCGGCTCATCCCGCGCCGCGGTGCCGGCCAGCAGCGTGGTCACGGTCATGTCGCCCACCTTGAACGTTCTCGCCTTGCTCGTCGGGCCCGTCATGGGTGCATCCTGCGCCAAGGCAGGCAGCGGCGCAGCGACGAGTGGCGCGGCGGCGGTTGCCGCCAGTGCTTGGCGACGGGTCAGGGAAAGGGGCATGGCACGTTCCTCTTTGGGTTTTCGACAATGTACCCAAGAGTACGGACTTGCCGCCGTGCCGGTTCAAAAGTTTTCGTGACCTCGTGCGAGGTGACGTTGAACCAATTCACTCCCACCATTGATCAATACGTGCGATATCCTTGTCGGACCATCCGAAATGGTGGGCGAATTCGTGAATGACCACGTTGTTGACCAATTCCGCGAGCGTGACGTCACCGCGTTCGGCCCATTCTTCCAGAATAGCACGTCGGAAAAGCCAGATAATATCGGGCTGTTCGGGTTGGTCCATCACGGAGCGTTCGGTCAGTGGAATGCCGTCGTAGAGGCCGGTCAACTCGTAAGGATCGTCGATCTCCAATTCGGCGAGCATTTCCTGGTCGGCGAGTTCCTCGACCTGAATCACCACCGACCGTGCCGGGTAGTCAAAGGGCTGCGGCAGGGCTTTCCGGGTTTCTTCGGCAAGCAGCGCAATGTCGTAAAGGCTCGGAGCCGTCGCGGCAGTCCAGTCCATGCGTGTTCCTCGACTTCGTTGCCTATGGTATGGACAAGATCGCTTCCCTGTGGAAGAGGGCGCGGAACAGGAGAGCACGAATGACCGTCACACGTTTCGCCCCGTCGCCCACCGGATACCTGCATGTGGGCAATCTGCGCACTGCACTGTTCAACTGGCTGATCGCGCGCAAGGCCGGCGGTACGTTCATCCTGCGGCTGGACGATACCGATCCGGAGCGTTCGAAGCCCGAGTATGCCGATGCCATCAAGGAAGATCTGGAATGGCTGGGGCTGACCTGGGACCGCGTCGAAACGCAATCCTCGCGACTGGACCGCTATGCGGCGGCCGCCGATGCGCTGCGCGAAAAGGACCGGTTCTACGAGTGCTTCGAGACGCCGACCGAGCTGGACCTGAAACGCAAGAAGCAACTGAACATGGGAAAACCGCCTGTCTATGACCGGGCGGCGCTGGCATTGTCGAAGGAAGAGAAGGCGGCATTCCGTGCCGAACGATCCGGCCACTGGCGTTTCCTGTTGAACCACGCCCGGATCGAGTGGACCGACGGAATTCTGGGAGATACGTCGATTGACGCAGCCTCCGTTTCCGACCCTGTGCTGATCCGGGGCGACGGGCAGGTGCTCTACACCCTGGCTTCGGTGGTGGACGATACGGAGATGGGGATTACCGATGTCGTGCGCGGCTCCGATCACGTAACGAACACCGCCACCCAGATTCAGATCATCGAGGCGCTCGGCGGATCGGTTCCGAGCTTTGCCCACCATTCGCTGTTGACCGGCCCGCAGGGCGAGGCACTGTCCAAGCGCCTTGGCACGCTTGCGCTGCGCGACCTGCGTGCACGGGGAGTCGAGCCGTTGGCGCTCCTTTCGCTCATGGCACGTCTCGGCTCGTCCGATCCGGTGGAGTTGCGCTCGTCCCACCAGGAACTGATCGACGGGTTCGAGCTGACACATTTCGGGGCTGCGCCGACGAAGTTCGACGCCGATGATCTGTGGCCACTGACGGCGCGATACTTGCACGGTCTCCCGTTCGACGCGGTCGCCGACCAGATTGCTTCAATCGGCGTACCCGTGGAGGTGGCAGAGCGTTTCTGGACCGTCATTCGAGACAACATCGGTACGAGGAGCGAACTGGCCGATTGGTGGCAGGTTCTTGCGGAAGGGGCAGAGCCCTTGGTGGCGGAGGACGATGCGGAATTCGTCCGGACGGCGATGGCGATGTTGCCGGCATTGCCATTCGACGAAACCACCTGGGCAAAGTGGACCGCTGAGGTGAAGAACGCGACCGGGCGTAAGGGGAAGGGGCTCTTCATGCCGCTGCGCAAGGCGCTGACCGGCCGGCAGCGTGGTCCGGAAATGGCAGATTTCTTGCCCTTGATGCGGGCGTTGCCGCGTCTGCATCTGACCCAGGATTAAGCCGAATGCCACCCGTTGCGGCAGTTTTGCAACATGCCGCAGCGCGGCGCGTCGTTTGCCTTGCGGACGTTTGAGACTCCACAAACTTATCCACAGCCCTGCGCGCTGATTTCGCGTGCGCTTCCTCTGCTTGGTGAACGCCGATGTAGACCAATGTGGCCGGACGAAAACGCGGTCGGGTAAAAATTGTAGTTATTTCAGGCGATTACAGAGGATATCTGCGGCAGATTGTTCCCGGGGAAAATGTCGCGGTGTGTTTCGCTCACGACAAGTCGGAAATCGCCAACTCCAAGGAAATCGGTCGACGAAAGTTATTCACACGGGCTTCCGGAACCAGCGAGCGAGCGGGTGAAGCCCAAGATCCGCGCTTGCCTGCGCAGTGGAGAGATGACGTAGCGGCATCTTGTGCGACGATGAACAGACGCCCGTATTCCTGTTACAGGCGCTTGGCGCGGCGATCAGACCCGGCGAGTGGTGCGAACGCCCGCTTGCCCTTTGCCGCAGCGGGGGGGTAGGTGTGCCGAAGCTGTATTTGCCGAGGGCCCGCACATGCCAAACCCCATGTATGAAGCTCTGTTCGCTCCGAATCTGGACAACGACGCGCCATTCCTAATTCTCCCGGAAGACTCGGCGCTGACCCACAAGGCGTTTCTGAGGATGGCATCGCGCTTTGCCCACGCGCTGCATGATGCAGGGTTGCGACCGGGGGATCGGTTGGCGGCGCAGGTGGACAAGTCGCCCGAGGCGTTGGCCGTCTATGCTGCCTGCGTCATGTCGGGCGTCGTCTTTCTTCCGCTCAATACTGGCTACACACCGCACGAGGTAAGCTACTTCATCTCCAATTCGGGGGCGCAGCTGGTAATAGGAAGAGCAGATTCGCGCGAGGAGTTGCATGGCGACTGCGACCAGCTCGGTGTTCGCTACGAGACGCTCGAAGCTGACGGCAGCGGTAGTTTCGCTGATATGGCGGATGATCAGCCAGAGCACTTCGAACCGGCGGACCGGAGCGAGGACGATCTTGCGGCACTGCTCTACACATCCGGAACGACCGGGCTGTCCAAGGGCGCGATGTTGAGCCAGGGCAACCTGCTGTCCAATACCGTCGTCCTTAAAGACTACTGGCGTTTCTCTGCAGAGGACGTGCTGATCCACGCCTTGCCGATTTTTCACACCCACGGGCTTTTCGTGGCCACCAACATCATGCTGCTTTCGGGCGGTGCGATGATCTACCTGCCGCGGTTCGATCTCGATGCGGTTCTGGATGCGTTACCGACCGCTACGGCGATGATGGGGGTGCCGACGTTCTACACACGCTTGCTCGACAGCCCGACGTTCACCCGGGAACGTTGCGAAGGGATGCGGTTGTTCGTGTCGGGATCTGCACCGCTGCTGCCGGAGACCCACAAGGCGTTCGAGGCGCGTACCGGTCACCGAATACTGGAACGTTACGGTATGACCGAAACCAATATGAACACCTCCAACCCCTACGACGGGGACAGGCGCGCGGGCACGGTCGGACTGCCTCTTCCCGGTGTGGATCTGAAGATCGCGGACCCGGACACCGGCGTTCCGGTAAAGGCGGGCAAGGTAGGGATGATTGAGGTTCGCGGGCCTAATGTGTTCCAGGGATACTGGCGGATGCCGGACAAGACGGCGGAGGAACTGCGAGCGGACGGGTTCTTCATAACCGGCGACCTGGGCGTGCAGTCAGACGACGGCTACGTGACGATTGTCGGCCGTAGCAAGGATCTGATTATTTCCGGCGGCTTCAATGTGTATCCAGTGGATGTGGAACAGGCACTCGATGAGCAACCCGGCGTTCTGGAAAGCGCGGTAATCGGGGCGCCACACCCCGATCTGGGAGAGAGCGTTGTTGCCGTCCTGGTACCGGAACCCGGAGCAAAACTCGACGTGCTGGAAATCGAGGCGGAGATCGGCGGCAAACTGGCCCGGTTCAAGCAGCCGAGGCACTACGTGATCGTGCCGGAGCTCCCGCGCAACTCGATGGGGAAAGTGCAGAAGAAACTGCTTCGGCAAACCTACGAAGGGGTGTTCCAGGCCTAGCGTCTTTGCGTGCGGCCATTGACGGGTGCGTGTTGCCATGCTCGGCGCAGCGGAGGAGTGCCGCTCCCAAATCGTCTAGAGATACTGGACGAGCGCGCGCATACACTCCTTTGTCACCCGTTCGGGGTAATGCGATAGGGAAATATGCCGACGTCGGCGCGCGCGGCGACCCTGATCGAATCCGGCGTTTCGGCGTACAGGATGTGCACAGGCGATCCAATTCCCTTTCCGCATTCTCTAAGACATCAGTTGCAACCGTGCGGCTACTGCGATCATGTGTAGTGTCACGATCCCCTCTTAAAGCTGACGCTTGGTTTCTTTTGTGCGGCTTGGCGGGATTGTCGTTGCGTGAAACTCAGGCAATTGCGTTTTGAACGGCGACCCGGGCCGCTCCGGGATTAATAATCGTCGCAGCAGGCAATGATTGCAGCGCATGCAGGACGTCACGTGTGACATTCTTTCGTTGCATCGCGCCGTTATTCGTCGCGTGATTGCTGGGAAAGGGTCGGCACGGGAGGAACGGTGGATGAAGACCGCAACGAAGGTTGAGGACGCGGCTGCGCTGATCCCTGAAGGGGCCGTGCTGCATATCGGCGGTTTTATGGGTGTTGGGTCCCCTCATCGCCTGATCGACGGGTTGGTGGCGCGGGGTGTCGGTGGCTTCACGATTGTCGCGAACGACACTGCAATGCCCGGTACCGGAATTGGCAAGCTGGTAACTGCGGGCCTCGTCGCGCGCGCGATCGTCAGCCACATAGGGCTGAATCCGGAAACTCAGGCCAAGATGATCGCTGGAGAGATAGATGTCGAACTGGTGCCGCAAGGCACGTTGGTCGAGCGCATTCGGGCAGCAGGCGTTGGACTGGGGGGCGTGCTCACCGCGACGGGTGTTGGGACCCTGGTGCAGGAAGGGAAACGGGTGATCGAAATCGACGGCAAGGACTACCTCCTGGAAAAGCCGATCAAGGCTGATTTCGCGTTGATCGCTGCGAAAGCGGCCGACTACAAAGGCAACCTCGAATACTCGCTGACCGCGCATAACTTCAATCCGATCATGGCACTTGCCGCCGACACGGTTATCGCGGAGCCGCAAACGATACTGCCGGTTGGGGCGATTCCGCCTGATGCGGTCAAGACGCCGGGGGTGCTTGTCGATTACCTTCTGGAGCGGGGACACTGAGATGGACGCCAAGGAAATCATCGCGCGCCGGGTCGCGCTCGAAGTGAAAACCGACATGCTGGTGAATCTTGGGATCGGTCTGCCAAGCATGGTGGCGAACTACCTGCCAGAGGATGTGGATATCTTCTTCCAGGCCGAGAATGGCGTGATCGGGCTTGGTGCGCGGCCGCCGGAGGGGATGGAGGATGCAGATCTGACCGATGCCGGCGGAGGCTTCGTTACCGCCGTGCCGGGCGCGGCTTCGATCGACTCGGCGATGTCGTTCGGCCTGATCCGTGGCGGGCACCTGGACATGACGGTTCTGGGCGGTTTGCAGGTGGACGAACGTGGCTATCTCGCAAACTGGATGGTTCCGGGCAAGATGGTGCCGGGCATGGGCGGTGCGATGGATCTCGTCGCCGGCGCCAAGCGGGTGATAGTCGCGATGGTGCACACCGCGAAGGGGCGTCCGAAGATTGTGCCGGAATGCACGCTGCCACTTACCGCGCGGCGCCGCGTGAGCCTGATCGTATCCGAACTGGCGGTGATCGAACCGACGGAGGCGGGACTCGTCCTTCGTGAGTTGGGTCCGGACGCCTCGGTCGCCCAGGTCCGCGAGGCGACCACCGCCGACCTTATCGTAGAGGGCGACGTGCCGGCGATGGCGCTGGCGTGAGATTTCCTGATCCGCGTCGCCACGCGAACGATCCCTCGGTGAGGGATCGTGCCTTCGGCGAGGATATTTCCGGACAGAAGAGGCGTGGCTGACACCGCTTTTCAGTGGCGTCGAAAAAAGCGTGACAATCTCCGAACAACCTGATTATGTCCCGCTCCATCGACAGGGGCGTCCGCGATCGCGGTCTGAGAAGCACCCTTTGAACCTGAACCAGATGATGCTGGCGGAGGGAGTCGGGGACAGGACGGGCCGAGACCTTCCGATACCCGCCAGACCTCCGCTGACGGAGGCAGACATTGACCAATCCTTCCCAATCCCTCGAGAGCATGCGTGCTGCAGCGCCGCTGGTTCAGTGCATCACAAATTACGTTGCGATGAATTTCGCAGCCAATGTGCTGCTCGCCGCGGGCGCGGCGCCGGCCATGGTTCATGACGTCGAGGAATCCGGCGAATTCGCCGCCATTGCCGCCGCCCTGACAATCAATATCGGCACGCTGAGCCCGCGATGGGTCGCTGGAATGGTGGAAGCCGCCGCGGTTGCGGGCAAGACGGACACGCCCTGGGTCCTGGATCCGGTAGCTTGTTTCGCCACGGGATTGCGGCGCGAGGCGACCTCCAAACTCATGCAGATGCGCCCGACCATCGTTCGCGGCAATGCATCCGAGATCCTGGCAATCGCCGGTCAGGAGAGCGCCGGCAAGGGCGTGGATGCCGGGGATAGCGTCGCGGCCGCGGAGGCGGCGGCGTGCGATTTGGCCACCCGCGCGGGGTCGATTGTTGCCGTGACCGGCGAGGTCGATTTCGTGACCGACGGTGTGCGCGGCGCACATGTGCGAGGCGGATCGGCGTTGATGCCCCAGGTCACGGCAACCGGCTGCGCGTTGACCTGTCTTACCGGTGCGTATGCTGCGGCCGTTGCGGACCCATTCGAGGCGACCATCGGGGCGTTGGCGCATTTCGCTGCTGCCGGAGAGCGGGCCGCGACCGCAGCGAACGGACCAGGCAGCTTTGCACCCGCATTTCTCGACGCATTGGCGGCGGTGGATGCGACGGCCATTGGCGACGACCGCGTGGAGGCAGCATGAGGCAAATGCTGGATCTCTCGGCCTACCTGGTGCTCGACCCCGTGCTATGCCAACCGCTCGGTATGGTCGAGACGGCGCGGGCGGCGGTCGCGGGCGGGATGCGCACAGTGCAATTGCGTCACAAGATGGCGAGCACCGCAGAGCGTGTAGCGGTCGGCCGGGCGCTGCAGGAGACCCTTGCGGGCAGTGGCGCGAGCCTGGTGGTGAACGACGATGTAGATGCCGCCGTGGCGCTTGGCGCCGACGCGGTGCATGTGGGGCAGGGGGATATTCCGGCCAGTGAGGCGCGCGCCCGGATCGGGCCGGATATGATCCTTGGACTTTCGGTTGAGACCGAAGACCAGGCACGTGTGGTTGATGTGGACATTGTCGACTACATCGGGGCCGGTCCGGTTTTTGGCACGGCGACGAAGCCAGACCATGCGGTACCGGTGGGCATCGCGGGTTTGGCGCGGATCGTCGCGCAATGTGCGCGGCCTGCCGTCGCCATCGGCGGGCTAACGGCCGCGCATGCTGTTGACGTCCTCGGGACGGGCGCGAAAGGGCTCGCCGTCGTTTCCGCCGTATGTGGTCGACCCGATCCGACAGCCGCCGCACGTGGCCTCGTGCGAGCGGTCGAGGATGCCCGATCATGAGTGCCGCGACTACCCTCTCGATCGCCGGGTCCGACCCATCCGGCGGTGCCGGTATCCAGGCCGATCTCAAGGCATTCTCCGCGCGCGGCGTGTATGGCATGGCGGCAGTCACGGCGCTGACGGCACAGAACACGACGGGTGTCTCCGGTGTGCACGTGGTGCCGCCGGAATTCGTTGCGGCGCAGATCCGAGCCGTCCTCGACGACATACGGGTCGACTCGATCAAGATCGGCATGATTGCGAATGCCGGGATTGCCGGTGCAGTTGCCGGCGCATTGGAACGTTTCTCGGGACCGGTCGTGCTTGACCCGGTCATGGTCGCCAAAGGCGGGCATCCGTTGCTGCCCGCAGATGCGGTGGCGGCCCTCCGCGAGAGGCTGTTGCCCCGCGCACATGTCCTGACGCCCAACTTGCCTGAGGCAGCCGCGCTTCTTGAAGATGATACGGCTGACAACCGGGCTGGGATGGAGGCGCAGGCCCAGGCGCTTCTGGCGCTCGGGCCGAAGGCCGTGTTGCTCAAGGGCGGGCACCTGGAGAGCAGGCAGAGCCCCGATCTGCTGGTCACGGAACACGCGACGATCTGGATCGACGGGCAACGGGTGGAGACGCGAAACACACACGGCACGGGTTGTACCCTATCCTCCGCTCTCGCCGCCGAACTGGCCAAGGGGCAACCGATCGCCAATGCCGTTCGCACGGTTAAGCAATGGCTGACAGGGGCGATTGCCGCTGCAGATGGGCTCGATATCGGACACGGTCATGGCCCGACTCATCATTTCCATGCACTCTGGCCAGAGGCCGGAGACACCAAACGCGCTCAAAGGAACTAGGAGACAGGACATGCGTTCGCTCATCTTCACACTCTCGTTAATGGCTGCGGCACCGGCCTCCGCGGCCGACAAGCTGTCACTGGTACTGGACTGGTTCATCAATCCCGATCACGGTCCGATTATCGTGGCCCAGGAAATGGGATATTTCTCGGATGAGGATCTCGAGGTGGAGATTATCCCCCCAGCGGATCCATCGGTCCCGCCGAAGCTCGCGGCAGCCGGAAAGGTCGATCTGGCGATTTCCTACCAGCCGCAGCTACATATGCAGGTTGCCGAGGGGCTTCCGCTGAAGCGGGTCGGGACGCTGATCGCCACTCCGCTGAACTGCCTGATGGTGGCCGACGACGGGCCGATCAAGGAAATCGCCGATCTCAAGGGTCGCAAGATCGGCTTTTCGGTGGCCGGTGTCGAAGAGGCGATGCTGACTACGATTCTCGGCAGCGCGGGGCTTGCGCTGGAGGACGTTGAACTGATCAACGTGAACTTCTCGCTGGCGCCGTCGGTGCTCTCGGGGCAAGTCGATGCAGCGATGGGGGCGGTGCGTGGTTTCGAGCCGAACCAGATGGCGATCGAAGGCCAGCCCGGGCGGTGCTTTTTCGTGGAGGAGCACGGCATCCCGACCTATGACGAGTTGATCTACGTCGCAAATCCCGAGTTGATGGATGCCGACAAGCTGAGCCGCTTCCTGCGGGCGACGGAAAAGGCAGTGAACTTCATCACCAATCATCCCGACGAAGGTTGGGAAGTGTTTTCTGGTTATGCGCCGGAGCTCCAGGACGAGTTGAATGCCCTGGCCTGGCCGGAAATCTGGCCCCGCTTCGCGTTGCGCCCGGCGGCACTCGATGTCGGCCGCTATGCCGGCTACGAGGCGTTTCTGTCGGAGGCCGGGTTGATCGAGGGCATGCGTGACGTCTCGGACCTTGCCGTCGACCTCGGCGCGCAATGAACGTGGATACGGGAGAGTACGGCCGGGCTTTCGGGCTATGGCGCCGTGCCGCCGGGCAGGAGTGGGCCGCCTATGTGGCCCATCCTTTCGTGACGGGGCTGGGCGATGGCAGCCTTCCGCGCGAATCCTTCCTGCACTATCTGGTGCAGGACTACGTCTTCCTCGTCCACTTCGCCCGCGCCTGGGCCCTGGCCGTGGTCAAGGCGGAGACGCTAGAGGAGATGCGGGTTGCGACCGCGACGGTGGATGCGCTGGTGCGCGAAGAGATGGCACTCCACATCTCGGTCTGCGCGCGGGAGGGGATATCTGAAGATATGCTCTACCAAGCCGCCGAGAGCCCGGCCAATCTCGCCTACACGCGCTATGTGCTTGACGCCGGGAGTGCCGGTGACTTCGCGGATCTGATGGCGGCGTTGGCTCCCTGTGTTCTTGGATATGGCGAGATCGGATTGCTGCTGTCCGGCGTAGCGGCGCCCGATACGCCCTACCGGGAATGGATCGATACCTACGCGGGCGAAGACTACCAGGAGACCTGCCGGCAGGTAGGTTCGATGATTGACATCGCATTGGAGCGGCGCATCGGCGCGGATTTCGATGCCGCGCCGCGCTGGCCGCGCCTGATCGAACGGTTTGTGACGGCAACACGACTGGAAGTCGGTTTCTGGCAGATGGGATGGGACCGCGCATGACGCCGGCCCCGTCCATCTGCCTGACCGGCACGGCGCATTTCGGTGCGCATCAACTCTTCCCGCCGGTGCAACTGGAGATCGATGCCGGAACTTGGTCCTGTCTTCTGGGGCCTTCCGGGTGTGGCAAGACCACGATCCTGCGCCTGATCGCCGGGTTGGAGACCGGGGTCGATTTCCAAGGGCAGATTCGGGCTGGGGATGGGCAGCCCATACCGGGGCGCGTTGCCTATATGGCGCAGACAGACCTGCTTCTGCCGTGGCTCGACGTGCTTGGAAATGTCACGCTCGGCGCGCGCCTTCGCGGCGCACCTGCCGATACGGCAGCGGCCAAGGACCTGATTGCGCGTCTCGGTCTGGGCCCGCATGTACACAAGCGTCCGTCCCAGCTTTCAGGCGGACAGCGTCAGCGAGTGGCGCTGGCACGGACTTTGATGGAAGACCGCCCCGTCGTTCTGCTCGATGAACCTTTTTCCGCGCTCGACGCACGCAGGCGGGCGGATATGCAGGAACTGGCCGCCGAGACGCTGACCGGCCGCACGGTGCTGCTGGTTACCCACGATCCGGGCGAGGCGGCGCGGCTCGGCGATCGGGTGTTTCTGATGGATGAGCGCGGAATGGTGGAGGCTGTCCCTCCCGCCGTATCCGCGATCCGTGGAGCGGACGATCCCGATACTCTGGCGTTCCAGGGGCGGTTGCTCGCCGCGCTGCGGGCGCAATCGGCGGCATGAGCGGCGCGCTTCGCGTGGTTCTGGCGCTGGCGGTTCCGCTGGCGCTATGGCAGGCGCTGGTCAGCCTTGGCGGCCTGCCGCCTTTTATCCTTCCGGGGCCCGTGCGCGTACTGGAGGCGCTCTGGAGCAATCGCGGGCTCATTGCCTGGCATGCCGGCATCACCCTCACGGAGGTGCTTGCCGGGCTCTTCCTTGGCGCCGGGCTCGGCATCCTCACTGCGATCCTCCTCGCCGTGTCGCCGATGGCGCGGTATATCGTGCGGCCGGCGCTGATCGTCACGCAGTCGCTGCCGGTTTTCGCACTTGCACCAATTCTCACCCTTTGGATGGGGTATGGCATCTGGTCGAAGATCGTCATGGCGGTGCTCATCATCTACTTTCCGGTTGCATCGTCCTTCTTCGATGGGCTGATGCGCACGCCGCCCGGATGGCTGGATCTCGGCCGCACAATGGGGGCCTCGCCGGCGCGGTTGCTGTGGCGGATCCGCGTACCGGCCGCCATTCCGTCCCTGGCGTCCGGTCTACGGCTGGCCGCGGTCTATGCGCCCATTGGCGCGGTGATCGGCGAATGGGTAGGCGCGGCGGGCGGGCTTGGATACCTGATGCTGCTGGCAAACGGCCGTGTGAAAATCGACCTGATGTTCGCGACGCTGCTGGTTCTGGCGCTGCTTACGCTTCTGCTGCACAGAGCGGTGGGCTGGGCCTGTGACCGCCTCGTGGCGCGGACCGATTGAGAGGCGGGTCGACGCCGGTGCCGCGCTTTCACGCAGGTATCCATAGGTCTGATCGGCGTTGCAGGGATACGTTCATCCACGTCTGACCCCAACAACGGGCCGATCAATTGCCGACACCAGTGCGAGGTAATATCGCCGGGTCCGCGTATTTTCTCGCAATCGAAAAGCCGCAGTGAATTCGACCTTGTACCCGAGGCGCGCCGCCGTCCTTGTACGTCGGGTCGGCTTGCGGTGTTTCCCCCTCCCGTGCTAGCGCAAAACAGGCGGAACCGCCCGTGGGGCGCGTGCCGTCCCAGGCACACCGGCTTCTGCTCAAGGATGTCATGGTGAACAACACGACCCCTTATCAGGGCGCGGGAAGCGCCGACCAGCCCGATCGCGTCCGGCAGGAGATGGCACCGGATACCACAAGGGACGACACGTCCCTCCCGCAGCAACTTGGTACCTTGCCATTCTGGCGTGACGTGTTGCTGATCCTGACGCTTTCCGTCGCCGGGCTGGTTTATGGCGCCGCCTACCTCATCCCGCTCACCTTCGCGGTTCTGCTGTTTGTGCTTCTCATCGCGGTGATCGACCATGTGGCCCGCTGGCGAGTCTTCGGGGTAGGCGTACCGCATTGGGCGGCAAATCTCATCGGGATTGCGATGGTGGTCGCCGGTCTCGCCGTCGTCTTCCTCATCCTCGTCAACCAGACCAACGAGGTCGCCGCCGCGCTGCCAACTTACAGGGACCGGGTGGAGGACCTTGCCGCCGGCGTTGCCGCGACCCTGGGCGACCGTAACGCCGCCGCGGTGCGTGAGGCCGTCGAGAACGCCAACATGCCACAGCTGGCCGTACGCGCGCTTGGTCCTGCGGGCAGCGTTTTGACATTCTTCTTCCTCGTCGGCCTCTATGTGCCCTTCATGCTCGTCGAACGCGGCCCGATGAGCCGCAAGATTACGATAGCCGCACATGATGAGCGGCGCGGGCGTCGGCTCCGGCGGCTTCTGCACTCGATCTCCGAGGGGCTGCAGACCTACGTCAAGGTAAAGACGTTCGCTAGCCTTCTTACCGGTTTGTTCAGCTATGCCGTGATGAAACCCATGGGGCTGCAGTTTGCAGAAACCTGGGCGCTGCTTGCCTTCGCGCTCAATTACATTCCCTCGGTCGGATCAATTCTCGGGGTGGTATTTCCGGCACTCGTCTCGCTGGTCCAGTTCGACACATTGGCCCCGTTTCTGATCATCGTGTTCGGATGCGGGGCCGTGCAGTTCTTCATCGGTAATGTGCTAGAGCCGGCAATCGCGGGACGTTCGCTGAACATCTCGCCGCTGGTGATCATACTCGGCCTGACGTTTTGGGGGTCGGTCTGGGGTGTGATCGGCGCGCTTCTGAGCGTTCCGATCACCACGTGCATGATCGTTGTTCTGGCGAATATTCCCGAAACGCGCTGGCTTGCCATGCTAATGTCCGGCGACGGGCATTTGATCACGCCCGATGAAGGCGGCGATGGTGGCTGGCCCTCAGCCGAGCGGTCCGCAGAGGTGACCGCGTCCAAAGACGGATGACGACATGACGACCAAGGCGGAATACGAAGCAGAACTGCAAAAACTTCGACGCATCTTGACCGAAGCACGGGAAGCCGTGCCGGCCTCTATGGAGGAAGATGAGGCCACGTCCGCCGACGAGCGCCCGGAGCCGGACGAGGATTCCAAGAATGCCGAAACGGCACCGGACGACGGAACTTCCATCGACTGGGCACTTTCACAGATCGACAGTTCAGAGTTGGAAGGGCTGCTCGCGAAGTTCTCGGAGGAAGTGAAAGATCTCCACGAACACAAACCGATACTGACCGTCTTCGGGGCCTTTTTGTTGGGCTACGCCCTTGGTCGGGCGCGATAGGAAGGAGCGCAAATGAACAGTCGCATCGGACGCAACCTGTCGGTCATTCTACGGTCGGAACGGCTGATGGCTCAGCGACGCCTCGCGCTCGTGCAGCGGCGAACGACGCTCACGGTCGTCGCAGCGATTTTCGCAGGGATCGGTCTCGTTCTGCTGAATGTTGCGGCGGTCTATGCGCTTTTGCCAGTACTGGGGCCAGCCATGTCCTCGCTTGTCATTGCGCTTGTCAATCTGGCGCTGGCCGGTGTGCTCATCGCGATCGTCGCCCGGAGTTCGGTGGATCGCGAGATTGCGCCCCTCGCGGAAGTTCGCGACATGGCCGTCGAGGATCTGGAGGCAGAATTCGACAAAACCACCGAGGAGGCACGTGAACTCGTCGAGAGTGTGCACCGGATCGCCCGCAACCCGCTTGGTACTGCGGGCCTGGGTATTCTCGGGCCGCTTCTGGAGCTTCTGATGAAGAATCTCAAGAAGTAGACCTGTCTATTTCGTCAGGTTTCAATTGCCCCTGGAAGGTCGCGTCTTTCAGCGCCCTTTGGAGAATTCAACCGACATCTGCACAATAATTGGTCAAATGCCTGCGAAATGCGGTCCCAATGTGGGCGTTCGTGGTCGACGCCGCAGAAGGCTCTCGTTGCATGTGCCTAACAATTGCGCAAATTGGGTTGGTTCACTCTTATTCCCTGCGCCGGGGGAGCGCACCGCATTCCTGCATCCCCGGCGTTCGCGGGAACCTCCTTTCCGCGTTCAAATCGACAAGCACCGGTGTTGCAGCCGGACCTAACGATACGCGTCATCATGCCGCCCGCGGCTGTGGCACGCGATGTCAGGGGGTCGGCGCCAATGCCCAACGACAGGGAAAATAACATCATGAAACTCCGTATGACCTCTGCGCTGGTTGGCGCTCTGGCCTTCGCGACCACTGCGATGGCACAGGACGACACGATCAAGGTTGGCGTTCTGCACTCGCTGTCCGGAACGATGGCGATTTCCGAGACGACGCTGAAAGACACCATGCTGATGCTGATCGAGGAGCAGAACGCAAAGGGCGGCGTGCTCGGCAAGCAGCTCGAAGCCGTGGTCGTTGATCCGGCTTCCGACTGGCCGCTCTTCGCCGAAAAGGCGCGCGAACTGCTGACCGTCGAGGAAGTGGACGTGATGTTCGGCTGCTGGACCTCCGTTTCCCGGAAATCGGTGCTGCCGGTGATCGAGGAACTGAACGGTCTGCTGTTCTATCCTGTCCAGTACGAGGGCGAGGAAAGCTCCAAGAACGTCTTCTACACGGGCGCCGCGCCGAACCAGCAGGCGATCCCGGCTACCGACTACTTCCTGGACGAACTTGGCGTCGAGAAGTTCGCGCTGCTCGGCACCGACTATGTCTATCCGCGGACTACCAACAACATCCTCGAAGCCTATCTGATGGACAAGGGTATCGCCGAAGAGGACATCTTCGTTAACTACACGCCCTTCGGTCACTCCGACTGGTCGAAGATCGTCTCCGACGTCGTCGCACTCGGCGCTGACGGCAAGAAGGTTGGCGTGATCTCCACCATCAACGGTGACGCCAACATCGGATTCTA
The DNA here is from genome assembly GCF_001509585.1 of Tropicimonas marinistellae. Lineage (GTDB taxonomy): Bacteria > Pseudomonadota > Alphaproteobacteria > Rhodobacterales > Rhodobacteraceae > Tropicimonas > Tropicimonas marinistellae. Next base: position 202,333 of record NZ_LNCI01000006.1, on the reverse strand, counting down.
CAAGGAATTGGCAGCCCAGGGCGTCTCCGCCGATGACATTCCCGTTGTGGCGTTTTCGGTTGGGGAAGAGGAACTGTCTGGTCTCGATACCTCCAACCTCGTCGGCCACCTCGCCGCCTGGAACTACTTCCAGTCCGCCGAATCCGACGCCAACGCAGCCTTTATCGAAGCCTGGAAGGCAAAGATGGGCGATGAACGCGTCACCAACGACCCCATGGAAGCACACTTCATCGGTTTCAACATGTGGGTGAACGCGGTCGAGGCGGCCGGAACCACGGACGTGGATGCGGTTTCCGCCGCCATGATCGGTCAGGAATACCCGAACCTGACAGGGTCCACCGCCACCATGTTGCCGAACCATCACCTGACCAAACCGGTGCTGATCGGCGAGATCCTGGAGGACGGCCAGTTCGACATCATCTCCGAAACCGATCCGGTTCCTGGCGATGCCTGGACAGACTTCCTGCCGGAATCGGCGGTGCTCAAGTCCGACTGGGCTGAGCTTGGCTGCGGCATGTACAACACCGAGACCGAGACCTGCGTGCAGATGAAGTCCAACTACTGATCTGACGATCTGACGGACCAATCAGCCGGGGAGGGCGTTCGCGCCCTCCCAACCTTCAGGGCCCCGGGGCAGAAATGACGAAATACCTACTGGCAGCGCTGGCTGCCCTGATGCTTTGCGTCGGTATGGCGGCGGCACAAGACAGCCCGCTCCAGACGCTCATGCAGGAACACCGCGCACTGATCGAGAAGGCATCGCGCAAGACGATCGAGCCGGCCATCGCCGCGCTACGCGACAGCGGACTTCCCGAGGCGCAGACCGTTCTTGAAAAATGGCAGGCCAAGGAGTTGTGGCAACGCAAGGAGGACGGGCTGTTCTTCTTCGCCGAGAAGCTCGACGGCTCCGCCTACCAATTGATCGACATCGCCGGTGGTGGATCGGTTGGCGAGGCAGAGAAGTCCGATCTCAAGCAACTCAAGCCGAATTCGGGCGTGCGGAGCCTTATCGGGGCGGCGCTGGTACAGTTCCAGCTCTTATCGCCGGACCGGCGCAAGCGTGTCGAGGCACTCGACGCGATCCAGCGCGATCCGGCGCCCGAACATTTGGAAGCCCTGGCGGGCGCAATCGAAGAGGAACCGGACGCGGAGATTCGCGCTCGCAAGGAACGCCTTGTGCAACTCCTGACGATTTCCTTTTCCGATGACGAAACGAAACGCATTGAAGCGATCAATGCGTTCGCGGGGGATACCGGCGTGGATGCGCGCGCCGCCCTGAACCCCCTGCTTGCCACAACGCGAGAAGCTGTCGCCGGCGACATCCCCGACGGAGTAAACGTCGCGAATACGCTCAAGCCGGGGCAGGAAGAATTCTCGAAGGAAGCTGCCTACGATCTCCTGGTCACGAAGGATCTCGCGCCACGCCGGATCAGCACTGCCGACAAGCGTGCGGCGCTTGAAGCCAATATCGTCGACGGTAGAGTCGGCGGTGTCCCGCTTGCACAGCTGAACACCGATGGCGCCCGCGAACGCGCCTATGCCAACCTTGCGGAGGCTGGCGTGGTCCCGCCGACGGCGACCGAGGCCGAGGTTCAGGCGGCGCTCGACACGCACAGTTTCTACGATCGTTACGCCGAGGCGTCGATCGCGGTCACCGACGCCGCGCGTGCGACGCTTACCTCGATCAACACGCGCGTCGGGCTCAATCAGGCAGCCGATCTGACTCTGGACGCCTTGTCGCTCGCCTCCATCTACTTCCTTGCGGCAATCGGGCTCGCCATCACGTTCGGCGTGATGGGCGTCATCAATATGGCCCACGGTGAATTCATCATGATGGGCGCCTACACCGGCTATGTCGTACAGCAGGTGATCCCGGACTACACCGTGTCGATCCTCGTCGCATTGCCGCTCGCCTTCGCCGTGACCTTCGCCGCCGGCGTGGCGATGGAGCGCCTGGTAATCCGCTGGCTCTACAATCGTCCGCTGGAGACGCTGCTTGCGACCTTTGGTATCTCTATCGCGCTCCAGCAACTTGCGAAGAACATCTTCGGGACACAGGCGCGCCCGCTCACATCGCCATCCTGGCTGGATGGAGCGCTCGTGTTCAATGACGTGGTCTCGATCAGCTACATCCGCATCGCGATCTTCGTGCTCGCCCTGATCTTTCTCGGTGTTTTTCTCTTCATCATGCGCCGCACCCGCCTCGGGTTGGAGGTGCGGGCGGTGACACAGAACCCGGCGATGGCCGCCTCGATGGGGATCAACCCCGACCGGATCAACATGCTGACCTTCGGCCTGGGTTCCGGTATCGCCGGTATCGCGGGCGTCGCCATCGGTCTTTACGCCAAGGTCACGTCCGAACTTGGCTCGGATTATATCGTGCAGAGTTTCATGACGGTGGTTGTCGGCGGCGTCGGCAACATCTGGGGCACGCTTCTGGGCGCCACGATGATCGGATTCCTGCAAAAGGGGATCGAGTGGATGAACCCGTCCAACACGCTCGCCGCGCAGACCTACATGATCATCTTCATCATCATCTTCATCCAGTTCCGTCCCAGGGGCATCATCGCCCTCAAGGGCCGCGCGGCGGGAGATTGACCATGGATCGCTTGTTTCGGAAAGCCTCTTCTTCTGTCGGAAAATATCCCGGGGGTGTGGGGGCTGGCCCCCACCGGTCCGGTGGAATGTCTTCGGTCGCGCCATGGATCGAAACGAACACGGGCGGTGACGCCAGTCTCTATCTGCCGAACGGGAGCCACCCATGAGCCGCTCTTTTTTCGCCCGTAATCCTTCGGTGCTGATCTTCATCGCTGTGCTCGCGCTCTTCACCCTTGCCGTGACCATGGCGAGCGAGGCTGCCGGTTCCGGCGCACTCTCCACGTCCTTCGTCAAAACGCTTGGAAAGACCCTGTGCCTCTGTCTTGTCGCGCTGGCGATGGATCTGGTCTGGGGCTACACGGGAATCCTCAGTCTCGGCCACATGGCGTTCTTTGGCCTTGGTGGTTACATGATCGGGATGTGGCTGATGTATGCGCGCACCGAGAGCATCGTTGCCGCGTCGATGTCGAATGCTGCCATTCCGCCCACCGATCAGGAAATCGTGGATGCTATCGGCACCCAGATCTTCGGTGTCGTGGGCTCTTCGGAGTTCCCGCCCGTCTGGGCCTTTGCGGACAGCCTGTGGATGCAACTTGCCCTTGTGGTTCTTGTGCCCGGAGCGCTGGCGCTGGCCTTTGGCTGGCTGGCGTTTCGCAGCCGCGTCACCGGCGTCTATTTGTCAATTCTCACCCAGGCGATGACGCTTGCGCTGGCCCTCTACCTCTTTCAGAACGATTCCGGGCTGCGCGGCAACAACGGCCTGTCGGGGCTGCAGAACATCCCCGGTCTCACCGGCGTGCCGCAAGCGGATGTGTCGCTGTGGTTCTTCTGGGCATCGGCCTTTGCCCTCGGGGCGGGATACCTGCTCTGCGCCTGGGTCGTCTCCGGAAAGTTTGGCTCCGTCATCCGCGGCATCCGCGACGACGAGGCGCGGGTGCGGTTTCTCGGCTATTCCGTGGAAGGCTACAAGCTCTTCGTCTTCACCTTCACCGCGGTCATCGCCGGAATCGCCGGCGCCCTCTACTACCCGCAGGCCGGTATCATCAATCCGGCCGAGATCGCGCCAATCGCGTCAATCTACCTCGCGGTCTGGGTGGCCATTGGTGGGCGCGGGAGGCTCTATGGGGCGGTGATTGGCGCCGCGATCGTCTCGCTCCTCTCCACGATGTTCACCGGTGGGCAGGTGCCGAACCTTCCGTTGGGTTTCTACACGATACACTGGGTAGATTGGTGGCAGGTGTTGTTGGGCCTGTCGTTCGTCCTCGTCACGCTCTTCGCGCCAAAAGGAATCGGCGGGTTGTTCGACCTCGTGACCGGGCGTCGCTCGCCGGAACGTCACGGCGCCGATCTTGGCCCGGATTCCGGTAGTTTCCAGGAGAAGGAAGCCGAAGAATGAGCCAGCTTCTGGAAGTCTCCGGCGTCTCCGTCAGTTTCGACGGCTTCAAGGCGATCAATAACCTCAGCTTTTCCATCGGCGAGGCGGAACTGCGTGCGATCATCGGTCCGAACGGTGCCGGCAAGACCACTTTCATGGATATTGTCACTGGCAAGACGCGCCCCGACGAGGGCAGGGTGGTCTGGGGCGCGCTGAGCCAGTCGCTCCTGCGGATGTCTGAAAGCCAGATTGCCCAGGCGGGCATCGGCCGGAAATTCCAGCGCCCAACCGTGTTCGAGGATCAGAGCGTCTACGACAACCTGATGATGGCGCTGAAGAAGGACCGTAGCCCCTGGCGGGTGCTGTCGTTCCGACCGCAAGCGGAGGACCGGGGCCGTATCGAGGAATTGGCCGCTGAAATCGGATTGTCCGACGCGCTTGACCGGAAGTCCGGGGAACTTAGCCATGGGCAAAAGCAATGGCTGGAAATCGGCATGCTGCTGGCGCAGGAACCCAAGCTGTTGTTGGTGGACGAGCCCGCCGCAGGCATGACCCTGGCGGAGCGGGAGCATACGACGGATTTGTTGAAACAGGCCGCCAAGACACGCGCCGTGGTCGTGGTGGAGCATGACATGGAGTTCGTCCGTCGACTCGATTGCAAGGTGACGGTGCTGCACGAGGGGTCTGTTCTTGCCGAGGGAAGTCTCGACCACGTGACAAAAAACCAAGACGTCATCGACGTCTATCTGGGGCGTTGATGGGATGCTGAAGATCGAAGACCTGACTTTGCACTACGGCGGAAGCCAGATCCTGCATGGGATTTCGATGGAAGCTGCGGCGGGCGAGGTGACCTGTGTGATGGGCACCAACGGTGTCGGCAAGACGAGCTTGCTCAAGGCGATCGCAGGCAGTCATCCGCGCACCGGCGGCGCCGTAGAGCTGGATGGCGAAGCCTTGGGGCGCCTTCCTGCGCATGTGCTTGCGCAGAAGGGCGTCGGATACGTGCCGCAGGGCCGGATGATCTTTCCTTTGCTGACGGTGCAGGAGAACCTCGAGACGGCCTATGCCTGCCTGCCTGCCGCCGAACACATGGTACCAGACGAGATTTTCGAGTTGTTTCCGATCCTTCGCGAGTTTCTGGGCCGTCGGGGCGGCGATCTTTCCGGCGGGCAGCAACAGCAGCTCGCAATTGCCCGCGCGATGCTCACCAAGCCGAAACTGCTGCTGCTCGACGAGCCGACGGAGGGTATCCAACCCAACATCATTCAGCAGATCGGCCGGGTGATCGAATATCTGCGCGATCAGGGCAATATGGCGATTGTGTTGGTCGAGCAGTACTTCGAATTCGCCTACGGGCTTGCTGACCGCTTCGTGGTAATGAAACGGGGTGAGGTCTCCATGGCCGGGCGGCGGTCGGAATTGGCCAAGGAGACACTGAAACAAGCGGTGTCGGTGTGACAGCGAGCACTTGCCGAATGGCGGTGGCTTGGCGCGACGCCTGCGGCGTCTAGATTTCCTGGAAGTGGCGCTCGAGGGCCGAATTGACAGCGGCGATATCTGCCTCCGAAAGGCGGAGCCGCCCGGCGCCGGCATTGTCCCGGGCTTGGGAGGGGTTTCTCGCGCCGCAGAGCGCAAACGTGATGCCCGGACGGGTCAAGGTCCAGGCAATGACAATCTGCGCGATACTGGCGCCATGGGCTTCTGCAACCGGATGAATGTCGGCGGCGAAGTCTGCGGCTTTCTGCCGGGCAGCCGGCGTGAAGAGCGGGTTGTCGATCCTCAGATCGTCGCCGGCAAACGTCCGGTCCGGTCCGATCTTGCCGGTCAGTAGCCCTAGGGCGAGTGAGGAATAGCTGAGGACCGAAACGCCGTTGTCACGGCACAGCGGTAGCAGAGCATCCTCCAGACCGCGTTCGATCATGTTGTATTTTTCCTGCACCGCGTCGATCTGGCCGGAGTCCAGATAGGCTCGCAAAAGGGGCGGGGACAGGTTTGAGGCACCGATGGACCGGATCTTTCCCTGCTCCTTCAGCCGAAGCAAAGCGTCCATTGTCTCCTCGACGGGGGTCGTCGCATCCGGCCAATGTGTGATGTAGTGGTCGATCCGGTCCGTGCCGAGCCGTCGCAAGCTTTGCTCGACCTCGTAGGCAATGGACTCCGGCCCCAGGTACTGGTGAAGGTCGGCGCCGTCTTGGCGTCCCTTCCAGACTCCTTTGTCGGTATGCCAGACGATGCCGCATTTCGTGGATATGACGACAGAATCTCGCCGTCCCGCGATCGCGCGCCCGACGATCTCTTCCGACCGGCCCAGGCCGTAGGCGGGCGCGGTGTCGATGAGGGTGATGCCTTCGTCGATGGAAGCTTGGATGGCCGCTTCGGCCGCTGCCTCGTCCGTTCCTCCCCAACGCCACCCGCCGATGGCCCAGGTGCCAAGGCCGACCGCGGAGCACCTCACGCCAGAACGGCCAATTTCTCTCACAGTCTGATTGCGACTTTCGGCCACGTGTCCACTGTCCTTAGGCGGTTGAAACCTGTCCGGGTCTCCGGCCGCGACATGTTCAGATGTCGTCCTCGGCGAAATACTGCGGATGTTCGGAGCGAATGCGCCCGAGTTGCTCGTGAATACGGCCAAGGTGCTGTTCGATCAGCGCGCCGGCAAGGTCCTTGTCTCGCGCTTTCAGGGCGTCGAATATCCGGAGGTGGTCATCCAGGGCCCTTTGGGAGCCGAACGACAGGGACAGCAAGCGGACACGGTCCATGTGCGCCTTGCTGTCACGGATCATCTGCCACGCAAACGGATGCCCGATGCAATCGCAGATCGTCTGGTGGAACTCGTCGTCGAGTTCATGGAAGCCGGCGCGGGCACCGCCGTCGACGGCATCCTTTTGCCGTTCCAGTATCTCCGCCAGCGTATCGAAATCGGTATCGCTGAGCCCGTCGCAGGCGGCGCGCATTACATGGATTTCCAGCGCCGTGCGGACGAAGCTGGCCTCGCGCACTTTGCTGACGGAAATCTGGCTGACGGTCGTCGCACGCTGCGGACGGATCACGAGGAACCCAAGTTTGGACAGGCGGTAGAAGGCATCGCGAACCGGTTGCCGAGACACATCCAGAGCGCGTGCAACGTCCACTTCCGAAAGCCGCGATTCCGGCGGCAATTCCAGCCAGACAATCTGTTTGTGCAGCTTTTCAAAGACCTGATCGGCCACGGACGGTCGCGGAATAGGCTCCAGCGACGCGAGGCTAGGACTGCCGGACATGGACTTTCCACCCTGTTGACTTGAAAGTTATTCTAGCATATCAGTTTGCCAGAAGGCAATGCCGCAGTGATGCCTGTCGAATCCGAAGGGGGCGGTGACGTTATGGGGCAATTGGACGACAATCGGTTGTTTCCGGTTGAGCAGGCTGCGCGGGGGCTCGCGCGCGCGCTCTACGAAACGGTCAAAGATCTGCCCATTGTCAGCCCTCATGGCCACACCGATCCGCGGTGGTACGCAGAGAACCTTCCCTTCCCCGATCCCGCGCAACTCTTTGTAACGCCAGATCATTATGTGTTCCGGATGCTCTTCTCGCAGGGTGTGTCATTGGACGACCTCGGCGTGCCGCATGCCGACGGAAGTCGTATCGAAGTTGACGGGCGAAAGATCTGGCGGCGGTTTGCCGAAAACTACTACCTGTTTCGTGGCACCCCCTCCCGAATGTGGCTCGACCACTCCTTCGAGAACGTCTTTGGACTCAGCGAGCGGTTCTCGCCCGAGACAGCCGACAAATTCTACGATCATATCTCCGATTGCCTCGCGAAGCCGGAATTCCTGCCGCGGGCCTTGTTCGAGCGCTTCGGGATCGAGGTGATCGCCACGACCGAAAGCCCGCTGGATGACCTGCGCTGGCACCGCATGATCCGCGAGAGCGGCTGGAAGGGCAAGGTGGTTACGGCATATCGTCCGGACCCAGTGGTGGATCCGGATTTTGAAGGGTTTGCGGAGAACGTTGCGCGGTTCGGCGAGCTGGCGGGCACCGACGCGACCACTTGGAACGGCTACCTTGATGCGCACCGCAACCGGCGGCAGTACTTCAAGGAGTTCGGCGCCACCTCCTCGGATCATGGTCACGCCACGGCGCGGACCGAGAATCTTCCCCAATCCGAGGCGGTGGCGCTGTTCGAAAAGGCGCTGAGGGGTGAGTGCACGGCAGAAGAGGCGGATGCATTCCGCGGCCACATGCTGACGGAAATGGCGCGAATGAGCCTGGAGGACGGGCTCGTGCTGCAAATACATCCGGGTGCCCGGCGGAACCACTCTGCGCCGATGATGGAAATGTTCGGTCGCGACAAGGGTTTCGACATTCCCGGACGCACCGATTACGTTGCCGCGCTCAAGCCGCTGCTGGATGCGGTCGGAACCGATCCGCGGCTTTCGGTAATCCTGTTCACGCTGGACGAGACAACCTATGCCCGCGAGCTTGCGCCTCTCGCAGGAGTTTACCCGGCGCTGAAACTCGGACCTGCGTGGTGGTTCCACGACAGCGCCGAGGGCATGCGCCGGTTCCGCGAGATGACGACCGAAACCGCCGGCTTCTACAACACAGTGGGTTTCAACGACGACACCCGCGCCTTCTGTTCCATCCCTGCCCGGCACGACGTGGCGCGGCGGGTGGACTGCGCCTTCCTCGCAACGCTCGTCCGCACCGGGCGGCTGGCCGAGGATGAGGCATTCGAGGTCGCTCAAGACCTCGCGTACCGGCTTGTTAAACAAGCCTATCGACTGTGACGAGCAACCCATAGGGAGGAACCCAGATCATGCTCATGAAAGTCACCGCTGCGCTGCTGGCCTCGGCCGCAATGGCCACCGCAGCCGCCGCCTGCGAACTCACCCTCAAAGCGTCCGACACGCACCCAGACGGCTATCCGACTGTCGAAGGCGTTAAGGCAATGGGCGCGATGCTCGAAGAGAAGACGGATGGCCGGATCTGCATCGAGATGTTCCATTCCGCCCAGCTCGGCGAGGAAAAGGACACGATCGAACAGACCCAGTTCGGCGTCATCGACCTGAACCGCGTCTCCTTCGGCCCGTTCAACAATATCATCCCAGAGAGCCAGATCCCTTCGCTGCCCTATATCTTCCGCTCCGTGGACCACATGCATAAGGTCATGGACGGCGAAATTGGCGCGGAAATCCTTGGCGCCTTCTCCGATCACGACCTGGTCGCGCTGACCTCCTACGATGCCGGTTCGCGCAGCTTCTACAACAGCCAGAAGCCGATCACCTCGCTGGAAGATCTGGCCGGCATGAAGTTCCGCGTCATGCAGTCGGACCTCTTCGTCGACATGGTCGGTGCCCTCGGCGCCAACGCCACGCCGATGCCCTATGGCGAGGTTTACAGCTCGATCCAGACCGGCGTTATCGACGGGGCAGAGAACAACTGGCCGTCCTATGAATCGTCGGGCCACTTCGAAGTTGCCGGCTACTACACGCTCGACCAGCACCTGATGGTGCCCGAAGTGCTTGTGATGTCGAAGAAATCCTGGGAAAGTCTCTCCGAGGAAGACCAGGCGCTTGTAATGGAAGCCGCCAAGGCCTCCACCGAAGTGCAGCGTCAACTCTGGGCTGAGCGCGAGGCCGCCTCGGAAGAGAAGGTCCGGGCCGCTGGCAACGAGATCATCACAGAGATCGACAAGACCCCCTTCATCGAAGCAATGGCGCCGGTCTACGAGAAATACGTGACCGACGAGACGCTGAAGGATCTGGTGGCTCGTATTCAGGCCGTCGAATGATCTGATCTGAAACCAGGTCGCGGCGGCTCGCAGGGCCGCCGCGACTCCTTTCTCCGGAGGCCGTCGTGCAGGAGACAATGAGATCCGTGGCAAGGGTCACGGGAGTCATCGGGCGCATCGCGCTCTACCTTTCCGGAACCGGGCTCGTCATCATGACAGCGATGATCGCTGCCCAGGTCTTCTGGCGATACGTGCTGAACGACAGCATCATCTGGACCGAACCAGGTTCGGTGATGGTCATGGGCTGGTTCATTTTCCTGGGGGCCGCCGTCGGCGTTCGGGAAGGCTATCACCTCTCCTTCGACGTCTTGCTTCTGGTGCTTCCGATGCGGGTAAAGCTCTGGCTCTACTCGATTTCCGACACGGTCGTGGTCGCCTTCGGCACCGGAATGATGTGGTACGGCTACCAGCTACTCGACAAGACGAAAGACAACACAATCCCGTCGCTCGGTATATCGGGCGCATTCGATTTCTTTCCGCTCGTCGCCGGCGGCTTCCTTCTGGTCATCTTCTCGCTGGAGCGTCTTGCGCGACGTGCCGCGGGCATGCCTACGGCGCGGTTCGGCGAGAGCATCGACGAAGATGAACTCAACGGCCTCGTGCCCGCCAACCGGATCGAGGAGAACCGCTGATGGAATACTGGATCCTCTTCGGAACGTTTGTCTTCCTGCTTTTCATCGGCACCCCGATCGCGTTTTGTCTCGGCGTGGCCAGCTTTGCGACGGTGGTCTACCTGGACCTGCCGCCGGTGGTGATATTCCAGCGGCTCAACTCGGGCGTTTCAGTCTTTGCTTTGATGGCGATCCCGTTCTTCATCTACGCAGGTGAGCTCATGGTGCGCGGCGACATCGCCCGCAGGCTCGTCGCGCTCGCGGGCTCCATGGTCGGCCATTTCAAGGGCGGGCTGGGGCAGGTGAACATCCTGACCTCGGTCATGTTCGGCGGCATCTCCGGTTCCGCCGCGGCAGACACGTCGGCCATCGGCGGCATCATGATCGGCCAGATGGAAAAACGCGGCTATGACGTGGACTACGCCGTCGCGGTGACGGTCACCTCGTCGATGATCTCGCTCATGCTGCCGCCGTCTCACAACCTGATCATCTATTCGATCTCGGCGGGCGGAAAGCTCTCCATCGCGGACCTGTTCACCGCGGGGATCATTCCAGGGTTCATTCTTGCCTGTTCGCTGATGATGGCTGCCTGGTTCATGGCGCGCCGGCGCGACTACCCGACGGAGCCCTTTCACGGCTGGGCCATGGTCGGACGGCTGTTCATCAATGCGTTGCCGGGCCTGATCCTCGTTGCGATCATCTTCGGCGGTGTTCGCTCGGGTATCTTCACCGCCTCCGAATCCTCCTGCATCGCGGTGGTCTATGCGCTCTTCGCCACGTTCATCGCCTACCGAACCCTCACCTGGGAGGCCTTTGTCGGCGCAACTCTTGGTGCGGTTCGCACCACGGCGATGGTGCTGCTGGTTATTGGGTGTGCCGCCGGTTTCGGCTGGTTGCTCGCATATCTCAAGATTCCAGCCGAACTGGTGCAATTCATGCAGGGCATCTCGGATAATCCGATCGTCGTCCTGCTCCTGATCAACGTCACTCTGCTGGTACTCGGCACCTTCATGGACATGTCGCCGCTGATCGTGATCACCACGCCGATCTTCCTCCCGGTTGCCATGGCCTTCGGAGTTGATCCTGTACACTTCGGTATCATCCTGATCCTGAACCTCGGCATCGGCCTTTGCACACCGCCAGTCGGCACAGTGCTCTTCGTCGGCTGTGCCGTCGGAAAGATCTCGATCTGGCAGGTCATGCGTTCCATCGGACCGTTCTACGCCGCAGCCGTCTTCACGCTGCTTCTGGTGACCTTCATTCCGGCGTTGTCGCTCTGGCTGCCGGCCCTGTTCCGCTAGGGAGGCTTTCATGCTCCGTACCTTTCCCGCCGTTCCCGCAGGGGACGGCGTCACCCGGCAAGTTCTGTCCGAAGCGCCCGAACTCATGGTCGTCGCTTTCACCTTCGAGGCCGGTGGCGAGGGCGCGCTGCACAGCCATCCGCATGTGCAATCGACCTACGTGCACGCCGGCCGCTTCCGCTTCAGCCTCGACGGCGAAAGCTTCGAAGTCGGTCCGGGCGATAGCTTCGTGATTCCGTCCGAAGCCGAACACGGGTGCGTCTGCCTCGAAGCGGGCCAACTCATCGACACCTTCACCCCACGCCGAGACGATTTTCTCTGAGAGGACCCGATTGATGGTATCCGTTACCACGCTCTATGCCACCGACCCCGAAGCCGCGAAGGGCTACGACACCGCCGAACTTCGCGAAAAATTCCATGTACCGACCATGTTCGCGGCCGGTGAGATCCGCCTCACCTACACGCACTACGACCGAATGATCGTTGGCGGCGCCGTACCCGCCGGTGGCGAACTGACGCTGGACGAAGTGGCCGAGTGCGGTACCGACACCTGGCTGGCCCGACGCGAAGCCGGCATTCTTAACATTGGCGAAGCCGGCACGATCACGGCCGGCGGCGAGACCTATGAACTGGCCAGAGGCGACATGCTGTATATCGGCATGGGGGCCGGCACGGTGACGTTCGGCGGGCAGGGGCGTTTCTACATCGTTTCCACGTCGGCGCATCAGACCTATCCGACCACTCTGATCAAGCCGGCCGATGCCAACGAGGTGAAGCTCGGCGCGCCGGAGACCTCGAACGACCGCACGATCTACCAGTGTATCCACTCCGACGGCGTGAAGTCCTGCCAGCTCGTCATGGGCTACACCCAGCTTCACGGCGGCTCGGTCTGGAACACAATGCCCGCGCATACCCATGACCGCCGCATGGAAGCCTATCTCTATTTCGACGTCGCCGACGGTCAGCGGGTGTTCCATTTCATGGGGCAACCGCAGGAAACCCGCCATATCGTCATGGCCAACGAGGAAATCGTGGTCTCTCCGCCGTGGTCGATTCACGCCGGCGCAGGCACCGGCTCCTACACGTTCTGCTGGGCCATGGCCGGCGACAACATGGCGTTCACCGATATGGACATGATCCCCGTGGAGGACCTGAAGTGATCTCTTTTTCGCTCGAAGGAAAGACGGCACTGGTAACCGGCGCCAACACCGGTATCGGACAGGGCATAGCCGTGGGGCTTGGCGAGGCCGGGGCCCATGTGATCTGTGCCGGCATCTCGCCGGCCGAGGAAACGTTGAGCAAGCTCGGGAACGGCGAGGAGGTCAAGGTCGATCTCATTTCCGATCCGAAGGCGCTGACGCCGATCTTTGCCGAACGCCAGATCGACATCCTCGTGAACAACGCCGGGATTATTCGCCGCGAGGATACCGTCGACTTCTCCGAAGCCGATTGGGATGACGTGATGACGATCAACCTCAAGGCGGTCTTCATGAATTGCCAGGCTTTCGCCAAGGCGGCGCTCGCCGCGGACCGCCCGGGCAAGATCATCAATATCGCCTCGATGCTGAGTTTCCAGGGCGGGATCCGTGTGCCGTCCTACACCGCCTCCAAAAGCGGTGTCGCAGGGATCACCAAGCTGATGGCGAACGAGTGGGCCGCCCGCGGAATCAACGTCAACGCCATCGCTCCGGGTTACATTGCGACCGACAACACCGCCGCGCTCCGGGCCGATGCAGCGCGCAGTGCCGAGATCCTTGGTCGGATCCCCGCCGGCCGCTGGGGTTCGCCGGAAGACATCGCCGGCGCGGCCGTCTTCCTGGCGGCGCCCGCTTCGGATTACGTCAATGGCGCGGTCTATAATGTCGATGGAGGATGGCTTGCACGCTGAACGCCTTACGCGGCCGGGGAATATGAGCCCGGGCATCGGGATCGTCCATCTCGGGCTTGGGGCCTTCTTTCGGGCCCATGGCGCGCCATGGATTGCCGAAGCTGCCCGTGCCGGCGGTGGTGCCTGGGACATACTTGGTGTTTCATTGCGCTCGCCCTCTGTCCGAAACGCGCTGAAGCCGCAGGATTATGCCTATACTGCGGTCGAACTGGCGCCCGAAGGCGAGCGGTTTGAGATCATCGAGAATGTGCGCGACATGCTCGTTGCGCCGGAGGATCCGGAAGCGCTCCTTTCCGCGATGTCGGACCCTGCGGTGCACATCGTCTCGCTGACCGTGACGGAGAAGGGCTATTGTCACAACCCGGCGACCGGCGAACTCGATCCGAACCATCCCGATATCGTCTATGATCTGGCAGGAGAACTGCCGAAATCGGCTCCCGGCTATATCGTGCGGGCACTCCAATTGCGGCGCAATGCCGGACGGGCGCCGTTCACGGTGCTCTCCTGCGACAACCTTCCGAACAACGGCAAGGTCGTGCGCGGAGTCGTTCTGGAGCTGGCGCGGCTGATCGATCCGGAGTTGGCGGACTGGATCGCGGCCGAGGGCAGGTTCCCCTCGACGATGGTTGACCGGATTGTTCCTGCGACCAAACCAGAGGATGTCGAACAGCTGGAGAAAGCCGCTGGTTACTACGACGCCGCCCCAGTCATGCATGAGCCCTTCCAGCAGTGGGTGATCGAGGATGACTTCGTCGGCGGAGAGCGGCCAGACTTCGGCGCCGTCGGCGTGCAGCTTGTAGACGATGTGACACCGTACGAACACATGAAACTGCGCATGTTGAACGGCGCGCATTCGTCACTGGCGTATCTCGGCTACCTTGCCGGTCACGAAACGATTGCCGACACGACCGGCGATACGGTTTTCGCGGCCTTCGCGGCTCGTCTCTGGCAGCGGGAGATCATACCGGCGTTGGCGCCGCCCGCCGGTGTAGACCTGAACGCATACGCCGATCAGTTGTTGGAGCGGTTCCGCAATCCGGCAATCCGCCACCTGACGTGGCAGATCGCTATGGACGGGAGCCAGAAGCTGCCGCAGCGTATCTTGGGGACGTTACGGGAGAATCTGGATGCCGGACGCGAGTCGCCGGGGCTGCTCCTCGCGCTCGCTGCATGGATGCGCTACGTCGGGGGAACCGACGAAAACGGCGATCCCATCGATGTGCAGGATCCGTTAGCCGACCGGCTGCGAAAACTGTCGGACGATGTGAGGGGGGCTGACAAGGTCTCGCGTCTCCTTTCCGTGCGGGAGGTGTTTCCAGCGGATCTCGCGAAGCGCATTGAACCCTTGCTGCGCCCCGTTTTCACCGGGCTGATCGAAAAGGGCGCACGGGCATCGGTTTCCGAGCTGTGATGTTCTCCGCCGGTTGATGAAACCGGTTCGGAGGACACCCCAAAAAAGAGTAGAGCCGGGCGATGTGCCCGGCTCTTTTCGTTTGGTCTGCGAGTGACGGTGGGACTAGCCGCGCTTTTCGACTTCCACGTAGTCACGGAACGGATGCCCGGTGTAGAGCTGCCGCGGACGCCCGATCTTGTGCGCCGGATCGGAAAGCTGTTCGTGCCACTGGGAAATCCAGCCCACGGTGCGGGAGAGCGCGAAGATTGGTGTGAACATCGACGTCGGGAAGCCCATCGCCTCAAGGATGATGCCCGAGTAGAAGTCCACGTTCGGGAAGAGCTTCTTCTCGACGAAGTAGGGATCCTCGAGTGCCTGCTTTTCCAGTTCCTTTGCGACCTGAAGCGTCGGGTTGTTGTGGACGCCAAGCAGGTCCAGAACCTCGTCGGCCGACTTCTTCAACACCGTCGCCCGCGGGTCGATGTTCTTGTAAACGCGGTGTCCGAAGCCCATGAGGCGGAACGGGTCGTTCTTGTCTTTGGCGCGAGCGATATATTCCGGGATCTTGTCCACGGTGCCGATCTCGCGAAGCATCTCCAGACACGCTTGGTTGGCGCCGCCGTGGGCCGGCCCCCAAAGGCAGGCGGCACCGGCAGCGATACACGCAAATGGGTTGGCGCCCGACGAAGAGGCAAGGCGCACCGTCGAGGTCGACGCGTTCTGCTCGTGGTCAGCGTGAAGGGTGAAGATCCGGTCCATGGCGCGGCTGAGGATCGGGTCGACCTCGTATTCTTCTGCCGGGACCGCAAAGCACATGCGCAGGAAGTTTGACGCGTAGTCGAGATCGTTGCGCGGGTAGATGAAGGGCATCCCACTGGAATACTTGAACGCCCAGGCGACGATGGTCGGCATCTTGGCGATCATGCGGATCGAGGCGACCTCGCGCTGCCAGGGGTCCGAAATGTCGGTGGAATCGTGATAGAACGCCGACATCGCGCCCATGACGCCGACGATAATCGCCATGGGGTGCGCGTCGCGACGGAACCCACGGTAGAAATAGGTCAGCTGCTCGTGCAGCATGGTGTGATGGGTGACCCGGAATTCGAAGTCCTCCATCTGCGCGGCGGTCGGCAACTCGCCGTAGAGGAGAAGGTAGCAGACCTCCAGATAGTGGGACTTTTCCGCAAGCTGGTCGATCGGATAGCCGCGATGCAGAAGCTCACCCTTGTCACCGTCAATGAAGGTGATCGTGGATTCGCAGGAGGACGTGGAGGTAAAGCCCGGATCGTGGGTGAAAACATCGCCCTGGGCGTAGAGCTTGCGGATGTCGATCACGTCCGGTCCGGCGGTGGGCGAGTGCATCGGCAGTTCGAGCGATTTGTCGTCGAAGGTGAGCGTCGCTTTTCTGTCGGTCATTTGGGCGTCCCTTTCTGGCTTTGCCCGCCGCACGCGTGAGCGGCGTACGTGCGGGATCGGATTTCTAAGGCGCGGGCCCGTAGGTTATTACCCCGACTGGCCCGCGGCATCGTTAATGCGGCCAAGCGTCTCCTCCCGGCCGATCACGAGCATCATGTCGAAGACGCTCGGGGTTGCTGTGCGCCCCGCCAATGCGGCGCGGAGGGGCTGGGCGATCTTTCCGAGCTTCAGTCCCTTGGTCTCGGCAAATCCGTTGACGGCCTCTTCGAGACCGTCGCGGGACCAGCTAGCATTTTGCAGGTGCGGCGTCAATTCTGTCAGTATACCACGGGATACTGAATCGAGGTTTTTCTCAGACTTGGCGTCAGGCACGATCGGGCGTGTCGTCAGAACGAAGTGTGCTTTATCAACAAGTTCGCCGAATGTCTTCGCGCGCTCCTTCAAGAACGGCATGGCGCGGAGCACGCCATCAGCTTGGGCTTCCGTTAGGTCAGGTTCCTGAATCGCCGCCAAATACGCGCGCAATTCCGTCAGGAGAGCGGAATCTTCTGCAGCTGCAACATGCTGCCCTGAGAGATTCTGCAGCTTCTTGAAATCGAAGCGGGCAGCGGCCTTGTTGATCCCGTCCAGGTCGAACCACTCGCGCGCCTGGGCGTCGGTGAAGAATTCGTCGTCGCCATGGCTCCATCCCAGCCGGGCGAGGTAGTTGCGCATACCTGCCGCGGGGTAGCCCATCTTTTGGTATTCCTCGACGCCCGTCGCTCCATGTCGTTTGGAGAGTTTCTTGCCGTCCGGACCGAGGATCAGCGGGATATGTGCGTAAACCGGAAGCGGCCAGTCCATTGCGTGGTATATCAGCGATTGGCGCGCCGCATTCGCCAGGTGATCGTCGCCACGGATCACGTGCGTCACGCCCATGTCGTGATCGTCAACCACGACGGCGAGCATATAGGTCGGCGTGCTGTCCGAGCGCAGCAGCACCATGTCGTCGAGATCCGCGTTCTTCCAGCGCACGGTGCCCTGCACAGCGTCTTCAATCACGGTTTCTCCGTCACGCGGCGCCTTGATTCGCACCACGTAGGGTGCATCCGGGTGCGTGTCCGGGGACGCGTCGCGCCACGGCGAACGGAAATTCGTGCTGCGCCCGGCCGAGCGAGCCTCTTCGCGAAATGCGGCGATCTCCTCCTGCGTAGCGAAACACTTGTATGCCGCGCCCCGCTCCAGAAGCGTATTGGCAACCTCGACGTGCCGATCCGCACGTGCGAATTGGCTCACCGCCTCGTCGTCCCAGTCCAGCCCGAGCCAGCGCATTCCGCGCAGAATGGCGTCTGTCGCTTCGGGGGTGGAGCGCTCGCGGTCGGTGTCTTCAATCCGGAGCAAAAACTTGCCGCCACGCCCCCGGGCGTAGAGCCAATTGAATAGCGCGGTCCGTGCCGTTCCGATGTGCATGAAACCGGTGGGGGAGGGAGCGATCCGGGTGACGATCTGCTCTGCGTCCTGCATAGTGACCTCTGACGTCGATAACGATTTGGGGATTGGTCTGGTGAGCTCGACCGGTGGATCGAGCGCGTGCCGAGCAACACCCCACTTCCATGTTGCCCGGAGGGTATATTTCAGCCCCCCAGTCTTGGGAAGCCGCTCGCGGAAGGAATCCGCGGTCGCCCATCCGTCGCCCGCCGCGTGTCTCGTCGGCTGGAGGGCGTCCCTTAGCCGGGAACGTTTAACGCTTTGTCAACCAAGATGACCGAAGGCTGACTTCAATGGTAGCCACGACATCGGTCCAGCCGGGCACTACTCCGGGAATGGGGACCAGGCAGGTCCTCGCCGCGGCACTTCTTGCGCAACGCGGGCGGTTGATCCATTGGGTGCCTGTTTGTCTTGGTTCGGGTATCGGCCTTTGGTTCGGCCTGCCGTTTGAGCCGACGACCGCTGTTTATGCGGGTTGCGCAGTCGCGGTCATTCTCGTGATCGTCGTCGGTAGACTGGCAGGAGAAGCCGTGGCACCGGTTTTCTGGGCACTTGCGTTAGTTATTTGCGGAGTAATGGTGGCCGGCGCGCGCGCGCACTCGGTCGCTGCGCCGGTACTTGGCTTCCGGTACTATGGGCCGGTCGAAGGACGTATCGTCGATATAGACCGTTCCGTGTCCGACAAGGTGCGATTGACACTCGACCGCGTTGTTCTCGCGGACGTTCGGCCGGAACGGACGCCGGAACACGTGCGGGTGTCGCTGCATGGTCAGCAGGGATTCGTTGAGCCGGAGCCCGGACTTACAGTGATCCTTACCGGGCATCTATCTCCACCCAGCGGACCTGTGGAGCCGGGCGGTTTCGATTTCCGCCGAATGGCGTGGTTCAAGCGCTTGGGCGCGGTAGGGTACACCCGCACACCGGTGTTGGCACTCGCGTCGGCCGAGGAGGGCCGGGCCGGGCTTTCCGTTTTTCGGCTGCGCATGGCAATCAGCCGCGGCGTGCAAGCACGCATTCCCGGCGACGCCGGCGCCTTTGCTGCGGCGATCCTGACCGGCGATCGGTCCGCCATGCCGCGCGACGTTGTCGACAACTTGCGCAACGCCAATCTTGCACATCTTCTGGCGATTTCCGGTCTGCATATGGGGTTGCTGACAGGCGCTGTTTTTTCCGCGCTGCGGGCTTGCATGGCGCTGGTCCCCTGGCTCGCGTTGCACTTCCCCATCCGCAAGGCCGCCGCCCTCGGTGCCTTGGCGGTGGGCGCTTTCTATCTCGCCCTGTCCGGATCGGCGGTCTCCACCACACGCGCCTTCATCATGGTTTCCGTGATGCTCACCGCCGTGCTCCTTGAACGGCGGGCGATTTCCCTGCGTTCGGTGGCGCTTGCTGCAACACTGTTGTTGGTCATTACACCGGAGGCGCTCTTCGGACCCGGATTCCAGATGTCCTTTGCTGCGACCACCGCGCTTGTTGCCGCATTTGGCTGGCTGCAGGCGCACCGGGATGGGCTGCGGCGACTGCCCGGTTGGTTATCACCGGCCCTAGCTGTCGTTGTGTCATCTGCGGTCGCCGGAGCGGCCACGGCTCCCTTTGCCGCAGCGCATTTCAACCGCGTCGCGGATTACGGCCTCCTGGCAAACCTGGCCTCCGTACCGCTGATGGGCGCAGTTGTCATGCCGGCAGCCGTGGTGGCTGCCGTCCTCTGGCCGCTTGGTCTCTCTGGGCCGGCGCTCTGGGTAATGCGGTGGGGACTGGAGTGGATTTTGCTGGTCGCCGAGACGGTATCGAACCTCGGCGGAGCAGTAACACACGTGGTCGCGCCAGGACCGGAAGTGTTGCCACTCATCAGCCTCGGATTCCTCTTTTTCCTTCTCTGGCGCGGGGCGTTCCGTTGGGGAGGCCTTGTCGCGGTGTTGGCTGGTGCGGTCCTTTGGACACAATCCGACCGACCTGATGTGCTGATCGCCGATACGGGCGGCCTTGTAGGGGTCATGACACCGGCCGGGCGCGCGATGTCCCGGCCACGCGGCGATGGCTTCTCTGCACTCTCTTGGCTGGAAAACGATGGCGACGGAATGGATCAGGCGACAGCGGCGGACCGCGAGGGGTTCACAGGCGAAAGTGGCCTGAGGAGCATAACCGTCGGTTCTTTCGCGATCACTCACGTGACGGGTAAGACGGGCCTCGCCAAATTGCCGGGGCACTGCGGCGAGGGTGTGATTGTCACCAACCTCGTACCCGAGGAGCTTCCCGATGGCCCCTGCCGTTTCCTCGACCCCCTGACGCTGCGGCGAACCGGCGCTGTCGCGGGATGGCTTGTTGAGGGCCGCCTACAGTTCGAAACCGTCGCTGAGCGCACCGGACACAGGTTGTGGGCGCCATGACTCTCGCCGCATATGCCCGCTTGCATGACCACCGTGCCAAAGTCCGAACGCTCCCAAGGGACGCGCGCCACATTTTTCGTTGACTGTTAGTATGTGCATGCGCGCGGACGGGCCTCAACGCAGGCGGTGCATCGATGTTGGTTCACAACCGGCCGGACCGCTGAGCGGTCAGTAGCTCCGGATCAGGCCAACCAGTCGCCCTTGGACTTTGACCTGGTCATCGCGGAACAGCCGGGTCTCATATGCGGGGTTGGCGGCCTCAAGCGCAATCGTGCTGCCCTTGCGACGGAGGCGTTTTAGCGTCGCTTCTTGATCCTCAACAAGTGCCACCACGATGTCACCGTCATCGGCCGTGTTCTGTTCGCGGATTACAACGACGTCGCCGTCGTTGATCCCGGCCTCGATCATGGAATCTCCGCGGACCTCCAGCGCAAAGTGGTGACCCGCGCCCACCATCTGACCCGGAACGGCCACCGTGTGGCTCACTTCGCTGATCGCTTCGATGGGAACACCGGCGGCAATGCGACCCATTACTGGTAGCTCGGTGGCGTGGACCTCTATGGGCCGTGCATTCGCAGGCGCTCGGGTGCCGCTCGGGGCTGCGTCGCCGTCAATTACAACTGGTTGGAACCCCTTGGCCTGAAGTGCATCGGGCAGCTTCACGATTTCGATCGCCCGCGCCCGATGTGCCAGCCGCCGGATGAAGCCGCGCTCCTCTAGAGCCGTGATCAATCTGTGAATGCCCGATTTCGACCGCAGGTCGAGGGCGTCCTTCATCTCGTCGAATGAGGGCGGCACCCCGTCACGCTGCATCCGAGCGTGTATAAACTCCAGCAGGTCGAGTTGCTTCTTGGTCAGCATTGCGTGGCCTCACATGTCGTTCCCGGGGTGCTCAATCCCCCGCGTTTACAGCATGTTCTGCCAGTGTTCACGTTTTGTGTCAACCGTGGCGCCTAGATTGGCAGCACCTCGACGGGATCTCCGGCGCTGCGTGGCCCGTCCGCAACGGGGCGCACGAGAAGCGCATTTGCACGTGAAAGAACGGTCAGGAGGGCACTGTCCTGCCGGTCAAAAGGGGTCACAACGCCGTTTTCCAGTACCGCGCGCATGTAGTGTTCACGTGGCCCGTTGGGGCCGACATCGCTGCCGAGGCTCGCAGGAACACGCGGCGCCGGAGTGGCAGGGAAGCCTTGCATGGCGCGAAGCATCGGCAAGAGGAAAACATGGGCGCAAACCAGGGCCGATACAGGGTTTCCGGGCAGGCCAACCATCGCGGCCCCATTGAGGCGGCCGGCCATGAGCGGTTTTCCGGGCCGCATCGCGACTTTGTGGAAGCACGGTGCCATGCCAAGCCCGGACGCGACCTCTCCCACCAGATCATGGTCTCCAACGGACGCGCCGCCTATGGTCACGATCAGGTCGGCCCCATCGCTCAGGCCGAACGCTGTCCGCAGGCTTTGCGGGTTGTCTCGGGCAATCGGCAACAATCGCGCCTCTGCGCCAGCGGCATCAAGCAGGGCCTTCAGGCCGAAGCCGTTGCAAGCAACGATTTGATCGTCGCGCGGCGCTTCTCCCGGCATGACGAGTTCGTCGCCGGTGGCGAGAACTGCCACCACCGGACGGCGTGAAACCACGAGGTCCGCTACGTTCATCGCAGCGGCCAGCATCAGATCGGCCGGAGAGAGGCGACGCGGTTCTTCGATCCGATCTCCGGGTTTGAAGTCGCCACCTGCCGGACGGATGTTGTTCCCGCCGCTCGCAGCCTCGGTAACGGTTATCCATTCGCCGTCGCGCTGCGTATTTTCCTGGATCAGGACCAGGTCCGCACCGTGTGGCACGGGTGCGCCGGTGAATATCCGCACTGTCTCGCCGGAGCCGACCGATCCTGTGAACGCGCGGCCAGCCGGAGCCGTACCGATGACGCGAAGCCGCGCACCCGGCAGGGCCTCCGCTGAGCGCACCGCGTAGCCATCCATGGCCGACGCCGAGAAGGGCGGTTGCATTCGAGCCGCGACAACCGGCTCGGCCAACACACGGCCGGCGGCGTCGGTGAGCGGCACGCTCTCACGTTCGACTGGAGTGGCCAAATCGAACAGGTGGTTCAGCGCCTCGGAAACCGGTATCACGCGCCGGCCTCGTAGCGTCCGGATTTCCCGCCGTCCTTGAGGATCACCCGGATTCCACCGATCTCCATGCCGCGGTCAGCCGCTTTCAGCATGTCATAAACCGTGAGTGCAGCGGTGGAGACGGCCGTCAGCGCCTCCATTTCGACGCCGGTCTGGCCGGTCGTCTTGACCGTGGCGGCAATGCGCACGCCCGGCAGGTCAGGGTCCGCTTCAAGCTCAACGGCGACCTTGGTGATCGGCAGCGGGTGGCACAGCGGGATCAGATCGGATGTCTTCTTCGCACCCATGATCCCGGCGAGCCGCGCCACACCGAGCACATCGCCTTTTTTGGCGCTGCCCTGTTGTACAAGCGCCAGCGTTGTCGGTTCCATGCGCACCCATCCCTCCGCTACGGCAATCCGCGCGGTGGTTGCCTTGTCAGAGACATCGACCATGTGCGCGCGGCCCTCGCCGTCGAAATGCGTGAGCGACATCACATGCCTCCACCGTGTGCGGCCGTCAGCGGGTTGGCGAGAAGCTGGCGGGTCGCTGTCGTCACGTCATCCTGGCGCATCAGGCTTTCGCCTATCAGGAAACAGCGGGCGCCATACATTGCCAGTTCCGCGAGTTCCTTCGGCCCTGACAGGCCGGATTCGGAGACGATTAGCCTGTCCGCTGGGACATGTTTGATCAGCCCCCTGGTAACGTCGAGCGTCGTTTCGAACGTGTTCAGGTCGCGATTGTTAATACCGATGAGAGGTGACGACAGCGCGAGTGCACGGTCCAATTCCGCCCGATTGTGCACCTCGAGCAGGGCGTCCATCCCCCAAATCGCCGCCGCCGACTCCAATTCCTTCGCCTGCGCGTCGGAGACCGACGCCATGATGATCAGAATGCAATCGGCGCCGAGCGCCCGCGCTTCCGCCACTTGATAGGTGTCATACATGAAATCCTTGCGCAGCACCGGCAGAGATACGGCTTCTCGCGCCGCGCTCAGATAGGCATCGTCGCCTAGAAACGATGGCCCGTCAGTGAGAACGCTCAGGCAGGTTGCGCCGCCCGCCTCGTAGGCGCGGGCCAGTGCCTCGGGGTCGAAATCTTCCCTGATCAAGCCTTTGGATGGGCTTGCTTTCTTGACCTCGGCGATCAGCCCGTAGCCATTGTGGACGGCCCGCGTCAACGCTTTTGCAAACGGGCGGACCGGACCGGCTGTCCGCGCGGCAGCCTCGACATCGCCGATCGAGCGCGCTTCCTTGCAGGCGGCGATGTGGTCCAGCTTGTAGGCCTTGATCTTTTCAAGGATGGTCGGGGTGCTCATGCCGCCTCCGGGGTGGTCCAGTTGATGGGCGTCTGGCCGCGGTCCTGCAGCCATGCGTTCGTGCGGGAAAACGGCCGTGAGCCGAAGAACCCCCTGCGCGCGGAGAGCGGCGAGGGATGCGGTGTTTCAATCCGAAGGTGGTCGCGCCCGTGGAGGGATTTTGCGGCCGCCGCCTGCGCTGGACGGCCCCAGAGCAGAAATACCCGCGGCATATCGGATAGCCGCTCGAGTACCTGCGCCGTCAGGCTTTGCCAACCAAGTGCCTTGTGCCCGTTTGCGGCTCCCGCGGGTACTGTCAGGACCGCGTTCAACAGCAACACGCCCTGCCTGGCCCAGAAGCGCAGATCGCCGTTGGGCGGGACAGCACCGAGATCTTCATGCATTTCCCGGAAGATGTTCTTCAGCGACCGTGGCAGCGGACGGACGTCCGGTTCCACTGAAAAAGCCAGCCCGTGGGCGTGGCCGGGGGTCGGGTAGGGGTCTTGTCCAAGAATGACGACACGCACATCGTCCGGCTGCGCGAACTCCATCGCGGAAAAAACGTGGGTCGGCCCCGGCAATACCGCGCGCGATTCTGCGTCAAGCGCAGTCGCGATGCGGGGCAATTCGTCCTGGAAGAAGGGCAAACTCCGCCAATCGCCAATATGGGCGGTCGTCAGTTCCATCTCAGCCTGCGCCGGTTGTAAGCGCGGCCAGAACCGTCACCTTGGCAAGTGCCTGGCCGCTATCGATACTCTGCCGCGCCATTTCCACCCCGGTTTTCAGATCGGCCGCTCTGTCCGCCACGACGAGGGCCGCGGCGGCATTCAGAAGCACCGCGTCGCGGTAGGCACCCGACGCACCGCGCAGCAAGGCCGCAAAGGCGCGGCCGTTTTCTTCCGGCGTGCCGCCGAGGATTTCCTCGAAGGCATGCACCGGTAGCCCGGCGTCCTCGGGAGAAACTTCGAACTCCGTCACCGCGCCGTCCTTTAGCGCGGCGACCTTCGAGGGACCGGCTATGGACAACTCGTCCGTCCCGTCGCTTCCGTGTACGAGCCATGCGGCTTCGCTGCCAAGTGCGGCAAGCGTTTCCGCCATCGGGCGAAGAAGCGACGGAGAAAAAGCTCCAGTCAACTGCCGCCTTACGCCCGCGGGGTTCGTGAGCGGCCCGAGGATGTTGAAGATCGTGCGCGTTCCAAGCTCGGTCCGCGTCGGCATTACGTGCCGCATCGCCGGGTGGTGCATAGGCGCCATCATGAAGCAGATGCCGATCTCTGCCAGCGCCCGTTCGGCGACCTCCGGCCCGACCATCACGTCGATGCCCATCTGCGTCAGCGCATCTGCAGAGCCAGATTTGGAAGAGAGGTTGCGGTTGCCGTGCTTGGCCACAGGCACGCCCGCACCGGCCACAACGAAGGCGGTAGCGGTGGAGATATTGAGCGTGCCCTTTCCGTCGCCACCAGTTCCGACAATGTCCATTGCGCCGTCCGGCGCGGCCACTGCATTGCATTTGGCGCGCATCACCTTGGCCGCGGCGGCGATCTCTTCCACTGTTTCGCCACGCGTGCGCAGGGCCATGAGGAAACCGCCGATCTGGCTTGGCGTTGCCTCGCCCTCGAACAGCACGTTGAACGCTGTTTCGGCTTCGGCTGCTGTCAGCGGACGGTCCGCTGCCGCACCGATGAGGGGTTTGAGATCGTCGCTCATGCCGGCACCTTCACGCGGTCAAGGAAGTTTTTCAGCATCTGGTGTCCGTGTTCGGACCGGATGCTCTCCGGGTGAAACTGGACGCCCTCGATAGGCAACTCCTTGTGGCGCAGGCCCATAATCGTGCCATCGTCAAGCCATGCGGAGACCTCCAGGCAGTCCGGCAAGCTCTCGCGCTCCACCACGAGAGAGTGATAGCGCGTTGCTAGGAACGGCGCGTCGATCCCGGCGAATACCCCGCGGCCGTCATGGTGTATGCGCCCCATCTTGCCGTGCACGATCTCGTGGCAGCGCACGACCTTTCCGCCAAACGCCTCGCCGATGGTTTGGTGTCCGAGGCAGACGCCTAGAAGAGGTGTTTTTGTGTCTGCAGCGGCTTCGGTCAGCGCGAGGCAGATCCCGGCCTGGGACGGGTCGCAAGGGCCGGGCGAGAGCAGGATCGCCTCCGGCCGGAGTGCCATCGCCTGCTGAACGTCCAGCGCGTCGTTGCGACGAACCTCGATGTCGGCGCCCAATTCCCCAAGGTAATGTACGAGGTTGTAGGTAAAACTGTCGTAATTGTCGATCAGCAGGAGCATTTTTGCGTGTCCGAGCAATAAGGGGTGAACCGGGAACTCTGTCGGGCTATACATGCTCAGAGGCTTCCGCCGCGGTCAAGTCACCGTCCGGGCGGCAAAAGGCCCGAGGCGAGAGCGCAACGATAAGGAAGAGGGATTAGGCATGGGTCGCGGTATCCTGTCGGGTCTGTTCTGGGGCAGTATAATTTCGGTTCTGGTCTTGTCGGCGGTGTCGCTCATGGCACCCGCCCCACAGCCGGTTGCAATTGCGCCCGACAGCGCAGATGAGGATGCGATATCCGGTGCGCCGACAGACGACTCGGCTCCGGGTTCAGCCGACGCGACCGAAGAGGAACCGGATGTGGCAGCGGGCGATGCCGCGCCGTCGTCGACGGATCCTGTGGACGAAGCACCCTCTGCCCCGAACGCGGTCGCCGATGCAGGTGGAACCGAAGGCGAGGCGCAAGAAGCGGCGGATGCGACAGCGGGGACTGCCGTTGAACCTCCCGTGCGCGATGCGGCAGGTGCTGAGGAGGCCGGTACCCCGGCGGAGCCAATCGAAAGCGCGGCAGATCCGGCGCGCTCCGGCGACGCCGCGGGCATGCCGCCAGCCCGCCGCCGGACCGAGGTTGCCTCTGCCGTTTCCGTTCCCGCTGGGTCGGAATTCCGGCGTCCGCCTCCGGAAACCGAGGCTGCGCTGCCTGCCCCGGATGCCACTGCCCCCGGGAAGGATTCGCCGAACCATCCTGCGAGTGATCAGGCAACGAATGAGAATACGGTTGCGATGCCGGACATGACAGCAGCCGTTCGCCCTGAAACACCGGGAATGGCAGTTGTCGCTCCGCCTTCGCCTCAAGTTGGAGATCCCGCGCCCGAAGTGGCCCGCGAGGCTGGCGACGCGAGCGGCCCACGCGCGGCGGCGAACCTCCCGGCGCCGTCGGACCCGGCCGCTGCGACGGCGCTGGACGCCGCGCAAACGCGGGGATACCCGCCGCCTGTAACCGCGGGTACGGTCGCGTCCGAGACGGTTGGCGGCACCGAGATTGCCAGCGAGACGCTGGCGTCGGACGAGTCGTCTGCCGAAGCACTTGCGCCGGGTGCGCCTGAGCAGGCCGAGACACCCGAACCGGCCGTGACGGCGAAAGCCGAGGCGTTGGAGGCATCTATCATCGAGGCGTTGCGCCAAAGGCGCGCCACGGAGACGCCGGAAACGGAACGTGTCGCTTCCACGAGCGACACCGGGAGCCAGCCTGTAACAGCGCTCGGTGCGGCCGAGGCTGAGAGACCCGCCGCCGTCATGCCGGACGTGAGCGAAGAGGAGGCCGGCGACCTGTCCGAAGCGGTGGAAACGCCAACGGTTCCCGGTGCGACGGAGACCGCTGAATCGACGATGCCGGCGGAATCTGCGGAAACGGCGGGGGTACCAAAGGTTGCCGAGACACCGGTTGTCGTGGAGACGCCGGATGTTGCCAAGACTACCGAGACGGCGGAAGTCGCCTTGGACAGCAAGGAAATGCCGCCTGCGGCGGAAGCTGGTGCGCAAACCGGAAATGCGGCCGAAACGACCGTCCCGGCGGACGGTGACGTTGCCGAGGTGGCTCCTGAGGTGCCTACGGAGGTGGCGGAGGGCGTGACAACGATGCCTGCGCCAGCCGAAAGCAATGGAGCCGCTGACTCCGCACAATCCGTGGAACAATCGGACGGTGAGCGGCTTGCCATGGCCGATGCCACCGTCACGGTGCCAGACGAGGTCGCACCGGAACGGCTGCCCGCCGGTGGCGATATGGACCAGGCTGAAGCAACCGGAGACGCAGCGACGCTGCCCGCGACCACTGCCGAAACTGCACCCCAATCAGAGGAAGATCTGGACCGGCCCGAGCGCAAGGAAGTGACCATCGCCCGGGCAGGCGATGCTCCCCCGGCGGTAGGCGACCGCGCACCGACCGGGCCGGGTGTTCGCGTCTTGCCATTGACCGACCGGTCGCGCGGGAACTCACGCCTGCCACAGATCGGAACCGGCACAGCGCAGGAGGAGGAAGACATCGCGGTTGCGGTTGACGCCCCTGACGAGGGCCTGCCTTCGGGAACGGTCGCGCCTGGCCAATCGCCGCGCATGAACGCCCTGAGCCGCAATGCCGCGCCTTTCTCGAACCCTGATGACAGGCCATTGTTCTCCGTGATCCTGATTGACGATGGCAGCCGGTCGCTGGATCGGCAGGTGCTCGCGACCTTCCCATTCCCCGTGACCTTTGCCGTCGATCCGACCCTTCCCGACGCCGGGGAGGCGGCTGCCTTCTATCGGGACAACGGCTTCGAGGTGGTGGTCCTGGCCACAGGTCTGCCGCAAGATGCGCAAGTCCGTGACCTGGAGGTCACGCTGGAGGCCGAATTGTCGGCCGTTCCACAGGCCGTGGCAATTATGGATCCCTCGGACAATGGTTTTGGCAGCCGCCGGACTCTTGTGGAGCACGTGGTCCGCATTGCCGGCACGGACGGTCACGGGCTGATCGGTTGGGACCGTGGCCTCGGCTCGGTTCGGGCAGCTGCCGAACGCGCCGGGCAGCCAGCGGCGCTGGTTTTCCGTAGCCTGGATTCCCAGAACGAACGCGACTCCGTGATCCAGCGCTATCTGGATCGGGGGGCGTTCAAGGCCGGGCAGGAGGGGGCCGTGATTATGGCCGGGCATGCACGCCCTGAAACCGTGACCGCGCTCTTTGCCTGGGCTGGCTCCGACAAGGCGTCGGATGTCGCTTTGGCCCCTGTTTCGGCCATCTTGCGCGCACCCTGACTGCGCGCCCGGTTGGCTGCGGCGTTCGGTTCGGTATGGTTTCGAGGCGCGCAATAGCCGGAGAGGTAGGGCCATGGTGGTGGATGTCGCACTGACGGCGCGGCTGCGGGCCGCAATCGGAGATGACCCGCGTATCTCTGAAAAGAAGATGTTCGGCGGTGTCTGTATCCTGCTGGACGGCAACATGGTCGGCGGCGCCCATCGCGACAAGGTGACCGGGTCCGGGCGGTTCATGTTTCGCGTCGGGAAAGACAATGCGGCGGCGGCCGCGGCGCTACCAGGTGCCGAACCGATGATTCACGGCGGGCGTCGAATGGGTGGCTTCTACTATTTGGACGAAACGGCGGCGACGGACGAGGTATTGGCCGAATGGGCAGCGTTGGCGCTGCGCCATGTGCGTACGCTACCGCCCAAGGGGGCTACGTGATGTTCAACGAAGAAACGCTGTCGTTTCTGCGCGACTTGGCTCGAAACAACGAGCGGTCATGGTTTGTCGCCAACAAGGCACGATATGACCTCAGTGTGAAAGACCCCTCCGTTGCGGTTGCGGAAATGATCGCAAGCGATTTGGCCGAAGCCTATGGCCAACCGTTCCGAAGCAAGATCTTCCGCATCCACCGTGATCTGCGGTTCTCCAAGGATCCGACGCCATACAATACGCATGTGCATATGTCCTTCGTGCCGGATGGAGCGCAGGACGCCGTCGCGGCCTGGTTGTTGGGCCTGTCGCCGACATATTTCACACTCGGATGCGGCGCGATGGTCTTTGCCAGGCCTGCGCTCGGCAAGTTCCGGGAAAGCGTCGCCGGACCGGCCGGTGAGCACTTCGCAGCAGTGTTGTCCGAGTTACGCATAGATGGCATTCGCCTGTCAGAGCCAGAGCTGAAACGCGTGCCTGCGCCTTGGCCGAAGGACCACCCGAGCGCCGGATTGCTGCGCCACAAGGGGCTGGTCGGCTGGATTGACGCGGAACCGGAAGACGGCTTGGGGCCCGGGATGCGGGAGGCCACGCGAGCGGGTTTCGCGCGGCTGTCTCCGCTATTCGAGTTGCTCTCGGGAGTGTGACGTCGACTTGCCTCGATGCCTTTGGTGAGCGCAATATGGCGCTCGGAGACCCAGGGAGGGGCCATGTGGATCACGCTATACGCTGCCGCTTACGTGGCATTGGAAATCACGGCCGTCTATTTCGCGTATCGCGCCGTCGCACGTGCACGCACGCCTCAGGGATCGTTGGCCTGGGTGTTTTTTCTGATCACCATCCCGTGGCTCGCCGTCCCGGCCTTTCTCTTCTTCGGTCACGTTCGGTTCCGTGGATACGTAATCGCACGGCGCGATTCTGCAGAGGTCGTCGCTGGTCTCGCGGCCATGGGCGAGCAGAACCGGGCGCGCCACGACGGCGGGCGCTTCGGCTTCGGGGCCTTCGAGGGCATTGCGGAAATGCCAGTGGTCTCGGGCAATTCCGTGGAACTGCTGATTGACGGGCAAGAGACCTTTGAAGCGATCTTTGCAGCAATCGAATCCGCGCAGAATTACGTGCTGGCGCAGTTCTACATCATCAATGACGACGGGCTCGGCCGCCGGTTCGCCGCATGCCTGAAGGCAGCGGCTGCGCGCGGGGTCGCCGTCCGGTTGCTCTACGATTCCGTCGGCAGCGCGCGTCTGCCGGCCTCATACCTGGAGGATCTGCGCGCGGCCGGTATAGAAGTGGTCAACGCCCATGCAATCCGTGGGCCACGGCACCGTTTCCAGATCAACTTCCGCAACCACCGCAAGACTGTCGTGGTCGACGGGCAGATCGGATTCACTGGCGGTCTGAACGTTGGAGACGAATACCTTGGGCTGGATGCAAGGTTCGGTGCATGGCGGGACACGCATTGCCGGTTGCGCGGCCCGGTCGTCTCGCAACTTCAGCTCGTCTTTTCCGAAGATTGGCACTGGGCCACGCAACGCCAGCCGCTGCAGGTACTGAATTGGCAAGCGGACCGCGCGCCCGACGGAATGGATGCGGTCGTTGTGGCCACCGGGCCCGGCGACTTGATGGAAACCGGCAGCCTCTATTTCTGCGCCTGCATCACCCGGGCGACCCGGCGGCTCTGGATCGCCTCGCCCTATTTCGTGCCGGATGTGGATATTCTCACCGCGTTGAAACTTGCTGCCTTGCGTGGCGTGGACGTGCGCATTCTCGTTCCAGATGCAATTGACCACAGAATGCCATGGCTGGCCGCATTCGCCTATTTTGACGAGGTGCGGCAGGCCGGTGTGCAAGTTTGGCGCTATACCGAAGGGTTCATGCATCAAAAGGTGCTGCTGGTCGATGATCGCCTGGCATCGATCGGCACAACGAATATGGACAATCGCTCCTGTCGGCTGAATTTCGAGGCAACCGTGGTTGTCTTCTCCGAGCGCGCGACCGCCAATGTCGCCGCGATGCTGGAAGCAGATTTCGCCCGTGCCTATGTTTTGGAGGAGACACTGGACGAACAACCGTTCCGACGGCGCCTCGGCGC
The DNA here is from genome assembly GCF_001509585.1 of Tropicimonas marinistellae. Taxonomy (GTDB): domain Bacteria; phylum Pseudomonadota; class Alphaproteobacteria; order Rhodobacterales; family Rhodobacteraceae; genus Tropicimonas; species Tropicimonas marinistellae. The sequence continues at coordinate 171,166 of NZ_LNCI01000006.1, read as the reverse complement.
GCCATTCGCGCGGCTGATGGCACCGGTTCTGTGAGCGGCGAAGCCGGATACTAAAACAGGAGATCGGCGCGTGCGCCTGAGATTGGCCAGCTACAATATCCAGAAGGCGGTCGGGGTGGATTTTCGCCGAGATCCCGAACGGATTCTGGACGTGGTCAATGCACTGGATGCCGATATCGTTGCTCTGCAGGAGGTGGACAAGCGACTAGGTGCGCGGCCTTCGGCTCTGTGTCGGAACCTGATCGGCACTGAGACGGATTTCCAGATCGCGCCGCTGGCAGAGAACGATGTCAGCCTCGGCTGGCACGGAAACGCCGTGCTTGTACGTCGGGGACTGGAGATCACCGAAGTGGAGCGCGTTGATCTGCCGGGCCTTGAGCCGCGCGGTGCCGTGCGGGTGGAAGTCACATTCGAGCAGTCCGCGATCAACGTGGTCGGGGCGCATCTGGGACTTGTGCGCTTTCACCGTCGCCTGCAGTTGCAGACGATCCGCGACCACCTCGGCGAGGCGGCGGGCCGAACCGTGGTAATGGGTGACTTCAACGAATGGTCGATGGACCGGGGCATGGAACCCCTGGAGCCCGACTTCCAGATCATCAGCCCTGGAAATTCCTTCCATGCCGCGCGTCCTGTCGCCGGGCTCGACCGGTTTGCTCTCGGGCAGGACGTTGAACTGCGCGACGCCGGGGTGGAGCAGGGGCAATTGGCCAGCCGCGCTTCCGATCATCTGCCCATCTGGAGCGATGTGGGCATTTCGGCGGCCGAAACGGCCAATTGACCCGTCCGCAGGACGGTCTCGAAGATCATTGCATTTTCGGGCGATACTTCCCACGTTTCTAGAATGGAACCTCCACTTATCCGCGCTGCACGCGCCGCCGACGCGCCGGCATTTACCGATGTCATTCGCGCAGCCTATGGGCCCTGGATCGAGCGTCTGGACGGTTTGCCGGATGTGGATTCCGGCGTTGCCGACGAGATCGAAACCCATCCTGTCTGGGTCGCCGAGGCGGACGACACCGGGCGTATCCTCGGCGGTCTCGTCATGCACATTGGGACAGATGCGGCGCAGGTGGCAAACCTGGCGGTGCACCCCGATTGTGGTGGTCGTGGCGTCGGCCGGGCTCTGATGGCCGTGGCCGAGGACTATGCGCGCCGTGCAGGGTTCACGCGGATGACACTCGCCTCGCACCGAGACATGACGCCTACTCTGCGCTTCTACTTCAACAGCGGCTGGACGGAGACCGGGCGCGAAGGCTACCGGGTGTTTATGGAAAAGTCGCTCGTCTGAAAACGCAGGTTCCGTCGTCGAGGCAGCGGAACGCCTTAGCGGTTCCCCTGTCGCACGAAGCGGCCCGCGTCCTGTGCGGCCGCTCGGATGGCGCGGGATTTGTTTACCGTCTCTAGCCATTCGGCTTCCGGATCGCTGTCGTAAACGACACCGCCACCAGCTTGGATGTAGAGGTTCTCGTTCTTCAGAACTGCGGTTCGCAGCGCGATGCACATGTCCATGTCGCCGTCTGCGGAGAAATATCCGACACCGCCGCCATAAACGCCGCGTTTCTCCGGCTCCAACTCGTCGATGATCTCCATCGCCCGCACCTTTGGCGCGCCGGAGACCGTCCCTGCGGGCAGGCCCGCGAGCAGCGCGGAGAGCGCATCCTCGCCATCCTTCAGCTCGCCCACCACGTTGGAGACGATATGCATGACGTGGCTGTAGCGCTCGATAACAAACTCCTCGGTGGGCTTCACGGTACCGATCCTTGCCACCCGGCCCACGTCATTGCGCCCCAGGTCGAGCAGCATCAGGTGTTCGGCCATCTCCTTCTCATCGCCGAGCAGATCGGCTTCCAGCGCGCGGTCTTCCTCCTCGTTGGCACCGCGTGGCCGGGTACCGGCGATAGGGCGGATCGTGACTTCGCCATCGCGCAGGCGCACGAGGATCTCCGGGCTGGCGCCGATTACCTGGAAACCACCGAAGTTGAAGAAGAACATAAAGGGAGATGGATTCGTCCGCCGCAGGCTTCGGTAGAGCGCGAAGGGCGGTAGTGGAAAATCGACGGTCCACCGCTGCGAGGGGACGACCTGGAAGATGTCACCGGCGCGGATGTACTCCTTGGCGTTCTCGACGGCCTGCATGTAGGCGGGCTTCGTGAAGTTCGAGACGGGTTCGCCAACAACGGCTTCCTCGGCCAGATCGCGGCTTTCGCCCCGCACGCCGCCCTCCAGTTCCCTTACCGCATCCATCACGCGTTCGGCGGCCTGGGCGTAGGCGGCCTTGGCCGAAAGCCCGCCGCCCGTGAAAGCAGGCGAAACGATAATGACCTCGCCCTTCACGCCGTCCAGGACCGCCACAACCGAGGGGCGCATCATGACCGCGTCCGGTAGTCCGAGCGGGTCAGGGTTGACGTTCGGCAAGTGTTCCACCAGCCGGATCATGTCGTATCCGAGATAGCCGAACAGCCCGGCAGCGGCGGAGGGCAGATCGTCGGGCAGCGAAATCCGGCTTTCGGCGATAAGACGGCGCAGCGACGACAGCGGGTCGCCTTCTTCGTCCACGAAGGCGTCCGGGTCAAAGCGGGACTGGCGGTTTATCCGTGCCGACGTGCCGTTGCACTTCCAGATCAGGTCCGGCTTCAGGCCGATGATGGAATAGCGGCCGCGTACTTCCCCGCCGGTTACCGACTCCAGTACGAAACTGTCGGTCCGTGCGCCAGCGAGCTTCAGCATCAGGCTGACCGGCGTGTCCAGATCCGCAGCGAGGCGCGTGTAGACAACCTGATTACTGCCGTTGTCGTAGCCGCGCGAAAAATCTTCGAAGACGGGAAAGAGCTGTGCCATCAGGTGATCAGCGGATGAGTTGCGAATGCACGGCGTTCAATGCCGCATCGTTGAAGGTAATGCCCGCCGTCGCCGTCAGCGCCTGCGCGTAGTAGAGAAACAGATCGGAGGCGATACCCTGAGATGCCTGGGCGCGGATCTGTTCCTCGATGAGCGCCATTTGCGGATCGGTGGTGTCGACCGGTTCCACATTGTCCAATATTACCAGCAACGCGGCGTCGGGCGCTTCGACAATGGCTGTCTCACCGGCTTCCATCGTGAAGATCTTCTCCGAGAGCGCAACGGGCACGCCCGCGGTTGCAATACTGGCGCGTGTTGTGTGCTCCACCGTCTGCAGTGTCGGCCCGTCGCTGCCGAGGGTGCCGCCAACTTCGAGTTGTGCCTGCGCGGATCGCGCCGCCTCGCTGGCCTGCTCTACAGCTTGCGCGTTTTCCCAACCCGCTTGAACAGCGTCGCGCACCTCCTCCAACTCCTGCAGCCTCGGCGGCAGGACCTCATCCAATCGCAAGGCGAAAATCCCGCCGTCATCCAGCGACTGGATCTGTGGAAAGTCCTTCTCGGTGACGGCCTCGGCTTCTGCGCGAAATGCCTCGTACCCCGCGACGTCGGCATCCACGTTTGAGTAGTAATCCAGCGTGCCCAGTTCCATTTCCGTCTCTTGGGCGAGGTCTTCCAAGGTCGCGCCGCCCGCGAGCCTGTCGTCGTAGTCGCTGAGGAGATCCTCAATTTGTCTGCGCGCGACATCCCGCCCAAGCTCGGCGCGCAGCTCCGGAGCAGCCTCCTCGAATGGGGTCTCCTGAGCGGCAAGAATCCCGTTCATGCGGAACAGCGCCGGGCCAAGATCAGTGGGGTAGGGACCGACGATGCCCGGCTCTTCGAGGCCGAAGACCGCGTCGGCAGCCTGGCCAAGGTCGTCGCGAGTCACATCGCCGAGATCCACGTCGCTCAGTTCAAGCCCCCGTTTCTCCACCTCTCCGGCAAAATCGCTGTCACCGGCCTCGATCGCTTCACGTGCCGCGCTCGCTTCCTCGGCAGTGCCGAAAACCAGGCGCTCCACCAGCCGACGTTCGGGTATCGAATACTGGTCCATCCGCTCGGTGTAGAGGGCGCGAAGGTCTGCTTCTTCTATTTCGGCGCTGTCGGCCATCATGTCGGGTGTCAGCAGGACATACGTGAGGCGCTTGCTTTCTGGCAGGGTGAAGGCAGCTTCATTCTCGCTGTAGTACGACGCGAGATCTTCTTCGCTCGGTATCGTGAGATCGGTGATGAAGCGGTCCGCAGAGTAGCGCGCCCACCGGAAACTGCGGCGTTCACCGAACCAGGACATCAGAAGGTCCACGGTTTCTTGCGGTGCGGCTACCCCGGCGGCGACAGCTCCCTGCAGGATCTGGCGAGACGTTTCCTCGCGTACGGTGCGTTCGTAATCGGCAACACTCCAACCGTTGCGGTCCAGCATGAACTCGTAGGCGTCGCGATCGAAAGAACCGTCCGTGCCCGCAAATGCGGATGATGCCCTGATTTCCTCGGCAACGGTTGTATCCCCGACCGAGATTCCCAGCCGCGCGGCCTCGTTGTCGAGTGCTGCCGTGCCAGCGAGCTGCGCCCGCACTTGCGCCGGGATGCCTTGTGCCTCGAGGGCGGGGAAGCTTGTGTCGGTCGCTCCTGCGGCTTCCTGTGCCTGAATTGCCTGGGTCAGCCCACGATAGTATTCCTGCGCGGTGATTTCCCGGTCGCCCACCGTGGCAACGGTTGTGCCGCCGCCGGAAAAGTTGGAGATCCCGAACCCGCCGAGGCCGGCGATGAGCGCCGCCATCAGGGCATAGACGAGAATGTTTCCGGCCTTCTTGCCTTTGCTCATGGGGGCACCTCAATGCTGCGCGTCGTGTCGCGTTTGTCTATGCGTCCCGGGGCAGGGAGGCAAGCGCTCAGGGTGTGATCTCGACGCTTTCCAGCCGGTCGATCAGATCGGCAATCTGCGTACTGTCGATATTGGCATAGGCCAGTCTGAGGTGCTGCGCGCCAGATGGTGATCCGTCCGGTTCGAACATCGTGCCTGGCAGGCAGAGTACTCCGGCCTCCGCGACAAGTCTCCGGGCGAGCGCGTCGGCGGGCAGGTCGAACGGATGTTCGACATAGGCAAAGAAGGCGCCGCAGCCGCGCAGCTGCCAACCCCGCGCTTCTAGTCTTGGGAAATGCTCAAGGATCGCCGCTCGCCGACCAAGGATCTCGCAGCGTTCAGACGCAATCCAATCATCCAGATGCCGAAGCCCCCAGAGTGCGCCTCGCTGCCCTATCTGGCTGGCGCAAATCGTGACGGAATCGATGAATTTCTCCACGTGAACGAGCCGCGCTCGGGAGCTTGCGAGCGCGCCCACGCGGTGACCCGTCAGCCGGTACGCTTTCGAAAAACTGTAGAGATGGATCACCGTATCCGCCCAATCCGGATCGGCAAACAGGTTATGCGGCGCATCTGAGCCGACGCGGAAATCGCGATAGGTTTCGTCGACGATCAAGGCCAACCCATGCGCTCTCGCGAGGTCGCGAAACGCGGCTATTCGCTCCGGCGGGTACTCAACACCGCCGGGGTTGTTCGGCGTCACGAGTACAATGGCGCGGGTACGGTCGGTGATCCGCGCCTTCGCGGCGAGCGGATCGGGCAATAGTTCATCGTCTGTCGGCAATGGAATTGCCCCTATCGACGACATGTCGAGCCACATTTTATGATTGAAGTACCAAGGCGTTGGGAGAAGAACTTCATCTCCTGGTCCAGCGAGTGTGGCCACGGCTGCCGCGAAGGCCTGGTTGCATCCCGACATGATCGCCACCTGACTTGCTTCCACGGTCCCGCCATACATGGCTGACGTTTTTGCAGCGAGTTCTTCCCTGAGATCGTGAAGACCGAGATCTGGGCCGTACAGATGCGAGGCAGCCTCGGACAGGAGGGTCTCCGCCATCGCAATGCGCAGCGGCTCAGGGGGCGGGGCAGTCGGAGCGGCCTGGCTAACGTTGATCAGTGGGAAGTCGGCGGAATGGGCGTGCCCCTCGATCCATCGGGCTGCTTCCGGCACTGGGGAAACTGCCGTTGCGGCCATGGCGGGGTTCAAGGGAAGGGGCATGACGCGATCTCCATCGGCACTCGGTTTCGCTCTAGCAGCGCCTACACGCTTCGCAAGGAAAATGCATCGAGCGACCTGGGCCCGGAAAGAATCGCCAACCCGGCACGTGTAAAGGGGAAGAGGACAAGATGTTTATTCTCAGGGTATAAATGGTGATACCAATGACCGAATTAAGAATACTCATGTGACAAGGGCGAGGGGGCGGACCGGGAGATCAAGAGGACTGGGACTGACCATCGCGGTATGGCTTGTGAATGCCGGCCGAGTTGCCGCGGGTATCGCTCCGGTGGCGCAAGCGGCTGCCAATCGGATTGTGAGGGCCGGCGCGCCAAGCGGTGGTGTTGCGTACGAGATCTGTCAGCGCTCCACGCTTGACACGGTGGATCTCCGGTTGCCGAGGGTTTCAGGGCGGATGGAGATGGCTCTTTGCCTGTGCATGGATGTGAGCATTGCGGTTTGGAAAGCCGAGCGAGATCCTGTTGGCGAAGATCGCCTGCTATTCCCCGGTACGGCGGCGGCCCCGGAGTCCGGCCCCGTCGTCGCCTCACTGGAAAGGGCGGAAAATGGTGTCGGTAATCTTTTGCACCCATTCTCGGATCTCTGGCGTCAGTTTGTCGATTTCGCAGTGCTTCGCGCACGCTCAGACGTGTACCCCGACCCGGCTTCCAACACCGTCGAAACGGGAATCGTTGGGGGGATCCCGCAATGCCGGGGCGTTCCTGGAGCGCCAGTTGAGAAGAGGAATTCGTCTCTAACGTAAAGACAAAACTGCAATGTTGGATCTCCGGGCTGGTGCCCGATGCTGGCAAGGTGCGGCGACACCGGTCTGCGCGGATACCAGTTTCAGCCTCATCTGGAGCGCCCGAACGCCCAACATCAGGTTGCGTTCACTGGCGATCAAGCGTCGCAGCGGCCTCGGCGTAGGTTTGACTCAGTGCGTGGAAAACGTAGCCCGAGACGCAGGTGGCGCCATGTGGCGATAGTGCTGCCGTCCGTTCCGCGATCAACCGGCGCGCACCGGTAAGCCCTGCTGGGATTTCCGTTGCAAGGGCGGCGCTTCGGAAGACCTCACCAACCGTGTCGACCCCACCCGGCGCAGGTCGCCAATACAGGCGTCCGTCGCGGGTTTGCTCGCGGTTGTAGATCACCTCGTCTTCCTTGATTGTATGGACGACTTCGATCTGGTCGATCAACTCGGGGTCGACCGCGGTCGGGTCTTCGGACAGGATAACCAGGTCAGCGAATTTCCCGACCTCAAGCGAGCCCTTGTCGGCCTCCTCGAAATGCTGCCAGGCGGGCCAGATGGTCATCGCCTTCAGAGCCGTTTCAACGTCCACGCGATGTTCAGGGCCGATGATGTCTCCCGAGCGTGACCGGCGCGTCACGGTCGCGTCGAGGACGCGCATGGAGTTGGGGAAGGCCACCGGCGCGTCATGATGGGTGGAAAAGCGCATTCCACGCGCCCGGACCCAGCCGGTGGGAGAGATGTTGTCGCCGTTGACGGGCCCGACCGTGCGCTCCCGATGCCAGTCGCCCCAATAGAACGTGTGCATCGGAAAAAGCGATGGAAAGACCTTCAGGCCCTTCATCGTGTCGACCTGATCCTCGCGCAGGAATTGGCCATGTATCAGCACGGCACGCCGGTTGTCGTTGCCGTGCTGCGCAGCGGCGTCGCCGATGGCTGCGAGCAAGACGTCGCTCGCAGCCTCGCCATTGGAGTGCGTCAGGATCTGGATGTCGTTTGAGAATGCCCAGTCCACGGCGTCGAAGACCTGGTCTGCGCTCGCGGCCGGGTACCCGGAGTAGTCGGCACGGAAATTCTCAGGCGGGTTGTAATAGGGCCGGTCACGCCAGGCAGTGAACCCTTGCGGCGAGCCGTCGATGGTCAGTTTCGCCCCACCGACGCGAAACCGGTCCGCATAGGTGCGGCTGTGGGTCTGGGCGATGTAATCGCGATCCACCAGAACATCGGGGTAGGCCACGACGTCGATCTTAAGTTCTCCGCCGGAGGCAGCGGCCGCCATCAGCTTCGCCTGGCCCGTGGTCGCTCGACCCTCCTGTGCGGTTGTATAGCCGTAGGAGGCGGCAAGCTCGGTGCCTGCGCGGAACATGGTCATGGCGCCCTTGGCATCCAGGTTTTGCAACACCTTCATCAATGCCTGGAAGTGCGGTGTCTCCTCCAGCACGCCGTTTGGCTCCTGCGAGCCCGCTTCGCGGCGGATGACGCCGCCGGCAGGGTCGGGGCTCTGGGCGTCGAAACCGGCCAGTTCCAGCGCCTTGCTGTTCGCCACCGCGAGGTGGCCTGACTGGTGGATGATGTAGACGGGGATCTCGTTGGAAACCGCGTCGAGGTCCGAGCGGGTCGGGTGGCGCAGTTCTGCCAACTGGGAATCGTCATAGCCGAAGCCGATGATCGCGTTGATGGCGTTCACTCGCCCGTCGTTGGCGGCCGCGTAGTCAGTGAGGACGCGCTGTAACTCGGGAATGGAATTGACCGTTCCATCGGGAGCCGGAAGGAGGTTCGCGGCCAATGCCTGAAGGCCGATGAGCATCACGTGCCCGTGCGCGTCGACGAACCCGGGCAGGAGTGCACGACCGTCGAGATCGAAAAGCTCGGTACCGTCGCCTTGAAAAGCCAACACCTCGGCAAGCGGTCCGATAGCCATGATCTTGCCGTCCTTCACCGCCAGCGCCTCTGCGCGGGGCTGGCTGTCGTCCATGGTGAGGATCGGGCCGCCTTCGTAGATCGTGTCGGCGACCTGTTGCGCTGTGGCAGTGCCGAAGGCGAATGCAGATGCGAGAGAGACCGCGCCCAGCATGGTGGTTTTCAGGCACGCAACGGGACGTGCGGCTATCACGGCAGAATGGTCGGGGAATCGCGCGGGCGACTTGGCTGGACAGATCATCGGTGCCTCCCGGGTTGCGTCGCAACGAGTAAAGTTGCGAAACGCGATTCGGTCAACGCGCCCTCACTGCGCGGGGGCGCAGATCAATCCGTGCCGCGGTAGGGCTCCACGTATTGCAGCGCCATGTCCCAGGGAAAGAAGATCCACGTATCCTGGCTGACTTCGGTGATGAAGGTATCAACCATCGGCCGTCCCTTGGGCTTGGCGTAGACGGTTGCGAAATGTGCTTTCGGATAGAGCCGCCGCACGAGTTCGAGCGTCTTGCCGGAGTCCACGAGGTCATCGACGACCAGAATTCCCTCGCCATCACCCATCATCTCGGCGTTCGGTGCCTTCAACACCACGGCATCCATCTGTGTCTGGTGGTTGTAGGACTTGACCGAAATCGTATCGACGATGCGGATGTCCAACTCGCGGGCCACGATCATTGCCGGGGCCATCCCACCGCGCGTGATGGCCACCACGGCCTTCCATCCGCCGCCTTCAAGCGGCCCATGTCCATCGAGGCGCCAGGCAAGAGCCCGGCTATCGCGATGGATCTGATCCCAGCTGATGTGAAAGCCCTTTTCGTGGGGCAGGCGGTCGGAACGGGGGCGTTCGCTCATATCTGGTTCACTTCTTTCCGGTCACAACGTCGATATCCGGCGCATCGACCGCCTTCATGCCGACTAAATGATAGCCTGCATCGACATGATGCACTTCGCCAGTTACGCCGGCACCGAGATCCGACAGCAGGTAGAGCGCCGAATTGCCCACATCGTCGATCGTCACGTTGCGCCGCAGGGGCGAGTTCAGTTCGTTCCACTTCAGGATGTAGCGAAAATCGCCGATGCCGGAGGCTGCCAGCGTTTTGATCGGGCCGGCGGAGATCGCGTTCACGCGGATGTTCTGCTTGCCGAGGTCTTCTGCGAGATAGCGCACGGAGGCTTCGAGAGCCGCCTTGGCAACGCCCATGACATTATAGTGCGGCATCACCTTTTCCGCGCCGAAATAGGTCAGCGTGAGGCAGGACCCACCGCTGGTCATCAGTTTCTCGGCCCGCTGGCAGAGCGCCGTGAAGGAATAGACCGAGATATCCATAGACATGGAAAAATTGCCACGAGAGGTGTCAACGTAGCGGCCGCGCAACTCGTTCTTGTCAGAAAACCCAATCGCATGAACCACAAAATCGAGGCTTCCCCATGCATCGGAGAGCTGTGCGAAGAGCGCGTCCATCGACGCCTCGTCTGTCACGTCGCAATCCGCCAGTTGCGTGACCCCAAGCTGCTCGGCCAGAGGAACAACGCGCTTGCGGAAGGCGTCGCCCTGATAGGTAAGCGCAAGTTCCGCGCCTGCGTCGGCGCAGGCCTTTGCAATCCCCCAGGCGATGGACTTGTCGTTTGCAAGACCCATTATCAGGCCGCGCTTGCCTGCCATCAGACCCGTCGTCATATGTCCCTCCGCCGCACCGAATTTCTCAGGACCGTTTACGGCAAGCGGCAGGGGCAGGGCAAGACCGTCGGAAATGCTGGAATTTTTTGCTTTCCAACTGTAGCTCGGCTGAAGAGGAGCATGGAGTTCGACCGATGAGTGACCGTAGCGGCATCTTTGCCGGGGACGACCCCTTCGCGCTGGCGCGCGCCTGGCTAGCGGAAGCGGAAGCCAGTGAAATCAACGATCCGAATGCCATTGCGCTCGCTACCGTCGACGCCGACGGGATGCCGAACGTTCGCATGGTGCTGCTCAAGGATATCGAGGCCGCAGCTTTCGTCTTCTATACGAACTATGGAAGCACAAAGGCCCAGGAACTCGACCGGACCGGCACCGCGGCCTTCGTGATGCATTGGAAGAGTTTACGGCGCCAGATCCGCGTGCGTGGCACGGTGGTGCGCGAGGAAGGCCCGCAGGCCGATGCCTATTACCAGTCCCGCTCTTTGAAATCGCGTTTGGGGGCCTGGGCTTCCCACCAAAGCCAGCCGCTGGCGTCGCGCGCGTCGCTCATGGCTGAGGTCGCTCGCGTGACTGCACAGCACGGAACGAATCCGCCGCGACCGCCCTTCTGGGGCGGCTACCGGCTGGATCCGACGGAGATCGAATTCTGGGCCGACGGCGCGTTTCGGCTGCACGACCGCTTCCGCTGGCATCGAACTGGCAACAACGGGTGGGAGGTTCAGCGTCTGTCGCCCTAACCTTTGTCAAAAAACAACGATCCCCGAGGAACTTGGGCAATTTCGTGGCATTTGCGTTGAAATGGGGGCCAAAGCTTGAAACGATCAAGTGGATGCCATAAGCATCAAACCTCGTTATTAATTGCATTCCGTGGGTGCCCGTTGATTATTCGTAAGCGCTTTCATTCTTGCACTGGAAATGATCGAAGCGCCCGTCCATGGGAGAGTGCAAAGGTGGCCCGCTGGTGACCGCGAAAGACGACACAGGAAGTGCATGGCCGGTGAAGGGCCGTGTTAAGTGGTTCGACCCCACCAAGGGGTTTGGGTTCGTGGTCGCCGAGGAGGGCGGTCCGGATATTCTTTTGCACGCCAACGTGCTGAGGAATTTCGGTCAATCCTCTGTTGCGGACGGGGCGCTCATAGAAATTGTCGTACAGCAGACGGCGCGCGGGATGCAGGCGGTCGAAGTGGTGGTGATCACCCCGCCGGACGAAGATTCCGGCCCGCCGCTGGAAGATGCGGCTGCGATTTCGCCAGAGGAGATCGCGGCGCTGCCGCTCGAACCGGCACGGGTGAAGTGGTTCGACAAGGGCAAAGGATTTGGTTTCGCCAACATATTCGGCCGGCCTGAAGACATCTTCGTGCATATCGAGGTCTTGCGGCGGTCCGGTCTGGCGGACCTACAGCCCGGCGAAGCCGTCGGTTTGCGAGTCGTCGAGGGGCGGCGTGGCCGCATGGCAATCGAGGTGGCGGCATGGGAACGGGCTATCCGGCGCGACGATTGAAGTCGTGGTGCGTCGCACCGGCTGCGCTGATCGCAGCATGTACATCCGCAACATTGGCTCTCGCCGAATCGGCCTGTACGGAAGACCGGATCGATCTGCGCGGCGAGTGGGGGAGTGCGCGGTTCACGATCGAAGTGGCCGACGATGTCGCGGAACGTGCGAGCGGCCTCATGTTCCGGGAGTCCCTGCCGCAATCCGCTGGCATGCTCTTTGTCTATGAGAAGCCGCAGGCTGTGAACTTCTGGATGAAGAACACGCTGATTCCCCTTGATCTGATTTTCGCCGATTCCAAAGGCGTGGTGACGCACGTGCATTCCGATGCGGTACCGCAAGACCTGACCCCAATCCCCGGCGGCGAGGGTGTGATGTTCGTTCTGGAGATCAACGGGGGACTGGCCGAGGCCATGGGAATCGCACCGGGAACCCAGATGAGGCATTCGACGGTCGGAGCGGCGGCGGCCTGGCCCTGCGCCGACTAGGCCGTCGATCCTGTTTCGGACCAATCGGCTGACCGACGCTATCGGCAGACGCCTCTGTCACCCGCGATCTTCGCACGCTGCAAAGAGATGATTCCCAGCCCCACATCGGCATCGGATTTCGGCACAAGTCGCCAACAGGCCGGGTGTCGCGACCGGGGCCGTGGCGCAAAGGTTCTGTTGAAAGAAAATGGGGCGCCGCAAGGACGCCCCAGTTTGGCTTATCAGGCTCGATTGTTTATACCGCCCGGTTTTCTGCCTGCGGCCTGATCCGCCCTCGGGGCGAGCGCACCCGCCCCCGATACCGCGCCACCACCTAGGGAAGGGCAAGCGGCGCGAAACCCGTACTAGTGTCGGAGCCGATCCGGAGGTGCCCCTCCAGTGTCTGCTCCATGGTCCTTTGCATCACCTCCTGCAGGCGGGCGCCCGAAAACGAGAGCCCAAGGCGCCATGAAGTGCAGCCCAAGCACCGGATTGAATCCGCTGGCCGCCACCTCGACTGTCTCGTCATCGGAGACGAACACGAACCTCTCGCGCCATGTCTCCGTGTGAGCCAGTGTCGGAGCGGGAGCCCCGGGCCGCAACACGGGCCAGCCATGCGCCAGCGCGTGCTCTCCGGCGGGACGAAAAACGAGCGACATGGGGCTGGGGTGGCGCCGCACGAGGCGGTCGGTCACGGTGCCGGTCACGCGTTTCTCTATCCCCGTCTGCATGGTCCCTCCTCAGCTGCACCCACTCGTGGCGCCACAGGTGTTGCATTTCATGCAGGTGCCGTTGCGCACCAGCGTGTAGTTTCCGCATTCGCCACAGGCTTCGCCCTCGTAGCCCTGCATCCGCGCCTTCGTGCGGTCGTCCATGGATGTGACTGCGCCGACAGCGGTGGCCGTGCCGGCCTCTGGCACCAGCGTCTGCAGTGTGGCCAGCGGGTCCATCGCCGTGTCGAGCGCGGTGCCGCCTGCCATGCCCTCCGCGCCGCCGTTGAGTACGACCAACTCCTGCGGCAACCGCTTGCGGAGGTATCCAGTGGAGGAAATCTGCTTGAGCACTGCCAGGGACTTGCTGGCGGCGTTGTCGCTCAACTCGGCGATATTGCTGACACCCTCGTTCTGGTCGCCCTTGCCAAGGTCGTCGAACGTGTGCCCGGCGGGCTTCACGTGCGCAAGGTCGGTCCGATCTAGATAGGACACCGCCAGTTCGCGGAAGATGTAGTCGAGGATCGAGGTGGCGTTCTTGATCGAATCGTTGCCCTGAACGATCCCTGCCGGCTCGAACTTGGTGAAGGTGAACGCGTCGACGAATTCCTCCAGCGGCACGCCATATTGCAGGCCAACCGAGACCGCGATGGCGAAGTTGTTCATCATCGCCCGGAAGCCCGCGCCTTCCTTGTGCATGTCGATGAAGATCTCGCCAAGCGAACCGTCGGTGTATTCGCCAGTGCGAAGGTAGACCTTGTGACCGCCGACGTTGGCCTTTTGGGTGTATCCCTTTCGGCGCTCCGGCATCTTCTCGCGATGGCTGCGGACGATCTCCTTGACCACCACCTTCTCGATGATTTTCTCCGCCAACACCTCGGCCTTTTGCTGAGGCGTGCCTGTTTCGAGCGTCTCCTGCGCCTCCTCGTCGTCTTCGACGAGGGCCGCGGCGAGCGGCTGGGAAAGCTTGGACCCGTCGCGATACAGCGCGTTGGCCTTGGTGCCGAGGGACCAGGAGAGTTCGTAGGCCTTCTGACAATCCTCGATAGTGGCGTCGTTGGGCATGTTGATCGTCTTGGAGATGGCGCCCGAGATAAAGCTCTGCGCCGCCGCCATCATGCGGATGTGGCTGTCAACCGAGAGGAAGCGTTTGCCTTTCTTCCCGCAGGGGTTGGCGCAGTCGAAGATGGCATAGTGCTCTTCCTTCAGATGCGGCGCACCTTCCAGGGTCATCGTCCCGCAGACGTGATCGTTTGCTGCATCCACCTGCGCCTTGGAGAAACCAAGGTCGGTCAACATGTCGTAGGTCGGATCGGCCAGCTTCTCCGCGGGAATACCGAGCACATCGGTGCAGAACTCCGCGCCAAGCGTCCATTGGTTGAAGACGAAGCGGATGTCAAAAGCCGAGGGCAGGGCCGCTTCGATCTTGTCGATCTCGGTCTGAGAGAACCCGTTGCCGGCGAGCGTCGTATGGTTGATGCCGGGCGCATTGCCCAGACTGCCATGGCCAACGGCATAGGAGACGATTTCTTCAATCTGCGACGAGCTGTAGCCGAGCTTCTCCAACGCAGCAGGGACCGACCGGTTGATGATCTTGAAGTAGCCGCCGCCTGCAAGCTTCTTGAATTTCACCAGGGCGAAGTCGGGCTCGATACCGGTGGTATCGCAATCCATTACCAGACCAATGGTGCCGGTGGGAGCGATCACGGTTGCCTGTGCATTGCGGAAGCCATTGCGTTCGCCCAGTCGCAGGGCCTCGTCCCAGGCATGCGTTGCCAGATCGTTCAGTCCCTTGTCAGGGTTTGATGCATGATCGAGCGGAACCGGTTTGACCGCCAGCGAATCGTAACCGTCGCTGTTGCCATGCGCGGCGTTGCGGTGGTTGCGGATGACCCGCAGCATGTGGTCGGCATTGCGCTCGTATCCGTCGAACGGGCCAAGCTCGCCGGCCATCTCGGCCGATGTCGCATATGCAACGCCGGTCATGATGGCGGTGAGTGCGCCGCAGAGCGCGCGGCCCTCGGCGGAGTCGTAGGAATACCCCATGTTCATCAGCAGCCCGCCGATATTGGCGTAGCCGAGGCCGAGCGTGCGGAAGTCATAGGAAAGCTGGGCGATTTCCTTCGACGGGAACTGCGCCATGGTGACCGAGATTTCCAGGGTCAGCGTCCAGAGGCGCGTGGCGTGCATGTAATCCTCGGCCTGGAACTTGCCGTCCTTCAGGAAGGTCAGCAGGTTCATCGAGGCCAGGTTGCAGGCCGTATCGTCGAGGAACATGTACTCCGAGCACGGGTTTGACCCGCGGATCTCGCCGTCCTCAGGGCAGGTATGCCAGGCATTGACGGTGTCGTGGAACTGGATGCCGGGATCGGCACAGGCCCAGGCGGCATGACCAATCTGTTCCCACAGATCACGTGCCTTGATCGTCTTGGCGACCTTGCCGTCGGTGCGGCGGAGCAACTCCCAGTCGGCGTCGTCCCGAACGGCCTTCAGGAAGGCGTCGGTCACGCGGACGGAATTGTTGGAATTTTGCCCCGAGACCGTGCTGTAGGCTTCGCTGTCCCAATCCGTGTCGTAGGTCGGGAACTCGATCGAGGCATAGCCCTGGCGCGCGTACTGGAGAACGCGGTTGATGTAGGTCTCGGGGATGGCGACCTTCTTGGCCGCTCTGATTGCGCCCTTGAGAGCGTCGTTTTTCTTAGGGTCGGTCGCTGCTTCGACGGCGCCGTCCCACTGCCCGATGGCGGCGAAGATCTCGTTGAGCTTCGCCTCGTGCATCTTGGAGCCGGCCACGATTGAGGCGACCTTCTGCTCTTCCTTCACCTTCCAGTTGATGAACTCCTCGATATCCGGGTGATCCGCGTCGCAGATCACCATCTTGGCCGCCCGGCGCGTGGTGCCGCCCGACTTGATGGCGCCCGCGGCGCGGTCGCCGATCTTGAGGAAACCCATCAGGCCGGAAGACTTGCCGCCACCTGACAGCGCTTCGCCTTCTGCGCGAAGCGAGGAGAAGTTGGTGCCAGTGCCGGAGCCGTATTTGAAGAGCCGCGCCTCACGGACCCAGAGATCCATGATGCCACCTTCGTTCACCAGATCGTCGGAGACCGACTGGATGAAACAGGCGTGCGGCTGGGGGTGTTCGTAGGCGGAATTCGACTTGGTCAGCTTGCCGGTCTTGTGATCGACATAGTGGTGGCCCTGGCTTGGTCCGTCGATGCCATAGGCCCAATGCAGACCGGTGTTGAACCACTGCGGACTGTTGGGGGCAGCGCGCTGGCTGGCGAGCATGTGACGCATCTCGTCGTAGTAGGCACGTGCATCGGCCTCGGCCGTGAAATACCCGCCTTTCCAGCCCCAGTACGCCCAAGCGCCGGCGAGCCGGTCGAAGACCTGGCGCGCAGAGGTTTCGCCACCAAAACGCGCGTCTTCAGGCAGTGTGGAGAGTGCTTTCTCGTCTGGGACCGAACGCCAGAGGAATTCCGGAACGCCCTTTTCCTTCACCTTGCGCAAGCGCGCAGCCACGCCCGCCTTGCGGAAATACTTCTGCGCGATCACGTCGCTGGCAACCTGAGACCAGCTTGCCGGCACGTCGATTCCTTCGAGGCTGAACACGACGGTCCCGTCGGGATTCCGGATCTCCGATGTGGTCGTGGTGAAGGCCAGCCCCGCGTAGGCGTCTTCCCCGGCAGTGGTGAACTTTCTGTCGATCTTCATGGTCGTGGTGCCCCGTGCGCGTTGACCGCCCCTGCCGGCGGTTCGTCTCGTCTTCTTTTCCAGATGACAGTCAGCCTTCCCCGCTGCCTGCCGGTCTCGCGCGATCCGCCGGAGCAAAAAGGACCCTGCACGCCCTGGCGGGTGTACATGATACCGGGCGGCACGGTGCCGCCCCAGGCTATTGGAGTTTGGTCCCTCTTGCGTCCGGTTCGCCACTATATGTTGTGGCTTTGTCGGTTCGCCCATACAAATTGGCGTAGGATGCCATGAGACGTCAACGCAAAAATTTGCGCAGTGGCGTAAAACTTTTGCTTGACCGCATCGAGAGGTCGGGACCGACGACACGACCAGCGATTCACTTCGTTAATGGCGAAACGCACAATTGCTCGTGGAGACTGCCAATCACCCAACAAAATATAGAAATCCACGCGATGCGCCGTAGTCCGACGGTGTTGCCGGAAATCGTTAAGCGTTGAGCAAGTGTGGATGACCACTGAGCAGGGCCGCTGCCTAATGGCAACACAACATGTAGTGGTATGGTGCCTCGAGAGTGGTGATGTGATCTTTGCAACTGCAGCATTTGTTGCCCAGTGTTGACCGCTCATGCGGTAACTCGCACATCATGGTCCCAATGCCTGTTGATACCAATCGGGAAGGTCTACGATGGACGACCCCTGCCAATACACACTCTTCGACTACTGGCGCTCGTCGGCGAGCTACAGGGTTCGGATCGCGCTTAATCTGCTGGATTTGCCATGGCACGGTGTGACCGTGGATCTGCTCGCTGGGTCACACCGGCAACCAGAGTACGTGGCGCGCAATCCGCAGGGTTTGGTTCCGACGCTGACGGTGGATGGAATTGACCTAACGCAATCGTTGGCGATCATCGAATACCTGAACGAGACCGTGCCCGGGGCAAGGCTTTTGCCAATTGACCCGGCAGCACGGCACAGGGTGCGCAGCCTGTCGTATTCGATTGCAATGGAGATACACCCGATCTGCAATCTGAGCGTCGCTCGCCACGTCGCTGAACTCACTGGTGGTGGGCAGGAGGCAACGATTGCCTGGATGCAGCGATTCATCGGCGGCGGTCTGGCGAACGTCGAGGAAATGCTTCGACAAGGCGAAGAAGGTGCGTTCTGTCATGGCAATACGCCATCGATGGCCGATTGTTGCCTGATCCCGCAACTCTACAATGCACGTCGCTGGGGGATCGAACTGGGCGCGTTCAACAGGATATGCGCCATCGAGAGTGCCTGTGCGTCGATTCCGGCCTTTGTCGCTGCTCACCCGGATAGCGTTCGCCCATCGGCGTGATGTGCGCGGTGTCCACGGCCTTGGGGCAGCGTGGGGCATTTGACGCGACCAGCGGCTTCTCTAAGCGCCAGAAACCGACGCAGGCGTTCCATGGATTTTGTGTGGGACAGTCCCAAAGGTTGAGTAGCGGCACAGGGATGGAAAAGGCCGGTGACGCGTTTGCCACCGGCCTTGCAAAGCGCTTCTCCACTGGGCGTTGCGGCGCGATCCAGACTTTCGCCAGTAGAAGCCCCTCTCAGGCGCTCCAGGTCGCGCAAAACGTGGCGTCGCCGGTCGCAACGATGCGCCGAGACCGTCCGTTCGCCACGATGACGGGATAGGCGCCCTTGTCGGTGATCTGCTGGAATGTTTCCCACTCATTGGCCGCATTGCGCCATTGAAGCTCGACGGCGCCCGCCCCGGGCTCCACGTCAAGCATCACGTCGCGCGCGAAAAACTGGAACTGCGGTTCCGACTCGTCGGGAAGCACCACGGGGTCGGAACCCCACTCGCCAAGTGCCATCGTGATCTCCTATCGCTTTTCGATCTCGCGGGCGATCATGCTGGTTGGCGGTTTTCCAACACCCTACCTGACCGTACGGTGCGTTGCCGGTTTCCGGTTTGACCGTTCGGTTCAATGAGGAGGGCGACCGATACTGCCCGGGCAACGTATTGCGCCGCTATCAGAGCGCGCTGCCCCATTCATCGGCGAGTGATGGTCGGGACGGCAAGATTCGAACTTGCGACCTACGGTACCCAAAACCGTCGCGCTACCAGGCTGCGCTACGCCCCGATCATTGCAATCGTTCCACTCGAACGATCGATTGCAAGAACGCCACCGCATCGCCGATCCGGTCGGAATGCATGGCGTTCGGTGCCCTCTAAGCGGTAGAGGGTGAAAATGCAAAGCGGTTTTCGTGACTTTCCGAAGTTTGAACGCCACCTATGAGCCGTGCGCGCATGATATCTGTGTGCTGGTGGGTGGTAAGTGCTTTACTGCAATTGATAATTACGGCGATTCCCGGATGGCGCTTCGGTTTCGACGTCGGTGCATGGCATCGGCTAGTGCGATCATTGTGCGCCCACACGGAATGCTTGTTCTCCAGAGATACACTCAATGCTCAGTCCCGTTGTGGCGTCGCGGCTGGATTGGCTGAGGCTAGGTTGACGGCAAGAGGCAGAACCAGACCGAAAACCGGTCGGTTCCTACCCCGACCGCACGAATCAGGGCGCGGCGTCCCCGGCGTCGATCACGCTGCGAGATCCACCCAGATCGGAACATGGTCGGAGGGTTTCGGACGATTGCGGATATCCTTGTCGATCCGACAGTCTGTCAGCAGGTCGGCCGCTTGTGGTGTTAGCAGAAGGTGGTCGATACGGATGCCGTCGTTTCGGTCCCAGGCCGCAGCTTGATAATCCCAGAAGGTGTAATGGCCCGGACCGAGAGTTCGTGCCCGGAATGCCTCGGTAAAGCCGAGATTCACGATCTCGCGAAATGCGCGGCGGCTTTCCGGGCGTGCCAATGCGTCGTCCTGCCATACCTCGGGTCGCGCGGCATCTGCATCTTGCGGGATCACGTTGTAGTCACCTGCCATCAGAGCCGGTTCTTCCTGCGCCAGCAGTTCCGCCGCACGGGTCTTGAGCCGATCCATCCATGCCAGCTTGTAGTCGAACTTTGGTCCTGGCGCAGGATTTCCGTTGGGCAGGTATAGCCCGCAGAGCCGAACCGCCGCGTGTTCGCCAACCACAGTGGCTTCGATCCACCGCGCCTGTTCGTCCGTCTCGTCGCCGGGCAGGCCGCGGCGTACGTCCTCAAGTGGCAGTTTTGACAGGATTGCCACCCCGTTGAAACTCTTTTGTCCGTGGGTCTCGACGTTGTAGCCGCGTTCCTCGAACACTTCCCTCGGGAAGTTTTCGTCGACGGATTTGATCTCCTGTAGCAGCGCCACGTCCGGCTGCGCCTCGTCCAGCCAGTCGCAGAGCGCGGCGTGGCGCGCCTTGATGCCATTGATATTAAAGGTGGCGATCTTCATGGCGGTTCCTTCGCGCAGCTCCTCGGTTGCCTAACTGTCCGACAAGCACGTCGCGAGGGCAAGCGGGCATGGGTTGCGGTAAAGCCACGCGCCACAGGCTGGAGCGATTGACGCGAACGGCGCGCTCGCCCAATGCTGCTGTCCATGAGCGACCGTTTCGAGGGCAGTTTCACCCAGCAGGAGCCGATTCCGGAGGACGGGATAACGGCGGCACTCGATGTGATGCGTCACGGGCGTCTGCATCGCTACAACCTGGCAGATGGAGAGGCTGGTGACACGGCCTTGCTGGAAGAGGAATTCGCGGCTTTCACCGGTGCCCGATATTGCCTTGCGGTCGCCTCAGGTGGTCAGGCATTGTCAATTGCCTTGCGCGCCGCAGGCGTTGTGCCGGGCGATCCGGTTCTGACCAACGCATTCACGCTGGCGCCAGTACCGGGCGCGATCGTCGCGGTCGGCGCACGGCCCGTTCTGGTGGAGACGACCGAAGCGTTGACGATCGATCTCGACGACCTCTCGACCCAAATAGCCGCCACGCCCGCAGCGCGCGTACTGCTTTTGTCGCATATGAGGGGCCATATCTGCGACATGGACCGGCTCATGGCCATTTGCGATGCCGCCGGCGTGCAGGTCGTGGAGGATTGCGCCCACACGATGGGTGCGGCCTGGAACCGTATTTCCTCGGGGCGGCATGGTCTGATCGGCTGCTACTCGACACAAACGTACAAACACATGAATTCCGGCGAGGGGGGGCTGATCGTTTCCGACAACGCGCCAGCGATGGCGCGTGCCACTCTGCTCTCGGGTAGCTACATGCTCTACGATCGTCACCGCGCTGCACCTCCTCAGGAGGTGTTTAACGGCCTGACGCTCGACACGCCGAACATGTCTGCCCGTATGGACAATCTCCGCGCCGCGATCCTGCGGCCGCAACTTGTGAGCTTGCCGGAGCGCGTTGCCGCCTGGAACGCGCGCTACGCGGCGGTAGAGGAGGGGCTGCGCAATACACCCGGCCTGACGGTAATCGAGCGGCCAGAGGTCGAGTCAATTGTTGGCTCATCCATCCAATTCCTTCTGCGCGACTGGTCCGCTGCGGCAGTGCGAGAGGTGGTGGCCCGCTGTTCTGCCCGTGGTGTGGAGTTGAAGTGGTTTGGGGACGAAACGCCAATTGCCTTTACGTCGCGCTACGACCACTGGCGCTACGCGACGCCGCGTGTTCTGCCGAGGACCGATCGCATCCTGGCCGGACTTATTGACATGCGCCTGCCGTTGACCTTCAGCCTCGATGATTGCGCTTTGATCGCGCGGATCATCCGAGCGGAGACATCAGCCGTCTGGCAGGCGCGAACTGCCCGCTCAGCGTCAAGCTAGGCGGACTCTACGGCATCGCTGTCCGAACCCACAGCGGTCTCGGCTTCCGGTTCCGGTGAGTTCGCGACGACGGCTTCGGCGAGTGTGGTCCATATCGTGACGAAGAGGCCCGCGACGACCGGCCCCAGCACAAGACCGACTGCGCCGAACATTCCCAGCCCGCCGAACGTTGAGACGAGAATCAGGATGTCGTGCATCTGAGTGTCCCGTCCGACCAGGATCGGTCGCAAGATATTGTCGATGGTGGTGACCACCAGTCCGGCCCAAAGTGCAAGCCCGATAGCAGCAGCCATGTTCCCCACCGCAAACAGGTAAAGCACGCCGATTGCCAGAACGAGGCTTGGGCCGACACCGGGAATGATCGACACGATACCCATAACGACGCCCCAGAATGTCGCGCCTTCGATTCCAGCGACCCAGAAGCCGATGCCGCCCAACAGGCCCTGGACGATGCCGATCACAAGGACGCCTTTGATCGTCGCCCGGCTGACAGAGATCGCCCGGTCGGCCAGCTTGTGCTGTGTGTCCGGCGCAAGCGAGGTGAAGCGTAGGATCTGCTGCATGACCGGCACCTCCATCTTCAGGAAAAAGAAGAGGGCGTAGATGAAGATGAAAGTATCAAGGAAAAGGAGCGCGGTGCCACGGGTCACCGCGGACATGGTTCCGACCATGTAGCGGGCGACGGCGCTGACCAGGTCGCTGATCTTCGAAACTACCTCGGGTCCGAAGTGACCCATGTCTTCGTCGAACGGCAGCCAGTCCGGAACATCCCAGGTCTGGCTCTGTTCGGCGAGGTTGTTAAATACCCGCACGACCGTTCGCGGAAGCGAGAGCGCCTGTTCTGCGGCCACGGTGCCGATCAGAAATACCGGGGCGATGACCAGAACGATGATCAGGGTGAGCGTTATGGCCGAGGCAACGTTTCGACGCCCTTTGACGAGATCGCACACACGCCGAAACAGCGGGCGCGACATCTCAGCGACAATCGCCGCCATGATCAGCGAGATAAGAAATCCCCGGATCATGCCAAAGAAGAGCAACGTGATAAGCGCGGTGACCAAAACCAAAGCGGCCCACCGAAACGTGTCGGAGCTCATGAGCGGTGGGGTCGCGCGGGGGTCGGACATGGTGGATTTCTCTCGAACCTCCCCCGGTTGTATCCGCGCCATCGCGTCCGCGGAAGAACAAAGACAACCTTCCCTGATCCTGCTGGGAACGAATCCAACAGCACAGTGAACCGTCGCCTTGTTGCTTGGCTACTTTCTCGGTGCTGACCAACGCGCTTCTCGTGACTCGATTGCGGCGATACGCTGTCCCGTCTTCGGGTGGCTTAACAGCCAGGCAGGTGTACCTGCCCCAAGGTTACCCGTCAGATGCTCCAGTTTTCCGAACAAGCTCTTCTGCGCCTCGGTGCCGATACCGGCCTTGACCAGAAGTGCGGACGCGTAGGCGTCGGCTTCGAATTCATCCTGTCGGCTCAGCCGCGCGGCAAGAAGCGACGTCAGCATCGACGCAATCCACACTCCGAGACCCGGCAAAAACCGGTTGAGCACGGTCGCCAACGCCATCCGGATCGCGTTCTGCCCCGAGAAATCGATCATCCGCCGCCGCGAATGCCCCAAAGCAACGTGTCCCAGTTCATGCGCAATCACGCTGGCAAGTTCCTCGGCGGTCACGTTGCCCGCCCGATACTGGTCGTAAAAACCGCGGGTGATGAAGATCCGGCCGTCCGGGGCAGCGAGTCCGTTGATCGGCGCGACCTCGTAGATATGGACCCTGATCCGTTCCAGGTCGAGCGCCTCGGCCATCCGGTCGGTCAAGCGCCTGAGGCGCATGTCCGCAAGTTCGGAAGATCGCGCGTCGAGTTCTCGTGCCGTTCGCCAGGCGGAAAAACGGTACATCGCCAGCCCGTAGAGGAGCACGAGGAGCAGGGGCATCAGCTTCAACATGGAAACTATATGGTTTTCTTCGGCACAATGGACAACCCGGCACGAGGTTTCCTCATCATCAGCACGTTTCCGCCAGATTCTGCCCTCAGAAAGACGTTAATAAAATCGGTATAAACGGGTCCTTGTGACATGCGTAAATACATCTGCTTCGTTCACGGCCTCGGGCTGCACCTGCTTGGCGCCTGTGGATTTATTTATTTTCTTGCCATTGCCGCCGGGGTTTTGACCGGTCTCGCGAACAACCGGCCAATCGGGCTCAACATCAGCGTCGGGCTTATCTGTGGCTCGCTCTGCATCTACTTCCTGTTGCCAAAGACAACTCCGGACTGGCTCCGCGATCCGGTATCGCCCATGGAAGCGTTCGCCGTGCTGTTCAGCCTCGTTGTGGCCTTGATATTTGTGCTTGGGCCAATGGCCGGCGTTGCTGTGGCGGCATTCGAACCACCTGTCGAAATGATCCAGATGCACATGGCACTGGCACTCGTGCCTGCGGCAATCGTGAGTCTGGCAATCGCGGCGTCCGCATTCACATTGGCATTCTTGCCCGCGCCTGAACCGGGGCAAAAGGACGAGATGGTCGAGGAAGTGGAAGACGACGACTGGCTTGCCGTCGAGGATCTGGCGTCGGACAACAATATACCGGCCTTGGCCTCGGTGCGAATGATGCGGCTTTCCCGAACCTGACGCTCATTTTCATTTGTTGCCGGCCGGTTGCTCGCCGGACCGCGCCACGACGAGCACGGCCAAAAGGATGACGGCCGCTCCGGCAAGGCTTGCCGGGGCTGGCGGATCTCCGAGTAGCAAGATATCGAAACCAAGCGCCCAGATGAGCCCCGTGTATTCCAACGGCGCAATCGTGGACACGGCTGTTCGCGCCACAGCCTCGGTTGCGCAGATATGGGCGAACGCACCGAGTATTCCTGACGTTACAAGCAGCGCCATAGTCGTCGGATTAGGCGCTATCCAGCCGAATGGCCAGCTTGCCAATCCGATCAGTGATCCGGTCAGACCGAAGTAGAAAGCGATTGTCGCCGGGCGTTCGCTCCTGGTCATACCGCGGATATGCACGCGCACGAACGCCATGGTCGCCGCGAAGCCGAGGCCGGCAGCAACGCCGATCGCCGCGCCGTCTCCTGGCATCCGGATCGCGCCGCCGATCATCACCGATACGCCAACCACGCCAAGCGCCAGCGCGCTGATCACCCGACGCCCCGGCCGCTCGCCGGCAATCACGGCGGCGATGGGAAGCGTCAGAACGGGCGTGAGGTAAGCCAGCGCCTGCGCATTGGCCACCGGAAGGTAGGTGAGGGACACGAATGACAAGGCCATGGAGAGCGCGCCGAAGAGGTTGCGCGTCAGATGCAGTCTCGGCTGCCGGGTTGTCATCGCGCGCGGGAAGTCGCCGCACAGGGCCATGTACGCAATGATCGGCGGAAGCGCTGTGGCCGAGCGCCAGAAGATAATCTGTCCAAGCGGGACATCTCCCGAGACCTGTCGAATGCACGCGGACATCGCAGTGCCAAAGAAGGTCGCTGCCAGAAACAGCAGCACGCCACGAGGAAATGTCATGAGGTTACCCGGAAGAGCGCGACGTCGATAGCGCTAACATGCACGGACAGAGCCCGCAACAAATCCGGTTGCCGCAGGCGAGTTCCTCGTTAGGTGAGAATGCGCATTCCGCGGTCAATTCCCTCAAGCGTCATCGGCACCATGCGGTCGTCAACGATCTGACGGATCATCTCGATCGATTGCGTGTATTTCCAGTGGCGTTCCGGGGTGGGATTGATCCACAGCGTATCCGGCCATTGCTCCCGCGACCGGCGGAGCCAGGTTTCGCCGGATTCCTCGTTCCAGTGTTCGTTGGCCCCTCCCGGATGGAGGATTTCGTACGGGCTCATCGCGGCATCGCCGACGAAGATGCACTTGTAATCCGGGCCATAGGTATTGAGCACGTCCCAGGTCGGCGTCTGTTCACTCCAGCGCCGGACGTTGTCGCGCCAGACACCCTCGTAGAGACAATTGTGAAAGTAGAAGTGTTCGAGATGCTTGAACTCGGCTCGTGCGGCGGAGAACAGTTCTTCGACAATGCGGATGAACGGGTCCATGGAGCCGCCCACGTCGAGGAAGAGCAATACCTTGACAGCATTGTGCCGCTCGGGCCGCATCTTCACATCGAGATACCCGTGATCTGCGGTTGCGCGGATGGTTTCGTCTAGGTCGAGTTCCTCCTGCGCCCCGTGTCGGGCCCATTGGCGGAGGCGCTTGAGCGCGACCTTGATATTGCGCGTGCCCAGTTCGACCGTATCGTCAAGGTTGCGAAACTCCCGCTTGTCCCAGACTTTGACGGCGCGCCCATGGCGGCCCTTGTCTTGGCCGATCCGGACGCCCTCGGGGTTGTAGCCATAGGCGCCGAACGGGGAGGTGCCCGCCGTCCCGATCCACTTGCTGCCGCCCTGATGCCGGCCTTCCTGTTCCTCTAAACGTTGCTTGAGCGTCTCCATGAGCTTGTCGAAACCTCCGAGGGCCTCGATCTCGTCCATTTCCTCCGGTGTCAGGTGTTTTTCCGCCATCTTCCGAAGCCAGTCCGCAGGCAAGTCAACGCCTTCCAGCATTTGCCCGAGGGTGATCTTTTCGAGGCCCTCGAATGCCGCCGCGAACGCCCGATCGAACCGGTCGAGATGGCGCTCATCCTTCACCATGGCGGTCCGTGCAAGGTAGTAGAATCCATCGATGTCGTAGGTTACGAGCCCAGCTGCCACGCCTTCAAGGAATGCGAGGTACTCGCGGAGGCTCACTGGCACGCCGCCGTCGCGGAGGGTCTGGAAGAAATGCAGGAACATGCGCCGGGCTCCGAAAATGCTGGGTCAGCTTTGGCCGGGAGAGCGCCGGGGTCAAGCGCGACGGTTGGACCCGCACCTGGGAGCGCACGGTCCAGCGGTACGCTGCGCCCGAAGGGCGCCCGGCCCAACGCTTTTCCCGAGCGCGTTAGCGCGTGGGGAAGGGCGGGAGCGCCCCGCTCGCTGGTCTAGAACACGCCGGTGATTACGCGTTCGATGAAAATCGTAACGAAGAAGCCAAGAAGCGAAAGGGCAATGGCGAAACCGGCAGCATATTGCGCGACATCGGCCCAAGTGCCGCCCCGCTTCCGCGCGAGGTATCCGCCCCAGATTGCGCCACCTATTGCGCCGAGTATCACGAACATTCTTAGCTTCCCGCAGTTTTCCCGCGCGGCTTATCGGTCGGACGGTCCGGGGGCAAGAGCGGCGATCTCCGTTGCGCGCGCGCGGACGACGTCATCTGCACCAAAGCCGTAGCGTGCCCATCCGAGTGCCTCGTTTCGCTCGGCGCGCGCTGCGGAGGTCTTGCCCTGCAAATCCAGCGCTTCGGCCCGCATCATCATGAGCGTCGAAAGCAGTGCCGCGTTTTCTGCCTGCCGCACGGCCGGCAGGCTCTCGTCGATAAGCCCGATGGTGGCGCCGGATTGTCCGGCACTGAGTGAAAAGGCCGCGAGTTGCATCGCCACGTGGGCGGCCTGGATCTGTGTGTCCGGCAGGCTGCGATAAATCGCGGCAGCATCGAGGAACGAGCTGAGCGCAAGCTCCGGCTCCCGATTGAGCGAGAGGCGGCCGAGCGCGTAAAGCGCAAACGCCATGCGTGTGTCGCGCCAGCCGGCTGAGTCCGCGAGATCGACCGCGCGCCGGGCCGCGGCGCGGCGCTGCGCCGGCGTGCCGCGCGGTGACAGTGCGTCCTCTATTGCGTCGATCCATATGCGGGGTGTTGGCGGGCTTGGCGGCGGCCCGGAGCGCTGGCCCGCCGGGTTGAGCCGCGCCAGAATACCGGGCAAGGCAGCCGCCACCTGCTGCTTGCTCATCCCGTTTGAGAGCGCGGGATCGTAGGTGACACGCAGCATCAGCATGTCGAACCCGGTCAGCACCGTGTGGAAGTTGTCGTCGTTGAAGACAGAGTCCGGTAGCCTGTACAGGTCATTGAGCGGCCCGAGCGCCTGCGCGATCTCCTCATGCAGGCAATCGCGCGCTTCCTGCGGGGAAACGTCGCCTGGAAGGAACACGGACGCACGCTCGCGCCGCTCCAACGTTGTCCAATCCACTGCGCCCGTCCGTCGCTGACGGCGGAACTCATCCCAACCGCTAACGCGCGGGACGACGAAACAGGCTGCCTGCGGTACGGCGCGCTGGAGCTTCTGACGAGGTAGCACTTCGACAATGATCGAGGGCGTTTCGTTGGGCCGGGCGGCACGGATCGGCAGGCCTGCCTCGCGCTGCAATCGAGTCAGCAGCCGCGCCAGATCTCGCTTAAGCGTCGCGTCCGCCGGGCCGCGTAGTCCGACAGTTATCTCTCCGGAAAAACGCGTCAGGCGATCGATCTCCCGTCCGCTTTCAAGCCGGAACGTGAGATCGAGAAAGTCACCCGCAAGTTGCGTATTGGTGCGCACCGATGGCCGCGACCGCGGCGCATCGAAGGCCCGCATCGGCGGCAATGGCACCGCTGCGACCGCCCGGCGTTGCGCGATGTCGGCCGACGGCGCGGGGGTACAGGCCGCTACGGCCATCGCCAGCATCGCAGCCGCGAGCGCTCGTAACTTCACGCGACCCTCCGGTTGTAGCGGATGAAGGGGGTGAGCGTGCCGATACGGTCGTAGAGCTGTCGGGCCTGGGTATTGAAGTCCTGCGTCAACCAGTAGACCGATGGGCAACCTGCCTCGTCCGCGGCCGCATATACCGCCTCGATCAATGCTCGGCCGACACCGGTCCCACGCACCTGCGGATCGGCGAAAAGGTCCTGCAGGTAGCAAACGTTTTCAGTTCGCCACATGTGTCGGTGGAAAAGAAAATGAGCCAACCCGACCGGCTCACCGTCAATCTCGGCCAACAGACCGCGAAATTCATTCTCTTCCTCCAAAAGGAGGCGGGCGAAAGATGAACCGAAAACCTCTTCGCTGACACTCGTTTCATAGAAGTCCAGATAACTCGACCACAGGCGCCGCCACGCCGCCTCGTCGGCGGGTGTCACTGCGCGAATGCGGATATCTGCTCGTTCGGGCACTCGATGCCTCCCGACCTTGTTGTTGTCGCCAAAGCTATCCGAGCCACGCGAGGCATGGAAACGAATTGCACGCAAAATCGCCCAACAACCGCAGGAGCGTTGCAGGCGGGTCGCTTTGCCGACGGGGCGATTGACAATGCGGCAGGTGTGGAACAAGCGGCATGGAGCAGACGTGAGGACAGGTGGGCAGGATGCAACGCAAGGACCGGATCGATGCCTTCGGGGCGATTGCCCTGATCGGTTTCTCGGCGTTTCTGGGTGTGAACCAGGTGATCATCAAGGTTGTGAACGAGGGGCTTCAGCCGGTGTTCTGGGCGGGTTTGCGATCGCTTGGAGCAGTGCCCGTCCTGTGGCTGATGCTCCGCATGCGCGGGGAGCGGCTGGTTCTGGCGCGTGCAACCTGGGCAGGGGGGATCGGCATGGGCATCGCCTTCACGTTCGAGTTCCTGCTGCTCTTCTTGGCGCTGGACTTGACCACGGTGATCCGCTCCACCGTGATCTTCTATTCCATGCCTGTCTGGTTCGGGATTGCAGCGCATTTCCTGTTGCCCGGCGAGCGCCTGACAACGCGTCGGTTGGCCGGGTTGCTCATCGCGTTTTTCGGCGTTGCCACGGCGATTGTTGGTCGCGACGGAGCGGCCGGGCAGGGGAACCTGGCCGGTGATCTCTGTGCGCTCGGAGCCTCGATGGCCTGGGCCGGAATGGCGCTGTGCGCCCGCGGAACGATGGTACGGGAAGTATCGCCGGAAACGCAGTTGATGTGGCAGGTGGGAATCTCCGCGCCGATCCTGCTCGCGCTCTCACCGCTCTTCGGCGACTTGCTACGAGAGCCGCAAGCGATTCACTGGTGGGGTCTTGGATTTCAGGCGGTGTTCGTCGTTGCACTCGGTTTTTCCGCCTGGCTCTGGCTGCTCTCGGTGTATCCGCCGGCGTCGGTTGCGGCCTTCAGTTTCCTCTCCCCGGTCTTCGGTGTCGCGATGGGGTGGTTGCTCCTCGATGAGCCCCTCTCGCCATCGATGATCGGCGCGCTGGCGCTCGTTGCGTTCGGACTTTTCCTTATCAACCGTGCGCCGCGTGTGCCCGAGGCGGCCGCTCAGGTGCCACAGAAGGTTCGGTAGACCCTTTCGTCGTCTGTCGGTGGATGGGTCAGATCCTCCAGATCGGCGGGTGGGTCCTCGAAGGGACGCGACAGCGCGCCGATGAGCCGCGTTGTCGGAGCAAGATCGCCGTCGGATGCCGCGGAGAGCGCTTGTTCGACGCGATGATTGCGCGGAATGATCGCCGGGTTGGCGGCCCTGAGGCGTTCCGCAACGGCCTCTGCGCCCGGCTCAGGCTCGCGCCTCAAACGGGACCGCCAATTCTCTTCCCATTGATCGAAACTCTCCGGCTGCACGAAGTGGTCACGCGCGTTGCCCGTTGCCAGCGCCCGGAACGTATTGGTGAAATCCGCTTGACCGGCCGCCATGCGTGATAGCAGGTCGCCGATCAGGCGCTCGTCGCCCTCTTCGTCTCGAGTCAGCCCAAGTTTGCGCCGGAACACGTCGCACCACGCGCCGCGCACCCGGTCCGGATACAGCTCCATGGTTGCCTGCGCCGATGCAATCGCCGCTTCGCGATCCGCTCCCATGAGCGGTAGCAGGGCCGTCGCGAACTGGGCAAGATTCCAGGCAAGAATGTCGGGCTGGTTTTGGTAGGAATAGCGCCCATGGTGGTCGATAGAGGAATAGACCGTATTGGGGACGAAGGTGTCGATGAAGGCGCAAGGTCCGAAGTCGATGGTCTCGCCGGAGATGGACGTATTGTCGGTGTTCATTACCCCATGGATGAACCCCACGCCCATCCACTGCGCCACGAGTTGCGCTTGCCGCGCGATCACCGCGTCAAGCAGGTCCAGAGTGCCGGACGCCTCCGGAAAATGGCGCGCAATCACATGGTCGGTCAGGATTTGCAGCGCCTCGGTATCGCCACGTGCTGCGAAATACTGAAAGGTCCCAATGCGGATATGGCTCGCGGCTATCCGCGTCAGCACGCCGCCCGGTTCGGCCTGACCGCGGATCACCCGCTCTCCCGTCGCGACCGCGGCCAGCGACCTCGTTGTGGGTATACCGAGCGCTTCCATGGCTTCGCTCACGATGAACTCGCGGAGAACCGGGCCAAGTGGTGCGCGACCGTCGCTGCCTGGGCGGGAAAAGGCGGTCCGACCGGACCCTTTCAGCTGAATGTCTCGGCGTTTGCCCTGGCGGTCCACCACTTCGCCCAGCAGCAGTGCCCGTCCATCGCCCAACACAGGGGAGAAACCACCGAACTGGTGCCCGGCATATGCCAGCGCGAGCGGATCGGAGCCCGCAGCGACCGCGTTGCCCGCCAGGATCTGCACCGCGTCCGGGGTTTGCAGGGCGTCGGCGTCCAGCCCCAATTCCGCCGCCAACCCGCGGTTGAGGAGCAGCAACTCCGGCGCCTTCACCGGCACCGGCGACTGCCGAACGAAGAAGCGTTCCGGCAAGCGCGCATAGCTGTTGTCAAAAGGGATTTCGAGCGGCATGGGCGTCTCCTTCCCTCGATACATAGGGCGATGGCGCCGCGTTGTCAGGTGGAGGACATGCAAGTCCGAGGTATCGCTCCCCCGCGAGCACAGGGAAGCCGAGCCATTCGGGTAACTTGGTTTCGGTTCCTGCGAAACGCCTGTGGGTGTTCTAGCCCCAACCTAGGGCTTGGATCGCCGGAGATCAGCCGTCATGAGGCAGTATCGGTCTCGCCGCTCGAACCCCAGGCGCTCATAAAAACCGTCGGCAGGGCTTTCTCGATCTACCTCCAGATGCAGTCCCTTGACGCCAGCATCGCGCAACGCGGGGATCAGGGCCGACAGCGCCTCGCCGCCCATGCCCTTGTCGCGTACGGCCGGACGGATCCAGATCTCGTCAATAAAGCCGTCGATCCCGCCCATCTCGATGGACCAGCCGAAACTGATAGCGACATACCCCACCGGCGCATTGCGCGGCCCGATGATGTAGACCACTCCCAACGGGCTGCCTTCGAGCAGAGGAAGAAGGGCGGCCAGCCGGGTTTCCTCGTCCTGCACGATCCCGTGCTCGGCGTGAAAGGCTTCGACCATCCCGGTGAGCTTCGGCAGGTCATCCTTGCGGGCCATGTGCAGCTTGGTCTTCATGCTTTGGTCTCCAGGGCCTTCGCCTCGACCGTGTCGATCCACGTGGATTTGCACCGGCAATAGGCTTCCGTATCGTTCGGGTGGAGTGAGGCGCAATGGCGTTTGCGCGATTCATAACCCGATATCAAAAGCGGATCGGCGCGCAGGGCATCCCGAAAGGCTAGGTGGCGGAGAATTTCCGGGTCGCCGGAAACCCAGCAATGGGCCTGAATAACGCGCCGACCCGTCGCTGGATCGTCGCGGCGGCAGTATCGGCGGCGTGGCAGCCCATATTCGCCCAACCATTCGTAGCCCATGCCTTCGACCGCGCCGCGCAGTCTATCCGGATCGATGCCTACTGCGATCTCCGGCAGCAGGTCGATGATGGGTTTCGCCGCCAGGTTCGGAACCGCGGTCGACCCGATGTGGTGGACAGTTACCAATGCGTCGCCGAGCGCCGCGCTCCAGCGATCCGCTTCCTGATCGGCTTGCCATGCCCAGTCGAGGCTGTATGGCGCGAGTTCGATCGTCACAGGCGGGCCAGCCTTTCCGTCAGCAATGCGAAGAACCCATTTGCCTCCACCGTACCGATAAAGGTCGCGTTCGGCGCGCGATCTGTCACGCGCCACCAGTCGGCAACGGTCATGCCACGTGTCAGGTCGCTGCCCGTCTCGATTTCAACATTGATGTGCCTGCCCTCGAACAGATCGGGACGCAGCAGGTAGGCAATGACGCAGGGGTCGTGCAGCGGCCCACCGGCACTGCCGTATTTCTCCAGATCGAACCGTTCGTAGAAATCCATCCAACCAGCGACGGCTTCGGTGACGGGCGTGCCAATTGCGGCTATGGCGTCCAGACGCTCCTTGGTGATCAGCGCCTGATGGGTCGCGTCGAGCGGCAGGATCGTGACTGGAACGCCGGATTTCAGCACGATTTCAGCAGCTTCCGGATCGACATAAATGTTGAATTCGGCGGCCGGAGTGATGTTGCCCACCTCGAAATAGGCGCCACCCATCAACACGATTCCGGCAAGGCGTTCCGCAATGTCCGGCGCATGTTGAAGAGCGAGAGCGATGTTGGTGAGTGGGCCAAGCGGGCAGAGTGTGACGCTGCCCGGCGGTTCGCGGCGGATGTGGTGGACGATGGCCTCCACGGCGGGTTGGGCCGCCACGGCCAGTTCCGGATCCGGTAACTCGGCGCCGTCGAGCCCGGTCTTGCCGTGCACATGCTCGGCCGTCACCAGCGCACGCTTCAGCGGCTGTGTGGCGCCCTCGTGCACCGGGATGTCCGTCCGTCCCGCAAGTTCACAGACCACGCGGGCGTTTCGGGAGGTAAGTGCCAGCGGCACGTTCCCTGCGACGGTGGTGATCGCCAACACCTCCAGTTCCTCGGGGCTGGCCAGTGCCAGCAGGATCGCCACGGCGTCGTCCTGCCCGGGATCGGTATCGATGATGATCTTGCGCGGCGGCATGCCCGTCCTCCCAACGTCCGCCGCGACAGTGCCGCCGGTGCGGCTGGATGTCCAGACGAGTCCGGGCGGCCGCTTGCACCATCGGCACTAAACGCCCACACCGAGAATTGTGACGCGTCCGCCCAGCCTTATTTGCCCCCTGGCGATCACGAGGGCGGGGCGTTCTGTCCTTACAGCTATCCCGCTTCTAAAGGAGCGTCGTTTCCACCTTGGCACCGGCCTCGAGTGTCTTGTGCACCGGGCAGCGGTCGGCAATGTCCAGTAGTCGCGCGCGTTGATCGTCGTTCAGGGGGCCGTCCAGCCGGATGGACCGCGTGAACCGGTCGATCTTGTTGGGACCGGTCAGGTCGCTGTCCTGCGCATGGACCTTCGCATGGGTCACATCGACGGCGACGTGCTGCAATGGCCACGCCTTGCGGCGGGCGTACATCCGGATGGTCATTGATGTGCAAGACGCCAGGGCGGCGGAAAGATAGCCATAGGGAGACATGCCGCGGTCGGTGCCCCCATATGCCAATGGCTCATCGGCCAGCGTGTGGTGGCGCGGCCCGCCCGTGATGTCTTGCAAGAACCCGTCAGGATCGGCTTCCGACGCGCGTACCACGCCCTCGGGCGCGCCTGGCGGTGGTGCCGGCGGACGCAGATCGAGGTACCTTCCAGCCCAGGCGGCGATTACTTCGGCAGTGTATTCGGCATCTTCCGCTCGGCTGATCAGGTGGTCCGCATCGTCAAGCGTGACAAAGCTCTTGGGGTGCTTGGCTGCCCGGAATATCCGTGCGGCATTGTCGACGCCCACGACCGAATCCCTTGGCGCATGAAGCACCAGAAGCGCTTTGCGCAGGCCCGAAATGGACGACGTCAAATCGGATTCGATCACATCTTGCACGAAGTCCTGGCCAATTCGAAAAGGACGTCCGCCGAGATCGACTTCGGCTGAACCTTCCGCCGCGATTCTTGGTAGGGCATCGGCGAAGTTGTGGGTGACGTGCTCCGGGTCGAACGGTGCGCCAATGGTCACCACCGCGCGCAGGCTCTCGATGTCGCCCGCCGCCTTCAGAGCGGCTGCCCCACCGAGCGAATGGCCGATAAGCAGTGACGGCTCCATGCCACGGTTGTCCAGGTACCTGGCGGCGGCGGACAGATCTGCGGCATTCGACGAAAACGTGGTGTTCTCGAACTCCCCGCCGGAGTGTCCGAGGCCGGTGAAATCGAAGCGCAGAACCGCAATGCCCATCCCGGCGAGGCGCTGTGCAATTCGACGGGCCGCAGCGATATCCTTCGAGCAGGAGAAGCAATGCGCGAAAATGGCGGTTGCCAGGTGCGGGCCCTCCGGCTTGTCGAGCCGGGCGGCGAGTGGCACGCCAAGCGCGCCGGTAAAGGTAATTCTCTCCATTCTGGTCCCCCGAAAGACTGCACGCTTGATCAGAGCGTGGCGCTGAGGCACATCGAACGAAAGGGATTTGTCACATGCGTCACGCGATGGTGACGGATCGTAATCGGAGGCGGGTGAATGTCGGTGTGGGGTGTTGTCTTCTGGCTGGTCGCAGCGACCGGTCTCGCCGCCCTGTGCGGCAGCTTTCTGGGCGGGCTGCACCCGGCAGGAGACTCGCTCGCAGTATTTCGCAGCCATATCGCAGGGGCTGGCGCACTCTGGGTCTTGATCGGCTGGGCAACCGGCATGACCTCTCCGGCCTGGCTGGTCCTGCTTGCTGTCGCAGTGACGCCGGCGGCAATGGGATACACGCGCTATGAATTCGTCTCAGCGGCCCCGAATACGACAATCTACCAGAAGAACATGCGCTATCGAAATCCTGACATTTCGGAGCTGACCGCCGATATTCGCGAGATTGCACCCGATATCCTGACGCTGCAGGAGATGACGGTGGATCACACGAAGATCCTCCAGGAATTGAAGGATATTCTGCCGTATAGCCATCACTGCGATTACGGTCCCGTGGGCACCGCAGCCGTCGCCTCGCGCTGGCCTACCATCGACGGCAGCAAACTCTGCGTAGACGGTTTCACCGCCATGCGGGTCGATGCGCCGGAAGGGCCGCTATGGGTCGGCTCGGTGCATCTGCACTGGCCCTGGCCCGAACGGCAGCGTGTCATGGTCGATGACCTTGTGCCCGTCATGCAAGGTCTGGACGGCCCCGCGATTGTCGGCGGCGACTTCAATATGGTGCCGTGGTCATCCACTCTTCGACGGATTGCAACGGCTCTGGGTGCCGAACGGGCAGGCAGAGTTCGAATGAGCTTTCCGCTCAACCACCCGAAAGGACTGCCGTTGGAGCAGATAGCGCAATTGCCTATCGATCATGTTTTGATTCCTGCAGGCAAACGCGGTGCCAGCGAGCTTAGGCCGAAACTCGGTTCTGACCACCGTGGTCTTGTCGTTCGCTTCTGATCCGCGGGGTCGCGGTCAGCCACTTTTTCGCGGACCCGGTGGGGGGCGGCACGCGTGCGCATGTTGTATCGCGGCGCTCTTGCCCGTCGTGAGGTCAATATTGTCGACCTCAACCCGTGCCCATCAATCGGGCGTCGTACGGGTAGGAGGAGAGTTTTTCGAAGCCATTCTCGGTAATGAGCACCTGATCTTCTAGCTTGATCGAGAAATCGCCCCCAACCTCTCCAACCAAGGCCTCTACGCATAGCACCATGCCTGCCTTCAGTTCATGGTTCCAGGCGCCGTCGTGGTAGTTGTCGGGGTAGTCCACATGGGGCCACTCGTCGCAGAGACCAACGCCGTGGAACTTGCAGGAGTACTTCTGTTCCCAATAGGCAGGAGCAAGCTTGTGACCACCGTGCACGAGGTCCGCGATGGTCACGCCGGGTTTGAGCATGGCCATGTTTTCGGTGATATGCGCATGGGCATGCCGCATCGCGTCCACCATGTCCTGCCGCGGGCTTGCATCGCCGATCCACCAGGTGCGCGAGATGTCGGTACAGATGCCGTAGGGGCCGATCAGGTCGGTATCGAAGGCGAGGATCTCGTTGTTCTGCAACACACGCGGCCCGCATTCCTGAAACCATGGGTTTGTACGTGGCCCGGTGCTGAGCAGGCGGGTCTCGATCCACTCGCCGCCGCGCTTGATGTTCTC
The DNA here is from genome assembly GCF_001509585.1 of Tropicimonas marinistellae. Taxonomy (GTDB): domain Bacteria; phylum Pseudomonadota; class Alphaproteobacteria; order Rhodobacterales; family Rhodobacteraceae; genus Tropicimonas; species Tropicimonas marinistellae. The sequence goes on along the minus strand of NZ_LNCI01000006.1, from coordinate 135,065 downwards.
GGCGTGGAGCACCGCCCAGATTTCGTCTTCGGTGCGGCCGGGCAAGGCAGCGCGCTCCATCACCGCCATGGAGGCTTCACAGGCGTGGATCGCGCAACGCATCGCGCGGATCTCGTCGGGTCCCTTCACGGAGCGGGCATGTTCGGTGACTTCCTCGCCGTCGAATACGTCGAAGCCGGTTGCCTCCAACGCCCGCATCCCGTGCAACATGATCTTGTCCACGGCGAGGCGCCGGTTTGCGCCGGCGTGGTTGGACAGCACGTCCGCAACTTGTGCTGCGAAATCCTGTGCCGCTTCGGGGCCGCGGTCACCAACCGAGAAATAGAACATTGAAGCGCCGGAGCGCACTTCGCGAACCAACGGAGCATGGTCGGCAAGAAATGGTGCGTTCTTGTATTCCCAGAGAACCATGTAGCCGTCGGCGCAGATCAGGCAGGCCCGGAAAGGGTTGTGGGCGTTCCAGAGCTGCATGTTGGTTGTGTCTGTCGCGTAGCGGATGTTGAGGGGGTCGAACATCAACAATCCGCCATAGTCGCGCGCCCCGATATGATCGGTCAGCCGCTGCAAGCGGAACTCTCGCATTGCGGCAAGGTTCGGCTGTATCAGTCCGGCGGCATCCCATTCGCGCAATGCAAGCAGGGTTGGGCCGATTTCGACCCGGTCGTTTTCGTTGGGTGTTCCATCGGGCAGAAAGTCGCCCCGGCTTGGGTCGATCTTTCGACGATCTCTCGAATGTAGGTTCATCCTGCGGCTCCTTGCAGCACAGGATCCGGTCGAATTCGCTAGTCTGTCCGTGTCGTTTGCGACCTGTCCGGTCGCAATCAGGATGTTTCTCGAACCCCCCGTAGACGAGGCAGATGACCCGGCGATCCGGGGCAGCCGAGTTGGGTCGGCATGTTTCGGCGTCCCAATCAATCTGTTGCGGGTACGACGCAAGGGAAGCGCTTGTATCTGCATGCCCGCGCCGGGAGGATAGGTCGATGGACCAAGCTGCGACTTCGACACCGATCCTCAACCGGGTGGTTCCACGGCCGCCCTGGGACGAGCCGCGCACCCGCCGGCTGCCGGGGATTTCGCCACTCGATATGGAGGATTGGATCTGGGTGCTGGACAGCTACCCGGGCCAGATGGCGGAGCGGGAGCGGCTCTTGTACTCCGTTCCAGACCTGGTGCATGCATTGCCGGCGGATGCGATGCCCGCGGCGCTCGAACTCTATGACTTCGTTGTTGCGCAGCTCCTGGAACGCACGGACTTCCGGAAAGAAGATGAGTACATGCGCTGCCCGGATGGGCGGCGGGTCCACCTGGACCGATCTGCACCGTTACTCACACTGGCGCGTCTTGTGCAAGAAGACCTTTGCCTGCTGCTGAAACCTTCCGGGGGAAAGGAACACCTGCTTGCGGCTGCCGTGTTGTGCTTTCCTGCAAGCTGGACGCTGGCGGAAAAACTCGGCCGACCAATGACGGCGATACATGGGCCAGTTGCGGCCTATGACGATGCTTTGTCTCGTCGCGTCCAGCGGTTATTGGACGGGGTTCAACCCAACAGGCCGCTGTGGCGTGCAAACATGCTCTGGTATCACGAACCCGCGCTGTTTCAACCGCGCTCAGAGAGAGACTCGCAGCGCGTTGACGCTGAAAGCGCTACCTTTCTTCGTTCGGAACGTCAGTGCCTGTTCAGATTGCCGGAGAGCAATGCGGTGGTGTTTTCAATCCACACCATCGTGATGGAACGCGGCGCGGTAGCGAAACACCGCTAGGCGACGTGGTGGAAGTATCGTTCGCCGCCGCGCGCGACGGGCATGTTATTTCGTTCTTCCAATACGAGCCCGACGCCACCGTCGGGCGTGCGCCGGACGGAAATACTCTCACCGTCCTCCAGACCAAAGACCGAACCCTCGGCAAGGATCGAGTCATTCGCGCGTGCGTGCGCGACAAAGGCAAGAACTCTCTTCATCATCCAGTCGAAACGAACGCGGGCCGGGGCTGTCCGGAGACGGTGGCCGATAAGCTGCGGAGCTCCGACAAACTCAAGCTCGGGCAGGATTTGCCGGTCTTCGGGCTGTTCGCCCACCGGATACGGGTGCAGGTAGAGCGGTAACGGAAAGAGCATTCCCTCCATGGCCCGGAACCGCGCCGCCGGAAAGATCCGGTCGGACTGTCCCCAGTGTACAGCCAGTGGACGGGTGCTTTGCGCTATCCACGAGGCGGCGATATGGCCCGCCATCAGCATCAGGTCGACGGCCTCTCTTTCATTCGGCGGAGGCGCTTCATTTCCGTCGGCGTCCAGTCCACGCGTACGGCGCTCAGTGATCGGGACTCGCCGCAATTCCATCGAAATGGCTGCCCGATGGCGCGCGACCAACCCCGCCCAATCTTCGTGAAGCATATCCGGCAGGCCCGACGCGAGCGCGCGGTCGAGCCGGGCGCGCGGCATCGGAAGGTCGCGCTCGCGCAACTCAAGCGTGAGTCCTCTTGCTGACAATGTTGTTCCATGTCGTGCTGGAAATTGGTCGAAATACATCCCCGATGGTCCAAGAACCTCGTTGAGATGAACGCGCAATCCCGGCGCGTCGGCGACGGCCGGGCGCGCCAACAGAAGCGTGGCGGTGATACGGTCAGGTAGGGGCACGGCGAACCCTTGGTTTGAAATGGTTGCGATCAAACCTGCAGGTGTTTTGCGGTGGGAACGTGGCGAGGGAAGGGAAATCGCGAGGAGGAAGCGGTTAATCCTCACCTTCGGCATCTTTGTCGAGGCGTCAAAAACTGCGTTGACGCAAGGTTGCACCAAGCGTCGCAGAGCGATGATGACGTAGGGTTAAGTGATGCGTCGGTTTCGTGGTATCGTGCGGGTTCAACGGAAGCCACGGAGAGATTCGTCGATGACGCGTGTCATGAAATGCAGGGATGTGATGCCTGGCTGCCGATTTGAGACGCGTGGGCAGAGTGATGAGGAAATCCTGCGCGCTGCCGAGAAACATGCACGGGAAGTGCATGGCGTGGACGTGACGGCGGAACTGGCCGAGCGCGTGAAGGAAGCAATTCGACTGGAGTAATGCAGGTCGCCGCAGGTGCGAGTTTGTCCAACGCGGCAATCGCACCGGGTGTCCGGAGGCCGCCGGTGTTGTGTCCACGTGGCGATCTCCGGGGGCATTACCGCGCGCGCGGAATCAGGTGGGTGCCGCGACACGCAACCAGAGTTGCGCTTCCGCTATGAGTGCAATCAGGATGTCGACATGTCGCGCCGGTGAATAAGTAACTTCGCCGTCCTGGCGGCTTTGCTCGAGGTCGGCCTCAATGGCCATTAGCCGCCGAAGGACTTTGGCGTTCTCACGCGGGGGCTCGCCATTCGTAATCCGCTTCAGGTCCCGGTTGCGGTTGTATCCAGTCACGCCAAGGCGTGCGGCGCGGATCAACAGGCGCGGTCGACGCAGGGATGCGAGAGTCTGGCAGAAGTCGGTCATGGCATGTCTCCGTGAATGTGACGGAAGCGTGGCACATGTGTGGCGGTGTTGCGTTCTGTGGATATCAGCGCGCGCGCTCCTTAGAATTGATTGTGAATTTTAAACAAATCTTTCCACAGGTTCTGAAATTAACCTGTGCGTAACGAATAAGGCCCTAGGGATTGGACACGCGAACGCTGGTTAGCAGGAGACGTCAAGGGAGCTGCATGAAGCGCCAAGAACAAGAAGATCTCACGGGCGATGTGCCCGGATGGGTTCCACAGGCCGCGATGCACTACCTAAGGCATACCGAGCAGGGGGTGTCGATCCGCGAGGTCGCACGCGCCGAGGGGTGCCATGCTTCGACGATCCTTCGCAGGATAAGGCGTTTCGAACAGCGGCGGGACGACCCGCTGGTGGATGAGGTTCTCTCGAGTTTGGGCGCAGTTCATTTCAGGGCCGATTATGTGAACGGACTTGGACCTGAGGAGACTGCCCCGATGACTGCCCATTTCTCGCTTCCTTCCAACGCCCGTGCGCCTGTCTGCGATGAGGCGACAGTCGTTCGGGAGGCCCGCCGGATCCTGCGGCGCTTGTCGGAAAGCGGTGCCATGCTCGCCGTGGCTCCCGACATGGACAAGGCGGCCGTCCTCCGGGAAATGCCGGATGGAAAAACCACTCGAACGGCAGTCGTTGATCGCCAGGTTGCGCAAGCCTTCGCTCTGAAGGAATGGATCGCATGTCGGTCGTCGGGCCGCGTTGCCAGCTACTCGATCACTTCGGCCGGTCGCTCGGCGCTGAAACGGTTCCTCAGTGAGGACACCGGTGGCGGCTTCGCCGAGGCACCGACGCCATTCGGAGACCAGCACCGCGATTGGGGCCACAGGGTTGTGCTCGACGACGCCGGCGATGAGGAAGCGCGCCCGCGCCGCGTGCGGTACAATATGGCCGAAAGCCCCGTCATCCACTTGTCGCGCCGCCGAGACAAAGATGGCAAGCCGTTCCTGGAGGCCGATATGGTCGCCGCGGCCGAACGGCTTCGTGAGGACTTCGAACTGGCCCAGATGGGGCCTCGGGTAGCACAAAACTGGGAACGCTTCCTGACGGGCGGTGCCCGCGGAGGGTTCGGTTCAGGTGATCCGGTGTCGGGCCCGGAGGGCGCGCGGGATCGTGTTGCCCGTGCCCTGCATGAACTCGGGCCAGGGCTCGGCGACATGGTTCTGCGCTGCTGCTGCTTTCTCGAGGGGCTCGAAGCGACGGAACGTCGCCTGGGGTGGTCGGCGCGTTCCGGGAAGATCGTGCTGCGGATCGGTCTGGCAAGGCTCGCGCGACACTACGAAGAAACCTACGGTCCGGGGCGCGGCATGATCGGATGAGATCCGCGAGTATCGCTAGATATACGAACAGGCCAGCGGAGCGTTACCGTCCGCTGGTCTTCGTGTTCGCGAAGCAAGCCGGTCGTCTAGAATTTCCAACGAACGCCGGCAAGAACCGAGTTCGCGTCCTTGTATTCTACGTCGGACTTGTCGGCGAAGGAGTAGTCGGCATAGGCGATATAGGCTTCGAGATTCTGGTCGTCGAATTTCTGGACGGCTTGAATCCCCCACATTTCTGCATCGGCGCCGTCGGAGACGTTGTCCGTGCCGTTGGCGTAGTCAATGGAGAAGGCCGTCGCGCCAACGTTGAAGAGATCCGCAATCCACCCGCCCTTGGCATAGAAGAAGCTCCCGCCATCTGGGTTGCCGCCACCGGCAATTGAACCGTTCAGACCCGATGGGGTGTGAAGAAGGGAAACCGAAGCGCTCCAGTTCTCGGTCGTGCTGTCATCGCCTTCGATCCATAGATAACCAGCCGCGGCGGCGACTTCGACGGAATCGAAGACCTCCGCATAATAAGCGGCCACGTCGTAGTATGTGTTGTCGTCGTCTTCTTTCAGGGCTTCGTAGCCATACGAGGCTTCGAAGTTGATCCCGGTATCATCCGAGCGACCGCCGAATTTGGGTGAGTCGTAGCGAATGCGCATTCGGCGGGTACCGTCATAGTGCGCAAAAGCATCGCCTATCTTCACGCCTGATATGTCGCCGTCCGTCTGGCGGAAGAAGTATCCGCCGGCGGAATCTCCGACCGCTCGGCTGGACGCGATCGTTGTCCCGGAGAGGTCCATGGAGTCGGTCCCATCGGTAGCCTGACTGCCCTGGCCCACCCACACGGTGCCCCAGTCGGCCGACCAGATCAGTTCGAGCTTTCGCAGGTCAGTCTTCTCCCAGTTCCAGATCGGGTCGGTTTCCTGGCTGAAACTGGACGAACCGGGCGCGCCGAGCGCGGTTTCGAAATTGAACCGTAACGCGGTGTTGCCCTGCAGCCTCTGGTCAATGTTCAACCCGACGCGGGTGTTGGAATGCGAATTGTCGGCGAGGTTGCCGAAGCTCTCGGAGCCATCGTCGAAGGACTGGTAGGTTGGACTGACCTGGCCATAGAAAGTCACTGATCCACCTGCGTCATCGGAATACGTCTGGGCCTGTGCGCCTTGGCTTGCAAGGGTCAGAAGGAAAACTGTTCCGACAACGGATGTACGGTTGAAGTCGACGTGGGGCATGGCAGATATCCTCGGTCAATTGCGATTGCATCGGTGGGTCGCCTACTGCGTTCGATACCACTAGTTCACGTAATGACGACGGTTTTGCTAAACCGGGGCAAGATCCCTGCGTTTAGGCGCTGACGCCCGGTTAAAGCCACGAGCGATTACTACACAGCCGTCATCAGGCGTCCGCTAGCTCGTAGTGCGAAATTCTCCGGAAGCGAACCAGATCCCGTTCGGACGGGTCGATATGGGCCTCGGTATAGTCTTCGCCGACAAATGCTTTGAGAGATTCGAGGCTGTCCCAGACCATCACCATCGAAAACTCGGTCGGATGGTCACCATGAGGCGTACCCGGTAGGAGCTGCAGAAGCCCGGGCGTCGACTGCATCATTGGGATTGCCGTCTTGTGGAAAAACTCCGCGAACTCGGCCTCTTTGCCGGGATGGGTGGATACCTGGAATATGCGCATGATCATGGACGCTCCTTTCAAGCCATGGCCTTCTCGCGCCCGAGTATGCGGTTTCCGCCCCGCGGGTATCATAGCACGAAAAGAGTCGTGTGAACCGCACATTGGCCAACGGTTGCGAATCCGACATACTTCGCTCAGTTCGCATGATATCGGAGGATGCTTTGTCCGACTTGCCCCGGATCTGCCTGTTTGGCTTGCTCGCCATTTCAGCGCCGCTTGCCAATGCCCAACCCGCATTCGACTGCGGAAAGGCCGAACACGGCGCGGAGGTCGCGGTGTGTGAATCTTCGGCTCTATCGGAAATGGACGTTGAGCTTGCACGGCTCTACGCGCTCGCGTTGAACGGGCCCAACATGGACGAGTCACGGATCAGCTTGCTGAAGGCTGAACAGCGCGGCTGGATCAAGGGCCGGGACGAGTGCTGGAAGTCCGATCTTGGCTTGGAGCGATGTATCGCGGTGGAATACGCATTCCGGATTGACGCGATCCGAACCGGGTACGCCAATGCAAGAAGCGAAGCTGGGGCGTCGGACGGACCGTTTCCTTACGTCTGCGACGGATTGGGCGCAGCCCTCAGCGTAAGCTTCGTTACGACGGCGGAGCCGATGGTTGTACTTCGGTGGCGGGAAAACGCAGTTGTCCTGCCTCAGGTTCCTGCGGCATCCGGCGCGAAATACGCATCTTCGGACTGGTTCGGTCAGGCTGTCGAGTTCTGGTCCAAGGGGAATGAGGCAATGTTCACGCCGCCAAACGGCGCCGGCCTCACCTGCGAAAGGGACGAAATCGGCTGACCGTTCCTATGGCGGTCGGCGCCCGCGGAGTTGTCGGGCAAGTTACTCACGCGAGAACGCAATCAGTGGCCAGGGTGTTGGTCAACGTAACATACCGGCACGCGTTCGGGCTCCGATACCCGCCCCCAACGAGTGCAATTCACGCATTGATGGGCGCATGACGTCTGGCTCCAGTCGGATTGGTTGCGAGAAGGCATGTGTCGACCAAGCGCGTGGTCGATGTATCCAGGTGCTCGGCCGCTATACGCTCATGCGTGCCTCCCGGAGGCGAGAGTTGGTGCTCGAACGGCCCCAACGCGACGTTGCCGACACCGTGCGCCGTTGCCGTTTCGGCCAGTTCTGACATTCGTCATTGGTCTTACTGCTTCGGTCCCAAACTCCGGCCCAAAACACCATGGCCTTCCGGATCGTACCGGCACGGCCATGGCTTAATGACCGCCGGTTCATGGCTCGGACTGGTCGTCGGCCATCCTTGTTCCGGCGCGGGGTGCATCCCGCCAGAGGGGGCCCGAGCCCGATTGCCCCATCCCCGGAAATGGACAGTTTCTTAAGGAAAAGGTTGTGTTTCGGCTGGCTTCGCCGTTAGCCTCGCTGCAATTTGACAGAAACGTTTTGAGGTGGCTGAGGGGAGCCTGCGGGCAGCAGGTGTTTTTGGGGGGTAATAGTGGCTGATTTCTCGCTTGATGAGTTCAACACAGAGAGTGTCATATCAACAGGGCTGATCGCGCCAATCGCGCTGGAGTTCCTTTCCGACGGTCGGATGCTGGTCGTGGAAAAGGAAGGCAAGGTCCTCATCGCTGACCCCGAGACGGGGCAGTTCGAGACCTATCTCGATATCAGTTCCGTTGTGAATTCGGGGCAGGAGCGCGGTCTGCTGGAGATCGCCGTGCCGCCGGATTTCGATCCGACCGGCGAAACCGGCGATAATCACATCTACCTCTTTTACTCGCGCTCTGCCGACACCAATCATGCGGTCATTGGGCGCTTCGAGCACCAGGAGAATGCCGGCGGGCTGACCAGTCGGGCAGACACCGGAAGCGAAGAACTGGTGTGGATTGATACCGACGATATCTCGAGCCCCGCGCATTATGGTGCCGGGCTTGATTTCGGTCCGGACGAGAAACTCTGGCTGACCACGTCGGACAAGTTTAACACGACGAACGACGGGGAAGGGGGCGCCGGAAGCGACGATGTTTCGGTCGACCTGGAAAGCACGAGCGGCAAGATCATCCGCGTTAACCGCGATGGCACGATCCCCGACGGCACCGATGGCTGGCCCGCCAACCCCTATGTCGACGGGGTTATCGACGGGCCGTATCCGAGTGCCGGCGTGACCCCCGATCCGTCGATCTGGGCCTATGGTTTGCGCAATGCGTTCCGGGCTGACTGGGACCTAGAGAACGAGTTGCTCTACATTGGCGAGGTTGGCGGAAACCGGGGCATCTCGCGCGACGATGTCCACGTTGCGTCGCTCGACCAGGCAGGCGCTTTCTATGGCTGGAATTTCTGGGAAGGTGTCGACAGCGTAAAATCTTACAACAGCAACGCGGTTTTCGACCCGGATGATTTTCCGCAGCCGGATCAGGATCTCGCCGACCCGGCGAACGGCGATTACTTCTCCGCGCCGATCTATGACATCGGGCATAGCTCCCTGACCGGTGGTTTCGTCTACCGTGGGGACATGTTCCCGAACGCGTTCGATGGCGTCTACTTTTTCGGGAACTACGAGGAAAACTACATCCGGTTCCTCGAACTCGACGAGACCGGCCGTGAAGTCGAGGCGGTGCACGAGTTTTCGAGCGAGATCTCTGCCGATGCGGCGTTCATCGTTTTCCTGGGCGAGGGGCCGGACGGCGCGCTCTATTACATCAACTACTCGGCAACCGGCGGTCAGGTGCAGCGGATCGTCTATCAGGGCGATTTCGCACCCTCCATCGACACCGCCGAAGTGACAGACGCCCAGGGCGACCCAACGGACGGGTTCGGCCCGTCTGCGCCGCTCGACGTGACTTTTTCTGCGACGATCACTGACGCCGACACGCCACTGTCGAATGTCACCTATTCGCTGAACTTCGGCGATGGAACGGCGCCGATCACCAATGCGTCCGTCGACCCGTCAACGGGGGAGATCTCCGTTGACCACACCTATGCTGCAGCCGGGGATTACTCGGCGCAACTGTCCGTGAGCGATGGCGACAACACGGTTTTCGCAACGCCGTTCAACATCACGGTGGGAGATCCAAACGACGCTCCGGAAATATTGTCGGCCGTGCCCGACATTGCATTCGGAGAGCCGTCACTGGTTGTCACCTTTACTGCGACGGTTGATGATCCGGATGTCGACGATCCGCCGCAGAGCCTGACCTATTCGTGGGATTTCGGCGATGGTTCCGTTGCGCTGGAGGGAAGCCCGAATGCCGATGGCGAGATCGTCGTTCAGCATACCTACACCGATGTGGGGCTGTTCAACGCGGTTCTGACGATCTCGGACGGCGAGGCGCCTGATGTCCTATCCGACAGTATTCCGATCCGCGTCGGGGAGGTGAGCGGGTTGCCGGTGACGGATGGCCTTGTCATGCAGGTGGAATCCTTCATCAAAATCGGTCTTGGGGAGGACGGCACGACCGTTACGGAATGGCTCGACCAATCCGGGAACGGCAATAACCTGACTGCACAGGGTGACCCGCAACTCGTGGAGAACGCGACGCCAACCGGGCAGCCGGCCATCGTGTTCGACGGGGTCGGAGATGCGATCGGGCGCAGCGACTCTCTCACCAGTTTCGCACTCGGCAACGATCCGCGAACCATGTTCTTCGTCGTCGATTATGAAACGGTGACTAACGACGAAGCCGCCGGCCTCGTCTACGGCAACGATAGCGACAACCAGGCATTCGGTCTGACGCTCGACGGGAACGAGAACGACTTCAACATCCACGGCTGGAACAGCGACCTCGCGACAGATGTGGATGGGGTGGACGACCCGGCGACGGGCGAGGAGCGGGGCTTTGTTTCGCACGCCGTGGTGTTCGACGGGTCAATCTACCGGCACTATGTGAACGGCGAGCAGATCGACTCCGGCGCAGCGTCTTTCAACACCGTCATGGAGCGACTTGTCATCGGTCAGAACCTGGACGGCGGCGAGACACCGATGAAGGTGGCTGCGGCACTCGTCTTCAACCGAGCCTTGTCGACGAGCGAATTCGACGCGATCGAAGAATATCTCCAGACGACTTATATCGGCGAAACGGTGGTCGAGCCGCCAAGCGACTATGTCGAGCAGATCGGCACCCCGGCGGCGGACACGCTTACCGGCGCGGACGGTCAGCGAGATGGGCTTTATGGTCGTGCAAACAATGACGTGCTCAAGGGTCTTGGCGACGATGACCTGCTGGACGGCGAGGAGGGCGATGACCGGCTCGAAGGTGGCGCCGGCAACGACATCCTCCGGGACGGCACGGGCGACGACAAAGTGTTCGGCGGCGCAGGCGAGGATTTCTTCCTCGTTCAGGGGGGCGGGCTGGACCGGTTCACTGGCGGTGCCGGCGCGGACATCCTCAAGCTGACCGAAGCACTGCTGGAAAATGGCACAACGGACGCGGTCAAGTTCGTCGACTACCAGAGCGGCGACGCAATCGATCTTGGCGGAGCGTCCGTCAACTCGGTCAACGAGCTGAACAACCGGGTCAAGATTTTTGTCGGGCCCGACAACGATCTGGTGGAGGTCATCGGCACCGGAAGCTACTCCGGCATCCTCTTCGGCTCCTACGACGACCCGACCGGGGGCGGCAGCGATAATACACCGCCCGTTGCCGTGCCGGATCTGCCGGTTGGCGACGAGGATACGACGATCACCGGGCAGGTGACTGCCACGGACGCTGACGGCGACGGGGTCACACTCAGCAAGGAGTCCGACCCCTCGAACGGCAGCGTCACAGTGGAGGGCGACGGCAGCTACAGCTATGTGCCGAACCTGAACTTCAATGGCTCCGACAGTTTCGATGTGAGGGCAAGTGACGGCAAGGGCGGGGTGGATGTCGTGACGGTCAACGTCACTGTCGTGCCGGTCAACGACGCACCTGTCGCTGCCGACGACAGCGGGACGGGGCCGCAGGATACGACCCTCACCGGTGACTTGCAGGCGACGGATGTTGACGGCGATCCTCTGACGTATTCGCTCGATGTCGGGGCGACAAGCGGCACGGCGAACGTCGCGTCCGACGGGAGTTGGAGCTACGAACCCACCGCCGGGTTCTTCGGCACCGACAGCTTTACCTTCACAGTGGTCGACGGGAATGACGGGTTGGACATAGGCACCGTCTTGGTCACGATCCTCGAAGCCAACACACCACCGGTCGCCGTGCCGGATACACCGGTCGGCGACGAGGATACGAAGATCACGGGGCAGGTCACGGCCACCGATGACGACGACGATCCGGTGACGCTGACCAAGGCGTCCGACCCGTCGAACGGCACCGTTGTTGTGGCGAGTGATGGCAGCTACAGCTACATGCCGAACCTGAACTTCAACGGTTCCGACAGCTTTGACGTATTGGCCAGCGATGGGAAAGGCGGCGAGGACACCGTGACCGTCAACGTGACCGTGCAACCGGTCAACGATGCGCCCGTTGCTTCGGACGATAGCGGGGCGGGACCACAGGATACCACGCTGACCGGTCAGGTGAGCGCTTCCGATGTGGACGGCGACGCACTCACGTACAACCTCGATACCGGTGCCTCCAGCGGCACTGCGAGTGTCGGACCCGATGGCAGTTGGAGCTACGAGCCAAATGCGGGCTTCGTCGGCACCGACAGCTTCACCTACGTGGTCGATGACAGCAACGGCGGCGTGGATACCGGCACCGTCTCGATCACGATCACCAACGAGCCAGACACAGATCTCATTGAACTGACTGGCACGCCGGGCAACGATGTCATCGCCGCTCCGGACGGCCAAGACTATGCGATTTCGGGTCTCGCGGGCGATGACAAGCTCTATGGCGGAAACGGCAATGACCTGCTGATCGATGGCGATGGCGACGACAAGATGTTCGGCGGCGGCGGCAATGACGTTTTCGTCTTCACTGGAAGCGGCGACAACGACAGGGCGACAGGTGGGAGCGGCGAAGATACGTTCCGTCTCAGTTCGGACCTTCTCACCAACGGGGTTTTCGACCGTGTGAACGTCATCGATTATGTCGCGGGGCAGGATGTCATCGATCTCAATGGTGCCACGTACACCAGTGTGCAGGAATTGAGCAACCGCGTGATCCTGACGGTTGGACCCGATGGCGAGAGGCTCGACATCAAGGGCGTCACCATGCTCGAGCAGATAACGTTCGTGGATGACCTGACAGGGATCTAGTGGGTCAAAGTGCCTGAGCGGCCGCCCGGTTTCGCTCGGCGGGATCGTCGCAGCCGGCTCTACATCGCTTCCAACGCGTGTTCGAGGCCACTGGTGATGTGGGTTTCGAGGATCCGACGCGTAAGCACTGCATCGCGCGCAAGTGCAGCCTCCAACATCGCTTGATGCTCGTCGGCGGCGATCTGGCCACGATATGTGAGAAGAAGGTTCTGGTAACGCAGGTATTTGTCGTAGAGCAAGGAATGGAGGCTCAGGAGATTCCTCGAGTTGCAGGCCTGGATCAGCGCGAGATGGAATTCCCAATCGTATCGCTTCCAGGTTTCCACATCGGACCGATCGCCCTGCATCATGCGTTGCTCCATCCGGTGCAACTTGTGGTGCGCAGCAACGAGGTTGCCCTCCCAGTCCGTGTCGCCGGCGGCGACAGAAAGTTCGAGGGCATGGCATTCCAGGAGGATCCTCAAATTGGAGATCTCGATGAGATCCTCCTTGGACACGGGGGTTACGAAAAATCCGCGCTGCTCAGGAGCATCTACGAAGCCCTCGCTCGACAGGCGGTTAAGTGTTTCGCGAAGCGTCGAGAGACTGGCCGAGTACCTTTGCCGCAGTGGCTCCAGTTTCAGCTTCTGACCAGGCGTCAGTTTGCCGAAGATAATGTCGCGCTTGATCCGTTGGTAAGTGTTCGATCCGACGGTTTTCTGCTGACTGGTCATGGCAATTCTTTGTCGGATGTTTTTGGTTATGTCGACCATATAGCTATCGCGACATCATTCCTCAACAATGACTGTTCTACCGACAAAAGCAAAAATATATGATGTTTGTGCGGAATGCGTCTGAGGTGCGTTGGACCGCATCGGGGCAACGAACGTCGCCGGAACGTGGCGTTGGAGGGCAAGGGAGATTAGTTTTCATGGGAACGAAGACAGAGCGGCGGATCCGGATTGGCCAATGCTCGGGCAATCCAGTGGGTTTGTGTCGGTGGTTGCGCGCAACAGGTGTGCCGCGGGTGGCGGGATGGTAGACGGGCGCGATGTGCGTCTCGCGATTGCCGGTGTCGGACTTGTCGGTAAGCGCCACGCGGATGCGATGTTCAAGACGGACGGTGTTCGCCTTGTTGGCGTCGCCGATCCCAGTGACGAAGGGCGCCAATACGCACAAGTCCAAGATACTCGTCACTACGAAACGCTTGCCGAATTGCTTGAAGGCGAACTTCCAGACGGCGTGATCCTCGCGACGCCAACGCCTCTGCACGTCGAACAAGCGCTGGCATGTGTCGAAGCCGGCGTACCAGCGCTGATCGAAAAGCCGCTGGCGGATTCCGCCGACGCGGGCGACGCCCTGGTTCGACGCGCCGCGGAAAGGAGAATCCCTCTCCTTGTTGGCCATCACCGTCGATACAATCCGCTTATCCAGAGGGCGCGGGCAGTCATTGAAAGCGGAGAGATCGGCGAGGTGCGGGCAGTTCAGGCGAGTTGCTGGTTTTACAAGCCGGACGGGTACTTCGACGTCGCTCCATGGCGAAAGCGGCGGGGCGCAGGCCCAATATCGGTGAACCTTGTACATGACATCGACCTGATGCGGCACCTGTGCGGGGAGATACTTTCGGTTCAGGCACAGGCATCGCCTTCGCTTCGCGGCTACGAAAACGAGGATGTCGCGGCGGCGTTGTTCCGGTTCGAAGGGGGAGCAATCGGCACGATTTCCGTATCCGATAGCGTCGTTGCGCCTTGGAGTTGGGAAATGACATCGCAAGAAAACCCGATCTACCCGGCCACATCCGAGAGTTGCTATCTGATTGGCGGTTCACAGGGATCCTTGTCCTTACCTGACCTGCGGATGTGGACACACCGGGGGGCGCGCGACTGGTGGCAACCGATTAGCGCAACCTCGCTTCTTAGGAATGCATCCGATCCACTCATCAACCAGATCGCCCACTTTGCAGAGGTGATTCGCGGAAGGGCGAAACCACTGGTGAGCGGTCTGGAAGGACTCCGTACGCTCCGTGTCGTCGAGGCGATACAGCGCTCGGCCGAGACCGGACGGTGGACGGACGTGGGGACATCGCAATCGAGGGAAGATTGATGATCGCCGTAAAAATATCAGACATTTTGATAGTTGTATTGAATTCTGGGAATGGCTCGATACAACTTGACGAAGGCGGTACCACCCGGTGCCGTCCAACAGGGAGGTTACACATGCTCATCAAATTCACGCGGCGCGCTGCCGTGACAGCTCTCGTTGCAGCCGGTGTTTTGACCGGTTCAGTGGGAGGGGCTCTCGCGCAAGACAAGATCAAGCTTCGCCTTGCAACGGCCGGTTCGGAGACCGACCAGCGTTCGGTCGCGATGGCAGAGGTTTTCGCGCCGATGGTTGCCGATTTCGCCGACTATGAGCCCGGCTACAACGGCACGCTCTTCGCTCAGGGTACCGAACTGGAAGCCATTTCTCGGGGCAACCTCGAGATGTCGATTGCTTCGGCGCAGGAACTTGCGCAGTTCTTCCCCGAATTCTCGATCTTTGCCACAGGCTACGTGCATCAGGACGCCGCGCACCAGGTTGCCGTGTTCGGTGATCCGCTGATGGAACCGTTCAAGAAGACGGTCGAGGATGAGCTTGGCGTGAAGCTCCTGTCGGTCATGTATCTTGGCCGGCGCCACGTGAACCTGCGCCAGAGCAAGGACGAACTGACGGTTATGACGCCCGCGGACCTGGCCGGCGTGAACCTTCGGATGCCCGGCACGGATGCGTGGCAGTTCCTTGGTAAGGCCCTCGGCGCTGCGCCGACCCCGATGTCCTTCGCAGAAGTGTACACGGCGCTCTCTACCGGCGCGGTGGACGGGCAGGACAACCCGCTCCCGACGGTTGTGGATGCCAAGTTCTACGAAGTCACAAATCAGATCATCCTGACCTCGCACCTCGTCGACCTCAACTACATTGCCTTCTCCAAGCAGGTTTGGGACGGGTTGACACCGGAACAGCAAGCCAAGGTGCAGGAAGCCGCCGATGCGGCCGCCGAATCTGGTCGCCAAAAACAGCTTCAACTCGAAGACGAACTCGTGGCGTTCCTGAAAGAGCAGGGGCTGGAAATATACGAGCCGGATCTTGCCGCGTTCCGCGAGCACGTGCAGAATCAATATGTCGGCAGCGAATTTGCTGCTTCCTGGCCCGAGGGTGTCCTCGAGAAGATCAACGCTCTGGGCAATTGATCTGAATACTGTGGCGCCGCGGGGGAATCTGGATGAAAGCGATCTCGAATTGGTTCACCCGCGGCGCCGAAGTTGTCGTTGCCGCAATGCTGGCAGCGATGTTTGCGACCTTCCTCGCACAGATCTTCTCGCGCTACGTGCTCCAAGCACCATTCGGATGGACGCTTGAACTCTGTCTCATCCTCTGGGTCTGGATCGTTTTCCTTGGGAATGCCTTCGTTGTGCGTGACGTCGATCACGTCACGTTCGACATTGCCTATCTGGCGGTTCCCTCGGGCGTGCGCCGTGTACTTGCGCTGATTTCGGCGGCATCGATCGTGGTCGGAATGCTCTATGCCTTCCTTCCGACCTGGGACTACATCGACTGGATGAAGATGCGGAAGACGACGACGGTGAAGAACCCCTTCACCGGCACCAAGATCCCGATGCGCACGATCTTCTCTGTCTACGCGGTGTTCATGGTCGCCGTCACGGTTCGGTATGCATGGCGTTTCGTGGACGTTCTGCGCAACGGTCCGCATGACGAAGAGCACGCCTATCCAATCCATGTGACCGAAGAGCAGGAATACCACGGCGGAGACGACAAGGAATGAGCTTCGAGTTTGCGTCCTGCCTTGTGACACTGTTCCTGCTTGCCGGGATCGGAACGCCGATTGGCTACTCGATCATCCTTGCCTCGGTGGTCTACCTCGGGCTCGGTGGTCTCGACGTGGCACTTGCCGGAGAAAAGATCCTGCAGGGCCTCTACAAGAGTTTTGTTTTGCTTGCGGTGCCACTCTTCATCGTGGCCGCAAACATAATGAACGCCGGAACCATTTCCGAACGGCTGCTCAATTTCTGTGTTGCCGCAGTCGGGCGGTTTCGCGGTGGCCTGGGACAAGTGAACGTCGTTGCCTCGCTGATCTTTTCCGGCATGTCCGGCTCCGCGGTGGCCGACGCCGCCGGTATCGGCAAGATCATCATCGAGATGATGACCAAGGACGGGCGCTACAGCCGCGGCTACGCCGCCGCGATCACCGCCGCCTCGGCCACGATCGGTCCGATCATCCCGCCATCCATCCCGATGGTGCTCTATGCGCTGGTGTCCAACAGCTCCATCGGCGCGCTGTTCCTGGCCGGTATCCTGCCCGGCTTGGTGATGGGCATGGTGTTGATGGCGATGAACTACTACCTGTCCTCCAAGCGCGGATATGCGCTTGAAGAACCGGTGCCGCTGCGGGAATTGCCCCGGCACACGGCCAATGCGTTTCCGGCACTCTTGATGCCGGTGATCCTGCTCTATGGCATCTACGGTGGCGTGACGACGCCGACCGAGGCCGCCGCGGTCGCTGCGTTCTACGCGCTCCTTCTGGCCAGTCTCTTCTATCGCGCGCTCTCGCTCCACGGGCTGTACCGCATCTTTGTCGAAAGTGCCCGCTCCTCGGCCGCGGTCGGCGTAGTCATCGGCGGCGCGCTGATCCTGAACTTCATCGTGGTCTCCGAGAACATCCCGGGCATGATGTCCGAGGCGATGGTCGGGCTTGATGTACACCCGATCTACTTCCTGCTTGCCGTGAATGTACTGGTCCTGCTGCTGGGATGCGTACTGGATGCGACGACCATCATTCTCGTCATCGTCCCGCTCTTCATCCCTACCTGCCGCGACCTCGGCATCGACCTTGTGCATTTCGGCGTGCTGGTGGTCGTCAATTCGATGATCGGCCTGATCACGCCGCCCTATGGCATTCTGCTCTTCGTGATCAACGCGGTCACCGGCATACCGCTGGGCGAGATCATCCGCGAGGTCTGGTCGTTCCTGCTCGTTCTCATCATGGCATTGCTGCTGATGCTTTTTGCGCCGGATCTCGTTCTTTGGCTGCCGCGTATGTTCGGGTATCAGGGATAGCATCACGGCGTGCTGCGTCGCGGTGACAGTGCTCGGCAGTGTCCTGTCTGCCAAGTCGTGTCCCGTTGCATGTCCGGCATTCGCTGCGGTGCTTGTGATCGTCTGGTTGATGGTCACGAAGCCCGCCTTGCCGGTTTGACCGGACGCGGCCTCTCAGTTCGGAGGCGGGGCGGCTACCGTGCTGCCCGGGGTTGGCGGAGTTGGCAGGGCGCAGCCTGCAAAGTCCGCCATGTTTCGAGCCGCCTGATCGGTCGCGGTGCGGATCGCCTGCTCAATCAGCGCGTCCGGATCGGCAAGTGCCGTGCCAATGCGTTGCCGCGCGGTTTCAACCTTGGTCTGAACCCCATCGATCCGTGCATCGAAGGCGGCGATCTTGGCCTCAAGCGCGGCTGCGCTTTCAGATGTCAGATTGCCGGTCTGTGAGGTGATTGTTGCGAGGTCTTCGCGCAGGGCGGTGACTTCCGAGGTCAGCGCATTCACGTCGTTCCTGAGAGGTTCGACGATCTCGATGTTGGAGACCAGCGTTTCGGCGATGCCGTCGACAGTTCTTGCGGTGCGCCACGCAAAAAACAGGCACACGGCGACCAGGATCAGCGTGGCATTGAGCAACGCCAGCCCAAGATCGACAAGAACGCGGCGCAGGCGGGAGTCCGTATTCGTCATTCGTTGATCCTTCCTGCGATGGTACGGTGCATCCTAGCGTCCCGATTTCCGAAACGGGAGGCGAACAAAGGGCGAATGCGGCACCATTCCGCCGCGCGGCATTCCAACCGAATCTGTCGCATTTGTTTCATTCGACATCCCTGCCATGCAGGTTTAAGCGAGCGCGCTAACGGCGGGACATACAAAACGGCACGCGGCCGGAGAGGAGATTACGATGCGTATTGCGGTACTTGGAGGTGACGGATTCTGCGGCTGGCCGACATCGTTGCACCTGTCCAACCTTGGCCACGAGGTTCACATCGTCGACAATCTTTCGCGCCGCTGGATCGATACCGAGCTGGGGGTGCAATCTCTGACCCCGATGGATTCCATCCAGGAGCGCTGCCGGATCTGGAAACAGGTATCCGGCAACGAGATCGAGTTCCACCTTCTCGATCTGGCGAAGGAATACCAGCGCTTGCGCCTGTGGCTGGAAGAGATGAAACCCGATGCGATCATCCATTTCGCCGAACAACGCGCCGCGCCGTATTCGATGAAGTCCGACCGTCACAAGGTCTATACAGTCGACAACAACGTAAGCGCGACCCACAACCTGCTGACCGCGATGGTGGAAACCGAGATCGACGCGCATCTCGTCCACCTGGGCACCATGGGCGTTTACGGCTATTCCACCATCGGCGCGCCGATCCCCGAGGGGTATCTGGACGTCTCAATCGACACGCCGAAGGGTGCAAAGGGGATGGAGATCCTCTATCCGACCAAACCCGGCTCGGTCTATCACATGACCAAGTCGCTCGATCAGATCCTGTTCCAGTTCTATGCACAGAATGACGGGCTAAGGATCACCGATCTTCACCAGGGTATCGTTTGGGGCACGAACACCGACCAGACGAGCCGGCACGAGCAACTCATCAACCGGTTCGACTATGATGGTGACTACGGCACCGTGCTGAACCGCTTCCTGATCCAGGCGGCGATCAAATATCCGCTGACCGTGCACGGCACGGGCGGACAGACCCGCGCTTTCATCCATATCCAGGACACGGTGCGCTGCATCGAACTGGCCCTGGGGGATGCGCCGGAGGCCGGCGACCGGGTTAAAATCTTCAACCAGATGACCGAAACCCACCGGGTGCGCGACCTTGCTGAGATGGTTGCAAAGATGGCCGGCGCGGAGATCGCCTTCCTGCCGAACCCCCGCAAGGAGGCCGCCGAGAACGAATTGGTGGTGAAGAACGACAACTTCCTCGCGCTCGGCCTCGATCCAATCAAGCTGGAAACCGGCCTTCTGGACGAGATCGTGCATATTGCCGAGAAATATGCCCACCGGGTCGACCGCAAGCATGTGCCCTGTGTTTCCGCCTGGACCAAGGATATTGCCAAGCGGGTCGTTCACGATCCCGAGGCCGTGCATCTGAAATCCGTCTCCTGATCGGCCATGACCCACGGATTGCAGGCGAACCGGCCCGCGAAGAGCCAGCACGCCTTCGTGACTCTCGTCACAAACGCGGACTACGCGCTCGGAGCAAAGGCGCTGCTGCGCTCGATCCGGCATACCGGCACCGATGCCGATTGCGTGGTGCTGCACACCGGCGGTGTTCCGCGGGCGGAACTGGAACCTCTACTCGCGCCATTCGACGCCCGGCTGGTGCGCGTGGATCTGTTGCCCACCTCGGACGCGTTCAACGAGGCACACGCCCGGGACCGTATCCATGGGATCGCACCCTTCACCAAGGGCGAAAAACCGACGTTTCACACGCCGCTCGACAATTTCACCAAGCTGCGGTTGTGGCAGCTCACCGAGTACGAGTCGGTCGTTTTCATCGATGCCGATGCGCTGATGCTCAAGAATTGCGAGCGGCTCTTCGAGTATCCGGAGTTTTCCTCCGCGCCGAATGTCTACGAGAGCCTCGCGGATTTTCATCGTCTGAACTCAGGTGTCTTTACCGCGCGCCCGAATGTGATGACCTTTGAATCCATGCTGGTCGAACTCGACACGCCCGGCGCTTTCTGGCGCCGGACGGACCAGACCTTCCTGCAGCATTACTTTCCCGATTGGCATGGCCTGCCCGTTTTCGACAATATGCTGCAGTACGTATGGTTCAACATGCCGGAGCTGTGGAACTGGCCGTCGATCCACATCCTGCACTACCAGTATGAAAAACCCTGGCAAGACTCGCATCCGAAAGCCGAGCAACTCGCGCCGCTGATTGCGCTGTGGGAAGCCTTTGCAGGTGACGGACCCATACCGGATATCTCGTCACTGCCGGGACCTCAGCCGTGAGACTTGCCGTCACCGGTGGCACGGGGCTCGTGGGCCGGTTTGTCGTCGAGGAGGCACTGACGGCCGGGGATCGGGTGACCGTATTCGGCCGCCGCGCGCCTGCGTCCGGCTTCTTTCGTCGTCCGGTTGCGTTTCGCCCGTACGACCTCTCCGCCGACGCGCCGGATCTTTCGGAGGTGGATGCGCTCGTTCATATGGCCTTTCTCCACGAGCCGGGGCGGTACCGTGGCGGCGAAGGGAACGATGCCGACGGGTTCATTCGGGCAAATCTGGACGGATCTTTACGGCTATTCGAGGCGGCGCGGGTTGCAGGGGTGAAGCGCGTCCTGTTCCTGTCGTCGCGTGCCGTCTACGGCGCCTATCCGCCTGGCACATTGCTGCGGGAGGAGATAGAGCCACGTCCGGACACGCTCTATGGCGACGTGAAACTGAAGGCCGAGCGGGCGCTTGCCGCGATGGCCGGTCCGGGCTTCGACACCGCCAGCTTACGCGCGACGGGCGTTTACGGCCCGGCGGGATCGGGGCAGGCGCACAAGTGGCAAGGGCTGTTCGCGGATTTCCAGTCCGGTGCAGCGGTTGCGCCGAGGGTGGCAACCGAAGTGCATGGTGCGGATCTTGCGGCGGCCGTGCGTTTGTTGCTCACAGCTACGCCCGGCGTGCTGACGCACGGGATATTCAACGTGTCCGATCTGATCCTTGACCGACACGATCTTTTGTCCGAGGTCGCCCGCCATACCGGAACCGGCAATGCACTGCCGCCGCGCGGGGATCCGCTCGGTGTCAGCGCGATGGACACCCGCCGCCTCGAAACGCTCGGATGGCGTCCCGGTGGCATGGCGCTGTTGCGAGCGAGTGTTCCGGCCTTGCTCGGCTGACGCGCTCGCCCGTAACGCCAGTCGGCGGAGGTGATGGGGGCAGCCCGGTCAGCCCTTCAGATAGACAGCGAAGGCGTCGGCGTATTCCGGGTGCCAACGAGAGAGCGGCGGGCGGTTTTCGATGATGTCACCAATCGCCCAGGCCATCCGCTTTTCGTCCAGTTCCCGCGACACCTCATTGTCGGGGCAAAGGATGTAAAAATCGCGAGCCGCGAGTTTTTGCATCGTGAATTCTGCGGTCTGCTCAGGGGTCCATGCCCCGGCAGGTTTTTCGGTACGCCCGCCTGCCGTCAACTCCGTGAAGACAAAACCAGGGATCAGGAGGTGTGCCGAAATCTGTGCGCCTTCGGTGTTGCGCAACTCATGTGCCAGCGCTTCTGTGTAGGCCTTCACTGCCGCTTTCGCCACGTTGTAAGCCGGATCGCCCGGAGGTGTGGTGATGCCCTGTTTCGAGCCAGTGTTGACGATCATTCCCGGTCGTCCCCGTTCGATCATTCGCGGCGCAAAGGCTCGCGCGCCATTGATCACGCCCCATAGGTTTGTCTCGAGAACCGCCCGCCAGGTTTCGGTTGTGCCGAACATGGTGCTGCCGGGTTGAATGCCGGCGTTGTTCACCAGAATGTCTGTCCCTCCGAACCGCTCGGCGACCGTCTCTTCGAGCGATTGCAGGGCCACCGGATCGGATACATCCGCGACGCGCGCCATCACGTCCCGTGCGCCTGCTGAGCGGAGGGCCTCTTCGGCCGACTTCAACGGCTCGGGGCGGTTGTCCACGACGACGACTGCCATGCCGAGCGCGGCAAACGTCTTCGCGATAGCCAGTCCGATACCTGCAGCGCCCCCGGTCACGACCGCGACGGAGTTGGAGTTCAGAACGTTGTCGACCATCTTGAGGCCTCCCTGGACGTGTCGAGCGCAGCCTAGCCCCGTGGGCTGTTGGCGGGAAGGGCGAAGTGGCATGCCTTGGGTGGGCGTAGAATGCGGTTCGCACGGAGCTGGCTAACGAGCCCGTTGGAGATCTCCTGCCGACTGGTGCGTGCCAAGCACGTGCCGCTTGCCGTCGCCTGTTGGCGGGCGGGAAATGGTGCGCCACTGCAACACATCTGCCCTGTGCAGTCGGTGACACAGCCAGCCCGACCGCGACGTGAATTCGACGTTTCGATCGGGGAGGCCGCGGCGAATCGGTTGAAATCGTGACATTGATCCGCGCCTGAAGGACGGTTGAAAGACCCCGTTCGAGCGGCCGTTGCGAGACCAGTTGGTTGGGAAACGTCCGGCGTTAGAACTACTAATCATGAAGTAGAAACAATATTTTGTCTTCTTCGCCTCGACGCGGTAGTGGCTAGGAGGTTTTGGGAGACACGTAACGTGGTGACAGACGCTTTCCTTAACGGCTTTGGCCTGTCGCTCAGCCTGATCGTTGCGATTGGTGCGCAAAACGCTTTTGTTCTCCGACAGGGATTGAAGCGGGAGCATGTTTTCCCCGTCGTATTGATCTGCGCGCTGTCCGACGCCGTGCTGATTACGGCCGGAGTCTTTGCCTTTGCGACGTTGGAGCGTGTCATGCCGAACGTCGTGCCCGTTCTGCGGTGGGGTGGGGCAGCGTTCCTCGTCGTCTATGGCGCCATGAGCTTTCGAAACGCCTGGCGCGGTGGTGAGGCGCTGGAAGCCGGCAGCAACGGGGTGGGTGGGCTACGAAGCGCGGTACTGACTTGCGTTGCGCTAACCTGGCTGAACCCGCATGTCTATCTCGATACCATCGGCCTGATCGGATCTGTGTCGACCGGTTTTCCGGAGGCGCGGTGGGCCTTCGCCATCGGCGGAATCGCGGCATCATTCGTCTTCTTCTTCTCTCTTGGATACGGCGCGCGCCTGCTGCAGCCACTCTTTGCGCGACCGCTGAGTTGGCGGATTCTGGAAGCGCTCATCGGCATCGTGATGTGGTCGATCGCATACGGGCTGGTCTTCGCCTGAGCGTGCTGGCCGGAGCGCCAAATCGCGCTTGAGATAGCGTTTGTAATCGGGTCTTTTCCTGCCCATGTCTCACGCGGTTCCCGTCAACGATCAGCGCCCACTTGCGGGCGTCCTCTGGATGATGGTCACAGGCCTGTGTTTCGTCGGCGTCCAGGCGACGGTGAAGTACCTCGGCCCGCGCGTACCGGCCGCGGAAGCCGCCTTCCTGCGTTATCTGCTTGGCCTTGTTTTCATCGTTCCGATGATCCCGGCTTTGCGCCGCGCCCACGTTTCGCGTCGCGCCTGGGGAATGTTCGCGATCCGCGGGGCCTTTCAAACCATCGGGGTGCTGTGCTGGTTCTATGCGATGACCCGGATCACGCTGGCCGAAGTGACGGCGATGAACTACCTGAACCCGATCTACATAACCTTGGGCGCGGCGGTTTTCCTCGGGGAGCCGCTGGCGGCCCGGCGTCTTGTCGCGATAGGCGTGGCCTTCGCCGGCGCACTGGTAATCCTCCGTCCCGGAATGCGCGCGCTCGACTCCGGACACATAGCCATGGTTTTCACCGCCCTCGGCTTTGCCGCGTCCTATCTGATAGCCAAACGCATGGCCGGGGAGTTGGGTCCGCAGGTCGTGGTCGCGATGTTGTCCGGAATGGTGACGATTGCATTGGCCCCGTTCGCGGCTGCGGTCTGGGTCACTCCCAGTTGGGCAGACCTCGGTTGGCTCTTCGTCGTCGCGGCCTTCGCGACGGGCGGCCACTACGCCATGACCCTGGCTTTCCAGGCAGCACCAATGGCGGTGAGCCAGCCCGTCGCGTTTCTGCAACTTGTCTGGGCAAGCCTGCTCGGCGTCGTCTTCTTCGCCGAGCCAGTGGACGGCTGGGTCGTCATTGGCGGCGGGATGATCATGGCCGCGGTTTCATTCATCGCCTGGCGAGAGGCGCGTTTGCGGGCGGCACAGCCGACGCCGACAGTTACCGGCGGCTAGCGCGGGCGGTTCGGCTAGTTTTCCTTCCGCCGAGCTGCGAAGGGGAGGGGAACCACAGGAATACCATCCTCGATCAATTGCTTGGCATCCTTGGCGTTTGCCTCTCCGTGAATGGAGCGTCGCGGAGATTCACCTTCGTGAATGGCGCGGGCTTCGCGTGCGAATTCCGTTCCCACGTAGTCGCTGTTGGCTTCGATCTTGCGCCGCAGTTCCTTGAGTGCCTGTTCAGCCGGAGAAGCCGGTGCCGAAAGTGGGCGTTCCGGTTCCGGCGCCGCCGGTTCCTGCTCCGAGCGCGACTCGTGGGTACGCACGCTCGGCGCCATGATCGCCTTTTCCACCTTGGTCGATCCGCAAACCGCGCAGCCCACCATACCCGCGTTCTTCAGGGTCTCGAACGCATCTGCCGAGGCGAACCAGCTGTCGAAACGGTGGTTCTCGGCACATATGAGGCTGTACTTTATCATCGGAGAAACATGTAGCCCGTCCCCTGACCGATTGGTAGAGGGCCCGTCCGGTTGCTGTCCGGCAGAACGCGGCTTCTAGGAGAGTTGGCGCGGATCGAATTCCTTCAGAATCCGCCTCAGTTCAGGTTCGGCAACCTTGCGCGCAGCTTCCTTGGGGGAAAACCACTTTCTCTTGCGTTCCTTGTGTTCGGGATAGTCCTTGGACAACGATTTGACCCTCATCGGAAAAACCGTGACCACACAGGGAACATCGCTGTCCCCGCCTTCTCCGTATTTGGTGTAGCTGTAAAGGCCAACGCAGATGTCCTGTACCTTGCCGCGTACACCAGCCTCTTCCCAGGCCTCTACAGCCGCGGTTTCGGATGGCGCCATGCGCTTGATTGGCCAACCCTTGGGAATGATCCATCGGCGGCTGGTGCGCGACGTGATCAGGAGCACCTGCGTTTTTCCCCGCACGGTACGGTAGCACAGGGCGCCAAACTGCGTGCGTACACCCTTCCCATGATCCCCCTTCAAGGAAAGGGGTACCTTTGTCGTCCCGTATAGGCTCACGCGTCTACTCTCACCAATCGATTGTTATCAGTTCCCGCAAGATGGTGCTCTGCGGGTTGTACGTGGGGTATCATTTCTGGCGCAGGGTAAAAAGTAACAACTACGGTAGGTAATGAAATCCCGTTGCTGCGAGGGTGACATACTTAAAAAGCATGTCAAGCAACTCGGCCGACACCCACGAGTCGCAGGGGCAGGGCCAACAGCCTATGCGGACCCCGGTGTTCCATCGCGAGCAACAGTTCTCGGCCTGTGCGGATACTGGTCACGCCTTAGACACGTTTGGTCGCGTTTCGTTACCGATTGGTGGAACATCGCCCTTTGCCTGACCAGATTCCTTGTTAGGATTACGCTAGGTTTGTGAGGAGTTTGGTGTGATGGAAGGGGCGTTGACCCCGCGGGGCGGACATACGGCAGGGCTACAATGCGCCTGAGCAGGCATCTTGCCGCTTGGTCGCGACTGCGCCGGAAAAATCGGCAACGTCAGTCTCGACCGGCCAGCCGCAAGCGTGGACCGGTCACACATGTGATCGTCCTCGACGGTACCATGTCGAGCCTCCAGCATGGCTGCGAGACGAGTGCCGGTCTGACGTACAAGCTGTTGTCGGCCGATGGCCCGAAAGCAGGGATGTCCCTTTTCTACGAATCCGGCGTTCAGTGGCAGGATTGGGTCAGTACCCATCACGTGCTGGTCGGTCGAGGTCTCAATCGCAAGATCAGGCGGGCCTATGGGTTCCTCGCATCGCGTTACCGCCCGGGCGACCGGATCTACCTGTTCGGGTATTCGCGCGGCGCGTTCGCCGTGCGATCCTTGGGAGGGGTGATCGACCGGCTCGGTCTGCTCAAATCGCAGCACGCCACCGTACGCAATGTCCGCCAGATATGGCGGCACTACGAGTACGCACCGGAGGGAGAGGCGGCGGAAACCTTCTCGCGCGCCTATTGCCACACGGAGGTGCCTATCGAGATGATCGGCGTGTGGGACACGGTGAAGGCGCTCGGCCTGCGATTGCCCTTGATATGGCGCTACACGGAACAGGCTCATGCCTTCCACAATCACGCGCTCGGCCGCCATGTTAAGCGTGGGTGCCATGCGCTTGCTCATGATGAAACCCGCCTCATCTTCGCGCCCGAGCTCTGGGAGACGCAGAACGGACACCCCGGCCTCATCGAGCAGCGGTGGTTCCCTGGCAGTCATGGCGACATTGGCGGGCAGATAGGCGATTTCGATGAGGCACGGCCGCGTGCGAATGTGCCGTTGGTCTGGATGCTGGAACACGCCGAAGCGGCAGGGTTGGAACTCCCCTGCGGTTGGCGAACAAACTTCCCGCAGGACATCACGGCGCCCAGTGCCGGAACCTGGCGGGGATGGGGAAAGATGTTCCTTCTGCGGTCGCGGCGGCGAATTGGCTTCGATCCGTCGGAAACGTTTCATCCGGCAATTGACCGCCAGCTTGATCTTGCAGCGCTGGCAACCAGCTAAGCAGAACAGGTTCTGGGCAACTCGCATCGCGCGAACACGCGGCAGGCTCGTTCATGCTGGTTTGATTTATTGAAGGGTCGCTCGTTGCCAGCGCTACAATCACGTTCTTGCGTCTGCCGCGCGTACAGGGATCAGCCGCGCAATCGGCGGGCGTTGCTGCGGGTCTTGATTCGAAGCGGCTTCACTGCGGCGCGGGCGACGGATGCTGCGTCGCCGCCCCGGATCGCGACTTCCCCGGCATGCTGAGCCGCGCGGGCGAATGCCGCGGGCTTTTCCAGCACCATTCGGGAGGCTTCGCCGGCGGACATGGTACCTGTCATCATTTGCACCATGCGATGCCAGATAACCTCGTTCGCGGCCATCCACATCTGCTGATAGGCGTGCGACGTCTTCTGCCAGTTGCGCGCGGAAACAAGGAACGGATTGTAGAACATTGGAAGCTCCGAATGGGAAGGTTAAACGATATACCGGATAGGTTTCGAAATCCCTTGCTTCGAAAGAAATTGCCAAGCGGTGCGGCGCGCAGACAACAAGTGTGCCACTGCAAGGGGGGCGACGTGCACAGATTGCCGATGTCCGTCGGTCGATGCGCGCCGGCAAGACCGCGATCTATTCGCGCAACTCGTCCGCTCCGACCCCCCAAAGCGCCGTTTTCCGGACCCAGCCACGCTCGCCGCCGGCCGTGATCCTGCACCAACCCGGCGTGCATTCGCCAAGGCGCGCGACCACGCCGCTTTGTACCTTTGCGACTTCCATCGAATCGTTGGCCGGCCGCGCGCGCAAGGCCACCATGTCTTGCTCGACGAGGACTGTTCGCGCCCCCGATAGCAGGGAATAGTGCATCCAGCCCCCGGCGCCGTCGCGGTCACGAACGCGGCGCCAGTGCCCGAACTCGGCGGTCACCTGCAACGGCAAGGCGCGGCGCTTGTATACCCAGTCGATTCGGTGGCTGAGCGAGGGACCTCGCCGGGCGTTACCCTCGGCCGCTTTCAACGAGACATAGCGTGGAAGCGGCAGGTTCGTGACTGACCCTCGAGAGCCATCGGTGCCGTTGCCGTCAGCAAACGCGGCCCCGGCAGCGAGCGCGAGAAGAATTACCGTAAATGCACCGAACAAGCCCCTGAGCCGGGGCGGGCTGGCCTGAAGTCCCATGTCTTTTTGTCGCTCGTTTCGGGGGGGCGCTTGTCGCACGCCGCTTTGGTCGCCAATGTGCCAGCGAGGAAATAGTCTTGGAAGATGGGAGGAGCGCACCGATGCCGAAGGAACGGCTGAGTGTTGTCGTGACGCGACGGTTGCCAGAGGCGGTGGAAACTCGCATGCAGGAGCTCTTCGACGTCGAATTGAGCACGAGCGACCAACCGATGACCCGCGAGGAACTCATTGACGCGTTGTGTCGCGCCGATGTGCTGGTGCCGACGATTACCGACCGGATCGATGCGGCCATGCTCGCCCACGCGGGCGAACGGGTGAAACTGATCGCCAACTACGGCGCCGGTGTGGACAACATCGACGTGATCACAGCCCGGCAGCGCGGGATTCTCGTTTCCAACACGCCGGGGGTGACGACCGAGGATACAGCCGACATGGCGATGGCGCTGATCCTCGCGGTGACACGCCGCATTCCCGAAGGCCTGGCGACCATGCAGGCCGGCAGATGGAGGGGCTGGGCGCCCACCGCCTTCCTCGGGGGCCGTGTCGGCGGGCGCCGGCTCGGTATCCTCGGCATGGGACGAATCGGTCAGGCCGTCGCACGGCGCGCCAATGCGTTCGGAATGCAGGTCCACTACCACAACCGCCGCAAGCTGCGGCCCGAGGTGGAGGCGGACCTGTCCGCCACCTACTGGGAAAGCCTCGACCAGATGGTCAGCCGGATGGATGTCATCTCGATCAACTGTCCGCATACGCCGTCCACCTTCCACTTGATGAATGCGCGCCGCCTCAAGCTGATGAAGCCATCGGCGGTGCTGATAAACACCTCGCGCGGCGAGGTCGTGGACGAGAATGCGCTGACCCGCATGTTGCGAGGCGACGAGATCGCTGGCGCCGGGCTGGATGTCTACGAACACGGTGCAGAGATCAACCCGCGCCTGCGCGACCTCGACAACGTGGTGCTGCTGCCGCAAATGGGCTCGGCAACCCTCGAAGGCCGGATCGAGATGGGTGAGAAGGTAATCATCAATATCAAGACCTTTGACGATGGTCACCGGCCGCCCGATCTGATCGTGCCGTCGATGCTCTGAGGGAGGTGGCGATGCTGGCGCCTCGGCGCTTTCTTGCCTTTCTGGCGGCGGCGCTCTGTCTGGTTCTGGCGCTCAATCAGTCCACGCCGCTCAGCGAGCCGGCGCGGAAGGGAGCGCAGGATGCGGCCGTGGCGGCCCTCGGCGTCTACGTCGCGCTGCGGTCGGTCAACGCGGTTCTCTCCATTGCGCAGGAGATCGAGGTCGGCGGCAGCGTCGGCGTGTCGGCCAACGCCCAGCCGCTCAAGATCCTCGAACCGATCGACGATACAGTGGAGCGGGTCGCGGGCGCGACGTTCTCAGTGGCGTTGCTCGCTGGTGTGCTGGCCATTGGGATCGGGCCGGTCTCCAGCCTTGGATTCCTGTTGCTGGCCCTGGGGCTGGCGATCTACGCCATCCGCGGGCCATTGCACCGTCTCGGGGACACATTTGCCAACCCGGTCTGCCGCGCAGGTGACGCCTCCAACCTGACGGGGGTCGTGTTGGCAATCCTCCTGCCGCTCTCCTTGGCGATGGGCGGTGTACTTGGCGAGGCTTTGACGCGAGACCAATGGACCGAGTCCATGGCCAAGGTCGACGAGGTGGCGAGTTATTCCCAGAGCCTCATCGGCGCGACGGAGGACATTGGTTTAACAGAGCCGATCGATCCGCAGGCGGAGGGGTTTCTCGACCGGTTGCAAGGCGCCCTGTCATCGGCCGGGCAGGATGTTTCCGACACTCTTGCCTACCGGAAGGCGGCCGGGTTCTACGTGAGCCATGCCGATGACCTGTTAACCGCCTCGCTCCAGCTGATCGCCATTTTCCTGCTGCGCGCGCTGGTCTTGCCGCTGACGCTCGTCGTCGTGATGGTCGCTCTGTTGCGCCAAATCACGCGCGGATAGGAGGGTCGGCGGGCTGAGACGGCCTCGCCGAAGCCGCGTCACACGTCCAGCCCGGCGGACTGCATTAACCGCGCGGCTTCCTCTGCCAGCAATCTCTCCTGCGCGGCGCCTGCCACCGGCACCTTGCCCACTTCCAGTAACAGCGGCGCGGCGAGTGGCGAGACCCGGTCGAGCCGCAGGACGTCAATCCGCCCCGCGATCCTGTCGATCATACTTTCGATCCGACCGAAATCCACGAGGCCACGCATGGCCTCCTCTCGCGTGATCTGCATCAGCAGGTGATCTGGATCGTATTTCAGAAGCGTGTCGTAGAGGATGTCTGAGGAGAAGGTCGCCTGCCGCCCGGACTTCCGGGCCGATGGCGTGTTGCGCTCGATGAGCCCAGCAATGGTGGCGCTGGCGCGAAAGGTCCGTTTCATGACCGCATTGCCTGCAAGCCAGCTGTCCAACCCGTCAAGAAGCGTTTCGCGGGCGAAGAGCGGGGCCGCATCGTGCAGTGGCTCCAAGCCCCAGATCAATGTCGCGTAGTCCGTGGCCACGAACCCGAGCGGATGCAGGCCCTCGTCTTCCATCCGCCGCGTCAGCAGCAGGCCAAGCGTCTGTTGCGCATTCCGTCCGGCGAAACCGTAGACGCAGCAGTGTTCCCTGCCGTCGTGGGGAAAGCTCTCCACAAGCAGCCGGTCGCGTTCGGGCAACCGGGAGACGCTGCGTTGCAGGTGGAGCCAGTCGCGGGTGTGGTCCGGCAGGTCAGGCCAATCGTCTGCGCGGAACATCTCCAGAATCCGGTCCTGCAGCCGCGTGGAACTGGAGAACTTCGTCCCTGCAAAGACCGCCACCTTGGGCTTTGAGGAGGCGTGCCGCGTCACTTCCACGGTCATCTCGTGCAGCCCCTCGTAGCGCACGATCTGGCCGCCCATCAGGAACGTGTCGCCCGGCGTCAGGGATGCGGCGAAGGCTTCCTCCACCTCTCCCAAAGGTCGACCGCCACGCCCCTTGATACGAACTTTCAGTGTGTCGGTGTCCTGGATCGTTCCGATGTTCATGCGAATGCGCTGCGCGCTGCGCGGATCGCGGAGTTGCCACAGCCCGTCGGGGCGCTTTTGCATGCGTTGCCATCGGTCATAGGCGCGCAGCGCGTAGCCTCCGGTGGCGCAGAAATCGAGACATGCGTCGAACTCGCGGCGGCTGAGGGTATCGAAAGCGCCGGCGGCGGTCACCTCCGCGAAGAGATCGTCGGCCGACACCGGACCCGCACAGGCGGCGATCAGGATATGCTGGCAGAGCACGTCACGGGGGCCGGTTCCCCGCGGCTCGCCATCCAGGTCATGGGCGCGAACGGCGTCGAGTGCTGCCTGGCATTCCACGATTTCGAAGCGGTTCGCGGGCACAAGCAGCGCCTTCGACGGGGCGTTGTAGCGGTGATTGGCGCGTCCGATGCGTTGCACCAGCCGCTTCACGTTTTTCGGGGCGCCGACCTGGATTACCAGATCCACGTCGCCCCAGTCGATCCCGAGATCGAGCGACCCCGTGCAGACGATGGCCCGCAGGCTCCCCGACACCATGGCACTCTCGACGCGCTCGCGTTGCTCGCGGGACAACGACCCGTGGTGGATGCCGATGGGGAGACCCTCGTCGTTTGCCAGCCACAGGTGGTGGAAGAAGATCTCCGCCTGCGCGCGCGTGTTGTGGAAGATCAGCGTCGTGCGATGGCGGCGCACCTGTTCCAGGACGGCGGCGATGGCGTAGCGGCCGCCGCCGCCGGACCAGGGCGGCGGTTCGCTTGTCGACAGCATCGCGATGTCCGGCGCGGGGCCGGGGTCCGCCTCGACGATCTCGACGGGGTCGGGACGACGCGCCATGAAACGCCCGATGGCTGGCGGGTCGTCGACTGTTGCCGACAGCCCGACCCGGCGCAGGCCCGGCGCGAGTGTGGAGAGGCGGGCCAGCGCCAGCATGAGCTGGTCGCCGCGCTTGGACTCGGCGAGGGCGTGAACCTCGTCCAGGATGACCCGGGAGAGGCCGGCGAAGATCCGCGGCGCATCCTCGTAGGAGGTCAGCAGGGCGAGGGATTCCGGCGTGGTGAGCAGGATGTGGGGCGGATCGGCGCGCTGGCGCTTCTTGGCGGTGGCGGAGGTGTCGCCGGTGCGGTCCTCGATGCGGATGGGCAGGCCCATCTCGGCCACCGGGGCGGAGAGGTTGCGGCGGATATCGGCGGCCAGCGCCTTGAGGGGCGAGACGTAGAGGGTGTGAAGGCCCGCGTGGTCGCCCCGGGACAGCTCCAGCAGGGTGGGCAGGAACCCCGCCATCGTCTTGCCGCCGCCGGTGGGGGCGACCAGCAGCACGGCGGGTGCGGCGGCGCGGTCGAGCATGGCCTGCTGGTGGGGATGGACCTGCCAGCCGCGGGCGGCGAACCAGTCGGAAAAGGGGGAGGGCAGGGGGGCGGCCATGGGGGCACCCTAGCGGCGGCGGCGCGGGGCTTCCAGATCCCGCTGGAGCGGGCGCATGTCTCACGCGTGAGACACTTTTTCATCTGTGCAATTTCAATGGGTTATGGGGGCAAATTCACGATTTGTTCAGAATTGACGCCGGCCGGGAGAGGTATGGGAGACACATCGTTGCGCCGCCGCGTCTGGCTGGCCGCTTCCGAGGCGGAAACGCCCGGTCGCTTCTGGGGCATCACACGCGCGTCTCGCCAGCGGGCATTGTCCGGAGATGGCAAAACCGCTGGGGATAGCAGCAAACTGCGAATTGCTGTCACTTGGGGTGTTTTACCCCGCGTCGGCGATTTCATTGCGTGGCTGGCTACTCAACCAGACAGCCATGGACGCTCAATTAACGAGCCCGGAACCGCGACAGCTATTTTTGTTGCGCATGCCATCACCAAAGGGTCGTCCGATAGGCTTCATCGAGGATGCCATCGTATTCCTTTGCCGTTTCGGACAGCTTCGCCTGGTCCTTCAACATCTCGCCCAAGGTCGGCATTTCGGACCGCTCTGCCCATGTTTCCGGCTTCCAGAGGTTTGATCGGATGAAGGCCTTTGCGCAATGCAGGTACACTTGGTGGACCTTGACCACCAAGACGGCCATGGCCGGTCGGTTGTTGACATGCATTTCCTCGCACAAGGCCTGATCGAGAGTCAGCCGCGCCTCGCCGTTTATGCGCAGCGTCTCGTTCATGCCGGGGATTAGGAACAGCAGCCCGACTGCCGGGTTTTCGACGACGTTTTCCCAGGTATCGAGGCGGTTGTTGCCAGGGCGATCCGGGATCGCAATTGTCCGGTCGTCGACGACGCGAACAAATCCGGGTTGATCGCCTTTTGGCGAAACGTCACCGTTGCCGTCGCAATCCTGCGAGCCGATGAATACGAAAGGCGAATGCTCGATGAACCGTTTGGAGTGCGGGTCAATGAAGGGCAGCTGCTTCTTGATGGCAACTTCATGAGTTGGATCGAACGCTTCACGCAGTTCCCTGCGGGACTTCACGAATTCCATTAGGCACTCCTTGGGGGGTGAGTGAGCAGTAACGCCGGAGATTAGCGAAGCACAATACGGACATCCGATCAAACCTGTCGGACGACCCAAGGGTCGGCAATACGATCCGTTCGCATTGAGCCGCGCCGCCATTGACAAATCCGTCGCTGCCTTGCGCATTGGGACGGAGTCGGCGGGCCCAGTAGCGGGGAGCGGGGAAGAGTGGAGGGGCAACGTACCAACTGGCGCCAGATCCGCGTGTTCGCGGTTCTGACCGTGATCCTCACGGTCGCCGGATATGCGCTCCTGGCCAGCACCGGCGAAACCAACATCTTCCTTCTCGCCGCTCCTGCTGTTGCGGCCCTCGCGACGAAACTACTCACGCAGCGCAACCTTCGCGGTTTTTGGTTCGGACTACCGTCCTGGCGCTGGCTGGCAATTGCCTATTTGCTCCCGATTGGGGTCAGCGGTTGCGCGTTCCTTGCTTACTGGCTTCTTGTTGATGGCGGGTTCGTTGGCTCAGAAGAGCCGCCGGTTTGGGCGGCACTCGCGATGACGGCGGGGCCGGTATTCGTGACCACGGCCCTGTTTTCCTTGGGTGAGGAGCTGGGCTGGCGCGGATTCCTCGTGCCGGAAATGGCGAAGTCCTGCCGGGTTTCCACGGTCGCCTGGGTCACCGGGCTGATCTGGGCGATCTGGCATTGGCCGTTGATCACTCTCGCAACGGATGTGACGGGATTGAATCTCGTCAGCCCCTGGTTTGCGTTGCCCGTCTTCACCGTCATTCTGTGCGCGGCGGGTACCGTGCTTGCGTGGGTAACGTTGCAGTCTAGAAGCCTTTGGCCCGCCGTCGTTCTGCATGGGTCGCAGAACGCATTCACGCATGGCTTCTTCATGGAGGTGACCGATCAAGCCGGCTATGGCCCCTACTTCGTTTCCGAGGCGGGCGGGCTACTGGCCGTGACATGGGCGGCAGCGGCAGCGTTCGTGCTGATGCGGTGGCGCATGCGGTCGTAATCCGGGGCGCGGGAGGCACTCGGTTTTCCGACCGGGCCACCCGTTGGGCGCATCGCGCCTTGCGCGCCCCAACCATCGCACCACGACGGCGGGGCGCGAAATCCAAGATCAGGGCATTGCGCGGCGGGAGCGGCGCCAGACCGCCGGGGCCGACCGGCGCAGGCCCGGCGGCAACGCCGCGGTCCGGGCGATAGCGCGTCGTTCCAATGGTGTGGGGCTTCGCGAGTTGCGGGCCACTCGGGGGAGCCACGCCCCCCGGTCCGCAACCCGCACCGGCCCGGCTCAGTGTTCGATATGTTCTTCCTTGACGAACATGTTCTCCCAGGCGCGGTCGATCAGCTCCGGGGTCATCTGGCGCGGGATGCCTTCGAATTCGCAGGTCGAGATCATCTGGTCGATCAGGAAGATCGGCTGGTAATTCGCGTAGACGTTGTCGATGGTCGGATACTTGTGCTTGAGCAGGTGGATGAGCGCGTCCTGATCGAGCGGCATCTTCCGCTTCTTGGCCATCATGGCGAAGATCTTCAGGAAGTCCTCCTGGTCCGGCCCGTCGATCTTGATCTTGAAGAAGATCCGGCGGAGCGCCGCCTTGTCGAAGATCTCGTTGGGGTGGAAGTTGGTGGAGAAGATCACCAGTGTGTCGAAGGGAACCTCGAATTTCTCGCCCGATTGCAGCGCGAGGATGTCGCGGCTTTCTTCCAGCGGCACGATCCAGCGGTTGACGAGCTTCTGCGGCGGTTCGGCCTGGCGGCCGAGGTCGTCGACGATGAAGATGCCGCCGGTGGATTTGAGCTGCAGCGGCGCCTGGTAGGTGCGCGCGGTGGGGTTGTAGACGAGGTCGAGCATCGAGAGCGACAGTTCGCCGCCGGTGACCACGGTCGGGCGCTCGCAGCGCACGTAGCGGGTGTCGAACCGGTTGCCGGCGCGGCGCAGCGCCGTGGGGTCGTCCACCTGTTCCTCGGCGGCGGTATGCACGATGGGGTCGTAGACGGTGATCACCTGGCCGGCGTATTCGATGGCGCGTGGGATGTAGATCTTGTCGCCCATGGCGTCGCGAATGCCGTTGGAGATGGAGGATTTACCGTTGCCCGGCGGGCCGTACATCAGGATCGACCGGCCGGCGGAGACGGCGGGGCCGAGCTGGTCCAGCAGCATGTCGGGCAGGATCAGGTGCCCCATCGCATCGATCAGCTGCTTGCGGGTGATCTGGATATTGCGGATCGACTGCCGCTTGACCTGCTCGGAATAGACTTCGAGCGGCACCGGCATCGCGCCGTAGTATTCGGATTGCGCCAGCGCATCCAGCGCGCGGGCCTTGCCGGCATCGGTGAGTTGGTAGCCCATCTCGCCGCCGGAATTGGCGTGCAGAGTGCCGGTGGCCTCCACCAGCTTCTGCTCGCGGCTCACGTCGACGAGCTCCTGCGCCACCGGGATCGGCAGGCAGATCGCGCGCGCCAGCTCGCTGACCATTTCCACGTTCTTCCGGAACATCGTTTTCAGCACGATGTCGCGCATCATCACCGGTGGCAGCTTCATCTCGTCGAGATTCCGCGGCGCCGGAGGCGCGATCACATTGCCGACTTCCATATTCATGACGTCACTCGCCCAGTTGTCTCATGCATTTTTGCCGATTTCGCCCGGAATTCGACATGAACGCCTGCCATTCCACAGACAGTCCGAAAAGTGCCGGTCCATTGTGGCCAAAAGAAGGAAACAGAGCAGTGATGAAAAGACGGGACGCATTGGCCTTTGGCGCTTTCCTGGCGGGGCTGTGGGCCATTCTGAGCGTCGTGCTCCTCCTCAAGGGCGGGCTTTACATCGAGAAGCACGAGGGCGACACGCTGCACCTGGTCGATATCGTTCTGCGGCAGGCTGCCGGGGAATGGCCGCATCTCGATTTCATGACCCCCATCGGCCTTTTCGCCACGGCGCCGATTGCGTTCTTTGCCGCGCAGGGATGGGACGTGGGCGTCGCCTTTCTTGCCGCGCAGGTGCTTGTGGGCGCGTTGTTCATCCTGCCTGTCTGGTGGGTGGGTGTGTCGCGGATGCAGAGCGGCTGGGCGGCGGTTTTCGGCGCCATCTGCCTGTTTCTCGCACTTGCCATGGTGCACGGGGAATCCGAGCCCTCGCTTTCGATCTCGATGCATTACAACCGGTGGGCCTGGGCACTGGCGTTCCTGGCCATCGCCACGGCGATCCTGCCGCCGGTGAACCGTGAATCCCGGGTCGCGGACGGGCTGGTGCTCGGCCTTGCGGTCGCGGCGCTCGCGATGATCAAGGTGACTTACGTCGCGGCCTTCCTGCCGCCGATCCTCGTGGCACTGTTGCTGCGCCGCGACTGGGGCGCCATCGGCGTCGCCATTGCGGCCGGGCTGGCCGTTGTGGCTGCGATCACCCTCATGGCGGGGGTCGATTTCTGGGGCGCCTATGTGCGCGATGTGTTGACGGTGGTGCAATCCGAGAGCCGTCCGCGCCCCGGCCATGCGCTGCGGGCGATCGTCGTCGCGCCGGCCTATCTTGGCGGCACGTTTGCGGCACTCGCGGCGGTCATCCTGCTGCGGCAGGCCGGGCGGGACAACGAGGGGCTGGTCCTGCTGCTGCTGCTGCCGGGGTTTGCCTATGTGACCTACCAGAACTTCGGGAACGACCCGCAGTGGCTCTACCTTCTGGGGGTGCTGCTCTTCATGCTGCGGCCGGCGGCGGGCACGGTGAACGCGGCGGGCTGGGACATGCGGCAGGCGATTGCGCTGGCCGGTTGCGCTGTCTTCATGCTGGCGCTGCCGTCGGCCCTGAATGTCTCCTTCAGCCCGTTCCGGCACCTGGCGGCAAAGCCGGCGGAGTTCAAGCCGATGTTCCCGCGCAATACCGACGAGCGCAGCGTTTTCGTGAAGGGCGACCGCAACGAGCGTATCGGCGGCCGGGTGGAACTGGAAATCATCGGGCTCACAGCGCCCGAACCCGAGGAGGAGATCGCCGACGCCGTGCTGCTGGACGAAGTGCTGCCCGTCTGCGAACTCTCCGGCGGTTTCATCCTGCGCTACGACGGCATTGCCCGCGACCTGGAGCAGGCCGGGTTCGATGGGAGCGCGATTTTCGGGGCGGACTTGCTCACAAGCTACTGGCTTTTCGGGGATTTTCAGCGCCTGGCGAGCGGGGCACCGTGGCGCTATGACGGCCTGCCGGGGATCGGATCGGCCAGCCACCTGCTCGTGCCGCTATGCCCGCTCAGCCTCAATTCACGGGCCAACGTGCTGAAACTGGTGCGCGAGGCGGGCTATGGGTTGGCCGAACAGCGCAGAACCTCGGCCTACGTTCTCCTGGAGCTTCAGGCGCCGGAGACCGCGCCGAGCGACAGGTAGGTTATCAGCAGGCCGCCAAGCGCGAGGCCCATGGGGAAATCCTGCCGTTCCCAGCTCTCCCATTGGGGGGCTGCCGCGCGCACGGCCGGTATCCGGCGCAGGGCACGGTGGCTGACGAAGGCCGCCAGCAACAAGCCCGCGAACAGGTAGCAGACGGAGGAGACATCGCCGAGCGCGATAAACGGCGCCATGGCGGCGGCGAATTTCGCGTCGCCCGCCCCCATGAGGCCAGCCATGTTCATCAAAAACCCGATCAGCAGGATCACGGCCAGATGGAGGAACTGCCAGGCGTAGGTGTCAAAGGGCAGGGCGAGCGGGCCGATCACGACATAGACCCCAACCAGCGCATAGACCGCGCGGTTGGGGATCTTCATGAAGGCCATGTCGTTCCACGCCACCCACAAGCCGATGGGGATGGCGAAGGGGAGAAACCACCGCGCCGCGCTGACGGGAATTTCCAGATCCATTGCGCGGCTAGTTCGCGCCGTCGAGCGCGTTCAGGCTATGGACGGCTGCCTCAAAGTGTTGCGGGTGCGTGTCGATGGCATCCTGCAGGAGAGACCGCCCCATGGTCACATCGCCCTGCTTGATCGCGGTCAGAGCCAGCGTGTGCAGGAGTTGCGCGCGTTCGATCTGCGTCATGTCGACAATCGGCATCTGGTAGTTGTTCTGCGCGCCACGGGCGAGGATCAGGTTGTTCTTCGCGGTGAAGAGCTTCGGGTCGTACTGGATCGCCTCACCGAACAGCCGCTCCGCCTCGCGGTAGTCGCCGCGGGTGAGCTTGGAATAGCCCCAGTTGTTCAGAACCGCGGAGGGTTTGGTGGTCAGGCCGATGGCTGTCTCGTAGAAGCTGTCGGACTTCTTCCACTCCTTGTTCTTGTCGGCGATCATCGCTTCGAGCTTGTAGCGCTTGAAGGTTTCGTGGGTCGGGGGCACGCCGTCGAGCACCTGCTCGGCCCTGTCCCAGTTGCCAGCGCGGATGAGTGCGTCGGCATAATCGACCTTGTCGGCGTTGGTCGCGTCGGGGTGCGCGGCGACCCGGCCCCAGACAGCGGTGGCCTCGGTATTGTGCTTGGCGCGCACGAGGCTCTTTGCCAGGTTCCGCTGCAGGTCGATCCGGTCCGGGCTCTGGGCGGAGGTGCGCTTGAAGTAGCTCACTGCCTCATTGGGATCGGCCACGGTCAGCATGATGTCGCTGAGATTGTTGTCGTCGATCGCGTTCACGCTCTGGATGGCGCGGTCGACTTCGCTATCGCTCGCCTTCTGACAAGCGGAAAGGGCCATGGCGCTGCCAATGCACAGCACGACAAGGGTGGAACGGCGCATTTTTGTGCGTCCTTTTCTGCTCGGTCTGCCTCAGGGTGTGCTCAGCAGGCGGTATTTTCCGCTCCCCCGGCGCACCAGCTCGAAGTTTGTTGTGTTTTCGGAAGTGTACGCAGGATTTTGGAGTTTTGCGAGCGCGGAGGTCAGGTTTTCGCGAATTTCGGCACTTTCGCCACTGTCCAGCGCGAAGGCCGCGCGGAACACCTGCGCGGCTTCGCCGACCTCGCCCTGTTCCATCAGCACGACGCCGAGATTGTTCCAGGCCGCGGCGAAGTCTTCGTCTTCCTCCGTCGCCCGGCGAAGCAGGCGTTCGGCCTGTCCGAGGCGGCCGAGTTTCAGGTTGGCGGACCCGAGCGCGGAGAGCACATCGGCGTTCAGACCGTGCTCCGCGCCGGCCCGCAGATATTCCTTGAGCGCGAGTTCGTATTCGCCCGCCGCCATCAGCCGGTGCCCGACGATGAGCCCGTCGACGGCATCGTCGACGGTTTCGACGCCGGGGGGCGCAGGCGGGCCTTCGTTCAGCGGTTCAAGGCGGGGATCCTCGCCGCAAGCGGAAAGGGTCAGAAGAAGCGCGAGCAGCGGCGCAGCGGTACGGAGCATGTGTGGGCCTTCCGCGCGGGTGGGGCGTGCGCGTGCAGTCTTGCGTGATCGGGCCTCGGCTCCAAGGGCGGGCGCACCACGTTGGCGCGATCCGCCCGGGGTGTGGCAAAAGCGACGCCACCCGGCGCGGCGCCTCAGAAGCCGCCGCCGTTGCCCGACAGCGTCTGCGCGATCTCGTAGATCGATGGCCCGATGAGAATGATCAGCAGCGGCGGAACGGTGAACATCATCGTCCCGAGCGTCAGCTTCGTCGGCAGGACGTTGGCCTTTTCTTCCGCGCGCATCACCCGTTTGTCACGCATTTCCGAGGCATAGACGCGGAGCGCCTCCGCGATCGACGTACCGAAGCTCGCGGATTGGATGAGCACGGTCACGAAGGAGGCGACATCCGGGACGCCGGCACGCTCCGCCATGTCCTTGAGCACCTGCACCTTGTCCTTGCCGGCCTTCATCTCGTGCGCGACCATCTCGTATTCGTCGGCCAGCGCCGGGAAGCCGGCGCGCAGTTCCTTGGAGACGCGGATGATCGATTGTTCGAGGGATTGGCCGGCCTCGACGCAGACGAGCATCATGTCGAGCGAATCCGGGAAACCGTTGGTGATCTCCTGCTGCCGGGTCTGCAGGCGGCGGTTCACCCAGTATTTCGGGATATAGTAGCCGACCGCGCCGGGGATGATGATGGACAGGATCAGCGCCTGTGTCGTCACCTCGCCGGTTGTCGAACTGACGATCGCGTAGAGGATGCCGAGGATCAGGAAGCCGACACCGAGCGCAAACTGCGCGAAGTGGTAGGTGCGCACCGCGGATTTCGAGCGGTAGCCGGCCTGAAGCATCTTCAGGCGGGCGGAGGACATTTCCTTTTCGTCCTGCGGTTCGAGGAAACTCGCGTATTTGTCGAGTTTGGCCGCCTTGCCGTTGTCGTAGCGCAGCGCCGCCTTGCCGTCCTTGCCGCCGCGCGCGCCCTGCCGGGACCCCTGGTTCTTGAGCTTGTCGAGCGGGTCGGCCTGGCGCTTGAGGAAGACCGGCAGGGTCAGCGCGACGAGCAGAACGCCCAGCACGCCAACCGCGTAGAGCGGGCCGAGTTCGCCAAACCTGTCAACCAGCCAGTCGTTCGCGGAGATGAGCAGTTCCATGTTCGCCTCTCAGACCTTGATGTTGACCATGATCTTCATGAAGATCACGTTCACGACCAGGAAGGTTCCGACGATCAGGCAGGCCGGAATAAAGGCCGAGGTTTCCTTCACGTCCGCATAGTAGTCCGGCTGGATCACGTTGATCGCGACGAGTGCCAGGATCGGGAAGACCGACAGGAACATGCCCGACCATTTCGCCTCCGCGGTGATCGCCTTCACGCGCCGGAACAGCTTGAAGCGGGCGCGGATGACCTTGGCCAGCCCGTCGAGGATCTCGGCGAGGTTGCCGCCCGATTGCTGCTGGATGGTGACGGCGACGGCGAGGAACCTGAGATCCTGCATGTCCATGCGTTCCGCCAGTGCCTTCAGGCTTTCGGAGATATCGCGGCCGTAGGCGCTTTCGTCGGCGATCACGCCGAATTCGCTGCCGAGCGGGTCGGGAACCTCCCGCGCGACGATGTTCACCGCCGAGGAGAAGGGGTGGCCGACACGTAGGCTGCGCACCATCAGTTCGACGGCGTCCGGCAGCTGTTCCTCGATCAGGCCGAGGCGCTTCTTGGCCTTGTTGTTCACCCAGATGTAGACAGCGCCGACGCCCATTGCCAGCGCGACGACGATGCGCACCGCGAGGCCGGCCTGCGTTGCCAGGGTGAGACCGGCGAATGCGACACCGGACAGGACAACCATGATCAGGACAAGCTGGCTGGGGGAGAAGGCGATGTTCGCCTTTTGCGCCTTGTCCGCGAGGATCGAGTAGAGCGGAATGCCGTTGGCATTCATGTGCTGGGTCATCTCCTTGCGGAGCTGTTCCAGAACCTCCTCGCGGGCGCCGCCCTTCTCGAGCAGCTCCAGCCGGCGATTGACCTTGTTGTTCAGGCTGATCGACTTGCCGAAGGCGGTCAGGTAGAGCCCTTCGACCAGCACCAGGACGGCGACGAAGATCAGTCCGTAGATGAGTGGTTCCGCAGAGATTTGCATGAGCCGTTACTCCGCAACGATCGGTTCGTAAATCGCGGCGGGCAGGTCATAGCCCCACTGCTTGAACCGGTCGGAATAGAAGGAACGGACGCCCGTGGCATTGAAGCGCCCGATGATCTTGCCGTCGTTTTGCAGGCCGAGACGTTCGTAGCGGAACACCTCCTGCATCGAGATGACCTCGCCTTCCATGCCGGTGATCTCGGTGATCGACACCATCCGGCGCGAACCGTCCTGAAGGCGCGAGGCCTGCACGATCAGGTTCACCGCCGATGCGATCTGGCTGCGCACGGCCTTGAGCGGCATCTCGATCCCCGCCATCGCGATCATGTTCTCAAGGCGGCTGACGGCGTCGCGGGCGGAGTTGGCGTGGATCGTGGTCATCGAGCCGTCGTGGCCGGTGTTCATGGCCTGCAGCATGTCGATGACCTCTTCGCCGCGCGTCTCACCGACGATGATGCGGTCGGGGCGCATCCGCAGCGCGTTCTTGAGACAATCCCGCTGGCTGACCTGGCCCTTGCCCTCCACGTTAGCGGGCCGGCTTTCCATTCGGCCCACGTGGGTCTGCTGGAGCTGAAGTTCAGCCGTATCCTCGATGGTGAGGATGCGTTCGGAATTGTCGATGAAGCTCGACAGCGCGTTGAGCGTGGTCGTCTTACCAGAACCGGTACCGCCCGACACGATCACGTTGAGGCGGCAGGCGACGGCGGCCTGCAGATAGGCGGCCATCTCCTCGGTGAAGGCGCCGAACTTCACCAGGTCGTCGACGCCGAGCTTGTCCTTTTTGAACTTCCGGATCGAGACCAGCGAGCCATCCACCGCGATCGGCGGCACCATGGCGTTGAAACGCGAGCCGTCGGCAAGGCGGGCGTCCACATAGGGGTTCGATTCGTCGACGCGGCGGCCTACGGCGGAGACGATCTTGTCGATGATCCGAAGAAGGTGCTTCTCGTCCTTGAAGGTGATCGAGGACAGTTCCAGCTTACCGGCCCGTTCGATGAAGATCTGCTTCGGGCCGTTCACGAGAATATCGTTGACGGTGTCGTCCTGCAGAAGCGGCTCCAGCGGACCGAGCCCTTTGACTTCGTCGAAAAGATCCTGATGCAGTTTGGACCGCTCGTCCTTGTTCAGAACGACTGCCAGTTCCTCCAGCCCTTCCGCGGCGATGGAGGCGATCTCCTGCTTCAGTTCCTGCTCGGAGGCGGTTTCGAGCGCGGCCAGGTTCAGGTTGTCCAGAAGCAGCTTGTGCAGTTCGACCTTGACTTCGGACAGGCGCTCCTTGCGCTTGGCTTCCTTGTCGACGGGCACGGGCTGCGCGGCCACCTTGGACTTGGCGGGTGTCGCGGGTTTGCGCGCGGCGCGCTCAACCGGCTTGTGGGCGGCGATTTCCGCCCGTGCGCTGGGGGGCGCC
This sequence comes from Tropicimonas marinistellae, assembly GCF_001509585.1. Taxonomy (GTDB): domain Bacteria; phylum Pseudomonadota; class Alphaproteobacteria; order Rhodobacterales; family Rhodobacteraceae; genus Tropicimonas; species Tropicimonas marinistellae. Next base: position 91,656 of record NZ_LNCI01000006.1, on the reverse strand, counting down.
TTGGCGGATTCGGTAGGTTTCTTATAGCGTGAAAACATATCTCAACCCTTTGCCTCGTGCCGATCCCGCATCAGCCACCCTCGATTTCGGAGCCAACCAGTTCATGCAGGGAGGCCGCCAGTTTCGCGATCTCCTTGCGGAGCGGGTTCTTGCCCGCGTTTTCCGAAAGCGGCAGGCCGTGATCGCAGGCCTGCGCCACCTGCTTCTGCCCGTCGGGCAGCATCAGTTCGATGTCGATGTCCAGGCTTTCGGCCATGCGTTTCACGCGGGCCTTCCCCTGAAGATCGGTGAAGCGCGGCGCGCGGTTCAGAGCGAACCGCAGTTTCTCGTACGGAAGATCCTCGCCCTTGAGCAGGCGCATGAACCGCAGGGCATTCTGCGCGGACCGCATGTCCAGTTCGAGCACGGCGAAGTAGACATTGGCGTGGCTCAGCACCGTCTCGGTCCAGGCGACCAGCGTCTTCGGCATGTCGACGATCACCACGTCGAAATTCGCGCGTGCGATGTCGAGCAGGGTGGCGATATCCTCGGGCCCGACAATGTCGAGGGGCAACATGTCAGCCGGCGCCGTAAGGACGTGCAGCCGGTCGTTGAACGTCTGCATGGCTTGCAGGAAGTTGTCCGCATCCATGGCCGAGGTGTCGGAGAGAAGCTCGTAGACGACGTCGCGGCGCGGCAGGTCCAGATAGGTGGAAACCGATCCGGTCTGGAAGTCGAGATCCAGCAGGCAAACCCGCGGACCGTCCTTTTTCTCCTTCGTGGCCAGTTCCCACGCGAGGTTCACCGCAAAGGTCGTTGCGCCGACACCGCCGGCAAGACCATGGGTCGCGAAGATCGCCCCGTCATGCGAGCCGCCCGCTCTTGCGGCCAGCCCGTTGGCCCCGTTCGCCGGCGCGGCAACTTCCGGTTCCGGCGTCCGAATGCGGACGATTGCCTCGTGAAGCGCGCCTTCGGGAAGCGGGTAGGGCAGGAAGTCGTTCGCCCCGGTCTTGAGAAGCTGGTGAAGGACGCTCGGGCTCACGTCTTCGGCGATCAGGATGACCTTTACGCCACGGTCCTTCGACAAAGCGATCAATTCCCCGATCAGGGCCAGTTCGCCTTCGTCCTGGGCATTCATCGCGACGGCGAAGAACTCCAGGGCCTCGGAATCGGGTTGTTCGAGAAAGGCGATCGCATCCTCGAAGGAAAGATCGCCCCAACTCTCTCCGAGTTCGGTCTCCATGTCCTCGATCAGAAGGTCGAATGCCTGCACATCGCGGCTGACCGTGCAAGCGGCCACCGGCGCGGGCTCGGGTTGTAATGCCACACTACTTGTCATTTTCTGTCTCGCCCTTCGTCAGAAGACGCACCCGGTTCGATACATCGCGCAGGACATGGCCTGTGCGGAATACGGTCTACCGATCACGTCACTCGTGTCCGCGAAACGCGCACACTACTCCTGATCTTCTGTGTGTTTGGGAAACCGGGCGAAATTGGGGCCAGAATATCGAATTTGTGCGAAGTACGACGCCTGTTGGCCGGGAATGACATTTCTGTTTCGGCTCGCGAACTAGTCTGACGCGTGCTTTCAAATGGTTAACGGCGCCGCCCGTTGGGGCGACGCCGCTTGCCAGAAAAGCCGTTTGGGCGATCTCGCTACTGTTCGCGGGAGCTCGCGCCCTGGATGATCTCGGGCGGCAGTTCCGTGGCGCTCGTGATCGTCTCCTGATAGGCGAACATGGCGTATTTTCCATCCTGTTCGCGGCCCGGACAGCCAGCGGAGAGCGGATTGCCGTATTTCTCGACATTGTAGGACGTCATCTTCCGGCAGGTCTGCGCCAGCTGGTTGTTCATCGTCGCATTTCCGAACTCGCCCTGGTCGAGGGAGGCGCCGGCCTCCTCGTTCCAGTAGCTTCCGCAGGCGGAGAGGGTCAGCGCGGTTCCGAGGGCCAGAATCGTGAGGCTCGTTTTCATCTGTCTCACTCCATCACGTAGCCGTAGGACCCGGTGAAGTCCTGTCGTGCGACCTCTCCGGCGCCGCCAGTGATCGGACGGTTGGTCACCGAGGTTATGCCGCGCATGAACAGCTGGTTTTCCGTCGGCGGCCGGACGCGGTCCGTCGGAAGGGCCAGCACATCGCCGCGGGTCGGCGTGACAAGATGCGCGGTCACGATGATCACCAGTTCGGATTGCTGGCGCTGGTAATCGGCGCTGCGGAACAGCGAGCCGAGCACCGGAACGTCGCCGAGCCAGGGGATCTGGGTGCTGAGATCGGTGAAGTCGTCTTCCAGCAGGCCGGCAATCGCGAAGCTCTCGCCGTCACGCATTTCGACGGTGCTTTCGGTCTTGCGGGTCGAGAAACCCGAGATCGAGAAGCCTGCGTCGGTGATGCCGATCGACGTGTCGAGCTGGCTGACCTCCGCCTTGAGGTTGAGGTTGATATTGTCGCCGATCACCCGCGGCGTCATGTTGAGCACGATGCCGAAGGGTTTGTAGTAGACCGTGACGTTGCCGTCGCCGTCGCGCGACGGCACGGGGTATTCGCCACCGGCGAGGAAGCTCGCCGCCTGGCCGGACAGGGCACTCAGGTTCGGTTCCGCCAAGGTGCGGACGAAGCCCTTGGATTCCAGGGCCTCGATGAGCATGGAGAATTCGACATCGCCGTAGCCGAAGCCGATCTGGAAGGCGCCCTGCGTGTCGGCGTCGAGGGTGACGCCTGCGCCGCCGTCGGCAAGCGAGCCGATGTAGCCGCCGGTTCCGCCCTGATAGCCGATGCTGCCGTTGTCGCCCGTGCCCTGCAGTGCCGCGGAGAAGCCCAGCGACTTGCGCACGGACCGGCTCATCTCGGCGAAGCGGACCTTCATCATGACCTGTTGCGTGCCTCCGACCATCATCAGGTTGGACACGCGATCGGGCGCGTAGCGGTTCGCCAGGTCGATGGCCCGGTCGAGTGCCTGCGCACTGGTCACGGTGCCGGAAAGCACGATGCCGTCATTTGCCGGACGTACTTCGATGGCTTCGCCGGGAAGGACCTCCCGCAGGCGTTCCTTCAACTCGCCCACATCTGCCGTCACCTGCACTTCGACATTGGTGATCAGCGACCCGTCGGGCGCCAGGAGCGTCAGCGTGGTTCGTCCAGGCGCCTTGCCGAGCACGTAGATCGAGCGCTCCGAGAGCGTCGAGATATCCGCGATGCCGGGATTGGCGATGGAGAGTTCTGCAAATACCATGTCGCTTTCAACGACAACGGCGCGATTCATGGGAACCTGAAGCGCCCTCTGCACGGCTCCGCCGGAGACGCGAAGGGTCTCGGCACTTGCCGGGGTAAGGGGAGCTATACTCGCAATTGCAAGGCCGAGTAGACCCGCTTGCACAAGCGTCTTGACTGTCATTGTGACCCTGCCTCTCGATCACGTAATTGGGGCGGGTCTTATTGCCCGCATCATGTCCCACCCTGCCGTCATTTGTGATTTATTGCAAGAATCAGGATATTGCGCCCGGAACCTGATGTAGTGAACCCGCAACAGTCGGGGACTGTCGCGGGTTCGAATCGTGCTAGCGCACTGTAAACAAGGGCCTTCCCGGCGTCTGTCAGTTAACGCAGGGGATCTCCTGTTCGATGACATCGGCGCCACGGCGGATCTTCGTCGTGCAGACCTGCTTCTGCTGAACGACTTCAGGTGCCTTTTCGACAAGGCCGAGCAGCGCCTTTTGGTCCACCTGGCTCACTTCCGCGATGGTGTCGTCCTCCGCGCCGACCAGCGACAGCGTGAGCCGTCCGGTCGACTGCGCCTGCGCCAGCGACGCGACCTGATGCGGCGTGGCCTCGACGGTCACGGTCCGCGCGATCACCGGCGCGGAACGCGCCTTGTCGGCAATCTGGTCGATGGCGATCAGTTTGACATTGGTCTCGATCAGCTTGGTGATCTCGCCGAGGTTCTCCGAACTGGTCGCGGCGCTGCCTGTCCAGTAGACGTCGACCCGATCGCCCGGGCGCAGGAAGCCGGACACACCGGACGTCACATCGACACGGATGGCAAACGCACGCATGCCGCGCCCGAGACGGGATGTAATGCCCGCATCCTCTCCGGGATCGGTGACCTTCGCCGCCAGCAGCGGTTCGAACTTCTGCATTGACGTGATGACGTAGCGCTCCGCTTGCGCATCGGGAAACAGGTCTGACCCTTTTCGAACCGCGACGCCCGTAATCTCCTCCGGATCGCGAACGAAGGCGCCTTCCGGCAAGCTGTCCTTCTGCCATCGCATCCATTTCACGTCATCGCGGGTCAGTTTCTGACCGTAGGCCTTGTCCGCCGTGATGACGACAACATCCACCATTGGCGGGGCCGCCTGTTGCGCCGCCAGAAGTGCGTCGCGTTCGGCGCTCATGCGAGACATGTAGTCCTGCGCCATGTAGACGGCGAAACCCGCCAGCCCGATACCCACTATCAGGACCAGCGCAAACACCAATCGCATGTCGTGTCCTTTCTCTTATTCTTTCCCGCAAGTCGACAAAGCGCGCCTGCGGCGTGTCTGTTTCGACGTTCGAACAGCAATGCGGCAGAAGCGTGGCCGACGGATGGAGCGGACGTGAAACCTGATGCCAATCGCGCGATCGCGGCGGCGCCAGAGAGATCGGTGGCAGCGTTGGTGCAGTGGACGCGGTTGGCGTCAGTGCTCCGCGGGACGGACGGATATGGTCGTTGCCATCGAATTCGAGTGTTTCTCGCCGCCGCCCAGGAACATGCTCGCAGCACCTAGCGCCAAGGCGATAGCGCCTGCGGTCAGCACAATCCAGTCCAGGGTCACGGATCCATCTTGTTGCCGAAAGAAACGTCGGATTAATCGTATCATTACACAACTCCTATCCCATCGCGGTGCCGTCCACACACCCGGCCGGAATCCACGACGGTCGGCATCTGTGTCGGGGAACAATGTGGCATAAAAGTGGTAAACAGGCGCTTTCGGGTGGAAAACGCGGCGGTCTGACGGAAACGGAATTTTTCGTAAGTTACGCTTGAAAAACGCGAAAGCCGCGCCCACCGAATGGGCGCGACCTTCGATCCGAACGATTCGCTTAGCGACCTTAGAAGGTCGAGTCGATGTTCTGGGCGCTCAGCTGGCTCGAGATGTCGCCGGACAGGTTTTCGACGCCGGAGGAGACAGCGGCCAGTACGGCGATGCCGAGGCCAACGATGGCGGCGGTCAGCACGACCCAGTCAACGGTCACGGCGCCGTCTTCGTCTTTGCGGAAGGTCTTGATCAGGTTGAACAGTTTCATTGGTACACTCCAGAAAGGTTGTTTCGCTCAGTTTTCCCGCCAGTTCGGATCGTTTCGAGCCAGCCTCTCTGTTAGGCTCGATCCCCGCTTGGCATGGCTATAATTAGCCCTTGGAATGCGGCAAGACTTTGGCGTGTATCGTTCCTTGTTGGTACATTGCAGAGACTTTCCAAATAATTAACGCCGTATTGGTTGCGGTCAGAATCGCCGCCGGCCTGTGGCCAGAACGCCCGGATTCTCAAGTTTTCTTGATGGATTCCCGCCTTCATGCTGGCCTGCACAGATCGATTCTGCGAGGATTCGGAAAAAATCGCATCGAGCAGGCTTCAAAATGAAAACTCTTTTCCGCCGCGCCGGATGGGCCGCCGTGTTCGGCGTGGTTGCGTCGATCACGCAGGTTACTGCTCAGGAATCCGGCGGCGAGAAGGATTTCACGTTCAAGCGCGTGAAGGTGGGGGCGTCCGCGACAGCCGGCAAGCGCATCTTGGTCCAGATCGATCCGGCAGAGCAGGCGCGTCTCCTCGCGATCAACCCGGCGGTTCCTGCGGCGCCCGAAAACCCGATCCCGGTCGTGCGCGCGGCCCCGACGGAGGCAATCCCCGCCGGCGAGGCGGAGACGAAAGCCGTGGCGTCCACCTACGACTGGTACTGGGAGTTGATTTCGCCACGGCTCTCGGACAGCACATCCGGACGCATGGAGACCGCCGTTGCCGCGTTGCGCAACGGCCCCGGCGGCGCGTCGGTCAAGGCCCCGCGACTGGCCAACTTGCAGGCCATTGCCGATGCGCATGGTGCCGAGATCCTGAAGGCGACCGTGGGCACGGGCGTGTCGCCAGCGCTGGCGCTGGCGGTGATCGGCGTGGAAAGTGCCGGGAGAACGGCCGCGGTCAGTTCGGCGGGGGCAACGGGGCTGATGCAGCTCATGCCGGCAACCGCGGAACGCTTCGGCGTCACCGACCGCACCGACCCGATTCAGAACATCAAGGGCGGAATCGCCTATCTCGACTGGCTGCTGAAGCATTTCGACCGTGATCCCATCATGGCGCTCGCCGGCTACAACGCGGGCGAGAACGCGGTGCGCGAGCACCAGGGCATCCCGCCCTATGCCGAGACGCGGGACTACGTGCCGAAGGTCGTGGCCGCCTGGAACGTTGCCAAGGGCCTGTGCCAGTCGCAACCGCAGCTCGTTTCGGACGGCTGTGTCTTCCAGCGCGGGTCGCAGGCCGTGGCAAGTGCCGGGAATTGACGGTCAAATCGACAGTTTCTTGAAGATCGGTTCGGGCACTGCGCGAATGATCATCATGATGTAGCGCCAGAAGAAGGGCGTGTAGATCACGTTCTTCCGTTTGCGCTCCGCCGTCAGGATCGCGTCGGCCACCGCGTCGGGCGGGGCCACGAGGAACATGCCGTCGAGCCCCCAGGTCATTGCCGTGTCCACGAAGCCGGGCTTGACGGTCACGGCATGGGCGCCGGACCGCGTCAGCCGGTTGCGCAGCCCCGACATATAGGTGTGGAACCCGGCCTTCGCCGCGCCGTAGACGTAGTTGCCCACGCGGCCGCGGTCCCCGGCAACCGACCCCACGCCGACGATTGTGCCGCTGCCGCGCGCCTCCAGCAGCGGTGCCAGGGCGTGAACGAGGCGGGCAGGGCCGGTGAAGCTGTCGCTGACCACACCGTCGATCATCTCCGGCTGTGCGTCGATCTCCTCCTGCGGCGGCATCGATCCGACGAAGACGGCCACGTTCAACGTGCCGGTCTCCGCCTGCATCCGGTCCACGATCGGCCCGAAGCTTTCCGGGTCACGGGCATCGAAGCGGATCGCCTCCGCCCAGGACGCGTTGTGAAAGCTGCAATCGGCGGCGGTGGCCTGCAGGTCGTCCATGTCGCGCCCGGCCAGGAGGAGGCCCGCACCGCGTTCCGCGAGCTTTCGGGCCAGCGCCCGCGCCATGGAGGAGGTCGCCCCAAGGATCAGCCAGGTTTCTGTGGTGGCGTCGGTCATCGTTCTGCCCTCAGGTCCAGTCGGCGGATCAGGTCGGTTTCATAGGCGTGGTCCGGGTCGAGGCCATTGCACAAGGCCGCCCAGTCTGCGCGTTCGGGATACATCGCGTCCATCTGCGCGGCGGTGGCAAAGGCATCCTTGGCCAGGTAGACACGCCCGCCGGCCTCGGTTGCCATCGCGATCAGCCGGCGGATCATCTCGGCCGCCTGGTCGCGCGCCGGGAAATCCACCGCCAGCGTGTAGCCCTCCGTGGGGAAAGACATCATGCCCGCACGCCCGGGCCCCATGCGCTTGAGCACCGCGAGCGGCGACGCGAGACCGGAGGCGCTGACCTTCGTCAGCATCTCGCGCAGGACATCGCGCGCGGCAAGCGGCACGACGCATTGGAACTGGTGGAACCCGCGTTTGCCGTAGAGGCGGTTCCAGTCGAAGATCTTGTCCAGCGGAAAGAAGAAGTCTTCGAGCGGTTTCACGACGGTCCGCCCGCGATCCGGGATCCGGCGATAGTAGGCGGCATTGAAACCGCGCACGACGGGACCGGACAGCGCGAAGTTCGGTGCGTCCATGGGGATACGTTTGCCGCGCTTCGCGGGCGGCACGAGCCCGGCGCCGGTTTCGCCTTCCTCGAAGATCCCGCGGCCGAGATTGCCGCCGGTGGCGGTCGCGTCGATCCAGCCGACCGTATAGGTCGCCTCGGTCGTGTCGAAGAGTTCCAGATAGCTGTCGAGGTCGGGCACGCGGCGTTCCGTAACCATCATCACCGGTCCCTTGACCGGTTGCATCTGTAGCCGCGCGGAGCCGATCGGGCCGGTCTGCCCCATCCCGCCGATCGTGGCGGCAAACAGCGGATCACCGGGGAGGACCTCCCGGCGTCCGTCCGGATGGTGCAGGGTCAACCCGGTGACGTGCTGGCCGAAACTCCCCACGTGGTGATGGTTCTTGCCGTGCACATCCATGCCGATGGCACCGCCGACAGTGGCGAACCCCGTGCCCGGGAGAACCGTGGGCAACCAGCCGCGCGGCGCGAAGAACCGCAGGATCTCGCTGAGGCGGCAGCCGGCCTCGACGTCCAGAACCCCGGTTTCCTCGTCGAAGCCGAGCATCCGGTCGAGCCGGTCCGTCGCGATGGCGCGGCCGCGGGTGTTCAGGCAACCGTCAGAGTAGGAGCGTCGTTGACCGATGGCCGGGCAGGGGGCTTCGCCCGCTATCCGGTCGAGTGCGGAGGCACGTTCCGGGCGCGCCAGCTCTCCCTTTGCGCGGTAGAACCGGCCCCAGCCGGTGTATTCAGCGGTTTTCCACATCGATTGCAGCCCTCTTGGATGTGCGTTCGGCGAGCGGGAGCACCAGCAGCCCCAGCAATATCGCGAACCACAGCGTCGTCAGCCGGATCACCGCCGTGGCGGGAACCGAGATTTCCAGCGGAATGCCCTGGAGCTTCAGCAGGGCGATCATGGCTGCCTCTGCCCCGCCCATGCCGCCCGGCGCGCCGGTGAGCCCGCCGGCGAGCGTCGAGAAGACGAAGATGCCAAGCGCGGTCCAGAACCCGATGTCCGCCCCCATCCAGACGAGCAGCAGGTGAAAGGCGAGCCCCTCCGCGAGCCATCCGGCGGCGCCGAGTGCCAGGGCCGGGGCGAGAACCGCCGGGCGTGTGAAATGCCGCAGCGCGCGGACCGACTGCCGGATCCGGCCGAAGACCCGGGGCCAGCGCCCGAGGCCGCGGTAGGTCTGGGTGACGCACCAGGCCAGAAGCCGGGGATGGGTGGCGATATAGGCGGCCAGCAACGCGAGGATCGCAATCGGGAGCGCACCGGATATCCCCGCAGTCGACAGGGCCAGCGCCGCGCCGAGAAGAATTGCCATCGTCGCAAGGTCGGCCGCCCTGTCCACCAGAACGAGCGGGGCCGTGCGTTCGGCGCTCCATCCGGTCTCCCGGCTGAGCCAGCGCATGCGGATCAACTCGCCCACGCGGCCCGGCGTGACCGTCATCGCGAAGCCCCCGATGAAATGGCGCAGGTCCTGTACGAGCGTCGTCGGGATGCCGAGGGTGCGGGTGAAGATGTGCCAGCGTGTGCCGCGCAAGAGGTAGTTGACCAGCGAGAGAAGCAGCAGGAGCGCGATCTCGGCGAAGGCCAGTCCGCGAAGCTGCGCAAGGGTTTCCTCCCAGCCCGTCGCGGCGGCCAGCCCGCCCAGTCCGACGAGGAACAACAGCAGAAGCCCGGCAACGAACATCCCGTCCCGCAGGCGCCGGGAGCGCATCCGCGGAGGGGCGGCAAAGCGGGAGGTTTCGGTCATCGGTGCCATTGGCGCCGGCCTAGCAACGAAATGGGGCGGCAATATGAAATTGTTTCCCGAAAGCGGCGCTGGAATCGTGCCCGCGCGCTCGGGTCCCACCGGAGGCAAGCCGCGCGCTTCGCGCGCGGCCCGGCCCAACGCCTGTCGGTGCGCCTGTGGCGCATCGGAAGGGGGCGGGAGTGCCCGCCCGCCGCCCGTTCAGACGATGGTCGCTTCGGTGGCAGCGCGCATGTCGTCTTCGGTCACGCCCGGCGCCGTTTCGACGATCTTCAACCCGCCCTCGACCACGTCGAGCACGCCGAGGTTGGTGATGATGCGGTCGACAACACTCTTGCCGGTGAGCGGCAGGGTGCAGTCCTTCAGCACCTTCGACTCGCCCCGCTTGTTGGTATGGTCCATCACCACCACCACGCGGCCGACACCGGCGACGAGGTCCATCGCCCCGCCCATGCCCTTGACCAGCTTTCCGGGGATCATCCAGTTCGCGAGGTCGCCGTTCTCGGCCACTTCCATCGCGCCGAGGATCGCCATGGCGATCTTGCCACCGCGGATCATGCCGAAGCTCTGCGCGCTGTCGAAATAGGCCGTCTGCGGCAATTCGGTGATCGTCTGCTTGCCGGCATTGATCAGGTCGGCGTCGATCTCGTCCTCGTAGGGGAAGGGCCCCATGCCCAACATGCCGTTTTCCGATTGCAGCGTCACTTCGATGCCGTCGGGGATGTAGTTTGCCACCAGCGTCGGGATGCCGATGCCAAGGTTCACGTACCAGCCGTCTTCCAGCTCCTGCGCGGCGCGGGCGGCCATCTGATTGCGATCCCAGGGCATTACGCGCTCTCCTTCTGGCGAATGGTGCGCTGTTCGATGCGCTTCTCGTGCTCGCCCTGGATCAGGCGGTGGACGTAGATGCCGGGCAGGTGGATCGTGTCAGGATCGAGCGAGCCGGTCTCGACGATTTCCTCGACCTCCACCACGCAGGTCTTGCCGCACATCGCTGCCGGCGGGTTGAAGTTGCGCGCCGTCTTGCGGAAGACGAGATTGCCGGTCGGGTCGGCCTTCCAGGCCTTCACGATGCTGAGATCGGCAAAGATGCCCTCTTCGAGGATATAGGTCTCGCCGCCGAACTCCTTGTGTTCCTTGCCCTCGGCCACCACAGTGCCGACGCCGGTCTTGGTGTAGAAGCCCGGGATGCCGCAGCCGGCCGCCCGCATCCGCTCGGCGAGCGTGCCCTGCGGGTTGAACTCCAGTTCCAGCTCGCCGGACAGGTATTGCTGCATGAACAGGTCGTTCTCGCCGACATAGGACGACATCATCTTCTTCACCTGCCGCGTCTGCAGCAACACGCCCAGGCCGAAATCGTCGACGCCGGCATTGTTCGAGGCGACGGTGAGGTTTTGCACCCCGCTGTCCCGAATTGCGGCGATCAGCAATTCGGGGATGCCGCAGAGCCCGAAACCGCCCGCGGCGATCAACATGCCGTCGTGCAGCAATCCGTCCAGCGCCTCGGCGGCGCTGCCGTAGACCTTGTTCATGAAGAACCTCCCGTTGTCCCTTTAGGAAGAGGTTTGTGCCCACCGAACCGGTCGCTGTCAAATGAATGCTGCAACCGCACAGTTTCCACCCCGGGCAAGCATCCAGTGACGGCGGTTTCGCGCGGGCGCACCACCGCGTCGGATTTCGGAGCGCCGACCTCGCGGCGTTCGGCGGTTTTTCGGCGGGGCGTGAGGAATCGGTGCGGCGGATTTGGGCGGCTTTCAATCTCAGGTTGATTAATCCATATGCGATTTCTAGGAATCCGCGCCAATCTCTTGGTCAGCAATGGAGATACTGCCAATAAAATACGCATCTGACTTCCATGCGGGCGGTGGCGCTTTATCGTCCGGAGGCAGGGAGGAACCAACCTTGAAAAAGGGACGTTCCGATGAAGATCCTGGCATCCATTGCGACCGCGCTTTTCTGCGCAACAGCGGCTCCGGCGGTTCAGGCCGAGCCCTACACGATTTTCCTGCTCGACGTGTCGGGCAGCATGGATTACCCCGTCGCCTCCGGAAAGCGTATTGACCGCGCAAAGGAAGCGCTGCTCGATGTCTTCGCATCCGGTCAATATCCCGACGCGGAACTCATCATGTGGAATTCCGGCAAGATCCGCGAAGGGTACGGCAGCGGCGCCCAGCTCGCCAGTCAGGTCCGGTCGGCCCCGCGAGGGCACCAGGGCTCACTTCTGGGGTCGGCTTTTCAGAGCATCAGCGACAACGGGTATCAATGTGCCCATATCGTCTTCGTGACGGATGAGTACCCGGACGATTGGGTCGACTACCAAGACGCGTTGAACAACCTGCTTCTGCGCGGCGGTCAGAACACCGTCACGGTCTTTGTCGTGGAGCATGCGGAAGCGCGGTACTACGCCGGTCGCTTCTCGACCGCGGTGGCGAGTTCCCGGTACCGGGTCGTCGATGGCAGCCAACAGGATTCGCTGGCCGCATACCTGGCTGCAAATCCGCCCCTGGACGCTTGCGGCGCGCTTTCCTGACAGGGAGGTGGGGCGCAGGTCTGGTTGCTGCGCCCTGTCGTCATTCCGCTGCGTCCTTCGGCCCGTCGGCGGCCGTCTTGGATTTCGCGCCGGTTTTGCGCGCGGCGGTCTTTTTCTTGGTGCCTGACTTGCTGGCGGCTTTCTTCCGACCACCCTTCTTGGCGGCTTTCTCGGCAATCAGCTCCACCGCCTGGTCCATCGTCACCGTTTGCGGATCGGTTTCCTTGGGCAAGGTGGCGTTGATCTTTTCCCATTTCACATAGGGCCCGTAGCGGCCTTCCATGACATTGACCGGCCCGCCGTCGGGATGCTCGCCCAACTCCTTGAGCGGCTTTGCCGCCGTGCGCCCGCGCCCGCCCGGGTTGGCGCGCTTCTCGGCCAGCATCTCCACCGCCCGGTTCATGCCAAGGTCAAATACCTCGGCGGGGTCCTTGAGATTGACGTAGACCGGCTTCTCTTCCCCCGGCGCCTGATGGGCAATGTAGGGTCCGAAGCGGCCGAAATTGGTCAGGATCATCCCGCCCTCGGGATGATCACCCACCTCGCGGGGCAGGCTCAGAAGCGTGAGCGCCTTTTGCAGGTCCATGTCCTCGGCCCGCCATCCCTTGGGCAGGCTGGAACGTGGCGGTTTCGGTTGCTCTTCGGTGGCTTCGCCGCGCTGGACGTAGTGGCCGAAACGCCCGTCGCGCAGGGTGATCTTGTCGCCGTTGTCCTCGCCCAGAAGCTTCCCGTCCGGCCCGATGCCGGATTCCTCCGTGCCCGGTGGGCCGAAGGGGCGGGTGTACCGGCATTCCGGATAGTTCGAGCACCCGATGAAGGCGCCGCCAGAGCGCGCGGTGCGCATGGAGAGCCGCCCGTTGCCGCAGTTGGGACAGACGCGCGGGTCGCTGCCGTCCTCGTTGGGCGGGAAGAGATGCGGCTCCAGCACCTCGTTGATCTTCTCCAGCACATCGGTGATGCGCAGTTCGGAGGTCTCGGCGATTGCGGCGGAGAAATCGCGCCAGAACCGAGCCAGCAGGTCCTTGTACTCGGCTTCGCCGGCGGAGACGTGATCGAGTTCTTCCTCAAGCCCGGCGGTGAAGTCGTAGCCGACGTATTTGCGGAAGTAGTTCATCAGGAAGGCGATCACCAACCGGCCCTTGTCCTCCGGGAACAGTCGGTTCTTGTCCTTGCGGACATAGCCGCGATCCTGAATCGTCGTCACGATGGAGGCGTAGGTCGAGGGCCGGCCGATGCCCAGCTCCTCCATCCGCTTCACGAGTGTCGCCTCGGTATAGCGCGGCGGCGGCTGGGTGAAATGCTGCAGCCCCAGCACCGCCCCGCTTTCCGACAGGAGTGCTGCGCCATTGGATTGGATGCCGGCTGCCGGTGACGCGGCCGCTTCCACGACGGTGCTGTCGTCGGCCTTTGCGCCGGCCTTGGCGAATTCGTCCGCGAGGCCCCGGGCCACCGGTTTTGCCGACTCGCCTTGCATGATGGACGGCAGGCGGCGGTCATTCTCGTCGCTGCTCACATCGTCGCGGCCTTCCTCGTAGACCTTCATGAAGCCTTCGAAGAGCACGACCTGCCCGGTGGCGCGCAGCCCGACCTGGCCATCGGCGCTGCCGATTTCCACGGTGGTGCGTTCCAGTTTCGCGGCGGCCATCTGGCTGGCGAGGGTCCGCTTCCAGATCAGGTCGTAGAGCTTGCGCTGATCGGCCTCGGAGACCTTCAGGCTGGCCGCATCCCGCGTCATGTCGGTCGGCCGGATACACTCGTGGGCTTCCTGCGCGTTCTTGGCCTTGTTCTTGTACATCCGCGGCGAGGAGGGGACGTAATCCGCACCGTAACGCTGCTGGATCGCATCGCGCGCCGCCATGACCGCCTCCGGCGCCATGTCGATCCCGTCGGTCCGCATGTAGGTGATCAGCCCGGCCTCGTAGAGCCGTTGCGCGGCGTTCATCGTCGCCCGGGCGCCCATGCCGAACTTGCGGCTGGCCTCCTGCTGGAGGGTCGAGGTCATGAAGGGAGCGGACGGGTTGCGGGTCGCCGGCTTGGCTTCCACCGCCGTGACCGTGAGGGCGCGCGAGGTGATCGCCTGCACCGCCAGTTCGGCGGCCGTTTCATTGGCGAGGTCGAACTTGTCGAGCTTCTTTCCGCCGAGAACGGTCAGGCGCGCCTCGTAGCTCTGGCCGCGCGGGGTTTCCAGCAGCGCCTTGACCGACCAGTATTCCTGCGGCTTGAAGGCTTCGATCTCCATCTCGCGCTCGACGATCAGGCGGAGGCAGACCGATTGTACGCGGCCCGCAGACCGCGAGCCCGGCAGTTTGCGCCACAACACCGGCGACAGGTTGAAGCCGACGAGGTAATCGAGCGCCCGGCGGGCCAGATAGGCATCGACCAGCGGCTGATCCACCTGCCGGGGCGACTTCATCGCCTCGGTGACGGCCGACTTGGTGATCGCGTTGAAAACGACTCGGCTGACCTCGGTATCCTTCTTGATCGCGCGGCGCTTGCGCAGCGTCTCTTCGAGGTGCCAGGAAATCGCTTCTCCCTCGCGATCCGGGTCGGTGGCGAGGATCAGCGCGTTGTCGTCTTTCAGCGCATCGGCGATTGCCTTCACATGCTTGCGAGAATCGGTTCCGACCTCCCAGGTCATGTCGAATTCGTTCTCCGGGTCGACCGATCCATCCTTCGGTGGCAGGTCGCGCACATGCCCGTAGGACGCCAGAACAATGTAGTCGTCACCCAGATATTTGTTGATTGTCTTGGCCTTGGCAGGCGATTCCACGACGACGACGGGCATTCGGCAGACCTTCAAAGGGGTATGTGCAATTGGCGGCGGAACATGTGGTGACTTGGGATGGTTGTCAATGCGGCGGCGCGGCGACCCTGCCATGCACGGCGGTTTGAAGCCGGACCTGCGGCACCTGAACCGCGGTCAGGCAGAGCGCGCGAGCAAGCCGCCGGGTTGCCGCGTGACCGCCCCATCCATCTCGAGCGCCAGCAATTCCTCCGCCACTGAGGGACCGGGCAGGGCGAGGTCGCGCAGGAGCTGATCTTCGGCCAGCGGCACCGTGCCGAGCAGCGAGAGGATTCGGTCCCGGATCGTGGCTTCGTCGACCGGGGAGGCGGGAGAGGCGGGGTTCAGTCGCGGGGGCGGCCGCATGTTGCGGCTGGCGCCTGCCGCTGCACGGGCCGGACGCGGGGCAGGGCGGTGCCCATCCGCTGCCAATGGAGGCTCAGGTCGGGTCGGCCCGAGCGCGGCCAGGATATCGTCCACGCCGCGCACCAATGGGGCGCCATCCCGGATCAGCAGGTTGCATCCGGAGGCGCGCGCGTCAAACGGGTGGCCGGGGACGGCCATGACGTCGCGCCCCTGATCGAGCGCGTCGCGGGCCGTGATCAGGCTGCCGGACTTTGCGGCGGCCTCGACCACCACGACGGCGCGGGAGAGGCCGGAGATGATCCGGTTCCGCCGCGGGAAGTGCCGCGCCTGCGGCTGCATGCCGACGGGCATTTCGGACAGGATCAGCCCGTGTTTCGCGATCTGCGCGGTCAGGTCTGCATTCTCCCGCGGATAGATCACATCCACGCCGCCGGCCACCACCGCGATGGTCCCGGTGGGAAGCGCCGCGGCATGGGCTTCCGCGTCGATCCCGCGGGCGAGACCGGAGACGACGACCCGGTCCGCACCGCCGAGACCGGCCGCGAGGGTGCGCGCCATGCGTCGGCCGATGCTGGAGGCATTTCGGGCGCCCACGAGGGCGATGCAGGGGCGGGAGGCCAGCGCCGGATCGCCGATTGCCCAGAGCATCGGTGGCGCATCCGCCAGGTCTGCGAGGGCGGCGGGATACTCCGGTTGCCCGATGAAGACCGGAACGGCACCGGCCCGCTGCCCGCTGGCAAGTTCACCGGCGGCCCGTTCCTCCGAACAAGTGGTGTAGCGCGGCACGCCCGCTGCCGACGCGATCCCCGGCAAGGCAGCAAGGGCGGCGGCCGCGTCACCATCGTGTTCGGCCATCAGGCGATAGAAGGTCGAGGTGCCCACCCGATAGGAGCGCAAGAGACGAAGCCAGGAAAGTCTGGTTCCTTCCGAGGTGGGTGGTGCGAGGGGGGGTGGGGAAGAAAACAAGTCCAAACCGTCGCCACTCCGTCTCTTGCTGACATCATGGCTACGGGGAAAGGGTTAATCGGGCGTAAACGGCGCCGGGAAACGGCACGAATTCCGCGCGGGGAACGCGAAGAGTCCGTGCCATTGCCGGCCGGGGCTGGGCGTCAGGCGGCCGCGCCTCCGACGGTCAGCCCGCCGATGCGCAGTGTCGGCTGCCCGACGCCGACCGGAACCCATTGTCCAGCCTTGCCGCAATTGCCGATGCCGGGGTCGAGTGCCATGTCGTTTCCAATGGCGGTGATTCGCTGCAACGCCGTCGGGCCGTCGCCGATCAGTGTGGCGCCTTTGACCGGTGCGCCCACCTTGCCGCCCGTCACGCGATAGGCCTCGGTGCAGGAAAAGACGAATTTGCCATTCGTAATATCGACCTGCCCGCCTCCGAAACCCACGGCATAGATCCCATCCTCCAGATCGGCCAGAATATCGGCCGGCGCGGCGTCTCCGGCCAGCATGTAGGTGTTCGTCATGCGCGGCATGGGCGGGTGGGCATAGCTTTCGCGCCGGCCGTTCCCGGTGGGCGCCACGCCCATCAGCCGCGCGTTCTGCCTGTCCTGCATGAAGCCGACGAGGATACCGTCCTCGATCAGCACATTGCGCCGCGAGGGCGTTCCCTCGTCGTCCACGGTGATCGAGCCCCGGCGATCGGGAATCGTGCCGTCGTCAAGCACGGTCACACCCGGCGCGGCAATCCGTTGCCCCATCAGCCCGGCAAAGGCGGAGGTCCCCTTGCGGTTGGCGTCGCCCTCCAGCCCGTGACCGATGGCCTCGTGGAGCAGGATCCCCGGCCAGCCGGGGCCAAGCACCACATCCATGACGCCGGCGGGCGCGGGTTCCGCCTCCAGGTTGACCAGCGCAATGCGCAGTGCCTCTCGGGTGACACCCTGCCAGTGGGAGCGGTCGAGCAGGCCATCGAGGCCAGCCCGACCGCCGCCGCCGGTTCCGCCCTGTTCGCGCCGCCCGTTGTGCTCGACGATAACGCTGACGTTCAGGCGGCTCATCGGGCGGCTGTCCGCAACGATCGTCCCGTCGGGTCTCAGGATGGTCACCTCCTGCAACGATGCCGCCACCGTCGCGGAGACCTGCACGACGCGCGGGTCAAGGTCGCGCGCGAACGCGTCGATCTCGCGCAGGGTCTCGATCTTCACCGGGAACTCGGCGTCGCCGATCGGATTGTCGTCGGAATACAGGCGCCGATTCGTCGCGGCAGGTCCGTCCGCCAGTGACCCGCCACCGTCGCCGACCGCCAGCCGGGCCGTTCCCGCGGCCCGACGCAGCGCGTTTTCGCTGATCTCCGTGGAATGCGCGTAGCCGGCCGTTTCGCCGCGCACCGCGCGCAGACCGAAGCCTTCGGAGGCATCGTAGCTCGCAGTCTTGAGCCGGCCATCGTCGAACACCAGCGCTTCGGAACGGCGGCGCTCCAGGAAGATCTCCCCGTCATCAGCGCCTTGCGTGGCTTCTTGCAGGATGCGCAGCGCCTCGGTCTGGTCGAGCCGCGTTTCAAAGGGGCGGAAAGGTGTATTCTCGGTCGAGGTCAAGGGGCGTCTCCAACTGATCGACAAATTCGCAAGTGACTTGTTGACGCAAATCACCGGGTTGTGCAGTTTTTCGTAATATGGTCTCTAGACCCAAGGACACAACGGGCTCTTTGCCCGGAGGCTTCGGCCGCCGGGGGAGGGGACCTGTTTCGGCATATGCCGACTAGCGAACGGGACAAGAATTTGATGCGACGTATCACGTTGAAGAGCGGCTTCGCAGCTGCCCTTGCCGGGCTTGCTGCAACCGGCGCCGCCTTTGCACAAGACACGCAGGGCGAACTGGAGATCATCGGGGCTCCGGTGCCAGGTGGAATCGGCTTCCAGCCAGCAGTGACGGAACTGGCGCGGGACCTGCAGTGGCTCGACGGGCTTCTGCTTTATATCATTACCGCAATCGTACTCTTCGTCCTCGCGCTCGTGGCGGTTGTCTTTGTCCGCTACAACCGGCGCGCCAATGCCGAACCTGCCCGGTTCACCCACAATTCTCCGCTGGAGATCGCCTGGACCATCGTGCCGATCATCATCCTGATCTTCATCGGGGCGTTCTCGCTGCCGGTTCTGTTCAAGCAGCAGATCATCCCGGAAGGCGATGTTACGATCAAGGCGATCGGCAACCAGTGGTACTGGACCTACGAATACCCCGATCACGAGTTTTCCTTCGACAGCTACATGATCGGCGCCGATGCCGAGAACAAGCTGACCGACGAGGTCGTCGCGCAACTGGAAGAGGCCGGCTACGAGAAGGAGCATTTCCTTCTGGCCACCGATACGGCGGTTGTCGTGCCGGTCGACAAGACGGTCGTGGTGCAGGTGACGGCGACAGACGTTATCCATGCCTGGACGATCCCCGCCTTTGGCGTGAAACAGGATGCCGTCCCCGGCCGCCTTGCCGAGCTGTGGTTCAAGGCCGAGGAAGAGGGAGTTTACTTCGGCCAGTGCTCCGAACTCTGCGGTATTGCGCATGCCTACATGCCGATTACGGTGAAGGTCGTGAGCCAGGAAGCCTACGACGCTTGGCTGGACGGCGCGATCGAGGAATACGCGGGCAAGCCGCGCGCGCTCGATCTGGCCTCGGCGGAGTGATCGCGGGCCTTTCGTGACCCGACAGGTAAGCCATGTCTGACGCCAGCCTTCATTCCATCGCCCGCGGCACCGAGCCGGAGTTGCGTGACTACTTCGCGCTGCTCAAGCCGCGGGTCATGTCCCTGGTCGTGTTCACGGCCCTGGTCGGCCTGCTGGTTGCGCCGGTGCCGGTGCATCCGTTCATCGCCTTCGTGTCCATTTTGTTCATCGCCATCGGCGGCGGCGCTTCCGGTGCGCTGAACATGTGGTGGGATGCGGACATCGACCGGATCATGCGGCGCACACGCAAGCGTCCGATCCCGGCGGGGCGTGTCTCCGAAGGGGAGGCCCTGGGGCTCGGTCTCGCACTCTCCGGGCTCTCGGTGATGATGCTGGCATTGTCCGCCAATTTCGTGGCGGCAGCATTGTTGGCCTTCACGATCTTCTTCTACGTCGTGATCTACACGATGTGGCTGAAGCGCTGGACGCCTCAGAACATCGTCATCGGTGGCGCTGCCGGCGCCTTCCCACCAATGATCGGCTGGGCTGTTGCCACCGGAGGTGTATCGGTCGAATCGGTGCTGATGTTCGCCCTCATCTTTATCTGGACGCCGCCGCATTTCTGGTCGCTCGCACTCTTTATGAAGAGCGACTACGACGATGCCGGTGTGCCCATGCTGACGGTGACGCATGGCCACGAGTCGACCCGGCGGCACATATTGGGCTACACGGTCCTCCTCGCGGCGTGCTCTCTCGGGCTCGCGGCGACCTCCATCGGCGGGCCGGTCTACCTGCTGACGGCGGCGGTGCTGAACTTCCGCTTCCTCGTTGGGGCCTGGAAGGTCTGGAATCGCACGACGGAGCAGGCCGAGGCCGATGCCTATGGCGAGGAGAAGCGCTTCTTCAAGCTTTCGCTTTGGTACCTGTTCCTGCATTTCTCGGCGCTTCTCGCCGACGCCACGCTGCGCGCTTTCGGCGTGATCGGGGGGGGAGCATGATCCGCGCCACCCACGAATTGCACACACGCCGCAAGGGCCGCAATCTCGGCCTTGGGCTCATCCTGCTGGCGTTCGTCGGAATCGTCTTTGGCATGACCATCGTCAAGGTCGGCAATGGCGAGGACGTGCTCGGTACCGGCATGGTATCCAAGGAGGCGTCGCAGTGATCTTCCGCAAGCTCACCGGACCGAAACGCACGCTGGCCCAAACGCTTGGCGTGGTACTGCTCATGGGGTCGTTGGCCTGGGCGTCGGTGCCGCTCTACGACATGTTCTGCCGGGTCACCGGTTACGGCGGCACGACAAGCACCGCCGACACCGGATCCGACACCATACTCGACCGGACCATCAAGGTGCGTTTCGACGGCTCGCTCGACCGCGACATGCCGTGGGAGTTCAAACCGGTTCAGCGTGAAATGGAGATCCGGCTTGGCGAGACCGGGCTGGCCTTCTACGAGGCCCACAACCCGACAGACCGGCCCGTTGCCGGTTCGGCGAGCTACAACGTGGCGCCGTTCGACGCCGGGAGCTATTTCGTCAAGATCGACTGCTTCTGCTTCGAGGAACAGGTGCTGCAACCGGGCGAAACCGTCCAGATGCCGGTCAGCTTCTACGTCGACCCGGAAATCCTGGAGGACCGGGACGCGAAATACGCGGCCCGCATCACCCTTTCCTACACATTCCACGAAATCGATCTGCCACAAGAGCAGGCGGCGTTGATGATCGCCGACGAGTAACGCGCAAGGGACACCGACATGGCTCACGAAAAGAACCACGACTACCATATTCTGCAGCCATCCATCTGGCCGTTCATGGGGGCGATCGGCGCATTCGTCATGCTCTTCGGGGCGGTAATGTGGATGCACGATATCACGCCGTTCCTGTTCTGGATCGGCTTTCTCGTCGTACTTTACACCATGTACGCCTGGTGGTCCGACACGATCGCCGAGGAACATGCCGGTGACCACACGCCGGTGGTGCTGATCGGGCTGCGCTACGGCTTCATCCTCTTCATCATGTCGGAGGTGATGTTCTTTGCCGCGTGGTTCTGGTCCTTCTTCAAACATGCCATGTACCCCATGGGGCCCGAGAGCCCCGCAGTGGACGGTGTCTGGCCGCCGGCGGGAATCGAAACCTTCGATCCCTGGCACCTGCCGCTGATCAATACGCTGATCCTTCTCTGCTCCGGCTGTGCGGCCACCTGGGCGCACCACGCGCTCGTGCATGAGAACAACCGCAAGGACATGGCGACGGGCCTCATCCTCGCCGTCGCCCTCGGTGTGCTCTTCACGGTCTTCCAGGCCTACGAATACAGCCACGCAGCCTTCGGATTCTCCGGCAACATCTATGGCGCCAACTTCTTCATGGCCACGGGCTTCCACGGCGCCCACGTGATCATCGGCACGATCTTCCTCTTCGTCTGCTACCTCCGCGTGCGCGCCGGTCATTTCACGCCCGAAAGCCACATCGGTTTCGAAGCGGCGGCGTGGTACTGGCACTTCGTGGACGTGGTCTGGCTCTTCCTCTTCACCGCCGTCTACATCTGGGGCGGATGAGCCGAGAGACGGCTTGCCTACGCGAGGCAGATTTGATCCAACATGATATGGGGCGCGGCAATGGCCGCGCTCCTCTCGTTTCGGGGGAAGAGATGCGACGCTATAGTGCACCGCTGGTCATCGGGCTCGCCGGCGCGGCCGTGCTGATCTGGCTCGGTGTCTGGCAGCTTCAGCGGCTGGAGTGGAAAGAAGCGATCCTGGATGAGATCGACGCGCGGATCCTGGCCGAACCGGTGTCCCTGCCCGCAGATCCCGATCCCACGCGCGACCGGTTCCTCGCCGTCAAGGCCTCGGGCCGGACGGGCGACCGCGACCTCCACGTGCTCGTCTCCACCCGGACCGTCGGAGCCGGGTTTCGCATCGTCACCGCCTTCGAGACCGAATCCGGGCGCCGCATCCTGCTCGACCGGGGTTTCGTGCGGGAGACGCAGAAAGATACGCCACGCCCGCCGGTGCGCCTCACGGTCACCGGCAACCTGCATTGGCCCGACGAGCGCGATCGCTTTACCCCGGACAACGACCTTGAGGCGAACTACTGGTTTGCCCGCGATATCGATGCGATGGCAGGGGAACTGGGCACCGAACCGCTCCTTCTGATCGCCCGCCTCGTCTCGGGCGGCGACGGCGCCGTCGCGCCGCTGCCCGTGGACAGCGCGAGTATCCCGAACGACCATTTCGGCTATGCCGTCACCTGGTTCGGCCTGGCACTGGTCTGGTTGGGGATGACAGCGCTGCAACTCTGGCGTATTTCACGCCGCGACACCTGACCGAGAGCAGAGTCCGCACGGGGCTTCTTCTGTCGCGAAATATCCCCGCCGGAGGCTCCCGCAGGCGCAACCCGCGCACCGCCGGGCAGCCGCCGCCCGCTGCCAAGAGAAAGGCGCCATGAAGTACATCTCCACCCGCGGCCAGGCGCCGGTTCTGTCCTTCGAAGAAGCCATGCTGACAGGGCTCGCCCGCGACGGCGGCCTCTATGTTCCAGAACAGGTTCCAACGATGTCGTCCGCCGATATCGCGGCGCTCGCCGGGATGCCCTACGAAGAGGTGGCTTTCCGCGTGATGAAACCGTTCATCGGCGAGAGCTTCTCCGAAAGCGAATTGCGCGAGATCATCACCCGCGCCTATGCCGGTTTCGGCCATGCCGCGCGCGCGCCGCTGGTGCAACTCGCACCGAACCACTTCTTGCTGGAGCTGTTCCACGGGCCGACACTGGCGTTCAAGGATTTCGCCATGCAACTCATCGGCCAGCTCTTCCAGGTGGCGCTCGAGCGCCGTGGCGAGCGCGTTACCATCGTCGGTGCGACATCGGGCGATACGGGATCGGCGGCGATCGAGGCGTTCCGCGGGCTCGACGCTGTGGATGTCTTCATCCTCTTCCCTCATGGCCGGGTCTCCGAGGTGCAGCGCCGGCAGATGACGACGCCCGCGGAGGCCAATGTCCACGCACTCGCGCTCGATGGCCATTTCGACGATTGCCAGGCGCGGCTGAAGGACATGTTCAACGATTTCGCCTTCCGCGATTCCGTGGGGCTGGCAGGCGTGAACTCGATCAACTGGGCGCGGGTGCTGGCGCAGGTCGTCTACTATTTCACCGCCGCAACGGCGCTCGGCGCGCCCCACCGCCCGGTCTCCTTCACCGTGCCGACCGGCAATTTCGGCGATATCTTTGCGGGGTACATCGCGCGCCGTATGGGTCTACCCATCGCGCAGCTGGTGATCGCGACCAACCAGAACGACATCCTGCACCGCGCGCTTGAGACGGGCGGATATGTCACCACAGGCGTTACGCCCTCGATCAGCCCGTCGATGGATATCCAGGTTAGTTCCAACTTCGAGCGCGCGCTGTTCGATGCCTACGGGCGGGACGGGGCGGCGGTCGTGCAGCTCATGGAGGAGCTGAAGGGGCAGGGCGGGTTCCGGATCAGCCAGGGCGCGCTCGAAACGCTGCGGGAGACCTTCGCCTCCGGCCGGGCCTCCGAGGCGGAGACCTCCGCCACGATCGCGCGGCTCTTCTCCGAAACCGGCGAGATCCTCTGTCCGCACAGCGCCGTGGGCGTGAAGGTGGCCGAGGAGCATGTCGGATCGGCACCGATGGTCACGCTGGCCACCGCCCATCCGGCGAAGTTCCCCGATGCTGTGGAGGCCGCGACGGGCATTCGCCCGCCTCTTCCCAATCGGATGGCGGACCTGTATGAGCGACCGGAGCGGGTGGAAAACGTCGCCAACGACCTGACCGCCCTTGAGGATCTGATACGGGAAAGGCGCGCCATTTGAGCGTGAATCTGGACAGGCTGCCCAACGGGCTGCGCATCGTAACCGAAGTCATGCCCGGGCTGGAGAGCGCGGCCGTGGGCCTTTGGGTCAATGCCGGTGGTCGCCACGAGCGCATCGAGCAGAACGGGATTGCCCATTTTCTGGAGCACATGGCCTTCAAGGGCACCGAGCGGCGCAACGCGTTGCAGATTGCCGAGGAAATCGAGGATGTGGGCGGCTACATCAACGCCTATACCTCGCGCGAGGCCACGGCCTACTACGCGCGCGTGCTGAAGGCGGATGTACCGCTGGCGCTCGACGTGATCGCGGATATCGTGCTGAATCCGGTGTTTCACAGCGACGAGATCGAGGTCGAGCGCGGTGTGATCCTGCAGGAGATCGGCCAGGCACTGGATACGCCGGACGACGTGATATTCGACTGGCTGCAGGAGGCATCCTACCCCGGCCAGGCGCTCGGGCGGACGATACTGGGGCCGACGGACCGGGTGAGCCGTTTTGCCCGCACCGATCTCTCCGGGTTTATCTCCGAGCACTACGGACCGGGGCAGATGGTCTTGTCGGCCGCCGGCGCGGTGGATCATGATGTCATCATGCGCCTGGCCGAGAAAGCGTTCGGCCATCTGCCCCCGGTCCAGCTGTCGACGCATGATGTTGCGGTTTTCCATGGCGGCGAGCGCCGGGAACTGCGGGCGCTGGAACAGGTGCATTTCGCGATGGCGCTCGAGGCGCCGTGCTATTCCGACCCGGACGTCTACACCGCGCAGGTCTATGCAACGCTTCTGGGGGGCGGCATGTCCTCCAGGCTGTTCCAGGAAATCCGTGAGAAGCGGGGGCTGTGCTACTCCATTTTCGCGCAGGCCGGCGCGTATGCCGATACGGGAATGATGACGATCTATGCCGGAACGTCCGCCGAGGATATCGCGCATTTGTCGGATCTGACCGTCGACGAGCTGCGCCGGGTGGCCGACGATGTTTCCGACGCGGAGGTCAGCCGGGCACGGGCGCAGATGAAGGCCGGCTTGCTGATGGGGCTGGAGAGCCCCTCGTCGCGCGCCGAACGCCTCGCACGGCTCGTCGCGATCTGGGACAGGGTGCCGCCGCTGGCGGAGACGATCGCGCTGATCGACGCTGTGGATCGCGCCGGGGTTGCGGAATTCGCGGCCGGACTTGCGGGCCGGGGAACTGCCGCGCTCGCGCTCTACGGTCCGGCGGAACGTGCGCCCGAACTCGCGAAACTGCAGGAGAGGCTCGCGGCCTGATGCGGCTCGGCCGGCGAAAGGTACGGATCGTCACCGAGCGGATGCTGCTGCGCCCGCCGGCGCACGGGGATTTCCGTGCATGGAGCTCGCTGCGCCGTGACTCCCGCGACTTCCTGGAGAAATGGGAACCGCTCTGGTCGCCCGACCACCTCAGCCGGAAAGCCTTCACCAACCGGGTGTACTGGGCACAGCGGTCTCTGTCAGCCGGCTCGGCATTGCCGCTGTTCCTGATCCGGGCCGAGGACGAGGCCCTGATGGGCGCAATCACGCTGGACAATATCCGACGGGGCCCCGCACAGGCGGGTACCTTCGGCTACTGGATCGGCGCGCCTTTCGCGCGGCAGGGATACATGCGCGAGGCAATCGCCACACTGACGCACCACGCGTTTTCCTCGCTGGACCTGAGCCGAATCGAGGCGGCGTGCCTGCCGGAAAACGCCGCCTCGCGTGGCTGCCTGGAGAAATGCGGGTTCAAATACGAGGGGGTCGCGCAAAGCTACCTGCAAATCGCCGGTCGCTGGCGCAATCACGTGCTCTACTCGAACTTGCGGAGTGATCGACGCGGCCGGACGGGCGCAGGCTGATCTCGGCCGCCGGGGCGCCCTCCCGCCCGTTCCGTTCGCATCGGAGATGCGCCCGTTCCGGTTGGGCCGGGCGCGCCTGCGGCGCGTGACAAGGCGGCTGAGCATGGGGAAGAACCCGGCGTCGCGCGGATTCCGCGACAGTCGCGCATCTGACGAATAGTTCATACGGCGATGCGAGACTTCGTGGCATAGTGGCCGGAGTGATCCATTCATGAGGAAGTCCCGATGCCGCTCCCGTCGCTGCAAGTGATTGTCCATGCGCTGTTCGGAACCTTCGCGATTCTGACCGCTGCCGCGCTTCCGGCAAACGCCCAGCAGGACCGGCGACCGTCGCATTGCATTGCGCTTGTCGAAAACGTGCCCGGCCTTGAAGTTGTTTGGCGCGCAGGCTACCGCGACCCGCTTTCGGAAGACATGGTGCGCCTGAGCTATATCGATCATTCGATGTACCTGATCCAGACACC
Organism: Tropicimonas marinistellae; assembly: GCF_001509585.1. Lineage (GTDB taxonomy): Bacteria > Pseudomonadota > Alphaproteobacteria > Rhodobacterales > Rhodobacteraceae > Tropicimonas > Tropicimonas marinistellae. The sequence continues at coordinate 65,694 of NZ_LNCI01000006.1, read as the reverse complement.
CGGCGGCCTGGACGTCGTGACTGACTACAACGGGTTCACCGGGCCGGCCGAGTTGATCCCGGATGTCGTCACCATGAACCACTCGCACAGCACGCACTGGACCGCCGCTCCCGATCCGGCGATTCCGTATGTTCTGAAGGGGTGGGACGAGATGGGCGGGCCGGCAGACCATCACCTGGACCTTGGGGAGATGCTGATCCGCAATGTGCCCACGGACATCCGCGGCCGTTTCGGCGGCGAGATGGAACGCGACGGGAACTCGATCTTCGTGTTCGAAGTCGGCGGGCTCTGCATCGGTCACCTCGGGCATCTGCACCACGAACCGAATCCCGAGCAATACGCGGCCATTGGGCGGCTCGACGTGGTGATGGCACCGGTTGACGGCGGCATGACCCTGCCACTGCCGGTGATGATCAAGGTGCTCCAGCGGTTTCGGGCGTCGATCGTGCTGCCGATGCACTGGTTCTCCGGCAATTCCCTGAACGCCTTCCTTGCCGGGGTGTCGGAGGATTTCCGCATCGAGCGGCGCGACGGTCGGTCTCTGGAGGTGTCGCTGCGAGATCTGCCGAGCGAGCCGACGGTCATCGTGCTCCAGCCACGGTTTCTGGGGTTCAACGACGAAGGTCAGTAGCGGACCCACCGCCTTGCACCCGCCTGCGCCGCGTGGTTGATCGGCACAGGAGGTATCGCGATGCTGAACCCGGTCACGCCAGAAATCGAATCCGCGTTGCATGCGGCGCTGCCGGAGCAAGCCTTCCGACCGCTGGCGCCGCGCTACCTTGAAGAGCCGCGAGGGCGCTACAAGGGCGGCGATGCCCTGCTGCTCGCGCCGCGGACGACAGAGGAGGTGGCGCTGGCCGTTCGCTTGGCCGCCGCGCATCGTGTCGGGGTGGTTCCCTACGGCGGCGGGACCGGCCTCGTGGGGGGGCAGGTCGCCGAGGACCTTCCACGGCCCATCCTGATGTCCATGGAGCGGATGAACCGACTGCGCGGGACCTATCCGGCCGAGAACGTGCTGGTCGCGGAGGCGGGTATGGTGCTGGCCCATGTCCAGCAGGCGGCGCGGGACGTGGAGCGCATGTTCCCGCTGTCACTGGCCTCCGAAGGGTCGGCGCAGATCGGTGGGCTTCTGGGGGCCAACGCGGGCGGGGTGAACGTGCTGCGGTACGGAAACGCGCGGGAACTGTGCCTTGGGCTGGAGGCCGTGCTGCCGGACGGATCGATCCTGCACGGGCTGAAGCGGCTTCGGAAGGACAACACCGGCTACGACCTGCGCAACCTGCTGATCGGGGCGGAGGGAAGCCTTGGCGTAATCACGGCGGCGAGCCTGCGTCTCTATCCGCGACCGGCGGTGAAGGGAGCGGCCTTCCTGACCGTCGAAAGCCCGGTCGCGGCGTTGAAACTGCTGTCCATGGCCCAGCGGCGCATGGGGGAGGGCGTCTCCGCGTTCGAACTGATCCACCGGATGGGGCTCGACTTCCTGCGCGACACCATGCCGGAGGTTCGCCAGCCCTTCGCGACGGCGCCGGAGTGGATGGTCCTGGTGGGCATTGGGTTGTCCGGCGTCCCCTCCCCGGAGCCGGAACTGGAAGGGCTCTTCGCCGAGGCGTTGGAGGCCGGGCTCGTGTCCGATGGGGTGGTCGCGCAGAACGAGGCCCAGAGGCTCGCCTTCTGGCATCTCAGGGAGGCGATCCCGGAGGCGAACCGGCGGATCGGGGCGGTTTCGTCTCACGATATCTCGGTACCGATCTCGGCCATGCCGGACTTCATCGAGAAGGGCGCCGAGGTGATCGCCGGTTTCGGCGCGATGCGGATCAACTGCTTCGGCCATCTGGGCGACGGAAACCTGCATTATAATGTCTTCCCGCCGGCGGGGCGGCGCGCGGCGGAATTCGAGGCTGAGCGCGGGGCGGTGAAGCGGGCGATTCACGATCTGGTGCATGAATTCGACGGCTCGGTGAGCGCGGAGCATGGGATCGGGCGGCTGAAGGTCGGGGATCTGGAGCGCTACGGGGACCCGGCGAAACTGGCGGCGATGCGGGCGATCAAGGCGGCCCTCGATCCGGCGGGGATCATGAATCCCGGCGCGGTGCTGCGGGGGGCGTGACCGCCCGGCGGAGATGTCTCACGCGTGAGACAGGGGGGCGCCCAAGAGATTTCAATGGGTTACGGGCACGGATTCACGCTTCGTTAAGGGTCCGGAGCGCACGGCCGGACGGATGCCCGGCGCCGCCGTGGCTCAACCCCCCCCACGCCATCGGTCGAGACGGCGACGTGATCCCTGCCGTTAGTAGTCATCGCGGGGATTGGCGGCGAACAGCCCATTTGGCGCAATGCGGCGAGGCGGGGCATCGGCAGATTTGCGGACGTCGAGGCCCTCTGCTGAAAATGCTCGGGCGACGGTTCCGCGTCCGAAAGCCCCCGTCCATGTCAATTGCAGCATGCCGTAGGAAGGGTGGGGAGCGGGAGTTCGCTGCGGTCGCGAGCTAGCTCATCCACAAAAGAAAAAAGCGGACAGTGAATCTGCCTGAGGTTAAACTCGACATCAGGCCGTTCAAAATCTAAGAAGCCGCGAACAGCTCCGCTTCCACTCTTTCAAAAAGGGGGTACGTAGCCAAAACGCCGACATCGGCCGTCATTAACAGCAGCGTTGCGACAATCTCGCTGTTTTTTCCAGCTACCTTTGACTTAATTTCCTTTCTAAGGGTCCAAGCCAAAAGATCTACAAAGTCATGCCCCCGGATCTTAAGCCGAACGTCATCGACGCAATGTTCTCTTAGCGACGCCAACATATCTTCAAACTCGACAGAGTCTTTGGACCTACCGTTAGATTGAAGCAACCGGTGAGAATATGTTTCAACATCAAAGCTAATAGAGTTATTTTCCTCCAACAGCAGTTTATCTGGATTTGGTAGCGTCATGCCCCAACCCAAAATTTCATTTGCAGTGCGGATCCAAAACAATTGGCTCCCAACTTCCGATAGCCCTTGCATTAGCTCTTGGGCAGATCTGTCAGGTTTCTTGGTCGCAAGTTTTATGATTTTTTCCACGACCTCCGGATCAAAAAAGTACATCTCCACTGCCGTGAAATCCGTGTATACTATGAACTTCCCTTCGATTTGCCTTCCGGAAAAATGATCAAAGTCCAAGTCCACTACAAATAGAAAACTCGCGTGATCGTCAGCATCACTAAGGCCTTCCTCCAATTCAAGAGCCGTAGCAATGGCACGGTTCTTGTTGCTTGCCGTCAAGCCGTATCTTCTTAAAACATCGTCAGGAACGTTTACTTGATCAATTGAGTTAACTTCGACACCAGTTAGATCCTTATTAGACAAATACCATTCCCAGAAGGCTCGGTCAGATGGCCCTTCGACCCAGAGGCTTCTGAGTTCCGGTTCGAACTCGTACAACACAATCAGTTCCGCAATCTCTCTTTGATACATCAGGCGCTCAAATCGAAGTGTTTTAGGCGAAGAGTTGAGTGTTTGTGTTTTGCTAAGAGTTCTATCGAGTGCGTTGCCATAAGAAATTGAATGGCGCTGCCTGAAGACAAATCCAACAGGGCATCGACCAGAGTTCTTTGCCACTTAACATTGAGGGAAAGTTCCGGCTCATCAACTAGGAACAAGCTTTTTTGGCTAGTTCCAACTAAGATATTGCACATCAACATCAACAGGTGCTTTTCACCAGAAGAAAGTACCTCTACAGGAATGCGACTCCCGTCTCTTGTCGTAATCTGAATCCCAGTCACAGCATCAATTTTGACAATCTTGTTGTTGTAGAACTGGTTTATTGTCGAAACAAATGTGTTAAGACGGCTCGCCATCTCTCCTAGGCCATCTATGCGTGCCTGAACGCTATCGAAGTATGGCTCGAGAATCTGCGTTATTGTAGATATACTCTCGTCGCTGGCGGTGCTGATTGCGTCGATAAGTGCTGCTTCGGGGACGTCGCTGGCCAGGCCAAGTGTGGAGAGTTTTTTTGCAGAGCGAGCAAGAGAACGAATTCGGTCCAAAAGATGTTCTTTCAACGAAGTTGGCTTATTATCATCATTGGGGCCATCAGTTCCAATTCGTTTTATCAAGTCTGTGTATATATCTGATACCGACGCGTCGTTTGCGCTACGTGCTTCAAGCGTTATGGTTTTTATCCAATTCTCCGCCCTTTCTACGGACTGGCGCAATTGCCGGGTTGCCTCATCGATTTCCGAGGATCGTGACTTAGTGAAATTATCGGGATCTATGAAATACTCATGACTCCTAATTCGCATCAACCTCTCTCGGCGGGTATTATCCGCATGCAGCTGATCGCTACTAAACTCTCTGTTATCTGATAGCAGATAGCATTCAAGAGCCTCTGGAAACAGGTCATCGAAAAAATCTTGCAGTTCTTTTTCGTCTACATCTCTTTCTTTAACGGCGACTCCATTGTCATCCCAGGTTGTTCCAACTTCAACCTCTCGAAGGATTTCGTCCTCGCGACCAATTGACAACACATAGCTTCCAACACCTGTATCTTCTCGCTTTTTTACCGTCAGAGTTCTTCCGTCGGAGAAATACAAGCCGAATTTTTCAAACTGGGTTCTAGCTACAAAGGTTCGATGGCCTCGACTCGAGGATCGTGACAACAAATGGTACACCAATCTAACAATCGTTGTCTTTCCGGAGCCATTGTCCCCATACATTAGTATCAAGCGCTCCGACCTTTCGTCTGACAACGCTTTAATCTTTTGATCATATGTATAAAGACCGAAGAGTTTTTCAACAAAAAAGCCGGTAATGAATAATGAAGGCATTTTGTTTTCTGTAGAGGCTCGGTCCAACATGAAGAAATCTCGTATCTTTTGCGCTCGGCGGTAACCTTGGTAGCAAAGTGCGGCAGGTTCAAGCTGAGATTGTGTTTTTAGAAAATGACTTGACGAGGCAGCGGACCTAACGAGAAGTGACTGTTGGCCCATCACAAGGTCATCTGTAGCTGAGGTATCCCGCATCAGAGCAGCGAGCTTTGGGCTGGTACCGATCGTACCTTATTTTTAGGGCAACTCGGGTTCATCCCGCTTCCCTGTCATAGCGTCCGGCCGACATGCTGCACCTCGCGCGAACGGCAGGAATGCGAAAGCTGCAGCGCGGAGTTGCTCGCCAGGTTCCAAGGCAGCTATGGGCCGGTCGCGACTGTCGAACGTTCCCAGACCAATTTTCGGATGATCTCTTCAGCGGACTTGCCCGAAGTCGACTCAACGGACGCAAAGCGCAGCTCGCGGACCCGTAGCGTCGGAAATTGCGCGGTTGAGACAGGCGGGGCGTCATGCGGCGGTTTAGCCGACGTCCGGGGCAATCGGTCGAATAGACGCCATGACGCCTTTGGGGGCCGGCGTCTCGGACTGAGCCGAGGCCTATGCGTCGTGCGATGGCGTAGATTTCACTCCGGCAACAACAGGAAGGTCGTTTCGCCGCGAATGATCTTTCGTACGACGTCACAGCCGTTCTCCGGTTGCGAAAAGTGCAGCCAGGAATTCACGGCGAATGCGGCTGGCGAAAGGCCGAGGATCACGGAGTTGATTTCGTCATCCGAGGTTGGTGTCGACACCCCGACCCTGTTTATCAGGGTGGTCCTGGAGGAGTCCGAGAGGCTCGCGACCTGCATCGCGTATGCGATGTACTCCTGGTCCGCCGTGCAAGATTGTGTCGCGGGCGCCGTCTGGTCCACGAGGGCGTGGGTGAGTTCATGCACGACGATGGAGTCGAAATGCTCTGTCACCGGGATCGCGGCCCAAACCTCCGAACGGTTGTGAAAACGTTCGAATGCCGGTGGTTTCAGGAGTTCGATCCGGTCCGTTCGCTGATGATAGTTCCCGAAACAGATCTGGTCGGGCGACCCAAGGTGCAAGCTGTCGGCAAAGCCGATCGACACGGCCGAGACCAGTTTGAGCTGGCATTCTTCGAGCCGCGGGAGGGCGGATGCCACGATTTCGCAGAGACGGCGGTGGAGGTCTCCGTCTGCTGTCTCCACCGTAACCAGCGGGGTATCGCAGGCAGAGGCCCCGGCGCCTGCCGCGACCCCGCCCAGGGCGCAAAGCAGCGTGGCAAACGCCCCGATTGCAACTCTCCTCCTGTGCGGGGCCACGGTCGTCCCTCCTGCGTGCGGTCAACTGAGGCGCCCGACGAAATGCCACTGGCGGCGTCTTCATGTGCGACCCTTGGACGTGGCTTTCCGGCGCGATCTCCATCGCCACGCCTCGTTGCGCGAGCTTCACGAAAGGGGTGAGCCACCGCTCCGCCGTCGCCGCGCCGGTGGCGCGCAGCATGCGGTCGCGGCGACCGCGGTCATCGCGGTTGCCGTGGCAGGCGGTACTGACAACCCACCCCGGGGGACGCGGCCGCTACTCCTGAAGGCCCGCCAGAAACTCGGTCAGCGCCAGGATCCGGAACTTCACGAAAACCTCGGCTTCGTCTGCGGCAAAGTCAGGGTTCGCGGCCTTCTCGCCCATCAGTTGGTAGCGGTTGCCCCAGACCGGCATTTCACTTGTTCCGTGCGGGCCCGCGGCCATCGTCCCATCGATGGTTGCGTATACCTTCGTAACCGGAAACACCCCGCCGTTTGCCGCGGAAAGCTGCGTGAGATCGGGGATCGATCCGGTCAGGTATCCGACCATGGGGCCATCGCCCGTGCCGCCCGGCCCGTGGCAGGCGGCGCAGCTGTTCATGTACTCGCGCTCACCAACGGATTGGGCCAGACCGGACGTGGCCGCCGTCGCGGCCAATGCCGCCAGTGCAAATAGCAAATATCTCATGACTTCCCTCCCAATTCGACCAATTGCTCCGAGTTCAGGAACACGCCGCGGGTGCAGGAACGCCAATCGTCATTGAATTTAAGCACACGCCCTCCGCCGCGCGACGCTCGATGACAGTATCGCAGGTGCCTTCCCCAACGTCGTTGACATCAATCAAGCGGCGCCGCCGGGCCCGGTTCACGGACCATTGGAGGACCGGGAGCGCCTGTACCCCTGCCAGGGCAGCCGTGGTCAGAAACCGCTCAGACGGTGGCCTTGCGCGGGCAGCCAATCGCGTACAAGCGCGCCCCGGCATCCCCGGTTGGCCGCCCCTCGGAGCCGTACAGGTATTTCGTGCGACAGGCGGTCTCTCGGAGCAATTCCAGTGTCCCGTTGCCCGCTGGCAGCGCCCATGGCTGCCGAAGATGTGTCGGGTCTTTTTGAGTCATGCAGGAGGTATCGATGCCGCGCTCGCCAACGGGCATCGGGAGGGCCGTGCAGGAGGAGTGTCCCTCGGATTCCGGGAGGCTCCGCACACCTGATCATGATGGCAACGGACCAAACACCCGGCATGGCGCAGTACGCCGGCCCGGAGGCTCGGGGAGTTCGTTGTCGCGACCGGCGCGGGCGTGATCGGCAGCATTGCCGACCTTGCGGTCATTCTCTGCGGTCGCAGCATCGAACGTTGCGCTCACCAGACCATCGATGATGCGGGAGCGGACCGGACGTTCTCGGTGGCTCACATCGACGGCAAGTCAGCGGACGGAGCAGGTTTTCGCTGCACGAGCCCCAACGGCAGGTTTCAGCACCTTGCGACCGCAGCGAAAAACACCAAGGGCCGAAAACTTCGGTGTGCCCAAACCCCATGCCGACCGCACCTCAGCGGGACGCTTTTGCAACCGTTTGCGCCCGAACCGGATCATACAGTCCGCCGTTCAGATGAGCGTGTCCCCAGGCCATGATATGCAGGAGGATTGGTTCGAGCTCACGACCCTGATCGGTCAATTCATAGCGATAACGAACAGGTCTGTCCTGATAGGCTTCCCGCTCGACAAGGCCCCACTCCATCAGCCGCTTCAAACGCTGGGACAGCAGGTTCGGCGGGAGGTGTTCCTCGCTGTTCTGCAATTCTTGAAACGTATGTTTGTCGTGCCACATCAGGTCGCGGACTACCAGAAGTGTCCACTTGTCTCCAAGGATTTCCAAGCTGCGCGCAATCGAGCAACGGGACCGAAATTCATGCTCCGGCTTGGTCATCCAAGTCTCCGAACTTAGTGCACATGCCAGATTTTTTAAACCAGTAACTTACGAAATGGAAGTTTGACCTCGGAAGTCACTTAATTTATGGAAGTGAGTAGATTTGCTCCGCGAAAGTCCGTCGTCATGATCACAGTAGGCAATACGCCCCTCACACGGTTGGCTCGCATAGCCGGGCCAGACTGCGCTGATGTTTTCGTGAAATGGGAAGGCGCTAATCCGACCGGCAGCATGAAGGATCGCATGGCACTGTCGATGATCGAGGGGGCCGAGAGGCGCGGCGATCTAAAGCCCGGAGGGCGAATTGTCGAATACACCGGCGGCAGCACCGGAAGCAGTCTGGCTATGGTATGTGCCACCCGCGGCTATCGGGCACACTTTGTATCATCCAACGGATTTTCCGAAGAAAAGTTACAAACCATGCGCGCCTACGGTGCCGAGGTCGAGATCGTCCACGCCGAAGGCGGCGTACTGACGGCCGATGTGATCAATCGGATGATCGCTCGGGCCAAAGAACTGGCGTGCGAGCCCGGGACGTTCTGGCCGGATCAAGTGAACAACTTGGACAACAAAATGGGATATCACCGGATGGCGCAGGAAATTCTGGGACAAATAGATGGCGAAGTTGATGCCTTTGTCATGGCTGCAGGCGGTGGCGGTTGTATCTCCGGTAATGCCGAGGTTTTGAAGGCGCGCAATCCCGGGACCGAAATTGTTGCCGTCGAGCCTTACCATGTTCGCAATGTTTCTGGTGGCGACACGAGTGGCAGTCATAAACTGGAAGGGATCGGTCTATCTTTTGTGCCCAAGATTCTGCGCCGTGATCTGATCGACGCGGTGATACCGGTCAAAGACGAAGACGCCTTTTGGGGCGCGCAGTCGCTCGCGCGTCAAGAGGGTTTGCTGGGAGGCGTGACGTCGGGCGCGAATGTATGGGCGGCGTTGCAGAAAGCCAAAGAACTGGGGCCCGGAAAGTCTGTTGTTACCGTGATTGTGGACACCGGCCTACGCTACCTGAACAATAATTTATATCGGTGAAAATGGTCAGCACCTCGCGGGCATGCGAACTATTGCTTTGGTAGCTATGCCCCCAATGCAAGTCTCTCAAGGAGTAGCACCATGAAGTCACAAAATATTCAGTTGGGACTAGCTGCAATTTTTCTTGGACTGGGAGGATGGTGCCTCGTTGCACCGCGAATGGTGGAACGGCTTGTCCTGACGCCAGAATATCAGCATCTGTCCGCCACATCGGCCCTTTTATTGGGATGTTTCGGCGCTCAAGCAATCCTAGCCGGACTGGTCATCGCACTGTCGAGGTTCACGCCGATGACATTTCTGGTCTTCGGTCTTGTGGGATCAGTGCCTTTCTTCGTGTTCAACTTTTATTTCGTTTTCGTGGTAGAACTATTTACATATTGGATGCTTCTGGACTTCGTTGGAAACCTCGGAATTCTAGCATGCGGTATCCTTGGGTATCGGATAAGAACTGAAGAGCTAAATTTGGCGGGTATCTGACGAGTGGGCAACTGCCAAAAATAAACCTTCTTGAAAAACGTTCGCAAAGTCGCCAACCAAACGAACTTCGTTTAACCGAATTCAATGCAAGCGTCGTCCGTGGGCAGTGCACTGCACCTGACCTAGCAAATATTCAACTTGTAGAGAACCGCTTTCGGTTCGCACTGTCCAGACGCGAAAGGTCGGCTTAGGGCCGTCCTTGCCATGACCAACGGCAGCAATGTGCGGTTCGCACCCGTTCTAAAAGCGCGCAGCATTAGTCAAACTGGGCTCGTCCCGGCCCTACGCTGCTCCGGGCACGTATGGCGGCTTCCGTTTCAAGGGAAGATGCTGCTCTAGCGAAGCGCTCATGTATCGTGACTGGCAGCAAAGCGCAGATACCGAACCCATAGGGGCGAGGCGTGCGCCGTCGCGACCGGCGCGGGCGTGATCGGCAGCAGTGCCGACGGTGCGGACCTTCTCTGCGACGGCAGCATTCCCAGCGACGTTCGCTCGCTCACACGGAGATTTCTAATGGCCAGACGATCGCGGCGATTCACGCTGAGGACCGGTCAGCGGACGCTGCCGCCGCCCAAGAGGACCGAGATCTTATACTGTGCCTTGCGCAGCTCGACTTTTGCCTCACACTCTTCGGCACGCCACGATTGATGTAGGACACCTGCAATGCGCTCCAAAAAGACAATTCACGTGATCTCTGCTCACGCAGAAGGGGAAGTGGGCGACGTCATTGTAGGCGGTGTCCTGCCACCACCGGGTGACACGATCTGGGAGCAGAGCCGTTGGATCGCCCGCGACCAGACCTTGCGCAACTTCGTTCTCAACGAGCCGCGTGGCGGTGTCTTTCGTCATGTGAACCTGCTTGTCCCGCCAAAGCACCCTGAGGCGCAGGCTGCATGGATCATCATGGAGCCCGAGGACACACCGCCCATGTCGGGCTCGAATTCGATCTGCGTCTCCACCGTCCTGCTCGATGCGGGGCTGGTGTCCATGCAGGAGCCGGAAACCCACATGGTACTCGAAGCCCCCGGCGGGTTGGTGCGGGTGCGGGCCGAGTGCCGCGACGGCAAGGCCGAACGCATCCATGTGCAGAACGTGCCGTCCTTCGCGGCCGATCTGGACCGGACGCTTGAGGTCGACGGCCTCGGTACCCTCGCCATCGACACCGCCTACGGCGGCGACAGTTTCGTCATCGTCGACGCTGCAGCGCTCGGCTTTGCGCTCACCGAGAGCGAGGCACACGACATTGCAAGACTCGGGGTGAAGATCACCAACGCAGCCAACGACCAGCTCGGCTTCGCGCACCCCGAAAACCCGGACTGGCAGCATATCTCGTTCTGCCTTTTCGCGGGGCCATTGGTCGAGGGGGGCGACGGCCTTGAGAGCGGGGCCGCTGTCGCCATCCAGCCCGGCAAGGTCGACCGTTCGCCCACAGGCACGGCACTGTCGGCACGCATGGCCGTCCTGCACGCCCGGGGACTGATGGCGGTCGGCGACCGCCTGACTGTGCGCTCGCTCATCGGATCGACCTTCTCAGGGGGCATCCTCGCCGAAACGACCGTCGGCAGGCGCCCTGCCATTCGTCCCGAGATTTCTGGACGCGGCTGGATCACTGGCATCCATCAGCACATGCTTGATCCATCCGATCCGTGGCCGGAAGGTTACCGGCTCTCCGATACATGGGGAGCGCGGTAGGCTGAGCTGCCCGGAATGCGCAGGAATGATGCAACGCAACCTCCGGCCGATGGTTGCGCCCGCAAAACGGCCCACGCAGCGCAACGGCTGCAAAGCGCAGATACCTCGCCCGTAGCGTCGAAGAATGCGCTGTCGCGACCGGCGCGGGCGTGATCGTCAGCAGTGCCGACTTGGCTGGCATCTGACGGTTTTGATCGGATGTCCGGTGTGTCAGCGGGACCAAAGACACGTTTGAAGCAAGTGTACCGACCGTCTGAAAAATGCCATGATGAATTAATCATCCATTTTCCTTACGGCACGAACTCCGAAACTACCGCTGAAATCTCGGTGATTTTCTGTCACATGACCGTAGTCGAAGGTCATGGTAACAGCACAGCAGTCTCCAGCTGTTTCCGATGTCCAGAAATTATAGGAACCGCTTTTCGCAAAAACCGGATCAAGTCCTAATTTTCCTCCATAAAGATCCGTGTTCGATTTTGACGGCTCGTAGATGGTTTTCAACTCGTTCACTGTAGGCAAACGCCAGTCACTGTGGCCGCCCGTCGAGAGGCTATCAACGTAATCCCTGGATTCGTTCCAGTTTAAAGAGTGACCTAAATCGGCATAACTGTCTTTCTGTGTCCACATCAAACCAGTTTTTGTGTCTTCGACAACGCTGTCAACTGAGCTGATATAGCGAAGGTCTTCTGAAAGCTGTTCTGCTTGAGCATGGTCACAGAATGCAAAAACGCAAAGTAAAGCTAGCGAAAAGCACTTCATAATATCCTCAATGTGCAGTTTGGTGTTATAACCGATAGTCCCCAGATGATTTCCAAATCCCCGCGATGGCAACCGACTAGGCACCACTTTGGAACCGTGGCTGGCAGCATTATCGTCATCCTGACACACCTCTCCCATCGGTCAAATTCTGTCGTCAACGTCCTCGGCGTACGCCGGGAGACACATCAACAATGATGGCGTTCGGCAAAGCGGAGGTTGCTCAAACCGGTCCAATATCTGCAAAGCGCAGATTCCGGCCCGGTAGGGGCGAGAAGTGCGCTGTCGCGACCGGCGCGGGCGTTGTGCGGCGGCCCCATCTCAGGGTCTGCTTCCTGATCCAATGAGCCGGGTTGCGTGCATGTCTCCACAGGGGGCATTCGAAACGGTATTGCCCGCCGTTTGGGAAGCGGGCGACCTGGGGCGGCGCGGCGGGATCTGTCGCCTCTATGTCTAATCCGAGAGGCCGAGCCGCCGGGTAAGGTTGAAAAGCTTCCATTTCATCGGGCCGATACCCTGCGCGGACGTCGCACCGACCAGCCGCGAGTCGCGAACAGCTGCCGTGCGGTGCACAAGCGTCTTCCGGTATTCCGGATCGTCGAGCATGGTCTCGAACGCGCTGCGGGCAGGGTATTGCATGATGACGATTTCGTCCCAAGGAACGGGCTCTGGCCCGATCAGCGTGACCGCGAAATCGCCGCGCCACATCGGAACGCCGCCGACCTTGTTCACGAAGGGTATGGAGAGTTCCGCGTATTTCTCGTAGGCCTGTTGGCCGGTGAGCCGCTCCGATACCACGCCGGGCGGGTACTCCGCCCATGTCTTGTAGCGCAGCAAGTTGATCACCCCGAAGGGCTGGTCGTCCGGGATTGCCGCGAGCGCTTCCCGAGCGTCTGCGTTGAACTCCTCTCCCACGAATTCCTGCCGTTCCACGTGTTTCCTCCCTTTGCAGTTTGGTCCAAGGCGGCGCGCGTGCCGCCCCGGTCGGCTCACCCCCCGGGGGTCCCCCGTGGGCGAGAACGGGCCTGTCGAACCGGGTAGTCTCAGTTCGTCCCGGCGTCGTATCGCGTGTAGTACTGGCGCAGGTCGTCGCCGACCATGTGGGTCGGTTCATCTTCAGGCGCCGCGATCACGAGATCCTCGGTTGGTGTCGAGATGCGGAAGCTCCAGCCTTCCGCTGGCGACAGCTGGTCGGCGAGGTTCGCCGGATCGCCATCCTTCACCTTGGGCCCGTAGGCGTTGAGGATATAGGCATTTCCATCCGGGTCGATCAGTTCGTAGATCGGGCGGTCCGCGTTGAAGACCATGGTCTGTTTCTTCGAACTCGTGAAGCCGACATAGGGGTCGGCGCCTTCGCCTGTGCCAAGTGCCGAGATCGGCAGCGTGGCGGCGTAGCGCGCCTCGATCCCGCCAAAGCTCTTCGTGTCCCCGAACAACAAGGTCTGGCCATCCGTCGCCCAGAACTTCGGGCCATTGAGTTGCGCGGCCTTGGCGCCGTTCTCGGACGCAAGCGCCGCGGTATCCATCGCCTGCCACCTGTCCTCGGGGCAGCCGTCGGAGGCGGATGTATTGTAGATGACGACGTCCTCCTCGTAGATCAGGAGGACCTCGCAATACCGCATCCCGCGCATGTCGCTCAGTTCGACCGGCTCCAGAGCCTGCTCGGCAAGGGCGGCGCCGACGGTCAGCAGCGCCCCGGTCCCAATGCCGAGCAGCGCTCCACCGATGCTGGGTGAGAGGTGATCCTTGAATGTCATGTCCGCTCCTTCGGGTTCAAATTGTACATTGCCTTGCTTCGGCATTCACCAACGACACGTGCCGGGGAAGGGGATGCGGGCACGGGCATCCCAACTGGCCCGGGTCCGACTTCGTATGATTTGTTCTCTGCCGGGGCGAGGCAACGTCCTTGGTGGCTTCGTTTTCGATTGCTTTGTCCTGGGAGAAGCGAAACCCATTGTGCTTTGCATGGCAATGATTTCGGTCAATGCCCCTCCCTTGGCCCGTGTCTGGCCGCCTCCACCGCCGGCCTTTCGGCCACCCCGTCCCGGTGGGCAGGCGCTTTTTTACCCGCCCGCAACCGTTTGATCTTCGTCGGATATGGATAAGAGTGACCGCAGACGACAGCTGTCGCTGCGCTTCCCCACGGGCCGGCGCACACCGGGCTCCAAATTCGTAACTGGTAAGGTCGCTTTGTCCGCCTATCGGATCATAGCTGATCCGTCCCTGTCGGAAGCCATGCGCAGAAAGCGGACCCACAGGGGCGAGGAGTGCGCTGTCGCGACCGGCGCGGGTGATGTGCGGCGGCAATGCCGACTTTGGACGCATCGAAGGAAATGGCCCAGTCGTCCGGAGCCCCACCTTGGGCAGATCTCGTCATTCACTTGAGGTCGTTTCAAGTGTGGGGGATTTCCGGTAGATTTCGTTGTAGCCGTCGAAGTGCCTGCGCGTGGAGGAACAGGATATGCCGCAGCATAGCCCCCCGAAGTTCACTGATGGTGGGGGATACGAGAAAATGATGGGGCGATGGAGCCAAGTCGCTGGGCAGTTGTTTCTCGACTTCCTTGCGCCTGCACGGGGTTTGCACTGGTTGGACGTCGGCTGCGGCAACGGGGCTTTCACGGAATTGCTGTTCAGTCAGGCGGGCGCTGCCAAAGTGACCGGAATCGATCCCTCGGACGGGCTGATAGAGACCGCACGGGTACGATTGCAGGCGCACGATACCGACCTGATTGTCGGCGACGCGCAAAGCTTGCCGTTCGCGGACCAGCAGTTTGATGCGGCGGTGATGGCGCTGGTCATCAACTTCCTGCCGGACCCGCCGAAAGCCGTATCGGAGATGGTGAGGGTCGTCCGGCCCGGCGGAACGTTGTCCAGTTATATCTGGGACATAGAAGGCGGCGGCTTCACGATGGAGCCGATCAGGGTCGCGCTGAGTGGGCTTGGCATCGAGGCTCCGGTCACCGGACCCGACAAGGCCCGGCGGGACTACATGGAACAGGTGTGGGAGAGCTTCGGCCTCGAGGAGATTTCCTCGACGCGCATGGATGTGCCGCTGATCTACGCGGATTTCGAGGATTTCTGGAGTTCCAGTACCGGCATTCCCAATTCCGTGGCGAACGTGGTCAAATCCTTGTCCGAGAGCGATCAAAGCCGTCTTAAGGAAGGTCTGAGGGAAACCTTGGCAACTGGGCCAGATGGCACCGTCAGCTATACCGCCGCGATCAACGCCACGCAGGGGCGCGTACCCAATTCTCCCTGAGAATTCTTGCAGTGCGAGGTCGCCCGGAAACGACGCAAAGTCCAGAATGCGCGGCTTCCGACTGAGTGGTGAAATGCAAAGAGGTCACTCGGCGCCAGTCGTGCACTGGAAGCCGGTCGTGACATTGACCGTGCTCGTGTCGAGCAACGCCCAGGACCCGGCTTCGATCAGAGTTCCGTCAGGCATCATCCTGAAAATGATCACGCTCCGCCCGTTCGCACCGGTTTGCTCCCACCTGTGACATGACGTGGAACCGCCTCGTTGTGTTCTGCAGCTCAGAGCCCAGGAGCGCACAAGCCCGTGGTCATTCCAGGTGTAGGCACCTTGATCCCCGGCGACCGTGAACGTGTGGTTCGGGTCATCGGGACGCGTGCACACAATCGTCGAAGCCGCCGCATCGGAACCCGGCAGCGACAGCAGAATGGCCGCAATGATCGTCGATACCTGTCTCGACATTTCGTCATTGTGCCCTGCCGCCATCGCGCCTGACAACCTGCACCGGCGCCCGATGGGGAAGCTGTCACCCCTGTCGTGGCGACGGCAGGGCGGCGCACGTCATCGACGCGTTGGCACGAAAGTACGGCCCGATGGGCTGGTATGCATTTGGATTTAAGCGGGAATTAAGCAGTTGGCGATAGCCACAGGAAGCTTCCTGGGTAACTGGAGATTCCTATGTGCCGCGCTCTCGTTGCAGTCCTTTGCCTGCTGATGTCCAGCCTCTCTGCCGGAGCGGAGACACTGGTGCTCGGCAGCGTGAACGACAATGTCCGAAAACACCTGGATCGCTTCACCCCGCTGGCACTCTACCTTGCACAGGAACTGGCCGCCGACGGGGTTGACGATATCCAGATCTCTGTCTTGCCCTCGTCGACCGATATGGCCGCGGCCCTGCGCGATGGCCGTGTCGATCTGTACTTCGACAGTCCGCTGATCGCGGCCAGGGTGGCGCAGGAGTCCGGCGCGGTGCCGATGCTGCGCCGGTGGAAACGCGGGGTGAGCACCTATCATTCCGTCATCGTGGTGCCGATGGACAGCCCGCTGCAAACGATCGGGGATCTCGCCGGCCGCAAGATCGGCTTTCAGGAGCCCGATTCCACCTCCGGTTTCCTGTTGCCGGTCGGACTGATCGACAGCGCCGGGCTGACGTTGCAGGAACTGGCGAGCCGTCATGCCAGGCCCGAGGGCGATGCCGTCGGCTATGTGTTCACCGGGGACGACAAGAACACGCTCCTGTGGCTCGCCAAGGGCTGGATCGACGCTGCCGCAACCGATCCCCGCGGCTTCGCGATGCTGGACAAGTCACAGCCGGACCGTTTCCGGGTGATCGAGAAAAGCATGGACGTGCCGCGCCAGGTGGTGGTCCGACGCGCCGGTCTGGAGGTGGAGCTGTCCCGGCGCATCAAGGATGTGCTGATCGGAATGGAGGCCACCGAAGAGGGCCGGAAGGTCATGAAGAAATTCCACAAGACCACGAAGTTCGATGCCTTCCCGAACGGCGTCGATGCAACCTTCGCTCCGATGTACGGGCTGCTCGACCGGCTCGAGATCCTGGCGCTCTATTGACGCCGGCTCGGCCTTGCGGGGACTCGAACGCATCAGGGCACTCCGGCGCGCGGCCACCCGCGGCGTCCGCCGAAGGATTTCGCTCTATTTCGGGATGACGACGGCGGCCATCGTCGTCACCCTGATTGCGATCAATACCCTGACCCAGCTGCAGCTCGTGCGCGAACGCGTCACGGAGAAGACCGACTCCCTGGGCGCGCTCATCCGCGAGGTCACGCTTCCCTATCTGCTGGAGGATCGCCCGGCCGAGCTCGACATCATCTTCGAGGAACTGGCACGCCAGCCGGATGTGCATTCGCTGTCGTTCATCGACCCCGACGGCATGCTGCTTGTCACCAGCGAATCCGAGGGCGGATCCCTGTTTCTGGCCGTGGTCGACGACCCGCTCGTGGAGCTGGCGCAGGCCACCCGGACACGCCAGTTGCAGACCGGCGGCGGCCTGCTTCACGCTGCCGTTCCCGCGCTTTACGGACTGCAGAATTACGGCACGATCCGCTACACGCTCGAAACCCGGATGTACCGGAGCGGTGTCTCCGTGGTTCTGTTTCGCAACGCGCTGTTCGGGCTGGTCTTCACGGCGGGCAGCATCCTCATGAGCATGGCGATCGCGAAACGCCTTGCCAGCCCGCTCGAACGGCTGAACCGCGCCACCCGGAAAGCTGCCAGCGGCGACCTCGACCAGTTCATCGACATTCGGACCAATGACGAGGTCGAGAGCCTCTCCAGATCCTTCAACACGATGCTCAGCAATCTCCGCGCGCGCTGGAACGCGCTGGAGGATGCGCAGGAGCGGCTGGAGGAGTTCAGCCGCAACCTCAACTCCAAGAACGGACAGCTTGCCACGGCTCTGCAACAGGCCCGCTCGGCCGAGGCCGCCAAGACAGAATTCCTCGCCAGCATGAGCCACGAGATCCGCACTCCGATGAACGGTGTGCTGGGCATGGCGGAGCTGCTGGCGGAAACCCGGCTGGACCAGCACCAGGCCAGGCTGCTGGATACAATCACCTCGTCGGGCCGGTCCCTTCTCAATATCATCAACGACATCCTCGATTTCTCCAAGATCGAGGCCGGCCACATGGCCATCCGGAACGAACCGTTCCGGGTCAGCGATCTTGTCGAGGATACCGGGCGCATCCTTGCCCTGCAGGCCGCCCAAAAGGACGTGGAACTGGTCACGCGTTGCGACCCCAGGCTTCCCGTTTTCATGAACGGCGATTTCGCCCGGATGAAGCAGGTGGTGATGAACTTCGCCAGCAATGCGGTCAAGTTCACCGATCACGGCCATGTGCTGATCCGGGCCCGGCTGGTCCGGGATGCAGACAGGCGCAAGCTGCTGCGCATCGACGTGCAGGATACCGGCTGCGGCATTCCCGAGAACAAGATCGACCTTGTTTTTGGCCGTTTCACCCAGATCGACGGTTCCTACAGCCGCAAGTACGAAGGCACCGGGCTGGGGCTGGCCATCAGCAAGGGGTTCGTCGGTCTCATGGGCGGGCGGATCGACGTTCGCTCGAAGCCCGGCAAGGGCTCGGTGTTTTCCTTCACCGTGCCGCTGATCGCTGTAGACGGACAGGATGAGTCCGCGCCCGGCCTGACGGGGCTGAAGGGCGCGCGGGCACTGCTGGTCACTTCACATGCAACGTTGCGCGACAGCGTGCGCGAACGGCTGGAAGCCGTGGGCCTGCAGGTCACACCCTGCCGGACGGGCCAGATGGCCCTGAAACTGCTGGCGGTCGCGCACCGTCGATGCACCCCGTTCACGCAGATACTGGTCGACGACAGATTGCCGGACATCGGCGGCCAGGCGCTCAGCACACAGATCGGCACCTTGCCCGGAGCGGCGGGGCGGCGGGTCATTGTCTTCGAGCGGATTTGCCAGCTGGCCCGTCCGGGCGCCTTGCCGGACGGGATGGCAAGCGGCCGCCTGCTCAAACCCCTCATTGCAAGCCAACTGATCGAGGCCCTGATCCAGAGCCCGGCACGGGCCAAGGACAGCAGCCCGGGTAGGCGGGGCAAGCACGACCGGACCGCGCCGCAAAGCGCCGCCGCACCCGGCATGGTGCTCGTGGTCGACGACAACCGGACGAATTCCAAACTGCTGGAGTTGATCCTGAAGAAGCAGGACGTTTCCTTTGTCACGGCCGCGAATGGCGCCGAGGCTGTCGAGCAGTTCGAGGAATATCGCCCGGACCTGGTCTTCATGGACATCAGCATGCCGGTGATGAACGGGCTGGAGGCGGCCCAGCGAATCCGCGCCATCGAGGTCGCTGCGCCGGACGTCGCGGCTCGCTGCCGGATCATTGGCCTGACCGCTCATTCCACCCCGCAGGATCGCCGGGCCTGCCTGGATAGCGGCATGGACGACCACATGACCAAACCCGTGAAACTGGCGGCAATCCGAGGCGAGGTCGCCAGTATGCACCATCCGCTACACTGCTGACGCCGCCAGCCCGCCAGGTTTGGCTGCGCAGGGGCGGGACAAATGTGACCGGAGCGCGACGAAGATGACGATCGTGGGCGGGGAAGTCTGCGGATCGACCGGACGATCAAGGAAGTCGCATCCATGGGCTGACGTGCGAATGGCGCCTTTGCGCAGGCAGCGGTCTTCGCCCTCAGCGCGCTTCCGGAGCAGGTCCGACGGTCAGGATTTTTCCGTTGCTCCAGACCAAAGCCTCGTAGCAAACTTCTGCGCCTGCACCTCCACACCAACCGCCGTCACGACCGATCAGCAGTATGGTGTCGGGCCCCCAGTCCACCAGTCGCCATCCCGTGGCCTGCCACGCCATGACGGCCCCATCCACAACGAGATTGAGCATGCAACCGCCCGACCCGCAGTAAAGGGACGCCGCCGTTGAGCATGAGTATTCACTTTCGTCGACGAGGGTGGCCGTGACCGACCCGAACTGTGACCGCAATTCGATTTCTTGAACAGCATCGCCCGGATCGAACTCACCGTTCTCGAACGAACGGCAATCGGCAGCCGCTTGATCAATGAGCGTCTGTGCATCCTGAGAGTGTGCGACGACAGCGGACACCACTAGAACTGCGGCAGCGAGCGAGATTCTCATCGTTAACTCCGTCATTGGTCTGCGCAACCATTGCCAGCGCCGGCGTTGATGTCGCTTGTTTCCTCAAAACAGCCAACGTCCAAAGACAGTTCAAGGCCGGGAAGGCGCAGGTCGCGGCGTTTACGTCGTTGCGGGGATTGGGTCACGCCGGGTGGTTCGGATCAACCCAAAGGACTTCTTCGACTGCTTCGGCTGGTTCGATGTCGAGGTTGACCACCACAGGGTCTTGATCGGACCGCACCAGAACGCATTCCAGCGGTTCATCGGGCGAGGCATTGATTTCCTGATGGGGCACGTAGGGGGGCACGTAGATGAAATCACCCGGGTCCGCTTCGGCCGTGAATTCGAGCCGCTCTCCCCACCGCATTCGCGCCTTTCCCCGCACGACGTAGATCACGCTTTCGAGGTGACCGTGATGGTGGGCACCCGTCTTGGCGTTGGGCTGCACGTCGACCGTTCCGGCCCAGATCTTCTTTGCCCCGACGCGTGCGAAGTTGATTGCCGCAGCACGGCTCATTCCGGGCGTTTGTGGCGTGTTTCCATCCAGGCTGTCTGCCTTGATCACCCGGACACCAGATTGTCTCCAGCCATCTTGCGGCGTGTCCTCCGACATTGGACGTCCCCCCAGGTTGCTCCAATCTGTCGACGTTAACACACTTGGACTTGGGCGCGAATGCGCGACAGGGGGGGCGCGGGTTCAAAAAGGGCGATCGTCAGACGGATCGACAGCGCAAACCGGACATCCCTCGAAAGAAGGCAGCGGCAGCCCGGCGACGGGTGGCGGAAACGACCGTTGGTGTGACCCGGGTTCCGGCGCGGGCAAGGGCGCTTCACGCGCCTTCGAATTCGCAGAGCGCGTGGACGTCCATGCCCATGGCTTCCAGCCGCCCGCGGCCGCCGAGCTCGGGCAGGTCGATGACGAAGGCGCAGCCGACGACTTCGCCGCCGAGGCGCTGGACGAGCTTGATCCCGGCCTCTGCCGTGCCGCCGGTGGCGAGCAGGTCGTCCACCACGAGGATGCGGTCGCCCTCGGAGATCGCGTCGTCGTGGACCTCCACCACCGCCTCGCCGTATTCCAGCGTATAGGCCTCCGAGATGACCGGGCCGGGGAGCTTGCCCTTCTTGCGGATCGGCACGAAACCGATGGAGAGCTGGTGGGCCACGGCGCCGCCGAGGATGAAGCCGCGCGCCTCCAGGCCGACAACGCAGTCGATGGGCACGCCGGCGTAGGGGTGCAGCAACTGGTCGACCGCGATGCGCAGGCCGCGCGGATCGGCGAAGAGCGTCGTGACATCGCGGAACATGATGCCCTCGTGGGGGAAATCCGCGATGGTGCGGATGTAGTCCTTGACCGTCTTGTGGTTCGCCATGATCCGCGTTCCTTTTGGCTGGGTGCCTTGGCTGGCACGGCGCGACAACTGAACCCAGAGGACGTGCCGCGGGCAAGGGCGGCGGAGGGAAAAACGGCGGAGTGTGCTGTCATGCCGCCGCGGAGTGCCCCTGCTGGGCGAGGCACTGCCCATGAAGGCGGCGCGCGCGTTGCAGGACGGAGGCGGCTGGTATCCAGAATGATCCCTTGCGCCACCCACTGTGCCGGATAAGGATGTGCAACGGGGCAATCGCAGGGCGGTTCATGGATCTATTCATCCTCGGAGAGACGGGGCAGGCGGTACTTTCACTTGTCGCAGTCGCCGTGATGTTCGTGCTTTTCGCACGCGAGGTCTTTCCGGCCGAGGTCGTGGCGATTCTGGGGGCCGCGGTCATGCTGGTCACCGGCATTCTGCCGTACGATGCGGCGCTGGACGTGTTGTCCAACCCGGCGCCCTGGACGATCGCGATGATGTTCCTGATCATGGGCGCGCTGGTTCGCACCGGCGCGCTGGACTGGTTCACCCAGATCGCGCAGCGCCAGGCGGAGCAGAACCCCAGCCTTGCGATAGCGACGCTGATGGCCTTCGTTGTGCTGGCCTCTGCCGTGGTGTCGAACACGCCGGTTGTCGTGGTGATGATCCCGGTGGTCGTGCAGATCGCCCGAACGATCAATCGGCCCGCGTCCAAGATGCTGATCCCATTGTCCTACGCGGCAATCCTTGGCGGCACGCTGACGCTGATCGGGACATCGACAAACCTGTTGGTCGACGGTGTCGCCCGCGCCAACGGGATGGAGGCCTTTGGCATCCTCGAAGTGACGCCGCTGGCGATTTTCGTGGTCGCCTGGGGGATGATCTACCTGCGCTTCATTGCGCCGCGCCTGCTTCCGGACCGGGACAGCATGGCCGACGTGCTTTCCGACAAGGCGAAGATGAAGTTCTTCACCGAGCTCGCGGTGCCGGAGGACAGCGGGCTGATCGGGCAGCGCGCGCTGGACGTGGACCTCTTCAAGCGCGAGGGCGTGCGGGTGATCGACGTGCTCAGGGGCGATGCGTCGCTCCGGCGCGACCTGCCGTCCGTGGTTCTGGAGGCCGGCGACCGGGTGGTTCTGCGCACGCAGATGAGCGAGTTGCTGAGCCTGCAAGGGAACAAGAACCTGCGTACCGTGGACAAGCTGAGTTCGGTTCGCACGGAAACCGTGGAGGTGCTGATCTCCCCCGGTGCCCGCATGGTGGGGCGGACGCTTGGGCAGCTGCGCCTCCGCCGCCGCTACGGTGTCTATCCGCTTGCCGTGCACCGGCGAAACCAGAACATCGGGCGTCAGCTGGACGATCTGGTCGTCCGGGTGGGCGATACCTTGCTGCTGGAAGGGGCGCCGGAGGACATTCGGCGATTGGCCCTCGACATGGGATTGGTGGATATCGCGCGGCCGTCGGCCCGCGCTTTCCGCCGCGACCGCGCCCCGATTGCAATCGCCGCGCTGGTCGGGATCGTGCTCCTCGCGGCGATCGGGGTCGCGCCGATCCTGTTTCTGTCCTTCGTCGCGGTGGCGCTCGTGCTCATCACGCGATGCATCGACGCCGACGAGGCGTTTTCCTTTGTCGACGGTCGTCTCCTCGCCCTGATCTTCTCCATGCTGACGATTGGCGCGGCGCTCGAGGCCTCGGGCGCTGTCGAGCTTGTCGTCAACGCGGTGTCGCCGGCGCTCATGACCCTGCCGCCGTTCCTGGTGGTCTGGGCGATCTACCTGCTGACATCCGTGCTGACGGAGCTTGTGTCGAACAATGCCGTGGCGGTTGTCGTGACACCCATCGCGAT
This sequence comes from Tropicimonas marinistellae, assembly GCF_001509585.1. Classification (GTDB taxonomy): domain Bacteria; phylum Pseudomonadota; class Alphaproteobacteria; order Rhodobacterales; family Rhodobacteraceae; genus Tropicimonas; species Tropicimonas marinistellae. Next base: position 42,626 of record NZ_LNCI01000006.1, on the reverse strand, counting down.
CGGGATGGCGACGGCGCTCGGCTACGACCCACGTCCCTTCGTCATCGCCGTGATGGTCGCGGCCTCGGCCAGCTTCGCGACCCCGATCGGCTACCAGACGAACATGATGGTCTACGGCCCCGGCGGCTACCGTTTCTCGGACTTTCTGAAAGTCGGCATTCCGCTCAACCTCTCCATCGGCGTCCTGGCGTCGGCCTTGATCCCAATTCTCTGGCCCTTGTGAGGATGGGCTCGTCGGCGCGCCACCCCGCCCGTGTCGTGGCCGCCGCCCCCTGTTGACCGGAAATCCGCGTATCGACGCCGCGGTGCGTATCGCGGTCGGCGATGGGATTGCCCCCGGCAGTTGCTTTGGGATATTGACGCGCCAATCACGCAAGTCTCGACCCGAAACGGAGAAGACCCATGGCCGGCCATTCAAAATGGGCGAATATTCAGCACCGCAAGGGGCGGCAGGATGCTGCGCGCTCCAAACTGTTTTCCAAACTGTCGAAAGAAATCACCGTCGCCGCGAAGATGGGCGATCCGGACCCGGACAAGAACCCGCGCCTGCGGCTGGCGGTGAAGGAAGCGAAATCGAACTCGGTGCCGAAGGACGTCATCGACCGCGCGATCAAGAAGTCCGTGGCGGGCGAGGGCGATGACTACGAAGAAATCCGCTACGAAGGCTACGGCCCGGGTGGCGTGGCGGTGATCGTCGAGGCGATGACCGACAACCGCAACCGCACCGCCTCCACCGTGCGCTCGACCTTCGCCAAGCATGGCGGCAACCTCGGCGAGACCGGTTCTGTCGGCTTCATGTTCGAGCGCAAGGGCGAGATCACCTATCCGGTCTCCGCCGGCTCCGAGGACGATATCATGCTGGCGGCCATCGAGGCCGGGGCGGAAGACGTGGAGTCCGATGAGGAGACGCATGTCATCTACACGGCCGACACCGACCTCAACGATGTTTCCACCGCGCTGGAGGACGTGCTTGGCGAGGCCGAGCACACCAAGCTGATCTGGAAGCCCACGACGACGACCGAGCTTGACCTTGACGGCGCGCAGAAACTGATGCGCCTGATCGACGTGCTGGAAGACGACGACGACGTGCAACGGGTGACGGCGAACCTCGAAATCTCCGACGAGGTTGCCGCGCAGCTCTGATTTGGGGCGCGCAGGGCCGTGGAGACAGGCGCCTTGGCCCGTCGGCCCCTGGGAATTCGTCCCGGCGCAGGTATCTGTGCCGGGAACACCGATCCTCTCTTGCCTTCACTGTGGCCGACAGGCTATCAGACCGGGCGGCGGGTGATTAGCTCAGTTGGTAGAGCGCTTCGTTTACACCGAAGATGTCGGGAGTTCGAGTCTCTCATCACCCACCACCTTCCATCGTGAACGATCTAACGCGCTGGCGGAATTGCGAAATCCGCCGCTTTGGCCGCTGGGTTGAGGCGCTGCGAATGGCGCGCGCGAGAGTGTGGCCTTGTGGGTATGCGGGGGGGCTTGCCTCGGGGCAATCCTCGACAGGATCGCCGGCAATTGGCTGTGCCCGTGGAGAGCCGCGCATTGGCGCGGGGCGTCCGGCACGTTGCAGGCGGTAGCGGGGAAGCCGGCCTGCCGGGCTCGTTCCGTCAGAGCCGCCTTCTGCGGCATCTAGATCGTTTCCGATGCGGTGACGCGACATTTTCGCAAATTGTGTCGAGAAAGCGTGGATGCCGGTGCCTTTGAAGGCTAGTCAACCCTTGGCGACAGATCACGCCCGGCGCCCGGTGGCGTCGCCCTGACCAGAATTGCGCGAGCCGATTTCCCAGATCATGAAGTTTTCTGTTGTCACCGCCACGTTCCATCGCGCGTCCGCAGACGCGAATGCGTTCGCCGGTCAGAAGGCTCGATCTCGTGGGGTCAGGGCCGTTCCCGCAACACCTGCCTTGGTGACGGCGCGGGCGGTCGGCAAGAGCGACCGGTCCGGCGGGCGGATCATGCGCAGGTGCCGCGAGGAATTTCACGCCTTGCGGCAAAACCTCATCGGCGGCGTCGGAACGCTGCCCGGAAAAACAACAGCAAGGTTGAGCAGTTCTTTGTGAAGGATTGGATCAGGACATGACGAAGCGCGCACTGATAACGGGAATCACGGGGCAGGATGGTTCTTATCTTGCTGAATTTCTTTTGGAAAAGGGCTATGAGGTGCACGGCATCAAGCGCCGGGCCTCGCTCTTCAATACGCAGCGGATCGACCACATCTACCAGGATCCGCACGCGCCGGACCCGCGGATGAAGCTGCATTACGGGGATCTCAGCGACACGTCGAACCTGACCCGGATCCTGCGCGAGGTGGAGCCGGACGAGGTCTATAACCTTGGCGCCCAGAGCCATGTCGCGGTCAGCTTCGAGGCGCCGGAGTATACGGCCGATGTCGATGCCATTGGCACGCTGCGTCTGCTGGAGGGAATCCGTTTCCTCGGGCTGGAGAAGAAGACGCGGTTCTACCAGGCCTCGACCTCGGAACTCTACGGGCTCGTGCAGGAAACGCCCCAGAAGGAAACGACGCCGTTCTATCCGCGCTCCCCCTATGCCGTGGCCAAGCTCTATTCCTACTGGATCACGGTGAACTACCGGGAGGCCTACGGGATGTACGCGTGTAACGGCATCCTCTTCAATCACGAGAGCCCGCGTCGGGGGGAAACCTTCGTGACGCGCAAGATTACGCGCGGGCTGGCCAATATCGCCCAGGGTCTCGAGGACTGCATCTTCATGGGCAACATCGACGCGCTGCGCGACTGGGGGCATGCGAAGGACTACGTGCGCATGCAGTGGATGATGCTGCAACAGGATGCGGCCGAGGATTTCGTCATCGCGACGGGCAAGCAGTTCTCGGTCCGCGAGTTCATCCGCTGGTCGGCGGCCGAACTGGGTATCGAGCTCGAGTTTACCGGGACGGGCACGGAAGAGACCGGTGTCGTGGCGGCGGTGACGAGCGACATGGCACCGGCGGTCAAGGCCGGCGATGTGATCGTGCGGATCGATCCCCGGTACTTCCGGCCGGCCGAGGTGGAAACGCTGCTTGGGGACCCGGCGCGCGCAAAGGAACGGCTGGGGTGGGAGCCGCAGATCACCGTGCAGGAGATGTGCGCGGAAATGGTCGAGCAGGATCTTCGCGTTGCGCGCCGCCACGCCTTGCTCAAGGAGCACGGGATGGAATTGCCGGTTTCGCTCGAGCTCTGAGGGGGCGACGATGAAGACCTACATTGCCGGACACCGTGGCATGGTCGGCTCGGCCATCCATCGCCAAATGCAGGCCCGGGGCGCTTCTGCGGATTCGATCGTCACACGGACCCATGCGGAGCTCGACCTGACGGATCAATCCGCCGTGCGCGCGTTCATGCAGGCGGAACGGCCGGAGCGGGTGATCCTTGCCGCCGCCAAGGTGGGCGGTATTCACGCCAACAACACCTATCCGGCGGAGTTCATCTACGAGAACCTGATGATGGAGACGAATGTCATCCACCAGGCTTTCGAGGCGGGCGTTCGCAAGCTGCTCTTCCTGGGGAGTTCCTGCATCTATCCGAAGCTCGCGCCGCAGCCCATGGCGGAAAGCGCGCTGCTGACCGGGACGCTTGAGCCCACCAACGAGCCATATGCGATTGCGAAGATCGCCGGGATCAAGCTGTGCGAGAGCTACAACCGCCAGTATGGCGTCGACTACCGCAGCGTGATGCCGACGAACCTTTACGGGACCGGCGACAACTTCCACCCGGAGAACAGTCATGTGCTGCCGGCGCTTCTGCGGCGGTTCCACGAGGCGGCAAGATCGGGCGCGGAGGAGGTGGCGATCTGGGGCAGCGGCACGCCGCGGCGCGAGTTCCTCCACGTCGATGACATGGCGGAGGCATCGCTCTTCGTGCTCGAACTTGATCGGGCGGCCTATGACCGGTCCACGGAGCCGATGCTGTCGCACATCAACGTGGGGACGGGGACGGATATCAGCATTGCCGAACTCGCGGCGATGATTGCCGAGGTGACCGGCTACACGGGGCGCATCGCCTACGATCGCACCAAGCCGGACGGCACGCCGCGCAAGCTGATGGACGTCTCGCGGCTTGCGGAAATGGGGTGGACGGCGCAGATCCCGCTCCGTGACGGGGTCGCGCAAACCTACGAATGGTTCCTCGAGAACGCCGCCGATTTGCGTGGCTGAGGTTTTGCCCCGACGCCGGAGGTGAGCGCGATGCCTATCCGGTGAGGGGCGGGGTGTGTGTTCCGGCGGGCACTGCGGCGGCCTATCCGTGCTCGGCTCCGGAAGGGATGCCAGCGCAGAGGGCGGCGCCCGACCCTCGGTGGGCGCTTTCGGGCGCCTGTGGTGGGCGGATTCTCCCGAAAGCCCCGGATTCGCACTGTGCGGTGCGGGCCATCGCCAATGTGTCCTCCCGGGGGGAGTTCGAGCCGTCCCGGAAATGGTCCGGGGGACCATTTCAGGCGAGAACGGGCGGAGCCCAGGGCGCGGATGCCGGTAGTCCAGGTTCGCGGAGGGCGGCGCCCGACCCTGGGTGGGCGCTTTGGGGCGCCTGTGGTCAGCGATTTATCTTTGAAGCCCCGGACTCGGGGTGTGCGGTGCGGGCCATCGCCAATGCGCCCTCCCGGGGGGAGGGTCGGGCGCGGCCCGGGCTGGACGCCCGGGCTGTCGGACGTGGTTCGAAGGCAGTTTCATGATTGGCAGAAATCGCAAAATCGAAATACGCGACATTTGTTGCTCTGCGACCCGTGGCGTGGCAGTCTTTGCTGAAATCAGTCTATAAGAGCGACGAAATGGGAAGTAACTCTCTGAATACGATCAACCGATATACATCACTTGCGTCTGCCATCCATATGCTGACCAAGAAGCAAATCACACTCCTAGATCCCGACACTTGGGATGATCGTAACGATGTTCACTTCATTCAAAAATACCGGTCGCGAAACCAAAACAAGCAGGTGTTTGCCCTATGTTTTTCGCGCTCTGATCAAACTTACCACCACTGGCGAGTGTTCGCGCCCGGGCCGGATGGAGTCTGTATCGCGTTTTATGAGGCCAAGCTGCGTGAAGTGTTTTCTCTTAACTCAAACGTCGAGATTGGAAACGTGAAGTACCGTTCAATTGGCGATGCTAGGGCAATGAAGCCTCTTTCCGATGAAAACCTAAAATTTTTGAAGCACAAGCGCTATGAGCCTGAAGAAGAGACGCGCATAGTGTATACCGGGAAAACAAACGGCCAGTATCCAACTTACCCATTTCCGATCAGCGCAATCGAACGAATAACGTTAAGCCCGTGGCTTACAAAGCCGCTCGTGGATCCGATGAAAAGCCTAATAGCGAAAATTGACAAATGTCAGCGCCTCAAGATCTACCGATCAACTTTGATAGATTATAGGGATTGGCAGTCGCTAGCTGACGGCTAACGCTTCCGCCTCTTCACATTCCCCCCGCGCTGCCCCGGCCGCCCGGCCGTTGAGCGCCCTCTTCCCTTCACCGCCGCCTCACTCGCCGCTTCCACCGCCGATTGCCGTGCCAGCGGGTCGTCGGCGACGGCCAAATCCACCGCTTCCAGCCGTTTGATCTCGTCCCGCAGGCGGGCGGCTTCTTCGAATTCCAGGTCCTCGGCGGCCTTGCGCATCTGGGTTCTTAACCCGTCGAGGTGGGCCTCCAGGTTGGCGCCGTGGAGCGGTTTTTCCACCGTGGCGGTCACGCGGGACATGTCGGTGTCGCCCTGGTAGAGGCCGGCGAGGATGTCTTCCACGTTCTTTTTCACCGTCTCCGGCGTGATGCCGTGTTCCTCGTTATAGGCGATCTGCTTGGCGCGGCGGCGGTCGGTTTCCTTAAGCGCGCGCTCCATGGAGCCGGTGATGCGGTCGGCGTACATGATGACCCGGCCCTCGGCGTTCCGCGCCGCCCGGCCGATGGTCTGGATCAGCGAGGTTTCGGAGCGCAGGAAGCCCTCCTTGTCAGCATCGAGTATCGCCACCAGCCCGCATTCGGGGATGTCGAGCCCCTCGCGCAGCAGGTTGATGCCCACCAGCACGTCGAAGGCGCCAAGGCGGAGGTCCCGCAGGATCTCGATGCGTTCGATGGTGTCGATGTCCGAATGCATGTAGCGGACCTTGATCCCCTGTTCATGCAGGTATTCCGTCAGGTCCTCGGCCATGCGCTTGGTGAGCGTCGTGACGAGGGTGCGGAAGCCCCTGGCCGTCACCTTGCGGACCTCGTCGAGCAGGTCGTCCACCTGCATCTCCACGGGTCGGATCTCCACCTGCGGGTCCAGGAGCCCGGTGGGGCGGATCACCTGTTCGGTGAAGACACCGCCGGTCTGTTCCAGCTCCCAGGATTGCGGGGTGGCGGAGACGAAGACCGATTGCGGGCGCATGGCGTCCCATTCCTCGAACTTGAGGGGGCGGTTGTCCATGCACGACGGCAGGCGGAAGCCGTGTTCGGCCAGCGTGAACTTGCGCCGGTAGTCGCCGCGATACATGCCGCCGATCTGCGGCACGCTCACGTGGCTTTCGTCGGCGAAGACGATGGCGTGATCGGGGATGAATTCGAAAAGGGTGGGGGGCGGCTCGCCCGGCGCGCGGCCCGTGAGGTAGCGGGAATAGTTCTCGATGCCGTTGCAGACGCCGGTGGCCTCCAGCATTTCGAGGTCGAAATTGGTGCGCTGCTCCAACCGCTGCGCCTCCAGCAACTTGCCGTCGTCGACGAGCTGGGTGAGGCGGCTCTTCAGCTCCTTCTTGATGCCCTCGATGGCCTGTTTCATCGTCGGTTTGGGCGTGACGTAGTGTGAATTGGCGTAGACGCGGATACGGTCGAACGTATCCGTCTTCTCGCCGGTCAGCGGGTCGAATTCCGTCAGCGTTTCCAGCTCCTCGCCGAAGAAGGAGGCGCGCCAGGCGCGGTCTTCGAGGTGGGCGGGCCAGATCTCCAGCACGTCGCCACGGACCCGGAAGGAGCCGCGCTGAAACGCCTGATCGTTGCGGCGGTATTGCTGGGCGACCAGATCGGCGATGACCTTGCGCTGATCGTATTCGCGCCCCGTGTGCAGGTCCTGCGTCATCGCCCCGTAGGTCTCCACCGAGCCGATGCCATAGATGCAGGAGACCGAGGCGACGATGATCACGTCGTCGCGTTCCAGCAGTGCCCGGGTGGCGGAGTGGCGCATCCGGTCGATCTGTTCGTTGATCTGGCTTTCTTTTTCTATGTAGGTGTCCGAGCGGGGGACATAGGCCTCGGGCTGGTAGTAATCGTAATAGCTGACGAAATACTCGACCGAGTTTTCCGGAAAGAAGCCCTTGAACTCGCCGTAGAGCTGGGCCGCGAGCGTCTTGTTCGGCGCGAGGATGATCGCAGGGCGCTGCGTCTCCTCGATCACCTTTGCCATGGTGAAGGTCTTGCCGGTGCCGGTGGCACCGAGCAGGACCTGGTCGCGCTCGCCGTCGCGCACGCCCTGCGAAAGCTCCGTTATCGCGGTGGGCTGGTCACCCGCCGGGTCGAATTCGGACTGCATGATGAAGCGCCGGCCGCCTTCCAGCTTCTCGCGGGTGCGGACATCCGGGGCAGGGCTGTGGAGGATCGGCGGGGACTGGTCGGAATTGGCATAGGGCATGGGCCACTCGTTCGGCTGGGGCGCGGTCTGCTTTTGTTCTTTTCGGCTGCCGGCGCGGCAAGTGCAATTCTTTTTCGTCCGGGCAACGGAAAAGTGGTTGCGCGCCGTAGAAGCCATCGACGCGCAGCGAGCCGGGAGCAAGCGATGACTGTCCGAAAGGTCGTATTCTGGAGCCACCTCGTATGCGGGGTTGCCGTTGGATTGGTTGTGGCGGTGATGTCGATCACCGGAATTCTCCTCGCCTACGAGCTTCAGATCACGCGGTTGATGGAGACGCGGGTCGCGACGGAGACCTCTGGCGCGCCGCCGTTGAGTGCCGACGAGATCGCGATTCTGGCCGTGGAGCAAAGCGGCGGGCGTGCGACCTCCGTTACCTTTTCCAGCGACCCGGCAATACCCGTTGCCGCGGGCTGGGGCCGGTCCGACACGATCCTGCTGGACCCGACGACGGGCGCCGCGCTGAGCAGCGACACCGCTGGCGCGCAGGCGTTTTTCGGCGCGGTCATGCAAGTGCACCGCTGGCTCGTCCCGGTTTTCTCGCGCGAGGTGGGCGGGGCCGTTACCGGGGTGTCGAACCTCGTCTTTCTCTTCCTGATCGCCTCCGGCGCCTACCTATGGCTTCCGCGTGTCTGGAAATGGCGGATGTTCCGCAACAACCTGTTCTTCCGGCGCGATCTGCCGACGGCGCGCGCGCGGGACTTCAACTGGCACCACGTTTTCGGCGTCTGGGCATTGATCCCGCTGCTCGTGATCGTCATCTCCGGGACGGTGATCTCTTACCCGTGGGCGTCCAATCTCATCTATTCCGCCTACGGCGAGGAAGCGCCTGCGCGCCGCGGCCCGCGTGACGGCAGCGGCATGCGCGGAGCCGGCGGGTCGTCTGGAGATGTGGACCTCGCTCCGCAGGGCGTCACGCTACAGCAGGTGGTGGACAGCGCGGCAGAGACCGACGCGGGCTGGAACCGGATCACGCTGACGCTGCCACGCGAGGGCGCCGAGACGGTCGCGGCCATGGTGGACACCGGAACCGGGCGGCAGCCGGCGCGCCAGACAACGCTCGTTTTCAGCCGGGACGACGGCGCGCTGGTGGAGACGCAGGGCATCGAGGATCGCTCCCCGGCGTCCCGCGTGCGGCTCTGGATGCGGTTCGTTCACACCGGCGAATACTACGGGCTTCTCGGTCAGACGATTGCCGCGATCGCCTCCGTTGCGTCGCTTGTAATGGTGTATACTGGGTTGGCGCTCAGCTACCGCCGCCTCATCCGGCCGCTGTTCAGGCGTCGGGCCTCGGCGTAATCGCGCCGAATTCGCGGAGAATGGATTGCGGAATCGGCTGGCTTGCCGCAACGTAAAGTTACGCAGCAGACAGGCTGCCGGTCGGTGAACATCCCCATCTCGCTCCCTCGTGGCCGACCGGCAGCCACCCCCGGTGCCATGCCCGGGGCGTCATGGGCGAGACAGATCGCCCCTTGCGGCAACCGGCGGCCTTCGCGATAACCGCAGTCAGTAGCCAAGGAGTTCGCCCATGCGTGCGCGCATCTATCAGCCTGCGAAAAATCCCATGCAGTCCGGCACCGGAAAGACGAAACATTGGGTCGTCGATATCGTTCCGGAAGGCGGGACAGACGTGGACCCGCTGATGGGGTGGCCGGGCGGCACCGACGTGCACAGCCAGATCAAGTTGCGCTTCGATACCAAGGAAGCCGCGCTGGATTATGCCCGCGAGAAGGGGCTCGATGCGGTGGTGATCGAACCGAAGAAGCGCAAGCCGGTCATTCGCCCGAATGGCTACGGCGAGAACTTCGCGACCAACAGGCGGACGGTCTGGACGCACTGACACGACTCATCGCATGCGCGCAGGGGTTACCTGACCCTGCCTCGGCCGGCGGGGCGGTTGAGGGACGCGCAATCGCCCTCGAAACAGCGTTTCGGCCCGTTGGTCGCGCGACATGGCTTGAAATTGGGCGCCGGGCTGCCCAAAAGGGAGCAGCGGTCCCATAGCTCAACTGGATAGAGCAGCTGACTTCTAATCAGCAGGTTCGGGGTTCGAGTCCTCGTGGGATCGCCACATAGCCTCCTTTCCCCTTTTTTTTATGACTTTTTGCGGGTGGGTCCGACCTTGTTTACAGGGTTCTGGTCTTGTTCCGTTCCCAAAATGGCCCGCTTCCGCTCCGCGGCGATGATGTAGTGCTGAACCTCGTCCAGCGTTTTGTGGCCGCTCCAAGCCATCATTGCGAGGGCCGGTGCGCCATTCTCAGCAAGCTGGATGAGGCGAGACTTCCGCAATCCGTGGGCGCTCTTCTGGACGCCGGCGAGGCGGGCCGATTCCGCCATCCAATTCCCGAGTGCTTTCTCTGATCGCGGTTTCCCGTGTATCGTCACGATCAGTGCCATACCGGGGCGCTGCGCCTCGATGCAGGCCATCAGGTACCCGTGTGTCTCCAAGTCGGCAAATGGCTGCATGGCGCAGGTCCACGGAACATGCGCCTTCCCCTTGGTCTTCTTCTGCGTGAAGGTGAGAACCCCGTCGCCCTTTCCGACCATGCCAAGCGTCAGCCGGCATGCGTCGGAGATGCGAGCACCCGTCCAGTAGGTCAATTCGAATGCGAGGCGGCGCGGATCCTCGATTGGCCAGTGGTCTCGAAACGCGGCGATTTCCTCGACCGACCACGGTTCGTGTCCGTCGGTCTTCGGTGCCTTCGGTGCCTTTGTGGCGTCGCTCGGGTCTTCGGCAATGAATCGGGACGCCAATGCGAATGCGCAGAGCAGTCGCCATGCTTTGCGGCGGGCGCGGGCCGGGTTCGCGGGTAGTTTCGCAAGATCGGATTGGATGTGGTAGGGCCGGAGATCCTTGATAGGCGCGGTGCCGTATTCTTCCACAATGGTGCTGATATGCCGGCGGGTCGGACGCCTGTAGCCTTCCGAGAGTTCCATGAACTTCTTCGAGGAAAGATACGCCGTGCACGCCGCTCCGATGGTCCCGGTTCCGTGCCTGGTCTTCGGTGCCCGCTTGCGCCCCTCCTCTGCGGTCCATGCCGAAATAAAAGCCGGGTCATCTTCCGGAACGTCGGCAGGGAGCCTGCCACCTGTGATGCGGTGATACTTGTACGACTTGCCGTTCCGCGTGACGCGCTGGACCCGTGGCAATTTCACCCGCTCACTCCGAAGATGTCGTCGCACCCGTTGCCCTCGTTTCCTTCCGTCTCGCCTTCGGTTGGCAGGCTGTCGGCGTAGGCGTCCAGGTCGTACCGGTCGTAGAGGCGATTCCTGCCGTCCACCTTGCGCGGAATCGGCAGGGTCAGCAACTTCGACTCCGACATGCCGAGATAAGCGGCCGCGGACGGCGCTTTCATGAGGCGTGGCAGAAGGAAGGCTGGCGCTGTCATGTGAGGGTCATCCTGCCGTCGCCCGTTCGTCGCGGCGGGCGAGGATCGCAACGACGCTCATGCCTCGCCCTCCGACGGTTGCGCGGCGTCCTCCGGCACGCCCGTCACCGCGCGCGCCTTTCGGACCCATGCGCGGAACAGGTTCAGGGGGCCGGCGGTGCTGGTGACGGTGATGCCGTGCATGCGCAGCCGCTCGGTGCCGCGGCCGAGCGCGAGGCTCGTGCCGTCCATGCGGGCGATCTTGTCGGCGATCTCCTCGATGACGTTGCGGATCTTCTCCGCGTCATCGGGCGTCGCGTGGGAAAGCCCATCGGTTCGCTGCAGTTCAGTTTCGAGCCAGTCGGCGCGGGCGAGAATCGTGGCATGGGTTCTGTCGGTCATGTGGCTGCCTTCCTGTTGGCGCGGGATGGGTCGACGCGGGGCGGTGCGGGCGGAAACTCGACCACCTCGGCGTATTTCTCGGCAACGGCCTCGCGCTCGTCGATCAGGCCGTTGACGATGCCGCAGAGCGCGGAGCGGCCGATGAGGTCCGCGCTCGGGCCGCGAAGCATGTTTCTGCCAAGTGTGGAGATCAGCTCTTCGCCGATGTTCCGTTCTTCGCGTCCAATCCGGTTGGATATATCGACCACAATGCGGTCGATGGTTTCGACACGGTTCAGCGCGGCCGCCGCTGCGGTCACGGTTTCGGCGGTAAGGGTCATTCGGATGCCTCCGGTGCGGACAGGAAATCGGGAAGCTGGCGGTAGCAGCGCGCGGCAATTCGGTGGTGGAGCCGGATCGGGCCGCTGATCTCGCTTCGGTCGATTTCCCAATATTCAAACCGGACAACCACGCCCTCGGGCGGCGCGTTCAGCAGGTCCTGCAGATCCTGCGCGGCCTTCGAGACAGCGCGGCTATAGGCGGCCTCGGTCTCGTGCGGGTCGCTCATGGCCACACCGGCGGATTGGCCTGCCAGTAGGCGACCCAGCGGTGCGCCTCGAAGGCGAGGACGGCGGCGGTGCCAACGGCGCCGGCGCGCAGCAGGAACGTTGCGATCATCCGGCCGTGGCGATAGCCCCGGTCGCGGGCCGCGCGCAGGCTGGCCTGGTGCTGGTAGCTGTTCATGCCGCCACCTCGCTTGCCTTGCAGGCGTCCCGCAGGGCGGCGACGGCAGCGTTCATGTCGTTCTGGACTGTCGCGAGGTCGATCAGGCAGCCCTCGTCGGGGTCGCCGTAGCGGTGGGTGATCGTGTCCGACCAGCAGGCCAGCAGCGTGAGCGCGGCGTCGGGGTCGAGCGTGGCGAGGCCGTCGACAAGTCGCTCCGTCAGGTCAAGGGTGAGCGCGATACCCGGCACGTCGCGGATCTGCGCCTGCGAGGAGATCGCCGCGCGCGCCTGTTCGTGGACGTCCTGGCAGGCGACGACGAAGGGCGTGTCCTGAAGCTCCCCCATCAGATCATCCCCCGGGCGCGTTGCTCGGTGCGGACGCGGAGCTGGTGCATCCGGTGGCCGCGTTCGCGCATCAGGTGCGCCCATGCGACCAGGCGCAGGCCGGGGCGATCATGGTGGCGCTCGGGGCGGGTGACGACCGCCAGCGCCTCGGCGCGCGTGGCGAGCGGGAGAGAAATCCGCGTCGGGCAGGTGTTCATCGGAGACTCCATCGGTGTCGATGGAGCTATTGTTGCGATATTCGCAATATTATCGCAACTATAAAATGCGGATAGCGCAACACCTTCAACGCAAACTTGGATTGTCGATTCGCAAATATGAATGAACCCCGCGCGATGACGGGGTTCGGTGACATGAATGAGATGTGCTACTCAGGGTCTGGTGGAGGGCCCACAACGACGTCCATACGCCCAGCTATTTCGCGATCCCCGTCAAGCTCGACAATGACCGATAGCTCTCCAGTTTTCTTTATCTCAAAGGGCACGCCGACGACTGAGAAAGTTCCGATATCGACGGATTTATCAACTGAAATCTTCGTTTCGTATGCTGGTGGCGGCTGCCCGGGTGCAGAAAACTCTATCCTCAACTGGTGCTCGCCCGCGGGGATGCCGGTCGAGCGAATCCAAAAGCTGATCTTGATTTGTCCTGGTTGCGGTAAGCGAATGTCGCCTGCATACGCACCAATCAGGAGGAACTTCCCGTTGTCCTCCTGCCGAATGTCATCGCAAAACACGGTTTGAAATGAGGGTTTCATCCGGTCGTGGCGACTACTGGTTTTGGCGCGAAGTTGCTCCGGACAGAGGTGCCGGTAGTGATGTCGGGCGATATGCGAATGACGTTCGGCCTATCGGTGGTGGCATAGCCGTTGCTGCTCTTCGGGATTAGAGTGAAGTCGACGGCCGGTTTCGCGCCGATCGCCCACAGCAGTTCCCCGACGGTTCGGGCTGTGGGATTCGCGCCGCCATTCAGTATCCGCGTGACGACGGCCTTGTCGACGCCCAGCTTGTCGGCGATCTTCTTGCGCGTCAGGCCGTCTCGTCGCATGGCTTCGAGCGCCACTTTCGCAAGGGCGGTGTGGAGGTGCCACATGTATTCGCTCGACCCGGTGTCCTTGTGGTCGATCTCAAAGTTGAACTCCTCGACCGCGTCCTGATGTTCAGAATAGGTCATCCAAGTCTCCATCCACGTATTTCGGCGGGTCCAGATCTAACTCGTCGCGATGCTGCACGCATTGCTTCAGGTAGCCGTGGTACAGGCCCAGATCGGTGCATTGGCTTTTTATCCCGATGTCGGACAGTATGAACTGCAGGGGGCGGTGGAACCACCCGAATAGACGTAGGTCCGCCGTTTTCAACTCCCATACGCATTCCTCGTGCGGTCGGATCTTGTGTGGTTCCATCCATGTTCCGTAGTCATCCCCCCGGATGAAGCTCGAAACCTGCTGCATGGCTTGTTCGAGTGGGCGAATGGCGCCTTCGACAAATCCGTCGGTCTCAAGATCGCGCACCGTTGTTTGTATTGTTCCTATTGCCGTCGGCGTTGCGTACATCAGTCTGAGCTTCTGCTGGTCAGGCCGCAGGTTTCCGCCCATCTTGCGAAGTTTTCCCTGTCGGGCCAGTTGCTCTGCGGTTGACATTTATGTCAACTCCGAGATTCGTGCAATGGATTTAACAATTCGTTGATGAGGTGCGCGACCTGCACGGGGCAAAGGTGCTACACCTTCCTTCCGTACCAGAGCACTTTACCAACGGCGGTTACTTCCGCTGTTAAGTACTCCTGTGTGGGGTATTGCCTGTTGTCAGAGATTATCGTGATGTGCCCTTTCTTCGGGGAGCGGGTCACCCGTTTGACATGAAGGGTATCGTCGAACTTAAGAACGAAAAGCCCGTCGAAGCTGAGGTTGGTCTTGCTGGAGTCCAGGAGGACGATGTCATCGTCCAGAAGGGTCGGCTCCATGCTGTCACCCTTCACGCTGATGATGGCCAAGTTGCGGGGGTCGCTACCTGTAAGGCGCCTCAGATAGGCTGGCGGAAATGCTAAGCTGAATACTGGTGCCTCGGATTCTACGACCGTGCCATTCCCGGCCGACGCCTCGACGTCATACACTGGCACAAGATCCTGTCCACGTAGCGCGCTGTCAGAGTACTCCGAGCGTGTTGCTTGGTCAGCAAATCGTCCCGTTCCAAGTTGTCGATCAAGGGTATACAGAACGTCCGCAGCGTTCTGAACGGAAAAGTAACCAGAACCTGGAGGCGGTAGGGGGAGACCTCGCTCTTCTCGATCTCTAAGCACGCGCAGGCGCCTGATAAACTCTTGCGCCTTAACAAGTTCCGCGCCTTTGAATTGGCGTTTGCCGCTCAACGTCTTGCTCAGCTTGTCGGCTGAAATGTCGAGGGATTGAGCGAGCATGGCTTGAGTTCCACCGAGGTCCTTGACCAGCTTCCGGATGTCCTCGCCAGACATTTCGTCGATGGGGGTATCTTCAGTCATGGGTGACTTATCACCTTCTGGGTGAAGGTAAGGAAATCGCGAATATCGCAACTTTTGTGTTGCCATAAATTGCGAAATACGCAATTCATGGTGCGCGATGAAAAGCTCTGCGAAACAAGTGATCGATGTGTGTGGCGGCTTCGCGGCCGTCGCTGCTTTGACGGGCCGGCATGAAACCCGCGTTCGACGGTGGACGTATCCAAAAGAACGCGGTGGAACGGGAGGTGTGATACCTTCCGAGGTTCAGCAACAATTGCTTTCCGCTGCGCGTCGTGAGGGGATTGATCTTCGGCCAGAGCACTTCTTCAGCGCCGAAACTCCCGAGGGGGACGCCGCTTGACCGCCGCATCCCCCTCTCTCGCTGTTGGCTCCAGATGTTCCCTCTCACAGGAACAAGATGGAGCATGCCGCGTGAAAAATCTTTCCAATTCGTTCGAGGACGAAAGACGTTCGCCGCGACAGCGGTTCGCCGATCTGCTCTGGTGCGCCTTTCCGGCGCGGTCGGAGGCGGAGGTTGCGGCGAAGGCCGCACGGGCGCTCGGGTGCAGCGAGCGCACCGTCCGCAACTGGCTGCGCTGTGAAAACGACGCCAGCCTGACGTATTTCTTTGCCGTCGCCGCCATTGCCCAGGTCGAGATGCGCCTGGGCCGCCGGCGCGGGCCCATGGGGAGGGCCGCATGAGGGGGACGCTCTTTCGTGCCTATTGGCACATCCGCGGACGGATCGCGCAGGACGGCGCGACGCGCGCGCTCAAGCGGCATCGCTGGCTGGTGCAGCGGGCGGAAAAATTTTTCCTGCGGAGGGACCGGGCGTGAGGCTACTCCTGCAGTTCCTTCCATGCCGTGACTTGTTGCTCCATGCAAAACGCCACCATCTGGAAGTTGAGGCCCCAATCGGCATAGCATTTGCCGAGAATTTCCGTTCCAACGGCTTCTGGCACATCTTCCTGAAGGGCCTCGATGCTGAGCAGCGACTTGATGCGCTCCTGTGCGCAGAAGTTCGCCATCTGGAAGTTGGCTGGCCACTCCGCAACGCACTCGTCGACGCTTTGAACGAAGAGATCGGCGTCGAGGCTTTGCCGCAAGGCGGTGAACTCGCGGTAGCCGGCGGCGTCCTGGTCGAGGCAGAACTTCGTCATCTGGAAATTCCCTGGCCATTCGGTTTCGCAGCGCTCCTTGGCAGCTGGCTCGTTATAGGCTGGGCCCTCGGCATGAACCTGAGTGGCGCCAAGAAGTACCAGTACAGCGAGGATTGTGGCGTCGATTCTCATGGTCGCACCCTATTTGCGGGGTCTGGTAAAAAGGACGAGCAGTCCCAGTACGATGTCGCCGAGAGCCCAAACGGTGATGACCATCCCTATGCCGATGGTGGCGCCAATGGCTGCGCCAGCCTGTTCTGCTTCACTAAGACCATCCATTTGGCTGCCCACGTCTCCGAGGCCAAGCACGAGCCATGCGAGCATCAGAAGGTTCCATCCGATAAAGAGCCACTTGAAAAGGATGCCGAAAAAACCGCGCCGCAGTTTCCGAAGCGGGTGGCCACAATTGGGGCAGTCGAATGCCTTGGGCGAAACCGCAGAATCACAGACTGGGCAGGTCGCGGTGGTCATCTCTTTGGCTCCGGTCATGGTTCGTCTTTGCAACCCAAACCCTGTCTAAAAGGACAGGTCAATGTGACAGTTTTCCGGCACGCCGAAGCGCTGCTCGCGGCGGGTGTGTCCAAGAATCCGTATCGCCCGTCCTCCTCCCTGGGCGGTGCGGAACTGGGCCCGCGCCACTCTTGCTCCTCCCTGGGTGGCGCGGGTAACCTTCTTTCGAGATCCCGGCGGGCAGGGGCCGCGCCGGAATCAGCGCGCGGCGAGCGGGCCCGGACCGGCTTGACATCCACCACTCACGTGGCCCGGCCGCGCGCTGTCCGTCCTGCCGGGTACGAGGTGCGCGCGTGATGGCGGGCGGGCGGTCCTTCGAGGAGCTCTATGCCGAGAAAATGCAGGGCCTCGCCGTCCGCGAGGAGCGCGAGGCCAAGATGCCGCCCGTTCCGGCGGCGCCGAGGCTGATCCTGTCGCGGACCTCTGTCGCCGCGATGGAGGGGTAGGGCCCGTGTTCCGGTCGATACGTGCAGCAGGAGACGGCGGGGCGGCGCTGGCACCGGCCGTGCCGCCGCGCGAGAGCGTCGCGCGCCGGATTGGCCGGATCGCCGCCGCCGCGGGGCTCGATCCCGCCGCGCTGCGCGCGATCGTCGAGCGGCATGGCGCTTACGGCGGCCGGATGGAATCGCTCCGCGAGATCACCTACGCCCTGCCGCGCGACGTGGCGGTGGATTTCCTGCTCGACATCATCGACCAGTTCTACGGCGACACGCCGGAGATCGGCCGGTTTCCGGGCGTGAAGCTGGAGCCGCGCCTGCGGCAGGCGTTCTGCGCGCTCTACGCGGCCGAGGGCCGGATCGTCACCTACCGGCGGATGTTCTACCTGCTCTACGGCGACACCCCGGAGAGCGACGAGTTTTCGGCCCGCGCGCCGCAATGGTGCGTGGCCCGCATGCGCAAGCGGCTGCGCCACCTGACCGGCTTCGAGATCGAAACGATGACGCGGGAGGGCTACCGCCTGACCCGCGCGCCTGGATACCGGTTTCCATGGGAGGACGCGGCATGACCGAGCAGAGGCCGATCGAGGCAGGGGCGGCCGTAGGGTCCCGCACCGACATCCTGTTGCAAAAGGTGACGCTCTACCGGCTGTCGCCGGAGCTCTTGCTGTTCGACGTGCTGCAGACGCTGTTCGGGCAGGGCGACCGATGCCCGCGCGAGGCGATGGCCTGGATGCTCGATCGCGCCTTGGCGGAGCTGGAGACGGCCGGGCCGCCCGCGTCGTTCGACGACATACGCGCCGATGCGGCGTTCTGGGCCGATCTCGCCAGCCCGCGCGAGGTGGAGGTCTATTTCGCGGCCCTTGCCCGGCGCCTGATGGCAGATCGCGGCCGGCTGAACACGGGCGCGCTAAAGCGCCTGCTTGTCGCGCTGTGGGAGGCGATGCCCGAGGCAGATCGCGCGGCCTTCCTGCGAAAGGTCGATCCGGACGGGGCGTTCCGCAAGACATGACAGACGATCCATTCGACAGATTGCAGCCGGTCGGGGAGCAAGACGAAGTCGGCCCCGATCCGAACGAAGACGACGCGGGCGGCGTCCATGCCTCCTCCCCCCCGATTCCGCGGGGTGGCCGGGGCAAAGAGGCTCTCCCGCCCCGCGGGGCGGCGGACGCGCGCGACCTGCCGCCGGCGTTCCCTGTGCGGCCCGTTGGCGCTGCCGATGGCGTGTTCTACTTCCTGTCCGCGCGGGGCGAGCTGGTGCCGCTGACGGCGCGCGACCTGTCGAACCGGACGCGCCTGTTCTCGCTGTTCGCCGGCGTGGCGGACCCGCTCCGGTGGCTGCGGTGGATCGCGAAGCCCCTGAAAGGCGACAAGGATTTCAACACCAACCACGCGGCGGAATTCCTGATCACCGCCTGTTCTGAGCTGCCGCTCTACGCGCCGAACACGCAGGTCCGGTCGCTGGGAACCTGGCGCGGCCCCGGCGGGGCGCCGCTGGCCCACGTGGGCGACACGCTGCTGTTGCCCGATGGCGCACAGCCGGCCGGTGCCTTCCTTGAGCGGGCGATCTACCCGGCCGCGCCCGGCTGCCCGACGCCGGGGTCGGTGCCGGCGGCGGCCTTGGAACTGGCCTTCGTGCGCGACCGGATTCGCGATACCTGGGCATGGGGCCGCCCGATCGATGCCGACGTGGCCATGGGCTGGGTCGGGCAGGCGGTGCTGGGGCAGTTCCCGCGCTGGCGCACGCATATGTGGATCCAGGGCAAGCTGGGGTCGGGCAAGTCGACGCTGGTGCGCATCCTGTCCTCCCTGCTGGGCGGCATGTCCGGCGGCGTCAAGAAGGGCGCCAGCGAGGCGGCCGTCCGGCAGGCGACCAACCGGCAGGCCATCGTGCGGATCTTCGACGAGGCGGAGACGACGGGCGAGGCCGGGCAGGTGGAGGCGATCATCGCGCTTTTCCGGCTGATGAGCGATGCCGATGGCGCCCAGGTGGAGCGCGGCACGGCGCAACACGCGGCGATCCGCTTCGCGCTGTTCGGCGCCGGGCTGCTCGCCTCGATCGTGCCGGGCATCATGCAGCCGCAGGACCGGTCGCGGTTCGTCATGCTTTCGATGCAGGCGCGTCCCGATGCGTCGGACGCCACCGACGCGGCGGCGCGGCTGGCGGACCTGGAGGAGGACGCGCTGAACCTCGGGCCCGCCGTCTGGCGCCGCATGCTCGACCTGGCGCCGCAGCGGTGGGACGATGCACACAGGCGCTACGCGGCGCTGGTGCAGACCATGGGCGGCGACAGCCGGGCAGGCGACACCATTGGCGCCGTCCTCGCCGGGTGGGACCTGATGCTGCACGACACGCCGCTCGACGACGACCGGCTGGTGGAGGCGCAGGCAATCGCGCGGCCGCTGCTGATGGAGGCCAAGGAGGCGCAGACGGAGGGCGAGGGCGAGCGCTGCCTGCGCACGCTGCTCGCCTACCTGCTGCAGAAGGACCACGGCGGCGTGGTGCAGGTGAGCGAGCTGGTCGCCTCCCTGCAGGGCTTCAAGGACATGCCGCTCGATGCGCCGGCGGACGTGAAGCTGCTGGCGCGGCTGGGGCTGCGGGTGGTCGATGGCGACGTGGGCAAGCGCGAGCTCTTCGTGATCAACGGGGAGCATCCGCAACTGAACCGCGCCTTCGGGGGCACCAGGTGGCGCGGCGGCGGCCACAGGGCGGCGCTGCTGACCCTCGATGGTGCCCGCCCGGCGCCCGGACCCTTGCGCTGCGGCGACCGCAAAGTGCGGGGCGTGCTGATCCCGGTTTCGCACCTTCCGGGGGCTGTCTCGTGATGTTCGTGCACGGATACACAGAAGCCGGGACGTTTTGCAGGGAAGCGTCCCGCAAACGTCCCGCCAAGTGTCCCACTCTCAAGCCCTTGAATTTGCGCAGGATATTCGGCCCGCCGGACGGGGTGGGACGGTGGGACGCTGAAAACCGTACATACCTGCGCACAGGCGCGGGGATGGGGGTATGTTTTGACCGTCCCACCGTCCCAAACCCTTCCAATCAATACAATTATCAAATGAATAGAAAGAGATAGAGGCGGGACGGTCGGTGGGACGTTTGCGGGACGGTAGGGCGCAAAGCGTCCCGGGGCAGGCGCAAGGGGAAGCGAGCGGATGAACATGGCAAGATTGATTACGGCAGACGGCCGGAACGCTCCGGTCCGGCCCGGGCGGCAGCGGGAGCCCATTGCGGTGCAGGAGCTGCTGGAGTGGGCCTTCGCGGTGGAATGCGCGTCGCTCGACTTCGACGAGTTCGCGCCCGGGCGTTGCGTCGGCATCGAGGCCGTGCTGATGGAGCAGGCCAGGCTCGGGGCGAAGATCGATGGCGGTGGCTGGTCGCCGCGCGCAACGGATGCGGAGATCGTCGCGGCCGTGGTCTGCGGGATGCCGGTCCAGCGTGGCGGGCGGCGCATGGCGGTGATGATCGCGGAGCTGGCACGGGCGCGGCAGGTGCCCGACTGGATGCCCGGCGCGGTGCCGCGCCTGGCGCCGGCGGAGTGGAAGCGGGCCAGCCGCCACGGCGGTCCCATGGCGCGGACTGATGTTGCGGGGCATTGGGACGAGGAGAAGTGGTTGCGCAATCCGAAGAACCCGACCACGCGCATCCGTCGGGTCAAGCGGCACGAGATCCGGTTCTGCCCGTGCAGATGGACGCCAAGCAACGAGAGGATCTCGGCCGCGCGGCGGTTCTACCTCGATTGGTGGGGCGCGCTGCTGCACCTGCAGGACGCGTTGCGCTCGGTCGGCCTGGACGGGTTCAAGGTGACGTCCGTCATGCCGCCGATGACGCCGTGGCGCGACGACCGATAGTGGTCGTTGACAACGTCAGGAACTACATCTATTGACATTAAGCCAAGAACACCAGTGCGCCCGGAGCGGAGATCCCGCCCCGGGCGCTTTGCGTTTGGGGGTGTGGATGGGCAGGCTGAAAGCGGTGAAGCCACGGTTGGCGCAGGCGCCATCGCGCGTGGCCGGGTCCGGCATCAAGCCATCCACCGTTGGGGTGGCGCATCCATTCTCGACGCGGCGCGGCCGCAAGGTTCGTGACGCGGTGGTCCAGCGGGACCTGTGTCTGTGTCAGATGTGCGGCTGCATCGTCGTCTCCGGCCGGTCGGATCCGCGGGCCGCGATCGTTGACCACGTGCGGCCCTGGAGGCTCATGCCCGAGCTCCGGTACGTGTTGTCCAACCTGCGATTGGTCTGCCGGGACTGCCACGCGGTATGCCTGTCGATCGAGGCGCGGTTCGCTGGCGACGCGGAAATGATCGCCGCCGAGAAGCTTAAACTGACCCACCAGACCTGAATATGGGGGGGGTGGTCGAAACTCTGGAGCGCGCTGGAACGGAAACCAGCCGCCCCCTAAGCGAGGGATTTTTTTTCTGTGAGTAGAGAAAATCCGGACGATGTGATCGGCCGCAACCTTTGGGGAGAACCCGTATACCGTGTGGCTCGCAAGAAGGGTCGGCCGCCGTTCGAATGGACCGAGGAAAACTCACGTAAAGTCAGCATGTTGCTCGCGATGGGCTGGAAGAACGACCGCATTGCCGGCTGCATCCTGGACCCGCGCACGGGAAAGCCGATCTCGCTCCCGACGCTGAAGCGGCATTTTAGAGCCGAGCTGGCCGTTCGCGATCGGGCGCGGGATCTCCTCTTTGCCAAGCAGCTTGAGGCCGCCGCGGCTGCGGCTTTCGAGAGTGGGAATGTCGGTGCCATGAGGTTCTTCGAGCAGCTCGTGGAGAAGAACGACCGGGCCCTGGCGGGTGCGCGGCTGCGAAGCGAACCGGCAGACGAGCCGGTGGGCAAAAAGGAACTAGCACGCCGGGCGGCTGCGGAGACCATTGAGGGCGATGCCTGGGGCGGCGATCTGAAGCCGGGGAACTACAACTGATGGATCTGTCGTCCCAACACCAGCCGGACCAGCGGTGGTCGACGGCAGTTCCAGACTGGAAGGACCGGATCCTGCAAGGACGATCCATGGTTCCGGATCTGCCGCTGAATGAGGTTGTCGCGGAAAAGGCGCTTCGGATCTTTAAGCGTCTCCGGGTTCCGGACCTGATCGGCACACCGACCTACGGTGAGATCTGCGAGGACTGGGTTTTCGACTTCGTCCGCGCAATCTTCGGTTGCTACGATCCGGTTCTGAAGGCGCGGATGATCCGCGAGTTCTTCCTGCTGGTTCCGAAAAAGAACGGGAAGTCTGCCATCGCGGCCGCGATCATCGTGACAGCGGCAATCATGAACGAGCGCCCGATGGCCGAGCTGTTGCTGATCGCGCCGACGCAGGCGATCTCGGCGATCGTGTTCAACCAGGCGAAAGGGATCGTGAAACTGGATCCGGACCTCGTGGCTGTCTTCCACATCAAGGATCACGTGAAGCAGATTGTGCATCGGGAAACCGAGGCTGTGATCATGATCGTCTCGGCCGATGGCGACGTGGTGACAGGATCGAAGGCGACATACATCGTGGTCGATGAGACCCACGTCCTGGCTGCCAAGGAAAAAGCGCGCGAGATCTTCATCGAGATCCGCGGAGGTCTGTCGGCGCGGCCGGAGGGGTTCATCCTTCAAATCACAACGCAGTCCAAGAAGCGACCGGCCGGGCAGTTCAAGAAGGAACTGGACAAGGCGCGCAGGGTGCGGGACGGCGAGCTGCAGCTTCCCGTTCTGGCCGTGCTCTACGAGCTGCCGCGCGAGGTAGCGAAGGACAACGGCTGGAAGGATGAGAACCTGTGGGGCCTGGTAAATCCGAACCTCGAACGGTCGGTGAGCCTCGGCTATCTGCGTGACGAGCTTCGCACGGCTGAAGAAGATGGCCCGGACGCGCTGGCGCTTTTCGCGAGCCAGCATCTGAACGTCGAGATCGGCGAGGGCCTGGTGCAGGATCGGTGGGTTGGCGCGGTGTACTGGCCCAAGTCGATCGAGCCTGACCTGACAGTCGAAAGGCTGTTTGATCGCTGCGAGGTGGTGGTGGCCGGCATCGACGGCGGCGGGCTCGACGACCTTCTCGGCATGAGTTTCGTGGGGCGTCTGAAGGGGCGCACCGGGTGGCTGAGCTGGTCGCGTGCCTGGGCACACGAGATCGTGCTGGAGCGGCGCAAGGAGATCGCCCCGGAGCTGCGTGATCTGGAGTCCGCGGGTGAGCTGACGTTGTGCAGCTATGAAACACAGGACATCGAGGAATTGGTCGCGCTCATCGCACAGGCGAACGACGCGGGGCTTCTTCCAGCGAAGGCGGCCGTCGGGCTCGATCCGGAAGGCGTCGCGCAGATCGTCGACGCGCTCTACGACGCCGGGCTGACGGAAGACCAGCTCCGCTCTGTCAGCCAGGGTTACAGGCTGAATGGGGCGATCAAGGGAACGGAGCGCAAGCTGTTCGATGGGTCGCTGAAACATGCTGACCAGGGGCTGATGACCTGGTGCGTCGGAAACGCCAAGACGGAAGCGCGGGGCAACGCCGTTGTCGTGACGAAGGCAGTGAGCGGGTCGGCAAAGATCGATCCGGTCATGTCACTCTTTAACGGTGTGACGCTCATGAGCCTTGGACCTGAAGCAGCAGGAAAATCCGTCTACGGTGAGCGCGGAGCGTTGGTCGTATGACGGGCAATCTCTGGGACGTTCCGATTGTGCGACGTACTTCCGCCGCGGTGCAGTCGGACGATGGCGGTCGCGCGATCACCTCTCCACGGCAATTGGAGGAGGCGTTGCGGGTGAGCCTCGCCGGGTCGGCAGCCGGGGTATCGGTGACGCCTGAGTCAGCGTTGCGCGTCGGGGCCGTCTTTGCGTGCGTCCGCCTCATCTCGGGCGCCGTCGCCAACCTTCCCTTGCAGGTCATGCGGCGGGAGGGCGCGAAGACGCGGGTCAATCTGACCTGGGACGACGATTGGGAGTGGCTGCGTCGAAGGCCGAACGACTGGCAGACTCCGTCGCAGATGAAGCGGATGCTGCAGGCGCACCTCCTGTTGCGTGGAAACGGCTACGCGCTGAAGGTGAAATCCCGGCGGCGTGTCATCGGGCTCAATCCGCTCGATCCCGATCGGATGCGGGTGGACCAGCTCGACGACCTGTCGCTGGCCTACACCTACACGCGGCGCAACGGCAGCAAGATCGTCTTGCCGCAGGATGATGTGCTGCACCTGGTGGGGCTGTCGCTTGACGGCGTTCGGGGGGTCTCTCCGATCACCTATGCGCGTGAATCCATAGGCCTCTCGATCGCGCAGGAGCGACACGGCGCGAAGACGATGAAGAACTCGGCTCGGCCGTCGACGGTGCTGACGCACCCTGAGAGAATCGGCGCCGAAGCCGTTGCGACGCTGCGGGCAAGCCTCGACGAGTACCGCGCGGGTGGTGAGGCCGAAGGTCATTCGCTGGTGCTGGAAGAGGGGATGACGATCGAAAAGATCTCGATGACCAACGAGGACGCGCAATGGATTGAGGCCCGAAAATTCAGCCGGGGCGACATTGCCATGTTCTTCGGCGTACCTCCCCACATGATCGGGGATGTCGACAAGCAATCGAGCTGGGGAACGGGCATCGAGTCGCAGGGGATCGGCTTCGTCACCTACACGCTCGAAGATCACCTGACGACCTGGGAAGAGTCCCTCGACAGGAGCATCGTCTCTGAGCCGAATGTCTATACACGGTTCAATCGGTCGGCGCTGATACGCGGCGATTTCAAGAGCCGTGTCGATGGATACGCCAAGGCGCTGCAGTGGGGCTGGATGAACACCGACGAGGTGCGGAGCCTCGAGGACATGAACCCCCGGGAAGATGGGGAGGGCGGGCGCTACTACGATCCGCCGAACACGGCCGGAACGCCCGCCGGCACGAGCAAAGAGGACACAGAGACATGAGCCTGCGAGCCCTGCCGGAAATCGACGCCAAGCGGCCTCCGGAAACCTTCGCCTTCGAAGCGGATCCCGATGCGCTGGAACGCTGGTCACCTGGGATCCATGCCGAGCAGACACCGGAGAATACGATCTCCGTTCTGGATGTCATCGGCGAGGATTTCTGGACCGGCGGTGGCGTTACCTCGAAGCGGGTTGCCTCCGCGTTGCGCGCCATCGGTGAGCAGGAGGTGTTCGTCGACATCAACAGCCCCGGCGGCGACTTTTTCGAGGGGGTCGCGATCTACAACCTTCTGCGGCTTCACCCTGCAAAGGTGACGGTGCGGATCCTCGGCATGGCGGCGAGCGCGGCGTCGGTTATCTCGATGGCTGGCGACAGCGTCCAGATAGGCAAGGCCGGGTTCGTGATGGTTCACAATGCCTGGGTGGTTGCCATCGGGAATCGCCACGACATGCGCGAGGCTGCCGACACGCTCGAGACCTTCGACGAGGCCATGACTTCCGTCTACTCCGACCGGGCCGGCGTGAAGGCGAGCGCGGCCGCGCGCTGGATGGACGATGAGACGTGGTTCAATGGCGAGGACGCCATTGCGGCGGGTCTCGCGGACTCACTGCTTTCGAGCGACGCGGTTGGCGAGGGCGGTTCGGAGGCGCGCGCCTCCCTCGTGAACCCGGCGCGGATCGCCGAGGCGCGCATGACAAAGGGTGGTGCCACGCGAACCGCCGCGCGCCAGATCATCAAGAATTTGAAGGGCATGCCTGACGCGGCCCTTGCCGGCATGACGGACTCTGCCGGAACCGCCACGCGAGACGCTGGCGACTGGAGTGCTGCCGCAAGGCAGCTCATCGACAGCATCAAGTCCTGAAAGGAAGACCGATGTCGAAAATGGAAAACCCGCGCAAGGCGCGCGGGATCGTCGCTGTGCGCGCGGACATGTCCAACCCCACGGCAATCCTGGAAGAGCTGCAGAAGACCTTCGCGGCCTTCAAGGACGAGCACGAGAAAGAGCTGAAGGGCATCAAGGCGAATTTCGCGGATGTGGTTCAGACCGAGAAGGTCGACAAGATCAACGCCGAGATCTCCGATCTGACCAAGGCGCTCGATGAGACCAACCGCGCTCTCGCAGCACTCCGGACCGGCGGTGCTGGTTCCGACGCTGATCCGGCCAAGGCCGAGCATGCTGCCGTGTTCAACAAGTGGTTCCGCAAGGGTGATCGCGCCATCGACGCCGACCTCCACGAGCTGGAGGTGAAGGCGGCGCTGTCGACCGACAGCGATCCGGATGGCGGCTACCTGGTGCCCGAGCAAATGTCGGAGACCATCGACCGCGTGGTCGGAAGCGTGTCGGTGATGCGCGATGTTTCGAACGTGATGCCCATCTCGACCGACACCTACAAGAAACTGGTGAGCATGGGCGGCACCGGCTCCGGCTGGGTTAGCGAAAAGGAATCCCGGTCGCAAACCGACACTCCGACGCTGCGCGAGCTGGTCTTCAACACGATGGAGCTCTACGCCAACCCGGCGGCGACGCAGAAAGCCTTGGACGATGGAGCGATCGACATCGCGCAATGGCTGGCAGACGAGGTCGCGATCGAGTTCTCCGAGCAGGAGGGCGAGGCCTTCATCAGCGGTGATGGTGTCGGCAAACCGCGCGGGATCCTTTCCTATCCCATGGTCGCCAACGCCAGCTATGCCTGGGGCAAGGTCGGCTTCGTCGCATCCGGTGCGGCAGCAGCGGTCACCGACGCAGATGCCTTCATCGATCTCTTCGGCGCGCTCAAGCAGAAGTACCGCATGGATGCCTCCTGGTTGATGTCCGACGACACGATGCTGAAGGTGCGGAAGCTGAAGGATGGCGACGGCACCTACCTGTTCAAGATCCCGGACTCCAAGGGCGAGCTGCCGTCGTTGCTCGGAAAGCCGATCCGCACGGATGACTTCATGCCGACCGTCGCGGCGAACAAGTTCCCGATCGCCTTCGGCAACTTCAATCGCGGGTACCTGATCGTCGATCGCGTCGGCATTCGGGTGCTGCGAGATCCCTACACCAACAAGCCTTACGTGCATTTCTACACCACGAAGCGCGTCGGCGGCGGGATCTCGAACTTCGAGGCCATCAAGGTGATGAAGGTCACCACCTGAGCCTGACGGCACGGGATTGACGGACACCTGGCGGGCCGAGCGGCCCGCCATCAAACCTTTCCAGAGGACAGAACCATGAAAGACTTCCATTCCGAGATGACGGCCCTGGTCGCCATCGGAGCGGCATCGCTCTCCGCGGACAACACGCCTCCGGCCGTGGACCTGCAGGGCTACAACAAGGCCGAGTTGGTGCTGGCGATCGGTGTCGGCGGCATCACGTTCGACGGCACGAACAAGATCGAGTTCAAGCTCACGCACAGCGACGACGATGCAACCTATACCGCGGTGACGGCCGACGACGTGCTCGGCATCGATACCGTGGATACCGGCGGCATCATCAAGTCGCTGGAGGCCGCCCACGCTGCGGCCGCGGCGTATCGCTTTGGCTATGTCGGGGGCAAACGATACCTGAAGCTGCTTGCCGATTTCAGCGGCACGCACGGCAGCGGAACGCCGATCGCGGCGGTGGTGCTGGCCGGCGATGGCCACGATAACCCGCAGGCGGACCAGGCGTAACCTAGATGAAGCCCATTCGGGTCACTCCTCCGGCGACCAGACCGGTCTCGCTGGAGGAGTTCAAGGAACATGTCCGCGTCGACCATTCGGATGACGACACGATCATGCAGGCCTACCTCGATGCTGCTGTGTCGAAACTCGACGGTCATGCCGGGATCCTGGGGCGTTGCCTGATCAACCAGGAGTGGAAGGTCTCAAGGACTGCCTGGGCTTCGATGATCCGGCTGCCGTTCCCGGACGTCTCCGAGGTGGCGGTGACCTATGACGATCCGGACGGGGTTGAACAGACCGTCGCGTCGGGGCTCTACGAGGTGATCGAGGCGGATCTCGGTTCGATGATCTGGTTCGGTCCGGATTTCACCGAGCCATCGCTCGCCGACGATGTAGCGGAACCCGTGACCGTGACGTTCACCGCCGGGTATGGCGACGATGCCGACGATGTTCCGTGGGCGCTCCGCGTCGCGGTCATGCAACTCGCGGCGACCTGGTATTGCCAGCGGGAGTCGGTCGGGGAGGGCACTGTTGTTCCACTCGCGACGGAGGCGCTGATCGGACCTTACCGGAGGATCTGTCTGTGATCGGTGCGGGCGACCTCGATCGGCGGATCACGATCCGGGAGGTGACGAGTTACACCACGGACGCCGCAGGCGATGAGATCCCCGTCTGGGAAGCGCTCGCGACGGTCTGGGCGGCTTTCCGTGCTGTGAGCGATGGGGAGAAGCTGCGCGCCGGGATCGTCGAATACCGGGAAATGGCGAGGTTCACCATTCGGTACGCGTCAGATGTGTCGGGAATAAACGGCGAGAACAGCCTGATCTTCGACGGCAACGCGTGGAGCATTACCGGTGTCAAAGAGATCGTCCGGCACCAGTGGCTGGAAATCAGCGCGGAGCGGGCTGGGTGAGGACGTCGCTCAAGGTGGAGACGCAGGGCTTCCGCGATGCGGAAAAGGCCCTTGCGGCCCTGCCGCGCAGCACGGCGAGAAGTGTGGTCCGGCGTGTACTGAAGAAGACGCTGGAGCCGATGAGGGACACCGCAGATTCCTACAGCGAGCAGTTCAACATCGCGATTTCCTCGAAGCTGTCGCCGCGCCAGCGTGGCCTCGCGCGGGCGGATTTCGCGGGCCATGTCGTGGCCATGTACGTCGGGCCCGTCCAGGAGGACGGCAGCCACGCACCGCACGCGCATCTGATCGAGTTCGGGACGGCGGAGCGGTTCCACAAGGACGGCAAGGCAGTTGGCCGGATCAACCCGCCGGAGCCGTTCATGCGGCCGGCGTACGATCTGTGGAGTGCAACGGCGCTTGAGTTACTGGGTGGGTACTTGTGGGCCGAGATTGAGAAGACCGTGGCGCGACGCGCGGCAAAAGCGGCAAGGGTCGCAGGGAAGTGAGCGAGATGAGCATGGGACCGGTGAAGATCGTACCACCGAAGCGAGCCGAGGATGGCGGCCCCTCGATAGCAATTGGCTGGCAGGTACTCTGCTCGGACGGGACAGAAGTGCCATTTGTCAGGTCCGCGAAAATACACCTGGTTCCTGACGAGTTTGTCCGCGCCGAGCTGGACGTGATCACGGACTGCGAGGAGTGCTGGGCGCTTCCGGTGCTGTCGGAAGCGAGCATGAAGGCCGCGGCGGAACATTGGGGATATGAGGTTCGGAAACGCGATGAAGCTTGATCTGGCGAAGACAAGAGACATGCGGCTGCTGGTGGCGACGCATACCCACGGAAGTTTCGTGCCGGCCTATGTGCAGAGCCTGGCGCAGCTCACCGGGCAACTGGCGGCCTGGGGGATCCAGCACGCGGTGGCGATCGTCGAGGAGTGCTTCGTCGAGGTGGGCCGGGACAAGGCGGCGGCACTGATGCTGCGCGAGGGGTTCACGCATTTGCTGTTCATCGACGCCGACATCGCCTTTGAGCCGGGGGATGTGGCGGCGCTGATCGCCGCGGACAAGCCGCTGGTGGCCGGGGCCTACCGCGTCAAGAGCGACCGGGGCGGGGAGCGATACGCGCTTCGCATGTCGGCGGGTGGCGATTGCACGACCAACTGGGATGCGGATGCGCAGGCCTTCGAGGCGGATGGCGTCGGCACCGGGTTCATGCTGATCCGGCGCGAGGTCTTCGAGCGGATGCGCGAGGCGATGCCGGAGCTCGCCCATCGCGACGAGGGCGCCGACCAGGAGCTGTGGGCGTTCTTCGAGCTCTTCGTGAAGGACGGTGTCCGCGTGGGCGAGGATTACCGGTTCTGCCAGCGCTGGCGCGACCTTGGCGGCAAGGTCTGGGTGATGCCCGGGCTCGACCTGCGCCACTACGGCCGGTCGGTCTGGCGCGGGCGGATGGCCGACACGATCCCGACGCTCAGCGCGGCGCCGGTGGCGGCGGAATAGGAGGCAGGCATGGTGGAGAAACACCGTTTGATACTTCGGTTCGCGCGGTGGCGTGTGCGCACCGCTCAGGGCGTTGTCGCGGCGTGTGCGCTGCTTGCCTGGCTCGGCCTGTGGCGGGAGGACTGGATCGATCCGCTCGCGGAACGGCTCGCCAGCTTTGTCACGCGCGGCGTGCGGACGCGCGTCGAGTAACCGGTGGAAGAACATCTGCGCACCCTGCTCCTGGCGCTTGGCTGCCCGGTGACATGGGATGGCTTCCGCCGTGCGAAGGCGCTGCCCTACGTCGTGCTCACGACTGTCTCGGGGCGCGACCTGATCTCGAACGACGGCCGCGATGGCGTGACCACGGGGCGCGTCCAGGTGGATTGTTTCGCGGAGACGTCGGAGGCGGCGATCTCGCTCCGCCGCGCGGCGATCGAGCTCCTCTCGGGCTACCACGGCGGGCCGATCCTCGGCGCGCAGCTCCTCAGTATTCGCGGCCTTTCCAACGAGAAGGGCGGCGATGTGATCCGGCGTCAATCGCTGGATTTCGCGGTGACCTACCGCAGCTAACCGGCCGGTCCCGGCCACTCACCATATAGGAGAATCCGCCATGCCGGATCCAATCATCATCCTCGGCGCCACGACGGGCTGGGGCACGACTTCCACGAGCTTCACGGCCATTCCGCGATGCACCGCCGTCGTGCTCCCGGTGACGGAGACGGAGTACGTGGAGACCACGGACCTCGACAGTCCCGGCAACTTCCGTGAGTACAAGCCGGGATTGCGGGACGGCGGCACGGTCACGTTGCCGATGCGCTATACGCCCGACACGATGGAGCTCGCCAAGAGCTACAGCGATGACGGCACGCTGATCTGGTTCGAGAGCGAGCTCACCAAGGCGAGCGACCAGACCACGGTTGGCGACGTGTACCTCTATTCCGGACACATCTCGCCGCAACCGCAGGATGGACAGCAGGGCGCCGCGCTCGACATGAACCTAGAGATCCGTGTCAGCGGACAGTTCTGGTTCACGAAAGGATCCTGATCGTGACGGGTGGTATTCAGTTCGAGGCGCTCGGCAAGGTCCAGACGATCAAGGTGACGTTCCTGTCGATCGCGAAATTCGAGAGGAGCGTCGGCTCGACGCTTGCTGCGGTGCTGGACGATGTCCAGAACTCCCCGACGAAAATCGGATTCAGCATCGTCCTGCATTTCTACGCAAGCTGCCTGAACAAGGGCAACGGTGCACCGGAGGTCCGCGCAGGCGCCGTTCTGGAAGAGATCGGCATCACGCGTGGGGCCGAGATGATGATGGAGGCCATCGCCGACTACCTGCCGGACGCGGAAGACGCGGGTGACGGCAGCGAGACCGACGAGGGCGATGAGGGAAACGCGCTGGCGGCCGGGTAGATCCGGCCGCGCGCAACTGGGTCGAACAGCTGGCCGAGGACTGGATGGCCCTCGGCCAGCGCTACGACGACTTCTGGTCACTGACGCTGCGTGATTACGAGATCGCCACGCGAGGCCTGCGGCGGCTGCGCGAAAGCGAGATCGAGCGGGACCGGATGCTGAACCACGAGCTCGCGACGATGGTCCATTTCGCGATCTTCGATCCCAAGAAAATGCCCGATCCCACGAAGAAGGCCGAGAAGCCGGCCGATCCGATGGTGACGGCCGATGCCGCCCGGGCCGCGATGCACGCCTTCGCGATGGCGCACAACCAGACCGTGGCCAAGCGGCCGGGTCGGGAAAAGAGGTAGTAGAACATGGCAGTGATCGGCGCGCTTCGGGCGGTGCTCTCGCTCGATTCGGCGGCTTTCGACAAGGGCGTGAAGCGGTCGCAGGCCAGCATGAATGGCCTGCAGCGCTCCCTGCACAAGACGGCCGCGCGGGTCAATGCGACGGGCAAGGCGCTGAGCACGCGCGTCACCGCGCCGCTCGCGGCCATGGCGGCGGTCGCGGTGAAAAGCTCGCTTGCGACGGTCGACTCGCAGGCGAAGCTGGCGCAGTCGCTGGGCACCACGACGAAGAGCATACAGGTACTCTCCCGCGCGGGCGATCTTGCCGGCGTGTCCATGGGCCAGATCGAGCAGGCGACGGTCGCCATGACCAAGCGGCTCAGCCAGGCGGCGGCCGGGTCTGGCCCGGCCGTGGATGCGCTCGATCGGCTCAACCTCTCGGCCGAGGGCCTGATCGCGATGCCGGTCGACGAGCGGATCGCGGCCATTCAGGATGCGCTCTCGGAGTTCGTGCCGGAAGCCGAGCGCGCCGGCGTCGCCTCGCAGATCTTCGGCGATCGGGCGGCGGTGATGTTTTCCCGCATCGATGCCGATGTGCTGGCGCAGGCAACGTCGGAGGTCGACCGCTTCGGTGTCGCCGTCTCCGACATCGACGCGGACAAGATCGAGGCGGCCAACGACGCCATGTCGGCGCTCGGGCTCGTCAGCCGGGGTCTGGCGAACCAGTTGACGGTGGCCCTCGCGCCCGTGTTACAGGGGTTCGCGGAGCGGTTGCAGTCCGCTGCGGTCTGGTTCAACGGCCTCAGCGAGCAGACCCAGAAGTATGTCGCGGTCGCAGCCACGATGGCTGCGGCCATCGGTCCTGCGGCCATTGCGCTTGGCTTGATTGTATCAGCCCTGTCGTCTTTGGTGCCATTGATCGCGGCTGCCGCCACCGGCATCGTTGGTCTGGTAGGACCGTGGGGCGTGCTCGCCGCTGTTGTCGCGGCATCCGCAGGGTACTTCCTGACCTTTCAGGAAAATATCACGCCGGCGGAGGAGGCGCTTCGGGCTGCTCAGGCTGGGACAGATGCTCTAAACGCGGCGCTCGGTACATTTTACGAGACAGCCGCGCCGTCAGCTGCCAGGTCGGCGATTGAGCTTGCCAACGAGAATTACAAACTCGCTCAAAGTGCCATCGCGGCGGCAGAAGCGGAGATAGCCAAGCACCAGGCGGCGCTTGATGCGGCGCGGGCGAATACGAACCTGCGCGGTCGGAATCTACGCTCGGTGGAGGTTCGGGAGCTAAACGCGATCGAGGCGGCGGCGGCCAGTCTGGCAAAGGCGGAAGGCCGGCTGACAGACGCCAAGGCGCAGCAACTCCGCGCTGCGCGGGCGGTGACGTCTTCCATGCGGATGGAGACGGCTGCGGGGCAGGAGTTGAAAAACACGCTCGATGTCACGATCGAAGCGACCGACAACCTTGGCAAGGCGGCGTCAGGTGGCGGCGGTGGAGGCGGCGGCGCTGCCGCAGGGGTCTCGGAACTGGCAGAGCGGTTGGAGAATGCCGGTGGGGTCATGGGGGACTTCAAGCAGACCATGGGATCGCTTGGGGAGAGCCTTGCCGATGTATTCGACGGGGTGATGGACGGAACGATCCGCTCCTGGGGCGATGCGCTCGACACGATGCGGCAAGCGTTTACGTCCTGGATCAAGACCCTCGTGCGCACCGCGCTCACGAACCCGGTCACGCTGACCGGCCAGGGCGTGTTCGGCAGCACGGGCGGCACCGCGGCGGCGCTGGCGGGCGGGGCGCAATCCTCCGGCCTCGGCGGGTTGGGGCTGCTTGGCGGGCTGGGCAGCTTCATCGGGACATGGGGAGGGACCGGCGTGCTCGGTGGCGCATCGGGGCTGCTCACCAATACGCTGGCAAACGGGCTGTCAGGGACGACCGGCTACATTTCGTCTGCGCTGTCCGGGGCAACGAGCGGCATCGCCGGGTTCGGGACCGCCGTCGGGGCCCTGGCCCTTCCGCTGGCCGGTGTCGGCCTGATCCTCGGCGCGTTCCAGACCAAGGTCGAAACGCTGCAGGGCGGGCTGCAGGCGACGGTGTCCGGCCTCGACGTGACCTACCGCGCGTTCGAGCGGACGAAGCGGTCCAGCGCCTATGGGCTCTCGGTGGAGGAATCTACGCGCTACAGCTCGGCCGGGGCGAAGTTCGACGTCCTGCGAGAGGCGATCGCGGCAACGCAGGCGGAGGCGATCAGCACGGCGTCCGCGATCGGCATTACCGAGGCGGCCTTCGCCGGCATCAACCGCCAGATCCGGTTCGACTTCGCCGACAAGAATAAGACCCAACGTCTTCAGGAGGTCGAGAAGAAGCTCGCCGGCCTGTCGAACGAAATGGCGGCCGCGGCGCTGGAGGCGGCGGCGACCGGGCGCCAGATCAACCGGGCGAACCGGCTGGGCATCGAGGCATGGCAGCTCTTCGCGCGCGACGGCGAGACCGCAAGCGAGACGCTGACGCGGCTGGCGGGCGACCTCTCGGCCGTGAACGGGCTGCTGGATTACACCGGGGCGAGCTTGCTGGAGGCCACCGCGCGCGGCGCGTCCTTCGCCTCCGACCTGGTGGGGCGTTTCGGCTCGCAGGACGCGCTCACCGGCGCGTTCACCGGCTACATGGAGCTGTTCTACAGCGAGGGCGAGCGGCTGAGGCTGCTGGCCCGCGACATGCGCGGCGCGCTCAAACCGCTCGGCGAGGTGGTGCCGGAGACGCGGCAGGAATTCCGCGCGCTGGTCGACTCGCTGGATCTGAACACCGAGCGCGGGCGGGCGCTCTGGTCGGTGCTGATTGCCAACGCGGGCGCCTTTGACCAGATTTACGCGGCCGCCGAGAACGCGACGGCCGCGATCCGCACGGTGTCGCTCAACGCCTACCAGGGCGCGTTCCTCGGCGAAGGGCGGCAGAGGAAGATCCTCGGCCGCAAGCTGGAGTCCGTGCTGAACGAGTTCAACCAGAGCCTGCCGGAAACCGAGGCGGGCTTTCGCCAGCTCGTCTCCGGCATCGATCGGACGACCGAGGCGGGCCGCGCGCTCCACGCGGCCATCGTCGCGAATGTCCCGGCCTTCGAGCAGTATTACAGCACGGTCGCGTCGACCGGCTCGGCGCTGACGAAACTCACCGACACGCTGGAAAACCGCATCGACCGGATCACCGACAAGATCGGCGACTGGTCCTCCGCGATCGGTGGCATCACGGAATACATCCGGGATCTGCGCGGCAGCGGTGCGTTGGGGGCCACGGCCACGGCCGCGTTCCAGAACCGGCAGTACAACCGGGCCCTGTTCAAGGCGCTGAACGGGAACCCGGCGGCGGCGGCGCGCCTGCCCGACCTGGCCGAGGCGCGGCTGCAAACGGCGATCGAGGCGGGCTCGCGCGCCGACTACAACTTCCTGGTCAAGCGGACGCTCAACCAGTTGTCGGACGTTCGATCGGAAGGCCACGACGAGATCGCGCAGTTGCGCGAGCTGCGCAAAGACGTGCGGGCAGTGGTCCGGCAGCTTGAGAAGATCGGGAAGTCTGGTCTCGAAACGGAGAGGAACACGCGCAGGATCGCCCGCATCGAGAGTGCCTTCCAGGCGAACGGAATGCCCGTGAAGGGCCTGCTTGAGGTCGAGTGATGGGGTTCAAGATCCTCGAACTTGTCGAGATCACCGAGAGCGATCTCGTCTCCTCGACCGTGACAGAGAACGATGCAACGGCGTGGAGCGACGCTACGACCTATTCTGTCGGCGACGAGGTGATGTACGACCACCGCGTCTGGAAATCGGCGGCAGACGGGAACCTCGACAACACGCCTTCGGACTCGGCGGACGAATGGGCCGACCAGGGCGCGACCGAGCGGTACCGGGTATTTGACAACCGGCTGACGCCAAAGGTGGTCGAGGGCAGCACGATCACCTACGTGATCGATCCGCCGGAAGCGATCGACGGTGTCGCGGTGTGCTTCGTGACCGCGTCGTCTGTCACGGTCTCGACCTCCGGCGGTTACAGCTCGACCGTTACCGAGCAGATGGTCGAGCGCGATCTGCTCTTCGACGACCTGCCATCGTCCACGAACCGCGTGACGATCTCCATCGCCGTGCACAGCGCGAACGCGCGGGTCGGCGAGATCTGCCTCGGGACGATGCGCGACATCGGCACCTGTCACGAGTTCGACTGGGAGACGACCTACACGGACGACGCGATTGCGGAGATGGTGCAGAATTACGAGTTCACCGTGTCGGTGGACAGCGACGAGGTCGCATCCGCAAAGGGCCGGTTGATGGACCTGCAGGGGCAATGGGCCGTGTTTTCAGGTGCGCCGTCACGGCCCGAACTGGGCGCGACGGTGTTCGGCAAGCTGGTGCCGGGGAACCGCTTCAGCGTGGACCCGGGCCCGACATCGCACGGTCGGATATTCGTGCAATCCGCGCCCTGATCCGGGGCGCGTCGTGTCAATCAAAGAGGTGACCTTGTTGTGACCGGACAAGACGGGCGCCAGAAGGCGTTGCGGCCGTGGCTGAAGGAGCGGCTGGTGGTGAAGGTGGTGGACCTCGCGATGTCCACCACGCTGATGGGTGGGCTGCTCTTCCTGGTCGTGCTCCTGTTCAAGCCCGTGCAGGAGCGACTGGAGGCGATCTGGGAAACGCCTAAGGCGGTCGCGGAGATGCGCTCGGACATCGGGAGCGTGGTTGCGGTGGTCGAGGACCTGTCGGCCGAGATCCGCAGGCTGAAACAGCCGGAGGCGGTGTTCGAGGTCTCGGTCTTCAACACCGGTCCACTCCGGCGCGCGTATTGCGTGGAGGGCGAGAGCTGCCGCCTCGGTGTGAAGGTGCGTCGGCTGCCGGAGGCGTTGCCCTGCAAGATCCAGCCGTCCCGAACGGAATGGGGGTTCTACAACCCGCGCCGGGACACCTACGCGCCGGCGCTGCGCATCGATGGCGCGCCCGGGCGTAACCTGGAATCCGGCTGGGACATTATCGAGGTGGAGCTGAAGATCCCCTACGGCCTGGAACCGAACGCGGAGCTGGTGTTCACGGCCTATTACACCGGCTGTCCCGGCACGCTGCCGGGAGACCCGCCGCTGGCCTACCGGTCCAAGGGCGTCAGTATCCCGATCCGGGCCTCGGCCCACTGAACCTTTCGAGCAACGGAGACGACCATGAAACTCGTGGACAACTGGCCCGCGCTGGTGCGCCGGGCTCATTCGGTG
The DNA here is from genome assembly GCF_001509585.1 of Tropicimonas marinistellae. GTDB lineage: Bacteria > Pseudomonadota > Alphaproteobacteria > Rhodobacterales > Rhodobacteraceae > Tropicimonas > Tropicimonas marinistellae. The sequence goes on along the minus strand of NZ_LNCI01000006.1, from coordinate 5,749 downwards.
TGGGCGCAATATCTCGCCGCCGGCGCGCTGATAACGCCGGAACTGATTTACTACACGCTGCAAGTCGACACCAATCCGCGCTTCTGGTGGTGCGTGGCGCTGCTGCTGACGATCTACGGCATCGTGGGCCGCATCGTCGACCAGGGAATCGATAATCCCGAAAACCCGGATGACGCTGTGAGCCTGCGCAGCCCGTGGTTCGTCGGCGTGCTGGCGATCGCCATGGCGGCGTTCTTGTTCGTGCCGCAGACCGTGCCGCAGAAGGTTTCCCTGCCGGGTGCCGTCCTCGCGTCGGCCGGCAAGGGCGGCTGGGCGCCGGGCCCCGTCTCCGACGAGGCGTTCAACGCGGTCGCCGTGCCATTTGTGGGCGATTGGGAAGGGCTGCGACTCGAGGCCTACCCGGACATCTTGGGCGTCTGGACCGTCTGCTACGGAGAGACCAAGGGCGTGAAGCGGGGCGACAGCTATACCAAGGCGCAATGCGACGCCATGCTGGCGCGCGAGCTGCTGGAGTACCGCGCCGGGCTGCACAGGTACTTCACGCCGGAGACGCTGGCCACGCGGCTCCCCGTGGGCCGGGACGTGGCCTACACCTCGCTCGCGTACAACGCTGGGATCGGCGCGGCTGGGAAATCTACCGCAACCCGGCGCCTCAACGCGGGCGACGTCGCCGGCGGCTGCGAGGCGCTGACCTGGTGGAACAAGGCGGGCGGTCGCGTGATCCGCGGCCTCGTGCGCCGCAGGACGGCCGAGTACCACCTCTGCATGTTCGGCGTGGCATGATCGTTCGCGCCGCGCTGATCGCCTGTGTCGTGCTCGCGCTGGTCGCGGGCGGGCTCGGATTCCTGTGGCAGGCGGAGAAGGGGCAGCGCGCCCTTGTGGACCGCGACAGGGAGGCCCTGCAGCGGCGCGCCGACCAGGCCGCGCTCGCGCGCGACGTCGCCAAGGCGCACGCCCGGCGCATGGAGCGCGAGCTTGCAGATCACCGTGCCGCGTTGGCGGCGCTCTCACACGAGGACATTCCAGATGCGGCACTTGATCCTGCTGTCATTGCTATTCTGTGCAGCGTGCAACCGACCGACCGAGTTTGTCGGGACTGAGATTCCGCCCGGGTTGCTGACGCCCGTGGCAGACCCGGCGCCGGATGTGCCGGTCACGACCAAGCAGCTCGCGCGAGGCTACGTGGCCCGCGGCGCGGCGCTGACCGAGGCCAACGGCAAGATCGAGGCGATTGCCGAGATCGTCGACGGCGAGGGGGTGTGAGCCCGGGCTCACCGCACGACATCAACGATCCTTCCAACCTGAGAGGAAAGAGAAATGGGACTTGGCTCCTGGGGCACCGACGCGGTGATCCTTCCAAACGACGACGAGGACGACTTCGGCCACTGGGTGCCGCCGGCGACGATCCATACCGAGGTCGGATCCGGCACGATCCAGATCCAGCGCCGCGACGCGGCCGGTACCGGCTGGACCACTGTCGAGGAAATCTCGATCGACACCACGCGGGTGATCGAGTTGCGGAACATGCCGGCGGTGCGCATCAATCCGACGAGCGACGCGCAATTCATGGTGCTCTGGTCTCGGCACGGGGGCTGAGCCGTGAGCATGCTGCGCCGCATCACGAGCCCCGTCGCCGAGGACATGACGCGTTCGCCCCTTCCGGCCTGGACGCCGTGGCAGGTGTTTGGCCAGGCCCCGGGCTTCTCGACCGGCTTTGCGCCGGGAGAGGTTTTCGAGGACACCGCCGGCGCCACGGCGGCGAGCATCGGCGGTGCCGTGGGGTATCCGGCCGACCGGAGCGGCAACGGCGTGGCGGTCACGCAGGCGACCGCAGGGCTCAAGCCCGCTTATGTCCGGCACCCTGCCAACGGCGAACGCAACTCCGCGAACAACAGCCACGCCCCGGCGTCGTGGATCCTGCAAAGCGGCGGCTCTTTCGGCAGCGTCGACGGCGACTACCGGGCAATCCTGACCAATGGTTCGTCCACCACGGCAGGGGCCTATACAGCGGTGATGTCCGTCGTGTCCGGCACCACTTACCGGGTCTCTGCCAAGATCAAGATGTTGGATCAGGGCGCCGTTCCGGTGATCTACATCTGGGCCGGGGCGAGCGCCTACATCCGCGTGCAATGGTCTGCCGAGGGCGTGCCGTCGACGCTCGCGCACGGTGGCGTCGATGCGCCCTCGATCACCTATACCGCCGATGGCGACGGCTGGATTGCGTCCTTCGCGTTCACGGCCAGCACAACCGCCGGTGCGACGATGCAGGTACATGCCGACTACGGGAGAAATTCCGACCACGGCGTCTATCTCGAATGGGGCCAGTTCGAGAAGGGCGCGACCCGAACCGCGGCGCAGCGGCGTGTTGACCGCAACGACATCACGGAAGCCGGCGTCGCGGACGTCCACGGCCTCTATCTCGGGGCGAATGACCACCTTTCCGGCTCGCTGGACCTGAGCGGCACGGACGCGGTGACCATCTGCCTGGCTGTCTCCGCCGACGCAGCGGGCGTGCTGGTGGCCCACGGGGCGACCGTGACCTTCGAGCTGGCGGCCACCTCGGGCGGGTTCACCATCACGACCGACAGTGACAGCGCGGAGGCGACCGGGGTCGACATGACCGTGCCGCACGTTGTGACCGCAGTCATTCAGGACGGCGCGATTTCGCTGCGTGTCGACGGCACCGAGGCGGACACCGGCGCGGGCACGCAGACCGGCACGTTCGAGGACGGCACGCTGACGCTCTCCGAGCCCTCCGGCACCGTCGCGGGTGTCGCCTATGCCGGGACCGTCATCGGCCGGGCACTGTCCGGCATCGATCTCGACCGTCTCGAAACCTGGTCGGCAACCGGGTCCGCCGGGGCCGCGCTTGCCTGACCGCTGTGCCTCCCGGGGGTAATCAATGTCGAAATGGTATCGCACCGTCGCGGACTTCCTGAGCTCGGTTGCCAGCGCGCGTGACCCCGAGCAAACCTGGCTCGGGGGCGCCTTCCGGTACCGGCAGGCCTTTTCCAGCTCGAACTACTACGACGTGATCAACAAGGGCGGGGTCCGGTTTCACGTGATCGGAACCTGCGTGGAGCTGTCCGCGTTCGGTTTCACCGGCGACGGCACCACGACGGACACGGCCCGGGCGCAGAAGGCGCTCGACTGGCTGGCGCGGGAGCGCGGCCGAACGCTTGTGTGGGACGTGATCGACGCGGAGATCGCCGGAGAGCTGACCCTGCCGGACGCCTCGGAATGGTGCGTGCACTTCCCGTTGCCGACGCGGATCACGCAGAAAACCGACAACACGCCGATCTTCGTGATGGAGTACGATGATTACAAGTTCGGCTTTGGCTTCTCCGGCGAGACGGTCTGGTGTCAGTGGGAGAACGACCAGACGTCCTCGGAACCGAATTCCATCGGCGTCGCGTTCAAGCCCACCGCCGACGTCTCGCACGGCGTCTTTCACTTCCAATTTGCCGGGCTGCACAACGAGAACGGCTATGACCTGATCGGGCTGCACCCCGCCGCCACCGGCTACACGAGCCCGTTCTGGGGCTACCGGATCGGGACTCTCTTTCACCAGACCCAAGCGTCCGGCCGGGTGTTCAACCTCAACTCCGGCGTCTCGGCCGGGGCGCCGGCGGGCATCATTGACAAGGTGTATGTGAAGGGCACCAACGCGGCGCAGCCCTGTTTCGTCGTCACCGCGCAACCGGGCGTTCGGGTCAATTCGTTCGAGATCAACGGCGCGCTCGGCCGCGTGGGCGAGATCACGTCCTGCCGGAATTTCTCCGTCGGAATGCTGCGGTTCGAGGGCTGCGTCCTTGAGAACGCAGAGGATCTGTTCGTGTTCGCGGGGTCCAGTTGTCGGGCGACAATCGAAAACGTCGAATTCCAGACCGTCACGACGGCTGCGGGCGCCCATGTCTTCGGCATCAAGGTAGATGTCGCGGCACAGCTTGCCGTCACCGGCTCCGTCAGTGTCAACAACTGCTCCGCGTCCAGCACGGGCGATTTCTTCGCGTTCAAGCCGAACGCTTCGAGCGGGCAGGGCACGATCGTCCTGCCGCCGCTGCTCGACGTGCAGACCAGCGACGCGGACGTGCGGCTCTACGATCTGGCAGACGCGGACCACATTACCTATTCCTCTGCAGTGGCGCTTGGTCCCTGGGTGCTGGACGGCGTTTCCGGCGTGGCGTCTTACACGCCGATGCAGAGCGCCTACGACGGGGCCAACAACTACTTTGACGTGATAGCGCCGTGTGATGGCTGGCTTGTCGGCCTCAACGTCTACTGCGATGCGGCAGTGACGGCCGGGTCTATCGCATTCCGCCCGATGATCAACGGAAGCGCGGTCGGCTCCGGCGGCATGGCTGCGAGCCTGTCCAGCGGGCAGGACGCCAGCGCCTATGCGGTTGCCGTCTATTCCCCCGCCAGCATCAACGCGACGCACCGGGTCGTGCGGGGCGACCGAATCCGCGTAGCGGTTTCCCCGTCCTCCGCGACCGGCGGCGGCAAGGCTTCGGCATCCGTGCTGATCGCGGCGGCTCCTTAATAGATCTAGATTGATGGGCGCGCGGGACGATCTGCCTCTGCCCTGTCGCGGGGCAAGCGGACACGCGACACTCGGGGAACGGGTCGGGCGAAATCCTGGTAGACCGACGACCGCGCTGCGGTGCCGAGTAGGGCGCGCGTCCTTCAATCTCGATTCAAAGGAGCGTTAGATGACTGTGGGAGAAACTGTGGGAGTCGTTCTCCCACACCTGCCGGAATGTTCCCGATTCTTCCCATCCTGGCCCGACACGGGCACCCCCGCATCGTCCTGAAAATTCCAATAAAACAATGGCTTTGCGCTGGAGCGGGTGAAGGGAATCGAACCCTCGTCTTAAGCTTGGGAAGCTAATGTCCCAGCTACGTTTGACGTCGCCGAGAGTGTTGCCAGTTTCCCTGTTTGTTCACGGTCAGATGCGGCTGTTTCGGCCGTCCGCGGGCAACACGATTTCTCGCTAGATCAATCGGTTCCCGCGTTCACGTCTCGTTTACACCGAAGATGTCGCGGTCGCGCAGGCCTCTCAGTCTTCCGTCTCGTCACAGGTTACCTTGCCAATTGCGCGGCCTGTGAATCTCAGGCTCTTGTCGTCGAAAAGCTCGACTTCAGTGCTTTGGACAATGTCCAGCTCAGGCCACGAAATTTCCGTCTTCCAGGTCTCGTCTTCGTTGCCGAGGAGTACCTGATCGCCCAGCCGGACGATCGGAGGTCCTATTGCGCCGTCGGTTTCATCCAGAAAGATCATTATTGTATCCTCCGGTTGACGAGACACGGCGACCGTTTCTGTTCGCGTGTAAAACGCTGTATCCATCTCATCCAGCTCGCCGATGGTCCCGTCTGACTTAAAAAGCTGAGCGGCAATGAGCGACCACTGGATGGTGCAAAGCTCGTAGGGTGGAGAATCATATCTACCAGCGATGGTCGGGGCAGGTAGAAGCCCCATGAGAGCCGCGGGCGCGGTGGCGATGATCGCGTGTCGTAGGTTCAATTTCTCACTCCGGTTTCATAAACCAATAGCACTGCCAGAGCATTTCGGTCAGAGCGTCATGACGCACTTCAGTTTGGGATGGTCTCTCGTGCCCCTCAAACTCCACGTCTGGCGTCAATGTGGCCACGTCGGCAGCGTCGAGGTCGACGATATCTCGAACTTCGATCGGAAGGCGGTGATCGACCGGATGGCCTGTACCAGGTGCGGCTGTGTCGGCCGGATCC
>NZ_LNCI01000005.1 GCF_001509585.1 Tropicimonas marinistellae | reverse complement strand
GCGCTTGCATAGGCGTCTGCGATGTGGATTTCGGGCTTGTGCTTAGGCTTGTGCTTTCTACGTCCCATGTCTTCAATCTCCAAAAAAAGTTGGTACTTGTTCACCCATCCCAGCACGGGGGGCACAACAATCTTCCCACAAATTGCTGTATTTCAAAGCACGCATAGGTAGATAAGACTTTCTGGCAATACTGCATCGTAAGATATTCCCGTGAGGTGAAACGCGGTTTGGGCCAAATTGCGGCGTCCTGATTCAAAGTACCGCATTTCGCACGTCACGCGAGACATCGCCACCAATCCCGCAAGCCGTCCCCATTGTGGGGTTGTTCGAGGCGGTCTCCAGATCGGTTCGGCGGGATCCCCGGCAACAGCTGGGCGCGCTGTCGGTTGGCGGTGTCTTGGAGATTCCCTCGGCCCGAGAGCACCAGCATCACGCGTCGTGCCGCCAGGGGGGGATCGAGCCAACAAGAAAAGAAAAAGGACGAGACCCGCCATGGACTCGTCCTTTTTTCTGGCCGGGGGTTCTGGCCGGGTCCTCATCCTGGGCGAGGGCCCGGCCTGTCGGGCCTCTCCCCCCGTGCGAAGAGGTCCGACGATCCGTTGCTAGGCGATCAGGCCGCTTCCCCGTGCGCATAGGCGTCGGACTTGAGAAAATCGTCCACGGCCAACGTTTTGGCGAGTGTCTTCACGGAGGAATAGTGGTCCCCCTCGGCGTAGGCATCGGCCGACGCCGTGGCAACCTTGCCCTCGCCGACCTTCTTGCTCATGCTGCGGTGCACGCTGTGGTGCTTCTGGACGGTAAAGTTCCGGTCGAACACGTCCTCCCAGTCGATTGCAACCAGGCACTCCACAGCCTTCTCGTAGTTCTTTCCCTTGGAGGAAAACGAGAAGTTGCTCACCGTATCCGCCCCCTTCACGCCGGCGAAAGTCGTTGCGAAGGATTTTGCCTTGTCGTTGGACACGACGCAGGATTGCGCCGCCCCGATGGCGAGTTTGTACCCGTCGCCGTCGAGGATCGCGAGGTTCACATTCGCATCCGTTTTGGCATGCTCGCCGGTTGTCGCCGCCTTTGCCTTAACGGTGACCTTGATATTCTCATAATCGGGCTTCGACCATTTGGAGATCTTGGCGTCGATCTTATCCTTGTAACTATCGATGATCTTGAGTGCGTCAGCGATCGACTTCTCCGAAAATTTGCCCGACTTCAACTTATCGGCGACTTTTATTTGGCATTTCCGCATAAGGGTGACTAGGCTTGGCATCTAAAATCTCCAATTCTACTGCATACTTAGATCACTTGTTTCGAGTGGCCGCCCTCGTTCCGGGCTAATCCATCTTCTAATAAGATTTTCCCACAAGTCGCAGAATCTCAAAGCACGCATCGGTAGATAACACTATTAGGCAACCGGGGACCGGATGATGACCGCCTTTCCCGCACCGGCGTTTCGCGGCAATTCGCACCGGCCATCTTCCCGTCGCTGGGCAAGGAAGGCGCGATTGCCGCCATGGGTTTGGGCCCTGTCCGGATTGTCGGCACATCGCCGGAAAGGGCTGAATTCGGGCCGTCCGCATGGACGCCGCGACGTCGTCAGAATCCGCATCTGCGGTGCCCGGCCAAACAAAAACGTGGGGCCGGTGCGGCCCCACGCATGGATCGTCGCGGATATCGGTTGGTCTTGCCCGTTCGCGCGGGCCAAAACGGCCAGGTCGCGGCGCGCAGGGCGGCCTGTCGCGGCCTAGAGCGCCTCGCCGTACGCATGCGCGCCGGAGGCGAGAAAATCGTCCACCGCCAACGTGCTGGCGATGCTCTCGACCGCCGTGGAGCTGTCGCCATCCGCAACCGCAAAGGCGCTCGCCGTCGCCAGCTTTCCCTCGCCGACCTCCTTCTTGATACGGCTATGGGAGGAGTGATGCCGCGTGAAAATGATGTTCTTGTCGTAGATGTCCTCCCAGTCGATTGCGACAAGGCATTCGACGGCCTTTTCGTAATTCGAGCCTTTCCGGCTGTAGGAATGGATGGAGGCGGTATCCACGCCCTTGACGCCGGAAAATGTCGAGGCAAAAGACTCGCCGCTGTCGGAACCGGCATAGGATTGCGCGGTGCCAATCGCGAGTTTGTAGCCATCGCCATCCAGGATCGCGAGTTTCACATTCGCATCGGTCCTGGCATGCTCTCCCGTCGCCGCTGCCTTGGCTTGCACGGTCACGGCAATTGCTTCTTCGTCCGCCTTAACCCATTTGGACATCTTCGCGTCGATCTTGGCCTTGAACTTGTCGATGATCTTCATCGAATCGCTGATCGACTTTTCGGAGAATTTGCCCCACTTCAACTTTGCGGTGACGACCTTCTGACACCACACCATTAGTTTGGTCAGGGCGTAGCCACCATCGTGATAATCACCGCGGTCCCCGTCGTCGTGATGGGATCCACCCTTGTCGTATTTGTCCTTACTATAGTGCTTTTTGTACTTTTTCTTACCGCGTCTATATCCCATGACTCTTTATCCCTAAGAAATGTTGGCAGTGGTTCAAACCATAATGCTCTGAAATACATCGGTAAATTAACTAGTTGAGCAGGATTTTCTAACGCTTCGGGATGAATTTTCGCACATGGGCGTAATACCGGCTGCGTATGGTATCGAAAGATACATATATCTTTTGCGCATACCTCGAAAGGATGAGTTCACGCAGCGCAAATGCGCAATTTCTACGCCTTTTGGGGGTATATACCAATGCGCACGGTGATCCCGGTTTCTGGATAACAAACTGAAAAGGCGTGATTTATTTCGGCACTTCCCGTCAGGGAAGCTGGGTGGCCCGAGAGGCACGCCAAAAGGATGTGGCGACATCGAATTTGTACTGGGGCGAGCCAGGAAATCACCGGCTTCCTTCCGCAGCCATGCGAGCTTCGCGACGCAACCCGTTGAAACCCCGATCTGCTCCGCGCGGCCACGAACGGAGCGGGGCGCGACGGCGAACGCGGGTGCATTGGTGTTAGGCATCCGCGCATGACGCAAGAGCGCAATTCCCCGCCGGTGGCCGCCCCGCAGGCGCCCGTTCGGCCGCGCACAGCCCCGCGCGTCTGGTGGGGGATCCATGACGCTACGATCCGTCTCAGGCGTGCCCGCTTAAATCGGTGGGAATGGGTTGGTATACGTCACGTATGATCTGGTCTGTCCTCTCCGCCCTCGGCGGCGTCGGCCTGTTCCTGGTCGGAATGGTGTTGTTGACCGACGGTCTGAAGGGGCTTGCCGGTGCCCGGATGCGGTCCCTGCTGGAGCGCTTCACCCGGACCCCGGCCAGCGGCGCGCTCACCGGCGCGCTCACCACCGCTGCGGTGCAATCCTCCTCCGCAACCACCGTCGCTGCCGTGGGCTTCGTTGCCTCCGGTCTGCTCACCTTCCCGCAGGCGCTCGGCATCGTGTTCGGCGCCAACATCGGCACCACGATGACCGGCTGGATCGTCGCCATCCTCGGCTTCAAGCTCGATCTCGGCGAGGCGGTGCTGCCGCTGGTCTTCGTGGGGGCGCTCCTGCATCTTTCCGGGCGGCGGCGGCTGGCCCTGCTGGGGCACGCGCTCGCCGGTTTCAGCCTCATCTTCATCGGCATCGACCACATGAAGAACGGGCTCGATGCCTTCGAAGGTGTCGTCACCCCAACCGATTTCCCGCCCGACACGCTTCTCGGCCGGCTTCAGCTCGTCGGGACCGGCCTGCTGATCACGATTGTCACGCAAAGCTCCTCGGCGGGCGTGGCCACGGCGCTTGCGGCGCTCGGGGCAGGGGCCATCAACTTCCCGCAGGCCGCCGCGCTGGTGATCGGCATGGATGTGGGCACCACCTTCACCGCGCTGCTTGCCACGCTCGGTGGTGGCACCATGGCGCGGCGCACGGGGCTGTCCCACGTCATCTACAACCTGATGACCGGCGCCTTGGCCTTCCTCCTGCTGGGCCCCTTTGCCGCGCTCGTGGCGCCCCGGATCGCCGAGGGGAACGGCCAGATCGCGCTGGTGGCCTTCCACACCGTCTTCAACGCGTTCGGCGTTCTGCTGGTGCTGCCGGTGGCCGGCCCCTTCGCCCGGCTGATTGTCCGGCTCGTGCCCGAACGCGAAGCGCCGCTCACCCGCCGCCTCGATCCGGCCCTGCTGGCCACCCCCCGCATTGCCGCCGATGTCACCGCCGCAACGGTGGCGGGGCTCAACACCGCGCTGGCCTATCACCTGTGCCGCTGCCTCGGTGCCCCACCGCCGGCCGAAGCACCGCTTCACAGCCGCGAGGAGATCGAGACCGCGCTGGACCGGACCCGCGCCTACCTCGACCGCATCGCGCTCCCCGCTGGCCAGCCGGAGCTCGCGGCCCAGGTCGCCGGGTGCTTCCACGCGCTCGACCACCTGCTACGGTTGCTCTACCGCTGCGAGCAGGCCGATCGGATCGCCACCCTCCGCCGCGACCACCGCCTGCGCCGCCTCTCGCGCCTGCTGGCCGGTGCCGCCGCGCGCAGTGCACGGCCGGGCGCGCCGCCCGGCGGCCCGGCGGCGGCCGAGGCCATCCTCGACCGTCTCCGCGCCCTGCTGCGCGAACAACGCAAACGCCCCCGCGACCGCATCGTGCAACAGGCAGTGGAGGGTCGCATTGCCGATGGCGAGGCGCTGGCCCGCATGGACGCGCTGCGCTGGCTCCACCGCGCCGCCTACCACCTCTGGCGCATCCGTGTGCATCTCAACGCCATCGGCGCGGCCACGGCCCCCGTGTCGCCGCCGGAGGAAGCCCGGATCGAGGTCGCGCAGGACTAGCGTGCCAGGCCGTTCATCGCATTCCGACACCCGGGATTTCCGCGCGTCTGGCCGTCGCCGTGATGACCTGAATCAGCGACCGCGCTGCGCATTTCCCGTATAATGGGGCGCGATTGGAAACGCGCCTCACACGACACCTCACAGGGGGAGGAGGGCGTCATGGCACGGATCAAAATCAGAGGCACTGGCGGCGAAGACACCATCATCGGTGGCGGCCGCGCAGAGGAAATAATTGCAAGTCTTGGCAATGACTTCGTAGATGCCGGCGGCGGCGATGACTATGTCCGCGGCGGCGAGGGCGACGATATTCTGCTCGGAGGCGATGGCGACGACCGGCTGTTCGGCGGCCTCGGTCGCGACGTTCTCAAGGGCCAGCGCGGCCATGACGTCCTGGATGGCGGTGCCGATCCGGATGTCCTGATCGGCGGTGCCGGTCGTGACACGCTGATCGGCGACGAGGGAAACGACATACTGGCCGGCGGTGACTACGACCTCGACGAATGGCGGGCAGACTACTGGAACCTCGAACCGGGTGAGGGCGACGGCGAGCGGGATGTCTTCGTCGTCAACGCATATGCCGCGGACGGGCATGACCACATCCTCGACTTCGAACCGTTCATCGACGTCCTGCGCTTCAAGCAGAACGATATCGTCGGTGTCGTTCAGTACCCGTTTGGCCTGGCACTGGAGACCGCCTCCGGTGGCATGGTCTCGGTGGGGTATGACGTCTCGCTCCATGAACTGGCCGAGAGCGTGGTCGGCAGCGACTTCTTCGATCCGGTTGCAGAAGCGGCGCAGATCAAGAACCTGTCGGATCCGGGTGGCGGGCGCACGCCCGATATCTCCGGCGACGGGAACACAGTCGTCTACGACGACGGCGTGCTCTACGACGATACCACGGAGACAACGACCCACTTCACGAGCGGTGCAAACGGCGACAGCGGCTCCTTCTCGCTCTCCCACGACGGCACGAAAGTGGTGTTCCACAGCGACGCCACCAACCTCGTTCCGGGAGATTCCGACCTCAACGGAGCGCGGGACGTGTTCCTCTACGATGCGACGACCGGAGACACCGTCAACCTGACGCTCGGGGCCAATGGCGCTTCCGAAGGACCGTCGATCTCAGGTAACGGCGGCCTCGTGGCCTTCGCCAGTGATGCGACCGATCTCGTCACAGGCCAGACCGACGCAAACGGCTACGGAGATATCTTCCTGCGCGATATGGTCACCGGAGACATCCTCAACGTGACCCACGGAGCGGACGGGGATAGCTACGGGCCAAAGATCTCGGCGGACGGATCGACGATCATCTTCAGAACGGAGGCAACGAATCTTGTCGCCGGGGAAACCTATGAGTACGGCGGTTGCTTCTTGTACGATATTGCGTCGGAAGAATTCACTTACACTCCGGTACGCTACGATTTCGCGATTTCCGGCGACGGATCCTTGGTCGTTCATGGCGGGGGGGAGGTATACCTCTACGACGCAACAACAGGAACAAATGAGAGAATCTCCGGCGAGGCTCACCGCGAACGCGGGTACGAAAATCCCGACATCTCGGACGATGGGGCCACGGTCGTCTACAACGACCATGGCGGCAGGTGCCAGTTTGCCCACCTCTTCGTCTACGACGTGGAAAGCGGCGAAACCGAGGAGTTGGATTTCGGCGGCGGCGTGACGCCCGACGACTATGATTTTTGCGTCGGCGAGGTGTATGCCGACCCGTCCATCTCGGCCGATGGCTCGCGGCTGGCCTTCGAAAGCACCGTCGTGAACCTCGAAGAGGGGCCGATAGACGTGAACGGGGCAACCGTCGACGTCTTCCTCTACGATCTCGGGTGACACCGACGCACAGTTTCGTCATTTCGCGCGGCCGGTTCCGACCGGCCGCGCTGCCGTCAGCCTATTGCTGGGCCATCTGGCATTCCCGCATCACCTCCATCGCGGCATTCGTGCCGGTCAGGTCGACGGCGATCTCGCGGCCGCTCTCCGCCGTGATCGTCAGCGTCTGCTTCTTCGCCAGGTCGTAGGCGAAGTTCGGGTTGTTGAAATAGACGTAGCCGCCCTGGTAGGCGCCATCGACCTTCCTGACGGAATCCCCGACGAACCGCTCTCCGTCGAGGTCAAAATGGGTGATGATCGTGTCGCGGCTGTCGATGCCCGCATCGGCCAGCGTAAACAGCGCGACATAGCCCATCTCCTGGTTGCCATCGATTCCGATCTGCGTCTGGAACCCGTCGGCATCGGTCCGCTCGATGGCGCAGCCCTTGAGCCCCTCGGCCACCCGCACGTTCCACCCTTCGACCTCGGCATAGATGTCCTGCGCGAAAGCGGCGGACGACGCGATAACAAACGCGACGCATGCCGTCGCGATATTGGTATGGTTCAACATTCCAGTCCTCCCTGATGCTGAGCAATATCCAGCACGCCCGATACTGGTCCGGATCGCGTCGCCTGTGAAGGATTCGATTGTGCGGGGAACCGAGCGTGCCAATCACCGCCACCCGTTCCCCGCCCGGGCCCCGGATCGACACGCACAAGCGCAGCGCGCTCAGCCGCCCTCCAACCCCGCCATCCGCGCCACGATGTCGTCGCGCAACGCGGTCGCCTTCTCGTGGTTATAGGCCATGTGCTCCGGGTCGAAGACCCCCAAGGCCGCCTCCACATACTCCAATGCCGCCGCCAGATGTGGGCGCGGATCGGCGATGCTCTCGTGATCGGCCAACGCCAGTTCCGCAATCGCGAGGTTTTCCTGGCTCATGGCCCATTGCAAGGTTCGCCGTCAGGATTGCCCGCCGGGTCTCTCCGACCGTGGCCTTCGGCGTCTCGCCGCCCGGCGCGGGCCGTCGGTTCGGTCTCAGCCGAAGTCGAAGTCGTTTGCGCGCAATTCGGACATCCGCACATCTTCCAGCAGGAGGCTGTGACCGTTCTTGAATTCGATCAGCGTGTCATCCCCGCCATCGACGGACCGGGCCCTGTCCATGACATCGCGGAAGTTCCGGACGCCGAGATCGCCCTTCAGGAGGATCAGGTCGTCGGTGGTGCTGAAGTCCTCGATCTCGTCGTCCCCCTTGCCGAAGACGAAGGTATCGCGTCCGGCGCCGCCGGTGAGCTCGTCGTTGCCCGCCCCGCCGTTCAGGAAGTCGTTGCCGCGCCCGCCCTCGATATCGTCGCGTCCGCTTCCCCCGAACAGGCGGTCGCGTCCTGCCTGTCCCTTGATGTCGTCATTGCCGCCACCGCCCTTGATGTGGTCGCTGCCGTTGCCACCCTCGATGTCGTCCCGCGCGCCTTTTCCGCGGATGGTGTCGTTCCCGCCGAACCCATAGATGTCGTACCACCGCGCTGTTCCGATCAACGTGTCCCGGCCGTTCGTGCCTCGAATTTCCATGGTGTCCTCCGTGTGCGCTGCGCGAGCGAACCCCGTTCGCGGACTCGCGACAATGCACATCCTATCACGACTTGCATCGCGGCCGTGATCGCTCGGCGCCGCCTGTCGGCGAGGCGGCACCGCGACCGGACCGGCGCGGGAGAATTCCGGTCGGTTTCATACGCCGGGGATCATTTGCCCGCCTCAGGAACGAGAACGACCGAAACGGCGGGCGTTTCGGTCGTGGTTTCGGGCGTTTTCGTCCCGCGTTCCGGTCGTTTTGACCGGTTTCAGGGGATGATCCGGCGGTATTTCGTGCCTTCCAGCGTGGCCCCGGCGATGAGGCCGGCCTGGGCGAAGACCATGGCGATCACCGGGTCGGAGGTGGTCAGCGTCTCCGCCGAGAGGTTGCCGCCCTGGTCGATCCAGGCGTATTCCGCATCCGCCCCGGCGGACCATCCGTGCGATGTCCGGAAGGCCGTAAGTGCTTCTGGCGTCATAAAAAACAGTGCATGCGCATATTGCTGCGCGCCGGCCTGGAAGCCCACGTTGGCCTGCGTGGCCTCGTAGTAGTCCACCGTGGTGTTGTTGATCCTGAGCGCGCCCGTGCCGTAGCTGCCGCCCACCACGAACCCGGCCTTGGTGATCAGCGGCATGAAGAGCACGCCGGATGCCTTCTGTTCCAGATCGGCCGTTCCGGGATAGGTTGAAAACAGGAAATTTCGTGTAGCATCAACACGTTGGTCGATGCGGACGGCGCCGTCGGAGCCGACGCCGTTTGCGCAGCCAGACAGGATTGCCGTTCCCGCGGCCGCCACCGCGAGGAATCCGCGGCGGGAATAGTTGTACGTGGAGTCCATGGTTCTGCCCCTGGAGTTCGCCTGATGTGCCTCTTTGCCCAGCGTGTACCACTGGTTGCCGACGTTATACGCCGTTCGGACGCCGGTGTCACGAATCCAATCCGGATTGTGTTTCACCACAGACCGCCACGTCCAGCCAGCCAGCTACACCCCGCAAAACCGCAAGGGTGGTTGGTGGATCAGGTGCTCAGAAGCCGTACCCTCGCCGCCGGATAGACTGTCCATAAAGGCCACGGGCGAAGGCCCCGGCCGCCCGTATGGTCAGCCTGCTTTCATCAATCGCGCCACCCGGGGCGCGTAGTAGGTCAGAATGCCGTCGCAGCCCGCACGCTTGAAGGCCAGAAGGCTTTCTTGCATCACCGCGTCGCCATCGAGCCAGCCGTTGCGCGCAGCGGCCTCCAGCATCGCGTATTCCCCTGAAACCTGATAGGCGAATGTGGGCGCTCCGAAGGTCTCTTTCACCCGTCGACAGATGTCGAGATACGCCATTCCGGGCTTGACCATCACCATGTCGGCGCCTTCCGAGAGGTCGCGTTCGATCAGACGCATGGCTTCGTCCGAATTGGCGGGGTCCATCTGGTAGGTCTTCTTGTCGCCCTTGAGCGCGCCGGTTGCGCCCACCGCATCGCGGAATGGACCGTAGAAGGCGGAGGCGTATTTCGCCGCGTAGGACATGATCGTGACGTTGCGGTGCCCGGCGGCTTCCAGCGCCTTGCGGATCGCGCCGATGCGGCCGTCCATCATGTCGGAGGGGCCGAGAATGTCCGCGCCGGCGGCCGCCTGGGCCAGCGCCATCTTCACCAACGCCTCGACAGTTTCATCGTTCACGATCTGTCCGTCCACGACGATCCCGTCATGCCCGTTGCTGTTGTACGGGTCGAGCGCGATGTCGGTCATCACCGCAATCTCCGGCACCTGCGCCTTGATCGCACGAATGGCGCGGTTCGTCAGGTTGCCGGGGTTCCACGCCTCTTCGCAGCCTTCAGTCTTCAGGTCCGGATCGGTGTAGGGAAACAGGCAGATCGCGGGAATTCCAAGGTCTGCCGCCTCCGCTGCCGCTTCCACCGTCAGGTCGACCGAACGGCGCACGACCCCGGGCATGGAAGCGATCTCCTGTTGCTGCCCCTCGCCGGCGCAAAGAAAGACCGGCCAGATCAGATCCTCCACCGAGAGCCGTGTCTCGCGCACCATCGCCCGAAGCGGTGCACTGCTGCGCAACCGGCGCAGCCGTCCGGCAGGGTAGGGGGCTTGTGTTGGTCGCATCGGGCTGCCTCCTTCTGTCGCTCATCGCCGTGCGGTGACGTGCAGAGTGCGACGGTTTTGCCACCGCCTCAACCGTGACATAGCGCGCAGGCGCGCCGCGGCTTGCACCGCCTTGCCGTGGCGGGTACGTCCCAATCGAACCGGGCGGGTCGAGATGGCGCGGCTGGAGGCAATTATAGGAGCTGGTAGGGTGCAGGACTGGTATCTCACGGTGTTCGAACTGATCGACATGCGGTCATTCTCGAACCTGTGGTACTGGATTGCGCTCGCCGTGGTGTGGTCCACCGCGAGCCATTGGGTGCTGGGCGTGCCCTACGACATGGTCACGCGGGCCCAGCGATCGGGCGGGCAGGCGGAAGAAGACCTGCGTGACATCGTGCGGGTGAATGTGAACCGGTTGCTGTACATTACCGAGACGTCCGCCATGTGGATGCTGGGCATCGGGACGTTCATGCTGACCTCGCTGGCGATCCTTGGGTTCGTCTACTGGGTGGAATTCGCGCAGGCGGTCCTGCTGATCGCCCTGCCCATGAGCATCGTTTTCCTGCTTTCCGTTCGCACCGCACGCCGTATCCGCGACGCCGACGGTGAGGGGCTGCATAAGATGCTGCAATCTCATCGCTTTTACGTGCAATTGACAGGGATGATCGCGATCTTTGTCACCGCGTTCTGGGGCATGTGGCAGAACATGAACCTGGGAGTCTTGTAGGCAATGCCCGAATGACACACTTTCGTGCCCTCGTGTCAGACATATGACTTGGTTCGGTTGGCGTCCGCGCTCGAGCTGTTCTCAAAGTTGTCATGTGTTCTGGATTGGCGGCGCTTGACCACATATCAGCCCCGTTGGGCGATCGTCCCAATTAAGACAGGATTCCGTGCGATATCACGTCGGAGAGCAAAAAAGAGGTGCGGAAAATGGGCACTGAGCAACCGGGCAACAAACCTACCTTCTCAGGTGAGTTGCCGCCCGATAGCCTGGAAGACAAGGAACGGCGCGAGGTTCTGAAGGCGGTACAAAAATACGCTGCCTTTGTCGCCGGAACGTCGACCGTCGTCCTTACGGCCGATGAAGCCGTTGCCGCGTCATCGAATTGTTCCCGCTCCAAGCCGCCGGGCATGTCGACTGCGAAGTGGCTGGCCTGGCTGGCAAGGCACTGTAGCTGATCAACGAATTTCCCAACCTGCGCGATCGGGGGGGCTACCAGCGATGACGCGCGGACAATGAGAACGGCTGGGGCGGCCTGCGGGAGCACCCGCCGCGCCGCAGGGATTAGCCCAAGTCAAAAAGAACGTCGTCGAAGTAATCCGTTCCCTGCACGCTTCCGATGATGTCTTCGGTCCACACATGTTCGAGGTACACTGTCCCGCCAGTCGCCGTGGTGAGCGTGACCCCGTACAGGTTTTCCCGGTGAGACACGATGTCATTCTGCTTGAACAGAAGCACGTCCGTTCCAGGCTCAAAGCCATAGATTTCGTCGTTCCCATCCCCTGCGTATTCGTTGATGACGAACGTGTCCTTTGCGCCGTCACCTTCCGCGCTGTGGGCGTACCAGACACCCTCGTACAATTCGAACTCCGCCGTGCCGCCAATCATCGTGTCGTCGCCGCCGTCGCCGATCAACCTGTCGCTGCCGGTGCCGCCGATGAGAATGTCGTTGCCGTCGCCGCCATCGAGAACGTCGTTGTGGCGCTGGCCGGCAAGCAGGTCGTCGCCGTGTCCGCCGAACAGGCGGTCATACCCGTCGCCGCCAAGAAGCCCGTCACGGCCTTCGCCGCCGCGCACATGGTCGTTGCCGCCGCGCGCATCCACGAAGTCATCGCCGAGGCTGGCAATGATCTTTTCCGCGCGTCCGATACCACGGATGGTGTCGTCGCTTGATGTGCCTCTGATCTTGAGAAGTCCCATAACTCTCCTCCCGATTTCAGTGCCGTTCAACGCGCGTTCCGATGTACGGTATAGTGTAACAAGTTGCCGGCCTTCGGGCGATGATTTGGGTCACCCCAAGGCCATCCGCCGCGTTGCGGGATCATCGGCCCAGTCGGATGAATGCATCGCCCCGACGCGTGCGAAGGTACCGTCGACCGGCGTCCAGGTTGCATTGGCAGGTCGATGGAATAGGCTACGCCGGGCGGCGTCGCACTCATCCCGGCATTTCGAAGGTGCCGTGGGGGTTGCCTCCGTCGCGCATTTCCGCGATCAACAGGGCCCGCTCGTCGCGTTGACGCCGGAACGGGTATCCGAAGGTAATCGATCCATGAAACCAGCCTCCCACATTACCGTTGGCGGCGCGCCCGAAGGGTTTGACGCGCTCCTGCTCGTGCGCGAGTTGGAGAAGGGCGCGCCCGTCGTGCATGTGGCCCGGGACGACAAACGGCTGGCGGCGATGCGGGCGGCGCTTGCCTTCTTCGCGCCGAATGCGGTCGTGCTGGATTTTCCGGGCTGGGACTGTCTTCCGTATGATCGTGTGTCGCCCAATGCGGACGTTTCCGCGCGCCGGATGGCGACACTTGCCGCGCTTGCGGCGGGTCTGTCCGGTCCGTTTGTTCTTCTGACCACCCTGAACGCCGTCACGCAGAGGGTGCCGGCACGAGACGTGTTGCGCGAGGCAGCCTTCGCCGCCCGCGTGGGTGACCGCATCGACGAGGCGGGGCTGAAGGCATTTCTCGTCCGCATGGGCTTCAGCCAGGCGCCAACGGTGCTGGAGCCCGGCGACTACGCCGTGCGGGGGGGGATCATCGACATATTCCCACCGGGGCATTCCGGACCGATCCGGCTGGACCTTTTCGGCGACGTGCTTGACGGGGCGCGCCGTTTCGACCCCGCGAACCAGCGGACGACCGAGAAGTTGCAGGCGGTGGAGCTGGCGCCGGTCTCCGAGATCGTCATGGACGAGGCGGCGATCCGGCGGTTCCGGCAGAACTACCGGATTGAGTTCGGTGCCGCCGGCACCGATGACCCGCTCTATGAAGCGGTGAGCGCGGGGCGCAAGCACGCGGGAATGGAGCATTGGCTGCCGTTCTTCCATGAGCGCCTGGAGACCCTGTTCGATTACCTACCGGATGCGTCCGTGATGCTGGACGACCAGAGCGACGCGGCGCGAATTGCCCGCTGGGACGGTATCGTCGACAGCTACGAGAACCGCGTCGAGGCGATGAAATCCAAGGCGCGGCTCGACACGGTCTACAAGCCCGCGGCGCCGGATACACTCTATCTCGACGAGGCCGGCTGGGAGGCAGCCGTCGGCGGCCATAGGGTGATGAAGCTCAGCCCGTTGCCGCAGGGCAGCGGCCCTGGGGTGATCGATACCGGCGGCCGGATCGGCCGCAATTTCTCACCAGAGCGCCAGCAGGAAAGCGTGAGCCTTTTTGGGGCATTGGCGGATCATCTGAAGGCAAAGCGACAGGACGGGCAGGTGATCGTCGCGAGCTATTCAGAAGGCGCGCGGGAACGTCTGGCGGGCCTGATGGATGACGAGGGCGTGGTCGGCGCCACCGAGATTGCCGATTTTCGCGATGTACCGGAGGGAAAAGGCGGGCTCTACCTCGTCGTCTGGGCGCTCGAACACGGGTTCGAGGGACCGGCAAACGATGGCGCGCTGACCGTCATTTCGGAGCAGGACGTGCTCGGCGACCGGCTGATCCGCAAACCGCGGCGCAAGCGGCGGGCGGAGAACTTCCTGACCGAGGCGCAATCACTCTCGCCCGGCGATCTGGTTGTCCATGTGGATCACGGGGTCGGCCGCTACAAGGGGCTGGAGATCGTGAGCGCGCTCGGAGCCGATCACGAGATGATCCACCTGGAATATGCGGAGGCGGCGCGGCTCTACCTGCCGGTGGAGAACATCGAGCTTCTCTCGCGCTTCGGACACGATGAAGGATTGCTCGACAGGCTGGGCGGGGGCGCCTGGCAGGCCAAGAAGGCCAAGCTCAAGGAGCGCATCCGGCAGATCGCCGACAAGCTCATGCGGATCGCTGCCGAGCGCGCGCTGCGCAAGGCGCCTGTGATGCAGCCGGAGCACCATATCTGGGAGGAATTCGCCGCCCGTTTTCCCTACCAGGAAACGGAGGACCAGTTACGCGCCATCGAGGATGTGTTGGACGACATGACCCGTGGCATGCCCATGGACCGGCTGATCTGCGGCGATGTGGGCTTCGGCAAGACGGAAGTCGCCATGCGCGCGGCGTTCGTGGCGGCGATGTCGGGGTTGCAGGTCGCTGTCATTGCGCCGACGACGCTGCTCGCCCGCCAGCACGCCAAGAGCTTTGCCGACCGGTTCCGCGGCTTTCCGGTGAAGGTGCGGCAACTCTCGCGCTTCGTTTCCGCCAAACAGGCGGCCGACACCCGAAAAGGGATCTCTGATGGGTCGGTGGACATCGCCATCGGAACGCACGCTCTGCTCGCCAAACAGGTCAAGTTCCACAACCTGGGCCTGCTGGTGATCGACGAGGAGCAGCATTTCGGTGTGCAGCACAAGGAGCGGCTGAAGGAGATGCGCTCCGACATCCATGTGTTGACGCTCACCGCCACGCCGATTCCGCGGACGTTGCAAATGTCGCTGTCTGGCGTCCGCGATCTCTCCATCATCGGCACACCCCCGGTGGACCGTTTGGCGATCCGGACCTACGTGTCGGAGTTTGACAGCGTGACGATCCGGGAGGCGCTGCTGCGCGAACACTACAGGGGCGGGCAGTCCTTCTTCGTTGTGCCGAGGATATCGGACCTGCCGGAGATCGAGGAGTTCCTCAAGGATCATGTGCCAGAAGTGACCTATGTTATCGCACACGGGCAGATGGCTGCGGGCGAGTTGGACGACCGGATGAATGCCTTCTACGACGGCAAGTTCGACGTGCTGCTGGCAACCACCATCGTCGAGAGCGGTCTGGATATTCCCACCGCCAACACGATGGTCGTGCATCGCGCCGACATGTTCGGGCTGGCGCAGCTCTACCAGATCCGCGGCCGCGTGGGTCGCGCCAAGACCCGCGCCTACGCCTATCTGACCACCAAACCGCGCAAGAAACTGACCGATGCGGCGGAGAAACGGCTGCGCGTGCTTGGCTCCCTCGACAGCCTCGGGGCCGGCTTCACGCTGGCGAGCCAGGACCTGGACATTCGCGGCGCGGGCAACCTTGTGGGCGAGGAGCAATCCGGCCAGATGCGCGAGGTGGGCTACGAATTGTACCAGACGATGCTCGAGGAGGCGATTTCCAAGATTAAGTCGGGCGCCTTCGAGGGGCTGACCGACGACGATGGGCAGTGGGCGCCACAGATCAATCTCGGCGTGCCGGTGCTGATCCCGGAAGCCTACGTGCCGGACCTCGACGTGCGGCTCGGGCTTTACCGCCGGCTTTCGGGGCTATCGACCAAGGTGGAACTGGAGGGTTTCGCCGCCGAATTGATCGACCGCTTCGGCAAGCTGCCGAAGGAGGTCAACACGCTGCTCCTGATCGTGCGGATCAAGGCCATGTGCAAACGCGCCGGCATTTCCAAGCTGGACGGCGGGCCCAAAGGCGCGACCATCCAATTCCACAATGACAAATTCGCAAATCCGGCGGGGCTCGTCACCTTCGTGCAGGCGCAGAACGGGCTGGCGAAGATCAGGGACAACAAGATCGTCGTGCGGCGCGACTGGAAGAACAATGCCGACAAGATCAAGGGGGCCTTCGCCATCGCCCGGGATCTGGCGGAACAGGCGAAGCAAAAGCCTACGCAAACGGTGCGGTGACAGCACGTCGATACCGGGGACCCGACCGTGACCCTCCGCGCGCGCATGGTGCCCGGCCACCGGCGGGACAAGATCGTGGTTCTCGGCCCCTTTCCCGGCACCGCAGGCGCAGATTGCGCGCCCCCCGACGTGACATCCGGTGACGCTTGACCGTTCGGCAAATGGATATCCGTGACGTGGCACAGAATGACCGATCACGAGGAACGGTTGCATTGGCCCCGCTATGCGAGCAATGCACGTCTGGTCGGGTTCTGTCAGAACGGGCGGCGGTTTACGCCGTGACGGCCTCCTCCTGTCTCCCGATCCGTATCGTCAGGAAGAGCGCAACGGCTGCCAGTAGGGCGGTCGAGGCCATGAGTGGCAGAGGCGTTCCATCGAAGGCCAGGCCGATCGGCACCGCGAGAATAACGGCGATCACCGTACCAACCGAACCGAGCACCGAAGCGGCCATTCCGGCGAGGTGGCCCATCGGCTCCATGGCAATCGAGTTCAGGTTGCCCAGAGTCAAGCCATTGAGGAAGAACACGGAGCAGGTCCAGACGAGGTATACACCGAACCCCGCGTGAGGCGGCAGCCACGGTCCCGCGAAGAGCATCGCGATGGCACTGGAGAAGATGAGCTGCAGCAAGAGGGCGGCAGTGGCCAGCCGGCGCATGCCGAAACGCCCGACCAACCAGGCGTTCAACAGGCTCGATGCGGCGGCGACAAGTCCGATCAGGCCGAACCAGAGGGGGAAATGAGCCCCCTGGTCGAAGGTGATGTCGAATATCTGCTGGATCGAGCTGATGTTGGCAAAGAGTATGGAGAAACAGAAGCCCTGCGCGGCCACGGAGATAGCGACAACACGGTTGGAGAGCACTTCAACCACACCCTGGTACAGAACGCGCGCCCGCAACGAACGACGGTTTGACGGATCGAGCGTTTCTTCCTGGCGCAGCAGCATCCAGCCCGAGCTGAAAAGGGCGAACACCAGGAACGCGCCGAAAATCCCGCGCCACCCGGTCACGGCGATGATCCCCGCGCCTATCGTCGGGGCGACAGCCGGCACGAGCGTGAAGACCATCATCACGAAGGACATCAGTCGTGCCATGTCGCGGCCCTTGTAGAGGTCCCGGACGATGGCGATGGCTGCAATCCGAGGGCCGGCCGCGCCGAACCCCTGTATCAGCCGGCCGATCAGCATCATCTCCAGCGATCCTGAAGCCCAGGCGATTGCCGCACCGACCATATAGACCGCAGCGCCGCCGAGAATGACGCGCCGGCGGCCGATGGCGTCGGACAGCGGACCGGTCAGGATGGTGGCAAGCCCCATGCCGAGTACGAAGCTCGTCAGAATGAGTTGCGCGTGGTTGGGATGCGCCGGCGTCAACTCGGCCGCAATCTCCGGTAACGCGGGCAGCATGGAATCGATCGAAAAGGCAATGGTGGCAAAAAGCATCGCGATGAGGGCGACGAATTCCACCTTCGGCAGGCGTTTGGGCATGTCAGGAATCCTTGTAGCCTGACCCGCTATCACGGATGTCCGGTCGATGCCAATTGTGTGAAAATGCACAATTCTCTGTGCGTTTGCGTCCCTGTGTGCCGATTACGCGTTGGGTCAGCCTGTCATGAGCTGCCCGTTGATCTCGTCGATGAGCTTGATCCAGAGGTCGGGTTGCTGCGCACCGGGAACAACATGGGTGTTCGCAATGATGAAGGTCGGCACGCCGGTCACACCACGGTCACGGGCATGCCTGTCGCGTTCTCGGATGTCGGCGGCATCCGCCGTGCTTCCGAGCAGACGGTGGATCGTCGCGGCGTCCATCCCCGCGCTGTCGGCGATATCTGCCAGCACGTCGTGGTCGCCGATGTCTCGGCCTTCGAGGAAAAAGGCGGCGAAGAGGGCGCTTGCGACCGGGGTCTGGCGCTCTTCAATCCCGGCCCAATGGATCAGCCTGTGTGCGTCCAACGTGTTCGGCGTGCGGGGAATGCTGCCAAAATCGATGTCGAGCCCTGCCGCTTCCGCGGCCTCGGCAACCCGGGCATAGGCCGCCACGGCTTCCTGTTTGCCGCCGAATTTCGCTTCCAGATAGCGGCGGCGGTCCATTCCCTCGGGCGGCATATCCGGGTTGAGCTGGAACGGGTGCCATTCGATGACGAACGGGTGGTCGGGCCTGGCGTCAAGCGCGTTGAACAGCAGCGTCTTTCCGATGAAACACCACGGGCAGATCGGGTCGGAGAGGATGTCGAGCTTGATCATGGCGCCCCGTGTACCAGCCCCGCGACCCGTGCCAAGCGGAATCTGCCAGCCGATCATTCCCCATCGCTTCATTTGCCCGCTG
Organism: Tropicimonas marinistellae; assembly: GCF_001509585.1. Lineage (GTDB taxonomy): Bacteria > Pseudomonadota > Alphaproteobacteria > Rhodobacterales > Rhodobacteraceae > Tropicimonas > Tropicimonas marinistellae. Next base: position 452,053 of record NZ_LNCI01000005.1, on the reverse strand, counting down.
CCGGGTGCTCCCGCCCGCCACGCTCTCGCGCCTTTTTGGGCGCGTTTCGGTGGCGGTTGGGCGGAGCCCGCCTGCGGCGGGTCCAAGGGGGATGCGCGCGGGCAGACCCTGTGCCACGCGCCGCAGGCGCGCCCGGCCCAACGGGAGGAGGCGCATCTGCGATGCGTCGACGACGGACGGGAGCTCCCAACCGTCCACGTGCGGCGCGGGGTGGATCCGCGCCTGATCAGATCGGCCGGGTCAGATCGCCCGGGTCAGATCGGCTGGCGCAGGCGCTTGCGGTCGATCTTGCCGTTACCGGAGCGCGGCAGTCGTTCCACGTGGGTAAATACCCGGGGGCACTTGTACCGCGCGAGCCTGTCGGAAACGAAGGCCAGGAGCGCCTCCGGGGCGAGCAGTTCCGGGCCGGTGTAGAAAGCGCCGATCACGGTCGTGTCCGCTTTGACGGCAACCTCTGCACAGGCCACCTCCACGATGCCCGGGTGCGCGGCGAGCACGGACTCGACCTCCAGTGGCGACACCCGGTAGCCGCCCGCGTTCATCATGTCGTCTGACCGTCCGAGATACGTGACCGCTCCGTCGTCGGCCATGGAGACCGTATCTCCGGTCAGGAACCAGTCGCCGGCGTATCGGTCCGCCGTTTCCTTGGGTGCGTCGAGGTATCCCAACATCAGGCCCGGGTCGCCACGATGGATCGCCATTGTGCCAGCTTCTCCGCGCGGAACGGCCCGGCCGCCTGCGTCGAGGACCGCCAGATGCCGACCACGCTGCGGATAGCCCGAGCTTCCAGGAGGGGCAGGGCGGGCCGGGCTGCCGGAAAGATAGGTTGAGCATTCGGACATTCCGAGCGCTTCGTGAACGAGGGTGCCGGTGGCGGCTTCCCAGGCCGCCCGCGTTCGTTCGGGCAGTTTTTCACCCGCCGACAGCCCGTGCCGCAGCTTCGGTACGTCCATGCGCGGTGCGGCGCGCAGCATCTGGCGATACACGCCGGGAGCGGCGGCGAAAATCGTGGCGTCGTGTCGCCGGAGAAGAAGCGGTACCTGGTCGGATGCGACCCCGGCGGACGGGATCAGCGCCGTCGCGCCGACAGCCCACGGGTCGAGCAGACCGGTTCCAAGCGTATAGGTCCAGTTGAAAGCGCCTGCGTGCAACAGGCGGTCGGTTTCCTGCAGCCCGTACCAATCGGTCCACATCATCTGCCGCGCCCAGATGGCACGATGGGCATGGACCACGCCACGCGGGCGCCCGGAACTGCCGGATGTATAAACGATATAGGCTGGGCGGTTCGGGTCGCCCATTGTCGGTGGCACTGGCGGTGTCGCCTCCATCTCCCGCAGGGCGAGGGCCGGAAGAATACGTGCTTCACAGCCCGATGGCAGGGAGATGTCCGGCGCCGCCACAATGGCTGCGGGCTGCGTCTCGGCGGCGATACGGCTGATCTCCGTCTCGGTGAGCGCGGCGGCGGCGGGGATCGGGACTATTCCGGCCCAGATCGCGCCGAGAAACGTGAGCGGAAACTCCACCTCGTTGCCAAGCCGCATCAGCAGGCGGTCGCCCGGCGAGAGCCCCGTGGCCAGCAGTCCGGCGGCGATCCCCTCCACCGCTTGTGCGAGCGCACCGTAGCGCCATCGCGACGCACGCGCCGGCGACACGATTGCGAGCGCCGTCTTGTCGGGCTGCGCGTCAGCACGCGCAAGAACATGTGCCGCCATGTTGAACGACAAGGGCGGCGGGACTGGCGCCGTATCGTAATGGACAGAGGATATCATGCTCTTCGCGTAGCCGAGGCGCGGCGACCGGGCAAGTACCGGCTCTGGCCATCGCCCGGTCAGGCCGCCGCGACGGTACGGACGTAAGCACGAAGGATGGGGCCGTGGAAGGGGCGGGCGGGTGAAGCGCACCTGCCGCGCCGGAGGCGCGCCCGGCCCAACGGGAGGAGGCGCATTCGAAATGCGCCGACGACGGGCGGGAGCCTCCGCCTGCCTGTTCGCAGACCGACCGGTGCGGAGAGCGGTCGGACACCACTGAGACGTGCTGACGTGTCCGACAGGCAGAATGATGTATTGCGTCTTGTTTCGGTCGCCGTCGGGTCGTTCGGGCTCCTTCGGACGCGTCTCGGCTGATACGCACTTTCGACTTGCCATTGCCGCCCCGGTCCGCTCATCAAAGGAGCCGTGCAGGAACGATTGCGAGCGAGACACGGTCGTGAGAACCCGGAACACTGGATCACATCTCGCTGAAGGCACCTGTGCGAGCGGCGCCGATCGCGAGTCAGGGCCAGTCCGCCACCGTCGGGTGATCTATGTTCCCGGCTACGACCCGTTTCATGCGCGCCGATATCGGGAACTCTATCGCAAGGAAAGCCGCGCGCAGGCAGAGGTCTCCGGCTACGAGATCGATATTGCATCTCAAGGCCAGTTCGATCCGTATCGCTGGCAGGTCCGTGCCACGATCGAGGGCGCGCCTGTGACGGCGGAAATCGCGGTGCTGGGGTGGTCGGACATTGTGAAGGCCTCGATGGAGCGGGGGCCGCTGCAAACGTATACGCAGGCCGCGCGGACCTTCTGGATCTACGCAAGGTCGGGCGCGCTCGGGGCGGTTCTGAGGTTGCGCAAGGGGCCGGCAATTGCGGCCATCTACCCGCTGGTGGCGCTGCTCCTCCAGCTCGCGCTTGCACTTGCGATTGCCGCGTTTATCGGCTGGGCGATCAGCCGTATTGCGCCCGGCTGGCTGAGCCTTGCCGGTTTGCTGGCCGTGCCGCCGGTGCTGCAATGGTTCAAGAGGCACGACAGGGCCATTCTCGCGCGCTACCTGATGCACAACTACGCGTTCTCCGCCAGCCTCGGCGGCGCGAACCCGCCGGAGCTTGAGGCGCGGATCGCGGCGTTCGCGGAGGTCGTGGCCGACGCGCTGGCCTCCGATGCGGACGAGGTCCTCGTGGTGGGTCATTCGTCCGGGGCGCATCTTGCCGTGTCGATTCTTGCGGATCTGATCCGGAGCGGGCGCGTGCACGCGGGATGCCCGCCGCTGTCGCTGCTGACGCTCGGAGAAGTGATCCCGATGGTCTCCTTCCTGCCCACCGCCACGCGACTTCGGGCAGACCTGCACTTCCTTTCGGCAAGCGATGCTCTGACCTGGGTCGATGTCACAGCCCCGGGCGATGGCTGTGCCTTTGCGCTCTGCGACCCGGCATCGGTGAGCGGTGTTGCGCCCCCCGGCCAACGCGGCCCGCTGATCCTGTCGGCGGCTTTTTCCCGGACGCTCAGCGCGGCGCGTTGGAAGGCGCTGCGCTGGCGCTTCTTCCGATTGCACTTCCAGTACCTCTGCGCCTTTGACCGGCCCGGCGACTACGACTACTTCCGGATAACCGCCGGCCCGCAGACCCTCGCGCAGCGTTTCGCGCACCGCCGGTCGACGCCAAGTGCGATACGACGTCCGGTATCGCGCCATCGAAGCATGGCGACCTGACATGGAAAACCGTCGCCTGCCACCGAAGCCAGATCCCCGGCCGGAAAAGGTGTCGTTCCGGCGGTACCTCCGAATGTTTCGTCGGGACATATTGTCGGCGCAGCCTGAAAAGCTCTATGGCGCCTGGATGGCGGAGTTCCGTACCCCGTTCTTCCGCAGTTATCTGGTGAACCAGCCGGATCTCGTGCGCGAGGTCCTCTGCGCCCGTCCCGGTGACTTTCCGAAGTCGGATCGCGTGAGCGAGGGGTTGCGACCGCTGCTGGGGAACAGCGTTTTCGTGACCAATGGTGCGGAGTGGGAGCGTCAACGGCGCATTATCGACCCGGCCTTCGAGGGAGGTCGGCTGCGCGAGGTATTTCCGGCGATGCTCGCGGCGGCGGAATCGGCGGTGGGTCGGATTGGCGACAAGGTCGATGGCGGGCCAGTTGAAATCGAGGCCGAGATGAGCCACGCGGCGGCCGACGTGATCTTTCGTGCGCTGTTCTCGCTGCCGATCGAGCACGAGACTGCGTCGCAGGTGTTCGACGCCTTTCGGGACTATCAGCGCAGCCAGCCGCTTCTGAACCTCGCCGCCTTCTTGCCGTTGCCATCCTGGATCCCGCGTCCATACCGCCGCCGTACCCGCGAAAGTGCAGCGAAGATCCGCGGGTTGATTGGCGCTATGGCGGACGCCCGCGCGGCGGACATTCAGGCCGGTCGCGCTCCCGACGATCTGGCCACGAAGATCATGACAACCGCCGATCCGCTGACAGGCAAGTCCTTTGATCCCGCCGAGATGGTGGATCAGGTGGCGATCTTCTTTCTGGCGGGTCACGAAACATCCGCCTCGGCACTTGCCTGGGCGCTTTGGCTGCTCGCCGACAATCCCGAGGCGCAGGCCCGCGTTGCAGCCGAGGCCGACGGCGTATTCGGCGGGCGGCAGCCGGTTTTTGGCGACATTTCGAGGCTCGCCTTCACCCGGGATGTTTTCCGGGAGGCCCTCCGGCTGTACCCACCCGTGCCAATGATGGTCCGCGAGAGCAGACGATCGGAGCGGTTTCGCGACAGGGACGTGCCGCGTGGGAGCCAGATCGTGCTGTCCCCGTGGCACCTGCACCGGCATAGCCGGCTTTGGGAATGCCCGGACGCCTTCGACCCGTCGCGCTGGCACTCCACGAACGGCAAGACCTGCCAGCGAGAGGCCTTTATCCCGTTCTCTGCCGGAACGCGTGTCTGCACCGGGGCGGGGTTTGCGATGATCGAGGGGGTGCTGCTATTAGCGATGATTGTGCGGGCCTACCGGCTGGAGACGCTTGCGGACCGTCGTCCGGTTCCCGTTGCACATCTGACCGTGCGCGCGCGTGACGGGATTTGGCTCGCGGTTCGGAAACGCAAGATGCTCTGAGAAAAGCGTTGGCTGCGTCCGCGGGATCGGATTGCATTGCCTGGATGCTGCAAGCCCTGCGCACATCGCTGGCAGCGGTATTCGGATAATCGCGTGAACCGGCGATGGGCGTCACCCGGGTTTTTCGAGCCCCAATCGTTGGCGGTATTCCTGCAACACGAACAGCCGAATGGCGGAGGCGAGCCCCATGTCCAAGCCGCGGTCACGGTCGATCTCGGCGGCAAGTGCGTTGATTGGCTGGCTGCGTTCAGCCGCGATCTCGCGGAATGCGCGCCAGAAAGGTTCTTCGAGTGACACGCTTGTGCGATGCCCGGACAGAGTTAGCGAATGCTTCTCGGGGCGTTTCACCGGGCCCGTTCCGCCCGCAGGCGGACCTCGCGGCCGTAGAGGTCGAGACCGTGTTCCAGCTCCGGTAGCACCTCCAGTACCTCCGCGCGAAGCCGGCTGTCTGTAGGCCCCTCACCGAGCCAGCCTGGATGGAAACTCTCCACCAACAACCCGTCCGCCGCGAAAATCGCGTGTCGTTCCAGCAGGAGCTGGACATAAGTCACGGTCGCGGCCTGCGCCGGGGCAATCCCGGCGTGGCCGAGGAGGTCTCGGGCCGGTACCAGCACACCGTTCCTGGGGGCGCCGTCGGGCAGCATCAATACGCCGGCACGGGGCGACAGCCGGAGCGCACGGCGAGGGCTGCCACCGGAAAACGCATGCGCGGGCACGGAAATAGCGCCAACCTCCCGGCGCGCGGCAACCTGCGCAGCCGTGATGGTCCGCCGTCCGCACCACAGCAAGCGGCAGGGGCCGTGATCGAGGGTCTGCACGCTGTCGCCCGGCACGAGCCGTCCTGCGGGGCAGGGGCCGGCGGGCGTCATGATACGGGCTTCCGCAGCTATAGCAGAGATCAGCCATGGGCCCGGATTTGGAATGGGGTCTGGTCCGTCGCAGAGGTCATCCGTGCGCAACAAGAGCGGTCCGGCCATGGCGGAGGCGGACTCCACCGGATGGGCCTCGACAAAGGCTTCGCGCGGGGCGTTTTCCATGCCCGGTTTCTCTCTATCCTGCTCTTGGCCGTCGTTGCGGCGTAGGGGCTTTGCCCCGGACTTTCTTACTGGAAGAGTCACGCCACGGAATCGCAGACGCAAGCGACCGTTGTTGCCACGTGGAGAGAGATCGAGGTGTTGTTGCCGAAAAGTCCTAGTCCGGGTCCGCGTCAGGGGTGTCGCGGCGGCCGGATTCATGGAGACGGGCGAGACGTTCGGCTTCTGCTTTCGCCCGTTGTTTCTCCGCTTTCGGCAGGCCGTGCAGGATGGCGTTGCGGTCCGCCTGTTCTCGGGCCGTTTTCCGCGCCCGCTCCTTGCGGGCACGGTTGAGATTTATCGGCTTTGCCAAACTCAGGCCTTCGGCTTCGGGCCGACCATGTTCTCGGGGCGCACGACGGCGTCAAAGGTCGCCTCGTCCACGAAGCCGAGCGCGATGGCCTCTTCCTTGAGCGTGGTGCGGTTCTTATGCGCGGTCTTGGCGACCTTGGTGGCGTTGTCATAGCCGATGGTCGGGGCCAGAGCGGTGACCAGCATCAGGGACTCGTCGCGCAGCTTCTCGATACGCTCGCGGTCGGCCTTGAGGCCCACGACGAGGTTGTCGGTGAAGGCCGAGCAGACATCGCCCAGAAGCTGCATGGATTGCAGCACGTTATAGGCCATCATCGGCTTGTAGACGTTGAGTTCGAAGTTGCCCTGCGTGCCGGCGACGCCCACGGCCGCATCGTTGCCGATCACGTGGCAGCAGACCTGGGTCATGGCTTCGCACTGGGTCGGGTTGACCTTGCCGGGCATGATCGAAGAGCCGGGCTCGTTCTCGGGCAGCAGCAGCTCGCCGAGGCCGCAGCGCGGGCCGGAGCCGAGCAGGCGGATATCCTGCGCGATCTTGAAGAGCGAGGCTGCGCAGGTCTTGAGCGAGCCGGACATCTGCACCATGGCGTCATGGGCGGCGAGCGCTTCCATCTTGTTGGGCGCGGTGACAAAGGGCAGATCGGCGATCTTGGCCATGTTGGCGGCGACCTGAACGTCCCAGCCTTCGACCGTGTTGAGCCCGGTGCCAACGGCAGTTCCGCCCTGCGCCAGCTCATAGATGTCGCCAAGCGCGGTTTCGACGCGCTCGATGCTCTTCTTCACCTGGTGCACATAGCCGGAGAATTCCTGGGAGAGCGTGATCGGCGTCGCGTCCTGGGTGTGGGTGCGCCCGATCTTGATGATGCCCTCGAACTCCGCGACTTTTTCTTCCAGCGCGGCCTGGAGCTTCTTCATGCCGGGCAGCAGCACGGCACGCGCCTGCATGGCGGTTGCGATGTGCATGGCGGTGGGGAAGACGTCGTTGGAAGACTGCCCCATATTGCAGTGGTCATTGGGGTGGATCGGATCCTTGGAGCCGATCACGCCGCCCAGCATCTCGATGGCGCGGTTGGCGATGACCTCGTTGGAGTTCATGTTGGACTGTGTGCCGGAGCCGGTCTGCCAGACGACGAGCGGGAAGTTGTCGTCGAGCTTGCCATCGATCACTTCCTGCGCGGCGTTCTGGATTGCCTCGCCGAGCTTGGGGTCGAGCTTGCCATTCTCGACATTGGCCATCGCACAGGCCTTTTTGATCACGCCGAGCGCGCGAACGATCATGACCGGCTGTTTCTCCCAGCCGATGGGGAAATTCATGATCGACCTCTGGGTCTGGGCGCCCCAGTACTTGTCGGCGGGAACCTCAAGCGGGCCGAAGCTGTCGGTTTCGGTGCGGGTCGCGGTCATGCGGGCCTCCTGGATGTGCGATTGGATGCGGATTTACCGCCCGTCAGGGGGGCTGGCAACGGCTCCTGGGTGGGCGAAAGGGCGCAGGGCGCCCAGTTTGCGGTAACAGGCGCCCGGCTAGCATCGGTGGATGATGGTTTCGGATTGCTACTCGGAAATATCCAGCGCGAGAGCGTGTATCCGACTGATCAGGTCCGGGCCGAGGGCCGCATGAACCGCGCGATGACGCGCAAGGCGGTTCATCCCGGCAAATGCGTCGGACGCTATGCGCACATTGAAGTGGCTTTCGCCGCCCTCGCGGTAGCCCGAATGCCCACGATGACGTTCGCTGTCATCGATTACTTCTAGTTCGCGCGGCGCAAAGCTCTCGGTGAGCCGCTTTGTGATTTCATCTGCCACAGGCATTTTTCAAGAATCCCCCTGTTCGCCCCCCCATCGAACAGACTAAACTCCTGCGGCCGAGTCGGAAAGAACCCGGACAGAGCGCAGTTGTTTCGAGAAAGGATGCTTGCCATGGCGAAACCAGACCCTTTCGGCTTCGATATCCGCGTCAAGAGCGACAAGAAGAAACGGTCGCGTGGCAAGCGGGGCATGTCGGGTGCGTTCGAGACATCGCAGCGACAGTGCGACCACCCGGGCTGTCAGGAGCCTGGCCAATACCGGGCACCCAAGTCACCGGATTCACTCGATGAGTATTACTGGTTCTGCAAGGACCACGTTCGCGAATACAATCTGAAGTGGAACTTCTTCGACGGGACAACCGAAGAAGAACTGCAAAGCCAGATCGACAAGGACAAGGTCTGGGAGCGCGAGACCAAGCCCTTCAGCCAAAGCGCGGAGGAACGGGCCTGGGCGCGGCTGGGCATTGACGATGCACATCAGGTTCTGGGCGAGAATGCCACGCGCAATCCCGGCAAGGGGGGAGGCGGCGGGCGCCGGCTGCCGCCTACCGAGCGGCGTGCGCTTGAGATTCTCGATGCGAAGGACCATTGGACCAAGACCGAGGTGCGCAAGTCCTACAAGGCGCTTATCAAGGTCTTGCATCCGGACATGAATGGTGGCGATCGGTCAGACGAAGAGCGTCTTCAGGAGGTTGTCTGGGCCTGGGATCAGATCAAGGAAAGCCGGAACTTCAAGGATTGATAGACCCGCACCATCGGGGCTCCTGACAGGTCTTGCTCTCCAGCGGCACGCCGGGACCGGCCAATTCTAGGGCTCCGCCCCGCCGGTTGGGATGGCGGGTCAATCCCGGCTACTTGATATGACGTGCAACTGCGATTTGCACAAAGTCCAGCCCCCTTGAGCAAAGGCGCGCGTGGGTTGCGCCGGCCGGGGCCTGATCACTTCCGGAAACTGTCCAGACGGACCACCTCCGCATCGCCTTGCGGTTCATCCGGCTGGATATCTTCAGCAATCGGCGCTTCGTCGGTCGGTTCGGGCGTGCCGCGGTCGTCGTCCTCCGGCGCCTCATCGTCGTCTGCGGCGGAAGCTGTTTCAAATCGCAGGCCGAATTCGACCGAAGGGTCCACGAAGGTGGCGATGGAATCGTAGGGGATGTAGAGCGGTTCCGGCGTTTCGCCGAAGTTGAGGGTTACCGCGAAGCCATCATCAGTGACATCGAGATTGTCGAACCAATGCTGTAACACCACCGTCATTTCCTGCGGGTAGCGGTCCCGTAGCCAGTCCGCGATGTTCACATCGGGGTGGGTCGTGTCGAAGGTTATGAAGAAATGGTGCTGCCCCGGCAGTCCGCTCCGCGCGACCTCGCCAAGGACCTCTTGAATCAGGCTCCGCATGGCCCGGTGCATGAGTTTGCCATAGTCGATGCTCTGCGACATGAACCTTCGGTGTCTCCGCTTTGTTCCGAGGTCAGCATAGGGGATTCGAAGCCGAATGATACCCCTGCCGACGTCATATGACGCACCGGTTGACCTAGCGACACCCGAGATACACGGAGCGCTGGCTTTGAGGGCATTTGATTGTGATGGAGCCTCGCAAAACGGCATCGGGAGGCCATCCCGCCGGGAATGGAACCGTTCGTCTGATTGCGTCGTCGTTGGTTGCGGAAACGATCACTTGAACCGGTGTCCAGCCATGCCCAGGGCGAGGGCATGTTCGGGAACCAGACCGAGTTTTTCGAACAATCCCAAAAAATCCATGCAGTTGAATGCCTCGACAATACGACCGTCCACGATCCGAGCCATCAGCATTCCGCCGCCGCGGATCGGCTGACCGGTCGCGAGAAGTGTCGCCTCAAAAGAGCCCATGACTGACAGCCACTCGCCCTGCTCGACGGTTTTCTCGAGTTTGACACTGGTGACATTCAGCATTTCCAGGAGGGCAGCGACGAAATCGTGAAACTCCTGTGCGCTCAGGGCCAGTTCGGGCATGAGGCCGCTGGCTTCTGCCTCCGTGTTGAAGAAGTCTCCGGCTTCTTCGATCGCCCCCTCGACCCAGACGCGGTCGTAGAAGCGTTGTAGCAAATCGACTTTACAACCCATGGTGGTTCTCCTGTTTGTCAGCAACCCTAGGGCGAGATACTGAACAAACCCTGAACACCAAGCGGTTTGATATGATTTTGCTAGAGGGAAAGTGCAGGCTTCTGTTGCCAGGTGCCTGCGAACCCCGCCAGCCCTTGCTAGAGGACTGGGCTTAAGATTTCGGCTTTGGTCACTGCATTAAGCAGCGACGGCCACCGGAGCACGATTGTCGTTGGCAATTATGCTTAACGGACCGATAACGGTGGTACCTCACCGAGCAAAAGCTAACCCCTTTAGACGTCCGTCGATCCTATTTCGGCCCCATGATCCCCCAACGCGGGATTTTGGTGGAGCCGCCGGGTACCGCCCCCGGGTCCGAGCCGCTTATTACGAGCGCGTTTATCGCCATAGTCCCAAAGGACAAGATAAAGGTATTTCCACCGGTTCCGAACTTCAAGATAGGCCGTTCAAGAATTCGTCGTTGAATGCGCACGGGGTAAGACGCAGGTACGAGCGTCAACACGCACGCTTTGCTTCGGCTGTTCAGCGGGTTAGTGCCTTGTTCAGGGCCCATTACAAGAGCATGGACATGACCTCGCTATTCTCGCGCAAGGTGCATTTTCGCGATCTTTCGGAATCGGAGATCCTGGCGCTGGCGATCTCCTCTGAAGAGGACGATAGCCGGATCTACCGGAATTTTGCCAGCCGTTTGCAGGCGGAATACCCCGCCACGTCAGCGATGTTCATGGACATGGCTGCCGAGGAGGATCGTCACCGACAAAGCCTCATTGCGCTCTACCGTATTCGCTTCGGGCACACGATACCGCTCATTCGGCGGGCTCATGTGAGTGGTTTCTATGAGCGAAAACCCGAGTGGTTGCTGGAGAAGCTCCCGATCTCGCGCGTTCGAGAGATCGCGGCGGAGATGGAGCTGGAGGCTCGGACGTTCTACGAAACCGCCGCGGCGCGGGTGACGGATGCCGAAACACGGCGTCTGCTGGGCGATCTCGCCGCGGCCGAGGCCGGGCACGAACGACGCGCTGGTGAATTGGTCGCAGAGCACCTGACGGTCGAGGCGCTGGCCGACGAGGAGCATCAGGCGCGTCGTCAATTCGTGCTCACCTGGGTTCAGCCTGGTCTTGCCGGTCTTATGGACGGGTCTGTCTCCACACTCGCACCGATCTTCGCGGCCGCCTTCGCCACCGGAGACACCTGGAGCACGTTTCTCGTCGGTCTCGCTGCATCTGTCGGGGCAGGCATTTCGATGGGGTTCACAGAAGCGGCCTCAGATGATGGGGAACTGTCCGGGCGCGGCAGTCCGGTCAAGCGCGGTATCGCGTCCGGCGTGATGACCACAATCGGAGGCCTTGGCCACGCGCTGCCATATCTCATTCCGGATTTCTGGACCGCGACCACAATCGCCGTGATGGTCGTCTTCGTTGAACTCTGGTCAATCGCCTGGATACAGAAGCGTTTCATGGACACGCCCTTCTGGCGCGCGGCGCTGCAAGTCGTCGTTGGCGGCGGTCTCGTTCTGGCGGCGGGTGTTCTGATCGGCAGCGGCTAGGATTGCCGCGTTGCGGCACAACGATTGACAGCATGCCGCTGTGCAGCGACGCTATGCCGGACGTCCGGATTCAGAAGGAGGTGGTGCGGTGATATCGATCGAGTACGCCCAGCTAATGTCCCGGTATAATGCATGGCAAAACAAAGCGCTGATGGTAGCGACGGAGGTTATGGATGAAGTTGCGCTCACGGAAAACCGCGGTGCATTTTTTGGCTCCATCTTTGCCACGCTCAATCACATTCTGTGGGCAGACCGGGTCTGGATGGCGCGGATAGACGGCTGGACAAGGCCGGCGGGTGGGATCGCGGACAGCCCGCAACTCTACCCGACGCTTGCCGCGTGGAAAGCGGACAGGATGCGGGCGGATGCGAAACTGGTGCTTTGGGCGCGTCGGCTCCGCCCGTCAGCGTTGCGCGGCGATCTGACGTGGAAGTCCGGGGCCACAGGGCGCGAACAATGCAAGCCGATGGCGACCTGCGTCGCCCATATGTTCAACCATCAGACCCATCATCGAGGCCAGGTTCACGCAATGCTCACCGCAGCCGGTGTCACCCCTGCGGCCACCGATCTGGTGTTCATGCCGGACACGATCTGATAGCAGCGGATCATCGCCGGAAGCAGAAGGAACGATGAGATGCGCGCGTTGATCGTTGAGAAAGCGGAGGACGGGCGAACCACCGCCTCGGTGCAGGAGGTAGACGAAGGCCGGTTGCCCGCAGGCGACGTGACCGTTCGGGTCGAGTATTCGACGCTGAACTACAAGGATGGTCTGTGCATTGGCCCCGGCGCCGGACTTGTGAGAACCTACCCGCACGTCCCGGGTGTCGATTTCGCCGGCACGGTCGAGGCCAGCGAGGATTCGCGTTTCAGTCCGGGCGACAAGGTGGTCCTCACCGGATGGCGCGTGGGCGAAGCGCATTGGGGCGGCTACGCGGAGAAGGCGCGGGTCAAGGCCGATTGGCTCGTTCCTCTGCCGGAGGGGCTGAGCGCAAGGCAGGCGATGGCTGTCGGCACCGCCGGGTTTACCGCGATGCTTGCGATTATCGCGCTGGAGGACCATGGGCTCACACCGGCGAACGGCGAAGTGCTGGTCACCGGCGCAACGGGCGGGGTTGGTTCGGTGGCAACTGCCATCCTGGCCAATCTGGGCTACGACGTCGCTGCCGTGACCGGACGACCGGAGCAATCCCGGTATCTTGCCGCGCTCGGAGCGAGCAAGCTTGTAACGCGCGACGAATTGTCTGAAACCGTCAAACGCCCGTTGGAGAAGGAAACCTGGGCGGGCTGCGTCGACGCCGTGGGCGGCGCGATGCTCGCGCGTATCCTAGGCCAGATGAAATACGGCGCATCGGTCGCTGCGGTGGGGCTTGCCGGAGGCGCGGATCTCCCTGCCAAGGTCACGCCCTTCCTGCTACGAGGCGTGAACCTGCTTGGTATCGATTCGGTGATGCAGCCAATCGAAGCGCGCAAGAAAGCCTGGGCACGGGTTGCCACCGACCTGCCGATGGACCGGCTCGACGGCATGATTGTGGAGGCGACTTTGGACGATCTGCCAAAACTCGGCGCCGAAATCCTGAAAGGACAGGTGCGCGGACGTGTGGTGGTTGACGTGAACGCCTGACGCCTAACGCTGGCGCCGGCTTTCCGGGAAGTCCTGCGCGACTATTTGGCTGGCCGTCTCCCTTTCGGGAGGCGGGCGAGCACCGGCGCCCTGTGCTTCGATCCGCGTCGCACGATTGGGAGTAGTGAGCATGTGGCGGCCGTCGGCCCAAGGATAATGTGCCACGTTCAAAGTCGCGTTCAAAATATTGAAATACATGTATTAATTTGAATATTTGCCTGCCTGTCGATCTTCGATTGATTGCCTGTCGTCGTTTGGCTGGTTTCGTCCCGAAACTTCTTGACAGGCCGCAGGACGCTAACTCACGTTGGGCGGTAATTGATACAACGTCCTTGGTTGAAAATGAGTTTTCGCTCAAGATTCTGGTCGTCCGTTCGCAGTGGGCTGTCGACATCTCTTGCCGATGTGGAACGTGACGATGGCGTTCCGGAAATCGCGGGAGCATCACTCGATCTTCGTGCAGTCGTCCACGGGTTGGGGCAGCCAATCGATCATATCGTCACGCTCGCCGGACCTGCCGATGTGAAGGCGATCTCCGCCGATGCGGTTCGCGCAACGTTTCCGGAGCCGGACGCCCGCGATGCGGAACCGAACTACTTCCCCTTCGTGGAACTGGTGACACCTGAGCTTCCATGGATGTTCACGCCCGCGCAACCGAACGATGAAGGACGATTGCTGCCGTGGCTGGTGTTGGTCGTCCTGGAAGAGACCGACACTGTCGCGCTGACCAAGGTCACGGAAGCGCCGGGGTACAGGCTGAAGATCGAATCCGGCGCCGGGCAAAAGCTGCCCGATCTTGCCGAGGCGCATGGCTGGGCGCACGCCGAAGCCGTGATGGAGGGGTCCGAAGGGCCCGAGATTTCGCGGCTTCTCTGTCCGGTGCGAATGAAGCCCCGCACGGGGTATCTGGCGGCGCTGGTGCCGAGTTTCGAGGCAGGGCGTCTTGCCGGGCTCGGGCGCGATCCATCGGGCGCGACGGGCCTGCTCGCGTGGGACGAGGATACCGAGGCGCTGGAATTACCCGTCTACTACCATTGGCGGTTCGGTACCGGGCAGGCGGATTTCGAGGAACTGGTACGGCGTTTGACGCCCTTCGAGGCCGGGGGCGATGTCGGTGTCCATGATCTCGATATTTCCGTTCCGCGGGGCGGGCTCAACGCCGATGAGGTTTTGCCCGGTTGGAACACGGAAGAGCGGGCGATAGTGAGCTACGCCGGAGCACTCGTGTCGCCCGTCGTCGCTCCCGCCAACTGGCGCGCGGACCACAAGGCCGCCTTTCAGGATGCGTTGAAGTCGCGGCTGGTTTCGGACGGAGAGGGAGCGCCTGTCGCGTCGGGCGGCTACGATGCACTTCGAGATGATCCGGTCGTTGGCGTACCGAACTACGGCACATGGCAGGTGAGCGGCTCCGACGAGGCGCCACAGACATTGGCTGACGGCGCATGGCGCGGGACGGTGAATCTACAGGCGCCGGAACGCGCGAGCGCAGGCGTCGGTGCCGAGATCGTCCGGCGCTTTCAGGAGCACTACATGACCGAGGCCTGGGCGGTCGCCGCAAATCACCGGGAAATCACCGGCACGTTACAACGCGCCAGAATGGCCCAGACGGTCGGAAACGCCGTCCACGTCCGACTATCTGCATTGTCACAACCCGAGGTCTTGCAAGTCACCAAGCCTGTGCATTCTGAAATCAGGGGGCGCCCGGACGTCGGCGATAGCACGGTTGCCGATGTCCTGCACCGAACCAATTCGCTGCCCGGCGGCGCATTCGAGGCCGTGTTCCGGCGTGCGACGGTGCGTGCCGATGGGGTGGCGCGGCGTGTGCGGCCGGTCGATTGGACCGACATTCACCGCGAAATCGGGACAATGTGGCTGGATGGCACTGGGCAGACGTTGATGCAGAGCGTGCCGGGGCGGGCGGACGGTCTGGTCGAGAACCGTACCATCGCCTTCGCCGGTGCAAATGCCGGCACGCGCCTGCCGCCGGAGCGGTTGGAAGCTCGCCAGATCCGATTGGGGACGCGTGGCGGGCGGCGGCGGACGGACGGCGCTTCTTTGGGGCACGGCATTCTCCGCGTGTCCGAAGTGCAGGATGTCTACCGCGTCCAGCCGGAGGTGCTCCCGGCGAACGCGTTGGTGGAGACAACGCTGGAGCAACTCGAACCGGACGAGACGGTCACACGCCATGCGCAATCCCGTATAGACGGGTTGGAGCGCAACGTTGGCGGGCGTGTGCCGATCCCCGCCGTGGCCGCCGTCGAACTGGAATTCCGCGACCCGGCCTATCTGGATTTGCAGCGCGTTTCGCCGGAGTTGCTGCTACCGGGCTATGGGGCGTTGCCGGATAATTCGGTGAGCTTGATGACGGTCAACCAGGCCTTCATCGAAGCTTTCCTGCTGGGGCTCAATCACGAGATGTCGCGCGAACTGGCCTGGCGTCAGTATCCGGCAGATCTGCGTTCAAGCTGGTTCCGGACATTCTGGGACTACGTGGGCGCGCCAGAGCGACGGGATATCGAACCGGTCGCGGACTGGGGGCCGTTTTCGGAGCTCGGGTCACACCAGCCGCCTCGGCCGCAGGCGGAGGAGGACGAGGTCGTGGTTCTGGTGAAGGGCGATCTTTTTCGCCGTTATCCGGAAACACGCGTCTACGCCGCTCCGGCGCTTTGGGCACCGCCGGATCCGGCGGCGAGCCTCGCCGACAGGTTCAAGCCCGCCGATGCTCTGGCAGAGCGGCGCATTGCCGATCTTGACGCACCCGATGGATTTGTCTGGCCAAGCTTCGAGGGGGTGATTGGTGCAAAGGGCGTCTTTTTTGGTTTTCCGAGGTCGGCCGCCACGTTGCGCGGCAGCAAGGTGCCGGGGCAGGATCCCGGATACTTCATCGTCTTCGAACAGCCGGAAACCGATAGTCGCTTCGGATTGGATGCAGGGGGCGACTTTGGACAGCATCCGGGGAGCCGCCTCGATCTGAGTTGGGGGAATTTCGCCGCCGATGCAGGTGAACTGGACGGGCTGAGCCACGCGCCACTGCGTCCCGACTGGTGGCAAACGCCCGTGGACGGACTGCAGTGGGGTGCGAATTCTGCCGTTCAGGCGGCCTTGTGTTTCCAGAACCCGGTGCGTGTGGCCATGCATGCCGACAGCCTGATTGCCGAGGGCGGTCAATGAGCGACGATCCTGGCGGCAAGCGGCCAATCCGCAAACGGCCCGAGATCGGCGAATTGCTTGGACCGGGCTGGCAGGACGGTCCGCTCGGTGATCTCGTTCGCGGAAAATGGGACGCGCCGAAACTCGATCCGCAGAAGTTCCCCCAGCGGGACACGCCTTTCCAGCCTCGCTTCCCATTTCCGAAGCCTGACGTGCCGATCCTGCCGGGGCGCGGCGGCAATTTCGGCGAGCTATCGGCGAGTTTTTCGCAAATCCCCGATGATGTACCTCTGGTACTTCTGCCGGTACGCCTTGAAACCCGGTTCAAGGGGCAGGGCAGCGCGCGCGAATTGCAGATACGCATCATGCCGGGCGACATCTTCCTGTCGCCGCGCACCGAACAGGTCGCGAAGGACACGTTGTCGGCGGCGGAAGAATTCGCCGAGCTGGTGGATGAAAACGGTCCCGATCATCCGGAGGTTCTGGCGGCGTGGTCCGGTTTCATGGCCCGGCCAGATGCGCTGGCATTCGCACATGCCTATCAGGTCGCGCGCGGCGTGTTGAAGGCGGAGACGGCGGAGCGCGCCGATCTGGACACCGGGCTCGTTTCCCCGCTCTTGCCGGACCGCTGGTTCGCAGTTGGCTACACCGACGGAGCGCTCGCCTTTTCCGCCTTTTCGCAAACTGTGGTGGAGGAGATCGACTTTCTCCCCGATCCGGGCGACCTCGACGCGGCAAGCGATCCGGCCACGAACGCCCGGACCCATTGGATGTTCGACTTCGAGACCGCCTGGAACAAGGGCATGGCGATCAAGGCACCGCTCGAGGGCGCGGCGCGCGAACGCATCGACAGCCTCTATGTACTTGGTTGGCGCGACAACCGGACCACCGGGAACAAGCCCAGACCAGGCTCCAGAAAGACCGCGGAGGCATTTGCCGACACGCTTCGGAGCCAGCACTACGCCTTCGGCGCCGGCTTCGTGCCGCAAGGGTTGGCGACCAACAACACCGATGCTGTGCGGTCGGGGTGGTCGCCCGGGGAGCGCAGCCCCGAGGCCGCCTGGCAACGTGAGGCGGAACAGAAGGGTACCGGGGTCGTCCCCGTCGCGCATGCGGCCAATCAGGACGCCGCGCCGCTCTGGCCCGGCCCGGGGCTGATGAGCGGCGACGAGGAAGACCACAATGCCGGTCGTATGGCCGCTGCCTTCGGACTGGCCGACATCGAGACGCTGCGCCGGTTCCAGTTCCGCGAGGGTTCCGAGGCCGCTGCGATGGAGGCGATGAACACGGCCCTCTGGCCGGCCACGTTGGGCGAATTGCTTGGCACGATCCTCGATCAGCCGGGAGAAGACGACTTTTTCGACAGCGAGTTGGTCAGCTGGGTACGCACGTGGTTCCGCAACCGTGTGCATGGCGGTGGCCGATTGCCCGCGATCCGCATTGGCGAGCGCCCCTATGGTGTGCTCCCGATCCAGCGCCAGACCGCCCGGCAGTTTGGCATGTCGCTGCTGGACGCCGGCAAGCAACCGGAACGCCAGCTCGAGATCTTCCTGGAGACGCTGTTCACCCATTGGCTCGCCGGATCGCGTGACGTGGTGCGACTGGCTGGCGAAGACATGCCCGGCAACGGTTTCGGCACGCCTGGCGAGCAACTCATGGCGGTGCTGCATTCCGGTCCGCATCCGCAGAGCTTCTATACATCTTCGGTCGAAAGCGGCGAGCGCAACATCACCTGGACGTTGCAGGAGAACCGGCAATCGTTGACGGACGTCGATGGGAGCGAGTTGCTGCGCGATGCCTACACGCTCGACTTCGGCGAAGACGGCGTGTTCTACATCGCGCCAGACTTGCCGGACCTGTTCGACTGGCCGGCCAATTTCTCCAGCGCCGGCGCGATGGAACGGCATCTTGCCTCGTTGCAGGCGGTTCATGCGAGCATCCTGAACGGGCCGCGCCTCTATCCATTCGACGATTCCTGGGGCGAGGCCTTCGCAGATGTCCTGCGGGATCAGAACGGGGAGGCGCTGGAACGGATCGTTGCACTGTTCGACGAGGTTCTGCTGGCGGTTCGCGACCACGAGGATCGCAATCATGTACTGCGGTTGCTGGGCGCGCCGACGACGCTGGCCAACAGCGTGCTGGGCGGGGCGGTTGACCCGCCGTTTTCCTACCTCATGCATGGAATTGAGGAAGTGCCCTGGCCCGCCGACAGGCTGGTGCGCGTGGACAAGGGAGCGGAGACAGTAGAGCCGTCCGACTGGCTGACGAACCTGGAAGCCTATGCCGAAGCCACAGCGAAAGGTGAGGCGGTCCCGGATGAACCGGCCTTCCCCGACGGTGAGAAGCCGCTGCTGTATCACCTGATCCGCACGGGACTGCGCCGCGTCGCGACCCGAAAAAGCCGGACGGCAGGTTTTCTGAGCAGTCTGTTGGACGAGGTGGCCGTTTTACAGGGCAGCGTGCCGTTTCACACGGTAGAATCTCTGTCCGGCCCGGAACTGGTGGACCTCAACGAGACGCTGGTCGTCAGCTTTTCGCCCACGCGCAGCGCGACGGCGACGGTGGAGTCCGACGGTGTCCTGAGACTGATGCGCGGCGCAACCGCCTCCGAGGTTGCGCAATTGGCCGGCAACCTTTCGGCCGTTGCCGGCCAGTCCGGTCAGCAACCGGATGCGCCGCTGGTCCAGATGCTGGAACTGTCGGAGACTCTGGAGGCGGTGGTCCGGAACTGGGATGCGACGGTGCTCAAGGGCACGCTGAAGCCGCTGGCATCGTCGCGGATAACCGAGATCAACCAGATCAAGGCCGCGCTTGGGCGGTTGCGACAGATGGCACCCGAACAGCTCCGGCTGCTGATGTCGCAGACCCTCGGTGTGGTGAGCTGGCGTCTCGATGCGTGGATCTCCTCGCTATCAGACAACCGCCTGGAACAGATGCGCGCCAAGGTTCCGGAGGGGATGCAGATCGGCGCATATGGCTACGTGGAAAACCTCAACCGCGCGCTGGGTGCGCTCGACGGCCAGTCGAAAGGGCGCAGCCAGGGCTTCATTCCGGCACCCTCCATCGCCCATGCCAAGACCGCCGCGGTGCTGCGAGCGGGATGGACCGCTTACGGCTCGGACGCGGCCGATTCTCCTTTTGCGGTGAACCTTTCCTCTCGCCGGGTGCGTCGCGCGCGGGAGGCGATGGACGCACTGCGACAGGGGCAGGATCTCGCGGATATCCTCGGTCAGCAGGTCGAGTCGGACCTGCGTGACAGCGCAGCGGGTGCGATCTGGGTGCTGCCACTGCGGCTCGCCCTGCCGGAGGGCCAAACGCAACGCGGCGCCCGCGCCCAGCATTCCGTGGATGGGCTGGAACTGCACCGTCTGATTGTGACGGGGACGGGAGAGGCGGATCTGATCGAGCAGGCGAAGGAAGTACTGATAGACCTGTTGCCCGCAAGCCAGCCCTATGACACCGCCTGGGAAGAGCCGTTGAAAACGGCGCTCTCCAATTTGCGGGAAACTGTGGATGCGCTCTCGGACACCGGGATCGCCGAGGCGGTACATCAGCTGGTCCTTGGCAATGTCGCGCGCGCCGGCGGTACCCTGCGGGCGCTCCAGACGGGCGATGCCCCGCCACCGGAACTCGACGTCCTGCAGACCGGGCCGGCCGCCGTCGGGTTCCAGCACCAGGTGATCCTGCCGCTACCGGTCACGGCCGACACGGCGGAGGAAGCGCGGAGCCTGTCCATGCTGGCCGATCCCCATCTCGACGCTGCGTTGGACCGGGTACTGAAGCCACTCCATGCGCTGGAACTGAAGTGGCAAGCCATTTCACCGGCCGACGGGCAGGAAGAGGCGAGTGGTGTATTGTCCTGGCGTAAGGATGTCGCCGATACGCTCGGGCTCGGCACATCCGATTTGCTACGTGCCACCGCGCAAGGCGGTATCGGCGGGCTCGCCGGGTGGGTCGGAGCCGCGCTTGCACACGCGGGCACCGTGAGACTGTCAGCCACCAGTGAGATACGGCTTCAAGCGGCAAACCTGCCGCGCGGCGTGGACGAGGGCATTGCCGAGGCAATGCTCGATGCCTGGCGGGCTGTTCTGGGGCAGGCCCGCGCCTTCGATGCGCGAGACATCCCGCCGGGGGCGGCAGCTGCCGAGATGGTTCTCGGGGACGTCGAAGGTCGCGCGACGACAGTAAAAGGTTGTGTAGCCGATGCGGTGGCCGTGCTGGACGCTGCCGTGGGCGGGTCTGATGTGGCGCCGGACGACTTGCCGGACGACTTCGACCCGCTTCCTTCCGAAGCCGAAAACGCCTTGCTGGACTTGGCGCGTGCCGACTTTCGCGAGGCGCTAACGGTCCATCGTCTTTCGCGAAGCGGCGAGGGGCAGGGGCTGGGTCGTGCCCTCAAGGGTGTGCTTCGGCGGGCTCGGGCGCTCGCCGCGGAGATTGGCACCTACACTCCGGACGCAAGCGCATCCCCGGAGGCCCGGCTCAAGGCGGCCCGTGACACGATCCGCCGTGTCCTTGGCCGGTCGCATCCGGTGGTCGTGCCGGTGCGGTGGGAGGGTTTGCAGGAGTACGCCGACAGTTTCGCCAAGAGCGCCGCGCGGCTCGCCGGGTTGGATGGCACCCCATCCACCTGGATCGAGCGTCAGGGATATACCCATGAGCCACTTGGGCAGCTCGGACTGGCGCTCGACGTGGCCGAGGTCGCGGGAGAAGGCGGGTTCGGGTTACACGTCGCTCAATGGCCCGAACCAAGCGGTGCCGTGCAGTGGATCGCCGAGACAGGCGTCACGGATCGCGAAGGGCCGACGCGATCTGTGGTGGTAATCCAACTACAGCCCGACTCGGCGGCAAATGACGAGGAGAAACGCCCGCCCGTCGCGGTCGATCCCGACGCGGGGTTTGCGGCGCTGGTGCTCGCCGACGTGGTGGAGGCGATGCCGGCAATGGAGACGGACATGGCCGCAGCGATGCATTTCGACAGCCCCAACGCCGAAGCGCCGCAGGCGATCCTGCTTGCGCTGCCACGAGACGAGGACGAGGGCTGGTCGTTCGATACCGTGCTGCAAACCGTTCAAACGGCCTTCGACCTTGCGCGGATCCGAGCCGTGGACGGCGGCTACATGAGCCAGTTCAACCAGATCCTGCCAGCCATCTTTGCCGGGGCGGGCCTGCACGCGGAGAACGACCATGGCGATTGACCTTGTCGCGAAACGCACGGCCTGGACGCGGATTTGGACGTCGCTTCGCGGCGATGGCATCGAGGAAGGGCTGGCAATGCGGGTTGCCGACCCGGCATGGATGCTGGCCCGTCAATGGCAGTTCGGGGCGCTGACCGGCGACGATGCCGGCAGCCCGGCCCGGGTGGAGATTACCAGACGGCAAGTGCCGGTCACGCATTTCGCGGGCCACGATACGCCCGCATGGAGCCGTCTTGAGACCGCTGTTCCGCTGGAGGCGCAGGCCGAACCGATGGCCACATCGGCCGGGCCGGCCGTGCTCTTGCGGGAGGCGCGGGCGGGGCTACAGTTCCTGCGTCGCTTCGACGGCGCCGATCGCGTCGCTCTGAGGACGCTTCTGGTCGAGAAGGCGGGCTTCTCCGATGCAGAGAAACGCCATGCAAAAGACGTTCCTGAACTGCGCGCGTTGATGCTCGCCGGGCTGCACGGCAAGCGGTTGTCGAAGGTTCTGGAAGACCTCGCCACCGATATCGCCCGGGTAACAGCCAAGGCGCAGACGGATGTGGAGACCGAGATCAAGGCCTGGCAAACGTATTACGCGGGGCGTTTTGCCGAGCCCAAGCGCGGCGGGGCATGGGACGATTCCGCAATGCGATACCGTCTGAAAACGCGGAACAACGCGGCGCGGGCGAACAGGATTGCGCTGACGGCGGACAGGCACGACGGCGGCCGGCTCGACTGGTTCAGCTTCGATGTCATCCCCGGTTCGCCGGGCACGAAAAAGCTGATCGGCGCGCGGCGCACCCACACGCTCTATCCCACGCCGGTGAGGTATTCCGGGATGCCCGCCGACACGCTCTGGGATTTCGAGGAGGGGCAGGTCTATTTCGGCGGGCTCGGGGCAGGGCGCACTGATCTGGCGCAGATGCTGGTAACCGAATTCGCCACCGCCTTCAGCAATGATTGGTTCCTGATGCCGATGCGGGTGCCAGCCGGTACGCTCAACCGGATCGTCTCGATGAAGGTCCACGATACCTGGGGCGACACCGTCACGCTTGCCTCGGCCGCTGCCAATGACGGGGCCGGCCGGTCATTTCGGTTCTTTGAGTTGGATGGAGACGTCTCCGCCAATGCGGAGACCGGCGCAAGAACCCCATGGCTCTATCTTCCGCGGGTCGTGGAGGCGACCAAACAGGGGCGGGTGCTTGAGCGTGTCGTCTTCTCACGCGACGAACAGGCGAATCTCGCCTGGGCGGTTGAGGCTGTCATCGAAGGACCCGATGGGCGTCCCGTGGACCGTACGCAACACTGGGCGCGGCTGCGCGATCAGTACCGGAGCTATCTCGGCGACAGCACCATGCCCGAGCCGGACCCGGAAGCCGAGGCCTGGGTCTATCGCCTCCTCAGCGCCAGCGTGCCGCCGCACTGGGTGCCCTTCGTGCCGGAGATTGAGTCCGCGCTGGCCACGGGCCGGCTCTTGCGGGCACGGTTGCAAGAATGGGATCTGCTCGGCCCGGCCAAGACCGATCTGGCGGGCGCAAAGGGGCAGATCCTCGCGCCGGATCGTCCCTTCACCGTTCAGGACGAAGAGATCGCCCCGGGCGGCACGGAGGTTACGCGCGCTTTTCAATCCACGCGCGGCGCCGATGGCAAGCTGCGGGTCTGGCTCGCCCGCCGCCGCCGCCCCGCCGGACGGCTGGAAAGCGCCGGACGGCTGACCGATGTGGTGGAACGGGGGCGCAAGTAATGACCGCCGTGCCGCAGTTCTTCATCCCTGCACATTGGGATTTCGACTCTCCGCTTTTCGGGGAGTTGCGGCCTGCCGAGGGGTTCACCCATCCCCAGGGGCCGCTCGAAGAACGCCAGGGCAGGACCCTTCCGGACGAACCAGTCTTCTTCCATGAGGACTTTGGTATCCGTCTGTCGGATATTGCGAGCTTCCTCAAAGACATCAGCCCTGCACTCACCGCTTTGACACTGGCTGGCTACCGGGTGCCGACGCTCCAGATCGTCTTCCCGCAATACACGCTTGCTGCGCTTCCGGACCATGTCATGCACAAAAGCCGCGACTGGTGGCTGCATCTCGATCTTGTTGAGCGCACCGTTCGGCTGGAGCCGCGCGACACCTCCGCGGCTGCGGTTGCCGAAGGCGATGTGGCCGGGAATGACAGCAATCTGGGTGTTGGCGCGCGGATCTACCTTGAGAAGGTCGGCGCCCTGGACGGCGAGGATCTCGGCCTTCCGCTATCGGATGCCGGCCTTCAGGACCACGCAAACACAGTCGATACGACTGGGACCACCGAACGGGATTTTCTGGCTTCCTATATCCAGGAGCCACTCGGAAGCACGAGCGCGGATATCAACCAGCAGAGAAGCTGGGCGATCGAAGGGCTGGCGAGAGCGCTGGAAAGCGGTGCTGCCTATGCCGACGTGCATAGCCGGTTATCGCCGGAAAAGGGTGCGCCGGTGATCCACGGAGTGGAAACGGGTGCAGCGAAGGTTTGCCTCGACGTGCTCAGGATTCTCGTCTTTGACAGCATAACCTGGTGGGTCGGCGCGGAGCTCTGGCAGCAGGCGGAGGAGGCTGTCGAGGAAACCGCGGCCCTCCCCGGCGGCGCCGGTGCTGCGACCTGGCCCGGCCTACTCTGGGTGTTGAACCCCGCCACCTGGGATTCGATGCTGCCCGACGATGACACGCTGGGTGACCCGCCCGGGGCCTACGATGGCGTCAAGAAGGTCGCTGGCGTGGTCGCAGACATTCTCGCTACGCCCCACCACCTGAAATGGGTTTCGTCCGGCAAGGGGCCTGCATTCTACGATCCTCTCGTTGCGCTCGGGCAGTCCCCGCAGCTGGAGAGCGAGTGGCAGGACGATCCCGAGGAACCGGATCTCGTGCTGCATGCGTCGCCGTTTTATTACGTTCTTCAGCGAACGCTGGTGGAGTCACAGCAACGCCGATACCTCGGCATGCGCGGCTACAATCTGCGCGTGCTGCTGACGGAACAGGCCTCGGAAGCGGTTCAGGCCGGCGATGCAAACCCCTGGGACGAGGTAAACCGGCGTCGCTTGAAGCAATTACGGTTCCGAACCGGGCTACGGCGCCTGATCAAGTGGCGTCACCCCGGCGTCTTCTCCTCCGGGGAACTGACGTCCATGACGCGGGGCATGAGGGCGCTGAATTATGTCGATGCGCTGCTCTATATGTTCAACCTCGGGATCTTCTCGGTTTCCGATCAGATTGGTGCTGTGAGCGCAGCCGACTACGAGCCCCATGTGGTTGCCACGATCACCGGTCAGGACGGCGACGGGACCATTACCGAGATACGTCTCACCCATTCGAAATCGCCCAACAGCGACATCCGTTTGACGATGGTCCATCCGGTCGGAAGCCAGGCAAATCTCATCGGGTTGGAGCGGAACGTCTGCTGGCAATATATCCCGGCTCAGCCGCCGCTCGCGGATACCGACACCGAGGAGATGCTGGAAAAGGTCAATCCCGGCATCCTGGAGGTGATAGACGAAGGCAAGGACCAGGTGATCGTTGTTGCCGGCCCGGGCGTGTCGGTGACCTATCGCGCCGACTTTCCCTCGACGTGTCGGGTGGAGCTCTATCGCACCGTGACCCCGGCCCAGGTCCCGCCCCTTGGCACGCCGATCAACACCAAGTTGCTGGAGGCGCCCTACACGATTTCGCTCTACGACGATGTCCGTCCCCTCGACGACGGAACGAGCGGCACCGCCGCGGCGCCGTTCGAAGGGTACGCCTGGGTGTCGCCCGGATCCGGACGCCGCGAAAGCGACCCGCATGGTGCAGGTGGCAGTGGGTCGGCAATCACGCTGCTGCAAGACGAACCGGGAAGCGGCGGGGCCACGCAGAACGCGATCGATGTTCAGTTGCCGGGTGGCACGGAATACGCCTATGGGGAATGGCCAAACGGGGCGCCTTTTCCACAAGGTCCGCAGGCCAATCAGGGCGCGCCCTTCGAGTTTCCCACACCCCAACTCGAAGACTTCCGCGAGCGCAACGCGATCCGCCGGGACGACATGCCTTTCGTCACGGTGAAGCCCTTTCGTGATCCCGGGCCCACGGGGCACTGGGGGGTGGAGGTCGTATACAAACTGCAGGATGCCACCACGCCCAACGCCGCGCCGGAAGACCGCCGCCCGCGCCTGTGGGGTGGGGTGAAGGGGGAGGCGACCGTGCGGATCACCTGTTCGAAACGGTCTGCGCATGATCGGTTCGCCTTCGACGTCCGCTACAAGGTGCATCACGGGATCAACCGAACCGATTTCTCGGAAGTCCTGCTGCAGCACTTTGTGCTGGGACGGTTCCGGGATTTCGTTATCGGGCGCGACGATCTCAGCCTGATCCAGTTTGCGCTGATTATCCATGCAACGCCCTCGGTTGAGATCGGCATCAAGGACAACAACATCGCCGATCCGATTTGGGAAGCGCTGTGGGACCACTTCCAGCTCGAGGAGGTCGAAACGACCTTCGACTACCACATCTGGCGCACCTATTCCGGAACCGGGTCGCCGCCCGCGCCGGATGCGAACAACCGGATCACCTACACGGACGCAGACCGGGATTTCGACGCGATCCCGGACCTCGGCAGTACGCTTGCCAATGCCGACGCGCCAACCCAGACCGTACCGCGCACCGGGCGCGGCACCGGCACCGGGCACCTGATGCGCACCAACGTGCCCATCGAGCAGGCGCAATACGACGCCAACGTGGAAATGGCGCAATTCGTGATCGACATGGCGCTCGGCTTCATTCCCGTCGTGGGCGACATTCTCGACATTGAGGATCTGCTGATTGCCGTTTGCACCGGGCAGGACAAATGGGGCAAGCCCGTCTCCCGGTTCGAGCAGCTCATCATGTTCGGTGCGGTCATGCTGCCCATTGTCTCCTCCCGGGCGCTGCGCGGTTTCTTCCAGGGGCTGCCGGATATCGGCGCGGAAGACTGGCTCGATGAGATCGCGATATTCTTGCTGGATCTGGACCTCGACTGATGCGGGCGCTCTTCGACATAAACGACGTGCTCGCACCGCTGCTGCGGCACCTGATTTCGACGCCGGAAGGGGCGGTGACGCCTCAGCGGGTGAAGGCGTTCCTGACCGAACTGGAGGCGGCCGGTGACGATCCGGCGGCGGTTCGGCGGCTGGTCGCGGACCATTTCGGTGATCTTGGAACGGACGTCGAGGATATTGCGCGGCAGGTGCTCCGATTTCGCAATGCCGGGGGCGGTGCCGACGACGCGGCCTTCCTGTCGATTGACGACATTGCCAAGCCCGGTGGAGACGGCTTCATCATTCCGGAGATCGACAGGGTCTATAAACGCTGGGTCAGTGACAACAAGCAGGCCATCGATGGCGGCACCCTGGACGGATCGCCCGAAAACTGGGTGCGCAACCATGTCTCCACGCGCGAGGGCTATCGCCACCGCGCCATGCTGGATGCGCTGCTCGGTCCGGCCGACCTGCGACAGTCGCGGAAATACGTCACCGGCCAGGGGTCGAGCGGTTGGCGGGTGCGTCCGCGTCCGGAGACCGTGCCGGGCGCAACGGCAGTTGCCGATCTCGTGGGCATTGTCAAAGACGCGACGCGGCGCGACGAGATGGTCGAACGCCTCTACCACGCGCGCGGCATGACCGACCCGCCAAGCCTCGCCGATACGCAACTCGCGGTGAAGGAATACATGGAGTATTTCGCCGGTCGCTATAACCCGTTGACGACCGATGGCGGGCTCACCCCGAACGACATCACCCTGTTCGGAAGCACGACCGTCGCCCATATGACCGGCGGTCGGGTGCTCCACCCCGACGAATTCATGCACCGGGTACTGGACGGTTACGAGGTGCTGAACGTCGTGGCGCGCGCCAATGGGCTGGTCAACATGAACGATCTGTCGTCGGCAATCGTGGAAGGCCAGCAGGAACTGATCAAGTTGGCCATCGTCGGAGCGGGCGGCAAGAACACCCATGGCTACGTGTTCGAATTGGCCATCATCCTGGATCGCACGATCAATCCGGGCAGCGATGCCGGCTCACCGATCCGCAAGATCATCCAGTTCACCTTCCCGGGCGGCGCCGGGCCCGACATGGTGGAGATGTTCGACAAGCCGGGCGGTGGCTTCCTGGCGCGGTTCGTGCAGGTGAAATCCTATTCGCGTGCTTCCGATCTGGTCGGCCCGAGGTCCGAGATGCTGCGGCAGACCGGCAGCGACCTGCGGCGCACCTGGAAGGAGATGCTGGATACGGACAAGGATCTGGTTTCCGGCCCGCTGCGGGTGAAGGCGCCACCTGCGGCGAATACGGCTCCCGAATGGTCGGACCTGATGCCGGAGGCGGTTTACAGCGTGGACCGCGACCGGCTGATCTCGCGTTTTCAGTCGCCGCCCACAGAGGCCGGCGTGGATGCCTTGCGGGCGGCCGAAGAGGGGCAGCTCACGGGGTTTCTGACACAGTACAACACGTTGCTTGCCGACGATGGGCCGCTGACCAATGCCGCGAAAACCGCGATCCTGGACGGGTTCGACCGCAGTGTCGGCCGCACCGGGCTGCGCTCGCGCGACGTGTTGCAGGGGCTGATCAACGCCGACGAGAACATGACCGTCAAGAAACTCGCGATTGCCCGGATGATCATGGACGACAAGGGGGAGGTGGATCGGCAATTGCTGGAACGGTTGGCGCATTCCGACACGCCGCCGATCCAGTTCGAGGTGGATTTCCGCACCCCCAACGTGCAGCCGAACTGTCTTCAGACAGACGTGCGCGCCGCAGTGCCGGCCGCAGCGCCGTAAAAGGATGGGAGTGGCATGAAGCTGATCATCGACCTGTTCGCCCCCCTTCTGGAGGCCGCCGAGGACAAGGAAAGCCTGCAGGCGCTGCTTGAGGAACTGGGTTGGGAAATACAACTCAACGACACCCAGGCTGGCGCACTTCGCGATGCGATGGCGATCCCGGTACAACTCGGCAACATCGCCACCATCGCGCGTGCGATCATTGCCACGCGGGAGATTACGCACCAGCAGGCACAGGACCTGATCGGGAATTCCCGCCTGATCTTCGAAACGGTCAAGGGATACGCCAACGGTGACACGTTGGGCGACCTGACGGACGTCCCGCCGCCATTCGACGTTTTCCAACCAGGCGGTGACTGGCAGGAGATGGCGCTGCGCCTGCCGGATTACCTGATCACCAACTGGCTCATCACCTATCTCCAACCTCTCTACGAGGCGCTCCATGCGCTTGGCGTGATCGCGGAGGAGGAGGTCGACCCGCGCTTGCCACCGCGCCGCTCCATCGACTGGGACGCTCTCGGCCCGGCAATGAGCGATCCGGTAGCGCACCTGACACAGCGCTACGGCTGGCCGGACGATTTCGACGTTGGATTGGCGCTGGAGAACCTCAACAGGCTCCTTGCCAGCTTTGGGATCTACCCCGCCTATCGCGCGCTGCGCCCGGCTCTCGTCTCCGATTGGATGGCAGGAGAGGCGAACGATGCGGCCATCGAACTGGAGGCGCTTCTGCTCGACAAGCGGGCGAGCTTCGGCAGCAACGGCAGTGCCGCCGTCCATGCGGCGGTCGTGCTTGGAACCATGGGGGATGCCGCCGGCCTCACCGGGATTGCGTTGACCAACTACCTGAGCGGTAGCCTGAGCGACCGCGAACCTCTGGCCGGGGATTTCGCTCTCGCGCTTTCGGCCTCCGGTGACGCAGACCGGGCCTTGGATTTGCGCATGCGGCCATCCGGCATAGAGGTGGTGCCGGGCCAGGCTAGCGCCGATATCCGCATTGCCGTGGAAGGGCGGCCGGAGGCGCCGTGGCGGCTGATCGGTGCACCCGGCAAAGCAGGGCTGGAACTGGCGCAACTGACCTTTTCAGTTGCAACGGAGCTGTCCACCAATGGCCACGACATCGAGATTGCGGCCACCACCGCTGGCGAGGAGGCGGGGCTGCGCATCATCGTCGCGCCGGGAGACGGCGACGGGTTCATCGGCGAGATATTCGGCGACACAGAGTTCGTCGTGACAGGCGACCTCGGCGCGCGCTGGTCGCTCTCGGGTGGGTTTCGGTTCGATGCGGGCCTCGGGTTCGACATCCTCATTCCAATCGATTTCACGCTTGGCCCAATCGGTATCGACGCGTTGCGGTTGAAGATGTTGGCCGGTTTCGACGGCATCACGCTCGATGCGGCGGTGACCGGCGGCTTGGATATTTCCGTCATGCAGGTCGCGGTGGAGGAAATCGGGCTGCGCGCGCTTGTGAGCCGCCCGCCGGAAAGTGAACAGCCGGGCAATATCGGGCCACTCGACCTTGCGATCAACTTTCTCCCCCCCAAGGGGCTTGGGCTTACCATCGATGCTGGTGGTATCGTCACCGGCGGCGGCTATCTGTTCCATGACGCAGAGGCGGGCGAATATGCCGGGGTGGGGCAGGTGGCCTTCACCTCGCTGAAGCTGACCGCGATCGGAATGCTCTCCACCCGGCTTCCGGACAACGAACCGGGCTGGTCGCTTTTCTTGTCGGTCTTCAGCGAGTTTCCCCCGATCCAGCTCGGCTTCGGCATCACGCTCAACGGCGTTGGTGGGCTTGTCGGGCTACACCGCACCTTCGACGACGAGGCGCTGCGGGCGCGGTTGAAGGACGGGGCGCTCGAGTCGATCATGTTCCCGTCGGACCCTATCGCCAATGCCCCGCAGATCCTGTCGGACCTGCGCGCGATCTTCCCGGTCTCCAATGGGCAGTTCGTTTTCGGCGTGATGTGTCGGCTCGGCTGGGGCACGCCCACGCTGGTGACAGCGGACCTCGGCGTGATCGTCGAGTTCCCGGATCCGATTAAGATCGCTCTGTTGGGCCGCATCGGTATTGCGCTGCCCGATCCCGAAGCAGCCATCGTCGAACTCAACATGGACGTTTTCGGTGTGGTCAACCTCACCGAAAAGACCTTCGCGCTGGATGCAACACTCCGGGACAGCCACGTGCTTCATCTGTTCCAGCTTTCCGGCGACATGGCGATGCGGATGAGTTGGGGCGATGCGCCCAACATGCTGGTGTCGATGGGCGGGTTTCATCCCGATTTCGTCCCGCCAGAAGGGACGCCGAACCTCGCCAGGCTACGCGCCGCGCTCCCGCTCGGTGACAACGCCGCAGTGGAACTGAAGGCCTATGTCGCCATCACGTCCAACACCTTCCAGACGGGTGGGCGGCTGGACGTCTGGGTGCGCGTCGCCGGGTTCAACGCGGAAGGATGGTTTTCCTTTGACGCGCTGATCCAATTCGATCCCTTTGGCTTCGAGTTCCTCGTCACGTTCGGTGTGAGTGTCAGCAAGGGAAACACGACCTTGCTGGGCGTCGACGTTTTTGCGCGGGTTACCGGGCCGGGGCTCTGGGTGGTGGACGGTGAAGCCAAGTTCAAATTCCTCGGTGTCAAGAAGTCGATCTCCGTGGATATCACCGTGGGCGAACGCAAGCCGGAACCGGTGACACTGACCGATGTCGCCGCACTTGTGGGCGCCGCGCTCGCGGCCGAGGACGCCGTTCAGATACCCCAGCCGGAGGTGGATGAGCTCCCGGTCCTTCTCGTGGAGCGGTCGGGCGCGCGCCCGGTGCTGCCTTCCGCACGGTTGGAACTCTGGCAGAAGGTCGTTCCGTTCGACGAGGTTTTGGAGAAATACGCGACCGGTGGGATCGCGGGTGCGAGCGAGTTCCGGTTCGAGACCATCCGCCTGGGGGACGGACCGGAGATTCCTGTCGGCGATGAAGATCGGCTGGAGGAGTGGTTTGCGCCGGCGGCCTTCAAAGAGATTGGAGACGACGAAGAACTCGCCTCGCCGAGTTACCGGCTTTATCCGGCGGGTCTCGCGGTCAGCAGTCGCGATGTGTTTCTGGGCCAGAGCGAGGAGGCCGCGCACGTCTTTGAAACCGTTACGATCGACCCTGAGCTCAACGAACGCCGAAGGTCGCAGGCAGCCGTTTCAGAAGCGCCGGGCGTTGGAGGGACAGTGCGGCCGGGCGCCGGACATGGCGCGCGTGTCGGGCACCGACGTGTTGCGCGTGCGGGCCGGGCAGGCGGATTGGGCGCTGCAGGAGGTGGAACGGGGGGCAACCCGCGCACCGCCTCCGCTCCGAAATACCAGCTGAAACCGGCAGCACCCGTGCGAGACACCATGGGCGGAACGCGTTCGGATTGAGGTGAGCACACCAGATTGACGCCTCGTTCCGGTGCTTAGGTCATGCGCGGCGCGTCGTTGGGTTCGCAACCGCAGGGGTGGGCAATTGCATCAGGCGGTGGCTGCGGAACCGTCGGCTGCCCGCGCTTGCGCGATGTATGCGTCTATCCGCTCAATCTCCTCTGGCGTGAGCCGCAGCCCGATGCGGGTACGGCGCCAGACGAAGTCCTCGGCGCATTGGACCCATTCACGGTCGATCACCCAGTCGAGTTCGCGCTCTGTGATAGTTGCGCCGAAGCTCTTGCCGAGATCCTCGGCACAGGTCGCGCCCGCGAGCAGGTCGCGCGCCTGCGTGCCGTAGCAGCGCACAAGGCGGTGCGCCCAAGCGGTATCGACGAAGGGATAGGCTTCACCAAGCTGTTCCGCGAGGGTCTCAACCCCGTCCACCGGGAAGTCTCCGCCGGGCAGCGCCGCGCCCGCGGTCCATGGGCCACTCGCGGTCGGGAAGTGCGGCGCGAGCTTGCCCATCGCCGCCTCCGCAAGTCTGCGGTAGGTGGTGATCTTTCCGCCGAAAACGCTGAGCAGCGGAGCGCCGTCACTTTCGTCGAGCGAGAGCACATAGTCACGTGTCGCCGCCGTGGCGGAACTGGCGCCGTCGTCGTAGAGCGGGCGTACGCCCGAATAGGTCCATACAATATCCGCCTCGGTCACCGGCTTCGCGAAATACGCGGAGACAAAATCCAGCAGATAGCGCTTTTCCTCGTCGGTGCATTCCGGCCGTTCATCGGCCGCGCTATGCTCCATGTCGGTGGTTCCGATCAGCGTGAAATCCTGTTCGTATGGGATGGCGAAAACGATCCGACCGTCTGAGCCCTGGAAGAAATAGCACTTGTCATGGTCAAAGAGTTGCCGGGTGACGATGTGGCTGCCGCGGACGAGCCGGATGCCAGCGCCGCTGTTGGCTCGCACCACGTTCCGCAGAACCTGTTCGACCCACGGGCCTCCGGCATTTACCAGCGCCCGCGCTCGGACGGTCCGCGGGCCGTCCGGCCCTTCCAGAGCCACCTCCCACAGGCCTTCGCGACGCTCGGCTCCCACGACCCGGGTTCGCGTCATGACTTGCGCCCCGCGGTCGGCCGCGTCGCGGGCGTTGAGCACCACAAGACGCGAGTCCTCGACCCAGCAATCGGAATACTCATAGGCAAAGCGGAACTCGGGTTTGAGTGGCCGGCCTTCCGGCGCGCCCGAGAGGTCGACCCGCCGGGTGCCGGGCAGAATGTCCCGCCCACCAAGATGGTCGTAGAGAAAGAGCCCCGAGCGGATCATCCAGGGCGGCCGCTTGCCCCTTGTCCAGGGCATGAACGTCGACAACAGCCGCGATGCCGGCGTTGACGCGTCGAACTTCATGCCTGCATGGATCGGCAGAACGAACCGCATTGGCCAGGAGATGTGGGGCATCGCGCGCAGCAGAACCTCGCGTTCGGCCAACGCCTCGCGAACAAGGCGGACCTCGAAATACTCCAGGTAGCGAAGACCGCCGTGGAACAGTTTTGTCGAAGCAGAGGACGTCGCCGAAGCAAGGTCGTTCATCTCGGCAAGCGCAACCGACAAGCCTCGACCGGCGGCATCGCGTGCGATTCCGCAGCCGTTCACACCGCCGCCAATGACGAAGAGATCGTAGAATTGAGAGGGGTCAGGCAGTGAGGATTTCTGAGTCATCTTCCTGCTCGATTGTCAGGATTTCGGTTTGCCCACGGTTCGCCGCCTGCAGGAACTCATGCGGTGGATCAGCGTCCGTCACGACGTAGTCCAGATCTGCCACATCGCAAATCCTGACCGGCGCGGTGCGGTCGAATTTCGAATTGTCGCAGACCAGGATGCGGGTGCGGGAGTTTTTCAGAATCGAGCGAGCAACGGAGACCTCCCGGGCATCGAAGTCGAGGATTGCGCCGTCTTCATCCAGTGCGGAGGCACCGATCACCGCATAATCTGCCTTGTAGCGAGAGATGAAGTCCACCGCGTCGGCCCCGACGATTGCGCCGTCGCTTTGCCGCACCGAACCGCCAACAAGGATCAATTCGCGTGCCTTGGAGCCGACGAGTACGTTGATGATATTGATATTGTTGGACAGCACCACGAGGCCTTCGTGCCCGGTTAGCGCCCGAGCGACCTGTTCGGTCGAGGTGCCGATATTGATCATCACGGAACAATGGTCCGGAATGAGCTGCGCGGTTCTGCGACCGATGAGTTCCTTTTCCCGCTGCCGAATCCGGCGCCGTTCGGAATAGGCGTAGTTCGATGCCGATCCGGCGCGCCGCGCACCGCCGTGGGTTCGTATGACGAGGCCGCGAGAGGCGAGTTCGCGCAGGTCGTTGCGGATCGTTTGGGTGGAGACGTCGAACTGCTGTGCAAGCGCATCGACATCAGCGATGTCGTGCTGCCGCAGGAACTTCATGATGTCGTTTTGTCTCTCAGTCAGAGCGTCTGTCATTTTGCACAAGCCCGCTGTCCATCGCCGAAACTACCCGATTTGAGCGCGATTGCCAGCATTCTTTGTATTTGACTTTCATATGAAGGTAATTCAAAAGTTTTTCCGGGGGGAGGAGGACCCCTCCGAAAAAATGCGAACAGGGAGGTTTAGATGCGCAGGTATCTATTCTCCGCGACTGCGGCGATTGCCGTCGTTGCGGGTGCGCCCGCGGCATTCGCCGATATGGCGGCTGCGGAAAAGTGGATTGACGAGGAATTTCAACCATCAGTCTTGTCGCGCGACGAACAGGTTGCGGAGATGCAGTGGTTCGTGGACGCGGCCGCGCCGTTCTCCGGGATGGAGATAAACGTGCTGTCGGAGGGTATTCCGACCCACTCCTATGAATCGGAGGTGCTGACCAAGGCCTTTGAGGAAATCACCGGAATCAAGGTCAACCACCAGATCCTCGGCGAGGGCGAGGTGGTGCAGGCGGTTCAGACGCAGATGCAGACCAAGCGGAATCTCTATGACGCCTACGTCAACGATTCCGACTTGATCGGTACCCATTCGCGTCTGCAGCTCGCCTATCCGCTCAGCGACATGATCGAAGGTGGCTGGGCCGATGTGACGAACCCGGGGCTGGACCTCGAAGACTTCATGGGCATCCAGTTCACCACTGGCCCGGACGGCAAGCTCTACCAGCTCCCCGACCAGCAATTCGCGAACCTTTACTGGTTCCGCAAGGACTGGTTCGACCGCGAGGACCTGCAGGCCGCCTTCAAGGAAAAATACGGCTACGACCTTGGCGTCCCTGTGAACTGGTCGGCCTATGAGGACATTGCCGAGTTCTTCACCGAGGACGTTAAGGAAATCGACGGCGTCCAGATCTACGGCCATATGGACTATGGCAAGCGCGCGCCGGACCTCGGTTGGCGAATGACCGATGCCTGGCTCTCCATGGCGGGCGCCGGAGACAAGGGCGAGCCGAACGGCATTCCGGTGGACGAATGGGGCATCCGCATGGAGGAGGGCACCTGTAACCCGGTTGGCGCGAGTGTCGCCCGCGGTGGTGCTGCCAACGGCCCGGCCGCAGTCTACGCGATCCGCAAATGGGACGAGTGGCTGCGTAACTATGCACCGCCGGGTGCGGCCTCCTATGACTTCTACCAGTCGCTGCCGGCATTGAGCCAAGGCAACGTGGCGCAGCAGATCTTCTGGTACACCGCTTTCACGGCCGACATGGTGGCGTCCAAGGCCGACGGCAACAACACTGTGGACGACGAGGGCACGCCGCTTTGGCGGATGGCGCCCAGCCCGCACGGCCCCTATTGGGAAGACGGTCAGAAGGTCGGCTATCAGGATGTGGGATCCTGGACCTTCCTGAACTCGACGCCGGAGGACAGGGCTCAGGCCGCCTGGCTCTATGCCCAGTTCGTCGTCTCCAAGACCGTCGACACCAAGAAGTCCCACGTGGGTCTCACCTTTATCCGCGACAGCACGGTGCGGCATGAGAGCTTCACCGAGCGGGCGCCGAAACTCGGCGGTCTGGTGGAATTCTACCGTTCGCCGGACCGGGTGGCCTGGTCGCCGACGGGGATCAACGTGCCGGACTATCCCAAGCTGGCGCAGATCTGGTGGCAGCAGATCGGTGACGTGAACTCCGGCGCCTTCACGCCGCAGGAAGCGATGGACCGTCTCGCCGAAGAAATGGACGTCACCATGGCTCGCATGCAGCAGGCCGATGAGGCGGCCAATGTCTATGGTGGCTGCGGCCCGCGTCTGAACGAACCGCAGGATCCGGAGTACTGGCTTTCGCAGCCCGGTTCGCCGAAGCCGATGCTGGAAAACGAAAAGCCGCAGGGTCAGACCGTCAACTACGACGACCTCGTTGCCCGCTGGGCCGAAAACTGACGAGCCTAGTTCGGCTTTGAACACGGCCGGGGCGCCCGACGCGCCCCGGTTCAACGGCACCGGTCGCGCCGAAGGGCGATAGCGGCCGACGGCAGGCAAACGGGAAATCGATGACACTGGACCTGAAAGACGTCTGCCTGCGGGTCGGGGCCGACATGCACATCTACCCGACGACGCTGCGGCTGGAAGCGGGGGAATTCAACATCCTTCTCGGCGCAACGGGCGCTGGCAAGAGCACGCTGATCCGGCTCGCTGCGGGGCTTGAACGTCCCACGGATGGGCAGATCCTTGTGGATGGCGAGGATGTAACCGGGCGAAGCCCTCAGAAACGAAACATCTCGCTCGTCCACCAGTTTTTCGTGAACTACCCACATTTGTCGGTATTCGAAAATATCGCTTCGCCGCTGCGGGTGTCGGGCGTGCCGAAGTCGGAAATCGCAGGTCGCGTCGAAGAGGCTGCCGATATCCTGCAATTGCGGCCGATGCTGGGTCGTCGCCCGCAGGAGCTTTCCGGAGGCCAACAGCAGCGCACCGCGCTTGCCCGCGCCATCGTGAAGGAAAGCAAGGCGATCTTCCTCGATGAGCCGCTGGCCAACCTCGACTACAAGCTACGCGAGGAACTGCGGGAGCAACTTCCGGAACTGCTGGCCGGTCGCGGAACCGTGATCGTATATGCCACGTCCGAACCCACGGAGGCACTGCTGCTCGGCGGACGAACGGCACTGATGCACGAAGGACGCGTTTCGCAAGCTGGCCCCACAGCGGAAATCTATCGCAACCCGGAAAACCTGACCTCGGCATCGGTCTTTTCCGACCCGCCGATCAATGTCGCGCCCGTCGAAAAGCGCGGTGCGCGCATGCATCTGGGGGATGCGCTCGACTGGCCGGTGTATGGTGACGCAGCGCAGTTACCGGACGGCCGCTACATGGTCGGTATCCGGCCGCATCATATTTCGCCGGTCTCTACCGATGACTCCACCGTGCCGATCACGGGAACCGTGCGGATCACGGAACTGAGCGGCTCCGAAAGCGTTGCCCATTTCACGGTGTCCGGAGAGCGGATCTGGGTCTCCCAGAGCGCGGGGGTGCAACGATACCGGGTGGGTGCGCCGCACCAGTTCCACATGGTGCCGGGCCAGTGTTTCTATTTTGCCGGGGACGGCCAGTTGGCCGCGAAGGGGATCGCCCATGGCTAGGATCACGCTTGACGGGCTGCGTCACAGCTACATGCCCGAGCCGCAGGGCGAGGAGGATTACGCGCTGAAGCGGATGGATCTGGAGTGGAAAGATGGAGGCGCCTATGCACTCCTCGGACCGTCTGGATGCGGAAAGTCAACGCTTCTCAATATCATATCGGGGCTTCTTCATCCTTCGGAGGGGCGCGTGCTGTTCAATGATCGAGACGTCACTGAGGAGCCGCCCGACCGGCGCAATATCGCGCAGGTGTTCCAGTTCCCGGTGATCTACGACACGATGACCGTGTACGACAATCTCGCCTTTCCGCTGCGCAACCGGGGTGTGCCTGCGATACAGGTCGATGCGCGGGTGACAGAAATCGCCGAGATGTTGGAGATGGGCGACCGCCTGCGCACGCGTGCCGCCGGTCTGGGGCCTGACGACAAGCAGAAGATCTCCATGGGCCGTGGATTGGTACGGGACGACGTGAACGTGATCATGTTCGACGAACCGCTGACCGTGATCGACCCGGCGCAGAAATGGAAATTGCGTTCCAAGCTCAAGGAACTGCATCAGAAAATTGCTGTGACGATGATCTACGTCACGCACGATCAGACCGAGGCGTTGACCTTCGCCGACCAGGTGGTCGTGATGCAGGAAGGGCAGGTGGTGCAGATCGGAACGCCGGTGGACCTGTTTGAATGCCCGCGCCACACCTTCGTTGGTCATTTCATCGGCTCTCCGGGAATGAACATCCTGCCCTGCGCGGTGGAGGGGCAGCGGGTCGCCTTCCAGGGCGTCACGGTGCCCACGGCAGGCGTGCCGGATGTGCCCTCCGGCGCGGCGGCCGAGATCGGGGTGCGCCCGGAATTCGTGTCGCTTTCCACCGAAGGCGGCATTCCCGCCATCGTCCGCAAGGCCGCCGATATAGGGCGTCATACCGTGGTTGAGGCGATGGCTGGCGATGTGCCAGTCAGCGCGGTCCTCGACGGGACCGCACCGGAGGCCGGCAGCGAAGTCCGCCTGCGGTTCGATCCAACACATACGCGGGTTTACGCGGACGGCTGGCTTGCGACACGGGAGACGGGCGCATGAAGACGCAAAATCAACGCGCGTGGTTCTTCGTCCTGCCGGTGCTGATCCTGGTGGCCTTCAACGCGCTTGTGCCGCTGATGACGGTCGTCAATTACTCCGTCCAGGAGACCTTTGGCGACAACCTGTTCTTCTGGCACGGGCTTGGGTGGTTCGAGGACGTGCTGCGCTCTGAGCGGTTCCACGCCGCGCTAGGTCGCCAGATACTGTTTACCGCAACAATTCTGATCATCGAAGTGCCGCTAGGCGTCGCCATTGCGCTGACAATGCCGCGCAAGGGGTTCTGGGTGCCGGTCTGCCTCGTCCTTATGTCGCTACCGCTGCTGATCCCGTGGAACGTGGTCGGCGCGATGTGGAACATTTTCACCCTGCCGGACATCGGCCTGCTTGGGTATTTCCTGAACACCGTGCTGGGGATCGATTACAACATGACCCAAAGCCCGGTGGCGGCCTGGGTCACGGTGATCGTCATGGATGTCTGGCACTGGACCTCGCTCGTGGTGCTGCTGGCCTATGCGGGGCTGATCTCCATACCAGAGGCATATTACCAGGCGGCCAAGATCGACGCTGCGTCGAACTGGGCGATCTTCCGTTACATCCAGCTGCCGAAAATGAAGCGGGTGCTGACCATCGCGATCCTTTTGCGCTTCATGGACAGTTTCAACATCTATACCGAGCCCTTCGTGCTGACCGGCGGTGGGCCGGGCAACTCCACGACCTTCCTGTCCATCGACCTGGTCAAGGTCGCGCTCGGCCAGTTCGATCTCGGGCCGGCGGCGGCGATGTCGCTGATCTACTTCGCCTTCACGCTTCTCGTGTCGTGGCTCTTCTACACCATCATGACAAAGGACGAGCAATGAGACCCCGCAGCCTCGTACCGATCCTCTACATCCTGTTCCTGATGCTGCCGATCTACTGGCTGGTGGCGATGAGCTTCAAGACCACCAACGAGATCCTCGGGGGCTTCTCGCTCTTTCCGCAGGAATGGACGCTGGACAATTACCGGACGATCTTCACCGATCCGACATGGTACTGGGGGTACTTCAACTCGATCTTCTATGTCTCTCTGAACACGGTGATTTCGCTGCTGGCCGCACTGCCGGCTGCCTATGCGTTCTCGCGCTACAGCTTCATGGGCGACAAGCATCTCTTCTTCTGGCTGCTCACGAACCGGATGGCACCGGTCGCCGTCTTCGCGCTGCCCTTCTTCCAGCTCTATTCGGCGGTCGGGCTCTTCGATACGCACCTGGCGGTGGCGCTCGCCCATTGTCTGTTCAACATCCCGCTGGCGGTGTGGATTCTTGAAGGCTTCATGTCGGGCATTCCGCGCGAGCTTGACGAAAGCGCTTTCGTCGACGGCTATTCCTTCCCGCGGTTCTTCACAACAATCTTCGTGCCGACGATCAAGGCCGGCATTGGTGTGACGGCCTTCTTCCTCTTCATGTTCTCCTGGGTGGAACTGCTGCTGGCCAAGACGCTCACCGCTGTCCATGCCAAGCCCATCGCAGCGGTCATGACGCGGACCGCCTCCAGCGCGGGCTACGAGCTGGGGTTGCTGGCGGCGGCTGGGGTTCTGACGATCATTCCGGGCGCTATCGTGATCTACTTCGTCCGCAACTACATCGCCAAGGGCTTTGCCCTGGGGAGAGTTTGATGCTGCGCCTCGGTCTGGTCCTGCTCCTTATCCCGGCCGCGGCACTCGCCCAGCAGGCCGGCTGGGGGAATGTCGGCAAACCGCAGGAGGAGGTGTTCTCCTGGGCGAAATGGTGGACAGAGCCGATGTTCTCGGGCTTCTGGATGGCCTGGACGCGGGCGACGCTCGCATTCTTCGTGTTCATCTTCAGCTGTATCGGGTTGATGGCGCTTCTGGAAC
The DNA here is from genome assembly GCF_001509585.1 of Tropicimonas marinistellae. Taxonomy (GTDB): domain Bacteria; phylum Pseudomonadota; class Alphaproteobacteria; order Rhodobacterales; family Rhodobacteraceae; genus Tropicimonas; species Tropicimonas marinistellae. Next base: position 411,717 of record NZ_LNCI01000005.1, on the reverse strand, counting down.
TTCGCTGGCCCGGCGGTGCGGAGCGGACTGGCGTGCTCGGTCTGACCACGACACGGGGCGATAGGCTCTTCATCACGCTCCTCGGCTCGGCCTATATCTTCCTGGCGTGGCTTGGCTTCGTGGGGCCGCCCATGTGGGCGCCGCTCGGTCTGGCAATTGCCTGGGGCGCGTTTTCCTTCTGGAAGATATGAGCTTTCCGAGGGAACGCTACGTGGCGGGTGCCCCGTCGTGTTCTGGATTGAACCTGAAGTCCGCCTGACGGGATTGGACCGCGTCGCGGATAAAGGCGGCGACACGTCGAATGCGCGCGCTCTCCCGATCATCCTCGGAGTAGAGCAGCCAATAAGCGCGAGTGAAGCCAACGGTTTTCGGCATGACGGGCAACAGGTCACGTCCGCGCGCCATGAAACATGGCAGTACGCCGAGGCCCACACCGCCGATCACCGCATCGAGTTGCGCTTGCACGGTTGCTGCCTTGTAGCCGGTGCGGATATCCGGGTGCAGCCTTCGGTTGAAATCGAGTTCAGCGGTGTAGAGCAACTCGTCAATGTAGCCGACGAAGGGCAGCCGCAGTAAGTCCTCGCGCGTGACCGGCTGCCCGTAAGTGGCTAGCAGATCCGGAGAGCCGTAAAGACGCAATTCATAGTCGACGAGTTTCTGCATCACCAACCGGCCGGTTTGCGGCCTGTCGAGGCTGACGGCGATGTCGACGTCACGGTTCCAGAGCTTGTGGCTGGAAGGGACGGGCACCAGTTCGATCTCGAGCGAGGGTTCGAGGCGGGCCAGCGCGGGCAGGGCGCGTGACAGCATCGCATTGCCGAGCCCGTCGGGCGCGCCGATCCGAACGCGGCCTTGCAATGCGCCCGGGCGTTGCAACCTGTCGAGTACCGCAAGCGCGGTTGCCTCCATCTCTTCGGCGAGTGGCAACAGCGCATTGCCGGCCTCAGTCAGCGTGTAGCCGTCGGCATCCGCGTCGAACAGACGGTTTTTCAGTCGCATGTCCAGACGCGAAAGATGACGCGCAACAGTGGTGTGGCTGACGCCCATCCGCTTTGCCGCACGGCTGATCCGCCCGGCGCGGGCGGTTTCCAGGAAGTAATGGATGTCGTTCCAGTCGAAACGATCGGTCATGTGCTGTCCTCTTTCGGAAGCCTATCGTAGTCGCTTACTGAACGAAAATAGACAGTAATTGTGCAAAATCGAAAATTCCTTTTTGCAGCTCGGTCTGTCTCAAATAGGCGCCAATCCGGCCCGGCCAATCGTGGCGCCGGTGGGCGGCGTGTGGAGGACGGGATGGAAGAATTCGGGACATATGACTACGTGATCGTCGGCGCCGGCAGCTCCGGCTGCGTTCTGGCCAACCGGCTGAGCGAGCAGCCGGAGACGCGAGTCCTGTTGTTGGAAGCGGGTGGCAGCGACAACTACCACTGGGTGCACATCCCCGTCGGCTACCTGTATTGCATCGGCAACCCCCGCACCGATTGGGGATACAAAACCCAGCCCTGCGATGGACTGCTGGGTCGTTCGTTGCTGTACCCGCGTGGGCGGCTGATCGGCGGCTGCTCCTCGATCAACGGGATGCTCTATTTGCGCGGGCAGGCGGCCGACTACGATGGATGGCGGCAGATGGGCCTGTCCGGCTGGGGCTGGGACGATGTGCTGCCTTATTTCATGAAGTCGGAGGACTACTACGAGGGTGCCGACGACGCCCACGGTGCAGGCGGCGAACTGCGGGTGGAAGAGCAACGCCTGCATTGGGAGATCCTCGATGCCTGGAAGGCCGCCGCCGTGGCCGCGGGTATCCCGGAAACGTCCGATTTCAACCGGGGTGACAATTTCGGCGTCGGATACTTCAAGGTGAACCAGCGCAAAGGTTGGCGATGGAGCGCTGCGAAGGGCTTTCTCAAGCCAGCGCGGTCGCGGCCGAACCTGACGGTGATGACGAAGTCCCAGGCGGAACGGCTGATCTTCGACGGCCGGCGCGCGGTGGGGGTCCGGTTTCGGCGAGAGGGGCAGTTGGCGGAGGTGCGGGCACGGGGCGAGGTGATCCTCGCCTCCGGTTCCATCGGCTCGCCGCAGATCCTCCAACTCTCAGGTGTCGGTCCCGGCGATCTGCTGCAGTCACATGGTATCGACGTTCTGCACGAGAACGCGGGTATCGGGGCAAACCTCCAGGATCACTTGCAGATCCGCTGTGCCTACAAGGTTCAAAATGTGCTGACGCTCAACACGATGTCGGCAACGATGCTGGGCAAGGCACGGATTGGGCTGGAATACCTGCTCACGCGCTCCGGGCCGATGTCCATGGCCCCAAGTCAACTCGGTGCCTTCGCATATTCCTCGCCAGATGTCGCGACACCCGACCTCGAATTCCACGTGCAACCGGTCACGCTCGACGCTTTCGGGCAGCCGCCGCATGATTTTCCGGCGATCACGGCAAGTGTTTGCAACCTGCGCCCGGAAAGCCGGGGCCACGTGCGGATCGCGTCACCGAAGCCGTCCGACCATCCGGAGATCCAGCCGAATTACCTGTCGACCGAGCGGGATCGGCTGGTGGCGGCACGCGCGATTCGACTGACGCGGAAGGTCATGGAACAGGCACCGCTGGCGCAGTACAGCCCAGAGGAGTTCAAGCCGGGGCCGCAGTGTCAGACCGATGCCGAATTGGCCGAGGGGGCAGGGCGGATCGCCTCTACGATTTTTCACCCGATTGGGACCGCCCGAATGGGTACCGATCCCGAGGCTGTGGTCGACGCCGAACTGCGGGTCAATGGCGTCGAGAGGCTGCGGGTTGTTGATGCGTCCGTGATGCCATGCATTACATCCGGCAATACCAATGCGCCGACGATCATGATCGCTGAGAAGGCCGCCGACATGATCAAATCCGCCGCCCGCGCCACGGCAACGGCCTGACGCCGGTCGGGGCGTCGTCGCGCCGCTGAGAGAGCGGTGCCGCGCCGGTGACGCGTTCCGTTTTGGCGCAAGCGAATGTACCTTGTTGGCTTGCTGACGCTCACCGTGGTGCCTGGGAAAACGACGTGGGTACACGCACCGGATTGACCCGGCAGCAAGGTTCTGTCTAGTATTTGAACGAGCGTTCAATAACGGGGAGGGGAGGCCCTGTTGGCATGTTCCACGCGACGATGAGCTTCGATATCGGCGAGGAAGCCAGCGCATTGCGCGACATGGTGCATCGTTGGGCGCAGGATCGGGTGAAGCCGATGGCGGCCAAGATCGACGCCACGAACGAGTTTCCCGCCGACCTTTGGCGTGAAATGGGGGAGCTTGGCCTTTTGGGCGTCACCGTTCCAGAGGAATACGGCGGCGCCGGTATGTCCTATCTCTCCCATGCCATTGCCGTGGAGGAGATAGCACGCGCCTCGGCGTCAGTATCGCTCTCTTACGGTGCGCATTCCAACCTCTGCGTCAACCAGATCAAGCTGAATGGCAGCGAGGAGCAAAAACACCGTTACCTGCCGAAACTGATCTCCGGTGAGCATGTAGGGGCGCTGGCCATGTCAGAGGCCGGTGCCGGCTCCGACGTTGTCTCAATGAAGCTGCGGGCGGAGAAGCGAAACGGCCACTACCTGCTTAACGGGACGAAATACTGGATCACCAACGGTCCGGACGCCGACACGCTGGTTGTCTACGCCAAGACCGACCCGGAGGCCGGGGCAAAGGGCATTACCGCCTTCATCGTCGAGAGGACGATGGCAGGATTCTCCACGAGCCTGCATTTCGACAAGCTCGGCATGCGCGGGTCCAACACAGCAGAGTTGGTTTTCAAGGATGTCGAAGTACCGTTCGAGAATGTCCTCGGGGAGGAAGGCAAGGGCGTGCTGGTGCTGATGTCCGGGCTCGACTACGAGCGCGTCGTGCTGGCGGCCATCGGGCCAGGGATCATTGCCGCCTGTCTCGACGAGATCATGCCCTATCTGCACGAGCGGCAGCAGTTCGGCCAGCCCATCGGAAACTTCCAACTCATGCAGGCAAAGATCGCCGATATGTACACCGCGCTGAACACCGCGCGGGCCTATGTTTACGAGGTCGCGAAATCCTGCGACAGGGGTGAAGTCACCCGGCAGGACGCGGCTGCCTGCGTGCTCTATGCCTCCGAAGTCGCCATGACGCAGGCGCATCAGGCGGTGCAGGCCATGGGTGGTGCGGGGTTCATGAACGATTCCCCCGTGAGCCGGCTCTTCAGGGATGCCAAACTGATGGAGATCGGTGCGGGCACCTCGGAGATTCGCAGGATGCTCATCGGTCGCGAGTTGATGGCGGCGAGAGGATGAAACGTGGAAGACCAAGGCGCATTCTGGCAGGGCACACCAAGCCTGCTGCATGCGGATTTCCCAAATCTGGTGCATTTTCTGGAACTGGTGGCGGCGGCCGTGGACGTGATGGCCATCCTGGTCATGCTGGTCGGCGCCCTGCGGTTTCTTGCCGGCTTCGTGCGGGCGGAGACCAAGGCGGAGGAAGCCTCGCGCGCGCGGATCATCAACGGCGAGCGTATTCAACTCGGGCGGTACATATTGGCCGGGCTTATGATCTTCATTGTCTCCGACATCATCCACACCGCGCTGAGCCTGGATCTCGGAGATCTGATCTTTCTTGGCTTGTTGGTGGCCATTCGCTTCGCGGTCAGCCATCTGCTCGGCCAGGAAGTTCGGGCAATCAAGGAGAACCCTGAACTATGATGGGATGTATCACGCGCGCGATCTGCGCCGCCGTCGCGATTTCTCCGCTGGCTGTATCGGCTCAGGAGACGCCGCACTTCGACCCAACCCCGGCGCTGTCCTGCCTCGCGGGGGCACCTGATTTCGTCGCGCAGCAAGCCTGCATCGGTGTCGCGGCCGAAGCCTGCATGGCGTCGAACGAGATGGGATATACGACGGTTGGCATGGGCTATTGCTTCGACCAAGAGTTGGTTTTCTGGGACGCGCGGTTGAACGCGGCCTATGGGCCGCTCATGCAGCGCGAGAAGGCGATGGATGCGGAGATGACGCAGCTTGGCGCAACCGTGCCATCGCTGGCGGAGGCTCTGCGCGGGATGCAGCGGGCCTGGATTCCTTATCGCGATGCGACTTGCGACTATGAGCGCGCCCAGTGGGGCAATGGCACCGGTGGCGGGCCGGCGACGCTTGCCTGCTTGATGGACCTGACCGGGCGCCAGGCGCTTGAACTGGAGCGGCGGTTGAACGATGGCCAGTAGCCGGGGCAGCAAGGCATTCGGGCAGATCGTTCTTGCGGTGGCTGGAATCGCAGGTGCCGGAAGCCTGTCGGCCGAAGAGCTTTCGGCGGGTGTCCTAGCCGCCATGGACGCCTGTCTCGTGGAGAGTGCGGTCAGCCGCGACGTGGCGAACTCGACGATTGTCTGCTTCAACGAGGCCCACAGGTCCTGCGCAGACGACCTTGCGGCCTGTGAGACTGCGATGTCATCTGCCCTGTCCGCACGGGCCGACGGCTTGCTCGCACGTCTTCCAGTGGAACTCGATGGCGTCCCGGACTTTGCCAAGGAGCGGTATCGGGAAATCCTGACCGACATCGAAAATGGCGCACTCGGGCAGTGCGACGATCTCCCGGCGGAAGAGGCGGTTTCCTGTACCTACCACGTTCAGGCACTGCGCTTCGCCAAGCTCCGGTCGGTTGGCGCACAGGTCGACCCGAGCCTGCTGATGCCATGAGGGTCGCCCGTGCATATTGGATGGACGGGGCGCGTGAACAACGGGCGGTGCCGCCGGTGGCGGGCGGGTTGCGCGGGATCATGGATCCTCGCGCGGTGGTCGATGCGCGCAGCGCATCGGCACGGGCTGCGCCCGCGGAAAGGGCTGGGCGATGAATGGCGGGCCGACATTCGAGGCGGTTGCGCGCGACGGCTGGCAAATTCCAGAGCGTCTCAACATGGCGGCCGAGGTCTGCGACCGGTGGGCTGAGGCCGAACCGAACCGTGTGGCGGTGATCGAGCCGCGGGCGGACGGGCTGCAGAAGACAACCTATCGCGCGTTGCAGGGCATGGCCGACGCGCTGGCCTACCGTCTCGTGGAACGCGGTATCGGTCGGGGCGACCGGGTTGGAGTGCTGCTCAGCCAGTCCCCATGGACGGCGGCCGCGCATGTCGCGATCTGGAAGATCGGGGCGATTTCGATACCGCTTTTCACCCTCTTCGGCCCCGAGGCCCTGGCGATGCGCCTTCAGGATTCCGAAGCGCGATGCCTGGTGACCGACGCGGGCGGGGCGACGCGGCTGCGCGAGGGCGATCTTTCGACTGCCGTAGCCGAAGCGATTGCAATTTGCACACCCGAGGGATTGTCGTGCGATGGGCCGCGCTTCGAGACGGCTGATACGGCGGCGGACGACCCGGCGGTGATGATCTACACCTCCGGAACAACCGGCAATCCCAAGGGCGCGCTTCATGCCCATCGCGTCTTGCGCGGACATCTTCCCGGCGTGGAACTGTCGCACGACCTGCTGCCCCAGCAAGGCGATGTGCTCTGGACGCCAGCGGATTGGGCCTGGATCGGCGGTCTCTTCGACGTATTGATGCCGGGGCTCTGGCATGGGGTGCCGGTGGTTGCGGCGCGCATGGCGCCTTTCTCAACCGAGGAGTGCATCAGGATTATCCGGCAGGCCTCTGTAAGAAATGTGTTTTTCCCTCCAACCGCGTTGCGTGCGCTGAAAGCGGCAGGTGTTGAGATTTCGGGGCTGCGTTCCGTGGCCTCCGGTGGCGAACCGCTCGGGGCCGAGATGCTCGACTGGGGCCGCCAGGCATTCGGGCTGACGATCAACGAATTCTACGGCCAGACCGAGTGCAACATGATCGTTTCTGCCTGCGCCGCGCGGTATGCGCCGAAGCCCGGCTGCATGGGCCGCCCGGCGCCCGGACATGAGGTCGACGTGATAGGCCCGGACGGGCGCCCACAGGAGGGCGAGGGCGAGATCGCGGTGCGCAGAGGATCGGCTTCTATGATGCTGGAATATTGGAGAAATCCACGCGCCACTGCAGAGAAGTTCCGCGGCGACTGGATGCTGACCGGCGACCGCGGCATTCGCGACGGGGACGAGTTGCGCTTCAAGGGCCGCGATGACGACGTGATCACCTCGGCGGGCTACCGGATCGGACCTGGCGAGGTGGAGGATTGCCTGCTGACCCACCCGGCCGTGGCGAGCTGCGGGGTCGTCGGCACGCCCGATCCGCGGCGGACGGAAGCCGTGACCGCCTTTGTCATGCTGCGGGAGGGTCATGAACCGGGCGACGCTACCCGCAAGGCGCTTCAGACCCACGTGAAAACGCGGCTCGCGGCGCACGAATATCCCCGCATCATCCATTTCGTGGAGAGCCTTCCCATGACGATCAGTGGAAAGATCATTCGGCGGGAACTGCGCCGGATCGCGACGGAGGACGTTCTGACATGAGCCCGATCACGAATCGCAGACCGCATCTGGCGGCGGACATCTTGCGCGAGGCGCTGGAGCGCCAACGGGCCTTCGAGGATCGCAAACCTACGCGCATGGGGCGGGGCGCCGAACGGTTGACGGCGCCGGTCGGCGGGCTGGTGGCGCGCATGATACCGCCGCGCATGGTGAGCCACGGGTTGAAGCTGGCAGACCGGGCCGTGGGATACACAATTCCAGCGGATTGGACCCGCCATTCTGTTGAGGATCTCGCCGCGTGCGAGGCTGCCGCACGTCGCGTGCAAGCATGGGCCGCGAGCGCCAATGCGGCCTCCGGGGGGGCTGCCGGCTGGCTGGGAGCCGCTGGAATGACCGCCGATATACCCGCCACCATCGCCATGGCGGCGCGCAACGTGCGCGCAACCGGCGCGGCCTTCGGGTTCAACGACGACAGCGATGAAGAGCGCGCCTACCGGCTGATGGTGCTGCAAGTCGCCGCCGAAGCCGGCGAGCGCGGCCGCGCAGAGGCCCTGGCCACGCTTGCGGACATGGCCGCATTTCTGGCCAGCCCGGAAGGCCGATTGGTGCTCGACAGTGGCGGTCGGTGGCTCTCGGACAAGGTCGTCGAGCGAATTGCCCGCCAACTCGGCGTATCGCTCGCCGGGCGCAAGGCAGGGCAGGTCGTCCCGGTTGTGGGTGGTGCCGTCGCCGCCGTGGTCAACGCCAGTTTCCAGACCGATGTGAGCCGCGCCGCGCGCTACGGCTACCGGATGCGCTGGCTGATGGCGCGACGGCTCCTGGAGGGGCCATCGGAGGAGCACGCCGCCGCACGTCAGGAAAGCGACGCCGTATGAAGCTGCTCAGTCAGGCATCCCCCGGTTCGGAGACGTTTCGTGCCAACCACGCCGCGCATCTGGAGGCGCTGCGCGAGATCGAGCAAGCCGCCGAACTGGCCGCTGCGGGGGGCGGTGACCGGGCGCGGGCGCGGCATACGTCGCGCGGCAAGATGCTCCCGAGAGAGCGGGTGGCGAATTTGCTGGACGCTGGTTCGCCGTTCCTTGAGATCGGCGCCGTGGCCGCGCACGGGCTCTACGATGGCGCTGCGCCCTGCGCCGGCGTTGTCGCCGGCATCGGGCGCGTCATGGGGCGCGATGTCATGGTCGTTTGCAATGATGCCACCGTGAAGGGCGGCACCTACTATCCGATCACCGTGAAGAAGCACCTGCGTGCGCAGGAGATTGCTGCCGAATGCCGCTTGCCGTGCGTGTACCTCGTGGACTCCGGCGGTGCGAACCTGCCGATGCAGGACGAGGTCTTTCCCGACCGGGATCATTTCGGCCGCATTTTCTACAACCAGGCGCGCATGTCGGCGGCGGGAATCGCGCAGATCGCGGTCGTGATGGGCTCCTGCACGGCGGGCGGCGCCTATGTGCCGGCAATGTCGGACGTGACGATCATCGTGAAGGAGCAGGGGACGATCTTTCTCGCCGGTCCGCCGCTGGTGAAGGCGGCCACGGGCGAGGTGGTGACAGCGGAGGATCTGGGCGGCGGGGACGTGCACACGCGGCTCTCCGGCGTGGCCGATTATCTGGCCGTGGATGATGCCCACGCGCTCGCATTGGCGCGGCGGGCGGTCGGGTCTCTGGGGCCCGCGCCGCAGGTCGGGTCGGATTGGGCGACGCCGGAAGCCCCCGCCTACGATCCTGACGAGATTCTGGGCGTGGTGCCCGAGAGCCTGTCTGTACCCTACGACATCCGGGAGGTGATTGCCCGGATCGTAGACGGTTCGCGGCTGGACGAGTTCAAGGCGCGCTTCGGGGAGACGCTGGTCACCGGTTTCGCCCATGTCCACGGCTGCCCGGTGGGGATCGTGGCGAACAACGGGGTGCTCTTTTCGGAAGCCGCGCAGAAAGGCGCGCATTTCGTGGAGCTGTGTTCGCAACGCAAGATCCCGCTTGTCTTCCTTCAGAACATCACCGGCTTCATGGTGGGCCGGAAATACGAGAACGAGGGCATCGCCCGGCACGGGGCAAAGATGGTCACCGCGGTTGCGACCACCGCGGTTCCGAAGATCACGCTGTTGGTGGGCGGTTCGTTCGGCGCGGGCAACTACGGAATGGCGGGCCGCGCCTACCAGCCGCGGTTTCTCTGGACCTGGCCCAACAGTCGGATCTCTGTGATGGGCGGGGCGCAGGCGGCCGGCGTTCTGGCACAGGTGAAGCGCGCGGCGATCGAAAGCACGGGCGGCGCGTGGTCCGCGGAGGAAGAGGCCGCCTTTCGCCGGCCAACCGAGGAGATGTTCGCCACCCAGGCTCATCCACTCTATGCCAGCGCCCGGCTTTGGGACGACGGGGTGATCGACCCGCGAAAGAGCCGGGACGTGCTGGGCCTGAGCCTCCGAGCGGCGTTGAACTCAGCGGTCGAGGAGACGCGGTTCGGAGTGTTCCGAATGTAATTGTCGTCAGGTTGGCGGAGAGCCGCGCGCCGCGGTGCGCGCTCCCGCCCGCCGATCCCGCGTTCGCCACAGCGCGCGGGAGCAGGAGGGGAGAACGGGTCGATGATCCGAAAGTTGCTGATCGCGAACCGGGGCGAGATTGCCTGCCGCGTGATACGGACAGCGCGGGGAATGGGGATTTCCACCGTCGCGGTCTATTCCGATGCCGACACGGGTGCGCTCCACACGGAAATGGCAGACGAGGCCGTGCACATCGGCGGCGCCGCGCCGGCGGAGAGCTATCTTGATGGCGCTCGGGTGATCGCGGCGGCCGTGGCTTCTGGGGCGGAGGCAATCCACCCCGGCTACGGGTTTCTGTCAGAGAACCCGGAGTTCGTGGAGGCAGTGGAAGCCGCGGGGCTGATCTTCGTCGGCCCGCCGGCCCCGGCGATCCGGGCGATGGGGTTGAAGGACGCGGCGAAGCGTCGGATGGCAGAGGCGGGCGTGCCCGTGGTGCCGGGCTATCACGGGGACGACCAGTCACCCGAGCGGCTGGCCAGCGAAGCCGAGCGGATCGGTTACCCGGTTCTGATCAAGGCCGTGGCCGGTGGCGGCGGTAAGGGAATGCGGCGCGTGTTGCGGGCCGAGGATTTCGCCGCCGCTCTCTCGTCGGCCCAGGCAGAGGCGCAGTCGGCCTTCGGAAATGCGGCGGTGCTGGTGGAGAAATACGTTGACCGCCCGCGCCATATCGAGGTGCAGGTGTTCGGCGACAGCCACGGGCGCGCGGTGCATCTTCACGAGCGAGATTGCTCGCTTCAGCGGCGGCATCAAAAGGTGATCGAGGAGGCGCCGGCACCGGGGATGACGGTGGAGATGCGCGCGGCGATGGGGCACGCGGCCGTGCGGGCGGCCGAGGCGATCGGCTACGTGGGTGCAGGGACGGTGGAGTTCATCGTCGACGGCAGCGGGCCGCTCCGGCCTGACGGCTTCTGGTTCATGGAGATGAACACCCGGTTGCAGGTGGAACATCCGGTGACCGAGGCGGTGACGGGTTTCGATCTCGTCGAATGGCAACTCAGAGTTGCCTCGGGCGAGCCGCTGCCCCTGGATCAGGAAAACATCCCGCTCGTCGGCCATGCGTTCGAGGCGCGGCTGTATGCAGAAGATGTACCGGCGGGTTTCTTGCCCGCGACGGGGAGGTTGCAGCATCTCGCCTTCGACCCGGCGGCGCGGGTCGACAGCGGTGTGCGCCAGGGCGACGACATCGTCCCCTGGTACGATCCGATGATCGCGAAGGTTATCACCCATGGCCCCTCGCGCGGCGTGGCACTGGCGCGGCTCGGGCGGTCGCTGGCCGCGACGGAAGTGGGCGGCACCATTACCAACATCGGGTTTCTGGAAGCCTTGACGCGGCATCCGGACTTTGCCGCGGGCCGTGTGGATACGGGGCTCATCGAGCGAGACCTCGATGCATTGACCGGACCGGAAACGCCGTCGGACGAGGTTGTCGTCTGTGCCGCCCTTGGAGCGGCGGGGCTGGGTGGGGCTGTGGCCGAGTTCGAAGGGTTCTCGCTGTGGGCACAGATGGTTCGTACCGTGGTACTGCACCGTGGAGAGGCGTGTTGGACTGTCAGGCTGGCCTGTTCCGGTAACCGGGTCGACGCTGAACTGGACGGGCGTTCGTTCCGATGCCGGCGGGGTGGTGAGGACTGGCTGATCGGCGAGGCACGCGCGCCCGGACCGGCTCGGCTCCTGCCCGGCGCAGTGGTGGTTTTTGCCGGACAGCCCTGGGAATTCACGCTGCCCGATCCGTTGGCGCGCGGCACGGCTGCGGCGACGGGCGGCAACGTCTTGGAGGCGCCGATGCCGGGCGTGGTGCGGCAGGTTCTGGTCGCACGAGGTCAGTCGATTTCTGCCGGCGAGCCTTTGGCGGTGCTGGAGGCCATGAAAATGGAACATACGCTGACCGCTGTACGCGATGGCACCATTGCCGAGGTGCTCGTCAGCGCGGGTGCACAGGTGGCCGCGCATGACGCCCTGATCCGGTTGGAGGACGAGGCGACCGATGCAGGGGAGAACGCGGCATGATCCGGCTGCACCATTGCCCGCAAACGCGTTCGATGCGGGCGCTCTGGTTGCTGGGTGAGATCGGATGCGAGTTCGAGGTCGTTACACATGCTTTCGGCAGGAATCTCCGGCAGGCGGAATTTCTGGCCCTCAATCCCGCGGGACGGGTGCCGGCGCTGGAACTTGACGGGAAGACGATATGGGAGAGCGGAGCGATTACCGAAGTTCTGTGCGAGCGCTTTCCGGAGGCCGGGCTGGGACGGGCGGTGGATCATCCCGAACGCACCGACTGGCTGATATGGGTGCATTTCGCCGAAACCGTGAGCCAGCACACTGCCGCGCTGACCCAGCAGCACGTGGCGCTCTATGAGGATGCAATGCGCAGTCCGGTGATCATGAAGCTGGAGGCGGCGCGGCTGGGCAAATGCTACGCAGCGCTGGACGCACGGCTGGCGGGGCGCGCATGGCTGCTGGACGGCGGGTTTTCCGCGGCGGATGTGAGCGTCGGGCAGGCCGTCTACATGGGACGCCACTTCGCCAGAACCGAGCCCTTTCCGGCCCTGCATGCCTGGATGGAACGCTGCGGCGAACGGGCAGCCTATCGCGCATCGCTGCCGAAATCCGACGAGGCGCCGCTCTACACACAACATTTCTACCCGGCGTGGGACGCATGAGGCGGGTGGCTCCCGCCCCCTCGGCGGCGTGCTGGCGCACTTGCTCGGGGTTGGGCCGGGCGCGCGCGCGGCGCGCGCCACGGGGAAACCTGCGGGAACGGGGGGGCACTGGGAGGCGTGATGGATAGCGTTGAGATCTTCGAGGTCGGTCCACGCGACGGGCTGCAAAACGAACCCCATCCGATTGCCGTCGCCGACAAGATTCGGTTGGTGGATCTGCTCGGACGGGCCGGATTCCGGCGGATCGAGGTTGCGAGTTTCGTAAGTCCGAAGTGGGTGCCGCAGATGGCGAGTTCGGACGAGGTTCTGGCCGGGATCGACCGGGTCGCCGGCGTCTCTTACGCGGCGCTGGTGCCGAACCTGATGGGACTGGAACGAGCGGTGGCGGCAGGGGCTGACGAGGTGGCGGTGTTCGTCAGCGCCTCCGAAGGGTTCAGTCGTGCCAATCTCAACTGTTCCATCGATGAGAGTTTCGCGCGGATCGCGCCGGTGGTTGCGGCGGCGGCGGATGTCGGCCTACCCGTACGCGGCTATGTCTCCTGTGTCACCGATTGCCCGTTCGACGGGGCCGTTCCCCCGGCGCAGGTTGTGCGAACCGCCGAGCGTCTGGCGGCACTCGGGGTCTACGAGATCTCCCTCGGTGACACCATCGGGCGGGCTACGCCCAAAACTATTGGCGCAATGCTCGACGCGGTATTGGCCGCACTTCCGCCAGACTGCCTGGCGGGACATTATCACGACACAGGGGGACGGGCATTGGACAACATCGCCCTGTCCCTGGAGCGCGGCCTGCGGGTTTTCGACGGGTCTGTCGGCGGGCTTGGTGGATGTCCCTACGCGCCGGGTGCAGCCGGGAACGTTGCGACCGAGGCGGTGCTGGCGCGTCTGCAGGCCATGGGGCTGGATGTCGGTCTCGATGCCGACGCGGTGGCCGAGGCAGCGAACTTCGCAGTGTCCTTGCGGGGCAAGAATCGAGACCAGGCGTGATACGGAGACAGCGCCGCAGGCGCTGCGCGGCCCGACTCCGAGGGAGGCAGCAGTGCCGGCGATTGATCGGGGCGGGGGGCTATCGGCGCGTTGTGTGGGGCGGACGGATTTGGCGCGAACAGGCAGGAGGGGACGAGGATGGAAAACGTAGCTGTGACGGTGGACATGCGCGGCGTGGCGCGCCTCTCGCTGGCGCGGGCTGAGAAACACAATGCGCTGTCGGCGCGGATGATGGATGAGGTGACCGACGCCACGAACCGGCTCGGCGCCGATCCCGCTGTTCGGGTCATCGTGCTGGCGGGCGAGGGGCGCTCGTTCTGCGCGGGGGGCGACCTTGGTTGGATGCAGGCTCAGCGAGACGCGGGTGCGGCGGCGCGTGCGAGAGAGGCGACGCGGCTGGCGCGGATGCTTCAGGCGCTGAATACCTGCCCCAAGCCGCTGATCGGCCGGGTTCACGGGAATGCGTTCGGCGGCGGACTGGGGCTGATCTCGGTCTGCGACGTTGCGGTGGCCGCCGAGACGGCGCGTTTCGGGTTCACGGAGACCCGGCTGGGCCTCATCCCCGCGACCATCGGGCCCTACGTGGTGGCGCGCATGGGGGAGGCGATGGCGCGGCGGGTGTTCATGTCGGCGCGGCTGTTCCCGGCGGGCGAGGCGCAGGCACTGGGGCTGCTGGCGCGGTCGGTGCCGGCGGAGGAACTCGACGCGGCGGTGGAGGCGGAGGTGACCCCGTATCTTTCGGTCGCACCGGGGGCGGTTTCGGAGGCCAAGGCGCTGCTGCGCCGCCTCGGGCCGGCCATCGACGAGGCGACCATCGCGGAGACGGTCGAGGCGCTGGCCCGCAGATGGGAGAGCGAGGAGGCGGCGGAGGGGATCGCGGCCTTCTTCGAGAAGCGGCCGGCACGGTGGCACGACCAGAGCTAGGGGATGGAAGAGACCGGGTGTCTCATCGTGAGACATCTTCACGACACAATAAAATCAGTGGGTTGCAGGGGCGTCTTCACGATTTCTTAGGGATTTCGACGCGTCGGGGGACGAGACACCATTCGCGTTGGCGCCGGGATGGCCGAAGCGGCGCCCGAGGCAAGTGCCTCCACGAGCCCCACGGTCGCAGGTGCCTCGTCCGGACGTTTCCGTCTGTCTCCAACTCCGGCCGAGTTTGCCGGTAACAGCTTCAACAACGGGGTGCGAACGGCAGACGCGCACGCGCCGGACGATTCACGACGTGCGACGCTGGTGTGTGGATCGCAATAGCCGCCGCGGAAGGGACGCACACGGTCTGACGATCTTGGGAACCAGTGCCACGCGGGCCGCGCCGGACACCATATCGAAGGGCCGGGTTCGTGCGACCCGCCGTGGCGGACGGAATGCAAGATCCTTGGGACAGGGCGCCTTCGGTCAGAGTGCGGTGTTGGGATATCGAGGGCATTTGGCGATTGGGCAAAGGGAATGTGCCCTGTCCCGGGACGCGCGCGACGAGCCGGGACGGAGCCGTGCCGGGGCAGGGTCAGGTCCGAGGACGATCCGATCACCGAAGCTTGACCGCCGCAAAGATCGCTTGCTGCGCAGACGGACAGCGCGATCAGCCCAGAAGACCGTCACTGACCAGGGACTGCTGGAACGTCGCCTTTGGCAACAGGCGGAACTGGGCGCCTTGCCCATTGGCGGAAAGAATCCGGTCGCATCTGAATGTCCGCGGCGCTTGCCTGAGATGATCCTGCGCGACCACATACCAGACCGGATATTTCAGCAGGAGATAGTGAGGCTCGATCACGCGGTCAGACGTGGTGCCGTCTTCTCTCCGATAGCGTATCTCCAGCGTTTCCTGATCAACAAAGGCCCTGTGCAGGGATTGCACGACGCGCGCCGGTGGGGTGTTGACGCTTTGTTGAACATAGGTGGATGCCGTGACTCCGATCAGAATGCGCGACTTGAGGCTGTTCACCCTGTCGCGTTTGGCGGGGGAGAAAGAGGCCACCAACTGTCGCCTCACCGAGCCGAGGCTCGCAAGGAACATGGGGGAGTTCATTTGCTCGGCGACAGCGATGCTGATGAGAAGGTCGACCGCCTCGGAATAGCTCAGGTTCAGCCGGCCAACCCCCCAGTTTCGGTCGAGACGCACCCCGCCGCCGCGTCCGCGATCCGCGTCGATCTGCATACCCTGATCCCGCATGAGGGACAGATCCCGTGCGATCGTGCGCGCGCTGACACCATGCTGTCGGGCAAGGTCCGCGACGGTGCAATGCGCCTCTTGCTTCAGCTGAACGGCCAGCATTTCCATTCGCCTCAGCCTGCCATGTGCATTTGTCCGTGCCATGAATCAAATAAGACATAAATTGTCATAGTTATCCATATAGCGGGGATGAGAGTTTCGGATCGGGCCATGTCTGCCGCGCCGCGCTCTCTGCTTTGCGCCCCGGAGTGGGCAAGGATCAACGACTGCACATGGGAAACCAACAGATGAAGATGGATTATTTCGTCGTCGGAACGAACGACATGGCCGCAGCGGTGGCGTTTTACACCGGCTTATTCGAAGGGGCGGGCGTGAGTTGCGTCAGGCCATCGGACCGGATGACCTATTGGCTGGGCGAGGACTTCGCATTTGCGGCAGCGATCCCGTTCGACGAGCAGCCTGCCACGGGGGGCAATGGGACCATGATCGGTTTCAACGTGGGATCCGCAGACGAGGTCCGACGGTTTCACGAAAGAGCGCTCGCACTCGGGGGCAGGTGCGAGGGTGTGCCGGACCAGCGGGGACCGCGGTTCTCGGCCTACGCGCGGGACCCGGACGGAAACAAGCTGTGCTTTGCCGGCTAGGCGGCACGGGGGGCGCTGTGCCGCCAACCGCCGGTGATGGACCTTGGGGCGTGCGGCGCTATCTCTCACATCGTTAGAGGTCGGTCGCGCGGCATAGGTCGCGGGCGCGACCGGGATTGGAGGCGCGTGGTTTGTCAGAGTGGTGCGACGGGCAGCATGGATTACGGTGGTGTCTCGAAACGGCGCTGCACCTGGCCGCAGACCGAAGGGGCATGCCTAGGGTGGACAAATATCGTGCCAACGCCCGATCTCGCGGCGGTTTTCTGAGGTTTCGCGCAGGTGGCCCCGGCAGCGTGAAAGCGGTGAGAAACGGCGCAGGCCGGGCGCGTCGATTGCCGGGCACCGCTGGAGGCCGCCCTTGCCGAGACAGAACGCCGCTTGCCCGCGACACGCCGCCGGTTGACCCCGTCCGGGGGCGCGCGTAAACCGCGAGATAGCCCGAGACCACCCGCGTGCTATACCTACGCTGGCAGACAAGGAGCCAAACGTGGACGATCTTCTGAGAGAATACCTTCCGGTTCTCGTCTTCCTCGCCATTGCCATCGTATTCGGCATCATCTTCGTCGCCGCCGCGTGGCTTGTCGCGCCGTCCGATCCGGACCCCGAGAAGTCCAGCGCATATGAGTGCGGATTCAATGCCTTCGACGATGCGCGGATGAAGTTCGACATCCGGTTCTACCTGGTCTCGATCCTCTTCATCATCTTCGACCTCGAAGTGGCCTTCCTGTTCCCATGGGCGGTGTCCTTCGGCGAGATTTCCATGGCCGCCTTCTGGTCGATGATGGTCTTCCTGGCCGTCCTGACGGTGGGCTTCGCCTATGAATGGAAGAAGGGAGCCCTGGAATGGGAGTGAGCACGTCCCTCAACGACGCGGGTGCCGACAAGGAAGTCGTCGCCAAGGCGCTAGCCAAGGAGGTCTCCGACAAGGGGTTCCTCGTCACCTCCACGGCCGACGTGATCAACTGGGCGCGCACCGGCAGCCTGCACTGGATGACCTTCGGGCTCGCCTGCTGCGCCATCGAGATGATCCACGTCTCCATGCCGCGCTACGACCTCGAGCGGTTCGGCACCGCGCCGCGTGCAAGCCCGCGCCAGTCCGACATGATGATCGTCGCCGGTACGCTGACCAACAAGATGGCGCCGGCGCTGCGCAAGGTCTACGACCAGATGCCGGAGCCGCGCTACGTGCTGTCGATGGGCTCCTGCGCCAATGGCGGCGGGTATTACCACTACAGCTACTCGGTGGTGCGTGGCGTCGACCGGATCGTGCCGGTGGATGTCTACGTGCCGGGCTGCCCGCCGACGGCCGAGGCGCTGCTCTACGGGATCCTGCAGATGCAGCGGAAGATCCGCCGCGTGGGCACGATCACGCGCTGATTTCGTGCAGGTCGCGGGTTGGGCCCGCGGCGCACATGCCGATGGGCACGGACGACCGGATTTCCACGACCGGGACATGACGACAAGGACGACGCCGACATGAGCGAAGCACTGAAGGTTCTGGGCGAGCATATCGCCACCCGCCGCCCCGACTGCGTTGTGGACTGGCACGTGGCGCTCGACCAGCTCACCGTGGACGTGGCCCCCAATGCGATCGCCGGGTTGGTGGAATTTCTCAAGGCCGACAACAGCTGCCGGTTCACGCAGTTGATCGACATTACCGCGGTGGACCATCCGGAACGCGAGAAGCGTTTCACCATCGTGTACCACCTGCTGTCGATGCACCAGAACCAGCGGGTGCGGCTGCACGCGTCGGTGCGCGAGGACGAGAGCATCGCGTCCGTGACCGGGCTGTTCCCCAATGCGAACTGGTACGAGCGCGAGGTTTTCGACATGTTCGGGGTGCTGTTCTCCGGCCACCCGGACCTGCGGCGCATCCTGACCGATTACGGGTTCCGGGGACATCCGCTGCGCAAGGATTTCCCGACGTCCGGCTACGTGGAGCTGCGCTACGACGAGGTGTCCAAGCGCGTGGTCTACGAACCGGTGAAGCTGGTGCATGACTACAGGCAATACGATTACCTGTCGCCGTGGGAGGGCGCGAAATACATCCTGCCCGGGGACGAGAAGGCCGAGGACGCGAAATGATGGACGGCGATACCCGGGTAAACCGCTATGACGACGGATCGAGCGACGCGCTGACCGGCGAGCAGCAGATCCGCAACTTCAACATCAACTTCGGACCGCAACACCCTGCGGCGCACGGGGTTTTGCGGATGGTTCTGGAGCTTGACGGGGAGATCGTGGAGCGCGCCGACCCGCATATCGGCCTGCTGCACCGCGGCACCGAGAAGCTGATGGAGAGCCGCACCTACCTGCAGAACGCGCCCTACCTGGACCGGCTGGATTACTCTGCGCCGATGAACCAGGAGCACGCCTATTGCCTGGCAATCGAGAAGATGACGGGCGTGGAGGCGCCGCGCCGGGGCAGCCTCTTGCGGGTGCTCTTCGGGGAGCTGACGCGGATCGGCAACCACGTGATGAACGTGACCACGCAGGCGATGGACGTGGGCGCGCTGACGCCGCCGCTCTGGGGGTTCGAGCCGGGCCGGGAGGAGCTCTTCGTCTTCTTCGAACGCGCCTCGGGCGGGAGGATGCATTGCAACTACTTCCGCCCCGGCGGCGTGCATCAGGACATCACGCCCGACCTTCTCGACGACATCGAAGCCTGGTGCGAGCGCTTCCCGAAGGTGCTGGACGACCTTGACGAGCTGCTGACCGAAAACCGCATCTTCAAGCAACGCAACGTCGACATCGCCATCGTCACGCCGGAGGACGTGATGGACTGGGGCATGACCGGGCCGATGGCCCGCTCCGCCGGGCTCGCCTGGGACCTGCGCCGTGCGCAGCCCTACGAATGCTATGACGAGTTCGAGTTCCAGATCCCCGTAGGCAAGAACGGCGATTGCTATGATCGCTACCTGATCCGCATGGAGGAGATGCGGCAATCGGTGAAGATCTGCCAGCAAGCCATTGAAAAGCTGCGGCATCCAACAGGGCAGGGCGACGTTCTCGCGCGCGGCAAGCTGACACCGCCCAAGCGCGCCGACATGAAAACGTCGATGGAAGCGCTGATCCACCACTTCAAGCTCTATACCGAGGGCTTCAAGGTGCCGGCGGGCGAGTATTACTCCGCCGTGGAGGCGCCGAAGGGCGAATTCGGCGTCTATATCGTCGCCGACGGCACCAACAAGCCTTACCGGGTAAAGCTGCGCGCGCCGGGCTACACGCATTTGCAGTCCATGGACCACATCGGCAGCGGCCACCAGCTCGCCGACATGGCCGCCATCGTCGGCACGCTGGACATCGTGTTCGGCGAAGTGGACCGCTAGGACCGGCGGGCGATGTTTGGCGACAGCGGCAACACCTGGCTTGGCTCGGCGACCTTCTGGATCGCCGTGTCCACCGTTGCCGCCGCCATCTTCGTCGCCATTCAGGCCTGGTATGCGCGGGTGCAGGTGGTGGAAGCCTCCAATTCGCGGATTCTGGAACAGCAACTCGACATCTGCTTCGAGACCTTCGACGCGGCAACGCTGCTCGACGGGGAATTGCGGCAACTGGCCCGCGAGGGCGCCCACGCTGCGGAGTGGCCGCCAATGGTCCGGGCCGAGAGCGCCGCGGAGCTGGTTCGGTTCCAGAGGCGTGTGCCACCGCTGCTGGCGGGGCTGGAAAACGGGCTGATGAAGGCCGCCGTTCTGGCGCCGCTCGACAAGAACCGGGCCTATCTGGCCCAACAGATCACGGGGCTCGGTGAGCGCTTGCTGACCCTGAACCCCGCCCTGGCCGGCAAGGCCGACCCCGACGCGCAGGTGAAGGACGTCTTCGCCCGCTTAAGTGAATTCGTCGGCGCGCAGTACCTCGTGGGTGAGGGCTGCAAGACCGTCGCGCAGAGGACAAGCTGATGCTACGCCGTCTCCACCCCGTTCAGCCCGAGAGCTTTGCCTACACGCCGGCCAACCTGGCCTGGGCCGAGGCGCAGATCACCAAGTTCCCCGAAGGCCGGCAGGCGAGCGCGATCATCCCGCTTCTGTGGCGGGCGCAGGAGCAGGAAGGTTGGCTGAGCCGCCCGGCTATCGAATATGTCGCCGACATGCTGGGCATGGCCCATATCCGGGCGCTGGAAGTTGCAACATTCTACTTTATGTTCCAGTTGCAACCGGTTGGATCTGTTGCGAATGTCCAGATTTGCGGCACAACGACCTGCATGATCTGCGGCGCCGAGGACCTGATTTCCATCTGCCGGGAGAAGATCGCGCCGACGCCGCACACGCTGTCGGAGGACGGCAAATTCTCGTGGGAAGAGGTGGAGTGCCTCGGGGCCTGCACCAACGCGCCGATGGTGCAGATCGGCAAGGATTTCTACGAGGATCTGACGGCGGAGAGTTTCGTGGCGATCCTTGATGCGCTGGCATCAGGCGAGGTTCCCACGCCGGGGCCGCAGAATGGCCGCTATGGGTGCGAACCGCTGGGTGGCACGGTTGTGCTGACCGAGGGCAACGAGAATGCGGCCCCGCACAACGCCTCCGTGAGCCTGGCGCTTGCCCAGGGAGATACGGTGAAGCGCATCGACGGCACCGAAGTGCCGCTGCTGACGCCCTGGGCCGACCGCGGTGGCCGGCCCGCCGTTTCCGCCGCGACCGCGGACGCGACCGTTGCCGAGGCCCCCGCGCCGAAGCCCGCCCCGGCTGCCAAACCGGCGCCCGCGCCAAAGGCGAAAGCTGCGCCCGCAGAACCCGTGGTCACGGAGGGCACGCGCCCGCAGGCGCTGGATGCGCCGCGTGACGGCGCGGCCGACGATCTGAAGAAGATCAAGGGGATCGGGCCGAAGCTTGAACAGCTCTGCAATTCGCTCGGCTTCTACCATTTCGACCAGATTGCCGCCTGGACCGCCGACGAGATCGCCTGGGTCGACCAGAACCTCGAAGGGTTCAAGGGCCGTGTGACCCGCGACGAATGGGTGGCGCAGGCAAAGATCCTCGCCGGCGGTGGCGAGACCGAATTCTCGGCGCGCAACTGACGGGATGGAGCCGGCGATGACCCGCGACAGCGATTTCGACCGCGCATTCGCCCGCCGGGGGCGGGTGGTGGCCGTGGTGATCGCGGCGGCGGGGTTGCTGGCGATATTCGCGCCGGTGCTGGTGCAGGTCACGGGCTTGCCCGCGCGCTATGAAATGTTGTTCTATTTCGCCTCGCTGGCGGCCTTCGTCTGGGCGCTCGTGGTGGCACTCCGGATGTGGCGCAGCCGGTCCGGCGACCAGGGATGAGAGGATAAGAGATGCTGCAGGATCAGGACAGGATCTTCACCAACATCTACGGGCTCAAGGAGCGTAGCCTGGCCGGTGCCAAGGCGCGCGGGATCTGGGACGGGACGGCCGACATCATCAAGCGCGGCCCGGAGAAGATCATCGAGGAGATGAAGGCGTCCGGCCTGCGCGGGCGCGGCGGCGCCGGGTTCCCCACCGGGCTCAAGTGGTCCTTCATGCCGCGCGAGAGCGACGGGCGGCCGCATTACCTCGTGATCAACGCCGACGAATCCGAGCCCGCGACCTGCAAGGACCGGGAGATCATGCGGCACGATCCGCATCACCTGATCGAGGGTGCGCTGATCGCCTCCTTCGCGATGGGCGCGCATCAGGCCTATATCTACATCCGTGGCGAGTTCATCCGCGAGCGCGAGGCGCTGCAGGCGGCGATCGACGAATGCTACGACGCGGGGCTGCTGGGGCCGAATGCCGCCGGGTCGGGCTGGGATTTCGACCTGTATCTGAGCCATGGCGCGGGGGCCTATATCTGCGGCGAGGAAACCGCGCTGATCGAGAGCCTCGAAGGCAAGAAGGGGATGCCGCGGATGAAGCCGCCGTTCCCGGCCGGTGCGGGGCTTTATGGGTGCCCGACCACGGTGAACAACGTGGAGTCCATTGCCGTGGTGCCGACGATCCTGCGCCGGGGCGGCGAGTGGTTCGCGTCCTTCGGCCGTCCCAACAACACGGGTACCAAGCTTTTCGCGCTGACGGGCCACGTGAACACGCCCTGCGTGTTCGAGGAAAGCATGTCCATGTCCATGCGGGAGATGATCGAGAAATACGGTGGCGGCGTGCGCGGCGGCTGGGACAACCTGAAGGCGGTGATCCCCGGCGGCGCCTCCTGTCCGGTGCTGCCGGCCTCGATGTGCGACGAGGCGATCATGGATTTCGACTGGATGCGTGAGAACAAGTCCTCTCTGGGCACCGGCTGCATGATCGTTATGGACCAGAGCACGGATGTGGTGAAGGCAATCTGGCGGCTTTCGGCCTTCTTCAAGCACGAGAGCTGCGGGCAATGTACGCCGTGCCGCGAGGGCACCGGCTGGATGATGCGGGTGATGGACCGGCTGGTGCGGGGCGAGGCGGAGGTCGAGGAGATCGACATGCTCCTCGATGTGACCAAGCAGGTCGAAGGGCATACGATCTGCGCCCTTGGCGATGCCGCCGCCTGGCCGATCCAGGGGCTGATCCGGCATTTCCGCGACGACATCGAATGGCGGATCAAGAACAAGCCGGGGATCGCGGCGGAATAGCAGTGAAGCCGGGGCCGGGCCCGGACAGCGAAGGCGCGGTTCCGCCAGGTTTCGAGCCAGCTCGATGCGAGGCCTGGGGAACGCGGTTTGCCGCCAACAGACGTGGGGACCTGACGGGGTCGCGTAAGCGGTTCCCGGACAGCGCAGATAGCGTGCAGGTCGGCTAGGTGAGAGGGCGTGGTATGGGACTTCGACGGGCATACGTGCCGGCACTTGTCATCTGGAGCGTGGCTTTCGGTGCCGCGGCTCAGGAACCGCAGCCCGCGCCCGGCTACTTCCTCGAAACGATCGTCGCGACAACCACGGCGCAGAACCTCGCGTTGGCATGCCCCTACCTGAGTTTCGACATTTTCCGCGCCTCGACGGTATCTGACGACGTTCTGGCGCGGCTGGCCGACGATGGGTTCGACGCGAAGAACCTCGAAGCCACCATGGCGGACCCCGCCGACGAGATACGGCGGATGCAGCAGGCGTTTCTGGTCAAGCATGGGCTTCCCAGAGACGGGGCGGATTTCGAGGCCGTCTGTGCCGCCGGGCTTGCGGAGATCGCAGAGGGGACGGCCATTGGTGGGTTCCTGACGGAGATCACGGGCGAGGATGCCGTGGACCCGACCGAGAAGGCCAGCGAATAGGTCGTGTTTTGCGCCCGGGGCGCGGTATGCGCGGGGCGCCGGCTGCGCCGCTGATCGCGGTTTCAGGACCGGCTCAGGGCGCGTCTCCCTGTTGCTTCATGTAGAGGCCGGACCGTCGGTGCGCCCGGCGTGGCCCGTGGTGGCCTGCGCAGCATTGCCGGCGTTGGCCGTATCGGGAACGATTTCCCTAAGATGTTATCGGAAGTTAACGGGCTGATATTGAATAGCGGGCATCCTTGTTCCCAGTTCGGGTAAAGCGCCCCGGCACGCGGGGCCTCGAAGGCAGGCAAGGAATAGACGGATGTTCAAGAAAATCACGGTCGCAATGGCGCTCCTGGCAGGTTTCACGCTTCTGGTTTCTGCCAGCCATGCCTTTTCGGGCTCTGTGGAGGCCAGCGCCGCGCTTTCGGAGACTGCCCGCATCGAAGGGGTGATCCCGTCCGGTGAGGCGAGCTAACGCCTGTCGGCTTCGTTTGTGGTCACGCGACATGCTCCCGCCACGTAAGTCCGCACATCCGCGACGTGAAATCCGGTTCCCTGTGCTGTGCGACAAGCCCTGTTGAAGGGGGCGGTTCACCGTAGTCGAACCCTTATGTCCCGGTCGCCGGGCCGGGCCGGAATGACGCGCCGCGCGGGTCCGGTTCGCAAGGATAGGCTGAACGATCGGCTGCCCGCGACGGCAAAGTCCCCCAACGGATTGGAAGTTTAGCATCATCTATAACGTCACATCCGCCTGTCCGGGCGGACCGGCGATGCGTGGCGGTTCTCCATCCTCGTTCCACGCAGGGTTCGGGGCGCAGGGAAGAGGGGCGGCTTGGGGCGGTGATGTGGCCGGCTGGCGTCCCGTTTCTACACCCGTATTTCAGCGGAATTGTCCGACGGTGGCGCGGTAGGGCGCCACTCCGCAGACGGCGGTGAGTCGGGGTGTTTGCTGCCTGCGGCAGTTCTCACGGTTGCGCGGCGAAATCGCAGATTGGACTTCTCCGGAGAAGCCGTTAGAGAGGGTGCCAGCACGGAGCCGGAGTGGCGCATTGCCTCCGGTGGCCAGGAGGGGAAACCCGCGACGGAGCTGGAGGCAGCGCATGAGTGACCTACGCACCATCATCATTGACGGACAGGAGGTCGCGTGCGACCCGGCGATGACCCTGATCCAGGCCTGCGAGCAGGCTGGTATCGAGGTTCCGCGGTTCTGCTATCACGAACGTCTGTCGATTGCCGGTAACTGCCGGATGTGCTTGGTGGAAGTGGTCGGCGGCCCCCCGAAACCCGCGGCCTCCTGCGCGATGCAGGTGAAGGATCTGCGCCCGGGCCGCAATGGCGAGCCACCGGAGATCAAGACCAATTCGCCCATGGTCAAGAAGGCGCGCGAAGGGGTGATGGAGTTCCTGCTCATCAACCACCCGCTCGACTGCCCGATCTGCGACCAGGGCGGCGAATGCGACCTGCAGGACCAGGCGATGGCCTACGGGGTGGATTTCTCCCGCTTCCGGGAGCCGAAGCGCGCGGCAGAGGATCTGGACCTCGGGCCGCTCGTGGAAACCCACATGACGCGCTGCATCTCCTGCACCCGCTGCGTACGCTTCACCACCGAGGTCGCCGGGATCAGCCAGATGGGCCAGACCGGGCGCGGCGAGGATTCGGAGATCACCTCCTATCTGGGGGAGACGCTGAACTCCAACATGCAGGGCAATATCATCGACCTGTGTCCGGTGGGTGCGCTGGTCTCCAAACCCTATGCGTTCACTGCCCGGCCGTGGGAACTGACCAAGACCGAGACCATCGACGTGATGGACGCGCTCGGCAGCAATACCCGCGTCGATACCAAGGGCCGCGAAGTGATGCGGATCATGCCGCGCAACAACGATGGCATCAACGAGGAGTGGCTGTCGGACAAGTCCCGCTTTGTCTGGGACGGGCTGCGCCGGCAACGGCTGGATCGGCCCTACGTGCGGGTCGACGGCAAGCTCAAGCCCGCGTCCTGGCCGGAGGCGCTTTCGGCCGCCGCGGCGGCGATGAAGGGCAAGAAGGTGGCTGGTCTGGTGGGCGATCTCGCCCCCGTCGAAGCGGCCTTCGCGCTCAAGCAACTGGTCGAGGGGCAGGGTGGCACGGTCGAGTGCCGCACCGATGGCGCGAAACTGCCCATCGGGAATCGCCTTGGCTATGTCGGTGACGCCACCATCGAGGATATCGACACCGCCGAGATGATCATGCTGATCGGCACCAACCCGCGTGTGGAGGCGCCGGTGCTGAACGCCCGCATCCGCAAGGCGTGGCTGGCCGGTGCGCTTGTTGGGGTCATCGGTCCGGAGATGGATCTGACCTACGATTACGACAGGATCGGGAACGACCGTGCCGCGCTTCAGATGGTGGCCAGCAAGGATCGCGACCGGGACGGACCGGACTATGCCAAGCCGAAGGTGATCATCGTCGGTCAGGGCGCGCTGCGCGAGGCCGATGGGGCGGCGGTTCTGGCCGCTGCCATGGAGCTGTGCAGAAAGGGCAATGCCAAGCTCATGATCCTGCACACCGCCGCCGCGCGCGTCGGGGCGATGGACGTGGGCGCGGTGACCGAGGGTGGCATGGAGGCGGCTATCGACGGGGCGGAGGTGATCTACAACCTTGGTGCGGACGAGGTGGACATCGCGGACGGGCCTTTCGTCATCTACCAGGGCAGCCACGGCGACCGAGGCGCGCACCGCGCCGATGTCATCCTGCCGGCGGCCGCCTGGGTGGAGGAGAGCGGGCTCTTCGTGAACACCGAGGGCCGGCCGCAAATGGCCATGCGGGCGGGTTTCCCGCCGGGTGAGGCGAAGGAAAACTGGGCGATCCTGCGGGCGCTGTCGGCGGAGCTGGAGGCAACCCAGCCGTGGAACAGCCTGGCGCAGTTGCGGCAGGCGCTGGTCGACGCGGTGCCCCATCTAGCGCAGCTTGACCAGGTGATCGAGAACTCCGGCGATGTGCTGGACGCCGGCCCGCTGGGCGACGCGGCGTTCCGCACGGCCATCGCGGATCACTACCTGACCAATCCCATCGCGCGGGCCAGCCAGCTGATGGCCGAGCTGTCGGCGCAGGCCAAGGCCCGGTCGGCGGCGCCGCTGGCCGCGGAGTAGGCGGCATGCGGCGGCGGGCAGGAGGGGCGGCGCTGTGTCTGGCCGCTCTGGCAGGCTGTGGCAACACCGCGCCGGCAGCGACCGAGCCCGCGGCGTTCGACCCGGTCTATCGCGGTATCGAAACCCGTCTGCTCGACGATGACCTCGTGTCATTCGTCGTGGAGATGGAGGGCGCGCGCGAGCTGTCCGACGTGACCGATTACGCGAATTGCGCCGCCGCCCAATACACGCTGATCCGTGGCTACGGATTTGCGCGACATGTCCGCACAAGACACGCACAAGAGGCTGGCGTTTGGCGTGCGGATGCGGTTTACACGATCTCGCCAGCGCTCCCGCAAGGATCGCAGCCGATTGATGCCGAAAAGGTCGTCGACGACTGCACCACGCGGGGCATACCTACGGTCTGAGGAAGATGAGGCACCATGGCTGATTTTCTGCAAACGAATCTGGGCATCCTGGTGCTGGTGACGGCACAGATCCTGTTGTTTGTGACCATCCTTTTCGTGTCGCTCGCCTTCCTGATGTATGCCGACCGCAAGATCTGGGCGGCGGTGCAGATGCGCAAGGGGCCGAACGTCGTGGGCGCCTTCGGGCTGCTCCAGAGCTTCGCCGATTTCCTGAAGTACATCGCCAAGGAAATCATCGTGCCCTCGGGCGCCGACAAGACGGTGTTCTTCCTCGCGCCGATGATCTCCTTCGTGCTGGCGCTGATCGCCTGGGTGGTGATCCCGTTCGGGGACGGCTGGGCGATTGCCGATCTGAACGTGGCCATCCTCTACGTCTTCGCCATGTCCTCGCTGGAGGTCTATGGCGTGATCATGGGCGGCTGGGCGTCGAACTCGAAATACCCGTTCCTCGGGTCGCTTCGGTCGGCGGCGCAGATGATTTCCTACGAGGTCTCCATCGGCCTCATCATCATCGGGGTGATCATCTCGGCGGGGTCGATGAACTTCACCGAGATCGTGCGGGCGCAGGACGGCTCCTTCGGGTTCTTCAACTGGTTCTGGCTGCCGCACCTGCCGATGGTGTTCCTGTTCTTCATATCGGCGCTGGCGGAGACGAACCGCCCGCCCTTCGACCTGCCGGAAGCGGAATCGGAGCTGGTGGCGGGCTACCAGGTGGAATATTCCTCAACGCCCTTCCTGCTCTACATGATGGGCGAGCTCATCGCGATCGTGCTGATGTGCGCGCTCGTCACGCTGCTGTTCTTCGGCGGCTGGCTGTCGCCCATTCCCGGCCTGCCGGACGGCGTGCTGTGGATGGTCGCCAAGATGTGCTTCTTCTTCTTCATCTTCGCCATGGTGAAGGCGATCGTGCCGCGCTACCGCTACGACCAGCTGATGCGGATCGGCTGGAAGGTGTTCCTGCCGATGTCGCTCGGCTGGGTCGTGATCGTGTCTTTCCTGGCGAAATTCGAGGTTCTCGGCGGCTTCTGGGCCCGCTGGGCGATTGGAGGCTGATCCGATGACCGCAATCGACTGGACCCGCGCCACAAAGTACTTCCTGCTCATGGACATGTTGAAGGGCTTCCAGCTCGGCATGAAGTATTTCATGGCGCCGAAGGCCACGGTGAATTACCCGCATGAGAAGGGCCCGCTCAGCCCGCGGTTCCGGGGCGAGCACGTGCTGCGCCGCTATCCGAACGGCGAGGAGCGCTGCATTGCCTGCAAGCTCTGCGAGGCGATCTGCCCGGCACAGGCCATCGTGATCGACGCCGAGCCGCGCGAGGACGGCTCGCGCCGCACCACGCGGTACGACATCGACATGACGAAGTGCATCTATTGCGGGTTCTGCCAGGAGGCCTGCCCGGTGGATGCCATTGTCGAGGGGCCGAACTTCGAGTTCGCCACCGAGACCCGCGAGGAGCTGTACTACAACAAGGAAAAGCTCCTGGAGAACGGCGAACGCTGGGAGGCGGAAATCGCCCGCAACATCGAACTGGATGCGCCGTACAGATGAGTGCCGATTTCGCCAAACTCTTCCAGACGATGATCGCGCAGAGCCAGGAGATGGCCAAGGCGATGAACCCGGCGTTGGAGCAATTCCAGATGCCCGACTTCTCCGCCTTCATGCCGACCATGCCGAAGGAAGCGATGGAAATGACCTTCGGCAAGACGTTCAACCCCGGCGGGCTGGATGCGAAAACCCGGCTCTTCGTGACGCTCGGTGCGCTGGTGGCGCAGGGGTCGCAGCTCGACCAGCAGATCAAGGTGACCGTGCGGCACGCGCTGGAAGCCGGGGCGACGCCGCAGGAGATTGCCGAGGTGATCGGCCAGATGTCCGTCTTCGGTGGCGTGCCGGCAATGACCAAGGCGATGCAACTCGCCCAGTCCGAGATTTCCGCGAAAGAGGAAGGCTGAACCCCATGACCGTCGTGCAGTTCGTATTCTACCTCTTCGCGCTGACGCTGCTCGTTGGCGGTATCTTCACGGTGATTTCCAAGAGCCCGGTGCATTCGGTGCTGTGGCTGATCCTGTCGTTCCTGTCCGGGGCCGGGCTGATGGTGCTGCTGGGGGCGGAGTTCGTCGCCATGCTGCTGATCATCGTCTACGTGGGCGCGGTGGCGGTG
Source organism: Tropicimonas marinistellae (assembly GCF_001509585.1). Classification (GTDB taxonomy): domain Bacteria; phylum Pseudomonadota; class Alphaproteobacteria; order Rhodobacterales; family Rhodobacteraceae; genus Tropicimonas; species Tropicimonas marinistellae. Next base: position 382,482 of record NZ_LNCI01000005.1, on the reverse strand, counting down.
CTGTTCCTCTTCGTCGTCATGATGCTCGACGTGGATTTCGCCGAATTGCGGGCGGAAATGGCCAAGGGGCTGCCGCTGGCCGCTCTGATCGGCCTGGTGCTGATCATGCAGCTTGCCATGGCCTTCGGCGCCTGGGAAATCGGCGGCGGCGTGGAAATGCTCGATGCGCCGATGGCCACGCCCGAGGGGGCAGGGGACCATAACACGGCCGCGCTCGGGCTGTTGCTCTACGACAAGTACTTCGTGCTCTTCCAGCTGGCGGGCCTGATCCTCCTGGTGGCCATGATCGGCGCCATCGTGCTGACGATGCGCCACCGCAAGGACATCAAGCGGCAGGACATCCTCGCCCAGATGTACCGCGATCCGGCCAAGACGATGGAGCTGAAGGACATCAAGCCGGGGCAGGGCCTGGCGGAGTAAAGGGACTGGGCGGGCCGCACCGCGCGGCCCGGAATTCGTTACGAAGCGCCGCGAGACGGCGCAACGCACGGCGCCCCGCAGTGGGCGAAGACAAGGACGCCCGCCAAGGGCGGGGACAAGGATCGAGGGACCGCGCATGGTTCAACTGGAACAATACCTGGCCGTGGCCGCGACGCTTTTCGTCATCGGCATTTTCGGCATCTTCCTGAACCGGAAGAACGTGATCATCATCCTGATGTCGATCGAACTGGTGCTGCTCTCGGTCAATATCAACCTCGTCGCCTTCTCGTCTTTTCTCGGCGATCTCACGGGGCAGGTCTTCACGCTTTTCGTGCTGACCGTCGCCGCAGCCGAGGCCGCCATCGGGCTTGCGATCCTCGTCTGTTTCTTCCGCAACCGCGGCACCATCGCGGTGGAAGACATCAATAACATGAAGGGCTGAGGCACATGGCAACCATCATCCTCTTTGCCCCGCTGATCGGCGCCATCATCTGCGGTTTCTTCTGGCGGGTCATCGGCGAGAAGGCCGGTCAGATCACCGCAACGTCGCTGCTGTTCCTGTCCTTCTTTCTGAGTTGGATCGTGTTCTTCACCCATGACGGCGTGACCGAACACATCACCATCATGCGCTGGATCGACAGCGGGTCGCTGGTGGCCGACTGGGCGATCCGGCTCGACCGGCTGACGGCGATCATGCTCGTCGTAGTGACCACCGTCTCGGCCTTCGTCCACCTCTACAGCTTCGGCTACATGGCGCATGACAGCGCCTTCCCGGAGGACGAGCCGTACCGTGCCCGCTTCTTCGCGTTCCTGTCGCTCTTCACCTTCGCGATGCTGGCGCTGGTGACGGCGGACAACCTCGTGCAGATGTTCTTCGGCTGGGAGGGCGTGGGTCTCGCCTCCTACCTGCTGATCGGCTTCTACTACAAGAAGGAGAGCGCGGGCGAGGCGGCGATGAAGGCGTTCATCGTCAACCGCGTGGGCGATTTCGGCTTCGCGCTCGGCATCGCCGGGCTGTTCTTCATGGTCGATTCCGTGGCGCTGGACGATGTTTTCGCCGCCGCGCCGGAACTGGCCGAGACCTCCATCTCCTTCCTCTGGACCGATTGGAACGCGGCCAACCTGCTGGCCTTCCTGCTCTTCGTGGGTGCCATGGGCAAGTCGGCGCAGTTCCTGCTGCACACCTGGTTGCCGGACGCCATGGAAGGCCCGACCCCGGTTTCCGCGCTGATCCACGCCGCGACGATGGTGACGGCGGGCGTCTTCCTTGTCTGCCGCATGTCGCCGCTGATCGAATTCGCGCCGGGCGCGGCCACGGTGATCGTCTATATCGGCGCCATCACCGCCTTCTTCGCGGCGACGGTGGGGCTGGTGCAGAACGACATCAAGCGTGTCATCGCCTATTCGACCTGTTCGCAGCTTGGCTACATGTTCGTGGCCGCCGGCGTCGGCATGTACTCGGCCGCGATGTTCCACCTTCTGACGCACGCCTTCTTCAAGGCCATGCTGTTCCTCGGCGCGGGCTCCGTGATCCACGGGATGCACCACGAGCAGGACATGCGGAACTATGGCGCGCTCAAGGGCAAGTTCCCGGTGACCTACTGGATCATGATGATCGGCACGCTGGCGATCACCGGGGTCGGCATCCCGCTCACCTCGATCGGTTTCGCCGGGTTCCTGTCCAAGGACGCGATCATCGAAAGCGCCTGGGCGGGCGGTACGACGGCCTCCGGCTTTGCCTTCTGGGCGCTGGTCGTCGCGGCGCTGATGACCTCCTTCTACTCCTGGCGGTTGATGTTCCTGACCTTCCACGGCGAGGCGCGGGGCGACAAGCACACCCACGAGCATGCCCATGAGAGCCCGCGGGTCATGCTGATCCCGCTCTACGTGCTGGCCGCGGGGGCGATCTTCTCCGGCATGCTGTGGTACGGGTCCTTCTTCGGCCACACCGACAAGGTGGCGAAGTTCTACGGCATTCCGCTGGCCGGCGAGGTTCACGCCGAGGCGTCCATGGAGGGCCACACGGAGGCGACCCACGACGAGCACATGGCCGACGGGACGGCGGAGGCCGCGCATGGCGACGCCGCTGCGACCGCCCACGAGGACGAACATGCGACCGAGGCCGCCGCGGATCACGGCGACGACCATGCCGCCGACGGAGAGCATCATGCGGCCTTCGGCGGGCGTCCGGGCGAGGGGGCGATCTATTTCGCGCCCGACAACCACGTGCTCGACGATGCGCACGCCGCGCCGGCCTGGGTGAAGGTCTCGCCGTTCATCGCCATGTTGCTCGGCCTCGGCCTTGCGTACCTCTTCTATATCCGCAAGCCGGAGCTTCCCGCGAAGCTCGCGGAGAACCAGAAGCCGCTCTACCTCTTCCTGCTCAACAAGTGGTACTTCGACGAGATCTACGATGCGGTCTTCGTCAACCCGGTCCGGGCGCTTGGCCGGCTGCTGTGGAAGAAGGGCGACGGTGCGACCATCGACGGGGCGATCAACGGGCTCGCCATGGGGATCATCCCCTATTTCACGCGCCTCGCCGGACGGGCGCAGAGCGGATACCTCTTCCACTACGCCTTCGCCATGGTGCTGGGCATCGTCGTCCTCGTCACCTGGATGACGATCGCGGGGAACTGAGAGCCATGCAGAACCTGATCTCCATCATCACCTTCCTGCCGCTGATCGCGGCGCTGATCCTGGCGCTGTTCCTGAAGGGCGAGGACGAGGCGGCGCAACGCAACGCCAAGTGGCTGGCGCTCATCGCCACCACGGCGACGCTCTTCATCTCGCTCTTCCTGCTCTTCGGGTTCGACCCGTCGAATACCGATTTCCAGTTCGTCGAGGAGCGCGAATGGCTGCTCGGGCTGAAGTACAAGATGGGCGTGGACGGCATCTCGATCCTCTTCGTGATGCTGACGACCTTCCTGATGCCGATCACCATCGCCGCCTGCTGGGAGGTGAAGGTGCGGGTGAAGGAATACATGATCGCCTTCCTGGTGCTGGAAACGCTCATGCTGGGTGTCTTCACCGCGCTGGACCTCGTGCTCTTCTACCTCTTCTTCGAGGGCGGGCTGATCCCGATGTTCCTGATCATCGGCATCTGGGGCGGCAAGGACCGGATCTACGCGGCCTTCAAGTTCTTCCTCTACACCTTCCTCGGCTCGCTGCTGATGCTGGTGGCAATGATCGCCATGTATGTCGACGCCGGTACCACCGACATCCCGTCGCTGATGATGCACACCTTTGCATCGGAAACCTTCCCGGTCCTGGGCATCCAGATCGTCGGCGGCATGCAGACGCTGCTGTTCCTCGCCTTCTTCGCCTCCTTCGCGGTGAAGATGCCCATGTGGCCGGTCCACACCTGGCTGCCGGACGCCCACGTGCAGGCGCCCACCGCAGGCTCGGTGATCCTGGCCGCGGTGCTGCTGAAGATGGGCGGCTACGGCTTCCTGCGCTTCTCCCTGCCGATGTTCCCGGTGGGTTCGGAGGTCATGTCCACCTTCGTCTTCTGGCTTTCGGCCATCGCCATCGTCTATGCCTCCCTCGTGGCGCTGGCGCAGGAAGACATGAAGAAGCTCATCGCCTATTCCTCGGTCGCGCACATGGGCTATGTCACCATGGGGATCTTCACGGTGAACCAGCAGGGGCTCGACGGCGCCATCTTCCAGATGCTCAGCCACGGCTTCGTCTCCGGCGCGCTCTTCCTCATCGTCGGCGTCGTCTACGACCGGATGCACACCCGCGACATCGCGGCCTACGGCGGATTGATGGTGCGGATGCCGGTTTACGCGCTGATCTTCATGCTCTTCACCATGGCCAATGTGGGCCTGCCGGGCACCTCCGGCTTCATCGGCGAATTCCTCACCCTGATGGCGATCTTCCAGGTCAATACCTGGGTGGCGCTCGTGGCGACCTCCGGCGTGATCTTCTCCGCCGGCTATGCGCTCTGGCTCTACCGCCGGGTGATGCTGGGCGATCTGATCAAGGAGAGCCTCAAGACCATCAAGGACATGACCGGACGCGAGAAGGCGATCTTCGCGCCGCTGGTCGTCATGACCCTTCTGCTGGGCGTCTATCCCGCGCTCGTGACCGATGTCATCGGTCCCTCGGTCGAACATCTGATCGGCCAGTACGAGGTTGCCCTGAACGATTACACGCCCGCCACCGAACTGGCCCTGGCCGGAGACCACTGAGATGACCTCGACCGATCTTGCAATCATCCTGCCCGAGGTCTTCCTCGCCCTCTACGCCATGGTGGCGCTGCTTGGTGCGGTCTGGACGGGCAAGGACGATACCGCGCCACTGCTCTGCTGGCTGACGGCGGCGGTCTTCGTTGCCGTGGCTGTCTGGATCGCGCTGGCGGGTGGAACCACGCATGTGGCCTTCGGCGGCATGTTCGTGGACGATGCCTTCGCGCGTTTCGCCAAGGTAACCCTCTTGCTCGCAGGCGCCGTGGTGCTGATCCTTTCCGAAGGCTTCTTCACCCGGCGCGGCGCGATGCACTTCGAATACCCGATCCTCATCACGCTCGCCTCCATCGGCATGATGGTGATGGTGTCGGCGGGCGACCTGATCACCCTCTACATGGGGCTGGAGCTGCAATCGCTCTCGCTCTATGTCGTCGCCGCGATCCGCCGCGACAGCCTGAAATCCACCGAGGCGGGCCTGAAATACTTCATCCTCGGCGCGCTCTCCTCGGGCCTGCTGCTCTACGGTGCCTCGCTCACCTACGGCTATGCCGGCTCCACCGTCTTCAGGGATATCTATGCCGCCGCGACCGATGGCCATGTGGGCTTCGGCCTGCTGCTCGGCCTGACCTTCATGATCTCCGGCCTTGCCTTCAAGGTCTCCGCAGTGCCCTTCCACATGTGGACGCCGGATGTCTACGAGGGCTCGCCGACACCGGTCACCGCCTTCTTCGCCTCCGCGCCGAAGATGGCGGCAATGGCGATGTTCGCCCGCGCCATGCACGACGCCTTCGGCGATGCGGTCGCGGACTGGCAGCAGATCGTCGCGCTGGTCGCGGTGCTGTCGGTCTTCCTCGGCGCGATCGCGGGGATCGGCCAGCGGGACATCAAGCGGCTGATGGCCTATTCCTCGATCTCCCACATGGGCTTCGCGCTGATCGGGCTCGCCGCCGGCACGGAGCGCGGTGTCTCCGCGATGCTGATCTACATGGCGATCTACGTCACGATGAATATCGGGACCTTCGCCTTCATCCTGTCGATGGAGCGGGAGGGTCAGCACGTGACGCGGATCGAAGGCGTCTCGCTCCTTAGCCGCAAGGAACCGGTGACGGCGCTCGCCATGCTGGTGCTGCTCTTCAGCCTCGCCGGGGTGCCGCCGCTCGTGGGGTTCTTCGGCAAGTTCGCGGTGCTCGCCGCGGCGCTCGACGCGGGCCTCGTCTGGGTGGCCGCATTGGGCGCGGTGGGCTCGGTCATCTCCGCCTTCTACTATCTGCGGATCGTCTACTACATGTACTTCGGCTCCGAAGAGGCCGAACAGATCGACGGGTCGATGAGCCCGGCCCAGTGGGTCGTCCTGGTGGCCAGTGCCGCGATCATGGTCGTGGGGGTGATCAACCTGTTCGGCGTGGATGGCCTCGCGGCCAATGCAGCGGCCTCCCTTGTCGTCAACTGAGGCCTGGCCGGCCGGCTATGACCGCCTGGTGCTTCCCAGCGTGGACAGCACCATGGCCGAGGCCGCGCGCCGCGCCGGTAGCATCTCCGGCCCGACGTGGATTCTCGCGCTCCACCAGTCCGACGCCCGCGGGCGCCGCGGACGCGCCTGGGCGAACCCGGCCGGCAACTTCGCCGCCACGCTGGTGATGCGCCCGCAGCTCGAGGCCCCGGACGCGGCCCTGCGCAGCTTCGTCGCGGCACTGGCGCTCTTCGATACCTTCGTCGCGGTCACGGGCCGCGCGGAGCCATTCGCGCTCAAATGGCCCAACGACGTGCTTCTGAATGGCGGCAAGGTGGCGGGGATCCTGCTGGAATCCGCCGCGCAGGGCGGCGACGTGGGCTTCCTCTCCATCGGCATCGGCGTGAACCTCGCCACGGCCCCGTCGGCCGCGCAGGTGGAGGAGGGCGCGCTGCGCCCGGTGTCTCTCCTGGCAGAGACCGGTGCCGCCGTGACGCCGGAGGAATTCCTGGACCTGCTCGCGCCGGCCTATGCGCGCTACGAGTCCCAGCTTGCGACCTACGGTTTCGCCCCCGTCCGGGAAGCCTGGCTCGCCCGCGCCGCGCGCCTCGGGCAAAGGGTCACCGCGCGGATGGCGTCCGGAGATGTCACCGGCACATTCGAAACGATCGATGCAACGGGCAACATCGTCCTGTCCACATCCACCGGCCGGCGCGCCATTCCCGCCGCCGACATTCACTTCTAGACCCAGGCCGGACCAGGGAGCGCTGCCTTGACTTCTTCTGTCGACAAATATCCTCGCCGAAGGCATTGAAGCCGAAAGGCTTCAAACCCGCCGCGACGCAACCGACCGGATCCGCGCCATGCTCCTCTGTATCGACACCGGCAATACCAACACCGTTTTCTCGGTCTGGGACGGGACGAAGTTCCTGACCACGCTGCGGACGGCGACGGAACACCAGCGCACGGCGGACCAGTACTTCGTCTGGTTCTCCACGCTGATGGAACACCACGGGCTGTCGGTGGACATCGACGAGGTGATCATCTCCTCCACCGTGCCGCGCGTGGTCTTCAACCTGCGCGTGCTGGCCGACCGGTATTTCAACTGCCGGCCGCTCGTGGTCGGCAAGCCCGATTGCCTGTTGCCGAACCCGCCGCGGGTGGACCGCTCGGCGCAGGTCGGACCGGACCGGCTGGTGAACACCGCCGGCGCCTTCGACCGGCACGGCGGCGACCTGGTGGTGGTGGATTTCGGCACCGCGACGACCTTCGACGTGGTCTCCAAGGATGGCGCCTATATCGGCGGGGTGATCGCGCCGGGGGTGAACCTCAGCCTTGAGGCGTTGCACCTCGCCGCCGCCGCCCTGCCGCATGTGGACATCACGAAACCGCAGCGCGTGATCGGCACCAACACCGTCGCCTGCATGCAATCGGGTGTCTTCTGGGGCTATGTCGGGCTGGTGCGGGGGATCTGCGACCGCATCCTGGCGGAGCGCGACCGGCCGATGACGATCATCGGGACAGGGGGGCTTGCACCGCTGTTCTCGCAGGGCGATGTATTGTTCGACCTGATCGAAGACGATTTGACGATGCACGGCCTCACGGTCATCCATCGCTACAACAAGGAAAACCAGTAAATGAGCGGTGAAGAACGGTTGATCTACCTGCCCCTGGGCGGGGCCGGTGAAGTGGGCATGAACGCCTATGTCTACGGCTGGGGCAAGCCCGGAAAGGAACGGCTGATCCTCGTGGATCTGGGCGTGACCTTTCCGGACATGGACACCACGCCGGGCATCGACCTGATCTTTCCCGACATGTCCTGGCTCATCGAGCGCGCGGACCAGCTGGAGGCGATCTTCATCACCCACGGGCACGAGGATCATATCGGCGCGCTCGGTCATTTCTGGAACGAGCTGCGCGCGCCGGTGTTCTGCCGCCGTTTCACCGGCCACCTGGCAAGCCGGAAGATGGAGGAACGCGGCGCCGACCCGGCACAGATCACCGTTGTCGACAGCTACCCGGACACCGTGGAGGTCGGCCCGTTCTCGGTGTCGTTCCTGCCGGTTTCGCATTCCATCCCCGAAAGCTCCGGTCTGGTGATCGGCACGCCGGCGGGCCGCGTCGTGCATACCGGCGATTTCAAGCTGGACGGGGCGCCTGTGGTGGGGGAACCTTTCGATGCCGCGCTCTGGCACGATATCGCCGGAGACGGTGTGCGCGCGCTCGTCTGCGACAGCACCAACGTTCATGTGGAATCCCCGGGGCGCTCGGAAGCCACGCTTGGCCCGAACATCCGCGATCTCGTGGCCAATTCCAGCGGTATGATGGTGGCCACCACATTCGCGTCGAACGTCGCGCGGGTGAAGACGCTGGCGGAGGCGGGCCGCGACGCGGGGCGGTCGGTCTGCCTGATGGGGCGGGCGATGCTGCGGATGGTACAGGCGGCGGTGGAAACCGGCGTGCTGACCGATTTCCCGCCGGTCATCTCGCACGAGGAAGCCGAGGACGTGCCCCGGGACAACCTGATGCTCATCGTCACCGGCAGCCAGGGCGAGCGGCGCGCGGCCACGGCGCAGCTTTCGCGCGGCAAATACCTCGGTCTGGAACTGAAGGAGGGCGATACGTTCCTCTTCTCCTCCAAGACCATTCCGGGCAACGAGCGGTCGGTGCTGCGGATCGTCAATGCCTTCTCGGAAAAGGGCGTGAACGTGGTGGACGACAGCTCCAACCTCTATCACGTCTCGGGCCATGCGAACCGGCCCGACCTGGAAGCGCTGCACCAGCTCATGAAGCCGCAGATGGTGATCCCGATGCATGGCGAACACCGGATGCTGCGACGCCACGCCGAAGCCGCGGAGGCGAACGGCTATGCTTCGGCCGTGGCGGTCAATGGAACCATGCTGGATCTGACCGGCGATGTGCCAAGCGTGGCCGGGCATGTGGAAACGGGACGCGTCTATCTGGACGGAACGCAGAAGATCGGTGCGCTCGATGGTGTGGTGCGGGGCCGGATCCGCATGGCGCTCAACGGACATGTCATGCTCAACGTGATCCTCGACGAGGACGACGAGCCATTGGGCGAACCCTGGGCGGAGATCATGGGGCTTGCCGAGACGGGCCGGTCGCGGTCGCCTCTGGTCGATCTTATCGAGGCCGAGACGGCGCAGTTTCTCGCCCGCGCCGATGACAAGGTGCTTGTGGACGACGACAAGCTCGACAGCGGGCTGCGGCGCGCGGTGCGTCAGGTCGCGGTGGAGGAAATCGGCAAGAAGCCGGAAGTGACCGTCGTCATCTCACGCCTCGGGTAAGGCAGGGCAGGCGCGGACCGGTCGTCCTAGGCTTGCCCGGCGGCGCGCAGGCCGACATCGGGCGCGGTGAGGGCACCGACCGCACCGGGCACGAGTTCAACGGAGATGCCGGCCAGCGTCGCGCCTTCGTACTCGGCCGAGTCCGACGGGTCGCACCCCGGAACAAGCCTTACGACACGCTTGCCCTGACGGGCGGCGATCACGACGGCCGTGTCCGCTCGCGCCTGCGGCATCCGGAGTGCGCCGGGAGCGGCCCCCATGGGTACGCGTTCCGCGTCGCGCCGGGCGACTTCGAGCAGGTCCGGGTCGACCAGACGGTCGTGGAAGATCACGTCGGCCTCTTGCAGACGCTGCACGGCCCGCAGGGTGAGAAGGTCGCGCGCGCCAGGACCGATGCCGACGAAGCTGACGAGACCGGCGCCTTCGTCCTGTGTCGGGGCGCCCTGAGCGTGAATGGCGGCCTTGATCTCCCGACCGGCTTCGCGCTCCGCGCCGGTGGCATGCAGGCGCCGCGGGGCGCCGTTGAACACCCACCGCCAGAAGGCCCGTCGCCGGTCCTGGGGGACTCCGCGGGCGACGGCGCCGCGCAGGCGGCCGGCCATTGCCGCAAGATCGCCCAGGCGCGGTTCGAGCATCTCCTCGACCCGCGTCTTGATCTGGCGCGCCAGGACCGGCGCGGTCCCCTCGGTGCCGATGGCGACGACCACCGGGTCGCGGTCAACGATGGAGGGTGTGAAGGCGTCGCAGAGATCCGGGCGGTCAACGACATTGACCGGCGCTCCGGCGCGGTGGGCCATCGCGTGGATCGCGGTATCCGCGCCCGGGCAACCCGTGGCAATGAAGACGAGGGCCGCGCCGGCAAATCGCTCCGGACCGATCGGGCCCGGGTCATGGCTGATCCGGCCGCTCTCGACCAGTGCCTGCAACTCGTCGTCCAACGCCGTCGCAAGGATCGTCACCCTTGCTTCCGTCTTCAGCATCAGGCGCGTCTTCTGGGCGGCCTGTTCGCCGCCGCCGACGATGAGAACCTCTCGGCCGGTCATCTTCAGGAACATGGGAAAGGTTTTCATCGAGGCTTCCTTCAGGTCGCGTGTTCGGCGAGGCGGTGTTCCCAGAGCTCGGTGGCGCGCCGCTCGGCGTCGGGCTGGCCAACGGTGTCGAGGGCGAGTGCAGCGGTGCCCAAGACGATAGCGCGCGCGAAGGGCGCGTCGAGGTCGCCCGCCCACAGACGGCAGAGATCGTCCGGGTCCGGCGTTTCGTCCGCGAGGCGGCGCGTGTCATCGCAAAGCGTTCGGGTCGTTTCGGCCCAGGGCGCACCACCGCGCAGACCGAAAAGCGCGATCTCCTTGGACGGGTGGCGTTCGAACTCGCCGCCGCCTCCCTTGAGGACCGTCATGTTCGGCTGTCCGAGCAAGGCGCAGGCATCGGCTTGCAAGGCCCGGTAGGGCGGGTGGAAAACGCCCTGCACGCTGGCAGCGGCCCCGGACGGGTTCAATACCCGCAAGGCCGTGTTGATGGCCGAGCGCAGGCCCAGAACGTCGCGCAGGCGCAGAACATGCAGGGCGCCGGGAGACAGCGCATCGAGTGGCAGATAGGCGATACCGTCGCGTTGGATCAGCCGGGCGGCATCCTCGACACCCGTTGCCTCGGCGATCCCGATCCGTGGCAGCGCGTCGCGCACCGAGGCCACGGGCGACTGATGGCCGTTCCGGCCATGCAGCAACACCGGAACGCCCGCGCGCGCCACCAGAAGTGCCGAGAGCAGGAACCACGGCAGGCCCCGGCTGCGCCCGGCGGCATAGCTCGGCCAGTCGAGTGCCGGCGGCGGGCCCGGCCATGCGGGCAGGGTCGCGCGCAGGGCCTCGACGAAGCCCGCGATTTCTTCGGCGCTTTCGCCACGGTAGCGCATGAGCATGAGCAGCGCGCCCACGGCCTCCGGCGCGGCCTCGCCGGCGAGGATGATCCGCATGGCCTCGCGCGCTTCGTCCCGGGTCAGCCCGCGTCCGAAGGATGGGCCGCGACCGAGGGCGCGGATCATCGGGACGAGACTCATTCAGCGGCCTCGCGCACCTGCGCAGCGGCAAGGAGTGTGGCCAGTTCCGGGCGGCAGGAGCCGCAGTTGGTCCCTGCCTGGAGGGCCGCGCCGATGGCCTCGACGCTGGCAAGATTCTGCTCTCGGATCGCGGCAAGCACGGTGTTGACTCCTACGTCGAAACAGGCGCAGACCGTTGCGCCCGGGTCCGGCATATCCGCACCGGGGCGGCCGGACAAGGTTGCGGCCTCGGCCATGGTCCCGACGAGGGTTGCGACGTGGTTGCGGGCCACCGCGACGGGCGAGGGCGACGCGAAGAGCGCCGCCGCGACACGCCCGTCCCGGAGCAGGGCAAGCCGGGCGAGGCCGCGCGTGGGGTCCAGAAGGGACAGAACCTCGGCGTCGGGAAGGTCGAACAGGGCGCGCGCATAGGCTTCCCAGTCGTCCGGGCAGGCATCGCCGGCCAGTTCCGTGCGCCAGCCATCGCGCATCCGGGCCTTGGCCCAATAGGCGTCGGTCGGGAACGGTTCGGCAGCGGAGACGGCGAAACCGTACCAGCCCGCGTCGAACCGCGCGACCTGCACGACCGAGCCCTTGCTCTCCGGTTGTCCCGAAACGGGGTCGGTCACGGCGGCCACCACAGCGTCGATACGGCCGGCCGAGGCGGTTTCCCCGGTCCAGTGCATCGGCGCGAAGACCGATCCGGGGCGCACCCGGTCGGTCACGACAACCCGCAGGATCGCGGTGCCGACGCGGCTTTCGACGCGTGCGAGATCGGCCGGCGCGAGGCCGCGGTCCTGCGCATCGGCGGGATGGAGCTCGAGGTATGGTTCCGCGAGATGCTGGCTGAGGCGCGGCGATTTCGCGGTCCGGGTCATCGTGTGCCAATGGTCCCGCACCCGTCCGGTGTTCAAGCGGAGCGGATAGTCGGCACTGGGCCGGGAAACCGGCTCGCGCGGTGTGACCGGCAGCATGCGGGCGCGTCCGTCGCCGGTGTAGAACTGCCCGTCCGCAAAGAACCGTCCGCCGATCTTCCGGGCGCTGCAGGGCCAGTGGAACGGGGCGAGGGACTCGTAGTCGGAATCGCTGATGTCGGCCTTGGCGGAGATATCGAAGTCGCGCCCGAGCGTGCCCGCGATGCCCGACAGGGCGGCGTATTCGCGGAAGATCTCGGCGGGGTTGCGATAGTCGAATTCCTTCTGCCAGCCCATCCGCGCGGCGACATCGGCAAGGATGCGCCAATCGTGGCGGGCCTCTCCCGGGGCGGGGAGCACGGCGCGTTGGCGGCTGATGCAGCGTTCGGAATTGGTGACCGTCCCGTCCTTCTCGCCCCACCCGGTCGCCGGCAGGCGAACATCGGCGAGGCGCGCGGTGTCGGTGCGGCCGGTCACATCGGAGACGACGACGAAATCGCAGGCCTCGATGGCCGCGCGCACGGCATCCGCATCGGGCATCGAAACGGCGGGGTTGGTGCAGATGACCCACAACGCCTTGATCCGGCCGTCGCGAACGGCACGGAACATGTCCACCGCCTTGAGGCCCGGTCCGTCGGGGATGCCGGGGCTGTTCCAGAAATCCTTCACCGCCGCGCGGTGTTCGGGAACCTCGATGTCGAGGTGGCAGGCCAGCATGTTGGCAAGCCCGCCGACCTCGCGCCCGCCCATCGCGTTGGGCTGCCCGGTGACGGAGAAAGGCCCCATGCCAGGCCGGCCGATACGCCCGGTTGCCAGGTGGCAATTGATGATCGCATTGACCTTGTCGGTGCCGCTGGAGGACTGGTTCACACCCTGGCTGTAGACCGTCACGACCTTTTCGTTGCGGAGCCAGAGATCGAAGAACGCGCGGATCTGGCCGGGCGGCAGGCCGGTGGCGGCGAGATCGCCGGAACTGGTAGCTTCCAGAGCTTCGTGAAAGCCTGTGACATGCTCGGCGGTGAAGGCCTGGTCGGTTGCGCCTTTCGCGACGATTTCCGCCAGAAGCCCGTTGAACAGCGCGGCGTCGCTGCCGGGTTCGATCGCGAGATGCAGATCCGCAATGTCGCTGGTGGCGGTCCGGCGCGGGTCGATATTGATCACCCGCATCTCCGGGCGGGCCTTCCGCGCGGCAACGAGACGCTGGTAGAGCACGGGATGGCACCATGCCATGTTCGAGCCCACGAGAACGACGACGTCGGCGTCTTCGATGTCCGTGTAGAGCCCCGGCACGGTGTCCGTTCCGAAGGCACGGCGGTGGCCGGCGACCGAGGATGCCATGCAAAGGCGGGAGTTGGTGTCGATGTTCGCCGATCCGATGAAGCCTTTCATCAGCTTGTTGGCGACGTAGTAATCCTCGGTCAGAAGCTGGCCGGAGACGTAGAACGCGACGCTGTCCGGGCCGTGCTGCGCGATGGTGTCGCGGAAGCGCTGTGCCACGAGGTCGAGCGCATTGTCCCAGTCGGCGGGAGCGCCATCGATCTCGGGCGTCAACAGCCGGTCGGCAAGGTCCACCGTCTCGCCGAGCGCCGAGCCCTTGGAACAAAGCCGGCCCGCGTTGGCGGGGTGCGACTTGTCCCCGGAAATGGTCAGCCCGCCGTGCCCGTCCGGCTGGGCGAGCACGCCGCAACCGACGCCGCAATAGGGGCAGGTGGTGCACACCTGCGGCGCGGCAGATCCGGTTGTGGAAGGCACCGACATCACGCCGCGGTCTGCTTTTCGAGGACGGAGGCGTCCAGCAGCACCCGTCCGGCCTCGATCCGTGTTGCGAAGGTCGCGACCTCGCCCTCGTCGGTGCCCGTGGCGGCCCCGGTCTCCAGGTCAAAGACCCAGTTGTGCAGCGGGCAGGTCACCTTGTGACCGTGAACAATGCCTTCGGAGAGCGGGCCGCCCTTGTGCGGGCACCGATCGTGCAGGGCAAAGACGCTGTCGTCGCTCGCCCGGAAGACGGCGACGCAGCCAAGGGAGGTTTTGACCACGCGGGCGCCCCGCAGCGGGATGTCTTCGAGCGATCCGATGTCGATCCAGGATGTCATGGGCGTGGCTCCTTGTGGCTGGGGCGGAGGGGGCGCTGCCCCCGGCGCGCTTGCGCACGCCTCCCCCGGGATATTTTCGGACAGAAGAAGAGGGCCGCGGGTGTCATTCCGCCGCCTGCAATGTCAGATCGGCGACCGGGGCGTAGCTGTCGGCACGCTCGCGAACGTGTTCGGCCCATGGATCCTTCTGGTAGACCGACTGGGAGAGGGCGAAGCGGTCGATCAGGGCCTGGCGGTTTTCGAGATCGTCGACGACGCGTTCCCTGACCCAATCGAGGCCAACCTTGGCGATCCACTTGTAGGGGCGGTCGAGGTATTTCGCGTTTTCGCGGTAGAGCTGGTAGAAGGCGACGGTGACGTCGATGGCCTCCTGTTCGCTGGGGACCTGCACCAGAAGGTCGGTTTCGCGCACGTCCATGCCCGCCGCCCCGCCGACACCGATCTGGTAGCCGGAATCGACGCAGACGATGCCGAGGTCCTTGCAGGTCGCCTCGGCGCAGTTGCGCGGGCATCCGGAGACCGCGAGTTTGAACTTGTGCGGCGACCATGCGCCCCAGAGCTTTTTCTCGATCTTGACGCCAAGCCCGGTGCTGTCCTGGGTGCCGAACCGGCAATGGCTGCTGCCGACACAGGTTTTCACGGTGCGCAGACCCTTGGAATAGGCGTGTCCGGACACGAGACCCGCCTTGTTCAGGTCTGCCCAGATCGCTGGCAGATCCTCGCCCTTCACGCCCAGCAGGTCGATCCGTTGGCCGCCGGTGACATGCACCGTGGGCACGTTGTACTTGTCCGCCGCATCGGCGATGGCGCGCAGCTCGTCGGGCGTGGTCATGCCGCCGAACATGCGCGGCACGACCGAGAAGGTGCCGTCCTTCTGGATATTCGCGTGTTTGCGTTCGTTGATGAAGCGGCTCTGCGGATCGTCCTGATATTCCACCGGCCAGTCGGCAAGCAGGTAGTAGTTGATCGCCGGGCGGCAGACATGACAGCCGTCCTTCGTCTTCCAGCCGAGTTCCTGCCAAACCGCCTGCTGGGATTTCAGTTCCTGGCTCTTGACGAGCCGGCGCACTTCCTCGTGGGTAAGATCCGTGCACCCGCAGACGCTTTGGGCCGCGGGAATGACGAAATCGTCGCCGAGCGTGACGCCGAGCACCTGCTCGACGAGCCCGGTGCAGGTGCCGCAGGAGCCCGACGCCTTGGTCACCGCGCGGACGGTGGCGAGATCGTTGGCGCCATCGTGGATTGCGGCGATGATGTCACCTTTGGATACGCCGTTGCAGCCGCAGATTTCTGCATCATCCGGCAAGGCTGCAACGGCCGCCATAGGGTCCAGCGGGTCACCCCCCTGGTAGGCCGGGCCGAAAATGAGTGTCTCCCGCATTTCGGAGATGTCTTCGCCGTCCTTGATCAGGCCGAAGAACCAGTTGCTGTCGGCGGTGTCACCGTACATGACGGCGCCGATCACGCGGTCGTTCTCGATCACGAGGCGCTTGTAGACGCCGCGCGCCGGGTCGCGCAGAACGATGTCTTCGCGGCCCTCGCCGTCGGCGAAGTCGCCGGCGGAGAAGAGGTCGCATCCGGTGACTTTCAGCTTGGTGGAGACCTCCTTCTGAACGAAGGCGGCGTCCTCTCCGGTCAGCGTCTTGGCCACGATCCTGGCCTGATCGTAGAGCGGGGCCACGAGGCCGAAGATTGCCCCGTTATGCTCCACGCATTCGCCCACCGCGAGCACGTCCGGATCGGAGGTGACCATCTGGTCGTCCACGTGGATGCCGCGCCCGATCGCCAGACCGGCCTCCTTGGCCAATTGCGTGTTGGGCCGGATGCCCACGGCCATGACCAGCAGGTCGCAGGGCAGTTCCGTGCCGTCGTCGAGAAGCAATGCCTTTACCCGGCCGTCCTCACCGACGATCTCCTTGGAGTTTGCCGAGCACAGCACGTTGATGCCGCGATCCGTGAGCGCCTTGCGCAGAAGGTAGCCGGCGGCCTCGTCGAGCTGGCGCTCCATCAGGTGCCCCATCAGGTGCACGACGGTCACGTCCATGCCGCGCATTTTCAGCCCCGCGGCTGCCTCGAGCCCCAGGAGGCCGCCGCCGATGACAACCGCCTTCGCGTCGGGTTTCGCGGCCGCGTCGATCATCGCGTTGGTGTCTTCGAGGTCGCGGTAGGCGATCACGCCGTCCAGGTCATGCCCCGGAAGCGGGATGATGAAGGGGGCGGAGCCGGTCGCGACAAGGAGTTTGTCGTAGGGCAGGGGGATGCCGTCGGCACCGGTGACGGTCTTCGCGTCGCGGTCGACAGCGGATACCTTTTCGCCGAAGCGGCAGGTGATGCCGCGTTGTGCGTACCAATCGTCGTCATGGGTGACGATTTCCTGGTAGGTCTTTTCGCCGGAGAGGACCGGCGACAGCATGATGCGGTTGTAGTTGCCACGGGGCTCGGCGTTGAAGAGCGTGATGTCCCAGTTGTCCGGCTCGGCGTCGAGCAGGTGCTCGAGGGCCCGGCCGGAGGCCATGCCGGCGCCGATGACAACCAGTTTGCGTTTGGTGCTCATGCGGAGGCTCCTTCACCATAGGCGGCGTCGATCATCACGCCGGAGAGGATTTCGTAGGCGTCGACCCAGGCTTCGCGAACCTCCAGGGTGAACGCGTCGCCAAGGCCGGTTTCCAGCGTGTAGATGAGCGCGGCTCCCACGGGATCGTAATGTGCGGCCGTAACACCGTAGGGGACGTGGTCCACGGCCAGCTTCTCCGCCACCGGAACGATCCGGTCGAGGTCGCGCAGGCCGTTCACCACGCCGCCCAACATGGCCATGAGCTTTCCGCCCTGGGTGGTCATGTCGCCCTTGAACAGCGGTTTCACCTCCGGCGCGATCTCGAAGAGCCGGTCGTAGAATATGCCCGCAGCGGCGTCCTTGATCGGGACGACCTTGGCGAAGCTTTCCTGGATCAGGTCGATCTGGGTATCGTTCATGTGATTGGCGTCCGTTTCAGATGTACCAGGCGACCACGTGGGAGAGTTCGCCGCCCTGGTGGATCGGCAGGGCGACGACGGAGTCGAAGCCTGCGGCGAGGCCGGGAACCTTGCTCTCCACGATCGGCAGGCCGCTGCCGATCACCTTGCCGATCAGGCCCTGCCAGGCGGTGGCGCGGCGTTCGTCCTCGTCGCTCCAGAGCGGGCCTTCGCGGGCGCAGATACCGTCGATCAGCACCGCCTCGTTGGATTTGCCAACCTTGGCGGAGCGGGCGTCCCAGATCTCGAAACGGCGGGCAAGCGGCGTGCCGCGGGCAGACAGCAGCGTGAGAACATAGGTTTCGTCGCCCGGCACCGGGATCGGCAGGCCAAGCCCCGTGGTCAGCCCCGCCTTGCCGGCGCTTTCGGAGCGGATGAAACGATACCCCGAGCCCAGGTCGCGCATGAGGATCGGTGTGTTGGCGGCCCAGACGGCGCCGGGCAGGCCTTGTCCACGCGGGAAATGCGTGTGCTTCGACACCCATTCGAAGTGCTTCGCCGCGCCGTAATATCCGTCGTCCAGGCGCAGGATGTCGTCGCTTGCCTGCCACACCTCGATGGCGCCGGTGCGTTCGCTGTCATTGGCGCAGAGAACCACGAGCACTGCCTTGAGCGTGTCGCCGTCGAAGATCGGGATCGCGACGGCGCTTGTCAGCCCCGCGGCCTTTGCCGCTTCGGTGCGTTTGAAGTAGGAACCGTCGAATTCCTTCAGCACCACCGGACGGGCTTCTGCCCAGGCCTTGCCGGGCAGACCTTCCCCGTGGCCGAAGCTCTCGCGTGCGGACGCGGCGGCGAATTCGTCCAGGATCCCGTAGTTCCCGCCGGCGTGAACGAGGCGGTCACCCTCCGGCACCCAGATTTCGGAAGCTTCCACAAAGGTACGTGTCGGGGCGTCGAGTGCGATATCCATCATGCAGCCTCCTGCTTGGCCGCGGCTGTCTCGCCCTTCGAGGCGGGGTTGGCCTTCGGCTTGGCGCCATGTTCGTATTCCTCGAGGAAGTTCAGGACCTGCTCGCGGTAGAGGTAGTAATCGGGGTGCTCCAGAAGCGCCTTGCGGGTGCGGGGGCGGGGCAGGTCCACGTCGACGATGCGGCCGATGGTGGCCTGCGGGCCGTTGGTCATCATGACCACGCGGTCGGCAAGCAGGATCGCCTCGTCGACATCGTGGGTAACGCAGATCGCCGTGACCTTGGTGCGCGACCAGACTTCCATCAGCACTTCCTGAAGTTCCCAACGGGTGAGGCTGTCGAGCATCCCGAAGGGCTCGTCGAGCAGCAGCAGCTTGGGGGAGAGGGCGAAGGCGCGGGCGATGCCGACGCGTTGCTTCATGCCGTTGGAAAGATCGACGGCGGGTT
Source organism: Tropicimonas marinistellae (assembly GCF_001509585.1). Lineage (GTDB taxonomy): Bacteria > Pseudomonadota > Alphaproteobacteria > Rhodobacterales > Rhodobacteraceae > Tropicimonas > Tropicimonas marinistellae. Next base: position 363,708 of record NZ_LNCI01000005.1, on the reverse strand, counting down.
TGTCCATGCTGTCCGCAAGACCGACGCGCTCCAGGTAGTAGTCGACCACATCCTGTCGCTCGGCGCGCGACGCCTTGGGGTAGACCCGGTCGACGCCAATGGCACAGTTTTCACGAGCAGTAAGCCAAGGGAAGAGCGAGGGGGATTGGAACACCACGGCGCGTTCCGGATCGGCCCCGACGACGCCGCGACCGTCCAGGTTGATCACGCCTTTGGAGATCGAGTTGAGCCCGGCCGCCATGGTGAGCACCGTGGATTTGCCGCATCCCGAATGCCCGATCAGGGAGATGAACTCACCCTTGTCGAGTTTCAGGTCGAAATCCTCGACCACCGTCAGCGGCCCCTTGGGCGTGGGGTAGATCTTGTGGAGGCGGGAAAACTCCAGGTACTTGTCGGTCCGCGTCGAGCCCTGGGCATCGGTCAAAGCCTTTGGCAGCGGCTCGTTGTGGATCGCGGTAACACTTGGCAGAATCTTGGTTTCATCCGCCTTCGCCTCGATCCCGACGTCCATCAGGTACTTGGTGATCGCGCCGCGCAGCTGTTTGAACCCTTCGTGGTGGTTCATCTCGCCGCGATCCCGCGGGCGCGGAATGTCGACGCGGAATTCTTCGCCCAGCGTCCCGTCGGGATTGAGCGCGATGATCCGGTCGGCCAGGACGATGGCCTCGTCCACATCATTGGTGATGAGCACGCAGGTCTTCCGGTCCGCATCCCAGATGTGCTCGATCTCGTCGGCCAGATTGGCGCGGGTGAGGGCGTCCAATGCCGAGAGCGGCTCGTCGAGAAGCAGCATTTCCGGGTTCATGGCGAGCGCGCGGGCGACGTTCACCCGCTGGCGCATGCCGCCCGAAAGCTCGGCCGGACGGCGCCCGGTGGCATGGGAGAGGCCGACCATCTTGACGTAATGGGCGACTTTCTCGTCCTTTTCCGCGCTTGGCATGGAGGGAAAGACACTGTCGAGCGCGAGCCGGACATTGCCGTTTACCGTGAGCCAGGGCATCAGCGAGTAGTTCTGGAAGATTACGCCGCGCTCCGGCCCGGGGCCGGTGATCGGGGCGCCCTTGAAGGTCACGTTGCCCTTGGTGGGCGTCTCCAGCCCTGCCATCAGGTTGATCAGCGTCGTCTTGCCGGTTCCGGAGAAGCCGAGGAGGACGAGGAATTCGCCTTCCTCCACTTCCAGGTCGATGCCCCGCAGGACGTCCGTCTTTGCCGTGCCTTCGCCGAAGGACTTCCAGACGTTTTCGAACTTGAGGATGCTCATGATGGCTTACCGATTGTTCGAGAAGGTGAAGAGCGACTGCAGGGCGTACATCAGGCGGTCCAGCAGGAAGCCGATGATGCCGATCGTGAAGACCGCGACCATGATCTTGGCGAGCGACTGGCTGGAGCCGTTCTGGAACTCGTCCCAGACGAATTTGCCAAGGCCGGGGTTCTGCGCCAGCATTTCGGCCGCGATCAGCACCATCCAGCCGACACCGAGCGAGAGCCGCAGGCCGGTGAAGATGAGCGGCAGCGCGGAGGGCAGCACGAGCTTGGTGATCTTGGTCCAGGTGTTCATTTTCAACACCTTGGAAACGTTCACCAGATCCTTGTCGATCGAGGCCACGCCGAGGGATGTGTTGATCAGTGTCGGCCAGAGCGAGCAGAGCGTCACCGTGATGGCCGAGATCAGGAAAGACTTGGTGAACATGCCATCGTTGGTCGTGTAGGTGGCGGAGACGACCATGGTGACGATGGGCAGCCACGCGAGCGGCGAGACCGGCTTGAAGATCTGGATGATCGGGTTCAGGGCCGCGTCGCCCACGCGGGAGAGGCCGGCGAGGATACCCAGCGGAACGGCGACGAGCGTGGCCAGCAGGAAACCGAAGAAGACGGTCTGGATGGAGGTCCAGATCTGGTCGTAGTAGGTCGGCTTGCCGGTGTAGTCGCGCCACTTGACCTTGTCGGATTTGCCCGAGGCCTCGAGTTTGGCGTTGCGCTCTTCCTGGCGCTCGTAGAAGGACGCTTCTTTATCGCGTTCGCGCTTGGCGTCTTCGTTCAGGTTGATCACCTGTTCCCAGACCTGGGCCGGGCCGGGCACCGCGCCGAGAGAGGTCTGCACCTTCGGCGCAAGGGTGGCCCAGAGCATGAGGAAGGCGGCGATGGCGACGACGGGCACGCCGAGAAGGAGCCAGACTTCCTTTAGCTGGGCCTTCGGGTTGTCGCCCGCGATGGCCTTGAGCAGCGGCGTCATGAAGCTGAGACCGAGGACCTTGAACCAGGAATCGGCCTTGTTGATGCGGGTGAAGAGACGGGCGCGGCGGGCTTCGCGGGCCGCGTCGGCACTCAGGCTGTCGGGGTCGATGGCGGTCATGTCTTCAGGTCCTTGCGTGGGATCACGTGGGTGGCGGGGCGACGCTCGCTGCATTGAGAGCGTCGCCCCACCCGCCGTACCGTCACCCGGCCAGCGTCAGGAAGGGGACGACGGGCCGGGCTTCGGGGGGGGCGAGAGGTTTAGCCCTGCACCTCGTTACCGACGACCTTCTGCTCGCCCTTCAGGCCGATCGGCAGGCTGTCGAGGTAGGCGTTGGGGGTGCGGCCGTCGTAGGGGATGCCGTCGATGATATCCTCGGCGGGCGTGGGCGCCTTGTAGCCATCGGTATCGAAATCGAACATGTCGCGGGTGGCGTAGCCATCGTCGATCAGGCTTTCGGCGGCGGCGAGGTAGATCTCCGGCTTGTAGACCGACTTGGCGACCTCGTCGTACCAGCTATCCGGCTTGGCTTCGGCGATCTGGCCCCAGCGGCGCATCTGGGTCAGGTACCAGATGGCGTCCGAGTAATAGGGGTAGGTCGCGTTGTAGCGGAAGAACACGTTGAAATCAGGAACTTCGCGCTTGTCGCCCTTCTCGTACTCGAAGGTGCCGGTCATGGAGTTGGCGATCACGTCGTAATCGGCGCCGACATATTCGGAGCGGCTGAGGATCTCCACCGCTTCGGGGCGGTTGGCGTTGTCGTTTTCGTCGAGCCACATCGCGGCGCGGATCAGCGCCTTGGTGACGGCGATAGTGGTGTTCGGGTTCTCTTCCTGGAAAGCGGCGGAGATGCCGAAGACCTTCTCAGGGTTGTTCTTCCACAGCTCGTAATCGGTGATGACCGGCACGCCGATGCCCTTGAACACGGCCTGCTGGTTCCACGGCTCGCCCACGCAGTAGCCATAGATGGTGCCGGCTTCCATGGTAGCAGGCATCTGCGGCGGCGGGGTGACGGAGAGCAGCACGTCGGCGTCGATCTGGCCGGTCACGTCCTCGGGGGAGTAGTAGCCCGGCTTGATGCCGCCGGCGGCGAGCCAGTAGCGCAGTTCATAGTTGTGGGTGGAAACCGGGAAAACCATGCCCATGTTGAACGGCTTGCCCTCGTCGGCGAACTGGTCGACGACCGGCTTGAGCGCGCTGGCCGGGATCGGATGGACCGGCTTGCCGTCGGCGTCATGCTCGACATGCTCTTTCATCATCGCCCAGATGTCATTCGACACGGTGATGCCATTGCCGTTGAGGTCCATGGAGAACGGGGTGATGATATGTGCCTCGGTGCCGAAGCCGATGGTTGCGGCGAGCGGCTGGCCGGCGAGCATGTGTGCGCCGTCGAGCTGGCCGTCGATCACGCCGTCGAGCAGCACTTTCCAGTTGGCCTGGGCTTCCAGCGTGACGAAAAGGCCTTCGTCCTCGAAGTAACCGTTTTCATAGGCGACCGCGAGCGGGGCCATGTCGGTCAGCTTGATGAAGCCGAATGTCAGCTCGTCCTTCTCAACGTCCAGCATCTCGGCCGCGGCGGGCAGGGTGAGGCACGAGGTGGCGAGCAATGATGCGAGGGTCTTCTTCATGGTGATGTCATCCTGTCTCTGTCCCGTGTCGGGGTCCGCAAAACGCAAAAAAAGCCGCTGACCGTCCTTGCTGGAGGAAGCAAGGGGGTCGAGCGGCTGTGCTCGGATACCCACAACACTGAGGGTGGATTGGGTGACGGGACGCCTTTGCCCCGTGCATGGATGTTGTGCCGCTTCGCAGAAAAACTGTCAACGGCTGCCCCGAAATCTCCTAAGCGGAGCGGTTCATGATCCCGGTTTTCGCGGCACCGCAGAAATTCCTGCGCAATATTTGGTCATTCGTCCCCGGTTGGATCAAAAATGAAGCCGTCGAAAAACGCGTCGGGTTCCAGAATCAGGTGGCCGGCTTCCGAGGCGACGGCGGTCGGGTCGCGCATTGCGCCTTCGACCTTGTCGGTTGCTCCGGGCATTTCGGCGCCCAGATCGCGAAGATTCTGCCGGTAGAGGTCCGTGCGGAAGATCGAACGGGCCGCTTTGACGGCGGCTGCGCGGTCCAGACCGGACCGGGCCGCCAGGGAGTGTGCCATGAGCGCGGCCTGGGAGCGCCACGGGTAGGCGGCGGCGCCGCGGAAGAATACGAGGTAGTTCGGCACGCTGCGCAGATCTCCACGCGGGGAAATCACCAAGCGGCCGGTGAGCGAGCGTTCGACCACCTCGGACGACACGTTCAGGTAGTCCGGTCGAGCAAGAATCTCGGAAGCGGTCAGGCAATTGTCTTCCTGGTCTAGCCAGCGGCCCGCGCGCCAGACCGCCCGCATCAGGCGGCGCGTCAGGTCCGGTTCGGCTTCGGCCCATGTATGCCGTACCGCCAGAACCTTTTCTGGGGCAAAGGCGCGGATCGCCGTGGTGGGCAGGAGAAGCTCGCCGACGCCGTCCTCGACCGCCGTGGAGCCCCAGGGCGCGCCAACGCAGAAGGCGTCGATCTCTCCCGCGGCCATTGCCTGCGCCATCAGTGGCGGCGGGACGGTGACAACGCGCAATGCCTGGGGCGCCTGGACCCCTAGCGCCCCAAGCCAATGGTAGAGCAACTCGGCATGCATGGAGAACGGAAATGGCACGCCAATTCTCGGGGTGTCGCCGGCGGCCGCGATCAATGCACGGCCAGCCGCCGTGGCGTCGACGAAATCGAACCCGTATCCGGCGGCCCGCATCCGTGCCGCGAGGTCGAGCGAGCAGCCGATGACATTGCCGTTGACCGACAGGACGCTCAGAACGTCGATCCGCTCGGCGAACCCGCCGAGCCCGAGCGCCATGGCGACCGGCATGGCCGACAACATATGCGCGGCGTCGATCTGGCCGAGCGCCAGCATATCGCGCAGGCTCGACCAACTCGGGGCCCGGTGCAGACGCAGGTCCAGCCCTTCTTCTTCGGCGAAGCCGATTTCCCGCGCGATGATCAGCGGCGCGGCGTCGACCAGCGGAATAATTCCCGCCTCCAGTGGCGTCGTGCTCATGACAGCAGCCCCGCGGCTGTCACGAGGGCTTCGGCCACGTCGACGACCTTGCGGCCCTGGTCCATGGCTGTCTTGCGCAACAGGGCATAGGCCGCGTCCTCGTCGATCCCGCGCGCTTTCATCAGAAGCCCTTTCGCCCTGTCGATGACCTTGCGTTCTTCCAGCGCGCGCTTGGTGGTTTCAAGCTCCAACCGGATGCGGTGGAACATGTGGAACCGCGCGATGGCGGCATCCATGATCGGCTTGATCCGGTCTGGCCGCAGCCCGTCCACCACGTAGGCCGAGACACCGGCCTCGATGGCTGCCTTTGTCAACCCGTCGTCCGAGCGGTCGACGAACATCGCAACAGGGCGCTCGAGCGGTCCGGAGGCGAGGGTGAGCTCCTCGATGCTGTCGCGGGACGGGCTCGTCATGTCAACGAGCACGACGTCGGGATCGCGGTTGGACACGTGTCGGGCGAGCCCGGTGACTTCCGAAATGACGGAGATATCGAAGTCGCCCGCATCGCGAAGGCTGTCGACGATCGACCGCGCACGTTCGCGATCCGCTTCGACAACCACAATTGATAGTCTGTTTGCCATGGCTCACTCGCCGTTCCTGCGAAGGAGAGACCTAGCCCCCCGGCCGCCGGGAGAGAATGGCAATGGCCCACCGGACTGCCTTGGGGCGCGCTTCGCGAGAATAGTGCCACATGATTGGGCGATTTGCCTATGAGATTGGCGCTTGGGGGCGGCGTCCGTAGATGCGCTGCGCCATGTGCAAAGCCGCCGCGGGAGATGCCCGCGGCGGTACTGGACGATCATGGAGTCACGCCGCCTCAGGCGCGCTGCAACAGCATCTGAGCGGTAAAGGCAGCGCCATAGGGGCGTGCGACGTCGAGGTAGGCGTTGACGCTTTCCATGCACCGGGCGAAGTCCGGGTTGGCCTCCGCCTGTTCTGCCATGACCTCGTCGACGGCGCCCTTGAGCGCGGCAAGCACGTCCTCGGGGAAGGCCTTGAACTCAACGCCGCTGTCCTGCAGCGCCTTGAAGGCCATCGCGTTGAAATACTCGAACTGGCTGATCGTCTCGGCTTCTGCCGCACCGGCGGCATTGCGAAGGATCGCCTGCAGATCGGGTGTGAGACTGTCCCAGGCATCCTTGTTGACGACCACGTGCAGACCCGCACCGGGTTCGTGGAAGGCCGGTGCGTAGCAGTAGTTCGCCACCTTGTTCATGCCGAAGGCCTGGTCGAGCATCGGGCCGACCCATTCGGCAGCGTCGATGGCGCCGGACTGGAAGGCCGGGAAGATTTCGGTCGGCGGAAGCAAAACCGCGTTCACGCCGAGTTTCCGCATCGCTTCGCCGCCGAGACCGGCAATGCGCATGTTGAGCCCCGAGAGGTCCGCGACGCTGGTGATTTCGTTCTTGAACCAGCCAGCGGCCTGGACGGTGGAATTGCCCGAGTAGAGCGGGATCATGCCCCGCTGGGCGTAGAGCTCGTCGTAGAGTTCCTGACCACCGCCATAGCGCAGCCAGCCGGACAGTTCCGCGGCGCTGAAGCCGAAGGGGATGTTGGTGAAAATGTGCAGCGCGGAGTTCTTGCCGGCGCTGTAATAGGGCGTGGTCTGGCCGATCTCGGCGGTGCCCTGCTGAACCGCGTCCTCCACCGCGAAGGCCGGAACCAGTTCGCCACCGGAGTAGAGCTTGAGTTGCAGCCGCCCTTCGGCCATGGCGTTCACGCGCTCAACGAAAGTCACGGCGTTGGTGCCGACGCCCGGCGCCTTGGCCGGGAAAGAGGTGGGGCACTTCCACTCGATGACACCTTGCGCGATTGCCGGCGCGGCAAGTGCTGCGGCCGGTGCTGCTGCGGCACCGGACTTCAGGAATGTACGACGTTTCATGTGATCTCTCCCTGTTGCGGAGCGGGTCTCGCCCCGGCTTTGCTTTTCACCCAAACAACACCTTTGGCAGCCAGGTCGCAAGCGGCGGCCAGAGGAAAACGATGCCCAGTGTGACGATCTGAATCAGCACGAAGGGCACGATGGCGCGATAGATCGTTCCGGTGGTGATATCGGCTGGCGCCGCGGACCGGTAATAGAACAGCGCGAAGCCAAAAGGCGGGGTCAGGAACGAGGTCTGAAGGTTCAGCGCCACCAGTACGGCGAACCAGACCGGGTCCACGTCCTGCAGGATGATCGGCCCCACCAGCGGTATGACAATGAACACGATTTCCACGAATTCGAGGATGAATCCCATGAAGAAGATCACCAGCAGGGTGAAGATCAGCATGGTGCGGTGATCGCCCGGCAGGCTTGTCAGCACGTCGCGCACCCATTCATCGCCCTCGAAGCCACGGAACACGAGCGAGAGCATGGAGGCCGCCAGGATAATGCCGAAGATCATGCCGGAGGTCTGTGCCGCCTGTCCGAGCGCCGCGCCGAAAACGCCCGCGCGGATAAGCACGATCACCGCCAGCGCCAGTCCGGCCACGAGCAACACGGTCAGTCCGAGCGCGAGCAGCGAACCGGGGCTGAGGGTGAGTTCGGCGGCCGAGAGATCGACCCGGGCCACCCCGCTCAGACGCAGGGCGACCAGCGCGAAGCCGACCGCGCCCGTTGCAGACATCGTGTGCCGCAACCAGGCCGAGGTACGGCGCGCATCGGGGGCGTGGGCATGCTCGCCGCCGGGCAAGGCGTCCTCCTCGCTGGCCGCGCTGACGCGCGCGGCGGTGATGAGCAGGGTACCTGCGACGCCGATGGCGGCGGCTTCGGTCGGTGTCGCAACGCCCGCGAGGATCGAGCCAAGCACCGCGAGGATCAGCAGGACGGGCGGTAGAACCTCCCGCCACACATCCCACAGACGAACCCGTTCCGTCGGCTGGTCGTCCGGTGCCGGCATGCCGGAGAGTTTGACGGTAACGTACACGCCATAGAGTGCCACCAGCACCAGGCCGGGCAGCAGGGAGCCTGCGAAGAGATCTCCCACCGTGACCGCGTCTGGGGCAAAGTTGCCGGCCTGTTGCTGTGCATCGAGGTAGGCATTGGCCACCTGGTCGCCCAGCAGGATCAGCACAATGGAGGGCGGAATGATCTGGCCCAAGGTGCCGGCGGCGCAAATCAGGCCGCTTGCGGTCCCGTCCGGCACGCCGACCCGGCGCATCGCTGGCAAGCTGATGAGGCCAAGCATCACGATCGTTGCGCCGATGATCCCGGTCGATGCGGCGATCAGGGTGGAAATCAACAGAACCGCAAGCGTCAGGGCGCGCGGCGTACCGCCCAGCAGCCGGCCAACCTGCGTGAGCATTCGTTCGGCCACCCTGGAGCGTTCCAGCATGACGCCCATGAGCACGAACAGCGGGACGGCGATCAGGAGGGAATTCGACATCACCCCAAAGGCACGCTGCGGGAAAGCCTGCAGGAAGGTGAGATCGAAGGCGCCAAAGGCCGAGGCAACGAAGGCAACCACGATGGGCACACCGCCAAGAACGAGCATGACCGGGATGCCGGAGAGGATGCCGGCCAGCAGGCTCAAGCCGAGAACGATCAGCCAGATGTGTTCAAGCATCGCGCCTGTCCTCGTGGTCTTTGGCCAATGACGACACCCCTTGAAGGATCATCAATGCGCAGGCGAGGGGCAGCATTGACTTGATCAGGTACAGGCCGGGCAGGCCGCCGGTTTCGGTCGAGGCCTCGCGGATCGACCAGCTGTAGGCGACATCGGGCCAGACCCACCAGATCGTCAGGCCGAAGAGGGGCATCAACAACGCGACGATACCGACGCGATCGGTCCACAGCTGTGCCTTGTGCGATTGCAGCGCCCGGAAGATATCGACCCGGACATGCACGTCCAACGCTTGCGCAAGCGGCAGGCCCAGAACCACCAACGTTGCGAAACTATAGGCGACCGCGTCCTGAAGCTCGATGAATCCGACGCCGAAGACATAGCGCAGTATCACAACTGCAAGCTGCCCCAGGAAAATCAGCCCCAGCATCAATTGGCACATGCGCCGTGTGATCGCGTGCACTGTTTCGGCGCTCTTCGTCAGGATTGTCATCCACATGTCCTCGTTCCGCGCCCCATGCCGAAATTCCTTGGAATCCGCAAGTCTTTGCGGAGCTTCGAGCGGCGACACCTTGCCTGCCGTTGCGTCAAATGTCTGCGTCCCGAGCGTGTGCTGCGCGCTTGGCATTGACAGTACACGGAAACGGGCGTTCGATGGCCGCGACCGCCAGTCAGAGGCGTTTTTCCTGATGATCAAAGATTTGCAGGGCAATGTTGCGCCGGAACGCGAAGTGGTTGCGATGGACCGGGCGCAAGGTGCATTGCTTGGCTTGGCACTGGGCGATGCGCTCGGGATGCCGTCGCAGACGCTGACCCGCGCGGAGATACGCGCGCGATACGGCGTGATCGCCGATTTCGTGGCGCCTTTCGAGGATCACCCGGTTTCCCACGGGCTCACGGCCGCGCAAATAACCGACGACACCGAACAAGCCCTTTTGCTCGCGCGTCGCATTCTCGCCTCTCCGGATGGGTTCGATGCGGAAAGCTGGGCGCGCGACCTGCTGACCTGGGAGGCGGATGTGAAATCCCGCGGGCTGCGCGACCTGCTCGGGCCCTCCACGAAGGCGGCGCTCACCGGGCTCCTTTCCGGAACGGCGGTCAGCGAGACCGGCAGGCGGGGGACAACCAACGGGGCGGCGATGCGGATCGCACCGGTGGGGATTGCGCAACCGTCCCGGTACACGGCGGGATTGGTGGCGCGGGTCGCGGAGACCTGCCGCGTCACCCACAACACAGGCGAAGCGATCGCAGGGGCGTCGGCCGTCGCGGCGATGGTGAGCGCCGGTGTCGAGGGTGCGGATTGGAAATCGGCCGTTCCGGGGGCATTGGATGCGGCACGCCTCGGGCAGGACCACGGCGAACGTTTCGGTGTAACGGACATGGCCAGCCGGATCGCGGCGGCGTTGGAAGTCGGCAAGGCGGGGGACGCCGCGGCGATTGCGGAGCGCATCGGCACCTCCGTCGCCAGCCACGAATCCGTTCCGGCGGCCTTCGCGGTCGTCGCCGCCGCCGAGGGAGACGGTTGGAGGGCCGGGTGCCTTGCGGCGAATATCGGCGACGACACCGATACGATTGGCGCGATTGCCGGCGCGATCTGCGGTGCTTGCGGCGGCGCGGGCGCTTTGCCGGCGGACAAGCTGACGGTGTTGCGCGCGGCCAACACGCTCGACCTGGATGGGCTGGCCGCGCCGTTGCTGGCCTTGCGGGTCCGCGGCCGGTGAGCGTGCTCTTGCAGATGACAGGGCCGGTCGTTGACCTTCTCTATGACGTCACAGCGGTGCCGCGGTCCGGTGAAGAGGCCGTGGTGACCGGTTTTTCCATGTCCCCCGGCGGCGGGTTCAACGCCATGGTTGCCGCGCGTCGCGCGGGGATGGCGGCGCGGTGCGGCGGTTCTGTCGGGACGGGGCCGTTTGCCGCGCGGGTCCTCGCGGCACTGGAGGAGGAGGGGATCGGTCTCGCGCGGTCACGGGATGCGACCCGCGACACCGGATGCTGCACCGTTCTCATCGAACCCTCGGGCGAACGTACGTTCGTTGCCGCCGAAGGGGCCGAGGGGCATATGAACCTTGATGATCTGGAAGCGATGGATCTGTCCGGCGTGACGCGTGTCATGGTGTCCGGCTACACGCTGCTCTACGCCGGAGCCCGCGATGCGGTCGCGGCGTGGATTGCACGGGCCGAAAACCTGCCGCCGCTGCTGCTCGATCCCTGTCCGCTGGTTGCTGAAATCCCGCAGGACGTCTTACGCCCCGTGCTTGCCCGTGCCGAGTGGGTCAGCGCCAATGCGCAGGAAGCGGCGCATCTGACTGGGTATTCGGACCCACGCGCGGCCGCACAGGCGCTGGCCGAGAACAGGCAGGGCGCGGTTTTGCGCGTCGGTGCGGAGGGATGTTGGCTGGCCACCGACGGGCAGGTGGCAAAGGTCGCGCCGCATGCGGTGACAGCGGTGGACACCAACGGCGCGGGCGACACGCATATTGGCAGTTTTCTGGCGCGGCTCGACGCAACGGGCGACGCATTGCACGCCGCGCGATATGCGAATGTCGCGGCCGCGCTTTCGACGACGCTGAAAGGCCCGGCGACGGCACCGTCGCAGGCGGACGTCCTGGCATTGCTGGGCTAGGGAGCAGCGGATAGACATCGAGGCAGATCCGATGAGGAGGAAATGAATATGACCAGACACCTGTTTCTATCGTCTCTATTGGCGCTGTCGGCCACAGGGGCCTTGGCCGATGAAATCCGAGTTCTCAACTGGCAGGGCTACGGCACCGACCTGGGCTGGGCGGTGGAGGCCTTCGCAGAGGCGACCGGGCATTCGGTGGTGCATGAGTATTTCACCTCCGAGCAGGAGATGCTGACGAAACTTCGCACGAATCCAGGTGCTTACGACGTTGTGTTGATCAACGCCGCCTTCACCCGGCAGGCAAGGGACGAAGGGCTGATCGGGGCAATCGACACCTCCGGCATGGCGAATTTCGGCACCGTCGCGGACGGGTTTCTTGAGAGCGAACTGGTGATCGACGGTGCGGTCTTCGGCGTGCCGTGGACCTGGGGGCTGACGTCGTTCGCCGTCAACACGGCGGCATTCGAAACGGTGCCCGACAGCATCGAGGTTTTCTGGGATCCGGCGCACAAGGGGCGGGTGTCGATCCGTGACGATGCGCTCGAAGTGGTTCAGTTCGGCGCGCTGGCGACCGGACAGGACATCAACGACATTGCCGATCTGGACGCGGTGGAGGCCAAGCTCGCCGAGTTGATGCCGCAGATCCGCACCTTCTGGAGTTCGGAAAACGACTGGAACCAGTTCATGGCCGCCGGTGAGCTGGATGTGGCGACCTATTGGTCGGGCTCCGCCGCCCGCTCCGCCGACATGGGGCTTCCAGTGGAATTCGTGGTGCCGAAGGAGGGCGCGGTGGCCTGGCTCGATGGGCTGTCGATCCCCGACAGCTCGACCAAGAAGGAGGCAGCCGTGGCCTTCATCGACTGGATGATCGACCCGGAATTCTACGTGGGATGGGACAAGGAGGGCGCGCCGGCCTCGGCCAATGCCGCCGCTGCGGATGCGCTGCCCGACGACTCCTTCAACAAACGCGTTCTGGGAGATCCGGACGTCGTGGCGCGCGTGACCTTCCAGGCCCCGGTGGATGACGCCACGCGGGAGAAGTACCTTGCGCTCTGGCAGGGTTTGAAGGCCCGGCAGTAGGCTGAAGGCGCATGGCCGGGACATTGAGCGCGGGCGATGGGCGCAGGGCAGCGAGGCTACTGGCTCCGGCCTACCTGTGGCTGACCCTGGCGGTCTTCCTGCCGCTCTCGGCCATGCTGTTCTTCAGTTTTCTCACTGCCGCCCCCTTCGGCGACAAGCCGGTTGAAGCGACGCTGTCCAACTACCGGGCGTTTTTCGAAACCAGCACCTACGCGCTACTGCTATGGAAGTCGATCAAGCTCGGGCTCTGGGTGACGGGCGCGTGCATTCTCATCGGCTACCCCTGTGCGCTGGTGCTCGCCAAGCAGATCCGGGGCAGGGCGCGAGAGGCGCTGTTCCTGCTGGTGATCCTGCCGTTCTGGTCGAATTCCCTCGTGCGGATCTTCTCCTGGGCCATCGTGCTGCGCGGAAACGGGGTGCTGGACCGTGCGCTGGACGCGGTTTGGCCCGGCGACGTGCGGCTCGCGCTGATGTTCACGCCGGCGGCCGTCGTGATCGGGCTGGTCCACTCTTATCTGCCCTACGTGATACTGACGAGTTACCTAGCGCTACAGGCCATCGATGACGATATCGTGGAAGCCGCGCGGTCGCTCGGGGCACGGCGGCTGACGATCCTGTGGCGTCTGGTTCTTCCATTGTCGTTGCCGGGGCTGCTGGCCGGCGCGGTGCTGGTCTTCGTGCCCGTTGTGGGCTCCTTCATGGAACCGCGCATATTGGGCGGGCGGTTCGGCACCTATTACGGCACGGTGATCGAGGATCAGTTCGTCGCTGTCTTCAACTGGCCGCTCGGCGCGGCACTCTCCTTCATCCTGCTGGCTGTCGTTCTCCTGATCCTCGGGGTTTCCAGCCCGGTACTGCGGCGGGGGATGCAATGAACGCGCTCAGGATTGCGGGACTGATCTGGCTGGGCCTCGTGCTCGTGTTCCTCTATGCGCCGATCCTGGTGATGGCGGCGATGAGCTTCAATGCCTCGCCCTTCTATCAACTTCCCTTTGACTTCTCCACGCGCTGGTACGAGGACCTTGCCTCGAACACGGCGATCCGGACCGCCGCGACCCGCTCCGTCCTAATCGCGCTGGCGGTCACGGTGATTGCAACGGCACTTGGCACCTCCGCCGCGCTGGCGCTGTTCCGCTACGACTTCCCCGGCAAGCGCATATTGCAGGTTCTTCTTTTCCCGCCCATCGCCATCCCGTGGCTCATTACCGGCACCGCCATGCTGATCTTCTTTTTTGCCATCGGTGTCGGGCGCGGTACCCCGGCGGTGCTGATCGGGCATGTTGCGCTGGCGCTGCCCTACGTCATCGTGGTGGTGAATGCGCGCCTTGTCAGCTTCGACCGCACGCTGGAGGAGGCCGCCCGGGCGCTTGGCGCAAACCCCTGGACCGTCACGCGGCGGGTCACGTTGCCCTGGATCGCACCGGGTGTGGTGGCCGGCGCGCTTTTTGCCTTTGCGGTGAGCTTCGATCAGTTCGTGGTGTCATATTTCCTGGCAAAACCCGGGGATTCCACGCTGCCGGTGCTGATTTACACATCGATCCGCAAGGGGTTCACGCCGGAGATCAACGCCGTCTCCACCCTCATAATCGTGGGTTCCATGGCGCTCATGCTGGTGGTGGCGCGATTTTTCAGTTTCGGAGGACATCGCTGATGGCCGAGGTATCCGTGCGCGGCGTTACCAAGCGGTTCGGCGAAATGACCGCGCTCGACGACGTGTCTCTTGATTTCGTCAATGGCGGTTTTTTCGCCCTGCTAGGGCCGTCGGGCAGCGGCAAGACCACGCTCTTGCGGGTGATCGCCGGGTTCCTGTTTCCCGATGCGGGCGAGGTTCGGATCGCGGGGCAACCGGTGGAGCGGGTGCCGGTGGAGAAGCGGGAGATCGGGATGATGTTCCAGAGCTACGCCCTGTTTCCCAACCTTTCGGTCGCCGAAAACGTGGGTTTCGGGCTGCGGACCCGGAAGGTGCCGAGGGCGGAGGAGCGGCGGCGCGTGGGCGAGGCGCTGGAACTGGTGCAACTGGAAGGGTTGGGAGAGCGAAAGCCCAAGGCGCTGTCGGGCGGACAGCGGCAGAGGGTGGCGCTGGCCCGCGCCATCGTGACCAACCCGAAGGTGCTGCTGCTCGATGAGCCGCTCTCGGCGCTCGACAAGTCGCTTCGGGTCGACATGCAGATCGAGCTGAAGCGCATCCAGCGGGAGGTTGGGATCACAACGATTTTCGTGACCCACGACCAGGAGGAGGCACTGACACTGGCCGACCGGATCGGCATCCTGCGCGAGGGCCGTCTGGTGCAGGCCGGGCCGCCACGGGAGGTCTACAACGCCCCGGTGGATGCCTTCACCGCGCGGTTCCTGGGAGAGGCGAACATCTTGCCCGACATCCTGCCCGAGGGCGCGCGGGTCGCGCTGCCGTCCGGGATGCGCGCGGCGGCCGTGCGGCCCGAAGCACTCAGGCTGACGGCGGAGCAACCCGAAGATACGGACAACATCCTGCCGGGGAGGTTGGTGCAGCGTGTCTTTGCCGGCTCCATGGCAACCTGTGTCGTCGACGTGGCAGGCGTGACATGGAAGGTGATCGACCGGGACCGGGATTTGCCACAGCTCTCGGACGACGCAGCGGTCTGGTTGAGCTGGGACACGGCGGACACGCTTCCGATCGCGCCCGGCTAGCCTTCCCGGTGGCGGCAACGCGACGCCGGAGCCGGACAGGGCCGCCATCGTGCCCGATTTCCTGGTGTGATCGATGCAGTGTGTGATCCACGTCAACGCAAGGTTGAACCGGTTCTGGAAAAATCGGTATCGTCCAAGAGAGGGTTCATTCCGACGAGGGAGAAAACCGGCGCACCCCTAACCGGATTTCCGGGACAAGGACCGCGCTGGAGGCGACGATGAGAGCGAATGCTGCATGGCCGGGGCGGGCGCAGCGGGTGTTGTATTGGCATTCCGCAACCGGGCATTGGCGGCAAGTCTTCGTACATTTCGTTGGTCGGAACGCGGCTGGAAGCGACGTCGGCATCCAGCGCTCCGAAGGAAACCCAATCCACGACGCGGACGACCTACACTGCCAAGGAGGGGTAGATAATGGCGCAGTACAGCATTCCCAAACTTTTGGCGGATCATCCGGTTCTTGGCCGCTTCCGGTGTGAGGCGCGCGAGTCCCTTGCGGGAAGTGCAAGTTCACGGCACTTCGGTGCGGGGGAGATCGTGCAGCGTGTGGGCGATCCTGCCGACCATGTGTACATTCTGCGGCGGGGTGAGGTTGCCATCGAGATCTCGGCCGCGCATCTGGCCCCGATGATCGTGGAGACTGTCCACAGCGGCGATATTCTCGGGTGGGGTTGGCTGATCCCGCCGTATCGCTCGATGTACGACGCGCGGGCGATGAGCGAAGTGAGTTGCGTCAGTCTCGATTCGGCCTGCCTGCGCGCGTGCTGTGACGACAACCCGGCACTGGGCTACGAGCTGGTCAAGCATTGGCTTCCCCACCTCGCGGCCCGTTTCAAGGCGCAACGGTCGCAGCTCGTGGAACTCTACGGTGCCGGCGTGCAGTGACGCGCGCGCCGGTTGAAAACTCAGGATTGCTGGCAAGATCGCCGGATCGCGGTCAGTTCCCGAAGGTCATCCCCGCCGCCTCCAGTTCTGACAGGGTTTTCCCGTCGCAGGCGATGTCGGAGCTTTCCAGCGGTACACCGTCGGCTCCGAACGTAAGTGAGAGCACCTGGCTGCCCATGGTCTGATACAGCACGCGGCCATCGCTCAACACGACGGCGAGATAGAAGGCTGTCAGCCCCTCGGGGCGTGTTTCCGTGGCCTGAAGCGGGCAAACGATCCCGTCGGGATGGTCCGGTGAAATCTGCCCTGCACCTGCGGCGACCGAACTCAAGACCAGGGCCACCAGGGAATTACGCACGATCCTCATTCCATCCTCCGAAATCGTTGCAACGTGAACGCTACGGGGGAGCATATCAGGAAATCGGGCGATCCAACAGAAAATGCAGACTTTTCCGCTCGTACACCGACAGGGTGAACGAGACGGAGCGGTTACCCCGCCACTCTTGCAGCGAAGTACAGGCCGCCGCTGATGCCATTGCAGCAAGTGGCATTCGGGAAATGATGCCGATCAACGCGCCGCCGACAGGCATGCGGTAGAATGCGACCGAGAAAAGCGTCTGGTCGAGGAGGAGGAACCATGCGTGCGATCTGCGAAAATCTGGTCTGGTTCGAAGACCTCGGGCGCGGAGATGTCGCGCGGGTCGGGGGCAAGAACGCCTCTCTGGGTGAAATGGTCCGTTCGCTGGGCGAAAAGGGAATAAGCGTGCCGCCCGGGTTCGCCACCACATCGGACGCCTACCAGCGCTACATCGAGGCGAACGGGCTGCGAGACATGATCTCGGAATGCCTGAGCGATCTCAGTCGAGAACGGATCACGCTTCAGGAAGCAGGGAACCGAATCCGGGCCGAGGTACGGGCGGGCGAATGGCCGGCCGACATTGCCGCGGATATCCTTGCCGCCTACCGTGCGCTCGGTGAAAGGGCGGGCATCGATCTGCCGTCCGTGGCCGTGCGCTCCAGCGCGACCGCCGAAGACCTGCCGGACGCCAGTTTCGCGGGTCAACAGGAGACCTTCCTGAATATCCGCGGAGAGGAGGACCTGCTCAGGGCCTGCCGGCTATGCTATGCGTCCCTGTTCACGGATCGCGCGATTTCCTATCGCACGATCAAGGGGTTCGACCACATGGGCGTGTCCCTCTCCATCGGCGTACAACTCATGGTGCGGTCCGACATCGGTGGGTCCGGGGTGATGTTCAGCCTCGACACAGAGTCGGGGTTTGACAAGGTCGTGCTGATCAATGCCGCGTGGGGTCTCGGCGAGAACGTCGTGCAGGGTGCCGTCGATCCGGACGAGTACCTCGTCTACAAGCCCTTCCTCGACCGGAGTGGCGTGACCCCGATCCTCAAGAAGGCGCTCGGCGCGAAGAAGATCAAGATGATCTACGGCGCAACGGGCGGTGCCAAGACACGCAACGTGAACACATCGCTGCGCGAGCGCGCGCATTTCGTGCTTTCGGACGCGGAGATCCTGGAACTGGCCCGCACGGCCTGTACGATCGAGGATCACTACGGACAGCCGATGGACATGGAGTGGGCCCGCGACGGTAACACCGGCAAGCTCTATATCGTCCAGGCGCGCCCCGAGACGGTGCAGTCGCGCGCCGAAACCGAAACGCTGAAGTCATTCCGAATGACCAGCGCGGGCGAGAAGCTGCTGGAGGGGCTCAGTGTGGGCATGTCCGTCGCTTCCGGCGAGGTCTGCCTGATCGAGAGTGCCGACGATATCGGCAGATTCGTCGACGGCTCGATTCTGGTGACATCGATCACAGACCCGGACTGGGTTCCGATCATGAAGAAGGCCTCTGCGATCATCACGGATCACGGTGGGCGAACGTCGCATGCGGCAATCGTGAGCCGCGAACTTGGGTTGCCGGCCATCGTCGGCACCGGCGAGGCGACGCATGTGCTGCATGACGGTCAGATGGTGACGGTCAATTGCGCCGAAGGCGATCGCGGTGTGGTCTATGCGGGGAAAGCCGAGGTCGAGGTCGAGGAGACCAAACTCGGCGCGGTGCCAAAGACCCGCACCAACGTGATGCTGAACCTGGCCAACCCGGGGGCGGCGATGCGCTGGTGGAGGTTGCCCGCGGACGGCGTCGGCTTGGCGCGGATGGAATTCGTGATCAACAACGAGATCAGGGTGCATCCGCTGGCGCTCACGCGCTACGACCAACTGACGTCCGAAGAGGACAAGGCAGCCATCGACACGTTGACACTTGGGTACGACGACCGGGAGGACTTCTTCGTCGAAAAGCTCGCGATGGGGCTCTCCTGTATCGCCGCTCCCTGGTATCCCGCCCCGTGCATCGTACGGATGAGCGACTTCAAGACCAATGAATACGCGGCACTCTTGGGCGGGCGCCAGTTTGAACCGGCCGAGGAAAACCCGATGATCGGGTTCCGCGGCGCATCGCGCTACTATTCGGAGGCCTACCGGGAGGGGTTCGCGCTGGAATGCCGGGCCATCAAGCGGCTGCGCGAGGAGATGGGTTTTGACAATATCGTCGTGATGATCCCCTTCTGCCGTTCGCCGGAGGAGGCCGACCGGGTGCTGGAGGTGATGGCCGAGAATGGCCTGGTGCGCGGCGAGAATGGCCTTGAGGTCTATGTGATGTGCGAAATCCCGTCGAACGTCATCGTCGCCGAGGCATTTGCCGAACGCTTCGACGGTTTCTCGATTGGCTCGAACGATCTCACCCAGTTGACCCTCGGAATCGACCGGGACAGCGCGGGGCTTGCCTACCTCTTCCAGGAGCGGGACCCGGCCGTGCTGTGGATGATCGAGACGGTGATCGAGAAAGCGCGCGCAGCGGGCGCGAAGATCGGCCTCTGCGGGCAGGCACCCAGCAACGATCCGGGGTTCGCCCGGTTGCTGGTGGCCGCCGGCATCGACTCGATTTCGGTAACGCCGGACAGCTTCGTTGCCGTGAAAGGCAATGTGACCGAAGCGGAAAACTGACCTGAAGGAGGCGGCAGAGACCGCTTCTGCCGAAGGTTCTGGAATATCGGGCCGCGTGTGGTTTTGGCGGCCCGATCATGTGCGCGGAATCGGCGCGGCGATGACGGCCGGGCGCGCATTCGCTGACCGATTGATTTGCGCGCAAACCGGGTGAGGCCGGCCCAAAAATCGTGCGGTCGCACGGTGGGTGTGCCGGGTTTTCCGCTGCTCTCCACAGGGAAAATCTTACGTTAAGTCAAATCCATACGGTGCCTTTCCGTACTCCGGTAACAAATGCGTTGTTGGAATGGATGCCCCGTGCAAGTCTTCCGCGTATTGCGACACTGAATTTCGGGATGGGAATAGATGTCTGATACGCCTGGTGGTGACCACGGGAACGAACATGGCGGGGAACCAGGCGGTGGAGGCGGCGGCGGACACAGCGGTCCGGAGCCGCATCCGACAGGCGAAGCCGGGCAGAGCCTCGACGCCAATCAGCGAAACAACACGGTCTGGCAGGCGGTCGCCAACGGTCAGGCGGCAGGGTCCACAACCGGACCGCAGGCCGGGATCGACATAAACTCCGCCCCTGCCTACATGTCGGTGGAAGCGGCGCGCGCGGCGGCGGCGGAACGGGTTGCCGGCAACAATCCCGGGTACGATTCCGCGACATCGCCGATGGATCCGGACTACATCGCGCCGGGCGCGCCGTTGGAGTACGGCGGCGACGGAATGCAATACAGCGAAGACGGCGCCTATGATTCCTCGTCGGATGACGACATCGCGGAGGGCATAGACGCGGCCAATCCCGCAGGGGTCGGTGGATTGGACAATGCGGTACCGCTGCGGGACATGGCCGCCGACGCCAAAAGGGGCGATGGGGACGCATCAAAGGAACCGTCCGACACGAACAATCCGCCTTACAACGAGGCCGACGCCAAGGAATCCATTCTTCGCTCCAAGTGCTTCTGGGGGGTGGCAATCACATCGCTTGCCCTGATGCTGGTGGTGGTTTTCCTGGTAGGGATTTTCAAGGGGCGCTGGTTCGGTGTTATTGGCGCGGAAAGCCCTGTCGCCAAGGATATCAACGTCCCCGACCAGACACCGGGAAAACCGGTGACGATCGACATTACCGAGCATGTAGCGGAGGGCGACGCCCCGATCGATTTCACGTCGGTCAAGCTCGTCGACGGCGCGGGGAACTCCCAAACGAAGCTGGACGTGGCAGGGGAAGGCACATGGTCTGTCGATGCGACCAGCGGCGCGATCACCTTCACGCCACAAGCCAATCCGGCGCTTGCCACCAACCCGAGCCCGGTCTCCTACCAGGTGGCGGACACCGAGGGGCGCAAATCGAACATTGCCAAAGTGACCGTTGCCTTCACGGCAATGGCAGACAAGCCGGCGCCGACGCCGGTAAGCGAAATGGAGGCCCCCGTTGCCGGCAATATCAGCCTGACCGATCAGACAGCCGGATCGGTGCTGACGTTCGATGTTCCGACCAACGTCACCAAGGGATTGGACGACGTGGATTTCACCAGTGTCGTTCTTGTGGGCGCAACGGCGGATCAGAAGAAGCTCGTGATCGAGGGCAAGGGAACCTGGAGCGTCGACGCCACCACGGGCGTTATCACCTTCACGCCAGATGCCGGAGTGTCGGAAAACCCGATGCCCGTGCGGTACCAGGTGAAAGACGTCGTCGGCCGGGTCTCCAACCCGGGTGTGCTGACGGCGGGATACAAGAGCATGCCAATGCCCGTTGTGCCCGTGCCGCCAACCGCGCAAGATGCCGTGGACAAGCAGTACTACGTCGATCCCACGGGCAACAAACCGCATATCGACCCGATCACCTTCAAGATGGATCGTTGGGTCACGAAGGGTAGCAAGACCATCGACTGGTCAACGCTGCGCATCAGCGACCGGGCTCCGGTCGGCGATGGCAAGCCGGACGGCGTTACCTCCCTCGATGTGAAGCGCGAAGGGAGCTGGTCTGTCGATACGTCCGCCAAGACGATCACCTTCACGCCGATCACCAAGGGAAACGACCTGTTCACCGGCTCTCCCACGCCGATCGTCTACTGGGTCGAGGACGTGGACGGCAACCGGTCCGCCCCCGCGATGATCATCGCCAACAAGCACATCGGAGAGATTGCCGACGCAATCAAGGTCATGGCGGCCAAGGACGACGCGACCTTCTGGGCCGACTACAAGCGGGAATTGATTGATACCAACCTGTCGCTCGAAGTCGTGTACGGGCTGACCTACCAGTTGGAAGTTGCAACGGATGCAATGATTTCCGGCGCCGGGCGCAAGCAGGTACGGGGCGAGCAGAAGACGCCGAGCGATCTCGGCCTGCGTCTGCGCGGCAACGACTACACTGACGCGCTCGATGCCTGGACGGACGGGACCTCGGCACAATTGCTGAGCGTTGCCGAGGCCGCCGTGAAGAAGCACCTCGCTGGCGAAAAGGGGCTGGAACCGCTCGTGGAGCGCGATGTGCAATTGCTGCTGATCCTGCGGCTGCTCAAGGATCAGTTCATCACGCTTCAGGCGATGCGCCAGGCCGGCGGGGGGCAGGGATAGACCATGAGTATCGCGGACTATCCGGTCACCCTCCTTCCCATCGAGCCATACGCCAAAAAGCTCTATCAGGCCGTCTCCGGCACCGGTCTCGTAGCGGGCGGCAAGGGGATCTCCTACAGCATCGACATGCTCATGGAGACGGCCGGCGTGGAAATGCACCGCGACGGCTATCACAAGGCCTATTTCATCGTGGCGAACTTCCTCGACCGGCCGATCACGATGAGCGAATTCTATGAGGGCCACGGCTGGCAGTACCTGCAACCGGGCATCGTGGATATCCCGGTCAAGGCGCCGGATACGCCGGTCACGCGGGTCTCCAACATGATCCCGGGCCAGACGGAATCGATGATCCCTGACACCCCAGACGACCCCACAAACAGCACGATCAGTGATGTGGACAGCTTCGGCATCGGCGTGTTCCAGACCGGCAAGGACGGCATGTTCCGGGGCACCGAGGCGGGGATATCCTTCACCACCGCGGATAGCCGCGTCTCGACCACCATGGCCATCGCCGCCTGTATCACAGAAGGCGGCGGTGGCCTCTATCACGCCGTCACCATGGATATGCAGCCCTATGGCTCGCTCCAGGGTTTCCACGATGCCACGGTTGACGACAGCAAGACTATCGCGACGGCCTCGAAGAATGGCATCTCCATCCTGTCCAGCGCCACCCAAGCCTTCGCGAACAATGGCGGGTTGGACATTGTCAATCCGGGCGAAGACGGCCCCGTTGGCGTCTTCACCTTTTTCATCGGGCCGAAGCCCGCCTGACCTCACTCCGGAGCCTCCACCGTGCTTTCATCCCCAAAGGCAATCGGCGATTCCATCATGAGCGCTGCCCAGATGGCGTCCTTCACCGTTCCGGGGGCGGGCCCGTTCCTGGCCGCCGGCATTTCCGTCGCCCAGGCGATCTTCGACATATTTTACACCGGGGACAGCAGCATGTCGCCGGGCGACATGAATGTGACGGCGAACCAGCTCACCCAGGTCAAGAACGATATTCTCGCCGGCATGCGCGACAACAGCCTGCACGACGACCTGAGCAACCACTTCGACGTGATCGACACGCTCTTCAGCGACAACCTTGCGCAGCACTGGAACGATGCGGCCGCCGGAAAGGGGCCGGCCTTCGTCGGCGATATGTCGAAGACGGCGGAAACCGATTGGGTCAACGACATGAACGCCGATCTGCGGGCGCCGATCACCGGGACCTCGCCGATCCTGCAGGCCGCCACATTCTGCAAGACGCATCCGAGCATCAAGTACGATTCGCTGGCGCTCTTCATCTATGCCGGTACCGCCTATGCCTTGTTCTGCAAGATCAACGTGATGTGGGAGTATTCGCGGATCGTTCGGGCGCATGACTACGCGCAGGCGATGCGGGACAAGGCCAACCAATCCCATGTGGCGGCGTATCGAAAGTGGATGCAGGCCGACAAGGCAACGCGCGGCCCGGCCCCCACCTTGCCCCCGGCGGTGGAGGCGTTGCTGCCCAAGGACGAAATCGAGCAGCAGAGCCACTACGTTCAGCTGATCCATGACAAGATGGATCAGCTCTTTATCCCCTATCTGGAAAGCGTCATCGATGATCTGCAAAAGGAATTCATGGATGCGCATAACGAGTTCTGCGCCCGCGCGAACCAGATCACCGTCACCGATGTCGCCGGCTTGTCGAATGGCGGCTCGATCATCGACACCGGCACAAACCGCCGCCTCCAGCTCAGCGAAACGCAGAGCCCCGGCGGCTACCCCTTTGCCACGCTGAATATCACCGGCATCGACGACGACGGGTTCAACGAGCATCGCGGCGACGTCTATCTCGGCGGGATCCGGGCGGAGGTCTATTACCGGCGCATCCAGGCACAGAAGTTGCAGGATTTCACGGTGCCTGTCCGGCTTCAGCACAAGGCGGTGCTAAAGCACTGGAAGGAATGCCGTGACAATGCGGCGAAGTTCCTGGCGGATTATCCTGTCCCCAAGAACCAGCCAATGACCTAGATACTGCGGTCGACCGGCCCCATGGTGTCTCGCCCGATGCCGCCGATATCGGTTCGGTTGCGGGCAACATGGGGAAGACGCGTCGACCCCCTCCCGTCTGAAACGCCGAACGCGTCGAGCTTGTCCCGCCGGAAGGTGCTCAGGTATCGCCGACCGAGCCCCGGCGCCATGGCAACGACGAAGAGTGACGAGAGCGCGCGCAGGTTCAGCGGCGCGAACCGTACAGCCAAGGCAAGGTGGCTCAGTGCAAGGTCGCGGGACCCGTCGATAAAGGCCCGGTTGCCGAGTTTGCGGGCGCGTTCGGAAAGCCGCCGCGGCACATGTCGTTGAAGATCCGGCTCCAGCGTGGCGGCCTTCATGCTGACAAAGGCGTGGTGTGCCATCAGATCCGCGCGGCTTTCGGTAATGCTTGCCGGATGAACGCGCTTGTAGGTCAGTGGTTCTCCGACAAATCCGAACCGGCAACCGCGGGCCATGCGGAAGATGTGGTCCGTGTCTTCGAACACCTCGACGCGTTCATCGAACAAGCCGACCGCATCAAGGGTGGTCCTCCGCATGAGCGTGGTGGACGGGATGATCGTCGGGCTTTCGACGAAGTACGCCCGCGCCAGATTCTTCGCGCCGGAGATATCGAGGATTCCGGCATTCCGGCGCCGCGTGAGATCCTGGCCGGGAAAGACATAATAATCGCTGTAGACCAGTCCGACCTGCGCGTCGCGGTCCACGATCTCCAACTGCCGCGCGAGCTTGTCACTCGCCCAGATATCGTCGCCGTCCAGAACCGCCACGTAGGTGGCGTGACCTTGTTGGATTGCAATATTGCGTTGGCGGGAGATTCCGGCTCCGCCTGTGCCGAACAACACGCGGACACGCGGATCCATATCGGGCAGGCCGCGCAGGACATTCAGAGTGTCCGGTGCCGAGCCGTCGTCGTTGATCGTGATGGAGGCAATTCGCTCTGCGCAGCTTTGCGCCAGTACGGATTGCACGGCCGCCTCGATGTACGGACCCTCGTTGAAACAGGTCAAAACGACATCAACGTCGGCCTTGCGGATCAGGGCCATGGCGCGATTTCTCTCCTGTACCTTTACACGATCAACCTCTGGGAGGTCGCAACTCACGAACAATTACCTACGCGCGTCCCGCCTCGGGTGCCCAACCGGTGCAATTCACGACACGGCTTACTATAGCGTCGAACGTTTTGCCATGGGAGAGGTTTTTGCGCGCTTTGCCGTGGCAATCCAATTCAATGTCAACGTCTGGAGTCCAAATTCAATCCATTTCCGCCATTGTCCACAAAGCGTGGAATTTCGTAGCAACCTTGTTTTGTCCATCTCCAACATGCCGAGGGGTTAATCGCGTCAATAACCTCGAAACTGCCGGTTTCCTGTGGCGGTTCAGATATATCCGAACGCAGTTGCAAACCGGATAGAAGCTACCGCGTGCAAAACGATGTTCACAGCGATATGCTACGCGGGCAGGATTCGTACGAGGTTGTTTCAGTGGTTAGCGATTGTCCTGGTGTGCTGCTCCTTTCTTGTGAGTACGCGCCATTTCCTGGTGGGATTGCCACCTATTCCAGTGAACTCGCGGATGTTGTGCGGAACAGCGGTCTCCGAACAATCGTCATCGCCCCTGCCTACGACATTCCCGTCGCGCGCAAGGATGACCCGGATACCCATCGGTTGTTCGGTCATCATCGGATCTTGCCACGCCACATCCCGCGAATTACGTCCTTGCTCCGGTCGGCGCCCCCCAACACGATCGTTCATTGTGCGGATATTCGAAGTGCGCTGCTGGTCTATTCGCTGTCACCCATGCATCGGCGCCCTTATCGGATCGGGATACATGGCAGCGAAGTCAGCAAGCTGACGGGCAAGTCTCCCGCGCTGTCACTGGCAAAACGCGCCTATGCGGGTGCGGAAATGATTGTCGCAAACTCTCAATCGACGCTGGATACCTTCACGGATGCCACCGCCTACACCGGCCGGACGTCCGTCGGGTATCTGGGCGTTGACTCCCAATGGTTTGTCGATCCGGCGGGGGCGTTCGAGCACGCGGAGCTTGCGTCGCTGGGGGATGCGCCGGTGTTCTGCGCCGTCGGACGGGTGGAGCCGCGGAAGGGGCAGGTGGACGCCGTGCGCATGCTGGCGCGCGCGCGCGAAGGGCATGGTCTCGTCGATCCTGTGTTCGTCGTTGCAGGGCACCTGGAGGTGCCATCATACGCTGACGATGTCCGCCGAACGGCGGCCGAGTTCGGCATTCGCCTTGTCATGACAGGCCGGCTCGGAAGCGATGACGTGAAGCGTCTCTACCGCCGCAGCGTCTGTCACCTTCTCATGGCATCCGACCAACCCGGTCGGCGCGAGGGGTTCGGGCTGGTCTTGATTGAGGCCGCTGCGGGCGGTTGCCCATCGATCTCGACCGCAACAGGAGGTATTCCCGAGGCCCTTGGCAATAGTGGCGTAGTTGTCGCTCCGGGTGATATCGAGGCCGGTGCGGTCGCGGCGGCGGCCTATGCGCGGGATGCAACGATGCGTGCACGCGCCGCAGAGGAAGCCCGGCGGCACGCGGAGACCTTCACCTGGCTATCCTGTGCGAAGGAAACCTACCCAGAGCTTCCTCTTTCCTGACGGCTCCCACGCGCGACCTAGACGGCGTTCCGCGGGGCGGGGCAATGCGCCAGAACGAGGACAAGCAGCGCATCGATGTCTTCGTGATAGATTTCCTCGCAGGAGATCACCTCGAAACCGGCCGCTTCCAGGTACTGGGGATAGTTGTGGGAAAAGGAATCTTCCTTTCCGAAGACCCGCGATCCCGGCACGTCCCGAAACGGCACGTCCGTGGCCACCGGCTCCACGAGTGCGACGGTCGCTGGTCCATTGGCGGCGAGCGTCGAAAAGAGCGCCTGAAGTTTCTCTGGCAAGAAGTACTCGAACACGCCGCCGTAGGTCAGAAGTGCTGTTCCCTTCGCAGGGTGCTCGGTGAGCCACTCCACCGCTTCGGCCACGTGGAGGGCTGTGCGGGGATCGAGCGTTGGCGCCTGTGCGGCGCGTTCGACCGCGGTTGCGTTGAGGTCGAGCCCGATGATGGATCCGAGTGCGGGCATCTTCTCGGAACAATACCGCAAGACCGTGCCATTGCCGCAGCCAACCTCGACCAGCCGGGAATGCGCGGGGCGGGCATTGACGAATTCCGCGAAGCTGTCCACGAAGTTGGCGTGATGCTCCCGGAACAATTGCTCGCGAAGATCGATGGATTCGCGATGAAACGTATCGCCCGCCCAGCCGCTCCAGAACGCGACATGTCCCTGTTCCAGTGCCGTCATATCCTCGCGCTGGCGTGCCCTGACACGCGCACCGCTGACCAGTGCGCGGCCGAGAAACCCATTGTAATGTCCTGAAAGAACGCGATGAATCTTGCGTGGCGCCACGATCTCGCCCGCTCTGAGCGCCAGAAGCTTGAGATCTTCCTTCATCCGCTGAGCTTTTTGCATTGCCCGCGTCTCCTTTCGCAATAGGAAAGCCGTGGCATCACGGCTGAAATCAGTTGTTGCCGGTACATGTCTGCCGGCGTGAAAAGCCATCCTGACATCGCTACTGCGTCGGAGCTGTCAGGTTCGCGCCGTTGGCGTAGGTAAACCGGATCTCGAGGTCCACCACATCGCCCGGCATCAGGAGCGTATCGAGGTCGGGCCGGATCGTTTCGGACCCGTCTGCCATCTGGCGTGTCAGGGTGAAGTCAAGCTCGGGCGCGGAGCCGAGCGGGTTCATCAGCGTTTCATAGCCGTAAATCTCCGCGATGCCGCGACTCGCGTTGATCCGCGAGCCAAGTGACCAGATGCGCGGGATCAACTCGGAGCGCCGCGCCATCTGCTGACGATCGAAGGTAAGCTCGAACGTGGCAATCTGCGCCTGGATTTCGCTTCGCAGCAGATCGAGTTCAGCCAGCCGGCTACGAACATCCAGCACCCGGCCAGCGGAATCGAAGACCGTGCGGCGCGCATCGACGACACCTGATTTGACCGTCAACCCGCGGTTGTCGAGCCCGATCATCCGCTCCAACTCCGCGCGTTCCGTCGCAAGCGCACCTTCCTGGTTGTCGAGCCCGTCATTGAGCAGGGCGATGCGCCGCTCGAGCACATCGTAGCGCTCGTCGAGATTGGCTTTCTGGCGGTTGTGTTCCTCCAATTGCCGACGCACGCCTTCGCGGGCGACCTCGAGGAGCTGATCCATTTCTGCCCGCGGCACGAAAATGGCCGGTGTCACGGGCGCAGCGAGGTCGGAATCGCGTGCAAGCGTGGCATCTGCCGCCCAAAGCGCGGCGACCGCGCTCGCGTGATCGATTGCAAGTGTCTGAAACCGCTCTGCAATGTCGATGGATTGCCGGGCGCTTGCCCAATCGGCCGTTTGTTCGACCGAGGGGCCGCCCGCCGTTGCCAGCGCCATGCGCAGGCTCATGCCGGGAAAGAAGTCGATGGGTCCGCGGCGGACCACGGCGCCGCTCATGTAGACCGGGCGAAACTGGTCGACCTTCAGGTAGATGTCAGGTCCCGTTAAGGTGATCTCCACGCGCTCGCCGGCCGGTGAGTAGAAGGAAAACGGGCGCCCGACACTGGCAAGGCTGATACTCTGCTGAAGATGCGCCAGCGATTTCCCGGCAGCCGCGAATGTGCCGAACTGGGGCAGGGTAACCGTTCCGTCAAGGCCGATGGTCGCCGCAAGCGTGCTTTCCGGCATCCCGGCAATCGAAATCGCCAACCGGTCGCCGGGGTGCAACAGGTATTGTTCGCCTTGTGCTGCGGCCGCGGTGGTCAGCCAACAGGCGAGGAGAGCCGCCATCAGACCTCTAGCTTGCCGCATGAGGACCTGGGGTGTTGCTCCAGTACTCGGCATATTCCTCATAGGCGATTCCCCGAAAACTCGCTTCCTTCCGGAAGTCGACCTGATTGAAAATGAAACCGGACACGTCGACGTTGAGGCCTTGCAGCCGACGCAGCGATTCCGCCAATGCGGCGCGCCGGGTGGCTCCGTATTTCACCAACATGAGCGTCATGTCGCAATGCTTTGAAATCACGCCAGCATCGAAGACCGGCGTAATCGGCGGCGTATCGAAAATGATCAGGTCGTAGCGGTCCCGTAACTCGGAAATGAGCCAGCGGACATCCTGATCGTTTACCGTGTTCGGATCGCATTTACCGGTGAGCTGCGACGGAATGATCTCCAGGTCGAAGGAGGGGTCCTTCTGGATCGCCTCGCGGATTTCGCCACCCTCCATGAGCACGCCTTCGATATCGGTCTCGCCCTTGATTCCGAGGTACTTGGTCAACTGGGCCTTGCGCAGGTCCGCGTCGACCAGAAGCGTTCGATACCCTGCGGCGGTCCCGGCATAGGCGAGCGCCATCGCGATCGTGGATTTGCCCTCGTTGGGTTGCGAGGATGTCAGCGCGATGACCTTCGCCCCTCCGTCTGGACGATCAAGGAAGACGGTTGCCCGCAGACCTCGCACTGCTTCGGAAAACTCGGAATCGGGAGCTGTGCGCAAATGCGCCGTCAATTCCAATGGATCCCGGAGGTCGGATACCTCGGGAAGATTTGCGAGGACGGGCACGCCGGTTTCCCGCTCCAACTCGTCACGCGACACGAAGACGTCGCGGCGGCTGTCGCGAAAGAGAACGGCAAGAACGCCGATGATGGCGCCCGCAATGACTGCGGCCACCAGTGTCATGAGCTTGCTGGGGCCAGAGGATTCCATCGGCGGCTCCGCCGCGTCGATTATCTGCGCCCGCGGCGTCGTAAATGTCGCCAGCGCGTTCATCTGCTTCATCTGCTCCAGAAACCGTTCGTAGATTATTCGGTCGGTTTCGGCCTGCCGCTCCAACTCCACAACGCGGCTCTGGGCCTCGGTAAGGGCAGACAGCCGCGCACCGGAATCCTCGATGCTAGCCGCCAGAACCTCCTCACGCTCCCGTGCGATGTCCAGTTGCTCTGCGGCTCCGGTTACGTTGCCGCTTGCCACAGCCGCTTCGAGCTGAATCCGTGCGGCGCGCGCGTCCAGCGCGGTCCGCCGCAAGCGGTCAAGTTGTTCGGTGAGCGACTGGATCGCCGCCTCGTCGATCAATCCTGCCTGCACGCGATAGGCATTCAACGCCTCTTCCGATCTCTGGACTTGCATTTCCAAATCGCTGATCCGGCTGCGCAGCCATTCCTCCGCGCCGCGCGTTGCCTCGATGTTGTCCTGCTGATCGAGGCTGATGTAGGATCGTGCGATGGTGTTGGCGATGTCCGCGGCCAGCAACGGGTCGGGCAGCGTGGCAGACAAGCGCACGACCCGCGAACTCGCCTCCTGGCGTGCGTCAAGGGTGCTGCGCAGCGCTTCCACAACGGCCCGTCGGGTGGCATCCTCGATCTGCTGCGGGTCCGTCATCGTCTCGGTCCGGCCCCCGGTCAGGCGGGCGATCACGGCGCCGAAGTCTCCCGTGCTCTTCGCTGTCTCTCCCGCTGACGCTGGGTTGAACAGAGGGTTCTCGTCGAGTGCCAGCGCCTCCGCGGTCATCTCCAGAACACGTCGCGACATTGCGATCTGAAGCTCGTCATTCAGAGATTCGTCCATGCGCGGACGATCACCGGACTGGTCGCCGGCCGTCAGTGCGCCGCGCAGGTCCGCATGGCCGAGCCGGGACGGGTCGACGACCAGCATGGTTTCGGCCGTGTATACCGGTGGCGTGAGCCGCAGATAGACAATCGCCAGAAGCAGAGCGCCTGCGATGGCGAGGAAGATCAGCCGCCGCCCGCTCCATACGGTGCGCCAAAGAGAATGGAGATCGACAAGCTGTATCTGTTGGCTCGTCGCAGCATCGTTCTTAATCATTACCCACTACCCGCAATACCGAGCGATCGTTACCGACGAACAGCCGCCGCCAAACAAGAAACACGCGTGCAATCTTATCTCGCCGATTTCAAGTCGTCTATCTTGCTGCGGATTTGTCCGAGTATGTGTCCATTTTCGCGCGTTTCCCGGAAACAATCTGGTCCGTTTCGGCAGAATAGGCTTCGGGCATGTCCGTTGCGCCGACCGCTCGAACGCGGCAGCGGAGCTTGTCGCCAAGATCTGCCTCTGAAACGACGTACTCCGGGGCAGTGGAAACGGCCTTTGGATAGCCGTCAGCGCCAATCCAGTGGAATCGGATGTCCCGCACCGCATCCGGAAGATGCGCATGGCAGGTTAGCGCCGCCCCAACGCGAGCGGAACCGGAGATCTCGGGGCGCCGGAGGAACAACGCCGGAACCGCGTCAACGATTTCGCGGCGTTGGAGCACTTCCACATAGTCGATCACCATGTCATGGGAAGTGGTCCGGTCCGGTTCACCCTGATCCGGTTTCAACGCATAGTCGATCACCATGTAGAGGCGTTCGAGGTACTCCCGCGGGGTCGGCGCGGTGGCGAGGATCTTGCCGTCCACGGCCAGTGACGTCTCCTCCGGCTCGATTCTGACCTCCCAGAGATGAAACTCACCGTCCCAGACGTCGACCCAGGCGCGCTTTCCGAAAATCTTGTGGTTCGGCGCGTCCTCCGAAAGGCGGCCGAAGTGGCCGGGATAGTAGCCCTTGTGAACGTGCGAGGAACCGCCGTTGATCCAGCGCGGGTCAATCCCTTCGAACTCGAACCCGTCGAACTCGATCCGCTCCCCGCTGCGCCAGATCAGGTGTTCCACGTTGTAGAACCATGGAATTGCGGGAAAGTAGCCGACCTTTGGGTTGCCCTCGATGGCCGGGAACTTCACGCGCGCACGAAAGATCCCGCCGCCGGCCCAGGACCGACCCACACCGGCGTCGTTGACCGAGTAGAGCGCCGGGGCACGCCAGCCGTCATCGTAGGCAAGTGACAGCGTGAGGTGCTGCGCCTCCGGGTCGTGACGATAAAGGTCCGGGGTCGCGCCGGGCGGCTGCATCCGTGCGAGTTTTCCGACGCTTTCGTTCCAACCCGGTCCGTACCAGATATGCCGCTCTCCGCCTGCACTAGCGTAGCTCAGGCCGACGGAGTTCCTCCGAAAGTCGTCGAGAAACACAGGCACATAGGCTGACGCCTGCGGCAGGGGATCACCCTTCTTGCGTTGCCGCGATCTCTTGGATGTTTTGGCCCATGTTTTCTTCCAGCTTTCGGCATCGAAGACATAGCGTTTCGGCCGGTCCGCCGTGTCGACCAGCGGCGGCGCCATAGAATAGCGGCTGTCGGGTGGCAATTGCGGCCCGCGTCCGACACGCCACATGGCCCAAGCGACGATCTTGTCCACCAGAGCTTCGCTGAGGTCGGATTGCCCGAAAGCGATCGTTTGGTAGCTCCAGTCGATGCCGGATGGCTCGGCGGATCCAATCCGGGACAGGCGTGACGAGATGGAACGTACATTGGAGAAGGTGAAGGTCTCCGGCCCGGATGGACGCCCTTCATAGCCATTCACGTTCAGAAAAATCCGCCCGTGCCTGCGGTAGGCAAGCGCGACATTCCAGGTTTCGCCATCGGCGACCACGGCAGCGCTGATCACGTCAAAATCGGTGGATCCGGCATCCGTCAACCCGCGCCAGCGGGCTATGAGTGTTCCGTCCACCGGCCTGAAGATGAGGGCGGGCGTTTGAGTGCCCGCGACGTTCCCAACCTCCGCCGGTAGATTGACGGTAATCAGCGCCGTTTCGGCGTCGTCTGTATTGGCGGAAATCCGGAAGGTGACGAGAGACCAACGGTAGCTGCCGAGTGCGTCGCGAATGTCCGCGAAGTCGAGATGCGCGCCGGAGCCGGGCGCAAAACGAACACCATCGCCATCGGAGAGTTTCACGGGCCGGAAAGAACTGTCGGGCTGTACCGCGTCTTTCGGATCAATGCCGCCGGCCGTGTGGCGCGCAACCGGTCCGTCAGGCAAGTCCCGCACGTCGTAGCTATTGATGAGAAGCTCGGGGAAATCGAACAGGTCCCAGGCCTCAGCGGCAAGGGAAGGCGTGGCGAAAACCGCGAGGAGAACCGCGAGGAGCGTCCGACGAACGACGATAGATTTTCTTTGACGTAACACGTTAGCTGGCTGCATCAGGGTGTTGTTTGAACGAAATTTTTCTCGCATTCGCGGCTGTGAAAAGTTCCGGCAGAAGGCAAACGAAAAGGAATGCCAGAAACGCTTCGATCCCGGCGCTTTCGAATAGGCATTGCACGAAGAATGCAACGAGGAACATGGCATAGGCCGCCGCGCTTCGGCGACCGTGGCGCCGAACGATATCCGGCAGGAAAGCAACGGCGCGTACCCAGGGCGCGGCATAGGCCAGAAGCCCCAGAAGGCCGTTTTCCACCATGACCCGTTGGAACTCGTTGTGGATCGCCAGCAGCATCTGACCGGGCAGCCAATGGTACGCCGATTGGACGTAAGGCTCGTAGCCATTCGTTCCGATACCGATCAACGGATTTGCGCGGAAGAGGTCGACACTCAGGAGCCAAGCGAAACGGCGCTGCGCATTGCTGGGGGAAAGCCCGGACTCGCCCGAGATCAACGCGTTCAGGCTGGGCTTTTCGGAGGCGGTGAGCGCAACGACGGATTCCAGCTGACGGGCAAGATAGGGGTCCGACTGGATGAGGACTGCGAGGATGGGCGCCGTCACCGCAGCTGCGATTGCGACGTAGAGCGGCCGGATGTAGCCGGCAAAAATCAGAATGACCACATGGAAACCGAAGGCGAGCTGTGCCTTGCGCTCGCCGCTGAGGATCAGAACAGCCGCGAGCAGTGCAAGGATGACATAGTCCTGAAAGGTCGCGCGCGGACGGCTGAGAGTCATCACGGCCAGGATAACCACCGTACCGTAGGTCATCAGCAGTTTCGGCTCGTCCAGCCGCTTCCAGCCGACGAGATAGCCATGCGAGACATGCCAGGCGATGTTGTAGATCGTCAGTACGATGGCCGCGACAATGAACCAATGCCCGAGTTTCTGCCAGTTGAGCGAGCCACGCAGATACGTAAGGACCGCCGCGAAAAGCAGAAGTTCGATCGCTTGCAAGAGTTCCTTGGCACCGTCAGTGGCCGAGGTCACGAACGCCATACTCACGTGGATCGCCATGTAGATAGCGAACAGCGCGAGGCCCGGAGAGGCCGGTAGCCGCCCTCTCAGAATGACGGGGGTCATGAGCAGGGAACCGACGGCAAGGGTAATCAGGTCGAAGGGCTTGATTGCAATCGGTCCCACGTCCAGTTCGAAACCGGCAAAAAGACTGCAAAAGCCCACAAAAAGAGTGACCGCAAGAGCCTTGTTGAGCAGGAACTGACGTTGCCGGTCCATCCCTGTGTCCAGCCCGTCTGACTGAGCGTATGTCATGATGGATATTCTCCCAATGCGTCCGCCATGGTCGCATCGTGGGGCAGGCCCGATGACACACGACATCTCTCCGGAGCACAGCCGGGTGCAAGATGCCGCGTCGCACAGGAACGGAGAGGGCAGGCCACTCTGTCAGGCATGGGGACACATGAGAATAGCAATAACCAGAACGTTCAAAACTCGTATTCAGAGTGAGTGTACGTATCATGAAGACAATTTTTAGGCAAAACCGCAACGTTTGCGAATTCGGAAACGAATTGTTCGTGAATTAGAAACGGGTTTTGGTGGGGGGCTCTGATTCTCCGCTGCCCGGTAGGCACTACGTATCCGAATATTAGTCCGGAATGCGGATTTTGTGATAAGTAACTGTAATTAAACGAAATACATAACGTGAGGCGTTGCGTAGAACCTCGGCATATTATTTCGTGAAAGCCCGGTTTCCTACATATTCGCGGGCGCGCGAGTCTGCGCGCCCCAATAATTCCGACACCGGCGCCAATTAGGTGTGATCTAGGACTTTGATCTCAAAAATTTTGCCGCTAAGGTCCAACCGTGTCGTTATGAGTTATTTGTTAGGAACTTCGGGTAATGTCCAACGGACGTGACCGCGAAACGCCGGGGCGTTTCCTTACCGCGCAGGTATTGCGTGGGTCGGCGTGGGTCGGCGGACTTTCTGTCTTCAGATTGATATTACGTATCGGGTCAGTCGCGATTCTGGCTCGTCTTGTGGCGCCGGATCAATTCGGTATCGCTGTCGGCGCTCTGCTTCTCGTCGAATTCGCGATGATGTTCGGCTACCTCGGCATTCCGCAGGCTGTTATCCAGCGGGAGGCCTTGACCCGCGAGCACGTCGCGAATGCGGCGAGTATCCTGTTTCTTTATGCAGTGGCGCTCTGTGGATTGCTGCTCTTGGCGGCGCCCTTGTTCGCGCGTGTCGTCAACATTGAGGAGGTGCTCGATATTGCGCCGTGGCTGGCGGCAATTATCGGCTTCAGGATATTCGGAGCGTTGCCGGAAGGGCTGCTGGCACGGCATGACGGTGCCAAGAAGGTCGGCAGTATCAACTTGCTTGCCTGGGCACTGGCCTCCTTCGGTGTTGCCATCCCGTTGGGAATGGCGGGCGCTGGTTTTTGGGCGATCATTTTCGGAGAGGTCGCCGAAGCGGTCGTAAAGTCGCTGGCGCTCTTTGCGTTCGCCCGCGAACGGCTTGTTTTGCCACGGCTTTCACGTGGCCCCGGTACAGAGATTCTCCGGCTCGGCTTGGGCTATGCGATCATGGCGCCGGTCGAATTTCTCAACGACAGCGTCGACCGATTCCTGATCGTCCGTCTTTTCGGCACCCAGGGGCTTGGTCTCTACACCCGGTCGCGCTTCCTGTCGGTCCATAGCGTGACCCTCGTCGCGACAATCACCCGGCTGACAGCATTCCCTGCCATGTCGCGGGTGCAGTCGGACGCGGCCCGTTTGCGCTCCGCTATTCGCCGGGGACTCGCACTCGTCGCTCTGATCACACTGCCAATCGGTGTTTTCGCGGCGGTTTTCGCGGAGGAGGTGATCACCCTCCTGCTCGGCGACCAGTGGGGCGGCGCCATCCTACCCTTTGCAGTCTTCTCGCTGGCTTTTTATCCGATCATCGCCCAGCACGTGCTGGGAACGTTTTTCGACGCAATTGGGCGCCCCTACGTCCTGCTGCCGGTTCGTCTCGCCGGTGCGGGGCTCGTCGCAACCGGCGTTTGGGCCCTCTCGGGTTTTGGCATTGTCGGCGCCTGTGTCGGTGTTGCTTCCGCCGCGACAATAACCGCCGTCATCTCGCTCTGGCTGACGTGCCGCCGGGCCGAAATCGTCCCTTCAGAGATTGTGGCGGTCCACATGGCGCCCCTGGCGTTGACCCTGGTCGTGACGGCGGTCGCGGTCGGGCTCAAGTTCATGCTGGCGGATTTTCATCCCGCGCTCGCGCTGAGTGTTGCTGCATTGGTTGAAACCGTGGTCGCAGCCGTTGCGACAGTGCTTTGCCCGCAACTCTTCCTTGGGCGCGCAGGGCTCGAAATTCTTCGCTCTGTGTTCGGTGACCGGCTCGTCCTGTTCGGGCGCCGCATCGTCCCAGCTGGCGAGGCAGGGGGACAAGCATCATGAAAATCGTCCATGTTCTAACACGATTCCTGCGTGCGGGCTCGGAGGAGAATACCGTTGCCACAAGCCTCTGGCAGGCGGCGCAGGGTCACGACGTGGTGATCGTCCACGGATGTGACTACGACCGGAGCTGGTACCGTGAACTGGATGGCCAGGTTGAAATCCGCGCAATGCCGGACCTGGTTCACGCGCTGTCGCCGGTACAGGACGCGATTGCAATCTACCGGTTCAGAAACCTACTTCGCGAGCTGCGGCCCGACGTCGTTCACACACACCAAAGCAAGGCCGGGATCGTCGGGCGCGCCGCGGCGATCGGCCTTCCGGGCGTGCTGGTGGTGCACGGACTTCACATCGTCAACTTCGATGTCGATAGTCGCTGGAAGCGTGCATTCTACATTGCGGTCGAACGCCTTTCGGCGCGCTGGACAGATTGCTTCATCGCGGTTTCCCAATCCGTGGCCGACCGCTACTCGGAAATCGGGGTCTGCACTTCCGACAACACCGACGTCGTCTACTCCGGGATGGATCTTGAGCGTTTTGCCTCCGCCGTTCCACCA
Source organism: Tropicimonas marinistellae (assembly GCF_001509585.1). Lineage (GTDB taxonomy): Bacteria > Pseudomonadota > Alphaproteobacteria > Rhodobacterales > Rhodobacteraceae > Tropicimonas > Tropicimonas marinistellae. Next base: position 326,987 of record NZ_LNCI01000005.1, on the reverse strand, counting down.
GACGACTATGACACGCTCCTCGGGCCGGGATTCGTCGGGAACAACAGGCCATCCGTCGTGCTCATGCTGGCAGCATTCGAGCCGCGCAAACGACATGTCCCGTTTCTCGAAGCCTTGGCAGAGCGGCGGACGCGGTTTCCCGAGTTCCGTTTGCTCCTTGCGGGCACGGGGCCGACGGAGGATGAGGCGATGCAGCTTGCGCAACGGCTCGAACTTGACGACGTTGTCGTGTTCTGTGGCCATCGCCCCGATCCGGAACGACTTGTGGCCGGCGCCGATGTCTGCGTGCTGACCTCGGACAGGGAGGGGTTGCCGCGGGTCGCTGTACAGGCGCTTGCCGGTGGCAAACCTTTTGTCGCGACGGAGTTGCCCGGGTTGACGGAAATCCTGACCGACGGCCGCAACGCGATTGTCACTGGACCGGACGTGATGGAAGCCGTTCAGGCGCTTGCTGAGGTATTGAGCGATGCGAAGTCCCGAGAGCGACTAGCCAGCGGCGCGCGAAACACAGACCTGTCACGCTGGTCGCTCGAGGCATTGGGGCGTTGCACGACGGAGATCTACGTCGATGCCATGAAGACGCGGCAGGTCGTTCGTCCGATACGTCAGTGGTTTGCCAGAAACTGACCGGAACGCAGCCGCGCGTCCGTGGTTACGCCTCGAGCAACCTGTTTGACTGACCATGAAACGGGAGGGCTGACCAAGCCCCTGAACGGGTATCATCGCGGCGCGCTCCGATCGTACGGGCGCGCGATCGTGCGTCAGTCAGGCGGTTTCGGTCTGGCGTTGCAGGGGGGGCACGCGCGCGGCCGGCCAGGAGCGTACCTCGCGGGCCAACGCGTAGATGGCCTCTCCACCTGCGGTTGACCCGCACTGGAGCAAGGCGGTGCTGTCGGCTCCACCATACCCCACAGGGCGGGTGCCTTGCAGGACGAGGCGAATCTGCCTCGGATCGCGGCCGAACCCTTCGCCCCCGAGTTTCATGAGCGCTTCCTTGGCGGTCCACCATGTCAGCAGCGTCCGCCGACGTTCTGCGGGAGGACACCGCGACAGCGTCAAGAGTTCTTCTGCTGTGAGAAACTGGGCCGGGAAGCCGGGTTCGTCGGTCGCCCCGTCCAGTGCATCGACACGTTCGACGTCCACACCGACAGGGCCGTTGTCGGAGACCGCCAGCAGCCCAAGTCCGGCGGAATGAGAGAGGTTGAAGTGCAACCCGTCGGTTTCGACGAACGGTTTGCCATCCTGCTCGGTTTTCACATCGACCACTGCTGGAGAACATCCAAGCGCCGCCCCGAGGCTGCGCCGAAGCAAGGCGCGCATCCGGACGTAGCGGTGGCGGTCGGTGTCGAAGGCGAAGGCAGCGGCCCTGTCGACCTCGGTCGGGCTCAATACGGCCCGCGCGGACGTCAGCGAAATATCCCGATCGGAGTCCAAATCAAACTCCTGCATCTCCACGCCCGCTGCTGTCCAACCTCCATCCGCCATGGGCTAAACCGTCAACCGTGGTTCGATGAAGTCGAGGAGAACGCGCACGTTCGGATCCAGGATCATGTCGCGGTGGGAGGCGTGGACGCACACCCGTTCGATCCGGCCCCGCTCCACGAATTTGTCCCATCCCAACAGCGGGTTATCCTGATGCATCCTGTACTCGGCCAATCCGCTCGGGGTGGAAACGGCGAGAATGACCTCGGAATCGTAGTGCCCGCCGCCGTACCGCGCGGCAGCATCCAACACGGCTGCGGCCGTCGTTTCACTGTTCCGGAACGCCTCTGACTCCTTGCGCAATCGCGGCTTGATCCAGCGTTCTTCCTTGAAGCGTCGGGTGACGTGGCGAAGCCGAGGGCCGAGATATGCTCGGCCACCGGATGCCGTTTGGCCGAACTCGTAGGCCACACGCGCACGCAACGACGGTTGGTCGGCGGCATCGGAAACGTTCACGGTTCCCTCGTCTGGCACGGTTCCCGGGGCCAGTGCCTCCAGCAGTACCAGACGGTCGACTGTCTCTCCCCGCAGACGCAATTGGCGCGCCATCTCGAAGGCGACATAAACACCGGCGGAATAGCCGCCGATCACGTATGGGCCGGTGGGTTGGTGCTGCATGAGGAAGCGAAGGTTTTCTTCCGCCATGTCTTCGACGCTCTCATGGGGCACATGTCCGGCAACGCCGCGCGCCTCAAAGCCGATGACAGGCCGGCTTTGCCCGAATGCCTGCGCCACATCGGCCAGGTGATTGAGTGTTCCGCCGACACCTCCGACAATGAAGAGCGCCGCCTTGCCGTTCTGCGGGCCGGGCGCGAGCACCACGGCAGGGGACCAGGTGTCGACCGCCATTTCCCGCGCGTCGTGTCCGGTGCTCAGGGAGTCGATGAGCGCGGCCAGATCCGCCACGGTGGGATGAGAGAACAGCGTCGAAATCGGCAGCGAAACGTCGAAGGCACGTTCCAGCCGGTCGAACAAGCGCAACGCCAGAAGCGAATGTCCGCCAAGGTCGAAGAAGCTGACGGTGACGGATTCCACCGGCGTACCGAGTATCTCGCGCCAGAGTGCAAGAATGCGGTGTTCGGTATCGGTGCAAGGCGTGGTCGCGCGCGTCGATGGCTGTGGTCGAGCGGCGGATTTCTCCAGTGCCTTCACATCGGTCTTGCCGTTTGCGGTGACCGGGATTTCGTCGAGCACGCGGATTTCGGCTGGCAGCAGGTGACGCGGAACCCGCATGCGCAGCTTGTCGCGGATGGTCTCGGCCGACATCTGCTGAATTGCGACGGTGACGAAGGCAACCAATCGCAGACTGCCGGGTTCGCCTGCCGCGATCACGGCTGCGGAATCAACGCCGTCGAGGGATGTCAGGCAGGTTTCGATTTCACGGGGTTCGATCCGATACCCCGAGATCTTCACCTGATCGTCCTTGCGGCGCAGGTAGTCGATGGTCCCGTCGGCGAGAACGCGGCAGATATCGCCGGTACGATAGAGCCGCTGGGCGGGCTCCGACGGATCGACCACAAATGCCGTATCGGCCAGCTCCGGGCGGTTCCAGTACCCGGGCGAAACACCGTCGCCGCCAAGCACGAGTTCTCCGGGAACGCCAATTGGCAGTGTCGCGAGATTGGCGTCGACCACACGTGCCTGCATTCCTGCAAGCGGTCGACCGATCGGAACGCTGGTCGCCTGTGCAGACAACGGACGCGGAACCGCATGCGTGCAGGCGAAGGTCGTGCATTCGGTCGGTCCGTAGCCGTTGACGAAGTCGGTCATGGGACAGGCTGCCTGTGCCTTGCGCATATGTGCGGTGCTGAGCGCCTGGCCACCCGTCAGAACCTGCGATAGCGGACGGAAGAAATGGGGATCCTCGTCGACAATGGCGTTGAAGAGCCCCGCTGTGAGCCAGAGCGTTGTCACGCCGCTTTCCGACAATCCGTCGCGCAGTTGCGAAATCGAGGGCACGCTATCGCCCGCGAAGATTGCGAGCCTTGCGCCGTTCAGCAGCGCGCCCCAGATCTCGAAGGTCGACGCGTCGAAGCCAAGCGGCGCGAGTTGCGCGACGGTGCGCGTCTCGTCCAGCCGGGCATACTCGGGCGCGTGGGCGAGGCTGACGATCCCGTGGTGGGTGACAACCACGCCCTTGGGCGTGCCCGTGGAGCCTGACGTGTACATGATGTACGCCGGATCCTGCGGGGTAATGTGTGTCGGCGATACCGGCGAAATGGCGCGCGCGGCATCCGCTGGCGTAAGCACAGTCAAGCCGTCCGGCACATCACCGGCGACCGTGGCGCCCGCGACGACGATGTGGTGGGCCTGGCAATCCTCGGCCACGAAGGCCACGCGTTCGGCCGGGGTCGAACTGTCGAGCGGCACATAGACGGCGCCGAGTTTCAGTACACCGAGGATTGCGGCCACGTAGTCGAAGGACCGCGCCATCCAGAGGATCACGCGATCCCCCTTGGCAACACCGGCATCGGAAAGCGCGGCGGCCCAGGTGTCTGAGGCTGCGTCGAGGCCGCTGTAGCTCATCGAAACGGGCGCGGCGGAGAGCACGTCGACAAGCGCGGGGGCGTCGTCGTGGGCCGCCGTCGCTGCGCCAAAGGCGTCGGTGATGGTCGCGGGAAGGTTCGCACGCGGCTCTCGCGCGTTGGCGTCCAGAAGCGCGCGGTCCTCCTCACTGATGAACCCGATCGCCCGGAGCGGGCGCTCGTTTTCCTTGCTCCCTTGCTCCATCAGGCACAAGTACTCGTTCATGCGACGGGCAATCGTGTCCTCGTCGAAGAGCGCGGCATTGTAGGTGCATTGCAGTTCGAGGTCGATTTCGGTGTCGACGAAGTTGAGGAACAGGTCGAGGTTTTCATATGCGCGGCCCACCGAGCCCGGACGAACCTGAAGGTCGCCGAACGCCATGGCCTTGGACGACGGGTCGAGGTTGACGCCGATGGTGATGATCGGTGCCCAGTCCGTCGTGCGCTGCGCATTTGCCTCGCGTACGAAGCTGACGAAGTCGAAGTTCTGATTGTCCAACGCGTCGAGGATCGAACCGCTGATGCGCTTCAGATGGGCCGCGAAGCCGTCATCGGGCTCAGCGGTCAGGCGCAGTGGCAGGAAATTCACGCAATGACCGACGAGGCTCCTGCCGCCCAAGAGCGGTTGGCCGGCTGCGGAGAAGCCAAATGCAGCGTCTTTTTCGCCCGTCAGGCGGCTGACATAGGCGGCGAACCCGCCGATTAGCGTGGTAAAGAGGGTTGTGCGCGTGTCCTGCGCCGCCTGCCGGAGCGCTGCCGAGAGTTCACGTGGCAGCATGATGGACAGCCGGCGGGCTGTTACGTCGCGCACCGGCGGGCGCGGCCGGTCGCTCGGGAAATCAGGTGTCTTGACGCCATCCTTGTGCAGGTCGAGCCAGTACTGCCGTGCGGCCTCGCGCGCGCTCTGCTGATCTTCCGACGTCTGGAACGCGACGAAATCGCCGAGTTGCTGTGCTGGCGGCAGGTTTGGCACTTCCCCCGCGGCGTGGGCTGCATATAGCTGTCCCAATTCCCGCAGGAGAACGCCGCAGGACCACCCGTCGGCAATGACGTGATGCGCGGTCAAAAGGACCTTGTGGCGATCCTCGCCAAGCCGGATCAGCTTGGCACGCACCAGAGGGCCGGTGTCGAAATCGAAAGGTACCGTGACCTCGTCCAACTCGAGCGCGGCTAGACGCTCAGCGCGGTCGGGGCCCGACAGGGGGGCGAGGTCCACGTAATCGTATGGCGCTTCCACCCGTGCGAAAACCGTCTGCATTTCGCCGTCGCGATCGGGCAGGGTGCGCAGGGCCTCGTGGCGCGCCACCAAGTCATCATAGGCCTTGTGGACAGCGTCGGCATCGAGCGCACCTGTCAGTTCCAATGTGCTGCACAGGTTGTAGGAACAGGCGGCTTCGCGGCTGAATTGCGCCGTCACCCAGATCTCTTGCTGGCCGGTGGCCATCGGGATGCGTCGGGTCAGGTCCGGGTCTGTGCCATCCACCAACCCGACGGCGATCAACGCGCGAAGGCTGTCGGCGAACGCGTCGTAGACCTTGTCGAGATCGGCGTCCGTGTGGGCGGTGGTCAGGAAGATCGGCCGGCCCTCGTAGGTCATGATCCCGCGATTGCGCAGATGGAAGAACAGGAGGTCGGCGTATTCCTGATGCTCCGTGAATGTCAGACGCAGAACGGAGGCGAATTGCTCCATGTGAAGCGGAGCGGAAAGACGTGTGAAGAGAGCGTTCAACCGATCGGCGAATGCCGCCGACCGCGAGTTGAGCTGCTCCTGGAGGGCCGGCCCTTCCGCGATCAGATGGGTCAGCGTCGCCTTGGTCGCCGCAAGCGCCATCGGATGCCGCACGAAGGTCCCGGCGAACCAGGTCATGTCGGCTTCGGGCACGCTCTCGTCGCCGAATTCCCACATCCCGCCGTCGAGCGCATCCATGAACTGGGCCTTGCCGGTGACGATCCCGATCGGCAGTCCACCGCCCGCGACCTTGCCATAGGTCGCCATGTCGGCGCGCACATCGAACAGCGCTTGCGCCCCGCCGGGATGGGACCGGAAACCCGTAACGATCTCGTCAAAGACGAGCGGCACGTCGCTCTCCTCCGTCACGCGGCGCAGTTCCTGAAGGTATTCTCTCGGCTGGAAGTCCGGGTTGCGACTGCGCACCGGCTCCACCAGCACGCAGGCGATCTCGTCGGCATTGTCGCGTATCACGTCGAGCGCACTCGGATCGCCGTACTTCACCACGATGGTGTTCTGGATCGCCTCTCGCGGAATGCCCGGTGCGGCGGGCAGGGTTCGCAACTGGCCCGACTGGCCGCTGCCGCGAACCTGCATCTCGTCGAAGATTCCGTGGTAATGGCCGTCGAACTTGACGATTTTCGACCGCCCGGTGACCGTCCGGGCAATACGCACGGCCGCCAGCACCGCCTCGGAGCCGGTGTTGCAGAAGGCAACGCGCTCCATGCCGGTGAGTTGCGAAACCAATTCCGCAGTCTCGCCTGCCAGCACGGTTTGCGGGCCGATGGCCAGTGTCCGGTCGATCTGGCGCTTGACGGCTTCTATCACGAGTGGATGACCGTGGCCGAGGAACGTTACGCCGTAACCGCTGACGAGATCGACATATTCATTTCCGTCCACGTCCCAAACCCTTGAGCCTTGCGCACGGTCGGAGAGGATCGGGTAAACCATCTCCTTCCAGCGCGAACGGAAGCCCTGCACCGTCCGAGGATCGGCCAACACACCGCGCGCGGATTGGGTCTGTTCCTTGGCGGATGGTGTTCTGCGGTTGGTTTCCGCGATGAGCGCGTCAATATGGGCGTCCTGATCGGCGGTGAGCGTCGGGCCGGCGCCCTTGGAGACCTTGGCAAGACCGGGGCTCTCCACCGCAGCGGTGTCCGCCTCGCCGTCGATGCCTGGCGCGGGAGTGGCGTCCGATGCCGTGGCCGTTGCCGGCTCCGGGCTCGTTGTGACTGCAATCCCTTCCGTTTCCAGATGTGTGGCCAGTGCGTCGAGGGTCGGGGTCGCCTCGATCAGTTGTCGCGTGGTCAGTCGTACCTTGAACGCGCGCTTGAAGGCGGCGTTGGCCTGGGTGAGGAAGAGCGAGTCGAAGCCAAGCTCCAGGAAAGTCGCGTAGGGGTCGATCTCCTCTGCCGGAAACCCGCTGAGTTGCGATAGGATATCGCGCAGCTTGAGGCGGATGCTTTCCTGGTTCGAAAGTGGCTCGGCCGCCGCCTCGACCGGTGTGTCGGTGTCGTGGTCCGGCTCCGGTGTGGTGAGTTCCGCGTGTCGATCCTGCGTTGGTTCCGGCGCCGTTGTTTCGGTGAACGGGACGGCATCGATCCAGTGCCGCTTGCGCTGGAACGGATATGTCGGCAGCGAGACCCGCTTGCTGCGTCCGCCGTCGAAGGCCGACCAGTCGACGGGTCCGCCCGCGCGCCAGATCCGACCCAGGGCGGACAGAAAGACGCGGTAATCGTCTGCGGTCTCCTTCGGATGCCGCATGGTGGCGATGACTTCGTGATCGCGGGTCCGGCCGGCATGGTGGCGTGCAAAGGCGCTCAATGTCTGGCCCGGTCCGATCTCCAGCAACAGGCCGTTCTGCCGCGCGAAAACACATTCCAGACCCTTTGCGAACATCACCGTCGACCGCAGGTGACGCACCCAGTAGTCGGGGTCGATGGCCTCCGCGTCTGTCAGGATCTCGCCCGTGACGTTGGAGACGATTGGGATCTTCGGCGCGCTGAGAGCGATTGATTCAAACGCCGAACGGAATTCCGTTAGGATCGGTTCGACCAGCACGGAATGGGCGGCGACGTTGATATGGACTTGCTTGCAGTCGGTGCCGCGCCCCGCAAGATCATCGGCCAAGGCGCGGATGCTCTCGCTGTCTCCGGCGACAACGCATTGATCCGGGCGGTTAATCGCTGCAACTGACAAGTGCTCCCCGAGATCGAGATCATCGGCCGCAAGCGGCACGCTCAGCATCGCGCCCGGCCGCAGCGTTTCGAACAACCGACCGCGGCACAGCACGATCTTCATCGCATCTTCCAGCGACATCACCCCGGCAACGCAGGCGGCCGTGTATTCGCCCATGGAGTGCCCAAGCAGGAGCGAAGGCGTCAGCCCAAGCTCCAACGCACGGCGTGCCATGGCCAATTCCACCGAGAAGAGCGACGGCAGCGCCTCGCGTGGGGTCTCGATGGGCGCATCGCGGAAGATGATGTCGAAGAGCGATCCGCCGGTCTGTGCAGCATAGATAGCGTCGCATTCGTCCAGCGTGGCGCGGAAAGACGGGTCTTGCTCGTAGAGGTCGCGCGCCATGCCCGCGTATTGCGCGCCACCGCCGGGGAAGAGGAACGCCAGCGGCGCGTCGGGCGCCGCCGTGCTGGTGCGCAGCATCTGTGCCGGGTCGCGCCCGCGCAGCAGTGTCACGGCCTGCTCGCGGTCCTCGGCAAGAAACGCCAGACGTTTCTCGAACCTGCGGCGGCCTGCACGCAGCGTGTGGGCAACATCGGAAAAGCGGACCGTCGACTCGCGCTCAAGCCAGTCGGCGAGTTGATCCGCGGAATCCTCCAGCGCCTTGTCGGTACGTGCCGACACAAGGATCAACTCCGGTCCGGACTGCACGGACATCATCTCCCGCGGAACCGGTGCCTCCTCGATCACGAGATGTGCGTTTGTTCCTCCAAGGCCGAAGGAACTGACACCAGCACGGCGCGGGCTGTCGCTGCGCGGCCAGTCCATCGTCTTGTCCGCGACCTGGAACGGCGTGTTGCAGAAGCCGATCTTGGGGTTCGCCTCGTTGAAGTTCAGGCTGGCGGGTATGGTCTCGTTCTTCAGCGATAGCGCGACCTTGATGAGGCCGGCGGCTGTCGCTCCGGCATCCAGGTGGCCGATGTTCGTCTTTACCGAGCCGAGATAGCATGGCGACTCGCGTTCTTCGGACGTCGCGAAGGCGCGGGTGAGGCCGGCGACCTCGATCGGGTCGCCCAGGATCGTGCCGGTGCCATGGGCCTCGATCAGCGAAATCGAGGAGGGGTCGGCGTCTGCGTTCCGAAGGGCCTGCGCAATAACGTTTGCTTGCCCGGTCGCGCTCGGCGCGGTGAAACCGGCTTTCACGTCGCCGTCGTTGTTGACGGCCGACCCGATGAGCACGGCATAGATATTGTCCCGGTCCCGGATCGCGTCGTCGAGGCGCTTGAAGGCCAGCATCGCGGCGCCGCTGCCACGGACCATGCCGCGGGCTTCGGCGTCGAAGGCGCGCACAACACCATCGGCCGAGAGCGGCCCGCCCTCGGTGTATCTGTACCCGACACGGTTCGGCACGAGGATTTTCGCACCGCCCGCAAGTGCCACGTCGCATTCGCGCCGACGCAGGCTCTCGGCGGCGAGGTGGATCGCCACGCCGGATGTGGAACACGCGGATTGCACGTTGATACCGGGGCCCTTGAGGCCCAGACGGAACGAGATGTGGGTCGCGGGGAAGTCCCGCTCGTTCCCGATGAGCATGTTGTATTCATGTGCCGTCTCCCGCAGCAGCGGGTGGCTCATGAGGTTGTGCAACATGTAGGCGTTGCGGCCGACACCGCAGAAAACACCGATCCGGTCGGTGCCGGTTCGGGGGTCGTATCCGGAGTCCTCTAACGCGGTCCAGGCGGCCTCCAGCAGCACGCGCTGCTGTGGGTCCATCAACTGCGCTTCGCGCGGGGTGAACCCGAAGAACTCGGCATCGAAGTCCTCCGCGTCATCCAGCGGATAGGCGGAGGCGACGTAATCGGGATCGTCGAGGAGAGCGGGGTCTTCGCCTGCCGCGATCAGGTCTTCGCGGGTGATATCCACACGGCCCGAGCGGCCGCTGGCAAGCATCTCCCAAAACGAAGGAATGTCCCCCGCGCCGGGAAAGCGACCGCCGAGACCCACGATGGCGATGCGGTCGTCCCGTTCAACATCGCGTTCGACATGACGAACGCGAACCCGGTCCTGCAAGGTCGCATCCGCGGCATACGCGAGGCCAGAGACGGTGGGCGTATCGAAGAACTCCGCAACGCTGATCGCGGTGCCCAGTTTTGCCTGAATGCGTTCCAGACATTGCATGGCCAGAAACGACCGGCCACCGAGGTCGAAGAAGCGATCATTTCGGCCAACGCTGTCGAGGCCAAGAAGCTCGCACCAGATTTCGGCAATTGCTGTTTCCGATGCGCCCTGTGGCGAAGCGAATGGCGTGTCGAGCGAAATGTCGGCGCGCAGCCGCGTGGCCTCGTTCGTGGCCATTGCCGCGGCTTCCGCTTCGTAATCCTTCAACAAGCGCTTTCGGTCGACCTTGCCGTTGCCTGTCAGCGGAAACTCGTCACAGACGCGCATGACACGCGGGATCAGTGCCTCCGGCAACTCGGCCGCGAGCAAATTGCCAAGATCCTTCAAGAACGCGGTATCCGAAACCGGGGCATCGGGCGCGCGCTTCAGGAAGGCGATGATCTGCAGCTCGTCTGTCGCGTCCTTGACTGTTGCGACGGCGGCATTGTCGACGATCTCCATGTGACGCAGCGTGGCTTCGATCTCGTCGAGTTCGATCCGCCGACCGCCGAGTTTGACTTGCCGATCCGCACGCCCGCGGAAATGAACAATACCGTTCGTGTCACGGACAACCAGATCGCCCGTCAGGTAGACCTTGCCGCCCCGTCCGGGCCTCGGGTCGTCGACGAAGGCCGCGCCACTCAGGTCGGGTCGCATGAAGTAGCCGCGCGCCACGCCGTGGCCGGCGATCACACATTGGCCAGGAGTATTGTCCGGCACCTCCTGTAGATCGGGGTCGAGAACGAGGCATTCCGTATGCCCGACGGCTTTTCCGAGCGGAACCACCCCGGCGGCAATATCCTCCGGCTGTACGATGTGCAGGTGGGTGTAGACCGACGTTTCCGTGGGACCGTACATGTTGCAGACCTGCGTGCCAGGACAGGCGCGCATGACGCGTTCCACATGCGGCGCGGAGAGCGCATCGCCGCCGGACGAGACGAGCCGCAGGCCGGACAAGACCTCGGGTCGGCTTTCGACAATGAGATGGAAGATGCCGGTATAGAAGGTTGCCACGTCGACTTTATGCGCATCGATACAACGCGCGATCGCATCGATGGAAACGCGCGTTTCCTCCATGACGACAATCGTGCCACCGACATTGAGCGGCCCCCAGATCTCGGCCGCCGCCAGGTCGGCGGCAAGTGTGCTGCTGTGGAGGAGACGCTCGCCACGATCGAAGAGCGTGACGGTCTGATCGTATCCCAGTCTCGCGAGACCCTTGTGAAGAAGCTCGACGCCCTTGGGCTTCCCGGTCGAACCGGAGGTATAGAGGATACAGGCGACATCGTCGCCCATGGATGGTTCGAACGCAACGTCGTCCGCCACGTCCGTCGGCTGGGAAATCGCCAGCACCGTGCAATCCTCAGGTGCGATCCGGCGGGCCTCGTCCTCCAGCCCGTTGGCAAAGAGCAAGACGCTTGGCGCAACGTCACCGGCGATGAACCCGATCTGTCCCTGATGATAGCTTGGGACCAACGGCACGTAGGCCGCGCGGGTTCCGGCGGTTCCGACGATGGCCGTGATTGCCTCAAGTCCACGTTCGGCAAGTATCCCCACCCGGTCCCCGGGTTGCACGCCGGCGAGGATCAACCGGGCACTCAGTTGACGGGCGGACGCATGAAGCTCGCGATAGCTGATTTCCTGCGTATCAAGGATGACCGCCGTCGCATCCGGCATGTCTTCGCAGCGCTTGTGGAATATGTCGAAGAGACCGAGATGCGGGTCGAATTCCAACCCGGCAACATGCTCAAAATAACCCGAATCCAAGGTCGCACCCTTTACCGAAAATCAACACATAACACAGGTTGACTTTTACCTTTGCGCCGTTGTTGAAGCAATTATTTTTGCGTTTGTTGCCGAATGCGCGGAAATGGAATTCTTGTTCCTGTATTGATTTCAAATTGTGGCGTATGGGGTCTCGATGGGACGGACGTTCCATGTAGATGTCTCGTCTTGCCGACCGCTCGAAGCGGTTCGGGACGGTCGCGCTGCCGAGGCAGGGCAGTTAATCGCCTGCCGGCTGTGACCCGAGCGATCGATGCCGGTGCGCACCGACCTCATGGCTTGCGATTCGGTCCGTTTCCGCCGGGTGCGGAGCCTTTCGAGGCGCTGCCCGTGAGAGCGACTATCCCTCTCAGCGGGCAAAAAAAGGCCCGATGCGATACAATCCTGCCGGGTTTGCACGCATTCGCGGGCAATGTTGCGGCGTCGGCAGGCGCCTGCCGGCATTTCCGGGAGCGGAACTGGACAAATCCCGAATCGCTCCCCCAACATGGAATCGGGAGGAGACGTTGCTCGGGACGAGCCGCGTTCACCTGGATCTTCTGGGAATGATAAGTCGCCATGCACATTGACGTTGCAGAGCCTATCCGACTGATCTCATCGACCGCCCTGGCATATCGCAGGCAGCAGTCGGCAATCGCCGCTCGGGAGACCGAGCAATCCTCCATGGAAACGGTATTCGAAATCGCAAAGCTGTTGACGGGCGCCGTTGATCCGGTTTCCGCGATGCCCGCGGTTTTTGGGATATTGGCCTCGTTCATGGGCTTGAAAAACGGGTCCCTGTCGCTCATTGCCGAGCCTGGGGCCGCGGGCGTCGGCAAATCCGGTCATAATCCATTTACCCTCGCGGCCACGGTTCGCGGCACGGCGCCGGAGATCCAGCCGAAACGCCAGCGCACGGATCCTGTCGCCGAAATGGTGTTTCAGAACGGCGTTCCGCTCGTTTCGTTGGACGTAGTTGGTGAAATCGGGTCGATTGCGCTGCCCGATGATACAACGGACACGAACCTGGCGTTGATCGCGGTGCCGATCAGGGCGGAACCCCATCTGCCGCTCGTTATCGGTGTGCTGACCGTTTTCCGTCCATTCACGAACGATCCCGCTCGCGACGTCGCCAACGACCAGCGCGTGATGACGATGATTGCGTCCTTGCTCGAGCAGTCTCTGCGCTTTCGTCGGGCCGTTGCTCGGGACCGCGACCGCTTGTTCCGCGAGGCAGGCAAGGCATTGAAGGCCGCGCACGGCGTGAGTGAAGAAAGCGAGCCCCTTTTGCCGGACCAGGGAATTGTGGGAGAGAGCGCAGCGATCAGTGCTGTTGCCAAGCGTATCCGCAAGGTCGCAAAGACCAGTACGCAGGTGCTTTTGCGGGGCGAAAGCGGGACGGGTAAAGAACTTTTTGCACGCGCCATTCATGGACTGAGCGACCGCGCCGATAAACCGTTCATCAAAGTAAATTGTGCCGCACTGAGCGAAACGCTGCTGGAAACCGAACTCTTCGGCCACGAAAAGGGGTCATTCACCGGCGCCACGGGGCAGAAAAAGGGACGCTTTGAGCTGGCCGATGGCGGGACGCTTTTTCTCGACGAGATTGGCGAGATCAAGCACGAGTTTCAGACGAAGCTACTTCGGGTTCTGCAGGAAGGCGAATTCGAGCGGGTCGGTGGGACCAAGACGATCAAGGTGGATGTGCGCCTGATCACCGCAACAAACAGGGATCTTGAGGAGGCCGTGGCCCACGGCCAGTTTCGCGCCGACCTGTATTTCCGCATCTGTGTCGTACCGATCCACCTGCCGCCCTTGCGAGAGCGGCCGGAGGACATTCCCGAGCTCGCAAAGACGTTCCTCGACCGCTTCAACGAAGAGAATGGAACGGAGATCGAACTGGCGGACAATGCGTTGGATACGCTGCTCGGCTGTCGGTTCCCCGGAAATGTTCGCGAACTCGAAAACTGCATTCATCGCAGTGCAGCGCTTTGCGAAGGCAGCGTGATCAGCGCGGACGACATGGCTTGTCAGCAGGATGCCTGTCTGTCGGCGGAACTGTGGCGGATGCAAAACTCGGCCTATTCGCCGATCGGCGGATTGTCTGCCGGAGACATCGTCTATCCGGCGGTGAACCCGGCGCCCCGCGAACCCTTCGCAAATCGTCGGGCGCCGGCGCCGCAGCCGCGGAAAACCGCGAACACGGAACGCGATGAGTTGATCGAGGCGATGGAACAGGCCGGTTGGGTGCAGGCAAAAGCGGCACGGCTGCTGGGTCTCACGCCGCGGCAGATCGGCTACGCGCTGCGAAAGCACAACGTCGAGATCAAGAAGATCTGAGATCTGTTTCCCCTGGCACTGCCGTCGGCAAAACTGCCGCTGTGGCCATGCGGAACGAAATCAGGTTAAGTGCGCGCCATCCATTCATGCGAGAAGATGCTGGCCTGGAGGGTCATTTACCCGGCATCATGCCGCTTCGATGACGGAAAGGGTGGCGCAGAATGAGCGACAAGGCTGCAGAACTTACGGCGGAAATCCTGGAAGCGCAGGAGGCGCAGTTGGTATTTCCCGGGTTTTCGGAGGACACGGCATTTGCGCTTGGCGGGGCGCTTGTCGCGGCGGCACGGGCTCAGGCAGCGCCTGTCGTCATCAATATCCGAACCCCGGACCGAACGCTGTTTCACGCAGCGCTGCCGGGCAGCGCGCCTGACAACGACCACTGGGCCCGACGAAAGAGCAACATTGTCCTGCGCAAGCATTGTGCGTCGATGCTGGTCGGGATGCGCCTTGAGGCGGCCGGCAAGCAACCAGGGCCTGACCTGGGGTTAGACCCGCTGGATTTCGCCGCCCACGGCGGCAGCTTCCCGATCCGGGTTGCCGGGGTCGGAGTGATCGGGGCGATTACGGTATCTGGCCTCGCGTCCGCCGAGGATCACGCGATGATTGTCGAGACGCTCTCGGATTTTCTGGCGCGTCACGCGTAGGTGGGGTCTGGAGCAGGCCGGGCACGACGCGATCATCCGTCATTGTTGAATGTCGGCTTCGTCACCATTTTGTCGTTTGCCCGACGGTCGGATACCGGCCGCACCGGGGTATATTGAGTAAGTATCTGTAATTAAAAAATAAAGTGATTTTGGCACAGCCGTTGCTTTTCTAATCCGTGTTATGACCCCAGGTCCGCGCGGACAGAAAGGAACAACAGATGGCCGGTAATGTCGTTTCGCTCGGTGGGCTTCAGGTGGCCAGCCGTGACACGCTCACGAAAGCGATGGAAAGCGAGGGGTGCAGCAGCTCCGCCTGCGGTTCGTCCGACCGACCTGAAGATATGGCGCCCGAGGTATGGGAGAA
This sequence comes from Tropicimonas marinistellae, assembly GCF_001509585.1. Lineage (GTDB taxonomy): Bacteria > Pseudomonadota > Alphaproteobacteria > Rhodobacterales > Rhodobacteraceae > Tropicimonas > Tropicimonas marinistellae. The sequence continues at coordinate 311,804 of NZ_LNCI01000005.1, read as the reverse complement.
GGTGAAGGACCACCCCTGCTATTCCGAAGAGGCGCACCACTATTTCGCGCGCATGCACGTGGCTGTCGCGCCGGCGTGCAACATCCAGTGCAATTACTGCAACCGAAAGTATGACTGCGCCAATGAAAGCCGTCCCGGTGTCGTCTCCGAACGGTTGAACCCGGAGGCCGCCGCGCGAAAGGTGATCGCGGTGGCGAACGAGGTGCCGCAGCTTTCCGTGCTCGGGATCGCGGGTCCGGGAGACAGTGCCTATGACTGGCGCAAGACGAAGGCGACCTTCCAGAAGGTCGTGGAGCAGCTTCCCGACATCAAGCTCTGCATTTCGACCAATGGTCTCGCGATGCCCGACCACGTGGACGAACTGCTCGATATGAACATCGACCACGTCACCCTGACCATCAACATGATCGACCCGGAAGTCGGCACGAAGATCTACCCCTGGATCTTCTACGATCACCGGCGGATCGAAGGGCTGGAGGCGAGCCAGATCCTGCATGAGCGGCAGATGCAGAGCCTCGACATGCTCACCGAGCGGGGCATTCTCGTGAAGGTCAATTCGGTGATGATCCCCGGCATCAACGACGAGCACCTTCTGGAGGTGAACAAGGAGGTCAAGAAGCGCGGTGCCTTCCTCCACAATATCATGCCCCTGATTTCCGACTCTGCACATGGCACGGTCTTTGGCCTCGACGGTCAGCGCGGCCCAACGGCGGCCGAGCTGAAGAAGCTGCAGGATGCCTGCGCCGGCGGCGCCAACCTGATGAAACATTGCCGCCAGTGCCGTGCCGATGCCGTGGGCCTGCTGGGCGAGGATCGCGGCCAGGAATTCACCATGGATCAGGTCCCGGAGGAGGTGAGCTACGATCCTTCCAAGCGCGAAGCCTACAAGGAATGGGTGGCCGGCGAACGCCAGGAACGGCGCGCAGCGGCCGAGGAAGCCAAGGCCGAAACCGTCGCCGCCGTTGCCAACGGGGCCGAGGCGATGCTCGTCGCCGTCGCAACCAAGGGCGGCGGACGGATCAACCAGCATTTCGGACACGCAACGGAGTTCCAGATTTTCGAAGTCGATGCGGAGGGCGTGCGCTTCGTCACCCATCGCCGCTGCGACAATTACTGCGTCGGTGGCTACGGCGAGGAGGACAAGCTGGAACTGGTCATCAAAACGCTGGAAGGCATCGACACGATCCTTTGCGCAAAGATCGGCGACTGCCCGCGCGAAGACCTCGCGGCGGCCGGTATCGAGGCAATCCAGAACTACGCCTACGACTATATCGAAACCGCCGTTTCCGCAGTCTATCGCCAGAAGATGGGCCTTCCCGAAACCGCGGCCGAGATCGCCTGATCCCGGCAAGAGCAGAGGGAACCCAACCTGATGGCATTCCAAATCATCGTCGACAATTGCACCGTCTGCGGCGCCTGCGAGTTCGAGTGCCCCAATGCCGCAATTGCCTTCGCCGACGACACCTATGTGATCGATCCGGAACTGTGCACCGAATGCAAGGGGCATTTCGAGACCGAGCAATGCGCTGCTGTATGCCCTGTGCCCGAAACCTGCGTTCCGGTGTGAGTTGATGGAAGGACCTGATCCGGTCGACTGGCAGGGCGCGGCGCTCGATTGTGCGCGCTGCCGTTTCCGCAGCCTGCTGCCGCAGGGCAAGTGCGGGCTCGGCTGGGCCTGTGTGCATGATCGGTATGCCAAGCGGATCGAACGGTTCTTCGTGCTCAATCCCGAACTCGCGGACGAGTGCCTGCGCATGCCTTATTTCGAGACGCGGATAAACGCGGCGCGGGTTGCGACGCTGTTTCGCCTCCCGCCGCTGCTCAACGATCCCGATCCGGGCGTGCGCGCGATGGCGATCCTGCGTCTTCCGGTTCGCCATGCGCGCCAGCGAATGAGGGACCAGGACCGCCGGGTGCGGATTGCGGTCGCCCATCGGTTGCCCGCCGACGACCTGCTGCCGATGCTGTCCGACCAGGACAACTACGTGCGCCAGATAGCAGTGCGCCGGGCCGAGCCCGGCACGCTGCCCACCGTGGCCCGCGATCCGGACCCGGAAATCCGCTGCATCGTCGCGCGCCGGATTCGCGCGGAATGGCTTGGCGATTTCGTAACCGATCCGGACCCGCTCGTCCGCCGTGAGGCGGCAAGGCGGGCGCCCCCCGACAGATTGCAAGCATTTGCGGAGGACGAAGATTTCCGTGTCCGTCATGCCGTCGCCGAACGCGCGCCCGCTGAACTGCTGCGCCGGCTTCTCGACGATTCCGAAGACATCATTCGCGAAACCGCCGCCGAACGGTTGGCCGCACTGCAAAAGGAGCCCGACAATGTCGACTGACGACCGGGAAATCGAAGTTTACCGCCCGCCGGTCTACATGCCGGGCGACAAGGTGGTCTCCAGGAAAAACGTGAAGAACGACGGCACGATGTTCGGCAAGGAGATCGGCGAGACCGTCGTGAAGAAGGGCGACGTGGGCTACGTCCGCGATATCGGCACCTTTCTACAGCAATTCTACATCTATGCCGTCGATTTCATCGAGCGCGGCTCGATCGTCGGCATGCGCGAACGCGAACTGACCGGCGTTTCGGAACAGGTCACGGAAACGGAGGGTTCGAAATGAAGGTCATGGTGCGTAACACGCTCAAGGGCATGGAGGTCTATGTTCCCAAGAAAGACCTCGAGGAAATCGTGGTCGAAAGCGAAAAGGATGATCTTTGGGGCGGGTGGGCGAAACTGTCCAATGGCTGGATGCTGGAAATGCCTTCCTTCGACTCGCCGCCGAAACTCCCGATCACCGTCGATGCCCGGCGCCTGGCCGATGCGGAGTAAAACCAGATGACCGACGCTGGAAAACTGAATGATGCGCTGGACGCCGTCGCCGCAGGCAAGCTGATCCCCTATCTGGGGCCGGGAGTTTGCGGGCTCGATGCCTCCGTTCCATCCTCTCCCGAAGCGCTGTGCGCGAAGATAGAAGCGGAGGTGCGCGTGCCGAAACGTGCCTCGGGCAATCTCTGGTCCGCTGCGCAATATGTGGAAAGTCGCAAATTCCGCGCCACACTCGACGACATCATGCAGCGTGCCTTTGCGCCGGGGCAGGGCAAAGCGAATGCGGTTCAGAGGGCCATTGCTGCAATGCGTCCGCCGATGATCGTGGACACCTGGTACGACGACGGGCTGCTGGCCGCGATGGCCGATGCAACCGGCTGGGGCTGGGTTCAGGGCGTGAGCCGCAACGGCGAGTGGATCGAGATCTGGACGCGTGCCTATACGCCCGACGGGTCGGAACGCGCCGAGGGACCGGACAGCGGCTGGAGCACGCTCGTCTACAAGCCGCACGGGATGGCGCGCAAGGGCTCTAGCTTCCTGATGTCGGACAGCGATTACGTGGAAGTCCTGACTGAGATCGACATCCAGTCGCCGATCCCCGATGAGGTTCAGAGCCGTCGTGGCGGACGTGGCTTCCTTTTCCTTGGTTGCCGCTTCGACGACCAGATGTTGCGCATTTTCGCGCGCCAGATCTCCAAGCGCTCCGGCGGCGGCCATGTGGCCGTTATCGAGGGAGAACTGACGCGTATGGAGCGCAAGTTTCTCAACGAACTCGGCATTACCCGTCTCGATCTGCCCATGTCCGAGGTCGCCGCAGCAGTGGCCGCAACCGTCTGATGACGATCCCGACCGAGGGCTCGAGGCCCGTTGCGCTGACCGCTGCGCAGCGGGCTTTTCTGTTCGGCCTGGCTCCGGCGGAGGTCGATTGCGCAATCGCCGTCATGCTCAAAATCCTCGATGGGAAATGCAAGATGCAGGCGTACGAGGCGCGGATCATGGCCGTGGTTTATGACACTGTGCGCGACCTCCCGGCGATGCATCTCGGCACGGATGCATTGCGCATGATAGATCGTGCGCGGAGTTCGGAAAGCGGCCGTTTCCGGCAGGATGTCTACGAGGCGAGAGTGCTGGCGGAAACACGGATATCGCGGCCTGTGATGAAAGCCTTCAAGGCGTCACTTCGCCATGTCGGCATTTTGCCCGCCCGGTCGTGACCGGACGGTGCTGCGGCGCGATTGGCGACATCGGTTCTTGCCGGGTCTTTCCCAGGCTTCGAGGATTCTGTTTCCCATGGAGGGTTAGAGGGGAAGGCCGAAGTCGTCGGAAATTGACTTCAGCCACCCGGAGAGCCGCTCTTCGGTCAAAGCGGATTCATTGTCCAGATCGAGCGCCAGTCCCAGGAAGTTGTCGTCCACAACGGCCATGGATTCCTCGAAACCGTATCCCGCGGTCGGCCATTGTCCGACGAGCGTCGCACCCCGCTCCTCGAAAAACTCGTGTAGGAAGTAGATCGCATTGACGAATTCGAGCGGGTAGGTGACCTGATCTCCAAGCCCGAAGATGGCGATCGTCTTACCATCAAAGCTCTGGTCTTCCAGCTTGGGAAGGAATTCTTCCCAGCTTTCGTTTTCGGCATCGGCGCTCAATCCCGGCAGAAGGCCGTCGCCAAGGGTTGGTGTCCCGAGGATCAGGAAGTCGTAGCTCATGAAATCGGCAACCTCGGTGCGATTCACGTTGAGCGGCTTGGCCATGAGGTCGTCGTCGAATTGTTTCTTGATCTGTTTCGCGATCTTTCGCGTGTTGCCGGTGTCGGTCCCAAAGAAAACGCCGATCTTGGCCATTTGGTCTGTTCCTTTCTTGTCGCTCTTGGTGACGGTCAGGAGGCGTCCCCGAACGTCGGGGATGCGAAGCAAGAGACATGCCAACAGGCCTCCCCCAGTACTCGGTCTAAGCGGCTGAAATTACGAAACATTAATTGAAAGCGCGCCGGCCCGTGTGCAGATGACTATGATTGGCCGCTAGCTGACAAAAATTGTAGGAAAAAGGACTGGTCGAGATTTCGTCGCGTTGCGGAAGTCGACAAGATGCTGAGCCAAGGTACCGGCGTGGGGAAATGTCGGGAAATTGTTGTGTTCGACACAAAGGCCGGAAATTTCGACGCCCATTCATGTCGTTGATAATAAATGAAATTTCAGAAATCCAGACTTGGCACAATTGCTGCTTATTCGGGGCAGGGGCGGAGGATCGCCCTTCGACGGAACACATTGACCTGCAAAAGGACATACACCCATGAGCGAACTCCGGCAGATTGCCTTTTACGGCAAGGGGGGGATCGGGAAGTCGACCACCTCGCAAAACACCCTCGCAGCTCTCGTCGAGCTGGGGCAGAAAATCTTGATCGTCGGTTGCGACCCGAAGGCTGACTCCACCCGCCTTATTCTGAACTCCAAGGCGCAGGATACCGTGCTGCACCTGGCCGCCGAAATGGGCTCGGTCGAGGACCTGGAACTCGAGGACGTGCTGAAGATCGGGTACAAGGACATCAAGTGTGTTGAATCCGGCGGCCCCGAGCCGGGCGTCGGCTGTGCCGGACGCGGCGTGATCACATCGATCAACTTCCTTGAGGAAAATGGTGCCTACGACGATGTGGACTACGTCTCCTATGACGTTCTCGGCGACGTTGTCTGCGGCGGCTTCGCCATGCCCATCCGCGAGAACAAGGCACAGGAAATCTACATCGTCATGTCTGGCGAGATGATGGCGCTCTACGCCGCCAACAACATCTCCAAGGGCATCCTGAAATACGCCAATTCCGGCGGCGTGCGCCTCGGCGGCCTGATCTGCAACGAGCGCCAGACCGACAAGGAACTGGAACTGGCTGAGGCCATGGCCGAGAAGCTTGGTTCCAAGCTGATCCACTTCGTGCCGCGCGACAATATCGTGCAGCATGCCGAGCTTCGCCGACAGACCGTGCTGCAATATGCGCCGGACTCCCAGCAGGCCGACGAATACCGCGAACTGGCCCGCAAGATCCACGAGAACTCCGGCAAGGGCGTGATCCCAACCCCGGTGACCATGGACGAGTTGGAAGAGATGCTGATGGAATTCGGCATCATGCAGTCCGAGGAAGAGCGCGAGGCAATGATCGCCAAATCCGATGCGGAGATGGCTGCAAGCTAAGCCGCGCAGTGCGCATTCAACCAAAAGACGAGCGTCGGGTGCGTGATCGCGCGCACCCTCGCAAACCAGCCAATGGGGCACCGACCGCCCTGCCATATGCCAACAGCAGTGAGAAGGAGCCAAAAGTATGGCCAAGGATCACGCAAGCGGGCCGGAAGACTATGAGAGCCTGATCGAACAGGTGCTCGAAGCCTATCCCGCGAAAGCCAAGAAAAAGCGCACCAAGCACCTTCAGGTGTCGCAGCCCGACCCCGAGGGCGACCCCGACCCGGCGACCGGTATCGCGTCCAAATGCGACACGACCAAGTCCAACATCAAGTCGATCCCCGGCGTCATGACCGTGCGCGGTTGTGCCTACGCGGGCTCCAAGGGGGTGGTCTGGGGGCCCGTGAAAGATATGGTCCATATCTCCCACGGCCCCGTTGGCTGCGGACAGTATTCCTGGTCCCAGCGGCGCAACTACTACATCGGCAAGACCGGCGTCGACAGTTTCGTCACGATGCAGTTCACCACCGATTTTCAGGAGAAGGACATCGTTTTCGGCGGCGACAAGAAACTCGGCAAGATGATTGACGAGCTGGAAGAGCTGTTCCCGCTCAGCAAGGGCACGACCATCCAGTCGGAATGCCCGATCGGTCTGATCGGCGACGACATCGAAGCCGTTGCGCGCCAGAAGAACAAGGAACACAACAAGACGATGGTTCCGGTTCGCTGCGAAGGCTTCCGCGGCGTGTCGCAGTCCCTCGGCCACCACATCGCCAACGACGCGGTCCGTGACTGGGTCTATGAAAAGGGCGATGGCGGCGCTGCCAAGGAGTACGAGCCCGGAGAATATGACGTTAACGTCATCGGTGACTACAACATCGGTGGTGACGCCTGGGCTTCCCGTATCCTGCTCGAGGAAATGGGCCTCAACGTGGTCGGAAACTGGTCCGGCGACGCCACGCTGGCGGAAATGGAGCGCGCGCCCAAGGCCAAGCTCAACCTCATCCACTGCTACCGGTCGATGAACTACATCTGCCGCTACATGGAAGAGAAATACGGCATCGGCTGGATGGAGTATAACTTCTTCGGTCCGACCCAGATCGCCGCGTCGCTCCGTGCCATTGCGGAGAAATTCGACGACAAGATCAAGGAGAATGCCGAGAAGGTCATCGCCAAGTACCAGCCCCTGGTTGACGCGGTGAACGCCAAGTACGGCCCGCGCCTGGAAGGCAAGTCGGTCATGCTCTATGTCGGCGGCCTGCGTCCGCGCCACGTCGTCACCGCCTATGACGATCTGGGCATGAAGGTGGTCGGCACCGGCTATGAATTCGGCCATGGCGACGACTACAAGCGGACTGGCCACTACGTGAAGGACGGCACGCTGATCTACGATGACGTCACCGGCTATGAACTGGAGAAGTTCATCGAAGGGATCCGGCCGGATCTCGTCGGTTCCGGCATCAAGGAAAAGTACCCGGTGCAGAAGATGGGCATCCCGTTCCGCCAGATGCACAGCTGGGACTACTCCGGCCCGTATCACGGCTACGACGGCTACGCGATCTTCGCCCGTGACATGGACCTGGCGATCAACAACCCGGTCTGGGGCATGTACGACGCGCCCTGGAAAAAGCCGGAGGCGATCGCCGCCGAGTAATGCCGTCGGTGCGTGGCTCCACGCAACCGGTGCCCCACCGCAGGGGGCTTGTCCCCTCGGCCCCCTGCGGATCTTCCATTTTCCTCAGATCGGCGCGTCTCGGAATGCGGACGGCCAAAAGAAGGATCACTCTCATGCCCCAATCGGCAGACAAGGTACTCGATCACGCCCCTCTGTTCCGCGAGCCGGAATACACGGAGATGCTCGAGAACAAGAAGATCAATTACGAATGCGGCCATCCGGACCAATTGGTCCAGGAGATCGGCGACTGGACGAAATCCTGGGAGTACCGGGAAAAGAACCTCGCCCGTGAAGCCGCGACGATCAACCCGGCCAAGGCCTGCCAGCCTTTGGGCGCTGTCTTCGCCGGCGCCGGCTACGAGAAAACAATGAGCTTCGTGCACGGCTCCCAAGGCTGCGTGGCCTACTACCGGTCGCACCTCAGCCGCCACTTCAAGGAGCCCAGCTCCTGCGTCTCCTCCTCAATGACCGAAGACGCCGCCGTGTTCGGCGGACTCGTGAACATGGTGGACGGTCTGGCAAATACCAAGGCGCTCTACGACCCGGAAATGATCGCGGTTTCCACGACCTGCATGGCCGAGGTCATCGGCGATGACCTCAACTCCTTCATCATCCAGGCGAAGGAAAAGGGGTCCGTCGAGGCTGACTTCGATGTGCCCTACGCCCATACGCCGGCTTTTGTCGGCAGCCACGTGGACGGCTACGATAACATGCAGAAGGGCATCCTCAGCCACTTCTGGGACAAGGCCGAAAGCCGCACCGAATCCGAGAGCATCAACATCATTCCGGGTTTCGACGGATTTGCCGTGGGCAACGTCCGCGAATTGAAGCGCATTCTGGCCGAGATGGGCATTGCTGACTTCACCATCCTGTCGGACGTTTCGGACGTCTACGATACGCCGTCGGACGGTGAGTTCCGCATGTATTCCGGAGGCACCAAGCTGGCAGATGTGCCCACGGCGCTGAACGCCAAGGCAACCGTGTCCCTGCAGGAATACTGCACGCCCAAGACGCTCTCCTACTGCAAGGATAAGGGTCAAGAGACCGCCGCCTTCCACTACCCGATGGGCGTGAAAGGTACCGACGAGTTCCTCATGAAGTTGAGCGAGCTGTCCGGTAAGGAGATCCCGGAGAGCCTTCGGCTCGAGCGCGGCCGCCTGATCGATGCCATGGCCGACAGCCAGGCCTATCTGCACGGCAAGACCTACGCGATCTATGGCGACCCGGACTTCGTATTCGCGATGGCCGCCTTCATCATGGAAACCGGCGGTGAGCCGCGGCACTGCCTGGCGACCAACGGCTCCAAGGCCTGGGCCAAGAAGATGGAAGACCTGCTCGCTTCCTCGCCCTTCGGGAAGGAGTGTCAGGTCTGGGCCGGCAAGGATCTCTGGCACATGCGCTCGTTCCTGAACACCGAGCCCGTCGACTTTCTGATCGGCAACTCCTATGGGAAGTATCTGGAACGCGACACCGGCACGCCGCTTCTGCGTCTCGCCTTCCCGATTTTCGATCGTCACCACCATCACCGCTTCCCGACGATGTTCTACCAGGGAACGTTGACGGTGCTGGTGAAGATGCTCGACCTGATCTTCGACAAGTACGATCTGGACACGATTGACCCCGGCGTCACGGACTATTCCTACGATCTGACCCGGTAAGCTCCCTGTCACGGGTGCGGCTTCCGTCTGGAGGCGCGACCGTGTACCTCCAACCGGCCGCCTCGTGCGGCCGGTCTTTTCTGACTTCTGGAGTGCCGCGAATGACCGTGCCAAGCACCGCCTTCATCGACCGACTGCCGGTGTTTTCCGCCGGTTTTCGGCCCTTTTTCCTGGGCGCCGCGATTTGGGGCGCTTTGGCGATGGCGCTGTGGCTCGCTGTTCTGACCGGCGCGATTCCATTGGCAGACCCATTTGCCTGGCACGTTCATGAGATGCTGTTCGGCTACCTATCCGCCGCCATGGCAGGCTTCCTGCTGACTGCGGCGCCGAGCTGGACCAAGCAATCGCCCCTAAGGGGCAGGGCGCTGGCAGGTCTCTGGCTCGCTTGGGCGCTCGCGCGATTGGCAATGCTCGGCCTCGGCATGGTGCCGATACTTCCGTTGGCTTTGCTCGAACTTGCCATGCCGCTGACGCTCTGTTTCATCGTCGGACGCCAGATCCTGGTCTCTGAGAACTGGCGTAATCTGGCAGTGCTCGGGGCGCTCGCCGTTTTCACGCTGGCCGATGCGCTGTACCTATGGGAGGTGGCACAAGGCTGGCCGGCTGCGCAGGGTTTCGGCGCGCGCCTCGGTATCGGCGCGGCGGTTTTTCTGATTTCCGTCGTCGGCGGTCGCATCGCGCCGAACTTTACACGCAACTGGCTCAACCGGCGGGGGCAGGGACCGCTGCCCTTGCCTGCCGGTGGGTACGACATCCTGTGCCATGTGGTTATAGGAGTGGCTCTGGTGGTCTGGGCCATCTGGCCGGAGGCCCGGGTCGCCGGTGGCCTGCTTTTGCTGGCGGGTGCACTGCATGTGTGGCGCATGCGATCCTGGCAATCCCTGAAAACGCTTTCCGACCCGCTCCTTTGGGTTCTCCACGCGGGCTACGCCTTCCTGCCCGTGGGCGCTCTTGCTCTTGGCGCCGCAACAATGGGCGGGGCTGGGACATCACCGGCGCTGCACCTGTGGACCGTTGGCGCGGTTGGCGTGACCACGTTGGCCGTCATGACTCGCGCCACGCTGGCCCATAGCGGCGGCCCGCTTGTGGCTTTGCCCGGCTCCCAGTTTCTCTATCTATGTCTCGTCGCCGCCGCCGTGTTGCGCGCCACGGCAGGTATCTTCCCCGATTTCACACTGGCGATGCAGTTCCTCGCTGCGATCGGCTGGATCGTGGCGTTCGGGGGCATTGCGCTGCTCTATGCGCATCGGCATCTGCGGTCCGCCTGACGTCAGGCGACAACCGCCTGAAGAAACCGTCATTCACAGGGGTAGGGCTTTCACACTGGGCAATAATGTCGGTGTCGCGTTCCTGACATTGGTGGTCCAGGTCATGGCGTGATGCGTCTGATCTCCCGAAATTTCACCATCTGTCAATGCATTAGGAGGCGCAGGCGGGTTGGCATGGGGCTTGCTTTGCTAGTGCAAAGAACAGGGGGCCCCAATGGCCGACGCGCTGAAAAACAAGATTGCCGACGTTTTCGACGAACCTGCCTGCGGGACGAATGTCAGCAAGTCCGAGCAGCAGCGAAAGAAGGGCTGCGCCAAGCCGCTCACGCCCGGCGCGGCGGCGGGCGGTTGTGCCTTCGATGGGGCGAAGATTGCCCTGCAACCGATTGTAGACGTTGCGCATCTTGTGCACGCACCACTTGCCTGCGAGGGCAATGGTTGGGACAATCGCGGCGCTGCCTCCTCTGGCTCCGAACGCTATCGCACGGGTTTCACCACCGATCTGACAGAACTCGATATCGTTATGGGATACGGCGAAAAGAAGCTCTTTCGCGCCATCCGTGAGGTGATAGGCGTAGAGCAACCCCCGGCCGTGTTCGTCTATTCCACCTGCGTTCCGGCGCTGATCGGCGACGATATCGACGCGGTGTGCAAGGCCGCGACGGCGAAATTCGGCACCCCATGTATCCCGATCAACGCCCCGGGCTATGTCGGGTCCAAGAACCTGGGCAACAAGCTCGCCGGCGAGGCGATGCTGGATCACGTCATCGGCACGCTGGAGCCGGAGGAATGCACGCCCTACGACATCAACATCGTGGGCGACTACAACCTCTCGGGTGAGTTGTGGCAGGTCAAACCGCTGCTCGACCGCCTCGGCATCCGCATCCTCGGCTCCATGTCCGCAGACGCGCGTTACCGTCAGGTCGCCATGATGCACCGCGCGAAGGTGACGATGATGGTGTGCTCCAAGGCACTGATCAATGTTGCGCGCAAGCTGGAGGAGCGTCACGGCATCCCCTTCTTCGAAGGGTCCTTCTACGGCATCTCCGATACCTCCGACGCGCTGCGCACCATGTGCCGGATGCTGGTCGAGCGGGGCGCGGACGAAGATCTGCTCGACCGCTGCGAGACGCTCATCGCCGAGGAGGAGGCGAAGATCTGGGCGGAGCTGAACGCCTATCGCCCGAAGGTCGAGGGCAAGAAGGTGCTGCTCTACACGGGCGGGCACAAGTCCTGGTCGGTGGTGGCGGCCTTGCAGGAACTCGGCATGGAGGTGATCGGCACCTCCGTCCGCAAGGCCACCGAGGAGGACAAGGAGCGCGTCAAGGAGATCATGCAAACCGACGCGCACATGTTCGACAACATGGCGCCTAAGGATATGTACCGACTGCTGAAAGAGGCGGGCGCGGACGTGCTCATGTCGGGCGGCCGCTCCCAGTTCGTGGCGCTCAAGGCAAAGGTGCCCTGGGTCGACGTGAACCAGGAGAAGCACGAACCATATGCCGGTTACATGGGCATGCTCGATCTGGTGCGCGCCATCGACCGGGCGCTGAACAACCCGATGTGGGCGGATCTGCGCGGCCCGGCGCCGTGGGATGAACCGCTGCCCGATCTGGGCGGCTATGTCCCGCCTTTGCGTGGAACCTGCCCGGTGACCAATGCCTCGACCGAGGGCGCGACTCCGATCCCTTCGGTGCGCGTCACGCAGGCATCGGCGGAGCGGCCGAACGCCGCTGCGGGAGAGGGCATTGGCAGTTTCGTCTCGTCCCAGACCGATTTCGAGGATTGCTGAGATGGCCAAGCTCACCCATCCGAAACGGGCGCTCTCGACCAACCCGCTCAAATCCTCCGCGCCGCTCGGTGCGGCGCTTGCCTATCTCGGAATCGAGGGCGCGGTGCCGCTTTTCCATGGTTCCCAAGGCTGCACCGCCTTCGCGATGGTTCACCTGGTTCGCCACTTCAAGGAAGCGGTGCCGTTGCAGACCACGGCAATGAACGAGGTCTCCACCATCCTCGGTGGCGCCGAGCAGATCGAGGAGGCCATCGAGAACCTGCGGAAGAAATCCAACCCCCGTTTCATCGGCATCGCCTCCACCGCGCTTACCGAAACCCGTGGTGAGGATGTGGTCGGCGAGTTGAGGGAAATCGTCACCCGGCGTACCGACTTCGCCGATACCGCCATCGTCTACGCCTCGACACCGGATTTCGCCGGCGGGCTGGAAGACGGCTGGGCGCGCGCCGTCGAAGCCATTGTCGAGACCCTGGTGCCGTCCATCGACCCGGTCTTCAAATCCACCAATCCCCGGCAGGTGAACCTGCTTTGCGGTTCCGCCCTCACGCCTGCAGAGATCGAAGAGATCGTCAGGTTGATCCGCGCCTTTGGGCTGGAACCCATCGTTCTGCCGGATCTCTCCTCGTCGCTTGACGGTCATGTTTCGGAAAACTGGGCGGGAACGTCGCTCGGTGGGACACGGCTCGACGATATCGGGCGGATGGTGGAGAGCGCCTTCACGCTGGCCATCGGCGAGAGCATGCGCCCCGCGGCCAAGCTGATCGAAGATCGCACTTTCGCGCCATATCGGATTTTCCAGTCCGTGACGGGTCTCAAGCCAGTTGATGCACTGGTGCGCACGCTCATGGGGCTGTCCGGCCAGCAGGATGCACCGCCGTCCGTAAAACGCGACCGCGCCCGGCTGATAGACGCGTCGTTGGACGCACATTTCCACATTGGCGGGCTGAAGGTTGCCGTCGCTGCGGATCCGGATCTGCTCTTCGCGCTCTCCAGCTGCCTGAGCGGGCTCGGGGCCGAGATCGTGACCGCCGTCACCACGACCACCGCCAACGGTATCACCGAACGGGTGCCGGCGGAGGAGGTCGTCGTCGGCGATCTGGGCGACTTCGAACACCTGGCGTCCGGCACCGGCGCACAACTGCTTGTCACCCATGCCCACGGCCGGCATGCCGCGCACCGTCTGCATCTGCCGCTCCTGCGCGCAGGTTTTCCGATCAACGACAGGCTGGGCGCCCAGGACATCTGCCGCGTCGGCTACCGTGGCACGCGCGCCTTTCTCTACGAGATCGCCAATATCGTCCTTGCCCAGCATCACCGCGCAAAACCGGAAGATTTCGGCGCCGCGCCCATTCCCGAGGAGTTCGAACATGTCCCGCAGATTGCGACTCATTGAAACGGAGACGCAGCCCGGCGCGGAGAAACCCCTGCGCGTGGCCATTGCCACCAACGACCTGGAAAATCTCAACGCGCATTTCGGATCGGCGAAGAAATTTGCCATCTACGATGTGACCTCCAATAGCGCGAGTTTCGTGGAGGCCGTGGCCTTCGACGACGTGACGGCACAATCGGGCAAGCACGACGATATCGACGACAAGATCACGCCCAAGGTCGACGCTCTGGAGGGCTGCGCACTCCTTTTCGCGCTGGCGATCGGCGGGCCGTCGGCGGCCAAGGTGGTGAAAGCGGGCGTGCATCCGATCAAGCGGAAGGCGCCGGAGCCGATCTCGGCGGTACTGGAACAAGTTCAGACCATGCTTCAGGGTACGCCGCCGCCGTTTCTGAGGAAGATCCTCGGCCGCGACGAGAAGCCAAGTTTCATGGACGACGATTACGAGAGCGAAGGATGCGCCCAATGAGCGAAGTCGCCGAGGCCCCGCGCGGGGGCGAAATGACCGACAGCCCGTTCCTGACACAACTTGCCGCGGTAATCCGTGCCGAGGACAGTTATGGCACTTGGGACGACAAGAGCGATGCCGAGTTGATGTCGGAATTCATCGTCACCAAGGAGGAGCGCCGCGACATTCCGATCATCGGCGACCCGGACCCGGATGTCATGTGGCGCATCGGAAAGTTCTACGATGCCATCGGGCTGATGATCGAAAAGGAAACCGGCTGCATGGCCAGCCAGATGCAAAAGATGAGCCACGAAGGGTTTGGCCGCATCGTGCTCATCGCCGGCAAGCTCGTGGTGATATCCAAGCATCTGCGCGACGTTCATCGCTTCGGCTTCGTGACCTACGCCAAGCTCGCCGAGGCGGGCGAGAAGCTGGTCGCCGACGCCGTCAGCACGATCGAGAAATACCCCGACGCGGCGCGCGCCTGATGGCCGGATCGCGACACTGCTTTTGCCAGGACCGGCAAGAAAGCAGCGACCGAACATAGAATTGAAACCCTCCAGCGGCCGGACGGCCGCGCGCCGCCGGTTGCGTGCGGCACCCGTCAAACCGAAAAGGACCCCGTCATGAGTGTCGAAGAACTCCAGGCCAAGGTGAAGAAGCTCTCCATGCGCTCCACCAATGCAAAGATGAACCTGCATGACCTATCGGAAGAACTGCCGACCGATTGGGAGAAGATCCCGGAAGTTGCGCAGGAAACCTTCGAGGTCTTCAAGGAACTCGCGGCGGCGCGCAAGGAACTGAAGGCAGCCAAGAAGGCCGAGGGAGTCTGACCGATGCCGATGGTGGCCTACAATCGGGGCGGCGTGGAGTACATCCCCGAGTTCCTGATGGAGATCGACGACAAGAAATGCATCGGTTGCGGCCGCTGCTACAAGGTCTGCGGTCGCGACGTGATGACCCTGAAGGGGGTCACCGATGAAGGCATGGTCGTTGAACTGGACGACGAGGACTATGAGGACGACATCGAGCGTCGGGTCATGGTGATGGCCGAACCTGACAATTGCATCGGATGCGGCGCCTGCAACCGGGTCTGCCCTACAGATTGCCAGACCCATGCAACTCTCGATTGAACCATCGCTTCGCTCAGTGCCGGACCTCCGGGCGTTGGTTCGCTCGGACTTCGCCTGCATCCTGGCCCATGGCCTGCGTGAACGTGAAGCGGGGCTGGGGACTCTGCCGGAACGTCTCGGCCTCGTCCCGGCCCAACTCGCAGATCTGAACGACACCTGGTTTCCCAACCTGACCCTGCCGGATCTCGATGCGCCCGAGCCCGCGCGTTTGCCGGATCAGGAGGCGATTGCACTGCTGCTTCTTTGGCGGGGCGGGCATGCAACACCCGAAAGTCACTGGCTGGCGGCGATCATCGGCCGCCGGGCGCTGGAGCCGCGTCACTTGTGGGAGGACCTCGGACTTCCGAGCCGGCTTGCGCTGAGCGAGATGATGGCGCGGCACTTCCCGCGGATTCACTCCGCCAATTCACAGAACATGCGATGGAAGAAGTTCTTCTACCGCCAGATCTGTTCGGACAGCGACTTCGCGCTCTGCCTCTCGCCGAGTTGCGATTCCTGTGACGAGAGGGATGGGTGTTTCGCACCCGAGGAATCCGGAAATGGCGCCGCCGCCCCGGCATGACAGCGCTGCCGCGCTCGGACTTCTGGAGCGCGGCGCCCGGCGGGCCCGCAGCGATCCTGCCGCGACAGAAGCCGCATTGCTCGAGGCGCTCGAACTGGCACCGGAGGACATCGATGTCCGCCTGGGTGCCTATCGGTTCTATTTCTACAATCATCGTTACATCGAGGCGCTGGAACACTGTGAAGCGCTCCTGTGTCACGCCGCGCGAAGGCTGAACATTTCCGCCGATTGGCGCACGGTTTCCCCGAGCGACGCTTCATTCAGCGAGGCGGAGTTTGCCCCCGGGCTCTACCTGCAGGCCCTGATCGCCTGGGGCTATTGTCACCTGAGGCGCGGGCGGACGGAGCCCGCGCGCGAAGCGCTGCTCCACTGCGTGCGGCTCGATCCGTCGGATCGGTTCGGTGCCGCTGCAATCCTTGCCCATGTCGAGGCCCGTCTGGCGGAGGAAGATCCGTCCGCTGACGGCGCCTGACGCACGTCCCCGGCACACGCAACTCACAGCAATTTCCGTGCCCGCGAAGCCGCCGAAATCGATTTTGTCGGCGTTGTGCTGTCTGAAACACGTCATTGTCGCATCGTGGTCGTGTGTCTTCGGCGGACCGACGCAAACCACAAGCATCTGAAAAGTAACAGAATGATAGCTTGGCACGATGCGTGCTTACCAAGACCCAAAGCGCGATACCTTCATCAGGAGAAAAACATGCTCGAACTCACCGACAGTGCGAAGGATGCCATCCGCGCCGCGATCGACGGGGCCGGCCAGCAGGTCGCCGGGTTGCGGGTGATGGTGCAGGACGGCGGTTGCGCCGGGCTGAAGTATGGAATGGCCCTGGAACTGGACCAGCAGGATGACGATGCGGTGATCAACGCCGACGGCGTTCTGGTCCTGGTTGACCCGGCAAGTCAGGAACATCTCGCGGGCACGACCATTGACTACGTTTCCTCGCTCGAGGGGTCCGGCTTCGTCTTCAATAACCCGAATGCCACCAAGAGCTGCGGCTGCGGCAAATCCTTCTGCTGAGGAGAGACCGGATGTGGGATTACAGCGACAAGGTCAAGGATCACTTCTTCAATCCGCGCAACGCCGGAGCGCTGGCTGAAGCGAACGCAGTGGGCGAGGTCGGCTCGCTTTCATGCGGCGACGCGCTGAAGCTGATGCTCAAGGTTAACCCCGAAACGGATGTCATTGAAGACGCGAAGTTTCAGACATTCGGATGTGGCTCGGCTATCGCCTCTTCCTCGGCGCTGACAGAACTCGTGATCGGCAAGACGATCGACGAGGCCCGCGCGCTGACCAACCAGGACATTGCGGAGTTTCTCGGTGGGTTGCCGCCAGAGAAGATGCATTGCTCGGTGATGGGTCAGGAGGCTCTCACAGCCGCCGTGGCGGCCTGGAAAGGCGAAGAACTCGATGAGGACGACCACGAGGAAGGCGCGCTGATCTGCAAGTGTTTTGCCGTGGATGCCGGGATGATCGAGCGTGCGATCCGCACCAACAAGCTGACGACAATGGAAATGGTGACCTTCTACACCAAGGCTGGGGGCGGATGTTCCTCCTGCGCTGAGCCGCTGGAGGAACTGCTGTCCGACGTGAATGCCGCGATGGTGGCCGAGGGCGTGATTTCGGCGGACGAAGCGTTTGTGTTCGGTGCCGCCCCGGCGCCTGCGCCGAAGAAGAAGGCGACCGGTTTCGTGATCCCCGACATGCCGCCGCCACCGCCCGTAACGCCGGCACCGGAACCGATCTCGATCCAGCCTATCAAGGTCAAACCCGCCAATGCCGCAAAGCTTTCGCCTGCGCCGGTGATCACGCCCGAGCCCGCCCGATCGGGCCGCACATCAGCCCAGGAGGCAATCGTGATCGCCCGCGTGATCGAGGAGATGCGGCCGGTGTTTCAGGCAGATGGCGGCGACGTGGTGCTGCTCGACGTCGAGGGCAACAAGGTCTCGGTCGAGATGAAAGGCGCCTGCGCAGGCTGCCAGATCGCCTCGCTGACGCTGGGCGGGTTGCGCAAGCGCATCCGTGAAGAACTCGGTCGCGACTTCGTCGTCGTACCGGCCCCCAAGAACTGAAGGAGTGCGTGATGGACCCGATCTATCTCGACAACAACGCCACGACGCGCGTCTTCCCCGAAGTCGTGCAGGAGATGCTGCCCTTCTTCAGCGAGCAGTTCGGCAATGCCTCGTCGATCCACGCCTTTGGCGAGGATGTCGGCAGTGCCCTGCGCAAGGCGCGCCGTTCGCTGCAGGCTCTGATCGGCGCTGAGTTCGATCACGAGATCATCTTCACCTCCGGCGGTACGGAATCGAATAACGCCGCGATCCGGTCTGCATTGGCGGCGAACCCGCAGCGCACAGAATTTATCACATCGGCAGTGGAGCACCCCGCAATCCTGTCGCTGGCCGACTGGCTTGAGAAACATGAGGGCATCACCGTTCACCGGATTCCGGTCGACAAGGAAGGTCGTTTGGATATTGACGCCTACCGCGAGGCGCTGAATTCCAAGACGGCCCTGGTCAGCTTCATGTGGGCCAACAACGAAACCGGCACGATTTTCCCGGTGGATGGGCTGGCCGAACTGGCCCACGAGGCCGGTGCGCTCTTCCACACGGACGCCGTGCAGGCCGTCGGAAAGGTGCCGATCGATTTGAAATCCACCGAGATCGACATGATGTCGCTCTCGTCGCACAAGCTGCACGGCCCGAAGGGGCTCGGCGCGCTCTATGTCCGCAAGGGGGTCCGCTTTCGCCCGCTTCTGCGAGGCGGCCACCAGGAGCGGGGCCGGCGCGGCGGTACGGAAAACGCACCGGCCATCATCGGCCTTGGCAAGGCTGCGGACCTGACGCTTGCGACCATGGCCGGGGATCTGCCGCGCATTGCGGCGCTGCGCGACCGTCTCGAGGAGGGAATCGTTGAGAAGGTCGGTCATTGCTTCGTCACCGGGGATGCCCGCGACCGCTTGCCCAACACCACGACAATCGCGTTCGAATACATCGAGGGCGAGGCGATCCTGATGCTATTGAACAAGCAGGGCATTGCCGCGTCGTCCGGTTCGGCCTGCACATCGGGCTCGCTGGAACCCAGCCACGTTCTACGGGCGATGGACATTCCTTTCACCGCAGCACATGGCGCGATCCGCTTTTCCCTCTCGCGTGAGACAACCGAGGCGGAAGTCGACCGTGTGATTGAGGCCGTTCCGGCGATCATCGACCAGCTCCGTGAAATGTCGCCGTTCTGGTCCAACGAGGGCGGCAAGGCCGAATTCAACCCCGAATATGCGTAAGGACGCGCCCATGAGCCCCGCCGGTTTCAGCTTCCCCTTCGCCCCTCCCGTCGAGGCGGTAACGATCTGTGACACCACGCTGAGGGACGGGGAGCAAACGGCGGGGGTCGCATTTTCCCTACAGGAGAAATGCGCCATCGCCCGCGCGCTGGATGCGGTTGGCGTGGCCGAGATCGAGGTCGGCGTGGCGGCGATGGGCCACGATGAAATTGCCGATATCCGAGCAATCCGCGCCGAGCTGCGCCGGGCGGACCCGGTGGTCTGGACCCGCTTGCGACTGGGTGACATCGACCTGGCCGCCGAAACGGGGGTAAGACGCCTGCACGTTGCTATTCCGACCTCCGACCGTCAGGTGGAGGGCAAGCTCAGAACCACCCGCGCGCACCTTCTGGAGGACACCGGGCGCATTCTGGAGGCCGCCGTTGCGCGCGGTTTCACAGTGTCGGTGGGGGCCGAAGACGCCAGCCGCACCGATCCCGCCTTCCTCGGAGCACTCGGCCATGTCGCGCAAAGGGCCGGTGCGGTCCGCTTTCGGGTGGCCGACACGTTGGGCATTCTCAACCCGTTTGCCGCGCACAGCCTGGTGGCGGAGCTGACACGGCAGGTCCCGCTGCCGCTGGAATTTCACGCACATAACGATTTCGGCATGGCCACCGCCAATACGCTGGTGGCCGCCGCGGCTGGCGCCACGCATCTGTCCGTCACCGTGAACGGGCTTGGTGAGCGCGCGGGCAATGCCGCGTTGGAAGAAGTCTCGGCAGCGATGGAAGCCTCTGGCGTGGCAACCGGGATCGTACTCAGGGATCTGCCATCACTGTCTGCTCTTGTGGCCGGAGCCTCGGCCCGTCCGCTACCCGCCTCCAAGCCGATTGTGGGAGAATACGCCTTCACACACGAGGCCGGTATCCACGTCGATGGCCTGTTGAAGGACCGACGCACCTATGAGGCGGAGGTGATCGCCCCGGACCGTTTTGGCCGCACCCATCGGCTGGTGGTCGGCAAGCATTCCGGGCTTGCGGGGCTCTGCAAGGCGCTTCACGATGCCGGTCTGCCGCATGAGGTTGGCACCGCGAGCGCGTTGATCCCGCTGCTGCGGATCTGGGCGAACGAGTTCAAGCGGCCGGCCGGGCCGGACGACTTGGCCATGCTCGTCGGCATGCTTCGGCCTACTGTCGTCAAGGGTGATCCTGCGCAGGGCAACGCGGCGTGAGCGAGGGGTTCCGCTCCCTCGTCGCGCGCGATTTCGCCGCGATCCGGGCTCGTGACCCGGCTGCCCGCGGCGCGGTGGAAATCGCTCTCTGCTACCCGGGCTTGCACGCGACCTTTGCCTACCGCGTCGCGAATGTGCTGTGGCGGCACGGATTGCGGTTTCCAGCGCGTTTCCTGTCCTATCTGACGCGGGCGGCTACGGGCATCGACATTCACCCCGGCGCCACCATTGGCCCCGGATTCTTCATCGACCACGGCGCTGGCGTAGTGATCGGCGAGACAGCCGAGGTTGGTGCCGACGTCACCCTTTACCACGGGGTGACGTTGGGCGGCGTTTCATGGTCGCCCGGCAAACGGCATCCGAGCCTTGGGGACGGCGCCATGGTCGGGGCGGGGGCCAAGATCCTCGGCCCGGTTACCATCGGTGCGCGCGTCCGGGTCGGCGCCAATTCGGTGGTTGTCTCCGATGTTCCCGACGAGGCAACCGTCATCGGCATTCCCGCGCGGATCGTGCGAACAGAGGCCAAGCCGTCGCGCGACCCGTTCCGCGTCAATCTCGACCACCACCTGATGCCTGACCCCGTGGGACGCGCATTGGCAAGGCTCGCCGACCGGGTGGCCTTCCTGGAAGCACGTCTGAACGCCCGCCAAGGTCCGGTCCCGCCCGTGGGCGACCCCAAGAAGACCCGTCCGGCAAATTGCCGGCACTGAAATCATCAACCGCAACCGACCAACAGGAGAAAGCCATGACGACCAGCTACGAAGAAAACGGCGTGATCTCGCACATCGCCAGCCTTTCCTCTGCCGAAGACATCTTCACCTACCTGCTGCTGCCCTTCGAGCAGGAGGTCCTGAATGTCTCGCGGCTGCATATCATGAAACGCATGGGGCAATACCTGCGCAGCACCAATTTCAACGGCTATGACGAGGAGGAAATCTTCCTCGCGACCCGGCAGCACCTGAAACGCGCCTACATGGATTTTGTCGAGTCGACGCCGTTACAGGAAAAGGTCTTCAAGGTCTTCACCGACAAAGCCGCGGAACAGGCCGCGCGTTTCGTCAGTATCGATCAGATTGGTCTGGCGGCTGACTGAGCGGGGGCCAAGGTGTTTCAGGATCTTTTCGGAAAGGTGCGTGCTGGCGCGGTGCTTGTCGCTGCGTTCGCACTCTCTGCCGGCGGCGCGGTCGCGGCCGACCCGCTGATCTTCGCCGCCGCGTCGACCCGTGCTGCCCTCGATACCGCGCTCGCGGAATGTGGGCAGTCGGCGGTGGTCTCCTACGGAGCGTCCGGAAGCATCGCCCGGCAGATTTCCGAAGGGGCGCCGGCGGACTTGTTCCTGAGCGCCAACCCGAAATGGATGCACTATATGGTCGATGCCGGCCTCGTCGCTCCGGGGGATGTCACCGTCCTGATCTCCAACCGTTTGTCACTCATCGCTCCAACGGGCGAGGGGCCGGTCGATCTTGACGGGGAGAGCCTGGACGCACGTTTGTCCAGCGCGTTCTTCGCCGTCGCAGACCCGAGTATTGCGCCGGTCGGCCAGTACGGGCGAGACGCCCTGGTGAGCCTCGGCTTGTGGCGCGTCATCGAACCCGTGTTGCTGCCAACACGGAATACGATCTCGACTGTCGCCGCCGTCTCGCGAGGCGAAGCCGCGCTCGGCCTGGTCTATCGGAGTGACGCGTCGGGGATTGCGGGGGTGGAGATTGCGGCCGAAATCCCTGCCGATACGCACGCTCCCATACACTACCTGATCGCGCCCGTCGGGCAGGGCGGTGAACCCGACGCTGCAGAAAGGGTGCTTGCCTGCCTGACCGGGGAGAATGGCCAACGGATATTCGAATCCTTCGGCTTCGAGGCAATTGATGGCGAGGCGGCGGAATGACCTGGGTTCTGTCCGAAATGGAGTGGCAAGCGCTCGCGCTCAGTCTTCGCGCCTCTGTTCTGGCGGTATTGTTCAGCCTGCCACTTGCCCTGGCTCTGGGGTGGTTGCTGGCGCGGCGCCGGTTTCCTGGCCATGCATTGCTCAACGCGTTTCTGCATCTGCCGCTCGTCCTCCCACCGGTCGTCATCGGCTACCTGCTTTTATTGCTTTTCGGCCGAAAGGGAGTGATCGGCGGGCCGCTGATGGAACAATTCGGGATCCGTGTGGCCTTCAGCACGACCGGCGTGATTGTTGCCTGTGCGGTGGTCTCATTTCCGCTGCTGCTACGGTCGATCCGGCAAGCGGCCGAAGCCGCCGACAAACGGCTGGAAAAGGCGGCGCGCAGCCTCGGCGCCGGCGAGGCGCGCATTTTCGCAACCGTCACCCTGCCGATGCTGGCGCCAGGTATCCTGACGGGCATGACACTGGCCTTCGCCCGCGCCGTGGGCGAGTTCGGAGCGACAATCACGCTCGCGGCCAATATCCCCGGCCACACCCAAACGCTACCGCTTGCGTTGTTCACTGTGACGCAGGTTCCGGGAGAAGATGCCGCCGCGGCGCGTTTATGCCTTCTGTCTATCCTGCTGGCTGGTGCCGCGCTTTTTGCCTCCGAGGCCGTCGCCCGGCGTATGACCTGGGAGCCACAGGCATGATCGACATCGCGATTACCAAGCGCCAGGGCGAGTTTCTGCTCGATATCGAAGCAGAATTGCCCGCAGCCGGCATCATCGGACTTATCGGCCCGTCGGGTTCCGGGAAAAGCTCGCTAGTCTCGCTTCTCGCCGGGCACGAGCCCCCCGATAGGGGCCACATCCGGATCGGCGGGCGAACTTTGTTTGATTCCGACGATGCCACCAACGTGCCACCGGCGCGGCGCGGCATCGGGCTCGTGTTTCAAGACGGGTTGCTCTTTCCGCACATGACCGTGCGGCGCAACTTGCTCTTCGGTGCGCCAAAGGGGTCGGATGGCTTGCTTCAGGAGGTTGTCGATACCCTACAGCTCCGCCACTTGCTTGGCCGGAGACCCGCTCGGCTGTCAGGTGGCGAACGCCAGCGCGTCGCCATCGGTCGCGCGCTCATGGCGCAACCGCAGTTGCTCCTGCTGGATGAACCCGTTTCAGCGCTCGATCCAGTGCTTCGCGAGGAGGTTCTCTTGCTGCTCGAAAGCCTACATGCGCGCACCGGGACACCGATGATCTACATCAGCCATGCCCCGGAAGAGATACGACGATTGGCAAACATCGTGGTGACGCTCAAGAATGGGGCGATTGCCGACATTTCACCCCATCCCAGCCCCTATCTGCGTGGGCACATCGCCGCGCCGGCCGATATGCTCAAGGCAGGATAGCGGCGCCGCAGGGAGACGAGGTACAGGGTCGACGGACCGGGAAGGCAGCCCATGCAGCTGGCACAGACGCTAGAGACGAGAACGACGCTGGCAATGACACAGCGGATGCAGGCAAGCTTGCGCATCCTGCAAATGAACAACGCCGATCTCAGCGACTTTCTGGCAGAAAAATACGTCGAAAACCCCTATGTGGATCTCCGCCTGCCAAGCGGCGGCGGTCTCGGGGCCAGTGCGGAGGATTGGGACAGGATCGCCGCGCTCAGCGCAGATCGCCCCAGCCTGTTCGCCCATATTGCTGATCAGATCGACCTCGCCTTCGATGCGTCACGCCTGCGGGCGATTGCCTATGATCTTCTGGAGATGCTGGAGCCGAGCGGCTGGATGACGTCGGATCTGCAAGGCGTCGCGCTGAGCAACCGCGTGCCGGTCGAGGTGGTGCAATCCGTGCTCCGATCGATGCAGGCGTTTGAGCCGACCGGTCTTTTCGCCCGTTCGCTTTCAGAATGCCTGCGCCTCCAGGCGGAGGAGGAGGATCTCCTGACGTGGGAGTTGGAGGCACTGATCGAGAATTTGCCGCTTCTGGCCGAGGGACGGACGGCGGAGCTGGCGGAAATCTGCGATTGCGAACCCGATGACATCCCGGACATCGCCGCCACGCTGCGGAGGTTCGACCCCAAGCCCGGGCTGAGTTTCAGCGATGATCGGCCTCCGGTCTTTCCTCCGGACCTGACTGTACGCCGCGTGAACGGCAAATGGCAGGTGGAACTGAACCGCTCGACGTTGCCGGCAATCAGTGTTGACGCCGCCACGCGGGCGCAAGTTGTCGATGCTGAGACACGGCGGTACAGGGCGCAGGCGCTGTCCGAGGCGCGCTGGCTTGCCGGTGCGCTGCTGCGCCGGCAGACGACGTTACTGCAAACCGCGACGGCCATTGTCGCGCGTCAGCATGCGTTCCTTGAAAAGGGGGCCGGAGCGCTGCAGCCGCTCTCGCTCAGCGACATCGGGGAAGCGCTGGAACTCCACCCCAGCACGATCAGCCGGGCCATTGCGGGCCGGCTGATTGACACGCCAAACGGTGCTCTGCCGCTCAAGGCATTCTTCAGTCGCACTTTTTCTGCCGGTGAGAACGGCGAATCCCAGTCACAGGACGCGGTTCTCGATCTCGTGCGGCGGATAATCGGCGACGAGAATCCAGACCGGCCGTTGAGCGACACCGAGATTGCGGAGATCGCGGCGCGCGAAGGTGTGAAGATCGCCCGGCGAACGGTCGCAAAGTTCCGCGGCGTCCTGGGCATCGCGTCTTCCTATCAACGTCGGAAGGAAGCTGCCGCGGCCTGATTGCCGTCCCTGTTCATCGTCTGCATCGGCACAAAGCGTGTCGCAGTTGCGACATCGCAGCCGGTCGAGCCGCATATCGGGGCGCAAAAGGCATGGCATGGGGTTTGCTTGGAGTACCCGGCGGGCGCGTGCGCGGGCACCCGCCAGCCGAAACTCCGGGGGGCGGCAAATCTGAGGCAGATCTCCCCACAGACACATCCGAAAGGATCTATCCAGATGGCAAACATCACCTTCACCTCTCCCATCATGCATCGGGACAAGACAGTCTACGCGGTCGCCGGCGACACCAAGACCATTCTTGCACTCGCTGACGAGCACAAGATTCCGATCCCTTTTGAGTGCCGGGACGGGAATTGCGGCTCCTGCCTGATCGAGGTCAGCTACGTCGAAGACAAGCCGAAGATGGGCATGGCTTTGACGGAGAAAGAGAAGGCGCGGCTGAAAGAACTGCAAGTGCTGAGCGCCGAAGAGATCGAGGATGCCGAAGTCCGCGATATGCCGCCGCGCTTTCGTTTGGCGTGCCAATACATCGCCCGCCACGAGGATGTTCGTGTCAGCTTCACTGGCACGCCCGGAGGCTCCTGACGCTGACGTGAAAACCGGTCAAGCGACGTGATGCAGCAACACGAAAGGCGGCTATGCCTTTCGTGTTTTTCGTCGGTGCACTCACGCGGCAAGTATGGCCCGCGCGGCGGTCTGCCCCTGTGCGACGGCGTCGGCGAGCGTACGGCGGGCAGATTTCCGCGCGTCGCCCAGAACGATTGCGGCCGGGTTCAGTACCGAACGGCCATCGGGTTCACAGGGGCACCATCCGCTGGAGTCGACCAGTCCGGCGTTTCGTGCCACATCGGCGGCTCGTTGCGGAACGACGAAGTTGACCGCATCGGCCCGCAGCGCGCCGGCATCGGTCTCGATCAGACCGCGGGGGGCATCAATGGCGCGTACGCTCCCGCCGGCACCCGGTCCAAACCAATCCATCCGGTCTTCGGGCTGCCGGTGCGCCGAAACGATCCGGGCCGTGGCCGAGTTCTTTGCGGCGTCCAGAACGGTCAGTCGTGCAGAGGGTTTGTGCCGCGCAAGATACCGTGCCAGGACCAGCGCACGCGCGGCGGCGACCTCCGGTGCGCCGGCGGCATCGGCGGGCAGGCGGAGCACCACATGGCCGCGTGGGGGCAGGGCGGCGAGTTGCGCGGTCAATCGCCGGGCTTCGCGGGCGCTCCCCCATGCGGCCGGCCAAAGATGCGGGGTGCGGCGGTCGTAACCGGCAATCGCCTCCGGGCGTGGCGCGCTTCCGGTTGCAAGAACAAGACGCTCGAAGTCAAGCCGGCGGCCGGACAGCAAGGCGACCTGTCCTGCGGACCAATCCACGGTCGCGACTTCGTCGAGCAGCAACTCGACACCGGCAGTCTGGAGGTCCAGATGGCGCACGGACGGAGCCGGGCGATGAAACGGGGAGGATTGCGTCTCGCCGCGCGCCATAAGCCGTCTGGGATCGCGTTCGACCATCGTAACAGGGGTCCCGGGCGCCGCGGCCCGCAACGCCAGAGCCGCTGCGGCTCCCGCCGGACCGCTACCGATGATCACACAGGGCGTGGACGCAAGCGCGCGTGTCGCGAACGTCGCGCCAGCGAGCGGTGCCATCGCACCGAGTGAGTATTGCAGGAAGCGGCGGCGGCTGGGCGTGTGCATGGAAACCTCGTGTTTGGACGTCTGTCTCGGTCGCGGGTGTCGGATCGCTGGGTTTTTCCCAGCAATTAGTGTGCCGCCACGGTCGGTTGGCCGCTCCCTCGGTTCCGCCAATTGACCGCGCATACCGACACGCAGGGCGGTCGGAAAAGCGACGACGCAATGCCGCGCAGTTAATCAGTTCCACGCGGGCGCGCCCGAAAGCGCCACGGTTGTGGTTGGAAGGGCCGCGCGCCCGTCGCTCTGGGCGGGGGACGTGGCTTCCAGCCGCTCCGCCATGGCCGGCGTTGCCAGAAGGCGTCCGTCGGCGTCGATCAACAGGGCCATTTTCACACCCATCGCGCGCGCCACATCCATCCATGCGTCCCGGCCGGCGACGCTGAGCGCGGTGGCCGCGGCATCGGCGCGCGCCCCATCGGTGTCGAGCACGGTGGCCGAGACGATCTCCTGCACCGGCCATCCGGTGCGCGGGTCCAGAATATGAGAGTAGCGCGCACCATCCTGCTCCAGAAACCGCTCGTAATTGCCAGAAGTGTAGACGACTTCGCCGGGGTGAACGTTCAGCGCAGCCACCGCGCCCCAACCGTAGGGGTCGCGGATCGCCACGCGCCATTCCCGCGCCCCGCGGGTACCCAGGACGTTGAGGTCGCCACCCGCGTTGAGCACCGCGTCGTGGATGCCCGCCCGCGCAAGCGCATCAGCCGCCAGATCCAGCGCTGCCCCCTTGGCGTAACCTCCAAGATCCAGTTGCACCGCCGGATTGAGCGAGCGGACGAGATTTCCGTCGAAACGGAGGTCCGCTATGCGCGGCGTCGCCTGCACCAGCCGGTCGATGGCGGCCGGATCGGGCAGTGGGCCCGTTGGGAGGGTGTCGTCATGAAAGCCCCAGAGGGCGATCAACCTGCCAATCGCGGGTTCGAAAAGCCCGCCGCTGGCGGTCGACAGGGCTTGGCCGCGCCGTAGCAGCGCGGCCAGCTCCGGGGAGACAACCTGCGATTCACCGCGCGCAATTGCTGCGTTGAGCCGACCGAGCTCCCCCGGCCGCCAGGCGTGCCAATCCTGGTGATACCGCCGGAACGCGCGATCCAGAGCGGCAGTTGCCGCTTTGGCCCGGTCTGGTGTCTCGCCGTAGATTACGACTTCGACCAGCGTCCCGAAAACAAAGAGCGTTTCACTGTGAACCACGGGGCCGCGGCGCGGGAGGAACACGCTGGCAAGACCTATGGAAAGGCATAGCAACACGGCTGCCGGGGCAAGCCACGGCCCGCGGATCGGGGCCGGCGTCATCCCTGGCCGTCCGGAGCGTCGACGGCCTTTTCGATCCAGAGCGCGGAATTGCTCCGTTCTCGCCGGTCGGCCAGATGGAGGGGAAGCAAGGAAAGCGCGAGCGCAGGCAGGCAAAGTGCTGCCGTTGCGGCGTCCGGCAAGTTGAACACGACAGCTATTGCAGCCGCTCCGGCCAATGCGCATGACGGCAGCAGGTAGGCCCGTGCGGCCGCACCAAGAAAGGCACGGCCATGCATTGCGACGACCACCTCGTCGCCGACGGCGACGGGCACGGAGCGCGGCAAGCGAATCCGGTTGTCTGCGTCAAGCGCATCGGCCAAAGCCGCCGCACCGCACCCCGTGCGCGCCGCGCAACCGGAACAGCCGGTCGTCCGCACCCCCGCGAGCAAGATCTCGCGGTCGGTGACGTCTGCCACGCGAAGTCGCTGCCGCAGCACGCCGTCCTGCGGGGAGAGGGTCCCACAAGTGGCGCCGGTTTCGGCTTCGGGGTGCGGCACCTGGCTCATTCGGCGGGAATGATGCATCCGTCTTCCAGACAGACACTCAGGCATTGGGGGATGTCGTGGTCCGGTTCGCATTCCGTGCAGATATCCGCCTTTATGAAGAAAACGCCCTTCTGCGGGATGATTGCGCTGGTCGGGCAGACCGGTTCGCAATCGCCGCAAGAGGTGCAGAGATCGCCGACAATTTGCATAGCCATGGGAATTTCCTTTCGCTGGGGACGGCCGGAGCCGTGTCTGGCTGGTGGGAGGCGCGCGGCGGGCAAATCGCCCGAGGCGCGGGGGAGAATTGAACTGCCGCTCTAGGCTGGTCGGACCCTGATCTCGCCGGACAGCACCTGACACTGGCAGGCCAGGCGGTCGTTTCGTCCGGCGAGGTTTTCCTTCAGGACGCGCTGTTCCAGAACCGAGGGTTCGGAGAGGTTCTCCGCGCCGTCCTCGATCCGCGTCAGGCAGGTGCCGCATTCGCCCTCGCGACAACCATACGTGATGCCGGCGCCCACCTTTTCCGAAATCTCGATGATGCGGGTGCCCGAGGGCACATTTACTGTCAGCGAGACGTCGGCGAAGGTCAGTTTTGCGTGGGCCATGTCTGGCTCCTTTCGGTGGCGGACTGGGTGAGGAAATTCATGTGAGATCCGCGAAGTCGATTTCCCGTGGCTCGGCCGTGCCGGTCAGCTGTGCTGCGAGCCGACGACCGAAGTCTCGGCAACACTCCAGCTCCTCTTCCGTTGGGTGCAGCTTGATCTTGAGGCCCTTCTCGGGAACGCGCATCTTCAGCCCCTGCATCCGGGCTTCGACCATCGCCACCGCCTCGCCGGTCCATCCGTAGGAGCCGAAGGCCGCGCCGAGCTTGCCTTTCGTGTCAATGTCCACCAGGCCTGCCAGCAGATCCCAGACAGTCTTGACCGCATCTCCATTGATCGTTGGCGTGCCAAAGGCCAGCCCATCGGCCTCTTCGATCAGGTCAACGAAGGGGGTGACTTCGCCAACCTGAAGGTCGAAAAGCGACACCCGAACGCCCGCGTTCTCTGCCGCACCGGCATAAACCGCATAGGCCATTTGAGCAGTTGCCCCGTAAGCGCTGACGTAGAAGATCAGGAGCGATTTCTGTTCTCCGACTTCGCTCGCCAGCCGTTTCTTAACGAGGCGCCGGTAGTGGGTGATGTATTCGCGCGGATGAGAGCGCAGAATTGGCCCGTGGCTGGGCGCAATCATCGCGATGTCGAGCGGTTCGATCAGGTCCAGCGCTTCGATCACGTAGCGCTTGAATGGCCGCATGATGTGTTCGAAGTAATATTCGAACGAGAAGCGAAAATCGCCGACCTGGTCGTTGAAGAGCCGCTCGTCGCAGAAATGGCAGCCGAAGAGATCGCAGGTGAATAGAAGGTCCTGCTCTTCGAGATAGGTGCATTGGGTGTCAGGCCAGTGCACGTAGGGCGTGGTCAGGAACCGCAGGGTCCGGTCGCCCAGTGAAATCGTGTCCCCAGTGCGGACAACCCTGACCGAATACTCGTCGAAACGGTCCTTCAGCAAAGCGCGCAGGACTTGCACGCCACGCGGCGAGACGCAGATTTCGACATGGGGCGCGCGTTCCAGCAACTCCGGAACCGCGCCGGTATGGTCCGGCTCAAGGTGATTGAGCACGAGCGTCGTGATCTCGTCGTAGCCAGCGGCGGCCTCGAGCCGGGCTAGAAACGCTTCCGTGAACTCCTGTTTGACCGTATCGATCACTGCCACACCGTTGCTGCCGCGCACGGCATAGGCATTGTAGCTGGTTCCATTGGCCGTGCGCAGGATGATGTCGAAGTTACGAAGCTGCGGGTCGAGCGCGCCGATCCACTGTACGCGGTCGGTAACGGATACCGGCAGGGGAGAAGCTGTCGATCTCGGGTTGCCGAGCGCCTGTCGGTCGGAGGTAGTGAGCGGCGGCAATGGCAGCGTCCTGTCCTGCGTCGGGTTTCTGGTCCGTCTGTTCGGTGCGGTTTCGTACCCACCGTTACTTTGAGTGACCAAGCAAGGAGCGTGCCAAGCGCGGGCATCAATCGGGCTCACGCCAGGCGCGCGTCAACGCTCCAATGAACGAAATTCATGCAGGTCGGGCAGCAACGCGGGGCTGGCGCCCTCCACGGGCATGACGGCATTCCGACAATTGTCGGAAATGCGACCCTGAGGGCGTGCGGCGCGGCCGACCCTTCTTGGCAAAGCGGAAATGGCGCACGCCATTCGACCACGCACCGGGAGGCCGGCGCGCTTCAGCATATGCGCGGGCGCGGTGGCATGGGTGAGCAAGCTTCGCGGTATCAGGGTCATGTGAGCTGCGACAGCGCTCGCCAGAGGGCGCTGGCCTGAAAAGGCTGAGGCGCGACTATCCGCAGGCCGGGGGGCTGGAGCGGATGGCACGGCGATTGCTTGGACTGACCGTCCCCATTGCCCTGTAGCCGCGTCTCAAATGCTCGGGGCATGAACGCCATGACGAAATCGGAGCGTAGAAACGGAATGGAACACTACCTCGTCATCCTCCTGGGCACAGCTCTGGTGAACAACGTGGTGTTGGTCAAATTCCTGGGTCTTTGCCCCTTCATGGGCGTTTCACGCAAGGTGGATGCCGCCGTTGGCATGGGGCTCGCCACGACCTTCGTCCTGACACTGGCCGCCGCAACGAGCTGGGCCGTCGAGGTGCTGATCCTGATGCCGCTGGGCTTGGAGTTCCTGCGGATACTCAGCTTCATTCTCGTGATCGCCACCATCGTGCAGTTTACCGAGAGCCTGATCCGCAAGGTTTCGCCCGGGCTCTATCGTGCTCTCGGGATATATTTGCCGTTGATCACCACGAATTGCGCGGTTCTGGGCGTCGCGTTGCTGAACATCCAGGAACAGCACTCCTTCGCCGAGAGCCTGCTCTACGGGTTCGGCTCGGCCCTGGGCTTTACCCTCGTGATGGTCCTGTTCGCGGGGATGCGCGAGCGCATGGCCCGGCTCGCCGTTCCGGGACCGTTTCAGGGGCCGCCTATCGCCTTCGTCACTGCCGGGCTTCTGTCCATGGCCTTCATGGGCTTCGCCGGCCTCGTCGCAAACTAACCCCTTGGGAGAGCTTTCGTGATCTTCGCAATCGCCACGATGACCGTTCTCGGGCTCGGTTTCGGCACGATCCTCGGGTTTGCCGCGCGCCGCTTTCACGTGGAAACCCCTCCGGTCGTCGATGAAATCGAAACCGTCCTGCCCGGCACGAATTGCGGCCAATGCGGGTTCGCGGGATGCCACGGTGCAGCCGAGGCGGTGGCGGACGGATCGGCGCCGGTCACGATGTGTCCTCCGGGCGGGCGCGAGGTGGCCGTGCAATTGGCGGAGATCGTCGGCGCGGACGCCGCGGCCGATCTGTCGGGCATGGAGGAGGCGCACGAGGAACCGATCGTGGCTTTCATCTTCGAAGACCATTGCACCGGCTGCACAAAATGCTTCAAGCGATGTCCGACAGACGCGATTATCGGCGCGGCGAAGCAGATCCATACCGTCATCAACGACGCTTGCATCGGGTGTGACGCCTGCGTGGAGGTCTGCCCGACGGAGGCGATCATCCTCCGTAGCAAACCCCGGACATTGCGCAACTGGCACTGGCCAAAACCGGATGCAAGCGTCGGTTCGGCTGCCTGAGGAACCCCGTCAATGCAATTGTTCTCCCTCGCTTCCCTGAAACGCTACGGTGGCAACTTCGGCATCCGTGGCGGCGTCCACCCGGAAACCCGCAAGTATCTGGCCGCCGAATGCGCCATCGAGACCATGCCGCTCCCGTCGCTTGTCCGCGTACCGCTGCAGCAGCATATCGGCGCGGAGGCGGTACCGCTCGTCAAACGCGATGATCAGGTGCTGAAGGGGCAGCTCATCGGAAAGGCGCGGGGAGCGGTTTCGGCACATGTTCATGCGCCGACATCGGGCCGGGTGATCGCCGTGGGACAATTCGCGGCCCCGCACCCCTCCGGTCTGCCGGTGGCAACGATCACGATCCGTCCGGACGGCGAAGATCGCTGGGGACCACACATGCCGCGGATGCGCCCCGAGGACGCCGATCCCGCCGAAATCGCCCAGCGGGTGATGGAGGCCGGCATTGTCGGCATGGGCGGGGCGACATTCCCCGCGGCGGTCAAGCTCACTCTGCGGGAGCGCTATCCGCTGCACACGCTGATCATCAACGGGGCCGAATGCGAACCCTATCTCACCTGTGACGACCGGCTATTGCGCGAACGGAGTGAAGAGGTCGTGGATGGTATCCGCATCATGGCGCGCGCCCTTGGCATCACCAAGGTGATCGTCGCCATCGAGGGGAATAAGCCGCAGGCGATCGAGGCCATCCGGCGGCATATCTTTGCTGTCGGTCCGGAAGCGCGCGTGGTCCGAGTGCCGACGCTGTATCCGATGGGCTCCGAAAAGCACCTGGTGCAGACCGTGACGGGGCTTGAGACTCCGGCGCGCGCCCTGACTGCGGAACTCGGGGTCGTTGTGCACAACGCGGCGACGGCACATGCTGTCCACAAGGCGGTACGATACGGCGAGCCGCTGATCTCCCGCGTACTCACCGTCTCCGGTTTCGGCGTGAAGCGCCCGGCCAATGTGGAAGTTCTGATTGGCACGCCGGTCTCGGAGATCCTCGATCACTGCGGCGGCCTGACCGGAACGCCGGACCGCCTGATCCTCGGCGGGCCGATGATGGGCCTGCCGATCCAGAGCCTGCGTGTGCCGGTGATCAAGGGCACCAACGGCATCCTTGCGCTGGAGGCCGCCGAAACCCGGCGACATGAGGCCATGCCATGTATCCGCTGCGGCGGCTGTATCAAGGTTTGTCCCTGCGGCCTGATGCCCATGGAGATGCACGCACGCATCCATGCCGGTGATCTCGATGGCGCGGTGGAGACAGGCTTGCTCGACTGCGTCTCCTGCGGCTCCTGTTCCTTCAATTGTCCGTCGAACATCCAGCTTGTGCAGGGGTTCAACTACGCCAAGGGGCGTCTGGCGGCGAAGCAGAGCCAAAAGCACCAGCAGGAGGAGGCCAAACGCCTGGCAGAGGCACGTACCGCGCGCATGGAAGCGATCGCGGACGCCAAGCGGAAAGCCATGGCCAGGCGCAAGGCCGAACAGGCAGCAAAGAAGAAGCGACAGGCAGAAGAAAAAGCGCGGCAGGCCGAGGCAGCGGCAACGGAGAAAACCTCCAATGCCGGCACGGATGCTCAGACCGCGGGGCCGCCCCCGCAGGAGGCTGCCGAATGACCGGCGGTGCAATTGTCAGCGGGCCCCATGCCCATTCCAAGTTTTCCGTCGCTCAGACTATGGTTTCGGTCATGGTGTGCCTGTCGCCGGCAACGGCGCTCGGCTTCTACCAGTTCGGCTGGCCGGCGATCCTGCTTTTTGCCGTAACCGTGGCAAGCGCGCTCATCGCCGAGGCAATTTGCCTTCTTCTGGCTCGGCGTCCGGTGTCGATCTACCTTTTCGACGGTTCCGCGATCCTCACCGGCTGGCTGCTGGCGATGACCCTGCCTCCCTGGGCGCCGTGGTGGGTCGGAACGGTTGGGGCTTTCATTGCCATCGGGCTTGGAAAGCATGTCTATGGCGGGTTGGGTCAGAACATGTTCAACCCGGCGATGGTCGCCCGTGCGATGCTGCTCGTGGCTTTGCCGGTCCAGATGACGACCTGGGTTCTGCCCCCGCCATTCGGAGAGCCGGGCGCGCCGGAGTTTTGGGAGGCGCTGACGATCACCTTCGGCGGCAGCGGCGACATCGACGCGGTGAGCGGGGCGACGACGCTCGGTTTCGTGGCGGCCGGACTGGACGGTGGGCGCCACCTGACCGACATTATGGCGGAGACCTTCCCGCTGCGCAGCCTCGCATTCGGCCATGTGCCGGGCAGCCTCGGCGAGACGAGCGCGCTCTTGTTGTTCCTCGGCGGCTGCCTTTTGATCGCCATGCGCGTGATCCGCTGGCAAACGCCCTTTGCGCTGCTGCTGTCCGCAGGTGGCTTGTCGGCTGCCCTGCACCTGCTCGATCCCATGAGTTACCCCTCGCCGCTCTGGCACCTCGCCTCCGGCGGGTTGATGCTCTGTGCCTTCTTTATCGCGACCGATTACGTGACATCGCCGGTTTCGGGACTGGGGCAGTTGATATACGGCGCCGGGACGGGCCTTCTGATCGTGATCATCCGCACTTGGGGCGCCTTCCCCGAGGGCGCAGCCTTTGCGGTGCTGTTGATGAACGCCTGCACACCGGTCATTGATACATACACGCGGCCACGCATATTCGGGCGGGACCGCAAGGGGCGGCCTCTGGAACTTCCCAAAGGGGCGCGGCAATGACCGATCACTCGCCCACGCTGAATACCGACACAAACCCCCGAACGGATGGTATGGCTTCGGTTCTGCGCGAGTCTCCGGCGGCACACGGCGTCCTGCTCGCGCTCTTCTGCCTCGCCACGGCGTTGATACTCTCGCTTGTCGACATTGTCACACGCGGACCGATCGCCGACCGTGGGAGAGAGGATCTCTATGCATCGCTCGCGCAGGTTGTTCCGGACGAGATCCATGACAATGCGATGACCGACGGCGCTATGACCGTCACGGATGCGGAGGCCGGGGCCGTGACAGTCTACGTCGCGCGCCGTGCCGGCACGCCGACGGGCGTGGCATTCGAGATGACTGGGCAAGGATACGGTGGCGCGATCCGTGTTTTGCTCGGGATCGACCCGAACGGGGAGTTACTGGGCGTGCGCGTTCTGGCCCATGCCGAAACGCCGGGACTCGGCGACAAGATCGAGGAGGCGAAGTCGGACTGGATTCACGGCTTTGCAGGCCTCTCGCTCTCGAACCCCGGTCCGGAGGGGTGGAAGGTGAAGCGCGACGGCGGCCAGTTCGACCAATTCTCCGGCGCGACCATTACGCCGCGCGCCGTGGTGGACGCAATTCATCGCGGGCTCGAATTTTACGCGCGCAATCGGGACACACTCCTATCGGCCGAGGAGACAGGTAGCCAATGACACAGGATTATGTATCGATCGCGCGAAACGGGATATGGGACAACAATGTCGTCTTCGGCCAGCTCCTTGCGCTTTGCCCGCTTCTGGCTGTCACCGGAACGGCGACCAACGGTCTCGGCATGGGATTGGCGTCGCTTGTGGTCTTGGTTCTGTCGGGTGTCGTGGTGTCGCTGCTACGGCAGGCGATCACACCGGAAATTCGCATTCCAGCGTTCGTCCTGATCATTGCCTGTATCGTGACCGTGGTCGACATGTCGATGAACGCCTGGTTGCACGACCTGCACAAGCAACTTGGTCTCTTCATCCCGCTCATCGTCACCAATTGCGCCATTCTCGGCCGCGCGGAGGCGTTCGCGTCGAGGCAGAAGGTCCTGCCGGCAGCATTTGACGGCCTGATGATGGGCGTCGGGTTCACTGCGGCATTGGTGGTGCTGGGAGCAACGCGGGAAGTACTCGGCTCCGGCACATTATTCGCGAACGCGCCACTGCTTCTGGGCGAACACTTCGGCTTCCTGGAAGTCTCCGTGATCCCCGAATACTCGGGGTTCCTCTTGCTGGTCCTGCCGCCGGGGGGATTCATCATGCTGGGCATCCTGCTGGCGTTGAAGGCAATGATCGACGCCCGTCAGGGCAACAAACCACGCGGCGCGGAAAGTGAACCAACGCACAGCAGGATTTTCACAGCCGCAGGCGTTCTGCAGCCGAGCACCGAAGGAGATGGGGCAGCATGAACGTGGGTGTGGCATTCGCCAAGCAATCCTCCCAGATGTGGATCCGGATCGACGTGCCGGACGGATCCACGGTGCGCGACGTGATCGAGCGTTCCGGATTCTTGCAGCAATTCCCGGAAATCGACCTCGAAAAAAACAAGGTCGGCATCTTCGGAACGGTCGCAAAGCTCACCGCACCGGTGAAGGAAGGGGACCGGGTCGAAATATACCGGCCGATCTACCCTGAGGCGGAACTGCTGGATCGGAAACGCTAGTTGCGACGTCTCCGCTGCAGCTGAACTCGGACGAACTGCATGGTGACATGGAGACCGGGGGCTGGGTCGGGCAACGACAGCCAGCGGCTCGTTCGTATTCGGTCTCGGCTTATGAAACGCTGACGCTTGAGCAACGGCGTACCTAAACTGATTTCATAAGATCGCACTTCAATTATAAGCAATTTAACAATTTTACGACGTTCACCCATTCTAGATCCGGCGGAGTAAGGCCGGGAGGCACTCAGATGCACGCTCGAAGTGTTGCTATGGCAGTAGCTAAAGCAATAGTGAAGTTATGATGCTCAACATATTGATAATTATCGCACAAGCATGTTTTTTAGATCCGAAGTCACTGCCGGATGACTTGGTATTTCCGGTTGAGGAGTCCGCACCGCAATGCTGCCGCAGTGCGCTCTTTGTGTGAAGTCTCTCTCAACCAGACGAGGTTTGCGCCCGTAGGGTAGTTCAGGCAGAGCGGTACCACTGTGCGATGCGATCGCTCCCGCGGGTGCAGCTTGAAGCGACGAACGGTCGGACACTCTCACCGCGCGCAACAGGGCTCGGTCCAACACCTGTAAGCCTGTTCGCGCATCCAAAAACCGATGCGACGCGCCGTATGGCGACTATTCGCGGGCCGTTGCGGCATTCGCCAGTGTTTAAGGCGGCCGATCCAACCAAACTTGTCGAGGTTTCCGGAGTGCCGACCGGATTGTCGGGTAAAAGCCAGGATGTTCCAAATCAGGGCTAACTTCCTGAACAATCGAAGTTTGTGTGCTGATATTGTTCGACATTTCCAGACGATCAGAGGGCATTTCGGCACGTGCGGCGGTCGATTCTGCGATGATCTCCAACTGTGATCGGTCCGGTTGCCGGGTTCCTGCCACATTGCAAAATGCGCGCGAAACACTGCCATCCATGTGTGCGACCCGGCAAAACCGGCCCAGTGGCCACATGATGGCACGGCTTTGTCCTTTTTCCCGCCACATTCTGCCGACACGTTCCGAAATGATGGCGAAGGCACGTCTGCGTGGCAGGCGCCCTAGACTCGCCGAAAGGGAATTCGCATGAGCGCAGCCACAGAGCGCAGAGAGCCGGACACGGACAAAAAACAGGGCGACGAACTGCCCGTCGGCTCCACGCTGCTGCGCGGCCAGTACCGTATCGAGCGGTATCTGAACTCCGGCGGATTCGGAATCACCTACCTTGCGCGCAACAGCCTGGACCGGCTTGTCGTGCTCAAAGAGTGCTTTCCGAGCTTCATTTGCTACCGGTCGGGGAAAAACGTTCGGGTACGTTCCGACGCAAACGCCAAGGATTACCAAGCGTTGCTTGACCTTTTTCGCAAGGAAGCGCGGGCGCTGGCGATGTTGGAGCATCCCAATATCGTTCGGGTGCACGAGGTCTTTGCGGACAACAAGACAGCCTATATGGCGCTCGACTTCGTCGAAGGCAAAGACCTGCAATCGCTGATCGAGGACGACCGGGAGCACTTCGGTCCGTCACGCGTCCGCGAGCTCATGGTGACGGTTCTGAGCGCAATCTCTCACATCCATGCGCGCGGTATCCTTCATCGCGACATCTCTCCGGACAACATCCTGATCGAGAAAAACGGAAACCCCGTTCTGATCGATTTCGGTGCTGCGCGCGCTCAGGCGGCGCGCGATGCCTCGGCGCTCCAGGCGGTCAAGGACGGATACTCGCCGCACGAGTTTTATCAGAGCCGGGGAATACACTCGCCTGAGAGCGACATCTATTCGCTCGCAGCCACCTTCCACTTCGCGATAACGGGAGAGGCCCCGCCGCCGAGTCCGGATCGCCTCGCCGCTGTCGCCGAGGGATTGCCTGACCCCTACGAAAAACTCGAAGCCCGTATTGAGCGCTTCGACCGTCCGCTGCTGGCGTCGCTGGACAAGGCGCTTTCAGTATTGGGGCGCGACCGGATGCAGAGCGCGAACGAGTGGTTGCTCGAAATCGATGACCATTCGCAGACGTCGCAGGCGCTTGAGGTCGCCCGCAAGGACGCCCGGATCGACCAGCTTGTAAGCGAGCTGACCCGCCAGACAAACACCGAACTCGCGCGCATCCTCGAAGAGGATCGGCAGCGCGAGGAAATGGAAGCGGCGCGGCGCGCAGAGGAGGCGGAGCTTCTTCGCAACTCAGAGACGGTGAAAGAGGAGAGCGTCGACGGCGCGTATCCGTTTCCGGACTCGTTACCAGACGTCCAGAATCCGACGCCGGACTCTCAGGAAATTGAAACCTTTGGCCGGGCCCCGGTTGAGACAGTGGTTCCGCCGCAGGCTCCGGAATACGTGGATTACATCGCGATGATCGCAAAGCGATCGGAAGAACGGCGCGCGGAGCAAGAACGGCTTGCGCGCGAGGCCCAGGAACCTGTGCCGGTCACCAAATCGCTCGTGGAAAAAGCGCTCTGGACGATCGGCCCTTTGTTCGCAGAGGACCCAACCCAACTTGCCGGAAGGGCTGAACAATGAGATTCATCTCGGAACTAATTGAAAAGAAACGCTCCGATGCGACGCCCGCTGCGGCGCAAGCGGTGGCCCTGCCGGCCGCGCACGGCGTCGCACGCCACGGGATGGCCCGCCCTGACCTGTTGGAGATCAGGGAAACCGCAATGGCGTCAGTGCGCGACAGCCACCACGAGGGCGTTCGCTTCCGGGATCCAATGGCAGACGAGTCACTCGATGACGCGCCAGCAGAATGCGCCCCGCGAGATGATGCGGGGGATACTCGCCCTGAACCACTGCTGCTGCGCCCCGAGGACGCCGCGGAGCCAATTGAAAATGGGGCATGGGACGTACCAGAGGTAGCGCCGGCATCGGTATGCGGGATGGCAGACGAGGCCCAGAACTTCGAGTTCCGCGCTGCGGACGAAGCACCCGAGGAAACCGAAGACGCCATTGACTTCGCCGAGGACAGAGACCCCGCGGAAGAGGGTATTTCCATCCGCGAGCTTGAGCAAGACGATGCGGAAGAGGTTGTTGCAGACGTTCCGGCCACTCCATCGGTTAATCTCGACAAGGCTTTCGAAAGCCCGTTGCAGGCTTTCCCCGCTGACGAAGCGGAATCAAAGGATGCGGACGAAGCGCTGGAGACTCAGGTATCTGGAGATTCTTCAAACGAAGATTATGAACACGAACTCAATGATGTGCGGGACGTTACGGAGGTAGAACTCGAGGAATCGGAGGTCCCCTCCGAAGTGGCCCAGCCAGGTGCGGCTTCCGACGAGACGATGGAACACATCGCGCAAACGCTGCGCATTTGGGACCTCGACCGTGAAGAAGACGTCCGGGATTCCGCGGAGGACGAACCGCCGGTACCATCGACGCCTTCGAACGTCTCCTCCTTGCGTCAGCAGTCCGAACCGGTACCTGGCGTGGCTGCCGAACCAACCGCCGAGCCCGCTCAGGAGCGGCCTCGTCAACAGCGTGCAGGCCGGGTGAAGACACGGCTCCTCGGCTTCCATCGGCCGGACGAGGTCGAGAACAACCCCTTCGCGCGGCCGAGCCCCGCCGCGCCTGCCGAAAGCGCCCGTTTCCCAGTGGGTTGGCTTGTCGTCGTCAAGGGGCCGGGGCGAGGCGCGTCATACGCCCTGTTCGACGGGGTCTCGACAATTGGACGGGCCGATGACCAGGCCGTGACGCTGGACCACGGCGACACAAGCATTTCGCGCGAGAACCACGCGGCGATCGCATACGACGACGAGCAGCAGACGTTCTTCATTGGCCACGGGGGCAAAGCTAACCTGGTTCGGTTGAACGGAATGCCGGTACTCAGCACTGAGCCCCTCACCAGTGGAGACCAGATTCGTATCGGTGAAACCACACTGCGGTTCGTCGCGCTGTGCGGGTCCGATTTTTCCTGGGACGAAGGTAAGGAAACCGGTGCCCGGGATGCAGCAACACTCTGAACCCTTCTTCGAGGCGGCCTCGGCCGTCAGCGTCGGTAAACGCACCTATCAGGAGGACGCTGTCCTGTTCGATTGCCCGCTGGGCAGCGACACCGGGCTGGTCGTTCTCTCGGATGGGATGGGCGGGCATGCCGCGGGTGACGTGGCCAGCAAGATCGTTCTGACGGAAGTCTTCAGCGAGTTGAAACTTCAGTCCGGCGCATCCGAGGCGCAGGAGACTGGATACCACGGGGTGCTGACCCGGGCAGCGCGCGGGGCGAACGACTGTATCCGCGCGTATATCGAGGATCGTCCCGAGTCTCTTGGCATGGGGGC
Source organism: Tropicimonas marinistellae (assembly GCF_001509585.1). Taxonomy (GTDB): domain Bacteria; phylum Pseudomonadota; class Alphaproteobacteria; order Rhodobacterales; family Rhodobacteraceae; genus Tropicimonas; species Tropicimonas marinistellae. The sequence goes on along the minus strand of NZ_LNCI01000005.1, from coordinate 271,068 downwards.
GACACTCGTCGCCGGAGTGCTCCAGGGCGATGCGCTTCATTGGATTTCCATCGGAGATTCTCCGCTCTATCTCTTTCGCGGCGGCGTTCTGCAGCGTCTGAACGAGGAGCATTCCTTCGGACATACGATGGATTCGATGGTCGCATCTGGCCTGATGGAGAGCGAGGATGCCGCGCAGCATCCTGACCGGAACTGCTTGACCTCCGTCGTGGGTGGCGGCGGTATCGCCGAAATCGACTGCCCCGAAGAGCCTTTCAGGCTGCTGAACGGCGATCTGCTGGTTTTTGCCAGCGATGGGATCGAGTACCTGAGCAACGAACGGATACGAACGGTGCTGGCGGACTGGTCGACGATGTCGAGCGGCCAGATCGCGGCGCAACTGCTGCGAGAGATCGAGAAGCTGGATGATCCCGATCAGGACAATGTGTCGATTGTCGTGGTGAAGATCCAGTTGGTCGAGACCCCGGCAATTCGGGGAAATCGACCGCATGTGGCACCGCGGCCCGTGGTGCCGGCGCGTCCGACGTCCATCTTCGCACTCAAGACCGTGGACACTGGAAAGGCGCGTGCCCATAAGGGGCGGCGACAGTTGAAGTGCGACACACCCTGAGGCACGCCGACATGGCACATCACGGCAATTTCGATCTGGTCTGCGAGCGGCTTCGGGCGCTCCAGTCTTCCGGATCGTTACCGGCGAACGTGGGGCGCCATGCCGAGGGGTTGTTGCGTCGGCTCGAAACGCCCGTGCGCATTGCCTTTGTCGGGGCGTCTGATGGCCGTAGTGGCGAGATGATCAATGATATCCTTGGTGCGCCGGTCGTTCCGGTGGCGCCAGGAAAGCCCCCGCTGGAATTGCGTTTCAGCGAAACGGACAGCACGCGTGCGACGCGACCGGACGGAAAGGTCGAGGATCTTTCTGACGTTCCCGACCAGTTCGGGAACGATATTCTATTTCTCTCCCTCGCAAGATCGGTTCCTCTGCTCAAGCGCACCTGCTTCCTCGATGTGGGTGTCGGCGGATCCGAAGCCGACATGCGGATGGCGCTGAAATGGGTTTCGAGCCGGGCAGACATTTTCGTGTGGTGCTCCCGCGACTTCGGAGATGCCGAACAGAGGATCTGGCGGGGTGTAGATGAGCGCCTCACGGACCATGCCTTTCTCGCTCTCTGGGGGGATAGCCGACAGGGGCGCGCCTCGCAGATAAGAAACGGCCTGGACAGGGCGTTTCTCGACGTCATTCCTGTGGATCTGGACGCAGATCAAGGTGCAAAAGACCTTGGGCTCGCGCGTCTGTCGGACGGCTTGGGGCGCCATGCGGAACTCGGGCGGCAAGCCGACAGCGATTCAGCGCTGTTGTTTCTGAAAAAGTACGAGACAACTTTCGAGGTTCCCGACGAGGTTGTGAGTCTCGCGCCGTCGCCAGAAACGGACCATGCATCGGTTCGCGTGCCGGACACGGTGGACGAACCTTCCGAAGACACGTCGTCGCCTGTCCGCAACGCGGAGATTGCCGCGCTTTGCCAGGAGGCGGCAGCACTTGTTCGGGAGCGAGCGCGACTTCTGCTTGGCGACAACACCTCTGGCGAAGGGGTGACCGGCCCCGATGTCATGAGCCACTGCCGCGAGACGATCGAACTTCTCACCGAACTGCTCGACTCCCAGACCTCCGTTGCAGAGGGCGATCTTGCGGAGTTGTCAGATGTCCTCATGGAAGCAGATGAACTTCTCGTCCTGATGGAAATCGAAGGCGAGGGATGCCCAGAGATGGACGGTATCTGCCTCATGCTTCAAATCCGCCGGGAACTCGACACACGGGCCGCCGCGTAAATCATTGTTCTTGTGTTATCTTTTTCCGCAATGGCGACGGTGCAGTTGATTTGCGTCGCCTTGCAACGGCCTGCGTCAACGACCGTTTTGGACAGATTGCTGCCTTACAATGGCCACGAAGCTCGGCGAATTTTGCCCATGCGGGAAGCTATGCGGCAGAAGTGGCTGCCGGTCTGTGTCTTTGATCGGTGAATTTGTCTTCCCATGGGTGGTCTTCAAGGGCACGGAATGATTATCGATCGTACATTCGAGCGCGCAGAGATGTTGGAACCGGCGATCAACGCAGATCTGCTGGAAAGCGGGGTCTCGGCGCTATCCCCCATCGCAAACGACCTTGATGAGCTGTCGCAAGCGATAGAATCCATTGCCGAAATCGGTGATCGGGCGATTTCTTCGAGCACGCGCAAACTCCAGCAGCGGCTGAGGCGTGCCGAGCCGAGCGTCACGATGATCGGGCAGGTGAAATCCGGCAAGACGTCATTGGTCAACGCGATGATCGGCTGCCCGGATCTGCTGCCGGCGGATGTGAACCCCTGGACCTCGGTCGTGACCTCGATCCATCTATCCTCGCGCCCGCTGGTGGACAGTGCACGCGCGGTGTTTCGCTTCTTCGAGGAGGACGAATGGAAGCGGCTAATGCAGGGCGGCGGCCGGTTGGGTGAACTGGCGGGTCGGGCAGGGGCTGACGACGACCTCGCGAAAGTGGCAGCGCAACTGGAGACGATGCGAACCAAGTCGCTCTACCGGTTGGGCGACAAATTCGAACTGCTCATGGGGCAGGAGCACAAATACGGTTTCCTCGACGCCGAACTGGTGGAGCGATACGTCTGCCTTGGTGACGATTTCGAGACGGACCACGATACGTCCACGACGCGCGGACGCTTTGCCGATATCACCAAGTCGGCAGACCTATACATGTACCGTCCGGAATATCCGGTGGACCTGTGTATCCGCGACACACCGGGGGTGAATGACACCTTCATGATGCGCGAGCAGATCACCATGCGGGCAATCCGGGAGAGCCGGTCCTGCGTTGTGGTCCTGTCGGCGCATCAGGCGATGTCCTCGGTGGATCTCGCGCTTATCCGGCTGATCGCAAACATTCCGTCGCGCAGCGTTGTCATCTTCGTCAACCGGATTGACGAATTGGCGGATCCCGGCGGGCAGGCCAACACCATCGCGGAGAGCATTCGCCAGACGATCAAGGATCATCATGGACCGGAAGATGCGCAGATCATCTTCGGCAGTGCCTACTGGGCCAATCACGCATTGCGCCGGAATGTCTCGAACATGGACCCGGAAAGCACCCAGGCGCTGATCAACTGGGCGGAGGCAGAGACCGGAGAAATGCCGGAGGATCCGTCCGGTGAGCTTTCGTCGGCCGATGTATGGGAGCTTTCGGGTATCCCGAAGTTGTTCGAGGCGCTTTCGAGCCGCGTGTCCGACACCGTCGGGCGCGAGGTTTCTGACTATGTCGCGCGCTCCGCGCTCAACCTCGCGTCCAGCCTTGAGACATCCGCGCAACTCGTCGAAGGGCCCCCGAGGGATTCGAATGTCGTTCCGCTGAACCGCAAAGCGCTGCCGGCGGAACTGGACCGGATCGAAGAGCGCTGCAAGCAGCGTATAGCGGATGACTTCGCCAAGATCGTACCGGAGTTCCACGAACGGCTGGACCGCGCAAATGTCGGTTTCGTTGACCGGGCCACCAGTGCGCTGATCAAGCATCTGGAAACCTATGGTGAGCTTTCAGTCTGGACGTACGATCCCACCGGCCTCCGTATCCTGTTGCGGACCGCGTTTCAGGTGTTCTCGCGGCGCAGCACCGCCGCAATTCGCAAGGTCTACGACGAAGGCGCGAAGGAGGTCTGCGATCTCTACCTGCGCGGCTTCGGCATGGATCCCGACAGTTTTTCCATAGAGCCACCCGCAGTTCCGGTCTTGCCGCCGCCGGTCTTCCTTGGTCAAACCATCGCGCTCGACATGAATGCCGGATGGTGGAAGCGCTGGTGGCGGAGCCGGCGGGGCTATCGCGCCTATGCCGCGGACTTCGGTGATCTGATCAAGTCGGAAACAGATGCGATGGTGGCAACACTGAAGAGCGACTATGGCAGCGCGACGCAAGAGGCCGCGATGAAGCCGTTGCTGGATTTCATTTCGGCGCAGCGAACGATCCTGAACGATCTATCCATGCGAGGCGATGTCTGTCCCGAGGACCTGGAAGATGCCGGGCTCGGGGACGGCGCGAAACAGAAGATCGCGGCACTTTCCGCCGCGAAGCAGGTGCTGATGCGGCATCTGGCACCGAGTACCACGGAGGCCCACTGATGCAGACAACACCTGATACCGTGCCCGCTCGACCCGTCGTCGCGCTGATGGGCGAGTTCAGCGCGGGCAAGAGCACCCTGGCGAACCTTTTGATCGGCGAGGGCGTTTCGCCGGTGCGCGTGACAGCGACCCAATTGCCTCCGATCTGGTACAGTCACGGCGATGGCCACGCGCTGAGCGTGGATCATGATGGGAACGCCACTGAACTCGACCTTGGAGCGCTCGACGGGGTGTCCGTGGACGAAACGGCCTATATCAAGGTGTTCCTGGAAGTTGATGTGTTGGAGTTGATGGACATCATCGACATGCCCGGCATTTCCGATCCCAACCTTTCCTCCAAGACGTGGGAGCAGATCATTCCCCACGCCGACAGCGTGATCTGGTGTAGCCACGCGACTCAGGCATGGCGGCAAAGCGAGGCTGCAACCTGGAGCGAAATGCCGGTGATCCTTCAGCAGAACAGCCTGCTTCTGCTGACACGATTTGACAAGATCCTCACGGAAACGGACCGGAGCCGGGTTCTCAGCCGCGTCGAGAGTGAAACCGACGGGCTGTTCGCAGGGGTCTACCCGATCTCGCTTCTTCAGGCGGCTGAGGCAGAAGACGACCGCAATGCATGGGAGGATAGCGGAGCGGAAGCCTTCACACAGAAACTGCTCGATGTGGTGTTCAATCTGCCACCGCGGCAAACGAACTCTCTTTCGCCGCCGCATATGCGAGTCCATGAAGATGCCCTCGTGGTGGAACAACCCAAGTCCGAGCCGCGCGCAGCCGAACCGCATCTGGCGGTCGCCCAGGTCAGCGTCACGCCGAAGCGGGTTGTCCCGGGAAATCATCGTCAAAGCCGTCGCGAGCGGCTGCCGCGTTCCGCACTGAATGTGCCCGCGTTCTGAACCGACCTTGCGGTTCTGGCAGAGGAGCGGGACCGCATGGAATTAACTATGGATACGGAGAGAAAACCAATGCCGCGGGTTGTGCTAGCAATGTTCGGGTGATGGTATGCACACGAACTTGGCCACCAGAGCATCGGACGTGAACGTATCATCGAGACTGGACTCACTGCGCCTGCAGAACGCGACGATTGACGCTGTCGTTTACGTGGATTTCAAGGCAACCACCGTGCTTGGTGCAAGCAGCCATGCGGCTCGCCCGCAAGAAGTTCTCGATGGGCTGTGCCGGGTTGCGAGCGAGGCGTTTTCGAACGTTGGAAACAACGCGGAACAGGCAGTGCTCGCCACTGTAACCGAATTGCTGGTGCTCCAGAATGTCCCGCAGGAAGCCGGCACGGCGCTGTGCTTTTTCTTCCCGCCCGAAACCCCGTCCCAGCAAGCGCGCGGCATTGCGCGACGCACGGTCGAGATACTGGACCTCTGAGCGAGAGCATCTGAAGGGACCGAGCCATGAAACTCCCCGACGACCTGCAACACAAGATCGAGCGTCTGGCCGCGGCGGGGGCGAGTTCGGCGGCGGGCCGTCAATTGCGCGCGTTCGGCGGCAGGACACTTTTGGCGTCGGTGCTCCAGGAAATCGACGAGACGGTGCTTGCCCGGACGTTGCGTCTGGCCAATGCCGAGGGGAGGGAACTCCTTCTCGATGTGCACAACCGGCGGGTGCTCCGCGTGCGCGCGCCCAGTGCGAGGCAGTTCTGCGGTCGCGCGTTGAGCACCATCTGGCAACCCGAAGACACGCGGGACCCGGAAACGATCTCGTTTCTGCGTGACCTGCTGGACGGGTTCATTGCCGAAAGCGACGCGCTTCAGGTTTGGGAGGAGACCCAGACCGCCGAACAGCCGGAGGATGGTTTTGGCATCTCGGCGAAGAAACTGGCCGATGCGTGGGAGGTCGTATTGGCGCCGTCCGGACGGCTGCCAATGGTCGATGTGCTGGATGGGATCCTGGCCCGGCACAGGGGCACAATACTCTGCTGGGTACGTCGCTTTGACGGGCAAACCGACTGCGGCGGCGATGCCGGCCTGTTCGAGCAGGCCGAGGCATTGGCGCGCAAACTTGAGCGCGATGTATTCGCCGCGTCGCGCGCCCTGCCTGACCTGTCTCGCGATCGCTGTGTGTTTGCCCTCAACCGTTTCGGAGGGTCCGGTCACGGTGTGATACTTGCCTCCTTCGACGGAATCCTGCTTACGCTTCTCATTCGTCCCGCCGGGCTTGACGCCATGGTCAACGATTTGCAGGAGGTTCTGCACGGCTGGCCGAGCGCGCAAGTTGCACAGCGCGGTTGACCGCGCGCTTTGACTTTCGCACGCCCCTCGGGTTTGTTGTCTGAAACGCAATACCTTTTGGCACGGTGAGCCACGAGTCCAAGAGATGCCAGGCAGCAGTCCCGGTGACAAGAATGCGGCCGACGGGGGCGCCCCCCAGGCGGCGGGAACGGCTGCGGAAATGGTGTCGGCTGAAACGCTCCGTGCGGCGGCGCTTGCCCATCACCGCCGCGGCGAAACCTCCCGTGCGGCGGCACTCTACACCAAGTACCTGATGCTTCGGCCGGACGACGCGACTGTGTGGTCGAACCTTGGTGTCCTCATGCGCCAAAGCGGACAGAGGAAGCAATCGCTGCGGTTCCAGCAACGTGCGTATCGGCTGGCGCCAAATCTACGGATCGTACGCAATAATCTCGCCAATGCCCTCGGCGACTCTGGCCGTAACGAGGAGGCCGCAGCGTTTTTCCGCGAGCTGCTGGACGAAGCACCGGACGATCCGGACGCCGGCTGGAATCTCGGCCGGCATTTGCGGGCACTTGGCCGATATGACGAGGCGCTCGACGTGTTGCAGGCCGCGCGAAAGCGCTTTCGCGGCAAATCCCAGGTTCGGCTTCAGCTGGCTCTCACGCAACTCGCCGCTGGTGATTACCGATCCGGCTTTGCGAACTACGACGCGCGCTTTTCCACTGGCGACGTGGCGCGCCCGCGCATCGATCTGCCGCGTTGGAACGGCGCGCCACTGGCGGGAAAGTCATTGCTTGTTCTTCGGGAACAGGGGCTGGGCGACAGCCTGTTATGTGCCCGGTTCCTGCCGCTGCTCCGCGAGCAGGGCGCGCGGGTGCATATGGTGTGCCGGCCGCCAGTCCTTCGACTGTTCGAGAACTCCGGACTTGCCGACATCGTCAGCACCGAGGTGCCCGACCTGTCCGGGTATGACATGTGGACCAGCATGTTCGATCTACCCAGGCACTACTTTCGCACCGAAGCAGCGCCGCCCGCGCCTGCGGAATTCAATGTTCCCCAGGTCAGTCGCGACCGCGCGCAAGCCCTGTTGAGCAATGCCGGCGACGACCTGCGCATTGGTGTCGTCTGGTCGGGGTCGGTCACCTACAAGGCCAACCATCTGCGCGCGTTCGGCCATGAAGCCTTTCTGCCGCTTGCCGATCTGGACGGGGTTCGCCTCTATTCGCTCTACAAGGGGCCGCTTCTGAAGGAATACTTCGAAGATGCCAGCAACGCTGTCCTGATCGACACGGCGAGCAACGATGCAGATCTGGCCGATTGCGCGGCCACAATTGAGCAGATGGACCTCGTGATCACTGCCGACACGGCGACCGCGCATCTTGCGGGATCGCTCGGCAAAGAGGTCTGGAATCTGCTTCATTGGGATCCTTTCTGGCTCTACGGACATCATGGCGACAGGACGCCATGGTACCGTTCCATGCGGCTCTATCGCCAACGTCGGCCAATGGATTGGGACGGGGTTTTTGCACAGGTCAGGCGAGATCTGTTTTCGCGGTTGGTCGGCACGCAAGAGTGAGCGTCACGCGCGCTGGCGCGGGATGTCGGCGGAATATTGCGCAGATTCACCGTGAAGCACATCGCCTTTACCGTTCCCGGGCAACCGTGATAGAGCAACTGAGGTTTGTGGTGGGGGCTCTTCCGGACGACGAAGTCGGTTGCCGGAAATCAGGCTGTATATCGTGATTTCGAGAACACGTGCCGGTTCGGCGCGCGTTGACGCTATACCTTGCTGACCTCATCCCGCGGGAGAGTGGGGAGATTTCTCGGTGCCGATTTCGAGCGAAGTGGCATCCGAAGCGACGGAAAGCGATCTGCCGGTCTATTCCGACCAGGAGATAGCGGATTATCTGCGTGTTGGATTCTGGAGTTGGTTCGGGAAGAAACCACATGGGTTCAACCTCGGCGAGGGCGGGGTTGGTGCCAACAATGGCGTGCTCTACTACAACCTGTCGGGTTGGACCGACGACGCGGACGGGCTGACCAGCGCCGGTGCGACGCTGGCACGTGCAGCTCTGCAGCTCTACGGCGCCGTTCTGGACGTGACCTTCATCGAGACGGACGCAACCGGCGACGACGTCGATCTCTTTTTCAGCGACAACAGTTCCGGTGCCTATGCAGGCTACAAAACGGTCTCCGGCTCCAACGGTGCGTTTGTCGACTATGCCTATGTCAACATCAGCACGAACTGGCTGACGAAACACGGTACCGGCATCGGCACCTATTCGTTGCAGACGTACATACACGAAATCGGCCACGCGCTCGGACTGGGCCATTCCGGAGCCTATGACGGGGCGGCGAATTTCGTCACCGAAACCACCGATCCGGATTACAGCAACAACTCCAACGTCTATCTGAACGACAGCTGGCAGAAGTCGATCATGTCGTACTTCGACCAGGACGAGAACACCACGATCGGAGCGGACAAGGCGTATCTGCTGACGCCAATGATCGCCGACTGGCTCGCGCTGGACGGCATCGATACCTATGACATTTCCGCGGCATTCGACGGTAACACGACCTACGGATTCAACACGACGATCACGGCCGACGTATCCGTGATCTGGAACGTCCTTTCGGATTTCGCAGATTCCCACGCGTTCCACATCATCGACTCTGGCGGCGTCGATACGGTGGATTTCTCTGGATACGTAGCGGATCAGACCGTCTCGCTGGCCGAAGGCACGACCTCCGACATTGGCGGCAAACGCGGCAACATGAGCATCTCGCAGGGCACCGTGATCGAGAATGCCAAGACCGGTGACGGCGATGACCGGATCGACGGCAACGGCGTGGCCAACCGGCTGTCCGGGAATGGCGGGGTCGATACGCTCTACGGCTACGGCGGCTACGACAGCCTCTACGGCGGGGCGGGCAGCGACAGCCTCTATGTTGGGGCCGACGGTGGGTATGCCGACGGTGGCGGTGGAGCGGACAGGCTCTACTCGCACGACACGGACGACAACGAGGACCTCCACGGCGGTGACGGCGACGATCAGATTTACGTCTATGGCGGCGTGAATGCGGGCGACGCCTTTGACGGCGGTGGTGGAAGAGACCGCATTTCCTTCCACGACATGGCCGTTGCCCTAGCTGTCGATCTCGGGGCGGGAACGCTGAACAACGTAACCGGGTCGTTCGGCTCCGACCTGCCGCTTCTGGCGATCGAGGAAGTCGTAGCAGGCGACGGCGACGACCTGATAGTCGGGTCATCGATTGCGAACGTTCTGGACGGAAATGGCGGTGCAGACCGGATCGAAAGCGGATCGGGCGACGACGTCCTGTATGGAAATGCCGGCAATGATACGCTCGTCCTACAATCCGGGAGCAATTCGGCCTACGGCGGAACCGGAGAGGATACCTTCTTCGTATCAGATCTTGGCGGAACACAGGATCTGGACGGCGGCAGCAGTGCCGATACGCTCGATCTTTCCGACAACGATGTCGCATGGGACATCGACCTAGAGGCGGGCAGGGGAGCCGGAAAGTTCACCGTTCTGACGCTGACCAAGATCGAGAACCTCTTGGCCGGTGCAGGAGACGATGTCCTGCGTGGCAGCGACGGCGAAAACACCCTTGAAGGCGGTTCCGGCGAGGACAGCCTTTTCGGTGGCGGCGGGGCGGATTGGTTGTCGGGCGGCAGCGACGCCGATGCGCTGAGTGGCGAGGGCGGCGACGACCAGATATTCGGCAACGGCGGCAATGATGTGATCTACGGCGGCGGCGGTTTCGATACCGTGTACGGCGGCAGTGGCGACGACGAATTGCATTCCGGCGGTCTTGGTACCTACTACGGAGAGGAAGGGGCCGATACCGCCTTTGCGTCCAGCGATGGGACTGGCGGGGCGGAAGTGCTCGACGGCGGCGGTGGGCACGATCATCTGGACCTCACGGGCGCGCGCGGCGTTCACGAGATTGACCTCGCGACCGGCTTGACCAATCTCTCGATCAACTCGGGAGACCGCTACACCGACTTTGAAAGCGTCACGACGGGCGCGTTGGACGACACCGTGCTGGCGACGTCTGACGACAACGAGATCATCACGAATGGCGGCGATGACATCGTGGACGGGATGGCCGGTGCCGACACGATTCACGGGGGCGCAGGCCGCGATACCCTGCGTGGCGGTGAGGACGTCGATACTCTCTATGGCGACGCCGGCGACGACACGTTGCTCGGCGGCGACGACAGCGCCGACACACTCTATGGCGGCGACGGCGACGACATCCTACGAAACGGTGGTGACGCCGATGATGACAACCGCGCATTTGGCGGCGAGGGCGACGACGATATCACATCTTACGGCCGAGGACAGTACTACGGCGGTAGCGGCGACGATGTCTTGCGCGCTGGTGCCGGGTCACGCGAAGAACTCCTTGACGGCGGGGACGGACGCGACCGGCTCGACACCACGGCAACGAATGACGACTACGAAATCGACCTCGCGACGGGAAAAACCAACTTCGACGGGAAAACCTTCCTGAACTTCGAAAACGCAACCACGGGCGGCGGAGATGACGAGATCATCGCGACCATGGCGGCCAACGTGGTCATCGCGGGAGGCGGTTCGGACAGGCTCTTTGGGCTGGGTGGACGTGATGAGTTGCGGGGTGGTGGTGGGAATGATCAACTCTTCGGCGGGGGCGGCAAGGATGTGTTGCTTGGCGGCGGTGGAAAGGATGTCCTGACCGGTGGCGCCGGCGCCGACCGGATGGAAGGCGGCGCGGGAGACGACGTCTATGTCATCGGGAACGCCGAACAGGTGATTGTCGAGTTGGCGGGGCAGGGACGTGACCGGATCGAGGCGTCGATTTCGTTCGATATGGCAGTCAACGGGGCGAACGTCGAAGACCTTGTCCTGACTGGAGAGCGCGACATTGACGTGTTGGGGAACGCGTTGGCCAATCGGCTCTCCGGAAACGCCGGCAAAAACGTTCTGGCCGGTGGAGACGGAGCGGACACGTTGCTGGGGAAAGCTGGCGACGACCGGTTGGACGGCGGAGCGGGGGGCGACGAGATGCGCGGTGGTGGCGGCCGCGACATCTATGTGATCGACGATGCTGCCGACCGGGCGATCGAAAAAGCCGGGGGCGGGCGCGACACGGTGCTCAGCGCGATTACATTTTCACTGCTTTCGCATGGCGGTGACCTTGAAGTGCTGAAACTCACCGGGTCGGCCGACATCGACGGAGCGGGTAATGCGCTGGCGAACCGTATTGTCGGCAATGACGGCAACAACTTCCTTGATGGAGGCGCCGGCAAGGACATCCTTGTGGGCAAGGCAGGGAACGACTCCTACCGGGTGGACCATGCCGCCGACCGGGTGGTGGAAATCGCGGACAACGGCACGGATACGGTGCTGAGCACGGTATCGTTCACGTTGTTCGACAACGGCAGGAATGTCGAAATCCTCAAGCTCCGGGGCAATGCGGATATCGACGGCGTAGGCAATCGATCCGACAACCGGATTGCCGGCAACAACGGCGACAACCTTCTTGACGGTCACTTGGGCGACGACGTGCTGCGCGGCGGTCGCGGGGACGACACGTTCCGCGACAAGAAGGGCGCCGACCTGATGCGCGGCTGGAAGGGCGACGATACCTACTACGTGGACGACATTGGCGACCGAGTGGTGGAAAAGGCCGGGAAGGGTACCGACACCGTCGTGAGCCATCTCGACTTTGACCTTCAGGCCTCCGGGCGGCACGTCGAAAACCTAACGCTGGTCGGAAAGAAAAACCTGCACGGGAGCGGCAATGGCGCCGACAACGTACTTGTTGGAAACGGCGCGCGGAACGTGCTCGACGGTGGCCGGGGAGACGACGACATCTGGGGGGCTGGCGGGCGCGACCTCCTGACTGGCGGGAAGGGGATGGACACGTTTCGATTCCGCGCCGGAGACGGTATCGACAAGATCATGGATTTTGGCAGAGGCGCGGATAAGATACTGTTTGAGAGCGGCGCGGGAGGCTTTGACGATCTGAGATTGTCGCAATCGGCCGCCAACGTGGTGATCGCCTATGGTGAGGACGACGAGATCATCGTTCTGAACACGACTGTGGCCGATCTCACGGAGGGTGTGTTCGCCTTCCTGGGCTGACTTCGCGGCCCGAGGGTTCGGCATGCGCCGAGGGACGTGACGGTCGGACAACGAGCAACAGGAAGGAGCTAATCATGGACAAGGGTAGTGAGACCTCGGCTCAGGCGAGAACGACCGAAGGGCTTGGCCGAACATACGACAGCGTATTGGACACGATCGGCAACACGCCCACGATCCGCATCAATCACCTCGCGCCGGACGGTGTGGAGCTTTTCGTCAAAGCAGAAGCCTTCAATCCGGGCGCGTCGGTCAAGGATCGTCTTGCTGTGTCCATCATCGAGGAGGCCGAGCGTGACGGCACTCTGAAACCCGGCCAGACGATCATCGAGGCGACGTCAGGTAACACAGGCATCGGATTGGCCATGGTCTGCGCAGCGAAAGGTTATCCGCTCGTTGTCACCATGGCGGAGAGCTTTTCGGTGGAGCGTCGCCAGTTGATGCGCATGCTTGGCGCCAAGGTCGTTCTGACGCCCAAGGCACTTGGCGGAACGGGAATGTACATGAAAGCGCTGGAACTGGCGGAAGCGCATGGGTGGTTTTGGGCTGGTCAGTTCGAGACCGCGGCCAATGCGAAGATCCACGCGAACACGACAGCCCGTGAGATCTTGGCGGATTTCGACGGACGTCGGCTCGATACGGTGGTGACGGGCTATGGCACCGGCGGGACCGTGGCCGGACTTGGCCGTGTTCTGCGAGAAGCGCGGCCAGACCTGAAGATCGTGTTGAGCGAGCCCGCAAATGCGCAACTCGTGGGGTCCGGAATTCCGCAGGAACGTACGGCTTCTGGCGGCCCGGCCGTGGGGCATCCTGCATTCGAGGCGCATCCAATTCAGGGGTGGACGCCGAACTTCATTCCGTTGGTCCTGCAGGAAGCAATCGACGGTGGGTACTATGACGAACTCCGTCCGGTTGCGGGCGCCGACGGAATGGACTGGGCGCGTCAACTTGCTGCGAAGGAAGGCATTCTCACGGGGGTCTCCGGGGGCTCCACATTTGCGATAGCAATGGAGGTTGCCAAGGCGTCGGATCCTGGCACGACCATACTTGCCATGTTGCCTGACACCGGGGAACGGTATCTTTCGACACCATTGTTCGAGAACCTACCGACCGGCATGAGCGACGCCGAGGCGGAGATTGCGGCCTCGACGCCGGGCTACCAAATGGAATGAAGAAATCCCGGTTGGCTTGAGCCCGTCCGGAAGCCACTTGCTGCTGCCTCATGCGTTTCGCGCGTGACGATAGGTGGTGCGCGTTCGTTTGCCGAACCTGGCGATTACACCCAATCCAATGAGAGGTCGGTGTGCGAACACGGGCAGGACGCTAGAGCATCAGGTACTTGGTGTAGAGCGCTGCCGCACGGGAGGTTTTGCCGCGGCGGTGATGGGCAAACGCCGCCGCGCGGAGAGTTTCAGCCGACACCATGCCCGGTGCCACCGCTTGTATCCACGGTCGCTTAGTCAGCGGACCGATGGTTTCCACTGAGTTTTTTGCTCCGATTGGTTGGCAGGGAGATTGCGTGTGCAGGACGTCGCGCGTACCACCTTTAACGTCGCCAACACCGTTCAAAACAAGCTAACGTTTCCGGTCGGTGCCGCGTCCCCTCGCGTGTTCGTGCGGGCAGTTTTTCCGAGTAGCCTTTCGCGAAGGTCACCGAGTTTGACCAATTCACTCAATTCTTCCGCTGCGACACCCGGTTCGGGCCCGGCCCATCCACGTTCAAGCGCTTGTGCAACATGAGAGAGGGCATCAATCGCCTGCGTTGCGGCGTCAAGGGATTGAATTCTAAGCATGAGGTCTGACGAGACATGAGCATCGCAGAGAAAACCCGACAAGTCATGCTGGAATTGATCCAGGTCCACCGCTAGAGCCTGCAACTCCGAGGCAAGACCACGCGCGACGACCTCGACAGGCAAACGCTCTTGGACGGAGGAGCGGCGGATTGGCGATCCGAAAGGGGGGGTCATAGGCGACCCACCACTGCTTCGATGCACGTCAACATGTCCTTCGGTTCGAAGGGTTTTCGAATGAAGTTGTTCATCCCGAGCTTCTTTCCAGCCTCGATGATCGAACGCTCGGCCTTCCCCGTGATCAGGATGAAACCGACCTTCTTCAGATTCGGGCTTTGGCGCAGTGCGTGCAACAAATGCAGACCATCCATTCCCGGCATATTGTAGTCAGAGATCACCAGGTGTGCCGGCTGCGCTGTCAGCGCCTGAAGCGCCGAAGGTCCATCCGTGGAATGCCGGACATTGCGAATGCCGAAAGAATCCAGGGCTTGCAGGATCAGACCACGGCTCGTCGACATATCGTCAACCACCATGACGTGAAGCATATCTCGTAGCGCCATTCGGGTCGGTCCTTCTAGGCTGGCGTTGCACAATTTGACGGGATGTGCCGGCGGTAGGTCGTTGTGGCGACTGGTCGAAGCGTGCCATGAAACGCAGGTGGAAGCCGCTCGGAGTGCCCTAGAAACAAGTGCGCGCTAGGTTTGCAGGCCGCTTCGAACCGTGGCCAAAGCCGTTCCTGGGTTTCTTGATCGAAATAGATCACGACATTGCGGCAAAAAATCACGTCAAACGGGTGCCGCATTGGCCAGTCGCCGAGCAGGTTGAGTTCCCGGAAGCGAACGATGCGCCTGAGCTCATCTGTGATTTGTAGTCGTTTTGCGGTCCCGTCGGCGTCAGCGCAGGATTTCAGGAATCTCATCCTATAGGCGGTCGGGATTGGTTCAAACCGGTCTTCCTCGAAATGACCCTTGCGGGCCGTTTCAAGGATCTGAGAATCGATGTCGGTGGCGAGAATCCGAACGTCGTGCTCGGCGGCATCCGGAAATGCGTCCAACACGGTCATCGCGATCGAATAGGGTTCCGATCCGTTCGAACAGCCGGCCGACCAGATTCGAATGCGTTCGCCGCGGCGGGCCCGTCGCTGCAGTTCGGGAAGTACCTGCGCCTTGAGGTACTCAAAATGATGCATCTCCCGAAAGAAGCTTGTGACATTGGTCGTCAATGCCGAGATCAAATGTCGGCGCTCGCGATCTCCATCTGGCCCGGTGATGAATTCGCAATAGGCCCCGGCATCGGACAGACCGAGGCTACGTAGCCGCTTGGCCAGTCGGGCGAAGACCATTGGAGCCTTTTCCGGCGGGATGACAAGTCCGGCCTCGCTTCGTGCGATTGTCGAGATCACGTCGAAATGCCTGCGGTCCTTGCCAGCCAATTCGCCGTTTGTGATGGTCAACGCTGGGGTCATGCTGCGTCTCGAGTGGAGTCCGGCAACACCGCTTCGAGATCCAGAACGCGCAGCATGCGGTCGTCAATGATGGTCAGCGCCTTGATGAAGGTCTCGTTGGTATTCGACGTGACATCGGGTTGCGGACGCATCTCACTTTCCGGGATGGCCAGAATGTCAGATACCGCATCCACCAAAAGGCCCACTGTCTGGCGACGGACATGTACGACGATGATGACATTTCGCTCGCTGGCGTCTTCCACAGCAATGCCGAGGCGCCCAGCCAGATCGACAATCGGCAGGACGGTTCCGCGAAGATTGATCACACCGCGGATCCAAAGCTCGGAGCGTGGCACCGGTGTCGGTCGAGTCCACCCCCGAATCTCCCTGACAGACATGATGTCCACGCAGTATTCCTGGCCGCCCACGCGGAAAGAGAGCAATTCTCGTTCGGTGGCGTCGGCGATTTGAGCGCCTCGTTCGGTCATGGGTCGATTATCCTGCTGCCTGGAGTTCTGAAACGGCCGGGCGTGTCCGGCCGACTGCATTCGCCATCATGTCGACGGGATCAAGGATGAGCGCGACTTGGCCGTCTCCAAGAATTGTCGCGGCGGCGATACCTGGAACGTGGCCATAGCTTTCCTGCAAACCCTTGATGACGACCTGGCGTTGTTCGTGAATTGTGTCGACAATCAATGCTCCCCGGGTCTCGTTTTCGCTCGCGATGAGGAGGACGACACTTCCCTCGTAGCTTGGTTTCGGTGGGCGAAAGCCGAGTTCCACACCAAGGTCGAGAAGGGGAACGAAGCTGTCGCGGATATGAAGTACCTGTGTTTCGGGCCCCAGCGGTCGCACGTCTTCTTCCCGATAAGCCATCGTTTCTGCGATCGCGCTGATTGGCATTACGAGCGCTTCTCCCGCGGCGTTCACCACCATCCCGTCAAGCACTGCGAGTGTGAGTGGCAGTGAAATTGAGAAACACGTTCCCTCGCCCGGCGTCGAACTGATGCTTACGCGCCCACCGAGATCGGCAATGGCCTTGCGCACGACGTCCATGCCGACGCCCCGCCCGGACAGGTTTGATACCTGTCCCGCCGTCGAAAACCCCGGGAGGAAGAGCAGGTCGTCGATTTCGGAATCCGAGAGGGCAACGTCGGGGTCGATGAGCCCGCGTTCGATTGCAATGGCTTTTACCCTGTCTCTGTCGATACCGCCGCCGTCATCTGTCACCTCGATAACGACCCGGCCAGAACGATGCGCGGCCGAGAGCGTTATGCATCCTTCGGCTGGCTTGCCGGCGGCAAGTCGTCGCTCCGAGTCCTCGACGCCATGATCCACAGCATTCCGGATCATATGGGTCAGAGGGTCCGCGAGCCGCTCGATGACGGTCTTGTCGACCTCCGTCGCTTCACCATCTGTCGCGAACCTGACGGACTTCTCGACAGCCGCAGATGACTCCCGGACAATCCTTGCCATTCGCTGAAACAGCGATTTGACGGGTTGTGCGCGGATCATCATGACACCGTCCTGAATGTCGCGCGTGAGTTGCATGAACTCTTCCAACCCCTGTACGACGGCCGATGTCGACGGCAGGCCTGCACGGGCCACGCTTTGCGACAGCATCGCTTGGTTGATAACGAGTTCGCCGACAAGATTGACGAGCCGTTCGATGCGTTCGAGGTCGACGCGGACGGTCGTTTTTTTCGGTGCCGCCGCCGATTGGACCGGTGCGTCGGAGGAGCGGGGCGGTTGCGCCTGAGACAATGGATCGGTCGCGACGCAACTAGCTGTTTGACCCGTTTCCGGATCGGTCAAGGTCAACCTCGGTCGCGGCGTGTCCATCTCCGGAAAAGGCGTTTGCTCCGGTGCGTCGCCGCCATCGAGATCCGGGATGAGGTCAGGCAAACCTGGAACGCTAGGAAGCCCGACCGAACCTGCATCCGACGGACCGGTTTGAACCTCTATCTCAAGGTTGCACAGCCCCTCCACGAACTCGAAAACTTCTTCGATGTCGGCAACGGACCGGTTTGAGTCCAGAGTGATCTGCCAGGACAGGCAGGCGCTTTCGGGATCCAATTCGTCAAGAAGCGGTATCTTCGAGACGTCCGGCTCGGTCGAAACATCGCCAAGTTCACCTAGGGCACGAAGCAGGTGAAGCGGTTCATTGCCGGAGCGAAACAGTTCCGGTTCCGGTCGGAATGCGACCACGAAAGACGTGTCGCAGCTAGTGTCGCCGCTAGAAAGATCGAGCGTCAGTGGCTGGAAGTCGGTGACCTCCTCCTCCAGTTCTTCGGGCGGGCCGCCAACGAGTCCTTCCAGTTCGCGCAATGTTGGCTCTACGGCTCCGGTGTCTATCGGTTGACCGTCGCGGGAATATCGTACGATGTCCGAGAGAACGTCCGCAGATCGCATGAAAAGCAGGACCGCCTGATGGTCGGGGATGAGACGACCGGCGCGCACTTCATCCATCACGGTTTCATAGCGATGCGCAAATCGAACGAGGTCTTCCAACCCGAAAGCGCCCGCGCCGCCCTTCATCGAGTGGACGGCCCGGAAGCAGACGTTGATGGTTTCGTCGTCCGCCTCGCCGCTATCGAGTTGGGTAAGCCCGTCCTGTAGCGCTTCCAGGAGTTCTTCGCACTCAATGAAGAAAGAGGCGCGGATTTCGGCCATGGGGTCGGGTGTTGTCATCGGGCGGCTCCCGGTCCTGCAACCATATGCAAGGCACGCACGAGCTTTTCGGGATCGAACGGTTTGACGATCCAGCCCGTCGCGCCAGCGGCACGCGCGCGCGCCTTCAATTCGGGTGCGCTTTCCGTTGTCAGAACCAGAATCGGTGTGGCGCGGTGCGCTGCCTGCCCGCGAACAGCTTCGATGAATCCGAATCCGTCCATCCGCGGCATATTAATGTCGGTGATAATTGCATCAGGGTGCATTCCGCTCAGAACTTCGAGGCCGTGAACGCCATCTTCGGCCAGGTTCGGCGAGAATCCTGCCTGGGTCAGCGCGAGCGAAAGCATGTCGCGGATTGTTCGGCTGTCATCGACCGCAAGAATACTCAGACTCATCGTGTCAGTGCTCCGTTGGAGTCGATTCGAGGTCCGCTGGCGTGAAGCCAAGAACGGCCAGTTGTTCGGTAAGTGCCGGCGACGGATCGGTAAGTGTGAGGGAGAACCCGTCCGCGTCCCAACTGCGTCGGGCCGAAACCAAAACCTGCAGGCAGGGCGTCCCCAGAAGGCTTACCTCGTCGCCGCACAGGGTCACAGGGGACCCGCGAAGCGAAAGCAGTTCCTGCGCCAAAGGCGCTGCAGCGGGCAGATCCAGGCGGGCGGGGAGAGAGAGGCGCGCGGTCATCCGCGGCACCGGATAATTCTGGTTGGAACGGTCACAACTTGCCCCATGATGTCTTGCGACGACATGTCTAGGGGGCAAGCCGTTAAGATCGGGTTGCCGCGAAAGGGAACTTTATTTCCGGTAGTCCAGCAGTGCCTGAAGGTGGCGTGCCATCCCGATCAAGGCAGCATCGTCGTCGGAAATCACCGTGACGGAGAATTGCTTCATGAAGTCGGAGAAACGGCCTTTGTCTTGCAAGCCACCCACAAAACCGAGATCTGCGAGGTAAGGCGCCATTGCGCGGGCCATTCCCCCGATCAGGAAGATGCCGCCAAAGGGGAGTTGTGTCAGTGCCAAATCACCCGCGACGACCCCGAGGAAGCGCGAGAAAAGGGCCGCCGCACCGCGGGCCTCGGCATCGCCCTCTGCGACCGCTGCCATGATCTGCCTGCCTTTCAGGTCGGCTTTCTCGGGCACATCATTCTGCGAGCAGACAAATTGGTGCAATGCGACGAGCCCACGCCCGGAAAGGGCATCTTCGACAGCGGCAAACCCATGCGCCTCCTCGAGGAAACGCGCAAGCTGCATGTCCTCTTCAGTGCGCAGGGGGAGGCTGACATGTCCACTTTCGGATGGCGGTACGAACCGCCCGGCGTTGGTATTGAAAACCGGGGCGGCGTTGAACCCGGTGCCGATACCGATCACCAGTTGGGCCGCTTCCAACCGCGGCGGCGGGCCAGCGATGACTGGGAACAGGGCATCCGACGGAAGATGCCCAAGTGCGTGGCCCTGGGCTTGTAGATCGTTGAGCAGGGTTACCGTGCCGGCGCCAGTTGCATGGGCCAGCGTCGCTGTGTCCAATGACCAGTCTAGATTGGTGAGCCGTCCGACCCCCTCGCGCACCGGCCCGGCCATGGCCAGACATGCGGCCGCCGGTGTCTGGGTGCCTGTCTCCTGGAGGTACTTTCGCAACACCGGCTCCAGTGCGTCGTACTCCTTGTTGGGGAAGTGTCTCACCGAGCCTTGCACCACCTCGCCATTGCGAGAGAGCGCTACGCGGGTATTCGTACCGCCGATGTCGGCGAGCAGAGACGGGGCGGACATCGTTCTACCTCAGCTTGCTAGTGCGGCCTTCAGGGCCATGTAGGACGCCTTCGGCGTGCGTTGCAACGTCTCGAAGTCGACATGGACGAGACCGAACCGCTTCTCATATCCGAAGGCCCATTCGAAATTGTCCATCAGCGACCAGACAAAATAGCCGTTGAGCGGCACGCCTTCCGCAATCGCTTGTTTGGCCGCGTCGAAATGGCGCGCGAGATAGTCGATGCGGACAACATCGTCGACCGTGCCGTCGACGACGATGTCAGGGTTGGCCATACCATTCTCGGTCACATAGAGCGGCAGATCGCCGGTGTAGTCGACATGGCAACGGCGCAAGAAGTGCAGGAGGCCCTCGGGATAAATCTCCCACCCCATCTGGGTCTTGGGCAGTGGGCCTTCTATGCTCGTATGCCCCGGCCACGGTCCGTCCGTCGCCTTGATGATCTCGCGCGTGTAGTAGTTGACACCAAGCCAGTCGACCGGTGTCCCGATCACATCGAAGTCGTCCTGCCAACCAGACGGAAAGTGGTCGGCCAGCGCGGAGACGATGCGTTCGGGGTATTCCTTCTTGAAGAATCCCGACATGAAGAAGTTGTTGTAGTAATCGTCGAAGGTTGCTGCGGCCTCGATATCCTCGGGGCTTCTGCTGGCCGGTTGGGAATAGGTGAAGTTGCAGACTGCGCCGATCTGGTTCACGCCTTTGGCGCGCAACGCCTGGGTCGCTGTTCCATGCGCCAACATTACATGATGCATCGCCCGCGCAGCAGCGCGGATGTCGCGCACCCCCGGCGCGTGGTGCCCCAGGAAGTGGCTGAGAAAGCTCACGCACCATAGTTCGTTGATTGTTGCCGTTTTCCAGATCCGCTCGCCGATACGGTCCATCAGAATCTCGCAGTAGTCCGCGAACCATTTGGCGATATCGGGGTTTCGCCAGCCACCAAGGTCCGCAAGCGCCGATGGGAGTTCCCAATGATAGAGCGTGGCCATGGGCTTGATCCCACGTTCCAGCATTCCGTCCACGAGGCGATCATAGAAATCGAGCCCCTCGGGGTTCACCGTGCCGCGTCCTTCCGGAAGCACCCGCGCCCAGGACGCGGAGAAACGGTAGGCGTCGAAACCGGCATCGCGGATCAGGTCCAGATCCTCCTGCCAGTGATGGTAATGGTCGCATGCGACCGCGCCATTCTCCGCGCGAATGACGTTTCCGGGCGTTTCTGCGAAGTCGTCCCAATGGGTACGCCCGGCACCGCCGAATGAATGCCCTTCAATCTGATACGCGGCCGTTGAGGCTCCGAAGGTGAAACCGTCGGGAAAGTCGCTGCGCTTATACATCTGCGAATCCTTACTGATTGGGGGCAGGCCCGCTCGACGGGCCGAGTCTCAGGGAAGCCTCGAGTTTTGTTTGAATCGGGCCGATCTTGGGGTTTTGGATCAGGCGCAACAGCATGTCGGCGCAAATGTGACCGGCGTCGCGAACGGGTGAGTGCGTGGCCGTGAAGATCGGCACGTTGTCGGACCCGTTGGGTAGGTAGGACAAGCCGTCGTCATGGATCACCACAGAGATATCATGACCCATACGCTGGCCACGCGCTTCGATTGCACGATGAGCGCCCATTCCGACCAGCAGGGAAGACGCCAGAAACGCCGTTGGCGGTTCGGGCAAGTCGAGCATTCGGCCTGCCGCCTCGTATCCGTAGATCTCCGTCATCGCCGCGCTCGCCATGAGGTTTTCGTCCGCCCTGAAACCGCGCGACGCGATGGCATCGAGAAACCCATCGCGACGTCGGTGCGCGAAATCCATGGCCTCGATTCCGTTTAGCAGCGCGATTCTCCGGTGCCCGAGATCCAACAAGTGATCGGTCGCACGGTGGAAGGCGTGTCGGTTGTCGATGTCCATCCATGAATAGGTGTCATCGTGATCGGACACCCGCCCATGCACGACAAACGGCAAACCAACGTCTTGCAGCAGTGCGATCCGCTCGTCACCGGTGAGTGGCGCTTGCATGATCAACCCGTCGACGCGCCCTTTCTTCAGCATCGAGCGGTAGACCGAAGACTGGTCTTCCTCGTTCACCAGCGACAGCATGATATCGTAACCGCGTGCTGACAGCGTTTCGCCAGCGCCTGCGACGAAGTCCGCGAAGACAGGGTTCACGATTTCCTGCTTGGCCGAGATCGGCAACACAAGCCCGATGCACATCGCCTTGCCAGTCGCGAGGGAGCGCGCACGGCTGTCGGGTCGGTACCCGTGAACACGCGCAGCCTCCCGCACGCGTTTACGGGTCGCCTCCGAGACCTCAGGGTATCCGTTCAGTGCGCGGCTGACGGTGGTTTGGCTCAATCCAAGGCTCGCAGCGAGGTCTTTGAGGTTCATGGGGATGTTTTCCACGTTTCGAAATCGACGTTACGACTCAAACGCGAGCCAGTCAAAGGGCTTTGGTTCTAAAAAATGTGCCATACACGGACGATTTTCACTCGGAATGTGAAAACATCAGCGTAAGCTGTCTGCATTGACTCGATGGGGGCAAACGGCTAGGTGAGTCGTGTCCAAAGCGCTTTGGGTGAGAGTCGCCTAGCGCGGGCAAACTTCGCCGCAAGGGCTGAAGTCCCGAGCGGCAAATTCGGGAGGCTATTCATGAGATTTCCACTTTTGGCCAGCGTGGCCAGTGTTGCACTGCTTTCCGGAGCAGCAGGTGCGGCAGACCTCAAATTCGCGCCGGGCGAAGGCGACTTCAATTGGGACAGCTACGAGGCTCTGAAGTCCGTCGACCTTTCCGGCGAACAGATCACCGTGTTCGGGCCATGGCTGGGGCCGGACCAGGAACTTGTCGAAAGCGTTCTAGACTACTTCCGTGAAGCCACCGGCGCGGATGTTCGCTACTCCGGCTCTGACAGCTTCGAACAGCAGATCGTGGTGGATGTGGAAGGCGGTTCGCCGCCGAACATCGCGATCTTCCCACAACCCGGCCTTGCCGCCGACCTTGCCAAAAACGGCCACCTGACACCGCTTGGCGACGAAGCGGCAGCCTGGATGGCCGAGAACTACGCGGCCGGGCAATCCTGGGTGGACCTCGGATCCTATCCCGGCGCCGATGGGGAATCGCATTTCTATGCCTTCCCCTACAAGGCGGATGTGAAATCGCTGGTGTGGTACGTGCCAGAGAATTTCGAGGATGCCGGCTACGAAATTCCCGAGACGATGGAAGATCTCAAGGCTCTGACCGAGCAGATCGTCGCCGATGGCGAAACGCCCTGGTGCATTGGCCTTGGTTCCGGAGGGGCAACTGGTTGGCCGGCCACCGACTGGGTCGAGGACATGATGCTCCGCACCCAGACGCCGGAGGTCTACGACCAGTGGACGACCAACGAATTGCCGTTCAACGACGAGAAGGTCGTCGCCGCGATCGAGGAATTCGGCTGGTTCGCTCGGAACAACGACTTCGTTGCCGGCGGGTCCGATGCTGTCGCTGCAACGGATTTCCGTGACAGTCCGAAGGGTCTCTTCTCCGCGCCACCGCAGTGCTACATGCACCGCATGGCCTCGTTCATCCCGTCCTTCTTCCCGGAAGGCACGATGATCCCCGAGGACGCTGATTTCTTCTACTTCCCGTCCTATGCGGAGAAGGATCTCGGCAATCCGGTGCTTGGAGCCGGCACGCTCTTCGGTATCACCAAGGACAGCACGGGCGCGCATGAACTCATCAAGTTCCTGCAATCGGAAATCGCTCATGAAGTGTGGATGGCGCAGACCGGCTTCCTCACACCGTTGAAAACGGCGAACCAGGAAGTGTTCGGCGATGCAACTTTGAAGAAGATGAACCAGATTCTCCTGAATGCTGACGTCTTCCGTTTCGACGGCTCGGACCTGATGCCCGGCGGCGTGGGCGCTGGCACCTTCTGGACCGGCATGGTTGACTATTCTGGCGGCAAGGATGCGCAGGCGGTGGCCGATGAGATCCAGCAGTCCTGGGACTCGCTGAAATAACGTCTTCCGAACCAAAGCGGGCGGCTCACGTAGGGCCGCCCGCATCAACGACTGCCGTTAACGCGTTGTGAAGAGGGGAGAAAGATGCATCCAGCACTACAGGGCCTTGTGACCATCATCATTGGTGTCGGCGGCTGCGTCGGGTACTTTTTCTTCTCGAATTTCGTTCTGGACAGGTTCTTGCTGCCCGCCCGTGCGTATTCTGCCGAGGAAGCGGCGGTTCGGCGCCGAAGTGGCACGATTTTCGTTTTCGCGCTTCCGGCCTTGGTAATCCTGGCTCTGTACCTTCTTTACTTCACCAGGAACGATTTCGGCCTTGCCGCCGTTTTTTGGCTCTTGATCGTCGCCGCGCTGATCTTCGGTTTGTGGCGCCTGAAGGATTTCATGTACGGCACCGGTGCGGTGTCTGCCGGGCACAACATCTCCCATGCAAACATGATCCGGCCCTGGCTGTTCCTGCTACCGGCCATCGTCGCGCTCGGCCTTTATCTGACCTATCCGGTCTTCGAAACGCTGCGCCTGTCGATGATGCAACGGGTTGCGGGCGGATATGAATGGGTCGGTTTCGACAACTACACTCAGATGTTCGGTGAGGCGAAGTTCTGGGAAGCCATGCGGAACAACATGTTCTGGTTGATCGTTGTGCCGGCCATGTCCACCGTCTTCGGCCTGATCGTTGCGCAGCTGACCGATCGCATTTCCTGGGGAAACATCGCCAAGATGCTCATCTTCATGCCGATGGCGATTTCCTTTGTGGGTGCATCGGTCATTTGGAAACTGGTCTATGACTTCCGTCCGGCGGATCAGGACCAGATCGGTATCCTGAACGCGCTCTGGGTCGGTGTCGGAGGCGAACCACAGCTCTGGCTGACGCTGCCGTTCTGGAACAACTTCTTCCTCATGGCGGTACTGATCTGGATCCAGACTGGCTTTGCCATGGTCATCCTCTCGGCTGCGCTGCGCGGCATCCCCGAAGAGACGGTCGAAGCTGCCATCGTGGACGGAGCGGGGCCATTTGCGATCTTCTTCAAGATCAAGGTGCCCCAGATCATGCCGACCATCGTGGTCGTCTGGACGACGATCACACTCGTCGTGCTCAAGGTCTTCGACATCGTCTACGCCATGACCAACGGTCAATGGGGCACACAGGTTCTGGCCAACTACATGTATGACAAGTTGTTCCGCGCCAACGATTGGGGCGTGGGCTCGGCCTCTGCCATGATCATCATGCTGCTGGTGACGCCAATCCTGGTCTGGAACGTGCGCAATGCGCGCAAGGAAATGAAGTAGGGGGCAGGCAGATGGACAATATCGCTGGTACGAAATCCGGTCTGACCTGGGCGGTGCATCTCTCCGTTGCGTTCCTCGTCATCCTTTGGCTCTTCCCAACGGTCGGGCTCTTCGTCTCCTCGTTCCGCACGGCGGACCAGATCGCGTCCTCCGGCTGGTGGCGCTCGATGTTCGCAACCGAGCAGAACCTCGTCGTACGGACGGCACCACCCTCCGAACAGGTCCAGCAGGATGGGCTCTACGTTCTCGAGGGGGACCTCTTCGAAGGCCTCGACGCCGGCGATATCTCGCAGTGGGGCACGTCGTCGCGTGCAATTGATGCCTATCAGCCGGGCGAAACCGCCGAAATCAAGGACGGTCGCATAACCGTGCAAGCGGACGGCACATATCGCTTCGAGAGCGAGGAGGAATTTACCGGCTCACGCGGACAACGGGTGTTCGCGACGGCGACAACGCCGCCGCAATTCACCACCGAAAACTACCAAAACATGCTCTTTAACCCGTCCAACCGGGAGGGCATGTCGAAAGCGTTTTTCTCCACGCTCACAGTCACGATTCCCTCCACGATCATCCCAATCCTGATCGCCGCCTTCGCGGCCTATGCACTGGCTTGGATGGATTTCCCGGGCCGCGCGCTTTTGATCGCGGCCGTGGTGGCGCTGCTCGTGGTGCCCTTGCAGCTTGCATTGATTCCGCTGCTGAAATTCCACAATGCCATAGGTATCGGAAAGGGGTACCTCGGCGTGTGGTTCGCGCATACGGGCTTCGGATTGCCGCTGGCGATCTATCTGCTCAGGAATTACATGGTCGGCCTTCCGCGCGACATCATCGAGAACGCAAAGGTGGACGGCGCGACCGACTTCCAGATCTTCGTGAAGATCATCCTGCCACTGTCGTTCCCGGCGCTCGCGTCCTTTGCCATCTTCCAGTTCCTCTGGACCTGGAACGACCTGCTGGTTGCCATGGTGTTCCTTGTGGACGCGACGGGAGAAACGACCGTTATGACCAAGCAGATCGTCGAACTGTTGGGCACCCGTGGCGGCAACTGGGAAATCCTGGCGACGGCGGCCTTCATCTCCATGGCCGTCCCCATTGCCGTGTTCTTTGCCATGCAACGCTATCTCGTCCGCGGCCTGCTGGCCGGTTCGGTCAAGTAGCCTGAATACAAGAGGCCGACATGAGCTTCGTTGACACCCATCCCGACGCCGCCGCAGCGCCGAGGGCCATGACGACCGACCCCGACTGGTGGCGCGGCGCGGTGATCTACCAGATCTATCCGCGCTCCTACCAGGACACGAACGGCGACGGGATCGGCGACCTTGCCGGGATCATCCACAGGCTGCCCCATATCGCGTCGCTCGGCGTGGACGGGATCTGGATATCGCCCTTCTTCCGGTCTCCGATGTTGGATTTTGGCTACGATGTCTCGGACTACTGCGATGTGGATCCGATGTTCGGGTCGCTTGGCGATTTCGATGCACTGATCGAGCGTGCGCACGAACTTGGACTGAAGGTACTGATCGACCTTGTGCTTTCGCATACCTCCTCGCAGCATCCCTGGTTCCAGGAGAGCCGTCAGAGCCGGGAAAACGCGCGCGCCAACTGGTATGTATGGGCCGACCCCAAGCCCGACGGGACCCCGCCCAATAACTGGCTTTCCATCTTTGGCGGCTCTGCCTGGGAATGGGATGGGGAGCGGATGCAGTACTACTTGCACAACTTCCTGATCGACCAGCCCGATCTCAATTTCCATGAACCCGCCGTTCAGGATGCCTTGCTCGACGTGGCGCGCTTCTGGCTCGATCGCGGGGTCGATGGGTTCCGCTTGGATACGGTGAATTTCTATGTCCACGACAAGGCGTTGCGGGACAATCCTCCGCTGGCGCCCGAAGATATCAATGACAAGACCGCGCCGGCCGTAAACCCGTACAACTTCCAGGATCATCTCTACGACAAGACCCAGCCCGAGAACCTGGCATTCCTCGCCCGGCTGCGCACGTTGATGGATCAGTACGACGCCATTACCTCGGTCGGAGAAGTGGGCGAAAGCCAACGTGGCATGGAAGTGCAAGCGGAGTATACCGCCGGTACCGATCGGCTGCACATGTGCTACGATTTTGCGTTTCTTTCCAACACCTTTCCGTCCGGAACATTCGTGTCCGAGACACTTGAAAAGTTCAATGAGATCGCACCGGACAGTTGGGCATGCTGGGCGTTCTCAAATCACGACGTGCCACGCTATGTGTCCCGCTGGGGGCTGACGTCGGAGCAGAACCGGGTGCTGGCAGCGCTGCTGCTGTGTATGCGCGGGTCGGTTTGCCTGTATCAGGGCGAGGAACTCGGACTGGAAGAAGTCTATGTTGCATTCGAGGAACTTCAGGACCCGTACGGCAAGCGGTTCTGGCCCAAGTTCCGTGGTCGCGACGGGTGTCGGACGCCGATGCCGTGGAACCGTGACAATCTCAATGGTGGCTTCACGGAGGGCAAGCCCTGGCTGCCTGTCTCGGTCGAACACCTCAACCATGCGGTGAACCTTCAGGAGGTGGACGGCGATAGCATGCTTGCCTTCTACCGCCGAATGATCGGCTTCCGACGGACTCACGAAGCATTGGCCAAGGGGAGTTTCGAGACGGTCGAGGCCGACGAGGCATTCCTGTCGTTCGTTCGGACCCATGGCAATACGCGGGTATTCTGCGCGTTCAATCTCACCGATGGCGAGCGGCAGGTCGCTCTGCCGACGGGGAATTGGGCCCAGGACGAAGGTGCACCCTTCGTCTCGACATTCGATGCGGGCGGCATCACCTTGCCGCCTTACCAGGCGGCCTTTGCCGTCGAACGGACCGTTTGAGCAGGGGAGACGCAGGACATGGCCGGATTGAAACTCACCAACGTCGCGAAGAGCTACGGCGACGTTTCCGTGCTCAAGGACATCAACCTCGACATCGACGCAGGCGAGTTGATCGTCTTCGTCGGACCCTCGGGTTGCGGCAAGTCCACGCTGCTGCGCATGATTGCCGGACTGGAGAAAATTACCGGCGGCGAGCTACAGATCGATGGGCAGGTCGTGAACGACGTCCCACCAGCGCAACGTGGCATCGCGATGGTGTTCCAGTCCTACGCGCTCTATCCGCACATGACCGTACGTGACAACATGGCCTTCGCCCTGAAGCTGGCCAAGATGAGCAAAGCGGAGATCGATACGGCCGTGAACAAGGCCGCCGACATCCTCCAACTCACCCCCTATCTCGACCGCTTGCCCAAGGCGCTCTCGGGCGGTCAACGGCAACGGGTGGCGATCGGACGCTGCATTGTGCGCGATCCCAAGGTGTTCCTGTTCGACGAACCCCTTTCCAACCTCGACGCGGCCCTGCGGGTTGCCACGCGGCTGGAGATTGCCCAGCTCAAGGAAAGCATGCCGGACCGCACGATGATCTACGTCACCCACGACCAGGTGGAAGCGATGACGCTCGCCTCGCGCATCGTGGTCCTGGCGAACAAGGGCATCAGCCAGGTCGGCACGCCGCTGGAGCTGTACGAAAAGCCACAGAACGAGTTCGTTGCCCAGTTCATCGGCTCTCCGGCGATGAACCTTTTCCCCGGGGAGATCGTCGAGACCGGCGAACACACCAAGGTACGCCTCGACGGTGGGCACGGTATCGTGCAATCCGCATATCCGTCGAAAGCCGGCGACATGGGCGCACGGGTCAATGTCGGTATCCGGCCAGAGGATCTGCAACTGACCGATGAGACCGTGGAGTCCTACTCCGGCAAGGTCGACGTGCAGGAGAACCTCGGCGAGGTCACGCTCCTCTTCTTCGTGCCCGACTCCGAGGGGATGGAGCCTGTCATCGCCAAGCTTCCGGGCATCCACCGTGGGTTGAAAGGTCAGACGCTGAACCTCGCCGCGGCGCCCGAGAAGGTGCACGTGTTCCTCGACGGGATCTCGCTGCTCTACCGTTAAATGAGGCCGGTTGGCCCGGTCTGTCCGATCAGATGCGGGCCAAGATCTCGGCTTTCTTCTGATTGAATTCCTCGTCTGTCAGGACCCCCGCGTCCCTGAGGCTTCCGAGCTTTTCAAGCAGTGCGAACGGATCATCGCCTGCGGTGTTCGGCGCGCCGGAGGGCGCCTCAACGGCTGGTTCGACGTATTGCGTCGGTTGCGGAGCAGAAGGCTGCGCGACAGGCGTGCCAACATCCGGACCGGCAGTGGGCGTATCGCCAGCCTTCGGCAGAGACGAGAGTGCGAACTGGCCATACTGGCTGGAGAAGCTGATGCCAGCGTAGGGATCTCCCGGACCGGATTGTTGTTGTCCCCAGCCGCCGATCTGATGATCCAGCGTGTCCAGCAACACGATGGGTGCGCCCGTGCCGGGGTCGAAGGCGATGCGGCGCGCCTGCGGAAAATAGGCATAGCGCACCTGGTTCTGCCCGCCAACCGACGCCGGTTGACCCAGATCCGCCGGCCACCAGGCGCTGCCGGCAATGGTTTGCGGAACGGCAAAAAACGGCGCGACGGACATCGCGTTTGTGAGGTCGTTACACAGCGTCTCGACCTGGTACTTGAGACCGTTGTTGAACATATCTCCAACCATGGTCATGCCACCAGCCATCCATTGGCCGGAGCCGCCCAACTCGGGGATATTGAACTGCGCCATGGTGCCGCCTCCCTGGGCGACAGCACGCGCCATCTGCTCCACCGCCTGCGTCGACAGGCCATGGGATTGGGCCAGTGCGTTGATCGTGGTTTGACCGTGGTCGGTGATATCCGTCATTGGGTGCCCTCTACGGCAATATTCAACGTCAATGACGACCCTATGTCATACCGCCGTCGCCGTGGCGAGGCGGGACTTTGGGCAGGGCGCACAAATAGCGGTCATCGATTTCTGGCCGGACTGCACAGGGTTTGATTTCGCAGAGGCACGCGAGACCGTCGGTGTACCAACGCCTTTACGACCAGCGGCGCGGCGGCGACGGCAGGTAGCGGCGACCCGAGGTATCTACGTGGGACATGCCTGACATGCCGGGCACAAAATCTGCCATCGTCGCGCCTGATTGTCCCTTATCTGGGGTTCCCCATCCGATGAATCCGTGTATAGGGGGTACGCCAAACGACCCCCACCAGGAGAGTGCGATGGAGATTCGTGAGGCCCTGACCTTCGATGACGTTCTGCTTGTTCCCGCCGAGAGCCGCGTACTTCCGGCGCAGGCGGATACATCCACGCGTGTGACCCGCTCGATCCGCTTGAACATCCCACTGCTAAGCTCGGCGATGGATACGGTGACAGAAGCCAAGATGGCGATTGCCATGGCGCAGGCGGGTGGCATGGGGGTGTTGCACCGTAACCTGAGCATCGACGAGCAGGCGCGGCAGGTGCGGCGTGTGAAGCGGTTCGAGAGCGGCGTGGTCTACAATCCCGTAACCCTGACGCCCGAGCAGACGCTGGCGGACGCAAAGGACTTGCAGGAACGCTACAACATCACCGGCTTTCCGGTGGTGGACGACAGGGGTCTTGTCGTCGGCATCGTGACCAACCGGGACATGCGCTTTGCCGAAAACGACGATACCCCGGTGCGGGCGATGATGACCGCGTCGGATCTCGCGATTCTCACCGAGCCCGCGGATCTGGGCGAGGCACGGGCCATGATGCGGGAACGCCGGATCGAGAAACTGCTCGTGACCGACAAGGCAGGAAAGCTCACCGGGCTACTGACATTGAAGGACATCGAGCAGGCTGTATTGAACCCGCAAGCCTGCAAAGACGCACTCGGACGTCTGAGAGTCGCCGCGGCCTCCACCGTGGGAGACGCCGGTTTCGAACGCAGCCAGGCGCTCGTGGAATCCGGTGTGGACATGATCGTAATCGACACGGCGCATGGGCACTCTGAAGGAGTTGCACGCGCCGTGGAGCGCGCCAAGGCTCTTTCCAACGAGGTGCAGATCGTGGCCGGCAATGTCGCCACGGCCGCAGCCACGCGGACCCTGATCGACGCCGGCGCCGACGCCATCAAGGTGGGGATCGGACCGGGCTCGATTTGCACAACGCGCATGGTCGCCGGCGTGGGTGTGCCGCAGCTTACGGCAATTGCCGATTGCGCTGCCGCGGCCTCCGAGCGCGACGTGCCGGTGATCGCAGACGGCGGCATCAAGTTCTCCGGAGATTTCGCCAAGGCGATCGCCGCCGGCGCAAGCTGCGCGATGGTTGGCTCAATGCTGGCGGGAACGGACGAGAGCCCGGGCGAGGTTATCCTCTACCAGGGACGGTCGTTCAAATCCTACCGCGGCATGGGCAGCCTCGGCGCCATGGCGCGCGGATCCGCCGACCGCTATTTCCAGAAAGACGCCGCTTCGGACAAGCTGGTGCCGGAAGGAATCGAGGGGCAGGTACCCTACAAGGGCTCCGCGGGTGCGGTCATCCATCAACTGGTGGGGGGGCTTCGGGCGGCCATGGGCTACACCGGAAAGGCCACGGTGGATGAAATGCGGGGCAAGTGCGATTTCGTGCGGATTACCGGCGCGGGCCTGAAGGAGAGCCACGTCCACGATGTCCAGATCACGAGGGAAAGCCCGAATTACCGGCTAGGATAACGTGACGAAGACACCACCGGCTTGACCGTTCGCAGGCGCTTGGAACACGCGCGGGCGGGCCCGAAGGAAGGAGGCGCATCTGGGATGCGCCCACGACGGGCGGGAGCGGTCGCGGTCGGCTGTTCCGTCTCAGGCCAGCGGGCGTGCGTTGGCTTCGATCCGGCGGTGCCCGGCTTCCCCGTACCAGAAGCCGTTCGAGAATGGCGCCTCTATCGGGATCTCGTCGAAACGCGCCTCGGCCTCCGTCGTGTCAATGCGAGCATTCCGTATGTCGTCGAACACGCTGGCGACGGCGACCATGTCGGTGTCCTGCGGCAACAGCCGCAGATCCGTCACACCGATTTCCGCCATTGCGGGAACTTCGGCAAAGAGGTTCACATAGGAATGCGACAGGGTCTGGATGCCGTTTACCCGTAGGAAGGCCTCGCCATCGCGGGTGTCGAGCGGGAGTCCATCGGAGTGCTCTTCGCAAACGAATTGGCAATTATCCTTCGTGCGCCCATAGGCTCGCGCATGATAGCAGCGGGCCGAGGTCGCGAGACCAGCGCGGCCGAAGACCTGCACCTCCAGCCCAACCCCGAGTGCAGCCGCGCGCTGCGCCATGCCGGCCACGGATGTTGCGGGCATCTCCACTGGAACCGTGACATGGGTTGCGCCGCGCTCCGCCAGATGGGCCAGGGTTTCGCCGTTGTAGACCATCATGAACGGGCCAATGCGGTGCCTGCGCCCAGGTGGCAGATGGAACAGCGCCGCTGCGTTGTTGACCTCGATCTCCAACTCGTTTTGTCCGGCCAGCTCGGCGCAGGCCTTGCGTTCGCGCTTCAGCATGACTTCGGCCAACCCGCTGAATACGACCCGCTTGCCTGCACGCGACAGCCGCTCCGCCACCTCGGGCAGATGCTGGTCAAAAAACGGCTGACGCTTGGAGCAGATCACCTCGCCCAGGTAGACCGTGTCGACCGGCGCCTCGTCGGCAATCCGGGCATAGAAATCGCGCTTCTTCTCCGCCGCCCAGAAGTAGTGGATCGGGCCGATCGTCAGTCCGGGTGTCATGCTGCTACCGCCATTTCTTCGTCTTGTACGCGCCTTCGGTCTGCTTTTGTCCCTCGGTCAGTGCCGCGAGATCGGACAGGGCAGGCTCTAGGCCGTCGCGGATATCGTCCACCGCCGCGCGGAATGCGGCGACTACCTTTTTCACGTAGGCGCGGCTGCGTTGGCGGCCCTCGATCTTGAACGCGTTGACGCCGGCGTCCATCAGTTCAGGCAAAAGGCGCGAGAGGTTCAGGCTTATCGGTTCTTCAAAGGCGTAGTATCCTTCAGGATGCTCCGAATTGCAGAACCGCCCCTTGCAGATCGTGGGGTAGCCGGCGCTTTCGTCCGGTCCGAAGCGGTCGATGGTGAAGGGGCCAAGGCGCGTCGCCATGCCTCCTTCGGCGTCGCGGCGGTACTCGACCAGATGCGCGGGGGAGCAGACGCCGTCCATGTTGGTCGACAAGCCAGTAGCGTAATTGGTCAGCGAACACCGGCCTTCCACCATCAGCCCGTGGTTGCCAAAGATGAAGGTTTCGATCTCGCAAGGGATCTCCTGCTTGATCTCGCGGATCTCAGGGATCGTCAGTATCCGCGGCAGCACCACCCGCCTTACACCGAATTCGCGCACGTAGTAGCGGATCGCATCAGGGCTGGCGGCCGCCGCCTGCACCGACAGGTGAAGCCGCTTGTCCGGATGGTTGTCTGCGACATAGGCGGCAACACCCATGTCGGCCACGATATAGGCATCCACATCGAGGTCGGCCCCCAGGTCGGCCGCTTCGCGCCACAGGCCGAACTTACCTTCGGGCGGGTAGGTGTTGAGCGCGAGAAGTACCTTCGCACCCTTCTCGTGCGCATATTGGACCGCCTTTCCAAGCTCTTGGGGCGTGAAGTTCAATCCTGGGAAATTTCGTGCATTGGTTGCGTTCTGAAATCCGCAGTAGATCGAGTCCGCTCCGGCATCCACCGCTGTTCGCAGCGCGGCCGGTGTACCAGCAGGGCAGACGAGTTCACCTGTCGTCATTTCGATTGCCTTCGTTTCTGTCACTCGGAGTTTTCGGCCAAGGCGCGTAGTCGTCGAAGTGCGAGCCGTCCTGGCGCGCCGAACATGTCGGCCACATCCTCGGCAATCGAACCTTCGACGTCGTCGAGCGCATTGCGCAACGTCACCACTGCTTCCGTGTCGCCGGAGATCAGCAGATCGCGCGAAAAGAAAATCGCGTCGCCGTCGATTTCCGCATCCAGCATCCGAAGGAGCATCAGCACGTCGCCCGCGATATGCGCTTTGTGAGGCGGAAGGCGGTCTTTTCGAACCGCCCGGAAGACGAGCGCGCGAGGATTGGGCCGCAAGTGCAGCGCCAGCGGCAAATCAGTGAGGTCGATCACGAAATCCGTGCGTTGATGAGCCCCCAGCCGATCGAAGACCTCCGGGTGCATCCGCGCTATGCGCCGCACAATGCGGTACAATATCGGTTGCAACGGCAGGAGTGGCACCGGAACATCGGCAAGACGGAACGGCACGCGTTGGTCTGTCGTGGCGCTGTTTTCGGGGGCAGTCGGCGTCATGACACGCAGCTATCACACATGGGCGGGGCAACCTTGACCAAAGTCAACGGAACCCGTCGCCGTACTTGCCGCTGTCGTAGACCGGAAGTTCACGCACGTGCGGCGAGCCCCATCGTGCCCGCTCTACGCCCGCGGAGGCACCTCGGCAACAGCGAAGTCGGGCGTGCAAGGCAGCCTTGGGCGCCGTGCAGGCCTCAGGCCGCCTTCTCCGCTTCGACCAGCGCCTCAAGCGTTGCGTCATAGGCCAGCAGGATAGAAGCATGTCGGTTCGTGAAGTCACGTGCCGGAAGCAGAACTTCAAGCCCATTGAAAGGCGCGTCCGGCACGGGGCCACCTTGCCGCAACATGGCGGCCAACTGGTTTCTCGCACGTTCAATCTCGGCGCGGTCTCGACCGATCACCTGAGAGCCAAGAATTGCCGCAGATGCCTGCCCGAGTGCGCAGGCTTTCACGTCTTGGGCAAATTCGGCAACGCGACCGCCACGCACGACAAGGTCCACCGTAACGGTCGAACCACAGAGCGGCGCCCGCTTCACAACCGTTGCAGAAGGGGCGTCCAGCCGACCGAGGTGCGGGATGTCGGCCGCCAACGCAAGAATGCGTCCGGAATAGAGCTTGACGAGATCGGTTTCGGCGGCCATTGCCTGTCCTCCGGAGCGGTAGATCTCTTCATATCCGGTGCGGCTACAAATGCAAAGGAGCATCCGATGGCCTTCGATCCGCAGAGCCTGTGCTTTGACGCACAGGGGCTCATCCCCGCAATTGCGCAGCAAGAAGGCTCCGGTGAGGTGCTAATGATGGCGTGGATGAACGCCGAGGCCGTTGAGAAGACACTTGCAAGCGGCCGTGTAACGTATTGGTCCAGATCCAGAAGTTCGTTCTGGATCAAGGGGGAGTCCTCCGGACATGTGCAGGAATTGGTGGAGATGCGGGTCGACTGCGACCGCGACTGCCTTCTGGTGATCGTTCGTCAAACCGGGCCGGCTTGCCATACCAACCGCCGAAGTTGCTTCTACACGGCGATCAGAGAGGGTGACGAGGTCGAAATCCTCACCCCGATGGCATGAGATGGTAGTGCGCCTCGAATGGCGCAACGCCCTATAGGCCAACCATGTGGCGGACCTCCAGTGGCGACACTCCGTCGTCGCGGTATTTCGATATTGCCCGCGCGTCGTCGCGTTTGGCGAGCCGCTTGCCAGAATCGTCACGGATCAAGCGGTGGTGATGATAACGGGGCGTCGGAAGGTTCATGAGCTTCTGCAATAGCACGTGGATTGCGGTGGCCGGGAACAGATCCTCTCCGCGCACGACGTGGGTGATCGCCTGAGCGGCATCGTCGAGCACGACAGCGAGGTGATAGGATGTTCCCATGTCGCGCCGAGCCAATACGATATCGCCGATATGCTCGATCAAGTGTGTCGCCGAAATCGAAAATGCGCCGGTTTCCCCGTGGCTTCCACGCCCATCTTCAATGAATGAAACAGTTTCAACGATTTCGACGGCCTTTTCCATGTCAAGACGGAGCGCATCGTCAGGCAGGAAACCGCGGCGCGGGCGATTCCGGCAGGTGCCGGGATAGACGATCCCGTCGGGTCCGACAATCGGGCCAGCGCCTTCCTGCGGTGCCCGGCTTGCCTCGGCGATGTCCCGTCGGCGGCAGCGACACGGATAGAGAAGACCGCGTCGCCAAAGCCCGTCCAGCGCGTCGCGGTAGGCACGCTGGCGCTCGGATTGACGGAGCACGGGGACCGGCCAGTCGAGACCAAGCCAATGAAGGTCCCGATAGATCAAACTCTCCCATTCCTGCCGCGCGCGGCTGCGGTCGATGTCTTCGATCCGCAAAAGAAAGGTCCCACCGGCTTCGCGCGCAAGTTCATAGGCCAGAACCGCTGAATACGCGTGGCCGAGGTGGAGCGGTCCTGTCGGCGAAGGTGCGAAACGCGTGATCATCCCGTGTTCGTATCGCGACATCGGGCGCTCGCCAACGTTGATCTGGGAAACCTCGCCGTGAAGCGGTCGTCGCGGGGCGTCGCCGGATGTCTACTCTTCATGAATCAGCCAATCCTCAATCCGGATGGAACCGGAAACAGGAACCGCGAATGCGTCAGCGGTCGCGCGCGACGCTGCTCTGATGAATTAGCAGCCAGGCCAGCAAGATGAACATGGGATGGGTGAGCCCGCCGGAAAAAATGATCGCTGGCACCCAGATCAGGAAGACGATGATCCCGACAAATGGACGTCCAGCCAGCATGATCGAAAGCGGTGGTAGCAGGAGGGCAAGAACGTAATTCACGGTGCTACAGGTTCTCGTTCGGCGGATTCGGGCGGCGTGACGGTTTCCAGCCAATTGCGCCAGGCCTCTTTCGCACGGTCTGTGTAGAGCTTGTAACGGACCTTTCGACCGCGCCGCCCGCCCTTGGCTTCCACAGGGCGGAAAAGCCCGAAATTGACGTTCATCGGCTGGAACGTCTTAGCGTCTGCGCCACCGGTGATATGTGTCACCAGCGCGCCCATGGCGGTGTCGACGGGCACGGGCGGCAAGACGTGGCCCAGAACTTCGGCCGCCGCCATGCGCCCGGCCAATAGGCCCATTGCGGCGCTTTCGACGTACCCCTCTACGCCGGTGATTTGCCCGGCAAGTCGAATATGGGGTTTGCTGCGCAGGCGCATTTCACCGTCAAGCAGCGTAGGTGAATTGATGAATGTATTTCGATGAATGCCACCCAGACGCGCAAAACGCGCGTTTTCCAGGCCGGGAATCATCCGGAATACAGTTGCTTGCGCGCCGTACTTCATCTTCGTTTGAAAGCCCACGATGTTGTAGAGTGTCCCGAGCGCATTGTCGCGCCTGAGCTGGACCACCGCGTAGGCCTTCTCGTCCGGTTTGTGCCGGTTGGTAAGCCCGACCGGCTTCATAGGCCCGTGCCGCAGTGTCTCCCGGCCGCGCTCCGCCATCACTTCGATTGGCAGACAACCGTCGAAGTACCGAGCTGTTTCACCGTCGTGGAACTCGGTTTTCTCTGCGACGAGCAGGGCGTCGATAAACGCCTCGTACTGGTCGCGGGTCATGGGGCAGTTGAGGTAGGCGGTGCGCTCTTCCTCTGTTTCGCCCTTGTCGTAGCGCGACTGCATCCAGGCTGTGCCCATGTCAACGGAGTCAAAGTAGACGATGGGAGCGATGGCATCGAAAAACGCGAGGCTCTCTTGGCCGGTTTCCGCGGCAATCGCATCAGCCAACGCGCCGGACGTGAGCGGGCCCGTGGCGATGATGACTGGGCCGTCGTCGGGGCCGGGCAGGGCGGTGACCTCACCTTCCTTGACCGTCACCAGCGGATGCGCGCGCAGCTTTCGCGTAACCTCCTCGGAGAACGGATCGCGGTCCACCGCCAGCGCACCACCGGCGGGCAGGGCATGTGCGTCAGCGGTTGTCATGATGAGCCCGCCGGCCGCCCGCATCTCCCAGTGTAGCAGGCCGACGGCATTGTTCTCGTCGTCGTCCGAGCGGAAGGAATTGGAACAGACCATCTCGGCAAGGTTGCCGGTCTGGTGGGCAAATGTGCCGACGCTCGGCCGCATTTCATGCAGAACGACCGGAACACCGGCCTGTGCGGCTTGCCAGGCGGCTTCGGAGCCGGCCATTCCGCCTCCGACGATGTGAATTGCGCGTGTCATGCAAGCGATCTAGGGGATAGCCTGCGGTTTGAAAAGGCACAGGGTCGTGGATTCCGCGTGTTCCGGCAATGCGCTTTTCGGTGAATGGCGCCCCGTGTGCCTGCGCACCGTACGCGCTGAAAGCAGAAAACCGGACCAATGCTGGTCCGGTTCTTCATTGTGTGCCCGTATGTCGAACGCAGTTGCGGTCAGTTCGAGCGAGCGATTTCGAATTCCTCGCGGAAAATGTCCTCGAGTTCTTCCACCGATACCGGTTCGCGCATGTGCTCCCGGCGGCGATCCGCGATCCGGGCCCGTTGGGCGGTGAGCGGTTGCTTCTCGTCCTCTTCCGGGATGACGACCGCCCGCGGGTCGACCGTGCGCGGCGCGATCTTGCGCCGAAGGGGAGAGCGCTTGCCGTGGTTGCGCGGATCGGTTTCGGCATAGGTCAGCATAAGCGCTGCAATCAGTGCCAGATCCCGCCAGAACCCGCCGAGTTCGTCGACGATGCCGAGATCCAGCATGCGCAGGTAGCTCGACCAGAAGGTGAGAATTCCCAGTGTGAGAGCGGCACCACGGAGCCAGACCCCGATCATCACGAGGTAAGACAGCAGGAAAACGAGGCTGCCGCTCGCAAGCCCGGCGAGGGGCATGGGCAGGAAACGGAGGAACATCGGTGTCAGATCCGTTCCCGGGATTATTCCGATTGCTCCGGCCAGAAAATAGGATGCAATCAGGATCCGGAGCAGGTTTTGCCCCGCAGAACTCAGTACCAATCTATCCCTCGCAATGTTGTACATCGATTCATTCCCGCATTCCGTCGCGTGGCGGCATTCGCTGCGCATGAATGGCACATCCGACCCCCGAAGCGACAATTCCGGTCCGGTGACAGGATTGTGCCGAACTGCGGCGATGACGGGGATGAAAAGAGGAATTTCCGGTCAATGAATGTGGTTGAGGTTGGAGACAAACTGTTTCCGCCCCACCGGACCGGGATGCAGAATCGCACTATTTCTAAGGGAACTCGGTACAGACTGTTTACTTCGGGGGCACAATTGCGCCCCCGAATGGCCCAGATTGCTCAGGTTTCGGCATCGTCTTCGGGCAAGGCATCCTCGTCAGATCCCTGTTCCGCGATCCGCGCAACAGAGACGACCTGTTCGCCTTCGGCGGTGTGGAAAACACGCACGCCCCCAGCCCCGCGCGAGCGGAAGGAGATGCCATCGATCGGGCAGCGAATGGATTGCCCGGTCGACGTGGCAAGCATGATCTGATCGTCCACCTCCACTGGGAAACAAGCGACGAGCGGCCCGCCGCGCATTGCGCGGTCCATAGCCGCCACACCCATACCTCCGCGTCCGCGCACCGGGTAGTCGTGGCTCGAACTCGTCTTGCCCGCGCCGCCGGCGGTAATGGTGAGGATCAGGTCCTCGGACGCCGACATCTCCGCGTATCTCTCCGGCGAAAGCTGACCTGCTTCCACCTCGGCCTCGTCCTCGTCCGCTTCGACTTCCTCGGTTGCGCCTGCAACCAAACGCCGTTGCTTGAGATAAGCCGCGCGCTCCTGCGGGCTCGCCTCGAAGTGGCGGATGACCGACATGGAAACCACGCGGTCACCGTTGTTGAGCTTGATCCCACGCACGCCTACAGACGCCCGGCTGTTGAACACACGAACATCCGTGGTCGGGAAACGGATCGCCCGGCCGCTGTCGGTGACGAGCATGATGTCATCGTCTTCCGAGCAGATCCGGGCGTCGATGAGCTGAGTATCTTCGTGCTCGCCTTCGAATTTCATCGCGATCTTGCCATTGCGCATGACATTGGTGAAATCCGACAGCTTGTTGCGACGCACCGTCCCTGCGGAGGTTG
Source organism: Tropicimonas marinistellae (assembly GCF_001509585.1). Classification (GTDB taxonomy): domain Bacteria; phylum Pseudomonadota; class Alphaproteobacteria; order Rhodobacterales; family Rhodobacteraceae; genus Tropicimonas; species Tropicimonas marinistellae. The sequence goes on along the minus strand of NZ_LNCI01000005.1, from coordinate 230,934 downwards.
CGAAAACAATCTGAAGATCGTCCCAATCCTCCTCGTCCCGGTCCACCGGCATGATGGCCGCCACGGAGACGCCATTGGGGATCGGCAGGATATTGACGATGGCCTTTCCACGCGCCGCACGGCCGCCCGAGGGCAGGCGCCAGGTCTTGAGCTTGTAGGCCATCCCGTCGGTGGTGAAGAACAGGAGCTGCGTATGCGTGTTGGCGACGAAGAGCGTGGTGACCACGTCGTCGTCCTTCAACCCGCCGCCGGAGAGCCCCTTGCCGCCGCGCCTCTGCGCACGGAAATCGGTAAGTGGTGTCCGCTTGATATAGCCGGACTGCGTCACCGTGACGACCATATCCTCGCGCTCGATGAGGTCTTCATCCTCCATATCGCCGGACCAGTCGACGATCTCGGTGCGGCGCGGCACGGCAAACTGCTCGCGCACCTCGCGCAACTCGTCTGAAATGATCTTCATGATCCGGTCGCGCGAGCGCAGAATGTCGAGATAATCGACGATCTTCGCGGCCAGTTCCTCCAACTCGTCGGTGACTTCCTTGACCCCCATGGCCGTGAGCCGCTGGAGCCGCAGTTCCAGGATCGCGCGCGCCTGCGTCTCGGAGAGGTTGTAGGTCCCGTCCTCGTTCATCTTGTGGGTCGGATCGTCGATCAGCCGGATGTAATCCGCGATGTCCTCGGCTGGCCACCGCCGGGTCATCAGCTTTTCGCGGGCCTCGGCCGGATCGGCCGACGACCGGATGGTCGCCACAACTTCGTCGACGTTGGAAACAGCGACGGCGAGGCCGCAAAGGATATGGGAGCGCTCTCGTGCCTTGCGTAGTTCGAACGCGGTCCGGCGGGCAACGACCTCCTCGCGGAAGTCGACAAAGGCGGTCAGGAACTGGCGCAGCGTAAGTTGCTCAGGACGGCCGCCATTCAGCGCTAGCATGTTGCAGCCAAAGGAGGTTTGCATCGGCGTGAAACGCCAGAGTTGGTTCAACACGACGTCCGGGGTCGCATCCCGCTTTAACTCGATGACCACGCGAACCCCCACGCGGTCAGATTCGTCCGCGACATGGGAAATACCCTCGATCTTCTTGTCGCGGACCATCTCCGCGATCTTCTCGATCATCGAGGCCTTGTTGACCTGATAGGGAATCTCGTCCAGCACGATAGCGTAACGATCCTTGCGGATCTCTTCCACCCGCGTCTTGGCCCGAAGGATCACCGAGCCGCGCCCCTCCAGGTACGCTTTTCGAGCGCCGGAACGGCCCAGCATGACGCCGCCTGTGGGAAAATCAGGCCCCGGAATGTACTGGATTAGGTCTTCGGTCGAGAGATCGGGCTCCTCGATCAGCGCGAGTGTTGCATCAACGACTTCGCCCAAGTTGTGGGGGGGAATATTGGTCGCCATCCCCACCGCAATACCGCCAGCGCCATTGACCAGCATGTTGGGGAACCGCGCCGGCAGGACGGAGGGTTCCTGGTCCTTGCCGTCGTAGTTGTCCTGGAAATCGACAGTGTCCTTGTCGATGTCGGCCAGCAGGAAATTGGCCGGCTTGTCCATTCGGACTTCGGTATAACGCATCGCTGCCGGTGCGTCGCCGTCCATGGATCCGAAATTGCCCTGACCATCGAGCAACGGCAGCGACATGGAGAAATCCTGCGCCATCCGCACCAATGCGTCATAGATCGCACCGTCGCCGTGTGGGTGGTATTTTCCCATGGTGTCGCCAACCGGCCGCGCGGATTTCCGGTACGCCTTATCGCTCGTGTTTCCCGTCTCGTGCATCGCGTAGAGGATGCGCCGATGCACCGGTTTGAGACCGTCGCGCAGATCCGGGATCGCGCGCGCCACGATCACGCTCATCGCGTAATCGAGGTAGGAGTTTTTCATCTCATCGGAGATCGAAATCGTCGGCCCATCGAATGCCGGGCGCTCTGGGCGATCTTCTTCTTGGTTTTCAGGGGGTTCCGGAGTGTCGGTCATTCTCTGCCTGCGATTTGCGCGCACCGCTATATCTTGTTGGCGCATCTTAGCCGATCCGCCATATCGGGTGCAATGGCGGCGGCGCAAATCCCCTATCAGCCATTGCAAGAGAGTGCCAACAGATTGTTTTCTTTGGGAAAGATGTTTGTCGCTGCATCCTATTTGGCACAGGCAATGACAGGAGTACACGAATGACGCGCGAAACCGAACTCATGCTATCGGGATACGGGCTGACGACAGCGGAATTCTTTTACCGGATGCCGGACTACCGAAACGTGCTGAACACGTTCATCTGGCAGGACTATGACCTAGCGCCCGATCACCCGCGGCTATTTCGCTTCATAGAGTTTTGGCAGGAGAAGATCGAAGGCCCACTGCATTCCGTTCGCTTCGTTCATCGAAAAGAAATCGGACCGGGCGAATGGCGCAACGTTCATGGCGAGTTTCTGTTGAACTGAAGCGACGCCGCTGGCGCTTCTCCGGAACGAAGACAGCGCGTACCGATAAAGCGCCGACATCCGGAACGCTCCTCACGTGGATCGCACTGGCCAATAGACAACGCCCAGGGAGCAAGGGCAATGGTTGCGAGGCCCACGGATGGACCGCTATGCGTGGCAGATGACTGATGCCATCCGATATCACGTTCTGAACAAGGGAAACGCTTCGCAATTGCTTGGCGCCGATGTTTTCGACAACGCTGTCGACGACCTGCAATTGGCGACATTCCTGGACGATCCGGGTCACGAGCTCGTCTTCGCAACGGTCCGAGACAAAGTTGTCGGGTTCGCGTCCGGAAACGTTCTCCTCCATCCGGACAAGCAACCCGCGTTCTTTATCAACGAAGTGGGTGTGAACGCGGATATGCGGCGCCGCGGGATCGGTACGTCCCTGTGCGAATGTCTGATCGAGATCGCGCGGGATCGAGGGTGCAAGGGCATCTGGCTTGCCACAGAAATGGAGAACGAAGCGGCACGGGCGCTCTATCGGGGGATCGGCGGTCGGGAGACGGAGCACATCGTCGTTTACGACTGGGACGGCGCGATGGACCCGTAACCGGAGCATCCTCGGAAAGGGCTGGTTGGAAGCATCTGCAAGCCCTTGCCTGCAAGCAGCGGGTGCCTCGTTCGGCTATGCCCGGGACCGGGCCGCGAGCCCCCAGATCACCACCAGGCCCAGCGACAGAAGGATGTTGTAGTTCGCGAAACTGAGACCAAGGATCGAATAGGAGATCTCGTCACATTGCACCACGCCGATGGTTATATCGGTGCTGAGGAGGTCAGCGCCGGTCAGTCCCGACAAGTCCTGCCCGCCGGTACAATCGCTCGGACCCGCCCAGAGTTTGCGCTCGACACCACTGTGGTAGATGGCCAACGCGGTACTCACCACTGCCGCCAACGCGCCGGCAAGCATGAAAACCGTCTTCGGCAGGAAGAGCGCCACGGCTGCGACTGCCACCATGACCGCGTGGGGCCAGCGTTGGAGAATACAGAGATGGCATGGCAGGATCGCCATGACGTACTGGAAGAAAAATGCACCCGCGAGGCTGAGCACCGATCCCGCGAGGGCAACGAGCAGGTAGCCCCGGCGCGTCATAGGTATTTCACGAGATAGAACCCGCCGAGCAACAGGATGACGAACAGCGTGAGCATCAGCCCGAGGCGCTTCTCGATGAAGTCGCGGATTGGCTCACCGAACTTCCACAGCAGACCTGCCACGAGGAAGAACCGCCCTCCGCGCGCGATGATGGAAGTTACCATGAATGTCCAGAAGGGCAGGCCGGTCCAGCCCGACATGATGGTGATGACCTTGTAGGGGAATGGCGTTAGCCCGGCGATCAGCACTGCCCAGAATCCGAAGTCGTTGAATCGCTCGTTGAAGGCTTCCATCTTGTCCGCCTTGCCGAGATGCTCGAGAATCGGTTTGCCGATCTGCTCGAAAGCAAATGCGCCAATGGCGTAACCGAGCATGCCGCCGAGCACGGAGGCGACCATCGCCACCATCGCAATGCGGAAAGCCCTGTGCGGCGTGGCGAGGATCATGGGGATCATCAGCACGTCTGGAGGGATGGGAAAGAAGGAGCTTTCAATGAAAGCGACGATTGCCAGGGCCCACATCGCGTGTTTTCCGGCTGCGAGAGAGATCGTCCAGTCGTATAATCCGCGAAGCAAAGTCGTGTTCCTGTTATAGTCAATGTGCAAACATCACGGGTGGTCCCCGGGGTCAAGCGGGAGAAGGTATTATGAAGTGGCAAGGCCGGCGCGGAAGCCGCAATATTGAGGACAGGCGTGGCAGATCTGGCACGGCCCGGACGGTTGGCGGCGTTGGTGGCATCGGCTTGCTGCTCATCCTCGGCATTGGCTGGCTTCTGGGCATCGACACCTCCGCACTTGTGGGTCCGGCCGGCCAGGGGAACCCGGGCACGACCGGCGGCTATACCGGCTCCGCGGAAGAGGAGGCGGCAGCGCAGTTTGTTTCGGTGGTTCTGGCGGATACCGAGCAAGTCTGGTCGCATATCTTCGAAACGCAGGTCGGAACACCTTACCAGCCGCCTGTGCTGGTGCTGTTCTCCGGCGTGACGCAATCGCCCTGCGGCAATGCCTCCGGCGCAACCGGGCCGTTCTATTGCCCGGTCGATCAGAAGGCCTACCTGGACACGGCTTTTTTCGCCGAGCTGCGCGATCGTTTCGGCGCCAGCGGTGATTTTGCAGCGGCCTATGTCGTGGCACATGAGATCGCTCACCACGTGCAGAACGAACTTGGTATTCTCAGCCAGGCAAACCAGATCCGCGCGCAAGTCAGCCAGGCCGAGTCGAATGCGATTTCGGTTCGGATTGAACTGCAGGCCGATTGCTATTCAGGCGTGTGGGCGCGGGCCGCTCACGAACAACTGGGTACGTTGGAACGGGGCGATTTGCAGGAGGCTTTGGTGGCGGCGCGCGAAATCGGGGATGACACGCTGCAACGCGAAGCGGGCAGGGTGCCACGACCCCATACATTCACACATGGCACCTCCGAGCAGCGCCAGCGCTGGTTCGCCATTGGTGTCGAAACCGGCGATTTGACGGCATGCGACACGTTTGGAACGGATCGGTTATAGGCCGCCACTGATCCGGAAGCGGATATGCACCTGCTTCATGCCTCGCGAAGAAAATCGCAAACCGCGGTTGCAATCTCGGGCAGGCCGAACGCATAGGGTGGAGGCGTTGAACGCATGAAACCAACTGGGGGAAATCACCTATGACAGTCCTGATATGCGGCGCCGGCGTTGCCGGCCTCACCTTGGGGTTGTCTCTTCACCAGGTCGGCGTGCCGTTCCGGATCATCGAGGCCATTGCCGTTCTTCGCCCGCTCGGCTTCGGGATCAACCTGCAACCGCACGCTGTGCGGGAGCTCTATGACCTCGGCCTGAAAGACAAGTTGGAGCGCAGCGGGGTCCTGACGGAGCGTACCAGCTATTTCAATAACCGAGGTCAGGAAGTCTGGTCGGAACCGCGCGGGCGCGCTGCGGGGTACGACTATCCGCAGATATCGGTGCACCGGGGCGCATTGCAGATGATGCTGCATGAAACCCTGGTGGAGCGCTGTGGCCCCAAGGTTATCCTGGCCGGTGCAAAGGTATCTGAGTGGTCCGAAACACCCCGCGGGCTGGAAGTTGTGCTCACCGACCGGCAGTACGGTTACGAGATTGACCGGTTGCGGGGCTCCCTGCTGGTTGCCAGCGACGGCGCGCGGTCCCATACGCGGAAAGTCCTCTTCCCCGATGCCGGCGCTGCAAACTGGCGCAAGTCGATGATGTGGCGGGGCGTGGCGCGGGCAATGAAGTTCCTGGACGGGCGTACAATGACGATCTCCGGAACGAAGGGAATGAAGTTTGTCGCGTATCCAATTGGAGATAGGGGTAAAACACAAAGCTTTGTCCACTGGATCGCGGACCTTCCGCTAACGCCTGACCGCGACTACGACAGCCAGGACTGGAGCCGCAAAGGTAGCATCGACGACGTGCTTCCGAGTTTCGCGGACTGGAAATTCGACTGGCTCGACATACCGGCGCTGATCGGCAGCACAACCGATGTCTGGGAATGGCCAATGGTGGACCGTGACCCGCTGCCCCATTGGACGGAGGGCCGGGTCGCATTGCTGGGCGACGCTGCGCATCCCATGTACCCCATCGGATCAAATGGCGCGTCGCAGGGTATCCTCGACGCCCGCGTTCTGGCGCGCGAGGTCGGTCAGATGGGTGCAATTCCCGACGCACTCTGGAGCTACGACCGGATCCGCCGGAACCCCGTCAACAGCATCATCCTCGCCAACCGCAACGAGGGGCCGGACGCCGTACTCGATGCCGTGGCAGACCGCGCTCCGGATGGGTTCGACGATATCGACACCGTGATGAGCGAAGCCGAGCGCCGCGAATTCTCCGATCGCTACAAAAAGGCGACCGGCTTGACCGTGGAAGAGATCAATGCCCAACCGTCCATTATCGGTCCGGTTTCCAACGCACCTGTGATCGCACCGGCCGGGGACTGAGCGCGCCTATACGCGTGGAGCGGCCACATCGGCGAATTGTCGAGTCCGGTCTCTGGCGACGGCATGTCGGGGCCATTGCCTGCCTGTCGATCGGTCGGACGTGGCGGCGGCGAGTGTATGAATGGGGCTGGCATATCCGTTCCACGACGGGTACACAGGCCACCGGTGGCCCGAGTGGCGGAATGGTAGACGCAGGGGATTCAAAATCCCCCGCCTTCACGGGCGTGAGAGTTCGAGTCTCTCCTCGGGCACCAACTTCAGAGAAGAACTTATTTATCAATGGGGTGCGCGCGTTTGCGCCGGAGGCTACTCCCCCAATCCAACCCGTCTCGCGGGCATACCTACCGCATGCCCATGTGCCTATCTTTCAACGAAGGTCGCAATCGGACTCTGCTCTTCAGAAACGAGCCACCTTGTCGCGATAGACGAATGACTCCGGACCACCATCGCCGGATGTTCCGGATTCCGCACTGCCGCCCGACACTGCTGCATTTTACCGATGGACCAGCACTCGTAGTTGACTAGCGGACTCGGTCATGGCGGGCAAAAGACTGCGGAAACGGTCGCACCCCAAAGGTTGCTCTTACCACGCCTGAGGTCGGCCAGCCGGTGTTTGCAATTTCTCGATATCAGCCGCGTAAGAAACCGACGCAGAAAAGAACACTTGGTCCCGTTCTTCGCAGCCTCCAGTGGACCAGTCGTCCGGAAACAAATAGAAATTACGGATGACAGCCGACCAGACCATCCTCTTCGCCCTGTTCGGCGCGGTCTTCGCGTTACTTTTGTGGGGGCGTATTCGCTACGATCTCGTCGCCTTCTCGGCACTCCTCGCCGCGGTCGTGTTGCAAGTTATTCCCGCAGAAGACGCCTTTGCCGGTTTCGGTCATCCTGCCACGGTCGTCGTGGCTCTTGTTCTGGTTGTTTCCGCGGGCCTGGTCCGGTCTGGCGCGGTGTTCCTCATTACCCGGAACCTTGTCGATACCTCGCGCGGCCTCGCGGGCCACATCGCATTCATGGGAGGGATCGGGGCCGTCCTCTCAGCGTTCATGAACAATGTCGCGGCGTTGGCGCTGCTGATGCCGGTGGACATCCAGACAGCCAGGAAAGCCGGGCGCCCGGCGCGCCTGTCGCTGATGCCTCTGTCGTTCTGCACAATCCTGGGCGGCATGGTGACACTCATTGGCACGCCTCCCAACATCATCATCGCCGGGATTCGCAGGGATCAATTAGGCGAAGGCTTCAGGATGTTCGACTTTGCGCCTGTCGGCGGCGTCATCGCCGTTGCGGGGTTGGGCTTCGTGGCACTGATCGGGTGGCGGTTGGTTCCGAAGGCAAGCGGCGACGGAGCTCTTGCCGAAGCGCGCGAGCGGGTAAAGGACTACGTGGCTGAACTGAAGATTCCGGCCGGCTCAGATTTGGAGGGGAAGAGGCTTTTCGAGGTCTACGAGACCGCGGAGAAGAACGATGTCGCCATTCTCGGGCTGACCCGCGATGGCAACCGTCGCTACGGATTGCAGCGGAACACATTGATGAAGCAGGGCGACGCGATTGTCCTCGAGGCGCGTCCAGAAGCTCTCGACGAATTTCGCGCGGCGCTTTCGCTGGAGTTTACTGACGACGACGAACGGCAACGCCTTGGGATCGCGGGCGAGGGCCTGACCATCGTCGAGGCTGTCGTCCCCGAGAGCGCCCGCATCGTCGGAAAGACGGCCCGCAGTCTCGGACTTGCCTTGCGGCAACGGACGGTCCTGCTTGGAATTTCGCGGGAGGGGCGCCGGATCACCAAGGAGGTGCGCCGGACGGTCGTCCGCCCGGGTGACATCCTGCTTCTCCTGACCCCTGATGGCGACGAAGAAGCCGTGTCAGACTGGATTGGCGTTCTACCGCTCGCCGACCGGGGACTCCTTGTCACGGATTTCACCAAGATCTGGCTCGCCATCGGTATTTTCGGCATGGCGGTCGCGCTGGCGGCGCTTGGGTTGCTCTACCTCCCGGTGGCTCTGGGCATTGTCGTCGTCGCCTATGTCCTGACAGGAATCCTGTCGGTTTCGGACCTCTATGACCACATCGAGTGGCCCGTCGTGGTGTTGCTGGGCTCGATGATCCCGCTCGGCGCCGCGCTCGACGGTGCCGGCGGTACGGCACTGATCGCGAATGCCCTTGTCGGCATAGGGCTGGGATGGCCGGCCTGGGCGCTCCTGACCCTGCTCATGATCGTCACCATGACGCTCTCGGACGTGCTCAACAACACCGCAACGGCCGTTGTCGCTGCGCCGGTGGGGATACAGATGGCAAGCAGCCTGGGGGTTAGCGCAGACCCCTTCCTCATGGCCGTCGCGGTTGCTGCCTCTTGCGCCTTCCTGACTCCAATCGGGCACAAGAACAACACGCTGATCCTCGGCCCGGGCGGCTATACTTTCGGCGACTACTGGCGCATGGGACTCCCGCTCGAAATCATCGTCGTCATTGTCGGCGTCCCGATGATCCTGCTCGTATGGCCACTCTAGGCTAATACCGGACGTCCCAGACGGTCTGGTTCGCGGCGCGAGAGTAGTCAGATAAGGCGGCGGATACTGGACAAGACGCGTCCAGAGATCTCCTTCAGCCCCATTCGACGCCCAAACGAGGCATGATCGGGCGTCTTGTCGAGACAAGGCAGGTTCTTCTCCCGAAACCCGGTCGCCATACGGTGGTTGCCCGGGCTGTGGCTCTCTTCAAAAGCGCGAACACCGATACCGCAATCTGCTTCTCAAATCGTGACCGGGCAATCGAAACGACTTGCATCCGCGGATCACTAAATCAGTGCGTCGCTGCTTCTTCGGAATGATCCACGAGGGTTTCGGTATTTTGAGTCGGTGGAGTTACCGGCGGCAGGTCAATTCCTGCGGCAACTTGTGCATAGGATCTTGCCAGGTCGGATGCTTCCTTTGCGTCCGACAGATCCTGAGCCAGGGCAATTGGTTTCCCGCCGTCCAGCGGCATGACAACGGCCCGGATGCGCCGTATGCCAACAAACCATAGCCCGGCCTTCCATGCGCCCTCGGATCCTTCGTAAACAGTGGGACGGATCAAAACTCTCGCCCCTTGCGGCACGGGAAGAACAGACTGTGCCACTGCGGCCAAACTCGTTACAACACTCATCTCACACCCTTCTTCGCTACAATCGGAAACATACATACTCGTTACCTGCACACTCATCATAAATACTAATGAAAAATTAGTCACCCTAATTTTCGATCATTTTAGGGAGATTTTGTGTCGAATTCTCCATGTGATTTCGAACAATTCACGAGCATTACCACCATCGTTTCTCTAAGCCACACACCCAGAAACCGGACACCGGCTCAAGCTACGATTCGCGGTCCTCTGAGCTTTGACGAGACGGCGACCAGACGCGCCGAAACGGTGCGTTACAGAGGCGACCTGACGACCTGACCTCAACTACGTTCGATCCGGATTCGTCCGTCCAATGAGCCTCGGATGAAGTCACCGCTCGCGACCAAGGGTGGGCTGTCGCTGTCAGCATCACGTCATGCACGAAGGAACGCCGTCGCACTGATGCTCGGCAATGCAAGCAACGACGGCTTTCGCGTTTTGCAGCAGCGCGGCTTGTCGCCAAGGCGCCGCGCCGCAGTCAGGGACGGGCGGAAAAATGCACGTGGCCCTCCGTGCAGAACCACGCAAGATCGCCGGCTCGACGCGTGCTGCGGCCTGGTTGAATGATCAACAGTCGTTTCAGTGTCTGGAAACACTATCGGAAAAAATGGCTGATCAGTTCGATATTTGAAACGATGCGAGTGTTTCGGCGATGGGGAGTTCAGCTTGATGGGGCTGTACGTGCCAACCCGCTCGTTTCAATTGCGTGCGGGGCGACTTGCTTCCAATCTTCCAAGATCGTGGATCATTTCGAGAAAGCCGAAACCAGGCTTGCCGTCGGAAAACATGTCGGTTGTCGGCCATTTGCCTCCTGCCAACGTCCAATCGAGCGACGGGTCTTGAAGCCCGGGAGACCGTCGACACCGCCCACGTCATGCCCCGTCGCCTCGAGCGCCTGCTGGATGGTCGCGATTTCTGAACGATAGAGACGTCCCACGTCGTCCCAACCCCGTGCAAAATCTCCAACCCCGAACTGAATGCGATCTCCGACGTGACCCACGAAGAGCGCGTAGAGATCGCTCATGTTGTATTCCTTCAGGACGTAGAAGTTCGGCGTGACGACAAACGCCGGCCCGTGGCGTCCTGCCGGCATCAGGAGGTAGCCTTCTGAACCCCGTTCGTGCTCCGGAAATGGCCGGCCCGACACACGTGCAAAGCCCATTGCCTCCCAGTCCCGGATTGGCCGGCCTTGATCCGGGCCCTCCAGCGCGCAAGAGAGCGTTTCCGGCACTCTCACCTCGAAGCCCCAGTCTCTGCCTGACACCCAGCCGTGCCGCGCGAGGTAGGTTCCAATCGACGCGATGGTATCGGCGTCCGACCGCCAGATATCGGCATGACCGTCGCCGTCACCATCGGCCGCGTAGGACAGAAAACTCGAAGGCATGAACTGAGGTTGACCAAGAGCGCCGGCCCAACTGCTTTTCATCCTCCCGGCGGGGACATGCTGCGCCTCCGCAATCACCAAAGCTGCAATAAGTTCTCCGGTGAAGTAATCCGCTCGGGTGCTCATGAAGCCCTTGGTCCCGAGCACCTCGAAGGCGTTGTGCGGAATGTCCACCCGTCCATACCCGCTTTCGCGCCCCCAGATCGCGAGGATGATCCGCGCAGGTACGCCAGTGCTCCGCTCAACGGCAGCCAGCGTCGTTGCATGGCGCTTCGCCATGGCTCGTCCGACAGAAGTCGCGCCATCAATGCCGCCGCGACTGAAGTATCGGCCCGGCGATCCGAACTCGGCCTGCCGTTGTTGCTTGGGCGTTCTGCGGGGCGCGCCGGGCGGCACGAGATCAGGCAGTTCCCAATTCAGGCTCACGCCGGAAAACGCCGCATCGAAGGTCCGGCGGGAGACACCTTCCGCCCGTGCACGCGGCCAGACGGTCGCTTCGAGCCACGCCTGGAACTGGCGCTCGACGGCACTTCGATCTTGTGCCTGCGCGGCGAATGGGAAGACAACGGCCATACATGCGATGGCGATCAACACACCCACCCACCGGGACCATGCCGTATTCTTCCCAACCGTCATCTCTCGCGTGCCCCTCGTCTTGCCACCGGTGTTTCCGACCCCCGAGTTTCGCCAAACCGACCCTAGCCGCCGATGCCACGCCGTCCAAGGCTGCTAGTTGATCAGATCTTCGAATGTGCATTGGCGAGGTGACTGGCTCGCTTGAAATCTACTTTCGAGAAGCCCGCCGCGCCGGTCGAGATCGGGGCCCAGCCAGGTATGTGCTTTCTCTCAACACGGAAGACGTGGATCGCCGGTTTGGGCTGAGTGCTCGGTTTCGATTTTCCCGACACGAGATCGCGACAATCCTGAAAGCCTTGCGGCGGCTAGATACCCGAACGCGGAAGAGCGGTGAGATCGTTGCGACACCGGGCGAGATCCTGAAGAGGGAGAAGGACCGCGATTTCCAGCGGGACGACGCTACGGACGACACAAGAGCGAAGACGGCTGTGGCTTGGCTTGAAGAGTCAAAGCTCCTGCGGCGTGAGGAGAACCGGGTTCAGTGTTTCCCGCAGCACGTCTTGTGCGCGACATGGAGGGCCGACGCGGCAATCTCCATTTTCGCAAGGCATAACTTGGCAGTCTCGTGGTTGGCGACCCGATTTCTTTGGTTCGCGACCTAGATCACGGGCGTATGCAGGATACGAACGGTCGCAGGTCGCAGGTCGCAGGTCGCAGGTCGGAGCGGATGGCGAGGAGGGTCGCCCCCCACCGAACACCCGATTAATGGGTGGTACGATCGCGGCGATGCTTCGCTAGCGCAATCGAGATGGGGACGAGGGCTGTCACCACGTTCTGAGGCGCGAAGTGTGGGAGGTGGATAAACCTGAAGGGGCCTTTGAGACGGCGTGATGCCGTCGTGAACAACTTTACCGGATTGGTTTTTGGGGCGCACAAGCCCCTCGAGGAACTCCGCAGCCTGTCGTTAAGGGTGACTTGGCTGGTTTGACGGCGACCGAAGGAACGCCAACTCAATCCACAAGGGCTCGCCAGACTGACGAACGCCATTTGATTCCTCATTTGACGCCAAGGACGAACCTCGTACTTCTTTGACGACGCCGCACTTGATGCCACAATCGGCCGGCGACAACCGGAGATGCGCCATGCACCGAGTTTTGCCAATACTGTTGGTCCTGATCGCCTCGCCGGGTTCGGCGTTGGATCTTCGCAAGACGAATAGCTATTTCCTGAATCGACCGGCCAGCATCGACTACGATCCGACTTTCTGCGGCCTCTGGATCGCCAACGAGGGGCCCGAGGCCATACTGGTCACGCTCGAAGGCGACGAGTTGAGGCGCATAGGTTCTGCCCTCAACAGGATCAAGGCCATCTCGATCGAAGGCGATGGGTTGCTCGTGGCCGATGGGGCAGGGATGTTCCAGCGTCTGACCAAGAACGGCGAGCAAGTCGGTGCGCCATTCCAAATCGAAGGCGGGTGGGCCGACACGGAGGGCATTGCCATCGATCGGGATGGCTCCCTGATCACCGTGGAAGACGATCCGGAATACCTGAGCTGGCTCGCGCCTGATGGACGTATCCTGCGCCGTATCGACACGATGACGATGACGCCACCGCTGAGCGAGGCCCAGGGCATCGCCCGCGATCCACGAACCGGGCATTTGCTGATCGTGGATGACCTCGAGGGCACGAATAGCCTTTACGAATTCGACGAAAACGGCGAGCTGCTGGCGACGGCGCCGCTGCACGAATACGGGTTGGACCCGGAAGGGGTCGCAGTTCGTCCGGGGTCGAACCAGCTTTTCATTGCCTTCGACACCGATGCGCAGATAGTGAGCTTCGACTACACGCCCACGTTGCCCGAAGGGTCGGCCCCTTTGCCCCCCGGGGCCGATTGCATGATGTTCTGACCGGCGGCGCTTTTTGCCATCCGTCGACCGCCGGCAGGGACCTTGCGGCTTTGAGCATTGGCCCGTGGCGGAGTCGGCGGACTATTCCGCCGCAACGCGTAACGCCACAGGGGAGGGCAGGGTATGCCCTGTCTCGGCGGCGGAGGTCGGCCGGGAAATCAAGGCAAAAAGCGCCGGTGTGAAGTAGAAGGACACCACGGTCGAGAGCAATACGCCGCCGGCAATCGCGGTTGCGAACGGAGGCCAGAAACCACCGCCTTCGAGGATCAGCGGAAGGAAACCACCGCAAGTAGTCACCGTCGTCGAAATGATGTGCCGCGCCGAGTTCGCGACGACCTCGGCCATCGCGGCGCGGTCCCCCGCGGCCGCACGCCTATCGCCCTGTAACCCGGTCAGGATGATGATCGCGGCGTTGATCGACACGCCGATAGAACCGATCACGCCGATGATCGCGGTGATGCCGAAGGGATGCTGAAGGATCGCGAGCGACAGGATGGACAGCCCGGCGGAAAGTACGCAGACGACCAGAGCCGCAGCCGTGAGGCGGAAGCTGTTGAAGGTCAGCGCAATGGTGGCGATGGTCAGGGTCACGATGAGCCCCACGGAGGCCATGAGGTTGCCGACCGTGTTGGACCGGGCATCGCTGTCGCCGCCAAGTTCGAGGCGGTAGCCGGCGGGCAAGTCGAACCCGGAAGCGTCAAGCGCGGCCAGGGCGCCCTGCAGCGCCTCTTCGGGCAGCAGGCCGGGTACGAGAAACGCCTGCACTGTGTTTGTACGTTCTCCGTTGCGCCGCACAATTGGGCTCTCGGAGGGTTCCAGGCGAAGCGTCGCGAGCTCGGAAAGCGGTACGCCGGGAAACGAGCCCTGAGCGGCAAGATCGGCCGCGTTTGGCGGGAGGATGGGCAGGTCCGAGATACCCAGCGTGTCGCCGCGCAGACGGGCATCGAAACGGACCCTGATCGGTAGGGTCTCTGTGCCTTCGACCATGGACCCACCGGTGGCACCGACCAGCGCGACCTCGAGCTGGCGGGCGATGTCGGTCAGTGAGACGCCGAATTGCCGTGCTTTGATTTCGTCGATCTCGTAGCGCAGGCGCGGCGCACCACCGCTGGAGGTCGTGCGAACCTGCGTCGTGAAGTCGAGCCCTGCAATCACCGCACGGGCGTCGTCGCCGATCTGGCGCAGCACCTCGACATCCTGCCCGACGAAACGAAGTTCGATCGGCGCCGCAACCGGCGGGCCCTGCACGAGGCCGCGCACGATGACCTGCGCTTCGGTGAAATCCGTGTCCAGCCGCTGCTGGAGGATCGGCACAAGGCGTGCGGCGGCCTCTTCGGTTGTCGTGGTCACCATCGCCTGCGCATATCCGGGTTCGCGACTGCGCCCCCCGGTGATGTTGTAGTAAAACGCCGGGCCGGACTTTCCGATCGTCCAGTAGGCCTTACTGATTTCGGGAATGGCAGCAAGCTGCGCGTCGATTTCCCTGGCGACAGCGTGGGTGGCGTCGATTGCGGTGCCTGCCGGCATATCCAATTCGATGTAGAACTGGTTGCGTTCTACGCCGGGAAAGAACTGCGCGGTCAGGGTGGGAAAACTGGCAAAGCCCAGAAGGGGAAGGATCAACGACAAGGCAATGCTCTTGAGCGGGTGAGCCACCGACCAGCGAAGCGAGGCAGCAAAGATCCGACCGAAAACATCACCGGATGGCACCGACTTCCGCTCGGAGCGAGGCGCCGAAAGCAGCCACCCGGCCAGCGCCGGCGTGACGGTCAGGGCAACAAAAAGCGACCACAGCAGCATCAAAACCACCGCAATAGCAATCGCGCCGACGAAGTCACCGGGCGGACCAGGCAGCAGGATCATCGGCGTGAAGGAAAGGGCCGTCGTCACGGTCGAGGCGATGAGAGGGGCGATGAGCCGTTGCACGGCATCGCCGACTGCATTGGCGCGGGGCATCCCGCCCTCCAGCCGCTTGCGGACCTCGTCGGTCATGACGATTGCCGCGTCAACCAGCAGGCCGAGGGCGACGATCAACCCGGTCACGGACATCTGGTGGATCGGCAGGCCGATGATGTTCATGGTCGCAAGCGTCGCCAGGCTCACCACGGGCAGCACGATCGCGACGATGGCGGCGGCGCGCACGCCGAGGGTGAGGAACAGCACGCCCACGACGATGGCGACCCCGATTGCCATGTTCGTGCCGACGTCGGCCAACCTGTCGAGCGTGTAGGTCGACTGGTCAAAGAGCAGTGTCTCCGTGATGCCGACCGGTACGGAATCGGCGCTCGCGGCAAGTTCCTGCCGGACGAACGCCAACCAGCGGTCGATCTGCACGCCGTCCTGCGCCAGCACACCGACCAGAACCGCCGGACGTCCGTCAACGAGCGCCAGCTCTTCTGCCGGCGCACGCGGTCCGCGGCTGATCTCGGCCACGTCGCCCAGTTTTAGGACCGCCCCGTCGGCTCCCTGGCGGAGCGGGATGCCACGGAGGCGGTCAAGGGCCTCGACCTCGCCCGAAATACCAATTGCAAGGTTCGTGTCCCGATCCTGAAGGCGACCGGCCTGGACCTTGCCGTCCGCTCCCGTGATCGCGGCAGACACTTGGTCCACAGTGATGCCGACGGCGGCCAGCGCCATGGCATCCAGAGTGACGTGCACCTCCTCTTCCGGGGCGCCGAACAAATCCACTGCTCGGGTTTGGGGAATGCTGCGCAGCCTTTCTGCGAGCGCTTCGGCGTGGCGCGAGAGTACGGTTGTCGGGGTTGCCTCGGTTTCCGCGATGACGCCGATCACCGCAGAATAGGCGGAGATCCCTTCGGCATCGAATTCGGGCGTCCCGACCCCTGCCGGGAAGGATTGGCTGGCGTCGGCCACGGCGTCGCGCGCCTCCGACCAGACCTGTTGGATGGTGGTGTCGTCAAGCGTCTCCAGCAGTTCGACCGACACCACCGAGATGCCTTGCCCGGAGACCGAGGAGACCGTGTCGACCTCAGCGATCTCCCGCAGTTCGTCCTCGATCCGTGCAGTAACGAGCGCTTCCACCCGGGCGGGATCGGCCCCGGGGAAACTGGTCGTGACGGTCGCGAAGAGGTTGGTGATCGTCGGGTCTTCCTGCCGCCCGAGTGACAGCAGCGATGACAAACCCGCCGAGACAAGGACGAGCAGGATCAGCGCCACGAGGCGCGGCTGGCGGAAGGTCAGTGTGGCGAGAGAGCGGGGCATGTCATTTCTCCCCCATCGAAAGCTGGATGGAATTTGCCTCGATCGGCCTGACAAGCTGTCCGGGCACGACACGCTGCGGCCCTTCGGTCAGGAACCGAAGCCCGGGCGCGATGTCCCCGGACACAAAAGCACGATCCCCCTGAACCTCCTGCACTTCCACGGCAAGATGCCGGGCGCGGTCCTCTGCATCAATGACAAGGACGGTCCAAACGCCCGATGCCCCCTCGCGCAAGGCGCGGACATCGACCCAGGCGCCGCGTTGCGACACCGTGCGGGGAACGCGCACAGATGTCGTGGAGCCGAAGGGGAGGTCGGTCGACTCGACCCGGAAGATTGCGGTGCGGGTTCGGGTCAACGGATCGATGTCCGGCCGGACCGAGTTCAGGCGTGCGGGCAGCATGCGGCCCTCGCTGTGCAGTGTCGCGCGCTGCAGTTCACCGGGTTCCAGCCAGAGCGGCACGCCGACGCGCACATTGGCCACGCCATCCGTCATGAGCCGAACAACCGGCACACCAGCCGCGACCGAGGTTCCGACGTCGATGGTGCGGGCACCTACGGTTCCGCTGTATGGCGACCGCAGCTCGGATTTCTCGATACGGAGCTTCACCGACCGTATGGTCGCATCTGTTTCCGAGATTTGCGCCGCAAGCACATCGCGGTCGAAGCGGGCGCGGTCGAGGGTCTCGATGGACGTAAACCCACGTTCCTGCAACGCCTGCCGCCGCTCCACGGAAAGCGCTGCAAAAGACAGGTTCGCCTCCAGCGCGTCACGCGCTGCGTTCAGACGTGCAAGTTCTGCCTCAAGGAGTGAAATGTCGAGACGGGCAACAGCGTCGCCTTCCCGGACATGATCGCCTTCATCGACGAGGATCTCGATTATGCGACCGCCGAATTCGAAACTCAGGTCGCTTTCCTGAACTGGTTCGATTTTTCCAGCGAAACTGCGGACGGTCTCGTACCCGGTTTCGATCTGAAGGGAGGAAACCGTCACCGGGAGCGCCTCCGCGACGGGTGGCGGTGCGGCGGCTTCGGCGCGATGGGCTATCGTGTCGGCACCCTGAACGATTGCGACTCCGGCGACGGCAAAGGTCAGCGCGGTGAATGCGATGGACGAAATACCTGTCAGCAATCTGCGGCGGAGAGGCCTTTGACGGGAAATTTTTGACATACCGGACTCCATGGCCGATTCTCAATGTTAGAGCCTCTAACATATGTTAGAGCTTCTAACTTTGACAAGACCCTCATTCAATGGCATGACGCAGGTCATGGAAAACGCGAAAGATCTGCCCCGGAAGGAACGGTACCATCACGGAGACCTCCGCGCGCAACTCGTTGAAGCTACAAGACAACTTGTAGAGGAGGTCGGGCCCGATCACTTTTCGGTGTCGGAGGCCTGCCGCCGCGCTGGCGTCTCGACCGCAGCGCCTTACAGGCATTTCAAGACCAAGGACGACATGCTCGCCGCGGTGCTCGCCGATGGGATGCAGCGCCATTTCAATGCAATGCGCGCCAGCGTCGAAGACTACGAACCCGCGACGCTCGACCGGATTCGCGCCCTTGGGCGGACTTACGTCGGTTTCGCGCAGCGCGAGCCGGGCGTCTTTCGACTCATCTTCGGAAGTAAAGGCGAACTCGACGAGACGAAGTCTGAAATCGTCAGCGAACTGCGGCCCCTCGAAGTGGTGGAGAGGGAGGTCGCTGCCATCCTGAAGCGCGAGGAAATCGACGAGGATGTCGTTCGCCGCGCATTCCTTCTGTGGACGTTCGTGCATGGCCTGTCATTCCTGCTGATCGACAAGAAACAGAACCTCGAGTGCATGGGTGTGGACATTGAAGCGGCGCTGGAAGAGGTCGCCGTTCGGGTAATGCAGGAAAACTGACCCGCTTTTACCTGCCGGTGATGATTTCGGTCACGCTCAAGGGCAGTTTCGGCCCCGACCCGAAGACACCCGAGATGTTGCCGAAGGAGTACGCCCGCTCCGCCTTGAAACGTGGTCTTGCCGACGAAGCAGACCTTGGTAGCAACCCGTTCAAATTCGGCCTGGTCTGCTCCACGGACGCGCATACGGGTCTGTCGACCGCGGTGGAGGACAACTTCTTCGGCAAGGTCGCGCTCGTCGAGCCGACAGGCTATCCGATCCGCTACGAGGAGACGATCACCGGCCGCGCGACGCCGGACGACCCCTCCGACGACCTGATCCATGCCGAAGCGATCGCCTCCGGGATTGCGGCGGTCTGGGCGCGGGAGAACACGCGCGAGGCGCTTTGGGATGCGATGAATCGAAAGGAGGTTTTCGCGACCACGGGCACGCGCCTACGAGTCCGTGTCTTCGCCGGCTGGGAGTCCGAGGAAGCAGACGTGACCCGCTCGGACTTCGCTGCGCACGGCTACGAGGCGGGCGTTCCAATGGGCGCTGATCTGAGCGCCCCGCCCAAGGGCGCCACGCCAAGGCTGCTGATCCGTGCGGTACGCGACCCTGACGGCGCCAATATCGACCGTATCCGAGTGGTGAAGGGCTGGACATCGGCTGATGGGGAACAGGAACGCGTCTTGGATGTGGCTTGGTCGGGCAATCGCCAGCCCGACGCCGACGGCAACTTGCCCCCCGGTGGGCAATGCGGTGGACCCGCAGACGGCCATCTACACGAACGCGATTGGCGCGCCGTATCTCGACGCTTTCTGGGAGGACCCGGAGGTCGACCCCACGCAGCGCGCCTTCTACTACGTCCGCGTGCTCGAGATACCGACGTCGCGCTGGACGACGTATGAGTGTGTCTTTTTCGGTATCGACCCGCCGGACACCGTGGACGCAAGCCAGCAGGAACGCGCCCATACCTCGCAAATCTGGTGCACACCGGGCCAAAAGACCGTTTGGTTTGGCGCAATCCAGTTCGCGGGACGCGCTCTGATTGACAGACATGGGGATCAGGCCCGCAACCACCCATTTGCGAATTCGACGGAATCGACGCCGGCCAGGGTCCTGACCCGTTGGAGTTCGGCGATCAGGCCGGACGTCCGCCCCTTGCCCATCCGCACGCCGTGTTCCGGCCAGAATGCGCTGACGACGAGAGCATTGCCGGCACGCCTGGCGTCAAGCCGCCCTATCATGCGATCGCCCTGCAGAACCGGAAAGACGTAATACCCATATCTGCGCTTGGCTTCCGGGACGAAGATCTCGATCCGGAAATGGAAGCCAAACAGGCGTTCGGCGCGTGCACGGTCCCGCAAAGCCGGATCGAACGGCGACAGAAGCCGTGCGCGGGACGATGGATCCGGAAGCGAGGGTACGCTGTCGAGATGAGCCTCGCTCGTGAAGCTGCGCCGCCGGGAGCCATCTGCCATTTCGATGTCCGCCTCGACGATGCGCCCGGCGGATAATGCCCGCGCGCACCAGTCTCTCGCTTCATCTCGCGTCACGATGTCGAAGAACGCCGCCAGCTCGCCGCTCGTGCCAAAACCAAGCCGCCGAAGCGCCTCCGACATTGCCCAGTCAACGGTTTCGCCAGCGCTAAGTGTCCGGGTGAGTTGATCTGCCGGGATGACGCGCTCGGTCAGGTCGTAGAACTTGCGGAACCCCCGGCGATGGCAGATCGCCAACTGACCGGACCTCCAGAGGAATTCCAGCGCCGTCTTGGACGGATGCCAGTCCCACCACCCCGACGATCCCTTCTTCTCGTCACCGCCGAGATCGTTTGAACATGCCGGACCATGGTCGCCGATGTGCCGAAGCACGGATTCGGTTTCGGCCTCCCAACCGTCGCGCCGCGCCGCCGGCCAGCGCGCCCGCATGTGTGCCTCGTCGCGCGCGAACTTCAGGCGCCACATCGGGTAGAACTCCATCGGGATGACCGCGGCGTCGTGTGTCCAATGTTCGAATGCGGTCCGACGATGCGAGACGAGACGCTCGAGCGCCTCCGGCCGGTAGCGGCCCCGGCGCGACCACAGGATCAGGTCATGGGCGCGGGCGAGCGTATTGACGCTGTCGACCTGGACGAACCCGAGTCCGTGAAGCACGCCGTCCAGATCATCATTGTTCCCGGGGCCCGATCCGGGGCGCACCAGCAGGTGCCGGTCCAGAAACAGGCGGCGGGCAGTTTGATTATCCAAAAGCGGGCGCGTCATCCATTCGCCCCGTCGCCGAGGCCGCGGAGATCGTCCGAAATGCGCTCCGCAGGGCCACGTCGAGGGGGTGAAGACCTACCGCAAACAGAAGGCGTGTCGCCAATAGGCGCCACCAGTGCGCACCGGTCGCCACACTGGTGGTCATGCCGAAATCCGCTTCGCAGGAACTGAGCCAAGTCCCTAGAACCGTTCGACCCAGGGGCGCACGGCAATCTCGTTCGACCAGGCGCTGCGGTCCTGCTCGATCAGGTGGCGATACGTTCGGGCAATCGCCTCCGGCCGGAGCATCGAACCCGGACTGTCCTCCGGTTCGACGCGACCGGGATTGAGAATCCCGCCATCGATGTTGACCCACGCCACGTGGATACCCTTCGGGTGGAGTTCACGGGCCATGCTCTCGGCGAGGCCCCGCTGCGCGAACTTGCCCATGGCAAAAGGCGCGGATTGTGGAAACCCCTTTACCCCGGCGGAAGCCCCGGTGAACAGGATGGTCCCGCGTTTCCCATCGATCGGTTCGGCATCCAACATCCGTCTTGCAGCATGCTTCCCAGCCAGGAAGGCCCCGATTGCCGTGACCTCGATGGCCCTGCGGACATCGTCGAGCGACAATTCTGTGATTGGCCCCCGAACACGCGCTGAAGGATTGTAGATTACCACCCTCGGTGGCTCGGACAATTCGCTGAAGAGCGCCGAAACCGCGCTTTCATCCGTTGCATCCAGCAGAACGGTCCGCGCACCGGTCTCCTCGGCCAAGGACTGCATCTTGTCGCCGCTGCGCGCTGCCAGCGTGAGGTCGTAGTCGACCATCAACTCCCGCGCCAAGGACGCGGACAGCCCGTCACCGACCCCGATGATTACGGCTTGCGATTTGGAAATCGTCATCAGTTGTTGCGATCCTAATCCAACGTTGTTCCCGGAACAGGTGTATACTGGTGGTATCGTGCTGAGCGGGCGTTGTGTAGTCGCAAGAGCATAACCGTACACACACGCGTTCGCGATCCAACCCGTTTAGTCCCGCATGGAGGAGCCGTACCGAAGGGTCAGCGATCAGTGCGTTTCGGCCGGTCATCTGCCAAAAGACGAATCGCCGGTCGTCACTGCCGAGATGGATACGAATTGCGTGCGTATCCGAGCGGACCAACTCCCAAATTTCGGTCGTTTGGTTTTTTGCACGTTGCGTAAGGGGGGTAGGGTATTCGATCTGGCGGCAGAATTCTCTGATCAAGATCGGTTGCCTGACAAGGATTTATGGCGGAGAGACAGCCCGTCGAATCGGTATTTCTGACGGTTTGATGTGGTTCCAATTTAGTCGCCTTATCAATTGGATACGATGATTAGCTGTTCCTGTTGTTTCTTCTTGTTTCCCTGACTCCCGTGAATATGCGGGGTCGGACGCGCGACATCGGGCTGGGTGGCGCGCGGCCTAAGCCAATGTCGGGCGGGAGACGTTCGGCGCGTGTCCTACCCGCGAGGATGACGGGCAGACCAGGAAGACCAGGAAGACCAGGAAGACCAGATTTCCACAAAGCCCGGTGAACTAGGCAAGTCATTAAGAGTAAAAGATATATGCAAAGTTTGTAGGATAATGGCATTGACCCTGCCTGTTCTCGGCGAGATCCATGGGAAACTGGCCTACTCGTCTTCCATCCGTTCCATCGGGGAAACTCTCGAGCATTGAATGCCGCCCCGCAAATGGGAGGGGGCGGGTCAATAGTCTACGGGTCTGATCTCACGAACCCGTCTATACCCTCATCCGAAGTTTTTTTCCCGCAATGGAGAGTATTCGTGCCAATAGGAGGTCGCGCGCCGGGGCCAATGGTTCTCGGCAATGGGGGTGTGGGATTGTAAAAACAAGTGCTTAATATCAGATACCTAAAGGTCTTCGCTTTAGCGGCAACACCTCCTTCTAGCAAAAAATCAACCAAACGGACGCGTGTGACGGATCAATTCTCCCGAACGTGGGATCGAATGTGGGGCGATCAAGAAGCCGATCAGTGACCTGCCACCTCAGAGATCGTCTCAGGCAGACGTGTCGGCGCCCTCGTCTCCAGGCGGGGTTTAGCTGTGATACTCGAAACGCTGTCCCATATTGGCGGGCAGGGGGATTGCAGTGCCAGGACCCCAGTGGGTGAGGCCTCTCCGGTGGCAATAGGCATCCAAGTTTGCTTCCAGACAAGAAAACTTCGGGGAGCCCGAATTGGAGTGATGCCAGTGTATCGACCCGCGGTGACTCTTACGGGTGGCGCTATCGAGTACAACGGCCCGATCGGCCGGCCTGCCGAAATACCAGAGCTTCGCTGCGAGCGAGATACGTTGATCTTCGCGAGCGCGGCAATCCCAAGATGAGCGGATACCGGTCCTTCGTTGCAATACGCATCAACGACTGAATTGCCACCGGTGTTCCAGAGGCGCGCTGTCACGTTTGAGCCATGGTGCACCGCAAGTGGAACAACCGTCCCAAAAAAGGTCCCGCGAAGGGAGGAGAGCATGAGGCCAATACTGTCAACGCTTGTTGCCGTGGCTATGTCGCGGGTTGGGCTGTGACCTTCGACACGCCGCATAAATGGTTGAATCAGGTCGGCTCGGGTTTTGGCGGCACCAAGGTCGGCATGGGGATCCATTGGCCCGCCGGTATCGAGGCCACAGGAGAGCTTCGTAAGCTACACGGTCGCAGCGAATGAACCGCTCACGGAAGGTACACGCGAAACCCGCTTCGAGTTCGCCTATGACGGCGGCAGGGCGGGAAATGGCGGCGACGGTGCGCTCTATGTCGATGACATCCCGCCCGCAACGGGCCGGATAGACCGGACCCAACCGACGATCTTCTCGCCCGACGAAACCGCCGATGTCGGTATCGACCTTGCAATAGCAGTCGTGGAGGAGATTGGTGCTGAAGCGGAGTCCCGATTCACCGGTCGTGTCGTGGCCGTGAAGGTCGAGGTCGAGTAATCTGCTAAGCTGGCCCCTTACTATGTTGTCTTGCGGTTGGTCGATCGTTCGGGAGCAACGATTGGTCTTGGTTGGCTACGGCCGTTCTCTGAATCCTCCACGAATGGCGGCTTGGTGCCATGCACCGTGGTTCTTGCCGGTGGCTGGAGTGCTGCGCTTCGCGGACGCTCAAGTCTTCAGGAAGGGCGGATTTCTGCCATTCGCAGCGGAATGTACTGCGTTCTGCACTTCGGACATTACCGTCATTCGACAAAAATCGCGAGCGGCCGCGACTTACGCATTGCTGATAACGTAAATGCGCGGTGATTTCGTGTGTGCAGCATGACCTGAGCCGAGGACATCGGCGATGATCTACTGACTAAGGCGATGCACTCCCGCGTGTGGATCGACGCAAGTGCAGCCGTGCGCCTCTTTCTCAACCTGCCTCAAAAGAAATCAGATCCCTGATTGCAGGCAGTTCAGTCTTCTTCGACCTTTCCGAAATTGTCCCAGCCAGTGATCATTGCGCGAAGTTGTGCAAAGACAGTCTCTCCTGTTGTGATCAGGTAGAGATGCGCGACCAGGAACGCCCCGATCAGGAAAGCCGCGGCGACGTGGACGCCGTTAATCCAGATAACTGGAACGGCGTCGGGGTACAGCGCGGGGTACCTGCCGTAGATCCACAAGATCACGCCCGAAATCCAGATTGCCGGAGCCATCAACAGATGGAACGTCAGGTATGCCATTGCCTGCATCGGGTTGTGCTTGCGTTTGGGAGAAGGGCGGAACGGATGCGGCGAGCCAAGGAATATTCCCGACGCATAAAACAGGACAACCTTCCAGAGACCCTTGGTGGTAAGCACGTAGTGGCGCCATTGGCCCGTTACGACATGCCAGAAAATAGCAAAAGTCCACAGAACGATCAGGGAAAACGCGCCGATGATATGCAGGTTCAACGCCTTTTCGAAGCCGACGAAGGCCCAGTAACCACGTATCTCGGCTCCGGTGACCATGAGGCCGATTATCAGCATTGCCTGTGACCAGTGCCAGAATCGTTCAAACAGGGGAAACAGAAAGACGCCTTTAGCGCTCTGCTGTCGCGTGTCAGCCATGACGGTTTTTCCTGTGGAAGAGCCCGAAGCCGAGCCGTAGGATCAGGTGAACGAAGGCCGCTGCCAAAGTCGCGCCTATGAGTGCCAAACCTGCCGCGTCCAGCCATCCAATGCGGTCTCGCCCCGGTACAAAGCCGCCGGGAAGGTCGGAGATAACGCCGTCTGTGGCATGGCAGTCCACACATTCGAGCGCTTGCTCTGCCGGGGCAACCATGTGATTGACCGGGATCATCTGGCGGACGCGTGCAAAAGCCACGTCGCCGCTGAACCGGGCATCGGCCTCTTCCATTCCAGCTTCGACGGCATCTTCCCAGCGGAAGTCGTTCCAAAGTGCGTCGCGACTGCGGCCGGCGAGCAGGACGGAGACAAGCGCGCGGCTTTCTTGGTCGATCGGAATAACCGAGTTCATTACTTTTACCGGAGCGATACGGGAGTCCGCAGCAGCAGGTTCGCCTCCATAAAGCGCGATCCACGGGGCCTCGGCGAAGGCTGCTGCGATAGACTCAAGATCCCCTTCGCGGGCGTCATCATCAAGCTCGTCCGCGTCGTCGGTGGCAATGCCTGACACCACGTCCCCAGGCCGATGGGTCACAAGCTTTCCGTCCGACCAGATCAGCGTCGGTTCGACTTCCCGCGCCCACGCAAAGTGGCCTTTCTCCGAGGCATAGGCGACCGTCCCGTCCTTCTCCTTGTCGACATATGGCTGGCGACGGCGGTCCAATTCGCCCACGCTCGACCAGTCCCACAGCACGCGAGTCTGGGTGTCGCCACGGGCAAAGGAGGGGATGTGGCAAGTCTCGCAGGCTACGCTGTCGATATGCCGGTCGAGCCTCGCGCCACTTCCGAGGTCGGCATGGGGAGTCGGGCTGTGGCAGCTTTGGCAGGATGCCGCCGCACCGGCCAGCGCAGGGCGATCGGGTTTGTCGCCCGGCGCCCCGGTGTACCGGCTGCCGGTCGTGACATGGTCGCGCGTTGTATGGCAGGTGGCGCAGGTAAAACCCGCGCCGTCCGGTTTGGCTGACATGTGGACATCCAAGTCCGCAGAAGGGGCGATCAGGTCGGCGTTCAGGTCGCCATGTTTGACGCCCGGGCCTCCATCTGCGTCGAAATGGCAGGTCCCGCAAGCGGCGCGCGTGGTGGCACCGACAGAACGGGCTGCCACTGCAAGGTCCTCCACCTCGGGCGTGTCCCCCCTTAACCTCTCATCGTGGCACATCGTGCAGGCCGAGCCGTTTTCGTGAAAATTGGCAACGGTCCACTGCCCTGTAGGCTCGTGGCAAGTGAGGCAATCAACCGGCGCCACCGGATCGCTTGACGCATCGAGCATCGCCATATCGTCGAGCCGTGTTCCGGCAATATGGCAAGAGGTACACGCGTCAAGATTAGACGGCACGGACAGCAGGAACCCGTTGGACACATGGAGCATTCCGAGGTCCCGGGCGTCGCTCTCCACCTGCGGTGCCGTCCAGGTGAAGTGAATGGACCCGTGCAATTGCTCCGATCCGGTGTTGTGGCATCCGAGGCAAGCGTCGCTGACCTCGCTGGCGGACCTGAACGGCCCCTGAAGGTCTTCAAATTGGCTGTGATCGGCCGTCGACGAGGACACCGTTGCAATGTCCGTCTGGGAAATTGCAACCGGCACAGTCAATCCTGCCAATAGGAGCGCAAGGATCAGGGTGCGAAGCCATGGCAGAGCCATTGATGTCGTCCTTTGCAGATCGTGATCCGAATGATGGAACCGGCCGCGTATCGCGGCCGGTTGCGGAACTCAGGGATTTGGATGCCGGGGTTCTCTACTCTTCCGGGCGCTCCCCAATCACGTCTACACCGCTACCACCCTCGGCCAGGTCAACGGCCGAGTCGTAGCTGAGCTGGAGCGAGTAGAACGGGTTGTGCGTGTAGGCCCCCGGGTCCTTCGAGACGTAGTTGTAGTTGTAGGCGGCCTTCAGCATGCGGGGCGTCCAGGACTGATAGCGGTTCGGATATTTCACTTCATCCTCATCCGCCTCGCCGTTCCCGTTGAGGTCGTTGAAAAAATACGGGTAATTGGTGCCTTTGAAGACGACGGGCTTGCCGAGGACACCGTCCGCATATCCGACGATCGCTGCATAGAGTTGTTCCTGAAGCGCGGTGATTTCGGCATCGATACCTTCGGCCACGTCGCCATCGGCATCATAGTCCGCCTTGGAGCTGCGCACGAGCCGCATTGTCTCGGCATTTGCCGCATCGACCTCGTCATGGCAGTCGGTGCATGCCGCGACCTTCACCTTCAGCGTATGTGGAGAGTGGCAGTCGTTGCAGGTCTGCGAGTCACGATCGTGGAAGTAGAATCCCGCATATTCCTTGCCGTCGTACTCGTATCCGCCCTGTACCTCGCCACCGAAACGGGTCGCGGCCGCGGGGCGGTAGTGCACATTGATAAATCCAAGCTCCTCATGGCCGGTATCGGCATCTGTGAGACCGAGTTCCTCGAACTTTGCGTTGACCTGAACGGTCGATGCACGGCCGCCATGGCATGTCATGCAGCGCACATCTGGGGTAAAGACTTCCTGCGCGGCGCCGGACGGGAACGTCACGACGGTCCGATTTCGGGCCTCCGAACTGTGGCACGCCATACAGGCGACACCAGGCGCTTCGGCTGCAGCGGTGGCATGTTTTGTATCCACGACGCCGGCCTCGGTACCGTCCGCCCCGAGATAGTCGAGGTAGCCAGCCGTCGAGTGGCATTTGGCGCAGGTCTCCGGGATAAGCTTGTCTTCTTCCTCGTCCCAATGGCGAAAGGCTTCCTTCGTGATGTCCGCGTGGGGTGAGGACCGCCAGGCCTCCAGTGCCGGGATTTCCGGCATCAGGGTTGCCGGAGTGATTTCAGTCTCCTGAGCGTTTGAACCTGTCAGTCCGCCAACCATGCCGAGGCCGGCGATAACTGCCGCCAAAACGGTGGCACGCAATACAAGTGTCATCTGTCCACCTTCCGTTGTTGTGTCAGGGGGACTCGGTACGCTCGCTGCGCGTCCACGCCGGGAGTTTCTCAAATCCCATAACACGAAAGTAACAAGAATGTGACACGCCACATAGTGGGCAAATCGGCACAATCTCCTTGCAAGCAACTGTATTTAAAATATAAATTGTGAATACACAATTGGCTGGCCGTCAAAAGTCTGCACCTAACGGTCGCGCAGGGTACCGCCTTTCATTGCTGTAGGTTCGATGCTGGTTTTTCGCTTGAAGTTCGCGAAAAGAAACAATCGTAGCTTAGCGCCGCCCACAACGGAATGGCGCCACCTTCCCAACAATCAACGATAGCCGGCTCGAACTTGAGGCTTCGGCTAACACACCACACTGGTTGCCTTTCCATGGTGCGTCTCTGAGTGTCTCAAACTTGTGCGGACGAAGCGGTTCATCTTATCGCCAACGGGCTTCAGTTCCCCGCCACGTTGATACCGCCACCACTTCCGCGCAATCTGTCTCTTCGCGTTTACAACAAACGGCGGCAATGTCGGCAAATCACTCGTTTGTGCGGCTCGCACGAATGGCAGCTGTGGGCCGTTCGCGATGGTCGAAGGGTCCAAGCAGATGATCCATAACGTCGGAGTGCGGGGTCTCGCCGCAAGCCAAGTCAGTGGCGGTTGTTCGAAGGCACGGGAGGTCGTCTCTGCTGTCCGCTGAAGTGATCGCCCCCCTCGAAATTTCTGGAACATGGAGCTCCGCGCTCCCCGCGTCCGGCCGCCGCGCAGCAGAAGGGCCCGGAGCGGCTTCCGGATCTGACGTTCGAAGCCCGTCCCCTCCGCCAGTTACTATTTCTATAACTTGGGTGGTGGTTCTCCGTCGTTTCTGAAGATCAGGTCTACCTTGTGGCAGCGTAGTAAGACACTCTGCGTTCAAGATAGGCCAGGAGTTCGGAGACCGCGAAGGCCATAGCGAACAGGACAATCAGCACGGCCCAGAAGTGCCCCATCAGGAAGTTCGAGGAATAAAGTTCGAACAGCGCCCCGAAGCCGACGATACTGATCAGCAATTGGCCGATGATGACCCCTTTCACGGCACGGATCACCCCGATCCGGATGCCCCCGAGGATTTCCGGCAGTGCCGCCCAGATGTAGATCTTGAAGAATGCGTCCCACGGCGTGGCAAGGAAACTCTTCGCCATGTCGACCAGAGACCGGTTGATCTGCTTCACACCGGCGCGTGCGTTCAGGATGATGATCCAGATCGCAAAGAGCGTGGTGGTGATAATGATGGACTTCATGCCGAAGCCGAAGAGGACCATGAGAACCGGCACCAGCGCGGTCAGTGGTGCTGACAGGAATATGTTGACCCAGGGCAATAGGAGTTCGTCCGCAAGTCGGTTCTTGCCCATCAGAATGCCCACCGGCACCCCGATGACGATGGCAAAGAAGACGCCGAGGAAGAAGGCATATGCGGTTTCCGACAATGCCGTCAGGAAGGCCGGGGTGCCGATTACCGAAAAGAGGGTCGCTATAACCTCGGACAACGGGGGCACGAAGAAGGTGAGCCCGGAGCGGCCGACGATTTCCCAGATCAGCCCCCACAGGAGCAGCGAGGACATGCCCGGAAGCTGGATATTTCCGACTTTCATGACTTACTCCACATAGCTGCGCAGCGAGGCCCAGATCTGGTCGACGATATCGAGATATTCCGGATCGCGGCGGATGTTGGAAACGTCCTTTCCATGCAGCGCCCTGGGTCGGATGATTTCGCTCACACGGCTCGGTCGCGGCAAAAGGATCGCTATCTGGTCGGAGACATAGACCGCCTCTTCGATCGAGTGTGTCACAAAGATGAATGTCTTGTTTTCGTTTTGAACGAGGCCCAGCAAGTCCTCTTGAAACTTGCGGCGGGTCTGTTCGTCAACGGCAGAGAAGGGCTCGTCCATCAGCAGCACCTTAGCATCGACCGATAGTGCCCGGGCGAGGCCGACCCGCTGCCTCATTCCACCGGAAAGCTCGTGCGGATAGCTGTTTTCGAAACCCGAGAGACCAACGGCCGAAATGTAATTCTCCGCAATCGCCTCACGTTCGGATTTCGGCATACCGCGGAGTTCCAGACCGAAGGCGACATTGCGCATGACGGAGGCCCAGGGCAGCAGCGCGAAATCCTGAAACACGAAGGCGCGGTTCGGTCCAGGCCCGTTGATCAGCCTCCCGTTGACCTCCACCTCGCCGGAAGTGGGTTCCAGAAGCCCGGCAATGATCTTCAACAACGTGGTCTTGCCACAACCGGACGGGCCGAGCAGGGAGGTGAGTTGCCCCCTCGGAAACTCAAGAGACAAGTCCTTGAGAGCCTCGACGGCCCCGTAGTTCTTGCAAATATTGCGCGTAATGACGGCGTGCTCGGTATCGAGCGAAGCAGCCTGCCCGAATGCGCTCTTAGTCTGAGACATATCCACGGTTGTTCCCTTCGAACAGGTAGTTTTCTATTGATTCCAGAAGATTAAGAAAAAGCACTGCAAGCAGGATGATCGAGAAGATCGCCGCGTACATCGACGGGTAGTCCGCAATTGAGCGACTGAAAGTGATGATGTCGCCCACGCCCGTCGGGGTGATCTTGAGCTCAGAAAGGATCGCCCCGATGAACCCGGCGGAAATGCCCAGGCGCAAGCCGGAGAAGATGAGCGGCGATGCCGAGGGAATGATAATCTTGGTGATGATCTCGGTGTCGCTGGCAAGGTAGGAGCGCCCCATCTCCTTCAGCGAGCCCGGCGTATTGCGGACAGCACTGGACGTGTTCAGCACGATTACCGGCATCGCCATGATGCAGACAACAAAGACCTTGGACGTCAGCCCGATCCCGTAGGCCATGACGAGAAGCGGGATAAGCGCAGCGAGTGGTGCAGCCTGCATGACGATGAAGATGGGCGACATCAGCCAGTCGAACCATCCACTCAACCCGATGAAAAGGCCGATGGTTATGCCAAGAACAGTCGAGATCAGGATCCCGATGACGAGCGGTTTGAGCGTTTCTCCGTAGGCAACAAAAAGCGTCCCGTCGAAGGTCATGCGGGCCAGCGCCTGCATAGATTCGATGAACGTCGGGAAGGCGTAGCTGACCGGAATGCGGCCAGCGATCTCCCATGCGCCGAACAGGATCAGCGTGGAAAGGATCTTGAGAAGGGTCGGGCGCGTGAGCATCCGATATGCCTCCGGTAAAGGGTGATGCGGCATTGGCCGGCCCGGGGTTCCGGTCCGGCCGCTGCAATGCTGAGTCAGTTCCCGGTCGCCGCGTCGAGCGGCGCCATATACCAGAAATCGTCGATGTTTAGGTCGCCTGGGTCGCCCTCAAGCTGACCGGCTGCGGAGTACCACTCCATGTCGGCCTCGGCCGCCTTCCGGCCACCACCGTCGGGGTCATAGAGCCCGCCTTCGACGGCATCGGTGTAGAAAGTGTCGAGGTTGCCGAGTATCTCCGCCGGAAGCTGGCCGATGGGACCGTCCGGGTTGGTTTCGCGGCTGATGATCGTCGGGTCCTCGGACATATCCTTCCAGGTACTTGCCAAAGCCGCCACGAAGGTGTTGACCGCTTCCTCGTTGTTCTGGATCCAGTCGAGATTGGCAAAGAGCGCCTCGTCACTCGCCTCTACCTCGAACATCGGCAGGACGTTGAACTTGTCGCCCGCCTGTTTCATCAGCTTGTTCTTGTTGGAAAGATCCACGATCGTCGCGTCGGTCTGCCCGGCCATGAGGGCCACGATCCGGTTCGCTGATCCGGGCACGTAGGAGCGTTCGCCGAAGGTTATGTCATATTTGCCCTCGATGACGTTGGCGATCGAATCCGTACCGCCGCCCCGCGAATGGAGCATGATCGGCTCGCCATCGAGATCCTCCAGTTTTTCGTATTTTTGAGAGGTTACCGGGAAGAACTTCAGCTTCGAGAGCTGGAAAACGATCCTGATCGGTGCCTTGGAACGTTGCATGGCCGCGTAGGGCGTGCCGAACCCGATATCCATCTGGCCGCTCAGCACTGCCTGAATGGCCAGCTCTTCATCGGAAAAGGCTGTCCATTCGTATTCGAGGCCATTTGCCTTCGCACGTTCCAGCGCCACGAAGAAGGCGGCCAACTCGTCTGATGGTGTCTCGGCAAGCGCGATACGGATCGTATCCGCCTGCGCGGCGGGTGCCGCGATCCCTACGGCAAACGCGGCGATTGCAGCGTGCTTGAGCAGATGTCTCATGGTGTCCTCCCTTGACAAATGTCAGTCTGCATTTGCCGGCCTCGTCCGGGGTCTTTCGCCTCGTTGACCGGTCCTGTGCTCGGTGTCTCAAACCTCCCCGAAGAGTCGTGACGCGACCGAAGCGAGATGCGCGCGCATCGCGTCCTGTGCCGCAATCGGATCCCGCGCTGCGATGGCTTCGGCGATCCGGTCGTGTTCCGCAAAGCTCGTATGATCCTGCGGCGGACGGACGGAGGCGCGCACGACATTGCCCCAGGCGACCGCGCGGCGCACCTGATTGAGCTGATCGAACATCGAAACCAATAGTGCGTTGTCCGTCGCCAGCGCGATCTGGCGGTGAAGCAAGTCGTCGAATTCCTCGTATTCGTCCCATGTGGGGGCGTTCACCGCCTTTTCACGCGTATGGTCGATCCGCGACAGGGCGCTGGCCGACGCGTTCATCGCGGCTTCCCGGGCGATCGCCGGTTCGATGGCCATTCGGGCGCGCATCATCTTGAACGGTGAAATCTGCCGGGCGAGTTCATGCAGAACGCCGACGCCCGCACCCTCGGCCTCGCTGGAAACGAAAGTGCCTTTGCCGACGTGGCGCCAGATCCGGCCTTCGTTCTCCAGTGTCTCCAGCGCCTTGCGCAGCCGCGCGCGGGACAGGCCCAGTGTTACGATCAATTCCCGCTCCGGCGGAAGCCGGTCCCCCGGTGCGTAGGCACCGTCCGCGATCAGCTTGCGCAGTTTCATTTCCGCCTCTCCTCGCGGGGTAGGCGGTTCCACGTCGGCCGTGCGGTCGGATAATTGGTTGGCGAGATTGTTCATATTGGTTGCAAATATCGCCACCCAATCGGCGACCAGTCAAGGGAATTGTTGACTTCTGCTTGATTGGTTGCAATTGATCTCCCTATTGGTTGCAGGCAAAGATATTGTCCGTCCATCAAAAATCCGGAGGAACCCATGCCGAATTTCGTGATCCCAACACCACCGGTCGCCTCGCTTCCCGTTGCAGGAAGCGAGGCCAGTTTTCCCGTGCGGCGCGTCTATTGCATCGGACGAAACTATGCGGCGCACGCCATCGAGATGGGTCACGATCCGGATCGGGAGCCTCCGTTCTTTTTCCAGAAGAATCCCGACAATCTCGATGTGTCCGGTGAGTTTCCGTACCCTGATCATTCCAACGATGTGCACCACGAGGTCGAGATGCTCGTCGCCCTCAAGTCCGGTGGGCGCAACATCCAGCTCGGCGACGCGCTCGATCATGTCTACGGTTACGGCGTGGCGCTTGATATGACGCGACGTGATCTGCAGGGCGAGATGAAGAAGATGGGCCGCCCTTGGGAGATCGGGAAAGCCTTTGAGCGGTCCGCGCCGGCGGGCCCGGTTTACCCGGTCTCGGCAGTCGGGCACCCAACCTCGGGTCTCGTCCAGCTGAAGGTAAACGGAGAAGTTCGGCAAGAGGGAGACCTGAACCAGATGATCTGGAAGGTCCCGGAAATGATCTCCTATCTGTCCGAATACTTCGAACTGTCGGCGGGAGATGTAATCCTGTCGGGCACCCCCTCGGGCGTTGGCCCTGTCGCACGCGGCGATTCCATGGAAGCATCTGTTGAAGGGCTCGGTACGCTGTCGCTCTCAGTAACCTGAAGCTCTCTCAAACGTCGAGAAACCGCACGGCCAGCTCATCGTCCGTGCAATCGGCGAAGCCCGCGCTTGCTCGAAATTGTGTTTCAGCGCGCCCATGTCTGACGTCGGCGCCCATCGGAGCGAATTAGCGGTTTGAGCAACGGAGGGTTTGAGTTCATCGAAGCCGCTAGGGGGCGAAGATGAACAAGACACTCGGAACATCGAAGGATGCCGCTGACAGGTTGTTCAGATCGATCAAGCGAAAGACCAGCAAGCATTACTCCTCGGAAGAGAAGATCCGCGTCGTGCTGGCTGTGGAATCGCACTCCCGACGATATCCGCGAAGATGCCGTTGAGTTCGCCCCGGAGCACGAGGACCTGACACCTCGGGAACTGGCGGTCAAATACACCGACGAGAAGCAATACTTTGTGTGAGAATCATCGGCTTACCGTATCTTCAAGGCCGCCGACCGGATCACCGCGCCAGCCCATGTCGACATCCGCGCCGCAGATGAGTTCTGGGACAAGAGCACTCGACCCAACGAGCGCTGGCACCAAACCATGACGAACCGGATTCTGCTGGAAAACTACTATTTGCCCGGCGACCGGGAACGAAAAATCGAAGCCGTCGTCGAAAACTACAACAACCGCCGCGACCCCGAGAGCCTGGGCAACCTGGCACCCGCTGACGTCTATCGCGGACGAGGCGCTCAGATCCTGTCCATGAGAGAGGAGATCAGGAAACAGACCATCCGGACCCGCCGCTTGCACCACGACAGTGCCGCCGAATAACCCCAAATAGAAAGCGAACCGGAACCCGGGCCACGAAAACGCCTCACGCTCTCCGAAAAACTCTGACGACGGACAAGCACTGCCACTACGGAAACAACGAGTATTGCCAAAATGATCCAGCCACTCAAAACTAGGAACACGTAGAAGGCGAACAGAGCGCTCGCAAAGAAGTCAGGTATTTTGTTGCAGTAGGCGACCGAAGAGCCTGCCAAGCCGTCACCCAAGTAGCCGATGAGCCACAACACGACAGGGAACGCCAAGACTGCAAGTGCCAAGAGCGATAACTAGCGGCCATTGCCGCTTTTGAACCGAAGATCGAACACAGCCACCATCGTCATTTACCAGCGAGGCACAGCTGTTTCATTATGCCGCTTTGTATTCTGACGCCACCGCTCGTTGAAGTCTTTGATCCTTGGCAATGTCGCCGTCCGTCGCCTCATTACTATTGAAACAGGCCGTCTTCTGCATATGAATGGTGCGCTCGGGGGCGCACCGTTGTTTTAGAGACTTTGCGACGAGCAGCGATCGTCCCGCACCAGGAGGCAACCCATGCGTATTCTGTTCACAGGTGGGTCGGGCAAGGCCGGCCGCCACGTCTGTCGGTATCTCAGGGACCAGGGGCACCGGGTGGTCAATGTCGACCTCAAACCGCTCGACGAACCTGGCATCGACAATCTGATCGCCGACATTGTTGACAGCGGTGCAATGTTCAATGTCATGACGAGCTATGCCGATTTTGACGAGCTGGAGAACGGCATTGGCGTGCCGGTTTTTGACGCGGTTGTTCATTTTGCGGCCGTCCCGCGGATTTTGATCAAGCCCGATCACGAGACGTTCCGAATAAACACGATCGGCACCTACAACGTGATCGAGGCGGCGGTGAAACTGGGCATCCGCAAGATCGTCTTCGCCTCGTCGGAGACGACCTATGGCGTCTGTTTCGCCGATGGTGTGGCAGACCCCGACTACCTGCCCGTGGATGAGGACCACGACACCAACCCGATGGACAGCTACGGACTCTCCAAGGTGGTCAACGAAAAGACCGGCCGCGCCTTCCAGCGCCGCTCCGGCTTCGACATCTACGGGCTTCGGATCGGCAACGTGATGGAGCCGCATGAATACGCGCGCTTCCCCGGGTTCTTTGCCGATCCGGCGGTGCGGCGACGGAACATGTTCGGCTACATTGATGCGCGGGACCTCGGGCAGATCGTGGATCGATGCCTAAAGGCCAACGGGTTGGGGTTCCAGATCTTCAATGCGGGCAATGATACCAATTCGGTCAACCTGCCCGCACGCGAGATTGCCGAGCGCTTCTTTCCTGGAGTGCCGGTGGCAGAAGACCTCGGCGAAAACGAAGCGCTCTATTCCAACCGGAAGATCCGGGAAGTGCTGGGTTTCGAGGAGGAGCACGACTGGCGCAAGTACGTCGTTGAGGACGGGACATGACACACGGACGGAAGATGGTCGACTTCATCGCAAACGAGCGCTGTCCGGAAGTCGGGAGAGGTGACAAATGACAACATTCGACAGCATCCCCCAGGTTGGTTTCGGCACCTGGAACCGTGACGGTCAGGACGCCTATGACGGGGTGCGCCGGGCGCTCGATGTGGGCTACCGGCACATCGATACGGCCGAGGGCTACAACAACGAGGAGTTTGTCGGCGCGGCAATTGCCGGCAGCGGAATCCCGCGCGACGAGATTTTCCTGACCACCAAGGTCGCCCCTGAGAGCTTCGGGCCGGGACAGATCATGCCCCACGTCCGAACCTCGTTGGAGAAGCTGCGCGTCGAGAAGGTCGACCTTCTGCTGCTCCACTATCCCTCGATCCAGGACGAATACGAGATCGAGGATTACATGGCGCAATTTGCCGACGTCTTCGACGCGGGGTTGGCCGACCGGATCGGCGTGTCGAATTTCACCAAACGCTATATCGACCGCGCGCTGAATCTGCTTGGCGACCGGCCAATTGCCACAAACCAGGTGGAAATCCACCCGCTGATGCAGAACGGCCCGATCGTCGAATATTGCCGCGCGAAGGGAATTCCGCTGACGGCCTATTCACCGCTCGGGCGCGGCTGCGTGAACAAAAACACAGCATTGAAGGAGATTGCGATGTCCCACGGGGCCACCGCAGCGCAGGTCTCGCTCGCCTTCCTCATGGCCGAAGGATTCATCGTGATCCCGTCCTCCGGAAACCCGGCAAGGATCGCCGAGAATTTCGCGGCGAAGGACATCGTTCTCACTGACTCCGAGATCGTCACGATCCGTGGCCTCGACGAAGGCCGCCGACTGGTCGACGGGCCGTGGTGCCCGGTCTGGGACACTGAGTAAAGCCGTTCCCGGAAAAAGATGGACGAGACGCCCGGAAATCTGGCGTCAGGTCAGATTGGGGGCGCCGCCGCGCGGAGACTATCGGCCGCCGGAGATCTTCCGGTGTCGTTGCTGGTCTACCTGGTCACCGTAAGGATAGACGTTGTGCTGCGGGGCGCTGACGGCGTTCAAGAATTCCAGATCCTCCGTAGACAGTCGCAGATCGGCGACCCCGAGATTGTCCGCAAGTTGTGTCTGGTTGCGTGCTCCGACGAGGACGGACGTGACCACCGGCCTTTCTGCCAGCCATGCCAGCGCCACCTGTGCCAACGAGCGGTTGTGCCTCTCGGGGACCTGCCTGACGGCTTCGATGACGGCCCAGGTCCTTTCCTGGGCGTTGCGCGGGGTGCAGGCCTCCATGCCCCGCTAGGGCTGTACGCCCAACCGGCTGGCGCCGTTCGGCATCTCGTCGCGCCGATACTTGGCGCTGAGCCAGCCGCCACCCAGAGGCGACCACGGCAGAAGGCCGATGCCGGCATCGAGTGCTGCCGGCACGATCTCGAATTCGATGTCGCGGACCAGCAGATTGTATTGGGCCGGCAGGGTGACCGCCGCGCGGAACCCGGCGGCCTTCGCGACATAGACGGCCTTGGTGAGTTGCCACCCCAGAAAGTTGCAAAACCCGTAGTGGCCGACCTTGCCCGCGCTGACCCGTTATCGAGTAAGCGTTGAGATTACTCGATCGGTGTTAGCGCGTCTCAGACAGGCATCTCGTAGAGATCGATGCAATCGAGAGCAGGCAGAATTTCATGCTCTACGACGGCAGCGCGTGGAAACGCGGTAAGGATTCTGCGTTCGCTCTGGCGGACAACGTCGCTCGACCATCGATCGACTGCGAATTACGGAACGTCGATCGCAATGGCCGGCTCGTCGCCGTTTGCGGGAAAGGTAACCAACACACCAACGCCCAGCTCGTTCGCAACGGCTGGGCGTTGACCTACACGGACTAAAGCTGCGACTACGTTGGCGAGCAACAGCAAGCCAAGAGGGAAAACCTTGGCATCTGGAGTGCCACGTTCGAGATGCCATGGACTTGGCGCCGCAACAATTGATCTGCTGACACACATTCAGCTCCAGCGTGTACCCATCGAATTCTCATACGGGCGTGCCGCTCGCCAAGTAGCGTGATGTGGGGGGAGTGTCAGAGACGATTTCGGCTGTCCAAGGGGCCGGCGGGGCAGGGATCGTTTTTTCCGAGCGGAGATTGAATCCAAGAAGCCCATTCGCTAATCAACCGATTGAGTTCACCCACCGGTGCTAGCAAGCCTTGCGAGCCATGCTTCCCACACGAGTTCCGTTGCTGTTCAGCGCCCAGTTAAGGTGAGTAGTAGTTCCAGTTCTGCCGGGTCCGGCGGTAATGCTGATCGTCCCATAGCGACGCGCGCGGTTGTCCTGTCGCCTCCGCGTCGTTCCAGAAGATCTTCAGAACCGACCCGTCACGACGTGCCTCCAGTACGATGAGCTCTTCGCGGAAATCTCCCGCTACGTCGGCGGCGTAGGTCCGTGCCGCCTCGGCAGGCCAAACGCGAAGGAAGAGTCCGTTCCGGGCATCGACGAGCGCGATTTGGCCATCTACATGACGCTCAGTCACGAAGAGGAGTTGTCGGCCAGTCCCGTCCCAGTGAACCGGCCTCGCAATGTCGATGCCGTATTCTCCTCTCTGAGCACTGCGACCACCGCGGAAATCGACCCGAATCCAGTCTACAATCCGCTCGATAACGCCGGCCTTTGACTCGGCCCGGCAATCGCCGACATGGCACCAACCAGGCGGTGCACTTCGGCCGACCGACCAGGTCCCAATGACCTCCCCCTCACGACTCATCAACCACGGGTGGTTGCCGCAAGACGACCGTGCAAAGACTTCTTGCCCCGGATGGTCGGTGTCGAAGTCGCCCACAGCGAGCTTGTCGGGATCTTGGTTGTAGCGGCACTCGCCGATCGCCCAGACGCCGCCCGGTTCGTGGTGGGCAGTCCAGCCCGCGCCCGACGGACTCAGAACGATCGTCTCTTCGTTGCCATGTTGCTCGGCGAGCGCGATCTCGAGCCCGGGCTCGGGCAGAATATCCCCGACGGCGAGGCTGTCGAAGGCGTCCATCCGCGTACCTTCGTGCGCGGCAGTTTGTAAAAGCGTTCCGTTTCGGTCGAGAAGGATGGGCCCGACGACTTCGTCATGGCCATCGCCATCGAGGTCTATCGTCCGGACCACGCTGTGCTCGACACCCCACCAATCCGTGACATGCCAGAGTGTTTGACCATTCTCGAGATCTATCGCGCGAAGCTCGCGCTGGCTGTATTGAAGCACGGCGTCGCGCTCGCCTTTTCCGCGAAAGTCTGCGATGGCAAGGGCAAGGGCGCCAGGGAAGTGGAAGCTCCGCTCAGTCTTGCCGTTCCGCGCATCCCGGACAATCAACATGCCGTCTGACAGCAAGTAAGCCACTTCTTCCCGACCGTCGCCATCCATATCGCCGGCGATCGCGCCGGGCGCGTGGAGCCCCGGATACCCGGATCCGCGGTCCGCACGGTTGAGGGCGATTTCATCGCGGACGTGCCAGAGCTGCGCGCCCGCGCTGGAGTAGGCCGCGACATGGCCCGGGGATGTGACAACGAAATCCATCTGGCCGTCCCCGGTAAGGTCGTGAGCGAAGAGTGCCCCTAGTCCCATTGGATCAATCGGAACGTCGAGTTCAAAAACCATCGGATTCGTGGGATACAGGCCTGCGCGTGTTTCTGGCGCATTGTCCGCGCCGTGTGGAGCCTTCGCCATCAAGGGTGCGACCCCGGATTCTACGAGCAGTACGCTTACCGCGATGACGATGCCTCTAAGCAATTTGGAGAAGGTGTGGCCATGCATTTTGACCCGGGCGTTCCTTCCAGAAGAGCGTTCTGGCGTGGCCATCTGTGCACCTCGTCGAAGAACGACGCTTTCTCGTTTCTGGCCGGTCAACGGAAGTCCGATACCCTTGAGATCTGCGATACACTCGCACAGGGTGAACAGGGTCGCAAACACTTCAGTTGCAGCGAAGCTCCGCGATGCCGTCGGCCATGCCGGTCGTGGGGAATGGGTCGGACTGGGCGTGTCTCGTGTGGTTGGCGGTTGGATCGAGCTATTGGTGCGAGTCTTGCCCGCAGTGAATGTTTGACCGGCCAAAGCGCGTAAACGCGTTGTCCGCATAACCTTCCATTTCCGACCCGACTTCGGTGGGTAGGTAACGAACGGCCATTTTCTGTACCCGCGTTAGAAAGGTCAAATCTCAAGACCTTTGTACTGCGGTAGCAGTCAACTAACGATCAGCGAGCTCAAAGCGGACCGTTGCCACAAGCGGCGACGGAACGGAGTTCCATAGCGGGAGACATTGGGCCACCTGGCTCGGTCTTTTCCCCAGACCGCACTCTAACGGCGACAAGAGGACCATTATGCGCATCTCGAAACTACGAAGCCCGCATCCCCGCACGTTGCTCGCCCACGGAGCGAGAGCGGTCGTCCGGACTGCGCCAAGCAAGAACGACCAGATGAACGCCTGGGTTAACGACCTTCGGGGGCGGCGAGGCTACAACCGAGCTACGGTTGCGGTCTCCTACAAGATCGCACGGACGATCTGGGCCGTGTTTCGAAGTGGTGAGCCCTACCGCGCCGCCACCTGAAAACTTCGGCGCTGATTATGAGACAACGAGGAAAAGGACTGCCGGGATCGAACCGGTGCACGACCGGCTCTCCACGAAGCCGGTCGCTGTCGCAACGCCATGCCAAACAGCACCTTCGCCGAAAGGCACGTTTGGATCGCGGCATCGCTGTAAGTCTGCTGGCGGCCGCGCCTGCCTGTCGGCACGGCATCCCAACTCATCTCGGGGTCGAACCAAATCGTCAGCGAGCCCCGGCGCTTGAGCGCCTCATTGTCGCCCGGACAGTTCCTGGTCCTGTGGGTCGTGGGCGTCGGTCTGCTCATGCATCCCAGCGACCACGCTGGATTCACGATATGAAACCCTCGCCGGAGTTGTGCAACAGAGCAGCACGCACTCATCGCGATAGCCAACCGCGAGGAAGCCCAATCTCAGCAACCCACGTTAACGGCCCCTCCAACCTGCACCAAGCATCTTGCTCGACTGGACTACACGACGAGCAATTCCAATATCCCGTTCTCTGCCGGTAGCGCCTCTGGCTTCCATAAAGTGTCCGGACTTTCTGGTCCCGGGAGGCGTCCTAGACGTCGGGTTCATCAATCGGCATCGGGTGGGCCGTGCAAGCGGAAAGCCCTTCAGTTTCCGGGGGGTCTGCAGACCTGACTTTGGTCGCAAGCGGCCAAACAACTGCTTTACGCAGTGAGCCGACATGACCAGCGGATCGGTTCTGATCCGCCCATCGCGGCAACTTGGCCGATAAAGCGGTCATGCTCGGTAGTACGGCGTTCAACGCGATATCTCCGATCCACGCAACCGGACAGTCCGTTCGCCGGACCCGGAAATTCCTCAACGAATACGGAGCACAAGCTGCACGAGGTAGACATCTCAAACGCGCCGTTTCTTCGGCCAGACCTGGAACGGCTACCGTCGCGTCTCTGGTAATTGCCTGAGAATGACTGCCCTGTTTGTGGCACCCACCGCGAGCGGAGCGCGAACGCCGCAACACGAAGACGAACGCGTTCATTCCAACCAGAAAGCGTTTGCTTGGCTCTCCCGTGAGGTGGCCGCGCCCCTTGGAACCGATGGTCTTGGTCGATGGCGGACGCCCCTCCAACATTCACTGGCATCCATCCGGGATCACCTCGTACGGTATGCCTACAGATTTGGTGAACTGGCTTCTGGAGACAAGGATGCCGAAACGCGACGGAAAAATCGGCCTTGATCGAGAGGTGGACCGCGAGAGCCTGTTTCTACAAATGCTTGCGTCTGAGAGAGTCGAGGTGTCCGACCAGGCAATGGCCTACTTTCGAGAGCATCCAGAGGAGATCGACGAAGTAACCGCGAATACAAGGGTCCATAGGTTTTTCCTTTGGGTGGGCATGGTGCTTGGGATACTCGCGGTCGCTGCCTCAAGGCTCTTGTCTTGGCTGCCGTTCGAAAACCTGGTGGGACAAGGTGTTGAGAGC
This sequence comes from Tropicimonas marinistellae, assembly GCF_001509585.1. GTDB lineage: Bacteria > Pseudomonadota > Alphaproteobacteria > Rhodobacterales > Rhodobacteraceae > Tropicimonas > Tropicimonas marinistellae. Next base: position 188,980 of record NZ_LNCI01000005.1, on the reverse strand, counting down.
TTTATCTCAGAGATCGTGTTCGAAGGAGGTGTCGCCCTCATGGGAGCGGCACTGACGGCTTACTTCATGGGTGTTCTGCTTAATGCGCAGCAGAAGCGGGCGGCCGCATTCCGCAGAGAAATCCGGCGCCGGTTGCGTGAGGACTAGACGGTAGGTGATTTTACCGTATGCAGGTTTGACCCCGAAGAGAACAGACCTTGCGTGCGCGATCAGCTTTGGTGTGGCGCAGAACACCGCTACCTGAGCAGCAAAACAACAACGGGCGTGACGTGAAGTCGGTCCAACGGCCGCATTGCGCAGGAAACCGAGCGAACCACCCGCCTCGGCCAAGTCTGGCCGAGATCGGCAAGTTTGGCCGACATGAGGGTCAACTGATTGAAATGCTCGGATGATGGTTTCGCGTCCGGAAGAGGCCGGGCGTCAGTGCCACAACACCCGCCCCATACATTGACGTGCGTATGGCGGTGTGCAAGCGCGGCTAATTGTTCGCCACGTTTCTCTGGGCCTTCATCTTCAAGATGGCCCAGACTGCATAACTCAGATCCAAGATGGAGAACATGGAGGATGGCGGGAAAGAGTTCCTTACGATCTACCTGCACGGCGTGGGGCTATGACCTCAGGTCCGCTGCTCGGGTCGGGTTGTAGGTGCTGCGCATCGCGCAGGCAATCTACCCGGCCCGTGTGCAGGCAGTGGGCATCCAGTACCAGATTGGTGACACGTTCAAACGGGTCCGAATGAGCGCGGCCAATAAACCAAACCCTCCTGGCCCCAATACCGATATGGAATAAAGAGGCTTTACTCCAATCCATAGGCTATTCACGACTGCATCAGCAGGAGTTGGAGGGTCGCTGCAGTGGCTACGTTTTTGATGGTTCGTCGCTAGAGCGGTCGTTCGTGACGAGCGACGTTTTTTTTGTCGGTTTCGCGGGTGAAACCGGCTTCGTGTTTCGTTATCCGGCCTCGTATTTCGCAGCCCGTTCAACGGATCGGCAGGCTTGACGTCGCAAGTTCGGTAATCTCGTCCGTGATCTCTTCCTGCCGCAACAGGCGCGATTGAGCGACGAGTTGGTCGAGCGATTTGCTTACGTTGTCATGAGCCGCGATCATCGCTCGCGTGCGCGCCTCGTTCTCGGCGACGAAGGACAACATGATTGCCTCGGTGATCTCGGCAAAAACATATTCCTCGGCCAGACGGGTAAGCAGGTCTTCGGCGGGCAGGGTGATTAGCGGCGCGGCTCCGTGGAGGGGCGCAGGGAAGCGGGAAAAGTCGAATGGAACGAGCGGCCGGACCACCACGTCGCCAGTTGTCGGGCCGTCGGGCGCGGCGTGGACGACAGTTACGCAGGTGACATTCCCTGCTGCGAGGCGTTCGTATATCGCCTCCGTGATCCGGACGGCGAGGCTCGTGGCCTGACCTGCATGGGCGATCATCGGTGCCGACCAGTCGACATCGAGACCGCGTTCCTCGGCCACAATCAATCCGCGATCGCCGGCGAGGATCAGTTCATGCGGATCGCCGAGCAGCGGCGCCGCGGCGTCGAAGACGGTCTCGTTGAACGCGCCAGCGAAGCCCTGTTCGGCCGCCAGAAGCACGACTGCCCGACGCCCCGTGTTGCCGCGATCACCGTCGCGACCTTGGTCGGGCAGAAGTGCGAGCGACTGCGAGATTGCCTCGCCGATCGTGTCGGCGAAGGTGCGGATTCCAGCGACATGGCCGCGCGCCTCCCGTGCGCGCGAGGCGGCGATCCCACGCATCGCCGCGACGACCGCGGCGAGTTTCCGGACCGTGCCGATCCGGGTTTCGATATCGGCAAGGCGTCCGCTCATGACATGCCCCCATCGGCGACCAGCGCCGCAACGGCGCTCACCAGCGCCACGCGGGCCTCGTCCCTGAGCATCCCGTCGGCCTGCACCTCGGCGACCGCGTCGGGCGCATGGGCATCAAGCCAGGTGGCCAGGCGTGTGCGCAGGGCCGGAAGCCTGCCGGGGATCTCTGCGTCCAAAGCGCCCTCGGCGAGCGCGGCAAGCAGGGCAACCTGGTCGACGAGCCTCAGCCCGCAGTAGCGCGGCTGGTTCAGCAATGCCCGGACGCGTTCGCCGCGCACGATCTGGGCGGACACCCGCGCGTTGGAGATGCCACCGAACCGCGTGAACATTTCGAGCTCGAGAAACTGCGCGTAGTCGAGCCGGACCCGGCCCGACACGGCCTGCATTGCTTGTGCCTGGGCCTTGCCGCCAACCCGGCTAACCGACAGGCCGACATTGACTGCAGGGCGCTGGCCAGCCGCGAATAGGTGGGTGTCGAATACGATCTGCCCATCGGTGATCGAGATCAGGTTGGTGGGGATATAGGCAGAAAGGTTGCCGGCATCGGTTTCGGCGATGGGCAGCGCGGTGAGCGAACCGCCGCCACACTCGGACGACAGCTTCGCGGCCCGTTCGAGCAGACGCGCGTGAAGGTAGAAGATATCCCCCGGATAGGCTTCGCGCCCAGGCGGTTCGCGTGTCAACAGCGCCAGTTCACGGTGGGTCGCGGCATGTTTGGAGAGATCGTCCAGTACAATCAGCGCGTGGCCGCCCCGGTCCCGAAAATACTCCGCCATCGTCATGCCGGCGAAGGGCGCGATCCACTGCAAGCCCGGCGCATCGGCCGCACTACCGACGACGACGATGCAGCGGCCGGGATCGCCGTGCTCCCGCACTGCCGCGATCACGCGTTCGACGGCGGTCGCCCGCTGACCGATTGCGACATAGACCGAGATGATGTCGGAGTTTTTCTGGTTGATGATCGTATCGACCGCGAGGGCGGTTTTGCCGGTGGCGCGGTCGCCGACGAGGAGTTCGCGTTGACCACGCCCAACCGCGAACAGGCTGTCGATCACCAGCACGCCGGTCTCGACCGGGGCCGAAACCAGGTCCCGTTCGATGATCGACGGCGCAGGGCGTTCGACCGGGCGCGTCTCGGCGGAATCGATCGCAGGGCCGCCGTCGAGGGGCCGGCCCAGCGGATCGACGACACGGCCGAGCAGTGCCTCACCGACCGGCACGCGCAGCACCGCACCGGTATCGCTCAGCCGGTCGCCCGCCACCACGGCATTCGCATCATCGAGCAGCACGACGTCGAACGCATCGCGGTCAAGGGCCTGGGCGAAACCGTGTTGTCCGCCTTCGAAGCGCAGCAGTGCGCCGAGCGCGACATCCGGAAGCCCGGTCACCCTGGCGATGCCGTCGGCCACGCGCACGACACGGCCGACCGCTTCCGCTTCGGGCGCAAGTGCAGTTGCAGCGAGGCGCGCGCGGCTCCTGTCGAGCCAATCGGGAGCGAGCGGATGGTCAGGCATGGCTGGTGACCTCTGCGATGATCCGGTCGAGGTCGGCGCGGAAGTGGTTGCGGATGATGGCATGTGGCGCGTCAAGTTCGAGGCCGGCGATCAAGGCGGCGTCAGTCTCGATTTCGAGATTGATGGGATGGCCGAGAGCATCGATCAGCAGCGCCTCCAGTCGCAACTGCTCGTCATCGGTGAGGGCGCGGGCGGCGCGCAGGCGCACCGGGTCGCCGGTGCCGATGCCCGTTCGGGTCGCCTCCGGCAGATCTGCGACCGCTTTGGCCAGCCCGTCGACAAATCCGTCGACCCGGGCCGTGTCCGGAAGGCGCCCCATCAGCCTTGCGGCGATGTCGGCTGCGAGCGCGGCGGCGTCTTCGGCCAGCGCCGTTTTCGCGGTTCCGCGCATTTGTTCCAGTTCGGCACGGGTGTCGGCACGGGCCCTTTCGGCTTCGATTCGGACCGTGGCGAGCAACTTCTCACGAGCCTGCGTCGCCTCGTCCTGCGCCTTTTCCAGAAGCGCCGCCCGGGTTCTCGAGATCTCGGCAGCCTCGGCGTTTGCTTCATCGCGCGCTGCTCTTGCCGCATCGCGCACCTGCTGTGCCTCGTCCAATGCCGCATGGGCCGCCGCCTGCCTGTCGGCAATGATCTTTGTTACCGGTCTGAACAGGAACCGAGCGAGGATCCAGATGAGGATCAGGACATTGATGGTTTGCAGTCCCAGTGTCCACCAATCGATGGTCATGGGCATGTGTCCCTTACACGAACGGGTTGGCGAAGAGCACGAGTAACGCGATCACCAGGGTATAGATGGCCATGGTCTCGATCATCGCGAGGCCCACGAAGAGTGTACGGCTGAGCGTGCCGGCCGCCTCGGGCTGGCGAGCAATGGCATCCATAGCGGCCGCCACCGCGCGGCCCTCCGCAAGCGCGGGACCGATGGCGCCGAAGCTCACGGCGAGCGCGGCGGCGAGAATCGAGACGATCGGGATAAGGTTTTCGGTCATGGGGATTTCTCCTCCTGGGACGGCGGTGTTTCGCCTGGCGCTTCTCCGGCGGCAGCGCCGATGAAGACGGTGGCGAGCACCGCGAAGATATAGGCCTGCACCGCGCCGGTGAGCAGATCGAGCGCCATCAGCGGGATCGGCACGAAAAGCCCGGCCAGCGAGAGCACGATGCCCACGACGAAGACGCCGCTCATCACATTACCGAAGAGGCGCACGACGAGCGAAAAGGTGCGGGTGATCTGCTCGACCAGGTTGAGCGGGATCATCACCCAGGAAGGCTCGGCGAAAGTGGCGAGGTACCCTTTGAGCCCGCGTCCCGACACGCCATAGGCGATGGTGGCGGCGAAGACGACGAGGGCGAGGGCAGCGTCGGTTTCCAGATGCGCCGTGGGAGGTTCGATCCCGGGAACAAGGGCGCTGCAATTGGCGATCAGGACGAACAGGAAGATCGTGCCGATCAGTGGCCGGTAGGGCGCGGGATCGCGGTTCACGGTGTCGCGCACCTGGGCGTCGATGGTGGAAACGAAGAGCTCCAAAACCGTCTGTGTTTTCCCCGGCAGGAGCGAAAGATGCCGTGTCGACAGGATGGAAAAGAGGCCGAGCGCGATGATGATCGCCCAACTCACCAAGACCGGCGCGGTGATCGGAACCGGGCCGATGTGGAAGAGCGTGTCGAGGGAAAGCGGGCTGTCCATCATGGTCCCTTTCGAACGCGGCGCAGCACGATCTCGCGCGCCACGATGACACCGATCATCCCGGCGAGGAGCGCGCTGACGCCGAGAAGGGCGAGCGCCACCATGAGTGCGGCTAACGCCGCGAGGCGCGCAAGTTGGAGGCCCACGGCGCGCCACAGATGCGCACCAACCAGGAACAATCGCGTCACCCGTTTGAGCGAGGCGAAATGCACGTAACCCGCGGCAACGCCGAGGCCAAAGCCGAGAAGGAAATGAACAAGTGCCTGGGTCATTGCCGGTGCATCCATTTCCATGCGGCATGCAGGCCAATTGCGGCGCCGACGAAAATCGCCGCGGCGGTCAGCGTGATGCCGGTCGCGAATTGCTTGTCGGCGAGGCGTCCCAGAACAACGCCGAGCAGAATTGGCGTCACGATCGCCCAGCCGAGAATACCGATCTGGCCGAGACGGGCACCGAGTGACGGTTCTGGGGTTTCGCGCCCCAGCCTGTCGCGTTCTTCCGAGCGGCGCGCGGCTTCCGCGAGATGGTCCGTGCGGTCAGGGTCTTCGGTCATGGCCCGTCTCCCTTCGCGGCTGTGGCCATACGCGGCGTATGGTCCAGCCCTCCCGGCGTTCCTGGCCTGAGAAAGCGCATGAGTTGGCGCACTGCCTGCGCGTGAAGCCGCATCTGCTCGACCCGCGCCCGGCGATCGGCATCCGCCTCTTCGGCGCGCAGGAGGCCCACCTCGGCTTCCAGCCGGGCAAGATCGTCGCCAAGGATGCCTTCCCGGCAGGCGACGGCGACCCGCTCGCCGCCGGTGACGGTCATGAGCCCGGCCCGCAATGCGCAGAAATGCTCGGCTTCGTCTGCTCCGCGCCATCGCAGGACCGATGCCGGCAGGACGGTCAGGAAATCGGCATGTCCCCGCAGGATGCCGAAGCCGCCGCTCTCGTCCTCGGCCCGGACCGAGAGTGCCGCGGGCTCATCGACCAGGAGATCCATGGGCGTGGCGATGGTAAGGTACAGCCCCCGCTTCATGCCGCGTCCCGCCCGGTTCGGGCAGCCTCCTCCTTCTCGCGGGCCTCTTCGAACGTGCCGACCATGTAGAGCGAAGACTCGTTCCAGTCGTCGGCCTCTCCATCGAGGATCGCGCGGCACCCGGCGAGCGTGTCTTCCAGCGCTACCGAGCGGCCCGACATACCTGTGAAGGCTTCGGTCACGGCAAATGGCTGGGTCAAAAAGCGCATCAGCCGGCGGGCGCGTTCAACGATCCGGCGGTCTTCGCGGCCGAGTTCCTCCATGCCGAGGAGCGCAATCACATCCTGCAATTCCCGGTAATGTTCGATGGCGCTCCGAACGGCATTGGCGACCGACACATGGGTCTCGCCCACCACCAGCGGATCGAGCAGGATCGAGGAGGACGCGATCGGATCGACGGCCGGGTACATGCCGTCGGCGGCCATCGCGCGGCTGAGGACCACCATTGAATCCACGTGGGAAGCAATGGTCATCACCGCCGGGTCGGTGAAATCATCGGCCGGCACGTAAACCGCCTCGATCGCGGTGACCGAGGCATCGCCCACCGAAGCGATGCGCTCCTGAAGCTCCGCCACCTCGGTGGCAAGCGTCGGTTGATAACCCACGCGGGAGGGCAGGCGACCAAGTAAGCCCGAGACCTCGCTGCCCGCCTGAACAAAGCGGAAAACGTTGTCCATGAGAAGAAGTACGTTCTTCTTCTGCTCGTCGCGGAAATACTCTGCAACCGCGAGTGCCGTCATGGGGACTCGCCAGCGCGCGCCCGGGGGCTCGTTCATCTGTCCGTAGACAAGCACGGTGCGATCGAGAACGCCGGCCTCGGTCATGTCGCGAAGCATCTCGTGCCCTTCGCGCGAGCGTTCGCCGACCCCGGCAAAGACCGAGATCCCCCGGTACCCCGCCACCATTGCGTGGATCAACTCCATCACCAGCACTGTCTTGCCAACGCCCGCGCCGCCGAACATCGCCGCCTTGCCGCCCCGTGCATGCGGCGCGAGCAGGTCGATCACCTTGATGCCGGTTCTGAACAGTTCCGATGCCGCCCCCTGCGCCCGGAACGGCGGCGGTGCGCGGTGGATCGGACGACGGGGGACGTTGCCTGGCAGCGGTCCAAGACGGTCTCCGGGTGCGCCCGTCACGTCCAGCAGCCGCCCCAACACCGCATCGCCCACCGGGACCAAGACGGCTCCCCCCATTCTGCGGACGGACGCGCCCCGCCGTAGCCCGATCGTCGCTTGCAGTGCGATCGCCCGCAAAACTTCGTCGTCGAGATGCGCCTGCACCTCGACCAGTGTCGGCTTTTCGCCGGAGTTTTCGATGATCAGGGCGTCATTGATAGCCGGAAGCGAACCCTGGGTGAATGCGATATCCACGACTGCCCCGCGGATCGCGACAACCCTTCCATCCATGGCTGCTTCGGGTACGATCAATCGAACTCCCATCACCGGCCTGAGACAAAATAATACTCGATTGGGATTGGGCTTCACACGATCCAAGTCAAACTGCTCTCGGCACCTCATGTTCGACGACATTTCGGTTGGCCGGTGGTCAGGATTATTTTATGTCCGCAGTTTCTGCGCCATGCCACAGCGGGCCAACTAATAACGTTCGGGGTATTGGCCCATCACGTCGGTCCCGTTGCGCTGCATTTTGAGCGCTGCAGGTCGAACGGGCGTCAGCTTGACGCAGTTGGCGCTTGTAATCCACCTAGACGATTGTCGATGCTTTCGCTTTCCGTTTGCCGGTCGTCGCTCAACGACCCATCTCACATGAAATATCCCTGCCGCCTACGGAGCAGGCGTTGTGAAATGGTAAGCCCTTGGCCCTTCAATCAAGCGCTCTAAACACTACTCGTTGCTTCCGTTTGAAAACGTTGGAGACGACAAATCACCTACAAGAGACCTTTTGACAAGCCACGCCTGCCAGAGACGGAGAGCTCGGCGAGTTACCGTCCGTCGGTGCCAGTGCTCAAGCGACGTCGATCGTAGACTGTCTCGACACAATCCAGATACACACCGGCGCGAGTTGTGGGGTGAGAAATCTGTCGCGTGAAATTATTGTGTAAAAACAGAAACATATAAGTTTCTATGGCGGAGAGACAGGGATTCGAACCCTGGGTGGGCTTGCACCCACAACGGTTTTCGAGACCGCCCCGTTCGACCACTCCGGCACCTCTCCGCGCTCCCTGGTCGGGGTGCGCGCGGTGTAATGGCTGCGGGCAGGGGGCGCAAGTGGTTTTCTGGCCCGGATGCTCCGCGGCAACCGCAGCGACCGGCGAGGGGTTGCAATGCCGTCGAACCGGGCTAAGCCTGAGTTGGAAAGGGAACCGAACATGTCACTTCATCCGCTCATTGCCACGACGATCGCGTGCTTGTTCGCGACGATTCTTTCCGCACAGCCGGTTCAGCCCACGCTGCGGGCCGACCCGTCCGAGCGGGAGCGTATTGGCCCGCTGATGGATGCACTCCAGATGCCGGCAATGCTCGAAATCATCCGCGAAGAGGGCATCGGTTACGCCGACGAGTTGGAAGAGGACCTCTTTCCGGGGCGCGGCGGCGACGGTTGGATCCGCATGGTGGAAGATATCTACGAGACCGGGCGCATGGAGTTGATGATGCGCGACGGGCTCGGGGCCGACCTGGATCCCTGGCACATTGATCCCTTGCTCGACTTCTTCACCTCGGAGACAGGTACGCAGATCGTGGCGTTGGAGCTTGGTGCGCGCCGCGCGATGCTGGACCCGGACGTGGAAGCAGCGAGCGCCGACATTCTGGCCCAGATGCGTGCGACCGGCGCGGCTCGGCTTGAGACGTTGGAGGAATTCGCAGCGGCCAACGATCTTATTGAGCGCAACGTCGTCGGAGCGCTGAACGCGAATTTCGCCTTCTACACCGGGTTGAACGGGGCCGGCGCCTTCGGGGATTTCATGGGCGAGGAGGATATGCTGCGCGAGATCTGGTCACAGGAAGCCGAAATCAGGGAACAGACGGACACATGGTTGTTTTCCTACCTGGCAATGGCCTATCAACCGCTGTCTGATGAGGATTTGAGGGCCTATATATCTCTCTCGCAAACGGACGCCGGGCAGGAACTCAACAACCACCTTTTCCACGCATTCGACGATATGTTCCAAGCGCTGTCCTATGACCTCGGCATGGCCGCCGCGCGGTTCATGGCGGGCGAGGATTTGTAGTCTCGTTGAGTTCACATTAGCCAGCTTAGCGTTGTGGCAAGAAAGGCGCATCGCTCACCAGAACCGTACCGGACGGTGGCGGCATGCATCTGCTGCTGCCAATGAATAAAGGGACTTCGCCGCCAACCATCTGCCGGCGCACTTCGAGAGGCCCCTGAACGCCGGTCATGAGATATCGACCCGACATCGATGGATTGCGTGCGGTGGCGGTGTTGCCGGTTGTCTTTTACCACGCCGCCATACCCGGGCCATCGGGCGGCTACATTGGCGTCGACGTCTTCTTTGTCATCTCGGGGTTTCTGATCACACGCATCGTTGCGGACGAGATCGCACGTGGGACGTTTTCCCTGACAGGCTTCTACGAGCGACGGGCGCGGCGGATATTGCCGGCCCTGACGGCAGTTGTCGCGGGGACACTGGCGATGGGGTGGATTCTGCTGCTGCCGGGCGAGCTGCGTGACCTCGGGCGCTCGGCGCTGGCCGCCGCGTTGTTTCTGTCAAACGTCTTCTTCCAGCAAACGCTGAACTACTTCGACGGTGGGGAGTTCGCTCCGCTTCTGCACACGTGGTCGCTGGCGGTCGAGGAGCAGTTCTACCTGTTCTTCCCACCGCTACTGGCGCTCTTGATCGGCCGCAGCGGCCGACGCACCGCAATCAAGGTGGTCGTTCTGCTGTCATTCCTCTCCCTGGCTTTTGCAGTCGCCCTTTTGCCTTCGCGCCCCTCAGCAGTGTTTTTCCTGATCTTTTACCGCGCCTGGGAGCTGGGGATCGGCGCGTTGCTCGCGCTCGCAAGCCTACCGGTGGTGGCATCTCGATCACTGCGCGAGGCATTGGGCGGAGCGGGATTGCTGGCAATTCTCGTGCCTGTCTTCGCCTACGATACGACCACGCCGTTTCCCGGGCTCGCCGCGCTTGTGCCCGTTCTCGGTGCGGCCGGGCTTATCTATGTCGGGGGATTGACCGGCGGGAGCACCGTGAGCCGGCTTCTGAGCCTTCGTCCGATTGTCTGGGTCGGTCTTGTTTCCTACTCCCTCTACCTGTGGCACTGGCCAATCATGGTCTATCTGCGGGTGCTTACGGCACGCGCGGTTCTCAGCGTCGAGGTCGGATTGGTCGCCGTGGCCGCCTCCGTCCTCTGCGCGTGGTTGTCCTATCGCTACGTGGAACGGCCCCTCCGGCGCAAACCGCCGGAAGGGTTTGGACGCAAACCGGTCTTCGCGCTTTCGCTGGCAGGGATCGCCGCCATGGTGGTCGCCGGTGGAACATTCTGGGCCATGGACGGCGCACCGCATCGCATGCCGGAGAGTGCCCGGAAGCTGGCAGATGCGCGTCTGGACCTTCGCCCCGGCAGTCTTGCCTGTTTCCAGAAGTTGCCCGCCGACGGACTCTGTGAGATCGGCGCGCCAGCGGCAGACGCGTCGCCGATGGATTTCCTGATCTGGGGCGACAGCCATGCCGTTGTCATGCTGGCAGGTTTGGACGCCACCGCGAAGGCCGCCGGAAAACGCGGCCTGGTCGCCGGCAAGACAGCCTGCCCACCGGTCTGGGACGTTCGCGAACTGCCGGGTCTGCCCGCCTGCGCCCGTTTGAACGCCTCCATCCACACGCTTCTGGCAGAACGCAGCGACCTGCCGCTGGTTATCCTTGCCGCGCGCTGGCCCCTTTGGGTGGAGGGCAGGGGATTTCGGGGTGAGTGGAACGGGCGCGTGCGGCTTGAGTGGGTCGGTGCCGCCGAGGCACATCCTGCCGGAGGCGACAACGCAGCGATCCTTAACGCGGGTCTGGAGCGCACGATTGCCGCGATCCGTGCTACCGGTCGCGAAGTCGTGCTGGTTGGTTCGGTTCCGGAAGTTGGCTGGCATGTCCCGAACGAACTCGCGCGCCGGGCGATGCTCGGTCTCCCCGATCCACCCGGGATTACGCGGAAGGACGTTCAGCAGCGGAGCGCCCGCACCGAGGCAATTCTCCAGACACACGCCGCCGCGCAGGATGGTGTGCGCTACATTCCCCTGACGCCGGCCTTTTGCGCCAGCGATACCTGTTCGATCCGGGACACCGCAGGCGTGCCTCTCTACATAGACGATGACCATATCACCCGCACGGCATCGGAGACCCTGCTGCGCGATGCTCTGGCACGTATCTGGTCCGAGCGTGACACACGATCCCAAGCTGCGCTTTCCGGCGGGGCAGGGGAGCGCGCCCTCGGCCGAACAAAGCCTTGACAGCAAGGACGTTCTCGACCATATCGCGCACTCCGGTGCGGATTATCGCCCGGAACCAAGAAACACGTCCCGCAAGGGGCGCGCTGTCCGAGGTGCCGGAAAACCGGCGCAAACGCCCGCGAGGGGACCAAGAAGGACGCGTCGAGAGCAAAGGAAAGACCCATGTTTGCGGTCCTGAAAACCGGCGGCAAGCAATACCGCGTCCAATCGGGCGACGTGCTGCGCGTCGAGAAGCTGGCGGCCACTGCCGGCGAAACCGTTCAATTCAATGATGTCCTGATGGTCGGCTCCACCGTGGGTGCGCCGCTCGTCGACGATGCGGCCGTTCAGGCCGAGGTCCTCGACCAGATCAAGGGCGTCAAGACCATCAACTTCGTCAAGCGTCGCCGGAAGCACAGCTCCAAGCGTACCAAGGGCCATCGCCAGCAGCTCACCGTGCTCCGGATCACCGAGATCCTCGAAACCGGTGCCGGTGCATCGGGCGTGAAAGCTGCCGTGGGTGCGGGCTCCGTCGCTGGCGTTGCAGCCGCCGCCGAAGCCGCGCCGGCGCCGAAGAAGGCAAAGGCTGCGCCGAAGGCCAAAGCCGCCGCCGAGGCACCTGCCAAGGAAGCCCCGGCTGCCGAAGCGTCCGCTGGCGCTGACGATCTCAAGAAGCTGTCGGGTGTCGGCCCGGCGCTGGAAAAGAAACTGCTCGCGGCCGGTGTGACCAGCTTCGCGCAGATCGCCTCATGGACCGAGGCCGATATCGCCGAGTTCGACGAGAAGCTGTCGTTCAAGGGCCGTATCGAGCGCGAGGGCTGGGTCGAGCAAGCCAAAGCCATCGTGGCCGAAGGCTGAGACAGAAGGAGCAAGCGATATGGCACATAAGAAAGCAGGCGGTTCATCCCGTAACGGTCGCGACTCCATTGGTCGCCGCCTTGGTGTGAAGAAATACGGCGGCGAAGCCGTGATCCCTGGAAACATCATTGTCCGTCAGCGCGGCAACAAATGGTGGCCGGGCGAAGGTGTCGGCCAGGGCAAGGATCACACGATCTTCGCCACCGTCGAAGGCGCCGTGAAATTCCACAAGGGCCTCAAGGGCCGCACATTCATTTCGGTTCTCCCGGTCGCGGAGGCCGCAGAGTAAGCCGAAACCGAGTGTTTAGACATTCTTAGGGGGGATCGGCGAAACAGCCGGTCCCCCTGATGATTCTCTGAGGAAGGGCGAAGAATGAATTTCGCTATCCGGAAAATGCGAGATGGTGGCGGAACGGGCGAGCGTCGGATTGTTCGACCTTTGGCCGGCGCTGCCTTCTGGGCGACCGTCGCCGGGATCAGTTGGGCGGCGTTCCGGCTCGGTCAGGTCCGTTTTCAACCGGAAGCGATTGCAACGGGCGTGCCGGGTATGGCGTATCGGCTCTTCATGCTGCCGTTGAAGCTCGGCGTAACCTTGGCGCAGGCACCCCAAGGGCTACTTGCCTTGCAAGTTGCCGCATTGATGGCCATTTCTTCGGCATACTTCGTGCGATCAAAGCCACGTCACCACGCTCCTGGAGGAGGGGCCGCGGTGTGGCAGATCGGTTGTGAGAGAGTAACGCTTCCCGGGAGGAGGGAAACGACATGGAACTGAACCAGATCATCGGACAATCCGTCATACCTTCGGCGCGCATCACGTTGCGCCCGCTGCAAAAATCAGACAAGGGCCTGCTGGAGCTCTACGCGGGCGATGAACGGATTGCGCGGTACACACGTTCCATCCCGCACCCGATGCCACCGGGGGCCGTTGAGGCGTTCATCAATCGCAGCCATGCGAAAGACCGCAAGGCCGACGTCTGGGCTCTGGACGGCACGGCATCCGGCCTGGGCGAGTTGGTCGGTGTGGTCAGCCTGTCTCGGATGGAAGACGCGCCCGGAAAATCGGAGATTGGCTATTGGGTTGCGCCGCTGATGTGGCACACGGGCCTTGCGTCTGAAGCGGTCGGCGCATTGCTGGCAGCCAATCCGCAGGAATGTGAGACGATCTTTGCCGAGGTCTTTCAGGACAACCCCTATTCGGCGCGTATCCTGACACACGCGGGGTTCGAGTACCTTGGCGATGCCGAAGTGTTCTCGCTTGCACGAGGGAGCAATGTGCCCACGTGGACCTACCTCAAGAAGCTGTGACAAGCATTTGATCTATTGAAAGAAAACGGGGAGAGGCCTCGTTTTCATTCGGTGTCGGCCAAGACAGCATCGCTCGGCGTGATCCGCTGACCTCAACCGGCAGATCGGCTCCTCGCCGTGGCTCAACGTGAAGCGGCACTCCTGAACGTATGGGGCATTCGCGCCCAATCCAGCTTGAGACTGAAACGGTTTCGCTCTATCGGCTGGTTTATCCCGCTTTGAGGCACGCAGATGAAGTTTCTCGATCTCGCAAAAGTCTACATCCGCTCCGGCGGCGGCGGCGGCGGGGCGGTTTCGTTCCGGCGCGAGAAGTACATCGAGTACGGCGGGCCGGACGGCGGCGACGGCGGCAAGGGCGGCGACGTGGTGGCAGAGGCTGTCGAAGGGCTCAATACGCTTATCGACTTCCGCTACCAGCAGCATTTCTTCGCTAAGAACGGCACCCCCGGAATGGGAAAACAGCGTACGGGCGCCGATGGCAAAGACATTGTCCTGCGCGTCCCCGCCGGAACCGAGATTCTGGGCGAGGACGAAGAGACGGTCATCGCAGATCTTGCGCGTGTGGGTGACCGGGTGGTTTTGGCCCGGGGCGGCAACGGCGGCTTCGGTAACCTGCATTTCAAGACGTCGACGAACCAGGCGCCGCGCCGCGCGAACCCCGGCCAACCGGGTGTCGAGCGCACGATCTGGCTACGGCTGAAACTCATCGCCGATGCCGGCCTGCTAGGGATGCCGAATGCCGGGAAGTCCACTTTCCTCGCGGCCACATCGAACGCGCGGCCCAAGATCGCCGACTATCCGTTCACCACGTTGCACCCCAATCTGGGCGTTGTTGGCATAGACAATACCGAATTCGTTGCCGCGGACATTCCCGGGCTGATTGAAGGCGCGAGCGAAGGGCGCGGGATCGGCGACCGCTTCCTCGGTCACGTTGAGCGTTGTGCGGTATTGCTGCATCTCGTGGATGGTACGGCCGCAGACGTAGTAGCCGACTACGGCACGATCATCGGTGAGTTGGAGGCCTACGGCGGGCACCTTGCGGAGAAGCCACGTATCACGGCACTGAACAAGATCGACGCATTGGACGCGGAAGAGCGCGCGGAACGATTGGCAGCGCTCGAAGAGGCGAGTGGCGGTCGCGTCTATGCCATGTCCGGGGTAAGCGGCGAGGGGCTCACGCCGGTGTTGCGGGCGTTGCGCTCGGAAATTGATGCAGCGCGCCGGGACGAACGTGTCGAAGAACATCCAGAGGCGGAGGAGGGTGGGCCGTGGCGACCCTGACGCGTCGAGAGTGCCCGGCGCTCACCGATGCCCGGCTTCTTGTTGTCAAGATCGGCTCGGCGCTGCTTGTCGACAGGAAGACCGGAAAACTCCGGGAATCCTGGCTCACCGGTCTCGCTCAGGATGTGGCCGAAGCACAGGCGCGCGGCGCCGGTGTCATCCTCGTGTCTTCTGGATCCATCGCGCTCGGCCGGTCCACGCTCGGCCTGACGGAAGGTAATTTGCCACTGGAGCAGTCCCAGGCAGCGGCCGCGGTGGGGCAGATCGAACTTGCACGCGCCTATCAATCCGCGCTCGCGCCGCACGGCATTTCCGCCGCACAGATCCTTGTGACCCTGGAAGACTCCGAAGATCGTCGTCGCTATCTGAATGTTCGCGCCACGCTGGAAACCTTGCTTGGCCTTGGAGTTGTTCCGATAGTCAACGAGAACGACACGATAGCGACCGACGAGATACGATTTGGAGACAACGACCGGCTGGCCGCGCAGATTGCCGTTACGGTCGGCGCGGACCAACTGGTGTTGTTGTCTGATGTGGACGGTCTCTACGACGCCAACCCGGCCGAAGTGCCGGCCGCGCGGCGCTACGACATTGTCGAGCACATCACGCCCGAGATCGAGGCACAAGCGGGCGACGCCGCCTCCGGTCTGTCTCGCGGAGGCATGAAAACCAAGCTCATGGCGGCGAAGACAGCCACGAAGGCCGGATGTGCGCTCGCAATAACCGAGGGGTCGGTTGAACGTCCGTTGCTGGCACTGCAAAACGGTGCGAACTGCACGTGGTTTCTGACCGAGGGCGACCCGCAAGTCGCACGCAAGCGCTGGATCGCCAGCATGAAACCCCGTGGAGAGATCACGGTGGACGGGGGTGCTGTCCGGGCGTTGGAAGGCGGCAAGTCACTTCTTCCGGCGGGTGTGACCGGCGTGTCAGGACGGTTCGGGCGGGGGGAACCTGTCGCCATTATCGGTCCGGAGGGGCGCTTGGGGCAGGGGCTATGCCGCTACACGTCGGCCGAGGCGCGCGCCATCGCCGGACACCGCTCCGGAGACATCCAGGAGATTCTCGGATACCCTGGACGCGCGGCACTGATCCACCGCGACGACATGGCGATCTGAGTTCACGCACCGGTGGTGACGGCCGCATGGCAGCCTATTCGCAAAGCCCGGCTGGCCAGTTGAGCGAAGCGACAAATTGCAGTAGGCAAGGCCACCCGCAAGGAGCCGACCGATGAAAGACCTGACAGACAACATCCCCGCCCTGATGGCTGAAATTGGATCCCGGGCACGTGCGGCCGCTGCCGAACTGGCCTTTGCAAGTGCCGCGCAAAAGCGTGCAGCCCTGGATGCCGCCTCCGAAGCCGTCTGGTCCAGTCGCGCTGCGATCATCGAAGCGAATGCCAAGGATCTCGAATACGGACGCGCGAAGGGCCTGACGGAAGCCATGATGGACCGTCTGAAGCTGGACGAATCCCGCATTCAGGGGATTGTCGACGGTCTTCATGCGGTCGCCGGACAGGATGATCCGGTGGGCGCGACAATTGCAGAATGGGATATGCCGTCGGGTCTGCATATCCGGCGCGTTCGTACGCCGCTCGGAGTCGTGGGTGTAATCTACGAAAGCCGGCCGAATGTTACGGCAGACGCCGGGGCGCTTTGCCTCAAGGCCGGGAATGCGGTCATTCTTCGTGGCGGATCGGAGAGCTTCCACTCCTCATCGGCCATTCACGACTGCCTGGCAGAGGGCCTTAAGGCGGCCGGGTTGCCCGAAGCCGCAATTCAACGCGTCCCCACGCGCGACCGGGCTGCGGTGACCGAGATGCTGCGCATGACCGGCACGATCGACGTGATCGTACCGCGTGGGGGCAAGGGCCTTGTCGGGTTGGTCCAGCGCGAGGCACGGGTGCCTGTCTTTGCGCATCTCGAAGGCATCTGCCACGTCTACGTCGACAAGGCCGCCGATCCGGAAAAGGCGCGCGCGGTTGTCTTGAACGCCAAGACCCGCCGTACGGGGATTTGTGGCGCGGCTGAATGCCTGCTGGTCCATCGCGATATCGCCGCGGGTCTCGGACAGCAAATCGTCGATGACCTGATGGCAGCAGGCGTGGAAGTGCGCGCGCGCGGTCTTGCGGGTACAGTGGATGCGAAGGACGACGACTTCGGCACCGAGTTCCTGGATATGAAGATCGCCGCGAAAGTCGTTGACGATATTGACGATGCCATTGCGCATATTCGTACGTACGGCTCCAGCCACACCGAGGCGATCCTGACCGAAGACGATGCTGCGGCCGAGCGCTTCTTCCAGCGGCTCGACAGTGCGATTCTGATGCGTAACGCCTCCACGCAATTTGCCGATGGCGGCGAGTTTGGCATGGGCGCCGAAATAGGGATTGCCACGGGCAAGATGCATGCGCGTGGTCCTGTGGGCGCGGAACAATTGACAAGCTTCAAGTATCTCGTCGAAGGCGCGGGAACGACCCGCGCCTGACGTCAGTAGGAGAGCACAACGCGCTGGTCGTTTCGTTGAACTTCGAGCACGCGGCCCATTTGCGTCAACGTCTCCGGCAGTAGCGCGAAATGCACCAGTGCGGGCGTCACGTCCGTGTCGCTTGGACGTTTTTCCAGGAGCGCCCATATCTCGGCGTCTATCCGGAATTTGGCTGCCGTACCGCTGACCTTCCAGCGTCCGTCAACGCGACTTACCTCCGCACGACCACCAAATGGCATGGCGCTTTCCAGGCATTGCAGTGCAAGGAGGGCGGCCTTCGCCTCGGTCCGGCGGCAATCGGCATTGAGTGTCCAGGCAACGTCGAGCCGCGAGCCCGCGTAGAGGTCCTGCAAGATCGAAATGACCTCGGTACGGCTCGTCGCCTGATCGCGTCCCGATTGACCATAGGCCAGCCGATAGAAGCGGATGCGGGCGTTTGCATTGGCAACGCTCTCGGAAATCAATGAAAGCTCGGGGCCGACGCCACCGCCGGACATGGACAGCAATTCGATGCCATTTCCGATCGCACCGATTGGACTGATCAGGTCGTGACAGATGCGCGATCCGATGAGCGCCGGAATATCGATGGGCCGTGAAGGCTGGTCACTGGACATAAACACGGAATCCTGCAGGTATGACGGACATGAATGACCTTAACCCATTCCTGGAGCCTGGCGCGCTTGTTCGCCATCCCGACCGCCCTGACTGGGGTTTGGGCCAGGTGCAATCCATGATTGGGCATCGGATCACGGTGAACTTTGAACATGCGGGCAAGGTCGTGATTGACGGACGGATCATAGGGCTCCTTTCCGACTTCGACTGAACCTCGCCAACATTGGAAATCGTTAACAAACGCGGGAAACATAACTAGCACATCGCTAGGGTCAATTCGCCGGATATGGGGAGCGTGTCGGAGCCGGGAACTTGCCAAGCGAAGGGCGAGTCCCTAAGACGGTCCACCATGATGAACGGCCCGCTCAACCGCTCCGCATGACTCCGGACGACTCCCACTTCGAAATCCGCCTCGCCGAGACGGAGCAGGATCGCCTTGCGGCCCAGCGGTTGCGATACGAGGTTTTCGTCGAGGAACTTGGCGGCGACGGTGAGTTGGTGGACCACGCCGAGCGGCTGGAGCGCGATCGCTTTGACCCCTACTACGACTACCTCATTCTCGTAGATCGCCGCCGGGACGCCGCTGCACTTGAGCATGTGGTGGGCGTCTACCGACTGATGCCGGGAGAGCGCGCAGCGGATGCCGGCGGCTTCTACTGCGCGGGGGAGTACGACCTCGAGGTCTTGGAACGCTCCGGGCGGCGGCTTCTGGAACTCGGCCGATCCTGTCTGCACAAGGACCACCGGGGCGGTGCCGCGATGTTCCATATCTGGAATGGTCTCGGGCGTTACATCTTGGAACGCGAGATCGAAGTGCTGTTTGGCGTGGCCAGCTTTCACGGGACCGATGTGCAGGCACTTGCGCAACCGCTGTCGTTCTTGCACCACTCCCATCTTGCACCGCCTGAGCTGCGCGTGCGTGCGCTCGACCAGCACTTCGCGCCGATGGATATACTTCCGGCCGACCAAGTGGATCGTCCGGCGGCGGTGCGCGCCATCCCGGCACTGATAAAGGGCTACCTGCGGCTTGGTGGCTACGTTGGGGAAGGGGCCTTCGTCGATCGACCGTTCAATACGACGGATGTATGCCTTGTGATGGACACCGCCCGCATTTCTGCGAAGCAACGGTCCCTTTACACGGGCGGACAGGCGTGAGCACGACCTGGCGGTCGGACGAGGCGCCTGGTCCCTCGCGGCCGCTTGGTGTCCGTGACTGGCTACGCGTGGTGCGCCGCGGCCTCCCGTTGGGCATTGTCGTTTTCGGCTGTCTGGGCCTGTTGCTGCTTGTTCGGGTGGTCGAACGTCCGGCATTCGGCCTCCGTCGGCCGATCACGCCATGGATTACCCAATTCGTCTGCCGGGCCGCGTTTGTGCTGACCGGAATCCACCGGAAAACGCGGGGAACGCCGCTCGCCGGCCGCGGAGCAGCAGTGTCTAACCATGCCAGCTGGCTCGATATCTTTGCGCTCAACGCTGGCGACCGGATCTACTTTGTCTCAAAGGCCGAAGTGGCCAATTGGCCGGGGATCGGTTGGTTGGCCCGCGCCACGGGCACTGTCTTCATCAATCGCGACCGCAAGGAAGCGAAGGTTCAGCAGACGCTCCTGGTCGACCGGCTAAAGGCCGGGCACCGATTGTTGTTCTTTCCCGAAGGCACAAGTACAGACGGCAAACGCGTTCTGCCCTTTAAGACCACACTTTTTCAGGCGTTTTTTACCGATGGGTTGGTCGATGGGCTGGAGGTTCAGCCGATCAGCCTTGTCTATCATGCACCAGCTGGCGAGGACCCGCGCTTTTACGGCTGGTGGGGTGATATGGATTTTGCCGACCATCTGCTAAAGGTATTGGCCGCGCCTCGGCAGGGTTCCGTTGAAGTGATCTACCACCTGCCGATCCATGTGGCCACGAGCGGCGGACGCAAGGAGATATCAGCTACGAGCGAAGCGGTCGTTCGCGGCGGCCTCGAGGCGGCTCTGGCAAAGCCGCCAACGGCGTAGGACGGGCGCGGTCGTCCCCTCGCGGGGCAACGCGCTGCCGTGCTTACTCCTCGACCCACCAGACGTCCGGTTGGAATCCGATCCAGTCGCCATAGATCTGCGTCTTGCCCTCCGGGAATTTGAGCGAGGCCTGGTGCGCCAGGCGTCCAACGGGCGAGAACCAGATCGGGACAACATAGCGCCCGGTGGTCAGAATCCGGTCCAGCGCACGTACGGCGGCCACGAAATCTTCCTTGTCGCGGGCATTCACCATCGCGTCGATCATCGCTTCGGCAGCGGGGCTCGAAATCCCCATCCAGTTCCGCGTGCCGGGTGTCTCGACACCGTCGCTGCCCCAGTAGAGCCGCTGTTCGTTGCCCGGGCTGAGCGACATACTGCGCAGGTAGAACGCCATGTCGAAGTCGTAGGCGTCCGTGCGCTCCTTGTACTGGGCGTTGTCCACAGTGACGAGCGTCGCGTTGACCCCGATACGTTTTAGTTGTTCCACGTAGAGCTCGGCGACGCTGGACACATCGAAACCGTAGAACGCGCCAGACCGCAGCAGGATCTCGAATTCGAGCGCCTCGCCATCTGCATTCCGCATTGTACCGTCCTGGATCGTCCAGCCCGCCTCTGACAGCCTGTCGATGGCGGTCCGCACGTTCCGGCGGTTGGCCGGGCTACCGTCCGAGGCGGGAAGGCTGTAGCCCTCCAGCGCGCCCGGTAGCAGCTCATCGGAAAAGGGTTCGAGCAGGTCCAGTACCTTGCCGTCGGCGGGACCCTCGGTCATGCCGAGTTCGGAATTGGAGAAGTAGGATGTGATCCGCGGTTCTGCGCCACCGGTCAGGGCCGAATTGACGAACTCGAAGTTAAACGCGTGAATCAAAGCATCGCGCACCCGCCAGTCGTCGAAAGGTGCGCGGCGGCTATTCATGACAAAGCCACGAATGCCCGATGGGCGTTCATTGGGGATCTCCGACAGGACGATCTCGCCGGATTGCACGGCGGGGAAATCGTAGGCCGTCTGCCATTTCGAGAGGTTCAATTCACGGTAGGAGGAGACCTCACCGGCGCGGAAGGCCTCAAAGGCGACGTCACCGTCGCCGTACCACTCGTAGCGGATTTCGCCGATATTGTGCTGCCCGCGATTGAACGGCAGGTCGGCGCCCCACCAGTCGGGATCCTTCACGAGGGAGAGATACCGGCCCGGTTCGAAATCGCCGACCACGTAGGGGCCCGAGCCGACCGGCGGCTCAAGGGAGCTTTCATCGAACGCGCGCCCGTCATAGGTGGCCTTTTTCAGGATCGGCCGGAGACCGAGGATCAGTGGCAACTCCCGGTCCTCGGTGTTGAAGGTGAAGCGCACAGTCCGCTCACCGACCGCCTCGGCCGACTCCACCTTGGACCAGGCGCCGCGGTAGCGCGGGTGGCCGAGGGTGCCGAGGGTCTCGAACGACCAGAGCACATCTTCCACCGTCACGGGCGAGCCATCGGAGAAATGGGCTTCCGGCCGTATCGTGAACTCAATCCACTCCCGATTCGGCCCGGTCTCGACCGATTCGGCGAGCAGCCCGTAAAGCGTGAAGGGTTCATCCCAGTTGCGCCCCATGAGGCTCTCGAAGCCGTAGCTGCGATGACCGTAGACGGCGTTGCCCTTCAGGATAAACGGATTGAGACTGTCGTACCCACCGACCTCGGTCAGAACGATCCGACCACCTTTCGGCGCATCCGGGTTCACATAGGGAAGTGACACAAAATCCGGTGGCAGGGCAGGGTCGCCGTACATAGCTATGCCGTGTGCGGGCTCCGCATTCACGAATCCCCCCGTTGACGTTAACACGGCGCCGAAGGCTAAGGGCCGGAGAGCCCTGAAAAAATCCCGTCGCATTTTGGCAACAATCCCTCTCTGCCCTTGTTTATTTGGCTCGGAGCGTAGTCTCGCAAGTCAAGAATTTCAAACTTTTACCTTGGACTCTGAGCTTCCATTGCGTATAACTAAGGCACTGCTCGATAGGTTTCTTGCCTGTATGAAACCTGCCTCAATGACTTGACGCCCGCCTTGTGCGGGCGTTTTTTTTACTCCACCAGTTCTTGTCTCGGGGCAATACCGATTCCGGTGCGATCGCGTGATTTGCTTCGCAGTCCTTCGCGCAATGCGCGTTTCCTGCATTCTTGTCGCGGAACCGACGTGTCACGTCTTCATTTTGCAAGTGCAGCGGATAGTCTGCACACGACAAGCAATGGGAGACTGGAATGTCGCTAAAGGGAAAAACCGCCGTTGTGACGGGCTCGAACTCGGGGATCGGCCTCGGCGTTGCCTGGGAGCTGGCAAAGGCTGGCGCAGACGTGGTGCTCAACTCATTCACCGACCGCGATGAAGACCACGCACTTGCTGACGAGATCAGCAAGGAAACCGGGACAACCGCACGCTACATCAAGGCCGACATGTCCAAGGGCGTGGAATGCCGAGACCTGATCGAGCAGGCGGGCGCCTGCGATATTCTGGTCAATAACGCGGGTATCCAGTTCGTCGCCGGAATCGACGAATTCCCGGTAGAGAAGTGGGACGCGATCATCGCGATCAACCTCAACTCGGCATTCCATACCACGGCTGCCGCTCTGCCCAAGATGCGGGCGGCCGGTTGGGGCCGGGTGATCAACATCGCCTCCGCCCACGGTTTGACGGCCTCTCCGTTCAAGTCAGCTTACGTGTCGGCCAAGCACGGCGTTGTCGGCATGACGAAGGTCGTAGCGCTGGAGACGGCACAGGAGCCGATAACCGCAAACGCGATCTGCCCCGGCTACGTGCTGACCCCATTGGTTGAGGCGCAGATCCCGGACACCATGAAGGAATACGACATGAGCCGCGAGGATGTGATCAAGAAGGTCATGCTGGAACGCCAGCCCTCGAAGGAATTTGCGACTGTCGAGCAGATGGGCGGAACCTGCGTTTTCCTCTGCTCGTCGGCCGCGGACCAGATCACGGGGACGACCATCAGTATCGATGGCGGCTGGACGGCCCTCTAGAGACAGCCATCCAGTCTCGAAAACCGTGAGCGTCAATCGGTGGCGTGGCTCAAACGGGCCACGCGCCGCGCCTCTACACATCGGGGAGCCGGAAGGGACGGGTGCATGAAACGGATTAATCTCGCCTTGCAGGGCGGCGGCGCACATGGCGCCTTCACGTGGGGCGTCCTGGATCGTTTGCTGGAAGACGAGGAGATCGAGATTGCCGGGATCTCCGGCACATCGGCCGGCGCTCTGAACGGAGCCGCCCTCAAGGCCGGGCTGGTTTCAGACGGCAAGGGCAATGACCGCGACGCCGCACGCGCGAACCTGAATTGGCTATGGCAACAGGTGGCCGGCGTTCAGGATCTACGCCTCACCCATTGGTTCGCGCCATTCGCGCCGCCGACGGAGATCTATGCGCAGGTCGTGGAGTCGTCCCCGCTCTACGGTCTCATGGATATGGCGAGCCGCATGGTGAGCCCTTATGATTATGGCGTGCTCTATTCCAACCCGCTGGAGCGCGTGGTCGAGCGTTTCGAATATGACAAGGTCTGCGCGCATACCGGCCCGGCCTTTTTCGTGTCAGCCACGAACGTGCGGACCGGCAAGATCCGGGTCTTCTCGGGGGACGAAATCGGCACCGAGGCGATCCTGGCGTCCGGCTGTCTGCCAACCATATTCAAGGCGGTCGAAATCCACGATCCAAAGACCGGCCAAATCGAAGCCTACTGGGATGGTGGATATACCGGCAACCCGGCGCTCTTTCCGATGTTTCGCCGCGATCTTCCTGCGGACATCGTGATCGTGAATATCAATCCCCTGAGCCGTCCGGAGGTGCCGCGTTCGGCAATCGACATCCACAACCGCGTAAACGAGATCAGCTTCAACTCATCGCTGTTTCGCGAACTCCGGGCAATCCAGTTCGTACACGACCTGATCGCTCAGGGGATCATGGACGCAGCCCAGATGCGAAATCCGTTGCTACACATGATTGCCGACGACGATTTCATGCGCGATCTGTCTGTGGCGACCAAGATCATTCCCTCGCCGGTGATCCTGTCGCGGCTGAAGGAAGCGGGCAGGGGAGCCGCTGACCGGTTCTTGACCGTCCACAAAGCCGATCTCAACGAACGTGAAACCGTCGATCTCCAGGCGATGTTCGGGTGAGCGTTGCTTTCGCCCGGTGTCAGGCGTCAAGCTTGTCGCGCTGTCGTTCCGCCTCCACCGCCAGCGGGATCCCGCCCGGGGTCGGCGGCGTGTCCGACGTTCGATCCGCTGGATAGACGAGCCCGGCGGAGATCACCAGTTTGGCGGCATCTTCCACCGACATGTCCAGGTAGATGAGATCCACCTCCGGTACGAAGAGCAGGAAGCCGGACGTCGGGTTCGGGGTCGTGGGCAGGAAGACCGACATGATCCGTTCAGTGTGCGGCACCTGCCGGTCGATCTCTCCCTTGGCGCTGGTTGAGACGAAGGCGATGGCCCAGAGGCCCGGTCGCGGGTACTGGATCAAGCAGGCCTTGTCGAAATTCGTTTCGGTCTGGGCAAAAACCGTTTCGGCGATCTGTTTCACGCCGTTGTAAATGGAGCGCACGATCGGCATGCGGTCCACCAACCCCTCCGCCCAGTCGATGAGCGAGCGGCCGATCACGCCCTTGGCGATCCACCCGATCACGACCGTGAACACAAGGAAGAACACAACGCCGACACCACGCACGTTGATCGTGGTGTCTTCGCCGAAATACCGCTTGAAGTAGGTTTCCGGTTGATAGGCATCGGGCACGAAGGGCAACACGAAGCTGTCGACCCAGCCGACGACGGTCCATATCAGCCAGACGGTCAGGCCGACCGGCGCGATCACGACGAGACCGGTCAGAAACGAAGAGCGCAAATTGGCTAGCAGCCCCGGCTTGCGGCGAGGGTGGTGTGGGGGATGGTCGCGCCCCGGGTCGTCGTTCGAAAGGTGATGCATCTGTTTTCGCGCCGAAGGATTGATCAGCTACCTATGTAGCGGGGGGGCGTCGCGCAAGCATGTTGGCGCGTGGGACGAGAAATGCGCTACTGCCGAGCGGCGATTTCGGTGGCGATTTCGGCGGCCAGGCGCGCATTATTCAGCACGAGTGCGATGTTTGCCTCCAGCGAGCGTCCTTCGGTCAACTCGAAGATCCGTTGCAGCAGGAACGGCGTGACCGCCTTGGCCGCGATGCCTTGTGCATCGGCTTGCTGCTGTGCACGCGCAATGATCGGGGCGAGTTCTGCCGCCGGAATCTCGTCCTCTACCGGGATCGGATTTGCAACGAACTGGCCGCCGTGAAGCCCCAGCTTTCGGCGCATGAGATGCGAAGCGGCGATTTCGGCGGCTGTGTCGAGCCGCAAGGGGGCCGGTAGACCCGAATCCTGAGACCAGAAGGCGGGCAGGTTGTCCTGACCGACGGCAATCACCGGCACACCTTGAGTTTCCAGAACCTCCAGCGTCTTGGGAAGGTCGAGGATCGCCTTGGCGCCGGCGCCGATCACCGTAACGGGCGTTTCCGCAAGTTCGCGAAGATCGGCAGAGATATCGAAACTCAGCTCGGCGCCTTTGTGTACCCCGCCGATCCCACCGGTCGCAAAGACGGAGATTCCGGCCAGATGTGCCGATATCATCGTCGCGGCGACGGTCGTGGCGCCGGTTCCGCCGGTTGCGAGGCACACGGCAAGGTCCGCACGGCTTAGTTTGGATACGTCGTCGGCCTTAGCCAGTGCTTCGAGCCGTTCGGGCGATAGGCCCACGTGCAGGGTCCCGTCCAGAACCGCAATGGTAGCAGGCACGGCCCCGGCATCGCGCACAGCCGCTTCGACGCGCTGCGCAGTGTCCAGGTTTTGCGGCCACGGCATCCCGTGGGTAATGATCGTGCTTTCGAGTGCCACGATGGGCTTTCCCGCCGCGGATGCGGCGGCGACTTCCGGCGAAAGGGTCAGGGGGACGGTCATGTCAGCTTGTCTCCGAAACATAGGCGGCGGTTATGCCTAAGGCAGCTTCGAGGGCAAAGACGCCTGTCAGACCTCGCGCCTCGGCCGCGATATGCGCCGCCATGAAAGTATCGCCCGCGCCGGTCACGCGCGTGACGATCACGGGTGGCGGGACCGCGGTCAGAACGCCGGATGCGCTGGCCTCGGCCATTTGCGCGCCGCCGTCAGTTACCAGCACGCGCCGCGCGCCGAGCGATACGAGCGCGGTTGCGGCACTCTCTGCCGATGCGAACTTGTCGTCGCAGATCAGCCCCGCCTCGATCCGGTTCACGTAGAGCGTCGCCCGGGGATGGCGCAGAATTGGCACAAGTCGCGACGCCTTGCCGGGAGAGGCAGGCGCAATCCGAAGATCTGCATTCAAGAACAATGGGCTATCGGCAATTCTTGAGAGAAGGCTCTCAGTCAGGTTCCCGTCGAGTGCAACGATGCCGGCAAATGGATCCTCCGCCGAGCCCAACCGGCCGTCGGAAAGAGGCGAAAGGATCGTCTCTCCCGCCCGCTCCAGTGAGTGCGCGTCGGCAACGGCGGCAACCAGCCCGTTTTCCGCCTCGATCGCCATGTACTGATCCGTTGGCAGGGTATCGGACCAGGTTATGTGGTCGATTTCCATCCCGAAACCTGCCGCCGCCTGTGCCAACTCGCGGCCGGCGGCATCTTCTCCGAGAACCGTCAGGAGGGCAGGCTGCAACCCTTCCCGAACGAGCGCCATGGCGATGTTCATGGCCACGCCGCCCGGCAGGCGCGTTATTCGCCCCGGAACGTCATGACCAATCCCCATGGATCGCGGCGTTCGTCCGATCACGTCCCACAGGACCGAGCCGATACAGAGGATTTCCGTCGAAGTCTCCATGCCCGCACATGACCCCGCGCACCGAGCCGGTGCAAGCCCCAGTTTGAACAAGGGCGCGGACGCCCGGCGTTTTTCCACCGTGACGCAGGTGTCCGGCGCTACATATGCAGCGATACGGTCAAGTCATCGACAACCGGACACATCGCACCCAACTCGGAAGCGCGCGGCTCGCGTGGCTTGAGCCAGCGGCTTACCGGATACCGCAGCCACCTTCGCGCAGACCGTACCCGCGCGGGTCAACACCGACCAAGGGCTGCGCCCCGCTCCTCGGGGTCACACGGCGGTCTGGCC
Source organism: Tropicimonas marinistellae (assembly GCF_001509585.1). Classification (GTDB taxonomy): domain Bacteria; phylum Pseudomonadota; class Alphaproteobacteria; order Rhodobacterales; family Rhodobacteraceae; genus Tropicimonas; species Tropicimonas marinistellae. Next base: position 161,868 of record NZ_LNCI01000005.1, on the reverse strand, counting down.
AAACAACGGGTATCTGTCAGGTTCCTCAAATGCGTCGATCGCGATGGACCCCGCGCGAACGCGCGCGGAATGGACGGCTCCGGCGGGAATGTCCCAGGATTGCCCCGGTCCGTAGCGACGTGTTTCACCTGCAATTGTGATCTCCACCTCACCCTGCAAAAGCGTGCCCCATTGAGCGCCATGACTGTGCGGCGGCAGGTCCACGTCCGCGTGGAAGACGAAGAAAACTAGCAGCGCATCCTCGGTCTGCATGGCCCGGCCCTCGACCACATCCGGCGCGAAAGGTATATCGAGCGCGGGCAGCGCCATAAGGAAGTCGGGAAGGGGCATCGGCGAGTCTCCTCTCATTTCCACCCTGATAGCAGTCAGTCCGGGTTTACGGCATGAAAAACCGGGCAGGGGGTTGCCAGCAGCCGCAGGATGGAGTATCCGCGCGCCACTTCACAGGCGGGGCCTGGGCCAATTGGGGGAGACATCCCCATGAGGTCCGCCGGTTGGGCGACAGCCCGTTATGACCCCGCCGAGGACGCGAAACCGGAAAGGATACGATATGGCGCTTCCTGAGTTCACTCTGCGTCAGCTGCTTGAAGCTGGCGTTCACTTCGGTCACCAGACCCAGCGGTGGAACCCCCGCATGGGCGAGTACATCTATGGCGACCGCAATGGCATTCACATCCTCGACCTGACGCAGACCGTCCCGATGCTGGACCAGGCGTTGATGGCAGTGCGCGATACCGTCGCCAAGGGCGGGCGCATCCTGTTCGTCGGCACCAAGCGCCAGGCGCAGAAACCGATTGCCGACGCCGCCGAACGCTGCGCGCAGTATTACATGAACCACCGCTGGCTTGGCGGCACGCTGACCAACTGGAAGACCGTCTCCCAGTCGATCGACCGTCTGCGCGCGATTGACGAGCAGATGGCATTGGGTGCCGAGGGTCTCACCAAGAAAGAGCGCCTGCACATGGAGCGCGATCAGGCCAAATTGCAGGCCTCGCTCGGCGGCATCCGCGAGATGGGCGGCATTCCCGACCTTCTTTTCGTCATCGACGTCAAGAAGGAAGACCTCGCCATTGCCGAAGCCAAGAAGCTGGGCATTCCGGTGGTTGCCGTCGTCGATACGAACTGCTCGCCCGAGGGTGTGGATTTCGTGATCCCCGGCAATGACGACGCCGCACGCGCCATCGCGCTCTACTGCGACCTGATCTCGCGTGCAGCGCTGGACGGCATGTCGGCCCAGATGGACGCTGCCGGCATCGACGTGGGCGAGATGGAAGAAGCGCTTGTCGAGGAGGCCCTCGAAGGAGCGGCAGAAGCCGCGCCGGAAGCCGTCGAAGAGACCCCGGCAGAGGCCTGACATCGGCCGCAGCTGGCGCTGTCACCAAACTGACATAGGCGGCAGGCTATTGCCTGCCGCAACAAGACCCCCAATCGAGGAGAGCCAAAGATGGCGATCACCGCGAAACTGGTGAAGGAACTGCGCGACAAGACCGGCGCAGGCATGATGGACGCCAAGAAGGCGCTGACCGAAACCGACGGCGACATGGATGCCGCTGTTGATTGGCTGCGCACCAAGGGGCTTGCGAAGGCCGCCAAGAAATCGGGCCGCACGGCCGCTGAGGGCCTCGTCGGCATTACCGTCGACGGTGGCAAGGGCGTCGTGGTCGAAGTGAACTCCGAAACCGACTTCGTCGCGAAGAATGCCGAATTCCAGGAGATGGTACGCGCTATCGCTGCCGCTGCGGCAAATGTCGCCGATGTGGACGCACTGAAGTCGGCCGAAATCGACGGCAAGGCGGTCGAAGACCTGATCACCGACAAGATCGCCAAGATCGGCGAGAACATGTCGCTGCGCCGTATGGCCACCGTCGAGGGCGACACGGTCGTGTCCTACGTCCACAACGCCACCGCACCCGGTCTCGGAAAGATCGGTGTGCTGGTTGCGCTGAAGGGCGGGGACGAAGCATTTGGCAAGCAGGTTGCGATGCACATCGCTGCCTCCAGCCCGGCGTCGCTCTCTGAGGCCGACCTCGATCCGGCCGTGGTCGAGCACGAACGCCAGGTTCAAATGGACATTGCCCGCGAATCCGGCAAGCCCGAAGCCGTGATCGAGAAGATGATCATCGGCCGGATGAAGAAATTCCTCAGCGAAGTGACCCTGCTCGGTCAGGCCTTCGTTGTGAACCCCGACGTGACCGTCGAGGCTGCCGCCAAGGACGCCGGTGCCGAGATCATCGGGTTTGTCCGAATGGAAGTAGGCGAGGGGATCGAGGTGGAGAAGGAAGACTTCGCCGCAGAAATCGCCAAGGCCGTGCAGGGCTAGGTTCGCCTGCTGCGCCATCGACGCATTGAAAAGCACTCGAACGCCGCCCCCGGGGCGGCGTTTTCCTTTTTTACCTTACACTTAGACACACATTCTAAAGCGGCCGACGATCCTCCGGCGACGGCTTTCCAAGCAATGTACGCGGGTGAAATCGGGTGATGGTCATGCAGGGATAAGCGCCGGTCCGGCAGGCCGATAAATAAGCCGCCGGACCGGCATCCGGTTTCCCGGAGCAATCAGGCGCTCATCTGAATCACGACAACCCGCCCTTTCGCTGTTCCTTGGCAATAATAGCCACCACTCACGGAACACGTTTGACATCGCATAATTACGTTAAGTAAGGCTAGTACGGAATCCCTGACCTCGCGAAATCGTCATCGGTAAAACTACCTACAATTCAATATTCTACGTCATTTCTGCACCGCAGAAATCCTGCGACGTCAGTCCTTGACAATGAAAATCTGATTCAGGAACGACGCTTTCAACACGGCCTGCGCCGTGGTGGCGACACCCAGAACATCGCGGGCAAGACGCAGGTGTTTTTCCACGGTTGCAGACGTCAATCCCATGATGGCGGCAATCTCCGCGGTGGTCTTTCCGTCGCCAACCCATTCCAATGCCTCCCTCTGACGGGAGGTCAGAGAGCGCCGCTGGCTGGGATTGGGCAATGAAATCAGGCGGAGATGGAGAACATTGCTCATCGCCTCGATCAAGCGCCCGTATTTCTCCCATATCTCGTCGACCTCGTCGAAGGACAGGGCAGGGACCGACGTCAGGCTCAACGCGCCTTTCGCACGCGCCGAATTGGCCCGGAAACTAATCGTGTAACCGGCAAGGAACCCCTGACGCTTGTTGAACGACCAGATCTTCTGGGCGGAGGCAGGGAGTTCGCCATTGCGCAACCTGCGCTCGGTCTCCCGCCACGAACTTGCGCCGACGTTGCTGAGCGCCCAGAGCGTCATCGGTGCGCTCAGGTAAAGGCGGTCGTCAAGGAACGGTCGAATATAGGAACGGTCGTGATTGGTCAGGATGAGCATATCCTGCGGGTCGCCGAGCGAGTGTTCGGTACGGAAACGCGTGAAACCGTAGAGAACCCGATTGAAACCGAACCGACCCATCACGGACTTGTGGTATTCCCAGACCTGCTGCATTTCCGGCAGCGACGTGACACGCTCGATGTACTCCAGAAGGGTCGCGCTTTCTCCTCCGGTAAAACCGTCGGTCAGCAATTCGGATGGATTGCCGGTAGAAAACTGATCGTCGAACCCTTCGAGCATCAATGCCAAACCGTTAGAACAAACCGTTACACGATCATAGAAAGGGGGGTAATCCCTGTCGATACGGTAGAACTACCTCCCTCGTTTGGTCTGGAATGTCCCGTAACTCCAATAGGGCTGCCTTGATCCGAGCGAATTCGCCGGGGCCAATCGCGACGAGCGACGCATCGTCACCTCAGACTTGCGCACACCGGCAGGCGGGAATGCGTTCAACGCCGGTAAACCGCGAGATTTGCCGCATTTTCGTTGTCATTCGACGGGACTATGTTCGCCTCGATTGCCGATGCAATACGTGCACGCGCAGGTCGCGGCGTACGGATGCACGCGCTTGGGTGCGCCACCCAATCCTCAATCCTCCCGGACTCGGCGCACAACAACGACATATGAAAGGCATACCAATGAACGCCAGCGTCGACTTTGGAATCGAGCAGGAAAATGCGGCAGTCGCTGTTGCAGGAAAACAGGCGATCTGGACCGACACTTCCGCTTCGGTTCCCGCGCTTCCTGACTATTTGGTGGACGTTTACACTTGGGCCTACGTTGCGCCGAAAATGGTGGACCTATTGGACCGCGAACTCGTGGTCGCAGCCATTCTTTGGCTGCAACAGAACAAGCTGATGCGCGCGGCACGCGCCGAATTGGAACCTGGAAGCCGCGTTCTTCAACCGGCCGCAGTGTACGGGAAACTGGTTGGTCATCTCGCCGAGAAGATCGGGCCAACCGGGGAATACCACGTCACCGACATTCAGAAGGTGCAGATCGATCACGTGAAGCGCAAGATCGGGAATTTGCCGCAGGCCCGATGTGCGTTGAGCGACGCCCGGACAACCGGCGACGGGCTCTACGACACCGTGTGCTGTTACTTCCTGATGCACGAAGTGCCTGACGACTACAAACACGACATCGCCAATAACCTGGCATCGCGCGTGAAACCGGGCGGAAAGCTCATGTTCGTCGATTACCACGAACCCGCATTCCTGCATCCCATGCGTCCGATTATCTGGCTCGTTTTCAAATGGCTGGAGCCTTTTGCAAAGACGCTGTGGAAACACGAGCTACGAGAATACGTCGCCGACGGAGACCAGTTCGAGTGGCGAAAGGAGACTTTCTTCGGCGGGCTCTATCAGAAAGTCGTGGGGACCAAGCGCGCCTGATACACGTCGGAAGTGCGATCTATGTGCGGTCGGTCCTGAGATCAAAGCGGATCGGCCGCAATACAGCAATTGGCGCGCACCAATATATTAACATAATCCTGATTATCGGCGTTTTGTGGTATTGCGTAGCTGTGCGCCCCTGCATTCACTTCAGCGATGTTCAGCAATGCGCGCCAGTGACCGCGCGCATGATCTTGTCGAAGGTTTTCAGAAAAACCGCAGCCAGAGGTACACGTTGGAGATCGCCAGTGTCAGGATGGTGATCGGCATCGCCAGCTTCATGAAGCCAATGAACCTGATCGGCTGCTTCGCCTTTTCCGCGAACGCCGCGACCGTCAGGTTCGCGCTGGCGCCAAGCAGCGTCCCGTTGCCGCCCAGACAAGCGCCAAGCGCCAGAGACCACCATAGCGGCTCGATCTCGTCAGCGCCGCCGAACGTATCGGCGGTGGATTCGATCAGTGGGATCATCGTTGCCACGAAGGGAATGTTGTCGAGAATGGCTGACAGGATTCCGGACGCCCAGAAGATCAGGAACGAGGTCGTCATCATGTCGCCCTCGGTGAAATCGAGGATCATGCGGGCGAACATCTCCAGCAGGCCCACGTGTTCGACACCGGCCACAATGACGAAGAGCCCGCCGAAGAAGAAGATCGTGATCCACTCCACTTCCGTGAAAATGTGGTGCACGGATTCCGTTTGCGTCTCGCTGGTCTGATGGCCATAGGCCAGCAGCATCAACAGCGCACCGCCTGCGAGTGCCGAGGTTCCGGGCTGGATGCCGTAGCCGTGCCCAAGCGTGAAACCGGTCAGCACCAGGGCGAGCACGACCAGCGACTTCACAAGCAGCCGAACGTCGGTGATTGCATCGTTCTCGCTGAAACGCATGATCCGGTCGCTCGCGGATTTCGGAATTGTCGCCAGCTCTCTGCGGTTCATCAGGTAGATGATGATCACCACGACCACGAGACAGATCGCCGAGATCGGCGCCAGATTGCGAAGGAAATCGTTGAAACTCAGCCCCGCAGCCGACCCGATGATGATGTTCGGCGGGTCCCCCACCAGGGTGGCCGTACCACCGATGTTCGAGGCCAGAATCTCGGCGACGAAAAACGGAAACACGCGGGTTTCCAGTGCATCGGTGATTACCAGCGTGATGGGCGCGATGAGCAGCACCGTGGTCACGTTGTCGAGCAAGGCTGAAAACACCGCGGTAATGAGCGTCAGCATGATCAGGATCCCGGTCGGGCTCGCCCTCACCGATTTCGCCGCCTTGATAGCAGCGTATTGGAACAATCCGCTTTTGCTCGTTATGCCAACGATGACCATCATGCCGATCAGCAACGCGAGGGTGTTTGCGTCCACCCCCTGCACCGCCTGCTCCTGGTTGATGATCCCGAAGAGCACCATCAGCGATGCCCCCAGCATGGCAATGACCGCGCGGTTGACCTTTTCGGTGATCAGCACCGCATAGACCAGCACGAGAATTGCCGTGGCGATCCACAATGGGTCGACGCCCAGCAGATCGGGAACGGAGAGTCTTGCCTCTCCGTGTATCGTTGAATGGTCGGTCAATGTCGTTTGTCCGGTCTGTCCAGGTTAGTTGAGGACGTGATCCAGTACCGAGTTGGCGCTTACTGTCCCGACGAAGCGATTGGTAGTCGGCTCGACGAGGATCACGTGCCGTTTGAATTTGTGGATCAGGAAGATACCTTCCATCACTGGTGTATCGGGCGCAGCCACCGGGATGTTGGCCGGGTTCGACATGCTGTCCGACACTTTTTCTTTCTTCAGGAGTTCCACCTGCGCGGCGAAATCCTCCTTCGTTAGGCTCATGAAGCTGAGATTGTCGAGGCGGCCACGGCGCCGCCCCGTGTGCTCCATCCCAATGAGCGCGGCCCGGGGAAGGATCAGTTTCAGCAAGGTAGGTGCCGTGAAAACACCCACATAGAGCTGGTTCTCATCGACAATCGGAAGGAAGCGCGCCTTGGTCTTCTTGATGATGCCGAGCGCAAGGGCCACGCTCTCATCGGGGTGAATCGTGCTCTGGTATTCCGGCGACACCATGACATCGCGGCACGTCAAACCCATGGTAGACCTCGGGGGCGTTGCGGCGGTACAGGCCGCCGGACTATCGGAGCATCATCCTCCGACCGCGACTGCGCGCGGCGGGGGTGCACGGCGGCTATGGCACACCACACGTGACACCGGCTTCATTCCACGTGGCGCCGGGGTTTACCAGCCTTGATGAGTGGTCCGATGGTCGCAGGTTGCCCCGGCCATCGCGACCCTCACCCTGCCCTGTCGAGCGCCCCTATCCGAGCGCGTATCCGGCACCGCGTACCGTGCGAACGGGATCGCCGCCGCCGTACTGACAGAGCGCCTTGCGCAGCCGGCCGATATGCACGTCCACCGTCCGGGTATCGACGTAGATGTCACGGCCCCAGACCCGATCCAGCAGCTGTTCGCGACTCCAGACCCGCCCGGGCTTTTCCATGAAGGTCGTCAGCAGACGAAATTCCGTTGGCCCGAGTTTCAGCAGCTTCTCGTTCCGGAACACCTTGTGGGTTTCCGCGTCCAGAACGATGTCATCGAATTCAAGCCGCTCACCAACACTGGCCGGCCGCGTCCGGCGAAGCTGCGCGCGGATCCGCGCCATCAGTTCCACCACCGAATACGGTTTCACCACGTAGTCGTCCGCGCCGGTCTCAAGCCCCCTCACCCGGTCCACTTCCTCCGACCGGGCGCTGAGCATGATGATCGGTACGTTCCGCGTGTCGGGCCGCAGCTTCAAGCGCCGGCAGATCTCGATCCCCGAGACATTCGGCAGCATCCAGTCGAGTACGATCACGTCCGGCGCGTCCTCGTCGACCAGCAACAGCGCCTCTTCTCCGTTCTCCGCCTTGTAGACCCGGAAGCCCTCGGCCTCCAGGTTATAGGCGAGGACCTCCCGCTGTGCGGGCTCGTCCTCGACCACGAGAACGCTCGGTTGTTCCGAGGGTGACATTCTACACGGCCTCGCCGGTTTCCACGGCGGTGCGGTCCCCCTTGGGGCGCGGATCGTCCGGCAGCTCGCCGGTCGACAGGTAGATCACCTGTTCGGAAATCGCCGTCACGTGATCGCCCATGCGCTCGATGTTCTTGGCGATGAAATGCAGATGCATGCAGGCCGTGATATTGCGCGGGTCTTCCATCATGTAGGTCAGGAAGTTGCGGAACAGCGAATTGTACATCTGGTCGACCTCCAGGTCGCGCTGACGTACGTCCTCGGCCAGTTCGACATCGCGCTGAACGAGCGCGTCCAGCGCATCCTTCAGCATCACCTCGACCATCTTGGCCATGCGGCGAGTCGCGTGCCCCCCGTCCTCGATCGGGCGCATCTGAACCAGAACTCCGGTCCGCTTGGCCATGTTCTTGGCGTAGTCGCCGATGCGCTCCAGATTCGCGGCGATTTTCATCGCGACGAGAATGGCCCGCAAATCGGACGCCATCGGCTGCCGTTCCGCGATTGTAAGTGCCGCCTCGTCCATGATCAGCGCCTCAAGGGCGTCGATCGCCGCGTCTTTCTTGCGGACCTTGTCCGCAAGTTCCTCGTCACGGGTCGCAAGCGCCTCGGCGGCTTCCAGGATCGCTTCCTCGACCAATCCGCCCATTTTCATGATGTGCGCCTGAAGCGCCTCAAGCGTGCGGTCGTAGGATTTGACGATGTGCCGTTCGTTGTCGTTCATCTCGTGATGCTCCCTTAGCCGATCCGGCCAGTGATGTAGCTCTCGGTCCGGGGGTCCTTCGGATTGGTGAAGATCTGCCCGGTCTCGCCGAATTCCACCAGGTTACCCAGATGGAAGAAGGCGGTCTTCTGACTCACGCGCGCCGCCTGCTGCATCGAGTGGGTCACGATAACCACGGAGTAATTCTCCCGCAATTCGTCGATCAGTTCCTCGACCTGGCTGGTTGCGATCGGATCGAGCGCCGAACAAGGTTCGTCCATCAGCAGGACTTCCGGCTCGGTCGCGACGGCGCGAGCGATACACAGACGCTGCTGCTGACCACCGGACAGGCCGGTGCCGGGTGCGTCGAGGCGGTCCTTCACCTCGTCCCAAATCGCTCCGCGACGCAGAGACTTCTCAACGATTTCATCGAGTTCCGCTTTGTTCTTCGCCAATCCATGAATGCGCGGTCCATAGGCGATATTGTCATAGATCGACTTCGGGAAGGGGTTCGGGCGCTGGAACACCATGCCGACCTTGGCCCGTAGCTGGACCGGGTCCACGCGCTTGTCGTAGATCTCCTCGCCGTCCAGCAGGAACTGGCCCTCGACGCGGCAGATGTCGATTGTATCGTTCATGCGGTTCAGGCAGCGCAGGAACGTCGACTTGCCGCAGCCGGACGGGCCGATGAAAGCCGTGACGGTCTTGTCCTCGATCTTAACGTCAACGTCGATGATTGCGTGCTTCTCGCCGTAGTAGACCTGACAGTCCTTGCAATCGAATTTGATCTCGTTCGTATCCACGGCTCGCTCCACGGGTCGCATATCGTTCATGGTTCTGTCTCCTCTTACCACCGGCGCTCGAAGCGGCGGCGAAGGATAATTGCGATCATGTTCATGCAGAGCAGGAACAGAAGAAGGACGATGATCGCACCGGACGCCCGCTCCACGAAAGCGGGGTCGGCACGTTGGGTCCAGTTGTAGACCTGCACCGGCAGCGCCGAGGCGGGGTCGAAGAAGCCTTCCGGCGGCGCCGAGGGGAATTCCCGAACGAAGGCCACCATGCCGATCAGCATCAACGGCGCGGTTTCTCCGAGTGCCTGGGCAAGCCCGATGATCGTGCCGGTCAGAATGCCGGGCATGGCCAGTGGCAACACATGGTGGAAAACCGACTGCATCTTGGAGGCCCCTACCCCGAGCGCGGCATCGCGGATGCTTGGCGGCACCGATTTCAGCGAAGCGCGGGTCGAGATGATGATTGTGGGCAGCGTCATCAGCGTCAGCACGAGCCCCCCGACGATGGGCGCGGATTGCGGCAGGCCCGCGTAGTTGATGAAGATCGCGAGGCCGAGGATACCGAAGACGATGGAAGGCACCGCGGCGAGGTTGGAAATGTTCACCTCGATGAGGTCGGTGAACCAGTTCGTCGGTGCGAATTCCTCAAGGTAGATCGAGGCCGCGACGCCGATGGGCAGCGCCAGGCACAACACCACGATCATCATGTAGAGCGACCCGATGATCGCCACGCCGATACCGGCGGCTTCGGGGCGGTTTTCCGAGGCATCGGCGGCCGTGATGAAGCTCCAGTTGAAATGCTTGCTCAGCGCCCCGCCCTGCTTCAGCGCATCTGCCAATTGAAGCTGTCCGGGGCTGACGTTGCTGTCGCGTTCGGCGCTCTCCATCGTGACGCGGCCCTTGTAATAGCCGTCGATCCGGCCATTGGCGAGGAACTCGAACTCCACAGTGTCGCCGATCCGGTCGGGATTGGCGATGACGAAGCGCCGTAGCTGGGCAGCGGCCTCCTTGGAGATCATGGCCTGCGCGTCCTTCCCGGTCACGCCGAACTCCTCCGGATTGATGCCGAGTTCTTCCATCTTCGCTTCTGCAGCCGCCTTGATGAGCGGCGCGTACCCGAAGGTGGAGACCTTCTTGATCTCCTCGATGTCGCGGGTGCCGTTCTTGTCGAGCTTCGTGGCATCGAGGTGGACATCCAGGGTGATGAATGTCTGCTGGAACGCCGGCAGACCCTGGCTCAGGATCGAGACGAGCAGCACCACGAGTGCGAGCAGTCCAACTCCGATTGCGGTCAGGCCATATAGCTGGAATCGCCGCTCGGCACGGTTTCGGCGGCGGGTGCGCTCGTCGTGGGCCATGAGCGACCCGACATCGACCCGGCGCGGCTCGTCAGGGGTTTGGGCGATTGCGTCGGTCATTCGTACTGCTCCCGGTACTTGCGTACGATATAGAGGGCCAGGACGTTGAGCCCCAGCGTAATGACGAAGAGGGTCAGGCCCAGGGCGAAGGCCACGAGGGTCTCGGGGCTGGCGAAGTCGGTATCGCCGGTCAGCTGCGAGACGATCTTCACCGTCACCGTGGTCATGGCCTGGAACGGGTTGATAATCGCCCCAAGGCCGTCACTCATCTGTGCGGCTGCGGCCCCTGCCCCCATGACCACGATCATCGTTTCACCGATGGCCCGTGATGCAGCCAGAAGGATGGCGCCGACAATGCCCGGCAAGGCAGCTGGCAGCACCACCTGCTTGATCGTTTCGGACTGGGTGGCACCCAGACCGTAAGAGCCGTCGCGCATCGCCTGAGGCACCGCGTTGATGATGTCGTCGCTCAGCGAAGACACGAAGGGGATCAACATGATCCCCATCACGACGCCGGCGGTCATGACCGAGTTGGTGGAGTTTCCGAGGCCGATCGGCTGCGCGATCCAGTCGCGGACCAGTGGACCCACGGTGATGAGCGCGAAAAGGCCGTAGACGATGGTGGGGATGCCCGCGAGGACCTCGATCATCGGTTTGGCCACCGCGCGCAGTTTCGGTCCAGCATATTCCGACAGATAGATCGCGGCAAAAAGCCCGACCGGAACCGCCACCAGAAGTGCCACGAGCGAGATATAGAGCGTGCCCCACAAGAGCGGCAGCATGCCAAGCTCGGAGTTGCCGCGGAAATCCGGCGCCCACGTGGTGCCGAAGAAGAAGCTCTGCCAGGGGTACTTGTCGAAGAAATGCCCGGTCTCGAAGAGCATCGACAGAACGATGCCGACCGTTGTCAGGATGGCGATGGTCGACGCCAGGATGAGGATGACCTTGATCCCCTGCTCCACCACGTTGCGGGCGCGGAAATCCTTGTGCGTCCGCATGACGGCGAAGGCAAATCCCACGATGGCAAGTCCAAGCACCGCGACGCTCATAAAGAGACCCGAGCGCTTGCTCATCACCCTGTATTCCTGCGCCGCGCGCAATACTGGCTGCGTCACCGTCGAGGTAATGATCGCGCCGGTTTCCTTCAGCCGCGCGGTCACGTCGGTGAAGTCCGCCCGCAGGTTGGCGGCTAGCCCGGCATCCATTTTTCCCTGCTCCACCGCCATGTCGATCGCTTCGCCCGCGCGTCGGACTTCCGCCATCACAAGGCTGCGGCTACCGCGCTCGGCGATGGCGCTGTCAGGGATCGTCGAGGCAGCGCGGGATTCGATGATCGACGGCGCGATCAATAGCCAGGCAGCGAGAACCAGAAGCGCGGGAACGACAGTCAGCATGAACCCGTGCCAGCCGTAATACGACGGCAGCGAGTGGAGTTGGCGGGTATCGCCGCCCGCAGTCCCGAGCGCGCGGGAACGCCCGGCGAAATAGGCGATCAGCCCCAGCCCCAAGACTGCGAGGAAGATCCAGAGCACCGGCATCGTGCCACCTCATCTGTTCAGATTTCGCGCCGTGAACCGGCCCCCCCGGTTCGTCAGCGCCGCCCCTGCGCCCGTCGGCTCGACACCGTCAGGCCCAGGTACAGTACATGTGAAAGGGGGGCGCGGCCCCCCTCCCGATCCGGCAATTGCCGAAGATTACATGCCTTCGCCCATTGTGGTCAGGTTCTCGACCAGACCCTGGGTATCAGCCAGCTCCGGGTCGGAGACGAGGCCGTAGGCGGACAGCGGACCGTCCGGGCCTGCGATCTCGTCGGCGACGAAGAACGAGGCGTATTCCTGCAGTCCGGGGATCACGCCGACGTGGGCCTTCTTGATGTAGAAGTACAGCGGACGCGAGACAGGGTACTCGCCGGAAGCGATCGACTCGGTGGACGGAACGATGCCACTCATCGTCGCGACCTTCAGCTTGTCCTGGTTGTTCTCGTAGAATGCCAGACCGAAGATGCCGACACCGTTCGGGTTGGCGTCGATACGGGCGAGGGTCTCGGTGTAGTCACCGTCGATGTCGACCGCCTTGCCATCGGTACGCAGCGAGATGCAGGCGCGTTCGGCGTCGTCCTCGGACATGCCGCCAGCAACCATCGCTTCGAAGGCACCGGATTCCTCGCAGCCGATCAGAATGACCTTCTCTTCGAAGACTTCACGCGTGCCGTGCTTGGTGCCCGGAGGGAAGGCGATGATCTCGACATCCGGCAGGTCGGCATTGAACTCGGACCACTTGGTATAGGGGTTGTCGACGATCTCGCCGTCCTTGAGAACCTTGTCGCTCAGCGCGTTGAAAAGGTCGGCCGGCTCCAGGGCGTCGAAGGCCGGGCCATCGATCTGGCTGGCGAAGACGATGCCATCGTAACCGATGCGAACCTCGACAATGTCGGTCACGCCGGCCGCGGCGCAGGCTTCGATTTCTTTCTCACGAATGGCGCGCGAAGCGTTCGCGATGTCGATGGTGTTTTCGCCCACGCCCTCGCAGAAGCGCTTCAGGCCGGCGGAGGAACCACCGGACTCGACCACCGGGGTCGGGAAGTCGAAGTTCTCGCCGAAGGCTTCGGCAACGATCGAAGCGTAGGGCAGAACGGTCGAGGAACCGGCGACCTGCACGTTGTCACGGGCAGCGGCGGCGGTGGCGGAAACAGCGGCGATCGCCAGAGTGGAGGCGGTCAGCTTCACGAGAGACATGTTGTTCTCCATGCAGTGGTTTGTGGGCCATCGCTCCCCGACGGCCTTGGCGCGTGGTTAGGCGCCACGCGTTGGCCTTTTGTGTCGGTTTTGTAACAGCTGTATGACAACCGCTGCGGAATGGCTCCCATACTAGCATTTTTTTGCGCGCGACCCGGAACACGCGGGCAAAATACCTTCGGCGCCCCGGCGAAACCCGCATCGGGGCGCAAGCTTACCAAACGGCAACTCGGGATTAGCTCGTTGGGAACTCCGAAAAACGTCGGAATCGCCATCCAACTTGCGTGCATCCGGTCACGAGAGAGAATCGGCTGACGCCGAACGCCAAACCGATTCGCCGCTCTGATTTGCGCGAAAAACGTGGCGTAATTATCTGATATATATCTATATTATTCCCTCGGCGAGTCCGTCACGGTGTCTGATTGGACGGCGGCCTTGTGACGAAACCCGTCAGACTAACCAAGGGTGAACCAAATCCGCTGCCGGACCTCCGCGCGACTTTCCGTGGCCAAGCCACCCCCGACCAGAGAGCGAGGTCGTGTGCCACCCAACACTCGTGGGGCCAAGAACCGGCAGGTCTTTGGGCGGATGCCGCTCCCGACATGGGAGCGGCACCAAGACGGCAGATCGGATTGGGTTATTCGAACGTGTTGAGGTAGGCGATCACATTGACGATGTCGTCTTCCTTCTTGAGACCGGCGAAGGACATCTTGCCCTTCGGTACCACGTCCTTCGGCTTGGTCAGATAGGCTGACAGCGTCGCGTCGTCCCAGGTCAGGCCGCCTTCTGCCAGTTCCAGAAGATTGGCGGAGTATTTGAAATCGGCAACCTGCCCCGCCGGTTTTCCGATGATGCCATTCAGCATCGGCCCGACCTTGTTCTTCGCATCCGCTCCGACAGCATGGCACGCCTTGCACTTCCGGAACACTTTTTCCCCCTCGGCAGCGTCGCCCTCGGCGAGCACCGGCGTTGCGGCCAGCAGCCCCAGGACCGTGGCGAGACAGACAAATCTACTGTTCATGTCATTTCCTTTCGGTTTGCTTCGTGTTTTCTGGGTTTCAGGTTTTTTTGGTTTTCGGGTCTCGGTTCGCCATCACCCCGCCAACGCGCGGGGACTGCGTCCAATTCATACTCTCTCGCTATGGCTGTTGAATGGTCTTGTTGTCGCTGATTGCGTTTTTCTTGGCCCTCGGGCCGCCCTTTTGCCGAAACCGACAGCCGGCACCCAACGCTCGCGACGGGATAGTTCCCTCCGTACCTTCCGTCACATACCTAAATCGTTCACATCTTCCCCCCGGAGTCGCGCTCGGTCTGCGCGATCCTATTGCGCGCCTCCCGCAACAAAAATGACCTCGGTCAAACGCCCCTCGCCCCCTTGATACGCGCCACCCGCGAAACTGACTGCGGCGGTGTCTCCTCGCGCAACGTAGTGCCGCAGGGCGTGACGTCGACGGCCCTGCTCCTTGGACCGTCGTTCGTGGACTGGCCTGCGCATGGTAAACCGGCGGTCGAGTTCTCAGGTCGCGCGCTCGGTCCAAACACGGGCCATTCGAACGGGCCGCATGTTCGGATCGGCCCCGGTCACGCGCCGTCAGCCGTCACCGTCCAGGCGAACGACGCCCTTCATCAGGATCAGGTTGCCGTAGAGACGGCGCTCGCCCGTCTGGACGACCGCGAACGCCGATTTTGAACGTTCGTAGAAATCGAAGCGCTCAAGCGACGCCAGAGGGGCGGGAGTGTCAGCCGTGGTGTCGATCACGCGCTGAAACTCAGCGACCGCTTCGGGGACCGCCGTGCTGTCGCCGACAACCTGCATCACATGTGCCGGCTCCTTGACGAAATCGTCCAGCGGCATGATCGAAAGGATCGCCTCCGCCACGTCCGGCGCGGTCAACCCATCGAGCCGCACCACGCGCTGCCCGCAACTCGCGCCGGGGAAGTTCGCGTCGACGATGGCAATCTCGTCTCCGTGGCCCATCGACGCGAGGATGAACAACAGATCCGGCGAAAGGTTGGGATTGATACCGATAAGCATTTGAGACCTCCGTAAGACACCAGCGGGCGTCGGTCGACACATTGTCAGCCGGCACTGCGCAACTCAATACCTCGCCCCTCGAAACCGCTGGCCAAACGCGTGGTCAACGTGCATTCGTCGCCGGTCGCACGCACCGGTCTCCAGGCTGGGCCGGGACGTTCACGGCGATGGTGACGACACTGACGATTGCCCCCTGTTCGCGCCTCCCTGCCCGTCTCGATCCTATTGTTCCAGATCCTTCGGAATCGGCGGCACCGACAGCTTGACGACAGCCATTCCAAGCACGTCCGCCGACGCGGTTCGGCGAGATTGCAATTGCGACGGCTGACGCGCGTATCTACACAAACACAATCGCTTGGAGTGCAACCGAGTCACCGCCGCATGCGCCTTTTCGCGAATGCAACGCGGGCAAGGCAGCGGAGGAAGACCTATGAACAGCAGTCAGCAAGCGACGACACTCGGTCTCGTCATCGGGAGTCGTGCGTTCTTCAATGGTGCGCCGTGCGAAGCGGCGCGGAATGAGACCCTCGCGCAGATGGAACGCCTCGGCATCGCCTGCAAGACCCTCCCATTCGAGGCGACCGTGAATGGCGCCGTGCAGAGCATCGAGGATGCGAAGCGGTACGCCGACTTTTTCAAACAGCATCGCGACGAAATCGACGGTCTGGTGATCTGCCTACCCAACTTCGGCGACGAGATTGCCATAGCCGAACTGGTGAACCGCGCGAAGCTCGACGTGCCGATCCTCCTGCAGGCAAGCAATGACGAGGTGGACAAGGTCGACGTCCATTCCCGCCGAGATGCGTTTTGCGGCAAGCTGTCGGTGGCGAACAACTTCTACCAATATAGCGTCCCGTTCACGGAAACCTCCGAACACACCTGCGACACGGACGGTGAGGCCTTCGGAGCGGATCTCGACCGTTTCGCCCGCATTTGCCGGACTGTGCGCGGTCTCCGCAACGCCCGTCTGGGCGCCATTGGCGCGCGTACATCGCCGTTCCAGACCATGCGTTTCAGCGAAAAGCTACTTCAGGATTCCGGGATCACAGTCGTCACGGTGGACCTGTCGGAACTCATCGCCGCCGCCGGCGCGATCGAGGAAACCGACGGCGATCTGCAATCGAAACTGGCCGCGATCCAGGCCTACGGCACGATCCCGGGCCACATCACCAAGGACCAGATCCTACGCCAGGCAAAGTGGAGCCTCGCGGTCAACCGCTGGATCGACGAGAACGAATGCGACGCCTCCGCCATCCAGTGCTGGCGCTCGCTGCAAGACAATTTCGGCTGCGCCACCTGCCTGACGATGTCGATGATGGGCGAGGAGCTCATGCCCTCGGCCTGCGAAGTGGACATCATGGGCGCCTTGTCGATGTATGCGCTGACGCTGGCGTCCGCGGCCCCTTCGGCGATTCTCGACTGGAACAACAATTACGCCGACGAGGTGGACAAGTGCGTCTGCACCCATTGCGGCAATTATCCCAAGCAATTCATCGGCGCGACGCCGGAGGTCGGGGAGCTTGACGTTCTTGGCGAGACCATCGGCCGGTCCAAGTGCTTCGGTGCGGTGAAGGGCAAGGTGCAACCCGGCCCGATGACCTATTTCCGCGTCTCCAGCGACGACCGCGCCGGCACGCTGAAGACCTACGTCGGCGAGGGCGATTTCACCGACGACCCCTTCCCCATGGATGGCGGCATCGCGGTCGCCAGTGTCGCGCGCCTGCGCGAACTCATGGGGTTCGTCACCCAGAACGGTTTTGAACATCACGTGGCGATGGTCCGCGGCCACTACGCCGACGTGGTGGCCGAGGCTGTGACCCGCTACATGCGCTGGCCGATCTATCACCACAACGGCCCGGCGGTGCCGAAATTGGCATGGCCTGTCCGCTGATACGATGAGACGGCGACGCATTGGCAGGTCATGGACGACGACACGTCCGTGACGACACCCAATGCCGGAAGAAAGGCGCCTGTATCCGCTCCTTCAAACAGCGCGGGGTCAGGACTGCGTGTGCCGATTGACTGTCGGAATTCGGCGTTGCCGCATGGATGCGCGTGGGCCCTGCGCCGCAGCACTGGTACATCGGGGCATGACAGGTCATCTCGGGCGCATAGTGCTGTCCACAAAGGCTGGCGCGGGAATCGGACGCGATCCCGGCCGCTGGTTCAGAGGATGTTTGCCTGCCTGATGTCCTCCTGCGCGAAGTCGATGAGTGCCCGCACCTTTCGCGGCAACGTCCGTCCTTCCAGATAGACGGCTGACACCGGGCTTTCCTCGCCAGTGTAAGCCTCCAACAGTGGCACCAGACGCCCGTCCGCCACCGCGTCGCACAATGCGAAACGTGGCGCGAAAACGATCCCTTGCCCCTGCGCTGCCAGTTCGCACGCTGCGCGGGCCGAGTTGACCATGAACCGCCCGGATACCTTCACGGTCTCCTCGCCGTCTGCGCCGCCGAACGTCCAGCGCGTGGGATGTCGGCGGTTGGTATCCACGATACAGGCGTGATCGGCGAGATCCCGAGGCATGTCCGGCCGCCCTTGCTCGGCGAGGTAGTGCGCATTTGCGGCGACGATCCCCCGAAACGCGCCGAGTTTTCGGGACTTGACCGACAGCATCTCGGTCCTGCCGATCCGGAATGCCAGATCAATCCCCTCGCTTGCCAAATCCGAAAAACTGTCGCTCAACCGCAGGTCGATGACCAGATCCGGATGCCTGGCGGCAAATCGGCCGAGCATCCCGTTCACATAGATTTCGCCGAAGGTCACCGGTGCCGAGATTCGGATCACACCGGCGTAGCCGCGCGTGCCTTCCGTCACCTCTGCGAGCATATCGTCCAGATCGTCGATCAATGCCGGGGCGCGGGCGATCAGGTCCTCCCCTGCCGCGGTCAGGCCCACCTTGCGGGTCGTCCTCTGGAACAAGCGCACGCCCAGACGGGCTTCGAGTTCACCCACGTATTTCGATGTCAGGCGGTTGGATATGCCCAGTTGTTCCGCAGCGGCGGTGAAAGAGCCGGTCTGCGCCGTGGCAACGAAGGCTTTCAACCCATCTACAAGATCCATGGCTTGCCCCAATTGAGAACATTTTGAACTTAGTCAATCAATAGATTCGCCATTTTGTTCCTCAACGGCAAGGGCTAGTTTCAGATCAGACGAAACAACAGCCCGCCTCGACCATGGCGCGGCACAGCTCAAGAAGGACCGAAACCATGATCGACCAATCCACCGCCCCCTACGCAGCCTTCGCCCTCCGCGTGACGTCCGGCGCCCTTTTCCTTGCCCACGGGCTGACGAAGGTCTTCGTTTTCACCATCCCCGGCACCGTCGGCTACTTCGAAAGCCTCGGCCTACCGGCAATCTTCGCCTACCTGACCATTCTGGCCGAGGTTGGTGGCGGTCTTGCCCTGATCCTGGGCGTCGCAACCCGCCTTGTGTCCCTGCCCCTGATTGGCGTGCTGCTCGGTGCGCTTTGGGCCCACGCTGGCAATGGCTGGACCTTCAGCAACCAGGGCGGTGGTTGGGAATTCCCGCTGTTCTGGGCCGTGGCACAGGCTGCGATAGCACTGCTCGGAAACGGCGCATTCGCGGTGAAGCTGCCCGCACTCCAGCGCACGCTCGGCCAGTTCGCCTGATCCCTAACCCGCGACGTGGGCGCGCTCGGCGTCGCCGCACGGAAACCTGTCCAAACGAAGCCGGCGCCAAGCGCGCCGGCTTCGTTGCCAGTTCCTCCGCAATCCGGTCGGCCCATGCCATGGCGTCACGCCGTCAGCCGTCCTCGCCGGTCGAGGCGGCGGCGCCTGCGCCGTGAATCCGTTCCCGTATCCACTGGGCTACGACATAGAGCGCCGGGATGAAGAAGACCCCCACAAGGGCCGCGGCGATCATGCCGCCGAAGACGGGTGTGCCCACGCCGCGGCGCGCCAGCATGGATGCCCCGGTCGCGACCACAAGCGGCAGCAGACCCGCGATGAAGGCGAAGCTCGTCATCATCACGGCGCGGAACCGTTCCCGGCCGCCTTCCACCGCCGCATCCACGAGGTCCATGCCGCTGGCCCGCCGCTCCATCGCGAATTCCACGATCAGGATCGCGTTCTTGGCCGCCAGCGCGATGAGCACCACGAGCCCGATCTGGGCGTAGAGGTTGTTGTCCAGCCCCGCGATGCGCAGCGCAAGCATCGCGCCGACCATTGCGAAGGAGACCGACAACAGCACGAAAAGGGGAATCGTCCAGCTTTCGTAGAGCGCCACGAGGAACAGGTAGGCGAACAGCACGGCCAGCCCGAGCACGATGGGCGTCTTGCCGGCGGATTCGATCTCCTGCTGCGCGGTGCCCGTCCACTGGTAGCTGTAGCCGGCCGGAAGGGATTCCCGGGCGACCTGTTCCATCGCTGCAATCGCGGTACCGGAGGAGACGCCGGGCGCCGGATTGCCCGCCACCGTCACCGAGCGGAAATTGTTGTAGCGCACCAGGGATTGCGGGCCCTGCACCAGTTCCACATCGGCCACCGCATTGACCGGAACCATCTCGCCATCGGCA
This sequence comes from Tropicimonas marinistellae, assembly GCF_001509585.1. Classification (GTDB taxonomy): domain Bacteria; phylum Pseudomonadota; class Alphaproteobacteria; order Rhodobacterales; family Rhodobacteraceae; genus Tropicimonas; species Tropicimonas marinistellae. The sequence goes on along the minus strand of NZ_LNCI01000005.1, from coordinate 141,954 downwards.
TTCCGCACGTGGATCCGGCCGATATCCGAGACGCTCCGGCGATACCGCTCCTCGCCCTGCAGGTTGACCTGCCAGGACCGTCCGAAAAGGTTCATGTCGTTGACGTGATACCCGCCAAGGATCACCTGCATGGCGCGGAAGACCGCGCTGACATCGACACCGAGCGTCTGCAATCGTTGCCGGTCCAGATCGAAATCCAGCTTCGGCGTCTGGGCGGAGAACGTGGTGTAGACCCCCGACAATTGGCTATCGCTATTGGCCGCCGTCACGAGGCCACGCGCGATTGCCCCAAGGTCGAGAATGCTGCCGCCTTGCAGGTCCAGGAGCTGGAACTCGAAACCCGAACCGGTGCCGAGGCCGGGAATTGGAGGCAGGTTGAACGGTATGCCGACCGCCGAGCGCAGCTGGGCAAGCTGGTTGCGCGCGTAGAGGAGTGCGGAATCCACCGACTTGGCCGGGTCGGTCCGTTCCTCGAACGGTTCCATGATACCGATCATGAAGCCGCCGTTCGACTTCACCAGACCGTCCACGAAGCTGTAGCCGGTCACCGCCAAGACGTCCGCCACGCCCGGCGCGCTGCTGACGATCTGCTCCGCGTCTTCCATCACGGCGCCGGTGCGGTTCACCGAGGCGCCTTCGGGGAGTTGAACCTCGACGAAATAGGCGCCCTGGTCCTCCACCGGCAGGAACCCCGTCGGCGTCGACTTGAACAGGAGCCCCGTGCCCACCAGCGCCAGGCCGAGGAATACCAGCGCCAGAACCGCGCGCCGGGCGAAGATGCCGGCAATGCGGGCATAGCCATCGCGGGCATCGTCGATCTGCGCCGAGACCCAGGCGAGCGGGCCACGGGCGGGCCCCTGATGCGGTTTCAGCAACAGCACGCAGAGCGCCGGGCTGAGCGTCAGCGCGTTCAGCGCCGAGATCAGCATCGAGAAGGACACCGCGACCGCGAATTGCTGGAACATGATCCCGGGAATGCCGGGCAGGAATCCGACCGGAACGAAGACCGACAGGAGCACGAATGTGATCGCCAGGATCGGCGCAGTGATCTGGCTCATGGCCGCGCTCGTGGCCTCGGCAACCGTCGCCTCGGGACGCTCCGCCATGACCTTCTCGACGTTCTCAATCACCACGATCGCGTCGTCCACGACGATGCCGATCGCCAGAACCAGCGCCAGCAGCGTCACCGTGTTGATCGTGAAGCCGAGCGTGAGCATGAAAGCCAACGCACCGATCAGCGATACCGGCACCGCGATGAGCGGGATGAGCGCCATGCGCAGCGAACCGAGGAACAGGAAGACGACAATCACCACGAGACCGAAGGCCTCGAACAGCGTAACGATGACTTCCTCGATACTCGCCTCGACGAAATCAACGGAATTATACGGAACCTCCCATTTCACACCCTCCGGGAAGGACCCTTCCAGCCCCTCCACGGCGGCCTGAACGGCTTCGGAGGTCGCCAGCGCATTGGCGCCGGGCGACAGGTAGACCGCGATCATCGCCGTCGGCGCGCCGTTGAATTTCGCAAAGGAATCCTGCGTCTTCGCGCCAAGCTCCACCCGCGCGATGTCGCTGATCAGCACGAATGAGCCGTCCGGACGGGCCCGCACGACGATTTCCTCGAATTCCTCGACCGAACTCAACCGCCCGAGGGTCTGGATATTGAGCTGGAAGGTGGGATCGTCGGTCATGGGCTGCGACCCGATACGCCCCACCGCTGCCTGCACGTTCTGCGCATTCACCGCGGCAATGACATCGTCCACCGACACATCCAGGCTCGTCATCCGGTCCACATCGAGCCAAACCCGCATGGAATAATCCTGCGCGCCGAAGATCACCGCATCGCCCACGCCCGCAGACCGTTTGATACTGTCGAGCACGTTGATCGTCGCAAAGTTCGACAGGTAGAGCGTGTCATGCTCCGGATTGTCCGACGTGATCGCCATGGCGAGCAGCAACGAGGTGGATTGCTTCTTGGTCGTAATCCCGGCAGACACCACCTCCTCCGGCAGCGAGGCGGTCGCCTGCGCCACCCGGTTCTGCACGTTGACCGTGTTGATATCCGGATCGCTGCCTGTCTCGAAGGTGACAGACAAGGAATAACTGCCATCCGCACCGGAGGTGGACTTCATGTAGAGCATGTCGCTCACGCCGATGACCTGTTCCTCGATCGGCTGTGCGACGGTTGATTCCACCACATCCGCCCCGGCGCCCGGATAGTAGGCGGTCACCTTCACCACCGGCGGCACCACGTCGGGCAGTTGCTCCACGGGAAGCTGCGTGAGCGAAATCAGGCCCGCAAGGGTCACGACAATCGAAATGACGAGCGCAAAACGCGGGCGCCGAATGAAAACCTGCGAAATCATCCTGTCACTCCGTCGCGGTGGCGGTCGTCTCGGGCGGCTGGGCATCGACCATCGCCCCCACCTTGGCGCGCTGCGCCCCCACTGTAATCACCCTTGCCCCCTCGGCGAGCCCCGCGGAAACCACCGCATCGCTGCCGACCGTACGGGCCACCGTTACCGGCGTTCGCGCCACGACACTGTCGTCGCCGACCGTCAGGACGAAGAAACCGTCCTTGTCCCGCTGCAGCGCTACCGTCGGCACGACCAGCACGGGGGCGTCGGATTCCGCGATAACGCTGACCCGCACGAGTTGGCCGTCAAGCAGGTGCCCGTCAGGATTCCCGAATGTTCCACGCACCAGTACCGTGTCCGTGCCGGACTGTACCTCGGTGTCGATCGTGCTGGCCGCCCCGTCCAGCGGGTAAGTCTCGCCATTTGCCAGCGTCAGACGCAGCGATAGCGACGTGTTCTGCGACGAGCTTTGCGAGGCGGCACGAAAATCGAGCAACTGCGCTTCGCTGACCGGGAAGACGACGTCGATCGGATCGATACTCGCAAGCGTGGCCAGAGGTCCCGTTTCGGGGCCTACGTAGGCGCCGACCGCGAGGTCGGTCAGACCGATCCGGCCTTCGAACGGTGCGGCGATCTTCGTGTAGGAGAGATTGAGTTGTGCCGCCTTCAAGCTGCCGTCGAGTTGCAGCAACTGGCCGTCGATCTTGCCCTGATCGGCCTGCGCCTGTTGCAGCACGGTCAGCGCGACGTCGCCCTTGTCAAAGAGTTGCTGCTGTCGGTCCACCTCTATGTCCGCGAGCGTCTTCTCCGCTTTTGCAGACTCGATCTGACCCTGGATCTGCGTGATCGCCGCCTCGTAGGAATCCGGCTCAATCTCGACCAGCACCGTCCCCGCCGCGACCCGCGCACCATCGGTGAAGCCAATCCCCTCGATGAAGCCGGGCACCCGTGCCAGAAGGTCCACACGATCCTGCGCTTCAATGCGGCCCGAAAAGGTCTCGCTGTCAGCCAGTGTCTTCATTGACGCGGGAACGACTGTCACGGCGGGCGCCGGCGTTCCGCCTTCGGCGTCCTGCGCGGTTGCGGACAACGGGCTCGTTAGCATCAGAACCGTCGCAAGTGCCCATAGAGGCGACGAAATTACGTTGCAGGACATGAATACACCTTGCGTGAATTTTCCGCCGCGACCTTGCCTGATTCCTCCCACCACGTCGACCGTCCGCATCGAGAGTTTCGCCTCGCGCGCGCGACCGGCCCGAACATGCCTCATTACCACGCATCGCGGGCGCAATTCGTCCCTCGCCCAAACGGCCGCAATGACGGCGGCGCGCGCAAAAGACCTGTTGACGCGCCCCATATGCTGCGCGGCATTGTGGTGCGCGGGTCATGCTGGGCACGGAATTTGCCCTGCGGTCAGACCGGATGCGGGAGGAGCGTCATATGAACGGGGACAAACTGCTGGGTCAGACCGGTGAATGGCTGGAACTCATGGCCAGAGCGCAAGCCGTCGCCCAACGCTCCCAGGAGCAGATGGTCGCAAAGGCCACGGGGGGCGAGTTTTCCGTGGTCGACGCCAAATCGGTGTCGGAGGCCTACCTCAAGGCGATGGCCGAGGTCTTGCAGAATCCCATGGTCGCGGCCCAGTACACCCAACGCCTGTGGCTCGACTGGGCAACGGCCTGGCAAAATGCCTGGCTCGGCAAGACCGAGGCCCCCAAGGACAAGCGGTTTCGCGACAAGCGCTGGGATGCCGATCCGCTGAACCGCGGCCTGCGCGACTCGCATCTGGCGCTGGAGGCGGCAACCGAGGATTTCCTCTCCCGCCTGCCCGAAGGCACGAAGGACAGCCTGCGGGTGAAATTCTATACCCGCCAGTTCCTGAGCGCGCTCGCCCCGACCAATAACCTCATGCTCAACCCCGCCGCGCGAGAGCGCTTCGTGGAAACGGATGGCGAGAGCCTTCTTGACGGCTTCCGGAACCTTGTGGAGGACCTCGAGCGCGGCGATGGCCGCCTCGACATCAACACCACCGATGCCAGCGCCTTCGAAGTGGGCCGCGACCTGGCGACGACCCCGGGAAAGGTCATCTACCAGAACGAGTTGATGCAACTCATCCATTACGAGCCGATCACCGAAACCCAGAAGAAGCGTCCCCTGCTCTTCGTGCCGCCGTGGATCAACAAATACTACATCTTCGATCTGAAACCGGAAAACAGCCTCGTGCGATACATGCTCCAGCAGGGGCATTCGGTCTTCCTGATCTCCTGGGTCAACCCGACCGAGGCCCACGCCGACATGAGTTTCGAAGATTACATGAAGCTCGGCCCGCTGGCGGCGCTCGATGCCATGGGGAAGGCCACGGGCGAGAAGAAGTTCGACATTCTGGGATTCTGCATCGGCGGCATCCTCGTCACGGCCACCCTGGCGCTGCTCGCCGCGCGAAAGGACAAGCGCATCGCCACGGCCACGACGCTGGCGACGATGGTGGATTTCACCGACGTTGGCGAGCTTGGCGTCTTCATCGACCGCGACAGGCTGCTGGTCCTGCGCGAGCACATGAAGGAGAAGGGGTACCTCGAGAATTACCACCTGCAGGACATGTTCTCGATGATCCGCGAGAACGACCTCGTCTGGTCCTTCCACGTGATGAATTACCTGATGGGGCGGAAGCCGCCGGCGTTCGATCTTCTCTACTGGAACTCCGACAGTACCCGCCTGCCCGCGGCCATGCTGCTTTGGTACCTCGAAAAGATCTACATCGAGAACGGCCTGCGGCAGCGCGGTCATCTTTCGATGGACGGCACCCCGATCGACATTTCGAAGATCGACGTTCCGTTTTTCGTTCTCGCGACCAAGGAAGATCACATCGCCCCCTGGCAATCGATCTACCCGTCAACGCGTCTCCTGGGCGGAGACGTGACCTTTGTGCTCGGGGCCTCCGGGCATATTGCCGGCGTGATCAACCCGCCGGCGGAACGGGCGAAATACGGGTACTGGACACGGGACGACTATCCAACGGACCCGGATACTTGGCTCGAGGGCGCGGAATTCGAGGCCGGCTCCTGGTGGCCCGTCTGGTCGGAATGGATGGATGCGCATGACACCAACGAAGCCGTTCCGGCGCGGCATCCCGACAAGGGAAAGCTCAAGCCGATCGAGGATGCGCCGGGCAGCTACGTGCGTGCCAAATAACGGCGCCTGCGCGCGCTCTCAGAAATCCGACGCAACCGGCGGCAGTGCCATCAGGTAGGCAACGATTGCGCGCCGGTCACTCTCCGGCAAATGCGCGAGGTTGACGCGTGCTGCCGTCATGCCCGTATCCGTATCCTCCGGCGGTCCCAGCGGATGAAGCGCGTCCAGGACATCCTCCGCGCTCCTGCCACCCAGCCCGTCGGAATGCGGTGTCAGGTTTGGCGCATATCCGCCGCCGTCGAGCAATTCCGCCCCGGCCAGCCATCGGTTTCGGCGAAAGCCGCCGAGCGCGTTTCGGGGTGTATGGCACGTTGCGCAATGTCCCGGCCCGTCGACGAGGTATTGCCCGCGCGCAACCTCCGGCGATGTCTCGGTCAGGGCCACAGCCGGACCGGGGCGGAAATTCGCCCGCTGCCACAGTCGCGCCGTGCCCGGCAGGCTTACGGGAAACGCGAGGTCGTTCCCACCGGCACCTCTGGAAACCTCCGGCAGCGTCTGCAGAAAGGCATAGAGATCCGAAATGTCTTGCGGCGTCATCCGGGCGTAGGATGGGTAGGGAAAGGCCGGGAAGTAGGTGTGCCCGTCCGGGGCGGTGCCGCCGCGCATTGCGCGGTCGAACTCGTCCAGCGTCCAACCACCGATCCCGGCCGTCCTGTCCGGCGATATGTTGGGAGGGGTGAACGTGCCGTAGACGGTTTCGATTTCGCGCCCGCCGCCGAGAGCCGGGCGTTCGGCCGTCAACTCTCCCTCGCTCGCGTGGCACGAGGCGCAACCGCCGGCCCAGAACACTTGCTCGCCGTTCGCGCGCGAGACCTCCGCCGGGGCATCGGCCATCTGATCGTCCGGCACTGAGGGGGTGTCGCAACCCGCGAGCGCGAGCGAGAGCAGCGCGGCGCTGCGCTTGTGTCGTCCGCCCTGCCCGGCCATCCCGCTAGCGCCGCCCGAGCGTGTAGTTCACACCGAATGCGATCTGCCGGCTGACCACATCGGTTTCGAGCCAACCATCGTTTTCCAGGTCCACGTCGAGCCAGAATTTCGCGAGCTTGGCCTCTCCGAATGCACTCCAGCGGTCGTTGATCCGGTAATCGACGCCGACAAGGGCCTGCGCCGCCGCGCCGCCGAACTGGTACTCGAACGTGTCGCTGGACCCGCCCTCCGTGCGCACCTCGACATGCGGCGTGGTGAAACCCACACCGACACCGGCATAGGGCGTGAAACGGCTGTCATTCAGCCAACGGTACTGCACGTTCCCGGTGTACATGTTGACACCGTCGGTGAACTCCAGCGCGGAAAACCCCTCGGGCATCGGATCGGCCGCGATCTTCGCGTGCACATTGTCGAAGGCAACACCCCAGTTCGGACGGGTGTCGAACCACCAGGTCGCCCGCACGCCGAAATAGGGCGGCATCTTGAGCGCTTCGCCGTCCCAAGAAACCTCAGTGGATTGCGCGCCCGCGCCTTCCTTGAAGTCGTACTCCACGGTGGAATCGGGTGAGGCGTTCGCACCAAGATAGAATGAAAGCACCAGTTCCGCCGCCGCCGGGCCGGCGGATTGGGCGAAACACGCCGCGGACATGGCCATGGCGGCGGCCCATTTTCGTGGTTTTCGGGACCCATAAGAGTCGCAGGTGATGTCCATGTCGGCCCTGTTCCGTGACACTGCTCTGACTGATCCGTCGCATGCCCCAAAGGAATCCGGCGCGGAATATGTTGCTCCGAACGCGTGCGGAGACCTCCGGACATACCGGCCGGCCACCCCTGATCAGGGCTACCGACGGCCGATGTTCTATTCTCTTGCTCGCGACGGGCAAGCGCCATCGGTCATGCACGGGCAAACAGCGGCACTAGGTCGCCCTCGCCGACGCGGAACGCCCGTTCCGGCCACCGGCATCCTGCCCCCTCCCCCGGGATTCCCTGCACAGAACCGCGCGGGAGCCTGCGTCGAAAAAATGTAAAAACTTTTCACATCAGGTCTTGAACGGCCGCCGCTTTCATCCCATCTTCCTCAATGTGAAAGGCATTCACATTAATTGAAACGAGGAGACCGAAATGACGACCGCTAACGCAACCAACCTGTCCTGGCTGGGCCGGACCGAGGCTTGGCTGGACGACCGCGGCAAGGGCGCCTGGATCGCCGTGATGATCCTGGGGTTCATCTTTTTCTGGCCCGTTGGCCTCGCCCTTCTCGCCTACATGATCTGGAGCAAACGCATGTTCAATGGAAATTGCCGCAGCGCCCGCAGAGGGGCCCGCCGCCACTATCACGCCGCCATGAAGACCAGCGGCAACACCGCATTCGACGCCTACAAGGCTGAGACCCTGCGCCGGCTCGAAGAAGAGCAGGATGCGTTCGAGGCCTTCCTGCAGCGCCTCCGCGAAGCCAAGGACAAGCAAGAATTCGACGCCTTCATGGACGAACGCGCCCACGCGGCGAAGGCAACCAACGGCGACAACGACGCGCCCGTTCAGGACGCCCAGCCCGCGTAACATGTCAACGCAGCGCCCCGCAGGATCGCGGGGCGTTCTGCCTTCGGCGCGGCACATGCCGCGCAACATTGTATTTGAGACGACGAAAGCACAGATGATGACCATGACCGACGCTTCCTGGGGCCTCCCCGACCCCGATCTCCACGCCGACCTTTATGCCGACGTTCCGGTGAAGCGGGCCATCGCCTGGATGGTCGATTTCGTGGTGATCCTGCTGCTGACACTGCCCATCCTGCTGTTCACCGCGTTCACCGCCCTTTTCGTCTACGGCTTCGTCTGGCTGTTCGTGAGCTTCTGGTACCGCAGCCTGACGATCGCCGGGCGTTCCTCGACGCTTGGCATGCGGCTGATGTCCATCGAGCTGCGCAATTCCCAGGACGAAAGGCTCACGTTCGGCGAAGCGGTGATCCACACCACGCTGCACATGATCTGCTTTTCGTTTTTCTTCCCGCAGCTCGTGTCGGCAATCCTGATGATGACCAGCGCGCGCGGGCAAGGAATTCCAGACCTCGTGCTGGGCTCCACGGCGCTCAACCGGAGCCGTTGAGCGCAGAATTTCCGATGTCGTAAAACGGGGTTAAACGGGGCTTGGCGACATGGCCGAGCCCTGTTACCGTTCCGCTGTTCAGAAACGGATCCGGCCCCGCTGCATGCGTCACACGCTTCCCATCGCCCCGCAGTTCTACGTGACCGCGCCGCAACCCTGCCCCTATCTTCAGGGCCGTATGGAGCGGAAGCTGTTCACGGCCCTTCAGGGCGAACATGCCGAGAAGCTGAACGACGCGCTTTCCAAACAGGGATTCCGGCGGTCCCAGAACGTGCTCTATCGCCCCTCTTGCGCCGATTGCACCGCCTGCCTCTCGGCGCGAATCCGGGTTGCCGATTTCAGCCCGAGTCGGAGTCAGCGCAAGACGCTGCGCCGCAACGGCTCGATGGTGCGCAACGCCACGTCTCCGTGGGCGACGGAGGCGCAATATGCGCTCTTCCGCCGCTACCTCGACAGCCGTCACGCCGATGGCGGCATGGCCGACATGGACATCTTCGAATTCGCGGCGATGGTCGAGGAAACCCCCGTCCGGTCAAGGCTGGTGGAATACCGCGATGCCGGACTCGTCAAGGAGGGCCATCTGGACACCGGAGACCTCGCCGCCGTCTGCCTGACCGATGTGCTCGATGACGGGCTGAGCATGGTCTACAGCTTCTACGAGCCGAGCCTCGCGCGGCGCTCGCTCGGAACCTACCTGATCCTCGACCATATCGAGATCGCCCGCGCCGCCGGGTTGCCCTATGTCTATCTCGGCTACTGGGTGCCGGGCAGCCCGAAGATGGGGTACAAGGCCGGCTTCGACGCGCTGGAGATCTACAAGGGCGGCCGCTGGCAGTCCATCGGCGACCCGGAAACCCACATGGAAGAGACCCATCCCCTCTCGGTGGACCCGATTGCCGAGCAGGTTGCCCGGATCACCCTGCCCGACAGCCGCCCTACCAAGGGCTGACCATGCCATTCCTGTCCGCCGTCACGTTGGTGGTGCCGGACTATGACGCCGCGATTGCATTCTTCGTGGATGGCCTCGGCTGGGCTCTGCTCGAAGACATTCCCCAGGACGGAAAGCGCTGGGTCACCGTTGCACCCGAGGGCGGTCAATGCCGTCTCGTCCTGGCGCGCGCCGCCACCCCGGCACAGCAGGCGGCCATCGGCAACCAAACCGGAGGCCGGGTGAGCCTGTTTCTTCAAACCGACGACTTCGAAAGGGATCGCCGCCGTCTCGAAGCCGCTGGCGCCCGCTTTTGCGAAGAACCACGACGGGAGAGCTACGGAACCGTCGCCGTCTGGGAAGACCCCTTTGGCAACCGCTGGGATCTCGTCGAGCCCACGCGGCCCCACGAGTAGAACGACCACGGGCATCCGCACAACGAAAACGCCGCCCGGAGGCTCATCCGGACGGCGAAGTTTTGTGGATAGCGTATTGTTATTATGACATCATTCCGGAACGACGTGACCGGTGGGCTTTGGCGTGTCGCCCGTCTCCGCCGGTAGCACCGGATAGACGACCTCTGGCATATCCCCCGTCAGAGTGCCGAGGAACGCGACGATCTTCTCGATGTCGCCATCCTCCATTTCCGCCCCGAGCTGCGACATGGACATGATCTGCACCGCTTCCTTCAATCCCCAGACCTTGCCGGAGTGGAAGTAAGGCGCCGTCTGGTCAATGTTGCGCAGCGGCGCGGCACGGAACACGTACTCATCATCGGCCGTCTCGGTCACGGCGAAGCGGCCGACATCGCCTTCCGGCAGAACGTCCGCGCCCGGCTTCTCGATCAGGCCGAACGGATAGTAATCATGCCCACCGACGTTCACACCGTTGTGGCATGCGACGCAGCCGTGATCCATAAACAGCGCAAGCCCCGCCTGTTCGGTCTCGTCGAGCGCACCGTCGTTCCCGTTCAGGAAGGAATCGAACGGCGACGGCGTGACCAGCGTCACCTCGTAGGCCTCGATCGCCTTGGCGAAATTGTCGAAGGTGATGGGGTCTTCCTCGTCCGGGAACGCCGCATCGAACCAGTCGACGTATTGCGGCATGGATTTCAGCGTCGCAATCACGTTCTCCGGCGTGTTGGCCATCTCCACGCCCGCCTGAACCGGTCCCTTCGCCTGTGCCTTGAGATCCTCGGCGCGACCGTCCCAGAACTGCGCGACGTTGAAGACGGAGTTCAACACGGTCGGCGCATTGCGGGGCCCCTTCTGCCAGCCATGGCCAATCGAGGTCTCAAGGTTGTCGTCTCCACCGGTTGCCAGGTTGTGGCACGAGTTGCAGGAGAACACGCCCGAAGCCGACATGCGCGGATCGAAGAACAGCGCCTTGCCCAGGTCGATCTTTTCCGGCGTGACGATGTTGTCCGCCGGTGCCATCAACGTCGATGGCAACGGTTCGAAGTACTCCAGCGCCATCTCACGCAATTCATTTGCGGCAAGCGGTCCGCTCAGGACACAGGTCATTGCGGTGGTGGCTACGAGGAAACGTCGCATCTCTGGCTCCGATTTAGAGTGGTTCTAGGTTCACTCATTGAGCCATAAAAATTCGCGTTACTTTGACCTGTGTCATTGTGGGGGTAATAAATCATATTTCATATACATAATAAAATCTGTCATGAATACGCATTCCCCTACGCGTCGGCGGCGAAGCCAGAGCCAACATCGTCATGCCTATCGCATGGAACGGGACGTGTGCGTCAGCCGGTGCCGAAATCGCGTTGCGTTCCGGCACCAGCCGCGTCCTTAACCGGGCGGATTACGACTCCGGCGTGTACCAGATCGGCGCCGTGTAGGCACGTTCCGTTGTGGTCATCGGCACCTCGTCCGGCATCGTCACGCCGAAGCGCTTTGCCTCGTACGCCGTCCACCGCGGAGTCGGTATCTCGATCACACGCGCATAGTAAAAGGCCCGCAACGCCGGATCGAACTCCGGGTCCTGCCAAACGCCAACCAGCTCCGGCGCCCCGATGGTGTTCGTCCAGACAGCATTGGCCACATCCACGGTGTTGCCAACGTCCGGAAGCTTCCCGTCGGCGTCCAGAGCGCGATCCCCCGACCAGACAACGTTGTAGACCTTTTCCTGCGTCTCGCCGCCGGCATCGACCCATCCCTTGACGATCTGTATGCGGTCGAGATTGCCCGAAAACTGGTCCCGCAGGGCCGCGACAAGGAACGTCGGCGCACCGCCCTCGGCGGCCATGGGGAGGTTCCCGCCCATCGGCACGCCCTTCTGGTACCCCACATCGGCCGGAAGGCGGGTTTGTAGATCCGCGTCCGTGAACTCCCAGCCGCCGAAGAACCGCACGATCATCCGCGATCCCGTGGTCGCATAGGTTTCGCGGCGCATCATCGCATCAAAGATCGCGGCCCGCGTGTTTTCCTTTGCCCAGACCGCGCCGAGGCCGCCGGCCGCCTGCTTCCAGCCGTAGATCGTGAGGTCGGGGTCAGGCGCCTCGATCACCACGTGCTCCCAGCGGTTCGGCTCGGGCTCCACGCCCGAGTGCTTGCCAAAGAAGTTTTCCTCGGCCGCCGTCGCCATGCCCGTATGTGAATCGGTCGCACCGACCATGCCGAATTTGAACGGATTCACACCGAGTTCCTGCTCGATCTTCATTCCACGCTTCAACGCCTCGCGCGCGTATTCGCCGGCGAGCATTTCCGGCTCCTTCACCTCGGTCCCGTTCAGGTTGGCTGCATCCCAGCTATCGAAATCGGCGAATTCGTCGTCGGGCGACAGGAACGGATGCGCCTCGCCGTCTCCCTTGATCTGGGTCGCCTCGTAGAGCGGTTCGAACCGCGCCCGCGCCTCTGCGATCTCGACCGTCAGCGGCGAGCCGTCGTAGGCATTCATGGAGAACATGCGCCCGTTCGACAGGTTGCCGTTGTGGGCGATTGCCAGAACCTCGCCGCTTGTCCGCGCCTCGTATTCCGCCAGATAGGTCCACAGGTCTTCGGGGTTCTTGCTGTCATACTGGGAGAACGGACGGGTCTGGTTTGCCCGGATCGAGTCATCGCGGAACAGCACGTTGCGGTGCAGGTTGTTCGCGCCCTCCGTGGTGTACTCGTACCCGATGATCGCGCTGAAGACGCCGGGTTCGTTGTACCGGTCGGCAAGTGCCGTGTAATCCTCCCAGGCGTGCCTGATTGCCCTGGGGTTGTCGATCGGAGCCACGTCCCCCGACAGCGACGCGACGATCTCCATCGCGGTATCGAAGGCCAGCTGCGGATCGCCGGCGGTCAAGGCGTCGTACCAGGCCCGCCCCTGCTCGCTTGAGAGCACCTCGGGATCGCCGGCCAGCAATTGCGGCATGAGCCCATACATCTCCGCATGATCCGAAACCACCAGCCAGTCGAGCGGCCGCGACAGCTTGGCCTTCAGCCCATGGGTGGTCGTAACCTCCTCGCCCCGAGCAAAGCGGAAGGCCTGCTCCTGCGAGAGCCGGGTCATGGTGCCCGCGTCGACGGAAACCATCGTGTGAAGGTGGGAATCCCCCCACAGCGGGGTCATCAGGAAATCCCTGCCTGCATAGGGCGAGAAATGATCGTCTGACAGGTTTTCTTCGACCTTGCCCTGATCGTGGGCGAATTCGTTTGCCGTCGCAGGCGACTGGCCCACCGCAAGGGCGAATGCGCCCACCGTTATCAATTGTGCTGCATAAAAAGACTTGAGCATGACCGACCTCCCCATCGTTCATCTGCAACCAAGTTTCGCGGCGGCAGAAACAAGCCGCCTCGGCAAGGGTACCAGCGCCCCCGCCATTCACAAAATCATTCCGGCCGCGCCGGTTCGACCGCCTGCTGCGGCGATCTCGGACGCCATCGCGGCCCCCATGCTGCGAAAGATTATTCCAATCGGGGGAGCACCTGCGTCACTTTATCCGCAAAAGCCGTTGACGCCCTCGGAAGAGGCACCTAAGGTCGCCCGCACGAAACGAAAGGAATCCCCGAGAATGGCCAGCATTCTTGTACTCGTAGGAGAAAGGCGCATGGGCCGGTAACGGTTGACCATAACGGTACCCCATGCGCCCTCGTTCTACGGACGGGGGTTTTTTATTGCCGCGATGCCTGAAGATGGAGAAAGACGATGGCGCAGCAGATGACCGGAGCAAGAATGGTGGTCCAGGCCCTGAAGGACCAGGGCGTGGACGTCGTATTCGGCTATCCCGGTGGCGCCGTCCTTCCGATCTATGACGAGATTTTCCAGGATCAGGGCATCAAGCATATCTTGGTGCGCCACGAACAGGGCGCGGCCCATGCCGCGGAAGGCTACGCACGCTCCACCGGCAAGCCCGGCGTGGTGCTGGTCACATCCGGCCCCGGCGCCACCAATGCCGTCACCGGCATCACCGATGCGCTGATGGATTCGATCCCGATGGTCGTCCTGTCGGGCCAGGTGCCCACCTTCATGATCGGCTCGGACGCCTTCCAGGAGGCCGACACCGTCGGCATCACCCGTGCCTGCACCAAGCACAACTGGCTGATCAAGGACACCGAGGACCTGGCTGGTACGATCCACCAGGCGTTTCACGTCGCCACCTCCGGCCGCCCGGGCCCGGTGCTCATCGACATCCCCAAGGATGTCCAGTTCGCCTCCGGCACCTACGTCGGACCGAATGAAATCAAGCCGGGTCACTACCAGCCCCGCGTCAAGGGCGACACCGAGATCATCACCGATCTGGTCGCGGCAATCGAGACGGCGGAACGCCCGATCTTCTATACCGGCGGCGGGGTGATCAACTCCGGCAAGGTTGCCAGCCAGCTGCTGCGCGAATTCGTGGAGGCAACGGGCTTCCCGATCACCTCGACGCTGATGGGCCTGGGCGCCTATCCGGCCTCCGGCGAGCACTGGCTGGGGATGCTGGGGATGCACGGCCTCTACGAGGCCAACCTGGCGATGCACGGCTGCGACCTGATGATCAATGTCGGTGCGCGGTTCGACGACCGCATCACCGGGCGCATCGCGGATTTCAGCCCCCATTCGGTGAAGGCCCATATCGACATCGACCCAAGCTCGATCAACAAGGTGATCCGCACCGATTTCCCGATCATCGGCGATATCGCGCATGTGCTGGAGGACGCCCTGCGGATCTGGAAGGCCCGCGGCCGCAAGGTGAACAAGGCCGGACTGGCCAAGTGGTGGGCGCAGATCGAGGAATGGAAGGCGGTCAACTGCCTCTATTTCAAGAACTCCGACAAGATCATCAAGCCGCAGTACGCGATCCAGCGTCTGGAAGCGCTGACCAAGGGCCACGACCGCTACATCTGCACCGAGGTCGGCCAGCACCAGATGTGGGCGGCGCAGTTCATGGGCTTCGAGGATCCGCATCGCTGGATGACCAGCGGCGGCTTGGGCACGATGGGCTATGGCCTGCCTGCCTCCGTTGGCGTCCAGGTGGCGCATCCCGAGGCCCTCGTCATCAACGTGGCGGGCGACGCAAGCTGGCTGATGAACATGCAGGAGATGGGCACGGCGGCGCAATACGACCTGCCCGTGAAGCAGTTCATTCTGAACAACGAGCGTCTGGGCATGGTGCGCCAGTGGCAGGAACTGCTGCATGGCGAGCGCTATTCGCACAGCTGGTCCGAGGCCCTGCCCGATTTCGTCAAACTGGCCGAGGCCTTCGGCGGCAAGGGGATCCAGATCTCCGACCCCGCCGACCTGGACGACGCGATCATGGAGATGATCAACTACGATGGCCCGGTGATCTTCGACTGTCTGGTCGAGAAGCACGAGAACTGCTTCCCGATGATCCCGTCGGGAGAGCCGCACAACAACATGCTGCTCGGCGAGGCATCCACCAAGGATGCCATCGGATCGTCCGGTGCCGTGCTGGTCTGACATGCGATAAGGGGGGTGCCGGCCAACCGGCGCCCGCCCACGCCGGCCGTGTGGCGCCGGTCGTACGTTTTGGGCCCCTGAAGCCTTCCCTTCCCGCTCCGCTTGCGCGAAGAAACCCTATGACGCAAAAGACCCTTTCCCTCCCCGAGGCGCTCAAACGCGCGCAGGCGCTTTCCCGCAAGCCGGATGGCCATGCCGAAGCCGCTGCGATCTATCGTGCCATCCTGAAGCGTGTGCCCGACCATCCCGAAGCCCGCAGCGAACTGGCCCGCCTGTCCGATGCGCTGGCCTCCGGGCTCCAGGCGGAGCTGGACGAAATCCGTGCCCTGTTGAACAAGGCACGCTGGCCGGAGGCGCAATCGGCGCTCGAAGCGCTCTTGCGTGCCAGTCCGCGGGTTCCGCTTGCGCATAATCTGCTCGGCATCGTTCACGCACAGCAGGGGCACCGAGGAAAAGCAATCGACGCCTTTGCCCGCGCCGTGGAAATCGCCCCCGAGTTCGCCGAGGCACATAACAACCTCGCCACCGCCCTGCGCCAGGCCGGAAAACCGGACATGGCGTTGATCCCGGCCCGGCAAGCGACCTCGCTTGCGCCGACCAACCCCGCGTTCCGCACGGTGCTTGCCCAGGTGCTCGCCGATCTCGGCCGGCAGGCAGAGGCCGTCGAGGCCTACGAAACCGCACTTGCCGCGTCGCCCGGCCTTCTGGCCGCTCACGAGGGATTATGCCGGCTCCACGAGTCGGCGGGAGACCTTGCCGCCTACCGAGGCGCCATCGAGCAGGCGGAGGCGTCGATGGACGCACCGCACCCCGCGATACGCCTGCACAGGGCAAAGCTCCTGTCTCGGGAGGGCGCGGACGATGCGGCCGTCGAGGAGCTTCAGCGGATACGCCCGGAAGCCCTGCCGCCGGAGATGCGCGCCACCCGGAGCGAGTTGCTGGGTTCTCTCTATGACCGGCTCGGCGAAAGCACGGAGGCTTTCGAAGCCTTTTCCGAAGCGAATGCCATTGCGGCCCGAACCGCCGTGACCGGAACCGGCGCAGACAACCCCTATCTCGCCACGCTGGAGCAGCGGATTGCCGACGTTGCCGCGCAATCCGGACGGCCATGGCCCACGTCCGCTGGCAACGGAACCCCGCCGCCAGTCTTTCTGGTTGGCTTCCCGTGTTCCGACACCGGTCTCGTTCGCAGCGTTCTGCGCGCGCACCCGGACGTGACGGTTGTCGAGAAGCAGGATCTGTTGCGCCCGGTCCGCCAGTCTCTTGGGGCGACCACGGCGCTGTCCGATCTCGCGGCACTCACCGACGACAGGATCGCCGCCGCGCGCGCGGCCTATTTCACTGCCTTCGACGCAGCTTCGAAGACGCCAGCCGCGGGCATTCGGATCGACGGTATGTCACTCAACCTCGGAGAGGCGGCGCTGATCCACAGGCTGTTTCCCACGGCCCGCTTCCTGTTCACACAGCGCCACCCCTGCGACTGCGTCCTGAGCGCCTTCATGCAGCATTTCCGCTCCAATGGCGCCACGGACAATTTCCTGACGCTCGAGGGAACCGCGCGGGTCTACGACCAGCTCATGACACTCTGGACTGAAACCGTTGAACTCCTGGACCTGCCGGTTGAGGAGATCCGCCTCGACGCCGCCCTGGAGGACCAGCGAAGCGCCATGGAACCGGCGCTGGCAGCGCTTGGCGTCAGCTGGGATGCGAGCTTGCCGGATCAAACCGCCGGAGCGGGGCCGCAGGTCATCACCGACCGCTGGCGCCGCTATCAACGCCAGATGCAGGATGTTCTGCCGCTGTTGGAGCCCTGGATCGCGCGCTGGGGATATGACGCATGAGCCGCCAGACCGAAGAACACATCACCGACGCGATACACGCAACGCGCGCCACAGACGAGGAAAGAACATGTCGCCACTGAAGATCAAGCAGGGCTCGTCGAAACACTCGGCCTACGATCTGCGCAATCCCAATGCGGAAGTCATCGAGACCCACACCCTCGCCGTTGTCGTGGACAACGAAGCCGGGGTGCTGGCGCGTGTCATCGGGCTCTTTTCCGGCCGCGGCTACAATATCGAAAGCCTGACGGTGGCGGAGGTCGACCACACCGGCCACCGCTCGCGGATCACGATCGTCACCACCGGCACGCCCGAAGTCATCGAGCAGATCAAGGCGCAGCTGGGGCGGCTTGTTCCGGTCCACCGGGTGCAGGACCTGACCACCGAGGGCCCCTCCGTGGAGCGCGAGCTGGCCCTCCTGAAGGTCACGGGAAGCGGGGACAAGCGGGTCGAGGCGCTTCGTCTGGCCGATATCTTCCGCGCGAATGCGGTCGATTCCACGCTCGAGAGCTTCGTATTCTCCATTGCCGGATCGCCCGAGAAGATCGACGCGTTCATCGAGCTGATGCGCCCGCTCGGCCTGGTGGAGACCGCCCGTACCGGCGTGGCCGCCCTGACCCGCGGGTCCGCGTAGCGCCTGGGCAAGTGCTGGCGGCGTCCTGGGCGCTCAGAACATCACGTCGCCCGCGTTCAGATCGGCGAGTTCCACGCCTTCGAGGATGAGCTTGTCGCCGGTCGACAACGTGATCCTCAACCCGGCGCTCGTGTCTTTGGCCGCAGCCTCCACGGCCGCGAAATCCGTCAGCAATGCGCCGCTCAGATCGAGCCGGTCGGTCCCCGGCACGAAATCCGCCACGGTGTCCCGCCCGTACCCGGTCGCGAACACGAAGGTATCGGCATCGCGCCCGCCGATCAGCCGGTCGTTCTTCTGCGCGCCGTCCAAAGTGTCCATGCCGGCCCCGCCGTTCAGCAGGTCGTTCCCCTTGCCGCCGGCGAGCACGTCATTTCCGCTGCCGCCGTTCAGCGAATCCTCCCCGTCGCCGCCGTCCAGCCGGTCGGCGCCCGCCTTACCGTCGATGACATCGTCGCCGGCGCCGCCGAACACGGTGTCGGCCTGACGCCCGCCGTCGATCCTGTCGTTGCCGCTGCCTGCCTTGACCGTATCGGCGCCGTCGCCGCCGCTGATCGTATCCTTGCCGGCGCCTGTGACGATGTCGTCCTTTCCCGCGCCTCCATCCACGGTGTTGGCGCCGCCGCCTGCGCGGATCACGTCGTCGCCCGCGCCCCCGTCCACGACATCGCTTCCCCAGCCGAGCGTGATCTCGTCCGCGCCGGCACCGCCCTCGACCCGGTTGGCGCCGTTGCCCGCACGGATCACGTCATTGCCGTCGCCGCCGTCTATGTCGTCGGCCCCGGCCCCGGTGCCGATCTCGTCCGCACCGTCCCCGCCGACGACGGTGTTTTCCCCTTCGCCGGCCTCGATCACGTCGTTCTCCGCGCCGCCGTCGATATCGTCGTCGCCACTGCCCGTGGTTATCCGGTCTTCGCCCGCGCCACCGCCGATCACGTTGGTCCCATCGCCGGCGCGGATCACGTCGTCTCCGCCGCCGCCATCGATCACGTCATTGCCCGTGCCGGTGTCGATCTCGTCGTTTCCCGCGCCTCCCAGAACCGTGTTGTCGCCATCGCCAGCGTCGATGACATCGTCATCCTCGCCGCCGTCGATCCAGTCACGGCCGATACCGCAGATGACGCGGTCCACACCGGCCCCGGCCCAGACGGTGTTCCTGCCGTCACCCGCCTGGATATCGTCATTCCCCCAGCCCCCGTTGATCGAATCGTCACCCGCAGCCGTGATCAGCGTGTCGTCGCCATTTCCCCCGAGGATGGAATTGGCGCCGCCCCCTGCAGAAACCCTATCGTTCCCATCGCCGGCATCCACCTCGTCGTCGCCGGCGCCGGACGTGATCTGGTCGTCTCCCGCACCGCCGCCGATCACGTTCGCACCACTGCCGGCGCGTATGATGTCGTGCCCGTCGCCGCCAGCGATACTGTCGTCGCCGCCCGACGTGTCGATGACATCTGCGCCAGCACCGCCCGTCACGTTGTTGTCACCGCCGCCGGCGTCAATCTCGTCGTCGCCGGAACCGCCGTCGATCACGTCACCGTCGTCGCCGCTCCGGATTCGATCATCGCCCGACCCGCCGGATATCTCGTTGGCCCCGTCCCCGGCATCGATCTCATCGGCGCCATCGCCGGCGTCCACGTCATCGGCCCCGGAACCGGACAGGATGGAATCGTCACCGAAACCGCCCTTGATGACGTTGCGCCCGTCCCCGGCATCTATCGTGTCGTCATCCGCCCCCCCGTCGATGTCGTCGTCGCCTGCACCGCTCACGATCACATCGTCGCCGCTGCCGCCGATCACAACATTCGCGCCCTCGCCCGCGTCGACCGTGTCATCGCCGGCGCCGCCCTCCACCCGGTCGTCGTCGGCCCCGCCGAAGATCGTGTCCCGCCCGTCGCCGCCGGTCAGTGTGTCGGCGCCATTGCCGCCTCGCAACGAGTCGTTCCCGTCGCCGCCCGTTACCGTGTCGTTGCCGTCACCGCCCCGCAGGTCGTCGTCTCCGTCGTCGCCCGACAGGGCGTCGTCCCCGTCGCCGCCCTGCAACGCATCGTCTCCGGCGCCGCCAGACACCGCATCCATGCCGGCACCGGCATCGATGGTGTCCTGACCGTCGTTTCCATCCACTTCGTCGTCGCCATCCCCGGCGAAGACCACGTCGTCGCCCGCGTCGCCCATGATCAGGTCTGCTCCGGCACCGGCGTGGATCGTGTCGTCGCCATAGCCACCCCAGAGCGTCTCCGCCCCGTCTCCGCCGAACAATTCGTCGTCGCCGCCATTGCCGCGCACCAGATCGCCGCCCCCGTTGCTGACGATCCTGTCGGCGCCGGCTCCGCCGCGAAACCACTCGTAGGCGGCGGTGCCTGTCAGGACGTCATCGAACCGCGAGCCCCTCACGCCCTCGATGGAGGTGATCGTATCGCTGCCGGATCCGCCCGTGTCCTGCGTGGCCGAGGCCGCCCCGACCTGCACCGTGACGGCGTCCGGGGCGTCGGAGTAATCGATCCTGTCGAACCCGTCGCCGCCGTCAACGCTGTCGTCGCCGTGGCCCGGCCGCAGCCAGTTGTCGCTCCCGTTGCCGGTCAGCACGTCGTCGAACGCGGTGCCGAGAAGTCCCTCGATCAGGATCAGGATGTCGCCATCGGCATCTCCGCCGGTCGCGGTGCCCGCCGCAAGGTCGATTTCGACACCGTCTTCCGAACCCGCGTAGCTCACGCGGTCCGTACCGTCGCCTCCATCGAGCCTGTCCGCCCCCGCGCCGCCGGAAAGCAGGTCGTTTCCCGCCTCGCCCGCGAGCGTGTCGTCGCCATCGCCGCCCACGAGGCTGTCGGCATTGTCACCCCCGGTGAGCGTATCGTTCCCGGCATCCCCCATGAGGGTGTCGTCGCCTGCTCCCCCGGTCAGAACGTCGTCGCCGCCGTCACCGCGTAGCGTGTCGTCACCACTTCCACCGACAATCGTGTCACGTCCGTCACCGCCGATCACCACGTCGTTCCCGGCGCCTGCGTCGATCTGGTCGGCCCCCGCGCCACCGTCCACGAAATCGTCGCCGTCACCGGCCTCCACCAGGTCGTTGCCCCCGGCGCCAAAGATCAGGTCATTCCCCTCGTAGGCGTAAAACGTGTCGTCCCTAGACGTCCCGGAGAGCAAATCGTCCTCGTCGTCGCCGTGATAGAGCGTGGGGACATCGATGCCCGACGTGTAATTCAGTATCCCCGACAAGCGCGACTCGGGGATGCCCACCATCATCGTCGAAGCCAAGGAGCCGGAGAGGACGGCGAGCGTCGATTGCAGTTCCGACAGGTCGTAGGATTGCACGGCGAAATAGACGATGGAGGCGCTCTCTCCCGGTTCAAGCGTCACGGTGTACTCGAAGATCAGGTCGTCGTTGCTCAGAAGCGTGTAGTCGGGCGCGCGCGTTCCGTCGCTGAATGCGATCCCGACCATCGGATCGCCCGCCGCGTCGCCGTCGTCGGTGACGATTGTCGTGTCGTCGGTGCCGAAGGCCGCGTCCCCCGATGACGTGGCAACCACCTCCGTGGCGTAGTTCGACCCCAGGTCGGTGCGTACGGAGAATGTGACCGTCTGAACGCTGGCGCCGGTATTGGTCGCCGTGTCGACGTATCGCGCCCAGCCGGACAACGTGGGGACGTAGAGGCTGCGCTCGAAGGCGATCGTCGCACCCGATTGCGTCGATGCGCCGGAAATCGTGATCTGCCGCCCGCTCTCCGAGGTCGCATAGGTATAGGCATACGGCATGTAGAACAGGTCGAAACCGGAGTCGAAGGCGTCGTTGGTCCCGTCGCCGATCCGCCCGTCGTTCCACATGTCCCAGACGAAACCGCTGCCGTCTGTCAGCGTCTGCGGAAAACTCGCCATACCCTGTCCGTTCTCACCTGTCGGGGGAGGTCGGCTGGCGCAAGCCCGGCCCACCGTCGCAGCCCAGTGGCTCTACGGATTTTGGTTAACGAAGGGAGTTTACCATATTCTTAATCTTGGCCACGTCCGGCGACGCGCCGCTTCCGCGCCTGCGGAGGCTTCCCGTCAACTCCCACCGATCGCGGCGGCCTCCGCCATCGCGGGCCGGATCTTGTTTTCCAGGATCGACGGCGTGATCGGCCCGGCGAACCGCAGCACGACGGTTCCGTCGGGGGCGAGCACGAAGGTCTCCGGGCTGCCGTAGACGCCCCAGTCGATGGCGGTGCGCCCGTCCGGATCGGCCCCCGACAGAACGTATGGGTCGCCCAGCCCGGCGAGGAAGCCAAGCGCCTTCGGCTCGGTATCCTTGTAGTTCACACCGTGAACCTGGACCCCCTCCTCTGACAATTGCATGAGCTGAGGATGCTCGGCGCGGCACGGGGCGCACCAGCTGGCCCAGAAGTTGACCAGCGTCACCTCGCCATTCCGAAGCGCCGCATCGTCGAGCAACGGGCGGTCCGCAAAGGGCTCCAGCTGCATCGCCGGCGCCGGTTTTCCCTTGAGCGCCGTCGGCAGGGAATCCGGGTCTTCCCGAAGCATCCCCGCGTAAAACAGCCCGGCCACCGCGAGGAAGATCGCCGGCGGTAGGATCATCAGGGGCGACACCTTAGCCATTCTGCGCAGTCTCCTTTGGTTCCGCCGAAGCGCCGTTTGCCGCGTCAGTGCCTGCGTCGGTGCCTGCGGCGGCGGCGGTAGCTGCGGCCAGTCTTGCCGCTTCCACGTCATGCAGCAACGCACGTGTCCGCGATGACTGCCGGATCGACACGATCACCAGCACGGCAATCAGCCCCAGCGACACGGCATAGGCCGACAGCACTTCGACGGTGTATTTTCCCAGGTCCGGCATCATGCCATGCGCTCCCGCGCAAGCAACGCCTTCAGGCGGCGCGCCCGCACCTCGGTGCGCGTACGCAGCAGCAGCAGCGTCACGAAGAGCCCGACGAACCCGGCAATCGAGATCAGCAGCGGCCAATAGAACACGTCCGAAACGTTCTCTTCCTTGTCGAGCGACAGCGACGCGCCCTGATGCAGCCCCTGGTTCCAGAACACCAGCGCGTAGCGGCTGAGTACCGCGAAGACCGATCCCACGATGCACAGAACCGAGGTCAGCTCCGCCGCCGTGTCCGGGTTCTCCACCGCGGCCCACAGCGCCATGTACCCGAGGTAGAACAGGAAGAGGATCAGGAACGAGGTCAGCCGCGGGTCCCAGGCCCACCAGGTGCCCCACATCGGTTGCCCCCAGATTGCGCCGGTCGCTAGGGCGATCACCGTCATCGTTGCACCGATCGGGGCCGCCGCCTTCGCCGCGAGCGCGCTCACGTGGTGCCGCCGGATGAGCCACACCAGCGAGGCGATCAGCATCATCAGCCAACAGTTGATCGCCACCATGGCCGCCGGCACATGGATGTAGATGATCTTGACCGTGGCCCCCTGCCGGTAATCGTCGGGCGTGAAGAAGTACCCCCAGATCAACCCGATTGCGAGCGCCGCCGCGGTACCCGCCACCGCGAATGGCAGCAGTGCGCCCGACAGGGCCATGAACTTGCGGGGGTTCGCATATTCCCAGAGTGACATGGGGGCTACCTAGTCTTTCGATTCGATCTGCTCAAGCGAGCCTACATGCAGGATTTCACCGCAGGTTGATGCGGATTGCCGCAGCCGACGCGAAGGGCAGCAGCGCGACCGTGGCAAGCGTGATCCCCGCCAGCAGCGCCAGCGGCGACGACAGGGCCATGCCCTCCGCGCCGCGCCGCGCCACCTCCGCCCCGAAGATCAGCGTCGGCACGTAGAGCGGCAACACGATGAGCGACAGCAGCAACCCGCCGCGCTTGAGCCCGACGGTCAACGCCGCGCCGAATGTGCCGACCACCGACAGCGCCGGCGTGCCGATAGCAAGCGACAGGGTGAGCCAGAAATACCCGCCCGCCGGCAGGTTGAGCAGCACCCCGAGCGCCGGGGCCGCAAGCGTCAGCGGCAGGCCGGTGGTCAGCCAATGCGCGAAGGCCTTGACCGCCGCCACCCCCTCCATCGGGATCGGCGCGGTGGCCAGCAGTTCCAGCGCACCGTCCTCGTAATCGAGCGCCAGGATGCGATCCAGCGACAGCAGGCAGGAGAGCAACGCCCCGAGCCACAGGATACCTGCCGCGATGGTCGCCAGCTTTGCCGGTTCCGGCCCGACCGCAAAGGGCGTCAGCGTCACCACGATCAGGAAGAACGCCAGCGCCAGCCCGAAACCGCCGCCCGCCCGCACCGAGAGCGCAAGGTCGCGTTTCAACAGCCCGATCACAGGAACGCCTCGTGAAAATCGTGGTCCTGCTCCGGCGGCGCGGCCTTGTAGGGGGCAAGGTTCAGCACTTCGGCCCCCTCCAGCCCAAGGTCGATGTGCGTCGCGATCACGGCGCTGCCACCGGCGGCAAGATGCTGCCGGACAGAGGCCGCGAAGAGCGCCACGCTATCGGCGTCGAGCGAAACCGTGGGCTCGTCCAGAAGCCAGATGGAGCGTCCGGTCACCGCCATCCGCGCCAGCCCGAGGCGCCGTTTCTGCCCGGCAGAAAGGCTCCCCGCAGGCCGCTCCCGCAGGGACGCGAGGTTGAACCCGGACAACGCCGCCTCGACCTCCCGCATACCGTGAAGCCGCGCCCAGAACGTCAGGTTCTCCTCGACACTCAGCGTCGCCTTGTTGCCATCGGCATGGGAGGCATAGGCCATCGCCTCTGGCCCCGGTGTCATCTCTCCGCCATCGGAGAGTTGCAGCCCCGCGAGCGTGCGCAGAAGCGTCGTCTTGCCGATTCCGTTCGGCCCCCGCAGAACCAGCGCACGACCGGCAGGCACCTGGAAGCACACGCCCTCCAGCACCCGCATTCCGCCCCGCACGACGGCAAGATCCTCGACACGCAACTCCATGATCCGCCCTTACCCCAGCCTCGTCCGGGAAGAAAGTGCGCCATCGCGTCCCGGCGCGGCGGCCGGCCAGTCGGCGGTCTCCCGGCCGCGATTCCCGCTCAAAGCGCCAGCACCGCCGCGGCGACGCGCCGCCCCTCGCCGAGAAGCACGTTGTAGGTGCGGCAGGCCGAAGGTGTCGGCATGACCTCCACGCCAATACCCACCGCCTCCAGCGCGGACCGGAAGGCGGCCGGCGCATGGACCGTCTCCGCCCCCGTTCCCACCAGCACGACGTCGATCTCTGCTGCCAGCGCGGCGACGGACGCGGAGTCGTCAAACCCGCCCCAGCCGCGCACCGATTGTGAAACCGCGAGCACATTGCCCTCGTGCACCTGGCCGCCAATGCGGAAAAAGCCCGGCCCGTATCCTTCGAACGGGACGGCATCGGGATAGGTGACTTCGCTCAGTTCCATGGCTCTCTCATCCGGCTAGCTGGGACAGGACCGCCGAGGCGGCGATAATCCCGTAGGCGCTCAACCGATACAGGCGCGCACGCGCGGGGTCAAAGAACCACGTGCCCAGCAGGCTCCCGGCAACATAGGGCGGGATGAGCAACAGCCCGATGGCGACAGCGGTCGGGTCGAGCAGGCCGCGCAGCTGATAGGTGACAACCAGTATCCCCGCGTAACACAGCAGGAACAGGATCGTGTTGCCGCGAATCTGCTCGGGGCGGTACTGGCCGCTCATGAAGGCGAGGATCATCGGCGGCCCGGGCAGGCCCGTCAGCCCGCCCATCAGCCCCGCCGCGCCGCCGATCCCAGCAAGCGCGGGCCGCCGGAACGTGATGCTATGGCGCCAGCCGGAGATCAGGATCGTCAGCAAGCCGAGCGATACGCCGGCGGCAACGCGGCGGAACAGGTCCGGATCGATCTGTTCCAGCAACAGGATCGCGAAGGGAAAGACAACGACGCATCCGAGCGCCATCACGCCAACATCCTGCCCGCTGCCGTCCCGCAAGGCGCGCGGGACGAGCGGCAGCGCCCCGACGATATCCGCCACGGTGATCGCCACCAGAACCCAGATCGGCGGCAGGATGGTGGCGGCTAGCGGGATGAAGACGAGCCCGACGCCGAACCCGGCAAACCCCCGTACGACGCCGCCAATCGCGATGATGAGCATGAGCCAGCCCAGCCCCGGCTGCGCCAGGGCGGCCGACAATGCCTCAGGCATCCACGTTTGCGAATTGCGTGCCGCCGCCCTGGCTGGGCTTGGACCAGTCGCGCTTCACCCCGAGGCGCAGCAGCACCGGCGCGGCCACGAAGACCGACGAATAGGTACCCACGATGATGCCCCAGATCATCGCGAAGACGAATCCCCGGATCACGTCGCCGCCCAGGACATACATCGACACCAGCGCGATCAGCGTGGTCACGGAGGTCATGACCGTCCGGCTCAGGGTTTCGTTGATCGACAGGTTCAGGACCTGCTTGAGATCGAGTTTCTTGTAGCGGCGCAGGTTTTCGCGCACCCGGTCGAACACGACCACCGTGTCGTTGAGCGAATAGCCCACGATGGTCAGAAGCGCCGCGATGATGGTCAGGTCGAAACGGATCTGCAGCAGGCAGAAAATGCCGATGGTGAGTGTGATATCATGGATCAGCGCCACGACCGCGCCGACCGAAAACTGCCATTCGAACCGCAGCCAGATGTAGAACAGCACCGCCGCGATGGCGAGCACCACCGCGAGAATCGCCGTCTGCACCAGCTCGCCCGACACCTTCGGCCCGACACTCTCGACCGACGGGAAGGTGATGTCAGGGTCCACCGACCGCAACGCCGCCTCCATCGCCTGGATGGTCTCCGGCGTCACCGCCTCGTGGCCTTCCTGCTGCTGGATCCGGATCTGCGAGACGTTCTGATCTTCCTCGAAGGTCGCGTCGAACACCTCGGTGATCGAGACATCGCCCAGGTCCAGCGGCGTGAGCGCCTGGCGATAGGCCCCCACGTCCACGGCGTTCGTACTCTCGGTGCGGATCGTCGTGCCGCCCAGGAAGTCGATGCCGAAATTCAGCCCCACGGTGAAGAACAGCACCACCGAGACCACCATCGCCAGCATCGAGGCGCCGAAAGTGGCGGACACGTACTTGAAGAAATCCCACTTGGTTTCGGAGGGAACGAGTTTCAGGCGCATCTCAGACCTCGATTGTCTTGGGCCGGCGGCGGTCGTACCAGGTCACGATGATCAACCGCGTCACGTAGATCGCGGTGAAGACCGAGGTGATGATCCCGAGCGCCAGCGTCACCGAGAAGCCGCGCACCGGGCCGGAGCCGAGCGCAAACAG
The DNA here is from genome assembly GCF_001509585.1 of Tropicimonas marinistellae. Lineage (GTDB taxonomy): Bacteria > Pseudomonadota > Alphaproteobacteria > Rhodobacterales > Rhodobacteraceae > Tropicimonas > Tropicimonas marinistellae. The sequence goes on along the minus strand of NZ_LNCI01000005.1, from coordinate 114,876 downwards.
GATCACCGCGGTGATGAAGGTGGTGATATTGGCGTCGATAATGGCGCTGAGCGCCTTCTCGTAGCCAAGCTCGATGGCCCGGCTGGGGCCGCGCGCCGTCTTGAGTTCCTCGCGGATGCGTTCGAAGACCAGCACGTTGGCGTCCACCGCCATCCCCACCGTCAGCACGATCCCCGCGATACCGGGCAGCGTCAGCGTGGCCCCGATGATCGACAGCAGGCCGAAGATCAGCCCCACGTTGATGATCAGCGCGATATTGGCGAAGATCCCGAAGAGCCCGTAGCTGAGGAACATGAAGACCAGCACCGCCGCGAAGGCGACGATGGTGGCGATCCGGCCTGCCTCGATGGAATCCTGCCCGAGTTCCGGGCCGATGGTCCGCTCCTGAAGGAAGATCATCTCCGCCGGCAGCGCACCGGCGCGCAGCAGCACGGCCAGCTCGTTCGAGCCCTCGACGGTGAAATTGCCGGTGATGATCCCGGAGCCGCCCGGAATGTGATCCTGGATGACCGGGGCGGAAATCACCTCGTTGTCGAGCACGATGGCGAAAGGCGAGCCGATGTTGTCGCGCGTGTAATCCCCGAACTTCCGCGCGCCGGTGGGGTTGAACCGGAAATTCACTGCCGGCCGGCCGTTCTGGTCGAAACTCGGCTGCGCGTCGGTCAACTCCTCGCCGGAGACCACATGGCTCTGCTCGACGACGTAGAAAACGCCCTCCTCGTCCATCGACGGCAGCAGCAGGTTCCGCGCACCGGGGTCGGCGTCCGGGTCAGTGGTGCGGCTCACCACCGGGTGAAAGGTCAGCTTCGCCGTCGTCCCGATCAGGCTCTTGAGTTCGTCGGCCGAACCGATGCCCGGCACCTGGATCACGATCCGGGATTCGCCCTGGCGCTGGATCGAGGGCTCCCGCGTGCCCACCTCGTCGACCCGGCGGCGCACGATCTCCACGCTCTGCTGCACCGTGCGGTCGTCGGTGGCGCGCTTCTCGGCCTCCGACAGGGTCACGATCAGCACGTCGCCCTGCCCGGCCACCTCGATGTCGTTCGAGCCGACCCCGGTCAGGCTCAGCGTCGGCCGGGCAAGCCCGCGCACGACCTCCAGCGCCCGCGCCATGCCGTCGGGATTGGCAATCCGCACGTGCAATTCGTCTGCCGGCCCGTCGATCCGCCGGATCGCACCCACCGTGTCGCGCTCCTCGCGCAGCGCGTCGCGCACATCAGGCCACATGCCGTCCAGCCGGTCGGCATAGACATCGGCCACCTGCACGTCCGCCAGCAGGTAGGCGCCGCCCCGCAGGTCGAGCCCGAGGTTCACCAACCCCGAGGGCATCCACCCCGGCCAGCCCGCGGCATCGGCGGCCAGCTCCGGCGTCTCGCCGGCGGCCTCGATGGTCTTGACCGCGTCATTGTGAAGTTCGACCCGGCCATAAAACAGGTTGGGCACCGCCATGAAGAGAATCACGGCCGTAACGCCCCAGATCAGGAGGCGTTTCCAGAATGGGATGTGCAGCATGGGAAGGCTCGCCCTTCAGCGCGTTTACTTGCTCTCGACGGCCGGTTCGGTCTTGGTCAGAACCTGCGCCACAGTGCTGCGCACGACGCGCACCTTGACGCCCTCGGCAATTTCGACCTCAAGCTCGTTGTCGTCCTTCACCTTGGACACCTTGGCAATCACGCCGCCCTGGGTCACGACCTGGTCGCCCCGGCGCAGCTCGCTCACCATCTTCTGATGTTCCTTCACCTTCTTCTGCTGCGGACGGATCAGCAGGAAATACATGATGGCGAAGATCAGGATCAGCGGCAGGAACTGCATGATGGCGCCGCCACCGGCGCCTCCGGCAGCCTGGGCATAGGCAGGCGATGCGAACATGGGACTCCCCTCGGTTGGACATGCGGGGGGCTTCCCCCCGTCGCTGGCGCGCAACCTATGTGGGCGGTGGGGCAAGTGCAAGAAGGTGCGGTAGCAAGAGTTCCCGAACGCCCGCACGAAGGCCGAACGCCCCACCATCACCGCCGGAGTTGAGGATGCACGGCGCATTGGCTAGGTGGGGGGATGGTCTCCCGGTTTCGGATTCTCCCACACCTGCTTGCCGTCGCAGCCACACTCGCCGCCCTCGCGACTGTCCCCGCGCTGGCCGATCCGCGCGCGCCCATCCTCCTGCCCGAGGTCGATCAGCCCCAGTGGAACGCCATCGGGCGGGTGAATATCGCCGGGCTCAAGCGGCGCGGCATGTGCAGCGGCACGCTCATTGCGCCGGACCGGGTGCTGACGGCGGCCCATTGCCTCTACCGCGACGGCCGCCCGGCCCGGCCCGAGGACATTCACTTCGTTGCCGGATGGCGCGGCGGCGCCTTTGCGGCGCATCGGGCGGGCAAGGCGGTGCGGATCGACCCGCGCTACGACCCAGACGCCCCGCCCTCGCCGCAGCGGCTCTCGGCCGATACCGGGGTCGTGGTGCTCCAAAGCGCGATCCCGCCGGAGGAAATCGCGGCCATCCCCCCGGCCCCGCTGCCGGCGGCCGCGCCGCCGCTCACGCTCATCGGCTACCGCCAGGACAGGCCGCATGCCCCGTCGGTGCAGCGGGACTGCGCGGTGACCTTCCGCGCCACGGGCCAGATCGGGCTGGATTGCGCGGTGATCAGCGGCGCTTCCGGGGCGCCTGTCCTATGGGCATCCGGAACCGGCTGGCGCGTGGTCGCGGTGGTGTCGGCCGCCCTCTCCGGGGCCGCGAACATCCGCACGATCGCACCGCTTGCAGAGCCGCGCCCGGAGTAACCGGACCTGCCCCGCGCCCCGGTTTTCGTGGCTCAAGCGGCGATTTACCGGGCGACATTCCCTAGCGTAAATGTTATAATGGAGCATGAAACCAAGCCCCGGATATGAACGCGTTTCGCGTGGTGCCGGGGGCAAGAGGCGCGCGTTCCTGACGCGTGTTCTGGGCGCCCTGAGCGGCACATTCCTGGCGGCAGTTCTTGCCGCTGCCGCCCCGCAGCCCTGCAATGATCCGATGCTCCTCGTCGACACCCCGGACCCATTGACGTTCGACCGTATCTGCGCGGATTCCATCGCGGCCATGCGCGCGGTCACCATATGCGGCATCTCGCAAGACGCCGCGATCCTGGTCAAACCCGTGGATCATGTCGAGCTTCCAATCGGGCCGGGCCTTGCGGCGTTCGACTGCCGGGTAAACAGCATCTCGATTCTGTGGCCCGACATCATGCAAAGCCGGATCGGTCCCGATGACCCCTATTCGCGCCTTTCGAAGGAGGCTCTCTTCCGCTCCGTTCTGACTCACGAGATGGCCCACGCCTTGCTCCACCAGACTGGCAAGGGCTGCCCGATCCCCTTGGTTGACCACGAATACGTCGCCAACGCCCTCGAATTGGCCGCGCTGACCCCGGAAGACCGCACCGCCCTGGTGGAAGCATCCAACATCGACTGGTCGCCGTCGGCGGACGTCATAAGCGCCGGGATCTACTTCATTGCGCCGCGAAAGTTCGCCGTCGCCGCCTGGCGCTACCACGATCTGCAAGGGTGCGACCCGATCCGGGGCATCGTCGCCGGAACCTATTCGTTCGAAAAAGAACGCTGATCCACTCGCCGCAGATTTCCCAATTCGGCCCCCCCGCGCCCGCATGCCCCCTTCCCTCCTGCGCCGCTTTCCGGCATGAGGCCCCTGCACAATTGTAGTCAGGGGCCAAGGAGAGACCCGATGCACGACATTCGCTTCATTCGCGAAAACCCCGAAACCTTCGACGCCGGCATGGCGAAGCTCGGGCTGTCGTCGGTGTCTTCCGATATCCTGGCCCTCGACGCCGCCCGCCGCGAAAAGATCGCCGCAGCGGAGACCGCGCTGGCCGAGCGCAACGCCGCCTCCAAGGAGGTCGGCGCCGCCAAGGCCAGGGGCGACGAGGCCGAGTTCGAACGCCTGCGCGCGCTCGTCGGCGAGAAGAAGGCCGAGATCGCGCGACTCGAGGACGAGGCCAAGACCGAGGATTCCCGCCTGCGGGACATGCTGGCCGGCTTGCCCAACCTGCCGCACGACGACGTGCCCGAGGGCGCGGACGAGAACGACAACGTGGAAATCCGCCGCTGGGGCGAGCCGCGCGCCTTCGATTTCGACCCGAAGGAGCACTACGAGCTTGCCGCCGTGCAGGACGGCATGGATTTCGAGACCGCCGCCAAGCTCGCCGGCTCCCGGTTCGTGCTCATGTCGGGCGCGGTGGCGCGCGTGCACCGGGCGCTTGCGCAGTTCATGCTCGACACGCATACGAGCGAACACGGCCTGACCGAGGTCAACGGCCCGGTCATGGTGCGCGAGGAGATGATGTTCGGCACCGGGCAATTGCCCAAGTTCGGCGAGGATTCCTACCTGCTGCGCGAGGGCTGGTGGCTGATCCCCACCTCCGAGGTGACGCTGACCAACATCGTCAACGACTGCATCGTCGAGGAAAGCTACCTGCCCCGCCGCTACACCGCGCATTCGCTCTGCTTCCGCTCCGAGGCGGGCAGCGCGGGCAAGGATACCTCCGGCATGCTCCGCCAGCACCAGTTCGAGAAGGTGGAGATGGTCTCCATCACCCACCCCGACGAGAGCCTCGAAGAGCACGCGCGGATGACCCGCTGCGCCGAAACCATCCTTGAGAAGCTCGGCCTGCCCTACCGCACGGTCGTGCTCTGCACCGGTGACATGGGCTTCGGCGCGCGCAAGACGCACGACATCGAGGTCTGGCTGCCGGGGCAGAACACCTACCGCGAGATCTCCTCGGTCTCGGTCTGCGGCGATTTCCAGGCCCGCCGCATGAACGCCCGCTTCCGCCCGACCGGCGGCGGCAAGCCGGAATTCGTGCACACGCTGAACGGCTCCGGCCTCGCCGTCGGACGCTGCCTGATCGCGGTGCTGGAGAACGGCCAGCAGGCGGATGGCTCGGTGCTGCTGCCGCAGGTGCTGCACCAGTGGCTCGGCGGCAAGACCCGGATCACCGCCGAAGGCGCGCTGGAGTGAGCGATTTCCACGATCCCGGCGCCGAATCTCCGGGCCGGATGAAATCGGTCCTGCTGGTGACCGCCGCGGTGGCCTTTGCCACGATGTCGCTGACGGTGCCCTTCAGCGGCTTCGCGCCGGAGGCCTTCCCGGTCCCGCAAATCGATCCGCCGGTGCAGCCCGCGGGCTACGCCTTCGCAATCTGGGGCGTGATCTATCTCTGGCTTCTCGCCCATGCCTTCTACGGCATGGGCACCCGCGCCGACGACCCGCAATGGGACAGGCCGCGCTGGCCGCTCATCGCCTCGCTCGTGCTCGGCACGCCCTGGACGGCGGTGGCGAATTTCAGCCCGGTCTGGTCGATCGTCCTGATCTTCGGCATGCTCGCCGCCGCGCTCACCGCGCTCTTCGCCACCCTGCCCGGCTACGACCGCTGGTGGCTCCGCGCCCCCATCGCGCTCTATGCCGGCTGGCTCACCGTGGCAAGCTTCGCCGGCCTCGCCATCGTCGCGTCCGGCTACGGCATCGGCCCCGGCGCGACCGTCTGGGCCTGGCTGGCGCTCCTTGCAGCAGGCAGTCTCGCCGTCTGGGTGCAGCACCGCCTGAACGGCACGCCGGAATACGCCCTCGCCGTGGGCTGGGGCCTCCTCGCCGTGGGCGTCGCCAATGCCGGGCGGGACTGGGCCCTGACGGCCCTCGCCCTGCTCGGCGTCGTCGCCGTCGCCCTCGCCTGGGTCGCCAGCCGAAAACCGGGCTAAGAGATCCCGCCCGACGCACACCGCGCATCGCCACGCCTCGGACCGGCGATGCGCGGCGCGCCTGACGGCCGTGTCCCGCGCCGGGCAAGATGCGCCCGTCCCGGGCCCGCGGAACCGTCCGGCCCCTCCCGTTAGGTCAAAGGCGCCGCGATCTGCTAGGCTTTCCCGAACCGCGTCGAACAGGAGGCCCCAATGTCCGTCGAAAGCACGCTCTTTCCCCGCGAGGACGGTGTCCTGTACCTCGCCGAGGGCGGTGTTGAAACCGAGATCATGTATCGCCACGGGTACGAACTGCGCGACTTCGCGATGTTCGAACTGATGGCCAATCCCGCCGCCCGCACCGATCTGAGCGACATGTACCGCCGCTACCTCGACGTCGCCGCCGGGCACGGTTTCGCGGCCCTGATGGCCGGGTTCGACTACCGCGCGAGCCCGGATTGGGCGGCGAAGCTCGGATATTCCCCCGAACGGCTGCGGGAAATGCAGCACCTCTGCATCGACTTTCTCCGCGACGTCGCCCGCCCCTACCAGGGCCAGCTGCCACGGATCGCCGTGGCCGGATGCGTCGGCCCGCGCGGCGATGCCTATGCCCAGAACCACGACATCACCGCCACGGAAGCCGAAGACTACCACGCGACGCAGATGGAGACGCTGAAGGAGTGCGGCGCGGATATGGTCTGGGCCGCCACGATCAACAATGTTCCCGAGGCCGTTGGCATCAGCCGGGCCGCTGCGGCCGCCGGCCTGCCGCTGAATCTGTCCTTCACCCTCGACCGAACGCACAAGCTGAAGTCGGGTCCGAGCCTGCGCGAAGCGATTGAAGCGACGGACGCCGAGGCGGGCGCATCCCGCCCCGATTCCTACGGAATCAACTGCTCTCACCCTGTCGAGTTCGAACCGGCGCTGGAGCCGGGCGACTGGACCGCCCGCATCCGCTCCCTCCGCCCCAACGCGGCGAAGCTGGACAAGGTGTCCCTCTGCAAACTCGGCCATATCGAAGAAGGCGACCCCGAGGAACTCGGGCAGATGATGGGAGACCTCGCCGCCCGCTACCCGGACGCCGACATCTGGGGCGGCTGCTGCGGCACCTGGGACAAGCACTTCGACCGCATCGCCCACTACGTCCGAAAGGCCCGGCAAGCCCCCGTGCCAGCCTGAGCGCTCAACCGGTCCTCCCGTGCCATCAGGATTTCGGACTTGGCTTCCCGAGATGCTTCCGCAGCCGCGAGGGCGTGGATTTCTTCCGGTCCTTGTACGGGTTCTTGTCGGCCTGGCTGCGGAAGGTCAGCCGGATCGGCGTGCCGGGCATATCAAAATCCTCCCGCAACCCGTTGATAAGATACCGTTTGTAACTATCCGGCAGCTTCTCCGGAAAAGACGCCATCACCACGAATCCCGGCGGCCGCGTCTTCACCTGGGTCATGTAGCGCAGCTTCACCCGCTTGCCGCCGGGCGCGGGCGGCGGATGGGCCTCCAGCATGCCGGTCAGCCACTGGTTCAACCGCGCCGTGGGCACACGCCGGTTCCAGACCTCATGCGCCCGCACGATTGCATCGTGCAACCGGTCGAGCCCCCGGCCCGTCTTGGCCGACACGGTGATCAGCGGCGCGCCCTTGAGCTGCGGCAGCAGGCGCTCGAAGGCTTCCTTCAAACCGGCCAACTTGCCCTGCTTGTCGTCTTCCAGATCCCACTTGTTGACCGCCACCACCACGGCCCGCCCCTCGCGCTCCGCAAGGTCGGCAATCCGCAGGTCCTGCTGCTCGAAGGGGATTTCCACGTCCAGCAGCACCACCACGACCTCGGCGAATTTCACCGCCCGGAGCCCGTCGGAGACGGAGAGCTTCTCCAGCTTCTCCTGCACCTTCGCCTTCTTGCGCATCCCCGCCGTGTCGAAAATCCGCATCGGCGTGCCGTTCCAGTCAATCGGCAGCGAGATCGCATCGCGGGTAATGCCCGCTTCCGGCCCGGTCAGCAAACGGTCCTCGCCCAGAATGCGGTTGATCAGGGTGGATTTCCCCGCGTTCGGCCGGCCGACCACGGCCACCTGCATGGGTTTCGCCGGGGTGGGCACATCCGCCTCCCCACCGCCGTCCTCCGGCAGATCGACATTCACCGCAGGCGCTTCCGCCTGCGCACGCGCCTCGAAGGCATCAGCCAGCGGCATCAGGGCCGCATGCAGGTCCGCCATGCCCTCCCCGTGTTCCGCCGAAATCCGGATCGGATCGCCGAGGCCCAGCCCATAGGCTTCGTAGACCCCCGCGTCGCTCGCGTTGCTCTCCGCCTTGTTGGCCGCCAGCAGCACATGGGCCGACTTGCGCCGCAGGATGTCGGCGAACACCTCGTCGGCTGGCGTCACGCCCTGACGGGCGTCCAGCATGAAGAGGCACACGTCGGCCATCTCCACCGCCCGCTCCGTCAGCCGCCGCATCCGCCCCTGAAGGCTCTCGTCGGTGGCCTCCTCCAGCCCGGCGGTGTCGATCACCGTGAACCGCAGGTCGCCCAGCCGCGCCTCGCCCTCCCGCAAATCGCGGGTCACACCGGGCTGATCGTCCACCAGCGCCAGACGCTTGCCCACCAGACGGTTGAACAACGTGGACTTGCCGACATTGGGACGGCCCACCAGGGCCAGGGTGAAACTCATGGCTGTCTCGCGCGAATTTGAGGTTGAACCGACCCGGACCCATAGCGCATGCGCGCCGCAGCCGAAAGGTGTGATTTGCAGGGCCTCCCGACATAGGTATCCGGGCGGCACCCGCGATGTCTCGGCAGACCTCCGGGCACCATGTGGGCCGCGCCAGCGTCGTAGGTCTCTTGAACGGAGGCGGCAACGCGCGAACCCGCGCGCCGCGATACCGCGTGCCAGCGGCAAACACGCCGTGCCCGCCGGAGCAACACCGTCCCAATGACACGCACAAACACAGTGGCATGCCTTCCGTTTCTCAACGCGATGCTGAGGGAACCGGGCCCCGGAATGACCATTCAGTCGCTGAAGGTGGCGTCCGCACATCTCGGACGGCATGCCCGCGCCCCGTCAACGGCTGGCGTCGCGCTCTCCACGGCGCCGCTCAAGCGTCGTCCATGTATGAACGCTTCATTAATTCGTCCGTGTAACCCATTGAAAAGTCGTCACCGGGCTCCTGTCTCACGCGTGAGACACCGCCCTTTTGCAGGGCCGTCCGGTTACCGGTAGGCGACCAACTGCCCCTTCGTCGTCACCAGGTAGAGCGTCCGGTTGACCACGACCGGGTTGGTGGTCGCGCCGGCCGGCAGGGCCACCTGCGAGAGCAGCGCGCCGCTCTGCGGGCTGAAGCTGCGCAGGACCCCGTCGTCGGAGGCCACGAGCAGCTTGCCGCCCGCCAGGACCGGGCCATAATGGGCGTAGACCGCCTGATAGCGGCGCGGGCGCTCGTTCTTGAACCCCGGCAGGTCGGTGCGCCAGATCACCTCGCCCGTGGCCGCGTTGATCCGGACGAGCTGCTGGATGTCCGTCACCGCGAAGACCGAGCCGCCTTCGACCACGACCGGGCTCATCGCGCCCTCGGTGGCCGTCCAGATCCGCTCGCCGCTGTTGACGTCGATGGCCGCGATCCGCCCCGACGGCGACCCGGCGTAGAGCGTGTTCCCCACGACCACCGGATCGGAGGAGATGTCGTTCACCCCCGCATAGGCCCGCCCCCGTCGTTCGCCGGCAACCGTGGAGCTCCAAACCCGGACTCCGCCCTGCCGCAGCGCGGCCACCAGTTCGGCGGAGCCGAAGGGGAAGACGGCAACGCGGCTCGTCACCGCGGGCCCGGCGCCGTTGACGGTAGCCGAGGGCGTCGGCGCCAGCGGCAATTCCCACCGCAAGCGGCCATCCGAAGCGCGCACCGCAAAGGCCCGGTTGTCCCGGCTACTGACGTAGACGAGATCGCCATAGACCGTGGGCGCCCCTGCGACCGGAGCGTCGAAGCCCTGAACCCAGAGCGTGCGCCCGGTGGCCGGGTCGAGCGCGTGCAACTCGCCGAAGCCCGTCGTCACGAACAGCCGCCCGCCACCGATCGCGAGCCCGCCACCGGAGGAATCCTTCGAGCGGTCGGAGGCCGGGGTAAGATCCCGCGACCAGAGCGTCGCCCCGCCAGTGGAAAGACCGCTCACCCGGCTGAGCGCGTCGAGCGTGAAGATACGACCATCCGCCACGACCGGATCTGCCGTGATTTTCAGCTTGCGGCTCTCGCCCGCGCCGATATCGGCCGACCAGACCAACGTTTGCGCCGCACCGAGCGCAGGATGCTGCAGTCGGTGCACGGGGGAGCCACCACGGTGCGTCCATGCCGCGTGGTTGACCTGCCCGGGGAGCGAAATGGGAACGTCGCGCGATAGCGCCGAAGCCGGCGTTGCACCTTCGATGCGCGGCGCGGCCTCACCGCCGACCGTAAGCCCCTCCGGCGAGCGGATTTCGAGCCGTTCCCCCGGAAGCGGAGTCTCGTTGGAGCAGCCCGCCAAAACCAGGGCAAGCGCCAAACCTCCGACCGTTTTCGCCAGTGTCTTCACCGCTCGATCTCCCGTTTCCTCTCCTGGCAACCGTATCTGCCACGCGGATGCTCTCGCAACCTCGCGCCGGTCAGCCGGCTTCCTCGGCGACATCCGCTCCAAGCGCCACGATGAGTTGCACAACGCGCTGCATCAACCCTTGCGTGAGACCGGGCTCCTCGAGAAGTGACCGCGCTGCAGCAACCGCTTCATCGGTCTTTCCGGCCGCAGCAAGGTCGAGCGCCTTCTGCTCAAGGGCGAGATTTCGGTACGGCGCGCCCGGCTGTGCCAGCCGATCCAACACCTGCGCACGATCCTCCGGCGTGAATGCCGCCTCTCCGAGAAGGACCATTTTCAGCGCCGCGAGGTCGCTGTAGACGACTGAAAGGGATGTGTCCGCCGCGAGCGGCCGAAGGATCTCAGCGGCGGCGGCCGGGTCATCGGCAGTCAATTGCTGGGCAGCCGTCAGCAACCCAACCACGGAAGCGGCCGCCCCATCGGCGGGAATCTCTCCCAAAGCGGCAATTCGGGCGTCGTCGTCAGGTTTCTCAACGGCGGCAAGTACACTGTCGCCGAGCGCCTCGGCAGCCGCCTTGTCGGATGCCTTGCGGTACTCGTTCCAACCGGCTCCACCGACAAGCAGCACAACGGCGGCGATCCCGATCCAGCCGTACTTGCGCAAGAGAGAGAAGAGTTTCTCTCGGCGGACCTCTTCGTTGACCTCTTCGATGAAACTGTCAGCCTGGCTCATGGGTCCGTCCTGTTGCGGCACCCGTCAGCAGACCTGCGGGCGCTCTGGAAAACGCCCCTCTCTTACCCCGAAGTTTCCGCGAATGCCAAGCCCCGGACAATGGACGTGGGACAGCCGCAACCTGCGGCCGCCCAAACGCGGGGTATACCGTTGGGCCAATGCACCTTTTTACCCAGCGTCAACTCCCTTCGCACGGTTTCAATGCGCTTTGACTCTTGCTATTGCGGTGCTGAAGTCACATTTCACCGAAGTGTTTCAAACAGCTTACAATCCGATGAAGGGCGAATTGATATGAGGTGGTTTTCGGTTCTTATAGCCGCCATCGTCGCCGCGGTGGTCTATTTCCTCGTGATGGAACGGGACACCGTGCTGCGTTTTGCCGGTATCGACCCGGAAGCGCCCGCGCCCGTTCAGGATGCGACCGACGCGGAAGGAGAAACGACCGACGCCACCGACGACACGCCCGGGCGCGTGTCAGTTGTGGCGATGGCCTCCGTCGCGCAGACCGTCGACAGCGCGGTCTTCGTGCGCGGTCGGACGGAGGCCGCCCGGCAAGTCGACGCCATGGCCGAGACTTCCGGCCAGATCGTCTCCGATCCGTTGCGCAAGGGCGCCTTCGTCGAGAAGGGCCAGGTTCTTTGCGAAATCGATCCCGGTACACGCCTGGCGCAGCTTTCGGAAGCGCGCGCGCAACTTGCCTCCGCCAAGGCCGGGTTGCCTGTCTCCGAAGCCCGTGTTGTCGAGGCAGAAGCACTTCTCGAGGAAGCCGAAATCAACGACCGCGCGGCCAACCGACTGATCGAAGGTGGATTTGCATCCGAGACACGGGTCGCCTCGACCCGCGCGGCCGTCAGTTCGGCGCGTGCGAGCCTGGAGTCGTCCCGGTCCGGTCTTGAAGCCGCGACATCGCAAGTCGAGGCCGCCGCCGCGGCCGTGGCGCTCGCCGAACGCGAGATCGACAGGTTGACCATCGAAGCGCCATTCGATGGGCTGCTGGAGACCGACGCCGCCGAACTTGGCGCGTTGATGCAACCCGGTTCTTCTTGCGCCACTGTGATCCAACTCGATCCGATCAAGCTTGTTGGATTTGTCCCGGAAACGCAGGTCGATCAGGTGAAACTTGGCGCACCCGCCTCCGCTGCGCTGGTCTCCGGCGAACAGGTCACTGGCGCGGTCACGTTCCTGTCCCGTTCGGCCGACCCGCTCACGCGGACGTTCCGCGTTGAGATTCAGGTTCCCAACGCCGATCTGCGTATCCGCGACGGCCAGACTGCCGATATTGCAATCGCCGCCGCCGGCTCTACGGCGCATCTGGTTCCGGGCTCGTCTCTGACACTGGACGATGCTGGCCGCCTCGGCGTAAGATTCGCCGCGGCCGCAACCGAAGGAGACGGCAAGGTGGCAGCCTTTTCGCCGGTCGAGTTCCTTCGTGACACCGCGGACGGGATATGGGTCGCCGGTCTGCCGGAGACATTGGATATTATCGTCGTCGGTCAGGAATATGTGACCGAAGGCGTGCCGCTTGACGTAACTTATCGCGAAAACGTCATTCACTAGCCGAAGAATTTGCCACCAGGGAGCGCGCAATGACCGGGATCGTCGACTGGGCCTCGCATCACACGCGCATGATTATCGGGATCATCCTGCTGGCCATCGTGGCCGGTGCGATGACCTACATCAATCTGCCGAAGGAGGGCGAGCCGGATATCGAGATCCCGGCCGTCTTCATTTCCGTCCCCTTCCCGGGCATCTCTGCCGAGGACGCCGAGAAACTGCTCGTCAAGCCGATGGAAACCGAAATGTCGGATCTCGACGGGCTCGACCGGATGACCGGGACAGCGGTCGAAGGTTACGCGAACCTCGTGCTGGAGTTCGAATTTGGCTGGGACAAGTCCGCGACCCTTGCCGACGTGCGCGCCGCGATGAACAAGGCGGAGGCGAATTTCCCCGAAGGCGCGGAAAACTACACTGTCGACGAGTTCAACTTCTCCGAGTTCCCGATCATCATCGTGAACCTCTCCGGCCCGCTTCCGGAACGAACGTTGCTGCGCATCGCCAACGAGTTGCAGGACAAGCTGGAAGGGCTGGAGCCGGTCCTGGAGGCCGCGCTCGCCGGTCACCGCGACGAGATGGTTGAGGTCACCATCGACCCGCTGAAGCTCGAATCCTACAATGTGACAGCGGGCGAACTGATCAACGCGGTCGTCAACAACAACCAGCTCATCGCTGCGGGCGAAATCGAAACCGAAGGCGGCGCCTTCTCGGTCAAAATCCCCTCCTCCTTCGACAGCACCACCGACATCTACGGATTGCCGGTGAAGGTAAACGGCGATTCCGTCGTCACGCTGGGCGATCTTGCCACCATCTCCCTGACCTACGAGGACCGTGAGGGAACAGCCCGTTTCAACGGCGAAAAGACCGTCGCGCTGCAGGTCGTCAAGCGCAAGGGCTACAACGTGATCGACATGGCCGCCCTTGTGCGGGAGACGTTGCAGCAGGAAAAGGCCAAATGGCCGCCGGAGTTGCAGGAAGCCATCGTCGTCGGCACCTCGAATGACCAGTCGGTACAGGTCAACTCGATGGTGACGCAACTCGAGGGCTCGGTACTGACCGCCATCGGACTGGTCATGATCGTGGTGCTGGCCGCCCTCGGCCCGCGACCGTCATTGCTGGTTGGTTTCGCCATTCCGACTTCCTTCCTGCTGTGTTTCGGCTTCCTCGCCATCATGGACGTCGCGATCTCGAACATGGTGATGTTCGGCCTGATCCTTTCAGTGGGGATGCTGGTCGACGGGGCAATCGTTGTGGTCGAATACGCCGACAAGCGAATTCAGGCCGGAACCGGCCCGATGCACGCCTATGTCGAGGCGTCCAAGCGGATGTTCTGGCCCATCGTCAGTTCCACCGCCACGACGCTGTGCGCCTTCCTCCCGATGCTCTTCTGGCCGGGCGTTTCCGGCGAATTCATGAAGATGCTGCCGATCACGCTTATTTTCGTGCTGTCGGCCTCGCTCATCGTTGCGTTGGTATTCCTGCCCGTTATCGGCGGCGTGTCCGGCCGGTTGGCCCGCACGTTCCACCACATCGCGGAGCGCATTCGGCCCTGGCCCTGGATCATCAAGGCCGCGCTCGTACCGGTGTCGCTGTACATGATCTTCGTGGGCGCGATGCAGGTCCTCAACCCGACCTACATCCTCCCGGCCCCGGCGGACGGTGAGCCCGCCGGGGCGGCAGCCCGGATCGTCGGCGTCGTTATCCTTGTGCTTGGCGCTTTCGCATCGTCCATCACGATGGACGCCGCGAAGGTCCAGTGGCGGCGCAAGCGCATTCGCGCGGGCTACCAGCGTACCGCTTTCGGGTGGGCCATCCGGATGCTGACGGGGAACCCGATCATGCCGTTGGTGGTGATTGGCGGCGTCGCCTTCTTCGTCATGGCGACTTTCCAATACTTCGGCGAGCACAACCGCGGCGTCGAATTCTTCGTGGAATCGGAACCCGAACAGGCAATCGTCTACGTGCGTGCGCGCGGCAACCTCAGCCTCGACGACAAGGACGCGTTGGTGCGTGAGGTCGAGCAACTCATCCTTGGCGAACCCGGGGTCGACAGTGTCTTCGCCTTCGCCGGCGAAGGCGGGCTCAATGCCAACACCGGTGGCGCGTCGAGCCCGCGCGACACCATCGGACAGGTACAGGTCGAATTGGTCCGCTGGGAGGACCGCAAGGACCGGCCCGAACTCGATGGCGATCTGGTACTGGAGCGAATCCAGGCCAAACTCGACCAGATCCCCGGCATCTACACCGAAACGCTGGATCTCAGCATGGGGCCGGGCTCCGGCAAGCCGGTCCACTTGCGGCTGACGGGCGACGATTGGGACAGTCTGGACGACGCGGTCGCAATCGCGCGGGCGAAGTTCGAGTCGATGCCCGGATTGATCGACATCGACGATACGCTTCCCCTGCCCGGCATCGACTGGCAGATTGACGTGGACGTTGAGAAAGCTGGCCGCTACGGCGCCGACGTTGCGACCGTGGGCGCAATGGTACAACTCGTCACCCGCGGCATCCTGCTCGACACGATGCGCGTGGACAGTTCAGACGAGGAAATCGACATCCGCGTGCGGCTTCCGGAGGAAGACAGGCTCCTGTCGACCCTCGATTCGCTCAAGGTCCGCACCATGGATGGGCTTGTACCGCTTTCCAACTTCATCACCCGCAAACCGGTCCCGAAACTCGCCCGCATCGATCGTGTGGACGCCCAACGCTACTACGACTTGCGCGCGGATGTGGCTCCGGGACTGGTGAAACTGGTCGACGGCGATGGCGCGATAGTGGATGTCGTGCGCGCCGAGGACACACAGGAACGCCCCTCGATCCGCGAACAGATTGCGCGCGATGGGCTGACCGTCGTTCCGGTCAATGCCACCGAGAGGATAACTGAAATCACCAACTGGCTGCAGTCGGAACTCCCCTTGCCCGACGACGTGGGCTGGCAATGGACCGGCGACGAGGAGGAACAGCAAGAGAGCCAGGCCTTCCTGATGAGCGCCTTCGCAGGCGCGCTCGGCTTGATGTTCGTGATCCTGCTGACCCAGTTCAACAGCCTCTACAACGCGGTGCTGGTTCTGCTGGCCGTGGTACTCTCTACCACCGGCGTATTGATCGGGATGATCGTGATGGATCAGCCGTTCTCGATCATCATGACCGGTACGGGCATCGTGGCGCTGGCCGGGATCGTGGTGAACAACAACATCGTGCTGATCGACACCTATCAGGAGTTCAGCCAGTACATGCCGCGACTGGAGGCCATTGCGCGCACCGCCGAACAGCGTCTGCGCCCGGTTCTGCTGACCACGTCGACGACGATGGCCGGCCTTACGCCGATGATGTTCGGCCTGTCTCTCGATTTCTTCAACGGCGGCTACTCCATCGACAGCCCCACCGCGCTCTGGTGGAAACAACTTGCCACCGCCGTTGTATTCGGCCTGGGCATCGCCACCGTGCTGACGCTGGTCTTCACGCCCGCGATGCTCGCTGCACGCGTCTGGTTCTGGAAGGGCGCCTACGGCGGGCTGCACCTCTTTGGCGCTGTCGCAGGCGGACGCAGGAGCAGGGCTGCGCAGGACTGGACCCTGACACGAGCCGCCAACCGTGTCCGCGCGCCCGAATTGATCTGGGACATTCCCCCCACCCTCGCAGCCGATGCAGCGCCGCCGCGTCTGTCGGCGCCGGAAGTCCCCGGCGACGTGGACGGGAGCGTCGAATCCGCCCCGTCGGACGAAACACCGGACACTGCGCCGAAATCGCCGCCGAACGATACCGACGATGATTCCCTGCGCGCGGCGGAGTAGGCAAACGCACCACGCTTGACTGGCCGTCCCGGACGATGATCTCGCGATTGGAACGGCCAGCCCCATGCGAGGGGCACATTCCGTCAGGCCGCATCCGCTCCATCGTCGCTTTCGGCACGCTGGGTCAGCCACATGCTTGCATATCGCCCGTTCAGAGCCAGCAAGTCCGAATGGCTGCCCCGTTCCACCACCTCGCCGGCGTCCAACACGACGATCTCGTCGGAATCGACGATCGTGGACAGGCGATGCGCGATGGTGATCACCGTTCGCCCACGCCCCATGCGCCGCAGCGAAGTCTGGATGCCCTGTTCGGTCCGCGTGTCGAGCGCCGATGTCGCCTCGTCCAGCAGAAGAATGGGCGGATCCTTCAGGACCGTTCGAGCGATGCCCACGCGCTGCTTTTCGCCGCCTGACAGCTTCAATCCGCGCTCACCGACAAGTGTGTCGTACCCGCGGGGCAATGACATGATGAAATCGTGAATCTCCGCCGTGCGCGCGGCCTCTTCGACCTCCGCGCGACTGGCCTCAGGTCGGCCATAGGCGATGTTGTAGTAGATCGAGTCGTTGAACAGCACCGTGTCCTGCGGCACGACACCGATGGAACAATGCAACGACTGCTGGGTCACGTCGCGCACGTCCTGGCCATCGATCCGCAGGCTTCCTCCGTCGACGTCATAGAACCGGAAGAGCAGCCGCCCGATAGTGGACTTCCCAGACCCTGTCGGCCCAACAATGGCCAGTGACCGCCCTGCGGGAACGCTCAGTGACACACCACGCAGAATCGGCCGGTCGGACTCATAGGCGAACACCACATCGTCGAAGACGACCTCTCCACCGGCGACCTTCAGCGCCGGTGCCCCCGGCTTGTCGACCACCTCGGCCGGCTGTTCGAGCAGGTCGAACATTTCGCCCATGTCCACGAGGCTCTGGCGGATTTCTCGATAGACAGTGCCAAGGAAATTCAGTGGCATGATGATCTGGAGCATGTAGGCGTTGACCATGACGAAGTCCCCAACCGTATAATCACCGGCCGAGACGCCCCGGGCAGCCATCACCATCACAGCGACCAACCCGATGTTGATGACGATCGCCTGGCCGAGGTTGATCGCGCCCAGGGAGTAGGCTGTCTTCAACGCCGCGGCCTCGTATCCCGCCATGGCCTGATCGTATCGCTCCGCTTCCCGCCGGTCGGCCCCGAAATACTTCACTGTCTCGAAGTTCAGCAGTGAGTCAATGGCCCGCTGATTGGCCTCGTTGTCCTGTTCGTTCATCTCGCGCCGAATCCGCACACGCCACTCGGTGATCGCGAAGGTAAACCAGACGTAGAGGGCGATGGTGACGGCCAGTACCGCCAGAAATCTCCAGTCAAAGACAGCAACGAGGATCGCGCAGACCAGAAGGAGTTCCAGAATGAGCGGCGCAATGGAAAACAGCAGAAATCGCAGCAGAAAGGAGACCCCCTTCACCCCGCGCTCCATGATCCGGCTGAGCGCACCGGTTTTCCGACTGATGTGGTAGCGCAGGGACAGCGCGTGGATATGCCGGAAGGTCCGCAAGGCGAGCTTTCGAAGCGCGCCCTGACTGACACGCGCAAAGATGACGTCGCGCAACTGCTGGAATGCGATATTCATCAGCCGCACAGTGCCGTAGGCGACCGTGAGCCCCACCGCGCCGAGCGCAAGCATCGTACCGCCGTCGGGATTGTCGCCGGCAAGCGCATCGACGGCGCCCTTGTAAAGCATCGGCGTGGTCACTGCGACCAGCTTTGCCAAAACCAGCGCCGCCATCGCCGCAACCACACGCAGCTTTGTGCCCGGCTCGCCATCCGGCCACAAATACGGAGCCACATCCCGCAGAACCGCAAGCCCGCGCCGCCGTTCTTCTTCCTGAATTGCGTCTGCCATGAGGTCGCCTTCCGCTGCCGTCATGTCACCCTAGGGAGCGCGCCGTTGAATGGCCAGCAACCCGTTGCATTTACTGAGGGTGCTCCCGATCGGCGGACAAATCAGGTCGCGAAACATGCCCGGACCTCTTGCCCGACTGGCGGGGCACTGATACGCCTGCTGGAAATCTGACAGAAACACTTACCCAGATCCCGACTTGCCTAGAGCCGCGCCCCGCCTCGAGATCGACACGATCACACGCCGCTTCGACGGTCGTGACGTCGTTGGCGGCGTGTCGTTGTCGGTTGAACCGGGTCAGGTGACCTGCCTGTTGGGGCCGTCCGGCTGTGGCAAGTCAACCACGCTGCGCATTGTCGCCGGCGTCGACCGACAGACCACCGGCAAAGTTCTTGTCGAAGGGAAATGTGTGTCCGACGACATGTCCCACCTGCCGCCCGAGCAGCGCGGAATTGGGCTGATGTTCCAGGACTTCGCCCTTTTCCCCCACCTCAGCGTTGGCGAAAACGTCTCCTTCGGCCTCGACGGCGGCTTGCGAGGGAACCGGCCACGGGTGCGCGACTTGCTGGACCGCGTCGACCTTGCCGGCCATATCGACGCCTTCCCCCATCAACTCTCTGGAGGCGAACAGCAACGCGTGGCCCTGGTGCGCGCAATCGCCCCGAAGCCGGCGATCATGCTCATGGACGAGCCGTTTTCGGGCCTGGACAACCGGCTGCGAGACGATATCCGCGACCGTACGCTGGAGGTGCTGAAAGAGGAGAATACAGCGGTCCTGCTGGTCACACACGAACCCGACGAGGCGATGCGGATGGCCGACGAGATCGCCCTGATGCGGGACGGACGGATCGTGCAGCAAGGCGCGCCCTATCACATCTACAACAACCCCGTGGATCGCGCTGCAGCTGCATTTTTCAGCGATATCAATATTGTATGCGGCGTATCTCACGGTGCGCTGACGGAGACACCCTTTGGCCAGTTCCTGACCCCAGGCCATTCGGACGGGGCGCCTGTGGAAATTGTCATTCGACCACAACATCTCCGGATCGACTTCGACCGCGAGGGACGCGGTCCGAACCCCACATCGACAGACGGCGTCGCCGCCCGCGGTATCGTGCAACGCGCGCGTTTCATGGGACGCGAAAGCCTCGTGGAGTTTCGCATGGACCACGATGGCACAACGCTCAAGGCAACTGTCCCGGCTGTCTTCCTTCCGAAGCCCGGCACGCCGCTCTGGCTGACGCTGCGCCGCGACCGGTGTTTCGTCTTCCCGGCGTGAGCACAGGTTAGGGCAGCGGTCTCCCGCCCGTCGTCGGCGCATCTAGCGATGCACCTCCTCCAGTTGGGCCGGGCCGCGCGCCTGACGCGCGCGGCGGCTCCCGTGCGTCATCGGCACCGCCCACGTCGCGCGCTCAAATCCAAGGTGGCCAACCGACACACATTCGGATTTCCGGGCGCGCTTGGCGTTTGGGGCTTTGAACTGGCGCTCGAAACTCATAGATATGTCCGGACATCTTCAACCACGGGTCCCGCGGAGGAAACCGAGCGGACCTTACAGGGAGAAAAACATGGGTATCGGAAATATCGGTGTCCCCGGCCTGATCCTGATCGCTGTGGTGGTCCTGGTTCTGTTCGGGCGCGGAAAGGTTTCCTCGCTGATGGGCGAGGTCGGCAAGGGTATCACTGCCTTCAAGAAGGGCGTCGCGGAGGGCAAGGAAGAACTGGAGGACAAATCTTCCGAAGCAGCGCGGGACGTTACTCCCGAAGAAAGCTCCGACAAAGACAAGGTCTGAGACCAGGTCCGAGCTCGGCGCCGAACCGGCGTTCGGCACAATACAAGGCTGACCCGACATGCTGGACCTTGGATGGAGTGAACTGCTTCTGATCGGCATCGTGGCCCTCATCGTGGTGGGTCCGAAGGATCTGCCGATGATGTTTCGTACTCTGGGCAAGTTCACCGCGCGCTTGCGGTCAATGGCGCGCGATTTCACCCGGGCGATGGAGGATGCCGCCGACGAGGCCGGCGTGAAGGACGTCGCGCGGGACCTGAAGAATGCGACCAACCCGCGGGCGATGGGCGCGGAAGCCCTGAAAAAGGCCACGGACTTCGACGATTTCGACCCGTTTGGCGAGGATGACGAAGTTGCCGACGAAGCGTCCGCCCGTCCCGCGCCGCGCGGCCCGCAAACCCAAAAAATGACCGAAGAGCGGGAGGACGCAGCCCGCAAGATCCGCGAAAGCGCGGCTGCCCGCGCCACGGCGCGCCTGGATGCCGAGGCCGCGGCACGGGCGTCCGAAACCGTTTCCGACGCCGGCGCAGAACCGCCTGCGGCCTCAGACAGTTCCAAGACGTGAGCAGACAGGCATGAGCGACCGCCCCGACGACGAGATCGAAGACAGCTCCGCGCCGTTGATCGAACACCTGGCAGAACTCCGGACCCGGTTGATCCGCTCCGTGGTGGCGTTCTTCATCGCCATGGTCGCCTGTTTCTTCGTCGCCGAGCCAATCCTCAACTTCCTGGTCGAACCAATCGCGGACATCTTGCGCAGCCGTGGGGAGAACCCACAGCTTATCTTCACCGCGCCGCAAGAGAAGTTCTTCGTTCTGATCCGTATCTCGTTGATTTTCGGTCTCGCGATCTCGTTCCCCTATGTCGGTTTCCAGCTTTGGCGCTTCGTTGCACCGGGTCTCTACCGATCGGAGAAGAACGCGTTCCTGCCCTTCCTGGTCGCCTCACCGATTCTCTTTCTTGCAGGCGCGTCCTTTGCCCATTTCGTGGTAACGCCACTCGCGATGAACTTTTTCATCGGCTTTTCTGACGCCATTCCGGCACTCGCGGCCATGTTGAGTGGTGAGGACATTCCGGCTGATGTGCAAAGCGAGGAATTGCGCACCGTGTTCCTCGGCTCGGTCCGGGAAAGCCTTGATCTGACCCTCAAGTTCATCATCGCCTTTGGCCTGTGCTTCCAGTTGCCCGTTTTGCTGACCCTCATGGGAAAGGCCGGGCTGGTCTCTGTCGCCGGCCTCAGGAACGTTCGCAAATACGCTATCGTGGGTATTCTCACCCTGGCCGCTCTGGTCACGCCACCGGACGTCATCACGCAGGTCATCCTCTTCGTCGTGGTCTACTCGCTCTACGAACTGTCGATCCTTCTTGTGGGTCGGGTTGAGCGGAAACGAAACGCGGAGCTTCGCGAGATGGGGCTCCTCGACGAAGACGAGGAAGAGGCGCCGGACGAGACCACGGAAGCAGCCAAGGGCGCCTGATGGACTTCACCGTCGAGGAACTGGACCGGATCGCCGCAGCCCTTGAACGGATTGCACCTGCCCCCACAGCCGCACCCGATTTCACGAGCGCCGAGGCTTTCGTCTGGCAAACCCAGCCCGACCGACTGGCGCAGGTGGAACGGGTCAATCGCGTCGACCTCTCGCTCCTGCTCGGGATCGACCGTGCCCGCGACACACTGCTTGCGAACACGCTGCAGTTCGCGCGGGGGCTTCCGGCGAACAACGCGCTTCTGTGGGGCGCGCGCGGCATGGGAAAATCCAGTCTTGTCAAAGCGGTCCATGCCGAGGTTCGTCGGCAGGGCGAAGACTTGAAGATCGTCGAATTGCAACGCGAGGACCTTCCGACGTTGCAACGTTTGCTTGGTTTGCTTCGGGTAGCAACGAGGCATCGGTTTCTCCTCTTTTGCGACGATCTGAGCTTCAGCCACGACGATCAGCACTACAAATCGCTCAAGGCGGTGCTTGATGGCGGGATCGAAGGCCGCCCCGATAACGTGCTCTTCTACGCCACGTCGAACCGGCGCCACTTGATGCCGAGGGACATGATCGAGAACGAACGATCCTCCGCGATCAATCCCTCGGAGGCGGTGGAAGAAAAGGTGTCGCTCAGCGACCGTTTCGGCTTATGGCTCGGCTTCCATCCCTGCAGCCAGGACGAATACCTCGCCATGATCGCCGGCTATTGCGCGGCTCATGGTATCGAGGTCGACGCAGAGACCCTGCGGGCCGAGGCGATTGAATGGCAGGCCACGCGCGGTGCGCGTTCAGGGCGCGTCGCGTGGCAGTATTTCACCGATCTTGCCGGACGGCTCGGCGTGGTGCTGAGGTAGTCGGCACCTCGCGTGCCCGGATGCGTGCCGGTAGCGCGCCATTGCGAGCCCGATCCGCCCGTTGCTCCGGCCACAACCTTCCCCTAGGCTCCGCGCGACCAAACGGGACCCAAGCGGAGGACATCCCCATGACCGACGGCCGCCAACTCGGCTTCGACACCCTTCAGATCCACGCGGGCGCTGCGCCCGACCCGGCGACCGGCGCCCGGCAAACGCCGATCTACCAAACGACGGCGTATGTCTTCCGCGATGCAGACCATGCCGCCGCCCTCTTCAATCTTCAGGAAGTGGGCTACATCTATTCCCGCCTAACCAACCCCACGGTCGCAGCGCTGGCCGACCGGATTTGCGCTTTGGAAGGCGGTGCGGGCGCGATCTGCTGCTCGTCTGGTCACGCGGCGCAGATCATGGCGCTCTTCCCGCTGATGGGACCGGGGCTCAACATCGTTGCTTCCACGCGGCTCTACGGTGGCACGATCACGCAGTTCTCCCAGACAATCAAACGCTTCGGGTGGTCGGCGAGGTTCGTCGACACGGAGGACGCCGAGGCGGTCAAGAACGCGATTGACGAGAACACCCGCGCGATCTTCTGCGAGTCCATCGCCAATCCCGGCGGCTACATCACCGATATCCCCGCAATGGCCGCCATTGCCGACGCGGCCGGTATTCCGCTGATCGTCGACAACACTTCCGCCACGCCCTACCTCTGCAACCCGATCGCGCTCGGGGCGACGCTCGTGGTGCATTCCACGACGAAGTACCTGACCGGTAACGGCACGGTGACGGGCGGGTGCGTGGTGGATTCCGGCAAGTTCGACTGGTCGGCGTCTGGCAAGTTTCCGTCGCTGAGCCAGCCGGAACCAGCCTATCACGGCCTCGTCTTCCACGAGGCGCTCGGGGCCATGGCCTACACGTTCCATTCCATCGCCGTAGGCTTGCGCGACCTTGGCATGACGATGAACCCCCAAGGTGCACATTACACTCTGATGGGGATCGAAACCCTGTCGCTGCGCATGGAAAAACACGTGGAAAACGCGCGCAAGGTTGCCGAATGGCTGGAGCAAGACCCGCGGGTGGAGGCGGTAACCTATGCCGGCCTGCCTTCGTCCCCCTACTACGAGCGCGTTGCAACCATCTGTCCAAAAGGCGCCGGCGCGTTGTTCACCTTTGCCGTCAAGGGCGGTTTCGACGCCTGTGTGAAACTCGTGGATTCGCTGGAGCTTTTCAGCCATGTGGCGAACCTCGGGGATGCGAGGTCACTGGTGATTCACTCGGCCTCCACCACGCACCGCCAACTCACGCCCGAGCAGCTGGAAGCCGCCGGGGCGGCACCCGATATGGTGCGCGTGTCGATTGGCATCGAGGATGCCGAGGATCTGATCGCCGATCTGGATCAGGCCCTTGCCAAGGCGACGGCCTGACACCCGACGGCCGCGGTTCAGGGCGCTGCAAACACTCGAGAGACTTTCACGACGGGGGCGGCACAGCCGCCCCCTCCTTTCTGGAGCGTCGCCAATGACGAGGCGCTCTGAAGTTTCACCGTCAGATTGGTTTGCCCAATCGGCAATCGCGACGGGTTATGGAAAAAGCCATGGGTGTGCTGCGGTCATAGGCGGGGCGATGCCTCACCCAGCGGCTGCTGGAGCGGGCAGTTCTTGGGTCCAGCCGGCATCTCGCCTGCCCCTGTGGGCCCTGGCCACGCCAATAGCGCGGCCATCAGGCAGCCAAGAACGAAAATCGCCCGCAAAACAATATAGGTCAGATGCGCGCGCATGGATGTCTCCGCTCAGTTCGCTTGACGGTTGTCTGGCGCCACGTCATCCAACGCGGAGATCTTCGCACGGTCCCGAATGTGCCGCTTCACCAGCACGTCGGCGTGTTTCGGCATCTTCGCAATGGTGACGTCCGCCTCTGCCATGACAACCCGCGCCCGGCGCAAGGAATGATGCATCACTCGCGTTTCGGGCGCATCCGGAACCGGTCCCACCACCGCAATGACCGTATCGGCCCCGGTCACGATCCGCTGCCCTTCAACGTGCGGATCGAGTGACCCATCGAACCAACGTGCCATTTCGGCGTCCGAAATCTGCCCTGCACGCCCATCAATCTGCGGACTATCGGCTGGCAGCGTTCCGCTCCCGGCCCAGGTCTTTTCCAGATCGGTCGGCTGGCCTATTCCGGCCCGTGCCCATTCGCAGGCGGCGATCGCGTCATTGTCCATCGCCTGCACGGGAACGCGTGGCGGCAGGTTGGCGACGGCCGGCAGATGCCCTCCCAGCAACGACACACCCGACACCTTTGCGCCCCGCGCCAAGTGCACGTTCCATAGCACGCGACCGTGATCGGCCTGCAAAACAAGATGCACCGGCACGACCGTATCGGTAACGACAACATCCATCACCGAATACCGGAACGGCGCCGCGACGCTTGCGGTTTCGAGAACTGCCGTGGGAAAGCCACGGTTCACACCGACTGTGCCTGTGGAGGTTTCCGCGACACGTTCCGGCGCAGCGGTTTGCCGAGCAAGCAAGAGGTCCAGTTCGGCCTCTTTGAAGGCGTAGAACGGCGCCTTGAAGGCAGTTTCGTTCGAGGAAACGCCTACGACCCGGCTTCCAGACATCGGCGCTCGGAACCGGCAATCTTCCGCAGGCTCCGCCGTGCGGATCTGTCCAGGCACTTCTGACATCAACGGGCGGTGATAATTCGCGATAACATCGCTGATGGGAACCTTCCCGCGCCGCTCGGTCGCCGCCAGCTGCGCGGGGGCACCTTCGCGGCCGATACCGCCTTGAGTAAGATCTGCCTCGCTGCGCTCGCCCGGCACCGGGTTCGGCGCGTTCTCGCCATGGAGGTAGCCGGATTCCGCCGGACGCGCGCGCGCCTCTTCCCGACCAAAACCAAGCTGCCCGACACCACCTGCGCCGCCAGAAAGAAAGTATGCGCCACAGAGTGCCGTACCGCAGACGAACAGTAGTATCTTGCCGTTCATTGTCATGTCGCCGTGTTTCTTCGGCGATCACGCTATTCGGAGAAGATGGCGCGTGTTGGGCGACAATCCGACGATTGCCGCCCAAACTGTCATTGTCGCGGAGACAAGGCGTAGGTGATCGTCACGGCCGATGTCACAGACAATTCGCCTGCGGCGACCGGAACGCTACCGCCGGAAAAACCGTCGGCTTCGGCGCGCATCATCCTCGGCGATACGGGTCCTCCCAGCTCCTCGATCGACAAGATCGGCCCGAGTGAAACCCCAGCCGCATCGACATAGACCGCTGCCCTACGCATGGCATCTTCTACCGCCTTTCTGCGCGCGAAATCATTCACAGTTTCAGGCTCTTGAATGCCGAAGCTGAGACCGCGAAAGAGGTTCGCGCCATCCTGCGCGACCGCGTCGAGAAGGCTACCAAGCCGCTCAAGGTCTCGCAGCCGGACCGTAACCTCGGTGGAGGCTTCGAAGGTGCCGAGGTCGACGCCGTTTTCATTCCGTGTGGCATCGCGTTGCGGCTTTGGTCGCACGGTCAGGCTGCTGGTCTGAATATCGCGCTCGGCTATTCCCGCGGATTGCAGCCGTTCCAAGACGGCTCCCATGCGGGCGCTCATTTCCCGGACTGCACCGGAGGCGTCCTTGTCCGATGCGACCACGCCCAAGCGCAGCACGGCCATGTCCGGCGCCACGTTCACACGGCCTTCTCCCGAGACCGTAAGGGTCGGATGCGCCTCTTTTGCGGTGTTCTCCTGTGCCAGCGCCGCGCCGGCCCCAATTCCGATTGCCACGGCCAGCGCCGCCGCCGTCATATGCCTGTATCCCATCTTCACTCTCCGTTTGTGCCATTCCCGGCAAACCTACAGGTTCAGACGCGCTCGGAAGGTCGAACCTTGGCGCCAATTGTGTTTCACTCTGCAATTTCCTGCGATACAAATGGGGCACCTTCGGTGCGTGGCCGCGCCATCCTTTTAGCCGCTTCAGAAAGGTGTGATGACCCCGACCTTCGCCCTCACTCTCGATTCCGACGGAATCGCGCTGCTGAAACGCGATGATGCGGGCTGGAAACCGGTCGGGAGCGTTGGGATCGACGATCCGGACCTTGGGACACGGCTGATGGAATTGCGATCGCTCGGCGAGGCGCTTTCCGGTGATGTGCCCTTTGCCACGAAGCTCGTACTCCCGAATTCCCAGATTCTTTATACCCAAGTACCCGCAAGCGGCCGAGACGGGCAGGACGGCGCCGCGCGGGCGGCAAAAGCGCTCGAAGGCGCTACCCCGTACGCACTGGAAGAACTGGCCTACGACTGGGCTTGGGCGGAACAGGGGCTTTGCATCGCGGCGGTGGCACGGGAGACGCTGGAGGAGGCCGAAGATTTTGCGAGCCTGCATCGTTTCAACCCCGTGAGTTTCGTGGCGGTTCCACCCGACGACGGGTTTCCAGCGGAGCCGTTTTTCGGGCCCACGGGACAGGCGGCACAATGGATGCCGACCGGGGAGACCCCGCGCCGCGACAACGCACCGGTGCGCGTGCTTTCCGGCCCCGCCGTGGAAACCGCAAGCGATCCGCGCGAAACTGATCGTGATTCCGGACCGGAAAAGGAGTTGGCGGCTTCTCCCCCTCCGGGTCCGGCGGTGCCTGACGCGGCCTCCCCGCCGATTGACGATACCGCGGAAGAGCCGACAGTTTCCATTCTGGATGCACCGATCACTTCCGATGCGGACGTTTCGCCGACGTTTGCGCGCTCAAACGCCGCCGCTTCCACCGTCGCGACGGAGCGCGTCCTGAGCGAAGCCGCCGCAACAATTCTCCCGGAAGAACCGCCGGACCTTTCCAATTTCCGCCACGAGACCGATCGGGACCCCGGGGAAGCGCCGTTCGCAGAAGAAATACCGCTCGAAGACGATGCCCCGCCGCTCACTCGGGAGGCGGCGGATGCCGATGAGAAGACGTCCACGGCTTCCTCGCCGAGCTTCAAGTCCAAACGCGGGCACGCCGCGCCGGACGTGCCCGTTGCAGCAAAGCCGGCACCGCCGGCCGGCGTTTCAGCTGGCGTGGTCGCAAATGGGGCCGTGCAGGCACCGCCGGCCAATGTTGACGCTGAGGAAGATGTTGATGTGGATGCACTGGCCGCCGCCGCCGCAGCCAGTCTCGAAGCCCCATCGCGCCGCCGTCGATCCGGTGTTGAGCGTGCAACACCCGATTTCAATGCACGCCGACCCCCGCAAGCCGGGTCCGCCACGCGCGGCCGAGTGGTCGGTCTGGCCATCGGGGCAGCGGCATTGCTGGGGTTCGCTGCGCTTTGGACGCTCGTGCTCGATGCACCAGACAACCCCGAGGAGTCTCCGGAAGTTGAGACGGCCGTGGCTCCGCCGGAGGTAACCGTTACGCCCGGCGTACCTGTCGCGTCATCTTCTGAAGGCGCTTTGCAGGGGGCCGACGATCTGACGGAATCATCCGGTGCACCGGCGCCAGAAGCCGACACCGCCTCGATCGCCCCCGTTCAGCCAGAACCGCCATCAAATGCCCTGGAGCCTTTGGCCCCCTCCCCGGATAGCGCGGAAACGACCGCGAACGCGCCCGCTCCCCAGCCGATCGCGAGCGGACCGGCCCGGGACGGGACGCCGGAAGCGAAGGAGCCCGACGACCCCCTCCGTCGCACGATGCCCGATCCGGCCATCGCTGACGCGGTCGCGCCCGCTGACGTGCCGGGAAGCGTGGCTCCAGAGGCAACGGCGACCGGTCCGGTCAGTCTGCAATTTGCGGCGGAAACCTATGTCGCCACGGGAATCTGGATGCGTGCGCCCGAGCCGGGCTTCGAGCCTGACGCGGATTCCCTCGACACGCTCGAAATCGCGGCAATCGATCCCGTGGTGCGCAATGAAGATGCCTTTGCCCTTCCGGAGATCGAGGCGGATATCGACCGCGGCCCTCGCTTGCCAACGCCCCCGCGTCACCCCGACGCGAAAGCGGAAGTCGGTGCCGGTGGTCTCGTGATCGCCACCGAAGCCGGCACGCTCTCGCCCGGCGGCGTGCTGATCCACTCCGGGCGCCCCTTTATCGTGCCGCCGCGACGCACCGCATCGCTGGAGGAATCGGTCGTGGCACGTGCGGTCGCAGACGATCCGCTGGCTGAATTCAGGCCACTGCGGCGCCCCGGCGACCTTGTGGAGACCACCGAGCGCGCTGTTTTCGGGGGCCTCACTCGGGCCGAACTCTCGGGGTTCCGGCCGCGTAGCCGCCCTGTCTCCGAACAGGAGGTCGCCGAAAGCCTCGATGCAGCGAAACGAATGGCCGACGCGGAAACGGCTACAGCGCAGGACGCTGGGGAAATAGCCGCGAACGAGGACATCGGAACCGAGGTCTCTCCCGAGGACGCCGCCCTTGCCGCGGATCTCGCCAGCGCGACGCGTCGCGCCGTGCCAGCCTCGCCTGTCCCGCGGCTGCGCCCGGCGAATATTTCGCAGATTGCCGATCGTGCATTGCGACAGCAGGAACGCGACCGGCAGGTCATCGCGCAAGCCACCGCACAGGCCGCGGCGGAAGCCGAGGCGGCCCGCAGCGAGAAAATCGCGCAGGCGGCATTGCGCGCCGAGGCGGAAGCCAAGGCGAAGGCCGAAGCGGTCGCGAAAGCGGAGGCAGAGGCCGCAGAACGCGCACGCCAGGCAGCCGCGGAAGCTGCCGCCGCTTCTGCAGCGGCGTCGGCGCGTGTCGGACCCGCAGTCCCGAACCGGTACAAGGCCAACCCGACCGGCCCCACGCCGGCAGCGGTCGCACGGCGCGCGACGCTGGAAAACGCGGTTGCCCTCAACAGGGTCTCTCTGATCGGTGTCTATGGAACGTCGAACGAGCGTCGGGCCCTGGTCCGCCTACCATCGGGCAAGTACCTGAAGGTCAAGGTAGGGGACCGGTTGGACGGCGGGCGCGTTGCCACAATCAGCGCCAGCGAGCTGAAGTACTCCAAGGGCGGTCGCTCCGTCACGCTGAAGATGCCCAAAGGCTAGGCATTTGTGCGGCTCAATGTATCGTCCTTGAAATCGTGGTTCTGCGGCATCTTGACATGGACAGCGGACAATTGCGCGGAGTAGCTGTTAGCGCGAAAGATCATTGGACGTGGTAGAATAGATCCGGCGGGTTTCGCCCGGCCGTATGCAAGTAGAACAGATACCGCCCGCGCCCGTGTTAGCGGCTCGGCGGGTGCGGAAAGGAACGGCATATGGAAGGCTTCTTCGACGAGGCGACGATCCTGCTGGGCGCCGCCGTCATCGGGGTGCCACTGGCCGCGCGACTTGGGCTGGGGTCGGTGCTTGGCTACCTCCTCGCCGGAATTGCCATTGGCCCGCTCCTGCATCTTCTGGGCGTCGAAGCGGAGACCCTGCGCCACTACGCCGAGTTCGGCGTGGTAATGATGCTGTTCCTGATCGGGCTGGAACTGGAGCCGCGAATCCTCTGGGAGATGCGCGACAAGCTGGTCGGCATGGGCGGTCTTCAAATCGGGCTTACGACGGCGGCGGTGACGGCGTTGTCGATGCTCATGGGCGAAACATTCAACATGTCGCTGGCCATCGGGCTCATTCTGGCGCTGTCGTCAACCGCCATCGTGTTGCAGACGCTTTCCGAGAAAGGGCTGATGAAAACGCCCGGCGGCAAGGCGACCTTCTCCGTTCTGCTGACACAGGACATCGCTGTCATTCCCATGCTGGCGCTGATCCCGTTGCTCGCCATGCCGGAACTACCGCAACTCGACGCATCGGGGGCGATCGTTCGTCCCGGTCTGGACGGCGAAGAGCACGCGCCCGCCCATTTGTCCCTGCTTGAGGGGTTGCCCGGCTGGCAGGCGGCCCTTGCGATCATGGGCGTTATCGCCGCCGTCATTGTCGGCGGCACCTATGTGTCGCCCCTGCTCTTCCGGTTCGTCCACATGGCGAAAATGCGGGAAATCCACACCGCGACGGCGCTGCTGATCGTCTTCGGCATCGCCTATCTGATGACGCTGATCGGCTTGTCGCCGGCACTGGGCGCCTTTCTTGGCGGGGTCGTGCTGGCCTCCAGCGAGTTCCGCCACGAACTCGAGGCCAACGTCGAGCCCTTCAAGGGCCTTCTGCTCGGGCTCTTCTTCATGTCGGTGGGCGCCGGCATCGACTTCAGGATCATGATCGACAATATCGGCACGGTGGTCGGTCTGACGCTGTTGCTGGTGCTGACAAAGGGCGTCATTCTGATCCTGCTCGCCAAGCTCTTCGATCTGCGTCGCCGCGACCGCTGGTTGTTCACCCTCAGCCTTGCCCAAGCCGGTGAATTCGGCTTCGTACTGGTGTCATTCAGCCAACAGGAAAACGTGCTTCCAGATCGGCTTTCACAGACCCTGTTGCTCGTGGTTGCGCTGTCCATGCTGCTGACGCCGCTGCTCTTCATTCTCTACGATACGATCGCACACCGCCTCGGCGAACATACCGAGGCGACCGACGTCCACCGCCACCACGACGAGATCGACGAGCAGGCGCCGATCATCATCGCCGGGATCGGCCGCTTCGGACAGGTGGTCAACCGGATGGTGGAGATGGCCGGGTTGAAGTGCACCGTGCTCGATCACGATCTGCAGGCGATCGAACTGATGCGCCACTTCGGGTTCAAGGCCTTCTACGGAGATCCGACCCGGCCCGTCCTGCTTCATGCTGCGGGTCTCGGCACGGCGCGGGTTCTCGTCGTCGCGCTCGACGACAAGCAGGCGACAAGCCGATTGGTCCGCTACGCACGCTCTCAACGGCCGGACCTCCACATCGTGGCCCGCGCCCAGGACAGGGTGCATGTCTACGAGTTGTACCAGGCCGGTGCCGATGACATCGTGCGCGAGATGTTCGACAGTTCCCTGCGTGCCGCCCGCTACGTGCTGGAAAACATGGATTACTCGGAGTTCGAGGCGAGCGAGGTCGAACGGGCGTTCTACAAACACGACCGCATGACCCTGCGCGAACTTGCCCCCCTCTGGGACCCCGAAAAAACGCTGCGGGACAACCCGGCATACCTCGCGCGTGCGCGTGAACTGAACAAGGTACTGGAAACCGCGCTTGTGACCGCACTCGAAGTCCAGGACGTGGAAAACCAGGAGCACGTATCAACCGTTCCGAAGACGGTGGATTGACCGCGCGCTCCCCAGATCCCTTTGTTGCGCAGCGCGCGGCGCGCCATTTCGTGCCCAAAATAACCGCCAAGCGGCTAGAATCCCCGCCAAATCGGCCGCCAAGTTGACCCGTGCGGCGGCCTGCTGTAAACGGCAGGCGTCCGCGATCCGCGCGGAACCAAGCCGCCGGGGCGTCAGATCGTTACGTCCCAATCAATCGCGGCCCTTCCGGGGCTGCCAAAACTGGACGTACATGACAAAGTTCTCTGACTTGACCCTGGACCCCAAGGTCCTGAAAGCCATCGAAGAAACCGGCTACGAAACGCCGACACCGATTCAGGCCGGCGCCATTCCGCCCGCGCTTGAAGGCAAGGATGTTCTCGGCATTGCCCAGACCGGAACCGGCAAGACAGCCTCTTTCACGCTGCCGATGATCACCTTGCTGGGGCGTGGCCGCGCCCGCGCCCGAATGCCCCGCTCGCTGGTGCTGGCGCCGACGCGGGAACTGGCCGCGCAGGTGGCGGAGAATTTCGATGCCTATGCCAAGTACACCAAGCTCACCAAAGCGCTGCTGATCGGCGGTGTTTCCTTCGGCGAACAGGACAAGCTGATCGACAAGGGCGTCGATGTTCTGATCGCGACGCCGGGTCGCCTGCTCGACCATTTCGAACGCGGCAAGCTGCTGCTCACCGGCGTTCAGGTCATGGTGGTGGACGAAGCGGACCGAATGCTCGACATGGGCTTCATCCCGGACATCGAGCGGATCTTCCAACTTACGCCGTTCACGCGCCAGACCCTCTTTTTCTCGGCTACCATGCCGCCGGAGATCGAGCGGCTGACGAGTACCTTTCTGCATGCCCCGGCAAAGATCGAGGTGGCGCGCCAGGCGACCACGTCGGACACGATCACCCAGGGTCTCGTGCAGTTCAAACCGTCGCGCCGGGATCGCTCTGCGAGCGAAAAAAGGGCTGTGCTGCGGTCTCTGATCGAACGCGAAGGCGAGAAGTTCCGGAACGCGATTATCTTCTGCAACCGAAAGGTCGACGTGGATATCGTGGCCAAGTCGCTGAAGAAACACGGGCTCAACGCCGAGCCGATCCACGGCGACCTGGACCAGTCGCACCGGATGCGCACGTTGGAGGGGTTCCGCGACGGCTCGATCACCTTCCTTGTGGCTTCGGATGTCGCCGCGCGTGGCCTCGACATCCCCAACGTGAGCCACGTTTTCAACTTCGACGTGCCGAACCACGCGGAAGATTATGTCCACCGGATCGGCCGCACGGGCCGCGCCGGCCGCGAAGGAACCGCGCTCATGATCGCGACGCCCTCCGACGACAAG
Source organism: Tropicimonas marinistellae (assembly GCF_001509585.1). Classification (GTDB taxonomy): domain Bacteria; phylum Pseudomonadota; class Alphaproteobacteria; order Rhodobacterales; family Rhodobacteraceae; genus Tropicimonas; species Tropicimonas marinistellae. Next base: position 82,062 of record NZ_LNCI01000005.1, on the reverse strand, counting down.
GCGCTCGCCGCGATCGAGGACATGGTCAAACAGCAGATTCCGCGGCTCGACGCGCCGGACCTGCCCAAGCGGGAGCGGCGATCCGGCCGCAAGGCGGCGGACCCCGAGGCACCTGACGCGACGGGTGAAACGCCGCGCGAGACGGCCGAAGAACCACGTAAGGACCGCGAGACCCGCGCGCCCCGCCGGTCGTCACGCGGCCGCAGGGGCGAGCGCGATGATGGCCCGGTAGTGGGCATGGGCGATCACGTCCCCGATTTCCTCACGCGGTCATTTGCAGATTCGAAGGTCGGCTAGCCCCGACGACCTCCTACGCGAATGGGCTGAGAGCGCCGTCGAGCACGGTGTGCCTGGCACGCGGAACGCGTGCCCCGCCCAACGGGAGGAGGGCATCTGCGATGCCAGACGACGGGCGGGAGAGCCACCCGTCGGCCTTTTCAGCGGCACATTGACAGTGGCTGTTCCGGGGGCTACGCCGAGGCCTCTGACACCTGCCTAACCAGGCTCCACGCGCAACCCCGACGATCCGCGGCGTTCACGCCGCCCGCGTGCGGATTCGCTCTTACCAGAGGCCCAATGACCCAGATCGCCACGACCGCCGAACCCCGCCTGACGTCGCTCTCCCACGGCGGCGGTTGCGGTTGCAAGATCGCACCGGCCGTCCTTTCGGAGATCCTGCGGGAGACGACGGCGATGACCTTTCCCGAGGAAGTTATCGTCGGCAACGAGACCGCCGACGATGCCGCCGTCTACCGACTGAACGACGATCAGGCGCTCGTCGCGACGACCGATTTCTTCATGCCGATCGTCGACGACCCGTTCGACTTCGGCCGGATCGCCGCCACCAACGCACTCAGCGATATTTATGCGATGGGCGCCCGTCCGATCATGGCGCTGGCCCTGGTCGGCATGCCGATCAACGTCCTTTCCAAGCAGACCATCGGCCGGATTCTCGAAGGCGGGGCGTCGGCGGCGCGTGGCGCCGGCATTCCCGTGGTCGGCGGCCATTCCATCGATTCCGTGGAAGCGATCTACGGGCTCGTCGCCCTCGGTCTCGTCCGACCCGAGCTGGTGAAGAAGAACGCTGGCGCCCGCCCCGGCGACCGTCTCGTGCTCGGAAAACCGCTCGGTGCGGGCGTGATGTCCGCGGCCCTCAAGGCCGAGGCCCTCGATGCATCGGGCTATGCACAGATGATCGCGACCACGACGCAACTCAATACGCCCGGTCCGGAACTCGCGGAAATGCCGGGCGTTCACGCGCTGACCGATGTTACGGGTTTCGGCCTGGGCGGGCATATGCTGGAGATGCTTCGCGCGGGCGGCACTGCGGCAGTGCTGGACTGGGCCTCGGTGCCGGTGATGGACGGCATTCCGGAGCTGCTCGAACGAGGCTTCGTAACCGGAGCGTCCGGGCGCAATTGGTCAAGCTACGGCAGCGAGATCGACCTGGACGGAGGGCTGTCAGACCTGGATCGGGCGCTCCTCACCGATCCGCAAACGTCCGGCGGCCTCCTGGTGGCCTGTGCCCCAGAAGCGACGGACAGCGTACTGGCGCTTTTCCGCAAACACGGCTTTGCCGCCGCCGCGGAGATTGGCTCGGTCACGTCGGAACCGGGCACGGCGCGTCTGCACGTCGCCTAGGCACGGCCCCGCCCGTTACTCCGTCAGTACGGTTGCAGCTTCCTGCCGCAACCGGGAGAGAACGGTCGGATCCTCGGCGAAATGCGCGGTCGCCTCTTCGAACGCGGCGCGTGCCTTGTCCTGCGCGCCGATTACCGCGTAGGAGCGGACCAGCATGATCCAGCCATCGGGATTGTCCGGCACCTCCTCCAGCTTTGCTGCGAGCCCGGCCACCATTCCGTCGATCATGTCATCGCGCTCGTCCTCGCTGAGATCGGCCGCTGCCGCGATATCCTCCGGAGACGGGCCGGAGACGCTGCCGGGTTGCGCGATCAGGTCGAGGCCAAGCCTGCGTGCCGCCTCGTCGATCTTGGTCTGCACGAAGGGGGCGGCGGCATAGGCCTCTCGCGCTGATGCCAGCGCCTCTGCTGCCGCGTCGTCCTCCCCGGCAGCCACATGGAGACCGGCAAGCTCGATCCACCCCTTGTAGTCGAACGGATCGCCGGCCAGTGCCGTCTCGAGAGACTCCCGTCGCGCCACGGATTCTGCCGCGGTTTCCACCGAAACCGTTTGACCGCCAGCGGCCGCGATTTCCTCCGGCGTGGCATCGGGAAGGTAGGTCGCGAGGTCCGCCTTGGCAAATCGCGCCATGTTGACCATGTCACGGCGCACCAGCGGCATCCAGGGCGCGTCGGGTTGGCTGTCCCGGGCGAGTGCGGCCCAATCCTCCAGCGCTGCCTCGAACTGCTGGGCCTGCGCCTTTGAGAGCGCGATGTAATAGCGGGCGCGCACGTCCGGACCGCGGTTCAGGACCTGCTCGAATATCAGCCGCGCGGCATCGGGCACCTTGTTGCCATTGGCCAGCGTCATTGCCTCTGCATAAGCCGACAGCACGCCAGGGCTGTCACCATCGAGTTCCGCCGCCTTGCGGTAAGCCTCGACCGACGATGCATGGTCACCAATGGCGGCGTAGGATTGGGCGAGCGTCCACCAATCTTCGAAGGATTGGGGGTTCTCCGACGTCTTGTCGATCAACAAGGCGATCCGGCTGGTCATGTCTCCGGCCGCTGCGCGTTGTTCCAGAATATCCGTGCGGCGCGCGGCGAGCGGCTGATCTTCGGCGGCGGGCATGCCGCTCCAACCATAGCCTACGAGCGCGATGAGTGCCGCGACACCGGCCAGCACGCCCGCTCCGGCCACCGACCTTTGCGACACGGAAAAGCCGCCGCCCATGTTCCGCGCCGCGAGCAACGCCCGACGCTCGATTTCCCGGCGCGCCTGGTCCCGCTCTTCCGGTGAGATCAAGCCAGCCGACAGGTCGCGCTCGACTTCCTCCAGTTGGTCTCGATAGACGGATATCGCGCCGTCGCTATCATCCATTTCAATCGTACCGCCCTTCAGGAACGGGCGCGCGACCCAAAGGCCTGCAAACGCGGCGGAAATGACAATGAGTATCCAGAACGCCATCATTGTTCTCCGTTCAGGAGGTGCTGCGCCTCAGCCCTGTCCGCCGCGCTCAGTTCGGGAACAACGCGCCGCTCCCGGCTTCGGTGGTAGGTCAGCAACCCGATCCCGCCGATCCCGAGGAACAGCACCGGCGCGAGCCAGAGCACGAGCGTATGGCCCTCCACAGGTGGTTTCAGCAGCACGTAGTCGCCGTAGCGGTCGGACACGAAGGCGATGACCTCGGCGTCGCTGTCCCCTTCCGCCATCCGTTCCCGCACGACCACGCGCAAATCGCGGGCAAGACCGGCATTGGAATCGAAGATCGACTCGTTCTGGCAGACAAGGCAGCGAAGCTGGCGGCCGATATCGCGGGCACGAGCCTCCTGCGCCGGATCTTCGAACATCTCTTCCGCGTCGAGCGCCTGGGCCGGCGGCGTGGTTCCGGTCAGCACCACCGCAAGCAGGCAGGGGAGGAATGTGCCGCACAATACATGCCAAACGGACCGGAAGAGGGAGCGAGGATCGGGTATTTCACGCATCGCCATTGTCCTATTCCGCCGGTTGCATCGTGGGCGCGCGTCGCCGAGACGGTGCACCGATACGCAGCCGTCTGTCGGTGAGCGAAATGAGCGCGGAGCATGCGATCAGCACCGCACCGGCCCACATCCACGGCACGCCGGGGTTGTAGTAGTAGCGCACGACGTGCCGCCCAGTGCCGTCTGGGTCGCCCAACACCGCGTAGAGATCCCCGTGCCAGAGCGAACGGATGCCCGCTTCCGTCGTCGGGCGCCCCTCGACGGGGTACCAGCGCCGCTCCGGCTGCAACGTCGCAACCGCCTGCCCCGCGCGCGTCACCTCGATCGTGGCGATTGTTGTCTGGTAGTTCGGTCCTTGCGCCTGACCGATCTCGGCAAGCGTGAAGGCATAGGGCCCCACCGCCATTTCCGTGCCGGGTGCGACCGAGCGGATCTCCTCCGCCTTCCAGACGGAGACGGCAACAACGCCAGCGGCGGCAAGGGCAAGCCCGGTGTGACCGAGATAGAGCCCCCAGGCGGACCGCGGCAGCCCCAGCAGCCGACGCAGAGCGACACTGGCGCGCACGCCGGGCACTCCAGCGCGCAGAGCCAGATCCTGCAACGTCGCCGTAGCGAGGAAAATCGCGACAAATGCGCCGAACAGACCAGCCGGATCGGCCTGCGTCAGTGTCAGGGCGAGCCCGATGGTCAGCGCGACACTCACGGTCATCGTAACTGCCGCCCGTCGCAGCACCACAGCGGGCCGCGCCCGTTTCCAGGATAGAAACGGCCCTACGCCCGCAGCCAGCATTGTTGCGCCGAAGAGCGGGAGGAACGTCTGGTTGAAATAGGGGGCGCCGACGGTGATCTTGTCCCCGGTCAGCAACTCCAACACCAGCGGGTAGAGCGTGCCCACGAAAACGACGCCCGTGGCTGCCGAGAGCAGCACGTTGTTGACCAGCAGGCCGCTCTCCCGCGACCAGAGCGCGAAGACACCACCTTCGCGCAACTCCCCTGCCCGCCAGGCAAAGAGCATTAGTGCCACGCCAATGTAGAGGCAGAGCAGGACGAGGATGAAAACGCCACGCGCCGGATCGGTGGCGAAAGCATGGACCGACGAAAGGATACCGGAACGCACGAGGAACGTGCCGATCAGGCTGAGCGAGAAGGTCAGGATCGCAAGCAGGATGGTCCATTGCAGCAGTGCGTTTCGCTTCTCCACCACGATGGCCGAATGCAGCAGTGCGGTGCCGATCAGCCATGGCATGAAGGAAGCGTTTTCCACCGGGTCCCAGAACCAGAATCCCCCCCAGCCTAGCTCGTAATAGGCCCACCAGGAGCCCAAGCCAATGCCGGCGGTGAGCCCAGACCACGCGATCAGCACCCACGGCCGCATCCAGCGCGCCCAGGCCGGGTCGACCCGGCCCGTGATGAGGGCGGCCAGTGCGAAAGCGAAGGCCGTCGAGAAGCCAACATAGCCCAGGTAAAGCAGTGGCGGATGAAAGGCGACGCCCGGATCCTGCAGCAGCGGGTTCATTCCGCGGCCGTCAAGCGGCGGGTTGTCCAACCGGATGAATGGGTTCGAGGTCAACAGTATGAACAGGTAGAAGCCAACACCGACGACCGCCTGCACGGCGAGAACCGTCGCCCTCATGGCGACCGGAATCATCCGCCCGAAGAGCGAGATCAGCACCCCGAACAGCGCCAGCATCAACACCCACAGCAGCATTGACCCTTCGTGATTGGCCCAGACGCCGGTGACCTTGTAGAGCATCGGCTTGCTGGAATGGGAGTTGAGAGCCACCGTCTCCAGCGAGAAATCCGACACGACATAGGCGCGGACAAGCGCCCCGAAGGCTACCGCAACAGCCAGAAACTGGATCTGCGCAGCTGTATCGGCCACACGCATCCCCGCAGCGGACGCATTACGTACCCCCCAGAGCGGAACAACGGATTGAACCAATGCCGCCGCAAGCGCCATCCAAAGGGCAAAGTGGCCGAACTCGGTGATCATGCTTGTGCCCTCTCGCTCTCGGCATCCTTCCCGGTAAACTGCCCGATCACGGCGGCGTCTTCGCCCAACAGCGGCAGCGGGAGCCGGCGGCGCAGCGCCGCCATGTCCGGCACGTAGAACTCCGACCGGTTGAGGAACTTCACCAACCCGCTCTTGCGAAGTTTGGTGAGGATTCGGCTGACAGTCTCCGCGTTGAGGCCAAGGTAGTCGGCGATATCCTCGCGCGACATGGGCAGCTGTACCGGCGCGGTGGCGCCGTCCGCCTGGGATGGGTGAAACGAAAGCTGCGCCAGGAAGAAGATAAGGCGTTCGGTGCTGTCCAGCCGGCCGAGCGTGATCAGATGCTGCGACGTTCGCACAAGCTGGGCGTGCAACAGATCCATCATCGCATGCATGAAGGTCGGGTCATGTGCGAGTTCGGCCGCACAGGGCGTGAAGTCGATCTCGCACACCTCGCAGGTATCCAGCGCCTCCAGCCAGTGCGGATTGCCTCCGTCGGCAAGCAGACCGCAGACCACATCGCTCGCCCCCGGCAGCGACACGATCTGCCGCCGACCGTCTTCGAGCACCGTGCAGATTGCCGCAGTGCCCCGGATAATGATCCAGAACTTGAGACAATTTCCACTCAGGCATTCGAGGCGATCGCCGCGAGCGATCTCGAATATCCGGGGCGAGACGCTGTCTTGGGCGGCCCGCGCAAATGCGCATAGCCTTGATTTGCAAGCGATACAGGACAACGCATGGTCCTTAAGGGCCTCGGTCTTTGATCGCTGCATGCCTGGCTGTTCCCGCTGGGTTTGTAAGGTTTGCGGCAACATCCACAGGTGGGCGCGCACTGTCTTTGCGCCAGATCAAGCCCGGAATACGTATCGCAAGTACATGTTTTGAAACGAGGGTTTTCTGACAAATGTCAGGGCGGCGGGTCCGCCGTCGCACATACCCTGACCCGGAATCGAATTCCGTTTTTCAGGGAGAGCACGCAGTGAGACGCCTATTTCTCGTTCTGTCGTTGCTCTTGGGCGCGGCAACGCTAGCTTCGGCCCAAGAGACACCAATGCAGGTCTCGGAAGAGCTTGCGGCCGAAAAGGGCTGTCTGTCTTGCCACGAGGGGATCGAGCGATTCACCGAAGGTGTGATGATGGACACCATCATGGCCTTCGGTGAAGACTACAACGACCCCGAGGGCTGCACGATGTGCCACGGCGGCACCGTCGGCGGCACGACCGCCGAACTTGCCCACGCTGGCGCGCACCCCGACATGATCGAGAACGGCGGGCCGGACATGTTCTTCCCCGATCCCGGCGCCGTTTGGATTGCCGACAAGACGTGCGGCCAGTCCGGCTGCCACGAGGGCTATGCCGACCGTCAGATCAAGTCGCTGATGAACACCGAAGCCGGTAAATTGCAGGGCAACCTGTGGTCCTGGGGTGTGATCGATACCCACCGCTCGGTCTACGGCAACTACGACCTGGTGGACGAGGACGGCAATGTGCCGAGCGTCGGCACCGAGGCCTACAAGGAATACATGGTCGCTTTCTCCGAGGCGCACCCCGACCAGATGCCCGACAGCATGGAGCAGGTGCCGGAAGTCGATGTTGACGCGATTTCCGAACACCCGAACCTCGCCGGCATCACCTACAGCCGCCAGCAGTGTCAGCGCTGCCACGTGGGCGTTACCGGCCGCGAGAAGCGCGGCGATTTCCGCGGCGCCGGCTGCTCCTCCTGCCACGTTCCCTATTCGAACGAAGGCTTCTACGAGGGCGGCGACCCGACGATTTCCAAGGATCAGCCCGGCAAACTCCTGACCCACCAATTGCAGGCGACCCGGAAATCCGTCGTGAAGCACGGCGATCTGGAATACTCCGGCATCCCATCGGAAACCTGCAACTCCTGCCACAACCGCGGCAAGCGGATCGGCGTGAGTTATCAGGGCATCATGGAGTTCCCCTACGGCTCGCCCTATGACGAGAAAGGTGGCAAGCAGCCCAAGCTGCACACCAAGAACTATCTCTACATCAAGGACGACCTGCATCACTCCGTGCAATCGCGCGACGGCAACCCGGAGGGCGGCATGCTCTGCCAGGATTGCCATACCTCGATCGACATGCACGGCGACGGTAACCTTCCCGGCACCACGCTCGCGCAGGTGGAAATCGAGTGCGAGGATTGCCACGGCACCGTCAGCAAGTACCCGTGGGAACTGCCGCTGGGTTACGGCGAGGAGTTCCAGACAGAACTCGCCGACACGCCGCGCGGCCTGTCCGAGGAGGCAGCCGACGAGACCATCATGTTCGCCACCGACTACGAGGCGAAAGATGGCTTCCTGTTGACCGCGCGCGGCAACCCGTTCGGCAACGTCGTCAAGGACGGTGACAAGGTGATGCTGCACTCGGCCTCTGGTCTCGATTTCGAGATCCCGGTGCTGAAGCAAATCGCCACCGATGGAACCTGGAAGAACCAGAACGCCCAGGTCGCCATGATGTCTGTCGGCAAGCACATGGAGAGCATGGAATGCTACGCCTGCCACGCCGACTGGGCACCGCAGTGCTATGGCTGCCACATCACCGTGGATTATTCCGAGGGCAAGACTGACGTCGACTGGATCGCGAACGCCAATGCGCGTGAACCGAACGGCCTGACGGCGGACAACGTTCTGGGAACCAACGGCCTGACCTCGGCTGGCAAGGTCTCCGAAACCCGCTCCTACCTGCGGTGGGAAGAGCCGACGCTGGGCATCAATGGCGAGGGTCGCGTATCTCCGCTGATGCCGGGCTGCCAGGTCATCACCACGGTCATCGACAAGGACGGCAACACGGTCGCCCATAACGAGACCTGGATGACCCCGGATGCCGGCGGCACCAAGGGCCTGGACCATGCCGCCGTGCAGCCGCACACCGCCGGCCGCGAGGCACGTAGCTGCGAAAGCTGCCACAACAATCCCAAGGCGCTTGGCTACGGGATCATGGGGGGCCGCTTCATGGCCGGCTATGACGATGGCTTCGTAGTGGATCTGGAAACCGCCTTCGGCGAAACCATCCCGCAGCAGCACCAGCTTCAGTCGCAGCCGGTCCCGAGCCTCGACCACGATCTTTCCCGGATCGTGACCGAAGACGGTGAACAGCTCGTGACGGTCGGGTCGCACTGGCCGCTGACCGGCCCGCTGCCGCAGGAGATGCGCGAGAAGATGGAGCGCACCGGCCTGTGCATGGGCTGTCACCAGAACATGACCGACGAGGCGCTCTGGGAGAAGGTCAACACGCCTGCCTTCGTGAACAACGAAGAACACCAGGATGTCATGGATCAGGCGATCCACTCCCTGGCCGAAACCGGCCGCAACTGACACCGGACGCCCCGGCCGCACACACGGCCGGGGCCTCCGCTCTCCAGACAGCCCCGAGACAAGGAGCCATATCCATGCGATCCGTTCTTCTCATCGCTTCTCTTGCGGCCACCGTCGTGGCTGGATCCTCCGCACTGGCACAAGGTGCCGGCTATTCCGCGGCCGATCTCCTCTCACCCTGCCAGGAGGCCGACAATGACGCCCGCTGGGGCGCTGCGGCCGAGGCCGAATGCGAACAGTACATCATGGGGTTCGTCGGTGCCCTGAAGGTGATCGACGCCAAGGCAGAACTCGGCATCTGCGCACCGGATCTAAACACGGCCGACGAGGTTCGCTGGGCTTTCATGCGGTGGGTCCACGGCTCCTACAGCCAGCGCACCAAGTTGCTTGCGAACGAAGCCCTGCTCGCCACGTTGCAGGAGAGCTTTCCCTGCGAATAGGCAGGAGGGCACACACAGACTCAACAGCCGGCGCGCCAATGGTTCGCCGGCTTTTGTTCGTACCTCGATGCCATCCAGTTCCCGTGCCGGTGCGACAGGTTAGCTCCCCAAGCGGACGTCCAGGCGCCCTCCCCGCGCGCTCAAGCGCGCGCCACGCCCAACCGGGCAAGGCGCGTCAGCGCTGCGCCCGGGCGGGAGCACTCCCGCCCACCGTGTGCCCATCGAAGATGGGCTTCGGCGGTTGGGCCGGGCCGCGCGCAAGCGCGCGGCGAACCCGCCCCAATCACGTACGAGAAGACGACAACCAACGATGCCTACAGCCGGTTCGCTTCCACTTCGTGCCGATTTGGCCCAGGTGACCATCCATGTACGCAGGAATTGCCCCTCGTCCGAACCGGACTCGCGCGGCTATGTCGGAACGACCCAGGATGCCAGTTTCCGGTCGATTGTCTTGCGCGAAACGCCCAGCCGCCGCGCGGCTTCCGACCTGTTGCCCTCGCACAGGTCCAGGACATGCAGGATATGCCGTTTCGTGACCAGATCGAGGTTCTCGATCGCCTCGGGTCCCTTGACCGTTCCGCCCCCCGCAAATTCCTCCGGAAACGCCCCGAGGATCACCGAGCGTTCGATCAGGTTCTTCAACTCTCGCACGTTCCCCGGCCAATGGTACCGCCGAAGCTTCAGGAGTGTGTCCTCGTCCAGATCAAGCGACGGCATCCCAAGCGTGTTCGAGTAATGCTCCATGAAATGCGCCGCCAGTTCGACGATGTCTTCCGATCGCTCGCGCAGCGGCGGGAGTTCCATGGTGATAACGTTTATGCGGTGGAACAGGTCCATTCGGAACCGCCCCTCCTCCACTGCCTGAGGAAGATCGGCATTGGTGGCGAAAAGAAACCGCAGATCGAGAGGGATCTCGCGCTCCGCCCCGACCGGCCGGACCTTCTTGTCCTCCAGGACCCGCAACAAGGCCGTTTGCAGCCGTTCCGGCATCTGCGCGACTTCGTCCAGAAAGAGCGTGCCACCGTCGGCCAGCAACATCAGCCCCGGCTTCAACCGCCCGCCCTCCTCCACGATGCCGAAGAGCTCCGTTGCGACGCGGTCGGGGTCTATTGCCGCGCAATTGACTGCCACAAACGGCGCGTTCGCCCGATCGGACATCTCGTGCAGATGACCGGCGGCAAGTTCCTTGCCGGTGCCGCTCGCGCCAAGAAACAACACCGGCGTCGGCAATGGCGCCAGTTTCTTCAACATGGAACGTACCGCCGTGAGCGCTTCGGATTTCCCCAGGAGCTTTCCACGCGCGTGCCGCGCATATAACTCCCGCCGAAGAAGCGCGTTTTCCCGGCGCAAGTACTTGCGATCCAGCGTCCGTTCGATTGCTCCGATAATCTGGTTCGCGCGGAAGGGCTTGAGCACGAAGTCTGCAACACCGGCGCGCAGCGCGCTGATGGCCGTCTCGAGATCGGCATAGGCCGTGATCAGGATGATATCTCCGTAGAATCCCTTTCGACGCTGCTCGTTGATCCAGTCGAGCCCCTTCATTCCCGGCATGATATTGTCGAGGATCACGAGGTCGAAGTGCTTCCCGTCCAGCTTTTCCGTCGCTTCCCGGGGCGAGCCGGCCTGCTCCACCCGCTTGACCCGGGACGCCAGCACTTTCGTGAGAAAGTTCCGCATGCCAGGCTCATCGTCGATCACGATGACGGACGCTCCGGAAAGCTTGCTTCCGAATTCGTCAGCAGTGCTGCCCGCCACCCTCTGTGTACTTGCCGTCATAGCTCTCTCGCCAGCTATTCCAACCGCACGTTCGGGCCGGAATACGTCTCCTGCGAGGAAAACCCCACATGGTTCAGCGCATACCACGCGCCGAAGGCGATCACGATCGCCGCCGCGAATCCTGCGAGCATCGCTTTCATTTCAGTCTCCCCTTGTCGCGGTCTTAAGATAGTCGATCAGGTCGGCCCTGTCGCCGTCGCCGGCAATGACCTGCATCGGCATTTTCGATCCCGGAATGTAGTGGTCGGGTCCATCGTCGAACAGCTGGTTTACCGTTTCCTCGGTCCAGACGATATCGGAGCCAAGCAGGGTCGACGAATAGGGGTACTCCGGCACCGTTCCAGCGGCCCGCCCGAACAACCCGTGCAACGTCGGTCCGGCCTTCCGGGACGGTCCCGGATCCAGCGCATGACAGATCGAGCATTTGCGCATGAACTGGCGTTCGCCATTGGGCATGCTCGCCGGCGCTTGCAGGAAGCTGCGTTGTTGTCCCATTGCCGGATCGAATTCGTCGAGCAGAGCGACAGGCCAGGAATACACCACATCGTCCAGCCCGCCGGCGTGGACCACAGAACCGTCCGACGAATAGGCGAGCGCCCAGACAGGCCCTTGCCGCGTCGCGCGGAAATCCCGCGCGATCCGCCAGTCCGCCGTGTCGAGGATCATGATGTAACCGTGGCCATCGCCGACCGCGATCTGACCCGACTCAGCATGATGGACCATTGCGAGGATCGGGCGGCGCTCAAGCGTGAAATCGGCAATCTGCGCCCCGGTCTCCGCGTCGATCACCCGCGTTCCGCCGTCCACGGCGCCATAAGCGACCCACCCGTCTCCGACAACAAGGCAATTGATTCCAAAACCGTGCCGCGCCAACGCCACCGGCGCGCTGCCGTCGGGATCATAGCGCAGCAGAACGCCGTCCGTCGTGCTGGCAAAGAGGCGCGCACCGCTCCGGTCGAACGCGACATCGTTGACGCCGGCTCCCGGCGCCGGAAGCTCGCGCGGTTCGCCTTCGTCGAGCGGCCAGATGAGGATGGTTCCGTCCCAACTGCCGCTGGCAACCGAATGCCCGTCGGGCGCAACCGCGACGCCCGTAACCTTGCCCAGATGCCTGCCCAGCAGCTTGGGATCGTCGCCCCACAGCCGCACGGCAAAGTCGTCGCCACCCGTCGCGAGCGTGCCGTTCGGACCGAATGCTATGGCCGTTACCGCAGCATCGTGCCCCTCCAGCCAGGTTGGATCTGCACCGTTCCAGACACCGACCGAATTGTCGAAACTCGCCGTCGCGACTTCGCCGGAGGGCGCGACCGCGATTCCCATGATCGGGCCTCCGTGCCCCTTCAACGTCTGGAACTCCTGCGCCGAGAGGCCCCCGGCACAGACCGTCACAACCAAGGCTGCGACATGCTTGGACAGCCTATTCCGCCGGACTGGCCGCACCGTCCCGCGCCTTCACCTCGTCGAGCCAGAGCGAATGGTGCTCGCGTGCCCATTGCTCCTCCACGTATCCGGTGCCCATGGCATCGAACGCGCCCTCCATCCCGAGCGTGCCGATGTAGATGTGGCCGATGATCATCGCAATGAAGAGGAAGGCGAAGCCGGCATGGACGAGCTGGGTATATTGCATTTCTTCTTGCGGGGAGAGCGCAACGGGAAGGTCGGCAATCCCAAACCAGGACAACACGCCGAGGCCGTTGATCCACGCGAAGATATCGCCGAACACCTCGACGCGGAATGGCAGGAGCAGGCTAAACCCGGTCGCCACCACACCAATCGACATGAGCATCACCGACCAGAAGATGATCTTCTGCCCGGCGTTGAACTTGCCGGCAGGCGGATGAATGGAATCGTCGAAAAGCCCGCCCATGACCGTAAGCCATTTGACGTCGTTCCAGTTCGGGATATTGAAACGCACCCATTTGAGGAAGATCAGCAGAACGCCGAGCATGAAGGCGAAACTCACGTTGTTGTGGACGAGTTTCGACCAGTAAGCGAGTGTCGCATGGGCCTCCTTGCCCATGACCGCGATCAGGTAGGGTCGCCCGTACATGGAAATCAATCCGGTCACCGCCAGCAGGATGAAGGATCCGGCGGTCATCCAGTGGGCAAACCGGTCGATATTGCCGAACCGCAGGACCTTGCGCCCGGTTTTTTCGCCGGCGATCGGCACGCGGCCGCGGGTGAGGTAGAAGAAGGCCAGCACACCGATCATGCCGAGGAGGAGCCATCCCCCCCATTTGCCGACGCGGGCGTCGCGGAGCGTGAGCCAGCTCATGCCGCCGTCCTGGATCAGCACGTCGGCCGCCGGGCCACGTGAGGTCGCGCTGGTGTTCGCCGATCCGTAGCGCAATGCGCGCCACATCTCGGCATCGGAGACGCCGCCCAGCGTTCCGAGTTGCGCGTTCGCAGCTGCTGCGCTGTTGGGATCACCCGTCGCTCCGCTGCGGAACGTATCGTCGATGTTCAGCCCTCGCTGGCGCGCCATGATGTCCTCACGGGTCTGCGCACCGCCCGTTGCTTCCCGAGCTTCAGCGAGTTGTGTCTCGTCTACGCCATCCGGATCGGGCGCGCGCAGCGAAAACACAAGCGCGGCGATCACGACGACCAGTATCAGTGCCAGAAATGCGCCGAACCCGGAATTTCGATTACTCATCGTATCTTACCCGACCCTTGCAAGGGATTAGATGTGCCTTTGCCAAACCACCGGGACTTGGTGCCCCGGTGGCTTGCGGTTCATGAGGTTACAGGGCCGCGGCCATTGGGACTTGAAGCCCGATGGCCGCGAAACCTGTCAGCCGCCCTTCTGGTCGTAGGCGGTGCCCCACCCCCAGGCGCCGGAGCCGAAGCCGCGCGCCACCACACGTTCGCGGTAGATCGCGGAGACGACGTCACCGTCGCCCGCCAACAGCGCCTTGGTCGAGCACATCTCGGCGCAAAGCGGCAGCTTGCCCTCTGCGATCCGATTGCGGCCGTACTTGGAGAATTCCGCGTTGGAATGGGTCTCCTCGGGACCGCCGGCGCAGAAGGTGCATTTGTCCATCTTGCCGCGCGAGCCGAAGTTGCCCGCCTGCGGATATTGCGGCGCGCCGAAGGGGCACGCGTAGAAGCAATAGCCGCAGCCAATGCAGAGGTCCTTGGAGTGGAGCACCACCCCTTCCTCGTTCTGGTAGAAGCAATCCACCGGGCAGACCGCCATACACGGCGCATCCGAGCAATGCATGCAGGCCACCGAGATCGACCGTTCGCCGGGCTGACCATCCTGGATGGTCACCACGCGGCGGCGGTTGATGCCCCATGGCACCTCATGCTCGTTCTTGCAGGCCGTGACGCAGGCGTTGCACTCGATGCAGCGCTCGGCGTCGCAGAGAAATTTCGCTCTTGCCATTCTCTATCTCCTTACGCTGGCATGATCTTGCAGAGGGTCGCCTTGGTCTCCTGCATCTGGGTGACCGAGTCGTAACCATAGGTCTGCGCGGTATTGGTCGATTCCCCGAGAACGTATGGATCCGCTCCATCCGGATACTTCGACCTCTGGTCTTCGCCCTGGAAATGGCCGCCGAAGTGGAACGGCATGAAGGCAACGCCCTCGCCAACCCGCTGCGTGACCATCGCCATGACCTTGACCTTGCCGCCCTCGGGCCCTTCGACCCAGACCTGTGCGCCGTCCCGCACGCCAAGGTTGTTGGCGTCCCTTGGGTTGATCTCGACGAACATGTCCTGCTGCAACTCGGCCAGCCATGGGTTGGAACGAGTTTCGTCGCCCCCGCCCTCGTATTCGACGAGGCGTCCCGAGGTGAGGATGATCGGATAGTCCTTGCTGAAATCCTGCTTCTGGATCGAGGCATACATCGTCGGCAGACGATAGAACTTCCGGTCCTCGTAGGTCGGGTAGTCGGCCACGAGATCGCGGCGGTTGGTGTAGAGCGGCTCGCGGTGTATCGGGATCGGATCCGGGAACGTCCAGACCACTGCCCGCGCCTTCGCGTTACCGAAGGGTGCGCACCCGTGCTCGATGGCAACCCGCTGGATACCGCCCGAAAGGTCGGTCTTCCAGTTGGTCTTCTCGGCCGCCACAGCGTCGATAGCCGCGCGCTCGTCTTCCGTGAGGTCACCGTCCCAGCCGAGGTCCATCAGCATCTGCATGGTGAATTCCGGATACCCGTCCTGGATCTCCGACCCCACCGAGTAGACGCCGTCCGCCAGAAGGTTCTGGCCCTCACGCTCCACGCCGAAGCGCGCACGGAAGGTGAGACCACCTTCAGCGACAGGCTTGGACATGTCGTAGAGGTTCGGTGTACCCGGATGGCCCATCTCCGCCGTGCCCCAGCAAGGCCATGGCAGACCGTAGAAGTCGCCATCCGCCGGACCGCCAACCGCCTGCAAAGTCGTGCGGTCGAAGGTGTGCTGGTTTTCCATGTGGAGTTTCAACCGCTCCGGCGACTGGCCGGTATACCCCACCGTCCACATGCCGCGATTGATCTCGCGCAGCGTGTCTTCGATGTTCGGCGTTATGCCGTCATCCTCCAGGGCGATGTTGCGGAAGATCCTGTCATGGAATCCGAACTTCTGCGAGAACAGGCCAATAATCTCGTGATCGGTCTTGGACTCGAAGAGCGGTTCGACAACCTTCTCGCGCCACTGGATGGAACGGTTGGAGGCCGTGACGGACCCGTAGGTCTCGAACTGCGTACATGCCGGCAGCAGGTAAACGCCGTCGGTCCGGTCATGAAGCACGGCAGACACAGTGGGATACGGGTCGATCACGACCAGCATGTCCAGCATCTCCATGGCCTTCTTCATCTCGGTCATCCGAGTCTGGGAGTTTGGCGCGTGGCCCCAGAGCACCATGGCCCGAACCTTGTCGGGGTTGTCCATGTTCGCCGGGTCTTCCAGCACACCGTCGATCCAGCGGCTGACCGGGATGCCGGTGAGGTTCTGGAGCGACTTCTCCTTGCCGTCGGCGCCCGTGGTCTTGGCGAATTGTGCCGCCAGCCACTCCGGGTCCTCTTCCCAGACGCGTGCCCAGTGGCCCCAGGCACCGGCCGAAAGGCCATAATAGCCGGGCAGTGTATGGCTGAGCACGCCCAGGTCCGTCGCGCCCTGCACGTTGTCATGGCCACGGAAAATGTTGGTGCCACCGCCGGACGCGCCCATGTTGCCGAGCGCGAGCTGCAGCACGCAATAAGCCCGGGTGTTGTTGTTGCCGTTGGTATGTTGGGTGCCGCCCATGCACCAGATCACCGTGCCGGGCCGGTTGTTGGCCATGGTCCGCGCCACGCGACGCAGCTGGCTGCCGGGCACGCCGGTAACGCGCTCCGTCTCCTCGGGTGTCCAGCGGGCCACTTCCTCGCGGATCTGGTCCATGCCCCAGACACGGGTACGGATGAACTCCTTGTCCTCCCAGCCATTGTCGAAGATGTGCCAGAGAATACCCCAGATCAGGCCCACGTCGCTGCCGGGCCGGAAGCGGACATATTCGTCGGCATGGGCGGCGGTGCGGGTGAAACGTGGATCGCAGACGATCAGCGGGGCATTGTTGGTCTCCTTGGCGCGCAGCACGTGCAACAGGGAGACGGGATGCGCCTCGGCCGGGTTGCCGCCGATAATGAAGATCGCCTTGGAGTTGTGGATGTCGTTGTAGGAATTGGTCATGGCGCCGTAGCCCCATGTGTTCGCAACCCCGGCAACAGTGGTGGAGTGACAGATCCGGGCCTGGTGATCCACGTTGTTCGTGCCCCAGTAGGCGGCGAACTTGCGGAACAGGTAGGCCTGCTCATTGTTGTGCTTGGCCGAGCCGAGCCAGTAGACGCTGTCAGGCCCGCTCTCGTCGCGGATCGTCATCATCTGGTCGCCGATCTCGTTGATCGCCTCTTCCCAGGAAATGCGCTTCCACTCGCCGCCCTCTTTCTTCATCGGGTACTTGAGCCGGCGTTCACCGTGCGCGTGTTCGCGCACCGCCGCGCCCTTCGCACAATGTGCGCCGAGGTTGAACGGGCTGTCCCAACCGGGCTCCTGCCCGATCCAGACACCGTCGGACACTTCGGCGACGACCGTACAGCCGACCGAACAATGGGTGCAGACGGATTTCTTGAGTTCCACGGGCCGCGGGGTGGCGGTCTGAGCCGTGGCCTGGGTGACGGTGCCGCCTGTTGCGGCGATGGCCGAGAGGCCCCCGATTGCCAGTCCGGATCCGCGCAGGAACGCGCGGCGATCGACGGAGGCATTTGCGGCCTCGGTCAGGAGGGTGGTCCGCTGGGGGCGTCTCGCAACCCCGTTGGTCTTCTTCCTCAACATGGTTTCACTCCCTTGCTTGCTCGGGCCACTGCCCCGCTCGCTTGGATTATCGTTGATGGCACGGGCGGTCGGGCGTCACGCAACCAGTTGCTCGTAGCCGGGTCGGCACCGTCCGGTCAGAACCGGGCGCTGCTGTAATAGGCGCGGGTATGCGCGGTATCCTGCATCTTCTCCAATGACAGGTCGGGTTCGGCCGCTTCGGCCCCGGTCGTGCCCGCCGCCACGGCGATGGCGGCCACTGGCGCGGTCGTCCCGGCCAGTTTCAGGAAATCGCGGCGACTCGCGGTCTCCTCGGTTTTCCGTGTCATGGATACGTCTCCTCCCTTGGTTGTTTGGCGGCGCGCCGCCTTGGGCTTGCGGGTTTCACGCCGCGCTCATCCGGAAGGCTTCCGCCTCGATCTCCATGAAGATCCGGCCGACCGTGCCGACCGGCGCATAGAAGACCGAGTTCTTCGCACCCTCCAAATCCGTGAAGAAATGCCCGGCCCAGGGCCCGACATGCTTGTTGAAGAAATCTTTCTGCGTTGACAGGTTCGCAGGATTGCCGAAGCGCCCCACGATCATGGCTCCCATCATTTCCATCAGGCTCGCGATACCGTCTTCGGGCTCGAACACGTTCTCCGAACGTGCCATGCCGCGCGCCACCATGTCCCGGCGCAACGCCGCCAGCGGCTTTTCGTTGAGAAAGCCGGTGAGGTAGTAACTCGCGTAGGGCAGCAACTCGCCGCGGCCCAGCCCAATGAAAAGGCGCCCGAATTCGCTCTCGGCTTTCTTGGGTTTCGTCACCTTCGCAATCCGCGCCAGCGCGTCGATCGCCTGCCCCAGCTCGCTGCTTTCACCGGTCAACCCGGCGGTTTGCTGCAACAACGTCTCATCGGGGGGCGCAGACAGAATCGCGCCGAGGAAATTGTAGAGATCCGCCCGCAGCCGGTCCTCCGCCGCAATGTTCTGCTCCAAGACTGCGTCCATCCCCTTATTGTCCATCATCCTGCGGCCTCGAAGCGAAAGCGCATCCGTCGGGACGCGGGCGGCAGTAATCCGGCATCGTCATCTGTCATCTCGTTCACGAAGGCGTCTTGCGCCTGCCGCTCTTGGGGCGCTTCCCCTGGGCGAAAATCAGGCACGGATGTCTCCGTGCCGCTCTCGTCTCCGCCGGCATCCTCCGGCGCATCTTCCTCCAGCGCCAACGCCTGCCCGCCGGTCGCGGCGGGTGGCACGTCTTCCGCGGCCTCGGGCTCGGTCTCATTCACCACGCGGTCGAACATCCCTTTCCCGACCTGGTAAACCGTCTGAAGGTTTTCCACGACGGTGGCCGCATCGGTGAAATCTTCGCCGTAATCGACAAGACCATCCAGGTTGGCAAGCGTCGGGTTCAACGTCCACAGCCGACGCAACGCCCTCGCCCGCAACCGCTGCGGCACGGCCTCGGCGATGAATGCCCGGACCTCTTGCGCGCTCTCAAGCATTTCGGGTTCCGCGAGCCCAAGCTCAGCAAGGATCTCGTCGTCGTCCCGATCCGCGAATTCCGATTCCAACGCGTCGGCACGCGCAGCGTCAGCCGCGATTTCGTCGGCGCGGCCCTCGGCCTCCACAGCGGCCTTGCGTCGGCTCCAGAAATCCCGAGCGCTCATTGCAGACGCCTCCGCTTGAGCGCCGGCGAAGCGTAGACATCGGCTGGCTTGCCGATGCGCGGATCGCCGATGCCATCGTCCTTCAGGTCGATCCGAGCCTTGTCGCGCTTCCGCTTCACGAAGACCTCGTCCTCGTGGAACATGTCCACGAACTCCCGAACCCAGGCAGTCAGACCCCGGGTCATGGGCACTTTCTCGACGATCTCTTCGCCACTGTCGGTGTAATCCTGGGCTTCGTAGGGCGATGCCGTCGCCAGAAGCACTTCGATCGGCCATTCTCCGGACGTCTCGCGCAGAACGACGTAGATGCTCGGCACCGCGGCGGTCAGCCCGTGGAGGTATGCCTCGGTTTCCGCGCCGTGGAGTTCGAGCGGCACGGTTGCGGCGTGGAATTCTACGGTATCGCCGTCTCGGCGGAGTTCGCGCCACGATGCAGAAGCGGCACCGGGCAGCACGGATGTCGCGGTCCAGTTCCACGACGCCCATCGCGTGACGCCGGGTGAGCGTCGAACAACCACGCCAAGTGGCATGGTCCGATACTGACTCGGATTGTTGTACACGCGGCTTCGTCCTCCCACCTCAGAGTGGGACAGCAACCGCCGCCGCGGAAAGACTTTTCTCAACGAAACGCACGACTTTCGGGCGAAGAGGACATTTTGCCCGCAACGAATGGCACCAAATGCCCCACAGGGACGAAATGTCCAATCCGAGTGTTTTTGTGCGGATTTTCCTCACTCAGTGAACGCGAATCAATTCGGCCCCTGCGGCCACAACGTGGCCTTCCCATTGTGGGACTCCGTCGACGCAAAACCGGTTGTCGTCCGTCGCGAATCACGGCTAGGCTAGCTGCGCAATGCAGCCAGGCTTGGGGTCAAATACCCTGCCGCGCCACTGGAGGAACGATGCCCAAGACGTTGATAACATGCGATTGCCTGGGCTCTTCACCAATCGATGCAGACAGCCTTTCCGAGGCCACCGGACTGGAAGTCAAACGGCCCTGCACGGCGCTTTGCACCACGCAGATCGACCGCGCTGCTACAGCATTGACAAACGGCGATGCAATTTTTTGTTGCGAGCAGGAGGCCCGGGTTTTCGACGAGTTGGCATTGGAATTGAACGTTGATCCGGCGCCGAAGCTGGACCTGCGCGACCGGGCGGGTTGGAGCGCCGACACCGCCTCTGCGTTGCCCAAAATGTCCGCGCTCGTCGCCGAGTCGCTGCTTCCTGCTGCACCGGACAAGACCATCGACATCGTTTCCGAAGGGCTTTGTCTCATCATCGGCGCGCCGGATGTCGCGCTGTCGGCCGCAGACCAGTTGAAGGATCATCTTGGCGTTACAGTCCTTCTGGAGACCGCTTTCGACCTTCCGACCACGCGCGACTTCGACGTCATCGTCGGTCGTCTGCGGCGCGCAAGCGGGGCGTTGGGGCAGTTTCACGTCGTGATCGATGCCCTACAGCAAATTGAACCGGGCGGGCGCGGTGTGCATTCGCTCTCTGCGCCGCGCGACGGTGGGCAATCGGAATGCGACATTATCCTAGATCTGCGCGGCGGACCGGCGCTCTTCCCGGCGCCGGAGAAACGCGAAGGCTACCTGCGCGCGGATCCGGGACATCCGGCTGCGGTGGCGGCGGCTGTGCTGGCCGCCTCGCATCTTACCGGAACGTTCGAGAAACCGCTCTACGTGCGCACCGAGCCGCTCCTTTGTGCACATTCCCGCGCCGAACAGACGGGTTGCACGCGGTGTCTCGACCTCTGTCCCACGGGTGCAATCACGCCCAACGGAGATTACGTCACGGTCGATCCCATGGTTTGCGCCGGATGCGGCGCCTGTTCGGCTGCCTGCCCGTCCGGCGCGATCTCTTACGACGCCCCGGCGGTCGACCTGACGTTCCGCCGGATCCAGACGCTCGCCAAGGCCTTTCTGGACGCCGGCGGCACCGCGCCACGCCTGCTGGTGCATGACGGCCACGGGCAGGAGATGGTCCAGCTTGCCGCCCGCTACGGCCGCGGTTTGCCCGCCGATGTCATCCCGCTGAACGTCCCGTCGATTGGCACTTTCGGCCATGCGGAGGCCGTTGCCGCGCTTGCCGCCGGTTTCGCCTCCGTGACGCTCATGCCCGGGCCGGGCGCGGACCGGGACGCGATGGAAGCGCAACTCGCGCTGGCGCGCGCGATTGCCGGAGAGGAGAAGGTCAGACTGTTTGACACCTCCGACCCCGAGGCGATGTCCGATGCGCTCTATGCCGAGGTGGCCCCGGCACCGCTTGAAACCCCCGTTCGCCCCATGGGCACGCGGCGGCAGATTGCACGGCAGGCCGCGAAGGCACTCCATCCCGGCAAGGAGACGATCCCACTGCCCGAGGGCGCACCCTATGGCGCGGTGCTCGTGGATACGGATGCCTGCACTCTCTGCCTTTCCTGCGTCTCGCTCTGCCCATCTGGTGCGCTTGGCGACAATCCGGACCTGCCGCAGCTTCGTTTCCAGGAGGATGCCTGCCTGCAATGCGGTCTCTGCGCGAGGGTCTGCCCGGAGGATGCCATCGCCTACGCACCGCAAATGAACCTGTCGGACAGTGCTTTGCGGCAGGAGATCCTCAACGAGGAAGAGCCGTTCAACTGTATCGAATGCGGCGCCCCGTTTGGCGTGAAATCCACGATCGACCGGATCACCGCCCAGCTTGAGAGCCATTCGATGTTCGCAGGCGGCGACAAGTTGCGCATGATCCAGATGTGCGACAATTGCCGGGTGAATGCCCAGTTCCATTCGGACGACAACCCGTTCACCCTCGGCTCCCGGCCCCGCCCGAGAACGACTGCGGACTACATCAAGAAACGCCGCGATCACTGATGCTGCAAGGGTGCCCCAAGATCCGCGGCCTCCATCGCCGCGACATACGCCACGACGGCTTCAACCTCTTCGAGAGAGAGGCGTATGGGGGCAATGGGCGGCGGGCGATTGTCCGGGAAGGGCGGCGTGACGTTCTCGACAATTGTAAAAGCCGGGTGCGGATTGAGCGCGAAGAAGGCCGCGAAGCGGTCCTGCCAGTCAGACAGGCTGCGAAGCACCGAGAAGCTCGGCGTCGACCCGATGCCCGCCATCCGCGTCTCGTCGTCGACGCTGTGGCACCGGATGCACTTCTGCCGCGATACGCGCTGGCCGAGCGCGGCATCCCCGTCAAGTGTAACGACCACCGCCTCGGCCTCCTGTGCCGTTGGCGGGGCAAAAAGCGCCTCGCCCTCAGGCGCGAAGCCGATGACCGTTCGCTGTCCGACGTCGGATTGCAGCCAGTCGGAGAACCGCGTGGGCGGGCCGTCGTCCGAAGCGCGCATTTCCAGGTGCCACACCTGCCCCGCCCCTTCGAAGAGCGGTATTCCGGTGGAGCCCAGCACGATGTCCGCTTGGTCCGGCGTGTCGACGAGTTCGACCCGGATCTGTGTCTTGAGCGAGAATCTCGGAAGGATATGCCGCATCAGCCCCGTATCAACGAGCGTTTCCGGTGCGTGAAGGCGCACCTTACGTTCCTGCGCCATCGCTTTGACTGGCGGCAGGAAAAGCAGAATGATCAAGATCAGAACACGCATTCCCATGGGTCAGCTTAGGTCCCCGCGGTTCTGCACGTCAATCTAGTGAGAGGAAGAAGGTCATGAGCGACGACTTCAACATGTCGATGAGAAAGTTCCTGAAACAGGTCGGTGTCACATCCCAGCAGGCCATAGAAGACGCACTGCGCGGCACGGACTCGGACGGAAAGAGTTTCAAGGTAAAGGCTGTTGTGACCATCGAGGAGTTGGGAATGGTTCACGAGGTGTCCGGCGAAATCTCGGGTCGGGGGTAGTCGGTGACAGCCGATAGAGAGACGGTGCTTGCAGCACTCAAGCGTATCGCCGATCCGGTTGCCGGTACCGACATCGTCGCCAGCGGAATCGTGCGGGCGTTGAACGTGGCCCCGGACGGAGCGGTTCGGTTCGTGCTCGAGGTCGCGCCGAAGAATGCGGAGGCCTACGCCGGTACCAAGGCGGAGGCCGAGGCGGCGCTTGGCGCGTTGGATGGGGTCTCGGCGGTGTCGATCGTCATGACCGGCCATACGGAGAAGGCGCCGCCGGATCTGCGCCCGCAGCGGCCAGCCGAAGCGAAGGGGCCCGAGAAGATCCCGGGTGTCGCCCACATCGTGGCCATTGCCAGCGGCAAGGGCGGTGTCGGGAAATCCACCGTCGCCGCCAACCTCGCCTGCACCCTCGCGCAGATGGGGCGGCGTGTGGGGCTGCTGGATGCCGATGTCTACGGGCCATCGCAGCCCCGTATGCTGGGCGTTTCGGGCCGCCCGGCCAGCCCGGATGGCAAGACGATCCTGCCACTGCGCAACCACGGCGTCACCATGATGTCCATCGGGCTCATGACCAACGAGGACCAGGCGGTGGTCTGGCGCGGGCCGATGCTGATGGGCGCCTTGCAGCAGATGATGATGCAGGTGCAATGGGGCGCGCTGGACGTGTTGCTCGTCGACCTGCCCCCGGGCACCGGCGACGTGCAGATGACCCTGAGCCAGAAAGCGCAGGTGGACGGGGCGATCATCGTCTCCACCCCGCAGGACGTGGCGCTACTGGACGCGCGCAAGGGAATCGACATGTTCCGGCAACTGAACGTGCCCATCCTGGGGATGATCGAGAACATGAGCACCCACATCTGTTCCCAATGCGGGCACGAGGAGCATGTGTTCGGCCATGGTGGCGTCGCTGCGGAGGCCGAGAAGCTTGGCGTTCCGCTGCTGTCCGAAATCCCGCTGGACCTTCAGATCCGGTTGGCGGGGGACGGCGGCGCACCGATTGTCGTGAGCCAGCCCGACAGCGCCCAGGCGCGCGCGTTTTCGGATATCGCCCGGCAGATGATCGACGCGGAGGTTGCATGACATCGACCGAGACCGCGGAGCTGACATTTCCGCCGCTGCTGTGGGGCGAGGCCACCCGCGACGACGTGATGGACCACGCCGTTATGCGGGCCACGCTGGGTTGTGAGGCGGGGCTGATCGCCCACAACGTTCAAGCGTCAATCATGCAGGCGGCGTTGGTTCTGACCCCAGACGTGCCGCTGGCGCGTGCAATGGCGATGTTGCCGCTCTGCGGTGTAAGTCTCCAGAATGCCCTGGGGGCGCTCGCCCCGCCCGAGGTCGCGGTGCATCTGGATTGGCACGGCGGCATCCGGATAAACGGCGCGCGTTGTGGCGGTTTCGATGTCCGCGCGGCCACCGATGATCCCGAAGTCGTACCGGACTGGATGGTGGTCGGATTCACCCTGCCGCTGTTACCCGGCAGCGACGATCCCGGGGAAACCCCGGATCAAACAGCACTCTATGCCGAGGGCTGCGCCGATGTATCCGCCCCCCATCTTCTGGAAGCCTGGGCACGCCACACGCTGAACTGGATCGCCCGCTGGGAATCCGAGGGGCCGCGGGCGCTTCATTCCGAATGGCGAGGGCTGGCACACGGAATTGGTGAGGATGTCACCTTTGAAGGGCGGTCCGGCACGTTTCTCGGCGTGGACGAAGACTTCGGCATGTTGCTGCGCGATACCGAAACGACCCAAGTCATACCCCTCACCTATCTGTTGGAGACGAGCCAATGAAACTCGCCCGGGCGATCCACTTCGACGAGAGCGACCAGCGTGTCTATGCCGTCCCTGCCCGCACTGGCGAGTGGTGCATCTCCGGCGGGTTCGAGTTTTCCAACTGGACCGAAGGCGACCTGACCGGAAAGGCACGCCAGGCCTTCGCGAACGGCTGGTTCGGCCTTGAAACCGGCGGCCGCGCGACCTTTGTCGCGGTCACGACACTCGAACCGGCCGAGTTGGAAACGCTGACCGATCTGCTGGCCGCGCATTTCGTGACCTTCTACGGAGCGCCATCGGCGGAGGCCGCGCATCCGGTGGCGGCAGAGGAGATCACCCATATGGCCGACCTCTGCGAAGACCATGACCCCAATACGCTGCTGACCGTGGCGCGCGAACTGACGCCGGCAGGGGTACGGGAGGCCTATCGCGTGATCAAACCCGATGACGCAGGGCTCGATCAATTCGCCATTCACGGCTCGCTGGAATAGAGAAGAAGCAGGTCCGGCCCATGGCGTGAAGCCGTGGCTGCGCGCGGCGCATGGTCGGTCCGCGGGGCGGCGGCAGGCCTTCCGGACGGCAGAGCTTTATCCCTCCACCCCGAAAATCCTGGTAGCATTGCGCCGACGGCACCTAACCGCCGGCCCGACGGAGCGGACCGGCGATGCGCGGTGGCCAGACGGCATTGTGCCGCGCGGGAAAGCGGCTATTGGGCCGCGACAGCCTGCACCTGCGCCGCGTTGAAGACAAACAGCGTTTCGCCACCGATCTTGTAGGTGTCGATCAGGCCCTTGGCCTTGTCCGAGGTCAGCCAGCCCTCCAGTTTCATCGCCAGGTCATTCTTGACATGGCCATGCCGCTCCGGATTGACCGGAAGAAAGGCGTATTGATTGAAGAGCACCGGGTCGCCCGAATAGAGCAGCGCCAGGTCGCCCTTGTTGCCGAAATTCAGCCAGCTGGCCCGATCCGACAGGATGTAGGCGTCCATCCCCGCAGCGGTGTTGAGGGCAGCTCCCATCCCGGCGCCCACGGCATTGTACCACTTGCCGAAACCTTCGGCGTCCAGTCCGGCATTGCCCCAGAGGTTGAGTTCCTTCTTGTGGGTCCCGCTATCGTCGCCCCGGCTCACGAACGTGGCTTCGACGGCGGCGATCTTTTGCAGGCTGTCGACCGCGCTCTCGGCGGTGCCGATCTGCGCCGGATCGGAGGCCGGGCCGATGACGACGAAGTCGTTGTACATGATCTCGCGACGATGGGTTCCGAACCCCTCTTCGACGAAAGCCTCCTCGGCGGCGCGGGAATGCACAAGTATGGCGTCCACGTCCCCCGCGCGCCCCAGTTTCAGCGCCTGACCGGTGCCGACAACCAGCAATTGAACCTCCAGGTCGAGGTCGGTCTGGATCTCCGGCAGAAGGACATCCGCAAGACCCGAGTTGTGAAACGACGTGGTCACGGCCATCTTCATGACATCCGCCGCTTGTGCGGCGCTGCCGAGCGCAAGCGCCAGGACGACGCCCATCAAATTCCTAATCATTCTACGATTTCCCCGTTGATAAATGCCCGTGCCTGCGGCGTTCCGGGCCGTGTGAAGAACTCGGCCGCCGGGCCGAATTCGTGAACCTTTCCATGAAGCAGAAAGGCAACCTCGTCGGCCATCCGGCGCGCTTGTCCCATGTCGTGCGTCGAAAGGATCAGGCGTGTGCCATGCTCCCTGGCCGTGACGAGTATCTCCTCGATCTCCCGCATCGCCCGACCATCGAGCGACGCGCACGGTTCATCCAGAAACAGCAGTTCCGGCTCGATAATGAGCGCTCGCGCCAACGCGAGTTTCTGCTGCTCGCCCCCGGACAGGACGGGCGCCTGCCGGTCCAGCATGCCACCCAGGCCGACCCTTTCGGCCCAGTCCCCGGCCGTCTTCAGCGCCTCGCGCCGCCGGGCACCCCGGATTCGAAGCGGATAGGCGAGGTTTTCGCGCACCGTGCGCCGGAGCATGACCGGGCGCTGGAACACGAAGGCCTGCGCCCGCCTCGCCTGTGGCGTCGGGCAGGCCCAGTCGATGCTGCCGTGCGTCAGGCGCGCGGCGCCATGCATCATCCTCAGCAGCGATGTCTTGCCCGACCCATTGGGCCCGATGACGACGCAGACACCGCCGCCATTCAGTGTCAGATCCACGGGTCCGACCAGAATCTGCCCCCGCCGGGCCGTTGCCGCGCCATTCAGAACAACGGGAAAAAGCCCACTCACCACTTGGCCTCCCGTTCGGTCCGGCTCAGCCAGTGGATCGTCAGGCTGACGGAAATCGCCAGGGCGATCAGCACGAAGCCAAGCGCCAGTGCCAACGCGAAATCACCCTTTCCGGTCTCCAGCGCGATGGCGGTTGTCAACACGCGGGTCGCGTGGTCGATATTGCCGCCGACCACCATAATCGCCCCGACCTCGCCGATTGCCCGCCCGAAACCGGCAAGCGCCGCGGTCAGCAATGCCCGGCGCGCGTCCCACAGCAGCGTGTGAATTTTCTGCCATTGGGTGACGTTCAGAGAAATCAGCAGGTCGTGGTATTCTTCCCAGAGATCACGCAAGGCCTGGTGCGATATGCTGGCGATCAGCGGAACGACAATGATGACCTGTGCGATCACCATCGCGGTCGGCGTAAAGAGCAGACCGAATACGCCCAGTGGCCCTGAGCGGGAGAGAAATACGTAGACGACGAGCCCCACCACCACAGGTGGCAGGCCCATGAGTGCGTTCAAAACGGCTATGACAAACCGGCGCCAGCGAAATCGCTTGACCGCCAGCAATGCGGCCAGCGGCATCGCGATTATGCTGGCGATACCGAGCGCCGAGAGCGACACCCGCAAGGACCGCATGGCGATCTCGACCAACTCCGAATCCAATGTTGCGACCAGCCAGAATGCCTGGACCAGACCGCTCCAAAGATCGACCATATGTCGATCCTCCTCCCTCTTCCGTGCAGAGGCTGGCACTCAGCTTCCGGCAATGCCAGCACATTCTCTGTTGACGCGACGCAAACGACAAATCGTCTCGCGATCTGGTACACCAAATACCTGAAATGGACAGTTTGTCCGTGGATATTTTGGATCGAATTGGCGTGTTTGCGGCTCAGGAGCAGGCGCGCATTACGCAATGCCCGACACAGATTCGCCGTCGTCATCCGGCATTGACTGGGAAAGACACCAGGAAACCACCTGCTCGACATTGTCCGGCAACCGATGCGCAAGGCCGGCAGCGAACCCTTCAAAGGCATCGAGGCTTCCCGGGTTCACGGCCAGCAGGACCGGAATACCGCGCGTCAGTGCTTCACCCACGACCGGGCGGAATCCACGCCCGTCGATCTCCTGCTTTCCGAACTTGTTCACGATCAATAGGTCCGGGTCGGTCTCAAGGGCCGCCGCAACCAACCCGACAGCGCGTTCCAGCCCATCCGGGTCCAGCCGACACCCCTTTGACAGCGCTCCAAGGTCCTGGCTGATACGGATCACAGTTCGGCCGGTCAGCACGTGGAGATCCATGTGGCATTTCTTTTCCGGATCGGTCTCGTGATTGACCTGCACGGCGCCCGCAACGCTCAGCCCCCGCGACTGAAGCCGCTTCGCAACCTCCCGCATCAGGGCGTCGGCTGCCCCGCGCCCATCCGTCACCAGATACCCCAGCATGGCTCTTCCCTTGCATGTCGCCGACACAGGCTACAAGATGCGCCGCGAGCTGGAAAGACACCCCACATAGGATCCGAAGTGTGACAGCGCCGGACTACCCAATCCTTCCAAACCCTTCGGACTCCCGTTTGACGCGAAAGATCTCCGGCACCGACCAGACCGGCGCCGCGACGGAGATATCGGTTGTCGAGGAACGCCCGCTGACCATCTACCTGAACCGGCAGGAGATCGTCACCGCGATGACGATCGGCGACTATCCGGATTATCTCGCTCTGGGATTCCTGCGCAATCAGGGCATGTTGCTGGACGACGACGAGGTAACGGGGGTCGACTACGACGAGGAAATCGAAACCGTCGTCGTGCGCACGGCGCGGGAGACGTCATACGAGGAAAAGGTGCAGAAAAAGACCCGCACCAGCGGTTGCGCCGTCGGGACGGTCTTTGGCGACATGATGGAAGGTCTGGAGGGCGTCCGGTTGCCGCCGGCGGAGATCCGGACGAGTTGGCTCTACGCCCTGGCCAAGACCATCAACACGACGCCTTCGCTCTACCTCGAAGCCGGGGCGATTCACGGCACCGTTCTGTGCCGCGAAGACCGCCCGCTCGTCTACATGGAGGATGTCGGGCGCCACAATGCCGTCGACAAGATCGCCGGCTTCATGTTCCGCCACGGCGAAACGCCGGGTGACAAGATCCTCTACACCACCGGCCGGCTGACCTCCGAGATGGTGATAAAGACGGCGCAGATGGGCATTCCGGCGCTGGTCTCCCGCTCGGGCTTCACCGCCTGGGGGGTGGAAATCGCCCGACAGGTCGGGCTGACACTGATCGGCCGGATGCGCGGCCAGCGCTTCGTGTGCCTGTCGGGCGAAGACCGGCTGGTCCGCGACGCCGATCCTTCCGGCGTGCCGGACGAGGCCGCAAAACACCGACGGAAAGCGGCGCAGGATGGTTGAGATCGCCGGTGTCATTCTGGCCGGCGGCCGCGCCACGCGCATGGGGGGCGGCGACAAGGGCTTGCGCCGCATCGGCGACCGGCGCCTGCTGGACCATGTGATTGACCGTCTGGCACCGCAGGTCGGCCCGCTGGCGCTCAACGCCAATGGCGACCCGTCACGGTTCGACGCTTTCGGTCTGCCCGTTCTGCCGGACCCGCTGCCAGATTTTCCCGGACCGCTCGCTGGCGTGTTGGCCGGTCTGGACTGGGCCGCCGGTGCCGGTCTCCCGGCCATCGTCACGGCTGCCGCCGACACGCCTTTCTTTCCCGAAGATCTCGTGGACCGGCTGCGCGCCGCGGCGGGTCCGCAAGGGCTGGCATTGGCCGGATCGAGAGACGACAGCGGCAAGCTCTGGCGGCATCCGACGTTCGGCCTCTGGCCGGTCGCCCTGCGCGACGATCTTCGGGACGCCCTGCAGCAGGGATTGCGCAAGATCGTCATCTGGACGGACCGACACGACGCCGGCCTGGCGGAATTCGAAACGGCGCCCCATGACCCGTTCTTCAACGTCAACACGCCCCAGGACATCCTGGAGGCCGAGCGCCTGTTGGAGACCTCATGAAGGTCTTCGGGGTGACGGGCTGGAAGAACACCGGCAAGACCGGGCTCATGGAACGGCTGGTCACGGAGATCACCGCACGCGGACACCGGGTATCGACGATCAAGCACGCCCACCACAGCACAGATGTCGACCAGCCCGGGCGGGATAGCTATCGGCACAGAGAGGCGGGCGCGACGGAGGTCATGCTCGCCTCGCCAAACCGCTGGGCGCTGATGCACGAGCTGCGGGGGGCGCCCGAGCCGCCGCTCGATGCCCTCCTGGAAAAGCTGTCGCCGGTCGATCTTGTCCTGATCGAAGGGTTCAAGCGCGAACC
This sequence comes from Tropicimonas marinistellae, assembly GCF_001509585.1. GTDB lineage: Bacteria > Pseudomonadota > Alphaproteobacteria > Rhodobacterales > Rhodobacteraceae > Tropicimonas > Tropicimonas marinistellae. The sequence goes on along the minus strand of NZ_LNCI01000005.1, from coordinate 51,833 downwards.
GCACCCAAAGATCGAAACCTACCGCTCGACGGTGGCGAAATCGCTGCTGGCGGAACGTGACGACACGATCCGTGCCATTGCGGCGGATTGCGCCGTGCAGAGTGGTGGCCGCCCCGTGTTCGATCTGGACGACACGGCCGGTATCGCCGGTTTCATTCTGCGAGAGGTCGGGCTTTGACTTTCGAACGTGTGGCAGTTCTGATCGACGACGAGGAAACAGGCTGGCTGGGCATCGCCACGGCTGAAAGCGTCACGGCTGTCGCCTGCGCATCCGCCGACCGGATTGCCGATCTGCTCGGGGGGGTCTCCGAGGGCGCGATTTTGCTGGGAGTGGCCACGGACCCGGCGACACTACACGCGCAACTCGGCCCGGACACGGCCATCTGGCCCGAGGAAACCGAACCGGCATCGGTACTGCTCGCTCGGATCGACCCGGATACGCTCGCCGCCGAGACCGACGCCTATTGTGCAAGCCACCCCGGCACGGCTCCGGCCGCGGCTCTTGCTCGCCTCATGGCGCAGGCGCTGTATTCACTTCAGGAGCGGGGGGAACTTGTCGACCTTATGACACCAGTTGCGGGAGCAACCTCGCAGGTGCTGGGCGCTGGCCACGAGATCGCCATCCGGTCTGCGTTGCCGGCCACGCAAGCCCCGCCCCACCTGCGCGACGATTGTTTCGCCATGCCCCAGGGCGTCGCCTGGGTGCCGGTGGACGAGGCGCTCGACCGCCTGCGCGGCGCGTTGTCTCCGGTCACGGAAACGGTGACCTGCCGGACCGCCGAGGCAGGCGGGCGTGTCCTGGCAAGCGCCCCGATCGCGCGCCGTTCGAACCCGCCGATGCCCAATTCGGCCGTCGACGGTTACGGCTTTGCCCATGCCGCCACCGGCGATGGCCCGCAACGCTTGCCGCTTCTCGCCGGACGGGCGGCGGCCGGGCAACCCTACGACGGACAGGTGCCGGAAGGTGCGGCGATCCGCATTCTGACGGGCGCGATCCTGCCCAAGGGCGTCGATACGGTGGTGCTGGAGGAGGACACGGCGACAGACGGTGCCGCTGTCGTCTTCGACGGCCCGGTCAAGCCGGGCGCCAACACCCGCGCCGCTGGCGAGGACGTCGCACAAGGCACCCCCCCGCTAACCGAAGGCCACCGGCTGCGCGCGCCCGACCTCGCATTGCTCTCGGCGCTTGGCATCGCCGAGGTCGCTGTGCACCGGCGCCTCCGCGTCGGCGTGCTGTCCACGGGTGACGAGATCGTTCCAGACCCCGGCCTGAAAGCTCTTCCGCATCAAATCTGGGACGCAAACCGCCCGATGCTCCTGAACCTCGCGAAAGCGTGGGGATACGTGCCGGTGGACCTCGGCCACGTCCGGGACGACGCGCAGGCAATCGAGGCCCGGCTGAACGAGGGCGCCGCGGGGGCCGATGTCATCCTCACATCCGGTGGCGCCTCGGCGGGCGACGAGGATCACGTCTCTGCACTTCTCGCATCGCAAGGCGTTCTGTCGTCCTGGCGCATCGCCCTGAAACCCGGCCGGCCACTTGCACTCGCCATGTGGCAGGGAACCCCGGTGTTCGGCCTGCCGGGCAACCCCGTCGCCGCGCTCGTTTGCTCCCTGATCTTCGCGGCGCCCGCGTTGTCGCTGATGTCTGGCGCCGGATGGACAAAACCAACGGGCTTCCGTGTGCCCGCCGCGTTTTCCAAGAGCAAGAAGCCCGGCCGACGGGAATACCTCAGAGCACGTTTGACCCCGGACGGATCCGCCGAGGTATTCCGTTCCGAAGGCTCCGGGCGGATAAGCGGGCTGAGTTGGGCGACCGGGCTGGTCGAACTTCCCGACGGTGCCGTAGACGTCCGGCCGGGAACGCCCGTCCGGTACCTGCCTTACGCCAGTTTCGGGATCTGAGACAGCCTCCTGCGCAACGATCCCGGCATCGCGAGGAAGCCAGATGCCCCGCGTCAGAACCGTGGGTCAGGTGCGTCGGATCAGGTAAACCTGAACCTCATCTTCTTCTTTAGCCTCGACCAATTGATGCCCGGATTCATTGCAAAAATGCGGAACATCCACAACGGCAGCGGGATCTGTGGCAAGCAATCGCAGCACTTTCCCAGGTGCCATCTCCGAGAGGCGCTTTCGTGCCTTGAGCACCGGCAACGGGCACAGCAGACCGCTGGCGTCGAGTTCCTGATCCCACGTCATGAGCAAGACATAGGCCAGCGCCGCTCGCCTGTCGATGCGAATGCGCTGATAGAGCTGAATGTGCGGCACCCGACATCGGCTGCGATGCGCGCGCGCTCATACAATGCCCGGAAAATCGTCCGCATCCGCGGCAGGCAGCCAGACGCGGAATTCCGCGCCGCCGTCCGCCTTGTTGCGCGCCGAAATGAGACCGCCGGCGCGCTGGATCAGAGTTTGCGAAATGGAGAGCCCCAACCCTGTTCCCTCGGCCTGTTTGGTCGAGAAGAACGGATCGAAAACGGCGGTCAGCTTCTCTTCCGGGATGCCCTGACCGCTATCGCCGACGATCAGGCAGGCCCCGGGGCATCCGTCCCGGGTTTCACGCCGGAGTGTCAGATCAAGAACCCCCTCCGACCCCATGGCCTGGGTCGCATTTACGATGAGATTGACCACAACCTGTTGCATCTCGCCCGGATCTATCCGCACTTCCGGGACGTCGCAAAAGCTCTTTCGGACGTCGATACCACCATCGATGACCACGTTCCCGACGAGGATCAGGCACTCCTCAACGACCTCGGCCAACTCAACGGTTTCATTGTTGTCGGAGAAATCGCTGGGCCGGGCAAACTTCAACAGCTTGCCAACGATCGCCTGAATCCGCGCGACCTGGCGGTCGATCAGGCCCAGTTCCGTCGATACCCGCTCGACCTGCGACCCGAGCGTTTCATAGATGACATCCACGTTTCCCTGGATCACCGCGACCGGGTTGTTGATTTCGTGCGCAACGCCCGCGGTGATCTCGCCAATGGATGCGAGTTTCTCGCTCATCACCAGTTGCTGAAACGTCTCCTCCAGCTTCTCGTTGGCTTCCCGCAACTCGGAGGTTCGCTGGTCCACCCGGTCATTCAACTCATCGGCCCAGGCACGCAGCTTGCGGTCGCGATCCTGCACCTGATCCAGAAGGTCGTCGAGGTGGGCCGCCACGAGGCTGATCTCGTCCTTCGCCCCTCTGTGATTGTTCCGGGCCGAAAGGTCGCCCTGCCCCACCCGGCGCATCGTCTCGGTCATCTGCTCCAGCGGCGCGAAAATCCCCTTGGCAAGCCACAGAAATACCGGAACCGACAGGGCAAGGACGCCGGCGAACGCGAGCATCATCCAGACATAGGCTTCGCGCTTTGCCGCATCGAACGGCGCCTCCAGGAAGCCCACATACAACATGCCCACACGCTCGCCGAAACTGTCGGTCAGCGGCAGGTATCCGGAGATATACCAGTCGTTCACCACGAAGGCGCGGTCGAGCCATGTCCGCCCGCCGTCCAGAACGCCGCCGCGGACCGCCGCCGATACCCTTGTCCCCAGGGCTCGAACATCCTCGAAAAGGCGCACGTTGGTCGACACCCGGACATCGTCGAGAAACAGCGTGGCCGTGCCCTGCCGCTCTCCGCCCGTGACGGCATTGAGGTAGACCAGAGCGTTGATCGTATCGATGAAATCTAGGTTTCGATTGAGCAATATGCCACCCACCAACACGCCCTCCTGCCCCGCCAGAACAACCGGGCTCGCGGAATGGACGACCATGCCCCGGTCTTCTTCGGTCCGGGTCGTCGGAACGGCCGCTTCGGTTTCGATCAGGGGTATCCGGGCGCGCGCCGCAAGATCCTCGGAAAGTGCCGACAGATCCGCCGTGCCGAATATGTCGATCTGCGTGTCCGCCTGCCCAGCCAACCCCGATGCGATGACAGGCCACTCCGCCGCGGCATCCGCGGCGCGCCCTGCCGGCAGGTAATACAGAAAGTCGAGCCCCAGAATTTCGCGCCGCTGGGTGAAGAATGCGTCGACCGCGGCATCTCCGGCATTCAGGACTTCGGCAAAGTCCGCCGACTCGGCAACGCCTCTCAGGTCGTCGCCGGTCCCGGCCATGATCCGCGACAGATATTGCTCCGCAATCCGCAGATCGCTTTCGACATTGGCAATCAGCACGCGATCATAGTCAGCGGTCCAGCGTGTCATGCCGATCAGGAGGAGCGCCGGCATCAGTACGACGAGGGGCGCAAGGGCAAGGACGAGCAGACGCAGGCGAACGGAAGTCATGGGGCAACTCTGATGATACGTGCTTGGGCACAATAGCGATTGCGACCCTCAACGCGAACAGCGATGCGGGATTCCATACGAGCGTCGATACAAGCGATCGTCTTGATCCCGGATTTGGGCCTTCGGGCGGGCACGCGCGCGCGAGCTTTGCGGGCACCTTCCAAACCCGCCCCGCGACCGGCGCGCTCACTTGCCTTGCACTATCAAAACCAATCGAACCCGCTACAGTGGATCACCGAGGTGAGGCCTGCCGCACCGGCCGACCGGTGGCGGCTGCCACACCGTACCATCGATGGAGGTTCAAGATGGGAAAGAAGCACAAGAAGGAGGGCAAGGTCGACCGGAAAGCGTCAGCAAAGAGACCGGAGAAGATGTCGAAGACGGAGCGTAACCGCGCCTACGAAGACCGCCTCGAAGCGCTACAGGAAGAGCTGTCACACCTGCAATCCTGGGTAAAGGAGACAGGCGCCCGGATCGTGATCGTATTCGAAGGCAGGGATGCCGCCGGCAAGGGCGGGGTGATCAAGCGCATAACCGAACGGGTCAGCCCGCGGGTATTCCGCGTTGTCGCGCTCCCCGCCCCGAGCGACAGGGAGAAGACGCAGATGTTCTTCCAGCGCTACATGGCGCATATGCCGGCAGCGGGTGAAGTCGTCATTTTCGACCGCTCCTGGTACAACCGCGCCGGCGTCGAGCGGGTCATGGGGTTCACGCCGCCGGAAACGGTCGAGCGGTTCCTCGAGGTTGCCCCGCGAATCGAGTCCTTCATTGTCGAGAACGGAATACTCCTCCTCAAGTACTTCCTCGACGTGAGCGAAGAGGAACAGGAGAAGCGCTTCCGCAAACGCATCGACGACCCGGTGCGACAGTGGAAACTGAGCCCAATGGACGTCGAATCCTATCGGAAGTGGTGGGACTATACCCGCGCCTATGTCGAGATGCTCAACCGGACGGATTCCTCCCACGCTCCCTGGTGGATCGTGCCGTCCGACGACAAGAAGAGCGCGCGGATCAACTGCATTTCACACATCCTGTCCTCGATTCCCTACGAGGCGGTACCGTTCAACGCACCGGATCTGGGAGAGCGCCAGAAGAAGCCCAAGGATGTGCAGGCCGAACTGCCGGCGAGGAACGTCGTGCCACAGCTCTTCTGACCGTAAAAAACTCATGCGGGCGGTTTGCGACACCGCCCGAATGGCGGAATCAGAGCGATGCCTGGTAGATGCCGCGAATGTCTGCCTCCGTCAGCTCGCACGGATTGTTCACCAGAAGGCGCGTCTGCTTCATCGCGTCGGCGGCAAGCCTGTCGATATCGCCCGCACCAATGCCGACGCTCCGCAATCCCGGCTCCAGCCCGAGTTCCCCGTTGAGCCTTGCCAGTCGCTCAATCAATTCGGCTGCGATGGCCTGGCTATCGCGTGCTGTGTCAATATCCGGGAAGATGTGCGGTGCCAGCTCGGCGTATTGCCGGCCAGCGACCGGCAGATTGAAGCGCATGACCTCGGCCAGCACCAAGGCATTGGAGAGCCCATGCGGGACCTTGAACAAGGCCCCCACCGGGTAGGCCAGCGCATGAACAGCCGCGACCGGGGAGTTCGCGAAGGCCTGTCCGGCCAGAAGCGAGCCCAGCAACATCGCAGCCCGCGCTTCCCGGTTTCCGCCGTTGAAAACCGCCTCGCGAATATTCGCCGAAAGAAGATCCAGCGCTTTCGTCGCAAGGGTTTGACTGAGGACGTTGTTGTTGGCGGATTTCGACGTGTAGGCCTCGATGGCGTGCACCATCGCATCCACGCCCGTTGCCGCTGTCACGCTCGGCGGGAGGCCCAATGTCAGATCGCAATCGAGCAGCGCGATATCCGGCAGGATGAGCGGAGAGCTGATCCCCTTTTTCTCCGCTGTGCCGGTGGTCAGGATGGAGATGGGCGTGACCTCCGAGCCCGTCCCCGCCGTTGTCGGAACCAATACGAGGGGCGCACGCCTGCCCCGCGCCATGCCCACACCGTACATCTCATCGAGCGGCTGGTCCGTTCCCAGACAAAGCGCCACGACCTTCGCGACATCCATCGAGGAGCCGCCGCCGAAGCCCACCACGCAGGCGGCCCCGGCATCGTTCGCAATCGCCGTCGCGTCCTGAACCGTGCTCGCCTTGGGGTCAGGCTCGACCCGGTCGAAAAGCGTCACCGCAAAGCCATTGGACTCAAGATCCGCCAATGCCGCGTCAGCCAGTCCAAGTGCCATGAGTCCGGGATCGGTGACGAACAAAACGGCCGCTCCCTTCGGCACGGACACCATGTCCGCCAGGATCTCGCCCAACCGCGCCGAACCGCCCGCGATCTGACGCACAGACGGCGTGGTGTTGAAGGTGAAGTCCTGCATATGCGCCTCCGCTCCGCCGATGCGTTCGTCGTGCCAGACTGACGTTTCCCAGCCCGCGCGACCAGTGTTTTCCGCAACGGTTTCGGACCGGGAGAGGTTTTCGAAGTGACGGAAGCCGACGCCGTTCCGTCTCCGGTCACGCCCCGGATTTCGGGCGCGTAATCGCTGCGTAATCCTCCGGTTCCCGATGCTGCGCAAAATCGAAGACATTCGCCCGGATCTCGGCGCAGCGGTCCAGGTCGACCTCGGCGCAAATCACCTCGTCGCGCTGCGTGGCGGCCCTCGCGAGGATCTCGCCGGTTGGCGCGACAATGATGCTCCCGCCGATCAATTCGCTGCCCTCTTCCAAGCCTGCCTTGGCCACGGCAACCGCCCAAAGTCCGTTCTGGTAGCACCCGGCCTGGATCGAAAGCTCGTTGTGGAAGTACTGAAGGTGATCGTGTTCCGGCGCCGGAGGGTAATGCAGCGGTGTATTGTAGCCGAGCGCCACGAGTTCCGCCCCGCCAAGACCCAGCACGCGCCACGTCTCGGGCCAGCGGCGGTCGTTGCAGATGCACATGCCGACCTTGCCGCCGAAGGCCTCGAAGACGGGAAATCCCAGGTCGCCTTTCTCGAAGTAGCGCTTTTCGAGATGTTGAAACGGGCGCCAGGGTTCGTTTTCGCGGTGTCCGGGCAAATGGATCTTCCGGTACTTTCCGACGATTTCACCACGCTCCGACACCAGGATGGCGGTGTTGAAATGCCGCCCCTCGGGGGTGCGCTCGGCGTAGCCAAGATGAAAACCGATGCCCAGTTCCCGCGCCAGGTCGAAGAGCGGCGCAACATCTCCATTCGGCATCTCGGTTTCGAACCACCGGTCGATCTCCGCGGCATCTTCCATGAACCAGCGCGGGAAGAAAGTGGTGAGCGCCAGTTCTGGGAACACAACCAGCGCGGCACCGCGGGCATGGGCGACACGCATGAGTGCGCACATGCGGGCCACGGCCTCGCTACGCGGTTCATTCTTGGCAATGGGTCCGAGTTGCGCACCGGCAACGACGAATTTCCGGGTCATGAGGACGCTCCCGCGAGGTCGCACACGAGATCGAGCAAAACCTGAGTGCCCGCCACGATATCCGCCTCTTCGCTATGTTCCTTGATATTGTGGCTGAGCCCGTTTTGCGACGGGACGAAGATCATGGCCGTCGGGCAATTCGGCGCAAACATCTGCGCATCGTGCCCGGCGCCGGACGGCATCCGCTTGACGCTCAACTGCCGGGTCCGGGCCGCAGCCTCGACCCTGTCCACCAGCCGTGCGTCGAACTCCACCGGCGCGAAGCGGGCGAGCGGCCGGTGCGTCAGGACACAGCCGGCCTCCGCCGCGAACGCCTCCGCCCGGCCGATCAACCGCTCGGTCGCGGCCACCAGCGCCGCGCCGTCGGTGTTGCGAAGGTCGACCGTGAGCCGGGCGCGCTCCGGCACCACGTTGACCAGCCCCGGCGATATTTCAAACACGCCGACGGTGGCAACCTGCGGCGGCCCGGCATCCGCGGCGATCTGGTCCGCCTCCAGCCCAATCCGCATCGCCACCTGCCCCGCGTCCCGGCGCAGTGCCATCGGCGTTGTGCCCGCATGATTGGTCTGCCCCTCGACCACGAACTCGGTCCAGTGGATCCCCTGGACGCCGGTCACGGCACCGATGCGCACACCCTCGGCCTCCAGCACCGGGCCCTGTTCGATATGCAGTTCCAGATAGGCCGCCGGCGTGATGGGGGCGTCGTTGCCCCGGTAGCCGATCCGGTCCAACTCCTCGCCCACGACGCCAGAACCATCGGTCGCCTGCACGGTCAGCATTTCCTCGAGCACAAGCGCGCCCTGATGGACGCCCGACCCCATCATGTCCGGCGCAAACCGCGCCCCTTCCTCGTTGGTGAAGGCGGCAACCGCGACCGGTGTCTCTGTCTCGATCCCCGCCACGTTCAGCGCGGTCACAACCTCCAATCCACCCAGCACGCCGAGCGCGCCGTCGTAGATGCCACCGGTGGCAACCGAGTCGATATGGGAGCCGACCATGACTGGCGCTCCGGCCCGCTGGCCGGGGCGAATACCCCAGATATTGCCGATCGCGTCGACGAAGACGGACATGCCCAGGTCGCGCATCTCGCTCACAAGCCAGTCGCGCCCGGCCTTGTCCGCATCGGTGAGCGCAAGGCGGCAAACCCCGCCGCCATCGAGCGCCCCGATCCGGCCAAGGGCCTCGACACGTCCCATCAAGCGTGCAGGAGAAACCTCCGGCGTCATCCAGTGCTCCCCCGGACTTCTGCGGCGCTCATGCCGACCAACCGCTCATAGAGTTCAGCGTCCGTGTCACTCTCCGTTCCGAAGAAAAGAACGCGCGCATGATTGTCGAGCTGCAGCATGTCCCGTGCCTCGGCATCCGCCATGAGCAGCGTCAGCACGGCGACACCCGCAACCGCGGATTCGCCGGCCACAATCGGCGTGTCACCGGCGCTCGGCCGCGCCAGCCTGCGCATGGCGCCAACGGCCGCATCATCCGTGAGCGCGACGACGGCGTCGGCGTGGTCGCGCAGGATCTCCCACGCGAGCGCGGAGACCTCTCCACAGGCCAGACCCGCCATGAGCGTGTCCAGATCGCCATGGACCGCCGCGGGCGCTCCCGCCCGGAACGACTCGAGATAGCACGCCGACTGGTCTGGATCGCAGAGGATGATCGCAGGCCGTTTCGCACCCCACCGGCGTTTCGCCTGCGCTGTCACCGCGGCGGCCATCCCCCCCACGCCGGTTTGCAGAAAGATATGCGTCGGCGGCGTTTCAAGCTCATCGAACGCCTCGCCGGCCATGATCTCATAGCCCTGCATCACGTCCTTGGGCACGTCCATATACCCTTCGTAGGACGTATCGGAGACCACGAACCAGCCTTCGGCGGTCGCGGTTTCCTGCGCTTCGCGGACGCTGTCGTCGTAGTTTCCGTCGCAGCGCCGGACCTCCGCGCCATAGGCTTCGATCGCCGTCTTGCGGGCCTCGGAAACCGTGGCATGGATGAAGATCACACAGGCGCAGCCAAATGTGCGTGCACCCCAGGCAACCGACCGACCGTGATTGCCATCGGTGGCGCAACAGACGGTTATCTTACCGGCAAGATCGGGGTGGGCGATTCCCGTGACTTCCTCCATCCCCACCGCGCGTCCAAGCGACTTGCCCATTTCCGACTGCAGGAGCCGGGCAACCGCATAGGCGCCGCCGAGCGCCTTGAAACTGCCCAGGCCGAAGCGCCCGCCTTCGTCCTTGAAGTGAATGCTGGACACGCCGAGATCGGCCGCAAGCCCGGGCAATTCTTCTAGGGGGCTGCGCGCATATCCCGGCCAGCCGGAGATCGTTTGCTTCGCAACCGCGTAGCCCGCGTCGCTGAGTATCGCGTCCTGCGCGCCTGTCCACGGGAGCGCGCGTTGCGCGGCCTTGTTCAGATGCAATGTAAAAGCCTCCGGTTGGCCCGGAGCGCGTTGGATCTCGGTGCTCATTCTTTCCTCGAAAATCGTGCCGTTCCGGCAGTGGCCCGGGCGCACCGCCCGGGCCGGTGTGTTGGGATCAGAAGTCCGTCTTTTCCTCGTCGATGGAAGCGAGCATCGCATCGAGCATCGCGGTGCCCTCTTCGCCGTAGCTCTCTTCGATCAGGGCGCGAACCGCCGGTTGGGCCGCCTCGGCGAATTTCGCCTGCTCTTCCGGCGTGACGACATTCACGTCCATCTTGGCCGACAGCGCCGGCAACCCTTTCTCGGAGGCTTCGATTACCCGGCTCATGGAGCGTCCGGCGTCGGTTGCGACGTCGGCGGCCCACTTGACGAGATACTGGTCCTCTTCGCTGAGACCGTTGAAGAAGTCAGGATTCATCGTCCAGATATAGGGCGTGATGAGGTGATTGGTGACGGAAAGGTACTTCTGTACCTCGTCGAACTTGGCAAAGGCGATGATCGGCACCGGGTTCATCTGGCCATCCGCGACGCCGGTCTGGAGCGCGGTGTACACCTCGGCCCAGGGCAGTGCGGTGGGCTGGCCGCCGAGCGACGCAATGATCGCCTCATGCGTCGGCAGGGTCATGGTGCGAATCCGCTGGCCTTCCATGTCGGCCACCGACGCGATCGGCCCCTTGCTCGACGTAAAGGCGAAGAACCCGCCGGAATCGATCAGCCCCAGCACCTCAAGGCCGGTCTTGGCCTCCAGATCCTCGACGAATTTCATGCCGAAAGAACTGTCGGTGTCGATCACCTTCGAGGCGACGCCGATATTCGGGAAGGCGAAGGGAATGTCGAAGACGCCGACCAGCGGGTAGTGCTGCGCCATGCCGCCCGAGGACGAGATAGTGGATTCGACCAGTCCGGAGCGGACCTGATCGATCACCTCGTTATCCTTGCCAAGCTGACCGTTCGGGAACAGCTGCACCTCGATACGGCCATTGGAGTTGGATTCCACGAGGGATTTGAACACTGACGCCATGGCGCCGGAATGGGATTCGAACGGATCTTCCGGGTTGAGATGCGCCAGGCGAATGGTGATGTCGGCCGCTTGCGCGCCGACCGCCATGCAAATACCGACGAGTGCGGCGGACGCCGTCCTGAGAAGTGTCATTGAGAGTGTCCTTTCCTGTTGGGAGGTGGCGCCGGAACTCAAAGTCCCAGCATTCTTGGTATGAAAAGCGTCAGGTTCGACCAGTAGGCGATAAGCAGCAGGATCCCGACCTCGGCGAGGATGAACGGCCACAGCTCGCGCGTGATGCTCTCGACTTTTTCACCCGTGACGGACGCGAGCACGAAGAGGCAGGCCCCGACAGGTGGCGTCATGAGCGAGATGTTCAGGGCGAGGATGATCATGATCCCCGCGTGGACCGGCTCCATGCCGATCTGCAGCGTGAGCGGCGCGAGCACCGGGGCGAGGATGATCAATGTCGCGTTGATATCCATCACCAGTCCAATCACCAGCAACAGGATGAGGATCAGGCCGATGATCACCTGGGGATTGTCTGAAATCGCGAGCATGCCAGAGGCAATCGCCTGGGGGATACGGTTGAAGGTCATCCACCAGCCGAGAATGGAGGCCGAGGCAATGATGAGAAAGATCACCCCGGTGATCCGCGTCGTGCGAACCCCGATCTCGTACAGGTCCTGCCAGGACAGCGCGCGATAGATCACCCCGCCGACGAACAGCGCATAGGCCACGGCAATCGCGGCGGCCTCCGTCGGCGTGGCGAAACCGCCAAGGATCGAGCCGAGAATGAAGATCGGCAGCAAGGCGGCTAGTATCCCCTCTTTCAACGCCGCCCAGACGGCGCAGAGGCTCGGCCGCCCCTCGCCCTTGGGCAGGTTCTTCCGCCGGGCGGTCAAGGCGATGACCCCCATGCAGATACCGCAGATCAACAGGCCGGGCAGGATGCCAGCCGCGAAGAGCCCGGCAATCGAGACCCCCATGATCGAGCCGTAGATAATCGCAAGCGTCGAGGGCGGAATCGTCGGCCCGATGATCGAACCCGCCGCGGTCACCGCCGCCGCATAGGGACGCGAGTAGCCCGCGCGCTGCATCGCAGGCACCAGCGTGTTGCCGAAGGCCGCCGCATCCGCCGTGGCCGAGCCGGTGATGCCAGCGAACATCACCGAGGCCACCATGTTCGAATGGGCCATGCCGCCCCGCATCCAACCCACCAGCGCATCGGCCAGTTTCACGAGACCCTGGGTGATGCCCGAGCGGTTCATGATCTCGCCTGCAAGGATGAAGAACGGCATCGCGAGGAACGGAAAGAGGTCCAGCCCCGCGAACACACGGTCCGGCGCCATCTGCATGAAGCGCGGCCCCATGTCGAGGATGCCAATCATCCCGGCCACCCCGATCGAAAACCCGACCGGCATCCCGAGCGCCATCAGACCGAAGAACGCGACCGCGACAAGCACCGTCCCCATCACTCGTCTCCCTGCATTGCGAGCGTCGCGCCCGTCGCTTCCGGTGCCTTCTCCGCGAAGAAATCGTGAATACCGATGAGGGCGAGCTGGACACAGGCCATTGCGGCCGCGAGCGGCACGCCCATGAACGGGTAACCCTTTGGAATTGCGTAAATCATCGTGATCCGCGAGAAGCCCTTCACCGCGAAGCCGATCCCGTAGAAGAACAGCGCGAAGAAGAAGGCGAACGCGATCACGTCGAAGGTGACGGCCAGCCAGCGCCGGACCCGCGCGGGCAAGCGACCGAACAGGAATTCGACGCCGATGTGCTCGCGATGCGCGATACCCGAAGACACCGCCAGCAAGGCCATCCAGATCATCAGGTAGCGGGCAAGTTCCTCGGTAAAGGTCAGTGGCAGGGGAATGACGTACCGCACCAGCACCCCGAGCCAGACGTCGAGCACCAGAACAACCAGCAGCGCGACACAGACCCGTTCGACGAGCCAGTTGACCCGAAGGCTCCAGCTTTTCGCTCTGCTGGCAATCTTCGACACCGCGCGAATCCCCCAGATTGCGGAACTTGACGCACCAATGAAAATTGTTTTTCTCTCGAAATGAAAAGATGAAATTCAATTTTCACCGCGAGGAAACCGAGAATGCCCAAAACTCAGGCAAATTCAGGGGATCATAGCATGGTTCGGCGCATTCACGAAGCATACGCGGGCTTGTCAGACGGCGAACGACTGATCGCAGACGCAATCCTCGACAGTCCCGCAGAACTCGCCGTGCTGTCCGGATCCGAGCTCGCCGGACTGGCGCAGGTTTCGAACGCAACCGTCAGCCGCTTTTTCCGTCGTCTCGGCTACGCCAGCTTTGACGCGGCGCGGCAGGACGCACGCCGGATGCGCGCAACCGGATCACCGCTCTACACCGGCGCATCGCAGAAACAGGGAGCCGACCCCCTGTCGGTCGTCGCCGCGCAGGAAATCGCCCTGATCGACGCGACACTCTCACGACTGAACCCGATTGCGGTCAAGGAAATCGGTGCCGCGATCGCAGAGGCCCCACGCATCCGCACATTGGGCTACCGCAACAGCCACTTCCTTGCCCAGTACATCACCGCCCAACTGGCACAGATGCGGCCCGGCGTGGCGCCGCTTCTGTTGCCGGGCCAGACGCGGTCGGAAGGCATCGCCGCGCTGGAAGAGGGAAATCTCGCGATTGTCATAGGGTTGAGGCGGCGTCCGAGTGGCTTCATGAAGACAATCGAGGCCATCTCTGCGCGCGGCGCCCGCATCGTTCTGATTGCCGACCAGACCATTCGAGAAGCGCCCGCATTCGCAACGTGGACGCTGGACTGCGTCGTGGACACGCCGCAATTCGCCGACAGCTACGCCGGCGCGATGTCGGTTCTCAGATTGCTGATCGTGGAAGCCAACCGGGCGCTGAGCGAGCGGGGGCAAAAACACCTCGAACGCGTCGAGGAGCTCCGAGAGCAGTTGGACGAATTGGAATAACCACGCGCCACGCAACCCTGACTGGTATCACGGGTGCTCAAAAAATGATGTCCGGGAAAAGTTCTGCACATTTTCATCGCATCTTCCCACAGCCCGTCCTTCGTGCCAGTTTCAGACTGTTCCATCCGGCAAACGACAGTCGAGATTGGCGCACATCAAGACGACTCGGAACAGGGGGCTACCATGACAAGAAAAACCTTCGATGCCGCAGGTTTGCATCGCCGGCAGCTATTGCTTGGAGCTGGCGGGGCAGCAACGGCGGCAGGGCTTGGGCTTTTGCCGAAGCGTCTTTGGGCGCAAGAACCCATCAGCGTTGCCGGCATTTACACCGTACCGGTTGAACAGCAATGGGTCAGCCGCATCCATATCGCCGCAGAAGCCGCGAAGGCGGCCGGTCAGATCACCTACACGTTCAGCGAGAATACGGCGAACACGGACTATCCGCGCGTGATGCGTGAATACGCCGAGCAAGGCGTGAAGCTGATCGTCGGCGAGATTTTCGGTGTCGAGCAGGAGGCGCGCGAGGTCGTGCTGGATTACCCGGAGACGGCGTTCCTGCTGGGGTCTTCCTTCCTCGACGATCCCGCCTATCCGAACCTCTCGGTGTTCGACAATTACATTCAGGACGCCTCCTATCTCTCTGGAATCATTGCCGGGGCGATGACAGAAACGGGCAATATTGGTATGGTCGGGGGGTTCCCGATCCCCGAAGTCAACCGTCTGATGCACGCCTTCATGGCCGGCGTTCGCGAGGTCAAACCCGACGCCACCTTCCAGGTCAGCTTCATCGGGTCATGGTTCGACCCGCCCAAGGCGAAGGAAACCGCCTTCGCGATGATCGAGAACGGCGCCGACCTTCTCTATGCCGAACGCTTCGGTGTTTCGGACGCGGCGCAGGAGCGCGGAATTCTCGCCATCGGCAACGTCATCGACACGCAGGCGGATTATCCGGAGACCGTCGTCGCATCGGCGTTGTGGCATTTCGAACCCACGCTCCAGGCGGCGCTGGCAAAGGTTGCCGACGGCACGTTCGAAGCCGCGAATTACGGCCTCTACAGCTTCATGAAGGAGGGCGGATGCTCGCTGGCGCCGCTCGGAACCTTCGAGGGCAAGGTGCCGCAGCAGGCGCTGGACCTCGTGGCGGAGCGCGAAGCGGCCATTCGTTCCGGCGATTTCGAAGTCGAGATCAACGACGAAGAGCCGACGTCCGCCTGATGACCGTCCCCCCTTCCCGGGGCGTCGTGCTACGGCTGAACGGCATCACCAAGCGGTTCGGCCAACTCACCGCCAACGACAATGTCGGCTTCGCCCTCCACGAGGGCGAAGTCCTCGCACTGCTGGGCGAGAATGGCGCGGGCAAGACGACCCTGATGAACATCCTGTTCGGCCACTACACGGCCGATGCAGGCACCGTCGAGGTGTTCGGAGAGGTCATGCCGCCGGGCGCACCCGGTGCCGCGCTGGCCGCCGGCGTGGGCATGGTGCATCAGCATTTCACTTTGGCGGAGAACATGACCGTTCTGGAGAACGTGCTCCTTGGCACGGTACCGCTCTGGCGCATGGGGCTCGCGAAATCCAGGGGCCGGACACGGCTGCAAGTGTTGTCACGGGATTTTGGGCTCAAAGTGCATCTGGACGCGCAGATAAAATCGCTCTCGGTGGGCGAGAAGCAACGGGTCGAGATCCTGA
Source organism: Tropicimonas marinistellae (assembly GCF_001509585.1). Classification (GTDB taxonomy): domain Bacteria; phylum Pseudomonadota; class Alphaproteobacteria; order Rhodobacterales; family Rhodobacteraceae; genus Tropicimonas; species Tropicimonas marinistellae. The sequence goes on along the minus strand of NZ_LNCI01000005.1, from coordinate 36,058 downwards.
AGGCACTCTATCGCGATGCGCGCATCCTGATTCTCGATGAGCCGACCGCCGTTCTGACCCCACAGGAAAGCGACGCGCTCTTCGACACCCTGCGCAAGGCGGTCGCGCGCGGCTTGTCGGTCATCTTCATTTCCCACAAGCTGCACGAGGTCATGGCGATTTCCGAACGCGTGATCGTGCTGCGGCACGGCCGCCTGGCAGGCGAGGTTGCGACCCGGGACACCGATCGCCACAAGCTCGCAGAGATGATGGTCGGCGCCGAAGTGACGCTGCCGCGCGCCGAAGCCCGCACTCCCGGCGAGACATTGCTGCAACTCGCGGATGTATCCCTGTCCGCCGAGGGGCGTCGCGTAGGACTGGACGGCGCAAACCTGTCGCTGCGGGCCGGGCAGATCACCGGGATCGCGGGCGTGTCCGGGAACGGACAGGCCGCGCTGGCCGATCTGGTCGGCGGCCTTGCCACGCCGGAGCGCGGCGAGATGCGCCTGTTCGGTCAACCTGTGCAGACATGGTCGCCCCGGGCCGCGCTCAATGCCGGGCTCGGGAGAATTCCGGAGGATCGCCACAAACAGGGGTCGATCGCGGATTTCTCCCTGACGGAGAATACCGTCTTGGAGGGGTACCCTGCCCCGCCGTTCAGCAGCAGCGGTATCATGAACTGGGGAAAGGCGCGCCATCACGCCGAGGAGATCATTTCCCGCTACGATGTCCGCTGCCCCGGTCCCGACGCGCGGATCCGTCTGCTTTCGGGCGGCAACATGCAGAAGCTCATTTTGGGCCGTGTTCTGGAGGCCGGGCCTCGGATCATTCTCGCCAATCAGCCGGTCCGGGGGCTCGACATCGGCGCATTGACCTACGTGCAGGAACGGCTGATCGCCGCGCGCGACGCGGGCGCGGCGGTATTGCTCATTTCCGAAGACCTCGACGAGATCCTGGCGCTTTCGGATGTCATTCACGTCATCTCCGAGGGCCGCGTATCGCCGGAGTTTCCACGCGGCTCCAAAACCCCGGCAGAACTCGGCGTGTGGATGGCCGGACAAGGATTCGACCATGCGGCTTGAACCCGTTGCCTCTCAAACACTCGGACGCACCCTCGGCTTCCCTGCCATCGCGCTGGCGCTGACGGTTCTCGTCGCCTCGCTGCTCGCCATGCTGGCAGGGGCCAACCCGCTGGCCACCCTCGGCCTGATCGTCAATGGCGCCCTGGGATCGAAGTTCGCGGTGCTGGAGACGCTGAACCGCGCGACGCCGTTGATCTTCACCGGGCTTGCGGTCGCGGTCGCCTTCCGCGCGCGCCTGTGGAACATCGGCGCCGAAGCGCAGCTCTACGCGGGCGCCCTCGTGACAGTTCTGGTCGGCACCCGCCTCGGCCTGCCCGGCCCCGTTGCCATTCCGGTGATGGCGATGGCGGCGGTGGCGGCCGGTGCGCTGATGCTGCTGCTCCCGGTGATGCTCAAGGTCCGGCTCGGGGTCGACGAGGTGGTCACGACGCTGCTGCTGAATTTCATCATGCTGCTGTTTATCTCGATGCTGCTCGAAGGCCCGTTGAAGGACCCGATGGGCATGGGCTGGCCGAAATCCGAGGCGCTCCCGCGCGATGCGCGCCTGCCGCGGATCGTCGACGGGCTCCGGCTGCACTGGGGGTTTGCGCTCGGCCTCATTTCCGCTGTTGTCGTCTGGTTCATCCAGGTCAGGACGACACTCGGCTACGAGATCCGCGCCGTGGGCTTGAACCCCGAAGCGGCCAGGTTTGCCGGCATTCCGGTGCGGAGCGTGCTGCTGAAGACAGCGCTCCTGTCGGGCGGCCTCGCGGCGCTCGCGGGCTACTCGGAGGTGGCAGGCCTCAAGGGCAACCTGACGCTCGATCTGTCGCCCGGCTTTGGCTACACCGGGATCATCGTTGCCATGCTGGCCCTGTTGCATCCCCTCGGCGTCGTCGTCTCCGCGCTCTTCGTGGCGGGCATTTTCGTCGGCGCCGATAGCATGAGCCGCGCCGCGGAAGTCCCTACGTATATTGCGGATATCTCTCTCGCAACGGCGCTCCTGTTCATGGTCGTCGCGATCCTGATGACGCGATTCAACCTGGTGAGGGGATAGCCCAATGGAGATCCTCGACATCCTGATGACCGCAAGCTTCTGGGGCGCCGTCCTGCGGATCGCCTCGCCGCTGATCTTCGCAACCATGGGGGAATTGATCTGCGAGCGCGCGGGCGTGCTGAACCTCGGTATCGAGGGCATCATGGTTATCGGCGCCTTCGCCGGTTGGATGGCCGTCTATGCCGGGCTCGGCCTGTGGCCGGGCGTGATGGTGGCCATGGCGACCGGCATGCTCTTCGGCCTGCTCCACGCGACGCTCACTGTCCCGCTGGGGCTGTCACAGCATGTGGTCGGCCTCGGGGTGACGCTGCTGGCGACCTCCTCGGCCTACTACGCCTATCGCCTTGCGCTGCCCGAGGTCACGAGCCCGCCGCGTATCGAGCCGTTCCAGCCTGTCGATATACCGGTGCTCTCGGATCTGCCGCTGCTGGGCGAATCCCTCTTCTCGCAAACCCCGCTCACCTACCTGGCGCTCGCCACCGTGGCGGTCGTGGGCTTCGTCCTGTACCGCACCCCGCTCGGCCTCGCACTGCGCGCCGCCGGCGAGAACCCGTCGGCCGTCGAGGCGCAGGGCTTGTCGGTAACCGCGATCCGCATGGGCGCGGTGGTGGCTGGCTCCGGGCTGATGGCCGTGGGCGGCGCCTTCCTGACCATGTCCGCCTTCTCCTCCTTCTTCTTCGAGATGGTGAACGGGCGCGGCTGGATCTGCATCGCGCTGGTCGTCTTCGGCGCCTGGCGACCGGGCAAGGCATTGCTCGGCGCGATCCTTTTCGCGGCCTTCGATGCGCTCCAGATCCGGATGCAGCAGACGCCGCTGGGCGCCGTGGTGCCTTACCAGATCTTCCTCATGGTGCCCTATGTGCTCTCGATCCTCGCGCTCGTGCTCATGTCGCGGCGCGCCGAAGTGCCGGAGGCGCTGATGGTACCTTACAACCGCGGAGAACGCTAATGGCCGAATTCGACATCCTCGTGACGGGCGGAACGCTCCCGGATGGTACACGCGCGGATATCGGCATCACCGGCGCCACCATCGCCGCCGTCGGGGATCTTTCCGGATCGACCGCCGGCACGGAGATCGACGCCACCGGAGACCTCGTCTCCCCACCCTTCGTCGATCCGCATTTTCATATGGATGCGACGCTCAGCTACGGCACACCCCGGATAAACGCCTCCGGCACGCTGCTCGAAGGAATCGCGCTCTGGGGGGAACTGAAGTCCAGTACGACCGTGGACGCCATGGTCGACCGCGCGCTGGCCTATTGCGACTGGGCTGTGAGCCTCGGACTTCTGGCCATCCGCAGCCACGTGGATACCTGCGACGATGAACTGAAGGGCGTCACCGCGATGCTTGAGGTCCGCGAGCGCGTGAAACCGTATCTCGATCTGCAACTCGTTGCCTTCCCGCAGGACGGGTTCTTCCGCGATCCGACCGCTCGCGCCAATACGCTCCGGGCGCTCGACATGGGCGTGGACGTGGTCGGCGGCATCCCGCATTTCGAGCGCACGATGGACGAGGGCCGCGCCTCGGTCCGCGCGCTGTGCGAAATCGCCGCCGAACGCGGCCTTCTCGTCGACATGCATTGCGACGAGACCGACGATCCCATGAGCCGTCACATCGAAACGCTCGCCTACGAGACACAGCGCCTGGGCCTCAACGGGCGCGTCGCCGGCTCGCACCTGACCTCGATGCATTCGATGGACAATTACTATGTCTCCAAGCTGCTGCCCCTCATCGCAGAGGCCGAGATCACTGCCATTCCCAACCCGCTGATCAATATCGTCCTGCAGGGGCGCCACGACACCTTCCCCAAGCGGCGGGGGCTGACCCGGGTGAAGGAAATGCACGCACAGGGCATCACTGTTGGATGGGGCCAGGATTGCGTGCGCGACCCGTGGTACAGCCTCGGCACCGGGGACATGCTGGATGTCGCCTTCATGGGCCTTCACGTTGCCCAGATGACCGCACCCGAAGAGATGCGTCGTTGCTTCGACATGGTGACAACGGAGAATGCCGCAATCCTCCATCTGGACGGCTACGGTCTCGCCGAGGGCAACACCGCTTCGCTCGTTGTTCTGGATGCGGGCGACCCCATCGAGGCGGTTCGCCTCCGCCCCGACCGGCTCGCCGTGATCTCCAAGGGCCGCGTCGTCTCCACCAAGGCCCGCAACGACAGCCAGCTCACTCTGGAGGGTCGCCCGCCCAGCGTCCGTCGCCGCCACAGCGCCTAGAGTGATCTGACCCCGTACCCTTCGGCCAGAAAGACGCGTCCGGCACACCGCCCCTCCGGCACGGAACCGAGGCCGTCAGGCCGGCGATCCGTCACCGCAAGCGACACGCTCCGAGGTCGTTCGGGATCTCGGAGATAAAACGCTGCCGCCCAACCGTCCATCGCCGCCCCACGGACCGGCGATGCGCGGCCTGCGCGGAGGATACCGGATCGAATCCCGGCCTGAACCCGCCCCGCACTGGCCACGACCGGCCCGCGCCGCCGGACCCATCGTTTCGGCCCCGCGCGCAATCATTCCCATTCCCCACGGACCGTGCCCGCCCGCCTTACAGCCAGACGCGCATGTGTTGCGTGCCGGCAGCAGTCCGCCAAATCGCCCAATTGCCGGGGTCCCCCCCCCTTTGCGTCCGGTCGGTTTCATGACATGCGTTCACCCGTGAACACATCATGAGTCGCCGATGCCGCCCCTCCGCGAAAAAGCCACGACACCAGAGGATGAGGACCTCCTCTTCCGACTGCTGCGCCAGCTCGACCTTGCGCCGGAAGCATCGCAACGGGCCACGGCGACGGCGCTTGGCGTGTCGCTGGGGCGGCTGAACGCACAGCTTCGTGCGGCAACGGATGCCGGCCTTGTAAATGTCACCGAGCGCGACGGCCCCGACAAGCGCCAGCGCTTCGCCTATTCCATCACCAACCGCGGCGCCGTCCAGCAAGCCCGCCTGCGCGACAAATTTCTTGCGCGCAAATTCGCGGAATACGACGCCCTTCATGCAGAACTGACCGGCACAACGAGCGGTCTCAACCCTTTTCAACACAGGACCACAACGATGCAGAACCAACATGCGCCCATCCCCGAGCTCTACGTGAGCTACGAGAGCGCTCAGAAACTGAAGGTGGAAGCGGCCGAGCTGCCAAGCTGGGATCTGTCTCCGCGCCAGATCTGCGACCTCGAACTGCTGATGAACGGCGCCTTCAACCCGCTGAAGGGTTTCCTGTCGGAGGAAGACTACGACGGTGTCGTAGAAAACATGCGTCTCGCCGACGGGTCGCTCTGGCCGATGCCGATCACGCTGGACGTGAGCGAGGAATTCGCCGGCAGCATCGAAGCGGGTCAGGACATCGCCCTGCGTGACCCCGAAGGCGTGATCCTGGCGATCATGTCGGTCACGGACAACTGGACCCCGAACAAGTCCAAGGAGGCCGAGAAGGTCTTCGGCGCCGACGACGATGCCCACCCGGCCGTCAACTACCTGCACAACCATGCCGGCCCCGTCTATCTCGGCGGCCCGATCACCGGCATCCAGGCGCCGATGCATTACGACTTCCGCGCCCGCCGCGACACGCCGAACGAGTTGCGCGCCTACTTCCGCAAGCTCGGCTGGCGCAAGGTCGTCGCCTTCCAGACCCGCAACCCGCTGCACCGCGCCCACCAGGAACTGACCTTCCGGGCCGCCAAGGAAGCGCAGGCCAACCTGCTGATTCACCCGATCGTCGGCATGACCAAGCCGGGCGATATCGACCACTTCACCCGCGTGCGCTGCTACGAGGCGGTGCTGGACCAATACCCGGCCGCCACCACCACCATGTCGCTCCTGCCGCTGGCCATGCGCATGGCCGGCCCGCGCGAGGCGGTCTGGCACGGGCTGATCCGCAAGAACCACGGCGTGACCCACTTCATCGTCGGCCGCGACCATGCCGGCCCGGGCTCGAACTCCGCCGGCGAGGATTTCTACGGCCCCTACGACGCACAGGACCTCTTCAAGAAATACGAAGAGGAAATGGGCATCGAGATGCTGCCCTTCAAACACATGGTCTACGTGCAGGACCGCGCCCAATACGAACCGATGGACGAGATCGCGGACAAGGATGACGTGACCATCCTCAACATCTCCGGCACCGAGCTGCGCCGCCGCCTGTCCGAGGGGCTGGAAATCCCCGAGTGGTTCTCCTTCCCCGACGTGGTCAAGGAGCTGCGCCGCACCCGTCCGCCGCGGGCCAAGCAGGGCTTCACCGTGTTCTTCACCGGCTTCTCCGGTTCCGGCAAGTCGACCATCGCCAACGCGCTGATGATCAAGCTGATGGAAATGGGTGGCCGCCCGACGACGCTGCTCGACGGCGATATCGTGCGGAAGAACCTGTCCAGCGAGCTGGGCTTCTCCAAGGAGCACCGCGACCTGAACATCCGCCGTATCGGCTACGTCGCCTCGGAGATCACCAAGAACGGCGGTATCGCCATCTGCGCGCCGATCGCGCCCTATGCAACGACCCGCCGCGCCGTGCGCGAGGAGATCGAGCAATACGGCGCCTTCGTGGAAGTGCATGTCGCCACCTCCATCGAGGAATGCGAGCGCCGGGACCGCAAGGGGCTCTACAAGCTGGCCCGCGAGGGCAAGATCAAGGAGTTCACCGGGATCTCCGATCCCTACGACGTGCCGGAGACCCCCGAACTGCGTCTGGATACCGAAACGGTCGACGTGGATTACTGCGCCCAGCAGGTCCTGCTGAAACTGGAGAGCATGGGCCTGATCGGCGCCGCCTCCTGACGGCACTGACCTGAAAGATCAAGCATCGAACGCCCCGTCGATTCGGCGGGGCGTTCTTGCGAGGAGACGACAACGCCCGTCCGGAGGCAGACATCGGAACGGGGCGCGAACGGGCACACAATCAAGTCGAAACCGCCGTGCTCTCGGCCGCGCCGGTTGCCCCGGCCGACCGAGGCCTCAAGGTCACCCCATGGCGCGTAGCCGCTTGAACAGCGACGACGTATCCCAGCGGCCGCCGCCCATCTTCTGCACGTCCTTGTAGAACTGGTCCACCAGTGCCGTGACCGGCAGGCTGGCGCCGGTCTCGTCGGCGGTGGACAGGCAGATGTTGAGGTCCTTGCGCATCCAGTCCACCGCGAACCCGTGCTCGAAATGGTCGTCCAGCATGGTTTCGTAGCGGTTCAGCATCTGCCACGAACCGGCCGCGCCGCCGCCGATCACGTCGATCACAGCGCGCCCGTCGAGCCCCGCCTTCTCGGCGAAGTGCAACCCTTCGGACAGCCCCTGCACCAGCCCGGCGATACAGATCTGGTTGACCATCTTGGTCAGCTGGCCGGCGCCGCTCTCTCCCATCCGGCGGCAGGCCTTGGCGAAGGAATCGATAATGGGTTCGGCCCGCTTGTAGGCATCCTCATCGCCGCCGCACATCACGACGAGCTGGCCGTTCTCCGCCCCCGCCTGCCCGCCGGAAACCGGCGCATCGACGAGGGATATCCCCATCTCGTTGCCAGCGGCATGGAGCTCCCGCGTCACGGCAGCGGAAACGGTCGTGTGATCCACGAAGACACTGCCTGCGGCCATGCCGGCGAAGGCACCGTCAGCGCCGGTGCAGACCTGTCGCAGATCGTCGTCGTTGCCCACGCAGGATAGGACGAACTCCGCCCCCTTCGCTGCCTCGGCCGGTGTCGGCGCCGCCGCGCCGCCGTGCTGGGCGACCCATGCGTCCGCCTTGGCGGCGGTGCGGTTGTAGACCGTCACCTCGTGCCCGGCCGCCGCCAGGTGCCCCGCCATCGGATAGCCCATTACCCCCAAGCCCAGAAACGCGACCTTTGCCATGCTCTTCCCTTTCGTCAGCCTTGTTTCGCCTGCCGCGCCCCGGCAAAGGGACCGCTTGGCGGTTTCCCCCATCGTCCGGGCGCATTAGGTTTCTCCCAGACCTACCCGGCTGGGACCGCCGGTCAATAGAGAGGGGCAGAATGGATCGGGTTTTCCGCTGGACTTTGCGGCTCTTCACCGTCGTCGCGCTACTGGCTGCGGGGGCGGCGGTGCTCGTCTATTACTTCGCCGCGAGCTCCCTGCCCGACTATGACGCCGAGTACAGGCTGGCCGGGCTGGATGCGCCGGTGGAGATCGTGCGCGATAACGCGAACGTGCCGCATATCTTCGGCGAGACGGACGCCGACGTGTTCTTTGGCCTCGGCTTCGCCCATGCCCAGGACCGGCTCTGGCAGATGACGCTGATGCGGCGGACCGCGCAGGGGCGGCTCTCGGAACTGTTCGGAGCCCGCACCGTCCAGACCGACGAATTGATGCGGCGGCTCGATATCTACCGCCTCGCCAGCAGCTCCGTGGCGGCGCAGGACGGCGAAACCCTCACCGCGCTCAGAGCATACGCCGCCGGGGTGAATGCCTGGATCGACACGGTGAACGCACAGGCCCTTGGACGCGGCGCCCCGGAGTTCTTCCTGTTCACGCCGGAAATCGCGCCGTGGCAGCCCGCAGACACGCTGGCGATCGAAAAGCTGATGGCGCTGGACATGACCGGGCACATGCAGAACGAGGTGTTGCGCGCACGGGCGGCGCTGGTGTTGTCGGATGCCCGCCTTGCCGACCTGATGCCCGATGTTCCCGACGGGCTCGAAGGGTCGCTGTCGGCAGATTATGGCGCGCTTTTCCCCGACCTTCCCCGCCACCCGCAGGCTGCCACCTGGGCGCCACCACCGCTCGCGCCGTTCCATGCGCCCGGCATGGCCGGCGCGTCGAACGCCTGGGCCGCGGCGCCGGAACGCTCGGCTGCGGGCGCCACGCTTCTCGCGAACGACCCGCACCTGAGGTTGAGCGCACCGACGATCTGGTATCTGGCCCGGCTGGAGCTCTCGTCCGGCGGGGTGATCGGCGGCACGATCCCGGGCATGCCCGTGGTGCTGAGCGGGCGCTCGGAGAATCTGGGCTGGGGAATCACCGTCGCCCATGCGGATGACCAGGATCTCTACATGGAAGAACTGAACCCCGCCAACCGCCAGGAGTATCGCACCCCCGACGGATGGCGGCCCTTCCGCACCGAACGCTCGATCATCCGCGTGAAGGAGGCCGACCCGGTCACCATCACGCTGCGCTGGACCGAGAACGGGCCGGTGCTGCCCGGAAACCACTTCGATCTGGCACAGATCACGCCGGCCGGTCACGTGGCCGCGCTCGCCTGGACCGGGCTCGACGCCGCCGACCGCTCTGTGAGCGCCGGGATGAAACTGATGCGCGCGGGCTCGGTCGAGGAGGGACGCGCGGCCGGGCACGATTACGTCGCGCCGGCCCTCAACATGGCGCTCGCCGATGGCACGGCGATCGCGATGCAGCTCTTTGGCAGGATCCCGAACCGCGACGCGGCGCATTTCAGCCGCGGCCGCCTGCCCTCCCTGGGCTGGGAGCAGGCGAACCGCTGGCGCGGCACGAAGGCCTTCGAAACCAACCCGCACAGTATCGACCCGGCAACCGGCGTCGTTGGCACGACCAACAACCGCATCACCGACGCCCCCTTTCCCGACCACGTGAGTTTCACCTGGGGCGACACGCAGCGCATCCAGCGCTGGCGCAAGCTGATGGCCGAGCGCGACGTACATACGCGGGAGAGTTTCATCGCGGCACAGCTCGACACGGTGTCGGTCACCGCCCGGTCTCTGCTGCCGCTGATCGCGCGCGACCTGTGGTACACCGGCGAAGCGGCCGAAGACGGCACGCCGGAACGCCAGCGCCAACTGGCGCTTGAACTGCTCGCCAACTGGAACGGCGAGATGAACGAGCACCTTCCGGAGCCGCTGATCTACGCCGCCTGGCTCAAACGCCTGCAGCACAAGCTGATCGTTGACGAGATCGGCCCGCTTTCCGACGCCTTCGTCCACCCCGATCCGATCTTCATCGAACGGGTCTTCCGGGATATCGACGGGGCGGCGGCCTGGTGCGACATCAAGCAATCGACAATGATCGAGACCTGTACCGATACCGCTCGGATCGCCCTGGACGAGGCCCTGTTGTGGATCGGGGAAACCTACGGATCGGCGCTCGAAAGCCTGCGTTGGGGCGACGCCCACGAAGCCCAGCACAATCATCAGGTGCTGGGAGACATCCCGGTGCTCCGCTGGTTCGTCAATATCCGGCAATCCACATCGGGCGGCGACAACACGCTGCAACGGGCAAAAACCAGCGGTCAGGGTCCAACCCCCTTCGCAAATGTCCATGCCGCGGGGTTCCGGGGCGTCTACGATTTCGCGGACCCGGATTCGTCGGTCTTCGTGACGGCCACCGGCCAGTCTGGCCACCCGCTCAGCCGGCACTACGACGATCTGGGCGAACTGTGGCGGCAGGGAGAATACATCCCCATGTCGCTGAACCCGGAACTCGCACGCGCCGGGGCGGTGGGGATCACGCGGCTCTTTCCGCGCTGAACAAAGCCCCGGATGCGCTGCGCACCGGGTCCCTGCCCCCTCCGGCGCGCTCAGACGAAGGCGTCGGGCTCTTCGGCCTTGCGTTTCTCGACGAAGTCTTCCAGCGCTTGCCTCGTGGCGTCGTCCATCGCCGGCGCCTGATACTGCGCCAGCAGCTTCTCCACACGCTCAGAGGCCAGCGCGAAGGTATCGCGTGCGCCTTCCTCCTCCCATGTCTCGAAGGGCTTGTAATCCAGCAGGTCGCTCCGCCAGAACGCGTCCTTGAAGTGCCGCTGGGTATGGGCGCAGCCGAGGTAGTGCCCCCCCGGCCCCACTTCGCGGATCGCGTCCATCGCCTGCGCCTCCTCGTCCTCAGGGACGCCGGCGGCCAGGCGGTGCAGCACGCCAAGCTGGTCGGCATCCATCACGAATTTCTCGAAGGAGGCGACCAGCCCGCCCTCCAGCCAGCCGCAGGCATGGAGCATGAAATTGACCCCGGACAACAGACCGGCATTCAGCGAATTGGCGGATTCATAGGCGGCTTGCGCATCCGGCAACTTGGAGCCGTTGAAGGCGCCCGCCGACCGGTAGGGCAACCCGAGCCGCCGGGCGAGTTGCCCCGCACCGTAGGTGATCTGCGCCGCCTCCGGCGTGCCGAACGTGGGCGCACCGGAATTCATGTCGATGGACGTCACGAAGGCGCCGAAGATCACCGGCGCGCCGGGCCGGAGAAGCTGGGAATAGGCAACGCCTGCCAACACCTCGGCCAGCACCTGCGTCAGCGTGCCCATGACCGAGACCGGTGCCATCGCCCCGCCGACGATGAAGGGCGAGATGATGCAGGCCTGGTTGGCCTCGGCATAGACCTCCAGCGCCCCCATCATCGTGGCGTCGAAGGTCAGCGGCGAGTTGATGTTGATCAACGAGGTCATCACCGTGCGCCCGTCGAGCCCGCCAAAGAGGATCTCGCACATCGCGACCGAATCCCGCGCCCGCGACGGCTCCGTGACGGAGCCCATGAAGGGCTTGTCGCTGAGCGTCATGTGGGCGAGCAACATATCGAGGTGACGCTTGTTCACCGCAACGTCGGTGGGTTCGCAAACCGTGCCGCCGGAATGATGCAGCCATCTCGACATGTAGCCGAGTTTCACGAAGTTGCGAAAATCCTCCATCGTGGCATAGCGGCGCCCGCCATCGCGGTCGCGCACGAAGGGCGGGCCATAGACCGGCGCAAGCACAAGGTTTCGACCGCCGATTTCCACCGAGCGCTCCGGATTGCGGGCGTGCTGGACGAAGCGTTCGGGCGCCGTCGCACAGAGCTTCCGCGCGAGACCCCTTGGGATATGAACCCGTTCCCCCTGCACATCTGCCCCCGCCGCTTTCCAGCGTTCGAGCGCCGCCGGGTTCTCGACGAATGCAACGCCGATTTCCTCCAGCACGGTTTCCGCGTTGTGTTCGATGATTGCCAGCGCGTCCTCGGAGAGCATTTCCATGTTGGGAATCGCGCGGGAGATGACCTTGGCGCAGTCGATCTTCGTGGCCGTACGCTCCGCCCGCCGGGCCGCCCCGCCGCCGCCGCGCCCGCGCCGCCGCGCCTTCTCTTCCGCCATGGTCATTCCTCATCAACGCTCGTTGTTGCGGACAAATCTACCCGCACCAGCACCCATTCCGGCGCGAAATTGCGGCCTGAAAGGGAGAAAAGCGACATCCCGCGGCAGCTTGGTGGCGTATGCCAGATGCGCCGCCTGCCCTTAATCCGGCATGGCAAGGAGCACCGTTCCGCGTCTGTGGCGGCTCTCCACGGCCAAATGCGCAGCGCGGGCCTCGGCCAGTGGATAGACCTGATCGACCACGGGCCGCAGATTGCCGCTGGCAACAAGACCGGCAAGTTCTTCAAGGTCCGCCTTCCGATCACCGCTCACGGCCAACGCCAGACGCGCATCGCGCCGCAGCGGATTGAAGAGCGCTTGCGCCATTTCCCTCAGCCCGAAATTGAGTGGCGCGAAAACTCCGCCAGCAGCCAACACGCCGCGCGCCGCGGCGAAATCCAACGCTCCGACCGTGTCGAACACCACATCGAAACGGCGCCCCGTCTCCGCGATGGACTCGGTGCGGTAGTCGATCACGTGCTGCGCCCCGAGTTCGCGCGCCAGTCCCAGGTTCGGTGTACTGCTCACCCCGGTCACCTCCGCGCCCAGGGCCCGGGCGATCTGAACGGCAAGGGCGCCCACTGCACCGGTGGCGCCAACGATCAGCACCCGGTGCCCCGGCTGCACCTTGGCGACATCGCGAAGAAACACCAATGCCGACAATCCACCGAACGGCAGTGACGCCGCCTCCGCTGGGGAAAGCGCCTCGGGCCTTTTCACCACCGCGCCGCTTGCCGGCATCGCGAGGTATTCGGCATGGGCCCCGAACCCGGAAAACCCGAAGACGGGATCACCGACGGAAAAGCCCTCGGTCTCCGCGCCCTCGCCGAGCGCCACCACTTCGCCAGCGAAGGCGCCGCCGAGGATATTCTTGCGCGGTCGCCGCAGGCCGGTCATCAGACGCCCGGGCAGCCAGAGCCCGCCGGGAAAGGCCGATGCCCGCAACCGCCAGTCGGCAGTGGTGACCGCACTTGCCGCCACCCGAACCAGCAATTCGCCGCGTCCCGGTTCGGGTCGCGGAACCTCGCGAAGGTCCAGCACGCTTGCCGGTCCGTATTGGTCGTACTTGATCGCTTTCATGGTCCGGTTCCTTTCGCGTCTCTGTGTCTCGTTCCGTTTCTCTCTTACGGTCGATTTACCCATGCCGAAGCGCAGATGAAATTGACGAGTTTCGGCGATCTGCTATGCAAAAAGGCATGGATTGGCGCTCTGTGAGATTCGACTGGAACCGGGCGCGGGCCTTCCTCGTCACCGCGGAGGAAGGCTCGTTGTCGGCGGCTGCGCGCGCCCTCGGAATGGCGCAGCCAACGCTCGGCCGGCAGGTTGCCGCGTTGGAAGAGGAATTGTCCGTTGCGCTCTTCGAACGCTCCGGCCGCGGTCTCGAACTGACCCCGGCCGGGCTCGATCTGCTCGATCACGTGCGCGGCATGGGCGAGGCGGCCGCCAATTTCTCCCGTGGCGCGGCCGGACAATCGCAACAGATCGAGGGGCACGTCTGCCTGACGGCGAGCGATACCTATTCCGCCTGGCTCTTGCCCCCGTTTGTGACCCGCCTGCGCCAGCAGCATCCGGGCATCGAGGTGGAGATCGTCGCCACGAACACGGTGCAAAACCTCCGCCGGCGCGAGGCCGACATCGCAATTCGCAACACGCGGCCGACCGATCCGGACCTGATCGCCCGCAGGCTTCGCGACGACACCGCCCATCTGTTCGCCAGCGACGCGTATATCGCGCGCCTCCCGCAGCCGATCACCGCGGAAGCGCTCTCTACGGCCGATTTCATCGGTTTCGACCGGGACACACGGTACATCGAGCAGCTCAATTCACTGGGCCTTTCGCTGTCGGCGTCGAATTTCCCGATGATCGCCGCCAACCACCTGGTACACTGGGCCTTGATCCGGGCCGGCGCGGGGATCGGCGCGGTACCGACCGGCCTCGGCGACGCGGAACCGGGGGTGTCGCGCGTTCTGCCCGACATGGCCCCGATCACCTTTCCGATCTGGCTCGTGGCCCACCGCGACCTCGCACGCAGTCGCCGCATCCGGACCGTTTTCGACCTGCTCGCCGCATACTTGGAAGCGCCGCACGCTCCCGCGTGAGGAACCGCGCCCTGTCCCCCGTACCAGCGTCGCGCCCCAAGCGCGGCAGATCGGCACCCCGCCGCAATCCGGGGCCGCGCGGGTAGAAAACCGTCGCCCACGCAGCGCGCTCTTGTTCTTTCGATGGGGCGCTCCGTCTGGCCCCTTGCACGTGGAGGCGCGGCCCCATAGTCAGGCGCCATGACCGACCCGATCCACGACCGCCTCTTGATCATCGACTTCGGCTCCCAGGTGACGCAGCTCATCGCGCGCCGCCTTCGCGAGCTCAATGTCTATTGCGAAATCCACCCGTACCAGAACGTCAGCGACGCATTTCTGGCGACATTTGCGCCGCGCGCGGTGATCTTCTCCGGCGGACCGGATTCCGTGACCCGCGAGGGCAGCCCGCGCCCCCCCAAAGGGGTCTACGACCTCGGCGTGCCGATCCTCGGCATCTGCTACGGCCAGCAGGTGATGATGCAGGATCTTGGCGGCAAGGTTGAGGCGGGAGAACATGCCACGGCGGAGTTCGGCCGCGCCTATGTCACGCCGACCGCGGCACGCCTCCCCCTGCTGGACGGCTGGTTTGCGGCCGAACGCGAACAGGTCTGGATGTCCCACGGCGACCACGTGAGCGAGATCGCCCCCGGCTTCGAGGTCTGCGGCACCTCCCCCGGCGCCCCCTTCGCCATCACCGCCGATCCGGCGCGGCAATTCTACGCCGTCCAGTTCCACCCGGAGGTACACCACACGCCGAACGGCGCGAAACTCTATGAGAATTTCGTGAAAATGGCCGGCTTCAAGGGCGACTGGACCATGGGCGCCTACCGCGAGGAAGCCATCGCCAAGATCCGCGAACAGGTCGGCGACGGCAAGGTGATCTGCGGCCTCTCCGGCGGCGTCGACAGTTCGGTCGCGGCTGTCTTGATCCACGAGGCAATCGGCGATCAGCTCACCTGCGTCTTCGTCGACCACGGCCTCCTGCGGAAGGGCGAGGCCGAGGAAGTCATCTCGATGTTCCGCGACAACTACAATATCCCGCTCATCGCCGCCGACGATTCCGAGCGCTTCCTGGGCGCGCTCGAAGGCGTCAGCGACCCGGAAGTGAAGCGAAAGACCATCGGCAAGCTCTTCATCGACGTCTTCCAGGAACACGCCAACGAGGTCGGCGGCGCCGAATTCCTCGCGCAGGGCACACTCTATCCGGACGTGATCGAATCCGTTTCCTTCTCCGGCGGCCCCTCGGTCACGATCAAGAGCCACCACAACGTCGGCGGCCTGCCGGAAAAGATGGGGCTGAAACTCGTTGAGCCCCTGCGCGAACTCTTCAAGGACGAGGTTCGCGCCCTGGGGCGGGAACTGGGCCTGCCGCAAAGCTTCATCGGCCGCCACCCCTTCCCCGGCCCGGGCCTCGCCATTCGCTGCCCCGGCGAGATCACCCGCGCCAAGCTCGACATCCTGCGCGAGGCCGATGCCGTCTATATCGACCAGATCCGCAAGCACGGGCTCTACGACGAGATCTGGCAGGCGTTCGTCGCCATCCTTCCGGTCCGCACCGTCGGTGTCATGGGCGACGGTCGCACCTACGATTACGCCTGCGCGCTCCGCGCCGTGACGAGCGTCGACGGGATGACCGCCGATTACTACCCCTTCACCCACGAGTTCCTGGGCGAGACCGCGACGCGGATCATCAACGAGGTCGGCGGGATCAACCGTGTCACCTACGACATCACCTCCAAACCGCCGGGCACGATCGAGTGGGAGTAAGACTCCACCGGCACTTTGAGGTACCGCGTGACCGACGGGAGGAGATGTTGGGCGCTCTGCCCGACCACGTCCGCCCAACGCAGGAGGCGGTCGACTGTTTCGGCATCGACCTGACGCAAACTCCGCGTATCCCGGCGCGTTATCGCGTTTCAGAGCGGTTTCACGACAGACCCACATTCGATAATCATGTCTTCCACGGCGCAGCCCCGGACATGTCGCGCGGTGCCGCTGGTTAGCGGTACAGCCACAAGATCGAAGACACATACCTGATGAATTCGGAACTCCTTCAGATTGTGCAGCATGCGAAATCCGGCGCATCCGGATTCACGTTGTCGGCGCTCATGCGCAACGAGATCTATTTCCTGCCGGCATTTCTGGACCACTACCGTCGGCTTGGCGTGGACCACTTTGTGCTGTTGGACGACGCTTCGGACGACGGAGCACGTGAATATGCTCTGGCCCAACCCGACGTGACCCTGTTGCGCAGCCCCTATCGCTACGGCGACGAACTGACAGGTCCGGACGGGCGAAGGACCAAGGCAAAGATGCTCTGGCGGCGCGAACTCCTGTCCCGCTGGAGCGATGACTGCTGGACGCTCCACGTGGACATTGACGAGTTCATCGACCTTCCGGACGGCATGAGTTTTCCTGCGCTGGCGGCCCGCCTGGAACGCGAGGGCCACGATCTAGCCTACGGCGCGATGGTCGACATGTATCCAATCAACGTACATGTTATCAGTGAGTTGCGTAGTGATGTTGAGTTTTCACCCCAACAGGATTGGTACTTCGATGCCGTTCCGCATCTGCTCCCCCATCCATTCGGGCCTCCGCTTGAGATCTACGGCGGCGCGCGTGAGCGCCTCTGTCGAAAATACGGGATTCGGACGAAGCCAATACCGCCCGCCCGGCGGTTGACGAACCTGTTCTACGGCCAAACTGCCCCGTTCCTGCATCGGTTGAGAAAGGCCGCATTCGTCAAGTGGAACGCGGGGCGCAAATTGCGAAACGAACACAGTATCGCGAAGGCGCGCAGCGCGCGGATCGTCCTGCCGATCAGACACTACAAATTCACGCCTGCACTGGTTGCCAAGGTCGAGTTTGCGCTGGCCACTGGCGCCTACACGAAGAATTCCGGCCAGTACCGCCTGCTCGACCGCCTGCTCGCCACCATGGCCGCAGGCAATGGCTCGTTCCTCTGCAATTCATCGCACCGCTACACTGGCTTTGACGCGTTTCAGCACGCGGGAATCGCGCGCGGCTTCTGACCACGAGGCGTGGTATTGGCCGGCGTCACCCCGTCTGGCCAGAAGGATGCGGACAGCCACGCATTGCGCGACAATGGCCGGTGAGGCTGCCGCGCCTAGTCGAAAATCGCCTCGCCCATCTCGTCGATCAAGGTCTTCGCCTTGGCGCTCGAAATCTCGCGCGCCTGATCTTCCGAGTTGCACACGTCCGCGCGAATCATCATGTGGCTCCGCGCCTCGCCCTCCGAATCCTTCTCGATCCGGGCGCAAACCCTGTAGCCACCCGTGTCCTTGATCGGCTCGACGAAGATATTGAAATCCTTGTAGGTCTCCGGATCGGCCTTCGCGCCCGAACCACCGCTCGCTCCCGAACCACCACCAAAGAGTCTCGACAATAGCGACATGATCTACCTTTCCCGGTTTGTTGCAGGACCCTCCGTCCGGGATGGCGCACCGCCACCCATTGGGCATCCGCGTTCCATAGTGCCGGTGCAGGTAGGCGTCGAATACCCCCGTTCCGAAAATCTCGGGGGACTGGGAGGTCGATATCCATGACGTTGCCGGTCACGAAGCCTACTGCGTAGCCGCGCCGGGCGACTCCCACCGCACCAACGCTCCGCCGGCTTGTCCAGATGGCTGACCGTTTGTTCGTCGCCCAGGTACGTCGGCCACACTACTGGTCGAGGAAACTCCGCAGCTTCCGGCTCCGGCTCGGGTGCTTGAGCTTGCGCAGCGCTTTCGCTTCGATCTGCCGAATCCGCTCGCGGGTCACGCTGAACTGCTGTCCGACCTCTTCGAGCGTGTGGTCTGTGTTCATGCCGATGCCGAACCGCATCCGCAAAACCCGTTCCTCACGCGGCGTGAGCGAGGCCAGAACCCGCGTCGTGGTCTCCTTCAGGTTCTCCTGAATGGCTGAGTCGAGCGGCAGGACGGCGTTCTTGTCCTCGATGAAATCGCCAAGCTGGCTGTCCTCCTCGTCGCCGATCGGCGTTTCGAGGGAGATCGGCTCCTTGGCGATCTTCATCACCTTGCGGACCTTCTCCAGCGGCATCTGCAGCTTCTCGGCCAATTCCTCCGGCGTCGGTTCCCGGCCGATCTCGTGCAGCATCTGGCGCCCGGTGCGGACCAGCTTGTTGATCGTCTCGATCATGTGCACCGGGATACGGATCGTGCGGGCCTGATCCGCAATCGAGCGGGTGATCGCCTGACGGATCCACCAGGTCGCGTAGGTCGAGAACTTGTAGCCGCGGCGATATTCGAACTTGTCCACCGCCTTCATCAGGCCGATGTTGCCTTCCTGAATGAGATCAAGGAATTGCAAGCCGCGGTTCGTGTATTTCTTGGCAATCGAGATCACGAGGCGCAGGTTCGCCTCGACCATTTCCTTCTTGGCCTGACGGGCTTCCTTCTCGCCCTTCTGGACCTGCTGCACGATGCGGCGGAATTCCGGGATATCCACACCCACATAGGTGCCGACCTGGGCCATCTCGCTGCGCAACTCGGCGACTTTCTCGGTGGAGCGCTCGAACAGCGCCGCCCAGCCGCGGCCGGGCTTGTCGCCCATGCGTTCCATCCAGGTCGGGTCCAGCTCGTAGCCCTTGTAGGCCTCGATGAACTCGCGCCGGTTGATGCGCGCCTGGTCGGCCAGCTTCACCATGGAGCTGTCGATCGACATGATCTTGCGGTTGATGCCGTAAAGCTGGTCGATCAGCGCCTCGATCCGGTTGTTGTGGAGGTGCAGCTCGTTGACCAGTTCGACGATCTCCGAGCGCAGCTTCTGATACCGCGCCTCCTCGCCGGCCGAGAACGATCCGTCCTCGTTCAGCGTCGCCGACATCCGCGCGTCCTGCATCTCCTCCAGATCGGAGAAATCGCGGGCGATGCGGTCGAGGATTTCGAGCACCCGCGGCTTCAGCGCGGCCTCCATCGCGGCGAGCGACATGTTGGCCTGCTCGTCGTCGTCGTCATCGTCCTCGCGCTTGATCGGGTTGCCGTCGGCGTCGTACTCCGGCTCCTCCGACTTCGCCTCCGGCTTGGCCTCGACGGCGATCCCCTCAACAACGGGTTCCTCGGCGTCGTCGCCGTCTTCTTCCATGCCGCGCCCGAAGGTCGTCTCCAGGTCGATCACGTCGCGCAGCAGGATCTCTTCGGCCAGCAGTTCGTCGCGCCAGATGGTGATGGCCTGGAAGGTCAGCGGGCTCTCGCAGAGCCCGGCGATCATCGTGTTGCGACCGGCCTCGATGCGCTTGGCGATGGCGATCTCGCCCTCGCGGCTGAGCAGTTCCACCGAGCCCATCTCGCGCAGGTACATGCGCACCGGGTCGTCTGTCCGGTCCAGCTTCTCGGTTTCGGTGGTGGCGACGGCAACCTCGCGGGAGGTCGACGTTTCCACAACGTCGGTCGAACCGCCCTTCTTCTCGCCGCCCTCTTCCTCCTCGGCCTCTTCACCCTCGATGACATTGATGCCCATCTCGGAGAGCATGGACATCACGTCTTCGATCTGTTCGGAGGAGACTTGGTCCGGCGGCAGCACCTGATTGAGCTGATCGTAGGTGATGTAGCCCTTCTCCCGGGCTTCCGCGATCATCTTCTTGACCGCCGCCTGGCTCATGTCGAGCGTCATCTCCTGCTCGGCGTCGTCGGGCTTGCGGTCTTCGGTGTCCTTGGCTGCCATTCAGATCTCCTGTTCGCGGGAGGCTGATTCGTTTTCGCGATTGAAACGAATCAATAGCGCACGAATCGCTGAGCGCCACCCGCCATATCTGTGCTGGCCCGGAATTCCAAGTACCGGGCCATTGTTGTCACTCCTGCCGCCCGGTGCCGCCGCCGGGCCCGTCCAGCCCGATGGCGTTGAGCAGCGCGTCCAGATCCGAGCGTTCGTCCCGGTCAATGCGGGCACCGTTCTCGGCAATATCAAAGTCGGCCCTGTCGTTGTCCTGATTCCGGCCGGCCATTTCACGTGCCCGCGCCGACAGGCTCAGGCGATGGTCTATCCAGGCTTCCGGCGCCTCGGCAAAACCGGCCACCGCCTCTTCAATCTCGCGCACGGCGCCGCGCAGGGCGGCAAGTTTGGCGAATTCCTCTGTCAGGCACAGGCGGGCCAGCTCCGTGTCACCGGGCTTTCGCACCGACGGGGCCAGCGACACATGGCGTGGCGCGTGCAGTGTTTCAAGGGCTTCGGGGCCAAGACCTGCAAGGATCTTCTCCTCGATCCCCGCCTGGGTGTCCTGCGGGTCACATGAAAGCAGAAGTGCCGCGACCGCGGCATGGCCGGGACCGGCAAAGTCCATCTCCTCCAACGCGTGACCGAATTCTTCCAGCAGGCAGGGCGCCCGGATCAGCGTGGCGAGGATCACCGCCTCTCGCAGAAGCAGCGTCTGCGCCTCGTCCGCTCCGGCAAGAAGCGAGGCGCGCGTGCCGGCGACCGGCACGGCGTCCGGCGCCCGGCCGCGCGCGGCGCGTCGCGGCGTCCATGCCGACCCGCCACTGCGCCGCTGCGCTCCGAAGCCGAACAACTCGCCGCGCCGATGCCGGATCTCCTCGGCGTAATGGGCGCGAATCGCAGGATCGGCGATTCGCCGGATGACGGCGCGCAGCGCCTTGTCCAGCGCTGCCCGCCGTTCCGGGCTATCGAGCACCTTTCCCTCGGTCTCCCGTTGCCAGAGCAGCGCCACCATCGGCTGCGCCGCGTCGAGCAGCGCCTGCATCGCCTCCGGCCCCTTGGCCTTCAACAGCTCGTCGGGGTCCTGCCCCTCCGGCAGCAGGCAGAAGCGCAGGGATTTCCCCGCCTCCAGCAACGGCAGTGCCACGTCGATCAGGCGCATTGCGGCACGCAGGCCGGCGGTGTCTCCGTCGAGCGCGACGATGGGCTCGTCATGGATGCGCCACAGCAGGCGCAGCTGGTCCTCGGTAATCGCGGTGCCAAGCGGCGCGACGGTGGCACCGAACCCTGCCTCGGAGAGCGCGATGACATCCATGTAACCCTCGGCGACCACGAGCGGCTGGCCCTTCCCGGCCGCCTCCCGAGCGGGACCCTGGTTGAACAGGCTGCGCCCCTTGTCGAAGAGCTCGGTCTCCGGCGAATTGAGGTACTTGGCGTTGTCGTTCGGGTCCATTGCCCGTCCGCCGAAGCCCGTGGCCCGGCCGCGCCCGTCGCGGATCGGGAAGATGATCCGGTTGCGGAACGTGTCATAGGGTTGCCGCCCCTTGTCGGACGGTTTGGCCAGTCCACAACCGAGGATCAGGTCCGGGGCGATCCCCTTGGCGGCCAGGTGATCCCAGAGGTTCTGCCAGCCCTCCGGCGCGAATCCGATTTCCCAACGGGCAATGGCGTCCGGTGACAGGCCGCGCCGCTCCAGCAAATACGCCCGTGCTGCCGCACCGGCGCCCGTCTGGAGTTGCAGGCGGTAAAACTTCACCGCCTCCTCCATGACCCGCGATAGTTCCGTGCGCCGGTCGGCCTTTTCCTGCGCCTTCGGGTCCCGGGCGGGCATTTGCATCCCCGCTTCCTGCGCGAGGATTTCGATGGCCTCCATGAAGCCTACGTTTTCGGTCTCCTGCACGAACGAAATCGCATCTCCCTTCTCATGGCAGCCGAAGCAGTAATAGTACCCCTTGCGGTCATCGACGTGGAAGGAGGCTGTCTTCTCCTGATGGAACGGGCACGGCGCCCACATGTCGCCCTTGCCCTGATTCGACTTGCGTGCGTCCCACATCACCTTGCGTCCGACCACCTGTGCAAGCGAGGTGCGGGCGCGAAGCTCGTCGAGGAATCCGGGTGGCAGGGACATCGTCTCAATATCGGTCCCGGCGCGGGGCGAGTCCAGTGGCGTTCCGCGATCCGTGCGCCCTCACCGGCAGGTTTTTTCCTCTCCCGATGCGACCGCTTTACGGGTGGATTTCCGCCGCGTCCGTCGACCGCAACCCTGCCCTTCGCGAACGCGCCATGCTAGAAGAGGTCAAAACACATCCGAGCAGGAGAAACGCCGATGAAACGGGCACAAAGTCTTGGGGCTCTGGCCCTGGCAAGTTGGTCAATCTTACTGGCCCCGCAAACGGCCACGGCGGAAACCGTCCTTGTGACAGGCCTCGAAGAGGGGGAAATGCTCAAGCTGCGCAGCGGCCCCGGCACCGGCTACAGGGTCATTGTCGGCCTGCCCGACGGAACGGCACTGCGCAACCACGGCTGCGACCGGATCGGCGGCACGCCGTGGTGCAAAGTGACCTTGAAAGAGGCGCGCGGCCTCACGGGCTATGTCTCCGGGCACTACCTGAAAGACAGGTAGCGCGGCGGCGATGGTCGGTTGGGGTGGCAGCGCCTTGTCCCGCCCCTTTGCCGGAGACCCTCCGAACGTCCCGCCACGTCCCTCTATCGCCGCCATGCGGGCGGGCTGGCGATGCGCGGCGACCTGACGGCCCTCCTGTTTCGCGCTCCGGGCTCCGGACTCCGCGCGGCCGAAACACGCCCCATGCGAAGCCAACATCTGAACAAAGCGTTAATTCACGCCCATAAGCCCCTGGAATCATTGACCCCGGCTGATGTCCCACGGTGAGACATCTTACCGGTGTCTCAGAGCCCCTTCTCGCGGTAGCTCAGCGCCACCCGGTCGATCGCCACCAGATAGGCCGCCGTGCGGAGGTCCGTAACGTCGTCACGCGCGTGCCAGACCTCGCGCATCGATTGGTAGGCGATGCGCATCGTATCGTCGAGACCGGAGCGCACGAGTTCCAGTTCCCCGGCCCCGCGCAGGTACTTCTCCTTGAAATGCGGCGTCATCGACCAGCTGTCGCCAAGATACCGGTCCAGCCGTTCCAACTCGTTCACCAGCAGCTGGTGGCGCGCCTCTTCCTGCCGCCGCTGCATCCGCCCGAAGCGGATGTGGCTGAGATTTTTGACCCACTCGAAATAGGAAACCGTCACACCACCGGCATTCGCGTAGAGATCGGGAATGATCACCACACCCTTGCGTCGCAGGATCTCGTCGGCGCCGGCTGTGATCGGCCCGTTGGCGGCCTCGATGATAAGCCGCGCCTGCACCGCATCCGCGTTGGAGACGTTGATCACGCCTTCCAGAGCCGCCGGTATCAGGATGTCGCATTCCATTTCCAGCACCTTGGCGCCGTCGGCCACGTATTTCGCATCCGCGTAGCCCGACACGCCGTGATGCGCGCTGATCCAGTTGCGCACCGCCTCAACGTCCAGCCCCATGTCGTCGATCAATGCGCCGTCTCGCTCGACAACCGCAACGATACGGGCCCCGTCCTCCTGGCTCAAGAACTTCGCGGCGTGGTATCCGACGTTTCCCAGCCCCTGCACGATCACCCGCTTGCCCTCAAGCGTTCCCTCAAGCCCAGCCTTTTCGATGTCTTCCGGGTGGCGGAAAAACTCCTGCAAGGCGTATTGCACGCCACGGCCGGTGGCTTCCACGCGCCCATGGATGCCTCCTGCGTGGATCGGCTTGCCGGTAACACAGCCGCTGGCATTGATATCGGACGTGTTCATGCGCCGGTACTGATCGGCGATCCAAGCCATCTCGCGCTCGCCTGTGCCCATGTCGGGCGCCGGAACGTTCTGCGACGGGTCGATCAGGTCGCGCTTGGCCAGTTCGTATGCAAACCGCCGGGTGATCTGCTCCAGTTCGTGTTCCTCGTACTGGCTCGGATCCAGGCAGAGACCACCCTTGGAGCCACCGAACGGCGCTTCCACGAGCGCGCATTTGTAGGTCATAAGAGCCGCCAGCGCTTCAACCTCATCTTGGTTCACGGCCAGCGCATAACGAATACCGCCCTTCACCGGCTCCATGTGCTCGGAATGCACCGAGCGATAGCCGGTAAACGTCTGGATTCGACCGCGCAGACGCACACCGAACCGCACCGTGTAGGTTGCATTGCAGACCCGGATCTTTTCTTCGAGCCCGGGTGGCAGATCCATGATCGAAACCGCACGGTTGAACATGAGGTCGACGGATTCGCGAAACGTCGGCTCCCGGTTTTCTGTCATCGTCGGCATCCTCCCTCCGGCGCCGGGCATTGAGCGCGAACGGTTCGTCCACACGTGGGCGCCGCTCCCCCGACCCTAGGACGGAACGCCCGCCAAGACACGTCAATTTCGCCTGCTCGCGACGAATCAACCGGCGGATCGTGGGCTCAATGCCAACGACGCTGCGCAACAATTCCGGGCTTGCGCAGAAACCGTCCTCACCGCGGAAACCGTCGCGCAGCCCAATGCGGCAAGATTTCCACAGAAACGCCGCAACATGCCGGAAATCCGACACAATTGAGCGCCAGAGTCGTGACCAACGCGGCCAGTTCATGGCAAAAAGGAAACCTGGGTTGGGGGCGCCCATGCCGACGGGGGTAGAAGGGTGCCAATAATGCTGCTGACGTCCACAGCTTCGGAAGGCCGTGCGCGCAAGGTTCGCGCCGCGCGCAAGCGCCTTGGGGAGTTCTCGCGTCGCGAGGACGGGGCCCTTATCGTCTTCACGCTCTACATCCTGCTCTGCATGCTCATGGCGGTCGGCATGGCGATCGATACCGTGCGGGCAGAGTTCCAGCGCATTCGCGTGCAGAATACCATCGACGGCGCCGTGCTTGCCGCGGCCGACCTCGAACAGGTGCTGGACCCGAAGGAGGTCATCTACGACCACCTCGGGCGCATCGGGCTGAGCCGCGACGACATTCACGTGTCGACCTACCAGGCGGTGAACGACAAGATCGTGTCCTCCTGGACCAGCACCGGCGTGAAGACAATGTTCATGGACATGGTCGGGATCGACTCGCTGCCGGCTGCTGCCAGCGGAACGGCGGAAGAATCGGTGACAGACCTGGAAATTGCCCTGGTGCTCGATAATTCGGGTTCCATGGGGCAAAACAGCGACTACCGGCTGAAACTGCTCAAACCGGCGGCCAAGCAATTCGTCGAAACAGTTCTCGATGCGGACACTGCTGAAAAAAGAATCTCAATCTCGATTGTCCCGTTTTCCACGCAGGTCACGGTGGGATCTGAACTTTTGTCCTACTATACTGGCGTCACCGGCGAGCATTCCTATTCCCATTGCGTGACCTTCAAGAGCGCCGATTTCGAGACCGTCTCGATGCCGACCACGACGTCTCTGGACCGCACGGCCCATTTTGACCCGCGAACCACGCGTTCAACCGTACGCGAGTCAGAGAGGGTTTGCTCGACATTGGCCAGCCGCGACATCACCCCCTGGTCCAACAACTCCACCTCACTGAAGGCCAAGATCGACGCGATGGATACGCAAAGCCAGGGCGGCGCATACACCTCCATCGAAATCGGCGCGAAATGGGGGGCGGCATTGCTCGACCCCTCTGCACGCACCGCGTTGTCCGGTATGATCGAAAGCGGATCGGTGACGTCTGAATTCAGCGGCCAGCCGTTCGACTACACGCGCAGGGCGACGCAGAAATTCCTCGTCATCATGTCGGATGGTGCGAATACGAACCAATACGATGTCAAATCGCCCTTCCGCAAAGGTGACTCCACACTCTACCACAAGGTCGGGACGAGTAAGACATACCGCGACAACTATGTCTTCTACGACGAAAACCGGGCAGGAACCGAAAAGTTTTACCGGTTCAAGGAGGGATACTGGTTCTCGACCCCTGCGGACGACCCGGATGACGTGGAACGTCTGACCTGGCCCGAGGTCTGGAAGCAATCGTCGGTGAAATGGTACACCGAGAACCTCGCTTCGGTCGCCCTCGGCGGAAACGCGAGCACATATTACAACCAGATCGTGATGAGCGTGAGTTCGTCGGCCAAGAACACGCGAACCTCCAAAATCTGTGCCGCTGCCAAGGCGAAGGGTGTGGTCGTCTACACGATCGGCATGGATACCTACGGTCAGGGAGACGCAACACTTTCGGATTGCGCCACGAGCCCCGCGCATTTCTACGACGTGCAATCGGTGGACATTGCGAATGCCTTCGAATCCGTTGCCCGGACAATCACCCAACTTCGCCTGACCAACTAACCAGTTGACCAGAATCCGAAGGGTCGGAGCGCGCAATACCCGGCGCGGCTCCGGCCACTTAGGGACGGGCTGGAGCCCGCACTGGACGCGCAAGTCGTCACAGGGATTTCACGAAACTGTCCGCCCCTGCCCACGCAGGGTCATATTTCTGCCGGGCCCGTAGGGCTTTGTTCACCACGTAGGTTCCAGCCGGAGCCCCTCTTAACGAGTTAACGTCAGGTGTTACAATGCTGCCCGCTCCGTCCCTGAATCCGACGCACCGCCGCTCCCCCAACGCAATCACTGCCCAGACACGTTCGCTGATCGAGCGCGTCCGCCGTTTCCGCCAGGACGAGGACGGTGCATTCGTCGTCTTCACTCTCTACATCCTGCTTTGCATGCTGATGGCCGTGGGAATGGCCATCGACACGGTGCGTTTCGAGAATGCTCGCGCCAAGTTGCAGAACACGCTGGATCGCGCGGTTCTCGCTGCGGCGAGCCTCGACCAGAGCCTCGACGCCGAGGATGTGGTGGAGGATTACTTCAAGAAGGCCGGTCTGGAAGACTATCTTGACGATGTCGATGTGGACGCGAACGTCAACGCGCGTACGGTCAGCGCAACCGCCAGTGCGAAGATTGGCACGATGTTCATGGACATGGTGGGTATCGAAACACTGACCGCGCCTGCGTCCGGTACCGCCACGGAGAGCATCGGCGACCTGGAAATCGCCCTTGTTCTCGACAATTCCGGCTCGATGAGGGGCACCCGATTGAGCCTGCTGAAACCCGCTGCGCGCGACTTCATCGACGCCGTGGCGCGCGACGATACCGAAACCGACAGCACCACCGCGATCTCAATCGTCCCATTTGCAACCCAAGTGAGCGCCGGCTCGGACCTTTTGGGGCAAATTTCCACGACCGCGGATCACAACTACTCCCATTGTGTGACATTCGAAGATGCCGATTTCTACGCCGTCGACATGCCGAGCACGACGACCTACCGGCAAACGGGTCATTTCGACCGACAGTCGGCGAGTAGCAACAGCTACAAGCCAAGCAATTCCAACCTGATCTGCCCGGTGGATGACAGTCGGCACATCACGCCCTGGTCCACCGACGCGACCTACCTGAAGGGTCGGATCGACGACATGACCGCCAACGGCTGGACCTCCATCGAGATCGGGACGAAATGGGGGGCCGCCCTGCTCGACCCCAGCATGCGTGACGTGTTGACCGACCTCGCCGACGAAGGCGTTGCCGACGACGCGCTGCGCGGACAGCCGTTCGAGTACAGCCGCTACAACACGATGAAGGTGCTCGTCGTAATGTCGGACGGTGCGAATACACAGCAATACGACATCAAGGACGGTTACCGGAACGGTGACTCCCCCGTTTACAGCATCAGTTGCACGACAACCGAGACATACTGGAGCAGGAAGAGGAACAAGTGGATCACGAAGACCACCACCGAGGATTCCTACGCCTACTACGATCCCGGCAGCGGTCCCTCCGGCCGTCCCTACTGGCGCCAGTGCGACGATCGCTGGTACTCGGAAGCCGGCGACGACGCGGAAAGGTTCACGTGGCCCGAACTCTGGGACGAGATGCGCGTCGACTATTTCACCGACTACATCAAGGAACCGGCGATCGGCGGTAACAGCAGCACTTACTTCAACCAGATCGTCAAAGGCTACAACAGCAGCACCAAGAACACGCGGACCTCGAACATCTGCACGGCCGCCAAGAACGCCGGCGTCACGATCTTCACCATCGGTATGGACACGAGTGGTCAGGGCGACGCGACACTGGCAGATTGCGCCACTGCGGAGAGCTATTTCTACGACGTGCGCAGCCTCGACATCTCCACCGCGTTCAACGCCATTGCGCGCCAGATCAACCAGCTTCGGCTGACCCAATAGGCGAGAAAACGGGCGACAGGATTTGTCGCGATACTGTGCAAAATTCGCAGTTCCGCGCGGCTGTCGCCCAATTTCCGCCACACCCGTAATATTTCCTCTAATTTGAAGACCCCCGGAACAGACCGGGATCCGGGCCCGGGATTTGGGCGCATGGACAGATTTTTTGTGCATTTTGCACCGTCCAGACCGCGATCCGGACCCATTCCGCCAGGTCTTCCGGGGGTGCCATCCGGCATCACCGATCGAGTGACCTGTTAGGCCGGTAGTATGAAGCGGACCGACACATCCTGGTTTTCCAGCCTGCGCCCGCGCTTCGCGCGGGAAGACGGAAACGTGACGATTGAGTTCGTGATCCTCTTTCCGATCTTCATGGTGCTGTTCATGTCGGCCTTCGAGGTCGGTCTACTCATGGTGCGGCAGGTGATGCTCGACCGTGCGGTCGACCTGACCGTGCGCAGCCTGCGTCTCGGGCAATGGGACATCCCCACTGGAGATTCCGACGAGGCGAAGCTGGCACAGCTGGCAGTTCATGACCAAATGAAAACCGTGATCTGCGACGCGGCCGGTATTCTGCCCGACTGCGAGAGCAACCTGTTCATCGAATTGAACAAGGTTTCGACTGTTACCTGGGAGCCGCTGTCGACTGCGGTGACCTGTGCGGACAAGAATGCCGAGGTCAGCCCCCCCGCGAGCTTTAACTCGGGGCTCAAGAACGACCTCATGATGGTTCGGGTCTGCTCGAAGCAGAAGCCGATCTTCCCCCTGAGCGGACTGGGCGCCAAGCTGCAATACGTCGACAACGAGTACTACGCGCTGGTCTCCATGACCGCTTTCGTCAACGAGCCGAGTTGAGGAGGGAGACGAAACCATGCTGTCCACCCTGCCCCGCCCAATCGAGACCCTGCGCCGCTTCCTGGTGCGTGACGATGGCGCGATGTCCGTCGAAACCGCGATCATTCTGCCGGCGCTTTGCTACATATACGTGGGCTCGTTCGTCTGGTTCGACGCGTTCCGGATGCAGAACCTCAACCTGAATGCCACCTACACGATCTCCGACATGCTCAGCCGCGAAAGCAACGGGGTCGACCGGGATTACTTCGATGGGCTGGACGAGGTCTACGACTACCTGACCAAGGGGAACCACCCGACCCAACTCCGCGTGTCGGTGATTGAGTGCACGGCAAACTGCAACGCCGACGACTCCCGACAACTGGCGGTTTGCTGGTCGGAGGCCACAACCGGTCGCGTGGAACTCACCGATGCAGATGTTCAGGGCAAGAACTCCATCGTGCCGATTTTCGACAACGCCGACCAATTGATCATGACCGAGACCTTCATGATCTACAATCCGGCCTTCAATGTGGGCCTTGGGTCGCAAAAGCTCGAAAATGTCGTCTTTACCCGGCCGCGTCCGGGCCAGCTCAAGTGGGACAACGGCGACGACACCTTCCAGGACTGCAACAACAACAACTAATCCCTAGATTGCAATAGTGCACAATGGGCGCTGTATGGGTGCTCACATGTGCATATTGCCGAAGCCATGCCTGCGCCCTACCTTTCATTGCGAAAGGAACCGCACTCATGTCCATCAGACCCGTTGATCATACGAGCCGGGCCGTCCCCACCATCGAGGGCGCCGGCGTCCACCTGAACCGCGTGTTCGGTTTCGGCGATGCCAACGAGACCGACCCATTCCTTTTGCTCGACGATTTCCGCAACGAGCGACCAGAAGACTATTCGGCAGGATTCCCGTGGCACCCACACCGCGGCATCGAGACCGTCACCTACGTGCTGAGTGGCACTGTCGAGCATTCCGACAGTCTCGGCAACACCGGTCGACTTGGCGCCGGCGACGTGCAGTGGATGACCGCCGGCTCCGGCATCCTGCACCAGGAAATGCCCGAGGGAAACGCATCTGGTCAGATGCATGGCTTCCAGCTCTGGGCCAATCTGCCCTCATCGCTGAAGATGACGGCACCGCGATACCAGGACGTGCAGGGCGGTGAAATCCCGGAAATCGTCGATGACGACGGCACCCGTGTGCGGATCGTCGTGGGCTCCTTCTGGGGGAAAACCGGACCGGTGGACGGGATCGCCGCGGACCCACAATTCCTCGACATCTCCGTACCGGCAGGTGTGAAAAAGACCTTCCCGGTAGATACCTACCGCCGGGCCTTCGCCTACATCTTCGAGGGCGCAGGTGCTTTTGCCGATGCCTCGCAGCCCACTGGCGTGCTTCTTGAAAAAGAGGTCGCCGGCCAGGAGGTCAACATCCGCGACATGTCCGGCAATCGCACGCTTGTGCGTTTCGGCAACGGCGACGAAGTCACGGTTCAAGCCGGCCCGGAGGGCGTCCGCTTCCTGCTGATTTCCGGCGCGCCGATCCAGGAGCCAGTCGCGTGGCACGGACCGATCGTGATGAACACGCGTGCCGAGCTTGAAACGGCATTCCGCGAACTCCGCAACGGTACCTTTATCCGCGCGCAGCACTAGGCGACGTACAAACGGCACCGCGTCCGGTCGAACCGGGCGCGGTCGCGTCGTCGCATTGGACGCCGACGGATCGGCGCAGCATGTCCCAGTATATATCTTCGACGTCGCCCCGGCTCAGGGTCCCGCCATCCCGGAACCACGTGCTGACACCCGTCAACATGGCAATCAACCCGCGTGTGGCGACTTTGGTGTTGGGCAATTCGAAAACCCCCTCGGTCCGACCGGCGGCAAGGATGTCGTCCAGTTCGTTCTCGTATTGGCGCCTCAGGGTTTCGATCGCACGGAAATTGTCTTGCTCCAGATTGCGCAGTTCCATGTAGGAAACGAACACCTCGTCCGGCCGATCGAGATGGTACCGGATGTGGAATCGGGTGAACCGCTCAAGCCGCGCGACCGGATCGGTCGCATCGGTCGCACCGTCGCTAACCCGTTCGGCAGCCCAGGTCTCCAGAAGATGCTCCATGTGCGCGCGCATGAGATCGAAGAGCAACGCCTGTTTGTCGGGCGTGTAGGTATAGAGCGCGCCAGCCTGCACTCCAACCTCGCCAGCGATCTGCCGCATGGAGACGGCGGCATATCCGTGGCGGGCGAACAGCCGGAGGGCCGCTGCGCGAATGCGCGGCCCGGTTATTTCGGCGTGTGATCCTGTCTTGCGTGCCATTGTGGCAACCATCTACTGAACGGGTGTTCAATTCAAGGGTATGCGCACCGCTTGCCCTTGCGCCGCCGCGACAGATAGGGTGCGCCGACCCTGCTCCGGAGGCCCGATGCTCCTGTTCTTGCGCCCTGCCGTACCGCTGATGACCGTAGTTCTGCTTGGCGGCTGCGCACAATTTCCCGAACTCGACGCCGCGTTGTCGGAGGAAGCGCTGTCAGCCCCGCAGCCGGAATTATCGGATAACCGCCCGCTTCTGGCGGCCGCTGGCGATGGATCGTTGGACGAGATGGATCAGGCGGCGCTTCAATCGCGCGCGGCAGCCTTGCAGGACCGCACGGCGGGCTTGTCCGAACCGGTGATCGGGGACGCAGATCGCGCCGATATCGACGCTGCCCATGCCCGGCTGAGGCAGGCCGCGGCCATCGTTGCGCCTGACACCTGATCGCGCTAAGTCACGCCGGGCCGCCTGCGGAGCGGCCTCTGTAGTTGCCAAACCCTAGAACCGGAGACGCGCACATGACCCAACCCCTTCGCATCGGCATTGCAGGGCTGGGCACCGTCGGCACAGGCGTGGTGAAGATCGTCCGGCAAAAGGCGAACCTTCTTGCCGCCCGTGCCGGCCGACCAATCCAGATTGTCGCCGTTTCCGCACGCTCGCGAAACAAGGATCGCGGCGTTTCGCTCGGCGGCTATGGATGGGAGGATGATCCGGTCGCGCTGGCGACCCGCGAGGACGTCGATGTCTTTGTGGAACTGATGGGCGGTGCCGACGGTCCCGCCAAGGCGGCGACGGAAGCCGCGCTTGCGGCGGGCAAGGACGTGGTGACAGCCAACAAGGCGATGCTGGCGATCCACGGACAGGACCTTGCCGAACGCGCCGAGACAGCCGGTCACGTGATCCGTTTCGAAGCGGCCGTCGCTGGGGGCATTCCGGTGGTCAAGGCGCTGACCGAAGGGCTCGCCGGCAACGAGGTGACGCGTGTCATGGGGGTCATGAACGGCACCTGCAACTATATCCTGACCCGGATGGAAGAAGCGGGCCTGCCCTACGAGGACGTCTTCGAGGAGGCGCGACAACTGGGTTACCTGGAAGCCGACCCGAACCTCGACGTCGGCGGCATCGATGCGGGGCACAAGCTCGCGTTGCTGGCCGCGATTGCCTATGGCACGCAGGTGAATTTCGACGCCGTTGAACTGGAAGGCATTCAGCAGATCTCCATTGAGGACATCCGTACGGCCGCCAATATGGGGTTCCGCATCAAGCTACTCGGCGTGGCGCAGATGACCGGCCGCGGGCTGGAACAACGCATGTCGCCTTGCCTGGTGCCCGCCGACAGCCCGCTTGGGCAACTGCAAGGCGGCACCAACATGGTTGTGCTGGAAGGCGACGCGGTCGGGCAGATCGTGCTCCGTGGCGCGGGTGCCGGCGAAGGTCCGACCGCCAGCGCGGTGATGAGCGACGTGATAGAGATCGCGCGCGGCACAAGGCTCACGACATTTGGGCAACCGGCGCACGGGCTCGAAATCGCTCGCCCGGCCCGCGCATCCGCTCCGGCACCTTATTACCTCCGGATGCGGCTTATCGACAAACCCGGCGCAATGGCGAAGGTGGCAACCGTGCTGGGCGACGCGGGCATCAGTATCGACCGCATGCGCCAGACCCGCCACGACGACACCACCGCCCCGGTCGTCATCGTCACGCACAAGACCGCGCGCGACGCGCTCGACAGCGCTTTGCGGTACCTGCCCGGCACCGGCGTGGTTCAAGGCGAGGCGGTTGCGATACGTATCGAGGACGTTTGATGCAGTGGCAGCTCAAAAGCGAGGCCGTTTGACGCTATAGCGCTAACGGCGCTTGGCGGCACCTCCCTGCACCGCTACCCCGAGTGCGAACACGTCTCATTCTACCAGACAGGACTGCTGAATATGCATAACCCGCCCGAGTTCCATGACCGCATGCTTTCGCTGGCACTGGCCCGCGTCTCCGAGGCCGCCGCGATGGCCTCGGCCCACCTGATCGGCCACGGCGACGAGAAAGCCGCCGACCAGGCCGCGGTGAACGCCATGCGCGAACAGCTCAACAAGCTGGAAATTCGGGGCGTGGTTGTGATCGGCGAAGGAGAGCGGGACGAGGCGCCGATGCTGTATATCGGCGAGGAAGTCGGTGAAGGCCAAGGGCCGGAGGTGGACATTGCGCTTGACCCCCTGGAAGGCACGACCCTCACCGCCAAGGATATGCCCAACGCCCTGACAGTGGTTGCCATGGGGCCGCGCGGCTCGTTGCTCCACGCGCCCGACGTCTACATGGACAAGCTGGCGATCGGCCCCGGCTACCCTCAGGATGTGGTCACGCTCAAGATGGAACCGGCGGAGCGCGTTCGCGCCCTCGCCAAGGCGAAAGGATGCGACAACGACGATATCAACGTCTGCATTCTGGAACGTGACCGCCACGATGACCTGATCAGGGAGGTGCGCTCCACCGGTGCCGCGATCCGCCTGATTACCGATGGCGACGTGGCCGGTGTCATGCACTGCGCGGACACGTACAAAACCGGCATCGACATGTATATGGGCTCTGGCGGCGCGCCGGAGGGTGTTCTGGCGGCTTCCGCATTGAAGTGCATGGGCGGCCAGATGTACGGCAAGCTGCTGTTCCGCAACGAGGACGAAATCGCCCGCGCCCGCAAGGCCGGCATCGATGACCTGGACAAGATCTACAGCCGCGACGAGATGGTCACGCGCGATGTAGTCTTTGCCGCCACGGGCGTTACCGACGGCAACCTGCTGCCAGGCGTGAAGCGCGAGCCGCACCGGTTCACGACCGAAACGCTGCTTATGCGTTCGAAGACCGGTTCGGTGCGCCACATCACCTATTCCAACCCGGTGTAATCCCGGTCATGGCGGCGTTTCTCGGGGTCGAGCAGTCGCTCACCGGCCGGACCTGGGTCGGACCGAGCCTCGAACAGGAACGCCGCGCCGAGGCGCTCGCGCAGGCAACCCGCCTGCCCGAGCCGCTTTGCCATACGCTGGCCCGGAGAGGCGTGGCCGACGCGGATGTGCAGTCCTTCCTCGATCCCAAGCTGCGTGACATGCTGCCGGACCCGCGCAGCTTGAAGGACATGGAGCCGGCCGCTGCCCGCGTGCAATCTGCCGTGGAGCGTCGTGAACGGATCGCCGTATTCGCCGATTACGACGTCGACGGCGGCAGTTCCGCCGCGTTGCTGCTGACGTGGCTGCGCCAGCTTGGACGGCCGGCGACGCTCTACGTACCGGACCGGATTGACGAGGGGTACGGCCCCAACCCGGCGGCAATGAAGAACCTTGCTGCCAATCACGACCTGATACTCTGCGTCGATTGCGGCACGCTCTCTCACGACGCGCTGGCTGCCGCCGACGGCGCCGACGTGGTCGTTCTCGACCACCACCTAGGCGGCGAGACTCTTCCGCCAGCGCTCGCCGTGGTAAATCCCAATCGCCAGGACGAAAGCGGTGCACTGGCGCATCTCTGTGCCGCCAGTGTCGTCTTCCTGCTGCTGGTTGAGGTGAACCGCCGCATGCGCGCGGCGGGCGTGCGGGGGCCGGACCTGATGGCGCTGCTCGACCTTGTGGCATTGGCGACCGTCGCGGATGTTGCTCCGCTGATCGGCGTCAACCGGGCGCTTGTGCGCAGCGGGCTAAAGGTGATGGCACGGCGGGAGCGGCCGGGCCTCCGGGCACTCGCCGATATCGCCGGCATGAAAGAAGCGCCGCGCGCCTATCACCTGGGCTACCTGCTGGGGCCACGGATCAACGCTGGCGGGCGCATCGGTCAGGCCGACCTCGGCGCTCGGCTGCTGGCAACCGACGAACTGGCAGAGGCACAAGCACTGGCCGAGCGTCTTGACGGGCTCAACCGGGAGCGCCGCGATATCGAGGCGCGCGTGACCGAGGAGGCCATGGCACAAGCCGAGGCGCGCGGGCTGGACGGCCCACTGGTCTGGGCCGCCGGCGAAGGCTGGCACCCCGGCGTCGTCGGCATCGTCGCCTCCAGATTGAAGGAGGCAACCAACCGCCCCTCGGTTGTCATTGGCCTGGCGGATCAGGAAGGCAAGGGCTCGGGCCGCTCGGTCACCGGTGTGGATCTCGGTGCCGCAATCCACCGGGTGTCGCAGGAGGGGCTGCTTCTGAAGGGCGGCGGACACAAGATGGCAGCCGGGCTGACCGTGGCGGCCGACCTTTTGGAACCGGCCATGGATCGGCTGGCGGAACTCCTCGAACGGCAAGGCGCAGGCGCGGGTGGCCCGAGGGACCTCGACCTCGACGGGCTACTGATGCCGGGAGCGGTCACCATCGAGTTGATCGAACGGATCGAGGCCGCGGGTCCTTTCGGCGCGGCGGCCCCTGCCCCACGCTTCGCCCTGCCCGACATGGCCATTCTCCACGCCCGGCGGGTTGGTGAAAGCCACCTCAAGGTGAGTTTCGGCGACGGGCTCGGCGCGCGGATGGACGCCATTTCATTTGGCGCCTTCGATACTCCGCTGGGCGCGCGGTTGGAGGGACACGGCGGCGCACGTTTCCACCTGGCCGGACGCCTGGAAATCAACGAATGGAACGGCCGCCGCGCCCCGCAACTCCGGCTGGAGGATGCCGCAGAGGCGTGAGCCGTCAACAGCGCGACGCGCTCCACGCACTTTCTGAGAACCAGTGTGAGAAATCGCTTGCGCGCCTCGGCGACGTTTCCTAAATACCGCGTCACTGCCGACACGGTCCGTTCGTCTATCGGTTAGGAC
>NZ_LNCI01000041.1 GCF_001509585.1 Tropicimonas marinistellae | reverse complement strand
GCATAGGTAGATAAGACTTTCTGGCGGTTTATTACCCGATTAGACGTAAATCGATATCAGTTCGTTCAATCCCGCTGGAACTTCTCTTCGAACATTGCTCGGCAAATCGTTGCCATCACGTGATTCTTTTCAATTTCAGGAGGGTCGAAAGCTGACGGCTTTCAGCCGGGAGTCACGCCGATGAAAAACGTATGGCTCTACTTCCATCGAATGCAGTGGCTTGAGGCAGACGATATCGGAATTCAATGAATCCGAAGCGATTTGTTTTGCCGGTCAGTTCTCCGGCTGTTCCCTGGTACGTTGCGAGAATGTCCGGTCCGACGCCGCGTAAGCGTCGCACTGGCACGATACGCTGGCGGTACGACCACGAACAATTCCCCAAAACGCGTAAGGCCCCGCCGTAATTGACGGGGCCTCTGAACTCAGCAGCGCTCGGCGCCGCCTATTCAGTTAAACGGGCCCAAGATCGCCCGATGCGGAGCTCGCTGCGGAGCCCGAGTGCGACGACCAATCGGTTGTCAAGGTCCATGCATCGGTGTATGTGGCGGTGCTGCCGTGGAAGCTGAAGGCGTCCGCGC
>NZ_LNCI01000040.1 GCF_001509585.1 Tropicimonas marinistellae | reverse complement strand
CTCTAACCAACTGAGCTACAACCGCGCGGTTCGGCGGGGGTAAGCGCTCCAAGCGCCGCGGTCAAGCGGAAAATGCCGCCTTGCCACAGCGCCCCCGCACACCCAGTCTGACGCAGAGTGCGGGGGACAGAGATGACGGCCCTCGATCTTGACGAAACGCAGGCGCGGGATCCGCGCCCGTCAAATCCTTGCCAGTCTTGTCTCCCTGCCGCCCGGACCCGCGCCCTGCACCCCGCCGCCCGCCCCGACGGCGCCCCGCCCCATCGGCGCGGAACCGGAACCGCCGGAACAGGAGGCGGCCCAGACGCTGATCTGAGCCGAACAGGGGTTTCCTTCTTCGCCGACCGCGCGGCCGTTGATCTGGTGGCCGACGCGTTGCTCGAAGATTGCGACGGCGGCGCGCGCTCGGATACGAACCTCGTCAACCTGCACCCGAGCTATCAGATGCTGCGGCGTTGCTACGAGAACCGCAGCACCCGAGATGAGCTTTTCGACAGCGAGACCGTGACCATCATCGAAAGCGTGATGACCCCTTTTCCCGGCCTGACGCCAGCCGACGAGAACGTCCAGACGCTGCTGAGCGACAGCGCAAAACGGTGGAAAGCGGGATAGCCGGCAGTCTCGAACCCCTAACAAATCGTGAAACCGTCCCCGTAAACCATTGATATTGCAAGATCTGAAAAATGTCCCACGATGAGACATCCGCAAAACGACAAAGGCCCCCGCCGAAGCGGGGGCCTCTTGTCGGGGCAGCGGTGGCGCGGTTGACGGGGCTCGAAC
>NZ_LNCI01000004.1 GCF_001509585.1 Tropicimonas marinistellae | reverse complement strand
GCGCCGCCGAAATGGCCGCCGAAATCTGAGGTTTTCTGAGGTTCTCTGAGGTTCTCGTAACCCACCTCGCTCGCGGTCTGCTGGCTGTATCCGGCACGGATCGCTGCTTGCGTGGCGTTGAGGTCGGTGAGGTACTCCTCGACGAACCGCTGCTGCTTGGCGGTGAGTTTCATGGTGTGCCTCCTGTGATCTGTTGGGTTCCGGTTGTTCGTCGTTGATCCGAGGTCGGGCGACTGTCGAGTACTACCTGTCATATAAGGCCCACCGTTCGGCACTGCTCCTCGGTGACCCGATCCTCGGCGATCAAGCGCCGCGCCTTGGCGGCGGTCACCCGTGATAGTAAATAACGTTTGCCGTCTCGGATCGCCTCGATCGTCATCTTGTCGGAGTCGACTCGTTCAACCTTCCCAGCCGCCTTTGCTCCGACCCGATCTTGCGATTTCCCACCGCATAGGATCGCGGACATGTACGCCAACGGTTGCGCGGCCCCGGATTTCTGCGCGGTCTCGAATGCAGCAAGGATTTCGGCGTCAGTGCGCCCATCCTTCCTCCATTTTCCTATCATAGATCGCGCGCTGGCTTCCGGCGTTCCGGCGGCCACGAGGCCTGGCGCCACGACGTCGAAAAGGATTTTCGAGACAGCAAACGAAACTACGCGGGTGGCGCCCTCTTCTTCCGAAGAGGAATTCTTATTTCTTTTATTTGTTGGCGCTGCTTTGGCCCCCGCTTGGCCCTCGCCGCTCTCGCCGCCCTGATATTCTCTGTAATTCACGATGGTTATGATGCTCCGGCCCTTGGCAGAGCCGTTGGCCGGTTCGATGACGATTGCGCCGTCAGCTTCGAGATCCCTCAGAAGCGTCCTTAAACGCTTTCGCGAAACTCCCGTCGCCTGGCAAATCTGCGACTGCGAGACACAAACCTGGCCGCGTTGGAGGTTAAAAATTTCGCCGCCGGACTTAAATCTCCGCTCGCGCCACGTTGCGCGCATTAGCATCCACAGCCAAACGCCGACGCGCTCCGCGTCCCCCTGGAATAGTGAGTGATCCCAAATAGCGCGGTACGCGGAAATCCACCCATTACCCGTCACGGCCGAACTCCCCGCTCGCGGGAGGTCGGCTCCCCTGGCGTCGGCCAGCGCAATTTCTGCCTAATCATTTTGCCCTCCAATTTGGATCACTGCCGCCGGCAGGAGGTGGGGATTTCGACCTTCAGGCGACGCGATCCTCTTCGACGCGCGCGAGCACGGCCAGCGCATCTGAGCGGCGCCAGCGCGACATGCCCCCAATTTTCAGAGGTTTGGGAAGGGTTCCATCCGCCACGCGGCGCCACCACGTCGCTTTTGAAATGCTCAAGATTGCGGCGCCCTCCACATCTCGGATGAGCGGATCCATTTCAGGCGCCACAACGGCATTGCACCCAATGCCGACCGTTGCGTGATTCCCCGCAAAGTTTTTTTTGCATACGTGCCTCCAATTTAGGGCGGGCGAGATCGCCCGCGCCCGAATGAGGCTAAATTATTTCGTTTCCCGGCCACCAACGGGGTGGGACGCTTTTTTCCGCGTGGAGAGCCAATTTTGAATAGTCTTCTTCTTCTCAAACGGTGGAGGCCTTTCGCCTGCCGTCCCAACCTTACTCCAGTGTGTCAGGATGAAGTCCGCACGTGCGCTGTCCGTCATTTCACGAGTGGCAAGCGCAATGACTTTCTCCGCATGTTCTCGCTGCGCCGCGGCCAACGCTGCTGTCCTCTTGTTGCTTTTCGCCCGACCTTCGTTTCCTATTGCCCATGCATGGAGAGAGATTTCGCGAGTTGCCGCGAGCGGTTCGAACTCCTTTCCCCACGCAGCCTGCGTGTGGCGACCGGCATAGAAGGCGATGCGAGCAACGTCCGCGACGGTCTCCTTGAGCCAATCCCGGTCCTCTTCGGCGTCCATTTCGGCACATGCGTACGCGGTCGCTATGTCGAGCGACGCAAGGTGTTCGAGTGCTTTTCCTGCGTGGTCTTCCCGCGACATCTCTTCGGGACCCTGCTTCTTGACCCCTTTCGCAGCTTCATTGGGACCAACAAACTCGACGAGATAGCTCTCGATGTGCTCGCGCTCGCCCACCCATTCCTCGCCCGCCGTTGGCGGCTCTCCGTCGACCTCAGCCACCAACTCACCAAGTTGCAGTATTATTGCGCCTCGTCGCCAGCGCTCATCATGCCCAGGCCAAATTTCCGGCGGGTAGCTCCACTTTAGGTGGCGCTCGCCGCGTTCCATGCCATTCTCGATCCTGATCTTCGGAACACCTTCCCTCAGGGCGGAGAGTAGCGCACGCAGAGGTGCCGGCTCATCTGGGTGTTCCGTTGCCCACCGTTCCCACCAATCCTCGATTTGGTTCCACAGGAGGCTCCACCCGCCAACGTTCTTGGAAATGTCTTCACGCGTGTCGGGCTTGGCATTCCTGATGTGTTCCAGCCATTCCTTTGACGAGAAGGTCTCGAGCCTATGCATTTGCCAGTCTCACCACCTGACCATCACCGCCGGTCACATGGCCCGCCCACCGCTCCAACAGTGCCCGGCGCTGCTCCAGGTAGTCCTTGCGGCGATAGGCGCGCTCGACTGATCCGCCGACGACATGGCCCAGTGTGGTTTCGGCAACCTCGTGTGGTGCATCCGTCGCTTCCGCCAGCCAGGTTCGCAGGGACGAACGAAAACCGTGGGGCCTTTCCGCCATGCCGCGCCGCTCCATTAGGCGGCTCATTGTGGCATCGCTGATGACACCTTTGCGGACGCTCGGGAACAGGAATCCGTTACGTGCGAATGGTATCGCGAGCCCGATCACGCGCTGCGCCTCGACCGAAAGGGGAACTCGGAAGTCGGATACTGCCCCAATGCGGCCCTTCATCAGGTCGGCCGGGACAGTCAGGGTATCCTGGTCTACGTGCTCCTCGCGAAGGAAGCGGACTGGTGCCGATCGGAGCCCGGTCAGGATCAACAAGCGCAAGGCCAGATGCGTGACGGTCGGCTCTTCCAGGCTGGCGTAGAAGTCCGGCACGTCCCGCCAGTCCATCGCCGGGATGTTCTTCGTTGCGTGACGGCTCCTACCCAGTAGGGCCTTCGCCTTTTCCGTCGCCTGCAGATCCACGTCGAGCCCGAGAGCTGCGGCATGCTTCATGCAGATCCCGAGCCGGTTGAGCGCCTTCCTCGCGGTATCGGCCTTGGTGTGCCAGAGCGGCGCGAGCGTGTCGCGAATGTCCATCTGGTCGATCTGGGACACGGGACGCTCCCACGGCAGGTCTCCTGGCTCGCGGGTCGATGCTCGTCTGGCCTTCCCGGGCGGTTTGCCCAGTGGCGTTTCAGCGTCGCGCGCCGTTCGCAGTTGAGGGAGCAGCGCAGGGATTGGACCATTACGGTCCACTCCGGCTTCCCTCTGTTGCTCCCCGCGTCGCCCTTGGGAGCCATGGCACTATCCGTAGGTATCAGGTCGCACGGGTCGTCAATATACTGTGCGGTCAGGCGGCGGCCGATGTCGCCACGGTGGTCGGGACGTAGTTGAGGATCGGCGCGAGCCAGCGTTCCGCCGCATCCACATCCATCCCCTTGCGACGGGCATAGTCCGCCACCTGGTCGCGCTCGACTTTTCCGACGCCGAAGTAATAGCTGTCCGGATGCCCGATATAGAGGCCGGAAACAGAGGACCCAGGCCACATCGCCATGCTTTCGGTCAGCCTCACGCCGGTCGCGGCCTCAGCGTCGAGGAGTCGGAAGAGCGTCTGTTTCTCCGTGTGGTCCGGCTGTGCCGGATAGCCCGGCGCGGGGCGGATGCCTGCGTAGGGCTCCCCGATCAGGTCCTGCGGCTCGAAAGCCTCGCCCGACGCATATCCCCAGAACTCGCGGCGCACCCGTTCGTGCAGCATCTCGGCCATCGCCTCGGCAATGCGGTCGGCCAGTGCCTTGACCATGATCGCCCCGTAATTGTCATTCGCCCGGTCGAGCCGCTCGGCGATGTCCGCCTCCTCCGGGCCCGCCGTGACAACGAAACCGCCGACATGATCCGCCCCGCGCCCTTCCGGCGCGATGAAGTCCGACAGCGCCACATTGGGCCGGCCGCCGCGCTTGGCGGTCTGCTGGCGCAGGGTGTGCAGGGTAGCAAGCGTTTCGTCGCGATCGTCATCGGCGAACAGGCGAATATCTTCTCCCACAGCATTGGCCGGCCAGAACCCGACCACCGCGCGCGGTGTGAACCAGCGCTCCTCCACGATCCGGCAGAGCATCTCCTGCGCATCGTCGAAGAGCGCGCGTGCAGCCGTGCCCTGCTTCTCATCCTCAAGGATCTTGGGATAGACGCCCCGCATTTCCCAGGTCTGGAAGAAAGGCGTCCAGTCGATGTAGCGGGCGATCTCTGCCAGATCCCAATCGGGCAGAACGCGCGTGCCCGTGAAGGACGGCGCCGGGGGCGTGTAGGCATCCCAGTCCAGCCTTAGGGCATTGGCGCGTGCCGCCGCCAGGGGCAGGCGGTTCTTCGCGCGCTCGCCGCGTTCGTGCTTCTCGGCCACGTCTGCGTATTCGGCACGGATACCCGCGACGTATTCGGCCTTCTGCGCGGGATTCAGCAGCGCACCGACTACCCCAACGGCGCGGCTTGCATCGGTCACATGGACCGTCTGTCCATTGGTGTAACGCGGTGCGATCTTGACGGCGGTATGCACCCTTGAGGTGGTCGCACCGCCGATCAGGAGCGGAATGTCGAAGCCCTCGCGCTCCATTTCGGTGGAGAGATGCACCATCTCGTCGAGGCTGGGGGTGATCAGGCCCGAAAGCCCGATCACGTCCACCTGTTCTTCCCGCGCAACCTGCAGGATCTTCTGCGGCGGCACCATCACGCCAAGGTCGACGATCTCGTAATTGTTGCAGGCCAGAACGACACCCACGATGTTCTTGCCGATGTCATGTACGTCGCCCTTGACGGTGGCCATGAGGATCTTGCCAGCCGCTTGCCGCCCGTCGCCACCGTTGCGGCGCTTCTCCTCCTCCATGTAGGGCAGGAGCACCGCGACAGCCTGTTTCATCACGCGCGCGGATTTCACCACCTGCGGCAGGAACATCTTGCCTGCGCCGAAGAGGTCGCCCACGACGTTCATCCCCGCCATCAGCGGCCCTTCGATGACATGCAGCGGGCGCTCGGCGGCCAGGCGCGCGGCCTCGGTATCCTCTTCGATGAATTCGGTGATGCCGTTGACGAGTGCGTGCTCCAGCCGCTTTTCCACTGGCCAGTCGCGCCAGGCCATGTCGCGCACCTTTTCCTCGCGCGCGCCGCCATGGAACCGTTCGGCGACCTCCAGCATCCGCTCGGTCGCGGTGCCGCCCGCTTCTGGTTCGCGATTGAGGACGACATCCTC
Source organism: Tropicimonas marinistellae (assembly GCF_001509585.1). Classification (GTDB taxonomy): domain Bacteria; phylum Pseudomonadota; class Alphaproteobacteria; order Rhodobacterales; family Rhodobacteraceae; genus Tropicimonas; species Tropicimonas marinistellae. The sequence goes on along the minus strand of NZ_LNCI01000004.1, from coordinate 510,683 downwards.
GCAGGCCTCGCGCAACTCGGGGTCGATCTGGTCGTAGACGGCAAGCTGCCCGGCATTGACGATGCCCATGTCCATCCCGGCCTGGATGGCATGGAAGAGGAACACGGCATGCATCGCCTCGCGAACGGCTTCGTTGCCGCGGAAGCTGAAGCTTAGGTTCGACACGCCGCCCGAGACATGGGCATGCGGCAGGTTCGTCCGGATCCAGCGCGTTGCCTCGATGAAGTCGACGCCGTAATTGTCGTGCGCTTCGATCCCCGTTGCCACGGCGAAAATGTTGGGGTCGAAGATGATGTCCTCGGGCGGGAAACCCATCTCGTCCACGAGGATCCGGTAGGCGCGGGCGCAGATCTCGGTCTTGCGCTCGAACGTGTCGGCCTGTCCGGTCTCGTCAAAGGCCATGACCACCACCGCTGCGCCATAGGCCAGACACAGCGCGGCGTGATGGCGGAATGCTTCCTCGCCTTCCTTCAGGCTGATGGAGTTCACCACCGGCTTGCCTTGCACGCATTGCAGGCCCGCCTCGATCACCTCCCACTTGGAGCTGTCGATCATGATCGGCACGCGGGCGATGTCGGGCTCGGAGGCGACGAGATTCAGGAACTCGACCATCGCGGCTTTCGAGTCGATCAGCCCCTCGTCCATGTTCACGTCAATGATCTGCGCGCCGTTCTCGACCTGACTGCGGGCAACTTCGAGCGCGGCGGCGTAGTCCCGGTTCACGATCAGCTTGCGGAACCGGGCAGACCCGGTGACGTTGGTGCGTTCGCCCACGTTCACGAAGGGAATATCGGGTGTCAGCACAAAAGGCTCGAGGCCCGAGAGACGGAGATAACGGGTCATGAAGGCAGTTTCCGGGGGGCAATTGCGGCCACGGCGTCGGCAATGGCGCGGATGTGGTCAGGGGTCGTGCCACAGCAGCCACCGACGACATTGACGATTCCATCGCGCGCGAAGTCGGCGACCTGCGCGGCGGTCTGGTCTGGTGTTTCGTCATATGCGCCGAAGGCGTTGGGCAGACCGGCGTTGGGATAGGCGCAGGTGAGAGACGTCGCCACGCCGGCAATCTCGGCCATGTGCGGGCGCATCGCCGCGGCGCCGAGCGCGCAGTTCAACCCCACTGTGAAGGGGCGGGCATGAGACACCGAGTGCCAGAAAGCCGTGGGCGTCTGGCCCGACAAGGTGCGCCCCGAGGCATCGGTAATGGTGCCGGAAATCATGATCGGCAGACGGCGTCCCGCCTTTGCGAAGCTCTCGAAAGCGGCGAAGATCGCCGCCTTGGCGTTCAGCGTGTCAAAGATCGTCTCGATGAGTATCAGATCGGAGCCGCCTGCAATCAGGCCGTCGATCTGCTCGCCATAAGCGGTGCGCAGGTCGTCGAAGGTGACAGCGCGAAAGCCGGGGTCGTTCACATCCGGACTGATCGAGGCGGTGCGGTTGGTCGGCCCCACGGCCCCGGCAACGAAACGCGGACGGCCATCCTCCGCCTGTGCCCGGTCGGCGGCACGCCGTGCAACCTGCGCCCCCGCGACGTTCAGGTCGTGCACCGCGGCCTCAAGCCCGTAGTCGGCCTGCGCGATCGACGTCGAGGAGAATGTGTTCGTCTCAAGGATATCCGCGCCGGCCATGGCAAACTGGAACTGGATGTCCTCCACCGCCTTCGGCTGCGTCAGAACCAGCAGGTCGTTGTTGCCCTTCTGCGGATGATCGGGGTCGTAGTGATGCTGACAACCGGGGCCATGGATATGTCCCTGACCGGTGAAATCCTCTTCGGTCATCTGCAACGTCTGGATCATCGTCCCCATCGCTCCGTCGAGGATGAGGATCCGCTCGGCCGCGAGGGCGCGCAGCGTCGCGAGGCAGGGAGCTTCGGGTAGGGAGAAGTTCAACATGGGCGTCAGGGTCCGGGCGGCTTTTCGAGCCGGCACCATAGCGGATCTTGATCATGAGCTGAAACGAATGTTTCTCCAGATAATTATGAATTGCGCGCAAGTTCATCCCGCCAATTCCAGCAGGAAGCGAGCGCGTCAGTGGCTCCGGCGACACTTGCAGCGATGCCAGGAGGAGGTCGCAGAACACCGCGCGGGCCGCGCCCCGCTCCCGGTTGCGGAGGCAGTCACGGGATTGGCGCCTGATGGCGACACCGCACCATGTTCCCCTATTTCACGATCGGCCGAATACCGGCCGGCTATCACCATCAACGTCGAAACTGCCGAATTCATGACAGCTTTCACGGAAACCCCGACGGTTGGAAACCTACAGCGCGTTCAGGTGGAACTTGGGCAGAGGCTGACTGTCGCAGAGAACCTCGCTCACTAGGCGTCTGGCCGCCCGGCGATCCGGAATGGAATACCAGTCACCGCGGGGATAGACCGCGGCAACGGGTTGCGGATGGCAGGGCGACGGGCCGTCGCTCGTCGTGATCAGACAGCGCTCGGTGATCCCGGCAAGCGCGCATTCGGCCTTGATCATGTGTGCGAGGTTGGGCGCCCCGTGGAAAACCGGACGGGCGCCGTTGAAGACGATAACGTGAATGGTGAATTCGGGGCGCGCGGACGTCGCTTGCGGTTCCGGCACGGGCGCGGCGGGTTCAACCGGGTTGCCCGGCAGCGACAAAACCCGGCGCAGCAGGAATTCCATCCCCGCTTCTACCTGCACGGGGTCCGGGGCCGAACAGGATCTCCGCATCGTGGTTCTCTGTCCAGCTCGACCACTCGCGCGCAACGCCTCGCAGCCACGAGCGTAGGGTGTCGGTAAGGGGCAGGCCGATGGGTTGGACGCGGATGCGCCGACCGGCGGCGCTTCGGAGTGCATCGAGCGCGTCATATAGGCTCGCACCGCCCTCTTCGAGGCGGATCAGCAGATGCGGCAGCCGTGTCGCCTCGGCACAGATGGTTTCCAGCCGCCGGAAGGCGGCGGAATTCAGGACATCGGAACTGCAGACGAAAAGGATGCTGTCCGCGCCCGATATATCCGTGCGGAGGCCGGTCTGCGCCGGGCTCGTGGATCGGAATGGGATGATATTGCTGCTCGACATTGCGCCCTCCGCGCTGTCGCGGGGTGGGCCGGGAAGCGGTCTGTCGATGCGGCTGGGGCCGGTTCATGCATATCCGTCTCCTGCCGGGGCACCCCGCCCGGGTTGAGTTGATCACAGGATGGCAGGTCTCCTGACTCGCGGGTCGCAGCTTTCCCGATCCTTCCCGGCCGCTTGGTTTTTCGCCTTCGGCCAGTGGGTCGCTCGGGTCGCTCTCCGCTCACAGTTGCGGGGGCAGTCGCGGGATTGGCACCTGATGCAGTACCGCACCGCGTTCCCTTTTCATCCCCTTTCGGGGCACCATCAGAGTTTGGATACCAGCAGGCTGGACCGACTGTCCAGTTCCGCCGGTCGTTCCTGAGCGTCAGAAACACGGGTTTTTCGCGCGGGCGGCGTTCTGCCTCAGTCCTTGCCCGGGCCTTGGAACAGGCTCAGGATTTCGTCCGTCGCCAGCGTTACCGTCAGATCGCCCGTCTTCAGCGCCTCGCTGATCCGAGGCAGCTCAGCGACCACATCGGGGTGGCTCCGAAGGTCCGTCATCAAGCGATCCTGCAGCGCACTCCAGACGGCCTTCCAGCGCTGACCTTGCCGCTTCTCCTGGAACTCGCCTGTGGCGGTGAGCGTGGTGCGATACTCTTCCAGCCGGGCCCAGATGTCATCCATGCCGATGTTCTTCAGCGCGCTGCACATCTCCACCGGCGGCTGCCAGTTGGGGCTGCGCTGCTGCATGATATGGAGCGCGTTGCGGTAATGGACCGCTGCCTGTTTGGCGCGGATCTCGTTGTCGGCATCGGCCTTGTTGACAACGATCATGTCGGCGATCTCAAGAACGCCCTTCTTGATCCCCTGCAACTCGTCGCCGGCGCCGGGCAGCATCAGCACGAGGAAGAAATCGGTCATGTCGGAGACCGCCACTTCCGACTGTCCTGCGCCCACCGTCTCCACCAGCACCACGTCGAAGCCCGCCGCCTCGCAGGCGATCAGTGTCTGCCGCGTGGTTCGGGTGACGCCGCCCAGCGAGCCGCCCGAGGGAGAGGGGCGGATGAAGGCATTGTCCTGCACGCCGAGCCGCGCCATGCGGGTTTTGTCGCCGAGGATCGAGCCGCCGGTTATCGGGCTGGTCGGGTCGACCGCGAGCACGGCAACCTTCTTGCCAGCCTCGATCAGATTGCAGCCGAAGGCCTCGATGAACGTGCTCTTGCCCACGCCCGGCACACCGGTGATGCCGATGCGATAGGATTTGCCGGCATGTGGCAGCAGCTTCAGGCTCAGCTCTGCGGCCTGTTTCTGGTGTTTCGGATTGCGGCTCTCGATCAGCGTGATCGCGCGGCCAAGCATCGAGCGGTCACCGGCAATCACACCCTCAGCCAGTTCATCCACGCCGGGGCGTCCGACGATTTTCCTGGGCGCCGGTGCTGCGGGAACATACGATGCCGGCTCCTCGAAGATGTTGTCCATCTTGTACGGGTCGTCACTTGCCGCCATGCGATCTCTCCGCCGATCTGTGTATTGCATGCGCGCCAGCCAGTTCGGCGCGACAGCAGAATGAGGGCGGAACTCACGCCCTCCCGCCCGTATTCAGGACGGTCTACGCGGCTTCGCTCTCGTATCCCAGCTTTCTGTTGAGGGATTCGATCAGGCTGATCGCGGCCTTGCTGATCACCGTGCCCGGCGGGTAGATGGCCTCGGCTCCGGCGGCATAGAGTTCCTCGTAATCCTGAGGTGGGATCACGCCGCCGGCGACAATAAGGATGTCTTCTCGGCCAAGCTTGGTCAGTTCCCGCTTCAACTCGGGGATCAGCGTCAGGTGCCCGGCCGCGAGCGAGCTGGCGCCCACCACATGGACGTCATTCTCGACGGCCTGGCGTGCGGCCTCCTCGGGCGTCTGGAAAAGCGGTCCGATATCGACGTCGAAGCCGAGATCGGCGAAGGCCGACGCAATCACCTTCTGGCCACGGTCGTGCCCGTCCTGGCCCATCTTGGCGATCAGGATCCGCGGGCGGCGTCCGTCGTTCTCCTCGAAGACATCGACCATTTTATGCACAGTGTTGACCACGTCGGATGCCTCCCCAACCTCGCCGCTGTAGACGCCAGAGATCGCACGGATCTCCGCTTTGTGGCGATCATAGACCTTCTCCAGCGCGTCGCTGATCTCGCCCACAGAACATTTGGCGCGAGCCGCCTCGACGGCAAGCTGCAGCAGGTTGCCTTCGCCGCTCGCTGCGGCATTGGTCAGCGCGTTCAGCCGCTGCTCGACCTCGTGATGGTCGCGCTCCCTGCGCAGCTGCTCCAGCTGGGCGATCTGCTGGGCGCGCACCTGGGCGTTGTCGACCTTGAGGACGGTGACATCCTCTTTCTCGGTCAACAGGTACTTGTTGACGCCCACCACGGTTTGCCGGCCGGAGTCGATCCGGGCTTGCGTCCGCGCGGCGGCCTCTTCGATGCGCAGCTTCGGAATGCCGGCCTCGATGGCCTTGGTCATCCCGCCGGATTGCTCGACTTCCTGGATATGGCCCCAGGCCTTCTCGGCCAGCTGCCGGGTCAGCCGCTCGACATAGTAGGAGCCGGCCCAGGGGTCGATCACATTGGTCGTGCCGCTTTCCTGTTGCAGGAAGAGCTGGGTGTTGCGCGCGATCCGGGCGGAGAAGTCGGTGGGCAGCGCCAGCGCCTCGTCGAGCGCGTTGGTGTGCAGCGACTGAGTGTGGCCCTGCGTGGCGCCCATGGCCTCGACACAGGTCCGCACCACGTTGTTGTAGACGTCCTGCGCGGTGAGCGACCAGCCGGAGGTCTGCGAATGGGTGCGCAGCGCCATCGACTTCTTGTTCTGCGGATCGAACTGCTTGATGAGCTTGGCCCAGAGCATCCGGGCGGCACGCATCTTGGCCACTTCCATGTAGAAGTTCATGCCGATCGCCCAGAAGAAAGAGAGCCGCGGAGCGAATTGGTCGATGGTGAGCCCCGCCTGCAGACCGCAGCGGGCATATTCGACACCGTCGGCCAGCGTATAGGCCATCTCCAGGTCCGCGGTCGCCCCGGCTTCCTGCATGTGGTAGCCGGAGATCGAGATCGAGTTGAATTTCGGCATGTTCTGCGACGTGAACGCGAAAATGTCGGAAATGATCCGGATCGACGGGGTCGGCGGGTAGATATAGGTGTTGCGGACCATGAACTCCTTGAGGATGTCGTTCTGGATGGTCCCGGCGAGTTGCTCGTGCTTCACGCCCTGTTCTTCGGCGGCGACGATATAGAGGGCCAGCACCGGCAGCACCGCGCCGTTCATCGTCATCGAGACCGACATCTGGTCGAGCGGGATCGAGTCGAACAGCACCCGCATGTCGAGGATCGAGTCGATGGCAACGCCGGCCATGCCCACGTCACCGGCCACCCGGGGATTGTCGGAATCGTAGCCCCGGTGGGTGGCGAGGTCGAAGGCCACTGACAGGCCCTTCTGACCGGCGGCAAGGTTGCGGCGGTAGAAGGCGTTGGAATCCTTGGCCGTGGAGAAGCCGGCATATTGCCGGACCGTCCATGGCCGGGTGACATACATGGTCGAATAGGGCCCCCGCAGATAGGGCGGCATGCCGGCCAGGGTCTGCAGGTGGTCAATGCCCTCAAGGTCGGACGCGGTGTAGAGCGGCTTGACGCCAATCTGCTCCGGGGTCTCCCAGATGCAGTTTTCGGGAACCTTGCCGGTCTGGGCTTCGAAGGCGCCGGCCCAGTCGGCGTACCCGCCGGAGGATTTCACATCGGATTGCAGCGGGACCTGGGAAAAGTCGGGGAAGCTTGCCATGATCAGAGCACTCCGAGGCGGGTCAGGGTTGCGCGGGTCATCGAAAGCACATCCGCACCCATGAAGATGAAGTCGTCGATACCGGCGGCCTGATAGGCCTCCTTCTTCTCGCCCGGTGCCCCGGCGAGGAAGATGTAGTCACAACCGGCGGCTTTCAGAGCCCTGGCCACGCCTTCGGCCATTTCCTCATAGACCGGGTCGGCCGAGCAGAGGATGGCGATGCGGGAGCCGCTTTCCTTGAAGCCGTCGGCGCAACTCTCGGCATCCATGAAACCGGTATTGCCGATGGCCTCGATGCCGGCGACCTCGAAGAAGTTCTTGGCGAATGTCGCCCGCGCCGTGTGCTTGGCAACGGCGGCAAGATTGGCCAGGAAGATCGTTGGCCTCGCGCCTGTCTTGTCCTTGTAGGTGTCGGCCGCGTCGCGGAGTTCCTCGAACCGTTCGGCAAGCCGGTGGCTCGGCAGCGGCGTGATTTCGGTGGCCTCGCCGGCCAGCGCGCCGGCAATCTGGCCGATGGTGGCCCCGGCCGCGGCCGCGGCCGCCGCGCTTTCGGCGTCTTCCACCGCGCTCACGAGTTCAGCGCCCTTGCGGCCAGCGGCCACGCGCGCGGCGGCGGCGCTGCGGATCGCGGGCAGGTCGGGCAGCTCGCCTTCGACCGACTCTTCCAGCACATTGGGGAATTCGCTGACGCCGGTGATCGGGTCCTTCCGCTTGGCCAGCGCTTTTTCGCGTTCGGCCCAGGAGGCGGCGATCTTTTCGGCGATGGAGCCGTCCTTGATGCCGGTGAGAATGCCGCCCGCGGCCTCGATGGCCTGGAACTCGGCCCAGGCGGCCTCGGCCAGCTCGTCGGTGCGGGCCTCGACATACCAGGAGCCCCCGCCCGGATCGATCACCTTGGCGAGGTTCGATTCCTCGGCGAGGATCACCTGCGTATTGCGGGCGATGCGCCGGCCCAGCTCGTCGGAATGGCCGATGGCCGCGTCGAAGGGCCAGACGGTGATGGAATCCGCGCCGCCAATGGCGGAGGCAAAGCAGGAGACCGTCGTGCGCAGCATGTTCACCCAAGGGTCGCGCTTGGTGAACATCCGCCGGGCAGAGACCGCATCCAGCCGCATCGCGCGGGCGTCCTCGGAAACACCGCAGGCCTCCGTTACACGCGCCCAGAGCTTGCGCGCCGCGCGCAGCTTGGCGATGCCGAGGAACTGGTCGCAGGTGACCGGATAGGTGAAGAGGATCTGCCGGGCGGCATCGTCGATGGAAAGCCCCGCGTCGGCCATCGCCTTGAGATAGGTGAGTGCCGTTGACATGGAGATCGCAAGGTCCTGGCTCTCGTTCGCGCCGGCCTCGTGATAGGGCGAGGTGTCAACGGCCACGGACGTGGCGAGCGGCCAGGCCTTGGAGGTGTAGACCGCCAGATCGGCCATCTGCTCCAGAGCCACCTCCGGTGTCACCGGCAGGCTGCCGGTGCCGGCCAGAACGCCGAGCGGGTCGGCATTGAACGCGCCCCTGGCAGCCTCCGGCCCAACGCCGCGGCGGCGCCACAACGCATCGAGTAGGCCGGCGGCGGCAACGAACTGCGGCCCCGCGTCGAGCGAGATCGTGAGCAACTCGGGCAGCACCCCGGTCAGCAGCCGGTCGAGATCGTCCAGCGTGGCGACGGAGATCCCCTCCACACCCACCAGCGCCTCGGCCGCTGCATGGTCAGGGTCGAGCCCGGCCCGCGAAGCCGCGTCGAGCACGATGTGAACGGAGGTCACGCCGCGTGTCAGGTCATTTAGGATGATATCGTTGCACTTTGCCGCGTCTGGGAATGTAAAGCGCTGCCGAACATCCCAATTGCCTGTCCTGTTCCCGGAGGCATGTCCGGCACGTGTGAGAGGCATGGTGCCCGGGAAGCCGGAAGGATCGCCCTGGGGCGCCCAGTCTTCCTGGGTGTAGATCGGGCGAAGGGTCACGCCTTCGTACGTCCGCGTGGACATCTTCTTGTCAAAAGGAGCGCCCTTGAGGACCCTTTCCACTTCCGCCACCCACTCTTCGCGGGACGGAACAGGGAAGTCATCGGTGAATCGGAGCGGTTTGTCGGTCATGGTCTCTCCGGCATCGTTGGGGTTTGGGTCTCGTGTCGTTGTCGCGCAGACAATCGCCCGGAGACCTCGATGCATCGCTTCTGCTGCCGGTTATGTCCGTGCGCATCAAAGGTCTACGCGGTATCGCGCCGCATCCGCTCTCAGCGCAATGCAGGTCTTCTTGACGCGCCGGTTGTCCACCCAACCACAATTCCAGTTTCGACGGACAGCGAGCAGAATCCCAAAGGACAACGATATAGGCGGCCTGACGAAGCTGTCCCGCGGCTCCGGTTTCGGCACGGTTTGGGTTCACCCCGTCTTGCGGATACAAAACCCTGCAACGGGGGCAAACGGCGGACCTGTTCTTCGTCTACCGCAAGAAGCAGACGGGAGCCGACACGCGGAGGTTTCTGAAGTGATGAACCCTGGGTTCTGTTCCGCATCGCGTTGGTCGGTTCTGATCGCGTGGCAGCGGTCCGGCCCGGTTGCATGTGCTTCCCGGCCAGAGGAGCGTCGCGATCCGCGGGGCTGGATCAACAGCGAGGCGGCGTTTCGACGGCGAAGCTCCTGGCCCGCGCGCGCCACCTGTACGACGTCTTCACTTGTGTGTTGGCGTCCGCAAAATGCCTTCGACCTCCATCTCCACCTCGTCAGCCATGCAGCGAAACTGGTGTGCGAAGTCGGGTCTGCCCAACCAAGCCTGCAGCGACGCCAGCGCCGCACCGTAGTCCTCGCAGAGATCGCGGAAGTACGTGTCGGTTGCGAAGAGGTGCACAAGGCGGGCATTGTCGGTGTCGAACTTCTTCAGGAGAGCCGCCAAGCCATCAGTCCGAATGCTGGTACTCCGGGCGCCGTTCAATTGTCCCCCCCCAAGTGGCTTCAATCGCGATTTCGCCACCGCCCCACAGAACTGGAAGTTCACCCCGGCGAAGACGCCCCATTCGGAATGGTACCGTTGACCAAGACGTTGGCCAGACCGAGCGACCATTTGCCCGAACCGAGCGTGCCTTCCTCAGCTGTGGGCCATGACCTGTGGAGCGATGCCGAAGCTGACCGCGGATTGCCGGTGTCGAACAGGTAGGCGGCAGAGATATTGAGATCGCCGACGCCCGTTTCCACCGCGGCCAGCTATCTCATTTCGCTTTCTCGATGTCCGGCAGAACCCATGTCCTGTCGAGGAACGCCTGTTTCGGAGAGTAGAACCGGAAATAGGGGAACCACCCTTTGCCGGGCAAAGTTTCGATCCAGTTCCTCTCCAGGTCGCCTTCCGGCTTGTCCGGCCCGATATAGAGATCGACCGAACCGTCGTCGTTGACGTGTAGATCCATTTTCGAGGAACGGTCGGCCAGCTGCGTGTTGTTCACCGTTATGGCACGGGTGGCCACGTCATATACGGTCATCGACCAGAAGGCCTCGGCCGGTGCGTCGGGCGGAACGTGGAGCGTGTAGTTCATTCCTCCGTCCAGCCAGTCGCGATCGGCGTCGCGGTAGGTGGCCATGTAGATCTGACCCTCCCCGCCGTAACGTTGAGCATGCATCCGTGGATCGTTGGTGACCGCCTCGTAGAACCACGCCGCGCGGGCATCCAAATCGTCATAGTGCTCGCGTCGCTGGCTGGGGTGGGACACCGTGGCGAATTCCCACATCGAGCCGTCCACGTAGATCGCGTCCTCCAGTCGCTCCTTGTTGAAGTCGTTGGCTTTCGCCATGGCTTCGCCGACAAGCGCCGCTTCTTCGAGGATCTGCCGCTGGCGCTCATCGGGTTCGAAGGGTTTTCCCTTCTCGATCCCCAGCGGCTTCAGCATTGCCATGAAGAACCGGTCACGCTCCTGAACGGGTTCGCGGTTGATGATGTCGGCGAGGCGTTCCCAATACGCAATTCCACGTGGTTGCCAGGCTTCGTACTTCTTGCCTTCTGGAAGCAGGTAGCCCCGTGGCTTGGGATCGTGTCGCTCTGAGAATGGATAGATCTTCAGGTTTTCGAGGATGGCCTGGCGGGTTTCGTCGTCGTCCGCCATCAGGCGGATGCCGGGGAGAACGTTGTTGGTATTGAAGCTGATCACACGGAAGCCCCAGTAGGCTGCCTCCAGCACGTCGTCCCTTTCCACGTCCTGTTCCGGCCCAATGAGAATGTACTTCTGTCCGCCTTCGACCTTCGCTACCCCGAGCTGCCAGAAATCGTTGAACGCGCCCCGGAGTTCTGCGGCGGGCACTTCGACGATCCAGGGCTCCTCGGTTAAATCGATGAAGGGAAGCACATAGGGCGTCGTCGTGTTGTAGGTGAGCCCGCCGAGCTTGTCCGTGTAGCTCAAGGCATAAACGGCCTGGCCGTTCTCGGCTCCCAACTCGTTCTCGTGAGACCACCGCCATTGCTCCATGGACACGATCGGAAGCGCCCATAGATAGGCCTGGCAGGCGCGCTGGAAGTCGATCTCGCTAAACAGTTTTTCCTGTGCTTCGGTCGTCGGGTAACCGTTCTCGAAGTCATGGGTGAATTCGAGCTGGCCGATGCGGGTGTCGATGGTTTCTGCCGAGAGCGAGGTTGCTACCGTCAGGGCAAGCGCCGAGGCGGTCACAGTCAGGTGTTTCAGCATGTCGGTTCTCCCAAGTCAGTCATGAAAAAAGAAGCCGCGGCGCAGGATTGCGCCGCGATCATCGGCATCACTCGACCTTGACGAGATCGTCGGGCTTCCAGGTCAGATCGAAAAACTCCACGCCGGTTCCGTAGAGGCGCAATGCGACGAGGAAGTTGCGATCCGCAACCGTCTGGATCCAGTTCGACTCCGGCGCCTCAGCCGGTTTCTCGGCCCCGAACCAGAGATCGATCGAGCCATCCTCGTTGGTCTCGACGTCGTAGAAACCGTTGATTGATGGCAGCAGCTGCGGGGTTTCCGGCATTGACCCGTCGGTGATGTTGTAGGCGGTCACGGCCCAGAAGAGCGCTGCCGGCGGGTTCGGTGGCAGGTGCAACCTGTAGGCGTTGGAGCCATTCAGGAAGTCACCATCGGCGTCGCGGGTCGTGTTGGGGTATTTCGACCCTGCGCCCAGCGTCCGCATGACCATTGCCGGTGCCGACGAATAGGCAAACTGGAAATAGGAGGCACGCTGGTCGAGGTCGATGTAGCCGTCCCGGTACCACTCTGCTGTGGCGCCGCCCCAGGCGTTCTCGTATTGCCGGTCCTCGTAGTACATGTTGCGTCCGTCCGGACGGCCAAGCTGGCGGCCGGCAAGGATCATTTTCGGCGCCGTCTCGACGGCCTTCTGCAGCAATTCCTGCTGCTTGTCCGTCGGCTCGAAGGGCTCACCCTTGATGATGCCGATGGAGGCCAGTACGCCGCGCGTCTCGGGGTCCATTGCCGAGAGCGGTTCGTAATCCACGAACTCCTTGAGCTTGGCCCAGTAGGTCGTGTCGACCGGGTACATCATGTTGACCCGCACACCGCTGGCGTTCGGAAACTCCATCGGCTTCACCTCGCGCTCGACGCCGCTAAGCGGGTAGATCCGGGTCTGCTCGGCCAGAGCCACCGCCGGTGCCGGGTCCGGGCCATCACCGCCCTTTTCCATGACCGTGCGGAAGAACAGGAAGACGTTGTAGGTCCGGGACTGAACCACGTAGTAGCCCCCTGGAACCGGCCCGTCATAATTCGGCGGCAAGATCAGGTAGAGGCCGCCGCGCGCCCGGTCCGGGCCGACAGCGCCGACATCGGTGATCGTGCGCTGGAAGAAGTCCGTGAACATCCCGATCACGTTTGGCGGTGCCGCGACGACGAGCGGTCCGGTTTCCTTCAGGTCGAGGTAGCTCATCGAATAGATCACGTCGGCGTTGGGCGTTGGCACCCATGTGCGGCTGTCCATCCGATCCTTCCAGATCGGCAGGACGTTGTAGCCTTCGCCAAACTCTGCCTCGGAGCCGTCGCGCATGCCGATCACGTTCATCGCCGGCTGCATCAGGAAATAGGCATGGATCGCCCGCTGGTAGTAGAGCGCGTCGACCAGTTCCTGCGCCTCAGCCGGGTCAAGCCAGTTGCCGCCGTTGATCTGCTCCATAAGGGGTGGAATTGCACCTTCCTGAGCGATCAACGGGGGCGCAACCGAGGCCAATGCGGCGAAAGCCGCGCCTAAGAAAAGATCTTTCAATTCATGGTTCATTTGGGATTTCTCCACAGGGAATAATTCCCCCGGATTGACATCCGAACGTTATTCGACCCACCCGCGCGCCCAATGACCCGGGGATACGCGGGAACGCGGATGGGAACCGCCCGAGGGAAGCGGTTATTCGGCGGCCTGAAGCGTCACATTGTAGACATTGCCATTCGACAAGGTCATCTCGACGTCCATGGGATCGGACAGGTTGGAGGTGTCGATATCCCCGATGACCGCGCAAACGTCGTGGCCAAAGTTCTCTTCACCGGTGGCCTCTTTGATCTCCATAGTCTGCTTTTCGTCGATCGTGACTTTGATGTCTTCGCAGATGACCGTGGTCATCGTTTCTGCACCGGCGACGCCTGCGGTCAGAATTAGCGCGGTGGCAGCCAGTGTGCGTGTGAGTTTCATGATTGGTTTCCTCCCAGTCTCAATCAATGGGGCAGGCGTCTAGGAAACACCCGCCTCCTGTTGAAGAATTGGGGAAGCAAGCCCGGTCGAGGCCGTCTTCAATCCACCGCATCGACACAGGGAAAATCAAAAACACGTCTCGCCGTGTCGCCTCCCCCTACGTGACCCGCAATGTTCGGAACACCACTCACCTGTCCGGAACACTCGCAAAACCGCGAGAAATGCTACGGTTCACGTTGGGTAAATCTACCTCACGCGAATTCGGCCAGCTATTCACATTCCGCCAAATTCACAGGCAGACGCGGATAAATCAGATTGTGTTTATAGCTACCCGGGAATCTGCGCGCGCTCGATAGCCCGTGTGGGGCGGGTACGCGCAAGGGTTTGGGATGGAAGTTCACCAAAGATATCTTTGTATTGACCTGAAACGCGGCCAAGTTGGTCCAGCCCCCAGGAGTTGGCTGCGCGCGTGACAGATACGTCATGCCGCGTCGTCTCCAAAAGGGTCTGACGCATACGATGCAGACGCATCGTCCGAATGTAGACTTGCGGCGGCTGGCCAAGGATTTCCTGGAAGGCTCGAAGCAACGTCCGATGCGATGTGAAGGCCGCCGCCGCGATGTCGTCGAGGGAAATTGCCTCATCAAGATGTGCGTCTATGTACTCCCGAGCCAAAGTCACAATACGGGCTCGGCCACGTATGTTGGCCGGTCCGGCTTCAATGCGAGGCTTTCTCGCGAACTCTTCGATCATGTAAGTTAGCAGGGCGCGACCAAGACCGGTGGCAGAAGTTTCTCCCGAATGAACTCTCTCCATGGCAACGCAAAGGCCGTTCCAATTAGGGATCTTGGGCGGCACGTTCTTGAATCCGCTTCCACCGAGTTGCCGTGCATCCAGAACGAGCCCAACCTTGGCGGCTTCGGCCTCAAGGTGATCCATCGACATGGATGCGGTGGCATAGAGCGATCCCGGAAGGTATTGGGCCTCGTGCACGTCTCCGGCATGAAAGACCCCAACAACGCCGCTGCATATTTCCTGCTGCCAGAGCCGCGATCCCGGCGCTATTCGCAGGCCAATGCCAATCGTGACCATATCCTCGGAAAGCGGCCCCGTAAGCGCGATCCGTCCGCCAATCCGGCCACTGCTGTATAAAATGCCGTCAGACTTGCGAAATACCAAGCTCCCGATGGCGGCTTGTCGGGTGAGTTGCACCGCTTGAAGACCAGCACCTTTGACGGCATCCCTGAGATCCTCGATCCCCTCGATGCTCATGTGCGTCCACTGGTCTGGTTTGCTCAGCATGATAGGTCATCCAGAAGCTACACCACGAAATACGACTGTGCACTCCTCACCACCGTTACCGTCTGCTATCGAGATCCAAAATAAAACAGTGAAACCTTCATACATCGGCAGGCATTCCGGAGCATTGATTTCGCGCAAGCTGCCGCGAACGCGCCGGAACTGTAACGGTGTCTTCCGAAATGTGGTCGTCCCTTGGTAACCGGATGGGCGCCGACGGTCGCCCGAAGGCATTCCCGAAAGCGGCCGATGGAGTGTGCGGCGTTCTCGTTGAGTTCGTGGCGGCACGTCAAGGCGACGCCGGACACCACGAGATTAGTTGAGTTACAGGGATACGCCCGTGCGGCGCACACCTGATCACAGATCGTTGGGTGGAATAGACGGGAGATGATCAGGCACTACCTTCATCCCGATTACAATGGGATTTGCGGCATCGTTCACAATCGCGGGTTCAACGCCTTTGAGATGCACGGGTTGCACCGTTCGATGCTACGTTTCGTCGAACAAGTGACGGAGAGGTTATTTGATGAACGGGACCGGCCCAAATCGTGGACGACGCAAAGTTCTGCTCGGCGCGCCAGCGCTTTTTCTCGGCGCCACGATCTCCGGCCCGGCGCGCGCATTGTCGATTACACCACCGCAGAGCGAAGGGCCATTCTACCCGCGGAAACTCCCGTCCGACAACGATGCCGATCTCACTGTGTTCCATGGCGAGAGGGCGCCCGGCGAGGTTATCGAGATGGTCGGCCGGCTCTTCAACGCCAGGGGCCAGGCCGTGTCGGGCGGAAACATCGAGATCTGGCACTGCGACGTGAACGGCGTGTATGCCCACGTGGGCCGACCGACGCCGCCCGGCTTTCAGGGGTATGGCGCTGTCAGAACTGACACCGCAGGTGGTTACCGTTTCCGAACCACCCGCCCGGGCATCTACCCTGGCCGCACGCGCCACATACATGTTAAGGCGCGCGGCGCCGATGGCGCCGTTCTGACAACGCAAATGTACTTTCCCGGTGAGCCGGGCAACGCTCGCGATGGGCTCCTGAGGCGCACGAGGAACTCCGGAGCGCTGATCGCTCGACAGGAGCCGGGGCCGCCCCCTCGCTACGTCTTCGACATCGTTTTGGCGTAGCGACCGACGAGGTTCGACGGATAACTCGTGCCCGGTCGGCACCGCAAAGGCAGCTATGTCCGGGGTTCTGGTCTGTGTGCCGCGGGTCTTGGCCGGGTTCGACGCCAGCCTGAGAGGACTGTGCGACCCCCGCCGAGCGGTTGGCGCTCGATATCGAGCGGGCAGGCACAACTCTTTGACAGGGGCTACCCTGCGCCGCGGTTTCGGTGGACGTCCGGACGCGAAATTGCGTCCGGATCAATGCTCCGAAGCGAGGCGGTCGACTGGAATTGTGACTGGCGGTAACGAAACGATTTCACGGTTGGTGGCAGCCTGCCGCAATTTGCGGGGCGCCCAACCCGGCCATCGCCCGGTGTGGACACCCTGCTCGGGAAACTCCCCTTCAGCGACAGCAGATCACGTGAGGTGCGTGCCAAAGAAGGCGAGTGTCCGATCCCACGCCAGTGTCGCCGCCGCTTCGTCGTAGCGCGGCGTGGTGTCGTTGTGGAACCCGTGATTCACCTCCGGATAGAAGTGGACCGTGAAGTCCTTGCCGTGTTCCTCGAGCGCTGCGCGATAGGCCTCCCAGCCCGCGTTGATCCTCTCGTCGAGACCGGCATAGTGAATGAGCAGCGGGGCCTGGATTGCCGGAACGTCGGCCGCGTCCGGCTGGCGGCCGTAGAATGGGACCGACGCCGCGATGTCGGGATAGGCCACGGCCAGCGCATTGCAGACGCCGCCGCCGTAGCAGAATCCGACGGCACCGACACGCCCGGTCGAAGCCTCGTGATCGCGCAGGAACTCAAAGGCGGCGAAGAAATCCTCCATGAGCTTGGCGGAATCCAGTTGGCGTTGCATTTCCCGGCCCTCGTCGTCGTTGCCGGGATACCCGCCGAGCGGGGTCAGGCCATCGGGCCCGAGGGCCAGATAGCCCGCCTTCGCGGCTCTGCGAACGACATCCTCGATGTAGGGGTTAAGCCCGCGGTTCTCGTGAATGACCAGAACCGCCGGCAATGGACCCTCCGCGTTCGCGGGCTTCGCCATCAGGCCCTTGACCGTGCCGTGGCCCTCCGGGCTGTCGTATTCGACGACGGCTGTTTCGATATCCGGATCGTCGGGCGCAACCTGTTGCGCCAGCGCATAGTTCGGCTGAAGCTGCTCGAGGATCATTGCGCCGGTCACACCGGCGGCGGCGTATTGTCCGGCCTGTTTCATGAAGTCCCGTTTGGAAATCTTGCCGTGCACGTAGCCATCGAAAATCTCGAGGATACGTTGGTCGAAGTCTTGTGCGCGTTTCCGAACCTGCTTGGTCATTGTTGGTCCTCCTGGTTGCAGTTTGAACGCCTCCCTAATTGGACACGCCCGGTGTCAGACGGCAGTCGTCGGGTGCCGCCGGTTCCTCCAATACGATACCCGCCAGCATACAAGTGCGACGGGAGGCGTGAAATGAACGAAGGCGTTAGGGCGACGGCCCCTATCACGGAGGCTCGCCCATTGGACCAGCGACAAGACCGCCGCTGCGTAGGTCCATCGGTGCGGAGATTTCCACCTCTGTCCGAGCTTGCGGATGGCTGAGCCCATCGAGGTCGCAGCACATGGGTCAAAGATCGCGAAGGCGAGCCATACCCCACATGAGGAAAAGCGTGGCTTCATGACGTTCCCTGATACGGTTCGGGTACCTCCGCGCGACATACGGCGTGGAAATGGAGACAGGCAGCGTTCCCGCCGCCTGCCATCCGGTGTCACTTGTTGCGGCGACCGTATTGCAGCGTGAGCGCCCCGTCGTCGTCGCGGTCCATGCGCTCGACCACATCGCCGAAACGGGCGTCCATTTCCTCGACGCTGATTACGCCGTCGCCATCGGCATCGAGATCCTGAAACGCGTCGACCATGCGTGACCGCGTGAATTCCCGGTAGAGCGTGTCGAACTCTTCAATCGACAGTCCGCCGTCGCCGGACGCGTCCGCTTCCGAAACCTTGGCGGCGCGGAACGCGTCGACTTCCTCCTGGGTGACGGATCCGTCGTTGTTGGCATCGATCTGGTTGAAGAGCGTCGTGAACATCTCCGAGCCGATGCGGCCGCCAAAGTGACCCCCCCCGTGCCCACGCTTTCCACCTTTGAAATCGGTACGTACGAGCGGTGTATCGGAGCGCGCCTTTGCGGCCTGGTCGGGCGCCGTTGTGTCCTGCGCGGTCGCAACCAACGTGCCAGAGCCGATCATGGCCGCCGCCACTGCAGCCATCGGAACAATTCGTTTGATCGTCATTGCCTCATCCTGTCAATCCTGGGTTTGCCGGGGCGCGGTTCGTCCCGGTGACAATCATCTAGGGAGTTCTTGCCGAGTGTGTGTGTCAGGGCTAGAGCGAGTTTGTCGCCGTGTGTCGCAACCGTGGTGCTTGACACAATTTGCGACAAAGATTCACCGCAAATGGCGTGCGTGACGCTGGCATTGGGGCCCGCGTTGCCGGTAATTCAGTTCTTCAGAACCGAACGGGATACTGACGGATGGAGCCGCAAGACACGCAAATCCTCATCGTCGACGACGCGCGCGAAATTCGTGAACCGCTCGGGCAGTACTTCCGAAAACAGGGGTTCCGAGTCCAGCTTGCGGCAAATGCCATGGATGCGCGTCGGATGCTCGACGAAGCGAACATCGGCATGGTTGTGCTGGACGTGATGATGCCCGGTGAGGACGGGCTGAGTCTTTGCCGGTGGCTCGTGGAGCATGGGGGCCCGCCCGTGATCCTCCTCACGGGCATGGCCGAAGACACTGATCGTATCGTGGGGCTTGAGCTCGGTGCCGACGATTACGTCACGAAACCGTTCAACCCCCGCGAACTGCTCGCGCGGGTCCGCGCGGTGCTTCGACGAGTGCCGTCATCCGCGCCGGCGGTATCGAACGGAACGCGCCGGTTCGGCGGTTGGCTTCATGATCCCGTGGCCAAAACGCTCCGGCATGCAGACGGACGCACCGCAGAACTCACGTCGGGCGAGAACAGACTGCTATCGGTATTGCTGGACAATCCGCGCGTGGTCATCTCCCGAGCCCGTCTCCTCGACCTGACCGCAGGGCGCGACGCCAAGGTCTATGACCGTGCCATCGACAACACGGTCAGTCGCCTTCGCCGGAAAATCGAAGCCGATCCGACGGCGCCCGGCCTGATCGTTACCGAATGGGGCGGCGGATATATGCTGGCCGTCGAGGTCGAGGACGCATGAGCAGGTTCCGATATCCCATTCCGGGGAGTCTGGCCGGCCGATTCCTGCTTCTTCTGTCGGTCGCGCTGGTTTCGGCCAATCTCGTCGCGCTCGGGCTCTTGTCGGTCGAGCGGTTGCGATTGGACCGGGCCGCGCTCGAAGCACGGGAAACGGAACGGATCACGTCGCTTGTACCGGCAATCGAGGCGGTCGACCCGGCCGCTCGCGGCGGTATCGCGACGGAAGCGTCGACCCGGTTCTCGAGGGTCACCATTGATCAGGAGCCGATTGTCGAAGAGGTTCCCGAGGCACCGCGGTCGCGTGCTCTGACAGAAGCTCTCGTCGACGCACTTCCTGGCCGCGATGCGCGTGCGGCGATCATGGTGCGTCGCAACGACCGGACGGATGGGCGCAGCGGGCGTGAGACGATAGCCATTTCGGTTCCATTGGCCGGTCGCGGATCCGATGACGCTGTCCCACAGTGGTTGAACCTCGTTTCCCGCTCCGACCGGCGCTCTGACCCGGATATCGAGGAAGGTGCGTTTCTGATGATCCTGGGGCTGTCCCTGGTGTCCGTTCTCGGTGTCGGCTGGCTATTCGTCCGGCGTCTCACCCGGCCACTGTCGCAACTCTCGGATGCGGCTCGGGCGGCCGGACGCGGTGATCGCACGGTGCGCGTTCGCGAACAGGGCGCCCGGGAACTGCGGGACGCCGCGGCGGCCTTCAACGACATGCAAGCCCGGATCGCCGGCTTTGATTCTGAGCGAATGCGGACGCTCGCGGCGGTTGGTCACGATCTGAGAACGCCGATCACGTCGCTGCGGATTCGTGCCGAACTTCTGGACGAGGCAGATGCCGCGCCAATGATCCGGACGCTGGACGAGATGACGGTCATGGCAGAGGGCCTTGTCTCCTATGCCAAAGGGGCCGGAGAGGTCGAGGAAACGCAATGCATCGACATGGTCGCGATGCTTCGCGACATCTGTGGGGAACGTGGCGCGAGCTTCGAGGAAACATCACTCGCGCCGATGGTGGATGGTCGGCGCGTGGCACTGACACGTGCTTTCGGCAACCTCATGGACAACGCGCTGTGCTACGGCAACGCTGCCCATGTCCGTGTGGCGATGGACGGCAACGACGTTGTCACGACGATCGAAGACGACGGACCCGGCATTCCGCCTGAGAGGCTCGACGCGATGTTCGAACCCTTCGTGCGCGGCGAGGACAGCAGAAGCCGCGAGACCGGTGGGGCCGGTCTGGGCCTCTCGATCGCGCGAAACATCCTCATGGCACATGGTGGAAGCATTTCTCTGGCGAACCGTCCCGAGGGAGGATTGCGCGTTGTCGTTTCGCTGCCGACACGGCGGCCGGACTGATGGGCGGGACATGTTCCTGAGATTGCGCGATGGCTCCATCCGGAGGCCCAGACCGCCATCCTTCGGGCTCCCATTGCCCTGTTGCGGCAGCCGTGCCTGCTTTCGGACGCTCTTCGCCAACCCTAGCCAGACGACAAGCGCACCGCTGGCCGCCTCTCCGTTTTTGCCATCTCGCTTTGACCGGATGTCGGTCGAGATCGCGGCCATGGGGCTGTTTTGCCCCCGACAGGCGAAGTTTTCGGTCCTCGCCAAACCAGCCGTAGCTCTGCGCCCATCCATGCACTATGACTGAATCCCGACCATGCTGGCAGGGCAGGTCCGGGCACCAATCCGGGACGCACCATCGAACCAGAACCCGCTTATCGAATGTCCATGCGTATCACGCTCGCCCAACTCGAAGCCTTTGTTGCCGTGTGCCGACTTGGAACCGTGCGTGAGGCTTCGCGTCATCTCAACCTCGCACAGCCAAGTGTGTCGTTGCGTCTGCGAGACCTCGAAGAGAACCTTGGGGTGCGGCTTTTCGAGAAGAGCGGGCGCGGCCTGCGACTTTCTCAAGACGGTACCGGGGTTCTGGAATATGCGGAGAGGATTCTGGACGAGGTCGGCCGCCTGAAAGGCAGCGCCGATACCGCGGAGCTCAGCGGGAAGGTGCGGTTGGGCGTGTCAGAGTCCTTCGCGGTGACCGGGCTGCACGCGCTCCTTCGGATCATCGCCGCAACGCACCCCGACCTGCGCGTCGAACTCAAGATAGAGCCGAGTCCGGAATTGGTGCGCGACGTTGTCGAACATGAGCTCGATCTCGCGATTGCGATCAATCCCCCCGACGATCACCGCCTTCGCATCGTGCCGCTCGGCGTGCAGCCCGCCACATGGGCGGCGTCTCCCGCTCTCAGCCTGCCGCCGTTGATCCGGCCGGCCGACGTTCTGCACCAGACCATCCTGGTCAATCCGCGCCCATCGCCCAACTGGCAACAAACCATGCTCTGGTTCGGCTCCGCGGGTCTCGAACCCTTGCACATTTCAAGCTGCAATACCGTCCCCAGCGTGGTGGCGCATCTGGTGGAAGCCGGCCTTGGCATCGGTATCCTGCCGACGAAGCTGATCGAGCCGCAGATCGAGGCAGGGAAGCTCGTCGCCATAGACTGCCGTCCTGCGATCGAGAAGTCGTACCTCAGCGCTGTGCAGATATCCGGGGACCGCGATCCTGCGGCGGAGGCGATCTTGGCAGGCACGCGGAAAGTGCTGGAGGACCTGCGCCTGCTGGAGCCGATCTGACCCCCCCACCCGGGCGTTAATTGATAAGAAAAACCAATCTATTTTTGAGAATCTTCCAATTTGTCCACGAAATGCCAATTCAATACCCTGCTTCGCAAGGACAGGGGGGAGGAACGGCATGAAGGTAGGCGGCGATCGGATCCAGCGAGTCGAAGGGTTCGAGATCGGCTGCGACCTGCCTGAGCCCATGGGCAACGCGCTCAGAACGTTCACACGTCGATCCGTGCTGCTGCTTCGCATTACAACATTCGGTGGGTTGACCGGTTGGGGGGAAACCTGGGCCTTTCCTGAACCAGCCGGCGCATTCATTCGCAAGGTTCTGGCCCCCGAGATTCTCGGCGCCGATGCCACGGCGCCACGCGCCCTCCACGCGGCCATGATGCAACGCGTTGTGCCGGATCGGCGCGGACTGGCGGTCATGGCCGTCAGCGCGGTGGATATCGCTGCGTGGGACGCGTTCGGTCACGCGGTCGGGCTGCCTATTGGCGCGCTATTGGGTGGAACCGTGCGACCGGAACTGACGGCCTATGCCAGTGGCCCGCTGCTGCCGGAAGGACCGGACCGATACCGGGAACTTGCGGTCGAGATCGAGGGCTATCTCGGCATGGGTTTCAAGGCGGTCAAGATCCGCGCCGGGCTTGGCCCGGAAGAGGACGAGCGCGCGATCCGTCGCGTCAGAAACCTGATCGGACCTCAGGTCGCGTTGATGGTCGATCTGAACGAAGCGTCCAACCTCCGCGATACCCAGGCCCTTGCGTCGCGCACGGCCGACGTCGGTTTGAGCTGGATCGAGGAACCCGTTCGCCACGACGATTTGCCGTCCTACCGAAGGTTGGCCGAAACCCTGTCTGTGCGTGTGGCGGGCGGCGAATCCTTCTGCGGCGTGCAAGCCTTCCGCGACCCACTTGCGATGCAGGCGCTGGACGTGATCCAGCCCGATGTGGCCCTTTGCGGCGGCATATCCGAGACGGTTTTGATCGCTGGCCTTGCGGAGGCGTTCGGCGTTCCGCTTATCCCGCACGTTTGGGGTGGTCCGGTGAACTTCCTTGCCGCGATGCAAGTCGCTGCGGCCTTCCCCGGGTCGGCGGGGCAGGGGCTCCCGCAACTCGAATGCGACATGAGCCACAACCCGTTTCGGGATCGGATCATCTCTCCGGAGCCGGATCGAGACGGCACCATCAGCGTTCCCGGGGAACCCGGCCTCGGAACCGCCATCGACATCGAGAAACTGTCGGACTTCGTCACCGGGCATTGGGTGCTCGAATGATCGACGAACCCGAGATTCAATCCAAGGGAGGACTACGGATGTTGAGAACCAAGTTTCGGGCTGCGGGAGTCGTACTGTGCCTGACGACACTTTCCGCCGGCGCGCAGGACCTGACCCTGAACGTCGGGCTGGTTGGCGGGGCGCAGGCGCCCGAGGTAATTGCCATGACCCAGTTTGCGGACGAGATTGCCGAGAAGACCGACGGGCGGATTGCCGTGCGTGTGCAAAGCGGTGGCGCACTCGGAGGCGACCGGGAAGTGATCGAGGGCCTGCAACTCGGCACCGTCGACATGGCGGTTCCATCCACGTCGATCGTCGCGAATTTCTACCCGGATATGAAGGTCTTCGACATTCCCTTCCTGTTCCGGGATTTCGATCACGCCGAAGCGGTTCTTGACGGCCCGATCGGGCAGGAGATGCTGGATGAGTTGCCGGATCATGGGCTGGTCGGACTTGCATTCGGTGGCATGGGATTTCGTCAGCTTTCAAACAGCGTCCGGCCAGTCAGCAACGCTGAAGACGCCAGGGGGTTGAAGATCCGCACGCAGCAGAATGACATGCATATCGCCGTCTGGAGCGAGTTGGGCGTACTTCCCACGCCCATGGCAATCCCGGAAGTGTACACGGCGCTTCAGCAGGGCGTGGTGGACGGTCAGGAGAACCCAATCGGCGCAATCGTGAACAACCGCTTCGGCGAGGTTCAGTCCTACGTCTCGATGACCAATCATGCGTTCACGCCGCTCGTCGTGTTGATCTCGCCGGCGACCTGGGGCCGGATTTCGGAGGAAGACAAGGACGTCTTCCGCGCGGCAGCTGTCAACGCGATGGACCGAAACCGGGCGGAAGCCGAGGCCTCGATCGAGAATGGGTTGGAGACTCTGAAAGGGCAGGGGGTGACCGTTGTGATGGACGTCGACAGCGCGTCCTTCAGCAGCGCGCTTGCAGGGCTGTTCGAAGGATTTGCCGCGGAGTTCGGCGCAGATCGTCTGAACGCGATTCAGGGAACGGAATGACGAAACTCGAACGGATTGGCTCGGCCGCACTTGCGGTCGAGCGGTTCCTCACCCGCGCCGCGGTCGCACTCGGCAGCATGCTCCTGGTGCTGGCGGTTGCCGTCGGGTTTTACCAGGTGCTCGCGCGCTTCGTCCTGTTCCGGCCAGCATCGTGGTCGGAGCCGCTGATCCAGGCAACGCTCATATGGATGGCCTATCTGGCCCTGGCCGGTGCCATGCGGGCGGGCACGCTGATCTCCGTCGACATCATGCTTCGCACAACCCGTGGCGCGGCTCATCGTGCCATCCGGGTCGCCGGAACGGTCTCCATCTTCGCGCTCTTGGCAATTCTCGTCTGGTACGGGATCGAGCTGTGCTGGCGGGTACGTTTCCAGAACGTGGCAGGCCTCAACATTCCTGCCAGCTATGCCTACGCGGCACTGCCAATCGGGTCCGCCATTTCCATCGTCGCGCTCATCGGCAACCTCGTAGACCCACCCATTGCCGATGTGGACACACCGGACAGCGCAAGGTGAAGGAGTAGGTACGTGCTCGCCACGATGATCCTCGTGATGGTTGTGCTGCTGATTCTCGCAGTCCCCGTCGCTGTCGCCATCGGTCTGGCCGGGCTGGTCGGCACGACGGTCTATTCCGGTCTGCCGCTGATCGTCGTACCGCAACAGGCCTTTATCGCGCTCGACAAGTTCCCTCTGGCCGCGATCCCCTTTTTCATTCTGGCCGGTAACATCATGGCCGCCGGTGGAATGTCGGCACGCATCGTTGATCTTGTCGACAGTCTCCTCGGCGGTACTCGGGGTGGGTTGCCGATGTCCGTGATCGTGGTCTGCATGATCTTCGCGGCCGTCTCCGGATCGAGCGTGGCGACGACCTACGCCATTGGCGCAATCCTCATTCCCGCAATGGTCCGCCAGAACTATCCGATCGGGTTTGCGGCCTCGCTGCAGGCGACCTCAGCCGAACTCGGCGTTCTCATCCCCCCATCGATTCCGATGATCCTCTACGGCGTAGCCGCGGCGGCGCCCGTGGGAGACCTCTTCATCGCCGGCATCGGACCCGGTCTTCTCGTGGCGACCGCGCTGATCGTCTACGTGGGTCTTTGGAGCCGATTGACAGATCACGGCGGCATAGCCGCCTCCGAGCGCAAACCCCTGTTCCGAAGCTTCGTCCGCGCCTCGCTCGCGCTTCTGATGCCGGCGATCGTTCTGGGCGGTATCTACGGCGGCGTGTTCACCCCCACCGAGGCCTCTGTGATCGCCGTGGCCTACGCGCTCCTGGTCAGCGTCCTGATCTACCGAGAGCTCTCCCTGAGAGGGTTGGTCGACGTCGTCCGCCGCTCCGCAGTCTCCTCGTCGATCATCTTCTTCATCATCTCGATGGCGGGTTTGTTCTCCTTCGTCGTCACACGTGCCGGGATCCCGGCTGACATTGGTAACTGGATTGTCGGCACATTCGACAATTGGTTCACCTTCCTGCTGGCCGTGAACGCCCTGCTTTTCGTGATCGGGATGTTCGTGGAGACGTCGGCCTCCATCGTGGTCATCGCGCCGATCCTTGCACCGGTCGCCGTTACCTACGGGATCAGCCCGGTGCATTTCGGCCTTGTGATGATCACCAACCTTGCACTGGGAATGATCACACCGCCCTTCGGGGTGAACCTCTTTGCCGCTTGCGCAGTTGCGAAGATCGGGATCGAGCGCATGGTGCGCCACCTTTTGCCACTCGTCGCAGTGCTTGTGGCTTGCCTGATGGTCATCACCTATGTCCCGTGGATCACCGAATTGCCATTGCGATTGCTGAAGGCAGAGTAGTTTCAATGGGTTGACACTGCCGCTATTCCCGTCGTGAAACAAACGATTGCGGTGCCGGATCGGCCGACCTTGGATCTTCACAACGCCATCCGAGTCCAGATCGCCGATGAGGCCGCGGGTCAGTTGCGTCCTGCCGGACCCGACGCGGAGCGCAGACGGGCCCGCGACCCGGGCCGCGGCCCAGACCTATCCCGACCAATCGCCCCGAAGTTGGTGACGAAGAAAGGCCACGTTGGTGATCAAACCCGGCAACAGCCACTGGAACAACCGCACAACCGCCAGGACCTCTCCGGGCGCGCCATCCCGTGAGGCGGCTGCGGACAGATCCTCTGGTGTCAGCCCGGTGGCGTTCGGCAAAGTCCGGGCCAGATCCACGGCCGCGTCGTGCACCCGCTCCACCGCGGAATCGTAGGCCGGACTCGAGATGACCGCCTTGAGGTCCGACCAGCCAATGGCGAAGTAGCTCGGCCAGCGCGCAAACGCGCGGTAGTCGGTGTTCACGAACGGAAGTCCAAGCGTCTCGCGGATATCGGCATAGAGTGCGGCTATCGTTGGATCGGCGTGGTGCGCTTCGATCAAGGCTGGTCGGGGCATGACTTCGGGCACGTCGCGCCGCGGCTCAATTGACTGGTTTCCAGACCAGCTCTGCCCTTCCAACAGGATCCGGGCCAGGGTTGCGATCAGCACGTAGGGCATGTTGCCGGCCGAGAATACCTCGTTGCAGGATCGAATGTCGTCCATTTCGCGCGGATCGTAGCCCATGTCCTTCAGCCGTGGCACGAGGGGCGCGGGGGCGAGGCGCTCGGCTTCGCGTTCGGCGATGGCGCGCAGAGACAGGCAGGCCCGTGCAAATGCTTCGGTCGACAAGATGGGTTCCAGTCCCGACCAAAGCCTCGCGTAGAAGGTCGGGTAATGGGCGAAGGCCATGGTCACGACGCCCATCCAGGGTACGCCCAAACCCTCCTTGGTCCGCGCATAGACATCCGCCAGATCGCCCTCGGCTTCATATTCCGGCACCGGATGGATCTCCGGAATCGGCTCCGGTTTCATCCGAACAAGGTCAGGCATCGGTGAAGCCTTCCGGCAGCCCTTCGCTCCACTTGCGCAACTGATCGAGAACGCCGAGCGCGGTGCGGCCGAAGTCCGTGATTTCGTAGTGGACGGAGACCGGCGACGTGTCGAGCACCTCGCGCCGCACCAGCCCTTGCGCCTCCAGTTGCCGCAGGCGTTCGGTGATCATCTTCTTGCTGGCGCCACCGATCATGCGGGAGAGGTCGTTGAACCGCACCGGCCCATCCTTCAGATGCCACAGGATCGAGCCGGTCCATTTTCCACCAATGATCCGCATCCCGCGCTCGATTGCGCATGGTTCGAAACAGGCGTCATGTACCTGCCGCCGCCCGCTTTCGTCCTCGTCAACGCGTGCGCGCATGCCGATCCTCCAATGCGCAGATATAGGTTACCAAAAGTATACTGGTTGATTTCCGTTTTCTGGGAACACAATTTCTCCCCCAGCCCGCCCTGTGTCAAGCGGCGGTGGAAGCGAGACAAAGGAACAGACCCTTGAGCAAGATCCTCATCCTCAACGGACATCAGCCCTATCCCTTCGCCGAAGGCCGCCTGAACGCGACATTCGTCGAGCGGGCAAAAAGCTACCTCGAAGATCTTGGCCACGAGGTCCGCGTCACGAAAGTCGCCGATGGCTATGACGCCGAAACGGAGGTCGAAAGCCACCAATGGGCCGACACCGTCATCATGCAATTCCCGGTAAACTGGATGGGCGCGCCTTGGTCCTTCAAGAAATACATGGACGATGTCTACACCGCCGGGATGGATGGGCGGCTAGCCTCCGGCGACGGCCGCAGCCCCGAGGCGCCCAAGGCGAACTACGGCATGGGCGGTGCGCTCAAGGGCACCAAGTACATGCTCTCGGTAACGTTCAATGCGCCGAAAGAGGCCTTCGACGACGCCTCCGAGCCGTTTTTCCACGGCGCGTCCGTCGATGATCTGTTGCGCCCAATGCACCTGAACGCGCGTTTCCTCGCAATGGAACCGCTGCCCACCTTCGCCGCGTTCGACGTGATGAAGAACCCACAGATCGAGGCCGACCTCTCCCGGTTCGACGTGCATCTGGCCAACGTCTTCGCCGAGGCGCGCCATGCCGCAGCCTGATATTCATCTCTACACCGCCGCCACGATGAACGGCTACAAACCGGTCATCTTCCTTGAAGAAGCCGGCGTGCCCTATGACCTGACCTTCATCGACTTCTCGAAGCAGGAGCAGAAGACGCCCGATTATGTGAAGCTCAACCCGAATGCGAAGATCCCGACCATCGTGGATCGGTCCGAGGACCGGGCGATCTTCGAGTCCGGCGCGATCTTGTGGCATCTGGCAGAGAAGTACGGGAAGTTTCTGTCGGACGACCCGGTGGCCCGGTCGGAAACCCTGCAATGGCTGTTCTTCCAGGTTGGCCATGTCGGGCCGATGATGGGGCAGGCGATGTATTTCCAGCGCATCGCCGCGCCCAACGGCCACGAAGAGCCGTTTTCCATCAAGCGCTACGTGGACGAGAGCCGCCGGTTGATGGAGGTGCTGAACACACGTCTCGAAGGCCGCGACTACATCGTGGGCGACTACTCCATCGCCGACATGATGATCTACCCCTGGGCGCGGGCCTATCCCTGGGCGCATGTCTCCGTCGAGGGTCTGCCCCATCTCAACGCTTGGTTCGACCGGATCGACGCCCGCCCGGCCGTGCAAAGGGCGCTCACTATCCCCAAGGCGCAGCCGCAATTCTGGGATGAGACCGCCGACGCCGCCGCCTTCGTGAAAGAAAACGCCGCCCGCTTCGCCTCCGACGTCAAAGGAGCCTGACCCATGCTCGACACCGAAAAAGCCGCCATCGCCTTCGAATATCACACCAAGGCCAGCGCACCCGAGGCTTCCAAGCCGCTCATCGACCAATCCGTGAAGGAGTTCGGCGGTCTGGTCAGCCTGCATGCGCTCTTCGCGGAATCGCCGGTCACCTATGAGTCCTATCTCGTGGCTTTCGACCGGTTCCTGCGCCGCTCCTCCTTTTCACCGCCGGAGGCGTAGGTGGTCTTCATGACCTCGAACTACATCAACCGCTGCCATTACTGCATGGCGGGCCACACGATGATGATGAAGATGGCAAAGATGCCGGATGACATCATCGAGGACCTGCGCGAAGGCCGCACTCTGGCCGACCCCAAGCTGGCCGCCTTGCAAAGCTTTGCCCGCGAACTGCTGGAGACGCGCGGTCATATCGGCGACGATCGCCTGCAGGCGTTCCTCGACGCCGGATATGATCGCAAGGCGGCGCTTGATGTGCTGGCAGGGCTGGCGGCGAAGCTGATCTCCAACTTCACCAACGCGCTCGCCCATACCCGCCTCGACCGCGGCATGGACAAATACGCCTGGGTCCACCCGGACGACCGGTGATGGTCTCCGACCTCAAGTCTCGCGCCCGGTGGTTGTCGTCGGGCGCGCCTGTGTTGCATGGATAGATCATGAAACCGCTCGTATATATCGCCCATCCCCGCCTCGACCGTTCCGAGATCAGTGGCCCGCTCTTCGACGTGGCCGGGCAGACGGAGGGCGTCACCTGTGTCGACCTCTACGGCGAATATCCTACCTTCGAGATCGACGTGGCGCGCGAGCAGCGGCGGCTGGTGGATCACGACGCGATCGTCTTCCTGCACCCGATCTACTGGTATTCCGCGCCTGCAATTGTCCGCGAGTGGCAGGATCTCGTGCTGGAACACGGCTTTGCCTATGGCAAGCACGGGCATGCACTGGACGGCAAGGTGACCCTCAATGCCGTCTCCTGCGGTGCGCTGGAATCCTCCTATCGGCCCGAGGGTGGCAACGGCGCCTATCTGCGCGACCTGTTGGCGCCCTTCGAAAAGACAGCCGATCTCTGCGGGATGCGCTACCTCGCACCTTTCGCGATCTACGGCGCAGGGCGGGCGGTCGAGGAAGCGCGCCGCGGGGACCATGTGGCGGCATGGCGCGGCCTGCTGACCGCGCTGCGCGACGACCGGCTCGACATCCCGGCCGCCCGCGCCGCCCGCACCCTCAACGACATCGCTGCGTCCCACGCGGCTGCACCGGAGACAGCCTGATGGAATTCCTCGCCGCCGGTTTCGTCTACCTCGTCGCCGCCGTGGTCGCCGTGCCGCTTGCCAACCGCCTCGGTCTCGGCTCCGTGCTCGGCTACCTGATTGCCGGCGTCGTCATCGGCCCGGTGCTCGGAATCGTCGGGCACGAGACAGTCGAGTTGCAGCATTTCGCGGAGTTCGGCGTCGTCATGATGCTGTTTCTCGTCGGGCTGGAGCTGCAACCGGCGATGCTTTGGCGGATGCGGACACAGTTGCTCGGGCTTGGCGGCTTGCAGGTCGTTGGAACGACGGTGGCGATTGCCGCTGTCTCCCTCGCGTTCGGTCTGGCCTGGCAGGCTGCGCTGGCCCTCGGCATGATCCTTGCGCTCTCGTCGACCGCCATCGTGCTGCAGACGCTGAACGAAAAGGGCTGGATGCAGACGATAGGCGGCAAGAGCGCGTTTTCGGTCCTGCTGACACAGGATATCGCCGTGATCCCGATGCTTGCGCTGATGCCGCTGCTGGCGGTCGGCACCGGCCATGACGATGCACACGGAGCCGAGGGCCACGGCCATGCGGCCCCCACGGCCTTCGATGCGCTGCCGGATTGGGCGCAGGCGCTGGCGATCCTCGCGATCATTGCCGCCATCATCCTTGCCGGCCGGACCGTGATGCGCCCCGTCTTCCGTTTCATCGCCGAAGCCCGCCTGCGCGAGATCTTCACCGCTGCCGCGCTGATGCTGGTGATCGGGATCGCGCTCGCCATGAATTACGTCGGCCTTTCGCCCGCCCTCGGCACTTTCCTTGCCGGCGTCGTGCTGTCCGACAGCGAATACCGGCACGAGCTGGAATCCGATATCGAACCCTTCAAGGGCCTGCTGCTCGGCCTCTTTTTCATCACCGTCGGCGCGGGTGTGGATTTCGGCTTGCTGTTCTCCAACCCAATCGGGCTTGTCGGCCTCGCGGTCGGGCTGATGGCGCTGAAGGCGGCGCTGCTCTACGGGCTGGCAACCGCCTTTGGCCTTGGCGGCGCGGACCGCTGGCTCTTCACCCTCGGGCTGGCCCAGGCCGGGGAATTCGCCTTCGTGCTGTTCGGCTTCACATTGGTCGCGGGCGTGCTCCCGGCCGAGCTGGTTTCCACCATGACGCTGGTCGTGGCGCTCTCGATGCTGCTGACGCCACTCCTCTTCATCCTGCACGAAAAGGTCCTGGCACCCCGCTCCGTTGCGTCTGCAGACCGCGAACCGGACGAGATCGACGAGGCCGGAACCGTCGTCGTGGCCGGCATTGGGCGGGTCGGGCAGATCATCACGCGCCTGCTGGTGACGAATGGCTACAAGGTGACTGTTCTGGACCACGACCCCGAAACCATCGAGAACCTCTCGAAGATCGGCTTCCGGGCCTATTACGGCGATGCCACCCGGCCCGACCTGTTGCACAGTGCCGGGCTGGAGACGGCCAAGCTCTTCGTCGCCGCGCTCGATGATCGGGAGAAGCAGACGGAACTCGTGCGCCACGTCGCCCACAGCTATCCCAACGTGACCATCCATGCCCGCGCCATCGATCGGCACCACGTCTATGACCTGGAGAACGCCGGTGCCCACATCGCCGCGCGCGAGACCTTCGAGGGTGCCCTGAGCATGGGGCGCGATGCGCTGGTTGCGCTCGGAAACCACCCCTTCCGGGCCGAAACCGCCCGCCGGACCTTCCGTGCCCATGACCACCGGCAACTGGACGCGTTGCGCGAGACATGGAACACCGAGGGTGTCTCGGCCTCCTATATCGACGCCATGCGCGCCCATTCCCAAACGCTGTTCGACCTGATGAAAGAAGACCGGCTCGACAGTTTCGACAGGTCCGAGCGTGGTTGGACCCCACCGCCCAAGGGCGATGCGAGCCTGTGACCGGATGAAAGGACTCCCATGACCGAAGACCTCAAGCCAATACGCGTCGACATCGTTTCCGACGTTGTCTGCCCGTGGTGTGTGATCGGGTATCACCAGTTGGCGAAGGCCGCACGGGAGACTGGCATCGAAACAGAGGTGCATTG
Organism: Tropicimonas marinistellae; assembly: GCF_001509585.1. Lineage (GTDB taxonomy): Bacteria > Pseudomonadota > Alphaproteobacteria > Rhodobacterales > Rhodobacteraceae > Tropicimonas > Tropicimonas marinistellae. Next base: position 478,722 of record NZ_LNCI01000004.1, on the reverse strand, counting down.
GCACCCGTTCGAACTGAACCCACAGATGGCCGAAGAGGGCGAAAACCTGCGCGAGCATCTTGCCGCAAAGTACGGCACGACTCCGGAGGGATCACGCCAGGCCCGTATACGGCTGACCGAGATGGGCGCGGCGCTGGGTTTCACCCTCGAGTACACCGACGATATGCGGATGGTGAATACCTTCCGGGCGCACCAGCTAATCGATTGGGCGGGCGACCATGGCAAGGCCCACGACGCCAAGCTTGCCCTGTTCGGGGCTTTCTTCACCCGGCGGGAGGATCTGAACGATCCGAACGTGCTCGCGGGCGTGGCGGCCGGGATCGGGCTGGATCGGGGCGCCGCGCTGGACATGCTCATGAACGGCGACAAGGCGGAGTTGGTGCGCCAGAAGGAACACTTCTGGACCTCCCGCGGTATTTCCGGCGTACCGGCGATGATCTTCGCACGCCGACACCTCGTGACAGGTGCGCAAGGCGAGGATAATTACGCTCGTATCCTGCAACACACTGTCACGGAGCGCGCGGCATGACCTATTCGGGCGACATCCATCGCGACGAAGGCGAAACCAAGGGCCGCTACTGGCTGACACTCGACGGGCACGAGGCAGAGCTCACCTATTCCCGTGCGGGACCGGGGTCGATCATCATCGATCACACGGGTGTGCCCGATGCCCTTCGCGGTCGGGGGGCCGGTCAGGCGCTGGTCGCACGGGCGGTCGCCGATGCGCGCGACGAGGGTCGCAAGATCATCCCACTCTGCCCGTTTGCCAAGGCGCAGATCGCCCGCCACCCGGAATGGCAGGACGTGCTCAAGGACCGCTGAGAGAAGCCGACAAGCCGAAGTGATACCCGCGTTCGCCTTCGTAGTGCGTTGCGGTTCCCCGAGAGCAGAGCAGGTTGGCTCTCAACGAAACTGCTCGGTTGGTGCGTGAGCACTGCCGCGAGTCTGCTCGCCGTCCTTCGTTGCCGATGCACATCGGCGAACAGACACGCATCCGTGGTCGCATCAGGCAACGACCACGGCACATCGCGGGCAGTCTTGACCGAGGGTCCAACGCCAGACAGCCCGAATTCGCGACCCGCGCCGATGCCAGGATTTTCCGGACCGTGGCGCGTTCGACGCGAGGTCAAATTGCCGGCCCTCACCCTGCAGGCGTCGATCGAGCACGGGTGAGCCAAATTGGCTCGCTCCAGCTTGACCGGCGCTGGCCCAGTCCCCGTAAGTTTCACCCAATAGGGAAGATGACACCGACAGGCTCGAGGGACGAACCTGCCGCCACCGCAACACTTGCCAGACACCGTTCGACGACTGGAAACGCATTTCTTCGGAGAGCAACAGGAATGCTGAAGAAACACTTTGCCGCACTCGTACTGTTGCTGGGCATCCTCGGCGCGCCGGCTACGGCCATCGGTGACGCTCTGACGGAACGCGGCATCGATCCGAGCGCGATTGAACTCATGGTATCGGAGTTGTCGACCGACCTGAGCTACACGCGCTTCGCCGAAATCGAGGTGAACACCGAAAGCGAAATCTACAAGGATCGGCTTCTGATCGAATTCGACCCCTCGACCCCTGCCGGGATCGATCTGGTGCTGCGGTTCGAGGATGCGGCCCCGACAACGGCGTCACCCCGGCGGTTCCGCTCCGTTCTGGAGAACCGCATGCGGCTCCAGCACCAAATCCGGACCCTACAGATCGGCTACGACCCGGACACCGTCGCCGTAGAATCGACCAATGGCGACAAGGCCGTCATCCGCTTCCGCTACACTCCGTTTGCGCTGCCGCAGGACATCGCCTGGATGCGGTTCCTGCAGGGACGTATCTGGGTGGACGGCGACCGGGTGGAGCGGATTTTGCTCGAACTGGATGACGGCCGGGCCTTTCTCCATGACGGGACGCGCGTAACCGACTACACGATGGACGTTCGCTTCTCGCGCGCGGCGAACGGGACCGATGTCATCCAGGACACGGTGAACACCATCGTCGCACGGGACCTCTTCCTCGGAGTTGTGCCCGGCGGGGGGCGTTTCGTGACCACGACGCGAAGTACCGCGATCAGCTACACTGACGCGGATGGCAACGATGTAACGCCAAGAGCCGCTGCCATCCCCGCCGGTGTCGACCTGGGTGCCTTCGACACCCCCGTGCGGGTCAATATCGACCGCACTTTCCCGATCTGGGGACGGCAGGCGCGGGCCGCCGGGTACGAGTTCCCGAAACCGTTTGGCATCAGCTTGATGTACACCGACCTGTCGACGATGCTGGATTTCACGAGCTTCGAGATCAACGGTGAGCGCGCCTTGATCGAGGCCATCTTTGATCCGAACGGATCGGGAATCGACATCGACACCAACATGCCGCAGATCCGCGTCGATTGGTTCCCCGTTCCGTTTCTGAACCTCATGGCGCTGTTCGGTGAACTCGACGCCAGAGGTGACTTGAAGATCCGGACAACCGGTCTCGGGCAGCTTGTCGGGTTGCCAGACGTGATCGACGCAAAGATCGACATCGATTCATTTGTTTACGGCGGAGGCGCCACATTGGGTGCCGGCTGGCGAAACTACTTTGCTTCGGTGACCGGAACCGCCATGACGACAGTTACGGAGGATGCCGGAACCGAGTCGACCGCCTACACGATCACGCCGCAAGTTGGATATTACTTCCCGCGGCACCGCCTTCGGCTGATGGTGGGCGCGGAATGGCTGAAGCTCGAAAACGAGATGGTCGGCAACATCTCCCTGCCGGATGGGGATGACCTCGATTTCAGGATCGGGCTTGAACACGAAGAATGGTCGGCGCGGGCGGGACTCTACAAGCAGTTCGGAAACAACATGGAACTGACCTTAACCGGTACCTACGGGGATACCAGAAAAGGGGTCACGGCCATGCTGGGATACCGGTTCTGAGACGCTGCGACCGCCCGAGGGGCCTCCGAGAAGGATCGAAGCTGCGCCATGGAGAACACGGAAATCCTGCAACCGTTCCAAGTGACGGCATTCGAGACAATCAACCTCGGCATCCTGGTCTATTTCCTCGGAGCCCGGATGACGGCGCGGTATCCTGTCCTTCAGCGGTACAGCATTCCGGAGCCGGTCAGCGGTGGCATCGTCGCGGCGTTGATCGCCCTTGCCATCGTTTCGGTGACGGGGCGGGAAATCGTCTACGACCTCGTCGCGCGTGACTTCCTGCTCGTGTACTTCTTCACCACTGTCGGGCTCAACGCGCGGGTCTCTGACCTGCTGAGGGGTGGCCCAATCCTCGCGATCCTGCTCGTGCTGACGATAACCTATATGTTCGTTCAGAACATGATCGGTGTGGCAGGCGCCACGCTCTTCGGGTTGCCCCCACAATCCGGCGTATTGCTGGGAACGGCGTCGTTGATCGGTGGGCATGGCACGGCGATCGCCTGGGGGCCAACCATAGAAGCCGAATACGGGATTTCCGGCGCCGCCGAACTTGGCATCGCCGCGGCGACCATCGGTCTGATCATGGCGAGCATTCTGGGCGGTCCGATCGCCAAGTTCCTCATTGAACGGAACAACCTTGTGCCCGGCCCGCTGCCGGAAGGGCACATCGGAACCGCGGCCGCACCGGAAAAGGACGAAACGAGGACCGCACCGGGCGACCAACGCGAACCCGGCGACGAGATCACCCAGGAATCAATCATGCAAAGCGTCCTGTGGATCCACGTCTCCATCGCGATAGGATACGTCATCTTCGATACCCTTGGCGCGAACGGCATCAAACTCCCGCTCTTCGTGCCGTGCCTTCTCACGGCGATCCTCCTGGCAAATCTGGTCCCGTCCCTGTTTCCGCGCCGAAACCTGTCCCCGCGCGGCAAGACCACAAACCTGATATCGGAGTTCAGCCTGTCAGTGTTCCTGTCCATGTCGCTGATGAGCATGGAACTCTGGACGCTTGCGTCCAGCGCCGCGCTTCTTGCCGTCACGATGGTGATGCAAGCCCTCGTCGCAACAGCATTCATCGTGCTGGTCGTCTTCCGCGCCATGGGGCGGGACTATTTCGCGAGTGTCATTTCGTCGGGTTTCACCGGCGTCACGCTCGGCGCGACCCCGACCGCGATTGCCAACATGACGGCCGTGACCCAACGCTACGGGCCTTCGCCCTTGGCCTTCATCGTGCTGCCGCTGGTGTCGGCATTCTTCGTCGACATCGCGAACGCGTTCATCATCAAGCTCTTCCTGACGGTCTGGTAAAATCCACCGGCGCCAAACCGACGGCGGTGTCTCATCGCCGGGCGATTTCAACGTTTTCGAGATCTTCGATCAACGGCGGTTGGTTGCTCCAGAGGCCACCGTGCTTGAAGCGGCGATAGCCGTATTCGAAGAGCGCCTGCATGTATTGCCGGTCGAAGCGCTGGTTGGGACGCTCTGTCGTGAAGTCGTCACCGATCCAGGTCGCCTTGTACGTTCCTCCGGCCGCGTTTGCGAGCTTGTACCCCACCAAGAGGTCATTCGTCCCCTGCGCCTTCGTGAGCGTCGCAATCGAGCGCATTGCAATCGCCGGGATGCTCGCGGACGTGGTTCTCGGTTCGGGCGATCCCGAACCGTTGCGAATGAAGTACAACGTCGGTCTGCCGGAGAGTCCGGCTCCCTCTCTCCAGCCCAGGAAGAAGAAAGCTTGGGAGACGACGCCGCCGTCTACGTGCAGTTCGTCGCGCTGGCCCGCTGGTGTTTCAACCTCGATCAGGACGGGCGGAAAGACCACGGGAATGGATGCCGAGGCCAGCAACGCATTCCGGAACACCTCTACGGAATTGGGCGCACCGCTTGCCGCAATCGCTCCGAGATCCCAATTCACCGGACGCTGTGCATCGAGGCTGGTCGATTGCACGATCAACCTCCGGCCGCGCCGGTGTTCGGCTGCGATCTTCGCGAGGAATTCGGGGGTGACATATTCCGCGATCAGGCGTTCCAACGGGCCCGAACTGAGCGCAGACGCATTCGACAGGATGCCCGTCAGCGCGCGCTTCTCGAAGATGCTCTCGGGGGGAAGGCCGCCGTAAAGGCGACGAAGCTCATCGTCATAGTCCGGACCGAGAAAGGCAAAGGGAGCGGCCAGCGCGCCGGTAGAAACGCCGGTCACACTCAGGAATTCAGGGCGTGTGCCGGCTTCGGACCAGGCGGTCAGAATGCCCGCCGCGAACGCGCCGTCCTCTCCGCCTCCCGACAGCGACAGCGTGGAGTAGTTGCCGAGCAAACCCGACGCCCGCCTTTGCGCCTCAACCTCGGCCAGCAATTCGCCATAGTTGATCGGGGCGGTATCGCCCCAGTAGCGCGCTCCCTCGATGCCGCGGATGCCCACGTTCTCAAGATCGTCGATATCGACCGGATTCCTGGGAACTCCGCTACAGCCGACGAGTGCGACCATCAGGAACACCGCCACAATTCGCTGCATCCGCCCCCCTATTCGCATCCACCTTCCGGCAGGTTTGCGCGTGCAGACGAAGCTTAGCTTTCGCGCCCGCTCCTGCCAACGAGGCAACCAAGCGGTCGGCCTTGGTGAATGGGGCCACGGCTCTTGTTGGTCGGACGACGGTTTGACGATTGTTCTCATGGGGCGCCCTATTTCGCCTTCTCGGTTGGCGCGACGTCCACGCTGGTTGTCACAACGTCTTGGTGGGCTGTCCGCTCGGCCCGCGCGGGCGGTTCGACGGTTCGTAGCTGCTTCCCGACGAAGAACGCCAAACCGGCCATGATCGCGAAAATCGTCCAGACAAGCGCCTGGTCTCCAAAGAATGCGGACAGCACGCTGATCACAAGGGGGCCAACAACGCTGCCCGATGTCCAGACGAACAGCATCGTCACGGCGCTGGACGCGACATAGACGGGCACGGCACGGTCACTCGCGTGCGCGACAAGAACGGAATACATCGTGAGCAAACTGCCACCCAGCACTGCCAGCGCGCCCAGAAAGGCGATATGTGCGAGCGATCCGGTCTCGATGTCGGGGGCTTCTCTCTGCGGGTCGTCCAAAACCGCGAAGCCAAGGAACACGGTTGCCGCGACCACGGCCATCCCGAAGATGACGATCCGCCGGTCCATGCGATCAGACGCCTTGCCAAGCGGAAACTGGAAGAGGACACGCCCAAGATAAATCGCCGCGATCATCAGCGCGATGTCCTCGGTGCTGACCCCCTGTACCGATGCGCCGAACGGGGCGACATTCAGGACCGCCGCCGACACCATTCCAATGGCAAGCGCCCCCCAGAACGCTGTCGGCGCTTCCTTGAGCAAAGCACGCGGTCGGACATTTGCCTTTGACTTCGAGTCCGGCGGGCTGGTTCGCGTGGTGTCGATCACGATGACCGAGATCGAATAGATGACGGAGAGCAGAACGAACAGCCGGTCGAGGTCCTCGGGGCCAAAGATCAGGAGCAACTGGCTCCCGACCGACATCAACCCCAACAGGATCGCGTAGACCGAAAGCACACGTCCCCGGAGGTTGGGGGCGGCTTTCTCGCTGATCCAGGCATCGCCGATGGCGAACAGGCTCGCCGTTGCGAGACCAACCGCGAAACGCGAGACAACAAGAACCCCGACATTCTCGCTCAGGAAAAAGAGCAGCGCAGAGATCGAACAAATCGCAGCAGAGGCGGAATAGGCCCGTATATGGCCGATGTTGGCGATCGATCCAGCGACGACGAAACAACCGACCATGAACCCAAGCGAATAGGCGGCAGTCGCCAGCGAGACGATTTCCTGCGAGGAGCCAATCTCGGCAAAGTACACCGCGACCAGCGTGCCAAGCGTTGCCGTGGACAGCTGCACGGTCGCCATCGCGATCATGACTGCGCGAAGAGAAAACAGATTGGCGTTCAGATTCACGTCTCGTGTCACCTTTGCGTTCGGCACGTTCCATTGCCCGCCGAACAAGAGCCTGGGGCGATGGCGTCAGACCCGTTGGGCCATGGCGAACGCCCCAGGGTCGACGGCTATTCAGCTTCGGGCACGGCCTCCGCCTCCGACGATATACGGAAGAACATGGCATAGAGCGTCGGCACGATCACAAGCGTCAGGATCGTCGCGAAGCTGAGTCCGCAGATGATCACCACGGCGAGAGACTTGAAGAACGGATCCCAGAGCAGCGGCATGACGCCGAGCACCGTCGTCAGCACGCCAAGCGAAACCGGCCGCACACGGCTCACAGCCGAGTCGATCACGCTCTGGTACCGGTCCTTTCCAGCCGAAATCTGCGAGTCCGTTTCGTCGATCAAGACGATCGCGTTCTTGATGAGCATCCCCGTCAGGGAGAGCACCCCCAAAATCGCCATGAACTCCAGCGGTGTCTGCGTTATCGCCAGCCCCCAGACCACTCCGATCAGCGCAAGCGGGACAGTCAGCCAGATAACGACGGGCTGCCGGATCGCGTTGAAGAGGAGGAACACGACCAGCACCATGGCCCCGAAGCCCATGGGCATGGTCGAGGCGAGACCGGCATTCGCCTCCTGCGAGTCCCCGTATTCGCCTTCCCAGGCGAGGCTGTAGCCCGGCGGACGTTCGATTTCCTCGATGGGGCCGCGAATGTCGTCGAACAGGTCGCCGGACAGAACCCCGGGTGCGGGGTCGGCCTGGGTGGTGATGGCCAGCTGGCGGTCGACCCGCCGCATGTTGCTCGTCTCGAACACGAGGTCGAAGGAATCCACAACCTGCGTGATGGGAACGTAGCCGCCGGCCAGGTTGCTGAAGACGCGGATGTTCGAGAGGTCAGCGATGTTGTCTCGGTCACCCTCGAATGGGCGCATCACGATATTCAGAAGGTCGTCACCTTCCCGCAGGACTCCGATCCCCGCCCCATCCAGATGAGCGTAGATCGCGTTCGAAATCTCGCCCTGGGTCAGGCCAAGCCGGCGCGCATTGTCCGTGTTGATGACCGGCCGAATGACACTGACCTGTTCGCCCCAGTCGTCCTTGATCGCCACGGCGCCGGCGTCTTGCAGGATTTGCGCGGCTTGCCCGGCAAGCCCGCGTAAGACCACCGGATCGGAGCCAAGGAACCGGGCTTCGATCTTGGATCCGCCGCCGGGTCCCAGAACGAACTTCCAGACCTTCGAATGTGCGGCCGGGAAGGTCTCGACGATCCAATCCTGCAACGCGGGCTGCAGGTCGTCGATCCGCCGGTAATCATCCACGTCCACCAGGATCTGCCCATAGGCCGAGTTCCGGTCCTCGCTCGAATAGATGAGCATGAAACGTGCATGCCCGCCGCCAACGGCAAGGTTGGTCGAGGTGACGCCGTCGAGGTCGCGAACATGCTCCTCGATGGAGATCAGGTCCGCCCGTGTCTGTGAGATATCCGTGCCTTGCGGCAGCGTGTAGTCGATCACGAACTGCGCCCGCGTGCTGGCCGGAAAGAAGCCCGGTGGAACAAGGGAGAAGCCGGCAAGTGCAGAGAGGAACAAGGCGACAACGATGCCGACGGTCGCATAGCGATACTTCAGCGCCTTCTCCAGCACCGAACGATACCATGCGAGAACCCTGTTCTCTTCCGTATCCCCGTCCTGCGACCCGGGCTTCAGCATCAGCGTGCAGAAATACGGCGTCAGCCAGACCGCGACGAGCCAGGAGAACAAGAGCGAGATCGAGATCGTCCAGAACAGGCTCCCCGCATATTCCCCCGTGTTGTCCGGTGACAGGCCAATCGGCGAAAACGCCAGCAGGCCAACGATCGTGCCGCCAAGCAGCGGCCACTTGGTCTGGGCAACCGTCGCGATGGAAGCGTCACGTGCGCTCTCGCCCCGCTGGACCCGAACCAGCGTTCCCTCCACAACGACGATGGCGTTGTCGACGAGCATGCCGAGGGCAATGATCAGGGCCCCGAGCGAAATCCGCTGCATATCCAGCCCGAAGATATACATCCCGAACAGCGTCCCCGCGACGGTGACAAGAAGAATGCCACCCATCAGTATGCCGGACCTCAGCCCCATGAAGATCAAGAGCACGCCGACAACGATCACCAGCGCGAGCACGACGTTCATGACGAAGTCGTTGACCGAGTCCTTGACGCTGGCCGACTGGTCGGAGATCGGGAGGATGTCGATCCCGATAGGGCGTTCGGACGTCAACGCCTCGATCTTCGCCTTCACCGCTTCGCCCATGTTCACGACATTGCCGCCAAGCGTGTTGGAGACCCCCATTCCGATTGCCGGCCGGCCGTCCCTGTAGAGCTGGAACTCCGGGGGATCCGCATACCCACGGTAAACCGTGGCGATATCGGACAACCGGAACGAAGCCCCGCTCTGCGGGGCCGAAATCACCAGGTTCTCCACGGCCGTGACAGAATCCACCGCCGCACTCGGACGCACCGCGATGCGGCGCTCACCGGCGACGACCGACCCGTTGGGCACAACGAGGTTCTGGCCCTCCAGCACCTGGGCAATCTGTTCCGGCGACATTCCCAGTTCGATCAGGCGGGCGGGCGCATACTCGACAAAGATGACCTCGTCCTGCTCGCCGGTCAGGATCACCTTCGAGACCCCCTCCACCGTCACCAGCTCACGTTGCAAGCCCTTCGCGTAGTCGCGAAGCTCTGCCATCGAGTAGCCGTCCCCGACAATGGCGAAATAAAGCGCGTAGACGTCGCCGAAGTCGTCGTAGACCCGGCTCTCCACAGCATTCGGCGGCAACTCGCCCTGAATGTCGAGGATCTTCGATCGCATCTGCGAGAACCGCTGATGCAACGTCGGGAAGTCTGGCGTGGACTGGATCGTGAATTCCACCGTGACGGTACTCAGCCCCGGCGCCGAAACGGACCCGACCTCCTTGACCCCTTGCAGCTGTTGCAGGGCGTTCTCGACGACCTCGGTAACCTCCTCGGCAACCTCTTCCGCCGACGCCCCGGGATAAGGTGTGATGATCTGGGCTTGCCGGATGATGAATTCCGGGTCTTCGAACCGTGGGAGGGAGGTATAGGCGAAATAGCCCAACCCGAGAATGAGGAAGGTGCACAGCGCCGAGATGAGGCGCTTCTCGATGGAAAATCTCGCGAAATCCATGGGTTACTCACCGATCCCGGTGATTGGCCGGATCGCCATCCCGTCCATCAACTGGCTCACGCCGGCGGTGACGACGGTGTCCCCATCCTCAAGCCCCTCCAGAACGAAAACGCGGTCTCCCGTGGCTTCTCCGAGCGTCACCGGCCGCTCCGAAACGGTGTTCGCCACGGGGTCGACCAGCCAGACGAAAGGCGCGGATTCAACATCCGCTCCAAGGGCCGTGATCGGAACCGAGACGGCCGAGATCGTGGTGGCCGGGGCCGTCGAGATGACGCGGGCGACCATCCCGGGCAGGATGACAGTGCCGTCCGGCAGCGCCACGGAAACGCGCCCGCGATAGGTTTGGGTCGCTGCGTCCGCCTGGGTGGAGAACTCCACCAGTTCGGTATCGAAACTCTGATCCGGAAGCGCGTCGAATTCGACCTTGCTGGTCACGTTTCCTGCACCGTTTGCCATCAGGGCGATAATGTCGGCGCCCGGTATATCGAACTCGACATGAACGGTGCTCAGGTTCTGTATGAGCGCAACACTTTGGCCCGCGTCGATATTGGTGAAATTCTCGATGTCCCTGCGGGCGACGATACCGGCGAAGGGGGCGCGCAGGGTCGCATCCTCAAGGTCGTCACGCGCGCCTTCGATCTGCACCTCAAGTCCGCGCAGCGCCGCCTCCGCGGCTAGGATCTCTTCCGGACGGCCCCCGACCATGCCAATGGCGAGTTGTTCCATCTGCGAAGTGAGCTGCGCCTCTGCAACGCGCAGGGCGGCTTCCTGTTGTTCAAGTTGCGAAGCCGGGACAACGCCACGGGTAACCAGCTCCTGCGTCCGATCGAACTGGGTGCGCGCCTGGTCCACCTCGGCCTGCGAAGCCTCGACGGCAGCTTCAAGGCGCGAGATTTCCTCGGGCCTTGCACCTGTGCGCAACGCCGAAAGCTCGGCCACGGCCTGATCCCTCTGGCTTTCGAGTCTCTCAATCTCGGACTGGAAATCCCGCGTATCCAACTGTGCCAGTACGGCGCCCTCGGCGACGCTTTCAGAGGCGCGCACCGGCAGGTCGACCACCTGTCCGCTCACTCTGAACGATACCTCTGCCTCGTTCGATGCAAGGGCGATTGCCGGATAGACCCGTTCGATGATCGGTTCCGCCGCGGACACGGTCAGGACCTTGGCCGGGCGTGCCTCCCCGGCCGCTTCCTGCGCCAGGATCGTTGTTGGCATGACCAACAGCGCCATTACAGCGAGCGTGATCCAGCGACCGGGGGAGGTGGAGTTTCCACGGTTCCGGATGGATTGGGGCGCCACCATATCTTTCTCCTCACAGTTCCGAGCCATCTGTCTCGCGAAGGCGGGATGGCGCATCGTTGATTTCCCGCACAGACGTGCGGGTTGCCCCGTTCGGGTTCTGACGGGGCGCGAGAGTTGGCGAGGATGATCCTTGCTGATCATGGCCTTCCCTCGTCCGATCCTTTTTTCTCTTCGCGGTACAGCAGCCAGTAGACGATGCCGAAAGACAAACCGAGCATCGCGTAGCCAAGGAAATAAAGGGGTTCGAGTTCCTTGTGATCCAGCGTGATGACCTTTCGGGCGACGGCCATGAGCGCGGTCGCCACAACCAGTTTCACGTGGATGACATCGGAGGTCAGGTAGAGGGTGACGTTTGTGTAGATCTCGATTGCAATCAGAACGACAAGAACGGCGCCGAACACGGCCAGCAGGTCGCCGATATCGAGGATCAGGAAGGGCGGACTGAGCAGCTTCGCGTAGAAGCTGTATGCCGTGTCGATCACCGCGGCAAAGATCACGACCACCATCATCATTGCCAGCGCGCGGACGCCGGTCCGTATGGTGATGTTTGCCCAACGTACCCACGGGTCCGGGTGGTTCGGATCCAGCTCCACGTGCCCGTCCTTCTTGCCGGGCACTTCCGTGGCTGGCGTCTCGTGGTCGCGGCCGGCGTCCGTCTCCGGATCGGCCGTACCCTGTTGTCTAGAGGAATTTGACACCGAACATCTCCTTGATGGCAGACAGAAGAAGCGTCGGGATGGCCGCCACAAAGAAGGTCCCGAGCAGGTGCGAGACCGGCAGAGAGGTGGTGCCCAGAACGAATTGCCCCGGCGGCGTGTAGACCGCAAGCAGGGACAGGGCGACCGACACACCGACCGCCGCCAGCAACGTGCGGTTCCCCAGCGGGGATTTGCGGAAGATCGTCGAGGTCGTGCGGGCGTCGAATATGTGCCAGATCTGCGAGAAGATCAGCGTCATGAAGGCCGCCGTCTGGGCATGTTCCAGGCTCGCCCCGCGCTGCAGGAACTCCTGGAAGACGTAGTAGGTCAGGAGCCCAACCACCGTCCCCCGAATGAGGATACGCTCCTTCATGCCACCGCCGAACATGCCCTCGTCGCGCGGGCGCGGCGGGCGTGTCATCAGGTCCGGCTCGCCCTCCTCGAAGCCGAGCGAAAGGGCCGGCAGGCCGTCGGACACGAGGTTGACCCAGAGGATCATCAGCGGCGTGATCGGCAACAGCGGGTCGTCGCCCATCAGCAGGAAGGCAAAGAGGATCGTCGTCACCTCGGCCACGTTGGCGGTCAGCGCCTGCCGAATGAACTTCAGCAGGTTGTCGAAGATCCGCCGCCCCTCGCGCACCGCTTTCACGATGGTCGAGAAATTGTCGTCCAGCAGCACCAGCGCGGCGCTGTCTTTGGCAACCTGCGTGCCGGCGATGCCCATGGCGACGCCGATATCGGCCGCGCGCAGGGCGGGCGCATCGTTCACGCCGTCCCCGGTCATGGCCGCGACCTCGCCGTTGGACTGCATGGCGTTGACGATGCGCAGCTTGTGTTCGGGGGTCACCCTGGCAAAGACCGCGGCGTGCTTGGTCACTTCGGCCAGGTCAGTGTCGTCCATCCGGTCGATCTCGGCGCCGGTGTGCACGGTCTGGTCGTCAGATGTCCTGACGCCGATCTGCTCCGCGATGGCCTGAGCGGTGACCGCGTGGTCGCCAGTGATCATGACGGTGCGGATGCCCGCGCTGGTGGCTTCCGACACGGCGTCGGGCACTTCGGGCCGTGGCGGATCCATGATGCCGTGAATGCCCAGTAGCACGATTTGCTGCTCCGGGTCGTCGTGGTCGAGATCTTCTTCGGAGACCCACCGCGCGGCAACAGCCAGCGTGCGCAACGCCGTCTCGCCGAAGCTCTCGACGACGGCTTCCAGTTCGGCCCGGAGATCCGGCGTCATCTCAACATCTTCGCCGCCCATTCGCACGTGACTGGCCCGGCTCAGGATCACGTCGGGCGCACCCTTTGCGCCCAGCACCGTGCGTCCGTCGGGAATGCGCGCGAAAACCGACATCATCTTGCGCGTGGAGTCGAAGGGGAAGTGTTTCAGCGCCTCGACATTCTCCGCCTGCATCTTCTCTCGGGAGATGCCGGCCTTGGCGGCGGCGACCACCAGCGCGCCCTCGGTCGGGTTGCCCTGCACGCCGGGGCGTCCGTCGACATCGATCATCCGCGCATCGTTGCAGTAGGCGGAGATCATCAGCATTGGCCGCAGGTCTTCCTCGGCGTCCACATTGGCCGGCTGGCCGTCGGCGTCGAGGAACGCGCCCTCCGGATCGAAGCCTTCGCCGGAGACGGTCCAGCTCTTGCCGCCGGCCCAGACCCGCATCACCTGCATCTGGTTCTGCGTCAGCGTGCCGGTCTTGTCCGAGCAGATGACCGAGGTCGCGCCAAGCGTTTCCACCGACGACAACCGCCGCGCCAGGGCGTTGCTGGCGGCCATGTTCTTGGACCCCAGGGTCAGCACGATTGTGACGACGGTGGGCAGACCCTCGGGGATGGCGGCCACGGAGAGCGAGATCGCCGTGTTCATCATCTCCGCCGCGTCCATGCCGTTCACGATGCCGATGCCGATCACGATTGCGACCACGATCAGCGCCGCGAAGATCAGCATCTTCGAGAGGCTCTCAATCTTCAGTTGCAGCGGCGTCTTCGGCTCCTTCGCCGTCGCCATCAGGTCGGCGATATGGCCAACCTCGGTTTTCATGCCGGTGCCGACAACGATCCCTTCGCCCGACCCGCCGGTCACCAGCGTGCTCATGAAGCCCATGTTCAGCCGGTCGGCGAGGACGACATCGTCACCCTCGATCGCGTCGGAATGCTTGTCGACGGGCTCGGACTCGCCAGTGAGCGCGGCCTCGTCCACCTGCATTCTGCTGGCGGACAGAAAACGGATATCGGCGGCGAGGATGTCACCCGCCTTCACCTTCAGGATGTCGCCCGGAACGATGTCGGCGGCAGGCACCTCGACAATCTCTCCGCCCCGTCGCACCAGGGCACTGGGCGCCGACATTTCGCGCAGCGCGGCAAGGGATTGCTCCGCCTTGAATTCCTGCCAGAACGAAATGAAGGCGTTGAATACCGCGATGGCGAAGATCGCAACGGCGTCGACCCAATGCCCGGTATAGGCCGAGATCAGCGCACCCGCGATGAGGATGATCAGCAGTGGGCTGGCGAACTGCCGCAACAGCATCCGCCATGCGGGTTCGGCTGCTGCCTCCTGCAGGCGGTTTTCGCCGTAGGTGGTCAGCCGCGTTGCCGCCTCGCTTTGGTCCAACCCCATCTCGGGAGCGACGCCCAGTCCGTCAGCGACAACCGCGGCATCGAGTGTCCACGGACTTTCATCCGGCAGTCGCTCTTCAACGAGTGTGTCGTTCCGAGGCATGGGTGACTCCACTTCACGCGGTCGTTCAGTGCTCGGCTGGTTCTGCAATTTCAACGTAGCGTCCCTTGCACCGGAGTCCACGCGATGATTTCAAACAGGCTCAGTGAGGGATCTCGTGAGATTTTACCGCGCCCCTGCGCGCACTTGGCCAATCACTACCGACGGCTCTTAGGGGGTCAATGACAGGGTGAGCCAATTTGGCTCACCTATGCGTCGTCGATCTCCGGCGCGTCGATGACCGGCCACCAGACATGCGTGGCAAGCCACTCGTAATCGATGCCGACGGTGTCAGGGACGCGCGGAGACAACCTGTGCGCAGCGATCAGTTCAATGTTGAACCGATGCCCGCCGCGCACGAATTTCACGAGCTCTCGGTGAACCGTCCAGTTCAGGGCCATTCCCAGTTCCGAAATCTGAAATCCGCCATCCACGCGGTCGATATTCGGCACGCTGAGCTTTTCAAGCTGGCGCCGGACGCTGGTCTGAGGGAGGTTCGTATATTCCGCGAGGGCGCGAGTCGTCCACGGCGTGGGGTGGACGATCAATGCCTGATGCACGCGCTGCATCTGGGGCGGATACTGGAAATGGTCAAACGTGATTTGCCAGCGCCGCCACAGGCGCAGTCTGTTTCTTTCGGTTTCCGAAAATGCCATCCCCAACTCCATGTGGTCCTCGGCCGACACGCTCTTCTTCCGCCGCCCGCACCGGTTTGCTGCCGTTGAAAACTAGAGCAGGTTGGATATGCGATCCATCGATACGAGCGCCGGTTGAAACGGTGCCGTCACTCCGATGCGCCAATTGGTTCGGCGGAACCTTGCATTTCACCATCGGCTGGCAGGGGTCCGTCTGGCGCTCCCCACGCAATCAGACTGCAGAGTCTCCCGGGCTACTTGGCCAGACAGGATCCGTGCAATCGGCCGAACGGGCACTAAGGTGCGCGAGCACCGAATGGCGCGCGACCTGTTCTTGAAGCGCCCCCCATGCATCACCACTTCCGTGCCGACGGGTCGATTCTCGTCGGGGGATTTTAGCATGTTCGAAACGTGGCTGCCGCTTATCGCGGGCCTCGCCCTGCTGGTGGCCGGGGGCGAATTGTTCGTGCGCGGATCGGTGCAGGCGGCGGAGCGTCTCGGCATCTCGCCGCTCGTGATCGGGCTGACGCTGGTTGGCTTCGGGACGTCGATGCCGGAACTGGTGACCTCGGTGCGGGCCGGTCTGTCCGGGTCACCGGGCATTGCCTACGGCAATATCGTCGGGTCCAACATCGCCAACATGCTTCTGATCGCCGGTGTTTCGGCGCTGATCTGTCCGGTTGTCGTCGCCGAGGCCGCGCTCCGTCGCGATGCGGTGGTGATGTTCGCGGTCGCTGCCCTGTTCGCGCTCCTCATTCTCCTCCTGCCCATGAGCCGCGCCGCCGGGGCGATGCTTGTCGGCACCTTGGTCGTCTATGTCTGGCTGGTCATACGTCAAGAGCGGGTCTCCGGCGCACACGGCGCGATTCACGACAAGGGCGCCGCCTTGCTGCAGGCCGACCCCGCCCTCGGTCGGACGCCTCCGCGCAAGCAAGGGATGATCGTTCCCATCATGGTCGTGCTCGCCGGACTTGGGCTGGTCGTCCTGGGCGGCGCGCAACTCGTCAGCAGCGCGGTTGCCCTGGCCCGCAGTTTCGGCGTCGGCGAGACCGTGATCGGCCTGACAATCGTTGCCGTGGGCACCTCGATGCCCGAGCTGGTGACCTCGCTGATCGCCGCGTTGAAGCGGCAGGGCGACGTGGCCTTCGGAAACGTCGTCGGCTCCAACATCTACAATATCCTCGGGATCGGCGGCGCCACGGCGCTGATCGCCCCGAGCTGGGTGCCGGGCGAGATCGCAGGGTTCGACGCGCCGCTGATGGTCGGCATCACGGCCGTGCTCGTACTCTTCGCCGCGACAGGCCGGCGGATCGCCCGCTGGGAAGGCCTGGCGCTGCTCGCGGGGTACGGCGGGTACCTCTACGTACTCTGGCCCTGATCCGCGTGGCAGGCCCTATGGCTGCAACGGCCAGATCACCGGCGCGAGGAGCACCGTGACACAGCCGGCGAGGATGTTCATCGGCAGCCCCAGCCGGAGGAAGTCGGCAAAGCGGTACCCGCCGGCGTTGGAGACCATGGTGTTGGTCTGGTAGCCGATCGGCGTGGCGAAGCTGGCGCTGGCGCCGAACATGACGACGACGACGAAGGCCCGGGGGTCCAGCCCCAATGCGGTGGCCACCCCAACGGCAATGGGTGTCATGATGACGGCAACCGCGTTGTTGGTCACCACCTCGGTCAGCACGGAGGTCACCGCATAGATGAGCGCCAACGCAAGGATCGGGCTGAGCTGTGCCAGTGGCGCCGAGAGCGTCTCGACGATCAGCGCCATGGCCCCGCTGCGCTCCATTGCGGTGCCGAGCACCAGCATCGAGACGATCAGCAGCAGCAACCGGCCGTCGATGGCGCCAATGCCCTCGTCGGGCTCGACGCATCGGGTCAGCAGCACGACTGCCGCGCCGACGATTGCCAGCGGCAGGATCGGGGCGATTGCGAGCGCGGCGCCCAGAACCACCATTGCCAGAACGCCGATTGCAATCGGCGCCTTGCTCCTCCGGAAGGCGCGGGCCTGCAGCGGCGCGAGCAGGACCATGTTCTCGTCGCGGGCAAGCCGCGCGATGTCCTCCGGCGCGCCGTCCAGGAGCACGGTGTCTCCGGGGCGCAGGTGCAGGTCCTCCGCGTCATCGAGGTCCACCGCGCTGCCCTGCCGATGAACCGCGATGGGATAGACGCCGTGGCTGCGCCGCCAACCGAGCTGGGCGAAGGGGCCTTTTCGGTCCATGACCAAGGCCTCGATCGCTTGGTGGCGCTTTGCAGCGGTGGGCTCGAGCCCTGCGAAGGCGAGCCCGCCGGAGGTTTCGCCGCGAAAGCCCGCAACCTCCGAGTCGGAGGCGTGCAGGATGACCCGGTCGCCGGGCGCAAGAACCACGTCCGGCAGGCTCTTGCGAAGAGATATGTCCGCCCGGATCAGGTCGACCAGCCGCGTCGTGCTGCGGCGGAAATCCGGCACCTCGGTCACCTTTCGTCCCACGAGCGAAGCGCCCGCCGGAACAAAAAGTTCGATCCTCCACGTTCGGCGAACGCCGGGCGATTGCAGGTCAGCGAGTGCGGTGCGCTCGGGCAGCAGGCGCGGGGCCGCAAGGGCAAGAAGCAGGCTTCCGATCAGTGCCAGCGCCAGGCCAAGCGGCGCAACCTCCAGCAGCGAGAACGGCGCAAGGCCCAGGTCGCGGGCAACGCCATCCACAAGGATATTTGTCGACGTGCCGATCAGCGTACATGTGCCGCCCATGATCACCACGAAGCTGAGGGGCATCAGGAAGCGCGAAGCGCTGGTATCCATCTGGCGAGCGAGCCCGACGACCACGGGGATCAGGATCATCACCACAGGGGTGTTGTTCATGAAGGCCGAAGCCGCTGCCGCCAGCCCGAAGAAGAGCACGAGGGTCAGCTTGGGGCGCCGTTCCACGCCGTGCCCAACCGCGTCGGCCACCGCCTCGAGCACGCCGGTGCGCACCAGTGCCGCGCTCAAAACGAACATGGCGCCGATGGTCGCCGGGGCCGAGTTGCTCAACGCCGTCAGCACGTCGTCGGTGCCGACGAGGCCCAGAACCAGCGCCAGCGCGACGCCGCCGAGCGCGGTGACCTCGGCCGCAAAGCGCTCGCTCAGAAAGAGCACGAAAACGGCTGCCACCAGAAGAAGGGCGCCCAGGGGCGCGTAAGAACCGAGATCGAAGAGCATGGGCGGTACCCAAAAGAACGCCGCGCTGAAATGGCGCCTACGGCAAGGCGCGGGTGCGTGCGGGGAGTGTCACCCGCCGCGACCTCTCGTGTAACGCGAGACCATGCCACCAATCGAACGGTGCGAGAATAGGGATTCTGAGTCCGATTGGAGGCATTCCTGGCGACCCTCTCGCAGATTGCGACCTGACTAGAGACGGCGCCGCATCCGGATGCGGGCGATGCCGATGGGGACCGCATCGACATCGCGTGGCCGGCGACATGCGCCTGTCCGACCGCTAAGCGGTCAGAGCGCTGCCTGATGGCCGCGACATCGTCAGTGCCATGGTGACGGTCGGCGTTGGGGCGGACTCGTCCGGATGGAGGAACCGCGGCGGCAAGGTCCAAGTGGCGCCGCCGCTCTCGCTTCCCACGGGCGGCGGGCCGACATTGGCGCAAATGTTCAATCGTTGCTCTGCACGATCCTGCAAAACCGGGGCACACGCATCAATCCAATGGGGCCAGTTATGTCCAACGCTTCCTTTTCGCCTGACCGTGCCACGGCGGTCGTTCTCGTCCTTCACATCGTGGCGATGTTCGGGGGGTTCATGGTTCTCGGACCTGCCTTCGATTTTCCCGAGGTGCTGCGCTACCCGGCGCCAGAGCGCTTCGCGATCTTCGCCCAGAACCAATCGGTCATTCGCCCGACCTACTGGGTCCTGACGATGACCGGGATGACCCAGATCCTGATCTCTGTCCTGCTCTTTCACGCCATCCGCGCGCAATCGCAGCTTGCGGCCACCCTGTCGCTGATCTTCGGCACGCTCGCGGGCTTCTGCCAGGCGCTCGGGTTCGGGCGCTGGGTCATTCTCATCCCCTATTTCGTGGCCGAAGCGGCCGACCCGGAAAAGGCACAGATGGCCGCCATGCTGGAAGGCGCTTTCAACCACTACGCGGGCATACTGGTGGGCGAGCATCTTGCCAATATCTGCTGGGGCGTCTGGTTGGCCACGATCTGCGTCGCCTTCCTGAATGCCACCAACCTCAACCGGCCGCTCGCCTTGTTCGGCATCGCGCTCGCACCGCTCCTGTTCCTGCTGGCCGGTGAACAGGTCGGTGTCTCCGGCGACATCCTCGACCCGCTGGTGGATTTCGGCTTCCCGCTCCTTGCCGTCTGGCACGTCCTTCTCGCGGCACAGCTCTGGAGCCGCAATGGCGCAACCGATTTCAGCAACCTGGGGCGCGGAGCATGGATCGCCGGTGGACTCGTCGCGGCCGGAATGATCACCCCGGCCTTGGCCTGATCCCGCACGGACCCCGGCTCGGGTCGGCGAAACCGCCGGCCCGGCGCCTTTGCGGTCTATGCTCGACGGAACTTGCCACCGTGGCGGTCGCCGCGGTGTCGCCTCGCGCCCTCGCAATCGCCGTAGGCCGGAACGCGCGCGATGCGGGGCGAACCGGCACCGCCCTTTGTAAACGCCTGCACGCGCACCGGACGACGCATGCCCTCAAAGGAGCGCCGATGAGCGCCCCTCCGCGCTGGCCGTGCGCACCTACAAGGGGTGTCGGCATGGTGCGCCTATCCGCATTTCGAGTGGCCGCAGTTCATGCAGGTCATGCAGCCTTCGACCATCCGCATGTCGTATTGTCCGCAGGCCGGGCAGGCGGGGCCTTTCGGGCGTTCGCCGATTGCCATGCGCTCGGCTTCCGGGTCGGCCTTCAGGCCCAGCCCCTCGCCGTCGATAAAGCCGATGGAGATCAGGTGCCGCTCGATCACCCCGCCGATGGCGGCAAGGATCGACGGGACGTACTTGCCCTGCATCCAGGCGCCACCGCGCGGGTCGAACACCGCCTTCAACTCCTCCACCACGAAAGAGACGTCGCCGCCGCGCCGGAACACCGCCGAGATCATCCGCGTCAACGCCACGGTCCAGGCGAAATGCTCCATGTTCTTGGAATTGATGAACACCTCGAAGGGCCGCCGGGTGCCATTCAGCACGATATCGTTGATCGTGATGTAGATCGCATGCTCGCTGTCCGGCCACTTGACCTTGTAGGTCGCCCCGTCGAGCGCCTGCGGCCGGTCCAGCGGATCGGAGAGATAGATGACGTCAGCGCCCTGATCTGCCTCTGGGGCGGCTTCGGTCGTTTCGTTGACCGAGAGCACCGACCCCGTCACATCGTTCGGCCGGTAGGTCGTGCAGCCCTTGCAGCCCGTGTCCCAGGCCTGCATGTAGACTTCCTTGAAGGCGTCGAAGTCGATGTCCTCCGGCACGTTGATGGTCTTGGAGATCGACGAATCCACCCATGTCTGCGCCGCCGCCTGCATGCGCACGTGATCGGCGGGCGAAAGGGTCTGGGCGTTGACGAAATACTCCGGCAACTCGCCATCGCCGAACTTCTCCCGCCAGAGCTGCACGGCATAATCCACCACCTCTTCCTCGGTGCGCGAGCCGTCCTTCTGCAGCACCTTGCGGGTGTAGCTCATGGCAAAGACCGGCTCGATCCCGGAGGAGACATTGCCCGCATAAAGGCTGATCGTGCCGGTGGGCGCGATGGAGGTCAGCAACGCGTTGCGGATGCCATGGTCCCGGATCGCGTCGCGCACGTCGTCGTCCATATGGGCGAGCGACCCGCTGGCAAGGTACTTCTCGGCGTCGAACAGCGGGAAGGCGCCTTTTTCCTTCGCCAATTGCACCGACGCCAGGTAGGCGGCGCGGGCAATCCGGTGCAACCAGCGCGCGGTCTGGCGCGCCGCCTCCTCCGAGCCGTAGCGCAGCCCCACCATCAGCAGCGCATCGGCAAGCCCGGTGACGCCGAGCCCGATCCGCCGCTTGGTGCGGGCTTCCTCGGCCTGCTGCGGCAGCGGAAAGCGGGAGGCGTCCACCACGTTGTCCATCATCCGCACCGCCGTCGCCACCAGCTTTTCCAGCGCCGCCTCGTCGATCTCCGCGGCGTCCTCGAACGGAGCCTCCACGAGCCGCGCGAGGTTGATCGAGCCCAGCAGGCAGGCCCCGTATGGCGGCAGCGGTTGCTCGCCGCATGGGTTGGTAGCCGAGATATCCTCGCAATAGGCAAGGTTGTTCATCGCGTTGATCCGGTCGATGAAGATCACCCCCGGCTCGGCGTAGTCGTAGGTCGACTTCATGATCCGGTTCCACAGGTCGCGCGCCTCGACCGTGTGATAGACCTTGCCGCCGAACTGCAACTCCCAGGGCCCGTCGGCCTTCACCGCTTCCATGAAGGCATCCGTCACCAGCACCGACATGTTGAACATCCGCAGCCGCGCGGGGTCGGCCTTGGCAGTGATGAAGGCCTCGATGTCGGGGTGGTCGCAGCGCATCGTCGCCATCATGGCGCCGCGGCGCGAGCCCGCCGACATGATGGTGCGGCACATGGCATCCCAGACATCCATGAAGGAAAGCGGGCCGGAGGCATCCGCCGCCACGCCCTTCACGCTGGCGCCCTTGGGCCGGATGGTGGAGAAATCGTATCCGATGCCGCCGCCCTGCTGCATGGTCAGCGCGGCCTCCTTCAGCATGTCGAAGATGCCGCCCATGTTGTCCGGGATGGTGCCCATGACGAAGCAGTTGAACAGCGTGACCTCGCGCCCCGTGCCGGCCCCGGCAGCGATCCGGCCCGCCGGCAGGAACTTGAAATCCTCCAGCGCGGCGTAGAACGGCGCTTCCCAGGCGGCCGGGTCGGCCTCGGTTTCCGCCAGCGCGCGCGCGATCCGGCGCCAGCTGTCTTCCACCGTCTGGTCGACCGGTGTCCCGTCGGCGTCCTTGAGCCGGTACTTCATGTCCCAGATCGACTCGGCGATGGGGGCGGCAAAGCGTGTCATGGCTGGTTCCCTGGGCTGATTCCCTGGCGGGTGGAAGTCAATCACCCTACCAATAGGGCGTGAATTCCACAACAACTTGAAGCCTTCAACGACGACACTACACTATGTTGGCGAAGTGAGGGATTCCCGTGGCGTCTTACATCAATCTGGTCAAACTCTGCGTCGGCGCGGAGCGGGTCGAGGACCTGGAGATCTGGCAGGCCCAGCGGCGGGCCTCCCTGCCGGACGGGTTGCCGCGGCACGTCACCCGGATGTGGCCGCGCCGCGAGGCGGAATTGCTGAATGGCGGTTCGCTCTACTGGGTTTTCAAGGGGATGATCCTCGCCCGCCAACGCGTGCTGCGGCTGGACGAGGCGATGGAGGACGATGGTATTTCCCGCTGCGCCATCGTGCTGGACCCGGCCGTTTGCCGTACCTCTCCGGCCCCGCGCCGCCCCTTCCAGGGGTGGCGGTATCTGTCCGCCGAGGACGCGCCGCGCGATCTGCCCGATGCCCGGCCGAAAGACGATTCCCTCCCGCCGGGCCTCGAACTGGCGCTTGCGGAGATCGGCGTGCGCTGAGCTCTCTCCGCGAGGCGGGGTGTGCGGGATGAAACGGGGGGGCACGACGAACGCGGCCGAAGACCGCCGCGCATCGTGGCTCCGTCCCGTCCGCATCGGCGACCCGCGCCCTCAGGACGATTCCATGGAAAAGGCCCCTGCCACCGGCAAGGGCCTTTCCGTTGATCAGCGTCTCAGTGAGTGGTGGGCTTGCTGATCGCCCCCCGCCGAATGGGCAGGGGGCCTTGGGTTTTTACCGGACCTGTCGGCTCACGCCAGGTCGAACCGGTCGGCGTTCATGACCTTCGTCCAGGCGGCGACGAAATCCGTCACGAATTTCTCGCCGGCGTCGTCCTGGGCGTAGACCTCCGCGTAGGAACGCAGGATGGAGTTGGAGCCGAAGACGAGGTCGAGCCGCGTCGCCGTCCATTTCGTCGCGCCGGTCTTGCGGTCGCGGATCTCGTAGAGATTGTCGCCAACGGCATTCCAGGTGTTCGCCATATCGGTGAGGTTGACGAAGAAGTCTGTCGTCAGCGCGCCTTCCCGATCGGTGAAGACACCGTGCTTGGTGCCGCCGTGGTTGGTGCCAAGCACGCGCATGCCACCCACGAGCACCGTCATTTCGGGCGCCGTCAGACCCATCAGCTGGGTGCGATCCAGCATGAGTTCCTCGGGCCCGACCGCATAGGCCTCCTTCAGCCAGTTGCGGTAGCCGTCGTGGATCGGCTCCAGAGCATCGAAGGACTCCGCGTCGGTCATCGCGTCGGTCGCATCCCCGCGGCCAGGTGCGAAGGGAACCTCCACATCGTAGCCCGCGGCCTTCGCGGCCTGCTCGATCCCGACATTGCCGGCGAGCACGATCACATCCGCAACACTCGCGCCGGTCTCCGCCGCGATGCCTTCCAGCACGCCCAGAACGCGCGCCAGCCGCTCCGGCTCATTGCCGGCCCAGTCCTTTTGCGGTGCCAGGCGGATACGGGCGCCGTTGGCACCGCCCCGCTTGTCCGAGCCGCGGAAGGTGCGGGCGCTGTCCCAGGCGGTGTTGACCATGTCGGTGAGGCTGAGGCCGCTCGCGGCGATCTTCGCCTTGACCGCGGCCACGTCGTAGCCCGTGGGGCCGGCGGGGATCGGATCCTGCCAGATCAGGTCCTCGGCCGGAACCTCTGGCCCGAAGTAGCAGGCCTTGGGCCCCATGTCGCGGTGGGTCAGCTTGAACCAGGCGCGGGCGAAGGTGTCCTTGAAATACTCCGGATCGGCCATGAACTTCTGGCAGATCGCGTTGTAGGTCGGATCCATCTTCATTGCCATGTCGGCGTCGGTCATCATCGGGTTGTGACGCACCGAGGGGTCGGAGGCGTCCACCGGCATATCCTCGTCCTTGATGTCCACCGGCTCCCATTGCTGGGCGCCCGCCGGGCTCTTGCGCAATTCCCATTCATGGCCGAAGAGCATGTCGAAGAAGCCCATGTCGAACTTCGTTGGCTCGCTGGTCCAGGCGCCTTCCAGGCCGGACGTCACCGCATTGGCCGCCTTGCCCTTCTGGTTGGGGTTGTCCCAGCCCATGCCCTGCATTTCCAGGTTCGCGGCCTCGGGATCGGGGCCGAGCGCTTCCGCATCTCCGTTGCCGTGGGTCTTGCCGACCGTGTGCCCGCCGGCGGTGAGCGCTGCGGTCTCCTCGTCGTTCATCGCCATCCGGGCAAAGGTCTCGCGCACCTGCGCGGCGGTCTTGAGCGGGTCCGGATTACCGTTGACGCCTTCCGGGTTCACATAGATCAGCCCCATGTGGACGGCGGCCAGCGGGTTCTCGAGCGTCGAAGGATCGTCGAGATCCTCATAGCGGTTCTCGCTCGCGGCGAGCCACTCCTTCTCCGCGCCCCAGTAGGTGTCTTTTTCCGGGTGCCAGATGTCATCGCGACCGAATGCGAAGCCGAAGGTCTTCAGCCCCATCGATTCATAGGCGACATTGCCGGCCAGGATGATGAGGTCGGCCCAGCTCACCGCGTTGCCGTACTTCTTCTTGATCGGCCAGAGCAGCCGGCGTGCCTTGTCGAGGCTCACGTTATCCGGCCAGGAGTTCAGCGGCGCGAAGCGCTGGTTGCCGGTGCCGCCGCCACCGCGACCATCGGCCAGCCGGTAGGACCCCGCCGCGTGCCACGCCATGCGGATCATCAGCCCGCCGTAGTGACCCCAATCGGCCGGCCACCAGTCCTGGCTGTCGGTCATCAGCGCGGTAAGATCCGCCTTCAGCGCCTCCACATCCAGCGATTCCAGCGCCTTGCGGTAGTCGAAGTCCTTCCCCATCGGGTCGGTCTTCGTGTCGTGCTGATGCAGGATGTCGAGGTTCAGCGCATTCGGCCACCAATCCATGACGGTGGTGCCAAGCGCCGTGTTCGATCCGTGGATCACCGGGCATTTGCCTGTCGTTTTGATGTCGTTGCCATCCATGAATGGGTCCTCCTTCGTGGGTATCCGTCCGGCCCGGTGTCGGGGCCGGCCTGCGTCGGGGTGTGTCGTTCCCGGTCCCAGTGATCAAGAACGATTCTAATTGCAGCCACAGGGGTAGCAGAGGAAAATGATAAAACAAAATTGTGTTTTCTAACTGAACTGATAAGAAATCCCTATGAGCCGACTCTCCATGAAACACCTCAGATATTTCGACGCGCTCGCGCGCCACGGCCACTTCGGACGGGCCGCCGAAGATTGTGCCGTCACCCAGCCGGCGCTCTCCGTGCAGGTCAAGGAACTGGAGCAGCTGATCGGGGCCACGCTTGTCGAACGCGGCGCGCGGCAAACCCAACTGACCGGGCTCGGGCAGGAGTTCGCCGCGCGCGCGAGCCAGATCCTGCAAGCCGTGGACGAGCTGGAGGATCTGGCCCGCGCCTCCCAGGGGCCGCTCTCCGGGCGGCTGCGGCTGGGCGTCATTCCAACGGTTGCGCCCTATCTGCTGCCGCAGGTCATTCGCTGCCTCTCCCGCGCCTATCCGGGGCTGGACCTGCGCCCCCGCGAGGCGGTCACGCAAAAGCTGATCGGCGATCTTCTCGATGCCAACCTCGATACCGCCATCGTCGCCTTGCCGATCTCCGAACCCTCGCTCGTCGAGGTGCCGCTCTTCGACGAGGAATTCGTCCTCGTGCGCCCGGTGTCCGACGCCGGCAACCCCGTGCCCCGCCCCGAGATGCTGCAGGAGATGCGCCTCTTGCTGCTGGAAGAGGGGCATTGCTTCCGCGATCAGGCCCTCTCCTTCTGCAACATTCCCGCCACCGCGCCGCGCGAACTGATGCAGGGCAGTTCGCTGACCACGCTGGTCCAGATGGTTGCGGCCGGGATCGGCGTGACCCTCATCCCGGAGATGGCCGCACCGGTCGAGGTCCGATCGGCCTCGGTCTCGCTGGCGCGCCTGCCAAGGCCGCGGCCCACGCGCAGCGTCGGCATGGTCTGGAGAAAGACCAATCCGCTTTCGGACCAACTCTCCGCCATTGCCGCGGAACTGGCGGCGGTGGACCGGCCGCGCGCCCGGTTCTCGTCGGCACGCCGGCTGGCGCGGGGCCGCGTCGCGTAGCGGGGCCAGTCGAGGTCTCCCACGGCGTCTCCCGCGTCGGCGGGCCATATTGCTGCCAGATTTCCCCGACGGGAACCGGCCTGTCGGCAGCGGCGATTCGAAATCCCCACCCGGAGATCGGGTGAATTCGAACGGCTTTGTTATCAAGTTGTTCCGCCAAACCCTCCCAATCCGCCGCTGTGCGGGGATTGTCCTCCAGCGGTCTCCAATTGCGGCGAAAATGTGTCGGGGCGCGCGGCCCCTGCTACGCTTCCCCCGGGGCATTCCGTGTATGGCCTGTAGTGTTTTTTGAGCCGTCCCGAGCGTTGACGGGCGGTGGTTGACCGGATCGTTTCCGGCCCGGTGTGGGGGCGGGGTCGGCCGTCTGGAGAGTTTCGAGTATGAGTGCGACACCGATTGTCATTATCGCCGGCCAGTCCAATGCAGCCCTGACGCCACTGCCCGCGGCGGCGGCGGAACGCCTGGGGGAAATGGGCGCGCTCGTCGTCCATCACGCGATCAGCGGCAGCCCGCTGTCCGCGGACCGGGACATCTTCGACACCGGGGACTGGGAAGCCTCCGGCGCGGAGGGTTCCGGGGAGCACCTGGCTGATCTTCAAGCCCGCATCGACGCACTCGTGAACCCAGGGGGCAAGGGGCATATCGAGGGCGCCTATGTCGCGGGGATGATCTGGGTGCAGGGCGAGGCGGATTCCATCGCCCGCGACGCCAGTGCGGACTACGCCGAGAACCTCGCGCAACTGCACACGGCGCTGGTCGCGCGCTATGGCACGCATGACATGGTCGTCTCCATGCTCTCCGATGCGGCATCCGAGGCCCGTCAGGAAGGCATCTTCAATCCGGTCAAGGAGGCCGGCGTCGCGGTGATCCGGCAGGCGCAGGCCGCGGTTGCCGACGCCGACGCCACGGTAACGGCGCTGGACCCGGACACGCTGGGCGCGTCCCTGGGTCTCACGGTGGCAGAGATGTTCCGCAGCGATCTCACGCATTATTCGGAAGCCTTCGGCGCTGAACTCGGCCGGGCGCTTGCCGCTGAGTTCGACCTGTCGGGCACGGCCAGCGTGCAGGTCGGCACCGAACACGAGGATTGGTTCACCGTCTCCGAGAATTCCCCGGTTCAGCAGCTGATCGGGTTCAACAAAAACGACACGGCCGACTTCTCGGGCCTCGGGTTCGCGGTCGCCGTCGAGACTTATCTCGGCGAATGCAGTCACGCCACGGCGCGGGACATGCCCGGCAAACTCGACGTTTCCATGCTGCGGGTGGAGACGCTTGTCGGCACCGCGTTCGACGACATGTTTCGGCTCGGCGATACCTGCCGCAAGGTCGAGGCCGGTGGCGGGCGCGACAGGGTCGTGGGCTCGGCGCGGAACGACAACCTCAAGCTCGGCACCGGCAACGATGTCGCCAACGGCAAGGCGGGCGACGACGCCATGCGCGGCGAGGACGGGGACGACCGCCTCCACGGCGGCGCGGGCGCGGACAAGCTGATCGGGGGCGCGGGGAACGACGTTTTGCGCGGCGGCGCCGATGCAGATTGGCTATATGGCGGGGATGGCAGCGATGTCCTTCGGCCGGGAGAGGGCGCCGACACGATCGTCTGGCGGGCCCGCGAAACCGGCCGGGATGTGCTGATCGGTTTCGAGCAGGGGAAGGACAGGCTCGCCATCGACATCGCTGGCGTTGACTACGACGATCTTCAGGTCCGCAGCCACAGGTCCAAGCTGATCGTCGAGGTGCAGAGCGGCTCGACCGACGTGGAGATCGTGCTGCGCGACTGCGCCGACCTCACGCTGACCGCGGACGATTTCGTCTTCGCATTCTGAGACGCCCGTCCCTGCCGGGGCCGCGACCGGGCGTCCGGCGCCCGCGTCACTCCAGGAACTCGACCGGGCGCTCCCACTGGATCAGCACCGTACACCCCTCGTCCGACCAGACACTGTGCGCGGTTCCGGCGGGGTTCAGGACGAGGCTTCCGGCGCCATAGCGCCCGCGCTCGTCGCTCTGGCTGCCCTCCAGCACCAGGATCGTCTCCAATCCGGTATGCCTGTGCCGCCGCACCGATGCGCCCTTGTCGTAGCGCAGCAAGGCGACATTCGGACCGGCCGCCCACAGCCGGCAGATCTCCACGCCCTCGCTGAAGGGCTCGAAGGGCATCTCCGCCCAGCCCTCGGGAAGCAACCCGGCGAACGCCTTGGCCTCAGGCATCGCGAGCCCCGCCAATGCCCGCGAGAATCGCGTCGGTCGTCGCCGCCCAACCGACGATCCCGCCCTGCGCGGTGATCATCTCCACCGTGGCCGCCTTGAAGGCCGGGAAATAGCTCTCGGTGGCATCCGTCGCCAGCAGGCAATCATAGCCCCGGTCGTTGGCCTCCCGCATAGTCGTCTGCACGCAAACCTCGGTCGTGACGCCGGCGAACACGAGCTGCCGGATACCCCGCGCGGCGAGGATGTCGCCGAGGCCGGTCGCGTAGAAGGCGCCCTTTCCGGGTTTGTCGATCACCGTCTCCCCCGGCAGCGGCACCAGTTCCGGCACGATCTCCGCCCCCGGCTCGCCCGCAATCAGGATACGGCCCATCGGGCCGTCGTCACCGATCCGAAGGCTCGGTGCGCCCCGCAGCCGCTTGGCCGGCGGGCAATCCGACAGGTCCGGCCGGTGGCATTCCCGCGTGTGCAACACCGGCAGGCGGGCCGCGCGAAACCCGTCGATGAGCCGCGCTACGGTGGGCACTATGGCCAGAAGGCGGCTCACGTCGTTGCCGAGGCTGGCGCCGAAGCCGCCCGGTTCGACGAAATCGCGCTGCATGTCGATCACGATCAACGCGATCTCCTCCGCCGCGAACGGAAAGTCGAACGGCGCGGCTCCTATGGTTTGCGTGGTCATTCCCCGTGCCCCGCCATGTGCCGCCCGATCTCGCCGATGTCGGCCGTTTCCACCGGCGTCTCGAAGGCGATCTGGCCCTCCGACATCACCAGGATCCGGTCCGACAGTTCCATGATCTCGTCCAGGTCCTCGCTGATCAGCAGGATCGCCGTTCCCGCATTGCGCGCCGCCATGAGCCGGTCCCGGATCGTCGAGACGGCGGCGAAATCGAGCCCGAAACAGGGGTTGGAGACGATCAGCGCATCCACCTCGCCGGTCAGTTCCCGCCCCAGCACCGCGCGCTGCACGTTGCCTCCCGAGAGCGAGGCGATGCGGGCGGCGGGCGATGCGGTCTTGACCTTGAACCCCTCGATCAGCGTCGTGGCGTTGCGCGCAATGGCGCGGTCGTTCTTCCAGAAGGCGGGCTTGCCGTTCCGGCCCTCGTCGAAGATGCGGAACGCGAGGTTCTCGGCGACGCTCATCCGCGGCGCGCAGGCGTTGCGCAGCGGCTCCTCGGGCAGGTACCGCATCCGGTGCGTCCGCGCCTCCGCCCGTGTCGCGCCGAACGGCGCGCCCTTCACCGTTATTTCCCCGCCCATCGTGCGGCGCTGGCCGGTGAGCACTTCCATCAGTTCCATCTGGCCATTGCCGGAGATCCCGGCGATGCCCAGGATCTCGCCGGAATTCAGCGCCACGTCCTCGATCTCGATGCTCTTCAGCCCGGTGCGATCCTGCGCGCGCACCCCGCGCAGCCGCATGACCTCGCGCCGCTCGGTCCCGGCACGGGCGCGCTTGCTCACCTCCGGCGCCTTGCCCATCATCGCGCGGCTCATCTCCTCGACGCTGATCTCACCCACCTTGCCGCCACCCACGTGGCGCCCGCGCCGCAGGATCGACACCGCGTCGGCAAAGGCCGTCACCTCGCGGAACTTGTGGGTGATCATCAGCACCGTGATCTCGCCGGCCTCCGTCAGGCCGCGCACGTGGCCCAGCACCTCGTCGGCCTCGTCCGGCGTCAGAACCGAGGTCGGCTCGTCCAGGATCAGGAAGCGATTACCAAGGTAGAGCTGCTTTAGGATCTCCAGCTTCTGCTTCTCGCCCGCCGCCAGCCGGCTCACCGGCTGTTCCAGCGGCACCTTGAACGGCATGGTCTCCATGAAGGCCGCCAGCCGCGCCCTCTCGCGGCGCCAGTCGATCACCGCCGGCGCGTCGGCCCGGCTGATCACCAGGTTCTCCGCCGCCGTCAGCGAGGGGACCAGCGTGAAATGCTGGTACACCATGCCGAGGCCGAGCGCCTGCGCCACCCTGGGGTCGGTCATCCGCGCTTCCTGCCCCGCCACCAGCAACTCGCCCGCCGTTGCACGGTAGAAGCCCATGATGCACTTCACCAATGTCGACTTGCCGGCGCCGTTCTCGCCCAGCAGCGCGTGGAACGACCCGGCCGGCACCGTGATCGACACGTCGTCCAGCGCCGTGAACTCGCCGAAGCGCATGGTCATGCCAAGCGTCTCGATGCCAATCGCCCCGGCCTCGGTGCGCAGCGCCCGGCTCACGCGGGCAGCCCCGCGATCAGGCTGGCACTGTCGGAAACCGCGCCGAAGACGCCGCCCTGCATGGTCACCATCTTGATCGCCGCGGCATGGTTGCCGGGGTCGGTCGCACCGCAGCAATCCTCGGCGATCACGCATTCGAAACCCCGGTCGTTGGCCTCCCGCATGGTGGTGGAGACACAGACATCGGTGGTGATGCCGGTCAGGATCAGGTTCTCGATCCCCCGGGTGCGCAGGATCAGCTCCAGATCGGTGGCGCAGAAGCTGCCCTTGCCCGGCTTGTCGATGACGACCTCGCCGTCCAGCGGGTACAGCTCCGGAATGATGTCCCAGCCGGGTTCGCCGCGCACCAGGATCTTGCCGCAGGGGCCGGGGTCGCCGATGCCCGCGCCGATCTGCTGGCTGCGCCAGCGCTTGTTGGCCGGCAGGTCCGCCAGGTCCGGCCGGTGGCCTTCGCGGGTGTGAATGATGTGGTAGCCCTTGGCGCGCATGTCCGTCATCAGCGCCTTGATCGGGCCGATGGGCGCCTGCGTCAGCGACAGGTCATATCCCATCGCATCCACGTATCCGCCGGTGCCGCAGAAATCCGTCTGCATGTCGATCACGATCAGGGCTGTGTTGCCCGGCCGCAGATCGCCGTTGTAGGGCCAGGCATAGGGATGGCTCTCGATCGTCGTCATTGCATCGCGTCCTTCTCACCGAAGCTGCGTGTCGGCGCCGGGAAGCCGCAGCCGGTGCCGTCGGTGACGGCAACCTCGTCCTCCCAGGGCAGCCGGTAGGCGCCGTTCGCCAGATCCGTCATGTAGGAATAGGGGCAGTCCTGCGCGCCGCCATTGACGGCGACGTAGCCGCGGTGGCCGAACTGGTAGGGATTGTTCTCCACGCCCCATCCCGCCCGCGCCTCCCGAACCAGGTCGGGGCGCACCTCAGCGGTGATGATCTCGTCGGCCCGGCCCGTTTGACCATGCGCCAGCACGGTGCCGTCGAAATCCACGATCATGCCCTCACCCATGCTGTCGAATGTGCCGTCGGAGCCGCACATGCAGACATTGGCCGTGACCATCAGGTTGCAGAAGCTGTTCGACCGGTTGGTAAAACGCCAGGCCTCACGGATCGGCGCGGTATAGCCCGCGGTGCGGATCATGATCTCCGCGCCCTTGTAGGCCGCCTCCCGCGCCATCTCCGGGAACATGCCGTCGTGGCAGATGATCAGCCCGATCTTCGCCCCCTTCGGCCCCGTGCACACCGGAATGCCGGTATCGCCCGGCTCCCAGGGTTCGACCGGCACCCATGGATGCATCTTGCGATAGTACAGCTGTACCGCGCCCGCGTCGTCGATGATCAGCCCGGTATTGTAGGGGTTGCCGCCGGGATTTGCCTCCATGATCGAGAAGCAGCCCCATATGGCATTGTCGATGCAGGCCTGTTTCAGGGCCGCCACCTCTGGGCCGTCCATGGAACACATGATCTCCGGATTTGTATCCATCGACAGCCCGTGCAGCATGTATTCGGGGAAGACCACGAGGTCCATCGTGCCCATGTTGCGGCGCGCCTTGGCGACCAGGTCCACCACCCGCGCCGTCTGCGCGGTGAGCTGCGCCTTGGTTTCCACGACCGGCAGCTGGAGCTGCACGAGGCCCACAACCACCCCGTTTCGCGACTTGTTGAGACCGCCAAGGCCGTTCATGGCACTGCTCCTTACTTGGTGAGGCTGAGTTCGAGCGGGGCACCCTGCATCGCGCGGTCCGGCGAGCTGGTGAGAATGAGCAGGCCCAGCGTCAGCACGTAGGGTGCCGCGAAAAAGAGGTAGTAGCCCTCCGAGACGCCCACCGATTGCAGTGCCGGGCCGAGCGCGCCCGCGCCGCCGAAGAGCAGCGCCGCCCAGAAGCAGTTGATCGGGTTCCAGCGGGCGAAGATCACCAGCGCAATCGCCATCAGGCCTTGGCCGGAGGAAATGCCCTCGTTCCAGCTACCGGGATAGTAGAGCGAGAGGTACGCGCCGCCGATACCGGCCAGCGCCCCGCCCGCCGCCGTGGCCAGCAGACGCACCCGGTCGGGGTCTAGCCCCATGGCGCGGGCGGCGTCCGTGCTGTCGCCCACAACCCGCAACGTCAGGCCCACGCGGGTGCTGCGGAACATCCACGCCATCGCCACGGCCAGCAGCCCGCCGAGAAGGAACAGGACATTGACCTGCAATGCCGCGCGCACCTGCGGAATGTCCGACCACCAGCCGAAGTTGATCGCTGGCAGGTCCGGCGCGACCGGCTGGATGTAGGGCTTTCCGAAGAAGAAGGCGAGGCCCATCCCGAGCAGCATCAGCGCGATGCCGATGGCAATGTCGTTGACGCCGCGAAACTTGCAGATCCAGCCATGCAGAAGGCCGAAGCAGGCCCCCGCCAGCGCCGCCGCCAGCACGCCGACATAGGGCGACCCGCTCTCGTAGGCGAGGGCATATCCCGTCATTGCACCGAAGACGAGCGTGCCTTCGAGCCCGAGGTTGATGCGCCCGGACCGCTCCGTCAGGCATTCGCCGAGCGACACGAAGAGGAAGGGGGTGGAAACGCGGATCGCCCCGCCCAGCACCGCGAGCGGCACGCCCCAGAGTCCGATTTCCACAGGCTCCATCAGCGGTGCTCCCAATAGCCGGGGGTGAAGATGCGCAGGCGTCCGTAGAGCGCCTCGCTCAGAAGGATGATGACGAAGACGATGCCCTCGAAAACGAGGATCGTCGCGTCCGGCAGGTCCATCCGGCGCTGAACGAGGCCGCTCGATGCCTCGAACCCGCCAAGCAGGATCGCCACGGGCAGGATCGCCAGCGGGTTGTGCCGCGCGAGGAAGGCCACGAGGATGCCGGTGTAGCCATAGCCCGCGATCAGCGAGGCATTGGCCGAGCCGTGCACCGCCGCCACCTCGTAGAACCCCGCCAGCCCGGCGAAGGCGCCGCCGAGCGCGGTGAAGCCGATCACCAGCCGCGCCACCGGCAGCCCCTGCACCTGCGCGGCCCGCACGTTGTCGCCGGCGATCCGCGCCGCGAAGCCCAGCGTGGTGCGGTCGATCAGCACCCAGCAGAGCAGGCAGGCCAGCGCCGCCGCGACCACGCCCCAATGGGTCGCGATGAAGGGCATGTCGCCCACCCGCAGCGTCTCGGCCAGCGGTGCGGTGGACGGCTTGTTGAGGCTCGCCGGGTCGCGGAACGGGCCTTCGACGAAATGGTTGAAGAGCGCGATGGCGATATAGGCCATGAGCAGCGAGGCGATGGTCTCGTTCACGCCGCGCCGGATGCGCAGCGCGCCAATGGCCCCGATCCAGAGCCCGCCGAGGATCATGGCCGCCACGGCCATTAGGAGCATCGCCGGATAGCCCGGCAGCCCCGCCAGCACCGTGCCCGTGACCGCCGCCGCGAGCCCGCCGAGCACGATGGCGCCCTCGCCGCCGATCACCACGAGGCCCAGCCGCGCGGGCAGGGCGACGCAGAGCGCGGCGAGCGCCAGCGGCCCCACCCGCGACAGGGTGTTCTGCCACGAGAAGGCCGAGGAGAACCCGGCCTTCCATACCAGCCCGAAGAACTCCGCCGGCGACTTGCCGAGCGCGCCCAGGAACAGGCTGAAAATCGCGAACCCGGCCAGCAGCGCGCCGGCCGGGATGAGAACCGCCTCCGCGCGCGGCATCAGGCCCGCAAGGGCCCGTGCCATCGCCGGGCGGCCGGGCGCCGGCATCTGGTCCAGCGCGCTCACGGTCAGCTCGTGGAGCCGAGGACGCCCTCGACGAGGTAGTCCATGCTTTCCAGCGCGACATCCGTCTCCACGAAGGCCTCGCCGTCCGCGGCGATCACGTTGCCCGCGTTGTCCTTCAGCGGCCCCTTGATCGCGGCAAAGCCGCCGGCCATGATCTCGCCCTTCACCGCCTCGAACTGGGCGCGCCCCGCGTCGGACACGGCCGGCCCGAGCGGGCTCATCTTTATGAATCCGTCGGCCAGCCCGCCGCGCAGGAAGTTCGGCACCGCCTCGCCGGCCATGAACTTCGTCACCATGTCGGTATAGACCCCCGCCCAGTTCCACTCCGCGCCGGTCAGGTACATGTCGCCGGCCAGCGGGCTCTGATCGGCGTGGTAGCCGCAGACATAGGCGCCGCGCGCCACCGCGGTTTCACACACCACCTTGGGGCCGTCCACGTGGCAGGTGATCACGTCGCAGCCCTGGTCGGCCAGCGCGTTCGTGGCCTCCGCCTCCTTCACCGCCAGCGACCATTCGCCGGTGAAGATGACCTGGCAGGTGATCTCCGGGTCCACCGCGCGGGCGCCCAGCAGGAAGGAGTTGATATTGTTGAGCACCTGCGGGATGGGCTTTGCAGCCACGAACCCGATCTTCTTGCTCTTGGTGGCATGGCCGGCAGCGATGCCGTTCAGGTACTGCCCCATGCCGATATAGCCGAAGTAGGAGCCCGCGTTGGTCGGATTGCCCTCGGCCCAGAGCCCGCCGCAATGCTCGAAGCGCACATCCGCGTATTTCGGCGCAAGCTCCAGGATATGCGGGTTGAAATAGCCGAAGGAGGTCGGGAACAGCAAACCTGCCCCGTCGAAGTTGATCATCGACTCCATGGTGTTCTGAACGTCCTGGCTCTCCGGCACGTTCTCCTCTTCCAGCACCGTCACGCCGGCCATCTCCTTGACCGCGGCGGCACCTTCGGCATGGGCCTGGTTGTACCCGAAATCGTCCTTCGGCCCGACGTAGATGAACCCGACCGTGAGGTCGCCGGCGGCCATCGCCGGCCGGGCGAGCCCGCCCAGGGCGGCCGCGCCGAGCGCGGCGGCCGAGGTCCCGAGGAAGTGTCTGCGGTTCAGCTTTCCGAAAGTCGTCATGTCGTCGCTCCACCTGTTGGCTGCACCCCGCGTCGGGGCACCTTTCCTGGTTGCCCCAACGCTAGCGCGGCCGAGCGATATTGGCTTCTGCTAAGAATTCCGCAAAGTGATGCAAAAAATGCACCGCTCAGGCAGGCGGCGCATCAGGCGATGCCTTCGAGTACCTTGGTCAGCTCCTGCGCGAAGCGGGCGGAGGCCACCGGCAAGGTCCGTCCGCGCATCTGCCCCAACAGCAGGCTCCCCGCCGGGACGTCGCGCTGCGACAGCGGCCGCACCGCCAGCCCGTCCGCCGGATAGACCCTCAGCCCGATCGGGATCTGGAACGCCACGGCATTCTCGTGCCGCACATAGTGGCGCATGAAGTCGAAACTGTCGGATTCCACCACCGGCCGCAGGGCCCGCGACCCTCGCGCCGCCGCCTGTTCCAGCAGCGCCCGAACCCCGTATTCGGCGCTCGGCAGGACATGCGGGTGATCGAGGCAGTCGCGCAGCCGCACCTCCGGTTGCGCCGCCAGCGGGTGATCCGTCCGCATCAGCGCGTGGATCACCTGCGGCGCGGCCATCAGCACCTCGAAATCCACCAGGTGCACCGGCTCGAAGACCAGTGCCAGATCGCTGCTGAAACTCGCCAGGTCGCGCTCCGCCGCCGCCCGGTCGCGCACCATCACCGAAAAGGTCACGCCGGGGTGGGCCAGCCGGTAGGCCGCGATCTGCTCCGGCAGGAAATAGGGGATCAGCGCCTGCGAACAGGCCACGTTCACGTGGCCCCGGCGTTCGCCCGACAGGTCGGCCACCTGGCTCTGAACCCGCCGGAGGTCCGAGGCCTGGGCGCGGAAGTGTTGCACCAGAAGTTCCCCGGCCGGGTTCAGCCGCACCCCTCGGGGAAGCCGCTCGAAGATCTCGGATCCGAACTCCGCCTCGAACCGCTGGATGCGCCGGTTCAGGGCCGAGGCCGTGATATTCATGTCGTCAGCCGCCTTGCGGATCGACCCGGCCCGCGCCACGCCTTCGATGTACCGAAAGGTCTGGAGATGTTTCACAGTACGCACCGCTGCATTTTTTGCACCGCTTTTGTGAAATCTTAACAGTTGTGGCGATCACCGCAACGTCGGACCAACGAGCGGGGAGCACGTGCTCACAGCGCCACAGAAAGGGCCTGCCATGTTCGACATCGCGATGACCATCCCCGACCTGCACGCCGCCTATGCGCGCGGTGTCACGCCGGAGGAGGTTGTTGGCCAGGTCTTCGCCCGGATCGCGATGGTCGATGATCCCGGTATCTTCCTCGACATGCCCAACGAGGCGCAGGCGCGCGCCGAGGCGCAGGCCCTCGGAGCATTCGATCCATCCCGCCCGCTCTGGGGGATCCCCTTTGCCGTCAAGGATAATATCGACGTCGCCGGCTACGAGACGACGGCCGCCTGCCCGGCCTTCGCCTACCGCCCGAAGAAGGACGCCTTCGTGGTCGAGCGGCTGCGCGCGGCGGGCGCGATCTTCATCGGCAAAACCAACCTGGACCAGTTCGCCACCGGTCTGGTGGGTGTCCGCACGCCCTATGGCGCGCCGCGCAATTCCATCGACCCGGAGATCGTGCCCGGCGGCTCCTCCGGCGGCTCCGGCGTTGCCGTGGGCCACGGCATCGTCGCGCTGGCGCTCGGGACCGATACCGCCGGTTCCGGCCGCGTACCGGCGGCACTCAACAATATCGTCGGGCTCAAACCCACCCTCGGCGCGCTGTCGGCCACCGGCGTCGTACCAGCCTGCCGTTCGGTCGAAACGGTCTCGATCTTCGCCCTGACGGTGCAGGATGCCTATGCCGCCTACCAGGTTTGCTGCGCTTTCGACCCGAACGACGCCTTCGCGCGGCGCTGGAACGCACCGGATCTGGCGCGGCCTTCCGCGCCGCCCGTGGTGGGGGTTCCCAGCCGTGACAGTATTGAGTTCTTCGGCGACAGCGTGCAGGCGGCATCCTTCGCCGATACGGTCGAGCTGTTGCGCGGGCAGGGCGCCGAGATCGCGGAGGTTGACTTCACCCCCCTCTATGCCGTGGCCCAGATGCTTTACGAAGGGGCCTGGGTGGCCGAACGCTACACGGTCATCGAAGACCTGCTGGCGCGCGATCCCGAGGCGATCCTGCCGGTCACGCGCCAGATCATCGGCAAGGCGGAGGGGCTGACGGCCGCCGATGCCTTCCGCGGCATCTATCGGCTGAAGGAACTGGCCCGTGCCGCCGAACCGGCGCTGGCTAGCGTGGACATGCTCTGCGTGCCGACCATCCCGACCTTCTACACCACCGCCGATCTGGAGGCCGATCCGGTCGGGCCGAACTCCAATTTCGGCACCTACACCAATTTCGTGAACCTGCTCGACATGTGCGGCCTTGCCGTGCCGGTCCCGCCACGCAGCGATGGCCGGCCCGGCAGCGTGACCCTGCTGGCCGCCGCCGGAAAGGATGCGGAACTCGCCGCCGTCGCGCTGGCGCTCGAAGCCTCCGGGACGCGGGGGCTCGGTGCAACCGGCTGGTCCCGCCCCGGCCACCGGGCCCTCGAACCCGCCGCGCCGGACCGGCTCACCCTCGCGGTTTGCGGCGCGCATATGTCCGGCCTGCCGCTCAACCACCAGTTGACCGAGCTCGGCGCCAGCTTCCGCCGCGCGGCACGCACCAGCAATGCCTATCGGCTCTACGCCCTCGCCGGTGGCCCGCCGCAGCGTCCCGGGCTCGTTCGCACCGCACCCGGCGACGGCGCGGAGATCGCCGTCGAGCTGTGGGACATTCCGATGGAACAGGTCGGAGGGTTTCTGGCCGGTATTCCCGCCCCGCTCGGCCTCGGCACGATCGACCTCGCAGGCGGCGACACGGTGCAGGGTTTCCTCTGCGAGGCCGTCGCCACCGCGGATGCGCTGGATGTGACCGCGAGCGGCGATTGGCGCGTTCACATCGCGGGCGGAGAGGCCCGCTGATCGGCGAGCCGACGGGTGCGCGCCCAACGCGCGCCGGGGCCGCCCACTGCCGCAGCAAGTTCGGTCGGTTTTGCCGGTCGTTCCGACCGATTTGGCGATATTTCTGCCGAAACCGCGCGCCATCCGGCATTTCCGGGCTGCCGAGGCCGAAATCGCGCCAAAACGGTCGTGGTTTGGGTCGTTTCGACCGGCCCTTTCGGTCAAAACGACCGGATTTCGACCGGTCCACGACGGGATATTGCCGGTTTTCCGAATTGTCCGCGCATCCGTCGCCCAATTCCTAATCGCTGCCCGGAAAAGGCGCGCCCAGCCCCGATTCTGCGGCGCTTTCGGTTTGAGTTTGCGCCACCCCTGGAGAAGGCTCGGCGGCGAAAGCCAAGGGAGACAGCCATGCTCGATACCACAATCCTCTGGGCCTGGGCCGAGTTCGCAATGCGCTGGCTGCACGTTGTCGCCGGAATCGCGTGGATCGGATCTTCGTTTTATTTCATAGCCTTGGATCTCGGCTTGCGAAAGGCGGTGGACCTTCCCGCCGGTGTGCATGGCGAAGAATGGCAAGTCCACGGCGGCGGATTCTACCACCTCCAGAAGTACCTCGTGGCCCCGGCGCGCCTGCCGGAGCACCTGATCTGGTTCAAGTGGGAGAGCTACACCACCTGGCTCAGCGGTTTCGCCATGCTGGTGATGGTCTACTACATGGGCGCCGACCTCTTCCTCGTCGACCCCGAGGTCCTCAACCTGCCGTCCTGGCTCGCGATCCTGATCTCGCTCGGTTCCCTCGGCCTCGGGTGGCTTGCCTACGACCGGATCTGCAAGTCGGCCTTCGGGGACGACAATACGAAGCTGATGGTCCTGCTCTATCTAATCCTTGTGGTCATGGCCTTTGCATACACCCATATCTTCTCCGGCCGGGCGGCCATGCTGCACCTTGGCGCGATTACGGCAACGGTGATGTCGGCCAATGTCTTCTTCGTGATCATCCCGAACCAGAAGATCGTGGTGGAGGATCTGAAGGCCGGCCGCACGCCCGATGCCAAGTATGGAAAGATCGCCAAGCAACGCTCGACGCACAACAACTACCTGACACTGCCGGTGTTGTTCCTGATGCTGTCGAACCACTACCCGCTGGCCTTCGCGAGCCCGTGGAACTGGTTGATTGCCAGCCTGGTTTTCCTGATGGGCGTCACAATTCGTCATTATTTCAATACCTTCCACGCCAGCGACTTTCCAAAGAAGGGCCCGCTCTGGACCTGGGGCGCCACCGCGGTGCTGTTCGCCGCCATTGTCTGGCTGTCGCTTTCGCCGCTTTACGGAGAGGACGATGGCTGGGAGGAAAGCGCGCTGAGCCCGGCCCAGCAGAGGTATGCAGAGGCCGAGGGGTTCGAGGCAGCCTATGAGGTCGTGCTCAACAATTGCTCCATGTGCCACGCACCGGAACCGGCCTGGGAGGGCATTGCAGCGCCGCCGAAGGGTGTGAAGCTGGTCACGGCGAGTGATGTGGCGCGCCATGCGGCAGAGATCTACCTGCACGCCGGTGTCACGCGTGCGATGCCGCCGGGGCGGTCCAGCTTCATGGACCCGCAGGACCGGGCCGCGCTGGTGCGGTGGTTTCGTGCCGGACGCGCGGGGTGACCGCCATTGTTCGGGCGCTCCCGCCCGTCGTCAGCGCATCGCAGATGCGCCTCCTCCCGTTGGGCCCGGCGCGCGCTGCGCGCGCGTGGGCAAGAGGCGAAACCTGAATTGGTGCCCAACGACCTGTGCCGCCCCATGGCGTTTTGGGGGCGGGGCGCGGAATCGCCCGCATTCCGGGGGATTCTCGCAATAGCGTACTCCGCACCGCCGTCCCGGTTTCGACAGGCGAAGCCTGCCTGGCCCAACGGGATGAGGTGCCGGCAGGCACTGAAGACGGGCGGGAGCCGTTCTGGATTCGAAGCCGCGAGTTGCGGTCAGGGTCCGGGAATGAACCCGGCTTCGGCCATCAGCCGGTTCGATGCGCTCTCGACGGTTTCTTCGAGCTGCTGCATGAATTCCGCCTGCGGCAATCCCGCCGCAATGGGCGGCAGGAACTCGACCACGGCCAGGCCGGGCTTGCGCCAGATGCCGGTGCGCGGCCAGAAGACACCGACATTCGTGGCCGCGGGCACGCATCCCTGCCCAAGCTGGTCGTAGAGCACGCCGGATCCCACCTTGTAGGGCACCTTGGCGCCGGGAGCGACGCGGGTACCCTGTGGATAGATGATCAACTGCCCCGGCGCAGTCCGTCCGGCCTCCACCCCTTGCCTCATCTGCCGGATGGCCTCGGCGCGCTTGCCGCGATTGACCGGCACGCAGCCGATCCATTGTGCGTACCAGCCGACGATCGGCACCCATTTCAACTCTGCCTTCATGATGAACTTCGGCCGTGGAACGGCGGAAACGATCAGGATGATGTCGAAGAAAGACTGGTGCTTGGAGGCGATGAGGCATTCCTCCGTCGGTACCTCGCCGCGGATTTCCGAGCGCAGCCCAACCATCCAGGCCGCCGTCCAGCGCACCCAGGCGCACCATGTCCGACAGGCGGTGAAAGCAAGCGGCCGGTGGAGCAGGACAAACGGTGTGAAGGCCAGCGCCATCAGCGCCATCATCAGGTAGATCTGGCCGACGAAGATCAGGGAGCGGATTGATTGAAGCATCTCAGGTGGTCTCCCGCAATTGGCGGAACGCGGCGAAACGGGTCGCGGCGAAGGCGACCGCTGCGGTGATCGGCGGGATCAGCAGCGGCAACGCCCATTCGGCGCCGGTGAATCCCAGCCCGGTGAGAAAGCCGCCGGCCGCATCCGCCCTTGGCAGCGAGGCGACCGTTGCAAGGCCGGCGAGGGTGCCGGCAAGCGCGCCGGCGAAGGCCCTCAATGTGAAACGGCGCACGAAGGCGCGGGCGATATAGGTGTCGAGCGCCCCGACCAGTCGCAGCGTGGCGATGACGCGGGCGTTCGCCGCGAGTGCCGCCTGGGCGGCCAGCGTGATCATCGCAGCAGTGGCCGCCGAGATCAGAAGCAGCGAGAAGAGGCCCAGCATCCGCAGGCGGCCGGCCGCGCGCACCAGCGGCGCCCGCCATCGTGTGTGGTCGTCGAAGATCGCGCCAGGGGCCTCGCCGGCAAGTCGCGCACGCAGGCCCGTCGTGTCGATCCCGGTCGGGGTCTCGACGACCTCGATCAGCGCGGGAATGCGCAGCCGGTCGAGCGGCAGGTCCGGTCCGAACCACGGTTCCAGAAGCGCACGGCGTTCCGCGTCGCTCAATGGTCGGGCGGAGTCCACGCCGGGCGTTGTCCGCAGCACCTCCATCGCTGCGTCCACCTGCGCGGCGACCTGGCCCGCCGGGGCCGAGATGCGCAC
The DNA here is from genome assembly GCF_001509585.1 of Tropicimonas marinistellae. Classification (GTDB taxonomy): domain Bacteria; phylum Pseudomonadota; class Alphaproteobacteria; order Rhodobacterales; family Rhodobacteraceae; genus Tropicimonas; species Tropicimonas marinistellae. The sequence continues at coordinate 436,657 of NZ_LNCI01000004.1, read as the reverse complement.
GGTCGCGGTGCGTGCCAATGCCTCCGACCAGCGGCTGGCGAGCCGGTCGGTCGCCAACGACAGCGCCAGTGCGAAAACCGCGAGAAATGCCATGGCGGCCGCGGTGAAGACCGTCAGGCGCGCGGTAAAGCCGGTTGGCGGGACGACCCTGTCCGCGCCACTGCGCCCCATGGCCAGATCCTTTATCTGCGAGGTCCGGCTCACAGGTCTGCCCCCGACAATTGCAATGTTCGGTCAGCGATCCGCAGGACCCGGACGGACACCTGGCTCTTGGCGGCGCGTATCAGGTTGAGGTCGTGGGTGGCGACGAGCACGGTTTTGCCGAGGCGGTTGAGCTCCACGAGAAGTTGCAGCAGGCGCAACGACATCTCCCAGTCCACATTGCCGGTGGGTTCGTCGGCGAGGATGAGTTCCGGGTCCATGATGACGGCGCGGGCGAGGGCGGCGCGCTGCCGCTCGCCGCCCGACAGCTCCGGCGGCGTCGCCTGCGCCCGCGTGCTGAGCCCAACCCAGGTCATCAGCTCCCGCAAGTTCTCCGCCTCTTCCGCCGGATCGCGTCCGGCGACAGTCAGCGGCAACGAAAGATTCTCGGTGAGCGGAAGGTGATCGAGAAACTGGCATTCCTGATGGACCACGCCGATCCGCCGACGGGTGCGCGCGATATCGTCGCGCCGCAGGTCGGACACTTCGCGGCCGAACACGGTCATCTGACCCGCCGATGGCATCAGTTCCATGTAGCAGAGTTTGAGGAGGGTGGATTTTCCCGCGCCCGAAGGCCCGGTCAGAAAGTGGAAGGAGCCCGGGGCCAGATGCAGGGTCACATCGGACAGAAGGGCATCGCTGCCGTAGGAATAGGCGACGTTCTGAAGCTCGATCACGTGCGGGGTGTCCATGCCATGTGGCGCCCGTTCTGCCCGAGCCAGCACCGGGTTTCAACGGGAAGTGCCGGATCGCGGTGAACACCGTCCGAAAGACCCGGATTTCGGCCTCGATGCCTGCAGACGTGCTACGGGTTCCTCACTGGGCTCGCAAAAATGCCGGCGGCTCTTTGAGATTCCATTTGCCGCTGGTACAAATGCGCGAAATCAAAAGAGCAACGGGCGATCGGACGCCCGGGTCGAGAGGACGTCATGAGGCTGATCTGTCCAAATTGCGGGGCGCAATACGCGGTCGACGACCGGGTGATCCCCGAGACGGGGCGCGACGTCCAATGCTCCAATTGCGGAAACAGCTGGTTTCAGAAACATCCGGATTTCGATCCCGAACTCTCCGAGGAGCTTTCCTGGGAATCGCCGGGGGCCGCGCCCGTGGCAGCGCCACAGTCGCCGCCGAAACCCGATCCTGTACCAGATGCCGTTGACGAGGAAGACACTGTACGGGCCGTTGAGAGCAGCGAGAGTGACGCCACGGACGTCGAAGGCATCGCTGACGACATTTCTGACGAAGAACCCGCTGGCGCCTCGCCCGGTTTGGCGGCCGAGTCCGACATGCCGGTCGCGTCGGGGCCGACGGACGACTCGCAGGTGGGTGGCGACGCCGAAGCGCCGTCCGCGCTCGCGCGCGATGCCGAGCCGGACCTCGCCGGTATGGGAATGCCGCGACGCCAACAGGTGGACGAGAGCGTGCTTTCCGTACTTCGGGAAGAGGCCGAGCGAGAACAGGACGCCCGCAGGGCGGAATCCGGACTACCGGAATTCCAGCCGGATCTCGGTGTTCCCACGCCGGACCATGCAGCGAAGCGTGGAACGGCCGATTATGCCGTGGCAGGTGCGGATGTGGAGGAAGCGGGGCAGCCCCCCGAGGACGATCCGCAGCTGCAGAAGGTACTGCGGTCTTCTTCGCGGCGCGAGCGTCTGCCCGATGTGGAACAGATCACCTCGACACTCGAACCGGGCGATGCCGAAACGGTGCCCGTTCGAGCAGACGATCCGCGCATGCGACAACGCCGCAGACGCGGAATGCGTATCGGGCTCGGCGTCGCCTTTCTGATCTTCGGCTTCGCGGCGCTTGTCTACACGAGGTCCGAGCGAATCGTGGCGGCCGTACCGGAAACGGCAGATTCGCTCGCCAGCTACGTGGCCAGCGTCGATGCCGGCCGTTTCTGGCTTGACGACACATTCCGGGAATTCATTCCCCGCGCCGGAGACAACGGCGCCGAAAACTAGCACCGTCTGTTTTGGCCTAAGGATGCGTTCGGACCGCTTCGGGAGGTGAATCTCTGCGGTGCCGCAGGATAATGCTGCCGGTGCGAAAAGTCCTTGTCAGTGGGTGGGCAATAATCTATCTCGACGAGGACCCAGAGAGTAATATCATTGCCGGAGAGAGACATGAGTTTCCGCATCCAGCCCGCCGCACCCGCCCGTCCGAACCGTTGCCAACTCTTCGGTCCTGGCTCCCGTCCGGCGATCTTCGAGAAGATGGCGGCAAGCGCGGCCGACGTGATCAACTTGGATCTGGAGGACAGCGTGGCGCCGGACGATAAGCCGGAGGCGCGCAAGAACATTATCCAGGCCATCGGCGATGTGGATTGGGGCTCCAAGACGCTCTCCGTGCGGATCAACGGGCTCGATACACCGTATTGGTATCGTGACGTGGTTGACCTGCTGGAAAATGCCAGCGACCGGCTGGATCAGATCATGATCCCCAAGGCCGGTTGTGCCGGCGATATCTACGCGGTGGATGCGCTGGTGACGGCGATCGAGAGCGCCAAAGGCCGTACGAAGCCGATCAGTTTCGAAGTGATCATCGAGAGTGCGGCAGGCATCGCCCATGTGGAGGAAATCGCCGCGGCCTCGCCACGCATGGAGGCGATGAGCCTTGGTGCGGCCGATTTTGCGGCGTCGATGGGGATGCAGACCACCGGCATCGGCGGCACGCAGGAGGATTACTACATGATCCGCGAGGGCGTGAAGCATTGGTCGGATCCCTGGCACTGGGCACAGGCGGCGATTGTCGCGGCGTGTCGCACGCATGGTGTGCTGCCGGTGGATGGGCCATTCGGCGATTTCTCGGACGACGAGGGGTTCGTCGCGCAGGCGAAACGCTCCGCGACTCTCGGCATGGTCGGGAAATGGGCGATCCACCCCAAGCAGGTGGCGCTGGCCAACGAGGTCTTTACCCCGTCGGATGCGGCGGTATCCGAGGCACGTGAGATCCTTGCTGCAATGGAGAAGGCCAAGGCGGAGGGTGCGGGCGCCACGGTTTACAAGGGCCGGCTGGTGGATATCGCTTCGATCAAGCAGGCGGAGGTTATCGTGAAACAGGCGGAGTTGCTCGCGGGATAAGGGCCGGCGCCTCCAAGCTGCGTTTCACATGCCCGAGCCACTGTGCGAGCGGACCTCACGCAGCGGCTCGGACCTCTATCCCGTATTACTTCAGCGGCAAGCAGATCTCCGTCACAAGATCTTCTGGCGCTGTGTCCTGCGGGGTGTTGAGATAGATCTCGTAGCAGGGCGCATTGCGCGGCTCCTCGCCTGATTGCGGCAGCCAGGTGCCATAGAGGTAGTCATAGGCCGGCTTGAGGCCGGAATAGGGACCCTTGAAGCGCAGCACGGCGACCTTGCCGGCCTCGGTCACCAGTTCCTCGAATACATCGCCGATCTCGGTACCCGGGGCCAGCGCGACGGCGGCGTGGCTGCGAAGCTCTTCGGCGGGTGTGCTGTCGGGGTCGTGATAGTAGATGCCGAGCAATGCCCGCACCTGGGGCCACAGGTTGCGGGAGGTGCAGAGCGCGGAGAGCGTTTCAAAGGCGCGCCCGATCTCAACATAGGGACCGGTGTGCGCAATCGCAGCAAGGCGCTGTGCAGGGTGCGTGGTGACGTCGATGTCGAACATGATGGGATCTCCGGACTTGCGGGGGACGGGAGGCAGCCGCAGGCTGCCGTTTTGGCGGAATTGGCCCGGCGGGACGCCAAAGGCTGCGCGGAACGTGCGGGAGAAGCTGGTAAGGCCCGGATAGCCGCACCGGCGCGCAACCTCGGGAATCGGCCAGTCAGTCTGCACCAGCCAACATGCGGCGCGGTGCATGCGAATCCGGCGGACCGCCTGGGCGCAGGTTTCGCCGGTCATGGTCCGGAACACCCGGTGCCAATGAAAGCGGGACATGGCGGCCACTTCTGCCAGCGCATCCAGTGAGAGATCGCCCGCTGGGTTCGTGTGCATGTGCTCGAGAACGCGCAGTATGCGTTTTTCGTAGTGGTTCGCCATCGCCGGTCTGCCTTCAATTCGCCAGTCGAGGCTGACACGACGTCGATTAGCATGTCTTGCGAAATGCCGCCTCGGTTGCAAATCCCGCGCCTCGCACGCATATGGGTGCGAGCAGAAAGGGAGCCTCCAAATGAACTATCTGGAGTTCGAAAAGCCTCTGGCCGAAATCGAGGGCAAGGCCGAGGAACTCCGCGCGATGGCGCGGGCGAACGAGGAGATGGATGTTGAGGCTGCGGTGGCCGCGCTGGATGCCAAGGCCGAGGCGATGCTGGGGGATCTCTACGGCAAACTGAGCCGCTGGCAGAAGTGCCAGGTTGCCCGCCATGCCGACCGCCCGCATTGCCGGGATTACATCGAGGCGCTTTTCACCGAGTACACGCCCTTGGCCGGCGACCGGAACTTCGCCGACGATCACGCCGTGATGGGCGGTTTGGCGCGATTTGGCGACCGGCCGGTCATGGTGATCGGGCATGAGAAGGGCAGCGATACCACGAGCCGGATTGCGCACAATTTCGGCATGGCGCGCCCGGAGGGCTATCGAAAGGCGATCCGTCTGATGCAGATGGCCGACAAGTTCGGCCTTCCGGTGGTGAGCCTTGTCGATACGCCCGGTGCCTATCCCGGCAAGGGCGCCGAGGAGCGGGGGCAGTCGGAGGCGATCGCACGGTCAACGCAGGCCTGCCTGAACCTTGGTGTGCCTCTGGTCTCCGTGATCATCGGCGAGGGGGGCTCCGGTGGCGCGGTCGCTTTCGCGACGGCAAATTCCCTGGCGATGCTGGAGCATTCGGTCTACTCGGTGATCTCGCCGGAGGGCTGTGCGTCGATCCTTTGGAAGGACGCGGAAAAAATGCGCGAGGCGGCCGAAGCGCTGAAGCTCACGGCGCAGGATCTGCTACAACTCGGTGTGACCGACCGGGTGATCCCGGAGCCGAAAGGTGGGGCGCATCGTAACCGGCCCCAGACGTGCGAAAACGTCGGATCGGCGATTTCAGGGATGCTGTCGGAGTTCGACGGCATGGACCGGGCGGCGCTGATCGCGCAACGCCGAAAGAAGTACCTCGACATGGGGTCCGCCGGCATCGCCGCTTAAGCGGAGCTCCCGCCCGTCGTCGCCGCATCGTAGATGCGCCTCCTCCCGTTGGGCCGGGCCGCGCGCGAGGCGCGCGCGGAGAGGGCCGGATCGCGGGGACGGCAACGACAGGCACATGGATACCGCCCGGGCCGCGGACACGGTGAGAAACAACCGGTAGAGGCGCGTTACCTGATTTTCGCGCAGCCAACTCCCGGCAAGCGTTACCGACAGGGTGCCAGCACCGACACATCTCTTCAAACCGGCCTCTTTGCCGTCGCAGTGAGGCTCTGGATTGGTCGTGGGATCGTTTCAGCCGAAACACTGTTCGGCGCACCGCTGATGCTGGCTTCCATCCAGAGCAAACTGCGGGCTCGTGGAAGCCAGCATCCTCTGGCGCAATCGCTGAGGGCGATGCGGTCCGATCCGCGGGATGCGCGAACGGGGAACCCCGGCGTCGGAGGATCGGACCGCTTCGGTAGGTCTGGCAAGTCAGCCAGTCAGCTGGCCACGGGTTTGCCCGACGCTGTTTCCGATTGCGACTTCACACGTTTTCCGCTGAACGCCCGCGCGACGATCACGAAGAAGAGCGGAACGAACAGGACACCCAGAACCGTGCCGGTGATCGTCCCACCCAACACCGCGGAGCCGACCGCGGTGCGCCCGCCGGCGCCCGCGCCGGTGGACAGCACCAGCGGCAACACGCCAAGCGAGAAGGCCAGGGATGTCATGATGATCGGGCGGAAACGCTGGCGTGCCGCCTCCTTGACGGCGGTGTAGAGGTCTTCGCCCGCTTCGAACCGCTCGCGCGCGAACTCAACGATCAGGATGGCGTTCTTGCCGGTCAGGCCGATCACCGTGAGCAGACCGACCTGGAAGAATACGCCGTTCTCGAAGCCGAACCAATAGGCGGCTCCCATCGTTCCGAGCACACCGATCGGCATGGCCAGCATGACCGAGAACGGGATTGCCCAGCTTTCGTAAAGGGCGGCGAGGCACAGGAAGATCGCTGCCAGCGAGAGGGCGTAGAGCATGGGCGCGGAGCCGCCGGATTCCAGCTCCTCCAGCGAGAGGCCGGTCCACGCGACGCTGTAACCAGGGGGCAATTGAGCCACGAGCCGTTCGATCTCGGCGATGGCCTCGCCGGTGGTCACACCGGGCGCGGGTGTGCCCTGGATCTGCATTGCCGGCACGCCATTGTAGCGGTTGAGCCCCTGCGGTCCGTATTCCCAGCTTTCACGGGTGAAGTTGGCAAAAGGCACGAGATCGCCGCCGGAATTCCGGACCCGCCATTTCTGCAGGTCGGAGGGGGTTGCCCGGCTATCGGGTTCCCCCTGAACATAGACGCGCTTGATCCGGCCGTTGTCGACGAAGTCGTTCACGTATGACCCCGCCCAGGCAATGTTGAGCGTGGTGCCGACATTGGCAGGCGTGACACCCACCGCTCCGGCGGCGCGCCAGTCGATATCGAGCTTGAATTGCGCCGCATCTTCCAGCCCCGACGGCCGGATCGAGGCAATCAGCGGGCTCTGCGTGGCCATCCCGAGGAGTTGATTGCGCGCGGTGAGGATCTGCTCGTGCGTCTGGCCGCCCTGCGCCTGGAGGTAGAAATCGAAGCCGGAGACGTTGCCCAGTTCGATGACCGACGGCGGCACGATGGGAAAGACCATCGCATCGCGGATACCCATGAAGGCGGGGAAGGCGCGGCCTGCCACCGCCTGCACCGATTGAGCGGGGGATAGGCGCTCCTCCCAATCCTTCATTCGGACGAAGGCAAGACCCATGTTCTGGCCCTGGCCGGCGAAACTGAAACCGACGACACCGAACGTCGATTGCACATTCTCGGCCTCGGCCGCATTGAAATAGGTCTCGACCTGCTCGACCACCTCCTGCGTGCGCTCGGCGGTGGCTCCGGTGGGAGCCTGAATCAGTGTCATCAGGATGCCCTGATCCTCATCGGGCAGAAAACCCGTGGGAGTATTCTGGAACAGGAACACCATGCCATAGCCAAGCGCGGCATAGACCACCAAGACACGAAATGGGCGCCGGATGAGGTAGCCGACCGTTCCCGCGTAGCCGCCCGTTACCTTTTCGAAACCGATGTTGAACCAGCCAAGCGGGCCGCGGCGTGCGTGGTGGGCGTCCTTGCTCTTGAGAAGGGTCGCGCAGAGCGCGGGTGTCAGGGTCAGCGCCACCAGTACCGACAAGCCCATCGCCGAAACGATGGTTATCGAGAACTGCCGGTATATCACGCCGGTCGAGCCGCCAAAGAACGCCATCGGAACAAAGACGGCAGACAGCACCAGCGCGATACCGATCAGAGCGCCGGTGATCTGGCCCATGGACTTGCGCGTTGCCTCGCGCGGAGAGAGCCCTTCTTCTTCCATGATCCGTTCGACGTTTTCGACCACGACGATGGCATCGTCGACCAGCAGGCCGATGGCCAGCACCATCGCAAGCATGGTCAGCGTGTTGATCGTGAAACCGGCAAGCGAAAGGATTGCGAAGGTCCCGAGGATCACCACCGGCACCGCCAGAGTCGGGATCAATGTGGCGCGGAAATTCTGCAGGAAAAGCAGCATCACGACGAAGACGAGCGCAATTGCCTCGAACAGTGTTTTCTGCACTTCGTGGATCGAGATCTCGATGAAGGGCGTGGTGTCGTAGGGAACGACATAGCTCACACCTTCGGGGAAGAACTGCTTGTATTCCTCGATGCGATCCTTGACCCGTTGGGCTGTGTCGAGCGCGTTGGCCCCGGAGGCCAGGTTGAGGGCCATGCCCGAGGCGGGCTGACCGTTGAAACGGGCGATGTTTGAATAGTTCTCGGCGCCGATTTCGACCCGCGCCACATCCTGAAGCAGGACGAGGCCGCCGTCTGTTTCGGACCGCAGCACGATGTTGCGGAAATCCTCAGGCGTCGAGAGCAGCGACTGCGCCGTTATTGTCGCGTTGAGTTGCTGGCCAGAGGGTGCGGGCAAGCTGCCGAAGGCGCCCGCTGATATCTGGGCATTCTGCGCCGAGACGGCGCTGACGACGTCCGATGGCGTCATCCCGAATGCCGCTAGCTTGGACGGGTCGAGCCAGATACGCATGGCGTATTGCGCGCCGAACACCTGTGCGCCCCCCACGCCTTCGATGCGGGAGAACTCGTCCACCATGTTCGAGTTCAGGTAGTCGGCGAGGTCTGCCTGATCGAGCCGTCCGTCTTCAGAAATCAGCGCGATTACCATGAAAAAGGACGACGACGCCTTCTCCACGCGCACCCCGAGCCGCTGAACCGTTTCGGGAAGCAATGGCGTCGCCTGTGCAAGCTTGTTCTGCACCTGAACCTGCGCAACGTCCGCGTCGGTGCCGGCCTCGAACGTCAGCGTAATGTTTGCCGTACCGGCCGAGGTCGACGACGACGACATGTAGCGCATGCCATCGAGCCCGGTCATCTGCTGCTCGATGATCTGTGTCACGGTATTTGCGACGGTTTCGGCCGAAGCGCCCGGGTACTGTGCGCTTATCCGCACCGAAGGCGGTGCGATCTGCGGATACTGTGCCACCGGGAGCGAGAAGATCGACAATAGGCCGACGCCCATGATGAGAATCGAGATCACCCAGGCGAAAACGGGCCGGTCGATGAAAAAACGGGCCATGTGGGACTCCAGGAAGTGGTGTTCAGTTGCCGACGGCGGCGGTTTCGGTATCGCTGCGTTCTTCCGGGGCGACGGTCATGCCGGGAGCGACCTTCTGGAGTCCCGCGACGATAACGCGGTCGCCCGCAGCGAGACCCTCGGTCACGACCCATTGGTTGCCCAGGTCGCGCTGTACTGTCAGCTCCCGGGTCTCGACCTGGTTCTCGGCATTCACCACCATCGCGATGGGCCTGCCACGGCGGTCGCGTGTCACGCCCTCTTGTGGGGCGAGGATTGCGCCCTGGACGATCCCTTGTGGCAGTTCGACCTGTACGTACATGCCAGGCAACAGAAACAACTCCGGATTGGGGAACTCGAGGCGCAGGACAATCACGCCGGTCTGCTCGTTCACATGCGGTTCGGCGGCGGCGAGGATCCCCTGGTGATCGTAGAGTCCTCCGTCGGCAAGCCGGAGGGACACCCGGGCACGCTCCTGTTCGGCCAATTGTTGCCCGGACCGACGCCATTGCAGGATCTCGGCTGCCGATTGCGTAACGTCAACGTACACGGGGTCGAGTTTCCGAATAACGGTCAGGGCGGAGGTCTGCCCGGCAGTCACCAGCGCGCCCTGGGTGGTTTGGCTCAACCCCACCTTGCCGGAGATCGGTGCGCTGATCGTCGTGCGGTCGAGGTCGATTGTCGCGGTCAGCACCTGCGCTTCCGCGACTTTTACTGCCGCCTCGGCGGCGTCCCTGGCCGAGATCGCGTCGTCCAGCACCTGTTGGCTGGTCACGTTGCGCTCGCGCAGCTCGTCCTGCCTTTCTTCCTCGCGCCGAGCAGCCCGGAGTTGGGCTTCGGCTTGTGCGAGGCTCGCCTCCGCCGCCGCCTTTGCGGCTTCGTAGGTGGCAGGGTCGATGCGGTAGAGAGCGGCGCCCTTTTCGACCGTCTTCCCCTCGTCGAAAAGCCGTTCGGTCACGATGCCGCTGACTTGCGGGCGCACTTCCGCGACGCCGGAGGCGGTGACCCGCCCCGGGAGGGTCGAGGTAAGCACCACGTCGCTGGCTTCCAGTGTCACCACCGCAACCGGCGCCGGCGGCCGCTCGCCGCCTTGCTGCTGCGCTGTGGCCATTGGCGCACCCAGTACCAGGCCAATTGCCAGGGTGAGGAGAAAGAGGATTCGCGAGATCGGCATATCGGGCTCCGGGAGGACTGGTCAGCGTCTTGCGCTTGTCATTAGAGTGAGGCGTTAAGGAAACTGGCGGGTTTTGTAAAGATCGGTTATGCTGCGAGTGCGTAATCTCCGCTGGGAGACTCGATGGGAGAGGCATTGGTGACTGAGAATTCAGCAGAATTGGACGAAAAGAACGTGCGCAAGCGCGGACGGCCTGTGCAAATGGACCCCGCCGAGCGCGAAGCGCTCGTTCTCGACTGCGCAATAGATCTTCTGTCTGAGAACGGACTGGAAGATGTCACCATGGCGGATATCGCCAAACGCGCTGGAATGTCGAAGCGGACGCTCTATGCGCTCTACCGCAGTCGCGAAGAGCTTCTGGGCGCCGGGTTAAAACGAATGAGCAAGACGCTGTTTCGCCCCCTTCGGCAGGAAGAGCGGGACGCTTCGTTGGAAGAACGGCTGCGCATTCTTCTGACGTTCACACCCGGGAAACATCCGAATTCGCTCGTGATCGAGATGCTGCGCGCCGTCATTGCGGCAGTGCCAAGCTATCCCGAGTTGGGCCGTCGGCTGAGCCGAAAGGGGCCGGGGCAGGTCGCAGTTCTGCTCTGCGAGGAGCTTAGACGGGCTGTCGAGGCAGGCGAGATCGAGATCGAACAGGACGATATACCGGCGGTTTCGGACCTTCTCGTGGACATGGTGGTCGGCAATACGATCTCGCGTTTGCTCGATCCTGACAGCCTGCCCCGGACGCCCGAGGAAACAGACGCGCGCCGGGATCGTGCGATCAGGATTTTTCTCAACGGGGTACGTCCGCGCAAGGCGTGAGGTCGCGTTCAACGATGCCGCAGGTCGGTGCGAATGTGAGCATAGCATCTCTTTGGCATCCGGCCGTTCCCGCCAAAACCGTGCTATTGCGGGTTTTGGCGCATTTCTCGGCACCTGCCCCAGTTCGCGAGGTACTGTGTCACCCGATCCGAATCAATCCCGAATTGAGAGTGTTTCAAAACTGCCTAACCAGTGTGCATTCGAATCTGGTTTCGGGTCCGCGTGGTTGTTTCGGATTTTGTTCCTTGGCTGTCCGTATGGGTCAGCCACTCTGACAAAAAATCTTCCAAGACCCCGTGATAGCGTTCCGCAAAACATGGAGATGCGAGACAATGATCGAGACCCCCTACCTGCTTTTCCTCGGTGACGCGCCAGATCAGCTTGCCGCGAAGGTCGCACAGGGCATCAAGGACTGGCGGCCGGATTACGCGGTCGGGCAGTTTCGCATGGAGGGGTGCAAGGCGGATATGGGCCTGGCCGACATGTCGCTTCAAGAGGCGAAGGCCGCGGGCGCCAAGACCTTGGTGATCGGGGTCGCCAACCGGGGCGGGGTCATCTCCGCGGCGTGGAAACATGTGCTGGCCGAGGCGCTTCTCGCGGGGTTCGACCTGGCGTCGGGTTTGCATAACCTATTGAAAGACGAAGCCGAGCTGGTGGAGATTGCAAAGGCCGAGGGTCGGATGCTGCACGACGTGCGTGTGCCCTCGGTCAAGTACCCCATCGCCAACGGCCGCAAGCGGCGCGGCAAGCGGTGCCTTGCCGTCGGGACGGATTGCTCGGTGGGCAAGATGTACACGGCGCTTGCGATGGATGCGGTCATGCGAGAGCGCGGCATGAAGGCGAGCTTCCGCGCCACTGGCCAGACGGGCATCCTGATCACCGGCGACGGCGTGCCGCTGGATGCGGTGATCGCCGATTTCATGGCAGGCGCGGTGGAATGGCTGACGCCCGACAACGATGAAGATCACTGGGATCTGATCGAGGGGCAGGGGAGCCTGTTTCATGCCTCCTATTCCGGCGTGACCATGGCGTTGGTGCATGGGGGGCAACCCGACGCGCTGATCCTCTGCCACGAGCCGACGCGGGGGCATATGCGCGGGCTGCCTGACTATTCGCTGCCCTCGTTGCAGGAATTGCAGGAGGTGTCGCTGACCCTCGCGCGCAGGGTCAACCCGGCGGTGCAGGTGGTGGGGATTTCCGTCAACACACAGCACATGAGCGAGAAAGAGGCAGAGGACTACCTTGCCGGCGTCGAGGCCGAGATGGGCCTCCCGGCGGTGGACCCGTTCCGCAACGGCGCGGGCCGGCTTGTGGATGCGCTGGCCGCGTTGGACTGAGCGCGGCGCTTGCGTGGTCCGGGGGAATGAGTCTTCATGCCTCCGGCGGGGATATTTCCGGACAGAAGAAGCCGGGGGAATGGACCCGGCAGAAGGGTGGATGTGGATTTCGAATTGACGGTGCAGCCGGATGTCTTCCGGCTGGCGAAGGCCTTTACCATCGCGCGCGGCTCGAAAACGGAGGCGAAGGTGCTGACCGTGACGGCGCGCGCGGGCGGTCTCTCCGGTTGGGGCGAATGTGTGCCCTATGGGCGGTACGGTGAGAGCCTGGACAGCGTGGCTGACGAGATCGCGGCGCTGCCGCCGAAGCTGACGCGGGCGGAGGTTCAGGCGTTGCTGCCGGCCGGCGCGGCGCGCAACGCGGTCGATTGCGCGCTCTGGGATCTGGAAGCGAAACGGGCCGGCGTGCGCATCTGGGAGCTGGCCGGGCTACCGGCGCCGACGCCGCTTGTCACCGCTTACACGTTGTCGCTCGACGTGCCCGGGGCGATGCGGGCGCAGGCGGAGGCGAATGCGCACCGGCCGCTCCTGAAGATCAAGCTGGGCACGCCCGACGACATGGCGCGGCTGGAAGCGGTGCGTGCCGGGGCGCCGGCATCTAAGATCATCGTGGATGCAAACGAGGGCTGGTCGGCCGAGACTTATTCCGAGTTGGTGCCGCACCTGCTGCGTCTTGGCGTGGCGATGGTGGAGCAACCGCTTCCGGCCGGCGCGGATGACGCGCTTCTGGGCCTTGAGCGGCCGGTGCCGATCTGTGCCGACGAGAGCGTGCATGACCGAAGCACCCTGGCGGCGCTGAAGGGCAAGTATGACATGATCAACGTCAAGCTCGACAAGACAGGCGGGTTCACCGAAGCGCTGGCGCTCAGGGCCGAAGCGGAGGCAGCGGGCTTCGGGATCATGGTGGGCTGCATGGTGGGAAGCTCGCTCGCCATGGCGCCGGCCGTGGTGCTGGCGCAGGGCGCGGCGGTTGTCGATCTTGACGGGCCGCTTCTGTTGGCCGAAGACCGGGCGGAGCCGCTGGTCTATGACGAAGCGGGCGTACATCCGCCAAAAGCGGACCTCTGGGGTTAGGAGAACAGGATGAGCCGGATCGTTTATGTGAACGGGGACTATCTGCCCGAGGAGGAGGCCAAGGTCTCCGTGTTCGACCGCGGGTTCCTGTTCGCCGATGGCGTCTACGAGGTGACCTCGGTGCTGGGCGGCAAGCTCATCGACTTCGACGGCCACTTCAAGCGCTTGCAACGCTCGCTCGGCGAGTTGGATATGCCGGCGCCGGCGGCGCTCGACGATCTGCTGGAGATCCACCGGGCCTTGGTCACCCGCAACGAGATCGTGGACGGGCTGATTTACCTGCAGATCACGCGCGGTGCGCCGGCGGACCGGGATTTCGCCTTTCCTCCAGAGGGGACGGAACCGACGGTCGTTCTGTTCACCCAGTCGAAGCCCGGATTGGGCGAGAGCCCGCAGGCGAAGCAGGGAATCAAGGTGATCTCCATCGAGGACATCCGTTGGGGTCGCCGGGATATCAAGACGGTGCAGCTTCTCTACCCGTCGATGGGCAAGATGATGGCCAAGAAGGCTGGTGCCGACGACGCATGGATGGTCGAGGACGGTCTGGTGACCGAAGGCACATCGAACAACGCCTATATCGTCAAGGACGGCAAGATCATTACCCGCAATCTCGGCACCGAGATCCTCCACGGGATCACCCGGGCTGCAGTGCTGCGATTTGCGCGCGAAGCGCAGATGGTTGTCGAGGAACGCCCCTTCACCATCGAGGAGGCCAAGGCGGCGGACGAGGCGTTCTTCACGTCGGCATCCGCCTTCGTGATGCCAGTGGTGGAGATCGACGGAGTGTCGCTCGGCGACGGTGTGCCGGGGGTGGTCGCGTCCCGACTTCGGGAAATCTACCTCGAAGAAAGCCGCAAAGCGGCCATCTAAACCCTGTCTTCTGGAGCGCCAGTCGATGGCCTCGGTTGATCAGGCCGCTGGCGTTTCGACATAGAGATCCACCTTGCGCTCCAGAGGCACGTCGGGAAGCTGCACGAGAACGCGGCCGCGAAAGCGGATTTCCTGTCCGTGACCGTGGCTCGTTGGGTGGACTTCGAAATCCCGGTCACGCGCCCGGCGCGCATCGAGATCCGGCAACTGAAGCACGAGCGCTTCCTGCAGTGGATCGAAGTTGTGCAGAACAATTGGATGATCACGGGAAAGCCCGTGCGCGAGGCCGGGTATGTCCTCCGGGTCCACCGCGGCGTCATCGGTCTCTATGCCAAGCCCCAACCCGTCGATCATGTTGCGGACGGCCAGAAGGATGGCGACGACGATGATCGCATAGGCGGCAAAGTTCAGCATGACCGTCCTTTCATCCCCCCGACTAAGATCGGTAGCGTGGCGATGATGGCCGGTCAATTTCCTGCCGCAATTCGGGGGTTAGCCGGGACAATCACGGCGTCAATGGCCCAATTGTTTCCGATGCCGCCTTGTTGGGAGCGGAATCGCTCTGGAATTTCAGGGCAGGGTTGAGTCGCGCCAAAGATGCTCGCGCGGCTCGATTGCTCAGACCTTGTCCGGCGGGCCGACGTTTTCGCGGAAAGCCTTCTCGAACTCTGCCTGCGTTTCCGGGTTTGCGGGGGTTTGATGCCGCTGCTTCCATTCCGAATAGGGCATGCCGTAATAGATTTCGCGTGCCGTGGACTGGTCCATCTCGATCCCGCGTTCGGCCGCGGCCTCCTGAAACCAGCGGGACAGGCAGTTGCGGCAGAACCCGGCCAGGTTCATCAGGTCGATGTTCTGTACATCCACACGGTCCTTCATCAGGTGCTCGCGCAGGCGGCGAAAGGCGGCGGCCTCGATCTCGATGCGGGTCTGGTCGTCCATTGTCTCTCTCCCTCTCTGTGACGGATCAGGGGTGGCAATCGGCAAGTGCGGATTTGAGAAGCGGTGCGATCCGCCGGCCCCAGGATTGCTGCTGCTCCACCGTTTCGATCAGATCCTGGCGGACTTCCAGCAGAACATGGTGGCGGTCGTGCTGCAAGGCATGGCGGTCAATGGAATCTCCGGGTTGGTGCCCGGCATAGGGCTCGTTGTCGCCCACGCACAGGTCTGGCTCCGTGCGCAGACGCGCGATCAATGCCAAGGCCAGCGCATTCTGGGGCGGCGAGTGGAGGATTGCCACATGCCATGGTCGCGGCGGCCGACCGCGGAGGCGCGGCGTGAACGAGTGCACCGCCACAATCGCGCTGTCGGAGCGCGAGGCCGCGAGGCGGCCCAGCTCGGCGTGGTAGGGACGATAGCAAAGCTCCATGCGCCGCTCGATTTCGCCGGCATCTGCGTGCCGGTTTCCCGGAATGATCGTGCCGTCGTAGAGCTTCATCAGCAGGGTCGGGTCGTCCTCGCCCCGGTTCGGGTCGATAACGAGGCGTGAGAAGTTCGAGGTGATAAGCGGCGCGCCGAGGGCATCGGCCAGCGCATGTGCAACGCCTGCGGCGCCGGGATCGTAGGCGATGTGGCGGGCCATTTCTGCCTGAGGCAAGCCCAGGGTGCCGCCGCCGATCTGGGGCGGAACCGTATTCGTGGCGTGGTCGCAGGTTATGAGCCAACGGCTTTCGCGGTTGTCTCCGGCGGTATGAAAGGCGTGATATGTCATTGGGGCGTGATGTTTTCCTCGCATGGGTGTAAGGCGTCATTCGACAAAGGGCCAGAGCTGGTCAGGGTAGCTTTTCGCGCAGTTTACCGCTAACGGTCCCGGCGAAGCCCGCACGACACGAAAGGTTGCTCCATGAGACGGATGCGCAATGTGAAGATCGTGGCCACCCTCGGCCCGGCATCGGACGACTACGACACCATCCGGCGGCTGTTCGAGATCGGTGTTGACGTATTCCGGCTTAACATGAGCCACGGCAGCCACGAGGAGATCCGCGAACGCCACACCATCATCCGGCAGATCGAGCAGGAGCTTGGCCGGCCCATCGCGATCCTGGCGGACCTCCAGGGGCCGAAGTTGCGGGTCGGCGTGTTTGCCGGAGATTCCGAGGAGCTTGTCGAGGGAGCGTCCTTCCGGATGGATCTGGATACGACGGAGGGCGATTCCAGCCGCGTTTGCCTGCCGCATCCGGAGATTTTCAAGGCCCTGAAGCCGGGCGCGACCCTCTTGGTCAACGACGGCAAGATCCGGCTCCGCGTGGACAAATGCGGTGAAGACTTCGCAGATTGCTCGGTGGTGACCGGCGGGACGATCTCCAATCGCAAGGGCGTCAACGTTCCGGACGTGGTTCTGCCGCTGAAGGCGCTCAGCGAGAAGGACCTGGCCGATCTGGAGTTCGTTTGCCAAATCGGTGTGGACTGGCTGGCGCTTTCCTTCGTCCAACGTCCGGAAGACGTGCACGAGGCGCGCGAGCTCGTGTCGGGGCGCGCTGCCATCATGACGAAGGTCGAAAAGCCGGCTGCCGTGGAGGCCTACGACGATATTCTCGCCGTGTCCGACGGGATCATGGTCGCGCGTGGCGATCTTGGGGTGGAATTGCCCGTGCAGGCGGTGCCTCCCATTCAGAAACGCCTGATCCGCGGCGCACGGGCCGCCGCAAAGCCGGTTATCGTGGCGACCCAGATGCTCGAATCGATGATCGAAAGCCCGATGCCGACGCGCGCCGAGGTCTCCGACGTGGCGAACGCAATCTACGAGGGCGCGGATGCGGTCATGCTGAGCGCGGAATCGGCGGCCGGCGACTTCCCCCTGGAAGCGGTGCGTACCATGAACGCGGTTGCCGAAGAGGTCGAGAAGGGCGAGATGTACCGAAACATCATCGAATCCGCCCGCGTGGTCGAGCGCAGCACGACGGCGGATAGCATCGTCTCGGCCGCCCGCGAAATCGCCGAGAATACGGGCGTGAAAGCGATCTGCTGTTTCACCCATTCTGGCACCACGGCGCTGAAGACGGCGCGGGAGCGCCCGCGCGTGCCAATCCTCGCTCTGACGCCATTTACGGCCACGGCGCGACGGCTTTGCCTGTCCTGGGGCGTGAACTGTTTCATGACGCACGGCGATGTCAGCCGGTTCAAGATGGCGGTGGTGTCGGCAGCGCGTGCGGCGCGTCAGGGGCAATTCGCGAACGCGGAGGACAACGTGGTTGTTGTGGCCGGCGTGCCATTTAACATCCCGGGGTCGACCAACATCCTGCGCGTGGCTCCCTGCGACGAAAGGTTGATATTTAACACCGATCCGGAATAATCGGAGCCAGCATCGGAGGAGGGCTTTCGGTTGAACGTCGACACGGATCTGATCTTTGTCCTCGGACTGGTTTTCGGCGTGGTCGCGGTTCCCACTTTGCTGAGTGCATATTCCGAGAGCCGCACGCCTCGGGCGGCGGCCATCCTGATCCTGTTGTCTGTGGGCATGATCTCGTTTGCGGTGATCAAGCGGCCGTCCGGCTATTCGATCGGTGAAGTGCCGGAGGTCGTGAAGCGCGTCTTCACGACCGCGATAAACTAACCGGAACCAGAGTGGCTCCGGGACGACCAGCGGCG
Organism: Tropicimonas marinistellae; assembly: GCF_001509585.1. Lineage (GTDB taxonomy): Bacteria > Pseudomonadota > Alphaproteobacteria > Rhodobacterales > Rhodobacteraceae > Tropicimonas > Tropicimonas marinistellae. The sequence goes on along the minus strand of NZ_LNCI01000004.1, from coordinate 418,891 downwards.
GGCAGCGTCACCCGCGCCCGCTGCGTTTCACGAAGAACGCCTTGAGCCTGTCGATGTCCTCCGCGTTCCAACCCTGCGGGTCGGTGACGGCGATCCAGCCATCGATATAGTGTTCCGGCGCAAAGAGGTGGCCAAATCCCATTGGCACCAGAAGCCCGATTGCCATGTCGAGGCCGAGCTGCAGGAAGGTGACGACGGGATACCAGCGCATTTCGGGCGACACGTCTGGCCCGACCGGCGCTTCGAGCCAGGGCGGCTTCCGGAAGAGCGCGTCGGCTCGAAAAAAGGTGATCGGGTCCGACGCGTACTGCAAGTAGACGACCCGCATCGGGCCCCATTCCGCTTCGGACTCCTCAAGCTGGTTGTCCTGGTTCGTGAAGCGGACGACCGCACCGTCACCATAGCGGGGAAGCCATGCGGGAGTGCCTTCGTTTCGGTTTCGCGTCAACGCGCGCCATATGGGGCTGTCGTATGGTGGACCTGACAGAAGCGCGCCGTGAATTGGATCCGCCAGCACTTCATGAAGGTGCACGGATTGCTCGGCACTGTAGGCCCCCAGGCTCAGTCCCTGGACGTAGAGCTTCGGGCGGTTGTCTGAGGGCAGTTTGATCCAGTGTCGATAGACCGCCTGGAACAACGCGCGTCCGGCTTCGATCCCGATCCCGGGCTCCGCCAGTACAGAGATCCAGCTCGAAAGGTAGGAGTATTGGATCGCAACTATCGCGGTGTCGCCGGCATGCAGGTACTCAAACGTGTCCATCGCTTCGGGGTCCATCCAGCCGGTACCGGTCGGAACAACGACAAGCAGAACGTCGCGCTCAAATGCACCGCGACGCAACATTTCCTGCACGGCGAGCGCGGCGCGTGCCTCGGTATCGGGCGCAGCATTCAGGCCCGCGTAGATCCGCAGGGGCGCCTTGGCCGGCCGTTCGAGAAACGCGGAGATTTCCTCGGCGGTCGGCCCGGTCGAGACGAACTGCCGCCCGGTTCTGCCGAGCCCCTCCCAACGGATCAGCGAATGTGTGCCCCCGGTTGCATCCGGATCGGTGGGGGGCGGAATCTGTGGGTCCATTGCCGCGTCCAACGCCGCGGCGGACAGGTCTGCGGTGTGGAGAAAGCTTCGTATGAGCACACCGTCTATGAGCAGCGTGAAGAGTACGAGGGCCGTTGCGATGCCGAACACACGCGCAACCTTTGTCGGGACGACGCGCGACATCTGGCGGCCTGCAATGCGGGATAGGCCGGCGAACAGACGCCAGAGGCCAAGAAGGCCGGCGAAGACAATGAGCGCGATGACAGCGACTTCCAGGCTATGCGCCTCATCGACCGGGGGCATATCCATGCGAATGCGGATGGAATTCTGCCATCCGGGCGCCTTCCAGAGGGACGCTGCGACGAGCGCGAGAGCTGCCCCGCCTGCAATGATCGTCAGGCGAAACCGTATTCGTCCACGAATAACCGGAAGCTCCATGTATCGCCAAAGCGCGTCGAGTGCCGTGCCGATTCCATAGCCAGCGGCGAGGCATACCCCGCCCAGGACGCCCTGCAACAGGAAGCTGCGCGGAATCAGGGATGGCGTGAGCGATGCCGCGAACAGCACCGCGCCGAACAGCAGACCGATGGATGAAACTGCCCGGATCATGCGGCGTTTCGGCCCGCCGCCGACAGGATCATGCATGAAGTCGCCCGATTGCTCGCTTGCATCGACCATTGGTCGGGGCGTTTCTCTTTCTTCAATCATTCTCGGTCCATCCATCCAATGGCAGCGATATTGCGCCGTGCCACATAGGTCTTTGCCTGCAACGGGGCGACGGCCCTGAAACCAAACAGCCAATGTTGGCCATGCCGTGTCTATCCTCCGAAGACATTGCGCGCGATCCGGGGAGAAGGACAGTGCAGTCCCTCTCGGCGTGCAAGGGCGCCTTTGTATTCGGGCAGGACACCCGAGGGTGTTTCAGCCTTTCCGAAGTGATATGCCGTTTTCTCTTGCCTGTCGCGGGATCAAGGCCTATACGCCCGGCTTCGACCGTTGCGGCGGGCCAAAAGCGGCATGCCTGTCGGGACGGAACGACCGATCCAGTCAAGGAGTAGGCAAATGCCCAAGATGAAGACCAAGTCCGGCGCCAAGAAGCGATTCAAGGTGACGGCGACCGGCAAGATCAAATCCGCCCAGGCCGGCAAGCGCCACGGCATGATCAAGCGCACCAACAAGTTCATTCGAAACGCTCGCGGTACCACCACGCTTTCCGAGGCGGATACCAAGATCGTCAAGAAATACATGCCCTACGCGCGCTGAGGAGGCTTGAGATATGTCCCGAGTTAAAGGCGGAACCGTCACCCACGCCCGGCACAAGAAGATCATCAAGGCCGCGAAAGGCTACTATGGCCGCCGGTCCACGAACTTCAAGACCGCGACCCAGGCCGTCGACAAGGCCAACCAATACGCGACCCGCGACCGCAAGGCCCGTAAGCGGCAGTTCCGTGCCCTGTGGATCCAGCGAATCAACGCCGCTGTCCGGGCCCACGACGAAGCGCTGACCTATTCGCGCTTCATCAACGGCCTGAGCAAGGCAGGCATTGAGGTGGACCGCAAGGTGCTGGCCGACCTCGCCGTGCACGAGCCCGAGGCATTCGGCACCATCGTCGAGAAGGCCAAGGCCGCGCTGGCCTGAATCACCGGCCAATGAATTCCAAAGCCCCGCCGGCACGTGCGCCGCGCGGGGTTTTTTGTGTCTAGAGTGCCTTGGCGACGCGATTGTTTCGAAATGCCCGGAAAATGCCACGAGTTTGAAGGATTTTGTTCCGATATGCCGAGCAATCTGAGCTCTGCCGGCTCTCTCTCAGGGCGAGTGCCGATGTAGGGATTCACTTTTGGCGCGAATAAGCGAACTCCATTACTCGAACGCCTATGCGGCCAGATCCGGGATCGGCGAATTTCTGGAAGTCGCGCTTGCGCCGGACGAGAACCCAGCTGATTTCACGGTGGCATTCTATGAAACCGATGGCGCGGTGGGGTTGGTTGTCGATCTGACGGACCCGCGCATCTGGGTCAGTTACGATTCTGTATCGAACGAATATGTTTACGTCCTGTCGGCGGACAACCTGCCCTTTCTGCTAGCGGACCAGGATACAGGCCAGCCCGGCAACTTCGACGCGGTTGCGCTGGTAAACAGCGCCGAGTCGGAGGTAATTTCCTTCTACGACGTCGGTCGCGGAACGCAGAACATCGTGGCGCTCAACGGGCCGGCAGCGGGAGCTGTCTCTGAGAACATTCCTGTGCCGGCCGGTCCGAGTTCTGCGCCGATAACGATCCAGTTCAACCAGCCGAATCCGGACACCCCGACCTACGCGCCGGCGGCGCCGAACACGAGCGGTCTGATCTGTTTTGCCGCCGGTACCCGGATCCTTACGCCAAATGGTGAGCGGCCGGTGGAGGATCTCGCGGTCGGTGATCTGGTGCTGACGATGGACAGCGGCGCGCGACCGATCCGCTGGACAGGCGCGCGGCAGGTGGCGGCAGAAGGCGACCTCGCGCCGATTCGTTTTGCCCGCGGCACCATGGGGTGCCGGGAACCATTGCTGGTTTCGCCGCAACACCGGATGCTTCTCAGCTTTCCGGAACTCGAACTGCTGACCGGCACGACCGAGGCATTGATCTCGGCCAAGAGCCTGGTGAACGGGCGGGATATCAAGGTGCAGCCGGGCGGAACGGTCACCTACCACCATTTCATGTTCGACCGGCACGAGTTGGTGTGGGCCAATGGCGTGCCTGCGGAAAGCTTCTTCGTTGCCGAAAAGAGCCTGGGGGCCATGACATCCGGCATGCGGGCGGAGTTCGCAGCCCTCTTTCCTGAGCTACTGGAGGGGCAGGGTGCGTTCGGCGCGCTCGCAAGGCCCGTGGTGAAGGGGTGGGAGTTGCAGGCGGCATTGGCCGGCATCGCCGCATAGGCGCGCGCGTCCATCACCGCTCAGGCGGCGTCCATTCCGCTTCCGGCACGTCCCGACGCCGCAGGCGCACGGCAAGCCCCAGACCGATACCCACCCCGATCGCGACGGTCAGGTCCGTGATAACCGTCAACACCAGTGTGATCCCGAGAAGCGCCTTGTCGGCCGTGCGCAAGGTCAGGTAGCCGCGCCATTTGTGCGGCTCGCTCATGTTCCACGCTGTCAGGATCAGTAGACCGGCAAGCGCCGGCATGGCGAGGTGACCGGCAAGGGGCGCGGCGACCGACATGACGAGGAGGATCGTCAGTGCATGGATGAGTCCGGCAATCGGGGTTCGGCCGCCGGCACGGACGTTTGTGGCCGTGCGGGCAATTGCGCCGGTCGCGGGCAGACCGCCGAAGAGTGCGGAGCCGATATTGGCAGCGCCCTGCGCGAGGACCTCGGCATTGGGGCGGTGGCGACCATTGACCATGCGGTCCGCGACCATTGCCGAGAGCAGCGATTCCACACCGGCCAGGAAGGCGATCACGAGGGCAGCAGGGAGGAGCTCGGAGATTCTCTCGAGTGTGAGCGCGGGCAATTGTGGCCGGGGCAGGTGGTTCGGCAAGGCGCCGAAACGTTCGCCGATCGTGTCCACGGGCAGGTTGAACAGAACAACCGTGGCCGAGGTTGCGGCAACGGCGACGATCAGGCCGGGAAATCGCGGGAAGAGACGGCGCAGCGCAATGATCAGCGCCATGGTGGCAAGACCGATACCAAGGCTCCACGGGGAAAAGGTGTCGCGCGACTGCCAGAGCGCCGGCAGCTTGTCGAGGAAATCCGCGGGCACTTCGGCCAGGGTCAGCCCGAACAGATCCTTGATCTGGCTTGTGGCAATGATGACCGCGATGCCGATGGTGAACCCGTCGATCACCGGCTCAGGAATGAAGGCAATCAGGTTTCCGGCCCTCAGGAAACCCGCCGCCAGCAGGATCAGCCCTGCGAGGAAGGTGGCGATGACAAGCCCGTCATACCCATGGGCAGCGATCACCCCGTAGACGACGACGATGAAGGCACCGGTCGGGCCGCCGATCTGCACCCGGCTGCCGCCCAGCAACGATATCAGGAAACCGCCCACCACCGCCGTGAAGAGACCCACCGCAGGTTCCGCACCCGAAGCAATGGCAATGGCCAGGCTGAGCGGGATTGCGACCATGGCGACGGTAACGCCGGCCTGGAGGTCCGCAATGAACTGTGCGCGTGTGTAGCTTTGCAATGTGGTGAGGATCTTGGGCTTCATGGCGTTGGCTTACCGACGCTTCAAGCGGAAGCGCAAGCGCGGCCTCGCCGCAGGGCCGCGTCGCTCCGGGCCTTGCCTTCGAGCGCTCGTGTGATACCCACGCGCAGGATTTCGGCGCCGCGATCGATACGGGGCGTGGCGTGCTGACGGAGTGGAGCCAGCCATGGAAGAGCTGAGGCAGAAATATATCGCGGCGATTGCCGAAGCCGCCGACGAGGGTGCGCTGGAAGCCTTGCGCGTTCAGGCCGTTGGAAAGAAGGGCGAGGTCAGCCTGAAGATGCGCGAGCTGGGCAAGATGACGCCCGAGGAGCGGCAAGTTGCCGGCCCCGCGCTGAACGCGCTCAAGGACGAGATCAATTCGGCACTCGCGGCCAAGAAGGCAGCGCTCGCGGATGTTGCACTGGATGCCCGCTTGCGCGAGGAATGGCTGGACGTAACACTGCCGGTCCGCCCCATGCGCAGAGGCTCGATCCACCCGATCAGCCAGGTCACCGAAGAGGTCACCGCGATCTTTGCCGACATGGGATTTGCCGTGGCCGAAGGCCCGCAGATCGAGGACGACTGGCACAATTTCGATGCGCTGAACATCCCTGGCCATCACCCCGCGCGGGCTGAGATGGACACGTTCTACATGGCACGCGCGGAGGGCGACAACCGCCCGCCACATGTGCTGAGAACCCATACCTCGCCGGTGCAGATCCGCTCGATGATGAAGCACGGAGCGCCGATCCGTATCGTCTGCCCGGGCCGCGTGTACCGCTGCGACTACGACCAGACACACACACCGATGTTCCACCAGGTCGAGGGGCTGGCGCTCGGCAAGGACATCTCCATGGCAAACCTCAAGTGGGTGTTGGAGGAATTCTTCTCGGCCTTCTTCGGCACCGAGGTGCAAACCCGCTTCCGCGCCTCCCATTTCCCGTTCACCGAGCCGTCGGCAGAGGTGGATATCCAATGTTCGTGGGAGGGCGGAACGGTAAAGGTGGGCGAAGGCGACGATTGGCTGGAGGTACTAGGATCGGGTATGGTCCACCCCAAGGTATTGACCGCCGGGAATATCGACCCGCTGGCCTGGCAAGGGTTTGCATTCGGCATCGGGATCGACCGGTTGGCGATGTTGAAATACGGCATCCCGGACCTGCGAGCCTTCTTCGACAGCGACCTTCGCTGGTTGCGCCACTACGGGTTTGCCGCGCTCGACGTCCCGACGGTGCATGCCGGTTTGAACCGATAGCGCCATGGCGACGGGTCCGATCGATCGGGCCCCACTCCGGTGCCGGCACCATGGGGATCCACAGCTGTCCGGACCGAGCCCCGCGGGCGCGGCTGTAGGTTGGAGGAGAGGCCATGCTTGAAGAGCTGCGAAAGCGCTATCCTGACGCAGAAACCTTCACGTTCGGGGATTCCCGCGCGCTCTGCGACGACCTCCTCGCCCTCGTGCGGAGCGGTGCGAAGACGGCCACATGCAGTGCTTTGCGAGACTTCACGGAGGGTGGCGAGGCGCTGCCGAAGCCCGGACGCCGCGACATTGCGCTCGATTGGGACAAGCGGCCCGCGCTCGTGATCGAGACGGTCAGCGTGGAGATCCTGCGGTATTGCGACGTGCCGGAATCCTTCGCTCTCGCAGAGGGCGAAAATGACAACCTCGTCGGGTGGCGCGATGGTCACCGGCGGTACTTCGAGCGTAACGGGGGATTCGATCCGGAGATGCAACTGGTATGCGAGCGGTTCCGGCTGATCGAGGATCTGGCACAGGAAGGTGGCGAGGCGCCCTGACGATCAGGACGCCTCATCCGTTTTCGCATCCGGCACGATCCACGGCACCAGTTCGGTCACAGGCGTGTTCAGGATTCGTGTGGGATGGTAGCGGCACAGAGTACGGTTCAGTTCCGGATCGGTGGTCCAGTCGCGGCACGCCGCGCCGGAGTGACCGTTATGAGGGTCGCCCGTCATGAATCCGAGACCGATTACCAGCAGAAGGCCCAGGAACAGCGGTCGCGCCATGTTCCCGATGACATTTGCAATTGCCCCCATGGCATTTACCTTTCAACACTCGTTACGGCCCCCACCGACAACATGGTCAAGCTACGTCTGAAATGTGGCAAAAAAGGGGCAAGTATGGCGCAATCGTGTCGACAATCCTTTGAGTTTGTTTGCGATATCGCAACGCATTGACCAAAGGTTAAGGCCCGTTGTGGCCAACCGGCTACGGCAGCGGCCGATTTGTACGTGTCGGCGTCGCTTGTGCCCTCATTCGCCAGATGCCAGCAAAGCGGCAGCGGCAAGGAGAGCGCGGGGCAAACCTGAAATGATAGGCGCGACTCAGCAGATTCGCGGCAGTTGCTCGCCCACCAGCATGTCGACGATCCTCTCGCCGCCAAAGGCGCTCCGCAATGTGACCCGGCCCGCCGGCGCCTCCAGCACCCGGCCAACTGCAACCGCACCGCGGCCGGCGTCGGTTGCGCGCATTGCCGCAAGCGCCCGAGCGGCGCGCGCTTCCGGAACGAAGAGAACAAGCGTACCTTCGTTGGCCAGGTAGAGTGGATCGAGGCCGAGGATCTCGCACATTCCCCGCACCTCGGGGCGAAGCGGCAATTGGCGTTCATCGAGTTCGATCTTCACGGCGGCAGCCACGGCAATCTCGTTCAGCGCCGTTGCCAGCCCGCCGCGCGTGGCGTCGCGTGCAGCCCGCACATCGGGAACCGCTTCCAGCACGGCTTCCATCAGATGACCGAGGCCCTGGCAATCCGACGGGATGTCGGTCGAGAGCGCCAGATCGCCCCGCGCAGCGAGAATGGCTGTGCCGTGATCCCCCAGAACGCCATTCACGATGGCAATGTCGCCCGGCCGAACTCGTTCGGCCCGCAGGTCGCGTCCCGGCGGAATCACCCCCACGCCGGACGTTGTCACGAAAAGCTTGTCGGCATGTCCGCGCCCGACAACCTTCGTGTCGCCGGTGACGATCTTCACACCGGCCGCGTCGGCCTCGGCCCGCATCGAACGTACAACGCGCTCCAGCAAGGCGATCTCGCAGCCCTCCTCGATGATGAACGCCGCCGAAAGCCACAGCGGACGTCCGCCGCCCACCGCAAGATCGTTCACCGTGCCGCAAACCGCGATCTTGCCAATGTCCCCGCCGGGGAATTCTAGCGGGTCGACAACAAAACTGTCCGTAGTGAAGGCAAGGCGTGCCCCCACCTCTGTGAAGGCGGCGTCTGTCAGGCGCGCTTGGTCCTCCATCGAGGCCGGTTCGAAAGCGCTGGTGAAGACTGTCTCGATCAGATCCCGCATCGCTTTGCCGCCGCCGCCATGCGCCAGCGTCACACGCTCGTCTCTCACGTGTTCCGTTCCTTCTTCTGTCTGAAAATATCCCGGGGGAGTCGCGGCTTGCCGCGGCGGGGGCAGCGCCCCCATCTCTCACGGAACGATCTCACGCGGCCGGCTCGGCGGCTCGTGCGCCGCCATACTGGTAGTAGGCCGCGCAGGCGCCTTCCGACGAGACCATGAGCGCCCCCAACGGCATCTCTGGGGTGCAGCCCGTGCCGAAATGCGGGCAACCCGTGGGTTTGATCCGGCCGGTCATCACCTGCCCGCAGGCACATCCCTCGGGCTCCCGGACGTCACGCGGGCCGGCGCCGTAGCCGATCCCGAACTTCGCCTCCGCATCGAATGCGCGATACCGGTCGCGAATCCGCAGCCCGCTCTCGTCGATCTCGCCCAGGCCGCGCCATTCGAAACTTGGTCGCGGCTCGTAGACCTCGGCAATTGCGGCCACGGATACCGGATTGCCGTGTTCCGGCACCACGCGGGCATATTGGTTTTCCACCTCCGCCCGTCCGTCGCGGATCTGCTCCAGTACCATCAGAACCGACTGAAGCAAGTCGAGTGGCTCGAATCCCGCGACCACGATGGGCTTGCCGAAATCCTCCGCGATGAAACGATAGGGATCGGTGCCGATCACCATGGAAACGTGCCCCGGGCCGACAAAGCCGTCGAGTATCATGTGCGGGTCTTCCAGCAACACGCGGATCGGGGGGGGCACGGTGATGTGGTTACAGAAAACGGTGAAATTCGTGAGCCCTTCGCGCGCTGCCTGCTGAATTGAGAGTGCCGTCGAGGGTGTCGTCGTCTCAAAGCCGAGCCCGAAGAAAACCACCTCGCGTTCCGGGTTTCGGCGCGCAAGTTCCAGCGCATCGAGCGGGGAATAGACCATGCGGATATCCGCGCCCTCCGCCTTTGCCTGGATCAGCGACTTGCGCGTGCCCGGTACCCGCATCGCATCGCCGAAGGTCGTGAAGATGACCTCCGGGCGCTCCGCCAGTTCCACGCATTCGTCGACCCGGCTCATTGGCAGCACGCAGACCGGGCAGCCGGGGCCGTGGATGAATTCCACCCCGGGGTGGATCAGCTTGTCGAGCCCGTAGCGGAAGATCGCATGGGTATGCCCGCCGCAGATCTCCATGATATGCACTGGCGCCGCCGCCGTGGCCCCGATCTCGTTGGCCAGCGCGGCAATCCGGTCCAGCAATGCGCGTGCGGCAGCGGGGTCGCGGAATTCCTCCACGTATCTCATGGCCGTTCCTCCAGCGCGTCCTGTCCGGCCGCCATCGCGTCCAGCGCCTCCTGTGCTTCGCCCAACTCGCGCAATGCCTCCAGCGTGCGGGCGGCTTCGTCCTCGTCGATCAGGCTCATGGCAAAGCCGACGTGGATCAGCACCCACTTGCCGACAAGCGTATCGAGCGGCCCATCGGCCACGCAAACGACGGACACTTCACGGCGCACGCCTGAGATATCTGCCAGCGCCATTTGCCGGTTGGTGTCCGTTATCTCGACAATCTGTCCGGGTATCCCCAGGCACATAGTTCACTCCTCCTCTGCCGGGGCGCTTGCAGGAGGCGCCAGGCAATAGCGGTCCAGTTTCGCCCGCAGACCGACACGGCTCAGGCCGAGTTCCGCGGCAGCCCGGCTCTTGTTCCATTTCAGCCGCGTCAACGTCTCTCGCAAAACACGCTTTTCAATGAGTTCGACCCTGTCCCTGAGCGTGCCACCCCCGACAAGTACGGAATCCACGTTGCGGTCACCGCCGTCTTCCGCGGGCGCGGCCTGAAGGATATGGCGCGATATCAGTTCCGGGCCCAGGACCGCGTCTTGTGCGAATATCAGCATGCGCGTGATCTCGTTGCGCAACTCCCGCGCGTTGCCGGGCCAGTCATAGCGTTCGAGGAATTCCAACGCCGCGTCGGCGAGTCCGTGGACCGGTTTGCCATGCGCATCGGACAATTCGAACAACATGTGGCTGGCTAAAACGGAAATGTCTCCCGGTCTGCCGCGAAGTGGCGGCAGGTCGAGCTCGGCCACCGAAAGCGCGTAGAAGAGATCCGCGCGGAACCGGCCCTCCGCCACCTCGGTACGCAGGTCGCGATGTGCCCCGAGGATGAGGCGCGCATTTGTGGCGATTTCTTCCCGCGCGCCGAGAGGCCGAAAGACGCCCTCGCTCAGGATGCGCATGAGCGCGAGTTGGAGCCGGGGCGCCAGGGCGTCCACGCCATTCAGGAAGAGCGTGCCGCGCTCGGCCTTCTGCAACAATCCGATCTTGTTCGTGCGCTGACCGGGCATCGCCCCCTGGCGGGCGCCGAAGAGTTCCAGCTCCAGCAATTCCTCCTCGGCGCCGACGCAATTGTGGGCCAGGAATGGATGGTCCGCGCGCAGCGAGCCGTAGTGCATGGCCCGCGCCATGTCCGTCTTGCCGGTTCCCGGTTCGCCCTGCAGCAGCACCGGCACATCGAAGCTGGCAAACTGACGTGCCTGCGCGATCACCGCGTTCATTGGCGAGTTCGGCGCCCGCAGCACGTTCTCGAATCCCAGCCCTTCGCGCAGCGCCTTGCGGCGGTGTTCCAGCTTGGATTCCGCGGTTCGGTTCAGGAGGCGCATCTCCAGGCTCAACCGGTCGTGGTCGCGCGTCAGCCGGAAGAGGTCCGCGGCATTCTTCGCCGCCATCAGCAATTCGTCGGGATGCCAGGGCTTCGTGAGGAACTGGTAGATTCCGGCCTCGTTGATCGCCGCGATCATGTCGGAGGTCTCTGTGTACCCGGTAATGATGATCCGCACCGTCTCCGGCCAACGGTCGCGAACCTCCGACAGAAACTCGACGCCGCTCCGCCCGGGCATCCGTTGATCGCAAAAGATGACTTGTATGTCCTGCTGCTCCATCAGCCCGCCGGCCTCGTCCGCACTGGCGGCAATCAGGCAGTCGAAGTCGTCCTCCAGCGCCATGCGCATCGCGGCGAGCGAATGGGCCTCGTCATCGACAAGAAGCACAGTGGGCAGGGGTGCCGGAACGTCCTTCATGCCGCGGTGTCCTCCGCCTGCTTCGCGGCGAGACGCGCGTTCAACCAGGTGATCCAGGCGTCGAGCCCCTCTCCTGTGCGGGCGGAGACCCGCTGGACCTCTATCTCCGGGTTGACCCGGCGCAAGTTGGCTTCGTAGAGGTCGAGGTCCACATCGCAATGGGGGGCGAGGTCTGTCTTGTTGAGCAGCGCCAGCCGGGAGGCGGTGAACATATCCGGGTATTTCAGCGGTTTGTCCTCTCCTTCCGTTACCGACAGGATCGCGACCTTGCAGTCCTCGCCGAGGTCGAACCCGGCCGGGCAGACGAGATTGCCCACGTTCTCGATGAACAATACCGTTCCCTGTTCAAGGGGCAGATGATCGAGTGCATGGCCGACCATTTGTCCGTCCAGATGGCAACCCTTGCCGGTGTTGACCTGCACAGCGGGGGCCCCGGTGGCACGAATTCGATCGGCGTCGTTGGTGGTCTGCTGATCGCCCTCTATCACGGCAACCGGGTGCGCTCCGAGCCGTTCGATGGTGCGCACGAGCAGGCTCGTCTTGCCGGAACCCGGTGAGGACACGAGGTTGAGGGCGAGCGTACCCGTCGCGGCCAGCCGGGTGCGGTTGGCCGCTGCAAAGGCATCGTTCTTCGAGAGTATGTCGGCCTCGAGTTCGATCAGCCGGTCTTGGCTCATTCCCGGCACGGCGACGCCCGCCGCGCCCGTTCCATAGTGGATGTCGCGGTGTTCGCCATGGTGATGGTGATGGTGGTGGGAATCGTCGTGGGAATGCCCTTCCACCGTGCCCTGTCCACACCCGCACACGTTGCACATCACGTCACCTCCATGTCCAGTATTCGCATTTCGCTGCCTCCGGTCGGCATGAGCTTCCCGCCGCCGCACCGTGGGCAGGGGGCAAATCGGTCGTCGATTTCAACTTCCGCTTCGCAGTCGTAGCAAACAGCCCTTCCCGGCAGATCCAGCATTTCCAACTCCGCGCCTTCGGCTTCGGAGCCGCGCATCACAACATCGAAGGCAAAGGCCAGAGCCTCCTTCTGCACACCCGCAAAGCGGCCGATCTCGAGGCGAAGACGACGCACGCGGGAGAAGTTCTGTGCGCGCGCCTGATCCTGGATGATCCCGCGAATGCCTTCGCAGAGCGCCATTTCATGCATCCCGCACCTCCTTCAACCGCAGCGGAGAACAGGGGTCCAGTATATCGAGGAGAAGCGGAGAAAGCGCCTGCCGATCTACGGGCAGTGTCGCAAGACATTGTTCCAGGATGCCGCCGGGCACCAACAAGTGGTCGGTTGGGGTGACGCGTCGGAAAAAAGTCAGTCGCCCGTCTTCCGCGCGCGCCTGCACGGCGAAGGAGCCACGCGCGGCAGGGATGATGGCGTATGTACGTCGAGGCCGATCCGGGCGCGGCAGGCGGCCGGACAAGACAGCGCGCAGGTCTTCCAATCGTGCCCAGGCCCGCCACAGCGGGCCCCGGCCATGACTGGCCTCGATGGCCAGCATGGCCGGCGCGCCGAGGTGGCGTGCAGCGGTGGAGTTCTCAATCGCTTCGCCCGACCAGAGCAGGTCCGGTGTTGGGGCCGGAAGGGGACGGCAGGTTGCTGACCCAATCGGAAAACACTCCGAAATTCGCCGCAGAAGCGGTGCCGTGCCCAGGTCCGATGCAAGAAACCCGGTCACCTCCTCCGCTGTTTTCGGCGCCGATGCCGCCGGCCCGAACATCGCTTCCAGGAGGCGCTCGCTGTCCACTTTCCAGTCCTCCGGGAGTGCGACGCCCGGCTGGCCGAAGTGTCGCGGCCAGACGACAAAGAGCTTCGCGACGTGCTCACGGCGAAGTTCCTGTGCCAGCGCCTCTTCGGTTGCAGCGGTCTCGATCCCAAGCGCCAAGCGCAGCGCCCCTTCCTGTGCCGCGCGGCAGAGATTGAAGAGCCTTGGCAGCAACTCCGTGGCCTCTTCTATCCGACGGCCCACCAGCAACTCCGCCACTGGCAGGGACGGAGCGCCGACAGCCACCAGCCGGGGAAGGGAATGGCCGCGGTCGAGCATGCTCAGTCGTCTCCGTCTCGCGAAACATCAGCCAAAATCACCTCCCGACGGGTGGGTTTTGCCTCCATGGCCGCCCCGGGAACGGACAGCGAGGTTTCCGCCGCCTCCGTCTCGGCAATGTCCAATTCGCGCGCCGCGCGAATGTCCTCACGCCGATCCGTCTCGGCGCGGTTCGCGGTGTCGAAGAGCGCCGTCATGATCGCCGAGGCGACCTCCACTGCCTGCACCTGGCTCGTGTACTCGCCCATGGGTGAGACCAGCGAACAAGCCTTGTAACCGCCAACCGTTTCCCGCGTGTTATGCAAAAACTCGTAGTCGCCGGAGGGAAACCCGATCACCTCGGTATCGCCGGCCCGCAGATCAGACCAGTCTTCGCCGTCTGCCGGCAACATCACGAGGTTCATGAACCAAGGTGAGATCAACACGCCCAGCGGCCGTCCCTCATGGAGAATGAAACCGACCGCCTCGACCCGCAAAGTGCGGTTGACGAGCGGGACGTCCCGCATCTTGCCGTTCCAGATCTCGGTGAAATCGGCCACCAGGGCATCGGTCGCACCTTTCAAGCGGGCCACGGTCAGCACGTCCTCCGCGCCGGGGTCACTCTGTACCAGGAATTGCTCCTTCGGTGCGTCGCAATTCGGGCAGGACCAGTCGTGCGGCAGGTCCACGAATGGCGTGCCCGGTCGCACCTGTCGCGTGTCGTCACCCTGAACCGGTTCATACGGCGTCCAGCAGATCTTGCATTCCATGACGGCCTGCGGCGAGATGCGATCATTTGCGCCCATGTAGGAGCCTTCAAACCCGCTCATCGCAGCGCCTCCAGAACCTCGCGGATACGCGCAGCGCTGTCTTCGAGATCCTCGCGGGCGGCGAGCGCCACCTCCGGCATCTCCGTCACTTCGAACGTGTCGAGGATGAGCGTGTCCATGGAATTGTAAAACTGTACCCGCCAAACACCGTGCAGCGCCGCCGCTGTGATCCTGCAATTGCCATAGCCACGCGAAAGGATCTCTACCGAGCCGAGGCCCAGCACCTCCTCCATCCAGGCCAAGTCGCCTTCGGTGTGGGGCAGTAGCGTCAGGTTGACGATATGGGGCGTGTCGCCGGGTATGCGCGCGGCCGACTTGTCGAAGAGTTCCGCCAAGAGCGACGGCGCGTTGACAACACCCGAGGGCGGTGTGGTGTCCGGCGCGCTCGCGTGCCGGCGCGCGTGAAAGGCACGTTGGAGTGCGAGCGCGGGCACCGGTCCGACCTCGATCCGGTCGATGCCTGCTCCGTGAAGAACCCAGATACCGGCGAAGACGCTTTCCTGCGCGGCGATGGCCGGGATGCCATGAATCCTCACCGACACTTCGCCCTCGCCCATGGTTTCGGCAATCAGCGCCCGGTTTGCCGCGTCGAGCGTGGCCAGATCGAACGTAGCATGCCGTCCCGATGCGGCCGCTTCGGCGATGCGGGCAAGCAGCTCCAGTGCCGGGGCGAGGCGGGTGCTGTCTTCGACCTCGGGAACGCGGGTGGAATAGGTGCGCATGTCTTGCGGCAACGGCATGTATTCCAGCTCCCTGCCATCCTCGGTGGGAGGCTGGGAGCCGGGACCGAAGCCCATCGGGGGAAGAACGAAGTTTCCGCTCATGGTCTCGTATTCTCCTGTCTCAGGCCGCGGCGGGGCGGGCGAGGATGGCCTGAATGCGGGCGATATAGTCGTCCCAGTCGCGCACCTTGGGGATGGCGCCGATGTGCTTGCCATCGCGCAAAAAGAGGATGCTTGGCGTCTGGTAGACGCCGGCCGCCTCGCGCACATGCGTTTCAATGGCATCGCCCGCGACAGCGCAGTCGAAGGCCCCCTGGAAGGCCATTCGCAGTTCCGGCAGGATAACTGCCACGTCGGCGCTTTCGAGATTGCGGGCAGGGTCGCCCGGCACGAACAACGCCTTCACGCCGCCGGTATCGGTAAACGTCTCCAACGCTTCATGGCTCTCCAACAGCGGCCAACCCAGGTCTGTGCTCAGCCGGTCGATCAGCGGATGTCCCATATGGTAGCGCTCCTATCCTGTTGTCCTGCCCGAGGCCTGCAGCGCCTGGAGGTGCGGCGGCAGGCGCGGCCCGGTCTCTTCCAGGTCCGCGAAAGCATCGCCGGTCGAGCCACCCGCCATGACGGCACGGAGCCCGTCGAGGGCGGCCAGAACCTTCTGCGCCTCCTCGGCGTCGATCACCTCCCGTGCGGCGCCGAGGAATGTGAGTACCCAGGTTCCGGGAGATACAGGGCCGGTCAGGGACAGGTCCACCGGAACCAGCGCGTCGTCCTCGCGGGCCATGCCAACGATCCCGTTACTGTCCTCGATCTGCATGGGAACTCCGAGACACATTGTTCACGTGTTCTCCGGGAAGAACCTGGCATCGCCGGTACGGCAGGCCGATGCTTCGGACGGGCGTCCGGCCTCGTAGGCAGTGCGGCGGATCGAGGCGTCGGCGAGCGTGCTGCGTGGGTCGCGGCCCGGCGTCGGCGTGATGCCCCAGATGCGCAGCCGCTCCATCGCCACGTCGAGGGCTGGCTCGATCTGTGCGGCGACGCTCTCGCGCAGCCCGCCGCCGTAATCCTCCAGTTCCTCCGGCTGGCATCCGATCAGCAGCAGTTCCTCCGGGCAGTAGCGCATGAGCTGCGCGGTGGCGATCACGTCCTGAAACCCTGTCTGGTGCAGCGACATCTTCTTGGCGCCCATGAAGGCCGGCACCTCGTCGTCTTCGACGATCTTCAGTGTGCCCGGGGTCAGTCCATAGTCCACCGCATCGAAGACGATCAGTCGGTCGGCCGCTTCGAGAAAGGGCAGCAGGTAGAGACCCTGCGTGCCGCCATCGAGAAGCGACACGTTCTCAGGGAAGGACCAGCACTCGGCCAGCCGTTCCACGCAGCGGACACCGAAGCCTTCGTCTGCCCAGAGCAGATTGCCGATTCCGAGCACCAGCACGGATGCTGTCATGGTGTCCTCCCGTTGGCTTGACCGGCTGTTCGCTTGCCGGTTCTGGCTTTGGTCGACAGGAAAGCAGACGCATTCCGGGGCCGAAAGGATTTTCCACGGCTCGGCGTCTCTTCGGAAAGTTATTTTGAGTCAATGTCTTGGCATCGCATAGGCGAAAACGCCACCATCCAACATGAAAGCATACTATCCACTTTTTGCATTGAGTGAAATGTAAATATACAGAAGGCAGGCCGCGTGCCTGCCTTCTGTACCAACGAGTCCGGAAGGAAGGGGTCAGTTCGGATCGTCGTCCTTGAAGGTGCGGTGACCGGAAATCATGGTCGAAACGATGGATTGCCGCGAGAGGATGTCCTCGCGTATCGCCGCGTAAATGTGGATGAGAATGAAGACCACAATCATCCACATGCCCAGATGGTGAAGCCCGTGCAGGGCCTGGCTGCCGCCAACGAGCGGAATCACCCAGCCGAAGAGCGTATCGGCCCAGCTCCCTTGCCCGGCGCCCTCGGAATAGAGCGCGAAGCCGCTGACGATCATGAAGGTCAACCCCAGCGTCATGAAGCCGAACATCGCGATATGGGCCAGCGGGTTGTGACCCACATATTTCTTCGGGTCCTTGGCGAGGAAGAAATACCAGCGGATCTCGTGGATGACTTCCTTCCAGTAATGGCGGTTCCAGACCGGCACGATAAAAAGCTGTCTTGCGTGGTAGTTTCCGACAATCGCCCAGTAGATCCGCCCGAGGAAGCCGATGGTGACGATATAGGCCGCGGCGAAATGGGCGAAGCGGATATAGCCGAAGACGAATTGATGCGTCGCCTCGTCGATCTGCATCGAGGGCGGCGGCGAGGCGATGAACCAGCCGGTCACGCAGAGCACGGTGATCCCAAGCGCATTGATCCAGTGCCAGATCCGTACTGGCGCCTCATAGACATAGACGGAGGTCTGGCGGCGAATACTCGCAACGTCGCTTTCGGTGGCATCCCCGGCGAGGACGTTCTCGCGCAGCGGGTCGACATCCGGATTGGGGACGTGGATGGTCTGGTCGGTCATCTCTGCGTCCTCGGCTGGTAGCGCGGTCGGGCCACGCGGAGCCGCCGCAGCGTGCCGCGGCAAAGCAAGGCAAGCGCAAGCCCGCCAAGCACGGGTACGATCAGGTGATCTGGCTGCGTGAACCAATGCGAGCCTTCCGTAGCGCCATGACCACCATGGGCCAGAGCGACGGTAGGCAGAAGCGCGAGTGCAATCGAAAGTCGTTTCATCTGGCTGTCCTCCCTCAGCGAACCTTGACCCGCGCCATCTCCGCCCCGTCCGGCGCCATGACATGGGTAGAGCAAGCGAGACATGGGTCGAAGCTGTGCAATGTGCGCAGGATCTCGACCGGCTCCTCGGGGCGCTCCATCGGCGTGTTCATAAGGCTGGCTTCGAAGGCTCCGATGTTCCCGGCGGTGTCACGCGGGCTTCCATTCCAAGTCGTTGGCACGACGCATTGGTAATTCTCGATCCGGCCGTCCTTGATCTTGATCCAATGGCCGAGCGCACCGCGCGGGGCTTCCGTGGCGCCCACGCCTTTGGCTTCCTTTGGCCATGTCGAAGGATCCCACTTTTCGATGTTCGCGGTCGTGCTGTCGCCGTTTTTGATGGTCTGCACCAGCTTGTCGAAGAAGTGCTTTTGCAAGCGGCCGCAATACTCGCTTTCCAGCGCCCGCGCCGCGGTGCGCCCGAGGGTGGAGAAAAGCGCGGAGACCGGGAGGTCCATGGTGCGCAAGAGCCCCTCGACCTGGGACTTGATATCCTCGTGCCCCTTCGCATAGCCGACCACGTAGCGGGCCAGCGGGCCCACCTCCATGGCATGGCCGTTCCAGCGCGGCGCTTTGATCCAGGAGTACTTCGCCGCCTCGTCAAGCTCCTTGATATCTGTCCTGGTCCCCTTGGCATTGGGCCCGAGCTCATATTGCGGGTCGGTCACCCCGTCCCAGGGATGCAGCCCCTTGCCCGGCTCGCCATAGGTGTACCAGCTGTGATCGACGAATTCCTGGATCTGCTCCGGGTCGCGCTGGTCGACATCATGCACCTCTTCCAGATTGCCATTGATGATCGCCCCGCGCGGCAGGTGCAGCTGCTCGGCGGAGAAATCATTGGGGTTCTCCGGAATGTCGCCATAG
The DNA here is from genome assembly GCF_001509585.1 of Tropicimonas marinistellae. GTDB lineage: Bacteria > Pseudomonadota > Alphaproteobacteria > Rhodobacterales > Rhodobacteraceae > Tropicimonas > Tropicimonas marinistellae. The sequence continues at coordinate 400,134 of NZ_LNCI01000004.1, read as the reverse complement.
GCCAGCACCGCCTGCCCCGAGAGGCCGCCGCCATAGAGCCAGTTCTTGTAGAAGCCGCCGATCGCAACGACATCGGGCAGATAGACGTTGCGATTGAACTCGATGCATTTGTCGATGATGGAGCTGACCATGTTCAGCCGCTCCATGTTGATCGCGCCGACCGAGCCCACGCCATCCATGTTGATCGGGCAGGGCACGCCGCCCACCAGCCAGTTCGGATGCGGGTTCTTGCCGCCGAAGATGGTGTGGACCTTGACGATCTCCTTCTGCAGGTCGAGCGCCTCGAGGTAATGGGTGGTCGCCATCAGATCCGCCTCGGGCGGCAGAAGATAGGCAGGATTGTCCCAATAGCCGTTCTTGAAGAGGCCGAGTTGGCCGCTCTCGACGAATTTCTTCAGCCGGTTCTGCACGTCGCGGAAATAGCCCGGCGAGGAGAGCGGGTGGTTCGGGCCGACCGTCTGCTGCAGCTCGCTGGTGGCCTTCGGATCGGCGCGCAGCGCGTTCACCGGGTTCACCCAGTCGAGCGCATGCAGGTGGTAGAAATGCACGATATGGTCGTGGATCTGCAGGTTCAACTGCATGATATTGCGAATGGAATTCGCGTTTTCGGGGATGGTGATGCCAAGCGCATCCTCCACCGCACGTACGCTGGTCAACGCATGCGTGCCGGTGCAGACGCCACAGATCCGCTCGGTAAAGGCCCAGGCATCGCGCGGGTCGCGCCCCTTGAGGATCACTTCCAGCCCGCGCCACATGGTGCCGGTGGAGACGGCGTTGCGGATGACGCCCTCGTCATCCACATTCACCTCGCAACGCATGTGACCTTCGATGCGGGTCACGGGGTCAACGACGATACGGCGGCCAGAATTGTCCAGGTCGAAGCCGTTGGGAGTGACGGTCATGATCAGGCCTCCTCACTCTGCGATTTCTTGGATTGCGCCTTGCGTTGCGCTGAAACGAGGATCGATGCGGCGGCATGGGCCGCAACTCCTGCGCCAACCACCCCGGCGGTCGCCATCCCGATCCGATCGGCATTGGCTTCCACGCCGAACTGGGTGAGGTCCGTCACTCGGTCGTAGAAGGAGCCTGCATCCCAGAACCCGTCTTCCGAACAGCCGATACAGCCATGGCCGGATTGGATGGGGAAGGAGACGCCCTCGTTCCAGCGCACGGTGGAACAGGCATTGTAAGTGGTCGGCCCCTTGCAGCCCATCTTGTAAAGGCAATAGCCCTTGCGCGCATTCTCGTCGTCCCAGGCCTCGACGAACTGTCCGGCGTCGAAATGCGGCCGGCGGTAGCACTTGTCGTGGATTCGTTGGGAATAGAACATTTGCGGTCGCCCCTGACGGTCGAGCTGGGGCAGGCGGTCGAAGGTGAGCATATAGGTGATGACGCCGGTCATTACCTCGGCGATGGGCGGGCAGCCCGGCACCTTGATGATCGGCTTGTCGGTGATGACCTTGTGCACCGGCGTCGCCTGGGTCGGGTTCGGCGCGGCGGCCTGAACGCAGCCATAGGAGGCGCAGGCACCCCAGGAGATGATTGCCTTGGCGTCCTTCGCCGCGTGGCGCAGTTGATCCACGAAAGGCTTGCCGCCGACGATGCAATACATGCCATCTTCGTTGAGCGGCGGGTTGCCCTCCACGGCGAGAATGTAGTTGCCCTTGTATTTCTCGATCGTGTCTTCCAGCGCGGCCTCGGCCTGATGCCCGGCGGCGGCCATCAGTGTGTCATCGTAGTCGAGAGAGATCATCGACAGGACGACATCCTTGGCCAGCGGGTGCGCCGAGCGGATGAAGCTCTCCGAACAGCAGGTGCATTCGAGCCCATGCACCCAGATGACGGGTGTCCGAGGCTTCGTTTCCATCGCATGCGCGATCTTGGGCACATAGGCTGGCCCGAGCCCGAGTGCCGCTGCGGTCAGCGAACAGTATTTCATGAAGCTGCGCCGGGTGATCCCCTGCCGCCGCATCACGTCGTAGAAGGTTTCGATCTGGCTCAAGGCTGGCCCTCCCTCCAGGTGCTTTGGGACGAGGCCGTTCCAGGACCCCTTCCATCTTAGGGAAACCGCCTAAGCTCAGGTATTCCAACAAAACCGGCGTGCCGGCCCCTGCAGTAAAAATCGCCGTGTTTTCATTGGATTGGAGGCTATCCGGTTGCCGAGTGGTGCATCCCAGCCGGATGGGCGGTTACCGGCCATTCGCGGAGCCGGTTAACCGCTTTCCGCCATCCGAAGAATGTGGTCAGCCGCCACCAACGCCTGACCAAGCGCCAATCCACCGTCGTTGGCGGGGACCTTGTGATGCAGGAGCACGGGTACATCGCCCAGCCAACGAAGGGTCAAATCGAGGAGCAGAGCATTTTGGAAGCACCCACCGGAGAGGGCAACTGCCTGAGCCTCGCCCGCGTCCAGGAGGTGCCGGGCCGCCGAAGCGAAGGTGCGCGCCAATCCGGCGTGAAATCGCAGAGCAATGTCTTCCACGCTCTGACGGCCGGTCTCGAGGGCCCGAAGATCGTCGAGCAAGCAATGAAACATGGCGGCCGGATCGAACTCCCCCCCGTCCCGGTCGTAGCCGTATCCCGGATGGTCCCTCCCTTGCGTGGCCAACGCCTCCAGCCGCATTGCGGCCTCTCCCTCGTAACTCTGCTTCTCGGGACAAATCCCGAGAATGGCGGCCACCGCATCGAAGAGTCGCCCGGCGGAGGAGGAGAGCGGCGCATTCAGCCCCGCGATCACGGCCTTTCGTGCGAGGGTCACTGGCGCGTCCGCGAAGAGCTCGTCGGCCACGTGCCCAAGCCCCACCGCGTCAAGCCGTACCAGCGCATTTCGCCACGGCTCACGATTTGCGGCATCTCCTCCAATCAGTGGCGCAGGCTTTAGCCAGGCTCGGCGGTCGAAACCGGAGTAGTCGCCAAGTAGCACCTCGCCACCCCAGACCGTACCGTCTGGGCCAAGACCGAGGCCATCGAGGATGATCCCGGCAACGCGCCCGCCGTCGCGCGGCCAGCCATTCTCGGCCAGGCAGGATGCGAGATGGGCATGGTGGTGCTGTACCTCGATCAATGGTCGCGCGCCCACCTTGTCGCGTGCGTGTTGCGAGGTTCGAAACTCCGGATGCAGGTCGCAGGCAAACCCCGCTGGCGCGTGGTCGCACAGCGCAGTGTAATCTGCCTCCGCTTGCAAGAAGGCGTCCCATGTCAGCGCGTCGTCAAGATCGCCCAGATGGTGCGAGAGCAGCGCCTGGCCGTCCTTGATCAGGCAGATCGCGCCCTTCATCTGGCCACCGTACGCAGTAATCTGGGGCGCCTCTTCGAAACCGGGTGGCAACGGCAGCGTGCCGGGTACCTGGCCACGCGCACGCCGCAGGATCATCGGCCCCTGCGGCGTCAGTCTCTCTACGCCATCGTCCAATCGGCGGAGGATCTCGCGATCATGCATCAGGAAAGCGTCTGCGAATTCGGCGAGTTTCTCCCGGGCGGCGCTGTTGCCAGTCACCTGCGGCTCGCCGGAGAGATTGCCGGACGTCATTACCAACGGGCCCCCAAACGCGTCTAACAACAGGTGATGGAGTGGCGTGTAGGGCAGCATCCAGCCGAGCGTTGTCTGCCCCGGCGCAACGGCCTGCGGCAAAGCGGTGCCTTGCTGCTTCAAGAGCAGGATCGGTGCGGCGGGGTCGTGGAGCCGGGCGCGCTCGGCCTCTGAGAGGGCCGCATGACGCGAGATCATCTCTTCGGTACCCATCAGCGCGAAAGGCTTGGTGGGGCGGCGCTTGCGCGTTCGAAGGCGGTCCAGCGCGGTCGGGTCGGTGGCGTCGCAGGCGAGGTGGAAGCCACCCAGTCCCTTGACGGCAACGATACCACCCTCTCCCAGCAGGCGGGCCGCGAGGGCTATAGCATCACCGGGCCTTTCCCTCCCATCCTGTTCGAACCACAGGCGTGGACCGCATTCCGCACAGGCGACGGGCTGGGCGTGGAACCGGCGGTCCAGGGGATCGGCGTATTCCGCCGCGCAGGCGGGGCACATCTCGAAGGCGGCCATGGAGGTTTGCGAACGGTCATAGGGCAGCCCTTTCAGTATGGTGAAACGGGGGCCGCAGTGTGTGCAATTGGCAAAGGCATAGCCATGACGCCGGTCATCCGGGTTCCGGATCTCGCGCAAGCAATCGGGGCAGGTCGCGGCATCGGGCGTGACGCGAGTGCGCGCCCCTGCGCCTTCGGAGGCTGCGATACGGAAATCCGGTGGCGGATCGAAGCTCAGCGGTGCGCTTTCGACCAGGTCGACACGGGCGAGTTTAGGGGCATCGGCTGACAGGCGCTCCTCGAATGTGTCAAGATCGCCGCCGCAGGCCCGGATCAACACGCCGTCGGGGTCGTTCACCACGTCGCCGCGCAAGCCGAGCGCGCGGGCCAGTTGCCAGACGAACGGGCGAAACCCGACGCCCTGAACCTGGCCGCGCACGCGGATCCGGCGGCCCGCAATCATCAATGCACCGTGCAGACCATGCAGGGATCGAAGCTGCGCACGATATGCTGCACGGCGACGGGCGAATCCTCGCCCGGTCGTACCTCGGCGCCGACAAGTGCCTGCTCCACGGGGCCGGCTTGATCCGATGCATCTCGCGGGCTGAAGTTCCACGTCGTCGGCGCGATGATCTGATAGGCGCCAATGCGCCCGTCCTCGATCCGCAACCAATGGCCTAGCGCTCCGCGCGCGGCCTCGACCAATCCCGCGCCGCTCGCTGATTTCGGCAAGTCGACGTGATGCATGAACGGTTCTTCAGGGCGGAGCGCCGAGGCCCAACGCTCCATGGCGATCTGGGTGCGGGCGACTTCCAGCAGCCGGCCGGCCACGCGGGCCAGAACGCCACCCGATTGGGCGAGTTCTAGCGCAAGCGGATGGCCATCGACGACTTGACGGGCAAGCGCACCCGTTTCGGCGATCTCGCCACCGAGCCGCGGTGCCTTGCACCAGCTGTAGGCGCTCTCACGCATTTCTTCGTCGGGGAGCGTCTCGCCAGCGGTGGGATGGGCCGTCGGACCCAACATCCAGGCGTGCGAAAGGTCCTCCGCGATAGCCGAGGTGTCGAGCGGTTCGGCCGCGCCGTCGACCCAAACGCCCCGGGCGAAGAGCGGTCCATCGGCTCCCGGATAGGCACCGAAGGAGAGGTATCGGCCACAGCCGCGTCCGAGGCCGTCCAGGCCGAGATCGGTGGCTATGCGCAAGAAGAACCCGAGATCGCCCCTCTCCCAGGCCATCAACGCGTCCGCATTGCCGAGGTCCGCGACCGATTCCACCGGCGCTCCGAAGAGGTGCGTTTCTAGGTATTTTCGGAACGCCCGCAGGCTGAGAAGGATGCGCGTGCGGTCCCTCTGGGTCGGGGCCTTTGTTGCGCCGCCGGGCTGGATCGCCAACGTGTGCGGCCATTTACCTGCGAGAAGGCCGGTGATGTGCATCAGTTTCGCACGAGCGTCGATGGCCGCGTGCTGCGCAGAGCCTTTGAGCGCGGCAAACCTCTCTACCGCCTCGTCACGCCACGCGTGAGGCGCATAAACCGGCCGGGTGAAATCCGGCATGAAGAACAGGTTAAAGTGCGTAATATGGTCGGAAACGTTCTCCACCGCGTGCAGCAATTGGGTCACAAGGGCCCCTTGCGGTGCCGCAGGTAAACCTGCCGCGTCGCCGAGCGCTGCAGCGGCAGCGACCGATTGGCTGATGGAGCAGATTCCACAGATCCGCGGCGTGAGTGTCAGCGCATCGCGCGGGTCCTTGTCGAGCAGCATCCGTTCGAAGCCGCGATACAGCGGTGAGTTCACGTAGGCTGCTGAGACTTGTCCGTCTTCGACATCGAGGCGGATTTCCAAATCCCCCTCGACGCGGTTGAAAGGGCCGACGAGCAGGCGTGTGCCATTCACGGTTTCTTCGCCTTCGGTTGTGGCGGAATGCGAATGCGGTCCGATGTGGCGTTGGTGCCGATCCGCTTCGGCGTCGCGGCCTTGGAGAGCGAGGCGAGCGCCATGAACCAGGCCTTTGGCATGTCCGTCGGCAATCCCACCGGGATTCCGGCAAACTTCGGTGTCTCGGTGAATGCGTGGTGCGGCTCCTCGAACTCCGGAGCTGTGCAATTGATGCAGGGATAGCCGGCGCGTGTGCAACTCCCTTCGCCGTTCCATGGACGAATGTTGCAATCGCCCACAGCCTGCGTTCCGACGCAGCCGAGGTTCTCCATCATGCAACCAAGATCGGAAAGTCGCTCGGCGCTGGCCTTGTATTCATAGTACTCGTTCTTGGGGCAGGCGTGATGTACCAGATGGTCCGCATAGAAGCGCGGTCGTGCCAACGGGTCGATTTGGTCTTGGTCAAGCACGCCGTTTTCCAGCATCAGCAGTGTTTCGACCACCCAGCCAGGATGAGTGGGGCAGCCGGCGACGTTGATCACCGGCAAGCCCGAGCCGGATCGGAACGCTTCTGGCAGTACACCGCCCGCATGGCTGCCGTCGTACTGCAGTCCGACACTGTCGGACGGGTTCTCACCGGCCGTGGTGACCCCGCCGTAGGTCGCGCAGGTGCCGACGGCGACAACGTGGTGCGCGACGGCCGCAAGCTCCCGGACCCAATCCAGCATTGGCCGGCCAGTGCCAGCCAGCATGTGGTAGCGCCCCGTTCCCCTCGGTCCGCGCGGGATAGACCCTTCCACACACAGGATGTCGAGTCTCTGTTCGCCTGAGAGGCAGCGTTCCAGCAGACGCCGCACCTCGGCTCCGGTCTCGATGCTGAGCGCCGGGTGCCACAGGAAGGTAAGCCCGTTGGCGTCGAACGTGTCCAAGAGGTTTGGATCTTCGGCGCAGAGCAGCGACATCGTGCACCCGCCGCAGCCGGCCGATTGCAGCCATAGAACGTTCACGGGCGCTGGCCCACTGCAGGAAGTTCGAGCCGGAAGCAGGCGCCGTTCGGAACCTGTTCGCATAGCCGAAGCGTGCCGCCGTGCTCCTCGGCGATCTTGTGGCTGATAGACAGCCCGAGCCCGGTGCCGCTGCCCACATCCTTGGTGGTGAAGAACGGGTCAAAGATCGCTGCGGCCAGCTCCGGCGATACGCCGGGACCATTGTCAGACACTTCCAGAACCACCCGTTCGCCCTCCAGCCGATGCGAGATTCGGATCTCTGGCGCCTCGGTCTCCGCAACGGCATCCACGGCGTTCTGGACCAGATTCATGACCACCTGTTGGATGTGCCCGGGGCGGCCGGATACCATGAGCTGGCCCGGCCCCTCGTAGATCAGCTTCACGCCGGACTTGGTGCCACGGTCGACCCAATCGGCCGCGACCCGTGAGGTCTCCACCAGATCGAACCGGGTCATTTCGCCGGACCCATCCGCCGACAGCCTACGGAGATCTTCCACGATATCGCGCACACGTTCGGCCCCGTCGCGAGCGCCGTCGACGGCGGTCCGGAGATTCTTCATCTCGCGGTCGAGGCGAAGTTCGCGGCGTAGCGCGATCAATTCGTCCCGCGAGGCACCGTTCTGGACACGCTCGAAATAGGTCTCGAATCGGCTCGCGTATTTCTCCAGAGCGTGGGCATTCGCGTAAACGAAGCTGATCGGGTTGTTCAGTTCATGCGCGACCCCAGCCAGCAATCGGCCGAGTGACGCGAGCTTCTCATTGCGGACGAGTTGAGATTGTGTGTCCTGCAACGCCCGGTGACTTTCCTCCAGTTCGGAGTAGGCGCGGCGCAACTCTCCCAGTGGCCGGCCGGTCAGGACGGCCCCCACCTGCTTGCGGCGCCGGTCTAGGCGCGGGGCGATCCGCATTTCCACCGGGTCGTCGCCGGTGGGCGTCTCCAGGCGCACCTCCAGGGTGGCGTCCTGGCGCCCGCGGGTCACTTGTGCAAGGGCATCGCTCAGGGCCTGGCGATCGCTGGAAACGACACAATCGACAACCCGTGTTTCAAGCAACGTAGCCTTGTTCACCTGTAGCGCCGCGAGGAACGATGTGCTGGCCTCCTCGATCCGGCCGTCGCGCGAAATCACGACGAGAAAATCGGTGACCGAGTTCAGGATCGAAGCAAGAACGAGCCGCAGAGCCTGAAGCTCGTTGTTTCGCGTTTCGAGCTGTTCCTGGTACCCCACCAGTTCCGAATAGGTTCTGTCCACGGCCTGCAGGACTTCTGTCCATGCAGCGTCGTTGAACGGACCGGGTTCGGTCATGAGCGAACTTTCGGGCTCCCGTGCCACCAGCGTCACCTCCCGGCCACCAGCTTACCGATACCGGCTCACTTCCGGAAGCCTGTGCAGTACGGCGGCGCACGGGTCGTGCCATGGGCCCGAACCGAAATGGTCTCGTAGACGATTTGGTGCGATTGGTCGGAGTGAGAGGATTCGAACCTCCGACCCCTGCCTCCCGAAGACAGTGCTCTACCAGGCTGAGCTACACTCCGACCGTGACGGTGGCGATTACAGAAGCATCAGGGTAATGGCAAGGGTTTGCGGTCATGCTTCTGTGTTTTCCGCCGCCTTTTCTTGTGCGGCCTGACGGCGCAGGAGCGTGCCGACGCGCAGGTAGGTCCCTGCGTCGAAGCGGCTGCGCGTGCGAAGCACCGGGCGGTTCTCCGACGTGTTGCCGCGCCCCTCCCGCATGACGATGTAGACACCGCTGGCGATGATTACGGATGCCCCGACGGCGGTGTTGAGTGACGGACGCTCGTCGAAGAAGAGGAAGCCGTATGCCGTCGCCCAGAGGATCTGCGAGTATTGCATCGGGGCGACGATAACGGCCTCGCCCGCCTTGTACGCGGCAATTATTATCAGCGTCGCCGCGAAGGCCATGACGGCGATGAGCGCCGCGACACCGAAGTCTCGGATCGGCATCGGTTTGTACACAAAGGCCAAAAGAACACCCATCAGAATGACGTTTGCCATCATCGGGTAGAGCAGGAGTACGACGCTGCGCTCTTCGTGGCCGATCTTGCGCACGATGATCGACGCAAGGGCGCTTCCGAAGGCAGCGGTGAGCGCCGCGGCGTGGCCGATGTTGAACGATGACGACGCGGGATTGAGGACGATCAGCACGCCGCAGAGGCCGACAATGACGGCCATCCAGCGGCGAATTCCGACGGATTCGCCCAGCACGGGAATTGCGAGCAGCGTGATCAAGAGCGGCGAGGTGAACAGGATCGCATAGACTTGCGCCATGGGGAGCACGGAGAAGGCGTAGAACGCGCTAGCGGCAACGGTGACAGACGCAATGGTGCGCAACGCGGTCCACCACGGGTGGCGCGGGCGCAGGTTGCCGTCCATCCGGTCATTCATCAGCATCAGCGTCGCGATGGGAAACCCCAGCAATACGCTGAAAAACACGATCTGGAAGGTCGAGTAGGACCCGCCGAGATATTTGACCAGCACGTCGTGCGTGGAGAAGATGCCAAAGGCAAGAAGCGCCAGAAGGGCGCCTTTGGTATTGTTTTGCATGTGGGTAGGCCCGGCCAGAATGTTGCGGGAGTGGCTCACCGATACCGCCGATCCGCCGAGATGAAAAGCGCATACGAGCCTTATGAGGGCCGACATGCGGGTGCCCGCCGAGACGGCGGGCACTGAATGCTCTCTCAGAGTGAGCTGGTGAGTGCAGCCACGATTGCGTCGCCCATCTCGGACGTGGAGACAGGCGTGCCGCCTTCTGGGCCCATCAGATCGCCGGTGCGCAGTCCGTCAGCGAGCACTTTCTCGACGGCGGCTTCCAGCCGGTCGGCCTCCGTGCCTTCGTCGAAGGAATAGCGGAGCGCCATTGCGAAGCTCAGGATACACGCAATCGGGTTGGCTTTGCCCTGGCCCGCAATGTCCGGTGCGGAGCCGTGTACGGGCTCGTACATGGCTTTGGGCCGACCGTTTTCCATCGGCGCGCCGAGGCTGGCGGAGGGAAGCATCCCGAGCGAGCCGGTGAGCATTGCTGCCACGTCCGAAAGAAGGTCGCCGAAGAGGTTGTCGGTGACGATCACGTCAAACTGCTTGGGCCAACGGCAGAGCTGCATGCCGCCCGCGTCGGCATACATATGCGAGAGTTCTACTTCCGGATACTCGTTCTCGTGGACTTCCGATACAACGCCGCGCCAGAGAATGCCGGATTCCATCACGTTGGCCTTCTCCATGGAGCAGACCTTGTTGTTTCGCCGTTTGGCCAGTTCGAATGCCGAACGTGCCACGCGCCGGATTTCGCTCTCGGTGTATCGCTGTGTGTTGAGGCCTACGCGCTCTCCGTTCTCTTCGAAAATCCCGCGCGGCTCGCCGAAGTAGATGCCGGAGGTCAATTCGCGCACGATCATGATATCGAGCCCGGCGACCACGTCGCGCTTGAGGGAGGAAAAATCCGCCAGCGCGTCGAAACACTGGGCGGGGCGCAGGTTGGCGTAGAGGTCCATTTCCTTGCGCAGGCGCAGCAGGCCACGTTCCGGCTTCACGGAGAAGTCGAGGTCGTCGTATTGCGGGCCACCAACCGCGCCGAGAAGAATGGCGTCGACTTCCTGTGCCTTTGCCATGGTCGCATCCGACAAGGGCACGCCGTGCTTGTCATAGGCTGCGCCGCCGACCAGATCCTCGGTTACGTCGAACGCAAGGTCGCGCTTGGCGCCGAACCAGTCGATGACCTTTCGAACTTCGGTCATGACTTCTGCACCGATGCCGTCGCCGGGCAGGATCAGAAGGGAAGGGGTGGTCATCGTGTCGGCTCCTCGCAGTGTGTGTCCCGGCGGAGGTACCTGCGGGCAGGGTGCCGGTCAAGAAGCGCGCCTGCCGCGTCTTCGGTTATCCGTGTCGATTTCAATGGGAATTCGAGAGCTGAATGATCTTCCGAGATCGGACCGCGTGCGATGCGCGATCTGGCTGAATGCTGGCGCTAATCGTCCAAATCCAGATCGACCCAGACCAGCCGATGGCGTGACGCTGCGCCGGCGATGCCTTCCGCGGCGCCGCTTGGCCAGAAAACTCCGCTTCCGGTGACGAGCAGATCCGCTGCCGGAAGCACATAGTCCACACGCAGGTTGCCCGGCCCGCCGTCATCCGGCTCCGGCCAGTCGGCCGTATCGAGAGCGGGATCGCCCAAGTGGCCACGTGATTGCGCACTCGCGCCTCCGCCGCGCGGCGCAGGATCCTGCAGCCGAGGGTCCGCCAATAAATCCCGAATTGCCGGATGACGACCGTTGCCGTCCTCCGGATCGAGATTGGCTTTGCCCAATACGATGAACCGGTGTGGAGGTACGACACCGAGATCGCCGTCCAGATAACATTGCCAAAGGCCGATCTCGTCGGCGTTGCGCAGCCCGTTTCGATCCTCGGGGCCGTCGAAGACCGGCGGTGTGGCGGCGAAAGCCAGCAGATGCAGGGCGGTTCCGTCCGGCAGCAACACCGGAACGTCCCAGTGACCCGCCGACGAGAGCCGTTGGATATCCAGTGCGGCCTCCGATGGAAATGGGGCACCGTCATGGACTGGCATCGTTGCTGCTGGCAGGTCCTTCCATAGCAGCGCTGAGAAATCGCGGACGGCCGGCGCATCTACGGGGAACTTGCTCAGGAGTGCCATGCCACCATGTCCGGCAAACCGTCCATAGCCCTGGGCATCCCGTGGCTCGCCCGTGCGGCCATTGCCGTCCATGTCGAGCCCCGTCGCCATGCCGGCATTGGAGCGTAGGCTAAAGATGTGCGAATAGCGACTACCGGCTGTCGCCAGCCGTTCGGCAAGGGCCGAAAGCGCCACATTGCCGAGATCCTGGTCCATGTCCGTAAGCAGGAGAATGTCCGGATCGACCGCCGCGATCACCTCAGTTACGGCGGCGACCTGCGGGTCTTCGCCCTTCAGTATGTCGCGCAGCAGCAGCCCCGGCCCCTTGCGGGTCAGTTCCGTGGCGAAGGTGGCCACGCGCACTGCTTCGGCCTGAACCGGCTGGCCCAGAAGCAAGGTCAGCAAGAGGATTGTGGTCAGGTTGTGAGCAAACCGCCAGTGGCCGGATCGGCGGTGGTGCGCCGACGCATTTGCAGGATCATATCCGCGACGCGAGACATCGCGATTCCTCGCATGAACAGGCTGAGAGGCAGGAAGGCCCAAAGCGACACCATCCAGATCATCGTTTGCGGTTCATTGATCATCGCATTGCCGAAGAGCTCTGCCGCGGCCTTGCCGATCGCCGGGATCATGAATGGCAGGAGAAAGCCTAACGCGAGGTTAACGCGCGCATCCCGCTTCAGGCGGTCAACCACGTCTCCGCCGGCCGTCGGGTCGAACGTCGGCAGATTGATCCAGACATTGAATGCGCCCGACTGGGAGGGCCAATTGTGCAGCTTCAGGATCAGGTAGAAGAAGGTAATTGCCAGTAACCCGATGAGATAGGCCATTCCGGAGGCAGCCCGTATCTGGCCGATCTGGGCTGCCGTCGCGGTATCGGGCAAGCTGAGAAGCACCAGGCGCACCGGGCTGTAGGGGAAGTCCAACGCATAGCCAATCAATGCGCCGACAGCCTGCATGAACAATGTCAAACCGTTGGGCACGACCATTCCCCGCGCAAGCACGGAGAGCAGGAAGACAGTCAGGAAGAGGGAAAGGAAGCGGATGCGATTGAAGGGTGGGGCGTCGCGGAATTCCACGAGGCTTGGATAAACGGAGGCGTACTCGACGAATGTCAGCACCGCGCAGGCCATGCCCACCAGGACCACGATCTGGGACGTGTCGCTGCTGACGGCTGGAAGTAGGAGCGACGGCGTCGCCACCAGAACCGCCACGAGCATTGCGCGCACACCTGCGCTTGTCAGCTTCGTAAGCACTACCCGTTTCCTTCGCCTCGTCCGATCGCGATGCGTTGCCGCGGCCTGTTACGGGCGTTGTTGTCTCGCCTGCGACGAGATTTTGCCTCAACTTTGCCCAATTTCTGCCTTCTTTCACTTCGCCCGGCAAGTCACGGTTATGGTTAACAAAATCAATCCGGCGGTTTTGCGGGGAAACTGGTGCGCCTTTGCATCAAAGATGTGGTAAAAAAAAGGCCGCCCTTCCGGGGCGGCCCAACATCTTGTGTTTTTGCGGTTTTCAAACCCAAGGGCGAGATTGTGCTGCCTGGGTTTCGAAGGTGTCGATTGCGGCCGATTTTTCCAACGTAAGGCTGATATCATCAAGGCCGTTCAACAGGCAGTGCTTCTTGAAGGTGTCGATCTCGAACGAGATCTTGCCACCGTCGGGGCCGGTGATGGTCTGGTTTTCCAGATCGATTGTGACCACGGCGTTGGCGCCCCGCTCGGCGTCGTCCATCAGCTTGTCCACGTCTTCCTGCGGCAGGGCGATGGGCAGGATGCCGTTCTTGAAGCAGTTGTTGTAGAAGATGTCGGCAAAGCTTGGTGCAATCACGCAGCGGATCCCGAAATCCTTGATCGCCCAGGGCGCGTGTTCGCGCGACGAACCGCAACCGAAGTTGTCGCCCGCGACAAGGATCTGCGACTCCCGGTACGCGGGCTTGTTCAGAACGAAGTCGGGGTTTTCGTTGCCTTCGGAATCGTAGCGCATCTCGTCGAACAGGTTCACGCCGAGGCCGGACCGCTTGATGGTCTTCAGGAACTGCTTTGGGATGATCATGTCGGTGTCGATATTGATCAGCGGCAACGGGGCAGCGATTCCTGTCAGCGTCGTGAACTTGTCCATGGCATCTGGCTCCTGGGATGGGTTGGGGGGAAATACCGCAGGCCGATGGCGGGAGCAAGCGTTGCCGGAAACGCGGTGGCGGGGTACGACGCGGCCGCGGGCGCTGTGCAATGTGGACGAAGACAATGAGACCCTTCCGCCCCAAAAAGACATCCCGTGCGCCATTCCGGGTAGGTCCGCGCGACGTGCATTCGCGCCGTTATCTAGCGCGCGTCGTGGAAAGCCGTCGGAACGGCCCAGTCAATTCGAGCGTGTGGTTTGGCGTTGCGGCCAGGGACGTTGCACAGACGCTTGCGTGGCGCGGGCTGATCTGTGTCATGCTGTTTTTTGCGGTGACGTTGCCGACACTGGCCCACCCGCTCCGGCCGTCCGTTGCGGATGTGACCGTGGGTCGTGACCGCGTCGAGGTGTCCATCCGACTTACGCTGGAACCGCTTGTTGCTGGAATGGACCTCGCGAGCCTGACCGACACCAACGACTCGCCGCTCTCCGGCTATCATGATCGTCTCAGGACACTGCATCCCGAGGTACTTGAGGCAGCCTTCCAGAGTGTCTGGCCCGCAATAAGATCACAGTTCTTCCTCACGGCTGGGGAAACGGCTCTCACGCCGGACTTGCTGGCACTGCGAGTACCGGCGGTGGGCGATGTGGAACGACCGCGCGAGTCCGTCCTCACGGTCGGAGCCGCGTTGCCGGACGACGGAACCCCCGTGCGCATTGGCTGGTCCGGAACAATGGGGCCACTGTCGGTGCGGCATGTCAGCGGTGAGCGTACCGGCTACACGGCCATTCTTCGAAGCGGCGAGATGAGCGCGCCGCTTCCGCGCGCCGCGGTGGAGCAAGACGACGCCCTGCAGACCTTTACGCGATACGTGGCCTCTGGGTTTCATCACATCGTCCCCATGGGCACTGACCATATCTTGTTTGTACTGGGTCTTTTCTTCTATTCGCTACGACTTGGGCCGCTGCTGGCGCAGATCACGGCATTTACCGCAGCCCATACCATCAGCCTCGCGCTCGCGGCTCTTGGGATCCTGTCGGTGCCGTCCTCAATCGTTGAGCCGCTCATCGCGCTGTCCATTGTCTATGTCGCCGTTGAGAACATGCTCGGAGCACAATTTGGCTGGGCTCGCATCGCAGTGGTTTTCGGCTTTGGTCTCTTGCATGGATTGGGTTTCGCCACGGTGCTGGAAGAGGTCGGCTTGCAGGGAGGGCAATTCGCCGCCGGGTTGATCGGGTTCAACATAGGGGTCGAACTCGGTCAACTCATCGTGGTCCTTGCGGCGTTCATTCTGGTCGGTCTGCCGTTCGGACATCAACCGTGGTACCGGGCACGCGTGGCCATTCCGGCCTCTGCCGTCATTGCGGCCGTCGGCGCCTGGTGGACCGTAACCGAGGTGTTTCTGTAGGCGCCTCCTGTGGCGGTGAGCCCCGGCGCCGTGCTACGTCTCGTCGCGATTGGCACGCAGGAACAATGCAAGCGCGACAAGCGCGACGCCGTTGAAAATCATCTCGATCCCGAGGAGCGTACCCAACAGGCGCTTGGATGTCTGGTCGAAGCTGGAGAAGATATACCCGGCAAGAAGCACCGACAGCGCGCCGGAGATCAGCATCGTCCAGTAGTATTTGGTGTTGCGCATCCGTAATGCCCAGACGAGCCGCAGAACGCCGGCCGCACCGATGAAAACTGTCACAAGTAGCGCCAGCGAGCGCATTCCCTGGAAAGGGTTGCGCAGTAGCAGCAACCCCAGGGTTGTCACCAGCAAGCCAAGGATCACGGAGATCAGCTTGTTCGCGGCACCGGTATCGTGGATGCCGACGCCGACCTGGATGACGCCGGCGACAATGAGAAGAGATCCGGTGACGAGCGTAACCGCCTGAGATGCCCCATAGGCATTGGCCAGCGCAAAGGAGCCGAAGGTGACCGACAATACGCCAAGGAGAAGCCACCGTGCCCATTCGCTCATGCCGCTTCTCTCCCCAATACACTGATCCCAAATACGACGCATACTGCGTCGAACCTTACATCAGGTCGCGGACGTCTGTCAGCCTTCCCGTGATCGCAGCGGCGGCCGCCATTGCCGGACTCATCAGATGTGTACGCCCCTTAAACCCTTGCCGCCCCTCGAAATTGCGGTTTGATGTGGAGGCGCAACGCTCTTCTGGCGCAAGTTGGTCCGGGTTCATCGCCAGACACATGGAGCAGCCCGCCATGCGCCATTCGAAACCCGCCGCCTCGAAGATCTCCGCCAGCCCTTCTTCCTCGGCCTGCAATCGAACCAGGCCCGAACCCGGTACGACCATGCCGCGCACACCCGTGGCGATTTTCTTGCCCTTCACGATCTCCGCCGCGGCGCGCAGGTCTTCGATCCGGCCATTCGTGCAGGACCCGATGAAAACCGCGTCAATTGCGACCTCGGACAACGGCGTGCCAGGTTTCAGGCCCATGTACTCAAGTGAACGCCGGGCGGCGTCAACCTTGCCGCCAGCGAAATCCTCCGGGCTCGGCACATTGTCTGTGATCGCCAGCACGTCCTCGGGCGAGGTGCCCCATGTGACGACGGGCGCGATATCCTCGCCCTTGATCGTCACGACCTTGTCGAAATGCGCGCCCTCATCGGTGTAGAGCGTCTTCCACCAGGTCAGCGCGGCTTCCCACTGTGCGCCCTTCGGTGCATGGGGGCGGCCCTTGATGTATTCGAAGGTCGTTTCGTCCGGTGCAATCAGGCCGGCACGCGCGCCGCCCTCGATCGCCATGTTGCAGACGGTCATCCGACCCTCCATGGACAGCGAGCGGATCGCCTCGCCGCAGTACTCGATCACGTGGCCGGTGCCGCCGGCGGTGCCGGTCTTGCCGATCACCGCAAGGGTGATGTCCTTGGCAGTGACGCCCGGACGTAGCTTTCCGGTGATCTCCACCTTCATGTTTTTGGATTTCTTCTGGATCAGCGTCTGGGTCGCGAGCACGTGCTCGACTTCGGACGTGCCGATGCCGTGGGCCAGCGCGCCGAAGGCACCATGCGTGGCGGTGTGGCTATCGCCGCACACGACCGTCATGCCGGGGAGCGTCCAGCCCTGTTCCGGTCCGACGATGTGAACGATTCCCTGCCGGATGTCGTCCACAGGGTAGTAGTTCACGCCGAATTCGCGGGCATTCTTGTCGAGCGCCTCAACCTGGATGCGGCTCTCTTCGTTCTTGATGCCCTGCTCGCGGTCCGGTGTCGTGGGTACGTTGTGATCGGGCACGGCGATTGTCTTCTCCGGCGCGCGCACCTTCCGGCCGGCCATACGCAGACCTTCGAACGCCTGCGGACTCGTGACCTCGTGGACAAGGTGGCGGTCGATGTAGAGCAGGCAGGTCCCGTCCTCCGCCTCATCGGCAACGTGGGCGTCCCAGATCTTGTCGTAGAGCGTCTTGGCGGCGGTCATTTGCTTTTCTCTCGTTCGGGTATGTGATGTGCGACATGGAAGTGTGGCGGGCGGCGGCCGACCCTACCGGCCGCCAGCGCTCATAGGTTCGCGGTGGCCCGGCCTTCGAGGCCATGAAAGCGCCAGGGCAGGCGCGCGTGGTCGTCCATGTCGACGGTCTTTGCCATGCGCCTTCCGGTACAATCACTTGGCCCGCGCCGCAAGGGCTTGGGCATTGCACCACCGGTAATTTGAATGCAATCCTGAACCATGGAGCAGGACATTCAGGCCTTCCTTGCAGAGTTGAAAACCCTCGCAGAGCAATTGGAGCTCTCCGCCCGCCTGATGTTTTTACCGTCGCGATTGTTCCAGCTAGGACTGATCGCGGCAATGCTCGTCCTTTCCCAGCTCGTGGGGTGGTATGTATCCCCACGCATGCACGACTGGATCCGCGGTCTGGAAGGGCGGAGCAAGGCGCAGCTCCGCATCCTCGTCATGCTGCAACGGCGCGTCCGGCTAATCACCTTCGTCGTACTTTGCTGGGCAACGATCTACGTGATGCGGGAGATCATGGGTCTCTTTCCGTCGCGAAGTTACATTCTGGTCGTTGTCGGCACGATTGCGCTTGCATGGCTCATCATCGGCGTGGCGACGCGCCTGATCGGGAACCCGCTCATGCGGCGGCTTGTGAACTGGGCGGCGTGGATCTACGTCACGCTCTACTTCGTCGGGCTGCTGGATGACGCTTATGCGCTGTTCGATGCCATCGCCGTCGAGATCAAGACCTTCCGTCTGTCGTTGCTGAACGTCGTGCAGGCACTGGTCATCACCGGTGCGCTCGTCTTTCTCGCACGCGGTGTCTCCAATGCAGCGAACCGGCGCATACGCATGAGCGAGAATATCTCGCCCACGCTCGGGGTCCTGCTCGGCAAGATTCTACAGGCGGTATTGTACGTATCCGCCGTTTTCCTTGGATTGCGCGCCGTCGGGTTCGATCCGACAGGGCTCACCGTGCTGTCGGGGGCAATCGGTGTCGGCATCGGATTCGGCCTGCAGAAGATCGTCTCCAACATCGTTTCGGGCATCATCATCCTGATGGACGAATCTATCAAACCGGGAGACGTCATCTCTCTCGGCGAGACCTTCGGCTGGATCCAATCGCTTGGGGCCCGCTATGTCTCGGTGGTAACGCGCGACGGTCGGGAATACCTGATACCAAACGAGGATCTGATTACGGGTCAGGTCGTGAACTGGACGCATTCCGACCAGTACGTCCGCCTCGACATCACATTCGGCGCGGCCTATGCGAGTGACCCCTATCTTGTCCGGCGCAGTGCGATCGAGGCGGCGGAGACTGTTGAACGCGTGTTGAAGGTGCGGACACCGGTCTGCCATATCACCAACTTCGGCGACAGTTCCATCGACTACGTGTTGCGCTTCTGGATATCCGACCCGACCAAGGGGCTCACCAACGTCCGGGGCGATGTCTACCTGGCGCTTTGGGATGCATTCCAGGCGGCAAATATCGAGATCCCGTTCCCGCAGCGCGAAGTGCGGCTCCTCGACGGTGCGCCTGGCGAAGCGTTGGACCGTTCTGGATGATGGCATGCCTGGTAAGCCTGACATTTTGTCGCAGGGCTTGAACTCCTGCCTCAAAGCGCTTTTATCCGCAACTTCCTCACCCGGATTTTTCAAGCAATCGGACCGCCCGCTGATGAGCAGGATCTACAGAGACGTTCACATTGCGCTGATCGCAGCGCTACTGCTGCTCGCGGTCGCCGTCGAGGCGGTTGCCGGTCAACGGGCAGAAACCGCCGAGTCGGTCGCAAAAATCGGCGCTTCGACCCGCATTCTGCACTGAATGGGCCGCTGTTGCCGTGAAACCATGCAAGAATTCGGCTGGACCTGTGCACAGCGTGGCTGTCGTTGAGCCGTCACGATTCCGGTGCTATCGTGGTTCCACGTCCAGCGCCGGGACGCAGGCGGCGCGTTATCAGGAGGGCAATGTCCTGTCTCACCAAGCGGAGGCCGCCACGCCAACGGCGGCAGAAGTGGCACCCATGAGCGTGCCGACCGAGTTTGACCAGTCCACCATTGCGGGTGACACGCTGCTCGAACGCATCCTCTTCTCACTCGACGAAGACAAGGCCGAAGACGTGGTCGCCATCGACCTACGCGGCAAATCGGAAATGGCGGACCAGATGGTCATCTGTTCCGGCCGCTCATCGCGCCAGGTCGCGGCGATTTCGGAGAAACTCGTGGAGCGGCTGAAGGCCGACTTCGGTATTTCCTCCAAGGTCGAGGGCAAGGATGCGGGCGACTGGGTGCTGATTGACGCGGGCGATGTGATCGTCCACGTGTTCCGACCCGAGGTGCGCGAGTTCTACCAGCTCGAAAAGATGTGGCTGCCCACCGGCAGCGTCGGGCAGGCGACGCCGAAAACCTGATGCGCCTGCAGATCGTGGCCGTCGGCCGGCTTCGGCCCGGTCCCGAAATGTCGCTGGTTGCGGAGTATCTCCAGCGCGCGGAACGTACAGGCCGCCCGCTGGGGATTACGCAGGTCTCCGTGGCGGAGGTCGATGAACGCAAGGGCGGTGGCAAGGCGGGAGAGGCCGCGCTGATCCGCAAGGCGCTTCCGCGCGGCGCCCGGCTCGTGGCGATGGACGAACGGGGAAAGACACTCGACTCCCCTCGTTTTGCGAAACGGATCGCCGACTGGCGGGACACGGGCTCGCAGTCCCTTGCTTTTGTGATTGGTGGTGCCGACGGGCTTGATCCGGGGCTGGTGGCGGAGGCGGATTTTGCCCTGTCCTTCGGCCCGATGGTCTGGCCGCACATGCTGGCGCGCGTGATGCTTGCCGAACAGATCTACCGCGCGACGTCCATCCTCGCCGGCGCCCCGTACCACCGCGTTTGATAGACGGATCGCGGGGAACTCCCGCCCCCTCGTCTCCCGCCACTGGCGGTCGCTCGGGGTTGGGCCGGGCCGCGCCTGCGGCGCGGCGGCGGGATTTACCGCTTCTTCTGTCTCTAAACATCCTCGCCGAAGGCACGATCTTTCCCGGAAAGATCGTTTCTTTCGGGGGGCTCACGCGGGCAAGCCATGCACGCTGCGAAATCGTGCAATTCCGGCCCTGCGGCGCTCTATCGGTTCCAATTTGGCGCTAACGGCACTACCAAAGCGGCAACCAAGGAGACCTCCCGATGAGCATTCCCAAACCTGTCGTTCTTTGCATCCTCGATGGCTGGGGGATCGGTACCAAGCCGCCGAAGGAGGAAGGTAACTCGCCGGTTCTGGCCAAAACGCCAACCTACGACCGGCTCATGGAAACCTGCCCGACAGCCACGCTCGTGACCTTCGGGAACGACGTGGGCCTGCCCACTGGCCAAATGGGGAATTCGGAGGTCGGGCATACCAATATCGGTGCCGGCCGCGTCGTTGCCATGGATCTCGGCCAGATCGACCTGGCGATCGAGGACGGGTCCTTTCCGAAAAGGGACGCGCTGCAGGGCTTCATCGCCAAGCTGAAGGAGACAGGCGGTACAGCGCATCTCTCCGGCCTGGTCTCGCCGGGCGGGGTTCATTCGCACCAGAACCATATCGTCGCCGCGGCCAAGGTGATCGCGGAAGCCGGCGTTCCAGTGCAGATCATCGCGCTGACCGACGGACGAGACGTTCCGCCGAAATCCGGCTCAGAGCAAGTTGCGCAGTTTGAAGCCGATCTGCCCGAGGGCGCGCGGGTTGGCGGCGTGGTTGGCCGCTACTGGGCGATGGACCGCGACAACCGCTGGGAGCGGGTGCAGAAGGGTTTCGACCTGTTCGTGTCCGGCACCGCCGACTTCGAAGCGGATAGCGGCGCCGCCGCCTGCACTGCCGCCTACGATCGCGGCGAGACCGACGAGTTCATCTCCGCCACCCGTGTTGCCGGCTATGTGCAGCCCAACGATGGCGACGGGCTTTTGTTCCTCAATTTCCGCGCCGACCGCGCCCGCGAGATCCTCAGGGCGCTGGCGGAGCCCGGCTTTGCCGAGTTCGACGCCTCCGCACGGCCGGATTGGGGGGCGATCTGCGGTATGGTCGAGTACTCCGACCAGCACAACGCGTACATGGACGTGATCTTCCCGGCGCAGGACATCGTGAATACCCTGGGCGAATGGGTCTCCAAGCAGGGCAAGACGCAATTTCGCCTCGCGGAGACGGAAAAGTACCCGCATGTGACATTCTTCCTCAACGGCGGGGTGGAGACTCCCTATCCGGGCGAGGATCGTTTCATGCCGAAATCGCCCAAGGTGGCGACCTACGACCTGCAGCCTGAAATGTCGGCGCCCGAGGTGACCGAGAAGTTCGTCGAGGCCATCGAGCAGGGGTATGACCTGATCGTCACCAATTACGCCAACCCCGATATGGTGGGGCACACCGGCATTCTTGAAGCCGCGATGGCGGCTTGCGAGGCGGTGGATGATGGGCTTGGCAAGGTCGTGGCGGCACTTGAGAAAGTTGGCGGCGCCATGATCGTGATCGCCGACCACGGCAATTGCGAGACCATGTTCGCAGAGGACGGTGGGCCGCATACCGCCCACACCACGAACCTCGTTCCCGTCATCCTGTTCAACGGCCCCGAGGGCGCGGCGCTGCACGACGGTAGACTGGCCGATGTCGCGCCCTCTATCCTCGAACTCATGGGCCTTGCCCAGCCCGAGGAAATGACTGGAAAGAGCCTGATCGACACATGATCAAACCAGGGCTGTTGGCCGCATCGCTGATCGCCGTCTCGGCCGTGGCCTTGGCCGAAACCGGCCCGGTGGATCTCGCCCGGGATGCCTCCGCCCAATTGGATGCCGCGGCAGAGTCGTTGCAGGAGGCCGGTAGCGCGCGCAGCCGCGTGCGCGCGTTGACACGAACCGTGGAGGCATACGAGGACGGTCTCGCCGCCTTGCGCGCCGGTATGCGCCTTGCCGCTCGTGAAGAGCGCAGACTCAGCGAGCGGCTGAGTGCGCGCGAGGCCGACATTTCTCAACTCTTGGGGGCGCTTACGTCGATCGGCAGGTCTCCTGCGCCACTTCTTCTGCTGCATCCGTCCGGCCCAATCGGCACGGCTCGGTCCGCCATGATGCTGCGGGATCTTACCCCGGAGGTGCAGGCCGACGTGGAACGCCTGCGTGCCGATCTGGAACAGATCGTCCTGCTTCGCGCGGTGCAGGACGAGGCCGGGGAGGCGCTCTCGGACGGTTTGCGTGGGGTGCAGGAGGCGCGGGCCGCGCTATCGCAAGCAATGGCCGCCCGCACGGATCTCCCGAAACGTTTCACCGCAGATCCGGAGCGCATGAAGCGCTTGCGAGAAACCTCCGAGTCGCTCGATGCATTTGCCGCGGGCCTCGGCACACTCGCGCTCTCGCCCGAAGAGAATGCCGATTTCGCAGCCCTGCGCGGAACGCTCCCCTGGCCCGTACGCGGCGTTCTGTTGCGCGGCTACGGGCAGCCGGATGCCTCCGGCACAAAACGGCCGGGACAGATCATTGCCACGCGGCCCGGTGCCATGGTCACGTCGCCCGCGGCGGCCACGATCCGTTACGTGGGGCCATTGCTCGACTACGGAAACGTGATGATCGTTGAGCCTGCCAATGACACTCTTCTGGTGCTCGCCGGCATGGAAACGGTCTATGGTGCGCCGGGCGAGGTGATATCTGCCGGTGCGCCTCTTGGATTGATGGGCGGCGCAATGCCCGCTACGGGTACGGGTGACATCGATCCGCAAGAGAGTAGGGGCGACGAGCGCAGCGAAACGCTCTATATGGAGCTGAGACTGGGCGAGGCCCCGGTGGACCCCTCCGGCTGGTTCGCTGCGATACAGGACGAATGAGGACCGCATGAAGAAGTTCGTGATGGCCGCACTTGGCGGCGTGGTGGCAGGCACGGTGGCGACAACCCAGGTGGCAGGACCGTTGCTCGCCCAGGAGGCCGACCGCAAAAGCTCGATCTATGAGCAACTCGACCTGTTCGGGGATATTTTCGAGCGGATCCGCGCGCAGTATGTCGAGGAGGTCGACGAGCGTGAGCTAATCGAGGCGGCGATCAACGGTATGCTCGTATCGCTCGATCCGCATTCAAGTTACCTGTCGCCAGATGACGCCGACGATATGCGCGTGCAGACCCGTGGCGAATTCGGCGGTCTGGGCATCGAAGTGACCCAGGAAGAAGGGTTCGTAAAAGTCGTCTCGCCCATCGATGATACACCGGCCGATGAGGCCGGTATTGAGGCCGGCGACTTCATCACACACGTCGATGGCGAAAGCGTACTTGGCCTGACCCTGGATGATGCGGTTGATCTGATGCGCGGCCCGGTTGGCTCCGAGATCCTCATCACCATTGTCCGCGAAGGTCTGGATGAGCCCTTTGACGTGACCATCGTCCGCGACACGATCAAGCTCACGGCGGTTCGTACGCGAACCCAGGGTGACACGGTTGTGCTTCGGATCACGACGTTCAACGACCAGACCTATCCCAACCTCGAAGAAGGCATGAAAGAGGCGGTCGAGGAGCTTGGCGGGATCGACAAGGTCAACGGCTTCGTGCTCGACCTGCGCAATAACCCGGGCGGCCTGCTGACACAGGCGATCAAGGTGTCCGACGGTTTCCTCGACAAGGGCGAGATCGTCTCCACCCGTGGCCGCGACCCGCAGGATGGCGACCGATACAACGCCACCGAGGGAGATCTGGCGGAGGGCAAGCCCGTCGTCGTGCTGATCAACGGTGGCTCGGCTTCGGCGTCCGAGATCGTTGCGGGCGCGCTGCAGGACCATCGCCGTGCCATTGTCGTGGGCACGCAGAGTTTCGGTAAGGGCTCCGTGCAGACCGTGATGCCGCTCAAGGGCGACGGCGCGATGCGGCTGACCACGGCGCGCTACTACACCCCGTCTGGCCGGTCGATCCAGGCGCTTGGCGTCTCTCCCGATATCGTCGTGGAACAACCCGCCGCGCGCCCCGACGCCGAGGATGAGGAAGAAAACGAGGCGCTGGATCATTTCACAAGATCGGAAGCCGATCTTCGCGGCCGGCTCGACAACGACAGCTTGACCGAAGACGAACGGCGGCAGATCGAGGAAGAGCGCCAGAAGGCCGAGGACGCCGCCGCATTGCGCGAAGAAGACTACCAACTTGCCTATGCCATCGACATCCTCAAGGGTCTGTCTGCGTTCGAGCCCGAGGAGTAACGCACGGCGGGCGTGTTCTGCAGGGATGGGTGGCATTCGAGCCGCTTGAACGACTTGAGCATCCGAAGCCCCGGCGCGCCCGCGCCGGGGCTTCTTCATGAGCCATGGCGAGGCTAAACACATGCGCCCGGTCGCTGGTGCACATAGAATGAAGTCTCTCTGGTTCTGACTGGTGTACGTGGCGTGCCGATGTGCGTTGGCGGCCTGCGGCAAGGGGGGGCGAACACCTCTTTCAGCCATGTGAAGGATTTGGTGCGTCCAGGGCGGAGCGGTTGTTGACCGTTTCGCGAAGTTCCTTTGCCATTCTCGCCATTTAGTTTTCGGCGATGCCGGGAAACTGGTCTGCCGGGACCTCCATTTCCGGGCGCATGGACTCTACGCCACGACCACGTCAGTCCCCTCCAGAACAGTGATCTTGGTGGGAGCCATGCCGAAGCCAAGGCATCGTGGCGACAGGGCTGACCCACCTTCCGCTAGGTATACGTTGTCGTCCGCTCCAGCCGATCTAACCCGTATGCGCGACGGTGGCTCATCCCGGCAGAGGTGTCGAAACCGAAGAACGGCGTAGACTATGGGATCGGCACCGTCTCACCGGACCGTGGTCCCGCATCGTTGCGCACATGTGCGGCCAGCCGCGTGTCCGGTTGTTTCGATCGGCCGGGACTGGCGGTGAGCCCGGGGCCTTTCGGAATTGCGAATGAGCGGCGGTTCGCGGCGACCTTCACCGGTTTGGTCGCTTTTGGTCTGCGGTAGCCCAGTAAACAGTCCAGAGAAAGGCATTCTCAACTGGCGAGATCGACTTCGGTTAATCCGCCCTGAAACGAGACCCACCGGCTCCCACCACTTGGGCAACGCTCGGCAGATCGAAATGGTCGGTTCCGAGATCGCTGCCGGGCCGGTGAGAGCAGATTCGCGACACTCCGAGACAGGGACGGTGACGTGATGGATTTCAGATTGGAGGGCAAAAAAATAATAAAAACAAATTATTACGCAGTATAATATGTATACGTATTTATTTATTGACCCAGCTTAGTAAGCATAGATACTATTTGGGAGGGCGTCGCAGGTGCGACCGGCCGTGCGCTGGAAGGGGAGAAAGATGCAATACTATCTCGACGGTTTTCGCGGGGGAAACCCGGACATCAAGAACGCTGCACCTGAGCGGCGTGACCGCACACAATTCGCGCCGCTTCCGGAGAAGGTCGATGTGCTCATTGTCGGTTGTGGTCCGGCTGGCCTGTGCCTCGCCGCGCAGCTTTCACAATTCCCTGAGATCAAAACGATGATCATTGAGCGGAAGCCTGGGCCAATCGAGAAAGGTCAGGCCGACGGCGTGAACACCCGCACGATGGAGATGTTCCAAGCCTTCGGTTTTGGTGAAAAGGTCAAGCGCGAAAGCTATTGGGTTAACCAGACGACATTCTGGACGCCGCACCCTGAGAATCCGGCGCATATCCGGCGAATTGGCCGTGTGCAGGACGTGGCCGACGATTCCTCCGAGATGCCTCATACATTGATAAACCAAGCGCGCGTGCACGAGCTCTTTCTCGACGTGGCCCGGAAATCACCGTCGCGGCTGGAACCGGACTATGGATGGGCGCTCCGCGACCTGACGGTCGACACGACCACTGACGAGCATCCAGTGACCGTCACGCTGGAAAACACCGGGATCAATGCCGGTGAGACGGCTGTCTTGCGTGCGAACTACGTCGTTGGTTGCGACGGAGCCCGGTCCAACGTGCGCAAGGCCATCGGGGGCGAGTTGCATGGTGATGCATCGCATCAGGCGTGGGGCGTGATGGACATACTTGCCAATACCGACTTCCCGGATGTGCGCCAGAAATGCCTGATCGCCTCGGCGCAGGAGGGCAATGTCCTGATCCTGCCGCGCGAGGGTGGTTACCTCTTCCGCATGTACGTGGAACTCGACAAGCTCAACCCGGACGAACGCGTTGCAAGCCGCAATTTCACGGCAGACCACATGATCGCCGCGGCCAACCGGATCATGCGGCCATACACAATAGACGTGAAGGAAGTCGTGTGGTGGTCGATCTATGAAATCGGCCACCGGATGACCGACCGTTTCGATGACGTGCCCGACGGCGATACCGAGGGGCGAACGCCCCGTGTCTTCACTGCCGGAGACGCTTGCCATACGCACAGCCCGAAGGCTGGCCAAGGAATGAACGTCTCGATGCAAGACACGTTCAACCTTGGTTGGAAGCTGGCACATGTGTTTCAGGGGCGCACGGATGCAAGCCTCTTGCACAGCTACTCTGCGGAACGATGGGTAGAGGCAAAACGGCTCGTCGACACGGACCATGAATGGGCGCGGATCATGTCGGCTCCTCCGGGAGAATCCGAGCTCGATGGCCTAGACATGCCGCGCTTTCAGAAACAGTTCATCGAGAATCTGGAGTTCACCGGCGGCCTCGCCGTCAGATACGATCAATCGATGCTCGTCGGAGCGCCAATCCATCAGGCGTTGGCAACCGGCGAGGAGATCGGCCGCCGCTTCCACTCCGCTCCGGTGGTACGTGTTTCGGATGCCATGCAAATGCAGCTTGGTCACGTCGCCGAAGCGGATGGCCGTTGGCGGATTTACGCCTTCGCTGGCCGGAACGACGGCTCCTCCCCCGGTTCGGCAATCCATAGGCTTGCCGACTGGCTCGAAACCGACGCGAACTCGCCAGTTCTGAAATACACGAAACCAGACGAGGATATCGACGCGTTGTTCGATGTGCGCGCTGTCTTCCAGCAAACGTTCGAAGACCTCGCGTACGAAGAGATGCCAACCCTGTTGAAGCCCACTAAGGGAACGCTTGGCCTGCAAGACCACGAGAAGGTCTTTTGCGTCGATCACAAGGGGGCGGGGGACATATTCGAGATGCGTGGTATCGATCGGGCGCGTGGTTGCATGATCGTGGTGCGTCCCGACCAGTACATTGCACACGTTCTCCCGCTCGATGGCTACGACGAATTGGCCCGGTTTTTCGACGCATTCCTCTTGCGTGCAAACGACACCTGATTGCGTCGGCGACGGCTCCGATGGGTCGGTCGGCCGAAAGGCCCCGGAGCAGGTTGAGACCATTCCGGGACAGGCAACGGAATTTCCATCAACCGGTGCCGATTCCGTTCGTCGCGAGCCATGGCTTTCGGTTCGATGGCTGTGTGCGAGACGGTGCCAACCGTGTTGGTCAGAATCGGAAATCGCACCCTTTCATGGCCCCGGTATCGCTTGGGGGCGGATGCCGAACGCACTCCGATTCCGGGGCCAGAGCGCTCGGCGCATTGGACCAACACGCAAAACAGTTCCCCATCCGGTTCCCTCAAGTCGCATTGCTGCAAATCTCGCTGGCAGGGTGCAATCAACTGCCACATTTGCGGCGACGCTTGACTGTCACGAAAATACTTCTTTACACAGGCCTCTCTTTGCTCGCACCATATGTTGTAAGGACGGCGGCTCATCCCGCCGAACCTAGAGCAGGCACCAAGCCCTAGTTGCAACTCAAAAGACTGGGGCGACAACGAATGAGGCCCGGCATGTCACTCTCCGAAGAGTTTCTGACAGAAGACGTTCATCCAATCGACATCGTTGAGACCCTGGCGGAATCCAACGCCTGGGATTTCGACCGCATCGCGGACGATCAGATTGCGATGGCTGTGGAGGGCCAGTGGCGGACCTATTCCATTACGCTCGCGTGGTCGGCCTACGACGAGACGCTCCGGCTGATCTGCACCTTCGAGATGGAACCTCACGAAGAAAAGTTGCCGAAACTGTACGAGGCGCTGAACTGCATCAACGATAAATGCTGGGCAGGGGCCTTCACGTATTGGCGCGATCAGCAGCTCATGACCTATCGGTATGGTCTCTTGCTGTCCGGTGGACAGCTTGCGACGCCGGATCAGATTGATCGTTTGATCGGGACCGCCGTCATGGCGGCCGAGCGGTACTACCCGGCATTCCAGTTGGTTGTTTGGGGAGATCAGGAACCGGAAGCTGCGCTCGAGATTGCCATCGCGGAAGCTTACGGCCGCGCATAGACGCTTCCAGCAGACAGACTCCAACAGGGCGCTTCGTAACGCGGCCATATCGGGCACCGTCCCCGACAATCAAGGCGTTGCGGTTGCCGCAGACCGGCCCTAGTTTCCTGTCCGAAGTGACAGGGGGTCTCGATGGACATGGAACATCTGCGCCAGCGCGGGCTGGTGCTTCTGGGGTGCGGAAAGATGGGGTCGGCGATGCTGCAAGGGTGGCTCGCCGAGGGAGTGCCGGCGGCGTCCGTGACCGTGCTGGATCCCAAGCCCTCAGATTGGCTAACGGCGCAGGGCGTCAGGCTCAACCTGGAGGTTCCCGAGAACCCGGCGGTCGTGTTGGTGGCGGTCAAACCGCAGATGATGGATGAGGCACTGCCAGGAATCGCATCGTTTGGCGGAGGCGGCACGCTCTTCCTGAGTGTCGCGGCGGGCACGCCGATTGCGCGTTTCGAAGATGCGCTCGGGCCGCAGACGCCCGTGATCCGTGCCATGCCCAATACGCCGGCGGCGGTTGGGCAGGGGATTACCGCGATTATCGGGAGCTCGCAGGTCTCCGAGCCGCAGATGCAACTGGCCGAGCAACTTCTTTCGGCCGTGGGCAAGGTCGTCCGGTTGCAAAGCGAGACGCAGATGGATGCGGTGACGGGCGTGTCCGGGTCCGGCCCCGCCTATGTCTTTCATATGGTCGAGGCGCTCGCGTTGGCGGCCGAGGCACAGGGGTTGCCCGCCGAACTCGCAATGGATCTGGCGCGCGCGACGGTCGCGGGCTCTGGCGCTTTGTTGGCCGGGTCCGATGAAAGCGCGGAGCAATTGCGGATCAACGTAACCTCTCCCGGTGGAACCACGGCCGCGGGTCTGCAGGTGCTGATGAGCGAAGAGGACGGGCTGCCGGTGCTGATGTGCCGAACGGTGGCGGCCGCTGCCGACAGAAGCCGGGAGCTTGGCAGATGAGCGAGATTTCCTTCGACGAGTTCCTGAAGGTCGACATCCGTGTCGGAAGGGTCTTGCGGGCGGAGCCCTTTCCCGAGGCCCGCAAGCCGGCGATCAAGCTCTGGATCGATTTCGGGCCGGAGATCGGGGAGAAGAAAACCTCCGCCCAGATCACCCGGCATTACGATGTGGAGACGCTTCCGGGCCGGCTTGTCATGGGCGTGGTGAATTTCCCGCCCCGGCAGATCGGGAAATTCATGTCGGAGGTTCTGGTGCTGGGGGTGCCGGACGGGGACGGCGAGGTCGTTCTGCTGGCCCCTGACAGCGAGGTCGCCCCGGGCGCGCGGATGTACTGACCGGGGTGTCTCACGGTGGGACAATTTTCAGGTTGTGCAATATCAATGGGTTAGAGGCGCGGATTTACCGTTTCTTTACACCTCACGGTGCTCCGGTGGGGCTTCCAGGCAATCCGGTTGATCCGTTCGGACGATGGTCGCTCCGGGGGTCGGAACAGCGGTTCGCATCTGATCCCATCGCGCGGCGGACTTCGGCCTTTGCCCGGCGCGGGGCATTGCTTCTGCAATGCCCGAGAGCACGGCGGGCTGTGCCCTTGTCCCATGCCGGGGTGGGCGTGGGTGGCGATGAACGGAGCGGAGACGGCGCGTTCAATCTTGAGGGGCGCCGTCGTGGGGCGTCAGGCACGCGGGGCATGCTGCGACGGTCTCGCCAACCGCCGTTTCAGCCGTTCGGCAGGCCGTGGCTCCCGTCGTAGCCATTGAGCTGCGGTTCGGGCCAGGGCGGGGCGCCTGCGGGCGGCGCGAAGACCTCCACCATCAGCGGATAGCAGGCGGCGGTATCCGAGGAGTGTTCGGCCGAGCAATCGCCGCCGGGGCAGGCCGAAAGCGCGCCGAGGAGCGGGATCTCGGCGATAAACTCGATGTAGTCACCGGGTCGGACCGGGCTGGCCTTCATGAAGTATTGCCCGGTGTCGCGGGTGAAGCCGGTGCACATGAAGACATTGAGCACATCGTGGACATGGGCCTCGGCCGCCGCCAGCGGCAGACCGGTTTCCGAGGCAAGGGCGCGGATCAGGTTGGAATGGCAGCAATGGTGATAGGGATCGCCGCCCAGGAGCGTATTGGTGTAGGGGTCACAGCGGGTGCCGATGACATCGTGGACCGATCCGCCGTGGGCGTCGATCCCGTACCAGTCGAGCGTGTCCTGCAGGATCGTCGCCATGGGGCGCAGATAGGGAAAGACGGACCACATCCGGTCGCCGGTTGTGAGGTGCGTGCCGTGGAGGGCGCGCGTCTTGCCGGAATAGAAGCGCTCGGAGAGATCGTTCGCATTCCACAGGTTCAGATCGCCGACCTGGGGACCTTCCACGCAGGTGATCCGGAAGGCGCCGCCGGCCGGGACGCGGAAGCAGCGCGCGTCTCGCGGCGGAACGATCACGGTATCGGACGGTCCCAGGCGGGCGCGATGCGCTGCCATGGCGGCCGGATCGGGGCGCGGCAGCGTGGTGTCGGGATAGCAGATGACAGGTGGGATCGCGCGGCGGGCGTTGGCGTCGGCAGGGGCTTTCATGGCGGCTCCGAAGGTGGCATGCGCGCCGAGACTGGCCGCGACGGCAGGGTTCCGCAAGGGTGGGGCGGCAACTGAATCGCACCGCTGCCGGCGCTGGTGCGTGACCGATCCTCTCCCGGAAGATGATGCCTCCGGCAAGGGGTCGGGCGCCAACAAGAGGACCTGAGACGAGAAAGGCCCGGGGCAAGCGCGCGCGCCCCGGGCCTTTGTCCATTGCTTTGCCTGCCGTAGCGGTTAGTGCAGCCGTTCCTGCGCCATCAGCCGGATCTCGGCGATTGCCTTGCCGGGGTTCAGGCCCTTCGGGCAGGTCTGGGTGCAGTTCATGATGACGTGGCAGCGGTAGAGCTTGTAGGGGTCCTCGATGTCGTCGAGGCGCTCGCCGGTGGCCTCGTCGCGGCTGTCGATCAGCCAGCGGTAGGCGTGCAGCAGCGCGGCCGGGCCGAGGTAGCGGTCGCCGTTCCACCAATAGGCCGGGCAGGAGGTGGAGCAGGAGGCGCAGAGGACGCATTCATAGAGGCCGTCGAGCTTGGCACGGTCCTCGGGGCTTTGCAGCCATTCCTTCTCCGGCGCCGGGGTCTTGGTTTCCAGCCAGGGCATGATCGAGGCATGCTGGGCGTAGAAGTGGGTGAGGTCCGGGACGAGGTCCTTGACGATGGGCATGTGCGGCAGGGGGTAGATCTTGATGTCGCCCTTCTGGTCGTCGATGCCCCAGATACAGGCCAGCTTGTTGATGCCGTTGATGTTCATTGCGCAGGAGCCGCAGATACCCTCGCGGCAGGAGCGGCGGAACGTCAGCGTCGGGTCGATCTCGTTCTTGATCTTGATCAGCGCGTCCAGGATCATCGGACCGCAATCGTCCAGGTCGATGAAATAGGTATCGAGCTGCGGGTTTTTCCCGTCATCCGGGTTCCAGCGGTAGATCTGGAACTTGCGCACGTTCTTGGCGCCTTCCGGCTTTGGCCAGGTCTTGCCGACCTTGATCTTGGAGTTCTTGGGGAGGGTGAATTGAACCATAGGTCACCTCAGCTTTCCGCGTGCGGTCCATGTGCCGCCGCAAGGCTTGGGTTCGAAGAAGGGGCGAGGGGTGCGCCGCATGTCAGCGCCGCGCCCACTGGCAATAGAGATCGCCTTTGTACAGGATCGACGGATTGCGGCCGCAATCGACGCGGGCGTAGCCGCCCGGCGCGCGGATGGAGCGGACGACGGTCCGCTGCCTCGCGGTGAGACGGCCTTCCGCCGGCAACAGCCCGAGCCGCTGGGCGGCACAGGTGTTGATGGCATCCGCATCCATGTAGGTCACGCGATCATATGGAACGATCCGCACCGACATTTCGGTGTCGGTGGGAGAGACTTTGCCCTGTTCCAGCCAGGCCGAGCCGCCAACGCCACGTACGCGTTTGCAGTCCAGGATCGCCGAACGCTGTTCTTCGACGGTTCCCATCGCTGGGGCCGTTCCCGGCAGGACGACGATCAGTGCAATTGCGGCTGTCAGCAGCTTGACCCGGATGGACATCAGTAAACCCTCGCTTTCGGTGCAATCTTCGCTATGTCGATTCCACCTTCGGCTTCGGTCGTCAGCGGGTCAAGATGCACGGGGCGATAGGTGAGGTTCACGTCCGGCCCGTCGACCACCGCCAGCGTGTGCTTGCGCCAGTTGACGTCGTCGCGGTCCGGGTAGTCCTCGTGGGCATGCGCCCCGCGGCTTTCCTTGCGCGCCTCGGCACCCACGATGGTCGCCATTGCACAGGGCATGAGGTTGCTGAGTTCCAGCGTTTCCATCAGGTCGCTGTTCCAGACCAGCGAGCGGTCGGTGACCTTGATGTCGTCCAGCTTGGCGGCAACCGCCTTCATCTTCTCGACACCCTCGGCGAGGGTCTTGTCGGTCCGGAAGACGGCGGCATCCGATTGCATGGTGCGCTGCATCTCGTCCCGCAGGTCCGCGGTCGTGATGGAGCCGTCGGCGTAGCGGAACTTGTCGAATGTTCCGATGGCCGCATCGAGGCTCGCCTGGTTCAGCTCCGGGTTCGGCGCTTCGGGGTCGACAACCTCACCGGCCTTGATGGCGGCGGCGCGGCCGAAGACCACGAGGTCGATCAGCGAGTTGGAGCCAAGACGGTTGGCGCCGTGCACGGAGGCGCAGCCGGCTTCGCCAACGGCCATGAGGCCCGGCGCGATGGCATCGGGGTTGTCGGCCGTCGGGTTCAGCACTTCGCCCCAGTAGTTCGTCGGGATACCGCCCATGTTGTAGTGCACCGTCGGAAGCACGGGGATCGGCTCCTTGGTCAAGTCCACCCCGGCGAAGATCTCGGCGCTCTCGGTGATGCCCGGCAAGCGCTCGGCGAGCGTTTCGGGGGGCAGATGGTTCAGGTGCAGATAGATGTGGTCCTTGTTCGGGCCGACGCCGCGACCGTCGCGGATCTCTATCGTCATGCAGCGCGAAACCACGTCGCGCGACGCCAGATCCTTGTAGGTCGGCGCGTAGCGTTCCATGAAGCGCTCGCCCTCGGAGTTGGTGAGGTATCCGCCCTCGCCGCGGGCGCCTTCGGTGATCAGGCAGCCCGAGCCGTAGATTCCGGTGGGGTGGAACTGCACGAACTCCATGTCCTGAAGCGGCAGGCCCTGACGGGCGATCATCGCGTTGCCGTCGCCGGTGCAGGTATGCGCCGAGGTGGCGGAGAAATAGGCCCGGCCGTAGCCACCGGTGGCCAGCACCACCATCTTGGCGTTGAAGGCGTGCAATGTGCCGTCGTCGAGTTTCCAGGCCAGGATGCCCTGGCAGGACCCGTCTTCCGACATGATGAGGTCGGTGGCGAAGTACTCGATGAAGAATTGCGCGTCGTTCTTGACCGACTGGCCATAGAGCGTGTGCAGGATGGCGTGGCCGGTCCGGTCGGCGGCGGCGCAGGTGCGCTGCACCGGGGGGCCTTCGCCGAACTCGGTGGTATGGCCGCCGAAGGGCCGCTGGTAGATCCGGCCTTTTTCGGTGCGGGAGAAGGGTACGCCGTAGTGTTCCAGCTCATACACCGCCTTGGGCGCCTCGCGGGCGAGGTACTCCATCGCGTCGGTGTCGCCGAGCCAGTCGGAGCCCTTCACGGTGTCGTACATGTGCCACTGCCAATGGTCGGGACCCATGTTGGAGAGCGAGGCGGCGATGCCGCCCTGCGCGGCGACGGTGTGCGAGCGGGTCGGAAAGACCTTCGTCACGCAGGCCGTCTTGAGCCCCTGTTCGGCCATGCCGAGCGTTGCCCGGAGGCCGGCGCCGCCGGCCCCGACGACGACAACGTCATAGGTGTGGTGGGTGATATCGTATGCGGTCATTTCTTTCTCCCAGCTCAGCCGGCGATCATGGAGGCGATCAGGATCTTGGCCAGGGCAAAGAGACCCAGGCCACAGAAGAACCAGCCAAGCGCGGTGGTGATGATCATCCCGGCGAAGTCCCAGCCGTGCGGGACGTAATCCTCGAACACCTTCTTGATGTTGAAGCGCCAGTGATACGTGGTCGAGACCACGAAGAGGGCGATGATGACGAAGTTGAACGGCCGTGTGAGCCCTTCGACGACGACCTCGTAGGGGGCGCCGATGAGCGGCGCGATGCGGAACAGGAACAGGACAACCAGTGCGGTCATCATGTAGGAGCTGGTGGTGACTTCGAGCTGGTGCTCGGCGCCATGGGCGAGCGATCCCTTGCCTTCGGCGCGCTTGCGGTCGGTCAGGTATTGCATGGAACCCTCCGGATCAGACGATAAGCAGGACGATCGAGGTCAGCACTGCGCCGACGACGGATCCGATTACGAGAAACCAGCCGAGTTTCTCGGCTGTCTCCAGTTCCAGGCCAACGGCCTCGTCCCAGATGATGTGCCGGATACCGCCCAGCATGTGATACCACAGAGCCCAGATCAGACCGAACCAGACCAGCTTCGCCAGCCACCATTTCGTGAGCCAAGCAATATTCGCTTCGTAGGCTTCCGGACCGGCCGCGGCAGCCAGTAGCCACCACAGGACGAGGAGGATTCCGACCGTCATCCCATTGCCGGTAATCCGGATCAGGATCGAGCTGACCATGAGGATGTGCGGCTTGTAGATCTGGAGGTGGGGCGACAGGGGGCGGTTCCCCCGGTTCACGTCTGCCATGAGATCTGGCTCCCTTTGATAGCGCGGGGCAGGGCCCGCCTTTGCCCTGTTCTCTAATACATTCGTGGGCGGTGTCACGTGTATGCGGACCGAATCGGCGCGGTTAATTGGCGCAATACGGGTCAAAGTCGGGATTTGTGATCACGGCCAATGAAGTGTGATCACAAATTAGGTGCGGGGTGCCGCGCGCGATAGGTGTCGTGTCGCGAAATTGTCCATTGGGCCCCGAATCGACAAAAAACCGCGTGAAATGGCGTTCTGAGGCGCCCGAATCTCGGAATCGCGTCGGATCGAGAGGCTGCGCCGAATCATGTCGGTGACACGCATCTGGGGCAGGTGCAGGGCGCCGGGCGGGAAGGGAGAGGCGATGCGAGACAAGGGATGCCGACAAATCATGGCGGGTATGGTGCCAACACCGGACGGTGGACGGCGTTCCATCAGTGCGGGCTGCCTTCAAACTCTGCCGACCACGATGAAATACCTGCGATATATCCGAATGCTATCGGCAGACGTGCCGACCCACGCTCAGAGCGATCGAGCGGGCCGTTCCCATCGCGTTGAACAGGAGAGCACGCTGTTCCGGCGTGCCCCTGGTTCATCTCTAGACTGGCATCAGGGCCCAGTAATCCAGGTCGAGCAGGACTTCGGGCAGATACTTGCCATTGTCGCCCTTCAGGCGGAATGGCGCGCCGCCCTTCATGGCGACGAGGCGCAGGCGGATTGCACCGACGCCGGGGGCGGAGGTCTCGGCCTTGTCCAGAACCTCCGACCACGCTTTCACCGTGTCGCCGGCGAAACAGGGGTTGGCATGGGCGCCAGCGTTGAGCCCGACGATCAATTGCGCATTCGCGAGCCCGTTAAAGCTCAGCGCCCGCGCCAGCGAGATGACATGGCCGCCGTAGATCAGCCGCTGGCCGTCGGGGCGGAAGGTGGCGTCGAAATGGACCTTTGCCGTGTTCTGCCAAAGCCGGGTGGCCATCATGTGCTCGGCTTCTTCAATGGTTACGCCATCGACATGGTCGATCTGCTCGCCGACGTCGTAGTCGCCCCAGCGGTGCGGTTCACCGGCAAGCGCGAAATCGTAGCCGGTGAAATCCAGCCCCTCGGGAATGGCAAGATCGGATGCGGATACGGCCTCCGCGAGGTCCGGCAGGACCGTCTCCGGTGCCGGCGCTTCGAGGTCCCCCTTGCGCACCATCACCCAGCGGACGTACTCCAGCACCTTTTCATCATTCTGGTTGCGCCCGGTGGTGCGGACATAGACGACGCCGGACTTGCCGTTCGAATTCTGCTTCAGGCCAATGACCGTGCTCTCCGAGCGCAATGTGTCGCCGGCATGGACCGGCGTCAGGAACCGCCCTTCCGCGTATCCGAGGTTGGCGACCGCATTCAGCGAGATATCCGGTACGGTTTTGCCGAAGACGGTGTGGAAGGTGATCAGATCGTCCATCGGCGCCGCGGGCAAGCCGCAGGCGCGGGCAAATTCATCCGAAGAGGCGAGGGCATGACGCGCCGGGTAGAGCGCGTGATAGAGCGCCCGCTCGCCGCCCGATATCGTGCGCGGGACGGCGTGACCGATGGTTTCACCCAGCCGGTAGTCTTCGAAGAATCGGCCGGGGTTCGTCTTGGCCATGGCTATTGCTCTCCCAGTTTGAGATCGGGGCTGTAGGTGCCCGACACATCCTTCACCACGGCCTGACCGCACCGCATCACGCCGCGTGCAGCGTCAAAGGCATAGGTCGGGTCGCCGTGAAGGTGCCAGCCCTTGTTCAAAGCCTCGGTGACCTTGTGGCAGAAGGCTGACGTGTCGTCCTCGGTCAGAAATCGGAAGAGTCTCATTGGCTCATGCTCCGAACACCGGGTAGCCGAGCCAGCCGTGTACGAAACCGATGACCAGCAGTATTACCACGGACCCGGCAAGGAATATCCCGTCCTTTGCGATGCTGCCCGGTTCCGGCGGTGTCCAATCCGGTTCGGCGCGGTTGATCAGAACCGGCGCGACCAGCGACCAGCCCAGAAGCCCGCCGAAGAGCAGAATGGACGCGAGATCACCGTTGACGAGGAGGTGCGCGCCGGCCCAGAGACTGAAGCCTGCCAGCATCGGGTGGCGCATGCTGTTGAGCAGCCGGCCGCGTTTCGGCGCGGGCGACATCATATAGATCGCAACCAGTACCAGCAGGTTGTTGAGGTGGCGCAAAAAGGACGGTGGCGACCAGACTTCCACGAATGGGGCGGCCCGAAATCCGATGACCATCAGCACGATGGAGGCGACCAGCCCGGCCGTCACCATTCCAGCGGCCTGCTGGTCGGGCATCATCGCCCGCTTTTCCGGTGCGACGCGTTTGAATAGATGCGCGCCCCACCAGAGCGCGACGCCGAGAACGAGTAGAATCCAGCCCATTGGGGCCTCCTCATGCCATGTTCGCTATGGCCTCCGCTTTCGCCAGCGTGGCCTTCGCCGTCACGATATGCAGATTCTCGACGATCTTTCCATCGACGACAGCAACGCCAAGCCCCTTGGCCTCTGCCTCGTCGAAGGCGGCGATCTGGCGGCGCGCCAAATCGACCTCTTCCTCACTTGGTGCAAAAACCTCGTTGGTGACAGCCACCTGCGCGGGGTGGATCAGCGTCTTGCCGTCCATTCCGAGGTCGCGGCCCTGCTCACACTCGGCGCGCAGGCCGTCGTCGTCCTTGAAGGCATTATAGACACCATCCAGGCAGACGATCCCCGCCGCACGCGCCGCGAGCAGGGAGGTTTGCAGAGACGTCTGCAGGGGCAGCCGGTCGGCGCGGAAGCGGCAGTTCAGATCCTTGGCGAGGTCGTTCGTCCCCAGTACGAAGCCGCTCATGCGGGGCGCCGTGGCGATCACATGCGCGTGCAGCACACCGCGCGGCGTTTCGATCATGGCCCAGATCTGGGTGTCGGCGCAGGCCGGGTGCGCATCGAGTTTCTCGGCCACCTCCGTGACCTGTCCGATGCTCTCCACCTTGGGCAAGAGGATTGCCTGGGGGCCGATCTCCATAACGGCAAAAAGATCCGCATCGCCCCATTCGGTCTCCGCCCCATTGACGCGAACGATCTGTGCGCGTGCGCCGTAGCCTCCGTCGGACAACGTTCGCGTCAGCAGCGCGCGCGCGTTGGCTTTCTCCTCCACGGCGACCGCATCCTCGAGATCGAAGATGATCGCATCCACGGGCAACGTCTTCGCCTTTTCCAGGGCGCGTTCCTTGGAACCGGGGATGTAGAGCACCGAGCGATAGGGGCGGGCGGCAAGATCCATGAGACTCTCCTGACGTTTCGCCTCCGGCAGAGACCACACCTTTTCAGGCCGCGCAAGATATGAAATGCCGCACCGCGGAAAACGCAAGAAACGTGCGCAGGCGAAGGTGTCGCTGCCTGCATCCCGGGACGGCGATCCGTTGGAGTTGACCTACCGTTAACCGTTTCTCCGGCACAGTCGTGTTCCGGTCCGGAGGGAGCTTCCGATGCGCATTCGCAGAATCGTCCGTTTGTTCAGTCTCGTCCTCGTGGTCGTTGCCGCCGTTTGGTCCGAGGCGGCTGCGGAATTCGCACACGCGCCTGAAAAAGAGGCGTCGGCGGAAGCGTCGCGGGTGCGAGCGCAACGCGAAGGAGCGGTCTGACACATCATTGTGCGCATCTGTATGCATCGGGAACAAGTGCATCCTTGTGCCGCGCTGACGTGACCTTGCGCGTTGCCCGCCAAATGGCTAGGCACGGCGCCGAACTCAACCAAACCCAGGGAACACGAACATGGCCAGACCCAAGATTGCCCTCATCGGTGCCGGGCAGATCGGCGGTACGCTCGCGCATCTCGCCGCGATGAAAGAACTTGGCGACGTTGTCCTCTTCGACATCGCCGAAGGCACTCCGGAAGGCAAGGCGCTCGATATCGCCGAGTCCGGCCCCTCCGAAGGGTTCGACGCCAAGCTGAAGGGCACGCAGGACTACGCCGATATTGCCGGGGCCGATGTCTGCATCGTCACCGCCGGTGTGCCGCGCAAGCCCGGCATGAGCCGCGACGACCTGCTCGGGATCAACCTCAAGGTCATGAAGTCGGTCGGCGAGGGCATCCGCGACAATTGCCCCGACGCATTCGTCATCTGCATCACCAACCCGCTCGACGCGATGGTCTGGGCGCTGCAGCAATTCTCCGGCCTGCCGACCAACAAGGTCTGTGGCATGGCTGGCGTGCTGGATTCTGCCCGCTTCCGCCACTTCCTCAGCCTCGAATTCGACGTCTCCATGAAGGACGTCACCGCCTTTGTGCTGGGCGGCCATGGCGACACGATGGTTCCGTCGGTGCGTTACTCCACCGTTGGCGGCATCCCTCTGCCGGATCTGGTCGAGATGGGCTGGACCACGCAGGAGAAGCTGGACGCGATCGTGCAGCGTACCCGTGACGGCGGCGCCGAGATCGTTGGCTTGCTGAAAACCGGCTCTGCCTATTACGCGCCTGCCACGTCCGCCATCGAGATGGCCGAGGCCTACCTCAAGGACCAGAAGCGTCTGCTGCCTTGCGCTGCCTATTGCGATGGCGAGCTGGGTCTGAAGGACACCTATGTCGGCGTGCCGACCATCATCGGTGCCGGCGGTGTCGAGAAGGTCGTCGACATCAAGCTGTCCAAGGAAGAGCAGGCGATGTTCGACAACTCCGTCAACGCGGTGAAGGGCCTTGTCGAAGCCTGCAAGGGGATCGAGCCGTCGCTGGCCTGATCCAGCGCACCTGAAACACACGTGAACACGCCGCAGCTGGGATACCGGCTGCGGCGTTTTCGTATCGGGTCGCCCGGGTAATCCACCGCAATACCGGGCGTGCGGTGCTTCGGAGATTTCCGGGCACAGGCATCGGGTGCGAGCACCGTTGCTTGCACCCTGCGAGGCGGGCCCATAGAACGAGTCCGTTGGCCGCCCTTTCGGAGATGACCTGTTGGAATACTGGATTGTGGCCGGTCTCGCGGCGTTCCTGATGGGCCTGTCCAAGGGCGGCATTCCGATGATCGCCTTGTTGTCGGTGCCGTTGATGTCGCTCTTCATGGATCCGGCGCATGCCGCCGGTCTTCTCTTGCCGATCTACATCGTTGCGGATTGGTATGCCGTCTATCTGTTTCGCAGGGCGTTTTCCGCGCGCAATCTGAAAATACTCCTGCCCGGTGCGATTGGCGGCATCCTGGTCGGATTCTTCGCGGTCTCCTACGTGCCGGGCGATGCGGTCAAACTGCTCGTGGCCGGGATTGGGCTGTCCTATCTCGTCAGCGCGCTGCGTGACAGGTTCTCGAAAGGAGAGCCGCGCGTTCGGCCGGCCGACGTTCCGCGCGGGCTCTTCTGGGGCTCCTTGGCGGGATTGACGAGCTACGTCTCGCACGCGGGCGGCCCACCCTTTCAGGCCTACGTCTTGCCACAGCGTCTCGACAAGATGGTCTATCTCGGAACGACGACGATCTTTTTTACGGTGGTCAATCTGATGAAGATGCCGCCGTTCATTCTTGCCGGGCAAGTCACGTGGCATAGCCTGTCCCAGGCGGCCTGGCTTGCGCCGCTGGCAATCGCGGGGGCCTGGAGTGGTGCGCGCATCTCGCGCTGGTTGCCGGAGCGGGTATTCTTCCTGCTGATCGAGGTCGCGCTTGCGCTCGTCTCCGTGAAACTCCTCTACGAGGTCGTCGTCAGCCAAGTATCACCGGTGTGATCGCACCCCCGGCCTGCCCGTTTGCGGGGGCTGGGAACCGGCATATCAGACGCAATTCACCTAGTCGCTGTGCCGGGTGATTCTCTTTCGCGCTGACCGCAAAGTACCCACGTGGATGCATTTGTGATCACGCTTATTTCCCCTGTGATCACAAAGGGCATTTTTTTGGGTCGGATTGCGCTAACGCCCCCATAAAAGAGTTTGAATGTACACGCTGGCATGCCAAGCAGGCAAAAATCGCAGCAAGACGGGACAAGTTCATGAACATCCATGAATACCAGGCGAAAGCTCTGCTTCGCGACTATGGCGCCCCGGTCAGTGATGGCCGCGTCGTCCTGAAGGCCGAAGAGGCC
Organism: Tropicimonas marinistellae; assembly: GCF_001509585.1. GTDB lineage: Bacteria > Pseudomonadota > Alphaproteobacteria > Rhodobacterales > Rhodobacteraceae > Tropicimonas > Tropicimonas marinistellae. The sequence goes on along the minus strand of NZ_LNCI01000004.1, from coordinate 359,103 downwards.
AAGACGGCAGCCGGAGAACTCGACGGTCCGCTTTGGGTCGTCAAGGCTCAGATCCATGCCGGTGGTCGCGGCAAGGGCTCCTTCAAGGAGGCCGATGCCGGTGAAAAGGGCGGGGTTCGCCTTGCCAAGTCGGTCGAGGAAGCCGCCGACGAAGCCAAGAAGATGCTCGGGCGCACGCTGGTGACGAAGCAGACCGGCGATGCCGGCAAGCAGGTCAACCGGATCTACATCGAGGACGGCTCGGGCATCGACCGCGAACTCTACCTGGCCCTGCTGGTCGATCGCGCCACGTCGCGCGTGTCTTTCGTTGCCTCCACCGAAGGCGGCATGGACATCGAGGAAGTTGCGGAATCGACGCCGGAGAAGATCCTGTCCTTCTCCGTCGATCCGGCAACCGGCTACCAGCCGTTCCACGGTCGCCGCATTGCCTTCATGCTCGGTCTCGAAGGGCCGCAGGTAAAGCAATGCGTGGCGCTGATGGGGACCCTCTACAAGCTCTTCACCGACAAGGACATGGAGATGCTGGAGATCAACCCGCTGATCGTCACCGACAAGGGCGATCTCAAGGCGCTCGACGCCAAGATGGGGTTTGACGGCAACGCAATCTACCGCCACCCGGACATCGCCGCCCTGCGCGACGAGACGGAGGAGGACCCGAAGGAACTCGAAGCCTCCAAGTTCGACCTGAACTATATCGCCCTCGATGGCGAGATCGGCTGCATGGTGAACGGCGCGGGCCTGGCGATGGCGACGATGGACATCATCAAGCTCTATGGCTCGGAACCGGCGAACTTCCTCGACGTGGGCGGCGGGGCGACCACCGAAAAGGTCACGGAAGCCTTCAAGATCATCACGTCGGATCCGAACGTGAAGGGCATCCTTGTGAACATCTTCGGCGGCATCATGCGCTGCGACGTGATTGCCGAGGGCGTCGTGACCGCCGTGAAAGAGGTCGGACTCGAAGTGCCGCTCGTGGTGCGCCTCGAAGGCACCAATGTCGAGAAGGGCAAGGAGATCATCAATACGTCCGGCCTGAACGTGATCGCTGCGGACAACCTCAAGGACGGGGCCGAGAAGATCGTTGCAGCTGTGAAATCGGCGGCTCAGTAAGGCACCGAAACCTGCAACCGGGGATGGCCCTGGTCGGGCCTCCCCAAACGGAAAGAACCGGACATGCGCGCAGTCGTACATATCGGCCTTCCAAAGACTGGAACCACCTCGATTCAGGGGTGGCTCCAGAGGAATGCCAGCCGACTGCCGGAGCGCGGCGCGGCCTACGACCGCATTCATTATCCGGGTAAGACGTGGCGGCGCGCACAGGTGGAGATCGCAATCTGCCAGATGGATCGTGCCGGCCGCCTTTTTCCAAAAGAGCACGGACAGACTCGCAAGGTGTTCGGCCTGACGGACCTGCGGGCGCAGGCATCGGTCGCGGCGGCCTACACCGAGACGTTTCGCGAGGCTGTGGGCGCCCATCCCGATGCGACCTGGGTCTTCTCCTGCGAAGACCTGGGGACTCTCTCGCGAACGCCGGAACTCGTGCGCGCGCTCGACGACTGGATGGGGCAGTTCTTTTCCGACATCCGGTACCTTTGCTACATCCGGCGCCAGGAAGATCGGTTGCTCAGCCGGTACTCACAGGTTCTGCGACAGGGATCGACCCAGACCCTCGACGGGTTTCTTCGGAACGCCTCCGGTTGGGATTACTTCGAACTCGCGCAAACCTGGGTCAACGGTGTTGGGCGCGATCGTTTCAGTCTGCGGTTGCTCGAACCGGATGCGCTTGCGGGCGGCGATCTCGTCGCTGATTTCGCGCAGGCAATCGGCATCGATCCGTCGGGCCTGCCCGTTCCGCCGCGCGCAAACGAGGCGCTCAGCGTTGGGGTGGCGGAGTTCCTTCGCCGGGCAAACATATGCCTGAAGGAACGCGGAATACGCCGGCGCCCGGATGTCGAAAAGCGTCTGCGAGAGGTCGAGAAAACCCTCATGAACAGCGCGGTTTCGGATCGCCGGTTGGCGTTGTCCGCCGCGCAGGTCGATCAAATCCGGCGCGCGAACGCGCAAAGCAACGAGAAGCTGCGCGCCGCCTTCTTTCCTGAGCGCGATGCATTGTTCCCCCCCACGTCCGCTGCCAGTTGCTCCAAGTCCGAAGGGGGCACCGACGCGACGCAGGACATGGCCGACATCGCTCTGCAACTTGCGTTTGGGGATCTCGATGGCTTTGGCGTCGCTCCTGCGGGTTCCGTCTCGGGAAAAGCCCGTGCGGTCCAGAATTCCGGTGAAAATGGATCAACGCATCGCCGCCGCGAACAGGTGCTGCAATGAGGGCGATGTTCCATATCGGACGGCCGAAAACGGGCTCCACCACGCTGCAGATACTGTTGGCGGAAAATCGGCAAGTCCTGGCAGAACGCGGATATCTCTACGATCGGATCGTGGAGGAAATCTCCAGTCAGTGGGAATTTCCGATCGCGGCACTGGCCAGTCTGGGGCATCTGCCGCCCGATCCGTTCGTTCGCCGGGTTGTCGGTATCGATGACCTGAAGGCGGCCAGACGCTATTCCGACACGATGATGCGCCGTTTCGAGGCGGGGCTCGCAAACGCGGGTCCGAACATCCACACCTGGATTGCGTCAAGCGAACATGTCTGGCCATACGTCTTCGACGCGGAGCGGATCGCCGCGTTTGATGAGATGTTGGGCCGGAACTTCGATGAGGTAACATACATTGTCTATCTCCGCCGGCAGGAAGACCTCCTGCCGAGCGCCTATTCCGAGGCTGTCCGCCGCGGCGTGGACAAGACCTTTGACGAATTTGCCGAGAACTTCCTGCAGCGCGGGCACGGCGACCACATGCGAAACCTGCGCCAATGGATCAAAACCGTTGGCAAGGATCGCCTGGTCGTTCGGATTCTGGAGCGGGATGCGCTGGCGGGCGGCGATCTGGTCGAGGACTACTGCGAGATCCTCGGGACGCCCTCGGACGGGCTCGTTCGCCCACAATTCCGCAATCCGTCGCTGACCAGGAAATCGCTGGACGCGTTCCTTCTGATCAACCGGCACATTGCCTCCGACGAGACGTTGGATGAGGCGCTTCAGTCGCTGAGAGCGGCGCTTTGCCAGGCGGCAGAGCAATGGGGCGCTGACGGTGCACCGCTGGAGGTGACGCCGGAACGAGTTGCCGATGTCCGGAACAGGCTCGCGCCCAGCAACGAAGAAGTGAGAAGGCTCTTCTTTCCGGACCGGGCCGAGCTTTTTCCATCCAACCACCCCGAAGGTGCCGCAGCGCTCCGAGCGGGACAAATCGCCATTGACGCTATCAACTGAGAAGAGACCACCATGGCCGTACTTGTAGATGAAAATACCAAGGTTATCTGTCAGGGCTTCACGGGAAGCCAGGGCACCTTCCACTCCGAGCAGGCGATAGCCTACGGCACGAAGATGGTCGGCGGCGTGACGCCGGGCAAGGGGGGAATGGAACACCTCGGCCTGCCCGTGTTCAACTCCGTTCATGAAGCCAGGGCCGTGACAGAGGCGAATGCGTCGGTGATTTACGTTCCGCCCCCGTTCGCGGCGGACTCGATCCTTGAAGCCATCGATGCCGGGATAGAGCTTGTCGTCTGCATTACCGAGGGTATTCCGGTACTTGACATGATGAAGGTGAAACGCGCCCTGGCAGACAGCGACACGCGCCTTATCGGCCCGAACTGCCCCGGGGTGATAACGCCCGATGCCTGCAAGATCGGCATCATGCCCGGTCATATCCACAAGCGCGGTTCCGTGGGTGTTGTCTCCCGCTCCGGCACGTTGACCTACGAGGCCGTCGCCCAGACGACTGCTGCGGGCCTTGGCCAGTCCACCTGCGTCGGCATCGGCGGTGACCCGATCAAGGGGACCGAGCACATCGACGTGCTGGAGTGGTTCCTTGCCGACGACGAAACCGAGTCGATCATCATGATTGGCGAGATCGGCGGTTCCGCCGAGGAGGAGGCCGCGCAATTCCTGGCCGATGAGGCAAAGAAGGGCCGCTCCAAGCCGTGCGCGGGTTTCATCGCCGGCCGCACGGCGCCTCCGGGCCGTCGCATGGGCCATGCCGGCGCCATCGTCGCCGGCGGCAAGGGCGGTGCAGAGGACAAGATCGAAGCCATGCGCTCCGCCGGTATTGTCGTCGCCGAAAGCCCCGCGCAACTTGGCGAAGCGGTGCTCGAAGCAATCGGGTGATGTACCGCTCCTTGGGAGGGGAGCATGACATGACCATTTCAGAAGCGTCGCGAACGTGCTTCTCTTGTCCAGACACTGTCCCGGGCCACCCGCAATGGCCCGGGGTAAGGCCGTTCCAAGCCGCCCGACCCGTCTCCTGCCGCATCGTTGCGGCCAAACATAACTCGAAGGTGCCAACATGACCGAGCACAGCAAGAACGACATCTTCCATGCCTCCAGCTTTTTGCAGGGGCACAATGCCGAATACGTCGAGCAGCTATACGCACGCTACTCCTCCGATCCGGAATCGGTGGACCAGGCCTGGGCGGAGTTCTTTCGGCAATTGGGAGATGCGGAAACCGAGGTGCGTGCCGAAGCGACCGGACCCTCCTGGGCGCGGCACAGTGGCTACGTTGCCGACGAACTGACGGCGGCGCTGACGGGGGAATGGCCGGCTGACGAGGTCAAGGACGCGGGCAAGAAGATCAAGGCCAAGGCGAAAGAGCAGGGCGTCGAGGTCTCTGACGAGCAGGTCAAACGGGCGGTTCTCGACTCGATCCGCGCATTGATGATCATCCGTGCCTACCGGATCCGGGGGCATCTCGTGGCAGATCTCGACCCGCTCGGCATGCGTGACGCCACCCCGCACCCGGAGCTCGATCCGGCGTCTTACGGCTTTACCGATGCCGATATGGACCGGCCGATCTTCATCGACAATGTGCTCGGCCTGCAGATGGCCTCGATGCGGCAGATCGTGGAGATCGTGAAGCGCACCTACTGCGGCACGTTTGCACTGCAGTACATGCACATCTCCGATCCGGAACAGGCCGCGTGGCTGAAGGAGCGGATCGAGGGGTTCGGCAAGGAAATCCAGTTCACCCGCGAAGGTCGCCGTGCGATCCTCAACAAGCTGGTGGAGGCCGAGGGTTTCGAGAAATTCCTGCATGTCAAATACATGGGCACCAAGCGCTTTGGTCTCGACGGCGGGGAATCGCTGATCCCGGCGATGGAGCAGATCATCAAGCGCGGCGGCGCGCTCGGCGTCACCGACGTGGTGATCGGCATGCCCCACCGCGGCCGCCTGAGCGTGCTGGCCAATGTGCTGATGAAGCCCTACCGCGCGATCTTCAACGAATTCCAGGGTGGCAGCTTCAAGCCCGACGACGTGGACGGCTCGGGGGACGTGAAATACCACCTCGGCGCCTCTGCCGACAGGGAGTTCGACCAGAATTCCGTTCACCTGAGCCTGACCGCAAACCCCTCCCACCTGGAGGCGGTGAACCCGGTGGTGCTCGGAAAATCCCGCGCCAAGCAGGATCAGAACGGCGATCTGACACGCAAGACGGTGATCCCGGTGTTGCTGCATGGCGATGCGGCCTTCGCCGGGCAGGGCGTGGTCGCCGAGTGTTTCGGTCTGTCGGGTCTGAAAGGCCACCGCACGGGCGGGACGATCCATATCGTTGTCAACAACCAGATCGGCTTCACCACCGCGCCGCACTTCTCCCGCTCTTCGCCGTACCCGACGGACAATGCGCTGGTTGTGGAAGCGCCGATCTTCCACGTGAACGGGGACGATCCGGAGGCCGTGGTGCATGCCGCGAAGGTGGCCACCGAGTTCCGGCAGAAGTTCAACAAGGACGTCGTGATCGACATCTTCTGCTACCGCCGCTTCGGGCACAACGAGGGTGACGAGCCCATGTTCACCAACCCGATCATGTACAAGCGGATCAAGAAGCATAAGACGACGCTTCAGCTTTACACCGAACGGCTGGTGCAGGACGGGCTGATCCCGGAAGGCGAGATCGAGGACATGAAGGCCGCCTTCCAGGCCCATCTGAACGAGGAGTTCGAGACCGGCAAGGAATTCAAGCCGAACAAGGCGGACTGGCTCGATGGCCGCTGGTCCCACCTGGATCGCCAGGGCGATCAGTACCAGCGTGGTCAGACGGCGATTTCGGACGAGGCTTTCGACGAGGTCGGCCGTGCGCTCACGGGGGTCCCGGACGGGTTCCCGCTCCACAAGACGGTCGGCCGTCTGCTCGATGCGAAGAAGCAGATGTTCGACAGCGGCGAAGGATTCGACTGGGCGACGGGGGAGGCACTGGCCTTTGGCTCGCTGCTCAACGAGGGGTATCCCGTCCGTCTTGCCGGGCAGGATTCCACGCGCGGTACCTTCTCGCAGCGTCATTCGGGTTTCACCAACCAGGAGACGGAAGAGCGTTACTACCCGCTCAACCATATCCGGGAAGGACAGGCACAATACGAGGTCATCGACTCGATGCTCTCAGAATATGCCGTGCTCGGCTTCGAGTATGGGTATTCGCTGGCCGAACCGAATGCGCTTACGCTCTGGGAAGCCCAGTTCGGCGACTTCGCCAACGGCGCCCAGATCATGTTCGACCAGTTCATCTCCTCCGGCGAGAGCAAGTGGCTCCGGATGTCCGGACTGGTGATGCTGTTGCCGCACGGGTTCGAAGGGCAGGGGCCGGAGCACTCGTCGGCGCGCCTTGAGCGGTATCTGCAACTCTGCGGACAGGACAACTGGATCGTTGCCAATTGCTCCACGCCGGCGAACTACTTCCACATCCTGCGCCGCCAGTTGCACCGCAGCTTCCGCAAGCCACTGGTGCTGATGACTCCCAAATCGCTGCTGCGCCACAAGCTGTGCATCAACACGCGGGAGGACTTCACCGAAGGTTCTTCGTTCCACCGCGTGCTTTGGGACGATGCCGAATACGGCAATTCGGAAACCAAGCTCCAGCCCGACGACCAGATCAAGCGCGTCGTCATGTGTTCGGGCAAGGTGTACTTCGACCTATTGGAGGAACGCGACGCCCGTGGCATCGACGACATCTATCTGCTGCGTATCGAGCAATTCTATCCTTTCCCGGCGATCTCGCTCGTCAAGGAACTGGAACGGTTCAAGGGCGCAGAGATGGTGTGGTGCCAGGAAGAGCCCAAGAACCAGGGCGCCTGGACGTTCATCGAGCCCAATATCGAATGGGTCCTGACCCGCATCAAAGCCAAACACAGCCGCCCGACCTACGCGGGCCGGTCGGCCTCGGCCTCGCCCGCGACGGGTTTGGCGAGCCAGCACAAAGCCCAGCAAGCCGCGCTCATCGACGAAGCGCTGACCATCGAAGGAAAGTAAAACAATGACCATTGAAGTCCGCGTGCCCACCCTGGGCGAGAGCGTCACCGAGGCCACTGTTGCCACCTGGTTCAAGAAGCCCGGCGATGCCGTCGCTGTCGATGAAATGCTCTGCGAGCTTGAGACCGACAAGGTGACGGTCGAAGTACCGGCCCCGGCGGCTGGAACGTTGGGAGAGATCGTTGCCGGTGAAGGCGACACCGTCGGTGTGGACGCGCTGTTGGCCACGCTCGCCGAGGGTGCCGGCGCCGCGCCCGCGGCCGCGCCCGCCGCAGCCGCCCCGGCACCGGCTGCCGAGCCCGCTCCCGCATCCGGAGCTTCCGAGGTCGACGTCATGGTGCCGACCCTCGGCGAAAGCGTCACCGAAGCGACAGTTTCCACCTGGTTCAAGGCGGTGGGCGATGCGGTGTCGCAGGATGAAATGCTCTGCGAGCTGGAAACCGACAAGGTCTCCGTCGAGGTGCCCGCGCCTGCGTCCGGTGTCCTGAGCGAGATCACGGCGCCGGAAGGCGCGACGGTCGATGCGACCGCCAAACTCGCGGTCATTTCCGCCGGGGCTGGCGCTGCTACGGCACCCGCCGCCGCGGCGCCGGTCGCGGAAGCCGCGCCCGCGCCGGCACCGGCTGCCAAGGACGTTGCCGATGCGCCTTCCGCACGCAAGCTGATGGCAGAGAAGGGAATCGACCCGGCCGCCGTGCAGGGCTCCGGCCGCGACGGGCGGGTGATGAAGGAAGACGTACTCAAGGCGTTGACCGCCCCGGCCGAGAAGCCCGCCGCCCCCGCCGCGCCGCGCGCCCCGGTTCCGGCCGAGGATGCCGCCCGCGAGGAGCGGATCAAGATGACCCGCCTGCGGTCCACCATCGCCCGCCGCCTGAAGGACGCGCAGAACACCGCCGCGATCCTGACCACCTATAACGAGGTGGACATGACGGAAACGATGGCCCTGCGCTCCCAGTACAAGGACGAGTTCGAGAAGCGGCACGGTGTTCGCCTTGGCTTCATGTCGTTCTTCACCAAGGCCTGCTGTGCCGCGCTCAAGGAGGTGCCCGAGGTCAACGCGGAGATCGACGGCAACGAGATCGTCTACAAGAACTTCGTCCATATGGGTATTGCCGCGGGCACGCCACAGGGCCTCGTCGTCCCGGTTATCCGTGACGCCGACGCGATGTCGTTCGCCGAGATCGAGGCCGCCATCGCCGAAAAGGGCAAGCGCGCACGGGACGGCAAGCTTTCCATGGCGGAGATGCAGGGTGGTACCTTCACCATCTCGAACGGTGGCGTCTACGGCTCGCTGATGTCTTCCCCGATCCTGAACCCGCCGCAGTCGGGCATCCTCGGCATGCACAAGATCCAGCAGCGCCCGATGGTGGTGAACGGCGAGATTGTCGCCCGCCCGATGATGTACCTCGCGCTGAGCTACGATCACCGCATCGTCGACGGCAAGGGCGCCGTGACCTTCCTCGTGAAGGTCAAGGAAGCGCTGGAGGATCCGCGCCGTCTGCTGATGGATCTCTGAGGGCACCCTGCTCTTGAGCTGAGCCCACAGACACGACCGACGCGTTGCGCCCCGCAGACCAGGGCGCAACGCCCCTCGCGCAACGAGATCGGACATCCAGCTTCCCGTCCGACGCAACTGTTCCGAACCAGACGCCCATGACGCTCGATTCGCCCGCATCGCCCCAGGTTTTCTTCCGGCCGGTCCCGAACTGGAAGCGCCAGCAACGTTTGGCCGAGGCCGCGTTGGACACCCTGGACGGTGCGTTCCCGGATCTGAAGCGGACGCAGGATTACCTGAATTACATTTTCACACCGGTCGATGGCGCCTGGGCCTTCCGGCCCAATGGTAAAACCGGCACCACGACCACGCTGTATTTCCTGTTCCACCTGGAATTCGGCGTGCCGCTTACGGCGAATGTCGAGGACAACGTCGGCATGAACCCGGATCAGGCGGGGCACAATCTGGCCGATGCGCGGGTTTTTTCGACCCTGATCGCACGCGCCGATGGGCGCCCGCCGCTTGAGGTTCTGCAAGGAGCCTTGCGGCTGACGACGGTGCGGCACCCCATGGAACGCGCCCTTTCGGGGTTCCTCTACCTCTGTAAATCGGATGGATTGCGAAGCCCGCGCTTTGCCCGGCAACGTCTGCGGATGAACGCCCTGGCCGGGTTCGACTGGGAGCGACACCCGAACACTCCCGAGGGGTTCGTGCGGTTTCTGGAGTATCTGCAGATCGAACTGGACCAGGCACTCGCGATGCAGATGGATTCTCACTTCAGGCCCCAGGTCGACAATATCCGGCCCGATGTTTTCCGCCCGGACCTCGTGGGGCGGACAGAGAACATGGCCGCGTTTCTGACTGAGATTGCGGACCGCCTGTCGCGACCGGTTCCATCTGACTACGATCTGGAGGCCGCCCGCAATGTGGCCCCAAAGGCCGCGCCGCTGGTTCCCGATGCGGCCGCGCGCAGGCTCGTGGCCGATATCTTCGCCCGCGATTTCGAGGAGTTCGGCTATGTGCTCTGAGCGCGCTCCGATCCCCGTGTTACCCGAACATTTCCCGGCGGGCGGTCGATTGACCGCTTCGACCCCGGCGAGCAGGCGCAGTGGCGCCGAAATGCCCGCCCCGCCCCGTGTTGAGAGAAAGGACACCCATGGCCAACTATGACGTGATTGTAATCGGCAGCGGCCCCGGCGGCTATGTCTGCGCCATTCGCTGTGCCCAGCTTGGGCTCAAGACAGCCGTGGTCGAGGGCCGCGACACCCTCGGTGGTACCTGCCTGAACGTGGGGTGCATCCCGTCGAAAGCACTGCTGCACGCGAGTCATCTGCTACATGAGGCGGAGCACAATTTCGCGGCCATGGGGCTGAAAGGAAAATCACCCTCCGTCGACTGGGAGCAGATGCTCGCGTACAAGGAGAGCGTCATCGGCCAGAACACCAAGGGCATCGAATTCCTGTTCAAGAAGAACAAGATCGACTGGCTGAAGGGGTGGGGCTCGATCCCTGCCGCCGGCAAGGTGCAGGTGGGCGATGAGGTGCACGGCGCCAAGCATATCATCATTGCCTCCGGATCCACCTCCGCCTCGATCCCGGGCGCCGAGGTCGAGATCGACGAGAAGATCGTTGTCACCTCGACGGGCGCGCTGGAGCTGCCGAAGGTGCCGAAGAAGATGGTCGTCGTCGGTGGAGGTGTGATCGGGCTGGAGCTGGGGTCCGTCTACAAGCGGCTTGGCTCCGAGGTGACCGTGATCGAATTCATGGACGGGATCATTCCGGGCTCCGACGCCGAGGTTGCGCGCGCGTTCCAGAAACTGCTGAAGAAGCAGGGGCTGGAGATCGTCACCGGTGCCGCCGTCTCCAAGGTGGAGACGCTGAAGACCAAGGCGAAGGTGACCTACGCGATGCGCAAGGACGGGGCCGAGAGCACCGTCGATGCCGATGTGGTGCTCGTGGCGACGGGGCGGCTTCCGTTCACGGACGGACTTGGGCTCGAGGCTCTGGGCATCGAGATGACCAAGCGCGGCCAGATCGCGGTGGACGCGCACTACCGGACCAGCGTGCCGGGAATCTACGCCATCGGGGACGTGATCGAGGGGGCGATGCTCGCCCACAAGGCGGAGGACGAGGGCGGTGCTGTGGCCGAGATGATCGCCGGCCAGAAACCGCACATCGACTACAATCTGATCCCGGGCGTCATCTATACCACGCCGGAGGTGGCCAGCGTGGGCGCCACCGAAGAGCAGCTGAAGGAGGCGGGGCGGGCCTACAAGGCCGGCAAGTTTTCGTTCATGGGCAACGGGCGGGCCAAGGCGATGATGCAGGCCGACGGCTTCGTGAAGATCCTCGCCGACAAGGAAACCGACCGCATCCTGGGGGCCCACATTCTCGGGCCGGCGGCCGGCGAGATGATCCACGAGATCTGCGTGGCGATGGAATTCGGGGCCTCGGCGGAGGACCTTGCCCGCACCTGCCACGCCCACCCGACGACCTCGGAGGCGGTCCGGGAGGCGGCGCTGGCCTGCGGCGACGGGGCGATCCACGCCTGACCCGAAACGGGGCGGCCCGGCCGCCCCGTCCCACGCGTGAGACACTTGCCTGATCACGCGATTTCAATGGGTTACGGCGGCGTTTTTACCACTTGTAAAGGTTTGAGCGCCGCGCCGGGTGCCGGACCACTTTGGCCGACGCGCCGTATACGGGCGCGGCGGGACGCGCTCTGCCTGCCGTTTTCGGCCCGGTCGGCCGGTGCATTCCCGGGCGTCTGTCGGGGCGTCAGACGCGCCCGAACTGCGCAACGCGCTTAACTTGAGCGCTACGCCCGATGCGTTGCTTTGTCGACGTCGCGGTCATCTGAGATCTTATCTGATGTCCGTGTTCGGTCCCTTGGACCGAAAGGGGCGGCGCTGTCTGTGCGCCGCCTCCGCCGGAGTGCGTGGGAGCAAACGCTCGCTAGTCGCAAGAACACGCTTCGCCGGTTGAGGCAAAGCTGATCAGTTCAATCTCACCTGGACGCCACGTCTGGTCGAACCAAGGCTCAAGTGGCCCGTAGAGGCGGAAGATCGTGTTCCAGCCCTTTCCGGGCACAGTCTGGATCCAGTTGCTTTCCTTGCCCTCCGGCGCGACCGGCGCAAAGTAGATGTCGTAAGAGCCGTCCTCGTTCTCCACCACGTCGGCGTCATTGCTGCCGATCGCGGGGAACTGGGCGTCCGTCTGGAGCATCGAGCGTGTCTGGTTGTCGTAGAGCGTGAACGACCAGAAGTCTTCGGCCGGAACGTTTGCCGGCACGTTCACCCGGTAGGTCTTGGAACCGTCCAGCGGGTTGCCGTTGGAGTCGCGGTAGGTGAAGGCATATTGCGATCCCTTTCCCACGGCCTTCAGCGCCATCGCCGGGGTAATCCCGGTCGCATAGAAATGGAAAGCCGCGCGGATGTCATGCAATGTCACGCCGTCAAGTTCCCAAGTATATGCCCCGCCCGGGAAGGCAGTCTGCCAATAGCTTTCGCCCGGATACCAGTAGAACCGTTCGTCGCGCGGCTTGGAGATCAGCGTCTTGACGGTCACAGCACCCGCAGCCGCGGCCGCTTCGAGGATCGGCTGCATCCGCGAGTCCGGTGCGAATTCCTGACCCTTCACGATCCCGATGGCGGCCAGATGGCCCAACAGTTCCGGTCGCTCGCCCATGAGCGGCTCGCGCTGGACGACGGCATTGATTTCGTTGAAAATCTCCACGTCCATGCGATGGATTGTATTGAAGAGCTTGCCGGAGACGTTGACGAAGGTCATCTCGGGTGGGTTGTCGGCTTGCGACAGAGGGTAAATCCGGAACCGCTCCTTGGTCTCGGAGACCGCCTTGTCGGTCGTCCCGTTCTCTTGATAGCCGCGCCACAGCACCCAGTTGCCATAGGTGTTAGTCTGCGCGACGAAGTATCCCTCCGGAACCTCGCCTTCGTAGCCGGGGGGCAGGATCAGGAACTTGCCACCCTGACCCTCGTCTGGACCGAGGTTGCCGAAATCCGTGACATAGCGGAACCAGGCGTCGTTTAGGAAGCCGAGAACGTTGGGCGGCGTCTCGATCACCATCGGCTCGTCACCCATTTCGAGCCAAGACGTCATGTAAACGCTGGTGGTATTCGCCGTCAGGAACAGAGCGTGCGAATCCATCAATTCTTCGAACAGGATCGCCGTGGTGTTGGCAGGTCCGAATTCCAGAATACCGTTCCGAAGCCCCTCCATCGACGCGATCTTTGTGCCGTCGAGCACCGCCTGATAGGCATGAGTGAAGTCCAGCAGGTTGTAGATCTTCTGCGCAGATTCCACATCCGGGACACCGTCGAAGAAATTCAGTTCGCCCACCCGCGTCTGCAGGTTATCGGGCGTCGTCACTCCTTCGGGGATCTCCGTTGTCATCTCCATCGTGGGCACTTCCTGCGCCACCAGCGGATCGATCCATAGCCCCCCTGCGACCACGGCAAGACCGGCCGTGGCGGCCAGTGACCTTCTGAATGTCATCTGTCTTCCTCCCTAGTGTTGAACCTTGATGGCTGGATAGCGATCCTCCGCCTGCGCATCTGGTGTGACCGCTCAATGTTCGCGCCCGTCAATCGACACCGTTGGGTCGAATGGGTAGAGCGTCGAGAGCCAGACACGCATGATCGCCGCGAGCACGTCATCCTTGTCGGATTTCTCGACAGAGCCGAACGCCTGAATGAGGAAACCCGCATCCATACGGTTCAGGGCGCGTGCCACCGGCATCGGGTCGAACTCCGGCGTGAGCGCTCGTTCCTGATCCTCCGCAATTCTCGCGGCGACGATCACGTCAAACGATCCCAGAAAGGAGTGCCAGACGTGCTCAAGCCTATCGTCGCTTGGTGCCGCATCCGAAACCGCGCGCAGGATCGATCCGTGTTCATGGCCGACATCGACAAGGGCCGTGAGGCTTTCCTGCAGGCTGGCAACCGGGTCTCCGTCGCCGCTGAGCCAGGGTTGTGCGCCTTCGACGATCCCGCCCTTCACCTCGTCAAGCAGGGCCTCCATGAGCCCATGCAGGTCGTTGAAGTGCTGATAGAATGCTGACCGGCTGTAGCCCGTGGCGGCCATCAGATTGCCGACCGTGAGTTCCCGAAAGGGATGACGTTCCAGGAATGCTCGTCCGGCATCCAAAATGGCGGATCGCGTCTGCGCCGCCTTGCTCGGCGCGGCAGCACGCTCCGCCACCTGTTCCCTGACACGATCGGATTTGGTCTCTTCTGACATCATGTCAGAGTTAGTGACGCAGTATCAGTTGTCCACAAAAAAGTTACGTAGGGGCGCTTTCGCACATCCGGGAACGTGTCGAGAAAACGCACCGTTGGGGGGCGACGCGTGGCGGCGTGGTTGTGGTTCGCACCGAACGTCCCTCGGAATCGCGGTCAGTTTGTTGGTCTTCAAGACCCGTGCCGGGCCGGTGGAGACTTCCAGGGGAGAGGTGCAGTTGCAGGGCTGCCGGCGGGCGCACATGTTGCCTTTGCGCGGGTTGCGTCAGCCCCGGAACAGGACGGGCGCGCTGGCGCATATCGGCCTGCGGTGAACCTCTAGCCGCGGCCTCAAATCACAGGCTGGGCCGCGAGTGGCGATGCGCGAGTCCCCGGGTTGGAGGCGCTACGCTATCGCTCAGATCAAGGGTACCAGCGGGACGCCGCAGGCCGAGAGCAGGGCGGTGAGGGCGGCGAGGAGCAGGGCGGTGCGGATCATGCTGCGGACTTTCGTTCGACGATCACGGAGCCTACGGAATAGCCGGCGCCGAAGGAGCAGATGAGGCCGATGTCGCCGTCGGCCATGTCGTCGGAGTGCTGTGCGAAGGCGACGATGGAACCGGCCGAGGAGGTGTTGGCGTAGTCCTGCAGGATATTGGGCTGCTCCTCGGGGGTGGGCGTGCGGCCCATGACCTTCTTGCCGATGAAATCGTTCATCGTCTTGTTGGCCTGGTGCAGCCAGAGGCGTTTGAGATCGGCGGCCTCGATGCCTTCGTCCTTCATGTGCCCCGCGATATGCGCGCAGACCAGGGGCAGGACCTGTTTGAAGACCTTGCGCCCCTCCTGCACGAAGAGCATGTCGCGGCGGTCTTCCATGTGGCCCGGCCGGGTGCGGCGCAGGAAGCCGTTGTTGTTGCGGATATTGTTGGAGAATTCGGTGGCCAGCCGCGTTGAGCGGATGGTGAAATGCGGGCCTGTCGCATCCGCCTCGCGCTCGATCAGGGTGGCGGTGCAGACGTCGCCGAAGATGAAGTGGCAGTCGCGGTCGCGCCATTCGTGATGGCCGGAGCAGACTTCCGGATTGACCACCAGCGCCTTGCGGATGGAACCGGCGCGGATCATGTCGGCCGCCGCCTGGATGCCGAAGGTGGCGGAGGAACAGGCGACGTTCATGTCGAAGCCGAAGCCGGAGGTGCCGACGAGGTTCTGGATCTCGACGGCGATGGCCGGGTAGGGGCGCTCGTGGTTGGAGGCGGCACAGATCACCGCGTCGACCTCGGCGGGCGCGACACCGGCCATTTCCAGCGCGTCGGAGCAGGCCGCGACGGCCATTTCGGCCATCAGGCCGGGTTCGTCGTCGGCGCGGGCGCGCAGCAATGGGTGCATCACCTCCGGATCGAGGATGCCGGACTTGTTCACCACGCGGCGGTTCTCGATGCCGGACGCCTGGACGATGAACTCGACGGAGGAATGCTGCATCGGTTCGGCCTCGCCGGCGGCGATGGCCGCGGCGTGCCGGGCGTTCATCCGGTCCGCATAGGCATTGAACGAGTGGACCAACTCGTCATTGGAAATGACCTCGGCGGGCGTGAATACCCCTGTTCCGGTAATCGCTGGCTGGTGCATCGCGGCCCTCCTTGGCGGGTGTTCGTCCATGCACCGCGGCGTGCGGGGAGGTCAATAGCCGGTGACGCGGGGTCGTGGTCACAAAATGCTGCCGCACCTTACGGGGCTTCACGGCTACACGCGGGATCGCGGCGGGTCGGCCTCCTCCGGCATCACGATCCGTTGCAGCAGCGCGCGGGCGAGCACGTCGGAGGGCACGTCCTCCCCGAGCCAGTCCAGCAACGGGCGCAGCCCTTCGGGCGATGTGTCGAAGGCGCCATGGTCGATCATGAAGGTGCGGTCCGGGTAATCCTCGTGCGCCATCCGGAAGCGGTGAACGGTGAGGTCCAGCACGTCCATCACGGCTTCCCGGTCGCGGGTCTGCCACCAGGCGGATTCGGCAACCTGTTCGGGGTCGCGGGTGAGGAAGATCACGTAGGGATCGTCGAAGCACTCGAGCATGAAGCGCAGGACCGCCTCGAAATCCTCGTCGGTCAGGGTGTCGGAGGCGTAGCGGATTTCCTTGAACCCGGTCAGCCGGGTGCCCTCGGGCGGGGCGAGGATGGTGCGGGTGAAAGCGCGGGCAATCGCGGCGCCGAAACGCCGTGCGCGGATGTCGCCCGCGCCGTACCAGGGCCGCGTGTCCTCCGCGCTGTCATGGGCGTGGCGCCGCCTGGCGGCATGGGCCAGTGTGGCGGCCTCGGCGAGGGTGCGGATCATGCCGCCGTTCTCGCCACGGATACAGGCGCCGTCGATACAGTTTAGGGCGTGCATGAGCGCCGTGGAGCCGGTGCGGCCATAGGCGACTATGAAAACGTGCTTCATTTGATCCGCGGAAATCGTGACAGTGCCGTCGCTGCGTAGCACGCAAGCGCCGGGGGCGAAACGAGACATCCTGTACCTCGGGTCATCGGGGTCCGGCGTCGCGTGGTTCGTACGCGGCCACCTTCGATGCTGTTCCGCGCGACGATGCAGAGCACCGCCGAGGGATGTCAGTTGGATGACGACGGTTCAGGCCGCCGAGTGCATGCCGTTCCCGGAACGGCCTTATGCCTCCTGAAGCGCCCGGACGCCGATTTCGCCTTCTCGCCGTGCGATCATCGCCAGTGCGGCGGCGTGGGCGGCGGCGAGCGTGGTGAAATAGGGGATCCGGTCCATCAGCGCGACTGTGCGCATCGAGCGGCTGTCTTCCACTGCTTGTGCGCCTTCGGTGGTGTTCATCACCAGATGCACGCGGCCGTCCTTCATGACGTCGACGATGTTGGGCCGGCCCTCGTAGACCTTGTTTACCGTCTCGGCTGGAATGTCGTTTTCCTTCAGGAAGGCCGCGGTGCCGCGGGTCGCGAGGATCTCGAAACCCAGTTCGTGCAGGGCGCGCGCGGTTTCCATAAGCTGCGGGGTCTTGTCATCCGGCTTGATCGACAGGAAGACGCAGCCGCCCGTGGGCAGATCCGCCCCGGCGCCGATCTGCGCCTTGAGAAACGCGCGGTGGAAGTTGCTGTCGGAGCCCATGACTTCGCCGGTGGAGCGCATCTCGGGGCCGAGGATCGTGTCCACGCCGGGGAAGCGGGCGAAGGGCAGGACGGCTTCCTTGACTGCGTATGTATCAATCTGCGGATCGACGAGGTCGAAGGCCGAGAGCTTCTCGCCGGCCATCAACCGAGCGGCAATCGAGGCGATGGGCGAGCCCACCGCCTTGGCCACGAAAGGCACGGTGCGCGACGCGCGCGGATTGACCTCGATGAGATAGACCGTCTCGCCCTTGATTGCATATTGCACGTTCATCAGGCCGACGACGTTCAGAGCCAGGGCGAGCGCCTCGGTCTGCCGCTTCAACTCGGCGATCATCTCGGGGCTGAGCGAATAGGGCGGCAGCGAGCAGGCGGAGTCGCCGGAGTGCACGCCCGCTTCCTCGATATGCTGCATGATCCCCGCCACGTGGACCTTTTCGCCGTCGCTGAGCGCGTCCACGTCGATTTCGATGGCGCCGGAGAGGTAGCTGTCGAGCAGCACCGGGCTGTCACCGGAGACAACCACGGCTTCGGAAATGTAACGTTCCAGCTGGGCATGATCCCGCACGATTTCCATCGCGCGCCCGCCGAGGACATAGGAGGGGCGGATCACCAGCGGGAAGCCGATCTCGTCGGCGATGCGGATCGCTTCCTCGTCCGACGAGGCGATGCCGTTCTTGGGTTGGGTCAGGCCAAGGTTGTTCACAAGAGCCTGGAAACGCTCGCGGTCTTCGGCGAGGTCGATGGCGTCGGGCGTGGTGCCGAGGATCGGGATACCCGCGTCGTGCAGCGCATTGGCGAGCTTAAGCGGCGTCTGACCGCCGAATTGCACGATTACGCCGTGCAGCGTGCCGCGCTCCTGCTCCACCCGCAGGATCTCCATGACGTGTTCGAAGGTGAGCGGCTCGAAATAGAGCCGGTCCGAGGTGTCGTAATCGGTGGAGACCGTCTCCGGGTTGCAGTTGACCATGATGGTCTCGTAGCCGGCCTCGGTCAGCGCGAAACAGGCGTGGCAGCAGCAGTAGTCGAACTCGATCCCCTGGCCGATGCGGTTCGGGCCGCCGCCGAGGATGACGACCTTCTTCGCGTCCGACGGGCGCGCCTCGCATTCCGTCTCGCCCATCGCGGGGGCTTCGTAGGTGGAGTACATATAGGGCGTCTGGGCCTCGAACTCCGCCGCGCAGGTGTCGATGCGCTTGAACTGGGCGACAACGCCGAGGTTCTCGCGCGCGCGCCGCACATTGGCCTCGTCACGGCCCGTGAGCGTGGCGAGGCGGGCATCGGTGAAGCCCATCATCTTCAACTCGCGCAGGCCCGTTTCGTTGTGGGGCAGGCCCTCCTTGCGGAGCCGGGCCTCGGTGCCGATGATCTCCCGGATGCGCGCGAGGAACCACGGGTCGAAATCCGTGATCTCCTGGATTTCCTCGTCCGAGAAGCCGAAGCGCATGGCATGCGCGATGACCCGCAACCGGTCCGGGGTCTTGAGGGAGAGCGCGCGGGTGACGGCTTTGTCGATGGCCATCTGGTCGTTCTCGCCGCGGCCCTTCAGGATTTGTGGAACGACCGGATCGTCGTGCTCGGCAAGGACCATGTTTTCATCGCCCGGCAGGCCCTCGATATCGACCTCGTCAAAGCCGGTGAGGCCGGTCTCCATGGACGCGAGTGCCTTTTGCAGCGATTCGTGGATCGTGCGGCCGATGGACATCGCCTCGCCCACCGATTTCATCGCCGTTGTCAGTTCGGGCTTCGAGCCGGGGAATTTCTCGAAGGCGAAGCGCGGGATCTTGGTGACGACATAGTCGATGGTCGGTTCGAAGGAGGCCGGCGTTACCTTGGTGATGTCGTTGTCCAGCTCGTCGAGCGTGTAGCCGACGGCGAGCTTGGCGGCGATCTTGGCGATCGGGAAGCCGGTGGCCTTGGAGGCCAGCGCCGAAGAGCGGGAGACGCGCGGGTTCATCTCGATGACGACCATGCGGCCGTCTTCGGGGTTGATCGCCCATTGCACGTTGGAACCGCCGGTTTCCACGCCGATCTCGCGCAGCACGGCAATCGAGCCGTTGCGCATGATCTGGTATTCCTTGTCGGTGAGCGTCAGCGCGGGCGCCACGGTGATCGAGTCGCCCGTGTGCACGCCCATCGGGTCGACGTTCTCGATGGAGCAGACGATGATCGCGTTGTCCGCCTTGTCGCGGACCACCTCCATCTCGAATTCCTTCCAGCCGAGCAGGCTCTCGTCGATCAGGATCTGGGTGACCGGCGAGGCATCGAGCCCGGTCTTGCAATAGTGTTCGTAATCGGCGCGGTTGTAGGCCACGCCGCCACCGGTGCCGCCGAGGGTGAAGGCGGGGCGGATGATTGCCGGAAGACCCACGTGCTCCAGCGCATCGAGGCATTCTTCCATGGAATTGGCGATGACGGCCTTGGGGTTTTCCAGCCCGATCCGGTCCATCGCCTCGCGGAAGAGCTTGCGGTCCTCGGCCATTTCGATGGCGGCCCGGTTGGCGCCGATCAGTTCGACCCCGTATTTGTGCAGCACGCCCATGTCGGCCAGCGCCAACGAGGTGTTGAGCCCGGTCTGCCCGCCCATGGTGGGCAGGAGCGCGTCGGGGCGTTCCTTCTCGATGATCTTGGCGACGATCTCCGGCGTGATCGGCTCGATATAGGTCGCATCGGCCATTTCCGGGTCGGTCATGATCGTGGCCGGGTTCGAGTTGACCAGGATCACCCGGTAGCCTTCCTCGCGCAGCGCCTTGCAGGCCTGGGCGCCGGAATAGTCGAACTCGCAGGCTTGCCCGATCACGATTGGCCCCGCGCCGATGATCATGATGGACGATATATCGGTACGTTTGGGCATGGGTGAGTCTCCGGGAGCGGGCGTCAGGGCAGGCAAATTGTCTGCGTTATAGACAGCGCGCGGGGGGGCGCAAGCCCCTCCGGTACGGGAGTCGCCGGTCGTTATTCCGCAGGCCCGTTCCGTGCCAGGGCGTTGGCGGAAATCAGCAGAAGGAGCCAGGTGCCGGTTTGAACGATCACGACCGGAAGATCGCCCGGACGGGACCAGTAGAGGGCCCAGAAAACCCAATGGCTTGTGGCGAGGGCGACGAAGACCAGAAGCAGGCTTCCCCATGGCTGGCGCAGGAGGCTTGGCAGGGCCGGCAGCAGAAAGAGCGGCAGGAGGTAGTAGTGAATCCAACCCAGCGGGCCGAAGAGATTGGCGAGCAGCGCGAAGGAAAGCAGCCGCAGGGTCAGGCGCGATTCCGGTGCGCATTTGCCACTTCGCCAGATGCACCAGACAAGCAGAAGCAGGAAGAGCCCCTTCGCGACCGCGCCGGAAAGCGCAACGTGCGCGCCCGTGAACGAGATGTTGCGCGCCGCGAGGTCGACGGGGGGCGTGACCCCCGACATGACCGAAAACGCGGACAGCAGGGGCTCCACCGAGAAATTGGACGCGCTCAGGAAGGCGATTTCGCCAACCTCCCGCACGGATGCAAGGAAGGCGAGATGCAGGTCGATCCCGACCGTGAGGAGGCTCGCGATACAGAATACCGCGCAGGTGGCCGTGAAGCTGCCGAGACTGCGCCAGTCCCGGTCGAGCAGGAAGATGAGCGCGAGCGCGGCAGGGGCCAGTTTGAAGACGGTTGCCAGCCCGAGCAGCGCACCGGCCGTCACGGACCGTCCGTGCCGGTAGCGCTCGAAGGCCAGAAGCGACACGAAGGTGACGAGGATTTGCGGCTGCAACAGATCCACGGCGAAGGCCGCGACCTGCGACGTGAACAGGAGCGCGCCGCTGATCGTGAGCCAGACCCCCAGTTCCGGGGCGCGCGGCGTGGCGATCCGCCAGGCGAGAAACGGCGTTGCGGCCAGCAGCGGGATCTGAACCACGGCGGCCAGGTCGAAGAACGCGCGCGGGCCGAGATGTGCGGCAACGGGGCTGAATATGGCGGCCCAGAGGGGCGGGTAGACGAAGGGGGTCACGAATTCGCCGGTCATGCCAAGCTCATCGATGGCCGGCTGCCAGAGTGGCGGGGATGTGCCGAAGAACCCCTCGGGGGCGCTGTAGATCAGGGCGAACTGGCCGAGATCGTAGAACCGCGCCGCCATGTAGATCGCCGAGAGATCCGAGGGAAATGTGATCAGCGCACGCTGGTAGAGCAGGTAGCACGCCGCGAGAAGGCACGCGACGCCGGTCATCGCGAGCACAACCGTGCGGGCCGGGGGGCGATGGGGCGTCAGGGTCGGCTTTGCGGTCATCTGGTGTTCGCGCTGTTCGTTGCGGGCGTTCGGGGGAACTCTCGGCTTTCGTGGAGCGCAACCTAACAGGCTGCGGGCCTCGCAGAAGAGGGCAGAATCGGGAGCCGCCGCTGGCGCGGTATCGCGGCCACAGGTGGG
Source organism: Tropicimonas marinistellae (assembly GCF_001509585.1). GTDB lineage: Bacteria > Pseudomonadota > Alphaproteobacteria > Rhodobacterales > Rhodobacteraceae > Tropicimonas > Tropicimonas marinistellae. Next base: position 337,517 of record NZ_LNCI01000004.1, on the reverse strand, counting down.
GCGACATAAGGTCGCCGGAAATGCTCCCGGAAACCAGATAGTAACCTCCGTGCCGGAAGAGGTAGCTGCGATGTCGCATCCCTTGAATCTCACGCTCGAAATGATGTTCCAGAGGCTGGAGGCCCAGGGTGAGTTCGATCACCTTGCGGGTGCCGGTCAGCCGATCGGAAACCTCTCCGAACCGGCCCCGTCCGTGCTCGACCGCATCATGGCCGAGGCAGATGTGAAACCCGTGCCCGTGCTGCTGAAGATCGAGATCGCGGCGATACGGCAGCGGCTTGCGGCGGAGAGGGATCCGGGCGCGCGCAAGGATATTCTGCGCGAGCTTGCGGATATGCAGACGCGCCTGGCCGTGGAGATCGAAGCCTACAACCGGTTCGGTTGAAGCGTTTCGGCCATTGGGTAGAACGCCGGTCGCGGCCTCAAATCCGGGATGTGAACGCGATTGGCTGGACGTGATGCCTCACGTCATGGGCGGAGCGCCGCAGGGCGGGAGGATGCCCGGTGCGACGTGCCGCCATTGGATGACCTGTCGATGCAGGCCGGAGCGCGGAGCCGGGCGTTGCCGGTTCGCGGCGCGGCGATCCAACCTGTGCGCAGCAGCGTTTGATGCCGATCTGCCTGAAAGACAGCCGAGCGCTGCATAGCCGGTGACGTATCGCCGGCCTGACGGGGCGGACCGGCGATGCGCGGCGGCTAGACGGCCAGTGTTCCGTGCAGGGCACCGGGAGCGGCGGGAAAGGGCTCGCGGTTGGGTTGTAAACACCCCGCCCCGAGGTTCCGGCACCCGTGCGAGGCGGGAGGTTCGCGGCAGGCCTGCGAAGCTTTCATAAAACTGAAATGGAACTGTTACCTAGGCGTCGCGCTTCCGCGCCACTTCTCCCCCACAAAACTCCAACGGGGGATCCCAATGACCAAGCTCCTGACCTTCACGTCAGTTATTGCGCTGACCGCTGGCGTCGCGCAGGCCGAGATGAATTTCAACCGCATCGCCTCCTTCGCCACGCCGATGAACATGGCGGAGGGCGAAGACACGGCGCGCGAGACCTCGGCCGAAATCATCGCCGCGACGCCGGACGGGATGACGCTGGTTTTTACCGACAGCCCCCTGGGCGGCATCGGCATGATCGATATCACCGATCCGGCGAACCCGGCGCCGCTAGGCAACCTCGATATGGGCGGCGAGCCGACGGCAGTGGGCATCATCGGCGACCGTGCCTATGTGGGCGTGAACACGTCCCAAAGCTATACCGACCCGTCGGGGCATCTCGCCGTGGTCGACATCGCGGCCAAGGAGATCGTCGCGACCTGCGATCTGGGCGGGCAACCCGACTCGGTCGCGGTCGCCAAGGACGGTTCCTTCGTGGCCGTCGCCATCGAGAACGAGCGCGACGAGGATGCCGGCGACGGCCGCGTCGGCCAGATGCCGGCCGGGTACCTCGCCCTGTTGGATGCCGCCGACAACACCGCCGTGTGCGACACGCTCAAGAAGGTGGAGCTGACCGGCCTGGCCGAGGTGGGCGCGGAGGATCCGGAGCCGGAATTCGTGGACATCAACGGCCTCGGCGAAACCGTCGTGACGATGCAGGAGAACAACCACATCGCGGTGGTCGGCCGCGACGGCGCGCTGATTGCCGATTTCTCCGCCGGCGCGGTGGATCTGGCGATGATCGACGTCGACGAGGAAGGCGCCTTCACCTACGACGGCACGCAGGAAGGACGCGTCCGTGAGCCTGACGCGGTGAAATGGCTTGACGATTCCCACTTCGTCACCGCCAACGAAGGCGACATGGATGGCGGTTCGCGCGGCTGGACGATCTTCGGCAAGGACGGCTCGGTCGTCTACGAGAGCGGCACCTCCTTCGAATACGCGGTGGCGGAGATCGGCCACTATCCGGAGAAGCGGTCGGGCAACAAGGGCGTGGAGCCCGAGTCGGTGGAAGTCGCGACCTTCGGCGAGACGCCCTACATCTTCATCGGTGCGGAACGGGCTTCGGTTGTGGGGGTCTATGACGCCACCGATCCGGCGAACCCGGTTCTCAAGCAATTGCTGCCCTCGGGCATCGGGCCGGAGGGCTATGTGGCGATCCCGGAACGCAACCTGCTGGTCTCCGCCAACGAGGTCGATCTGGTCGAGGATGGCGGCGTGCGCGCCCATGTGATGATCTATGAGCTGGCCGAGGGCGAGGCGCAGTACCCGATGCTGACCTCCGAGGACCTGACCCTCGAGAATGGCGCGCCGGTCGGTTGGGGAGCGATCTCCGGCATGGTGGCCGATGTCGAGGCGCCGGGCATTCTCTATGCGGTGAACGACAGCTTCTACGGGATGCAGCCGACGATCTTCAAGATCGACGCCACCACCAAGCCCGCGAAGATCGTCAACGCCATCCGGGTGACCCGGGCCGGCTTCCCGGCCCAGAAGCTCGACATGGAGGGCATTGCGCTCGATGGCGAGGGTGGTTTCTGGATCGCCTCCGAGGGCCGGACCGACCGGGTGATCCCGCACGCGATCTACCACGTCAGCGCCGAGGGCGAGATCGAGGACGAGATTGGCCTGCCGGCCGAGCTGATGGCGGTGGAGAAGCGCTTCGGCTTCGAGGGCGTCACCAAGGTTGGCGACACGCTCTGGATGGCGGTGCAGCGGGAATGGGCCGACGATCCGGCCGATCATGTGAAGCTCGTCTCCTACAACCTGGAGTCGGAGGAATGGGGGGCGGTCCACTACCCCAAGGCGACGCCGGAAAAGGGCTGGGTCGGTCTTTCCGAGATCGTGGCGCATGGCGACTGGTTCTATGTCATCGAGCGTGACAACCAGATCGGCGACGCTGCCGTGACCAAGAAGGTCTACCGCATTCCCGCCGCGGAGATGGTGCCGGGTGCGTTGGGCGGTGCGCTGCCGGTTGTGAGCAAGGAAGAGGTGCGCGACCTGCTGCCCGATCTGAAGCAGCTCAACGGCTACGTGCAGGACAAGGTCGAGGGCCTGGCAATCGACGCGGCCGGGGAGGTGTTCGTCTCCACCGACAATGACGGGATCGACGACCATTCCGGCGAGACGCTGTTCTTCTCCATCGGTACTGTCGAGTAAGCGGTGCGTTTTCGCAGAGTGAAAGGGGCGTCCGGATCACCGGGCGCCTCTTGTCGTTCGGGGGGCCATTTCTGTTTGGCTTGAGGAGGTGAGCGACGGGGCAATGACGTGGATCGGGCGTTCCGGCGCTGCGTTTCAAGGCCCGAGGTGTCCGCATGCCTGACACGAGACGCAACCGCCCACGCGGCGCGACAATCCGCGACGGGCTGCCTCTGGTTGCAAGTGGTCAGCGCCTGTCCCGCGTCAGGCGGTTCGGAAGGTGAAGCGCGTCACCTGTTCCCACGGCTGTCCCGGATCCAGCCGGATGGAGGGGAAATCGGCATGGCTCGGCGCATCCGGCCAGAACTGCGCCTCCAGCGCGACGCCGCTGCGCGGGCCGAACACGCGGCCGTCGGTGCCTGTCGCGCCGCCGGCCGGCATGTGGCGGGCGTCGTAGACCTGGAGGCCCGGCTCGGTCGTTTCGATGGTCATCGCCGGACCGCCGGGGGCCGCGAGCGAGGCCGCGGGGCGCAGCGCCGTGCGGGACGTGCCGAGACAGAAGTTGTTGTCCAGGTGGTCGGCGGCGGTCAGCGCGCGCGCGCTGCGGAAATCCATCGCGGTTCCGGCGACGGGCAGGACCTCTCCGGTCGGCAGCGCATCGGCGTCGACCGGCATGACGTTCCCGGCCTCCACTTGTAGCAGGTGGCCGTGGAATGTCGCGGCGTCCGACAGGTTCCAGTAGCTGTGGTTCGCCAAATTGACCAAAGTGGGCGCGTCGGTTTCGGCGCGTAACGTGAGGGTGAGGCTCGGGCCGTCCGCAAGTGAGAAGGTGGCTTCGAAGCGGCGGTTGCCGGGCAGGCTGCCTTCGCCGTGGGCCGCTTCCACCGACAGCACGACGTTGGCCTCGTCGGCCCGTTCGACCTGCCAGACCTTCCAGCTCAGGCCCGTGCTGCCGCCGTGGAGGTGATGACCCCCCGGCCCGTTGGGCTCGAATGCGAGGTCACGGCCATCGAACCGGGTTGCGGCCCGCGCGATGCGGTTTGCCACGGGACCGGCGATTGCGCCGAAATAGGTGAAAGCACCGCCCGGCTCGTAGTCGGCCAGCCGCGGGCTGCCGAGGGTCAGGGACCGGTCGATGCCGGCGATGCGGAGATCCTGCAGGGTTGCGCCATAGGTCAGGATGCCGACCGAGATCGCCCCGTTGTCGAGCAGAATCCGCTCGACGGCCTCGCCGCGGGACGTGGTTCCAAAGGGGGTACGCTCCATGTCAGCTCCTCAATCTTGTGGGTCGCGCGCGGGTTACTACAGGACGACACGATGCTCCTGCTGCCCCTTGCCGGCGCCCTCGATGGCAAAGGTCATGCCGTTTTCCGGCCGTTCGGCAAGTTCCCGCGCGGGAAGGTCGTCTCGCGCGGTGGTCACGAAGAGCGTTGTCAGGTCGCTCCCGCCGAAAGCCGGGCAGGTGGTCTGTTTCGCCTCCAGGGCGACCGTGTGCTGCATGGCGCCCGCCCGGTCATAGGCGGCGACGCGTGACGCGCCCCATTGCGCGTTCCAGAACGTGCCATCTGCGTCGATCACGGCCCCGTCGGGTGCCCAATCCTCCCCGCGCATGTCGATGAAGACCTCCGGCGCGCCCACGGGCCAACCGGTCGCTTCGTCGAGCCGCAGGCGCCGGATCACGTGTTCGGTGGAGTCGCAATAGCAGGCGAAGCTGCCGTCCGGGTAGAAGCTGATCGCATTGGGTATGGTGATCTCGCTCTGAAGCTTGCGCAATTCGCCCCGGTAGTAACGGTAGATCGCGCCTGCGCCCGGTTCGGCCTTGAACCCCATCGTGCCGATCCAGAAGCCGCCCCAGGGATCGGCGCGGCCATCGTTGGAGCGCGTGACCGGGTTATCGGCCTCGAGCGGGCAGATTTCCTGCCGCCGGCCGGTTTCCAGATCCAGGGTGAACAGCGCATTCTCGCAGGCCACGAGCAGCGTGTCGTTGTCGATCCAACCGGCCGCGGAGACGTGGCGGTTGAATTGCCAGAGGCGGGTTTCCCCTTCCGTTCTGGTCAGGAGCTGGCGCCGCAGGATATCGAACCAGAACAACTGCTGTCGCGCCGGGTGCCAGAGCGGCCCTTCGCCAAGCTGGCAGGGCGTGGCATCGAAGACGCGTGTCATCGCGCCGCCTCGTCATAGGCGCGCACGATCCTCGTTGCGCGGGCAAGGATGTCGGCGGCGTCCATGCCGGGCGTGTAGAGGGCCGAGCCGATGCCGAAGCCGTCCGCGCCGGCGGCGATCCAGGCCGCGAAGTTCTCCGGCCCGGCGCCACCCACGGCGTAGACCTGCGTGCCCGCCGGCAACACGGCGCGCAGGGCCTTGAGCCCGTCCGGCCCGGCCATGTTGCCCGGGAAGAGCTTCAGCCCGTCGGCGCCGGCGTCGAGCGCGGCAAAGGCCTCGGTCGGCGTGAAGATGCCGGGCCAGGAGGCCATGCCGCGCGCCTTGGTGGCGCGGATCACGGCCGGGACGCAATTGGGCGACACGACGAGCTGCCCGCCGGCCTCGGCCACCTGATCCACCTGCTGCTCGGTCAGGACCGTGCCGGCGCCGACCTGCGCGCGGTCCCCGACGGCGACGGCCATTTCGCGGATACTGTCGAAAGGGTCGGGGGAGTTGAGCGGCACCTCGATCCGGTCGATGCCGGCGTCCAGCAGGGACAGGGCCGCGGGCGCGGCTTCGGCGGGCGAGATGCCACGAAGGATGGCGATAAGCGGACGACTCATGACGGGGACTCCGAAGCGAGGGAACGGGCGGCGGCGAGGCCCTTGAGGGTGATCTGGCCGCCATCGGCGATGGTCGCGGACACGCCAAGGGCCGACAAGGCACTGGCGTAGCGGGCGGAAATGCCTTTGGCGCCGACGATCGCCACGTTCTGGCCAAGCCAGTAGGGACGTGCGGCCGCCAGTTCAGCGCCGATCAGCAGGCCGGACAGGCGGCTGCGGGCGTCGGCGGCCGGAAGATCGGCAAGGAGGCCCTCGGCGCGCAGCGAGAAGAGCCGCGCCGCGAGCTTCTCCGGGCGCGAGACGGCGTCATCCACGGCCGCGGCGAAAGCCGTCTCGCTCCAGTCCTCGGTTCGCACCGAGTGGCGCAACACCGTATGCCCGGCGATGGCGGCAAAGAGATCGCCGGTCATGAAGGTCTGGAAACTCACCACCTCGCCGGCGCTCACGTGGACCCACTTGGAATGGGTCCCGGGCAGGCAGATCACCCCGTCGAACTTCGGGTTGAGCGCCTGGAACCCGGCGATCTGGGTTTCCTCGCCGCGCATGACGTCGGCCGGGTTGGACTGGCTGAGGCCGCTGATGATGCGGAAGTCCAATCGCCCGTCCTCCGTGGGCGCGGGCGTGAGCACCGGATCCAGCGGCGCGCAGGGCACCGACCGGTACCGCGCCTCGACCCATCCCTGCCGGGCGCCGACCATGCCGCAGGCGATGACACGGACGGGGCCGCTTTCGCCCAGCCGATGCCCGACGAGATCGAGGAAGGCGGGTTCGAACTCCGACGGGCCGAGCCCGCCCATGCCGGTGTCCGACGCCTCGGACCAGAGCACGGCGCCGTCGGTGCCGATCCCCCAGGCTCGGAGCGAGGACGTGCCCCAATCGACGGCGATCCAATCCAGAACGCTCATCCCGTGGTCACCACGCCGCCATCGAGGACCAGCGCCTGTGCCGTCATCGCGGCCGAGGCATTCGAGGCAAGAAAGAGGGTGCCGCCCACCATATCCTCCGGTTTCAGGGTTTGCTTGAGGCACTGGCGCTCGAGTTGCGCGGCCATGTCTTCCGGCGTCAGCCAGTTTTCGAGTTGCCGCGCCGTCACGACCATGCCGGGCATGAGCGCATTCACCCGAATGCCATCGGCGCCGAATTCCCGCGCAAGGGTCCGGGTCATCCCGGTAATGCCGGCGTTGGACGTGATGTAGGGCGCGTAGCCGCAGGTCGCCATCATGTAGCTGATCGAGGACATGTTGACGATCGACCCGCCGCCGCTCGCGCGCATTCCCGGGATGACCGCCTGGGCGGCAAAGAAATACGGTTTGAGGTTGATCGCGAGAGAGCTGTCCCAGAAGGCCTCGTCGATCTCCAGCGTCGGGTGGCGCTGGTCGTTGGCGGCGTTGTTCACCAGCACCCGGATCGCCCCGTGGGCGCGGGCCGCGGTGTCGATGGCGGCCCTCAGTGCCTGCGTGTCGGTGATGTCGCAGGGCAGAAACAGGGGGCGATTGCCTGTCCGCTTTTCCATGCGGTCGCAGAACGCCTCGGCGTTGGAGCGCTGCACGAAGGCGACGCGGCTGCCCTGCTGAAGGAAGCCCTCCGTAAGCGCCGCGCCGATGCCGGACCCGCCGCCGGTGATGAAGACCGAGGCGCCGGCGAGATCGGGAAAGGTGGGATGGTCGGTCATGCAGACCTCCGCAAGGGATTCGTGGTGCCTATGCCTGCGCCGGGGCGCGGGAAATGCAACGGGGCGGAGGGTCGCGCTCCGTCGTCTGGCGCGCGGCCGGAACCGGGGCTTCCCCTCGGGGATCGACGCTGACGCATCTCACCCCCTTGGGGCCGGGCGCGCCTGCGGCGCGGGGCCCTCGAGCGGCGTCGCGCCGCGTGCGGCGAGCTGCGCGTCGACGAAGCCGCGTTGCCAGGAGGTCAGTACCTGATGCCGCGTGTAGATCGGTGCGGCGCGGTCGTCGTGGACCGGCCCGCGCCAGCCGGAGGTGGTTTCGAAGAACCGCTCCGCGCCGGCTTCGCCGAAGACCTCCAGATAGCCCTGGACCACGACGTCGACATAGCTCAGGCGCAGCGGGTGCCGAACGCCGGGCGGGGCGGTGTGCCGCGAACGAACGGAATAGACCTGCGCCGGCGTGGGGCTCCCGCAGGTTTGCAGCCGCGCTTCCACCGGCTGCCGGTCATAGGCGCCTTCGCGTGCGTCCAGCGATTCCCAGTCCGCGCCGGGGACTTCGGCCACCAGCCCGTCGATTTCCCTGTCGGCCGGTTCGACCGACAGGAAGGCCGCCGGGCGCAGGGTCGTATGCACCCAGACCCGCTGCCAGCCGCGCAGCGTCGCGGGCCGCGTGCGGGGGTAGCCGTGCGTTGCCCGGTTCACGAGCGATCCGTAGCCGAAGAACTGCCGATCCATCATGCGCCCGGTGTCGCGCCGCTGGCGCCGGAAGGCAAGGCTTGCCGGGACCGATTGCATTCGCTATGCGAAAAAAAGACACCCCGCGTCGGGAGAACCCGGTCCCCTGCGACCGGTGCCGAAGGAGCAACCGCCCCGGTAAACTCTCAGGCTCAAAGGACCGCGCGGGCGAGCGACTCTGGAGAGAGGGGCCCATCCGGCCCCCGCCGACGGGATAACGATCTCAGGCGACAGGACAGAGGGGGCATCGGTTTGGCGGCAGGGGTCCGCCTGAAACGGGTGCCGACGGTGATCCCCGCCGGCCGGAGACTGGAGAGAGGGACGACCTGGTGAGCGAGCTGAAGACAACACCGCTGCATGCACTCCACCTGGAACTGGGCGCGAAGATGGTGCCCTTCGCGGGGTACGACATGCCCGTGCAATACCCGATGGGGGTGATGAAGGAGCATTTGCATACCCGCGCCGCGGCCGGGCTGTTCGATGTGAGCCACATGGGGCAGGTGTTGCTCGATGGCGCGCAGGCGGCGGTGGAGCTGGAAGCGCTGGTGCCGCAATCGGTGATCGGGATCGAGGAGGGGCGCCAGCGCTATGCCTTCTTCACCCACCGCGATGGCGGGATCCTCGACGACCTGATGGTGGCGAACCGGGGCGACCACCTGTTTCTCGTGGTCAACGCTGCCTGCAAGGAAGACGATATCGAGCTGCTGCGGCGGAACACGGCGCTGTGCAGGGTCGTGCCCGTGACCGACCGGGCGCTGATCGCGTTGCAGGGGCCGGCGGCCGAGGCGGCGCTGGGACGGATCGTGCCGGTGGCCGAGATGGCCTTCATGGAGGTCGCTGTGCGGCCCAGCGACTTTGGCGAGCTCTGGATCTCGCGGTCGGGCTACACCGGCGAGGACGGGTTCGAAATCTCGGTTCCGGAAGCCGCGGCGGAGGACTTCGCGCGCAGGCTGCTGGCCATGGAGGAGGTCGCGCCCATCGGGCTCGGCGCGCGCGACAGCCTGCGGCTGGAGGCGGGACTTTGCCTCTATGGGCATGACATCGACACAACGACGGACCCGGTGCAGGCAGGGCTCACCTGGGCGATCCAGAAAGTCCGCCGGCCCAGCGGGTCGCGGTCCGGCGGGTACCCGGGGGACGCGATCATCGGGCCGAAATTGTCGGCCGCCGACGTTGATCCCGATGACCGGCGCCGGGTGGGGCTGGTTCCGGACGGCCGCGCGCCGATGCGCGAGGGCGTGGAACTCTTCGAGAGCGAGTCCGCCGAGACGCCCGTCGGGCGGATCACCTCCGGTGCCTTCGGGCCGAGCGTCGGCCACCCGATTTCCATGGGATACGTGCCTGTTCGACTGGCCTCCGCGGACACGCGCATCTGGGCCGAGGTGCGCGGCAAGCGCCTGCCCGCCCGCGTCACCGACCTTCCCTTCCGCCCCGCAACCTACAAGCGCTGAGGAGCATACCTGCGATGAAATACACAGAAGACCACGAATGGTTGAACCTCGACGGCGATGTCGTGACCGTCGGCATCACCGATCATGCCCAGGAGCAGCTGGGCGACATCGTCTTCATCGAATTGCCGGAAGTGGGCACGCAGATATCCAAGGGTGACGACATCGTCGTGATCGAATCGGTCAAGGCCGCCTCCGACATCGTGGCGCCGCTGGACGGCGAGATCGTGGAGGTGAACGACGCGATCGTGGAGAACCCGGCATCGGTCAATGAGGATGCCGAGGGCGGTGCCTGGTTCGTCCGCGTGAAGGTCGACGACACGGCGCAACTTGACGAATACATGGACGAGACCGCCTACAAGGACCTCATCGCGTAGCGCCGCCGGCAGCGTGGCGGCGCGGCGGCCGAAGCCCGCGGCTTGTCGGCGCGGCGTGTCGGGACAGTCACCGGACACACGCCCGCCCGCGTCACGGCGCTCGCCGCTCGACCCGACGTGGTTTCGAACACCTTCGCATCTGTGCGCCGGCCTGCCTGCGGCGCGCGTTCCTGAAAGACCGGGAGATCTCAATTGCCCTTCCAACCCACCGCCTACGATCCCTACGATTTCGCCAATCGCCGCCATATCGGCCCGTCGCCCGAGGAGATGGCGGCGATGCTGGAGGCGGTGGGCGCGGACAATCTGGATCAGCTCATCGAACAGACGGTGCCGTCCGGACTCCGCCAGGCGGACCCGCTTCTCTGGGCACCGCTTGCCGAAGGCGACCTGCTGGTCAAGATGCGGGAGGTGGCCGGCAAGAACCGGGTGCTGCATTCGCTGATCGGGCAGGGCTACTACGGCACCGTCACGCCGCCGGCGATCCAGCGGAACATCCTGGAAAACCCGGCCTGGTACACGGCCTACACCCCCTATCAGCCCGAGATCGCGCAGGGCCGGCTGGAGGCGCTGCTCAACTTCCAGACGATGATTTCCGATCTCACGGGGCTCGAGGTGGCCAATGCCTCGCTGCTGGACGAATCCACCGCCGCGGCCGAGGCGATGGTGATGGCGCAGCGCGTCGCGAAGTCCAAGGCGACGGCCTTCTTCGTGGATCACAACTGCCACCCGCAGACCATCGCGGTGATCAAGACCCGCGCGCTGCCGCTGGGGATTGAGATCGTCACCGGGCCGGCGGACGACCTGGTCGCGGAGAAGGTGTTCGGCGCGCTCTTCCAGTATCCCGGCACGGATGGAAAGCTGCGCGATTACACGCCGGAGATGGAGGCACTGCACGAGGCGAAAGCCGTTGGCATCATGGCGGCCGATCTGCTGGCGTTGCTGCTTCTGAAGGAACCGGGGGCCATGGGGGCCGACATTGCGGTGGGGTCCGCCCAGCGGTTCGGCGTGCCCATGGGCTACGGAGGGCCGCACGCGGCCTACATGTCCTGCCGCGATGCGTTCAAACGGGCGATGCCGGGCCGCATCGTCGGCGTCTCGGTGGATGCGCGCGGCAACAAGGCCTATCGCCTCAGCCTGCAGACGCGGGAGCAGCACATCCGCCGCGAGAAGGCGACGTCGAATGTCTGCACCGCGCAGGCGTTGCTCGCGGTGATGGCCTCCTTCTACGCGGTCTTTCACGGTCCCAGGGGGCTGCGCGCCATTGCCGAGCGCGTGCATGTCATGGCGGTGCGTCTGGCCGAAGGGCTGCGGTTCGCCGACTTCACGGTGCATCCCCGGAAGATCTTCGACACGATCACGGTCGATGTCGGCCCGCTGCAGGGCGCGATCCTGCGCGCGGCCGCGGCCGAAGGGATCAACCTGCGCAAGATCGGAGCGACCAAGATCGGCATCTCGGTCGACGAGACCTGTGTGCCCGGGACGATCGAGGCGGTCTGGCGCGCCTTTGGCGTGAACGAGGAATTCGGCGCGCCCGAGGGTGTGGAACTGCCCGAGGACCTGCTGCGCGACAGCGAATACCTCACCCATCCGGTCTTCCAGATGAACCGCGCCGAGGCCGAAATGATGCGCTACATGCGGCGCCTCGCCGACCGCGACCTGGCGCTGGACCGGGCGATGATCCCGCTCGGCTCATGCACTATGAAGCTCAACGCGGCCGTCGAAATGATGCCCATCACCTGGCCGGAGTTTGGCCAGATGCACCCCTTCGCGCCGGTCGATCAGGCGGCGGGCTATGCGGAGATGCTCGCGGACCTCTCCGCGAAGCTCTGCGAGATCACCGGCTACGATGCCATGTCGATGCAGCCCAATTCCGGCGCGCAGGGCGAATACGCGGGGCTGATGACCATCGCCGCCTACCACCGGGCCAACGGCGAGGCGCGCGACATCTGCCTGATCCCGGTTTCCGCCCACGGGACGAACCCGGCCTCCGCGACGATGGCCGGCATGAAGGTCGTCGTCGTCAAGTCGGCCGAGAACGGCGACATCGACCTGGAGGACTTCCGCACCAAGGCGATTGCGGCCGGCGACCGGCTCGCCGCCTGCATGATCACCTATCCGTCGACCCACGGGGTGTTCGAAGACACCGTCCGCGAGGTCTGCGCGATTACCCACGAACACGGCGGCCAGGTCTATCTCGACGGGGCGAACCTCAACGCCATGGTGGGGCTGGTGAAACCGGCCGAGATCGGCTCGGACGTGAGCCACCTCAACCTGCACAAGACCTTCTGCATCCCCCATGGCGGCGGCGGGCCGGGCATGGGGCCGATCGGCGTGAAGGCGCATCTCGCCCCCTTCCTGCCGGGCCATCCCGAAACCGGCGGCACCGAGGGGCCGGTGTCCGCCGCGCCCTACGGCTCGGCCTCGATCCTGCCGATTTCCTGGGCCTATTGCCTGCTGATGGGCGGGGCCGGTCTCACGCAGGCCACCAAGGTCGCGATCCTCAGCGCCAACTACATCGCGGCGCGCCTGTCCGGGGCCTACGATGTCCTCTTCAAGGGCAGGATGGACCGTATCGCCCATGAATGCATCCTCGACACACGCCCCTTCGCGGAGGCCGGCGTCACCGTCGACGACATCGCCAAACGGCTCATGGACAGCGGGTTTCACGCGCCCACGATGTCCTGGCCGGTGGCTGGCACGCTGATGGTCGAGCCGACGGAATCGGAGACCAGGGCCGAACTCGACCGCTTCGTGGACGCCATGCTCTCGATCCGCGCCGAGATCGCGGAGGTCGAGGCCGGCGAGATCGCGGTGGAGGACAGCCCGCTGCGGCACGCCCCGCACACGGTGGAGGACCTCGTCGCCGACTGGACACGGTCCTATCCGCGCGAACGCGGCTGCTTCCCGCCGGGATCCTTCCGCGTCGACAAGTACTGGCCGCCGGTGGGCCGCGTCGACAATGCCTACGGCGACCGGAACCTCGTCTGTACCTGCCCGCCGGTCGCAGCCTGGGACACCGCCGCGGAATAGACCGCGCCCCGCCTCTTCTTCTGTCGGGAAATATCCTCGGGGGGAGGCCGGGCCGCGCGCGGCCCGGACGGGGGGCAGACAGCCCCCCAAACCCGCGCCCCGGTTGCGCCGCGGCCCGGGCCCTGGAACGCGTCAGGCGTCGCGCAGGCGCTCGTCGGGCAGGATCTGCTGCGCGGCGCCGGCGAGGAGCAGGTAGGCGCTGGAGACCAGCAGGCCGATCTTGGCCCAGCTCTGCGGATCGAAGGCCACCCAGGCGGCCCAGGCGCCGCAGATCGTCCACATCAGCACCATGGGCACCGAGACGGCCCGCCACCGGCGGGTGCGCACCGGGTGAATGAACCGAATGCCGGAGAACATCGCCGCCGCGAGCAGCAGGATCGCCGGCAGGACCGCCCAGACCGGCGGCTGAACCGCGAAAATCACGAGGACGACCATGTTCCAGCATCCCGGAAAGCCGGAAAACGACTTGTCCGAGGTCTTCATGCGCGTGTCCGCGAAATAGAGCGCGGTGGCGAAGGTGATCACGATAAGTGCCGCCCAACCCGTCCATCCGGGCAGAATCCCGGACGCGAAAAGCGCGAAGGCGGGGATGAACACATAGGTCAGGTAGTCGATGATCAGGTCAAGCAGCTCACCGTCGACGCGCGGCGCGTTGCTCTGGACGTCGTAGCGCCGGGCCAGCGGCCCGTCGATCCCGTCCACCGCGAAGGCGACGACGAGCCAGAGGAACATCATCGGCCAGTCGTAGTTCACCGCCGCCAGCAGCGCGAGCATCGCCAGCACAGCACCGGTCGCCGTCAACAGGTGAACCGAATAGGCACGGTGCTCGAGCTTCATGGGGCGTTTCCGTCCTTGCGCTGGTTCGATGGGTTAGGGGACGAGTTTAGAGCATTCCTGACAGGATGGAACGCTCGCCGGAACAATTCTGCGCCAAAATGCACGGCGGAGGCGCATTCCGCGTCGCCGGGCGGGCGCTTCGCGACATGTTTCGGCCGATCGTCGCCACGCGCCGCCGGGTCCGGGGTCAGGCCTTCGGATGCGCGGAGCGGTAGACGTCCATGAGCCGCGCGGCATCCACGGCCGTGTAGGCCTGCGTCGTGGACAGCGAGGCATGGCCGAGCAATTCCTGGATCGCCCGGAGGTCGCCACCGGCGCCCAGAAGGTGGGTTGCGAAGCTGTGGCGCAGCGCGTGCGGCGTCGCCGTGGCCGGCAGGCCGAGTTGCAGGCGGGTGCGTTCCATGGCGCGGGCGATCATGCGCTGGTTGAGCGCGCCGCCGCGCTTGCCCCGGAACAATGCCTCTTCCGGGGGCAGATCGTAGGGGCAAAGATCCACGTAGTCGGCCACCGCCGACCGCGCGGCAGGCAGGACCGGAACGATCCGCTCCTTCTCCCCCTTGCCGCGGATCCGTATCACCTCGTCCAGCGGATGCGCGGCGGCGGTCAGGCCAAGCGCCTCGGATATGCGCAGGCCACAGCCGTAGAGCAGCGTGACGACCGCCACGTCGCGGGCCGCGATCCAGGGTTCGTCGGATTGGAACTCAACCGCCCCGAGCACGGCCTTCGCGGCATCTTCGCTCAGTGGCCGCGGCAGTTTCCGGCGGTATTTCGGCGCGCGCGCCGCAAGGATCGCGGTGGCGTCGAAGCCATCGCGCTCCGCCATCCATCCGGCGAAATTCTTCACCGCCGAGAGTTCCCGCGCCAGCGAGCGCGCCGACACGCCGCGGCCGCGTTCATGGGCCAGCCATGCCCGCATGTCCGACACGGTCAGCCGCGCCAGCGCAGCTTCGCCGAGGCTTTCGCCCATGTGACCGGTCATGAAGGCAAGAAATCCTTGCACGTCACGGGCGTAGGCCATTTGCGTGGCCGGCGCGGTGCCATCTATGGCGCGCAGGTGGTCCAGCCAGCGGGCGACTGCGTCGACGAGGCCGGGAGAGAGGAGCGTCAGGCCAGCCACCGCCGCATCTGCCGTTCGAAGACGCCGGCGAAGAAGCCGAGCAGATCGGTCGCTTGGTTGGGGCGGAACTGGTGGGGATCCTCGGCGCCGAGCGCCAGCATCCCGCGCTGGGTGCCCTCGCCGAAGTCGAGCCGCAGCAGTGCCTCGGAATTGATCCACCGCGTCGCGTCGCCATAGAGCCGGTCAGAATTCGGACGGAGTTGCCGCAACGTGACCTGGCGCATGGGAACGCCTTCGCGCCCTTGGGTGACATAGGTGTCGATGAAGCCGGGCTCGACGACGCTCAGCACATCGCCAAGCTTGTGCACCGCCGGTTCGCCCTCGCCGCCGGAGGGCGATTCCAGGACCAGCCGGATGCAGTCGACGCGCAGGATTGCGGCGACCTCGTTCCCAAGTCCCTTGAGAAAGCCCTCGAAGGTGACGGGATCGAGCATCTCGAGAATGGCCCGGTGGATCTGGTTGGTCCCGGCAAGGTTGTCGTAGGCCGCGGCTATGACCGAGCGGTGCGTGTCTTCCAGCCGGTCGAGCCGGCTTTCCAGCCGCTCCATCGCGATCCCGCGCAGGTCGATGATATTGGTGCCAAGCGCCTTCTCGTTGGCCTCGATGAGCGCCCGCATGATGTCGCGGTCGTCGAGAATAACGTCCGGTTCGGAAAGTATCTTTTCGCGCAACTCGTCCAAATCCACCGCCACGTCGTTCATGCCTGTTCCGCTCGCTTCAACTTTGCCCGGCAAGTCTACACGGGCCTTGGAATATGTCCGACAGTTTTCTGCACGCTTGGCGGGCGTCGGGTCCAGACCGGGCGGCGCGGCGCGGCGGGATGCGTGCCGGTTCGAGGCGCGTTCGCCACACATTTCGGAGATGCCCCCCGGTTTTGTCCTCCCGGTGTCACAGAAATGTCTTGGATTGGCGGCTAGTCCGAGCACGCGTGTAACGAGTGAACCTTTTCCGGGAGTGTCCCTTGCAACTTTTCCGACTGGACCGGTCGCCGGCGCTTTTCTGGGAGTGCCGGGCTGACCGCAACGGCGACCTGCTCATCCTGACCGGGATCGTGGGACGGACCGCAACGGTTATCCGGCAACCCCTGTCCGGCGACGCCGAGGCGCAGGCGGTTGCAACCCGCCTCGCAGAAAGCGCCATGGCATCCGGTTTCAAGCCGGCGTCCGACTTGAACGTGATTTCGCTTCGGATGCGGCATCAGATGTTCATGTGGCGTTGGCTCGCGGAGCGTGGGCTGAAGACGGAGGTTCTCACCCCGGTCGCGTTCAACGGCCGCAAGATCGACGATTTCCCACGCGCAGGTTAGGCGATGTCCCCGTTCCGGGGGAATCGCGCCGCACGGTGGTAAACCCGGCCACGCACAGGCCGGCGATCACATCTGCCACCGGGCGCGCAAGATCGAGCGGGGACCCGGACAATACCGGGCCCCCGCGAGGTGACGTCGTGAGTGGTTTGGAGGGCGTCACCTAGCCGAGTGCGGAGTACGGTTCTTCGACGCCGTAGAAAACACCGGCATCCACGTCGATGTCGTTCGCGTCCAGTTGCGTGTTCAACACAATCACGCGGCCGACCGAGTCGCCGTCATGTGCGCCGCCGTTGCCGCCCTGGTTCGACACGAAGTCGAGAACCGAGTCGAGCTGGCCGTCGCCGTCCACATCGTCGAGCGTCAGCGTATCGAGCTGGACCGTGTGGCCCTCGAAGACAAGCGTGTCCTGGCTGGCGTTGTAGTCCGTGACAGTCTTCACGCCGATCGACTCGACCCAATGGTCGTGGACGTTGCCGTTTTCGCCGGCAACACCGTTCATCGAGTAGTCGATATCGCCGTTGGCGTCGGTGTGCTTGGCGATGATCTCGTCCTTCGCGTCGATCAGCCAGCGGAATTCGAACGTGTCGCCGCCGCTGCCGCCAGTCAGCGTGTCCGCATCGGATACCGGCTCGCCTGCATTGACCTGCCCTGTCGCATCCTGATCGGGAACCGGCTCGCCAGCCCAGCTGAAAGCAAGCAGTGTGTCGTCTCCGCCGGCACCGTAGAGCGCATCGTCGCCGGCGCCGCCTTCCAGTACGTCTGCGTTGCGCCCGCCCTTGAGGATATCGTCGCCGTCGCCACCGTTGAGCGTGTCGTTGCCGTTGTCGCCGAAGAGCGTGTCGTTCCCGGCTCCGCCATCGACGACGTCGGCGCCACCATTGCCGTGCAGGGTGTCTGCCCCGGCTTCGCCATAGATCGTGTCGTCGTTGCGGCCACCCGAGACGCTGTCGTCGCCGGCGCCCGCGAAGATCAGGTCCTCGCCGTCGTCGCCGGAGATCTGATCATTGCCGGCACCGCCGTCGATTTCGTCATTGCCGCCGTTGCCGTGCAAATCGTCGGCGCCGGTGCCACCGGAGATCGTGTCGGTGCCGGTGCCGCCCGAGATCGTATCGTCGCCATCGCCACCGTCGATGGTATCGTCGCCATCGTTTCCGTTGAGCGTGTCATTGCCGGCACCGCCGTCGAGAATGTCGTTGCCGCCATTGCCGCTCACAACGTCATCGCCGTCGCCGGCACTCACGATATCGTCGCCGGTGCCGGCAGTGATCGAGTCGCTGCCTGCGAGACCTTCGATCGTATCCGCGACCGTGCTGCCCTTGAGGATATCTCCAAGGATGGTTCCGATAATGTCTGACATGTGGGTGTCCTGTTGTCGGTGAGTGGTTGGTGGCCCCATTGCTATGCAGGGATAGAGGGGCCGGCCACCGCCGGCGGTATGCCAATTTATGACATGAAATCAGGTCGTTATTTAAAGAAAATTGGCGGAAATGCGCTCGGATTCTGGCGATTTCCGGGCCGTGCCTTGCACCGGCGGCATTCCGCCAAGCCCCCGGCGCGCTCAGACCTCTTCCCAGGCCGTCTCGGAATGGCCGTCGCGGCGGTTGACCCAGGAGACCATCAGCGCGTCGGGCCGCTCCGGCGCTTCTCCGAAGACGTCGTGATCAAGCACGGACAGCATGGCCAGTTCGCCATTGGAAAGCTGGATCGGGAAGGTCGAGGCGGTGATCAAGCCGCCCTTGTCCTGACGGCGAGGCTGCAGAAAGGGCGGAAAGCTGAAGACGGCGGCCAGCACCGACCCCGTGAAAAACTCGCGTTCATCGAGAACCCGTAGACAGCGGTCAACGATTTCATTTCCTTGCAGCAGATCGGTTGCGTGGCGCCCAACGAGAGATGCCCGCGCGTCGGAGTGGCCCAGAACATGCGCCAACTCGCGTGCAAAGCGTGGCGAGCAGCCGCGCAGCACACCGCGCCGGTCCCAGATCGCCACAGCCGAGCCGCTATGCTCCAGCAACAACTGCACCGAGAGGTCGGGTTCGGCCTCCCCTGCATCGACCATGTCGTTCAGGATCGCCTGTTTGACGCGCAACGATGGCTCGCGCAGACCGCGTTCCCAGCGGCTGACGCTCGATTGATCGACGTTGAAATCCTGCGCCATTGCCTCTTGCTTGAGGCCATGACGTTCCCTGTAATCGCGACAGAGCCGCGCCCAGTCTTGCCCTTTGAACAACATGTGCGGTACCTCGGTCGGACCATTGTGGCTGGCGATCCGCCCGGCGGAAATGGGGAACCCGGCGGCGATTTGCGCTGTACGGTATCCGGGAGCTGAGGAATATGGAAATGGGACCGGAATTCGCACCCGGAACCCCGGTCGCGGTCCTGACGACTCAACCGCTCGACCGGCTGCTCGACTACGCCGCCCCGGAGACCGGCTGCGCGACGGGGAGCTTCCTGGAAGTGCCGCTGGGACCGCGCAAGGTGCTCGGCGTGGTCTGGGGGCCCGGGCAGGGGGGATTCGATGCCGCCCGTCTGCGCGCGGCGGAGCGGGTACTGGACGTGCCGCCGATGCGTGCGGAGATGCAGACCTTCCTCGGCAAAGTGGCCGATTACACGCTTACGCCGATGTCCGCGATGCTGCGCCTGGCGACCCGTGCGCCTGGGCTCAGCGACCCTCCGTCGATGCGGACGATCTACCGGCGCGGCGAGGCGCAGCCCGATCGGATGACGGACGCCCGGCGCCGGGTCCTCGACGTGCTCGACGAATACGGCGGTCTGGCTTTCACGATGATGGAATTGTCGGCGCAGGCCGGCGTGAGCAATTCGGTCATCAAGGGGCTGGTGAAACAGGGCACGGTCGTGGAAGAGGCGACCCCGCGCGACACGCCCTTTCCGCGGCTCGACCCGGAGAGGACCGGGGTCGTTCTGAGCGAGGCGCAGGCGGATGCCGCGACATCGCTTCGGCAGGGCGTGCGCGATGGCGGATACGGTACGACGCTGCTCAAGGGCGTGACCGGGTCGGGCAAGACCGAGGTCTATCTGGAGGCGGTGGCAGAGTGCCTCGCGCAGGGACGGCAAGCGCTGGTACTGTTGCCCGAGATCGCGCTGACCGGGGAGTTTCTTGCCCGCGTCGAGGCCCGGTTCGGCGCCCGGCCCGCCGAGTGGCATTCCGGGGTGACAATGACCGAGCGGCGCCGCACGTGGAAGATGGTCGCAACGGGCGGGGCACAGCTGGTTGTCGGTGCGCGGTCGGCGCTCTTCATTCCCTTCCGCGACCTGGGCCTGATCGTCGTCGACGAGGAGCATGACACGTCCTACAAGCAGGAGGACGGCGTCCTCTACAATGCCCGGGACATGGCCGTGATGCGGGCGTCGCTCTGCTCCGCGCAGGTCGTCCTCGCGTCGGCCACGCCCTCGCTGGAAAGCTGGGCCAATGCCGAGGCCGGGAAATACGCGCGTCTGGAGCTGGGGAGCCGTTTTGGCGCGGCGGAACTGCCGGACATGCAGGCGATCGACATGCGGGCAGACAAGCTCCCGGCAGGCCGGTGGATTTCGCCGCGGCTGGCGGCGGCGGTGGAGGCACGGATCGCGGCCGGTGAACAGGCGCTCCTCTTCCTCAACCGGCGGGGCTATGCCCCGGTGACGATCTGCCGGGCCTGCGGCCATCAGATCGGCTGCGATCACTGCGATGCGCGCATGGTGGAGCACCGGTTCCAGAAGCGGCTGGTCTGCCACCAGTGCGGCGAGACGAAGCCGCTGCCGAAAGCGTGCCCTTCCTGCGAGGTGGAGGGACGGCTGGCGCCGGTCGGGCCGGGTGTCGAACGGCTGGCCGAGGAGGTGGTCGGGCTATTCCCCGAGGCGCGGCTTGCGGTGCTGTCGTCGGACCTGTTCGGCTCGGCGCGGGCGCTGAAGGCGCGGATCGAGGAAATCGCCGCGGGCGGCGCCGATATCGTCATCGGCACGCAGCTCGTTGCCAAGGGGCACAACTTTCCGCTCCTGACCCTCGTGGGGGTGATCGACGCGGACCTCGGGTTGCAGGGCTCGGATCTGCGCGCGGCGGAGCGTACGTTTCAACTGGTGCGGCAGGTGGCGGGCCGGGCCGGGCGCACGGCGGAGCGGCAGGGGGTGGCGATGCTGCAAACCTACCAGCCGGAACACCCGGTGATCCGCGCGATCCTGTCGGGCGACGAGGAGGGCTTCTGGCGCGCAGAAGCGGCGGAACGGCACGCGGCCGGCGTGCCGCCCTATGGCAGGATGGCCGGCATCATCCTGTCGTCGCCGGACATTGCGCAGGTGTTCGACCTGGGCGGCGAGATGGCGCGGCAAGATGGGCCGCTGCGCCAGATCGGGGCGCAACTCTACGGGCCGGCGCCCGCGCCGATCGCCCGGATCCGGGGCCGCCATAGGGTGCGCCTGCTGGTCAAGGCGCGCAAGGATGCGCCGTTGCAGGCAGCACTCGCGCGGTGGATCGCGCAGTTCAAGCTGCCCAGTAACCTGCGTCTGGGTGTCGATATCGACCCGCAGAGCTTCTACTGAAGCGTCATGGAAAGTGGCGGAACCGTTCGGACTGGATGCGTTCGGACGAACGGCAGGCGCTGTCGTGTTCCCCGGTACCTGCCCCTCTCGCGCGGTGGAAGGCCGCCAGGCCGCCGCGCATCGAAGGTCCGCCCCGACAAGCCGGACCATCGCGGTGAGCCTTGAGGGCATTTCACCGCGCTTCATACACCGATGCCTCAGGCGGGTGAGACCGCGCTGCGTCGCTGGTCGACGAGGAAGTCGGTCGCCACTGCGCCGATCCACATGCAGGTGAGCGCCAGCCAGGCCGTGCCCACGAAGATCGACGTGCCGGTCACGCCCGCGCCGATGGCGCAGCCGCCTGCCAGCATGCCGCCGAAGCCCATTGCGGCGGCCCCGATCATGGCGCGTTGCATGTTGCCCGCGCCTTCGAAGCCCTGCGCCTTCAACTCGCCGGTCAGCGCCGCGGCGATGAACGCGCCGAGGAACACGCCGGGCACCAGCCCGATGTCGAATTCCAGCACCGTCTCCGGCAGCAGGAAGAACATCAGGGTATTCGCCGATGGCCCGGTGAACGTGGCGCTTTCGATCTGGACCGGATCGAAGGCGACCTGGCTCAGGCCAAAGGTCAGCACCCAGCCGACGGCAACCGCGAAACCCACGCCCGACGCCATGAAGAGCTTGCGTGTTCCGAGATCGTTGCGGATCGACAGAAGGATCGCCAGTGCCGCGAGAGCAAGCCCAAGCACGAGGCCCGCCGCGTGCGGCAGGTGGAGCGCGGCGAGCAGGTCGAGGTTGCGCCCTCCCTCGGTTACCCAGAGCGCCGACAGCCGGTCGCGCAGCGGCGACAGCCAGCCGTGCAGCGTCATCTGCGCGACCACCGCAAAGACCAGCCCGGAGATAAGCGAGCGCAGGTTGCCGGTGGCCGCGAGCACCAGTAGCCTGCCCGAGCATCCGCGCGCAAGCACCATGCCCATGCCGAAAAGCAAACCGCCGATGATCGCCCCCGACCAGGTGCCCGGTACCGCCATCATGCGTGCATCTTCGGCGCGCATGAGGCCCATCAGCTGTGCCCCCTGCACCCAGACCATTGCCGTCGAGAACGTAAGCAACCAGATCGACATGCGCGGTCCGAGCCCGCCACGGGCGAATTCGACCGTGGCCGCCCGCAGGCAAAAGTTGGATCGCTGGGCGGCAATGCCGAATAGCATGCCGGTAATCAGGCCGAAGAGCGCGGCCGTTGGCGCCTCCCCGATGCGCTCCACGATTGCCAATATGTCCATAGTCCGTCCTCGCGCGCGGTGCATTCGAATGTTTGCATGATACATGCCCCGGCGGAAACCTGTACGCCTTGATCCAGATCAGCCGGTTGCTTACCGGCCGAATTTGCCGGCGATACGGGCACGAGCGGGTGCTGTGCGCTTGTGCAGGTACTTTTTGCTTCCGCGCTGCGGGGGGCGCTGCTAGAGCGACGCCATGCGCATAGTTTCCCTTTCCGAGGCGCAGGCCCTGCCATTCTGGCGCCGGCCGGTGACGCTCCTCTTTGTCATGGCTGCGGCCATGCCGATTTCCTTTGCGACCTGGTCCGCGCTGCTGAACAATTTCGTCATCGAAGTCGCCAGTTTCGACGGCTCGGATATCGGATGGCTGCACACCGTGCGCGAAATCCCGGGGTTCCTGGCGATCGGCGTGATCGCGCTGATCCGCCTCATGCGGGAGCAGGTTCTGGGCATCCTGTCGTTGTTGCTCCTCGGGGTCGCAACGGCGTTTACGGCATGGTTCCCGCATCTTGGCGGTATCCTGACAATCACCATGCTCAGTTCCATCGGGTTCCACTATTTTGAAACGGTGAACCAGTCGCTGCAGTTGCAGTGGCTCGACAAGGCCCGCGCGCCCAAAGTGCTGGGGTGGCTACTGGCCGTCGGCTCGGCCGCCACATTGGTCGCTTACGGGTTGATCGTGGTGACGTGGCGTGCCTTCGAACTCGAATTCAACACTGTCTACATGACCGCCGGCCTTGTCACCGCAATCGTATCGGTGCTGTGTCTGACGCTGTTCCCGCAGTTCGAGTCTCCCACGCCGCAGGTGAAGAAATTCGTCCTGCGTCGCCGATACTGGCTCTATTATGCGCTGCAATTCATGGCCGGCGCGCGGCGGCAGATCTTCGTGGTGTTCGCCGGTTTCATGATGGTGGAGCGTTTCGGCTTCGACGTGCACGAGGTTACTGGGCTATTCATGGTAACCTTGGTCGCCAACATGGCCGCCGCACCTGTTTTTGGCTGGGCCGTCTCGCGGTTCGGTGAGCGGCGGGCGCTGATCTTCGAATATTCCGGGCTGGCGCTGATCTTTGCCGCCTATGGCGGGATCTACATGTTCGGCTGGGGCGTCGTTCTGGCGGCGGCACTCTATGTGCTGGATCACATCTTCTTCGGCCTGGCGCTCGCGCTGAAGACCTACTTCCAGAAGATTGGCGACCCGGCGGACATGGCGCCCACGGCTGCCGTTGCCTTCACCATCAATCACACTGCCGCGGTATTCCTGCCGGCGGCGCTCGGTTATTTGTGGTTGCAGTCTCCCGAAACGGTTTTCGTGCTGGCGACGCTCATGGCCTGTACATCCCTGCTATTGTCGCTGCTTATCCCGCGACATCCCCAACCCGGCAACGAGACGATCTTCGCGCGTTACCGGCTCGCGTCGACTCCTGCGGAATAGGGGAGCCGACTGGATCGGGACCGGTTTCGCGCCCATATTCGAGGAAACCGCAACTGGGAGATGCCGCATGTTCCTGTTCAAGCGCGACAAGATGGAAATGATCCGCCCGGAAGATGCCCTGCCAGGGCGGCCGGACCCGATCCCGACCGCGTCCACCCATTTCGTTTTCGGGCGTCCACTCTCGGCGGATGTGCCGGATGGAATGGAATCGGCAGTGTTCGGGATGGGGTGCTTTTGGGGCGCGGAGCGCCTTTTCTGGACGCTCGACGGGGTCTGGCTCACGATGGTGGGCTATTCCGGGGGAACGACCCCGAACCCGACCTACGAAGAAACCTGCACCGCGAAGACTGGCCACGCGGAGGTCGTGCGCGTCGTCTTCGACCCGGACCGGATCACCTATTCGGAGTTGCTGCGGGTTTTCTGGGAAAACCACGATCCGACGCAGGGGATGCGCCAGGGAAACGACATCGGCACCCAGTATCGCTCAGCGATCTACACCTTCTCGCCGGAGCAATCGCTTGCCGCCGAGCAGAGCCGAACTGCCTATCAGGCCGCGCTCACGCGCGCCGGCCGCGGCACCATTTCCACCGAGATTGCCGATGCCGGAGCCTTCTACTTCGCCGAGGACTACCATCAACAATACCTGGTGAAAAATCCTGCCGGCTATTGCGGAATCGGCGGGACCGGGGTCAGTTGCCCGGTGGGGACGGGCGTAACGCCCGAAAGCTAGGTGCAGAGGTGCGGTGACGGGTCATCGCGTTCACATATTCGGGGCCAGCGGGGCCGGAACCTCCACGCTCGGGCGGGCGCTGGCAACGGCTCTTGCGTCCCAGCATTTCGACACCGACGATTTCTACTGGCATCCAAGTGATCCCCCGTTTCGCGCCAAACGAACCATAGAGGAACGGCGCGCGCTGATGGAAACGGTCTTCCTGCCGCGCCGGGATTGGGTGCTTTCGGGTTCGATGGACAGCTGGAGCGAAGGCATTGACCATCGCTTCACCTTCGCGGTCTTTCTCGACCTCGATACCGAGACCCGCCTCGCACGGTTGCAAAGGCGCGAGTCGCTGCGCCTGCGGGAGGCGACCAACGCCGAGGCGGAGGAAGCGGCCGCTTTCCTGGAATGGGCGGCATCCTACGACGACGCCCTCTTGCCGGGGCGGAACCGGGCGCGCCACGAAACCTGGGCGAGCCAGCTGGACTGCCCGGTGATGCGGCTGAACTCCGCGCCGCCGGTGGATGAACTGGTTTCGCGGATACTTGCCGCCCTTGACCCGGGCCGTCGCCTGCCCTAGCGCCGGAGCAACGGTCGGTCCTGCGTGCCATTGACCCCGAAACCGGGGCGTTGATGCGTGTGTTGCCGGCGGGATATCTGAGATCGGAGCCTACCATGCCCACCTACACCGCCCTGACCACACTTCCCGGAAAGCAGGAGGCGGCGGCATTGGGCGCGGCGATGGAACAGCTCGATCCGGAGCCCACCGGTGTCGGCGTTTTCGAGATGGAGGACGGTTCTGGCCTCTGGGAGGTCGGCGGGTATTTCATCGACGCCCCGGACGAGACCGCGCTTGCCCTGCTTGCAGCCGCCTTCGGTGCGAAGCGCTTTGCCGTGTCCGAGCTGCCTGAGGTCGATTGGGTGGCCAAGGTGAAACGCGAGTTGTCACCCGTTCGGGCAGGCCGGTTCTTCGTCTATGGCAGTCATGACGCGGACAAGGTCCCCACCGATGCCGAGCCCCTGCTGATCGAGGCCGCCATGGCCTTCGGCACCGGGCACCACGGGACGACCCTGGGGTGCCTGCGCGCGCTCGACCGTCTGGCGGATGCCGGCGAGCCGCCGCTACCGGTCGTGGATGTCGGATGCGGAACGGCAGTGCTGGCAATGGCCGCCGCGCGGATCTGGCCCGGGACGATGCTCGCCTCGGATATCGATCCTGTCGCGGTGGACGTCGCGCGCGCCAATGCCGACGCCAATCATCTGGCCGATCGGCTGCACTGTATCGAGGCCGCCGGGCTCGACCATCCCGAGCTTGTGGCGGCGTCACCGTTCGGCCTTGTTTTCGCCAATATCCTGAAGGCGCCACTGGTAGCGCTCGCTCCGGCAATATGCGCGGCACTGAAGCCCGGAGGCTACGCGATTCTCAGCGGATTGCTGAACGAGCAGTCCGACGATGTGGTCGCCGCCTATGCTGCAGAGGGCATGATTGTCCACGCAACGGAGGAAATCGGCGAATGGACAACGCTCTGTTTGCGGAAAAAGTGATTATTTGTCCGTATTTATGCCACAATTCGGCCCTAGTCTGAAATCTGGCGGGGGCGCCAGTAGTGGAATTTCAGGCAGCCATGAGCGATCCACAGATGAAACAGTTTACCGGGCGGCTCCGGCGTATTGATCGAATTCACCGCCAGGGCGGCGGGTTCGAAGCCGCGGGTACCCTTGGCCAATCCTACTATACGCGTGAACGGGAAAGGCGGGATCAACGCTCTGCCCTGCGCCCGGCCCTTGTCGTCCTCGCCGTCATCGTGATTTTCAAGGGCTTCCTGTTGGCCTCGAACGGCGAGAACGCCTACCGCGAGAAAGTCGCGACGTTGAAGAGCGGCAGCGCCGTCGAGCGGGTCGGCGGGTTCGTCATGGCCGTCGATCCATTGGCCCTTGTGGTGGCCGGCTGGGTCAAGCCGCTCGTCGACTGATCCGGGATACCAGAAAGACGCTGCGCTCGTATCCGGTGGATGCGAGCGCTTTCGTTTTGCAAGCTGGCGATGCCGCGTTAACTGCTGCGGAAGTGGTCGCGTTTCGACAGATCAAGTGCACCGCGGCTGAGCCCGATGTCGTGCAGTTCGTGATCCGTTAGGCGCCCGAGTATCCTGCGGGAAGCCGCGTCATCGCGCCAGGCGAAAAACTCTCCGACGATCGTTCCGACCGCACGACGAAGGCGGCCATTGGCTGGGCGGGTCATATCGTGAAAGGCCATGCGATCCTCCGGTGATACATCGTGTTTCGCGGGCCGCACATTCGGCGACCGTCTACCGCACGTAACGGTCGCATCTCGCGGTTGCAATTGCCGGAATCCGCCCCCTCCCATGCAAAAATTGCATAGCGGAGTCCCTTAATAATCTCATAATTTTCAATGGTCTAAAAGCGACGCCCAAAAATGTCGCATTTTGGAAACTCTTGCCGGTTTCGTCTCCGGAAATGTCGAATTCTGACGTCGGCGGCCGCTGGTTTTTCCGGTGCGGCCGACGTTGGCCATTGGCCGATGTTCGCATTTCGTGCTAACCCCGGTGAAAACAGGAAACGCAACAGAGGTAGAAGGGCAACACCATGCGTGTCATCGGGATCGATCCGGGGCTGCGGACGCTCGGCTGGGGCGTGATCCAGGCCGACGGATCGCGACTCACCCACGTTGCCAATGGCCTGTGTCGATCCGCCGGAGAGGATCTTGGCGCGCGGCTCTTGTCGCTGCACGACCAACTCACCGAGATCATCGCGACCCACGCCCCGACCGCCGCCGCGGTGGAGCAGACCTTCGTCAACCGCGATGGTGCCGGTACGCTCAAACTCGGCCAGGCGCGCGGCATTGCGATGCTGGTTCCCGCCCAGGCGGGATTGCCGATCGGCGAATATGCTCCGAATGCCGTCAAGAAAGCCATCGTCGGTGTGGGACACGCGGACAAGCAGCAGGTCGCGCATATGATCGGCGTTCATTTCCCGGGCGCGAAACTCGCTGGCGCCGACGCGGCGGATGCACTGGCCATCGCGATTTGCCATGCCCACCACCTGCAATCTGCCGGCCGCCTTCAGGCGGCGATTGCGAGGGCATCATGATCGGGCGCCTGGCGGGACGGATCGACTATCGCGGCCCGGACCATGTGCTGCTGGATGTCGGCGGGGTTGGCTACATCGTATTCGTCTCGGAACGAACGCTCATGTCCTTGCCGCCGACCGGCGAATTCTCCGCTCTCTACACCGATCTGGTCGTGCGCGAAGACCTGCTGCAGCTGTTCGGGTTCCCGACCCTCCAGGAAAAGGAATGGCACCGCCTGCTGACCTCCGTGCAGGGGATTGGTGCCAAGGCGAGCATGGCAATTCTCGGCGCGCTGGGGGCCGATGGCACCGGCCGCGCAATAGCGCTTGGAGATTGGTCGGCGATCCGTGCCGCGCCCGGGGTCGGCCCGAAGCTCGCGCAGCGCGTGGTCAATGAACTCAAGGACAAGGCACCGGCGGCGATGGCCATGGCGGGCGCGCATTCGGATGTCGTCGAACCGGCTCCGACGATGGCGACGGAGACGGCGGCGCCATCGCCGAGCGTGAACCCGCCGCGCCCGGGCCCCGTGGCGCAATCGGATGCCCTTTCGGCGCTTGCGAACCTCGGCTACCAGCCGGGCGAAGCCGCCGCCGCGGTTGCGCAGGCCCAGATGGATACCCCTGAGGCCGACACCCCCACGCTGATCCGCGCCGCCCTCAAACTCCTCGCCCCGACGGGATAGCCGATGCCAGATTCCGCCTGTCTTCTGTCTGAAAATATCCTCGGGGGGGGCGCGCCACCGGCGCGCGGGGGGCAGACGGCCCCCCTCTGGCCGGCCCGCCGCCGCCACGCAAGGGGCGTTGCATGACCGACCCGGATCCGATCCTGCGCGCCGAGAGCCGGCCCGAAGATGGCGCGGAAGACCGCGCGCTGCGCCCGCAGGCGCTGACGGAGTTCATTGGCCAGGCGGAGGCGCGCGCCAACCTCGCCGTCTTCGTCGAAAGCGCGCGGCGGCGCGGCGAGGCAATGGACCACACGCTGTTCCACGGCCCGCCGGGCCTCGGCAAGACGACATTGGCGCAGATCGTCGCCCGGGAACTTGGCGTGAATTTCCGCATGACATCGGGCCCCGTCCTCGCCCGGCCCGGAGATCTTGCCGCGATCCTGACCAACCTCGAGGCGCGCGACGTCCTCTTCATCGACGAGATCCACCGCCTGAACCCGGTGGTCGAAGAAGTGCTTTACCCGGCAATGGAAGATTTCGAACTCGACCTGGTGATCGGCGAGGGACCGGCGGCGCGCACCGTGCGGATCGAGTTGCAGCCCTTCACGCTGGTCGGGGCAACGACACGGCTCGGCTTGTTGACGACGCCGTTGCGCGACCGGTTCGGAATACCGACGCGCTTGCAATTCTACACCGTCGACGAGTTGCACGAGATCGTCACCCGAAACGCCCGGTTGTTGGGGCTGCCGGCCGAAGCCGAAGGCACACGCGAGATTGCCGCGCGTTCGCGGGGGACACCGCGGATCGCCGGCCGTCTCCTGCGGCGTGTGGTGGATTTCGCGCTCGTGGAGGGCGACGGACGGCTGACCAGGGCGCTCGCCGACAATGCCCTGACGCGGCTGGGGGTCGACGAGCTTGGGCTCGACGGCGCGGACCGGAGGTATCTCCGGCTGATCGCGGAAAACTACGGCGGCGGCCCAGTTGGCGTCGAGACGATGTCGGCGGCGCTGAGCGAGAGCCGCGACGCGCTGGAGGAGGTGATTGAGCCCTATCTGTTGCAGCAGGGTCTGATCCAGCGTACCCCGCGTGGGCGGATGCTGGCTCAGAAAGCCTGGCGGCACCTGGGGATTGCGCCGCCGAAGGCGCCGGGGCAGGGCGCGCTCTTCGAGTGAGGGCGGCCCGGGCGTGACGGTGGGAGGGGGCAGTCTGCCCCCGCGCCATGCGGCGCTCCCCCTGAGGATATTTCTCGGACAGAAGAAACAGTCCGATGGGCTCCGGAATGGACGCGCGCGAAAGGGGACGTGGATGACAGTCGAGCAGATCGGGGCACTTTTCACGGATGCCGATGGGGCCTATCGCTTCGCCCGTTGGGAACGACCGATCGTTCCGGTGGTTTTCGGGGTTCAGGAGGAAACCCTTGCCGTGGTCAAGGGGGCCTGTGAAGCGGTGGTGGCGCTGGCCGGACACAAGATGGCGGAGACCGACCCGGAGATGGGGGCCAACCTCATGGTCTTCTTCTTTCGCGATTGGCGGGAGTTGCTGGCGGTCCCGGACCTTGGCGGGCTCGTGCCGGGGCTGGAGGGCCTGGTTGCGCGACTGGACGCCGAAGGGGCGCGGCAATACCGCGTGTTTCGATTCGAGCCGAGCGGGGCGATCCGGGCCTGTGTGGTCTTCCTCCGCATGGATGCCGCGATGCAGGAGGTTCCGGCCGACGAACTCGCGTTGGCACAAATGGCGCAGGCCATCCTGCTTTGGTCTAACTCGGCCTTCCGCGCCCGTTCGCCACTCGCCCGCGCGACCAATGGACAGGTCATCCTTCGGCCGGAGATCGCCGACGTTATTCGGGCCTCCTATGATCCGGTGATGCCCGCTGTCGCGCGGGATGCCAGCCATGCGCTCCGCCTTGCGGCGAGGATGCCGGCGCGGGACGGCTGATCGGCTATTGGGACTGCTGGTCGACGCGCATTTGCACGGGCAGACTCGACGCGCGCGGCCCATCAGACCGGGGCAGAGGATGACAGGTTCACCGGCGAGATTGCCGGACGGATATTGGGCGAGATCGAGAGCGACCACCTGCGTGTCGCCAATGCCCGCCCGCCTGCGCGGCTGGCACGGGCAGGTCAGCGCGCGGCGCCGGAGTGGCCCTTGCAGAGCGTGTGGGAAAGGCGTAGCCCGCCGGTGACTGACCCGGAGCGCCACTCATGCCGCATTTCCACACCCTGCGCGTCTATTACGAAGACACCGATATGGCGGGGATTGTCTACTACGCGAACTACCTGAAGTTCATCGAGCGCGGACGGTCGGAGTGGGTGCGGCAGATCGGCGTGGATCAGAACGTGTTGAAGGATGATCACGGGATCGTCTTCGTGGTGCGGCGGGTGGAGGCCGACTATCTCTCGTCGGCCCGGCTCGACGATGTGCTGACGGTGGAAACCGTCTTGGCGGATCTCAAGGGCGCGAGCTTCGTCATGGATCAGCGCGTTCTGCGCGGCGAGCAGGTTCTCTTTTCCGCGCGCGTTCTGGTGGCGACGATGGGGCAGAGCGGCCGTCCGGTACGCCTGCCTGCGGAAATCCGGGCGAAAATGGTCGATTGACGCCGGCGGGCGGGCGCGGTGCCGGCGGATATCCGCGCAGTTGCTTGCGGGCGGCGCGGAGGAGGCGGTCAAAATCCGTTGCGGCCTTGCCTTCTTGTTGGCCTTTCCCGGGCAATGGGGATAAATTGCGCGCCAAGGATGGCCGCCAACAGAGCGGCGAAGATAACGAGCAGACAGCATGGATCCCTCGACTCTCCCCCTCGCAACGGAGATGGACTTCTCGATGTGGGCGCTCTTTGCCCGCGCCACATTCACGGTAAAGCTGGTCATGCTCATGCTGATCGGTGCGTCCTTCTGGGCCTGGGCGATCATCATTCAGAAGCATATCGGCTACCGGCTGGCGCGGCGGGAGTCCGACGCGTTTGACGGTCAATTCTGGTCCGGCGAACCGCTCGACGAATTGTTCGACGAGATCGGGTCGGAGCCCAAGGGCGCGTCGCAGCGTATCTTTTCGGCTGGCATGATCGAATGGCGGCGCTCGCACCGTGAGGATGGTGGCCTGATCGCCGGCGCGCAGGCGCGGATCGACCGGTCGATGGATGTGGCCATTGCCAAGGAGGCCGAGAACCTGAATCGCGGGCTCGGATTTCTGGCCACGACCGGGTCCACCGCGCCGTTCATCGGGCTTTTCGGCACGGTCTGGGGCATCAAGAACGCCTTCGAGGAGATTGCGATCGCCCAGAATACCAACCTGGCGGTGGTGGCGCCGGGCATCTCGGAGGCGCTGGTCGCAACCGCGCTCGGCCTGCTCGCGGCGATTCCGGCGGTGATCTTCTACAACAAGCTGAGTTCTGACAGCGACCGGATCGTCGGCGGCTACGAGAGTTTCGCCGACGAGTTTTCCACCATTCTCTCGCGGCAACTGGATAGCTGAACCATGGGTGCGGGGGTTGTCAAAGCCGAGAACACGGGCACCACACGGCGTCGGCGGCGGGCGCGGCGGCATCCGAAGGCGATGTCGGAGATCAACGTCACACCCTTCGTCGATGTGATGCTGGTGCTGCTGATCATCTTCATGGTGGCAGCGCCGATGTTGACGGTTGGCGTCCCGGTGGAATTGCCCAAGACCGCGGCGCAGGCGCTGCCGCACGAACAGCAGGAACCGCTGGTGGTTACGCTTGCCGCCGACGGCGAGGTGTCCATCATGACAACGTCGGTTCCGGAAGCGGATCTCATTCCGAGATTACGTGCGGTGGCGGCGGAACGCTCGGACGACAAGGTGTTCCTGCGTGCGGACGGAACCATTCCCTATGAGCGCGTGGTGCAGGTGATGGGGGCGCTGAATGCCGGCGGATTCTCCAATATCGGCCTCGTGACGGATGCCGGGGGTCCGACATTCGATGGCGGGGATGGCTGAGACGGCGGTCATGAATACCGGGGTGAAGATCTCGGGCGCCGCCCATGCCGGGCTGATCCTGTGGATGCTGTTCGGAGGGTTCCTCTCGTTCGACCGGCGCGAGCCGATGGAATTCACCGAGGTCACGCTGATTTCGGGAGAGCAACTCGCAGCCATGCAGGCTGCCGGGAGTGCCGCGCCCGATACACCGGAAACGCCAGCCGTGCCGGACGCTCCGTCCGAACCGGAGAGCGCACCCGAGACACCGGCGCCGGAGGTGCAACCGGAGGAAGTCGTGGCGCCGGAGGAGGTTGTTCCCGAAGCGCCGGAGGTCGCGCCGGAGGTTGCCGAAACACTGGAAGTGCCACAGGCCGATGTGACCGCCGTGGCCCCCCCTGCACCGACTGCGCCGGAAGCGCCGGATGGCGCTGCCGTCGTGCTCGCGCCCGAGGCGGCGCCCGCGCCCCGGTCCGCGCCGCGCATCGCGCCGGAACCTTCGGCGCCACCCGAGCCGGATGCGGCGATTGCCGATGAGGTTCAGGAAGCGCGGCGACCGGATGAGGGGACGGAGGCTGCAGAACCGGAGGAGCCCCGCGAGGCAACCGCGCCGGAAGCGGCGGTGACGGCGATCCAACCGGACGCGACGCCGGACGCAGGCGGCGCCGTGGCTGCACTTGCCCCGACCGGCTCGCCCCGGCCGGCAAGCCGGCCTCGCCAACCCGCGCCACCGGCACCCGCGGCCGAGCCCGTGCAGGACGACCCGCCGGATACGGCGTCGCAACAAGCGCCCGCGGACGTTGCCGAGGATGCCATTGCCGCCGCGGTGGCCGAAGCCGTGGCCGAGAGCGCCGGTGGAGCGGATACATCCCAGGCCGAGCGCGGGACGGGCAGCGCTCCGACCGGTCCGCCCATGACGGCGGGCGAGAAAGACGCGCTGCGGATCGGCGTGCAGAAATGCTGGAACATCGGTTCGCTGAGTTCCGAGGCGCAACGGGTGACGGTGACTGTGTTCGTGCGCATGAACCAGGACGCGACCCCCGACACCGCCTCCATTCGCATGATAGAGTTCGAGGGAGGCACCGAGGCCGCCGCGAACCGTGCCTACGAGGCTGCCCGACGGGCGATCATCCGGTGTGGCAGTGGCGGTTACGACCTGCCGGCCGAGAAATTCGCGCAGTGGCAGGAAATCGAGATGATCTTCAATCCCGAGCAGATGAGGGTGCGATGATGATAGCATCGCACCGCATCCGGACTGCGCCGCGACCGCATCGCGGCGGCGACCAGGCGCTGCGGCGTCACGAAGTTCAGCCCAGACAGAAGGGGGCCAAACCCATGTTCCTGCGCGCTATTTCCTTTGTATTCGCTTGTGTCATTGCCCTGCATACCGCCCCGGGCGAGTCGGTCGCCCAGGATGGGCCTTTGCGCATCGAGATTACCGAGGGCGTGATAGAACCGCTGCCCTTCGCATTGCCGGCCTTCCTGCCGGAGAACGCCGCGGCCACGCAACTCGCGGCAGACATTTCGAACGTGATTGCCGCCGACCTTGAGGGAACGGGCCTGTTTCGGCAGATACCGGCGCAGGCACATATCGGCAGTGTGACGAGCTTCGATGCGCCCATTGCCTATGCTGACTGGAAGGCGATCAATGCCCAGGCGCTGATCACGGGAGCGGTTTCGGTGGACGGCAGCGGGCGGGCGACCGTCAAGTTTCGCCTCTACGATGTCTTTTCCGGACGCGAGCTTGGCGAGGGGCTTCGGCTCGGCGGCGCCACGAATTCCTGGCGGCGGCTGGCACACAAGGTTGCCGACCAAGTCTATTCCCGGATTACGGGTGAAGGTGGGTATTTCGACAGCCGGGTGGTGTTCGTCGCCGAGAGCGGCCCGAAGAACGCGCGCGAGAAGCGGTTGGCGGTGATGGATTACGATGGAGCGAACGTTCAGTACCTGACGGACAGCTCCTCCATCGTGCTCGCGCCGCGGTTTTCCCCGACCGGCGACCGAGTGCTCTATACGTCCTACGCCACGGGGCAGCCGGAGATCTACGTCATGCGCGTGGGTAACGTTCGCCAACAGGCTCTGACGGACGGGGAAGGGGCGATGACCTTCGCGCCGCGCTTCGGTCCGGATGGTGAAACGGTTGTCTATTCCCGTACCACAGGCGGAAATACCGACATCTTCGCCAAGCGAATTGGCGGGGCGCCGGTCCAGCTTACCAATACGCCCTCCATCGAGACGGCGCCGAGCTATTCCCCTGACGGCAAACAGATCGTCTTCGAGAGCGACCGCTCCGGGACGCAGCAGCTCTACATCATGTCGGCGGCCGGCGGCGAGGCGCGGCGGATTTCCTTCGGACCGGGGCGCTACGGCACGCCGGTGTGGTCGCCGCGCGGCGATCTCATCGCGTTTACCAAGCAGAACCAGGGCCGGTTTCACATTGGGGTCATGCGCACCGACGGCTCTGAGGAGCGGCTGTTGACCGCCTCCTTCCTGGACGAGGGGCCGACATGGGCGCCCAACGGTCGGGTGATCATGTTCACCCGCGAGAGCGCCGGTGCGGGCGGCCAACCCGCATTGTATACGGTCGATGTCTCCGGGCGGAACCTGCGCAGATTACCGACCCCGAGCGCCGCGTCCGACCCCGCGTGGTCGCCGCTTCTGCCGTGACGACGGCACGGCGCGATGGGCGGAATTCCTGCTGCGGCGGTCCCTGCGCGAAGCTGGGCGTTTCCAATGGCTTTCGGGGGTGCTAGGAACAGCCTGAGGCAACAAGGCAGTCATGGAGCGAAACACATGGCCCACGCAGTCGTCACGGCAGCACTTCTGATCGGTGCAATCGGGCTGAGTGCCTGCACCAACGCCAATCGGTTCGGCTCCGGTTCGGACCCCTATGGTGCGGGCGCATCCGGCGCCGTGACCCCCGGCAGCGCGTCCGATCCGACATCGCCGGCCTACTTTCAGGCCGCCGTTGGCGACCGTGTGCTGTTCCCCGTGGATCAGTCCAGCCTGACAGCTGCGGCGCAATCGACATTGGACGGGCAGGCGGCCTGGATGGCGAGCAACACGGCTTACAATGCCACGATCGAAGGCCACGCCGACGAGCAGGGCACCCGCGAATACAACCTTGCGCTTGGCGCGCGGCGAGCCAACGCCGTCCAGGAGTACCTGATTTCCCGCGGTGTTGCGGGTACGCGCCTGAAGACTGTGAGCTACGGCAAGGAGCGGCCCATCGAGATTTGTTCGGAAGAAGCCTGTTACGCCCAGAACCGCCGTGCGGTGACGGTGCTGCAGGCCGGCCTCGGAAGCTGAGGAGACCCTCATGCGCCTGACCGTGTTGGCAGCCGCTGTCGCGGTGTTGCTCCCTATCGCGGGAAACGCCCAGGACCGGAGCGAGACTCTTGCCGATATTCGGCAAGAGCTTTCGGTGCTCTATGTGGAGTTGCAGACGCTCAAGCGCGAACTTTCCACGACCGGATCGGTCAATGTGCCGGCGCCCTCTGCCTCGCTGATTGACCGGGTGGATGTCATCGAATCGGAATTGCAGAGACTGACGGCGAAGTCCGAAGAGTTGGAATTCCGTATCGACAGGATCGTGAGCGACGGAACGAATCGCGTGGGAGATCTCGAGTTCCGCCTGTGTGAACTGGAGACCGGCTGCGATGTCGCATCGCTTGGCGATACGCCGACGCTTGGTGGTGGTACCTTGCCGGAGGCGCCAGCGGCGGCGCTGCCACCGCCCGACAACGGGTCGGCGCAACTCGCGATGGGAGAACGGGCCGACTTCGACCGGGCGAAGGAGGCGCTCGATCAGGGGAGCTTTCGTAGCGCCGCGGACCTCTTTGCGACCTTCACCGAGGCCTATCCGGCCGGGCCGCTGACGGCGCCGGCGCATTACTTCCAGGGCGATGCGCTGACGGAATTGGGAGAGATCGCCCCGGCAGCGCGGGCCTATCTGAACGCGTTTTCCGCCGATCCTGCCGGGGCCGAAGCGCCCCAGGCGTTGTTGCGTCTTGGCCAGAGCCTCGGGCAACTGGGCCAATCCAACGAGGCCTGCATCACCCTTGGGGAAGTCGGAAGCCGGTTTCCCGGAAGCGATGCTGCGGCGCAGGCCGAAACGGCGCGCTCGGGTCTGGGATGCCTCTAGAGGTCGATTTCGGCGGATCGTCGGGGGTCGCCGCCGATCTGCGCTGTTGTGAATCCACCTCGCACGAATGACGCCGGAAGACGCCCTCTCCGATAGGCTGGCGTCGCTGTTGCCTCGACCTCTGCCGCGCCGGATGGGGATTGCGGTTTCTGGTGGAAGCGATTCCACGGCGCTGATGCATCTCACGGCAGATTGGGCTGCACGCGCCGGGGTCGATCTGGAGGCGGCGACCGTCGATCACGGGCTCCGACAGGCGGCGGCGGCGGAAGCGGCGCAGGTCGCAGACGATGCCGCCGCGCTTGGCCTGCGGCATGAGACCCTTCTTTGGCGCGGCTGGGACGGTCAGGGAAACTTGCAGGACAGGGCCCGACGCGCCCGCTACGGCCTGCTGGGTGACTGGGCGCAAAGGCGCGGATTGCAGGCGGTTCTTTTAGGGCACACGCAGGACGACAATGCGGAATGCCTCGTGCTTGGTCTGGCGCGGGGGGCGGGGCTCGATGGGCTCTCGGGAATGCGCCCGGTCTTCGATCAGGGCGGCGTGTGCTTTGCCCGGCCACTTCTCGGTGTTTCTCGCGCCGCCTTGCGAGAGTGGTTGCAGGCAAACAGCATCGGCTGGATTGACGACCCCTCCAATGAGGACGACCGATTTGCGCGCGTTCGCGTTCGGGAGGCGATGGACCTGCTGGGAACGCTTGGTGTGACGCGGGCAGCGCTGGCGCGATCGGCGGACAATCTGTGGCGTAGCCGGGAGGGCTTGCAGGAGATCCTGCGGACGACGGTTCGGAGGCACTGCCGCACTGAGGGCGGCGATGTGATCATGGCGCCCGGGGTGTTCGAGACGCAGCCGGAAGACCTTGCACGCCGGATGCTCGTCGCGGCACTCTGCTGGGTTTCCGGGGCGCGATACGCCCCACGGGCGGAGAAGCTGGCGCATTTGATGCGCGACAGCGCATCGCGGCGCGCTGGCATGACGCTGCATGGCTGCTTGGTCCGGGAACGCGGCGAAGGTCTGCGCATCGGGCGGGAACCGGAGGCTGCCGCGCGCGCGAAGCCAGCGTTGCCGGGGGAATTATGGGATGGGCGCTGGCGCGTATCCGGCCCGTTCACGAACGGCATGGATATCCGATGCCTTGGCGAAACGGGGCTGAACGCCGTGCCGGGCTGGCGCAACGCCGGCCTGCCGCGGAGCACGTGCCTCTCCGGCCCCGCAGTTTGGAACGGCGACCACCTCGTTGCCGCACCTCTCGTGGATGCAGAATGCCCGTTCCAGGCGGCGCCGGAAACCGATTTCGTGGACGTGCAATGAGACCATCGGCAGGATGTTATCGGCCACCCACCGGTTATCGCGTTGAACCTCGCGCCCGATCCACTATTTTAGAGGGAA
Source organism: Tropicimonas marinistellae (assembly GCF_001509585.1). Taxonomy (GTDB): domain Bacteria; phylum Pseudomonadota; class Alphaproteobacteria; order Rhodobacterales; family Rhodobacteraceae; genus Tropicimonas; species Tropicimonas marinistellae. The sequence goes on along the minus strand of NZ_LNCI01000004.1, from coordinate 300,029 downwards.
CCGGCCGGCACTTGCTGCGGGCTTGAGTGAGGAGACTTACCCCCGTGGGAAATGCCCGTAACATCGCATTCTGGGTCGTGCTGTTTCTGCTGATCCTCGCCCTGTTCAATCTGTTCAGCGGCGGCCAGAGCACCATGTCGGCCCGTCCTTTGAGCTATTCGGAGTTCGTACAACAGGTTGAAGACGGTACGGTTTCGTCCGTCACAATCGACGGTGAACGCGTCCGCATTCGCGGAACCGACGGTTCCACGAGTTCCACCATTCTTCCCGACGGTGCCGACATTACCGACCGGCTGATCGCCGAGGGTGTGGAAGTGACCGCCGAGCCGCAACAGCAGAACGGCTTGCTGGCCTATATCGGCACGCTGCTGCCGTTCATCATCCTGATCGGCATCTGGATCTTCCTGATGAACCGGATGCAGGGCGGCGGACGCGGCGGCGCGATGGGCTTCGGAAAGTCCAAGGCGAAGCTGCTGACGGAGAAATCCGGCCGCGTGACCTTTGACGATGTCGCAGGCATCGACGAGGCCAAGGAAGAGCTGGAGGAGATCGTCGAATTCCTCCGCAATCCGCAGAAGTTCTCCCGCCTTGGCGGCAAGATCCCGAAAGGCGCGCTGCTGGTCGGACCACCGGGTACCGGTAAGACGCTTCTGGCGCGCGCCATCGCTGGCGAAGCAGGCGTGCCGTTCTTCACCATTTCCGGTTCCGACTTCGTCGAGATGTTCGTAGGCGTCGGCGCCTCCCGTGTGCGCGACATGTTCGAACAAGCGAAGAAGAACGCGCCCTGTATCGTGTTCATTGACGAGATCGACGCCGTGGGCCGTTCGCGTGGCGTCGGCTATGGCGGTGGCAATGACGAACGCGAGCAGACGCTGAACCAGCTGCTCGTGGAGATGGACGGCTTCGAGGCGAACGAGGGTATCATCATCGTCGCGGCCACCAACCGCCCTGACGTGCTCGATCCTGCGCTCCTCCGCCCCGGCCGTTTCGACCGCCAGGTGCAGGTGCCGAACCCGGACATCAAGGGCCGCGAGAAGATCCTCGGCGTGCATGCCCGGAAGGTTCCGCTCGGCCCGGACGTGGACCTGCGCATCATTGCGCGCGGGACACCCGGCTTCTCCGGGGCCGACCTTGCCAACCTCGTGAATGAATCCGCCCTGATGGCGGCCCGGATCGGTCGGCGTTTCGTGACGATGGAGGATTTCGAGAACGCCAAGGACAAGGTCATGATGGGCGCGGAGCGCCGGTCCATGGTCATGACCGAGGACGAAAAGAAACTGACCGCCTATCACGAAGCCGGTCATGCCATCGTCGGGCTCAACGTGCCGCAGCACGATCCGATCCACAAGGCGACGATCATTCCGCGCGGCCGTGCGCTTGGTCTTGTTCTGTCGCTGCCCGAGCGCGACCAGCTCTCGGTGACGTATACCAAGTATAAGTCCAAGATCGCCATGGCGATGGGCGGCAAGGTGGCCGAGGAGCTGATTTTCGGCAAGGAGAACGTCACCTCTGGCGCTGCGTCCGACATCCAGCAGGTGACGAAAATCGCGCGCGCGATGGTGACGCAGTTTGGTATGTCCGACGGACTCGGCAATATCGACTACGCCAATGAACAGCAGTCCTACCTTGGCAACTACCAGGCGGCGGCCAATGCCTCCCCGGAGACGCAGGAACGGATTGACGAGGAGGTGCGCCGCCTCGTGGACGAGGGCTACGAGCGGGCCAAGCAGATCCTGACGGAGAAATCGCAGGATCTTGAGAACCTTGCCCAGGGCCTGCTTGAGTACGAGACCCTGACCGGACCTGAGATCCAGAAGGTGATCAACGGCGAGCCTCTCAACCGTGGGGATGACGACGACACGCCGCTCGACAGCGGCAACGCTCCCTCGATCACGGCGATTCCCAAGACGAAATCAAAGACGCCGAAAGCCGATCCCGGCCTGGAACCTGACCCCACAGCGTGATGCGTGAGGATTGACGCGTTGAAAGCCCCGGAGCCGATGCCAGGCCCCGGGGCTTTCTTTTGCGGCCGGCGCAGTACGGCGCGCACGGATACCGGGCGCTTCTTGCGTGGCGCCGGTTCCCTGCCAGTGTGGTTTGCAACAGCCCGGGGTGCGCGCGATCACGCAATCCGCAGAGGTACGGTCGGTTCTCGAACATCTTGCACCCGGAGAAGCGGTAAGGGCTGTTTCCGCGCCCGACGACACGTTGGCAGCAGACTGGCGGGTCGCGGCCGACGGCGGGCCGGTCCGACCTTCGCGGCGCGTTTGCGGGGGGGTGAATGCCCCTGGCCGGTCGGGGTGGCTTGCCAACTCCGGTTCGGCTGGTCATCGTGCCGCCGAAACCGAAACAATTGCGCGGGTTGTCCCAATGCCAGCACTGAAACCCACCGGTCTCACCGGAACGATCACCTGGCTCGGCCGTGTCGCCGACCGTTCAGTGGCCCTTCGCTCCAGTGCGGCCGAGAGCCTTGTTGCGACGTTCGCTGGAATCGAAGGCGAGGCGCACGGCGGGCTCACACGCGCCTCATGCTCACGGGTGACCGCACAATACCCTCGTGGGACGGAGATTCGGAACACGCGGCAGATCAGCATCGCGTCTGCCGAAGAACTGGCCGCAGTCGCGGCGGAGATTGGCATCGACCGCTTCGACCCGGCCTGGATAGGGGCGGGAATGGTCGTTTCGGGGCTGCCCGATTTCACGCATATCCCGCCCTCGTCTCGGCTGCAGGCGGATTCGGGAGCGACTCTCACCGTGGACATGGAAAACCGGCCCTGTACCTTGCCGGTGCCCGAGATTGACGCGGACAAACCGGGGCGGGGTGCGGCGTTCAAGGCGGCTGCGAAGGGGCGCCGCGGTGTCACGGCCTGGGTCGAACGCGAGGGTGTTCTGCGCCTTGGTGACAGCCTGACTCTTCACATCCCCGACCAGCGCGCCTGGGCTTCGGGCAGGTAAGTCGACGGATCGTTTCTGACTTGCGACGGAGGTTTCCGATCCGTCAACCTCGGGTTCCCTTCGATAGCCTTCGCCGCAAGGCAACGTCTCGACGGTCGAGATCCGGGGTTGTTCACCGGCGGCAGACGCGTATGTCTGCGACTTCGACAACCCGCGCCGCAGGTGCCGGGACCGGGCGCTAGGAAGGAGTGCGAGGGATGACGGCACAGATTATCGACGGCAAGGCATTCTCGGCCAGGATACGGGAAAAGGTGGCGCAGGAAGTCGCACGTCTGAAATCCGATGCAGGGCTGACGCCCGGGCTTGCGGTGGTGCTCGTCGGGGAGGATCCGGCCAGCCAGGTCTACGTTCGCAACAAGGGTCGGCAGACCAAGGAAGCCGGGATGCTGTCGGTCGAACACCGCTTGCCGGAGAACACGACGCAGTCAGCGCTGGTGGAGTTGATCGGTCGCTTGAATGGCGATCCGGACATTCACGGCATTCTGGTGCAACTGCCACTGCCGGACCACATGGATTCCGACGCGGTGATCAACGCGATCGATCCGGGCAAGGATGTGGACGGCTTTCATATTTCGAATGTCGGGTTGTTGGGAACGGGCCAGAAGGCGATGGTTCCCTGCACGCCGCTCGGCTGCCTTTTGATGTTGCGGGACTACCACGGCTCGCTATCGGGGCTCGAAGCGGTCGTGGTGGGGCGCTCGAACATCGTCGGCAAGCCAATGGCACAGCTGCTTTTGGGCGAGAATTGCACCGTTACCCTGGCACACAGCCGCACGCGCGACCTGCCAGAAGTCGTGCGACGGGCCGATATCGTGGTGGCGGCCGTCGGTCGCCCGCAGATGGTTCCCGGGGATTGGATCAAGCCGGGGGCGACGGTGATCGACGTGGGGATCAACCGGGTCCCGCGGGATGACGGTAAGTCGCGCCTCGTGGGCGACGTGGACTTCGGGACCGCCGCCGAGGTGGCCGGTGCCATTACACCTGTCCCTGGCGGCGTCGGGCCGATGACCATTGCCTGCCTGCTTGCAAACACGGTCACCGCCTGCTGCCGGGCAAACGGCCTGCCGGAGCCAGAGGGGCTGACCGTCTGAGACAGGGGGCGGGCGGCTCCCGCCGGACCGCTCCCCCCATTCGGGGGGCCGGTCCGTTGGGCCGGGCGCGCGCTGCCGCGCGCGCAGCCCGGATCAGCCGGCTGTGACCGGGATCATCGTGCCCTGCAGAATTGCAACCGCCCGCGCGGCGCCATCTTGGAGGGCCGAGACCTCGGCCTTGACGACCACGATCCTGCGTCCGGCCTTGACGACATGCCCGGTGGCCACCAGCCGGTCGCCGGCCGCCGGCGCCAGCAGGTTGATCTTGATCTCGACCGTTAGTACTTCCGCCTCCGCGGGCATCACCGTAAGGGCGGCGTACCCAGCGGCAGAATCTCCGAGAGCGAATGTCAAACCGGCATGGGCGTAGCCGTGCTGCTGAAGCGCCGTCGCGAGGATCGGAGCCGCAATCTCCACGCGTCCGGCCTCGACACGAAGGAGCTCGGCGCCGAACGTGTGCATCAGGCTTTGGGCGGCGAAGCTCTTTCGCACCTTTTCGGCGACTTCTGGCGAGACCTCTCCCATATCTTTCTTCCATCTCGATGATTGCATCGCATCCGCCGGTCAGTGTTCGCCAACCGGGCCCGGCTGTCCATACCGAACCCCGCCGGAGGCGCCGCGCATGATATGCGCGGCTTCGCCCAACGGGTGCGGTTGCATCTGCGGATGCAGACGGACCGGGCGGGAGGACCACGCTGCCGGTCAGGTCAGTGGAAGGGAAACCGGGGTTGGTCCAGTCATTATCGCACAAGCGCCGGGTAGCAGAAGGGCGCGGAGTTCCGGTGCGGCGGCATCCATGCCGCCGGTGAATGTGCCGAATGCCGGAAGTATCAGCCGGTGTCCGTCAGTCAGAAAACACGGGCGCCGCACGCGCCGCCCCCCTGCGCGGACCGACGCCTTCGGGTGGTAATGCCCGGAGACCTCCCCCGGGGCCGCTGTACGCGCGGCTTCGTGCCGGAAGCGGAGGGGCGCGTGTGCAAGTTCCGCAAGGTTGCGCCCGCCAAGGTCGAGCGGACCGGGGTCGTGATTGCCCGCGATCCAGATCCAGTCCCGCCCCGCCATCAAACGAGCGAGCCATAGCCGCAGGTCCTCCTCGAAGGCGTCCGCCGCATTGAGGTCATCGAAACTGTCGCCCAGGCAGACGACGGCGGCCGGATCGTGCCGGGATATTTCTGCGTCAAGGCGCTGTAGCGTGTCGCGGCTGTCATAGGGTGGCAGCAGCCCACCTCCACGCCGCGCGATCCGTTCGGATTTTCCCAGGTGCAGATCCGACACGCACAGCAAGTGCCGTTCCGGCCACCAGAGCGCGCCGGAGGGCAGGGCCCAGAGGTCCGCACCGGCGAGTTCGAAGCGAATTCCATTCATGGTTTGTTCTATGCGTGCATCGTCGGCAGTTGCAAGGGCGCCGCGTCGTGTTTCCACGTCAGCGATACGTCTCCGCGTCGCTTGGGAAGGCGCGTGCCCGGACCTCCTCGGCGTAGCCCCGCACCGCGTTTTCGATGCGCTCGCCGAGATCCCCGTAGACCTTCACGAATTTCGGGGGCTGTGGGTTCAGCCCCAACATGTCCTCGAGCACGAGAATCTGCCCGTCGCATTCGGCGCTTGCACCAATGCCGATCGTGGGAATTGGTACCGCGTGCGTGAGCCTGGCCGCCAGCGGCTCGACCATTCCTTCCAGGACCATGGCGAATGCTCCGGCGTCGGCCACGGCCGTCGCGTCGGCCTCGTGAGCCGGCCAGCTCGCCTCGTCTCGTCCCTGCGTCTTGAACCCGCCAAGGACGTGGCTCGACTGAGGGGTCAGCCCGATATGGGCCATCACGGGGATGCCGCGCTCTGTGAGGAAGCGGATCGTGTCCGCCATCCGCGCGCCGCCTTCCAGCTTCACCGCACCGCAGCCGGTTTCCTGCATGATCCGCGCGGCGTTCCGGAAGGCAGCGCCAGGGCTCTCCTCATAGGAACCGAAGGGCATGTCGACGACCACCAGCGCCTTCCGAGTGCCGCGCACCACGGCGCGGCCGTGGGTGATCATCATCTCGACGGTCACGCCAAGCGTGCTGTCCATTCCGTGCATCACCATGCCGAGACTGTCGCCCACCAGGATGAAATCCGCATGGCGGTCCACGATGGCGGCGGTGTGGGCGTTGTAGGACGTGAGCGAGACGATCGGCGTGCCACCCTTGCGCGCGGCAATCTGTGGCACTGTCGTACGCCGGAGGGATGTCTGCGTGCTCACGGCGACACCTCGCGCTGGTCGATCAGAAGGATTCCGCCGAATTCCGCTGACAGCATCAATGCCAGGGGGCCCGATGGTTTTCCGGATGCCGGGCTCAGTGTGAGTGCCTCGGTGACATCGACAGCACGAAGGGCGGCGCGGGGTTCCGCCACGATCATATCGGTGACGGTGGATGCGATCTCCTCCACCGTTGCGCCCGCGGTGGCCAGTTCCTCGGCACGGTCGAGCGACCGGCTTAGCACGAGTGCCGCCTGGCGATCTTCCGGCGTCAACCGGACGTTGCGCGAACTGAGCGCAAGGCCGTCGGGCTCGCGCACCGTCGGGCAGCCAACGATGCGGATCGGGAAATGCAGGTCGCGCACCATTTGCCGGATCACCTGCAATTGCTGGTAGTCCTTCTCGCCAAAACAGGCCACGTCGGGTTGGACGAGGTTGAAGAGCTTGGCCACGACCGTCGCCACACCCCGAAAATGCCCTTCGCGCACCTCCCCGTGCAGGACATTGGCGAGCCGCATGGTCTCGACAATGGTTTCGGCGCCCTCGGGGTAGATGTCTTCCACGGACGGGAGGAACACCGCTTCCACATTGGCCGCCTCCAGCATCTCAAGATCATGCGCCACGTCGCGTGGGTAGCTTTCCAGGTCCTGCGGGTCGCCGAACTGGGTGGGATTCACGAAGATCGAGACGATCACGCGCTTTGCTTCGCTTGCGGCGCGGTCGATCAGCGACATGTGGCCGGCATGCAGATAGCCCATAGTGGGCACAAAGGCGACACTGAGGCCTTGCTTTCGCAGCCATTTCAGGTGGCTGCGCAACTCGGAGGGCGTTCGGCAGATATCCATGATCGGAGTGCCTAACAATTCGACACTCTCAGCGCAAACTGCGTTTTCCGCATTTGGACCGGTCAATGGTCATCGAGCCGGGCCATCCGCCCCTTGGGCGCGGTGCAGAGCATTCGGAGGCGCGCCGGCCCACGGTCGTGCGACGTCGCTTTCTGTCACCCAAGGGTCGGGTCGGTATGGCGTTTTGCCGGTCGGGTACGCTTAACTCGGTGCAGCATCTTCGTACCAGGAATCCGGCCCATGAAAACGCACGTGAAAGCCCTAGTCGTCGGTGGCGGCGCTGTCGGCACCGCAATTGCCTATCATCTCGGGAAAGCCGGCTGGGAGACGATGCTGCTGGAACGGGACGAACTGACCTGCGGGTCCACGTGGCACGCAGCCGGTTTGCTGCCGCTCTTCAACATGTCATTTGCCACGTCGCACATCCATGATTACTCCGTGAAGTTCTACAAGACGCTGGAGGAAGAAACCGGCCTCAACCCGGGCTTCTCGGTGGTGGGCAACCTTCGGATGGCACAGAGCCAGGCGCGGATGGACGAGTACATGCTCTACGCCTCAACGGCCGAGACGGTGGGCATCCCCTACGAGTGGCTGAGCCCGGCGCAGATCAAGGAACGCTGGCCGCTGGTACGAACCGAGGACTTGATCGGCGCGCTCTTCCACCCGACCGACGGCTATATCAACCCAGCCGACGTCACCATGGCCATGGCCAAGGGGGCACGTCAGTTCGGCGTCGCCATCGAGCGCAAGTGGCAGGTGGACGGTTACGAATGGACCGGCTCGGAATGGCGCGTGACCTGCACCAAGATGGCCGAGAAGGGCGGCAATCTTGTTCCGACCGACGAACAGGTGGTGATCACCGCCGAGCATGTCGTCACCGCGACCGGCAACCACGCGCAGCGCACGGCGCGACTGCTGGGGATCAAGATGCCGGCGATCCCGGTGGAGCATCAGTTCATCGTGACGGAGCCGGACCCGGCGTTGCTGGCCTATCGCGAAGGCGGTGGAGCGGAACACCCCGTGCTGCGCGATGCCGACGCCAAATGGTATGTCCGCGAGGAGCGTGGCGGCTGGATTCTCGGCCCCTATGAGCAGGGCGCCCCGGCGCGGTTCAAATACGCCGTCCCCGACAGTTTCCGCGCCGACCTTTTCCAGCTCGATCTGGATCGGATCGAGGAAGAATACATGTCGATGATCCACCGTATTCCGTCTTCGGAGACGGTGGGCCTGAAGGACGATTTCAACGGCCCGATATGCTACACGCCGGACGGCAACCCACTCGTCGGCCCGGCGCCGGGGCTGCGCAACATGTGGCTCGCCGAGGGGTTCTCCTTCGGGATCACCGCCGCCGGTGGCACCGGCTATTACCTTGCGCAGATGATGGTCGAGGGGGAGGCGGAGATCGACACGGCCGCGCTCGATCCCAAACGCTACGGGCCATGGATGACGACCGAATATGCCGTGCAGAAGAACGAGGAATGCTATTCCCACGTATATATCCTGCACCACCCGGACGAGGAGCGTGAAGCAGCACGCCCACTTCGGACGTCTCCTGCCTATGACCGGCAGAAGGGGGCTGGCGCGCAATTCGGGCAAGTCAACGGTTGGGAGCGGCCGAATTATTACGCACCCGAAGGCTTCGACGATCATGGCAGCCGTAGCTTCCGGCGCGGCGGTTGGTGGCAATTCGCAATGGAAGAGGCGACGGCGATCCGCAATGACGTGGGGCTGATCGATGCAACGGCCTTTACCAAGCATATCGTCAAGGGGCCCGGTGCGACGGCCTTCCTCGACTGGTTCACCACCAACACGCTGCCGAAGATCGGACGGATCAACCTGACCTACGCGCTGACGGATGCCGGAACGACGCGAACGGAATACACGATCGTACGGCTGGCGGAGGATAGCTACTATCTGGTGTCGGCCGGTGCGTGGTCGGCCTACGATCAGGATTTCTTGCAGAAGGCCATCGAGGACAAGGAGGCCGAGTTCGGCCGGATCGAATTGCAGGACGTGACGACGCAATGGGGCGTCTTCGCCATTGCCGGACCCAAATCGCGCGACGTTCTGAACGGTCTTGTACGGGATGCCGAACCGGAGGCGGTTCTATCAAACAAGCGTTTCCCGTGGCTTTCGATGCGCAATATCGAGCTTGGCATGGTGCCGACCATGGCCGTGCGTGTCGCCTATACCGGCGAATTGGGATGGGAATTGCACCATCCGATCGAGATGCAGAACCACCTCTGGGACCGTCTGGTGGACGCAGGAGCGCCGCACGGGTTGAAACTCGTCGGTGCGCGGGCCCAGAATTGGCTTCGGCAGGAGAAGTCCTACCGCGCATTCGGCACCGAACTCGGGCGCGATGCAACACCGCTGGAGGCGGGGCTGGACCGTTTCGTCGACCTGTCCAAGGACTTCCATGGCAAGGCGGCGATGGAGCGAACCGGCATCCGCAGCATGTGTGTGACGGTGCTGGTGGACGGACCGGAAGACGCCGACCCCTGGGGACGTGAGGCGCTCTACGTCGGGGACGAAAAGGTCGGGCGGCTCACATCGGGCGGCTATTCCGTCGCGTTCGGTAAATCCATCGGCATGGGCTATGTGCGGCCCGATCTCGCGGCACCCGGAACACACCTCAAGGTGAAAATGTTCGACCGGCTGTGGGATGCCGTCGTAACCGAAGACAGCCCCTACGACCCGAAAAACGCCACGATCCGAAAGGACGGGTAGCGGGGGCTCCCGCCCGGCACCAATGCATCGAAGATGCACTTTCGCCGGTTGGGCCGGGCCGCGCGCGTTACGCGCGGCAGCCAGCTCCGATGCCGGTACGCGACGAAATCAGCATGCTTCTCCGTGTGCTGCGGGCAGTGGGTTCAGGCTTTCTCGCCGATCAGCTGATCCCAGGCTGCGAGCGCTTTGGAGGCGTACATCAGCGCCGGGCCTCCGCCCATCTGGACCGAAACCCCGAGCACATCGGCAAGCTCCTCCCGCGTTCCGCCGTGTTTTGCCAGCGCCTTGATGTGAAAGCCGATGCATGGCTCGCAACGCAGGCCGATGGCGATGCCGAGTGCGATCAGTTCCTTGGTCTTTTGATCGACGCCCGTGCCCGCACTGGCGCCTTTTTCCAGAGCGCCGAACCCTTTCATCATGTCGGGGTGCGTCTTGTGCATCTCCCGCAGATTGCCCTTCATGTCGTCGAGATACTCGTTCCAGTCCATCGCTGGTCTTCCCAATCTTTGGTTCGGTGGTGCGTGCCAATCACGCCCATCCCGGGCGGCCTTGCCGCGCCTGCGGGGAGGATCCGAAGGCAACGGGTTCGGGCGGTCCGAACCCGGTATCGAATACGAATGCGAAAATCACAATACGAACGACCGTCGCAGCTCTCCGTTCAACAGAGTATGCGGGTTGAGACGAGTCGTTGCCAACAGCAGATCGAGTGCAAAGTGTCGTGCGCTTGGCGCGGTCGTCGCGGGGTTAGCTACGGAAACGCGACGGGGACAAGGCTTGAACGACGTCCGGCGTGAGTTCCGCCGGCCGGCCATCGGCGAGATCCGCCAACAGGCGCGACGCGGCCGGCGCGGTTTGAAACCCGTAGCCTCCCTGGCCGGCGCACCACAGGAAGGTGGGGTCCGCTGGGTCCGGTCCGATCACGAGCGCCCGGTCCGGCGCGAAACTGCGCAGGCCGGCCCAGGTTGTCTCGACGCGGGTGACGGGCTCTGTCACGAATGCCTCGTAGCGGGCCAGCCCCTCGGCAATCACCATATCGTCTGCCCAGGCATCGTGGGCGCTTGCGGGGTCTTCCTCGGCCGGAGATACGAGCCAGGCGCCCGCATCGGGCTTCGCGTACCAGCGCTCGGACACCTCATCGACAAATGGCCAGCCCGTGACGTCCAAACCGCCCGGGGCTGGCAGGCGCGCCATTGAGCGCCGGTAAGGGCAAATGCCGGGGCTGGCGATCCCGGCCATGGACGCGATCCGATCGGCCCAGGCGCCGGCCGCATTGACGATGGACCGTGCCGTGAACGTCTCCGTCCCGGCGGTGATTTCCCACCCACGCGCGATGCGCCGCAGAGACGTCACTTCGCAGCGAGACCGGATTTCGGCACCATTCCCACGGGCCGTTCGCAGGAAATACTGGAGAAGCCGATCGGTATCGAGATCGAAGACCTCCTCGAGATAGGCGGCACGATTGCAGACTGCCGTATCGAGGATTGGCCAGAGCGCCACGGCCTCTGCAACGGTAATCGGCGCCGCGCCCAGAGAATTGTGGGACGCCGCAACGAGACTTTCGTCGCCCGCGCCGGCCACGACCAGCAAACCCCGTGGCGACAAGACGTCCGCGACCCGATGTATGGCTGCGCTGGCAGCATTCAGGGCGCGCACGGGAGCGTTTCCATAGGTTTGCAGGAACATGGCCGCAGAACGGCCCGACGCGTGGTAGCCGAGCATCGGTTCTGTCTCGAACAACGTCACGCTGCCCATCTCAGCAAGAGCCGCCGCGGCCGAAACGCCGGCAATGCCGCCACCAATTACTGCAAAGTCAATCATGCCGAACATCTGGCAGCAGATGGAATAGAATGGAAGCGCCTTGCATCGCAAGACAGCATAATTCTGCCGCTACATGCGTCATCATGATCCCGTTGCGCGTGGTCATATTCATTGAGACGTTAATTTCTTGCGAAAGCAGAAATTGACTATCGGAAGATCGCCGAATGCTCGAAGCGACGCAGGCGCCAGCGGGGAGGCGACCGGGCTTGGTTCGGGCTTTGTGCGATTGGCTGAAGGACGCCGATATTGCCGCCTTGCCGGTGATGGAAGGCAATCTGCTCGTATGTGTCATTTCTGATCGCGACGTGATCCGTCATGCGGCGATCAGCGTTTCCCCGCCGCCCAAACGCGCGTTGGACGGGTTCTGACACGGTTCCTCGAAAACCGTAGACAGCCGTTCCTGACTGGCGCGGGCGTGGCAGACAGCCTATCGCGCCAAGGGTCCGGTCAGAATGCTAGAAGGTTGGTCGCCGCACGCGATACGCTGAGAAAAAGCAAATGCCGGATAGACCGGCCCCAGGCCATTGCAACTTACGCCTATGAAAACGCGGGGAAATCTGGCATCTCGCGTTTCCGTCGATGGGCGTGCAAACCTGCCCCAGCCCCAGATGAGCCCACTACCGAACTTCTTCGCGAAATCGCGATGTCGGGTATTGGTGGCTGACGGATCAGATCGCGAGTTCGTCCAGTGATTGCCCCGACGCCATTGCTCTCTTGATCCAGCCCGGTTGACGGCCGCGACCGCTCCATGTCACGTCCGGGTTCTCGGGATGCCGATACTTCGGAGGGTTCTTGCCGCGTCTGGCTGCTTTCGGACCACTCTTGAGGTCCAATTCCTGAAGCGAGAATCCGTATTCCTGAGCCGTGGCCGTGATCGCTTCCAGCGCTTCTTTGCGTTTTCGAGTTTCGAAGTCGGCTATCGCGCTATCAACGTCTTGACGGAGTTTCTTCAACTCCGACAGTGATAAATTCCCGAGATCTATTTCCATCATGTCACATCCACCATTTATTCCTTAATTATATAGTTCATTACGAAAACGTCAATTAGGTAGGAGAACCTAGCGTAAACTTGGAGGCTGGCTTCGAGATGCGACTCAACGTTTTCGCGGTAGGTCATATTGATGCCTCGTCGAGATATTCATTAAGAAACCGCTCGCATTTCAGAGGATGCGTACGGGAAGAATGTGAATACGCCGGTAGCCTGCCTTCCAGAGGCGACCATCGGTTGGGGTGGGAGGAATAATGAAACATGCACGCTTGCGCGACAAGAGGCGTCTCATACTGAAGGGCGCGGCCCCACGCATTTTGGGGCGTGTCGGTGGGCGTGCCCGGAGATGCGGTGCTGGTCGCATCGGAAGGGCCGTGGCACGGTTTGACCGGCACGTTGTTCCGCTAACTTTATGCGAGTTGAACCTTCCCGGTCGCGCCCTTTCTCGACTTTCGGTATGTGAAAGTCCGCTGTACCTGGCGCTGAGGGCGCGCTCAGTCCCTTAGAAAGCCGACAACGTCACTCTTCGAAACTACGTGGCAGTAGATCATGTTAATGATTTCGAGCTCGTGCCGATGCAGGGCGTCCGTCGCGGCCGCGCAGCAATCCTCGACAACCAACACGTCGAAACTCTCGTCGGCGAGGCTGCGTACGCTCGAAGAAATGCACTGGTCGGTGAAGATTCCCGCAACGATGACGTTCTTGATTCCCATGTTTCGCAGGATCAGGCGTAGATTCGTGCCGGTGAGCGCACTGTCCGTTGTCTTGAGAACGGTGATTTCGTCTTCTCTCGGTGCCACCGCTTGCACGATCTGGCTGTCCTCCCGATCCTTTGGCAGCAGTAGATAGTTGAACCCGGGTTTCTTCTGGCTTAGGGAACGGTCGCGTCCGTCAATCTTGTGGCAGGCAATCCGCGCGTGAATGACCTCTACGCCGTTCGCCCGTGCCCAGCCCTGCAAGTCCGCGGTATTCGGGATAACAACCTTTTCCATTCGTTCAAAGAAGGGAGCCCACCGCGCAGCTTCTGCCGGGTCTTCTGGGCGTTCCAGGTAAGTGTTCTGAATGTCGATCACCAAGAGCGCGGTTTCATCCGCGACAAGGTTGATATCCTCCGGTTCTTCCGCTGTTTCATAGTAGAAGGACCGGAAGGCGGTCTTCCAGTTCATTGCAGCCTCCACGATCAGATCTCGTCGATTGCTTCGAGGCTCTCCGGCAGGATCTGACCGCCGTCGACCACGATTTCCTGGCCGGTGATGTAGCCGGCCTCGTCGGAGGCAAAGAACAGCGCCGCATTGCCGATATCTTCCACCGCTCCGAGCCGCTTCAGGGGAATCGAGGCCGCCATCGTCTTCAGGTAGTCCTCACCCAGATCCTGCAAGCCTTCCGTGAATATGTTGCCGGGCATCACGGCGTTGATCGTGGTGTTGTAGCGCGACAGTTCCATCGCGGCGGTCTTGAGAAAGCCGAGCTGCCCCGACTTCGATGCACCATAGTGTGACCAGCCGGGAAAGCCGGTAACCGGACCGGTAATGGAGGAGGTCAATACAACACGCCCCTTTCCCGCGGCTTCGAAGGCAGGAATACAGGCTTTGACACACAGAAAGCTGCTCTTGAGGTTCACCGCCATCACGTGATCCCAATCGTCCGGCGACATGTCGACCATCTTCATCTGCGGAAAGATACCGGCGTTGGCACAGAGGATGTCCACGGCACCGAATGCGTCTGTTGTCGCCGCGACCATGGACTGCACGCTGTCCCAGTCCGCCACGTCGCAGGAGATTGCCTCGGCCGTCCCTCCCTTGGCCACGATGTCGGAGGCAGCGGCTTCGGCAGCCTCAATGCCGCGCGCGGCGATCATCACCTTGGCGCCCTGTGCGGCAAAGACCTGTGCGATGCCCTTGCCGATCCCCTTGGACCCGCCAGTCACGATCACGCTCTTGCCGGAAATGGATGTCAGCATTTGCCTGTCCTCTTGTCGATCTTGGATGTCATGAGCGCATCTTGCGCAGGCTGCGTAGCAGCCACGGGGCCGTCAGCCCCAAGGCCAGCAGCACAGCGGATGCCGCCACCGAAAGCATGCCCACGGTGGGCACGAGTGGCGAATAGCCGGAAACCATCTTGGCGTAGAGCCATTCCGGAAGGGTCGAATCGGCGCCTGTCGTGAAGAGCGAGAGCGGGAAATTGCCCCAGCTCAGCAAGAAAGCGAAAAGCCCGGCCGAGACAACACCCGGCATCAACAGCGGAATAGTGACCTCCCGCAGCGTTTCCCAGGTATTCGCTCCCATGTCGCGCGCGGCTTCTTCCAGCGCCGGGTCGAAGCTATAGGCGCGGATGGCGATGACCAGTGTTGCAATCGGGGCGATCCACACGAGATGCGCCACGACCGCCGTCTTCCAGCTCGGGATCACGCCGATCGCGTTGAACCACATCAGGAGCGCCAGCCCCAGTACCGTCTGCGGAAAGAAGATCGGGAGCAGGATGAGCTTCTGGAATAACTTGCGGTAGCGCCACTGGTACCGCGCGAAAGCAAGCGCTCCAAAGAAACCCATCACCATGGCAAGTAGGGTCACGATCCCGGCCACCTTGAGGGACAGGAAAAGCAGGTCTCGCACGGTATCGCTTTCCACGGCCTTTCCGTACCAGTCGGTTGAGTACTTCCGGATCGGGAACGATAGGTACCTTGCCTTTGAAACCGAGGCGAAACCGACCGAGACAAGGGGCAGATAGAGGAAGGCGAGAACCAGAATGCCGTAGAAAACGAGTGCTGCGTGGGCGAATTTGCCGGTCTTCATCAACGCCTCCGCCCGATCATTGCGTCGAGATCCGCCTTCGCGATGCCCCATATCGCGATGCCTCCGACGATGGCGATGAGAACCATGGCCAGCGCCGCGCCCAGCGGCCAGTTCTGGCCATAGGTAAAGGCCGTTTCCACCTCGTCGGCGATCACGATCACCGCCTGTCCGCCCAGCAACTTGCTTTCCGCAATCGCGCCGGCCGACAACACGAAGCAGAGCAGGCTTCCGACAACGATGCCGGGCGAGGCAAGTGGCAACTCGATCTCGCGGAGTATCTGCCAGCGGGTCGCGCCGAGGTCGTAGGCGGCCTGACGCGCATCGTCCGGTACCATGGAGATGCCCTGTGCGAGGGGGAAGAGCATGAATGGCAGGTAGACGTAGACGAGCCCGAAGATGATGATTGGCACGTTGTAGAGGAGACCGTCGTAGCCGACGCCGGTCCAGTGACGGATGTACCCCTCGATCAACCCGCCTTTCATCAACGTCAGAACCCAGCCGAAAAGGCGGATATTCTCCGAGACAAACAGCGTCATCACCACACCGATTGTCAGTACCAGCGTGAAGCCGCGGAATACCTTCGCCATCGCGAAGGCCAGCGGCCAGCAGAGGACGAAGAGGATCAGGGTGGCGGCAAGGGCCATCCCCAACGACCATGCCACCGAACGCCAGTAACCCTGGGTGAGGAACTCGCCATAGGCCGAGAAATCCGGCATGTTTGCGAGGCTGAAGACCTTTGGCGGCATGACCGAGAAGGCGGCGACCAGAAGGATCGGCGCGAGGAAGCTCAGAGCGAGGAATGCCGAAACCGGCAAGGAATAGAGCAGGCCCAACCGGCGTTCGCGTCCGCGCATGCTCAAGCCTCCGCGATCAGGTGACAGGCACTGGCGCCGCACCCGATGCGAACGGGGGTGCCGGGGCCGCCGTCGATCCCGTTTTCGCGTAACACTTCGACAGTCACGGATTTGTCGCCTGCGGTCGTGATCGCGTATTGAATGCGCGACCCCAACAGATACTCGGCTGTGACAGTGCCGGAGACCGCAACCTCCGCCGCTTCCTCCGGAGCAAGGATGCGGAGGCTTTCGGGGCGTATCATCAGCGTGCCTTGTTGTCCCGAGAACTGGCCTGCGGCACGTCCGGACAGCGTGAGATCTCCGGCATTTGCGGAAACATCGAACAAGTTCACTTCGCCCATGAACTCTGCGACGAAGGTACTGGACGGGCGGGCGTAGATTTCCGCGCCTGGCGCGATCTGCTCGAACCGCCCGGCACGCATGATCGCGATGCGGTCCGACATGACCATCGCCTCCTCAAGCGAATGGGTGATATAGACGAAGGTCTTGCCTGTGCGCAGATGTAGCTCGCGCAACTCCTTCTCCAGCGTCTTGCGAAGCCGATAGTCGAGCGCCGAGAGCGGTTCGTCGAAAAACAGGATCTCCGGATCGAAGGCCAGCGCGCGGGCGAGCGCCACACGTTGGCGCTCGCCGCCCGAACATTGGTCGATCCGCTTGCCGTAGTAGTCCTCGGGGAGCCGCAACAGCGCCAACAGTTCCAGAGCGCGTGCCTTGCGTTCTGCGGCCGGTACTTTTCGGAGTTTCAGCGGAAACTCGATATTCTGCCCCACCGTGCGGTGGGGAAAGAGCGCCAGAGATTGGAACACCATGCAGGTCGGGCGCTTGTTCGCGGGAACCTCGTCGATACGCTGATCCCGCAGCCATATTGCGCCGTCGCTTGGTTCCTCCATGCCAACCATCAGTCGGATCAACGTTGTTTTGCCACATCCCGACGGGCCGACGATGGCAAGGAACTCACCGTCGTGAACGTTCAGGTCGATGGCATGTAGCGCGGTGAAGTCGTCAAAGGTCTTTGTCAGCGCGTTGATGCGCAGGATCGGCATGTCGCCCATGTCGGTCGTCGTCTTCCTTGTGGGAGGGCGGCACCGCGGTCATGCGGAGCCGCTGTTCGCAGTGTCGGGGAGTCAGCCGCGTTTGGCGGCGGTGTAGATCTGCATCAGTTTGTCGTAGTCGGCGACAACATCGTATTCGACGGAGTTGGCCATCTCTTCTTCGAGGCTGTCCCACTGGATTGCGTCGAGTTCATCGGCGTCCCAAAGCTTCGCGACCTCCGGGTCGCCCATCTGAGCAACGGGGTTGTAGGTGCCTTCGGCGAAACCCACGGCCTTGCAAATCTCCGGGGCCTGGACGAATTCGAGGAAATCCTCGGCCAATGGCGATGGATCGGGGTTGTTGACCAGCGAGGTCAGTTCGATCCAGACCACGCCGCCCTTGCCGCCCACCGGGCCCGATTTCGGAGTGACGCCGCGGATATTCGTCATACCGTCGAGACGTGCGGGGCTGGCGGTGTACGTTCCGCCGGTGAAATATGCGTCGATCTCGCCATTGATGAGGGCGGTGTTCATTGCCACCAGATCGTCGGTGAGCAGTTTGGCGCCACCGAAGATCTGTTCGGCAATGCCTGTGAAGGTCTCGAAACCTGCGTCGTCCAGTGGCTCGAACGGGTTCAGATCCCCCGTCAGGCACATGTGAATCAGGTTCCAGTTGTCATAGGTCAGTACGCCGTAGCGATCCTTCATCGCTGGGTCGAGGAAGAGCTTCCAGCCTTGGTCTTCGGCCATTTCGCGGCTGATCTTGTCGGTATTGACGACGAAGGAGAACGGACCGTAGCGCTGTGGCATGCCGATCAGGTCGTCGTTGTCAGCGAATGCGAGCGGGTAGGGCGCTGCGAATTCGGGGGCCATCTTCTCGAAGTAGGGCATGAACCGCTCTTTCGTGAGCGGCTTGATCAAACCTTCGGGGAGAAGCTGTCCACGCGCCCAGGGTTGGTTCAGGTTAATCAGGTCCCAGACATTCACTTCCCCAGCACGCAGTTTGTTGATCATGTCCGGATCTGACGTGCCGCTCTCGGCACGAACGGTTGCCCCAGCGTTCATCTTGCGGAACGGACTAAGCACGTCGTCGGTGTTGTAGCCCTCCCAGCACAGGATATTCAGTTCGCTGTCGCGCGCCGCAATGGCGCGGCGGGCCGGAAGTACTGTGGAAGCACCCGCAAGCGCGGCGAGCCCCGTTGTGAATGTTCGGCGTGTCAGGGTCATGTTGGTTTCTCCATCTCGCTGTTGGGGCCGCGCCGGTGCGTCGGTCAGGCGTGGACCGGTCTGCTTGGGGCGCGTGGAGCGCCAATTCCGGAATCATGATGCTAGATTTGTGAATCTTCGCAAGTAAAATGTTGCAAGAACCAAATTTTGAAACTACCAATTTGGAGTATCGCAGAAACAAATGGCGTAATAATGGGCAACCTCTATGACAAAAGCTTCGTGAGCGGGCTGAAAGCAGGCGTGGAATCGCTCTTGCCGGGGTGGGGGCTTGGCCCGAACACACAGGTTAGCCTCCTCACCGTTTCGGAGAACGCCACGTTCCGTGCCGATGATCCGGACAAGGAGATGCCGGTCATTCTGCGGGTTCACAGGCCAGCGTATCACAGCGAGGCGGAGATCCGTTCCGAGCTGGCCTGGATCTCCGATCTCCGGCAGCAGCAGATTGTCCGAACGCCAGCCATCATCCCCCATTATGGGTCTGAAATCATTGCTAAATTCGAAGATTCCGGGAATGTCCGACACGTCGTGGGGTTTGAGTTCCTCCCGGGCCAAGAGCCCGATCCCAAGACCAATCTCGAAGACGGTTTCCGTGTCCTTGGCGCGATCAGTGCGCGCCTGCACGCCCATGCACGAAGCTGGAGGCCGACCAACGGATTTGCACGCAAGACCTGGGATTTCGAGGCGGCGTTCGGTCCGTCTCCACTTTGGGGTGACTGGCGCGAAGCGCTCGGCCTCTCCGAAGCGGGCAGCCTTGTCTTGGAGGACCTCTGCGAGAGCCTGAAAAACCGCCTGGAAGCCTATGGATCGGGTCCTGACCGCTTCGGATTGGTGCACGCAGATCTGCGACTTGCCAATTTATTGGTCGATGGCGATGCCCTTGGTGTCATCGACTTCGACGATTGCGGATTCAGTTGGTTTGTCTACGATTTCGCGGCTGCGATCAGCTTCCTCGAAACCAGCCCGACGATTCCCGCCCTGCAGAATGCCTGGGTCGAGGGATATCGCTCCGTGGCGCCGTTGGCGGCAGAGCACGTGGAGATGATTCCCACCTTCATCATGTTCCGTCGCCTGCTTCTTACCGCCTGGATCGCCAGCCACAGCGAGACGGAAACAGCCGAATGGGCAGGGCTTGATGCCTATACGGATGGCACTGTCGCCATGGCGGAAGCGTATCTCGCAGGGCAGCCGATCTGAGGGGGGAACGCAATGCCGCATAGAATCCGCCCGATCCTGGACATGAACGCCTTCGATACCACCTCCGGTGCACCGCTGACGAAACCCGTCGAGCGACGGCTTGGAAACCTCGGCGCAGCCTCTGTTCTGTTCTACGATGAACCCATAGAGATGGTGTCCGCCGGCGGTTGCTGGATGACTGCGGCTGACGGTCGCCGCTACCTGGACTTCTACAACAACGTGCCGTCAGTCGGGCATTCCCACCCTTCGGTGGTGAAGGCGGTGCAACGCCAGATCGCGCAGCTCAATACCAACACCCGCTACCTTGTCGGGGTCGTGGACGCGTACTTGGAAGCGCTCAAGGCGCACCTTCCGCCGGATCTGGAAAACGTGGTGCTGACATGCAGTGGCAGCGAGGCCAACGACCTCGCGATGCGTATTGCGCGCAAAGCCACGGGCGGTCAGGGCTTTATCGTTACCGAGAATGCCTACCACGGCAACACGGCCTTCGTGACCGAGGTATCGCCATCGGCGTGGAAGCGTGGCAGCGCACCGAACCATGTCGTCGCCATTCCGGCGCCGTCGCAGGAAAATTTCGGGAGCGATGTGGCAGCAGGGTTCACCCGAAGTCTGGTTGGCGCCATCGCGGAGCTGCAGAAGCGCGGCCTCACGCCCGCGGCGCTTTTGTGCGACACGATTTTCTCCAGTGACGGTGTTTTCCCAGATCCGGCCGGGTTCCTCAAACCGGCTGTGGATGCGATCCACGCAGCGGGCGGGCTTTTCATTGCCGACGAGGTACAGCCGGGGTTCGCCCGCAGCGGGGAGGCATTCTGGGGATTTGCCCGGCACGGTGTCGCGCCCGACCTGGTGACAATGGGCAAACCCATGGGCAACGGTTTTCCCATGGCGGCGGTCGCGGCTCGCCCGGATCACCTTGCCAGGTTTTGCGACGACTACGGGTACTTCAATACTTTCGGCGGCAATCCGGTGGCCGCTGCAGCCGGCAAGGCGGTGCTCGAGGTCATCGAAGAGGAGAAATTGCAGGAGAATGCGCGCGAGGTCGGCCAGCAATTGCTTGCCCGGCTGACAGATCTCGCGGCAATCGATAACCGCATCGGCGCAGTGCGCGGGGCGGGGCTGTTCCTGGGTATCGACCTTTGCCGCGCTGACGACCCGACGACGCCTGACGCAGATCTCGCGGCGGCGGTCATCAACGGGCTCAAGAAGCGTGGCGTGCTGATTGGCGCGGCAGGGCGGTACGGCGCGACACTCAAGGTCCGTCCGCCACTCTGCCTGAGCGGGGAGGAGGCCGATATCTTCAGCGACGCACTTGCCGAAACGCTCGCCTGACGATCAACCCTTCGCCAGAAGTACCTCGACCTCGCCATCCGAGAGCGCATTGGCAAGTGGCCCTACCGGCGGTTTGTCCGTCACGAGCGTGTCGATATGGCTCCAGCGCGCGTAGCGTGCTGTCGACAGGCGATCGAACTTCGTGTGATCGGCCACGACCATGCGGCGCGCCACTTGGCGAAGCATGGTGGAATAGACGTCGGCCGCCTCGATCAATGCGTCGCTCGGCCCGTCGGGAGACAGCCCGCTGGCGCCGACTATCGCCCAGTCGGCCGACAGGTCGGACAGGAACCGTACCGTCTGCGCGCCGTGCATTGCACCCTCGCCGGAGTGGTACAGACCCGGCGCCATGACGACCGAGATCGTCGGATTGAAGGAAAGCGCGGTAGCTACGCCGAAGGAATGCGTGATCACAGTCACGTTGTTTAAGTCGTAGACGATACGATGCGCCACGTGGATGGTCGTCGCGCCGGACCCGATCATAAGGGTGCGCGCGCCGCGGAACCGCTTGCAGGCAGCGCGCGCAATGGCCTCGCGCTCGGCGCGCATCTCGTCATGGCGGTGTGAAAGCGCCGGTTCCCGCGGCTGGCGCAACATCGCCCCGCCGTAGGTGCGGCTGATCAAGCCGAGTTCAGTCAACTCGTCGAGGTCGCGGCGGATCGTTTCGGTGGTGACCTCGAGTGCTTCGGACAAGGCGCGCACGCGCATTGTCGGTTCAGCGGTCAGATGTTCGAGTATCGCCTTGTGGCGTTTCTCTTTTTTCGTGGACATGCCCGCCGTTCCTGCCGGTTTCACGGCCGCGTCTGCCCGAGCGATCCGGCGGCCCACGAAATGTTAGAGGGCCGCCGCAGAGATTTCAAATGCTGCTGTGCGGAGCACACCGCATCGATGTGATCCGCCGCGCGACCGATACGCGCTACTGCGTGCGCTCGGCGACGATCCCGATCAGGGCCTTGTGGTCCTTGTCGAAATTCCGGATGCCCTCGGCCAGTTTCTCCGTCGCCATCGGGTCGGCGTTCAACTCCCAGCGGAAGCGGGCCTCGTCCATTTCGACAGGCGGAACGCCGGTGGCTTTCTCCGGAGACAACACGCGCTCAAGGACGCCTTCTTCCGACCCCAACTCGTCCAGGAGTTTCGGGGCGATGGTGAGGTTGTCGCAACCTGCGAGCGCCTTGATCTGATCGGCATTTCGGAACGACGCACCCATGACGATCGTCTCGATTCCGTTCGACTTGTAGTAGTCGTAGATCCGCCGCACGGATTTCACGCCGGGGTCTTCGTCGGGCGCATAGGAATCGCGGCCCTCGGCCTTCTTGTACCAGTCGGTGATCCGGCCGACGAAGGGGGAGATGAGGAATGCGCCCGCATCGGCACAGGCAACCGCCTGGGCCATGCAGAAGAGCAACGTGAGGTTGCAGTCGATCCCCTCCTTCTGAAGGATCTCCGCGGCGCGAATGCCCTCCCATGTGGAAGCCAGTTTGATGAGTATGCGCTCACGCCCGATGCCGCGTGCCGCGTAGTCGGCAATGATCGCGCGGGCGCGCGTGACGGAAGCGTCGACGTCGAAGGAAAGAGAGGCGTCCACCTCGGTGGAGACGCGCCCGGGCACCAGTTCGGTCAAGGCCGCGCCAACCGCGACAGTCAGGGTCGCCGTGATCTCTTCGGGCGACTTGCCGGCCGCTTTGCCTGCCTCGATTTCGCGCATCACGAGGGCCTCGGAGGCCTCGTCCTTCAGCGCCGCGAGCACCAGCGACGGGTTCGTGGTGCAATCGACGGGTGCGTAGCGTTTTACCGCCTCCACATTACCCGTGTCGGCGACGACGGTCGTCATGATTCGAAGTTGGTCAAGGATGCTGGTCATCTTATGTTCCCGCAGGTCTGTCAGCCCCGAACCGGTTCCAGGGCGCGCGCGATGATTTCATTCGTCCTCCGGATCGCCTCCATTTGCGGCATGTGTCCGGTTCCGGGAAGGAATGAAACGGGACATGTTAGCGACTCAAGATGCGGCCGGTCCGGTGGAACGACGGCATCCTCTTCCCCCCAGATCAACGTGGCGTCAAGGGCTTCGGGGAGCGACACAGCGCCCAGTTTCAACGCCGATTGCGCGATCTTGCGCATGGTGTCGCGATGACCGGCTGCGTTCAGAAAGCCCAAGACATGTGTAGCCATCTGCGGGGAGATAAGCCGCGGGCGCTGCACCAACATGCGAAGGTGGTCGATGGTGGCGTTTGACGTTTCAAGGTCGGCGAAATCCCGGAGAAAGGCCTCGTTCACGCCGGCGCAGAGCCCGAGCGGCGCGATCAGGACCGCGCGCTTCACATGTTCCGGCGATTGCCGCGCCAGTTCTATCGCAACTGTGGCCCCCAGGGAGTGGGCGACGATCGACACCGGCAATGACAAGCCGTCGAGCGCGCCTGCCAGCACCTGGGCCATCTGAGATGCTGTTATCGCATCGACTTCGGCGTTGGCCCCGTGGCCGGGCAGTTCCACCAGCCACACACGGAAATCAGACTCGAAGGCCGGTGTGGTCGCGGTCCAGGCGAAGCGGTCGGCACCGAAACCGTGGAGGAACAGCAGATCTGGCGCGTCATCCGGCCCGCCCGCACGTATCAATTCGAGGGATTTGCCCGCAGTCATGAAAGTCTCCGTTGCCGATGCGGATGGGTCGTTACCCTTATCTCGGAGTAACTGTCAGCCGATCTCGCCCAGAACCGCGCCGACTTCGACCAGATCACCCTCCTCGGCGGAGAGCTTCGTCAGTTTCCCGCTTGCAGGTGCCTCGATCTCCATCGCCATCTTGGTGGTCGTGATGACGACGACCAGATCGCCTTCCTTCACCTCGTCACCCTCGCCGACCAACCATTCGGTGACTTCGGCTTCGGTGATTTCGTTGCCAAGCTGGGGTACCAGAATGCTGGTCATCTTGCGGTTCCTTTCATTCAAAGCGCCCGGCGGGCAAGGTCGATGTCATCCCAGCTGCGCACGCCCCGTCGGTTCGCACGGCGTGCCGGGAAAAACTCCGTTGTGACCAAATCCACTATGTCATGAGCCTGCGGAAAAAACGTGCTCTCCATCTCGGCGCCCGGCACGATCCAGTTTGGCGAGCCCAGCACCCGTGGCGGCGCCTTCAAGTCGGAAAAACCGAAGCGTGCCACATTGGCCGAAAGGGTCATGGCGAAACTGCCGCGTTCGGCGGCTTCCGTAACGACCACGAGATGGCCGGTTTTCTTTACGGAGGAGAGTACCGGATCGTAGTCGAAGGGCACCAGCGTTCGCGCGTCGATCACTTCGGTCTCGATCCCTTGCGTGGCAAGTTCCTCGGCTGCGGCCATCGCAGGATAGAGGGACGGGCCTATCGTGAGAACTGTCACATCGTTGCCCAGCCGCTTGATGTCGGGCTGGCCAAGCGGAATACGGAAGTACTCCGAGGGCACGCCTTCCGCGCGAAAAACCTCTACCTGATCATAGATCCTTTGGCTCTCGAAGAACACGACCGGGTCGTTTGAGGACAACGCCGAGGCCAGCAGCCCTTTTGCGTCGTAGGGTGTTGCCGGGTAGACGACTTTGAGCCCCGGCACATGGGTGACAAACGCCGACCAATCCTGACTGTGCTGCGCACCGTATTTCGAGCCGACCGACAGGCGCAGCACAACTGGCACCTTGAGCTGCCCTGCCGACATGCCCTGCCACTTGGCCATCTGGTTGAACACTTCGTCCCCGGCGCGGCCCAGGAAGTCGGTGTACATCAACTCGACGAGCGCGCGGCCGCCCTCCATCGCGTAGCCGACGGCGGTGGAGACGATGGCGGCCTCGCTGATTGGCGCGTTGAACAACCGCTGATGCGGGAAGATGTCGGAGAGCCCACGATACACGCCGTACGCCCCGCCCCACTCCCGGACGTCCTCGCCATAGGCGATGAGGCTCTCGTCATGCAGCATGTGATGCAGCACCGCCTCGGTGAGCCCGTCGCGCAGGGTGATTGCCCGCATTCCGGATAGTGGCCTGCCTTCATCGTCAAGGCCGAACCGTGCCTTGCGGCCAATGGACTTGAAGTTCGCCACCTGCGCGGGCGGCTTCAGTACAGGTACCTCGGCTTCTGGCAGGTCGATTGCCTCGTGGTTGAACATGAGATCCCCGATCAGTGTCGGATCGTTCGGAACATCAACGATGGGAGCAATCGCGGGATCGACGGCAGCGCGGGTGACGGCGCCGATGGTATCGCCGACGCTTTCACGCATCGCGTCGACTTCGGCTTCGCTCATGACGCCAGCTGCCGTGAGTGTGGCAGCGAACTTCACGATAGGATCGTGCTCGGCCCAAGCTTTCAGCTCGTCGCGGGAGCGGTATGCATTCGCGTCGGTTGTGGAATGCCCGGTGCTCCGATAGCACTGCACGTCAAGCAGCGCCGGACCTTTTCCTTCCAACAGCAGCTCACGCTTGCGGGCAACTGCATCGGCGACGGCCAGCGGGTTGGTACCGTCCACGGTTTCCGCATGCATCTGCTCTGGGTTCACGCCCGCGCCGAGGCGCGAGAGCCGTTCCCAACCCATCGTTTCACCGCTGGTCTGCCCGCCCATGCCGTAGAAGTTGTTGTTGCAGAAGAAGAGGACCGGCGGGCGCCCCCCGCGCGGATCGGACCAGAGCGTGTCGTATTGTGCCATGGCCGCGAAATTCATGGCTTCCCAAGTGACGCCGCAACCCGTGGCGCCGTCGCCGATATTGGCAACGGCAATGCCCGGCTTGTCGGCCAGCTTCTTGTAAAGCGCCGCGCCGGTGGCAATGGCCGAGGAACCGCTGACCAGCGCATTGTTCGGATAGGCACCAAAAGGGGGGAAGAAGGCATGCATGGAGCCTCCCATGCCGCCGTTGAACCCATTGGCACGCATGAAAATCTCCGCCAGAACGCCCAGCAAAAGGAAGTTCTCCGCCAGGACCTTCCCATCGCCGCCGAGATGCGCCTTCACGGTGTCGCGTAGCGCGCCATGCTGGTGTTCGTCCATGATGGCATCGAGCGCGGTTTCGTCCAGCGTCGCGATGGCAGAGAGCCCCTTGGCAATGAACTCGCCGTGGGAGCGGTGGGAGCCGAAGATGTGATCATCCGGCGAAAGGGCCAGCGCGGCTCCGACCGCGGCGCCCTCCTGACCGATGGAAAGGTGCGCCGGGCCCTTGTAGGCAAATTCAATTCCGCGATACGCCCCGGTCGATTTGTAGCTCGCGAGCATGGTCTCGAACTCGCGCACCAGCAACATGTGGCGCAGGATTTCGCGCAGGTTCGCGTCGCCTCGGCGCTCACGCTCTTCCGCGATCGGCTCGTCATAGTCACATACGGGGATGTCGGAAAAAGTCACCTTTGCCCGTGCCAGCGCAGCGGCGGGTTCGACGGGGATTTCCTTGGGCATCTGAGAGGGCCTCTTGGATTGTTCCTTGGGGTGGTGGGCCGGAACTAGATCCCGGACCCGCATGCATTTATCTGCCGGGTGGTGAGGTCACTTGCAGGCATCATACCACGGTCTTACCATCCGGCGCGCTGCGCGTCGGGCAAGAGCTTCGGCATCGAAGAGATCATCTCCCGCGCCGAGAGCCTCGTTCACAAGGCCGGCGCCGACGTACTGGCTGACTACTCCGATGGGCGGGCGAACCTTTTGGCATCGGGCGTAAAGGTCCGCAACGGCCGCCTGTGCCTTGGCGTTTGGCCAATAATACCGGATACGGTCGGACAGGCCAAAGTGACGCTGGCTTGCGCGCTGTGTCTCATCGCCGTGGACATGTTCCCTCAAAGCGCCGGGGTCAGCCTGCATCAGGTCTTCCATCGTCTGGCGCAAGGCAAGCGGGCCACCGTCCATCTCTCGGCAGGCCATTTCCATACCGTAAAGCGCCTCTCGCACCGCGAAAGTCAGGCAGGGACCGACCTTGAGAATGCCGAACCCATCCTCGACCAGCGCCTTCAGCGCCGTCCCGGTCTGGTAGTCCGTCGAGTGCGCCTCGAACACCAGGCCGGGCATGCCGGGCAGCGTCGCGACGAGGTCGCGCGCTGCGGAGGGATCATAAAGCACAACGCTCATCTGTGCTGACTCCACCCCCGGCTGAACCACAATGGCGATGACACGCTCGAAAGCCTCTGCCAGGCCCGCATCGGTGAAAACGCGGGCGTGGATCCCGTAGGTTTCCAGCACCGCCGCCGGCGCGGTTGGCTTCAGTGCGTCGATTTCCTCGTGTGCCCCGCCCGGTGGCGGGATCTCGGTGCCGATGATGTAGATCCCGTCATTCGCTATCTCCTCGGCCACCGCGCAAAGCTCCGCGGCACGCGCCGCGGTCGTCGCGTCATCGAGTGCGACGGGTTCGTCGCGGCAGCCCATGGAGCAATCCAGGTGCAGCTTGCGGAATCCCGCTTCGACATAGGCGGCCATCATCGTCTTGGCTTCAGCCATTGCCTCGTCGGCCGGCAGGTGTCGCCATGGATTCGGACCAAGGTGATCGCCGCCGAAGATCAGCTTCTCCTCGGGAAACCCGATTTCCTGTGAAATCCCCTTGACCAATGCAATGAATTCCGCCGGCTTCATTCCGGTATAGCCGCCATCGTGGTTGACCTGATTGCAGGTTGCCTCGATCAGGGCGTACTGGCCATGCGCCTGTGCTTCCTCAAGCGCGGCTGCAATCGCGACAGGGTGGGCGGTGCAGACCGAGACGATACCGCGAGGGTCGCGGCCAAGGGACAGTAGTGGATTAGCCATTGCGTCAGCTCCCGTGTTGGTCGGCGAAGGCGCGCACCACATCTGCGGTTTCTGCTCCGGACATTGGCCCGCGTTTCATCACCGCGAGCGCGCCTGCGGCAGCGGCCAGACGCAGCGCTTCTGCCGGATCCGTGCCAGCGGTCCAGAGCGAAACGAAAGCACCGCCGAAGCAATCCCCCGCGCCGGTGGGATCGACTTCGTCAGCAGGAAATGGCGCCTGTCGCAGTGTTTGCGTTCCGTCGAAGTAGCTCGCGCCTTCGCTTCCGCGCTTGTGGACAACCGCCTTCACTCCACGCGCCAGGTGTTCGGCAATGGCTTCCTCCGCGTTGTCCGTTTCGACTCCGAGGAAAACCTCATCGCCGGACGGAAGGAAGAGATCGGTGTATTCAAGCACGTTCTCAATTGCTTTCTGAAGCCCGGGCTGGCTCAGCATCTCCTTGCGAAGATTAGGGTCGAAAGAAACGGTGCCGCCACGTGACTTGATCTCCCTCGCTGCCTGCTCCGCCATTTGGCGCAGGTCTGCTGTGAACATCGAGTTCCCCACCACGTGCAAGTGCCCGGCTTCGGCGAAAGCCCTCTCCGCTTCCGGGGTCATGCGCACCGTTCCACTGGCCGAATGGGTGATATTGTAAACGAAGTCGCGATTACCGTCGGGGCGATATCGGACGAATGCGTGGCCGGTAGGCAGTTGCTCATCGACCCGCACCGCGGACACGTCGACTCCGTCCGCCTTCAGCCGGGCAATGTTCAGGCGTCCGAAGTCATCGTTGCCGACAGCCGAGACATAGGCCGTCGGGGCGCCCATACGGGCTGCCTGGCTGATGAATATCGCAGGAGCCCCGGAGGGAAACGGGCCGGTCAGCGCAATCGGCTCCAGGAATCCCATACCGGGGACATCGGCCATGATCTCCGCAAGGATTTCACCAAGCGTCACGATCTTTGAAGTCATTACCGCCTCCCAGGAAAGCACGCCCACGGTGCCCCAACCGCTGCCTGCCCGCAAGACAAAACTTTACGCGCGATAAATAAAGTGCAAGAGTTGAAGTTCCGGGGGAGGATGCGGTTGCCGCAAAACTCAAGATCTAACGGACGCAAGATATGTCGAAAAAACTGCGCAACATGGAGGAGTTTTCCGCCGCAACGGGGCTTTCGCGCCCGACCGTGTCGAAGTACTTCAACGATCCCCAGAGTGTGCGAGCATCCACCCGGGCGAAAATCGAGCAGGCGCTGGAGCGTTTCGACTACCGGCCAAGCTTCCTGGCGACCAATCAAAACCGGCGAAATCCGAAAACTGTCGGTATCGTCGTCCCCTATTTCACCGATCCATTCTACGCCGAGATTATTCGGCACATCGAGAATAGCTGCCGCGATGCCGGGCACAGGACATTGGTGCAGAGTTCACACGGGGACGCGGAAACGGAAATCGAATGTATCGAGATGATGCGGTCGCTGAATATTGGCGGATTGATCCTGTCTCCGCTCGGGGCGGCGTCCGATGCAGTTCTTATCCGGAAACTGGGGCGTGAAGTCCCCTTGCTCCTGTTTGACAGCTATGTCGAAGGGTCGTTCTCGTTCCTTTCGTCGGACCACGTCCAGGGAATGCGACTGATCACGGAATATCTCTGCGAAAGTGGCTCGCCGCCGTGTTTCATCGCCATGCCGAAAGTGAACTCCACCGCGGCGGAACGGCTGGAGGGATATAACCGGGCCATGTGTGCAAAGGGCCAGCAGCCCATGGTCATCGAAAACCCCTATAGCGACTGGAACTTCGAACGTCAGGGGCGCGACATCGCGCGTGACCGGTTCGCGCAAGGCGGTTTTCCTTCCACGACGGTGCTCTGCGCGTCCGACCGCTGCGCATTCGGCGTCATCGCGGCTGCCAGTGAGCGGGGTCTGACGGTTGGCGCCAGTTCGGAGAGCGATCTGCGCGTCGCTGGAAACGACAACTACCCGATTTCCGAATTCATCAACCCGTCGCTGACAACCGTCGCGCAGGACTACGAGAAGCTGTCTCAGAAGGCGGTTGAGATCATCCTCGACAGGATGGAGCGGGAGGTCGGTGCAGAGTTTTCGGGCAGCCAGACCCGACTGCCCTTGCGTTTGATACGGCGCGCCTCGGCCTGAGCGCAGAGGTATTTGCCGACCCGCGATGCTGGCGTGACTAGGAGGACGAACAATGAAGGCAATTCTGTTTACCGGTCGCAACGCCGCGACGGTTGCGGATGTTCCGGAGCCCGTGGCAGGGCCGGGGGAGGTGCTCGTCAACGTGCGCGCATCGGGTATTTGCCACACCGACCACGACATTCTGATCGGCAACTATGGCCGCGACGCGTTTCCGGTCGTTCCCGGTCACGAGTTTTCGGGGGTGGTGCTGGCGGTTGGGGCCGGCGTGACCGGGTTTTCTGAAGGCGACAGGGTCGTCATCGATCCGAACCTGGCTTGCGAAACGTGCCGCTATTGCAGGGCGGGGATGCCCAATCTCTGCGATCAGCTCGGTGCCTATGGGGTAACCGTAAACGGAGGCTTCGAACCGCTTGTCGCCGTTGCGGCCAGCAAACTGCACGCAATCGGCGATCTGGACTTTGCGGTGGCCGCACTCGCCGAGCCCATGGGCTGCGCGCTCAACGGGATCCGTGCGACAGGTCTGGACAACGTGACGAATGCCCTGGTCTTCGGAGCCGGTCCCATGGGGATGCTCATTGCGTTTGGTCTCAAGGGGCAGGGGATCGGGGATGTAACCGTTGTGGACGTGGCGGAGCGGAAGCTTGAGATGGTACAGTCCATGGGATTTGCCGCGTTGCACGCGGATAGCGACGCCTGCAAGGCATTGCGCCAAAGCCACGACTTTGTGGCCGATGCGACGGGTCTTTCGAAAGTGGCAGAATCGATGATCGCCCAGGTGGCCACGGGCGGCAAGGCGCTCTTCTTTTCGGTTTATCCGCAAGCGGACCGGATCAGCCTCTCGCCCTTCGAGATTTTTCGCCGGCAGATCCGTATTGCCGGGGCTCATTCGTTGGCTCGCGCCGATATCCCCAATGCAATCGACGCCATCCGCGCCGCCGGCCCTGCGATAGAGCAGGTGGTTTCCCACAGGGTAGATCTTGATGAGGCGCTCGAGAAGATGACCACCATGGGCGGCGGCGATGGCCGGATGAAGGTTCAGGCCGTGTTCTGATCAGCGATTTCGACGCGACGGGTCGCGGCGCGGCCGCTCCTTTCGAAATGCGTCCTCTCTGAATTGGAGCTGACCCCTCAAGCGGGGTCGGCTCCCGACGGATAATGATTGCGCCTGCGGCTCATCGGCGGCCCAGATAAGTGTCCATTGCCGCCTCGACCCCCTCATTCCAGATCATCTGCAACCACCGCGAAAAGGCATCTGAAAACGCGGGAACTTCGGCCAATTCGCCATAGGTCTGCTGCATGGCGAGCCAGACTCCCGGATCTTCCTTCGCTTTGAGCGCACGCGGTTGCAGCTCGCTCCAGAATGGGTCGTTGGGTGCAATGGTGCTGCCATCCGGTCGAGTGCCGGCACAGTAGCGTGCCCAGGCCGCCGAGATGAACGCCAACCCGTCAGTCGCGGTGCCTGCCGCCAACCCGTCGCGGACACTGCCAAGCAGAAATCCCGGGTGCCGACTCGAGCCATCGAAGGCGACACGCCGGGTGGTGTCCACGATCATCGGATTGCCGAAACGGGAGATCAGCAGTTCGAGGTATTCCGCTGGCGTGTAGCCGGGAACGGGCTTCACGTGGGGCATGATCTCCTCGCGCTCGACTTTTTCGAAGACGGCACGAATCCCGGCATGCTCCATCGTGCCCGAAATCGTTTCAATCGACAGCAACTCACCCAGGTCGGCAATGACCTGGTGCCCGCCGTTGAGCATCCGGATCTTCATGCGCTCGAAATCGTGGACGTCGCCGGTGATGGTTGCGCCGACCTTTTCCCATTCCGGCCGTCCGGCACAGAACTTCTCCTCGATGACCCATTGGCGGAAGTTCTCGTGCGTTACCGGGGCCTGGTCGGCGATGCCGAATTCTTCGGCCAGTGCAAGCTCCTTCGGGCCGGTCGCCGGGACGATGCAATCCACCATGGCGTTGGGGAAAGTACATTCTGCTTCGATCCAGTCGGCGAGGTCGCCATCTGACAGGCGAGCGAGAGAGACCACCGTTTGGCGCAGCACGTCCCCATTGGCCTGGAGGTTGTCGCAGCATTGCAATGTAAGCGGACCGGTGCCTGCAGACCGTCGTTGCTTCAGCGCGGCAACGATTGCTCCGAAGGCCGTCGCGGGTGTTTCTGGGTCTTCCGCATCGTGGCAAATCTGCGGGTCCGATGCATCGAAACCACCTGTGGCCGGATCTATGAAATAGCCGCCTTCGGTGACAGTCAGAGAGACGATGCGGATTTCCGGCTTTGCGATCTGTGCGATGAGCGGGCGGTTTTCGGGATCGTAGGGCACGTAGCCGATCATGGAGCCGACCACTTCGGCTGAACTGCCTTTGGGATCCAGTTCGATCAGCGTCGTCAGGAAATCCTGTGCGGCGAGTTTCTCGCGCATCGTGGCATCTTCGGGACGCACGCCCGCTCCGATAATTGCCCAATCGTGGTTCAGTCCCGCCTCGAACAGCCGGTGCAGATACCATGATTGATGCGCCCGGTGGAAATTGCCGAGTCCGATATGTACGATTCCGGGTGTCAGGCTGCTCCGGTCGTAGGTCGGAACGCGCACGCCTTCAGGCAGCGCATCCAGATTGGAATTGCGCAGGTCGATCACCTTAGTCTCCTTCAATTCGTAGGGCCCTGCCGGGGGCCGCGGTCAGCTCATCCAGTTCCCGCCATCGACGTTCAGCGTTTGGGCCGTCACGTAGCGGGCGTCGTCGGAAGCCAGGAAAACCACCGGATCGGCGATCTCGTCCGGGGAGCCCATGTGGCCAAGGGGTACGGCCAGCCCAACCTGTTTCTTCTTCTCACCCTTGGGAAGGTGGTCGTACTTGGCGAAGAGCCCATCGACCACGTCCCACATCGGCGTGTCGATCACGCCGGGAGCGATTGCATTCACCCGGATCTTGTCCTTGGCGAATTCCAGCGCCATCGACTGCGTTATGGAAATGACTGCCGCCTTGGTGGAGCAGTAGAGAATGATATTCGGCTCTCCGCGCCGCCCGGCCTGCGAGCTGAAGTTGATGATCGCGCCGCCTTTCCCGCGGGTCTTCATTCCCTCCACGACCTTTTGAGTAACGAATATTGTGCCGCCCACATTCACATCGAACTGTCGGCGGTACATTTCGGGCGTGATCTCGGCAATCGGAGCCATATCGAAAACGCCGGCGTTGTTCACCAGTATGTCTATGCCGCCCCACTTCGCCTCGACCGCGGCGACGCCGGATGCGATGGAGGCCGCGTCGGTTACGTTCATCTCGACCGCCATTGCCGCGTCGCCGAGTGCCGCGGCGGTTTCCTCTGCCTGATCTGCCAGCAGATCGGCCACGGCGACCTTCGCGCCCTCGCGCACGAATGCCTCAACGATCGCGCGGCCGATACCGCGTGCGCCCCCGGTGACGAGTGCGTTCTTTCCTGCCAGACGTGTCATTCTATACGCCTTCCTCTTGCGTCGAAACGATGGATCTTGTCGGGCTCAGGGGTCAGATAGACCGTGTCGCCCCGGTTCAGCGCCACCTCGCCGTCGGCCCGGATGGTGATCGATTCCGCGAGCCCGGTTTCGAGGACGTGAAAGAACGTGTCTGAGCCCAGGTGTTCCGAAACGCCGATCACGCCTTTCCAAGCGCCCTCGGCAGACGAGATTTGCAGATGCTCAGGCCGTACGCCGATGCTCTCTGCAGCATAGGGTTTCGCAGCCTCTCCGGAGACGAAGTTCATCTTTGGTGAGCCAATGAAGCCCGCAACGAACCTGTTCTGCGGTCTGCGATAGAGCTCCAGCGGTGATCCGACTTGTTCGATCACCCCGGACTGAAGCACCACGATCTTGTCGGCCATGGTCATGGCTTCGACCTGATCGTGTGTCACGTAGATCATCGTGGTGCCGAGGCGCTGGTGCAACTCGGAGATTTCAATGCGCATCCCGACGCGCAGCGCGGCGTCGAGATTCGACAGCGGTTCATCGAACAGAAACGCAGCGGGTTCGCGAACGATAGCCCGTCCGATCGCGACCCGCTGGCGCTGCCCGCCGGACAGTTGGGCCGGTTTTCGATCGAGGTAATCTGTGAGGTTCAGAACGTCGGCCGCATTCTGAACGCGACGGTCCCGTTCCGCCTCATCCATTCCGGCCATGCGCAGGGGAAACGCAATGTTCTTTCGAACGGACATGTGCGGATAGAGCGCGTAGGACTGGAACACCATCGCCAATCCGCGTTTTGCAGGGGGAATGTCCGTAGCGTCCGTGCCGTCGATCAGGACCTGGCCCGAGGTTACGTCTTCGAGCCCGGCGATCAATCGCAACAGCGTGGACTTGCCACAGCCCGACGGGCCGACAAAGACAACGAACTCGCCGTCCTCGATCTCCAGGTCCAGCGGCGGTATTACCTGAAGTTCGCCGAAGCTTTTACTCACCTGCTCGAGCTGAATACGTCCCACGGTTCGGTTCCTCTGCTTCTGTTACTTCACGGCGCCGAAGGTCAGGCCGCGGACGAGTTGTTTCTGACTGAACCAGCCCATGATCAGGATCGGTGCGATGGCCATGATCGAGGCGGCACTGAGCTTGGCGTAGAACAAGCCCTCCGGGCTGGAATAGCTGGCGATAAACTGCGTCAGTGGCGCGGCGTTTGCGGCCGTCAGGTTCAGGGTCCAGAACGCCTCGTTCCAAGCCAGGATAATGTTCAGAAGAACTGTCGAGGCCATGCCGGGGATCGCCATCGGTGTCAGCACGTAGAGCACCTCTTCGCGCAGGTTCGCTCCGTCCATGCGGGCAGCCTCAAGGATCTCGCCGGGGATCTCCGTGAAGTAGGTGTAGAGCATCCAGATGATGATCGGGAGGTTCATCAGCATAAGCACGATCACGAGTCCGATGCGCGTGTCGAGCAGGCCGAGATCCCGGAAGATGAGATATATCGGCACCAGGACGCCGACCGGCGGCAGCATCTTGGTGGACAGCATCCACATCAGCACGTTCTTGGTGTGCTTGGCCGGTACGAAGGCCATGGCCCAGGCCGCCGGAACGGCGATCAGGATACCGAAGAACGTGGAGCCGACAGCGATCACGACCGAATTGGTGAAGTGCTTAAAGTAATCGGATCGCTCCTGGACCGTGGTGAAGCTCTCCAGCGTCCAACCGGAGCTGAACAGGACTTCCAGCGGCGCCCGGATCGCGTCTTCCTCGGTCTTGAACGATAGGATGAGGATCCACAGGATCGGGAAGAACATCAGGAAGCCAAGCGTTCCGACGATGGCGGTGTTGCGGAGCTTGATGCCGTTCGAGACTGCGCGTGCCATTACCCGCTCCTCCTCACGCGTCGAGGTTCTTGCCGATCATCCGCATCAGGAAGATCGCGACGATGTTGGCCAGTATGATGGCGATGACGCCACCGGCGCTCCCCATGCCCACGTCGAACTGCAGGAGTGACGACACGTAGATCAGATAGGTCAGGTTGGTCGTCGCCGTGCCCGGGCCGCCATTGGTTGTGACGAGGATCTCGGCGAAGATCGACAGCAGGAAGATCGTCTCGATCAGGATCACGACCGTGATCGCGCGGGCAAGATGCGGCAGGATGATGAACCAGAACCGGTTCCGCCAGCTCGCACCATCCATCTCGGCCGCCTCGAGCTGTTCCTGGTCGAGCGACTGCATCGCGGTAAACAGGATCAGCGTCGCGAAGGGCAGCCACTGCCAACTCACGATGAAAATGATAGAAAGCAACGGGATCTGCCCAAAAAAATCGACGGGTTCAAAACCCATGCCCGTGGCAAGGCGCCCAAATATTCCATTGACGGGATTCATGAACATGTTCTTCCAAACCAACGCGGAGACGGTCGGCATTACGAAGAATGGGGCAATCACCATAATCCGGATGACGCCCTGGCCAAACATCGGCAAGTCCAGAAGAAGCGCAAAGATCACTCCGCCGATCGTTGTGATCAACAGGATCCCGCCGACGAGCAGGAGCGTGTTGATCATCGCCGCCTTGAAGCTCGGATCGGTCACGAACCAATAGTAGTTCTCCCACCCCACGAAGGGGTTACCGGTCGGCGTGATCAGGTTGTATCGCAGGAATGAGAAGTAGATCGTCAGCGATAGCGGAATGATCATCCAACCGAGCAGAAGGATTACGGAGGGCGATATCATCATCCGGGCGGCCGCGCGGGAAGCCTTGGTTGCCATTGGTTTCTCCCGAAATGCCTGGTTTGCCGCGTTGCAGGAGCAGCCCCCTTCGGGCCTGCTCCTTTTTGCACGGCGACACTTGCGCCGCGCGCTTAGCGAGGCGGGCCAACCCATCCGGATCAGCCCGCCCTGGGAGGAAGACTACTTGATGTACCCGGCCTTGGTCATTTCGCGGACCGCGAACTGCTGGCTGTTGGCTAGGGCCTCTTCAACAGTTGACTGACCGGCGAGTGCCGCGGAAATCTGCTGACCGACGTAGTTGCCGATACCCTGGAACTCGGGGATCGCGACAAACTGGACCCCGGTGTAGGGAACCGGATCGCGCGTCGGGTTCGCGGGGTCGACCGAGAAGATCGCGTTCTTGATGGTCTCGGCGAAGGGTGCCGCTTCAAGCAGACGCGGATCTTCGTGGATCGACTGACGGGTTCCACTCGGAACCGCGACCCAACCCTCGGTTTCGCCAACCTTCTGGAAGTACTCTTTCGAGGTGCCCCACTTCAGGAAGTCCTTCGCGACGTCGATTTTCTGCGAAGTCGCCGGGATGGCCAACGCCCATGACCAGAACCAGCCGGTCCCGTTCGACGTTTCCTGCTTCGGAGCCTGGAAGAAGTCTGTGACCTCTGCGACCTTCGAGTTGGCCGGGTTCTTGATGTAGTTCGCGGCCGAGGTTGCATCGACCCAGGTCGCGCACTTGCCGTCGGCGAACAACGCGCGGTTCTCATTGTGGCCGTTTGCCGTCGCGCCCGGCGGGCCGTAGTTGTTCATCAAATCGACGTAGTAGGTGATCGCGGCGTTCCACTCGGGGCTGTCGATCTGCGGCTGCCAGTCCATGTCGAACCACCTGCCACCGAAGGCGTTCACCATCGGGCCAACGAAGGCCATATTCTCGCCCCAGCCGGCCTTGCCGCGCTGGCACGTTCCAAACACGCCGTTGTCGGGATCGTGGACCTTCGAAACGAGATCAGCGAAGTCGGTGTAGGTGATTTGCTCGGTCGGTGCCTCAACGCCGGCCGCCTCGAAGAGATCCGCGCGGTAGAAAGTAAACGACGTCTCGGAATAGAGCGGCACCGCGTAGAGGTTGCCGTCCTTGTCGGACAGTCCGTTGCGGACGAGCTCGAAGATGTCGTTCAGATCATAATCCGCGTCGTCGCCGAAATCATTCAGGGGGGTCAGCCAGCCGTTGGCACCCCAGATCGGTGCTTCGTATGCACCGATGAAGATGATGTCGAACGAGCCGCCTTTGGTTGAGATGTCCTGCGTTGTCCGCTGGCGAAGAACGTTCTCCTCAAGCACAACCCAGTTGATCGTGTTGCCGGTCGCCTCCTCCCACTCGGGGGCGAGCTTCTGCATGACGATCATGTCGGCGTTGTTCACGGTGGCGACGGTGATCTCCTCGGCAAATGCCGGGGCGGCAAGCGCGGTCGATGCGAGAAGCGCAACTCCGGCCATTGATTTCGTGAGTTTCGACAATTTTCTCTCCTCCCTAGGGGCGAACAGGCATCCACGCACGCAAATGACCGCGCCCGGCATTCCTGCAAAACCCAAGACGACGCGCTCTGGCGCCGCCGTCACGGTTACTCCCAGCGGGCTCCTCCTCCGAACCCCGCGGAATCAGGTTAGGAATGAATTTTACTCGCGTCAACTATTTCGGTCGCGCTCGACAATTTCGCGCAGAGGATCGACGTCATTACTCGGATGGTTCCAGTGAAGCATCGCTGTCGATGGCGCGTCGTGTCGGTGGGTTGCATCCAGCAGAATGGCAATTCAACCAGGCTGCCCGCATCGCACGCGTCAGCAAGTCTTCAAGGGCCGTATCGCCAAGTGCCGCAATCTGGTCGGGATTTGTCAACCCATGCCCGTCAACCGCTGCAAGAACGGTGCCCATGACCGTGTCTCCGGCGCCCACAGTATCGACCAATCCATCCGTCCGGGCCGGTACGCGCGCGCGACCTGCAGGGGTGGCAGCCTCGGCTCCATGTTTGCCATATGTCAGGACGACCAACGCGGTTCCGGAGGCCAGTTGCGTATCGATGAAGTCGCGCGGGTCGCGACCGGGTTGCCAGGCCGAGAGATCCTCGTCGGAAAGGCGCAGGATTGTTGCCGCGTCTGCCAACCGGCTTATCCTGTTCCGCCACTTGTCCATGTCGGCGATCATACCCGGCCTTGCATTCGGATCCAGCGACAGAATTGCGCGGTCCCGATGTGCCAGCATCAGTCGTTCGAGGCGGTCTGCGCCGGGATCGGGTATCAGCGAGATCGATCCGGCGTGGAGGATGTCTCCGGGACGCAGGTCGGACAGCGTTTCGCCGTAGGGGGCTTCCACCATTGTCGAGGCGCGATCGTAAAAAGCATAGCGCGCATCACTGCCCTCGTACTTAACGAAGGCCAACGGCGTTGGGGCATCAATTCGCGGGGCATATCTCAATTCGACTCCCTCCCGCGCAAGATCGTCGCGCAGCATATCGCCGAACAGATCCTGTGAGATCGGCCCGAGGAAGGAGACGTCCGACCCCTGGCGCGCTGTCGCCTTCGCGACGTTGTATGTGCTGCCGCCTTCGCACGGCAAATAGGCCGTTCCCTGCGGCACGGTTATCGGCACGAAGTCAATCAACGCTTCCCCGGTTATCCAGACGTGCCCCATGCGCTTTCTCCTCCGATTCCGACCCTCAACGGGCAGGACATGCAAATCCTATCCCTCTGTCATTTCTCGCGTCCGGCTGTACTGCGCGTCGTCCGCAACCGCTGCCAACATTGCTCGGAATGTCTCGAAACGCCCGCAATAGGTTGATCCATGAATGCGGGCGGATCGACACTCTCCGACGGTGTGCTGATTTCGACGGACGTACCAAGGCCGACGCCCATTGTTGCTAGATCTGCTGCGCCCAATCCGCCTGCCCTCCCGGTTGGCATCGCTCCGCGCAATGGCCCTTGTCGGATCGTGTACAGTACGTGACACGCAGGAAGTGTATTCGATCCTCCGCCGCGCAGGATTGAGCTTCGGTAGAGATCGACGGTTGCGCGCATCTTGTGCAGCCTTGCCGAATTGGTACCTCGGGAGAGCGGCCATTGCGCAGGACCGACACAGCAGCGCGTGAACAGTCATTTGTGCAATGGCGGTGTCCGACGGGTCGATCAAGATCTCAGCGGACAAGTACATTCGCAGATGGTCTTTGTGGAACAGGATCGCTTCGATACGTGCGAGCGTAATAGTCACTTGCGCCCGTATCCAGTGAATTTTTGCACTCGCAAAGATTTATGATGGTTCAACGTCGGAATCTCGTGTGGCTTCCACGCGTGGACCCGCGTTTACGCGCACCAAACGTCGCCGCGGGAGCAAGCCCCGAGGTTGGCGGGGGCAGCATTTGGCGGTCCGATTCTTGCGCAGCCAATGAATGACCCTGACAGGGCAAGCCGAAACCCTGTATTGCCGCCAAACCGTGCCGTACCGCGTGTCGCACACCGGGAACGCCATTGAGGATTATCTGCGCGACCCTTGCCGGTCGGCACGGTTGTGGGCCTGCGAGGCAGGTAACACCATCAACCAGCCAATCAGCCCATTGATCGTCGCCGAGCAATTCGGTTTCAGAGCCGGAAATCGCGAAATCGGCACCTGTTTGAGGCACTAAGCCCCCTCCGAAAGTGCGACCTGCAATTCCCAACGACACAGAATTCGGACGGTCGACTCTCTCGAAGCCTCTTGTCGATGAAGGAGATGGCAGGCGGAGAGACCTGAGGGGTATCAAAACTCTCCTGCGGAGATCGGCTACTTCAAGCCTGTTCTCGCCGTCGCATAATCCTTGCCGAGGCAGGTGGAGAACAAGCGGATTGCAAACCCTGATGTCGGCGAGGCACCCAGTTTGGGTGCGGTGTATGAACGTGCGCGTCGCCAAGACATCGATGGAACACGTTGCCGCGGTCAAGCCACCGATTTTGCATCGCGCCATATCTTGGCGCGCGTAAATTCATCGGCGATGCGTTTCGACGATTCGCGTGCGTTCGGCAGCAAATTCCTCACACCAAACGGTCAGCGGGGAATCCCGCCAAGCTTCCAAAGCAGTTTTGCCAGTGGGGCTAGATGCGTTTTACGCGCAAGACCGTTGTCGGCCACACGTGGCTCCTGGGCGATACAAGCGCGACATGTATACGAGGCGTTTCTATCGGCGACGGCGCCGCTGTGGGCGTTTCTTCGGTTCGGTTGCGGGGCGAAACTCCTTGTCGAGGCCGAGTTGGTCGCGCAGTACCCGAGATTTGACCTCTTCCACCTCCCCGGCTTTCAGGTCGCCCAGCTTGAACGGACCGTAGCTCACCCGGATCAGGCGGTTGACGGTCATACCCACCGCTTCCATTGCGCGACGGATCTCCCGGTTCCGACCCTCGCGCAGCGAGACGGTCACCCAGGCATTCGCCCCTTGCTGACGGTCGAGGGTCACACCCATTGGTTGAAATCGTTCGCCGTCCACGGTCAGGCCCTGTCGGAGCGGTTCCAGCGTTGCGTCGTCAGGGGTTCCCTTGATCCGCACACGGTACCGGCGCATCCAGCCTGTCGACGGAAGCTCAAGCCTGCGTTTGATCCCGCCATCGTTGGTCAGCAACAGTAACCCCTCGGAATTCAAGTCCAGCCTGCCGACCGAAAGGACGCGCGGCATGCCGTCTGGAAGTGCGTCAAAGACCGTCTTGCGCCCTTTCTCGTCGCGAGCGGTCGTCACAAGGCCTGCGGGCTTGTGGTAGAGCCAGAGCCGTGGTGGCTCGGCCTCGGCCAGGGCGACGCCGTCCACGGAGATACTGTCGTCCGGAGTGACATTCAGTGCCGGGCTGGAGATCGTCTTTCCATTGACCGTCACGCGGCCTGCTTCAATGAGGCGCTCGGCCTCGCGGCGCGAGGCGCGGCCGGCGCGTGCGATGACCTTGGCGATACGGTCGCCGTCTTTCGGTGTCAGGGGCGTGTCTGTCATGGCTTCGGATACGCCGGACCGGCCCACTGGACAAGCCCGCGCGCGCAGGGCAGGCATGCTCCATGCCATTCAATTCACATATGGAGGCCGCGCTGGAAGAGGCCCGTGCCGCAGCCGAGCGGGGCGAAGTGCCCGTTGGTGCGGTTGTGGTCGATCCTGCCGGGGCCGTCGTGGCGCGGGCAGGCAACCGGACACGCGAGTTGAACGACCCGTCTGCCCATGCCGAAGTGCTGGCGATCCGCGCCGCCTGTACTGCTGCGCGTTCCGAACGCCTGCCGGGATACGCGCTCTATGTCACGCTGGAGCCATGCCCAGCTTGTGCCGCCATCATCTCGGCCGCCAGGCTTGCAAGGTTATACTACGGTGCGTCCGACCCGAAGTCCGGCGGCGTCGAGCGTGGCCCGCGGATCTTTTCGCATCCGCAGGCGCACCATGTGCCGGAGATCTACGACGGTATCCGCGCCGAGGAGTCCGAGCGGCTACTGAAGGCGTTCTTTGCCGCCAGGCGCTGATACGACGTTCAGATCGTGACCGTTTCCAGGACATCCGGTGTCTTCACGTCCACGCCGGGCAGTGCCTCGACGAGCGCATCGGCGGATTGCTCCAGAAGCGGAAATGTCTTGTAGTGACAGGGGATAACAACCTTGAAATTGAAAAACTTCTTCGCTGCGTACGCGGCGCGTTTCATGTCCATGGTGAAATGCCCGCCCGCACAGAGGATGCCGACATCCGGATTGTGCAACTCTGCAAATACCCCCATGTCGGCCATGACATCCGTATCGCCTGAGATGTAGACGGTGCGTCCCTCGCCGGAGACCATGAAGCCAGCTTCGCCGCCGGCGTAGAGCGGGCCGTCCGGCGTTCCGACGGACGACGAATGCACGGCATTCACCATTGTAACAGCGACGTCGCCGAGCATCACTGTGCCACCCTTGTTGAAGCCCAAGGTCTCCACGTCGCCGTTTTCCGCCCAATAGGACATCAGGTCGTAGATCCCGACGATGGGCACTTCTAGCTCCGCTGCCAGCGCGAGCGCGTCGCCGGAATGGTCGCCGTGCCCGTGGGTCAGCAGAATGTGCGTCGTTCCGGCAATCGCTTCGGCGCGGCGGTCTTCCGGGAAAACCGGATTCCCGGTAAACCAAGGGTCGACCAGAAGGATCTGATCGGCGATTTCAATGCGAAAGCCAGAGTGGCCCAGCCATGTGATCTTCATTTGATTCTCCTCTCCCGAAGCGCCATTTCCCGAGGGGACCCTAGCCTGCGGAGAGGCAGATGGAAGCATTGTTGCAGAAGGTCGACGGATATTGTGAACGGACCGATTTCACCTATTGGTCCGAGCCGGTGAATGCGCTGACGAACGCGGCTTTCCTACTGGCCGCCTGGAT
Source organism: Tropicimonas marinistellae (assembly GCF_001509585.1). Taxonomy (GTDB): domain Bacteria; phylum Pseudomonadota; class Alphaproteobacteria; order Rhodobacterales; family Rhodobacteraceae; genus Tropicimonas; species Tropicimonas marinistellae. The sequence continues at coordinate 257,550 of NZ_LNCI01000004.1, read as the reverse complement.
CATGTGGCGGCGCGTGAGGGGCGAACCCCTACCGCTGGCCAAGGCAATGGTCGCGCTGCTTGCCGCGATCGGCGTGGGATCTTTTCTCTTCCACACCCATGCCACCGTCTGGGGCGCGATTGCGGACACGACTCCAATCGGGTTATTCATCCTGCTCTATGTTTATGCGGCCAACAGGGATTACTGGGGCCTGTCGGTGCCCTGGGCCATGCTGCTAACCGCTGGGTTCATCCCGTACGCCGCTGTCACGATCCCGATATTCCAGCGGTTGCCGGGCTTCGAGATCTCCGCCGCCTACTGGCCGGTCCCGTTGCTCATCGCGGCTTACGCGCTGGCGCTTCGGAGGCGCGCGCCGCAGACGGCCCTGGGCCTTGCCGCGGGGGCCGCGCTGCTCGTTCTGTCGCTCGGGTTTCGTTCCGTTGATATGGCAATCTGCAATGCCCTGCCCATGGGCACACATTTCCTTTGGCACGTTCTCAACGCTGTCATGTTGGGGTGGATGATCGAGGTCTACAGGCGCCACTGTGCGCGTTCGGGTTGCTGACGTGGGGCCGTTTCCTACCCGGCCTGTGGCCAATGCCGATGGTAGTCGTCGATCACGTAGACGTGCCGGTGCGGCCCGCCGCCCTGCAGGTGCGGATGATCGGGTGGCAGGTCTTCGTGGAAATGCTCGATCTCCCGAGGTGCATCCGCTTGCCAAAACCGGATAGCCAGTGCGAGCCCTGCTGCCGAAACGCAGCCAAGCGCGAGCAACGCGGGGACAAGACCAAACCGGGTGAGAACCCACCCGGCCAGCGGGTAAGCGAGTAGCCAGCAAGCGTGGGACAGGGCGAACTGCGCGGCAAAAACGGCCGGTCGGTCTTCCGGATGCGCTGAACGGCGCAGCAGCCGGCCGGATGGCGTCAGGACGGCGGAATAACCAAGCCCCAAAAAGAGCCAGGCCACCAGAATGGCAGCCCATCCCGTGTTTACGGTAGTGAGACCGGCGGCGAGCGCGAGTAGCACGCCGGCCATCAGCCCGGCCCCGCTCAGCATGACCTGCCGGTCGGGGAGTCTGTCCAGCAGACGCGGCAGGAAAAGAGCCGCGATCATTGAACCCGCACCGAAGGCTGCAAGTGTCAGCGCAACGGCTTCCGCGCCAAGCTCCAACCCGCTACGGACCACGACGACCGTATTCACGATCACCATTGCACCGGCGGCGGCGGCAGACAGACTCAGTGCCAGCAGTCCTCGCAGGCGCGGCGTATTCAGGTAGATCCGCAAGCCACGGGTCGTCGCGTCATAAAAGCCGCGCGGATTGGTCGGCGCCGGGCTCGGCAGCACGGCGGAGAGGACGAGCGCCGCCGAGGCGAGAAACCCGAGGCATGTCCCGAGAAACAACGTATCAAAGCTGACAATCAGCAGCAGCGCTGCCGCCAGCATCGGGGAGATCAGCGATTCCAGATCGTAGGCGAGCCGCGAGAGCGAGAGCGCGCGTGTGTAGTCCTGCTCGTCTGGCAAGACGTCGGGGATGGTTGCCTGGAAGGTCGGCGTAAAGGCCGCCGAGGCCGATTGCAGCAGGAAGATCAACACATAGACTTGCCAGATCTCGGAGACGAATGGCAGGGCGACCGCCACCGCAGCCCGCAGGACGTCCAGCGCCACCAGCATTCCACGCCGGGGCCAGCGGTTTGCCATCGCGCCGGCAACCGGCGCGATCGTCACATAGGCGACCATCTTGATCGTGAGCGCTGTGCCCAGCACCAGCGCGGCGTCGTTGCCGGCAAGATCGTAGGCCAAGAGACCGAGTGCCACGGTCGCGAGCCCAGTTCCGAGAAGCGCCACGATCTGAGCACCGAAGAGGTGCCGGTATGTGCGGTTTTTCAGGATGTTGTACATGGATTGGAGGTCCGTGTCGGCTTCCTAGCACCAGCACTCTATCGCCGAGGGTCCGCACACCGCAAGCAACGGAAAAACCTGCTGAATGCTTTGCATTGGACATCGGAGTCCCTAGCGTACCGGCATGACTCGCTTCGTTGCCCTTCTGCGCGCCGTCAATGTCGGTGGAACAGGCCGTCTGGCCATGGCTGACCTCGTTGGTATGTGTGCCGCCGCAGGTTTCGATGGCATCCGGACCTTTATCGCGAGCGGAAACGTGGTGTTCGACAGCGAACTTGGGCCGGAGGAGGTGAAACGCGCGCTGGAGGTCAGGCTTGAAAGCAACCTCGGCAAGCCGGTCGGCGTTCTTGTGCGTAACTCCGATGAGATGGCCGCGATCCTTGCGGGAAACCCATTCGTGGACCGGCCGTCCAAGTACACGCATGTGGTGTTCCTTGATGCATCACCAGGACCCGATGCGCTTCGGATGGCCACCGGCAGGAGTGGTGAGGATATGGCACTCGGGACACGTGAGATTTTTGTGTTCTATCCCGATGGCCAAGGTAAGTCGAAACTCCGCATCCCAGCAGCCGCGACCGGCACCGCACGAAACATGAACACCGTCGCGAAGCTGACGGAGATGGTTTCTGCACCATAGCGCGCCATTCGCTTGCGCCCCCGTTGGGGCGGCGATAAACCCGTGCCGATCATCCGCCCGATCCCGGAGGCCTCATGTCGATTGACGAAAGTACCGCGCGCCGCGTGGCCAAGCTTGCCCGTATCAAGGTTGAGGACGCGGACCTGCCCGCGCTCGCCGGCGAGTTCAACGCCATTCTCGGCTTCATCGAGCAATTGAACGAAGTGGATGTCGACGGCGTGGAGCCGATGACATCGGTCACGCCGATGCGTCTTAAGCGGCGCGTCGACGAAGTGACCGATGGTGGCTACCAGGGCAAGGTGCTCGCCAATGCCCCCGACGCCCGAGAGGGGTTCTTTGCGGTTCCGAAGGTGGTCGAGTGATGTCCGATCTGAGCAAGCTGACGATCGCAGAGGCCCGGGACAAGCTGCGCGCTGGCGAGGTAACGTCAACCGAACTGACGCAGGCCTGTCTTGACGAGATCGAGAAGGCCGATTCCCTTGGCGCATTCGTGCACAAGACGCCGGAGATTGCGCTGAAGCAGGCCGCGGCAGCGGATGCGCGCATTCAGGGCGGGGCGGAGAACCCGATGTGCGGCATCCCGCTCGGCATCAAGGATCTGTTCTGTACCCAGGGCGTTCCGAGCCAAGCTGCCTCGGCCATTCTCGACGGGTTCAACCCCGAGTACGAATCCACCGTCACAACGCAGCTCTGGCAAGCTGGCGCGATTATGCTGGGCAAGCTGAACATGGACGAATTTGCCATGGGCTCGTCCAACGAAACCTCGACCTACGGCAATGCGGTGAACCCGTGGCGGCGCGGCAATGATGACGCGGCGCTTACACCCGGCGGCTCCTCTGGCGGGTCCGCCTCGGCCGTGGCGGCCGACCTCTGCCTCGCAGCCACCGGCACCGACACCGGCGGGTCGATCCGCCAACCGGCAGCATTCACCGGCATCACCGGACTTAAGCCGACCTACGGGCGTTGCTCGCGTTGGGGCATCGTGGCATTCGCCTCCTCGCTCGATCAGGCCGGACCGATGACCAAATCGGTGCGCGACGCCGCGATTATGCTGCGCGTCATGGCCGGTCACGACCCGAAGGACAGCACCTCGGCCGATCTGCCAGTGCCGGATTTCGAGGCGGCGATAACGGGCGACATCCGTGGCAAGACCATCGGCATTCCAAAAGAGTACCGTATGGAGGGGATGCCGGCGGAGATCGAAAAACTCTGGGCCGATGGTACGGACATGCTGCGCGACGCGGGGGCGAAGATTGTCGATATCTCCCTGCCGCACACGAAATACGCACTGCCGACCTACTACGTGGTAGCGCCTGCGGAAGCGTCGTCCAACCTCGCCCGTTACGATGGTGTGCGGTTCGGTCATCGTGCGAGCCTGTCGCAGGGCGACGGCATCACGGAAATGTACGAGAAGACCCGCGCGGAGGGGTTCGGTGCCGAGGTGCAGCGCCGCGTGATGATCGGCACCTACGTGCTCTCAGCCGGCTTCTACGACGCCTATTACAACCGCGCGCGCAAGGTCCGTACACTCATCAAGCGCGACTTCGACCAGGTCTTTTCTGATGGCGTGGATGCTATCCTTACCCCGGCCACGCCCTCGGCGGCGTTTGGGTTGGGAGAAATGGCAAATGCCGACCCGGTCCAGATGTATCTCAATGACGTTTTCACGGTGACCGTGAACCTCGCGGGGCTTCCGGGCATTTCGGTGCCGGCGGGCCTGGACGGGCAGGGGCTTCCACTCGGCCTGCAACTCATTGGTCGGCCTTGGGAAGAGGGTGATCTCCTAAATATAGCGCATTCGCTGGAGGATGCAGCAGGGTTTGTGGCCAAACCCACGGTTTGGTGGTAATCTGAGCTGTAGGTAATAATCGGGCAGGACAAACGAATGCACCGAACAGCACTCATGCTCCTATCGCTTCTCGCCGTCGCCGCTTGCGAGCCGACCGTGCCCGATAGCGCGTCGGGCGTCGGCTTTGGCGACTACAACGAGTACCGCTATGCGCAAGCGCAGGAGCGGGCCGCGCGCGAGGCGCAGCTGTCCGGTGCGATCACGATCCTGCCACCTGAACAAACGGGTGCGCCGACCGCCAGGGGAGTCGAACCCGTCGGCGTGACAAACGCCGATCTTGCCGCGGCAGGGATCGGACCGGTGGCCACTGCCCCGGTGAACCCTGCGACAGCAACACAACCGCCGCAAACCGACCTGATCACACCGGCGCCGGGGGCTCCGCTGGCGGTCACGGCTGCAGGGGCGGCCTACGCCGCGGGCAATAATCCGGGCATCTCGGACGAACAGGATTTCAGCGCGGTTTCCGCGCGCGAGACGATCCAGAGCGATGCGGAACGTCTTGCAAGCAACAGGCAGCAATACCAGACGGTTGCGCCTCAGGCGGTTCCTGCGCGGCCGGGCAGTACCGGGCCGGATATCGTTGCCTACGCGTTGCAAACGTCCAATCCTATGGGGCAGCCGGTCTACAAACGTACATTTGCGAGCCAGGGAAAGGCGCAACGAAACTGCGCGAAATACGCCTCGCCGGATTTGGCGCAGCGGGCGTTTCTGGCTGCGGGTGGGCCGCAAAAGGACCGCTATGGCATTGACCCGGACGGGGACGGATATGCCTGCGGCTGGAACCCGGAGCCCTTCCGGCGCGCGGTCGGTGGCTGAGGCCGCCGAGTCGCCGGGAGCCCTCTGGCAACCATCGCCGAATTTCGGAGACCGCCGCGGTGCGGCAGTGCCCGACATGATCGTGCTGCACTACACGGCGATGGAGAGCGCGCTGGCCGCGCTGGCGCGGCTCTGCGACCCGGAGGCAGAGGTCTCCTGCCATTACCTGATCGGCCGTGACGGGTGTCTTTGGCAGCTTGTGCGTGAGGGAAAGCGCGCCTGGCATGCGGGGGCAGGTTCTTGGGAGGGTCGTAGCGACATCAACAGTCGCTCCATCGGTATCGAGCTCGACAACGACGGCAACTCGCCCTTTGCCGAACCGCTGATGGCTACACTGGAAGCCCTGCTTGTGGACATTCTTCATCGTCGCGGAATCTCGTCACATCTGGTGGTTGGCCACTCCGACACGTCTTTTCCGCGAAAGTCGGATCCCGGTTCGCGGTTCGACTGGCGTCGACTTGCACTCCGCGGACTAGCCGTTTGGCCGTCAGAATCGCCGGGAGCTGCCAGCGACCTGCGCAGATGGCGCGATTACGCGGAGCGCTTCGGCTACGGTATCGGCCGCGCATCTTCGGACGTTGGCAATCCGGAGACGGCAGCGTTCAGCGCTTTCCGTCGGAGATTCCGCCCTTGGGCCGGTGACGCGGCCTTGGATGCCGAAGACCTGCGGATTGCCGAGCATCTGGCCAAACGCAATTATCTTGACCCCACGGATCCAACTGCCTAGGTCTGCCGGGCGCGGATGGCCGGATGGCCGCGGGGCTGGCGGGTTTTCCCGCCGCGCCGAGGAAAGTCCGGACTCCCTGAAGCAACGGTGCCGGGTAACGCCCGGGCGGGGAAACCCGACGGAAAGCGCCACAGAGATGAGACGGCCCCGCAGGTCGGGGTCACGGTGAAACGGTGGGGTAAGAGCCCACCGCGGGGCTGGCAACAGTTCCGGCACGGCAAGCCCCACCGGGAGCAATGCCAAATAGGACCTCCGCGGGGCCACGGCCCCGGGGCCGCTTCAGCCCCAGGCAGGTCGGGTTGGCAGCTTGAGCCCGCCGGCAACGGCGGGCCGAGAGGAATGGTCATCGAAGGGGCGCGAGCCCCGGAACAGAATCCGGCTTACAGGCCGTCCGCGCACCCCTCAACTTGTAGTTCTCCTGTCACGGGCCCGGTGCTAGGCTGCGGCCATTGCAATCAGGGAGACTTGAAATGAGTTTCATCAAGACGCTTGCCGCCGTTGCCGTCGGGGTCGCCGCCACGAAGGGGTATCAGAAGTACCAGAAGTCGGGAGGCATGGCCGGAATGCAGGAGATGCTGAAGGGCGCAGGGGACAGCCCGGCAGCCGATCAACTCGGCAAGTTGGCAGACCAGTTTGGCATTCCCGGCGGTTCGACCAAGGTCAAGGAGATGATGGGCCAGATGGGCAGCGCGACGGCGCAGGCCACGGAGGTGACGACCGCCGGACTGGGCAGCTTGATGAATTCCATGCGCGGGGCAGCCGAGGCCGGTTCCAAGCAATCCGCCGAGATGATGGAAGCGATCTTCGGGAACACCCCTGCGGCGCCGCTGATGGAAGAGCAAGCCAAGGTAATGCTCAAGGCGATGATCATGGCCGCCAAGGCCGATGGCGAGATTTCCGCCGACGAGCAGGCCGCGATCATGGAAGCTCTGGCCGATTCCACCGACGAGGAGCGCGCTTTCGTACGAGAGGAACTCCAGAAACCGATCGATATCGGCGGTCTTGCGGCTGCAACCTCGGAGGCTGCGCGCGAGCAAGTCTACTCGACCTCGCTTTCGGCGATCAGCGTCGACACGGAGGCGGAACGGGGATATCTCCGCCAGCTCGCCGCTGCTCTGCAACTCAGCGACGAAAAGCGCGACGCGATCCACGCAAAGCTGGGCATTCCGCCGCTTCCGCCGGCGTAAACTCCGCGCGGGAGACGACATTCTGAGTGGTGGCTGTCAAGCTGGCCGATTCGGCTTGACAGCGGGCCCGCACGGCTTAAAAGGCCAGTTTCAGATTTCACGGGCGTGATTGTCCGTTTCAGGAGACCGAAGAGATGGCAAAGCCCACCACGATCAAGATCCGGTTGAATTCGACTGCCGGCACCGGCCACTTCTACGTGACCAAGAAGAACGCGCGCACCATGACCGAGAAGATGGTCGTACGGAAGTATGACCCCGTGGCTCGCAAGCACGTCGACTACAAGGAAGGCAAGATCAAGTAAGATCTTCCCTGCCGAAATGAGATGCCCGGGCCGCACGGAGAATCCGCGCGGCCCTTTTGTTTGGCGTCAGTCCCCTTGAGGCGTTGCCAAAAAGAGATGGTGTTCGGATGGTTCAGGAAGAATTGACGGTCCGGCCAACCACCGCCAGAGACACTGCGGCGGTCGACGCGTTACTTGCGCGCTCCTATCCCGCTCTGCTCAAGGCGGATTATCCTCCCTCCGTGCTGGTCACAGCGTTGCCATTGATATCGCGTGCGCAGCCACGCCTCCTGACCAGTGGGACCTACTATCTGGCCGAAACACCGCATGGGGATGTCGTGGCGGCGGGCGGTTGGACGCGGCGTCCGAGGGCTCCGGAAGAGGCTGAGATCCGGCATGTGGTTACCGACCACAGGCGACTTCGACAGGGAATCGGCCGGGCGATTTTCGACCGGATTTTCGGTGACGCGCGGGCTGCGGGTGTTTCGGGGTATCACTGTCTCTCCACGCGAACCGCCGTTCCGTTCTACGAGGCACTTGGCTTCCGGACCATTGGTCCGATCGAGATACAACTTGCACCAGGGATTCACTTCCCGGCGGTCGAGATGCGCCGGACCGGCTGAAACGGGAGCCTCACGCAATCAGGAAACCTGCACCGAAAATCCGGCGGACGAGGTTGATCTCGTCAGCCACATGTTCGGCCGGCTCCATCTCTTCATCGATAATCCGGATTCCCAGTTCGGGGCTTTCTGTTCCGGCGACGGTACCGCGAGCGAGCGTGTCGCCCGTGTTATCGATTGTCCATCACCTACCCTTGGCGCGGTAACCGATTCCGGGACTATCCATCGCGGCTGGTCGGACCGATCCCGGAGGTTCCTGCTCCTTGGTCGGTCGCCGTAGCAGCCTGGAAGAGTGCTGAAGCCGTCGAAACCTAGATCCTCGGTCTCCGTGATCACGAAGGCGTCTGAACCTTTCCAGCCAAAGAAACGATCAGCACCGGTGTCGCCGCAAAGGCGTCGCACGGGAATCGCACTTGCCGTGTTGGTGAGCACAAGCGCAGTGCGAAATCGGGTACTCGAAAACAAAGAACCCGCCGGACCGGAGGGGTACGGCGGGTTCCAATGTGGTCGTGGTCGTTCGGGACTATTCGCGGCTGCCGAACAACGAAAGGAGCATCATGAACATGTTGATGAAGTCCAGGTAGAGGCTCAGCGCGCCCATGATCGCGGCCTTGCCCAGCCACTCCTTATCGCCATGGACGGCCATCTGGATGTAGGTGTTCTTGATGTTCTGTGTGTCATAGGCGGTCAGGCCGGCGAAGATCAGCACGCCAAGTACCGAGATCGCGAACATCATCGCCGAGGAGGCAAGGAAAATGTTCACGATGGATGCGACGATCAGGCCGATGACACCCATGATCAGGAAGCTGCCCCAGCCTGAGATGTCTTTCTTCGTGGTGTAGCCCCACAGAGACAATCCGGCGAAGGCGATGGCCGTGATCAAGAAGACCTGCGCGATGGACGTCGCGGTGTAGACCAGGAAGATCGAACTGATCGAAATGCCCATAACCGCAGCAAAGGCGTAGAACACGACCTGCGCGGTGGCAGCCGACATGCGGTTGATGCCTGCGGAAAAGCCGAACACGAAGATCAGCGGCGCAAACATGATCAGCCATTTCAGCGGCGACGCGTAAATCGCGGCTCCGAACTGCGTCAGGTACTGATCGGCGCCGATCTGGTAGGCGCTCGGCTCGGTCGAGACCGACAGGCCGGAGATCGCCCACGCGGCCAGCGCGGTGATCAGCATGCCTACGGACATCGTGCCGTAGACCTGGTTCATGTGGGCGCGAAGGCCCTCGTCGATCTGGGCCGTGCGTGCGCCAGCAACGCCCGAAGTCCGGATCGTGTCGAATTCAGCCATTAATACCTCCGTTCGAGTTCCATACGACGCGCGCCCGTAGACGCGCGTCATTTGGAGAGAATATCGGTGGCCCGGAATGGCTTTTCAAGTATTTCCGCCAAGTCGAGCGGAGTGGCGCCGAAGCGCGATCAGCGCAGCCAGTGCTGAGGCACGTCCCAGACCGAACGATTGGCTTCGACACTGGCTTCGTAGCGGCTGATACCAATGTCGCGGAGTGCTCGGTCGTCGAGACGGGCCAGATCGCGGCGTTGCTTGTGCAGCGCGACCATGGCAATGAGTTGGCGAACAAAGCCCTCGGGTCGAAGGGCGCCGAAAACGGGGGCGTTGGTTGTGTGTGTGCTCATCGCGGCTTCCTTAACGATTTGTGAACTGGTACTGACCAGTCATCAATTCTCTTGATCTATATGGCACTTTGTGGTGCATTCTTAAAACGAATGTTTTTGAAGGTATGTATCAAAAAGGGTGATGAATGCCGCGTAACCTTGACCTGACTGCATTGCGATCCTTCGTTGCCGTTGCCGACCGCGGTGGAGTAACCCGTGCTGCAAGCGGCCTGAACCTCACCCAATCGGCGGTATCAATGCAGCTCAAGCGCCTGGAGGAGGCGTTGGATGTTTCTTTGCTTGACCGCTCCGGGCGTGGAGTTGCGCTGACATCCTCGGGTGAGCAACTCCTGTCCTACGCGCGTCGCATGTTGAGTTTGAATGACGAGGCAATCGACCGGTTGACCGCGCACGATTATGGCGGCGAGATTAAATTGGGGGTGCCGCATGACATCGTCTATCCCCATGTTCCGGACATCCTGCGACGGTTCAATGCCGCGTTCCCGAGAGTGCGTGTAAACCTTGTCTCCTCCTATTCCCGGCAGTTGCTCGACGAGTTTGCACGGGGAGAATACGCGCTGATCCTGACCACCGAGCAAGGTCATGGAGACTCCGCCGAGGTTCTGTCGGAAAAGCCCCTGACATGGATCGGGGCCAAGGGAGGGGCCTGCTGGCGGCAGCGGCCGCTACGCTTCGGCTCCGGGCGGCAGTGTGTCTTCCGCGCTGCGGGTATCCGCGCCATGGAACGCTGCGCAATGACCTGGGAACTGGCGGTCGAGTCCGAGTCGGACCGTACCATCGAGGCGACGGTGCGCGCGGACCTTGCCGTGTCACTGATGCTCGAAGGTACGGAACCGCCGTTCCTGGAACAGATCGCGCATCATGGCGCCTTGCCGGCACTGCCGACCTACTCGATCAACCTCTATGTCTCCGACCTTGCACGCGGGCGTGCCGAGAATGCCCTGGTCGATCTCGTGCGCGAGGCTTATCGCAGCGATGGGGCTACGGCATCGTCACAACGACCTTCCCCGTCGACTTCCGCTGCCTGAGCAGGTCGAGGGCTTCTGCTGCACGGGATAGCGGAATCTTGTGGCTTATTCGTGGATGCAGCTTGCCAGCCTCATACCAGCGAAACAATTGCGCGAGAGAGCTGGTTAGAACGCCCGGCCGAAACGCGAGGTAGCCTCCCCAGTACAAGCCAATCACAGAGATGTTCTTGACCAGCAGGTGATTGGCCGGGATTTGCGGCACATCCCCACTAGCGAAACCGATGGCCAGGATTCGGCCTTCGGGGTTGGTGGCTCGCAGGCATTGGGTGAAGAGCGTGCCACCGACGGCTTCGTAGACAACGTCGGCGCCGCCGAGGGCCTTGATTTGCTCGCGGATGTCGGGGCTCGCCGCGTCGATCAGGTGCGTCGCGCCCGCCCTGCGAGCAATCTCCAGCTTCTCAGCGCCGCGTGCGATCGCCACGACTTCAGCGCCCATCAGTGCGCCGATCTCAACCGCCGTCAAGCCGACGCCTCCAGCTGCGCCGGTTACCACGAGCCGTTCACCCGGTTGCAGGTGCGCCCTGTGTTCGAGCGCAACATGCGAGGTTCCATATGCCACCTGGAACGCCGCTGCGTGACTCGCTGGCATATCCTGCGGCAGGCGAACGCAGCGCTCCGCGGGAACGTTTGCGGCTTCGGCCAGCCCGCCCTGACCGTTGAACACGGCAACACGGTCGCCGGGGGCCAGGCTCCGCACCTCGGAGCCGATTGAAACCACACGACCAGCCATTTCCATACCCAGTGTCACTGGTGGGTCGGGCCGCTCCTGGTACTTGCCCCGCGCCATGAGGAGATCCGCGAAATTCAACCCGCAAGCCTCGATTTTCAGGCGAATTTCGTTGTTGGCCGGCGGCGATAGCTCCATTTCCACGAGCGCTGGCGCTTCGTCATAGGTGCCGATACGATATGCGTGCATTTGATTTCCCGTGCTGGTTGTTTTCATGTTAGAAAGTGCAGTTTTAGAGGGAAAGTTGCGACGACGTCGCATGCGTACGAGGCAATGCGAATTCCGATTTCTAGAAATTAGAGTGGTGGCACAATTGTCGGAGGTACGGATACTTCTTCTCACATCTTCCCTGCAGGTGTCGCGGTCTACATCGAAATGCTCACTTTTCCTCTATCCGTATGGAATCCGGCACTTGAACCCGTTTTTGAACACAACACTATTTCCCAGCGATAGGAATCGTTCTACTACATCTCGATCCTGACACGGCGTATTTGGATAGTGTGGCTCCGGTGGTTCGCGCTAGATTGCACCAGTCAGTTTCAGATTGGGGATTTGATAGGTAATCCAATGACGCACCCTGTAGACGCGCATGTGGGCACTCGGATTCGGCACAGACGCTGGATGATCGGAATGACGCAGCAACAGCTTGCCGAGAAGGTGGGAATTAAGTTCCAGCAGATCCAGAAATACGAGACCGGCACCAACAGGGTGAGCGCGTCCCGGCTTTGGGATATTGCCGAAGCCGTCGGCGTTACGGTCAGTTTCTTTTTCGAGGGGCTCGGTGACGACGGTAAACCATCCGCGTCAGTGACTGACCTTCTGAATGATCGGGAGGCCATGGAGCTTCTTCGAGCCTATTACGCCATCCCTGAGAACCAGCGGCGGCGTTTGTTCGAGTTGGCGCGAGTTCTGAGCGAGGCCGCTTGACCGACAGGTGCCAGCAAGCTACCGCAGTCGTGCACAGATCCGGTGGCGGAGCCTGCAATGACACGACCTTCTCAGCAATACCGGCGCACCCCGGTCGGTCCGATCACCGAGGCGTTGGCGCAGGAAATACAAGCTACCGCGACGCTGCTGGCGGATGCTGCCAGAGCAGCGATTCTACCGCTGTTTCGCACTTCCGGATTATTGACCGAAAACAAGTGGGAAGCCGGGTTCGACCCGGTCACGCAGGCTGACAGGGCCGCAGAAGAAGCGATGCGGCGGATTCTCGCGACCCATCGCCCGGACGACGGGATTCTGGGCGAGGAATTCGCACCGACAAAGGGTAGCTCGGGACTGACATGGGTGCTCGATCCAATCGACGGCACGCGCGCATTCTTGTCGGGCGCACCGACCTGGGGCGTGTTGATCGCCGTGACAACCGAGGAAGGCGCGATCTTTGGGGTTATCGATCAACCCTATACCGGAGAGCGTTGGGTCGGGGGGCTTGGCGCGGCACAGATGGTGGGGCCGCAAGGGACGTGGCCCCTGACCGCCCGTGCAGCCCGCCCGCTGTCGGAAGCAATTCTGTTTTCAACGTTTCCTGAGGTCGGAAGCGAGGAGGAACGCGAATGTTTCGAACGCGTTGCGCAGCAAGTGAAGCTGACACGGTTCGGAATGGACTGCTACGCCTACGGCCTTCTCGCGCTTGGGCAGATCGACCTCGTGATCGAAGCCGGTCTGCACCCGTATGACATTTGCGCGCCAATTGCGGTGATCGAAGCGGCGGGCGGTATTGTGACCGACTGGACTGGCGGACCCGCGGAAGCTGGCGGGCGCGTGATCGCAGCCGCAAATCGAGAAATCCATGCCGAGGCGATGGCGGTATTGAAAGGGGCGTGACATGCGAGATCTGCTGATCCGCTCGGCGGACTGGCTCGTGACCATGGACGATGAGCGCCGGGAACTTTGCGGGGCCGATATCCTGGTGTCGCGCGGTTTGATCCGCGAGATCGGTGTCGGTCTTGATGCGCCGGAAGCGGAGGTCCTCGACGCATCGCGATGTCTGGTGACGCCGGGATTCGTGAATACGCACCATCACCTATTCCAGACGCTGACGCGTGCGGTACCGGCTGCACAGGATGCGCTGCTCTTTGGCTGGCTCAAGGCACTCTATCCGATCTGGGCGCGCATGGGGCCTGAACACATGCGGGCATCGGCGCGGCTCGGTCTGGCGGAACTCGCGCTCTCAGGTTGCACGATGTCGTCCGATCATCTTTACCTCTTTCCCAATGGGGCGCGGCTGGAAGACACGATCGAAGCGGCGACGGAGATCGGTCTACGCTTCCATCCCACGCGCGGCGCGATGTCGATTGGCGAGAGCGACGGAGGTCTGCCGCCCGACAGCTTGGTGGAGCGCGAAGCAGCGATCCTGACCGACTGCGAACGGGTAATCGATGCGTTCCACGATCCCGCCGAGGGCGCAATGGTTCGGGTCGGGCTGGCGCCATGCTCACCATTCTCCGTGAGTCGCGAACTCATGCGCGACGCGGCCGTTCTCGCGCGCGACAAGGGCGTGCGGCTACACACCCATCTGGCGGAAAACGACGAAGACATCGCCTATTCGCTGGCACATTTCGGCTGCCGCCCGGGGCAATACGCCGAGGATCTTGGCTGGACCGGCGACGATGTCTGGCATGCTCATTGCGTGAAGTTGGACAGCGGCGAGGTGGACCTCTTCGCACGGACCCGGACCGGCGTGGCGCATTGTCCGTGTTCGAACTGCCGCTTGGGTTCCGGCATTGCGCCTGTGCGAGCGATGCGCGACGCGGGCGTTCCGGTGGGCCTGGGTGTGGATGGCTCGGCAAGCAACGATGCAGGCGATCTGATCGGGGAGGCACGCCAGGCGATGCTTCTGCAGCGGGTGGCGCGCGGCGCGGATGCCATGTCCGCACGCGAAATGCTCGAGATTGCCACGCGGGGTGGCGCGCAAGTGCTCGGGCGGCCGGAATGCGGTGCGTTGGCGCCGGGCTCCCGGGCGGATATCGCCATATGGAACATGTCCGGTGTGGAAGCAGCGGGGTCCTGGGATCCGGTGGCGCTGCTTCTGGCCGGGCCACGTCGCGTGCGCGACCTCATCGTGAACGGGCGGCGCGTTGTCGCGGAGGGCCGGCTGACGACCGCCGACGAAGCAGAAATCGCCGAGGAGGCCAACCGTCTGGCGCGAGACCTTGCCGAATAGGCCATGCTCCCGCCCGTCGTCACGGCATCCGTGCCGGATACCGCTCCTCCCGTTGGGCGTGGCCGCGCGCAGGCGCGCGGCAGGCTGCGATATCTGCATCCGCGAAAAACTGGCCGCATGTCGGCGGGCCACCGCTCCGACGGGCGCTGACATCGGCTGATCTACAGGCCCAGACTGTCGGCGATGATCGGGCTGACAGGGCGGTTGTGGCCGCCGCCCCCGCGGTCGCCGGTGTCATGGCGCGCGCCGGCAATATAGACGGCGGCGACAGCACGGTCGTCTCCCATCATGATCGTCGGGAAAACGGCTTCCCAGATCGTTTCTGCACGGGAGTGGCGTTGTGCGATGGCGGGTGTCGAGGCCAGGTCGAGAACCACTAGGTCGGCGTCGGAGCCGTGAGCCAGGGAGCCGATCCGCGCCTGCAGGCGCATTGCCTCGGCGGAGCCCGCTGTCGCCAACCAGAGCAGTTGTGCCGGATGCAGCGCCGTCCCGGTGAGCTGACCGATCTCGTAGGCAGAAGCCATCGTGTGCAGCATCGAAAAAGACGAGCCACCACCGGTATCGGTGGCGAGCCCGACACGAAGCCCCTCGGCCTCCGCGCGCGCGGTATCGAACAGCCCCGAGCCGATGAAGGTGTTCGAGGTTGGACAGTGGACCAGCGCGGCGCCATGCTCCCGCAGTCGGGCCCGTTCGCTGTCGGTCAGCCAAATCGCGTGACCGAACATCGCGCCCTCTCGCAGCAACCCATGCGACTCGTAAGTGTCAAGATAGTCGCGTCGGTGTGGATAGAGCTCGCGAACCCACTCGACCTCGTCGGTCTGCTCGCTGAGATGGGTCTGCATTGGGCAGTCCGGGTGATCTGCCCAGAGGCCGCCGAGCGCTTCGAGCTGTTCCGGCGTCGATGTGGGCGAAAACCGCGGCGTGATCGCATAGATGGCGCGTCCGCGTCCATGCCAGGTTTCCAACAGCGTCTTGCTTTCGTCATAAGCCGTCTTGGCATTGTCGCGCAGCCCGTCGGGTGCATTGCGATCCATGCAGGTGCGGCCTGCGACGACGGCCATGTTGCGTGCCGCGGCGGCTTCGAAGAAAGCGGTAACTGAGGCGGCGTGGATTGTGCAGAAGCTGGCGACAGAGGTGGTACCATACGAGACCAGCAGATCCAGGTGGCGCGCCGCGATCTCGCCTGCGTAATCCGGGTCCGCAAAGCGCATCTCTTCGGGGAAAGTGTAGCTGTTAAGCCAGTCAATCAATCGCTTTCCCCACGAGGCGATAATCGCCGTCTGCGGGTAGTGCGCGTGGGCGTCGACGAAGCCGGGCAGGATCAGCCCGTCCCCGTGGTCATCGATGCGGGCATGGGGGTGTGCCGCGCGCAGCGCGTCTGCTTCGCCGACATCCACGATCCGGCCGTTTTCGATATGGACGCAACCGCGGCGAGAATACCGGGCGGCATCGTCCGGCGGCGTATCGAAGGGATTGGACCGGATATCAAGCACCTGTCCGATCACGAGAGTGGAATGTTCGCTCATGGAAAAAGACTAAGCGGTGGTCGCTGGTGCCGCAACGGCCATCGGCCTGTTGCGCCGCGCGGCTTGGAGATTATTCTGGCCATGAGCGGGAAGTGAAGGGGCGTGCGATGGCCGAAGAACCAGTCGATACGGCAGGTCGCGATGACGATGCCTATTCCCTGAAGCGCGATCGCGTGCAGGAAGTTCTGCTGGCGATCAACGCCGGCGACGACCTGCGGCTCGGGCGACTTCTGGATCAACTCCACCCGGCAGACGTGGCCGATCTCATGGAACAGGTCGGCGACAAGACTCGCCACCTTCTGCTGCGCTTCTGGGGCCGGGAGATCGACGGCGAAATCCTATCGGAACTCGATGAGGCCGTTCGGGCCGAGGTGATCGAGGCGCTGCCGGATTCCGTCCTGAGCGAGGCAGTGCTCGACCTGGAATCCGACGACGTGGTCGATCTCGTTGAGAATCTCGAAGAGGATCGCAAGGAAGCGGTCCTTGAGGCACTGCCGGCGGCCGAACGGGTTGCGGTGGAACAGGCTCTGAGCTGGCCGGAATTCTCGGCCGGCCGTCTTATGCAGCGCGAGGTTGTCAGCGCGCCGGAGCATTGGACGGTTGGCCAGGCGATCGACTTCCTGCGAAGCGAGGACCGGAACCTGCCAGAGCAGTTCTACCACGTCATTCTTGTCGACCCCACGATGACACCGATTGGTTACGTGACGTTGGGCAAGCTGCTTTCGTCCACCCGCGAGACTCCGCTGCGCGCAATTACCGAGCATTCCTTCCGGACGGTACCGTTGGACATGGACGAGGCAGAAGTCGCCTATGCCTTCAACCAGTACCATCTGGTGTCGGTTCCGGTGGTGGACCACGATGATCGCCTCGTCGGCGTCATCACCATCGATGACGCCATGGCAGTGCTGGACGAGGAACACGAGGAGGACATGTTGCGGCTGGCTGGCGTAACCGAGGACAGCAGCCTGAGTGACAGCGCCGTCGAAACCACCAAGCTGCGTTTGCCGTGGCTCGCGGTCAATCTCGCCACCGCCATTCTCGCATCCCTCGTGATCGCGCTCTTCGAGGACGTGATCGCGCAAGTGGTCGCATTGGCCGTCTTGATGCCAATAGTTGCCTCAATGGGAGGCAACGCCGGGACGCAATCGCTGACCGTTGCGGTGCGTGCGATCGCAACGAAGGACCTTACCATGTCCAACCTCTGGCGCGTCGTGGGCCGGGAGGTGGTGGTGGGCCTCCTGAACGGCGCCGTCTTTGCCGTGATCATGGGCGTGGTCGCGCTGATCTGGTTCGGTTCCGCGCAGATTGGAGCAGTGATTGCTCTGGCGATGGTGGTGAATCTCGCCGTGGCCGCGCTTGCGGGCATTCTCGTTCCCGTGGCCATGGAGCGTTTCGGGGTAGACCCGGCGTTGGCTTCGGGAACCTTCGTGACCACCGTTACCGATGTTGTTGGGTTCTTCGCATTTCTGGGGCTCGCATCGATGGTGCTGTTGTGACTGCCGAACTGGCGGCGCGAAAAGTGGCGGCGCGCAAGGCCGCGTTTTTGCGGCGCGCGGAGGCACACCGGCGCCATAGCGAAGCCGCGTCCGCCGCGCTTGTGTCCAGTCTGGCGGGGCTGTCAGGTCGGATCATCGCGGGCTACCTGCCGATCCGAACCGAGGCGAACCCTCTGCCTGCCATGGAGTCTTTGGCCAATGCCAATCGCCTGTGCGTTCCGGTGATCGACGCACCAGGCCAGCCGTTACGTTTTCGGGAATGGAGGCCGGGCTGCGCCCTTACGGAGGGTCCATTCAGGGTGATGGTTCCGAGCGAGGGTGCGTGGCTTGTCCCCGAGTTGGTGATCGCGCCGCTGGTGGCGTTCGATGACCGGCTGTTCCGGCTTGGTTACGGGGGAGGGTTCTACGACCGGACCTTGCAAAGCTTGCGGGTGGATGGGCCCGTTCAGGCGGTCGGTTTCGCCTATTCTGCCCAGCGGGATCCGGATCTTCCTCTGGAGCCAACCGACCAACCCCTGGATGGGTTGGTGACCGAGGCCGGGGCGATTCCGCTCGCACCATGACGCTGGCGCGCCTTCGGCGCGTGAACCCGCGATGCCCTGCAGGCGCAAGACAGAGCGTACACTTGTGACACGGCCGAAACGCGCCTAGGGAGAGAACATGCGTATACTCTTTCTAGGTGACGTGATGGGCCGCGCGGGGCGCGCTGCTGTCAGTGAACGCCTGCCAGCGCTGAGACGCGACTGGCGGATCGATTTTGTTGTGGTCAATGGCGAGAACGCGACCTCTGGCATGGGGTTGTCGGGGGCGCACGCGAAGTCGCTTCTTGAGGTCGGTGCGGATTGCATCACGCTCGGCGACCATGCCTTCGACCAGAAAGACATGCTGCAGTACATCGAAACGGACCCACGTATCCTGAGGCCTTTGAACTACGCCAAGGACGCGCCCGGGCGTGGAGCGGCGGTTTTCAAAGCCGGAAACGGACGCAAGGTTCTGGTTGCACAGGTGCTTGGCCAGGTTTTCATGAAACGGCCCTTCGCGGATCCGTTTTCAGCTGTCGACCAGGTGCTCAAGGCACATCCACGCGGCGGCATGGTGGCGGCAAGTCTGATCGACATGCATTGCGAGGCGACCAGCGAAAAGATGGGTATGGGCCACTTCTGCGACGGCCGCGCAAGTGTTGTCGTCGGGACGCATACGCATGTACCCACAGCGGATGCGCAACTCCTGCCGGGCGGGACGGCGTTCCAGAGCGATGCCGGCATGTGCGGCGATTACAACAGCGTCATCGGGATGGAGAAAACCGAACCAATGCGCCGGTTTGTAACCGGAATGCCGAAGAACCGGTTTTCACCGGCACTTGGCGAGGCCACGATCTCGGGTCTCTACGTTGAGACAGACGATGCGACGGGCGCGGCAACTCGGGTCGAAATGGTGCGTCAGGGCGGCCGCCTAACGCCCTGTGGGCCGTAACGCTACGCTGATTGCCAAGTTTGAAGGCAGGCAGGGCATTTGCCCCGCCGATGGCACGACACGTAATCCTTCGGCGCGCTGAACCGCCCGACCGGAGCGGCGACACCCACGATGCCACGACGCCGGGCGGAAGAGCCTCTCGGCCTTCGTCAGAGCATGCGGGCGGCCACCGCGTCGAGTTTTTCCAGCAGCACTGGATCTCTTTTTTCAGGAGCGGTCATCAGCGCATGTTCAAGTGCCCTGTCGCACCCATGCGGGCAGGGGGAACGCTCGCGCCCAAGCAGCGCTGGCAAACGTGCGAGCAAACCGCGCGCGTTCGCCGCGTTTCCGGTCAGTGTCTGGATGATCTGGGTAACGTCGACCTCTCCGTGGTCCGGATGCCAGGAATCGTAGTCGGTCACCATGGCGACGGAGGCATAGCAAAGCTCGGCTTCTCTCGCGAGCTTGGCTTCGGGCATATTCGTCATCCCGATCACGTCGCAGCCCCATTGCTCTCGATAGATCTGGGACTCGGCCAACGACGAGAACTGCGGCCCCTCCATCGCAAGGTATGTTCCCCCACGGTGCACGGTTATTCCCTGTGCTTCGGCCGCCTCGAAACATGCGTCTCCGAGGCGGGGGCACGTGGGATGTGCCATGCTCACGTGCGCCACACAGCCGGGGCCGAAAAAACTCTTCTCGCGTGCGAACGTCCGGTCGACGAACTGATCAACGATCACGAAGTGACCGGGCGCCATCGCCTCGCGGAAGGAACCGCATGCGGAGACCGAGATTACATCCGTCACCCCCAACCGCTTCAGCGCGTCGATATTGGCGCGATACGGTACCGAGGTCGGAGAATGGACGTGGCCGCGACCGTGCCGTGGCAGGAAGGCCATTTTCACGCCGTCAATCTCTCCGGTTATGATTCGGTCGGAGGGCTCGCCCCATGGGGTGCTCACCTCGCGCCATTCCGCGCCCCGCAATCCATCGATTTCGTAGAGGCCGCTTCCACCGATTACCCCGATCATCGTGTCCATTCTTCCGCTCCGACGCTTATTCTCCACGAGGCGGACCCTATGACACCAAATACTGCGTGGAAAGCACCGCCGTCTCCGTACTTTTGCCCGATTGCGGGTACATAAATGGAGCTGTGTTAAGGTTAACGTGTGGTGAGTGTTATGTGGGTACTTCGTACCGTGGTGTTGGTTCCGCGACCCGATATTCTGGCTGCTTTCCCCAGTCTGGTCGTGCTTTTCAGTTATCTCGCGCTCCAGGGGCGCGACAGCGTGTTTCTCGGGCATCCGCTGGCCCCGCTGACCGTGGCGGTGGCCGCGGGGCTCGTCGCGCGTCAGCTTCGTTGCACCATGTTTCGCCCAGTGCGACGCACCGCGGGCACGCCGCTCCAGGGCGCGGCAAGCGGGTTTGGCGCTGTCCTCTTGATGTTCCTCGCCCCATCCGCTGCCGAGGTGCAAGCCGCACTTCTCGTGCTTCTGCTTGGGTGGGCAACCACCATTCTTCTGGTCATTCGCATCGCCCCCGGGCACGTGGCACGCCTGCCCTCCGTCTGGGCGGGGCACGGCAAAGGGTCGCCGGATGCCATGGGCATTGTTGCGGGTAGCTATATGCTTCGTGGCGTAGGTGCCGGGTTGGTGATGCTCTCGGGCAACCAGACCCTCTGGATCCTCTTTGTCTCCCTTGGTTGCCTTGCCATCGATTTCCTGACGAACTGGGTCATCCTGCTCTACCTGTACCTGCGCCGGGTGAATGGCTGGGGAGAATAGGTATGACGTCATTGCATACCGGCTTCTCGCCTGACATTCTTCTGCATTGCAGCGATCTCTGGTAACGCAAACGTCGAGCCGCGTCCTGCCGGTCACGCCGCCCATTCGGGCGGCGTTCGGCATTGCGTACACGACCGTTTTGCCGACCGAGCGCCTCCGCCAGCGGCACGACCATCCGATACAAGCGAGCGAGGCCCTGAGTGACCCGAGCCATCATGGCAGCCCTGGCTGACAGCAATTACCTTGCCCAGTTTTCAGCGGGCGAGCGACTGCCCACCGCGCACCTGCGAACCGAGGTCCTCTCGGGCCTGACCGTGGCCCTGGCGCTGGTGCCAGAAGCGGTCGCCTTCGCCTTCGTCGCCGGTGTGCATCCGCTCGTGGGGCTCTATGCTGCCTTCATCGTCGGGCTCATAACGGCGCTGATCGGGGGCCGCCCGGGAATGATCTCGGGTGCGACGGGTGCATTGGCGGTCGTGATGGTCAGCCTCGTTTCTGAGCACGGTGTCGAGTATCTCTTCGCCGCGGTCGTGCTGATGGGGCTGATCCAGATTCTTGCCGGTATCTTCCGGCTCGGGAAGTTCATGCGGCTGGTCCCCCATCCCGTTATGCTGGGTTTCGTGAACGGGTTGGCGATCGTCATCTTCCTCGCGCAGCTCAGCCAATTCCGCGTGCCAGGCACCGGAGAGGCCGCCGGTCATGGAATCTCGGGTGGAGAATGGCTCACCGGAGCACCGCTCGTCACCATGCTGGTACTGGTCGCGCTGACCATGGCCGTTATCTGGCGCTTGCCAAAGCTCACCACTGCCATACCGGCCCCGCTCGCCGGGATCGGCATCACCGCCGCTATCGTCATTGCCTTTGGCATCGACGTGCCGCGGGTGGGCGACATGGCCTCCATCGAGGGCGGATTGCCACAATTCCACATCCCCATGGTGCCGCTTTCCTGGGAAACGCTGAAAATCGTCCTGCCTTACTCTCTGATCCTGGCCGCCATCGGTTTGATCGAGAGCCTGCTCACTCTGAACCTCGTCGGTGAGATTGTGCACAAGCGCGGCGGTGCCAGCCAGGAATGCGTTGCCCAAGGTGTCGCAAACACCGTCACCGGTTTCTTCGGCGGCATGGGCGGCTGTGCAATGATTGGCCAGTCGATGATCAACGTGAAATCCGGTGGCCGTACACGTCTTTCCGGCGCCTCGGCGGCGTTGTTCCTGCTCGCGTTCATTCTCGTCGGCGCGCCGCTGATCGAGCAAATCCCGCTTGCTGCGCTTGTAGGCGTCATGTTCATGGTCGTTATCGGGACCTTCGCTTGGAAATCCCTCACAATCATGCGCAAGGTGCCGCTCACTGATGCCGTGGTGATCGTGCTTGTCACCGTCGTCACCGTGGCCACAGATCTCGCGACGGCAGTGGTCGTCGGCGTGATCGTTTCTGCGCTTGCCTATGCGTGGCAATCGGCTTCCCACATCCATGCGAAGACCTACACCACGCCGGAAGGCGCGAAAGTCTATCAGGTTCAAGGTCCATTGTTCTTCGGGTCGGCCGACGGTTTTGCCGAGCTCTTCGACCCGGCGAAGGACCCTGCCCGCGTGGTGGTGGACTTCGCCGAGAGCCGGGTTGCCGACCAGTCGGCGCTGACCGCGATCGAGGCCCTTGCGGCGAAATACGAGAAGGCCGGCAAGAAGCTGGAGCTGCGCCACCTCAGCCACGATTGCCACCAGCTTCTCATGAAAGCCGGGCAACTCATGGTCGACTCCGATGACGACCCGGATTACGCGATCGCAGCCAATTATCAGGTGCGCACGGGCGTGCTCCACGCGGGGCACTGACGCCCCCGGCCACACAAGGCTTTCCTCCTCCGCGGTGAACGGTCAAAGTGGGCCGGGCGGGAGGAAGAGAAGCGATGTGCTGGAGTGCATCGGCATCGGTGGCAATGGTGGCGGCCGGGAGCGCGGCGGCGGCACTTTCATGGCGTCGCGGCGACGCGCCCGCGATATGGGCGACCTTGGCCTATTTCACCATCATGGAAGCGCTGCAAGCCGTCGGATATTCGGTTGTTGACCAATGCAGCGCGCCGGAAAATCGGACGGTTACGCTACTGTCCTACATACATATTGCACTGCAACCGTTGGTCCTGAATGCTTTCGCGATGGAGATCGCGCCGCAGGAAGTACCACGCCACATCCGGCGCCGTGTGCTTGTGGCGGCCGGCTTCATGACATTGCTGATCCTCGGCCGTCTCTTACCCTGGGACGCACTTGGACAGTGCCGCCCTGGTCTTGACGTCATGTGCGGTACGCCGATGTGTCTGGTGTCGGGGGATTGGCATATCGGCTGGCAGCTGCCTCTCACGGCCCAGTTCCAGCCGTTTGCCGGCGCACTGGGCGTGGATGTGCAGTTCCCGGCCTACCTCGTGGCAGTGTTTCTTTTTCCGCTGTTTTACGGCGCGTGGCGTTTCGTTGCCATGCACACTGTGGCCGGCCCAGCATTGGCGATGCTAATCACCGACGATCCGCGGGAAATGCCCGCAGTCTGGTGCCTGTTCTCCATCGGGATCCTGTTGATAACACTCAGCCCCTCGGTACGGTACCGCGCCATGCGCGCCCATCGCCCGCGCGCCGCGTGAGTGTTTGTGAGTGGATCAGGTTTCGCCCGGGCGTTGCATGACGAAGACCTCGCTAACATGGGTGAAGTCCCGGTATCCAAGACGGGCCAACGGTTGAAAGCGGGTCACGTCGAAACGCCCGTCGACGATGCAATCGTCACGCAGGTGAATGCCGGTCACTTCGCCGAAAGCGACGCGGTTGTTGGGTCCCTGCAGATCCACAATCTGCGTGAGTTTGCACTCGAGCGTCGCCGGCGCATCGGCAATCCGCCCACAGTTGATGGTGTCGCATTCGCCGCGCGCAATCCCGGCCATTTCGGCTTCGTCCACGTCCTTGTCCCATGGGCCGGAGGTCAGGTTCATGACCTCGCGCTTCGCGAACTCCACGATATTCACGGCAAAAACGCCGGTATCGCGGATGTTTGCCAGCGTATCCTTCGTTCCTTCGCGGTCATGCTTCTTGCCAGTGGTGGCGAACATCACCTGTGGTGGGGTGTATGCGACAGCATTGAAGAAGGAATACGGTGCAAGGTTTTCCGATCCATCGGTCCCACGGGTGGAAATCCAGGCAATCGGGCGCGGGGCCACGATGGCGCTGAAGGGGTTGTGTGGCAGGCCGTGGCCGTCCTCGGGGCGGTAGAACATGGCTGGCGTCTCCTTTCCGAGTGATCTAACGCTGTGCCGATGGGGTTTCCAGCGCGAATAACGGCAAACAGGGCAGAGCATTGATCCTGGAACAGGAAAATGCGGAGGATTGGTGGGAGGTTGAAGCGCTTTTCGACCTGTGTTTCGCGCCGGGGCGCGAGGCTTTGTCGTCCTACCGGCTGCGCGAAGGCGTGGAACCCGTCGCGCGCCTTTGCCTGGTGGCACGAGATGAGGGGATCGTTTCAGGCGCGATCCGGGCATGGCCGGTTCGGGTGAGCGGCCATGCCGTTGCGCTCATCGGGCCCGTGGCAGTGCACCCCACGCACCAGGGCGAAGGCCTTGGTGGCATGATGATACGTGAAGTGGTCAAACGCGCCTCATCGATTGGTTGGAACCGCCTCATGCTTGTCGGCGATGCGCCTTATTACGGGCGCTTCGGTTTTCGCCAACTTGACGGGGTGGAAATGCCCCCGCCGACAAACCCCGCACGAGTGCTCGGGATCGGCGATTGGACGAGTGTCCGAGGTCGCGTCGTGCGGGCTGCCGGGGCGAGCGCCCCGCCAACGCATCAAGGGGCAAGGTTGTCGAAACCGTAGTGGGGGCGGGTACCGGTCCGCCGCGATTCCTCGGCGATGCTCTCGCAAACCCGGTCGATTGAACTCCACTGCACCGGAGAATCGCCGGCCAACCGCCTATTCCGACGCAGCACCGAGCGAATCAAGTCGATCTGATCTGCTGGCAGACGCCACGCCACGTTGCTTTGGTCGCCGGCTTCGGGCGGCATGTAGCCGCGCCATGCAATTCGCTCGAGCACCTGCCGGGCGGTTTCGCTTCGGCTGCGCGGAATATCAAGTTCCAAAACGTCATTCATTTTGCACGTCACTCCTGGAGGTGCGGTGGCCGAATAGCTCGGTCACCCACCCGTCACGACGACAGCCGCATAGGGAACGGGGCTGCCCTGCTCTTTTGTCGCGGACCAGGCTGGGGATGAGGGACCGCCGACGACGAAATTCGCCGCAGTGGCACATCCTGCTCCTCCGAGAAGCCTAAGAGGGCACGGACCGGATCACAAGCATTGCCCCCACGATCTCGGTACTGCCTTTTTGGGTAGGTTCGCCGAAACGGCGGTAATACGCCGATCAGGTGCGGCAGAAGTGGCAATTTCAGCCCTGTTGGCGGAGCCAGTCCATGACCGCCGGACGCACCGACTGCGCGCCCTGCGCTCTTGCGTCGTCTATGATTTCGCGCACTTCCGCCAGGTTGGAGCGTCTGAGTAGATGCTTGACCGGGCCAATCGATGCCGGGCGCATGGAAAGCGTCCGAAATCCCATGGCGGCGAAGCAGAGCGCCTCGACGGGCCGGCCGGCATCCTCGCCGCAGAAACTCAGCGGCGTCTTGGTCTCCCTGCACCGCATGACGATCCATTCCAGAAATGTCAGGAAGGAAACGTTGAGAGTGTCGTAGCGGCGGCGCACCCGCTCGTTCTCACGGTCCGCGGCGAAGAAGAACTGCTTGAGGTCGTTTCCACCTACGGAGATGAAGTCGGCAAGTTCGAAAAACTGGATTGGCGCGAAGGCAAGGCTGGGGGTTTCGAGCATTGCCCCAACCTCCAGCGATTTCGGCAACACGTGGCCAAGCTTTTCCTCGCGTTCCATCTCGTCGAGCAGCATTTGCCGCGCGGCCCGGAATTCGTCGAATTGCGCGATGAACGGGAACATGATCGTCAGCGGACGGCCTTTTGCGCCGCGGATCAACGCCTGCAGTTGCATCCGCATGACGCCTTGCTTGTCCAAACCTACGCGGATCGCGCGCCAACCGAGCGCCGGGTTCGGTTCATCCTGCGGCTTCATGTAGGGCAGAACCTTGTCCGAGCCGATATCGAGCGTGCGGAATGCCACCCGCTTTCCATTGGCCGCGTCCAACACGCGCGAATAGAGCGCAGCAAGTTCGCCACGGCTCGGGAACTTGCTGCGCACGAGAAACTGCAATTCTGTTCGGAAAAGACCGACGCCATCTGCGCCCGACGATCTTAGCGACGGGAGGTCGGCCATGAGCCCGGCGTTCATGTCGAGCCGGATCGTCGGCCCGTAAACGGTGGTTGCAGGGACGCGCCGAATGGAGGCGTAGCGTTCCTGTGCCTTTGTCATCATCGCCATCTTGTCACGGAAGGCGGCCGCAACGGTCTCCTCGGGGCGGAGATGGACGAAACCCTGGTCTCCGTCGACTAGAACGCGGTCACCGTTGAGTGCCTCGGTGGTGATCCGTTCGGCGTTGATGACCAGCGGGATGGCGAGCGCCCGCGCGACAATTGCGGCATGACTCCCGACGGAGCCCTCCTCAAGCACGATCCCGCGCAAGCTGCGCCCGTAGGCCAGCAACTCGCCGGGACCAATGTTGCGCGCCACCAGTACCGGATCGTCCGGCATGTCGACGCCTGTGCTGCTGCCTTGCCCGGTTAAAAGCCGAAGAAGCCGGTTCGACAGGTCGTCCAGGTCGTGGAGTCGTTCGCGCAGGTAGGGATCGGGCACCTGTTCCATCCGTGCACGCGCGGTGGTCTGCTCCTTTTCGACGGCCGCTTCAGCCGAAAGGCCCCGGTTGATATCCGCTTCCATGCGGCGGAGCCAGCCTTTGGAATTGGCGAACATCCTGTAGGCTTCGAGAACGTCCCGCTGATCCTTGTCGGCCACGTCGGTGCCGGTCAGCATCTCGTCGACGGATATCCGCAGCCGGTCCACCGCTTCCCGTAGCCGGTGAAGCTCGGCCTCGGCATCGTCGGCGAACGGGTTGGTGACAACGACACGTGGTTCGTGCAGCAGCACATGCCCCATTGCGGAGCCTTCCTGCCCAACGTTGCCGCGGAGCATGACCGCATGCTGGTGCGGGGCGGACATCGCCGCACCCTCGCCGATGAACGCACCGAGTTCGGCCATCTCGGCGAGCACCATCGCCACGACTTCGAGCGCGTACACCACGTCATCGTCGAACGGCGTGTGCTTTTTGGATTGCACCACCAGCACGCCCATGCGTTCGCCCAGACGCTGGATCGGTACGCCCAGGAACGCCGAGTAAATCTCCTCGCCAGTCTCCGGCATGTAGCGAAATCCGGCCTCGGAAGGCGCGTTGCCGGTATTGATCGGCTGTGTGGAAGCAGCGACCTTGCCAACGAGGCCCTCGCCGAGACGCATGCGTGTTTTGTGGACGGCCTCGGCCTTCAGACCTTCCGTTGCACAGAGCTCCAGCGTTTCGTCGTCACGAAACAGGTAGATCGAACAGACGGGCGTGCGCATCTCCTCGGCGATCAGCCCGGTGATGCGGTCCAGCCGTTCCTGTCCCTCGGCGGGCTCCGCCAAAGCCTGCCTGAGCCGGCCCAGCAGCCGCCTACTGCCACTTTGCGTGTCGCTCAACGCTCGATCCCCTGTGGCCGGTGGGGCGTATCTACCCCGTTTTCTCCAGCCCGAAGGCATCATGAAGCGCCTGGACGGCCAGTTCCAGATATTTCCGGTCGACCAGTACTGAGATCTTGATCTCCGACGTCGTGATGACCTTGATATTGATCCCTTCGGAGGACAGCGCCTCAAACATTTGCGCGGCGACGCCAGTATGGGAGCGCATGCCGATCCCAACGACCGACACCTTGCAGACTTCGCTGTCCACTTCCAAACCATGGAAGTTGATAAGGGTCTTCTCGCGAGCCTCCTGAACCGCCCGGTCGGCGCGCGCCACCTGGTTGGTTGGACAGGAGAAGGTCATGTCGGTGCGACCCTCCTCGGAGATGTTCTGGATGATCATGTCCACGTTCACGCCTGCCTCGGAGAGCGCACCGAAAATCGCGGCGGCCACGCCTGGACGGTCGGCGACCGACATGAGTGTGACCTTTGCTTCGTCGCGGCTGTAGGCCACGCCCGAGACGACATTGCTTTCCATGATTTCCTCCTCGTCGCAGACCAGCGTGCCTGCTGTGGGGTCATATTCCTCGAAGCTCGACAGGACCCGCAGCGGCACCTTGTATCGCATGGCCAGTTCCACGGAGCGGGTCTGCAGCACCTTGGCGCCGAGGCTTGCGAGTTCGAGCATTTCCTCGAAGGCGATCTTGTCGAGCTTGCGGGCTTTCTTGGTGATGCGCGGGTCGGTCGTATAGACGCCGTCCACATCGGTGTAGATGTCGCAGCGCTCCGCCCCGAATGCGGCGGCGAATGCAACGGCCGTCGTATCAGAGCCGCCGCGGCCAAGGGTGGTGATCCGGCCTTCGTCGGAAATGCCCTGAAAACCGGCCACGACGGCGACCTTCATGCCCTCGGCAAACTTGGCGTTGATGTTGTCGGTCGGGATCTTCTCGATCCGCGCGGCTGCATGCACGGCCGTCGTTTTCAGCGGTACTTGCCATCCCTGCCACGAACGGGCGGGGACGTCCATTTCCTGTAAGGTAAGGGCCATGAGGCCGGCCGTCACGTTCTCGCCAGAGCTGACGACGGCATCGTACTCTCGTGCGTCGAATAGCGGCGACGTCTCCTCGACCCAACCGACAAGCTCGTTGGTCTTGCCGGACATCGCCGATACGATCACGATCACGTCGTAGCCGTTTGCGACCTCCCGGCCAACGCGTTTTGCCGCGCGTCGGATCCGGTCCAGCGTGGCGACAGATGTGCCGCCGAATTTCATAACCAGAAGCGGCATGATGCCCGCCTATCCCTTCCGTATTGTCCGGGTGCGGGATAGGGGAAGGGGGGCGGGGACGCAAGGGCAGGCGATGCGGCGAACCGGCGCCGTCAGGGCGTTACGCGTCAAGCCGAGAGCGGCAGAGAGGTTTGCGTTCCGGAATTGGGAGCGGCGTCGACCAGGCCAATCTGCTGCGCCAGGGCGCGCGCTTCGGAGAAGCGCAGCATCATCCGAGCCGCCCGCATGCCGGACACTTTCGCAACCGGGTTGGACTCGGGCCGTGGAACGAGCCGCCCGATTTCTCCCATAGCTCCGGAGTCGATCGTGTTGGCCGCGACATCGCCCAGAAAAAGGCTCTCCGCTGGCGCGCCGGCCGCAAACAGGATCTCGTGGGTTTCCAGTAGAAGGTGGACGAATGTAACTTCTGGCTGCGGCGCGAGGCGAACGGTTCGTTCGTTCACCAATGCCTTTGCCGGCGCCAGCACTTCGTTTGTGCCGAATAGCAGCTCGACCTCCGGTCCCGACAACAGGACCCTGTGCAACTGGGACACCAGAAGCGGCTGCGTGTTGCCGAGCGTGCCGGGTGCGAACCAGACGGGCGCCGAGGCGCCCACACCGAGCACTGTACGTTGACCCGTCCAGATCACCCTTTGCGCGCCGCTGTCGGCAGTGATCACTTCGTCGCCGCTGCGAAAGGCATCGACGCGACGAAGCCCTTGTGGCGTCGCGATCGGCGTATCGGCGGTAAAACAGACGTGCCCGTAGGTCTGGGTGCTCTGCTGATCGACCCGGTAGAATCCAGGTGTGCGCCCACTTGCAATCGAGTTTGCAATCCACGCGTTGACATTGAAATTCGGCGTCCACATGACGTGGATTTCACCGACAATCGGATCTGTCCCTTCGAAGACAACGGCACCTTGCTCGCCTCCGAGACTGTCCGACCGAAGCACCGTTGTTTCGATGACCGAGTTCGTTCCGGAAGGCGTCGTGTAGGAGAGGGTATAGGTTTCGCCAACCTCGAACAGGTTTGGCTGATCGTCGTCGTCTTCGGAGGTAATCGTAAGATTTGAATAGGAATCGACCGGAATATCAAAAAGACTCGTGTTGAAGGTCGCGTCGACGTTGTCGCCGGTCGCAACCTCAAATTCCGTGTTCGTAGTAGTGATCGTAACCATTTAAACCCTTCTCATCCGGGCCGATAACGTCGGACATACCGGTGAACCGTCAACTGCGGGTAAATTCACCAAGAAATACGCCGTCAATTTGAACGAACTATGGCACTTGGTGGGACGACGTGCTGATCTCTCCAGCGGGCCTCGATGCGCGGTTCCCAAGCGAGGCTGAGGTCAATAAGCCCTACGGGAAATGTGGGAATACAGCTGCGAAAGCAGCGCGCGTTTGACCCATGTCAACGACGCCGTCGTCGGCCCCGGTTTCACTTTTTCCGCATAGAAGAAGAGGAGAGACGCAATGTCCAACGTCCCCCACGAGCTTTCGGAGGAGTTCCCGTCACAGATCGACCTGATCGGCAAGCTCACGGCCGAAGACCCTGGCTTTGCCGAGCTTGCCGAAGAATACGCCCGGTTAAACCTGCGCGTACACCAGGCCGATTCCTACGAGCGCCCAATGGAAGAACTGGCGGAGCACCAGCTAAAGAAGCGGCGCGCGTTTCTGAAGGACGAAATCAACCGGAGACTCGCTGAGGCGTGACACCGGCCCCGCGGCGGGCCGATAACGGCAATCAGAGACCAATTTCGTATGGGAGAATGGCGCGCCTGTTCGGTGCGACATGAAGCTTGTGCTCAAGCGGCGGAATGGAGCGCTGGTGGCAGTCCCGTCGTTCGCAGATCCGGCAGGACGTCCCAATCGGCTCGTATGCGGCGGGATTGGCCGTGTCGAGCCCGTCCGCGTAGACCAGGTCAGGGGCAAATCCAACGTCGCATCCGAGGGCAATCGCATAGCGGCGATCCGGCTCTCCCCACGCCCCGCCAGGCTTTGAAACGTCCCGAGCAAGCAGGATGTACCGTTCCCCGTCCGGTGTTTCGGCCAATTGCCGCAAGAAATGCCCGGGGGTCTCAAAAGCCCTATGCACGTTCCAGAGCGGGCAAGCGCCTCCGAAACGGGCGAATTGCATCCGCGTCGCGGAATGGCGTTTGGTGATTGTGCCCGCCTGATCGACCCGCACAAAGAAGAAGGGGATGCCTTTGTCGCCGTTGCGCTGCAACGTGGACAGGCGATGCGTGACCTGCTCGATGGATGCGCCGAACCGATGGGCCAGGCGCTCGAGGTCGTGACGTGTTTCCCGGGCCGCGGCGCGAAACCGTGTGTAGGGGAGCAGTGCCGCACCTGCGAAGTAGTTGGCCATGCCGATCTTCGCGATGGCGCGCGCTTCTGCGGTCTGGAAGCGGGCGAAGTCCAGTGTCGCTTCCAAGAGGTCGATTTGGGTCAGCAGAGCGACCTGGTGCAATATCTGGAAGTCCCGCGTCGGCGCACTGGCGCGAGCAGACAGAGTGAGTTTGCCAGTCTCCGGATCGAACCGCCGCAGGCCGCTTTCCTCGCTGACGACGATCTCGATGCCACGGGCGGCAAGAGCCGATTGCGCGGCTGCCATCGGGTCGTTGCCGGCAAAATGTTCCGCGGCCCTGTCCACCGCGTCTATGTAGTTGTCGATATAGTGAAAGAAGTCACGAACCTCTTCCCATGCCGATTGCGCGATGCGCTCGCTGTCCTGTCCGAGTGCGGCATCCAGCGACACAAGCCGCTCTTGCGTCCGCCGGTAGGCGCTGTGCAGTTCAAGAAAGGCACGTGTCAGCGCGGGAGCGTTGGACGCCACGAGCCTCAGGTCGGCCAGCGGCGGTGTGTCCGAGAAGACAGGGTCGGCGAGGGCTTCACGCATGTCGCCCACCAGGCGTTCGGTGTCTCCGGCACTCAACTCCGTGACGTCGAGGCCAAATTCCTGCGCCAACGCCAGAACAACCGAGGTGGAAATCGGTCGATGGTTGTTCTCCATCTGGTTGAGGTACGGGAGCGATACCCCGAGCTTCGCAGCAAAAAGCTTCTGTGTAAGGCCGAGCTTTGTGCGGATCTCGTGCAGCTTAACGCCGGCGTAGAGCTTCTTCTGGGTCATGATGGTTTTGCAGGTTCGCGGTTTTGCAGATCTAAGCTTTGCAAACCTCAGGAGGCAAGACGCAATCGTCTTTCGCGACGTCGAACATATATGATCGAGAGCGTACCAAGCGCAGATGCTATCATCATGAGCAGTTGCAGCGGCATTGGAGTTTCCGCTCCCTCCAGCACGTGACCGGCGAGGACGGACAGCGCAGCGCCGCCCGCGACCATGATGAAACCGCCGAGGCCGCTGGCTGTCCCTGCGAGTTGGGGGCGTACGGAGAGCATGCCGGCCGTTGCGTTCGGTATGACCATTCCATTGCCGAGCCCGACCGTTGTCACGAAGCTGAAGAAGATTGCCGGCGAGTGATAACCTGCTGCGCCAATGACCAGCGAAAGGAGCATTCCGGTGCTGGTCAGTACCGATCCCCAGAAAATCATCGGATTGATGCCGTACCGAGCGGAAAACCTGCCGGAGACATAGTTGCCGAGCATGTAGCCGACAGCTGGGGCCCCGAGCGAAAGACCGGTCCAGATTGGGGCCAGGTCGAAAATCGTGCTCGCCACGTAGGGTGCGCCGCCGAGGAAAGCAAAAAAGGCGCCCGCGGAAAACGCACTGGAGAGCGCGTAACCCCAAAAGCGGGGTGAACCCAGGAGTTCGGGATACTCACGAGCCTGCTGGCCGAAGGTCGCTCCGGTGTGGCTCGCGGTTTCGCCAAGATCGGCCCAGGAGACCAATCCGATAAGGGCGCCAATCAGAAGAAGGAACACGAAGCTGGACTGCCATCCGAACAGCTGTTCGAGGGTGCCGCCAATCATGGGGGCAAACATTGGCACAAGCGCCATTCCCATGGTGACATAGCCGATGCGAGAGGCGGCTTCGTCCTGCGGATACATGTCACGCACGACGGCACGCGACAGAACGAGCCCCATGATTACCACACCCTGTACCATTCGGCAGACGAGGAACATGCCCGCGGACGCTGCGAACAGACAGCCGGCCGTGGCAAGCAGGAACACGAGTATTGACCACATGACGACGGGTCTCCGTCCGTACTTGTCGGAGATCGGGCCAATCGCAAGCTGCAAGACAGCCGTTGTCGCCAGGTACATAGAAACGGACAATTGCATCGTGGCGTAGTCGGTTTCGAAATGCCGGGTCATCGTCGGAAGCGATGGCAGGAAGACGCTCATGTTCATTGCCGACAGGCCCGCGAGCAATACGAGTGTGACGATATGTGGCGGTGTGGTGCGGTCCAGGAATCGGACCGTTGGTGACGATGGCATGGCGTCGGTTTGGCTCATTGCTTGTGCAAACTCCACGAATCCCGCGGAAAAACGGGATTCGGCTGTCAATTTGCAATTATTCTATTTGCACCGGAGACTCTGCCAATACTTTGCAAATTTTCCAAATGGCGCTTTGGTATTCCCGGTCGACTTTGGTACTCAAAGTGCGAGGAACACAAGGGATGGAGACATGAAAGATATTCTCGAAGAGCTCGAAACACGACGTGCCTCTGCCCGTATGGGAGGCGGTCAGCGCCGAATCGATAACCAGCACAAGAAGGGCAAGCTCACGGCTCGTGAGCGGATCGACCTGCTGCTCGACGAGGGCTCCTTCGAGGAGTTCGACATGTTCGTCGCCCATCGTTGTGCCGAGTTTGGCATGGAGGCCGACAAGCCCGCCGGCGATGGGGTCGTGACGGGGTGGGGCACGATCAATGGGCGCCAGGTGTATGTTTTCAGCCAGGATTTTACCGTTTTTGGCGGGTCTCTCTCGGCCACCCATGCTCAGAAAATCTGCAAGATTATGGATATGGCGGTGCAGAACGGCGCACCGGTGATCGGGCTGAACGACTCTGGCGGAGCCCGTATCCAAGAAGGCGTGGACAGCCTTGCCGGCTACGCCGAGGTGTTCCAGCGCAACATCGAGGCTTCCGGTGTCATCCCGCAGATTTCGGTGATCATGGGGCCTTGCGCGGGCGGCGCGGTCTATTCTCCTGCAATGACCGACTTCATCTTCATGGTGCGGGATACCTCCTACATGTTCGTCACCGGCCCTGACGTGGTGAAGACGGTCACAAACGAGGTGGTGACGGCCGAGGAACTGGGTGGCGCATCGACCCATACCAAGAAATCGAGCGTTGCCGATGGAGCGTTCGATAACGACGTGGAAGCGTTGATCGAAATCCGGCGCCTGTTCGACTTCCTGCCGACCAACAACCGGCAGAAAGCGCCGGTGCGGCCGTTCTTCGACTCACCTGCGCGCGTCGAGGAAAGCCTCGACACGCTGATCCCCGACAACGCCCACACGCCATACGACATGAAGGAGTTGATCCTGAAGGTCGCCGACGAGGGGGATTTCTACGAGATCCAGGGCGATCACGCGCAGAACATCATTACCGGATTTGTGCGGATCGAGGGGCAAACGACCGGCATCGTGGCAAACCAACCGCTGGTGCTGGCCGGGTGCCTCGACATCGACAGCTCGAAAAAGGCGGCACGTTTCGTCCGTTTTTGCGATGCCTTCGAGATCCCCATCCTGACCTTCGTGGACGTGCCGGGGTTCCTGCCGGGGACCGGACAGGAATACGGCGGCGTCATCAAGCATGGCGCGAAACTGCTCTTTGCCTTCGGTGAAGCGACGGTGCCGAAAGTCACCGTGATCACCCGCAAAGCCTATGGCGGCGCTTATGACGTTATGTCGTCGAAACACCTGCGCGGCGACATCAACTACGCGTGGCCGACAGCTGAGATCGCGGTGATGGGGGCGAAGGGCGCAACCGAGATCCTCTACCGCTCCGAACTTGGCGATCCAGAGAAAATCGCGGCGCGGACGGCGGAATATGAGAAGCGTTTCGCCAACCCGTTCGTTGCCGCAGAGCGCGGATTCATCGACGAGGTGATACAGCCGCGTTCTACCCGCAAACGGGTTGCGCGCGCTTTCGCCAGCCTGCGCAACAAGCGGCGGGAAGTGCCGTGGAAAAAACACAACAACATCCCGCTCTGAGCAGCGGCTGGTGCGGGACACATCCCGGCCGCCACGGGCCTCGGATGCCCCTGCATGCGGCCTGAGTTTCTTGACGTGGAAGAGGTCGATGGAACGCGACGTGTTCGAGAGGAAGACAATCCGATGGCTTCGTGGGCGGTCTTTTGCGCGCGAATGCGGGGGCGTGAGATGAGGCGTGACCCCTGGCACATTGTGCGGAACGGAGATGTCCTGACGCTTGCACGGCATCTGCCGCCCCGGTTCGATGTCGTGGCCGAAACCCGCATGCCGCGTGCCTCGCGCGGGCGTCTGGCCAGTCAGATCCGGCAGGACGTGTGGCGTTCATTGCAGGGGCAGAAGGGGTTTTCGCCTGTGATCGAGGTTCGTTCCGATGGAGAGGGGCTTTCTGTGCGCGCAGGAGGGCGCGTGAGCGTACATTCCTTCAATCGCGCCAGTCTGGAGGCTCGGATTGCGGCGGTGCTCGAGGACCCAAAACGCCGTTCGCGCTGGCTTCGTTGCGCCGGGAGGATGGCATGAGGCGGATCTTTCTTGCGTCCCCGTTGGCTATCGCGATGACTGCCCAGATTGTGGCCGCGCAGGAAGTGACTCTACCGTCCGGTCTGACAGTCACCTATCTCGACCGCATCGTGGAACGACAGGCGACTGGGGAGACATGGCTCACTCTGCGTTTCGTTACGCCACGGATCGACCGCCGATCCGGAGACCTCGGATATGAGGATGTCGCACTGGATCTTGATCGCCTGTGTGACAGCGAAGGATTGAATGCGGTGGCCGAGACGGGCGCGGTCGACCAGGTGATGATTGCATTGATGGACCGCGCATTGGAACGCGGAGCAACAGATCCCGACGCCACGATGTTTATCGGTGCCTACCTTCCGACGACGGAGGGGTGCGTATGGCAATAATGAACAATGGGGCAACGGCCGCGCGGACGGGTCAGACGATGGTGGAGGGGCTATGCTGAAGCATCGCGGGTTCCCAAGCCGGCTCACGGGGACCGATTTCCACTTCACATTGCGCCGTTCAAACAAGGGGGGCGCAACGCCCTTGGTCGCCCGAAAGCGCCATGCCGACCGTAAACCCGCCGACCGGCGGGCAGATGAAGCCTTTTTGCAAGCGTTGATGGAGTTCTTCGGGGATGCCCCCTTCGAACGAGGCAACCTCGATGCCGGTCGACTCAACTGGTTGTTCGAGCGTGAGGTCGTTCCGGCAGAAGACCCGTTTGATCCTGCATCCTACGAGGCCTTGCTCCGGGTCGACCTTGCGAGTGTGCAGGCGAATTACCCGCATGTTCTCGCGAAATTCGATATCGTCGATGATCCAGAACCGCCTGCGGAGCGGAGCGGCGGCGACGATGACAACGGGGAGACTTGGGCATGAACCTGCCGAGAGCTATTCGAATCCGGCGGGACTTGGCCCAAACCTCGCCCAGCGTTGACGAGAGCTTTGCACCGCGGCGTGATTGTTGCACGAAGGGTCGGAAAGCGACGCATCCCAGCACACCCGTCGCTTTTGGGATCTATCAAGGTACCCTTTCCAACTATGGGCGGTCGCGGCATTTGTATGCCCGGCCGCCTCTTTTCTTTCGAACAAAACCAATCGCATGGGCCGTCTCGTCGCATCACGAGGCTGAACCGCGTTTCCGCATTTGGCGCCGATCGGACGCGGCAGGCGATGCGTGCCGGACATTGGTTCTGCGACGCGGGCAAGCACGCGCCGGCCGATCTCGGCAATGCGGGATATCAAAACGATTTGAGGAATACAAAAGGGTTGCCCTGCAGCCCCAACAAGGAACCGGAAGGGGTGGAGAATGTTCAATAAGCTGCTGATCGCCAATCGCGGCGAGATTGCTTGCAGGGTCATCAAGAGCGCTCGCAAGATGGGTATCGAGACCGTGGCCGTCTATTCGGATGCGGACCGAAATGCGTTGCATGTGGAGATGGCAGACGAGGCCGTTCACATCGGACCACCGCCGGCGAACCAGTCCTACATCGTCATCGACAAGGTGATGGACGCGATCCGCCAGTCCGGGGCCGAAGCCGTGCATCCGGGATATGGGTTTCTTTCCGAGAACCCGAAGTTCGCCGAGGCGTTGGAAAAGGAAGGCGTGGCATTTGTGGGCCCGCCAGCGTCGGCCATCGTCTCCATGGGCGACAAGATCACCTCCAAGAAGATCGCGCAGGAAGCCGGCGTTTCCACCGTTCCTGGCTACATGGGACTGATCGAGGATGCAGATGAGGCGGTGAAGATCTCACAGCAGATCGGCTATCCTGTGATGATCAAGGCGTCGGCGGGCGGCGGCGGCAAGGGGATGCGGATCGCGTGGAATGACGAGGAGGCACGGGAGGGTTTTCAGTCTTCGAAGAACGAGGCTGCATCCTCCTTTGGTGACGACCGGATCTTCATCGAGAAGTTCGTCACCCAGCCGCGCCACATCGAGATCCAGGTGCTCGCCGACAAGCATGGCAACTGCATCTATCTGAACGAGCGTGAGTGTTCCATTCAGCGCCGAAACCAGAAAGTCATCGAAGAGGCGCCCAGCCCGTTTCTTGACCCGGACACCCGCAAGGCGATGGGTGAACAGGCCTGTGCATTGGCCCGGGCCGTTGACTACTGCTCTGCCGGCACGGTCGAATTCATCGTGGACGGGGAGAAGAATTTCTACTTCCTCGAAATGAACACGCGCCTACAGGTGGAGCACCCGGTCACAGAACTGATCACAGGCGTGGATCTCGTGGAACAGATGATCCGCGTTGCCAATGGCGAGCCGCTTTCCATCACCCAAGACGACGTGAAGATCCACGGATGGGCAATTGAAAGCAGGCTCTATGCCGAGGATCCCTATCGGAACTTCCTGCCCTCCATCGGCCGGCTGACGCGGTATCGCCCGCCGGCAGAAGTGTCCGCACCGGACAGGGGCGTGCGCAATGACACCGGGGTCTTCGAGGGTGGCGAGATCTCGATGTTCTACGACCCAATGATCGCCAAGCTTTGTACATGGGCGCCGGATCGCGATAGGGCCATTGAAACCATGCGCAATGCGCTCGACGGTTTCGAGGTGGAAGGAATCGGCCACAACCTTCCGTTCCTGTCGGCGGTAATGGACCACGAGCGTTTCATCTCCGGGAATATCACAACCGCTTTCATTGCAGAGGAATACCCCGACGGTTTCAATCACGTGCAACTGTCCGTCGAGGACCGTCAAATGGTCGCGGCGGTCGCCGCGGGCGCCTATCGCGTGGCGGAGATACGGCGCACCCGGATCTCCGGGACGATGGACAATCACAAGCGGAAGGTCGGTACCGAGTGGATCATTTCGATTGACGGGGAGGAAATCCCGGTGAATGTCGAGGCGCATCGAAAGGGCACCGACGTGATCTTCGAGGATGGCCGTCGTATCGCGATGCAGAGCGATTGGACACCCGGCGACAGCATCGCGCACGTGAAGATCGAGCATGTGATGCATTCGTTCAAGATGCAGAAGATAACCGCAGGCTATCGGATCCGCTATCGCGGGGCAGACATGAAGGTTCGTTGCTACACGCCACGCCAGGGCGAGTTGGCCCGCCTCATGCCCGAAAAACTCCCCCCCGATACCTCGAAGATGCTGCTGTGCCCGATGCCTGGCCTGGTGGTTAAGCTCGAAGTGACCGAGGGTCAGCAAGTGCAGGAGGGGCAAGCGCTCTGCACAATCGAGGCGATGAAGATGGAGAACATTCTGCGCGCCGAAAAGCAGGCTGTTGTTACCAAGGTCAACGCGGCACCGGGGGATAGCCTTGCGGTGGACGACGTCATCATGGAGTTCGAGTAGACCGGTGTTGTGCGTAGGAAGCAACGGCTCGAAAGGCGCGGCGCAACGCTATGCGCCGTTGGTTCCAAGTCGACCGCCACATGCGGTCGATGAATGGCCGTCCTTCATTGGGTGGTGCGGAACGTGACGGGGAGGGGGCTCTAGGTTGACCGGGGAATTGTCACATCCGTCGGGATGCGCGCAAACGTGGCGCAGCATACTCGCAGACCATTCAGTCCCGGCTGACCCATCGGCCCCGTTGACCAGTCAACCGGAGGTGCCGCTGCGCTCGCGGATTTCCTGTCGGCGCAGCGGCGTCTTATCGATGGAACGTGCAATTTCACGCGTCGACCACGGTGACGGCTTGCGAAGTTTAACCACGCCGTCCTTGTCGACCAGAACCAGTGCAAATCCACGTGGGCGGAGGTTGCGGCGCAGATCCGACCGAGCGTCGGGATCGGTATCGGTAACCACGACAACGTCCCGTTCGATCAGATCTCGCGGACGTTCTGTCAGCAACTGCATTTGCTGGACGTATCGCGGATCGGCGGGCGTGTCGGAAAACACCGCCAGTACCCGTTTCGTCCAGAGAAACGCGTCCAGATCGACGCTTTCGGCATCGATTATTTGTAGTCCTTCCGTGCTTGCGACCGCCAGATTCTGTTCCGGCACCGCCGCCGGATCGCTCGTTCCGTCCTGTGCCTGGACGGGTAGGGCGAATGCGAACGAAAGGATGGAAATCAAGCGGATCAGAGGTTTCCAGTGCAAGTCGGGCTCTCCTGATGTCGCTCAAGATATAGGGGTGCAGCGGGCAAAAGCTAAGGGAAAATCGCATCGCAATCGCGTATGGCCACGTCTTTCCGTGATCGTAACGTGCCTTGAGCAATGCCAGAAAGGCGATGTGTCGCTTATCTGCGACCTGCGGAATTCGACGGAGTCCGTACCGCATCCCGATGCGCATTGCGCAGATGGAGCGGCGCTGCGCCGCTTGCCGCCCGCCAGAGCGTTACCAGCCGATCGAAGCGATGGTCGAGGCGCTGTGGTCTGCGTGGATTGTTGCCGCGACGTTCGAGTTGGGTTGATTGCTTTCGGAGCGACAACTCGCCGCGATTTGGGGCGCCGGTTGCCCCTAGGTCTCACGTTGCACATGGCGGGAGTGCACGATTGGCATCGCCGGAGCCCTTCTCCGGAGCAATTCGGCGCGGTATTGTCGGACAACGTCGGGCTTTGTCCGTCTCCCTTCCGGTGGATGCCAATGGTCGATGGCAACCGTTCAGCGAGGCGTCGCGTGCGGCGCTGGTCTCGCAATACTCCGAAGATCTCGCCTGATTGCGCCTTGGCGCGAGCGGGCACGCAACCCTCATCGCGCGCGCGGAGATGAACGAACTGCGCCCGGTAGAAAGGACAGAAGGAAGCATATCCGATGACGGAAAAGTCGCTACCACAAGAGTGGGTTGAACTTGCCACGAAGGAACTCCGGGGAAAGCCACTGGAGAACCTGACGTGGGAGACCCTGGAAGGTATCAAGGTCAAGCCGCTCTACACGGCCGAAGACACGGCGGGACTGGACCAGACCATGGGGAGCCTTCCGGGATTCGAGCCTTTCACCCGCGGTGTGAAAGCCACGATGTATGCCGGCCGTCCTTGGACCATCCGTCAATATGCCGGTTTCTCGACGGCCGAGGAATCCAATGCCTTCTACCGCCGTGCGCTGGCGGCCGGTCAGCAGGGTGTTTCGGTCGCCTTCGACCTTGCCACGCACCGCGGCTACGATTCCGACCACCCGCGTGTGGAAGGGGACGTTGGAAAGGCCGGCGTGGCCATCGACAGTGTCGAAGACATGAAGATCCTCTTCGACGGCATCCCGCTCGACAAGGTCTCGGTCTCGATGACCATGAACGGCGCCGTGATCCCCGTTCTCGCCAACTTCATCGTCGTGGGCGAAGAGCAGGGCCATGACAAATCCGTGCTGGCCGGCACCATTCAGAATGACATTCTGAAGGAGTTCATGGTCCGCAACACCTATATCTACCCCCCCGATCCCTCGATCCGGATCATCGGCGACATCATCGAATACACCGCCAACGAGATGCCGAAATTCAACTCGATATCTATCTCGGGCTACCACATGCAGGAAGCCGGCGCGGATCTTGTACAGGAGCTCGCCTTCACCCTGGCCGATGGGCGCGAGTACGTCCGCACCGCGATCAAGGCCGGCATGGAAGTCGACAAGTTCGCGGGTCGTCTCAGCTTCTTCTTCTGCATGGGCATGAACTTCTTCATGGAGATCGCCAAGCTGCGCGCGGCGCGGACGATCTGGAGCCGTGTCATGACAGAACTCGGCGCAAAGAACCCGCGCTCCAAGATGCTGCGGACCCACTGCCAGACCTCCGGTGTGAGCCTCGCCGAGCAGGATCCGTACAACAACGTGATTCGCACCGCTTACGAGGCGATGTCGGCTGCGCTCGGCGGCACCCAGTCGTTGCACACGAATGCTCTCGACGAGGCCATCGCGTTGCCCACCGATTTCTCCGCCCGGATTGCCCGCAACACCCAGATCATCCTGCAGGAGGAAACGCAGGTGACCAAGGTCGTCGATCCGTTGGCGGGTTCCTACTATATCGAGAGCCTCACCGCCGAACTGGTCGACAAGGCTTGGGCGTTGATGGAAGAGGTCGAGGAGATGGGCGGAATGACCGCCGCCGTGAACTCGGGGATGCCTAAGCTCCGCATCGAGGAATCTGCCGCCAAACGGCAGTCGATGATTGACCGTGGCGAAGAGGTCATCGTCGGCGTCAACAAGTACAAGCTGCCCGAGGAAGCCGAGTTGGAGATTCTCGACGTCGACAACGTCGCCGTACGCAAGAGCCAGATCGCACGGCTCGAGAAGATGCGCGCCGACCGCGACGAAGCCGCATGCCAGGCGACGCTCGCGGAGCTCACGCGTCGTGCCGAGGAAGGCGGCAATCTGCTGGAGGCCGCGGTCGAATGCGCGCGCGCCCGCGCATCGGTTGGAGAGATCAGCATGGCGATGGAAAAGGTGTTCGGCCGCCACAAGGCCGAGATCAAGACGCTCGCTGGTGTCTACGGAGCAGCCTACGAGGGCGACGACGAGTTCTCCGCGATCCAGAAATCGGTCGAGGAATTCGCCGAGAAGGAAGGACGCCGTCCGCGGATGCTCGTGGTCAAGATGGGTCAGGACGGTCATGATCGCGGTGCAAAGGTGATCGCTACCGCCTTTGCCGACATCGGCTTCGATGTGGACGTCGGCCCGCTGTTCCAGACCCCGGAGGAAGCCGCGCAGGACGCGATCGACAACGACGTGCATATCGTCGGTATTTCGTCCCTCGCAGCAGGTCACAAAACACTCGCACCCCGATTGGTCGAAGCGCTTAAAGAGCAGGGTGCGGACGATATCGTGGTCATCTGTGGCGGCGTCATCCCGCACCAGGATTACGAGTATCTTTACAACGCCGGTGTGAAGGCGATTTTCGGACCGGGAACCAACATTCCGGCCGCGGCTCAGGAACTGATGCAACTGATTGGCACACCGCGCGACACAGCTGCATAGCGCTGGTCCAGCGACCGAGAGAAAGCGGCCGGTTTCCGGTCCAGAACCCGGCAAGGCGGCGCGAAACGCGCCGCCTTCTGCGCCTCCGGGGATGCTTCCATAAACCGCTGTCGGTGCCGCGGCTGCCGGGCTAGGGTGCGCCCATGTCGATCTGGAGTCGCATATCGGCCGCGCTTTCCGCGCTGGCCTCCGGAGAGCCTCTCTCGGAGGTGTTCGATCGCCTGCGCACACCGCCCGAACGCAGTGTTGCCTTCGCTATTGCGGTCATAGCCCTCGGTGCGAAGATCGCCAAGGCTGACGGGACAGTTACCCGAGACGAGGTGCGCGCATTCCGCGAGGTATTCATCATCCCGAAGGACGAGGAAGCCAATGCTGCACGCGTCTTCAACCTTGCAAGGCAGGACGTGGCGGGTTTCGATGTCTACGCCCGGCGAATAGCGACGCTGTTCGAAGATGGACACGACGTGTTACGCGACCTGATGGAAGGTCTCTTCCATATCGCGACTGCGGATGGGGAGTACCATACGGCCGAGAACGAAATGCTGCTGGAAGTGGCGACGATTTTCGGCCTCACGGATGCGGAGTTCCGCAGCCTTCGCGCGAGGTTCGTGCCGGATGCGGCACCTGATCCCTATGACGTTCTCGGAGTGACACGTGAAACGCCGATTGAGGATATTCGGCGCGCCTGGCATCGGGCGGTTCGCGACAGCCACCCCGACACAATGATCGCCCGTGGCGTTCCGGAGGAAGCCATTCGCCTCGCCGAGCAACGGCTGATCGCGGTCAACCGGGCGTGGGAGGAGATCTCAGCGTGAAGGCACTGGTCAGTTCCTGATGCGACGGGGCACCGTGAACGGAGGCGCATCTTCGAAGAACCGACGACGGGTGAGCGTTATTCGAGGCGGTGATTGACGTTGCCATGTGCGCGTTTGCTGGCAAGGTAGCCCGCGACCGACCGGGCATCCACGCCGGCGGAAAGGGCGGACCGTATGCGACTCGCGACGTACAATGTCGAATGGATGAACGCGCTCTTCGATGACGACGATCAACCGCTTGCCGATGCGGAATGGTCGGCGCGTTACAATGTCACCCGATCCGATCAACTTGAGGCGCTCGGGATCGTATTCACTGCCATGCAGGCAGATGCCGTCCTGATTGTCGAGGCACCGGATCACAGTCGGCGCCGCAGCACGGTGCGCGCGCTCGAGAATTTTGCGCAGACGTTCGAACTGCGCCAGCGTCGTGCCGTGGTAGGTTTTGCCAACC
Source organism: Tropicimonas marinistellae (assembly GCF_001509585.1). Lineage (GTDB taxonomy): Bacteria > Pseudomonadota > Alphaproteobacteria > Rhodobacterales > Rhodobacteraceae > Tropicimonas > Tropicimonas marinistellae. The sequence continues at coordinate 214,087 of NZ_LNCI01000004.1, read as the reverse complement.
ATACCGAACAGGAGATTGCACTCCTCTATGACCCCGACGTTCTGACCGCGGCGCACGATCCGATCGGTGATTTCGCCGGCAAGAAGGGCGCCGCGGACGCCCCGCGTTTTGATGGGTCGTTCCAGATCGATCTGGACATAGATGCGCGGCTCGATGTGGTCCGATTCTCGAAGCCGCCGCTGGAGTTGGCGATCACCTCTGCCAGCGGATTTGCAATAAGGATGATCGGTGTACACGTGAAGTCCAAGGCGCCACATGGCGCGCAGGACGAGAGTGACATCATGCGGCTTTCGATCGCCAACAGGCGCAAGCAGCTTGCACAGTGCATCTGGCTCCGTCAGCGGGTGGATGCGCACATGGCGGCCGGCGATCCGCTGGTAGTTCTGGGCGATTTCAATGACGGTCCCGGGTTGGATGACTACGAGAAACTGTTTGGCAGATCGGGTGTCGAAATCGTCCTTGGTCACGACCGGCCATCGCTTGAGCAACTTTTTGACCCGCACGCGCGCCATGGGCTCGCGGCCCGCACCGCGGCGCGCCCGGCGACTGCGCGTTTCTACAACGATGTGGAGAAGCGCTATTTCTCAGCGCTTCTGGACTTCGTGATGCTTTCCCCGAATCTGGTCGACCGAAACGCACGCTGGCGCATCTGGCATCCCTTCGACGACCCGGTTCTTTACCGCACCCCGGAGTTGCGGGACGCCCTGTTGACAGCCTCTGATCACTTCCCTGTGACGGTGGACATCGACGACTGAGCTTCCTTGGCCACCCACGGCGCGTATACTCGACGCATGATGATTCGCTGCACCGCGCTTGTCTTTTGCCTCTCGTTGGCCATTGTCCCCGTCCCAGCGACGGCGCAGGAGGGGGATGTGGAGGAAGGTGTCGATCTGATTGAAGAGGGGGCCAAATTGCTCCTGCGCGGCCTCACTGAGCAGATCGAACCATTGATGGACGATCTGGCAACAGAGATGGAGCCGAAACTCCGGGCCTTCGCGGAGGATTTCATGCCGATGTTGGAGGAATTCTCCGAGATGATCGGCGATCTGGACATGTACCACCCACCGGAGAAGCTGCCAAACGGCGATATCATCCTTCGCCGGAAAACGCCGCTTGAAGTCCCGGTGCCTGAAGAGGGCGAGGTGGAACTCTAGGTCGGCCCGGAGCGTGCCGATTTCCCATTTGTCATGGTAACGTTGGTTTCAACGCCGATGGCCCTCGCAAGGGAATCGAAGCGCGCGGCGGCGACCTCGCCATAGAGCGAGGCAGATGCCGGTGGAAGCCTGAGTTCAAGCGTCGCTTTCTTGGGGCGATAGCGAAAGCTACCCATTCCCTTGGGATTGGCAAACGAGAACATTGCGCCAAATCGCATGGCCTTGCCGAGAATTTCCGCTTCCCGAACCAGCTTCGGCTCCAGCATGTCCAGAAGCGGCGTGAACCGGTGTCCGGGGCGCGCGTTTCGGTAGCGGTGCGCCAGCGCCAGGCCGAGAAAAACACGCCCGACATGATCAATGCCGCCAAGGTTGCCCCGGGTTGCACTGTCGAAACAAATCTCCGCGCGATAATCCGGATGGGCGCGCCAGTTCACGTCGTGCAGCAGGCAGGCTGCCTTGATCCAACGCGAATTCGCGCGCGGTTGTCGAAACAGCGGGCTTACGAAATCGTAAAGAACCGGGCCGAAGCCGGGAAGTCGCGCCGAGGTCAGCTCGCTGTATCGTGCGGCCTCTATCAACGGATCGCGGGAGCGAATCCGGTGCGGCATCTGCTCATAGAGCAGACCTTCGCGAATACCGTATCCGGATGTGACAACTTCCCGGATGTGGAATGTCGCGAGCAACCGCCGCAACACCTCCCCTGCCATCGGAACGAGCGATATTCGCGCCGAGGAAAGGCGCGCGGTCTGGCGCAGTTGCTCAAGGTCCTGACCGGCGACCCAGTCCAGGGTTGCCCGGATCGATTTGGGTGTCATCCTGTAATCGTGCAGGACCGACAGGGGATAGTCCTTGCGCACCATGTCGAGCCGGGCGATCGCCCGCCAGGATCCACCGACAAGATAGAGTCTGTCGTGTTGCTCGATCCGCTCGGCAAGGTCCGCCAAGACCTGCTTGATCTCGCGATTGCGTGCCTTGGCGCCGCCCTTCATCGTCGTCAGGCGAAGGGGGCCGAGCGCAGTTGTCGCGCGCTCCCAGACCCGGCCACCTTGGATCCGTGCGAGTTCCATCGACGAGCCGCCGATGTCGCAGACAAGGCCTTCGCCCTCCGGCCACCCCAGTAAGACGCCCTGGGCGGAGAGCCGTGCCTCCTCCTCTCCGTCGATCACGTGAATCTTCTGACCGGTCTCACGCTCGACTTCCTGACAGAAATCCGGGCCATCGTCCGCAACCCGGACGGCCGCCGTCGCAACTGAGGTGAGGGGCGATATTCCCATACCTTCGGCAAGAGTCGCAAAACGCCTTATGGCGGCCAGCGCCCGTTCGCGTCCGCGCGGGTTGAGCGTATTTGTCTGATCGAGGCCAGCACCGAGCCCGGCCATCACCTTCTCGTTGTAGAAATAGGCGGGACTGCGCGCCGCGCCGTCGAAGACAACCATGCGAACGGAGTTCGACCCCACGTCGAGAACGCCGACCCGGGAAAGCGCGCGCGCCGCCGGGTCCGCGAAGATTGGCCTGTCGAAGGGGTCCCAGTCACCGTTGGGTTCGGGTATCCCATCGTCCATGTCCGTCTCCAGTCTCCTGCCACAAGACAATGAACAGGGGTGGCGACGAAGGTCAATCCTTGCTGTGGGTCAGTTCCGGCACGTCTGCAGCCCCTGCAGTTCCGCGTCCCGAAAGTGAGGGGTTCTCAAGGAAGAATCGGTGACAGCTGAACCCTCTGTCATCTTCTCCGACCGGGTGACGGGTGAACGACCCATCCGCGTTGAGTACCCAACTCTGAGATTCATCAGCCATGTTGGCGGCCATGATTTGGCTGACGATCTGTGCCTTGACGGTGGGGTTATGGGTTTCCACCAGGGTTTCGACGCGCCGGTTCAGATTGCGCCCCATCCAATCGGCCGAGGAGATGAAAACGCGCGCACGCTTGCTCGGCAGTCCGGCGCCGTTTCCGAAACAAACGATGCGGGAATGCTCCAGAAATCGCCCCACGATACTCTTGACGCGGATGTTCTCGCTGAGCCCCTTTATGCCGGGGCGCAGTCCGCAGATGCCGCGGATCACGAGGTTGATCCTCACGCCCGCACGGGAGGCATCGTAGAGTGCATCAATTACCTCAGCCTCGATAAGCGAGTTCATCTTTGCCCAGATCTCGGCCGGCTTGCCTGCACGTGCGAGCTCCGCTTCTCGGGCGATGAGTTCCAGCAGTCGCGGTTTGAGCGAATGCGGCGAGATGGCGATGTTTTCCAGAACCTTGGGTTGCGCGTATCCCGACAGGTAGTTGAATACCTTGGTTGCATCCCGCCCGAGCGCGTCATCGCAAGTGAAGAAGCTGAGGTCCGTGTAGATCTTCGCGGTGATCGGGTGGTAATTCCCGGTCCCGTAGTGGGTGTAGGTCACCAGCCGCTCGCCCTCGCGCCGGACAACCGTGCTGATCTTTGCGTGGGTCTTGTAGTTGGTGAACCCGTAAACGACATGAGCTCCAGCGCGCTCCAACTTGCGCGACTGCTGGATATTCGCGGCCTCGTCGAACCGCGCCTTGAGTTCCACGAGGGCCGTCACGGACTTGCCGTCCTCTGCCGCGTCGCAGAGCGCGGAGACGATGGGCGAGTCCTTCGACGTACGATAGAGCGTCTGCTTGATGGCGAGCACATTGGGGTCGTGCGCGGCCTGAGCGAGAAACCGAACCACCATGTCGAAGGTCTCATAGGGGTGGTGTAGTAGCATGTCCTTTTGCCGGATGGCCGCGAACATGTCGCCGTCGTGGTCCTGTACGCGTTCGGGCACGCGCGGTGTGAAACTGGGCCAGAGCAGGTCCGGCCGGTCGTCAATCACCAATTCCTTCAGGTCGGCCAGGCCAAGCAGCCCCTTGACCTCGACCGTCTCCGCCTCGCCAATGGCCAGTTCTTCCATGATCGTGTCGCGCAGCGGTGCCGGAGCACCGGCGCTGATCTTCATGCGGATAACTTCGCCACGACGGCGCCGTTTCAGGGCGACCTCGAATTCGCGGACGAGGTCTTCGGCTTCCTCCTCGACCTCGAGATCGCTGTCGCGCAAGACGCGGAAGGCGCAATGCCCGTCGAGCCGGTATCCCGGGAAGAGCGAGCCGAGATGCAGGATCAGCAGGTCTTCGAGCGGCAGGAGACGATACTCCTGAGGCTCACTCGGCAGGCGCACGAAGCGGTCGATCTGCGCCGGGATCGGCAGCAGCGCCTGACGGTTCACACCGTCGGATTCACGGGTGAGTTGGAGCGCGAGGCAAAACCCGGTGTTCGGGATGAACGGGAACGGGTGGGCCGGATCGATGGCCAATGGCGACAAAACCGGGAAAACCTGTGCAAGGAAGTGCTCTTTCAGATGCTCCTTGTCCGCGGCGGTCAGCTTGGAGTGAGTCAGCAGCCGTATTCCCTCGGCTTCAAGTTCGCGCTTCAGTCGATTCCAAGTGGTCTGCTGTTCCAGAAGCAATCCGCGCGCGTTCTCGTTGATTTCCTTGAGTTGCTCGCCCGGCGTGAGCCCGTCCGCGGCGGGTGTCATGTGACCTTCGCGCTGTAACTCGCGCAAGCCCGCCACGCGGACGGTATAGAACTCGTCGAGATTGGTGGCCGAGATCGAGACGAATCGCACGCGTTCCAGCAGCGGTACCTTGGGGTTCGTTGCCTCTTCCAGCACCCTCCAGTTGAAAGCCAGCCATGATAACTCCCGATTGAAGAAGCGCTTCGGACCCGTGATGTGGGCTGCCGGAAGTTCGATGGGCTCGGGAAACGGTGCTTTCAGGAAATCAGCTTGGGTCATGGAACCTTCTGCGGGCTTGAGGCGGTATTCACAGCACGCATTGCCCGAAATCGGCCCTTCGGACATCGGCTGCCAGCATCTATTTATTCTGGTCCCGCAATCGCTCCAAGACCTCACTCGCGAGTTTCGGTCCAATCGGCCGTCCGGTCCCGAGCGCAACGGCGTCGAGCGCATGAACAAATTCTCCAGCGGCAGCGAATGAACGGTCCATGCGACTGACAAGCCAGGGGAGCAGGCTGGGCGGCGGGACGAGTTGTCGGTCGGTGAACAACTTCAGCAAGACGGCCTGCAAGAGCTGATCGTCCGGCGGGTCGAGCCGGGCGATTGGCGTCCCGCGAATACGGCTTGCCAGATCTGGCAAGGTAAACGGCCAGAGCGCCGGCGGACCATTCCCGGTGAGGAGCAGGTGCCCCCCTTCTGCCAGCACGAGGTTGTGCCAATGAAACAGAGCTGTTTCCGCTTGTGTGTCACCCGCGATGTCCTGCACGTCCTCCACCGCGAGATTTCCCGGCGCTGGAGGAATGCCGACGAGCGCGCGCGCGGCGTATACCCGCGCTCCGGCAGCGCTCGACCAGACCCGCGCGAGATGGCTTTTGCCGGAACCTTCCGGACCGATGAGCGCCAGTTTCCGGGCGGGCCATTCCTGCCAGCGGTCGATCTCCGCTACCGCGAGCGCGTTGGCTGGCGCCACGAAAAAATCCTCGCGACCAGTGGCGGCGCGCACCGGCAATTCGAAGGCGAGTTGTTCGGCCATCAGAGATCGTCAGTCCCGCGCAGCTGCTCTGCCACCTCCCTGGCATCGCGTTTGAGGGCCTGTTGCCCCTGGTAGAGCTGGCCTTCCATGTATTGACCCGTGACGAAGCGAACGATGACACCGATCACTGCGGCAACCGGTACGGCGACAAGCATGCCCACGAATCCGAAAAGGGAGCCGAACACCGACAGCGCGAGAAGCAGCCAGACGGGGTGCAGGCCCACAGAGCTTCCGACCAGATTGGGCGTCAGCACGTTGCCCTCCAGGAACTGACCGGAGAAGAAGATTGCCGCGACAAGGCCGATCATCGTCCAGTCACCCCAGAACTGGAACATCGCGAGACCAATGGCCAGCACGCCACCGACCATGGCACCGATGTAGGGGATAAAGGTCAGGAGGCCCGCAAGCGCGCCGACGACGAGGCCGAAGTCGAGGCCGACGAGCGCAAGCCCGATGCAATAGTAGATACCCAGCAGCAGGCATACGGTGCCCTGACCACGCACGAAGCCTGAGAGCGTGGCGTCGATGTCCCGGGCGATTTGCCGGATGACCGGTGCGTGATCTCGCGGCAGCAACTCGTCGATGCGTCCCACAAGCCTGTCCCAGTCGAGCAGCAGGTAAAAGCTGACCACCGGGACGATCACAAGAAGCATGACGATATTGACGATTCCGCTGACCGACCCCATCGCGCCTTCCAACAGTTCCGCTCCGCGAGACGAGATCATCGATCCCAGCGACGCCAGCGATTTGCGGATCGTGGAATCGGCGTCCACCAGCGATGGAAACCGTGCGGTCAGGAAATTCTGCAGGTCGCGGGCGAGATCGGGGATCGCGGCAAACAGATTGGCGGTCTGCTCGACCAAAGTGGGGATCACCAGCAGGATGGCCACAACAAATACCACCAGACCGGCGACGGTAATGATCGACACCGACGCGGCGCGCGAGAGGCCGTGTTTCTCAAACCAGTCTGCAATCGGATCGAGGAGGTAGGCTATGCCGGCGCCCAGAACAAACGGCAGGATCACGTCGCCGAGCAGCCACATCAAGCCAAGGAACGCCACGGCGACGGCGCTCCAGATCTTCATCTGGGTCTTGACTGGTAGCGACATGGCGTCTCCTTTCGCCCCCGGGGTTTCGCCCAGCCGGACCGACATTACAAGCCGGTGCAACGCCGTCCGGCAGATGTTTGGACCGAAATTGTCGCTGGGAAGGGCGCGCGGGGCTGGAACACCCCCCGGCCTTTCAAGTAACGGAGGACCGAACGTCACGAAGGAATCGACATATGCGCCTGAGCCGCTACTTCCTGCCCGTCCTGAAGGAAACGCCCGCGGACGCCCAGATCGTCAGCCATCGGCTGATGCTGCGCGCCGGCATGATCCGCCAGCAGGCGGCCGGTATCTATTCCTGGCTGCCGCTGGGTTACAAGGTGCTGCGGCGCATCGAACAGATCGTGCACGAGGAGCAACAGCGCGCCGGTCATATCCCGGTGCTGATGCCGACATTGCAGTCGGCCGACCTGTGGCGGGAGTCCGGCCGCTATGACGGCTACGGCGAGGAAATGCTGCGGATGCAGGACCGGCACGGCCGTGACATGCTCTTTTCGCCGACGGCCGAGGAAATGTTCACCGACACCTTCCGGGCCTATGTGAAATCCTACAAGGATCTGCCGCTGACGATCTACCAGATCCAGTGGAAGTTCCGCGACGAGATCCGTCCGCGGTTCGGTGTTATGCGCGGCCGCGAGTTCTTGATGAAGGACGGCTACAATTTTGACCTGACGAAGGAAGCCGCGCTGCACGCTTACAACCGCCACCTCGTGAGCTACCTGCGCACCTATGAGCGGATGGGGTTGCAGGCGATCCCGATGCGCGCCGAAAGCGGGCCCATCGGCGGCGACGACACCCACGAATTCCTGGTGCTGGCGGAGACCGGCGAGAGTGGGGTCTTCTACGACAGCGAGATCACAGAGCTGCGGTTCGGTGAGCGGGCGATCGACTACGATAGTGTTGAACAATGTCAGGCCGTGTTGGAAGAATTCACCTCCCGCTACGCCCGCACTGACGACACCCACGAGCAATCCGTGTTCGAGGCGCAGGTGCCCGAAGCGCGTCGCCGCGAGGCGCGCGGGATCGAAGTTGGCCAGATTTTCTATTTCGGCACCAAGTATTCGGAGCCGTTGGGAGCGACGGTTTCCGATGGTGAGGGCAATCAGGTGCCCGTGCATATGGGATCGCACGGGATCGGCGTCAGCCGTTTGCTCGGAGCTCTGATCGAGGCAAACCACGATGAGAACGGCATCATCTGGCCCGAAGGGGTTACGCCGTTCCACTGCGGTATCGTCAACCTACGGCAGGGCGACGCGGCGACCGATGCGGCCTGCGAGGATCTCTACAAGGCAATCACCGCCAAGGGGCTGGACCCGCTCTACGACGATCGCGACGAAAGGGCGGGCGCCAAGTTCGCCACGATGGACCTTATCGGCCTGCCGTGGCGGATCACGGTCGGGCCGCGCGGTTTGAAGTCCGGCGTTGTGGAATTGACGAGCCGTCGAAGTGGCGAAAGCGAAGAACTGGCGCCTGAGACCGTGGTTGACCGGCTGGCAGAGATCTACGCCTTGGGCTGACCATCGACTGCCCCCAGAAGGGGAGGGCGCCGCTGCGCGGCGGCGATTTCTCTCAAGAGAAATCGTGCCTCCGGCGGGGATATTTTTCGACAGAAGAAGGCTGCACTGCGCGCGCTAGAGCCGGTCGCGCAGTGAGTACCAAAGCATGGCGAGCACGAGTAGCGGACTGCGTAGCCGGGGTCCTCCGGGAAAACGCGGTGTGGGAACGCGTGCCATCATGTCGAAACGTTCGGCCTGGCCAGCGATGGTTTCCGCCGCGATCTGGCCGGCAAGCGTGGCCATTGCCAGCCCGTGGCCGGAGTAACCCGAGAAGCTGAGGATATTGCCTGCCAGCCGCTCGAAATGGGGCATCCGGTTCATCGTGATCGCAAGGGTTCCACCCCAGGCGTAGTCGAGCTTCACGCCCGCAAGCTGCGGAAAGATCTCCAGCATCGGTTTCGAGACGAGTTTCCGGATGTCGGCGGGAAATCGGTATCCGTAGCTTTCGCTGCCACCGAAGAGCAAGCGTCGGTCCTCCGAAAAACGGTAGTAATTGACGACAAACTTGCTGTCTCCGACGGCGTAGTCGCCACGGATGATTTCCGCTTGCGCGTCCGGCGTCAAAGGCTCGGTGGCAACGATGTAGTTGTTGATTGGCATGACGCGGGCGGCCACCTGGCTGTCGAGCCCGCCAAGATACCCGTTGCAAGCCAGCACGACGTGGCCGGCGACGATGGTCGCCGCATCGGTGCGGACGTTCGGCGGGTCTCCCTTATCCACCGCGGTCACTTTCGACCTCTCGAAAATGCGAACACCGGCGGCCTGGGCAATGCGCGCCAAGCCGAGTGCGAAGCGCAGCGGATCCAGATGACCGGCATTCGTGTCGAGGAAGCCACCGTGGTAGGCACTCGATCCTACCAGATGACGGATTTCCTCCCGGTCAAGCGCGCGCATATGGGGGTAGCCATAATCGTCTCGTAGCATGTCCACGTAGGCACTCGATTCCGGAACGAAGCGCGCCCGATGATCCGCGTGGATCAGGCCCGGGTGATAGGTGCAATCGGCCATCTCCGGGCGTCTGGTGAAATCGCGAACGATGTCGACAGATTGCAAAGAGATGTCCCAAAGTTTTCGAGCATCATCGAGCCCGAGGAGGCGTTCCAGGTCGTACCTGTCCATCCGCAGCCCGGGCCACACCTGCCCACCATTGCGCCCGGATGCGCCGAAGCCCACTCTCTGGGCGTCGAGCAGGATCACGTCGTAGCCGCGCTCTGCCAGATGAAGCGCGGTACTCAAGCCAGTATAGCCGGCCCCGACGACGCAGACATCACAGCGCAAATTGCCCTCGGCGACCGGAAAGGGTGGCAGAGGATTGGCCATGGCGGCGTAGTACGACCCGGGGTATTCCCCGGGCCGGTCATTCGCAGTTAGCAGGTCCATGGAGCGTTACCGGTAGATACCGTCTTCCTTGATCTTGGTCAGTGTGAGGTCGAGCGCCTGAACGGCGCGGTCGATCAAAACATCCACGTCCGATTTCGTCAGCACCAATGGTGGGGCGATGATCATCCGGTCTCCGACGTGGCGCATGACGAGGTTGCTGGAGAAGCAATGGTCGCGGCAGATAAAGCCCACGGTGCCCGCCGACGCGGCAAAAGGGGCTCGCGCGGCCTTGTCTGGCGTGAGTGCGATGGAAGCCATAAACCCGCGAATGACCGCCTCACCCACCAACGGGTGGTCCGCAAGTTGCTCCCATTTTTCTTTCAGGTAGGGGCCTGTGACCGTGGCCACGTTCTCCACCAGTTTTTCTTCTTCCAGGATGCGCAGGTTCTCCAGCGCCACGGCACAGGACACGGGATGACCGGAATAGGTATATCCGTGATTGAAATCGCCCGCCGCGGCCACGGTGTTGGCCACCTCGTCGCAGACGATGGACGCGCCGATGGGCGCGTAGCCGGAGGAAAGCCCCTTTGCCACCGTCATGATGTGGGGCCGGATGCCGAAGGTCAGGGAGCCGAACATCGCACCGGTCCGGCCAAAACCGCAAATCACTTCGTCCGCGATCAACAGAATCTCGTGCGCATCGCAGATTCGCTGAATCTCCGGCCAGTAGCTTTCCGGCGGGATGATGACGCCGCCTGCGCCTTGTATTGGCTCTGCAATGAAGGCCGCGACACGATCCTCGCCCAGTTCAGCGATCTTCTCTTCGAGTTCGCGCGCCCGCGCACGGCCGAACTCCTCCGGGCTCATCTCCCCGCCCTCTGCCCACCAGTTCGGCTGGCCGATATGGACGATGTCGGGGATCGGCAGGCCGCCCTGCGCGTGCATCCCCGTCATGCCGCCGAGGCTGGCGCCCGCCATGGTGGAGCCGTGGTAGGCGTTTTTCCGGCTGATGATCACCGTCTTTTCCGGCTTGCCCTTGGCCGCCCAGTAGTGCCGCACCAGACGCACATTCGTGTCGTTGGCGTCCGAACCACCTGAGGCGTAGAACACGTGGTTCAGATCGCCGGGAGCCAGCTCGGCCAGCTTGCGACTGAGCGCGATAACCGGCACGTGCGACGTTTGAAAGAACGTGTTGTAATACGGCAGTTCCTTCATCTGCCGCGCCGCGACTTCGGCGAGGCTGTCTCGGCCATAACCCACGTTCACGCACCAGAGCCCGGCCATGGCATCGAGGATCTCCTCCCCTTCGCTGTCGGTGAGCGTTACGCCACTGGCGCGGGTGATGATGCGGGCGCCCTTTGCGGCAAGATCGTCGCCGTCGGTGAAGGGATGCATGTGGTGGGCGGCATCCATTGCCTGCAACTCCGCTGTCGGCGGATGATTGGATATCATGTTCATGCGGGGTTCCTCTTTATGCGTTCAGCAGCAGGTGCTGGCGTTCCCAGGGCGAAATTTCCCTTTTGTATTCATCGTGTTCGGCGTGTTTTATGCCGGAGTAGATGTGACAGAAGTCGCGTCCCAGCAGGTCGCGCACCTCGTGGTCGTCATCGAAGAGGTCCAGCGCGGGAGCAAGCCCACCGGGCAGGTTGGTCTCGGTTTCGTAGACCTCGTGCAGGGCGATCTCGCGTGGCTCGACGCGGTTTACAATGCCGAGATAGCCACTGGCGAGGCTTGCGGCGATGGCGAGATACGGATTGCAATCAATCCCGATCACGCGGTTTTCGACCCGCCGGGCCTCCGGGTTGGAATTGGGAATACGAAGGCCGGTGGTGCGGTTGTCTTTGCCCCATTCGAGGTTTGTTGGCGCGCTCATCCCTTCTGAATAGAAGCGGCGAAAGGAATTCACATAGGGCGCGAGAAGGGGCACGACGGACATCAGATAATGTTGCGATCCGCCGATGAAATGCCGGAAGGCTTCGGTTTCGGATCCGTCGGACGCAGCGAAGATATTGCGGCCATCACGGTCCACCACGCTCTGGTGGATATGCATGGCGGAGCCCGGCTCGTCGCGCATCGGCTTGGCCATGAAAGTGGCGAAAACGCCGTTCTTCAGCGCGGCCTCGCGAATTGTGCGTTTGAAGTAGAAGACCTGGTCGGCCTGCCTTAGCGGGTCGCCATGCAAGAGGTTAATCTCGATCTGACCGGCACCGCCCTCTTGGATCACCGTGTCGATTTCCAGCCCTTGCGCTTCGGCGAAATCATAGATCGTGTCGATCACCTCGCCGTATTCGTCCACGGCGACCATGGAGTAGGCCTGTCGACTGGCGCCTTTGCGGCCGGTTCGACCCAGCGGCGGTTCGATCGGCTCATTCGGGTCGGTGTTGGGTTTCGTGAGATAGAATTCCAGCTCCGGTGCGACGACCGGGCGCCAGCCCTTGTCCGCATAAAACCCAAGAACGCGCTTTAGTACATTGCGTGGCGCGATGCCGAGAGGTTCACCGTCGCGCGTCTCCAGATCGCAGATCACCTGCAGCGTCGGGTCGTCTGCCCAGGGAACGGCGGTCGCGGTTGCCATATCCGGCCGGAGTACGATGTCTTTCTCCAGCCACTGATCCTCAATGTCCATGTCGACGTATTCGCCGGAGATGGTCTGATAGAAGAGGGAGATTGGCAGGAAGAACGTTTCCTCAGGGTTGAACTTGTGGCTGGGCATCGCCTTGCCACGCGACATGCCGACCGTGTCGGGGATGATAGCCTCGACCTCCTCCAGGCGCCGTTCGCCAAGGTAGTCGAGGAACGCTTCCGGCAAATGGCCGATCCAACTGTTCTTGTATCTCGACATGTCACGAGTGTCCTTCGGATGTTTCGAGCCGCCGCAGTATGGTTGGGGGGTGCCAAATGTCAGTCCGGCAAACGGCTGATTTCGATACCCCAGGACTTATGATCAAATTTAGGGGAGAGTCAACGAAACCGGACCTGGTCCTGCTGGCCCTCCGATTCTGTCAGCGACAGACGAATCTGCTCCAACCCCTGACGAATGTCCTTTTCAACATATGCACAAACCTTATGCGGGTCGCCCGCGGCGAGTGCATCCATTGCCGTGTCGTGGAAATCGGGGAGATTCGAAGTGCCGTAACGTCCGCAGACGATGCGCAGGGAGGGGCCAACGCGCAACCAGAGGCCGCCAGCCAACGTGAAAAGAACGTCTGCGTCAGCCTGTTCGTACAATCGAAAATGAAAGCGGTAATTGTGCTCAAGGTACCCCTTCACATCGCCGCGTTCGATAGCCAAGTCCAACCGAGAATCGATCTCTGCAAGGTCTTCAGTGAGCGCAGAATCGGCATTCTGAGCGGCGCGAAGCGCGAGTTCCGGTTCAATCGCCAGCCGTGCGAAACTGATTTGTTCCAGTTGGTTAAGTGTCATTTCCGGAACGCAGATGCGACGGTTCTCGAGATTTTCCAGCGCGCCTTCGGCGATAAGCCGACGGATCGCTTCCCGGACGGGTGTCATGCCCGCACCGATGCGTTCCTTGAGGCCATGGATGGTGACCGACTGACCGGGGGCGACTTCGCCGAATAGGATCATGTCGCGCAGGCGTGCGTAGATTGCCTGATGCTCCGGGGTCTTTGACTCTTGCGTGGTCACGGTTGTTGCCTTTTTCTCAGTCAGGGACCATCGGGAAACATGGCGACGGCGAACTTCGGGCTTGCATTTTCGGTCCTTCAGCGGAAGCTTGCGTCGAAAAGCAGCGTTTGATCAAATAAAATATCGGGCCGAGACCTGAGAGAGACAACGAACGATAATGGGAGTTCATCCATGAAACAGGGAATGATGGCGCTGATGGCGTCGGTGTCGGTGGTGGCAAGTGCCGCCACGGCGGACGAAGTCCGCGTTTACAATTGGTCCGACTACATCGACGAGGGCCTGCTGGAGAAGTTCGAGGCCGAGACCGGCCTTGATCTCGTCTACGACGTCTTCGACAGCAACGAAGTGCTGGAAACGAAGATGCTCGCCGGTGGGTCCGGCTACGATGTGGTTGTCCCGACCGGCACGTTCCTGCAGCGTCAGATCGTGGCCGGCGCTTTCCAGAAGCTCGACGCGGGCAAGCTACCGAACGCGGAAAACCTCTGGGATGTGATACTTGATCGTACAGAGCAGTACGACCCGGGCAACGAATACGCGATCAACTACATGTGGGGCACCACCGGTATCGGCGTAAACGTCGGCAAGGTGACTGAAGCCCTGGGAGAGGATGCGCCGATCGACTCCCTGGAATTGGTGTTCAATCCGGAAAACATGGAGAAGCTCGCGGATTGCGGTGTGCACATCCTCGATGCGCCGACCGAGATGATCCCGGCCGCACTGAAGTACATTGGCGAGGATCCGGACAGTCATGACCCGGACGTGATTGCCAAGGCAGAGGCCGTTTTCATGGCCGTCCGGCCATACATCCAGAAGTTCCACAGCTCTGAGTACATCAACGCTCTCGCCAACGGTGACATCTGCGTGGCCGTTGGTTGGTCCGGGGATGTCCTTCAGGCGCGCGACCGTGCCGCCGAAGCCGAGAATGGGGTGGAAATCGCCTACCACGCTCCCAAAGAGGGCGCGCAAATGTGGTTCGACATGATGGCAATCCCGGCGGATGCGCCGAATCCGGATGGGGCGCACGCCTTCCTGAACTTCATCATGGACCCGGAGAACATGGCCGCGGCATCCAACTACGTCTACTACGCGAATGGCAACAAGGCGTCGCAGGAATTCCTTGAGGAAGATGTGATCGGCGATCCGGCCATCTATCCCGACGAGGCAACGCTGGAGAATCTCTTCACGACGACGCCGTATCCGGCCAAGGTCCAGCGCGTCGTGACGCGGCTTTGGACCAAGATCAAGTCCGGTACATAACACTCCCTCATCCGACCCCGCGCGCCTCTGGCCGCGGGGTCTTCTCCTTACTTCAGCCCGTACGGAGTTGCGATGTCCGAACCAGCGCCTTCCACCGGACCAAGTGTTTTTGCGCCATGGAACGACCCGGCCGAACGGCCGTTGATCCAGTTTCAGAACGTCACCAAGCGATTTGGCGATTTCACCGCAATCGACAATCTGACGGTGGACATATACGCGCGGGAGTTCTTCGCCCTGCTTGGACCATCGGGCTGCGGAAAGACCACGTTGATGCGTATGCTCGCCGGGTTCGAGACGCCGACCGAAGGGTACATACTGCTCGATGGGTCGGACATAGGCTCCGTACCGCCCAACAGGCGCGCGGTGAACATGATGTTCCAGTCCTACGCGCTGTTCCCCCACCTGACCGTCTCCGAAAACATCGCCTTTGGGCTGAAGCGGGACAAGTTGCCGAAGGACCAGATCGCCGCGCGAGTCGATGAAATGCTGCGTCTTGTGCAACTCCAGAAATTCGCCGGGCGAAAGCCGCACCAGATTTCAGGAGGCCAGCGGCAACGGGTGGCCCTGGCCCGCAGCCTCGCAAAGGCGCCCAAACTCCTGTTGCTCGACGAGCCGCTCGGAGCGCTCGACAAGAAGCTCCGAACGGACACGCAATTCGAACTCATGGAAATCCAGGAGACAACGGGCACCACATTCGTGATCGTCACACATGATCAGGAAGAAGCGATGACCGTGGCCAGCCGGGTCGCCGTGATGGACCACGGCAAGATGGTTCAGGTGGATACGCCCGACCGGATCTACGAGACACCGAACTCCGTCTACGTGGCCGACTTCATCGGCGACGTGAATCTGGTGGAGGGCACGGCCTCAGCGCATCACAGGGACGGCAAGATCGAGATCCACTGGGCAGAAGGAAAGCCGCCCATCGTTGGAACGCCGATGCAACCCATTGCCGACGGGACCCGCTGCACCTTCGCTATTCGCCCCGAGAAGGTGCACATCTCGAAAGAGCACCCCGAGGGAAAGTCGAACATCATGCAGGGCAAGATCATCGACATCGCCTACCTTGGCAACATCTCCACCTACCATGTGCAGATCCCGACCGGAGAAATCTTCAAGGCCCAGACAGCAAACACCCGCCGGATCGAACGCCGCAAGTTCACCTGGGACGACGAGGTCTGGCTCTGGTGGAGTGAAACGGCCGGTGTGGTTTTGACGGGATAGGCCAATGAACCCGCGCAAGGCCCTCTTGATCCTCGTCCCGTACATGTGGCTGCTGGCACTGTTTCTGGTGCCTTTCGTCATCGTTCTGAAGATTTCGCTCTCGGACGTTGAACTTGCGATCCCGCCCTATACACCGACCCTGGATATCTCGGCCGGTTGGGCCGGGTTGAAGGACTTCCTCTCACAGCTCGACTTCGAGAACTACGTCTGGCTGACCCAGGATGACCTCTACTGGAAAGCGTACCTTTCGAGCCTACAAATTGCGGTGGTGTCCACCTTTTTGACGCTGCTGGTGGGTTTCCCGATCGCTTACGGCATGGCGAATGCGCCGGACGAATGGCGCCCGACGCTCATGATGCTGGTGATCCTGCCGTTCTGGACGTCGTTTCTGATCCGCGTCTATGCGTGGATGGGCATTCTGTCCAACGAAGGGTTCCTGAACCAGTTCCTGCTCTGGACCGGACTGATTTCGGAGCCACTGACGATCCTGAATACCAACACGGCGGTCTACATCGGCATCGTCTACACGTACCTGCCGTTCATGATCCTGCCGATCTACTCCACGCTGGAGAAACTTGACGGCTCGCTTCTGGAAGCTGCCGAAGACCTTGGCTGCACGCGCACGACAGCTTTTTGGCTCGTGACCCTTCCGTTGTCGCGCCCGGGCGTGATCGCCGGTTGTTTCCTTGTGTTCATCCCGGCTCTCGGGGAGTTCGTGATCCCGTCGCTCTTGGGCGGCTCGGACACGCTGATGATCGGCAAGGTTCTGTGGGAGGAGTTCTTCTCGAATCGCGACTGGCCGGTGGCCTCGGCCGTGGCGGTCGTGCTCCTGGCGCTCCTGATTATCCCGATCGTCCTTTTTCAGCGCCAGCAGGAACGGCAGCAGGAGGCGGAGAAATGAGGCGTCTGACGTGGTTCAACACCGTCTCCCTGACCTTCGGCTTCGCCTTCCTTTATGTGCCGATGCTGATCCTCATCATCTTCTCGTTCAACGAGTCCAAGCTGGTGACGGTCTGGGCAGGGTTTTCGACCAAGTGGTACGGCGAGCTTATTCGCAACGAGGCCTTCCTCGATGCCGCCTGGGTCACACTCAAGGTCGCCGTCGCATCCTCAACTGCGGCAACAATCCTCGGTACGATGGCGGCGCATGTGATGGTGCGTGGGGGACGGTTCTTCGGCCGCACGCTGTTTTCCGGAATGATCTACGCCCCGCTCGTCATGCCGGAGGTCATCACCGGCCTTTCGCTCCTGCTGCTCTTCATCGCCATCGGGTTGGATCGCGGCGTCTTCACGATCGTTCTGGCGCATACGACCTTTTCCATGTGTTACGTCTCCGTGGTGGTCTCCTCGCGCCTCGTGTCCTTCGACCGGTCGGTGGAGGAGGCGGCCCTCGATCTTGGCTGCACGCCGTTCGAGGCCTTCCGACTCGTGACCCTGCCGATCATCCTGCCCGCGGTGATCTCTGGCTGGCTGCTGGCTTTCACGCTGTCGCTCGATGATCTGGTGATTGCTTCCTTCACAGCCGGTCCCAGTTCGACGACGCTGCCGATCAAGATCTTCTCGTCCGTGCGCCTCGGCGTCAGCCCGGAGATCAACGCGCTTTCAACGATCATGATCTGCATCGTTGCGGTCGGCGTGATTGCCACTTCCGTGATGTCCAAACGAGCGATAGCCCGGCAGGCACGCGAGGAGAAGGCGGCGATGCAGGCCGCCTGACTCCCCGAAGAATACCTGTCGTGAAACGGATATATGAAGACATGGCCTACGGGCCGCGGCCGGTCGAGGAAAACTACTGGCGTACCACCGTCACGGCGGATGCGGCGCCCAAGTACCAGTCGCTCGACGGGCCGGTCCGGTGCGACACGGTCGTGGTCGGCGGTGGTTATACCGGGCTCTGCGCGGCGCTGTATTTGGCCGAGGCCGGGGTCGACGTCGTCGTTCTGGAGGCGGAGGAGCCCGGCTGGGGAGCGTCCGGGCGGAACGGCGGCTTCTGTTGCCTCGGAGGCGCCGCACTCGACGATAGAGCGCTGCGGAGACGATACGGCGAAGCGGATGCGCACGCGTTCAGTTCCGCGAAACGGCAGGCTGTCGATCTGGTGGACGGGCTACTCGACCGTTTGGGGATTGATGCAGATGTGCATTCAGAGGGCGAGACGATCCTGGCCCATCGCGCATCCGATGTCGCCGGACTTCGGCAGACGGCGCGCGCAATGCAGGCGGACCAAAATGTGCGCTGCGAGTTCCATTCGGCGGCAGAGATGGCGGAACAGGGGCTCGCCAGCCCAGAATTCCACGGTGCTCTGACGATCCCGATCGGGTTCGCTCTGAATCCGCTGAAGTATGCGCTCGGCCTCGCCCGCGCCGCCGCATCGGCTGGTGTGCGTCTGTTCGCAAATGCGCGCGTGCTTGGCATCACGCGGCATGGCGCGGAGTGGTGTCTCTCCACCGCTGACGGCCGGGTGCAGGCAAAACGGTTGCTCATGGCAACCAACGGCTACAGCGCGGACGACCTGCCCAACTGGATGGCGGGCCGCTACCTGCCGGTGCAGAGCAATATTCTCGTGACGCGCCCGCTTACCGATGCGGAGATCGCGGCGCAGGGCTGGACGTCCGCGCAGATGTGCTATGACACGCGTCGCTTGCTGCATTACTTCCGGCTTATGCCGGACCGCCGCATGTTGTTCGGGCTTCGCGGTGCCGTGCGGGCAAGTGATGCCGCACTTGCTGAAACCCGTGCTATGGCGCGGGCGGATTTCGACAGGATCTTCCCGGCGTGGCGTCACGTCGAAACACCCTATTTCTGGTCTGGTCTTGTGGCCATGGCCCGCGACCGGACTCCCTTCGCAGGGCCGATCCCGGGGCTGGAAAACGCCTTTGCCGCCATGTGCTACCACGGAAACGGCGTTGCAATGGGCACCTACGCGGGAACCATCATGGCCGAACTTGCATTGGGCCGGGCGGTGGAGCGCCCTTTTCCGGAATTCATGCGCCGGCCACTGGCCCGCTTTCCACTTGGGCGCTATCGTCGGTTGCTTCTTCCGGCCGCCTACAGCTGGTATCGGTTTCTTGACAGCCGGTAGGCGTTGCCAGACTTCACGGTGTCGTCGGCGTGGGTCGGTCCGGGAGTGGTACAGACGCGTCGGTCAGCGCCACGGTATCGGTGGGCCGATCAAGGGCGGCCGCCCAATCCGGAAGTGCCGATCACGACCCGCTTTCCGCATAGAAAATCTCGAAGGCCTTCTCGGACCCGTGGCGACAACGGTGCATGTGGTCGATCAGGCTTCTACCGCCCCCGATGGCGTGGAAACGGCGCGCATGCGCACCTTTTTCGGTTCGCTGGAGTCTGCACGGTGGATGGTTGCCTGTTGCGGCGATACCGACGATGCTGCGCGCGATGGCCACAACACGGTCTGCGGCAGGCTTCACGCTGCCGGTATCTGAGTCGTTCAGACCGATGCGCCGGAAGACCTGGCGTGGTGACCCGCCAAGCGCATAGGAGATGCTGCATGATCCCCACTACTGACCAGGAACGCGACCTGGTCGAAGCCGTTCGCGCTGCTGCGAAGGCCGAAATCCTCCCGCGGTTTCGCAACCTCGACACTGCGGCGATCGACACGAAAGCCAACGCCGACGATCTCGTAACAATTGCTGACCGCCGTGCGGAAGAAGCGATCACGACAGCCGTCGCCCGGATAATGCCGACTGCGGAAGTCATCGGCGAAGAGGCGGTGGCCGAGGATTCTTCTCTGCTCGAGCGGATCGGGCTGGCAGAAACTGCGGTGATCATCGACCCCATCGACGGCACGTGGAATTTCGCAATGGGGCTGTCGATTTTTGGCGTCCTGCTGGCCGTAACACACGAGGGTGAGACCGTGTTCGGCCTTCTCTATGATCCGGTCAATGACGATTGGGTAGTGGCGCGGCGCGGCGGCGGGACGTGGTTCTGCACGGCGGATGGTCGGAAACGGCAGCTACACCTGGACGCGGTGGTGCGCGGCGAGACCAAGTTCGCTGGCTACGGAGCCCCGGCATTGCTGCCAGAGCACATGCGCGAGCGTTTTCAGCTCGATTTGCTCAAGCGTGGACGTGTGATGGACCTGCGTTGCGCCTGTCATACCTATCGAATGATGTGCTTCGGCGTTGGCAACTTCGGTATCGACCTGAAGCTGATGCCTTGGGATCACGCGGCTGGTGCCTTGGCCTTCACCGAAGCAGGCGGATGCGTCGGGCTCTTGGACGGGCGGGATTATCGCCCGACCATTCATGATGGGTACATGCTTTCGGCCCGGGATGCCGAGACCATGGATCGCATGCGCAAGGACCTCGCGTGGATGGCGAAGCCGGCCGCGCTGCGGGAGTAGACCGGACGCGCCGAGGCCCGCTACGCCGCAACCGCCATCTCCGTTGCGGCGTGCCGGCGCGACTCCAGCCGTTCCTGGTTGCGGAAGAAGATGTAGTACAGGACCGGTGCCGCCACGAGCGTCAGCACGGTGGCGAAGGCCAGCCCGCCCATGATCGTCACAGCCATCGAAACGAAGAATGCGTCGGTCAGAAGCGGGATCATGCCGAGGATGGTCGTTGCCGCCGCGAGGACCACGGGGCGCAGGCGCGAGGTTGAGGCCCGGATGATCGCTGGTTTCAGCTCCATCCCCTCACTCCGCAACAGGTCGATCTCCTCGACCAGAACGATACCGTTCTTGATCAGCATGCCCGAAAGGCTGAGCAATCCGAGTAGCGCCGTGAAGGAGAAGGGCAGGCCGGTTGCGCCGAGCCCGATCACAACGCCGTTCACCGACATTGGAACCAGCAGCCAGATGATGAGGGGCTGGCGCAGCGCATTGAAGAGCACGATGGAAATGAGCACCATGATGAGGAAGCTCATCGGGAGTTGTTTGCCGAGCGCCGCCTGGGCCTTGGCCGAGTTCTCGTGCTCGCCGCCCCAGGCCATCTGGTAGCCAATTGGCAATTCCATCGCCTCCACGGCCGCGCGGATCTCGTCATGCACCGTCGCGGCGGTTACGTCGTCCGTAATGTCGGCGCCGATTGTGATCGTCAGTTGCCTGTCCCGGCGGTGAACGAGCGTGTTTTCGGGGATGAACTCGAACCCGTCGATGACCTGTTCGATTGGCACGAATGTGGTCGCGGCGGACGAGTAGACCACCTGATCCATCAAGGTCAGGTTTGCACCTTCGCCTTGGCGAACGATGATTGGAATTAGGCGGTCGTTTTCGCGGTACGTACCGGCACGGAAACCGTCGGTCGCGTATTGGAGAATACCTGAAATATCATCCCGGGTAATCCCAGCCGATTGCGCACGATCGGTCGAATAGATCGGACGCAGCACGAGTTCCAACTCGCGCCAGTTGGTACGTACCGACGTGATGTGATCGGATGCATCCTCCATGACCTTGGCCGCGTCGGATGCCAACTCCCGGAGAACCTGCGGATCGTTGCCCGAGATGCGGAGCTCGATCGGATCGCCGCCGCCGGGGCCGAAGATGAGACGTTTCGTCCGGAATTCTCCAGCAGGCAGCACCTCGGCGCCGAAGGCGTCCAGATCCGCCTTGAGGGCTGGGATCTGGTCGAGCGATTCAGTGCGCACGATCATGTGCCCGTAGGTCGGGTTCGCGTTTTCGGCTTGGTAGGTCAGCATGAACCGCGTCGCGCCCTGACCCACGAAAGTGGTGTAGGAGACCACATCGTCACGATGGCTGAGCCAGTCCTCGATGCGTGCCATCTCGTCGGACGTCGCCTCGATGGATGCACCCTGCGGCAGCTTGTAGTGGACGAAGAAAAGTGGCGTGTTGCTGTCGGGGAAGAATTGTTGCGGTAGTTTTGCGAAGGCGTTGAAACAGACTGCGGTCAGGGCGATCAGACCCACAACGACGAGCCAACGCATCCTCAGGGCGAGGCCCAATGTCCATCCGAACAGGCGGAAGAGTGGGCCGCCATAGGCATCATGAGCGCCTTCGTCGAGTTCGCGGAACAGCGCGTTGCCAAGATAGGGTGTAACCGTGACCGCCAGAATCCACGAGAGCATCAACGAGATACCAATGACCGCGAAGAGCGAAAACAGGAACTCGCCCGTGGCGTCCGGGCTGGTGCCGATGCCGGCAAAGGCCATGATGCCGATTACGGTTGCGCCGAGCAACGGGATCTGGGTCTTGCGGGTGGCTTCATCGGCGGCCTCGCGACCGTTCTTTCCGTGCAACATGGCCACCTGCATCCCCTCGGCCACCACGATGGCGTTGTCCACCAGCATTCCCATCGCGATGATCAGCGCGCCAAGCGAAATCCGTTCCATCTCAATCGTAAAGAGATCCATGAAAAACACGGTCCCGACGACGGTTAGCAACAGGGTCGTCCCGACCACGACGGCTGCGCGCCAGCCCATTGCGACGGCCAGAACCGCGACAACGATTCCTACCGACATCGAGAGATTTATCAGGAAAGCGTTGGATGCTTCCTCCACCACCACATGCTGCTGGTAGATCGGGCTCATCTCGACACCGAACGGTATCTCGCCATCCAGTTCGGCCAATCGTGCATCCACGCGTTTGCCGACGTTCACGATGTTCTCGGTCGAGAGCCCCGCTATCCCGAGCGTGAAGGCATCCGTGCCGTTCTGCCGTATGATAATCGAGGGATTGTCCTGGCGTCCGCGATAGACATCGGCCAGATCGAAAAGGTTGATGACCTCTCCGCCGACCCCGACGGTGAGGCCGGCGATTGCTGAAACCGTGTCGTCGCCCCGAGGCCGTTGAATGATCGTGCGGGATGGCAAGTGGTCGACGGCGCCTGAATCCGAAACGGAATCCGCCCCGGCAATCGCGGCGGCCAGCGCGGAGGGCGAAATGTTCTGGTTCGTCGCGCGCGACATGTCGGGTTCGACGAACACGGCTTCTTCGGGCAGGCCGGAGACGTCCACGTCCGCGACCCCTTCCACGGCGAGAAGCTCGCGCCTGAGAAATGTCGCGAGTTCGTGCCTTTCGGCGTCCGAAAAACCTGGCGCGGTGATTGCGTAGAATATCCCGAAAACATCACCGAAGCTGTCGTTGACATATGGCGCATTCACGCCGTCAGGCAGCGTCGCATCGGCCACGCGGTTGCGCATGTCAGTCCAGATCTGGGGAAGCTCATCCCCATCGTAGGACGATTTCATCTCGACTTCGATCAGCGAATAACCGGGGCGGTTCATCGAGGTGATCGTGTCGACCTCGCCCATTTTTTGTATCTCGGACTCGATCGGTTCGGAGACCTCGGTTGCCACTTGCTCTGCCGTGGCGCCCGGATAGGTGGTGATGATAACGGCATTCTTGATGGTAAAGGCCGGGTCTTCCAGCCGCCCGATCGAATTGAATCCCCAGATCCCGCCCAACAGGCAGCCAAGGATGATGAGCCACGAGTAGATAGGCCGCTCGATGGAGGCGCGTGCGATCGTCATGTCTGCAAATCCTCAGTTGCCGAAACCGACGAAACGGCGGACTTTCATGTCATCGGACAGCGCGGTTACACCGGCGAGTACGATCTCTTCCCCGGGCGTGAGCCCGGAGGTCGCGCGCACTTCGCCATCGTCTGTCGGTGTGACGGTCACGATGCGCCTTGTGAGGTTTCCTTCCGCGGCGCCCTTGGGCTCGAACACGTACACATAGGTCGTACCGTCCGGTGCGATCCCAACCGCCGAGGCGGGGATGACAATGCCCATCGAGTGCTGTTGAAGCGTGGCAAATACCGTCACGGACGAACCCGGCAGAACAGAGAACCCCTTGGGCGGCTGCATTCCGAAAGTCGCCCGATAGGTCTGACCGATGGCGGATGTTTCGGCGGTCAGTTCGCGGATTTCGAGCGGATAGAGTTCATCGGAAAAGGGGAACTTCGCCCGTACATCAACGTTTTCGGCAAGATCGGCCTTCTGGACGAGGACTTCGGGCACGTCCACTTCGACGCGGATCTCTGACATGTCGTGCAGCCGTACCACGGGCGTGCCCGCCGAAATCGTGGTGAAATTCTCCACGCTACGCGAGGCGACGAGGGCGTCGAACGGTGCATGAAGCGTGGCGTCGTCCAATGCGATCTCGGCGTTCTCCAGCGCGATTTCCGCCAGGTTTGCCGAGGTGACGGCGTCGTCGATTGCGACTTGCCCGACGGTGCTGCCTTTCAGCTTGTTCAGGCGGTCAACGGTTCTGTCAGCCTGCTCCTTCTGGAGTTGTGCCTGCTGCAGCGCGAGTTCAAAAGGGCGAAGATCGAGCTGCGCAACGAGGCCGTCTTCCCCGATCGACGCACCTTCAATGACCGGGAACTCCTGGATCTGGCCGCCCACCTGGAAGGCGAGATCCACAGTTCTTCGTGCCGCAACCTTTCCAAAGAACTGGCGGTTGAGTGTAGACTGGTCTGCCTCGACCAGCATCAGCTTGACCGGCTTGAGTGCGATCGCGGCAGGAGTATCGGGGTCCATCTCCTGCTGGGCAATAGCCGCGAGGGCTGCCAAAGCGGCAATTGCGACGACTGCGAGAGGTTTCAGCTTGTTCATATTGTCAGCCCCTTCGAGAAGCCGGATTGTAGAATGTGCTCGGTTACGGCATCGAAAACATCGGCCATTTTGTCGATCTCGGCCTCGGAAAGGCCCGTCACCTTCCTGAATTGGGCAACGATCACACTGATGAGTTCCTCCCGGGCGGACGCGCCCTCGTCCGTCAAACGGATTTGCCAGGCGCGCCTGTCGTCTGGGTCGCGTTCACGCACCAGGTATCCCTTCGCTTCCAGAAGGTCCGCGCATGCCGTGATACCGGAGGGCTGCATGTTCAGATCCTCTGCCATCTGGCCCATTCTGCGCGGCACACCAAGTTTGATCAGCAAATGCCGTTCCTGTTTCGAGAGCTGCGCGCTTGTATTGAAGTCATCCATGCGCGCTTCGATCTGTCGCGTGAGCAGAAGGTTCCCGAAGATGATCCGGAGTTCTGGCGGAGTAAAAACGTCGTCGTCACAGGTGGGTAGGTTCGGGGGCATCGATTCTCTCCATTCGACCCAACTAATACTTCAAAAAATGAACTATTCAACACTTGTAACTTATTCATGTGTGAAAGTTCTGACGGCTATGCATCCGGCGCGTCATCTCTTGCGAGTTGCGTCGGTATCCATGCCGCACAGCGACGGGCGCCAAACGAGGAGATGCCAACAGGGAACCGGCAACGGCCCGTGCGAGTCGTTGGCGTAGAGCGCTTCGAAGCGTCTGTACTAGGTAGTGGACCTGCGTTGCATGGCGCGTCGGATTTCGCCAAGTTGCGTGGCGCCGATGGCTTGAGCCGTCGCGAAATAGCTGACGATGCCAACACCAACGAGAATCGCAAGCGCTCCGTAGCGAACACCACTCCGGTAGAGCGAGTCTCCCAGAACCCATTCGGCGGCGACGAGACAGGCGGACATGATCGCACAGGCGGCCAGGATACGCCACGCCCGGGATCTCAGCCGTGTGTCAGGCTTCACTGCGGTACCCATTCCACGAGAGCCGCGCCACAGGAGCGCGACCATCGCCCAACCTGCAATCGTCGTGGCCCAAGCCGCTGCCTGGAACCCGATCAACGGGGCGCCGCCGATGGCAATGAGCGCGTTCAAGACCATAGCCACAAGCGCAAAGTTGAAAGGTGAGCGCGTGTCATGCCGAGCGAAATAGAGCGGTTGAAGAACCTTTTGCAGCACGAACGCCGGCAATCCGGCACCATAGATCGCGGTAACTTGGGCCGTACGAGCGGCGGCCTCCTGACTGAAAGCGCCCCGTTGATACAGCACTGAGACGATAGGATCGGCAATAACGATCAACGCGGCGGCGGCCGGAAGGGTGAGCAGCAAAGCAAACTCGGTCGCCCTGTTCAGCGCGTTGCGGCCACCGTCCGTGTCTCCTGCGGCGAGACGCCGGGACAAATCCGGAAGCAGCACGACACCGATGGCAATTGCCACGACGCCGAGGGGAAGTTGGTACAACCGATCGGCGAGGTTCAGGTATTGGATCGCGCCCTCGAAATAGCTGGCGACCTGCCTTCCCACCAGAAGGTTCACCTGCACCACGCCACCTGCCAGCATCGCGGGAGCTGCGATCCGGGCCAACCGCTTCATCTCCGGCGTCACTCGCGGCTTTGCCGGAAGCAATTGAAAGCCGGCCTTGGCGGCAGCCCACCAGACGAGCGCGAATTGCACAATGCCTGCGACGGGAACTGCCCAGATCAGGAACGTGCCGAAGTCGCTACCTGTCGTTTCGGCAAGAAACATCGCGCTCACGAGGATCACATTGAGCAATACCGGTGCCGCGGCGGCTGCCACAAAACGTCCCGTGGCGTTCAGTACGCCCGAGAGGAGGGCGGCGAGTGAAATGAAGAGGATATAGGGAAACGCGATGCGCCCGAAATGCACCGCCATGCCGAACCGGTCGTCGGCGGCGAATCCAGACGCCATCGCCAGGACCAGCCAAGGCATGGCAAGTTGCGCCAGAAGCGTGAAGACGATCAGCACCGAGGCCAGCCCGTTGAAAGCATCCCGGGCAAATGCCTTCGCATCCTCCTCTGTTTCCAGTTTCTTGGAGAACATGGGCACGAAGGCCATGTTGAACGCGCCCTCGGCGAAGAACCGACGGAACATGTTCGGCAGGCTAAAGGCAATCAGGAAAGCTTCGGCGACAGGTCCGTCGCCGAGCCGTGCCGCGATGACGATATCTCGCACAAAGCCGAGAACCCTCGACATCAGGGTCCAGAACCCCACGGTCAGGAACCCCGCCATCAGGCGGATTGGCTTCATTCTCCCCGCGCCCTTTCAGCGCCGCGCTCAATGGCGCGGATCAGCTTTTTCTCGAGCGAGCGTTGCTTGCTCTCAGAGAAGATCTTCAGACCGAACATGTCCTTGACATAGAATGTGTCCACAACCTGGGCGCCATAGGTCGCGATCACCGCCGACGCGATGTAGATATTGGCGTTTGCTAGTGTGCGGGTGAGATCGTAGAGCAGGCCGGGCCGGTCGCGCGTATCCACCTCGATCAGGGTGTAGATCTCCGATCCCTCGTTGTCGAAATGGATCGACGTCGGGAAGCGGAAATCCCGCTCCCTGCGTTTCTGCTTGTCGCGTTTCTTCAACGCCTGCGCAGGAATGACCTCTCCCTTCAAGGTCTTGTGGATCATCTGGCTAAGTCTTGGCAGTTTGTCCGCTTCGTAGGGGGCGCCGTCGCCGTCCTGGATCCAGAAAATCGCCGTCGCGTAGCCGTCCTTGGTCGTGTACGTTCGCGCGTCGACCACGTTCGCGCCAACAAGCGCCAACGCGCCCGCAAGCCGCGAGAAGATCCCCGGGTGGTCCGCTAGCGAAAAACATGCCCGGGTCGCGTCTCGGCCGAGGTCAGGTGTCAGGTCGATGCGGATCTCGTCGGTTGGTAAACCCTTCAGCTGGCGGGCGAATACCACGTGTGCGTCGGAGTGGAGCCCTTGCCAATAGGGTCCGTAGTGACGTTCGATCTCTGCCGTCACCGCGTCCTCCGGCCAGTCCGACAGCGCGGTACGCAGTACAGTCTGTGCCTCTTCCCCGATGTTGTCGCGATTCAGTTCTTCGAGACCGCCCTCAAGCGCATCCGCGGTCTTGCGATGCAATGTCCGAAGGAGTTGCGCTTTCCAGTTGTTCCAGACGTCCGGGCCGACGCCGCGAATGTCGCAAACAGTCAGAACGGTCAGAAGATCGAGCCGCTTGCGTGTCTTTACCGCCTTGGCGAAATCGCGAACGGTGCGCGGATCCGAGATATCGCGTTTCTGCGCCATGTCGGACATCACCAGGTGGTAGCGTACCAGCCATTCGACGGTGCTCGATTCTTCTTCATTCAAGTCGAAGCGTTGGCAGACCTGGCGCGCAATGCGCGCGCCAAGTATCGAATGATCCTCGTCTCGTCCCTTGCCGATATCGTGCAGCAACACGGCGAGGTAGAGCACCTTCCGGTCGACGCCTTTCTTAAGGATTCGAGATGCGACGGGCAGCTCTTCGACGAGTTCGCCATGTTCGATCTGTGCAAGTATCCGGATGCACTGGATCGTATGCTCATCCACCGTATATGCGTGATAGAAGTTGAACTGCATCATCGCCACGATGGGCTCGAATTCCGGCATGAATGCAGAGAGAACGCCAAGTTCGTTCATTCTCCGGAGCGAGCGTTCGGGATTCCCATGGTCGAGCATAAGCCGCAGGAAGATGCGCACCGCCTCGGGATCTCGCCGCATCTTGGCGTCAATCCGGTCGAGGTTAGCAGAGACAAGCCGCATCGCGCTTGGATGAATGAGCGTGTCCGTACGCAAAGCTTCGTCGAACAACCTCAGGAAATTGAGGTTGTCTTTCAGGAAGGCTTCGTCGTCGATGATCGCCAATCGTCCGCCGCGGATCTCGAAGCCGTCGCGGAGGCTTGTGCGGCGTCGGCGCAACCAGGAGGCCAACACCGGCGGCCGCTTCGTGTGGGCCGTTTCCAGGGCAGTCAGGAAGATACGCGTCAGTTCGCCGACCTGTGTCGCGTGGCGGAAGTAATCCTGCATGAAGTGTTCCACCGCCCGACGTCCGGAATGGTCGGTGTACCCCAGCCGCTCTGCCACCGGGACCTGCATGTCGAAGGTCAGTTGGTCAACGGCACGACCGGCGACGAGATGTAGATGCGCGCGGCAGGCCCAGAGAAACGTTTCTGCTTGTTCGAAGCCCCAGAACTCCTCCGGGGTGAACACACCCAATCCGACCAACTCGTCGATCCGCTGGACCCGGTTCGTGTATTTCGCAATCCAAAACAGGGATTGCAGATCGCGCAGCCCTCCCTTGCCTTCCTTGATATTCGGCTCCAGCATGTATCGCTGGCCGCCCTGCTTGCGATGACGCTCGGCACGTTCAGTGAGCTTGGCCTCGACGTAGTCCTTTGCGGAGCCCTTGAAGAGATCTGTCCAGAGCCGCTCGGTCAATTCGTCCGTCAGGGCCGAATCGCCGTCCAGATGGCGCATCTCCAACAAGCTCGTACGGATCGTGTAGTCTTCCTTGCCGAGCTTCAGACAATCACGGATCGTGCGGGTGGCGTGGCCGACCTTCAGGCGAAGATCCCAAAGGATGTAGAGCATTTCCTCGACGACATGTTCCACGCCAGGGGTAACCTTGCCGTCGCAGAGAAACAGCAGGTCCACGTCGGAATGGGGCGCCATCTCGGCGCGGCCGTAGCCGCCGACCGCAATGATCGCCATCTTCTCCTTCGAGCGCCGTTTGGTTTCGCCCGAGAGCAGCGTTTCGGCCGTCCAGAACGTGCTGCGTACAATGCAATCCGTAAGCCAGGCATAGGAATGCACGAGTTGACGGGCCGCGCGCGGCGACTTCTCGAAAGCCGACTCGATCGCGGTGCGACCGCCGTTCAGCGCTTCGGCGAGTATCTCGGTAGCACGTGCGCGCCGCCCGGTGCCTTGCTTGCCGGCAACCGCGGCAGCAAGGCGGTCGGGTAAGCCTGCGGCGTCGAAGATTTCCGCAGGCGGGCGGATCAGGTCCTGGGGTGGCGCCGGGGCAACGAGGGCAGGCGTCGGCTCAGAAGCCGAAGCCGCCGAAGCTTCTTGGGGCAGGGTCAATGACGGTTACCTGGTTGTTCTGGATCTGCCCGACCGCGAGGCCGCGCTGGTTTGTCCCGTTCGGTCGCAAGCGGAATATCCCGCTCACACCGACGAAACCTGAGCCCTGAGTGAGTGCCGAAGCGGTCAAGGCGTCGGATTGCCCCTTCCCGACGAGCGCGCCAATGGCGGCGATCCCATCATAGGCAAGGCCGGCCAGGGGATGCGGCGCACTGCCGAAGGCTGCGCCGTACCTGTTGCTGAAATCGGCGTTGAGTTGCGGGTCCGGCAGGGCCAGCCAGGCGCCTTGCAGCCCGGGCTGCGACAGTGCGGCCGTCGGAATGTCGAGCCGTGTGAGGCCGATGAACTGCTGGTCGGGCGCGCCGATGCCGTTCTCCGGTAGGAGCTGCGCGAGGTAGCTCATCGCACCGTCGTTGTCGGACGTGAAGAAGATCGCGTTCGCGCCGGAATTCTGCACCTGCTGTCCGATCTGTGGCACGGCGGCCACGATTCCCTGTTGGGAGAAGTCGAAGGAGGCGCTGCCAGCAAGTCGGGCGCTGCTGTTGTTGACCGCGCGCACGATGGCGTCGCGTCCGACCTCTTCGTTGGCGGTGCGGGCGTTCAGAACGAATATGTCGCCGCGCCCGCGGGACGCTGCATAGCGCACCAACCGGTCGGCTGTATTGTCGAACGTATTGCCGAGCACGAAGACATTTCCACCGGCGATGGAGGCATTGTTGGAGAATGACAGAACGTTCAGACCACGGCTTGCCACGGCAAGCCCTGCGGCGTTGGCCGCTTCGGAATAGAGCGGTCCGAGGATGATCTTTGCGCCGTCATCGGCGGCCTGGCCGGCGGCAGTGGATGCGCCCGCGGCGTTGCCGCCAGTGGCGTAGACACGTAGATCAATTTGCGCGCCAGAAAGGTCCGAAATTGCCATTCGCGCTGCGTTCTCAAGGCTTTGCGAGACCACGGCGTCGCCGCCGGCCCCGCCGGGAACGAGCAGTGCCACGGGCACTGGTGCGCCAGTGTCAATCTTCGGCCCGCCTCCAACAGAGGGGCCGGTATCGCACCCGGCGAGGAAAACGGCGGCCGCCAGTGCCAGGCCGCGGCTTGCCAGTGCAATAGGCATTCTCAATGCAGAAAACATGGGCTAAATCTCGCTCTTCATGGTCGGGTCCCTGGTGCCGTGCTCGCAGGCCTCGGAACGGCGCCGACCGTAAGCTGTGGAGGGCGCCAAGTAAATGTCTGAGACGGATCGAACCCCGATCTTCCGGGTGACGGACCTGCCGGCCGGCATCCACTTCGTCGCGACCCCGATCGGTGCGGCGCGCGACATCACGCTACGTGCACTCGACATCCTTGCATCGGCTGATGTGATCGCGGCTGAGGATACCAGAACGCTGCGGCATCTGATGGATCTCCACGGCGTCCCGCTCAACGGCCGGCCCGTGGTCGCCTATCACGACCACAACGGAGCTGTGCAGCGGCCCAAACTCTTACGGATGGTCGACGAGGGAAAGTCGGTCGCCTATGCGTCGGAAGCTGGCTCGCCGCTGGTGGCGGACCCGGGGTATCAACTCGGACGAGAAGCTGTCGAAGCAGGATACTTCGTGACCTGTGCACCTGGTCCGTCTTCTGTCCTGGCAGCCCTTACCCTATCCGGATTGCCCAGCGACCGTTTTCTCTTCGTCGGGTTCCCGCCGGCTGCTGCCGGCGCCAGACGATCCTGGCTGGATAGGCTTTCAGCAGCCGATGCGACGCTGATCCTGTTCGATTCGCCGAAACGTATTAGCCGGTTGTTAGGTGAAATGGCGCAAAGCTTCGGTGAAGACAGGCGCGCGGCGCTGTGCCGTGAATTGACCAAGCGGTTCGAGGACGTGCAGCGCGGCACCTTGGGCGAGCTTTGTCAGTCCGTGACGGATCGTCCGCCCAAGGGCGAGATCGTGCTGGTGGTTGACCGGGCGCGGCAACGCTCGGCGGATCCGCTCGAGGTCGAGGCAGCGCTTCGCCACGCGTTGGAAAGTCAGCCGGTAAAGGCCGCGGCGGCCGAGATCAGCGAGCGCTACGGAATCGCGCGTCGCGAGGCTTACCAAACCGCTCTGCGTCTGAAGGAAGAGGACGACGAAGAATGAGCGGATCGGTTTCCTATCATGCGGGACTGGCCGCGGAACAGATCGTTGCACGTCACTACGAGCGATCCGGGAAGCCGATTGCCGAATGGCGGTGGCGCGGTCAAGGCGGTGAGATCGATCTGATTGTCAGGGATGGAGAGGGCCTGATTTTCGTGGAGGTCAAGAAAGCAGAGGATTTCGCCCGTGCGGTGCAACGGGTTTCGCCGCGCCAGGTTGGCCGGATTGTCGCGGCGGCGGCAGAATACCTCGGCCAGATGCCCAAGGGCGAGTTGACCGATGTGCGATTCGACGTGGCAATGGTCAATGGACGGGGAGAGTTGCAGGTCGTCGAGAACGCGTTTGGGCCCTGAGACGGACGGTTGCCTCCTCGCGGCGCATCGGCCATGAAGTCCATGTGCCCAAGGGAGCCCGCAAGATGTCACTCAAAATCGCCTTTCAGATGGACCCAATCGCCGGTGTCGATATCGACGCCGACAGCACGTTTCGCCTCGCCGAGGAGGCGCAGGTGCGGGGCCACGAGCTCTTTTTCTACACGCCGGACCGCCTGACATGGCAGGAAGGGCGCGTCATTGCTCGCGGACAGCCAATCACGGTGCGCCGGCAACGCGGGGACCATGTGTCGCTCGGCGAAGAGACATCGCTCGATCTGGGCGGGATGGATGTTGTCTGGCTGCGCCAGGATCCGCCGTTCGACATGGGGTACATCACGACCACCCACCTCCTGGAGCAGTTGCTGCCCGGCGTCTTGGTCGCCAATGACCCGTTCTGGGTGCGCAACTGTCCTGAGAAGCTGTTGGTTCTGCAGTTTCCCGACCTGATCCCGCCGACGATGATCGCACGTGACCTGGCAGACCTGCGTGCGTTCAAATCGGCGCATGACGACATCATTCTGAAGCCGCTCTATGGAAATGGCGGGGCGGGCGTTTTCCGGTTGGATCCCAACGACCGCAACCTCGCGTCTCTGCACGAGTTGTTCGCGTCTCTCAGCAGTGAACCGCTGATTGCTCAGAAGTTCATCCCCGACGTGTCCAACGGCGACAAGCGTGTGATCCTCGTTGACGGCGAGCCAGTCGGGGCAATCAACCGCGTTCCGGCAGCGGGAGAGACACGCTCCAACATGCACGTGGGCGGACGGCCGGAGAAGGTCGCCCTTTCCGATCGTGACAGGGAGATCTGTGCCGCCATCGGTCCGGTTCTGCGGGAGCGTGGACAGATCTTTGTCGGGATCGACGTGATTGGAGAGTACTTGACGGAAATAAACGTCACGTCGCCAACGGGTATTCAGGAACTGGAGCGGTTCGACGGGATCAACGTTGCCGAGAGGATCTGGCAGGTCATCGAGGCCAAGCGGGGTGCGGCGTCGGCCGCTTGACCGCGCGCGTCGGTTAATGCAGTTGCCCGACCGATAGCCGGAAGGACACGGCTTCGGCTATGTGCGGCCGGCGCACGTCCTGACTTCCCTCCAGGTCTGCAATCGTGCGCGCGACCCTGAGCACGCGATGGTAGCCGCGGGCAGAGAGACCGAGCCGTTCCGCGACCTGCAGCAGAAGAGCACGCCCTTCGGTGTCGGGCGCTGCGATTTCCTCGAGTTTGCTCCCTTCCGCGTCTGCGTTGACGCGTAGTCCTTCGGCGTTTTCGAACCGGGAACTCTGCAACTTTCGCGCGGCCGCCACGCGTTCGGCGATCTGGGCGGACGCCTCGCCGGGCTCCGGAAGGTCGAGGTCGCTGAATGCGACGGGTGGCACGTCCACGCGCAAGTCAATGCGATCCATCAGCGGGCCGGATATGCGCCCGAGGTAGTCCTCGCC
This sequence comes from Tropicimonas marinistellae, assembly GCF_001509585.1. Classification (GTDB taxonomy): domain Bacteria; phylum Pseudomonadota; class Alphaproteobacteria; order Rhodobacterales; family Rhodobacteraceae; genus Tropicimonas; species Tropicimonas marinistellae. The sequence continues at coordinate 180,759 of NZ_LNCI01000004.1, read as the reverse complement.
GCACCCAGGGGCGCGCGCGCAGGCACGTGCGGGATCGGCAAGGTGGCCGCAACGGCATGGGTTTGCAGCGGCAACGAGCAGGAAGCGGCACGGATACCGGACATGGGCGTTTGCGCGCGCAACGACGACCTCGCCGGTCTCGATCGGCTGGCGCAGGGTCTCCAGCACCGTGCGTGGGAATTCCGGCAGTTCGTCCAGAAACAGAACACCGTTGTGCGCCAAGGAGATTTCTCCCGGTTTTGCACCACGGCCCCCGCCAACGATGGCGGCCATTGAGGCGGTGTGGTGCGGCTCCCGAAACGGGCGCTCGCGGGAGATGCCGCCCTCGTCCAGTAGTCCGGACAGCGAGTGAATCATCGAGGTCTCAAGTGCTTCGGCGGGCGACAACGGCGGCAGAATGCCGGGCATCCGCGCCGCGAGCATTGATTTTCCGGCACCCGGAGCGCCCACCATCAGCACATGGTGCCGGCCTGCCGCGGCAATTTCCAACGCGCGCTTTGCCCGCTCCTGCCCCTTCACCTCCCGAAAGTCGCGTTGCCGCGACGCTGGCAGCACCTCGCCAGGGCGCGCCGGTTCGAGCGGGGACTGGCCGGTAAAGTGGCGCACCGCGCAAGCCAGCGTTTCCGGAGCAATAACCCTTGTGGCACCGACCCAGGCCGCCTCCGGACCGCAACCGCGCGGACAGAGAAGGCAACGATCCGTTTCGGCCGCAGCCATCGCGGCGGGGAGCGCGCCGATCACGGGAACGAGCGAGCCGTCGAGCGATAGCTCGCCAAGCGATAGCGTCTGCTCAACTTCCTCGGCGGGCAGGATATCCAGTGCCGCAAGTAGCGCCATCGCAATCGGCAGATCGAAGTGCGAGCCTTCCTTTGGCAGGTCGGCGGGTGAGAGGTTTACCGTTATTCGCTTCGACGGCAGCGCAATCGCCATCGCGTTGAGGGCGGCGCGCACCCGTTCGCGGGCTTCGCTTACAGCCTTGTCAGGCAGGCCAACGATCGAGAACGCAGGAAGCCCGGCGGATACCGCACATTGGACTTCGACCGCCCGCGCCTCGACGCCGTCGAAGGCCACTGTATGGGCGCGTGCCACCATGCTCCGCCTCGCTCGTCCGATTTGGTTAACGATGCACCGGCGTCGGTTTAGATTTGGTTAATGGTCTGCAGTTGCGGCCAGGCATCGGCGTCGGCAACGACCTTGTCTCGACAGGTCGGATTGCAAAATCCGATGGTCTGCCCGTCGACCTCGGCGAAATGCGTGACGGGCTTGCCGGAGAACGGGCAAACCGCATTGACCGAGGGCCCGTTTGATACAGCACGCGCCGGTCTCGTGGCGGGGCCGGGCCATTCGGTGCGAGGGTAGTCGCGTGAATACCACGGCAACACAACGCCGCGGGCAACAGCGAGGGCGCGCCAGCGTCGAAAGGCCAGATCGTTCAGGTGTGCGTCCACATAGGTGCTGGACGCCTCGGAAATCGCCAACCCGTAGCCGGCAATCCGCGCTGCCACGGGAGCGAAAAACGCGTCCGCGATTGAATAGCTGCCGCATAGCCAGGGACCTTCTGCACCGAATTTGGCGCGTGCGTGTGCCCAGAGGTCCTCGATCCTATCAATATCGGCACGCAGTCCATCGCTGGCCGGTGTGTCGCGGTATGCGACGCAGAGGTTCATCGGACAATCGTTGCGAAGTGCGGAGAAACTGCAATGCATCTCGGCAGCCAAGCTGCGAGCGACGGCACGGGCCGCAGAGTTTGACGGCCAGAAGCCGGCCTCGGGATGACGGCTTGCGAGTTCCTCGGCAAGTGCAAGGGAATCCCACACGATGGTTCCGTCAGGAAGGCGCAGCGCAGGGACGGTTCGCGCGGGCGGGTGTGCGGCCATCTGCGCCGCCACCGAATTGTCGAGAAAATCGACCCATGTCGTGCGCACCTGCAGGTCGAAGCGATTGAAGAGCAGCCAGGCGCGCAGCGACCAACTGGAATAGGCGGGCTCGCCGCTAAAAAGCTCGTATGTCATGCGGCGAGGCTAGAGCGCCCGTGGGAGCGGTACCAATGAATGTTTGCGGTCAGCCTCTTCACTGTCGCTGATGGGTCGTTGGTTCGTCACGGTTGGAAATTAACCAGATCCGTCGACCATTGCTTTCCGTCCCAATGCAGCCGGGTCACCGACAGTGGGTCGATCGTTTGCTCCAGAACCTCACTTGCCGTGCATTTCAGTGCCCGCTGAAGTTGACTCAGGATGGTACCAAAATGCGCAACCGCAATGATGTCTCCGGCCTCGCCGGTCAGCCAGTCCACCACGCGGTTTACCCGGTCGGCCATGTCGTTCCAGCTTTCACCGCCCGGAGGTCGCACGTCGCCAGGGGATTCCCAATAGAGGCGAGACAGCTGCGGGTCTTCCTGCTGAATGTCGTCGAAGTTGCGCGCCTCCCAGGCGCCGAAGTGGATCTCGCGCAGCCCAGATTCATGCGGGAGCCGTGCGCGGCTGCGTTGAAGCGCGTCGGCCGTGGAGACGGCGCGAACAAGATCGGACGAGACCAAGGGTGCATCCATCGGCAGAAACCCGATCAGACGCTCGATCCGCGTTGTCTCTGAAAGATCAGCTGGCACGTCCGTCCAGCCATTCATGTCGCGCCTTCCGGTCGGACCGTGGCGCACCCACCACCAGGTTACCATGCGTGTCGTTCCATTTGCTGATGCAATCGCGGTGCCATCGACGGCGGTTTTGTGACTTGTGCCGGCATCGTTTGTGATCCGGAATCTCGTGCCCTGCGTAACAGAACCAAACCGCAATGAGAACGCCGCTCAGGACCGAATGGAGGGCACCCCATGGCTCGAGAGGAATCGCTGGATATGAACTTGTCCCGTCGCGTGATGGCGGCGGAACTGCTGGATGCGGAGACAGAGCTCGATCTGGCACGCGCTTGGCGCGATCATCGCGACGAGAAAGCAATGCATCGCCTCGTGACAGCATACATGCGTTTGGCGATTTCCATGGCGTCGAAATTCCGCCGATATGGCGCTCCCATGAACGATTTGATCCAGGAAGCGGCGCTTGGTTTGATGAAGGCGGCCGACAAGTTCGATCCCGACCGCGGCGTTCGGTTCTCGACATATGCCGTGTGGTGGATCAAGGCGTCGATCCAGGATCATGTCATGCGCAACTGGTCGTTGGTGCGGACCGGATCGACATCAAGCCAGAAATCGCTCTTCTTCAACCTTCGCCGGGTTCAGGCAAGGCTGGAGCGGGAGGCGGAAGTCGCGGGGATGCCGCTTGACGGTCACCAGTTGCGTGAGCGGATCGCGAGTGAGATCGGCGTGCCGATTGCGGACGTGGAGATGATGCAGGGGCGCTTGTCCGGCAGCGACTTTTCGCTGAACGCGACGCAGTCAACCGACGAAGATGGCCGGGAATGGATAGATACCCTGACCGACGATGCTCTTGACGCCGAACAGACGGTGCAGCTCGACCATGATGCTGCAGCGCTGCGCGGATGGCTGGCGGACGCTCTGGATCGGCTTCCAGCCCGCGAGCGCTTCATCGTGCGCGAACGGAAGCTGCGCGAGACACCGCGGACTTTGGAAGCCCTGGGAGATGAACTCGGACTGTCAAAGGAACGGGTCCGCCAGCTCGAAGCCGCAGCCTTCGCGAAGATGCGCAAATCTCTGGAGGGACAGTCGCCGGAGGTGTATCAGCTTCTGGCATGAGACCCTTGCTGATACCTTTTTCGCTGGTTCTGTTCGCCTCTCAAGTGCCAGCTGCCGAGATCGAGTCTGTCGATGCGTTTGACCCCGGCGCGGCCGACGTCATTCTGCTGGGCGAAGTCCACGACAATCCCGCTCATCATCGAAACCAGGCCAGGGCCGTGGTGGACCTCGCCCCGTCGGCATTGGTTTTCGAGATGCTGTCGGAGGACAAGGCTCGAATAGTGAACGGTATGGAGCGTGATGACGCTAGGGCCATGGCAGAAGCGCTTGACTGGAAGCACAGCGGCTGGCCCGATTTTTCGATGTACCACGAGATCATCGCAGCGGTTCCGGACACGCCCGTGTACGGAGCGGCCGTGCCGCGCTCGGATCTCTCAGAGGCAATCGGGCAGGGCGCCGCGGCCACATTCGGCGATGGCGCTGAGACGTTCGGTCTCGTCCCCTTGCCCGAGGCCGAACAAGCAGAGCGTGAAGCGTTGCAGATGGAAGCCCATTGCAATGCGCTTCCCGAGGAAATGCTGCCCGGAATGGTCGAGGCGCAGCGCCTTCGCGACGCCCGTTTCAGCGAGACGACCCTGGCGGCCCTTCGCGAAACCGGCGGACCTGTGGTGGTGATTACCGGCAACGGCCATGCGCGTCGCGATTGGGGAATGCCACATTATCTGGCGGCTGCGGCGCCAGATGTTCAAGTCGTCACGCTCGGGCAATTCGAAGCCCCGTTCGCCGAGGCGCCCGATCTCGTGCCTCATGATACATGGATCGTGACCGAACCGGCCGAGCGCGAGGATCCCTGCGCCGTTTTCGAGAAGGGGTGACCTCTGGCGCGCGGCTTGCATGCGCGGCGCACGCTGCCTAAACCCGAATGCAGGCAAGCTCGGAAAGCGGGGCACGACACCATGCAGCGGCGCATCCTTCTGATTATCGGCGGCGGCATTGCGGCCTATAAGTCGCTCGATCTCATTCGGCGGCTACAGGATGCGGGATGTTCCGTCACACCCGTGCTGACACGGGCCGCGGAGCAATTCGTGACACCGCTCAGTGCCTCGGCGCTGGCCGCCGCAAAGGTTTATCGTGACCTCTTCGATCTGACCGATGAGGCGGAGATGGGGCATATCGAGTTGAGCCGTTCCGCGGATCTCGTCGTGGTCGCGCCTGCCACTGCCGATCTCATGGCGAAGATGGCCCAGGGGCACGCCAACGACCTGGCCTCGACCCTGCTGCTGGCGACGGATACGCCGGTTCTGATCGCACCGGCGATGAACGTTCGCATGTGGGAGCACCCTGCAACGCGGCGGAATCTGGCGGTCCTGCAAGGCGACGGAATCCGTACCGTGGGGCCAGACGAGGGGCCGATGGCCTGCGGAGAATTCGGTTTCGGGCGCATGGCTGAGGTGCCGCAGATTGTGGCCGCTGTAGAAGCTGCGCTCGCCGATGGGCCGCTGGCGGGAAAGCATGTCGTTGTAACTTCCGGTCCGACGCATGAGCCCATCGACCCGGTTCGCTACATCGCGAACCGGTCCTCCGGAGCGCAAGGAACGGCGATTGCAGCTGCATTGGTCGAACTTGGCGCAAGGGTTACGTTCGTCAGCGGGCCTGCGACCGTCCCACCTCCAGAGGGCGTGGATGTGGTGGCGGTCGAAACGGCCCGTCAAATGCGCGAGGCTGTACTCGCGGCACTCCCGGCCGATGCCGGTGTCTTTGCGGCGGCTGTGGCCGATTGGCGAGTGCAGAATGCTGCGGGCCAAAAGATGAAGAAAGACGGCTCCGGGCGCCCGCCCGCGCTGGAGTTCACTGAAAACCCAGACATCCTATCCGAGGTTTCAACCTTGGACCGAAACCGGCCACAGCTCGTTGTTGGCTTCGCTGCCGAGACGAACGATGTGACTGCGCATGCCAAGGCCAAGCGGGCTCGAAAGGGATGCGATTGGATCGTTGCGAACGATGTGTCCGAAGGGACGGGCATCATGGGCGGGGCTGAGAACGAGGTGACCCTCATCACCGAGTCGGAAGTCGAGACCTGGCCGCGAATGGGCAAGGATGCTGTCGCCCGGCAATTGGCTCAGCGCATAGCGGAGGCACTGACGTGAGCGTCGTCGTAAAGGTGCTTCGCGAGGATTGGGCAGATCCGGAGGTTGCGCTCCCGAGTTACGAGACCAGTGGGGCGGCCGGCGCCGACATACGCGCGAATCTTCCGGAAACGCAGCGGGCGGAGGGCCTTACGCTTGCCCCTTTGGAACGGCAAATCGTGCCCAGCGGTCTACGGATCGAGATTCCGGCGGGCTACGAGGTGCAGATCCGGCCGCGTTCCGGCCTCGCCTACCGGCACGGTATTAGTCTGCCCAATACGCCCGGGACTATCGACAGCGATTATCGCGGGCCGCTCGGCATTCTGTTGGTCAACCTCGGGACGGAGGCCTACACGATCCAGCACGGCGACCGCGTTGCGCAGATGATCGTGGCGCCGGTGATCCAGGCGCGCTTTGATGCGGTGTCCGGCCTTGGACACAGCCAGAGGGGTGACGGCGGTTTCGGCTCCACAGGGCGCGGCTGATGTTGCTGGTTTTTCTAGTCGCCGGCGTCATCTGGGGGCTTGGCGCTCTTCTGCAAACGCCGCGCCGCCACCGTTGGATTATGTTGGCCGGTCTCTATCTGGTTGTGCTCCTCGAGCATTTTGTTTTGCCGGACGGTCATCCGATCCGTGATGCGACAGGAGAATCGCCGGCACTCTGGCTCCTGATCGGAGGCTTTGCGCTCCTTGCGGCGATTTATTCCAGGGGTATCCGCTGGCTGAAGACGCGAGCACAGCCGACGGCCGCGTCGCCCGTGCCAGAACCCGCCCGGGCCGGTAGCTTCGCCGAGGGTGAACTCGAGCGCTACGCTCGGCATATCGTATTGCGCGAGATCGGCGGGCCGGGGCAGAAGCGGCTGCGTCAGTCAAGTGTGCTTGTGATCGGTGCGGGCGGGCTGGGATCGCCCGCCTTGCTCTACCTGGCGGCTTCCGGCGTGGGCACAATCGGTGTGATCGACGGCGACACCGTGGACGACTCGAACCTCCAGCGGCAGATCTCTCATCGGGAAGAGGACATCGGCACGCCCAAGGTTTTCTCCGCGGCGCGTGCGATGACGGCTCGCAATCCCTTCATCGCGGTGAAACCCTATCATCGTCGCTTGACGGAAGACATCGCAGAGGAACTCTTCTCCGAGTACGATCTCGTTCTCGACGGTACGGACAATTTCGACACCCGCTACCTTTGTAACCGTGCGGCCGCTGCGGTCGGCGTTCCGCTGGTGTCCGGTGCGCTCAGCCAGTGGGAAGGGCAGATCAGCGTCTTCGATCCTGCCACCGGCGCACCGTGCTACGAGTGCGTTTTCCCGAAGGCGCCGGCGCCGGGGCTCGCGCCGTCCTGCGCAGAGGCCGGTGTGTTGAGCCCGTTGCCGGGCGTCGTCGGGGCAATGATGGCCGTGGAGGCCGTGAAACTGATCGCGCAAGCCGGAGACCCACTGCGCGGGCGGATGCTGATCTATGACGCGCTCTATGGCGAGACACGCCAGATCACGCTCAAGCCGCGCCCGTCCTGCCCGGTCTGCAAAGGGGGCGGTCGCGTCTGACTGGACAGCCTGACCGCCCGCGGCATACTTGCCCGGAAACAACAGGGAGGCTTCCATGCCGATCAACAACACCGTCGCCGCCCTTGCGGCCACCGTCCTGCTCACCGCCACGCCGCTATTCGCTGACGTGCCTGATCTTGGCGGCCGTGAGGTAACGGTCGTGACAGAGAACACCTATCCACCGCTGCAATTCGTCGAGGCCGCGACCGGCAATGCCATCGGTTGGGAATACGATGCTGTTGCCGAGATCGCCGCGCGCCTCAACATCTCCGTCACCTACGAAAACGCTTCCTGGGATGCGATGATCCCGGCAATTTCCGAAAGCCAGTACGATATGGCGATGAATGGTATAACGATCCGGGAAGACCGGGCCGAGCAGGTAGACTTCTCGGAGCCGTACCTGCGCTCGGAAATGCTGATCATGGTGCGCGGCGAGGAAGATCGTTTTGCGACGCATGAGGAATTCGCCGCCGATCCCGACCTGCTGATCGGTGCGCAACCAGGCACCACGCCCTTTTATGTTGGCATCTACGACGTGCTCGACGGTGACGAGCAGAATTCGCGGATGAAGCTCTTCGAAACCTTCGGCGCGGCGATCCAGGCGCTCCGCGTGGGCGATATCGACATGGCGCTGAGCGACAGCACGGCCGCAAACGGATTCGTCGCCGCCTCGGACGGCGCGCTGAAGATCATCGGCGAACCGCTCGGTGCGGAAGACTTCGGGTTCATCTTCCCCAAGGGTTCAGACCTTGTGGAACCCTTCAACGCAGCGATCGGGGCGATGCGCGAGGACGGCACGCTGGATGCGTTGAACAAGAAGTGGTTCCTCGACTACAAGATGGGCGGCTGAACGCGGTGACGGTATCGCGGGCCTGACCGCGAAAGGCTGCGATGCTCCCCACGCCGAAGAATGAAGAAACGGAAATCCCCTGGTGGCTGCTCGTTGCCGGGGGGCTGGCGGTGTTCTTCCTGGTTCGCATTGCCGCGGACGACCTCTATTCGCAACTCCTCGCTACGCTGTCGCGCGGCATCGGCATTACGCTTTTCGTTACCATCGTCGCGTTTGGATCGGCCTGCGGATTGGGATTGCTGCTGGCACTCGGCTCCCTCTCGCGGCACCCCGTGCTGCGACACGCGGCGCGGTTCTATATCGAGATCGTGCGCGGCCTGCCGATCCTGGTGCTGCTGCTGTACGTTGCCTTCGTCATCGCGCCGGCCGGGGTTGTTGCTGTCAACTGGGTGCTGGAGCAGATCGGTGCCGAGGCGATCCGCACCCGGGACTTCCCGCTTCTCTGGCGCGCGATCCTCGCGCTCTCAATCGGGTATTCAGCCTTCATCGCGGAGGTGTTCCGGGCAGGCCTTCAGGCGGTGGACGAGGGCCAGGTCGAAGCGGCCAAGGCCCTTGGGCTCAATGGCTGGCAGCGCTTCCGTTTCATCGTGTTTCCACAAGCCTTCCGGATGATTCTTCCTCCCCTCGGCAACGATTTCATCGCCATGATCAAGGACAGTTCGCTCGTGTCGGTGCTTGGCGTCATGGATATTACTCAGCTTGGCAAGGTCACGGCGGCGGGCAATTTCCGCTACTTCGAGACATACAACGTGGTGGCCTTTCTTTACCTCCTGATGACCGTCACCCTGTCGCTCCTGTTGCGGCGGCTTGAGCAGCGGCTGGCGCGTCGGCCGGGTTAGGCTATTCGTTGCCCGCAGCCGGCTCTCATTCGGGGTGGCTTCTCGGAATCACTGCCAGTTGGTAGGATTGGGGATGTGCGAACAGGGGAGGATTTCCATGCGTGCTTTGATACTTTCCGCATTTCTGGCCGCGACGCCGGCCAGCGCCCAGGAAACGCCGTCGCCCGAAGGGGCCCGGGTCTATTTCGCCAATATCGAAAACGGCGCGAACGTTGCCTCGCCGGTGACCGTGCAGTTCGGTCTCGAGGGGATGGAGGTTGCGCCGGCAGGGACCGATGCGCCCGATAGCGGGCACCACCACCTTCTGGTGGATCGTGCCCCGTTTGGCCAAGGCGAGATGGGGGCCGAGGAACTGACGGTTGGACTGCCGGCGGACGACAACCACATCCACTTCGGCAAGGGCCAGACCGAAGTGACCCTGGAACTGGCGTCCGGTGTCCATACGCTTCAGCTGGTGCTTGGCGACATGAACCACGTGCCCCATTCTCCGCCGGTTGTCTCGGACGTGATCATGATCACCGTCGAGTAGCACTGGCAACGGAAGGCGGGGCACCATAGATTCTGCGCGACCCTTGAAACGGAGCCCCGCCTTGACCAACCCGCTTCTGGCCGACCGCGCCCAGCCCTTCCAGCTTCCCGAATTCGCGGCAATCTCGGACGATGATTTCGCGCCGGCGTTCGACACGGCCCTCGCCGCCGCGAAAGCGGAGATCGACGCCATTGCGAATTGCCCGGAGGCTCCCACATTCGGCAACACAATCGAGGCTCTGGAACTTGCAGGAAAGGAACTGCACGATGTGCTGTCGGTTTTCTACATGCTCGCAAGCGTCGATTCGAATCCTGTACGGGAGACGCTCCAGCGCGATTTCTCGCCGCGTTTGGCGGAGTACTCGTCGGATGTGTCGCTGAACGAGGCGCTTTTCGCGCGCGTCGAGACACTGTGGCAAGCGCGCGACTCGCTGGAACTGACCGAGGAACAACAGCGCGTTTTGTTCCTGAACCATCGGAGTTTTCTGCGTGCGGGCGCGGCGCTCGACCCGGAGGGGCGCGCGCGTCTGAGGGAGATCAATACCCGCCTCGCCGAACTTGGAACCGCCTTCGGGCAAAACCTGCTGGCCGATGAACGGGATTGGTACATGGAACTCGACGAGGCCGGGTTAGACGGGCTTCCCGGTTTCGTGGTGGACGCGGCGCGCGCCGCCGGCGAGGAAAAGGGAGCGGACCGGCCTGTGGTTACACTCTCAAGGTCGCTCATCGTGCCGTTCCTGCAATTCTCGCCCCGCCGCGACTTGCGGGAAAAGGCATTCGAAGCCTGGGCCGCCCGTGGCGCCAATGGCGGGAAAACCGACAACCGGGCACTTGCCGCCGAAATGCTGCGCCTGCGCGCGGAGCAGTCGGCGTTGTTGGGCTACGAGAGCTTTGCCGATTTCAAGTTGGAAACAGAAATGGCGCGCACGCCGGAACGCGTGCGCGAACTCCTCATGGGTGTATGGGCGCCGGCGAAGGCGCGGGCGGATGCCGACGCCGCATGGCTGGAGCGGGCCTTGGTTGCCGATGGCGGGGATATGCCGCTGCAGCCCTGGGACTGGCGCTATTACTCCGAGAAGCGGCGCAAAGAGGAGCATGATCTCGACGAGGCGGAGCTGAAGCCCTACATCCAACTCGATCGCATGATTGAGGCGGTGTTCTCCTGTGCAAATCGTCTGTTCGGGCTGGACTTCGCACCACTCGACGTGGCGCTCCATCACCCGGACGCGCGCGCCTGGGAAGTGACTCGCGACGGCAAGCATTTGGCGGTTTTCATCGGTGACTACTTCGCACGATCTGGCAAACGGTCGGGTGCGTGGTGTTCGGCCTTGCGCAGTCAGCAGAAGCTCGCAGGCGATATTCGCCCGCATGTGATTAACGTCTGCAACTTCGCCAAACCCGCCGACGGTGCTCCCGCACTGCTATCTTATGACGATGCGCGTACGCTGTTTCACGAGTTCGGACACGCACTGCACCAGATGCTGAGTGACGTTACCTACGAATACATCTCTGGTACCTCCGTGCCGCGCGATTTCGTGGAGTTGCCGAGCCAGCTATACGAGCACTGGTTGGAGGTCCCCGACGTTTTGGCAGAGTTCGCCACACATGCCGAGACCGGCGCGCCTATGCCTGCCGAGATGCTGGAACGCGTTCTGGCCGCGGCGACCTTCGACATGGGTTTCCAGACCGTGGAGTACATTGCCTCCGCCATTGTCGACCTGGAGTTCCACGACGGTGCGCCGCCTGCCGATCCAATGCAGAAACAGGCCGAGGTCTTGGAAAGCATCGGGATGCCGGCGGCGATCCGAATGCGTCATGCGACGCCGCATTTCGCGCATGTTTTCTCGGGCGGTTACTACGCGTCGGCCTACTACAGCTACATGTGGTCCGAAGTGATGGATGCCGACGCCTTCGCTGCCTTCGAAGAGGCGGGCGACCCCTTCGATCCGGATACGGCACGGGCGCTGGAGACGCATGTGCTCTCTGCCGGCAGTTCCCGGGAACCCGATGTGCTCTACACCGCCTTTCGCGGGCGGCTTCCCGGCGTTGAGGCCTTGCTTAAAGGTCGCGGACTTGCCCCTGCGGCGTGAGTTCCGCCGGGTCCCTCACGGGGTCGTGGTGAATGATGACATCGGCTTGCGGAAAGGCTTCCAGGATCGCATGCCGCAACCCCGCGCCAATGTCGTGTGCCGCGGTCAGGGGGAGGCGTCCGTCGATCTCTACATGGATATTGACGAAAAGCCGCTGCCCGGAGGACCGCGTGCGAAGGTCGTGAAAACCGTTGATCCCGGGCCAGTCCCGCGCCATAGCCGCGATTTCGGCAACCGTATCTGGGTCCGCCTCGCGGTCCATCAGCGCATGCCACGCGCTGCGGCCGATACCGAAAGCGCCCGCCACCAAGATGCCGGCGGTGGCTATGGCAACGGCGCTATCCACGCTGGTCAGACCGAAGCTGGCCGAGGCCCAGAGTGAGCAGATCGCGCCGATGTTGGGGATCAGATCGCCGATATACTGAAGCGACGCGCCTTCTATCACCCGGTTCTTCGTGCGCGCCGCGACATAGCGCTGCCATGCAATCAGGGCGCCGGTAAGTATGATCGAGACGATCATGACGGCGATCCCCGCACCCTCATCGGCGAGCGCCGGTGGTTCCGGTGTGAGGAGGCGGCGCGCACCGGCTACACCGATGACGACGGCCGCGCCGAGCAGAAACAATGCCTGCCCTAGTGCTGCGAGATCTTCCGCCGAGCTGTGGCCGAAACCGTGATCTTCGTCCGGTGGCCGGGAAGCGTAGACAATCGCGGCGAGGCCCGCGAACGACATCATGAGGTCGATGGCACTGTCTGCGAGGGAGGCCGCGATCGTGAGCGCGCCAGTGTGCCCGAGCGCCCAGAGCTTGATGCCGACGAGCACCGCCGCAACGCAGGCGGACGCGATGGCAGCAGATATGTTGAGACGCGTATTCCGGTCAGTCATGGCAGGGCCGGCCTGGGAGAATTGGGCTTCCCCATAGACCGGGATACCACGCGATACAACGTCAGTGTGCGGTGCGGCGAATGCTCCGGCCGACGGCCCGTGGGCTACGCTACGTCCTCGAGATGCACTTCCGGTGTGACCCCGAGCGCGCGGCAAATGTCCTGCGTCAGATGCGGTTTGTTCATGGTGTAGAAATGCAGGTGCTCAACCCCGCCGTCGATCAAGTCGGAACAAAGCTCGGTCGCAACCGCGATGGCGAGGAGTTCCTCCCGCCCATCACGGCATGCCGTTTCAAAGGCATGATCGAGCCAGGCCGGAACCGTTGCACCGCAGCGCAATGCGAAACGCTTGGCGTTTGCCCAGTGCTCGATTGGCAGGATGCCCGGCAGGATCGGTGCGTCGATACCGGCCTTGGCACAGGCATCGCGGAAGCGGAAGAACGTGTCCGCTTCGAAGAAAAACTGGGTAATCGCCGCGTCGGCGCCGGCATCGATTTTGCGCTTGAGCCATTCCACGTCGGCCGTGTCGGTGGCCGCCTCGGGATGCCGGTCCGGATAGGCTCCCACGCGAATAGTGAAATCGCCGGTGTCCTTCAGCGCCGATATCAGCTCGCAGGTGTCCCGAAACCCATCCGGATGCGGCGCAAACCGATCGACCCCCTTGGGCGGATCGCCCCTGAGCGCCACGATGTCTTGCACGCCAGCCTCGGCGTAGTCGCGCGCAATGGCGAGCGTCTCCGCGCGGGTTGCGTCCACGCAGGTCAGATGTGCCGCGACGCGAAGATCGCTCGTGTGGTGAATTGCCGAAACTGCCTCATGCGTCAGACGGCGCGTGGTGCCTCCGGCACCGTAGGTGACGGAGACGAACTCAGGATTGAGCGGGGCCAGCGCCTGCACCGTTTCATGCAGTCGGAAAGACGCTTCCACCGAGCGCGGCGGGAAGAATTCGAACGAGACGTGCGGGGCGGTCATGGCGGGTTCGGGTCCTTTGTTGTCGGTTTTGGGGATTGCATATCCGGCCCGATGAAGCAATTTCATAATTCTCACGAAGTTTATGAATGGCCCATGCATATCGAACTCCGCCACCTGCGCACGATCAAGACAATCCACGAAGCGGGAGGGTTGGCGCGCGCCGCCGAGATTCTCAATATCACGCAATCGGCACTGAGCCACCAGGTGAAGGGCTTGGAAGAGCAGGCTGGCATGGAGCTCTTCGTCCGCCGCTCCAAACCACTGAAACTCTCTGCAGCCGGGTTGCGCATGTTGCGGGCCGCCGAGCGTATCTTGCCGGAAGTGGTGGCGCTTGAAGAAGAGTTCCGTGGACTTCGCGCCGGCAAGTCGGGCCGTTTGCACATTGCCATTGAATGCCACGCTTGTTTTGAGTGGCTGTTTCCCGTTCTGGAGGAATTCCGCAAGGCTTGGCCTGATGTGGATGTGGATATCCGTCCCGGCCTCGCCTTCGATGCTCTTCCTGCGCTCAGAAAAGAGGAGGTGGATGCCGTTATCTCGTCCGATCCGGAGGAGATCGATGGGGTGAGTTTCAATCCGCTGTTCGATTACTCGCCGGTGTTCGTCGCCTCCTCGCGTCATCCCCTGGCGGCGAAAGATTTCATCGATGCGGAGGATTTCCGGAATGAACTGCTGATCACCTATCCTGTGGAACGCAGCAAGCTGGACGTTTTCAGTCAACTCCTGATGCCGCAGAAAGTGGAGCCAAGGGCGGTTCGGCAGGTGGAACTCACCGCCGTGATCCTTCTGCTGGTGGCCTCCAATCGGGGTGTCGCGGTGCTTCCGGACTGGGTTGTACGCGAGGTGCGTTACAACTCGGATTATGTCACGCGGCCGCTGACAGAATCCGGCATGACACGCCGCCTCTTTGCCGCGACGCGCACCGACGAGATCGAAAAGCCCTTCATGGCGCACTTTCTCCGACTTGCGCGGACCATTCCGATCAAGCTCCAACGCTCCGAGTGACTGGCTCGGCAGCGGGTCGGCGTTCACGTCTCAGGGTGAGCTGACCGGCCCTTTCCGAGGAATCCGATGGTCGGAACGCTGCCAATCTGTCTCAACCTTCCTCGCCCGCGGGAAAAAACGTAGTATGCCTAGGGGTGTATGGGGATGATGCGCACCGAAAAAGGGGAAGAGACCTAGGCAGGACCGAGTTTCCTGCCAGCCTTGCCAGCGGACCGGGGGGGAATCGCGATGGACAAAAGGGCCGCTCGCGAGCGCGAGTTTTACAATGAGGGGCTCAATCGCGCCGCCTATGATCGATCACTCAACCCTGCAAAGGTCTGGTTTCTAGAGGACCGGCGGAATATGGCGCGCAATGTCTTTGTATCGCGCCCAAACGCGAGAGTGCTGGAGATCGGCTCGGCCACGTGGTTCGGTTGGATCGAGACCAACGGCGTTCATATTCACGATCTGACCTGCATCAATATATCCGAAACCGAGCTGGAAAGCGGCAAGCACCGTGCCGAGGGTGCGAGAAATCAACCAGATTTCCTGCTCATGGACGCGCAGGATCTCGCTTTTCCCGACGGGTCGTTCGACATCGTCTTCGGTGCGGCTATCCTCCACCACTTGGACTTCGAACGCAGCGTTCGGGAGATCCGACGTGTGCTCAAGCCGAATGGCATCATGTTCTTCGTCGAACCGTTGGCAATCAATCCGGTCGGGAAGGTCGTGAGGTTCCTGACGCCCCGGGCTCGAACCCCTGACGAGCGGCCGCTTGGAATTCGGGAGTTCCGTATCTTGAACCGGCACTTTGACTGCCACTACACCTACGAGGGTTTGATGTCGGTCCCGGCCGGTGTTCTCTCTGCCGTGGTAGGTGCGGATCCGAAGAACGCCCTTACAAGATCCGCCTATGTGTTAGACAAGGCGCTGAGACGTATTCCTGGTTTGGGTTATCTCTTCCGGCATGTCTTCATCGTCGGGACGCCAAAGCCGGGTTAGCGGCGCAATCGTCAATTCTGGGCGTCCATCCGTGGCGGCCGTTGGGTGCTGCGATGAGTACTTGGAATTGCGTCTCCGGCATCGTATAGCCCCGCTCTGTTGCAAAGGAGCCAGGTCGATGCAGGGCAGTGCCAATCTCAATGTCATGATCAAGGCCGCGCGCAAGGCGGGACGGTCGCTGGTCAAGGACTTTCGGGAGGTCGAGAACCTCCAGGTCGGCTCCAAGGCGCCGGGCGATTTCGTGACCAAGGCCGATATGGCTGCCGAGAAGATCGTCCACGAAGAGCTGACCGCCGCCCGTCCGCACTACGGCTGGGTCGGCGAGGAGACCGGAGAAGTCGAGGGAAGCGATCCGACGCGCCGCTGGATCGTCGATCCGCTCGACGGAACAACCAATTTCCTCCACGGGCTGCCGCACTGGGCTGTGTCGATTGCGCTGGAACACAAAGGCGAGATTGTGGCCGGAGTGGTTTTCGACGCTGCCAAGGATGAAATGTTCGTCGCCGAGAAAGGCGCGGGCGCGTGGATGAACGATACGCGGATTCGCGTGTCGGGCCGCCGGCAGCTGATTGACTCGGTTTTTTCGACCGGAATCCCCTTCGGCGCCCGGCGGACCCTGCCCGCGATGATGCAGGATCTGGCGAAACTGATGCCGCAATGTGCCGGAGTACGCCGCTGGGGCTCTGCTTCGCTGGATCTCGCATATGTTGCGGCCGGTCGGTACGACGGCTATTGGGAGCGCGAAGTAAACGCCTACGACATCGCCGCGGGTATCATTCTGGTTCGCGAAGCGGGCGGGTTCGTGGAATCGCTGCGCGAAAGCGGCGATATTTTCGCCGACCGATCGTTGATTGCGGGCAACGGGGAAGTGTTTACCAAGTTTGCCGAGACGCTTCGCCGCCGCTAAGGGGCCCGAATCGGGCCACATTTGACCCGTACGTTTGGTCACATGATGTTACGCGACCAAATCCACTGCTGCCTGGACCGATTCCGTCGGGATGAAGCGGGCGCCGTCACCACCGATTGGGTGCTGCTGACGTCGCTTGTCATCGGCATCAGCGTCGCTGCGACGAGTGTTGTATGGAGCAATATGGGTAAGCTCCCGGACGACATTGCGTCCACGGCGTCTGCATATGAGATCACGACCAGCTTCGACTGAGGCTTGTCGTCAACAGATCGCCGACCCCTTGCTTACCGTCGTTTGCGCGGCACGGTCGGAATCCGAGTCGATTTATAGCTCCGCACCGGGTGCGGTGGGTGACCATGTGTCCGATCCCAGTAAGCCGGCCCACCGAGGCGTAGCCAGACAGGAAGGGCAAAGATTGCGCCTGCAACGAAGCCGCCCGCGTGCGCCCAATAGGCAACCCCGCCCGTGTTCGGATCTGACGCGGCCCCGCCAACGAGTTGCATCCCAAACCAGATAACGAGCATCGTCCAGGCCGGGACCGTAAAAATCCGGATGAGAATGATGATGATCAGCAGGATATCGATACGGGCGCGGGGAAACAGCAGCAGGTAGCCGCCCATGACCCCGGCAATTGCACCGGACGCGCCGACAGTGGGCACCATCGACCCCGGCGAGAGCGTGACATGCACGAAGCCTGCGGCGACGCCGCTGGCAAGGTAAAAGAGCAAAAACCCCAAATGGCCCATCTCGTCTTCCAGGTTGTCACCGAAGATCCATAGAAACAGCATGTTTCCAAGTATGTGGAAGATGCCGCCATGGAGGAACATCGAGGTCAGGTAGCTGTGCAGGCTAGGAAACGCCGGGACCAGCGCATATTCCGAGTAGAACCGCAAGAGCGCCCGCTCGTCGCCAAACAGGTGCCAAGTGGACAGGAAAACGAGCACATTTATCGCGATCAAGCCAATCGTGACATAAGGAGGACGTCCCGAGGGATTGTGATCGCGGATGGGGAACATGGGCCGAAGCTAACCGCAGGGAGCGGACCGTCAAGAGATGCTGACCGAGGTGACGGAGGCGTGATTTGACCCAGAGGAGGCTTGCGCCAGACTTGGCGCATGGTTCGCTTGCTCGCAATTCTTGTGTCTCTGCCGATCGTCGCCCATGCCGGGACCTGCCCGCCCTATGCCGGGGACGAGACCCGGCGGCAGGATCTGATGCGCGCGGTGAAGGAGGCCGACGACGCAGGTACTGCACGGCATCTGACCAACCAGCTGTGGGAAATCTGGGCGGATGCGCCGGACGCCCACGCACAGGACCTCCTCGACGAGGGGATTGACCGTCGCGTGGCGTTCGACCTCGACAACGCGCTCGCGGCTTTCGATGCCTTGATTGACTATTGCCCGGAGTATGCGGAGGGCTACAATCAGCGCGCCTTCGTCCTGTTTATACGGCAAGATTTCACCACGGCGCTGGACGCGCTGGACCGTGCGCTTGACCTGAGCCCTGAGCATCTCGGCGCACTGACGGGGAGAGCGATGGCCTACATGGCCCTGGGTCGCGATGCAGAGGCGCTGCTCGATCTCGAAAAGGCACTGGCGCTGAACCCGTGGTTGAAGGAACGCGACCTGCTACCGGTGCTGCGCGGTCGATTGGGCGCAGAGGACATCTGACGCAGCCAAGCCGCTTGCCGGTTCCGCCGCTTGCGCATATGCACAGGTTTCCGTGCGGGCGTGGCGGAATGGTAGACGCATGGGACTTAAACTCCCTGGGCCGTATGGCCGTGCCGGTTCAAGTCCGGCCGCCCGCACCAACCACGCTCGGAAGAAACGGATTTCGCCAATTGCCTGCGATAGCCGGCTGTCCCATCCTGACGCGAGAGGGGGCGGGCAGGTCGCCGCCCCGAAACGGGAGGGACGTCCAGTCGCGCGTGGCTTGTTATGTCGAACCTGTCCGAACCTCAGGGAGATAGGGGCCGGTTATGGGCTCAATTCCTGACGATCTGGCGCGCCTTTCGCTTGTCCGAGGGAAGCGGACGGATCCTGTGGATGATTGCCGGTATGTTTGCGGCAATCGTCGCGAATGCCATGGGGCAGGTCCGCCTGAACCGGTGGCAGGGAGATTTCTACGACGCGTTGGAAGGCAGGGCGTTGGCGGAGTTCCTGCATCAGGCCTGGGTCTTCCTTGTGATCGTCGCCGTACTGCTGACGCTTGTCGTCGTTCAGACGTGGTTGACCGAGATGCTGAAACTCCGCTTGCGGGAGTGGCTGACGGCAGATCTGCTCGATCGGTGGCTGGTGCCGTCACGTGCCTACCTGCTCCGTTTCGCTGGCGAGGTGGGCGTCAACCCGGATCAGCGGTTGCACGAGGACGCCCGGAAGATGACCGAGTTGACTGCGCATCTCGGGATCGGTCTTCTACAATCCGGCCTGCTGCTTGCAAGTTTCATCGGTGTTCTCTGGACCCTCTCGGCCGGCGTTAAGTTTGAACTCGGCGGTACGCAGTTCGCCATCCCGGGCTACATGGTTTGGTGCGCGCTGGCCTATTCGCTCGCGGGCTCGCTCCTGGCCTGGCGGGTCGGTCGGCCGCTCGTCGGTATCAATGCCCGGCTTTACGCGTCTGAGGCGGAGTTGCGCTTTGGAATGGTGCGGGTGTCTGAAGCAGCCGAAGGGATCGCGCTCTACCGCGGCGAGGCGGACGAGCGTGCGCAGCTTGGCCGGCGTTTGCGTGATGTAATTGACGTAATGATCAACCGCGCCTGGGGTCTCGCACAACTCACCTGGATCACCTCTGGGTATGGTTGGTTGGCGTTGGTGTTTCCGGTTCTGGTCGCCGCGCCCGGTTACTTCTCCGGTGCAATCAGCTTCGGCGGATTGATGATGGTGGTCGGCGCATTCTTCCAGGTCAATCAGTCACTTCGGTGGTTCGTGGACAACGTCTCGACAATCGCCGACTGGCGCGCAACGCTGATCCGAGTGTCGGCGCTGCGCGACACGCTGGAAAACACCGATACGCTTCGGCCGAGCCCGGATGCAACGTCCCGCATCCGCATGGTTTCCAATCCGGAACCTTCACTGGACCTGATCGATTTGTCGGTGTCTCTGAGCGACGGGTTGGCGCGGTTCGATCGCGCCGAGGTCGTGCTTCGGAAAGGCGATCGCCTGCTGGTTCTGGGGGCTCCGGAAGTGGGCAAGAGCACCGTCTACCGCGCTATCGCAGGCCTGTGGCCCTGGGGCGACGGAGAGATCCGGTATCCGGAGCCGGAGGAGATGCTGTTTCTCCCGAACAAGCCCTATCTTCCACCGGGAACGCTGGAGGAGACCGTCGCATACCCGCTCGAACCGAAGCCCGGAGAGGCACAGGCGGTCGCCTCCGTGCTCGATGCCGTGGGGCTAACCCATCTGAAGTCGCGGCTTGGCCAAGAGGCACGCTGGGATCGCGAATTGAACCTGAGCGAACAGCAGCGCCTCGGGTTTGCGCGTGCCCTGGTGCGTAAACCCGGCTGGTTGCTGATGGATGACGCGGCCTCTGCGCTTGGGCACGCGGCGCGGACGGCCCTCATCCGGCGGCTACTATACGCGCAGCCGGATCTCGCGCTCATGGTCTTCGGGCGGGAGGATGACGCAGCCGATCCCGCGTTGTTTACCGACCAGTGTCGGATCCTTCGTTCGGTCCGCGCCGGTGCAGAAACCGGGGCGCAAACGGGGGTCAGGCGTTGAACAGGAAGTGCAGGACGTCGCCGTCCTTCACCTCGTATGTCTTCCCCTCGACCCGCATTTTGCCCGCCTCCTTGGCACCCTGCTCGCCGCCCAAGGCCACATAGTCGTCATAGGCAATGGTTTCTGCGCGGATGAAGCCGCGTTCGAAGTCGCCGTGGATCACACCGGCCGCCTTCGGTGCCAGGTCGCCCTTGTGAATCGTCCAGGCGCGGGCCTCCTTGGGCCCCACGGTGAAGTAGGTTTGCAGCCCCAGAAGGTCGTGGCCGACGCGTATCAGCCGGTCGAGGCCCGCTTCTTCAAGCCCGAGTTCCGAGAGGAACATCTCCGCTTCCTCCGGATCGAGCTGGCTGATCTCCTCTTCGATCTTGGCGGAGATGACCACCATCGCGGCGCCTTGCTCGGCCGCCATTTTTTCAACGGCTTCGGTATGTGCGTTGCCGGTTGCGGCCTCGTCCTCGGCAACGTTGCAAACGTAGAGGATCGATTTTGTGGTCAGGAGTTGCAGCATCGCCCAGGCCTTCGCGTCCTCCGCGTCCACCTCGACAACGCGGGCAGGCTTCCCATCTTCAAGTGCGGCCAGTGCGGCTTTCAGCAGCCGTTCCTGTTGCAGGGCCTCCTTGTCGCCGCCCTTCACCTTGCGCACGAGGCCCTGCAGGCGCTTCTCGATGCTCTCCATGTCGGCCAGCATCAACTCGGTCTCGATGGTTTTGGCATCTTCGACAGGGTCCACGCGGCCGTCCACGTGGGTCACGTCCCCGTCCTCGAAACAGCGCAGCACATGGGCGATGGCATCGCATTCACGGATGTTGGCGAGGAACTGGTTGCCGAGTCCTTCCCCCTTGGAGGCGCCCTTCACGAGGCCCGCGATATCGACGAAGGTCATACGGGTGGGGATGATCTGCTTGGAACTGGCAATCGCCGCCAATTTTTCGAGCCGCGGATCGGGAACGGCAACCTCGCCCACATTCGGCTCGATTGTGCAGAACGGGAAGTTCGCGGCCTGGGCCGCGGCGGTTCTGGTCAGCGCGTTGAACAGGGTGGATTTGCCAACATTCGGCAGGCCCACGATGCCGGTCTTGAAGCCCATGACGGTGCCTTTCGGAAAAACTCGCCGCCTTCTAGTGGTCTGCCGCCGCTCCCGCAAGACAACTCGGAGAATTCGCGATTCGGGCGTATGGTGCCGGGGCGAACACAGGAGATTTCCATGCCATCCATTAGCCCCTATCTGTTTTTCGACGGCACCTGCCGGGAGGCCATGACCGCCTATGCCGACATTTTCGGCACGAAGATCGACATGATTATGACATTCGCCGATGCGCCCGCCGGTGAGGAGATGCCGGACGTTCCGCCCGACCTGGTGATGCATTCGTCGCTTTCCATCGGTGGGCAGATGCTCATGGCCTCGGACGATGTACCCGGGCGCACGGTTTCGCCTGCTTCGACATATGTCATGGTCTCGCTGGCGGACGTGGCCACGGCACAGACAGCCTTCGAACGGCTGGCCGAGGGCGGGGAGGTCATGATGCCTTTCACGAAGACGTTCTGGAGCGAAGGATTCGGAACACTTCGCGACCGCTGGGGACAGCTCTGGATGGTGGGGGTGGATAGCGAGGAGGCGTGAAACTCCGCCTGCATGCGGCCTTCGTACATCCTGCGCGATGCATGTAGAATATGGCGCGATTTGCGGCGTCCTGCTGGATCAACTCTCGTGCCCGTGGTCTGCCACTACGGGACGGCTTTCCTCGATCCAGTTCCGCCCCGCGGCCATGATGCAGCTCAGACCATTCGGCATGGTCAGCAGCATGGTCCAGCTTCCGGTCTCGTGTGAGGTCCAGAATTCCACGAGCCGGTCGGACGTTTGCAGACCGATACCGCTTTGATGCTCGCCGTAGTGCTTTTCCAGGCGTTCGGTGACCTTGTCACGTTCGGCGCAGCGATATTGCTGGGCCTCGGTGGGTGGCGCTGTGGCAGCCATTCCGAAGACAAGCGCGCCGGTCAATAGCCGTTTGAACATGTGTGGCTCCTTTCGATTATTCCTTTTGGGGCCCTTTATGACGGAGACTGACGGTAACCAAGGGCCCGATATACCTTATGTTGTGTCGCCCGGGCTCTGAACAACCATACGTTCCGTGCATGTGATCGGACGTGTCTGCAGGGCGTTCAATTTGGCATGGCCGCTTGATTTTCCGCGCTGCATTCTGCAAGTGAGATCGGACCATAGGCGAGGAAATCATGACCCGGATCGACGATACGTTTCAGCGTTTGCAGGCCGACGGAAAAAAGGCCTTCGTTGCCTACGTGATGGCCGGCGATCCCGACTACGACACTTCGTTAGAGATCGTGAAGGGGCTTCCGGATGCGGGCGTTGATATCATCGAGCTTGGTATTCCCTTCACCGATCCGATGGCCGACGGTCCGACAATCCAACTCGCCGGGCAGCGCGCTCTGGACGGTGGGCAGACCTTGCAGAAAACGCTCGATATGGCCGCGGAGTTTCGCAAGACGGACGCTTCCACACCAATCGTGGCGATGGGCTATTACAACCCCATCTACAATCGCGGCGTGGAGCGATTTCTGGATGATGCGAAGGCGGCCGGGATCGATGGGTTGATTGTGGTGGACCTGCCGCCGGAAGAGGACGAGGAACTCTGCATTCCAGCTCAAGAGGCCGGGCTGAACTTCATCCGTCTGGCGACGCCGACCACGGATGACAAGCGTCTGCCCAAGGTGCTTCAGAACACGTCCGGCTTTCTCTACTACGTCTCGATCACCGGTATCACCGGCGCGGCCGAGGCGCAGGCGACAGATGTCGGACCGGAGGTCGCCCGGATCAAGGCGGCGACCGACATCCCGGTGATCGTGGGTTTCGGGATCAACACGCCGGACCGTGCGGAGGCAATCGCCAGTGTCGCCGATGGCGCCGTCGTTGGTTCCGCCATCGTCAAGCTGATCGGCGAGGGCCGCCCGGTGCCGGAAATACTCGAATTTGTTGCGGATCTCGCGGCGGGCGCGCACCGCGTTACGGCAACGCCGACCGAGCCCGCGTCGGGCTAGCAACGGTTGGCTCGGCAGTGGCTGCGCGGCGATGGAGCCGGGACGGCAACGCGCGAGCCGGTCGAATTCCGCGAGGTCGGGCAAGGCTGGCAGGCGCCGAACGGTTGGGCGTCGCTGACAATACTCGGGTTTGTCGGGTTTGCTGACAGGTCCACCCGCACGTGGCTCGCGGAAAGAGGCTCCAATGGATGACTACGGCAAGTTTGTGTACCTGTGCCTCCAGAAGTCCGGCAGTACGTTCGTCAGCGATTTCATCGGTCGGCATTCCAGCCTGAGCCGCGTTGCCTACACACGGCACAAGCCGGTGTCGGAGGTCAGGCCAGGAACCTTCTACTTCATCTCTGTTCGTCACCCCTTCGAGCAATACCGCTCGCTTTACCAATTCGGGTGCGATGGCAAGGGCGGGCTCTATCGAAAGCTGACAAAGCGCGGCCTCGCCAAACTCTACGATCACGGGATGGAAGGGTTCGAGCCCTGGCTGGACTTCATGCTCGAGCCGGAAAACGCCGGGCTGTTGTCGCCTGACTATGCGCGGGTGAACACCGAAGTGGTCGGGTTCCAGACCTACCGGTTTCTGCGCCTCGCGTTGTGGGCGCCGAGCCCATGGTGGCTCCCGCCTGCAATGGAGCGCACGCTTCCGGGCTTCGTGCCACGATCGTCGCCCGACACGTTGATGCGACAGGTGAAGTCCGGCGACGACGTCATTGCCATCCATGACGCGTACAAGCTGTATGGGGCTGTGCTCCGCAATGAATCGCTCAACGCGGATCTGCTCGATCTGATCGAGACGCATCTCGCCGAGTATTTCCCGGATCTGGACGCTGTGCGCCAGGCGCTTGCCGAGGGGGCGCCGAGGATCAATCAATCCACGCGCCAGGCGCTGACAGAGCAGGACCTCGCTCCTTCGGTTGCCGCGAAGCTGCGGGCCAGGGAGGCGTTTCTCTTCCAGAATTTCTATCCCGACTGATCCTGCCTCGTGTGAACGGCGGAAACGGCAAGCGGCATGGGTATCCTAGAGATTGTATCCCACTCGCCAAATTGGTAAAGGAACCTAACCAAAATCGCGGGAGGGACGCCGCACATGCCAGTCATCACCAATATCGAGGACCTCAAGCGCATCTACCGGCGGCGGGTGCCGAAGATGTTCTACGATTATGCCGAGTCCGGCAGCTGGACGGAGCAGACCTTCCGCGAGAATACGTCGGACTTCGATCAGATCCGTCTGCGGCAACGGGTGGCGGTGGACATGACCGGCCGGTCCACTGCGACGCAGATGGTTGGCCAAGACGTTGCGATGCCCGTGGCGCTGGCACCGGTGGGGCTGCTTGGGATGCAGCATGCGGACGGCGAGATCCATTCCGCCCGCGCTGCGGAGAAATTCGGCATTCCCTTCACACTGTCCACGATGTCGATTTGCTCAATCGAAGACGTCGCGGAGCGCACGAGCAAGCCGTTCTGGTTTCAGCTCTATACGATGACAGACGAGGACTACGTGCGCCGGCTGCTGCAAAGGGCCAAGGATGCCGGTTGCTCGGCACTGGTGATTACGCTGGACCTCCAGATCATCGGTCAGCGGCACAAGGATCTGAAGAACGGGCTCTCTGCGCCTCCCAAGCCGACCCTCAAGAACTGGATCGACCTTTCGACCCGCTGGATGTGGGGCATCAATATGCTCCAGACGCCGCGGCGGCAGTTCGGCAATATCGTGGGTCACGCGGAGGGTGTCGATGATCCGTCGTCGCTGTTCGAATGGACGGCCAAACAATTCGACCCGGCGCTCGACTGGAAGAAGGTCGCGAAGCTGATCGAGATGTGGGACGGAACCACGATCCTCAAGGGTATCCTTGATGAAGAGGATGCGCGGCGAGCTGCCGAGGTGGGTGCCAATGCCATCGTTGTCTCGAACCACGGCGGCAGGCAACTCGACGGTGCACTCAGTTCGATCCGGATGCTGCCGCGGATCATGGACGCGGTCGGTGACAAGATCGAGGTGCATCTCGACAGCGGTATCCGCTCTGGTCAAGACGTGCTCAAGTCGATCGCGCTTGGGGCAAAGGGCACCTACATCGGGCGCGCGTTTGTCTATGGTCTTGGAGCTATGGGAGAGGCGGGCGTGACGCATGCCCTCCGAGTGATCCAAAAGGAGCTCGACACATCGATGGCGCTTTGCGGACGAAGACGGGTCGACGAACTCGACCGCGATGTTCTGCTGGTGCCGGAGGGGTTCGAGGGCCGTTGGCAGCAGCCTTGAACAGAATCGCCTGACCGAACAGGGCTGCGGGCCCATCGACGCGGGTCAGAAATGACGAGTTCGATGCCTCCGTGGTGTACCCGAATCCAGCGACGGCGCATTTGTCGCAACCAGGCGACCCGATCAAGAACCACATCGGAGCGGATGCGACTCTTTCGCCGCCGCAATTTTCGCGGACTGACATAGGGTCAACCACCTGAAAATAAACAACCATACCGGTCCTGGCGGAAAAAATTTTACTGAATACTATGGTATGCCGTCAAAATATTTACAAAAAAACTCTTAATAAAAAAAGAGTTACCAGAAATTTGACGATTGCTGTATGGTCGGCGTCAATCGCGGCTTGGGAGGAAGGCCCGAGAAAAGGGTGCTGACCCGAATCCGGCTTTCTCCTAGCGTCGTCGTTGACACCAAGGGAGGAAACCCATGACTGCAAAAGCTAAGACCGCAGCCACGCCGGATGTTGGAGAGATCCCTGCGGATTTCAAAGCAAATGCGCATATCGACGCCGCCACGTACGAAAAGATGTATGCCGAGTCGGTGAACGATCCCGATGCCTTCTGGGGCGAGCATGGCAAGCGCATCGACTGGATCAAGCCCTACACCAAGGTGAAGAACACATCATTCGAGCCCGGCAATATCGACATCAAGTGGTTCGAGGATGGCACCCTGAACGTCGCCGCAAACTGTATCGACCGGCACCTTGCAAAACGTGGAAACCAGACCGCGATCATTTTTGAGCCGGACGACATCCATGAGCCGGCGCAATACATCACCTATCGTCAGCTTCACAATCAGGTCTGCAAGCTCGCCAACGTGCTTGAGGACCTGGGCATCCGCAAGGGCGACCGGGTTGTCATCTATCTCCCGATGATCCCCGAAGCCGCCTACGCGATGCTCGCCTGCGCCCGCATTGGCGCCATTCATTCTATCGTTTTCGCCGGTTTCTCGCCTGAGGCTCTGGCCGCTCGGGTCAACGGATGTGATGCCAAGCTGGTCATCACCGCCGACTATGCGCCGCGTGGTGGCCGCAAGACACCGCTTAAGTCGAACACGGACGCCGCATTGCTGCACTGCATCCACGATCCCTCCGTTCTGATGGTGCGCCGCACCCGCGAGCAGACGACCTGGGTCGAGGGCCGGGACCACGACTACGGCGAGTTGATGCTCGAGGCGGATGAGTACACCACGCCGGTAGAGATGGACGCCGAAGATCCGCTGTTTATCCTCTACACTTCCGGCTCAACGGGGCATCCGAAGGGCGTCGTCCACAGCACGGGCGGTTACCTCGTCTATGCTGCGATGACCCATGAATACACCTTCGACTATCACCCCGGCGATGTCTTCTGGTGCACCGCTGACGTGGGCTGGGTCACCGGTCACAGCTATATTGTCTATGGTCCGCTCGCGAACGGTGCGACGACCGTGATGTTCGAAGGGGTGCCGACCTACCCGGACGCTGGCCGTTTCTGGGAAGTTGTCGAGAAGCACAAGGTGAACCAGTTCTACACCGCGCCAACCGCCATCCGGGCGCTGATGGGCAAGGGGACCGAGTGGGTCGAAAAGCACGACCTGTCCTCGCTCAAGCTGCTGGGCTCGGTCGGGGAGCCGATCAACCCGGAAGCCTGGAACTGGTACAACGACAATGTCGGCAAGGGAAAATGTCCGATCGTCGACACTTTCTGGCAGACGGAGACGGGTGGTCACATGATCACTCCGCTCCCGGGGGCCCACAAGGCCAAGCCTGGTTCCGCCACCAAGCCGTTCTTCGGCGTTCAACCCGTCGTACTCGACCCGCACTCCGGCTCCGAGATCAGCCAGACCGAGGCCGAGGGTGTGCTGTGCATGAAGGACAGCTGGCCCGGCCAAATGCGCGGTGTCTGGGACGACCACGGCCGGTTCGAGAAAACCTACTTCTCGGACTACAAGGGCTACTACTTCTCCGGCGACGGCTGCCGTCGCGATGCCGATGGATACTATTGGATCACCGGCCGCGTGGACGATGTTATCAACGTGTCGGGGCACCGTATGGGCACGGCGGAAGTCGAGAGCGCTTTGGTCGCCCATGCCAAGGTCGCGGAAGCCGCGGTTGTCGGGTACCCGCACAACGTGAAGGGCCAGGGCATCTACTGCTATGTTACGCTGATGAACGAGGTCGAGCCCTCCGAGGAACTCTACAAGGAGCTTCGCGCCTGGGTTCGGCAGGAGATTGGCCCGATCGCGACGCCCGATCTCATCCAGTGGGCACCCGGCCTTCCCAAGACACGATCCGGCAAGATCATGCGCCGCATCTTGCGCAAGATTGCCGAGAACGACTACGGATCCCTTGGAGATACCTCCACCCTCGCCGACCCCTCGGTTGTCGAGGAACTCATTGAGAACCGTATGAACAAGGGATGACGTCATGAGCGACGCACAAACCCCACCAGTCAACGTGATCCTTCTCGGCCCTCCGGGCGTCGGGAAGGGCACTCAGGCCCAGATCCTGGTCGAGAATCGCGGCATGGTGCAGCTCAGCACTGGTGACATGCTGCGCGAAGCCAAGAAGAGCGGCACCGAGATGGGCAATCGCGTGGCCGAGGTGATGGCGCGCGGCGAGCTGGTGACCGATGAGATCGTGATCGGGCTGATCGAGGAGAAGCTGACCACGGTTAAGGCTGACGGCTTCATCTTCGACGGATTCCCGCGCACGCTGGCTCAGGCCGATGCTCTGGCGGATCTGCTGAAGAAAACCGGTCAGAGACTCGGCGTGGTGATCGAAATGCAGGTCGATGACGAGATCCTGGTTCAGCGCATCGTAGGCAGGGCCGAGCAGGCGAAGGCCGCCGGTCAGCCGGTGCGTGCAGACGACAATGAGGAAAGCCTGAAATTCCGTCTGATGGAATACTACAAGAAGACCTCGCCGCTGATCGGCTACTACCACGCCAAGGGCGATCTTAAATCCGTCGACGCGATGGGTGGTATCGAGGAAATCGCCACCAAGCTCGACGAAATTGTCGAACAGGCCAAGGCGGCCTGATCGACGCCGCAGGGGCTTAAGCCCCTACACGAAATTCGGGCTCTTAGGGGCCGGAAAATAGGGCCGTTCCGCGTTCGTCGCGCGGAACGGGAGGGATATCTTTAACCGGGAGGACCGCATGTCGGACAAACCTGAATCTAACGCGTACTGGTCGGCGAACATCCGTATCGTCACCTGGTGCCTCGTCATATGGGCCGTTGTGTCCTTTGGCTTTGGCATCCTGCTGAGACCGCTCATTTCCGGAATCAAGGTCGGTGGCTCCGATCTGGGTTTCTGGTTCGCCCAGCAGGGATCCATCCTCGTCTTTCTGGCGATCATCTTCTTCTACGCCTGGCGGATGAACAAGCTCGACGCCGAACACGGCGTGGACGAACAGTAAGAACACGAGGGACACGGGAAACATGGATCAGTTTGTACTCAACTGGATCTTTATCGGTGCGAGCTTCGCGCTCTACATCGGTATCGCGATCTGGGCCCGCGCGGGCTCCACGTCTGAATTCTATGCTGCCGGCCGCGGGGTTCACCCCGTCGTCAACGGCATGGCCACCGGCGCTGACTGGATGTCGGCTGCCTCCTTCATCTCGATGGCCGGCCTCATCGCCTTTACCGGCTACGACAACTCAACCTTCCTCATGGGCTGGACGGGCGGTTACGTGCTGCTCGCGCTGATGCTCGCGCCTTACCTGCGCAAGTTCGGCAAGTTCACCGTGTCGGAATTCATCGGCGACCGCTTCTACAGCCCGACCGCCCGCATGGTGGCCGTGATCTGCCTGATCGTCGCGTCGACCACTTACGTGATCGGCCAGATGACCGGTGTCGGTGTCGCCTTTGGCCGCTTCCTCGAAGTCGACAATACCACCGGTCTGCTGATCGGCGCGTGTGTGGTTTTCGCCTATGCCGTTTTCGGCGGCATGAAGGGCGTTACCTACACCCAGGTGGCCCAGTACTGCGTTCTGATCGTTGCCTACACCATTCCGGCTATCTTTATCTCGCTGCAGCTCACCGGTAACCCGATCCCGGCGATTGGCCTCTTCGGCGACCACGCCGCCTCCGGTGAACCGCTTCTTGCCAAGCTCGACCAGATCGTTACCGAACTGGGCTTCGCCGAGTACACCGCGCACCACGCCGACACGCTGAACATGGTTCTGTTCACCTTGTCGCTGATGATCGGTACGGCTGGCTTGCCGCACGTCATCATGCGCTTTTTCACCGTTCCCACCGTTTCGTCGGCCCGTTGGTCTGCTGGTTGGACGTTGGTGTTCATCGCGTTGCTGTACCTGACGGCCCCTGCCGTTGGAGCGATGGCTCGCCTGAATATCTCTGAACTGATGTGGCCGAATGGCGCGGACAGTGAGCCGGTTTCCGTCGAGATGATGGAAACCGACGAGAAATACGCGTGGATGGCGACTTGGCAGAAGACTGGTCTTCTTGGCTGGGAAGACAAGAACGGCGACGGAAAAATCGCCTACTTCAACGAGAACAACGCCGAAAAGGTTGCCGCAATGGAAGCCGCCGGTCTGGGCTCGGAAAATGAGCTGACCAACTTCAACCGCGACATTCTCGTGCTGGCCAACCCGGAAATCGCCAACCTGCCGGGCTGGGTGATCGCGCTCGTCGCTGCCGGTGGTCTCGCCGCTGCGCTTTCGACCGCTGCCGGCCTGCTGCTCGCGATCTCCTCGGCCGTCTCCCACGACCTTCTGAAGGGTCAACTGACCCCGAACATGTCGGAAGCGGGTGAGTTGATGTCGGCTCGTATCGCCATGGCCGTGGCCATCGCGGTCGCGACATACCTGGGCCTCAACCCGCCGGGCTTTGCCGCCCAGACGGTTGCGCTCGCCTTCGGTCTGGCTGCTGCGTCGATCTTCCCGGCGCTGATGATGGGCATCTTCTCGAAGCGCATCAACAACAAGGGCGCCGTGGCAGGTATGCTGGTCGGTCTGATCGTGACGCTGGTCTATATCTTCCTGCACAAGGGATGGTTCTTCATCCCCGGCACCAACAGCTTCGATGATAGCGATCCGCTGTTGCTCAGCATCAAGTCGACGTCCTTCGGTGCTGTCGGGGCCCTGCTGAACTTCGCCACGGCCTACTTCGTTTCCAACGCGACCGAGGAGCCGCCGCAGGAAATCCAGGACCTGGTCGAAAGCGTCCGCGTTCCGCGCGGTGCCGGGGCCGCCGCTGCAGATCACTAACGGGATCTGACGACGCGCGGGCGGACAGCTCAAACTGTCCCGCCCGCGCCGGATATCGGCGCGTCCCTTCTCCCAAGGGGGCGCGCCTTTTTGATTTTCAGGAAGCCGTCTACGCATGGTGCGACGATGACAGAACCGACGCTCGATCCGGAAACACGCATTCTGCGGTTTATCGAACATGTTCATCCCTATGACAGCCTCGACCGGGAAACACTCTTTCGGATTTCAGGGGTTTTCGTCGCGCGGACGGCGGATGCCGGTCAGCAGATCTACTCGGTAGGAGACACGCTCGACGGCCTGTTCTTGATCGAACACGGTACCGTCGAAATCACCGACGAGAACGATGCTCCGGTTTCGATCCTGCACGGGCGCAACTCCTTCGGAGAGCGCGGGCTGGTTCGGGAGGGGCGTGCGCTGACCAATGCCCGGGCAGTCGAGGAAACGCGTCTTCTGGTTCTGCCCATCGCGACGTTTCAGGAACTTGTCGGAAGCTCGCGCAGCTTCGCACGATTTTTCGATCGCGGGCGTAGTCCGGCACGCGAACGGCGCGGAGAACTCGCAACCCAAAGGGTCGGTGATCTGATGGCGCAAAATCCGATCAGCGTGGCGCCGGACACTGCGATCCAGGCCGCTGCCGGCATGATGCGTGATACGCGCGTGTCCTGCCTTGCCGTGACCGAGGAGAAAGACAAGCTCGTTGGCATTGTGACGCTGCGCGACATGGCAACCAAGGCGGTGGCGTCCGGGCTTGCCGGGGATACGCCGGTTCGAGAGATCATGACGGCCGATCCCGCCAGCCTGCCGCCGTCCGCGCTCGGATCCGACCTGCTCAACATGATGCTGGAACGCAAGGTCGGGCATGTCACGGTCACCGAGGGCAACCGTTTGGTCGGCATTCTCACTCAAACTGACCTGACCCGGTTTCAGGCGGTCACCTCTGCGTCGATGGTTCAGGAAATTGCCGATGCCGCCACCGCGAAGGAAATGGCCGCTGTCACCGCCCGCCTGCCGAGTCTTCTGGCTCAGCTTGTTGGCGCCGGCAACCGGCACGAGGTCGTAACCCGGCTTGTCACAGATATTGCCGACGCGGTGACGCGCCGTCTGCTGGTGCTTGCCGAGAAGGAATTCGGGTCGCCGCCGGTCGACTATCTGTGGCTCGCCTGTGGCTCGCAGGGCCGGCAGGAGCAGACAGGTGTGTCGGATCAGGACAATTGCCTGATCATTGACGACGATGCGAGCGGCGGCGATGCGGTCTATTTCGAGAAGCTGGCCAAGTTTGTCTCTGATGGTTTGGACACGTGTGGCTATTTCTACTGCCCGGGAGACATGATGGCGACCAATCCGCGCTGGCGGCAGCCGGTTGCCGTCTGGCGACGATACTTCCGCGGCTGGATCGACAAGCCCGACCCGGAAGCGCAGATGCTCGCTTCGGTCATGTTCGACTTGCGGCCTATCGGCGGGGCGGCGCACCTGTTCGAGAACCTGCAAGAGGAAACGCTCGCGGAGGCAGGACGGAACTCCATCTTCGTAAGCCACATGATCGCGAACTCGCTCAAACACACACCACCGTTGGGCTTGTTTCGGGGCTTTGCGACGGTGCGCTCGGGCGAGCACAAGAACGAGCTGGACATGAAGATGAACGGTGTGGTGCCGGTCGTGGATCTTGGGCGGGTCTATGCGCTGAAAGGTGGGCTGACCGACGTCAATACACGGGCAAGGTTGGAAGCGGCCGAAGCGAATGGGACGATCTCGCAATCCGGCGCCCACGATCTGCTCGATGCCTACGACCTGATAGCCGAGACACGCCTGAAACGTCAGGCGGAGGAGATCCGCGCCGGCCGCAAGCCGGATAACTTCATGCCGCCTTCGGATCTGAGCGATCTGGAACGCAGCCACTTGCGCGACGCCTTTGTCGTGGTCCGCACGATGCAATCGGCCGTGGGCCAGGGAAAAGGAATGTTGAGCTGACCGAACGGAAATCGCCGTGCGACTTAGCGCGGCGTCATGTGCCGGGGAGGGGCCATGTTCTTTGAATTGATTGCCGCCATAACCGCGGGCGCACTTGGCGCCGGCGTCGTCATGATCCTCAACTCGGTCACGGGCGGACGATTGCCGCGATGGGCGATGCCAATTGCTGCGGGGTCGGCGATTATCGCATTTGCGATCTTCATGGAATACACGTGGTTCTCTCGAACGACGGACCGGTTTCCCGAGGGTGTCGAAGTCGCCTTCACACACGAAGCGCGTGGCGTCTGGCGCCCATGGACCTACGCCTATCCGGTGATTGACCGCTTCTCTGCGATCGACCGAGCCTCCATCGTCGCAAGTGATGCTGCACCCGAACAAAGGCGTGCCGAGTTGCTGCTCTTCGACCGATGGGCGCAGCCCCAGATGGTCCCGGTGGTTTACGATTGCGAGCGCACCCGCATGGCTCCGCTCTTCGATACCGTCAAAATCGATGATTCCGGTGTCGTGGTCGATGCAGAGTGGGGGCCGGTTGATCCAGACGACGCGGCAATAAACATCGTTTGCAAGGAGGCTTGAGTATCATGGCTAGCGATCAATCCGCCCGCATTCTGATCGTCGAGGACGAGGACAATATCGCGCTGGCCCTGGAGCACGTGCTACGGCGCGACGGCCTCGAGGTGACACGCGTCGCCGATGGCGAGTCCGGCCTGCAAGCGATCCGCGACGAACGGCCCGATCTGGTGTTACTCGACGTTATGTTACCCGGAATGTCGGGATACGAAGTGTGTCAGGCCGTGCGGCTCGAGCCGGAACTTGCAGAGGTGAAGATCTTGATCATGACCGCGCGGGGCAACGCGATGGAACGGCGAAAGGGTCTGGCGCTTGGTGCCAACGGGTTCATCGCCAAGCCGTTCGACCTGTCGGCGCTGATTGAGCGAAGCCGCGCGCTGCTGTCCGGTGAAACGGAATCCAGCGATGCATGAGTGGCTCGCGCGAAAACTGAGCCTTCGCCTGAGGGTCTTTCTGTTCTTCGCGCTGGTGGCTATCGGCGGCCTGGCATCGCTGGTCGCGGGGCTTTGGCTGGGCTATCGGCGCGTACCGGAAGCCGGGCTCGAATCCGGCTTCGTCCTTGCCGGTCTCGTGGCGGGATCCGCCATTCTCGCGCTGGTCGTCTGGGTTTGGTTCCTGTTCGACGAGAACGTCGCGAAGGCGATCCAGAAACTTGCGGGCGGGATTCGTGCGCGTGCCCACGCCGACATTGCCGAAGAACTCGATCATGCGCCTGCGCGCTATCTCGGCGATCTGGCGCCCGCGGCGAAGGCGATCACCGGCAGCCTTGCCGAGACGAAGAACGCGCTGGCTGAAGCGGTCGAGCGGGAAACCACGCGTCTGGCGGTGGAGAATGCGCGCCTGCAGGCGCTGCTTGCGGATGTCCCTGCGGGCGTGCTGCTTTGCTCGGCCGATCACCAGATTGTTTTCTACAATGCCCATGCTCAGGAAATCCTGTCCGGTGAAGTGTCGGCCGGGCTCGACCGGTCGATCGGCGATTATCTGCAGATGGGACCGCTGGAAAACGCCTATCGTCGACTTGACCAGAGTTCGGACGCCGATGCGGCGAGCAGTCTGCTCTGCGCCACTACGCAGACGGGCCAGGTGCTGGCTGGGCGGATGCGCCTCGTCAACCTTCCGCAGCGCAGCGCCGAAGCGCCGGGCTACGTCCTGACACTGCGGGACGTGACGTCCGACCTGGCGCTCCATGCCGACCGCGAAGCACTGTTGGACGAGATCTTCGACAGGGTGCGGCGCCCGGCGGCAAACCTCCAGACGGTGCTCGATTCCGGCGCTGTGGAGCCAGGCTCCAACGGCCGCACCGCGCTGCTCGGCGAAGTCTCGACATTGACTCACGCGATCACCGAGTTGGGCAACCGCTATGACAGCGCCCGGGGCGGATGGTGGCCGATGGAGGAGATCAGGGCCGGTGAACTGGTGGAAAGCGTCAGGGTCGTGAGCGCCCGGGGCGGGATCAATGTGACGGGCGAGGCGGAGCCACTGTTGCTCCGCTGTGACGCCTTCCAGATGGTCGCGCTGTTGACGCATCTCAGCGAACGGCTGGTCAATGTCATCGGCGCGACGGCGCTTTCGTTACGGATCGCCGAGGAGGCGGATGGCAGCGCGCTGGTAACGCTCGGTTGGCAGGGTGAGGTTTTGCAGATCGGGCTTCTGGATGGCTGGCTGGACGTCGCGCTAGAGGTGGGGCTGGCAAATGTTACCGGCCGGACCGTACTGGCCGCCCATGCTACGGAAGCGTGGCCCGAGCCGGGCGCCGTTGGCCGCAACCTTTTGCGTCTGCCTCTCCCTGTCGCTCGCAAGGCGGAGTCCGCGCAATCGGCCGTTCGCCGGTCGGCCGTCTATGATTTCGACCTGATGGATCGCGAACCAACCGGGGAATTGGCCCAGACACCGCTGCGAGAGTTGACCTGCGTTGTTTTCGATACCGAGACGACAGGTCTCCTGCCGTCTTCCGGCGACGAGATCGTGCAGATTGCGGCGTTGCGACTTCTCGGAGGCAAGCGGATTCCGGGTGAAGAATTCGAGAGCCTGGTCAATCCGGAACGACCGATTCCCGCCTCGGCGACGGAGGTCCATCACGTGACCAACGAGATGGTCGCCGGCGCGCCGACAATTGCCACGGTGGGGCGCCGTTTCCATGCCTTCGCACATGATGCAGTGCTTGTCGCGCACAATGCGCCGTTCGACCTGGAATTCCTGCGCCGTCACGAAGAGGGGATCGGCAAACGGTTCGATCATCCCGTTCTCGATACGGTGCTGCTCTCGGCGGTCGTCTTCGGGCAATCCGAGACGCACACGCTCGATGCGCTGACCGAGCGGCTCGGCATCGTTATTCCGGCGGAGGCGCGGCACACGGCGATGGGAGATACGATCGCCACAGCCGCAGCGCTGGAGATGATGATTCCGATGCTGGAGGGGCGCGGCTATCGCACCTTCGGCGAAGTCATCGCCGCCGTTCGCCAGCACGGGCGGTTGTTGAAGGATGCCAATACGCGGGACATGAGCGGGGCCTAGCCGGTGGAATCCGGAGGTTCTGCGCTGCCGGTCACTTCCTCACTCGGTTGTTGAAGAACACATGTGCCAACGAGACGCCCACGCGCGCGCAGCGCGCGCCCGGCCCAACGGGATGAGGTGCCGGCGGGCACCGAAGACGGGCGGGAGTGCGCCCGGTTGGTCTATTCGAGCGCCCGCCACCCGATGTCGCGCCGGTAGAAACCGTCCGGCCAGTCCACGGCTTCAGCCATTGCGTAGGCCCTGTCGCGTGCCTCTTGCAAGGTTCGGCCGCGTGCGGTGGCGTTGAGCACGCGGCCACCGGTTGCCGTCACGTGGCCGTCGGATTCCGATGTGCCGGCGTGAAACATCATCTCCCAACTCGTTTCGGGCATATCCTCCAGACCGCCGATGATTGTGCCCTTTTCGTAGGTGCCGGGATAGCCTTGCGCCGCGAGGACCACGGTCATCGCGAAATCCTCTGCCCAGTTCACATGGCGCTCGTCCAGCCGTCCCTCGGCGGCGGCCAGCATCAGGTCGAGGGCCTGGGCGCCCAGCCGGAGCATCAGCGCCTGGCACTCCGGATCGCCGAACCGAACGTTATATTCCACAAGCCGCGGTTTGCCGTCCTTGATCATCAATCCGGCATAGAGAACGCCGCGATAGGGCGTGCCGCGCTTCGCCATTTCCGCCATGGTCGGTTTGACGATCTGTTCGAGCGCCGCTTCGGTTACGGAGGGTGTCATGATCGGGGCGGGTGAATAGGCGCCCATGCCGCCGGTATTCGGGCCGGTGTCGCCCTCGCCGACGCGCTTGTGGTCCTGCGCCGTACCCACCGGCAGCACGGTCTCGCCATCGCAGAGCACGAAGAAGCTCGCCTCTTCGCCGTCCATGAACTCTTCGATCACCACCTCGGCCCCGGCAGATCCGAAGGCGCCGCCGAGGATATCCTCCACCGCAGCGAGCGCCTCTGCTTCCGTCATTGCCACGATCACACCCTTGCCGGCGGCCAGCCCGTCGGCCTTGACCACGATGGGCGCACCTTGTTCACGGATATAGGCGCGTGCGGGGTCCACCGCATCGAACCGCGCCCAGGCGGCGGTTGGCGCGCCTGCCGCATCGCAGATTTCCTTGGTGAAGCGTTTCGAGGATTCCAACCGTGCGGCCCCTGCCGACGGGCCGAAAACCGGGATGCCCGCTTCGGCCAAGCGATCGGCAACACCCGCGGCCAGCGGCGCCTCGGGGCCCACCACGACGAAATCGATCGCTTCGGCTTCAGCGAATTCCACCACCGCGCCGCCGTCGCAGATATCGAACTGCGCGCATTCGGCGATCTGCGCGATCCCGGCGTTGCCGGGCGCCACGATGAGCCGGTCACATTTCGGATTCTGCAGGATCGCCCAGGCAAGGGCATGTTCGCGGCCGCCGCCGCCGAGGATCAGGATATTCATGGCGCTCTCTTGTTGCTGCGCGCTCCCGATAGCCAATGGCTCGGGTCACAGCAAGAACGCTTGATGCCCCAGCCTGACCTTGCAACCTCGTTGCTTGGCGCAATCCCGGCATTGCGGAGGCCACGCGGTCCTCGATACGATCCCCGACGAGACGGACCAGCGGGGCATCCCGTATCCGGAGCACGATGAACAGGTAGCGGTAGACGGATGAACGATCTTCTGGACGATGGTTTCGACGCCCCGGGCCCGGGCAATAACGCACCCGAGTACACGGTTTCCGAGATTTCGGGCGCTGTGAAGAAGACGTTGGAAGGGGCATTCGGCCGCATTCGTGTGCGCGGCGAGGTGGGCCGCGTGTTCAAGGCACGCTCCGGGCACCTCTACTTCGATATCAAGGACGACCGCTCGGTGCTGGCATCCGTGAGTTGGAAGGGGCAGCTTTCGGCACTGGCGGTGATTCCCGAGGAAGGCATGGAGGTCGTCGCCTCGGGCCGCCTGACCACCTTTGGCAGCCAGTCGAAGTACCAACTCAACGTTGACCAGGTAGAGCCGGCCGGTGCCGGTGCGCTGATGGCGATGCTGGAGAAACGCAAGAAGCAGCTGGAGGCCGAGGGACTCTTCGATGCCGCGCGCAAGCGGCCGCTGCCGTTCCTGCCGGAGGTTGTCGGCGTCGTGACGTCTCCATCCGGCGCGGTGATCCGCGACATCCTGCACAGGCTGCGCGACAGGTTCCCGCGCAAGGTTCTTGTCTGGCCGGTGGCGGTGCAGGGGCGCGATTGCGCGCCGCAGGTGGCGGCGGCCATCGAGGGCTTCAACCGGCTTTCACCCGGCGGGGCGGTACCGCGCCCCGATGTGCTGATCGTGGCGCGCGGCGGAGGCTCCATCGAGGATCTCTGGGGGTTCAACGAGGAGATCGTCGCGCGCGCGGCTGCCGCGTCGCAGATCCCGCTGATCTCGGCCGTGGGGCACGAGACGGACACCACGCTCATCGACTTCGTGTCGGACCGCCGCGCACCGACGCCCACGGCGGCGGCGGAAATCGCGGTTCCGGTGCGGCTCGACCTTCTGGCGCAGGTGGAAGGGCAGGGTGCGCGGATGGCCGCTGCGGTCGCACGCGGCATGGCACGACGCCGCGAACGGCTCCGCGACCTTGGCCGGGCCTTGCCGCGAAGCGACGCGTTGTTGGCGAGCGCGCGGCAGCGGTTCGATCACGCCGCTATTCGCCTGCCCGCGGCACTCCGTTCCGGTGTGCAGGCACGCAGGCCACGGTTCGCCCACAGCGCCGCTTTGCTGCGACCGCAATTGCTAACCGGCCGGCTGGTACGCATCGGGGAACAACTTGCGGCCAGACATGCGCGACTCGGGCCTGCGCTCGGCCGCCCGGTTGAGCGCGCGCGCGCGCGTTTCGAGCGCTCCGCCCGGATTGTCTCCCCGTTGCCGGTCCGGCGTGATATTGCGCGAGAGAAGCGCAGGCTTGTCTCTCTGTCGGATCGCTTCGTCGTTGCTGCGCAGGCGCAGGAAGATCGGCGCCGCCGCAAGCTCGACTCCATAGACCGCATCCTGCAGTCCCTGAACTACGAGGAAACATTGAAACGCGGGTTCGCCGTGGTGCGGGGCGATGGACAGGTTCTGACGACGCGGGCCGCGGCCGAAGCGGCAAGCGCGCTTGAGATACAGTTCCAGGACGGACGGTTGAAAATCGGCGGGGGCGGGCGTGGCGCGCGCGGCAAGCCGCGCAGCCCGGAGCAGGGGAGCCTGTTCTGAGCGTATTCCGAAGTAGAGGCGGGTTATTCTCGCACATGCTGTTCAGCAGGTGCGCCCTCACGCCATGGGGAAATCTGTCTCTATGCGAGCCAGCATTGCATCGTCGGTCACTGGGAAACGGCCGACATAGCGCGTCTTGAAACCCACGCGACCACGGCGCACGCCGAAGTTCTCGCCGTGGTTCACGATATACATGACCGCCTCCTGCCGGAGCGGGCTGAGTGGCCGGCCTGCCAATGCCGCGAGATAGGGAAACATGCGGTGCTCGTGGGCGGTTACCGCGGCAAGGTATTCTGCATCGCGATGAGGCTCTTCGGAAAGGTCGAAGCGAAAGGCGGCACAACTCCCGCACATCTTCCAGAACGCCTTGCGCCCGGGTGCGAGCAGGCTTTGCGGGGCGCAGAGGCCGATCTTGCGGGTTCTGGCGTCCAGCACGAGACCACGGGTCACCAGATACCCGTTCGGCTCGCGCCGTCTCACCATTTCCTCTACGGCCCGGCGATTCAGCAGGTCATCGGCGTCAAAAGTCATCGCATAGCCCGCGCTTACCCCCAGTTGCGGCAGGTGGTGGCAAAGCACTTCCAGCTTCGCCCACTTGTCGTTCCCGTCGACCCTCTGTGTGAAAGGCAGGAATCGGACTTGAGAGTCGAACCCGATGCCCGACGGTTCATCCTGCCCGCAAACCACTGCGATCCACTTGTCAGAGGTCTGACCGCGAAAACTGGCGATGGTATCCGCAAGCCGAGCTTCGACATCGTGCCAGTTTCCCACATGAGCACGGCTGACGAGCGGCAGGAGAAACACGACCGCGGGCTCCGCGATGGGCCCGGTACGCGCATTCACCCGCCGTTCCAGGGCCTCTTGTTCGGACGGCTGCAAGTCGCAATGATCGAACGTCCAGCGCGGTCCTGCCGTCGCGGCCAACAGCCGCCGAACCGCGCGCTGCGTCTTCGGTGTCGCCGGTACCTGAGCCATCTGCTCACCCCCTCAGTGGCAGATATCGCGACAGATCGTTGTAAAGGTCAACGCGCTCATCGTCGCTGAGAAAGGCACCGATTTCCACCTCTCTCCCGGCGCCGCGGAGAGTGACGTAGTTCGCTACCGGCCCGCCTTTTTCATGCAGCGTCACCTCGACCCAATGGGGGTTGGCTTCCCAGGATTGCGTTGCTTCGTGGCGGCTGTGTCGTTCAAGCAGGATGCGGTCCGGCCAGATGCGCAGTTCTTCCAGCACCTCGCCATCGCGGTAGCTGCGCTGGATTGCCCAGTAGAGAAGCGCGAGCGTACCCATGAGAAACGGCAGGAGCCCCCAGAGCACGGGGGAGCCGATAGCGGGGTAGAGTGGGAAAAGAAGCAACACGAAGGTGCCGGCTATGAAACCGGCAAACCCGCGCTTGGGCAGAGAACGGTGCGGCCAAAGATGGGCCTCGCGCAAGGGTTGCGCGCCGTCGCCGGTGTCGTTCGGTATCCATTCGTAGGGCAAGGCGCGTTTCCATCAGCAAGTCGCACCAGCTTAGTGTTAAACCGTGTCAGCAGAAAGCGCGCGGGACGATGTTTTTCGCTGACCTGGCCAGCGCGGCGGGGCATCTTGCGAGTCTACAGAAGCAACGAGGAAACGAGAGAGGCGCGGCGATGGAGCAACGATTGACGATGATCGGATTGGGAGTGCGCGACGTGGCTGTGGCGCGAGAGTTTTATTCCGGCGTGCTTGGTTGGACGCCGTCAAATGACATGGGCCATATCGTTTTCTACGACCTCGGCGGTTATTTCCTTTCTCTATATGGCGAGGAGGCGCTTGCGGAGGACGCGGCGCTGCCTTTCGAACGTCCTCTGCCGGCGTTCCGGGGGATGACGCTGGCCTACAACACGAACAGCCCTGCCGAGGTGGATGCCGTTTTCGAGACACTTCGGGCCGCGGGGGCCGAGATTCTGAAGCCGCCGCAGGAGGTGTTCTGGGGCGGATACTCCGGGTATTTCCGCGATCCGGATGGATACGCCTGGGAGGTTGCGCACAATCCCGGCTGGACCATCGGCAGCGACGGGCGGGCACGGCCCGCGGAAGGTACCGCGTCGGGAGATCCCTGATCGCCGCCCGCAGCGAACGTTGCATGCCTTCAGAGTGACTATGCGGAAAATGAAGAAGGGCGCGTCACCATGGATGCGCCCTTCGTTTGTGCATTGCAGTTCTGGCGGCCGTCAGGGCTGGCCCGAATGCGCCAGCCCAACACAGCAACTCAGTGTGCGTGGCCCTTGTCCCAGTCGCTCTGCTTCGGAAGCGTCTCGAACGTGTGCTCCGGCGGCGGGCAAGGCAGGGTCCATTCCAGCGTGTCCGCGTGCTCGTTCCAGTAGTTGTCTTCGGTGATTTTCTCACCTTTCCGCAACGTGACATAGACGATGTAGAAGAACAGCAGGAAGGATGCGAAGCTGAGCAATGCGCCGAGCGACGACACGTAGTTCCACGACGCAAAGGCTTCCGGATAGTCGATGTAGCGACGCGGCATACCCTGGCGACCCAGGAAGTGCTGCGGGAAGAAGGTTACGTTCACGCCGATGAAGAAGAGCCAGAAGTGGACCTGGCCGAGGAACTCGGGGTACTGACGGCCGGACATCTTGCCGATGTAGAAGTAAACTCCCGCGAAAATGCAGAAGGCCGCGCCCATGGACATCGTGTAGTGGAAGTGGGCGACGACGTAGTAGGTGTCGTGGTATGCCCGGTCCACACCAGCCTGGCTCAGAACCACGCCGGTCACGCCACCGACGGTGAAGAGCAGCAGGAAGCCGATGGCGAAGAGCATCGGGGTCTTGAACTCGATGGAACCACCCCACATCGTCGCGATCCAGCTAAAGATCTTGATGCCAGTGGGCACCGCGATCACCATCGTGGCCAGCATGAAGTAGCTCTGCTGGCTGAGCGACATGCCCACCGTGTACATGTGGTGCGCCCAGACGACGAAGCCCAGAACACCGATGGCGACCATCGCGTAGACCATCGGCAGGTAGCCGAAAATGGGCTTCCGCGAGAAGGTCGCGATGACATGAGAGGCGATACCGAAGCCGGGCACGATCACGATGTAGACTTCCGGATGGCCGAAGAACCACAGGATGTGTTGGTAGAGAATCGGGTCGCCGCCACCGGCCGGGTCAAAGAACGTGGTACCGAAGTTGCGGTCGGTCAGCAGCATGGTGATAGCGCCGGCCAGAACCGGGAGGCTGAGCAGGATCAGCCAGGCGGTGACGAAGATCGACCACGAGAATAGCGGCACCTTGTGCAGCGTCATGCCCGGCGCGCGCATGTTCAGGAACGTGGTGATCATGTTGATCGCACCAAGGATCGAGGAGGCCCCCGAGACGTGGACGGCGAAAATCGCCAGGTCCATCGAGAACCCACCCTCGTTGGTGCTTAGCGGCGGGTAGAGCACCCAACCCACACCGGAACCGAGCTGACCGTTGCCGCCGGGCGATATTACCGATGCAACAGCGAGGCAGCAGCCGGCGAAGTACATCCAGAAGCTGAGGTTGTTCAGACGTGGGAACGCCATGTCCGGTGCGCCGATTTGCAACGGCATGAAGTAGTTACCGAATCCGCCGAAGAGAGCGGGGATGACGACGAAGAACATCATCAGGATGCCGTGGGCGGTGATCAGCACGTTCCAGATGTGGCCGTTTGGCGTACAGCCTTCCGTTGAACTGGCGAAAAGCCGGAAGCCTTCCATGCACATGTGCTGCACACCGGGCGTCATCAACTCGATGCGCATGAGCACCGTGAAAAAGACGGCTATAAAGCCGACCGCGGCCGACACGACGAGATAGAGAATCCCGATGTCCTTGTGGTTGGTGGACATGAACCAACGGGTGAAAAAGCCCCGATTGTCCTCGTGGTCATGCCCCTGAATGGCTGCGTCGGCCATACGTTCCCTCCGGAAATTTAGTCCTGTTGTTGGGCCACCCTCTCCCGGAGACAGGCCCGCGCGTCCGGTGGCCACATTAGGGCCAACAGGGTGGGGCGGCAACCAGCAATGCGCCTGTCACATCTGGGATATGCAGAAAACAGAATGCTTTTTGCGCAGCCGCCGGGCAATTGTGCGACGAAGCCTCATCCTGCGATGCGGTTTTGAGCCCCGATCCACCTCCGACGATGGGGATTCGCGGCTTCGAATGAGGTATTCCGCAGCTGTTGCTTGGGGGCTAGGCGGACGCCGAAAGCGGCAGCGCGGCGTCAAACGTGTTACGAAGCGCGACATCGAGATCGTCCATCGTTACCGGAAGTCCGAGATCGACAAGGCTGGTGACGCCGTGGCCGCTGATTCCGCAGGGCACAATGCCGTCAAAATGGCTGAGGTCCGGCTCCACGTTGATGGAGATCCCGTGAAAACTCACCCATCTTCGGAGGCGAATGCCGATGGCGGCGATCTTGTCTTCCCGCGGTGTTCCGTCGGGAAGCGGCGGCTTTTCAGGCCGCGTCACCCAGACACCGACCCGACCCGGGCGAATCTCGCCCTTAACGTTGAACGTGTCGAGCGTATCGATCACCCAGGATTCCAGTTGCTCAACGAAAGCGCGGACATCCCGGCCGCGCCGGTTGAGATCGAGCATCACGTAAATCACGCGTTGGCCTGGGCCGTGGTAGGTGTATTGACCACCGCGTTTGCTGTCGAATACGGGAAAACGGTACGGGTCCTTAAGATCGGAAATCCGGGCAGATGTACCCGCGGTATAAAGC
Source organism: Tropicimonas marinistellae (assembly GCF_001509585.1). Taxonomy (GTDB): domain Bacteria; phylum Pseudomonadota; class Alphaproteobacteria; order Rhodobacterales; family Rhodobacteraceae; genus Tropicimonas; species Tropicimonas marinistellae. The sequence goes on along the minus strand of NZ_LNCI01000004.1, from coordinate 137,201 downwards.
GGAGGGTGTTCCAGAAGCCAAATGGCCTCGTCCTCTGAGCCCGAAAAAATGGCGGCGGCGCGCCTTTCCATCTCTTCGACGGCGTCAGGGTAGGCAACCAGCCCGTCGGAAGTGATCCAATCAACCATATCGGTATCCATCCCTTGACCCGAATCGGTGCACTTGGGAGCATCTTCGCCATGTGCGGGGCGCGACCATGCGGCCGTCCCGGTTTCGGTGCAAGATTAATTCAAGGAATGCGTTTCATGGCTGGCAAGCATCTTCTTTCCACACTTATTCTCAGTGCAATCTCCCTAGGCCCTGCTCACAAGGCTGCCGCAGATGCGGGGGATGCGATCGCCGGTGCGATTGTGGGTGGGATCATCGGCAATGCAATGGCCCAGCAACAGGCCAAGAAGAAGGTCTACGTACAAAAGCAGACGGTGTATCGCACCGCAAAACCGTCCATGACGTCCGCGCAACGGTCCGAGAACCGGTCGGTACAGCATGCGCTCAACTATTTCGGGTTTAGCGCAGGAACTGCCGACGGTGTGCTCGGGCGCAATTCAAGGGCAGCAATCTCCAACTACCAGGCGCATATGGGATACGCCGCGACCGGGCAATTGACGCAGTACGAGAAAGACTTTCTCCTAACGTCGCACAGCCGCGCATTGGCTGGCGGGCCGGCGACCAGCCAGATGATTGCTGCCAATCCAATGGGGCCGCGTGGACTGCTGATCACCTACCGCGATCAGTTGGCAACCGGTCAGCAGCCCGTTGCCACCGTTCCGGCGATGGTTCCCGCGGTGGTTCCGTCTACGACTGTTGTCGTCAATCCGCCCGCGTCGGTTCAGCAGCCGCAGGCCGCACCGGAACCCACCGAGGTGGCGGCCGCTCCCGGCGGGGCTGCGCCCACGCTCCCGACCTTTGCCGGGCAATCCGCAGAGGCGTCTCTCGCGTCCCACTGTAACGCGGTCAGCTTGTTGACAAATACGAACGGCGGCTTCCGCACTTTGGATAACCTGTCTGATCCCGACATTGCCTTGAATGAGCAGTTTTGCCTTGCTCGGACCTATGCCATTGCCGCCTCGGAGCAGATGATCGCTGAAGTGCAGGGTTTTTCGCCCGATCAGATCACTGAGCAATGCCGGACCATCGGTCCTCTCATGAAGGATCAGGTTTTGGCGTTGTCGTTGACGCCGCTTGACGAAGTGACGCAACAGACGGCGTCCTTTGTATTGGACAGCGGCATGTCGCCCGCTCAATTGACGACCACGGCCAAGATCTGCCTCGGAACCGGATACCGGATCGACGACCTCGACGTCGCTCTCGCGTCATCGCTGCTTCTGGTGGCGTTGGGCGAGCGGGTCTATACCGAATTGCCGGGGCATCATCTGGCTCAGGGTGTCGGAACCGCGAAGAGGGAAGACCTCGCGCTGGCGTGGTTCTCGGCAACTGAGGCCGCCTTGGCGAATGGTGCCACTCCGGTTGTCGCTCCCGGCCAGGCTGGGCGTGCGGAACTCATCCGAACCGCCGCGACAATGATCACCGAGGGCACGGTGACACCCGTCGGCGGCTCAGCCGCTCAGGCGGACCAGGCAACCGCCATCCCGACCTTCCTGCCCGCGGAATAGTTGGACAGGGCCGTGACCCGTGAGCGAACGGTGCAGGCTTCGTATTGCACCGTTCGCACTCATGATGATCGACTCATCATGGCAACGGAAAATTCGGCAAACGGCAAAAAAACCGCTTTCCATCGCGTGACGCCTTCGCTATCTACGCCCGGCCTACCTGATCACGTGCGGTCGTGGCGGAATTGGTAGACGCGCAGCGTTGAGGTCGCTGTGGGGTAACTCCCGTGGAAGTTCGAGTCTTCTCGACCGCACCATACTTCCGGTTCAAATCGGCACTCTCGCTCTCCGATGTACCCCGACAACGGCGCAGTCCTGCACCGATTGGAATGGTGCGCCTCGACTATCTCTTGCAGCATCGCCGTGGGGCGCTCCAGGATCGATGTCGCCACGAGGGCTTTGGCGACGGTTTCGTCTGAATGATGCCCGCCCGGACTACACTGACCGCGTAATCCGTGCTTGAGGCTCGGTTCCAAATATCCGATCCTTTCCCGGGGTTGGGCGAATTGTCGAACACTCATAACGACACGTGGCAGGCGCGTCCGAACCTGCAATGAAACAAGCGAGCGACATCGCGAGAAGGGATTGGGCACACGCGGTTCAGAGGGGTTGCGTGCGCCTGCGGCAATTGGGATGTGAGACCGTCTCCCCGATAGCCGAAGAATGGGACCGAACAGTTATCCGAAGAGGTTGCCTTGGCCAAGATCAGTTTCACGAACAACCAAGATTACCACTACCGCTACGCTGACTTCGATGATTATCGGATCGCCAAGATCAACACGAAGACCGGGGTCATGAAACTTGTCTACGATGCGGGTGAAGCGGGCCAACCGTTTGATGCCGACCGATCCCCTTGGTCGATCAATGTGACTTTGAAAGCGGTCACGACATTCAAGCCAAGCCAGGGTGAATACAAAGGCGAGAAGACCATTCTCTCAGGCAACATCCAGAAAATCGAATGGTTCAACAAGGGCGGCAAGCTCCAGGTGAAAATGATCGATATCGACCTCGATGCCGGCGTTTTCCACCACTATCTGCGCGATGAACCCTGGAGTGCCTATGGCAACCTTGTAAGTGGCGGCAGCACGTTCTCAGGCCCCGGGTCCGGGAACCGCGGGATGGATGTAAAAACCGGTAGCGGCAACGATGTGGTCAAGGCCGGTCCAGGTGGCAGTTACATCAAGGATTTTGGCGGCAAGGATCGCTACGTCGGTTCGAACGGCGACAATTGGGACACGGTTTCCTATGACCAGTGGTACAGCGTCCGATTGGCGGCGAAGCGGGGCATCGAGGTCGATCTTGCCAAGGGGTATGCGATCGGCCCGGACGGGCTCCGGGACAAGCTCGTGGACATCGAGCGTGTCGGCGGTACCGTGCGCAAGGACGTCTTGAAGGGCAGCGTGAATGATGACGCGTTCTTTGGCGGGCGAGGGGCGGACGTCATCGATGGTCGCGGCGGTGACGACCGCATCCAGTACTACAAGGACGAACAAGATGGTGGCTACGACGGTATCCATGCCAACCTGATCACCGGACGAGTGCGGGATGGTTTCGGCACGGTGGACCGCGTATCCCGCATCGAAGAGGTGGAGGGAACCGATGTTCGTGACACGTTTATCGGCAACGAGGATGACAATTGGTTCCGTGGTCGCGATGGCGCGGATGTGTTCGTTTTCAAGGGAAAGGCTTTCGGGTCGGACACGATCGACGATTTCAGTCGCAAGGACGGCGACAAAATTTCGATCGGGGCGGCCAAGAACATGGCAGACCTGTCAATCACGAAAAACGCTGATGGCACCTATGTAGAGTTCACCGACGCCGCCTCGATCTGGCTCGACGATTGGACGGCCGAGCTGAAATCATCCGACTTCATTTTCTGACCGACGCGAGAGGGGTAGCACCGACAAGCGTGCTCGGTGCCCGTACGGCGTCCTGTCCATAGCGCATGTTGTTGCCGGTCCCGAGGGGGCGTCCTCGCGACATCCGGACCGGTTCTGCCGGATCGGAGGTGGGCGCACGGCCGTCGGGTTCTTGCGAGCCTACCGGACGGTCGGGTCAGCTTGAAACTGGGCCGGATATTCGCGAAGCTCGGGCCGAATTGGACGTGAGTCTTCACGCCCGCAACTCCCGGAGAACGAATATGACATATGTCGCAGCCGCCGACCGATACGATCGAATGAAATATCGCCGGTGCGGTCACTCCGGCCTGCTCTTGCCAGCGATCTCCCTCGGCCTTTGGCACAATTTCGGACACGACACGCCACATCAGACGAAGCGGGACATCTGCCGCGCTGCCTTCGATCACGGGATCACGCATTTCGATCTGGCCAATAACTACGGTCCGCCGCCGGGTTCTGCCGAGGAGGCCTTTGGCGAGATCTTGCGGACGGATTTCCGAGACCACCGCGACGAGATGGTGATCTCGTCGAAGGCCGGATACATGATGTGGGACGGCCCATACGGAGAATGGGGCAGCCGCAAATACCTTATCTCAAGCTGCGACCGAAGCCTGCAGCGGATGGGCCTCGACTACGTGGATATCTTCTATTCGCATCGGTTCGATCCCGACACGCCGTTGGAGGAGACCATGGGAGCACTTGCGGATATCGTTCGGGCGGGCAAGGCCCTCTATGTCGGAATCTCGTCGTACAATTCGGCGCGTACCCGTCAGGCGGTTGCGCTGTTGAAGGACATGGGCGTGCCATGCCTGATCCATCAGCCAAGCTATTCGATGCTGAACCGTTGGGTTGAGCGGGACAAGTTGCGCGAGACGCTTGCGGAGTTGGGCGTCGGGTCAATCGCCTTCTCTCCTCTGGCGCAGGGGATGCTCACCACGAAGTACCTCAATGGCGTACCCGAAGGCAGCCGCGCGACAAAGGGTGGCTCTTTCCGCGATCACTTCCTGACGGAAAGCGCCATCGAAAGCGTGCGCAATCTGAACGCCATCGCCGAGCGGCGGGGGCAGACTCTGGCGCAGATGGCGATTGCCTGGGTACTGCGCGGCGGCGGCATCACGACCGCACTGATCGGTGCGAGCAAGCCCGAACAAGTGATCGATTGCGCAAAGGCGGTGGAAAACCTCGACTTCTCCGACGAGGAACTCGCCGAGATCGACCGGTTGTCATCGGAAGAAGACATTAACCTCTGGGCAAAGTCGTCCGAGGAGGTCTGAACGGCGTTAGCCACGAGGCCGAAGTGCCATACCCGATGGCGGCTCGTGATCTTGCGACAATCTCGGTTTCGCAAGGTTTCGGGCCGCCTGCCGGGGACGACGTGGCAATGCCGGTGAACTCGATGCCGCCGGAGCGCCGGTGGCGCACTACCCGTTCCACGCCAACCTTTTTGTGAGGTCGGCACCGGGTATTGTTGAACAGAAATGAAGACGAGACATTTTCGAGCAGGTTGACACGCCCGGCAGTCACGTGGATGTCACACCGGCCACCTAGTACGACAGAAATTCGCCTTTTGGACGTGTCCTTGCGCTATCGAACGATCTTTCTTTCGGACATTCACCTGGGAACCAGGGGGTGTCAGGCCGAGCTACTGCTCAGTTTCCTGTCTCGGCACGATGCCGAGACGATCTATCTGATCGGAGATATCTTCGATGGGTGGAAACTGCGGCGCGGCTGGCACTGGCCTGCCTTCCACAACGATGTGGTGCAGGCACTGCTCGACAAGGCAAGGCTTGGCACGCGGATCATCTTCATCCCCGGAAACCACGACGAGGTAATGCGCGGGTATCTCGGAACCCACTTCGGCGGTATCGAGGTGGTTCGGGATGCGAGCTTCGAGGCTGCCGATGGCAAGCGGTACCTAGTGACCCACGGGGATCAGTACGATGTGATCGTCCTCAACGCGAAGTGGCTCGCGATCCTGGGGGATCGCGCCTACGGCTTCCTGATCTGGCTCAACCCGCGGATCAACCAGGTGCGACGCCTGTGGGGCGGGCAATACTGGTCGCTCTCAAAGTGGACGAAGCAACAAGTGAAGCAGGCCGTCAACCTGATCAGCCGCTACGAGGAGGTTCTGGCCGACGACGCGCGACGCGGCGGGTATGATGGCGTTATCTGCGGTCACATACACCACGCGAATATCAGCACGATCGGCGAGATCACCTACGTCAACACCGGTGATTGGGTGGAAAGCTGCACGGCAATCGTCGAGGAAGAAAGTGGTACCCTGAGACTCATCGACTGGGAAGCCGCGATGACGCGCCGGAAGCACGCCCGCAGAGCCGCCAGAAAACGCGCCCGAAAGCGCAAAGCAACCACCGAGACCTGAGACACAAGACAGGGGGCGCCTTATGCCGCAGGCCAATACCGTATCCAACCAGATCCATGCCGCGGTGAACCGGAACGTCGCCGCCAGTTGGGACGGGCTGATGGAGCGCGGGTTTGGGCGTCTGTTCCGCGGCCTTGTCTACGCGCAGATCTGGGAAGACCCCGTCGTTGATATGCGCGCGCTGCAACTCGGGCCGGCCGACAACCTCGTGTGTATCGCATCCGGCGGCTGCAACATGATGTCCTATCTTTGCGCCGGACCGGCCTCGATCACCGTCGTGGATCTTTCCCCCGCCCACGTCGCACTGAACAAGTTGAAGCTGGCGGCGGCGCGGCATGTGCCGGATCATGCGCGGTTCTACGACATGTTCGGTCACGCGAACCGGGCTTCCAACATCGAAACCTTCAACAGGCTTCTGGCACCACATCTGGATGCCGAAACCCTGGCCTACTGGAATGAACGAACACCCTTCGGCCGGCGCAAGGTGATGTTCCGAAGGGGTCTCTATCGTCACGGCGCCCTCGGTCGCTTCATTGGTGCGGCCCATATGATTACCGGTCTCGGCCGTGTCGATTTCCGAGAGCTTCTCGCTGCGCGCGACCTTGACGAGCAACAGGCCTTCTTCGACCGTCAGATCGCGCCGCTCTTCGAGGCGCGCGCCGTTCGCCAATTGGCGCGTAGCCGGGCATCGCTCTTCGGGCTTGGCATCCCGCCGGCGCAATACGAAAAACTCGCAGCGGATGCGGATGGCGACATAATTGCCGTCCTGCGGGAACGGACGCGGAAGCTCTTCTGCGACTTCCCGATCCAGGAAAACTACTTCGCCTGGCAGGCCGCGTTCCGTGGTTATGCTCCCGACGGGAACGGCCCGGTTCCCCCCTACCTCGAAGCGGCGAATTTCGAGGCCGTCAAGGCAAATGCGAGCCGCGCGACGGTGCTGAACCAATCGCTTACGGATGTGCTTGCCACGCAACCCGACGCGAGCAAACAGGCATACGTTCTGCTGGACGCGCAGGATTGGATGACCGACAGCCAGTTGAACGCGCTCTGGGGGGAGATTACACGGACGGCCGCGCCCGGCGCCCGTGCTGTATTCCGTACCGGCGGCACGGAGGATATTCTGCCAAGGCGGGTCGCGTCGGATACGCTAGATCAATGGCGCTACGATGCGGAAGCGTCGCAGGCCGGCACGCGTGCAGACCGCTCGGCAATTTACGGCGGGTTCCACGTCTATCGGCTGAAGGAATGCACGGATGCGTGACGGCGTGGGTGCGCATGGCGAACTTATGGACGGAGTCTATCGCCACCAGCGGTGGATCTACGACGCAACGCGGAAATACTATTTGCTCGGCCGCGACCGTCTGCTCGATGACATGCGCCCGGCCGAAGAGGCTCATATTCTCGAAATCGCGTGCGGGACCGGACGCAATCTCGACCGCCTCGACCAGCGGTATCCCGGCCGGACCCTCTACGGCCTGGATATCTCCGAGCAGATGCTGACAACCGCACGGTCGAAGCTTGGCAAACGCGCGCGGCTCGCACTGGGAAACGCCTGCAACTTCGACCCGGTGGCGCTGTTCGGGCATGCCGCCTTCGATCATGTATTCCTGTCTTACTGCCTGTCGATGATCCCGGATTGGCGCGCCGCAATATCCGAGGGGTTGATGCATCTGGCCCCGGGCGGAACGCTCCACATTGTCGATTTCGGCGACCAGGCGGGCCTTCCGGCGCCATTTAAATCCCTGCTCTACGCGTGGTTGGAGCAGTTTCACGTGAGCCCGCGCACGGAACTCAGCGCGGTGCTCCGGGGGCTGAGTGTTCAATATGAAGTCGAGGTTGAACACAGGGATCTTTATCGCGGCTACGCCCAGTTCGCGCGCCTGCGCCGGCCGTTGCGCTCCGACGGCGGCTGAGAGACGGCGCGCGCGCCGGTCGCCTTTCCGCACCGCCCCGTGACGTCATTGAGGGAACTCTCGATGCATCCCATTGCGCCGAGCGCACGCGATGACCAGACGGTTCACCAACTTGTTCGTTGCCCGACCCCCCGGCTAATCTAAAACTGCACGCACCCCCGGATTGCCCAATGCCGGCGTCACCGGGGACGGTGAATTGGTTGTCAACGCCCGCAGAATGGAACGCAGTCATGATCTCACGCAGAGGCCTATTGAGAGGAACGGCCGGTCTTGCGACCTTGCCGCTTCTGCCCCGATCCCTGCAGGCGCAAGCGGAGGGTCCACAGCTCCTCGAAGCGCGCCCGGCGCAGGCGCAGATTGCGCCGGAGGGCTATCCGAAAACGGATGTCTGGAGCTATGGCGGGGCATTGCCTGGCGCGGAGATCAGGGTCGCTCAGGGTAGTCGACTGACCCGGAAACTCGTGAATAGCCTGCCCGCACCGACCTCCGTTCACTGGCATGGCATACGCATCGACAACGCCATGGACGGGGTGCCCGGGGTCACGCAGAAGGCGGTGCAGCCGGGCGAGACCTTTCTCTATGACTTCGATGTGAAAGATGCCGGAACGTACTGGTACCACTCGCATAACCAATCCTTCGAACAGGTGGCGCGCGGATTGCACGGCCCGTTGATCGTAGAAGAATCCGACCCGCCGGACGTCGATCGGGACGAGGTTCTGGTGTTGGACGATTTCCGTCTCGACCCCGAAACCGGGCAGATCGCGAGCTTTGAGAATATGCACGACTTCAGCCATGGCGGGCGCGTTGGGAATATCGCCGTCACGAATGGGGTTTTCAACGCAACCCTGACGGCGGAGCAGAACGAGCGACTGCGACTGCGGTTGATCAATGTTGCGAACGCGAAGATATTCGAACTGGAATTGCGGGGGCTCGAAGGCTGGGTTGTCGCGCTTGACGGGATGCCTTTGGACTCCCCGATCCGCATATCCGAGCGCCTTCTGCTTGCCCCGGCACAACGTGCCGACTTGATCGTTGACGTGACCGCAGAGCCTGGCGCCGAGGCGCATCTGGTGCGGTTCGAGGGAGACGAGGGCTACTCACAGGTTCTCTTCTCGGTTCGTGAAAAGGCTTCGGACAGTCGCCGCGATCCGCCTTTGCCGCTTCCGCCCAATCCGGACATGGCGGTCACCGACCTGGATGATGCGATGCAGAGTCAGCTTCGCATGGAAGGCGGGGCAATGCGTGGCTTCGCTTCTGCACACATGAACGGTCGAGAGGTTGGTTTCCGCGAAGCTGCCCAAAGCGGGAAGTTCTGGGCGTTGAATGGCACGCTCGGGATGCCCGATGCACCGCTTTTCGTAGCGGAACGAGGTCAGACGGTACGCGTAATGATGCAAAACGACACGGTGTTTCCCCATGCAATGCACCTGCACGGCCATCACTTCCGCGAGGTGCTTCCGGGAGGCGGCCTTGGGCCGTTGCGCGACACATTGTTGATGTTCGCAGACGAACGTCGGGAGATCGCCTTCGTTGCGCACAACCCGGGTGACTGGGTGTTTCATTGTCACATGCTGACCCATGCCGCGTCGGGAATGATGACCCGGATCAAGGTCCTCGCGTGACGCATCGCCTGAACCTTCGCGCGCGGGGTTTGATCCTTGGCGGTGTGCTGGTTGCCGCGGTCTCCGCTTGGCTAATCCTCGGGAACGGCACCAAGTCTTTGGGGCAGGCGGCGTCTGCCGATGGTGTTGCGGGGGCCGCGCTCTACCAGGAACATTGTGCATCGTGCCACGGCAAGGAACTTGAAGGGCAGCCGAATTGGAGGGTGGCGGACGAGAACGGTGTCCTGCCTGCACCACCGCACGACGAGACGGGTCACACCTGGCACCATGGCGACATGCTGCTCTTCACCTATACACGGCTCGGTGGAGCGGAAACTCTCGCGCGGCAAGGTCTAGAGTTTCAAAGCAACATGCCGGGTTTCGGTGAGATCCTGAGCGATCAGGAGATCTGGAATATCCTCGCCTTTATCAAGTCGACATGGCCGGAGCATGTCCAGGACATTCAGGCAGAGCGCACGCAAGCGGAGCAGAGCCAGAAGCCGTAGGGCGGCGTCGGCATTGTGCTCGGGCGAAGCAATGGGTCTGCACATCTTCCCTTGCCACGAGGGGATAGGCGGCGCCATGGCTTGCAAGTAATCCGCGCGAGACTAGTTGTGCTTCAATCCGCCTCGTCGGTCGCCGACAACAGGTGCTTGCCAGTGCGCGCCCCGCTTCCGATAAAGACCGCATGACCAAGAACCCTGCTGATTTGCCCTATCGCCCCTGCGTGGGTGTCGTGTTGCTCAATGGCGAAGGCCACGTATTCGTCGGCCAACGCAAGGACAGCGATGTGCCCGCCTGGCAGATGCCCCAGGGTGGCATCGACAAGGGCGAAGCGCCGCGCGAGGCGGCCCTGCGTGAATTGTGGGAAGAAACGGGTGTTTCCGCCGATCTCGTCGACGTCGTCGCCGAGACGGAGGATTGGGTGCGCTACGATCTGCCCGTGGAACTGATTGGCAAGATCTGGAAAGGCAAGTATCGCGGTCAGGAGCAGAAGTGGTTCCTGCTGCGCTTTCTCGGCAGCGACGCGCAGGTCCGCATCGAAACCGACCATCCGGAGTTTTCGGAGTGGCGGTGGCTGCCGCCCGACGATCTCGTTGCCAACATCGTTCCGTTCAAGCGGGCCGTCTACGAAGCGGTCGTCGAGGCTTTTGCCGATCACTTCTGACGCTGCGTCGGTGCTTTTGGTGGGGTCCCCAACTGCGACAACCTTCACTTGAGAACAAAACGTGAATAAAATGGGGCGCGGCGACGTGGATTCGCGGGCCTCCAATGCGGAAGGTTTGCCGATGGCGGTTATATACATGCCGTCGCGTCGGCCGAGAGGGACGTTCTCAAATGAAAGGAGGGAGCATGGCCTTTGCCGAGCTTTGTGCGACATCCAATTTCTCCTTCCTGACCGGTGCGTCGCATCCGGAGGAATACATGGAGCGCGCCGCCCTCGCCGGCCTCGCGGGGGTTGCGATCGCCGACGAGAATTCCGTGGCCGGGATCGTCCGGGCCCATACGCAGGCGCGGGAGATCGGGCGCGTTGTGGCCGAGCGGCAGGCGGCGGAGGCCGCGCATGGCCGCATCGGCCCGCCGCGCCCCGCGCAGGTGCCGCCTCCGCCTTCTGCCGATATATTCAATGCGCCGCGTCTGATCCCCGGTGCGCGGATCGTGCTGGCCGACGGGGCTGCCGTGACGGCCCTGCCACGGGACAGGGCCGCCTGGGGGCGTCTCTGCCGGCTGATCTCGTTGGGGCGGCTACGGGCCGACAAGGGAAGCTGCCTGTTGCGAATGGAGGATCTGCTGGCCTGGGGAGAGGGGATGGAACTCCTTCTCCACCCGGAGGCCGTGCCACGGGAGATACCGGGGAAGGGCGGCGCGGGCGATTGGATGTCACAGGCGCAGCGGTTGACGCGCCGCTTTGGCGCTGCCGTTCACCTGGTCATGGCGCCACGCTACGATGGGCGGGATTCCCGCCGTTTTGACCGGCTGGCGCGGCTGGCCGGGGGGCTCGGGATTGCGGTCCTCGCCTCTGCGGAGCCCCGGATGCATCACGCGCGCCGGCGTCAGTTGGCCGATGTTCTGACCGCGATTCGCACCGGTCTCCGGGTCGAGGAACTGGGCCGGGCAGCGATGGCCAATGGCGAGCGGCGGCTACGGTCTGAGGCGGAGCTGCGGCAGATCTTCGGGCCGCATGCGGAGGCGGTGGACCGCGCGGCGGAGGTGGCCGCGCGCTGCACCTTCAGCCTCGACGAGTTGCGGTACGAATACCCTTCCGAAGTCACCGGCGGCGAAAGTGCGGATGCGCGGCTGGAGCGGCTGGCACGCGAAGGGCTGCGCTGGCGCTACCCCTCCGGGGCGTCTTCGAGTGTCCGCGCGCAGTTGGAACACGAGCTGCGGCTGATCGCCAAGCTCGCCTATGCGCCCTACTTCCTCACCGTCCACGACATCGTCGCCTTCGCCCGCGCCCGCAACATCCTCTGCCAGGGGCGCGGTTCGGCGGCCAATTCGGTGGTTTGCTATGCCCTTGGGGTCACCTCGGTCAGTCCCGAGATCGGAACGATGGTATTCGAGCGTTTCGTCTCCGAGGCGCGCGGCGAGCCGCCCGATATCGACGTGGACTTCGAGCACGAGCGCCGCGAGGAGGTGATCCAGCATATCTACGAACGCTACGGTCGCCACCGCGCCGGGCTCTGCGCCACGGTCATCCACTACCGCGGCAAGCGGGCGGTGCGGGAGGTGGGCGCGGCCATGGGGCTCAGCCAGGACACTGTCGCCGCGCTCTCCAGCCAGATCTGGGGCTGGGGCTCTATGACGGGGATGGAGGAGACGCGGATGCGTGAGGTGGGGCTCGACCCAACCGACCGGCGCCTGCGGCAGACCATGAAGCTCATCGGAGAGATCCAGGGTTTTCCGCGGCACCTCTCGCAGCACGTTGGCGGCTTCATCGTCACCGAGGGCCGGCTGGACGAGTTGTGCCCGGTGGAGAACGCCACGATGGAGGACCGCACGGTCATCCCCTGGGACAAGGACGATATCGATGCGCTCGCCATCCTGAAGGTGGATATCCTCGCGCTCGGCATGCTGAGCTGCATCCGCAAGTCCTTCGATCTTCTCGCCCAGCATCACCGGCTGGACTACAGCCTCGCCACGCTGCCGCCGGAGGACCCGGCCGTCTACGAAATGCTGTCGGCGGCCGATGCGATCGGGGTCTTCCAGGTGGAGAGCCGGGCGCAACTCAACTTCCTGCCGCGGATGCGGCCGCGCTGCTTCTACGACCTCGTGATCGAGGTGGCGATCATCCGCCCCGGCCCGATCCAGGGCGACATGGTGCATCCCTATATCCGGCGGCGAAATGGCGAGGAGCCCGTCACCTTCCCCTCCGATGCCCTGGGCGCCGTCCTGCGCAAGACCCTCGGCGTGCCGCTCTTCCAGGAGCAGGCGATGCAGATCGCCATCGTCGGGGCCGGGTTCACGCCGGAAGAGGCCGACCGCCTGCGCCGCTCGCTCGCCACTTTCAAGAAACACGGCAATGTCAGCGAGTTCCACGACCGGTTCATGGCCGGGATGCGCGCAAACGGCTATGATGACGAGTTTTCCGCCCGTTGCTTCAGCCAGATCGAGGGCTTCGGTTCCTACGGCTTCCCTGAAAGCCACGCTGCCAGCTTCGCCCTGCTGGTCTATGCCTCCGCCTGGATCAAGCGGCACCATCCGGGCATCTTCGCTTGCGCGCTTCTGAACTCGCAGCCCATGGGTTTCTACGCGCCCGCACAGATCGTGCGCGACGCCCGCGAGCACGGGGTGGAAGTGCGCCCGATCTCCATCAATGCGTCCTACTGGGACAACGTGATGGAGCCTGACGGGCGTGGCGGGCTGGCGCTGCGCCTCGGCTTTCGGCAGGTCAGGGCGATGCGGGAGGAGGAGGCGGGCTGGATCGCCGCCGCCCGTGGCAACGGCTATCTCGCCGTCGATGAGGTCTGGCGCCGCGCCGGCACGCCACCGAACCTGCTGGAGGTGCTGGCCGAGGCCGATGCCTTTGCCGATATCGGGCTGAGCCGCCGCGAGGCGCTGTGGGAGGCGCGGGCGCTGCGGGCCACGCGGCCGTTGCCGCTTTTCGAACCCGACCTGGAGGGAGAGGGGATCGACGAGCCAGCGGCGCATCTGCCGGAGATGACTCTGGGCGAACAGGTGGTGGAGGATTATGTCTCGATGCGGCTGACGCTCCGGGCGCATCCCCTGGCGCTCTTGCGGACGCGGCTCACGCCGGGGCGATCCAGCCCGGTCGTGGATGCGGAAGCGATTCCGGGCGGCTGACTTCGCCGCTTTGCTGACGAGGAGTCCTCCTCTCGCATGCCGGAGTGGTCGGCGCTTGATCCAGATCATTTGGAATCCCGGATGCGCGCGGCAGCTTTAAGGGGGCGCATTGCGGGAGATGCACCCCAGTTCGATAGTCACGCTATGGAGAGGAGGCCATGACGAGCAAGTCGACATCGCCCACGGGCAAGGACAGGGATCTGTCACAGAGTGCAGAAACTACTGCGGACGCCGGGACCGTGCACCACGAAAAGGTTCCGGAGGGCGCAGAGAACATCGAACACACGCTCCGTCGGCTCAACGCCGAAAAGGCGAAGCGGCGGCAGCAAAACCCGGGCCTGTACCTCTGACGGTCGATTCCACGAATCGTCGGCACAATTGACGCCGGTCCGCGGCTTGTGGATTGGTTCACGTCGAATCCGCGATGGCGAGAACGATCTTGCCGACGTGTTCTTTGGTCTCGAAGGTTGCTTGCGCCGCCGCGATTTCCTCAAGCGGAAAGACCCGCGCGACCAGCGGGGCGATGCGCCGTGCCTCGATATAACTCACGAGATTGCCAAAGATCTCGGGATCCAGGACCGTGCATCCGAAGAGACTCAGGTCCTTCAGGTAGAGCGTTCGAACATCGAGTTCGACCAATGGACCGGCGATCGCGCCCGAGACGGCATAGCGCCCTCCGGGCCGCAGAACATCCAGAAGCACCGGCCATGCAGGACCCGCGACGAGGTCGACGACGGCGTCGATACTGTGCCGTCCGAGCGCCGCTATGCTGTCCACGTCCCGGCCGATGGTCTCATCGGCGCCAAGGCTCCGCAAAGCATCCGATTTGGCTGGGCTTGTCGCGGCGACGACATGCGCGCCACGCGCCTTGGCTAGCTGAATTGCCGCAGACCCGACACCCCCAGACGCGCCGGTGATGAGAACCCGGTCCCCCTCCTCAACGCCACTGCGCGCAAGCATGTTTTCGGCTGTAGAATAGGAACAGGGAAAGGAGCCCAATTCGACGCTGCTCAGCGGGCTTCGAACCGCGTGGGCGTGGCGGGAGGCGACGACGGTGTACTCGGCAAATCCGCCGTCGCATTCGGAGCCGAAATACCAAGGCGCGGCCAGGTCACGCCCGCCGGCCTCGCGCAGGCTGGGTTCGATCAGGATGCGCTCACCAATGCGGCTGTGCGGAACGCCGGGACCGACAGCGGCGATCTCTCCGCAAACATCGGCCCCCTGTATCCGCGGGAACCTGAGCGCATTGCCGGACCAGCTCGCATCCTGTGCGTTCCGATCTCCCTTCGAATACCAGCCGGTGCGCGTGTTGATGTCCGTGTTGTTGATTCCAGCGGCATGGACCCGGATCAGAACCTCTCCCGGGCCCGGGCGCGGAACAGGAACGTTCTCGCGGTAGGACAGCATTTCAGGCCCGCCGAGCCCGGTGAGAACCACCGCTCGCATTTCCTTCGGAATGATATCCATTTCGCGCTTCCCGTTTCTCGTGTCCGACCACGTTAGCGGAGGGGCGGGCGCGCCGCGACAGTCTTTCTTTACGTCGCGTCCTGCGGGCATGGGCACCACGTGCCGAGTCGCAAAACGGGCGGCTCTTGGCCGCCCGTCTGCATTGGGTTTCAGGGGGGATCACTCGGCGGGTACGGCCACTGCCGTCGGCGTTCTGCCGAAGTGCTGCTTGTTCAGCCGCAGCACCAGGGCGATCATCGCGAACTGGAGACCGACAGCGATTGCGGATACCAAGATGTAGGCCAGCGAGTACTTGTCGACGATGCCGGAGGCGACAAGGC
This sequence comes from Tropicimonas marinistellae, assembly GCF_001509585.1. GTDB lineage: Bacteria > Pseudomonadota > Alphaproteobacteria > Rhodobacterales > Rhodobacteraceae > Tropicimonas > Tropicimonas marinistellae. The sequence continues at coordinate 121,707 of NZ_LNCI01000004.1, read as the reverse complement.
CCTTGTTCAGCCAGAAATGCAGCATCACCGAAAGCGCGACACCGGGGCAGACCAAGGCATAGGAGCCCGGAGAGGTCTTGGACCCGAAAACGAAGTCGTCCCAGTAGCCCTGGCGGCGCAGCACCAGCAGACCGAGGCCGAGGAACACGAGCTGCACGGTCAGCAGACGGGAGAGGAAGACCAGCGTCTCAACCGGCGCGCCATGGGCGTCGAACGTCACGTGCATGCCGTGCGATTGGCGCAGGAACATGATGCCCAGCACCGTCATGATCGGCACGACGATCATCAGAGTCGGCCCGGATTCCTTCGCGGTGCCGTGGTGCAACATGGAGTTGAATGCGGTGATCGCCGCGACGACCGTATAGAGGATCGCAGCGAAACCGAAGAAGGTCGAAACGATCAAGGCGATACCGGCGGTGACGACGTTGTGGCTCATCGCTGCAGGCGCGGCGAAGCCAACGGCGACCATCGAGAGTGCGAAGGCCGGCAACAGCTGGGCGAATGAATTGTGCGCGGTCACGTCGAAGACACCGCCCTTGGTCAGAACCCGGCCGAGGAAGTCCCCGATGTAACGCAGCGCCTGAATGCCGATCAGGAGGAAGGCAATCATGGCGAGCGGGAAGAGGTACTCCACGATGGACCAGAGCTGCGGTACGAAGGCAAGTCCCGCGACGAACATCCCGTTCACGGCCATCGCAAGCGCCAACGGCATCGCGAGGATCGTGGTTTCGGCGTTGGAGTTCCGCAGCTTCTCAAACGTCTCGGTCTTGCTGAAGGCGGAGAAAGCGCGGAGGTTCCAAATCAGGTATTTGAGGTTAAGCACAACGAAGAAGGCGATCCCGATCCAGGCAATGACGATGGCCGCCTGTTGCAGCGTGCTGCCCGTCGTGAACGCGGCCCAGATGTGCTCGAAGGTCGGTACCGGAACACCTGGATGGGGCACCCAGAAGAACAGGTACATGAAGAACGATACCGAGAGGCCGCCGGCGCCGAGCGAGGCGAGGAAGTAGAGTGGTGAGTAGGTGTCTGCTGCGCGAGTGGGGGTGGACATCGATTCCCTCCATTAAATTCATATTTGCGAATATGATTGCCTGAGGAAAAGCTATATTGCAAGCATTTTTGAACTGATCGGTTCAGTTTACTATGGCCATGTCGTCGCATCTTGTCCAAGGTGTTGATTTCGCGGCGCTTCGGTTGGGCGTTTCCATGATCGGCCAGGAACTGCATAGAGCTCAAAGAAGCTGACGCGCTGGCATATCTTGTAGAAAACTGTCAGATAGGCGCCATATGATGGGCCTGTGCTTGACTTTGGTGCGCAGATTGCAAGACTCTGGCCCACCGTGCGACTCGAACAGGAACCCGTCACGTGCGCTTCACACGCCTGCGCCTCAATGGCTTCAAGAGCTTCGTCGACCCGACCGATCTGGTGATCGCGGACGGATTGACCGGCGTGGTCGGTCCGAACGGTTGCGGTAAGTCGAACCTGTTGGAAGCGCTTCGCTGGGTCATGGGGGAGAACCGCCCGACCGCAATGCGTGGTGGCGGCATGGAAGACGTGATCTTCGCAGGCGCCTCGACACGCCCGGCGCGCAATTTCGCCGAAGTCAGCCTTGCCATAGACAACAGCGAGCGGCTTGCGCCCTCTGGGTTCAACGATCAGGACCTGCTGGAGATCGTGCGCCGCATTACCCGCGACGCGGGCTCGGCCTACAAGGTCAACACGCGCGACGTGCGCGCCCGCGATGTACAGATGCTTTTTGCCGATGCCTCCACCGGAAGCCAGTCTCCGGCGCTTGTGCGGCAGGGGCAGATCAGCGAGTTGATCAACGCCAAGCCGAAAAACCGCCGCCGGATCCTTGAGGAGGCTGCCGGGATATCCGGCCTCTATCAGCGCCGCCACGAGGCGGAGCTGAAGCTGAACGGCGCCGAGCAGAACCTGGCACGTGTCGACGATGTGATCGAGCAACTCGCGGGCCAATTGGCGCAGCTGGCGCGGCAAGCCAAGCAGGCGGCCCGCTACCGGACGATAGGTGCCGATCTGCGCCATGCCGAGGGGCTGCTGCTGTATCGCCGCTGGCGCGAAGCAATGGACGCGCTGGAAGCCGCGCGGCGTGAACTGCGCGAGCGTACCACGGCTGCGGCGCAGGCAGAACGTGGAGCGTTGGAAGCGGCAAAGGCACGCGAGGCCGCCGATGAGGCGCTGCCACCGCTGCGCGAGGAAGAGACGATTGCCGCCGCTGTCCTGCAGAGGTTGCAGGTGGAGCTTGGCGCCGTGGGAGAAGAGGAAGCCCGAGCCCGCGAGGCTATTGCCACCTTGGAGCGCCAGATCGGCCAGATGAGCAAGGACATGGAGCGGGAGGCCGGTCTCAATCGCGATGCGGGCGAGACGATCTCTCGCCTGGAGGCCGAACGCGACGAGCTGGCCACGGCCAATGACGGCCACGCCGAGAAGCTTGCCGCCGCTGTCGAAGCTGCCCGAATTGCTGCATCCAACCTGCAGGGCCGGGAGACCGAACTGGCCCAGTTGACCGAGGATGTGGCGCGTCTTTCTGCGCGTCACCAATCTTCCGAACGGTTGGAAAGCGACGCCGCGAAGGCGTTGTCCCGCCACGAAGACGAGGCGCGCAAGGCTAAGGCGACCGCCGAGCACGCTCGTGGCGTGCTGGCCGCATCGGCCGATGCGGCGGCAAAGGCGGAAGCTGAACAGGGGACAGCCACGAACGCCGCCGAGGCCGCGGAGGCAGCACTGGCCGAGGCTGATAACGCCCGTGCCGATTGCGCCGCCCGAGAGGCGGAAGCACGCGCCGAAAGGTCGTCAGCCGAGGGCGAAGCCCAGGCGCTGCGCGCCGAGGTTGCTGCGCTTGCGCGGCTGGTGGAACGCGATGCAAGCGAGGGAGACCAGGTGCTCGACCACCTTCGCGTGGACGCAGGTTATGAAAAGGCACTGGGTGCGGCGCTGGCCGATGACCTGCGGGCGCCGGAAGTGGGCGCGGAGGCCGCGTCGGGCTGGACGATGCTGCCACCCTATGAGGCGCAACAAGCCTTGCCCGAAGGCGCGGAGCCGCTGGCAGGACGCATGGACGTGCCCGGCGTACTGGGTCGTCGCATGGCGCAGGTGGGCGTGGTTGATCCGGCCGAAGGTCCGCGCCTGCAAACGGCGCTGAAACCGGGGCAACGCCTCGTGAGCCTTGTCGGTGACCTCTGGCGATGGGATGGGTTCCGCGCAGGTTCTGAAGATGCGCCCTCTGCTGCCGCGCTTCGATTGCAACAACTCAACCGTCTGGTGGAACTCAAGCGCGACCTGGAAGAGGTCGCCGCCCGCGCGGCCGGCGCGGGTCAGGCGCATGAATTGCTCCATCAGCGGTTGCGCGATCTGACGGAGGCCGATCGTCGCGCGCGAGACGCCCGCAAGGAGGCGGACGCCGCTGTTGCCACCGCCTCCCGCGCCCTGTCGCGGGCGGAGAATGACCGTGCCATGGCCGAAACGCGCCTTGAAGCGGCGGAACTGGCGGTTGCGCGTCACGAGGAAGAGGCCGCGGCCGCGCGCGCCCGGCTGGAAGAGGCACGCGCCGCACGGGCCGATCTGCCGGATCTTGCCGCAGCACGTGAGGGAGTAGAATCCGCCAAGACGCAGGTCGACGGCTCCCGGCGGGACATGATGGCGGCCCGCGCCGCCCAGGACGAATTGCGCCGGGTGGGCGAGGCTCGCGACCGCCGTGTGAAGGAAATCGGCAAGGACATCGACGGGTGGCGCAGGCGACTGGAAAATGCCGAAACCCGGACACAGGATCTGAACGCCCGCCGTGCATCCGCCGAAGCGGAGCTTGAGACCGCCCGGAGCGTGCCGGGCGAAATCTCGGCGCGGCGCGAGAAGCTTGCCGATGGCCTGGAGGCGGCAGAAGCCCGGAGACGCGCCGCCGCCGATGCGCTGGTCAGCGGCGAGACACGGTTTCGCGAGGCCGAACGCGCCGAGCGGGAGGCGGAAAAGTCGGCCGGTCAAGCCCGCGAGCACCGCGCCGCGACAGAGGCACGTGCCGAGGCCGCCGAGGAGACGTTGGATTCAGCCGCCGGCTGGATTCGCGACGAACTCGAAACCACGCCCGAGGCCCTGCTCGAACAACTCGACACCGATCCCGAAGAGATGCCGTCGACTTCCGTGATCGAGGCGGATATCGCCCGCCTGCGCCGTTCCCGCGATGCGCTCGGTGCGGTGAACCTGCGCGCGGAGGAGGACGCCAAGGAGGTCTCCGCCGAACATGTCGCTTTGGTGGAGGAAAAGCAGGATCTTGAGGAAGCCATCCGTACCCTGCGTACCGGCATCGCCAGCCTCAACCGCGAGGGGCGCGAGCGCCTGCTAACGGCCTTCGAGGAGGTCAACGGCAACTTCACCATGCTCTTCACCCATCTCTTCGGTGGCGGTCACGCCAAACTGGAATTGGTTGAGAGTGACGACCCGCTCGAGGCAGGGCTGGAGATCATGTGCATGCCGCCGGGCAAGAAGCTCTCGACGCTGTCGCTTCTGTCGGGCGGGGAGCAGACGCTGACCGCGCTGGCGCTGATCTTCGCCGTCTTCCTCGCGAACCCGGCGCCGATCTGCGTGCTCGACGAGGTGGACGCGCCGCTCGACGATGCCAACGTGACCCGCTTCTGCGACCTGCTGGACGAGATGGTGCAACGCGCCGATACGCGTTTCCTCATCATCACCCACCACGCCGTCACCATGAGCCGCATGGACCGTCTTTTTGGCGTGACGATGCAGGAGCAGGGCGTGAGCCAGCTCGTCTCCGTGGACCTCAAGAAAGCCGAGGCGCTGGTCGCCTGACGCGGCAACCGGCGCGGCTTTGCGTTGGGCGGAAATCCTAGATCGCGTCGAGGAGCGCCCGCGTCGGCCAAGCGTCGGCGGGCAGGCCAAGCCGAACCTGTTCCGACTGGATCGCCGCCCGGGTCTTCTCGCCGAGGATACCGTCGACCCCGCCCACATCATACCCGCGTGCCTCGAGTTTTCCTTGCAGGGCAAGGATCTGTTCCCCGCTCAAGGCGGGTGAGGGATTGCCTGCGTCATATATCTGCGCGCCTTCCAACCGTGTGGCGAAATAAGCCGCAGAAAGGACGTAGACGAAGCTCTGGTTCCACTCGAAATAGACATCGAAGTTCGGGTAAGCGAGAAACGCCGGCCCGCCGTGACCCTGCGGTAGCACCACGGCGGCGGGCAGGTCCGCCGGTCCGAGATCGCCGTTGCGGGCGCGTATGCCGAGCGCCTCCCATTCCGCGACGCTCCTTCGGTGAGCCAGTCCGGTTTCGGCCCAGTTCAGCTCTGCGGGTACCGTGATCTCCTGCAACCAGGGCTCGTTCGGCCGCCACCCGAGTGCCTGTAGCATCGCGCCGCCCGACATCAGCGCATCGGGTACCGAGGTCTTCAACGTCACATGTCCGTCGCCGTCGCCATCCACGCCGTTTTCGAGGATGTCCTTGGGCAGCATCTGCACCATGCCGATCTCGCCCGCCCAGGCGCCGGTGGTGGTCGCCGGGTCGAAATCACCCTGTTCGTAGAGCGTCAGCGCGGCGAAGACCTGTGGCTGGAAGAGCTCCGGCCGGCGGCAATCGTGGCTGAGCGTCACCAATGCGTTGGCGGTATTGTAGTCACCCTGGATCGCCCCGTAGTCCGTCTCAAGCGCCCAGAACGCCAGCAGCACGCCGGGGCTGACGCCGTAGGTCTCCTCAACCCGGTCGAATACCTCGCCATAGCGCGCCAGATTGGCCTTCCCGTTGTCGATGCGGTTCTGGCTGATGATCCGGCGAGAGAAGTCGATGAACGGAAGCTGGAAGATCCCCTGTCGCCGGTCCGCTTTCAGCACGGCGTCGCTTTGCCGGATGCCGGAAAAGAACCGAGCGGTCGTCGCGGGGTCATGCCCGGCCGCCACAGCCTCGGCTGCCATCGCGTCCTTGAACGCACCGAAATCGCCGCCGCAAGGGATCTCGGCAAGCGCTGGCGCGGCCACGACCAGCAGCGGCGCGAGTGGGAATAGTCGTTTCATCGGTATCTCCCGAAACATTCGCGCCAACATAGCCGCGTCGACCCGGGGGGCAAGTCGGAAGCGGCCCGTCGGTTTGTGCGCCAGATGCCGCCCGCCCGCTCCGCTTTCACGAGCGCGTTCGGCTACAGTGCTTTGCGCGCGCGGAGCGCGGCAGAGATCGTGCCATCGTCCAGATAGTCGAGCTCGCCACCGATGGGAACGCCCTGCGCAAGCGACGTGACGGCCACGCCCATCGGTTCAAGTTGTTCTGCGATGTAATGTGCAGTGGTCTGGCCGTCGACCGTGGCGTTCAGAGCCAGGATCACCTCGCCAATCCCCTCCTCGCTCACGCGGGTCAGAAGCCGCGGGATGCGCAGTTCCTCTGGACCTACGGCATCCAGTGCCGACAACGTGCCGCCCAGCACGTGGTAGCGGCCCTTGAAGACGCCCGCGCGTTCCATCGCCCAGAGATCGGCCACATCCTCCACCACGCAGATCTCGCCCGTGGCGCGTTTCTCCGCGGTGCAGATCTCGCATAGCTCTGTCGTGCCGACGTTGCCGCAGTTCACGCATTCGCGCGCAGTTGCCGCGACGCGCTGCATCGCATCCGCAAGCGGTATAAGCAGCAGCGACCGCTTCTTGATGAGTTGGAGCACCGCGCGCCGCGCCGACCGCGGCCCGAGGCCGGGCAGGCGGGCCATGAGGTCGATCAGGTCCTCGATGTCGCGCGGCGCCTGGCTCACGTTACAGGCCGGGGATGTTCATGCCGGCGGGCAGGCCCATCTCGGAGGTGAGCTTCTCCATCTCCTGCTGTGACTTCTGCTGCGCCTTGCCCTGGGCGTCCTTGATCGCGGCCAGGATCAGGTCCTCCACCACTTCCTTCTCGTCAGGGTTGAAGATCGATGGGTCGATGTCCAGCCCGGTCAACTCGCCCTTGGCGGTGCAGCGCGCCTTGACCAGCCCGGCGCCGCTCTCGCCGACCACCACGGTGTTCTCCAGCTCCGACTGGAGCGTGGCCATCTTGGTTTGCATCTCCTGCGCGGCCTTCATCATCTTGGCCATGTCGCCAAGACCGCCGAGTCCTTTCAGCATGTGCGTTCCTTTCGGTTCGGTATTCCGTTCTGTGTCTGGCGGTTCATATGTGCCATGCCGCACGCGGCCACAACGCCGGACAGCGGCTTATTGCGGAAAATCGCTTGTAGGGCGTGTGCCTAGTCATCTTCGAACGGGTCCCACTCGTCCTCGACTTCGGGCAGGGCCTCCACCGCAGCCTCCGCCGCGATCTGGTCTGGCGTACGGATCTCTGCGATCCGGGCCTGCGGGAAGGTTTCCAGCACCGCCTTGACCAGTGGATGCGCCATCGCGGCTTCCTCCAGCGCCTGTTTCTCGCTGTCGCGCGCTTCCGCAATCGTTGGCCCGCCGCCCTCGTTCACCACCGAAACGGCCCAGCGATTTCCAGTCCAGCTCTGAAGCCGCTGCCCGAGCCGCTGCGCCAGATCCGGCGCCGCATCAGAGGTCGGTTCGAACTCGATCCGGCCGGGGCTGTACCGGGCGAGTTTCAGCGTGTTCTCGATCTCGATCAGCAACGTCACGTCGCGGTTCGAGCGGATCAACTCGATCACGTGGTCGAAGCTCACGTAACGGGCCAGCGCCTCCTCCGGCGATACCTGCACTGCCGCCACCGGGCCGGCACCCGGCGGGGTGCCGCGTGGTGCGGAAGGTGGCGGCGCTGCATAGCCGGACGGGCGGGTGGCGGCCATTTGTCCAGCAGGTGCGCCAGCAGATGTACCGGGTCCGCCGGGAGGGGCGGGCGCATCTTTCAACTTGCGGACCAGCTCTCCGGGACTCGGCAGGTCGGCAACATGGGTCAGCCGGATGATCGCCATCTCGGCCGCCATCATGGCGTTCGGGGCCTGCGCAACCTCCTCAAGCGCCTTCAGCAGCATTTGCCACATGCGGGCAAGGATCGGCATGGCAAGCGCCTCGGCCATTGTCCTGCCGCGGTCGCGTTCGTTGGGCGGCACCGTGGGATCGTCGGCGGCTTCCGGGGTAATCTTCGTCACCGATACCCAGTGGCAGACTTCGGCCAGATCCCGCAGCACCGCCACAGGGTCCGCACCGTCTGCGTATTGTGCCGAAAGCTCAGTCAAGGCTCCGGCAGCATCCCCTCTCATCACCATGTCGAAAAGGTCGAGCACCCGCCCGCGATCCGCCAGTCCGAGCATGGCGCGCACGGCATCGGCGCCGGTCTCACCGACGCCCTGGCTCAGTGCCTGATCGAGCAGCGATTGAGCATCACGCGCCGAACCTTCGGAGGCCCTTACCAACAGTGCGATCGCCTCGTCGGTGATCTGCCCGCCCTCGGCATCGGCGATCCGCCGCAGCATCGCCAGCATGTCCTCTGGCTCGATCCGCCGCAGATCGAAACGCTGGCAACGGCTCAGCACTGTCACCGGAACCTTGCGGATCTCGGTGGTGGCGAAGATGAACTTCACATGCGCCGGCGGTTCCTCCAGCGTCTTCAGAAGCGCGTTGAAGGCGCTCTTCGACAGCATGTGAACCTCGTCGACGATATAGACTTTGAAGCGCGCGGAACTGGGTGCATAGGCCACTGAATCCAGAACCTGATTGCGGATATCGTCGATGCCCGTGTTGGAGGCCGCGTCCATCTCCAGCACGTCCACATGCCGACCCTCGGCGATCGCCCGGCAATGCTCGCATTGCCCACACGGCTCCGTGGTCGGCCCGCCTGCGCCATCGGCGCCGATGCAGTTCATTCCCTTGGCGATGATCCGTGCGGTGGTCGTCTTCCCCGTCCCGCGGATCCCCGTCATGATGAAAGCCTGCGCGATCCGGTCGGCCGCGAAGGCGTTCTTCAGCGTCCGGACCATTGCCGCTTGGCCCACAAGGTCGGCAAAGGTCTGTGGGCGGTACTTCCGCGCCAGAACCTGGTATCCGCTCTCGCCCGTCTCGCTCATGTCGCCTCGCTTCGCTGACCCAAGCCAACCTAGTGGTGCCGGCGCGGGAGGTCCACCATTGCCTTGCCGACCTTGTGTTGTTAACTGATGTGGCCGCGTGCGAGGCGGCACCCCGGTCCGCGGAGAGCCGTCATCGGCACCTCGTTTGCGAAGAATCCAACTGCGGTTTTTCACGTAGCCCGAATTGGCGGACCGGCGGGCGCATGCGGGAGAAACCGACATGAAATCCATTGAACAATTGCGCCGCGATGCCAAGGCGCTGAAGCGTGCGCATTCGGCAGGAGAAGCTTCCGCACAAGCACGGGTGGCCGCGCACGCGCCCCGTACCGGGCAAGAGGCTCCTTCCGCCGGTGAATTGAAACACGCCGACTACCTGCATGTGATTGCCCGCGAACAGGGCTTCGCAAGCTGGCCGTCCCTCAAGAGCGCCGCGGAGGCGACCGGTCTCGATCATGCGCAAAAGGTTCAAAGCCTGAAAATCGCGCTTCATCACGGGCAGACGTGGCGCGTGGAGAAACTGCTTTCTGAAACGCCGAGCCTCCCAGACGGGCTCTTCGCGTTGCAAGTGTCGCTTCTCAACCGAAGCGAAGTCGAACGGATGCTGCGGGAAGACCCCGGGCGCGCTACCCGCACATTTGGACCACGTCGGCCGATGCTGCACCTTGCGTTCTCACGCTGGGTCCATTCCCGGCCGGAGCTTGCCGGTGACATGCTGGCTATTGCGCAGCTGCTGGTCGATCACGGGGCAAACGTGAACGATTCCTGTCCCGCAGCGGAAGGCTCTCCGCATCGGCTCTCGGCGCTCTATGGAGCGATTGGTCATGCAGATAACATGGTTCTCGCGCGCTGGCTCTTGGAGCAGGGGGCCAATCCGGACGACGGGGAGTCGCTCTACCACGCAACGGAACTCGGCCATCATGACGGGCTTCGGATGCTCTTGGAGTTCGGGGCCGATCCGGCGGGAACAAACGCACTTCTGCGTGCGATGGACTTCAACGACCACACGGCAGTCAGGCTGTTGCTCGATGCCGGTGCGCGTGCCGACGATTTCGACGATACGCCCGTCGGCGGCGAGCGGCCCTGGGTCATGCCGGCGTTGCATCAGGCGGCGCGACGGATGTGCGACCGGGAGATGATCGAATTGCTGCTGGAGGGCGGTGCGGACCCGGCTCGCAGCTACCAAGGCGCGACGCCCTACGGTTATGGCCGCGTCTTCGGCAATCGCGCGCTGGTGGAGGCGCTGGAGGCGCGCGGTCCGGTCCCAGCGTTGACACCGGTGGAAGCGGCGCTCGCCGCTTCGGCAGAGGGCAGGGACGTTGCCGGACACCCACTTTCCGGCGTGGACCTGCCGGAAGCCTACCGGGATATTCTCCGTAATATCTTGCACTTGCCCGAAAAGCTGCCGCAGGTGAAACGCCTTGTGGCGCTCGGGCTCGACCCCGACCTTGCCGATCCGGAAGGCCTGACGCCGGTACAGGTTGCCGGTTGGGAGGGGTTGCCCGACGTGTTTGGGTACTTCCTGGGCCTCGGTCCGGATCTCCTGCACGTCAACGCTTACGGTGGCGGGTTGATCGACACGATCATTCACGGCTCCGAAAACTGCCCCGCGCGGGCGGAGCGCGACCACGTTCGATGCGCGGAACTGGCTCTTCAGGCCGGGGCGCCGCTCCGACCTGATATGGTGCGTGGCGCTGGCGTACCGGAGATGGCGGCGGTGTTGGAACGCTGGATGCAGACCCACCCCGACTGATGTCCGGGGTGGTCAAGCTCCTGATTTTTCGACGTTTTGGGCGCTCCGAAGATCGCTTCGCGCGGTCCGGAGACAGGCGCGGCGTTGTCACGCGCCCCGCTTGCTTCGGCCACGCGCCTTGCCTTGCCGCACCAGTTTGGCAAAGCTGCGGTCCCGCGCCCGCGCCTCGGCCAGCGTCTCGGAATTGCGGGCATCCTCACGCTGCAACTTGCGCCAGCGCTTGAGCCGCGCCGGGTCCAGCCGGCCAGCCTCGATCTCGGCGCGGATGGCGCATCCGGGCTCGCTCTCGTGGTGGCAATCCGCGAAACGGCATTGGGTCGCGAGGTCCGCGAGGTCTGCGAAAACGGTATCGATCCCCTCGGCGGCGTCGGTGAGTTGCAGCTCCCGCATCCCCGGCGTGTCGATCAGCCAGCCGCCCGCCGCAGTGCGCCAAAGCGCCCGCGAGGTGGTGGTGTGGCGGCCCTTTGCATCATCCTCACGAATGCCTTGCGTGCCGTCGGTGCGACCTGTCAATCCATTGGAAAGCGTAGTTTTTCCGACGCCGGAGGAGCCGAGGAGCGCCAGCGTCTGACCCCGGTTGCACCAAGGTTCCAGGCGTTCGATCTCCTGCGGGTCGCGAGCGTCGAGCGTCACGGCCGTCACCAGCGGCGAGAGGGATTCGGCGCGGTGGCGATAGTCGTCGGGGTCGTCGGCCATGTCGGACTTGGTGACGATCACCAGCGGCAGGCATCCGGCGCTCGACGCGACCGCGAGGTATCGTTCCAGACGCGGCAGGTTGAAGTCGTCGTTGCAAGAGGTGACGATCCCGAGCGTATCCACGTTTGCAGCGATGAGCTGGGTCGCGGCGCCGGTACCGGCGGCCCGGCGTTGGAGCAGAGTCTTACGCTCCAATATATTGATAACGCGATGATTTTCGTCGTCGTAGAGCAGCCAGTCGCCGACGGCGAAGTCGCCCGTGCGCTGCTTGCCGGGCAGCGTGAGTGTCACCGGCCCGTCCGGTGTGAACACCCCGAGACGGTCACGCGCGACGGCCGATACACGGGCCGGCGCTCCGGCCTCGCCGGCCGCACGTGACGCAAAGAAAGCCGACCATCCGAGGTCGGAAAGAGTGAGGTCTGTCAATGGTTTGATCCCTGAACACGTCGAAAGGAGCGGCTTGGAACAAGCCGCGAAAACGGACGGTCGGGCGTCAGGCCTCGGTCAGTGAGCCCGCACCCGGAGGATCGACACAAGCTCTGCCATGAAACCTCCGTTCAGGGTTGGTAGGTGAGAGGCTGGACAACGACCCAAGCGGGGCTCGTTACGGCTGCTTCCTTCCGGACCTGACCGGGTTGGCGAGGCGCCTGCCCGCGCCAACCTCTCGACCGATCAGGTAATCCATCGGCGCGGGAGTTTCAAGCCGCAGGCTCGGCGCCTTTCCGGTCGCTTTGGGCGTTTCCGGGCGGAAAACGACCGAAAGGGCGACCGAAACCCCTCCCATTCCGGTCGTTTTGGGGGATCTGGGCTGCGTTTGGGCGCGTGCCGGGGCAATGACGCCGGAAATGACCGAAACGACCGGGGGAAACGACCGGAACGGGCGCGCGTTGGCCCGCACGGGCTATCTGGCGCGATTGTTCAATATCGGCGAGGCTGAAACCGTCAGTCTGACAACCATCGAAAGGAGGTGTCGGATGGACCGGACGACGGAACGGAAAGCGACAGGGCTCGCGGTGGTAACGGGGGCCAGCCGGGGCATTGGGCGGGCGCTGAGTGCCGCGCTGGTGGCGGAGGGCTGGCAGGTACTGGCGGCGTCGCGCAGCGGTGCGGCGCCGGAGGGCGCGCAGGGCGTGGCCTGCGACCTGGCGACCGGGGCGGGGCGCGCGGCGCTGGTGGAGGCGGCCCGGAGCGCCGGGCGGCCTGTTCACCTGCTGGTAAACAACGCCGGGCTACAGGAAGCGCTCGATTTCGCCGCCGCCACGCCCGAGGCGGCCCCGGCGATTGGCGACCGGGCCGCGATGGAGGTGGCGTTGAACCTCACCGCCCCGGTGGCGCTGACCGCCGGGATGGTGCCGCTGATGGCGCGGCCGGGGGGCACGATTGTCAACGTGACGTCGCTGGTGGCGCGGCACCCGAAACCCTCCGCGCCGGTCTATTCGGCGACCAAGGCCGGGCTCGCCTCCTTCACCCGCTCCATGCGGCGGCAACTGGCGCCGCTGGGGCTGCGGGTTGTGGAGGTGGTGCCGCCGCTGGTGGCGACCGACATGACCGCTGGGCGCGACGCGGGAGCGCTGGGGGCTGGCGCGATGGCGGCGGAGGTGCTGGCCGGGCTGGCAGCCGGACGGCGGACCATCGCACCGGGCAAGGCGGCGCTGGTGCTGCGGCTCGACCGGGTCGCGCCGTGGCTGGTGGCGCGGAAGATGGCGGCGATGTGATGGCGGAGATGTCCTTCTCCTCGGCGGGTTTGCTGGCGCTGGCGGCGGCGGTGCTGGCCGCGCGGGACGCCGCACTCGTTCCCGCCGAGTTCGTGGCGCCCGACCCGATGGCGGGAGCGCGCGCGCCCGAGGGGCAGAAGGCCGGTTTGCTGGACCATGCGCTCGCCGTCGGCGGGCCGGTGCCGCTGCTGGCGGTGGGGCAGGGGCTCGACCGGTTGCGCGGCGCGCCGACGATGGAGGTTCTGGCGAAGTCCGAGAGCGTGGCGGTGCTGGCCGAGAAGTGGAACCGGCTTGCCCGCTATCACCATGCGCGCAACCGGGCCGAGGTTTCGGTACGCGGGCAGCGCGCGGAGGTTCGGCGGTTTGCGACCCACGGCCCCCCGCCACGGCCGGCGGAGAACGTGTTCATCGCGGGGGTGTTGGTAGGGCTGGTGGGGCTTTTGCCGGTGACCGGGGTGGCGCTGGAGGTGGGCGGCTGGCGCGGTGCGCCACCGGACTGGCCAGAGGGCCTGCCGGTTGGAGACTGCGCGCGGTTCGCGCTGACCTGGGAGGCGGAGGCGGAGCCGCGCCGTCCCGATGCCACGGAGGCGGCGGCGGTGGCCGCGCGGCTTGGACATGTACTGGCGCGGGATGCCGGGCGCGGCTGGCGGATTGGCGAGGCGGCGCGCGCGCTGGCGATGTCGCAACGCAGCCTGCAGCGGCGGCTGTCGGCGGAAGGCACGCGGTTCTCGGCCGAGTTGCGCCGGGTGCGCGTGGCGGAGGCCGGACGGATGCTGGCCGGGTCCCGCGCGCCACTGGCCGAAGTCGGCTATTGCTGCGGCTACGCCGATCAGGCGCATTTTCAGCGCGAGTTCCTGAAGGTGACGAACATGACGCCGGGACGGTTCCGGCAGGTCGCCGGGTAGCCGTCCGGCGGGCGCCCGGTTCACGCCCGTGACGGGCACCGCCACGGCATGGCCGGCGCCGGCCCCCGCGTGGCGGCAGGAACGACCCCTCAGTGCGGCAGCGCGACGCCGGTCGCGGCGGAGAAGAACCCGGCCATCGGGGGAGTGCTGGCCAGAACGACATTGCCGGTCCGGAATCCGTCGTTGTCGCCGAAGCTGGACACCAGGCCGCCCGCCTCGACGATGAGCGCGAGCCCGGCAGCGGCGTCCCAGGGCATCATGTGGGCTTCGAAGAACCCGTCCACGCGGCCCGCGGCGCAATGCGCCATGGAAAGCGCGCCGGCGCCCTGCATCCGGTAGACCGCCCCAGCAGACAGCAGATGCGAGACGATCCGGGGATTGCGATCGGCGGGGGCGCGAAAGCTGAAACCGAAGGCAAGGACGGCGGTTTCCGGCGTGTCGGTGTCCGAGACCGAGATGGGCGTTCCGTTCAGCCAGCAGCCGCCACCGCGGTGTGCGGCGAACATCTCGTCGAGATTGGGGTCGTAGACGACGCCGATTTCCGGCTGGCCGTTGACCACGAACCCGGCCGAGAGGCACCAGAAGGGGATGTTGCGGACGAAGTTCGTGGTTCCGTCGATCGGGTCCACGACCCAGGTCGCGGCGGTTGGGGCGCCGCCGTGTTCCTCGCCGAAGAAACCGTCTGACGGGAAGCTCTCGGCGAGGCGCGCGCGAATGAAGGCCTCCGTTTCGCGGTCCACCTCGGACACGAAATCCTGCATGCCCTTTTCCTGGACGGTGAAGGCATGCGACCGGAACCGTTCCAGCGCATGCTGGCCCGCTTCGCGCAGCACGGATTCCGCCGTCCGGCGGCGCAACAGCCGGTCAATGTGCGTGAGCATGGGAAACTCCGTATCCGGCATGGACGCCTTGCGCCCCCACGGCACAGGGACCGGGGGGCGCGGCGGCGGCGATCACGACATGATCAGGCCACCATCCACATTCACTGTCTGGCCGGTGATGTAGTCGGCGTCCTCGCTGGCGAGGAACGCGACGAGCCCGGCCACGTCCTTGCCCACGCCGGCGCGTTTCATCGGGATGTTCTGGACCCATTCGGCCATCAGTTCGCCAGGGCCGTACTCGCCCAGCATCTGGCCCCAGACGCGGTCGTTGTAGTCCCACATCTCGCTGTAGATGATGCCGGGGCAGATCGCGTTGACGGTGATCTTCTCCAGCGCGACTTCCTTGGCGAGACTCTGCGTCAGTCCCATCACGCCGAATTTCGAGGCGGCGTAATGCGGGGTGTAGATGAAGCCCTCGCGGGCCTGGCCCGAGGCGGTGTTGACGAGCTTTCCGCCGCGGTCGTGTTTGCGGATGCGCTTGATCGCTTCCTGGCAGCACAGGAAACAGCCCGTCGTATTGACCGCGAGCGTCTTGTTCCATTCTTCGAGCGACACGTCTTCGAGTTTGGAGATGTAGATCACGCCGGCATTCTGGATCGAGATGTCGATGCTTCCGAATGCCTCTTCGGCGGCGTCGTAGAGCCTGACCACCTGGGCGGGGTCGGTCACGTCGCAGAGCACGGGGAGGGTTGCGGCGCCGCCCTTGGCGAGGTCGGCGGCGGCTTCGTTGACCTGCTCCTCGTAGGAGGCAATGACGACATTCGCACCTTCGCTCGCGAAACGTTCGGCGATCGCGTAGCCGATGCCCTTGTTGCCACCCGTTACGACAACCGTCTTGCCTTCGAACCTTGTCATTCCCCAAACTCCTCTTTCTCAGGGTATCGTCGTCCGCGCTTCCAATAGTCGGCGTGCGGTGAATTCGTCGGTGACCAGCACGTCCACGGTGCCGGTCCGGAGGGCGCCGCGGATGGATTCGGTCTTGGCCTTGCCTCCGGCCAGCGCGATCACCCGGTCGACGTTGGTCAGGTCTTCCATCGGCATGCCGATCACGCGGTCGTCGAGCGGGGTTTTCACGATGTTGCCGTCCAGATCGAAGAACCGCAGGCACATGTCGCCGATGGCCCCGGCATCGGTGAGGTCGGATAGCTCGTTGGGCGTGAAGACGTTGCCGCTGCGGGCCAGCATCGAGGATGGCTCGATCGCGCCGATGCCGACGATGGAGAGCGTGATCTTGCTGAAAAGCTCCATGGTTTCGCGCACATAAGTGTCACCGAGGAGCACGAGCTTCGCCTCGCGCGATTGCGCGACACCGGGGGCGGAGAGCAGGCGCGGCTCGGCGCCGGTCAGCCGCGCGAGCCGCGTGGTGAGCTGCGTGGCGTGCGTCTGGACGGTCGGGTCGCCCATGCCGCCAAGCGTCTGGACGACGTATTTCGCCTTGCCCGCGGGCATCGGGTGGATGTTGTCGACCATCTTCAGGATGGTCTCGCTCCAGCTCGACACGCCGATGATCTCGCCCGATTGCAGGGTCGCTTCGAGGAAATGCGCGGCCGCCTCGCCGATCCGCGCCATGATCGAGCCGGGGCTGTCCTCGGCGCATTCCACGACGATCGCTTCCGGCAGGCCATAGGTTTCGCGCAGCCCCGTTTCCAGCTCCGGGAATGTGCCTGTGGGTGCGACGATGGTCGTGCGCACGATCTCTTCTTGCTGGGCCTTCTTGAGCATGCGCGAGACCGTGGCCTGGGAAATGCGGAGATGCCGGGCAATCTCCGCCTGCCTGCGCCCCTCCGTGTAATACATCTGGGCCACGCGCGTGATCAGTCTGAGTTCGTTGACTCGTGCCACCTGGACACTCCTTGATCGGGATAGGACGCAATCGTCCTACCCCGAATAATTATTCGGTGCCAAGAGTCGCCCGGTCCACCGCCGCGCGCCATGTGGCCCGCGCCGACTGCCGCTCTGTGGCCGCGAGCGTCGGGGCGATTTCCGCGCTGTGCTCGGGCAGCGATCCGATGGTCTCCAGATCCGGCCAGAAGCCGGTGGCCAGCCCCGCCAGGTAGGCCGCACCGAGCGCCGATGCTTCGGTGCTCTCGCCGCCGATCACCGGATGGTCGATGTAGTCGGCGACCATGCCCATCAGGAACGGGTTCCGGCTGGGGCCGCCATCGACGAAGAGGCGGCCGATTCCCATGCCGGTATTCTGCTCGACGATCTCGAAGACATCGGCGACCTGGAAGGCCATGCTCTCCGCCGCGGCGCGGGCGACATGCGCCCTGCCGGTGTTGAAGGAGAGCCCGCAGATCAGGCCGCGCGCCTCGGCGTTCCAATGCGGCGAGCCGAGGCCGACATGGGCCGGAACCAGCATGACGCCGAGTGTGCTGTCCACGGTCTGCGCCAGGTCGAGCAACGTCGTGACATCCGCCTGCCCGAGGAGGTCGGCCGTCCACGGCAGGATCGAGGCGCTGACGAGGATATTGCCTTCGAACGCGTAGGTCGGCTTGCCGTCGAGCCGCCATGCGATTGTCGTGGTGACCCCCTTGGGGGGGATGATGAACTCCGGCAGTGTCGTCATGACGGACGACCCCGTGCCGAAGGTGACCTTGCCGTCGCCGAGCCCGTAGGCGCCATGCCCGAAGAGCGCCCCGTGCGAGTCGCCGATCGCCGAGGCGACCGGCAACCCGTCAGGGAGGCCGTCCACGCCCGATGTGCGGGCGAAGACGTGGGAGGAATCGTGCACCTCGGCAAGCGCGTCCATGGGAACGTCGAAGATCGCGCAGAGCGTCTCGTCCCAGTGGCCCTCAGAGATGTTGTAGAGTTGCGTGCGCGCGGCGTTGGAGGCGTCGCAGGCATGAACCGTGCCGCCGGAGAAGTTCCAGATCAGCCAGGAATCGACCGTCCCGATGCAAATGTCGGACGGTGCCTTGCCGGCACAGTGATTCTCGAGCAGCCATCCCACCTTCGTGGCGGGGAACAGCGGATCGATCGGCAGGCCGGTGCGGGCGATGACGTCCTCTTCCTTGCCGGCCGCTCTGAGCGCTTCGCAGGCGGCGGCGGTCCGCCGGCATTGCCAGGTTACGAGCGGTCCGAGCGGTGCGCCGGTGGCCTTGTCCCAGGTCATGATCGATTCGCGCTGGTTGGAAATGCCGATCGCGACGATCTCGACCTCCGGTCCGGCGGCCAGGCATTCCCGGATCGCCGTGACGGTGCTGGTCCAGACCTGCGTGGCATCCTGTTCCACCCAGCCCGATTGCGGATGTTTCGTCTCGACCGGGCAGGACCCCCGCGCAACGATTTCCCCCGACTCGAGCACCAGAATGGCCTTGCTGTTCGTCGTGCCTTCGTCGATGGCCAGAACTGCCCGTTTCATGATGCGCTCCTACGCTTTCCGTTCGATCAGGTCGCTGGCGGCCGCGGCGATGCCGTCGGGGGACATCCCGAACTCGTCCAGCAGGAAGTTCGCGCTGCCGGTCGGAGGGAAGATGCCGGGCACGCCGAGGCGCTTCATCAGAGCCGGCCGCGTTTCCACCACGACTTCGGCCACGGCGCTGCCGAGCCCGCCGAAGATCGTGTGTTCCTCGCAGGTGACGATGGCGCCGGTTTCCTCGGCGGCCTTCACGATCGCGTCTTCGTCGATCGGGCGGACGGTCGCCATGTTGAGAACGCGCGCTTCGATACCGGCCGCGGCAAGTTTGTCGGCCGCGAGCATCGCGCGATGGGTCAGCACGCCGTTGGCAATGATCGTGACATCGGTCCCGTCGCGTAGGGTCACGGCCTTGCCGAGCTCGAACCTGTGGTCGTCGGGCAGCAGTTGCGGCACGCCGACGCGGCTCAGCCGCAGGAAGATCGGCCCCGTGTACTCGGCGGCGAAGGCGACGGCGGCGGCGGTCTCGACATTGTCGCAGGGCGCCACGACGGCGACGTTGGGAATCGCCCGGACCCAGGCGAAATCCTCGGTCGAATGGTGTGTCGGGCCAAGCTCGCCATAGGCCATTCCGGAGCTGATTCCGACGAGCTTCACATTGGTGTCGGAATAGGCGACATCGGCCTTGATCTGCTCCAGCGCCCGGCCGGTCAGGAAGCAGGCCGCGCCGCAGACAAAGGGGAGCTTGCCGCCATTTGCGAGGCCCGCGCCAACCCCGACGAGCGTCTGCTCGGCGATGCCGACGTTGATCAGGCGCTCCGGGAACCGGTCGCGGAAACCGGCGAGCTTGGAAGAGCCGACGGAATCGTTGCAGACGGCGACGATATCGCCGTTCTCCGCGGCCATCGCCTCAAGCGTTGCGGTGAAGGCGTCGCGGCAATCGTAGAGTTTCGGCTCTTTGGTCACGGCGTTCATTGGACAGCCTCCTCAAGCTCGGCCATGGCCTGTTTGTATTGCTCGGCGTTCGGCACCTTGTGGTGCCAGGCGACGTTGTCGGACATGAATGAAATCCCGTGGCCCTTGTTGGTATGCGCCACGATCGCGTTGGGCTTTCCGGGCGTCACGCTGTCGGGTGAGAGGGCGGCGACGATCTGGTCCATGTCGTGACCGTCGATCTCCCGGACGGCCCAACCGAAGGCTTCGAGCTTTGGCGCGAAGGGGGCGAGGTTGTTCGTGTCGGCCAGCCGCGCGCCCTGCTGCAGGCGATTGTGGTCGATGATCAGCGTCAGGTTGTCGAGCTTGTATTGGGCGGCGGATGACAACGCCTCCCAGTTGCTCCCCTCCTGCATTTCCCCATCGCCGGTCACGACGAAGGTGCGCCAGGCGGCGCCGCTCAATTTCGCCGATATCGCCATGCCCACCGCCACCGGGAGCCCGTGGCCGAGCGGACCCGTATTCGTCTCCACCCCGGGGACCTTGGTGCGATTCGGGTGGCCGTTCAGGCGCGAATGGGGCTTGAGAAACGTGGCGACCTCCTCCTTCGGGATGAAGCCCTTCTCGGCCAGCGTGACGTAGAGCGCACAGGCCGTATGGCCCTTGCTGAGGACGAAACGGTCGCGCTCGGGATCGAGCGGATTTGCGGGAT
This sequence comes from Tropicimonas marinistellae, assembly GCF_001509585.1. Lineage (GTDB taxonomy): Bacteria > Pseudomonadota > Alphaproteobacteria > Rhodobacterales > Rhodobacteraceae > Tropicimonas > Tropicimonas marinistellae. Next base: position 101,765 of record NZ_LNCI01000004.1, on the reverse strand, counting down.
CGACGTTGAGGATTCGGAAATACAGCGCCGTAAGGATATCGGTTACAGACATTTCGCCACCGATATGGCCTGCGCCTGCTTCGAAGACGGCCTGGAGATCGCGGCGGCGAATCCTGTTCGCCATACGCCGAAGGTCTTCGGTAGTCATGTGGCTCTCCCTGCATAAAAATTCTTGCTACAGTAAAATTTCAAAACGGCCCTTATGTCAAGCGCGATATGCAGTAAGGGCTGTGCGCGCGTCAGATATAGAGAGCATGTAAAAAAGATGAAACGAAGTAGAAAGGGTTTGACTGCCCGGTCGCCTCCGGATACGAATGTTGCATCAGCTCTGTATATATATGCAAGGTTTGGGAGGAATCATGACTTCGATCGCCAAAGACGGCTCGGTGAAACCTTCTGTCGCGAGCTTGTTTTCCTTGAGCGGAGCGACGGGGCCGTTGATCGGTCTGCTGCTCCTCTGCGCGTTTCTGACATTCGCGTCCGACTCGTTCATGTCGTTCCGGAACTTCCTGAACATCATGGATCAGATCACCGTGCTCGGGATCATGGCGGTCGGGATGACCTTCGTGATCCTGATTGCGGGCATCGACCTGTCGGTCGGCTCCGTGCTTGCGCTGGCGATGATGGTGCTCGGCTATCTGAACGTCGAAGCCGGAATGCCGATGAGCATCGCGATTACCGGCGCGCTGGCAGCGGCCGCCATCTGCGGCGGGGCCTCCGGCATGATGATCACGACATTCGGTGTGCCCCCATTCATCGCGACGCTCGCGATGATGTCGATCGCGCGTGGCCTTGCCAACATGATCACCAACGGCTCGCAGATCATCGGCTTTCCGGCCTGGTTCAACATGTCGGCCATCATTCGCTACGGCGGTGTCCTGACGATGACCGTGGCCGTCATGCTGGTCGTGTTCGTGCTCGCCTTCGTGTTCCTGCGCTACCGGGAGGGCGGCCGGTCGCTCTACGCCATCGGCGGAAACCCGGAAGTGGCGCGGCTCGCGGGGATCAACGTGAATCGCACGACAGTTCTGGTCTACGTGGCCTCGGCGTTCCTGTCCGGCCTTGCCGGCATCCTGCTCGCGGCGCGCCTCGACTCGGTCCAGCCCAGTTCCGGTGTGGCCTATGAGCTCGATGCCATCGCCGCGGTCGTCATCGGCGGCACGAGCTTGTCGGGCGGTACCGGCGGCGTTGTCGGCACGATCATCGGGGTTCTGATCATCGGCGTGTTGCGCAACGGCCTGAACCTGCTGAGCGTCTCTCCCTTCCTGCAGGCCGTCATCATCGGTCTGGTTATCGTGCTGGCCGTCGCCGCCGAGACCTTCAAGCGCAGATAGGGAGACGAATTCGGGGGAGCGGCCGAGGTCCGCTTCTCCCGCTGACCGGTCCGCACTGTCGGGCTTCAACGGGTCCAAGCTGAGAGAGCGGACCATTCCAATGTGGAGGAGTTACTCATGAAAACGACGTTCAAGGCCCTGATCGCTGCGACAGCGGTTGCCTCGATTGCCGGAGTTGCCGGCGCCGACGAGGTGAAGAAGATCGGTCTCGCCGTTCCGAACCTGCAGGCGGACTTTTTCAACCAGATCAAGCTGGGTGTCGAAAACTACGGCAAGGAGCTGGGGATCGAGGTCATCGTGGCAGATGCCAAGAACGACACCGCGACCCAAGTGAGTCAGGTTCAGGACTTCATGACCCAGGGCATCGACGCGTTCATCTACATCCCTGCCGGTGCCGCGGCGGCCGCGGTCCCGACGCGCCTGGCGCGCGCCGAAGGGATCCCGGTCATCAACGTGGACCGCTTCCCCGAAGGCGAGCCGGGCGATACGTTCATCGCCGGTGAGAGCATCGAATCCGCCTACCAGGTCTGCGACCACATCATCAAGCTGGCCGGTGGCGAGGGCAAGATGGCCATCATCCACGGCCAGAAGGGCACCACCCCCGAGGTTCTTCGCTTCCAGGGCTGCGAACGCGCCATCAACGAGAATCCCGGCGTGGAGCTGGTCACCCAGCAATGGAGCCAGATGTGGTCGCCGGACGAGGGTTTCTCGATTGCCCAGAACATGCTGCAGGCGCATCCCGACCTGAAGATCATCTTCGGCCAGGCCGACGGGCTTGCCATGGGGGCGGCCAAGGCGACCGACGTTGCCGGTCTTTCCGATCAGGTCATCATCGGCGGCTATGACGGCGACGTCGCGGCGCTCGAGTACCTGGCGGAATGCGAGGGTCCCTTCGTCGTGACAGCGACCCAGAGCACCCAGCTGATGGGCCGCCTTGCCGTGGATTCCGCGATCAAGGTTGCCGCTGGCGAAAGCGTGCCGGAGCGTCAGACCCCGAACGCGGTTCTCACCACCTGCGAAGACGCACCGCAATACGTCGAGCAGCACCCGTAAGCGGCGCAACTCCGGTACCGTAGATCGAAAGGGAATGTCATGACGACCGAAGGCAAATCTCCGATCCTGTCACTGCGGAACATCAAGAAGTCCTACGGGCCGATTGAAGTGCTGCACGACATCGACCTGGATATCTATGCCGGAGAAGTCGTGGCGCTCCTTGGCGAGAACGGTGCCGGCAAGTCGACCGTTTCGAACATCATCTCCGGCACCATCCTCCCGACCGCCGGAGAGATGACATGGCAGGGCGCGGACTACGCGCCCGCCAACCCCCGCGAGTCGATCGATTCCGGCGTCGCGATGATCCATCAGGAACTCATGCTGTTGCCGCACCTGACCGTGGCGGAGAACATTTTCGTCGGCAGGTACCCGATGACCGGCGGCAGGCTCAACCGGAAGGAAATGGACCGGCGTGCCTACCAGGGGCTGGAGCGCCTTGGTCTCGACATCTCGCCGCGCCGCCTCGTGAAAGGCCTGTCGACCGCAAATCAACAGCTGATCGAGATCGCAAAGGCGCTGACGCTGAATGCAAAGCTGCTGATCCTGGACGAGCCGACCGCCGCGCTCGGCGGCGCGGAGACCAAGCTCCTGTTCAAGCAGATCGAAAAGCTCAAGTCCGAGGGCGTCGGGATCATCTACATTTCGCACCGGCTCGAGGAGATCAAACAGATCGCCGACCGTATCGTGGTTTTCCGGGACGGCGCGAAGGTCAAGGAATTCGACACCGCCGACATCCCCGTCCGGACCATCGTGGAGGCGATGGTGGGCCGCAGCCTCGGGCGCATGTTCCCCGATGTCCCCACGCCACAGGAGGAAACCGTTCTGGAGGTGCGGGGTCTCTCGTCGCCCAACGGGACCTTCGCAGACGTCAACTTCGGTGTCCGGAAGGGCGAGATTTTCGGTATCGCGGGCCTTGTGGGCGCCGGCCGGACCGAACTCGTGCGGGCGATCGCAGGGGCGGACCCGATCGCGGAAGGGCAGGTCCTGCTGAATGACGAGGATATCACCCCGCGCAGCCCGCGAGATGCGATAGACCGGGGCATCGTGCTGGTGCCGGAGGACCGCAAGCTTCAGGGCGTGATCCTCGACCATACCATCAGCGAAAACATCGCCTACGCGAATTTCGAGTCCATCGGCAAGGCCGGCTGGATAAACCGCAGCAAGCTGGCGGAATTCTCGGACCAGAGCATCCGCAAATTCGGTGTCAAAGGCCAGGGCCACCAGCGTGCCAGCGAGATGTCGGGCGGCAACCAGCAGAAGGTCGTGATTGCCAAGTGGTTGACGCGGAACCCGAAGGTCGTGCTGCTGGACGAACCGACGCGCGGTATCGACGTCGGCGCCCGCTCCTCGATCTACGACATCATCGTCGGCCTCGCGGAAACCGGTGTCGCGGTCATCGTCGTAAGTTCCGACCTCGACGAGGTGCTTGGCGTTTCCAACCGCATCATGGTCATGTCGAGCGGCCGGCAGACCGGCATCCTCGACCGGAGCGAGGCGAATGACGTCTATGTCATGGAACTGGCGACGGCCGGACATGCCCGGTCCTTCGACCAGGAGGACCTGCTGACCCCGGTGGCGCAGAAGCTCGATCTCGTCTTCATCCCAAAGGTGGTGCATCCCTGGTACGACGTCGTGGCGGCGGGCGCGCAGAAGGCCGTCGACGAACTGAAGGACGATGGTATCGACATCCGGGTGACGTGGGACGCGCCGCCGAAGGCCGAGGTCGGCGACCACAGCCGCCGGATCGCGGCCAGCATCGAGCGCAAGCCGGACGGGCTCGCCGTGGCCTGTCTCGATCCTGCCACGGAGACGCCGCTCATCGCGCAGGCGGTGGAGGCCGGTATCAACGTCATTACCTTCGACACCTTCTGTTCGGAGGACTTCACCTTCGTGGGCAACAAGGCCGATCACCAGGACGGCGCGGATCTCGGCCATTTCCTTGCCGACAGGCTCGGCCGGTCCGGCAAGGTTGCCATCCTTGCGGGCAGTCCGACGGCCACGAACCACAGGGCGCGCATCGCCGGGTTCAAGGACGCGGTGGCAACCTACCCGGAGATGGAGATCGTGTTCGAGGAGCCCGACAACGACAATCTCGAAACCGCCGTTCGCCTGACCGAGTCTGCGCTCGCGGCACATCCCGATCTCGCGGGGATCTTCGCCTGCAACGCCTCCAACCCGATTGGCGCGGCACGCGCGGTCGTCGATGCGGGCAAGTCGGGGGCGGTTGCCATCGTTGGCATGGATGACCTGCAGGAGACGCTGAAATTCATCGAGACCGGTGTCATTGCCGGCGTCAAGGCGCAGCGTCAGTGGGAGATCGGCTACTGGGCGGTGAAGAACCTCGTCGCGATGAAGCAGAACCACACCATTCCGAAGGAGCACCTGACCGGATCGCAGCTACTCACCCGCGAGCGGCTCGCCGACTGGTGGGAGACGAAACGCGGCGATCGCCAACCGGGGCGCCCGTCGCCCGAGACGCGGGAGCGGGCGGCGTCGGCGTGACGCCGAAAGCGGGCCGAACCGACGACGCGCAAGATTGCAAGCAACGCAAGAGGACAAGAAAATGGCGGAACTCACTCTGAATGCACCGGCGCTCTTTGATCTTTCCGGGCGGGTGGCGCTTGTTACCGGGGCAGGGAGCGGCATCGGGCAGCGCATTGCCGTCGGGCTGGCGCAATGCGGCGCCGACATTGCCTGCCTCGACCGCCGCGAGGATGGCGGCCTTGCCGATACCGCCGGCTTCATCGAGGCCGCCGGGCGCAAGGCCCTGACCCTGACCGCCGATGTCACCGACAAGGCCGCGCTGGTGGATGCGGTTGCGAAGACCGAAGCCGAACTGGGCGCGCTGGGGATTGCCGTGAATTCGGCTGGCATCGCGAATGCCAACCCCGCCGAGGAGATGGAAGAGGCGCAGTACCAGACCCTTATGGACATCAACATGAAGGGTGTCTTCTTCTCGTGTCAGGCCGAGGCCGAAGCGATGCTCCGGCACGGCAAGGGGTCGATCATCAATATCGCCTCGATGTCGGGGGTGATCGTGAACCGCGGGTTGATGCAGGTCCATTACAACGCGTCCAAGGCCGGGGTCATCCACATGTCCAAGAGCATGGCGATGGAATGGGTGGAGCGGGGCATCCGGGTGAACTCGATCAGCCCGGGCTACACGGCGACGCCGATGAACACGCGGCCCGAGATGGTGCACCAGACCAAGGAATTTGAGAGCCAGACACCGATGCAGCGGATGGCGAGCGTCGACGAGATGGTCGGGCCCGCGGTCTTCCTGGCAAGCGATGCCTCCTCCTATTGCACGGGTGTCGACCTCCTGGTCGATGGCGGGTTCTGCTGCTGGTAGAGCCGGTCCGATTGTGCCGGTCCGGTTACGCCCGAGACTGCCGCGCGCGGTCTTGGGCGCGCGGCTGGGCTTGCACGGAAAGAACGGGGGCAGGGGCGGGGCGCACAGCGTCGGCTGGTCTGTTATCCGCCCTCGCGGGTGACCGGATGGTCCGCGCAGCGGCCCGGCATCCATGCCGCACTACCGATTGCCAACCGTCAGGCGGCAGGCGGGGTGTCCGCGCTCCTACCGATGACGTCTGCATCGAGGCCGGTGAAGAAGCGGAACCTCCGCGATATCGTCTCGTTCGTCAAAGCGGTGTCTTCCGGGATGTGGACGGTGCTCTGCGCGCTGTGAAACACCAGAAAGATTCGCGTTCGTTCGCGTAATTCGTCGTCCGTGAAGCCCATGTCGGCAAACAGCTCACCGATGGCGCGGTGCCGCGCGGTATCGACCTGACGGACCACATCGGCCACCGACGGATCCTGAGCGGCCCAGCTGCGAAAAGCGGCATCGAACCGGTTCAGGTTGCTTTCGTTGATCGCTTCCATGATCTGCAGGAGCTTTCCTGCTGCCGAGCGGGGACTGGCCCGGAGTATCCTTAACGGTTGATACGTGAACTCTTCGGCCCAGAAGTCGACGATGCTGCGGACGAAATCCCCGCGGTTCCGGAAATGGTGGTAGAAGCTGCCCTTCGTCACGCCGAGGTCGGCGGCGATTTTCTCGATGTTCAGTTTCGCCTGTCCGTCCCGGGTGAGCACCGCCAGGGCGGCGCGCAGCCAGGCGTCGCGATCGAACCTCGGTCCATGCGACGATTCCATGAACAAACCTCCCTGCGCCTTCGGTCGTGCATGGACACGGTAGATCAATACCAAAAAGTATGCTACATACGATAACGTATGTTGCCGGTGTGAGGTTCATGGAATCCGTTCAGGGAGGGGACAAGATGTTTCGACGGAAAACGGCCGCACGGCTCACGGCAGGTTGCCTGGCTGGGGTATCGCTCTGTACGTGGGCGGTCATTTGGGGGTCGGGTACAAGCGACGGTGACGGTGCGGTCCTGGCGGGGGCGGCCTGGGCCCAGGAGGCCGAGGTCTCGCCGACGATGGTCCGGGACCGGCCGCGCGATGCCTACTTCCCGAACACCGAAGACCTCGCCGCCGACGAGATGCGGGTGATTGCCTGCGGGACAGGTATGCCGACGACTCGGGCCGCGCAGGCCGCGGCCTGCTTCCTTGTGGAGCTCGGCAATGGCGACAAGTTCCTGTTCGACATTGGCTCTGGCTCGGCCGAGCGGATCTCCTCGCTCCAGATCCCTTACAATTATCTCGACAAGGTATTCATCGGGCACCTGCATACCGACCATTTCGGCGCACTACATGATCTTTTCATTGGCGGCGGCTTGATGGGCCGTAACGTGCCGCTGCGTGTCTGGGGCCCTAGCGGTCCGGTCGAAGAACTGGGGACCGCTTATGCACTCGAGCGCATGCAGGAAATGCTGACGTGGGATCTTTCCGGCCGTGCCGGACTTATCGATTTTCGTGGCTTCAAGATGGAAATCAACGAGTTCGATTACCGCGGCGAAAACCAAGTCGTATACGAGGACAACGGGGTCGTCATTCGCTCGTTTCCGGCAATCCACTCGCTTGACGGGCCGGTTAGCTACTCTCTGGAATGGAACGGTTTGAAGTTCGTCTTCAGCTCGGATTCCTACCCGAACAAGTGGTTCGTCGAGTACGCCAAGGACGCCGATATCGCGATCCACGAGTGCTTCGTGGCAGTTCCCGACCTGGTCGCAAAAATGAAGTTCACGCCGGAGTCGGCATTGCTCGTCGGGACACAGGTTCACACGGCTCCGGAAGCGTTCGGCAAGATCATGAGCGAAGTGAAGCCACGGCTCGCGGTTGCCTATCACTTCTTCAATGACTTCGACACGAGCTCCAACGTTTACGAGCGCATTCGGTCAACCTATGACGGACCGCTGAGTATGGCGGACGATTTCATGGTCTGGAATGTCACGAAGGATGAGATCACGGTTCGCATGGCAGTCACCGAGGAGCGTACGTGGGCCCCGCCAGCAGCCGCGCCTGCTGAGGCTCCGAAAAACGAAGATCGAACTGCGTATTCTGAGGAGTCCGGAGTGCCGATTGACGCCATGCAGTATTCAGACTTCACCAAGTCCGGATATTGGGACGTCGACGACGTGTTGCGCCCGATCTACGAGGAAGCCTCCGAAGCGCTTGGTCGGGACTTCCCCTATCCAGGCGATGAATGAGCCTGCGGCAACCACCCCGGCGCCGCATGACGCCGGGGTTTGATCTCTCCACCCAAGGCTGCTGTCATGTCGTTGATTCTACGCCTGCTTTTTGGCGCTGCGGTGATTTCCGCGTGGACGCTTGCCGCTCAGGCCGATCTCGTGTCGCCCTATGGCGGCGAAACGGCACCGAATTTCGTGGAAATCTCCGTACTGGAGGATCGGGTTCGGGTTGCACTCGAAATCGACCCGGCCGATTATCCGCACTTCGTCGCCCCCGATGACGGCACCGGGCAATCGCTCGCTGCGCGCACCGGGGGCACCATGCGGGTCGCGGCGGACGGGCAACCGCTTGCGGCGGTGATCCGCAGTGTCGACCTGCGCCCGCGCAAGGCGCGTATCACGGCCGCGACGTCGGTTGTGCAGCCGCGTCCGCGCAGCGACGAGGTGATCTATGCCGAACTGGAGTTTCCCTTCGCCGGCCAGCCGTCGCGCATGACCTTTACGCCGCCCCTCGACGAGACCGGGATGCCCACCGCCTCGCTGGGCGTGCTGGTGGAGCATCTCGGCGTGCCGGTGACCGATTATCGCTATCTCTCCCAAGCGGAGGTTCTGGTGCCAGACTGGAACGACCCGTGGTTCAGCCGGTTCGAGAACCCCAATCTGACCCGCCACCACAAGTCCCCGTTGATGTCCTTTCTTTCGATGGAACCGCGCGAGGTGCGGCACGAGATCATCGTCCGCCTGCGGGATCTGGAGACCTGGGTCGATCTTGGCCTCGGCGAGAGCGAAACCGTCGGCGGCGCGCAGATGGGTGTGGTCGCATCGGGGGCCGAGGCGTTCTTTGCCGACCGGAACCCGGTGACGGTGGACGGGCAGCGCGTGGCGCCGAGCGACATCCGGATTTCGCGCATCGCCGTCGGCGTCGAGGGGCTGCGGGTGCTGGACGACGCGCAGGACGTCGACCGCGCCACGGCGCTTCTGGGCGTGGTGATGTCTTACCCCCGTCCGGCGCTGGCGCGAGACGTGGAGATGACCTGGGAGCTATTCCCGGATGGCGTGGAGACGGTGCCCGTGACCCTGACCGACCCTGCGGGCGGCGTGCCGGCGCAGGTGCGCGCGGGCGACCCCGTTGTACGCTGGACCAACCACCTCACCACGTGGGAGGAGCCGCAGTCGCGACCGGTGACGGTTTCGACCGCGCGGGTGGTTGATCTCCCGCTGGTGGCGATGGTGCTCGGGCTCGGTGCAGCGGCTGCTGCCTGGGTCGCGGTGCGTGGCCGTGGCCCCCGGCGTGTCCTTGCCATTGCCGGGGCGGTGGCCTGCGTGGGCGCGGCCGCCTTGACCGCCCCCCTTTCGACCCGGATCCCCCTCCCGGGCCGACCGGCACCGGACGCGGACGCGGCGCATCTTCTCATGGCGGGGCTTCTGGACAACATGGGTGCCGCCATGCTGGAAACCCGGCCCGACGGCTTTGCGCAGGCACTTGCGCCGTTCGTCCTGTCAGGCCGGACAGGCGACGTTGGTGCGGAGCTGCGCCGTGGCCTGTCGGTTTCCCTGCCGTCCGGCGCGCTGGCGCGCACCGACGAGATCGTGGAGATCGAGGTCGAACGGATCTCGCCGGTGCCGGATGCCACCGGCAACCAGATCGTTGCCCAGTGGACGGCGTCCGTGAGCGGCGGCCATTGGGGGCACTTGCACCGGCGGCAGGTTACCTATCGCGGGCTCGTGGACGTGACCCGCGAGGCGGACCGGTGGTTCCTGAGTGGCCTGACGATCCTCAGCGCACAAAGCCGAACGTGAGGTGCAGGATGAGACGTTTCTTGATCCTGATGGCTGCCCTTTTGGCGACGATGCTGGGCGGCGCGGCCTGGGCGCATTTCAACCTGAACCTGAACGTCCGGATATTCCATGTCGCGCATGGACCTGACCGGCTCGATATCTACCTGCGGACACCGATGGCCTACCTCGTGGCCGACAAGCTCGGCCCGATCGGCGGCGATGGCCTGCCAACGCCGGCGCCCTTCACCACGAACCGGCTCGAAAACGGGGTGGCGATGCATCTGGTCGATCCGGATGCGTTGCGCTCGGACCCGCGCGGCCTTGGCCAGATCGCCGCAGACAGCCTCCGGGTCGCGACCGAGAGCGGAGCGCTCGGAGCCGAGGTCGTTTCCGTCCGCGTTCATACGGTGGGCGGCGAGCCGGACTTCGCCACGCGCGGCGAAGCCGAGGCGGCACTTGCCGCACGCACTCCCGGTTGGAGCAATCTGGGGGAAACCTACGTCGGCGACGCGGTGGTGGACATCCACCTGAGATACCCGACAGCGCAACCGGTGTCGGTCTACCGGCTGTCGACACTGGTCGATCCCGGCTTGCCCGGTCAGCAGGAAACCGCGAACCTCGTCCTCGACTATCGGGGCGACACGACCCGCACGTACCGGAAAACGGGCCTGATGTTGGAGCCGGTCACGGTTGCCGGCTCTCCCGCCGCGGCGGCCCTGACGTTCACCACGGAGGGCATTCGTCATATCCTGGTCGGCATCGACCATGTGCTCTTCGTGCTGTGCATGGTGATCGGCGCCCAGACGCTCGGCGCCCTGCTGGCACGGGTCACGGGCTTCACGATCGGGCACACGGTCACGTTGGGTCTGGGTTTTTTCGGCATTGCCCCGTCAGCGCCCTGGTTCATTCCGGCCGTAGAGACAGCCATCGCGCTCAGCATCATCTGGGCCGCCGCCGATGCCGTGCTCCAGCGCCCCGGCCAATCGCGCAGCAATGGCAACGCCGTTGCCGTCACGGCTGCCATCGGACTGCTTCACGGTTTCGGTTTCTCCTTCATGCTGAGAAACATCCTTCAGGTCGATGCCGACAATGTCTGGCAAAGTCTCCTGGCGTTCAACTTCGGCGTGGAACTCGGCCAGCTCGCCATCGTCGCGCTGATCTGGCCCATTGTGATCGCGATCCGCCGTATGCCGGAGCGGGTCTGGATCGGCACGCGTGGTGCCGTTGCGGTGTCGGTATCGCTCATCGCGGCGATCTGGGCGTTTGAACGTGCTTCCGCGGTGCTTGGGTAGGCGGGAGGGCCACGGTGCCCGGGGGGAATGAGGCCTTGCGCGCATCGGTCCGGTGGCATGGATTTCGCGGGATCAGTCACAGCCGGTGTGCGAGTTCCCAACGTCTCTCGTCGCGGCCCCGTGGCGGGCCGCGCCGGGAACCGGCCCCGTTCCGTACCGCTAGGCGGCGTCGGCGTACTCCGGTTGGGTCTTCGCACCGGTGATGTAGGCGACGACATCCTGCCCGTCGGTCTCTTCCTTCAGGAGATTGGCGCAGATCCGTCCCCGGCGGAACACCACGATCCGGTCGCAAAGGTCCATCACCTGGCGCATGTTGTGGCTGATGAGGATCAGCGGCTCGCCCGCCTCCTTGAGCGTGCGGATGATGCTCTCGACCTGCGCTGTCTCCTGCACGCCCAGGGCGGCGGTGGGCTCGTCCATGATCGTCAGTTTCGAGTGGAAGGTCGCGGTGCGGGCGATGGCCACGCATTGCCGCTGGCCGCCGGACATCCGTTCGATGGTGCCGCGGATATTGGGGATCTTGACCCCTGTTTTTTCCAGCGCGTCGAGCGTGCGCTGGCGCATCGCCTTGTAATCGAGGATCGAGAACGGGCCGAACCGGAACTTCACCAGCTCGCGGCCAAGGAACAGGTTGTCGGGGACGTCCAGCTGGTCCGCCAGAGCAAGCGTTTGGAACACCGTCTCGATACCGGCGTTGCGCGCATCCATCGGATTCTCGAAATGGATCGGCTTGCCGTCGAAGATAATGTCGCCCCGGGTGCGCTGTTCCACGCCGGTGATCTGGCGCACGAAGGTGGACTTCCCGGCGCCGTTGTCACCCATGATGGCGACATGCTCGCCCCTGCGCAGCGTGAAATTCGCGCCCTCCAGGGCGTGCACGCCGCCATAGTGCTTGGTGAGGTCGCGCGTCTCCAGGATCACGTCGCCGAGCGGGGCCTCGGAATGCGGGAAGGCGGTGCCGGAAAGATGTGTGTCGATGTCGCTCATGGTGCCCTCCTCAAGCCCGTGCCGCAGCGCGTTGCTGCCGCCACTTGTCCAGCACGACGGCGGCGACGATGATGATGCCCATCGCCATCAACTGGTAGTAGGCGTCGAGCTTCACATAGGTGAAGCCGGACTGGATGACGCCGAAGACCATTGCCCCAAGCACGGTCCCCGGCACCGATCCCCGGCCGCCGGACAGGCTGACGCCGCCGATCACCGCCATCGCGATGGCGTAGAGTTCGTAGAACTGGCCCATGCCGGCCTGTGCGGTCAGGTTCTTGGAACTGAGGATGACGGCTGCGAAGGCCGCGAGCATACTTGCGATCATGTAGACGAGGATCTTGTGGCGCCGCACGTTGATGCCGGACATCCGGGCCGCGTCCTCGTTCGACCCGATGGCATAGGTTCGCTTGCCATAGAGCGTGTAGCGCAGGATCAGGTGGAACAGCACCGCGAGCGACAGGAACCAGAACACCGGCATCATGCCGGACCCGAGCGCCGCGAATTGCTCGGTCGGGAAGGAGACGGGCTGGCCTTCCGTCCACCAGCGGGAGACGCCACGGGCAAAGAGGAACATGCCGAGCGTCGCGATGAAGGGCGGGATGCCGGTGTAGGCAATCAAGGACCCGTTGACGCAGCCGATCAGGGCGCCGAAGGCGAGGCCCACGAGAATGGGAACGATCACCGGCAGGTCCATCGCCCAAACCCCGAACACCGCCTTGGGGTTGGGGTTGCCATTGACCAGTTCGGTTTGTGCAAAGGACATCACGATCATTGCCGTGGCGCCCACGAGCGGCCCGGCGGACAGATCGATCCCGCCTGAAATGATGACCTGCGTCGAGCCCAGGGCGATGATGCCGATGATCGCAACCTGAAGGATGATGATGCGAAGCCGCTGCTCGTTGAAGATCGAGTCGAACCGGCCCTGCGAATCGAAGAGGAAGCTCTGGCCGTTCATGTAGGGCAGAAGCTGACCGGCGGCTTCGAAGATCCCGATGATCAGAAGCAGCGCGAAGAAGATGTTGATCTCGTTCGGCCAGGAGCGCTTCGACTTGTCGAAAGCCAGCCCCCCGGTACCGTGGGTCGTTTCGGCCATTGCCATCCTCCCGAACCGGTCCCATGCGCGACCGGTTTGTCCTGTTCGGACGGAGCGGGAAAACGACCGCTCCGCCGTTTCGCTTACCTTAGGTTAGTTCTTGGAGGTGTACGCGTCCATATTGTCTGGCGTCACCAGCTCGAACGGGATGTAGACCTTTTGGTCGACCTCTTCGCCGCGTGCGAGGCGCAACGCGGCGTCCAGCGCCCCCGAACCCTGACCGGCGGCATTCTGGAAGACGGTCACGTCCAGGTCGCCCGCGGCCATCGCGGCCAGCGCGTCCTGGGTGGCGTCGACGCCACCGACAACGACATCCTCCATCGAGATGCCCGCGGCCTTCATCGCCTGGATCGCGCCGATCGCCATCTCGTCGTTGTTGGCGATGACCGCGTGGAATTCCTCGCCGGCCGAGAGCCAGTTGGTCATGAGGTCCTGCGCCTGGTCACGCGACCAGTTGGCGGTCTGGCGGTCGACGATCTCGATGAAGTTGCACATATCCATGCCGATGACGTCATCGACATCCTTTGTGCGCTGCACCGCGGCCTGGTTGGAGAGTTCCCCCATCATGAGATAGGCGCGGGCGCCGCCGGCGAGACCTTGCGCGCGGAGCATCTTGCAGATCTCGAAGGTCTCCAGCGTGCCGGATTCGATTTCGTTCGAGGCAACGAAGGCCTGGTTGTCGGGCAGCGAGTCCACGTTGATCGGCTCGCGGTTCACGTAGACCAGCGGCACGCCGGCGCTCGATGCCGCAGCGGTCATCGCCTCGGTGGCCGAGGTGTCGACCGGGTTGACGATGATGGCATCCACGCCGGAAGCGACGAAGTTGTTGATCTGGTCGAGCTGCTTGGCCACGTCGTTCTCGGCGTCCTCGATCTGGACATCGACACCTTCCATGCCGTCGGCGAGCTCCTGGATGCCGTTGCGCAGCACGGTCAGGAAATTATCGTCGAACAATGCCATGGACACGCCGATGTTCTCGGCCATCGCCGAGGTGGACATAAACGCGGCGATACCCGCGGCAAATACGGTCTTTCTCATGTGGGGTCCTCCCTGGGTCACGGTGTCCGGCGCACCATCCTTGTCTTGCCGGAAGGCCGTAAGGCCGTTTGTGCGGGCCGGTTGTGCCCCGGCTTCCGCATGAACTCTTCAGACCGGCACCTCCTGAAGCTGGGTCCGGATGAAGTCGAGCGATGCGCCGATCGCCTCTGCCGGATTTGGCAGGGCGTGTATGTCGGGCGAGAAGCATTCGTAGGAGACCGGCCCCGCATAGCCCGCGTCGCGCAGAGCCTTGAGCTGGGCGATATTTCCCAACCGGTCCTGCGCATCGACGAGAACGCGATGCTCGTCCTCCATCTGGCCGGTCCCGAGGGTCGGGTCGACGACGCCGGAGATGTGAACGATGCCGGTCCGGTCGGGGTAGAACTCGCCGCCTCCGGCCAGCGTATGGTGGAAGGTATCATGCACCAGCCTGAACTGTTCGGCCGCTTCCAATGCGTCGATCGCTTCGACCAGTTCCGTCTTGCTGCGCAGCGACGACCGGGCAAACCCGAGCGGCTCCACGAGCGCGACCAGACCCGCCTCCGCGAGCATCGGCTTGATCTGGCGCAGCGCGAGCCTGAGATTTCCCTGGCGTTCGCCATTTCCGGTTCCACGCCCGTCATTGCGGGGAATAAGGCTGATCGTCTCGGCACCGCACGCAAGCGCCGTTTCGATCAGGGCGCCTACCTCGGCGCGGATCTCGTCGGACCAGGAATTGAAGGGATAGACCTGGCTGAGCCCCACGATCCGCAGCCCCACATCCCGCGCCTTCGCGCCGGCCTCGGCCGCGGGGCGGCCGTCGAAGAGGGGGCGGGCAAGGTCATTGCGTACTTCGACCCCGACGCAGCCAAGCCCGGATGCGAGCTCAAGCAGGTCGTCATATCCGAGCCGCGGAACCGTCATGTGGTTCAGCGCAAATGTCAGCATTGGTGTCCTCCCAGACCGGACGCTGGACGCATCCGGTCCGGACAGCCTGCGGTGACGTAGCGTCGCGGGTCAATCTGTCCGGTGATGATTCCATCATTCGTGACAGAGTCCTGTGTCTTGGTGAGAGAATTCTCTCAGTCAGAGCGACTCAGGCAAATAGAGATCCGGTCGCAGGAAATGCTGGCCCGGAAGCGTTCCGCTTCCATCCTTCAGGGCCTGTGCCGAGAGGTCGATCAGATCCGCGCAGAGCCGAGGCAACGGCGTCGCGATCACGAGGGCAATGTAGCGGTCAACGAGGGCCTGGCGGCTTTCGGGTGTCACTTCATTGACCACCAGCGCGACTTCCCCGGGGGCGCGTTTCTCACGCAGCGCGGCGATGCAACCTTCCATGCCGCCGCCTGCGCAGTAGATCCCCGTGAGTGTCGGATGCCGTTCGAGCAGGTCGAGCGTAGCTTCATAGGTCAGCTGCCGGGTTTCGAGATTCACCAGCGTGTCGAGCACCTGGAAGCCCGGCGCGTACTCGCGTGCGTAGCTGCGAAAGCCGGTCTCCCGCAGGTCGTGACCATGCCAGCGGTAGCCGCCGACAAAGACGGCAAGCTTCCCGGGGCGCCGTGCTGCCGTGGTGGTCATATGGGCCGCAATACGACCTATTTTCATGTTGTTAAGGCCAACATAGCTGCGCCGAACGCCCTGCGCGAAATCGTTGAGCAACGCGAAGCAGGGAACGCCTTGTGCCTGAATCCGCTCAACGCAATCGGTGACTTCGAGGTCTGTGACGGAGGTGGCCGCGACCGCATCGACACGGTCGGCCATCGCTTCCATGCGGTCGACGAAATCGGTGGGTGCCTGCGACGGTGCGAAATCGACCAGCGCCCTGACCCGACGCCCGCTTGCGACCTCGGCCTGATGGATCGCCTCGTCCCGGAATGCCTGGTAGAATGCCTGGCTCTCCTTGTGCAGGACGTAGCCAATCGTCAGTTCCGGCTGCCCTGCCATCAACCGATGGCCAATCAGACCGGCGGCATGAAATCCGATCTCGCGCGCCGCCTCCAGGACACGCCGCGCGGTCTCCTCCCGGACCTTGGCCCGCCCGTTGAGAACCCGGTCGACCGTCGCGACGCTGACGCCGGCCGCTTCGGCAAGGTCCGTGATGGTTGCCCGCTTGGCCAAGACGATCCCTTTCTGCGATTTTTCCATCGTGAATGATAGGTAATGATGATGTTTTTGATAGATTTTGCAAGCCGCGGTCTTTGGCGATGCCCGGCCGTGCAATAGGACATATGGATCCGGCTGAGGGTGCCGGGGCTTCTTTTTGGGGAGGACACTATGGCGCGAGACTATTCGATGTTGGGCCCCGACGCCCGGCGTGCGGTCGAGACGGGCCTCGCAGCGGCGGAGTGGTATCACACCGACGTGCCGCGCAAGGAGATGAAGGCACTGATGCAGCGTGCCGACCAGCCCGCGATCCGGGACACGATCCTCCTGTTCGGGGCAATGATCCTGTTGGCCGGCATAGGCATCGCACTCTGGCCATCGTGGTGGTCCGCACCTTTCTGGCTCGCCTACGGCGTGCTCTATGGCTCGGCGATGGACAGCCGCTGGCATGAATGCTCGCACGGCACCGCGTTCAAGACGCGCTGGATGAACGACGCCCTCTACCAGGTCGCGAGCTTCTGCATGGTGCGCAACCCGGTGACCTGGCGCTGGAGCCATGCGCGCCACCACACCGATACGATCATCGTCGGGCGCGATCCCGAGATCGTCGCGATGCGTCCGCCGGCGCTCCGGCGGATTCTCCTCAACTTCTTAGGTATCGTGGACAGCTGGAACGGCTGGGGCCGGATGCTGCTGAACGCGAGTGGCAAGGTCCATCCGGAAGAGGCCAGCTACATCCCGGAACAGGAGCGGCCGAAGGTCATCCGCGTCGCGCGGATCTGGGTTGCGATCTACGCCGCGACCATCGCTCTTGCGCTTGCCACGGGGTCGATCCTGCCGCTCATGGTCATTGGCCTGCCACGGCTCTATGGCGCCTGGCACCACGTGCTGACCGGGGTCCTTCAGCATGCCGGGTTGGCCGACAATGTACTGGACCATCGCCTCAACAGCCGGACCGTCTACATGAACCCGGTGTCCCGCTTCATCTACTGGAACATGAACTACCACGTGGAGCACCACATGTTCCCGATGGTGCCGTATCACCGGTTGCCGGACCTGCACGCCCGGATCAAACACGACCTGCCGGCGCCCAATGCCTCCATGTGGCAGGCCTACAGCGAGGTCTGGCCGGCACTGAAGCGGCAGCTGCGCTACGAGGATTACTTCCTGAAGCGGGAATTGCCGGGTTCGGCACGGCCGTATCGGGACGATTTCCACGCCGTCGCCGTCTAGGCCGGTTCAGCATTCAGAACGAGGAGACCCTGCCATGGCCGATTGGATCGACGCCTGCGCGACAGACGACATCGAGGAAGAGGATCTCATCCGCTTCGATCACGGTGATCGGACATTTGCCATATACCGTTCGCCCAGCGACGAATACTTCTGCACCGACGGGCTTTGCACGCATGAACAGGTGCATCTCGAAGATGGGCTCGTGCAGGACTACGAGATCGAATGCCCGAAGCACAACGCGACTTTCGACTACCGGACCGGCGAAGCGCTACGTGCGCCGGCCTGCGAAAACCTGCGAACCTATCCTGTGAAAGTGCAGGGCGACCGCGTTCTGGTGGAGCTGTAGCGCCCCGGCGCGGTCAATTGGTCAGCGCCAGCGGCGGAAGTGCGCTTTCCGCCGATACCGAACGCCCTTGGCGTTCACGGCAGGGGCGGGCATTCGGGTCAGGGCCTGGGCGGCGGCTCCGCGCCGGTCAGGACGCCGGGAATCGTTGCGACAGAGCTGTCTGCCGCCTCCGCCACGGGCGGGCTCAGCGGTGCGCCGGGACGGAAGACGGCACCCTCGATGGCCCAGATGTCGCAATGGGGCGGCAGCATGCCGAGCGACTGGCCGAGACGCACAGCCTCCGCGACGCCCATGCCGTGGCTCGAAACCGTGTTGAGAAAGGGCGGCAAGGCGCCGGACGTCGCGTTGAGGCGGTGGATCGTGCCCGGAGGCGCGCCGGAGCGGCAGGCATCAACGATCAGCACCCGGTCGCGCCCCTCCATCAGGGTTACAAGGTCCGCCGCCATGCCGTGCGTTTCGGCGACGTCGAAGCCCGCATGTCCGCGTAGCCGCTGTGCGATTTCGCGGCCCACGGTATCGTCTCCGGCCATGTCCATCCCGACACCGATCAGCAGCGGACGGCGCATTCCGTCAGCCACGGTCGATCTGCAGCTTCAGGAAATGCGTCGCACAGGAGATGCAGGGGTCGTAGTTGCGGATCGTCTGCTCGCAGAGGTAGCGGATCTCCTGTTCCGGCCGGTCGAGGATGTCGTCGATGAAGCTCGCGAGATCCTCTTCGATCGACGGCTGGTTCTGCGAGGTTGGCGGCACGATCTGTGCCGTCAGGATCGCTCCGTCGCTGGCAATCGAATACTGGTGGAAGAGCAGCCCGCGCGGCGCCTCCGAGGCGCCCATGCCGGTCCCGGCCTGAGGCGTGAATGGCACGGCGGGAGCGTCGGGTTCCGTGTACGCGTCGATCAGTTCGAGCGCGAGGTCGATGGCGTGAAGCGTCTCCACCCCGCGGACGATGACGGAGCGGTAGGGATTTCGGCAGGTCCGCCCGAGACCCGCGCGCAGGGCGGCCGCCTTTGCGCGAGGGGCGAGGTGGTCGTAGGCGAGGGTGTAGCGGGCGAGCGGGCCGCAGAGATAACTCGCGCCGTCGACCATGAAGCACTGCAGGGCGTTGGAATGCGCCACATGTTCCTCGCGGAAATGGTCATTGTATTCCGCCACCGGGATGTCGAGACCGCGGTTGGAGACGATCCGGCCATCGTACATCGGGTAATCCTCGGGATGGCGGAGCGAGACGAATGTGTAGTCGCGTTCCTTGTCCGGAAAGTTGAAGGTGGCGGTCCAGTCGATGAAGGCCTCGCAGAGCTCGCCCGCGCGCAGGAGTTGCTCGCGGAGGGGCGCGAAATCGCGCTTGCGGGGCACCTTGTAGAAGCCGCCCACGCGCACGTTGATCGGGTGGATCTCGCGGCCGCCGAGGAAGGCGACGAGCGCGTTGCCGGCTTTCTTCAACTCGAGCGCGAGCCTTACCTTGTCGGCGTGCCCGTCGTTCGCCATATCGACGGCGCCATCGTAGCCGAGGAAATCGGGGGCATGCAGCATGGCCGCGTGCAGGATGTGGCTCTCGATCCATTCGCCGCAGTAGAGCAAGCGCCGGAGGTCCCGGATCGGGGCAGGGATGGTGACGCCGAGGGCCATCTCCATCGCCTGCACTGAGCTCATCTGGTAGGCGACCGGACAGATGCCGCAGATCCGGGCGGTAATGTCGGGGACCTCGCTCAGGTCGCGGCCGCGCAAGAACGCCTCGAAGAAACGGGGCGGTTCGAAGATACGGAACTCGGTGCCGGTGACCCGGCCGTCGCGCACCACCACCTTGAACGCGCCCTCGCCCTCGACGCGCGCGAGCATGTCGACCTTGATCGTCCTTTCAGCCATGGCGCTGCGCCTCCTGGCGGAAGGCCGGCGCGTTGGCATTGTAGGTGGAGAAGAGCCGCCGGATATCGCGCCCCGTGGCCCCGTCTTCGGCGAGCCGCGCGGCGAGCGCGGCGGTGTTGGCATTCTCCTTCGGGCCGAAGCAGCCGTAGCAACCGCGAGCGTAGCCGGGGCAGAGCGCGCCGCAGCCGGCATGGGTGACCGGGCCGAGGCAGGGGGTGCCCTGGGCGACCATGACGCAGACATGCCCGGCACGCTTGCACTCCATGCAGGTGGCGTGCGGCGGCGTTCGGGGCCAGCGGCCGGCGAGCGTCGCGGCGATTAGTTCGATCAACTGGTGCTTGGCAATCGGGCAGCCGCGCAGTTCGTAATCGACCGGGACGTGGTCCTTTATCGGCGTCGCCGAGTCCAGCGTCGCGATGTAGTCGGGGTGCGCATAGACGGCGGAGATGAACTCGGCCACGTCGGCGCCGTTTTTCAGCGCCTGGATGCCGCCGGACGTGGCGCAGGCGCCGATGGTGATGAGCCGGGTGGACCGCTCGCGGATCGAGTGGATGATCTTCGCCTCGTGCAGCGTTGTTACCGACCCCTCGACAAGCGCGATGTCGTAGTGGCCCGTGTCATCGGCCCGCGTCGCTTCGGGAAAATACGCGATGTCGATGGCCCCGACGATTGCAAGGAGTTCGTCCTCGCAATCGAGAAGCGAGAGCTGGCAGCCGTCGCAGGACGAGAACTTGAACACACCGAGGCGGGGTTTCGCGCCCATCTCACAATTCCTCCTGCTGCATCAGTGGTCGCAGCCGCGCCCAGTCGAAGACCGGGCCGTCGCGGCAGATGAAGACCGGGCCAAGCTGGCAATGGCCGCAGAGGCCGATCGCGCAATGCATGTTGCGTTCCATCGAAAGCCAGATCTCGCCCGGCGCGACACCGGCGTCGGTCAGCGCGCGGGCTGCGAAGCGCATCATGATCTCCGGACCGCAGACGTAGGCGGTCGTGTTGGCGGGGTCGTAGCCGACGGTTCTCAGAAGCGAGGTGACGACGCCGACATGCCCGTGCCAGCCGACCGAGGCATGGTCGACCGTGACCGCGACCTCGATATCGAACCGCGCCCGCCACGTGGAAAGCTCATCGGCGAAGAGCATTTCTTCGGGCCGTCGCGCGCCGTAGAGCACGATGACCTTTTCGTAGTCGTCGCGATTTTCGAGCACGTCGTAGAGAACCGGTCGAACCGGGGCGAGGCCCAGCCCGCCGGCGACGACCATCACGTCTCGTCCCTGCGCCCGCTCCACCGGCCACGGCGCGCCGTAGGGGCCACGCAGGCCGAGGACGGCGCCTTCCTGCAATTCGACCAGCGCGCGGGAGACCGGACCCACGGCGCGGATCGTGTGGACGAGGCGCTCGCGTTTTGATGCCGGGCCAGAGAGCGAGATCGGGATCTCGCCGACGCCGAACGGACCCAGCATGTTGAACTGGCCGGGTGCGAAGCCGGACCATCCGTCTGCTTCCATTTCGAAGGTCACGACGTCGGGGATCTCGTCGATCTTGCGCGTGATCCGCGCGAGCGTTGGGACCATTGGGTCGAGCTGTGGGTCAGGAGCGAGCACCGTAGACATCCAGAAGTTGTAGCCGAGTATCGTGCAGGCGATCCACGACGGTCGGCATGAAGCGCTTCATCACCTCGTAACCGAGCGCCGGGTCGGCGTTGCACTTGCCACGCAGGCAGGTCGCGTCGAGAGAGATCGCCCGTACGTCGTCCTGCGCGCGGGCGTCGTAGCTCCAGCGGTAGGGCGGGACCAGGAAGGAGAGGCCCACCACGCCGTCCGGACCGATTGTCTGGAACGTCATCCGCCCCTGGCCGGGTGCGCCGAGTTCCTGTGCCACATGGCCATCGCGGATGAGGTATATCTCGTTCGCTTCCTCGCCTTCGCGGTAGAGGTACTCGCCGCCGTGAAACCGGACGTTCTTGGCGCAGCCGGTGACCAGTTCGAGAAACTCCGTGCCGAGACCGGCAAACATCGAATGCCCACCGACGATTTCCTTCAGGTCATCGACGATCATCCTATCCTCCCCCCCGCGCGCCGCGCATCGCCGCGGCCTCTTCGGTTATGTCGATCCCGACCGGGCACCAGGCGATGCAGCGGCCGCAACCGACGCAACCGGAAGTGCCGAACTGGTCGTGCCAGGTGGCGAGCTTGTGTGTCATCCACTGCCGGTACCGCGACCGCACGCTGTCGCGCACCGCTCCGCCGCCGTGCAGATAGGTGAAGTCTGTCGTGAAGCAGGAGGCCCATTGCTGGACCCGGGCCGCGCCGCCGCCGTCGAGATCGTTAACCTCCTCCACGTCGGTGCAGAAGCAGGTCGGGCAGACCATGGTGCAATTCGCGCAGTTGAGGCAGCGCTGCGCCACGTCGTCCCAGCGGGGATGATCGGGGTTCGACGTCAACAGATCCGGCAGGCCCTCGGTCTCCAGCGTCCTCGTCATCTGGCCGGCGGCTGTTTCGATGGCGGCTGCGGCGGCGTCGAGCTCCGACGGTTCGGCGGGGCGGGTTGGAAGCTCGGCAAGCCGCGCGGCGCCATCGTCGCTGCCGGCGGTGGCGACGAACCGGCCATTGGCGATTTCCGTCAACGCGATATCGAAACCCGCGCGGGCCTCCGGCCCGGTGTCCATCGAAACGCAGAAACAGGTTTCGACCGCCCGGCCGCAATTCACGGCGACGATGAACAATCCCGCGCGGCGGGCGGCGTAGTGCCTGTCCTGGTAGGGGCCTTCGAGGAAGACTCGGTCCTGCACGGCGATGGCCGCAAGCTCGCACGCGCGCAC
Source organism: Tropicimonas marinistellae (assembly GCF_001509585.1). Lineage (GTDB taxonomy): Bacteria > Pseudomonadota > Alphaproteobacteria > Rhodobacterales > Rhodobacteraceae > Tropicimonas > Tropicimonas marinistellae. The sequence continues at coordinate 79,259 of NZ_LNCI01000004.1, read as the reverse complement.
GCCGATCAGCGCGCGGCGCTGCGTGTCGACGGATGCGGCCTCGATCGCGACCTCGCCGTCCCGGATTTCGCTTCTCCACAGGGGTTGCCGAGGTGGGTGGAGGACCCGCTTCCACGACGACGGACCGACGGTGTAGGCGAAATAGGCATCGCCTTCCTGTTTAAGCCGGTAGTGGCCACCGCGCTGCTCGTCGATCCATCCGCGCGGCAGGTCGTCTGTCGAGGCGATGGGTTCGTGAACGATGGCACCATCTCGACGAACGGGACCAAGTACCTCGTAGCCCCGTTTGGCGAGTATCGCGATAAGCGTGTCGATCCCGTTGGCATCGATCACCACCCGTGCCGGGTCGCCGGATCCGGACATGTCGCCTCCCTCCCAGATTCAGACGTCCGCCGCACGCGTTTCGTGGCGGCTTTCGTCTGCAAAGCGACTTCGTCGTCGTCCCCATGGTGACAGCCTGTCCTTCCAAGTCAAGCACGCGCGCCGCGACCAATTCTCGGGAAACGGCCCTGACCGTCACCGCCAAAACGCGTGCCGCGGGCTGGCCCAAACACCTGCGGCAAGTCCCGCCGCGGCCGATGGCTGATTTGCGCGTTGATGACACCTGGGGCCGTTTGTGGAGACGTCATCCCAACCCCGGGGAAGAGAAAAATCCGAGCGCGTCCATGGGCCTGTTTGCTTAAACGTGAACCGTCGAAACGTAGGGATTTGGCACCGGAACTGGCAATTTCTGCGGTTGCAGTGTATGAAGGCCGCCATGCAGCCGGGTTTCCTGTGAGGAATCCGCGGGATTGGCGAGGGAGAATTGCCGGTTTCCGCAGATCGAAACCCACGGCGAGAGAGCCAGGCACGTGGTGTCAGAACCCGCCTGGGCGTTCGCCGCTCAATAATGGCCTGTGCGACTGGCGCGGCCACCGTTCGGTTTGAAACGGTGGTGTGCCGATCACACGTTCGGACGAGCCAGGATGTAGCTCGTCCTGTCAACCGCCCCGCGCCACACGGCGGGGACGTGGTTGGGCCTGGCCCCATGTCAATGCCAGCATCGCCTGGCGGGGAGGCGCCACCTTAGGGTGGCGACCATGGCCAATCCGGCGCCGGCATCGCCAGCGCGTGGGATTGGCTCGGGGCTCATTTCCCATATCTGCCTCGCACGACGCGTTGTCGGCGGGGGGAATGCCCGAACCGGGGCCACGTTTCCGCGCACGGCGGGCTTCCGCCGCCGGTGCCGGAACCGTTCGCATCGTTGCGCCGGTCGGGTTCTCGTCACCAATGGCACGCAGATGCGTGCGGAAAAGGAGCTGATGCCTTCGCGTTCAAGACTGCCCGTTGCGGGGTCAACGTCGTTTCCCGGTCCGGTCATTGCCGACCCAGTGCCACCCGACTGCCGCGCGTGCCCCGACCCGGGCACCGTCGTGCGGGCACGACGTAGTGCCCCCCAGGATCTGACCGGACACCCCTCCCAACCGAGAGACTAGTATCCCATGACCCAATTCATCCCGTTGCCCGAGCGGCTTCCGCTGCGGGCCAAACCCTATGAGAAGCTTGCCGTGCTTGGCGCCGGCAGCTGGGGCACCGCCCTCGCTGCGCTGGCCAAGCGGGCTGGCACGCATGTTTCCCTTTGGGGGCGCGACGTTGAGGCCATGTCCGCCGTGGCCACCCGCCAGCGCAATGCCACGTACCTGCCCGACGTTCCCCTTCCGGCCGGGATAGATGCGACGACCAGCATGCAACAGGCGCTCGACGGGGCGGAGGCGGTGCTGCTGGTCACGCCGTCGCGGTCGATCCGCGAGGTCTGTGCCGAGGCTGCACGTCACCTCGACGCGGAAACCCCGGTCGCGCTCTGCGCCAAGGGCGTGGAGGCAGAGACCGGTCTGATGATGACCCAGGTTGCCGAGGCGGAGTTGGGCGTCCGCCCCTGCGGCGTCCTCTCCGGACCGACATTCGCGCGGGAAGCGGCGCTCGGGCATCCGACGGCAGCGACCGTCGCCTTCCCCTTCACCCATCAGGACCGGCTGGCGCCTGCCGCGTCGCCGGCTGCGCGCCTCGCGGTCTCGGTCTCCACCGAGAGTTTCCGTGCCTATCTTTCCGACGATCCGATTGGCGTGGAGATTGGCGGCGCGGTGAAGAACGTGATCGCCATCGCCTGCGGGATGATGACGGGCGCGGGGTTCGCCGAGAACACCCGCGCGGCGCTGATCACCCGCGGGGTGGACGAAATGAAGGCGCTGGCCGAGGCGCTTGGCGGGCGGCGCGAGACCGTCACCGGGCTTGCCGGTATCGGTGATCTGTCGCTCACCTGCTCCTCGCCGACCTCGCGCAACATGGCGCTCGGCATGCAGCTTGGGGCGGGGAAACCTCGGACCGCGTGTTTCGACGGCCGCGCGGTTGTCGTCGAGGGCGAGCTGAATGCGCTCTCGGTGACCCAGCTCGCGCATCGCATGCGTGTCCGGATGCCGATTTGCGAGACCGTACGCGCGATCCTGCACGAAGGAGACGACCTCGGTCTCGCCTTTGCGCGGCTTTGGTCCTCGCCCATCGAGGGCGAGCCACGGACACTCGCCATCGCGCTCGATCACCCCGCCCACGCCGATGCCGTCACCGGACTCGCGCGCCGTATTGCGTGACGCCTGACCCGTCACGCTCAAACCACATTCCAAAGGACACCATGAACCGAATGACCGAACAAACGACCTTCTCGATAAAGACGACCACCCGCGTTTTGCCGAGGCTGCATCCGGCGCCTCTCGCCAGCCGCCGCTTCGTCCTTGCGACCGACCTCGACGGGACCTTCCTGGGCGGCACGTTCGGCGACCGCCAGTCGCTCTATCGCTGGATCGAGTCCAGCAGGGAAACCATCGGGCTCGTCTTCGTCACGGGGCGCGATCCCGCGTTCATCCGGGACCTCTGTTTCTCGGCGAAAGTGCCTTGGCCGGACTTCGTGATTGGCGACGTGGGAACCACGATCGCGGAGATCACACCGGCGGGCGAGATCGCTCCGATCCGTGCCCTGGAGGCGCAGATCACCCGCGCCTGGAACGACAGTGGCGCAATGGTGCGGGAAATGCTGGCCGATGAGCCGGGCCTAAGATTGCAGCCCACAGGGTTCCGGCACCGGGTTAGCTACGACATGGATCCCCAAGCGATCCGGCCGAGCGCGCGTGCGAAGGTCGAGGGCCTTGGCTTGGAGGTGCTTGTCTCTGATGACCGCTACTTCGACGTTCTGCCGCCCGGTGTCTCGAAGGGGCCGTCGCTGCGGCGCTTGATCGACCATCTCGGGCTGGCGGATGAACGCGTGCTTGCCGCCGGGGACACGCTCAACGACCTCTCGATGCTGACGCTTGGGCTGCCCGCGGTCGCGGTGGGCGGGTCCGAGGTCGCGCTGCTCGACAGGGTGGCGCAGCTGCCGCATGTGCATGCCGCGGCTGGCGTCGGGGCCGCCGGGATCCAGGAGGCCATCGCGGCCTTCGACCTGCATTGACAGGTCAAGTGGCCTGCACCGTTCTGAAATCACTACCAATTGCAAGGAAAACCATGTCTCCCAAGACACTCGAAATCCCCGAGGCGACGTCCAGGAAATCCGATCTGGTGATCGTGTACCACCGGCAACCCTACGAAGAGGTCGAGGCCGACGACGGCACCATCCGGCTGCGCGAGAACTCCAGCCCCAACGGGATCGTTCCGACGTTGCGGTCGTTCTTCGGCGAGGTTGAGCACGGCGCCTGGATCGCCTGGAAACAGGCGGAGGATGCGGCAAACCCCGGCTTCGACCGGCGGATCGAGATCGACGACGATTTCGGCTGCTACACGGTCTCGCGCCTGCCGTTGACGCCCGAGCAGGTGCGGGGCTTCTACCACGTTACGTCAAAGGAGGCGTTCTGGCCGATCCTGCACAGCTTCCGCGAACGCTACAACTACGACCCTGTCGACTGGCCAAACTTCCAGGAGGTGAACCGGGCTTTCGCGGAGGCAGCGGCCAGCGAGGCTGCGGAGGGTGCCGTTGTCTGGGTCCATGACTACAATCTCTGGCTTGTCCCGGGCTATCTCCGCAAGCTGCGCCCGGATGTGAAGATCTCCTTCTTCCACCATACGCCGTTCCCATCGGCGGACCTGTTCAACGTGCTTCCCTGGCGGCGCGAGATCGTCGAGAGCCTGCTCGCCTGCGATATCGTGGGTTTCCATATTCCACGCTATGCCTCGAATTTCGTTCAGGTCGCACACAGCCTGTTCGATGTGAGCAGAACGGGCCGGGTGACCGTGGATGAGGCGCTGATCAACGAGGGCACCGCACTGACGGAGCGCTCGATGGTGACCGGGCTGATCCATGACGGCCACGAGGTCACGATTGCCGCCACGCCCGTTGGCGTTGACGTCGCCTATATCGATACCTGCGCCCACAGTATTGAGACGCGCAACCAGATGGCCGCGATCCGGGATGAACTCGGCGAGGCGCAACTCGTGCTCTCCGTCGGCCGAACCGACTACACAAAGGGTGGGGTCCAGCAGCTCGAAAGCTATGAGCGACTGCTCGAATCCCGCCCCGACCTGCGCGGTAAGGTGCGCCTGATGCATGTGTCCGTGAGCGCCAATCGCAACATGGAGGCCTATGCCGAGATTCAGAGCGAGATCGAACAGGTCGCTGGCCGCATCAATGGCCGCTTTGGACGGTTCGATTGGCAACCGGTCGTGTTGATCTCGCGCGCGGTGCCTTTCGATGAACTCATCGCGTATTACCGCGCCGCCGACGTGGCTTGGATCACGCCCATCGCCGACGGTATGAACCTCGTGTGCAAGGAATTCGTTGCGTCCCGGGTGGAAGGCGATGGGGTTCTCGTGTTGTCGGAGTTCGCCGGTGCCGCGGTGGAACTCGATGCCGCGATTCCCACCAATCCGTTCTCTCACCGCAACATGGACATGGCGATTGCCCAGGCGCTGGAAATGAACATCGAGGAACGCACAACGCGGATGTCCCGCCTCCGTGCGAAGATCGACGCTTGCGATATCCGCTTCTGGGGAGACGCTCAGCGCAGGCTTTTCGAAGGCGCTGCGAACGGTGACAACGGCACGCCGAAATGCACATTGGCGCACCGGAGAAAAGGCGACATTGGCGCTGGCGCCAGGGACGGCGCCCGCCCCGAATTGGCGGTGGTTGACGGGCGCTAGGCACCAAGCGGCGGGACAGGTGCCACGCGGGCACAGCAGCCGACGTCCACGGCCTGCACCGGCTGGCCGACGAAACGCGCGCAGACCGCCGGAAGGACCAAAGCGACCGGTTCCGGGGCGTGACCGCGAGGCGCTCCGGCGATGGGTGGATGGCGGCGTGTTTTACATCCACGAACCAGCTTCTTGCGATGCCGGCCGCACATCCGCCAGCCCCTCCCGCAGCGCTGGCCCAGCGTTGGCGGGCGTGCGTTTGCTTTCGGGGTGCAATCGGGAACGTCGGCATTGAACCCTGAACGGCGCCGAGCGGTTGCTGCCCGTGCGCCTTCACCATTTGCTGCATTCGCGCGTCGGACAGATCCGCAGGGGCGGAGCGGGCATTGGTCCGGATAGGTCGATGCCCCATTGCGGTGGAAACGGAGAGCCGCAGGGGGTGGACGCTATCCGCGCGCCGTGGCCTTGAGGTGCTCGATGAAGAGCCGGAGAGGCATCATGGAGCGATATTCGCGGGGGAAGTAGATGTAGAGGCCGGGGGTGGTGGGCTGATGATCGGTCAGGACTTCAACCAATGACCCGGTGGCGATCTCGCTCGCGGCGTAGTCTCGGAAGATCTGGATCAGCCCTCCTCCCTGGACGGCGGTGTCAACGGCGATCGGCAGGGTGTTGACGATCAGGTGGCCTGAGACATCGACCTGGAACTCGCCTTCGTGACCGACGAAGTTCCAGGCCGCGAAACGGCCGGAACTGGCGAAGCGATAGCGGATGCACTCGTGGTCAAGCAGGTCTTCGGGACGCTTTGGGGTGCCTTTGCGGACAAGATAGTCGGGAGCCGCGAATGTGGCGATCGGCAGTGGGTCGGTCAGGCGGACGGCAACCATGTCCTGCGCCACGAGGTTGCCGAGGCGGAAGCCGGCGTGGAGGCCTTCGTCGAGGATGTCGGAGAGCGCATCGGTGAGGGAGAGCTCCACCTCGATCTCCGGGTAGGCATCCCGAAAGGATGGAAGCGTCCTTCCGATGAGTTGATGATAGGCAAACTCCGGCATGGCGAGTTTCAGCGAGCCGCGGGCGGCATGGCCGGTGGTGCGAGCGCTTTCCACGGCGTCGGTGAGTTGCTCGAAGGCCGGACTGGCGCCGCGCAGAAGCGCCCGCCCGGCCTCGGTCAGGCTGACAGAGCGGGTGGTCCGGATGAAGAGCGCCGTGCCGAGTTGATCTTCCAGCGATTTCAGCTGGTGGCTAACGGTCGAAGGCTTGATGCCAAGCGCATCGGCCGCCGCTCGCATGCTGCCCTGCGTTGCGATGGCGTTGAAGATTTCGAGTGTGGCGAGTGGCAGGCGCATGGGCGGTTCGGTCTGATGATTACTTTGATTATTCGATACCATGCATGAGAGAGTTTGAAACGGGGGCAATTATCGCACGGGGCAAGGGGGCATAGGTTCTTCGCAACAGTGACGAAACGTTGGACGAGAAAGGAACCGAGACATGAAGCGCATCAACCTGCAAAACACCCCTGCACCCGAACGCGTCACTTCCCGCGCTGTCAAATTCGACAGCAGTGGCAACACCCTGAAAGGTACGCTCTACACGCCAGCCGATGCCGCCGGCCCGCTACCGGCCGTCATCGTCACCGGCGCCTGGACCACTGTGAAGGAGCAGATGGCCGGCACCTATGCTCGCGAACTGGCGGCCCGAGGCCAGGCGGCGCTGGCCTTCGACTTCACCGGATGGGGCGAGAGCGAGGGCACGCCGCGCTTCGTCGAGGATCCCGCGGTCAAGACGGCCGACATTGAGGCCGCCGCGGTTTTCCTCGCGTCGTTGGACGAGGTGGACGGGACCCACATCTCCGGGCTCGGTGTCTGCGCTTCCTCCGGTTACATGGCCGCCGCCGTGGCAGACAGCGACGCCCTGCAGAAAGTCGCTCTGGTCGCGCCCTGGCTGCACGACGCCGCGATGGCCGAGAGCATCTATGGTGGGCCGAAGACGGTCGCGAGCCTGATCGCCGCGAGCGAGGCCGAGGGCGCCGCCGATAGCGTGATGCTTGGGGCAAGCGCCACGGATGAGACCTCCGTGATGTACCAGGCGCCCTACTACACCGAGGCAGACCGGGGGCTGATCCCCGCCTACGACAACACGTTTTCGGTGGCGAGCTGGAAGCCCTGGCTGACCTATGACGCGCAGGCCTCTGCCGACCGGCTCACCAAGCCGCTCTTGATGGTCGGCTCGCCCTCCATCGCGCTGCCTGCCGGGGCCGACGCCTACGAGGCCCGTACCCGGGCGCCCCTAGAGAAGCTGTGGCTGGGCGAGGACGTCACGCAGTTCGATTTCTATGACCGCAACGATGTCGTCACCGCCGCTGCTGATGCCGTGTCCGATTTCCTGAACGCCTGAGGCTCGCAATGATCCAAGCACTCACCAATGTCGTCCTGCGCTACTTCGCAGCCGTGGACAGCCGCGACTGGTCCGTCGCGGAGGCGCTGATGACCGATCCGTTTCACCTCGACTACTCGAGTATCGGCGCCGGGCCGGGCGCGGACCTGAAACCGTCCGACATTCTCGCCCGCTGGAGGGGCCTCCTGCCGGGGTTCGATGCCACCCATCACCAACTTGGACCGCTCGATATCGAGGCCGTGGGCGATAGGGCCGACGTCCGTACCTACATCACGGCCAGCCATTTCATCGATGGGGCCGAGGGTGGCCCGCTCTGGCGTGTTCAGGGCAGCTACGAGATCGGGCTGGTGCGGGATGCGTCCGGATGGAAGCTCACCGCGCTGACCCTCTTGTTCAAGTTCCAGAGCGGCAACACGGATCTGCCGGCCTTGGCCCAGAGCCGCACGGCAGCGTGAGGGGGTAGCCATGAAACGCGCACTCGTCACCGGGGCCAATCGTGGAATTGGCTTCGCCATTGCCAAGGGGCTTGCCGACCGGGGGCATGACGTCCTGCTGGGCAGCCGGAACCCCGCTGCCGGGAAGGATGCCGCGCACCGGATCGGTGCGACCGCCCTGGACCTGGATGTCGCCGACCCCGCCAGCATCGCCAGGGCCGTCGAGGTGGCTGGTGAGGTCGATATCCTCGTCAATAATGCCGGCATCCTCGGCTCCGGGTCCGTGCTGCAGGACAAGCAGGACTTCTCCGACTCGATGGCCGTCATGGTCCACGGACCCTACCTGCTGATGCACCACCTGACGCCGCATATGGTCGCGCAGGGCTTCGGCCGCATCGTCAATGTCTCCTCGGGGTGGGGCGCATTTTCCGAGGGTGTGGGCGGGCCGGGTGCCTATGGCGTGGCCAAGGCGGCGCTCAATGCGCTCACCGTTTCCGCCGCGCGCTCCCTGCCGAGCTCCGTGAAGGTCAACGCCATGTGCCCCGGCTGGGTTCGGACCGCGATGGGCGGCGCGGGCGCGACCCGTTCGCCCGAGCAAGGCGCGGACACCGCGCTCTGGCTGGCGACGCTTCCCGACGACGGGCCAACGGGAGGATTCTTCCGTGACCGCGAACCCATCGACTGGTGAGACAATGACATCGGCCACCGACATGCACGAGTTTATCGACGGCTGGTTCCGCAACCTCGACCAGCTGGTCCCGGCGGCGGTCTTCCTCGCCAACCTCGATCCCGAGGTGGAGTGGAACATGGAGGATGCCGTCCGCAGCCTTTCCGGCCACGACCGGTTCCGAGCCCGGTATGCCGGCACCGTCGCGCCGCGCTGTATTCACGACATCTCCGAAGGGGAGGTGGCCGATGGCACGGCCCGCTTCACCGCGCGCTTTCGCGGCGAGCTGAAGGTCGGTGGCAAGATCGACGCCCGCGTCCGCGAGACATGGGCCTGCGAGATGCGGCCCGACGGCAGCCCGAACATCACTCACAACAAGGCAGAACCCATTCAAGAGGACGAAACCGTATGAAAACCCTTGTCCTGACGGCTCATCCCGACCTCGACAATTCCCGCATCAACCGGCTGTGGTTCGACGCGCTGTCGGAGACCGGCGAGATCACCACCCGCGACCTGACCGCAACCGGCGGCGAGACCATGCGCTTTGACGTGGAGGCCGAACAGGCGCTGCTGCTGGCCCACGACCGCATCGTCTTCCAGTTCCCGTTCTACTGGTATTCCGCCCCGCCCGTGCTGAAGGCGTGGATGGACCAGGTGCTGAGCTTCGGCTTTGCCTATGGTCCCGGCGGCGACCGTCTCGCGGGCCGCGAATTCCTGATTCTCGTCTCGACCGGCGGACCGGCGGACAGCTACCACGCCGGCGGCTACAACAGTTTTTCGATGGACGAGTTGCTCAAGCCTTACCAGCAGATGGCAATCCTCACCGGCATGACCTATCTTCGGCCGTTCGTGCAGCATGGGCTGGCCGTCGCAGAAGACGCCGGATTGGCAGAGTCCGTCCGTTCGATGCTCGCCCATGTGACCGACCCGGAGCTCGATCCGAAGGTCAAGCATTCCCGTATTCTCAGGGAGATCGAAGAACAGGAGAAACAGGTCGCAAGCGTCGCTTGACGCGCGTCCGGGCGCGTCCGGCCCTCGTTCAGGTATGGCAGAGTTTCGCGGGCAGTACCGTTGCCTCAGATCATCGCGGCGACGGATCTGATGGCGACGGCGCCGGTGAGCGTCGCGGAGTTCACGCGACAGGCAGGGTGCGACGTTCACCCGGTGCCGCTTGAGCTGTCCGATTGGGGCAGCGAGATGGTCTGGACCCAAAAGAGCCATGCCTCCGCGCTTGAACGTTTCCTTGTAAAGGCAAATTCGCATGCGGCGAGTCTCACCAAGGTTAAGGGAAGTGAGAGGCGTTTTCATCGGGGCCTCGGAATAGGGGAGGGCAGGGGGCCGCTTCCAAGGGGTGCCACGTGGCTGGATGCGCGGCCGGTTTCGGCGGCGCGCTGCCCGTCTGTCGTGTTGTCGTAGAAGCCGCACAGGCTCACACCTTCGGGCCACTGCCTTCTTGCGTCACCGCACGTTCTCCGGCGGCGGGAATCGGACGTGACGGCGGCAAAGCCGCGCTGTCCCTGACTTCGGGCAGGTGGAGCGTGCCACGCAGGCTAGAGCCGTCACAGATGTCGCCCGCGCGGTGAACGCCCGGGCGATACGTGGTCGCTCTATTGCCAGCGGAACGTCACCCCGAGATAGGGGCCGTGCTGCGTGACGTCGTAGGCGAAGTCGCCACCATCGGTCTCATAGTCGAGACTGTAGTAGCGGTAGCCGAACTTGATCGAGGTGTTCTGCCATCGCTCGGGACGCCAGTCGAAGCCGGCTGTCGCGATGACCTGCAGATCGTCGCCGCCCACGCCGAAACCGCCGAAATCGGCGACAATGGCCGCGGCCCAGTTGTCGTTGAGTTCCCAGACGCCACGCGCGCCGATCACCGGTTCCCACCAGGTTTCCGTGCCGCCCAGTTTGGTTGAGGGGCCGGGCGTGTCGATATCGACTTCTTGCTTCAGAGAGTTGTAGCGAAGCCCGCCCTGCAGATCCAAGGCGAAGCGGCGCCCGGCATCGCCATAGGTGGTGTTCACGGCGCGATAGGCGCCGAGGAAGGTCAGCCAGTATTGTTCGATATCGACCTCGACATCGAGCGACCCGCCGCCCGGCCCCGGGAGCCCGGCGGAGTCTTCCCCCCCAAGGCTGACGTAATTGCCGTCGAAGAGCAGGCCCCAATCGCCGCGCCAAGCTTCGAACCGCCCCGACAGCGCCAGGTTGAGCGCGTCAAGCGCGTCTTCAAGGCCAAGGTCGAGATCCACGGAACTGCCGTCGACAGTCGAGGTGCCATGCGTTCCGGCCGGGATGAAGGCATAGGGCGTGAAGACGAAGCGCCACTGGCTGTCGTCATGGCCGGTCAGCGCGAAGGGCTCGGCGCTGGCTGTGCCTGCCCACGCGATCAGGGCGATCGCGCAGGCTGCAGATGCAAATCGAGTGGTCATGTGCGATCCGTTCCTGGCCTAGTGACCCTGTGCCTTCAGGCGCGCTTCTTCAGGCGTCATCGGCGCACGGTGCGGGAATTGCTGGGAGCGGCCATAGTGCTGGCCGAGGAGCTGTTGCATCGGCTGGACCACCCAAAGGCCGGGATAGAGCGCACCGTATTTCTCGCCCGGGTCGCGCATGACATTGAAGAAATCCATGCCCGGCAGGCCGCCATGCCCTTCGGTGATGTGGATCTTGAAATCGCCATAGCGGAAGGCGCCCAGCACATCGCCGCTGTAATGTGCCATGAAGTTGCGCCGGCCGTGGCCCTCGCCGTTCAGGAGCAACGCCGTCTGGTCCACGCCATCGGTGATCCGGTCGTTCGGGATCTTGTCCAACGCGCCGCCAAGGCGGGCGGCGGTGGTGAAGAGGTCGGTCACATGGAGTAGGTCCGCCGGGTCCTGCATCGGCTCGATCATGCCGGGCCACCAGGCCATGGCCGGCACCCGCACGCCGCCTTCGAGCACGTCGCCCTTGGCGCCCTGCAGAAGCGTGTATCCGGCGGTGGGCCAGAAGGCGTACATCGGGCCGTTGTCGCTGATCCAGACGACCAGCGTGTTCTCGGCGATTCCCGCCTCCTTCAGCGTGTCGAGGAGTTGGCCGACATGCTTGTTGTGCAGTGCCATGAAAGAGGCCTGCCGGTTGTTCTTGTCCACGCCCGGCGCGTCGAGGAATTCCTGGCTCGCGGCGATCTGTAACGCGTAGGAAGCCCAGTAGATGAAGAACGGGTTCTCGTCCTCGGCGTGATCCTTCACGTATTGTGTGATCTGGGCGATGGACTCGTTTTCAAAGGCTTCTTGCCGTTCTGGCGACAACTCACCGGCAACACCCTCTATCGGTGTGCGCCCTTCGCCTTTGCGACCGACATAGCCGGCGACGGAAAGGTCAATCCCGGTGTTCGCCTCGTATGTTTCGTAGCCGGGGAAATCGGCGAAGGGGAAGGTTCCGCTGGGATCTTCGAACGACGCCTGCCAGTAGTCAGGCGCGCCGTTGAAGAGACCGTAGTAGGCGTAGTCATAGCCCTGGTTTTCCGGGGCGTGCTCGGGCAGGTCACCCAAGTGCCATTTGCCCCACATCGCGGTGTTGTAGCCAACCTCTGACAGGATTTCCGCCGTCGTCACCTCTTCCGGCGACAGGCCGTCGACCTGGCCCGGCCAGAGCACGGTCAGCAAACCGGTGCGCACCGGGTGGCGGCCGGTGTTGATGGCGATGCGTGTGGGTGTGCAAGAGGGCTCGGCATAGGAGGACCAGAAGCGCATACCCTCGAAGGCCATCGCGTCGAGCACGTCCGACGGCGTGCCGCGATGCTTGCCGCCGCCCTGCCAGCCCAGCTCGCCCCAACCGATATCGTCGGTCAGGATGTAGATGATGTTCGGCTTCTTGCCGAAGCGTGCCTCCAGCTCCGCGAGCCTTGCGTCAATCTCGGCATCTTCGGCCGCCCAGGCCTCGGCATTGCGCTGCGCGTGGTCGAGCTGTGGTCCGTCCGGTTCGATGGCAAAGGCGGCGGTCGATAGCGAGGCCGCAGCCGCCGCGGCCAAAATTGGTCCAAATGGATATTTCATGTATTCCTCCCCATTTCATTTGATTGTCTTGAAGGCCGCGTTCGGCGGGGCCGGTTCGCCGCCCCGCCGGTGCGCGCCTCAGTTTCCGGCGGATTCAATGCCAAGGATCACGTCGCGCGCGTCGCCATAGGTCTGCTGCCAGAGCTCCAGCATTTCGACGGTTTCCGGGCGGATATTCTCGACATCCTCATAGGGCATGCCGGTCGCTGGCTTGCGGTCCGGATACTTGTCCTTCAGCCGCAGATGCTGGGTGAGCATCCGGGAGAAGGGGGTGCCGGTCCAGACGCCCTCGCGCTTGAGCGGGTGCTCCTCGCGCGGGTCCCAGTAGAGGTTGTAGACCTTGGCGAGCGAGGGGTTCACACCGGGACCGGGCCAGCGGATCTTCATGTTCTGCTTGACCGTGGCGGCGAGCTTGTTGACCTCGTAGAGGTGGATGTAGTCGCGACGGCCGTGGGTATCGCCATTCACCAGCAGGGCGGTCTGATCGACGCCATCCACCACGCGGTCGGTCGGGATGCCCTCCATGTTTCCGGCGATGCGGGCAAAGGTGGTGTATAGGTCGCCGACAAAGACCATGTCGCCTGCAATCGACCCGCCCTCGATCACGCCCGGCCATCGCAGGAAGGCGCCGACGCGGTGGCCGCCTTCGAGCGCGGAGCCCTTGGTGCCGCGGAAGAGCCATTCCGAGTAACCGGAATCCGGGATCTCCTGCTTCATCGGGCCATTGTCTCCCATCACCATGACGATGGTGTTGTCGGCAATGCCAAGCGCATCGATCTCGTCGAGAAGTTCGCCGATATAAGAGTCGACGATGGTCATGCCATTGGCCCAGCGGCCGCAATTGGCGTTGAGGCAGCGGTTCTCCGGCAGGGCGGCCAGGATCGCGACCGGGATCTGCGGCCAGTAGTTCAAGAAGAAGGGTTTCTCCTCGGCGGCCAGCGACCGCAGCGAGTCCAATGCCTGTTCCTGGAAGCGCTCGTTCACTTCCATGTACATGTTCATGTCGGGGCGCTCGCCGGGCTCGATGCCCCATTCGGTGAGCATGCCGCCTTTCTCCCCCTCGACCTGGGTCACCCAGTCATAGAGCCGGAAGCTCTTGTCGAGCGCGTAGTCGGGGTCGATCCCTTCGGGCGTAAACGAGGTCGTCCGGCTCTGGATCTCAGCATCGCGGGTCAGGAAGCTGTAGGAGACCTGGTTGTGCATCGGGAAGGAGGCCCAGTCGAAGCCCTGGCTGATCGGGTAGGATTCCTTGATATCGCCCATATGCCACTTGCCGACATGGTGGGTTGTGTAACCCGCATCCGACAGCAGCTCGGCAATCGTGACCTCGTCCCCGGCTAGGCCCACGCCCTCCGGCGGGGTCACTTTGGTGAGCTCCATGCCGGTGCGCACCGCGTAGCGGCCGGTCATGAAGGAGACCCGCGTCGGCGTGCAGATATTCTCGGCGTAGAAGCGGGTGAACGCCATTGCCTCTTCGGCGAAGGCGTCGAGATTGGGCGTCCGGCCACCACGGATCTTGTTGAGCTCCGGCATGCCGAACTCGCCGAAGCCCATATCGTCGATCAGCACGTAAACGATGTTGGGCGGCTTACCGCCGTTGGCGTCGCGCAGCTCGGCCAGCCTGATGTCGATCTCCGCATCCTCCGCCGACCAGGCCTCGCTATGTTGCGACAGAAGTACGTAATGCTCGGTGTCGTGCTGAATGGTCTGCGCCGCGGCCAGACTGGCCGAGCAGGCCAGGAATACCGCGGCAATGGCGACGTGATCCTTCATGATTTTCCTCCCCTCCGCTTCGATCCTCCCGGGATCGAAAGTATACGCATGCGTCCATCGTTATGTACGGTAGCGTATAGTTGCTCTCACATTGCGAGTTCTCTATCAAAGCAGCCATGACGCAGATCAAACCCGTGCCCGCGCGCTCCCGGTCGAGGGTCAGCAAGCAAGGCTGGCTGGACGCTGCGTTGAAGCTTCTCAGGATCGGCGGGATCGAGGCCGTGCGTGTCGAGCGGCTCTCGGCCGAGCTTGGGGTTGCCAAGAGCGGCTTCTACTACCATTTCCGCGACAGGGCCGATCTGCATAACGCGCTGCTGGATCACTGGCGCGCGCTCGACGAACTCCCGGCTCTGCAAGAGACTGATATCGCTGGAAAGTCTCCAGTCGAGCGTCTCGCCCTGATCGCCGAGATCGTCGACCGCGAGGATCTGAGCCGCTACGACGCCGCCATTCGCCAATGGGCCCGCCAGGACCCGCGCGTCCGGCGCATCTGGCGTGCGGAAATGAACTACCGGATCGATCTTATCCGCGGGTTGTTCGCCCAGCTTGGCCACGCAGGCGACGACCTCGAAAACCGGACGCGCCTGTTCGTGGCCTATACGGTCAGTGAGCGCGATATCTTCTCGGAACTCTCCAACGGTGACCGCGCGCGCCTGCGCGAATTGCGCTTGCAACTTCTGCTGTCCAAGTGACCCATTCGGTGCATGGCGCGAGAGTGCAATTCGGTACATGATCATCGCCTCGCTGACCTCAGCCTTCATCCGCAACAAGATCAGCCGCTCGAAGGCGCGCATCCAGGGCCTCGGCAACGGCAAGTTCCGCCTCCGCCACCGCGGCAAGCGCGTGGTCGAGGGCCAGTGCGGCATTGCGCTCCGATCGTTTGGCACGCAGGACGGCGCGCTCTGCGTCCACAGCGTCCTTCCGTTCGCCAATCAGCGTCCGAACCGTCTGGGCGCGGAGCTGCATCGACCGATTTGATTGTGCCCAGGCCGTCGTGACTTTGTCTTTGGGCGAGTGCGCCAGCACATGCAGGTCTGATTCCTGTCCCTCCGCGACAGACTTCATCTCGTCGAGTTTATCGGCGCGCTTGGCCTGGCTCTCGGAGCAGAACGCCTCGGTGCGGGCCTCGATGTCGCCAACACGGACAGACAGATCGGCAAGTTTGTCGGACAGCGCCGCCATTTGGTGCCTTTCTCAAGCAATGTTCCTCGCAGCCGTAACGGGCAAAGCCGCCCCGGCACCTCGGGACGGTCGGTCCTAAAGGCGTTGCTACGGAGGTCGGTTTCGGGTGTGGACCGCTGATCGGTCGAGAGAAACCTTGCACAATCTTCATGACTGGCCAATGCTCTCAAGAGAATAATGAAAATTCTAAAATGGAATTCATAATATGGATCAACTGCTTGCGATGCGTTCGTTCGTCCGGGTTGCCCAATCCGGGAGCTTCCAGGAGGCTGCGAAACTGGAGCGGTTGGCGCAGGGAACGATCAGCAAGCGCGTTGCGGCGCTGGAAAAGCACCTTGGCGTGCAGCTTCTGCGCCGGAATGCCCGGCAGGTCACGTTGACGACGCTTGGCGAGACGTACCTGGAGAATTGCCAGCGCGTGTTGCGGGACTTGGATGCTGGTGACGCGCAGCTTCAGGCGGATGCAGGAACGCCAGCCGGCAATATCCGCCTCTCGATGTCGCCCGTGTTGTCACGGATGGTCATCGCGCCGCTGCTTGTCGAGTTCCTAAGGGAGTACCCCCGGATCGAGGTGGTCTCCTTCCTGACCGAGCAGCATCTCGATATTGTGGGAGACGCCATCGACGTGGCCATCCGAGCGAGCCATCTGCAAGATTCGACCCTGATCGCTTCGCGACTGTCGTCCAATCCCCTCACCCTTGCCGCTGCGCCCGCATACCTTGAAAAGGCGCCGAAACTCATCAGCCCGGAGGATCTGGCGCAGCACAACTGCCTGACCTTCGGCCGGATGAAGGCGTCCCAAACGTGGCGTTTTTCCAGACGCGGGTCCGTTCTGGATATCCCGGTCTCGGGAAACCTGACGGCTGACCAGGGCGACACGCTCGTCGAGTTCGCGGCTTTGGGGGCCGGTGTCGTTCTCATGCCGGAATGGGTGATGGGCCATCACCTCGCGACAGGAGACCTTGTGCGCCTGCTGCCCGAATGGTCTCCGCCGGCCATTCCATTGCATATCGTCTATGCCGGCGGCAGCGTCGTGCCGCTTCGCATTCGCCTGCTTGTCGACTTCATCCGGCGGCATGTTCGCGCCAGAGAACTCCTGCCCCGGTAGCGCGCACCATGGGACCTTCGAAATCGAAGGCGGGAGAGCGGACGCGTGCCGTGGCCGGCTGACTGCACCTTGATCGCGCAGCGAAACCGGGCAAATGGCGCGTCAAAAATGCTCCACGTGCGACGCCTACGTTCAAGGTAGCACCTGAGGCGAACGCCCGCCTCATGCCCCATTTGCAGGTTCGTTGCGATCACAAGGGACGGGCTTTCTCACTCACGGCGAGAGGAGGGTCGGGTCGGCACCCCGCCGAATCCGGTCTTGCTATTCTGCCACATCGGTTCACCGCGATCCTTTGGGTGCAGGTCGTTTTGGCGGGATGTGGTATGCTCTTGCCGAGGATGATCGGGCAGGAGAACCACCAGTTGCAGTTGCATTCACACCGACTTTTCGTCGTCATTGCGATCTGTGCGTCGTTGGTGAGTACAGTTCCACAGAAGGCGGCGTCGCAAACCTCGGAGATCCCGACCTGGCTGCAAAAGCACGTCGGACCCGGCGATGGCCAGATCGCGCCCGTCGTCCTGCAAAGAGCACGTGAGCTCTATCGGGACAAGGTGCGCAGGGGGGGCGTTCGGAACCCGTGCTACCTTGCCATGGATGCGACGCGCCCGAGCGTTTCGCCCAGCGGCAACCCGGGACGCCGGTTCTATGTCATCTGCGAGACGTCAAAAAAGTTCGTTGCTGTTTCGTCGGGCTACGGCAACGGGCGGAACCTGAAACGCGCGAATTTCGCGAATGGTCGGCAGTGCGCGAGGAACTTCAGCAACGCAGAGGGTTCCAAACTGACAATGGGCGGCGCCTATGTGACGGCCGAAACGAGAACCTCGTTCAAGGGGTATTACAGCCATTCGGGCCGGCGCACCCCGTTCTATCGCACCTTCCTGTTGTTCGACGGGGAAGGCGATACAAGGAATGCTCGGGAGCGGGCCATTGGCGGCCATCAGGCTGTCTTCCTGAAACAGCAATGCCGGTTCAGGAATCCGCAGAGCCCGCACGCCGACAAGGATGGGTATGTCCCGTACGGTACGCTGGTGAACTACACAGGCGGCCGCAGCAACGGCTGCACAACCTGGTCCCCCGCCGAGTCCAAGGCCATTCTCGCGCAGGTCGAGGGCAACCCGACGACGCTGTACATCTATCCCGAGTCGAGGGACATCAGCGCCGTTGCAAATGCCGTTACGTCCGGGACATCCCTGTCGCAAGCCGGGCTCTACTGGAACGACACATGCCTCAAGGCAATCGGTTCTCCCAAGTTCTGGCCGAAAAGAACTCTCCAACCGGTCATCAACCAATGGAGGCGGTCCTTGCCGGAGCAGCCGCCTCGTGTACTTCCGATTTGCGGCTGAAGGCCGCCCGGTTGGCGGGCGCCAACGTATCAAGAGCGATTTGGAGGCCAGTTTCGCGATCAGAACACACCTGACGCATGCTCAATCTGCGGTGCTGCCTGCGGGGCACAAACCGGATCGACGCGATAGGCCCTTGGCCGAGGCTCATGCCGGGCTCGATGGATGCCCGCCTTCAGCCTCTTGTGTCAACACTGCCAAAGTTCGACGCCACGTGGATAGGCGAGACATTTTCCGCCTGTTCAATACGCCAACGACAGATTGAACGTGAAAACATCGCTCTCCAATCGCCGTTTTGCGCCGAACTCCGACGTGTACTTGACCTTCAGGGACAGATCGCCGCCGAAAAGCCTCCCGCCGCTGTAGGTCAGGACCGGCCCGGCGCCGCTGACGCGCGCCTCGAGGCTGCTTGCCCCGAGCGCCGTTCGCAACGCATCGGCGCCGGAGCCGCTATCGTCGCCGAGTTGCTGGTAGGTATACCCCGCGACGCCAAAGCCCCATCCCGATCCCAGTCGCTGCATGATCGCGCCCTCAAGCTGAAGGGCCGGGGCGGTCTGATAATCGGTCGCCTCGTTCTTCGTGCTGAACAGCAGGCTTGCCACGCCGGAGACCTCGACGCCCGACTCAGGGTTGAAATAGGTCGCACCGGCAGACGGCATGAAACTCCAGACGTTCTTTCCGTTCGACAGGATGTCGACCGACCGGCGTCCGACATCGACGGAAGCCGTGTCGTAGGAGCCGGTCGGCGCAAAAACCGTCAGGCCGGCGTTGTAGTGCATGTTGCCGTCGTGCCAGCCGACAAGGCCGGTAATGCCGGTATCGCCGACACCGAAGGATGTGTCGTCGATATCCGTTCCGGCGAGCGGGCCGGTAACCGCCTGGAAGGCGATCTCCGAGGCGGGCAGCGGGATTGCGACGTTGAGGGCCGGCGTGCCTCCCATCAGCTCGGCATCGAAAACCTGCGTGAAGCTCAGCCGATAGAGATCGACCGAGACGTTCGCGTCGGCCCGAATGGGTAGGCCGCCGACCGACAGCCCTTCCACGCTGCCTTCGAGCCGGTCATAGATGAAAGAGAGGTAGGTGCCCGGCGGCGGAACGATGGCCGGAAGGGTGTCGCGCGAGCCAAGAAAATAGGCTCCGATGCCTCCCTCCACGGCCTGCGCCTGTTGGCAGAGGACGACGGAAAACACTGCCGCGAGGCACGGGGCAACAGGGTTTCGGGCGATGAATTGCAATGTCCAGTCTCCTGTCGATGTCTCGTAGTCCGGCAAGGGGTTCGAAGCGGCCAGCCATGTGTGAGGAGGTTTCCGGCGGCGCGAACACGAAGTGTATGGGGGGCGCGGACCGAGGGGTACCCGCACCGTCCGGCCTCACCTCGGCGTGTACCAGATCGGAGAGGTATAGGCGCGTTCCTGTATGGAGACAGGTGCGCCCTCGGGAAGTTCGGCGCCGAACACCTTGCGGTCGAAGGTTGTCCAGCGTGGCGTCGGAATTTCGAGGACTCGAACGTAGTAGAATGCGCTCTGGGACGGATCGAAATCCGGGTCTTCCCAGTGGCCAGCGAGGATCGCCTGCCCGATAGCGTTGGTGAAGCTGGCCTCCTCGGCATCGACGGTATTGCCAACCACGCCGTCGCAGGCGTCGTCCAGCAGTTCGCGGCCTCCGCAGGCAATGTCGTAGACGCGCTCGGCCGTGGTGCCGTCGGCGTTGAGCCAACCCTTGACGATCTGAACCCGGTCGAGATTGGCACCGTCAGGATCCCGGAGCGCACGCACAAGGAAGCGCGGCGCGCGGCCCTCGCCGGCCGGGAGATCCGCCCCCATCGGCACCCCGTTCTCGTACCCATACGCCGCGAAATCGGAGCGGGGCAGGTCCGATGCCTCGAAGTTGTAGCCCGCGAATACCCGTACCCGGATGCGCGTGCCGGTGGTGGCATAGACCTCCCTGCGCATCATCGCGTCGAAGATCGCCCCCCGGGTGTTTTCGCGTGCCCAAACGGCAGCAAGGCCCGACGCGGAGGTTTGCCAGGCCGCTATCGCGTTCTCGGGAGCCCCCAGTCTTCCGGCAATGATCTCTTCGAAGCGGACCGGGTCCGCTGTCGGTTCAAGCTGCGCGACCTTTCCAAAGAAATTGTCTTCGCGTGTCGTCGCGAGCGACGTATGCGCGTCGGTCGACCCGATCATCCCGAACTTGAACGGGTTCACGCCCAGGTCCGCCTGATAGGCCAGGCCACGCCGCAAGGCCGGGCGGGCATATTCCTTTGGCAACATCTCCGGCGTCTTCACGCCGTCACCGAAATTGGCGCTGTCCCATGTCTCGAAATCCGCGAAAGGATCGTCGGGGGACAGCATCGGGTGCGCCTCGCCGTCGCCCTTCATCTGGGTGACTTCGTAGAGCGGCTCGAACCGCGCACGCCGTTCGGCATAGTCCGTGTCTATCGGCTCATCCGAAGCGTAGCGGGTGTCATCGAACATCAGCCCGTTCGACAGGTTGCCGTTGTGAGGGATGGCCAGAACCCGCCCGCCCGTTTCCGCTTCCAGCGCCGCCATCCAATCCCAGAGGTCTTCTGGATTCACGCCATTGTCCGCCGACAACGGGACGCGCGCGTTCGCGACATCCTTGCCATCACGGTAAACGACCACGCGATGCATGTTGTTTCCATTGGGCGTCGAGGACCATTCGAACCCGATGATCGCCGAAAACAGACCGGGTTCGTTCGCCGCGTCGGCCGCGTCGATCGTCTCTTCCCAGGGGCCGCGTGAGAAATCCGGGTTGTTCGAATAGGGGTTCGTCCCCTCGAACCGGGAGCCGGCCCACAGGTTCCACGCCGCGCCGGCTGCCTCGGCCGAGCCGTCCTGCACATAGCCATGCAGCGTTCGACCGAACTCTGTATCGAGCACCGCTGGATCGTCCCGTTTCAGCATTGGCGCCACGCCGAGCCCCTCGGCGTGGTCGGAGATCACGAGCCAGTCCAGCGGGCGGACGAGACGGACGGGCACCCCCATGGAGGAGGTCACCGTCTCTCCCTTGGCAAACCGAAACGCCTCCTCCGGCCCCAGGTTGTTGCCGATCATTCCGGCATCCGGGGAATAGGAGGTGTGCAGGTGCGTGTCGCCGAAGAGCACGCGATTGGGATAGTCCCGCTGGAGGTAGGGTGAATAGGCCCGCTCGCCCGGGATCGGCGGCGGCGCGTCCTGCGCATTGGCGGAGCCGGCGATGGCAAACAGGGCCATGCAAGCCAGCGAAAACGTCACGTTGGTCGACGGCCGACAGATCTTCATGGAGTGTCCCCCCTGCAAATTCTCTCGCTTTTGTCGTTGTTCGACAGTGGTTTGGATAATCTCGTCGCGCGTGTGTAGTGTCGTAGGGTAACGCAGCTTGGTCGGTCAGACTTTCCCAAAGGGGGCAATTGGAGTGAAATGGTGAATCCTCCGTTGAACGATGTCTTCGCCGCCGCCTGGTTGCAGGGCGTGTCGGACCGCGTCCTCGGAGAGTTCGCCGCCTTGGGCGACGAGGTTTCGTTCGCCGACAAGTCAGTTGTCTATGCGCAGGACGCCGAACAGACCTGCCTCTGGGGCGTCATCAGCGGGCAGGTCCGGGTCATGGTCACTTTGAATGAACTCGAGACGATACTCGGTCATATCCATCATGCCGGCGCCTGGCTGGGCGAGTCCGAACCCGTTTTGAGCCTTCCGGGCCTGGTGGAGATGCGTAGCTCCGGTGAGACCACGCTTGTTCGGATTCTCTACGCGAGATTCCGTGCCCTCGCCAATCGACACCCCGAATTGTGGGAAGCCCTCGCGCGTCTGGCATCGATGAACCAGCTTCTCGCCATGTCGGCCGCGAACGACCTTGCACTGCGCACCGGACGCCAGCGGATTGCCGCGACCCTGCTGCGTCTTGGTGGTCATCGAGGCGTTCTGCAACGTTCGGCGACAACGCGAACAATCAGCATAACGCAACAGGAGCTCTCAGACCTTGCCAACCTCGCGCCGTCGAAGGTGTCTCCTCACCTCAAGTTTCTTGAAGGCAAGAACCTCATTCGCCTTGGCTACGGGAAGGTAACAATCACCGACATTGATGGGCTCAGTTCGTCAATTGACGGGTAGTATCGCGACGGGGCCCTCGGGCCGTTGCTCCATGGAATGCAAGTTGCGTCGGCGGGCCGTTCGAGGCGCCACATCGGGGTGACCCATTCTTCAGACCGCGAGAGATTATCGTCTATCGTCTTGGCAGGGCAACTTTGCCCATGGGGAGAATTTCCTGTTGTAATGGCGAAGCCGCGTTTACCTTTGTGACGACACACAGGAGACGACGATGGCCATGGTTTCGCAGCGCTCCCGGCTCGCCTCGGAGGAGATCCGCACCGTTTTCGACTTTTTCGCCAGCTATCGCTCCGACATTCCGGACGAGGATGTGCTTGCGGATCTGACGTTTGGAAATCCGCACGAAATGCCGCTTCCTGGCCTTGTTTCTTCTCTCAAGCACCGGGTCGAACCCAAATCTGTTGATTGGTTCGCGTACAAATCGAACGAGGAAGAACCTCGCGCGGCGGTTGCCGAAGCGTTGAGCCAAGAACTCGGGCTCGCGTTCACCCCCGAGGACATCGCAATGACGGCAGGCGCCTTTGGCGCAATCGCGCTCGCGTTTTCGATGCTCCTCGACCCCGGCGACGAGTGCATCATTCCGCTACCGGGGTGGTTCTGCTACAGCACGATGCTGGCTGCGCGCGGTGCCCGCGCCGTTCCTGCTCCCCTGGCGGAGGGGACATTCGACCTCGACATCGGTGCGATCGCGGAGGCAATCACGCCTCGTACGAAGATTGTCATCGTCAACACGCCGCATAATCCGACCGGCGTGATTTACAGCCGTGAGCGGCTGGCCGAACTCGCCGATCTGCTCGAGACCAAATCCCGTGAGATCGGCCATCCGATCTTCATCCTGTCGGACGAACCTTATCGTCGGATCAGGTTCGACGGCGTGGATTTCACAAGCCCCGCGGCCGTCTATCCACGCACGCTGATTGACTACAGCTACGGGAAGATACTGCTCGCCCCGGGTCTGAGGATCGGCTACCTGGCGATTTCGCCGCAGATGCCCGCAGATGAGCGCGAAGCGATCCAGTCCTACGCAACAACGACACAGGTGTCAGAGGGCTGGGCTTTCCCCGACGCGCCGCTGCAATACGCGATCCGCGACCTTGAGAAACTGTCAATCGACGTGGCTGCGCTGGAGGCTAAACGCGACCGGATACACGGTGCGCTGACGCAATGGGGCTATGAACTCACCAAGCCGGCTGGCACGTTCTACCTTTGGGGGCGGGCGCCGAGCGGGGATTCGGTTGCCTTTGCCGAAGAACTTGCGCGCAAGGGTGTTTTCGTGATGCCGGGGACCTTGTTCGACCGGCCAAGCGACTTCCGGATATGCCTCACGGGCACCGCCGAGATGATCGAGGCAAGCTTGCCCGCATTCGAGAGCGCAGCAGAGGCCTAGGAACGAGCAACCTCGACAGGAGCGAACGCTGTTGGCCAGGCCGCAAGGTACGCACCAGAGATACCCCGCACCCGTCGAAACGAATGTGGGCTTTCCTGACGGCCTGTCTCCGGCTCGCAGTTGGTTCAACTGCCGCGCTTCACCATTCACCGATATACGACACACCCGAACGGGACGAATGCGCGATCACGGCGAATGGCAACGTGGTTGGCGCGCTCGAACGACAGGTGCCTGCGGCGTGGCAACGAGTTCGAAAGCAGCGCGCTCACACTCTTCAGCACAGTCCGTTTCTTGCGCCAAACTGCCAGTCGTGGTGCTAGGGTGCTGCAATTGTTGCACGAACTGGATGGACGTGAACGACCTACTCGGGGCATCGAGGCGGGAATCCAAGGCCGCGTTGCCGCGTCCCGGATCCCGGCTCTCGTGATGAGATGGACGAGCTCTGGGGTTGCTATTCCCTCGCGGGAAGGGGACCCAGGCGTCAGCGCTTGGACTGTATCGCGAATGCCGGTTGACGGGCTCCTTTCTTGGTTGCAGGTCGACTCTCGTGAGCTGCAACGTCTCTGGGATAAACACACATGCCGTTCCTGCAATCGATCCTCGGTCCCGGCACGCGCCCCGCCGGCGCGTGGTTTGTGCCCGGTCTTGCCCTGCTCGGCGCCGTCTTCGGCTTCCTGGTGCTTCATCCACTGGTGTTGTCGCTGGTCTGGATCGAGTTCTCCCGATCTGTCGATGGCGTGGACGGTTATGGCCAGTTCATGTTGAACCACGCCAACAAACTGACCGAGCCGTCGAACATCGGCATGGGTCTTGCCTTTGCGGCCATCGGCGCCGCGATGGGCTGGGGCTTCGGCCTCATCGCCCGGGCCCAGATCAGACGGGAGGCCGATCTCCGGGTGCTGTCGGAAGTCGTCGGCGACTCCATCCCCGACCTGATCGCGGGAGGCGAAAGCGCGCGGGTGGAGTTCAAGTCTTCCATGCGGTGGGACGTCAGGAAGGGTCAGCCGAACAAGGCGCTTGAGATGGTCATCGCAAAGACGATCGCCGGGTTTCTTAACTCGAAGGGCGGCACCCTGCTGATCGGGGTGACCGATGAGGGTGCGATTCACGGACTCGAAAGCGATTATGCGACCTTGCGGTCCAAGGACCGAGACGGATTCGAACTGCTGCTGCGGGACATCCTGAAACGATTCCTGGGAGGTCATGTTTCTCCACATGTGCACAGCGTGTTCTCCGAAGTGGAGGGACTTGATGTCTGCCTCGTCATCGTCGAACCGGCGCCGAAGCCTGTCTACCTGACGCAAGGCGGCAAGGCTGAATTCCTCATTCGAAGTGGCAACTCCACCCGTGCGCTCGACGTGCGCGAGACAATGGACTACGCCGCAGAGCGCTGGCCGGAATAGGGTCGCCCGGCGGGGACGGCGTCCTGCATAGAAGGACACCGGCGACGACCCATATCGTTGCTGAATTTGCGTTGGGCACTGAATGGCATGCTATGTCAGGATGGCGTTCAAGCCGTTCTCAGCAACTGACCACCCACCTTTCCAATCCCGGGCGACCGCGGTCCGGCGCGATCGAACCGGCGTCCGCGGTCGGCTCAGGAGCGCATCAACGCGGCGGTGCCGGGCTACGGTGGGCGCTTGCGGCTTCTTCCAAGGCTGACGTGATTTCCAAGGCATGGCCTTTATCTCGGAAGAGCGACAGAAACAGTGTTTCGATCGGGAAACCGGGCCAAGCCTTCTCCATCAGTTCAAGCATTCCGACTGCCGCTTCGGTTTCTCCCAGTCGCTGTTGCGCAGCAGCGAGATAGGCCACGCTGATGGCGCTGATCGGGTCGCCTTCCCGAGCCGCTTCGTTGTACCATTTGATTGCCTCGCCATAGTGCCCGAGGTGGAACTTTGCCGATGCGATGACGTTGCGGTGGGGAAACCTGTCCCCGATACTGGCTTGCTGCCCATCGATCTCGGCCGACTGGATTGCGCGCTCGAACTCGCCGCTGAACAGGGCAATAAGGGCGTCCACATTCCGAACCCAGACATCCTCAGGAGACAGGACCAACGCTCTGGACGATTGCGCCAGCGCCGCGTCGTAGTTCTTCCCGGCCATCGCGACGAGCGCGGACGCCGAATGACTCCACCCCTCGGCAGGTCCGAGTTCCAAGGCGCGCTCGGCGCGCTGCGCGGCTCGGGCTTCCAATTCTTCGCGATGCGGACCCGGTGGAGATGTGATTGCGAGTGTTGCCAGCGTCTGTGCACTTCCGGCATATCCGCCGAAATAGTCCGGATCGAGTTCGATAGCGCGTTTGAACAATGCCAGCACCAGCGTCAAACGCTCCGGGTCCAATGCGGGAAACAGCAGTGCCCGCGACTGCTCGGCAAGGTTCGCCGCCTGGAGTTTGGCCGGTGAAGTATTGAACAATGCCTCTCGCACATCGTCGGCTCGACGTTCATCCTTCGTGAGGCGCGCAGAATTGAAGGTCTGGCCGACAACAAACCACCCAAGTGCGAACAAGGCTGCAATCCCGCCGGCAACCACCAGAACACGACGCAATTGAGTGTCGGCGGAAGGCGGCGCGGCGTGCGGAAGCTCATGCTCAAACGGATCGAGGTGTTCGAAACGTGGCGCATACCCACCCGCATCGATGTGGATCTGCAGCGTCGATCCAGCCCCCGACCCGTTATAGTAGTCCTTCAGGCGCCGTCGCAAACGTCCGGCATCCACGCGGACAACCGCCATGGGATCACGCCCTTTGCCGGGTGAGCGTTCGTAGACATCTTCGACAATCGTCTTGGCACGAATACGCTCGCCGCGTCCGGCGAGGCTTTCTTCGACGACGTAGGTCAGAAAAGCCTGCAACCGTTCAGCGCCATGGAATTCCGGACTGGCGACAACGATGCCCAACGCGTCTCGAACGGACTGTGAATCGACTCCCGGACCAGCCTCGCCGCCATTTGATGGCTTTTTCCTTTTGCCGCCAAACAAGGGTTTCTCCGCATAGCCTCGACCGTAAGCCCATGAAATCAGTGCATGTTACGGCGTAACATACTCCAAGATACCTACACGTGCAGGAATTCTCCACCGATAGTTGTCCCGAAGGCGAACAGGACGAGGCGTGCGTCGCGCCGAATGGAGAGGGAGCCATGGAGGCCTGGACACGCAAGTTTCTTGATCATGCCGACGAGATCGAGCGTCTGCGCGGAGAGAACCTCGTCTTTGCCGAGATCTGCCGCGATTACGAGACCCTTTTGGGATTGCTGCCCTGCGCCGCCGATGACCCCATCTTGCCGGACATCCACGAAAGCCTCACGGGGCTGGAACAGGAAATCCGGGGGTACCTCAGCGTGCATTCCAAAGGGCCGAGGACCTATCCCTCGCGCGAAACTGGCCAACCGAAAGGGTCTGAGACATGATTGGAAGTCTTCTGTTCTATGCCGGCCTGCTGATCTCCCTGACCATCGGCCTGCTGTATTTCCGAGACCTCGGGGACATTCCGCAACTGGTCATGAAGACCAAGCGGGTCAACGTCGACCGGTTCATCCGCAACGAGTACCAGTTCCTCGCGATTGGGGGCGGTGCGTGGCTCGTGTCGGCGATTGCACATCTCGGTTTCGGTGCGGGCCCCGGTTGGCTGTTCTGGGCGGCGACAGTGCTCACCGGCGCGCTGGTCGCTTTCGTCTGGGTCTATGTGCACAAGGGGCTTCGCAACCAGAAAGACACGGCCAGGTACTACAGCATTGAAGAGGCAAGGGAATTTGTCAGCCCGACCACGCAGGTCATCGTGCTGGAGAAGAACGGCGTGGCGCGCGCGCATCCGCAATCCCAGATCATGCGCCCGCACCTTGCCGGGACGGAAGAGGGGCTCGAAGGTTCCAATGTCGTTATGACCTTCTGTGCCATCGCCAATCTCGGGCTTGGCATGACGCCGGAGGTAGAGGGCGAGAAGATCGAACTGGAGGTGCTGGCGCAGCACGGCAACAACCTCGTCCTGCGGGACAACAACACCGGCGAGCCGATCCAGCAGATCTACGGGTTCCGGGCCAGGGATGCCGACACATCAGCCGACGGGCCGGTCTGCCCGCTACGCCAGAGCCTCGCGATGCAGCCCTGGCCGACTTTCCGCATGACCTTCCGGGGGTTCCAGAAGGCCTATCCCGAGGGCACGGTGTTCCTCAACAAGCCGCCCGCAAACCCGTTCCTCAGGCTGCTCGACTTCGCGATGGAAC
The DNA here is from genome assembly GCF_001509585.1 of Tropicimonas marinistellae. Classification (GTDB taxonomy): domain Bacteria; phylum Pseudomonadota; class Alphaproteobacteria; order Rhodobacterales; family Rhodobacteraceae; genus Tropicimonas; species Tropicimonas marinistellae. Next base: position 51,469 of record NZ_LNCI01000004.1, on the reverse strand, counting down.
TGGCCTTCACCGCGACGATCCAGAAGCACCATACCGAGGCGAAGCCGATAATGCAGAACCTCGAACACCCTGTGGACCCGCGCCTGCCGACCAAGACCTATGTCTGGGGCGTCAATATCGGCTCGGACGCGACCTGCTGGACCGATGATTTCGTGGTCGCTCAGGGCAACACCGTCAACGCGGTGGTTGGCGGGCAGGCGCTCGTCGTCTCCTGGAGCCCGCTCTACGAGAGCCTCAACGTCTGGATCAACGATACGGGCGCGGATGTGGCGGAGGTCGATTTCTTCGGAAAGACCTCCGACGGCCACCAGCTTGCCCGCTCGCCCGATGTCAAGGCGGGCTTGTTCTGGCACGTCTGGGCCGAGTTCTTTCGGCACACGGATATCAACCGCGTGGGCGATCCTGCGTCAAACGGAGCGGAAGATGCAGCCTAACCCGACGCGCCCCGAGGCCACAACGCACGCCCAGCATCGGCGCTCGCCAACCACGAGGAGAGACTCCAAGATGATGAAACCCCCCTTCGTGGCCATGATTCTCGCGATGACGGCCAGCGTGTCGCAATCGCAGGACGCGCCGATCATTCACGATGCCGAGTATTACATCCTCGAAGCGCAGCACGCAGAGCAATGGGCCGCGGACGATGCGGCCGTCGACGAGATGCTCGCGACATTCCGGGAGGGCAATGGCGGCAAGCCGCCCAATATCCTCAGCATCCTGATCGACGACCTGGGTTTCGGCGATATGGGCATTCCCGAGTTGAACGCGGTGCGGGGCTACGAGACGCCCAATATCAACGCCTTCTCTGACGAGGCGATGCGGATGGTGCGGATGTACACCGAGCCCTCCTGCACGCCCACGCGGGTGGCCCAGATGACCGGACGGCTGCCCGTGCGGATCGGCATGGGCGACACCACGGTCGACATTGCGGGGTTCGGGCTTCCGGGTGAAGAGGTGACGCTGGCCGAAGTGCTCAAGTCCGCGGGCTATGCCACCAGCCATGTCGGCAAATGGCATATGGGCGACATCCCGGAGAGCTGGGCGATGAACCAGGGCTTCGACTATGCCCAGCACGCCATCCACCAGCAGGGGCAGCTGACGATCTTCCACGATGACGCGATCCGCGAGCAGGTCTCCGTCGGGATTTCCGATTTCGAGGCGACCTATACGCTCGATACCCTGTTCCGCCCCGATGCTTCCGCCATGGCGACGGTGATCGAAGGGGAGGCAGGCGGCCCGATCCGCGAGATTCGAATGCAGCCGGGCGAGCGCTGGAACACCGCGAAATACGACGAGATGAACGAGGCGTTCCAGGACAAGACCCTGGAGGAGTTGCAGCGGCTATCCGAAGGCGAGACGCCGTTCTTCCTGCAGTACTGGCCAATGATCCCCCTGCACAATACCCGCACCGGCCGGACCGGCCCCGAGAGCCCCAATGGCGGGCTCTACGTCGACAAGATGCAGCTGCTCGACCGCTGGCTCGGGGATCTGTTCGACGAGATGGACAGGCTGGGCGTGACCGACAACACGATTGTTGTCCTGATGGGCGATAACGGGCATTTCACCAAATACTCCCCGCAATCGGGCTTCACGCCGATGATCTTCCGTGGAGGTAAGGGCGACACGACCGAGGGGGGCATCCGCGTCGATGCCTTTATCCGCTGGCCGGGGATGATCCCTGCGGATTCCCTGGTGAACAACATCATCCACGTCTCCGACCTGTATACGACGCTGGCGCGCCTCGGAGGTGCGAGCGATGCGATCCCGCGCGACCGGCTTGTCGATGGGGTCGATCAATCGGCGGCGATCCTGATGGACGATGAGTCGAAAGGGCGTCGGGATCATGTAATCGTCTATTCGGTGGCGACGCCCAAGGCGATCGTGAAGGATCAGCTGAAGCTGAACCTCCCGGGTGCCGGGGAAAGCGCGATCCTCGCCGATTTCTACGACATCTTCCGAGACACGCATGAGAAATACCCTGTGTCCACCGAGGTCGGCGCCTGGGGCGGGCAGGAATTCGTCCGCATTCTCGGCCGCCACAAGGCGCGCAAGGAGAAATATCCCGACACCGGCCCGGCACGCGGCGTGCCTTACGAGGGGATCGAGAACCTGCGCCCCGAGACGCAGGCAGCCGTCGATGCCTTCCTGTTGAAGCAACAGTCCATCGCCAGGTGACGTAGTGGCGCCCCGGAGGTGGGGGCGCCTTGCCAGTTCGGTCGAAGGGACCTGGACGAGAGGCTCGTCTCCGCTCACGGTCGCGACGTGTGCATGCCCGATCCTGACCGCGCTCATCGCGAACGCCGTACCTACCAGTTCGGGACAAGAGGCCTTTGATACGTGACCGGATGCGGGAAACTTCGCGCGTAGCGTTCAGGAACGCTCGCAGCCGGCGCCTAACCGCCGCATCACCATAATCAAGAACACGCATCGGAACGCGCACCAGATTTCGGCGAGCCTCTCAAGAGGGGCATCGCACGCGGGCCATCGATCGTACCACGGCGTCGGAGCTAGCGTAGCGCTAAAGCCGGGAACGTTCGTCCGACGTCTATCATGTGGCTCAAACTCTGTGAGCGCGTACAACAGGCCGCGCAGGTGTTGCGCCTGCAGGTGCAACTCCGAAACATCGCGCATTGCGAAATCACTCGCGCAAACGCGTTCTTCCAACATGTCCATCTCCTGATCCTTGTCCGCCGATATGAATTGAGTCGGCGATGACAAGGTGAATCATTTTTGGGTAGTCACAAAATATCTATAAATAACAATTACTTTCCAGGTTTTCTGGTCGCGGCGTAGTTCTTGCGTTGCAGCTAGCGCTTCCTAGGGGGCGGAGCGCGGTCAGGGCGAATGTGCAATTGCCAGAAACTCGCAGCGTTATCTCGATGACATTGCGAGTCCGCTCTCTCACTTTGGGGGGGTGAACTGGCACGGTTGCTCCCGACGTTCGCGACATACGCAGCGGCAAATCGCAGAACCCGAATACTGTGACATTGCTGAAGCTGAGCTATGCCATGGGCGTGTCGCTCGTCCATTTCATAATCGGCGAGGACGCGGAAATGCTCGCCAATCGGATAGGCAAGCGGGCGCAGGGGATGCCGCCGGACCATCTTGACCGACTTGAGGCGACAGTCGTTTCATGGTTCGCAACGGCCTCCCAACGAGAGCTGTAGAAACCGGATCGCAGCAATACACTACGTGTCGTGTCCGGATATTCCGGCGAATCCGATTGAACGCAGGCCGCGGATACGGATGCCGGCAATTTGGATGCGGCATGTTGTCGGCCGCAAGCTACCCTGCTCGTTCCCCAGGATGTGGATCCCCAAAGAGAAAGAAAAAGGGTTAGGCGCTGCGGCCTAACCCTTTGAAATCGCTGGCGCGCTGGGAGCGCCATATGTTGTTACACGAGGTTCCGGCGATGTTCATCTACTTCTTTAGATTCAATGTGTTTTTTTCCCATCTAGCTCCAAATCGTTCATGAGTGTTCCCGTCCGTTCCGGCATCCCTAGGGGGAACGAGATGGCGAAAGAGGGATACCTGAACAAATCTGGAACGGGCCTGACCGCCGCATTCGTCAAGCATGTCGCCCAACCCGGCAAGTATCACGACGGCAAGGGCACGGGTCTGTTTCTTCTGGTGAAGCCGACAGGCGGGCGTTTCTGGGTTCAGCGCATCACCATTCGCGGCAAGCGTCGCGAGCTTGGCCTGGGGAGCCCTCCAATTGTCAGCCTGGCCGCCGCACGGGAGGAGGCCATCGAGAACAAGCGTCTCGCGCGCGGCGGCGGAGATCCGTTGAGCGAGAAACGACGAGCGCGGGCCATCCTCACATTCGAAGAGGCTGCCAGAAAAACCCACGCAGAGCTTTCTCCGACCTGGAAGAACCCCAAAGACCGGGCGGCGTTTCTGTCCTCGATGGAGACCTACATCTTCCCGCGGTTCGGCGCAGTTCCTTTGCCCGAGGTCACGAGTGCCGACGTGCGGCAGGCCATTCTGGCGGCCAGAGAGAAGGCACCGGGCGTTGCCAAGAAGCTGACCTATCGGTGCTCATTCGTCTTCAAGTGGGGCATCGCCGAGGGCATGTGCACCGACAATCCGTCGATCGCGCAAGCTCTCGCTTTACCGCGCACCGATCGGAAGCCAAAGCGCCGCAAGGCACTACGCTATTCGGATGTGGCCGATTGCATTGAGACGGTCCAATCCTCGAAGGCCTGGGTGTCGACGAAACTGGCGCTGGAGTTCCTGGTGCAGACCGCGAGCCGTTCGGGAGAGGTGCGACTGGCACGCTGGGAGGAAATCGACACGGTCTCGGCCACATGGGAGATCCCGGCAGAGCGGATGAAGATGCAGCGCCCGCACCGGGTGCCCCTATCGGCACGCGCCATGGCGATCCTGGACGCGGCGGCGACGCTGCGCGACGACACGGGGCTCTTGTTCCCGAGCATTCGAGGAAAGGCGTTGTCGGACATGACGCTGTCTAAGCTGGTGAAGGAGCTCGGATTTGACGCCGACGTTCACGGCTTCCGCACGTCATTCCGCACCTGGGTGCAGGAGCGCACCAACTTTCCGCGCGAGGTGGCGGAAGCCGCGCTCGCCCACAAGACAGGCAACGCCGTCGAACAGGCCTATGCCCGCTCCGACCTGTTCGAGAAGCGGCGCAAGATGATGCACGCCTGGTCGACATACCTCGAATCGAATGGCGGCGAAGTGGTTCAGTTCACGGGACAGAATTGATGCCTGATGTACGCGACGACGTCGGCGCGCTCTACGCGACCATCGAGCCGGCAGAATTCTGTTACCTGTCCGAAGCGGCGTTATGGATCGCGCTGGGACGGGTTCCGCCGCGCAAAACCGAGTGGATTGACGACGACGCTGGAGAGGATCTCCCGAATGACGGGAACGGCGGCGCAAGCCCCATCGCAACGATCGATATTAGGTTAGGCGAGGATGCGTACTGGCTCGGTCTGACCCGGGACGTCGGTCAGTACAGGTTTTCCGAGCCAGAGTTTCGAGCGGTTGGAACAGACATCGATCATCAACGCTACCTGCGGGCGCTGCAGGGATTGCACGGGATGGATGTGGAGGAGTTCCTCGACGACGTGCGGCGGTTGGCACGTGCAGATCGCATGGAAACCCTCGGATGGGCACCGCCAGGCGATCAAGCCGAGTGGGACGCTTCTGACGCCGCCCACCAATGCGCTATCGAGGAAACGGTCGAGAAGGCCGTACCGTTCGTTTTGGAGTACGAATGGGCGCGCGCGCAAGAGGAGGTCTTTACCAAGCCCCTGGCGAGCGCCCGTCACGCTCTTCTTGTTGCGCTGGAGGCAGGGCGACTGAGTGCCCGAGGTTGGCAGGAATTCGACAGGGCGGAGCGCATCGGGCGTTTGGTACACGATCCGGTTGAAGGACAGCCAGCCGGGCGCTTCGTGGACATCCGACCTGAAGACTGGCGCGCAGGCAACCATGATTGGGACTCGGACCGGCTCAGATCCCCGCGCGGCGAATTCGATGCTACCATGGTTCGGTTCTCCGATCTCCGTGGGCTGTTCCCGACCCCAAATTGCCCAGCCGAACCCTTCGCCGGGCAAGCTACGATCGGTGGTGTTGTTACGTCGGGCGCTGAGACCACAGGAAAACGACGGAAGGGACGTCCGCCGATGATACCAAGAGTCCAGGCGGCCTACAAACGCGTGTTTCCGCTTGGGCACGGCAACATTCCAGAGAAGGTTGTTCTGCGCGCCGTCGAGCGCGAGCTCGGCGAAAGCGTCAGCCAACGGACATTAAATAGAGCAATAAATACAATCGATTAGCTTCTTTCTCGATTTTTTGGCATTTTTGCCGATTTGCGCCTTCCATCGTTTTTTGCGTTCCTGAGTGTGCCCGAAAGAGCAAGCACGAAAGGGATGAAAAACATTGGAAGGAAACACTACCTGGGACGGCCTCGGTAGGATTTTTCGCCGGACAGCGATCGAGGAAATTACCGGCCTGTCCCGCTCGACAATCTACGCGATGATGGCGCGCGACGAGTTTCCCCGCCCAGTGCGGATTGGTCGCCGCGCGGTTGGTTGGCGTGAAATTGACATGAGAACTTGGCTCGAGAGCCGCAAAGTCGAGCACTCGTAGAAATGCACGACGACGGTGAATTCAATGCAAAGCTTGCGCGAACCAGGCGCCCCCGTCCGATATGGATCGACTCGTTCTTGCGCGATACTCAACTCCTCGCCGCAGACGAGGTTGGCGCCCTTGTTTTGCTAAATTTCGCAATGTGGTCGCGCGAGGGATGCGACTTGCCCAACGATCCGCGCCGCCTCGCAAAGGTCGCTCGCGTTTCTTTGCGCTTGTGGAATTCCCGTATTGGACCGGCCGTCCTGCCGCTCTTCTCGGAAGTTGATGGTCGGCTTACCTCCGAAAACTTGCGAAAAGAGGCGCGTTTCGTCGAACAGCACGTAAAACGGCAATCTGATCGAAAACGAAGTGAGAAACCCGCTAAGGCATTGAAAAATATAAGTACGCCTGCAACCACGGTTAGTTCCGTAGATCCATCCGGGGACTGTCCGCGGAGAGCTCCTTTCCAACTACCAAACCTTTCCTCTCTTCGAGAGGACACCCCCCCCGTCAACCTGCGAAAGCTTCTCTTCGAAAGCGGCGTGGAGATTCTCCTCGCGCAGGGCCTCACGGATCGGCAGGCAAGATCAGTAATCGGAAAATGGCGAAGCGACTACGGTGATCAATCCGTGTTCGCAGCGTTAGACAAGGCGGAAAAGGCAGGCGCAACAGACGCGGTGGCATACGTAAATTCGATCTTAAAAAGCGAGAAATCTAGCCACGAAATGAGCAACGAAACCAACCGAACCGCCTCTAATGCAATGACAGTTGAGGCAATAAAGCAGCGCAAACACTACCTCTTGTCAGGAGTTACTGCCGCCGCCGCGAGACGTTTGATCGCGGATGATCTCGTCACGGCGGCTGAATGCCGCGCTGTCGGACTACTGTGATGCCCGCAATCCGCGCCGTCGCGCATGCCCGCTCCCTTATCCGCACAGCCCTTTACGGCATCGAGGTCTTGGCCTGCGCGCGCTGTCGCCCGACCTCGGATCGACGAAGAACAACCGGAACTCACCAAACAACGAGGGCACCATGAAACTCACCCCCAAGCAACGAAGGTTCGTCGAGGAATACCTCACGGATCTCAACGCCACGCAAGCAGCAATCCGTGCCGGATATAGCCAGCAGACCGCGAGAGAAATAGGTTATGAAAACATGACAAAACCTCACATTTCGGCGGCCATTTCGGCGGCGCAGGCGGAGCGGTCGCGGCGTTTGCGTCTTTCGCAGGACGCGGTTTTACAGGGCCTGGCCAAGATCGGCTTCGCCGACATCCGCAAGATCTTCACAGCGGACGGAAAGCTGAAAGCGGTCGCCGACCTCGATGACGACATTGCGGGGGCAATCGCCGCAGTCGATGTGGTGACACGGACTGTACCCACCAAAAAGGGTGAGGAAGCAGACGTCGTTTGCGTCAATCGAATCCGCTTTTCGGACAAACGCGCGGCGCTCGTCGAGATTGCAAAACTCCAAGGTTACTACGACGAAACTGACCCGGAGGAAGAACATACAAAAGGGCTTCGCGCACTCGCGAATGCGATCTGCTCGCACGCCGGGTCGATGCCAATCATGACGCAGCAGACCGCTTGCGACGCTGACGACATGGACTCATTGCCGCCGCCCAGGCGTGGCAATTGATGATAGGTGATTTGAGGGCCGAAGAAAGCACGATCTGGGTCAAACGATCTCTGAACCGGACCAACACGGTTTCGAAGCTTTGGTTGACCCATAAACTGAAGGTCGCAGGTTCAAATCCTACCCCCGTAACCAAAAGTCCTACACAGTATCCGAGACTTGAAGTCGGCTTCGGCCGATCAAGTTGTAATTGTCGCGTTTTACATCAACGCCACGTCAACATTTGACGAGTCCTCCAGCTGGAGAAACGGGAACCTTCGTTCAGGTGACACGTCATACAACGCCAGCACTTCGTGGCACCCATGCCTCAATCAAGGTGCCGGACGCAATTCTGTAGCTTTGGCAAGTCCGGTGCTTGAGAGCCGGTCGGAACGATACAGCCGTATCCACATGACCTTGCAATCCCCATATATGCCGCGGCGATGGGACTGACCCGGGCCGTTCGTTCCCCGAGTCTGGCGAAGCATCGCGAAACGGGGAGGCATCGGCGTTAGTCACACGGTTGCGCTCCGATGTCTTGCCCGGGTCCAATTGATCGTTGCATGGTTGGTGCTCGACGTTTCGATTTGAGGGGGAAGTGATTTGGCAGGTCTGACCAGAACCGGAGCGCTGGTTCTCATTGCAATGAGCCTGGTTCCCGTTGCTGGTTTTGCTCAGGAGAAACCCCGTTTGATCCTCCAGATCACCGTGGACCAGTTGCGCGGTGACATGCCCGCCCGGCACCGGAGCCAGTTTGGAGAAGGCGGTTTCCGTTACCTGATGGAAGCGGGGATCCACTACACGAACGCGCACCATACGCACGCGAACACAGAGACCATCGTTGGGCACACGACGCTCGCAACCGGCGCCAATCCGGCGGCGCACGGAATGGTCGGCAATCTCTGGTACGACCGGTCGAGTGGTCGGACTGTCTACAACATCGAGGACCCTGACTTCTCTATCCTCACCAGTGGCGCAGATGTGGACGACGAAACAGAGATCGACCCGACCCAGAGAGCGGCAAAGACGGACGGACGCTCCCCGCGCGCGATCCTGACTTCGACATTCGGTGACGAGTTGGCGGTCAATACCGCGGGAGCCGCCAAGGTCTTCGGGGTGTCGATCAAGGACCGGGGGGCTGTCGCCATGGCAGGACATGCCGGGAAGGCCTTCTGGTTCTCCAAGTCCGCCGGCGAGTTCGTAACCAGCAACTACTACTACGATGCCTATCCTTCATGGGTCGACGAATGGAACGCTAGGCGGCTTCCCTTCAGCTATGCCGGCCAGTCCTGGGAGCTGTTGAACCCGGTCGAGACCTATCTCTTCGGCAATGACAACGACCAGGGCTACAAGCCGGATTTTGCTGGCTTCGGGAGTACCTTTCCGCACCCGATGGGCGCGGCGGACGGTCGGTATTTCACGACCTTCCTGACACTCAGCCCGTTCGGCGACCAGATGACGGCGGATTTCGCCAAGACCCTCATTGACGCCGAGGGGCTTGGGGATGACGACGTGACCGACTTCCTCGCCGTCAGTTTCTCCGTAACCGACTACATTGGGCATTTCTTCGGACCGTCGAGCCTGGAGGCGGAGGACAACCTTCTTCACCTCGACCGAACCCTGGCCGACCTGCTCAGCTTCGTTGATGCGGAAGTCGGCCTGGAGCACACGCTTGTCGTGCTATCTTCCGATCACGGGGCGCCCGATGCGCCCGGCCACCTACGCGCGCTCGGTATGCCGGGTGGGTATGTGACGCCGGACCAGTGGAACACGGCTGCGGCCGTGCAGCGGATCAAGGAACGTTTCGGGCTGAGTGGTGATCTGTTCGTGGGTTACGACCACCCTTACCTGAACCTGAGCGACGCGGTTCGAAACAATCCCGAACTCGACCGGGTTGCGCTGGAAACCGCAATTGCCGACGAACTCGTTTCCTTCGAGGGTGTGGCCTATGCAGTGCCAAGCGCGCGTCTGCGAGAAGGTTCCTTGCCCGACAACGCACTGACGCGAGCGGTGCTGAACAACTACCACCCTGACCGTTCGGGAGACATCTACCTCGTCTTCCAGCCGGAGTGGTTCATCAACGACATGGACGGGTTGTCCGTGACCGTGACCCATGGGTCGCCCTGGCGGTATGACACCTTCGTTCCGATCATGTTTGCGGGGCACGGGGTGAAGCCCCGACAAGTCGCGCGGCGGGTTCACACCGTCGACGTGGCTATGACCCTATCTGCCGTGGCCGAGACCCGGCCTCCTTCTGGAGCCGCGGGAGACGTTCTGCTCGAGGTTCTGGGGCAATGAGACCGCGCCGCTCAGGTTGCGTCGAGGTGACGGGGAGGCAGGTGGGCTTGACCGACAGTCGGATCGCTTCTTCCAAGACGGCGTGAGACACGCGCAGATACCACCCAGCCATCATCGCGCGAAACGCATAGGCGGAACATTCCAGTACGCACGAAAGGACGATTGTGGAAGGAGGATGAACTTGCCGCCAAAGCTCGAAACTGAATCCGGCAAGTCTCGCAGCGCTTCGGCAGACCACTCCGGTAGCAATAGAGCGGGTATCACGTCCGAAGTCGCGTTGAGGTGAGGATGGGAAGTCTCAAGACATTCGGCGAGAAAATCATGGCCGGAGACCCGACAGGCAACCCGGCGAAATCCACACTCGCAACGTTCTCATGCACCGGTTCTCAGCCGCGGAACGGCTGCAATCGACTGTAACGAATGACCCCGCAGGGAAAAGGGCAGTGCACTCGCGGGACGAGTGGTACCACAAAGCCGCCGCAAGCTCCCCTCTACAACAAATGGGTCGTACCCTCGTCTTGAGGATACGACAAAGTCGCCGTTTCGAGATCAGCCGCCAACTTCCAAATTGCATTTACGAGCAGCTTCGATCGCCTTCATCGTTCCGTCGAGGCTCACGATCCACGCATACGTATCCTCGGGAAAGACGACCATTTCGTACTGCTTCATTATATCTTCGACGAAGTTCGGATTGTTGGTCAGCACATACCCACCCATGTACCCGTCAGCGAGGTTTTTCGTTTTCTGACGGGATTCACCAGAGTAGAGGTTGTCACCCAAGGAAATGACGATGGGTTCTTTCCTGCCCTCGAGGTCGACGTTCTTGGTGAAAACGCCCAGATAGCCGAACTCGTGGTCCTTGGTTAGTCCCATCTGAATGACATTGGCGTTCTCGTCCATCTTCTCAATGAGGCAAGAGTTGCGCCCCTCATCGACGAGGATGTTCCATCCGGATTCCTCGCCCCAAGCCCGAAACGTCGAGTCAGATGACGGGAGCACTTCGTCGGACGCAAATACTGCGTGACTTGCCACAATACCGATGATTGCCGTTGCAGCGAGGCGTGTGAACTTTTTCATTTGTTTCTCCCTTAACTGAATGCTGACCATGATTGGTCGGATTTGTGGTTGCGGCACGGGTCGTGTCGCGCCGCAACCGACCACTTCTTAGTCTTCGGGCGTGTACCAGACCGGAGAGGTATAGGCCCGATCTTGCAGTTGCATGGCAGTGCCTTCCGGCATCTCGACGCCGAAGAACTTGGCGTCATAGGCCGTCCACCGTGGGGTCGGGATCTCGATGACGCGGACGTAATAAAATGCCTTTTGCTTCGGATCGAATTCTGGATCGATCCAATGCGCTGTCAGAAGCGGTTCACCAATCGTGTTGGTGTATGAGGCATCCGCAACGTCAACCGTGTTGCCGACATCGCCATCGCAGGCATCGTCGACGATGGCCCGCTCACCGCAGGCCACGTCGAAGATCTTTTCATGCGTGTTGCCATCGTCATCGAGCCAGCCCTTTACGATCTGGACACGATCGAGGTTTGCCCCGTCCGGATCGCGCAGAGCGCGGATCATCAGCGTCGGTGCGCCGCCGTCCGGAGCGTTTTTGAGGTCTCCGCCCATCGGTACACCGCGGGCATATCCGTTTCGTGCAAAATCAGGGCGCACCACTTCATCCGCCTTGAAATCCCACCCGGCGAACAGGCGGACCAACAGCCGCGTTCCGGTGGTCGCGTATGTCTCCTTGCCCGCCATAGCATCCCAGATCGATTCCCGGGTGTTTTCGCGCGCCCAGACCGCGGCAAGGCCGGAAGCACCCACGTCGGCCTCCATCACCGACAGCGCCGGATCGGGCGCATCGATGAGCGCGTGCTGGGCCCGGTCCGGTGACGGTTCGACGAACGAAGCCTTGGAAAAGTTGCTTTCCTCGCGCGTAGTCGGAAGCGCTGTGTGGTTGTCGGATGAGCCGATCATCCCGAACTTAAACGGATTCACGCCCAGTTCCGATTCCACGCTCAAGCCTACCTTGAGCGCTTCGCGGGCATACTCGCGCGGCAGCATCTCCGGTGTCTTCGCCTGCTGGCCATTCAGATTGCCCGCATCGAGCGTTTCGAAATCGGCGAAAGCGTCGTCGGGCGACAGAAGCGGGTGCGCTTCGCCGTCCCCCTTCTGCTGGGTGACTTCGGCCAGGGGCTCCCAGCGGATCCGCTTGGCCGCGTAATCCGCGTCAATGGCCTCGCCCGACAATTGTGGCCCGTCCAGCGTTTCCAGTGCGAACATCAACCCGTTGGAGAGGTTCCCGTTATGCGGAATTGCCAGAACCTGTCCGCCGGTCCTTTCCTCGTAGTCGGCCATGTAATCCCAAAGGTCTTCGGGGTTCGTGGAATCGTACTGCGAAAACGGCAGAACCTGCGATGTACGGTCCTTGCCATCACGGAAGATGACCACCCGGTGCATGTTGTTGCCACCGGGGTGAGACGTCCATTCGAAGCCGTGGAAAGTGGTAAAGGTGCCGGGCTGGTAATACTTGTCGGCATTGCTCGTCGCGCCATCCCAAGCCGAGGAGAGGATTTTCGGCTCATCGATTAGGTCGGTGTCATTCGCGCGCAGCCATTCGAGGAAAGCTTCATGCCCGTTCCCCGCCTTGACCATGTCGTGCCATCTCTTGCCGGTCTCATTGGCAAGGATCAGCGGATCGGACCGGCGGATGAAATCCGCAACGCCGAGGTTCTCGGCATGGTCGGCCATGACGATGAAATCCAGGGGGCGGATGAGCTTGACCCTCCAGCCGAGGTGACTGGTCACTTCTTCGCCGCGTGACACCCTGTAGCCGGCATCCTGATCGAGCGTGCCGCCTGCCAATCCGGAGTCCGTGGACCAGGACGAATGCAGGTGAGTGTCTCCGAACAGAACGCGATTTGGGAAGTGATCGTCCGCGTAAGGTGAATACTCGGCCTTGGGCACGGCCACGTCTTCCACAGATGGCAGGACATCCTGCGCAGCAGTAACTGTGCCGAAGCCGGTTGCAGCAACAAGCGCCAATACTCTCGAGTTTAGCCCTTTCATTTTTTCCTCCGTGTAAAGGACTTGCGAGTGGCACTTTGTCGGATCAGCGCCCGCAGGGCGTGACGCAATATGCTATCGGAAGTCGGTCATGTTCGGCGCAGGGGGATTGGGGTACTCCTCCAGCGTCGTGAGATAGGTTGCGATCGATTGCATGTAGGCAGGCAGCGTCCAGCCGGCGCCGGCGTGGGCGAGGTTTACCCGCTCCTTTGGATCGGACTCGATATTGTAGATCTGCGGGAAGCCAGCCGTCTCCAGCATCATCCCCATGTATCCGCCCTCGGCCGGGTTCGTGTTCGACGTCGTGATCTCGACCGGGTACATCCGGAATTGCTTCCAGCGGACCGCAACGATCCGGTCTCCAATAAAGGTGATCAGGCTGTCGCGTGCAGAGGTTTCGGATTGCCCCAGCAGGAACGCGCTCTGATCTACGCCGTCGATTGGCCGGTCATCGGGCAAATCGGCGCCGATCAGTTTCGCAAGCGTTGGAAAGAAATCGTGGATGGCGAACATCTCGTTCGAATCGCGCGGTGTGATAGCCTCTGGCCAGCGGATCATGCCGGCGGTCCGGATAGAGCCTTCATAGGCGTCACCCAACTCGCCGCGAAACGGCCCGTTGTCGCCCTGATGCACCTCGTCGACAGTGGTCGCGGTCACTGTCGCGCCATTGTCGGAGATCCAGATGACGATGGTATTGTCCCGGATGCCCGCCCTCTCGATTGCACCGAGCACCTCGCCCGTTCGGTGATCCAACTCGACGACGGAATCTCCGTACTTCCCGGCGCCAGAGCTACCAACGAATTCCGCCGAAGTGTCATTCGGAAAATGCGGTCGGGTCCAGCCGATCATGAGGAAGAAGGGGTCATCCCTCTGCGCCAGTTCGGCGATATAGGCTGAGGCGACTGCGGCAATGTCGGCCTCAATCTGCTTGCGGTAGTCGAAATCATAGGGCCGCACATAGGAAGGCTCGCCGGGGCCGCGCGCTTCGATAATCCTTGCTCCAAAAGCCTCGGCCGCCTCATCCGACATGCCAAGCGCTTTGACGTTCGTGCTGTAGACCGAGGAGTCGCTGGTGCCCTTGAAGCCGACAAGCCACTGGTCGAAACCCTGGTTCTGCGGCTGGCTGACTGGTTCAGGGCCAAGGTGCCACTTGCCGACATAGGTCGTGTTGTAGCCGACCGATTTGAACAGCTCGCCCAGCGTGACATCATCGTCCTGTAGTCCGCCGCCCGCACCCGGCGTGATGACAAGCGACATGCTGTTGCGGATGGAATACTGCCCGGTCTGCAAAGCCGCACGCGACGGCGTGCAGCCCGGTTCCACGAGAAATTGCGTGAGCTTCAGCCCTTCGGTTGCAAGTTGGTCGATATTGGGCGTGACCATCCCACCCCGCGTGCCGCTGTTATAGGTGCTGAGATCGCCGAAGCCGAGATTGTCGGCCAGCATGAGCACGACATTGGGCCGGTCCTGAGCCTGAACGGCAGGCGCCAACAGTGCAAACGCGACAGTTGCAAGCGTTCGAAACCTGGCTCTCATCTGATCTCCTTTCGCGTTTGGGGGGCACAAAGCGGCTGGGCGATCTGGGTGGCCCACATCGTCGGCCACCCAACGCCGGTCGGACCTACTTGGTCCACTCGTCGAAGGTTTCCACCCGATGGATATTCGGAAGCTGGAACGTGCCATCATAGAACTCGGCATGCGCCCCATAGGCGCGGATATAAGGAAACCAGCCCCGGCCCGGCAGGGTGCGGACATAGTTGCTTTCCCAGCCTTCCGGGGCGGCATCAGGCCCGAGCATCACCACGAAGGAACCGTCATCGTTCATCTTCGGCTTGTGTTCGAGACTGTCGATGGTCACGTCATCGCCTGATTCCAGACCGCGATTGTCCAGAAGAACGCGCGTGTCCGGATCGTAGATCGTCAGTGACCAGAATAGGTCGGTCTTCGGTTCACGATCGAACTTCATCACGTACCGCTCTTCACCCTTGAGCCGCTCTCCGTCCGAATCCTCGAATTTTGCGACATAGCCTTGCGCCTTGCCCGGGCGGGGAACCGTCATGGATGGAGATGTGAGTTGCGCCTCATAGGTGTAGCGCGCACGGGGATCGAAGATATCAAAGTTCTGGGTACTCTGATCATATTTCATACCATCGCCCCATGCGCCGCCGAGCACATAGCGCCAATCATACTCCCGTAGCACGCCGGGCAACCGTTCGCTGAAGACGAACGATTTCGCCATCATCTCTCCGACCTTCGAACCGTCCAGCAGGGCATTGGTCTGCTGTTCATTGGGCTCAAATGGCTTGCCACGCTCGATGCCGAGAGTGCGCAGCCAATACATGAAAAGGCGGTCGCGTTCGGCGAGGTTCTCGTTGTTGATCGCGGCGTGTAGCACCTTCCAGAACGCCAGGCCACGCGGCTGGATCGTCGGCAGGAACATGTCCTGGCCCGGATGAACTGTGGTGCTCGGCTCGTCCCCGTAGCGATACATCTGGATCTGGTTCCACGTCGACTGAACGGTTTCGACATCCGCCCCGGCCACACGCGCCAGAACGACGGCCCGATCCGTTCCGATCTCGTGGACCTGGAAATCATCGCCAAGTTTCTTCTGGTCGGGCCGCATGTTCTGCGGCGTGTTGGGCCCGACGATGACGTGCTTGCCGCCCTTGCCCTCGAACGGCCCAAAGATGCCAATGTCGGTTGGGGATTCCTGCCACATGTCGATGACCATGCCGATGACGATGCCCGGCGGGACGTCGAGTACGGTGGCGGCACCGCTGGTGTTGAGCAGACCCAGGGCATAATTCGTGGTTTCGTTCGCGGTAAGGTACCCGCGACGCTCGTTGAATGACTCGATCCTCACGAAATCGCCGTACTCGAAGTCGAAATTGTTGAAGTAGTTCTGGGCAAGCCGTTCCTGTGCCACGATCGGCAACGCCCAGAGGTAGAGCTGTGCGGCGCGCTGATGGTCGATCAGTTCATAAATGCGCGCGGCTGTCTCCTCGGTGGGAAAGCTGTGCTCCAGCTCGAAATCCCCGAAAAAGGTCTCGACCGTTCCTGTCAGCGGCATCGCCGCCGCGAAGTCGTCGTCACTCTGAATGTCCTGCAGGCGGATTTCTTCGGCGATTGCCGTCGTTCCAAGGCAGAACAAGCCTGCAATTGCGGTTGAAAAAGCGAAACGTGGTGTTTTCATGGAATGCTGTCCTGTTGGATTTGTGTTGCCGCAGGGCTCCTTGAAAGAGCACCCGGGATGGTCGAGACCGACGGCAGGCGTGCGCGCCCACCGGCCAGCGGCCCCGCCGCTGTCAGGTGCCGAGATCAAGCTTGACCTCGATCCTTTCCAGCTTGCCCGGGAAGTCGAACGGGACGTGGTAGTCTTCGCTCACCGGTTCGCCCGCGTCGGATCCGACATCGAAGGTCTCATCCAGCGAGATGCGGTAGCCCATTGTCCGCTCGACCCGGCCCTCGCCGACCAGAACGTCATCGACAAACAATTTGCCGTTGCCGCCAAGCCCCGCACCGCCGCCGTCGTACTCGAACTCGTATCGAATGACGTGCTTGCCCGGGGCAAGGGCCTCGCCTTCGATGTTGTACCGCTCAAGATTGGCGACGTTGTATGTGTAGACCGGCTTGCCACCCAGAACGTAGAGCGCCCAGCCACCGAAGCGGCCACCTTGCGTGACGAGCATCCCGTCCGTGTCCCCTTTGCCGATCTCCACATGGGCGGTGATCGTGTGCGACTTGTTTTTGAAGTCGGGCGCGGTGCCTTCTGGGATCCGGGTCATGTTGTCGTAATAGGTGAACTCGGACCGCCCCTCCGTCAGGCTGGGACGCAGAGACACGTCAAGACGCGTGACCTTGTCATTGTCGATCGGCAGGACGTTGTACTTCGCCGCCTCGCCGTAGAAGAGAAGCTGAAGTTCCTTCAGTTTCTCCGGGTTCTCCGCAGCGAGGTCGATCGACTGGGAGAAGTCCTCGGCAACGTTGTAAAGCTCCCATTCCCAGTCATTGATCACGTCGCTCTTCTTGGTGACACTGATCCATGGCGCTTCCGGCGGCGTGGTGGTGGCAACCCAGCCGTCGCTGTAAATCGCCCGGTTGCCCATCATCTCGAAATACTGGGTGCGGCGCGTCGAGGGGGCGTCCGGATCATCGAACGCGTACATCATGCTTGTGCCCTCGATCGGCGACTGCGCGACGCCATTGATCGAGGTCGGCGCCGGCAGGCCAACAGCTTCGAGGATCGTCGGCATGATATCGATGACATGGTGGAACTGGTCCCGCACCTCGCCCTTCGCCTCGATCCCGGCCGGCCAGCGGATGATCATCCCGTTGCGCGTGCCGCCGAAATGGCTGGCGATCTGCTTGGTCCACTGGAACGGAGTGTTCATCGCGTGGGCCCAGGCGGATGGGAAATGGCCGAAAGTGTTCGGGCCGCCCAGCTCGTCCATCCGGGCGTAGGTGTCCTCGAAAGGCACCATGATGTTGTTGAAGAAGGTCATCTCGTTCAGCAACCCGTCCGGGCTGCCCTCGGCACTCGCGCCGTTGTCACCCATCAGGTAGATGATCAACGTGTTGTCCATCTCGCCGGTTTCCTCGATGGCATCGAGAATGCGGTTGATCTGGTGGTCCATATGCGACAGCGCGCCGGCATAGACCTCCATCATCCGGGCGTAGAGTTCCTTCTGTTGATCGTTGAGCGTGTCCCACGCTCGGAGCTGTTCCGGGCGCGGCGTCAACTTCGTGCCTTCCGGAATGATGCCTTTTTCGAGCATATTCGCGTGGATCTGTTCGCGCATGGCGTCCCAGCCCATGTCGAACTGACCTTCGAACTTTTCGATCCATTCCTTGGGGGCGTGGTGTGGCGCGTGCGAGGTTCCGGGCGCGTAGTAGACGAAGAAGGGCTTCTCCGGTGCCAGCGCGTGTTGTTCCCGAATATAATTGATCGCGCGATCCGCCATGTCCTCGTCGAGATGATAATCCTCGGTATTGGGCGGCTCGATCGGCTTGGTGCCATCGAAAATCGCCGGTGTGAACTGACTGGTGTCGCCACCGATGAACCCGAAGAACTGCTCAAACCCGAGACCGGTTGGCCAGAGATCGAATGGTCCGGCCTGGCTGGACTGCCAGTCTGGAACGTTATGGTTCTTGCCGTACCAGGCAGTGTTGTAGCCGTTGCCCTTCAGGATTTCTGCAATCGTGCCGTTTTCTTTCGGCATTAGCGAGTTGTAGCCTGGGAACCCGGTGCCGATCTCCATGATTACGCCGGTGGCGTTGGAATGGTGGTTGCGGCCCGAAATCAGTGCCGCGCGGGTCGGAGAACAGAGCGCGGTCGTGTGCATCCGGGTGAACATGAGCCCGTCCTCTGCCAGCCGGTCATAGGCCACCGTGGGAACCGGCCCGCCAAATGCGGTCGGAGCGGCGAAGCCGACATCGTCGGGCATGATCAGAAGGATGTTCGGCGCGCCTTCCGGAGCTGTTACCTGGCGTGGAAAATCGAGCGCGGATTCCGCGGTACGCAGCCCGATATGCCCTTCAAACTGCGTCATCGGGATCGGCAGGACCGAACGGTCCCAGCTATCTTCATTGCTCTGCTGTGAAAAAACGGGCTCTGCCCCGGCGAGTGTCAGGCAGGCGAGCGCCGCAAGAACCGCGTTATTCATCGAAATCTCCCCGGGGCGATTCACATCTCGAAATGCGTTTCAAGGGGGAGCGTTCGTTGCGCGGACCGGCCCATATCTTGTTGAATCGTTCTCCCCTTCGAAAATGTTCCTTCGGGGCGCCGATCAATGCACCTCTTTTCATTATCCCAAATATGCAATCTGCGATGCTCGACATGGCGGGTCGAGACCAGTGCATCCTTTGTGTTCCAAAGGAAAAGGGGGCGCTGAGCGCCCCCTGCATTCGAGCAAACACGGCTCAGGACGAATTCAACCGGGTGTGTACCAGATCGGCGAAGTGTAGGCGCGGTCTTGCAGGATCATCGGGACCTCCGGGTCCATTTCGACGCCATAATAGGCGGCATCATGTGCCTGCCAGGTTGGCTTGGGGATCTCAAGCACGCGGATGTAGTAGAAAGCATGCTGCGCCGGGTTGAAGTCCGGATCGGCCCAGACTGCATTCAGCATCGGATCGCCAATGGTGTTGGTATAGGTGGCATTCGCCACATCCACCGTGTTCCCGACATCGCCATCACAGGCGTGATCGACGATTGCTCGACCGTCGGAGCAGGCCACGTCAAAGACCTTCTCGCTGGTTGTGCCATCCGCGTTCATCCACCCCTTCACGATCTGTACGCGGTCGAGGTTGGCATTGTCCGGGTCGCGCAGGGTCCGGATCATCAGGGTTGGCACCTTGCCATCCGGCGCGTCGGAGAGGTCACCTCCCATCGGCACGCCAGCTGCATATCCGCGCTCGGCGAAGTCCGGGCGTTCGACCTCGTCCGCCTCGAAATCCCATCCACCGAAGACCCGCACAGTGATGCGTGAACCGGTGGTTGCATAGACCTCCTTGCGGTTTATCGCGTCGAAGATGGCCTCGCGTGTGTTTTCGCGGGACCAGACGCCGGTCAGACCGGAGGCAAGCGTTTCCCAGTTGTAGTAGTCGGTCCCTTCCAATTCGCCCTTCATGAAAATGTGGCTCCATCGCGCTGCATCGGGCTCAGCGGGAGGGTTCTTTCCGAAGAAATTGTCCTCGCGAGTCGTCGCAAGCGACGTGTGGGTATCTGTCGAGCCGATCATACCGAATTTGAACGGGTTTGCGCCGATGCTGGCCTGATGCTGAAGACCGAGGCGCAAGGCCGGGCGCGCATATTGATGCGGTATCATTTCCGGGGTGATACGGTTTCGTCCGCCAAGGTCGCCCTTGTCCCAAGTGCCAAAATCGGCCCAGGCATCGTCTGGCGAGACGACAGGGTGCGTCTCGCCGTCGCCCTTGATTTGGGTCACCTCGTAGATGGGCTCGAAGCGCATCCGCTTCTCCGAGTAGGCGACGTCGATTGGCTCGCCGTTGTTGCGGGTTTCCGGGAACATCAGACCCGTGCCCCAGTTCCCGTTATGCGCCGCTGCGAGAATTCGGCCGCCCGAGCTCGTTTCGTATCCGTCCATCCAGTCCCACAAAGCTTCGGGGTCGTCCGAGTCGAACGCGCTGAAGGGCACGGAACTGCGGGCGCGGTCGGCGCCATCGCGGTACATGACGACCCGGTGCAGGTTGTTGCCGCCTGCGGTCGAAGACCATTCGAACCCGATGAAAGCCGAGAAAACACCCGGTTCATTGTATTGGTCGGCAAAGGCGGTGGTCTTGTCCCATGCCGTACGTTGGATGTTCGGGTTCTCGACAAGGTTGTTCGACTTGGTGATCGAGTCCACCACCTCGTAGAAGGCCTGCATGCCTTCATCCGGGTTTCCGCTCTGGCGCATGTCGTACCAGCGCTTCGTTACCCGGTCTTCCAGAATGGCCGGGTCACCGACAGCCAGCATATCTGCGAGACCAAAATACTCGGCGTGGTCGGCCATGACCAGCCAGTCCAGCGGACGGTGCAGCTTCACCCGGCTGCCCGTGCTCGAGGTGAGTTCCTCGCCGCGCGCAAAACGATAGGCATGGCCGGGGTTGAGCACATTTCCGAAGAACCCGGCATCCACCGAATAAGAGGTGTGCATATGCGTGTCGCCCCAGAACACGTCTGTCGGCATATGCTGATCGACGAAGGGTGAGTAATCCGGTTGGTTCACGGCGACGTCTGCCGAAGCAAGAGTCCCGCCGCCAAGGCCTTCGCCATGATCCTGTGCAACGGCCACTGACGCCAGCAGGATAGCCGTTGCGGAGACACCGCCACGCACTCCGAAAGCCATGCTGATTTCCTCTCTGCCATTTCCCAAGGGATGTCTCGCGCTTGGCCGAAACCGCGGAAATTATCCCCGTCCAAGACGATTTGGCTCTGTTCCGGCCGTGTTGGCACGAGAATTCGATATCCGAAAACTGCAATCCTGTGGTTTGAACGGCGTGCTCCTGTATCATTTTTGTCGCGCGGAACGGGAGAGGCGTGGATGTCGGACGCGAGCCAAGTGCACAGCGAGTCCTTTTGGACGAACGAGTTCGAGGAGCTTCAGGAGGCATCGGCGGACTGGGACCAAGAGTACTCCCGAATGGCTCCGGGGCCGTTCGAGGGTCGCATAGACCTGACCCGGGTCGGATCGCGGCAAATCTTTCGCGAACGCTGGAACCGGAAGTTCGCCTATCGCGGTACCACCCCGTCGGACAGTTTCGCAGTTGCCTTGCCTGTGCATCAATCGGCTCCGATGAACTGGGTGGGGGCAAGGACCTGTGAGGACACGGTCATCGTTCAGGCACCGGGCCAAGAAGCAGACCTTGTGTCGCCCGAGGAGCTTGACTTGATCATTTTAGCCGTCCCTGAGGAGGAATATCACAGGCTCGTTTCAGCGATGTCGAGCCGGGAAGAGCGGGACGACCCCAGCCACAGTTTCGTTTCCCTTGCGCCTAATGTGGCAGCATCGCTCCGAAGGGAGAGCCTGGAGTTTCTTTGCTATTCACGAGAAGCGCAGCCAAAAGATTTGGACCAGATCGCGATTTTCTCAGAACAACTCGTGAAGCGGTTCATTTGGGAGGTCGAAACGGCCAAAGGCGAGCAAGACGTTGCGAGTTGCACGAACGGATATTCCGAGATTGTAAAAAAAGCGACCGGTCTGGTTATGTCGCAGCCCAATGATTCAATCGGTCTAACCGAGATCTGTAACCAACTCGACCTGAGCCTTCGTACCCTGCATTACGCCTTCGAGGACGTCACGGGAATGTCTCCGGCAACATGGCTGCGCCGGCACCGGCTTAACAACGTCCACAAAACCCTGATAAAAGCATCGCCCGACGAAACGCTGGTGAAGTCGGTCGCCATCGACAATGGCTTCGTCCACCTTGGTCATTTCGCAAAGCAGTATCAGAGGCTTTTTGGCTGCACGCCGTCGCAGACTTTGCAAGCCTCTTGAGGTCAAACCAGCAGCGGACACGCTGGGCACCAAACCTTCCTGCAGTGACGCTCAGAGGCGTTTGAGCGCTTCGTTGATCTTCTCAACCACCTCATCCGGCAGGTCGGATTTGATAACTTCGCCCTCGAAGGACGAGAGCTTTTCTAGAACCAGATCGAGATTGTCGCTGCCCCCGGTCTGAAACAGGATGGCTTGGCCCACTAGGAGTGATTGCGCCATTTTCTCCATCAACTCGTCGGAAATGCCCTCGTCCATGAACGGGCCGACCGCTGCACCGCCAGTTGTGCCAGCGAGCGCCCTGGCTCACGACCCGAACACCGTTTGCCGGGGCGGTTACCTCGCAGTTGGAAGCTCCCGGTCAGCGGAACTGCAGGTTGATCGCGGCATAGATCTGGAATTCGGGTTGCCCGTCGCCCCGGTGCGCGATGGACCATTGCGGCTCGACAAAGAAATTCGCCGTTGTCTTGCCGTTTTGCACCACCTTTCCCAAGCGAAGCCCCAAGGGGACATTGTAATCATCGGTTGAGAAATCATACGTCCAGACCGGTGCTCCGCCAGTGTACCAGCCATTGCCCAATTGGTAGAAACCGAAGGGTTGGAAGGCGCCAAGGTTCGGCCGGGTCCGGCCCTCTGGCGTATCGCCGACACCGGCGCGATAGATCAGAAGGTAGCCATACTGGAACTTCGGCGAACGCCCGTCGAAATAAACATTGGCCACGCCAAGTTGCCACTGATCGGCGCCCAGACGATCATCGCTTGCTGTTGGCGCGACGACCTGCGGACCAAAGCCGAAACTGATGCCGGGAGGCGTGTCGAACTGGTAAGCCAGGAAAGCGTCGAAATCCCCGACACCGCTGACCCGGTCAAAGCCGGCGTCTACCGGGAAGCTGTTATGGGGCAGAGACGCCCGCAGCAGCCAACTGGTGTTCCCGAAGCTGAGAGGCTGTGCGTATCGCAACACCACCTGGTTGCCATCCACATCGTCGGGTAGCCCCGTAAAACGGCCTATGTAGTAGTTCTGGATGTTGAACGCCGTGACGTTCGCCAACGGGTTGTTCGCGTCCGCGGCGGAACTAGAAGCCTGTTGCTCCTGCGCGAGTGCCGGCGAGGCAATTATCCCAAGGAGCAACATGCCGACACGGCTCCAGGTCTTGTAGAAGGGCGTTCGTGATCGTTGCATGGTGCCGTCTCCTGAAAGGGGCACCTCCAGTCCGTCACAGACTGGAAGCGGAAAGAACAATCCGGCGCGCGGGCCCGGGCAGGCCCCGCGCCGCCGGTCTATGACCGGTCAGTGGTTTCCGGCGGTGGCGCGGATGGTTTCCATCACGTCACCGAGCGTCCAGCTCTCGGGCTCCTGCCGCGGCGGAAACTCTTGGAAGGTCGCCAGTTTCTCCTGGATGAAGGCCATTGCTGGCTGCATCACGAACATTCGTTCGACATTCCACCGGTGCAGGCCGATGGCGATATCCGCGTCAAGCTCGAACGGGTTCGAGCGCAGGTTGAAGATCTTGGGGAAACGCAGCTCCACCAGCGGGTAGCGCCATACACTGACGCCCTCGGTCAACTGCTCGGCAAAGACGATCTTGAACTGGTTGTAGCGCAGGTTCATCAGGTCGCCCCCGTCGGAGAAATAGAAGAACTCGTTGCGCGGCGGCTCGTCCATCTCGCCCTTGAAGCGCTTGTAGAAGCTGTAGCCGTCCAGGTAGACCGCTGTGTTATCCCCGCCGAAGACGGGCCCTTCCCGCATCCGTTCCTTGAGATCGGCATCGCCCAGACCCTCGGCAATTGTCGGGAACCAGTCCTTGTGGCTGATAATGTCGTTCGAGATCGAGCCCGGCTCGATCACGCCCGGCCATTTGACCAGCAGCGGCACGCGGAAACCGCCCTCCCAGTTCGAGTTCTTCTCGCTGCGGAAGGGGGCCGTGCCACCATCGGGCCAGCCGAATTTCTCCACGCCGTTGTCGGTGGTGTAGATGACGATCGTGTTGTCCGCCACGCCAAGCTCGTCGAGCTTGCCGAGGATCTGACCGACATGGCCGTCATGTTCCACCATTCCATCTGGATAGAGTCCAAGACCGGTCACGCCGTCGCTCTCGGGTTTCAGATGTGTCCAGACATGCATCCGCGAGGTGTTGAACCAGGTGAAAAACGGAGTCTCCTGTTCGACCGCGCGATCCATGAAGTCGAGCGCTGCCGCGAGGAATTCTTCGTCAACGGTCTCCATCCGTTTGCGGCTGAGCGGGCCGGTGTCCTGGATGTCACCATCGGCCGAGGCCTTGATCACGCCGCGCGGGCCGAACTGCTGCCGGAAGGCAGGATCCTTTGGGTAGTCCGGGTTCTCTGGTTCTTCCTCGGCGTTCAGGTGATAGAGATTTCCGAAGAACTCGTCGAAGCCGTGGTTCGTGGGCAGGTGCTCGTCGCGGTCGCCGAAATGGTTCTTCCCGAATTGGCCGGTCACGTATCCCTTCGATTTGAGGTACTCAGCCAATGTCGGATCCTCGGGGCGCATGCCAAGCTCGGCGCCGGGCAGGCCGACCTTCGTCAAGCCAGTGCGTACGGGCAATTGTCCGGTGATGAAGGCGGCCCGGCCAGCTGTACACGACTGCTCGCCATAGGCATCGGTAAATGCCATCCCTTCATCGGCGATCCGGTCGATATTGGGGGTCCGATACCCCATCATCCCCATGTTGTATTTCGAGATATTCCAGTAGCCGATGTCGTCGCCCATGATGACAAGCACATTCGGCATCTCCTGCGCCTGAACCGTCGCCGCCAGACCGCTGGCGGCAATGCATCCTGCCAGCACGGCGCGCAGATTTCGAAGATGGCCATGCAATTTCACGATCTCTGTCCCCCGTTTTCGTGTGAATTCCGCAGTTCCGAAAAGCCGCTTCTCTCACTGTGAACGGGGCGCCGCCGAAGCGTCCAACCAAACCGATATCCGATTCCTGCAAAGGCACGACGATGCGCCGCTCGCGGTCGCATTGCTCTCCACAGGTTTTGATCGATCGCGATTCTCGCTTAGGTTGAGACGGCAAAGGGGAGGGGAGCGGGGTGGTAAACGCCGTCGGCAAGGTCATTTCCAACGATTTCGACCAACTGCGAGAGTCCCTCGCGGGCTGGGATCACCACTACGATCAGATCGCCCCCGGCGCGTTTCACGGCGAAACAACGGTGGGACAGTTCGACCGCTTGCAGGCCAGCCGTGTGCAATGGGGCAACCGGATCCGATATCGAGGCCGAACCCCGCCGGACAGTTACGCGGTTGCGCTGACCCTCGACAAGCGTGGGAACGGACAGTGGCTCGGAGAGAAAGTCGGCCTCGATGACCTGTTGCTCCAGCAGCCGGATAGGGAGGCAGAGTTCATTGCACCGCGTGCCTGGGATGCCTTTGTGCTCAGCATCCCGGAAGAGCGCTTTCTGAGGATCCATTCCGCGCTTTCTGGCAAGGATGGTCCCGGACCCGGCGGTCTTCACGGGCTTGCCCGGCTGGGCCCCAAACGCGTTGCCACGCTTCAGGAACAGGCAGGGGTTTATTGCGACATGCTCGAAGCGGCCTGCTCAAAACACCCGACCGAAGACGATCTAGAAACTCTGCGCAACGTGGTCGAACAGATCGAGCGCTTCGTCGTCTATTCCATCCTTGTGCATCGTGGAGGAGAAGTCGCACCGCCGAACTTCCGCCGCGAGCGGTCCATCGTCCGGGATGCAGAAGCCATTATCCGGTCGCGTCCGAACGAAGCCGTCGGCATCGTCGAGCTTTGCGAGGTGCTGGAAATCGGCGAGCGCACGCTTCACTATGCCTTTCAGCGCGCGGTGGGCTGTTCGCCGGCCGCCTGGTTGCGCACCATACGCCTAAATCGTGTCCGGCGAGCGTTACGGACCTCCGACCCGTATGGCGGTTTGATAAAGTCGGTCGCCATCAAGAACGGCTTCTTCCATCTCGGGCGCTTCTCCGCGACCTATAAAAGGCAATTCGGCGAACTTCCTTCCGAGACACTCGGCACCAAAGCGGCGTGACCCACTATATTCTCGCCTTGCGCAATGCCTGGTTGCGGTTTGACACGGAGTTCGGCTGGTCTCGGTCGAGTCATGTCGCACTTTCCATGATGCTGGCGCTCTTTCCTTTCTGCATCTTCTCCCTGTCGTTGGCCGGTATGTTGAGCGCGGATTTGGAGATAGAAGCGCTTACGGAGTTCGTCTTCGGCTCGTGGCCAGATACAATTGCCGGCCCGGTTGTCCGCGAAATGGAAGCGGTCCTCGGGGACAGCAACCTGCGAACACTGACATTTGGAGGTCTCCTGGCGACATATTTCGCCTCCAACGGTGTCGATGCCGTGCGCCTTGCCATCACCTCAGCCTATCGCGAGGAAGACCCGCGGCCGGTCTGGCGCACGCGATCGCTCTGCCTGATTTTCGTTCTCGGTGGCAGCGTGATTATCTGCGTCGCCGGGGCGCTCTCAGTTGCGGTGCCGATCTATCTTCAACTGGTTTCAGGTCCGAACTCGTCCTTCCTGCCCGGCTTCGTCACCAACGAATCCCTGCGGACTGCCCTGAGCACAGGAGTGCTACTTTTCGCCGTCTACGCTGCACATGCCTGGCTGCCCGGTATCCACCGTCCGGCCCGTAGGTTGCTCCCTGGCATCCTACTGACCGTGCTCTTGTGGAGTATCGCGGGAGCCGCATTCGGCGTCTACTTCCGCCACTTCGCCACCTATAGCGTCACCTATGCCGGCCTCTCAGGCATCATGGGGGCGTTGGTATTCCTCTACCTGATGTCGGCAATCTTCATTTTCGGGGCAGAGTTCAACGGACAGTTGATGCGACAGAACTCGGGAGATCGATCCGTAGATGTGCCGAAGTGAGGCGCGGTGTGCAGGTTTCTCCGTATGTCCGCTCCGCCCGACGTGCCTCTCTTTCCATCTTCAGGCGGCGGAGTTCTTCCAACTCGGCCGTCAACTCGTCATCCAGAAGTTGCGCCTCGCCAGAAAGCTCAGGTTCAGGTTCGGGATCGTCTAAACTCGCATCCTGGGTGTCCGCCTCGAAACCATCTTCCGAAGAACCGTCGCGACTGGTCTTGCGTGCTGTCTCCCACAGCGACAGGAACAGCCCGGCAAAAAAAGGGGCCGAGCACGAGCCCAGACGCGCCGAAGGCGGCAAGCCCACCGAGTTTGGAGATCAGAGTCAGGATTTCGGACAAACCGGAAACGCGCCCCACCCGGATTGGTCTGAGCACATTGTCGATCGTGCCGACCACAACGAAGCCGCAAACCGCCAGTCCGATGGCATGGGCGATCTCACCGTGCGCGAATAGCCACGCGATTCCGCAGAATATGATGAAGAGCGACCCCAGACCGGGGTTGTTCGACAGCACCGCCATGACCTCGTCCCTGAAGGCTGCGCCCTCGCCGCAGAACAATCCACGAAACACTATCCGAATTCTGCAATTCGGGCGCTTCAAGTGTACCGGTACTTGCCCGATGTGCAGACTAGGCTCCATCAAGGTCCGCTGCGCACAGGAATTCTCTTTAGCTCAGCGAAGGCGTTTCGGCACATTTGAACTCAGGTCTACCCAAAAGGAAAAGGAGTTATGGCGACCAAAGCAGAACTCGAAGCGGAGCTCGAAAAACTGCGCGCGGAAATGGCGGCACGTCCCGAGCCAGCGCTGGGTGCAAAGGCTTCGTCAGAACAAACCCGAACCGAGGCCGCGGAAACTGCACTGGACCGTTTCCTGTCTGATCACGATCTGAAAATCGATGACTTCGAGAACTTGCTGAAACGTCTTTCCGAGGAAGTAGGAGGTTTACCGCAGCACAAACCCATTCTCACGGCACTCGGTGCATTTGCTTTAGGTTTTTTCGCCGGGCGGATGTCGAAATAGGGGGAGGAGTTCATGACCAGCGAGATCACTCGGGGCTTGCATCGAAGCGGAAACCGCATTGGCCGGAACGTCACGATAGCCATGCGGGCAGAACGCATCATTGCCCGTCGCCGGCTTGCGGTCCTGCGGAGCCAATCCGGTCTCATGGCGTTTGCGGCACTGATTGCCGGAATTGGCGTGGTCATGCTAAACCTCGGGGCTTTTTTCTGGATCGCGGACTCGCTCGGGAATGCCGCCGCCGGATGTGTGATTGCCCTGGCCAATTTCGTGATCGCTGCACTGCTTGCGATGCAGGCGGCACGCATGTCGGTCGAGAAAGAACTCGAGCCCGTCATCGAGGTCCGCGATCTCGCCGTGGAAGACATCGAGGCCGAAGTGGCGGGAGTGCTTTCGGAAGCGGGCGAGTTGGCCGAGAATGTGCGCCGTATTGCGCGCGACCCGTTTGGAGCGACTCTGCCGAGCCTACTTGCACCGCTATTGTCGGTCCTCCTCAAGTCGCTCCGGAAATAGATCGACATCGTCTACTGCGACGCTGGCCACCCCTGCTTTGCAGGTTTCGGATACAGAATCCGACCGTTGCAGGGAAGTCGGCAGGGGACAGGCCTCGGATTATGGGCAAGCATGATTGCGGAGGCGTTCGACGCTTCCGGAGCAACCATGGTCAAACAGCCTGCGGGGGGAGATTATCATGGACAAATTCATTGCCATCGTCTGCGACGATGAAGCCACGGCCTACAAGGCGACTGAGGCGCTCAAGGATCTGCACCGGAAAGGAGATCTCGTGATCTATGCCCACGGCATCATCACCAAGGATCTCGACGGCGTTGCCGTTTTGAAGAAATCCGAGGATGAAGGGCCGATTGGGACGGCTTTCGGTATGCTCATGGGCGCAATGGTGGGCGTTCTGGCCGGTCCTGCCGCTGTCGCTTCCGGCGCCGCCATTGCCGGCTCAGCGGCTGCTGCATCGGCTGCGACCACCGGCATGGCGCTCGGATCGATGTCGGGTGGCCTTATGGGTATGTATCGCGACCTCTGGGTCTCCGGTATCGATGTTGGTGTTGTCGACATGGTCGCAACCGAACTGACCCCAGGCAAAAGCTGCCTCGTTGCATCGATTGAGGAGGTCTGGACCACCCCTCTTGACGTCAAGGTCAAGGAGTTGGCGGGAACGCTGTATCGCAAACCGCGGATCCATGTCGAGGACGATCAGATCGCAGCAGAGATGACCGAACTCGATCGAGAACTGTCGGAACTCGATGCCGAGATGGAAGCTGCGATGGACGAGATGGCGGACGACATCAACGACAAGATCGATGCCACCCGAGAGAAGATCCAGCAGACCAATGATCGGATCGACAAGCGCATGGACCAGCTCGATGCCGAGCACGAAGCCCGGATCGAGGCGCTAGAGGCGCAGATCACGACTGCAGCGGGCGACGCCAAGGCGAAGTTTGTCAAGCGCAAGTCGGAGTTGATTGCGGATTATCACGAACGCAAGGCAAAGCTTCAGAAAGCATCGCGCCTTGCCGCAGACGCTCTGCTCTGAGGCATGCCGGAGCGGTCCTTTCGGGCCGCTCGGGATTCCTGACAACGATGGACGACAACACCCTGACAGATCTTGCTGTTGGCTTCGCCGCCCCATTCCTCGACTGGCTAGAAAAACTGGACCGGGAACCCGCGCTGATGGCCATTGCGGTCGTCGCGCTCGTCGTCCTGTTTAGAAAGTCACTCGCGACCAGATTGGCGCAGGTGGTGCGCTGGGTGCTCGGCACCCTGTCGATTACGCTGGGGGAGGAGGTCGACTCGGAGATCGAGACCTTCCTTCGCGTCCTGCTCGTAACCGGCAGCCTGCTTTTGGCGCAAGAAGTCGTCGCGCTTCCCGAGTTCGCCGGTGGTGTCGCCCGTCGGTTGCTGATCTCCATTCTTGTCCTGGCAATCTTCGCGGCATGGTACCGGCTGGTCGAACCGATGGTTGCTCTTATCAATCCGCGTAAGATCGGGGTAGCTGCCATAGACACGTCTTGGATAGTTCGGCTCGGACAATTCGTAGTTGTTCTGATGTCAATCACCGCCCTACTCGCCGTTTGGGAGATCGACATTTCCAGCGCATTGACCGGGGTTGGCGTCCTTGGCGCGGGTCTCGCAATTGCGTCGCAGGACTTCATTCGAAACCTCGTCGCCGGCATGAACAACATGAGTGAAAAGCGCTTCGAGACGGGGGACTGGATTGCTGTTGCGGGGATCGTGGAGGGCACGGTCACCCGCGTTGACGTACGCTCGACCACGGTCATGGGGTTCGATCACGTGCCGCACTACGTGCCCAACAGTGAACTGTCGAATGCAATTGTGCTCAACAAGAGTCGCATGGATCACCGGCGGATCTACTGGACAATTGGACTGGTGCTGGACGCCACCGATGCTCAGGTGGAGCAGGTTTGTAACGCGATCCGAGCGCATATGCAGGAAAGCGACGATTTCGTTCATGACGGGAGCTGTCCGCTGATCGTGTGTCCAAAGGGTCTGTCCGAGAATGCGATCGAGATCCTCGCACTGGGATTCACGCAAACCAAAGAATATCAGCCTTTCATTGAGGCTGGCGGGCGCCTCGTCGCAGCAATCCGTCACGCCGTCAACGGGGCCGGAACCGAGCTCGCCTACCCGACGCATACAATCAAGACCGCGGACAGTCTGGATCCGCAGGTTATGAACCGCGAACCTCACCGGTCTGTATGAGATGCGCGACTGCACGGTGGGCGAACTGTCCGAACGATCCTTCCCGGTACGCAAGATGGCGGGACGCGCCGCGAGACAAGGTCAACAAAAAGAAGACCAGGCGCCGAGACAGATGTCTCGGCAAAACACAAATCAACCCTATGATTTATGGAGGTAATCCATGCTTTCCCCATTTTACTTGGCTGTTCCCCCGCTCCTGGCGGTGGTTCTGATTGCTACGTCCGCTGGTCCCGCTCTGCCTGACATCATGTCAAGCTGCAAAGCCGAGATTGGCAGGTATTGCGAAGATGTCCGGAAGGGAAAAGGGCGAGTTGCCGCTTGCCTGATTGCAAACTCGGAAAAGCTGGATGGGGCTTGCGCAAGCGATGTTCAAGCCGCCGGAAACTCACGATCGGTTGCACGATTTGTTCCTTCCGGCATCACCGAGCTCAAAGGAACACCCTACGAAGCCGAACTCCGCGCAGCCTGTACCTCTGACGCAGCGCGGCTATGCCCAAGTGTAAGTACAGCAGACGAGCGCATCTTGGCATGTCTGTACGCGCGAGAATCCAAGTTGAGTGGATCCTGTACTGAGGCGGGAAAACGCGTCTTGTCACAGATCAAGTAGTACCGTCCGAAATACAGTGACGATCGCGGACCATTTCCCCGAAGGCGCGGTCTCGTTTAGACATGAAACGCACAGTCGCATGTTGCTTGTGCTGCAGACACCTTGGGTAACTTCAGCGCCGGGTAACGCGCGCCGAAGTCTTGCGTGGGACCCAGTTTCGGCGCCCATTCTGTCGACAACCTGCTTGTGCACGAACCAAAAAGAGTGACCTTGGAACTCAGACGGTCGTCAATGAGAGCGCCAAGCCGTGCATTTTGGCTTCGTCGCCGTGGCTGGCGCGGACGCGGCCAGCCGGCGCACGCTGAGCACTGAACCGGAACTGGCGTTTTCACCGGCTGGCTACCGAACCGGTAGTCTATCAATCAAACACCGGCGCAAAACGGAGATGAATACAGTGGGATATATCCTCGCCGCAATTCTGATCTTGCTGGAGATCGTCGCGATCACGTTCGCGTGGCGCGCCATTAAGGGTTCTCGCACCCCGCAAGGCGCAATCGGCTGGGTGGTCTTTCTAATTGCTGCACCTTACCTCGGAGTGCCTCTCTACCTTTTCCTCGGGCATCACAGATACCAGGGCTTCATCCTCTCCCGGCGTACCAGCGAGCGAGTCGTGGAAGGCATTCGTGCGCATGGGGAGGCAAACGTCCCGGCAACAGAAACCGTGATGCCAACAGTGGTGTTCGAGCGGATCTCCGAGTTTCCAGCTGTTGGAGGCAACTCCATGCGCTTGCTGATCGACGGCGAGGAGACCTTCGGGGAGATCTTTCGCGCGATGGACGCAGCTAGCGACTACATCCTGGTGCAATCGTACATCGTGAATGATGACGGCGTTGGGCGTAGCCTGAAGGAGCACATGGTCTCTGCGGCGAAGCGCGGGGTGAAAGTGCGCTTTCTGGTCGATGCCGTTGGCTGCATCAAATTGCCCGCGAGTTACTTCACTGAACTGAAGGAAGCCGGTGTCGAATTCGTGAACCCAAAAGAAACCCCCGGTGCAAAGACCCGGTTTCATCTGAACTTCCGGAACCACCGAAAGACAATCATCATTGATGGGAAAACCGGTTTCACAGGCGGCCTGAACTTCGGTGATGAGTACATGGGCCTCGATCCCACGTTCGGCCACTGGAGGGATACCCACGTGCGCCTCGAAGGCCCGCTTGTCGCGCAACTTCAGTTGGTGTTCGCAGAGGACTGGCATTGGGCGAGCGGGGAGGTCCTGATCGATGAGTTGTTCTGGGAGCCAGAGAAAGCCGAAGACGACATGACGGCGCTCCTGATGGCAACAGGACCGGCCGATGACATGGAGACCGGTGCGCTCTTCTTCTTCTCCTGCATTGCCCAAGCGAAGGAACGGGTCTGGATCGCCTCGCCGTATTTCGTGCCCGACACGGATATTCTGACGGCCCTGAAATTTGCCGCTCTGCGTGGCGTCGATGTGCGGATCCTGGTTCCCGAGGTGATCGACCATACCGTGCCATGGCTCGCGGCCTTCGCGTATTTCGATGAGATCCGGGGTGCCGGAGCTTCCGTCTGGCGCTACAATGATGGCTTCATGCATCAGAAGGTCGTTCTGGTCGACGACACGCTCGCTGCGGTCGGTACCACCAACATGGACAACCGCTCATTCCGTTTGAATTTCGAAGCGATGGCCATGTTCTTCGATCCGCGAGCCGCGTCTGCGACTGAACGGATGCTCGAAGCCGATTTCGAACGCTCCTTCCGCCTGGAGAAACGCCTTTCCGAACAACCGAGAAAGATCCGGTTGGGCGCGCCGGTTTCGAGATTGCTGTCGCCTTTGCTTTAGCGGTCGGCAGCTTGGCTTTGATCTTTCGCGGACCTAGTGCCAACTGCAGAGGTTGTCTTGCGGATAATCTGCCAGCGTGAGAGCGATATCTTACAGGTGTTCGGCGACGCCGCACATTCTGACCGACTCTTTAGGAAATCGAGATGCTCTGGCGGAAAGCGAGCGAATTTATTGAACCAGCGCTTACTAGTGTTGACTGCCGAGCGCACCGGCCACCGCGAAGAGGAGGACGGGTACAGTTGCGAGGTGTGCCGGCATGGCGGCATCCGGGTCGCAAAATGCCGCGATGGTACCCAGTGGCTCTTTCATCGTCGCAGCCCTTCCATTTAGGCGGGTGGAGCGGCATGGCGCAGTGTGGCCTACTATGACCCGGAATGCCTTGACCCGGCTCTACACGCACTTGTGGCTACCGTACCGAACTTGAGGACCTTCCCAAAACCATTAACTGGGGGAAGGAATGGTAAGCGGCCGTCCATGCCGATTGCAGCATTCGGCGCGAAGGGCGGACAGTGGCGCTCTCCGTTGATCTTCACGAACATCTCATCCAGGTGCCATCGCCACTGTGGCCCGGAGTGCGACCGCTCGGCGCGTTTCTGACGGATCTCGGCCGCGAACATTGGGCCAAAACGGTGCCAACAAGACCGCACCGTCTCGTGGCTGACATCGATGCCGCGTTCGTGAAGCAGATCCTCGACGTTTCGCAGCGAGAGGGGGAACCGGACGTATATCATCACCGCGAGGCGGATGATTTCCCGGCTGGTCCAAAATACTTGAACAGGTCGCGCTTCGTCATGCCGGGACGCTAGCCAGCCACCTGCCCCGTCACAAGCCAAGTTCCCCTCACACCGCCCTAAGGCCGCAATCAGAAGAACTAATGGCATTTGGTAAGGCCAACAGTAGTCGGCAGCACCGCTGGCGGGTTTTGATGCTTTCGGCCAGTTTCAAACTTCACTAACGCTCACGGATTTAGCGAGACAGGTTGCACGAACTTCGCCAACTCCAACTGCAAGATTTCCTTGACGGCTCGAAAACGCGCATTGCTCGAGAGTTCCCTTAGCGTCGCAACCCAAATAGGTGTGCGGAACGTCGGAACGACCTCCGGCCACCGATGGAGGCGCGTATCAGATTCGCCCACAAAATCTGGTAGAAAACAGCGACCGGATCCGCCAGCGGCGAACTCCCGGAGGGCGAGAAAACTGTCGGCACGGATCCCAATTTGATCGGGCGCGAGCGTGTCCTGCATCCATTTTCCAACTGGAATATCTTGTAGGGGTCCATCGAGGCCAAGCCAGATGTCATTTCCGTTATCCGCTTCGTAAACCGCGAAATCGAAGTAGCCGACCTTTACCCCGAGAAACTCGTGGTCTAGCGCGATCGCAGGACGGACGGCGATGTCCGCCGAAAGGCTGAGAAAGTCATGATGCGTGTTTGCGCTCAGAACGACGATTTTCAGATCGGGGTGTTTCCTCGAAATTTTCTCTACGATCGGTGCGAGGATTGTCGAGCAAACACTGTCGGTCGATGCGATGCGCACGGGACCTGACAGCAATGGATCTGCACCAACAAAAACCTTGTCCATATACAAGACCGCTTCGCGGACGTTGCGCGCTGCGACAAGGATTGGCTCTGCATCCGGTAGCAACCGATAACCGGTCGGCAACTTCTGGAAAACTTCCTGACCGTGATGTCGCTCAAAGATCGACACGCGCCTGAGCACGGTTGCATGTGTTACGCCGAGTTTAGCGGCCGCTGCATTGAGTGAGCCCGTTTCCGCCACCGCGAGAACGTAGCGGATGTCGTCCCATTGTGACTTGTTCATTTTTTAACAAATAACAAAAATGTATGGCTAATCATAGAGAAATATTAACACGCTACGATTGACGTATCGTAACCAGAACTACGGACAGGAATGAAACGATGCGCAATGCGTTCAAACTCGCCTGCTGCGGCTTCGCAGCGACCCTCCTTGCTGGCACCGTCCTGGCCCAAGACAAACC
This sequence comes from Tropicimonas marinistellae, assembly GCF_001509585.1. Classification (GTDB taxonomy): domain Bacteria; phylum Pseudomonadota; class Alphaproteobacteria; order Rhodobacterales; family Rhodobacteraceae; genus Tropicimonas; species Tropicimonas marinistellae. Next base: position 16,383 of record NZ_LNCI01000004.1, on the reverse strand, counting down.
GAACCCCGCCGTTTCCACCCGGCAGAACATCATGCAACTGTACGCATTCAACCTCGGCCAACTGGGCGCGATGGCAAAGGAACAAGTGGCCTACGACGCGGACGCGGCCTCCAAGGCCGCCGGCAATCTCGCCTTGCTGGTCCAGCTTGATCAATCGGCACTCTGGCCGCAAGGGACCGACAACTCCGCGGAACCCAACACCCGCGCCCTGCCGGATATCTGGACCAACTTTGACGATGTAGTGGTCAAGGGTAATGCCCTGTCGGACGCTGTGACCGCGATGCAAGCGGCCGCGGGTACAGATCTTGCCTCCCTTCAAGGCGCGATGGGTGGCGTAGGAGGCGCCTGTGGTGCCTGCCATAAAGCCTACCGCGCACCGGAAAACTGACTCAGCTCAGCATGACCTCGGCGCTTCGAACAGTTCTTGCCGCCGGGATTCTCGCGGTCGGGGGCGGGTGGTATCTCACCGCTCCCGACCGCTTCGATCCATCGGCCGTACAGGGCGTTCCCCCGGATCTCGCCCTGGGCGAAACTCTGTTCTACGCCGGCGGCTGTGTATCCTGCCATTCTGCGCCGGGTGCCGAGGGAGACGCCAAGCTTGTCCTGTCCGGCGGGCAACGTTTTCCGTCCGATTTCGGCACCTTCATTGCTCCGAACATCTCCGCCGATCCAGAAGAAGGCATCGGGGAGTGGACATCGACCGAGTTCGCCAACGCGCTGCTGAAGGGAACGTCGCCCGACGGGACGCATTATTATCCCGTCTTCCCATATACGTCCTATGCTCGGATGAGTGTCGCGGACGCGGTTTCGCTCCATGCTTACCTTCAGACGTTGCCAACCGACGCCACGGCCAGCGCGCCGCATGAAGTCGGCTTCCCGTTCAGTATTCGCCGCTTTCTGGGCGGCTGGAAGTGGTTCTTCGCGACAGAAGGCTGGATTGTGTCGAGCGAGCTGTCCGACGTCCAACAACGCGGTCGTTATCTCGTCGAAGGACCGGGACACTGCGGCGAATGCCACACAGCCCGGAATGCGCTCGGGGGCCTAGACCGAGGCGAATGGCTTGCCGGAGCGCCGAGTCCCGATGGAAAAGGGCGCATTCCCGATATCACTCCTGGCGGCCTTGACTGGTCCGAAGCGGATATCGCCGAGTACCTGAAATCCGGTTTCACTCCAGAGTATGACTCAGCCGGGGGCGAGATGGCGGCCGTGATTGAAAACACCAGTCAACTTACGGATGACGACCGTGCGGCGATCGCGGCCTATTTGAAGGCCGTCCCCGCATCTAGGTAGAGACGTCATTTGCGGAAGTCCGGAGTGACTCGGATTGCCTGCGGCTGCGGCTCGCTTTGCCGCGGTCACAAATCAACATGACCGGCGCTAGGGGCGCGACATGAACACGCCATTGTATTCTCGACCGCTTCACCTACGTGCCGGGTCTCTCCTCTTCAGCCCTGGCCAGGAGTGCCCGGGCTTCGTTCGGCTGAACGCAGGCACAATTCGTGTTTCGCTGTCAGGCGAAAACGGTCGGGAGGTGGTGCTTTACCGCGTCGCACCGGGTGAGTTATGCTTGCAGACTTTCTCCTGCCTGTTGGATGGTCGAACCTATTCGGCCGAAGGACGCGCGGAGACAGATATTGATGGCGAAATCCTATCGCACGGCGCGTTCCAGCGTCTGCTCGCGGATGACGCGGGTTTTCGTGCCGATGTGTTCCGGGCTGTCGCGGAGAGGTTCTCCGATTACGAGCAGTTGGTCGAAGAGGTCGCTTTGACCGGCTTCGATGCCCGGCTGGCGCGCGTCCTGATCCGGCTTGCCACCCACAATGTACTTCAGACTACACATGAGAGCCTTGCCGCGGAAACGGCCTCCGGGCGCGCCTTTGTCAGCCGGCGCCTCGCGGAGTTCGAGCGAAGGGGGATCATAACGCGTCGCCGCGGCGAGATCGAGATCCTTGATTTCGACGGACTCGGGCGGATCGCGCAGGAGACCGGGTGACAAAGTCACCGACATGGCCGTTCCCCTTTGCAAGACTGAGCTCGAAACTTGCAATGGAGAGCGAAAATGTCTCGAAACGAAGGCACCTTCGACCGCGCGCTGCGTATCATTCTTGGCCTGATCCTGCTGTCACTGGTCTTTGTCGGGCCGGCAACCCCTTGGGGATTGGTCGGTCTCATCCCGCTCGTCACCGGCCTGATCGGCTTCTGCCCGCTCTACGCGATCTTCGGCTTTAAGACCTGCCCGATTTCGAAGGCGTCGTAACCGAGCCTGTTCACGGGCTTCGGACTAAAGCCCGTATTCGGCGCATCTAAAACATCCCATAAGGAGGGGGATGGAGCACCTCTCGAACGAGTCATCCCTCTGGAAAGGCGCGCCGTTGGCCACGCAATATGCGGTCGCCAGCGGCGCCGTTCTTGTTGTCGCTGCGATCCTCGTTGGAATGATCGTTTCAGCGCGGATAGAGGAAAACGTGGTTCGCAACAGTGCGAACTCGACGGCGCTTTTCATGGAGAGCGTGTTGGCGCCAATCGGACAGCAACTGGCGGATCAGGAGAGCCTTTCTCCCGGCGCAAGGCGAGGGCTGGAGGAGATATTTCAGAACACCCCGATTGGCGAACGGGTGATTTCCTACAAGATCTGGAAACCAGGTGGGAGAGTCGTCGAAGCTTCAGATCAGGCGATTGTCGGCGAGGTCTTTCCGGTGACCGATGGGCTGCGATCTGCATGGGAGGGAGAGGTCGCGGCGGAGTTCGAAGCATTGGGCGACGCCGAGGATGCCGGAGAGCAGCAGCTCGGTCTGCCGCTGCTCGAAATCTACTCACCGATCCGGGAGTACTATTCTGGCGATATCATCGCCGTGGCCGAGTTTTACGAGGTTCACGAACAACTTGCGGCGGATCTCTCACGGGCTCGCCGGGACTCCTGGCTGACCGTTTTCGGGGCTTTCGGCGGGTTGGGGCTCGCTCTCTACCTGATCGTGCTCCGGGGGAGCCGGGTTATCGAGCGCCAGCAGGACCGGCTTCAGAAGCAGTTCCAAGACCTTGAAGCTCTTTCCAAGCGCAACCAGGATTTGCGCCGGCGCGTCCGCGACGCTGCCGGGCGGTCGGCCGAACGTGCTGATCGCTCGTTGCGCCAGATCGGGGCAGACCTGCATGACGGTCCGGCGCAACAACTCGCCTTCGCCGCACTTAGCCTTGACAGCTTGCGGGATCGGCATTCGTCCTCGGAACCGCAGAAAGAGATTGATGGGATCGAATGCGCCATCGAGGCGGCGCTGACCGAGATCCGAACAATTTCGCGCGGCCTTTCACTTCCGGATGTTGCGGAGCGTCAACCCGCCGAGATTGTCGCGATGGCTGTGGAGGAGCATCGCTCCCGGACCGGAAACTCCGTCGACGAAATCATCTCCTGCGAGCTGTCCGTGGACATGCCGCTTGCCGCGCGCCTTTGCCTGTTCCGCTTCGTGCAGGAGGGCCTGAATAACGCCAGCCGTCATGCCGATGGCGCTGGCATGGAGGTTCAACTCGCCTGTGAACAGGCGAGGCTCATCCTGTCGGTACGCGATGCCGGTTCCGGTTTTGATCCGGAGCAGACGCCCTTTGGACTCGGCCTGTCGGGTTTGCGTGACCGCGTGGAGAGCCTCGGCGGCGTGTTCCATGCCGGGAGGCGGGCGGAAGGCAGTGGCGGCAAGCTTCGGTTGGAGTTCGATCTGGGAGAATGGATATGACTCTCTTGCGCGTCTTGATCGCGGATGACCACCCGCTGTTTCGCGAAGGCGTCGCGGCCTTGCTCGGATCTCACGAGGGAACCCAAGTCGTTGGACAGGCAGACACGGGGCGAAATGCTGTGGACTTGACCGCGGCGCATCAGCCTGACCTTGTGCTGCTTGACCTTTCCATGCCGGATGGCGGGTTGTGGGCACTTGGCGAGATCAAGAAGTTCGACACGCCGCCGGTTGTGGCAATCCTTACCGTTTCCGAGGAGGATGACGATGTCTTCACAGCTCTCAAATCGGGCGCGGACGGTTACATCCTAAAAGGGATCGGCGGCAAGGACCTGCTCGCAGCCGTCGAGGATCTGGCAGCCGGGCGCAGTTACGTCTCGCCGGGTCTTGCTATGAAGGTCCTGCAGGCGATGCGGTCTCCCGCGAAGGAACAAACCGAGGAAGACCCCTTAGACAGCCTGACCGCACGTGAAGAGGAGATCCTTCGGCTCGTTGCGACCGGAAAAAGCAATAAGGAGGTCGGGCGGACGCTCGACCTCCAGGAAAAGACGGTCAAGCATTACATGACCATCATTCTTCAGAAACTTCAGGTCCGGAACCGGACAGAGGCCGCGCTGATGGCGCACGACCGCTGGCCAGAGACCTGATCCTTACCGGAACGCCTTAGAAAGTCGTGACACGTCGGATTGCCGCGCGCGGCGTTCGACTACTGTCCTGTTTTGCGGGTCCTTGAGTTCATAGCGACCGTTCTGGATCTCTTCTTTCCAGCCGTCGGTATAGGTGACCTCGATGTTTCCACCGCTGAATTCCGCTTTCGCAACCGTACCGCCACCGCGAAACTTGCCGTTTCCGGCGACCCGACCGGTTTCCGTTCTGGAAACGGCGCTGCCGCCCGCAGTGCCGGCCTGCTGTAGCTTCGCATAGTCGCTCTTCCGTGCCGGGCGTTCTTCGATCGTTCGACCACTGGCGTCCTTGCGCTCGAAGCGGCCGTTCTCGATCTCGATTTTCGTGCCGTCGCTGAACGTTACCTCGATGCCATTGCCATCGTCGTCGTCATCGCTTCCGCTGCGTCCACGACCACGCCCCCGACCTTTGTCGTCATCATCATCGTCATCCCGGTCGCTACGGTCGTCCCGGCTATTGCCGCGACCGCTGTTGTCGTCATCGTCGTCGTCATCATCGTCCCGATCATCGTCACGACCGCCGCCCTTGCCAGAGCGGTCATCATCCCGATCATCGTCATCGTCATCGTCATCGTCATCGTCATCGTCATCGTCATCGTCATCGTCATCGTCATCGTCATCGTCATCGCGGTCCCGGTCTTTGTCCTTGGCCCAGGCGACGGAACGCTCGATCGAAACCAACGCTGTCTCACTATCGAGGCGAACATCAAACGGCGCAGAGACGAATAGTGTCGCGGTGATGGCAAGGCTTGCAGTTGAGGACAGCAGGTCCCTGACTTCTTTCAACATAAGGTATCTCCCCATTGGCCACCCGGAACTCGCGAGGCGGTGTTTTCGCTGGGCGCTTGCCCGATATCGCCACAAAACCCGACCCGACGCGCGAACTCTTCAGACCATGGTCGGGCGATGTCATCGATTTGGTCCGGGCCGTTTTCGCGAGACGTCAAACCGTCTCGACTTGCCGATGCTACTGGCGCCGCCCGGGTTCACCGGTCGAATCGTTGCTTGAGGTGGAGTCGTGCAGAGAAAATCACCGCTTTGTCGGCTACCCGCAGCGGATCTCTACACGCTTGATTGCCAACGCAGCAGACAGGTTTTAGCTTCTCAGGTGCGTCGAGGGGTTGAGTGGTCCTCTGAGCGCCAGGCCATATTCAGGCCGGCGAGCGTCCCGCATCCCCAATTTCGGGGCGCTTGCGACTGGCCTGACTCTTCTCTCGAGCGATTACATTTTTGCTACAGACATGCGACGGTAATCGGCGCAGAGTCCGTATCAGGAATGCGCGACGTTGTTGTTTTGGAGGATATCATGACACGCTTCGCCCTTCCGCTTGCAATGGCGCTGACCATTCTTGGAACCTCTGCCATGGCTCAACAACTCACGGGCGGCGGTGGTTTCATGGCGCGTTGGGACGCAAACAATGACGGCAGGGTCACACTGGGCGAGGTCGAGACCCGGCGGGCCGCGCTCTTTACCACCTATGACACGAATGGCGACGGCGCCCTCTCCACTGAAGAGTTTGACCGGATCACACCGCAATCTGTCGGTGGACGCCAGACCAACTCCCTGCGCGGGGCACGGCAGATCGTCCGTTCCCAGATCGACACCGACGGAAATGGGTTGGTCACCCGGAATGAATATGTCGCCGGAGCGCAGATCTGGCGCGATCGCATGGATCTCAATGGCGATGGCGTTCTGACTTCCGTGGATTTCGGCGGGACCGGCATGGGGACCGGGCAGGGAAATGGGCGCGGCAATGGGCCAGGGCGCGGTATGCGCTGGAACAACGGCTGAGCCGGGTCACCCCTGTCAGACTGGCGTGCGGGCGTCTGCAAGTCATGGTATGTGAGACAAAGGCATCGGCTGTCAGGCCGCTGTCAGGTCGAACCCGCGATACTGGCGCCTGTGAAATACGTATGCTGTCTTCTGATCCTGACGTTTGCCGGACCCGCCCAAGCCGAGTCTGACCATGACCTTGCCCGCCAGGCGACCGCCCGCAGCGAGATCCTGCCTCTCGCTATGGTGATGCAGGATGTGTCGGAGCGATATTCCGCGACACTGCTCGAGGTCGAACTGGAGCGCGAACACGGGCAATATGTCTACGAGTTCCAACTGATCACGCCTGACGGGCGCATCCTCGAAGTTCTGGTGGACGCAAAGACCGGCGAGGTTCTTGAGGAAGAGGAGGACTGACCCCATGCGTGCTCTCGTCGTCGAGGATGACACGAGGATTGCCTCCGACCTCGGAACGGCGCTGCGGAGCGCGGGGTTCCGGGTCGAGACCTGCGCGGATGGGGAAGGGGCCTGGTTCCTCGGCGATACCGAGGAGTACGATCTGGTCGTCCTCGATCTCGGCCTGCCGCGGCTCGATGGCCTGACGGTTCTGAAGCGCTGGCGCGGCAATGATCGGGACATGCCGGTCCTTGTGCTGACGGCGCGCGGAGCCTGGACGGAACGGGTGGAAGGGATCGACGCCGGCGCGGATGACTACCTGCCCAAACCCTTTCGCATGGAGGAACTGGTTGCACGCGCAAGGGCGCTTGTGCGGCGTTCGGCGGGGCGCGGCTCCGCCTTGCAGGAGGCTGGCGACCTCATCGTCGATACGAACCGGATGTCGGTCTCCCTGCGCGGGGTTCCCATGGCGGTCACGGCGCTCGAATACCGGCTCCTCGCCTACCTGATGCTGCACCGGGAAAGAATCATCACCCCCAGCGAGTTGCTTGAGCATCTCTACGGCGACGAGGATGCCCGCGAAGCCAACGCACTCGAAGCTGTCGTCACGCGCCTGCGCCGGAAGCTTGGTCCGGGAATCCTCGGAACCCGTCGAGGCTTCGGGTATTTCCTCGAGCCGTCGGACCCGGACGGGTGAGGCCCTATTCGCTGCGCCGGCGGCTTCTCGCGACGGGAGCGGTGGCGGTCGTGGTCGCGCTGGCGATCGCCGCTGTCGGGATATCACTGTTGTTCTCGGCCCACGCCGACCGCCGCGCGCTGGCGGAACTCTCGGTGCATCTCGATCAGGTTCTCTCCGGGGTCGAACGGGATGCGGACGGGCAGATCTATCTCTCCCACCAGCCAGCCGATCCGCGATTCGACCGTCCGCTCAGTGGCCTATATTGGCAGATTGTGGTGGAGGGGCGGTTGCTCCGGTCACGGTCGCTCTGGGATCACGAGATACCGCTGCCAGTCGATGAGCTTCCGGATGGGGGCGAGCATGTCCACATGCTTGAAGGTCCCGCCGAGCAATCGATCCTGACGGTCGAACGCAGCGTAATCCTGCCTGCAAGACTCGGCGAGATACCGATGCGCGCCGCGGTTGCTGTGGACCGGGCGGACCTTCAGGCCGCCAGCCAAGAATTCACAACCGACCTGTTGCCCTATCTCGTCGTCCTGGTGGCTGTGCTGATTTTCGCGATGGCGGCCCAAGTGGCCATCGGGCTGCGTCCACTCGGCCGTGTTGAGACCCGGATCGCAGAGATTCGGTCCGGTTCCTCGCGGCGGCTTGGCGAGGACTTTCCAACCGAAGTGATCCCCTTGGCCAGGGAGGTTGACGCGCTCCTCGCAGAACGGGAAGCAGAGGTTTCCCGTGCCAGTATGCGTGCCGCCGATTTGGCACATGGGTTCAAAACACCACTTCAGGCGATGCTCGGCGAGGCCGGGCGGTTGCGCGACGACCGACAGGACGAACATGCAGAGGCCATCGAGGACACCGTCGAGACTATGCGGGGACATGTGGATCGGGAATTGATGCGCGCGCGTGCGTCGCTGCATCACGAAACCGCTCGCTGCAATGTTGCCGAAGTCGCAAGATCGGTAGTTAGGGTGCTGATCAGAACCTCGCCCGGCGAGGCGCTTTCCTGGGAAGTGGACGTCGTGCCGTCGCTGGAAGTCAGTGCGGAAACCGGGGACCTGACCGAGATACTGGGGGCACTCGCGGAGAATGCCGCCCGCCACGCGAGGTCCCGCGTCGGTGTAAAGGCCCGCGAGACCGGCCATACAGTTGAGATCACGATTAGTGACGACGGTCCCGGCATTCCGCCCAAGCGATTGGCGGAGATGACGCGCCGAGGCGTGCGGGCTGACGAGACTTCGACCGGCAGCGGGTTCGGGCTGGCGATCGCTTCCGAGCTTGCAGAGGCACTCGGCGGAAAGCTGGAGCTACACCCCGGCACCCCGGGACTATCCGTCCATGTAACACTTCCCGCCGTAGCTTCCGCAACCTGACAGCTCCCTGACATTGCCGATCAGTCCGCCGTCAGCGGGCACCTGCCATCCTGTCACCATCAGCCCGACTCGGGTGTTGGAGACAGGTATGACTGACGCCGCAACATCCCATATGCCCACCCGCAGAGATCCGGTCCTCGTCTGGGATATCTGGGTCCGCCTGTTTCACTGGGCGCTCGTTGTCTGCATCGCCACCGCCGCGGTGACCGGATTCGTTCTGGGAGCGCCCTGGATCACGCTTCACATCGCCTCGGGACTGCTCGCGATGGCTTTGGTTGCGGCTCGAATAGTTTGGGGATTCCTCGGGCCGACCCATGCCCGGTTCCGGGACTTCCTGCGCCCGCCCGCCGAGATCCTGTCCCATCTGACGGGAGGGGACGCTGGCCGACACCTTGGTCACAACCCGGCCGGTGGCCTGATGATGCTTGGGCTGATGGCGGTCGTGGAGTTGCTCGGGATCGCCGGACTGACCGGGCTCGGGGGAGTTTTAAGAACCGGACCGCTCCTCTCACTGCCCTACGGAATCGGCGAGGCGGGTCTGGAACTCCACGAAATCCTCGCGATTCTGCTCATCGTCATGATCCTCGCCCATGTCGCGGCCGCGATCTTCGAAAGCCGGCGCAGCCGGGAGAACCTTGTTCGGTCCATGGTGACAGGCACCAAGGAGCGCCGACCCGGCGATCATCCCGGCAGAAACGTGGTTTCCCGTCCCCGCATCGCTCTGACCGTGATTGCCCTTCTGGCCGGTCTGACGGTCCAGGTCTGGCAGCGGGACACCGGGGTGCCAGACGGAGCGCCGGTGGCCGTGCTCGACGAGGTCTTTGCGGAGGAATGCACTGCCTGCCACGTCGCCTATCACCCCAGCCTTCTGTCGGGCTCGGAATGGCAGGTGATCATGGCCAATCTCGATGATCACTTTGTCGAGGACGCGCGCCTCGATGACGAGACCAACGCCCGGATCACTGAATGGCTGGTCGCTCATGACGCTTCGAGCGCGCAGACCCGGCCCGCGCACGTGTTTGCGAACGCGCGGAAGGATCCAACCGGTCGCATCACCGAGACCCGCGCCTGGGACGATCTGCACGAAAACGTGGCGGAGGAGACCTTCCTGCGTGCGCCGATCTACTCGAAATTGAACTGTTTGGCCTGCCATGCCGATGCCGAAACCGGATGGTTCAGCCCCTTTTTGATCGAAATCCCCAAGGAAACCTCAAAATGAAATACCTGTTGGTCTTGCCATTTGCGTTACTGGCCTATCCGGCCGCCGCGCAGTCGACATCGCCCGCCGATCTTCTGGCCCAATATTCGGCCGAGGCCGGCGCGGAGGCATCCGCCGAGCGCGGGCAGGCCTTGTTCATGGCCAACCACACCGGCGGCAAGCCAGATACGCCCTCCTGCACGACCTGTCACACGACCGACCCGAAAGCCACTGGGCAAGCACGGACCGGCAAGCCGGTTGAGCCACTGGCTCCCTCTTCCAACCCGGAACGGTTCACCGACGTCAAGTTCGTCGAGAAATGGTTCGGCCGGAATTGCAACTCTGTACTCGGTCGCGACTGCACTGCCGCCGAAAAGGCCGATGTGCTCGCCTGGCTCGACAGCTTCTGACCCATAGGGAAACCGAACATGAAAATCACGCCGTTCCTCGCCGTTGCCACCATTGCGCTCTCCGGGGCCGCACATTCGGACGAGATGGAATACATGCCCCCCGTCACCCATGCGGCGACGTTGGAGGAATGCAGCGCCTGTCACATGGTCTATCCGGCTGGCTTCCTTCCACCGCAGTCCTGGAAAGTCATGATGGGCACTCTGGACGATCATTTTGGCGAGGATGCCGGACTGTATGGGGAGACCCGCGCCGAAATCGAGGCCTATCTCGTAGCGAATGCCGGACGGGATCGTTCGAAGGGAAGCGCCGTGCCTCTGCGCATCTCCGATTTGCCGTGGTTCCGGCATGAGCACGAGGAGGAGGTTTCGAAGCGCCAGTTCGAGAAAGCGAAGTCCTGGGCCAATTGCAACGCCTGCCACAAGCAGGCCGAACAGGGGATCTTCGAGGACGATTGAAAAACCAAGAGCCGTGCATTCGTGGTCGTTCTTGCACGCCCTTCCGCCTTCCGAGTTTACGTCAGCCTGTTGTCAGGAGGGTGCAGGTATCATTTGGAAAACGATACGCGAACAAAGGCGGCACAAGTGGACATCGACGGGGGACTTCATCGCCGGAAAGAACACGGCCTCGGCCAGATTCAGGAATCGCTGAAGCAGATCGTTTATGGCGGCAATGACGGGATTGTCACGACATTCGCCATCGTTGCGGGATTCGCGGGTGCCTCGGCTGACGGCGCGGCGCAGATCTGTGCGCTGGCAGTCCTCGTGTTCGGTCTGGCCAATCTCTTTGCGGACGCGGTTTCGATGGGGTTGGGCGAGTTCCCTTCAACACGGTCGCAGCGCGATCTCTACATTTCCCACCGTAGGATCGAACTGGAAGAGTTGAATGCCAACCCCAAACGCGAGCGACGCGAGATCGTACAGATGTTGGTCGAACGTGGTCTCGAACCCATTCCGGCTGACCGGATGTCGCGCGAATTGAAAAAGTGCCCGGAACTCATCGCCGACATGATGATGAGCTACGAGCTGGAGATGCCCGACATGCGCAACGGATCCCCGGCGCTCGACGGTTTGATGACCTTTTTCTCGTTCGTCGCCTTCGGGTCTATCCCGCTGACGCAATACTTTTTGTTCGCACCGACGACGGCGACCTTCATCGCATCTCTGTTTGCGACCTTTGCGGCGCTGGTGCTGCTTGGACTTCTGCGATGGTGGTCAACGCGAGAGAGTGTGCTGCGCTGTGTCGGTGAAATGGTTCTTGTCGGAAATGTCTGCGCGGTGGTCGCCCTTTGGGGTCGGAGCGACAGTAGGGGGATAGAAAGGAAACACTGCCGATGCGTATTCTGTTCACAGGCGGGTCTGGCAAGGCCGGGCGCTATGTTTGCCGGTATCTGCGGGACAAGGGGCATCGGGTTGTCAATGTAGATCTCAGCCCGCTTGACGAGCCGGGCATCGACAACCTGATTGCTGACATCACCGACAGCGGGTCGATGTTCAACGTGATGACCAGCTATGCCAATTTCGACGAGCTGGATCCGGGCAGCGGGGTGCCTGCCTTAGGCGCGGTGGTGCATTTCGCGGCCGTGCCACGGATCCTGATCAACCCCGACCACGAGACCTTCCGGGTGAACACCATCGGCACCTACAACGTGATCGAGGCGGCGGTGAAGCTCGGCATCCCCAAGATCGTCTTTGCCTCGTCAGAGACAACCTATGGTGTCTGCTTTGCGGACGGGGTCGCGCATCCGGACTACCTGCCGGTGGACGAGGAGCACGATACCAACCCGATGGACAGCTACGGGCTTTCGAAGGTGGTCAACGAGAAGACCGCCCGCGCGTTTCAGCGCCGTTCGGGGGCCGACATCTATGGCCTGCGCATCGGCAACGTGATGGAGCCGCATGAATACGAACGCTTCCCGGGCTTCTTTGCCGATCCGGGCTGCCGGCGGCGCAACATCTTTTGCTACATCGACGCCCGCGACCTCGGGCAGATCGTCGATCTGTGCCTCAAGGCCGACGGGCTCGGCTTCCAGATCTTCAATGCCGGTAACGACACCAATTCGGTGGATATTCCCAACAGCGAGATCATCCGGCGGTTCTATGCGGATGTCCCGGTGACGCGCGAGCTGCACGAGAACGAAGCACTATTCTCCAACCTGAAGATCCGCACCATGCTTGGTTTCGAGCAGAAGCACGACTGGCGCGACTACGTCGAAGATCCAAGAAAAACCCACGTTGAACCGATACCGATTTCAGCAGGTGAATGAGCGATCTGGCACCAGGCAATCATTGGTGACAACGTCAATGATCGCAGCCTGGAGGCAGATGGGAACAGAAGAGGGGTCCTTTCGGGCAGTGGGAGCCTGCTCGAGCGCGCGATCCGAAACATGGAAATCCGATGTCGTCAGTTCTTTTGTTTCACGAGCCGATATCAAGAACACTACCTTGGGTACGAATTGGAGCGGTGCCTTCGCTGGGCCATGCCAGAGCATCGATTCCAGCCGTTCGATCCTGTGGACTCGTCAAACGTTGATCTTGCGTTGATGCAATACGCGACATCAAAAACTTGATCGGCCGATGTCGACTTTAAGCAATTGATATCGTGTATAAATTATGGTTGCGAGGGCTCGCAGCCAGCGCTATCGAACACAGCTAACATGCCGCCTTCAATCTAATAATCTGGCTTGAGACCCGAAAACTGTCATTTGACGTCGGTGCTGTGAAACCCCAACCGATGGCGATCGTCGCGCTGCCGTGCAGCAATAGTCAAAAAAGGGCGGGGAACGGAAGTTTGCTGCACAATCAACGTATGGCCGCTTATCGGCGCTTAGAACTAGCGTAGACGAAATGCCATTCGGCTGGCGCTTGGCGCACCGGCTACGCCGATGGATGCAGCTGGATCACCTCAAATGTGGCTATGGACTGCGGACAGTGCGTGGCGGAGAGCGTGACTTGCGAAGTCATGCACGTTGGACTCCCAGCCTTGACGCAAGGTGGCGTCGTCCTGACCGGCAGGCTGGATCTTCAGGACATCACCCTCCATTACGGTCCCCCACACAATGATATCCTTGATCGTCATCGGGTCGACTGTTGTGGGGTTCCTGTCGAGAACGGTGAAATTCGCGCGCTTGCCGGGTTCAATACTGCCAAGGTCCTTCTCCAGCCGGAGCGAGTAGGCAGCGTTGATCGTGACGCCGCGTAGTGCAGCCTCGGCCGATACCTTCTGGTTTTCGCCGGCGACACGCCCGGAACTGGTCATCCGGTTCACCGCGCACCACATCAGGAACAGCGGGTCACCAGGTGCCATGGGCATGTCAGAATGCAGCGACCAGGAAACCCCGGCGCGATCGACGTCCGCGAGCCGAACCATCTGGTCTGCCCGTTCCGGCCCGAGGCCGGTTTCACTGTATCGATCCGACAGGGCCGTCACGTAGTAAGGATTTGCACTGACAATGGCCCCGAGCCGTTTAATTCGCTCGACCTGGTCCGGGGCGCTGACCGCGAAATGAACGATCACGGTCCTATGATCGTAGCGCGGATTGCGCCGCAGGTTTTCCTCAAGCGCGTCCAGAACCCGATCAAGCCCGGCATCGCCATTTACATGCACATGCATCTGGTAGCCGGCGTCCCAGTAAATGCGGAAGGCACGCTCGAATGCATCGCGATCCATCATCCATTCGCCATGGTAATCCCCAATCGGAGGATCGCGCAGTTGGATGGCGAGTGAATAGATCGCCCCGTCAGAGAACAGCTTGATGCTTTTCTCCGCCATGCTGGTCATGCCCCCGTACCAGTCGATCAGCGCCTCGGTTTCGCGGAGCACCCGGAGGTCATCGTCATAAGCGGCGACCAGACTCTTCCCGTCAGGGGTAAAACTCCAGCGGAAGGGCATGGAGGGCGATGACATCACCTCGTTCACGGCTTCCTGCACGGGTCGGGCCAGAATGCCGCCCGGCTCGTTGCCGAAGGTGACACCCTTGGCGTGCATGTAGTCCCGCATGATTTCCAGCCCGTGGCGAAACCGACCAGGCTCAGCAACCATGGGGGCGATTTTCGGAAGCACGGCGAAGAGACCCTGCTCCCAGAAGTGGCCATTCTCGAAGCTCGATTGGGCTTGCTCGGTGGCTGACCAGCCTGCAATGAGTTCCTTGGTCACGCCGGCTTTCTCCATAGCCGCTGTGTTCAGGACAAACTCGTGGCAGGAACGCACCCAAGCGAAGATCGGCCTATCGCGGCTGATGGTGTCGAGGTCGGCGCGAGTCAGAGGTCCGAAGAAGGACGCGTGGTAGCCCCAGGTGAGCAAGGGCGCGTCGGGGTCGGTCATGTCTGCCTCGGCGGCTGCAAGCCGCGTCATGAAATCGTCCCTGTCAGAGACTGCTTTCGCGGTTCCGTTTGGTAGTTCCCAATCCTCGATGGATAGGATGAGCGAAGACATGGTCAGGCCAGCGAGGATCGGATGATCGTGCTGGGCAATGAAACCGGGCACAATGACCAGGTCCGCAAAACGGGCGTCGATCTCGTAGGGTTGATCGCCAAGGACGGCCTCGACCTCCTCCAGCGATCCGGTCGCAAGGATCCGGTCGTTTACGACGGCGACGGCCCGCGCGAGGGGTCTGGATGCGTCGAGGGTCACGATCTCGCGGGCCGTGAAGACGGTTGCCGGCGGCCCACCGAGGATCGATCCACCGATATCCGACAAGGAAATCGATTGCGCCCATCCGATTCCGGGAAGCGCCATGGCGGTCGAACCGGACAGGGCCGCCTTCAGGAAATGTCGTCTGATCATTGCGGGCATAACAGCTCTACTCCAAATGACATTTGTTCAAGACCTTTCACCCAGTAGAGCATCAAATCGGTCTGGGTTGCCACTAGATCTCGTCATGATCTCCCTGGGCAAGCCTCGTCCGCTCGAGCCGTTCGGTCAGAAGGGCCGATGCGTAGGAGAGCATTATCGCGAGCAGCGATGCGGCCAAGGCCGCCCCGCCGCGATACAGGGCGGCGTCGAGGGTCGGCGCGGTGGCCAGGACCACGCCGGCAGACATGAACAGGGACGATTTCGCATCCGGCAGGGGCATAAGTCGGAGACCGATCAGGAGGAACAGAGCCCCCAGAACCGTGAACAGTGATGGCGGCAAGGGGACAAAAGTGACGAGGGCCGCCGTCACCGCGCCGAGCATCGTTGCAAGCCCGGTCCAGAGAGCCTTTTTCCTGTGCGTGCCGGGATCGCCCAGAGCGCGCACGACAAACAGTGTCATGATCCAATGTGCTCCGGGGTGGTCGAACTGCCAGGACAGGATGATCGATGTTGAGAGGCCGATGGCTAGGGCAATCGCGTGGGCTCGTCCGTAGCGGGCGCCAGCAGGCGGTCTCGATGCGAGCGCCTCTGCCCCGAGACCGGCAGCGAGCAGGCTCCCAACCAGGAGTGGGACAAGGTAGGCGGCGAAAAGTTCCAGTGCGGAGCCGTTGCCGGCCGGTCCGATGAGCATGATCCAGGCAAGAAGCCCTATGCATGTGCGCGGGTGCCTGTCTTGCCGATTTCCCAACCGGAAAAGGCGCATAACAGCGGCGCGATGATGGCCGGGATCATCCAGGCAGGAACCTCGCTGCCGGCCAGGCTTGCAAGCAGGACTATCGCACCAGCGAACAGCGCTCGCGCCAGGTTGGCCAGAACCGTTCCGAAGAAACCCATGATCGTGCCGGCCAATGCCGCCGGGACCATGGGGCGTTCGAGGAGCCAGGCGGTGGCCACGGCTGCAATCGCAAGCGCGGCAAAGACAATGGCGACGAAATTCCAGGGCAATACGCGCGACGAGTGTCCATCAGTCCGGGTCGATCGTTGTAAGTCCATTCTGGCCTTCCCGGGGCATTGCGGCGCTGGCTGGTGCGCATTGTCAAATCTTGAGCCGGACTTTTTTGAAGCGAGTTTTTCACCTTTGAATGGAACATGGATCTGCAACACGAAAACCGCAATCGTTCTTGAGGTTGATGATCCGCAAGCAGGGCAGTTAACTGACGTTCGCGACAGCTGTGGTGAAAGTCGGGTTTGGGCCGGGTCGCGACGGTTGAACGCTTCATAGCAAGGGTCCGCAATGGTCCCACACCGGACCTTGCCCTTGGAGGCTCGAGGTCGGCAATGCACAGTCAGCCGACCAACACT
>NZ_LNCI01000039.1 GCF_001509585.1 Tropicimonas marinistellae | reverse complement strand
ATACCGATGGCAGCTACAGCTACACACCGGCGCTGAACTACTTCGGCGTCGACGCGTTCGACGTCATCGCCAGCGACGGCAAGGGCGGTACCGATCAGGTGACCGTCGACGTCACGGTAACGCCGGTGAACGACCCGCCTGCGGCGCCGGACGAAACGGCGACCGGGGAGGCGAACCTCGAGGTGACCGGCCAGCTTGCCGCCACCGACCCCGAGGGAGACCCGCTGAGCTACGCGCGCGACACCGAGGCGGCGCATGGCACGGCATCGGTCGCCCCCGACGGCAGCTGGAGCTACACGCCGGATGCGGATTTCTCGGGCGAAGACAGCTTCGGCTATGTCGTCGACGACGGCCAGGGCGGCAGTGACACCGGCACGGTATTCGTGACCATCGAGGCAGCGGGCGGGACCTATGCCGAGCAATTCGGCACCGCCGGCAACGACGTGCTGGTGGGGGCGGACAGCCAGCGTGACGCGCTCTTCGGTCTCGGCGGCGACGATACGCTGATCGGGCGCTCCGGCGATGACCTGCTGGAGGGGGATGCCGGCATCGACCGGCTCGAAGGCGGCGCGGGCAACGACATCCTGCGCGACGGCCCGGGAGACGACCGGCTGTTCGGCGATGCCGGGGACGACCTGTTCGAGTTCGAGGGCGGCTCGGACCGCGCCGCGGGCGGCACCGGCACCGATACCTTCCTGCTGACCGAGGCATTCCGCGTGAACGGCACGGCCGACAAGGCAAAGGTCACCGACTACGAGGCCAACACCGACATCGTCGACCTCGCCGGCGCAACCGTCGCGTCCTACCTGGAGCAGAACAAGCGGGTCATCCTGACGCTCGATACCGGCGACA
>NZ_LNCI01000038.1 GCF_001509585.1 Tropicimonas marinistellae | reverse complement strand
GCCGCGGTAGCAATTGAGGCGGGCAGGCCGCTGGAGGTTATGGACGTGAACCTTGAGGGCCCGAAGGCCGGGGAGGTTCTGGTGGAGATCAAGGCGACAGGGATCTGCCACACCGACGAGTTCACGCTGTCCGGGGCGGACCCGGAGGGGCTGTTCCCGGCGATCCTGGGCCATGAGGGCGCGGGCGTGGTGCTGGAGGTGGGGCCGGGCGTGACCTCGCTCAAGCCGGGCGATCACGTGATCCCGCTCTACACAGCCGAGTGCCGGGAATGCGAATACTGCCTCAACCCGAAGACCAACCTCTGCCAGTCGGTGCGCGCCACGCAGGGGCAGGGGCTGATGCCCGACGGGACCTCGCGCTTCTCGATGCTCGACGGCACGCCGATCCTGCATTACATGGGCTGCTCGACCTTCGCCAACCACACGGTTCTGCCGGAGGTCTCGCTGGCCAAGGTGGACCCGGCCGCGCCCTTCGACAAGATCTGCTACATCGGCTGCGGCGTGACGACGGGGATCGGGGCGGTGATCTACACCGCGAAGGTGGAGATCGGCGCGCGGGCGGTGGTGTTCGGGCTCGGCGGTATCGGGTTGAACGTGATCCAGGGGCTGCGGCTGGCGGGCGCGGACCAGATCGTGGGCGTGGACCTGAACCCGGCCAAGGCGGATATGGCGCGGCACTTCGGGATGACCGATTTCGTGAACCCCGCGGAGGTGACGGGCGACCTGGTGGGGCATCTGGTGGAGCTGACGGGCGGCGGGGCGGATTACAGCTTCGATGCCACCGGCAACGTTCAGGTGATGCGCACCGCACTGGAATGCGCCCACAAGGGCTGGGGCGAATCGATCATCATCGGCGTGGCGCCGGCGGGGGCGGAAATCTCCACCCGGCCGTTCCAGCTGGTCACCGGCCGGGTCTGGCGCGGGACCGCCTTCGGCGGCGCCCGCGGGCGCACCGACGTGCCGAAGATCGTCGACTGGTACATGCAGGGCAAGATCGAGATCGACCCGATGATCACCCATACCCTCAGCCTCGACGAGATCAACAAGGGCTTCGACCTCATGCACAAAGGCGAATC
>NZ_LNCI01000037.1 GCF_001509585.1 Tropicimonas marinistellae | reverse complement strand
ATGGCAAAGGAAAAGTTTGAGCGTAACAAGCCGCATGTAAACGTTGGCACGATCGGTCACGTTGACCACGGGAAGACGACGCTGACGGCTGCGATCACGAAGTATTACGGCGAGTTCAAGGCCTATGACCAGATCGACGGCGCGCCGGAGGAGAAGGCCCGCGGGATCACGATCTCGACGGCGCACGTGGAATACGAGACGGAGAACCGTCACTACGCGCACGTGGACTGCCCGGGCCACGCCGACTACGTGAAGAACATGATCACGGGGGCGGCGCAGATGGACGGCGCGATCCTCGTGGTGTCCTCGGCCGACGGCCCGATGCCGCAGACGCGCGAGCACATCCTGCTGGCGCGCCAGGTGGGCGTTCCGGCGCTGGTGGTCTACATGAACAAGGTGGACCAGGTGGATGACGAGGAGCTTCTGGAGCTCGTCGAGATGGAAATCCGCGAGCTTCTGAGCGACTACGAATTCCCCGGCGACGATATTCCGATCGTGGCGGGCTCGGCGCTGGCCGCGCTCGAGGGCAAGACCCCCGAGATCGGCGAGGAATCGATCAAGAAGCTGATGGCCGAGGTGGACGAGTACATCCCGACGCCGGACCGCCCTGTCGACCAGCCGTTCCTGATGCCGATCGAGGACGTGTTCTCGATTTCCGGCCGCGGCACGGTTGTGACCGGCCGCGTCGAGCGTGGCGTGATCAACGTCGGCGACGAGATCGAGATCGTCGGCATCCGCGACACCACCAAGACGACCTGCACGGGCGTCGAGATGTTCCGCAAGCTGCTGGACCGCGGCGAGGCGGGCGACAACATCGGCGCGCTCTTGCGCGGTGTGGACCGTGACGGCGTGGAGCGCGGGCAGGTTCTCTGCAAGCCGGGCTCGGTGACGCCGCACACGAAGTTCGAGGCCGAGGCCTACATCCTGACCAAGGAAGAGGGCGGCCGCCACACGCCGTTCTTCGCCAACTACCGTCCGCAGTTCTACTTCCGCACCACGGACGTGACGGGCACGGTGACGCTGGCCGAGGGCACCGAGATGGTGATGCCGGGCGACAACGTGAGCTTCACGGTGGAACTGATCGCGCCGATCGCGATGGAAGAGAAGCTCCGCTTCGCCATCCGCGAAGGCGGCCGCACCGTCGGCGCCGG
>NZ_LNCI01000036.1 GCF_001509585.1 Tropicimonas marinistellae | reverse complement strand
CCGGTGAGGGGATCCGACTAGGCCGGTAGGATCTCGTTCCATGTGCGGAACTGAATCCTGCTTCCTTCAACAGGGGATCGAACAGGGAAAAGTTGATGTTCGGGAGTCTCATCTGGCGACGGTTCTGATTCAAAGGTGCAAACAGAGAAGAGCGGTATGGATCGGCCGTTTTCTGACCAGCGCCTGTTGAGTGATCAGCCGACCAAGTTGCCTTGGTTCACCCATTGGTCCCCGACAAATCGATGGCGATCCGCGGTTCGCTGTTGAAGCCTTCGTGTGGATTTTGGTGCAGGAGAGTGTTGGCTTGCCTGCCGTTACGTGGAAGAGCGATCGCGAGCATTCGAACGCCGCGCTGCATCGATCAACACACGGGTCACGCTTGATGCCAGGGTATGCGGTTGTCGCACTGGTATCCTGCGTAGCACCGGGCGGACTGGTCTCCGCCGACGTCGACACGAGAGTCGTCGGCTCAGCCAGGCGTGTTGCGCTCACACAAGGTCAACCAATGACGGCGTGGCCGGTTCCCTGACTTCGATGTGGCACCGCCGATCTCCCGGGCCTCCAGACCACGAAGCCATTGACCGACAGGCGATTGCCAGGGTGATGAATGCCTCCCGCAGCGGCTTTCATGTTGGCGTAACCGCACCTCATCCGCGCGCGACATGGAGCTGCGGTCACCGATTCATGGGATCGACGCGATCAGCACTCACTCCAAGGAAACCCATGAGCCACCGCACATCCCCGCCAACGCGCGACAGGCGTGCGCTCCACAAATTGAAACGCACACTCGGGAAGCCCCATCATAGCGGAAAAACAGAGGCAGCGCTGCTTCGGAAGAGTGGCGTTCACGCCGCCGAAGGGGGCATTCAAGAAGAGATGCGAATGGACACCTGCCTCGACCCTGAACTGGTGTGCGAAGTCCATTCGCCGAGCATCATTGCTCACGGCGGCCATTGGGACGTCACAGCCGTTGGCAGGATTGCGTCAGCTTCATGCCGGTCATGACTTGGAAAACCGCAGGCGCTCGGCGATATCGCTAACAGCGGCGATGTTCAGCAGCAGGAGATCTTAAATGAGCACCGAGCATATAGTCTTCGAATGGCCGTCATACGAGGAAGTTGAGCGCGTGCGCCGCGAGGCGAACATGGACCGTGCCCGTATTCTCCGCGACGTGTTCTGTGCGCTCTTCTCTCGCCAGGCGCGTGGCGAAGCTAGCGTCGCCACGGCCTAGTCGGATCCCCTCACCGG
>NZ_LNCI01000035.1 GCF_001509585.1 Tropicimonas marinistellae | reverse complement strand
ACTGGTAGCGGAACCGAGCGTGTTGTCGGTCTTCTCAGAATTGAGGTGGAGAAGACCTCGACCGATAAGCGGCCACAACACAGATCATGCGTTGGTGAGCAATGAGAAGCCGAGTTTTCTAACGCTAACGCGCGGGTTCTCGCCGATGATTCGGTCAGAGTGATGACTATCGATGCGGATAGAACACAACACGAACTATCGCGGTGGACTCGCGACAAACGGTCTCGTATTTTTGGAATCAGTGGGTTGGCCGGGACTCTCCTCCACAGATCATCCCGGCCTGGAATTTGAAAACGCGTCGCAGCGCGTCCTCCCACTCACAGTATGCTTGTCTTAGCCTACGTAATCAAGGGCAGTCAAGCGGATCGCTGCGGCGCAGAATGCCCGAAGGAGGGGCAGCGCGATGCAGTATGCAATGCAAGTCTTCCAGTATGAGGACGACACCGATTTTCGTGTAATCGATAGAAATGGCGAACCTTGGTTCGTCATGCGAGAGGTCGCCAACAAGCTTGGTATCAAAAATCCATCGGACATCTCTGCCAGACTGGATGACGATGAAAAGGGGGTCGCTCAGATCGATACCCCTGGCGGAAAGCAAAACGTTCGCATCATCAATGAGTCAGGGTTGTACTCGGCAATCCTCGGCTCATCCAAGCCAGAGGCGAAGCGCTTCAAGAAGTGGATTACCTCTGAAGTCCTTCCATCCATTCGAAAGACTGGTTCGTATGGCGGCCGCATCCCGGCATTCATCAAGCGCTTCAATGAGAACTGGGACAGGGTCGAGCCTGGTTACTTCTCTGTCATATCGGAGTTGGCCTACCGTCTCTGGGGGCGCCTCGAAATGGTTGGCCATATCATGGCGGATCGTGCACCAAATGGCACAGAGAATCGCCCGGACGTCAGCGTCGGACGTCTATTCGCCGACTGGCTCAGAAAGTACCACCCTGACCATGCCAATCGCCACAAGTTCTATACTCACAAGTGTGGCGAATGGGAGGGCGAAGCGCGCCAGTACCCTCAAGACATGCTGGCTCTATACATTGAGTTCGTTGACACCGTCTGGATCCCCGATCACTCGGAGCGGTATTTCAACACGCGCGATCCTGCGGCCCTTCCTTATCTTCCGAAGTTGCTGCCGCGCCCGGCAGCCTAAGCAACTTGGCCGGCCCTGTGGGGTCGGCTTTCTCGGTAGCCACGGGCGCCCACTCGAATGTGCGACTATGGTGGCGAGGTGTTCTCGAATCCCCCCCCGAAGTGCTGCTCAGATTCTCGTCAGCCGACTGCCGCTGTGGGATGAACGGCAAACAAACCTGTAAAACGGCCTGTAAAACCGTCCATCCGGTTTACTGCTAACTAGTGGTCGGGACGGCAAGATTCGAACT
>NZ_LNCI01000034.1 GCF_001509585.1 Tropicimonas marinistellae | reverse complement strand
GACGCCCTTGAGCTTGGCCGCGGGACGATATCGCTGAGTTTCTCGCTGGACACGCTTTACGGCGACATGGCGCTGATCTCGAAGGACCTGTCGGACAAGAGCGCCGGCGAGTTCACCGTCTGGATCAAGGACGGCACCATCGTCGTGGTGATGGAGGAAGAGGACGGCTACGAATATCTCAAGGTGCCCGACGTGGTGCTTTCGGCCGGCGAGACCTACCATTTCGCGCTGACCTTCGGGAAGGACGGGATCGAGATCTGGCTCAACGGCGAGCTGGCCGCGTCGGAGCCGGAGTTCAAGCTCGGCATCGCCCGTAACGACGCCCCGCTGGTGGTCGGCGGGTCGCGCGCCTGGCGCTCCGACAAGACCGACGAGGCCCACAGCCTGTTCAACGGCACCATCGGCGACGTGCAGATCTACAACCGCCAGCTCGGCGAGGGCGATATCGCCGCACTGGCCGCCGACGCCTCGGCGCGCCTTGGCATGTCGGCCACCATGGCCAACACCATGGCCGACCTGATGCCCGCTTTCGAGCAGATGCACCACGGCTCCGACACGCTCAAGGAGATCGCCTCCGGCTACGGCCTCTCCGAGCACGGCCACTTGATGCGCACGGTCGCGATGAAGCGCGCCGGCAAGGCCGACAACGACATGGCGGGCACCGAGGGCGCCGACGGGCTCGACGGCGGGCGCGGCAACGACACGCTCGACGGCAAGGGCGGGCGCGACATCCTGCAGGGCGGCTACGGCAACGACACGCTGCGCGGCGGCGACGGCGCGGACATCCTCGACGGCGGCCACGGCGAGGACCGGCTGATCGGCGGCGCCGGCGACGACCTGCTGATCTCCCGCTCCGATGCCCGCGAGCCGAAGATCGCCTACGTCAAGGGCCGCGACGAGGGCGACCCCTACAACGAGCTGACCAAGGGCAAGCTCTACGCCAAGCAGCCGCTCAACGCCGACGACGCGATGATCGGCGGCGCGGGCGCGGACATCTTCTACTTCCAGACCCTGATCAACGCCAAGAAACGCTACATCGAGAAGCACACCAACGACGACGGCACGATCAACTGGCACGGCGTGGCCGGCGAGAACGACAAGCTGCACGACCACTGGGTCGACAGCATCGGCGGCGACGTGGTGATGGATTACAGCCGCGCCGAGGGCGACCGGCTGGTCGTCGAGGGCCACACCACGCGCATCTGGTCGATCAGCTACAGCGATTCCAACGGCGACGGCGTGATGGACCGCTCGCGCATCGTGCTCTACTCCGAGCAGGGCTCCGGCGGCGGCGCCCACAACCAGGACAAGCTCGGCGTCATCACCGTCTACGGCGACCTCGTCAAGCATTCCGACATCGAAACCACCGCCGCCCCCGCCTACGGCATCGTCGCCTCCTCGAAGGACATCGCAGAGGCCGTCAAACCAACAGACGCCGCAAAAGAACGCGGGAA
>NZ_LNCI01000033.1 GCF_001509585.1 Tropicimonas marinistellae | reverse complement strand
CAAAAGGGCTTCGCGCACTCGCGAATGCGATCTGCTCGCACGCCGGGTCGATGCCAATCATGACGCAGCAGACCGCTCGCGACGCTGACGACATGGACTCATTCCCGCCGCCCAGGCGTGGCAATTGATGACGGGTCTTTCGACGCGGCCCTCGGCGGTCGCGCCGAGGCACCGGCCGCGCGCGAAAAGGGCAAATTGACGGCCAGGAACGACGGCAGGGCCGCGTTGAAGAACGCTGAGACGGGCGAGGCGTATCTCGCCCACATGATGGGCCACGCCGGTATCTCGAACCGTTGGGCGCGGCAGGATCGGGCACGCTATCAGAACATTTTCGTCCCTCTGGAGGACGAGCTGGTCGAGGAGGCCCAGAATTGGGACACCCGCTGGAGGCGCGGGCAGCGGGCCAACGAGATGGAGGCGGATGTCATCCGCTCCATCGCCGGGCAGCGAGACAGCACCAACCGCCAGCTCGCCGTCATGGGCGTCAACCCCGCCTCCGGACGGTCGAAGTCCATCCGCCGCGCCGACAGCATTCAGACGGGCCTTGCCCGCGCTGGGGCGCGAACGATCGGCAAGCGCCAGGTGCAGCAGGAGGGGGATGCGAAAATGGTATCGGCCATCAACCTCGGGCATGGCATGGCGGTCAATCCTGCCGACTCCCTCCGGATCTCGAACGGCGCCATCGTATCGGGGCATGAGGGGGCCATGCGGGGATACGAGTCCCAGGGGCGGCTGCTCGACACGCAGTACCAGCAACAACTGCAATCCTGGCAGGCGAACCAGAGTTCAAATGCGGGTCTGTGGGGTGGGATCGGCTCGGCCGCGGGCTTAATGCTGTTGAACCCCGCCATTCTTGGTGCGATTTCCAGCAGGAAGGCGAAGGAACACAAGCGCCCACCGAAGCGCTCGCTCCTCAACGAGGTGCGCGAGGCCCCCGTGGAGCAGTGGAAGTACAAGGACGGCATCGAAGACGGCGGCGAGCACATCGGCTCCTACGCCGAGGATGTATCCCGTGCCTCCGGCGGCCGCCGGCCGGCCGACCGGCTCGATCTCATGGACGAGATCGGCACCACCAAGGGCGCGGTGCAGGAACTCGACAGGCAGGTGCAGGGGATGGCGCGGGACGTGAAGGCTATCGCCCGGTCGCTTCCGCATGCGAAGGGAGAGGCTGGCGGCACACCCAAGCACGTCCGGGGCCACTCGATCCCGCGATCGATGAGAAAGGCGAAGGCGGCCTAAGATAGCTGGTTTTGGTGTCGTCCTGGGCGGCTTCGCCCAGGGCATCACCACGGTTCAAACCCGGCCAAGACAAAAGCAAGCTCATACAGCGCTTTCTATCGCGACCTTTCGGAGAAGGAGTCGGAACAGGGCCGACCCCGGAGGATCGAAGGGGGGAGGGACAGAACCCTTGCCGCACCTGTTTCGAATCGCCCTGTTCCGAGCGTCTGTATCGACTGAGCCAGAAACCCTCCGTTACGAAATCAATTCACATTTCCTAAAGGCGCTGACGGGGGACATATTGCTCGCTACCGCCGAATATCCGGATCGCGAGCTGATCGAGCCAAACTCCTCCGCGGATTGGCCGCTGTTCGCGCAGAGCAGCCGTCCACGCCGAACCATCGCTTCGCGAATGCAGCATAAGGTCGGCCAGCGCAAACGGCCCACTGTGGCCCTTC
>NZ_LNCI01000032.1 GCF_001509585.1 Tropicimonas marinistellae | reverse complement strand
CGGCCTAGTCGGATCCCCTCACCGGACATTTCCGAGGGCCTTTGTCATCGCGTTCAGGACGACATGGGTTGAGGCTGCGCCTGGGTCGATGTGTCCGACCGAACGCGGGCCGAGCTTCTTCGATCGGCCGCGACGGCTCTCCATGTCCCGGGTCGCTTCGGCGCCGGCCTGCGCTCCCGCCGTGGCCGCTTGCAGCACGCCAAGCGCATCCGCGCCGCCGTCCGCTGCCTGCCGCGCCGCTTCCGCCGCCGGTTTCCAGGCATCGATCATCGTCTTGTCGCCCGGCGCGGCCCCGCCACGCCCCAGGATGCCCGCCAGCATGCCTTCGACAAAGGCCGCCGTGGCCTGCGCGTCGAGGTTCAGCCGGTCGTCCACCGCCTTGCCGGCCGTGTTGAAGGCCGATGCGTAGAGCGGGCCGGACGACGCGCCCACGGCATCGAGGAACGCCTTGGCCATTCGGGTGCAGGTCTGGCTGATGGTGTCGTCGGCCGCGGCGGCGTCCAGTTCCTTTCGCACCGCCGTCCAGCCAATATCCATCGTCACCCCGTGGTCGCCGTCACCGATCACGCCGTCGAGCTCGCTCAGGCGGTCACGCTCCCGCGCAATCGCCGCGCCGGCGGCGTGCATCATCGCCCGGAACCGGTCTGGCGAGATCGGCCCGCCGGTCTTCAGGCTGCCGCGGTCGATCTGAACGACCTTCCGGGCGGCCTCGTAGCTGCGTGCGCTGCGCCGGGCGCCGGGCACCGGCGCGGGCGCCTGCCCCACGGTCAGGGCCGGTGTGCGGCAGGGATGATCCAGGAGGGCCTTGAGGTCCTCGTCGAGCTTCAGCAGCGTCACCGAGGCTCCGGCCATCTCCAGGGAGGTGCAATACTCGCCCACCCAGCTGTGGTGGATCCTGATATCCTTCCCGCCGAGGATCTGCGCCACCCGACGGTGCAGCAGATAGAGCTCCATCAACGAGGTGGAGCCCAGACCGTTCACGAGCACCGCCACCTCCGAGCCAGCCTCGAGCGGCATCTCGTCCAGGATCGGCGCCATGAGCTGGTCGGTCACGCTGTCGGCGGTGTCCACCTTGTCGCGCCGCATCCCGGGTTCACCGTGGATGCCCATGCCGATCTCCATCTCGTCATCGCCGATCTCGAAGTTCGGCCGCAGGGTCTGCGGCATCGAGCAGGCCGAGAGCGCAACCCCCATCGACAGCGTGGCGGCATTCGCCTTGCGCGCCGCGGCCTCGACATCGTCCAGCCTGCGCCCCATGTCGGCCGCGGCCCCGGCTATCTTGAAGACGAAGAAGTCGCCGGCGATCCCGCGCCGTTCCGCGGCCTTCTCCCGCGGCGCCGACGCCACGTCGTCGATCACCTGCACGGAACGCACGTCGATCCCGAGGCTCGCGCATTCCTCCGCCGCCATGTCGAAGTTCAGCACGTCGCCCATGTAGTTCCCGTAGAGGAACATCACACCCGCGCCGCCATCCACCGCGAGCGCGGCCTCCTTGATCTGTTCGGGCGAGGGAGACGCAAAGACATTGCCAACCGCGGCCGCATCCGCGAGCCCGCGCCCGACATAGCCCGAAAACGCCGGCTCATGGCCCGAGCCGCCACCGATCACGATGCCGACCTTGCCGTCGCGCGGGCCATCAACCGCAACAACCGCCCGGCCCATGCTGCCCTCGACACGGAGCATGTCCGGATGCGCAGACACCATCCCCTCGATCAACTCCGAAATGATCGCCTCCGGCGCATTCATCAACTTCTTCGTTCGATGCTCCGTATCAACCATATC
>NZ_LNCI01000031.1 GCF_001509585.1 Tropicimonas marinistellae | reverse complement strand
CGCAAACGGCCCACTGTGGCCCTTCACGTCCCCTCCGACAAATGGCTGCTTTGAAAATCCGCCTCAGATCAAATATTACGTTCTCGTGCGACGCCCATTCGCAGTCCGGGAAAAACCCTTTCCGACGAAAGCTTGGCGCAAACTGTCGCGTGAACGACGGAAGCGGGCCGGATTTTCAATCGCTGCCGCGACGGCCAGTGCGGTGATCGGGCCAACGCCCGGCACGGTTATCAGCAAACGGCATGCCTCGGAAGATCGGCTCAACGCCTGAATGTTCCTGTCGATGGAGCCGATGATTGACCGGATTACCTCACGGGTGTCGTGTGGTCCGCGCAGTGCCGAAGACGGGTGACACGTATAGATCCGCTCGACGCGGATTGACACGCAATTTGGGTTGTCGTCGATTGCGCCGATCATGCATTCTCCGCCGGAACAAGGCATCAGAGGCAGCCGCCATGAGAAAGACTCCAAGACCTTTGATTCTGGCGGGACTGGCTCTTTCGCTGTGGTGGGGGTACGTCACGCCGGGTCTGGCTGGTCCGGTCGAAGATCAAATCCGGGAGATCATATCCTCGGTTTCAGGTGGCCGATCAGCCTCTCTTCCCGAGAACAGCGTCGATGCAACAATCCTTGTGCCACGCTTTTACGAGAAACGCGGGTACAAGCCTGCCTGGCATGGAACGAAGGCTTCGGAAGAGCTTCTTCGCGAACTGAACAACGGCCTTGAACAAGGATTTCGACCGAAGGACTTCCATCTGCCGCTACTATTTGAATTGCGGGAGGCCGCGAAGTCAGGCAGCGCCGAAGATATCGCGGCATTCGATGTGGTCGCGAGCGATGCCGCGGCCAAACTCATTCACCACCTCATCTATGGAAAGGTCGACCCGGCCGCCCTCGACAGCGATTGGAATTACTCGAAGCCGGTGATCGAACAAGACCCCGCCGAGGTTCTGAACGCATTCATCGATGGCAGCGGGGTTTCGGCGCTGATGGAGCGGATTGCGATCGCCGCGCCACAATACCAGCAGCTTGTCGACGCTCTTGCGAAGTACCGTTCCTTCGCCGCAAGCGGCGGCTGGCGCATGGTTCCTGACGCGGACACGCTCGAACCTGGCATTGTCCATCCCGCTGTCGAAGACCTGCGAAACAGGCTGTCGGTCGAGATCGGCAGGCCAATTGACCCGCCTGTCCGCAATTTCGAAGACGTGACCAGCCCGCTTTGGGTTTACGACCAGCAACTGGAGGTGGAAGTCCGAGCCTTCCAGGCTCGGCATGGGCTCGAGGCTGACGGCGTCGTTGGCGCGAGGACCTTCGCCTCGCTCAATCGCACGGCGGAAGAGCGTGTCGACCAGATCCGTCTCAGCCTTGAGCGCGCCCGATGGGTGATGCGAGGTGGGGAGCGGGAATACGTTCTGGTGAACATCGCGGGCGCGCGTACCTACTTCGTGAAATCGGACGGCAGTGTCTGGACGACCCGGTCCATCACCGGTTCCGAGTACCGAAAGACACCGGTCTTTCGGGACGAGATCGAATACATGGAGTTCAACCCGACCTGGACGGTCCCGAGCTCGATCTTTCTGAAGGACAAACTCCCCCGAATTCGAAAGGACATCGGTTACCTCGAGCGGAACAATTACATCGTCCGATCAGCAGATGGGTCCGTTATCTCGCCGTATGAGGTCAATTGGGCCGCCGACAGGCCACGCGTGACTCTGGTGCAGAACCCCGGACCGGACAATGCACTTGGTCTGATCAAATTCATGTTTCCAAACAAGCACTCCGTCTATCTCCACGATACCAACGACAGAAGCCTTTTCGCCCGCAACGAGCGGAACCTCAGTTCGGGATGCGTAAGGCTGGAATACCCGTTCGAGTTCGCAAGCCTGCTGATGGAGGGGGCGCCGAGCTGGAGCTACGCACGGATGCAGGCGATCCTGGAAAGCGGCAAGACAACCCGCGTGAACCTGCCTGTCCCGATTCCCGTTCTTCTCATGTATTGGACCGCGTGGGTTGAGAATGGGGAGGTTCACTTCCGGGAAGATCCCTACGGTCGCGACGCACCTATTCTCGAAGCGCTTGATCGTTGAGACATGATCGGGTTCCTGCACTGGTTTCGCTGCCGTCATTCGCCGTTCTCCTGCCCGCACCCCGGTCGCTCCGACATCGGACCTTTCCGCGCCCGGGGCGCCTTGGTACTTCTCCTGCGTCATCATCCACCTCCGTTTGTCTCTCAATAAGACGTCAAAGGTGTCTCAGAGTCCCCTGGGGCGGAGGAGTACATCAGTATTGGAGGGCGCTGTCGCCAGTGAAAGCTGTCGCTTTGGGCTCGTAGCGGTCACCCGACCGACATTCTCAGATGACCGCTTAGTCGGCAAAAGCTGCCGGGTTTGTCACGACGAGCGCGCAGACTGAAGTGTTGGTCGGCTGACTGTGCATT
>NZ_LNCI01000030.1 GCF_001509585.1 Tropicimonas marinistellae | reverse complement strand
GACGTGAAGATAGGTTCACCTAGGGAAGTATTTCCGGGCGAGAGCCGGGTTGCGATGACGCCTGAGAGTGCGGTTGCGTTGCAGAAGCTTGGGTATGATTGCGCGGTTGAGAGCGGCGCGGGGGTTTCTGCGGGGTTTTCGGACGCGGTTTATGCGGCGGCGGGTGTGGAGGTTTTGCCGGGGGCGGAGGCGCTTTACGCGGCCTGTGACATCATCGCCAAGGTGCGGCCGCCGACGGAGACGGAGGTGGGCTATCTGAGCGGTGACAAGACGCTGATTTCCTTCTTCTATCCGGCGTCGAACGAGGCGCTGATGGGGGCGGCGACGGAGACCGGGGCCTCGGTGATCGCGATGGACATGGTACCGCGGATCTCGCGTGCGCAGAAGATGGACGCGCTTTCCTCGATGGCCAATATCGCGGGCTACCGGGCGGTGATCGAGGCGGGCAACAATTTCGGGCGTTTCTTCACCGGCCAGGTGACGGCGGCCGGCAAGGTGCCGCCGGCGAAGGTTCTCGTCGTGGGCGCGGGCGTGGCGGGGCTGGCGGCGATCGGCACCTCGACCTCGCTCGGCGCCATCACCTATGCCTTCGACGTGCGCCCCGAGGTGGCCGAGCAGATCGAATCCATGGGCGCGGAATTCGTCTTCCTGGAGTTCGAGGAGGCGCAGACGGACGGGGCGGCCACGGGCGGCTATGCCGCGCCCTCGAGCCCGGAATTCCGCGAGGCGCAGCTGGCGAAGTTCCGCGAGCTGGCCCCGGAGATGGACATCGTCATCACCACCGCGCTGATCCCGAACCGGGACGCGCCGGTGCTCTGGACGAAGGACATGGTGGAGGCGATGAAGCCGGGCTCGGTGATCGTCGACCTGGCCGCCGAGCGCGGCGGCAATTGCGAGCTGACGGTGAAGGACGAGAAGATCGTCACCGACAATGGCGTGACCATCGTCGGCTACACCGACTTCCCCTCGCGGATGGCGGCGCAGAGCTCGTCGCTCTATGCCACCAACATCCGCCACATGATGACCGACCTGACGCCCGGGAAGGACGGCACGGTCAACCACGACATGGAGGACGACGTGATCCGCGGCGCGACGATCGCGCATGCCGGCGAGATCACCTTCCCGCCGCCGCCGCCCAAGGTGGCCGCGATTGCCGCGCGGAAGCCGGCAGAGAAGCCAAAGGAGCTGACGCCGGAGGAGCGCAAGGCGCAGGAGGCCGCGGCCTTCCGGGCGCAGACCCGGCAGCAGGTGACGCTGCTGGTCGTCGGCGCGGCGCTGATACTGGGCGTGGGGCTGGTGGCGCCGGCCTCGTTCATGCAGCATTTCATCGTCTTCGTGCTGGCGGTCTTCGTGGGCTTCCAGGTGATCTGGGGCGTGGCGCACAGCCTGCACACGCCGCTGATGGCGGTGACCAACGCGATCTCCTCGATCATCATCCTGGGCGCGCTGATGCAGATCGGCTCGGGGTCCTTCCTGGTGATCCTTCTGGCCGCGCTGTCGGTCTTCATGGCCGGGATCAACATCTTCGGCGGCTTCCTCGTGACACGGCGCATGCTCGCCATGTTCCAGAAATCGTAAGGAGACGGGGACAATGGAATTCGGATTCACGACGGCGGCCTATGTGGTCGCGGCTGTCCTCTTCATCCTGAGCCTGGGCGGGCTCTCGGGGCAGGAAAGCGCGAAACGCGCGGTCTGGTACGGCATCGCGGGCATGGCGCTGGCGGTGATCGCGACGCTGATCGGGCCCGGCGCCGGGCTGTGGCTGCTCTCGGTGGTGCTGATTGCCGCCGGCGGCGCCATCGGCGTGGTGGTGGCCAAGCGGGTGCAGATGACCGAGATGCCGCAGCTGGTGGCGGCGATGCACAGCCTCGTCGGCCTGGCGGCGGTCTTCGTCGGCTTCAACGCGCATTTCGAGCTCGGCCGGGTGCTGGCGATGGACGCGGCGGGGCGCGAGGCGCTCGAGGGCTTCGCGGCGGTGCTGGCGCACAAGGACGGGGTGGAGCAGTCGATCCTGCGGGTGGAGCTGTTCCTGGGCATCTTCATCGGCGCGGTGACCTTCACCGGCTCGGTGATCGCCTTCGGCAAGCTCGCGGGCAAGGTGACCTCTGCCGCCACCAAGCTGCCGGGCGGGCATGCGCTCAACGCCGGCGCGGCGGTGCTCTCGCTCATATGCCTCATCTGGTACTTCAACACCGGCGGCTTCTTCCCGCTCTTCCTGATGACGCTGGCCGCGCTCTTCATCGGCTACCACCTGATCATGGGGATCGGCGGGGCGGACATGCCGGTGGTGGTCTCGATGCTCAACTCCTACTCGGGCTGGGCCGCGGCGGCGATCGGCTTCAGCCTCGGCAACGACCTGCTGATCGTGGTCGGCGCGCTGGTGGGCTCCTCGGGCGCGATCCTGAGCTACATCATGTGCAAGGCGATGAACCGCAGCTTCATCAGCGTGATCCTCGGCGGCTTCGGCGGCACCGGCGCGCCGGCGGCGGAGGTCGAGGGCGAGCAGATCGCCATCGACGCCGACGGCGTGGCGGGGCTGCTGGAGGACGCCGACAGCGTGATCATCGTGCCGGGCTACGGCATGGCGGTGGCGCAGGCGCAGCAGAACGTGGCCGAGCTGACGCGCCGGCTGCGCGCCCGGGGCAAGGAGGTGCGCTTCGGCATCCACCCGGTCGCCGGCCGCCTGCCGGGGCACATGAACGTGCTGCTGGCGGAGGCCAAGGTGCCCTACGACATCGTGCTGGAGATGGACGAGATCAACGACGACTTCCCCGAAACGGATGTCGCGATCATCATCGGCTCCAACGACATCGTGAACCCGGCGGCCCAGGAGGACCCCAACTCCCCCATCGCCGGCATGCCGGTGCTCGAGGTCTGGAAATCCAAATCCGTCATCGTCTCCAAACGCGGCCAGGGCACCGGATATTCCGGCATCCAGAACCCGCTCTTCTTCAAGGACAACACACGCATGTTCTTCGGGGACGCCAAAAAATCCCTCGACGACCTCCTCGCGAGAATCAGTTGA
>NZ_LNCI01000003.1 GCF_001509585.1 Tropicimonas marinistellae | reverse complement strand
CCCTAGGTGAACCTATCTTCACGTCCCATACCTCTCCTTCAGGGCCACGCCATCCGCTGGTGCCGTCGCCATCGACTTCCCCGCAGGCTTCATTGCACTCCGGATGTGGCTTTACCAGCCCTTTGGCTGTTCCGCGGCTTTATATCAAAGCCAGCGGCGGGTGCGAGCGGCCCAATCGTCCCATTGCGGGCCGAAATCCTCTGCCAGCCAGCGTTCTTCCTCCAGGATGAAACGGTCGGTGACCAGCCACATGAAGAGCGGCACGAGCAGCAGGCTGGGCCAGGCGCTCCAATGCACGATCAGGCCCAGCAGGACCATCGCGTCGCCGAGGTAGATCGGGTTCCGCGAGCGCGCGAAAACGCCGTTTGTCACCAGGTGCCGGGCATGGCGGTGCGGGATGATCGTGGTGTGATTCTGCCGCATCTGCACCACCGCCACCGACATCAGGAGCAGCCCGCCGCCGACCAGCAGGCCGGCCAGCAGGTCGGTCAGGGCGGTGTCGAGACGCCCCACCGGCAGCCGGACCGCCTGTATCCGCGCAAGCAGGATGAAGAGCAGCAGCCACAGCGGCGGCAGGTCGATCCATTTTCGGAGCGGCATGACGGTTCCTTTCCTGTCGCAGCCCGCGCGGCGGATGTGCGGGCTGCGGTCATCGTGACCGGCCTACGGGTACCGGCAGGAGCGCCCGCGCCCAAGCGCGATCTGCCCCGATGCGACATCGCCGCCGCGTGGGCGGCGTGCGACCCCGGCGCGTCGGGCTTGCCCTTCGCCGTCGCGCCACTACCATCGAAGGTGTTTTCATTCGAGGGAGGGAGGCTCGACGATGGCGACGAGAATTCATGGACATGCCTTGCCGCTGGCGGCGATGGTTGCGCTTGGCGCGGCGTCCGGGGCCGGCGCGTTCGACGGATCGGTGCCCGCGCAGGCGGTGGAGGGGACCGCGGCCTATTCGCCCTTCGTCGGGCGGGCCTATCCCGACCGGGTGCTGTTTGGCGATCTGCATTTCCATACGGAGATTTCCTTCGATGCCGGGTTGATCGGCACATCGCTGACGATGCACGACGCCTTCCGGATCGCGCGCGGCGAAAAGATCGTCTCCAACACCGGCCAGCCGGTGCAGCTCGTCCGGCCGCTGGACTTCCTCGCCATCACCGAACATGCCGAGATGCTGGGTATCGCCACGGCAATCCGCGGCTCGGACCCGCGGCTGCTGGCGGACGATTGGGGGCGTCAGACCTACGATCTGTTCAACTCCGGCCAGGAGGGGCGGATGGCGGCATTTGCCGATATCATCGACATCGGCACGGTGCAGGGCGTGGACCCGACCGAGGGGCTCGATCTCGACGGCGATATCTGGCTCGACATCGTGGAAACCGTCGATGCCTACAACGACCCGGGGCGGTTCACGTCGCTGGCGGGCTTCGAATGGACCTTCACGCCGCAGGGCGACAACCTCCACCGGGTCGTGCTGTTCGGTGACGGGGCGGCACGGACCGCGCAGACCCGCCCCTTCACCTTCTTCGAGGGCTCGGACCCGGAACTCCTGTGGGATTACATGGCCGGCTACGAAGCCGCGACCGGCGGGCAGGTCATCGCGGTGCCGCACAATGCCAACATGTCCAACGGTCTGATGTTCGCGCCGACGAAGTTCGACGGAACGCCGATGGATGCCGGCTACGCCGCCAAGCGTATCCGCTGGGAGCCGATGCACGAGATGACGCAGATCAAGGGGGACGAGGAAACCCACCCGATGCTGTCGCCCGACGACGAATTCGCCGATTTCGAGAGCTGGGACGTGGCGAACCTTTCGGGCAGCGCCCCCAAGACGCCGGAGATGCTGCGCTACGAATACGCCCGGTCCGCCTTGAAGGTCGGGCTGGAAGTGGAACGCGAGATCGGCGTGAACCCGTTCAAGTTCGGCCTTTACGGAACGACCGACACCCACACCGCGATCCCGACGACGCGGGAGGACAATTACTTCGGCAAGTACCAGCATACGGAACCCTCGCCGAACCGGCACAATATCGAGGTGATCCCGGCCGAGGACCCTGCCCTGCGCATCTTGACCGCACAGGAGAGCGCCGCCGGGCTGACCGCCGTCTGGGCGCGGGAGAACACGCGCGCGGAGGTGTTCGGCGCCCTGACCCGTAAGGAAGCCTATGCGACCACGGGGCCACGGATGTCGGTGCGCGTGTTTGGCGGCTGGGATTTCACCGAGGCCGACCTCGGGGCCGCGGATTTCGTCGCGACGGGCTACCGCCGCGGCGTACCGATGGGCGGCGATCTGAGCAATGCGCCGGAGGGCGCGGCGCCGCGGTTCATGGTGCAGGCGCTGCGCGATCCGGATGGCGCCAATCTCGACCGGATACAGATCATCAAGGGCTGGATCGACGCGGCGGGCGAAACCCACGAGCGGATCTATGACGTGGCCGTTTCCGGGGACCGGGAGATCGGCGAAGACGGCCGCGCGCGGACGCCCGTGGGCACCACCGTCGACATTCCCACCGCGACCTACACCAATTCCATCGGGGCCGCGGCGCTCGCCGGCTTCTGGGAAGACCCGGAATTCGACGCGGCGCAGAACGCCTTCTACTACGTGCGCGCGATCGAGATCCCGAAACCGCGCTGGACGACGCATGACGCGGCCTTCTTCGGCGTGCCACTGCCCGAAAGCGTGCCGCCGACGGTGCAGGACAGGGCCTACACGTCGCCGATCTGGTACAGCGCCGGGAACTGATCCTGTCAGCGTTTGTCCGGGGTTGGGAACGCGCGAGGCGGCGGGCATCGCGATGCGCGCTGCTCGCCGCATGGCCGCAAGCGCATGACCCTTGGGAAGCCGGATCTGTTTTTGAACCGCATCATCGTGTATGATGCCCCTGCGCGTTCAGGAAAATTTCAACGAACACACGTGTCGGCGGGCGGCCAATCAGCCCGATGCCACGGCGTCGAACAGATAGTTCTCTGCTTCTTGCGAAAGTGACTTCGTTACTGGCTGTTCCGTCGCCCCGGGGGAAGTCGTCGTCCCGACCCGACCGTTCATTCCGTGAGCGGCATGTGTCTTGGGAGGACAAAAGATGACAGCAAAAACACCAAGCGAGTTGCGGGACCTGGTACGGGGCGAAGTGATTGCACCGGAAGACGACGGCTACGACGACGCCCGGAAGGTACACAACGGCATGATAGACAAGCGCCCCGCCGTGGTCGTGCGCGCGGCGAACGCGGGCGATGTCATGACCACGGTGCGGTACGCCCGCGACAATGGCCTTGAGCTTGCCGTGCGCGGCGGCGGCCACAGCGGACCGGGGTTCGGCACCTGCGACGGCGGGGTGGTTATCGACCTCTCGGCGATGCGTGGCGTTCGCGTGGACCCGAGGGCGAAGACCGCCCGCGCCGAGGGCGGCACGACCTGGGGCGACTTCAACGCCGCAACCCATGCGTTCGGGCTGGCGACAACCGGCGGCATTATCTCCACCACCGGCATCGCGGGGCTGACGCTCGGCGGTGGTGTCGGCTACCTGACGCGCGGCTGCGGGCTGTCGCTCGACAATCTCGTCTCGGCGGACGTGGTGACCGCCGATGGCGAGATGGTCGTGGCCAGCGAGACGGAGAACCCGGACCTGTTCTGGGCGCTGCGCGGCGGCGGCGGCAATTTCGGTGTCTGCACCTCGCTCGAATACCGGCTGCACCCGGTCGGCACGGTCTACTGGGGCCCGATGTTCTACGAGATCGAGGAGGCCGGGAAGATCCTGAAATTCTTCGATGAATATATCGAGACGGCGCCGCGCGAGATGGGCGGCTTCCCCGCCTTCCAGATCGCGCCGCCGCTTCCGTTCATCCCCGAAAACCGCCACGGGGACATGTTTGCGGCCATCGTCGCCTGCTGGTCGGGTGATCCGGAGGAAGGCGCGCGGCAGTTCAAGGTGTTCCACGACATTGCCGAGGTGAAGGCCGAACACGTCGGCCCGGTTCCCTACCCGGCGATCAACGGCGCGTTCGACGGCCTCTTCCCGACGGGTATTCGCCAGTACTGGAAGGGCAACTTCGTCAAGGAACTGACCGACGAGGCGATTGCGGTGCACGTGGAGCATGGCGCGAAGGCGCCCAGCGTGAGTTCGACGATGCACCTCTATCCGGTCAACGGCGCCTGCAAGGACGTCGCGCCCGACGCCACCGCCTACGGGCATCGGGACGCGAAATACTCGATGGTGATCATCGCCGCCTCGGACAACCCCGCGGACGACGCTGCCAACACCGCCTGGGTGCGCGGATATTCCGATGCGATCGCGCCCTATTCGGAGACCGGCGGCTACATCAACTTCATGGACGCGGACGATGCCGGACGGTCGAAGGCGAACTTCGGCGCCAATCACGACAGGCTGGTCAGGATCAAGGGCCGGTATGACCCGGAGAACCTGTTCCATGTGAACCAGAACATCGCGCCAGCGAAGTCCGAACGCCGCTCGGCGGAAGACCGCGCCAAGGTGCCAGAGCCGACCGGCTAAGAACACCGCTGAGGCAACCGGCAAACCCCGGCCGCTCGCGCGGCCGGGAGCGACCATGCGGTCGATGTCATCACCGTCGGGTGAGCACCTCCTGTTGCGCCGACCTTTCTCGGCATTGGACCGGCCGCGCGCAGGTGAGCGCAATGTGGGTCGGATCACGACGAATGGACAGGATGCACCGCGGCGGCCTTGCCACCGGGGCAAGCGAGCGATGCGGTATTCCCAATTGAGTACAGAATTACCTCGGTGGGGTGCGCGCGATTGGATCGCGATTTTCGGGCGCGTCACCCAAGAAGGTCGAACATGCCCGGATTGAATTCCGAAAACTCGACATCGCGGAATTCAATCGTTTCCATTCCGTTGTTCCCCAAATCAAAGATCACCGAGTTTTCGCCGACATTGCAGGCGGCAACGAAGGTTGCATAGTCACCCGGGAGTTCCCCGCCACGCCCGAAGGCAATGACGTCTACGGTTGGGTCGAAATCAAGGATGATGTCGGCGCCGAAATTCGCCCGGAATTCGAATTGATCCGTTCCCCCGCCGCCCTCCAGGACATCGTCCCAGGGGCCGCCCATGAGCTTGTCATTTCCCTCGCCGCCGCTCAGCGTATCGTCACCGTCGCCGCCCTTCAGGATGTCCTGGTCGGCCCCGCCAACGAGGGTGTCGCCGCCATCGCGTCCACTGAGCACGTCGCGGCCCGGGCCGCCGCGCACGACGTCATCACCGGCACCGCCGTCCAGCTCGTCGGCTCCGTCTTCGCCGAGCAGGGTATCCGCGCCGGCATTGCCCTGCGCCTGGTCGTTGCCAGCCCCGCCGTTCAGGTGGTCGTTGCCGTCACCGCCGCGGAGCACATCGTCGTCGGCGCCCCCCTTGAGGGTATCCGCCCCATCCTGCCCGCGCAGGGAGTCTTCCCCCTTCTCGCCGAGCAGGATGTCGTCCCCGCGCTCGCCATAGAGAGCGTCCTTGCCGGGGCCGCCTTCGAGGCGGTCATCGTCCAGCCCCCCCATGAGCGTGTCCTTGTCAGGGCCGCCGATGAGGATGTCGCGACCGGATTTTCCATCCATCCGGTCGCGGCCGTCGCCACCGAGCAATCTGTCATCGCCGGGGCCGCCGTCCAGCCGATCATCCCGATCGCCTCCGAAGAGCCTGTCATTGCCCTCTTGACCATACAGGATGTCCTTGCCGTCTTCGCCCTTCAGGATGTCATTCCCGTCGCCACCGTAGAGCGAGTCGTTCTTGTCACCGCCAAACAGCCGGTCCTTGCCATCCATGCCGGAGATCTCGTCGTTGCCGGCGCCGCCGTAGAACCAGTCGGCACGCGCCGTTCCATGGATGTCGTCGTCTTCGGAGACCTGCAGCCCTGGAAGTTCGGCCAGCCCGATTTTCTGGCCGGGCGCGAAACCGCTGCTGCGTGTTGGCGCGCTGTATTCGAAGGTGTTCCAGAATTTGTAGAGGCCGTTTGTGCCCGCATGCGCCGGCAGGTGGTCCCCTTCCAGGCGGACCATGAAATGCTTGCTGGTGTCGTGGCTGTAGTAGTCCAGTACAATCGCATTGCGCGATCCGTTGTTCCACGCGATGTCCAGGACATAGGGAAGGCTGTCGCTGGGCAAAGCCGTTTCGAAGGGAATCATTTTCGCGGTGTACGGGCTCTTCTGTACGGAAAAGTTATAGATGTGTTCGACGAACGGGAATGTCGCCGGGAAAACCGAACCGGGGGCCTTTCTTTCGACGCTGTATTGAATGGACCGAATATCATCCGGAAGGACCATTTCGAATTTCAGCTTGTTGGCGCGAGGTATGCCCCTCTCCCAATGGAATCGCACGAAATGCCCGCTGTATGTCGTCATGACCTCCTCCATCCGGAAATCTCGACCACGTGCATTTTATCAAAACCCGGTAAGTCGTGCGTTGACCTGCAACAATTGCATTCTCGCACGCAAACCCGGAACCGGCGAACCCGGTCGGGAATTGCGGAGATCGAGAAACGGCGTGGAGGCAGGCTGCGCCCCACCGGGGCGGCACGGCAGGTGCGCGCGCGTGCCTCAGTCGTGCTCGCCGCATTCGCGGCGGCGGTAGAATTCCTGCAGGCTGCGCCGCCGCTCCGGCGCGAAATGGCGCCCCGCAGGCGAGAGGCCGCGGATCCGGTCGAGGCGGAACATGCGGAAATCGTCGCGCAACTCGCACCAGGCGACGAGGGTCCAGACCTTGCCCCAGAACCACAGGCCGAGGGGGCGCACCTCGCGCAGGGAGCTTTCCCCGGCGCCGTCGACGTAGTCGAGCGCCAGCACCTCGCGGGCCTCCACGGCCTGTTCCAGCCGGTCGATGGTGGCGCGGACATCGTCGGTCATCTCCGGAGCCATCGCGTGCACCTGCACGGCACCCGCGCGGGCGCGTTCGGCTTCCGGCAGCACGGCCTCGATCTTGATCAGCGCCTCTTCGGCGGCACGCGCCATGCCCGCGCCGCCCCAGGCCCGCACCAGCCGCGCACCGGCCACCAGCGCGACGATCTCGTCACGCGAGAACATCAGCGGCGGCAGTTCGAACCCGCCCTGCAACACGTAGCCGACCCCGGCCTCCCCCTCCACGGGGACGCCGGAGCCCTGAAGATCCGCGATGTCGCGGTAGATGGTGCGTTCCGACACTTCCAGCCGCTCGGCCAGGTGCCGGGCGGTGACGAGCCGACCGCCGCGCAGATGCTGCACGATCTGGAACAGGCGGTCGGCCCGGCGCATCAGGCGGCCGCCTCGAAGAGCCCGACGCGGTTGCCGTCGGGATCGGCGGCGTAGACGTAGCGCCCGGGCGGGATCGTCACCACCTCGCCGAGCAGGGTGCCGCCGGCGGCCTCGGTACGCGCCATCGCCGCCTCCAGCCCGCCGTCGATCAACAGGTAGAAGGCGACACCGCGATCGGGCTTGCCGGGCTCCCCGACGTAGAGGTTCGCGGAGACGCCCTTGCCGGGCTCCTCGGTGCGGAAGAACGCGACGGTTTCGCCGCCCATCTCCACCTTGTCGAGCGCGCCGCCGGTCGCGGCGGCATAGAACGTCATCGCCTTGTCCAGATCGCGGACGGGGATCTCGGCCCAGACATTGAAATTCTTCGGTGCATAGCTCATGGGGGTGTCTTTCTGTCTTGATGGAAAATGTGGGTTGGAAAAGTGGGGGCCGTCAGCCGCCCGCCGCCGCGAAAGCGCCGAAGGAATTGCCGTCGAGATCCTGACAATAGGCGAACCGCCCGGCCGGGATCTCGATAGCGGGCGAGAGCACCTTGCCGCCAGCGGCTGTCACCCGCTCCAGCGTGTCCTCCAGCTTGCCCGGCGTGGCAAGATGCACGGTCGGCCCCTGCCCCTCTGCCGCCGGTTGTCCCGGATAGAGATGCCCGGCCACGGCGGTCGCCATGTCCGCGGCCTGAAAGACAGCAATGGGGTTCGGGCCGGTTTCGTCGAGTTGCAATGCCATGCCGGTCACCTCGGTGTAGAAGGCCATTGCCTTGGTCATATCGCGCACCGGCAATTCGAACCAGACGGCGGCGTTCGGGGGGATGTGGGTCATCGGGGTCTCCTGTCACTTCGTGCTTCCGATGACCCCTCTCTCGCACACCCCTCCTGACAGCCTGCTGTCAGGAGCCTGTCAGCGGGGCGAAGGTTTCGAGATCCGCGCGAGGACCGGCCCGACGCGCGAGCCCGCGGTCGCCCCCCCTTCCGCCGCCGCGCATGCTAGCCCGGACAGGAAGGAAGAGATTGCACCTCTATCCCGCGTCTGTTTGTGTTCCACCGAAGAGATAATCGCGCCGGGAGATCGCACGAGATGACCGCCAATCCCGATTTCGACCCGCGGTTCCGCCAGCCGCGCAGGATTGTCTTCGGCATCGGCGCGGCGAAATCCGGCACGAGCTGGTTGAATGCCCTGTTGCGCGCCCATCCGGAGGTGCACGTGGCGCATCAACGCGAGTTGCACTACTGGGACGTCGTGCGCCCGCCCTTCAACCAGAAGCCGAAGGATCACGCCCGCACGACGCTCGATGCATTGGAACGCCAAGCGCTCTGGAGCCGGCTGACACGGGCGCCGGCGCTGCGATATTACCGGGCAGCGGCGCGGATGCGCGAGGCCCCGGACCCGCGCCACAGCGCCTATGCCGACGTCTTCTTCGAGGGGTACAGGGGCGCGCCGGTTGCTGGCGAGGTCACGCCGGCCTATGCGCTCCTCGACGCGTCGACCTACGCCGAGATGGCCGCGCTCAACGACGATTGCCGCTTTGTCTTCCTGATGCGGGACCCGATCAGCCGGTTGCACGCCGGAATCCGCCACAAGCTCCGCAAGTCGGGGGAACACACGGAACTGACCGAGGCGCAGGTCCTGGCCGAGCTGAAACACCGGCTCGCCCCCCAGAGCGAGGCGGACATGCGCCGCGCCTATTACCTGACGACGATTGGCAACCTGGAACAGGCGGTGCCCCGCGAACGCGTGCACTACGAGTTCTTCGAGAACCTCTTCCGGCCCGAGAGCGTCGCGCGGCTCTTTGCCTTCCTCGGACTGAAGACGCTCGAGGTGGACCCGACGCAGAAGCGCAACGCGGGCTGGTCCACCGGCGCGCCCATGAGCGAGGAGTTTCGTGCCTTGGCCGGCAACCAGCTTGGGGGTGTCTACCGCGCCATCCGCGACCGGTTCGGAACGCAGGTCCCCGAAAGTTGGCTGGACCCCACCGAAAGGAATTAGGGCGCGCGGGCCTCGCTCCCCGCTGCCCGCGCGCCCCAACGACCGGACCGCCTGCCGTTTCGACAGCAGGCGGAGCGTCGGTCTATTCGCCCATGGCCTCCTGCACGATCCCGTCGAGCAGCGCCTGCACTTCCTGCATCGGCCCGTCGGGATAGGTCCGGTGGCCCACCTGCACCTTGCCGTCCATCTCGACGACGAAGACGTTGTAGGGACAGTGGATCACATTCATCGGGTCGGCCTCCATGACGCTGCGCGACACGGTCGCGGAGCAGAACAGGTAGACGTTGGCGGCCTCGAAGATCTTCACGTCGCTGCCCACATCGGCGCCGGTGCGGTTCAGCATGTCGCCGACGTGGCTGACATAGTCGATCACCAGCCCCTGCCCGAC
Organism: Tropicimonas marinistellae; assembly: GCF_001509585.1. GTDB lineage: Bacteria > Pseudomonadota > Alphaproteobacteria > Rhodobacterales > Rhodobacteraceae > Tropicimonas > Tropicimonas marinistellae. The sequence goes on along the minus strand of NZ_LNCI01000003.1, from coordinate 558,317 downwards.
GATTGCCGATTCCACGGCGAAGGCCGCGTCGTCGAAGCTGCCATCGAAGTCGTGCAGCACAGCCTCCTGCGCGGTCGCGGGCGCGGCCAGCGCGAAACCCGCCGCGGCGAGCATGGGTATCAATCGTTTCATGTCTTCCTCCCCTTGATCATTGTCATCATCATGCGCGGGTCGTCACCGGTCAGCCGAACATGTCGGTCGTGATGCCGGAGTACCATCCGACGGATTCCACGAAGGTTTCCATGCGCTGGTCGGCATCCTCGCCCAGCTGGCTGATGAAGCCGTCCACCTTGGCGATCTTGTCTTCCGTGGCCTCGTAGGTCGCGCCCACCTTGATCCCGTTCTCGGGAGAAATCAGCGACCAGCAGGTGTTGGTGAATTTCGCCGGGAAGACCTTTGATCCGGTCAGCGCACCGCGGATCGCCATTGCCGCGACCTTTGCCTGGCTGTTGGCGGCGAAGCCGGATTTCGGCATATCCCCCTGGTTCGTCGCATCGCCCAGGACGTGGATATTCTCGTCCATCCGGCTTTGCATCGTCGCCGGCACCACCGGGCAGAACCCGGTTTCGTCGGCGAGCCCGGCAAGTTCGGCGATCCGCCCGGCCTTCTGCTTCGGGATCACGTTGCAGACGGCAACCTCGTTGACCTCGCCGTCGATATCCACCGTCATCGCCGCCGGGTCGACGGAGACGTTGCCGCCGCCGAAATCCGGCCCCAGCCGCTCGATCATCCCGCCGTAGTGGGTTTCCCAGCCATCTTCGAAGAGCGCCTGCTTGGAGAACTTCTCCTTGGGATCGGCGACAAGGATCTTCGCGGTCGGGTTCCGCTCCTTCAACACGTGCGCAACCATCGAGATCCGCTCGTACGGCCCGGGCGGGCAGCGGAACGGGTTGGGCGGAGCGATCATGCAGAACAGCCCGCCCTCGGGCATCGCCTCGATCTGGTGCTTGAGCAACTCGGTCTGGGACCCGGCCTTGTAGGCGTGGGGCATCGCGTGCTGTGCGGAGACGTCCCACCCGGGCACAGACCCCTGCACGAAGTCGATACCGGGCGACACGACCAGCCGGTCATAGGGAAGCACGGCACCACCGGCGAGCGTCACGGTCTTGGCGTCGCGGTCGATCCCTATTGCCCAGTCGTGGACGACGTTGACGCCGAATTCGGAGGCGAGCTTGCCGTAGGAATGCCGGATGGAGGCCATTTCGCGGAAGCCGCCGATCACCAGGTTTGAGAAGAAGCAGGTGTAGAAATCCCGGCTCGGCTCAACCAGGGTCACGTCGATGCCGCCGTCGCTGTCCTTGGCGATATAGCGTGCCGCGGTCGCACCCCCGGCCCCGCCGCCGATCACGACGACCTTCGGCCTGCCGCTCCCCTGGCCCCAGACCGTCGGCGCAGCCAGCGTTGCCGTCAGCGCCGCCGTCGCGCCAAGGAAATGGCGTCTGTCGCGTTTCATGTGGTGTCCTCCCAATAGAATGGCCGGATCCTCCTTCCGGCCGGTGGTGCCCCGTTTTTCGGGTTCTATCCGCCGAGTTCGGCGAAATAGGCGGCGATTGCCGCGATCTCCTCGTTGCTCAGGCGCCCTGCCATCATCTGCATGACCGGGTGGTCCCGCGCCTTGTCCTTGTAGGCGTGCATCGCAATGACGAAATCCTCCGCCGGCCAACCGGTGACCGAGGGGATTCCCTCCATCTCTCCATCCGCGCGATGGCAGGTCAGGCATTCGCTGGAGAGGTATTCGCCGTATTCCGGATCGCCCACGATGGCGAGGATCTCGGGCGCGACGTTGTGGTCGGTGCCGACGGCAGTTGGCGCGGCTTCCGGGATGTCGCGCGGATTGTCGGAATTCTCGCGCAGCCAGGCCAGAACGTCGGCGCGCTCATTGGCATCCGACAGCCCGAGGAAGCGCATCTTGGTGCCCGGCACGACCGATTTCGGCTCCTCGATGAAGGCGTCCAGCGTTTCCAGCGTCCAGACGAGCCCCTCTTCGCGGGCCTGCCCCATCGCCTTGGAATACTTGAACTCCTCCACCTCCGCCGCCTTGCGACCGAAGATGAAATTGAGGTTCGGGCCGATCCGGTTCCGGGCGTCCTCGCCGATCTGGTGACAGGGGCGGCACTTCTTCCAAAGCTCCGCCCCCTTCTCCACATCGCCGAACTCGCTCGCGCCCGCCGGGATGGCAGGCGCGAGGGACAGCACGGCAAGGACCGCGCCGCGTGCCACGATCTGCCGCGGCGCGCGTGTCATGGATGGGCCTGCAGATAGGCAACCACCGCGTCGAGATCCTCCGCCTTCTTCAGCCCCGCGAAGGACATCTTGTTCCCCTTCAGGAAGGACTTGGGATTGGCGAGGTATTCATTCAGCGTGGCGGCATCCCAGACCATGCCCCCCTCGCCGGCCTCGATCATCACCTTGGAGTACTTGAACCCCTCCCCGGTGCCGACCGAACGCCCGACGATGCCATTCAGGATCGGACCGACCTTGTTCTTGGCACCGTCGCCGACCTGATGGCAGGCCTTGCACTTCTTGAAGACCTTCTCGCCCGCGGCAACCAGTTCCGGGTCCGGCGCGCCCGCCGCGGCCACTTCGGTCACTTCCTCGGGCGATTCCGCTTCCGCGGCAGGCTCCGGCGCGCTTTCGGTCGTCGCGGCGGCCATTTCGGTGGAGTCCTCCGCGGCTTCCGGGGCCGGTTCGGCGGCAGCGGCCTCTTCGGCGCCTTCCTCTTCCGGCGTCACGTCCAGAACCGCGGCGCGCATGGTGATCTCGACGCTGTCCTTGCAATTCTCCATGCACGGCTCTGCGCTGAAGATCCCAAGTTCCGTCTCTGCCCGGTCGTCGACGATGAAGCCGTCGGCATTGGGCATCTCCACGTCGAGGAAGGTCTCTTTCGAGAGCACGAAGTCGTCGTCCACGAGATCGTTGGAATAGAGGATATAGGCGACCATGGCATAGACATCGTCATCCGACAGGGTCTGCGCGGCCCCGAAAGGCATGGAGCGGCGCACGTAGTCGAAGGCGGTCGACAGGTAGGGCCAGTAGGAGCCCACGGTCTTCAGCGGGTCCTCGTGGTCGAGCGTGTCCATGCCACCGGCGAGCTTGGGCCAGTTGTCCACACCTTCGGCGAAATCGCCGTGACAGACGGCGCAATTGTCGGCGAAGACCTCCTCGCCGGTCCAGACATCGCCCTCCCCCTCGGGGAGGCCGGTGCCATCGGGCAGTATGTCCAGGTCCCAGGCCGCGACCTCTTCGGGCAGCGCCGGGCGGCCAAGGCCGAACTTGCCGTGTGCGGCGGCGGTATCCTCGCCGGTCATGGCGTCGGTATCGCCCTGGCCGTCGAGCTTGTCGGTCGATCCGTCGACAACGGCCGCGGCAGTGGCAACGGCTGCCGCTTCCGGCGCGGGTTCGGATGCGGGCTCCTCGGCCTCGGCAAGCTCCTCCGTCGCCTCCCCGGTGGGCGCTGTCTCTGCCACGGCTGTTTCGGTGGCTTCCTCGACAGGCGCGGTCGCGTCCTCGGCGGCATGTGCCTCTTCAGCGGGCGCGGCGGCCTCGTGGGAGGCGGCGGCGTGCATTTCCGCGGCATGGGCGGCTTCTTCCGCCTTGTGAGCCGCGCGTTCCGAGAGCCCGACCGACAGCGCGATGGCCGAGACGCCGACCACGCTCACGAGGGCGAGCTGGTTAGGAAATTTCGACATTTTCGGCCTCCCCGTCGGCGTTGACCCACCAGGTCTGGATGCCGTTGTTGTGATAGATCGAGTTTAGTCCGCGCACCTCGCGGAGCTGGTCCTTGGTCGGCTGGACATAGCCCGTCTCGTCCCGCGCCCGGCTTTGCAGGAACATTTCCTCGCCGTTCCAGACGGTGTCGAAATAGAACCGAGTCAGCGCCTTGTCCTGCCCCGGCGCGCCCAGCCGCGCCTTGTGCCAGTTCTTTCCGCCGTCGGTGGTCACATCGACGCCGGTGATCGCGCCGCGGCCGGACCATGCCAGACCGGTGATCACCAGCGGCCCGTGGCCGTGGGTGATCGGCGCCTGCGGGCTGGGCGACGTGACGACCGATTTTGCGTCCATCTCCCATGTCCACTTGCGGCTGACGCCATCGGCCAGCGTGTCGGTGTATTTCGAGGTCTCCTCGCGGCTTTCGACGGCGACCTCGGTGACCTCGAAACGCCGGAGCCACTTGACCCACATGTTGCCTTCCCAACCGGGCACCACGAGGCGGGCGGGATAGCCGTGCTCCATGCGGAGCGCCTCGCCGTTGGCCTTGAACGCGACGAGGCAATCGTCCATCGCCTTCTCCAGCGGGATCGAGCGGCCGTTGGAGGAGGCATCGGCCCCCTCGACATAGACCCACTTGCCCTCGGGCTTCACCCCGGCCTCGTTCAGCAGCGTCCGGAGCGGCACGCCGGAATATTCCATGTTGTGGATCATCCCGTGCGTGAACTGTGCGCCATTGAGCTGCGCACCGGCCCATTCCATGCCGCTGTTGGCGGCGCATTCGCAGAAGTAGACCCGGTTTTCACGCGGGAAGCGCTCCAGGTCCGCGTAGGAGAAGACCAGCGGCGTATCGACCAGCCCGTTGATCATCAGCCGGAAATCTTCCTTCCGCAGTTCGATGGCACCCGAATGATGGCGCTCAAAGGCACAGCCCTGCGGCGTGATCGTGCCGTCGAGCGCGTGGATCGGCGTGAAGTTGATCGAGGAGATCGTGTCGGCGGTCAGCCACTCGACATTGCGGCGCACCACGTCGCTCTCGAACTCGATGGGCATGCCGTAGGGCGTGGCGTCGACGCCAGCGCCGGTGCCGGACGCCCAGTCCTGCATTTCGGTGATCAGCGGATCGGGGCCGGACGCCTTGGCGGCGGAGGCCGCAACGGCGCCGGCACCGGCGGCGGCGGCGCCGGTCAGGAACTGACGCCGCGACGGCTCGATGCCTTTGGTCTTGGTGGTCATCGGGGATGTCCCTCCTTGCGTTTCGGTTTCGCGGCTCAGACGCCGGTGACGGTGACGGATGTGTTGGGCGCGGTGCTGACCGTGCCCTGTCTCTTGATGTAGCTTTCCACCACATCCCAGATCGGCGGACCTTCGGTGCCCTCGTTGACGCTCGCCCAGCCGGCAACGACGTAGGTCTTGGCCGGGTCGATGGCTTCTCCGGACTTGAGAAGCGTCATGTTGGAGATCCGGCTGCCCTGCGGCTTGGTCACGTCGATGGCGTAGCCCATGCCGCCAATGCGCACCATGTCGCCGCCCTGCTGGTAATACGGGTCGGTGTTGAACAGGTTGTCCGCCACGTCCTCCAGGATCACATGGATGAACTCGCCGGTCATCTCGGTGCGGTAGGCATTGGGATAGCTCATGGATGTGACGTTCCAGAGGTCTTCCCGCGTGATCTCCTGCCCCGGCATGATCGACGGGCCCCAGCGGACGCCGGGCGACATGGCGATGTCGGCCTCGCGCTCTTCCAGGAGGGCGTCGCAGATCAGGTCGTCCCAGGTGCCGTTGAAATTGCCCCGGCGGTAGAGAAGCTGGTCGTCGGCCGTCTGGCCGATGACTTCCGACAGCGCATCGGCAAACGGCGCGCGCTGTTCGTCGATGAGCGCTGTCATTTCCGGATCGGGTTCGATCACGTCGGAGAAGATCGGGATCAGCTTGTGCTTGAAGCCCATCATCCGGCCGTCGCGCACATCCAGATCGACACGGGAGACGAACTTGCCGTTGGAGCCGGAGGCGACAACGATGGTCTCCCCCACCAGCACCGGTTCCGGCAGGGCATCGTGGGTATGACCCGACAGGATGACGTCGATGCCGGAGACGCGGGCGGCCATCTTGTGGTCCACGTCGAAGCCGTTGTGAGACAGCACGACCACCACTTCGGCCCCCTCGCCGCGGGCCTCGTCGACGATCTCCTGCATGCGTTCATCGCGAATGCCGAAGGAGAATTCCGGGAACATCCAGCCGGGGTTGGCGATGGGCATGTAGGGGAAGGCCTGGCCGATGACGGCAACCTTTGTGCCGCCGCGCTCGAACATGCGGTAGCTCTCGAAATACTCCGACGGCTCGTCCCATTCCTTGTCGAAGATGTTCTGGCCGAGGGCCGCGAATGGCAGGTTCTCCAGATGCTCCAGCACGCGCTCGGAGCCCAGCGTGAACTCCCAGTGGAAGGTCATCGCGTCGGGCGCGAGCTTGTTCATCACGTTGACCATGTCCTGGCCCTGCGTGTGGTAGCAGGTGTAGGAACCGTGCCAGGTGTCGCCGCCGTCGAGCAGCAGCGCATCGGGCCGCGCGGCACGAATGGCGTTGACCACGGTCGCCACGCGGTCGAGCCCGCCGACGCGCCCGTATTCCTTTCCCAGAGCCGCGAAATCGTCATAGGTGAGCGCGTAGGCGGAGGGCGAGCCATCCTCGATGCCGTAGAGCTTGCGGAACTCGGCGCCGGTCACGTGCGGCACCCGGCCCCGCGCCTCGCCGACGCCGAGGTTGATCTCCGGCTCGCGGAAATAGATCGGCTTGAGCTGCGCGTGAATGTCGGTGACGTGGATCAGCGTCACGTTGCCGAAGGTGTCGAATTCCAGCAGCTGGTCCTGCGTCAGGCTCTGCTGGGCGGCAAGCCGGGCCCAGTTGCCGAAGCCCGAGCCGCCCACGATGGCGGAGGCGGCCATCGAGACCTGCAGAAAATCACGGCGCGAGATCATGCGATTCTTTTCCTCGTGATGGCGCCGCCTGCCCTGTCAATGCGGCAAACATGCGCAAACTTGAATGTTTCTGGTCAAAAAAGACCCCGCACCGGCAAAGACCGATGCGGGGGCTGACCGGTTAGTTGCGGACGGACGGCCCTTCGACCGACAGACCGTTGCCGCGCGAGGCGACGTAGAGTTCGAGCGCCACGAATTCCGGGCTGCCCGGCGAAAAGGTCTCGGCACGGGTGTCGCGCACGCATCCCTTGAAGCGGGCATGGACGGAGTTCAGCTTGGCGTTCTTCAGACGGTAGGCCGGGAAGCCGTTGATCTGGCCCTGGCTCAAGTGGTCGGCGCGGATCATGTTGCCGTAATTGTCTTCGTGGCAATTCGCGCAGGAGAGCTCCAGCTGCCCGGTGCGGGTGTAGTAGAGTTCCTTGCCCTTTTCCCAGGTTTCTCTCGCCGGGCCGTCAATGGCCACGTTGACCGGCATGCCGCGGGAAATCGACGACAGGAGCGCGTTCATGTTCGTCATGTCCGCGCCGTCGTATTTCCAGGCCTCGGCGCCCATGCGGTCCGTCCGGCAGGCATTGATCGTGGTCTCCAGCGTCCAGACCTCGCCGGCGTTCTCGTTCCACTTCGGGTAGACCGCCCGCACGCCAACCATCTGTTCGTCTTCCAGCGCACCGTGACAATCCGAACAGGCCTTGCCGGCAGACCCCTCGACGGTGTCCCACGCCTCGATCGCCGATTCGACGCCCAGCATGCCGGGATTGTCGAAATCGTCCATTTCCAGCGCCTGCGTCTCGTCAGAGCGGAAGTGCCAGCCCGACATGATCTCGTCGATATATTCCATGTGCTCGGGCGCCGCGGTCTTTGTGACCATCTCGATTTCTTCGTTGATCACCAGCGTGTCGTCGTCCGGGTCGGCATTCGCGGCTCCGACGGCGGAGATAGCAAGGGCACCGGCAAGCGCCGTCATTGCCTTGAAATTCATGTCTCGTGTCCTCCCTGTGGGTGAACCCGCCCCGGTCGTTCGCCACCGGGACAGGCATTCCTGCAGCGCGCCTTGCGGCGGGATCAGCCGATGGCGATCGGCTTTGTCTCCTCGTAGACGGAGCCGTCGTCGTCGTACCAGGTGAAGTTGAAATCACCGGCTTCGGGGACCGAGGCCTCGAATTCGAAGTAGGGGTTGGTCGAGATCGCCGGCTCCATTGTCACGTCGATCACGTTCGTGCCGTTGAAGTCGCAGGTGAAGCGATTGATGATCGAGCGCGGAATGAGGTTCCCGTCGCCGTCCTTGCGCTGCCCGGATTCCATCTTGTGCGAAATCAGGGTCTTGATCGTGATCACGTCACCAGCGGCCGCCTTCTTCGGGACCTTGACGCGGGGCTTGACACCATCTGCCATTGTTCTTGTCTCCTAATGCCTGGTTGGAGCAATCCCGACGCGCGGACCCTGAGGGAACCGCCGCTGGAATTGCCTCGGTCCGTTAGCCGCCGCAGCCGCCGATGGTGACCTTCACGGTCGAGGACGTCTTGACGAAGCTGCCGTCGGCCATCTTGGCCACGGCGACCACGTCCTGCGTGCCGGCGAGGCGGATGCGCGTGGACGCGGCGTGGGAACCCGCCAGTTCGCCGAACTTGAACTCGGCCACGCCCGGCGTGGGGTTACCTGCTGCCAGTATCAGGATTGCCGCAGCCCCCGGCGCATCGACCGAGATCGGCACCGTATTGCCGTTTTCGGCAATCTCGGGCGCAGTCAGGGTCAGACCGCCTTCGCCCATGTCGGCACCGCCGGTAAAGGCGGCGATGGCATCCTCGGTGGCGGCGTTCACACGGAAGGGCATGATACCCATCGCGGCGGCGCCAAGGCCAAGGGCCAGCGTCTCGCGTCGTGAGAATTTCATTTCTCGTCTCCTTGGTTGAGAACGGGCCGTGGCCGGCCCGAAAGCGTTATTCTTCTTTCAGCGTCACGAGATACGCGACGACATCTTCGATCTGCTGGGGCGTCAGAAGCGGCGCAATCTCCTCCGCCGCGATGCCCTTGCCGGTGTAGCCGTTACCGGGCCGGACGAAGCCTTCGATCTTATAGAAGGAAGGCATGATGGTGCCGTCGTAGGTCATCTTCGCGTTGGCGACGATGCCGCGGATCTCGGCTTCGCTCCAGCGGTCGGCGACGCCATCGAGGCTCGGGCCAACGTTGCCCTGGAACGGCACGTCGGGCATTGCGCTGACCTCGTGACACGAGACGCAATTACCGATCGACTTCGTGGAGATGACCTTCGCCCCCTCCTCGGGATTGCCGGCCGCCCCGGTCAACGATGCGGCGACCGCCCCATCCTCATAGACCACGTCGCCGGGTGCGACAGGTTCGGCCGTGGCGGGCGTAGCCAGAATGAAGGCGGCAACAGCCGCCGAAAATGCGCGTTTCATATGTCCTCCCGTAGCGACGCCTTCGCGATAGATGCGATATCTTCTCGGTTCGCTCCGCACACCGTAGCGTACGGAATCCGCTCCGTGCAACAACAAATTCGCTTATTTGAATTTTCATGCCTTCGAACGAAACGTACGGACAGGGCCAGCACGACGGCCGAATGTTTCATCTGAGCGAAGAAAACGTAACAAATATGGCGCTCTACCCTCGCCGTTCGGCGATCATCCGAGCATGGTAGCGCTGGAAGTCCTCGTCGGGATTGGCCTCGTAGAGCTTCTCATTGACCCAGACCAGGAGGTCATACGTGGTCAGCTTCGAGAACGCTCCGGGCATCGTCGCCACCGCCGCCCGGTGCGCTGGCGTGTCTTCCGGCACCTCTTCGGGCAGGAAAAGAATCAGCGGGGTGAACATGAGCCCCCATTTGCGGGCCATGGCCGTTTCCGACAAAGCCTCGCCGTCGAAATCCGTCACCTCGGTTTGCCCGTGCATGTTGAGTTGCACGACGAAGAAATGCTCGGTGATGTAGTCGGAGACCTCGGGCTGCGAGAACACCTCCTCGTGCATTTTCTTGCAGTAGATGCAGCCGCGTTGTTCGAAGATCAACATCAGGCGCTTCCCCTCGGCATTGGCCTCGTCAAGGTCCTCGCGAAGATCCTTGAAGGTGTCGCGCATCCAGGGTTCCTTGTGCAGCCCGTCGTCGCCGATCTCGGCGGCCAGAGCCAGCGGTGCCGCTAGAATGAGCGCCGCAATCGCGGCCAGAAATCGTTTCAACATGCAATCCTCCCGAAATGGTTCGGCCCCGGCATCAGCCGGCCACCGGCATGAAATTCAACATCCACTCGGCGATCCGGTTCACCGAATCCGTGCCGATCAGCACGCCGAAGAGGATAAGCAGCGCTCCCATGGCCTTCTCGACCTTGGGCAGGTGCCGCCGAAACCCCTTCATCCAGCGCATGAAGGGGCCGATGAAAAAGGCCGCCAGGACGAAGGGCAGCGTCATTCCGAGCCCGTAGACGAAGAGCATTGCCGCCCCCTGCCCCATGCTCTGTTCCTCGACGGCGACGGTCATGAGAATGGCCGCCAGCACCGGTCCGACGCAGGGCGTCCAGCCGAAAGCGAAGGCCAGCCCGATGACATAGGCGCCCAACAAAGACACGTTGGACGTATCGCCGGCATCTGCCCGGAACTGGCGATAGAGAAAGCCGATGCGGATGACGCCGAGGAAGTGCAGCCCCATCGCAACGATGAGGACCGCGGCCGCGATCCGCAGGATGCCGATGTAGGAATAGACAAGCTGCCCGAAGGCGGAGGCCGAGGCGCCGAGCGCCATGAAGATCGTCAGGATCCCGGCCGCGAAGAAGATCGCCGACAGCACCGCGCGCCGGCGCACGCCGGCCGGCACTTCGCCGCCGGCGCCGATCTGTTGCATCCCCACCCCGGCGAGATAGCTGAGGTAAAAGGGTACGATGGGCAGGATACAGGGCGACAGGAAAGACAGCAGGCCCGCCGCGAAGGCGCCTGCCCAGGTGACTTCGGGCATGTCCTCCCCTCCCTTGTCCCATTCACACATTCATATTATGTTAGGTTTTCATGGCGCGTCAATCAGACCGGTGGCACCGATGATAGGAGCACTTCGTATACCCTTGGCAAGTCTGGCAATTTGCCTGTCGGCGCTGCCCGGGTTGTCGGCAGAGCTGGTCATGGTCGAGCAGGCCGGATGTGCCTATTGTGCGCGGTGGAACGCGGAGATCGGGCCGATCTACCCGAAGACGTCGGAAGGCGCATATGCGCCACTGCGACGTGTAGATCTGCGCGGTGACGAGATAGAGACGCTCACGCTGGAGCGCCGGGTCGTTTTCACGCCAACGTTTATTCTCGTCGACGACACCGACACCGAGCTTGCACGCCTTGAGGGATATCCCGGCGAGGATTTCTTCTGGGGACTTCTTGAACAGATGTTGCAGGACAAGACGGGCTATACGCCCGCCGCGGCGAACGGTGGGTAAGCGCCCGCCACCGGGATCAGGGGCAACGCCGCACGAATCTGCCGGCGGTGCCGAAAAAAGCGACTCTGCACCGCCACATGCAGCTCTAAGCGGTGCAAAAGGCGCTGAACGGATTGAAAATCAACGCTCAGGATGCAACCTTGGAAGCTGCCAACCGAATGTGAAAGACATGAACGACATGGGACTTCCCGTCATCGACGACCGTACGACCGAAGAGGAGATCGACCAGATCGTCTCAAAGGCGACGGCGGCATCGAACTTCCTAAAGGCCATCAGCCACGAGGGCCGGCTGATGATTTTGTGCCATCTGGTGACGGGCGAGAAATCCGTGACCGAGTTGGAAAACCTGCTGTCGGCGCGTCAGGCGGCCGTGTCCCAACAACTCTCGCGTCTGCGACTTGAAGGGCTCGTGCAACCGCGCCGTGAGGGCAAGACGATCTACTACTCCTTGACCGACGACCGCCCGCGCAAGATACTCGAGGTCGTTTACGACCTGTTCTGCAAGGACGAGAACGCCTGCTAGGCCGGAGATGACGCGCGTCTGACGTGCTCTGCCCGGCCAGCCAGCTGGGGAGGGCTGCGAATGGGCGATTTTCCGGGCGACGCCACATTTGTCGCCATGCTCGGCTTCATTGGGGGGCTCGGCCTGGGGCTGGCTGCACGCATCGGCCGCTTCTGCACACTTGGCGCGATTGAAGATGCGCTCTACGGCGATTCCGATATCCGACTGCGCATGTGGGCCATTGCCGTGGGCGTTGCCGTCATCGGCGCGTTCGGGCTCGCGGCCGCCGGTTTGCTGGAGCCGATGGAAAGCTTCTATCTCAATCGCGGCTGGAACCCGCTGGCCCATATCGCCGGCGGGCTGGTCTTCGGGTATGGCATGGCGCTGGCCGGCAATTGCGGATACGGCGTGCTGGCGCGCGTTGGCGGCGGCGATCTGCGCGCCTTCGTGATCGTACTGGTCATGGCCATCGCCGCCTATTCGGTGATCTCCGGCCCCTTTGCCGCGATGCGCGTGGTGATCTTTCCCGAGGGTTTGATCGGAACGGACGCACCCGCGGGCATTGCCCATCTGCTTGCAGAGCCGCTGGGGCTGGCGCCAGCCATCGTCGGCCTGGCGATCGGCGCCGCGATCCTCGCGGCAGCGCTTGCGCCCGCCCGGATGCGCAAGGCGCGCACATCGGTCTTCTGGGCCGTTGTGGTGGGCCTCTGCATCGTCTCCGGCTGGGCCGCGACCACGTATATCGCCCATCGCAGTTTCGGGGCGGTCCCGGTGGAAAGCCATACCTTCTCGGCACCGCTTGGGGATACGGTCCTCTACATCATGTTGGCCTCGGGCATGCAGCTCAATTTCGGCGTCGGTTCGGTTGCGGGCGTGCTCTGTGGCGCCTGCATCGGCAGCCTGCGCAAGGGGCATTTCCGTTGGGAAGCCTGCGAGGACCCGCGCGAACTGCGCCGGCAGATCCTCGGCGGCGCGCTGATGGGCATAGGCGGCGCGGTGGCCATCGGCTGTTCGGTGGGCCAGGGCCTGTCGGCCTTCTCGATGCTGGCCTTCTCCGCCCCGCTCACGCTGGCGGCGATCATGATCGGCGCCTGGCTCGGCCTGCGCCAGCTCATCCACGGTTTCGCACCGCTCTGAGTGCGGCCCGGCATCCAACACCTGGCGGATGCCGGGCGCATGCACTCCGACCACGCGTTACAGGCGAGGTGCGTGACGGATATCTCGACATGATGCCGTCGCCGAATTTCTCGTGGATCAGTGACTTCAAAGTCGGCCCGTAACCACCGACGATCTCGTCGAAACGCTGGATGCAGGGATCCGTCAGAAGGCTCCGCGCGGCGGATTCGGCGACCTGTCGGCACAGCGGGAGGCCGTAAGCAATCACAGCGCCGTTGCTGTTTGTCCGGAGAGGACATGCTGGGGGGGCCGCCGTGGCGCCACTCCCGCTCGGAGATGCGGGACGTACGCCCTTGACCGGCAGCCAAACGGGAGTCTGCGCGTCGTTCTGGCGAAAAGCTCGCCGCATGATCAATCCGGATGCGATATTGACGTGTAATTGCCACCTCTACCGCCGGTGAAACTCATTCCGGCAGATGTCCGAATTACAATACCTACACTGCCCCACGATTAGCGGAACAGTTTTGCACCGAGTCACGTTTCCCATTCCGCAGATCGGGCGTTGACGCTTATTTTTTCACCTGAAACCGACAAATCCTTCTGCAGGTGCGAAAACGCGAGGCCCGAGGCTTGACCAACGCCGCGTTCGGTCGCTATCGCGAAGGAAATACGACTCGCGCAGACGCGCGATTTCCGGCGCGCGGGCAACGGTGTCCAATGCGTCAAGGCAAGAGCAGCTCTTTGCTACGCCTGCCACGGACAACGGCGTCCAACTCCGAATTCAGTTCCGCCAGCGGCCCGCATGGGCCGATGTTCCGCGCAATCACCACACCGGAGGAAGCTCCGAATGTCCGAACAGCCAGCAGGCTTCAGTTCCGAGCAGCAACAATACCTCGTCGACGTTCTCTCCCGCCTCAACCTGCACCGCGCCTTTCAGGGGGGCGGCACGACACAGGCGGAGGCGGAAACCGTTTACGGCGTGCCACTGGAAGACCTTTGCAAGGAGGAGATCGCCAAGCACGAAATGCATCCGCTCGACATGTGGCGCAAGCTGGAGGAATGGGAAGCCAACGGTCACCTGGCCGCGGGGCTTGACCAGTTCCTGCTGCGGCACCTTGGCTTTTTCAACGTGGAGCCCAACAGCCCCGGCTACATGATGCGCCTGCGTGCGCCGGCCAATATCCTGCGCGGCGACCAGATGATCGCTCTGGGCGATATCGCGGAGGATCTGGCGGGCGGATACGCCCATGTGACCACACGCGGCAGCCTGCAGATGCGGGAGATCATGCCCGGACGCGTGATCCCGATCATCGAGCGGCTTCAGGAGGTCGGGCTGACGGCACAGGGCACCGGCGCGGATTCGGCGCGAAACCTGACCGCCTCGCCCACCGCCGGTTTCGATCCGCTGGAACTGATCGACCTGAAGAAATATGCCAAGCGGCTAAGCACGCGCATTCTTCGCACCCGCGAGTTGCAGGGCATCCCGCGCAAGTTCAACATCTCCTTTGACAATGCCGGGTCGCTCTCCTGCCTGAGCGACACAAACGATATTGGGTTCCTTGCCGTGGACGTGCGGGAAAACGATCGGGGCGCGGAGCCCGGCATCTGGTGCCGCATCCACCTGGGCGGAATCACCGGGCACAAGGATTTCGCCCGCGACACCGGGTTGATCTGCCGCCCCGAGGAGACGGTGGACGTGGCCGAGGCAATGCTGCGCGTCTTCGTCGAACACGGCGACCGGACCAACCGGAAAAAGGCGCGGTTGAAGTATCTGCTCGACGGCAAGGGCTTCGACTGGTTCTGCGACCGGACACAGGAAACGCTCGACGGCTTCGGCACCGGCGTTCAACTCCGACGCCTGGACGCCACGCATGACGCTCCCCGCCCGCCCATTGCCCGTCAGGGCCATATCGGCGTGCACCGCCAGAAGCAGGACGGGCTCAATTATATCGGCGTGGCGTTGGAACTGGGGCGCTTGTCGCCGGAGCAGATGCGCGGCCTTGGCCGGATCGCGCAGAAGTACGGAGGCGACGACATTCGCCTGACAGTGTGGCAAAACCCGCTGATCGCCCACGTGCCCGACGACGCGGTGGACGCCGCCTGCGCCGAGATCGAAGCGCTTGGGCTGACTACCAAGGCCACGGCATTTGCCGCGGGCGCGGTGGCTTGCACGGGCCGGTGGGGCTGCAAGCTCGCCGCGGCCTACACGAAGCAGGATGCGCTGCGGCTCGTGCGCCACCTGGAGAGCCGATTCACCCTCGACCAGCCGATCAACATCCATGCAACCGGCTGCGCCAATTCCTGCGCGCAGCACTACATCGGCGATATCGGGCTGATCGGAGCCGCCGCGCCGGACGGCGGCGAGGGATACAACATCGTGCTCGGCGGCGGGTCCGACCAGGACCAGGGGCTTGCGCGGCCGCTGTGCGGGCCGGTGGCCGCCGGCGAAATCCTCGCGCTTCTCGAACACGTGGTCGGCCAGTACCTGGCGCGGCGCGCACCCGACCAGAGCTTTCTCGACTTCACCCGCAGCCTCGACGATGCGGGCTTGCAAAGCCTGCTGCCGGCCGCCGCTGCCGCCGCCGCCTGACCCGACATTCCCATCGGAGACGCCCCATGAGCGCCGAAGACCCGAACATTCTCAACAATCTCGCGCTTGCCATCGGTCAGGCGCAAACGGCCCGTGCGCCGCAGTTCATTGCCGATGACGCGCCCTTTGACCCTGCGCAACGGCAGTGGTTGAACGGCCTGTTGACGGGGCTGCATGCCATCGCGGCTTCCGCCGCGTCGGGCGGGGAGGCCGAGGCCGGGACCGCACTGACGATCCTCTACGGCTCGCAATCGGGCAATTGCGAAGCTCTGTCGAAGGATCTGCGCAAATACGCCAAGACACGCGGTTTCGACGCGACGGTTGCGGCCCTCGACGACGTCGCGCCGAGCGATCTTTCCGCGGTCAACCACCTGTTGATCGTCGCCGCCACCTTTGGCGAGGGCGATCCCACCGACAACGCGGCGACTTTCCATGCGAGCCTGATGGCGGAGGATGCCCCCGCCCTGCCCGCCTCGCTGAATTACAGCGTCTGTGGCCTGGGCGATTCCAGCTATGCGGCCTTCAACAAGGCGGGCCGGGACATCGACGCGCGACTGACGGAACTCGGCGCCACGCGCGTTGCCGAATTCGTCGGCTGCGACCTCGATTTCGAGGACGACTTCGCGGCATGGAAAAGCGCCGCCTTCGACAGCGCCGCCTTCACGGAAGCCGCAGGAGCCGCGGCCGCCCCGGAGCCCGCGGACGCGGGCCCGGCGTTCGACAAGGCACACCCGTTCATGGCCTCGCTCATGGTATCGCAACGGCTGAGTGGCGACGGCTCCGCGAAATGCGTGAACCATATCGAGTTGTCGCTTGCAGGCGGCGGCGCCGACCTTGCCTACGAGGCCGGCGATGCGCTTGGTGTCTGGCCGGTGAACGACGCCGCCGAGGTGCAGGCGATCCTTTCCGCGACCGGGCTGACCGGCGCGGAGATGGTCCAGCTCAAGACCGGGCCAGCGGGGTTGCGCGCGGCGCTGCTGACGCGGCTGGACCTGACGACAGTCACACCCAAGACGCTGGAAGCATGGTCGCTGGCGGACGCCCCCGACGATGCGCAGATCATCGACCTGCTGACGGGCGGCGCGCTGGCGCTCGACGCACAGCAACTGGCCGACGGCCTGCGCCCGCTGCAGCCCCGGCTTTATTCCATCTCTTCAAGCCCCAAGGCCCATCCCGGCGAGGTGCACCTGACAATCGGCGAAGTCCGCTACGATCTTCATGGCACGCCCCGCAAAGGCGTCGCCTCCACCTATCTCGGCGAGCGCCTGACCCTCGGCGGCATGGTCGGTGTCTACGTCCAGTGCTCTGCGCATTTTCACCTGCCCGCGGACGATGTGCCGCTGATCATGATCGGTCCGGGCACCGGCATCGCCCCCTTCCGTGCCTTCCTGGAGGAACGCGCGGCCCGCGGCGCGACAGGGCGCAACTGGCTGTTCTTCGGCGATCAGCACGAGGCCTGCGACTACCTTTACCGCGCCCAGATCGAAGCCTGGCAGGAGAGCGGTCTGCTGACCCGGACGAGCCTTGCATGGTCTCGCGACGGCACCGAAAAGGTCTATGTCCAGACGCTGCTCGCACAGGCGGGCGCGGAGGTGTTCCGCTGGCTCGAAGAGGGAGCCGCGATCTACATCTGCGGCGACGCAACGCGGATGGCGGCGGACGTGGAGCGCACGCTGGTCGACATCATCGCAACCCACGGCAAGGTCGCGCAGGAGGAGGCCGAGGCGCGGCTGGCACAGCTCGCCGCGGCGCATCGATACCAGAGAGACGTGTACTGACCCAAACGGTTGAGGAGCGAGCGTTCCCCGCCCGCCCCCGACCACCGTGTCACGGCACCCGCGTCGCCGCTCAGTACGGCCCGCGGATATGCGGTTCGACCTCCGCCGCGTAGAACGCGGCCAGTTCCTTGCGCAGCGCCTTGGGAAGCGGCGCGACATCGGAGGCGGCGGCGTTGCGCAGGATCTGGTCGGGCGCGCTGGCACCGGGGATGATCGTCGACACGGCGGGATGATCGAGGATCCAGCGCTGCGCCATCTTTGCCAGCGTCACCCCCTCCGGCAGATGTGTCTTGAGCGCATCCGCCAATTCCACCGCCTTCTCGAAGGGGATACCGGCGAAGGTCTCGCCCACGTTGAACGCGGCACCGTCGCGGTTGTAGTTGCGGTGGTCCTGCTCGGCAAAGGTCGTGTTCGCCGTGAACTTGCCACTCAGAACGCCGCTGGCCAGCGGAAGTCGCACGATGAGTCCGACGCCCTTCGCCTCCGCCTGCGGCAGGAGTTCGGTTACCAGCTTTTGCCGGAACAGGTTGAATATCACCTGAAGCGACAGCAGTCCCTCCTGCTCAAGGCAGATCAACCCCTCCTCCACCGTTTCCACGCTGGCGCCGAAGTGGCGGATCGCGCCCTCCTGCTGGAGTTTGCGCAGCCAGTCGAAGATCGCGCCATTCCGCATAACATCGGTGGGGATGCAATGAAGCTGCACGAGGTCGAGCGCCTCAACCCCGAGCCGTTCGCGAGAGGCGTCCACTCCCCGTCGCAGCGTCTCCTCGGTGTAGCCGTCGGGATAGACATCCCCGCCCCGGCCGAACTTGGTGGCGACACGGATCGGCGCACCGTCCCAGTGCTTCAGGAATTGCCCGATCAGGTCTTCGCTTCGACCCGCGCCATATACATCCGCCGTGTCGAAGAATGTTACACCGTTCGCGGCTGCCGTCGTCAGGATTTCCATCCCGATCTCCCGCGCCACGCCGGAACCCCAGTCAGCCCCGAGTTGCCAGCAACCCAGTCCGACCTCGCTTACGTCGAACCCGTTCGCGCCCAGCTTTCTGTTCTTCATGAATGCCTCGTTGATCATGGCACCGCGTCGTCGCGCCGATGCGCGCGGCGGAGCGCCCCGCCCGCCTTATCGACCCCTGTGCCGGGCGGGTCAACGGCACGCGCCGCCGCGCTCGGCCGGAGCTCAGTTTCGACTGGCGAGCGCCATCTCCATCTCGAAGACCGTTACCCGCAACGCGGTGTCGTCCATACGCACGAGTCCTTCCGTTCCCCGTTGCGTGTCCAGGATCGAAATCATCACGACGAAGAGGAAAGCGGAGAAGACAAACGTTCGCCAGGTCAGCTTTCGTCCTACCATTCCGGCGCGGTTTCCGAGCAGGAAGAGCGACATCAGGGCGGACGCCAGCATCATCGACATGGTGATGTCGGAGACCGGATTCGACAGTGTTTCCACCCGGTAGAGATGGGCGTCGATCGCGTCGTTCATCGCGCCGGCGATGAAGGTCTTGAGCGGCGCGGGCAGTGGATCGGCCGTTACCTCCAGCGTCAGCGGCCAGAGCTTCGCCTGTGCCTCAAGCGTCCGGGCGATGAAGGCCTGCGCCTGCTCTATCGTGTGAATGCTGCCATCGCCCGGCAGAAACCTCGTTTGCCCATAATCGAGCAGCGCTTGCTGCAAGGTGGTGCGCCCCGGCTCGGGCAAATAGTCAGCCCGAAGGAATGCCGTACCAAGCGCGGCACCCTCGCCCACGATTGCCGACTTGCGCGCCTGGGAGACGTTCAGCGCATTGCCGAAGCTAAAAGCGAGCAGGAGACCGAGCAGCGCAAGAATGGCACCGAGCGTCGTCTCCCCAACGACGTGGTCCACATCCCGCCCGGCCGCGAGCAACATCTTGCGCCGCATGGCCCCGCTCAGAAATCCCAGAACTGCGGCAGCCGGGAGCGTGATCAGCAGCACGAGCGCCGCCGCCTGGATGGTTAGAACCGGCAGGCTGATCCGGTCGTAAAGTGCCGCAGCATCCATCGTGTCCATACCATTCCCTCCCCCATGACACTGACACACAAGGATTTCACCAGAAGACGCTGCGCAAAGCCACACCTTTGCGTCGACACACCGCAGGTGAATGCAGGATGTGCCGGGTAAACCCGTGTGCCGCGCGCCCGAGCCAGCGTGGACGTGGTCAGCCATCGGCACGAACGATGCCCAAGAACGGCCCGGTCGTCCGATTCCCGCAATGCGTGGCCGCTGCTCCGGATCAGGAAAAACCTGTCGGAGAAACGGTTGCCACCAACGCAAGCCCGATCCGGACTACGGTCACTCGGCACCAACCCGAGACATCGCGCAGCGACTTTCGCGTCGACGGCAGAACCGAGAGGCCGTGCAGGGCGAGTCTGGCTTCAGGCCCACGGGTTCAGAACGAGGTTATCACGGTCGCGCCGACCGATTGGAATGTATCCATGTTCATGAGCGCTGTCGGGGCTTCTTCCAGGCTGATCCGATTGCCGACAAGTCGCGCCGGATCGAGCTTGCGAGAGTTGATCATGTCCAGCATGGCCCCGTATCTGTGCGCCTGCATGCCGTGCGAGCCAAGAATTTCGAGTTCCTTGCCGATCACCCTGGCCATCGGAACCTCGGGCGTCGTGTGATCACCGAGCATCAGGCCAACCTGAACATGCCTGCCCCGAGGCCGGAGGTTCTGTATCGAATTGAAGCACGTTTCCGGGTGGCCCAATGCGTCGAGGGAGACGTGGGCCCCTCCTCCGCTCAATTCGATCACCGCTTCGGGCACGTCCGCAACCATTGCCCCGTTGATTGCGGCAACCGCTCCGAGTTCCCTGGCGAGGGACAGCTTGCCATCGTCGATATCGACGGCGATCACATTTGTCCCGACGGCGTTGGCGATCATCACCGCCGACAGGCCCACACCGCCGCATCCATGCACCGCGACCCATTGACCGGCGCCGGCCCGGCCCTGATCGACGACAGCCCGGAAGGCCGTGGCGAAACGGCAGCCGAGGCTCGCGGCGGTGGCAAAGTCCATGCTCTCCGGCAGAGACACGAGGTTCATGTCGGCCTGATGAATGGCGACATACTCGGCGAACGAGCCCCAATAGGTGAAGCCGGGCTGCTCCTGATTGTGGCAGACCTGTTGGTGCCCTGCGTGGCATTCCGGACAGGCCCCGCACCCCGCGATGAACGGCACGGTCACCCGATCCCCGACTTGCCAGTTGGCCACGTTCTTTCCGATGGCATGGATCACGCCTGCCAGCTCGTGCCCCGGTACATGCGGCAACTCGACATCGCTGTCATGCCCCATCCAGCCGTGCCAATCGCTGCGGCAAACGCCCGTGGCTTCGACCTTGATCACGACTCCATGGGCGTCTGGCGTCGGGTCACTGACGGTGACGACTTTCGGGGTTTCCCCGAACTTCTCGAACAAAACGGCTTTCATGGCGGTCGCTTCTCACTTGGGGGGCCGCCATTGAATTACATGCAAGGGATTTCGTGTCCACGCTGGGGTTGCGGGCCGTCACCCGAGCCCAGTGCCCCGGATGACCGCGCCGTCAGAAGGCAGGATCGACGCCCGACGACCACCGAAGCTGGCGAGGGGCGGGCCAGGGACCGCCCCATCGTTGCCGCATCGGCCGGGCTCGTGCTGGTCAGACCGGCATCTTGCGGTGGGCGTAGAGCGCCGCGACCGCGCACGACACAAGCCGCGCCTTGTCGTCATCGGCCCGGCTGGTGACGATCACCGGGCACCGGGCACCGACCACCAGCCCGCCGGCCTCTGCATGGGCGATGAAGGTCAGCTCCTTGGCGAGCATGTTGGCCGATTCCAGGTTCGGCGCGATCAGGATCTCCGCCTGTCCGGCCACCATGGAGCGGATCCCCTTGGTGCGCGCGGCCTCCAGGTTGATCGCGTTGTCCATCGCCAGCGGCCCGTCAACGAGCGCCCCCTTGATCTGGCCGCGTTCGGCCATCTTGGATAGCGCCGCCGCCTCCAGCGTGGAGGGGATCTTGGGGTTGACCGTCTCGACCGCAGAAAGGATGCCGACCTTTGGTTCGTCCATGCCGAGCGTATGGGCCAGGTCGATGGCGTTCTGCGTGATGTCCACCTTCGTCTCCAGGTCCGGGGCGATGTTGATCGCGGCATCCGAGATCAGCAACAGATGCGTGAGCCCCGGCACATCCATGACGAACACGTGGGAGAGCCGGCGGCCCATGCGCAGCCCACCGTCGCGCTTGACCACCTCGCCCAGCAGCACGTCAGTGTGCAGGTTCCCCTTCATCAGCGCCGCGGCACGGCCTTCGTTGACCAGTTGCACACCGAGGCTGGCCGCCGCCCTGTGACTGGGCTCGTGAATGATCTCGAAGCTGGAAATATCCCGTCCGATCTTCTCCGCGGCGTCGCGGATTTTCGCCTCGTCGCCGATCAGGATCGGGTCGATCAGCGTGTGATCGCACCCGAGAAGCGGCCCGAGCAGCGCATCTTCCGATTCCGGTGCCACGACGGCGGTCTTCATGGGCGGCAGCGGCTCCGCTTCGCCCAGCAACTTGTCGAAATGGGCGTGGCGCTCGACGATGAGGCCGGGAATATCGTCAACGACGTAATCCATCGACTCGGTCGGAGCGATCACTTCTGTCACGCCCTCGGCGAGTTTCTTGCCGTCGACGCTGTCGACGGAACACTGGAAAACCGCAATATTTTCAGGCTTCTTCTCGATCAACTTCACCTTGATGATCAACTCGTCACCGGCGAAGGCGCGTTCATGGAACGTGATCGACTGGGCTTTGTAGAGCGTGCCCGGCCCCGGCAGCTTGCTGCCCAGAACAGAGGAAATCAGCGTCGCGACCCACATTGCCGGCGACACCGGCTCGTGCAGCGATCCCTCGACATCCTTGAAGCGCGGGAAGTGCTTCGGGTTCATGTTGCCTGTGATATTGGCGAAGACATAGAAATCGTCGGCACGGCAGATGCGCCGGACCTCCGCTTCCATCCCGACGTCGAGCTGATCCCAAGGTGTATTGGTGATCTTGGTCATGGTCACATCCTCGGTCCGAGTCGCGGATCGCCTCTCCGCGGATGGGACTCGGTTTGCCACCCGCCGGCGTGCTCTTCCCCGCGCAGGCCTATCGCATGTCACGGTATGCAAAGGAACCCCGCGAAGCGGCTCCACAGCGGCGGATACCGCACGAATACACGGATCGGAGAAAATGCCGCACCGCCGCGAAAATTTCTGCGCATGCAATGGGCAGGTGCCGGAGCTCACGGCGCGGGCTGCCGGCCGGAGTCGCTGCCTCCCGACTCACGGCTGCGCGCTTCACGCACGTTCGCTCAGGGCTTTGCGGAACGCCGCGCGCGTGCTAGCACCTTGGCCACAGACGTTTTTGTGGGACTTTGAGAGGGCGATATCCGATGATTCCGAAACTCCTGACAGCCATGACCGTGGCAACCGTGACATCTCTGGGCGCCACGGCAGCCATTTCCCAGGAAAGCGGTTTCGGGCTGGAGCTGAACAATGCGCGTGAAGCCGAAAACGGCTGCCGCATGACCTATGTAGCGCGCAACGCCACCGGCACGGACCTGTCGGCCGTTTCGTTCGAGGTCGCGGTTTTCGATGCCGAGGACATTGTTTCCCGGCTGCTGATCCTAGAATTCGGCGCGTTGACCGACGGCAAGACAAAGGTCGTGCAGTTCGACCTGGCCGACCAGCCCTGCAGCGGAATCTCCCGGCTGCTGATCAACAGCCTGGCCGAGTGCACCGCCACCGAAGGCGAGGCGCCGGACTGCCTGGGCGTTCTGACACCCAGCTCGCGCACAGACATCGGGTTCGGCCTCTGAGCGCCACGGGGCCGGGGCGCACTGGCCCCGGTTTCGGTGCGCCGTCAGGCCACCCGTTCCCCGGCCACCCAGGCGCCGCGCACCGCGCCGGCGCCTGCGATCCGGTGTACGCGCACCACGTCAGCCCGCGCGCCGATCTGCAACCGGCCACGGTCCGGCATATCCACGACGTCGGCGGGCGCGCGTGTGACCGTCGCCACCCCGCGCGGAAGATCACCCCAGATATCGCCCAGCAAGAGCGCCGCCGAAAGCAGCGCCGAAGGCACGTAGTCGGAACTGACGATATCCAGCAGGTCGGCCTCTGCCAGTTCCTGCGCGGCAACATTTCCCGAATGGCTGCCGCCGCGGATCAGGTTGGGCGCCCCCATCATGACAGCGATGCCACGCGCATGGCAGGCCGCCGCCGCCTCGCGCGTTGTCGGGAATTCCGCCAGCCGCACGCCGTGTGCGGCGGAGGTATCCACATGGTCCTCCAGCGTGTCGTCGTGGCTGGCCAACACCGCCCCGTAGCGGCGCGCTTCGGCCACCGCTACGCGCTCGTGTTCCTCGCCGTTCGCCTCGCGCAGAGATTGCATGTGCGCGACATGGTCCTCGAACCCGGCGTCGGACATACCGTGCTTGCCCTGCACATATTGCTTGAGCTTGGACACGTCACGGAACTGCCGCTGACCCGGCGTGTGGTCCATGAGGCTCACGATACCGACCCTGTCCTCCGGCCCGAAGGCCGCCATTTCCTCCACCAGTGTCGCGGAGCAGATCTCGGCGCGCAGATGCAGGAAATGGCTGATCCGAAGGACGCCCTCCGCCCGCATCTGCAAGAGTTCGGTGGCGAGCTGGCGGGCATAGGCAGCATAATCGTTGCGTTCGCTGGGCACCGAGCCCACCCGCATCGCATCGAACACGGTGGTGATGCCGACACTCGCCAACTCGCCGTCGTGGGCGATTATCGCGGCGGGATGCGGCCAGTCGACCTTCGGGCGGGGTTGAATATGGCGCTCCAGATTGTCGGTGTGCAGTTCGATCAGCCCGGGCATGACCAGATCTCCGGCGCAATCGACCGCCCCTGCCGGAACCGATGCGCCGGCCGCAATATCGGTAATGCGACCGCCGGCGACCCTGAGGCTGCCGCGCACCACCTCGTCGGGGAGGACGAGCCTGGCATTGGCGAAAATCGTCTGTGTCATAGGGCTTTCCGATCTGCTCTGGCCTCGCGGCCCGCGCCGCGATGTGCTACGTGCCCCCAATCAGGAGACACGTCATGGATGGTTTTACGCGCTACGCGCTCTATTTCGCGCCACCGCCCGGCCCGCTCGCAGATTTCGGTGCTGCCTGGCTGGGATGGGATCCGCGCGGAGGACGGAAACTTGCGCACCCGTCCGTTCCCGGCTTGCCGATGCCGGTGGCCGAAATCACCCGGACGCCGCACAAATACGGTCTGCACGGCACATTGAAACCGCCATTCCGGCTGGCCCAGGGTTTCGACGTGTCCGAGTTGCACAATGCGACAGAGGCGCTGGCATCCTCGCTGGCGCCGGTGTTGCTCGACGGCTTGACGCTTGCGCGGCTTGGCGGGTTTCTCGCGCTCATCCCGGACGGCGAAACCACACCGCTCGCGCTGCTCGCCGCGCGGGTTGTCGAGGCGCTCGACGCGTTCCGGGCGCCTCCGAGCGAGGAAGAACTGGATCGCCGCCGCAAGTCCGGATTGAGCGCGCGGCAGGAGATCCTGCTGCAAAAATGGGGCTACCCCTACGTGATGGAGGAATTCCGCTTCCACCTCACCCTGTCCGGCAAGCTGCCGGATGCAGAGGCGGAGGCTATCGCCGCCCGGTTGCGTCCGATGCTTGAGCCGATCCTCCCGCGCCCCTTGCGGATCCGGGACATCTGCCTGTTCGGCGAGGGGCAGGACGGGCGATTCCACAACCTGCATCGCTACACGCTGAGCGGCTGAAGCACGCGGAGGAAGGCCTCCACCGCCGACTCCAGCTCCCCATCGTTTTCCACCACGCGGATTGGCGGTCCGTAGGGGATTTCATAGGCCGCCCGAGCCAGGCGCCGGGCAATGTCGTTCCGACTTTCCCGGCCGCGCGCCGCCAGCCGATCTGCCAGAACCGGAACGGAAGCCGTCACCAGAACGACCGTGAGGCCGGGGAACTCCTCCCAGGCGCGTCCCAGCACCCCGCGCGAGCCGTTGAACAGCACATTACGCCCTTCGGCGATTGCACGGTCGACGGTGTTCGGGATGCCGTAGTGCAGCCCATGCGCCTCCCAGTCGAGCACGAATTCGCCAGCCGCCTTGCGCCGCCGGAACTCGTCGACATTCACGCCCTCGAATGGTTCTCCACCCGCCTCCGCCGGGCGCGTGATCACCCGCCGCACGAGATACAGATCCGGCCGGCGTCGTTTGGCTTCGGACATCAAGGTATCCTTGCCCGCCCCCGACGGACCGACGACAGCGAACAGACGCCCCGCCATCTCAGGCCGCCCGTGCGGGCGCAAAGGACGTCACGTCCACCTCCCGGTCGCAAACCCGCTCCCGCGCCGCCGAGTCGTGAAAAATCCCGACGATGGCCGCGCCGCGCGCCTTGGCTTCCTCGATCAGCTGCAGCACCACGTCCCGGTTGACCGCGTCGAGGCTTGCCGTCGGCTCGTCCAGCAGCAGGGCGGGATAGGCATGTGCGAAACCGCGCGCGATATTCACCCGCTGTTGCTCGCCACCCGAGAACGTTGTCGGCGAAAGCTCCCAAAGCGTGCGCGGCACATTGAGCCGCTCCAGCAGCGCTTCCGCCACCGAACGCGCTGCCGCTTGCGGCGTTCCCACGGCCAGCAGCGGCTCGGCGACTACGTCTCGTGTGGGCACGCGCGGAACCACGCGCAGGAACTGGCTCACATAGCCCAGAGTTGTCCGGCGCAGTTCCAGGATGTCGCGCGGTTCGGCCCGCGCCACGTCGACACCGCCGACCACAATCCGCCCTGCCTGCGCGAGGTAGTTGCCGTAGATCATCCGCATCAGCGTCGATTTTCCCGCTCCCGATGCGCCTACCAACGCGACGCATTCGCCGGATGCCACGCGCAGCGACGCGCCTTCCACTACCGGGATTACCGCCCCGCCCTGGTTATGCAACGTGAAGCGCTTGGTCACGTTCGTCAGCTCGATCATGCGTTTGCTCCCCGGCCGGGCTCACATCCAGCCGCGTTTCTTGAAGAAGAGAAAAGTGACAACCCCCGAGACCCCCATTCCGGCGAGCGCCAACACGAAGCCCCATTTGCTGTCCAGCTCCGGCATCCACTGAAAATTCATGCCGTAGATCGACGCGATCAACATGGCAGGCGCGAACAGCGCGACAAGCGCCGACAACATCGACACCGACTTGTTTTGTTCAAGGCTGATCATGCCGAGCGTGGCGTCAGCGACGACCGACGCGCGCGCGGCAAGGTAGTCCGCATGGACCTCGAGCGCCGTGATATCCCTGATCTGCCCGACCAGCAGGCGTTTGATGGTCTTCGCCTCGGTCACATCGGTCGGGAATTGCTCCAGGTAGTTGACGGCACGCTCCAGCGTCAGCAGGGAATGGCGCACGGCCCCGATGTGAACGCCAAAGCGTCCAGTGGTCTCAAGCGCGCGTTGCAGCATGACGGTACGGTTCAGATTGCCGCCGTCGAAGACCTCGCTCGACGTGGTATCGAGCGCGCGCCCGATCTCTTCCAACGTGTCGGAGAGCTGGTCGACCAGTTCCTCCAGAAGGCCGAGACAGACCCGTGCGGGCGTGTCGCAACCTGCCCCGCTTTGACCGGCGCGTTCTGGATAGGCCCGGAAGGCATCCGGGGCGTGATAACGCACTGTCACCAGCCTGTCTGGTCCGAGCACGAGGCACAGCGGCCGCGAGAGCCGCCTGCCATCGGTCGCGAGCCCGGGCAGGACGACCGTCATGTAGTTTGTCCCGTTCAGGCGGTAGAGGCGACTGGAAAGCTGCAACTCCTCCATGTCAGGCAGTTCCGGCACGTCGACGCCGAGGGCCTCCACCTCGTCAACCTGGGCCGCCTGCGGCGACAACAAATCAATCCAGATCGCCTGCGACAGATCCTGGTCGGTGGGTGGCATGGGTTGGAGGCCGGCCGGGGACGACCGGAAGGCATAAAGCATGGCTCAGACCTGAAGCACCGAAGACACGAGCAGTTGCGTATACGCATGCTGCGGATCATCCAAGACCTGGTCCGTCAATCCGGCCTCCACGGCATGTCCGTCCTTCATCACTATCAGCCGGTGCGCGAGCAGGCGGACCACCGCAAGGTCGTGGGTCACAACGATCGCACTGAGCCCCATATCGCGCACCAAGCCGCGAAGCAGGTCCAGCAACCGCGCCTGAACGGACACGTCAAGCCCGCCGGTAGGCTCATCCATGAAGACCAGACGCGGGGCTGTCACAAGGTTTCGGGCGATTTGCAGACGCTGCTGCATACCGCCGGAAAATGCGCTTGGCCGGTCGTCGATACGCGTGGTGTCGATCTCCACGCGGCCTAGCCAGTCTTCGGCCGATGCGCGGATGGTCCCGTAGTTCCGTGCGCCAACGGCCATCAAGCGTTCGCCCACGTTACCACCGGCCGAGACCGACATGCGCAGCCCGTCGCGCGCATTCTGATGCACGAAGGCCCAGTCGGTGCGCGCCAGCATCCGGCGCTCGGGTTCCGACATGGTGATCGTATCGCGCATGCCGCCGTCCCGAGTATCGAAACGCACTAGCCCCGCATCCGGCGCCAGGTGGCCGGCGAGGCAATTCAGCAGCGTGGACTTCCCTGACCCGCTCTCGCCAACGATCCCCATCACTTCGCCGGGATAGAGGTCGAAGGACACATCCGCGCAACCGATGCGAGCGCCGTAGCGCTTGGTTACATCCCGGACCGACAGAAGCGGCTTCATTCCCCGAACCCTCCGTTTCGTGCCTGCGCCATCGAGAGAGCTCCGGTGATAGGTCGCCGGCAATCTTTTGCCTCGTCATTCATGCCGCGCCCTCCGCGGCCGGTCTGCCCGTGGCACCGCGGTGACCGGCGTCGCGACGCGCACGGCAGAAATCCGTGTCGGAACAGACGAACATCCGCCCGCCCGCATCGTCCACGATCACCTCGTCGAGATAGCTGTCCTCGGCCCCGCAGAGGGCGCAGGGATGATCGGCCTTGCTCGGGTCGAACGGATGGTCCTCGAAATCGAGGCTGACCACGTCGGTCCACGGCGGCAATGCGTAGATCCGCTGCTCCCGTCCGGCCCCGAAAAGCTGGATCGCTCCCATGCGCATCTTGGGATTATCGAATTTCGGGATCGGCGACGGGTCCATCACGTAACGATTTTCCACCTTCACCGGGTATGCGTAGGAGGTGGCGATGGTTCCGTGCCGGGCAATGTCCTCGTAGAGCTTCACATGCATGAGCCCGTATTCCTCGAGTTCGTGCATCTTCCGCGTCTCTGTCTCCCGCGGTTCCAGAAACCGCAGCGGCTCCGGAATCGGCACCTGGTAGACGAGGATCTGCCCATCCACCAGTTCGGTTTCCGGAATGCGATGTCGGGTTTGGATCACCGTGGCGTCGGCGGTACGCTCCGTTGTCTCCACCTGCGCGGTGCGCTCAAAAAACTTCCGGATCGAGACCGCATTCGTTGTGTCGTCCGCCCCCTGGTCGATGACCTTGAGCCGGTCATCCGGCGTCAGCACCGCGGCCGAGACCTGCACCCCGCCCGTTCCCCAGCCGTAGGGCATGGGCATTTCGCGGCTGGCGAAGGGCACTTGGTAACCCGGCACAGCCAGTGCCTTGAGCAGGGCGCGCCGTATCATTCGCTTCGTCTGCTCGTCGAGATATGCGTAATTGTACGTAGTCTGTCTCTCTCTCGTCACGTCTTTGCCCCAATTCGCTGAAATCTTGGCGCCATGTAAGCGGTATTGGAGGGACCAATGGAGTGGCTGTCGCAGATCACCGTCGGAGAGGTGATCATGAGCTTCCTCGCCTGTTGCCTGGTGCATGAAACGCTGATCGCGGTTCTGCCCGACACCGTCGCCGGTCCCGGCGGCTGGTTGATCAACACCGGCTCCGAGAAGTAACCCTTCCCCCGCAGCGGTCGTTCGAGATTCATTCGACCGCCTCCGCTTGTTGCGCGGATGCCGCCAGCGCGGCCTCGCGCCGGAGCCGCCGCACGAGTTCCAGTTCCGATTGGAAGTCGACGTAGTGGGGCAGCTTTATGTGCTCCAGAAATCCCGTCGCCTGAACATTGTCCGAATGCGCCAGTACGAATTCCTCGTCCTGTGCCGGCGCGCCGAGGTTGTCCTCCCCCAATTCCCGCGTCCGTAGCGCCCGATCCACCAGCGCCATCGCGATGGCCTTGCGCTCCGACATGCCAAAGACGAGCCCGTAGCCGCGCGTGAACTGGGGCGGCTCCGTCTTCGACCCCTTGAACTGGTTCACGGTCTCGCATTCGGTAAGGTCCACCTCGCCGATCTCGATGGCGAAACCGAGTTCCGGGATATCCATCTCCACCGCGACGGTGCCGACGCGCAATTCGCCCACGAAGGCATGGCTGCGGGCGTAGCCGCGCTGCGTGGAATAGGCGAGGCCCAGGAGGAACCCCTCGTCGCCGCGCGTCAGGTTCTGAAGCCGCAGCGGCCGGTCCGCCGGAAATTCCAGCGGCGCGCGCGTCAGGTCGGGGGGCTCGTCGTTACCGTCCGGTTCCCTCTCGATCATGCCGTCACGGTTGAGGAACTCGGTGATATGCGGCACCGGCTCTTCGGTCGGCACACCTCGGGGCACCTCTGGCCCCGCACCGGCGTCCTCCCCCTCCGCGGCCAAGGCAAAATCCATGAGCCGATGGGTGTAGTCGAACGTGGGGCCAAGCACCTGCCCGCCCGGCGCATCCTTGAAGGTGGCCGATATCCGGCGGTCGCACGCCATGTCGCCCGTTTCCACCGGGCGGCTCGCGCCGAAACGCGGCAGCGTCGTGCGGTAGGCGCGCACGAGGAAGATCGCTTCGATCAGGTCGCCGCGCGCCTGCTTGATTGCAAGCGCCGCCAAGTCCGGATCGTAGAGCGACCCTTCCGCCATCACCCTGTTTACCGCGAGCCGCAGTTGCTCCCGGATCTGCGCAACCGACAGCTCCGCGACGGCGAGGTCGCCGCGCCGCTCCTCCGCTAACCAGGCATGGGCGTTCTCGATGGCGCGTTCGCCGCCTTTTACCGCGACATACATCCGGGGGCCTCCGAAATTCGTGTGGTACGAGGCAGCGCCGCGAGACGCGCGCCCGCGCAGAAGAAGAAATCCAGCCCGAGCGGAAACTGCGCCGCGTTGGCCTGGAAAGCCGCCGGATCCGGCAGGTTCAACCGGGCATCGGCCTCGATCCCCGGCCCGATCAATATCGGCCCCGTCTCCGAGAGCGCAGGCATCTCCACGATCAACGTCGCCGACCGGTCGGGATAGGCCGGCTCGCCCCGGCGGTAGAGGTCCAGCGGCAAGAGCGCCTCCCAGGTGCCGAGCGCGAACTGTGCGGTTTCCGCCCCGACAAGAGGTGCGCCCGTATGAAACGCCAGCCACTCCCGAACCGACGGACAATCGGCTGAACCGGCAAGAAAGAGCGGCGTTTCCTGATCGACGAGCGTCAGGAGCAAGGTACCGGCGGCCACCGAGAGCGGCGCGGGCGGCCGGGCTCCGGCAATGTCGTAGATCCTGCCGGGGCGCGCCATCGCCTCCAGCGCCGCCCTGAAGGCGCAAGCCGCGTCTACCGGCGCATCCGGAAATCCGCCCTCCAGGGATTGCGACCTCATATGTCCTCTCCCCGCACCATGGTGAAAAACTCGACCTTCGTTGCCGCGGCGCGGGCCGCGCGCGCATGGCTGCGGGCCGACAATTCGGCGGCAAGCGGTTCGAGCACGGCCGCCCGCACCTCCGCGGCACGATCGGTCTGCATCAGCGCATCGACAAGTGCCGCGCAGCGGGCCGCGCGCTTGTCGCGGCCCTGCACATAGCCGTGCCCGACCTGCCCCCCCGCCAACCGAAGCGAACAGCGCGTGACGGTCATTTCGCCCAAGTTGAAAGGCTGGCCCGTACCGCCCATCCGGCCGCGCACCATGACGCCGCCGATTTCCGGCGCCCGCAAAAGCTGCGCCCCGGGCACGTCATCCAGCCCCGCCAAACACGCCTCCAGCGCGTCGCCGGGCGTCTTTGCCAGAAGGCTCATCCAGGTTTTCCTGTCGTCTGTGTGCGATATCATGGACAACTTGCCGATTTGTCGAAGTATCTATACAACTAGACAAATACAGGCCCGATCCGGGTTTCGCAATCGCCGCTACATGAAGCTTTGGTGACACGATGTCCCGAACAGCCGTCTGGAAATCCATCGCCGAGACCCTTCGGGGCGAGATCGCCGAAGGGCACTACCGCCCCGGCGACAAGCTGCCCACGGAAGCCGCGTTTTCGGCGCGTTTCGGTGTGAACCGGCATACCGTTCGCCGAGCGCTTGCCGATCTGGTCGAGCGCGGCCATGTGCACACGCGCCGCGGCGCGGGCTCCTTCGTCGCCACCGCCACGACAGAATACCCATTGGGCCGCCGCGTGCGCTTCTCACAGAACCTGCTGGCTGCAGGTCGGACGCCGACACGGAAGATCCTGCTGTTGGAGACACGCGCGGCGAATGCCCGCGAGGCGGAGGCGCTGCGGATCGAACCGGGACGAATGGTGCACGTGTACGAGGGAGTTTCCTACGCGGATGATACGCCGATCGCGCTCGCCAGCAGCGCCTTTCCGGCGGACCGTCTTCCAGGCCTGCGCGAGCGAATAGAAGAGACAACATCTGTCACCAGGGCACTCGCCTGCGAGGGGATCGACGACTATACCCGCGCCTGGACGCGGATCACGGCAAAACTGGCGAGCGCCACGCAGGCGCTGCACCTGGCAATCCGCGAAGGGGATCCGATACTGCGGAGCGTTTCGCTCAACGTAGGCCCGGACAGCACACCAGTGGAATTCGGGCGGACGTGGTTTGCCGGCGACCGTGTCACGCTTTCACTCTCCGGTGAGAACGAGTGAAAAGGTGACGTAGTGTCATATACGCGATACAGAAAAAAGTTATCCCCAGCGGGCAGAACGAAACACAGACAGCCCCGAGCTTAACGATGCATACGGCCCTTCCTCCTGTGCGCTTCACCGGCGCGCAAATCTTACGCGACGGCGCCCTTCAGCGCCGCTCGCTCGCGATTGCGGACGGACGGATCACCAAGGGTCCGCTGCCGGAAGTGGACATGCGCGGATACCTGATATTGCCCGGCATCATCGACCTGCATGGGGACGCCTTCGAGCGTCATATCGCGCCGCGCCCGCGCGCGCCTTTCGACATCGAGATCGGCCTCGCCTCCGTGGACCGCGATGCAGCCGCCAACGGGGTGACGACGGCCTGGATGGCACAGAGCTGGTCCTGGGAAGGCGGACTGCGCGGCCCCGATTTTGCCGAGCGCTTGCTGGCCGCCAAGAACGCGTACCGCCCGCGCATGGGCACGGACCTGCGGGTACAATTGCGCTGCGAGACGCATATGATCGACAGCGGCGACAGGATGCTCGCGGCAATCAGGCGTTTCGGCGTGGATTACGTGGTGTTCAACAACCATCTGGATCAGGCGGTTGAAATGGCACAGACGTCCCCGGAGGAAGTAACGCAATGGGCGAAGCGCGAAGGCCGGACCATGGAACAGCACATGGCGCTGGTCGAAGATCTGCTCGCCCGCGAAAAGGAGGTGCCGCGTCATCTCTGCCGATTGGCGGAAGCCTTTGACGTCCTTGGCGTCTGCTACGGTAGCCACGACGATCCCGACGGCGAAACCCGCGAAACCTATTCGATGATCGGCGCCAGCATTGCCGAGTTCCCGACGTCGCGCCGCGCCGCCGCAGCCGCGAAGGCAATGAACGATCCGGTATTGCTGGGTGCGCCGAATATCGTGCGCGGCGGCAGCCAGTCCGGTGGAATACGCGCTGCCGATCTTGTGGCGCAGAACCTCTGCGATGTGCTGGTCTCAGACTACTACTATCCCGCACTCGCGGCGGCGGCCTGGATACTGGTCGACAAGGGGCTGCTCTCCTTGCCCGATGCCTGGGCGATGCTGTCCAGTAAACCGGCGGAGGTCCTGCGACTGCCCGACCGTGGCACGCTCGATTTCGGTCGTCGGGCCGATCTGGTGGCGGTCAACGAAGCAACCCGCGCAATCGAAATGACAATCGCTGGCGGCGTGCTCACCCACCTCAGTCACGGCGCTGCGCAACGCTTTGCCCGCGGCTCCGCCACGCTGGAGATGGCGGCGGAATAGTCCCGATGGTTCGAAGGGACATGCTGACCCGATCGCAGCTCAGTCGATGACCACCTCGATCAGGAACGGGCCGGGACGCGCCACCGCATCGGCAAAGGCGGCATTGAAAGCGTCCATGTCCATCACCCGCACCGCGTCGACGCCGTGACCCTGAGCCAGCGCCACCCAATCGAGTACCGGGTCTTCGACGTTGAACATGCGTTCGGCATTCCGCCCGACCGATGGCACACCGACATTCGCCAACTCCCCGCGTAAGATCTGGTAGCCGCGGTTGGCGAAGACGATCACGGTCACGTCGAGGTGCTCGCGCGCCATGGTCCAGAGAGATTGCACGTTGTACATCGCCGAACCGTCGCCGGTGGCCGCAATCACCCGCCGGTCCGGGCAGGCAACCGCCGCGCCGAGCGCCAATGGCAGCGCCGCTCCGATGGCCCCGCCAGGGTTGTTCAGCACATCGTGGCGCCGCGCGGTCAGGGTCCCTTGCATCAGCGGATGGCCCGCCGTGATGCTCTCGTTGGCGATGATCGCGTTTTCGGGAAGCAACGCGCCCACCGCCTGCCCGACCTTCACCGGATCGGCTGGCCCCGTGGGAAGTTCCGGCAGGGCGAGCGGGCGGACATCCGGCGGCGAGGCGTCCGCCCCGGTCGCTTTCGCCAGCGCTTCCAGCGACCAGAGAATATCCATGCGCGGCCCACAGAGGTCGAGGATACGCGTATCGGGCGCCGCGGGGGTCGAGGGCTTGTCCGGATAGGCGAAGAACGCCACGGGCTCCCCTGCCCCAAGCAGCACCATGTGGCGGATATCGCGGAGGATCTCGACGTTTTCCATCACCGGATATTGCATGCATTCGATCGCGACGGCCCCCTCGCCGCGTTCGATCCGGGGCACGAAGAGGTCGGCCATCAGCCGACAGCCTGTCGCGCTGGCGATTTGCCCCGCGCGCCGCGCCGCGTCCCCAAAGAGCGCCGCACCGCCGACAAACAGGGCCGCGCCCGGTTGGCACAACGCCTCCGCCGCCGCGGCAACCTGATCTGGCCGGGGCCGGTGCAGGCGCGTGGGCGCGAGCGGCCCGGCCGGCGCTTCGGCGGATTCCCAGGCAGTATTCGCCGGCAGCACAAGTGTCGCGATCTGCCCGTTACCGTCACGCGCGGCCCGGATCGCATCGGCCCCGTCACGCGCCACCGACAGCGAATCTTGCGACACGCGCAACCAATCCGACACGCCCCGAGTCACGCCCTCGATATCGCCCTTAAGCGGCGCGTCGTATTTCAGGTGATAGTCTGCGTGCTCGCCGACGATATTGATCATCGCGCCAAAGCCCTTGCGGGCATTGTGGACGCTGGCATAGCCATTGCCGAACCCCGGCGCGAGATGCAGCAACG
The DNA here is from genome assembly GCF_001509585.1 of Tropicimonas marinistellae. Taxonomy (GTDB): domain Bacteria; phylum Pseudomonadota; class Alphaproteobacteria; order Rhodobacterales; family Rhodobacteraceae; genus Tropicimonas; species Tropicimonas marinistellae. Next base: position 523,683 of record NZ_LNCI01000003.1, on the reverse strand, counting down.
TGGCAGCGGGCTGACGCGCCATCCGCCAGTATCCGTCGGCAGCACCTGTAACACCGCCCTCGAACAGGCTGAGAATGCAGCGCATTTCCGGGTGGGCGTCCAGCGCGGCAACGAAATGCATCTCCGACGTGCCCGGGTTGGCGAAACAGATGTTCACCCCATTGGCGACAAGCGTTTTTACCAAGGATTCCGCACCGTTCATCGCAACACCTCCGAAGCATCGGGACTCATCTGTGCGCACTCAACCACAGGCGAGGCATCGCCGCACCCGCATTTGTGCGGCCTGCGGCAACGCTTGCCACGGGCGCCCGCGCGGGGTCGGGCTTCGGCTACAGCGCGCCGATACGATAGAGGGTAAACCGCCCCTGCTGCGCAACCCGATGTAACATCGGAAGGGCGGCGGCATCGGCTGCGGCGGTCTCGTCCAGCGGATCGAGCAGGATGGCGTAGGTGAACTTCTCGTCCCAGTCCTGAAGGAAGACCGGTTCCTCTACGCCAGTCTCCAGCGCCCTGTGCGCATGGCGCAGGCCGAGCGGAAAGAGCTGCGGATGCGCTGACTCGAGTAAGGCGGGACGAATATCCAATTGATGCACCCCCTGGAACAGAAGCGGGCTAAAGGCGTCGCGACGGGCAACGGCAAATGCGTCGATGTGCCAAAGCCGCCGGTCGAGAGACTTGCCACGCGTCCGCAACGGCAGGAGCCGGGCCGCGGGAGGCAGCGCCTCGGTAACGGCAAGAAAATCGGCGACGTCCTGGCTGTATCTGCGGCTTGCCGCCTCGAAGCTCGCGGCACGTGCACCCAGGATGGCCGCGACAACAAGCGAGAGCATCACTGCACTGCGTCGCGACAGACCGCACCAGTCCGTTGCGGCGAACACCACCAGAAGGCCGACGAAGGGGAGCCGCAGATGGATCAGCGCCACACCGTTCAACCAGTAGGGCGCGAGCAGTCCGACGGTCAGGATCGCGATGGCCGGACCGATGGCGAGCGGTGCAACCACCAGCCTTGCGCCGCGGCGGCGGAACAGGAAAAACGCCGCCACCAGCAAAAAGGCGAGAACGATCCATCCGGTTCCGATCGTCGCCGGCCCGAGCCATGGGTCCGCCACCAGCGCAGGCGAGATCAACGCTTCCAGCCGTGCCGATACGGGCCCGAACGCCGTCATTGCCCCCTGGACGCCAGCGGGCGCCGTCAGCACGTTCGCGGCCAGCCAGCCTGCGGGCAGGACATAAGGTATCGCGATGGGAATCCGCCGCAGGAAGACACCAATCCGTGTGCCCCGACCGGCGGTGGCGACGCATTGAAGCTCCCGGCCGAGGACCAGGAGAGCGAGCGCCGCAAAAGCGAAGAAATGCATCAGGAACAGGCAGAACGCGAAGGGGATGAACAGCGCCAGCCGCTGCCACATCCGGCGGTTCTCGGTGGCCAGCGCCATCGCAAACCCCGCAATCGCCACCGGCACCGAGATCAGGTAGTTCTGAAAGCCCCAGTAGAAGCAGGCATTGTAAACCACCAACGCCGAGGCCGCCGACCAGATTGTCCATCGGCCGTGGATCTGCCGGGCGAGCACCATGGTCGCTCCAACGGTGCCGGCAGCATAGAGGGCGAAACTCACCTGCGCGAAGCGGGCCGCATCGCCGGGATGGCCCAGCAAGGCCCAGATCAAGTCGGCCGCGGAATTGGGCACGATACGGAAGGAATACTCGTAGAATGCCGACAGCGGCCCGTCGCCATGCGCGGCGATGTGCAGCCGCGCAATGTGGTTGGGCAGGTCGACCAGCGGCAGATAGGGATGCGCCAGGATCGGCAGGGCGACAAGCGCCGATGCGACCACGAAAGCCAGGAACGGAAGCGGCAGCGCGCGTGTACGGGACCGGCTGTGAAAGGCCTGGGAGGGAATGTCGCTCACGTCTAGGCCGCCCGTGTCTTGCTCTTGAGGGCTTCGCTGTTCGGCTGTTCGGCCGATGCGCCGTGGGATGTGACGACCTCGTCAAGGATGTAGCGCGGCCGGCGCTTCGTCTCCTTGTAGATCTTGCCGACGTATTCGCCGATCACCCCGAGCGCGACCAGATGTGCGCCGCCAAGAAAGTAAATCGCGACGACCGTCGATGCCCAGCCGGCAACCGTGCCGCCAATCGCCCAGACGCAAACCGAGTAGAGGATGTAGAGAAAGGCGAGCAGCGCGACCACGAAACCGGCGACGGTGATGATCCGCAACGGCGCGACGGAGGTGGACGTTACGCCTTCGATGGCCAGCGAGATCATCTTGCGCAGCGGATATTTGCTTTCGCCCGCTTCGCGCTCCGGACGGTCGTAGCTGACCGTGGCTGTCTGGAAGCCGAGTTGCGGGATCAGGCCACGCAGGTAGAGGTTCGCCTCGCCGAATTCGGCAAGACTGCGCAGCGCCTTGCGGCTCATAAGCCGGTAGTCGGCATGATCGGGGATCAACTCGACACCCAACCGTCGAAGTGTCGCGTAATACAGCTGCGCGCTGCGTCGCTTGAACGGCGTATCGGCGTCCCGCGAGCGCCGCACGCCATAGACGATATCGGCCCCGGCCAGGTAACCGTCGATCATTTGCGGGATCACGGAAGGATCGTCCTGCAGATCGGCATCGAGGCTGACAACGACGTCGCTCTCTCCGTGCAGGAGCCCCGCCAGCAAGGCCCGCTGGTGCCCATGGTTGCGCGACAGCCGAAGTGCCGTGACATGCAGATGCGTGCTCGGTGCGGCGATCATCGGCCAGGTGTCGTCGGTGGAGCCGTCATCGATCAGGATCACCTCCATTCTGCCCTGAATTCGGTCCGACTCCAGCAGGCGGTATTCCAGCGCCTCAAGTTCGGCGAAAAGCGCATGAATGCAGGCCTGCTCGTTGTAGCAAGGAATGACCAACGCGAGGCTGGGGTTGGAACGCGGCTCAGCGGCCGGGAGCGAATACGACATGCCTCAGTCCCAGAAAGACGATTGTGGAATAGGCGACGAAGCCTGCGAGTTGCGAGAGCGGGTAGTTGACCCCCCACCCGGTGAGCCCTGCCGTGACCGCGAGATTGGCGCAGAAGCCAATGGCGACCAGCACGAGGAAGGCGACAACGCCGCGACGGTGGCCGCGTGAACGCGCGCCCGACGCATCGGAGAAGGTCCAGCTGCGATTGCCGACATAGGAGATGGCGAGACCGATGGCGTACCCGGCGACGTTCGCCGCCACCAGCGCCACGCCGCCCCACAAATGCAGCGACACGATGATGACGTAGCTCACCACCGTGTTCACGATCCCGACCAGACCGTACCGCAAAGCCTGACCGAAGAGCCCGCCGTGCGCCGGTTCGTGCGGCCGCGCCTGTCCCTCGCCGGTCACCAATATCTGATCCATGTCGCCCTGCCCTCTTGGTGCGAAGCTTCCAGAGGAAATTGGCAACAATGGGGCCGCGGAACGGTCATTCCGGGCACGGATTGGAAACGGTCATCGCAGGGCGCGCGTCACCTGTCCCGGCGCGCCTATTGCGGCGGACTGTTCCCCGGCTCTTTCGGGCTCGGACCACCGGGCGCAATGTCAGGAGAATGCCGAACACAGCGCGCGCACAAATGCCGGTCTACTCTCCCGGCAGGTGTCTCTTCAGCGGTCTAGACACGGGAAATCGCGGATGTTTGGCAACCGAAAGCGACCTCGCTCCTGCGGCGCTACCGTTGGAGGCCCCAGATTTCGACGTTCGGCGCCTTTAGCGCGGGGTGGTCCAGAACCGCCCTGAAGGCATCGTTCTCGGCATGATCCCGGCGCGCCACGTTCGCGGCATCGAAGGCGGCGGGCGTGAAGGTGCCCCAGTTTCGGATCATCTGGAACTTCACCCCGTCGCAACGGAGTGACTGCGCGAGCTCGACGAATGCCGGCATTTCGCGGAAATTCAGGGCCTGTACGACGAAATCGAGGCGGAAATTGCGGATGCGGTTCTCTCGCCTGAGTTCGGCGATGAAGGTCAGCGCACGCATCAATTGCTCGAAGGTCGCGCCCCGGCGAAGGATCGCGTAGGTTTCCGGTGTCGCCGCATCGGACGACACCAGCATCTGTTCGACCCGTCCCTCCAAACCGAGGCGGTCCCAGAGCGCGGGCGTGAGAAGCACTCCGTTCGTCTGCAGATCAACCTTGAGATCGGGATTGTCGAGATCTTTCAGCCGCCGCATCACATACTGAAAATGCGCACTTCCGAACGGATCGCCGCTGCCGGTCATCCTCAGGCGCCGCGCCTGGCCCATGAGCGGAAATAGCACGCGGTCGGCCAGCGCGTTCAGACGCTTCTGCTCCGCTTTGCGGGCAATCACGAGTTCACTGCGACAGGACGGGCAGGAAAGATTGCAGGATTTGTCGTGAGACAGCACCAACCGCTCCGGCATCGCATCCAGTTCCGTCGCTTCGGTGCGCGAGATCGCTCTCATTTTCGCATTCGACAGGTCGGCGGTTTCCGGCAGCGTGTCGGCCGTCAACTTTGGGCAATGGCTGCGGCTGCAATACCTGTAGCTACCGTCATGGATCGAGGCCCGGATGTCCTTGGCCGCGTCGGAATTCCAGATATCCCCGGCGGACTCGGTGTCGAGGTTTCCGATCGGTTTGGGCAGCCATGCCGGACAGCAGAAATACACGTCTCCTCCCGGCGCCGTCTCGATGGTGCGGAACGGGGCGTCGCAGAACCGCCCGCCAAAACCCGGATCAGCCGCGCCGCCGCGTCGGGCCTGATGCAGGATGGCCTGTACGCCCAAGTCGTTCGTTGCCCGCGCCAACGCGCGTGCCGCCCGCGCTTCGGCCATTGCATAATCACCGGTCGAAAGGGAGTGGAAGGCCGCGAGCGTCCAGTCGAACGCAGAGGCGCCTTTCATGTCGAAAACAGCGGACCAGAGGGCATCCCGCGCTGCGGGCGTTTCAACGCCGGCCGCGCGTTCGGCATCTTCTACGGCTGTCTCAATGGCGCGCCGCGGCTCGACATACCGGGGATCGCTTTCGGTCCGTTTCGCAGACTCCAAGTAGCGTGACCGATGCGACCGAATGACGGCAGCCGCGGCCTCAACCTCGGACGTTGCCGGTTCGATCCGGTCGATGCTGTGGCTCATGATCAGACCCTTTGAACACCAAATTGGTACACGGTTCCGTAGAAACGATCAATTGAGCGAGGGAATTGCCGTGTGCGCGGCGGCGATAGAATGCGCTCAATCCCGGGCTCCCTCGTCGCGTTCCGGCGCAATCTGCGCGGGTTGAGCCGATACGCCGAAAGCAAGGATTTGGATGATATTCAGCGGAGCCGTACGGCCATTGCCCAGCCCATCGGATAGGGCTGGAACGCCGGGAAAAGGACCACTTGTGTGCCCAAGATGCAAACCGAACGCATCGCCCTCTCGCGGGCATTCGACTTGGCGCGCGCCGAAACCGCGCGTCAGCGTGTGTATGTTTGGGTTCCGATCCCCGGTTGAGCGCGCCGCGGTTGCGCTGAACTCCCCGGTGACCTGCTATTGCGGTGTACCCGCCGCTTCCCGAACGGCGTCAACGAGTTGCTGGCCAACCCGGTCCCAGGAAAAGCGCTCGACGCAGGCCCTTTGGAAGGTCGCGAATTCATCTCGCAACCGTGCCGGCTCGACCTGCGCCAGAGCATCCAGCGAGGCGCGAATATCGTCAATATCCCGCACGTACCGAACGAATTGGTCCCCGTATGGGAGATCAGAGAACTCTTCGCGTATGTCGGCGTAGCTGAAGACGATTGCGTTTTTCGCAAGGTAGAAAGCGGCCTTGAGCTTGTGCCCGGCCACGAACCGATCGGGAATAATCCCAACGCGGATATGCGCAGCGCAATGTGCGTCATCGTCAAATCGTGCTGGCAAGAGGTCAACGCCATGGTTCAGGCCGGCGGGAAGCGGATCATCGCTGGCGACCTGCATCCCGGTGCCGGAAACGTCTTCAAGGAAGCGCTGCATGTCACGCTTCTTGACCTTCCACTCGTAGCTGCCTGAAACCGTTAACACGGGCGAAAACCGTGCGTCTCGGTCCGGTACGACAAACGGAGGAACGCCCGGTGGACACCAGTGAACCGGCGCAGTGACGCCCAGGTCCTCCACCAATCGCCGATCACGCCGCGAAAGTGTCAGGAGTCCGTGCACGTTCGCGTCCGTGTAGGTCTTCCGTTCGTGGCGCCGGGCGCGTTTGGCAAAGAACCGAGCGGTTCGACTCTCTGGCATCATTTCGACCAGCGAGTCGCTGGTGATGTTGTGCAGAACGAGAACAACCGGTCGGCCGATCGTTGTCGCGAATACGTCTAGCGGCTCCCATGAACAAACGACGGCATCCGCGTCCTGTGCCATTTCCCGCAGTCCGGCGACAGCGTTGCGCGACCAATAACGCGCCCGGTACCACGACACGCCGGAAACAAGGTTGCCGATTTCGGCACCCCGCCCGAGGCGCTCGGGCATGAAGAAGGTGACGTCCGCCACCTCGCAGAGTCTCTTTGCGAGCTTTCGGTCGTAGATCGCTTCTCCCGAGGTCTCATTGGACGCGTGGGGGCCAATCCAGAGCACCCTCAGTCTATCGCTCACGGGCGATTGTCCTTTCGGAGAGAATTGCGCAGGAAATGAAGAAGTAGACGAAGAACCAGCTTCTCGCGTCAACGAAGCCCCCCACGGTCATCCAGACGCCGAAGGACGTGAGTGCAACCATGACCATGGGGTACCGTCCAAGCTGGCGCACAAGCGCGAACACGATGCCAAGGAAAATCAGCCCACCGACGACGCCGAAATAGATCCAGAGCAAGAAGAAGTTGTTCGTGAGCATCCCGGTGATACCCCACTGCTTGATGTAATGCATCGAAGCCGCAAGCATGCCGGTACGGTTCCACACGTCCATGATGATCGTCTCGAGGGCGTTTTCGTTGCCTAGACCAAGTCCGAAGATCGGGTTGATCCGAAGCACCTCGATCGTTGTCATGTACGGCCCCAGGATCCGTGCGAAAAACGACGTGCCCTCCGCGTATTGTCCGACCAGCGTGGCTGCGGAAGACAATGTCAGGACAATTGTCATCGCGATTGCGACCCCGAGAACGACGAGTTGCTTGGACAAGCTGAAGCGGCGGTCGAACAGCGTCGCCACGAGGTGACTGATCAGGATCACCATCGAGGTTGTGGATCGTGTCACGAAGAGAAGCACCACCACGTACGCTATGAGAATTGCATAGCGTTTCCAGTCTTGCGCCGTGGACAACATGGTCGCGCCGATCATCAAGACGCTGCCCCAGATACCAACCAATGACGGCTCGGTCGAAAAAACCAGAGGGCGAACGGCCCCCCAGTTGGCCACATCCCGCCCCGCGTCAATGTAGAACCCCGCCGGACGCCAGGCATAGAGAACTTCATTTATTTTCAGCATGATGGGATAGAATCCCAGGTATGCTTCGGCGATGGCAGTAATCAGAATGCCAACCGAAAGACGCAACAAGATCCTTCGCAACCGATCGGGGCCAATTCGCGTGATCAAAATGGCGATGCCGAACCCGGAGAAGATACTCACGACGAGCTGGACGAACTTTGACATGGCCTGGCCGAAATAGCCGCCGACCAGCGCAGCGATGAGATAGCCGATCGAGAATATGGCGATTGCACCCAGGATGCTCAGCGACGGCCGAACATTGTATCGCGAGATGTATGAGACGAAGACGAAAGCGCCAATCAGGTTCGGCAGAACGAACGGAAAGAGAATCGTGCTGCCGCGATACAGGTGGAACTGGGTATAGAGCCCTATCAGAACCAGGTGGAGCAGGAACACACGCACGCTGGCCATGGGCACCTGAAGAAATCCTCGGCTGGCGGAATAGGGTCGCGCCATCAGGTCACCCGTCTGCCGTTTCGGGCCGCAAGGCTCATGGGGGAGCGCGCGCCAGAAATCTTGTCGGGTACCGTGGCGAAATGCATGTTCAGGCTCCGCTCTTCAGGCGAATGATCAGGTTTGACAGAACCCGCCGGCCGCGGTTGACCGCGCGAACCCCCTGGGCCGCAGCACTGGGGAGAGCCTCCAGAGTGCGGGCCTTGGAGTTCGTATTCAATGCCATCATCTGTGGCGCCATGTCGACGGAGAATCCGAGTGTCTGCGCTCGCAGGCACCATTCCACGTCCTCGCAATCGCCCCAGAGAAGAGCGTCGTTCAGCGGGCAAGCGTCGAAAACGCCTGCCATCACGGCGAACGCGCCGCCGTCCACGTAGGGCCGCCCGTGGGCCATCAGATCGAGATACCGGGCGGGTGACGTGGTCAACGTCGAGCGTTCGAAGCTTCGTGGCACCCGGTTGGGCCATCCCGGATCAATCGCGATCAGTCCGATACTCGGCTCTTCGCCCTTATCCGAGCGAAAGATCATGTTCGGAGCGATGATGTCGAATTCCTCGGGAGCACCGGCGATTGCGCCCGGTTCGAGCACGATGCGCGCATGCAGCACCAACCGCCGGGGGTGTGCCATCTGCGAAATCAGGAAGTTCTTCTTGCGGGAGATCGGGAAAGCCGATCCGGAGGGCTCAAAGTCGAACACCAGGTACGTCACCTGGGGATATGCGTCCAGAAAACCCAGGTCGCGCGTTGGTCCGCATAGGATGATTTCGCCGGTTTCTCCGACCAGTTCTGGCTGCGCGCAGAGGCCGTCGAGACAGCGATACACGGCTGGCAACTCTTCGTCGCGCCCCGAAAAGATCAGCCCCGCCGACCAACCCGCTTCGGGGCGCGGCGTGGTGCGGACGAAGCGGATTTCCCCCTTTTGCGCAACTGGTTCCTCACGGCAGTCGCGCCCAAGGGCGGTAATTGCCAAGGCGCGAAGCGTCGGCCAGCCAAGCAGGAATGGTCCTACGGACTGATCGCCCGAAGCGGTCCGATCGAACAATACAATCTCACCGCCCTCCGCGACTGCGAAATATGCCAATCGCATCGAAAGATGGGCGAGCCCCATGCGCTTGATACGCGACAAATCGACCGTGACCCGGGCCAGCCCCGCCATTGTCTTCAAACGATAGAGATCGTCCGCCGTTTTGACGTCAAATTGCATGTCACTCTCATTGGCTCTCATATCCATCAAGAAATCACCGCGACCGGGTTTCGGCACGCGCTCTCGTAGGGGTCTGGAAACACGACATAATTCAACGGTCGTGAGGGATCGGCCCCTTCATCGAAGAAATCGGTCGCCATGAGGAAGTCCCCGGCGATCTTCTCCTCGAAGGCATCGACCCGATCGGCCCAACCGGCGCCGGCGAGATTGCCCAGCACGCGCCCCATGCGCAGGCCAGGAAAGGCGATCAGTTTGCCCCGCGTTGCATTCATCGCCGGGTTCAGGCGGACGAAATCGGCCGCGAATTCGTCGAGCACGTCGTCAGCGTATTCCAGATACGAAAGGCGGTCACGCACCACCGCCTTGACATAGGACGCTTCGGGCTGGCTTGCGGCGCGGACAATGCTTCCGACGACCGTCACCAGTCCGGCCGCGCCCAGAAGCCCGAAAAAGGAACGTCGTGAAATCGTCATGTTCTGAACCTCAATCCAGTTGCCTCATGCCAGTGCCGAGGCACTTCGCAAGGAGAGCGCGGCGATTGTGAGCGATGGGTTGGTACCGGGGCCGCTCGGAAAGGCCCCCGAGCCGCCGACCACGAGATTGGCGATCCGATGGTGACGCATCAGCCCATCGACCACACCATCGGCCGGGTCGCCTGACATCACGGTGGTTCCTACGATATGCCCTTCCGAGGGTGCAATCTCGCTGTCGATCCGCACGTCCTCAATCGGGCTTACTCCGGTCAACTGGTCGATGAACTCGCTCGGCACTTCGGCCAGCGCACGCTTTGCGTATTCGGAGTGGTCTTCGAAATGCGCGACCGGTTGGTTCGTTTCCTCGTCGAGCCGAACCTCGTTGCGGTCCTCCGGGATATTCTCGGCAACAATCTTCATTACCGCGCGCGAGGTCCACTTCCCCCTGTCGCTTCGGAGTTGTGCCGGGGCGTTGTAGTTTTCGATCAGAACCGATCCACGGTCGCGGCGCTGCTCTCCGCCGTAGAACATATAGCCGAGCCCAGTGATGTGAGAGCCGCCGTTGAACCCGTCGGTATCGGTAAAATCCACACGGAGCTTGAGACTGGCCTGTTCGTTCAGACGACGCCCCGTCAGAGGGCTATCGTCGCCAGACAACTTCAGCACCTGGGGATTGAACAGTGCATTCATCCCGAGAAAAACCAACTCGCCGCGGGCCGAGCGCTCGGCGCCGTTCTCGCTCCAGGTGATGCCGGTCGCACGCCCGCCCTCGACATTCACCGCGAGCACCTCTGCACCGAGACGCAACTCCACGGCATCCGTTTCGTCGTAGAGCGAAGCAAGCTCGTTCATCACGCGGAACTTCGCGTCTACCGGACAAAGTCCACAGACGCCGTTGGCGCAGCAGACGCCACGAGCGTCCGTTGGCTGCGACGCGCGCGCCGTGGGCGCGGCCACCCATTCCCCCGGGAAAAGCTCCGCCATCCGACGGTCGAAACCCGACAGGTTGTGTGCCGGTTGCGGACAAGCACCGCGACGGGGATAGGGGGCATCGCGTGGACCCGCTACGCTTATCAAGGCCTCGGCCTCTTCGTAGTATGGCGCGAGATCGTCATATCCGATGGGCCAGTCGTGACCGACCCCGAAGCGGCTGAACAGCTGGAAATCCTCGGGCCACATACGCGGCGTTTGTCCCCACCAGCAGTTGGACCCGCCGCCAAGCCCGACCGTGAAAAGCCAATCCTTTGTGGCAAGTCCACTCTTGGAAAACAGGCTGGCCGACTCCAGGGAGGAGTTCTTGCCCATCTCGAGTTGGTCCCAGAAGTCGTCGCGCGCGCCACGTTCAAGGACGAGCACTCGCGACCCGGGTCTCTTTTCCAGCCACTTGTGCAGAAAAAAGCTCGACGCAAAGCCGGTACCGCAGACGATCAGGTCATATGTCATGGCTTCATCCGCTGGATCGCGGCAGGGTCGGCTCGCAACTCCTCGTACTCTGCTGGGACGCCGCAAAAAACGACATCCTCACTGGGTATTGTCCGGTAGAGCACGCGCGCCCCGCGTCCGATCAACTGGTTATAGATCGGCGCGATGTAGTGCTCTTTGAGGGGTTGGCTCGGGTTCTCGCGTTCGGCCGCATAGGCTTCTTCGAAGAGTGCCCGCGTGCGGAAATAGTAAAGGCCAGTGCAGCAGAGGTCGGAAATACGTTCCTTTTCCACGACCCGAAGCGCCCTGCCCTCCTTGGCCTCTGGTTCAGCCGGTGCAACAAAGGACCAACCGTCGCCTTCCCCGAGGAACGTCTCGAGGTAGCCATCGGCAGACCGTTCGGCCGCCGTCATGCTGAACCCCGGGCGGAAGCTGTCTATATTGAAGATTGTCAGGGGCGTATCGGCGTCTGTGCCCGCCGTCTCGAGCCCGATCGCGACTGTATCCGCCTGCCCGCGAGTTTCCTGGTCCAGCACCACCAGTTGCGCCTCCAGCCCGTTCGAGTTGAGCCGCTCTTGCACAAATGCCTCCGTGTCATAGTCGCGGCGCAGGACGATTAGGAATTCTTCCTGACCGAACCGTTCCGCGAAGGAGCGCAGCGCGTAGTCGAACACCGGTAGCCCGTCGAGCTGGAGTTTGTACTTCGGTTCCGTATAGCCAGCCTTGAAGAAGCGGCTGCTCAGGCCGGCCATTGGCAAGATGATCATGTGTCAGGACTCGCTTTTGTTGAACAGGTCATCTGCCATGAGAAGACCGTTGCAAAGCATGATGTTCTGCCGGCGGGGATCGTCGACATGCAACGGCAGCATCGTCAGGAACAACAGCGCAGTCATCGCTCGAATCTCGTCGGTCCAGAGAGGCGCGCCATTCACTTCCAATGAGGCGAATATCTCAACAATGCCTTCCTGGGCCGGGGTCGTGCAGCGATCGAACCGGAACGTCGTTGGGTTGAGTTCCTCGAAATCTACTCTTCCCACCAAAAGGCTGTCGTATCCCCCCATGATGGAATGGGCGAGTTTCGCAACGTCGTAGCGGTTATCACCGTAGATTGTGCAGTCTGTGTCCGTGTCACCGCCTCGAGGGTCAACGACCCGGACCCGGCCTGCCCGAAAATCGTACAGCATGTTGCCGAAAAAAAAGTCACCGTGCCAGACGGTTATGTGTTCTGGCCGGGTGGGTGCGATATAGTCGAGCAGTCTCTGACAAACGTCGCTGATCGGAGCATGCTGCCGACCATTGATAGACACCCTGACCGTATCGTCCCAGCCGCGTGACTTCAGAAAGGTCTGAACCCTATCTTGCGTCTTGCGGCGGAAGAGGTTGTCAAAGATGCGCTCGGCGCGCTTCGGACTAGCCTGTTCGCTGTCCTTGGCTGGCTGGTGATTGCGGCATTCGCGCAGGAAATCCAGACAACTCTCCATGATCTGGTTCCACGCGTATGCCGGCAATTCCCCGAAAGTGAACAGTTCCGCCAAGGTCGGCAAGTACAGATATTCAAGCCGGTAACTGCCCGCTCCTGAATCGTGTCCCAGGTATTGCGGCGTGAAGACCCGCAGTGCGCCAGGGATTGACTCGTACCAGTGCGCCTCCGCACGGATCTTTGCCTTCTTGGAGCTCGTCTTGGCCAGCGCAACACCGTCGCTGTGAATGCTGTTGAACGACCGGCTCACCATCACGTTGCGCCGTGATTGGTAGATCAGCGACAGGTGTCCGAAGTCATGCCATTCCCTGACCTCGATTGTTCGGAGGTTCTTGTTCCGAGCATAGGTTTCAATACTCGCATCGAAATTGTCGCCCGTGACGCAGGCGCGTCGCAGTGCCATCGCGTCCGAGAACGAGAAATACCCGCAAAGGACGGAGCGGTCCTGCGTACCGTCGCCATACCCGCTTGATATGTGCAGCATGCCGTTTTCGCCCACATGGGCTTCGGCCCAGTGGTAGTTGCTCCGGGTCCGATGGACCGCCGCCTGATCGAGTTCGACCAGCCGATCGCCTTCAACCAAGGTATCGCCGTAGAGAATGTAGAGTGGTCCAGTCGCGTCAATGACTTCCAGAACGAACTGTGCCGCTTCGTTCAGCGTGAGCGATGTAGGAGAACGCACCACACGGACGCCCTCCTGCGCAAGCTTCTCGGCGTCCCACGGCTGGATCACGTAGTTCGATGGGATCGAAAGCACCGGACGCGCATTGCAAGCACGTGCCAAAGCGAGTTGCCTGTCATAGAGGCGACCCTGGCCGAGCGGAATGAAACTTGGCGGTAACTTACCGAATTCTGCGGATATTTCAGGCGAGCAATAGCTACCTGAGAGGATTGCGAAGTTTGCGTTCTCGCGGTCCGCCATAGGCTATGTAGCTTTTTCAAAGTGGGAGTGAAGGAGGAGTCTCGTGGTGTATACACCATGCCCGGTCACGGTCAAACAACCCAGAACCTGGGCAATGATGACGCCTTCAACGCCGAAGCGAGACGTCAGGTAGAGCCCTAGCGGCAAGGTGAGAACAACGGCGACGCCCGCGGCGCGCGCGATCAGGTCGGCCCGGTCGAGTGCGCGCAGCGCTGAACCGATCATGAACGCGTACCCGATGGCAAGCGGATAGAGCCCGACCAACCAGTATCCTAACGGACTAAGCGCGTATTTGTCGGCGTAGATCAGGCCGATCAACGGCCTCCCGAACATGCCGAGCACCAGGATAATGGGAACCCCCAGTGCCGTGATCACGGCAAGAAACCGCATGAGTTTCCCTACAAATGCGTCGCGGTCGGTTGAGACGCGAAGCATCGGCACCGCGATGAGTCCAAGCGCTGAGAACGCCTGCGCCCCCGGCCCGATTATCGCGGATTGCGCACGAAAAACCGCGGTTGTTTCAATGTCTTGCAACACCGGCAGCACGAAGATGTAGAAATTCGTCACAAGGAACAACAGAAGGTGTGACGCCATCGACCACGCAGCAAACCGAACGTGCCGCCGGACGACCTCGTCACGCGCAAGTTCGGCGGTTCCAAATTGTGGCCAAGTGCGAAGATGGGCCACGAGTTGAAACAGGTTGGCGGCCAGAAAGCTGGTCGCGTATATGCCGAGAAATCCGCCGATCGTCTGTGTGCCTGATCCGAGGAATAGAAGCACCGTCAACGTCGCGAACTGAATGACCGAGGACGCAAAGGGAACCACGGGATTCAACTGCATGAAGAAGCTGCGATCCTGGAAATCGAGGCTGAGCGCGAGCGGAACAACGATGGCGAATGCAAGGTATCCCTCCTTGCCGAGGATCAAGCCGCCCACCCCAATTGCCACCGAGATCAGTAATCCCGCACCGAATTGGGTACTCCCGAGAAACCCCAGGTATCTTTGCAACGACGCCTGGTAGTCACGGGGGCCATAGACCAGCATCGGTTCGGAGAAGAGCGTGCTGTGAAAGATCATCAAGAGGCCAATGACGGCCATCATGAGTGCCAGGGCTCCGAAGTCAGCCACCTCAAGCGCCCGCCCCGCCACGATTGTCAGTACGAGGTTCGTACCGGCCGTGAATCCCCGGTGCCCAATGGTCGCGAGGTAAGGAAGCCCCTTCGAAATACGGCTCACCGTGGAGTTCCGTCCTTGTCGCTGGCTTCGTTGCCACTCACCGGACCACTCAGCAACGCCGCAATCTCCGCTTCCGAGAGCCGCACGAATTCGTCAGGCCGGATCGCGCGATCGTCGACATAGAAGCCCTCGTGACCGCACCAAGGCTTGCCTACAAGGATTTCGTCATAGGGTACTTCGTGGCGATCCAGCCATTCAATCACGGTGGGCAATGTGTGGACGTTGATCTTGCCCACTTCGCCGTCATACGTGCGCATGTTGCGTGCTGTGAACACGACGATGCAGAAGCCGTTGTCTCGATACGCCCGCATGCGGGAGATTACCGCGTGATCCGGCAAACAATCCGCGTAGCTCGTGGTTTTGGGCCCCGCGATCGTGTTATCGAGGTCAATAATGATCTTCTTCATAAGGCGTGCTTCCATAAGTCCGTTTGCGCGCTGGTGGCGAATGGCATCTCTCGGAACTCTCGAAAGTGTTTTCACACTGGAGTGTTCGACCTCGACACGCCCCACCGGCATGCCTGGCTCGACTAGCATGAGGCGGGTGGCTTAGGTAGCCCCAAGGGCGAGACGCTCAGTCGACGACCGCGAGTGATGCGAAGGGAGACGACATCCCGTTGCCGTTGAGAAGAAATTTGGCTATGCGCGAACCGGGTCGATCTGGGTTCTGCTCGCCGGGCCAAGAGATCGCCAAGCGGCCGCGCAATAGAAGGGCAGTTTCGGAATGAATCAACTCGCAGGCGTTGGGCGGTGGCTGCCGACCGTTTGTAACCTGAGCGTTATGGGAACGTTTGGGTCGTGTTGAACGCAGGTTCGTCATTGGGGGTGATCCCCTCCCCTTTTCACCAAGTTGCTGCACGTCACTTCGCGGGACGGATTGACTGCGGCGTGTCGAAGTGGCCTGCACCTCCGAAGGTGCGGGTTTCAGCGTCGGCGGCCGGGGAACACGCCGACGAGTGTTTTCACCGCGAAACGAGGCGATCATGACACAGCGGTCGGTTCAGGATCTCTCGCAATTCCGCGTTCCTGAGGGTTTTCGTGGTCGATCCGGCATTGTGGTCCAGTTGTGGTGGCTGACGCAGGCACTGCTTTTTGCCCCGTCCCTCCAGCCAATGTACGCTTGGCGTGTATTCCTGCTGAGGCTCTTTGGAGCGCGTATTGGCAAGGGGGTGTTGGTGCGCCCCTCGGCGCGCTTCACCTATCCCTGGAAGATCACAATCGGAGACAATGCGTGGATCGGAGACGGGGCCACGCTCTACAGCCTCGACTCGATCGAGATCGGCGACAATGCCTGCATTTCGCAGGATTGCTACCTTTGCACCGGTTCGCATGACCACCGTTCGGTGGACTTCCGCTACAACTGCGCTCCGATACGCATTGGAGCGCAATCGTGGATCGCGGCGGGTTGCTTTGTGGGCCCCGGCGTGACCGTTGGAGAAGGTACCGTAGTTGGTGCACGTGCGCTGCTGCTGCAGGATGCGGAAGAGATGTCTCTCTACGCGGGCCACCCTGCAAAACGCATCGGGTCACGCTCCTGATAATCGCTGTTGCACGGGCCGCTGCGCGCCTGTCGGCACAAAAAGCGTTTGAACCATCCGGCACACCATTTGCGCGGGCGTCGCGTTTGAATGGAATCAGGAATGAAACGTCCGAAGGCACTGGGTGCGTGCCAAAGCACCGATTTGCGCTACTCACGCATCTGATCGCCATCCCTATGGTGCCCAACCGGTACGGCCCCGAAATCCTGGCATGCCGCTAAGATTCGGAGCTCGCTAGCAAGGTCCCTCGGATCTGAGTGGCCAGCCGTCATCCTCGCTGAGCGGCGGCGCCTTCGCGAGGACACGCTGATTGAGGACCCGAAGCCCACACAATCCATATTCGGCGTCCAGCCGGCCGAAGTGAGGGTAGACTTTTTTTTGAGCATTCTTGTAATGAGATGTCGTCAAAGCCGACAACAAGAGGGCAAATCTCCCACGGCCACGCATCTGGAGTCGCGCAGGAACGTGTTTTCCGTGTATGAACAGGTCGAAGCAGTATCTTGAAAAATCATGAAAATACTTATACTTGGCCTGAATTACGCACCTGAGATAATCTCGATTGCCGTCTACACAACCGACCTGGCGGAAGACATGGCCAGGCATGAGATCGAGACCGAGGTCGTATCTGCCCTGCCGTATTTCCCCGCGTGGCGGGTGTTCGACGGCTGGAGTGGTCTGCGGTGGCGTCGGGAGAGAAGTGAGCACGGGGTAAGTGTCACCCATTGCCCGCTCTATGTTCCCTCCAACCCCACCGGTTCACGTCGGGTTCTACATCATGCGAGCTTTGCTCTGACTTCGCTGCCTGTCTTGCTTTGGAAAGCCCTGCGCCAACGACCAGACATCGTCTTTGTTGTGGCTCCTTCCATGGTTTCGGCGCCCGTGGGCTGGTTGGCTGCCAAGCTCGGTGGCAGCAAGGCCTGGCTGCATATTCAGGACTTTGAGGTTGAGGCAGCCTTCGCCACAGGGCTCCTGAAGGAAGGCAACAGAACGGGTCGGCTGGCGAAAGCCTTCGAACGCTGGGTTCTGCGCCGTTTCGACAGGATCAGCACGATTTCCCGGCCGATGATCGCCAAACTTGTCGAAAAGGGGATTCCGCCGGAACAGACCTACGAGCTGCGTAATTGGGCCAACCTTGAAAAGGTGACACCCATCGCGGGACGCTCGCCCATGGCCGACGAGCTGGGTATCACAACACCCCATGTGGCGCTCTACTCGGGAAACCTCGCGAACAAGCAAGGATTGGAGATCATTCCCGAAATGGCGCGCCGGTTGTCGCATCGTGAGGATCTGACGTTTCTCGTCTGCGGCGACGGTCCGATGCGTGAACAGCTTGAAGAGATGTCCGCCGCCCTGCCAAATATCCGCTTCTTGCCGCTACAGCCATTGGACCGGTTGAGCGACCTGTTGGGGACGGCGAGTGTGCATCTTCTGCCGCAGATCGCCGGAGCGGAAGACCTCGTTCTGCCATCGAAGCTCACCAATATGCTTGCATCGGGGCGCCCGGTTCTGACGACGACAGCCGCCGACAGCGCTCTTGCCGAGGAGGTCGAGGGTGCAGGTGTTGTCGTGCCGCCGGGAGATCCCGAAGCGGCAGCGAACGCTCTGGCGACGCTCTTGGACGACGACGCGCGCAGGGACGTTTTGGGCCGTGTGGCGCGTGAAAGAGCGCTGGAACGTTGGGACATGGCCGCAATCCTCGACCGGCTTCGCACCGAGTTCGATCTCCTTTCATCCGCTTCGCAAAACACGGGCGCAGACGTCGAACCACAGGGGCTCAAAGGATGACGTTGGGGCTTATTGCAGGCGTTACCAAGCAGGCTGGATTTTGTCGAACCGGATATTTCCCGGAGACGGGCGACAGGATTTCGCCTCAATATTCCGCCAAGTTTTCGCTCTCTTGACATTTCCGTGTACCGCCAGCGAGTTCTGATTGCTGCTTCAAGGAGTCTTCGAAATGGCAACGACCAGAAAGAACTCAGGAATGGAGTTACAGGGAATCCAAAATGCGAGAGCGTTTTGAGGGATAACTTTCACAAAAGATGACGTCCGGAATTGTATATCGCGCACGCAGCATGGCATGTGTCGAGAGCGCTTCTACCAAAGGGATCGGCTGACGATGATTACTCCTATTCTGCTTTGTGGTGGCACCGGGACGCGGCTATGGCCGCTCTCCCGCAAGAGTTATCCGAAGCAATTCACGGCAATCGTCGGCGATGAAAGCCTGTACCAGGCCTCAGCCCGCCGTTTTTCCGGTGCGGGCTTCTCCGATCCGGTGGTGGTTACGGCGGATGCATTCCGCTTCATCGTCACCCAGCAATTGTCCGAGATCGGGATGACCCCGGCCGGCGTGCTGATCGAGCCCGAAGGCCGAAATACGGCGCCGGCGGCGATAGCTGCAGCGCTTTTCGTTGCCCGGCAGGATCCCGAAACACTGATGCTACTGGCCCCCTCCGATCACGTGATGGAGACCCCCGAGGACTTTTGTGATGCCGTCGAGAAGGGAGCAGTCGCCGCGAAGGAAGGTCAGATTATCACCTTCGGCGTGAAGCCCGACCGCGCCGAAACCGGCTACGGCTGGCTCGAGACCGGCGCTGTCACACATGACGGCGTCAACGCGCTAACACGCTTCATAGAAAAGCCAGATGCCGAAGCCGCCGCGGCCCTGCTGGAGGACGGCAAGAACCTCTGGAACGCGGGCATCTTCCTGGCCAAGGCCGGCACGCTGATTGAGGCGTTCAAGCAATACGCCCCCGAGATCTACGACAGCGTCACCGCCGCGATCGCCGCGGCCCGCGAGGATCTCAGTTTCACGCGTATCGACGAAACCCTCTGGCGTTCGGTACCCGAAGATTCAATCGACTACGCTGTGATGGAAAAGGCCACGAATATCTCTGTCGTCCCCTATTCCGGCCATTGGAGCGACCTTGGCTCTTGGGACGCGGTGTGGAAGGAGACCGGAAAGGACGCCTTCGGCAACGGCCTTAGCCGCAATGCAACTGCGCTGCAGTGCGAAGACAGCCTGCTGCGCTCAGAGGACGAGACCGTTGAAATCGTCGGTATCGGCCTGAAGAACGTCGTCGCGGTCGCGATGAAGGATGCGGTTATGGTGGCCGACATGTCCGACAGCCAGAACGTCAAGACTGCTGTCTCCACGCTGAAGGCCAAGGGCGTTTCCCAAGCGGTGCAGTTGCCGCGCGACTACCGCCCGTGGGGCTGGTACGAGACCCTGATACTGGCGGACCGCTTCCAGGTGAAACGAATCCACGTCCACCCCGGTGCGGCGCTGTCGCTGCAAAGCCATGTGCACCGCTCGGAGCACTGGATCGTCGTTCAGGGAACCGCAAAGGTCACCGTAGATGACGAGGTCAAACTGCTGACCGAGAACCAGTCCGTCTACATTCCGCTCGGCGCCACCCACCGTATGGAGAACCCGGGAAAGGTCCCGATGGTACTGATCGAGGTGCAGACCGGCGCATATCTGGGTGAAGACGATATCATCCGCTATGAGGACGTTTACGCCCGCAGCTGACGCCACACGCCGCGGTCTGCTATCAGAGACTTGGACGACCTGCATTCGGAGAGAAACGATACCTTCGTCACCGGTCGAGCCTGCTGGACGTCATGTTTGATTGGGCGATACTCGGCGAGACCCGCCAGCGCTGTCCTTGTTCGAAGCGCTCAACCGCAAGTGCGGGGCGACGTGCCTCAAGGCGCATTGTCTCATAACGCTTTCAAATTATAAGAAATTTCCGCCGTTTTTGCTGTAGTGCCGACAGCGACGACTAACCTCACGGCGCCATCGAGGACACGCCAGCGGCGGAGCGGATGAATTCGGCGCGAGCACCCCGCCCATGCGCCTGACGGACACACGGACACTCCACGCGCCGCTGGGAACGCGTCGGAACTAGCCCCACATCGGATCCGGCACCAATTCCGGGCGAAGACAGAATTCTTCGCTGCTTCATGCATCGGCTCTGACGACGCACGCATCGTTAAGAACGGGTTAAAATAGATTTGTGACAAATCCTACCCATACAGCAATTCGGCGACCGCGCCCGGAGACAACCATGAATGACATGAAACGCGAGCCTCCCCGCATCATCTGGAAAATGAGGATCAACGGCAATATGGACCGAGAGATCCCGCGCGCGAGTGGCTTTATTCCAATCTTATCAGTGACGTGAAGCCACGACCGACTGGCCGCCCCCGTCAGGAATAACCTCTCTCGCCAAGATCCAGCGAACGATCCAACGCGAGATCCGCGAATTGACGGTGGCCGGTCCTCCGGATCGTCCCCTTTGTCAGCAACATGGCTGTTCAGCCCGGATTCGCACAACGGCCACTTTGGAAGATTGAAGGAACCTTTCCTCATGGTTCGGCAGACGGTGCCCGGTTCGAAGTGGATGTCCTACGATACCGGGCGGAACACGATATGAATGTTGAGGCCCCGCGCTTTCCGAGTCGTGTTTCTGAGCTGCGATTTGCAGGGACGCCCGCGACGCGGACGCTTGCGCCCCGTTTTCGTATCGACCGGTCGACACGTTAGCCCGGCACGCTGTGGGTGCGAATATCCATCCACTCGAACGCCGCCCGTGAAACAGCGGCTTTCAACTGCCCAACCCGAATGATCTGCCAACTCGCAATCGCCGGTACCGCATCAAAAAGAGAGCCCCCCGTCTCCATGAAGGAAACAGCTATGATTACTTGGACCTGTGATCCGCAGGTTTTCCGGCCCTCCGAGGTGAGACTCGATGCGTTCTCGAGAGCGGCAAGGACAGACGCGGTCCGCGGCAACGGGGCGGTCGATATCCAGTGGAACAAACCCGCGCTCGACCACCGGGCAATTGCCACGACACGCCATGCAGCCCGGGTTATCGCCATCGATGATGCAATGCCTTGCTCCATCCAGGCACTTTAAGGAGAACCACATGTCAGTCCTACGAAACACCGTGCCACACGTCCAAGTCGCTCTTCAGGGCGTGTCGGACCTAATTGCGGATACCCGAGCGCCGGGTTCAATGTCGCCAGGACAATATGTGAGAACCGAGAGCGGCTATTCCTACGAAGTCGCGGACTCGGATGCCACCGATCATCAGTTGACGACACTCGGCGGTATCAAGCTCTACGTCGTCGGTGCGGAGGCAGTTCTGTCAGCGTTCGGCTTTACGGGCGCTGGCACTTCCGCAGACACGGCATATGCCCAAGCGGCACTGAACTGGCTGGCGGCCGAACGTGGCCGGACGCTGGTGTGGGACGTCATAGACGCGGAAATCGTCGGGACGTTGACCTTGCCGGACGCATCCGAGTGGTGCGTACACTTCCCGTTGCCAACTCGGATCACCCAGCAGACGGACAACGTGCCGGTTTTCATGCTGAGCTACAGCACGTTCAAGTACGGTTTCGGGTTTTCCGGAGAGAAGGTGCGGTTTTTCTGGACGAATAGCCAGTCTGCCAGCGACACAGAGGCGATCGGCGTGGCATTTAACCCCACAACCGACATCTCCGATGGCTGTTTCGACTTCTTCTTTCACGGCCTCCAAAATGAAAACGGCTACGACCTGATCGGCCTTCACCCTGCTGCATCTGCCCAGACGAGCCCGTTCTGGGGGTACCGGATCGGTGAGTTGCACCACCAGACCAATGCAGTCGGGCGGGTGTTCAACCTCAATTCCGGTGTCTCCGCGGGCGCGCCGGCGGGGATCATCGACAAGATTTACATCAAGGGTCTGAATGCTGCCACCGCGCCCTTCGAGGTGACCGCGCAGACCGGAGTGCGCGTGAACAGCATGGAGGTCAACGACGCGCATGGGCGGGCCGGAATTGTGACCTCCAGCCAGAATTTCTCCATCGGGACACTCCGGTTCGAGAATTGCGAACTGGCCAACGGGGAGGATCTGTTTGTATTCACGGGATCCGACACTCAGGCGACAATCGAGCACTTGGAGCTTCAAGCCGTCAACACCAACGCTGGCGCCCATGTCTACGGAATAAAAGTGGATGTATCGGCCCGTCTCGCGGTCACGGGGTCGGTCAACGTCAATGGATGCACTGCGACCGGCAGCGGAGACTTCCACGCGTTCAAGCCAATCGATTTTGGCAAGGTCGTGCTCCCGCCCCTCCTGGACGTACAAACTGACGATACCGACGTACGGCTCTATGAATACGCCGAGGCCAACGATATCACCTTCGCCTCGGCGGTCGCGCTCGGGCCGTGGGTGCTCGGCTCCGTTGCCAACGCTGCGTCCTACACCGGAATGCAGAGCATGTTCGACGGGACGAATACCTACACCGAAATCGTCGCGCCCTGCGACGGCTGGCTGGTCGGGCTGCATGTGTGGTGCTCCTCAGCCGTAACCGCAGGCTCGCTCGCGTTTCGTGCGTCCATCAACGGAACGACCATCGGTGGCGGCGGGTTTGTCGCAACCTTGACGAACGGTCAGAGTGCCAGCGCCTTCGCGATCGCGGGATACTCGCCGGGGTCCATCAACCAGTCACATCGGGTCACGCGAGGAGACCGTATCAAGGTTCTGGTGACGCCCACATCCGTCACTGGCGGAGGAAATGCAACGGCACAAGTTCTCATCGCGGCGGCGCCGTAGGCCTGTTTCGTAGTAGGATCAACCGATTAGGTTTGGATATTGCGCGGCAGCGCAGTTGCAACAGGCGACGGTTGCGCTGCCGCAAGTGTACCACGACACGAGACCACCCCTGATCGGGTGGAGCCCAGAGGGGGTTTGGGCGCGGCCTGTTCCTCTCCCTACATCTGAGGCGCTGGCGGAAGCTCCCATCGGTGTAACAACTGCGGCGGACGCTCCTGTCACAGGATGATCACGTCATCCAGGCTTTCGACGTTCTCGATGATGATCGCCTGCCAATCCGGAAACTCGAGCACCAGTGCCTGATAGCCAAGGACAACCGTGGCGTCTTCCAGGTTGAGCCCCCCCGCCAGCCTGATCACGTCACCCTCGCTTGCATCGTAGTCCTTGATGCGGTCGCGACCGTCCCCGGGGCGAAAGACGAACCTGTCGCAGCCGAGCCCGCCCCAAAGGATGTCGTCACCCTTTTGTCCTTCAAGGATATCGTCTCCGGACAGGGCGAAAATCGTATCGGCGCCCGCGCGGCCAAAGGCGATTTCATCTTCGCCGGCCAGGACAATCCGATCATCATAGTCACTTCCGGTGACCGTCTGGATATCCGGGTCGATCCGGAAGGGCGCGGTACCCGCAACCTCCGCGATACCGAAGTCAATCAGGCCGTTCGTCAGAAACAGGTCCGAAATCGCTTCGGCCAGGATCGCCTTACCCGCGTCATTGAGATGGATCTCATCGGCTCGAAGACTCGCCGGGACAATGTTGTTCGCGGCATTGTCCTGATCCTCGGCGGTGTCAGAGGCATGAGCTACCATAAGCGCTGTAAAATCGAAGAACTGGTTCGGAAAATTCTCCTGCAACCAGGCATTCACCGCGTCCGCCAGCGGCGTAATCCAACCGTCCGGATAATACTCCGCCTGGTCCGCAGTATGGGTATCGAGCACCAGAAAGTCGTCGTGGCCCATGTACTCAAGGGCGGCCAAAAAGGCGGTCTGGTAGGCCTCAACCTTGGTTTCGCGCGGCTCGAATGGATGCAGGGCGCCGGGCCACAGGACCTGAAACCGGAGCGCGTCGAAGGCTGACAATTCCAGCACATGTGAGAGCGCGGTCTCGGGATCCTGCCCGGGGACGGCTGTGTTGATCCATTCTAGATCGGGATCAATGGATTCAAGTACCCACGATGGCCACCCGACCTGGAAGTCGGAGGTCATCGAGTCGCCGTGAAATACCGGTGCGGGTAGAAGCTCAACATGCACGGCGGCATCGCTCGTCGAAAAGTCGATTGTCTTCAAACCATCCTCGTATGTCGTGAGGCGGGAAACGACCTGCCCGGCAGCATTGAAATCTTCACGCTGCGTTTCCCACTCTGCCGATTCATTCGCCCCAGTGCCATCAGTCCAGAGCCGCGTAACGCGTTTCCCATCCTCGTAAGTGTCGACATGCGAGCGCGAACCGCCGGAATCGAATGCGATCACGCCAGAGGCAACCGTGCCGTCCGGATTGAAAATCTGCTGCAGGCTCGACCAACACGCAGAACCCAGCGAACCCGGTGCGTCAATAAGGGTCCGAGTCGTCATGACGCCATGGTTGAAACCTATCGTCTCAACGCTTCCGTCGTCATGCAATAGCGTGCGAAAGGAGAGCAAGCCATCAAGGCCGAAATGCTCGATCTGCCGTGTCCAGTCGGCAGAGTTTCGTGAGCCGGTGCCGTCTGTCCATGCGCGAGACAGTCGCAAATCGCCGGAGTAGCTGTCGACAAAGGTCCGCGTACCGCCGTTGTCGTAGATGTAGGTGCCCGATGCCAGACGGCCATCCGCAAAGAAATACTGGATATGCTGGTCCCAGCTTGCCTGATCCGCGACGTCGTCCCAAAGCCGCTCGGTGGTCAGATCCCCCACGAAGAAGTGCGTTACCTGATAGCCGTTCACAATTTGATCGTATGTTCGCGTTCCAATCGCAGACATATCCGTTCCCCCAAGATACGTACCGCTTTGCAGATGAAACGCGAGACCTTGATGGCCGATTAAGCGTGAGCACTGCGCGTGGTCTACCGGCCGGGAAAATGCTTAGAATTGATTGGATTAGGTCGTGTGAGCGCAACTCTTTGCCAAATCGAGACACGCAAATCGGGCTGGCTGGACTTGCATCAATCTGTTTGTAATGGCACGCATTCTTCCTGCGCGGAGACAGCGAGTCCGCGGATCCCGTAGCGATATGGCACATTGAAACCGACGCCCGCACTGGCAATCGGGCGTCTGAACGCGGATAGTTCCGGCGGTCGACCGCACCGTGCAGGCACGGTCAGGCCTCTGCGCGTCTGCGGCGTTGTTTCGGCGCGCAGCATTGGTTAAAATAGGCCCCGTAGACCGATGGGTGCGACGTTTCAGCTGCCTGTGGATCCTGTATTTCGGTCACGTATTCGTAGCTTGTGGGGGGCGGCGGATGACACTTGTGAAAGGCGCGAAAGCGCCGAATTCGGCGTATGACCGCAACGGTGAGGACCGTCCAGACCTCGCCGTGTTTGATGCTTGGAAGGTGCGGGTTCGGCGTGCGAATGCGCGCGGCGACGACGAAGCGCTCGATCATGTTGCGCGGGCAGCGGCAGATGCAATCGGCCCAAGGCACGCCCCGGCAGACGAACGAGCCTCAAAGCTGAGAGACGAAACGGACACGCCGACCCATGCGCGGCGGATGGAACGGGCGCGTCAACAACGCCAGGCGTTGCTCACCGAGATGTCGATGTATTTCGACGACTCGAGCGATTTTCAAGAAGATGTGCCGGAAGCGCGCCCCTTGGCGGAGCTACAGGCCGAGCCCGAAGGTCACAACATACCGGTTTTTATCCGGGACCCAGAAAGCTCTGAATCGAAAGACTTGCCTGCACCCAAGGCTGCCCTCGTGCTCCCCAAGAAGCCTCCCCAGGAGCCGAAGGATCCACTGCGTCAACTCCGACAGGAGGAGCATTCCGCCATTGGCCGCCGCCATGCCACGGACGTGATCCCGGGCAACGGCGCTCCTGCGCTGGATGCGAACGACGACGATATTCACGTCGACCGTCCGCCGCTGCCATTCAGGATCGAGCCTGTCGAAGACCTGGACACGCGTGGGCCGTTCGTGCGTCGGGTCACGTCGAAGCCAGCGTTGGCTTTGGTATCGGGGCTAGCCCTGTGCGCGGCGGTTTTCCTTCCCGATTGGCGCAGCGGTACGGACATAGCGGTTCCTGAAACGAACGTAAGTGTGGACGCAACGCCAACGGAATCGGCAACCGACGTCGCAGACGCGTCCTCGACAACGGCGCCGGTATCAACCACGTCTGAGCCGGTCGCGGCGACGCAGCCGGACGCAGCGACCTCCACTGTGGTTTCAGTTCCGGACCACGTGCCAGAGGTCACGACGCAAGCCGCTCAACTCGTGCTCAATCCCGAGGCGGAGGCGACACCCACAGCGTTGAACCGGGCGGCCTTGGTCGGCCCGGCGCCCGACGTGCGCGACATCGCGTTGCTTGCCAGTGCGCACTCGCCGGAGACTTCTCCGCAATGGGCCGCGCCACGCACTGCGCTGGCGGAAGCTGTCCCCAATGTCGAGAAACCAAAGGTGTCGGTTGCTCCGGCAACGTCACAAGCGGTTTCGCAGGCCGCCCCACAGGAGAATGCGGTCGCAGAACCGCCCAGATCCGTGACGCCACAAGGCGTGACGACCGAGAGATTCGCGGCCAAGCCCGCACCCGCTGGACGTGACAACCTGGGTATTGCCACAGCAACCGGGATCACCCCGATGGCACCCGGTACTGTACGGGCGACAACCGGTCTCGGGACAACAGCTGGTAACCAGACGGCTGGTATCACGGTGGCACCTGCAACGTCGGCCATCACCGGCCCTGCAACCCCGCACACGGAACCCGGGCGCGCTCTACGTGCGGCGGACATGCTGACCGCCGGATCGACTATCGGTACCATCCGTGCACGGGAATCCATTGCGGCATTGCGTGGAAGCCCGGATCAACCCGCACGCGTTCCGCTCGCAGAAATCGGTGCATCGCCGGTCACAAAGCTCGCGGTCGCAGCGTCGCCTGAAAGCAGCCTTCAAGGCTACGCGATGGTGCCGACGACAACGACGGTGGAAATGCTCTCGGCATCCATTCCGAACGCCGGTGTGAGCACCGTGACGGACCGTGGCGCACGCAAAGTCCCGGCGCGCCCGACGAGCGCCAATTTGGGTGTTTCGTTGACAGCCTATGCACCGGAAACCGACGCCTTGGCCGCGATCTACGATTCTTCCGCGATCATCGGCGTTGTTGTCCCGAATGCGACGATCACGCTCTTCGCCCCAGGCAGCGTCTCGGACGCGGCCGTCGGAAGCTTGCGGGCCGATCTCGTTTCGTCCGGATACGATTTGAGCTCGCCCGCACGGGTCAACTTCTCCATCAGCAAATCGAACGTGCGGTACTACCACGCCGAAGACGCTGCCGTGGCCGCGTCGCTCGCGGCCGATTCTGGAGCCTTGCTCCGGGACTTCACCGGCAGCGGTTCCAGTGCACCGCCGGGAACCATCGAGTTGTGGCTCGCGGGCAAGCCGGGGGGCGGTGCGACAGCAGCGCCAAAGCCCGCGAAGAAAGCGAGTACGAACACCGTGCGGCGCCAGGCAAGGCCGAACAATTCGCAAAAGACTGCCGCACTCCGCAGCCAGGTCATTCAGAAATTGAAGAGTGCGACAAGTCAGTGATATTTTGAACGGCAGAGGGCCGTCGTCAGGTGCAGCGCATCAGACTGTAGAGATCGCCGCCTTCGTGCGTATTGGGGGAACGACGAAAAAGAAATGCCAGACAAGCGCTTAGTTGCCGTAGTTACGGCTTTGATGATGTCCACGGCTGCATTCGGCGTCCGCGCCCAGGCGACACTCGAGCAGTTGGAGACGATTGACCGCCTGCTGTCGACCAACGACACCCGTGCGCTGTGGTTCTACATGCAGCAGAACCCTGAATTGCTGGCCGGCAACGACGAGCTTTCCCTTGAATTGCGCAAGTTCTGCAACGACGTCACCTTGGGGCGCTTGCGGTGTCACTACGTGCCGTCGAGTGAAACTGCTGGCACGGGAGGCGGTTCTACCGGCAGCGGAACCAGCCGCAACCTGACCAGCGCAACACTCGCGGATTCCCCCGTCCATTGAGCACCATGACAGACGGCGGCTTTCCAGGCGCAATGTCCGGCACGCGCGTGGCATATGTGGTCGAGCCGCGATTTTCCGGCGGCACGTCCTCCGCGGTGGCGGCAGAACTTCGTGTCATGTCAGAATGTTGCCCGGTCGTCATCCACGCGCGTCGTTCCGCGATGTTCGGCGATACACAGGGAATGGCCCCGGTTCTGCATCAGACAATCGACGCACTCGGGCTGCCCGTCATCTGGGACGCTCCTGAAATCAGTGCGGATGTGGTGATCATCCACAATCCTTCGTTCCTGAAATTCCAGCAGGCGTTCGGCGCGCGCATCTTCGCCCGACAACTCATTGTTGTTACTCACGAAAACTTCGTCAGGCCAAGCGGGATCGAGGCATTCGACGTTGGCGCCTGCCTTGCCCAGATCGACAGCGCCGCGCTCGCGCTCCGAAAGTGCCTTGCGCCGATCTCGACATACAACCGGGCGACTGTTCAGGCATGGCTGAGGGAACACCGCACAACCATTGCCTGGGACGTTCTCGATGCCGACTGGTTCAACATTTGCGAAACCGATGTTGCCGAGCCCACAACGACACCGCGGGACCGCCGCGGACGCCATTCGCGTGCGACCCGGGAGAAATTCCCACCGCTGGAGCAACTTGACCTTTGCTTTCCTGTCCATGCGGAGAGCAATGTGCTTCTCGGTGCGAACTTCCTGATCAATGCCGATATCGAGCGGCCCCATTGGACGTTACTTCCGTTTGGCTCGACAGACGTGGATACGTTTCTCGACATGATCGACTTCTACGTCTACTTCACGACGCCCACGTGGCGCGAGAGCTTCGGACGCGTGATTGCAGAGGCCCTTGCCGCCGGTAAGGTCGTGTTGACCGATCCGGACACTGGTGCGATCTTTGGCGACGCGGTTATTCCTTGCCAACCGTCGGATGTGGACCGGATTATCGACGGTTACCTCGCCGAGCCGAGCCGCTACGTCGAACAGGCTTTGCGTGCACAACCCGTATTGGACAGTTTCTCCGCGGCGTCGTTCCGCCAGAGGCTGTGCGACTTGCTAACAAACGATGCCGAGGCAGCAGGATGATTGTAATTTCGGCCGGAACGCGCAACTTGCGGTCCTATGACGCGCAGTTGGTCTTCGCGACACAACTGGCCGAACGCGGCCACGACGTTTGTATCGACGCAGCATCCCTGCCCGAGGGAACACGCCGGTCGCGCACATACGAAGCTGCGTCGTTGCTGGTGGACCGTGCCGATATCTCGCCGACCGCGGTTTTCGTCCTTGGCGCCGACGAGTTGGACGATCCGTTTCTATCGACCTTGTGGGAATACGGCCTTGGGTCGGAGGTGCCGGTCGTGGCGACCGGCCGGTTCGAAGACCAACAGGCATATCTCGCCGCAAAGGCGAAGCTGGCCTTTTCCTTGGGCCGCGAAGCCGAGGTGATAGATCTATGCCAGAGCCAACCCCGCGCAATGCTCCCGAAGGCCGTGAACCCGCTTGTGGCAGCACGCGCGCCACGGGCAAGGCCAATGGGACGGACACCGGTCGTAACGGTCGCGCTCGGCTCACTGGAGACAGATGAGGAAGCCCTACTGCCTCACCTGTCCCGCTTGAACAACCGCAAGGAGTTTCGCCTCCAAGTGATTGCAAGCGGAAAACAGAAAGAACAGATCAAATCCACGGCCTATCGCGACCTGCCGGTTCTGCACCTGACGGAGCTTTCCCCGGTAACGTTTGCGCACCGATCGGATGTGTTCGTGCTGTTTGGTCAGGGCATCGCCGGCGAAAGAATGGCATCGTTTGCGATCAACCTGATGGCCGCCGGCGGCGCGGTGGTCGATTGCACGGAGAACCGTGCAATCGTGGAAACCGGCGCCCCTGCCCTACGCGGCCCGGAGTCGCTTATGGCACTCGAAAACTACCTATGCGGCACCGTCGTGAAGTCGCTCGGCCAGATAGGCGAACAGGTTGCCCATTCGCCCTGGCAACGCAGCATCGACATCGCGCGCCTCGAATCCGCGGCAGGATTGCCCCCCCCCGAGCCCAAGGCAGAACCGCCGCACCGAAAGGTGGTGTTCTTTCCGACGAACGGCGTCGGGCTTGGCCACGCCCAACGGGCCACGGTTGTCGCCGAAGCCTTACCCACCGGCACGGACGTCACCTTCGCGGCCTTTCCAAGCTGTATCCCGATGATTCTTCGGCGAGGGTTCGACTGCTTGCCCCTGGTATCGCGCAGCGACTCCCACGAAACGCCGATTGCAAACGACATCCTGACCTACCGGCGCTTGCAGCAAGTGTTGTACCCGGGAGACCGGTTGGTCTTCGACGGCGGTTACGTGTTCGACTCAGTTTTTCGAACCATTCAGGAGATGGATTTGTCCGCCGCCTGGATCCGGCGGGGGCTTTGGCCTGACAGCCCGTCCGCCCGTATTGCGCTGGACCGTGAGCACGTCTTTGATCGCGTGATTGTCCCGTCGGAGGCGTTTGAGGAACTGAACGACCACTACAGCTTCGGCAATCGGATTCGCATTGTTGGACCGATCGTCAAGCAGGCCGAACGCTCGCCACAGGCGCGCGCCACGCTGCGCGACCGCCTGCAAGAGCGGTTTGGACGACCGTTCGACAAGCTCGTCGTCTCTATGCTCGGGGGCGGTGTGGCATCGGACAGGGCAGCCCATTCGCAAATGCTGTCTGCGCTACTCGCGGAACGTCCGGAATGCCTGCACCTGATTGTCGTCTGGCCCAACAGCACCGTTTCTCCGACGCTTCACAACTGGCCAAACACCCGCGTCGTCCAGACCCTCGAGGCAACGGCTCTCTGCCTATCGGCAGATTTCGTGATCTCGGCTGCCGGTTACAACTCGGTGCATGAGATACTCTACCATCGCATTCCGGCGATCTTCATTCCTCAATCGGCGCCCTATCTGGACGATCAGACCCGGCGCGCGCGGGCGCTGGAAGAGCGCGGGCTGTGCAGCACGGTCGAGGAAACCGATTTTCTGAAACTGGAACGCGCTTTGCGCGACTGCCTAGACGGGACTGCCGCGGAGAGCTTCCGCCGGGCGCTGGAGGCGGTCGAATTGCCGGAACCCGGAACAGAGTCAGCGGCGCGCCTCATTGCGCAGGACTGGGAGGCCGCATGATGGCAGCAGATTGGAACAGGATTCTGGGCGCGGTTGTACCGCAAAGCCCGACCTCCCTAGACGATCTCCTGGGAGGGGATACGCCACCCCCTGTGCGAGGTAAGTTGGAAGCCCCGAGTGCATCCCCGCCGCCATCGTCGCTCCTATGGCAGCGCGCGCTCGACGCCCCTTCTTACGTCGGAATTCGCATTACCGAGACGCCGTCCGCGCCAGATCGAGCCGCAATTCGCCTCGCTGCAATGGCAATCGAACGGTCGGTTGAGCCGATCATTCTGAGCCGGGTCGATGCGAGCGGGTTCGAGCGCTTTGGACTCCGGGTCGAGCGCCTGCCCGATGACGACGCTGAGGCGGCTGCGGCGGAGGAAGAACTGCGGAAATTCTGGGATCTGGCAATAATCATCGACGGCCGAGACCTCGAATACCTGACCTGACGCGCCAATCGTTCTGCTTCCGCCATCGTGTCTGGCCCGCCGGTGCCGCCCTTGAACGGAAAAAACGGCCAACGAACCGCTCCCCGTTCGGAGAGCGGTGCGCCGCGCCTTTGGACCTGCATCACCGTCAGGCGAAGCTGATGTCGTCTTCCAGATCGTTGATGTCGGAGATGTTCTTGAACACGAACACATCCTCACCGAAGTCCAGCAGAACAGTCGATCCGGTCTGCGTGCCATAGGTGTCCAGCACTTCGGCCGCGGTGAGGCCGCCACCCCAGAGCGCCTCTTCGAGGAGGATCGTGTCGATGTCGTCCTCGAAGTCCATAACCTTGTCCCGGCCGAAATCGGTCCGGAAAACGAAGGTGTCCGCTCCGTCGCCGCCAGTGAGGACATCTTTGCCGCGACCGCCGATGAGCGTGTCGTCGCCAGCGCCACCCATCAGCGTGTCGCCTTTCAGATCGCCGCGAAGGACGTCGTTCCCGTCGCCACCGTTCAACTCATCCTGACCGCGGGCCCCGCGCAGGACATCATCGTCGTCACCACCGTCGAGCGTGTCGTCGCCTGCACCGCCGCGCAAAGTGTCGTTGCCGGCGCCGCCGTCCATCGTGTCCGCACCGCTGTTGCCGCGGAGCACATCGTCTCCGTCGCCGCCGGAGACGTCATCATTGCCATCGTCGGCCTTGATCCTGTCGTTTCCGAGCCCGCCACCCAGTGAATCATCGAATGCGGTGCCGATCAGATCGTCTCCAAGCACCGTGCCCGTCAGATCTACCGCCTCCTCGCGCGGATCGAAGATCTGCGAACGGACCGCCGTGAAGGCGGTGTCGTCGCCGGTCTGGCTGTCGTCCGTCCAGGAGACCACAAAGCGTCCATCCGCAAGCACTGTGATACTTGGCGCTGTCTGATCTGAGGCTGTGGTCGTGTTGACCACGAACTCATCGTCCGCAGCGGTACCGTTGGCCTCGAACACCTGCGCGCGAATAGCAAAGCCGGAGGTGTCATCGCCGGTTGCGCTTTCGTCCTGCCAGGCGATCACGAAGCGCCCGTCCGCCAACGCCGCGACATCAGAAGTGCTCTGCTCGCCTGAGGTGGTCGTGTTGACGAGGATCTCACTGCCCGTTGCCGTGCCACTGGCGTCAAAGACTTGCGCGCGCACCGCAGAATCCGATGTGTCGCCCCCCGACACACTGTCATCCGTCCAGACAATCACGAAACCGCCGCCGGTGAGCCCGACGATACTGGGTTCGATTTGCTGGTTGGCCGTGGTCGTGTTCACCAGGAACTCGCTACCCGACTTCGTTCCGTCAGCATCGAACATCTGACCGCGGATCGCGAAGCTCGAGGTGTCTCCGCCAGTCTGGCTGAAGTCATCCCAGGTCACCACGAACTTCCCATCGGACAACAGGGTCACGTCGGGATTTCTCTGACCGTCCGTCGTCGTGGTGTTGACGAGGAATTCGCTGCCGGACTTGCTGCCGGTGTCATCGAATACCTGTGCCCGGATGCCGTAGCTGGAGTTGTCACCGCCCGTCAGGCTCGAATCCATCCAGGTGACAACGAACTCGCCATCTTCAAGCGCCGTGACGCTCGGCGTGATCTGGTTGCCGACCGTCGTCGTCGTGACGAGGAACTCGCTCCCGGATTCGCTGCCGTCGACGTTGTAGATTTGCCCCCGCACGGCATAGCTGTCGGTATCGCCACCTGTGCGGCTGTAGTCTGACCAGACGACGACAAAGCGGCCGTCGCTCAGCCCGGCAATCGAGGGCTCTATCTGCTCGTCCGCAGTGGTCGTGTTAACGAGGAATTCGTCCCCGGAGGTGAACCCCCGCGCCGTGAAAACCTGCGCGCGAATTGCATAGTCCGACGTATCGCCGCCGGTCAGGCTGCCATCTTGCCAGGTGACCACGAAGCGCCCATCCGCAAGCGCTGTGATACTCGAGGCGAGTTGTGAGCCCGCTGTCGTGGAATTCACCAGGAATTCGTCAGAGAACTTCGTGGGTGTAGACATTGTTCTGCCTGCCTTTAACTGCTTTTCCCTTTGGGAGCG
Source organism: Tropicimonas marinistellae (assembly GCF_001509585.1). Classification (GTDB taxonomy): domain Bacteria; phylum Pseudomonadota; class Alphaproteobacteria; order Rhodobacterales; family Rhodobacteraceae; genus Tropicimonas; species Tropicimonas marinistellae. The sequence continues at coordinate 490,180 of NZ_LNCI01000003.1, read as the reverse complement.
CCAGAGATCGACGCAACATCACCGTTTCACCGGCCGATACAGCACAAGCAAACCGCGCCAGCACACGCAGTCTTTTTGTTGATGCCGCACAGCACCGACCGTCTCAAAAGCCTCCCACCCGCATTTGCCCAGCGATCATGACCCAAATGCGTGTCGTTTGTCATTGAACCCTCGACTAAAAACTTGGCAACCGTGACGTATGGTCATCACTTTTCAATCACCATGAATATTGCGCCGACGTGCAATTCGGTATCACGCGACCACCGATTGCACCTCCTCGGCCCTTCGGAATCCACATGTCAGGCAACGCAAATTGGCGGTGTCTCACCCATTTCTTTCGTCGCGAAGCAGCGCAATACTCCAACGCGACTGCCCCGTACCGAAGGACCACCGGAATGCACACGACCACGATCGAGACGTTGCTCGACGAGATGACCGTCGAAGAGCAGGTTTCATTGCTTGCGGGAGAGGACTTCTGGTCGCTCCCGCCAATTCCGCGGCTCGGCATCGGCAAGCTGCGCGTAACGGATGGACCCAACGGTGCACGTGGCGGCGGCGGTCTGGTTGACAATGTGCCTGCGGCCGCCTTTCCAGTCGGCATCGCGCTTGGCGCGAGCTGGAACCCTGCACTCACCGAGGAAGTTGGCGCGGCGCTGGCACAGGAAGTCCGCAGCAAGGGAGCACATGTGCTGCTGGCACCCACGGTCAATATCCACCGTTCCGTCGCCAACGGGCGCAATTTCGAATGCTACTCGGAAGATCCGGAACTCACCGCCGCGCTTCTGGTCGGATATATCCGCGGCCTGCAAGGCGCTGGTGTCGGCGCGACGATCAAGCACTTCGCCGGGAATGAAAGCGAAATCCAACGCACCACCATGAGTTCGGAGGTAGACGAACGCAGCCTGCGGGAGATCTATCTGCGCCCCTTCGAGGATGCGGTCAAGAAGGCAGGCTCCTGGGCGGTGATGTCCTCCTACAACCGCCTCAACGGCACCTACACGTCCGAGCATCCGTGGCTTCTGACCGATGTGCTGCGCGGAGACTGGGGGTTCGACGGCGTGGTTATGTCGGACTGGTTCGGTTCTCATTCGACCTCCGAGACGGTCAACGCGGGACTCGACATCGAAATGCCCGGCCCGACACGGGATCGGGGCGACAAACTGGTCGCCGCGGTGGCGGCTGGCGAGGTTTCCCCCGAGACGCTTCGCGCCCGCGCCGGCAACGTGCTGCGCCTGATGGCGCGCTGCGGCGCATTGCATGACACCGACCCGCATGAAGAGGTGGCAAACGATCTGCCAGCCCATCGGGCACTCATTCGCCGGGCCGGCGCGGAAGGGACAGTCCTGTTGAAAAACACGGGCGTGCTGCCGCTTGGAAAACCGGCGGCGAAGATCGCCGTGATCGGCCCGAATGCGCGTGAAGCACGCATCATGGGCGGCGGGTCGGCGCAGATCACCCCGCACTACATCGTCTCACCCTGGGACGGGCTGGCGGCGCGGCTGGGCGCGGAATCGCTTGCCTACGCGCCGGGCTGCACCAATCACCGCTGGGAGCCGCTCGCGAAAGCGGACATCACCGTTGACTTCTTCGCAAATTCCAACCTCGAAGGCGAGCCCGTCCACAGTGAGACGATGCGCGAAAGCCAGGCATTCTGGGTCCCGCCGATTGCCGGCGGCAAGGTCGATCCTCAGGATTTCTCCGCCCGACTGGCCTGGACCTTCACGCCCGAGCGCACCGGCCGCCACCGCTTCGGTATTCACTCGGCGGGCTACAGCCGGCTCTTCGTGGATGGCCGCTTGGTTGCCGACGCCCATGACAGCTGGACCGCTGGCCGTACATTCTTCGAGGAAGGGTGCGACGAGGTCGTGGGCGAAATCGACCTCGAGGCCGGACGCAGCTACACCGTGAGTGTCGAATTCGTTGCCCGAAAGAGTGAAATGCTGGCCTTTTCCGCCTTTCGTGCCGGCATCGGGCGCCCATTGGGAGATGCGGAAATCGCTGCTGCAGCCGAAATCGCCCGAAACGCGGAGACAGCGCTCCTTTTCGTTGGCCGGTCCGGGGAATGGGACACCGAGGGCAGCGACTTGCAAAACATGCGCCTGCCGGGCCGACAAGACGACCTGATCGCCGCAGTTGCTGCGGCGAACCCGCGAACCGTCGTTGTCCTGCAAACCGGCGGCCCGGTGGAAATGCCCTGGCTCGAGAGCGCAGCCGCCGTGTTGCAGGCGTGGTACCCCGGTCAGGAATGCGGCAACGCCATTGCCGATGTCCTGTTCGGAGACGCCGAACCCGGCGGCCGCCTGCCTCAGAGTTTCCCCGTCCGATGGGAGGACAACCCAACCCAGAGCCAGGACCCGGAGGTCTATCCGGGTCTGGACGGCAAGGTGCGGTACGAAGAAGGTGTCTTCATCGGCTATCGTCACTACGAGGCAAAGGGGATCGAGCCGCTATTCCCGTTCGGCCATGGGCTTGGCTATACCAGCTTCGCGCTTTCCGACATGGACCTGATACCCACGCCAGACGGGGCAGCAATCGACGTCACACTGGAAAACACCGGCGCGCGGCGCGGCAGCAGCGTCGTGCAACTCTATGTTGGTGATCGTCACGCGTCGGTGCCCCGCCCCGCGCGGGAATTGCGGGACTTCGCGAAGGAGACGCTGGAACCGGGCGAGCAGCGCCGCCTGCGGTTCGACCTGCCCGCGCGCGCATTTGCCTTCTACGATACGGACGCCAAGCAATGGCGTGTGGAGGCCGGTGAGTTCGAAGTCTCCGCGGGCTTCTCCGCAACGGATATTCGATGCTCGGTCACCGCTACGCAGACGGACGCGCTTCTGCCACGTTGAGCGAAGGTCAGGAAGCGATGACCCGCCCGGCATAGCACGGGCGGGTATCGGGCGGGAGGAGGAAGGAAACCCGCCAAGCGCTGCGACCGACGTACGGCCGGGCACCATCTCTCAAGCGTCGCGCGCCAATTCCTCGGCGTATCCACCGATCTTGCGGTAATCCGCGTAGATCGCCTCGTAGAGCTCGTGTGCCGCCGGATCGGGCGTGTAGACCCGCTCCACCGGGCTGTGCATGGCTGCCTTTGCCGCCTCGATATCCGCATACTGCCCGGAGGCCACCGCAGCAAAAATCGCCGCACCGCGGGCGCACGCCTGATCGGACTCCACGACGCTAATGTTTCGGTTCAAGACATCCGCGCAAACCTGCGATATCATGGGTGATTTTCTCGCGATACCACCGATACCGACGATATTCTTGACCGGGATACCTTCGCTCTCGAACCGCTCCACAATGGCGCGTGTTCCGAATGCCACGGATTCCACCAAGGCGCGATAGACCGACGGCGCCGTGGACCCAAGGTGCAAGCCCGCGACAATTGCGCGGAGTTTTTGGTTGGCGTCCGGCGTGCGCCGACCATTGAGCCAATCCAGTGCCCGCTCGCCATGCCCACCCGGGGGGAGCGTGCTGGCTTCGGCTTCCAGCGCGGGCAGTAGCGAGCCCTTGCGGCTGGAACTGTTCCGTCCCCATTGCAGCAATTGCTCGAACCAGGCAAACGCGTCTCCGAACGAGGATTGCCCGGCCTCGAAACCGATGTAACCCGGCATTGCGCTCCCCGGCACCTGGCCGCAAATGCCATGCACAAGCGTGTCACCAACCTCTTCGGGAGGCGCAATAAGGATGTCGCAGGTCGACGTCCCCATGACGCGCACAAGCGTATATGGCTCGATCCCCGCGCCCACTGCGCCCATGTGGCAATCGAATGCCCCCACTGCGACAGGGATTCCCGCGTCAATTCCGAACCGCCCGGCCCATTCCGGCGTCAGTTTGCCCGCTTCCTGGTCCGACGTGCGGGTCTCGGTGAAGAGTGGCATCGCGAGATTGCCGAGGCACGGATCGAGCGCAGTCAGCCAGTCGCGGTCCGGCAGGCCGCCCCAATCGGGATGCCAAAGTGCCTTGTGACCGGCTGCACAGACGCCCCGAACGATCTTGCTGGCATCGTCAACGCCTGTCAGCAACGCGGGGATGTAATCGGCCAACTCCACCCAGTTTGCGGCGGCACGGAATACGGTCGGGTTCCGACGCCCGACATTCAGGATCTTCGCCCAGTACCATTCGGAGGAATAGATCCCGCCGACATAGCGAATGTAATCCGGGAAGCGCCCCGTCGCACAAAGAGCGTTGATGTCGGCCGCCTCCTGCACCGAGGTATGGTCCTTCCACAGGATGCACATGGCGTCGGGGTCGGTGGTGAAGCCATCCTTCAGGGCCAGCGCGGTTGCGTCAGCAGCAACGGGCAGTGGCGAGGAACCTGTCGTGTCCACGCCGATTCCGGCAATTGGCGGCTTTTCCCCTCCCAGTTCGGCCAGCGCGCCGCGGACGGCGGCGGTCATGGCCTCCATGTAGTCGGCCGGATGTTGGCGGAACTGCTGGCGCGCGGGGTCGCAAAACCGCCCCTCCATCCAGCGCGGGTATTCGGCCACGGCCGAGGCGATCTCGTCGCCGTTCTCGGCACGGACAACAACGGCTCGAACGCTGTCGGAGCCGAAATCCAGCCCGAGAACGCAGGTGTCTCCAATCGCAGACATACTCGATTCTCCTCCAAAATAACCGGGCGGGCTTCAGGCCGGTGCGCCCGCCCCGTGTCATGGACAATTCTCCTCGTAATGCCCGACACGGCTCTTTCCTGTGGCAGCCGGCTCCCCTAGACTATTGAGCAGGGACATCAGCAACAATGCAGCATTCCGCTAGAGACATGGATGATCATCCAACAATCGATCCGAAGCAGGATCCGCAGGTCCGGCGAATAATCCGCAAGCTTGCTTTCATATCCGAACCTCCCAAGAACGACACACAGGTTGCCTCGCTGTTTCCGGGCTTCAATTTCGACGTTCGGCTGGTGGCAGGCATCACGCCGATCGAGAGGGGTGGTCTTCTCGACTTCTTCATTGACCGGCCGGAGGGACTGAACGGTTGGATCATCAACCTCACGGTCGACGGTGTCGGCCAAGTGTTTGACGGAGAAAATGAATTTACGGTTTCCCCTGGCGACCTTCTGCTCATTCCGGCAGGTGTTCGGCACTATTATGGCCGCCATCCCGACTCGCCGAAATGGTGGCACCGTTGGATCTATTTCCAGCCGCGCGCGTTCTGGAAACCGTGGCTCTCCTGGGAGCGGGAGACCGGCGGCGTCTTCCTTCTGCCCGACGGTGGCGAGGGTAGCTCCAGCGAGTTTTTCCGGCTGTTCGTTGAGGTGGAGAAGTGGTCGGTGCTGGACGATCCGCTTTCCATCGACCTCGCCTTCAACCGGCTGGAACACATTCTGCTGTCCGCTGCACGGATAGATCAGGCGACCAAAGCCGTGCCCATCAACATGGACGAACGCGTCCTTGCCGCGTGCAACCTGATCACGGAAAACCTGCACAAGCCGCTTACCGTGGCGCAGATTGCCGACCACGTTTGCCTGTCGCCATCGCGGCTATCGCACCTGTTTCGTAGCTACGTCGGAACCGGCCTATTGCAGTGGCGCGACGCGCAGCGCGTGCAATATGCGATGCAGATGCTGAGGATCACGAACGAACCAATCAAGTCGCTCTCCGTCATGGTCGGCTACGAAGATCCGCTCTATTTCAGCCGGGTCTTCCGACGTCATGCCGGAATGAGCCCCCGCACGTTCCGAGAACGGAGCATGCGGGTAACCAGCAACGAACCGGACGAAATGACCGCCGACAACTGACTTGCCGACGCAATTGCGACGGCATTGAGCTTTTCAGGCCGGACGGCAGGGCGCGAACCATGGACCCGCGCCCAAATCGGCGTTAGGCGCGAATGCCCTTGGCGAGGTGCCAGTAGACTTCGTTCGTCCGCAGATCCTGCTTGAACGTGGACAGTCGTGTGTCGGCGTCGATCACCGCAAGTTCGATCCCCGCAATCGTGGCGAAGTCTTCCAGCATCTCCGAGGTTACATCGTAGCTGTAAGCGGTGTGATGCGCGCCGCCGGCAAGAATCCACGCCTGCAACGCCGTTTTGAAGTCCGGCTCGCACTCCCAGACAGCGCGTGCCACTGGCAGATTCGGCAGGTCCGGATGTTCGACGGCATTCACCGCGTTCACGATCAACCGGAACCGGTTTCCGAGGTCGATCAGACTGGCGTTGACCGCCGGTCCCTTTCGAGAATTGAAGACGAGCCGGACCGGATCGTCCTTGCCGCCAATGCCGAGCGGATGAATCTCCACGCTGATCTTGCCCTCGGCAATGGATGGGCAGACCTCCAGCATGTGCGATCCCAGCACCTGCTCGGACCCCAACGTCATGTCGTAGGTGTAGTCCTCCATGAAGGACGTCGCGCCGGTGAGCCCGTGACCCATTACCTTCAAAGCGCGGACCAGCGCCGGTGTCTTCCAATCACCCTCACCGGCAAAGCCGTATCCCTTGGCCATCAACCGTTGGGTCGCGATACCGGGTAATTGCGTGAGCCCGTGAAGATCCTCGAAAGTATGGGTGAATCCCTTGAAGCCGCCCTCCTCCATGAACGCCGACAGCCCAAGTTCCTGCTTGGCGTTATAAAGCAGCGCGGCGTGGCGCTCGCCGTCCGGCGCAAGCGTGGGATCAACGTCATAAAGGTCCAAATACTCGGCCGCGCGCGCGGCGACATCCGCGTCGTCGATTTCGGCCATCCGGTCCGCGAGGTCCATGATTCCGTAGCCATCAACGGTGAACCCGAAAGCCATCTCTGCCGCGACCTTGTCACCCTCGGTCACCGCCACATTCCGCATGTTGTCGCCGAACCGGCAGAATTTCGCACCTTGCCAATCGTCCCAGGCCCGCGCTGCACGCATCCAGGCATCGACACGGTCCTGCACCTCCGGATCGGTCCAGTGTCCGGCCACGACCTTGCGGCCCAGCCGCATGCGCGTGTGCATGAAACCGCCTTCCCGGTCACCATGGGCGGCCTGGTGCAGGTTCATGTAATCCATGTCGATGGAATCCCAGGGCAGCGCTTCACGAAGCTGCGTGTGCAGGTGCAACAACGGCTTGGTCAGCAGGTTTAGCCCGCGTATCCACATCTTCGCGGGGGAAAACGTGTGCATCCACACGATCAGCCCACCGCACTCGGGGTCAGCCGAGGCGCGGCGGCACACATCGGCGATCTCGTCGGCGGTCGTCACCACCCCCGCGAACTCGATTGGCAGCACCAGACGCCCTCCGGCAGCGAGCCCCTCGGCCACCGTGCGCGCGCCCTCGCCCACCTGCGCCAGCGTCTCCGGCCCGTAGAGGTGTTGCGAGCCGCAAACGAACCAGAACTTCAGCGGATTCAGTCCAATCATGGTCTTGCCTTTCGATCTTCGGTGCGAAGCCTGCTCCGCACCACGTATCTCCTGCCGCACGGTTGCCCCGCGGATGCCCGTTTCGAGCGTTTACTTCTGGCCGTACCAGGCGTTCTTGCCGTGCTTGCGCTGGTAGTGGTAATCGAGCACGTAGTCCTCCAGCGGCTCCGGCGACGGCCCGGCCACGGTGACTGTCAGCGTCGCCATCTTCGCCGCCTCCTCCAGCACCACCGCGTTATAGACGGCCTCGCCGGCATCCTTGCCCCAGGTGAACGGGCCGTGGCCGGCCACCAGGACCATCGGAACGGCCACCGGGTCGAGCCTCTGGAAACGCCGGATGATCGCGTCCCCCGTTGCGGTCTCGTAGTCGCGCGCGACTTCTTCGGGTGGCAGCGGTGCCGTGCAGGGCACTTCGCCGGCGCAGTAATCGGCCTGTGTCGTTCCGAGGCAGGGAATGGCCCGGCGCGCCTGCGCCCATGCAACGGCATGGGTTGAGTGGGTATGCGCCACCCCGCCGATCTGCGGAAAGGCGCGGTAGAGCGCGGTATGGGTGCGGGTGTCAGATGACGGCTTATTCCTGCCCCAGACGACTTCGTTTTCGAGGTTCACGACGACCATGTCTTCGGCCGTCATCTCGTCGTAGGACACACCAGACGGTTTGATCACCATCAGGCCGCTGTCACGATCCAGAGCGCTGACATTGCCCCAAGTATAGAGCACCACGCCGCGGCGGTTGAGTTCGAGATTGGCTTCGAGAACCGCGTCCCGGAGGTCAGGCAGCATGTCGGCCGTTTCCTTTCATCCACGATCCGCCACCGGGCGTAAGGGCGGCGTGCCGTTTCGGTTTCATTTCCATGGTCGGGGCGCGTCGCTGAAAACGGGGAGGAGTTCCGCAACGCGCCCCGGGGTTGCCCCGGGCCCATGGGATCGGCCCGGGAACTGGTATGGGCTCAGCCGCCCTTTTTCTTGTTGTAGACGTCGAAAATCACGGCGGCGAGTAGCACCAGGCCCTTGATAACCTGCTGGTAGTCGATGCCCACCGACATGATCGACATGCCGTTATTCATGACCCCCATCAGGAAGGCGCCGATCACCGCGCCAACCACCGTGCCCACGCCGCCCGACATGGAGGCCCCACCGATGAAGACCGCCGCGATAACGTCTAGCTCGAAGGCGACACCGGCCTTCGGCGAGGCGGAGTTCAGCCGCGCGGCGAATACCAGTCCGGCCAGGGCGGCCAGCAGCCCCATGTTGGCAAAGGTGAGGAAGGAAAGCCGCTCGGTGTTCACGCCCGACAGTTTCGCCGCCTTCTCGTTGCCGCCAAGGGCATAGATGCGACGCCCGATCGTGGTCCGTCCCGTGATGAAGCTGTAGATCGCGATCAGCAGCGCCATGACGATCAGCACGTTCGGCAGCCCGCGATAGCCCGCCATCAGCCAGGTGAAGTAGTTGATTGCGACTAGGATCAGCGCGTTCTTGAACAGAAAGACCGTCATCGGCTCGTCAGGGGCCGCGATCCGGGACTGCGCGATGCGATTGCGGAAATTGGCGTAGACCAGATAGAGACTGATCGCGGCACCGAGCAGCAATGTGAGCCCGTGCATCCCGCCGATTGGCAGAATGTCCGGGATGAAGCCGGAGCTCAACCGCTGGAAGGCGACCGGGAACGGTCCGATGGACTGCCCCTGCAAAAGGGCCAAGGTCAGCCCCCGGAACACGAGCATGCCCGCCAGCGTGACGATGAAGGGCGGGATCTTGTGGTAGGCCACCCAGTAGCCCTGCATCGCGCCGATGGCGACGCCGGCCAGAAGGCAGACGATTACCGAAATGAAGACCGGCACCTCCCAGGAGACCATGAGAACCGCGGCCAGCGCGCCGATGAAGCCCACGATTGAGCCGACCGAGAGGTCGATGTGCCCGGCCACGATCACCAGCAACATGCCGATGGCCATGATCACGATATAGCTGTTTTGCAGCACAAGGTTGGTGATGTTGAGCGGCTTCATCAGGATGCCGCCGGTCATGATCTGGAAGGACGCCATGACGATGAGGAGTGCCAGCAGCAGGCCGTATTCCCGCAGGTTCGCCTTCAGGTAGCTGCCAATGGTCGTTTTCTTGCCCGCGTCTTCGGCCGCGGCCGGCGCGGCGGTGCTTGCCACGTCTTGCATGATATCACCCGTCGTTTTTCAGGATCATTCGCATGATCTTTTCCTGTGAGGCCTCGGCAGCCGGCAACTCGCCAGCCATGCGGCCTTCGTTCATCACGTAGATCCGGTCGCACATACCCAGAAGCTCAGGCATCTCGGAGGAGATAAAGACGATCCCCCGTCCCTGCGCCGCCAGTTCGTTGATGATCGTGTAGATCTCGTACTTGGCATTCACGTCGATGCCGCGCGTGGGTTCGTCGAGAATCAGCACTTCCGGGTTGGAATACAGCCACTTGCCGAGCACGACCTTCTGCTGGTTGCCGCCGGAGAGGTTCACCACCTCCTGCAACATCGAGGAGCAGCGGATGTTCAGCTTGTCTATGTACTCACGGCTCACCTGACGCTCTTCGTTGTCGTCAAGCACAGAACCTTTCGCAACGCCGTCGAGATTGGCAAGCGTCAGGTTGTTCTTGATCGTGTTCTCGAGGACGAGCCCGTATTCCTTCCGGTCTTCGGTCACGTAGGCGAGCCCCCGGTCCACCGCCTTGCGGATCGTGCTCACATCCACCTGCTGCCCCTTGAGCTGGACTTCGCCGGAGATCTTTTGACCATAGGAGCGTCCGAAAATGCTCATTGCCAGCTCGGTGCGCCCTGCCCCCATGAGCCCCGCGATCCCGACGATTTCACCGGCCCGCAGGTTGAGGTTCACGTCCCGGATCAGATGACGGTCGGAGTAGATGTGGTGATAGACGTTCCAGTTCTTCACCTCGAAAACGGTATCGCCGATTTCCACGTCTCGCGGCGGGAAGCGGTTGGTCAGTTCCCGGCCCACCATATCCTTGATGATCTTGTTCTCGATCTCAGGACCATGGTCGCAGGGAAAGGTACTGACCGTCATGCCGTCGCGCAGGACGGTGATCGTGTCTGCAACCTTGGCAACCTCGTTGAGCTTGTGAGAAATCAGGATCGAGGTGATGCCCTGACGGCGAAACTCTAGCAGCAGTTCCAGCAGCGCCTCGCTGTCGTTCTCGTTAAGGCTGGAGGTTGGCTCATCAAGGATCAGGAGTTCAACTTCCTTCGAGAGCGCTTTCGCGATCTCGACCAACTGCTGCTTGCCGACACCGATATTGTCGATCAGCGTGGCCGAATTCTCGTTGAGCCCCACTTTCCGGAGCAGCTCGGTGGCGCGCGAATGGGCTTCGTGCCAGTCGATGACTCCCTTGGTTGCGGTCTCGTTGCCCAGGAAGATGTTCTCGGCAATCGACAGCAGCGGCACCAGCGCCAGCTCCTGGTGGATGATGATGATCCCCTTGGCCTCGCTGTCGGAGATCTTGGCGAACTTCTGCAACTCTCCGTTGTAGAAGATGTCACCGTCGTACTGATGGTGAGGATAGACGCCGCTCAGCACTTTCATGAGGGTCGACTTTCCGGCACCGTTCTCGCCCACGAGTGCGTGGATCTCGCCTCTCTCGACCGTCAGGTTGACGTCTGCAAGGGCCTTCACCCCTGGGAACGTCTTGGTGATGCTGCGCATCTCCAGAATGGCATTCATTTGACCCGCTCCGTTTCGACGGACCTGCGTTTCTTGTTGCCCGACCGGGGCGGCACTGCTTGGCGCCGCCCCGAGGGAACAATCCGCTACTTGACCTGGTCTTCGGTGTAGTAGCCGCTGCCGAGAAGCACTTCTTCCCAATTGCTCGCATCCACCGGAACCGGCTTGAGCAGGAAGGAAGGCACGACTTTCACGCCGTTGTCATAGGTCTCGGTATCGTTGATCTCCGGCTCGCCACCCTTCAGAAGGGCGTCGACCATACCAACGGTTACGCGTGCGAGTTCGCGCGTGTCCTTGAATACGGTCGAGTACTGCTCGCCGGCGAGGATCGACTTGACCGACTGAACTTCGGCGTCCTGACCAGTGACGATCGGCATCGGCAGGTCGCCGGAGCCGTAACCCACGCCCTTCACGGAGGAGAGGATGCCGATGGACAGGCCATCGTACGGCGACAACACGCCGTGCAACTGTGTGTCGGTGTATTGGGCGGAGAGCAGGTTATCCATGCGCGCCTGCGCCACGGCGCCGTCCCAGCGGAGCGTGCCGACCTTGTCCATGCCCATCTGTCCGGACACGACGTTGATCTTGCCTTCGTCGATCAGCGGCTGCAGCACAGACATGGCGCCATCATAGAAGAAATAGGCGTTGTTGTCGTCCGGGCTGCCACCGAAGACCTCGATGTTCCAGGGCGAGTCATCGGGGAAACGCTCCATCAGGCCATCGACAAGCGACGTACCCTGAATGACCCCGACCTGGAAGTTATCGAACGTCGAGTAGTAGTCGACGTTTCCGGAGTCACGGATCAGTCGGTCGTATGCGATGACCTTGATGTCAGAGGCAGCGGCGTTTTCCAGCGCAGCCGAGAGGGTCGTGCCGTCGATGGCCGCGATGACCAGCACGTTTACCCCCTTCAGCATCATTGTCTCGATCTGCTGAAGCTGGTTGGCGATATCATCTTCTGCATACTGAAGGTCGGTCTTGTAGCCGGCCTCTTCGAATTGCTGGACCATGCTCTCGCCATCGGAGATCCAGCGGGACGAAGACTTCGTCGGCATCGCGATCCCGACGAAGGCCGAATCGGCCGCCGCGGGCACCGCCGACAAGCCCATCGTCGCTGCCACGGCACCGGCGGCGAGTGTCGCGCCCCATGAGTTGAATCCTTGCATTTCGTCCTCCCGAACTAACGCACCTGCCGGTGCAATCACGACTTGGCTCAACCGAATTGCCTGGAAAGGGGCCGTTTTCGACATGCTTGCAGCAGTTTCGCGACCATCGACCACACGATAGCAGACGAAGTACGATTGCCCGCCCTGTCAACGTGGGCGGTGCAGTTCACTGCAAGACCGGATCGTTTCCCTTCCCTTTTTGGCGCGCCGGTTGACGGGCTCCAAAACTCAGATCGTTTTGTCCTCCTGATCACATTGTGGCTGATCGACCGCTTTTTGGAAGTCGGCATACGGTCAAAAACATGGACGATATTGCTACGTGTTCAGGCTGGCGAGGGGCGGAACACCATCGGTAGTTCAGTGCTGTTGACGCAATCGAGAACGAGCGACGCACCTATCGTTGGATTAGTGACGGTCGGAATCACTCACAAAACGGCGCGCCCGACGCGCTGCCACCAACCCGATCGCCTCGCTCCGCCATATCGCAAGGCTGAAAGCACGACCTGAGAGGAACGTGACACCGGTAATGGTCGATGATGGACGTCAGATTGTCGGTCCGTCGCTGACGATTTGCCCGCTCGATCTACGCACCTGATTCCGGGACATGGTGAGATCGAACAAGGTGCACCGACCTCGACCGTCATTTTTGGATGCGTAGAGTGCCCTGTCGGCGTCGGCCAGCAGTTGCTCAACGTCGGCAGAAGGACGGATTTCGCTCGTTGTCACACCGATACTGCCGGAAATCCGGCAAAAAACATCGTTGTGGGGAATCGGCTCCTCCAGACGTGCAATGATGCGCCATGCGATAAGCTCGAGTTGATCTGTATCTGTCAGCCCGTCAAAGACCAGTATGAATTCGTCGCCGCCGATCCGCGCGACGGTATCCGACTGACGCGTCTCCGCAACCAGCGAGCGCGCAACGGATTGCAACACCTCGTCGCCGGCCGCATGGCCGAACGTGTCATTGACTTGCTTGAAATAGTCGAGATCGACCTGCATGAGGCCGAAACACTCCTTCTTGGACAGAATCCGGGCCAGAACATGGTCGACTGCGCGGCGGTTCTTGAGGCCAGTCAACGTATCGGTGAATGCCTGTTCCTCCGCCGCAACCTTTGCCCCTTGAAGACGCAGGTTGAGCTTTTTGGATTCCTGCATAGCTGCCGACTTTGCCTCTACAAGGTAGAGCATCTCCACGGCCAGATCCGTCGCCGCGAAATCCCCCGACGAAAGGTCGTAGGCCTCCACCGCATCGATAACCGAAAACCCGAAGGAGAGATTTATCAGGATGTCGCCATTTGCCGGCAGGCGAACCGCGACCCCCTTGAACGTTCCCTGCGTGCCATCGAGGAACGAGAGCGACACACGCCCACCGTCCCGTTCGGGGATCTGAGAGATATCCGTCAAGCCTGCGGGCCGGCGCAAGACGAAAACGTCGAAGATCGGGCACCCGATCAATTCCGATTGTGGGCGCAGTTTGAGCATCGTCGGACCCGCGCATCTGATACGCCCGTCGCTTGATACAACAAGATGCATGGGCATCAGCAAATCCGCTGCCGACCGGTCCAATGCCAGATGCACATCTCGCGCACGCTCGTGGACACCGCCAAACTCGTCGCGGGGAGACATACGATCAATGTTGGGCGGATGGACGCTCATGCAACCTGCCCCTGATGTCCGCGTGCCAGTGAGAACCGCCGCCCTTCTGCGAAGGCACTGTCCAACAGTCCGATTTCGATTGCCATGTTGCCGTCGTCCTGCGTTCGATGGTCCAGCAACACGAGCGCACCGTAGTCATCTGCAAGTGCGCGCAGGACGCCAACGAGTACAAAGGCAAAGCCGCGATGAGGGCCGCGGACGTGCAGTATGAAGTTGCCTTCTCCGTTATCCTCAAGCTGCAACTCCGGCAGGACGAGATCGCTGACCGCCAGGCGGGCGCGGTCAGGTAGATCGTCCAGAGAGTGCAGGAACTCGTCAAAAGTCTCTCCACCGAACCTCAGAAGCCTGCGAATGGCTTCGGTGTTCGGATGACTGACCAAGTAAGTTCCCACATCCTCAAGCAGCATCTCTTCAGGCTTGTCCAATTGGCTGACGACGGTTCTTAGGAGCTTCAGGCTCAACTTGTCGTCATATGTCAGCATTGCTTCGAAGCCGTCGGGCGGAACGCCCATCGAACTCGAAATGGATAGCCACCGGCCTTCGCCGTACGTGTCCTGAACGAAACACTGAATGGACCGATTGATTAACCCGTGCATACCCTCGCCTTTCCTCGCGACGAAAGGCTAGAACGCGAGCGCTTAAGAAAGGGAAAACGCAACCGGGTAGTTTCGGGTCAAAAATCTGTCGGCGCGCCGCCTTCGGACTTGCGACGCGCCACGAATTCGCCAAGCGCCTCGGCGGCACCGGCATCAATCGGCGGTGGTTCGAAGCCGCGCACGATCTCCTTCCAAAGCGTGTGCGCGCGCGCATCGGTCCAGATACCGCCCGATAGCGCCCAGGCCTCGAAGTTGCGCCAGTCCGACAGGAATGGCTGATAAAACGCCGTGGTATAGCGGGCCTGGGTGTGGCTCGCGCCAAAGAAATGGCCATCCGGCCCGACCTCGGCGATTGCCTCGACGGCGACATCCTCGGCACCCGTCGCCGTCAGGACGGGGTCGAAATACCGCTGAATCTGCTGCAGGATCTCGCAATCCATCACGAACTTCGCCGGGCTTGCAATGAGACCTCCTTCGAGCCAACCGGCCGCGTGGTAAACGACATTCGCACCAGCCTGTACCGCCGACCAGAGTGCATTCGACGTTTCCCACATGGCCTGGCCGTCAGGCACGTTGGCCGCGCAAGACCCCGAAGCACGCATTGGCAAACCGTAGTACCGCGCCATTTGCCCCGTCATCTGCGTCGCACGCATGTATTCCGGCGTACCGAAGGCCGGAGCGCCCGACCGCATGTCGACATTGGACGTGAAGGTGCCGATCACGCAGGGGCAACCCGGGCGAACCCATTGGAAAAGCGCAATGGCCGAGAGCGCCTCCGCTATGGATTGGGCCACTGCGCCGGCCATGGTCACCGGGGCCATCGCACCCGCGAGCGTGAACGGTGTGACAAACACCGCTTGACCGCGCCGAACCAGACGCAGGCAGCCGTCGATCATCGGTGTGTCGTGTTTGAGTGGCGAGGTGGAGTTGATATTGGTGTACATCCGCGGCGTCGCCTGAAACTCCTCGTCAGAGAGTCCCGCGGCGAGCCGCGCCATTTCCATCACGTCTTCGACCCGCTCCGGACCCAACGCATAGGCGTGCACGACCTTATCCGTTAGAAGCAACTTGTCGTGGAGCACCTCCAGGTGCCGAACCGAGGGATGAATATCCAGGGGTTCCACCGGGTAGCCGCCGGCAAAGTGGATACAGTTGAAGTACTGCGTGAGCTTCAGTAGATCGCGGCATTGCGCGCGCGTTCCGGAGACCTTTCCTGTCTCGGTATCCCAGTAGTTCGGCGGTGAGGAGACATTTCCAAACAGAATCGACCGCCCGCCGACTGTGACAGCACGATCGGGGTTTCGCGGCGTCAGGGTGAACTGGGACGGCGCGCGAGCCAGCATCTCCATCACCCAATCCCGCCCCATCCGAACATTCGTTTCCCGAACGATACATCCGGCGTCGCGAAACAATTCCAGCGCTTCGTCATGAAGAAACTCGATCCCGATCTCTTCGAGTATCCGCATGGAAGCGTCGTGAACCGCCGCAATACCCTCCGCGCCGAGTGGTTCGGTCGGGCGGTCTGTTACTTCGGGCGGCCGCCATGGCATTTGCTCGATTGCCGCGCCACCGGCCCGGCGCGTGTTTCCGGCACGGCCGCCCGCGCGACGACGCCTGCCGCGTCCGGCACTCTCGGATGCCGGAAACGGCTCTTTGCCGGCGGCGGGATCGGTCTCGGGCATCGCATTTCCTCCTGGCCTTGCCCGAGCATGGCAGGAGCAAGGACGCGCCGGAGCGCCGGAATGCGACCGTACGTGTCGGAAATGTCGCGCCGAGGGCTATTCCAATCCCAGCCAGCGCGGCAGATGCCCAATGTCCGGCAGAACGACATCGGCGTAGGGTGCCAGCTCATGCTCGTCAGCCACACCGGTTAAAACGGCCACTGTAGACATTCCGGCAGCACGTCCGGCATGAAGGTCGTGCGTGCTGTCACCGATCATTGCCACAGTCTCGACCGGCAGGTCTACGTGCGCGGCGAAGGCGAGGCATTGGCCCGGCGCGGGCTTCGCCCCATGGCCACTGTCGGCTCCGACAACGAAGTCGAACGCCTCTAGTACACCGATCGTGGCAAGCTGCGCGACAGCGACGGATTCCATGTCGTTCGTGGCCACGCCAAGCACCTGACCGGACGACCGCAAGCGCGCCGTCAGTCCGGTGAGCGGGACCGCCTCGACTGCCATGAGGTTTTGCGAACTCTCCTCAATTCTCCGCTGTATCGTGGACCTGTCCAGATGCGGCGCGCCGGGCAGAAGAAGCGCCACCGCATCGTCCACCGTCCCCGCGATCATTGGACTGTCCGGGAAAAACCGTCGGCGGGCCCTGTCGAGTCGGATGCGGGCGGCAAGCGTATCGGCCCGGCCTGAATCGCCCTCGGCGAACTCGTACACCAGATCGGCCGCCCAACCACCCCATGTTCCCTGAAAGTCGAAGAGCGTCCCGTCCTTGTCGAAAAGCAATCCGCGAATGTCCGGCATTGGATGCCCCTCCTCGTGGCGGTGGATCTCCGCTTCCCCGCCGGCCCGGCAGGACGTGCCCGTCAGGTCCAGTTCGGCAAGGCTCCTCCGGGGAGAGCCTGCCGTGCGCGCAGCGGATCTTCACCGGAAAGCCCCTCGCTCGCGCAGAACGCCGCGACCCAGGCGTCGTCCATCGTCAGGAAATCGAGCACCGCCGCCAGAAACTCCGCGTCGCCGGCACGGGCTTTTACATCCGTTAACGCGGCCCCGGTCGCTCCAAGGAACACAGGCAGCAATTCGTCATTCCCCGCAAGCCAGGCAAGCGCTTTCAACCCAATGATTTCGGCGAATTCCTTCTCCACTCACGTCTCCGTCATTTCGGCAGAAAGGTTTCCTTAACCAATCTCAATAATGACTAATAACTACAAGGGCTGCGGGGGCCTTGAGACAGGAGTGCGGCGCAATGCCCGGTCGAATTCTGGTCGTAGACGACGTTGCCACCAACAGGATCATCCTCAAGGTCAAACTGACGAAATCCTGCTACGAGGTCCTTCAGGCCAGCGGTGGGGCTGAAGCGCTCCGGCTCGCTCAAAAAGAACGGCCGGATCTCATCATGCTCGACATGTCGATGCCCGACATCGACGGGCTGGAAGTGTGCCGCCGTCTCAAGGCTGACCGGCGCACGGCGGACATTCCGGTCATCATCCTGACCGCCCACCGCGATACCCCGGCAAAACTCGCAGCGCTGGAGGCCGGTGCGGAGGAATTCCTTTCGAAGCCATATGACGACATGGGCCTTCTCGCGCGGGTGCGCAGCCTGCTACGCGCGCGAAGCATCGCGTCCGAACTGGCCCTTCGCGAAGGCACGCAGCAGGCGCTCGGCTTCGCCGAGGCCGAAAGCGCCTTCGTCCCGGCAGGGCGAATTTGCCTTGTCGCCGATGCCAGAGCGGAAGCCCTGAGCTGGCGCACGCGGCTGCAAGAGCGCTTGCAGGACACCGTCGAGCTTCGCAATCGGGAAGCAGCGCTGAACCATGCGGAACCGAGTCCGGATCTCTTCGTTCTGACCGCAGACCTCGAAACGCCGGGCGGCGGGCTTATGCTCCTGTCCGAGCTGCGGTCGCGACCGGAAACCCGCCACTCGGCGATAATCGTCGTCGTCCCGCCATCGAACCAGCACCACGCCGCAATGGCGCTGGACCTCGGCGCTTCCGACGTGGTCAGTATGCCCCTCGACATGGACGAAATGGAGTTGCGCCTGAAATCCATGATGACCCGCAAGCGCCAGTCCGACCGGCTACGCCGCAAGGTACGCGACGGATTGCAGATGGCCGTCACGGATCCGCTGACCGGCCTCTACAATCGGCGCTACGCACTGTCGCACTTGGAGCGCGTTCGCGGCCGGGCGCGGGATACCGGACGCAGGTTCGCCGTGATGATCGTCGATCTGGATCGGTTCAAGGCGGTCAACGATACCTACGGCCACGCGGCCGGCGATACCGTGCTGAAATCCATGGCCGATACCTTGCAGGGGAACCTGCGAACGGTCGACCTTGTTGCGCGCATCGGTGGTGAGGAGTTTCTCGTCGTGATGCCGGACATAGAGCCGGACGCCGCCCTGAATGCGGCCGAACGGCTAAGGAGCGCTGCGGCCGCAAACGAAGTTCTGCTATCTGGAACCGAGGTGTGCGGACCGACGACCAAACATCTGCAGACGATTTCTGTGGGCCTCGCGATTGGCGGTTCCGAACCCGATGCAACGGATGTGACAGCGCGGCAATTGATGGAGGCAGCCGATGCTGCACTCTACCGGGCGAAGAAACGTGGTCGAAATCGGGTTTTCCTCGGCACGCCCGGCGACAAACCTCCGGTGCACCGATTTCATCCCACGCGCGAGTCCATAGCCCCACCTCCTCCCCAGCAGACGGCTGTAGTCTGGCGCTGAGCCCAGAACAACGGAGGTCGTTCAATGGGCGCGCGATGACGTAAATATCCTCACGCGAGCAAAGGACAGGACGCTGTCCGAATTCCAGGGTAGTAGAAACTGGGGGCAAAGCGGAGGAAAGCCCGACGCCTCTGCACGTCGTCTGGTTTCCGCTAGTCCTGTTTCGGACCGTCGTTGTACGGGCGCGCTGGCCGGTCCGGTCCGAGAGGAACACCGCCGTGCCGTTTGTCCCGGAACCGTTCGGCGAAACGCATACCCCGCTCAAGCTTGTCGGCAAAGGCCGCACGTTCCTGCGGCGACATGCGTGCCAGTTGCACCGCAAGTTCTTCCTGCCCGATCGAGCGCCCGCGCGAGGCGATCTGCGCCTGCCGCTCCACCAGGTCGAGGAAACGCGCCTCGTCGAATGGCTCCTGCCGGATCAGGGTGAGCGTTTCCCGGAAGGCCGTGCCCCAGGCCGCTCGGCCTTCAACCAATTCGCCGCGGCGCGCCTTGGCCGACGCGTAGAGCGCTTCCCGGTTGTCTGCGTCCAGCGCCATCAGAAACGGACCAAGCCCCAGTTCACGGGCAATGCGCTCCGGACGTTCCTTGTCGTCGACGCGACTCAGGTAAGCGCCCGCCACGATCCCCACGACCGCGAGGTTCATGGCGAGGGAGACGAACAGGAGCACGCGGAGCCATATACGGCGGCGGGGTGCAATGGGCGGCGGGGTATTCTCGGTCATTCCAATCGGGTCTCCTGCCTCATCCGTCTGCCAACAGGAAGTCGATATCCGGCAGCGAGGAATCCATCGTCAGGTTGTAGACACTGCCCAATAGAGGCTGCGTGAGTGTATCCACCGTACTGGGCGGGTTGTACCCAATCCAAATGCCAGCTGCAGTTGCCGTGACAAGGCCCGCCATGGCCGGCCAACCGCCAATGGCACTGAACACTCCACCGAGACCCGCTCTGCGGCTTGTCTCGGGCGCGGTTGCTGGCGCTTCAATTTCTATCGCGTCCTGTGCGGAATAGGCATCGGCCAACACCCGCGCCAGCATTTCCGGCGAGGGGTCTGGGGCAGCCACCCGCGACGCTTCGAAAAAAACCTCAAGCTCCTCGTCGAGGGTCTTGTCCGTCTCACTGGTCATCGCTCAACCCCAGTTCTGCGCGGCGGCCGATAAGACGGGCGGCCAATGCGCGTTTGCCCCGTGCGGTCAGACTTTCCACAGCCTCGACGCCGATTTCCATTACGGCGGCGATCTGCGGGTTCGACAACCCCTCCAGGTGCCGGAGAACGACCGCCTGACGCTGCCGTTCCGGCAATTCTTCCAATGCGGCCTGCAACGCCGCTGCCCTGTCGGCCTGTTGCAGCCGAGTATCGATCCCGGGCGCGGCATCGGGCGGCTCGACGCCTTCTCCGAACGCATCGTCCAATCCCATACCGCGCCGGCGGCGAAGGCGGTCAGTGCAAAGGTTGCTGGCCACGCGGTAGAGCCAGGTGGAGACCTTTGCCTCGCCGTCTCGCCATTCCGGTGCGATTTTCCACAGCCGCAACATCGCCTCCTGCGCCACATCCTCGGCCTCGGCCGCGTCCCGCAGCATTCGTTGCGCCAAGGACAGCACACGAGGAGTCATCCGCAACGTCAGCACGCGCGCGGCCGCACGATCGCCCCGTGCGTATTGCGCCAGGAGCGCTTCGTCGGTCAGGTCGGAATCTGCATCGAGCGGCATGGTCATCGTGTCCGTGGCCTAGCCTCGTTCGTCGTGGATGCACAAGGCCGCCGACCCGGTTCGCGCGCCCCGATGGCCACCCGAACCGGTTTCGGCATCCCACCTCGTCAGTTGCGCCAGAACGGGGCAACATCCCCACGCGGTCCCGCCTTTCCCCGATCGTCGCGACCGAAATCCCTGCGCCCGAACCGGTCCGCACGCTGCGCCATTGAATTCGCTGCGGCGTCGAATTCCGCCTCGCTGATCGCACCGTCCTTGTAGGTATCCGCCCAGGTGAAGAATCGTTCACCCGGAGCCATCGTACGATTTCGACCTGGGTTTGCAGTCATTTCCTCCTGGCTGATCGTGCCGTCTCCGTCGGTGTCCAGCCGCGAGAGCATGGCCTCGGCACGTGCGATATCGCGATTTGCACGCATCTGCTCGATGCTGGCAGTGAGTTCCTCCTTGCTGATCGCGCCATCGCCGTCAGCATCTGCGGCCTTGAAACGCTCAGCCGCCCGGGCGGCTGGGAATGCCTGCATCTCCGCCGGTGTCACCTTGCCGTCGCCATCCGTATCAAGTTGCGAGAAGGTCGGCCGCTCGCCTGGCGCCTTCGGCCCACCGAAGGCGATTGCATCATTTGCAACCAGCAATCCGGAGACGATTGCGGTGCTCAGCAGAATGATTCGCGTCATTTCCTCAATCCTGTCTTGTTGCGTTGGAACACCGCATCCATGCGGCGTGTCATGCTCATTTCACGGAGCCACCCGCGCTTTCCGTCGCGATGGCTCAAACTTTTTTTGGGGGGTCTTTTCGCGACATCCGGACGCACGGACCGTCCGGGGGCCTCACATATCGTCTGAAAGCTGGCATTCTGAGCTTGCGAACAGACAGCGGCTGCTTAGGCCGCGAAATGGAGGAATCGGGCATGGAACCCCCAAAAGCGAGCCCCCTCGTTCAGGGCAGGCTCGCCGAACGGCCGTTGAAGCCGGCGCTGACGCGTGGCTGGAGGCGGCGTTGTCCAAACTGCGGCAGCGGGCCGTTGCTGTCGGGCTATCTCAAGGTGGCCGATCATTGCCCGGTCTGCGAGGAGCCGTTTCACCATCAGCGCGCCGACGACGGGCCGGCCTATCTCACGATTCTCATTGTGGGTCACCTCATGGCGCCGATGATCATGTTCCTCTACGCTGAGCTGCACATGGAACCACTGATCATGGCAACCGTGCTGACAGTGATTTGTGTCGCGCTCTCGCTTTACTTGCTGCCGCGGATCAAGGGCGCTTTCATCGCTCTCCAGTGGGCCCGGCGCATGCACGGTTTTGGCAGCCCGGACGGTACTGCGGAGCACTGAGCCCAGATGACCGACAAGACTGCGGTTCGCGATGCCTCGACGGTAATCCTGTGGCGCGCCGGCGGCGTCGAGCCCGAGGTACTCATGGGACAGCGCGGCTCTTCCGCTGCTTTCATGCCGGACAAGTTCGTCTTTCCGGGCGGCGCGATCGATGATGCGGATGCCGAGGTCGCCCTTGCGGGGCACCCGGACGAGACCTGCCTTCGCCGCCTTGCGCTGGAAGGCGACCCAACGCGCGTGACCGCCCTTCTGGCCGGAGCGGTGCGCGAAGTATGGGAGGAGACCGGTCTGGTGCTGGGGCGGTCACAGCCGTGGCAAGCCCCCTCGCCCGACTGGGACAGTTTCGCCGCCACCGGCCACGCGCCGTCGGCGGAGGCCTTTTCGTTCGTGTTCCGTGCGATCACGCCACCCGGCCGATCCCGCCGTTTCGACGCGCGGTTCTTCCTCGTACCAGCCACGGCCGTACGCGGTGACGCGGAAGACTTCACCCATGCCTGCGACGAGCTGCGACACCTACAATGGATCCCGCTGTCGGACGCCCGCCGGTTCGATCTGCCGTTCATTACCGAGGTGGTGCTGGCCGAACTCGACCCGCTGATCCGTGGCGGCGGCGCCCCTCAGAGCGTTCCGATGGTCCGAAACGACGACATCGTTTCCGGCATTACCCGGTTGCGCTGAACCCGCAGGCCACAACCGACCGGCGTGTGACCCAAGTGACATCATCCGGTCAGGTGACGAGCACCAGCACCACGAGGCTCGCCATTAGCAAGCCGATCCCGATCCATTCGCGGCGGCTAAGGCGCTCCCCGAAAAAGAGCGCTCCGCCGGCAATCGAGAAGAGCAGTTCAACCTGACCCAGGGCATAGACGTAGGCGGCATTCTGGAGCGCGAAGGCGATGAACCAGCAGAGGCTCCCGGCAAGGCTTGTGACGCCGACGGCGAGGCCAGGACGCCAGGCCGCGATTACCTGCCTGATCTGTGCTCGGTCACGCCAGAGAAACCACAGCAGCATCAGCACCGTCTGGCTCGCCGTGACGAAGGCCAGTGCCAGGGCGGCGCGGAAGGCGACCGGCCCGTCACCAAGCGCCAAGGTCGCGCCGCGGTAGCCGACGCCGGCCAGCGCGAAGAATGCCCCGCTCGTCAGTCCCAGGCCGGCCGAAGGCGACCACAGCCGGGCGACTCCCCGCGCCGGGGCGCTCCCGTCACCTGGGCTAGCGAGAACAAGGAGGGCAAAAAGGCCCAACAGCAACGCGCCAAAACCGGCCGGTGAAATCGCCTCTCCGAGAAGAAGCCATCCGACGAGCACCGTCTGCAGCACTTCCGATTTCTTGAAGGTGATGCCCACGGCGAAGTTTCGTCGAGAGAACAGTGCAACCACGCAAATGGTGGCAAGGATCTGCCCGATCCCACCAGCAAGCGCGAAGGCCCAGAAACGCGGCGTCAGCGGCGGTACGGTTGGTTGAAAGACGAAGACCCAGGCAAGAACCGCAACCGCAAGCATCGGCGCCGACCACAGGAAACGCGCCCAGGTGGCACCCGTTGTGGAGAGCCCTGCCTGCTTCAGGCGCTTCTGCAGGGCAAAGCGGACCGTCTGAAACAATGCAGCGGCCAGCGTGGCGAGGATCCAGGTTTCCATTCGGCGGCTTTCGCTGGCTTTGGCGCGTCAGTCCAGGCAGATCGTCGCGCGCAGCCCGTTTTCCATGATCGCTTCGTGGCATCCGAACATCGGCACTTCCGGCGCGCAGGTGCGCGAGCGCGCAAGGCACAAACCCTCGCAATCGGCGCCTGTTGTGCAGAACTGGCCGGCGTCGGCGGGCGTCTTGTAGCAAACACGGGTCGCGCCGCCGGGTCCGGTGCCGAACCGACCGCCGCCGCTTTCGCATTGGGCGCGCTGTTGCTCGACGAACTCTGGCGTTCCCGGCTGCGCCGGCGGCTCCGGCGGTTCGCGCCCGGGCAGGCAGGCGGCCAGCGCGAGCAGGCAGGCGATGCTGGTGATGATGCGCATGTTTTTGGCTTTCCGACTCGGGCCCCGGAGCGCTCAACCTGCCGCAGTGGCCGGGCCGGCACAAGCCGCGGGCGCACTCAGAATGGCATCGGGTGGTCGCGATGCGCTCGGTTGAGATCCTTGATCGCTTCCTCCGGCAATTCGAGATCGCGCCCCTTGAGGATGTGGGCCAGTTGCTCCGAGGTGGTCGCGCCGAATATCGCCGAGCCCATGAACGGCCGCGTGCGACAAAAGGCGAGCGCCATATGCGTGAGATCGAGACCATGGCGCGTGGCAATTTCCGCATATGTCTCCACGGCGGCGTGAGAACGCGGATTCGCGCGGCCCGCGAGATTTCCATTGATCGACATGCGGCTGCCCTCGGGCACAGCGCCATGGCGATACTTGCCGGTCAACAAGCCTGCAGCAAGCGGCGAATAGGCCAGGAGCGGCACTTGTTCGTTGACGCTCAACTCCGCAAGATCGGTGTCGAACAGGCGGCAGAGAAGCGAGTATTCGTTCTGGATCGAAACCATGCGAGGGCCACCGCTCTCAGCGGCAAGCCGCAGCCACTCGGCGGTTCCCCATGCGCTTTCGTTCGACAGGCCGAAGTGGCGTATCTTTCCGGCTTTCTGCAGCCCCGCGAGAGTCTCCAGCACTTCGCGCATGTGCGTCTCGGTCGCCGTGCGATCCTGATTGGAGGGATCGTAGTCCCAGTACTGCCGGAAATGATAGGATCCCCGGTTCGGCCAGTGGAGTTGGTAGAGGTCGATCGTGTCGGTCTTCAACCGCCGCAGCGAACCGTCCGTTGCCTCGACGAGGGTTTCGGGGTCGATCCCGCGTCCGCCCCGGCAGAACCCGCCATTGGCGCCGGTGATCTTGGTCGCCAGCACGATGTCGTTCCGACGACCCGACGCGGCGATCCAGTCCCCGACGATCTCCTCGGTGCGTCCGACGGTTTCGGCCCGCACCGGATTGACTGGGTACATCTCGGCCGCGTCGATGATATTGATCCCGGCGTCGAGCGCCATGTCGATCTGGCGGTGGGCATCCTCTGCGGAGGTCTGATTGCCGAAGGTCATCGTGCCCAGGCACAGATCTGTCACCTCCACATCGGAGGATCCGAGGCGTTTCTTCTGCATGGTTGTCCTTTCGTCGTGTTCGCGCTGACATTACGAAGGGGTCCGTTGGGGACAAGGGGAAAACGCTCTACCGCCAGACTGGATGGCGCCTGCAACGGAGCCCTCCCGCCCGTCGTCAGCGCATCTGGCGATGCACCTCCTCCCGTTGGGCCCGGCCGCGCGCAGCGGCGCGCGGTCGGTTTCTCCGAAGAGAAACCGTTCGGCGGACATTGGAAGGTATCGGGCCTGCTCATGCAGCGCATCCTGAGTCTCGCGACCGTTTTCCACCGGCGACCTTTCGCGCGCTTCCCGGGGTGACGCAGGCGAAGCCTGCCCGGCCCAACGGGATGAGATGCTGGCAAGCATCGAAGACGGGCGGGAGCGCCTGGGCGGCTTGTCCGTCCCCCTGGCATCGACGATTGCGAACAAATCAAGAACATCCTATCCTCCTCGCATGTCCCGCCATCATGCCCTTCTCCCGCGCAGCACTCGCACCGGCCCGCCCGCACTGCCTGTCACGGGCGAGATGACACTCGCGCTGGCGCGGGTCCATGAGTTCTGCGGACAGGCGCGCCACACGCTGGCGCTTGCGGTGGCCGCGGCCCGGCCGGGGACGATACTGTGGATTGCACCATCCTGGCGAATGGAGCGGCTGAACGGCGAGGGAGTGGCGGCACGGATCGATCCGGGGCGGCTGATCCTGCTTGACGCCCGGCAGATAGGTGACTTGCTGTGGTCGATGGAGGAGGCGCTGCGCTCGGGCGCGGTGCCGCTGGTGGTCGCCGAATTGCCGGAGCCCCCCGCACTGACGCCGGTGCGGCGGCTGCACCTGGCCGCGGAAGCCGGAGCGGCGGAAGGCAGCGTGGCGCCGTTGGGGGTGATACTCACCCCCGGAGAGGGCGGCGCCCAGGGGGTCGAAAGCCGCTGGCACCTCGCTCCCCGGCACGACGCCGCACAGAGCCGGTGGCATCTGGAGCGGCGGCGTGCCAGGGCGGCGCCGCCGGCGGCATGGACACTCGGTCCGGCAGTGGACGCGCAAGAGCCCCGGCTCCGACTCTCGCCACTGCCCGCCGACGAAGCGCTCCCGAAATCGCCGCCAAGCCGGCCGCAAGCCCGGCAGGCCCCGCACGACCCAAACTCCCCGTCTTGAGGCAAGTCAACGAGCCCGCTCACGAGATGTGAGACAATACCCCGCAAGATCCAATCACATGAGAAGGGGAGGACGACATGAAATTCACCGCATTGGCCGCAGTACTTTCCATTTGCTTCGCGGGCACCTCCCTTGCCGACGAACCGAACATCTCGGCGGGGAAGCGCATGGCCGAGGCGAACTGCTCGAACTGCCACAACATCGAGCCGGGAGGCGCATTCAAACTCTATCCGCCCAGTTTCCAGGCGATCGCGATCTACATGGACCCGCAGGTGATGCGCATGAAGGTCATGTTCCCGGACCATGCAACGTTGATGCCGCAGTTCCACACGTACATGTTTGCCGAGAACATCGACAACATCGTCGGCTATATCCAGACACTCGACGAATAGCTGCGGATCGCCGGCCCTCAACACCCGCGCAAACGATTCAATGCCATGTCGTTGACCGGTTGCGCAGGTAATGCCGAAGGAAGAGATTCTCCCTTCCAGCGTGTCGCGCTCGCATGATCCGGTTGGTTCCACATCAAGCGCCTGCTCGACCCAATCACACGGTCCCACCCGCCGTGGAGGAATCCCACCACGGCGCACTCTCGGAAGGGCGCGCTAGCTGCCCAACACGACTTCGCCATTTCCGGACGACTTTTTCACCAACGTCCGCCGTGAACCACTGTTCGCAACTACGCGCAACAGAACCGTCTCGCTATCAACCGCTCCCTATTACCGTGCCTCGACTCCCGGCAATCGTGGGGAAACGGTCACCGCGTCGATTGTGGCCACGGCACCAGCGTGACGGCGAGCAAGCCGAAGGTCCCGGTGAATGCCACAAGCGCGATCTGCGAGATCATTCGCGCGGGCCGAATGCGCTGGATACGGCCAAACAGCAACAAGGCCCCGACGGCAAGCAGGTTGCCGACGACCGCCATAAATCCGGGGCTGGTCACTCGCCAGGCGAGATAACCGCTATTTTCCTGCGCCAATGACAGGGCGAAGGGGAAGAGGAGCTTCGAAATCCTCTCGTGCAACATGCCACTCGTCCCCGGCACCGGGCGTTTATACTTCGCGACCTCAATGTAGTCGGGCGTCATGGCCACCGCCTTGACCACCTTGTCGTTGCCGAAAACCGCCGTGGGATGGACAGGATTCAATAGAAGCTTGTAATCCATCGTATCCGCGTCATAGCCCTCCGTCGGCAGTTCTACGAGTTCATAGCCACCCGACCTGAGAAGGAGGAGACGGTTGTCTTCGGTCAGGACGAGGCCGAGGAAAACGCGCTGCCTGTTCTCCTGCACCTTGATCGACCGGATCGCGAGATCGGTCGGGATCGGCGTGCGGGTGATCACCGGACCGTCGTCCAGCCGTTTGACATGGAACGTCGCCCCACCGGCATCAACAAGGAAGATCCCTTCGTCGAAGGCTTCAGGATGGTCTGTTTTCCTGCAACCAGCCGCGCGGGAAATGCAAACCCCTCTGCCGTCAGCGCGGCAGTGAAGCGCTCCGTGAGTTCCGGGTCTACCCGGTTCACATCCACATTCACGAATTCCATGCGGTCGGCCATCATCCGGAATACATCTTCGGGAAAACTCAGGCCCGCCTTGTCCGGATCGGAGTTCAGCAGCGCATAGACAGGAACGGAAGGGTGCCGGTCCTCGACCTCGCGCGATTTCAGTTCGAAGACCTGCCGCGCGTCGCGGATCGTCTCCAGGTCGAAGCTCTGCCCGCCAATCTCGACGGGCAGCAGGCCCCAGATGTCCATGTTCTTGTAGTAAATGAATGGCAGCGAGGTTTCGAAAGCGCGCCGATCAAACGTCTCGCCTGAGGCCGTGGCATAGGTGAAGTCATGATGGCCGCGATGCTCACGGAAGACGAAATCCTGCTTCACCGGCGAATAGAACATATGCGTCGGCGCGACCTTGGGGGAGTAGGCAATGGCGTAGACCATGGGCAAGACAATCGCGGCTAACGCCACCGTCAGCAGCGACAGGGACAGCCAGGAAAGGAAACGGGAGGTCATCACACCCCCCCGTTGCGAAATCGATGCGCGGCCTGCAGGCTCGCCGGCGCAAGCAGCAGCACGAAGGCCGCAGCGCCGATGAGCACGAGGTCATAGGCCTGGTATTGCCCCGAACGATGGCAGAGCCAGACGACACCGGCCGAGATCGCCAGATTGGCCGCCTGATAGCGCCGATCCGGCTCCAGCAGGGTCAGCGCCGCGCCGAGATAGGCGGCGATGCCAGCGAGGACCCATGGCGCCGCCGTGAGCAGCGCAGAGGCGATGAAAGCGGCGGGAAAGAAGGTCCCGATGGTGATAGCGAGCGCGGCAAGGTCGAACGCCAGGAAGACCAGCAGCGCGGCGAGGCCGACGCCGAGATGGGCGAAGACCAGCGGTACAATACCCGTCGGCAGGTGCAGCGAGAGGCGCAGCCGGCCCCGGATCAGTTCCGGCAGGAACTGCACCGCGCCGATCAGCGCACCGGTCAGGAGCGGCACATAGCGCAGGTCCTCGTAGAAGATCCGGCCGATATGGTTGGCCTGGTAATAGATCATCTCGGCATGTTCGATGCGGAACTGGTGCCGGATCGAGAGGTAGAGCCAGGCGGAAAAGAGAAGATGCGCGGCGAGGATGAAACCCAGCCATGAGCGTAGCTTCAGCCACTCCTTGTAGGCGATTGCACGCATCAGTATTTCCCCGTGTAGCCGACGAAGGCGTCTTCAAGCGTCATTTCACGCGGAGCGATCCCCGAAGCGTCGATCCCGAGCTTGCGCAGTTCCGCCTCGACTTCTGCTTGTTCCTTGAAAGCGAAGACCTCCAGACGCCCGTCCGCCTCCATTTCCATGCGATGTAGCGCGCCGTCAGGGGACGGTAACTCGCCCTTGGCGGCGCCCGGTGGGAGATCGTACCGCCGGAAACTCGACATGAACGCGTCCAACGAGGTCTGCAGCACCCGCGCGCCGCGGCGGATCAGGATCACGTCATCGACCAGTCGTTCCATATCCTGAACAACATGGGACGTGACGAAGACTGTCTTCTCGCCCTCTCGCGCATAGTGGACGAGATAATCGAGGAAAAGCCGCCGGTAGCCGGCATCGAGCCCCATCGTGTAATCGTCGAGGATCAGCAGGTCCGGATCCTGCGCCATGACCAGGCCGAGCACGACCTGGCTGCGCTGGCCCTCGGACATGTTGCGGATGCGATGTGTCACCGGCAGGTGCAGGCGGTCTACGAGGTCGTAGAACACGTCGCGCCGCCATTTCGGATACCATTTTGAGGTGAAGCGTTCGATCTCCTCGATGGACATGAAGTCATAGGCAAGATGTCCCTCGAAAACGAGACCGATCCGGCGTTTGGCCTCGGCCGAGAGCGCGTGGCTGGGTTCGCCCAACACGCGGCAGCGGCCCGCATCGGGGGTCAGGAACCCCATCAGGATCTTGATCAGCGTGGTCTTGCCGACGCCGTTCTTGCCCAGCAGGCCGAGGATACGCCCCGGTTCGACGGAAAAGCTCAGCCCGTCATGGATCTTGCGCGTGCCGTAGTGATGTACGAGCCCGTCCACCGCGATGGCAGGTTGTGACCTCATGGCAGCCCCTCAACAGTGCAATCAGTAGATGTCGTCGCCCGTGATCTCGATCCGGTGCCCTTCGCCGGCGTCGAACATCACCGTGAACTTCCCATCCGGCTTGTCGAAAATGAACTCGCTGTTCTCGTCCATGCTCGCGTCGATGACAATGTTGCCAGACTTGTCGCTAACGTAGATACGAACGCCTGCGGCAGACGAGCCGTCTGAAAAACCACCCTCACAGAGGACGGTACCGTCACCATTGTCGTAACAGGCGCAGAGTGGGGTGTGCGCAATGGCGGAGCCGACGGTGGCGGCGATGACGCCTACCATCACGATTGGCGAAATGACCTTGGCGATCATGAGTATCTCCTTGACGGGATTCTGTCTTGTCGTGGGGCGACTGGCGGTGACGATCGCCCTGCCGGGAAAACAATGGCTATTCCTTCCCGGGCTCGAAGGTGAATTGCGTCGTGGGCGGGCAGCTCCCGGTGGAAGAGCATCCC
Source organism: Tropicimonas marinistellae (assembly GCF_001509585.1). Lineage (GTDB taxonomy): Bacteria > Pseudomonadota > Alphaproteobacteria > Rhodobacterales > Rhodobacteraceae > Tropicimonas > Tropicimonas marinistellae. Next base: position 459,985 of record NZ_LNCI01000003.1, on the reverse strand, counting down.
GGGCACCCGGTGCACCCCTCGCCCGAACCGGCCTTTGACCGGCGGCGGAGGAAACCGCGCAACAGATAGGCGAAGGCGAACCCGGCGATGATTGCGACGATGGCGAATTCCAACGGGCCGGTGGCGGCCTCCGCGCCCATATCGATCATAGGCTGTGTGCTGTCGGTCATTCTGCCGCCTCCCGCGTTCCGCCGGGCAAAAAGTCCGGCAGCCATGGTTTGGGAAGCGCCACGATGAGTAGAAGACCGAGCGCCGCAAGCCAGACCGTGGACATGGTCTGCAATCCCGTCAGCCCAAGCGCGGTTGCGCCAGTGAAAACGGCGGAGGCGACGGCCAACCCGAACAGCGTTGGAAAGATGATGGAGAAGACCATCCAGCGTGTTGAGGCGGTTTGCACCCGCACCATGATGACGGTGGCCAAACAGGGCGGGTAGAGCGCGAAGAAGAGCATGAGCGCCACGGCGGAGACGGCGGTGCGGCCCTCGCCGGCCTGTTGTTCGCCCATCCGTTCCTCAAGCGTCGCGTTCTCGCCCTCGTCCTGGTCGAAGAGCACGCCAAGCGTGGCAACGGAGCTCTCGCGGGCGGCGAAGGAGGAGAGAAGCGCGATATTGATCTTCCAATCGAAGTCGGCGAATTGCGTCACCGGCTCCATGGCCCGGCCGATCGAGCCGAGGAAACTGGCCTCGATCCGGTCGGACCGCATCTCGCGCCGCAGCGTCGAGCGCTGTTTGGAGAGGTCGCGCAGCGCCTTGTTGGCGGCCTTGGCATCGGCGTCGCGGCTGCGCAGGACAAACGGCACGAAATCCGGGTGATCCTCGGCCAGCGTAACATCCATCGCTTCCACAGCGGATTTGCTGCCGGCGTTGAGCCGCGCCGCCTTGTAGGCCGAACTCACGTTGATGAGGTCGACCAGACGGGCCGGATCTTCCACGGCCGCCCGGAGCGGATTGCCGTACAGTGTCTCGTAGAACTGCGCCACGGCGGCCTCGGCCTCGGCCTGATAGGCGAGCTGCTTCTCGGCTGGCACGCCGGGGAATTGCAGCAGCACATAGATGACGATGGCGATGGCCACGACCACGGTGCCGACCTTCTTGATATAGAGCCATGTCCGATCGAAGCTGCGCCGCGCCACGCCGGTGAGCGTCGGCAGGTGATAGGAGGGCAGCTCCATCACGAAGGGCGCGGTTTCCTCGTTGCGCAGCACCGAGGAGGTCAGCAATTTCGCCACCAGCATCGCCACCACCACGGTGATGGTGGAGAGATAGAACAGCATCAAGCCCTTGGCCTCGGGGAAGTAGATATTGATCAGCAGCGTGTAGAGCGGGATCTTGGCCATGCAGTTCATGAAGGGCACGGTCAGGATCGTGGCCAGCCGCGCGCGGGCATCGGGGATGCCCTTGGTCGCCATCACGCCGGGCACCGCGCAGCCGCCGGCAAAGACACCGGCGAGGATGAAGGGCAGCGTCGACTGCCCGTGCAGCCCGAAACGGTGCAGGATGCGGTCGAGGATGAAGGCGATCCGCGCCATGTAGCCCGAATCCTCCAGGATCGCGATCAGGGCGAAGAGGATCAGGAAGATCGGTACGTAATTGAGCAGCGTGTTGATCGAATCCACGATCCACAGGCCGAGCGAGCGGATCTGCGGGTCGGTCAGGAAGCCGGCATCGGGCAGGATCCCGGCCATCAGATTGCGGAAGGAGGCCAGGAAGGGCCAGGTGATCTTGGTCAGCTCATAGCCCTGGACGATGGAGAGCTGGTAGATCGCCCAGACCGTCGCCAGCAGGAAGAGTGGCGCGGCGAAGCGGTTGAGCAGCACCCGGTCGATGCGCTCCGAAACCGGCACCTGCCCGGCCTTGCTGTCGGTCACCGAGGCCGCGATAATCTCCGCGGCATGCCGGTCCCGGCAGCCGCTGATATGGTCGCCCGAACTCAGGCCCTGTTTGGCTTCGAACGCGTCCCGCGCCTTGTAGACCTCGTCGAGCATCCCATGCGGATTGTCGAGCCGCACCCCGAGGAACGTCTCTGCCTCGCTGTCGCCCTCAAGCAGTTTTACCGAAAGCCAGCGGGCGGAGACATCCTGAAAGGCGGCGTCGGCCGCGATGCCCGCCTGAAACCGCGCGACGGCCTCCTCCAAGGATCCGTAGTTCAGTGTTGCAGGGGTCACATGCTCGCTCACCGCCGCTTTTGTTATCGCGGCGCGAAGCTCGGCCTCCCCCCTGCCCTTGCGGCCCACGACGGGCACCACCGGCACGCAGAGCCGGCGCTCCAGATGGGCGATGTCGATCTCCAACCCGCGGCGCTCGGCGGAATCCATCATGTTGAGCGCGATGACGACCTTGAACCCCATCTCCAGGAGTTGGAAGGTCAACGGCAGGGAGCGGCGCAGATTGGTCGCATCGATGACATTGACCACCACGTCGGGCCTGTCCTCGAGCAGGAATTTCCGCGCGACACGTTCCTCCAGCGAGAAGGCGGCGAGCGAATAGCAGCCCGGCAGGTCCACGACCTCGTATCGCCTACCTTCGGCGAAGTAGCTGCCGGATTTCTTGTCGACGGTCACGCCCGGGTAGTTCGCGATATGCTGCGTGAGCCCGGTAAGCATGTTGAAGAGTGTCGACTTGCCGGCATTTTGCTGACCGGCCAGCGCCACCAGATAGGGACCGCGCTCAGGCATGGGTCACCTCGATATGCGCGGCCTCGCGGCGACGCAGGACAATGAAACTGTCACCGAGTTGCAGCTCGATCGGATCGTAGAGCGGCGCGTTGCGGACCACCTTCACTTCGCGGCCCGGCTGGAAACCGAGATCGAGAAGTCGCTGGCGGACAGAGCCACAACCATGCAACCGGCAGATCCGGCAAACCTCTCCGGGAACGATATCGTTTAGGTTTATGTCATCCCTTTCGCGGCAACAGGCATCCCGGCAGCGATAGCCCTTTTGGCGTCCGCCGCGCCCCACGCCGTTTCCACGTCCCAATCCCATGGCCTGGAAGACTCTGCGCCTCATCGTTCCGTCCGTTCTTCTTGGGGGGGAGACCCGCCCGGCGAGGTCCGGACGGGATGATTTCATGACTTACTGTTTTTCTCGCAACGCCTATTGCAGGTCGAACGCCTTGATCCAAATCACGGCATCCTGGCTGAGTTCTTTTCCGTCGAATTCCGTGTCCGGGCCGGAGCCAAGTGCGGCAAATCCCCAGAATCCGGCCTTCGGGATGCCGAAGGAGAAGATGCCATTTGCGTCGGTCATCGCGACCAGCGCGCCGCCGGGCATCGGCTCGGCGGTTACGTCCCCTGGCATGTTGGTTTCCATATCCGGCTCTGCGGCCATGAATTCGATTTCAACCTCGGCGCCGGCCAAGGGCTGGCCGTCGGACAAAAGCTGGGCGGAGAAGGTCGAGCCGGAGATCACATTGTAGGGCTTGTTGAGCGGCACAAACTCGGTCTTCATTCCCACCGGCTCGTTCCAGCCCGTGGGGATGCCGCCCTTGTTGATGAAGGTCTTGGTGAGTTGCTGGATGTAGATATCTTCCGACTCCTCATAGTAGGGCGCGGGGACCAGACCGACGATGTAGTCGCCATTGCGTTTCACCGGCAGCACCCCTTCGAAGGCTGCGGATTCGTTGCTCGCCCCCTTGAAGGTGATCGGCGTAAGGCTTTCAGAAATATCGGTCTTCTCGCCTTTGAGGACGTAGAAGAACTCCTCTGGCTGGCCCATATCCATCGCATAGCCGTTTTCGAACGGATGCCAGAAAATAAGCTTCAGCGGCATCTCGCCCGGCCTCTCGACATTCACATCCGGGCCGTAGACGAGTTGGAAATGCGCCATCGCCGGAGCGGAAATGGCAATGGCGGACAGTGCGGCGGCGGCAAGCAGTTTCTTCATCGGATATCCCACGTCTTCATTCACTCAGTAGATTTCGTCCTGCGGCACGACGATCTGGTGGCCTTCGCCGCCGTCGAACAGAACGTCATGGAAGCCCTCGGGCTTTTCGAACTCAAACTCGCCATTGGCATCGATCACACCTTCCAACAGCGCCTCGCCAGACGCATCTCGCACGATCATCGGCACGTTCGCGGCCGAGGAGCCATCCGAGAAACCGCCTTCGCAAAGGACGGTGCCGTCGCCATTGTCGTAACAAGCACAAAGCGGTGTGTGCGCCGAGGCCGTACCGGCCAGGAGCGCAAGAGACCCGCTCAACAGGAGCGCGGTCCGAATGGAGTTTGTCATTTTTTCCTCATGGAGCGGAGGCGGTGCAGAACCCTGCATCGCGGCACACCGCAAATCCGCCCTGGCTCGACGTATCTGGCGTGAGCTTTTGCGGTCTCGTTCGGGATACGCCCGCTGAGTAAAATGCTCAACTACTCCCGGCGCGACACGCGGTCGCAAAAAAAACGCGCGTGAACTCCCTCTCTTAACTCACCACCCAGGGCCCGGCATTCTAACGGCGCGGCGCCTCCGAAACGATTGAACGTGCGAGGAAGCCGCGCGTGGCCGGTCGCGCTGCCCCGAGGCCCGAGGCCGACTCACCGGCGCACATCAGGCAAACAAGCCGAGGAGTGGGATTCACACGTCTGGCTGGTCCGGGATCGTGTCCATACGGGAGCGGCGCGGTGCTTGCGGGTCGTTGTCGAGAACGCCATGAAGGCGCTCCATCATCGCAACGAACAACGCCGATTCTTCTGCCGAGAGCGCCGCCAGCAAACGACCTTCCAAAGCCTGCGCCTCGGGAACGATACTGTTCAGCACCTGCCGGCCTGCCTCGGTTAACGAGATTTCCACGAGCCGCTGATCCGCTTCGCTGGCTACCTTTTCCACGAGACCGGCTGCCTCCAGTTTTGCCACCGCCCTGCTGACCCTCGGCTTCTCCAGATTCACGCAGTTATGGATTTCCCGCACCGATACCATCTGACACCGAGACAGGTGGACGAGCACGCGCCATTCCGGGATGGTCAGCCCGAAACGCTCTGCATAGACCACGGACAACCGCCGACTGACCCGCTCGGAGAGCACCGCAAGCCGATAGGGCAGAAACTCGGACAACGAAAAAACGTCTGGCATGCGAACCTCGCCTGGTCGTGTCATTTCATTTGAAACGACATTGACAATCATTTCACCTGCAACGATATTCCGCTCACCCTAGCCGCGGAGATCGGATCGCGCAAGAATACCCCTGCCGCGCCCCTCAGAGACGCGGCACATCAGGAAGGACACGGGCCATGGCAAAAGCATTTGCTTCGCAGGACGACACGGCCGAGAAGAAGATCAGCTTTACCGAAGTCGGCGACGGGCTCTGGGCCTTCACCGCCGAGGGCGACCCGAACTCGGGTGTCATCATCGGCGACGACTCGGTGATGATCGTCGAGGCACAGGCCACACCGCGGCTCGCCGGCAAGGTGATCGAGAAGGTCCGCGAAGTCACTGACAAGCCAATCACCCATCTGGCCCTCACACATTACCACGCGGTCCGCGTGCTGGGGGCCTCCGCCTATGGCGCCGGGCAGATCCTGATGTCCGACGCCGCCCGCGCGATGGTGGTCGAACGTGGTCAGGAGGATTGGGACAGCGAGTTCCAACGCTTTCCACGGCTATTCGAGGGACACGAGAGCATTCCCGGCCTGACCTGGCCCACAACCACCTTCACCGGACGCATGTCTGTCTATCTGGGCAATCGACGGGTGGACCTGATGCAATTGGGCCGCGCCCATACCGCAGGCGATATCGTCATTCACGTGCCCGATCAGAACGTCATGTTCACCGGCGACATCGTGGAATACCACTCGGCCTGCTATTGCGGCGACGGGCATTTCCACGACTGGTCCGGCACACTCGACGCGATCAAGGCCTTCCATGTGGACGCCATCGCACCGGGCCGCGGCGACGCGCTGATGGGGCAGGACATGGTGACAGCGGCCATCGAGAACACCCGCGATTTCGTCGACAGCACCTATCGCCCCGCCGCCCGCGTGGCTGCCCGCGGCGGCTCGCTCAAGGAAGCCTGGGACGCCGTGCGCGCAGCCTGCGACCCAAAGTTCGCCGACTATGCGATCTACGAGCATTGCCTGCCGTTTAACGTCGCCCGTGCCTACGACGAAGCACGCGGAATAGACACGCCACGAATATGGACGGCGGAACGCGACCTGGAGATGTGGGCGCAGTTGCAAGGCTAATTGGCGGGTTTGGGGAGCCCCTGGGGAGGAGAAAATGAACAAGATATTCGAGGTTCCGCTCTATCCGTACGAGCGGAGTGACGACCAGGTTGCGACACGGCCCGCCCGCCACAAGGTGATCGTCATTGGCGCCGGCCCCATCGGGCTTGCTGCCGCCATCGACCTCGCGCAACAGGGCGTCGAGGTTGTCGTGCTGGACGACAACGACAAGGTGAGCTTCGGCTCCCGCGCCATCTGCTTCGCCAAGCGACCGCTGGAAATTCTCGATCGTCTCGGCTGCGGCCAGGAGATGGTGGACAAAGGCGTGGAATGGGACGTCGGAAAGGTCTTCTTCGACGACCGACAGGTCTATGAGTTCAACCTCTTGCCCGAAGAGGGGCACGAACGGCCCGCGTTCATCAACCTTCAGCAGTACTATTTCGAGAAATTTCTGGTGGATCGCGCACGCGAATTGCAGGCCGAAGGCGCCCCGCTGGACATCCGCGGCCGGAACAAGGTTCTGTCCGTCACCGACCACGGCGACTACGTAGGGCTTCTGGTGGATACGCCCGACGGCGAGTACCGGCTGGAAGCCGATTGGCTCATTGCCTGCGACGGCGCCGGTTCGCCCACCCGCGCCATGCTCGGGCTCGATTTCGTCGGGCGGGTCTTCGAGGATAATTTCCTGATCGCCGATGTGATCATGGAGGCCGACTTCCCGACCGAACGCTGGTTCTGGTTCGACCCGCCGTTCAACCGCGGCCAGTCAGCCCTGCTGCACAAGCAGCCCGACGGGGTCTGGCGGATCGACCTGCAATTGGGCTGGGACATCGACCGCGAGGAGGAAAAGAAGCCGGAGAACGTCATTCCCCGCCTGAAGGCGATGCTGGGCGAGGACGTGAAATTCGATCTCGAATGGGTATCGATCTATACGTTCCAGTGCCGGCGGATGGAGAAGTTCCGCCATGGCCGCGTGATTTTTGCCGGCGACAGCGCCCATCAGGTCAGCCCGTTCGGCGCGCGAGGCGCGAATTCCGGCCTCCAAGACACCGACAACCTGACATGGAAGCTCAAGCTGGTGATCGACGGCCTGGCGCCGGATACTTTGCTCGACAGCTACGATGTGGAGCGTATTCTCGGCGCGGACGAGAATATCCTCAACTCCTCTCGTTCAACCGACTTTATCACGCCGAAATCCGAAATGAGCCGCATTCTCCGCGATGCTGTGCTCGACCTGTCGGAGCACTACGACTTCGCCCGCCCACTGGTGAATTCGGGCCGCTTGTCGGTGCCTTGCACCTATGACGGCTCGCCGCTCAATTCCGCGGATGCGCTGACCGGCGGTCCGGAACGCACCCGCCCCGGCGCCCCCTGCCCCGACGTCCCGCTGGACGACGGATTCCTGCTGCGCGCACTGGGCGATCGGTTCACCTTGCTGACCATCGACTGCGACGCACCCGAGGAGATCGAGGAAGGCGGCGTCACCGTTACACGGCTGGCGCTTACCACCGCCAACGATCGAAGCGGGCTACTCAAGGAGCGCTATCTTGGCGACGCGCCCTCGGCGGTTTACCTGATCCGGCCCGACCAGCATGTCGCCGCCCGCCGCACCGAGTTCAACGAACCACTTCTTCGCGCCGCCCTGCGCCGCGCCACCGCACAGGAGGCCACGCAATGACTGCGTTGACGCTCACTCCGAACATAGAAATAGCCGACGATTTCTATGCCGACCTGCTGGCCGCACACGAGACGTTGAGCAAGGACGAAAGCGACGCCTTCAATGCTCGTCTCCTGCTCATCCTGGCGAACCATATCGGCGACCGGGTTGTATTGAGCGAAGCACTCTCCGCGGCGGCCAAGGCTGCCGGTCCGCGCTAACCCATCGCGCGCATCACCGGAGGCGAGCGTCTTGCCGCAGGCGGCCGGAGAGGTGTTGCCTGATTGGCCGGCGCGCACGATCCTTTTACGCGGGTGACTGACAGCGCGCCTGTCGAGTTGCCTGCCGCATTCCAGAGGAGGACTTTCATGAGCCTGTTGCGTAGCTGGGTCGAAACGGCCAACGACCCTATGTGCCCCTTCCCAATGAACAACCTGCCGTTCGGCGTGTTTTCGACTGCTGGCATTGCGCCGCGCTGCTGCACGGCGATCGGCGACCGGGTACTCGACCTCGGCGCAATGGAACGCGGCGGCCTGCTCAAACGCATGGGCTTCACAGAACCCGCCCTCAACAGTTTCATGGAAAAGGGGCCGGAGGCCTGGGAGGCAATCCGCGCCACCCTCTTCGGCTACCTCGGCGAAGGCAGCCCCTCTGCCGGCATGATCGAACCCTATCTGCACCCGATGGATTCGGTGCGCCTGCATCTGCCATTCCGGGTTGCCGAGTACACAGATTTCTACGCCGGCCGACAGCACGCCTTCAACGTCGGCACCATGTTCCGGGGTCCCGAAAACGCCCTGCCCCCAAATTGGCTGCACATACCCATCGGCTATAACGGACGCGCCTCCACGATTGTCGTCTCCGGGACCGACATCCACCGGCCCGTCGGGCAGACGAAAGCGCCCGATGCGGACGTGCCCGGTTTCGGACCTTGCAAGCGGCTGGATATCGAACTGGAGATGGGCGCGGTCGTCGGCCAGCCGTCGACCATGGGCGCGCCGGTCAGCGTGGCCGAGGCGGATGCAATGATCTTCGGATACGTACTCCTGAACGACTGGTCCGCACGTGACATTCAGGCATGGGAATACCAGCCGCTCGGCCCGTTCCAGGCCAAGGCCTTTGCAACCTCGATCAGCCCATGGGTCGTGACGAAAGCGGCGCTGGAGCCCTTCCGCCGCTCCACCCCGCCACGCGAGGTGCCGCTCCTGCCATACCTGGAGGAGCCCGGGTCCATGCTCTACGACATCGACCTTTCTGTTACGATTGGCCCTGACGGTGCAAAGAACCCGACCACGATCAGCCGAACGAACTACCGCGAGATGTACTACTCCGCTGCCCAGCAGCTGGCGCATCACGCCTCCTCGGGCTGTGCGATGCGCGTGGGCGACCTGCTTGGCTCCGGCACGATCTCAGGCCCGGAGAAAGACAGCTATGGCTCCTTGCTGGAACTCACCTGGGGCGGCAAGGAACCGCTGACCCTGGGCGACGGCACTACGCGAACGTTCATCGAAGACGGCGACAGGCTCACCTTGCAGGGCGAAGCCCGCGGTGACGGATACAGGATTGGCTTTGGCGATTGCACCGGTCGAGTCCTGCCTGCTCCGGACTTCCCCTGAGCGCGCGGGGAGCGTTCCGCATCGGCAGACTGGACAGTCGGGCCCGAACGCTTCAATCAGGGCCGATGACATAGTTCCAGGCCAATCATGACGACGATCACGATCTGCACCACGTGCCGCACCGGCAAAGACCGCGAGACCAAACTGGGCACCCCGGCCGGCGAGGCGTTCCTGCAACGGGCGCAGTCGGCCGCCGCGTCCGAGCCCGGCCTGTCCGTGCGAGGGGTGGCCTGCCTGATGGGCTGCGAGCACGGCTGCAATGCGGCGATCACGGCCACCGGAAAGATGACGTATGTGCTCGGACGTTTCGATGGAACCAATGAGGACGCCGAAGCGCTCGCCGGCTACGCACGCCTGTATGCGGAAAGCGACACGGGCAGCGTGCCTTACCGGCAATGGCCAACAGGAGTGAAAGGCCATTTCGTTGCCCGCGTCCCGCCCGTGGATTGAGCGAAAATTCCGTCCGACGCCGACCTTGCCATGCCGTCTCTGGGAAGCCGATCGTTCCCGTGCGGTCCTCTATGAAGTCACCGGGCCCGCCATCTCCAACAGCGCATCAATGTCCATATGCGTCTCCAGATGGACCGCAAGTTCGTCCAACGCAGTTTCCACGGCCGCACCGTGGGACAGACCGGAAGCGGTAGCACCGAGGGACGCAAGGAATGCGCTGCGAAACCCGTCGGAAGCAAACAACCCGTGCAGGTAGCTTCCCATGACCCGGCCATCAGGTGACATGGCCCCTTCATCGCGTCCGTCCACCGAGGCGAAGGGCCGCGCCCTGTCCGGACCGTCGCTGCGACCGATATGGATCTCGTAGCCCGAAAACCCCGCCCCCGACGGAACATGACTGGCCACCACGCGGGTCAACCTCTTGTCGGGCACCATGATCGTCTCGATATCGAGCAAGCCGAGCCCTTGGGTTTCGCCGGGGTCGCCCTCCAGCCCCTCTGGATCGAGAACTTTACGCCCCAACATCTGATAGCCGCCGCACAGTCCCAACACCGCACCTCCGCGGCGAACATGTCCGGCCAGGTCGATGTCCCAGCCCTGTGCGCGCAGAAAGGCCAGGTCGCCGCGGGTCGATTTCGTGCCCGGCAGGATCACCAGATCCGCATCTCCCGGCAACGCGGAGCCCGCCCGCACCATCGTCAGCCGCACATCCGGCTCCAGCTTCAGTGGGTCCAGATCGTCGAAATTGGCGATGCGAGACAGCACCGGGCACACGACGTGAAACGGGCCGCCGCCCGGTCCGGACGCCAGGTCGAGCGCGTCCTCGGCCGGCAGCCGATGCGCATTTTCGTACCACGGCAGGACGCCGAGCCCCTTCCAGCCAGTCCGCGCCGCGATCTCTCGATATCCGTCGTCGAACAGGCGCGGATCACCGCGAAACTTGTTGATTGCAAAGCCACATATCATTTCCGCATCGGCCGGGTCGATTACCGCCTGTGTCCCGACGATCTGCGCGATGACCCCGCCCCGGTCGATGTCGCCAACGAGCAGCACCGGCACGTGCGCCGCCCGTGCAAATCCCATATTCGCAATATCACCGGCCCGCAGGTTTACCTCCGCAGGACTGCCTGCGCCTTCCACGAGCATCAAATCCGCCTCGGTTGACAAGCGCCGAAAACTCTCCAGCACCGGCTCCATGAGGGAGGATTTCGCCCTCGAATACTCCCGCGCACGCAACGACCCGACCCGCCGCCCCTGCACGACGACCTGGGCGCCGGTGTCTGTCTCCGGCTTCAACAGCACCGGATTCATGTCGGTCATTGGCTCGACCCCACAGGCAAGCGCCTGCAGAGCCTGCGCCCGCCCGATCTCTCCCCCATCTGCCGTTACCGCCGCATTGTTGGACATGTTCTGCGACTTGAAGGGCCGGACTGCCAAACCGCGTCGGGTGAAGGCTCGCGCCAATCCCGCGACCAGCAGCGATTTGCCGACATTGGAGCCGGCGCCCTGGATCATCAGGGCGCGCGTCACGGCCGTCCTACGCAAGAACTTCGATATTCATGCACCTGAGTTCTGGATACGGTCTCCGCCGCCCCGAACGCCATCAGTACTCCACCCCCGCCTGGGCCTTGACCCCAGAGCGGAACGGGTGCTTCAGCAGCTCCATTTCTGTGACCAGGTCGGCGATCTCGATCAGTTCCTCCTTGGCATTGCGCCCGGTCAGCACAACGTGGGTCATCGGGGGCTTCTTCTCCTGCAAAAAGCGAACCACCTCGGTTACGTCGATGTACTCGTAGCGCAAAGCAATGTTGATCTCGTCAAGCAATACCATCCGGTTCGTCGGATCGAGTATGAGATCCTGTGCCTTGGCCCAGGCGGCCTGCGCCATCTCGATGTCGCGCGATCTGTCCTGGGTCTCCCAGGTGAACCCTTCGCCCATGGTGTAGAACGGGCATGCTTCCGCGAAATGGGCTTGGATCAATGCTCGCTCGCCGGTTTCCATGCCTCCCTTGATGAACTGCACCACCGCGCAGGGCATGCCATGGGCGATACAGCGGAAGATCATGCCGAAAGCGGCCGAGGATTTGCCTTTTCCCTTTCCGGTGTGAATGATGACAAGCCCCTTCTCCTCCGTCTTCGTCGCCATGATCTTGTCCCGCGCGGCCTTCTTCTTGGCCATCTTGGCGTTGTGGCGGTCTGTGTCGTCGGTCATTCGGGTTCTCCCTCGTTTCCGCCGTGAGGATAGCGCGGCAAGTCGTCCGCGACGATCATCCACGGCACGTGTTCGGCGTAGTGGACATGGAATTCCGGCTCAAATGCCGCGGGGGTATCCAGACCCGCGGCATAGAAATGGGTTTCTCCCGGGAAGCGCTTGGATGCATAGGCGACGGGTGTTCCGCAGTTTGCGCAGAAGTACCGCGTGACGTCCGGGGTCGATGTGTAGCGTGCGGGCGCGATGCCCACCCAACGCCAATGGCCGTCTTCGACACCGAAGAAAGCAGCAACCGGAGCCGCACAATTGCGTCGGCAGCTTTCGCAATGGCAATAGCCGGACCAGAGGCGCGCGCCATCTGTTTCCCACCGCACGTTTCCACACAGGCAGTGACCGCGATCCATCAGGCGGTCTTCCCGTGGACCACATGACGTCGGGACCATGCGGCAAATACCGGCCATCCGGCACTTCGGGTTGCATGCCTAGTTGGAAATCCGGCTATTATCGATTGCACACCCACATCCTTCCGCTCTCGTGTCACACCGATCTCGACAGTTCGGCCAGTCTTGCGCGGGCGGAGTTGGAGCGCGGGACCCACAGGCCACGTTCGATCGCTTCCTCGAAGCGTTCCGCCATCTCCCGCAGCGCCGGGGCATTGACGTCGGCTATAAATGCACAGGTGGCGTCGTCATCCAGATAGGCCTCGTACACGAGATCGAAATGATGGTCCCGAACCGCGCCTGTCGTCGCGGCGAACGCGAACAGGTAGTCGACCGTTGCGGCCATCTCGAACGCACCCTTGTATCCGTGGCGCTTCACGCCCGCGATCCACTTCGGATTTGCGGCGCGCGCGCGCACCACCCGTCCGATCTCTTCATCCAATGTCCGGATCACCGGCCGTTCGGGCCGGGAGTGATCGGTGTGGTAGACACGCGGCGCCGATCCTCGCAAATGCTCTACCGTTGCCGCCAGTCCGCCTTCGAACTGGTAGTAATCATCGCTGTCCAGAAGATCGTGCTCGCGGTTGTCCTGGTTCTGGACCACCGCGTCTGTCTGCCCGAGTCGCGATGCGAGATCGTCCGTTGCCGGGCGTCCCTCCGCGCCCTCTCCATACGCATAGCCACCCCATGAAAGGTAGGCCTCCGCCAGATCGCCCTTGTCGCGCCAGAGCCGCTCGTCGATCATCGCCTGCAAGCCAGCCCCATAGGCGCCAGGCTTCGAGCCGAAGACGCGATAGCCGGCACGCGCGGCGCCAACCGTCGAACGTTCCCGGCGGTAGCGGGCGGCGGCAGGATTGTCGGCCTCCGCTTCGTCCAACTCCATGACAGCGCGCGCGGCAGACGCCACGAGATCGACCTGTGCCGGGAAGGCATCCCGGAAAAAGCCGGAAACCCGAAACGTGACATCCACGCGCGGTCGACCGAGGACGCTTGCGGGCAGGATCTCGAACCCCGTCACGCGGCCGGACATCTCGTCCCAGACGGGTTTTGCGCCCATCAGTGCCAGTGCCTGGGCGATGTCGTCACCGCCGGTTCGCATATTGGCTGTTCCCCAGGCCGTCAGCGCGATGGCCCGCGGCCAATCGCCTTGATCCTGCACATGTCGGTCGATCAGTCGCGCGGCCGATTTCCAACCGAGTTCCCAAGCAGCCCGGGTCGGAATCGCACGACTGTCGACCGAAAAGAAATTGCGACCGGTGGGCAACACATCGAGACGCCCCCGCGTTGGCGCGCCCGATGGGCCAGGCGCAACGAAACGACCGTCGAGCGCAGCGAGGAGCCCGGCCATCTCGCCGGCGCCGGACGCCTCCACTGCCGGGCGCACCCGCGTCTCGATCTCATGGAGTACGGCGGCCGAGGCAGTGCCCGGTGCCGCGGCATGTCCTTCGACCAAACGGGCCGCGAAGAACTCCAACCGTTCCACCGTGTCGCCATGGCTGCGCCAGAGGTTGCGCTCTCCTGTCGGAGATCGCGACGAGGGGCGGAAGGCGGGCGCGCGCAGCGCGCCCGCCTTCCGCCCCGGCGGGTCGTCTGCGTCAGCAGGCGAAACATCCAGCGTCGCAATCGCACCGGGTCTGGGTCCGTCCCACGGTGCCGCCAGATCGCAGTCGAGCGGATCGAAGTTCAGTCCGAAGTCCGTAGCAAGCGCCCGGATGAGCGATGCGTCGCCACCGTTTCCGGTCGCGCGCGGCACCCGTGTGAGCGCTACGATCAGATCCCGCGCCAGACGCCCCTCCGGTGCCCGCCCAAAGATATGCAACCCGTCGCGGATCTGGCTCTCCTTCAACTCGCAGAGATAGGCATCGAGCTTCCTTAACCGGCTGTCGGTGTCATCCCCCGTGACTACACCGGCATCCGCGTCGAGCCCGGTGGCTTCCATGAGCGACAGGATTTCCTTGCGCAGGTAGTCGACCCGCCGGGCATCCACACCGGCCGCCTGGTAGTACTCGTCCACCAGCACTTCGAGATCGCGCATGGGGCCATAGCTCTCGGCTCGTGTCAGCGGTGGCGTAAGATGATCGACGATCACTGCCTGTGCGCGCCGCTTGGCCTGGGTACCTTCGCCCGGGTCGTTGACAATGAACGGATAGACATGCGGAAGCGGCCCGACCGCAACTTCGGGGAAACACCTTTCGGAGAGAGCAACCGCCTTGCCCGGCAACCACTCAAGATTTCCGTGTTTTCCCATGTGAACAATTGCTTGCGTGCCAAAGCTGTTTCGCAGCCAGAAGTAGAACGCGAGGTAGTTGTGCGGCGGGACAAGATCCGGCGCGTGATACGTTTCCTCAGGGTCGATGTTGTAGCCGCGTGCCGGCTGCACGCCGACCACGACATTGCCGAAATCCAGCACTGACAAGGCAAACGCGACGCCATCGCAAAATGGATCGGTTTCCGGCAAGCCCCAACGGTCCTCCACCTGGGTCCGGACCTCAAGAGGCAATGCGTCGTAGGCATTGCGATAGGCCTCCAGCGACAATTGCACGCCGCCCGTCCGCTGCGCGCGTTCGGTCAGCCAGTTTGTCGGTCCAGCCAGCACGGCCTGCATCAATCCGTCGGAGCTTTCCGATTCTTTTTCAACGCGGTATCCGGCACTCTTGAGCGCCTTCAAGACACCGACTGTTGCCGCTGGCGTGTCGAGCCCGACGCCGTTCGCAAGCCGGCCGTCCTTGTTGGGGTAATTGGCGAGGATCAGCGCGACCCGCCGCTCCGCCGCAGGAGTACGTGCCAGCCGCGCCCAGCCTGCCGCAAGTTCCGCCACGAATTGCACGCGGTCTCCACGGGCACGGTAGGATGCGATTGCGCATTGCGTCGCATCGTCGAAATACGCCTCCGATTTGAAGCTGATCGCGCGCGCGAGCACCCTGCCGTCTACCTCTGGCAATGCCACGTTCATCGCGATGTCGCGCGCTCCCAATCCGCTGTCGCTCTTTTCCCAGGTCTCCTCGGCACCGCCCGACAGAACGACCTGCAGCACTGGCGCCCCCGGCACATCGAGCACCGTCGGCTTCCTCCCGTCCCGCCATGTGCCGGGATCGGGCGACGAGACGGCAAAACTGGTCGCATTCAGCACCACCGCTGGCGGCGCATCCGCGAATATTCCCTCGAGTGTTGCGACCGATACCGGATCCTTCAAGGACGCCACGAAGACAGGCAGCGGGTTCAGACCGCGCCGCAGCAACGCCTTCACGAGCTGGTTTATCGGATGAAGCCCCGCCCCTTGCAGCAGGGCGCGGTAGAAGGTGATCGCAGCAACGGGCGCACCCTCGGTCCAATGGGCTTTCAGCGTCGCCAGATCTGCCCGTGTCTCTCCCGGCCAGTAGAAACCGGCCCTCAGAAGCGGTTCGGCCGCCGCAGGCCGATCGCCCTTCCCCAGCATGTGACCCGCCAGACGCAGCAGGTTGGCGGCATTCTCCGGTCCACCTTCGACGCAATAGGCCCAGAGCGCGTGCCAGTCATCCGTCGACACAGTGGAGAGCGCCAGCAAGTCCGGATCGGGTTTGTCGTCGCCGGGCAGAAGTGCCACTGCGACGCCGGCCGCCCTCAACCGGGCCGACAATTGCTCCACCGCATAGGACCAATAAGCCCCACCGCCCAACACGCGTGCTATGACAAGCCGAGCGCCTTCCGCCGTGTCGCCGATGTACTTGTCCACCGAGAAGGGATGCGAGAGCCAGGAGAGATTGGCCAGACGCAACTCCGGCGCCGCGTCGCCCAGCACCTGGCGGGCCTCCGAAAGCGCCGCCAGCTCGGTGTCGGCCGCCGAAAGGAAGATCACGTCGGCGGGCGTCTGCCCCGGATCGATCGGCTCGCTACCGTCGGAAACCTGGCCGGGGATGGCGGCTAGAAGATGCATCAGAGCGCCTTTTCCATGTAGAGGCTCCAGGGGGTCGGCGTGTAATCGTCAAACGAGCCGCAGAACCGGTATCCGTTCCGCTCATAAAACCGCAGTGCCGCCTTCAGCCCCGTACCCGTCTCCAGACGCATCGTGCCGCAGCCCACCTCTCGTGCCTCGGCCTCCGCATGCGCAAGCAATGCGTCGGCGAGCCCGGAGCCGCGGACATCCTCGCGCACGAACATGGATTTCAGCTCGCAATACCCGTCCCGGATCGCCAGCGCGATGCAACCGCGGGCGTCCGCTTCGCACTCGGCAACAAAGAAATGGATATCAGGCGCGACAAGTTTCTCGATCGGAAGATAATTCCGGGCTTCCGGCGGCGACGTCGCGTGCATGATTGCCTGACTGGCCAGGAGCAACGCGGTAGCGCCGGGCTCGCGCGGGTCGGCCCGGCGAATAGCGTGGCCGGTCACGCCACCAGTGCCTTTTCAATCGCTGCGCGGTCCAATCCGGCCTGCCCGATCACCACCAGACGGGTCTCGCGCGGTTCACCGGACCCGAAGGGACGGTCGAAATAACTGTCGATCCGCGGCCCGACCGCCTGCATGGCGAGCCGCATGGGTTTTCCGGTAACGGCCGCAAACCCCTTCAGCCGCAGGATGTCGTGCGTGCGGATTACCTCGGCCACGTGTTCGGCAAAGGCTGTCGGGTCGGCAATCTCGGCGCGCGAAACCACGAAGCTCTCGAACTCGTCGTGGCCATGCGCGTGTTCGTCGTCATGGTCGTGTTCGTCGTCGTCATCATGATGATGATGGTGGTGGTGCAACTCGTGCCGTCCATCCATGTCATCTTCCGCTCCGACACCAAGGCCGAGAAGAACGGCGGCGTCGACCATCCCCATTTCCGATTGCAGCACCGAGACGCCAGCCCGTACCTCGTCGCGCAGACGCGTCACAAGGGCGTCTGCGGCGGTGCCGCCCAGCAGGTCTGCCTTGTTGACCACGACCATGTCCGCGCAGGCGAGCTGATCTTCGAAGAGCTCCGACAAGGGCGTTTCATGGTCGATTGTCTCGTCGGCCGCCCGTTGCGCGTCCACCGCGGTTTCGTTTGCGGCAAACCTGCCGGCCTCGAGCGCCGGACCATCCACCACAGCGACGACTCCGTCGACCGTCACACGGGTGCGGATATCGGGCCAGTTGAATGCACGCACCAACGGTTGCGGCAGGGCGAGCCCGGAGGTTTCGATGACGATGTGGTCGGGGGCGTCATCGCGTTCCACCAGCTTTTGCATCGCCGGCAGGAAATCCTCCGCCACGGTGCAGCAGATGCAACCGTTGGACAGCTCCACCACGTCCTCGTCCCGGCATCCTTCCACGCCACACCCTTTCAGGATCTCGCCATCGACACCGAGATCTCCGAATTCGTTGATAATCAGCGCAATCCGCTTGCCATTCGCCGCATCGAGCAAGTGGCGGATTAACGTCGTCTTGCCTGCTCCAAGGAAGCCGGTGACGACAGTTGCGGGAATCTTCTGGGCCATGGCGCGGGCTCCTTGCGGCAGGTCTTCGGATGCTCCACTCCCGCGGGCGGCGCCTGCGCCGACGCGACGCCGGGGCACCCCGCCCGAATCCGCATCCCGCACCGGCTGCGCCGGCGGCACGAGGCAGGTCTCCTGGCTCGCGGGTCGCTGCCGGCACCGGCCTTCCCGGCGGCAAGCGCCAGTGGCAACGGGTGGCGGCTCTCCGCATACAGTCGCGGGGGCGGCTGCGGTTCGGGGCACACACGGGCGCCCTTTCGCATTCCCTCTTCGCCCGGATCGCACCGGGCACCTCGTGCGCAGGTTATGGCGTCGGTCCGGAAGAAGTGTCAAGCGCCAGCGTTTGCTCGAGCCAGTCCAACGCCTCTGCGACGCTGGAAACGCTGGCGACTCCGATTGGTGCGGGCGGACGTACAACCATGATAACAGGAAGCCCAAGCGCTGCAGCCGCATCGAGTTTGCTCCGGCCGCTCGCGCCGCCCGAATTCTTCGTTACCAGATGCGTAATGCCCATCGACGCAAAGAGCGCGTGCTCAGCATCCTCGGAAAACGGCGGGTGTGCGAGTACGGGTTCCACATGGGTCGGCAGGTCCGGTACCGCCGCAATGCTGCGCAAAACAAATGTCACATCCGCACGGTTGGAGAGCACGCCCGCAGAGCCCTTCCCCGTCGCCATGAAGGCGCGCGCGCCGGATGGCAGACGTGATACCGCCTGCGCGAGCGTTGCGACCTGTTGCCAGCCAGCACCGGAGGGCTCCGTCCAGGCCGGGCGGTCGAGCCTGATCGTCGGACAGCCCGAAAGCCGCGCAGCCGCCGCCGCATGGCCCGAGATCGTTGCGGCAAAGGGATGTGTCGCATCAACCAGTGCCGACACGTCCTGCGCCGCCAGGTAATCGGCCAGCCCCGCGGCACCACCGAAACCGCCAATGCGGACGTCGCCTGCATACCCGCTTGCGCGGCCGGACGCGCCCGCAAGCGCAGTCACCGTGTCGATGTCGCGCGCCGCCAAGGCCTCGGCCAGTTCGCGCGCCTCTGACGTGCCGCCGAGGATCAGGACCCGCGCATTCATTGCCATCGGCCCGGAGCAGCGGGGCGGCGTGGGAAATGGCATCGAAGCGGCGTGCAAGACTCAGGTGTCATTGGTGAGCTATAGCCTGTGCGGGCGCCAGACCAACAGCAGGTGCAGGGGAATTCGCACGATGATGTCTCGCCTTCGCCGCAGGGCAGCACTATGCTGCGCGCCATGACTGACGATACGCGTTTAACCCTGCCTCCCCATGAATGGCCGGAATTTCCACCGGGCCTCGTTTGGCTGGTGGGCGCTGGTCCCGGCGAGCCCGGTCTCCTGACCCTGCAGGCGTTGCACGCGCTCCAGCAGGCCGACGTGATCGTCTACGACGCCCTTGTGGATTCGCGCATTCTCGACTGGCGGCGTGACGAAACCGTTCTGGAATACGCCGGCAAGCGCGGTGGACGCCCCTCGGCAAAGCAGCGCGACATCTCGCTCCGTTTGATCGAACTGGCACGGGAGGGCCGGCGCGTCTTGCGGCTGAAGGGAGGCGACCCCTTCGTTTTCGGACGTGGCGGCGAAGAGGCGCAAGCGCTGGTACAAGCGGGCGTGCCATTCCGGGTCACACCGGGCATTTCGGCCGGTATCGGCGGGCTCGCCTATGCCGGCATTCCTGTGACGCACCGCGACGTGAACCAGGCCGTGACCTTCCTCACCGGCCACGATCAGACCGGGCTCACACCGTCTGCGATTGACTGGCACTCGCTCGCAATGGGCAGCCCTGTTATTGTTATGTACATGGCAATCAAACACTTGCCGCAGATTTCGCAAGCACTTCTCGAAGGCGGTCGCGATGCAACGGAGCCCGTAGCCATCGTCTCGAACGCGACTCTTTCAGACATGCGGGTGCTGGAAACCACACTTGGCGCCGCCGCGGATGAAGCGGTGCGCGCCAAGATGGAAGCCCCGGCCATCGTCTGCCTAGGCCGCGTCGTTCTGATGCGCCAGGTGATTGACTGGATGGGGCAGTTGCAGGGCATGGCACCGAGAGACCTCGATCCACTGCTGCGCGGGGGCACAGCCGAAGCGTCATGACTGCGCGCGGCTTCGTGATCGCCGCTGCCAGTTCCGGTGCGGGCAAGACGGTGGTAACGCTCGGGCTGCTCAGGGCACTCAAGCGGCGTGGTCTGGATGTGCGCGCGGCCAAGAGCGGCCCGGACTACATCGACCCGGCCTTCCACGAAGCTGCCTGCGGCGCGCCTTCGGTGAACCTCGACGCCTGGGCGATGACTCCGCAAACGTTGCTGGCCCGGGCAGCCGCACAAGGCGGGGCATTCCTGGTGGTGGAGGCCGCCATGGGCGTCCTCGATGCGGGTCGCGACGGGCACGGTTCGGCTGCGGACCTGGCAGCTTTGCTCGGCTTGCCCCTCGTGCTTGTGCTCGACATTGCGAAGACCGGGCAATCGGCATTGCTGCCTGCCGTAGGACTACAGGCACTGCGCCCGGATCTGCCGGTGGCGGGCGTGATCCTGAACCGGTGCGGGTCGGAGGCGCACGCCGAGATGGCCCTGCGCCCCATGCGCGACGTGGACATCCCGGTGTTCGGTGCAATCCCGCGCGACCGGGCGCTGAGCCTGCCGGAGCGGCACCTGGGGCTTGTTCAGGCCGCCGAAACCGAGGGAATCGAGAGCTTCCTGGAAGGAGCCGCGGACCGGTTGGAGGCCGCGCTCGACCTCGATGCGATGCTCGCCGCGGCCGGCCCCGTGGCGCCGGCGAGTGGCTCATCCAACCGGTTGCCGCCATTGGGTCAACGCATCGCCGTGGCCCGCGATGCGGCCTTCGCCTTCGTCTACCCCCACCTGCTTGACGATTGGCACGCACAGGGCGCGCAGATCCTGTCCTTTTCGCCACTCGACAACAAGGGACCGGACCAGTTCGCCGACGCGGTTTTCCTGCCCGGTGGCTATCCGGAGCTTCATGCCGGGCGGTTGGCGAATGCGGGCAAGTTCCTCGGCCTGACCCGGCGGGCGGCCGACCGTGGCGCGCGGATCTACGGCGAGTGCGGCGGGTACATGGCCCTCGGCGATGGGATGATTGACGCCGATGGCACCCGCCACGAGATGCTGGGCCTGTTGCCGCTCGTGACGTCCTTTGCCGAACGCCGCCGAACGCTGGGGTACCGGCGATTGTCGCCGTTGCCCGGCGCACCGTGGAACGGCGCGCTGATGGGGCACGAATTCCACTATGCCACGATTGTCGAAGAGGGTGGCGCAGCGCGGTTGTTTCGGGCGACCGACGCTACTGGTACACCCACCCCAAACATGGGTCTGCAGATTGGCCGTGTCGCGGGGAGCTTCGCACACATTATCGCGCCCGGATAAGACCGACAGCGGTGGCTCCCGCCCGTCGTCGGCGCATCGCAGATGCGGCTCCTCCCGTTGGGCCGGGCCGCGCGCCGCGGCGCGCGGGCAGCGCGGCAGACGGATATCCCCGCCCACGCCGCGTGAACATGGACAGGCCGGAGCGCTAAGGCTTTCGCTTCGGACGCAGAATATGGGGCTGGTTCGCGTCGTAGAGCGCGGAATCGGGGAACTCGTGCTGCGCGAATACGCGACCGACGAAAACCAGGGCCGTCCGGGTTAGTTTGGCAGCGCGCACCTTCTCGCGAATATCGGCGAGCGTGCCGCGAATGTAGCTTTCGTCGGGCCACCCAACGCGATAGGCGACGATGACCGGGCAATCGGCGCCGTAGAGCGGTGCAAGCTGTCGCTCGATTTCCAACAGATTGCGGATCGACAGGTGGATCGCCAGTGTCGCGCGGGAGGCACCTAGCGTTGCAAGGTCCTCGCCCTCGGGCATGGCCGAGGACTTCATTGCCGTACGGGTGAGGATGACGGTCTGTGCCACCTCCGGGATTGTCAGTTCCTGCCCAATTGCGGCAGCTGCGGCGGCATAGGCCGGTACGCCGGGGGTGATATCATACGGGATGCCGAGCGCGCGCAACCGGCGGACCTGTTCGGCGATCGCCCCGTAAAGCGACGGATCGCCAGAGTGCACGCGCGCCACGTCCTGATCCTTCGCGTGGGCGGCGGCGATCTCGGCGACGATCTCGTCAAGCGCGAGCGGTGCGGTATCCACGACCCGCGCGCCATCCGGAGCACCGGCCACGACCGCTTCGGGCACCAGGGAACCAGCGTAAAGACACACCGGGCAGGAGGCGATAAGCCGCTGGCCCTTAACGGTGATAAGCTCCGGATCCCCGGGGCCGGCACCGATGAAATGGACGGTCATGTGCGAGCTCCGTCGATCCGTTTTGCATAGCCTCGCGGCGTATATATCCAGGTGCCGCCGGCACCGGCCGCGATATCGCCGCTTTCAACGCGACGCGACGCGGACGCCCCGACGAGGACGATGGTCATCATATCCACCTCGTCCACATCGAGCGCGTCGAGCCGACGTAATGCTATCGATTCTTCGGGCCGCCCGAGGCTCTGCGCGAGCAGAACCGGCGTGTCCGCCGGACGGTGGGCCAGCAGGATATCACGCGCCTCGGCAAGCAGTGTGCGACGGCGACGCGAGACCGGGTTGTAGAAGGCGACGACGAAATCGCCCTCGGCGGCCGCTTTGATGCGTTTGAGAATTGCCTCCCGAGGCGTCAGCAGGTCCGACAGCGAAATCGCGCAAAAGTCATGCCCGAGAAGGGCGCCTGCGCGGGCCGAGGCGGCCTGAAGGGCGGAGATCCCCGGCGCGTGGGTCACCTCCACGCGTTTCGCCGCTGCCGAGACGCCGCCGGCGTCGCTCGCGCGATCGAGCAATTCCATGACCAGCGCACCCATGGCGTAGATCCCACCGTCGCCGGAACAGATCAGTGCCACACGCCGCCCTTCGCCCGCGGCTTCCAGCGCGTAGCGGCAGCGTGCTTCCTCCTCGCCCAAGGCAAAATCGCGGCGCATCCGACCGCGCGCCTCTGCCCCGAGGAGGTCGATGTAGAATCCATAGCCGACCAGTTCGTCCGCCTCGGCGATCAGCCGCGTCGCTTCCGGCGTGCGCCAGTTTGCCTGCCCCGGTCCGATCCCGACCACGGCCAGGTGGCCGCGCGGAGTGCCGGCATCGCCGCCCGATGAAATCCGCGCCAGAGCACATGTCGCATTGGCGCTTTTGGCCTTGGGCACGTCGAGCCTACCGCCCGGCCCTGCCGCCGCGAGCGCGGCGCCTTCGGCGACACCGTGGCACCCGACCTCGGCAAAGACGATATCGGACGGTGTCGCAAGGCGCGGCGTTTCCCGCTCCAACCGCGCGGCCGGGTGGAAGGCCGCCGGAACACCCAGTCGATGCGCCAGCGCGTGGATAGCCGCCTCATCCGACTTGAGGTCGATCGAATGCACCGCCGCAACATCGCCTTCGGCGAGCCCGGCGGCGTCGAGCGTGCGCTCCACAAGCCCGATCAGTTCCTCCGGCGCGCATCCACGGGCACAACCCACACCAAGTGCGTAGGCCGCGTGCCGGAATATCAACGGCGCGGTCCCCGGTACGCTGAGAACGACGGGCGCATTGGCATCTGCTGGCAGGGTGTCGACCACCCCCTGCGTTACCAGCGGCGCAAGCCAGGGCGCGTCCCCCGACAGCTGCCCGCGGCTGCCCGCGAGCAGCGCGGCCATCACTGGTTTCGCGGCGTCGGGATTCTCCAGCCGCCAACCGTCCGGCGGCGCGTCCAGCGCCACCCCGAGCGCTACATCCCCAGCGGTGGTGACGGCGGCCGCGCAGCCCAGCGTCTCCGCGATGCTGTGAGCGAGCACGTTCGCGCCGCGATGGCCGCCTAACAGGGGCACCACGGTAGAACCATCAGCCGCGACCGAAATCACCGGAGGCTCGTCGCGCTTGTCGGACAGAACCGGCGCCAGCAGGCGTATCAGGATACCCGCTGCCGCGATCCCGACAATTGGATGACCGGCGGTAAAAAGCGCTCGCAGATGCGTTCCGGGATCGTCGAAGTCCTGCCCGCGCAAGTCGCGACGTCCACCGGTTGCTGCGGCAATCCGCGCGGCCAGGTCACCGTGCGACGTCAGCGAGACGATGACTGGCACCGGCTCAGACATGCGAATCCCTCCCCGGCAGAACGACCATCGAGAAGTAGGGCACCGTCTCCGGGGCGCGCGAGAGCGGACAGACGTTCTGTTCCGGCAGCGAGGCGTGGGAGACGAATACGGCCCTTTCACCCAACCCCAATCCGTCCAGCATGGACCGGACCTTGGCGAAATGGCGTCCGAGTTTCATGATGGCCACGGCGTTCGATTTGCGGATCTGCGCCTCCAGTTCGGCGGCCGGCAAGGTTGCCGGCAATACCGTCAGCACCTCGTCACGTGCAATGAGCGGCAGGCCTGCGGCGGCGGTGACGGCGCACAACGACGAAACGCCGGGCACGACCTCCGTCGGGAACCGATCCGCCAGCCGGGCGAACAGATACATGAAAGAGCCGTAGAAGAACGGATCGCCTTCGCAGAGCACGACCACATCCCCGCCGGTTTCCAGCACCGCCGCGATCTCTCCGGCGGCTGCGTCATAGACTTCCTGCGCCGGAAAGCGCGCGCTGCGCATGGGGATCACGATTGGTATCTCGCGCGCGCCGACCGGTATGAAACTCGCGGCAATCGAGCGGGCGAAGCTGTCACCGCTGTCTGGGGCCGGATAGGCAATGACTTCGGCGGTGGAGATCAGACGATGCGCTTTCAGGGTCATCAACTCCGGATCGCCAGGGCCAAGACCCAGCCCGTAGAGTGTGCCGCTCATTTCGTGAAACTCCATTGCGTGACGGGCATCATCGGCTTCCAGCCGCGCATGCGGCCCACGGGGGTCGCGCGGGCGACCGAAACCCGGATGAGGCTGCCGCCGTGCTGCGCATGCAGGCGCGCCAATGCCGCCTCGCTGTCCAGAGTGACCGCATTGGCGACGAGGCGACCATGCGGTCGCAAAGCACCCAGCGCCGCCGCAGCCGTCTGTTCGGACAGGCCGCCGCCAATGAAAACGGCATCGGGTGCGGGCAAATCGGTGAGTGCATCCGGTACTTCCGCATGGCGAAGATCGAGACGCGGCGCCCCAAGCCGGGTCGCGTTTTCAGAGGCCATGGCCAACCGCTCCGCGGACCGGTCAAAGCCAATCGCCCGCATGTCCCGGTCCGCGCGCATCCATTCGATTGCGACCGAGCCACAGCCGGTGCCGATGTCCCACAGCAATTGGCCGCGCCGGGGCGCGAGCGCGGCCAGCGTCAACACCCGCAATTCGCGCTTGGTGAGTTGTCCATCATGCGAGAAGGCCGCGTCGGGCAGCCCCGTGCGCGGCAAGACCACTCCACCCGGCGCACCAAGGCACTCGACCGCGAGAACGTGGAAATCCGGCGCCTCGCCCGACCAATCCACCGCGGTCCCCTCGGTCCGGCTCTCCGCCGACCCGCCCAGACTGGCCAGCACTGTCAGCCGGCTGGCGCCCATCCCGCGTTCTGTCAGCATCGTCGCCACCTTTGCGGGCGACTTGCCATCCTTGGTCAGGATCAGCAGGCGCGCACCGGGGGTGAAGAATGGGATCGCCTGTTCAGCCGGTCTGCCGTGAATGGTGAGGGTCTCCGCATCGGCGAGGCTCCATTTCATGCGTGCGGCGGCGAGTTGGAAAGCCGAAAGCTGCGGGTAGTAGGTGATCTCGTCGGGTCCAAAGCGGCGTAGAAAGAGCGCTCCGGCGGAATACCAGAGAGGATCGCCGGTCACCAGAACGGCGACACGACGGCCGCGATGCCGTGCGAGTTCGTCGGCAAGGTCGCGGAAGGGAGATGGCCAGAGTTTTCGTTCCGCGTTCAATTCCGGGAGTTTCGCATCCAGGCGCGGGCCGGTGACGATCACCTCTGCCTCTTGCAGTCGCGACCGGGCGGCGGGTGCAAGTCCGTCCCAGCCATCGTCGCCCATGCCGATTACGTCAAGCCATGCGCTCACGTTCCATCTCCCCTCAGCCCGAGGGTCAGGGAGTTGACCGCCGCGGCAGCCATCGCCGATCCGCCGCGGCGGCCCAGCAGTGTGACGAACGGCACGCCGTGAGGCAATTCGGCGAGCGCCTGCTTGCTCTCCGCAGCCCCCACGAAGCCAACCGGAAAGCCGAGGATCAATGCCGGGCGCGGCCAGCCCCGCTCCAGCCCTTCCAGCAGGTGAAACAGCGCCGTGGGTGCATTGCCGATGGCGACAATGCTGCCTTCCAGCCGGTCACTCCACAACTCGGTGGCCGCTGCTGACCGTGTCGTCCCGAGACGATTGGCAAGTTCGGACGTGCGCGGATCGTTCAGCGTAACCACAGGGGCTGCCTCCTTGGGCAAAGCGCGCCCGATAATGCCGCGGGCCACCATTTCGCTGTCGCAGAGTATGGGAAGGCCACGAGAACCGACAGAAACGGTCTCGCGCGAAATGGCGGACGCAACGCGCGGAGAGACGTCGGATTGATCAGCATGCAGGCAACTTGCCAGAGCCGCCCGCCCTGCCTCGAACGCCCCGTCCGAAAAACGCAGGTCGGCGGCAATCTCCACCATGCCGCAGGCATGGATCAAGCGCACAGTCATGGGCCGCGCCGCCGCAGGAAGCGCCGATAAGTCGGCTTCCGCTTCGATTGTTGCGAAGCTCTGCCGATAGATCGCCGCCGGATCGCGCTCGTAGTCCAACATCAGCTGGATTTCAGGTGCTTGCGCACGCTCTCCGGCCCCATCGGATGATCGGCGTGGGGATAGGGCGGATGGTGATGATCGTGATCATGCCCGTGATGATGTCCGTGCGCATGGTTGTGATGATGCCCGTGCGTGTGCTGGTGGGAATGTCCTCCGCTATCCAGCCGGCACGCGCCAGTGCAGAAGGTATCGCACTTCTCGCAATCCTCCACGTTGGAACCCGGCGCGCTCGCCCCCTGCCCCTCCACGTGGTGATGATGGCTTTCCTGTGCCATGCCCACCTCGGCCTCGAAACCGAGGACCTGTGTCCGGTACTTGCACAAGCCACAGTTCATCGCGGTGTCACCGTCAAGGATCTCGGTCACACGTTCGGCAAATGTCTCCAACACCTTCGGATGGTCGTTCAGGTATCCCGCCTTCACCCATTGCGCCTGCGGATTGGCCGCCGCGACCATGTCCGTGAACCCGTAGATCCGGTCGATCAGGATGCCCGTGAAGAGAAAGTACGGGAAGACGATGTATCGCCGGAATCCGAGCTTCGCGGCCTGTTCCAACGCGGGTTCCACCAGCGGAAAGGTCACACCGGAATACCCTACCTCGCACCAGCCGAATCCCATCCCCTCCCAGAGCATGCGCGCAATCTTGGAAACGTTGGCATTGGCATCCGGGTCCGATGCACCGCGCCCGATCACAACCAGGCAGGTTTCCTGCACCGGAACGGCACCTTCGGCTGCGTCGGCCTGTGCCATAGCGTCGGCAATCCGGTCGGCCGCCGCTGCAATCATCCGCGCATCGACGCCAAGATCGCGTCCGTAATCCACCGCGATTCCGTGTTCGGCGGCATAAGCGTTGAGAACCGACGGGATGTCGTTCTTCGCGTGCATCGCGGCGAACAGCATGCCCGGAACTGCAAGGATACGCTCGCATCCCGCCTCGCGCAGGTTGTCGAGCCCGGCCCGGATGACCGGATTGGCGAATTCCAGGTAACCGTAGTCGACCATCCAGTCATCGGGCAGCAAGGCCGGTAATTTTCGGGCCAGCACGGCGAATTCGTCCACCGCCGCCTGCGATCGGGAGCCATGCCCGCAGAGCATCACACCGATCTTGCTCATCGGCCGGGTTCCGCTGATCGCACATTTTGGACAGTGGTCATGGCCTGGCTCCTTCGCTTGCCCAAACCGGCTGCAATACGGGGCCAGCGCGGGCACCGAACGCGCCCGCTCAGACGATGATCGGCCGCTCCCCCGGTGTGGGTCGGAGCCGCCTTTCTCCCGTTCCGCCTTCCGGCATCGTCGCCCGTCCCCTAGCAGCGCCCGGCTCGAACGGCAAGCGACGCAGGATCGCAGTCCGGTCGACCGGCGCTTCTGACCCCATCGGCACGATTCTCGGTGCCTGCCGGGAGGGCTGCGCAACCCGATTGGGTGAAATCGCCGCCCCCGGCACTACGAGATTGACAACTGGCCATGCGCGGGGACACAAGACGTCATCTTCGGTTTCCCGGTCGGATGCAAGCGCACCGGGGATGAAAAAGGGAACACGGTGTGGCGTACCCATCAGGGACCAAATCCGTGACTGCCCCCGCAACTGTGAGCGGAGAGCGAAGCTGAAAAAGCCACTGGGCGCGACGAGCCCCGGGAAGGCCAGCCGAGCATCGACCCGCAAGTCAGGAGACCTGCCGAGGCCGCACGGAGCCCGCTCTGTGGTCCAACCGGACGCCGGGGTGAGCGTCTGGCGCGAGCCGGGCAAGTACCTTCCCCCGTTTCGAGCCAAATACCCCGTCGATCCTTTCACACCTGCCGTCACGCGCGGCACTATCGAGTGAGAGACGACACATGACTGTACGTAGCTTCCTTCTGGCGAGCCTCGCCAGCCTCGGCCTTTCCCAGGCGGCTTTCGCGCATTTCCAGCTCATTTATTCGCCCGATACGATCATCGAAGCGCCCGTGGAACTGCCACTGAAACTGGTCTTCTGGCATCCGTTTGAAAACGGCCACGTGATGGATATGGGTGAGCCTCTCGAATTCTACGCCGTCCATCGCGGCGAGACGATCGACCTCAAGGACAGGCTCGCCCCGATCACCTTCACCGGCACTGGAAATTCCGCCGCCGCCTACGACGCCACCGTTCCGGTGAAGCGGTCGGGCGACTACGTGCTCGTGCTGGTGCCCGCGCCCTATTACGAGGAGAGCGAGGATATCTACATCCAGCAGATCACCAAGAGCTATCTCAACCGCAACGAGATGCCGACGGATTGGACCGAACCGCAGGGCCTGAAGACGGAGATCGTGCCGCTCAACAAGCCCACGAACGTCGTCACCGGCTCCACCTTTACCGGCCGGGTCCTGTCGAACGGTGAGCCGGTGGCCGGAGCCGAGATCGAGGTGGAGTATATCGCCGCCGCACCAGACATGGAGAGCAATAAGACACTCGCACCGACTTCCGCGCCCATGCCCGGGGGTCCGCTTGTCGCGGTGTCGGACGACGCGGGCTATTTCACCTTCGGCATCCCGAAGTCCGGCTTCTGGGGGTTCGCCGCGCTCGGTTCGGGGCCGGAAACGGAATTCGAAGGCAAGGAACTCAGCCAGGATGCCGTCATCTGGATCCGCGCCTGGGACATGGAGTGAACGATGCACGTCGTCGACGGAGCTCTCTCTAACCCGGTGGTGATCGGCGGCGCCGTACTCACCCTGGGCGGACTGGCGCTCGGGCTGCGACGCCTGCCGATGGAAAAGATCCCGGTCGCCGGGGTTCTGTCGGCCACGTTCTTCGTGGCGTCGCTTGTCCATGTGCCCATCGGACCGTCGTCGGTACACCTGATCATGAACGGTCTGGCCGGGCTTGTGCTCGGCT
This sequence comes from Tropicimonas marinistellae, assembly GCF_001509585.1. Classification (GTDB taxonomy): domain Bacteria; phylum Pseudomonadota; class Alphaproteobacteria; order Rhodobacterales; family Rhodobacteraceae; genus Tropicimonas; species Tropicimonas marinistellae. The sequence goes on along the minus strand of NZ_LNCI01000003.1, from coordinate 430,481 downwards.
GGGCCGCATTTCCCGCGCTGTTTGTCGGACTGCTGCTTCAGGCGGTGTTCTTCGGCTTTGGCGGGGTCACGGTGCTCGGCGTCAATACGTTCAATATCGCGATGCCGGCCGTGATCGTCGGCGTGATCCTACGGCGTCTGGTGCTATCAGGCACACCGGCGACTGGCGCCATCTGGGGTGCCATCGGCGGAGCCATGGCAATCGCCCTGACCACGATCTTCGTGGCCCTATCGCTGGCACTGACTGGCGAGGAATTCTTCGCCCCTGCCAAGCTCGTCTTCTTCGCCCATATCCCGGTGATGGTGATCGAGGCCCTTTTGACGGGGGCCGCGGTGTACCTCGCCCGACAGGTCAAACCGGAGCTTTTCGACGTTTTCGAGGGAGCCAGATCATGATACGCGCTGTTTGCCTTGCCCTTTCGTTGGCATTGCTGCCTTTGCCTGCCGTCGCGCACAAGGTGGTGATGGGGGTTTTCCCGTCCGGCACTCAGATCGAAGGCGAGTTGGGTTTCTCCAGCGGTGATACTGCCAAGGAAGGAACCCCGATCGAGGTTTTCGATGAGAACGGCACGAAGCTCGGCGAGACCGTGACCGACGCAGACGGATTCTTCGTCTTCACGCCGCGCACGGCGGTGACCCATGTGTTCCGCGCCAACCTGGGCGCGGGTCATGTTGGTGAGGCAACAATGCCCGCCGACGAAGTGGCCGCCCTATTGGGAACGTCCGTCGTGGGCGCGGCGGCCTCATCCGTCGCAAATGCTGCCGCTCCCGAAACACCGGGAGCCGCCGCCACCATTGCCATTGCTGCGGAACCGAACACGGCTCAACTTACCTCAGCCCCTCCCGCCCTTGGCGCCGATGATATCGCTCGGATCGTTCGAGATGAGATGCGCCCGCTGCGCAAGGAGATCGCGGCCTACAAGGAGAAGAACGACCTTCAGAGCATTCTTGGCGGGATTGGCTACATCGTCGGTCTCTTTGGTCTCGGCTTCTACGTCGCCGCGCGTCACCGGCTGCGGAGCGCCACATGAGCGGCATTCCCACCATCACCGGCACCGCGCTGCCCTCCAACGCACCGGGCCATCAGACCGGCTGGCTGGCACAGCTCGACCCCCGTGCGCGCATTCTCTGCGCAGTCGGCTTCGCGGTGACCGTGGTGACCTGCGATAGCTTCGGCACACTGGTTGCGGCCGTCGCTATCGCCCTTGCGCTCCTGGTGGCCTCTCGCCTGCCGCCGCGCCAAACGCTTCGACGAATGGTGGCGATGGACAGCTTTATTCTCTTCATGCTGATCCTGTTGCCCTTCACGGTACCGGGAGAACCGATTCTAACCATCTGGGGAATAAGCGCTTCCTGGGAGGGGTTAGCGCAGGCGACGCGGATCGCGCTGAAGGCAAATGCGGTGATACTGGCCTTGATGGCACTGGTTGGCACGATGGAACCGGTCGTGCTCGGCCACGCGCTTCACAGCCTGCGGGTACCGGCTGGCCTTGTTCATCTGCTGATGTTCACGGTGCGCTACATCGAGGTATTGCGGCAGGAATACATGCGCCTGCGCCTTGCGATGAAAGCACGTGGGTTCCGCCCCTCAACATGCTGGCACACCTACAGGAGCGTCGGCTACCTTCTGGGGATGATGCTGGTACGTTCGGTGGAGCGATCGGAACGCATTATGGACGCCATGAAATGCCGCGGATTTACCGGCCATATCCCGCTTATGAAGCGCTTCTGCCTTAGCCAAAATGACATTGTTTTTGCGGCGTTATTCTCGCTCCTGATCGTCACCTTACTCGTCGGGGAAGCGCTGCATGCCGCTGTTTGAACTCTCCGACATTCACTTTGGCTATCCGCACCGGCCACCGATCCTGGCTGGCGCGGACATGGTGCTCGACGCCGGCGAACGCGTCTGCGTTACCGGGCATAACGGCGCCGGCAAGTCGACCCTGCTGCGGATCATGGTGGGATTGCTGCGCCCAACCGGCGGAACCGTCGCTGCATTCGGCCAGAGCCGCCGCGAGGAAGCGGATTTCCACGACGTGCGCAGACGCGCGGGGTTGGTTTTTCAGGATCCGGACGACCAACTCTTCTGCCCCACGGTCGCAGAGGATATCGCCTTTGGCCCCCTCAATCTCGGCGCCTCGCGCGCCTCCGCGATTGAGATCGTCGACTCCGTACTGACACGCCTTGACCTGATGCATTTGCGCGACCGGGTCACCCACCGGCTTTCCGGCGGCGAAAAACGACTCGTAACGCTTGCAACCGTTTTGGCGATGGAACCAGATGTGCTGCTGCTCGACGAGCCGACCAATGCGCTTGACGAGGAAAACGAGGCGCGGCTTGTCGAGGTTCTGGACGCCCTGCCCCAGGCCATGGTCATCGTCAGCCACGACCCGCACTTCCGGCGCCGTCTCGGCACCCGGTCACTACGCCTCAAGGAGGGTATACTCACACAACCGGCTCCACCGAAGTGCCGCAACGCTTCGGTGCCTTAGGCGCCGACACCGAAAGACGGCTGCAAGTTGCCACCGGCGGCGGCACGCGATGGATCGACACCCAAGGAGCAAAGTCAGCGGTTGCGGATACTCGCCAGAATCTGCGCCCAGCCACCGGGCCGCAGAATGCCGGACAGCACGAATCCGGTGACGAATCCGGCAAGCTCGGCGATCCAATCCTTGTTGGTGCCGAAGATCAAACCGAAGAGAAGTTGCAGCCCGAGCAGGAAGCCGATCAGTCGAAACGCCTGTAGCTGGTTCTGTCCGGTATGCCGGTATCCGACCCAAAGGATATAGGTGAAGGCCCCGATCAGCCCATAGGCGCCTGTATAGCCGCCGATCAGTGGATAGGGTGTGTCGAGCACGAGCCCGTAGACCGCCGCGCCAACGATTCCTGCGCCAAAGAAAACGCCGACCACCGCCACCTGTGAAAACGTCTCGCCCACCAGCTTGCCAAGGGCTAACACGAATACGCAAACCATGACGGCGTGGGTGAAACTGCCGTGTACAAACAGGTAGGTCACGAACCGCTGCACCTGTTCAAGCGGCCATCGGCCTGTCTCGATCATCCAATTCAGGATTTCGCCGGAAAAGGCGAATGTCTGGATCGCGATCATGCGCCAGTCGTCTCCCCCGCGCGTGCCGCCAATGAACCCCGACTTGACCAGTTGAAACAGCACCTCGACTCCAAAGATCGCGAGCGCGAGCACCACCACCACCGGCGGCAGGGCATTGAACGGATTGTCGTGGTTTGGCCCCTGTGGGTCAGTTTGCATCGCTGCCTCCGGTTGACGCCATTTCGAGCCATGGGTAAGCGAGCGAGACCCGTATGACCAGCCGGAGTTCATCTGATGTCGGAAGCCGCCAGCAAATTCACACCCCGTGTCTTCTCGGGGATCAAGCCTTCTGGCGGTCTGACGCTGGGCAATTACCTCGGCGCGATCAAGCGTTTTGTCGACTGGCAAGAGGCCGGCACCCACGAAACGGTCTATTGCGTCGTCGACCTGCACGCGATCACCGTATGGCAAGACCCTGCTGAACTGCACGCGGCGACGCGCGAGGTGGCCGCCGGTTTCATCGCCTCCGGGATCAATCCGACCAAGTCAATCCTGTTCAACCAGAGCCAGGTGTCGGCCCACGCGGAGCTTGCCTGGATCTTCAACTGCGTTGCACGCGTTGGCTGGATGAACCGGATGACCCAGTTTAAGGACAAGGCCGGTGCCAATGCCGAAAAGGCGAGCCTCGGGCTCTATGCGTATCCTGCCCTCATGGCGGCTGACATTCTCCTCTACCATGCTACCCACGTGCCCGTGGGCGAGGATCAAAAGCAGCACGTGGAGCTGACCCGCGACATCGCCCAGAAGTTCAACCACGACTTCAAAGTCGATTTCTTCCCCGAAACCGTCCCGGTGATCGAGGGGCCGGCAACGCGGGTGATGAATCTCCGCGACGGCACCAAGAAAATGTCGAAATCCGGCGAAAGTGACATGGAACGCATCAACATGACAGACGATGCCGACACGATCGCCAAGAAGATCAAGAAGGCCAAGACAGACCCCGAGCCGCTCCCCGAGACATTGGAAGGGCTGACCGGACGGCCGGAGGCGAAGAACCTCGTGGACATCTACGCCGGTCTGTCCGGCAAGACCGACGAGGCGGTGATCGCCGAATACGCCGGTGCCGGTTGGGGCCGGTTCAAACCAGCGCTGGCTGACCTCGCGGTTGAAAAACTGGCACCGATCTCGGCTGAAATGGCGCGCCTGATGTCCGACCCGGCGGAAATCGATCGTACGCTGGCGCATGGTGCGGATCAGGCTCGCACGGTTGCGGACCCGATCCTTCGCCGCACCTTCGAGATTGTCGGGCTCGTCGGTCGCTGAGGCCGCCGATCGACGCGCTCCGGTGCGGATTGTCTTCACAAATCCGATTCCTGACCGACATGGAATCGAAACCATCGCGCTTCAGATTGCGCACCGTACGGGCACGGCACGCGATGCCACCCGCCAATCTCGCGCACCCTGGTACCTCGCCTGGTTGTAGCGCAGCTACGCGTCTTTCCGTTTGGAGGGCGTCGGTGCACTCTAAAGGCCTTGCGCCACGCGTCTCCGGCACCCCCCCGGGTCGGGGACGCGTTCTCGCGGTGACACCATTTTGGGCTTGACCTGCCGGGGACATCCGCGCGCCATGGACGCCGCACATGCCCATCTATCGCTTCTGGCGACCTCTTTTCGCGCCACTCTTGGGTACGTCGTCTTGTCTACCGCACGACGATCTCGTCGGCGCGGATGAGGCCCAGAACGTCGCGCGCCTGCTGATCCAGAAGATCGAGGTCGAGGAATTCTTCCGAGAGCCGGTGCGTCTTGTTCCGCATAACCGCCACCTCGCGTTCCAGATCCGCCTTTTCCGCTTCCATCCGGCGGATTTCAGCTTCGATCTCAACACGTCGAAACAGACCGAAATCGCCTTGCACGGCGGCAAACGTGAAATACATCGCCAGCGAGAAGCTAACGGTCAGGAAGACCGCGGATTTCACCGCGGGGCGGGAATGGCTTGTGTTCATGTCTCTGCCTCGGTGCCACCTCTTCGGGCGGCGTGCAGGCACAGTGTCACACTGACGGCAGCTTGTGAATCCTGAAGAAAGGCACAATCGGGCGAGTAAAAACCTCCGGTGCGATGTGAGTCGCGGATGCAACACAACGGGTCCCGAACGCGTGTCCGGCATATCAGAGCTTCAGCCCGAACCGCCCTCGCGCGTGTAGAGAGCCGCGATTTCGTCGCCGTAGGCTGCCAGGATTCGGTCACGACGCAACTTCAGGGTCGGCGTGACGAGCCGTTGCTGCACCGTCCATTCGTCCAGACTCGCATGATAGCCACGGACCTGCTGGTAGGAAGGGAAGCCCGCAAGCCGGTCCTTGATCCGCGGCTGGATCAACGCCCGCGCCTCGCGGGAATTGGGGTCACCTGCATCGACGCCAGCCGCACCCGCCACCTCTTGCCAGACATCCTTGTTCAGGACGAGCAGCACCGTTAGGTAGGGGCGCCCGTCCCCGGCCACGCAGATCTGTTCGAACAGCGGATCGCTCTCCAGCGCCGTTTCGATTGGCCTCGGGTTTACATTTTCACCGTTGGAAAGGACCAGTATGTGCTTGAGGCGCCCTGTGATCCGTATCCATCTCCCGTCCAGTTGGGCCAAATCTCCGGTTTGCATCCACCCCTTGCTGTCGATCAGGTTGGCGGTGGCTTCCGGGTTTCGCCAATAGCCTGTCATGCATCCCGGCGAGCGTATTTCCAGTTCGCCGGCATCGGTGCACGCAATCTCAATCCCCGGAAGCGCGTATCCAACGGACCCCGGCACGTATTCTTCCTGCAACGAAGCGGTCACCACGGGGCCGGCTTCCGTCAGGCCATATCCCTCTACCATCGGCACGCCGAGCCCAATCAGCGCCCGCGAAATCTCGGGCGGGAAACTGGCGCCCCCCGATACGGCGACACGCAGGTTGCCACCGAAGGCCGCCTTGACCTTCCGCGCCACGAGCCGGTCGAGTAATGGCCAGATCATCCGCTCCAACACGCCGGGTCCCGGACCTAACCCGCCGCGCGCCGCAAAGCGCTGCCATCCGATTCGTGCGGTCATGTCGAAGAGGCGGAGACGCAAGGGGCTCTCGGCGGCCGCGCGCCGGGCGGACGAGTAGATCGACTCGTAGAGCCGCGGCACGCCCATGAGTGCGGTCGGTCGGATCGTTGCGAGGTCCTGCCGTAGCCTGAGGACTGATTGCGCATAGGCGACGCAGGAACCGCCGAGCAGCGGCAACACGTAGCCCATAGTGCGCTCGAACCCATGCGCCAGCGGCAGAACCGAGAGGAAGGTGTCGTCTGTACGCGGCGGAAAGACCTGCGCCACCCCTTCTGCATTCGCCAGAAGCGCCCGGTGGGTGAGCACGGCCCCTTTCGGCGCACCGGTGGTGCCCGAGGTATAGATCAGCGCAGCAGGATCGTCCGGTGTGCTGCAGGCCTCGGTCCCGAAACCAGACGCGGCCTCGATCACGGTGGACCATGGACTGCAGTTCCCGGGCAAAGCCTCCATTCCCTCGTCCGTCGCGCCCGCGTCGTGAATCCAAACCGCCTCAATGAAGCTCGTATCCTCCAAGGCGGTAGCCACGGCCTCCCATCGCGCGGCAGTGTCTAAAAGCAAAACACGCGGCCGGGCATCGGAGAGCACGTAGGCCGTGTTCGCGACCGCGTCGTTCGTATAGAGCGGCACGACCGGCAGACCCAGCTTGTGCGCCGCCATGTCGTAGCAGATCCAGTCGGCGCAATTCTGTAGAAATATCGCGACCCTGTCGCCGCGCCCGACACCGGTGGCGGCAAGCGCACCTGCAATGCGATCGACCCGCGCCAGCACCTCTCGCCAGGTAAGCGCCACCCACTCGCCGGACGTGCGATCCACCTCGCGATAGGCAACGGCGTCAGGCATTCGCTCCGTGCGTTTGCAAAGCAGGCCGTACAGCGTGCCGGCCTGCGCCGCCGGGATCAGATCTACCCCCATCCGTTCGTCCTCCCCAGTCCCGCCGGTTGCCGTGCACCACGGATCAGAGCACGTGCGAAACGCCCGGTGGGCTCGTGTTGCCCGGCGCCCCCATAACCGCTGCGCCTTCTCCCCAACGCCTTGGATCTGTCATTGCGCCGCGACAATACAGGTTGCGCGGACCGACAGGATCACGTCAATCGCTTGCCTGCGGCGGTTTCTCGAAATGCGGTTCGAAATCCGCTGGCGCGGCCGCTTGAGAGGGGGCTTCCGTCGTGCTGCCATCGTCCAGTCGCGGAACTTCGACCGGGCCGGGGTTCATGCTCAGCGCAGGCGGCGGCGCCATCGAAGCCTCGTCCAGCATCAGGTCGGTATGCCCGGTTCCCACAGGGCGTTCCTCCGACCAGACCACTCCCCGCAACAACGCGGGGTCTGCCAAGAGGTAGGACACCTCGCGGACCTCGTCGTCGTAGACCCGACAGCGAATGCGTACCCGGTCGACATCCTGGAAATCCGCTGTTCCGTAGACATAGGGCACGCCGTTGTGCCGCCTCAGATTCGAGATGTCCACTGTCACGGCACCCCGGTTTGCAAGAAGTTCGTCCCGGCACAGCGCACGCGCTTCGTCGTTCGACGTGGCCAAGGCTGCTTGAGCCCCGATCAGCAGCGCAAAGAACGCGAGGACAGGGCCGCCAATCCTGGCCGCGCCCGGGCGCAATCCCAGGCACCAAATCGCCGCCACCCGCTTTTCGGTCGGATCGAAAGTCATTCTCCTCACCCTCCTGCCGATCGCACAATGCCCGAAACGAAAAGATCCGCCCCCGACTGGATCTCGCACGGCGAACGGCCTCCGCCCAAAGCACAATGCCGGTCCCTACCCGGTTTGGCAACGCTTCGGGAGGGTGGTACGCCGGGACCCGGAAAGCGGCGCAATCTGCCTGCTGGAGAGTGACTAGCCAAATGAAACGGCCCGGCGCAAACGCACCGGGCCGAACATCCGTGTCAAGAAATGGCTTCAGGCCTTGCCCTTGTAGATGTCGACAAGGTTGGCAAAGAGCTGCAGGGCCTCTTCGCGCGGGCGCTGGAAGGAGTTCCGGCCGATGATCGAACCGTTGCCGCCGCCGTCGCGGATCGCGCGGGCATCGTCATAGACGCTGTCGGCGCCCTTCTTGGCGCCGCCCGAGAAGACGACGATACGCTTACCGTTGAAGCAGTTGTCGACGCAGTGCTTCACGCGGGCCGGCAGGGTGGAGATATCGACACCATTCTCCTCGTAGACCTTGCGGGCCTCGTCCTGCATGACGTGATCGGTGGTCAGCTTGATCTTGATGATATGCGCGCCGAGCAGGGCGGCAATATGGGCGGCATAGGCACCGACATCGATCGCGGTCTCGCCATCCTTGGTCACGCCTTCGCCGCGCGGGTAGGACCAGATCACCGTGGCGATGCCCTTGGCGGCGGCTTCCTTGCGCATCTCGACGATCTCTTCGAACATGTCGAACATCACGTCGGAGCCGGGGTAGATGGTGAAGCCGATGGCCGAGGCGCCGATGCGCAGCGCGTCGTCGACCGAGGCGGTGATCGCCTGGTTCTTGGCGGCGGTGCCCGACATCAGCGAGTTGGCCGAGTTCACCTTGAGGATCGTCGGGATCTGACCGGCGAAGGTGTCGGCGCCGGCTTCCAGCGAGCCGAGCGGGGCGGCATAGGCGTTCAGCCCGGCATCGATGGCCAGCTGGTAGTGATAGTGCGGGTCAAAACCGGCGGGGTTCGGGCAGAACGAGCGGTGGCCGCCGTGCTCGAAACCCTGGTCGACGGGAAGAATAATCATCTTGCCGGTACCGCCCAGCTTGCCGGCCATGAGCATGCGGCAAAGGTTTGCCTTCACGCCCGGCGTCTCGCCCTCGTAATTGGCGAGGATACGGCTAACAGCTCTGGTGGCTTTCATGGATTCGATCCCTATGCTGTGGATTGCACGAGCGGCGTAAAAGCCCGCCGGGGAGCGCGCAAGCCGGATGACCGAAAAGGGTCGCTAAGTCGCAGTTTGGGCGCTCCCACAGCGCCTTTTGCCGCCACAAAGCGGCCATTTCGGCGGTTTTTGGCAATCTGCTATGCTGCGGTGTCATGGCAGTGTCATAGCACCGCGCAGGGTTCACCGATGCAGTGCAATGGGGTCACCTTCGTGCCGGGACCCGAAACGGACTGCTCAGGGCGGGCCGCAATTCGGTCGGCAGATGTCAGAGCCCGGATTGTACCTCGACAATACTCTCGCGCAGGATTTCGGCGGTGGAATCTATCATGGTCTCGTCCATTACCAGTGTCGGCGACAGAATGAGGATGTTGCCCAGCGGCCGCGCGATCAGTCCGCGTTTCTGCGCCTGGCGCGCCACCTTGAGCCCAATCTGGTCTTCGGATGCGAATGGAGTCTTGGCCGCCTTGTCGCGGACGAATTCGATCCCCATCATGAAATGGCTGCCGCGCACCTCGCCCACCATCTCCAGATCCGAAAGAGCGCACAGGTTTGTCTCAAACCGTTTTCCGGTTATGCGCACCCTTTCCGGAATGCCCTCGCGCTCCATCAGCGCGATGTTGGCAAGTGCCGCCGCCGAGGCCGCCGGATGCCCGGAATAGGTCATGCCGTGCAGGAACATCGCGCCTTCGTCGGAGATGACTTCGTGGATCTCGTCGCTGAGGATCGTGGCAGAGAGCGGTTGGTAACCGGAGGTGAGCCCCTTGGCGGTGGTGATGATGTCTGGCTGGACGTCGAACACGTCCTTCGAGGCAAAGAAATGACCCAACCGGCCGAAGGCCGTCACAACCTCGTCGGAGATGTACTTGATCTCGTAGTCGCGGCAGAGCGCGCCCATGGCAGCGTGATACCCTGCGGGCGGCACGATGATGCCCCCTGCCCCCATGATGGGCTCGGCGATGAAACAGGCGATATTCTCTGCGCCAATTTCCTCGACCTTGTCCTTCGCGTCGTCGATCAGCGCGTCGAGGAACTCCGCCTCGCTCATGTCCGCGCCTTCGCGCCAATGGTGCGGGCAACGCAGATGGTGCACCAGCCCCTCGGCCTTGTCCCAGCCCTCGGAATAGCCGGGCGTGGTCATCGCGATGGCGAGGTGGGTCGAGCCGTGATAGGCGCCATGGCGGCTCAGGACCTGCTTCTTCTTCGGTTGGCCGAGGCGGTTGTAGTAGTGGTGGAGGATACGCACCGCGGAGTCGTTGGCTACCGAGCCGGAATTCCCGAAATGCACCTTGTTGAGCGGCCCGGGCGCGAGTTCGGCCAGTTTCGCGGCGAGCGTGGCGGCTGTCGGATGGGTAAAATTGTAAAACGTCGAGTAGTAGTCGAGCGTTTCCAGTTGCTCGGTGATGGCGGCGATGATCTCCGGCCGCCGGTGACCTGCATTGACGCACCAGAGCCCGCCGATGCCGTCGATGAGGCGATTGCCCTCACTGTCGGTAACATAGGCCCCTTCGGCACCCACAATGACGGTCCGCGCCCCGTCCTGCTTGAGTGCGTTGAGGTCCGCGAAGGATTGCACGAGATGGGTATCGGCGGTGAGGACGCCGTCGGTGGACATGTCGAGATCGAGAGACATTGCGTCAGACCTTTCGAAAATCGGTGAGTTGGGTGGACCGCAAGGCCGGGTCGACAGATGGGGCGGGAGCGGCAACAAGCAACGCTTCTGAGCGGTCGGCACAGGCCAGTGTACGGGCATCGGGGCCAACGATCCGAGACAGGCCGCCAAAGGCAATTTCGCCTTCGGACCCGCAGTAGTTTGCGTAAACGATGGTCATGTCCATCTCGGCGGCACGGGCCGGAACGAAGGTTTCCGAAACATGGTCAAATCCGGCAGGGTTGGCCGTCGGCACCAGCAACAGTTTCGCCCCGCGTTCGGCCAGTGCCCGCACATGGGGAGCGAATTCCACGTCATAGCAGATCAACAATCCGGTCGGCACGCCATCGAGATCGAACAGACAATAGTCGCGGCCAGCGGCGAAACTCGCCTTCTCCATTGCGCCAAAGAGCTGGATTTTTCGGTAGTGCCCGAGTAGGCGACCGTCCCTGCTCCATGCAGAAGCGGCGTTGTAAACAGAATCCCCTGACCGCTCGGCCCAGCCGACGGTCACCGCACAGCCCGTTTGCCGCGCCATGTCGGCAAGACGCTCACACCACTCTCCGCCTTGCAGTTGCGCAAGAGGCCCATGCAGGTCTGGCCGGTTGTATCCGGGCAGGAACAGTTCCGGCGCGACCAGCATATGCGCGCCCGCCGCGGTCGCAGCACGAAGCTGGCGGCCGAGACGAAGCAGCGCCGCCTCGGGGTCGCCCATAGCGGGCGGCCCCTGGTAGAGGGCGAGCGTGAGGCTCACTTCTTCAGGTTCGTCCAGATCGCGTCGTACATGACCTGCACCTCTTCCGGGCAGGCTTCCACAAAGACACCGGTCACCCCTTCCGGCGGGTTGGATTCCGGCGAGTTGGCGACCTCCGGGTCGAGCAATGGCGCGACATCCTTCACGCCTGCGGTATACTGGGCGTAGTTCGTCACGGCCGCCGCGTTTTCGGGCTCCAGCAGGAAGTTCATGAATTTCAGCGCGTTGTCGCGGTTCGGGGCATCCTTCAGCAGGACAACGTTGTCCATCCAAACGATCATGCCTTCCTTGGGGAAGACATACTCGATCGGCGCGCCTTCCGAACGGGCCTTGGCCGAAAAGCCGGACCAGATCATGCCGGCCGCAGCGTCGCCGGAGACCAGCACGTCCTTGGCGACATCGGAGCCGAAGGAGGCCCAATCGGCCTTGGCGGTCTGCACCAGATCGTTGAGCGCCTTGAGCTGGTCGCGGTCGGCGGTGCATTGCGGGATGCCAAGGTAAAGCGAGGCGAGCGTCAGCGTCTCGCCCGCGGTGTCGAGCACGTTGATCTTGCCCTTCAGTTCCGCCGGCGGCTCGAAGATCAGCCCGAGGCTGTCGAGATCGCCGCCATAGACCTCCTTGTTAACCGAAAACGATGTCGAGCCCCACTGGTAAGGGATGGAGGATTTGCGGCCGGGATCGAAGGCGACGTCGAGCCACTGATCCTCGATATTGCCGAAGTTCGACAGTTCGGAGGGCTCGAACGTGTCCAGCATCCCCTCGTCGCCCATGATCTTGACCATGTAGTCACCCGGCACCGCGACGTCGTATTCGCCAAGCTTGCCCGCCTTGAGCGCCGCCAGAAGCGCCTCGTTGCTGTCGTAGGTGTCCATCGTGACCTCGACGTCGTATTCCGCGGCGAACTTGTCGAGCAGTTCTTGCGGGATGTACTCGAACCAGTGATAGATCGAGAGCTTTCCTTCGGCGTGGGCAGTGCCCGCAAGGGCGAGCGCGAGGGCCGTGGTGGTCAGAAAGGTTTTCATGGCGTTACTCCGCTGTTGGATATCGTGGTTAGTTTTTTGATTGACCCGCCCGGCCGATGAACCAGGAGAGCGTGACGAAGACCACCGAGACGCCAAGAAGCAGCGTCGAGATGGCCATGATGTTGGGCTTGATGCCCTGTTTGACCGATCCGAAAATCGCCGTGGGCAGGGTCTCGATCCCCGCACCCTTGACGAAGTTCGTGATCAGGAAATCGTCGAGCGAGATGATGAAGGCGAGCAGGAAGCCCGAGAGAATGCCCGGGATCATCAGTGGCAGCAGGATCAGCCGGAAGGCTTCCCAGGGTGTCGCATAGAGATCCATCGCCGCCTGTTCGTAGACATCCGGCACAGATTGCATCCGCGCCGAAATCGGCAGATAGGCGAACGGGATGCAGAAGACGAGGTGGGCAATGAAAATGGTCATCAACCCGGTCTTGAACCCGATGGTGATGAAGAAGATCAGCGAGGCAACGGCCGTGACGATCTCCGGCACCATCAGCGGCAGGTTGATGAGCGCAAGGCTCGCCACCTTGCCCCTGAAGCGCCCGGCACGGTTCATGGCGACGGCGGCAGCCGTGGCGATGATAGTGGCGCAGGTCGCCGCACCAATGGCGATGGTGAAGGAATTGATTGCCGCGTTGCGGAATTTCGGCGCATCGGGCCCGGTGAAGACATCCACGTACCACTTGAGCGAGAAGCCGCCCCACCGGGTGATCGAGGTGCTGTCGTTGAAACTGTAGATCGCGACGATGATCAGAGGCGCGTAGAGCACGACGAGGCAGAGGATCGTCAGGGCGCGGAAACCCGTGAAGCGGCGCAAATCGAGGGGTTTGATCATCGGCAACGGCCCCCGGGCTGATCGCCACCCACGCGCCGGGCGAGCACCTGGCCGCGAGGGGGCGCGGCGACATCCGAACGGGGCGCTTTAGTGCAGCCAAAGCCTGCGAACATCCGAGTTGCGCGGATGGGTGACAAAGCGTTCGTCCGGCGCCTTGGGCTTGTTAACGGGCGTTTCAGCGCGCCGAGCCGACACGGTTCGAAATTCTGCCGGAACCCCATCACCGCCCCCCTTTCGCTTGCGCTCGGGCATGCAACAGCAGCACCCCCAAAACGATGGTCAAAAGGATCATCGCGGCTGCCGCCCCAAAGGGCCAGTTTCCCGCCGCGCCCTTGAACTGCTCCTCAATGAGCGATCCGATCATGAAGGTCTTGGCGCCTCCGAGCAGGTCGGGTGCGAGAAACGCGCCGAGCGAGGGAACGAAAACGAGAATGCACCCCGCCACGATACCGGGCTTGACCACCGGCAGGATTACGAGCCGCAGGGTCGTCCAGTTGTCCGCGTAGAGGTCTGCGGCGGCCTCCGACAGCGCAAAATCGTAGCGCTCAACCGCGGCATAGACCGGCAGGACCATGAATGGCAGATAGGAGTAGAAGAGCCCGAGCTGCACAGCGAAGTTTGTGTTGATGAGCGACAACGGCTCGGAGATCACGCCAAGCCAGAGCAGGAACTCGTTGAGCGGGCCGGTATCGCGGATCAGGAATTTCATCGAAACCGTGCGGATCAGCAGGTTCACCCAATAGGGAATGGTGACGAGAAACAGCCATACGGGCCGCACCGCCGCATTCCGGGTGGCGATGAACCAAGCCGTCGGGAAGCCGATCAGCAGGCAAAAAAACGTTGCGAGCCCCGCCTGCCAGATCGAACGCCAGAAAATGCCGATATACGTCCACTCGATCTGCGGCGGCTCGTCGCCGAAAAGGCCCCGGTCGAGGAAGAACTGGTCGTAGGCCGCAAGTGTGATTTCCCAGATCACTCCACCACGGAATTCCTTGGTGAGGAAGGAATAGATCGCCATCAGCAATACGGGGAGGACCAGGAAAATGCCGATGAAAGCCCAGACGGGCAGCATTAACCGCGGGCCGTTGCCACGGTAGATCTCGGATCGGGTTGCGCCGGCCGGCGCGGCCGCGGCCATCAGTCCACCAACAGGCGCGCAGCGCCGGCCTCGAAACGCAGTCCAAGCTCACTGCCGCGTTCTGGGATGCCGGAGCTTTCAGAATTCTGCATTCGCACGAGGATCGGCTCACCATCGACGAGGCGCGCGTGCAGGTGGATGTCGGTGCCCAGGTAGACGTGATCTGTCACCGTTGCCGGGAGTGTCTCTGCGCTTTTCGGACCGATGGAGATGCGTTCCGGGCGCACGGACAGATGCCCGCGCCCCGCGACCGCGCTCGCGGCTGCCGGACAGCGCAATGCCAATCCACCGGGAAGGAAGACCTCCGCCATTCCCTCCGAAACAGCGGCGACCTCCACGTCGAGCAGGTTGGTCTCGCCGATGAAATCGGCGACGAAGCGGTTGAGCGGTGCCTCGTAAATGTCACGCGGCGTACCGATCTGCTGCACATAGCCCTCCGACATGACCGCGATCCGGTCGGACATGGTCAGCGCTTCTTCCTGATCGTGGGTGACAAAAACAAAGGCGATGCCCGTTTCGCGCTGGATTTGTTTCAACTCGACCCGCACGGCCTGACGCAGTTTGAGGTCCAGCGCAGACAGCGGCTCGTCAAGCAGCAACACCTCGGGGTTCGGGGCGAGTGCCCGTGCAAGCGCGACCCGCTGTTGTTGCCCGCCCGAAAGCTGACCGGGCCGCCGTTGAGCAAAATCCTTGAGCTGCACCAGTTCCAGAACTTCGCGGGCCCGCGCCTCGGCATCCATTTCGATCCAGCCGCGTCGGCGCAGCCCGAAGCTGACGTTTTCCAGGACGGTCATGTGCGGAAAGAGCGCATATTGCTGGAACACCGTGTTCACGGGTCGGCGATGCGGCGGAAGCGGCGCGATATCCTCGCCACGCAGGCGGATCGCCCCTTCGGTGACGTCCTCAAAGCCTGCGATGCAACGCAGGAGCGTGGTCTTGCCGCAACCGGACGGACCCAGCAGCGTGAAGAACTCGCCTTCGCGGATATCCATCGACACGCCATGCAGCGCGGTCACGCTGTCATAGCGCTTCACGACGTTTTCGACATCCACAGCGATACTGTTCTGGTTCATCGACCCCTCTTGCGGCATACCCCCAGATTGACAATGATAACGCTAAAGACCGGCTCAACGGGGGGTATATACCCCCAAGGGGGTATTATCAGAGCCCTGCCAAACGCAACCGAGGCACATCTCGGCGCCGCAATCTCAGCCCTTGGGACAGAGGGTTTTACCGCCGCTCTCTATGGCTGGCTGCACCGTAGTTTCGAGATCGATAATACGACAATGCTGGCGTATTTCCAAACCCGCCGCCCGGAGATCCTGTTCACGCAATCGCGCATGCCGCAGGTCCACGAGAAGATAGAAACAGATTATATTTCAGGCGCTTACCTTCTGGACCCGTTCCATGAGTTACATGTGGCGAGGGTTGCAGAGGGGCTCTATCGCTTGCGTGAATTCGCGCCTGACCAGTTCCAGCGAAACGAGTACTACGCAAGCTACTATCGCCGCACGACATTGATCGACGAAGTCGCCTATGTGGCCTACCCGGCAGATGGCGTTTCCGTTCAAATCTGCCTCGGTCGCGACTCGAGTTCGGGACGGGTCTTTTCGCCTCGCGACCTAGAGGTTGCACAAAGACTGAGCGCGATTGCCTGCGGGTTGATCAGAAAGCAATGGGCCGGCCTCTCCTCCAGCGGCGACTACACGGACGCCGCGCTCGTTCGGCGACTCCGCGACGAACTCGTGGTGCGCAACGGCATCTCCCTCAGCCAACGCCAATCGGAAGTGGCCCTGCTCATCCTGCGCGGACACAGCTCCGTTTCCATCGGGCTGCGTTTGGGGATAAGCCCGCAAACGGTGAAGGTTTTCCGCAAACAGCTCTATCGCAAGTGCGGGATCTCCTCGCAGGCTGAATTGTTCTCGCTCGTCATGCCATTGTTGTCAGAGTAATTCGCGGCCGACGGAATTTGGTACGCCCCCGCCAGGCGTCACCCTCAGCTCACATTGAATCGATTTGGACAGGCGAACCGGATCAGTTCTGCCCCGCCGCCCGATCAAAGGGCCGCGCCGCGAAAAAGAGCTCGGACGCCTGTTCCGAAACGAATTCCGCGCCCGCATCGCGCAGCACTTTCGCATGCTGGTCCCGGATCCCTTCGAGGTGCTGCCCCCCGGTGAAGCCAATCGCTCGCATTCCGGCCGCGATTGCGCCGACGATGCCATGGGGCGAGTCCTCGATCACGACACAGGATCGCGGCTCCACACCAAGCTCGGCGGCCGCGTGCAATACGAGGTCAGGCGCAGGTTTGCCGCAGGGTACCTCCTCGCCACTGTATATCCGCGGGCCGAACCGGGCCGACAGCCCGGCCCGGTCGAGCGTGTGGCGGATCCGCGAGAGCCCGCCGCCGGACACGATGCATGTTGCCAGTCCCTCGTCCTGAAACCGGTCCAGAACCTCGACCATGTCCTCAATCCGCGGCAGGGTCTCGTCGTAGGCGGCAAACAGGCGCCGCACGTAGTTCTCCCGGAAATCCGGCGGACAGGGGCGGCCGAGGCGCTGTGACACCTCCTCGCAGACAAGCGGCATCGACACCCCGAGGTAGCGATCCCGCATGTCTTCGAACGTCACTTCGGCAAGACCGGCCGCGCGAATTTCGGCAGCAAGCGCGGCCAGCGACAGTGGCTCGCTGTCGACAAGGCAGCCGTCGAGATCAAAGAGAATGGCTTGCACTGGCGGCATGTCAGCTCCTTTAGATGCCAGATGGACGGACCGAGACCGGTTCGGGTTCAATCCCGGACGGCCGCCTCTCGGGCGAGCGCCTGGAATTTCCCATACATCTCGAACCGGCGATCATGGTAGGCGCGAACATCCGCCCCACTCGGCTTGTATTCAGCCGCGTTGGCCGACATCGCCGCCATCGCCGCAGGCATGTCGGAGAAACCACCTGCCGCCACCGCGCCAAGTATCGCCGAGCCCAGCAAGACCGGCTCTTCCGTCTTGGGCGCCGCAACGGGCACGCCCGTCGTATCGGCAAGCAACTGGCGCACCAGATCGCTCCGCCCCGCGCCACCACTGATGACGATGGTCTTGATGTGCGCACCATTCTCGGCCTGCGTGTCGATGATCTGGCGCAGCCCATAGCCCAACCCGCAAATACCGGCGATGTAGAGGCGTACAAGGCTGTCGACATCGCTATCCATCCCGAGCCCGGCAATCACGGCACGGGTATGCGGATCGGCGTGAGGCGCGCGGTTCCCGAGGAACTCAGGCACCACGTGAACGCCGTCCGCAAGCCGGGCCGCCCCGGCCGCGGATTTTCCGGCGTCCGTCGCACGCTCCGCCAACCAATCCGGAAGGGACTTGCCCGCTGCCTTCGCAGCATCTGAAGCTTCCGCGGTCGCGGGATGATGGGTGAGCAACTGCGCGATTGCTGCACCGGCCGCGGATTGCCCGCCCTCGTTGAGCCACGTACCCGGCACCATCGACGAGTAATACGGTCCCCAGACTCCGGGCACGAAAACCGGGTCCCGCGTGGTCGTCATCGTGCAGGACGAGGTACCAAAGACAAAGGCAAGGTTGGCCTCCGGCCCGCCGGCTCCCTCTGCACCGACAGTCCCGATACCTCCGGCATGGGCATCGATCAGTCCGGCGCCAACCTTCGTGCCGGCCACCAACCCCAGGTCCGCTGCTGCGGCCTCCGTCAACCCGCCGCCAAG
This sequence comes from Tropicimonas marinistellae, assembly GCF_001509585.1. Classification (GTDB taxonomy): domain Bacteria; phylum Pseudomonadota; class Alphaproteobacteria; order Rhodobacterales; family Rhodobacteraceae; genus Tropicimonas; species Tropicimonas marinistellae. The sequence continues at coordinate 412,380 of NZ_LNCI01000003.1, read as the reverse complement.
CGGTGTTCCAGGTTCCACGACCTCGGTACCGATACGGATGAATCCTTCGTCGGCGAAGGTCCCAAGTCCAATCTCCCTGAAATAGCTTTCGTCCCAGGCGGCCTCGTGCCCCATGTAGGTCCACTTGCAGGTAACGGTGCAGATCGACCTCGCCTCGCTGCCGGTGGATTTCCAGGTGAGGAAATCGGTGAGATCGAAGAATCGCCAGGCCGCATCAAATGTGTTCGGGCGGTTTTCCTTAAGCCACAAGAGCTTGGGCGTCTCCATCTCCGGCGAGATGCGTCCACCGACATAGTCCAGTACCCGGTGACCCATGGCGTTGATCCGCTCCGCCTGCGCGACCGACCGATGGTCCATCCAGACGATGATGTTGCGCGACGGTTCATCGGATGGACCGACGGCGAGCGGCGCGCCCCCCTCCCCCAACACCACGAGCGAACAGGTCGCATCGAAACCGACGCCCCTGATCGCGGCCGGATCGACACCCGCAGCAGCGATAGCGCCCTTGCTGGCACTGCACACAGCCGCCCAGATCTCGTCGGAGGATTGCTCGACAATGGAGCCGGGCTCCTGAAAGAGGGTGATGTCGCGCTTGTCGGTCCCCAACAAGGTCCCTGCAGAATCAAAAACGCCGGCCCGGGCACTGCCTGTTCCGACGTCGATACCCATGTAGAATTGGGTCATTTTCGTTACTCCATTATCCTGATCGACGGGCCTCGAACGAGATCTCCGGACGCAAGCCCCGGACCGCGGCTGCCCGGGAGGAGGCAGCCGCGGCGCAGGCGTCAGACTCGGTCAAAGTTGGTCGGCAGAACCAACATATCCCGGATCGTGACGGTACGAGAACGCGTCAACATGTACATCACCGCATCGGCCACCTCGGACGCCTCGATGAGCGAGCCGGATTCCTTGGCCTTGCGCAGGTTTTCTTCCGGCCAGTCGGCGAGGAGCGCGGAGATGACCGGCCCCGGCGAGACCTGCGCGACGCGGATGCCATGCGGGATCATCTGGCGCCGCATCGTCTGAACGAAGCAGGTCACCGCCCACTTGGAGCCGGCATAGACGGGTTCCCAATAGGTCGGAAAATGCCCGGCGATGGAGCAGGTTACGACGATATCCCCGGTGCCACGCTCGATCATGTGCGGTGCGATGTCACGCACGTTCTTCATCACCGCATTCACGTTCAGGTTGAGCATCCGATCGATGGTGGCGGTGTCCGTCTCCACCAGATCGCCGCCGATATAGGTCCCCGCGTTGCAGTAGAGGATATCGACGTGATCGACCTTTTCCAGGATCTCCGGCACCATCGCCGCGCAGCTATCGGGATCGATCAGGTTGGTGACTTGCGCGATTGCCTTGTCACCGAGCCGGGCGGTCTGCTCGGCCAACGCCTTTTCATCGTAATCCACCATGACGACGGTCGCGCCAGCCTCGATCAACGCCTCGGTCGTGGCCAACCCTATGCCGGACGCGGCACCGGTGATTGCGGCGATCTTGCCTTCGAGCGATTCAGCCATTTTCATTCTCCTTGTTTGACGTTGAAAGCGGCCGCTCAGACGGCGAGGAAACCGCCGTCAACCGAAAGAACCGAGCCGGTCACCATGGCCGCGTCGTCGCTGAGCAGCATGGCGATGGCACGCGCGATATCGTCGGGCTCGGCGAAGCGGCCGACGGGGTGACGCACCATCATCGGCTCGCTCTTGACCGGATCGCTCCATGCTTCGGCTGCGAGTTCGGTCATGGTGATCGTGGGCGCAAGCGCCACCACGCGGATACCGTGTGGCCCGAGTTCCTTGGCCATCACGCGTGTCGCGCCTTCCAAACCAGCCTTGGACGCCGCATAGCACACATGCTCCGGGAAGCCGCGGTGGCCGGCAATCGAGGTGATATTGACGATGGCGCCGCCGCCGCCGGCCTCCACGCGGGCGCGTGCGAATTCCTGCGCGACGATCAGTGCCGCGCGCAGGTTGATGTTGAGAACCGCGTCGCACCCGGCATCGGTCATGTCCAGCACCGTTTCCAGCACATTGATACCGGCGCAGTTGACGAGGTAGTCGGCGGTTCCAGCCTCCTTCATCGCCCCGCGCACAGAGGCGGCATCGGCGAAGTCGGCGGCGATGACACGGGCGCCGGTCTCCTCTGGTAATCCGGCGAGTTCATCCAGCGTCCGGCTCATGCCGACGATGCTGGCACCACGATCGGCCAGCAGGCGTGCAGCGACGCGGCCAATGCCCTTTCCAGCGCCTGTGACGATGACAGTTTTGCCCTTGAAATCCATGGTTTTCCTCACGATCTTTGCGCGACCACTCAAGGCCGGGCTGGGGTATTCCGGATCGGTGCCCGCCCATCGGGCGCCGGTCACATGCCTGGTGCGCGGCAAAGCCCGACTGGCCCACCGCCCGGCGGTGGTTGCACTTCGTGCATGTCGGTCGATTTCCGCGGGCCCGATACCAACCGGGCGGACGGCCTAAATCGGTGCGGGCGGGTCTCGCGGGGCGGTACCGCCCCGGATGCCGCGGGAGATCGCGCTCGATACCGCTGCGACCCCCGCCCCGTTCATCATCGCCACTCGCGCCCGATGTAGATGGCGAGCAGGATGATGAAGCCTTTGATCACGTCCTGCAGGTAGGGGTTGATCCCCATGAGGTTCAGACCGTTGTTCAGAATGCCGAGCAGGACCGCGCCGATCAGCGTTCCGAAGATCAGCCCGCGCCCGCCAGCGATGGCCGTGCCGCCCAGCACCACGGCGGCAATCGCGTCAAGCTCGAAGCCAACACCCGCATTGGGCTGGCCGCTCATCAGGCGCCCGGTCAGGATGACCGCCGCCAGTGCCGAGGTCAGCCCGGAGATGGTGTAGATCGCCAGTTTGATCCATTGCGTCTTCACGCCGGAGAGCCGCGCGGCCGTCTCGTTTCCACCAATGGAATAGACGTGGCGTCCGAAGGGGGTCCGTTGCAGAAGCACCCAGGCGATCACGTAGATCACGAACATCAGGATCACCGGGACCGGAACAATCCCGATCCGGCCGATGCCGAACCACGACATCCAGGGCGGTAGGCCGCTGATCGGATACCCGCCAGAGTAGATGAGACCAAGCCCACGCGCGACGCCCATTGTGGCCAGCGTCACGATGATTGCGGGCATCCGGCCCCAGGCCACGAGAGCCCCGTTGAAGAGTCCGAAGACCACGCCGACCAGCATGCCGCCGGCGAGCCCGACCGCGCCGGGAAGCCCCATGTTCACCACGAGTCCCGCGCAGATCGTCCCGGACAGCGCCATCACCGCACCGACCGAAAGGTCGATCCCGCCGGTTAGGATGACGAACGTCATGCCGACCGCGAGTATCCCGTTGATAGAGACCTGGCGGAGTACGTTCATGATATTGGAAACGCTGAAGAAGTTTTCGCTCGCCAACCCCATGAGGATCGAAACCACGATCAGCCCGGCCAGTGGCAGCACCAGGGGTGAATGCAGCACCTGGGCAATGTTCAGCCCCCCCGACTTGCGCGCCTTCTCGGGGCTGTTGAGCGTCGTATCATGCGGCATGGTCCTGCCTCCCGGTCGTTGCATGCGTCATGATCTTTTCGGAGGTGATGTCCTCGCCCTCTACGGTCGCCACAATACCGCCGCCGCGGAAAACGCAGACCCGGTCGGACATCCCAAGAACTTCCGGAAGCTCCGAGGAGATCATGATGATCGAGCAGCCCTGTTTGGTCAGCTCGCGCATGAGTTGATAGATTTCTGCTTTCGCCCCGACGTCGATGCCCCGCGTGGGTTCGTCGAAGATCAGGATCTTCATGTCGTGGTTGATCCAACGCGCCACCACGACCTTTTGCTGGTTGCCGCCCGAGAGCGTATCCAACCGGTCGTTCGGGCCGGTCGCCTTCACACTGACCTGGCGCATCGCTTTCTGCGTGCAGGCGAGCTCTTTCTTGAGATCGATGAACCAGTGGTTCTTACGGTACTTCCCGTAGTTGTTGATCGAGATATTTCGCAGGATCGAGAAGCTGGTGATCAGCCCCTGCTCCTTGCGGCTCTCGGGCAGCAACCCGATACCGGCGGCCAACGCGTCGGCCGGTTCGGTGAATTTCACATCCTTGCCTTCGAGTTTCATCCGGCACGTCGCGCCGGGAAAGGCCCCGAGCAGCGCCATGGCCGTCTCGCTGCGCCCCGATCCCACGAGGCCCGCAAAACCGATGATTTCGCCGCGCCGGAGCGCGAAGGAGGAAACCGGCCCGCCGCGCTTGAGCTGCACGGCCTCCACATCCAGCACGATGTCTGTCTCGGCCAGGATCTCCAGCTTCGGCGGGAAGCTCTGTTCGATCCTGCGGCCGACCATCATTTCGACCAGCGTATCATTGTTCACATCGGCCACGTCGCATGTACCGATGTAGTCGCCGTCGCGCAGCACCGTGATCCGGTCGCAGATCTGGAAAATCTCTTCCAGATGGTGCGAAATGAAGACGATGGCCACACCCTTGCGCCGAAGCTCCCGGATAACCTTGAACAGGCGCTCCACCTCGGTAGGCGTCAGGGTTGCGGTGGGCTCGTCCAGCACCAGTATCCGCGCATCCAGCGAGAGCGCTTTCGCAATCTCGACGAATTGCTGTTCGGCAACGGACAGACGCGAAACAGGCGCGTTGAGCGGGACATCCACATCGAGTTGCTGCAGGATCTCCTGCGCCCTCTTCCGCATTGCACGCCGATCCAGCAGACCGAAGCGATTGCGCAATTCCCGTGCGAGGAACATGTTCTCAACCGCGGAAAGATAGGGGATGAGGCTGAATTCCTGGAAAACGATCCCGACGCCGGCGGCGATGGCCGCGTCGTAATTGGCAAACGCACATTCCTCGCCGTCGATCCTGATCGTACCAGCGCTGGCCGAGATTATGCCGCAGAGCACCTTCATCAGTGTCGACTTTCCGGCACCGTTTTCGCCAAGCAGCGCATGTACTTCGCCCGCACGCACTTCGAGATCCACGCCGCGCAGGACCTCGACCTTGCCGAAACTTTTCTTGATGTTCTTCATTTCCAGCATGGGACGCTCCGCATCGTTGTCAGGGAGGCCACCCCCGCCGTTGACGCGGGAGTGACCTGGGGAGGGAACTCGTTACCAGCCAAAGCCCTCGGCGTTCTTGGCGTCCACCACCATCACGTCGATCGGCACTTCGGAAGGCACCACACGGGCACCCCAGAGTTGCGCCAGCGCCATACCGAGGCCGACGCGGACCTGATCGCGCGGGAATTGCGCAGTGGTTTCAATGAAGGGCGTGCCCTTGGCAATCGCATCGACCGCTTCCGGCGCGCCGTCGACCGACGTCAGCTTGATGTCGCGGCCAGAGCCCTGGATGGCAGCCAAAGCGCCCATGGCGCCACCATCATTGACCGAGAAGATGCCTTCGAGGTTCGGGTGGGCCTGGATCATGTTCTCGACGACGCCGAGCGCCACCGAACGGTCCTGGCGGCCGTTCTGGGTGTCGACCAATGCGATGCCGGGGAATTCTTCCAGCGCGGCCTTGCAACCTTCGACACGCTGCAGGATCGGGATAACCGGAATACCGTCGAGAATGGCCACTTCACCGTCGCCGCCAAGGGCCTCGGCCATGTACTTGCAGGACATGTACCCGGCGTCGCGGTTCTTGGAGCCGACGAAGGTATCGACCGGACCATTGGCGTTGGCGTCGACGGCAACCACGATAGCGCCGGCGTCCTTGGCCATCTTGACCGCCGACTCGATCCCGGCGCTGTCGGTCGGGTTCAGCAACAGGATGTCGATGTCCTGCTGGAGCATGTCTTCGACATCCGAGATCTGCTTGGCAACGTCGTGCGCCGCATCGGTGACGACGAGGTCGGCACCCAGCACCGCCGAGGCTTCCTTGAGCGCCTCGAGCATGGAGACGAAGTAGGGGTTGTTCATCTCCTGGAACGTCATGCCGATTTTGAGTTTCCCGTCGTCTGCGGTTGCGACCGCCGCAGATGCGATGATGCCGAGCGCTGCGGCGGATACGGTTTTCATGAGGGTCTTCATTGGGTTCCTCCCTTTGCTGAAGATTGACAAGTCTCACCCGTTCGCGGCGGGCCCCATGCCCGTCGCGTGGAAATCGGTTTCATGTGTGTCGGAGCTATCCGGTCATTCGAACGGCATCGTTGGCGGCGAACGTCGCTCGGAATGATGACGGAGACATTCCTTTCAGTTTCAGAAAGTGACGGTTGAAGTTCGACAGGTTTGCAAAGCCGACGTCGAAGCAGATGTCCGCCACCCGCGTTTCGGGGTCGGTCAGTAGCATCTGGCAAGCCAGATCGATGCGAAGCTGGTTCTTGTAACGCACGAGCGTCATGCCCGTGTGCCGCTTGAAGGCACGCGAGAAACTGCTCAGGCTCATATCGGTCAGGTCGGCAAGATCGGCCTCGCTCACCTGATCGGTCAGGTTTTCCCGCAAGTAGGCGATCGCACGGTTCATCGTCGTGTCGTCGGCTTTGCCCATGTTGAGCTGGAAGTTCAGGCTCGCCAGGATTTGAGGCTCGGGAGCATGGATCAGCATGTCGACGATCTCGCAGAAGAGTGCGATGCGTTGAATGCCGCGGGTCTCCACGAGCCGGCCCATCAATGGTTCGATTGCGCGCCCGGTTTCAGGGGCAAAAAGCAGGCCCCGCCGACTGCGCTCCAATATTGGGCGCAGTGCGGCCATTTCCGGGACTGCCGCCATTGTCTCCTCGATAAACGACTCGGGGAACTGAATGACCCGGCTACGGCGCGGTTCTACCCTGCCCTCCGGAACATTGCTGATCCAGTTCTGTGGCAGATTCGGCCCCGTCATGACGAGCTGGCCGGGTTCAAAATGCCCGACGTGATCGCCGATGTAGAACTTGCCGGTCGTGGCGACGACAAGATGGATCTCGTATTCGGGGTGATAGTGCCAGCGCACCGTCCGGAACGGGTAACCATGCTGCCAGGCGGCGAAGGACTCGCCTTTCCTGATATGCACGAGTTCCAGATCTGGTTGCACGGTTCTCTCTCCCTTGTTTCGCTCCGGGCCGACCCTCCTCCAACGGATATGCCCCCGAGCGGTGCCTGTATTCCTAGCAAAGTTGGAATAGCCGCTTCCACGCTACGACAGAGCTTTCGCTGATAGTTTTTTGCCCGAAACAGGGAAAAAAACGCACATCGCAGAACTTTTGGGCGGGGATGCGCTACGCATCGTCACCGCCGATTCCACCAGAATCGCCCGAGTTCACGCGTCGTGCACATTACGCGCGTCGAATCCCCACCGCATGCCATAGGCGAGTTGACCTGCTTGGCTCACACGCATGTGGCGAGCCGGAGGAACGCCGCACACGAGAAGCAACTCGGCAAACCAGCCCGTAACGGTATGAAAAAAAGTAAAAAAGCAGGATGGGCACTGCCCTTCCTGCTTTCACGTGGTTCAAGAGCGCACAAGCAAACCCAAGAGGCTTGAGGCGCGGTATCTGCCTGATGGCGAGCCTCAGCTCAACGGGCAAAGGGCGCGATAGCTTTCCCGATATTTGCTGTAGTGCGGCAGATACTTTTCCGCGAGATCCGCATCGGGCTCGATCCTGCCCGCAACTTTCGGGGGCGCAAATACCTCGGAGGAGACATCCCCGGTTGCACAGGAAGCCGCGAGCTTGGCGGCGCCAAACGCCGCGCCGAAATCTCCGTCCTCCGGTTGCAGAAGCGTCAGCCCAGTAACCGCCGCCATGATTTGCAGCCACTGTGTTGAGCGCGCGCCGCCGCCAACTGCGTAAGCCGCCTCAATCTCCGTGCCCGCAAGGCGCAGCGCCCGCACGCAATCGCCGAATGCCATGGCCACGCCCTCCATCGTCGCCTGAACGAGATCGGGGAGTTGCGACACCCGTTGCAAACCAAACAGAGCGCCGGTCGCGTCGGGGTCGTTATGCGGCGTCCGCTCGCCGGACAGGTACGGCAGGAACCCGATGCCGGATGGCTCCGTGATCCTCTCCGGCAGCAGCGCCGCCAGATCCGCGGGCGACCTTCCGGTTATTTCCGACAACCAGGTGAGACTGTCCGTGGCCGAGAGGATCACCCCCATCTGGTGCCAGGTCTCCGGGACGGCATGGCAAAAGGCATGCACGGCCTCGTCAGTATTCGGTGCATATCGGTCCGTGACGGCAAAGAGCACGCCGGACGTGCCAAGCGACAGGAACCCAGTTCCCGGTGAGATGACGCCCATGCCGCAAGCCGTGGCTGCATTGTCACCACCGCCACCCGCAACCGGCACCTGGGGCACGCCCCACTTTTCGGCCAGCTCCGGGCGCAACATGCCGGAGACGTCAGACCCTTCGACGAGCGACGGCATCTGCGCGATCGTCAGGCCTGTCGCCTCAAGCAGGGACTCTGACCATTGTCGCCGCGCGACATCGAGCCAGAGCGTTCCCGCGGCATCGGACATCTCGGCAACATGCTCGCCAGTCAGCCACAGCCGGACGAAATCCTTCGGCAACAGTACTTTCGCTGTTTTCTCGAAGACGTCCGGCTCATTCTCAGCGACCCAGAGCAGTTTGGGTGCCGTGAACCCGGCCATGACGATATTCCCGCCAATCCCGCGAAAATCGGCCCGCGCTTCCAGGGTCCGACACTGCTTCCCGGAGCGGCCGTCGTTCCACATAATGCAGGGACGCAGCGGTTTGTCGGCGCTGTCGAGCAACGTCGCGCCGTGCATGTGGCCCGAAAGCCCAATGGCCTTCAGCCGGGCCAATGCAGCGCCCTGCCCCTTTGCAAGTTCCGCAATGGCCGTCTCGCAAGCCGTGATCCAATCGAGGGGGTCCTGCTCCGACCATCCTGGATGCGGCCGTGAAACAGTGAGTGGGGCCTGGGCGACAGCAACACTGGCGAAGCTCTCGTCCACCAGCATCGCCTTGACGCCGGATGTCCCGATATCGAGTCCAAGGTACATAATTCGCCTCCCAAGGGCTTCAGGCGACCGGCATTTCGATCTGGATTTTCACGTCGCTGTCGCGCGCCTCAACCGCGCGGTCGAAAGCCTCGATGCTCTTCTCGAACGGCAGCGTCGCGGAAATCAGCGGCTTGAGGTCGACCTTTCCGGCACCGATCAGTGCAATCGCCCGGTCATAGATATTGGCGTAGCGGAACACCGTCTCCAGCCGCAGCTCCTTGGCCTGCAACCCGACGATATCCATCGGAACAGGGTCCACCGGCATCCCCACGAGCACGATGGCGCCACCAGGGCGGGCCAGCGCAGGCAGGTCCAGCACGGCGGGCGCGGCACCTGAGCATTCAAAGACAACATCGGCGCCCCAGCCATCCGTCGCCTCGGCAATCGCCTGCGATACCGGCTGGTGGGTTATGTTGATCGTCTCGATACCCTCGTACTTTCCGATGATGTCGAGCTTCGGCTGGGCAAGATCGGCAATGAAGACCTTGGCGCAGCCGCCCGCCAGCGCGGCAAGTGCCACCATCATGCCGATCGGCCCAGCACCCGTGACAACGCCGATATCCCCAGGCTGGATTTTTGCGCGCAGGGCACTCTGCATGCCGATGGCGAAGGGTTCCACCATCGCGCCTTCAGCAAAGGAGACCGTCGAAGGGATCTTGTAGGTGAAGGCGGCCGGATGAACGACCTCCGGCGTCAGGCAACCGTGGATCGGCGGCGTCGCCCAGAAGCGCACCGACGGATCGACATTGTAGATCCCGAGCTTCGAGGCGCGCGACGTCGGGTTCGGGATACCCGGCTCCATACAAACGCGATCCCCCGGCTTGAGATGCCTGACCTCCGGCCCCGCTGCTACCACGACGCCGGCCGCCTCGTGTCCGAGCACCATCGGCTCCTCAACAACGAAATGCCCGATCTTGCCGTGCGTGTAGTAGTGAACGTCCGATCCGCAGACACCCACAGTACGTATCGCGACCTTCACGTCCTCGGGCCCAACTTCGTCGGTCAAGGCAAACTCCCTCAGCGACAGTTTACCCTTTTCTTCAAGTACGAGTGCCTTTGCCATTGGGGTCCTCCTGCTCTCATCCGGCCGCGAGAAGCGGCGAGCACCCAGCGTTATTGCCGGCTCTTCGCGCCTGTCGCACCTCTGTCGGGAGAAGAGACAAGGTCAACTATTGGCTCCGTGTAAACCGGTCACCGCACCTGATACGGCTTCGATTTCTCCAGCCGGTAAAAAAAGTATCGCCTTTGAGTCATGCCCTTTTCAGCGCGCGCTATCAGGCTCAGTCGGCTGAGAGGCGAAGGCACACTCAATACCCCATTCAGAGGCGCACGTGGCGAATCACGCGTGCAGGGTAGTCGCGTCTACACAACGATTTCGATCCCGCGCGCGCCAAGGGACTGCAAGTTGGTTGTTGCCGATCGATTGACGGGTGAGGAATCTGGAGCCGAGTACCGGAAGCGAACCGGTGTACACCGATTTGCAATCCGGCCTGAAACACAAGGAGACCAAGGGAAACTGTTTCAAAACATGCACCGACAAACCGAGAACTTTCCGGGAAAGTCCCAAAGGCCGACGTCGCGCTCATGCTGCAAGTCTTCGCCGGTCCGGAGCGACAGAGGGAAGCGAACGCAGAGCATTGCCGCCAGGCGGATGATCTCGCGGCTGGTGCGGAAGCACTTAAACGCGTCATCCTTCTTCATCCTGAGACGCAACAAGACCGCCCTGCCCCGCTTAACCAATTCTCTGCCACCCCAAGATGACCCTTGTAGCGGACGTGCACTCGCGCAGGGCAAACTGGACGGGGCCAGATCATTCGAGCAAGATCGCTTCATGGGAGCTCCGACTTCTGCGCGACTGGAGGCGTTATGATTGCCCTTTTTGTTCTAGCCTGCATCGGCCTGCAGCTTTTCCACTACGTAATCTATCCGGGCATCGTGATTATCGCTTCTCGCATACTGCGACCCAACCGCAATGACTTCGCGGCTCCGGACGCACGCATCTCGCTTATCATATGCGCCCACAATGAAGCTGGGATCATTGGCGAGAAGCTTGCGAACTGCGCCGAGCTCAATCCTTTGCCCAACGAAGTGATTGTCGTCGACGACGGTTCGGAAGACGGAACTGGGACTCTTGTGCGCGCAGCCATGGAGCAAACACCAAATTGGTATCTGATTGAACGCTCTCCAAGGGCGGGAAAGGCGGCCGCGATGAACGTCGGCGCGGAGGCAGCTTCCGGCGATATTCTGGTATTCTCGGACGCGTCCGAGATGTACGCAACCGACGCGATTGCCTACCTGACTACGCCATTCGCGGATTCGAAGGTTGCAGTGGTCTCCGGCTCGCACAGGAAAAGCTTCGTCGAGGGGTCTGTCGCGAAGGAACTCGCGGGCGGGTCGGAAGGGATGTACTGGCGCTACGAGGACCTTGTCCGAAGAGCGGAAAGTGATCTGGGAGCGACCGTGGCTACGGTGGGATCGATGCTCGCGATCCGGCGTGATGCGTGGAACCCCATCCCGAGTGGGGTCGTGAATGACGATGCCTGGATCGGCATGACAACTCTCACGCGGGGCATGGATGTTCGCTACGCTCGGCATGCTATAGGATGGGAAGACGCGTCCCAAAGCGTGAGAGAGGAAAGAGGGCGCCGACGTCGCATCAGCGCAGGTCGGCTACGGCTTCTCACACGGCGCGAAATATGGCCGCTCAATCGTCCCGCCGTACTGGCGGCATTCATCGCGCACAAAGTTCTGAGGCTTTTCGTTCCTCTACTCTTCGTGGCAGGCCTCGCCGCCAATGTGATCGCCGTAATCCTCGACCCAACCGACAGACTCATGGTCGGGTTGCTTGCCCTTCAACTTTCGGCAATCGCGTTGGCAATCATCGGCGCCATCGCCGAAAGGCATCAGAAACGTTGGCGAATACCACACCTTTTCTTCCACGTTATGTCGTCGAGCTTGGTCACACTACTCGCGATCTGGGATGTGATTGTCGGTCGCGATCACGTCCGCTGGGCGAAGGTTTCTCGCTAGGTAGCGTTTGGCTGCGCGGATCTGATTACCGTCACCGCTTCGGCGACATTTGTTCAGAGTGCATATTCACTTTGTGACGTGCGCGTGCGTTACGGCCGATCAAGTCTCTCGCCTCGACGGTTAATCTTACCTCTCTCCGAGTCACTCTTACGACGGGTTGGCCAGCCCCAACAGAAGACAAGCCGCGCGGTGGCCTTCAGTTCACGATCCGGAGCTAACCGTCCGAGCAACGTCGTACAATCGTTCGAGATAGCGGCTCCGCGTGAACTCGGCCTCCACGCGCTGCAAAGCCGATTCCACCATCGATCGGACGTGCTTCTCGTTGGCAGGGTCGAGAACATGGCAAATTGCATCGCGATAGGACTGCGGCGATCCGTCCACGATGATACCGTCCACGTTATCGCGAATGTGATCTCTCACCCCATAGGTGTCGTTCACGATCACCGGCCGCCCCAGCCGCATCGCGTTCAGGTATGTTTGTTGACCCGCCGCGCGCACCAGGTTGGTTCGGATCGGCGTAACGACGGCAGCGGCAGATTTCATTGAGAGATAGTAATCTACGTGACTCATTGGTCCGAAAGTGACATTTGCCGGAATGTCCGTGCGTTTTTCCAGCCGGTTCGTCGCGATGACGAACTCGATATCCGGCAACATGCGAGCTGCCTCGATCAAAGGATGATAGTCGCGCTTAGAATTGCCACCAGAAAAGACAAAGCCCTTCTCTTGGACGTCCTGCTCCAGGATGTCCGAAGTAACATAATGGTAATAGGGCGCCCAGTGGACTTTCTCGGAACGTATCCCCCACTTTTCAGGGAAGGCCCGGAGCTCGTCGGACGTGTGCACGACGTAGGCTGAGATAGCGGAGTCGACCATCCGAACCACCAGGCTCTCCACATGCCCCCTGAGGCCTCCGGATGGCTCCCACATATCGCCGGCAAGCACGATGTGAGGTCGCCGCCGCCAAATGCGAAGGCAAAGCGCGGCCAGGACATCGGGCTGCAAACGCCCCGAGGCGCTGTTCAGTATGAGGCACGTTTTGTCGCCAGATTGACCGAGGATCTGAAAAACGCGGTGTATCTCATCAACCAGGCGGTGCTTTTCCGGTGGAATGTAGCAGGTTTCTATCGTGTCGATCGGGTGCTTGAAACCGATGACCCGGAATCCATTGAATGTGGTTCCGATTCCGCCGGAACTAGACACCGATCTCTCCAGCGCGCATTGCCCAAGACCCAGTTTCGACGGGGCGATTTCTCAACCGGGATGCTGTGTTGCAGATCATTTCCGCATGTCGCCGGCAGTCACCGCGTCGCAACGGCAGTCTTGTCGGCGTAGATCTCATAATAGTAGGAGATCGTCTCCCTAAGGATTTCGTCAATTCCGATCTTTGCGGACCAACCGAGAAGGGATGTCGCGTTCGTGGAGTCGATGACACGACGATCGCAATCTTCGTACCCCCCCTTTCCATAGAACTCTTCGCCGGTCACATTGAGAATCGGAAGGTTGCGCTTTCGCGGATCGCAGGAAACGTCGGCGTAGATCTCTCGCATCCGGTGGGCCAGCTCACTGATGGTCAACTCGTTCCCGTCAGCTCCGATATTGAAGATCTGCCCGGTGGCGGCGTGGGGTCGATCGAACATTGCCATCATCGCGTCGATGGCGTCGTGGATCGAGGTGATCGTCCGACGTGCTGTACCACCGTCAACCAGCAGCAAGGGTTCGTCGTCGAGCAGCGCCGTAATGAAGCATGCAAGGACACGAGGAATTCCGGTGCCGTCGCGCCCAGGAATGAAGTCCATCCGCGGACCGAAGAAATTGTATGGGCGGATTATGGTAAACGGCATCTGGCGCTCGAATCCGAGCGCATAGACATAGCGTTCCAGTGTCTGCTTGGCCGAGGCATAACACCACCGCTGCTTAGACACCGGCCCCATCACGAGAGGCGTGCGCGACTCCGACTGTACGTAGAGATCGGGATCCGAATACCCCTCCTCGGGGACATAGCTCGACACCGTGCGGCCATAGACTTCGCATGTCGAGAACTGGATCAACCAGGTATTCAGCTCGCAACACAGATCTACGATCGGCAGCGCGTCGAACAGACTGGACTTGATCACCGCGGATGGACGAATTGCGTATTCGTAGGGATTACAGATCGCAGCAAGGTTGACGACCACATCCGCCCAGGCGACCGCTTCCTGCATCGATCCGTCGGCAACAGCCTCGTCAATCGACTTGCGATGAAGCGTGAAGTTGTCGTGGCCCAGCAGGTGCTCGATCTTTCCGGCTTCGAGGTCGAACCCTACCACTTCAAGACCTACGTCCTTTAGTAGCCGCTCCAGCAGGTGACTTCCAATAAACCCAGAGCAACCTACAAGTAGAAAGCGTCGGGGCGTAGTGAGATGATGTTGGTCTTTCATGTGCTCTTGCGACTAGGTAACAGTGATCTTGTCATCGTAGTATTCGCACGTACGACGGCCAATCATCTCTGTCATGTCGTTTCTATACATCACGAATCGTCCCAAGCAAATCATTGGCGCAACAACGAATGCCTGACCGATTGTGAGCAAAGTTCCAAGCCTCTCTTCTCTCTCTGCGCCGAAAGAACGATCTGGGCGCTCCCGTTACCCGCCAGTCGCTGCGTCACCGTCGTTTGGCCGCAGAGCGCATTTGAAGATGCGCCTTCTGTGACACTAGGAAGAAAGCAAAGACCATTCCTCCGCAGATGACCTTTGAGATTAACCTTACCCAGATTTCGGCTTCTTCGCCAAGGATGCCAACCAGGATGCAGGTGCAAGCGACAAGCGCCATGCCAATCAGCGGCGGTCGGAGGCTCAAGAAAAACTCGCGCAGTGAAAACCCAATCATGCGCTGCGCCACCCAAATCGTGGCACCGGTAACAATCAGATCCGCAAGCGTTTTCCCAATCGCGACACCAGTCAATCCGAGTGGCGACAGCACGAGCATCAGCGGAACGACGAGAACGAGCCGACCAGCCGTCAACAAATTGAGAACGCCGGGATTTCCCTTGGCCTTGAACACGTCGCCGGCATTGAATCCAATGGAACGCACCGCGGCACCCAATGCAAGTACTTGGATCACCGCGATCGCCGGGCGCCATTCATCCGAATACGCGAGGTCGATGAAGTCTTCCGCCACACATGCAAGGCCGGCAGCCGACGCGAAGCACAACAGAGTGATGTACCGGTTGCTGATTAGGTAGCCGTTTCTGAGCAAGCGCGGGTGGTTCTGCATTTTGCTAAACGCGGGAAAAGCGACCTGGCTGCCGGCATAGCAAATGCCCATCACGACCAGTTCGGGGAACATCGCCGCAAGCACATATATGCCCAGCAACGCCGCATCGAATAACCGGGCGACGATCACCTGATCCATCGTTTCGACGAAAACCCCGAAGAGCGTTACCATCGAGACATGTAAGCCGAAACCAAGCAAGCTGCGCGCCACGTCCGGATTGAGACCGAGCCTGTGACGGCGGGTGGATAGCAGCCAGTAGAGAAGGGTTGCGGAAACTTGGCCAGCAATGAAGCCGCCCACCAGGCTCCAAACGCCGAAGCCGGCTAAAGCGAGGGCAATCGAGACCACTGCCCGCACTATGCTTCTGGCGACCCGCGGAACCACCCTTTGCGAGAACATGAAATTTTTGCGGTACCAGGCGTCTTGGCTGCTGCCGGCTGCAACCACCAGCAAGACTGGTGACAGGACACGAATGATCCCAGTTAGTTCCGGTTGTTCGAAGAAAGCCGCGGCGTAGGGCGCCGCGAGAAACATGAGCGCTGCCAACGCTCCGCCAACCAACAACGAAAGAGTGAACGCGGCGTCCGCCGCCGCTTCCTCGTCACCCTGCCGTTGCACCATGCCCTCGCCAGCTCCAGCATCAGCGATCGGTTCGAGATACCGCAGGATAATCATAGCGGCCCCCATAGCGCCGAATGCCTCCGGCCCGAGAATGCGCGCCAGAACGATGGTGCTGAAAAAGGTTACAATGCGAGGGGTCAGATGGGCGACATAGGTCCATCCCGCCCCAAGCAGCAACCTGCGTCCACCGATCGCCATGACCCTCCTTCCTCGACACTTGGCCGAATGACGATCCGCCGTTCGGTTCCCTCAAAGACCGTCAGACATCCGAACGGGAGGTACTAGATCACTTCTCGACACCGACGGGAATCCGTGACAATCCGCCGCAGACCACCCGACCGGGCGCGGCTGCCGATGCCATAGGCAGTTGAATTTGCGTGCCCGCCGGCACTACGCTGCGATCTGTGCTGCTTGCGCTATACTTTGACGGTCCTTTTTGGGAGCTCGCGATGTTCGGTTTATTCGGTGCCTTGGGCTGCAATCTGCATGGCGAAGACGCAGCGGCATCACATATTTCGGATTCGCCGGTTCGTGTCGAGCCACTCGATGGAGAAATAGGCTCGGGCAATGAGCAAGGACTACTCGCCCGCAAACGCCGGTTCGATCATGAATTCCACCTCGCATGCGACGTTCCATTTAACAGGGACCGAGCGTCGACGTCCGGCTCACCTTCTCCTCCCGAGACGACCGCTAGGCGCGATCGCACTGCCTGCAAATGGGTATGATATCAGTGCGCGCCGCCATGCTCACCCAATGCTACCTACCGTTCATTGGCGGCGCGGAGAAGCAATTGGCGGCAATCCTGCCACGCCTTAGAACAAAGGGCATCGAGTCTACAGTCATCACGCGACGTCTCGACGATAGCCCCGAGCGCGACACCGTCGACGGCATTCCGGTTCGTCGATTGCAGGTCCGCGGGCCAAAGCCCGTCGCATCGCTGAGTTACACCGCGATGTGTCTTCGCGAACTACATCGCATACGCCCGAACGTGGTCCATGCTTTCGAACTCCGCTCGCCGACATTGACCGCGGTGGCATATCGGGCCCTGACGGGAACGCCGGTTGTCGCGAAGGTTCTGCGCGGTGGCTCCTTGGGCGATATCTCAGCCCTGTCTCGGCGCCCGTTAGACCGGCGGCGGCTTGCGTTCATGTTGTCCCGCGTCGATGCGTTCAACGTCATTAGTCAGGAGATCGACGACGAGTTGGCCGCCGCAGGGGTTCCGGAAACGCGCCGGCATTTCATCCCAAATGGTGTCGACATCGACCTTTACCGGCCTGTCGGCTCTGAACGGAAGGCAGCGGCCCGCGCTGCGCTCGGGCTGCCTTCCGGGCCAGTCGCTCTGTGCGTCGGCAGGCTTGAGCCTGAAAAACGTTTTCTGGAACTTGCCGGGATCTGGCCGCATATCCGCGAGCGGCTGCCCCGCGCAACATTGGCCATCGTCGGCACTGGCTCGCTAGAAACGCGCCTGCGCGCGCCTGGACCGGATGGTATCGTCGTCGCTGGCAAGACGGACGACCTTCTCCCGTGGTATGCTGCAGCGGATTGCTTTGTGTTGCCATCGCGATCCGAAGGTCTGTCAAACGCATTGCTGGAAGCGATGGCAATGGGACTTACTTGCGTTGCCACCCGCGTTGGCGCTGCTCCGGATCTGCTTTCCGGTGGACTTGGCTTCCTTGTCCCGGTGGGTGACGATCGCGCCCTTCTGGATGCCATAGAGACTGCACTGGTAGCGAGCGCAGATGAAGAATTTCGAAGCGTTGAGGCGCGCCATGAACGGATTGCCTCCGATTATAGCCTTGCCAACACCACGGCACGACTAGCGGCGCTCTACACGGAACTTGCCGAGAGGCGATCACCGGGAAGCCCGCGTTAGTAGAGGCATACCACCCTCCCCGGGGTGACTTGCACGTCCCAATGTGGATTCGGCGAGGTCGCCCAACGCGTTGGCATTTCCGAGCCGGTGCTCCAAGCCGAGGCCAGAAATCGTTGACAGACGTGGTAAGCTAAATAATAATAATTTCTTATGGCTCCGTGAGGGGGGAGTATGGGGGTATCCCACTAGATCGATGGTCGTCTCATTCGACGGGATGGCGGCTTGTGAAAGCAGTGTTAGCGCTTTCATCGGCCCGCTTGTTTCGCGCAACGACGAGCCTCGAAGAGAATGTGGCGGTTCCCCGAAAAATAGCGATGGATTTGGTCGCTTAATGGGAGAGAGATTTTCGGCGAAACCTGCAAGTTTGCGCTGCGTGGTTGGCCCTTGCCGCAGTGTATATCGGTTGATGGTTTTGTCGCGTGTGTGTGCGGAGAGTTGAATTGGGGAACGATTTGATAGCCGATCGTGTGGTTTTGGACGCCGGTAGTCTTGGTGTTCGCAAACAAATCGAATGGCCGACAGATGCCGCGGCTCGAATGATCGACATAGTGCTCGCGTGCCTGGCATTGCTCGTCTACGCGCCGTTGATCGTTATCCTCGCGCTGATGATCAAGCTGGAGGCACCGAAACAGCCGATCCTGTACACGCAGACGCGCTACGGTCGTAACGGACGCCCCTTTTCGATCCTGAAGTTCAGGACCATGTTCCCCGGCGCGGACGCGCTAAAGCAGGGTCTTCTCGAACACAGCGAGGACAAGGGACCGGGCTTCAAACTTGAAAACGATCCTCGCGTCACGCCGGTCGGACGGGTCCTCCGCCGGTACTACTTCGACGAGATTCCTCAGTTCTGGAATGTTCTGAAAGGCGATATGTCCGTGGTAGGCCCTCGCGCGAACTCGGCGCCGCCCTCAAGCTACAAGCCCTGGCAACGTGTTCGGCTCAGTGTCAAACCGGGAATGACCGGCACCTGGCAGATTGCGCGGAACAAGCCGGTCGATTTCGAAAAGCGCTGCCTGATGGATCTGGACTATGTGCGCAACAAGTCGATTCCAGGCGATTTGAAGATCATTCTCGGCACGGTGCAGATGTTGATGACCCGCGCAAACGGAAAATAGCGCGGTGAGCGCGAGCACGAGAGTAGACCGTCAGAGCCGAGCCGCTTCGAATGCCCGCGCTGCTGATGTGGAGACACCAAGTGTTCGCCAAGCTGCCGCAGATGTCATCCATGTCATCGACAGTCTCGATACCGGTGGCGCCCAAACGATTGTGCTGGCGCTGGCGCGTTGCCTGACACCCGAAACCCCGGTGAATGTCCTGTCTCTCTGCGCGAGAAGCGTTGCTGTGCAAGCATCGCTCGAGGCGTCGGGCGCGCAGATATCGGAACTATCGGGAATGCGGATATGGTGGCCTGGGTCCTACCTGAAAATCGCCCGGTTTCTCCGTAAGAGCGGCGCTCCGACTGTGCATATCCATCTGACGCAAACGACCATTCTCGCAGCGCCCGTTGCCAAGCTCCTTGGAAAGCGGGTTCTCGTCTCCATCTACGATGCCGACACGGTGCCCATCACTTGGCCGAAATCGCTGGTTCTGAACTGGCTGGAACGTCTCGCCCTTGGTCACTTCTGTGACACCGCCCTGTTCGTCGGGGACCGGGCCGCCGCCGCGAACCGCCATCGTATTGGAACGACGGTGGGCATGGCGATGCCCGAGCTGGTGGCTCCCAATCCCGCCATGACCGCCGCGGAGAGATCAGACCGACGTCAAAAACTCGGGATTGCCGACAACGACATCGCCATCATCGCCACCGGCCGTTTGAGCGAGCAGAAAGAGCACATCACGCTCCTCGCGGCATTCGCAGATGTCATCGAAAGCGTTCCTGAGGCCCTCCTGCTGATTGCCGGTCGCGGAGAACTCGACAGGAAGCTGAACAAAATATGCGATACGCTGGGACTGAATGACCGGGTCCGATTTCTTGAGGATCGGCAGGACGTTCGGGAGTTGCTCGCCCTGTCAGATGTCTACGCTCTCAGTTCAGCCAGTGAAGACCTGTCTGTCTGGCTGCTCGAAGCGATGGCCGCCGGACTACCGATCGTTGCGACCGACGTCGGACATGTCGCGACCGTCGTCGGCGACGCAGCCGGCATTCTCGTGACGCACGGACGACCCGACGAGTTTGCCAATGCGCTGGTTGCGCTTTCCAGAGATTCGAAACGACGACAGGCTCTTGGCTCGGGCGCTGTAGAAGCAGTGCGTCCATATACGGATGTGGCTGGCTGGTTCCAGAGCATCGATCAAAACCATATGGCCGACCTTGAACTCCGAAATGACCGCGGAACCACCGAATGAAGGTGACGAGTCACCGGATCTTATTGTGCCTTTGCGTCGCCAACTTTCTTGCGGCAAGGCACATTCGACTGGTCGTACCGGTTGCGTCACGGAACGATATTTTCGACGGTGGCGAGTAGTCCATGTTGGCACCGTATATCCCATTTCCGCGCGACCTCGACCGCAGCGCGCATGGCCGAATTCCGGAAGCCGCTGCCGAACAGCGCAATATCAGGCTGGACGTCCCGATGGTCCTGTTGCGGTTGGCGTTCAACACCGCAATATTCTCGACCCCGAAATACAGGTTGTTTGACGCGATGCCCGTGTCATTCGTCATCGGAGTAGCCGACAGATTCTTTTCCAGAAATTTCCTGTGGTTGATACTTGTGCACATGTTCACTTGTGAGAGGATGGCACTTCTTGACGGTGTCCCACCGCAATCGAGAGAGAGGTCAGACCGTGTCTAGCACAGCCTACAAATCAAGTCGTGAAGCCGCGGCCTGGCCAATCTTGCGGCCCCTGCTGCGCAACCTTTGGTGGATCCTTGTCCTGTCCGCAGCCGTCGGCGCAGGCATGTACTACCGCGCGATGCATGAGCCGCGCTTGGACCTCGTTCGGGCCGAGATTCTCGTGCGGCCAAGCTACGAATACACCCCGCCACCGGTGGAAAGCGGCGGCGCTTACCAGCAAGTAGCGGTCAACGCGGACGATGTAATCGGCAACGAGATCCAGGTACTCTCCAAAACCGAACTCTTTGAAGGCACCCTAGCCGATGTTCCCAAGCCGACGGCCGCTATGACGGCAGACGACGAGGTACCGGAGGCGCCCGAGACGGCGGCCGAGCTAATGGAGTCGCTGGGCGTGAAACACATAGATGGAAGCACCGTGGTGGAAGTGTCGATGATGGTCGACGATCCGGAATGGGGCACCCGTTTCCTGACCCGCATGCTCGAAAACTATGTGACTGCACGAAAGGAGGTCTTCTCTAGGAATGCCTACACCTCCCGCCTGCAGGAGCAATTAGAGGCGCTGGAAGACGAACGCGAAGAATTGCAGACCAACATTGTCGGCATCTCGACGACGATCGCAAACGATTTTGCCGAATGGCTACAGCATCTTCAAATCCTGCAGGCCAATCCCACGCGGGCAGACGATGTTCGCTCGTTGGAAACGAGGTTCGCTGCACGCCTTCTACAGTTGGACGCACCTAGAGGATTCATGCAACTTTCCGAACTCTCCAACGAAACGGATCGTCTGCCGCAAACATCTTCGCAACCGGCGGAACCCAGCGTTGATGAAGTGCTGACAGTTGTCGACCGGATGTTCTTCCGAGCAGTCAGGCGCGAGGCGCTGACCAACACGTTGGCGGTTCTGGATCAGAAAATCAGCGCGCTTGAAGACGTGACGCTGCGCCACGATCTCCGACAAGCTGCAAGCGAGCCTATCATCGTTCTCTCCTCTCCTTACGTCGATCCGAATGGCGCGACCTTGCCACCACTGGGCAAAGCGTTTCTGGCAGGGTTGTTGGCAATGGCCACGTTGTCGGTCCTTACCATTATCGTGAATGGTGCCCGCCAGTCCTAGAGCCGAGGCAATGGAGACCTCCCACCAAAAAACATGGGCGACGGCAACATCCCGTATTGTCAGTAGCAAGTTGCGACGCGATACTTCCATGACGATGCCTTCGCCGACCCGCGCGTCACTCCCACATCCATCCGGAATGCGTTGCGCCTCGACGCAGATGCACCCGCTCTTGGCCATCATCGTCGCTTTTCCGCTCAAGGTTGACGTTCAGCAGGAACTGCCTTCGCAGACCATGCTCTACGTCGAAAGCAACCAAGACATCGAAAAATTCGTCGAAGCCGGTAAGATGAGACTATGGGACGTTTGGAAAGCACTAGCGAACGGCCAGCGCGACCATCATGGCGGCGACACGTTACTGATCACCCTGGCATGTCAGAAGGGACTAACCCCGAAATACTCATTGCCGATCGGTATTCACCCGGTTGCGGAGTCGCTGCCGTTCTACCGGGAACGAAACGCATCGCTCTCCTCAACGCCTATGCCACAGTCCGTAGCAATTTGATGCTGGGTTCGCACATCGTGATGCGAGTGGGGCTCGCAAGGTGGAAGTATCTGCCGAAACCAGTCCGAAACGACCTGCAACTGCTCCGACATGCTCCCATTCCTACAGCACTTTCAAATCGGCAGCAGCAACGCGTCCGACTGGTTCGGCCCGATATTTATCTGTCCGAGCCCGAAGGCTGCGCGACAGGGCGCCACGACCACACAAGATACAGTTTCACTGGTGAACGTTCACAATGCGACGTCCGCGAACTCATCGACACCGTCGCTTACCGCGGCATCAGGTGTTGCTTCAAGAACATCCCTCTGTTTCGGAACATCGGTGAGCGCCAATGATTACTGCGCTTGATCAGGCAAGTGCGCTTCCGGGCACTGATGGTCGGTTTACTCGGCCGATCGAGCGAATCGCGGACAAGCGAACCGAGTTGTTCACTATGAACGCCGGTCGCTACACAGCCGAGAATGGCAACAGAGTGTTTCGCACTCGGCAACATTTCACGTCATCACGGGCGGCAAAAAGGGATGGATAGGGCCTTCATCGGCGAGGCGGCCGACAGGGATCTCGATACCCTGAAAGACAGTGGCGTTCTGCTTGTTTGCTTAGCTATCCGGCACGGAGGGGTGGACGTTCGGATCATCCAGACGGCGCGCGCACTAGCGCAACTCGGTATACCCTACCGGGTAGCCGTGATTGAAGGCGCACCGCTTCACGCGTCATTACGCGACCTGGGGCTGGCGGTCGCACCGATCGGACGACGCAGGTCGGACCCGCGTATCGTGTTTGACCTGATGCGCCTTGCAAGGGAATTCGGGCTATCGGTGATCGATGCCCACAACACGCAATCGCAATTCTGGAGCGGGCTCGTCGCCGTCGCGGCACGGATCCCGGCCCGGATTGCCACTGTGCATTCCGTCTATCGCGAGGAATACGCCAGCGCCATTCGGTGCCGAATGCATGAATCCGCATTGCGATTGTGTGCTCGTTCGGGTTTTCGGTTTGTATGCGTTTCGTCCAACGTGCAGCGATATCTGATAGAAGTCCTCGGCATTCCCCAAGAGAATACGGTGTTGTCTCGCAACGGCCTCGAACGGCTTGAAGCGCTCCCTGTCCCGGCTGACCTGCGCGCGGAAGCTGGCTGGGCCCCAGACGCGTTTTTGATAGCGATGATTGGGCGACTTTATCCACGTAAAGGTCACCGTTTTCTGCTGGAAGCCCTTCGGGAGCTTGCGGCAAACGGCGATACGCGCCCGCACCTGTTCATCGCCGGTACCGGCGGCGAAGAAGGACCACTGCGGGACATGGTCGCTCGCTACAACTTGACCGACCGGGTGCATTTCGCCGGTTTTCGTCAGGACGTGACCTCGATCCTGGCTGCCGCCGATCTCCTCTGCCTGCCGTCAACCAGTGAGGGCTTGCCCTATGTGGTTCTTGAAGCCGCCCGGCAGGGCGTCCCCGTTCTGGCGTCGAGACTGGAAGGGACCGATGACACGTTCGTTGATGGCGAGACCATTTTGTTCACGCCTGCCCGTGACGTTGAAGCCCTTGGTCACGCGCTCGCAAGAGCCATCGACGACCCGGCAATGCTGCGTCGCATCGGCTCCGCAGCGCACGCCATGTTCGAAGAGAAACTCGGAGCGAAGCGCGCGATTGACGAGACGCTAGCTGCCTACGAAACGGCTTTGGTCGAGAGAACCTGACAGATGGAGAGAAAAAGGCTCTTGTAGCCCACATTCTATTTCAATGCGAACCTCGCCCCCTTCGTGCAGACTTGGCTTTTCCAGCGTCGCAACTGTGTCTCTTGAACTCCAAGTTCCGCCGCAACATTCAAGGTCCTCAAACCGCCCGCCTCAATTTGCTCAGCGGCCGGACGCTTGAACTCATCCGGAACACCCCGGCGCTTCGCTCTCCCATCGGGTATCCGGTCCATACGCTCGAATCCCTATCATGGGAGTCCATCGAATCGGAGCGGGATCCAGGCCGTCAATTTGGAACTCCGTTCCCGAAGGATTGATTGTCGCGCATAATCGCAGGTAGTGATGCTTGGTTCGCGACGAAGCCGTGATACCGATTGTTGGATGCGACGTTCTGGACGATGAAATGAGCCGGGCCTGTCTTGTTTCGACCGAGTTTGAATCCATTTCCATCGCCCGCCGGGTTGCTTGTTCCCGGCACGTAGCCATTTCGCGTGGCTTCGGAATTGTGGATCGTGACGGGGGCCTCGGCTTCCCATAGATCGAAGCCGTCGTCGGAGTTGGAAAAGGATTTACAGTTCGACACGACGTTCCCGACGGCGTCAGTCGTCAAGTAGGCCAGCTGTATCCCATCGGCGTTTCCACCGGGCGGCGTCGCAAGCGGGTCGTAATTGTCATGCGAAGTGCATTGTTCGATTAGATTGCTGGCCGATCGCCCGGTGACGAGGATCCCGGGGCCCTCGTTTGCAAAGCTTTCCACGTCGGTCAATCGATTGTGCGAAGCACCCTCCAAGTGGATTCCGATCGACCACGCTCCTTGTGCGTTCTGCCGTGCGCGCGTCACTCCCAGTTTCTCAAGGTTCCACCAATCCCCTGTGATCTGGAGACAGGTCACTCCGGCTTCGCGGCTCATCTCGCCGCAATTCAGGATTGCGTTGCCACCGTCGCCGCGAAGCGTAATCGAGGCGTTCTGCCGGCCGCTGTTCGAAAGAGCCAGACCTACTGCTTCGTCGCCGGAAAAAACGTACTGTCCGGGCTCGAGAAGAATGACATCGCCAGGTCGGGCAGTAGAAACCGCTTGCTTGAGTCCGCGTGCGCCCTCTGCCATCGTCACCCTGATTTCCGTACCGGTCTTCGTCTCCGTGGAGGCCCCCGTGCCGGTAGCGGTACAGGAGGCCTGCGCGGTAGCAAATAGCACCATGACGGCCGACATCAGACACCACCCGACCCTCGATGGTTCTACCCGTGAATTCGTCATCCCTGCTCGTCCCGCCGGTTCAGCGCTCGCTCGATGTCAACCATTGCCTTCTGGTAGCTACGGGCGCAAGCCCCACGTTCGCCGGACGCGATTGCGCCATCGTCGACTTTTTCGTCAAGTGATGGGACCTGCGTGCACAGTCAGCGTTCGGTGGAATCGGCCGCCACGGTACTCGAAGCGATGGAGATGGCTAGTACAGTTTTGACCTCTCCCCAAGGATCCCGCATGCTTTGCGAGAGTTTGCGGGCCCGGATCTCGCTGTCTTGGTCATCGATTTGGGAATGTGCGTCGGGCGCGGAATCTTCCAGCCAGGGCCTAGCCACGGCGAACAATAAGCATCGGCGCTGCGACTGCGAGCGCGCAACCTGCTAGAATACCAATTATGCCCGCCATGAGTGCTTTTTCTGGTGGACGGAGTCCTATGCTGTCGAACTCCACATAGGGCGGTGTGACAACGGAAATGTTGTGGCTTGCGGCTTTGCGCAGGCTGTCGCGCTGCAAGGCAGAGTGCAGAAAAACCGCTCTGCGCGTGTTGGTCGCCACGGTTCGATCAATATCGGTGACGCGCTCGAACGCACTTTCCAAAGAACTCAGCCTTTCGTTGAGAACCGCGATCTGCACGTCAGGAGCTGCGGAAGTGCCAACTTCCGGCGCGTCGCTCTCCGCAGTTTCGATCTGATCGAACTCCGATTGCAATTCTCGCCAACCGGGAAGCGTAGACATCCGCACCCTGAGCTTAACCAAATTGTCGTTGAGACTCCTCGAGTTCTCTCGTTCGGCAGCATCGTCGCGGAGCACGCTTAGACCATCCCAAAACAACGGAAGTTCACGACCAGCGACTTGCACCAACAGGTCACGCTCGCGCGACAGTACTTCGTTCTCTGCCCTCAGCGCCGAAAGACGGTCTCGCACGTACCCGGAATAGTGCGACCGTTTGCTGAGTTCCTCGTGCCTTTTGAAGTAGGCGTTCGTCAGGCCCTCAAGAAACCTGAGCGAGAGATCTGGATCTTCTCCAATCACCGATACAGACAAGATGTTACTGCCCTCGAGACGCTGGATCGCAATCCGTCCCAGCATTCCCTCGACCGATGGCGAAGGACCCTCTGCCGGTATCGACAATTGGCTGGCGGCTTCAGAAACCACTCGCGGACTGGACAGTATTTGAACCTCTGTACCGAGCACGTCGTCGGCGTCAAATAGCACCTGCTGGAAATCTCCTCCAACGTCCGAAGGCGACGGTGTGTACTCGTACCCAATGCGGATCATGACTTCCGTGGTGGCCCTGTGGATCGGAGCAGCGTTCGACGTGAGAAAATAGACCGCAAGGGACAAGAGGGTGGAAGAAAGGAGTATCGGCAAGATATTCGCGAGTATCGGGCGAACAATTTCGGCTTCGGCAAAGCTGCGCGGCCGAGCGCGACCTTCTTCAGGCATGGCGGACATCGCCCATAAACCGCGCTTTCCAAGGTTGCCGCACCGTATCGACCCGCTCGAAGGCGTAAAGAAGGGTCAGCATGAGCCACATCAGATTGAAGTAGGCGTCGTGGAGAAACACCGCAGAGATCAACATGCCCACAGTGCCTGAGACCACCATACTGCGATGAAGTTCCAGCCTTGTGTCGGTTCCATCACGGCGCTTTGCCGCAGTGAATGCGAGCCAGATGACGGCGAAAAGAGCAATCAGTCCGGCAATGCCCTGTTCAGCCGCGACCTCGAGATACAGGCTGTGGGCAGCCCGGTCCGTGGAGCGTAGATCGAGATCCCTCTGAACCGAAATCGCCTGATAATTGAACTCGACTTGCCCAAAGCCGACACCGGTCCAGGGAGCCTCGGAAAATGCGATCGCGGCGACCTTCATCTCGGAGATCCGGCCTGAAACAGAAATCTCAGAAATCCGTTGACCGGTCGCTGCCTCGGAAACCGCTGTGAATGCGTCCTCGAAGCGTTCGAGTTTTCCAGGGGTGAGCATAATCACCGCCAGTGCGGGCGGCGCGAGCAAGGCAATCAGGTAAGCCTTCCGCGTATATACCATCACGACAATGATCATTGCCACCATGGCAACCGCGCCACCACGCGACAGAGTCATCAAAACCGCTGCAGCGATGACGCTCGACATGATCGCGAAAACAACGCGTTGCCAGCGCTGGATCTCACTCATTGCGCTGCCGAGGCTAATCGCCAGTCCGGGAAGCAACATCTGAGCATAGTAGTTCGGGTTTTCGATCGGCCCACTCGGCCGGAAACTGTCGCTATCTCCAGAGACATGCGCGACAACGCCGCGTGCCAACCCGAAGTAGTCGTTGCTGGTTGTTCCGCTCAGTTTCTGGAAAACGGTCAAGGCGGACACCAGGAAGGCGGCCGATGCAAGCGCCCAACATGCGCTTAGAAACCTATCCCGATCGTTAATGAGAAAGAAGAGCGCGAAGCTGATCATCGGGATTGGAGCGAAATCCCGGAGCGCTTCGAGGCTCTGACCCGGCGTTGCAGAAAACATGATCGACAGAAGAACAGCAATCAACCACAGCGTCATCGCCAGAAAATAGCGGGCGGCACCGGCCGGTTGCTCTCCAAAGCGAATTAGTAACAGCAACGCGAGGCCCGTGGATGCTGCAAAAACAACAGGGTGTGCGATGCCGACACCGAACCGGGTGGAAAGCACGTAGTTTCCGTTGATGCCGATGAAGAAGACAATCGCAAACACGGCCCAGGCTGAGTATTTCCCCGTCACGGCAAGCTCACTTCGGAAAGGCGAATGGTAGCCGCGTCCTTGCTCGGTGAGCCATTCGCTTCTTGACCGGCTTGCACTCGACGGATCACATCGAGCAAGGCAATCGGCATGTTCCGCTCCTCCACAATCGTGTCCCACCAAGACTTCGTTCCAAACGTCCGCTAGCTTTCTCCCTCGGCGGTCCTTCAGTCAAATGCGAACGCCGGCGCGGCACCGGACCGGGTGCGTTCCCACCGTTCACCGGGGCTCGAAACAGGAACCGATTGAGATGCCTTCCTGGAAAAACCCGAGAGTAGACCGGGTCGCCACCGCGGAGGGCATTCGTGGCGACGGGGGAGTCGGGGATGCTCCAAACAAAGATTTGGGTAATCGGTGGCCATCGCAATTCAGTTGCCCGCACGACATCAAGGCGACAGTAGTTCACTTCCGTCACTCCGGCGACGCTGAATGCGAGAAATGCGCCGACACTTGCATGACCGTTCTCGAAGCGCCGGACGTTGCTACTATCCCCGCATTCGGCAACCGGGATGTCACCTTTACATTGCGTGATCGCCCACACTTTGAACCTACGCTCGGAAAGTGCCCTGCGAACGACGGTAAGTTGTTTCTCCGCAGTCTCGATGAAGGCAGGTAGCGTTGGGATGCCATTGCAACGCGGACGGGTACTACCATTTCGGCTCCGATAACTTGCCTGTGCAGGCGCGGCTAAACTCGCGGATCAAGCCGCAAGGGCGGACGCGTCCGTCGCAGTGTGTCACATTGATCTCTGTTCGTGCAACCATGCCTGAAACATCAGAACATCCCACAAAAGGTACTCCCAGCGTCCAGTTTGATCCTGATGCGCGCGCCACTTGCGCCCAATTGCCTTGGGATCAAACCATCCAGCGTCTTTGAGGGCAGCGGGATCGAGCAGATCTTCGGACCAATCACGCAATGGCCCTCGTAGCCACGCACCGATCGGAACGCCGAAGCCCATCTTGGGTCGGTCCATCATCTCCCGGGGCACGTAGCGGTACAACAAATCTCTCAGGACTCGCTTTTCGTGCCCAGTACCGCACTTGAACTTCACAGGAAGGGTCCATGACCATTCGACGATGCGGTGGTCAAGTAAAGGAACCCTTGTTTCTAGTGAAACTGCCATCGCCGCCCGGTCAACCTTAGTCAAGACATCTTCGGGCAAGTAGGTTTTCATGTCGCCCATAACCGCGTGATCGAGCGGCTCCGACAGAGTGAGGTTAACCGCCTCTTCGGTCAGCCAGTAAGGGACCTCAGATGGGTCGCGAACGACGTCGTCAGCGGGTAACCAATGTGCGGAAAGGGCACGGTAAAGTTCGGCATCGTGGCGGGCACCGAGGACGTCTGACAAGACGAGCCATCGCCGGCGGTGCCGACTGTCTGGGCTGATGGGC
Source organism: Tropicimonas marinistellae (assembly GCF_001509585.1). Taxonomy (GTDB): domain Bacteria; phylum Pseudomonadota; class Alphaproteobacteria; order Rhodobacterales; family Rhodobacteraceae; genus Tropicimonas; species Tropicimonas marinistellae. The sequence goes on along the minus strand of NZ_LNCI01000003.1, from coordinate 383,174 downwards.
AACTGCCGAACTCCGAAGTGCAACATCTTACGGAGGGGATCAGGGGTCGAAGCCATCCTGTTTTGCCATCGCGCGAAAAGGCTGTATCGGTCGTATCCTCCGAACAGTTCGTCGCCGCCGTCGCCGCTCAGAGCAACGGTCACGTGCTCGCGCGCCAGATGGGAGACGAGATAGGTCGGTATTGCCGAAGAATCGCCGAATGGCTCATCGTAGATTCCCGGCAAGTCGGGAATAACTTCGCGGGCCTCAGCCGGAGTGACGTACATATCGGTGTGAACCGTCCCGAGATGCCGTGCCACCGACCTGGCGTGCTCGGCCTCGTTAAAGCCGGTTTCGTCGAAACCAATTGTGAACGTTTTGACCGGTTGCGTGGATTGAGACTGCATCAAGGCCACGACGGTCGAGGAATCAATACCGCCGGAGAGGAAGGCGCCAAGTGGCACGTCCGCCAGACGCTGACCGGAGATCGCCGCCGCCAACATCTTCTCCAGTTCGTCGACAGCTTCCGACAGGGAGCCGTCGAAGCGGTTCTTCTGTCCCGCTATCGCGACATCGGAAAGCGCCCAATATGGGGCGGGCTCGGGGAGTTCGCCGGACCGCTCGGGCGAGATCGCGATCCAGGTGCCCGGAAGGAGCTTTCGCACGCCCTTCCATATGCTCCACGGCGCCGGAATGTAGCCATGGCGCATGTATAGCGGCAGAGCGGCGCTTTCGATCTCGCAATCGAAATCCGGATGGCACCGAAGCGCTTTCAGTTCTGATCCGAACAGGAAGGTACCGCCAACCCAACCGTAAAAGAGTGGCTTTTCACCCATACGGTCGCGCGCCAGTAGCAATTGGCGGTCCCGGCGGTCCCAAACGCCCAGCGCGAACATTCCAACGGACTTTTCAAGTGCCGCTCCAAACCCCCACAGGTCGATCGCGGCAAGCAGTGTTTCGGTATCGGATCGTCCTCTCCAACTCGACGTCGCCTGCCTGTCGATTTCTTTCCGAATGTCGAGATGATTGTAAATCTCTCCATTGAAGACGATCACGTAACGGCCGGACTCGGACATCATTGGCTGATGTCCGGCCGCTGACAAATCGACGATGGAAAGCCGTGTGTGCGCAAGTCCGATACCGGCATCGACATCCGACCACAGGCCAAAGTCATCGGGGCCACGATGCGCAAGTCTTTGTCCCATCTTGCCGAGGACTTGCTCGCTCACCGAGGCTTTGGCTCCGCGTTTGTTAAGCACGCCTGCTATGCCGCACATATCCTTAACAGACTTACACGCGCGTTTCGTTTTGGGATAGAACTTTGGAGACCAGATCTTCCCAATGTCCCGCGACACGAGAAACCGAAAAATCCTCCCGTACCTGGATGCTCTTTGACGAAAGCCGGAGTCGTAAGCGACTGTCTTTCATCAAGCGCGACAGAGTCCCGGCCAACGCGGTCGCATCTCCTTGTTGGACCAATAGCCCGTTGACATCGTGCCGAATGATGTCGCTCGGACCGGTCGCGCAATCTACGGCGACGGAGGGCACACCATACGCCATCGCCTCAAGCAAAGTGTTGGGAAACCCCTCGAAACGGGACGCCAGCACGTAAACGTCGGCGGCGTCGAACCATTCTCCCAAGTTTCCGGCCAGCCCGGGTAATAAAACCACCTCTTGAAGGTCCAGCTTGCGGATCTGCACCGCAAGCTCGCTCCGAAGCGCACCATCGCCAAGTATGACAAGTGCCCAGTCGGGGTGGTCGTCTTGGATATCCGCGAATGCACTCAGCAGGAGGTCGAAACCCTTCTGATGCTCCAGTCGCCCAATTGCGAGAAGAAGCTTCGTCTTGTTCAGACGGCTAAGGCAGTCTTTCGGCGGCAGACGCGGACTGTGCGACGCCAGCGGATGCTGGACAGGATTGGGAATAACCACGACGCGAGCCGTCCCCGTGTTCGCTCTGAGCCAATCCGCGCTTGTTTCAGTCTGTGCCACGAGTGCAGACAAGAATGGGTAGAATACGCGCCTCAGCCTTTCCCAAAGTCGTCCCAGCGGCATGCTCGGCGGATGAACACGCTCCGACCCGATAACAGGGGTCCCCGACAGTTTCCCAGCAATGGAGAGAAGAATATTCGAGGTCGGCATCATCGCAATCGCGACGTCCGGCTTCGCTTTGCGAAGGATCCGGTAGAGACGACGGATCCTGAGGATATTCGCGAGCACGGATGCCGCCACATTGGTCCGTGTCCTCTCAAGGTCCAGGGAATATCGTTTGACCGATGGCTCCAACGGATAGAAATCCTTGGCTGCCGAAGCGGTCGTCACGACCGAGACATCCCATCCGATCTTCGCCCAGTGGTTGGCCAGCAACGCCGTCACTCTCTCCGCACCGCCCGGGGACAGGGAGTGAATGAAGAACATTAGCCTTCGGCTCATGGCAAGACACCTGCACGCTCAATTGCCCCAATGTCCTGTCGGGACACCGGTTCTGGCAAGAAAGAAATTTCTCATTGATGCGCGGGAGGGAGTTGAAGGGCGCTGGCGGTCGGGTCCGAACCAAGATCGCCAAGGGCTGGATTGGCGCCTTCCCTCCCCGTCGGGGCGAGCGATTGCCGCGACAATCTGGGAGCGACGGGCTCTTCCCGCTCTGTCGCCCAGGCGACGAGGGTGCGCGATACACCCGGAGGTTGCGGCAAGAATCAGCCGAATCGGCCGCATCCGAGCGACCTGTCGAGTCTTCGCCCGGTTTCCGCCCAAGTTCTGCTGCTTTCTGGCGTTCAACTCCAGGTTTAGTCGCATCGTCGGCAAGACTTTGCTCGATTGCCGCACTTTGTCCCTTGCTGCGTGGCCCTCAAGTCGCCTCTTCCCTATGGAGCCGTGCTTGATGTGCCGGAATAGTTGGATCGACGTTCATGGGTAGAAAACAAAAGACGGACACCACTTCCATCGACAGCGACGTTGTAAGCTCTCCCGAAAGCGACACGACTGGATACCTTGACGGTTTGTCGTTCGTGTCTTGGAGCGAAGAAGAACTTCAAGCATTCGTCGACTGGTACAGTGGGAGCGGCGGCTCCCCGGAAAGTCTTGGCGATTTTTCTCACGGACAACTCAAACGGCTGGTTCGGGATTTCGAGCGGGAATCGTCACTGGACGACGGGAGTTCCGACGACCCCGATCCCGACACCCCCACATCAGAGCCATCCGACACTGGCGCAACTGACACGAGTGCAACCGATACGTCCGATACTGGAACGACCGACACAGGCACAACCGATACGGGCACGAGTGACACCGGCGCAACTGATCCGGGCGCAACTGATCCGGGCACAACTGACCCGGGCGCGACTGACCCGGGCACGACTGACACCGGCACGACTGACACCGGCACGAGCGGCGAAGCTGCCCCGAGCGATCCGGCGCCCTCCCCCGACGAACCGCCGACGCAGGAGGACGACCCGGATCCCGTCCCCGTACCTACCCAGCCAGAAGACACCTCCAGCGAGACGTCACAGGACACAGGCGATCCGGCCTCGGCCGATCCGACCCTGCCGGAAAACGCGATTTACGTTGCCGTGGGCGGCGACGATTCCGCGGCTGGAACGAAAGACGCGCCGCTGGCCACTATCCAGAAGGCAATCAGCATGGCGGGCGCCGGCGACACGATCGTCGTTCGGGATGGTACCTATAAGGAGCAACTGGATATCTGGGCCGGCGGCGATGCCACCGCGGATCTCACCATTATGGGGTATCCGGGAGAACGGCCCATTATCGATGGCAGTGAAACACCTCCCGGCACCAGCCTGGTGGTGATTTCCGAGCCCTATGTCACGTTCACTGGTTTCGAGATCCAGAATGCCACTGGCAGCGGAGTATCGCTGTGGTCGACCCAGTATGTCACGATTTCCGACAATATCATCCACGACACCTACAAGGGTGGCATTTGGATGGGGTCGGACCGGCTTGGCGACAGTACCGGACATCTGATCGAGGGGAATGTCGTCTACAATACCTGCCTCATGAACGAAGCGCGCGATGCAGACGGCGGCTGGCCACGTGGCATCGGCGTCGACGTCTCCACGGACACAACCGTTCGCGACAACGTCGTCTTCAAAAACTATGGCGAAGGTATCGGTGCGCTCTCTTCCAGCGATGTCGAGATCCTCGACAATATCGTATACGATAACTTCAGCGTGCAGATTTACCTCGACAACACGCAAGACATGCTCGTGACAGGAAACAAGGTTTTCCACACTGGTGACGAGGAGTTCTTCCGCGATGGCGAGCCTGGTCGAGGGATAATGATCGCCAACGAATACACCGAGTTCGAGATGGCGACCCGCGAGGTGATCGTTCAGGAAAACACCTATTCCGGCGTCGAAACAGTATACTACAACGACAGCTTCGGATGGGGCGGCGGGATTGAGGATTCCGTTCTCGGTCCGGGATACATCGTCGCGGAGGACGACATCGACCCGGGCTGGATTAGCGATGTTCCCTTCGCATAGGTCACCGTGCGCTGTCAGACCGATTCGAACAGAGGTGCCAGACAGATTCGAAGCAGTCTTGGGTCGGAAAGAAGCCCTGCCCATTTGCCATGCCGAGTTGACGCCACTCGGCGAGAGCGGCGGCGCGGTTCTTCTTGCAATCACCCCGTGAAGAGAGGCTGCGCTACGAACTGTTGTGGTTGAAGACAGAAGCGTGGACGGAAGCAGATTTCTGCAAACTCCGCATGCGCCGGAAGCGCTGCTCGTTCGCTCTCGTCTACGACGTAGGCTGGCTCTTCGTGCCAGGGGAAGAAGTGGAACGCGAACTCCTGCGGCGCCAGTTCGCGGCCGAGTTCATGCAGTTCTTCAGCCCGGATGGCGATGTTGTGGAACTCGCCGGATTGTCTCTCGGCCGTGGACTCGATGATGGCAATACCGTCGTCTGGGACGGCAGGCAGCGAGCCTGTGACCACCTCGACAGCCTTTTCGGGGTGTTTCGCGCCCATCTTGCCCATCTCGGACACGTGCAGCCGGTGACTAGTACCTGAGCGTATGGAAATCGCCACACGCACGCCAGATGCGGTCAAACAGGACTTCCGACTGGGTTTGCTCCTTGACCGGGAAGAGTTGGCGCACGCCGTCTGGTAAACTGTCGTACCCGAACTTCACCTTCTTCCGGAAGATAACCTCGGCGTCGTCCTTGGTGTGAGCGACGCTCCCGCAGCGCTGGTTGGCCAAGAAGAGCGCATGGTCGAGCCACAGGATTGCAATGAGCCTGGTGAAACCGGTACGGCCCCGCCGAACCCATTCGTTAGCGAACACCTGGGGCACGCCCACGAGGTCCCGGTGCCAACCTGGAAAACGTCGAGTTGAGCCGTTCACGGTGAGAGATCCAGAAAATGAGCAGAGCCGAGAAGAGGGAGAGAACCGGCCCTTTCGGGCGAGCCGCTGAGCCTAAATGAACCGCCGAAAGAGAGCGACAGATGACAGACCGTGCAATATCCCACACCAACACTCGTGGTCAGGGTTCCGCTCGCGGCGGGCATCCGGCCCTCGCGAACATTCACGAGACGATCACCATTACGGATGTGGCCACGGCCCTAGCGGCAGCGCAGCCTTTTCCCCCACCGGGGGCTGGCAACGGCCGTTGAGATAGTCTCCGAGGTCGAGCGCGAAGTGCTAATCGCGGGTACGATGGAACCGGAATAGCGAGTGAAGTTGTTCACGCCTGCCCTTACCGCTGTTCTCGCGATGGAACGCGTTCTCCGGCGACCCAAGTTGCTCCCAACGCCGTGGCTTGCGGATATGATCGACGGGAAGGTGAAGCCATGAGCGACGCGCCCGCACCGATCCCGATCGCGCTGGCCAGCCGCGCCGCCGTCCCCGACCGGTCGGCCTTCAGCGAGGTCAGAGCCCCGCCCGCGGCGTTTGCGGACTTGCGGCTCGCCATGCTTCCGGTCGACCGCCTGCGCATCGATCCGTCTTACCTGCGCCGGGTCACGAAGCGCGGTTGCCGGGAGATCGGGCGCATCGTCCGCAGCTTCGCCTGGCCGCGCTTCGGCGCGATCTCGGTCGCGCGCATGGGCGAGGACTTCGCCATCATCGACGGGCAGCACCGCGCCATCGCCGCACATATCCTCGGGATCTCCGAAGTGCCGGCCGTCATTAGCGAGGGCGACACGCAGGCACAGACGGGCGACTTCATCGACATCAACACCGTGCGCTCGGGCATGCAGGCGACCGACAAGTTCCACGCCCCCGTGGCAGAGGTACTGCTGTGACGCTTGCAGGAGACAGGACGAAGCCGAAATGCGCCGAGTGGGGTTGCGGGCAACTCCTTGGCTGCTGGCATGGCGAAAGGGTAAATGCGAAAGGATGACGAAGCGCTTCGAGCGCTGTCGAACGTCGGCCGCAGGTATATCGGCAGGCTCCAGACGGAATGGTGGCGCAGCATTGGTTGACGGCCACCCCTCCGCCCCCCGCCAGGACTAAGACAAGGTTCTGTTCTACATCGAGGAATCTGTTGGCGACCTGTTAGCGGTGAAGATCCAGCGCAAGGACATTATCCGGGCGCAGCGCGCCAACGCGGATGCGGTGCAGTTCGCAAACAATATCGTTCAGATGTTCCGCGTGATGATGGAACACACCTACGACGAGGGCAGGCACACCGTTAACCCGGCCTGGCGCATGCCGCTACTCAAGACGCCGGATGCCAAGAAACAGGTGCACGAGCCTTGGCCGAATTGAGCGATGGACAAATGGCGCGCGGATGCTGGTGCCTTGCACCGGCTGATATTCGAGATCGGCGCGGGAAGTGTGCAACGCCCCGGAGATTGGGTGGCGTTCAATTGGGGCGACGACGACGGCGAGAACCTGTGGCTGACGCAAGGCAAGACGGACGTGGAGCGACTGTCGCCCTTTACGTCCCCGCTCAAAGCTGTTCTGGACACTGAAGCGGCACGGCTTACCCCTCACCCGGCGCGCACCATCATCACCCTGCAAGACGGCTCCCCCATGTACTACAGGCGCATGGCGGAAATCATGCGACGCTAGCGTGAGCGGCTTGGTTTGCAAGCCTACGACCAGCACGCGCTGCGCCATCGTGGGGAGATGGAATTGGCGCGGGCTGGCTGCGATGACGACGACATCGCCAGCTACAGCGGCCACACGACCAAGCAGATCATTCAGAAGCACGCGGGCAAGGTGCGGCAGATCATGCGGGCGCGGGAAGCTGCGAAGAAACGGAGAAGGAAGAGAACAATAGGCGTTTACTTGACGCGGGGCGCCAAGGTCGACCCGGATTCGGTTGATATTGACCGCGATGAGGCGGAATTAGACGGGCTACGCGGAGCCGCTTTTGATCTGGTCTCAGACGGCATGAGCGGCGAATATGCAGTCGCCGGGAAGATCATCGCGCGCTGTGATCCATGTGAAGGAATAGAGTTCCAGTCTATACCGACAGACGCCGCAGCATGGAGACCGGAAATTGTCGCGGTGGTTCGAATGCGTTTCCCCGGCGCAGAAGATGGTGACGGGTTCGGGCTCTACCCGTTTTCGCACTTTCCCTAGCTTAGACCGGAACATGAACGGAACGCGAATCTCCAAAAACCAATCCCAAACGTTTCCGCGCTACGCTCGAAAATCCGCTAAGTTATTGAAAATATTGGAGGCGAGTACCGGAATCGAACCGGTGTACACGGATTTGCAATCCGCTGCGTCACCACTCCGCCAACTCGCCCAAGTGGTCCCGCTTGGTAGGTTCAGAACCAAACGACGTCAACCTCCAAATCCCGGCATACGTATGTTGTTTGCGATCCCTGGCGTTTCGCGTCGCCCTGTTGGCCGCGCGGCGTCACCGTTTGACCGGCACTGTGTTCCGCATCTGCGACGGATGTCACCAATGCGGCGACGACGCGCTGCCAGCCCTCGTTTCAACGATTGGCTCTTACCGTGGTCGACAATTACGTGGATACTGCGGCACACGTGATGCGCGGCGCTGGCAAGTTTCACAAACCGTCGCCCCTGCTTCGGCGTCACAACCTCACTTCGCAGCGGTTATTGTTGGACCTTCTGAATTCTGCTGATTTCTTTAGCACTTGAATTAGCCTGAAGCTCAGCCATCCAAATTATTCACATATTTCCCAAATCTACTTCTCAATTAGATCTACCGCATCGATAAATAGGAATACGTTTTCGCCAGCAATCGGGATGCGCCTTTTCAACGCGTTGGATTGGAGTCCCCGGGCACATGCTAAACCACCGTGCCGTGCGATTGAATACAGAATATTCCCCGCAACCATTTCACGATCTCGGAGTGGACCAGGAGCCCGGCATTGCGTGGAGCATGTTTCAGGTACGTTTCGTCCAACAGGGAGTTCTGCGTCTCGCAATGCCCTGGCTTGATGTCGAGATGGCGGCCGTTCCGCTTTCTGAATACCCACGATTGAATGTGCGTCCTGACCTTCGTCGGCGGGAACAGCGGCCAATCGCCGGGGTCTCACTCCGGCTCATCGAGGTCAAACCCATGCAGCACGAGGCCCCAAGCCACGACTGTAGGATATCGACCGGTATCGAGATAAAACGTACCACCCATTCGGGCGCAGGCGACGGAAAGGTCATACCTACACACGGCTGATCTTGGCCAATATGCCGCGCGTGGGCCTATCCGCAATCGCTCCTCGCCCGGACGACACAGCATGCGCCGCCCGCTTCTAGGAAAAGACCGGCAGCACAGGCTGTCAGATCCAGACCACATGTTCTCAGATTTGTCCGCCGTCCATCCAGACCTGCGTGTTACGCTGCGCAGTAAACCTGTCGCGATTGCGTGAGCCAACACGAGCGGCGCGCCAAGGTGATGGCTCCTGCCACTCCGGACGCTCAGTCTCCTTCCTGCTCTGCCCTCTGCGGCCTGACTCGCCGCGCGGCGAACAACGGACCGCAACAGACCGGCTGCGACGAGCGACACCCGCTTCTTCTCCGTGGGGACATGCGCGAACCGGGTGTGTCGGCGCCCCATGCGGGGCCTGACGAGACTCGCATAGAACGTCCGACGGCATCGTTTGAGTGAGTTTTCGCCGATCATCGGCAGCATTGGCGAAATGTCGCCCGAAGTTCCCGGATGACCGATGCGCGAATGCACCACTACCCTGCTTACCCCCGTGGGATAACGTTCAGGTCACGGTCAGGCAGGCTATTAACGACACAGAGCAGGCAGCCGTTCCTCCGGTCAGGCACACGCACATGAATGTTGCGTGATCAGTCGGAGTGTGACCGGTTGCTATTAAGAGCGCGAACAGCCAGGGAATTAAATTGTGAAGATCAAGTCCAACAAGAACTTTGAAAAAAACATTTCCGGATCCGAATACAACTTCAACTTGAACGACATGGGAAAAGCGACCAGCGGACATAAACGGTCATCACGCCGCGATCAGGAATCAGGTCGTAGCGCGCTGGAGAGAATCCTTCTTCCCATGCTGGTCACCTCCGCAGTATTTCTTTGCGTTCTGTTGGGGATAGCCACCTACGAATACGGGACAGAAACGAACGCGGTTCCAATTTCGATCGGCAATTGGGCCACGGTTCTGGCCGCCAGTATACTCGTAATGCTCGGGCTTCTTGCGGTTGTTTCGGATTCCAGCACGTCGTAGCCAAATCCGCGGTCAGCGTTCGGCGTCTCCCGGGTAGCTGCGAACCAAAAAACACGGCGCCAGGCGGACCCTCCGCACTGGCGCCGAGCCTTTTTGCACTGTGGGTAGCATCTCGCTTCGCTTCCACGTCGAAGACACCCCAACAAGCGTCGGCAGGCAAACGTTAATGTAGCCGGCCGAGCTGCTGCTGCCGCCGTCCTAGCGCCCGCTGATCTCGTAGGCAAACAGGCCGATATACTCCTTCATCGCCGTATCCAGCGCGTTCAGGTTCTCCGAAAAATCCCAACGGAAAGACCGGCCGTACGGCGCGAGGAAATCGACCGGCCACGGCACAAGGTTTTGCCAACCGGCGCGCTGGAACGACCGCATTGCGCGTGGCATATGATAGCCGGAGGTCACCAGAACCCAGGTTTCGTCTGGCCCCGGTGTCGCCACCGCGAAGCCGAGTGCCGCATTCTCGGCGGTGTTGCGGGATCGGTTTTCGAGCAGCAGACGCGCGGGCTCCAACCCCTGCCCCAGAAAGAACAACTCTGCCGATTTCGCATTGGCTGCGGGCTTACGGCCCGTGTTTCGCATGGCACCGCTGCCGCCCGTGAACATCACCTTGGCATCTGGGAACCGAAGCGCGAGCGCCATGGTCTCGATCAGCCGCTCGCCCCCCTCATTGACCTGTGCTTGGCCACGGTATGGCAATCGTTCGCCCCCACCGAGCACGACGATCCCATCGACGCGCGTCAGATCGGGAGCAACCGGATATCTCGCTTCGAGCGGCCTCAGCATCCATTGTCCCACGGGAAAGGTGCCGATCCCGGCCACGAGCAGGAAGGAAAGGGTCGCGAAGACGCGCGCGGCCCAGATCCTCCGAAACCATAGGAAACAGCATGCCGCGAGAAGGCAGAATGCAATCAGGCTTTCCGGTTTCGCGATGCTCCAGAATACCTTCGAAGCAACGAAGAAGACGTTTTGCATGGACGCACAGTGAACCCGTAGCTTGCGTGACTTGGGGAGGCGTCGGTATCCGCGCTTCAACGCCTGCAACGAGGCGGTTGCTTGCCGCCTGGATCACTTGGATCCGAGCGTTGGCAACAACCGCGCCGCGACGTCGGGGCGGAGTCTCAGTTCGTGCCGGTTGTGGATCCCGTCGAGGCGGTGGATCCAATTCCGTCGCCCTTGCCGGACGCGAAGGCCCCGAGAAGAACCAGTGAACCAGCGGCAAGTGCGCCGCTTCCCGCGCCACCTACTGCCGCGCCGGCCCCGCCAAGAAGGATCGCAGCCCCCTCGTCGGTCTCGCACTCGACCGCAATCCGCTTTGGCTCAATGAAATAGGCTTTTTCAATCTGCCGGCCGTCGCACGCATCCTGCTTCGCCGCGACCGAGTAGGCCACCGGATCGTTTTCTTGAGCCCAGGCGGCAGTCGCACCGACACCGAGCACAATCGCGATAGCTACCAATTCTCTTTTTGCCATGCTGCCCTTCTGCCCCACCGTTTTTCATCGGTCTGTCAATCTTGTAACAGACCTAGGGGCAAGAACAATACAGGCATGGACAACGTGCATCCGTCACACCCGACTGTGACAGATTGGCCCCTAGATGGGCAAAGTCCGCATTGCGCCACCGATCACCGAAGGCGGCAGGCTGCTGGACAGGCGTGAGCCCCGGTCAACCGGATTATCGGAGCTTGTATCAGCTCACTGCGTTGTGCTGGTTGAGGAGGTGGCCTCCGGAATGTCCCCCATCGTGCTGGAAAGGAGCCCGATCGCCGAAGAGAGCGCCCGCTGAGGAGAGCGGAGCGTGTTGGACTCGATCTGCTGGGCCGCAAAGGCGAGGATGTTGGGGTTGATCGTGGCACCCGAAGTGTCCGAGGAGGTGGCTTCTAGACTCTGCGCAGATGTGGCGCCCGCCGCAGATATCAGGGCGGCACAAAACGTCAGAGAGGCAAGGCAAGTACGTGTCATGGCAGCAACCGTGGTTTGAATGGAGTGTTTCTTATGATTGCTGCGAAACTAACACCGAACCATGACACCCAGAACATAACCCAGCGGCAATTCCGGGATTCGGATGACCTGTGCCGGGGCTTCCTTGGGGGGCGGCGGTTTTTTCGCCGCCGAAGTCTAAATTTGTCGCACTCTGTCTGGCGACCTCGTGCGAATCGACGGCCCGTCCCCACGTGGAGAGTAGGTGCGTCTGCGGATTAACTCGCCGTGCACGTCCCGTGAACGATCCGCCGCGCATCCTGAAGGTAATACGCGATACTGCCGTCTGAAAAATACAGGACCGCAGAGTGAAACGTCGTGTCTACGCGCATCACATCCGGTCCGACCCAGGTGATGGACGCATTCATCGGCTTCTCCCAACCGTCTCGTTGCAATGTGTCTCGGGAGAGATCGACCTGAAGCCCGTCGCCAACCCGCGGCCAGTGGCGATCTCGCCCCAACGACCCCCCCGGTTTTAGAAAGGCGGCATCGGTCGCCTGACATGTGACAACATCGGCGTAACCGGGCGACGCCGCCAAAGCGAACGTCAAGATGGTCAAAATGGACTTAAAAACATGCACTCGCTCCATCACAACCTCCTTGCCAAACGGCAGTTGGGATTTCTGCAGATTGATTGCTAGCAGCGGGCTTTGGCGATCCCATGGCGACGGTTTGTTCACAATTGGGGATCAAACAGGTTTTTTTGGTCGGGAAAACGCGCGCGCCTCCCCCCACCGGTGCAGGGTTGCGCGCAATTCTCTATCCGGGTCGCGAAGCCGTGGCATCCTTGAGGCGCGACGCGAGATCGATCAATTCGACGACCGTCTTTACCTCGAGTTTCTCCAGGATACGCGCACGGTGGTGATCCACGGTACGCGGGCTGATGCCCAGGTAATTCCCGATCTCCTTGCTCGACACTTCGGCAGGGTTGGAGATCATCCGGGCAACGATTTCCTCTTCGCGTGCTGTCAATCGATCGAAGCGTACACGAATCTGGTGGTTTCGCTCCTGCGCGTCTCGCTTTGCAATCGCCTCTTCGGACGCAGCGAGAATACGCTCGACAAGCACGGATTGGCGAAACGGCTTTTCCAGGAAATCCACCGCACCCGCTTTCATCGCCTTTACGGATTCCGGCACCCCGCCGTGGCCCGTGATGAAGACGATGGCCAGCGGGAAACCAAGCCCGTTCAAGTGTTCCTGGAGTTCGAGGCCAGACATGACCGGCATCCCGAAATCCAGAACGAGGCATCCTGCCTGTTCGCCATCGTAGGCATCCAGAAACGCTTCTGCGGAGTCGAACGCTTCGACCTCGAAGCCGCGCTTGCGGAGCGCGCGCGACAACGAGGTTCGGATGTCCTGGTCGTCATCTACGACGTAGACGACTGAGTCCGCGTTGGGCATGTGTTTCCGCTCTTCCGGAAATTGGGGATTCGAGAAGAAACCCTACACCGGCAATAGACAACTCGCCAGTCCAACAATGAAAACAGGGGCTTCAACGAGAAAAATGCACGCTGCGGTGGTCACGAAACAGCCGCCACTCCGTGAAGCTGCATAATGTGTATTCACGGGGCATAATTACCCCGCTCCCCGGGCGCCGCCGGCATTCAGTGTGAAACAGAACCGTGCGCCGCCTGTCTCGCTCGCTTCGTGCCACAAACGGCCACCGTTTTCCTGAACGATCGACCGGCAGATCGTCAGGCCGAGCCCCATGCCGCCCGGTTTCGTCGTCTCGAACTGCGTGAAGAGGTTGATGCTCGGATCCACGCCCGGGCCGTTGTCGATCACGCAAATGATAACCTGATCCCCTCGCCGGCCAGCCCGCACCGTGACGTGCTTTTCGCGGTCGGAGGTTTCCGCAACGGCCTCTATGGCGTTTCTGAGCAGGTTCACCAATACTTGGGCGACCTGCACACGGTTCGCTTCGACCGGCGGGAGGTTTTCCATGTCCGTGGTGATCTTTGCGCCCACGTCATGCGCCTCCGCGATGACCAGACGTTGTGTCTGATCGAGCAGTTCCTCAATGTCGAAGACCGTGCGCACACCCTCGTCCTTGCGGATGAACGCACGTAGCGCCCGGATGATTTCGCCGGCACGAAGAGACTGCGACTCGATCTCTTCCAGTATCTCGCGCAATTCGGCATCCGCCTGCGGGTGCTGTTCCACCGTCATGAGCGCGGCATCGGCATTCTGCGCTATCGCCGTCAGCGGCTGGTTGAGTTCATGCGCCAGGCCCGACGCAAGTTGCCCCATCGTGTTGTCCCGCGACAGGTAGGACAGGTCCTTGTTCAGTTGCGAGATCTTTTCCTCTTTCTCCTTGTTGAGCGAGATATCGTCCATCGTAAGCACGAAATGCAGCGCTTTGCCCTCCTGGTTGTGAACCCGGATCGCATTGACGGAGGTCCAGATCGTGCGCCCACCCTTCCGCAAGCAACGCATTTCGTGGTTGATCTCGTCGTCTTTTCCGCTGCCACCATTCCACTGCGTCAGGAACGGCGGAGCGCCCGGCAGGGAAAGATCGGAGAATGTCATGCGCTCCAGTTCGCCAGCGTCGTAACCGGTGATCTCGCAAAAGCGCGCATTCACGCGGATAAACCGGCCGGTTTCCGCCTCCACCTGCGCCATGCCACGCGAGGAGAGCGCGAAGGTCTGGCCGTATTCCAGTTCGGTCTCTTTCCTCGCCGCGATTTGTTGCATCAGCGTCGTGTTGGCGTTTTCGAGTTCCTGGTACGTCTTCGGCAGAGGTTCCGACGGGTCGAGTTCGCCTTGCGAGATCAGTGCCGAGCGGACGGCGAAGGCGCGCACCGGTTTGTATATGTAATTCGCAAGCGCAAGGCCGCCGATGCCGGTTATCATCGCCACAACGGCCGCGATCCAGATATTGGTTCGCCGGTTACTCTTGATCACGGCGGTGAAATCGTCCTCCGGCGCGTATGCGGCAATTGTCCAGGGGAGTTTGTCGCTCATCACCGGCATCACGATCGAAACGTAGACTTCGCCGCCGTACTGAAACTGCGAGAGGTTGTTTCGCTCGACCGGAACCTGCCCGTCACCGGTCAATTGCACGAACGCGGCCTGCGCGATCGGATCGTCAATGTCCCGGATATTGGCAAACCGCAGCGACCCGTCGCTGTCACGCGTTTTCAACAGGCTCTGGTTCGGGTGCGCAATAACATCGCCGTTGGCGTGAATGATCAGCGCCCGGCCTGTGTGGCCAATCTGCAGGTGTGACAGGAACTCCGAGATTTCGCTGATCTCGATGTCCACGCCGACGATTCCGCGCACGCCCCCTGCCCCGTCTTCCACGGGCGATGCAAGCGTGATCCCCGGTTGTTGCGAGGAATAGAAGATATAGGGATCGGTCCAGATCGTGGTCAGCGACTCGCGGGCACCGATGTACCACGGGCGGGTGCGCGGGTCGTACGTGTCTTCCGGATCCATCCGGCGCTCTACAACCGAGAAATCGTCGTTTCTCCAGATCAATTCGGTCGTGCGGCTGTCTCCGTCGACCCGTATGATCTTCGAACGAAACGGCCCCGGACCGCTACTGCGCATGACATAGACGAAATCTCCGTCTTCGCTTCCATGATAGACGCCGGCGAATTGTGGAGCGAGTTGCAGTTGCTGAAACAGCAGTTGTTCGAGCAATTGCGGGCTGTCGCTGGCGATCACGTCGTTCTGTGCGAGACGCGCCGAGAGTTCCGCGGCGCCACGCGCCGGCCGCAAGAACCCCTGCGAATGCGCAATCGTATTGGTGCCAACGTCGTTCAGTAGCCCCCTGGCATGGTCCAGCAGCGCGCGTTCCGACGTGACGTAGGAAGAGAAGACCACGGCCAGAACGGCGACGAACTGCAAGCCGGCGAGGCCGATTGCAAGCAGGGCACCAAGTGAATTCCGCATCTTACAGTAACTCCGCTAGCATCCGCTTGTCGCGCTCCTGCCCATGGCCGCGAGCTGCCCCGCCAAGTCACCGCACGGGCATGTGTCTCACTTCACCGGCGTCCCAATCTCTTCCACAACGCGCATGCTTGGGCAACGCTTGGATCGGAAAGCTGCCCGATGCCATGCGGCACAGCCCGGCACCGGGGGCGAGCGGGCGTGTCTATAGGTAGAATTGCGCAGGTAATCTCACGAATTTTCCTATCGGCGGGAACGTGCCATTGTGCATGCATGGTTATTCCCCTGGGTGTGTTTAAGATGTGTGCTAGGTTCCCCCGTTCCATGAATGTGTAGATCCCCAAGATTAACGAGCGCTAGTGAGTGGAGCGCGACAATATATACTTAAGGCGCCGGCGCTTCGGGATGACCTCCCAGGCGCCGGCATTTCTTTGAGCCCTTCCGAGTAGAACGTTCGCCCTGCGGTCGAGCTGTCGTGAGGCGGCAGGGTACGAGGCCCGTTTCCGCAGGTCGCTGTTTTCCCCCTCCGAGGCCCAGCGCCCTCCCGTCGCGGCATTGTCCGATCTCGACGCACGCCCAAGGCCGTTGGCACAGTGATTGCTCACGAAGCGCCCAACCGTGCCCGGAGTTGCCGGTTCCGTGTCATTGCGCGCAGATGTCTGTCCCTCAGGTCGATTTTGCAACGGCAGCCCGGTTCTATCCGTGCTAGTGGCGGTATCGACAGAACAGGGAGACGCGCCTTGGCGAACGACACCACAGCCATTGAACCCGCCGCCACGCAACCACGAACCGACGAGGGCATACGCTACCTCGGAAAGATTCTGGGGCGGACCTTGCATGCCCAGGAGGGTGGACAAGCCTTCGACACGGTGGAGAACATCCGGCTCGACTCGGTTCACTATCACCGCACGGGCGACGAATCCGCCTACGATAAGCTCCAAAAAACGATATCCGGCCTGCCGGAGGACCGGACCCTGCAGGTGGTGCGGGCCTTTACGTACTTCCTTCACCTTCTGAACATCGCGCAGGATCAGCAGACCCTGGCCGGCGCGCGCGAAGGCGGATCGCGCATCGACGACATTCTGACGAAGGTGCGCGAGGCCGGGTTTTCCGAGGAGCAGATCCGCAAGTTTTTCCGTGAGGCGCTCGTCAGCCCAATTCTGACCGCGCACCCGACGGAGATTCGCCGCCAGAGCATCATTCGCGCGGAATTCTCGATTGTGCGCCTCTTGGACGAACGTACCCGCGCGCTTGCCGTGGGGCTCGACCACGCAGACATCGACACCGCCATCGAACGCGAAATCGCAACCCTCTGGCAAACGCACCTGCTGCGGCGCAACAAGCTGACGGTCCAGGACGAAATCAAGAACGGGCTCGCCTATTTCGACCTCACGTTCTTCGAGGCGGTCCCTCGTATTCAGGATGCCGTACGGGACACGCTGAAGCTCACCCCGCAGGAAACCGTTCCGCCTTTCCTGCGGATCGGCACCTGGATCGGCGGCGACCGCGACGGCAACCCGTTCGTCACCGACGATGTCCTGCGCGACACCTTCAGCCTGCAAGCCGGGCAGGCGCTGCTGCACTACCTCGTGGAGGTGGACGCTCTGGCGCGCGAGCTCTCCATGTCGATCCGTGTCGTCGGCGTCAGCGACGACGTCGCCGCGTTGGCGGAGAAATCGCCGGACCCATCCATCCACCGCGCGGACGAGCCCTACCGGCGAATCCTGATCGGCGTCTATGCACGCCTGGCCGCGACGTTGAAGGAGCTCGCGCCGAACACCGCGCCACCGCGCCCCGCCCTGCCCGGCACGCCCTATGCCAGCCCCGAGGAGTTGCTCGCGGAACTCGACATTATCGACGCGTCCCTACGCGCCAACGAGGCGAATATCGTCGCGGACGGACGCCTTCGGGCCCTGCGGCGCAAGCTGCGCAGCTTCGGTTTTCACCTCGCCAGCGTGGACCTTCGCCAGAACTCGGCGGTGCATGAAACAACCATCGCGGAATTGCTCGAGGCCATCGCGCCTGGAACCGGCTATGCGGATCTGTCCGAGGCGGACCGGATTGCGCTCCTGCGCGACGAGTTGAACTCGCCACGGTCGCTGCTGCGGCCGTTCTGGGCCTATTCCGAGGCCACCGAGCGAGAGTTGCGGATCTTCCGCACCGCCAAGGAAATGATCGACCGCTTCGGCCCCAAGGCAATTTCCACGTCGATCATCTCCAACGCACAATCCGTCTCCGACGTTCTGGAGCTGTGCGTCCTGCTCAAGCAGGTCGGCCTGATGGAACTCGACGGCACCTGCTCGATCTCCGTCGTCCCGCTCTTCGAAACCATCGCCGACCTCCAGATGGGCCCGCAGATCATGGGAGAGCTGTTCGACCTGCCGGAATACCGCCGCGTGGTCGACAGCCAGAACCGCACACAGGAGATCATGCTGGGCTACAGCGACAGCAACAAGGACGGCGGCTTCGTCACCTCGGGCTGGGAACTCTACAAAGCGGAGCGCGAGCTGGTCGCGCTCTTCAAGGACCGCAGCCTGCGATTGCGCCTGTTCCACGGCCGTGGCGGCTCGGTGGGCCGCGGTGGCGGCCCGGCCCGCGAGGCTATCACCGCCCAGCCGCCCGGTGCCGTGGACGGGCAGATCCGCCTGACCGAACAGGGCGAGGTCATCTCGTCGCGCTACTCGCACACCGAGAGCGGCTACGCGCATCTGGAAACGCTGGTATCGGCCACGGTCGAGGCCTCGTTGCTGCCAAGCCCCGACCTCGCGACCGATGAGGCGGCCGCGATCATGGAAAGCCTTTCCGATCACGCGTTCCGTGCCTATCGCAGCCTCGTCTTCGAAACCGAAGGATTCGAGGAATTCTTCTGGTCCTCCACGATCATCAACGAAATCGCCTCCCTCAACATCGGCTCGCGGCCGGCATCGCGATCCAAGACGCGGGAGATCACCTCGCTGCGGGCAATCCCCTGGGTTTTCAGCTGGGCCCAGTGCCGGCTCATGCTGCCGGGCTGGTACGGCTTCGGGACCGCGGTGAAGTCATGGTTGCAGGAAAACGACGGCTCCGGCGGGGAGACGCTGGCACGGCTGTACCGCGACTGGCCGTTCTTCCACTCGATGGTGGGCAAGGTGGTGTCGATGATCCAGAAGAGCGACCTGTCGATCGCCGCCCACTATGCGGAACTGGTTGAAGATGCGGCCCTAAGGGACAGGATTTTCAGCCAGATTTCCGATGAATGGCATGCGACCGTCGAGGCTTTGGAACTGATCACCGGGGAGCGCCCCGGCAAGGTGCAGGAAAACCGCACCCCCTACCTGGACCCGCTCAACCATATTCAGGTGGCCCTGCTGAAGCGCGTGCGGAATGAGGAGACGAGCGAACGGATCAAGCGGGGGCTCCTGCTGTCGATCAACGGTGTCGCCTCGGGCCTGCGCAACACCGGGTAGCGGCAACCCGTCAAACATTCGGGCGGGGTGCCATTCCCCGCCCGATACCCCACGTGCGGCAGATCCGGGCGTTCGCCCGGGTGAGAAACAACCAAACCCAGCGCATCGCTCTCGCGGGTCTCTGCGGGGGCGATACGAGCGAGAGCCCTTACCCGTTTCACCAAACGACGGGGACGGTATTTCGCGCGCCGCAGCGGACGATCCCTGCGCATAGCGGTCACTGGGCAAACTCCAGCCGAGGTCCGGTTCGCGGACAACCAGTCCCTCCCCAGCTTCGCGCAAAGGATGATCGATTGTCCGCGATGATTGTCGGATTCTTTGCAACTCAAGGATAAAGCTCGGGCCGCTGTTGCGCCGGCCAAGCCGACGCCGGCGCGCGTTGTGACGCCGCCGGAAAGGGGCTTGGCGCCGTGCCCCGCCCCTTTCGTAACGTCATGCGTCGCAGCGCTTACGGCCAGCCGACTTCATTGAAGATCTTCTGCGCGGTTGCGATATTCTCGGCAACCTCCGACAGATCAATCTCATCCATCTGGAAGTCGCCAAGCGCGGCAACGGAGTCCGCCAGCGGAGCGCCCTCGACCGCAGGGTATTCGTCGTTCCCGGCAGAGAAATAGGTCTGCGCGGATTCGCCGGACAGGTATTCGAGGAACTTCACCGCGACGTCCCGATGCGGCGCGTTGGCGGCGACACCGGCCCCCGACAGGTTGATGTGGGCGCCATTCCCGCCCTGATCGGGGAAGACCCAACCGATCCGGTCAATGTCCGGAGACACCCCATCGACCTCCCTTCGCAGAGCGCGCGCAAAGTAGTAGGTGTTCGACACGGCTATGGCGCATTCGCCGGACACCAACCCGCGAAGCTGGTCCGTATCGCCGCCCTGGGGGGGGCGCGCCATGTTGTCGACCACACCCTGCGCCCAATCCCGGGCCGCATCCTCGCCCTGATGGGTCACGATAGAGGCCAGCAGCGTCTGGTTGTATGTGTTCGTGGAGGACCGGATACAGACCATGCCTTCGAATTTTGGATCGGCCAGATCGGCATATGTCTGCGGCGGCTCGTTCACCTGCTCCTTGTCATAGAAGATGATCCGCGCGCGCTGCGAGAATCCGAACCACTGGTTGTCGCTGTCCTGAAGATGCCCGGGAATGCGCTCTTCCAGCACGCCGCTGTCCACCGACTGCAGGATGCCGGCCACCTTGGCCCGGTGCAGGCGCGACGTATCCACGGTAATCAGAACATCGGCCGGGCTGTTCGCCCCTTCGGCGACCATCCGCGCGATCAGCTCGTCGGCATTCCCCTCGATGCGGTTGATGGTGACGCCCTCGGCTTCCTCGAAATCCGAATAGAGGCGTTCATCGGTGTCGTAGTGGCGAGACGAGTAGATATTGAGCTCTCCCTCAGCGGTGGCGGTGAACGCCGTGCTGGCCAGGAACAGCGCCGCTGCCGGAAGAGTTCCCGGCCATATCGTACGCTTGAACATTGTTTTCTCCATTGTCTTTTCGCGGGTATAGCTCACACGTCACTAAAGCAAAGGCGCCGGCCATCAAGCTTTTTCCGAGTTTTTAACTCGGATTTTATCTCCAGACGTAACGAAAAAGGGCGCGGCATGCGCCGCGCCCGATCCGTCCGCATATGCGGCAGCCTCAGTTGGTTATGATCTCCGGCCCCATGACCGAATTGGGCAGGTAGGTGGAGATCCACGGCACGTAGGTCACCAGGATCAGGAAGACGAAGAGCACCGCGAGGAACGGCAGCGCCGCCCGCACCACCCGCATCATCGGCATTCCCGCCACGCCGGAGGTCACGAAGAGGTTGAGCCCAACCGGCGGCGTGATCATCCCGATTTCCATGTTCACCACCATGATGATGCCGAGATGGATCGGGTCCACACCCAGCTCGATGGCGATGGGGAAGACCAGCGGCGCCACGATGACCAGCAGGCCCGAGGGTTCCATGAACTGTCCGCCGATCAGCAGGATCACGTTGACCATGACCAGGAACATGACCTTGCCGAACCCGGCACTCAGGAGCGCCTCCGCGATGGTCTGCGGCACCTGCTCGTCGGTCAGGACGTGCTTCAGGATCAGCGCGTTGGCGATGATGAACATCAGCGTGATCGTCAGCTTTCCCGCGTCATAGAGCGTCTCGATTGTGTCGCGGTGGAAAAGCGCCGTCACCACTGCATAGGGTTTCTTGAGCAGTGGCAGGTTCTGTTCGCCCTCGGGTGTCGCAAGTGGCCCCATGTCCCGGTAGACAAAGGTCGCTACCAGGAAGGCGTAGACGGATGCGACGGCCGCGGCTTCGGTTGGGGTGAAGAGCGCCGGCGTGATAAACGGAACACCGTAGATGCCCACCATGATGATGACGATCAGCATCAGGCCCCAGAAGGCGTCCCGGAACGCAGCCCAGACCTCGCCCCAGCCCAGCCACTCGCCGCGGGGCAGGTTGCGGAACTTGGCGATGCCGTAGATCGTCAGCATCAGCATCCCGCCAGCCATAAGGCCCGGAATGACGCCGGCAAGGAACATCCGCCCGACTGAGACATCGGTCGCCGAGGCGTAGACCACCATGACGATTGACGGTGGGATCAGGATCCCCAGGGTGCCCGCGTTGGAGATAACCCCGGCCGCGAAATCCTTGGAGTACCCGACCTTCTGCATCGCCGCGATCACGATGGAGCCGATGGCCACCACCGTCGCGGGCGACGAGCCGGAGAGCGCGGCGAAGATCATACAGGCAAAGACACCCGCAATCGCCAGCCCGCCCGGCAGATGGCCCACGCAGGCAATCGCGAAGCGGATGATCCGTTTGGCCACCCCGCCGGTGGACATGAAGCTCGAGGCAAGGATGAAGAACGGGATCGCCAGCAGCGTGTAGTGGCCCGCCATCGCCTGGTAGAGCGATTGCGCCACCGAGGCGAGAGAGCTCTCCGAGGTGAGCAGCAGGAACAGGATGGAACTGAGGCCGAGGCTGACCGCGATCGGCACACCGATCAGCAGCAGCGCCACGACCATGACGAAGAGAAGAAGGATTTCCATGCCAGTCAGTCCTTCTTGTAGTAGGGATCGTCATGGTGGGTGCCGGACAGGTCATCGACCTGGTCTTCGGCTTCGTGGCTCACGATCAGGCTGTCGTGGTGGCCGTTGATCACGCCCACGGTCGCCTCGATCACCCGGATCAGCAGCAGCAGGCAACCGAGCGGCAGCATCAGGTAGACCACGAGCCTCGGCATCTTTTCGTAGCTTTCGCCCTGGTTCACCAGCGGCTCCAGCCAGCGCAGCAAGTCCAGCATCGGGATCTGGTCGGTCTCGTACCAGGCCTGGTCCCGCGAGTCCTCGAACCCGGTCGGGAACCAGCGTCCGCTCGTCGCGTCGAGGCCCGCGAAGGGCGCGTAATAATCCCAGGCGCCCTTCATCAGAAGCGCCGCGTATATGATGCAGAGCACGCCGGCGATGATACCCATCGTCCGTTGCCCCCTCGGCGGCATGATATTCACCACCGCATCGACCCCGAGATGCGCGGTGATCCGGAATGCGTGGGAAATGCCGAACAAAACCAGCCAGGCAAAAAGCACCAACACAACTTCGAGCCCCCAGATCAGGCTCTCGTTGAACACATACCGCAAGACCACGTTGACAAAGGTCAGGACGACCATCATGCCGAGCAGAAGTGCGATGAAGAATTCCTCGAAACGCGCAACGGCTTCGCCGAGCATCGTTTCCGGTTTGTGTCGTGAATGCGTGCTCATGCCGCCTCCCCCAGCCAAGGTGGCAAAGAAGGCCGCACGGGGATACCCGCACGGCCTCCTTCCCGCCGAATGGCGTTACATGGACATGTTGATCTTCTGAGCGGCCTCGATGTTCTCGGCCCCCACGTCGGCCTCGAACTTCTCCCAGACCGGCTTCATGGCTTCGACCCATGCAGCGCGCTGTTCCTCGGTCAGTTCGCGGATGACACCGCCAGCGTCGAGCACGGCCTGACGGTTTTCGGCGTCAACCTCGGCAATGGCCGCGTTACGCTCCGCGGTGACTTCGGCAACGATGGTGCCGAGTTGCGTCCGCACGCCCTCGTCCAGGCTGTCCCACCAGTCCACAGAGGTCACGACCATGTAGTCGAGCAGCCCGTGATTGGTCTCGGTGATGCCGTCCTGCACCTCGAAGAACTTCTGGCCATAGATGTTGGACCAGGTGTTTTCCTGGCCGTCCACGACACCCGTCTGAAGCGCGCCATAGACCTCGGAGAAGGCCATCGGCTGCGGGCTCGCGCCGAGCGCCTCCATCTGAGCCACCAGAACGTCAGACGGTTGCACGCGGAACTTCAACCCCGCGGCGTCGGACGGCAGTTCGAGCGGCTTGTTGGCCGAGAACTGCTTCAGCCCGTTGTGCCAGAAGCCCAGGCCCACAAGGCCGCGGCGCTCCATCGAGGTCAGCATTTCCTGACCGGCGTCGGAGCTCTGGAAGGCCTCGACGGCTTCCATGTTCTTGAACATGAAGGGCAGATCGAAGATGCGGAACTTCTTGGTGAACTTCTCGAACTTCGAAAGCGAAGGCGCGGCCATCTGCACGTCGCCCTGCAGCATTGCCTCAAGCACCTGATCGTCGTTGTAGAGCGTGGAGTTCGGGTAAACCTCCATGCAGGCAACCCCGTTCATCTCCTCGTTCACCCGCTCCTGCAGCAGCGATGCGGCGATGCCCTTGGGGTGCTTGTCGGTGTTGGTAACGTGGCTGAACTTGATAACGATCTCGCCGTCGTCGCAAGCCGCCAGCGCAGAGCCTGCACTGAGAATTACGGCCATCGCGGTGGCCGCGGCAGTCATGAACTTCATTCGGATGTCCTCCCAAGACATGTCGATATGGCATGCGGCCCGCTCTGTTGCGAACCTTGCATTCCAGCAAACAGAGCCTGCCCACATACGCCAAGAAGAAAATCGCCGCCGTGCAAAAAACAAGTAAATATCAATTTAAACAATTCACTAAAGGTCACTTCTAAGAACTATTTCTGATACCTCGGCAGGCATTGTGTGAACACTCGCACACCGCAAATCGCTGAGTGTGCGAGATTCCGCACAAGAATCCCGACGCGCTGCCGTGGCCCCCGTGGGCTCCCGCAGGCTGGTTCAGCCGTTCTCCGGGCCGCGCCGGTAATCCTCCGGGCGCAGGCCATGGCGGGCCAGTTTGTCGTAGAAGGTCTTGCGCGGCAGTTTCAGCGCCTCGGCGGCCTGCCCTGCGCGCCCGCCGGATTTCTCCAGCGCCGCCGCCAGCAACGTCCGCTCCACCTGTGCCAATTGCTCGTTCAGGCCCATTTCCTCCTGCGGTGCCGGATCGTTCAGCCCCATGGCGTACCGCATCGCCGCGTTCATCAGGCTGCGCGCGTTACCGGGCCAGTCCTGCGCCATCAGGCGGGCGATGACATCCGGCGATATGTCCCGCTCCGGCAGGGCTGCCTGTTCGCAGGCGACAGCCACATAATGTCGGAACAGCGGGCCGATATCCTCCTTGCGCTCGTCGAGCGGTGGGATTTGAACGCGCAACACGTCAAGTCGCATCGCAAGATCGGCCGAGAACCGGCCCGCGTCCACCTCACCCTGCAGGTCACGATATGTCCCGGCAATCACCCGGGCATCGCCACCCGTGTCCAGCCGGTCAAGCAAAGCCATCTGGGCCGCTGGGCCAAGCGCCGTCACCTCGTCGAGAAAGAGCGTGCCGCCGCGTGCCTCGAGGCTCGCCTCCATCAGCCCGTCCGGCGTCAGCGCCGCGGCGGCGCGTTTCACGAACGGGTGCTGGGCCGCGGAGGAGACCAGATGGATCACCTCTCCGACCTTCGCGGTGCCCGAGCCGGGCGGACCGGTCACCAGCACCTCCGCGCCGGCACGCGCAACGAGCCGTACCTTGCGCCGCAACTCCGCCGACTGCGGCGAGGTACCACGGAGCATCCGCGCCGCCGCATCGCCGGCGGCAAGCTCCCGCTTCAGGCGACGGTTCTCCATCACCAGTTCGCGTGCCGCCAGCGCCTTGTTAACAACCCCAAGGAAGGCTTTGGGCGCACAAGGTTTTTCCAGGAAATCGAACGCGCCGTTCGAGATTGCGCGCACCGCCATCGGCACATCGCCCTCTCCGGTCAGCAGGATCACCGGCAGATCGCCATCCACCGACCGCACGAGGTCGAGCAGTGCGAAGCCATCCTTGCCAGGCATCCGGATATCGGTCACCACAACGCCCTCGAAGGCGCGGGTGACATGGTCCTTCGCTTCGATGTAGCTGCCTGCCAGGATCGGCGTCAGATCCGACAATTCCAGCGTCTGCCCGAGCGCCTCGCGCACCGCCGCATCGTCGTCCACCAGCAGAACCTTGCCCGTCACGCCGCCGCCTCCTGTTCGCAGGGAGACAGTTCCACGGTGAACTCTGCCCCGCCTCCAGTGCGGTTTGCCCCGCGGATCACGCCGCCGAAGCTTTTTACGATTCCGTAGGAGATCGACAAGCCCAACCCCATCCCCTCGGAATGCCCGACTTCCTTCGTCGAGTAGAACGGATCGAATATGCGGTCCGGCGCGTCGATTCCACAGCCGGTATCGGCAACGCGGAGCCGCACCGGCGTACCGGGTTCCAGCCCGATCGTGAGGCGCTTCGGGCTTCGTCCCTCCATGGCGTCGATCGCGTTGCTGATGAGGTTCATGACCACCTGCTGCAACCGCACTTCGCCACCCATAGCAACAACTGGCTGCGGTGGCGGCGCCCATTCCAGCTCCACGCCTTCGCGCTTCATGCGACCCTCGCTCAGTTCCAGCACCGCCTCGACGACATTGCCCAGGTCCACAGGCCGCACCTCGCCCACTTCCTGCCGGGCGAATGCGCGAAGGTTGCGGATTATGCGCCCCATCCGGCCCGCCAGTTCCGAGATCTTGCCAAGGTTCTCCGCCGCCTTCTCCGGCCGTTCCCGCTCCAGAAAGGCGGCCCCGTTCTCGGCGAAGGACGAGATCGCCATGAGCGGCTGGTTCAACTCGTGGCTGATCCCCGCCGACATCTGCCCGAGCGCGCTCAGCTTGCCCGCCTGTACCAGATCCGCCTGTGCCTTCTTCAGCGCCGCCTCGGCGGTGCGGCGTTCTTCGACCTCCCGGCGCAATGCAGCATTGGTCGCGGACAGCTCGCCGGTGCGTTCCTTGACCCGCTTTTCGAGCACCACGTTGGCCTCCGCCTCCATCGCCAGCCGCTCGGCCAACGCCCGCCGTCTATCCGCCAGGATCAGGAAGAGCGCGCCGGCAACCAGTCCGAGCGCGAGCACGACAAGCGCCTGCCACGCCGCCAGCCGCAACGACGGAGCCACATCCACAAGGGCCTCGCCGGTCATTTCAATGACCGGCAGCGGCTGGGTCAGATGCAGGGCCAGCCTGGGCAGGTAGCGCCCCGCATCCAGCCTCCATAGCTCCAAACCGGCAACGTAGAAGGACTGCACATCCGGAAACGGCAGGAAATCGACACCGCGGTAACGCGCTTCGATCCCGGGCGTCGGCTCTCCGCGGACACGGAACAACAGCTCAAGACGGTTCGACGACAGCACGACCCCGAAGTCGTCGGTGAAGGCCACGGTCATCGCATCGCCGCGCCATTCCGCCTCGATGGCGCCGATCCGGGCGCGGACCAGCACCGCCCCGATCACCGGCCCGGCCGGCGAGAACACCGGCGCCGCGAAGGTCACGCTGCGGATGCCGGTCTCCGGGTTCACCGCGTTGTAGGTCCCGAGCGCCCCATCCTCCAGCGGACGCCGCAGATACGGCGCGCCCCCGAGATCGCCCCTGTGTGGTCCCGACGCCGCCATCACAAGGCCGGTTCTGGACACGGCAAGTATTTCCAGCGTCCCGGTCTTGTCGGCCGCGCGCAACAATACCCGCTCGGCCGCTTGCACGTTGCCCTGCCCGGCCAGCAATTCGGTCAGGGCCGGGTGATCCGCCAGCAGCACGGACAATTCCCGGAATTGCTGCAATTGGCCGACCAGGCGGCCGCTCGCAAGCGACAGGTCCGCCTCGCCACGCGCCGCAAGCCCGCGCAGATCGGACGTGAAGGCAAACCACCAGACGCCGGCCGCGAAGCTGACCAGCGCCACAAGATACAAGAGTGTTGCCCGAAACCGCGTTACCAAGTCCCTCTCCCGCGCCCCCGTTCAGCGTAAGCCGCGACCGGGCGGTTGAAAAGCCGCCCAACGCCGGCCTTCCGGCAGCCGGGGTCGCGGCGACGGGGGCTCATCGCGCCGCCGTGCCGCCGTCGCGGCCCACCGCAGGTGCCACGCCCAACGGGATGAGGCGCCGCAAGGCGCCGAAGACGGGCGGGAGCATCACGTCTCCAGGGGCAGCGCGGTCGTGGATTTGATAACCTCCATCGACAGGAGCGCCGTCACGTTGTGAATCCGCACCTCCGAGATCAGCGCCTGGTAAAAAGTGTCGTAGGCACGGGCATTTGGCACCTGCACTTTCAGGATGTAGTCGATGTCGCCCGCCAGCCGATGTGCCTCCAGCACTTCAGGCCTTGCCTGCAAGGCTTCGAGGAATCGTTTCTGCCAATCTGCCTCGTGCTCGCTGGTGCGGATCAGCACGAAGAAACAGGCCTCCAGCCCGAGCGCATCGGGGTCCAGCAACACCGTGCTCTGACGGATGACACCGGCATCCCGCATCTTGCGAATCCGGTTCCAGACCGGCGTCTTGGACGAGCCGACGTTGCGCGCGATTTCGTCCAGGGACTGATCCGCATCGCGTTGCAATTCGGCAAGGATTTTTCTGTCTGTGGCATCGAGACGGACCGACATTTCATGCTCTTCGCTGATTCAGAACTCCGTCCGCATATTACCGGATGTGACGGAACAATCATCCTTCTTTTTGCCGAGACCTAGCAAGATACGGGGAGAAAATTCTATATTGCGGTGCAGAAACACACCCCGACGGAGCCTCCGATGCAGCACTTCCCGATCTTCCTCGACACCGCCGGACGGCGGATCGTGCTGTCGGGCGGTGGCGAGGCGGCACTGGCGAAGCTCCGGTTGCTGCTGAAAACGCAGGCCGATCTGCACGTTTACACCGAGACTCCGTCGCCGGAAATCCTCGCCTGGGCCGACGAGGAACGCCTGACCCTACATCGCCGCCCGATCGCGGCCGAGGATTTCCCCGGCGCCGCCCTGGCCTATGCCGCCGAGGAGAACGCCGGGGCCGATGCCCGGGTGGCCGGTCTGGCAAAGGCATCGGGCGTGCCCGTCAACATCGTCGACAATCTTGACGACAGCGCCTTCATCACGCCCGCCATCGTCGACCGCGACCCGGTGACGGTTGCGATCGGCACCGAGGGGGCCGCGCCCGTCCTTGCCCGCGCCATCAAGCGGGACCTCGAAGCGCGCCTGCCCCAGCGTCTCGGCCTGCTCGCCCGGATCGGGAAGGCTTTCCGGCCACGCGCGGAAACCCTGCCCCACGGCCGCCAACGCCGCGACTTCTGGTCGGATTACTACTTCGCGGCCGGTCCCCGAGCGGCCGAGCACCAACCGGACATGATCGAACGTGAGTTGGAATCGCTGCTCCGTCGCCACGCCCGCGCCGAGCCGCGCCCCGGTCACGTGCATTTCGTCGGCGCCGGCCCGGGCGACCCGGACCTGCTGACCCTCAAGGCGCGCCGCGCACTGGACGAGGCAGACGTCGTGATCCACGACCGCCTGGTGCCGCAACCGATCCTCGAGCTGGCCCGCCGCGAGGCGATCCTCATTGCCGTGGGCAAGGAGGGCTTCGGCCCCTCGACGCCGCAGCCGGAGATTGACGATCTGCTGGTCGAACATGGCCGCGCCGGTGCCCAGGTCGTCCGCCTGAAGTCGGGCGATCCGACGGTCTTCGGCCGGCTGGACGAGGAACTCGCCGCAATCGACACCGCCGGTATCGCCTTCACCATCGTGCCCGGGATCACTGCGGCCTCGGCGGCTGCGGCCCAGATCGGCCAGAGCCTCACCGCACGCGGCCGCAACTCCGAGATGCGCCTGCTGACCGGGCACGACGTCCAGGGGTTCGCCGAACAGGACTGGGCCACGCTGGCCCGCCCCGGCACCGTGGCCGCGATCTACATGGGCAAGCGCGCCGCGCGGTTCCTGCAAGGGCGGTTGCTCATGCACGGCGCCGCCGCCGAGACGCCGGTAACCATCGTCGAAAACGCCTCGCGGCCCGACAGCCGCATTATCGCAAGCCGCCTCGCGACGCTCGCGGAAGATCTTGCCGACGCCGCGCTCCCCGGCCCCGCCGTTCTCATGTTCGGCCTCGCCCCCCGCGCGGCACGCACCGCCCTCGTCCAATCCGAATCCCTGCGGAAGGAACTCGCCTGATGCCCCGCCCCTTCACCCCCAAGGTTGTCACCGCCAACGATTTGCTGGAAGGCGACGTCGTCTACCTCACCGCCGATGACCGCTGGTCGCGCCAGCACCACGAGGCCGAGCTGATCGACGACGAGGCCCATGCCGCGATCCGCCTGCTCGACGCAGAGCGCCAGCAGGATACCGTGGTCGGCGCCTATCTCGCGGATGCCAAGGCCGGCCCGAACGGCCCCGAACCGGTGCACTTCCGCGAAACCTTCCGCAGCCGCGGCCCCTCCAATTACGCCCACGGCAAGCAGGCCGTCGCGGCGCAGCATCAATGACGGAAATTGAATATGTCTTTCATCTTTCCTGAATTGCAAATTCAGTTTAGTTGAAAGTCGTGACCGGAGAGTCCCATGTATCGCTACGATGAGTTCGACACCGCCTTCCTCGCCGAGCGCAACGCCCAGTTCCGCGCCCAGGTGGAGCGCCGCATCGACGGATCGCTCACAGAGGACGAGTTCAAGCCGCTCAGGCTGATGAACGGACTCTACCTGCAGCTTCACGCCTACATGCTCCGCGTCGCCATCCCCTATGGCTCGCTGGATTCGGCCAAGATGCGCGTTCTCGCGACGCTGGCGGAGCGGTGGGACGAGGGCTACGGCCATTTCACCACCCGGCAGAACATCCAATACAACTGGCCGAAGCTCCGCGACGTGCCCGACATGCTGGACGCGCTGGCCACCGTCGGCATGCACGCCATCCAGACCTCCGGCAACACGATCCGCAACGTGACCTCCGATCACTTCGCCGGCGCGGCCGCCGACGAGATCGCGGACCCGCGCACCTATGCCGAGCTGATCCGCCAGTGGTCCACCGACCACCCGGAATTCCAGTTCCTGCCGCGCAAGTTCAAGATCGCCATCACCGGCAGCCCCAACGACCGCGCCGTCACCCGCGCCCACGACATCGGGCTGCGGATGGTGGAGCAAGACGGCGCGCCGGGCTTCGAGGTGATCGTCGGCGGCGGGCTCGGCCGGACCCCGGTGGTCGGCAAGGTGATCCGCGAGTTCCTGCCGGAGGGCGACCTGCTGCCCTACCTGGAAGCCATCGTGCACGTCTACAACCGCTACGGGCGGCGCGACAACAAGTACAAGGCGCGGATCAAGATCACCGTGAACGAGAACGGGCTGGAGAAGATCCGCGAGGAGGTGGAAGCCGCCTTTGCCCAGGCACGCGCCGATTTCGACGGCGTGGACGCCGGCATCATCGCCCGTATCAACGAACGGTTCACCCAGCCCGACTTCGTGTCCGGCGGCGCGGACGCACTGGATGCCGCCCGGGTCGACCCGGTGTTCCGGGCCTGGGCCGATACCAACCTCGCCGAGCACCGCCACCCGGATTATGCCATCGTCACCGTTTCGCTGAAAGCGCATGGAGAGACACCGGGCGACGCGACCGCCGAACAGATGCGCCTTCTGGCCGATCTCGCCGAACGCTACGGCCACGACGAATTGCGCATCTCGCACCAGCAGAACGTGATCCTGCCGCATGTGCGCAAGGCGGATCTGGCAGTCGTTCATGCCGAACTGAAACGCGCCGGGCTGGCCACCGCCAACGTCGGGCTCGCCTCCGACATCATCGCCTGCCCAGGCATGGATTACTGCGCGCTGGCCACGGCGCGTTCGATCCCCGTTGCCACGCAGCTCGCCGAGCGGATCGACACGCTCCGGATCGAGCACGAGGTGGGCCCGCTGCAGATCAAGATTTCCGGCTGTATCAACGCCTGCGGCCACCATCACGTGGGCCATATCGGCATTCTCGGGCTCGACCGCGCGGGCGTGGAAAACTACCAGATCACCCTCGGCGGCGATGCCACCGAGACCGCGGAGATCGGCACCCGCGCCGGCCCCGGATTCGCCTATGACGAGATCGTCCCGGCGGTGGAGCGGCTGATGCTGGCCTACCTGGAATACCGCGAGGACGCCTCGGAGACGTTCCTCGAAACCTATCGCCGCCTTGGCGCCGCGCCTTTCAAGGAGGCGCTCTATGGACCGGAGAAACGGAAAGATGCCGCGTGATTCCATCCAGACGGCTCCCGCCGACAGGGCGAGCCGGATTACCCAGGACCTTCACGGTCTGAACGGCGCCGAGCGCATCGCCGCCGCGCTGGCCCATCCGCTGACCGGCAAGCTGGCGATGGTCTCCTCCTTCGGCGCGGATTCGGTCGTCCTTCTTCACCAGCTGTCACAGGTCGCCCCGGCCACGCCGATCCTGTTCCTGGACACCCAGATGCTCTTCCCGGAGACGCTCGACTACCAGCGCGAACTGGCCGACACGCTTGGCCTCACCGGCGTGCGCGTGATCCGCGCCCGGGCGATGCACCTGGCGCAGGAAGACCCGGCAAACACCCTGCACCTGCGGGACACGGACGCCTGCTGCGACCTGCGCAAGACGCGGCCGCTGGAACGCGCGCTTTCCGGATTCGACAGCTGGATCACCGGCCGCAAGCGGTTCCAGAACGGCTCGCGCGCCGAATTGCCGCTCGTGGAGGAAGCCGACAGCCGGTTGAAGATCAACCCGCTGGCCGATTGGACCGCAACGGAAATCGCCGACTACATCCGCGCGCACAAACTGCCGCGTCATCCGCTGGTGGACAAGGGCTACCCCTCCATCGGCTGTGCGCCCTGCACCTCGCCGGTGGCCGATGGCGAAGACCCGCGCGCCGGGCGCTGGCGCGGCGAGGACAAGGACGAATGCGGCATTCACTTCGTGGACGGCAAGCTCGTCCGCACCCGTGCCGCCTGAGACAAGGACCGATACCCATGACTGTCATCGTGACCGACGCGGGCTTTGGCCCGGACACCTTCGAAGGCGAATTCGCAACGCTGGAAACCCTGCCCGCGAACGGCGCCGCACCGGCGCTTGACCTCGCCTCCGACACCGATCCGCGGGACGTCGCGTGCCGGCTTGCGGAAATCCCGATGATCCGGGTGGATTTCCCCAGCTTCGCAGACGGCCGCGGATTCTCCATCGCCCGCGCCCTGCGCCGGATGGGCTACTCCGGGCGCCTTCGGGCACGCGGGCACGTGCTTGCCGATCAATACGCCATGGCGCGCCGCTCCGGTTTCGACGAGGTGGAGATCGACGACGATCTCGCCACCCGCCAGCCTGAAGCACAATGGCGCGCCCGTGCCGACTGGAAGGCCCACGACTATCGGTCGCGCCTCGCAGGCTGACGCGGCCCTTCCAGAAATTCAATCTTCGGAATATAGGAAAAGGACGGGGCCGCACGGCCTCGGCAGGATGTAGATGACCGAGCAGAAACCCGTGACCGACGCACAACCGATCAAGGCCGTTCCCACCCTGCCCGACGCGCAGACCGTGACCTTCGTCAAGCACTGGACAGACCGGCTGTTCCATTTCCGCTGCACGCGGCCGCAATCGCTCCGCTTCCGTTCGGGCGAGTTCGTGATGATCGGCCTGATGGGCGATCCGGACCCGAAGACAGGCAAGCAGAAGCCGATCCTGCGCGCCTATTCCATCGCCTCGCCGTCCTGGGACGAAGAACTCGAATTCTACTCGATCAAGGTACCGGACGGCCCGCTGACCTCCAGGCTGCAAAAGATCGAGGTCGGCGACCAGATCATACTGCGCCCCAAACCCGTCGGCACGCTGGTGCATGACGCGTTGCTGCCGGGCAAGCGGCTGTGGTTCTTCGCCACTGGCACCGGCTTTGCCCCCTTCGCCTCGCTCCTGCGCGAGCCGCAGACCTACGAGGATTACGACGAGGTCATCATCACCCATACCTGCCGAGAAGTGGGCGAACTCGCCTATGGTGCCGAGTTGATCGACAGCATCCGCAAGGACGAGCTTCTGGCGGAACTGATGGGCGAGGGCTTCCACGAGAAGCTGCGCTACTACCCGACCACCACGCGCGAGGAGAGCCCCAAGATGGGGCGGATCACCGACCTCATGCGCTCCGGAGAAGTCTTTGCCGATCTCGGCATCGACCCGATCGCGCCGGAAACGGACCGCGCCATGGTCTGCGGCAACCTCGCCTTCAACCTCGAGATCAAGGAAATGCTCGAGGACTACGGCCTGCACGAGGGCGCGAATTCCGAACCCAAGGAATACGTGGTGGAAAAGGCCTTCGTCGACTGACGTTGCCCCCTTCCAGCCTTACCTGCACTGTCGGCCACGCCCACAGACTGGCGCAGGCCGCGCAGGGCTCACCTTTGCAGTAACCGAAAGACCGCAGGAAGAATGACCGCGCCAAATGCAGGCGCGGTTTTTCCTTTCATCGGCATGCCATGCGCTGCCGGCTGACATCTGCGGAATCGGCACCACACGCCATCGTCCCGGTGGAGCACCCTCCGGGCATCGAGTTTCTGCAATTCCTGCCGACCAGCCTGGTCCTATGCGCTAACGATCAATTCGGTCTCGAAGCGCGGCGCGCCGCTATTGCGACGACGCCCCGTCGCCCTCGGCGGCCGTGTCGGCTGCGGCATCGTCGGTTTGCGCGGGCTCTGCCGACTCGGCAGGTGCGGCGGCCTCGCCACCCGCGGGCATCTCATCCCCCGGCTGCATCACGTACCAGATCGCAAGGATAACGACGATTGCGGCGACAACAATTCCAACGGTCTTTCCCATCTCGGATATCCTTTCCATTGAAGTCCCGTGCCCCGATCATAGCGCGGCACCCGCATCACATGTGCATCAAACGCTCCACGACCAGTACCCGCCACCCGTTTCAGCGGGCCTTTGCCACCCACCCGGCAGAGAACCGCCGGCCCACGCGTTGCCCGATCGCCGGTCAATCCGGCCCGGGACGTGCATAAGGTGACGGCATTTCGGCGCAATTCGCTTGAAACGGGGGAGCATGATCGGTATTTTCCCCGCACTTTTCCGCAGCGACTGAAGGACATACGCTATAGCCCGCAGACCTCACAACGCGCCGCCCCAACGCGACACCGGCCCCCGTGTCAACGGACGCATCCGGGCCACCGAAATCCGGCTGATCGGCCCCGAGGGCCAGAACGTCGGCGTCGTTTCTCCGTCCAGAGCCATGGAACTGGCCGAACAGGTCGGCCTCGATCTGGTCGAGATTTCGCCGAACGCCACGCCGCCGGTCTGCAAGATCATGGATTTCGGCAAGTACAAGTACGAACAGCAGAAGCGCGAATCCGAAGCCAAGAAGAAGCAGAAAACAATCGAGGTGAAGGAGGTGAAGTTCCGCCCCAACACCGATACGCATGACTACGACGTCAAGATGCGCAACGTCACCCGCTTCCTGGAGAATGGCGACAAGGTGAAGGTCACCCTGCGCTTCCGCGGACGCGAGATGGCCCACCAGAACCTCGGGCGCGAATTGCTCGAGCGCGTGGCCGAAGACATCAAGGACCTCGGCAAGGTCGAGAACATGCCGAAGATGGAAGGCCGCCAGATGGTCATGATGATCGGACCGCTGGGCAAGTGACCCCGCAACCACCGACATCCCGGCCCCCGCCTCGCGCGGGGGCTTTTTGATTCCGGGGCCGGCCATGGCGGGTGGCGGGCGATATCGCGAACGCTACCGGATCCGGCACACGGCGTGGCACGACCGGACCGTCGCAACTGCGATCCTGCGATTGCTCCTCCTCGTCGCCGCGCTGGCAATGCAGCCACCGCCCGCCACGGCGGCCACCGTGCGGTATGACCTCGATGGCAACGCGTCGCGCGTCGGCTTCGTGGTCCGGTTCGGCCCCGACAGCATCACCGGCGTGCTGCCGGTCCTCGGCGCGAAACTGGCGCTGGACGCCGACACCCCGCGCAACAGCCGCGTCCACGTGGTGCTGGACACGACCCGGGCCCGCGCGAGTTTTCCCTTTGCCACGCGAGAATTGCGCGGCCCTCGCGTGCTGCACAGCGCACGGCACCCGACGCTGGAATTCGCGACAACGGAATTGCGGGCGGACGGTCGGATGGCGCGCGTGCATGGCCTGCTGACGATCCGGGGCATCACGCGGCCGATCACGCTTCAGGCGCAGATCTATCGCCCGGCGGGCACCGCGCCCGGAGACCTCTCCCTCCTGACGGTGCACCTGTGGGGCGTTGTCCGGCGCAGCGAGTTTGGCGCCGACGGCTGGGCCGGGATGGTGGGGGACGAGGTGCATCTCGACATCCGCGTCACCATGCGCCGGGTCGAGTAACGCGCCCGCCGCAGGCTCAGTAGGCGCGGGTCGGCCTGTCCAGCACCTGGCGGCCGAAAAGGCTGGCGGCAAGATCGACCATAAGCGTCGCCGTGCGCCCGCGCTCGTCAAGGAACGGGTTGAGTTCAACCAGATCGAGCGAGGTCACCAACCGGCTGTCATGCAGCATCTCCATCACCAGATGCGCCTCGCGGAAGGTGGCGCCGCCCGGAACCGTCGTGCCGACCGCGGGAGCGATGCCGGGATCGAGGAAATCCACGTCAAGGCTCACGTGCAGGAACCCACCGGCGGCGGCGACGCGTTCCAGGAAGGGTTCCAGCAACCGCTCGACACCGGCCTCGTCGATCGCCCGCATGTCATATGCCTCCACACCGGCGTCGCGCAACATCGTGCCTTCGCGGCGATCCACGGAGCGCAGGCCGAGAATACAGACCTGAGACGGGTCGATTTTCGCATCCAGCGGGCGGCCGAGAACCGCATCGAACCCCGGCAAACCGCAGGCAAACGCAAGTGGCATGCCATGGAGATGGCCCGTCTCGCTGCTCTCGAAGGTGTTGAAATCGGCATGGGCGTCCAGCCACAGAACGAAGAGCGGCCGGCCCGCGTCCCGCGCGGCCCTGGCATGGCCCGCCAGCGTGCCGAGCGACAGGCTGTGATCGCCCCCCAGGTAGACCGGGAAGACATCCTGCCCGCCCAGCTGCTGCGCCTGCGCAAGCAGGCTGCGCGTCCAGCCCGCGACCTGTGGCAATGCCGGCGGCATGTCCGGGCTGGCAACGATATCGGCCGCCGCCTCCGGGCGCACATTGCCGAGATCCTCGATTGTGTAACCAAGCGCCTCAAGGTTCTCCGCCAGACCGGCGGCACGGAACGCATCCGGCCCCATCAGGCACCCCCGGCGGCCACTGCCTTCTTCCACCGGCGCTCCGACCAGAACGATCTTTTCCATGGCGCGATCCCGATGTCCCCTCCTGGGCCGCGGCGAGAGCGGCCCCGGCTACAGGGGCGTTTGCGTTTGGAAATGTCTAGGCGAGGCGGATCGCCGTGGCAACTCGCACGACATGCGCGGCGGGCTCCCGCCCACCGCCGCGGCATCGACAGATGCCCCGGCGGCGGTTGGGCCGGGCCGCGCGCAAAGCGCGCGGCAGCAGGGTTTCCCCGGCCCGCGCCAGAGAACGTCTCTCCGCGCCGACCCATCGCACGACCGGTCTCGCGCATGCCTTGCCCTATGGGAAAATACCGCCCTCGCGCAGCCGACCGACCTCGCTGCGGTCCCGGCTCAGGCGCAAACCGCGCTACAAATGCATGTCCCTGAACGCGAACCGGCCGGACAAACGATGCACGCACCGCCTCTCCGGCCGGGTGTCCCCTCCCTGGACATGGTTACTCGGCGGCGACCGGGTCTGCCTCACCGGTGATCCGTTCAGGCAGCAGTATCGCCACCACGATGAACGCGAGTCCCAGAGCGATCCCCAGGACATCTCCCGGCAGGGCGGTCACCCCCTCGTATTTCGCACCGGGCACGGCGCCCAGCGTAACCTTGCCACCGGCGATCGCGTCGAGCATGCCCGTGGACTCAACTGCCGGATAGGTTGCCATATAGGCTGCGGCGCCCAACAAGCCGCCGGCAATGAAAGCCAGCGCGTCGCGCCGTCCCGAAGCCGCGGCCACCAGGCCCGTTCCCGGACAATATCCGGACAGGGCCCAACCGAAGCCTAGGAGCAACCCACCCACAAAAACTCCGACATACGCGGTTTTGACCGACATGTGACCCACGTCAACCAGCCCCAACATTTGTCCGGCGAACATGAGCACAGAACCGGTTCCTATGGCCAGTAAAATCGTCTTCATCAAGTGAAGATTTTTCAAATTCAGCATATTACCGATGTAGTTCGGGTTCGACGCCCCAATTCGATCAAGCACCGCACCGAATGCACCGCCAATGAGCAACGCAAGTAAGATCGACACCATGGCTCAGCCCTCCTCGCGAAACAGGAACATCGCGGTCGGAACGGCCGCAAGAAACGCGCCGGCCGCGAAAATGTACCCCGACAGCGCCGTCTGCATCATGCCGGACATCATGTGACCGGACGTGCAGCCCCCGGCCAGCCGTGCCCCGTAGAGCACGATGAAGCCGCCGACAAATGTGGCAAGGAAGCGCGAGCCGGTGCTGCCGCCGAAATTGGCGCGCCAGATCGCCGGCATCTTCTGCTCCTCGCGACTCACCCCGCCCCGCGCCATCGCCGACAGAAACCCGCCGATCATCATCGCGATCACGAAGACGAAGCTGTAGTTCATCGGCTCCGACACCGACTTGGCGTATTTCCCGGAGGACTTGGCCAGGTAGGCGTTGGTGGATGTGTAGGCGCCATCTTCGGTCTGCACCACGACACTCGGGTCGGCCGCGTTCCACAAGATACCGTCAAGGATGACGAACTGGGTTGACACGCCGATCGGCTTGACCAGCAGGACCGCGAGGAAGAAGACCAGCCCGAGCAGGACCCCTCCCAGTTTCCAGTTAAGAACCATTTCCGCTCTCCCTTTGTATGTATTTATATGAATATGTTGATCTGATTGCCCGGTGCTTTGATCTCGGTCAATCCGGGCACTGGCGCGACGATTGCCCAGACCTCCGTTTCTCGGATAGAGCTTCGCTGGAACAGCCGCGACGAGGGAAGAATGACGCACGGCATGGACGAGACGGGATGTGTGGACGTACGCGGCTTCCGGTTTCCCGGCGCCGAACAGATCCTTGCAACCAACGACCTCTCTGAGCTGCGCGACGGCGGTTCGGGAGACGGTCTCGCCAAGGCGGCCCTTAGCGTAGCCCGCCCGGTGGACCGGATCCTCGTTCTCGGTGGCGGCTCCGGGCTGATTCCTGCCCTGCTGGCCGGGCAACTTGGCGTGCGGCACGTCACCGTGCTCGAGCCTACCCCGGAGAAACGCACCTACCTCGACAAGGTGATGGCGGAAAATGCGCTGGTGCGGGTGACATTGACCGCAACACTGCCGGACCTGCCCGATTTCACGCTGGTGATCGGGGACAGGTCGGACGGCCAATCAACCCTGCCCCCTCCCCTGCCCCTTGAGGGCCTACGCGGGGCCGTCCTGCGCCTTCCGGGCGAGAAATCCGCAATCGCCGCGCTCTTCGCACAGATGGCATCGGCCGGATTGATCTATTTCCCGCGACAATCCCGCGGAAATGTGGTTACTTTCCTGTCACGTTGGAATGGGTAACGCTTGGTCCGACGTCTGCCACCGGATACCCTAGGCCTGTTCCCAATTCGGTCCCATTTTGGCTTGATTGCTCCGCGAAGGTATAGCCGTCATCATATCCGTAGTGAGTTGCTCAATCCCATGACCCAAGGCGCCAGCCAGACCCGACCGCAAGACCCGACCGCGCAGCCAGACTGGCTGGAGCGTCTGGAAATCCACGGCGCCGATCATGGCTTCCACCGGCGAATCGACGCGTCTCACGGCGCGCTCTACACCGAAGACGACGACACGCTGATCGTTACCTTCGAGCCGCGGGAGAGCTTCACAAACGGCCCCGCGCCGCACCTGCCCATGGGGCTGAACGTGGCCGGACGCGAAGGCTGGTCGCACCTGTGCCTCTATTGCGACGGCACGACCTTCTTCCGGTCCGACGCGGTCTACGCCTTCTTCGACGAATTGATCGACGAAGGGTTTTTCTTCGGCTTCGACCGGGTCATCTTCTACGGCGCAGGCCCCTGCGGTTACGCCGCCGCCGCCTTCTCCGTCGCCGCGCCGGGCGCGACCGTCGTCCTGGTCCGGCCAATGGCGACGCTCGATCCGAACGTGACCCCCTGGGATCGGCGCTATCCCGCGCTGCGCCGCACCGACTTCACCTCGCGCTATGCCTATGCGCCCGACATGCTCGATGCCGCGGACCGGGTGTTTCTCATCCACGACCCGCGCGTGCCGGAAGACGCGATGCACGCCACGCTGTTCGCGCGGCCCGAGCTGACCCGGCTCGA
The DNA here is from genome assembly GCF_001509585.1 of Tropicimonas marinistellae. Classification (GTDB taxonomy): domain Bacteria; phylum Pseudomonadota; class Alphaproteobacteria; order Rhodobacterales; family Rhodobacteraceae; genus Tropicimonas; species Tropicimonas marinistellae. The sequence continues at coordinate 343,760 of NZ_LNCI01000003.1, read as the reverse complement.
CTGCCCGCGCCTCGGCAAGGCGCCGGAAAAGGACCTGCTGCAGATGGGCGTTCTGCTGCCGCTTCTGCGCGCGGCGGGCAAACCCGGATTTGCACCGGGCGTCTTTCACGACCTCTACCGCGCGCGCTATGGCCACAAACCCTACCTGCGCCGCGTTGAGCGCCAGCTCGACGCCGCGAAACGCCCCGGCCTGCGCAATCGCTGGGCCCGCGCGGCGGAAAGCGTGCTGTCGGATGAGAGCGGGACGCGGTCAACCTGACCCGCCGGCGCACACCGCGCCCCCGCACCCGCCACACATCCCCTGACTCTCGGGCACCGCCCCGCCTCCCGACCCCCAAGCGCGGGACACGGCCGTCAGGCCGACCTGTATCTTGGCACGCCGCCAGGGCGGGCACCGGTTTCGCGCGCCTCGGACAGCCGCACTCGAACGGCTGGATCGTGTTGCATGACTGCGAAACAACGAAACGCAAACTGGACCACGCCGCGCCCTGTTTCTTCTGTCCGGAAATATCCCAGGGGGTCCGGGGGGCAGCGCCCCCCGGCGCCGCCGATCCGTACTCGGCAGTCCGGAGGTGGGATCTTCCTCGGCCACACGGCGATCGTGCGCGTTGGATCAAAGGGGAGAACGCCGCCCCGCGCACCGACGGTGCGCGGCATGTCCCACCGGCCTCAGAGCCCGCCTTCCCGAACGATGAACGCCGCGACGTCTTCCACGCCGCGCCCCTGCCGCAGTGCTGCCATGACATACGGGCGTCCGCCCCGCGCAGCGGCCGTATCGGCCTCCAACCTGGCCGCATCGACACCCACGTGGGGCGCGAGATCGGTCTTGTTGACGATCAGCAGGTCCGAGCGGGTCAACCCCGGCCCTTTCTTGCGCGGAATATCCTGCCCGGCCGCCGTGTCGATCACGTAAAGCGTCAGATCCGCCAGTTCCGGACTGAAGGTCGCGGCAAGGTTGTCGCCACCGGATTCGATCAGCACCAGGTCGAGATCCGGAAAATCCCCCACCAGCGCGTCGATCGCGGCAAGGTTGATCGAGGCATCCTCGCGAATGGCCGTATGCGGGCAGCCGCCCGTCTCCACGCCGCGCACGCGTTCAAGCGGCAGGACCTGGGCCCGCATCAGGTACTCGGCATCCTCGCTGGTGTAGATGTCGTTGGTGACCACGGCCATCGAGAACCGCGGCGCCAACGCGCGGCAAAGCTGCTCGGTCAGCGTCGTCTTTCCGGCGCCGACGGGGCCGCCGATGCCGACGCGCAGGGGGCCGTGAGGGCTGGGCATGGGATGTCTCCTGTCTGGAATGGGTGAACCGCCAGCGGTCACGTCTTGAAGATCCGCACGTCCTGGCGCTCATGCCGCATGGCCGCCAGATCGGCGCCGAAAGCCGCACTGCCGATGTCGTCGCGCGCGGCACCGGCGGCATCTTCCGCCACCTCCGCAATCGCCGCGTGCAGACCGGCCAGCACGCGCTGGCCCTCTGTCTGGCCAAGCGGCACGAACCGCACCGCCGCAGACACCAGGTTGGAGGCAAACGCGTGCAGGTAGAGCGCCGCGACCCTCTCCACCGGCAGCGAAAGTGCCGCCGTTGCCGCACCCACGGCCACCGGAAGCGCCATCGGCGCGAGGTCCCGGCCGGTCAGCGCATTCACCGCCCGGACGAAGGCCGCACCCTGCTCCATCGTCTCCCGGTGGCGCTCTTCGGATGACGCCAGCGCCTCGGCCAGTGCCGACAGCTCGTCCGCCGCTGCCGCGCCGCGCATTGCCAGCGACAGCAGGATCGCGTCGTTCCTGCCGCTGCCGAACCGCAGCACATCCTCCAGCCACACCGCCAGCCCCGACGCGGTGGCGACCTCGCCTGCCGCAACCGCCGCCTCCAGCCCGTGGGAATAGGCGTAGGCCCCGACGGGAAATGCCGGGGAGAGCCACTGCGTCAACGTCAAGAGATCGGCGTCACTCATGGGAATGCGCATGTCCGTGGCCGTGTCCATGCTCGTGGCCGTGCGCGTGCCCGTGATCATGTTCGTGCCCGTGGTCGTGTCCCATCGTCCGCCCGTGGCCATAGGCACCGCCCTCCGGCGAAAAGGCCGCCCGGATCGGCGTCACCTCCGCACCCAACCGGCGCAGCATGTCGGCCAGCACGTGATCGTCGCGGATCAGCAGCCGGTCGGCTTCGATCCGGCAGGGCGTGTGCCGGTTCCCGATGTGCCACGCCAGCCGTGGAAGATTGTCGCCGCTCACGACGAGCAGGGGTTCCTCGGCCGCAGCCACCGCCACGCGCAGCCCGCTTTCGAGCACCAGCGCGTCGCCGTCCTCCAGCGAGGTCGTCTCCGCAAGGTCCACGACCAGCGAATCCCCGCCATCGGTCACAAGCCGCCGGCGTCGCAGAAAACGGCCCTCGTAGTCCAGCCGAACGCAATCCGCGGCCACGGCGCCGCCGCCGCGCTCCACCACCTGCGCACGCCCTAGTTCGCCCATCTTCCGCCTCCGTTCATGGTAGTCCCGGCACCGGCGCAGCCTAGCCGCTGCACTGCGGCAGGAAAAGGGGTTCACGGCGGGTCGAGATCGAACCAGACCGGCGCAAACGGTTCAGGGTCCGCCCCCTGGTCCATGCGCGCCAGTTCCAGCGAAACGCCCAGGTCCGGCAGATGGGTCATCATGGAGGTGAAGCTTTCCACGCCCCAGCGGTAGGTGATCAACACCGGGAAACCCTCGTAAGGGCAGCCGGCAATGTCGATGGTTGCCAGCCCGCCGGTGCGCACGGAGATATGTTCCTCCTCCGCCGGCGTTCCATCCGCGAAACTGTTGACCGCCGCCACGGCGAATTCGGTATTGGCGGCCAGCGGAACATGCGCGCTCAACGTGGCGGGGTACGTGCTGGTGATGCGGCTGTAGTCGAGTTCCGTTTCTCCGTCGAGATCGACCTCATCGACGATGAAAACGCCGCCAACCGAAACCATGCGGAATTCGCCCGTGCGATCCGGAAAGCGCGTTGTTTCCTGTACCCTGCCATCCCCGAGCCAGCGCAGATCCACGATCGAGCCGTCGGGATAGGCAACATAGGCCGGTTCGCCCGCCGCCAGCGACGCGCGGGTCGGGCATTCCGCAAGCGCCGGGATTGAACAAACTACTGAAACGAATACGGTCGTTGAGCAGAGGACGTGAAGTCTGGCGGTGGCTGGACGCATGCGCGCGACGCTAGCACGCAACCGCGATATTGACGAGTTCGCGCGCCCGCGTCGCCGCAATCGCTGTCGGACCAGATGCGAATGCGCCGCAGTACCGGGACCGATGTCCGCGCATGCCGCGAGTCAGAGGATTTCGGAATAGACGTGCCGGACCAGGGTTTCGCGGGAGAGACCCCGACGTTCCAACTCGGCGTCCGACAGGCGGCTCAGCGCGTCGTACTCCCGTTGAAGTCGGATCCCCAATCGGATCGTGCCCACGGCTTCGGCGATCAAGCGCAACCGGCCCCCAAGGATGTCGCCGAAACCAGGCGCGCTGCCGGTGGTGGTCGTGGTGAGATCAGACATGGAATACCCTTTTTAGATCAGCACTTCTCCCCTATCTCCTACCTACAACGCCCAGGCATGTGAGCGCTATCAAGGCCGGCGCATACCGCGCATGCTGCGCCTGCATAATGGAATGGCCGAGATCAGAACAGGAAGTAGCGCTGCGCCATGGGAAGTTCTCTGGCCGGCTCGCAGGTCAGCAACTCGCCGTCGGCGCGCACCTCGTATGTCTCCGGATTCACGTCGATCTCCGGACGGGCGTCGTTCATCACCATGTCGGCCTTGCCAATGCCGCGGGTGTCGCCCACTGCAAACGTGTCTTTGGATAGCCCCAGCGATGCGCCGATCCCGTCGGCCTGGGCTGCAGCGGAAACGAAAGTGACCGCCGAACGCTCCACCGAGCGGCCAAAGGCGCCGAACATCGGCCGCGTGTAGACGGGCTGCGGCGTCGGGATAGAGGCATTCGGGTCGCCCATCTGCGCCACGGCAATCGTGCCGCCGAGCAGCACCATCTCCGGTTTCACGCCAAAAAAGGCCGGTGACCAGAGCGCGAGATCCGCCCGCTTGCCCTCTTCGATCGACCCGATATGGGCCGACATGCCATGGGTGATCGCCGGGTTGATGGTGTACTTCGCGACGTATCGCTTGACGCGGACATTGTCGTTGTCCCCCGTCTCCTCGGCCAGGCGGCCGCGCTGAACCTTCATCTTGTGCGCCGTCTGCCAGGTCCGGATGATCACCTCGCCGACCCGCCCCATGGCCTGGCTGTCGGACGCGATGATCGAAAACGCGCCCATGTCGTGCAGGATGTCCTCCGCCGCGATGGTCTCCTTGCGGATCCGGCTCTCGGCAAAGGCCACATCCTCCGGGATCGCCTTGTCGAGGTGGTGGCAAACCATCAGCATGTCGAGATGCTCTTCCAGCGTGTTCACCGTGTAGGGCCGAGTCGGGTTGGTCGAGGACGGGATGACATGCGCCTCGCCACAGACCTTGATGATGTCCGGCGCGTGCCCGCCGCCCGCACCTTCCGTGTGGAAGGCGTGGATCGTCCGGCCCTTCATCGCCGCCACCGTGTTCTCGACGAAGCCCGACTCGTTGAGCGTGTCGGTATGGATCATCACCTGCACGTCCATGTCGTCGGCCACGGAGAGGCAGCAGTCGATGGCCCCCGGCGTCGTCCCCCAATCCTCGTGCAGTTTCATCGCGCAGGCGCCCGCCGACACCATTTCGACCAGCGCCGCAGGCTGGCTGGCGTTCCCCTTGCAGGACAGGCCGAAATTCATCGGGAAGGCATCCAGAGATTGCAGCATCCGCCCGATGTGCCAGGGCCCGGGCGTGCAGGTGGTGGCCAGCGTGCCATGCGCCGGGCCGGTACCGCCGCCGAGCATGGTGGTCAGACCGGAATGCAAAGCGTCCTCGATCTGCTGCGGGCAGATGAAATGGATATGGCTGTCGAACCCGCCGGCCGTCAGGATCTTGCCCTCGCCCGCGATCGCCTCGGTGCCCGGGCCGATCACGATGTCCACGCCCGGCTGCGTATCGGGGTTGCCGGCCTTGCCGATCTTGGCGATGCGCCCGTCCTTCAATCCGACGTCGGCCTTGTAGATGCCCGTCACGTCGAGGATCAGCGCGTTGGTGATCACCGTGTCCACCGCGCCCTCTTCACGGGTGGCCTGGCTCTGGCCCATCCCGTCCCGGATCACCTTGCCGCCACCGAATTTCACTTCTTCCCCGTAGGTTGTCAGGTCTTTCTCAACCTCGATGACAAGATCGGTATCGGCCAGGCGCACCCGGTCTCCGGTCGTGGGGCCGTACATGTCGGCATAGGCGGCGCGGGAGATACTGGCGGGCATGGCAGGTCCGTTCTTCAGGCGGCGGAAAGGATGGAGCGGCCAACGCCGGGAAGGCGTTGCAGGCCGAATGCGGAGATTTCGGGGGGAGCCACAGACGCGCGCGGCAAGGCGCGGGCAGCATCAAACGCGCGCGCTACGACACAGATGCGCTGCATCCACCAGCGGCCGCTCATGGGCGTTGTGGAACCAATAACACAGACCCGGGGGCGCACGGAGATCCGCGGCAGGCGGGCTGTCAGCGACGCGGACCCTTGGGATCCCGGACCGGGACCGGAACCGGCTGCGGCGCAGGGGCCAGCAATCCAAGCAGTCTGTCGATCAACGTAAGACGACGCATGAGAGGCGCTTTCCGGCAGCTTTTTCTTGCTAACTAACCTAGTCCTCGCGCCCGAAGGCGCAAGGGTTGATTTCCGGAGGTTAGCGATCACTCTTTGGTCCCTTTTGCCGCAGGGCTCTCAACCGGTTGTTTTATTGCCGTTTCTTTCGCGGCAACTTTTGGCGTAGCCGCCGGCTTGGCTGCGGTCCGGCGACGCGGGGCCGGCTTGGCTGCCGATTCGGCAGGCGCCTTTTCGGCGGGTGTCGCTGCCTTGGCTGCCGCGCTGCGTCGCGTGGCAGGCGCCTTGCGCTTCGCGGGCGCCTTCGCGGGCGCCGCCTCCGGCGTGGTCAGGTTGGTCGGCGTCGCAGGCTTCGCCGGCGCACGGCGGCGTGCGGTCGTCTTCGCTGTCTTGGGCGCAGGCGCCGAGGTTTCGACCACGGCCGCGGTTTCCACAGCCGCCGGTTTGGATGCCGCGCTCGTCTTCGCCGCCCCGGTCGCTTTCGCCGTCCCTGTCGCTTTCGCCGCCGTGCGCTTCGTCGCGGCCGAGGATGTGGCCCGTTTTGCCACGGGCTTGGTCGTCGCGGCGGCTTTGCGGGCAGCAGGCTTGCGGGCAGCAGGTTTCGGCGCGTCTGTTTCGGGTTCGACGGCACGCAGACGCGCGGCGCCGGCGGCCGGGCGGGCCGTCTTGCGAACCGGTGCCTTGGCAGGCGCGGGTTTGCTGTCCGGCGTCCGGCCGGAGGGCTGCATCATGCGCATCATCGCGACACCCGGCGACTTGGAGGGATCGTACATCGCCTCCGCCATGCCGAATGTCATCCGAAACATCTCGACCTGAAGTTCAGCCGCGCGGCTCCAGACCGCCATGCTCGTCCGCAAGACGTCTACCGGCGTCATGTACTGGATCATTTCGTTCTTCCCCTTGCTTGAAATACCCGCGACTGCTCGCGCGGGACTGGCCGCGGCCCCTCAGAGGGCTCCCATCACGGCCTGGTTGAATCCATAGACCGCGCGCGCGCCGGCGAGCGGCACGAGCGCCACCTCCCGGCTCTGGCCCGGTTCGAATCGTACCGCTGTGCCAGCGGCAATATCGAGCCGCATGCCGCGCGCGGCATCACGGTCGAAATCCAACGCCGAGTTGGTCTCGGCAAAGTGGTAGTGACTGCCCACCTGCACCGGCCGGTCGCCGGTATTGGCCACCATCAGCACCAGCGCCTCGCGATCGGCATTCAGGGTGATGTCGCCATCGGCGGTCATGATCTCGCCTGGAATCATTTGGCGTCCTCCTTCGGATCGGGCGTTTGGTCGGGCTCCGCGTCCGGAGCAGGTTGTGTCTCGGTCTCGGTCGCGCTGCCCGGCCAGACGGCCTCCTTGACCGCGCGCAGGGTCTCGTCCGCGTCGTCTTCGCGCGTGCCACCGCCGCCCGGCGGCGCACTCCCCTCGGCAAGCAGATCCTCCATCGAGGCATGCTTGCCCGGTTCCGTCACCTCGCCATCCCAGTCGTCCCCGGGGTCGCCCTTCGCGCCGTCGGGATCGCGCGCAAATGCATACAGGTCGCGTCCGAAATACCCGAGCAAACCGCCAGCCGCAGCGAGCCAGGCCGAGCTGTCCGCGTCCAGGAATGGCCCGGCCGTCGCGGCAAGCAAGAGCATGAGCCCGAAGGAAAGGACGCGCAGCTCCCGTGCCTCCAGCGGCCGCCACTCCCCCTTGCCGAGCCGCGCGAAAGCCTTCGCGACATAGGGTTCGGCCTGTGGCGTCAGGAAGCCCGCAAGGGCAGACAGGAGGAGCGAGGCGAGCATCGGACCTACCGGATCGGGTGATGAACGGTCACGAGCTTGGTGCCGTCCGGAAAGGTCGCTTCGACCTGCACTTCGTGGATCATATCCGCGATTCCGTCCATGCATTGCTCGGCGCGCACGACGCCGGCACCAGCCTCCATCAATTCGGCAACCGAGCGCCCGTCACGCGCGCCTTCAACGACAAAGTCGGTGATCAGGGCAATCGCTTCGGGATGGTTCAGCTTCACGCCGCGCTCCAGCCGGCCACGCGCCACCATGGCGGCGAGGCTGACAAGCAGCTTGTCCTTTTCGCGGGGGGTCAGGTTCATCTTGCTCCTCAGATCTGCCAGACACGCGGCGGCAGGGTGCCGCGCAGCTGTGTCAAAACCCGTATCAACGTCTGCCGCAAAGGCCACAGATCGCACGCGGCCAGACGTATCAGACATCGACCGTCCCAACCACTGGCCTCTGCGACACAGGCGCATTCGGCCAGACAGGCACGCACCGGCCCAACGGCGTCCTCCGCGCCCGGCGCCACGAGCGCAACCAGCGCCATGGCCCGCGCCTCTCCGAACAGCGCCGCGCCAGAGCGCCGCGCAAGGACGCCGTCGTCGATCCGTACCGCATCCACCAGCACCGGCCGGCCGTCGCGGCACACCTCGCGCCTGTCGCTCAGGCGCAGCCGGTGAACGGTTTCGCCCATCGCGGCCCGGCCCAGCACGAGCGTCTCGCACAGCAGAAGCTGCGCATCGCCATCCAGTTCGATACGTGTCTCGCGATCCAGCGCCGCCCCGTCGAACAGGATCGTCTCCTGTGGCAGCCAGTCCAGCCGCGCCCCCTGCCCCACCTGCGCCCGCATCCGCACGCGGGCCTGCGCCCCGGAGGCGGCATAGGCACGCTCGGCCGTCTGCGTTGTGGCGACAACCCGCGTCCCCGCGGCAAGTTCCACGCCATAGCCCAGCCGGTCGCCGCCCGTCAGTCCGCCGGCGGTATTGAGAAAAACCACCTCGGGGGCCGCATCCCGCAGTCCCGAAACACGCGGCAGCATTGCCTTGGCGCAGCCCGACTGGTGCAGCCGCTCAAGGCGCGCGAGACCGCCGCGCTGACAAAACGAAACCTCGGCGCGCCCGCGGGCGCGCTGCAGCTTCGTCCGGTCTGCTGGGGCGATGTCGAGCAAGTGGCCTCCGAATGTTTCGCGCACCCTACCCCGGCCCCCGCAATGCTGCAACGCGGCAAGACGGCATGCGCGGCGAATTGCGCATGATTTTTGACCATTGCACAGTTTCCGGGCAGACCTTTCCGCCATCTGCGCGCCACGGCGGGCTGGCAGTGGCGCGATTGCTGGGCTATGCCCGCAGCGACATGACCCAGACCCTCACGCTCCGCCGCCCCGACGACTGGCACCTGCACCTGCGCGATGGCGCAATGCTCCAAGCCGTCCTGCCCGAAACGACGCGCCACTTCGCCCGCGCCATCATCATGCCGAACCTCGTGCCGCCGGTGGTGACCTCGGCGGATGCGGCCGCCTACCGCGCGCGCATTCTCGCCGCGCTGCCGCCCGGCGCCGACTTCACGCCGCTGATGACGCTCTACATGACCGAGCAGACCGACTCGGCCGACGTCGTTGCCGCCCATGCCTCCGGGCTGATCGCGGCCGTCAAGCTCTACCCGGCCGGCGCCACCACCAATTCCGCCTCCGGCGTGCGCGACATGGCGCGCGTGCAACCGGTTTTCGACGCGATGGCCGAGGCCGGCGTGCCGCTCTGCGTGCACGGCGAGGTCACCGATCCCGACATCGACATCTTCGACCGCGAGGCGGTGTTCATCGACCGCGTGCTCGACCCGATCCGCCGCCGCACGCCGGGCCTGCGGGTGGTCATGGAGCACATCACCACCGCCGATGCCTGCGCTTACGTGCGCGAGAGCGACGGAACCCTCGGCGCCACGATCACCACGCATCACCTGATGATCAACCGCAACCACATCCTCGTGGGCGGCATCAAGCCGCACTATTACTGCCTGCCCGTCGCCAAGCGCGAGAGCCACCGCACGGCGCTCGTGGAGCTCGCGACCTCCGGTTTCCCGTATGTCTTCCTCGGCACCGATTCCGCCCCACATACCCAGGCCAACAAGGAATCGGCCTGCGGCTGTGCCGGCGTCTTCTCCGCCCCCGTTACCATGGCCTGTCTGGCGCAGGTGTTCGACGAGGCGAACGCCCTCGACCGGCTCGAAGCCTTTGCCTCCCTGAACGGTCCAACCTTCTACCGGATGCCGCCGAACGACGCGACGATCACGCTGGAACGGGGCGCCCCCCTCGACATCCCCGCCAGCCTGGAAACCGGCGAGGGACCGGTGGTCCTGTTCGACCCCGGCCGCCCGGTCAACTGGCACGTCACGAAGGCCTAGCCTTTTCTTCTGTCCGGAAATATCCCCGCCGGAGGCAAGAAAACTCAAGTCCCCCGGTCCCGTCGTACGCGTCGACGGGGAAGCGGGGCACCGATCACCACCAGGAGGTTCCGAGATGATCCCGACCACGCATGTTGACGACGCCACGATGGCCCGCCTGACCGCCGGGATGCTCCTTGAAATCGGCGCAGTGCATTTCAATGCCACCGAGCCCTTCACGCTGGCATCCGGCCTGCCCTCGCCGACCTACATCGACTGCCGCAAGCTGATCTCCTACCCGCGCATCCGCGCGACGCTGATGGATTTCCTGACCGCCAAGGTTCTGCGCGACGCTGGTTTCGAGGCCTTCACCAATATCGCCGGAGGCGAGACCGCCGGCATCCCCTTTGCCGCGCTGGTGGCGGAGCGCATGGGCTTGCCGATGACCTACGTGCGCAAGAAGCCCAAGGGCTACGGACGCAACGCGCGAATCGAGGGCGTGATGGGAGACTCCGACCGGGTGCTCCTCGTGGAAGACCTCACGACCGATGGCGGATCCAAGCTCAGCTTCGTCGATGCGATCCGCGCCACCGGCGCTGCCTGCGCGCACACCGCGGTCATCTTCTACTACGGGATCTTTCCCGAAACGACGAAAACGCTGGGCGACCATGGCGTTGCACTGCACCACCTGTGCACGTGGCGCGACGTCCTGGCCGAGGCGCGCCGGCGCGAAGCCTTCGACGCGGCCACGTTGACGGATGTCGAGGCCTTCCTTGACGACCCGCGCGCATGGCAGGCGGCACGCGGGTGAGCCTGCAGCGATTCGCCGCGCTCAAACGCGCTTGGGCCGTCGAACGAATAAAATCTCAACCGGAAAACTTTTGCCCCGGTGTCTCATTTCTGCCGGTACCGCCCACCCAGCACCACTCTATATTGACGTGTGCCGCGCATGTGACGCAAGATAAGCCCAACGACGGTCGCTCACAGGTTCTCCACAGAGATATACATTTTGACCGTCCCTCGACGCTGTCGCTATGACAGCGGGAATAAAAAAGAGCGAGCAGTACGGCGATGAATGAACTGGCGGGCATGGGGGCGGTCCCGGCGAGATTGGCAGCACAGGCGGATACGGGCAGTGCAGAAGCGGAGGAGGTACTTCCGCATAATATCGAGGCCGAGCAGCAGCTGTTGGGCGCGATCCTGACAAACAACGATATCTACGACAGGGTCGCGTCCGTCATTTCCGAGAAGCACTTCTTCGATCCGGTGCACGCGAAGATCTACGAGGTCGCCAGCGCCCGGATCGCCAAGAACATGCAGGCCACCCCGGTCACCCTGAAGGCGTTCCTGGAGGACCATCCGGGCCTGAAGGAACTGGGCGGGCCGGCCTATCTCGCCAAGCTTGCGGGCGGTGCGATTTCCAGCTTCGCGGCGCGCGACTATGCCCAGATCATCTACGACCTGGCGATCCGGCGCGAACTGATCTCGCTTGGCAAGGACATCACCGCGAAGGCGGGCAATGTCGACGTGTCCTCCGAGCCCAAGGAGCAGATCGTGGAGGCCGAGCAGGCGCTCTACAAGCTGGGCGAACAGGGCAAGTCCGAAACCGGGTTCCAGAGTTTCCTGCGCGCGATCACCGATGCCGTGGAAGTGGCCCATGCCGCCTACCAGCGCGACGGCGGTCTGGCGGGCGTCTCCACCGGGCTCGACGACCTGGACAAGAAGCTCGGCGGCCTGCACCGCTCCGACCTTCTGATCCTTGCCGGGCGCCCGTCCATGGGCAAGACGTCGCTCGCCACCAATATCGCCTTCAATATCGCGAAAGCCTATCGTCGCGGCACGCTGCCCGACGGCAGCGAAGGCACCGTGAACGGCGGCGTCGTGGGCTTCTACTCGCTGGAGATGTCGGCCGAGCAGCTGGCGGCCCGTGTGCTGTCGGAAGCCTCCGAAGTGCCCAGCGAACAGATCCGCCGCGGCGACATGACGGAGGAGGAGTTCCGCCGCTTCGTCACCGCCGCCAAGCAGCTCGAAGCCTGCCCGCTCTTCATCGACGATACCCCCGCCCTGCCGATCAGCCAACTCGCGGCGCGGGCGCGGCGGCTCAAGCGGACGCACGGGCTCGACGCGCTCTTCGTGGACTACCTGCAACTCGTCCGCCCCGCCTCGGCCAAGGACAGCCGGGTCAACGAGGTCTCCGAGATCACGCAAGGGTTGAAGGCCATCGCGAAGGAACTCGACATCCCCGTCGTCGCCCTGTCGCAGCTCTCGCGCCAGGTGGAGAGCCGGGACGACAAGCGGCCGCAGCTGAGCGACCTCCGGGAATCGGGCTCCATCGAACAGGACGCCGACGTGGTGATGTTCGTCTACCGCGGCGAATACTACAAGGAACGCGAGAAACCCGGCGAGGACAACCTCGAAGCCATGGCCACGTGGCAGGAAGACATGGAACGCCTGCACGGCAAGGCCGAGGTGATCATCGGCAAGCAGCGTCACGGGCCCATCGGTTCGGTGGAGCTGAGTTTCGAGGGCCGTTTCACCCGCTTCGGCAACCTCGTCCAACCCTGGCAGAGGGACGGCGAGGAGTATTGAGCCGCCCAAGGGCGAAGCCGGTCGGGCGGCGATCTGGCCGGGCGAAAGCGCCCCGGCACGAGGCAAAGGCGCAGCCGGCCGTGACAGCGCCAGACTGCCCCCTCGGTCTGGCCCAGTCACGGCTCCTTCCCCGAAAGACACCCGAAGCATCGCGCAAGCCCGCTCTCCGGGCCGGCGATTGGGAGGCGTTGGCGCGCCGCTCAATGGTCTTTCGGGACGGAGAGATAAATCGCTCCCGGATCGACCGACGGTCGCCGCCCCACGGACCCGCCGACGCACGGCGCCCGCCCCCCCCATGAAGCGACGCGCGCCTTCCCTCGCCCACCCGCGCCTTTGCGCTTGACCTCGCGCGTCGGGATGTCAGAACCGTCTGCATGGCGACGGGCAAACTTACGATAGATCTCGATGCGATTGCCGCGAACTGGCAGGCGCTCAACGCGAAATCCGGCGACACCACCGAGACCGGCGCGGTGGTCAAGGCCGATGGCTATGGCCTTGGCGCGGCACGGGTCGCGCGGGCACTGGCGCGGGCCGGGGCGCGGCGGTTCTTCGTCGCCGTGGCCGAGGAAGGCGCGGTGCTGCGCGAGGCCCTTGGCCGCGGTCCCCAGATCTACGTCTTCGGCGGCCACATGGCCGGCGATACCGACATGATCCACGACCTCGACCTGATCCCGATGCTCAACTCCATCGAGCAGCTGACCCGGCATTTCGAAGCACTTCCGGGCGCGCCCTTCGGTGTCCAGCTCGATACCGGCATGAACCGCCTCGGCCTGGAGCCGGAGGAATGGGCCGCCGTTGGCGAGCTGGCGCTGGCGCAGCACCCGGAACTGCTGATGAGCCACCTGGCGAGCGCCGACGAGCCCGACAGCCCGCAGAACGCCGAACAGCTGCGCGTCTTCCGTGAGTTGACCGATGGCATCGGCATCCCCCGGTCGCTGGCCGCCACCGGCGGCACGCTGCTCGGCCCGGAATACCACTTCGACCTCACGCGCCCCGGCATCGGCCTCTACGGCGGCCGCCCCTTTGCCGAGGCCGCGCCGGTGGCCCGGCTCTCGCTGCCGGTCATCCAGACCCGCATCGTCACCCCGGGCGAATCCGTCGGCTACAATGCCACCTGGACAGCCCCCGACGAGCGCCTCATCGCAACGGTCTCCGCAGGCTACGCCGACGGGCTTCTGCGCAGCCTCTCCAATACCGGTGCCCTCTTTGCCGACGGCACGCGTTGCCCGATCGTCGGCCGGGTCTCGATGGACCTGATCACCGTGGACATCGGCGGGCTCGGCTACGTCCCCGCGAGCCTCGACATCCTCTGCCCGGATCAGACGGTGGACGACGTGGCCGACGCGGCCGGCACCATCGGTTACGAAATCCTCACATCGCTCGGCGGCCGCTACGTCCGCAAGAGCATCGGCGGCGGTCAGCCGTGAGCGCCGCACCGGCCCCGCGCTACCTGGCGCGCCCCCTCGCGGCCATCGGGCGGCCCGTCCTGGCCGGGCTGGCAAGCGTTGGCCGCATGGCGATCTTCACGCTGACGGTGATCAGCCACCTGATCCGCCCGCCCTTCTACCCGCGTGAGTTCGCCCACGCGATCATGACCATCGGGTGGTACTCGCTGCCCGTAGTCGGGCTTACCGCGCTCTTTACCGGCGGCGCGCTGGCGCTGCAGATCTACGACGGATCCTCACGTTTCTCCGCCGAGGCCGCCGTGCCCTCCATCGTCGCCATCGGCATGGCACGCGAGCTCGGCCCGGTGCTCGGCGGGCTGATGGTCGCCGCCCGCGTCGCCTCCTCCATCGCCGCCGAGATCGGCACGATGAAGGTGACCGAGCAGATCGACGCGCTGGTCACCCTCTCCACCAACCCGATCAAGTACCTCGCCGTGCCGCGCGTGCTCGCCGCCACGCTGACGGTCCCGGTGCTCGTCGCCGTGGGCGACAGCATCGGCATCATGGGCGGCTGGCTCGTGGGCGTGAACCGGCTGGACTTCAACTCCGCCGCCTATCTCAAGAACACCATTGACTTTCTCGAAGCCGCCGACGTCGCCTCCGGCATCGCCAAGGGCGCGGTCTTCGGCTTCATCATCGCCATGATGGGCTGTTTCTACGGCATGTCCTCGGGGCGCGGCGCCCAGGGCGTCGGCAAGGCCACCAAGCTCGCCGTGGTAGCCTCCTCGGTGCTGATCCTCGGCTCCAACTACCTGCTGACCGAGGTGTTCTTCTCCGGATGATCGAGCTTCAGGACGTTCACAAGGCTTTCGGCGACAAACGCGTGCTCTGCGGCGTCACCCTCACCGTGCCCAAGGGCGAGTCCATGGTCATCATCGGCGGCTCCGGCACCGGCAAATCGGTCACGCTCAAATGCATCCTCGGCCTCGTGACCCCCGATGCCGGCACCATCACCGTCGGCGGCCAGCCCGTGACCAAGGGCGACCGCGATGCCTTCCTCGCCCGCTTCGGCATGCTGTTCCAGGGCGCGGCGCTCTTCGACAGCCTCACCGTCTGGCAGAACGTCGCCTTCCGGCTATTGCGCGGCGCCCAGAAACGCGCGCGGGCGGAAGCCCGCGAGATTGCCATCGAGAAGCTGCGCCGCGTCGGCCTGAAGGCCGAAACCGCCGATCTCTACCCCGCCGAGCTGTCAGGCGGCATGCAGAAACGCGTCGGCCTCGCCCGCGCCATCGCCGCCGATCCGGAGATTATCTTCTTCGACGAGCCCACCACCGGGCTCGACCCGATCATGGCCGGCGTGATCAACGACCTGATCCGCGAGATCGTGGTGGAGATGGGGGCAACCGCGATCACCATCACCCACGACATGACCTCGGTCCGCGCCATCGCCGACGATGTGGCGATGCTCCACGACGGGGTGATCCAATGGACGGGAACGGTGGCCGAAATGGACGGCTGCGGCGACCCCTACGTGGAGCAATTCATCAACGGCCGTGCCGACGGCCCCATCGAGGCGGTGCGCTGAGGCGCACGGACGGGGCGGAGGTCCACGGCAAGCGCGACGCGGCGCGCGCCGGAGGTCGGAAGCGCAGGGTCCAGGCGGTTCGCCTACCGTGTCGCCACCATTGGCAGGATCAAGCCCCACTGCGTATCTTCGACCGGCCCGACAGGGTCGAAGCCCAGCTTCCTGTAGACCGAAATCGCCCGCGCGTTGTCGGGATGCGGATCGGTTGCGATCACCGGCGCGCCTTCGTCGAAGAGTACCTGCATCCGCGCCCCGATGAAGGCCGATCCATGCCCGACGCCGATCATCCCGGGCTCGCCGATATACTGATCAATCCCCCGCGCGCCCTTTGGAAGACCGGCAAAATGGTGGTTCTCCCATCCATGCACCGTGTAGTCCTGCATGAACGCAAACGGACGACCATCCAGCCAGACGATCCAACGCGCCACGCGAGGATCGCTCAGTTGCTCCCGGTCATAGGGTGCGTCCGTCTCCCACCACGCCCGCACATGCAGCTGCGCCTGCCACGCCATCAGCAGAGGCAGATCGTCCATCGTCGCTTGGCGAAACTCGTATCGTTTGGACCCCGGCATTCCGGCAATCTAGCACATTGCCCGTCGGCTTGTATGGCCGGTGCGGACCCTTACCATCGCGATGGAACGCCTCACGACGCGAACGGCGCGGTTATTCTGGCGCGCTGCCTGTATTGATCTAACCGGGGGAACTGTCTCACCCGAGCCGCCAACTCAAAGCGACCCGACCCGGTGATGCTGGAAACGGCGGATTTGGGAAGGAAGATTTCTTGCCACCAGACGCTCGGCCGGTATGCAGAACCAAGCATTCGTTCATCTGCGAGACTCTTTGCGACCGCTTCCTGCGCAGAGCTGACTCTTATTACATCAGCGACCATTGCAGGCGCAGCATATAATCGATCGTTGAGAACGCTCAATTCCGGCCTTTCATAGAGTACCTCGCGAACGAACGCCTGCGTCAAAAGAAGATCGACGCATTGATCTCGGCGCGGGTGTATTCGGCGTCCTCGATGCCGATGCCGCCGTAGCTGAATGTCGCCCCGATAAAGGAGTTGTTCGACAGGTATTGGCGGAAGCCGATCTCGGCCATGCCCCAGGTGTCCTGCAGGTCCTCGAGTTCGAGGTCGATGCTCAATACCTCACCGTTATTGATCTGCTGGAACTCGTGGCGCAGCCCGATCTTGCCGAAGGGCACGAAAACCGACGTATCCAGTTCGATCGGCTTATTGAATTCCAGGGTGAGGTCGAGCGCGCCGTAGTCGAAGTCCCGGTCAGATCGAGGAATGCTTCCGGAATAGATCGGCGTTTCGACCTTGTAGTTCAGGTTGTCGATCTCGTAGTGGCCGTAGAACACCGATGCCTTGGGAAGGTAGTTCCAGCCGTCGCGCTCGAACAAACCGGTCACGTTGAGCGAGCCAAAGGTGCGCTGCTCGTCGAAATTGCCGTCGAGGATGTCGATCCTGTTCGTGCCGTCGCCGCGCCCCCAGGCCAGCCAGCCGTCCAGGATCCAGGTATCGTTGAGCTGCCAGCCGAAATACGGGCCACCAGACCAGGATTCGAGCGTGGTCCGCACGAAGCCGTGGTAGGAATCGACCTCGTAGTGCTCCCACGAGAACGCGAGGCCAACCACTAGGTCCTCGCGCAGCAGGTAGTCGGATCCGAAGGTCATGTCCCGCAACTGGCCATCGACATCGGTGCCGTACTGGTCGTCCTCGACCCGCAAGCCGCTGCCGAAGGCCCAGACATTGACATCCGGCAGGACCGGGCCTGTCTCCGCATACGCCGGGGCGACACCGCCGGTCACCTGTGGCCGAGCCGAGGCGCGCCCGCGCAGCAGGCCGGAGCGATGGGCGAAGCCGTCTACGATCCGGTCGGAGATCGACTGCGACCGCGCCATCCAGCCGCGGGTGAAGGCCGAGTAGCCGGTATTCAGTATGCCATCAATAACGTCTTCCGGATCCGGGCGGGGGATTGGCTCGGGGTTTGTCGGGTCGGTTGGGTCGGTTGGTTCGGTTGGATCGGTCGGATCTGTCGGGTCGGTTGGGTCGGTCGGATCCGTTGGATCGGTTGGGTCCGTCGGATCCGTCGGGTCGGTCGGATCCGTTGGATCGGTTGGGTCCGTCGGATCCGTTGGATCGGTTGGGTCCGTCGGATCCGTCGGGTCGGTCGGATCCGTCGGGTCGGTTGGGTCGGTCGGATCCGTCGGGTCGGTTGGGTCGGTCGGGTCCGTCGGGTCGGTCGGGTCCGTCGGGTCGGTCGGGTCGGTCGGATCCGTCGGGTCGGTTGGGTCGGTTGGGTCGGTTGGGTCTCCCGGAACGATGGTCAGATCGCCTTTCTGGTTCTGGGTGTCGACCAGGCAAAAACCTCCGTTATCGAATACGGACAGTCTGTGTGTCTGGCCGTTGTTGTCTATGGCCACAAGCGGCGAGACGCTGACATGCAGCCCTTCGTCGTCGAAGCGGAAATCGTCCTTCCAGTCGATTGCCGCCGTCACCGGCTCGACCCGGAAGAGCCTGTTCTCAGGAGACTGCGTCGCCGAACTCAGCCAGAACGATGCGATCGGGATCAGCGACCCGTCCGCCGCTTCCTGCGCGGTTTTTCCGATGAAGGCGAAATCGGCATCATTCTTGCAATTCGAACGGGGCTGCGCAAAGGCTTCGGATGGCAGGCTAGTGAATAAGAGAACTGTAAGGTTCGTTACATGAAGGATGGAGTGACGCATTGCAAAACCTCCCTCTACAGTTCCTATCGGGACTTTTTCGACCGGGGTCGGTTATCAATTTCCTGTCGCGTTTTCCGTTCATGCTTGTTTCCTTTGCAACACAGTTGTTGCCACGGTACGTGGCGGTCGTTTGAGGATCGAATACGCGGCTGTGGTCGCGTCAAATCGGTTCTGATTTGCTTGAACAATGGCGGAGCCGTCTTACCGGGCAGAACGGTGAGAAATCCGCGTCGGACGTCCTGTCCTTGCTCGCCTTGTCAATCGCCACTTTAGCGCGAGGGGGAATACTGCTCTTGCAGCGAAGGACCACGACGTCGGCGTTCTCACCGTCTGTCCGGACCGCAGCACCGGTCGATATGGGCTCTTAACCGACCTTCTCTCAAGTGCACGATGTGTTGGAACGCGGTCGCTTTGGTCACCGCCTCTAACCCGTATCTCTGTCACGGTCCCCATAGCGAGCGTTCCACGATGCCCGGACCTCGGTGATTGGAGCAATTGACTGCGCGTGCGTCCACGGCCCGCGCTGCCCGGCACTGGAATGCCCCTCGGCATTGACCAACGCA
Source organism: Tropicimonas marinistellae (assembly GCF_001509585.1). Taxonomy (GTDB): domain Bacteria; phylum Pseudomonadota; class Alphaproteobacteria; order Rhodobacterales; family Rhodobacteraceae; genus Tropicimonas; species Tropicimonas marinistellae. The sequence continues at coordinate 325,067 of NZ_LNCI01000003.1, read as the reverse complement.
GGCGGCATCGCCGCGCGGCGGCTTCCCGGCCCCGATTGGCCTGCGTCACCCACGCACAATCCCTAACAAACGGTAAATCCGTCAGATTTTTCCCAATGAAATCAACGCCCGGACTCCTGTCTCACGGTGAGACATCACTCCGCCCCCGCGTCGGCAGCCCCTTCCGGCAGCTCGAAGACCTGGCCCGGATAGATCAGGTCCGGGTCGCGGATCTGCCCCTGGTTGGCCTCGAAAATCTGGACATATTCCAGCCCGTCACCATAGCGGTCCGCCGCGATCCCCCAGAGCGTGTAGCCCGGCTGCACGGTGATGACCGAGGCCGAGACGGCCCCCGCCGCCCCCGCCTCCGGGATCAGCCGGGCCAGCTCGGCCGGATCCTCGCGCTTGAAGGGCGTCTCGAAGCGGGCCACGACCCGCCCGTCGGGCGCCACCTGATCGACCCGCAGGGTGTAGACCCCCGGTTTCACCGCCGGCAGCCGCAGGTGCCAGCGGCCGTCCGGCGCGATCCGCGCCGACTGGACGGGGCGGTTGTTCAGATAGACCTGCACCCGGTCGGCCCGGTCGACATTGGTTGCCGCGCGGCCTTCCAGCGCCACGCTGCCGTCATCCGAATAGCTGATCACGTCCACCACCACCCGGTCATGCAGACGCTGCGGGATCGCGTTTGCCGGCTGCAGGAGTTCCACCCCGTCGCGCCCGGCCAACAGAACCGACGGAGCCAGAGCATCGCCCGCGTGGGCAGGCACGACCTCTGCCGGTGGCATCCCGCCGGGTGCCTCCCATTCCTGTCGATCCGAGCGTTCCGTGGCCAGCGGTGTCGTTGCCACCCCCGCGGCGGCGGAGGCAGAGGTCGCGTCCGAAACAACGCCCGCGTCGCCGGTCGCCTCCAGTTCCTGCGCGTTGTCCACACTCACCTCCGTGCCCGCCACCTCGGCACGAGCAACCTCGCGGGTCGTGTCGCCGGCCAGCGCCACGTCGGTGCCCGATTGCCCAGCCAGTCGAGGCGCCAGGATCACGCTCTCGTCGGAGCGGATCTCCTGCCCCCCGCCATCGCGGGCAACCAGATAGAGCACCTGCGCCGCATTCGAGCGGGGAAGGTCGAAGAGCGCCGCGAATTGTCCGGTACCATCGGCCGAAACGGTGTGGAGGTCCGCTCCATCCACTTCCACCGACACGTCGAAGCCCGCCGGTGCGAGCCCGGAAACGACGGCACGCCCGTCGCCGCTCACCCGAACGTGGGCAAACTCGGGTACCCGCAATCCGGTTCCGTCGGTCTCAGTCGCCCCGTCCGATGCATCCGCATCGACCTCGGCTTGCATGGCCGGGATCGCTTCCTGCGCCACATCGGCGGTCGTCGCGGACGGCGCGGATTGCCCCTGTGACAGCGCTGTTTCATCCGTCTGGGCAGGGCGTTGCACCATTGCGGTGTCCAAGTTCCCCGAACCCGGCGTATTCTCGCCGTCGTCCGTGTCGCTCGGTGCAGGAGTCGCGCTGCGATCGGACGTTTCGACGACGGCCGGCGACGGCGACTCATCGAACGCGAGACTGTGAAGAACGAAAGCAACGCCGGCTGCAACGACCACGGCAACCGCTGCCACGCCGCCCGCCCCTCCGAGCATTGCTTTTTCCGACATCCTACCCTTTACCTTTCTCCAAACGCCGCCGCATGACCCCCTGCGCGGGTTGAGCGAAGATAGCAAGCCCGCTATCAGGGGTCAAAACGATGTATACTCAAGGTCTTGCAACGATGTCACAACCCATTTCCATCTGCGTCTACTGCGGCTCCCGAGATGGGAGCGACCCCGAGTACGCCGACGCGGCAGAGGCTCTCGGGCATGCTATCGCGACCGAAGGCTGGCGGCTCGTCTACGGCGCGGGAGACATCGGGCTCATGGGCCGCGTCGCCCGCACTGCTCAGGCCGGCGGCGGTGAGACGTTCGGCGTCATCCCTGTCCATCTCTTCGACCGCGAAGTAGGCAAACGGGACCTGTCAACCTTTATTGTCACCGAGACGATGCATGAACGCAAGAAGGTCATGTTCATGAATGCCGATGCCATCGTCGTCTTGCCCGGCGGTGCCGGTTCCCTAGACGAGTTTTTTGAGACATTGACCTGGGCGCAGCTCGGTTTGCATGGGAAACCGCTGATCCTGCTGGATGTGAACGGATACTGGGCACCGTTGAACGCGCTCATGAAACATGTTGTGACGCAGGGTTTCGCTGAAAGCAGTCTGCTTGACTTCGTTCAGACCGTGCCCGACGTTCCCGCGCTCATGGCTTTGTTGCGGACCGCCCTATCAGCGGCCAGCGCCTGCCCGGAGTAGAGTGCAAGCGCCGCCCAGATCAATCCGAAGGCTGCGGCGTGCCAGATGGTGAAGACCTCACCGAATATCACCGTCGCGCAGAGGAATTGCAGCGTCGGATTGAGGTATTGCACCAATCCGACCGTCGCCAGCCGTACCCGACGCGCAGCGTAGGAGAACAGCATCAATGGGATCGCGGTGAACCCAACCCCTGATATCACGAGCATTGCAGACGTCGCCGGCGCGTGCGGATACGCGCCCGTTGGGAGATAGAGCCACCCCATCCATGCCAGCGCTATGGGCGCGAGCAGTGTGACCTCGCCCGTGACCGAAACGACGGGCCCTGCATCCAGACGTTTCTTGAACATCCCGTAGAGGCCGAAGGTCGTGGCCAGTACGAGCGACACGATGGGCACAACACCCAATCCCAATGTCAGCACCGCAACACCTAGCGTCGCCAAGCCCACCGAGAGCCATTGTACCCTGCCCAAACGTTCGCCGAAAACGACCGCTCCGAGCAAGACGGCCACCAGCGGGAAGATGTAGTAGCCGAGACTTGCCTCGATTGCGCGCCCCACGTGAACGGCCCAGATGTAGACGAACCAGTTGACGGAAATCATCACCGCGGCCAGAAACACCCGACCGGGTGCCGCCGCCAGAAGTTGAGGCAGTTGCGAGAAACGCCCCTGAACCCACAAAACACCTGCGAAGAAGAGACAGGCCCATAGCGTCCGATGTGCCAGGATCTCCGCCGGCGAGACATGCGACAGCGCCTTGAAGAAGATCGGCGAGGAGCCCCAGATCACGCAGGCGCCGACCATCGCCAGAATTCCTTTTCGTACGTCGGTCATTGGCGCCGCTCCGTCTCTTCCAACGGGCGGACAAGACGCCTCTTGCGGCCAAAGGTCAAGCGGCTGACGTCGTACTCGGCCGAGCAACGAAAATGGCGGCCGAGGTACCCGGCCGCCATGCGAATTCGTCAAGAAGGTCGCGCCGATTACATCCGGCTGGCGACGTTTTCCCAGTTGACCAGCTTGTCGAGGAAGTTGGCGAGGTAGGCCGGACGCTTGTTGCGGAAGTCGATGTAGTAGGAATGCTCCCACACGTCGCAGCCGAGCAGGGCCGTCTGGCCGAAGCAGAGCGGGTTGACGCCGTTCTCGGTCTTGGTGACCTTCAGCGAGCCGTCGGTATCCTTCACCAGCCACGCCCAACCGGAGCCGAATTGACCGGCACCTGCGGCGGAAAACTGGGATTTGAACTCGTCGACCGAACCGAAGCTCTCGACGATGGCCTTTTCCAGCTCGCCCGGCATGGCGCTCGCGCCCGGACCCATCATTTCCCAGAACTGGTTGTGGTTCCACAACTGGGAGATGTTGTTGAAGATGCCGTTCTGAGCCACGGCGCCCTTGTCGTAGGTGCCGACGATGATCTCCTCGAGGGACTTGCCCTCCCACTCGGTGCCCGCGATCAGCTTGTTGCCGTTGTCGACATAGGCCTTGTGGTGCAGGTCGTGGTGGTACTCGAGGGTTTCCTGGCTCATGCCATTCGCGGCGAGCGCGTCATGGGCATAGGGCAGGTCGGGAAGTTCAAAAGCCATGCAACTATCCTTCGTGAGCAGCGTTTCCTGTGCCCCGTATGTGACCGTGCCGCGTGGCCGCGTCAAGGCGCAGGTCCGGACTTGTCTCACGATCGCGTTGCAGATGATTGGAGTTTCGGCATTTCACGCCGCGCGCACCCCGTTCTCACACCCGCCCGAGCCGCACCGCAGCGACTGACTCAGAGGACCGGGTTCGTGTCGTCGGTTTCGCTGGTGCTTTGCCCCACTGCGTCGCCCGGCGCCTCGTCACCCGCGCGCAACTGTTCCGCCCGCGCCTTGGCTTCCGCGACCCGAGCCCGGCGCGCCTCGATCTCTGCCAGAACGCCCTGCATGGCATGGACGTGATCGATGTTCTTGGACAACACGAACTTACTCCGCGTTCCGACGAGGATGAGACCGTTCTCGCGGGCGAATTCATCGGCGGCCTGGGTCACGCCCGGCCAGGTCTCGTAGTCGTCTCCAAGCAGGATCCCGTCATCGCTCAGCAGGTCGAAGTAGAGCGCCAGATCGCGCTTGCAATTGTCGTAGTCGTGCGCGGCATCCACATAAATCATGTCCGGTCGTGCCCGAAGCCGTTTGAGCACCTGCGCCCCCATGTCGGACGGCATCGGCATTGGCGTGATCACGTCCTGATGACCGCTTTCGACGACGTTCTTCATGAAGGTGAAGTAAAGCATGGGCCAGCCATTGCGGAGCTTCAGCACATCGGCCACCTGCTCCTTGCGCGCCCAGACACCCGGAGAGCCGAGCCACGTGTCGATGCAGCATATTTCCAGATTGGGCGTCTCAGCGGCTTTGGCGAGGTCGGCCATGTGCAGCGCCGACCGGCCCTTCCAGCTTCCGACTTCGACGATGAAGGAAGGTTTCAGATACCCGATGATCTCGCGGAAGAAGAAATGGGTGGAGCCCCAGCCTTGCATATCGACCTCGACATCGTCGAGCGGCGCGCCCTCGTAGGGATCTTCGTCATACAGCCTGTTGAAAATCTTGCGCATTCCGCACGTCCTCTGTCTGATCGGCCGGTGTGCCCTGCCCCTGCGCCGCCGCGTCGTTGATGAACTGCGCAAGCTTGAAATACCCGATTCTCGTGAAGTGATCTGCATCGACAACATCTTCGGGCGCCATGATTTCCGCCGGGTCGGCCAGGACCACCTGCGCCCGCTCCGACGCGTATTCTCGACCAAGCGCGTTGAACCCCTGCCGGATTTCCAGCGACCGGTCAGCACGCGCCCCAACCTCGCTCGCCCCGATCAGGATCACGGGGGTCCGGGGCCGCACGAGCGACAGCACCCGATCATAGGCCTTGCGGATGAGGGTCAGCTTCTCTTCCAGCGTGTAGCGTCGGTAGTAGAAATTCTTCGCGAACCACGCGGCATTCTCACCGGCAAGAATGGTCCGCATTGCCTGCGCGGGCACGTGCATAAGGTGCCGGCCACCGAATTCCGCCCCGCCGAAGGTGAAGAAGTTCTGCCCCGCCGCCGATTGGTAGAGCGACAGGATAACCACGTCCGCCTGCCCGAGTGCCGCATCGAAGGCCCGCATCTCGTCCCGGCTCCACATTTCCAGCCGGTTTCGATAGCCGGTGATCGACGGGTCCTCACGGTCGGCCAGGATGAAGCCAACGTCGTCGTAGCGCACCACCATGCCGTTGCGGACAATGTTGACGAATTCGTCCCGGTTGGCCCCGCAATAGAATGCCATCTGTAGCAGGTCGCAACCGCCCACCAGGCAAAGCCGCCGGTCAGGCGCTGTCGCATCGTCCTCGCCTTGCACAACCTCGCGTACCCAATCCACCGGCGCGGCGGCGTCCAGCCCGCTGGCCACCGGCTCTGCAATCTTGAGGACCGGCCGCTCCAGGCAGTCGTAGACGTATTGCTCGACGCCCATGTTGAGCGTCCGGCAGGAAAAGGCGAAATGCTCCAGCCGCGCGCCAGAGGCACGTTTCACAATCAGGTAGAAGCCCACCAATCCGTAGTCTCCGAAACGGTCCGTCACATGGATCAATGCCGCATGCGCACCGGGCATCGCCAGCATCTCCCGCAGCTCCGCCTCCGCCTCCGGCGTCTCCACCCGTTTCTTGGTGAAATTGAGCTGGTTGGTGCGGTTGATGAGTTCCAGCACCCGCTCCCAATTGCCATCAATATCGTAGATATGGCTCAGCCGGATGTCCGACTGCCGCAGGAATTCCTCGTTGGAAAGATCGCCCTGTACCTGCTCCCGGTGCTTCGCCTCGTTTACCCGGTACTGCGCCAGACGCGACAATTCCCGGTCGTCCTTGCCCGCGAGTTGCGGAAGGTCCAGCAATCCGCTCAGAGCGCGCCGGCCGTCCACGCACATGATCTGCTCATTGAAGAACGCCGCTTCTTCGAGGTTCATTGGATTGTCGTCCAGGAACAGCACGTTCTCGTCGCGCAGCCCCATATCGGCGATCATCGAGCGGATCGCCTGCCCCTTGGGCGTCCAGTCGATATGGGGAAACACGAAATAGTCCCATATCCCAATCTCTTCCAGTGCCTTCTTCGCCTGTTCGAAATCGTTCTTGGAACAGATTGACGAGACAATACCGCGTTCGGCCAGGCGCCGCACCAGTGCGACGTTTTCAGGGCGCACGGTGATGCCACCCTCAGAAAGCGTGCCACCCCAGAAGGTTTCGTCCAGATCCCAGACGACCAGCTTCACGGTGCTGCGGAATTCGCTCAGGTCGTAGGCTGTCATGGGCACAATCCTGACATGGGCTCCGGGTTCAGTCGAGCCAGGTGAGGCCGTCGCGGAAATCCGCCCGGTCGGGGAAGGCCGCCACATGCACTTGGCGCAAACCCCGCGCCACCTCCTTGCGGCCGAGCTTGCGGCACCACGCGATCTGGCGCTCCAGCGGCACCGCGTTGCCCGGTGCCAGCGCATAGGAGGCACCCATTGCGTCGAAGGCTTCTTCGAACCGGTCGAGAGAAGAGAGCGCCACGCCGCGAAGCTGCTGCAGGACCGCGCTGCTTGCAACGACCGCCTCGTGATCGACCATGAGCGCCAGCACGCTCTCGTGTTCCTTCATCTTGAGCATCATGCGGACCGACGCCTCGAGGGCTTCCGCCGTCATCGGTGCGGCCCCCTGCGCCTCCTGTTGCCCGGAGCCGGGAACGTATCTGGCAAGCACCGATTGCATGATCCGCGCGACGAGGTCTGAGGAAACGTGGCGGTAATCCCCGCGAGACCACGCGACACGCGGATCGCTGAGCACAACGAACTCGTAGGAGGGGAAGTAATCCACGCCGTCCGTCTCCGCGATAAAGGCATCGATGGCCGCGCGTTGCACCGATTTGGAGTAGCTGTTGGCAACCAGCACATCGACGTCGCGGAAGGTGGATAGCAACGGCACCGGGGAGACGGTCAGCAGCATCCGCAGCGGCTTGCTTCTGTAGCGCGTGAGAATCTCGTAGAGCTCGCGCAACCCGCCGAGGACATCCTCGTAGCTCAGCACGCGGAATTCGAAGCGCTCGGGCTGCTTCCGGGCAAGCTGCGGCGGCGGAGCGACGTTCAGGTAGATGCCCAGTTGCGTATCGTACCAGACCTCCACATAGCCCAGCGTAACGATCACCACATCGGCCTCGGCCGCGCGCGCCATGACATCGAGAAAGCGATGACGGAAAGCGAGGATCTCATCGGCGGAGAACTCAAGCTTGGCGGCCCCCAGTTGCAGGTCGCTGTATTTGCTGTCATCGGCCTGTAGCGGATAGAGGACGTCCTTGCCCGGGAAACTCGCCCTGTCGAGCGCCCACCGAAGCTCGTTGTTCACCGAATGGATCGAGTACTTGTTGAAGAAGTTGCCGGCGAATCCGAGGCTCTCACCAATGGGGCCAAGGTCGAAATCGCGGCTCGTCACCTCGATCCCGGCGCTTATCAGGGCCGATTCCACGTTGCGTGCAAAGCAGGATCCGATGGTGAAGACCGTGTCGTCGCGCGACATGGTGAATGAGGGCGTCGATTGCGGCGTCGCGAGGGGATAAAGCCGATCGCCATCCTTGTCTGGCGACGGGTAGCGCCGCAGGTTGTTGCCGGACGCGCGTCTGTAGGCCTCCAACGCGGTCAGTCTTTCCAAGTTTGTCTCAGCCATCTGCCTCTGCCTTTCGGGGCCTCTCCGACCTCCATTCTCATTGACCTTTATCCAATGCTCCGGTGGAGCAATGCCGCCTGTCTCGATCCCGCCGCACCGCTCATTGGACCGGCGGAATGGCCCTCACGATCCGCGCGATTTGGGCGCGGCGCTCCGGCCAATGGTGTTTTGCAAGCTCGGCCAGCGCGCGCGCTTGCATGCGGGCCTTTGGATCGTCGGTTGCCGCCAGGATGCGAAGCAATCTCCAGCAGAAACCGAAATTTTCCGTCACCGCCAGCGCCAGCTCCAGGACTTCGGTCGTCGCCCAGACTTGCCCCATCGCTTCGTAGCGGTCTGCAAGAAGCGTCCAGTAGCGCGGGCTTTCTGGTGCGGCGACCACAAGCCCCTCCAACGTCTCTACCGCGTTCAGCGGCTGGCCAAGCGCTGCCTGTGCCTCGGCGCGGGCCATTGCCAGATCCGGGAGGTGCTGACGCGTCGGATCGCCCTTGGCGGCGATTTCGGCCCCCCAACGAGGGTGTCCGCCCTGCGAGCAAGCAATCGAGAGCCGTGACAGGAAGCCGTCGTCATGGCCCCGGTTGTGCCGAAGCAACCGGGCGACTTCACCGGCCTCGCCGCGCAGCACCGCAGTGAAAACCCTGCGCGCGATATTCTCGCCGATCAGCGTGCGCTCCGTGCGCTGGCCCATAAACGGCAACCGAACAGGCTGAACGCCATCCAGCTGACGAAGCGCGGCGAATTGAGCCGCGTCATCGGCGCGATGCGGATCGAATGCGATGAGTGTGAACGGCGCCAGATCGTCCTGTTGCAGGTCCGGACCGGACGCCGGATCGCCCGTGGGTGCGACCCCTATGGGCGAAAACGCCAGTAAGGCACCGCAACCAGCCTGCCGCGCGTAGTGCAGTGCTGCCTGCCCTCCCATTGCCGCACCCAGAGCAATTGCCGGGCGCGAACTGGTCTCTGTCAGGATCTGGCAGAGTGCCCGCATCTCCTGCGGAGGGTAATGCCCGGCACGGCTCGGCCGAACCTCGAACAGATCGACCGCCGCCCGTCCCGGCGCGCTGATCCAGTTGGTCCGGATCCGGGCGCATGTCGGACCTTCGCAGAACAGCACGACGGCGTTGTCGGAGCGTGCGGACCTGTGGAACAACTGCACGCCGTCGGCTTCGAAGAGACAACGGGCATTCCCGCTGCCGCGCTGGCTACCGCGCGCTTTGTCTCCGTCGTATGCCATGCCACGCATCCAAGATTCTCCTGGCCCGGAGTTATCTCCCCAATTGCGTTCATTTCATGGCCAATCGAGGCTTGTTCGGGTCAATCGTATCCATATCCGGTGGGTTGTCCATCCGCCAAATCCGATACGTCCCGATGCGGGTCCTGCGTGAAACTCGGCGCCGGAATTTATCGCAGGACGCCCACTGGTTCGCCTTTTGCCGCGCCGCAGAGCACATCGAAGGCATATCGTGCGACAGAGCGAAAGCAGATCAACTTGATGTCATCGTTCGCATCGATCCAGAATGCCGCCGGAACCTGCGCGATCCGGCTGCGGCGAATTTCACCCGGCCCGAAAGCCGTCGATGCAAGATCCACCGGGCACAAGCGTGCGAGTACCTCCCGGGCGCCCGGCCCGGCGATGGAGAATACGGCCCGCGCATCGGACACGTCCACGGCGAGATGGTGGGAACCGGCGAGCGTCTCACCGAGAGACTTCAGGCAAGTGCCGACCTCGTCGCGCGGGCACATCAACAGGAACTCGTCAGGCGACATCCACCCCAATGCGAATTCGCCTTCGAAGGTGATTTCTCTTTGCCCCGGCACAGCGCAGCCTGTCGCATCCGCAACGGCTGCGCCGATCTCATCCGGGGATCCGCGCAGGGTAATCATGCCTTTGGGCGGCATTTCCACCACGCGCGCTCCTGCACCGTCGAACTCCGCGCCGCCAAGGGCCGGTTGGACATCAGACATTCTGCTTCTCCCCGTCCGGATCATAGAACACCGGATCGACGATCCTAGCTTCGATCATCGCGCCGTCGGTGGCCGCGAACTTCAGCACCTCGCCCATGCGCTCCGGGCCATGCGCCACCAACCCCATGGCGATCCCCTTGCCGAGTGTCGGTGAGTGGTAGGTGGACGTCACCCGTCCGATGGTATTGCGCTGACCATTGGCATTCTCGCCCTCGCCCACCGCATAGATTCCGTCAGGCAGCACGGACCCGTCGAGCGTCTCCAGCCCGACCAGTTTCCAGCGGTCGTCGCGCGTCATGAAACTGCGTTCCTGCGCGCGCTTACCGAGGTAGTCATCCTTCTTCTTCGAGATCGCCCAGTCGAGGCCGAGATCCTGCGGGATTACCGTGCCGTCGGTTTCGTCGCCGATCATGATGAATCCCTTCTCGGCCCGCATCACGTGCAGCGCCTCGGTTCCGTAGGGGGTGATGCCAAACGCCGCGCCATCCGCCAGCACCGCATCCCAGAGTGCCCGTGCCTGCCCCGCGGGAACGGCAATCTCGTAGCTCAGCTCGCCGGAGAAGGAGATCCGGTAGACCCGCACCGGGAATCCGGCCAACTCCCCCTCGACCCAGCCCATGAACGGCAGGGCCTCCTTGGAGACATCCATCCCCCCGAGACTTTCCATCAGCTTGCGGGCGTTGGGGCCGACAATGGCGATCTGGCCGTATTGCTCGGTCAGATTGACCGTCCAGACTTTCCAATCCCACCACTCGCATTGCAGCCAGTCCTCCATGTGGCCGTGCACATGGTCCGCGCCACCGGAGGTCGTGTGGCAGAGGAACGTGTCGTCGTCGAGCCGCGCCACCACCCCGTCGTCCATCAGGAAGCCGTTCTCGTTGCACATGAGCCCGTAGCGGCAACGTCCGGGTTTCAGCGTGGACATCTTGTTGGTGTAGAGCATATCGAGGAAGCGCCCGGCATCCGGCCCCTTCACGACGATCTTGCCCAGTGTCGAGGCGTCCAGCATACCCAGCGAGGCGCGGGTTGCCTTGACCTCGCGCGCCACCGCCTCGGCGTGGCTCTCGCCCGGCTTGGGGTAGCAATAGGGTCGCTTCCAGTGCCCAACCGGCTCCAGATATGCACCTGCCGCTTCGTGCCAGTCGTGCATCGGTGTCCGACGGAGCGGCTGGAACGTTCCGCCGCGTGCCTCGCCGGCGATGGAGCCAAAGGAGATTGGCTGGTAGGGCGGCCGGAATGTCGTCGTGCCGACCTGCGGAATCGCTTCACCCAACGACTGCGAAAGAACGGCAAGGCCATTGATATTGCTCAGCTTCCCCTGATCGTTCGCCATGCCGAGGGTGGTATAGCGCTTGGTCAGCTCAACGCTCTCGTAGCCTTCCTGAGCGGCCAGTTGCACGTCAGAGACCTTCACGTCGTTCTGGAAATCGAGGAACATCTTGGCCCGCAGTTCCGGCAGGGCTCCCGTGGGCATCACCCAGACGGGCTGCATCGGCAGTTCTTCGATATCGTTCGTCTGCGGGAGATCGCCGGAATACGCGGCACCGACCGCCGCCGCGCCTTTTTCAGCGGCATCTGCCAGGACCTCTCCGCTCGCCATGCAACCCGAAGCCGCGCCGGCCGTCGAGACGAAGGGAGCGCCATCTGCACCGGTGGGAGCGCGGCTCGGGTCGGGGTAGAAATGCGCGTATTCGTCCGACCACAGCAGCTTGCCGCCGCAATGGGACCAGAGGTGCACCACCGGTGACCAGCCGCCCGACATGGCCACGCAATCGCATTCCAGCAAAGCGCCCGCGCCGCCGGTACCATTGGCACGGCAGAGCATCACGCCCGCAACCTGTTTGCCGCCCTTGACCTTCATCACGGCGGCGCCGGTTTCCGCCCGCACCCCACGCCGGACGCATTCGCGGGCGAGCGGACCATCGCTGCGTTCCCGGACGTCGACGATGGCAGGCACCTCCAGCCCGGCGTCGATCAATACCAATGCGGTCCGATAGGCATCGTCGTTATTGGTCACCACAACGGTGCGACGGCCCGGTGCGACACCGAAATTCACCACATAGTCGCGCACGGCAGAGGCCAGCATCACCCCCGGCACATCGTTGCCGGCAAAACTCAGCGGCCGTTCGATGGCGCCGGTGGCGGTGACGATCCGCCCTGCCCGGATCTTCCACAGCCGGTGGCGCGGGCGACCGTCGCCCGGCGTATGATCGGAAAGACGCTCATAGCCGAGCGCGAATCCGTGGTCATAGAGTCCCGCGCCCATGCAGCGCGCGCGGAGCGTGACGTTTTCCATCGCCTGCAACGCTGCGATGGTATCGGCGATCCAGACATCGGCAGGCTGGCCGTCGATTTCCACCCCGTCCACCGGGGCGCGTCCGCCCCAATGGGCAGTCTGCTCGATCAGAAGAACCCGCGCGCCCGCGCGCCCCGCCACCAACGCCGCCTGCAAGCCGGCGATACCGCCGCCGACGATCAGAACGTCGACGAAGGCATAGAAATGCTCGTAGAGGTCGGCGTCGGGCTCCTTCGGGGGCAGACCGGAGGCCGCCGCGTCCCGGATCACCGGCTCGTAAACGTGCTTCCAGAAGCTCCGAGGCCACAGGAAGGTCTTGTAGTAGAACCCGGCCGGCATCATCGAGGAAAACCAGCCGTTGACGGCCATCGCATCGAAGCCAAGCGACGGCCAGGCGTTCTGGCTCATCGCAATCAGGCCATCAAACAGTTCGGTCGTGGTCGCGCGCTGATCCGGCTCGAAGCGGCCACCCTGCCCCAACCCGACGAGCGCATTGGGTTCTTCTGCCCCACTGGCGACAATGCCGCGCGGGCGATGGTATTTGTAGGAACGGTTGACCAGAACCTGCCCGCTACCGAGCAGGGCCGAGGCCAGCGTGTCGCCCGCGTAGCCCTGCATCGGGTTGGTGTCGAAGGTGAAGCCGAGGGGTTTGCTGCGGTCGATCAACCGGCCACCGCTCTCCAGACGTATGCTCATGCCCGCCCCTCCCAGTCGGGCCGCTTGGCCCTGATCCTCTCGACGATCTCGGCCGGCGGTTCGATGGATTGCGCCTTGTAGGTCCCGAAGACTTCCATCGTCACCGTATCCCGCGCCGCGAGGAACCACTTGCCGCAGCCGTTGGCATGCCGCCAGCGCTCGAAATGCACCCCCATCGGATTGTCCCGATCGAAGAGATAGGCCTCGAAAGCATCGTCGCTCGACCCCGGGCCCTCGCGTTTCAGATGCGCTTCGCCGCCATTGGCAAGCTCGGTCTCGTCGCAATGGATGCCGCAATAGGGGCAGGTGAGGATCAGCATGGGACGGTCCTTGCCGGAGTGATGTTGGGCTTGAGAACGGAGCGCAGCGCCGGAGCCGGGCTGTGGGCGAGAAACGCCCGCCCCGCGTAGGCAGGTCGGGCGCTGCCCGGCGGTGCCACCGCGCGGTGCGGTTCGGCCGGTGCGCCATTGACCGCCCGGCCGGAAGGCTGCGCCGCCTGGAGCCGGGGGGCCAGCCCCCCGGCGCCCCCCGGGATATTTCCCGACAGAAGAAGGGCCTCGGCGAGGAGGAATCGGGCGCGGTCCACGGAGATCAATGCGCCACCCCCGCCGCGACGCTTTCGTCGATGAAGCGGCCCTCGCGGAAGCGGTCGAGGCCGAAGTCGGCGGCCAGCGGGCCGGGCTCTCCGTTGGCGACAAGCTCCGCCATCGCCCAGCCCGAGCCGGGGATGGCCTTGAACCCGCCAGTGCCCCAACCGCAGTTGATGAAGCAGTTTCCCAGCGGGGTCTTCGAGAGGATCGGTGAACGGTCGCCCGTCATGTCCACGATCCCGCCCCATTGGCGTAGCATCTTCAGCCGCGAGATGATCGGAAACGTCTCGATCAGCGCCCGCACGGTCTCCTCGATGTGGTTGAAGGACCCGCGCTGCGTGAACCCGTTGTAGCTGTCGGTGCCACCGCCGATCACCAGTTCGCCCTTGTCGGATTGGCTCATGTAGCCATGCACGGTGTTCGCCATGACCACACAATCGATGCAGGGTTTGATCGGCTCCGAGACCAGCGCCTGCAGCGGCGCGGATTCTATAGGCAAGCGGAACCCGGCCATATCGGCCAGATGCCCGGAATGGCCCGCAACCACAATCGCGAGCTTGTCGCAGGCGATGTCACCCCTGGTCGTGACAACGCCCGTCACCTGGCCGCCCTCGGAGCGCACGCCGGTCACGGCGCATTGCTGGATGATGTCCATTCCCATGCCGGAACAGGCCCGCGCATAGCCCCAGGCGATGGCATCGTGCCGCGCCGTGCCGCCGCGGGCCTGCCAGAGCCCGCCCAGCACCGGATACCGTGGACCATCGATATTGATGATCGGCACGATCTCCTTCACCCGCTCCGGGCCGACCCATTCGGTTTCGACCTCTTGCAGCGCATTGGCGTGCGCCGTGCGCTGGTAGCCCCGGACCTCGTGGTGGGTCTGCGCCAGCATGAGCACCCCGCGCGGGGAGAACATGGCGTTGTAGTTCAGGTCCTGGCTGAATGTCTCGTAGAGGCTGCGCGCCTTCTCGTAGATCGCGGCCGAGGGGTCCTGCAGGTAGTTCGAACGAATGATCGTCGTATTCCGCCCGGTATTGCCGCCACCGAGCCAGCCCTTGTCGAGCACGGCCACATCGCGGATACCGAAGTTCTTTCCCAGGTAGTAAGCGGTTGCCAGCCCGTGGCCGCCCGCGCCGATCACGATCACCTTGTAGTGTTTCTTCGGTTCCGGCGAGCGCCATGCGCGTTCCCAACCGGTGTGATGACGCAGGGCTTCGCGGGCAATGGCAAAGGCGGAATATCGGCGCATGGTGGTCCTTGTCGGTCGGGGCCATTTCTTGTCCGCCCCGCAATTCGGGGCTCGGTCGGCAACGCGCAGCCACAGCGCCGCAGCGACACGTCGCACGGTATCCCTTTTCCCGCCGATTGCGAAAGGCCATCCGCCAACCTGCGGCATCTTGCGGGCAGGAAACGACCTTGTGAACGCCCGGTGCGAGGCGGGGTGTCGCGGGGGGGTTTGCCCGGCTCTCTGTTCCGGATAGACGGGGTGTCACCTGTATCGAGCGACGCCACCGGAAGGACGCATGCTTTTCTGGATTATCTCGGGGCTTGCCGCCCTTCTTGCCGCACTGTTGATCGGATGGCCGTTGATGCGGCCGCAAAATGGGGGCGCGCAATCGGTAAACGACACCGATATCCAGATCTACCGTGACCAGCTAAGGAGCATCGACAAGGATCTCGCGCGGGGCGTGGTGAGCACCGACGAGGCCGACCGGCTGCGCACCGAGATCAAGCGGCGTATCCTGGACGCTGACAAGGCGCGCGGCGATGCCATCGGCCGTGCGCCGCGCGGGGTGACCGTGGCAGCCGCGGTCATCGCGGGGTTGGCCGTGATTGCGGGAAGCTATCTCGTTTATGACCGTATCGGCGCGCCGGGCTATGCCGATATGCCGCTCAAGAAACGGCTTGCCGATGCGGAGGCGGCGCGAGAAGCCCGACCGTCGCAGGCAGAGCTGGAGGCTGCGATGCCCGCCGCGCCGCAGCCGGACGTCGATCCGGAATATGCCGCGCTGATCGAGAAGCTGCGTGTCGCCGTGGAGGAAAACCCCGACGAACTGGAGGGGTGGGTTCTGCTCGCCCGCAACGAGGCCGGGCTGGGAAATCTGCCGGCCGCCCATGTGGCACAAGCCCGGGTGATCGAATTAAAGGGCGAAAGCGCGACCTCACAGGATTACTCCACCTACGCCGCGATGCTGGTGCAAGCCGCCGGTGGCCGCATTTCGGCAGAAGCCGACAATGCGATTGCCGGGGCGCTTGACCGAGATCCCCACAGCCCATTGGCGCGCTACTTCGCTGGATTGATGCACTTGCAGACGGATCGCCCCGACCTGACATTCCAGTTCTGGGAGCCGCTCGTCGGCGAAAGCCCTCCCGACGCTCCATGGATGCCGATCATCCGCGCGCGGCTGGAAAGCGTCGCGGCGCTTGCAGGTATCAACTATACCCTGCCCGCGTCCCAGGTGATGCCCGACCCCCACGGCAACCCGACCGCGGACGACATTGCCGCGGCCGCCGACATGAGCCCGGAGGAGCGGCAGGCCTTCATCCAGAACATGGTGGACCAGCTCGGCCAGCGCATGGCGGAGGAAGGCGGTCCGCCCTCGGACTGGGCCAAGCTGATCCGCGCCCATGGAATCCTCGGCAATACCGACCGTGCAGCGGCGATCTGGGCCGAGGCGCAACAACGCTTCACCGATCCTGAGACCCTGGCACCGATCCGAGACGCCGCGGTGCGGGCTGGTGTGGAAAGCGGCGGCGCCGAGGAGCGAGGCCCGACGCAGGCCGATATTGATGCCGCAGCGGAAATGGCGCCGGAAGACCGGCAGGAGATGATCCGCGCCATGGTCGACCAGCTTGGCGAGCGGCTTGCAACAGAAGGAGGCCCGCCGGCCGACTGGGCAAGGCTGGTGCGCGCCCATGGCGTGCTCGGCAACACCGAACAAGCCGCAGCAATCTGGACCGAGGCCCAGCAGACCTTTGCTGAACGTCCGGAACTGCTGGAGACAATCCGCGCGGCCGCCGTCGACGCGGGCGTGGCGGAGTAGCGGCCCGATGATCTGCGAGGAAATCGAGGCGTTCGCCTCCACCTTGCCATCTGGCGTTCCGGTCGCCGGGTTGGATCTTGGCACCGCCACGATCGGCGTGGCCATTTCCGACCGGCGGCTGAGCACGGCAACACCCCTGGAGACAATCCGGCGCAAGAAATTCGGAGTTGATGCGGAGAAGCTGCTGGCGCTTCTGGCAGCACGCGAGGTCGGCGGGATCGTGCTCGGCCTGCCACGCAATATGGACGGAACGGAAGGACCGCGTTGCCAATCTACCCGCGCCTTCGCCCGCAACCTGGAGAAACTGACGGACGTGCCGATCACATTCTGGGATGAACGGCTGTCAACAGTGGCGGCGGAACGCGCGCTGCTGGAGGCGGATACGTCTCGAAAGCGTCGCGCCGAGGTGATCGACCATGTTGCCGCCGGTTTTATCCTTCAAGGTGCGCTGGATCGGATGCAGCACCTGAGGAGCGCGGGATGAAGGACGACGACATCTGGAAGCGGGACGAGGTCGAGTCCCCCTGCGTGAAGCTCTGCGTGATCCACCCGGAAGCGCAGATCTGTACCGGCTGTCTGCGCACGCTGGATGAAATCGCCGCTTGGTCGAAGATGACCGCCGAGGCACGCCGCCGCGTAATGGACGTCTTGCGGGATCGGGCTCCCCAACTGGCTCGCCGCCGCGGCGGACGCGCGGCGCGCATCGCTCGTCGGGATGGTGCGGCCTCTGACAGCGGGAAAGATTGACCCGGCTCCGCCCGGATCGCCCTCAGACCCCGGCAGCCTGCGTCCCGCCAACACGCTCCAGTGCCGCATCCAGCACATCCAGGCCGGCTCCGGGCCGGGATGCGCCCTCGCTCAATACCCGCCGCCAGCCGCGCGCACCGGGCTGACCCGCAAACAGGCCCAGCATGTGCCGCGTGACCGAATGCAACCGCCCACCCTGCTCCAAATGTCGCGCGATATAGGGCCGAAAACGGTCGACCGCCTCGTGGCGGGAAAGTGGGCGCTCGGTCGCTCCGAAGATCCGCCGGTCTGCCTCTAGCAGGATCTGGGCAGGCTGATGATAGGCCGCACGCCCGATCATCACCCCATCGAGCCCCTGCGCGAGTTGATCCTCGGCCGCCGTGAGCGTCGCGATGCCGCCGTTGATCGAAATGTGCATGTCCGCGAATTTGCGTTTCATCTGCGCCACAAGGGCATAGTCGAGCGGCGGGATCTCCCGGTTTTCCTTCGGCGAGAGACCCTGAAGCCAGGCCTTGCGCGCATGGATCGTCACCCGCCGCACACCGGCGGCGCGGATCGTGCCCAGAAAGGCCGGCAGGACCTCCTCCGGCACTTGCTCATCCACGCCGATCCGGCATTTGACGGTCACCGGCAGCCGTGTGGTGGCCGCCATCGCATTCACGCATTCGCCAACGAGGTCGGGCTGCGTCATCAACACGGCGCCAAAACTGCCCGATTGCACGCGGTCCGACGGGCAACCGCAGTTGAGGTTCACCTCGTCGTAGCCAGCCTCCTCGGCCATACGCGCCGCCGCCGCAAGCTCGGCAGGGTCCGATCCACCAAGCTGCACCGCCAAGGGGTGTTCAACGTCGGCGAACTCCAGCAGGTGCAAGGCTCCCCCCCGAACCAGTGCCGGCGCTGTGATCATCTCCGTGTAGAGCAACGCGCGCCGCGACAGGACCCGGTGGAATGCCCGGCAATGCCGGTCGGTCCAGTCCATCATCGGGGCCACCGAGAGGCGCGCGGCGTCGGCGGCGGGATCGCGATGGGTCGGGCGTGCGTGCATCGGGAGCGTTCCGGGTCGGTGGGGCGGTCCGCCGCAATCAGGCTGCGGTCGGGTTTCGGTTTCGGCGCCCCGCATACACGTCCGCGCATGCGCAGGGCAAGCGAATGCCGCCATGAACTCTCACGTGTTCACTGCTCGCCGGTCAAAGCTCGCACGACGCAAACGGTTTCAGGCTCGGGCGTGAACTCCACCGGTTCGAAACCGAGCTTCTCGTAAAACCTCAGCGCCCGGGCGTTGCTCGCGGCGACGCCCAGATGGATCCCCCGCGCTCCCTGTTTCCACACCGAATGCATCATCCGTTTCATCAACAGCTCTGCCACACCGGTGCCATGGCCCCTTGGGAGCAGGTCGATGTGGCCGTGCGCAGGCCAGCGGGAGAGTGGCGCCGCCAGAGCCTCCGGCGGGTGGTGCAACCGGTGGCGCAGCCAGTCGCTTCCATGCCAGCCGGCCTTGTCGGTGTCAGGTTCCGGATAGGTACCACGCAAGTCCGGCCACCAGACCCGTTCGGCCCATTTGCCGAACGCGACGCTGTCGGCGACCCCAACCGCGTAGCCAAAAATCCCCTGCCCGTCCTCGGCGACCCAGGCGCAGTCCGGAGCAAAGACCAGATAGGGCTCAAGAAAGATCGCCGGCAGCAGCTCCGGCGCATCCTCCTTGCCAGACGCATCCGCACCGGCATCGCCGGTTCGGATACAGATACTGCGAAGCTGCTCCACGTCCGCCCGGCGTGCCGAGTGTATTCTCACCGTCATCGGACAGATCCCCCCGGCCTGCCGCCGCCAAGCGAAAGATCAGAACCTGTAGTTCCAGAGCAGGATCGGGCCGGATTGGTAATATTCTTCCATCAGGTCGCCATCGGGAAGATCCCATTCCATGTGGCGGTAGCCAAGCACCAGATCGCTGCGGCCAAAGGTGTAGCCGATGCCCAGGCCCGCTTGCCACGTCAGGTCCGACTGCCCCGCGCCCACGTCGAAGATGTAGGACAGGAACCACGCGTCGGAGAACCGAGCGCGCCCATTCACGCCGATGACGGCATCCCAGTAATCCTCGTCTCCGTCCACTTCGAATGACCGATCCTGCGCGCCGGCGCTCACGTCGAGTGTCAGGTCGGCGGCGATCTTCAGATATCGCGCACCGAAGGTGCCGTAAGCGGAATAGGTTGGCGTGTCCGCGATCCGGTATCCGCCGCCGAAACTCACGACTGTCGTTTCGATATCTGCATCCGCGACCGCTTCAACCTTGACGCCTTCGGCGGGCGAACCCGGAGCGATCGTGTAACTCGCATCACCGCCTTGACGGATGCTCGCGTATCCCAACTCGCCATAGGTCATCCAGGGCCCGTTGAACCCCCGGAGTCCGCCCATGAGCGCCATGTTCAGGTTCTCGACGATATCGTCGAACCCAAGTTCGAAGTCCACACCGTTGGCCACTCCGCCAACCTCGGTGCCCCACAGGTACAGTTGCAGCTCGTAGTTCCATCTCGGTTCCGGCATGTACGCGACGCCGTCCTGCGCCATCGCCAAGTGTCCCGCACAGGTAGAACTCAAAACGGTTGCCACAGCGAAAAGTGCCTTTTTCATCGTCTCGACTCCCCTTCTTTCGCGCTTCGTCGGGCCGGCCCGCCGAGGCTCCCGGCAAGCAGAGTATCAACAAACGTGACCTGCGCTATGATCAGGCTCAAATCGTGGCCGTTGCAAGTGTTTTACCCACAACGACACCTTTTCGCTCGATTGACCGTTGCGGTTGCACACGGCCACGAAGCCCGGTTGCAGTTGCAGCGTTGCCCGCCCGCCCCTAGGGTGCGCGCGAGCAATATCGGAGTCCGACGCCCATGCCGCACGACGCCCCCCAAACCATTTATCTTGCCGATTACACGCCCTTTACCCACCTCGTTGAACAGGTTCATCTCGTTTTT
Organism: Tropicimonas marinistellae; assembly: GCF_001509585.1. GTDB lineage: Bacteria > Pseudomonadota > Alphaproteobacteria > Rhodobacterales > Rhodobacteraceae > Tropicimonas > Tropicimonas marinistellae. The sequence continues at coordinate 304,768 of NZ_LNCI01000003.1, read as the reverse complement.
CGCCTCGCACCCGACGTGACGCGCGTGATTTCACGCATTGCCTTTGTGCCCAATCCCGACGCACCCGATGGCCCTTTTTTCCTGCACGGAGAACAACTCAAGCTGATCGAGGCAAAGATCGACGGGCAGCCGGTTACACCCGAACTCTCCGAGGCCGGGCTGACCTGTCCGGTGCCGGACGGCCCCTTTACATGGGAGGCCGAAGTAGAGATCAGTCCGCAGACCAATACTGCACTCGAAGGGCTCTACATGTCCCGGGCGATGTATTGCACCCAATGCGAGGCCGAGGGCTTCCGCAAGATCACCTACTACCCCGACCGCCCCGACGTGATGGCTCCGTTCACAGTGCGGATCGAGAGCGACCTGCCCGTCCTGCTGTCGAACGGCAACCCATCCGGGCGCGGCGAGGGCTGGGCGGAATGGACCGATCCCTGGCCGAAACCAGCCTATCTCTTCGCCCTGGTCGCGGGCGATCTGGTGAACCATCCCGACCGGTTCACCACCCGCTCCGGCCGTGAGGTTGAGTTGAACATCTGGGTGCGACCGGGGGACGAGAAGAAATGCGCCTTCGGCATGGATGCGCTGAAACGCTCGATGACCTGGGACGAAGAAACCTACGGGCGGGAATACGATCTGGATGTCTTCAACATCGTCGCCGTGGACGATTTCAACATGGGCGCGATGGAGAACAAGGGGCTGAACATCTTCAACTCCTCGGCCGTCCTCGCCTCCCCCGAAACCTCCACCGACGCCAATTTCGAGCGCATCGAGGGGATCATCGCGCATGAGTATTTCCACAACTGGACGGGCAACCGCATCACCTGCCGCGATTGGTTCCAGCTCTGCCTGAAGGAAGGGCTGACGGTGTTCCGCGACCAGCAGTTCACCGGCGACATGCGGTCTCGTGCGGTCAAGCGGATAGACGATGTACTGAACCTGCGCGCGCGTCAGTTCCGAGAGGACAACGGCCCGCTGGCGCATCCGGTCCGGCCCGAGAGCTTTGTGGAGATCAACAACTTCTACACGGCCACGGTTTACGAGAAGGGCGCCGAGTTGATCGGGATGCTCAAGCGTCTCGTGGGCGATGAGGGATACGCCAAGGCGCTCGACCTCTATTTCGAGCGTCATGACGGCGACGCTGCCACGATCGAAGACTGGCTGAGAGTGTTCGAGGATGCGACCGGCCGCGACCTGTCGCAGTTCAAGCTGTGGTACTCTCAGGCCGGCACCCCGCGCGTGCGGGTGGACGAAGCCTGGTCGCCCGGGGCCGAAGGCGGGACCTTCTCGCTGCATTTCCGGCAGGAGACACCCCCGACCCCAGGACAGGCGGAGAAAGACCCGCTGGTGATCCCGGTGGCCGTTGGACTGCTGTCACCAAATGGCGACGAGGTCGTGCCCACGCAGGTGCTCGAACTCACCCAGACGAGCCAGGTTTTCCAGTTCGAGGGGCTGGCCACGCGCCCGGTGCCTTCGATCCTTCGGGGCTTCTCCGCGCCCGTCATCGTGGAGCGCAAGACCGACGCAAAGGAGCGTGCCTTCCTGCTGGCACACGACACGGATCCGTTCAACAAGTGGGAAGCCGGCCGCGGGCTGGCAAAGGACGTTCTGACGCGCATGGTCTCCGAAGGTGCTGACCCCGCGCCCGCCTATCTGGAGGCGCTTGAGGCAATGGCCCGCGACGAGAGCCTCGACCCTGCCTTCCGCGCCCTTGCCCTTCGCTTGCCGAGCCAGGACGACATGGCGCAGACGCTCTTCGATGCCGGCCGTACCCCTGACCCGTTGCAGATCCATGCCGCGCTTCGACACCTTCGCAAGGCCGTCGCCGAGCACATGGGCAGCTTGCTGTCGGACCTCTACGACGACATGGCCGTGCATGGCCCCTACCGGCCCGATGCCACGGACGCCGGCCAGCGCGCGCTTCGCCAGGGGGCGCTTGCACTCCTCAGCCTTGTGGACGAAGGCACGCGCGCGCAGGCGCAGTTCGAGGCGGCCGACAATATGACCGAACAACTCGGCGCATTGACCTGCCTGCTGGAAATCGGTGCGGCCGATGCGGCGCTCTCCGCGTTCCGCAGCCAATGGCAAAGCGACCGGCTGGTGATGGACAAATGGTTCGGGTTGCAGACCGCCCACGCCGAACCCGACAAGGCGGCGCAGGTTGCAAGCCGTTTGACGGAGGATTCCGACTTCGACTGGAAGAACCCCAATCGGTTCCGGGCGGTGATCGGCGGGCTGGCAATGAACGCGGCCGGCTTCCACACCCCATCGGGGGCCGCCTATGCGCTGGTGGCCGACTGGCTGATAAGGCTCGACCCGGTCAATCCGCAAACGACCGCGCGCATGACGACCGCCTTCGAGACATGGAAGCGATACGACGGCGACCGGCAGGGGATGATCCGGGACAACCTGGAGCGAATTGCCGCCACACCGGGCCTCAGCCGGGACACGACCGAGATGGTCGGGCGAATTCTGGGTGCCTGAGCGGAGCGCACAAGACCTCGGGCTGCTGCTCGTCACCGGTGCGTCTTCGGGGATCGGCGCGGCCTCGGCGATCCGGGCGGCCCGCGATGGCTGGGACGTGGCCGTGCATTTCAACCGCGACGCGGCGGGGGCGGAGACAACGGCCACAGCGGTACGCGCGGCGGGCCGAAAAGCATGGGTCGTGCAGGCGGATTTGGGTACGGGGGACGACATTCCATCCCTCTTTGCCGCGATCGACGAAACCGGCCGCCCGCTGCGCGGATTGGTCAACAATGCCGGCATAGTCGAACGCGCACAAAGGGTGGACGAGATGACGGCCGAACGGGTCGAACGCATGATGCGGGTCAATGTCGTTGCGCCAATTCTGGTGGCCGGCGAGGCGGTGCGCCGGATGTCAACCGCCTTCGGCGGACAGGGTGGCGCAATCGTCAACGTCTCGTCGCTGGCAGCACGGCTCGGCGGGGCCGGCCAATACGTTGATTACGCCGCGTCCAAGGGCGCAATCGACAGTTTCACCAAGGGCTTGGCACGGGAGGTTGCAGGTGAGGGAATCCGGGTGAATGCCGTCCGCCCCGGTATCATCGAAACCGCGATCCATGCCAAGGGTGGCCAACCTGACCGGGCCGCACAGCTCGGCTCCACGGTTCCCGTTGGACGCGCCGGAACGGCCGACGAAATTGCGGAAACAATCGTCTGGCTGCTTGGCCCCGGCGCCTCCTACGTGACCGGCGCACTTCTCGACGCTGGCGGCGGCCGCTGACAGGCGGGAGCCCGCCTATGAACACAGATTGACGCAGCAGGCTCCCGATTGCCCGAGAGGATTGTTACATGCTATGTCATTGATGTGTCACAGCGACGTGATGGATGGTCCCATGCGTGATCGAATCGACCCCCTGATCCAGGAACGCGCTGCCTGGCTGTTCGCGGACAACCCCGTTGCGCGCAATTCCCACCGGATTCTCAATCGCCTGCTGGGCTACGATCGGACCATCGAACTTGGAAATCTGCTCAAGGACGAGCCGAACGACGCAATCATGGCCCACATGGCGCGGATGATTGCGCGGGATGTGCAGATTTCCGGGCTCGATAACATCCCGGCGTCGGGGCCGGCCCTCGTTGTGGCCAACCACCCCACCGGAATTGCCGATGGCATCATCATGTGGCACGCGATCACCCAGCGTCGCGACGATCCGTTCTTCTATGCCAATTCCGATATTCTGCGCGTGATGCCGCAGATGGAAACGATGATTGCACCGGTCGAATGGCGTCTGGAAAAGCGCAGCCATGCAAAGACCCGCGAGACGATGGCCTACACCCGCAAGGCGATCGAGGCGGGGCGGCTGGGAGTGATTTTCCCCTCCGGCCGGTTGGCAAAGCGCCGTTGGCTGAAACTCTATGAACGGGATTGGATGGCCTCGGCCGCGATGATCGCGCGCAAGTGGGATCTCGACGTTATCCCGGTGAACGTGCGGGCGCGCAATTCGGCGTTGTTCTACCTGTTCGACATGATCCACCCGTCGCTGCGGGACATCACCCTGTTTTACGAGACGCTGAACAAGGATCGCCAACCTTACCGGCTGACATTCGGCCGTCCGATCCCGGCGAAATCGCTCTCGGCGAATTCCGGCGAGGCAATCGAGGAGTTGAAGGCGGCGACCCTAAAGTTGGGCGGCCGGCACGCGCCCACGGTTTCGCTCGCCGAAATGACCCGCCGCCCCCGCTGGGTCCGGTCCACGCTTTCGGCTTGATCCCACGGCGGTTTCTCACCCGGATTACTCCCGGCGACTGCCCTTCGTGAACGGGATTTTGACGCCGCGGCGCCATGCCGGGCGAAGCCAGCGTTTCTGGTCGTTGAGACAAGCGCCAATTGACCGATCGACCGAATCGGTGTGCAATGTTTGCATTTAAGGCTTCCATTCAAGGCGTGATTTGACATGCCGCTCTCGCAACAAGAAATCGACCGGCTGACACCCGACATCCCTGCGCCGCCTGAGGGACTCCCGGAGTCCATCCGCGAAGCTGTCGCCGAAAAGCACATGGAACCGTGGATGCGTCGGTTGTCCTGGACGCAGTTCCTTCTCGCGGGAGAGTTTGCGCAGCGCGTGCGTCATGCGGCGGAAGAGGTGCATGGCGCGTGGCACGCCGGGATCGGTTTCATTCCATTTGCTGGCCTGCCCGAAATACCGGGACGGTGGCCACCCGAGATTGCCGCGGCAATCGAGAAATCTGGATACCTCTGGGGTGGTCGCATCCTTACCAGTGGTTCGGAGCGTCCGTACGTCTACGGCGGAGACGTATATTCCGTGGGCGATGACTTCGCCTTTCCGATTCTCGTCATTCCAGCCCGAAACACACCGCAGGCGATGGAAGTCTCGGCTTCGGGCCAACTCCTCGGCACCGCCGCCTGCTGGGTTCGAGGCCGCGCCATCAACCGGTATTTCGCAAATCAGGAGGGGTGCCTGACGGCCGCTCACGTGCTGGGCGCAGGTATCCCTGCGGTTTCGGTACGCGCCAATGGCTCGCAGTATTCCGCACGGCGCCCGGTTTTTGCACCGCCCTGCGTGGACGCGGTTTTCCTAGACACGGGCTGGCCCTCCGTCGCCCCGACACAATTCTCGGCACCGGACGTCTCCTGGTTGTCCGCCGGGGATCCAACGCTGTTCTCAGGTGCGGTTTCCGCCGGCGTGGCCGGATTTGTGACCGACATCTCAGCCCATGCCCATTACACGGGATCAGCCGTTCCGATGATCCTTTGCCATGATGGACTTGGGTCAAATGGCGACAGCGGCTCGCTCGTGGAGGTCGGGCATCAACTGGCCGCGCTGCACCTGTCCCAGATCATGACCGACACAGGGTCGTATGAATCGCGCACCCTGCTGCTTCAGCAGGTCGAACGGGTACTCGACGTAGATCTTTATCAATAGGAGTTTGAAATGGCACCAGAAAATGATTCCAGCGAACCCACCACCCCGCCCGGCGAGGTCTATCTGGTCGTTCCCGCCGAGGGGAACGACGGAGCGCGGACCATGGTCGATGCGTCGAACGTCAACCAGGCTGTAGCGCGGGGGCTCTGGGGCGGCCGCAAAGAGGTTCCCTCGGACACCGAAAAGGTCGAAACGCAGATCAACAACTACGTCACGATCATCCAGGGTGTCGCCGAGCGCGAGGAAACGAAGGAAACCAAGCTGCGCCTCTCCGAAATCACGCTGAGCCTCACCCTGTCAGCCGAAGGCAACATCGGGATCGCCTCAACCTCCGCCGAAGCCGGCATATCGTTGGTCTTCAAGAGAAGCTGACGGCAGATCCGGCGATCCAAAGGCCCCAGATCAGCAAAACGGAGCCTGAGGCGAGGTCCAGCCAATGCATCGCCCCGGCGTTCATGCGCGCGCCGGCGAAATGCGCCATGTGCACCAGCAGGAGCCACCAAAGTGCCGACCCTGTGAACACTCCAACGACCAGGAGGTACGGTGCGAGTGCCGTGCCCGAAGCCGCGGAGCCGAGCGCCGCGATCATGCCGACAAAGGCGAGGATCGTCATCGGATTGGAGAGGGTGAGCGCAAAGGTGGTCGCCCAGGCCGCGGCAACTCCACGATAGGGCCGCCCACGCCCGGCGGCCTGTGGTGCGGGCGCATTGCGCGCAGCCCAGTACCCGCGCAATGACATCACGCCGAGTGCCGCCACCAGCAGCCCGCCTGCAACCGCCAGGGGATCCGTGTAGGAGACCAGCACCCCGGTTGCCGCAAAACCGGCCGCCACCATGAGCCCGTAGACGCCATCCGCCGTTGCTGCCCCGAGCCCTGTCGCGAGACCGGCTGCCCGCCCGTCCATCAGTGTGCGCCGAATACACAGCAAACCGATAGGCCCCACAGGCGCAGCAACGGCAAGCCCGATGCCGATCCCCTTGAGTAGAACGAGGATCATTCCCGCGTTTCCGGCGCAAGAATCCGAACCGCCGCAGTCTCCTTTTGGGTATCGAGCGAGATCATCGTCTCCGTTCGCCGTACCGCCCGAAGTGGCTTCACGACGTCTTGAAGGAACCGTTGCAGGGCCGCAGTATCCGGAAGGCGAAGTTTCATAAGATAGGAATGCGCACCGCTGATATGGTGCAACTCCAAGACCTCGGGACGCGCCGTCAATTCCGCTGCCGCCTCCGCTTCGCCGTCGAAATCCATGTCGATCAGGACGAAGGCACAAAGCGCCGCGCCGGCGGCTTCCCGGTCCAGCACGGCTTGCCACTGGGAAATCACGCCTTGCGCAACCAGGCGCCGCACCCGCTCATTGGCCGAAGAGACCGACAGCCCGACAGCCGCCGCCAATTCGGCGCTGGAGGCCCGCCCCTGCGCCTGGAGGATCTCACAAATTTTCCGGTCCGTATCATCCATGTCCAGCAATATGCTCGCATGAACATCAGATTGCAATAATCTTGTCGGCAGATAAGTCGATCTCCGATCAGGATCCACAAACCCAATCAGATAGCAGGACCGACTCCGATTCGCACGCGCATGCGGGCACGAACCGGGACGATAGCCGGCAACGCTGGTAAGGACGATCAGCCGTCGCGCTGAGAAATCTTGCGGAGCTGCGCCCGGAGGTTTTGCGGCTTGGGCTCGCAGAATGGCTGCGCGCGGGTCCATTCAATCATGTCGGCGCGTTTCTGGGCAGAGTGGAACGGCCCCCAATCGGCGGCAACACCGCGCATCCCCCGGCTCACGACACCGTCACGCGGTACCGTGTGCGCCATGATGCGGATGGCGCAACTTACGTTGTCCGACCCGTCCTTGAGCGCTGCGCCGCTGCGCGCGCGGCAGCCGTAGCCATTGGCGGTCGGCGGCGCGATCTGCACCAGGCCAAACCACAACCCTCCGCCGCCCACGGCAGCCGGGTTCCAGGTGCTTTCGTGTTTGGCGAGCGCCGATATGAGCCCGACCCAGAACGCCTCCCGGTCTTCGAGGCTCGCTTCCGAATACCCCGGACACCATGTTTCGATATCCGCCGGCACCATGGACGGAAGCACCGAGCCATGGGACCGCAACGCCTGAAGCGCCGATACGGTCCAGTCGTCGGACCCCGGCCGATGGTCCCACCGCATGGGTGGCGTGTCGAGAATCGGCGCCTTGCTGGAGGCCGTCGCTTCGGATTCCTCGACCGCTTCCATTGGCGGCTCCTCGGCAGATTTCACACATCCCGCGAGGGCAAGTGGCAAGGCGACGAGGACGGCAAGGAGCGGTGACGTGCGTGGCATGAGGTGGAGATCTCTGACAACACCGGATCTGGTCCGGCGGCGAATTTCTGACCTGTCCGCTCGGATCTGGCAAGATCTGCGATGCCGCAACTCGAAATTGGGCGGGATACCGCGCGTGATTTCCGACCACGGAACCAATGCTTGTCGGCCGCACGAATTGTCAAGCGGACCGTCACCAACGGCGTGACGGGCTATGGACCAGGCGCGTTGGCGTCTGCGCGGGCCACGGCCCTCTTGCCCCTCGTCACGGCGTCCCATAGAACCCAGCAGACACCGCGATACCGTCCCGAAATCCCTGCAAGGATACCGCCGATGCTGGATCTCACTTACGAAGCCCCCGCCCCGAAGGTCATTTCCGGCGCAAAGGAAGACTGGGAACTGGTGATCGGGATGGAGGTGCATGCGCAGGTCGCCTCCAAGGCGAAGCTGTTCTCCGGCGCCTCGACGCAATTCGGTGCCGAGCCCAATTCAAACGTCGCGTTCATCGACGCGGGGATGCCCGGAATGCTGCCTGTTATCAATGAGTTCTGCGTGGCCCAAGCGGTCCGCACGGGGCTCGGCCTGAAGGCGGACATCAACCTCTTCTCGGCCTTCGACCGGAAGAATTACTTCTATCCGGACCTGCCGCAGGGCTACCAGATCAGCCAGCTTTACCACCCGATTGTCGGTGAAGGCGAGGTGCTGGTCGACATGGGGCCCGGCGTGGCGCGCAAGGTGCGGATCGAGCGGATTCACCTGGAGCAGGACGCAGGCAAGTCGATCCACGACATGGACCCGCACATGTCCTTCGTCGACCTCAACCGGACGGGCGTGGCGCTGATGGAAATCGTCTCCCGTCCCGACATTCGCGGCCCGGAAGAAGCGGCGGCCTATGTTGCTAAGCTACGGCAAATATTGAGATATCTGGGAACCTGCGACGGCAACATGCAGAACGGAAACCTGCGGGCGGACGTGAACGTCTCGGTCTGCCGGCCCGGACAATACGAGAAGTACATGGAGACGCAGGACTTCTCGCACCTGGGCACGCGCTGCGAGATCAAGAACATGAACTCCATGCGCTTCATCCAGCAAGCCATTGAATTCGAAGCGAAACGGCAGATCGCGATTATCGAGGACGGTGGCACGGTGGATCAGGAGACACGCCTCTACGACCCCGACAAGGGCGAGACGCGGTCGATGCGCAGCAAGGAAGAGGCGCATGATTACCGCTACTTCCCCTGCCCGGACTTGCTGCCGCTGGAGATCGAACAGGCCTGGGTGGACGAGATCGCGGCCAGCCTTCCGGAGCTTCCGGACGAGAAAAAATCGCGCTTTGTCAATGACTTCGGGATGACGGAATACGATGCCTCGGTGCTGACGGCAGAGGCGGAATCGGCGGCCTATTTCGAGGAAGTGGCGCGGGGACGCGACGGCAAGCTGGCGGCGAACTGGGTCATCAACGAGCTGTTCGGGCGCCTCAAGAAAGACGATCTGGATATTGGCCAGAGCCCCGTTTCCGCAGCCCAGCTGGGCGAGATCATCACCCTGATCAGCAAGGGAGACATCTCCGGCAAGATCGCCAAGGACCTGTTTGAAATCGTCTTCAACGAAGGCGGAGAACCCGCTGAAATCGTTGAAGAAAGAGGCATGAAACAGGTCACGGACACGAGCGCCATCGAGAAGGTCGTGGACGAGATCATCGAGGCCAACCCGGCGCAGGTGGAGAAGGCCAAGGTCAATCCGAAACTCGCCGGATGGTTCGTTGGTCAGGTGATGAAGGCGACGGGCGGCAAGGCCAACCCGAAGGCCGTGAACGAGATCGTCGCCAAGAAACTGGGCTGATCGCCGGAATGTACGTTTTGCCCTGTGCGACCGGTCGTTTTGACCGGTCGCAAAAAGGTATCATGACACCCCATATTGCGGGTTTCGGTCGTTTTGCCCGTGGCGAACGACCGAAACGGCCTCAGATGTAGGAGATGTCGTCGACCAGCTGGTCGAGATCCTTCACCCCGGCGAATTTGAGGCTGTTGCCGCCGCTGAATTCCAGCGACACCGAGTTGCCGTTGTCGACCCCGTACCGGTCCACCAGACGCTGGACGGAGTAGCGGCCCGACCACAGATCGCTGTCCAGGAGCACGGTATCGACGTTGTTCTGGAAATCCGTGATGCGGTCGTTGCCGCCGGTGAAGACGAACTTGTCCGCCCCCTTGCCGCCGCCAAGAATGTCGGACCCCGCCCCACCGTCGAGACGGTCGGACTTGTCGCCGCCGAGCAGCTTGTCCCGGCCAGCGCCGCCGAGCAGCACATCGTTGCCGGCCTTGCCGATAAGCAGGTCGTCGCCCTTGCCGCCGTCCAGCTTGTTGGCGCGTCCGTCGCCTTCGAGCGTGTCGGCCTGATTGGAACCGATCATGTTCTCGACACCGGTGTAGCTGTCGCCCTGCGCATCGCGGGTGTTCTTGCCGGTCTTGGAGAACGAGGCGACGACGCCTTTCTTGGCGCTGGCGTAGCTTGCGGTGTCGACACCGGCGCCACCGACCAGCCGGTCGCCGCCCGCATCGCCGGACAGAAGGTCGTTCCCGCCGCCGCCGAAGAGGCCATCGTCCCCGCCGCCACCGAGCAGGTTGTCGGCGCCGGCACCGCCGTCGAGCAGGTCGCGCCCGCTGCCGCCGCGGAGGAGGTCATTGCCGCCGAGCCCGAATATCTCGTCATTGCCGCCCAACCCGTTGACGCGGTCATCGGCGGCGGTCAGGCGAATGACATCGCCCTTGGCGGTGAAGACGGGCGTGTCGACGATGGTGACGGATTGATTGAGGATCGAGCCGGAAAAATCCGCCCCGGACTTGAGGGTGAAGGCCAGTTCGAAGGATTCGAGCGCCTCGACCTTGAGATCGTCCTTGATCCTCACCTTCACGCCGGCCGTGGTCTTGCCCGGAGCGAAGTAGATCGAATTCTGCAACAAGGTGAAATCGGCGCCAGCCTTCGCCGTACCGTTGACGGCCTTGACGTCGAAGCTCAGGGCCGTGGTGGAGGGGCGTGTCAGCTCCACGGCGATGGAGTGGACCGTGCTCTTATCCTCGTATTCGTTCTCGACGATGCTCACCGGCGCCGAGGCGAGCGCGACATTGGTTCCGCCCCCGTCATCGTCGAGGATGACGCCCGATGCCGCCAAGGTCGGCACGCCGCCGGCGAGCATCGCGCCGGTCGACGGGTTGAAGAGTTCGAGGAACACAACCTCGTCGAACTCGTCGTCACTGTCATAGTAGGACGTCTGGATGGTGATGTCCTTCGAGGTCTCCCCCGCGACGAAGGTGATCGTGCCGGTGTGCTCACGGGTACTGTACAGATCCTCCACGGCGCCGGTGCCGGTAAAGAGCGTCCGGTAGGATACCATAACGTCCTGGGTGTAGGCCTCTGACAGCGTGGCGGTGAAAACCAGATCCGTGTAGTTATTCGTCCCCTCGATGGCGCGCGCCTCGTGCAGGGAGATGACCGTGCCCTTGCCTGCGTCATCGTCGAGAATGGTCGCCTCGCCCACGGAATCGTAGGTGCTGATCCCCTCGCCGGTTGGCGGCGTCACCTTGAGGCTGAAGGTTTCGGTTCCCTCGGCAAGCCTGTCGCCCTTGATCGGCACGTTCACGTAGGCGACCTCTTGACCGGGGACGAAATTGATCGTGCCCGTGGTCTCCGTGTAATCCGAGCCGGCGAGCGCGCTTCCGTCGATGGTCGTGTAGTCGAAGGACAGGGCCTTCGGCGCAGGTTGCGACAGGCGCACCTCGAAGACCGCGTTGCGGGTTCCGCTGTCCTGTTCGACATAGATCGGATCGGAGACGTTGACCGACAGGCTCGGGCTGCCGTCGTCGTCCTGGATGATCCCCATGGCGCGCAGCACCGGCCGGTCGCCGGGGAAGGTGACACCGCTGGTCGGGTTGAACAGTTCGAGCGTGAAGAACTCGTCGTATTCGTTCACATCGTCGTAGTAGCTCGTCCGCAGGGTGATCGTGGCGGTCGTGTCGCCGGCGGCGATGGTGAAGGATCCGGTGGGCGCATAGATCGAGTTGAGGTAGAGATCGGTCTCATCCGCCGAGCCGTCGAACAGGGTCCGGTAGTTGACCGTCACGTCGTAGAAAACGGTCGTGGCCAGCGTCGCGGTGAAAACGATATCGGTGTAGGCGTTCGTCCCCTCGACCGCATAGGCCGGAGACAGGGTCATCTTGACCATTGGAAATTCCCTTCTGAATGCACACTCGTGATACCCCTCCCCACAGGGGCCTCTATCGAGGCTAGCCGATTCGACTTTCTCGGCCTAACAATTTCCCAATATTCTCTTAGTTTTGCCACATTCGGACAGGTTGCGCCCGGCCAGCAGCGTGGAGCCGATTACCTAGACGGCGAACCGGTCTTTAAACCGTAGGTGGATACGCAACGCTGGACGTGGCAGAAACGGCCGGATTTGGACGCGGGCCGGCGAATCGGGTAATCATCGGGCTTGCGAGTGAGCCGACCGGGGGGTTTGGGCATGTCGATTTTCGAATACAAGGTGGTGCCTGCACCCGTGAAGGGGCGCAAGGGCAAGGGGACCAAGGGCGCGCAGGGCCGATTTGCGCTGGCGCTTGAGACGGCGATCAACGAGTTGGCCGCCGAGGGATGGGAATACCTGCGGACCGACACCCTGCCGAGCGAGGAGCGCAGCGGGCTGACCGGCTCGACCACCGTCTTCCACAACATGCTGGTGTTCCGCCGCGCGGTCGCGGTGGGCGTGCCGCTGCCGGAGCCGACGCGACCGGCCGAGCTGAAGGCGCCGGCCGAGATGCCGCCGCTGGTTGCGGCCGCGCCCGCGGGCAAGCCTGCCGCCCCGGAGATGCCGGTGCCCTCCGCGGCGCCGGTGCCCCCGACGCCGCCCGCGCCGCCGGCGGCCTCCAAGGCGGCCACGGACGGGGACCAGACGGCTGCGGCGGCAGCGGCGGCCGCTGCGGCGCTCAGCGCCTATCGCGATGCCCTGCCCGAAGGCGCGCCGACGCTCGGGCCGGCGCGGCGCGAGAAGGATGACGGCAACGTCGCCGCCGAGTAGCGCGGCACTGTGGTAGCTTGCACGCGGGGCCGCGCTGGTTCAGTGCTTTGCGCATGAAACACTTCGTTATCCTCGGTCTGCCACGAAGCGGCACGACGTACCTGCAGACCCTCCTCAACTCCGATCCGCGGCTGTTCTGCCGCGGCGAGAGCTTCGATGCCTGGCAGATCGACGACGATGGCCAGAAGACCACCGACTACGAGGCGATCGTGGCGCGCGATGCCGACCCGCTCGCCTTCTTCGACGAGCGCCTGTCGCTGACGGAGGGGCCGCAGGGGCCGCTCGCGGCGGTGGGGTTGAAGATCCTGTTCCAGCACAATCCGCGGCTCTTCACCGAGGTGCTGCCGGCGCGGCCGGATGTGGCGCTGATCTTCGTCCATCGGCAGAACAAGCTGGCGCAATTCGCCTCCATGCGGCACACGCAGATCACCGGCGAATGGACCCGTACCGCGCCGGGCGCGTTGCCGCCGAAGCTGGAGGCGCATGTGCATTGGGTCGCCGAGAGCTGCAACGAGCTGGTCAACAAGGACTTCCTGCTGCGCAACTGGCTGGAGCGCCTGCCCAACCCGCTGATGTGCGTGGAATACCGCGAGATGTTCGAGGAGGGGTTCCCGGCGCGGCTGCTGAAGCATCTGGGCGTGCCGGAGGGCGACGACGCGCTGCTGAGCCCGCTGGTCAAGCAGGGCAACAACGTGGTTCTGCGCCGCTATGCGGACGCGGCGACGGTTGCGGATTACTTCACCCGCATCGGTCGGGCGGACTGGCTGGGGCCGGAGCTGCCCGAGGGCGCGGGCGCCACGACGCCGGACGCCGCGGCGGGGTGAGCCGCCGCGTCGCGCCGGCACTTCGTCAGCTGCCTGCGGCGGTCAGACGGACACCGGCCTGCTTCATCGCGGCCCAGATCTTCGCATCCCGGCCGTAGATGTCGGACCGGTAGTTGATCCGGCCCTTCGGCGTCACGAAGGCGGTGCGGTATTGCAGGTGCACCGGCACGGGTTCGGCCAGGTCGAGGCGGGATTCCGCGCCGCCGTTGAGGCGCGACTGGAACAGGCCCTCGGGATCCTTCGTCTGCCGGGCCAGCAGAGCATGGGCGAAGTCGAAGGGATCGGCGACCCGCACGCAGCCGTGAGAGAAGGCACGGCGATCCCGCGCGAAGAGGCTCTTGGACGGCGTGTCGTGCAGGTAGATGTTGTACGGGTTGGGGAACATGAACTTCACCTGGCCGAGCGCATTGCCCTGGCTCGGCGGCTGCTTCAGCCGGTAGGGGAAGGTGGCGGCCGTGTATTGCGAGAAGTTCACGCTGTTGCGGCTGATCGTGCGGCCCTTGGAATCCACCACGCGCAGGTGGCTCACCGCGTTGGGGTTCTTCTGAAGCTGCGGCAGGTATTCCTTGATGGTGATGGAACGCGGCACGTTCCAGGTCGGGTTGATGACCATGAATTCCATCGTGTCGGAGAATTCCGGCGTCCGCTGGCCCGACTGGTTCTTGCCCACGACGACGCGGGTGGAGAAGGTCTCCTTGCCGTTGTCGATGATGCGCGCGGTGTATTCGGGGATATTCACCAGAACGTGCCGCTTGCCCTTCGGGATATTGGTCCAGCGCTCGCGTTCCATGGCGACGATGACCTGCGACAGACGCACCTGCGGGCTCACGTTGACGGCCTTGAGCGTCCCCTCGCCGGCCACGCCGTCAGGCGCGAGCCCATGGTCGATCTGGAACGCCTGAACCGCCTTTTGCAGCGTGCCGTCGTAGGACTGGCTGGCGGAGCGCTTCATGTACCCCATGGCGATGAGACGGTTGCGCAGCGCGACGACCTGCGCGCCGGACTGGCCCGGTTTGACCACCGATCCACCGACCTGCGGGCCCCAGCCGCCCTTCTCCAGCGCCTTCTCGAGCCGCATCTTCTCGGCCAGCAGGCCATTGTATTGCGGTGTCTTGGGCGGCAACGCCTTCAGGAAGCCAGAGGGCGACGACTTGGAGAACGCCTGCAATTGCAGCAGCGGGTCGCGGCGCGGAATCACCCGCACGATATCGCTGTCGATCCGCCGCGGCGTCATGGCGCCGGACTGGATGTCGGTGCTGTATTGCAGGAACATCCGCGCCGCCAGAACTTCGGCCCGGCCCCGGTCGCGCGGCGACTTGGCCGACGCGAAGGCGGATTTCAGCGCCTCCGGATCGTAGCGGCGCGCTGGAAGCCCGTGGGCATCGGCCGAGTCCAGCGCCCGGATCAGCGCGGACCGGCGGCGCTTGTCCTTCGCGCCGGTAAACAGCGGCTTGTAATCACGTGTCCGGTAGAAGGTCGCCAGCACCTCGTTTCCGACCGCGGCTTCGGCCACGGCCTGTTTGAAGGCCATGTCCTGCGCGACGGCGGGACGGAGCCCCCCGACCACGAACGCGAGTGTCAGGGCAACCAGAAGGGCTGGAATAGACCGGCGGCTCACCGCAGATTGCATGATTATTCCTTCGACAAATACTGCTCACAGGATCGGGATGCACCTTTTCACGCGTGGTTCGCGAGTGTCCACGCACAATTGCGACAGCGCGCAAGGCACCGTCGCCGGTGTGGCGATCCGACGACGCTGTGGTGCAAATCGCTCACTGGAAAGGGAAAAAATCAAATCTGCATGTGGTAACAGATTTTAAGCAGGTTTCTGCCTATTTTTTGACAATCACCTCCCCGGCGCAAAATGCGCTCTTGGATGGGGAATCGCTTTGTGGCATCACAGTGCCACACCTGGGGATGAGGTGTGGAAAAAACCGCCAAAAGGCGGATGCGAAGACAGGCAACGGGACAGGCAGAACCTATGACCGGAAGTCAGAGTGACCCTTCGAGGGTCTCGCGGCGCGGCATCCTACGCGCTTTTGCGGCGACAACGCTTATTGCGGCGCCGACATTCTCCAATGCAGCTGGATTCCTTCGTGGCGGCGGCGATATCCGCCGTGTGAAGATGTACAACGGCCGCACCGGCGAGAGCATGGATACGATCTACTGGGTCGAAGGCAGCTACATCAAGGACGCGCTCAAGGAGATCAATGCCTTCATGCGCGACTGGCGGCGCAACGAGGTCAGGTCGATCGACACACGGACGATCGACATCATGGCCGCGGCGCACAACCTGATGGACACGTCGGAACCCTACCTTCTGTTGTCGGGATATCGCTCGCCCGCGACCAACGCGATGCTTCGCTCCCGCTCCGGCGGCGTGGCGAAGAACTCCCTGCACATGAAGGGACAGGCGGCGGACCTGCGGCTCGGCAATCGCTCGATCTACCAGATGGCCAAGGCGGCGCAGGCCTGCCGGGCCGGTGGCGTCGGCACCTATCGCGGTTCCAATTTCGTGCACATGGATTGCGGCGTCGTCCGGAGCTGGAACGGCTGATCCTTCGGATTGCTGCCAAGCCCGTTTCGCTTCCCTAAGATCACTCCCGCCTCCTAACGAGGTGCGGCGCCGGATTGGCTGGTCCGGCGTCATTGCTTTTTGCGCGGCGTGATGCGGCCGGCGCCGGTGTGCGCCGGGGGCCGCATCGGCGGCAGACGCCGCCCGACGCCTTGGGCAAGGCAGCGCCACGGGTTTTTCGGGCTGTCAGTTGATGGACGACCCGGCGTGCGACCGCGCGAACGACCGGCAGAGATGGATGCGAGCGCCGCCGAAGCCCCGGCGGCGCTCGCCCCTCCCCTTTCCGTGAGTGCGGGATGCACGACCGCCGCACCGGCCGCGCCGCTCCCCGGGGGAGCCGGGCCTGCGTGCCGGTACCTGCCGGCCCGCAGGTTCTGTGAAACGTCTGTGCGGGGCGCGCGGCGCCGCTCCGCCCTTACTCAGGCCAATGCTCAGGCCAATGTTCAGGCAAGCGCGCGCGCCATTTCCAGCGCCGCCAATTGGCCCGGGTCATCGAGGCCAATCGACTTCTCGCCGAACATCCGCGCGCGGCCGAGCCTGTTCGGCCGGTCGCGAAAGGTCTCCAGCGTCTCCGTCGCGGCGGCGAAGGCAGCCGCTTGCAGGGCAGCCGGATCATCGAGCCCGGAGGTGGCCCGCGCCATGGCGTCCATGCTGTCGAGAACGCATTTGTCGCCGAGATTGCCCTTGCCGCGGGCCTTCATCGCTTCACCGGCGGCTGCGATCAGCGCCGACACGGCGGCCCAGGGCACGGCCTCGCGGCCCTTGCAGGCCTTTGCCGTGCTCATCAACCCGGTGGCCACCAGCGTGCCGAAGGACGAGGAGGAGGCGCGCTGGAAACACTTGGCGCATTCCATGAAGGCCTTGCCCAGATCGTCGGGAAGCGCCTCCGCGTGATCCGCGATTTCGCGCCAGCCCGCCGAGACGGTGATGCCGAGGTCGCCGTCGCCCAACTTGCCGTCGGCCTCGTTCAGCGACGCGGCGACGGCATCCGCGTGATCGGCGATCCGCGCGGCCGCGTGGCGCAGGTTCTCGGTGGTGAATCCGCTCATCCCACCCTCCAGAAGGCGCAATTGCAGGGCGCCTTGAGCAACGCCTCAAGCTCGTCGTCGAGCTTGCAAAGCGTGATCGTCGCGCCCGCCATTTCCATCGAGGTTGCGTAGCGGCCAACCAGTGGCATCACCATGTGCGCGCCGGTCGCTTCCAGCACCGCCTTGGCGCGGCGGAACATGATGTAGAGTTCCTCCGGCGGGGTGGCGCCGAGGCTGTTGACGAGGATCGAGTAGCGGTCCCCCTGCCCCAGCGGCCGGTCGGCCAGCAGGCGTTCCATCATCTCGTCGACGATCGCGTCCGCCGGTTTGAGCGTGTCGCGCCAGATCCCTGGCTCGCCGTGGATGCCCATGCCCATCTCCATCTCGGTCTCGCCGATGTCGAACGTGGGCTTGCCGGCCTGGGGCACGGTGCAGGGCGAAAGCGCCATGCCGATGGAGCGGCAGGCATCGGCCGCTTTCTGCGCCACGCGGGTCACGTCGCCGAGCCCGGCCATCTCCTCGGCTTTCGCCCCGGCCATCTTGAAGGCGTAGACCATGCCGGCCACGCCGCGGCGCTTCACCGCCTCCTCCGGACCGGCGGAGGCGACGTCATCGGCCAGCACGACAGAGGTCGAGTCGATATCGTCCTCCAACTCGACCATCTCGCTGGCCATGTCGAAGTTCATCACGTCGCCGCCGTAATTGCCGTAGAGGCACAGGACCCCTGCCCCGGCATGGGCATGGCGCATGGTGGCGGCCATCTGCTCCGCGGAGGGCGAGGCAAAGACGTTGCCGATTGCGCAGCCGTCCAGCAGCCCGCGCCCGACGTAGCCGGTAAAGACCGGCAGGTGGCCGGAGCCCCCGCCGGTGACGATCCCGACCTTGCCCGGCGTGGTGCCGCCGGCGCGGACAATCACGCGCGGCTCCGGCTGTGCGTAGTGCTCGGGATGGGCGGCGCAAAGCCCCTCCAGCATCTCGTCCACGTAGGCATCCGGGGCGTTGAGGATCTTCTTCATCGTATGCGCTCCTTTCTAGCCGCTTGCGGTTACTCCGCTGGCGTCTGCGCGTCGAATTGCGTGTCCATGTCGTCGGCGGCCTGCCGGGCTGCCTCCATGAAGAGGCCGATCTCGTTCGGCCCGACCACCAGGGAGTGTCCGCGCTGTTTCAAGTCGCGGTAGCTCCAGAGCGGCCGGCCGACCGTGCCCATGGGCTTGCCCGCCTCAAGAATGGCGGCCTCGGCTTCGGCGGCCAGCGCCTCCGCATCGTCGTCCGCCAGGCGTTCCAGCTTGCCGATGGAACCGGCCATGTCGTGCGGGCCGATGAAGAGCAGGTCGATCCCGTCCACCGCGGCGATCTCGGCGATATTGGGAATGGCATCGCGATGCTCGATCTGCCCCAGCAGGAACAGCTCGTCGTTGGCGGTGCTGAGATAATCCGCCTTGGCACCGAAATGCGAGGCACGCACGATGGGCGCCGCATAGCCGCGGGCACCGTCGGGCGGGTAGCGGCAGGCAGCGACGGCGGCCTCGGCGGATTCGCGGTCGTTGATCATTGGCACCATGATGGTGTTGATCCCGCGATCCAGGATCCGCTTGAGGTAGACCTGGTCGTTCCACGGTACGCGCACGATATAATGGCCGCCGGCCGCCTCGACGGCGCGCACCATCTGCACGGTCGTCTCCAGATCCGCGACGCCGTGCTCGTTGTCGATCACCACGCAATCCCACCCGGCCCAGACCGCGGCCTCGGCCAGTGTTGGAACGCCGAGTTCCAGCCATATCGCCCGAACGCACCGCCCCTCGGACAGCTGCTGTCTCAACCAGTTTCGTGATGTCATGCGGAAACCCCTTTCCTTTTTTCCTTTGCCCCGGCCCGGAGCATTTCCCGGATCGCGCGCAAGATGAGCAATGCCCAGAGCGCGAGTGTGAAGAGCCCGAGTACCAGGGAGTATTGACGGTCGAAGAACGCCATGAAATCCCCCTGCGCCTTGATCATGGATATCATGAAGTTGTCCTCGATGATCTTGCCGAGGACGATGCCGAGGATAGCGGGCGCCAGCGGGATGCCGTTCTGCTCCATCAGGTAACCGGCGAGCCCGAGCGCGAGCACGATCCAGACGGCGGTCACCGTGCCGGCGATGGCGAATGCGCCGACCAGCGAAAAGAGCAGGATCACCGGTGCCATCACCGCACGCGGCACCTTGAGGATATGCGTCGAGGCGAGGATCGCCAGCAGACCCACCGGCACCATCATGATGTTGGCGACAAGGAAGGAGCCGAAGAGCGCGGAGGTCAGCTCCGGTTGGTCGATGAAGATCCGCGGCCCGGGCGTCATGCCCTTGAGCAGCAGCACGCCGATGGCGATGGCGGTGACGCTGTCGCCGGGGATGCCGAAGACCAGCGCCGGTGTCCAGGCGCCGCCGATGGCGGCATTGTTGGAGGAGCCGCCTGCGGCCACGCCTTCGAGGCTGCCCTTGCCGAATTCGTCGGGCTTCTTCGAGAAGCGGCGCGTCAGCGCGTAGGAGATCCAGGCGGCGATATCGGCCCCCGCCCCGGGCAAGGCGCCCACCAGCGTGCCCAGCACGGAGGAGCGCGCCAGCGTCGAGGGGAACCGCGCCACGGTGCGGAAGGCGTTGCCGATGGCCTCGGCCACCGGTTCGGTCACGCGGGCGAGCGTTTCCTTCGGCTTGTCGAGGGTCTGCACCGTCCGCAGCACCTCGGAGAAGGCGAAGATCCCGATCATTGCCGGGATGAAGCTGATCCCGTCGAGCAGGTCGGGCACGCCAAAGGTATAGCGCGGGTGCCCCACCGCCACGTCGATGCCGACACAGGCGATGGCGAGGCCGATGCAGAGACTTGCAAAGCTCTTGGGCACGGTGCCGCCGCCGACGAAGACCGCGCAGCTGAGCCCGAGACAGGCAAGCCAGAAGGTTTCGAAGCTGGAGAAGCTGATGGCGATGCGCGCAAGCTGCGGGGCGACCATCATCAGGATCAGCACGCCCACCACGCCGCCGATGGCGGCCGTCAGCAGAGAGACGAAGAGCGACGTGCGCGCCCGGCCCGACTGGCTGAGCGCATGGGCATCGTCCACATAGGCCGCCGAGGCGGGCGTACCGGGAATACGCAGCAACGTGCCGGAGATGTCGCCGGCGAAGATCGCCGTGGTGGTGGTGGCCACGATGGCGCTGATCGCCGGGATCGGGTCCAGAAAGAAGGTGAAGGGCACCAGCAGGGCGACGGCCATGGTGGCGGTGAGCCCGGGCACCGCGCCGACGAAACAGCCGTAGAAGGTGGCCGCGGCGATAATGGCGAGATTGCCGGGGGCGAGGACGGTCAGGAGAACATCTGCGATCATGGCCGACCTACCAGGCGATCGGTTCGAGCATGCCCCAGGGCAGTGGCACATGCAGGAACGAATAGAAGATCAGGTGCACGAGCATGGTCACGCCGACGGACAGCAGCAGCGATTTCCACCAGGAGATACCGAAGAGCAGCAACAGCGCCAGCATCAGCGGGAAGGCCACGAGGTGAAAGCCCAGCGTGTTCAGGAACAGCGCGAAGAACACGACCCCCAGAACCACGGCACCGGAATTGATCCAGCCGCGGCGGCCAAGGGCGGGCGCGGGCGCCACCGGCGTGGCACTTGCGGCGGCCGCGATGACACCGGTCATCAGGATCAGCAGGCCGCAGAGGACCATCCCCGCGCCTGCGATGGTTGGAAAGAGGCCCGGGCCGTGGGTCATACCGCCCAGGGTCGGGAAGCTGCGTGCCTCCCAGGCGAGCCAAGCGCCCGCGGCGGCCAGGACGGCGCCGGTGACGATATCTCTGTTGATCATGGGTCCACTCTCGTCGTGCGGGGCGAGAAAAGTCCGGGGCGGGTGCTAAGGGGGGAGGCCTCCCGCCCCGGAGGGGCGACGGCGTCTGGGAGCGACGCCGTTCGTTATCGCGTGGTACTATTTCGCGAGACCGATGGCCTTGATCGTGTCACCGAGCGCAGCGTCTGACTTCTCCAGCATGGCGCCGAGGTCCTCGGAGCCCATCAGCACGACGTCGGCACCGCGGCTGGCCTTGAAGTCGGCCCATTCCTGCGTGTCCATCACCTTGAGCGCGGCCTTCTCGTAGGAGCAGGCGATTTCGGCATCCATGCCTTCGGGGCCGGAAACTGTGATGAAGGCCGCCAGCGTCCAGCCGGAATCGAGCTGCTCGGCCGTGGTCGGGATATCGGGCAGTGCTGCCATGCGCTCCGTGTGCATGTAGCCCAGACCCTTCAACTCGCCCTGTTCGATCAGCGTCTTGGCCTCGGATTGCGCGACCGTCACCACGTCGACCCCACCGGCCATCAGCTCTTTCATCGCGGGCGCGGCGCCCTTGGAGGGAATCCAGCGAATGGCTTCGGGGTCCAGGCCTTCGGCGTTCAGCAGGCCGGCCAGCGCCAGGTGCCAGATGCCGCCCTGGGCGGTGCCCGACCCGGTGAGCTTGCCCGGCTCTGCCTTGGCCACTTCCAGCACCTCGTTGACGCTATTGAAGGGCGAGTCCGCCTTCACCGTGAAGCCGGCCGGCACCACGTCCACCAATGCGATCGGCGTGATGTTTTCCCGCGTGAGGTCGGTCAGGCCGACCCAGTGCATGGTGTTGATCTCCACCGTCACGGCGCCCACGGTATATCCGTCGGGCTTGGCCCGGGCGATTGCGGAATGTCCGGTCACGCCGTTGCCGCCGGTGCGGTTGACGACGTTGAAGGGCACGCCGAATTCCTGGCTGAGCAGGCTGGCGAGCATGCGGGAGTTGGCATCGGTTCCGCCCCCGGCGCCCCATGGCACCACGTAGGTCACGGCGCGATCCGGCTTCCAGTCGCATTCGGCAACGGCCTGGGTCGCCATGAGCGCACCGACGCCGAGCGCCGTCGCCGCCAGCAGGCCCGACAGGGGATTTTTCGACATATCGTCCTCCCTAGGTAGACATCGTCTTTGAGTATCGTGGGTGTGTTTGTCCGGAACCGACGCGGCCGTCCGTTACAAGTCGTGCAGCTCCTCCAAGCAAGAAAAAGGTAGCATTGGTAAATCGATTGAGCAAGAGTTGAGTAGAGACAATTCGTCACCTGTCTGACGAGATAGGGAGGAAGCGGGAGGGAGGATTTTCGGTGAAGCCACGGGTTACATTGAAGGCCGTTGCGGCGGCCGCGGGCGTATCGGTTTCGGCGGTATCCATGGCCCTCCGGGACCATCCGAGGATTTCCGAGGCCAAGCGCAAGGAGATCAAGCGGCTGGCAAGCGAGATGGGGTACATCTACAACCGCCACGCCGCCAATCTGCGCAAGGGCACGAACGACACGCTGGCGATGTGCGTGAACGATTTGCGCAACCCCGTTTTCTCGGAGTTCCTGACCAGCATCGAGCGGCACTTCCGGCTGCGCGACAAGTTGCTCGTGCTGTGCAACACGCATGAGGACCTGGAAATCCAGACCGCCTTCATCCGGCGCATGCTCGAACAGGGCGCGGCCGGCCTGCTGTTGTCGCCGGTGATGGGCACCGACCCGGCACAGCTGCGCAATATCCTTCGGGCGAGCTTCCCGACGGTGCTGATGTCGCGGAACCTCGATGACGAGGGGTTCGACCACGTGGTGAACGACGACCGGCTCAGCCTGCGACTCGCGGTCAACGCGCTGGTGGAGCTGGGCCACCGGCGGATTGCCTGGATCGGCGGCGGTCAGTCCACCAGCACCGCGCAGGACCGCTACGAGGGCTATGGCACCGCGCTGCGCGCCGCCGGGCTTCCGCTGGATCCCGAACTGGTGTTGCGAACGCCGCAGACCACGTTGGAAGCCGGACACAACGCGATGGCGGAGATCCTGCGGAAGGCACCGGACGTGACCGGCGTTGTGTGCTTCGGCGACCTGCTGGCGCTCGGCGCGGTCACGGCCTGCCGCGAACAGGGCCTGACGGCGGGGAAGGACATCTCGATCATCGGCCACGACGACATCGAGGAGACCGCCTATTTCGAACCGGCGCTGTCGACCGTGCGCGTGCACAAGGACCTGATCGGCACGACGGCGGCGGAACTTCTCATGCAGCGGATCGATACACCGCTTGCGCCGCCCCGGCACCGCGTCATCGCGCCGGAACTGGTGTTGCGCGGCACCACCGGGCCCGCACCGGGCGCCTGAGCGGGCAGATCAGGCGAAGAGAAAACCCGTTGCGTCCAGATCCGTACCGAGATCCTCGATCAGGACGCCGGTCCCGGCAAACCGAAGCGTCGCCGTGCCGTCGTCGGCAACGGAGATTTCCAGATCCGCATAGGCGAGACCGGGGATGTCGATGAGGATCCTGTCCTGCGCCTCGAACCCGGAGAGCACGTCGGTACCGTCATTTGCGGCGAAAACGAAGGTATCGGCCCCGGCTCCGCCGATCAGCAGATCGTCGCCCGCGCCGCCGGCAAGGTAATCCTGCCCGGTGCCGCCGATCAGCGTGTCGTCGCCGTGACCGCCGTGCAGAATGTCGTCGCCGCTCCAGCCGCCAAGGTAATCGTCGCCCTCCTGCCCCCAAAGGGAATCGTCGCCGTCGTCGCCGCGCAGCGTGTCGTTGCCGGTACCGCCGTCAATCGCATCGTTGCCGCTGCCGCCACGGAGCGTGTCGTCGCCCGCGTCGCCGAAGACCCGGTCCGCCCCGTCGCCGCCCCAGGCCAGATCGTCGTCGGCTCCGCATCGCAGCGTGTCGCCGGCAGCACCGCCGGACAGCCGGTCGGCGCCGGCGCCGCCGGACAGGACATCCGAACCGCCCTGCCCGCGAAGCACGTCCGCGCCGGCGCCACCGTTCACAATGTCGGCGCCCGCTGCGCCGGTCTGGCCGGTGTCGCGGAACAGGTCGTCGCCACCGCCGAGGTCTATCCGGTCCGCGCCATTGCCGCCTGCGACCACATCGTCGCCGTCGCCAGCGTCGATCTCGTCGTTGCCCGTACCGCCGTTGAGCCTGTCGTCGCCACCGCCACCGATGAGCGTGTCGTTCCCGGCTTCCCCATGAAGCGCATCATCGCCGGCACCGCCGACCAGCCTGTCGTCATTGGCACCGCCCCGGAGGAGATCACTGCCGCGATTGCCGCGCAACAGATCGGCGCCCTTGCCGCCTTCCAGGGTATCGGCCCCGTCGCCGCCCTCCAGCCGGTCGCTTCCGGCGCGTCCGGCCAGCAGGTCGTCGCCCGCCCCGCCGAACACCACATCCGCACCGGCGACCCCGACCTGCCCGTTGTCGCGGAAGATGTCGTTGCCCGCGCCGAGGCTCACCCGGTCGCGCCCGTTTCCGCCGCGCACCAGATCGTCGCCCGCCCCGGCGACGATCCGGTCGTTCTGGCCGCCGCCGTCGATGGTGTCGTCGCCCGTGCCACCCGCGAGCCGGTCGGCGCCCGTACCGCCGGTGATCAGGTCCGCACCGCCCTGGCCATGCATCGTATCGGCAGCGGCCGACCCGGTGAGCACGTCGCCGCGCTCGGAGCCTTCGATCTGGTCGGGCAATCTTGCCGCCGCGCCTGAGGTATCATCGATGAAGGTGACCCGCATGACCCCGTAGGCATCCACCGAGAACCGCGCCTGAGACGCGGCATCGGCGGCCCCTGCCCCGATCGTCAGGAGCGGCGCCGCCTCCGGGTCGTCGGCAGCGCCGTCGCAGCCAAGCGCCTCGGTCCAGTAATAATGCCCGGTCAGGCCGAGCGCATCGAGGTCGAGCCGGAAGGTTTCGGCCGTATCGGACCGCGAGGCGATGAAGATCACCGTCTCGCCGCCGTCGCGATAGACATAGGCGGCGCCGGACCGGAAGCTCTGCCGCTGCACCAGATCCATGCCGGAGACGCTTTCGGACAGCATCCGGAAGGTCTCGCCGGCGAAGGACAGCTCGATGTCCCCTTCGTTCCCGGTGAGGTTCGTGTCGTTGTTCTGCTGGACCGGCCAGACATAGGCCGCATCGACCCCCTGCGCCACCATCTCCGAGAACATGTAGAGGATCGTCGAGGCCTGTTTCAGCCCGGTCTCATCGGTGCGGCCGTTGGACGTGTTCCACTCGGTGATGTGGTACTCGATGCCCGCGAAACGCTCGTCTTCCAGCCAGCTGTCCAGCCGGTTGAAGTAGTACTCGAAATTCACGAGGTCGTCGTAGCTGCCCCACGTATAGTAATGCGCCACCACCGCGTCGATGGCGGCGGCCGCCGCATCGGACAGCCCGGCCATGACGACATCGTTCTGCAGGTGCCCGGGGTCGGTGGAGTAGCGGCCGTACTGGCCGATCTGCACGGCAATCTCCGGCTCCTCCCACCCGGCGGGCGCGGCGCCGGAGGCCCGGTGTTCGTCAATTGCCGCCTGCGCGGCCTCGGCGATCACGGTGGCGATGCGGGCGTATTCCGCATCCGTCATCTCGCCCGACAGCCAGTATTCGTTGCCGATCTCGATACCGACGATGTGGGCGTCGCCGTATGCCCCGGCCAGAACGTCGGCGACGTAGGTTTTCACAGCGTCATAGGCATCGGGCGCCGGGGCGCGGGCCCCCAGGGCGCCCGTATCCAGCAGCGCGCCCGTGGGGATCACGAGATCGACGCCGACGCCGGCCTCCGCCGCCTGGGCGAGGAAGGTGGAGAGCGGCAGCAGATCGCGCATTTCGCCCCGGTCCGGGTCCCAGACGCTGGTCTTGTCGGGATCGGTGATGTCGAAGTACCACTCGGTGATAGAGCCGCCCGGATAGCGCAGGTTGGTCAGCCCCAGGTCCGCGATGGCCTCGTCGTAGGTGCCGGCGTCCATGCGGTCGCGGTCGATCAGGAAGTTGCCGCCGAACATGTCGGCGGAGACTGTGCCGAGCGGGGTCCCGGCGGATTGGAACGCAACATGGGTCGTCATCGGTGGCCTCGAGGCGGACGGCCGGACGCGATGCGTGCGTCCGACCCGTGTGAAGTCCTGCCGATGAAGCAACCGCGTGCCTTGGCCGGGGCTTAACGAAGCGTGGCGGGAATGAGGAAGTTCGCTCCCATTTTCCTCAAACGCCCGACCGCCGGGCCAGCGTCTGCGGCGTCAAACTCCTCGAATTTCAAGTGTTTTCTTGTGGTTGCGCGCGTTTTCTCCACGGGCCTGCCGCGACAGGGTCCGTTACCGCGCGCTTAACCGTGATGTGGATCTCTTAATGCCGGGCGCACCGGCGGGACCGGCGCACGCCACTGCGCCGCGCCATGGGGGCGTTAACCATCTCCGCCGGAAAACGATGCTAACGAACCGTTAACGGCGTAGGATGGGCGCATGAAACGGCTGGCATTTGTCTCCCTTGTTGCTGCTGCGGGATGCGCCGCGCCGCCGGACGTGCCGGTGGGAGTCACGTCGCGGGCGCCCAATACGACCTTCGCCTGCATCGCACCGCGGCTGGAGCGCCTGCCGGTGCGGTTCCGGACCGAACCCACTGCCGAGGGCTGGCGGATGGATGTGGAGGTCTTCTCCGGGCCGCCGGCGGGCTGGTACCGCAAGGGCACGATTGAGCACTCCGGCCACGTGGTGCTCTATGCGCCCGACGGCGCGACGCTGGGCATCGCGTCCGAACAGGTCCATGACGAACTGGTGCCGATCATCCGGCGGTGCAGCGGCCGCTAGGCCACCGCGCCGGGCTAGAGCTGCCCCTCCTTGACCGCCTGCATCGCGACATAGGTCGAGGTGCTGGCCACGTGGGGCAGAGCCGAAAGGCGGTCTGCGAGGACCTGACGGTAGCTCTGGATATCGGCCGTGCGGACCTTTAGCAGGTAGTCGAAGCTGCCCGCGATCATGTGGCATTGCTCCACTTCCGGGATGGTCTGCACCATGCGATTGAACGCGGACAGCGCCTTCTCCCGGGTGTCGTCGAGCCGGACCTCGACGAAGACCACATGCGCCCGGCCAAGCCGGATCGGGTCCAGCAATGCCTGGTACCCGGTGATGACGCCATCGGCCTCAAGCCGCTTCAGCCGCGCCTGGGTCGGCGATTTGGAAAGCCCGATGCGGCGCGCAAGTTCCGTGACCGGAATGCGCCCCTCGGTGGACACCACATCCAGAATGGCATGATCGAAGGAATCAAGGGATTGGTCGTTCTCGGACATGGAAGTCATATTTCCCTTCATTGGGGCTCAACTCAATACTATCGTCTGTAGATCAGGTGCATTCGGTCCATTCGACCGCGCGGCCTCCATTACACTGGTGCCATTCCAACCGCAGGCTCCACCATGACCCAGACGCTCGACACCGCCCGTGCGCAGCTCCGCGCACTCCACCTGCCCGACGAGGCCGCCCGCCTGGAGGACCTCGCCGCGATTGCCGGCCTCGACACCGACGCGCGGGCGCGGATCGTGGCGCAGGCGGCGGACCTGGTGACGCGCATCCGCAAATCCGACGATCCGGGGCTGATGGAGATGTTCCTCGCCGAATACGGGCTGTCCACCGACGAGGGGATCGCGCTGATGTGCCTGGCCGAGGCGCTGCTGCGGGTGCCCGATGCGGCCACGATCGATGCGCTGATCGAGGACAAGATCGCGCCGTCGGAGTGGAACCGGCACCTGCGCAAGTCGGCTTCCTACATGGTGAACGCCTCCACCTGGGCGCTGATGCTGACCGGCAAGGTGCTCGACAGCGACCATCCGGGGCTCGCGGGCACCCTGCGCGGGGCGGTGCGGCGACTCGGGGAGCCGGTGATCCGCACCGCGGTGGGCCAGGCGATGCGGCAGATGGGCAGCCAGTTCGTGCTGGGAGAGAGCATTGCCGCCGCGTTGCGCCGGGCGGCGAAAATGGAGGCGCAGGGATATGCCTATTCCTACGACATGCTGGGAGAGGCCGCGCGGACCGAGGCGGATGCGCTGCGCTATCACGCCGCCTACCTGACCGCGATCGATGCGATCTCGCCTGCCGCCAAGACCGGCGACATCCGTGCCAACCCCGGTATCTCGGTGAAGCTCTCCGCGCTGCATCCGCGCTTCGAGGTGAGCCAGCGCGACCGGGTGATGGCGGAGTTGGTGCCGCGCGTGCGCGACCTGGCACTGGCCTGCAAACACGGCCGCATGGGCCTCAACATCGACGCCGAGGAAGCGGACCGGCTGGAGCTGACCCTCGACGTGTTCGAGGCTGTCGCCCGCGATCCGGCGCTGGCGGGCTGGGACGGGTTCGGCACGGTTGTGCAATCCTACGGCCCCCGCGCCACAGCGGCGATCGACTGGATCGTGGCGCTGGCGGAGGAGCTTGACCGCCACTTCACGGTGCGGCTGGTCAAGGGCGCCTACTGGGACGCGGAGATCAAACGCGCGCAGGTGATGGGGCTCACGGGGTTCCCCGTTTTCACACGCAAGCCGGTCACCGATGTGAGCTACATCGCCTGCGCGCGCAGGCTGCTGGCGGCACGTGCGCGGATCTATCCGCAATTCGCCACCCACAACGCCCATTCGGCGGCGGCCATCCTTGAGATGGCACCGGATCGCGATTGCTTCGAGTTCCAGCGGCTGCACGGGATGGGCGAGAGGTTACACCAGATCGTGAAGGACGCAGAAGGCACGCGCTGCCGGATCTATGCGCCGGTGGGCGCGCATCGCGACCTGCTGGCCTATCTGGTGCGGCGGCTCCTGGAAAACGGCGCCAATTCGTCCTTCGTCAACCAGATCGTCGACGAGACCGTGCCGGCGGCGGTGGTGGTCGCCGATCCGTTCGACGCCGCCCGCGCCGCGCTGGCCCGCCCGACGCCGGTGGTGGCGCCCGCTGGGCTTTATGGCAGTGCCCGACGCAATTCTCGCGGCTGGGACCTGACCGACCCGGACGACCTGGCGGAGATCGACGCCGCGCGCGCGCCGTACCGTGACACCCAGTTCACCGGCGGGCCGATCCTGAGCGGCAGAGAGCACGACGGCGGGACGCTGGAGTTGCACAACCCGGCCAAACCGGACGACGTTGTTGGCCATGTATCGGAAGCCACCCCGGCGCAGGTTGCCGAGGCGCTGGCGGCGGCGGAGCCCTGGGCCGCGCCACCGGCCACGCGCGCCGCGGTGCTCAACCGGGCTGCCGACCTCTATGAGGAGAACTTCGGCCTCTTCTTTGCCCTCGCCGCGCGGGAGGCCGGCAAGACGCTCCCGGACGCGATGGGCGAATTGCGCGAGGCTGTGGATTTCCTGCGCTACTACGCGAGCCGGATTCCGGATCTGGAGCGCCCGGCGCGCGGCAGTTTCGCCTGTATCTCGCCGTGGAACTTCCCGCTGGCGATTTTCACCGGCCAGATCGCGGCCGCCCTTGCCGCGGGGAACGCCGTGCTTGCCAAACCGGCCGAACAGACCCCGCTGATCGCCGCCGCCGCCGTGCGCCTGCTGCACCAGGCTGGCGTGCCGGGGCGCGCATTGCACCTGCTGCCGGGGCGCGGCGAGGTGGTGGGCGCGGCGCTGACCTCGGATACACGCGTCACCGGCGTCTGCTTCACCGGCGGCACAGACACCGCCCAGGCGATCCACCGGTCCATGGCGGACAACCTCGCCCCGTCGGCGCCGCTCATCGCGGAAACGGGCGGGCTCAACGCGATGATCGTGGACAGCACCGCCCTGCCGGAACAGGCGGTGCGCGACATCCTCGCCTCCGCCTTCCAGAGCGCCGGGCAGCGCTGCTCCGCCCTGCGCTGTCTCTACGTGCAGGAGGATATCGCCGAGGGCCTGCTGGAGATGCTGAGAGGCGCGATGCAATGCCTGCGTCCGGGCGACCCCTGGGCGCTTTCCACCGATCTCGGCCCGGTCATCGACGCCGAGGCGCGGGCGACCATCGAGGCCCACGTGGCGAAGGCGGAGGCCGAGGGGCGGCTGATTTATCGCCTGCCGGTGCCGAAACAGGGCCTCTTC
Source organism: Tropicimonas marinistellae (assembly GCF_001509585.1). GTDB lineage: Bacteria > Pseudomonadota > Alphaproteobacteria > Rhodobacterales > Rhodobacteraceae > Tropicimonas > Tropicimonas marinistellae. Next base: position 274,726 of record NZ_LNCI01000003.1, on the reverse strand, counting down.
TGCGGCCCGGCGGTGATCCGCGTCGCGGGCATCGAGGCGCTGGAGCGGGAGGTCTTCGGCCCGGTGCTGCATGTGGCGACGTTCCGTGCCGAGGAGCTGGGCAAGGTGATCGACCGGATCAACGCCACCGGATACGGGCTCACCTTCGGGCTGCACACGCGGATCGACGACCGGGTGCAGACGGTGGTGGACCGGGTGAAGGCCGGGAATATCTATGTCAATCGTAACCAGATCGGGGCGGTGGTGGGCTCGCAGCCCTTCGGCGGCGAGGGTTTGTCGGGCACCGGGCCGAAGGCAGGCGGGCCGGCCTACGTGCCGCATTTCACGCAGGCTGTCGCGCCGGCGGCGCAGGCAGCGGCCGCGGATGCACCCGAGCTGGCACCCGAGGCGGTGCAGGCTAGCATCGAGGCGGCCGTGCCCGGCAGTGTGGCAATCTCACGCGAGGACATGCCCGGACCGACGGGCGAGTCCAACCGCCTCTCGACCCTGCCGCGCGGGCGCGTTCTCTGCCTCGGCCCCGGCGCCGAGGCGCGCGCGTCACAGGCATCCGAGGCGGCGGCAGCCGGGGCGACGCCCGTGCTGGTCGAGGGCTCGCTCGCCCCGGAGATGCTGACCGGCCTCACCGGGATCGCGGCGGTGATGTGGTGGGGCGACGGGGAGACGGCACGTGCGCTCCGGCGGGCGCTCGCGGCGCGGAGCGGCGCGATCCTGCCGTTGGTGACGGGCGCGGGAGAGACCGCCGCCTTCCACCTGGAACGGCACGTCTGCGTCGACACCACCGCCTCCGGCGGCAATGCGGCGCTGCTCGCGGCGGCGGCGGAATAGCGCGTGGCTGGCGCTCCCTGGCGCCGCAGCAATAAAAAAAGGGGCCTTGCGGCCCCTTTGGTCTGTCCGGTGGGTGCGCCCGCTCAGGCGGCGCGGCTGACCAGCACGGCGTCAACCTTCTTCTGGGCGTCGCTTTCGCCCTCGCCGGAGACGGCGGCGACCTCGCGGGTCAGGCGCTCCAGCGCGGCCTCGTAGAGCTGGCGCTCCGAGTAGGATTGCTCGCGCTGGTCGTCGGTGCGGTGCAGGTCACGCACCACTTCGGCGATGGCGATCAGGTCGCCGGAGTTGATCTTCTGTTCGTATTCCTGCGCGCGGCGGGACCACATGGCGCGCTTGACCTTGGCCTTGCCCTTCAGGGTTCCCATCGCCTTGGAGACGACATCGGGCGAGCTGAGGCTGCGCATGCCGACCTCGGTGGCCTTGTTGGTGGGCACCCGCAGAGTCATCTTGTCCTTCTCGAAGGAGATGACGAATAGTTCCAGGGAGAGTCCCGCGATTTCCTGCTCTTCAATGGATATGATCTGCCCGACGCCATGGGCCGGGTACACGACGTAATCGTTCGGGCGGAACTCGGTTTTTTTGGTTTTGGTCATATGATCCCCTCGAGTGCGACGCCGAAAGCCAAAGAAAGCCGCCCCGGAAACGTGTTTTCCGGCGTGGCCATCCCGGCAGGGCGCAATAAATCCACCATACAGGCGAGCAGCCCCATATGGCGGTTCTCAGTCATCTTCGCTCATCGTCAGAGGAATATAGCAAATCTTTTGCCGTTTTCATAGTGCCGCGCTGCGGCACGCCATGAAACGGCCCGAAAACCGGTAAAAAAACGGCGGATTCTTGCGAGTGCCCGGCCGGGAAGGCGGGCGCACGGGTACGTTCCGTCCGGCGCGCCCGGACGAATCGCGGATCAGCCGCCCTCGCCTGGCGCCTCGGAGAAGAGATCCATCTTGCCGGGCTTACCGTCCATCTCCTCGGCACTGGGCATCGGATCTTTCTTGGTCACGATCACCGGCCAGAGTTCGGAGTACTTCCGGTTGAATTCGACCCATTTTTCCATGTCGGGCTCGGTGTCGGGGCGGATCGCGTCGGCCGGGCATTCCGGCTCGCAGACGCCGCAGTCGATGCATTCGTCTGGGTGGATCACGAGGAAGTTCTCGCCCTCGTAGAAACAGTCCACAGGGCAGACTTCGACACAGTCGGTGTACTTGCAGGCGATGCAGTTTTCCGTGACGACATAGGTCATGGGCATGCTCCGGATTGATTTGGACTGACGTAACCGAGCGCTGCGGGCTATTCAAGCGGATCGGGGCCCGAATTGATGAATCTCCGACGTTCTTTTTTCGTCGGGCGCGGACCGCCACGGGACAGCGGGCGCTGAGCGGGCTGGGTCTCGGGCGGGGAGAGGTCTTCGTAGAGCGCCCGCGCCTCCGGCGCGGGGCCGCGCCGCGCACCGAGCGCGACCACCCGCACCACCCGGATGGCATGGCCCTGCGGAAAGGTCAGCACGTCGCCGGGACTGACCGTGCGGGCCGGCTTGGAAATCCGGGTGGCGTTGATGCGCAGCTTGCCGTCGGCGACCTGCCGGGCCGCCAGGCTGCGGGTCTTGAAGAACCGCGCATGCCAGAGCCATTTGTCGACCCGCAGCGACGCCGGTTCGTTCCCCGAACGCGGGCCTTCGGCGGGCGGGCTCATGGCGCGTGCCAGCCCGTCATTTCTTCTCCGTCAGCCCCATGAGCGCCGCGGCGAAAGGGTTGTCCGGGTCGATCGGCTTTTCCTTCTTCGGCGGGCGCGCCTGATAGGTCTTGGCGCCATGGGACTTGCCGCCCTTGCCGCCCTTCCCCTCGTGGCGCGGCGGGCGCTTGCCGCCCTTGCCCGGCTTGCCACGGCCCTTGCCGCCGGTCCGCTCGCCGCCACCGTTGGACTTGCCGTGCTCCCGGCGCGGGCGACCGCCGCCCTGCCGGCGCGGCGCCCAGGTAAAGGTGTAGAAGACTTCGATTTCGGGCTCGGGCTCGGCGGAGTCCGGGTCGGCCGCCGTCTCGGCGCTTTCCGCGGTGTCGTCGCGCGACCCGCCAGCCGTCTCGCCAGCGGCCTCGGCGTCCGCCGCATCGGCGCTTGCGCCATCGGCTTCGGCCGTGGCTTCGGCCGCGGCCTCGACGGCAGCCTCCGGAGCCTCGGGCGCGACATCCGCAGGTGCGTCCGGCGTCGTGTCGGCCGGGGCGGCCTCGGCGTCCGGGGACATTGCCTCGGAGGGCGCGGCGTCATCTTCGGCCGGAACCGGTGCGGCGGCCTCGGCGGCGGCCTCGGCGCTTTCGGTGGCAACCGCCTCGTCGGGGACAGGCGCCCCCTCCTCGGCGGTGTCATCGGCTTGCGCCGCTTCCGGCGGCGTATCGGTCCCGGCGGCCGGCGCGGCATCGGTGCGCGGTGCCTTCACCTTCTCGCGCTCCGCCTTCTCGGCGCGGTAGCCCAGCCCCTGCATCAGGTCGGCGAACTGGTCCAGCGTCATGCCGGTAATCGACAGCATGTCGGCCTTGGCTTCGAAACCGGCGCGGCTGTCCTCGCCGCGCAGCATGTCGGCCAGCCGCTCCAGCATGTCGATGCGGATCGCCCGCGTGCCGGCGATCCGGTAGCCCGACATGGCGGCATGTTCCTGGGGCGTGCCTTCCGGCACCGGTACGGTCACGAGGCCGGGCGGCGGCGCTTCGGGGAAGGTGTCGAGATCGTTCCAGAGCGACCAGAGCACGAGGCGCAGGCGCGTCGGCGCGGGTTTCAGCAACAGCGGCAGGAAGACCGTGTACTGCCCGAAGCGCACGCCATGCTTGCGAAGCTGGCCGCGGGCGTCCTGGTCGAGCGCCTTGACGTCGGCGGCCACGCCGTCGCGCGGCAGCACGCCGAAGGATTCGAGAAGCTGGAAGGCAAAGCCGCGCGGAAGGCCGGTGAGCCCCTCGTCGCGGCTCATCGCCAGCAATGGGTCGAAGAGGGTCGCCACCTTGCGGTCGATGAAATGCTGCAGGCGGCGCGTGACCTTCTCGGCCACCTCGCGTCCGGCGTCCTCTTCGACGAAGGCCACCACCGTGGGCTTGAGCGCTTCGCCGCCCTTGACCAGCTTGCCCACCGCGTGCTCGCCCCACATGAGGCCGCCCTGCTCGGTGAAGTCGATCTCGGTGTCGGGCGCGTTGTAGAAACGATCCGCGCGCAGGTGGAACTCCGGCTTGAGCGCGGTCATCGCCGCCTGCCGCAGCATCTTCGCCTCTTCGGGCGTCGCGGACTTGTCCTGGCTGAAGCGGAAGCCCTCCAGACGGCCCACGAACTGCTCCGCGACCGTCACTTCGCCCTTGTCGTTCACCTCGGCCACAAGGCCCTCCTTCTGCTTCAACCGGCGCAGCAGAACACTGGTGCGCCGGTCAACAAATCTCTGGGTCAGCGCCCCGTGCAGGGCATCCGACAGTCGGTCTTCTACCGCGCGGGTTTCGCCGCGCCAATGAATTTCGTCGTCAAGCCAGCCAGATCGCTGCGCGACGTAGGTCCAGGTGCGTATATACGCCAATCTTTTCGACAATGTGTCGATATCGCCATCATTTCGGTCGATCCGTTTGATCTGGCGGGCCATCCAGTCGTCCGGCACGCGACCCACGTCATGCAAAAAGCCGAAGATCAGGCCCAGGAGGTTTGCGTGTTCTGCATGGCTGATGCCACGAAAATCGGGAATCCGGCAGATGTCCCACAGCAGACGCACGTCCCGGGGGCCACGGATTCGCCCCCGGACCTCCGCCTCGGCGGCCAGCGACTTCAGCGCCATCAGGTCGTCGGACTCCCGGGCACGGGTCAGCAACTCGTCGTCGGTGCGGGCCTCCAGCGACCCGATCAGCCGTTCCACGGTGCCGAATTCCAGCTCGGAATTGCGCCATTGCAGCTTGCGCACCGGCGCGAAGCGGTGGGACTGGATCGCCTCCGCCACCTCCTCGTCGAGCGGATGTGCCTCCCCCGTCACGCCGAAGGTGCCGTGGGTCTTGTAGCGCCCGGCACGGCCCGCGATCTGCGCGAGTTCCGGCACGGAGAGGTCGCGCATCCGCCGCCCGTCGAACTTGCGCAGGCCGGAGAAGGCGACGTGGGTGATATCGAGGTTGAGACCCATGCCAATGGCGTCGGTGGCCACGAGGTAATCCACCTCGCCGGACTGGTAGAGCTCCACCTGGGCGTTGCGGGTGCGCGGGGAAAGCGCCCCCATCACCACCGCCGCCCCGCCCTTCTGACGGCGCAGCAACTCGGCGATGGCATAGACGTTTTCCACCGAGAAACCGACGATGGCGGAGCGTGGCGGCATGCGGGAGATTTTCTTGGACCCCGCGTAGGTCAGTTCCGAGAACCGTTCCCGGCGGAAGAACTGCACCTTCGGCACGAGTGCGGCGATGGCGCCGCGCATGGTGTCGGACCCCAGGAACATGGTTTCGTGCAGCCCGCGGGCGCGCAGCAACCGGTCGGTGAACACGTGGCCACGCTCGAGATCGGCGCAGAGCTGGATCTCGTCCACCGCTAGGAAGTCGGCGCCGATGTCCGTCGGCATCGCCTCCACGGTACAGACCCAATATGCGGCCCGCTCCGGCACGATGCGCTCCTCGCCGGTGACGAGCGCCACGACGGAGGGCCCGCGCAGGGCGACGATCCGGTCGTAGACCTCGCGCGCCAGGAGCCGCAGCGGCAGGCCGATGACGCCCGTGCGGTGCGCCAGCATACGTTCGATCGCGTAGTGAGTCTTGCCGGTGTTCGTCGGACCCAGCACCGCGGTCACGGTGGTTTCTCGCAACATTTCGGGTCCCTCTGGCGGGGCGATCGCTCAGAGGCGCGCGCCCTCGACCTCTTTCTCCAGCCGTTCGATGGCTTCTTTTACGGGGGGCCGGTGGGGATGTATAGACTCGACCGCGCGGTAAGCCTCCAGCGCTTCGGCGTCGTAGCCAAGCTCCTCCAGAATGATCGCCAGGCCCGAGAGCGCCCCGAAATGCTGCGGGTTCAACGCCAGCGTACGTTCGATATCGGCCAGCGACAGGCCCAGCTCGTCCGCATGGAAAAAGGCCGTGGCCCGCGCGTTCCAGCCTTCGGCGAAGTCCGGCGCGTGATCGGTGAGCGCGGTGAAATGCTCGATGGCGGCGTCTATGTCGCCAGCCTCAAGCGCCTCCTCGCCCCGTTCCAGCAACAGGTCCATCGCCGGCGAGCCGGATTTCGACCATTCCCGGATGATGCTGGATTCGATCTGCTCCCAGCCCGGCTGATCGGGCTTCGCGAGTTCGCCCAGAAGTCGGGCGATTTCCTCGCTGTCCTGCGCCATGACGGCGGCCGGAGCGGAGACGAGAACAACTGCGGCAAAAAATGCCGTAACGAAGCGGTTGAGAGATGGCAGCAGGCGACCCATAACGAAGGTCAGTCTAGCGCGGTCGCTGAAATTTCCAATCGCTTCCGCGATCACAACCACCGGAGGGAATGCGCGTGAGTGATCTGATCGACAAGGCCGTGGCCGCCCTGAGCGAGCGTCTGAGCGGCCCCGTCAACGGTTCGGCCAAGTTCGTGATCGAGGGCGAAGGCGCCCTGATGATCGACGGCGAGGGCGTGCGGGCCGGCGAGGAAGATGCGGACGTGACGCTTTCGGCGGATGCCGAGACCTTCCAGGCGATCCTGGCGGGGGAGACCAACCCCACGGCGGCCTACATGACGGGGAAACTCACGGTCGAGGGCGACATGGGGCTGGCGATGCAGCTCGGCGCGGCGCTCGCCTGACGGCGCCGGGCATGGAGGCCGCGCCCTTCCATCACGATATCGCCGCGGCGCCAGACGGGGCCGCGGCATTTTGGTTTCGTACCGTGGACGGCGTCAGGCTGCGGCTGGGGCGGCTCGCGCCAGCGCCGCAGAACGCGCTTGGGACCGTGCTGCTCTTTCCCGGGCGAACCGAGTTTCTCGAGAAATACGGGCCGGCCGCCACGGAACTGCAGGCGCGCGGCTTCGCCTGCGCGAGTATCGACTGGCGCGGTCAGGGCCTGTCGGACCGGTTGCTCGACGACCCGGCGACCGGGCATGTGGCGGCCTTCGCCGACTACCAGATCGACGTCGCGGCGCTGCTGGACTTTGCGCAAGTGGAAGGGTTGCCGGCGCCCTACTTCCTGCTGGCCCATTCCATGGGCGGCGCCATCGGGCTCCGGGCGCTGCACGACGCCTTGCCGGTGGCCGCCGCAGCCTTCTCCGCACCGATGTGGGATGTCGCCCTGCCCGCAAATTCGCGACCGCTGGTTCACATGATCGCCCTGACGGCGCGGACCTTTGGCCAGGGCAACCGCTACATGCCATCCACCGATTCGACGAGCTACGTGCGCGAGGCGCCGTTCGCCAACAACACGCTGACGACCGATCCGGAGATGTTCGCGTGGATGCAGCGCCAGCTCGCCGCCGCGCCCGGCTTCGCCCTTGGCGGGCCGTCCATCGACTGGCTTGACGACGCGCTGCGCGAGGGACGCGTGCTTACCCGCATGAAACCGCCGGACCTGCCCTGCCTGACCTGGATGGGCAGCAACGAGCGCATCGTCGGAAAGGAGGCGATCCGCCGCCTGATGGGGCGCTGGCCCGGAGGTGTGCTGACGGAGGTGCCGGGCGCGGAACACGAGCTCATGATGGAGGTTCCCGCCACGCGCATCGCGTTCTTTGACGCCTGCGCATCGCACTTCGCGGCGGCGCTGCCATCCGCCACCGGAGAACCGCGCTAGAGACCCTTCTCCGCGTGGAATACCCCCGATCCGGCGGCGCTCCACACCGGCTGTGCGGCACGGCCTCTGGCCTTCGCGCGCCCTATCGCCTATGTGCGGCCCGAGGAAGGATCCCTGATGACCGAAACGACCGAATCCATGTACCGCGACGCCATCTCCTCGGTGGAGGAGATTATCGAAGACGCCCGCAACGGCCGGATGTACATCCTTGTCGACCACGAGGACCGGGAGAACGAGGGCGACCTGATCATCCCGGCCCAGATGGCCACGCCGGACGCCGTGAACTTCATGGCGACGCACGGACGCGGGCTCATCTGCCTGTGCCTGACGCCGGAGCGGATCGACGCGCTCGGCCTGCCGCTGATGGCGGAAAACAATTCGTCGCGTCACACCACCGCCTTCACGGTCTCGATCGAGGCGCGCGAGGGCGTGACCACGGGCATCTCGGCCGCCGACCGCGCCCGGACCGTCTCGGTCGCCATCGACGCCAAGTCGAGCGAGGCCGACATCGCCACCCCCGGCCATGTCTTCCCGCTGCGCGCGCGCGAGGGGGGCGTGCTGGTGCGCGCCGGCCACACGGAGGCGGCGGTGGATGTCTCGCGCCTGGCCGGGCTGAACCCCTCGGCGGTGATCTGCGAGATCATGAACGACGACGGGACCATGGCGCGCCTGCCCGAACTCATCGCTTTCTCGCAGCGGCATGGCATCAAGATCGGGTCGATCAGCGACTTGATCGCCTACCGCCGCCGCCACGACAACCTGGTGCGGGAGACCGACACGCGCGATGTCGCCTCGGTTTTCGGCGGCGGCTGGACGATGCGTGTCTTCACCGAAGAAACCGAGGGCACGGAGCATATCGCGCTGATCAAGGGCGACATCTCGACGCCAGAGCCGGTTCTGGTGCGCACCCATGCGCTCGATCCGCTGGCCGACCTGCTGGGCATCGGGGTCACGCGGCCCGACACGCTGGGCCGGGCCATGGACATCATTGCGCGCGAAGGGCGCGGCGTGGTCTGCCTCTTCCGCAACCCGGACCGCAAGCTGCAACTCGACGACGAGGAGACGGGTCCGCGCACGGTAAAGCAGACCGGCCTTGGCGCCCAGATCCTGTCGAACCTTGGGTTGAAGGAGCTGATCCTGCTCACCGATTCCCCTGCCACGCGCTACGTCGGGCTGGACGCCTACGGGCTGACCATCGCCGGCACCCGCCCCATCACGGAGTAACCCATGGCCGAGGCCGAAAGTCACCACACCCTGCCATTGCCGCGTTTCGAGACGCCGGTGAAACTGCTGATCGTCGTGGCGCCCTATTACAAGGACATCGCCGACGAGCTCATCGCGGGCGCCAAGGCGGAGATCGAAGCCGCCGGCGGCAGCTGGGAGATCGCGGAAGTGCCGGGCGCGCTGGAAGTGCCCACGGCGATCCGCATCGCCTACCGGCAGTCGAATTTCGACGGCTTCGTCGCCCTCGGCTGCGTCATTCGCGGCGAGACCACGCATTACGACACGGTCTGCAACGACAGCTCACGGGCCTTGACGCTGCTGGGGCTGGACGGTGCCTGCATCGGCAACGGCATCCTCACGGTGGAAAACCGCGCCCAGGCCACGGTGCGCGCCGAGGCGAAGGGACAGAACAAGGGCGGCGGCGCGGCGGCGGCGGCGCTGCACCTGATCGCCCTCACCCGGCGGTTCGGAAACGAGAAGAAGAACATCGGTTTCAAGCCGCTGCGGGACGAAATTCAACTGGCCGGCGACGCAACCGGCCCGGCCACCGCGTGAGCGCGCCGATGTCGGACAAACGCCAGATGAAGTCCGCCGCCCGGCTCTATGCCGTCCAGGCATTGTTCCAGATGGAGAGCTCCGGCCAGACGACCGAGGCGGTGGAGAAGGAATTCGAGGACCATCGCTTCGGCGCGGCCTATGAAGGCGAGGAAATGGCCGAGGGCGACCCGGCGACCTTTCGCGCCCTGGTGGACCGGGCGGTGAACGAACAGGCCCGGATTGACCAGATGACCGACCGGGCGCTGGTCGCAAAATGGCCCATCGACCGGATCGACCCGACCCTGCGGGCGCTGTTTCGCGCGGCCGGCGCAGAGCTGGTGGCGGCGCAAACCCCGCCCAAGGTGGTGATCACCGAGTTCGTCGATATCGCCAAGGCGTTCTTCCCGGAGGGCCGCGAGCCGAAATTCGTCAACGCCGTGCTCGACCACATGGCCCGCGAGGCGCAACCGGAGAACTTCTGACCCCGCTCGGGCGGTCTCCCGCCCCTGTGCCGCGCCGCCCTTGCGGGCTCGGCAACAGGGTTGGGCCGGGCGCGCGCTGCGCGCGCGTGCGCGGTCCCGGTGGCCAAGTATCCCTGCCCCGCCGCACGCTCCCCCCCCCCGCGCCATTCCGGGCGCGCTCGGGCCAGAGGCCGCCGCGTGCGGACCGCACGCGGCCCGGCCCAACGGGAGGCGCGGCATCCGCGATGCCGCAACGACGGGCGGGAGCCGCGCCCCTTCGGCGCGCGGCCATGGGCGTTACGTGCCTTCGAATCCCACGTCGAACCCGCCGTAGATCATCCGCTTCATGTCGAAGGGCATGTTCTCGGCGAAAAAGTCCGCCCAGCGCGGATCCGTCTCCATGGTCGCCATGCAGGCATCATGGGTTTCCTTGTCCGGGAAGCTCACCCAGGAGAAGACGACCGTCTCCCCGGGTTCGGCCTTCACGGCCATGGGGAAGGACGTCACCTCGCCGTCCGGCACCGCATCGCCCCAGCACTCTCGCATGTCCAGCGCCCCGTGGTCCTTGAAGAGTGGCCAGGAGCGGCTCGCGATTTCGAGGTATTCCGCCTTTTTCGCCGTCGGCACAGGCTGCACGAATCCCGCAACATAGGTCATGAGTATCTCCTTCAATCGCCGTTGAAAGCCGCCTCCAGGGCGGCAATGTCGATCTTGCGCATGCGGAACATCGCGTCCCGGGCACGGGAGGCGGCGGCACGGTCTCCCCGGCCTCCAGCAGTTTCGGCAGCACCTCCGGCACGATCTGCCAGGAAACGCCGAAGCGGTCGGTCACCCAGCCGCACATGCTCTCCTGCCCGCCATCGGCGGCGAGCGCCTCCCAGAGCCGGTCGGTCTCCGCCTGGTCCGATGTCGTCACCGAAATCGACACGGCCGGGCTGTGCTCGAAGCCGGGCATCTCCTCGCTCGGCGCCATGTTGATCATCATGTAGGGCACGCCCGCGAGCGTGAAGCGAACGACCAGAGGCGGGTTGTCCCCCCAGGACTGCTCGAGATGCTCGATCCGGCTGTCGGGCAGGAGCGACACGTAGAATTCAGCCGCTTCGATCCCGTCGCCCTTGTACCACAGGCAGGTGCGCAGGTCGCGGATCATGCTTTCCCCTCCCCATGGCCGCGCCGCCGTTGCAGCATGCCGTGTGCAGCGCCACTGTTAATATGGCCCGGTGCAATCGGGTGCGCGTCTTCGGTCCGTGTGGTGTCCGCCGGCGGGTCGTTGCGCGTCTCCGGACCGTGCGTCTGCATCGTCCGGCCGACCACGTCCGTATGGAAAGCGCTCGCACGCGCGGAGCGCTCACAGGGCGTCTCGAAATGTACCAATGAGCAGCGATGCGCCATATCCGAGGCCTCTCCGTTTCAAATCCATGCAACGAACCCACGGTACCGAACCAATGGCCCCAGCGTGCTTGACCACTATGTTGATGTCAACGTAAATTCCGGTCATGCGTGACGACCTGCCCCTGAGCACCACCCACGAGGTGCGCGACACGTGCCTGTGCCTGCACCTTCAGAGAGCGGCGCGCGCCATCGGGCGCCAGTTCGACGAGGCATTGCGGCCGCTGGGCCTGACCAACGGGCAGTTCTCCCTGCTGATGTCGCTCAACCGCCCCGAACCGCCGCGGCTCGGCACGGTGGCCCATGTGCTCGCGATGGACCGCACCACGCTGACCGCCAACCTCAAGCCGCTGGAGCGGCGCGGGCTGCTGTCGGTGGCGCCGGACCCCGAAGACGGGCGCGGCCGGCGCCTGCGCCTGACCGACGCGGGTCGCGACCTTCTGGTGCAGGCGTTGCCGGTCTGGCGCGCCGCCCATGCGGCGGTGGACCGGCAACTCGCCCCCGTGCCGCCCGGCGAGATGCGGGAGGGTCTGTGGCGGATCACCTACGGCCCGCCGGAGGCATCGCGCACCGGCTGACCCGGCGCGACGGCGGCAAGCTTCACCGGCCCGCCTTACCTCAGGCGTCGTTCAGGAACGCCGGCCGGCAGACCATCGCCTGCGCGAAATTCTCCGACAGCTCCGACAGGAGCGACATGTCGATGCCGCGCTGCGGGCCACCGGCGGAGAGCACGCGCCGCTGGATGGCACAGGCTTTCTCCACCGTCTCCACCAGCGCGAAGACCCGCTCGGGGCTCTCCTCGGAGGCGAAGATTCCGTGGTGCGTCCAGGAGATGATGCGGCTCTTCTCCAGCTCCTTGGCGGAGGCTTCGGCAATCTTCACCGTACCGGGCAGGAGTGGCGGCACGACCCGGACCCCATCGGGGAAGATCACGATGCATTCGGGCATCTTCTGCCACAGCGCCAGCGTCAGCTCGCGCGAGTCGAGGGGCATCAGGAAGCTGAGCGCGATGAACTCGGGCACGTGGCAATGCAGGATCACCCGTTCCCGGCCGCCCGAGACGCGCTTGCGCACCGCGTGGCCGACAAGGTGCGTGGCGAACTCGGAGGTCGGGCTACCGCCCATGGCATAGCCCCAGACCCGGCGATAGGCGGTGCCGTCGTTGACGATCTGCACGATACCGAACACCTCGTCGGGATGGTCCAGCGCGTGGCGGAAGAATTGCCCGGACCCCGTGACGAGGAAGTATTCGCCGTCCAGCGTCGGTTGCGCCCGCTGCAGGGGCACGGCGGGGTTTTCCTTCGCCCTCGGGAAACGTCGGCGCAGGATCGCGGTGATCTCGTCGGTGGGAAGGCGCCAGCTCACATTACCGCCGTTGGCCTCGTTCCAGCCCATGTCCCAGCAGAGCCGCACGAAGGGAGCCATCTCCTCGACGAAGGAGATGGCGTGGGAAAATTCCGGCATGTCCTGCCTCCTTAATTCCGGTCCGCGACCGATGCCTGATAGGCGTTGAGATCGGCAAGCAGGGACTTGCCGGTCGGGACGTCCTGCCGCGCGCAGAACTCGTCCCAGACCGCCCCGTAGGGCAAGTCCTTCAACTCCTCGGTGAGGATGAGGCGGTCGGAGAAATTCAGCGCCGCCTCGATGTCCTGAAGCTGTGCCACGGGTTGCAGCAACGCCCGCAGCAGGGCCTTCTGCATGTTGCGGGTGCCGATGACCCAGGCCGCGGTGCGGCTGATCGTGGCATCGAAGAAATCGAGCCCGATATGGGTGCGGCCCAGCAGATCGCCGAAGACCAGTTCGTTGGCCATTGCCTGGATGTCGTCGTTGAGCAGGATCACGTGGTCGCTGTCCCACCGCATGGGCCGGCTGACGTGCAGCAGGATCTCGTCCACCGAGAGGCTGACGGAGCTGAGCTTGTCGGCGATATTCTCGGTCGGGTGGAAGTGGCCCATGTCGAGGCACAGGAGTGTGCCCTTGCGGATCGCGTAGCCGTAGTAGAACTCGTGGCTGCCGATCGTGCAGGCCTCCACCCCGATACCGAAGAGCTTGCTTTCTACGGCGTCCAGCAGATGTGCCTTGTCGTACGGGGTGTCCAGCATCAGATCGAGCGAGGCTTCCAGCCGTTCCCGGGCCGCCATCCGGCCTACGGGAATGTCCTTGTAGCCGTCCGGCACCCAGACATTGTCAACGCAGGGCGACCCGAGGGCGGCCCCCATGCGCGCGGCGATCTCGCGGCAGCACTTGCCGTGGGCGATCCAGAAGTCGCGGACGCCCGCATCGGGATGCGACAGGGTGAGATTGTCGTCCGCCAGGGGGTGCGCGAAGAACGTCGGGTTGAAGTCGAGCCCGTGCCCTTTCTCCTTCGCCCAGTCGACCCAGGATTCGAAGTGACGGTATTCCAGCGCGTCGCGCGATGGCGTCTCGTCGGTGTCGAGGTAGCAGGCGTGCAGGTTCAGCCGGTGCCGGCCGGGGATATTGTCATAGGCGAAATCCAGATCGGCGCGAAGCTCGTCCGGCGTACGCGCACGGCCGGGAAAGTTGCCGGTGGCCTGGATGCCACCACCGGAACCCGCGGTCAGCCCTTCGAAGCCAACCACGTCGTCCCCCTGCCAGCAGTGGACGGAGATGGGGATCTCCCCGAGTCGCGAGATCGCGGCCTCGGTATCGACGCCCCAATCGGCGAATATCTCGCACGCTCGGGCAAATTCGGGACGGGTCATGGAATCGGTTCCTTCTGGTCGGGTGCGCGCGCGGTCCAGAGGGCCGCGTAGCGCTGCAAATCTATGCCGCGCGCGCCGGTCGGCGGCGGGTGCGTGGCCGCGCCCTGCCCTGCTCCGCGTGGCATGTCGCCAAGCGCCAGCAAGGCTGCCCCGATGCTGGTGCCGGTGGCGGAACCGCCGGGCAGCAGGACCGGCCGCCCGGTTATGGCGGCGAGCATGTCGAGGAAGAGCCCGTTGCGGGCAAACGGCCCTTCGGTCAGCGTCGGGCCGCGGGCGCCGATCATGTCGAGGCAGGTCGCGGCCATGCAGGCGAGGTAGAGGGAGACCGCGGCCGACCGCTGCCCCGGCGTCAGCTCGCCCTCGGGGTGGCTCCAGCGCGCGGTGCGACCCTGGAACGGCCCGGATTCCGGCACGATGCTGGGCAGCAAAAGGATCTCGCGCGCCAGAACGGCGGCGATGTCATCGGGCGCGGGGTCCACGTGGGTTCCGCCGGAGAGGATCTCGTATTCCCGCCCGCCCATGAAACGCGCGGAGGGCACGGGCTGGCCGCGCGCGTTGACGTTGATCAGCGTGTCGCGCGCCGGGTCGAGCGCCACCTCGGCCCCGCCCATCGCCATTGCGATGACCCATGTGCCAGTGGAAAGCACCGAAAACGGCGGCGTCTGATCCAGAACATGCGGGTAGAGCGAGGCGTTGGAATCATGGATGCCGCAGAATACCGGCGTGTCGGGCGCAAGCCCGGTGGCGGCGCAGATTTCCGGCAGAACCGGCCCGATACATTGGTTGGCGCGGCGCACGGGCGCCATCACATCCAGCAGCCCCAGTTGCGCCACGAGCGCACTGAACCGGCCATTGCGGGGCTCCCAGAGGTCCGTGTGGCAGCCCAGCGACGTTGTTTCGCAGACCCATTCTCCGGTCAGCCGGCCGACCCAGTACTGCGGGTAGGTGACGATCCGCGCGAGCCTTGCGCGCAGGCCCGGTTGCGTTTGCAGCAGCCAGTGGATCTGCGCGCCCAGGTTCAGCCCCATGGGCAGTCGCGGGGCGCCGGTGAGCGCGAAGTCGGGGCGGATCGCGTCATAGGCAGCAGCCTGCGCATCCGGCCCGACGAATTCGTAATCGAGCACCGGGGTTGCCAGGTTTCCCTCCGCATCCAGCAGTGCGGCAGACGCGCCGTGGGTGGTTACGGTGAGTGCATCCACCCGATGTTGCGCGTGCAGGTCTTTCAGGCTCGCGAGGATGAAGGCCCAGAGCCCGTCGGTATCGTAGTGCGGATAGGGCGGCACGCAGCGAACGTCGTTCGGAGTGCGCGTCTCAGCGATCTCGGCGCGGCGGCCCAGGTCGACCAACGCCACCTTGGCGTTGGTCTTGCCGATGTCGACCACGGCGATATGGCGGGGCTGGCTCATGGCATGTGGAACAGGGTTTCGAGATCGGTCACGACCGGCTTGTTGTCGGCCTGGGTTTCCATGATGTCGGCCATGTGAGCCCACCAGCGCTGCATCACCTCGGTTTCAGGCAGGCTGTCCATGCGGTGATCGTCGCGGCGCCAGAGCACTCCGAAGAGCAGGCCGGTCTCACGGTCGAGATGGATCGAGTAGTCGGTGATCCCGGCATCGTGGAGCAGATCCACGAGCTCTGGCCAGATCTCGTCGTGGCGGCGCTTGTATTCCGCCTCGCAGCCGGGATTCAGGCGCATTCGGAAGGCGTATTTCTCCATCACTTCCCCCTCATGATCTGAAGCTGGAACCAGATCCGCGGCAGGGCGATGACCCCGATCAGCAGCAGGCCGATGAAGATCGACATGACGATGCCGGGCACGTTCAGCAGCCCGAGGCCGAAGGTGACGAGCCCCATCACGAAGGCGGCGATGACGACGCCCGGAATGGAGCCGGAGCCGCCGAGGATGTTGACGCCGCCGAGCACCACCATCGTGACCACCTCCAGCTCCCAGCCGAAGGCGATGGAGGGGCGCGTGGAGCCCAGGCGCGAGGTCAGGCAGACCGATGCCACGGCGGCCATGACGCCGGTCAGCAGGAAGAGGATGAACTTCACGCGCCGCACCCGGATACCGGAGAAGAGTGCGCCGGTGGCATTGTTACCGATGGCCAGCACGGCGCGGCCGAAGTTGGTCTTGTGCAACACGACCCCGAAGATGACCGCGAACAGCACGAAGAGCACCATCTCCACCGTGATCACCCAGCCCACGTAACCCTGGCCGAAGACGGCGAAGCTCGGCGGGTAGCTGGTGTAGGCCTGATCGCCGAGCACGATATAGGAGATGCCGCGAAAGAGGCTCATCGTGCCGATCGTGACCACGATGGACGGCAGGCCGAGCCCGGCGACCAGTGCGCCGTTGAACGCGCCGCAGGCAAGACCGGTGACAAGCCCCACCGCGACGATGCCGGGCATGCCGAGGCCGGCCTCTGCCGCCGCCCCCATCGCCGTGGAGGAGAGCGCGATGATGGAGGCGACGGAGAGGTCGATCTCGCCGGAGGTGATCAGCAGCGCCATGGCGAAGGCGATCATCGCCTTTTCGGTGAAGTTGAAGGTCGCGTCGCTGAGGTTCCAGGCGTCGAGGAAGTAGGGCGACGCGAAGGAATTCATCACGAAGATCGCCACGGCGACCGCGAGCAGCAGGGATTCCCAGCTGCGGACGGTGCGATGCAACGGACCGTTCAGCCGGTCGGGTACGTGGTGGTGGGTGGCGGTGCTCATGCTGTCTGCTCCGCGGTTTTGAGGATGACACGGCCCTTGGTGCGGCTCGACTGGGCATTGAGGGCCACGGCGACGATGATCGCGGCGCCGGAGATGGCGAGCTGCCAGAAGGGCGAGATATTGACCACCGGCAGGGCATTGTTGATGACCCCGAGGAAGAGTGCGCCGAGCACCGCGCCCGCCACCGAGCCGACGCCGCCGGCGATGGAGATGCCGCCGATGACGCAGGCGGCGACCACGGTCAGCTCGAAGCCACCGGCAATATCTACATAGGCCACGGCGAAGCGCGAGACCCAGAGATAGCCGGTGAGCCCCGCGAGCGTGCCCGAAAGCGTGAAGGCGAAGAACTGCGTGCGGCCCACGTCGATGCCGGTATAGACCGCCGCCCGCGGGTTGCCGCCCACGGCGAAGAAGGCGCGGCCGAGCGCGGTGCGGTTCACCAGCACCACGAAGGCGGCAACCGCGAAGATCGCACACCAGGAGAGCATCGGCAGGCCAAGCACCACGGCGCGCGGAAACTGCTTGAACGCGTCGCTCATCTCATGCGCGTTGATCCACTCACCGCCGGAGATCAGGAAGATGATCCCGCGATAGATGGTCATCGTTCCCAGCGTCACGACGATGGGCGGGATTTCGAGTTTCCAGACCAACAGACCGTTGATGGCCCCCATCACGGCACCAAGCGTCAGCGCGATGAGCAGGATCGCCACGATGGGCACGCCGGGCGCGACAGTATTGAGCATTGCCACGACCATCCCGGTCAGCGCCAGGTTGGCGGCGACCGAAAGGTCGATGCAGCGGGTCAGGATCACGACCATCTGGCCGAGCGCCAGCAGGATCAGCGTCGAGGTGTCGTTGAAGACCGCGACGAGGTTGCCCGGCGAAACGAAGCTGGGGAACCGCGACGCGATGAGCGCGAGCAGCAAAGCGATGGCCGCAAGCAGCAGCGCCTCCCGCGATTTGACGAACTGGGCGATCATGACCGGCCCTCCGAGATGCCGGCGGCGTGCCGGACGAGTGTTTCTGGCGTCATCTGGTCGCCCGAGAGTTCGGCGGCCATGCGCCCTTCGCGCATGACGATCACCCGGTCGGACATGCCGAGGACTTCCGGGATCTCGGAAGAGACCATGATGACGGCGAGGCCCTGGGCGGCAAGCTCGGCGGTGAAGGCATGCACCGCCGCCTTGGAGCCGATGTCGATCCCCTTGGTGGGCTCGTCGAGGATGATGATCTTGGGTTCGGTGGCGAGCCACTTGGCGATCACCACCTTCTGCTGGTTGCCGCCCGAGAGGTTGCCCACGTCCTGATCCAGCGCGGCGGCGCGCAGGTCCAGCCGTTCGGTGTACTTGCGGGTGAGCTCGAATTCCTCCGCCAGCCGGATGAACCCGTTCCGCGAGGTGCGCGACAGCGACGGCAGGGTGACATTCTGGAAGATCGGCAAGCCGATGATCGCGCCCTGCTTGCCGCGATCTTCGGGCACGTAGACGATGCCGGCCTCCACCGCCGCGGCGGTGGAGTGGATCTCCACCGGGGCGCCGTCGACGTGGACGGTGCCGGCCGAGGGCCGGGTGATGCCGAAGAGTGCCTGCATGACCTCCGAGCGCCCTGCCCCGACGAGGCCGTAGAACCCGAGGATCTCTCCGCGGCGCAGATCGAAGGAGATGTCGTCGAACTCGGTCGGATGACAGTAGCCGTCGACTTTCAGGATCTCGTCGCCGGGATTGGCGCTGCGTTCCGGGAAGATCGCGTCGACCGAGCGGCCGACCATGAGCCGCACCAGATCGTCCTCGGTGATATCGGCCATCAGGCCGGCGCCGACGTGCTGGCCGTCACGGAACACCGTGTAGCGGTCCGCGATGCGGAAGATTTCGTCGAACTTGTGGGAGATGAAGAGGATCGCCTTGCCGTCGGCCTTCAGCTTCTCCACCAGTTCGTAGAGTTCCTCGATCTCTTTCTGGCTGAGCGACGCGGTGGGCTCGTCCATGATCACCACGCGGGCATCGATGCTGAGCGCGCGGGAGATCGCGACAAGGTGCTTGTTGGCGATGCCTAGGTCTTTCAGCAGGACCGACGGGTCGATCTCGGCGCCGACGCGGTCCAGGATCTCGGACGCCTGCCGGCGCATGGTGGCCCAGTCGATCAAACCGCGGCGCCCGCGCGGGGCATGGCCGAGGAAGATGTTTTCGGCCACCGTCAATTCGTCGAAGAGCACTGTTTCCTGATGGATCGCGGTGATGCCTGCATCGGAGGCCGCGCGCGCGGTGGGAAAGCGTGTCTCCTGCCCGTCAACGCTGATCGTGCCCTCGTCGGGCCGGTAGATGCCCGTCAGCACCTTGACGATGGTGGATTTGCCGGCACCATTTTCGCCCACCAGGGCGGTTACCTGACCGGGGTAGAGCTCCAGCGACACATCCGAGAGCGCACGTACGCCGGGGAAGGTCTTGGTGATGCCGGAGAGCGAAAGAATGGGCTCGCTCGCGGCTGCATCGGTCGCGCCGGAGACGTCGGGGCTCACAAACATCGGGGGGGTTCCAGATCTGTTGCGGTGTCGCGGGCCCGGCGCGCGAGGCGCCGGACCGGGTGTCAGGAGGTGTTCAGAAGATGCTCTTGAACTCGTCGATGTTGGAGGAATCGTAGACGAAGGGATCGGCCATCGCGCCGGAGTTGGTCTCGTCCAGCGTCACCGACCCGATGCGGCCCATGGAAATCTCCGAGCCGGGCGCGGCTTCCGCAGCACCGGAGGCAAGCTGGTGGGAGATGTAGGTCGCGGCGTATCCGAGGTCGATCGGGTTCCAGATCGCGAAGGACTGGGACGCGCCGGATTCGATAGCGCCGGCCATTTCCGACGGCAGTCCGAGGCCGGTCACGTTGACCTCGCCGACCTTGCCGGCATCCACGACGGCCTGCGCGGCAGCAACAATGCCGACGGAGGTGGGCGCGATGATCGCCTTGAGGTCCGGGTAGGTCTGCATCAGGCCGGTTGCCTCGCGGTAGGACTTGTCGGACAGGTCGTCACCATAGACGGTCGCGACCACGTTGATGCCCGGGTAGTTCGGCAGGACCTTGTTCATCTCCTCGATCCAGATGTTCTGGTTCGTGGCGGTCGCGGTCGCGGACAGCACCGCGACGTCCCCGCCGTCGGGCATGTGATCGGCGGCGAGCTTGATGATCATGTTGCCGATCAGCGGGTTGGACGAGGGATTCAGGTGCATCTGCCGGCCCCCTTCGGCCACACCGGAGTCCCAGCTAATGACCGTGATGCCGCGATCCATGGCCTTCTTCAGGGCCGGAACCAGGGCGTCGGTATCGTTCGCGGAAATCGCGATGGCATCGACCCGCTGGGCAATCAGCGCGTTGATGACCTCGATCTGGCCTTCGGCGGTGGTGTCGGTCGGACCCGTGTAGATGACCTCGACTCCGCCGATCTCTGCGGCCGCTTCCTCTGCGCCCTTCGCGGCGGCCTCGAAGAACCCGATGCCGAGCGCCTTCACGACGAGCGCAATGCGCATGTCGTCCTGTGCCTGCGCCGTCCCCGCGAACATTGCCGCGGCGACCGCGACGGTGGAAAGGGCTGTCTTCACTACGTTCATGTTTGTCCTCCCTATGAACGGTCTTTGTCCCGGGTCATCCCGGGTTCACCCGGCCTTGGTTTCCTGGTCCTTGGCCGAAGCTGTCTGGGCAACGATCACGCGCACGCCCGCATCCTCCAGCATCGCGTGCGCTTCGGCGTCGATGCCATCGTCGGTAATGAGTATGTCGATCCGTTCCAGCGGGCAGAGCACCAGGCTGGAGCGGTTTCGGAACTTGCTGGAATCGACCATTAGCACAATCTCGTCGGCCTGCCCGATCAGCTTCTGCTCGGCCTGGATCAGCAGCGGATCGGCCTCCATCACACCGATCTGGCCGACCCCCTTCGCCCCCATGAACAGACGCCGGGCATAGAAATTGCGGGTCACGTCGTTCTCGAAGGGCGAGAGGATGATCATCTGCTCGCGATAGACCGCGCCGCCGGAGAGCATCACGGTGTTCTTCGACGTCTTCAGCAGGTGCTCCGCGATGGGGAACGAGTTGGTGAACACCTGCAAACGGCGGCTCGCGAGCGGATGCACCATCTGAAAGGTCGTGGTGCCGCCGTTGATGATGATCGGCTCGCCATCCTCGCACAGCGCCACGGCCGCCGCCGCGATTGCCCGTTTCTGGTCGATACGCAGGGTCTCGTTCATCTCGAAGGGATGCCCCGCGAGGCCCTGGAACTGCGGCGGCGCCAGCGCTTCCGCGCCGCCGCGCACGCGGCGCAGCTTCTTCTGCATATGCAGCGCGGCGATGTCCCGCCGCACCGTGGCCTCGGACGCACCTGTCAGCGAACAGAGATCGGCCACAGTGACCACCGGCCGGTCCTGAACCGCCGAAAGAATGACTCTGTGACGCTCCGATTCGTGCATCTTCCTGCCTCCGTGTTGCGCAACGTTGCGCGGATAACCAATCATTGTCAATCAAATTCAAGCATGGATGCACTTTCTGCAGCTGCATAATGATCGTTGATGATTGAAATTGATTGACTTTGAGAGCCACTCCGGCGACCGTCTTGCCGAACACACAGGACAGACCGGCTCATTGGGAGGAATGCCAACATGCTGGAAACGAGCGATAACAACAGGCTGCCAAACCTTTGGGACGCAGGCGCCGCCCGCGATATGAGCGAATCGGATCTTCTGCTCTATCGTTCCAACCTGCTTGGCTCCGACAAGCGGATCACGAATTACGGCGGTGGCAACACCTCCGCGAAGGTCATGGAGACCGACCCGCTGACGGGTGAGCCGGTGGAAGTGCTCTGGGTCAAGGGCTCGGGCGGCGACATCGGCTCCATGGGCAAGGATGGATTTGCGACGCTCTACATGGACAAGCTCCGTGCCCTGAAAGGTCTGTATCGCGGGCTGGAGCACGAGGACGAAATGGTGGGCTACCTGCCCCACTGCACCTTCAAGCTGAACCCGCGTGCCGCGTCGATCGACACGCCGCTGCATGCCTATGTACCGAAACCCCATGTGGACCACGTCCACCCCGATGCGGTGATCGCCATTGCGGCCTCGGAGAATTCCAAGGAACTGACGCAGGAGATCTTTGGCGACGAGATCGGCTGGCTGCCATGGAAGCGGCCGGGCTACGAACTGGGGCTTTGGCTGGAGAAATTCTGCCTCGAGAACCCGGAGGCCAAGGGCGTGGTGCTGGAAAGCCACGGGCTCTTCACCTGGGCCGAGACGGCCGAAGAATGCTATGCGCTCACGGTGGAAACGATCAACCGCGCGATTGCCTGGTTCGCCGCGAAGACGGCCGGTGCGCCTGCCTTCGGCGGCGCGAAGTTCGAGGCGCTGGCACCGGCAGGGCGCCGCGAGGTTGCCGCGCGGCTGATGCCCGCCATTCGCGGCATGGTCTCGGGCAACCAGCACATGGTGGGGCATTTCGACGATCAGGACGCGGTGCTGGAATTCGTCAATTCGCAGGACATGGAAGCGCTTGCAGCACTTGGGACGAGTTGCCCGGACCACTTCCTTCGCACCAAGATTCGCCCGCTTGTGGTGCCATTCGACCCGGCAAGCCCGGACGTGGACGGGGTACTTGCAGGGCTGGAGGGAAGCGTCGCCGAATACCGCGAGGGCTACGTGGCCTATTACGAGCGGTGCAAGCGGCCCGACAGCCCGGCGATGCGCGACCCGAACGCCGTTGTCTACCTCATCCCCGGTGTCGGCATGATCACCTTCGCCAAGGACAAGGCGACGGCGCGGATCTCCGGCGAGTTCTACGTCAATGCGATCAACGTGATGCGCGGCGCCTCTGCCGTCTCGACCTACGTCGGCCTGCCGGAGCAGGAAGCCTTCGACATCGAGTACTGGCTTCTGGAAGAGGCCAAGCTGCAACGGATGCCAAAGCCCAAGTCGCTGGCGGGCCGCGTGGCGCTTGTCACCGGCGGCGCGGGCGGGATCGGCTCCGCCACCGCCGAACGCTTCCTGCGTGAAGGTGCCTGCGTGGTTCTGGCCGACATCGATGCCGCAGCACTCGAAGAGACCCGGGCCGCCCTGGCTGCGCGTTTCTCGCCCGACGTGGTGCGCACGACCAAGATGGACGTGACCAGCGAGGCGGCTGTCACCGACTCCTTTGCGGCAGCTTCGGTGGAATACGGCGGGCTGGACATCCTGATCTCCAACGCCGGAATCGCGTCGTCCGCACCGATCGAGGACACCAGCCTCGATCTGTGGAACCGCAACATGTCGATCCTGTCGACGGGGTATTTCCTGGTGTCGCGCGCCGCTTTCACGGTGATGAAGACGCAGGGCATCGGCGGTGCGATCGTCTTCGTGGCCTCCAAGAACGGGCTGGCGGCCTCGCCCAATGCCTCCGCCTACTGCACGGCCAAGGCGAGCGAGATCCATCTCGCCCGCTGCCTCGCCCTTGAGGGCGCGCCGGAGGGTATCCGCGTGAACGTGGTCAACCCCGACGCCGTCCTGCGCGGTTCCCGCATCTGGGAGGGCGAATGGCTGGACCAGCGCGCCAGCACCTACGGCACCGACAAGACCGGGTTGGAAGAGATGTACCGCGACCGTTCACTGCTCAAGCGTTCGGTTCTGCCGGAAGACGTTGCCGAGGCCAGCTACTTCTTCGTCACCGAAGCCTCCGCGAAGAGCACCGGCAACATTCTCAACGTGGACGCGGGCAACGTGCAATCCTTCACCCGTTGACGCGTAGCCACACCGGCGTGCCTGCACGCCGCTTCGGAGAAAAATGCGCGCCGCTCAAGCGGTGCGCATTTGCGTGACAGCGTCAGGCCTCCGCCGGCGTTCCGCACTGCGGGCAGGCCGCCGGCGCACTGGATTGGTTCAGCGCCCCGGTGGCCTTCGCGGCAAGAAAGAAGCTCACCGGCCCGACGACGAGCGACAGTAGAAATGCGACCGGCCAGGCCATGACGAACCGGATGAGCCACGTTTGCACCCAGCCGGGCCCGAAGCCACCGGGCAGCGCGGAAAAGATCCAGGTCATCGTCAACGCCATGAGAAATGAAATAATGGCTTGTGCGACGATGAGTGTGAGCTTGTCGTTCATGTTCGAAACTCCAACAGCAACATGGAAAGACCCGCGTGCAGAATGCGCGCGGACCGCGATCATGAATGTCGTGGGTTCGAAGCTCGACTAACTGCCGCCGGAGGGGCGACGACCGGGATAACCGAACCGGCCATACGTTTTTCGACAATCGCTTTTGCGGTAGCGCAAACACGGACGGGCGGTCAAGCGCGGCGACGCACATGGCCCGTGCGGAAACGCGGGGCCGGACGCGACGGCGTCCACGGTGCACCGGCGCTCGGAGCCGGCAGGCGCGCGGTTGGCGGGTAGCTACCGATCCGCCGCCCCTGCACCCGATCTGTTTTACCGAGCCACGGATTTGGTCTAAGCCGAAAGAAAACGAGCATTCCGGAGCAGCGGCCGCGTGGCACGATTCGACCGATATTTCTTTTACCAGCTCATGCTGCTCTTCGGCTTCTTCGCGCTGGTGCTTGTCTCGGTCTACTGGATCAACCGCGCGGTAATCCTGTTCGACCAGATCCTCGCCGACGGACAATCGGCCGGGGTCTTCCTGACGCTCACGCTCTTCACCCTGCCCAACGTCATTCGCATGGTGCTGCCGATCGCCGCTTTCGCTGCGGCGGTCTATGTCACCAACCGGCTGACCACGGAGAGCGAACTCGTCGTGGCACAGGCCACCGGCATGTCGCCCTGGCGGATGGCGCGCCCGGTGGCCATTTTCGGGCTCGCGGTATCACTGCTCATGGGGCTGTTGGTGCATGTGCTGGTGCCCGTGAGCCGCACCCAGCTCGCCGACCGCACCGAGGAGATAGAGGCCAATGTCGCCGCCCGGATGCTCACCGAAGGGCAGTTCCTGAACCCGGCGCGGGGCATAACCTTCTATATCCGGGAGATCACGCGGGAGGGCGAACTGCTCGACGTTTTCCTGTCCGACTCCCGGGCCGACGCCTCGCGCACCGACTACCTCGCGGCCCGGGCCTACCTGGTGCAGGAGGAGAGCGGGCCCAAGCTGGTGATGGTCGAGGGGTCCGCCCAAACCTTCGACCTGACGGACCGGCGTTTGCTCGTCACCACGTTCGACAATTTCACCTATGACGTGGGTGCGCTGATGAAGTCGGCCGGGCGGGACCAGCGGGACGTGCGCGAGTACGACACGCTGACGCTGTTTTCCCCCGATGCCGAGGCGCTGGAAGCCACCGGCAAGAAACGCGCCAACTTCCTCTACGAGGGCCATCTGCGGATCGCGCAGCCCTTCAACCCGCTGGTGGTCGCGCTCATCGGCTTCTCGACGTTGATGATCGGCGGGTTCAGCCGTTTCGGCGTCTGGCGGCAGATCGGGCTGGCGGTGCTGATCATCATTGCGCTTCAGGCAATCGAGAACGTCACGGCCGACATGGCGCGGCGCGACGCAGAGCTGTGGCCGCTGGTCTACTTGCCAACCGCTCTTGGCACGGCGCTGATCGTTGCGACGCTCTGGGCTGCGGGACGGCCGAAACTCATTCGGGGCCGGCGCTCGTCGGCGGAGGTGGCGGCGCAATGAAATTGCAACTCTACTTCGCGCGGAAGTTCCTCTCGATCCTGCTGGGCATTTTCACCGTTTTCGCGGTCTTCGTCGTCTTGCTCGACATGGTGGAACAGATGCGCCGCTTCGACAGTGCCGAGCTGTCGTTCGGTGGCGCGCTGGAACTGGCCATGCTCTCGTCGCCCGAGGCGCTCTACCTGATGCTTCCGTTGGTGGTCATGCTGGCCACGCTGGCGCTGTTTCTCGGCCTTGCCCGCACGTCCGAGCTTGTGGTCACGCGTGCGGCGGGACGTTCCGCAATTCGCGCGATGATTGCCCCGGCAATCACTGCGGCGCTGGTCGGCGTATTCGGCGTCACGGTTCTGAACCCCTTGGTGGCCGCCACGAAGCACGGCTACGAGCGCAAGGCAGCGGAGCTGTCGGGGAGCGGAACCAGCGTGCTGTCGGTCAGCCGCGAAGGGCTGTGGCTGCGCCAGGGCGGCGTGGAGGGTCAGACCGTGATCCGGGCGCAGCGCGCGAACCTCGACGGAACGGAGCTTTACGGCGTGACCTTCATCGGTTTTGCGCCCGAAGGCGCGGAACGGACCGGCGCGGTTCGCCGTGCCGAGGCGGAAACCGCTGCGCTCACGGACGGCGCCTGGAAGCTCACCAATGCGAAACTCTGGCCGCTTGCTGTGGGCAATCCGGAAGCGGAATCCAGCGTGCACGAGTCGCTGCTGCTGCCGTCCACCCTGACGCTCGACCAGATTCGCGACAGTTTCGGTTCGCCGGCCTCCGTGCCGATCTGGGAGTTGCCGGGTTTCATCCGCAATCTCGACGAGGCCGGCTTCTCCGCCCGCCATCATCGCGTCTGGTTCCAGATGGAGCTGGCACTGCCGCTGTTCCTCGCGGCGATGGTGACCATCGGCGCGGGGTTCACGATGCGCCACACGCGGTTCGGCCGGACCGGGCTCATGGTGTTGCTGGCACTGTTGATGGGGTTCGGCGCCTTCTTCATCCGCAACTTCGCGCAGATCCTCGGGCAGAACGGCGATATCCCTGTGTCGCTTGCCGCCTGGGCACCACCCGCTGCGGCAATGCTGATGTCCATGGGCCTGCTTCTGCACCTGGAGGATGGATGAAGCGCCCCGCCCCGCCCCGGGCGCTCGCCGCGCTCTTTGCCGTGGCGGTTGTCGCGGCCAGCCAGGCGACCGCGCAGGACATTCCGGAGCCTGAGTTTTCCAGCCTTATCGCGGACCGGGTGGAACTGAGCGAAGATGGAAAACTGGTGGCAACCGGCGCTGTCGAGGCGCTCTATGGCAATGTCCGGCTCAAGGCCGAGCGGATCACCTATGACGAGGCGACGGACCGGCTGGAGATTTCGGGGCCGATCGTGCTGACGCAGGGCGTCAACACCGTCGTTCTCGCCGACAGCGCCGAGCTTTCCACCGACCTGCGCGACGGGCTGTTGCGCTCCGCCCGCGTGGTCATGGATCAGCAATTGCAGCTTGCCGCGGCCGAAGTTGACCGCGTGGGTGGCCGCTACACCCAGCTCTACAAGACCGTCGCCTCCTCCTGCGAGGTTTGCGCGGCCCATCCCGTGCCGCTGTGGCAGATCCGGGCAAAGCGCATCGTCCACGACGACCTGGAGAAACAGCTCTATTTCGACGACGCGATCTTCGAGGTGATGGGGCTGCCGGTGATGTACCTGCCGCAGCTTCGCCTGCCGGACCCGACGGTGGAGCGCGCCACCGGCTTTCTCACCCCGGAGCTGCGCAGCACTGACGAACTCGGGTTCGGCATCAAACTGCCGTACTTCATTACGCTCGGCGACAGCGCGGACCTGACGGTCACGCCCTACTGGTCCGCCAACCGCACGCGGACCCTCGAACTGCGGTACCGCCAGGCGTTCCGGAAGGGAAAAATCGAGGTCGAGGGGGCCGTCAGTCGCGACGACATTCGCCCCGAAGGCCCGCGTGCCTACCTCTTCGCGGAGGGGGAGTTCGACCTGCCCTACAATTTCGACCTTGAGTTCGATATCGAAACGGCATCGGACGACACCTACCTGCTCGACTACGATTACTCCGACAAGGACCGCCTCGATTCCGCGGTGAGCCTGTCGCGCACGCAGCGCGACCGCACGTTCCTCGCCGAGGCCATTGCCTATCGCTCCCTGCGCAGCTCAGAAGATAACAACACGCAGCCATTCCTTGTGGGCGACGCCTCATGGGCGCATCGGTTTGAGCCTGCCTGGCTCGGTGGAACCGCCGATTACCTCCTGGCCGCGCATGGCCACGAACGCCGCTCCGACGAGGATATCGAGGGGCGGGACGTTGCACGGATATCCGGTGCGCTCGGCTGGCGGCGGGACTGGAGCGGCCCCTGGGGACTCCGCCTTGGCGCGGCAGCGCGCGCGCGGCTGGACCACACCCAGGTCAACGACGACAGCCGCTTTGCGGACGAGATCACGGAGTTCACGCCGACCGGCGTGGCCGAAGTCCGCTGGCCATGGCAGAAGCAAGCCGGCAACGCTTACCATGTCATCGAGCCGGTCGTGCAGTTCGTCTGGCGGCCCGACGATGCAAAGGACGCACCGCAGGACGAAAGCACCCAGCTCGAGTTCGACGAAGGCAACCTCTTTGCCCTCTCCCGCTTTCCGGCGAGCGATGTGCTTGAGCGCGGCCTAAGGGCGAATGTCGGCATCGGGTGGACGCGCTACGATCCGGCCGGCTGGACCCTGGCGACAATGGTGGGGCGGGTCTACCGGCAGGAGGACCTCGGTCAGTTCGACGGCTACGAAAGCCTCGACGGGGTGCGCTCCGACTGGCTGACGGCGGTGCAGCTCGACCTGCCGAACCGTTTGTCGCTGATCAACCGGGCATTGTTCGACAACGCGTTCGACGTCACAAAGAACGAGACGCGGTTGACCTGGGCGAGCGAAAATCTCGATCTCAGCACCACCTACGTGTGGCTTGAGCCCAGCCTCGTCGAGGACCGCGACGTGTTCACGCACGAATGGGGGCTGGAAGGCGACTGGCAGATCGACGACCGCTGGCGCAGCACGGTCGACTGGCGCTACGACATCGAGCTGGACCGTGCCGCGTCGGCGCGGCTCGGGATCGAATACCGGACCGAATGCGCCACTTTCGACTTCGGGGTGCGGCGGCGGTTCACCTCCACCGAACAGCTCAACCCCACCACCGATTATACCTTTGAGATCCAGCTTGCCGGTTTTGGAAGCCCCGGTAGCGGCCGTTCGCGACCCACCCGGCCGGGGTGCCGAGGTTAGAGCGGCTTGTCGCAGGCAAATCGCTGGCTTAGAACGCGACAAAGACCCCGGGGCAAAGAGGCCCATCCGGGCGAGCAGGAACGGGAGTAGATGTGATGATCGGTGCGTGTCGCGCAATCATGTTCGGACTGATTGCTCTGGTGCTGGCGCCACAGCCGGGCGTCACGCAATCCGGATCGCAATTCTCGCCCGTGGCGATCGTGAACGAACGCCCCATTACCCGCTACGAGCTGGAGCAAAGGACGCTCATCCTGGCGCTGTTCAATTCCTCGGGCGATCTCGAAAAGCGGGCCCTCGAAGACCTGATCGACGACCGGCTGCGTCTCGATGCCGCCGCACGCATGGGCCTCTCCATCGGCCCCGAGATGACCGAGGCGGGGATGGCGGAATTTGCCGAACGCGCCAACATGGACACCGAGACCTTTCTTGCCGCGCTGGCCGAAGAGGGTGTGGCGCGCGAGACCTACCGCGACTTCGTGGCAGCCGGGCTGCTCTGGCGAGAGGTCGTCAGCGCGCGTTTCGGTCCGCGCACACAGATCGCCGATGCAGAGATCGACCGCGCGCTGGCCCTGACATCGCGAACCGGCGGCGCCGAGGCGCGGCTGGCCGAGATCATCCTTCCCGCGCGGGACGCCCAGGAGGCGGAATCCTCCCAGGCGCTCGCCGCGGAATTGTCGGAGTCCATTTCCACCACCGGCGCTTTCGCGGCCGCCGCGCGCCAATACTCGTTGTCGGGCACGCGCGACAATGGCGGCCGGCTGCCGCGGGCGGTGCCGCTTTCGGAATTGCCGCCGCCGGTGCGTGCGCAGATTCTGACGCTTGCCCCCGGCCAGGTAACGATGCCGATTTCTGTGACGAACGCGGTGGCCATCTTCCAGCTGCTCGAATTGCGGGAGACCGGCCTCGACGAGCCCAGCGACGTTACGCTGGAATATGCGACCTACCTGATCCCCGGCGGTCGCAGCGAACCCGCGCTGACGGAAGCGGCCCGGATTGCCGGCCGCGTGGACACCTGCGACGACCTCTTTGGCATCAACAAAGGGCAGGCACCGGAGCGGCTCACCATCGACACGCTCCCGGCGGGCGAGATTCCGCGCGACATTGCGCTGGAGCTGGCCAAGCTCGATCCCGGCGAGATCTCCACGGCGCTGATGCGCGGCGGCAACCTCGCGATGATCATGCTGTGCGGGCGCACGCCGTTCTTCGAAGAGCAGCCCGACCGCGACATCGTCCGCAACCAGCTCCGGAACCAGCGGCTGAGCGCCTACGGCGACGGCTATCTCGCGGAGCTGAGAGCGGACGCCATAATCATCTATCCCTGATGCCCGGGCAGGCCACCACGCCCGAGCGGCCCGTTGTCATGACATGCGGTGAACCCGCGGGCGTCGGTCCGGAGATTGCCGCGCGCACGTGGGAACATCTGCGGGACACCCTGCCCTTCGCCTGGATCGGCGATCCGCGGCACCTGCCGGCCGGAACCCCCGCGCGCGTCATCGAAACGCCCGGAGAGGCCGCCGCCGCGGCCGCGAGCGCACTGCCTGTTCTGCCGCATGAATTCCCGGCCGCGGCCGTTCCGGGCCGGCCCGACGCCGGCAACGCCGCCGAGGTGATCGCCGTCATTGCCCGCGCCGTGGAACTCGTGCAGGCCGGAGCCGCATCGGCAATGGTGACGGCGCCCATCAACAAGCAGGCGTTGCAGGAAGGCGCGGATTTCGGCTACCCCGGTCACACGGAATTCCTCGCCGCGCAGGCCGGGGTCGAGCGGGTGGTGATGATGCTGGCCTGCGAGGCGCTGAAGGTGGTTCCGACGACGATCCATATCGCGCTGCGCGATGTGCCCACCGTCCTGACACCGTCACTTCTGGAGCAGACGATCCGTATCACGGAGGCGGGTCTGCGCCGTGATTTCGGCCTTTGCGCGCCGCGGCTCGCGGTCGCCGGCCTCAACCCGCACGCCGGCGAAGGCGGCGCCATGGGGCACGAAGAGCTGGCGTGGATCGCCTCCCTGCTGGACCGGCTACGTGACGACGGGATGCACATTGCGGGCCCCCTCCCCCCCGACACGATGTTTCATGCCGAAGCACGCAGCCGCTACGACGCGGCGATCTGCATGTATCACGACCAGGCGCTGATCCCGATCAAGACACTGGATTTCGCACGCGGCGTGAATGTGACCCTTGGCCTGCCCTTTATCCGAACCTCGCCGGATCACGGTACCGCCTTCGACATTGCCGGCACCGGTACGGCCGACATCCGCTCGACGGTGGAGGCGCTGCGGATGGCCACGCGGATGGCGCAAACGCGGGCGGGAACGCCACGATGAGCGCGATCGACGGGCTGCCGCCGCTCCGCGAGGTGATCCGGACCCACGGTCTCGCGGCAAAGAAGTCGCTGGGACAGAATTTCCTGCTCGACCTGAACCTGACGGCACGGATCGCGCGGATTCCGGGCGACCTGTCGTCCGCCTCGGTGCTGGAAGTCGGCCCCGGTCCGGGCGGCCTCACACGCGGCCTGCTGGCGGAAGGCGCCGGGCGGGTTCTGGCAATCGAGAAGGACGCGCGCTGCCTGCCGGCTCTGGCGGATGTGGCAGCCGCCTATCCCGGCCGGCTCGAGGTGATCGAGGGAGATGCGCTGGACGTCGACCCTCTGGCGCATCTGGCGCCGCCGATCCATATCGTCGCGAACCTGCCCTACAACGTGGGCACCGAATTGCTGACGCGCTGGCTGTCACCGGCGAGCTGGCCGCCCTACTGGGCCTCGCTGACGCTGATGTTCCAGCAGGAGGTCGCCGAACGGATCGTGGCACGGCCTGGAACCAAGGCCTACGGTCGGCTGGCGGTGCTGGCACAGTGGCGCTGCGACGCCCGCATTGCATTGCGCCTGCCGCCGGGCGCCTTTACCCCGCCGCCGAAGGTGAGTTCCGCCGTCGTGCATCTGCGGCCGCTTGCCGAGCCGCGCTATCCGGCGGATCCCGAAATGCTGAGCCGTGTCGTCGCGATGGCGTTCAACCAGCGGCGCAAGATGCTGCGGGCGGCATTGAAAGGGCTGGGTGGCGATGTGGAAGCGCTGCTCTCAAGCGCCGGAATCCAACCGACAGAGCGGGCCGAACAGGTGCCGATCGAAGGGTTTGCCGCCCTCGCGCGCGCCGTGTCGGACCGGGATCGCCTCCCCGGAACCTGAGTCACCCGCGGCCCCCGCAATGTTGCGTGGAAACGGATCGATGCTCGCACCTGCGGCGGCGGCCAAGCGGTATCCGATCTGGCATGTCTCGCCGTGCGCTCCGGGCCACCCACATGAAACCGGCCTGCAGGTCCGTGTCGGCTCCCGCGCGCGGACCGCGCGCGGCCTGGCCCAACGGGAGGAGGCGCATCGCGAGATGCGCTGACGACGGGCGGGAGCACCTCCGGGTTGGCGCGTGTCCTGTGTGTGCCGCCTGGCTACTCGGCCACCTCGGCGGAGCCTTCGCCGCCTGTCTGGGCGGGACCAGGCGCCTCGCTCGGCGCGGCCGCTTCCGCCTCGGCGGTCGGTGCCTTGGGTTTGCGCGCGCGCGGACTACGCGTGCGCGGCTTGGCTTTCGGCTTGGCCTTCGGTTTGCTCTCCGGCGTTTCGACAAGGCCGCTGTCGCCGTCCACCGGCTCTGCTTCCTTGGCCGCCTTGTCCGGGGCCGGCTGCTGGGCCTCTCCCATCACGATGTCAGGTTGCGGCGTGCTCTGCAGGTCATCCTCGATCACGTCAGGCTGGCTGCGATCCGATTGATCCAGCGCCTCCAGCGCTTCGGGCTGCCCCTGCTGCGGCTCGCGTTTCTGGCTAAAATCGCCACCGCCGCCGCCCTGTCCACTGCCGCCGCCCTGCCCGCTGCCGCCGGCGTTGCCATTCTCGTGGCGCTCGCGCTGGCGTTCCCGGTTGGCCTGCTCCTGCTGCTCGCGCCGCGCCTCCTGCTCACGCTGCGCTTCGCCTAGCATCCGGGCATAGTGCTCCGCGTGTTGCTGGAAGTTCTCCGCCGCGACGCGGTCGTTGCCCAGCGTCGCGTCGCGCGCGAGCTGCGCATATTTGTCGATGATCTGCTGCGGAGTGCCACGCACTTTACCCTCCGGGCCGGAGGAGTCGAAGACCCGGTTGACGATGTTGCCCATCGAGCGCGAGCGATTCGACTTGGAACGCGAACGTGACTTGGATGATCTCATAGGTATCTAGTTCCGCCTTGTTGCGGTGTGGACCCTGTGTTGAAGGCGACCGGGCGAGTTGCCCGTGCGACGGTCCGAGTTGTTATGGCTTTCTTGCGCGGGGGGCCGTAGGCCGCCAATCCGCGCTTTGTCTGCTAAGCACGCGGCAGGGACGCTGGCAAGCCCAAAACGGCGGAATGCGCCGGAAAAGGCCGAAAAGGAACGGAATTCGTGCCGCGAATGCCACTCATCCGGGATTTGCGCGTCCGCTGACCACGCGGTCTCGCCCATCGAAATCGGGATGAAGCCTGACATCTTCAAGCCCCGCCGCCGTAAAAAGCGCCGCGACAGCGCGCCCTTGGGTCGGCCCGATCTCCACCAGCAACCGGCCTCCCTGTGCCAGGTGTTGCGGCGCACCGGCGGCGATCCGGCGATAGGCCCCGAGCCCGTCGCCCTCGTCGGTCAGTGCCATGCGTGGCTCGTAGCCGGTGACCCCGGGGGCCAGATCTTCCATCTCTTCCAATGCGATATAGGGTGGATTTGAGACGATGAGATCATAGCGACCGTCAACCTTCCCAAACCAATCGGACTCCTCCAACGCGCACCGCCCATCGACACCGTGCGTCCCCGCGTTCGCCCGTGCGACCTCGAGCGCTCCTGCGGAGGCATCCACACCGAGTCCAACCGCCGACGCGCGCTCCGCAAGCAGCGTAATCAGGATGCAGCCCGATCCGGTTCCGAGGTCCAGCACCTGCGAGAACGGCTCACGAAGGGCCTCGGCCACCAGGCATTCCGTCTCCGGGCGCGGGTCGAGCACGCGGCGGTCCACTTGAAACCGCCGCCCCCAGAAATCGCGATATCCACGGATATGGCTCAACGGCTCCCCGCCCAACCGCCGCGATCCAAGGCTCCGCGCAAGCCCAAGTGCGTCCGCCGACAGCGCGTCCTGAACGTGCAGCGACATACGGGAGGCGTCGATCCCGATCACATGGGCCATGATCATGCGCGCTTCCCGCGCCGGTTGATCGATATCGCCCTCCGACAAATCGGCCGTCAGAACGGCGATCCCGTCCTGCACCCTGCCTGCCGGCTGGTTCACGCCCCCAGGTCCGCCAGTTTGCGCGCCTGATCATCCGCCGTCAGCGCGTCGATCACCTCTCCCAAATCCCCCTGCATCACCTGGTCGAGCTTGTAGAGTGTCAGGTTGATCCGGTGATCCGTCATCCGCCCCTGCGGGAAGTTGTAGGTGCGAATGCGCTCGGAGCGGTCGCCGGATCCCACCTGGCTCCTGCGGTCCGCCGCGCGCTCCGCATCGGCTTTCTGGCGTTCCAGATCGTAGAGCCGGGCGCGCAGCACCTGCATCGCGATCTCCCGGTTCCGGTGCTGGGATTTTTCCGAACTCGTCACCACGATCCCGGACGGTATGTGGGTGATCCGCACCGCTGAATCGGTCGTGTTCACGTGCTGCCCGCCCGCGCCGCTGGCGCGCATCGTGTCGATGCGGATATCGCCTGCGGGAATGTCGATATCCACCTCCTCGGCCTCCGGAAGCACCGCTACCGTGGCCGCCGAGGTGTGGATGCGGCCGCCGCTCTCCGTTTCCGGAACGCGCTGAACCCTGTGCACGCCGGATTCGTACTTCAGCCGCGCAAAGACCCCCTCGCCCTGCACATGCGCCACCGCTTCCTTGATGCCGCCGAGTTCTGTCTCCTGTGCCTCCACCAGCTCGAAACGCCAGCCCTGGGCCTCGGCATAGCGCTGATACATCCGCAAGAGATCCCCCGCGAAGAGCGCCGCCTCCTCTCCGCCGGTGCCGGGCCGGATCTCGACCATCGCCGGGCGCGCGTCCGCGGCGTCCTTGGGCAGCAGCGCCAGCTGCAGCGCCCGTTCGTGTTCCGGCAGCCGCTCGCGCAATGCCGGAAGCTCCTCCTCCGCCAGGTCGCGCATCTCCGGATCGGCCAGCAGTTCCTCTGCCTCGGCAATATCGGCCCGGCATTGCCGCCAGGCGGCTATCTCGGCCACCACGGGTTTCAGATCGGAGTATTCCTTGGCGAGCCGTGCGATCTCGCCCGCTTCAGCACCACCTGCCATCTTCGCTTCCAGAAACTCGAAGCGCGCGGCGATCTCATCCAGTTTGTCCTCGGGAACCATGCCGGGCTGCGTGCCGGATTGCGCGCCCTTGGTCAAGAGCCCCGGCACCGAACCCGCAACCGCACCCATGGACAAGCCCCCCCGAACCACACTAACTCGCCGCATCTGGCCGCGAAGGAGAGCCCCCTTGCCTGATTCTCTCATCCATGCCGCGAACGGCGCCATGCCGCGTCTGTTGGAGATCATGGCCCGGTTGCGTGACCCCGATCACGGCTGTCCGTGGGACATCGAGCAGAGCTGGGAAACGATTGCGCCTTACACGATCGAGGAGGCCTACGAGGTGGCCGACGCCATCGAGCGCGAGGCCTGGAACGAAGTGAAGGACGAATTGGGCGATCTTCTGCTCCAGGTCGTCTATTTCGCGCAAATGGGTGCCGAGGAGGGCCGCTTTACCTTCGCCGAAATCGCGGACGGGATCTCCGACAAGATGGTCGCCCGCCACCCGCATGTCTTCGGCGACGAGAGTCGCGACAAGAGCGCGGAACAACAGACCCGCGACTGGGAGGTGCAGAAGGCAAAGGAACGCGCTGCGAAAGGCGAAGCGCGTGTCCTCGACGGGGTGGCCCTCGGGCTGCCGGCCCTGCTGCGCGCCTACAAGCTCCAGAAACGCGCCGCAAGGGTCGGATTCGATTGGGAAAACCCCGACCTTGTGCTCGACAAGATCCGCGAGGAGGCCGAGGAACTCGCGCAGGCGACGGCCAAAGGTGACACCGACGCCATCGAGGACGAGATGGGCGACATGCTCTTCGTGCTGGCCAATCTCGCGCGCCACCTCGGCATCGACCCAGAGCAGGCACTGCGCCGAACCAACGCAAAATTCACCCGCCGCTTCAATGCGATCGAAGACGCTCTTCACGAAGGCGGGCGCACGCCGTCCGACGCCAGCCTGGAAGAAATGGATGCCCTCTGGACCGAGATAAAGGGACGTGAACGCCGCTGATTGGTACTGGCGAGGTCCTAGTCCGCGTCTTCCACGTCGACTGCCGGCAGGAGAGTATCGCCGAAGATCTGCGCCGCCGCGCTGAGTGAAAGCAGGCAACGGGCGCGGCAGGGCATGCGCCGAAATGTGCCTGCCCCCGGGCGTTGGTCCGGTTGGTCGGCGGCGCTACAGACCAAGTTCGCGAAACACCCCCGGCAATTGATCGGGAAGATCCGTTGCGATCACGCCCGGACCAAACCTGCGCGCGGCCTCGACATGTAGCCAAACGGCGATCTCGGCCGCGGTAACCGGCCAGATGTCGCGCGCGAGGAGCCCCGTGATCATTCCCGCGAGGACATCACCTGCGCCTGCGGTCGCAAGCCAGGGCGCGGACCGCTCGTAGGCAGCGGCGTTCAAGACCGTCCGCCCGCCCGGTTCGGCAATTACCGTGTCTCTGCCCTTGAACAGCACGATGCAGCCGGCCCGCGCGGCCGCCTCCTGCGTGGCCTCCACCTTCGAATAGGCCGGACCACCCTGCGGCGCTTCGGAGAGCTTGCGCCAGATGTCCGGGAACAGCCGAGCAAACTCTCCGGCATGTGGGGTCAGAACCACCCGGCTGTGCAGATGGGCGAAGAGCGTCGGTGGCGAGCCTTCGAAGGAGGTCAGCGCATCGGCATCCAGTACACAGCGGCGGCGGCTGCCGAGCGCAGTCATCACCATGTCGCGGGTCGCCGCGCCGATCCCGAGCCCCGGCCCCAGGCAAAGCGCGTTCTTGCGGTCGTCCTCCAGCAGCCCGCCCAGATCGGAGGCTCCGTTACAGCGCGTCAACATGATCGCCGTTAAATGCGCCGCACATTCGCTCACCGCCGTACCGGGCGCGGCCACGGTGACAAGACCGGCGCCGACCCGCAGCGCGCCACGGGCGGCCAGGCGCGCAGCGCCCGTGTGGCCCGGACCACCGGACAGTATCAAAGCGTGGCCGTAGTCGTATTTGTGGCTCGCCGCAGTGTCGTCACTCCCCTTGCGTAGTTCGTAGGCCCGGGGAATGGCGGCCGTCACGGCCGCCCCGAGAACTTCCCGGAGTTCCGGGCGCGCCGTCCGCAATGCTCCCTGATCGAGCCCGATATCGGCCACGGCAACCGAACCGCAACAATCCGGCCCTTCGGCCAGCAGATGCCCCAGCTTGCGGCGATGGAAGGAGACCGCGAGATCGAACCTCAGCGGCAACTCCTCCCTGGAGCCCAACATCAGGGGGCGGCCGGAATCCATGCACAGCCCTGACGGCGCGTCCACGGCCACGCGACGCGCCGTGCCCTTCGGGAAGGCCGCATCCAGTTCCCGCAGAGCCTGGTCGAGGTCTTCCTCCATCGGACGTGTCAGCCCGGTCCCGAAGAGCGCGTCGATCAGAACCGACGGCGCCTTTTCGCTGGCCATGCGAACACCGTACCGCAGCCCGAAGCGCCAGTCGGCGAAGGGAACGACCTGCCCCATGTCGGCCCACCGGTCGTGGTTGGCCTTTGCGTCAGGCGGAAGGCGGATCGCATCGCCGTACAAGAAGCACTCGACCTGCCATCCGCGCTCCTGCAACAGGCGCGCGATCACGAACCCGTCGCCACCGTTGTTGCCGGGACCGCAGAGAATCACCGCGTGCCTGTGGCCCTCCTCCAAGTCCGGGAACGCGGCAAACATCGCATCCACGACGCCCTGTCCGGCACGCTCCATCAACTCGCTCCCGGTGGCCGCGCCGAGATCGAATGCCGCCTGCTCAATGGCGCGCATTTGTGCAGAAGTGAGTAGTTCAGTCATGGAATCCGGCCAGTCCTATTTATTTATTGCCCAAGTTTTGTTCATTTTGCACAGCATTTAACCACACGCATTGGAAAGGGCTCTTCGCCGCAATCCTGCCGTAGCTCTTGAATTGTTCCGCCTCAGCGATGATGGTCTCTGCATTTACCGGGACGGATCACAGGGAGTCGGCCGCCACCATGAAAAAAATCGAAGCCATCATCAAACCTTTCAAGCTCGACGACGTGAAGGAAGCGCTTCAAGATGTCGGCGTGCAAGGGTTGAGTGTGATCGAGGTCAAGGGTTTCGGGCGGCAGAAGGGGCATACGGAACTGTACCGCGGCGCCGAGTACGTCGTGGATTTCCTGCCCAAGGTGAAGATTGAAGTCGTGCTTCCCGATGACCAGCTCGACAGTGCCATCGAAGCCATTACGACGGCCGCCAAGACCGACAAGATCGGTGACGGCAAGATCTTCATCTCCGACGTCCAGCAGGCGATCCGCATCCGAACCGGCGAGGAAGGCGACGACGCGCTCTGAGCCACTCTGGACCCCGACCATCCAACACAATTTCTGACAGAGGAAACAGAAGTCACATGAGCAAAGAAGCGGTTCTCAAGACCATTGCGGACGAGGATGTCGCCTACGTCGACGTTCGTTTCACCGATCCGCGAGGCAAGCTGCAGCACGTCACCGTCATGTCCGACCAGGTCGACGAGGATTTCCTGGAAGAGGGCTTCATGTTCGACGGCTCCTCCATCGCCGGCTGGAAGTCGATCGACCAATCCGACATGAAGCTGATGCCGGATACGGATTCGGTCTACATGGACCCGTTTTACGCCGAAAAGACGCTGGCGGTGCATTGCTCCGTCGTCGAGCCGGACACCGGCGAACCCTATGAGCGCGATCCGCGCGGTACCGCCGAGAAGGCCGAAGCCTACCTGAAATCCTCCGGCATCGGCGACGCGGCCTACATGGGCCCCGAGGCCGAATTCTTCCTGTTCGACGACGTCCGCTTCCAGGTCGGGATGAACAAGGTCGGCTACGAGGTGGACGCTATCGACGCCGCCTGGAACACCGACACCGAATACGAGATGGGCAACATGGGCCACCGGCCCGGCGTCAAGGGCGGCTACTTCCCCGTGAACCCCACCGACGACGCCCAGGACCTGCGCTCCGAGATGCTCTCGACCATGAAGCGCATGGGCATGAAGGTCGACAAGCACCACCACGAGGTTGCGTCGTGCCAGCACGAGCTCGGCCTCATCTTCGGTACCCTGACCAAGCAGGCCGACGAACTGCAGAAGTACAAGTACGTCGTGCACAACGTTGCTCACGCATACGGCAAGTCGGCAACCTTCATGCCGAAGCCGATCGCTGGCGACAATGGCACCGGCATGCACGTCAACATGTCGGTCTGGAAAGATGGCAAGCCGCTCTTCGCGGGCGACAAATACGCCGATCTCTCCGACGAGGCGCTCTACTACATTGGCGGTATCCTGAAGCACGCCAAAACGCTCAATGCCTTCACCAACCCGTCGACCAACTCTTATAAGCGCCTGATCCCGGGCTTTGAAGCGCCGGTTCTGCGCGCCTACTCGGCGTCTAACCGCTCCGGTTGCGTGCGTATCCCGTGGGCGGAAAGCCCGAAGGCCAAGCGTGTCGAGGCCCGCTTCCCCGACCCGTCCTCCAACCCCTACCTGTGCTTCGCGGCCCTTCTGATGGCCGGCCTTGACGGCATCAAGAACAAGATCCATCCGGGCGAAGCCATGGACAAGGACCTTTACGACCTGCCGCCGGAAGAGTTGGAAGGCATCCCGACGGTCTGCGCCTCGCTGCGTGAGGCAATGGAGTGCCTCGAAGCCGACCACGAGTTCCTGCTTGCGGGCGACGTGTTCACCAAGAGCCAGATCGAGGGCTACATGGATCTCAAGTGGGAAGAGATCTACGCCTACGAGCACACGCCGCACCCGATGGAATTCAAGCTGTACTACAGCTGCTAATCCAAAGAACAACGGGACAGTGACAAAGGGGGGCGCCCGCAATGGGCGCCCCCAACTCGTTTGGGCCTCCACACCGCGCGCCCATTGCGCCTGCGGCGTTCCCGCCATGCACGCGCGACGGCCACTTGCATCCGCGTCAATTTCGGGTCACGCAGCCACGGCGCGTTTTGCGCTGACTGAAAGCACGCCCAATGTCCGAGTCCCACCCCCTGCGCGCCGCCTTCTGGATGGCAGGTGCCATTTCCTCCTTCTCGCTGATGGCGGTTGCGGGACGCGCGGTATCGCTGGAACACGACACGTTCGAGATCCTGATGTACCGCTCTATTGTCTCCTTCGGGATTGTTCTGGTTATTGGCGGCGCCACCGGCGCGCTTTCACAGGTCAATACGCGCAACATGAAATGGCACCTGGCGCGAAACCTCTGCCATTTCACAGGACAAAACCTGTGGTTCTTCGCGCTGGCACTTATCCCGCTGGCGCATCTCATGGCGCTGGAATTCACCTCGCCGATCTGGGTGGCGCTGCTGGCGCCCCTGATCCTTGGCGAGAAACTCACTGCAACGCGGGCGCTGGCGGCACTGGTGGGATTTGCCGGCGTTCTTATCGTCGTGCGACCGGAGGTCGGCAGCCTGTCGCCGCCGATGATCGCCGCGGCGGCGGCAGCCATAGGGTTCGCCGGGTCCGCCCTCTTCACCCGCAGGCTCACACGCACCGAGAGTATCACCTGCATCATGTTCTGGTTGACTCTGATGCAGGCGGTCATGGGGGCGATCTGTGCCGGTATCGACGGGCACATTGCTGTGCCCTCCGCGACTGCGATGCCGTGGCTGGCGCTGATCGGGGCGACCGGCCTTGCCGCGCACTTCTGCCTGTCGAGCGCGCTGGCCCTGGCACCCGCGGCGATGGTCATGCCGATGGACTTTCTTCGCCTGCCGGTCATGGCAGCAATTGGAATGGCATTCTATTCGGAACCCGTCGATGCCTGGGTGCTGGTCGGAGCGGCGATCATATTCGGTGCCAATTGGCTGAACCTCCGCGGCCGGACGGCCGGAAACCGCCCCGTGACCGCCGCGGGGAGATGACACTGCACCCAAAGAAACCAATCGTTAAGCAAAATAGCTCAATTTACGCGACGTAGCTTCGAAGCGGCCATTTCGAGAATGTGACGGAGCGTAAAAATTGACGTTTTGACGACGCAACACTTAGGTTTTTTCGGCCACACAATACCAACGATTACCGGCAGCAACAGAAATGCCGGCACCTAGGAAATAAGGGACGAGACCTGAATGAGAATGTTAGTGACCAGCGCATCGGTCCTCGCGGCGCTGTCTGGGGGAGCGATCGCCGGCGGATTGGACCGAACGGGCCAACCCATTGGCGCGCTGTTTGAAAAGGGCGGAGAAACAGGCAATTACTTTGAATTGTCATTCGCGCATACATCGCCGGACCTTTCCGGCACGGGACTGGGTATTTCGCAGGTCGGCTTGCCGGGCGGCACCGGCTATGACGACGTGGGCGGCGCGTTTTGGAGTGTCGGGACGGCGGTAAAAGTCCGGTTCAACGATTCCCTGTCGGGCGCGCTGATATTCGACCAGCCCTACGGTGCCGATGTGGAATACTCCGGCGACCCGGGCACGACCGAGCTGGGCGGGACGAGTGCCTTTGCAGAGACCAATGCCCTGACGGCGTTGTTGCGATACAATTTCAATGCACGCTGGAGCGCCTATGGCGGCCTTCGAATCCAGACCGCAGAAGGCGATATCGACCTGAGCGGCCTTGCCTACGGTCCCACGGAAGAGATGATCCCCGCCATCGGCGCCATTGCGCCCCCCGCTGCGGGCGAAAGCATCGGTACGGCGAACGGCTATGACGTGGAACTGGAGCGCGATACAGCTCTGGGGTACGTGCTCGGTGCGGCCTACGAGATCCCGGACATCGCCCTGCGCGTGGCGTTGACCTACAGCTCCTCCATCACGCATGAAATGAAAACCCGCGAAAGCGGGCCGGACGTGTTGGTCAATCACCCTGTCTACGGCCTGATCGCGGTCAATCCCTACGACGGCGAGTCGACGACGGATGTGAAGACGCCGCAATCGGTCAATCTGGATTTCCAGTCCGGCGTGGCCGAGGATACGCTGGTTTTCGGTTCGATCCGATGGGTGGATTGGAGCGAGTTCCGGATCGATCCAACGAACTTCGTGAAAGCGACCGGCAGTGGCCTGGTGGAGCTGGAAGACACGACAACCTATCAGATCGGGGTCGGCCGGCAATTTACCGATCAATGGGCGGGCTCGCTTGCCGTCAGCTACGAGGCGGAAACCGACAAACTCGTTTCGCCGCTTGCGCCGTCGAATGGCCTCTGGGCGCTCGCGGTCGGCGCATCCTACGATATGGGTGACGTCAAGATATCGGGCGGTGCCCGCTACACGTGGCTGGGCGACGCCCAGCCCGAGACCGGAACGCCGGATGTGGCGCGGGCGGACTTCACAGAAAACACCGCGCTGTCGCTTGGCATCAGGGTCGGCTACGACTTCTGACCGCCCGGCCGCGTTCCCAAGTGACCTCGAAACGCCCCCGTCTGCCTCGCGGCGCGGGGGCGTTTCAGATTTGACGGCGCGGGACGGGCCAAGGCTCGACGGACAGGCAGTTCGTCCGCTTTCAAGCCGACCGCCACCACAGGCTTTGGCAGCCGCGCGCGTCTTCCGGATCACCATCAGCGGTGACCTTCGGCCGCGCCAACTCGCTCAATTCGCGGAATGTCGGCGCGCGCAAAACCCGTCGACAGAAAGAGACCGACAGGCCACAGTGCCCCCTCGGCCGGGCTGGTCCCCCCAAAAAGCTGCGCGGTGGTGGTTCCCGAACCACAATACGCGGGCCGCAGACCGTCACCACGGACTCGGGCATTGTCATCCGCCCCTACCCGTCGCCGCAGCGACGCCACAGCAGGGCGCATTGGACGCGACCATGGAGAAACCCTCTGGATTGCATCCGGCCGGCTCGCTACCACTCATCGCATGAAGACACCGCCCCGCCTCTACCCCAACGCCGCCGCCTGGGCGGCCGCGCCGAAAAAACGTCTGCTGCTCTTCGGTATGTCCGGCCTCGGCAAGACGCACGTTTCCAACATGCTGCGCGCGCATGGCGACTGGTTTCATTATTCGATCGATTACCGCATCGGCACCCGCTACATGGGCGAGCTGATCTCGGACGAGTTCAAACGCGAGGCGATGAAGGTTCCGAAACTGCGGGAACTCCTGTTGACGGATTCGATCTACATCGCGTCCAACATCACCTTCAACAACCTGGCGCCGCTCTCCCACTACCTCGGAAAGCCCGGCGACCCGGCCAAGGGCGGCCTCCCGATGGCCGAATACGCCAAGCGTCAGGAACAACATCATGCAGCCGAACGGGCTGCGCTGCTGGACGCGCCGCATTTCATCGACCGCGCCGAGGAAATCTATGGCTATCCGCACTTCGTCTGCGATTCCGGCGGATCGATCTGCGAGGTCGTGAACCCCCAGGACCCCGACGACCCGATCCTCACGACGCTCAATGCCGCCATGTTGCTGGTATGGATCGAGGGCTCGGAGGACCACGCGGAAGAGCTGGTACGGCGCTTCGATCGGGCACCGAAACCGATGTGCTACCGGGCGTCCTTCACCGAGACGTGCTGGCAGGATTTTCTGCACGAAAACAACACGGAAGCGGCAAAAGTTGATCCGGACAGCTTCGTACGATTCGCCTATCGTCGCGCCATGGCCGCCCGCCGGCCAGCCTACAGGGCAATGGCGGAAAACTGGGGCGTGACCGTGTCCGCCGAAGAGGTCGCAGCCGCCAACACACCTGACAAGTTCGATGCGCTGATCGGGCACGCCCTTGAGCGCGGCTAAGCGCAGGGCTATGTCAGGCGCTCCAACAAGCGAGTCCTTCCATGCCGATCAAACTGCCCGAGACATTGCCCGCCTTCGACGTCCTTCAGAACGAGGGCGTCATGGTCATGGGCGAGGACCGTGCGGAGCGGCAGGACATCCGCCCGCTCAGGATCGCTTTGCTGAACCTGATGCCGAAGAAAATCCAGACCGAGACGCAGTTCGCCCGGCTCATTGGCGCGACCCCGCTGCAGATCGATCTGCACCTGATCAGGATATCCTCGCACGAGACGAAGAACACCGCCGCGGAACACATGGAGGCGTTCTACAAGCCGTGGGAAGACCTGACGGAGGAGAAATACGACGGGCTGATCATCACCGGCGCCCCCGTGGAACACCTCCCGTACGAAGAGGTCACCTATTGGGACGAGCTGACCCGGATCTTTGAGTGGACGCAGACCAACGTGCATTCGACCTTTGGCGTCTGCTGGGGCGGCATGGCGATGATTCACCACTTCCACGGCGTGCCCAAACACATGCTGGACGAAAAGGCGTTCGGCTGTTTCCGGCACCAGAACCTCGCCCCCGCCTCTCCCTACCTTCGCGGTTTTTCGGACGACCTGTTGATGCCGGTCAGCCGCTGGACGGAAATCCGCCAGCATGAAGTGGAGGCGGTACCAGGGCTGATCCCGCTGCTAGCTTCGGACGAGACCGGACCGGCTCTGGTCAAGGACCCGGATCACCGGGCGCTCTATATGTTCAACCATTTCGAGTACGACAGCGGCACGCTCAAGGAGGAGTACGACCGCGATGTCTCGGCCGGAAAGAAGATCGCCGTTCCGGTGAACTACTACCCGCATGACGACCCCGAGACCATTCCGACAAACCGCTGGCGCAGCCATGCGCACCTGCTCTATGGCAACTGGATCAACGAGATATACCAGACCACGCCCTTCAACCTCG
Organism: Tropicimonas marinistellae; assembly: GCF_001509585.1. Taxonomy (GTDB): domain Bacteria; phylum Pseudomonadota; class Alphaproteobacteria; order Rhodobacterales; family Rhodobacteraceae; genus Tropicimonas; species Tropicimonas marinistellae. The sequence continues at coordinate 230,396 of NZ_LNCI01000003.1, read as the reverse complement.
ATGCAATCGGCTCAGGCCACTGGTAGGGCTGCGTCCGGCGCGGGCCCCTATCCGGCAGCAGGCTGCGGTTTGCGGTAGAGCGAAACGTGCATGCTGCTGCCGGCGTCGAATGGCTCCCGGTGCCACCCGCCCCACCGTGCGTCGAGGGTCAATCCGGCAAGACGTGCCATCAGGTCGATCTCGCTCGGCCAGGCATAGCGCAGGCGCAGCGGTACCAGTCGCGTTCCTGCCTCGGTTATTCGAATGCGCTGAAACTCGAGCAACTGGCACACCGGGTCGTGCACGACGGCTTCGAGGAACACCGATCCTCGGTCCAGATACCGTGTTGATACCCGCTGTCCGTCGGTGAACGCCGAAAAGTCCGGGACGAACGCCTCGACGAGAAACGTGCCACCATCGTTCAAACGCGCGGCGACATTCCGAAAACAGCGTAGCTGATCTGCCTGGGACTGCAGGTTGAAGAGCGTGTTGTAGACCAGAAATACGTGATCGAACCGTCCGTCGACGGCGACGTCGGCAAAATCGCCGACCTTTACCGAGATCCGCTCCGATCCGGGTTTCTCCCGAAGCTTCTCGACCATCAGTGGCGACCCTTCAATCCCGGTAACGGAATGCCCTCGGCGCGCCAGAGGCAAGGCCACACGCCCAGTGCCGATCGCCAGCTCCAGGATTCTCCCGTCGCCGGCGACTTCGGAAATGAGTGCAACCGTGTCTTCCGTGGTGCCGGGATCGTGCAGATCGTCGTAGTCTTCGGCGTTCAATTCGCCGAACGTGGATTCCGTGAAGGCGTCCAAGCGATCCCCCCTTTCGTATCGGCAAGCTCGTGAAATGTGTAACATCCAGAGTACAATCCGACGACAACCTACCGGTTGCATGGATTGAACTGCCACCGATCCGCCGACATACTGGAAAAAAACGGGAAACCACCATGTCCAGTCTGCCGTTCGATGGCGCGATCAGCGAGTTCTTCAAGAAAAAGGCCCCAGAAGACGTCAGGGAAGCCGTCAAGTCATCCGGTGGCAAACCGATCCTCAATCACAGCTACCCCTATCCAGACCGGATGGACAAGGAGCTCTACGAGGACACGCTGCACAAATTGCAGATCGAACTGGTGAAGCTGCAGGCCTGGGCGCAACACTCCGGCGAACGCATCGCCGTGGTTTTCGAAGGACGTGACACCGCCGGAAAAGGCGGTGCGATCAAGCGCTTCATGGAGCATATGAATCCCCGCTCGGCCCGCGTCGTGGCGCTCTCCAAGCCCACGAGCCGGGAGGTCAATCAATGGTATTTCCAGCGCTATGTCGAACAGATGCCTGCGGGCGGCGAGATCTGTCTCTTCGACCGCTCCTGGTACAATCGGGGCGTGGTGGAGAAGGTCTTCGGATTCTGTTCGAACGAAGAACGGCAGGCCTTCTTCCGCCAATTGCCCGATTTCGAGAAGCTGCTTGTGGAGGACGGCATCCGCCTCTTCAAGATCTGGCTCAACATCAGTCAGGCGGAGCAGCTGAACCGGATGCTTTCGCGCGAACATGATCCGCTCAAGCAGTGGAAGCTCTCCAAAATCGATGTCGACGGCCTAAATTACTGGGATGAGTATTCCGAGGCCATCTCCGAGACGCTGCACTTGACCCACGAGATCTACGCCCCCTGGACCGTGATCCGCGCCGACGACAAGCGTCGCGCCCGCGTTTCCGCAATTCGCCTTGTGCTGAGCCAGATCAACTACGAAGGCAAGAAAAAGAAGGTCGTGGGGGAACTCGATCCCGCGATCTGCGGGGGCCCTGCCCTGATTCATGCCTAAGAAGCGCGGCTATCACCACGGCAATCTTCGGCAGGCGTTGGTGGATGCCGCACTGGGGCTGATCGAGGCCAAGGGGCCGCAGGGCTTCACCCTATCCGAGGCCGCCAAAGCCGCTGGCGTTACACCGGCGGCCGTCTACCGGCATTTCGAGGGCCGTGAGGATCTGCTGTGTGAAATCGCGCGGCAGGGCTTCGAGATCTTCGCAGATCTGATGGAGTTTGCCTTCGACAAGGGTCAGCCGTCCGCGCTGGCGAGTTTCGAGGCCACGGGTCGCGCCTACCTTGCCTTTGCCCGCAAGTACCCCGGCCACTACCAGGCGATGTTCGAGGCCGGCCTTTCAATGCAGTCCGTGCCGGAACTGGCAGCGGCGGCCGAGCGCGCGGCAGCTGTTCTGGAACGTGCCGCGGAAGGGCTCATGGGGCAGCTTCCCCCCGATCGGCGCCCGCCGCCACAGATGATATCCGCTCATATCTGGGCCATGAGCCACGGTGTCGTTGAACTCTACGCGCGCGGAGCGCCGGGCAGCCGCACGCCCTTCCCGCCCGACGACCTTCTGGAAACAGGGATCGGCATCTATCTGCGCGGGCTGGGCTTGCTGCCGCCGGACGCCTAGCAGCGGCCAATACCGCGAATCACCCCTGGAGTGATTCGCCGCACCCATGCGTTCATGTTCGCGCTAACCGACTGATATTGAAGAATATGAGAGGGCCGTCACAGAGCTGAAATAATCTTTCAGCACCAATGTATTGGAGACTACCTCCGCCGCTGCAGCGCAGATTTTTTCCGCAACGCAGCATCTATCGGTTAACGTACCGGAAGTTCGGAGGAACGCGGGGAGGATGAGATGACCTGGGGCGACATTCTGCAGGATTGGCATGGCCAGCTCGACCGCCTTGAAGCAATGTTTCCCCACGCCGACACAGCGGCCCTTGTCCGGTTCCGCGGCAACAAGCACCTGCTCGCGGAATATATCGCCGACACGCATGACCTGACACTCGCCGAAGGGCTGGAAGCCGTGGAGTTGCGCCTCTTGCCGGGCGCCGCGACGCCGGCGCATTTCGCCTGCGCCGCCGAGTGAGGCGCCCCTTCCTCGCGGTCAGGTGAGCGACGTCACCCAGAGGATCGTCGCATCGTCCTGACTGACAGACACCACATTGTGCCCCATGGTCGCGTCGTAATAGGCGCTGTCGCCGCGCCGCAGATCCACCGGCGCGTAGAACTCCGTATAAAGCCGGATGACCCCGGTCAGAACCAAGAGGAACTCCTCGCCCTCGTGGCGCACCCAGCCATCGAATTCTTCCATCGTGCGCGCCCGGATACGCGCGCGGTATGGCAGCATCTTCTTCGTCTTCAAGCCGCTTGCCAGCAATTCGTGCTCATAGGTGGCCGTGGCATGTGCCGCGCCATCGCCGGCGATATTGACCACCATGCGCCCATTTGCCTCCACCCGCGGCGGCGGCGTGAAGAGTTGCGGAACAGAGATCTTCAACCCTTCGGCAAGCTTCTTGAGCGCCTCATAGGTCGGTGACATCTGCCCGTTCTCGATCTTTGACAACGTGGAGCGTGCAAGCCCTGCCTGCCTGGCCGCCTGTTCCAGGGTCCAGCCCTGCGCCTTGCGCAATTCGCGCACCCGTTCGCCCAGATCGAGCGGCGCGCCGTACTCGTCCTGGCCGGATTCTCGCGCAATTCGAATGAGCGACTTGGGGTCGGATGGAGGCGATTGATCGGACATGCCGGTTGTCTTAGGTCGCAAAATTGGCGGTTTCAATGCCGATACCGTTGCCGCCGACGAGCTCAGGACCGAATGGGTCCCGCTTCTCTGCCAACCGAACAGGCGTTCCACGGCGCCTCTCAACGTCCCCGTCCGGCGTTGGCCCGTGTGAGTTGCCCGCCACCAATCGTTACCAACGGCATCTCCTGGCATTGGCGAAGCGCGCGGCAAATCCTCCCCTGGGACGGGACGGTCACGTTGCGCTCCGCTTGGCACCCTCACAAATCGGCCAGATCCCAACAGCATTTATTGAAATTCAGGGAAGCTGTGACCAACTTTCAAATATTGTCGAAAAGAGCTGTGTTTGCTTTGAAGGTGGTCGCTGCTGACGTTCAGGAACATAGTCTTGCTGACGCCCGTTGTGTGAGGAGCCTCTATGCCTTCCAGATACTTCGCTCCGACAGGAGGCCATCCCGGACAGGAGCAGCTCCTGACCGATCGTGCGGTCTTCACGGAGGCCTATGCCGTCATCCCCCGTAGAACGATGCGCGATATCGTGACGAGCTACCTTCCCTTCTGGACAGGTACGCGGCTCTGGGTGCTGTCCCGTCCCTTGAGCGGATTCGCAGAGACCTTCTCGCAATACATCATGGAAGTGACGCAGGGCGGTGGTTCGGAGCGCCCGGAAACCGATCCGACGGCGGAAGGCGTGCTTTTCGTAGTCGAGGGTGCGGCAACGCTGAATGTGAACGGCGCGGAACACGTTCTGACGCCCGGTGGCTATGCCTACCTTCCGCCCTCAACGGAATGGACGCTCTTCAATCGTGGTAGCGAGACACTGCGTTTCCACTGGATTCGCAAGGCCTACGTGGCCGTCGACGGACTGGACGCACCGGATGTGCTGATCCTGAACGAGAACGACATCGCGCCAACGCCAATGCCCGGCACCGATGGCAAGTGGGCGACCACGCGTTTTGTGGATCCGGCCGACATGCGTCACGACATGCACGTGACAATCGTCACCTTCGAGCCCGGCGCGGTCATCCCGTTCCTCGAAACCCATGTCATGGAGCATGGGCTCTATGTTCTGGAGGGCAAAGCCGTCTACAGGCTCAACAACGACTGGGTCGAAGTCGAGGCCGGGGACTACATGTGGCTGCGCGCGTTCTGTCCCCAGGCCTGCTACGCGGGCGGTCCAGGCAAGTTCCGCTACCTGCTCTACAAGGACGTCAATCGGCACATGGCGTTGAACTCGGGATCAGCCTCGGTTCACCGTCCGCAGCGGTTCAACTCGGCGGCCGAGTAGCCGGCCCACCAATTGCGATGGTCAGTTCCTGTGCCGCCTCCATCACCGGGCGGCTCAGGCGTTCGATCTGGCCACCATCGACGCGGCTTGTCGGGCCGGACACCGAAATGCCGGCGATGGCTTCGCGGTTCATGTCGAAGACCGGCGCCGCGATACAACGCATCCCGGTGTTCTTCTCCTCGTCGTCGATGGAAAACCCCCGACTGCGGATTTGCTTCAGATCCTCCAGTAGTGCCGCGCGTTCCGTGATCGTGCGGTCCGTGAAGATCGTGAGTTCCGCCCGGCCCAGCGTGCGTTCCAGCCGCTCGGAATCCATTTCCGCCAGGAGCGCTTTGCCGATACCGGACGCATGCATTGGCGAAAGCGTCCCGGGCGGGAAGAACGCGCGGATGCTGGCATTCGTCTCCACCTGACTGAGGAAAAGGACAGCGCCCTCCTTCTCGGTACCGAGGTTCGCCGTCTCGCCGGTCGCCTCCATGAGCTTTCTCAGGATCGGACGCGCACGGTCGACGAGGCTGGTGCGGCGCAGGAAACGCGCACCAATCACGAAGGCCTGCGGCCCGATGTGCCAAAGCTGTTCCTCGGCATCGAAGCCAACCAGACCACGCCCCTGAAGCGTGACAAGGATTCGATAAACCGTCGCCGGGGATTGCCCCATCTCATCGGAAATCGCGGTGAGCGTCATGCCCTGGGCTTCACTCAGGAACTCGAACACCTCCATTGCGCGATCCAGTGACTTGATCGTGTTCTGGGCCGTCTTGTCGACCCAGTTGCGAGGCCTTCCCCGGGCCTTGCGATGCGGGCGCTGATCATTCTCTCGGGATTCCATAAGATGTTTTCCGCACACTATGAAAGTATATTTCACATTATGAAAAATACAACCAACTGACAACTATACTTTTTTCTCCATACTCCCTCACTTGAAAAACGATTTCAAAAAAATTTCCATCGTGGGCGACTTGCCATAATGTCGCGGCAACGACGCAAGGAGACCGCCATGAGCTTTCAGAATCCCGTCTTCATCCCGGGGCCGACCAATATCCCCGAAAGCCTGCGCAAGGCCTGCGACATGCCGACGATCGACCACCGGTCGCCGCTCTTTGGCCAGATCCTGCATCCCGCCCGCGAGGGTGTGCGGAAGGTCCTGAAGAGCGACAGCGCGGAGGTCTTCATTTTTCCCTCCACCGGCACCGGTGGTTGGGAAACGGCGCTGACCAACACGCTTTCGCCGGGGGACAAGGTTCTGGCGGCGCGCAACGGCATGTTCTCCCACCGCTGGATCGACATGTGCCAGCGCCACGGGCTGGACGTCCAGATCGTCGAGGCCCAATGGGGCGCGGGCCTTCCGGCCGACCGCTACGAGGAGATCCTGACCGCGGACAAGGGGCACGAGATCAAGGCCGTCCTGGCGACGCATAACGAGACGGCGACGGGCGTGAAGTCCGACATTGCCGCCGTGCGCCGCGCGCTGGACGCCGCCGGTCACCCGGCTCTGCTGTTCGTCGACGGCGTCAGCTCCATCGCCTCGATGGACTTCCGCTTTGACGCGTGGGGCGTGGATGTCGCCGTGACCGGGTCGCAGAAAGGCTTCATGCTGACCGCGGGCCTCGCCATCACCGGCTTCAGCGAGAAGGCGATGGCGGCGACCGGCTCCGCCACCCTGCCCCGCACCTTCTTCGATATCCGCGACATGGAGACGGGCTATGCGAACAACGCCTACCCCTACACGCCTGCGGTCGGTCTGCTGAACGGGTTGAACGAGGCCTGCCGGATGCTGCTGGACGAGGGGCTGGAAAACGTCTTCGCACGTCACCATCGCATCGCCGAGGGCGTTCGTGCCGCGGTGCGGGCCTGGGGGCTGGAGCTCTGCGCGATCTCGCCGGAGGTCTATTCGGACACAGTCAGCGCGATCCGCACGCCCGACGGGTTCAATGCGACCGATATCGTCACCCATGCGGCCAACACCTATGGCGTCGCCTTCGGCGTTGGCCTTGGCGAGGTTGCGGGCAAGGTCTTCCGCATCGGGCACCTTGGCAGCCTGACCGATGTCATGACACTGTCAGGGATCGCCACCGCCGAGATGTGCATGGCCGATCTCGGGCTCGACATCACACTGGGCTCCGGCGTTGCCGCGGCGCAGGAATACTACCGTGCCCATTCCGCCCTGCCGCAGAAAGACGCTGCATGATGAAGGACACCGCGATGTATATCCCGACCTACGAGGACATGCTGGCCGCGCACGAGCGCATCAAGCCCCATATCCGCCGGACGCCGGTCCGGACCTCGGACTACTTGAACGAGCTGGCGGGCTGCGAGCTGTTCTTCAAATGCGAGAACTTCCAGGAGCCGGGCGCCTTCAAGGTGCGCGGCGCCAGTAACGCTGTGTTCGGACTGGATGATGCGCAGGCGGAGAAGGGCGTGGCGACGCATTCCTCCGGCAACCATGCCTCCTGCCTCAGCTATGCGGCCATGCTGCGGGGCATTCCCTGCAACGTGGTCATGCCGCGCACGGCGCCGCAGGCCAAGAAAGACACGGTGCGCCGCTATGGCGGCAAGATCACCGAATGCGAGCCTTCGACCAGCTCGCGCGAGGCGACCTTTGCGAAGGTGCAGGCCGAAACGGGAGGCGACTTCGTGCATCCCTACAACGATCCGCGCGTGATTGCCGGGCAAGGGACCTGCTCCAAGGAGTTCATGGAACAGACCGACGGGCTGGATGCCGTCGTTGCTCCGATCGGCGGCGGCGGCATGGTCTCGGGCACCTGCCTCACCCTCTCGACGCTGGCGCCGGAGACGCAGGTCATCGCGGCGGAGCCGGAGCAGGCCGACGACGCCTATCGCAGTTTCAAGGCCGGGCACATCATCGCCGACGATGCGCCGAAGACCATCGCCGACGGGTTGCTGGTGCCGCTCAAGGACCTGACCTGGCACTTCGTCTCGAACCACGTCTCCGAGATCTACACCGCCAGCGACCAGGAAATCATCGACGCGATGAAGCTGACATGGAAGCATCTGCGCGTGGTGATGGAGCCCTCCAGCGCCGTGCCGCTGGCCTGCATTCTCAAGAACCCGGACGCCTTCCGCGGCAAGCGCGTCGGCGTCATCATCACCGGCGGTAATGTCGACCTCGACCGCCTGCCCTGGACTCAGTGAAGGAACCGCAGCCATGAACGCACCCGTTAATCTCGACAATCTCGAAGTAGGTTTCGACGTGCCGGCCCTGCCGGGTATGGACGAGGCCGATATCCAGACGCCCTGCCTCGTGCTCGATCTGGACGCGCTGGAACGCAACATCAAGAAGATGGGCGACTATGCCAAGGCGCATGGCATGCGCCACCGCGTGCACGGAAAGATGCACAAGTCCGTCGATGTGGCGAAGCTGCAGGAGAAACTCGGCGGCGCCGTCGGCGTCTGCTGCCAGAAGGTCAGCGAGGCGGAAGTCTTCGCGCGCGGCGGCATCAAGGATGTGTTGGTGTCGAACCAGGTCCGCGACCCGGCCAAGATCGACCGGCTGGCGCGGCTCCCCAAGCTCGGGGCGCGCACCATCGTTTGCGTCGATGACATCGACAACGTGGCCGAACTGTCCGCCGCGGCGCAAAAACACGGCACCGAGATCGAGTGTTTCGTGGAGATCGATTGCGGCGCCGGTCGCTGTGGCGTGACCACCACCGAGGCCGTCGTCGAGATCGCCAAGGCCATCGACGCCGCGCCAAACCTCAAGTTCACCGGCATCCAGGCCTATCAGGGCGCCATGCAGCACCTCGACAGCTTCGAGGCGCGCAAGGAGAAGCTCGACGTCGCCATCGCGCAGGTGAAAGACGCCGTGGCCGGGCTTTGCGAAGCCGGGCTGGAACCCGAACTGGTCTCCGGCGGCGGCACCGGCTCCTACTATTTCGAGTCCAACTCGGGCGTCTACAACGAGCTTCAGTGCGGTTCCTACGCCTTCATGGACGCCGACTACGGCCGCATCCTCGACAAGGATGGCAAGCGTATCGACCAGGGCGAGTGGGAGAATTCCTTCTTCATTCTCACCCAGGTGATGAGCCACGCCAAGGCGGACAAGGCGATCTGCGACGCGGGGCTCAAGGCGCAATCGGTGGACAGTGGTCTGCCGTTCATCTTCGGCCGCGACGACGTGGAATACATCAAGTGTTCCGATGAACACGGGGTGATTTCTGACCCCGATGGCGTGCTCGCGGTCGGCGAGAAGCTGCGGCTGGTACCGGGCCATTGCGACCCCACCGCCAATGTCCACGACTGGTATGTCGGCGTGCGAAACGGCAAGGTTGAAACCGTTTGGCCGGTCTCCGCCCGTGGAAAGGCTTACTAGCACGTCGCTGCCGACAAAGGGGAAGGACCGGTTCCAAAGTGGGCCGGGAAGCCGCCCGTGTGCATGCCTCCTTCCGGCTCGGCACACGGGCGCACGAACAATCTACGGAGAAACATATGCTGATCGTCCCCGAGCGCGAGATTGCCAACCTGATGACGCGCGAAGCCGCCTTTGAGGCTGTCCAAAAGGTCTTCGCGGCCATGGCATCAGGCGATGCCTACAATTTCCCGGTCGTGCGCGAGGCCATCGGCCACGAGGATGCGCTTTACGGCTTCAAGGGCGGTTTCGACCGAGCCGGTCTGACCCTCGGTTTGAAAGCGGGCGGCTACTGGCCGAACAACCTCGAAAAGCACGGGATGATCAATCACCAGTCCACCGTCTTCCTCTTCGATCCGGATACCGGACGGGCGACGGCGATGGTGGGCGGGAATCTCCTGACCGCGCTGCGGACGGCGGCCGCCTCCTCCGTGTCGATTGCGCATCTGGCACGCGAGGATGCCCGCGTCATCGGCATGATCGGAGCCGGTCACCAGGCGAAATTCCAGCTGCGCGCTGCGCTGGAACAGCGGAGCTTCGAGAAGGTCATCGGCTGGAACCTGCATCCGGAGATGCTGCCGAACCTGGAGGAGGTCGCGTCAGAGGCGGGGCTGCCGTTTGAAGCGGTGGAGCTGGACGGCATTCGAGACGCGGATGTGATCATTTCGATCACCTCCTCCTTCGATGCGATCCTGACGGCCGATCAGGTCAGCCCGGGCACCCACATCGCCTGCATGGGCACCGACACCAAAGGCAAGCAGGAGGTCGATCCGGCACTTCTGGCGCGCGCCACTGTCTTCACCGACGAGGTGGCGCAATCCATCTCCATCGGCGAGGCGCAACACGCCATCGCCTCCGGCCTGATCGCGGAGAACGACATCGCGCAACTCGGCTCAGTCATCAACGGCACGCACCCGGGCCGCACGTCGGCGGAGCAGATCACGCTTTTCGACGGCACCGGCGTCGGTCTTCAGGATCTCGCGGTGGCCGCTGCCGTTGTCGATCTCGCCGCCAGGAACGGCAGTGCCATCGAGGTGGATTTCTGACGAGCCATTGCTGCGGTTTGCCCCCAAATCCATTCTGGGGCCTAGGGGACCTTCGTGACGACCCCGGCAAGGCCGTCGCCTTGCGCAATAGAAGAATGGACGGAAGGGCAGCCTACGTGCATCCGGTGTAATCCGGACGACACTCTCGTTTCGCGGAGCGTCGGCGCCGTGGGGCGCCCGCCCGTCGCGCTCTTCCGGATAGGTAGCCGGGCGGCCGCAGTGTGCGGCCGCCCGGTCTTTCGAAGGACTCAGTCGCGGGCAGCGGTCCAGCCTTGGTACTCGCCGAGGTTATCGGCCGTGATCAGCACCGGCTCGATCAACACCGTGTCCTCGTCCGGAACATTGCCCATGAACAGCTCATACCCCATTTTGAGCGCCATGCCGGCCATGACATAGGGATCCTGAGAGGCGGAGGCCTTCAGGAGCGAGCTCGGATCGGCAAGGGATTCCTCGGTATCGGGCGCGCCGTCCACACCGGTGATGATGATGTCCGTGCGGTTGAACTGCTTGGCCGCGAGTTGCGCGCCGAGCGCCATCGGGTCGTTGGCGCCGAAGACGGCATCGAGATCCTGGAAGCGGGTCAGCAGGCCCTGCATCACTTCGAGCCCGCCATCGCGCGCCGCCTTGCCGTTCTGATCGTCGGAGAGAACGTTAATGCCACCATTGGCCGCGAACACGTCCGAGCAGCCCTTGAAGCGGTCGTTCAGCGACGAGGAGGACGGGCCCTTGATGATCGCGACGTTGCCTTCGCCGTCGAGCGCATCGACGATGAACTGGCAGGCCTTCGTGCCGGCGGCGATGTTGTCGGTCATCACGGTGACGTCGGCGCCGGGGGCGGAAACGTCGAACGCCGCAACCACGATCCCGGCATTCTTGGCGCGCTTCACGGCCGGCGCGATGGCGGTATCGTCGACGGCGTTCAGCATGATGATGTCAACGCCGGCGGCGATGAAGTTGTCGATCTGGTTGACCTGCTTGTTGAGGTCATAGTCGGCCGAAACCGAGGTGATCTCGACATCGGGATTGATCTCGCGGGCACGGTCCTCGATGCCCTTGATCGTGGCCACGAAGAACGGGTTGCCGAGCAGACCGACCGAGATGCCGATGCTCTCGAGCTTCTTGTCCTCGGCCTGCGCACCGGTGGCGATTGCAAGGGCAGCGGCAGTGCCAAACAGGACTTTCGTTAACTTACGCATGGGGATCCTCCGTGTTTTGCGTAGGTTTCTTTCGATGACGGGGCCGGATACCGGCGACCGCATCGTTCAGGTGTTCGAAGTGCCCTTGAGCCGGTAGCGGTCGAGCGCCACGGCGGCGATGATGACAAGGCCCTTGATGATGAACTGCCAGATGTCAGACACGCCGGAGAGGATCAGGCCGTTGGAAAGCACGGCAATGATCAGCGCGCCGATCAGCGTGCCCCAGATCGACCCGACACCGCCTACCAGGCTGGTGCCGCCGAGGATGACCGCGGCGATGGCGTCCAGTTCGTACCCTTGTCCGAGTTGCAGCCCGTTCGCGGCGTAGAGTCGTGCCGCCGACATCACCCCGCCAAGTCCGGCGAGCACCCCGGAGACGGCGTAGACGAAGAGCAGCACCAGCGAGACCTTGATGCCGGTGAGCCGCGCGGCCTCCACATTGCCACCGACGGCGTAGATCCAGGTACCGAGGATCGTGCGCTTGAGTACGAACCAGGACGCGACGACAACCGCCAGCGCGATGATCGCCAGCCAGGGCACGCCCAACAGGCTGCCATTTCCAATGGCCTCGAAGGGCAGGTCCGAATTGAAAACAGTCGTGTCATTTCCGAGCAGCCGCGCGATTCCGCGGACGGCGGTAAGCGACCCCAGCGTCACGATGAAGGGCGGCAATCCCATCCCGGCAACAAAGGCGCCATTTGCCAGGCCGAAGACCAGCCCCGCAAAGAGCCCGGCCAGCACGCCGACGATGCCGCCCAGCGGCCAGAAGGACGCCACCACGGCACACATCGCCGCCGCCGCCAGCGTCGATCCGACCGACAGATCGATACCGCCGGTGAGAATGACGAACGTCATGCCCGCGGCGAGAACGATGTTGATCGACGCCTGCTGCATGACGATCGACAGGTTCGACACGGTGATGAACTTGCCGGTCAGGGCATGGAAGCCGATGGCGAGAAGTACCAGCACCGGCAGCATACCCAGGGCGAAGAAGTAGCTCCTGAAACGCTCCCGCGTGGAAACAGTTTGCGATGCGGTTGCGTCGCTCATGCTGACGCTCCTTCGGTCAGAGGTTGATGTTTGGATCCGCCGACGGTGTCGGCGTGGGTGGCCAGTGCCATGATGGCCTCTTGCGTGATCGGGGCTCCGGGGGCGCGCGCGATGTTGCCGGCGATGACCCCGTCCCGCATCACCAGGACGCGGTCGGCCATGCCGACGATTTCGGGCAGCTCGGAAGAGATCATGACCACCGCCATGCCCTGCTTCGCGAGGCTGTCGATCAGCTTGTAGATTTCCGACTTGGCGCCGACATCGACGCCCCGGGTGGGTTCATCGAGCAATAGCACCTTGGGCTGCAACTCCAGCAGCCGGGCCAGCAGGACCTTCTGCTGGTTGCCGCCCGAGAGCGCGCCCACCTTGAGGCGCGAAGACGGGGTGCGGATATCGAGCGCGCTAATCGCTTTCTGCGCCCGCGCCCGGACAGCGCCCAGGTCACGAACACCGGGGCCGTTGGAATCCTGCTCCATCACGCACATGTCGATGTTGTCGGCGATGGACATCTCAAGGAAGAGGCCGAGGATCTTGCGGTCCTCGGTCAGGTAGACAATGCCATGGTCGAGCGCATCGGAGGGCGATTTCGGTGTGACCTCAGCACCTTCGAGGAAAACCTTGCCCGACTGGGCCGCGTCGGCGCCGTAGATCAGCCGCGCGAGTTCGGTCCGTCCGGAGCCGACAAGACCGGCGATCCCAAGCACCTCGCCCTTGCGGACCTCGAAGCTGCAATCGTGCACGCGCCGGCCGTCGGACATTCCCTCGACACGCAACGCGATATCGTGGTCATCGACCTCAATTGCCTTGTCCTTGGTGTAGAATGTGGAGATGTCGCGACCCACCATCATGCGCAGGAGCGCATCTTCGGTAAGTTCCTCGCGCTCGAGCGACCCGATATAGGTGCCGTCGCGCAGCACCGAGCAACGGTCGGCGAGTTCAAAGATCTCGTTCATCCGATGCGAGATGTAGAGGATCGCGATGCCCTCGCGTTTGAACTGCGCGATCACCTCGAAGAGCTTCGCCACTTCCTGCGCCGAAAGCGAGGTCGTCGGCTCGTCCATGACAATGATGTTCGCGTCGCTGGCCAGGGCGCGCGCGATCTCGACAAGTTGCCGGTCTCCGAGCGACAGCCGCGCAACAATCGTGTCGGGCGAGAAATGCACGCCCAGCCGGTCGAGCACGTCCTGCGAGCGGCGGCGCATCTCGCTCCGGTCCACCCGCCAGCCCTTGCCGATCTCCTCGCCAAGAAACAGGTTTTCGGCAACCGTCAGGTTGGGGGCGAGCGACAGTTCCTGGTAGATCACCGCAACTCCGCGCCGGCGCGCCTCCTGTGGATTGCCATGCGGCAACGGTGTGCCGTTGACGGTCACCTCGCCGCCGGGATCGGGCGTGTAGGCGCCCGAGAGGATCTTCATCAACGTGGATTTCCCGGCTCCGTTCTCGCCCATCAGGCAGTGGACTTCACCGCCATAGGCGCGAAGGTTCACCCCCCGAAGGGCCTTCACGGGTCCGAACGTCTTGTTGATCCCGTTCATCTCCAAAGCCGGAGAGGCGCCGGAACTCGGATCAGGCATGTGGGTCCCTTTTCGTGTCTGCAACAAGGAACGTAACACCCTGGTCTTTCAGCATTTTCGCATGCTTGTCCGACAAGCCATCGTCGGTGATCAGTTTGTCGACCTTGTCAAAGGTCATCGCGACCGTCGGCGGGCGCTCGTCGAATTTGCGGCTGTCGACCAGCACGATGGTTTCGGTCGCAATGGCGCTCATCTCGCGGCTCTGCCGGATCAACAACGGGTTGGATTCGAGAATCCCCTCCTCGCCGACGCCCAATCCCCCCACGAAGAACTGCGCCGCGAAGTCGTTGCGCCGGTTTGCCGAGGGATCGAAGAGGATTCCGGGCTCGCGGTGAAGGTCTCCGCCCCCCACCGTCAGCTGGCAGGTACCATGGTCGGACAGGTAGCACGCAAGCGGCATGGAATGCGTGATGACACGGACATTGCGCTGGGCAATCATCCGCCCGAGGTAGAAGCACGTGGACCCACCATGGATCAGAATGATGCTTCCGTCGCGGACAAGCGTGCCCGCCACCTCCGCGATGGCCTTCTTTTCCTCGACGCAAATGTCGATGTTCTCGACGAAGGGATGCGAAACGGATTTTCGGCCTGCTCCCGGCTTGAGGAGAGAGGCCACGCCACCGTGAACCTTCTTCGCAGCCCCAGCCTTGTCCAGCTTGTCGATGTCCCGACGGATCGTCGCCGGTGACGCACCAGTCTCGCGCTGCAGACTGCGCACGCTGATGAATGACTGCTCCTCGAGAATCCTGAGGATGACTTCTCGGCGACTCATACCGCTCATCTCTCCCCCCAATTATGTTCTTTCGTAATCACCTTCCGGCAAATCTGCAATAAATATTATTATTGGCTTGCCGATTATGACGATCTTTAATCACTTTTCTGGATCCACGCTGTCCCACGCCGCGAGTCCCTTGCGATCGATCTGGATCACAGACCGGATGAATCGCTCAACGCCAACCGCAGGATGGGCAATGCGGCTGCCGAAACTGCGCGTGGCAGGACATCACGCATAGGACCCGGTGGCTCCGCGATGACATGTCTGAGATCCGAGGCACGCGAGAGCATCGCGACCCACGGCGGATTCTTCCTTCAGAGGCACTGCAAAACGGGCGGCGCAACCGGGCACCGTTTTCTGCCCGAGCGGGGGCGCATCCCGCGACTGCGCCTGCCTGTTTCAGACCGGACGCTTCAGGACGCCCCTTGCCGCCATCTCCGCAACTTCGTCCTCACTCATCCCGAGATCCCGTGTCAGGACGTCGGTAGTGTCTGCGCCAAGCAAGCTTGGCGCCGTGCTCGGGGCCGGTCCCTGGCCGTCGAACGTTATCGGCCCGCGCACAAGTTGCATCTCTCCCTGGGTCGGGTGGTGCACCGTTTCGATCAACCCGCGCGACCTCACATGGGGTTGCTCAAGCGAGTCTCCGATGGAAAGGATCGGCGCGCTTGGCACGTCGAACGTCTCCAGCCGGGCGAGCCAATAGGCGGTGCTGTCCTGTCGCATCCGCATGTCTATCACCTCGTGCAGCGCCTCGCGGTTGACGAGCCTGTCCTCGTAAAGCGCAAAGCGCGGGTCCGAGATCAGCGCCTCCTGCCCGAGGCAGCGGGCGAAATTGTGCCAGAACCGTTCGGTCAGACAGGCGACAATCACATGCCCGTCCGCCGTCGAGAAGGACCCGTAGGGCACGATGGACGGATGCTGGGTGCCGACTGGCTGCGGGCTCTGGCCGGTGACGAAATAGATCTGCGAGAGATAGCCCTGCATGGCGATCAGGCTGTCCAGCATAGCGACCTCCACATGCTGCCCCTTGCCGGTGACATTCCTCTCATGCAACGCCGCGAGCAGCCCGAACAGCGAGAAGATGCTGCCAGCCATGTCGCCCAGCGGGATACCCAGCTTGTTCGGCGCCTGTCCGGGCTCGCGGTTGACGCTCATCACACCCGACAGCGCCTGCGCCACGATGTCGAAGGCGGGTTTGTCGGCCAGCGGACTCTCCTGCCCGAACCCGGTGATCGAGCCGTAAATCAGCTTCGGGTTCTCCTCCCGCAGGCGCGCATAGCCAAGGCCGAGGCGCTCCATCACGCCGGGGCGGAAATTCTCCAGCAGGATATCGCTCTGGCGGGCGAGATCGCGGGCGATCTTCTGACCGTCGGGCGTTTTCAGGTCAATCGCGATGCTCTTCTTGTTGCGGTTGAGCGCGATGAAATAGTGGCTCAACTCCCCTTGGAAAGGCGGAAAACTGCGGGTCTCGTCGCCCTTCTCGATGGGCTCGACCTTGATCACCTCGGCGCCCAGATCGGCCAGCACCATGGTCGCGTATGGGCCGGAGAGGATACGGGAAAAATCGAGCACCTTGATGCCGGAGAGCGGGCCCGGGCGCCCCTGCGTGGCTGTGTCGGTCATTCCGTCCCTTTCCGCATCGGCGTGATCTTCATGACGGCGGTCGCGGTGGCGATAGGGGCGTCGCCGCGCGTCACCTCGCCATCGACGAAGAGCAGCGTGCGCGTCGCGTGCCGCAGCCGCGCGCGGCTTTCGAGGAAATCGCCCGCCTTCGCGGCGCCGAGAAAGCGGGTGTCCATCTGCACCGTCACCGTCGGCTGCCGGTCGGCGGCCTGCCAGGCGGTGAGCGCGATGACCTGGTCGAGCAGGCTGGCGATCACCCCGCCATGGATGCTGCCGATGTGGTTGGCATGGCTGTCATTCGTCGCCAGCCCGTAGCGGTCCGCCTCACCCTCCCGGGTCGAGCGCTGTAGCGGGCCTATCTGGTCCATGAACCCCGCGATCTGCAAATTGCGCCACCCCGGCTCGGCGCGTTGTGCTCCCTCCATTCCCTACCTCCCTGTCTCCATCTGCATCTCTTCCAAGTCGTCCCTGATCTTCATCATCGCCCGGGCCAGCGTGGGAATCTCGCTGTCCTTCAACCGTTCGGAGATGCCGATGGCGACCAGCGACCGGGTCATGTTTCCGTTTCGGCCAAAGACCGGCACCGCAACGACCGTCACCCCCGAGATATAGACGCCCTGATCCACCGCGTAGCCGCGCGCGCGGGCCTCCCCGATCTGTTCGAGCCATGTGTCGTAGGCCGGCGGATGGTCCCAGACGAGCTTGTCGAACTCGGACTTGAGCCGCGCATCGTCGGTCACGTTATAGGCCGCGAAGAGGCGCCCGGTGGCGCTGATCAGCGCCGGAAAGCGGCTGCCCAGATCGACCTGCAGCCGGAAGGGGATGTTCGATTGCGACAGCGCCACCACGACCATCTGGCCCGGCTCGGAGAGCTGCGTGGCAATGGAGGTGACGCCGAAATCCTGCGAGAGCTGCGACAGGCGCGGCTGGATCAGCACCGAGAAGGTGTTCTTCTGCAGCGCCGACCGGGCGAGCGGGAGGATGCCGATTCCGATCGAATAGCGCTTGGTCCGCGAATCGAAATCCACCAGCCCCTCGTCTTCGAGCGCGCGCAGGATGTGCAGACAGGTCGAGGGCACCAGCTCCAGTTCCCGCGCCATCGGATTGACCCCGACCGGCTCTGCGCTTCGGGCAAGAAACCTCAGGATTGCAACGGCTCGCGTCACGGCGGGCACCTGTCGCCGGGTTGTCGATCCAGGGTCCTTCTCGGCCATTTTCAACTCCTCGTTTCGCCTGTTTTTATTGCCTATATACAATAAAACTGCGTATTGACAATAAATGACCCACATCCCTACCGTTGTCAACGAGACGGACGTAGCCCGACGGGCGGTCCGGGAACGACTGGGAGGAGATGGCGCGACATGACCCGCCTGACGGATTTCACGTCCTATGCGGACGCACAGAGGCACTACTCGAAAGAGGGCCTTTGGGAGCTGTTCGACGGGACCCGCGAGCGGTTCAACATCGCGCATGAATGCATCGACCGGCATGTGGACGGCGACAGCGTCGCGCTGCGGGTCGCCCATGCCGACGGGGCGGACGAGGTCATCACCTTCGAGGAAATCTCGCGGCGTTCCGCGCAGGTCGCCCATTTTCTGACCGAGCAGGGTATCGGCACGGGGGACAGAGTGGCGGTGATGATAGAGCCGTCTCTGGCCTTCTACTGCGCGATGTTCGGGGTGATCAAATCCGGCGCGGTCGCGGTGCCGATGTTCTCGCTCTTCGGCCCGGACGGCATACGTCTGCGGGTGGATGACTGCGCCCCGAAGGTCTTTTTCACCAATGCCCAGAAGGCGCCAGACGCCATCGAAGGCGGCGCGCAGAATGTCACCATCGTCGACAGCGACTTCCTCGCAAGCCTGGACGATCTTCCGGCAACGTTCGACTGGAGCACGACGGGCCGCGATCTGGCGGTCCTGCAATATACCTCCGGCACAACGCGGCTCCTGCCGGCCGCCGTCAAGCACAGCCACCAATCCATCGTAACGCTCATGGTCGCGGCGCTCTATGGCACCGGCATTCGCCCGGGCGACCGCTTCTTCTGCCCCTCCTCCCCGGCCTGGGGGCATGGTCTCTGGCACGGCACGCTGGCGCCGCTGGCCATGGGCGTTTCAACCGGCACCTTCAGCGGCAAGTTCGACCCCGTCCGCCTGCTGCGTGCGCTGCAGGATTTCCGCATCACCAACCTGACCGCGGCGGCCACGCATTACCGGATGATGCGCAATTCCGGCGAGGCGGAGAATTACACCTATAGCTTCGACAAGCTCTCCTTCACCGGCGAGCCCATCGACACCGAGACCGCTGCTTACGTCGAGCGCGTGTTCGGTACCAAGGTGCGCTCGATGTACGGCACCACCGAGATCGGCGTGATCATCGCCAACTATCCCGGCGCTGCGGATCTGGAAGTGCGCGACGGCGCGATGGGCAAGGCCGTTCCGGGCGTGGAAGTGCAGATCCAGCGCGCCGATGGTACGCTCGCCGACCCCGGAGAGACCGGCGAGTTGATGGTTCTCAAGCGCGGCGAATGGTTCCCGACCAAGGATCTCGGCCGGGTCGATGCGGACGGCTATTTCTACCATGGCGGGCGGGCCGATGACGTGATCATCTCCGCCGGCTGGACCATCGGCGCGGTCGAGGTCGAGGACGCGGTTCTGAGCCACCCTGCCGTGGCCGAATGCGCCGTGATCGGCGCGCCGGACGCGGTGCGCGGGCTGGTGGTGAAGGCCTACATCATCCTCAAGGGCGAAGAGACCCCCGGGCTGGTGGAGGACATCCAGAACCATGTCCGCGCCCGGCTCGCCCGCCACGAATACCCAAGACAGATCGAATTCGTCACCGAGCTGCCCAAGACCCCGGCCGGCAAGGTGAACCGCAAGATCCTGCGCGACCGCGAAGCGGGCAAGCTCGCCGCCGCGCAATAGAGCCAGCCGACACGAGACACATACCGGAGAGACAAAGATGAACGAGATGACGCACAAGAAATTCCCCAAGATCACGCAGGAGGGGCTCGACGATCTGCGCCAGCGGATCGGCGTGAAAGTCGAGAATACCGTCGAGCCGTGGTGCTACGAGGCCACGCGCGACAACATCCGCCACTACGCCCACGGCATCGGCGACGACAACCCGCTCTGGTGCGACCCGGACTACGCCAAGACGACCAAGTACGGCGACGTGATCGCCCTGCCCTCCTTCCTTTTTGCCACCAACCGGATCATCTCCGGCTATGTCGGCGGGCTGCCGGGCGTGCACGCCATGTGGTCGGGCGCCAACTGGAACTGGCACAAGCCGATTGCGCGCAACACCGAGTTCCGCACTGTCGCGCATCTGAAGGACCTGATCGAGCACGACACCCGCTTTGCCGGTCGCGCCGTGCAGCAGATCTACCATGTCGATTTCTACGACGCGCAATCTGGCGAGCTTCTGGCCGATGCCGATAGCTGGTGCTTCCGCACCGACCGCGATCAGGCGCGCGAGAATGGCACCAAGTACACGGAGGCCAAGGCCAAGGGGCGCCGCGTCTGGACCGACGAGGAGCTGAGCGAATTCTACAAGTATTACGAGCAGGAAACGATCCGCGGCGCCGAAACCCTCTATTGGGACGACGTGGCCGAGGGCGAGGAGCTGCCCACCATGGTCAAGGGTCCGATGACCGCCACCGGCTTCATCGCCTATGCCCAGGGCTGGGGCGGTCTCTACATCCGCGCCAACAAGCTCGCCTGGCAGTTGCAGCAGAAACACCCGAGTGCGGGGCCCAAGAACCGCTACGGCATTCCCGACTGCCCCGAGCGGGTGCATTGGGAAGAGGAGTTCGCGCTGGAGGTCGGCGCGCCGGGCGCTTATGACTACGGCCCCGAGCGGACCTCCTGGCTCACCCACCAGATCACCAACTGGATGGGCGATGACGGATTTCTGCGACAGGCCAAATGCCAGGTCCGGCGGCACAATCCCGAGGGCGACATCATCCTGATCCACGGCAGCGTGATCCGGAAATTCGAGGAGGAGGGTCGTTTCCTCGTCGAGATCCAGCAGCGCGCCGAACAGCAGGACGGCGAGTTGTCGGCCATGGGCTCGGCAATCGTCGAGCTGCCCAAGCGCTGAGGAAACGCGCAGTCAACCAGACGGGAGGCAAGGTTGAAGGTCTTTGAAAAGATCCTGACGAAACTCGAGGACATCCTCCATCTCGGAGGGTGCCTCGGCCTCATCGCCGTCGCCGTTCTGATCAACGGCGACATCCTGCTCCGGCTGTTCTTCAACCGGCCGGTGCAGATCCAGTTCGAACTCACGGAACTGTTCCTGATGCCGGCCGTCGCGACGCTGTCGCTGAGCCGTGTGTTTCGCGATGGCGGGCATCTGGCGCTGGACTTCATGCCGGACCGCTGGCCCGGCGGGCTGGGGCGCGTCATCGCGAAGATCCGCCTGCTCTTGCCCGCCGCCTTCTTTGCGGCACTCACGTGGATGTCCGGGAAATTCGCCCTCAAGGCGATCGCTCACGGAGAGATCGAATACGGGGTTATCGACTGGCCGCTCGGGTGGGCCTACGCGCTGATCCCTCTGGGATGCGGCGTGTTGGTCCTGCGGCTGCTTCACGATGCGCTGCGCGAAGGCGCCCTGGAGCAAACCTGACACACATCTTTGGGAGGACGACCAAATGAACACTGCACGTACCATGATTGCAGCACTTGCCGGAACACTGGCCATTGGTGCCGCCGCGGCTCAGGCTGAAACGCTGCGCCTCGGTGATTTCCAGTCAACGAGCCACATCGTTTCCGTGGAGGGGACGTCGAAATGGATGTCGGCCGTGGAGGAGGCCACCGGCGGCGCGATCACTTTCGAACATTTCCCCTCGCAGCAGGCCGCCAAGTCCAAGGCCCAGCTCGACGCGGTGAACAACGGCATTCTCGACGCCGCCCTGCTCGGCGCGTCCTATCACGCCGACGCGCTGCCGCTGAACTCCGTGGTCGGGCTGCCCGGCTTCTATGGCTCCGCCGAGGAAGGGACCAAGGCCTTCCAGGCCATGCTGAAGGACGGTCCGCTGCGCGAGGAGGTGCTGGCCACCGGTGTCACGCCGATCTTCGGCTTCGTCCTGCCGCCCTACCAGGTGCTGGCCAAGGGCCGCCTCGGCAAACCCGCCGACTGGGACGCGCTGGATGTGCGCACCTCCGGCTCCACCCAGGCGATGACGGCGCGCGCGCTCGGTGCGGTGGGCATCTCCATCCCCGGCCCCGAGGTCTACACGGCCGTGGAACGCGGGCGGCTGGACGCGGTGCTCTTCCCGCTCGCCTCCGTGCCCGGCTACAAGCTGAACGAGGTGGTCAGCCATATCTCCACCAACGGCTCCTTCGGCGGCTACAGCTTCATCATGGTGGTCAAGAGCGACCTCTTCGACAGCCTGCCCGAAGACGCCCAGGCGGAAATGCTGCGGCTCGGGGACGAGACCGCCATGCATGTGGCGCAGGCACAGGATGCTTCCGTGTCCGGGCTCATCGAGGAGTGGAAGGCGCAGGGGATCGACACCTATGAGTTCGACGCCGACGAACTGGCGATCCTGACGGATGCCCTGGGCGCGGTCAGTGCCGACTGGGCCGAGCGCATCGGCGGCGATCAGGCGCAAGCCGTGCTCGACAGCTACGCTGCCCTGACGCGCAAGTAATTCCAGCACCACTCACGCCGGAAACGGGACGGGCGGCCGCATTGCCGGCCACCCGTCCCACAAGGAACGCCCCGTCGACATGCTGACTTTCTTCGTCATACTCGCGCTGCTGGCCGTGCTCATGGCCATCCGCATCCCCATCGCCTTCGCCATGGGGATCGCCGGGACAGCCGGGCTCGCCGTTCAGCTCGGCCCCCGCCCCGCGCTGGCCGTGCTCGAACGCACCTTCTTCGACTCCTCGTCCTCCTTCATCCTCGTCGCCATCCCGCTCTTCATCCTGATGGCCGAGTTGCTGACCGTCGGCGGCGTGACGAAGCGGGCGATCGTAGCCTGCCAAAGCTGGATCGGCCATGTGAAGGGCGGGTTGGCGATGGCCACCGTCGCGGCCTCGGTCATCCTCGCGGCACTGGTCGGCAGCTCGACCGCCTCGACCGCCGCCATGGCGGCCTCTGCCTTCCCGGAGATGCGCGCCCACAAATATTCCGACCGGCTGGCCGCCGCCGTCGTTAGCGTCGGCGGCACGCTCGCCGTCGTGGTCCCCCCCTCCATCGTGCTGGTTGTCTACGGCGTGCTGACCGAGACCTCCATCGGCAAGCTCTTCATCGCCGGCATCCTGCCGGGCCTGCTCACCGCGACCGGCCTCGCCGTGGTCATCAAGATCGTCGCCCATACCACCGACCAGGCGCCCAAGGGCGACCCCTTCGTGCTGAAGAAAGCGGTCAAGGACAGCCGGCATGTCGTGCCGATGGTGCTGCTGATGATCGCCGTGATCGGCGCGATCTATGGCGGTATCGCCTCGCCCTCGGAGGCCGCGGCCCTCGGGGTGATGGGCTCGCTGATCATCGTTCTTGCCCAGCGGACGCTGAAATTCGAGCAGTTCAATCGCTCCGTCGGCAGCTCGATCCGCGCCACGGTGATGATCGTCACCATCGTCGCCTGCTCCGCCATCTTCTCCAACTATCTCGCCTTCACCCGCATCACCCACAGCCTGCTGGAATTCGTCGCCGCAACCGAGATGTCGCCCACGCTCATCCTCGGCATCATCATCCTGGCCCTGCTGGTGATGGGCATGTTCATGGACCAGCTCGCCATCCTGTCGCTGGCCATGCCGCTCGCCTTCCCGATGGCGATGGCGCTGGATTACGATCCGGTCTGGTTCGGCATCGTGGTCACGAAGACCGTCGAGATCGGATTGCTGACGCCGCCGCTGGGGCTCAACGTCTATGTCGCCGCCGCCCAGACCCGCGTGCCGCTCCGGACGATCTTCAGCGGCATCCTGCCCTTTCTCGCCATGGAGATCGTGGTTCTGCTGATCCTGCTCTCCTTCCCGCAATTCACCCTGTTCCTGCCGGATCTCATGACCCGCTAGGCCCGCAACCCCACCCTATTTCCGATGCGCGCCGAGACATGCCCTCAGGCCGAGGGCCTCCCCGCGCCTGCCCGAACACCAAGGAAAACTGCCGCATGACCATTCTGGAAAGCAGCATCTCGCCCAACTCGCCAGACTTCGCCGCCAATGCCGAGGCGATGGAGGCGCAATACCGGAAGATCGCCAGCGCGGCGGCGCGCATCCTCCAGGGCGGCTCGGAGGCCTCGCGCCAGCGGCATGTCGCGCGGGGAAAACTCCTGCCGAGGGACCGGATCGCCGGGTTGCTCGACCCCGGCTCGCCCTTCCTCGAAATCGGCCTCTTCGCGGCGAGCGGGCTCTATGGCGACGAGGTTCCGGCGGCGGGGGCCATCGCTGGCATCGGCCGCGTCGAGGGGCGCGACTGCATGATCCTGTGCAACGATGCGACGGTGAAAGGTGGCACCTATTTCCCGCTCACGGTGCGCAAGCACCTGCGCGCGCAGGAGATCGCCGAGCAGAACTACCTGCCCTGCATCTATCTGGTCGATTCCGGCGGGGCGAACCTAAACAATCAGGACGAGGTCTTCCCGGATCGGGACCATTTCGGCCGCATCTTCTTCAACCAGGCGCGGATGAGCGCCGCCGGCATCGCCCAGATCGCGGTGGTGATGGGCTCCTGCACGGCGGGCGGCGCCTATGTGCCGGCGATGAGCGACCAGACGATCATCGTGCGCGAGCAAGGCACGATCTTCCTCGCCGGCCCGCCGCTGGTAAAGGTCGCGACCGGCGAGGTGATCGACGCCGAAACACTCGGCGGCGGCGACACGCATACGCGCCTCTCGGGCGTGGCCGATTACCTCGCCGATGATGACCGCCACGCGCTCGCGCTCGCCCGCGAGATCGTCAGCCACCTTGGCCCTGCGCCGCGCCCGACGGTGGATTTCAAAGCGCCGCAGCCGCCGCGCTACCCGGTCGAGGATGTGATGGGCGTCGTGCCCGCCAATGACAAGACGCCCTATGACGCGCGCGAGCTGATCGCGCGGCTGGTGGACGGCTCCGATTTCGCCGAGTTCAAGCCGCGCTACGGCACCACGCTGGTGACGGGCTTTGCCCATATCGACGGGGTGCCGGTCGGCATCATCGCCAACAACGGCGTGCTTTTCTCCGAAAGCTCAACCAAGGGCGCGCATTTCATCGAGCTCTGCTGCCAGCGCAAGATCCCGCTCCTCTTCCTGCAGAATATCACCGGCTTCATGGTCGGCTCGAAATACGAGGCGGGCGGGATCGCCAAGGACGGTGCGAAGCTCGTCACCGCCGTCTCGACCGCCTCGGTCCCAAAGGTCACGGTGGTTGTCGGCGGTTCCTATGGCGCGGGCAATTACGGCATGTGCGGGCGCGCCTTCGGGCCGCGCTTCCTCTGGATGTGGCCAAATGCGCGGATCGCGGTGATGGGCGGCGCGCAGGCCTCCGGCGTGCTGGCCGATGTCCGGCGTGCGGCCATCGAAGCCAAAGGCGGGGAATGGTCGGCCGAGGAGGAAGCCGCCTTCAAACAGCCGACGCTCGACATGTTCGAAGAGCAATCCCAGCCGCTCTACGCCTCCGCCCGGCTCTGGGATGACGGCATCATCGACCCGCGCAAGACCCGCGACGTGGTCGCCCTCTCGCTGCGCGCGGCGCTCAACGCGCCCGTCGAAGACACGAAATTCGGCCTGTTCAGGATGTGACGATGCAAAAGCCCTTCTCCAAGATTCTGATCGCCAACCGCGGCGAGATCGCCTGCCGGGTGATGCATACCGCCGACCGCATGGGCATCCGCACCGTGGCCGTCTATTCCGATGCCGATGCGGGCGCGCTCCATGTGGAGACGGCGGATGAAGCGGTGCATATCGGCCCCTCGCCCGCTGCCGAGAGCTACCTCGTCGGGCAGAAGATCATCGAGGCCGCGCTTGCAACGGGCGCCGAGGCGATCCATCCGGGCTATGGATTCCTGTCGGAAAACCCCGATTTCGTGGAGGCGGTCGAGGCGGCGGGGCTGGTCTTTGTCGGCCCCTCGGCGGCCGCGATCCGTGCCATGGGGCTCAAGGACGCCGCCAAGGATCTGATGACGAGCGCGGGTGTGCCCGTCGTGCCCGGCTATCAGGGCGAGGAGCAGGAGGCTGGTTTTCTCGCGAAAGAGGCCGAGCGCATCGGCTATCCAGTACTGATCAAGGCGCGCGCCGGGGGCGGCGGCAAAGGCATGCGCAAGGTCGAAGAGTCCGCCGACTTCCCCGCCGCGCTGGCCTCCGCGCAGCGCGAGGGCCAGGCGGCCTTTAGCGACCCGCATGTCCTCATCGAGAAGTTTATCACCTCGCCGCGCCACATCGAGGTGCAGGTCTTCGGCGACAGCCACGGGAATGCCGTCCATCTCTTCGAACGGGATTGCTCGCTGCAACGCCGCCACCAGAAGGTCATCGAGGAGGCCCCCGCGCCCGGCATGACCGACGACCTGCGGCAGGCGATGACCGACGCCGCCCTCAGCGCCGCCCGCGCCATCGACTATTGCGGCGCCGGCACCATCGAGTTCATCGTCGACGGCTCCGGCCCGCTCCGCCCGGACGGGTTCTGGTTCATGGAGATGAACACAAGGCTTCAAGTCGAACATCCCGTCACCGAGGCGATCACCGGTGTGGATCTGGTCGAGTGGCAATTGCGCGTCGCGGCGGGCGAGGCGCTGCCGCTGGCGCAGGAGGATCTGTGCATCGACGGCCACGCATTCGAGGCGCGGCTCTATGCGGAGGACCCCGCCAAGGGCTTCCTGCCCGCGACCGGCAAATTGGGGCACCTATCCTTCTCCGAGGGCGCGCGCAACGACACCGGCGTGCGGAGCGGCGACGAGATCAGCCCCTTCTACGACCCGATGATTGCCAAGGTCATCACCCATGGCCCAAACCGGGAGGCCGCGCGCTCCCTGCTGGTCGCGGCCCTGCACGAAACCCATGTCGCCGGCACCGCGACCAATGCGGAATTCCTTTCGGCGCTCGCACAGCATGACGGCTTTGTCGCCGGCGATTTCGACACCGGCCTGATCGAACGCGATCTGGACGCGCTGATCGCCGCGCCCGTGCTCAGCGAGCTGCATATCGCACTGGCCGCCCTCGTGGCGCTTGGCATCGACCCGGCCGCACCGCGTACCGGCTGGCGGCTCTGGGGCGCGGCCGCGCATGAGATCCGCCTGGCCCATGCGGGCGAGGTTAACACCCGCAGCCTGTCGCTCGCGCCGGACGGGTCGGTCGCGTTGCAAGACAGCGGCGAGACCCGGCTGACGCTGTCGCAAATCCGGCTCGACGGCCCACACATCTCCGCCCGGCTGGGCGGCAGCGGCGCCCGCGTCGACGGTGTGGTGCGGGACATCCCAATGCCGACAAACCGGCTTGTCTCGATTCTGGCCGGGAATGTGGTGCGCGACTTCGACATCCCGGATCCCCGCTCCGGAAACGCACGCGCCGCCGATCACGGCGACGCCGTCGTCGCGCCGATGACCGGCACGATCGTTCATCTGGACGTGAATACGGGGGATCTGGTCGAGGCTGGCACGCGGCTGGGTGTCATGGAGGCAATGAAGATGGAGACCGCGCTCATCGCACCGCGCGCGGGAGTCGTCGCCGATGTGCTCTGCGCGGTCGGCGCCGCCGTGGAAGGCGGTGCGGTTCTGGTCACTTTCGAAGAGGAGGCGGCGGCATGAGCGAACATGTCCGCATCTACGAGGTCGGCCCGCGCGACGGGTTGCAGAACGAGACATCCTTCGTGGCGACGGACATGAAAATCGCCCTGATCGACCGGCTGTCCGATGCCGGGTTCGAGCGGATCGAGGCCACCAGCTTCGTCTCGCCGCGTTGGGTGCCGCAACTGGCCGATGCGGCCGAGGTCATGGCCGGGATCACCCGCCGGGAGGGGACGACATACGGCGTTCTGACGCCGAATATAAAAGGGCTCGAGGCCGCACTGGACGCGGGCGCCGATGAGGTCGCGGTGTTTGCAGCGGCCTCGGAGAGCTTCAGCCGGAAGAATATCAACTGCTCCATCGAAGAGAGCCTGCGGCGCTTCGCTCCGGTCCTCGAAGCCGCGCAGGAGGCCGGGTTGCCGGTGCGCGGCTATGTCTCCTGCGTGGTCGAATGCCCCTATGAGGGCGCCATTGCCCCCGAAGCGGTGCGCGACGTGGCGCATCGGCTGCTGGAGATGGGCTGCGACGAGATCTCGCTTGGCGACACGATCGGGCGGGCCACACCCGACGCGACCCTGCACATGCTCGAAACCGTCCTGGAGTTCGTCCCGGCTGAAAAGCTTGCCGGGCATTTCCACGACACCGGCGGGCAGGCGTTGGAAAACGTTGCGGTGGCGCTCGATATGGGGTTGCGCGTCTTTGACAGCGCGGTTGGCGGCCTCGGCGGATGCCCCTACGCCCCCGGCGCGAAGGGGAATCTCTCAACCGCCGCGCTCGTCGAGTTGCTCGAAAACTCGGGTTTCCACACCGGAATCGACCACACGGCGCTGGCCGCCGCGGAGACCTTGCTTGCCGGTCTCGCCTCCGGCCACCCGCAAGCCGAGGGAGTGACGGCATGAGCTATGAGACCATCCGATACGAGCTTGAGAGCCGCGGCGTGGCGCGGGTCACGCTCAACCGGCCGGCAAAACACAATGCGATGAATGCCGCGATGATTGCCGAGCTGGCCGACGCGGCCCGCACGCTGGAGCAGGACAAGGCGGTTCGCGCGGTCGTCCTGTCCGCCGAGGGGCCGACCTTCTGCGCCGGTGGCGATCTCGGCTGGATGCGGGCGCAGGCCGACAAGGACCGCGCCGGCAAGATGGCCGAGGCGCGGGCACTCTCGGGCATGCTCGGGCTCTGGAACGCGCTCTCCAAGCCAGTGATCGGGCGGGTGCATGGCGCGGCCTACGGCGGTGGGCTCGGGCTCGTGGCCATTTGCGATACCGTCGTGGCCGAAGCGACCTGCCGCTTCGCCCTCACCGAAACCCGGCTTGGCCTGATCCCGGCAACAATCGGTCCATTCGTCATCGGGAAAATGGGCGAAGCCTTTGCCCGTCAGGTCTTTTTCAATGCAAGGCCCTTCGACGCCGCATTTCTGATGCGCTGCGGGTTGGTGGCGCATGCCTGCGCCGCGCCGGATATGGACGCACGGGTCGAGGCGGAGATCGGCCACGTGCTGGACTGTGCTCCGGGGGCGGTCACCGCCGCGAAGGCGCTTTGCCGGGCGCTCGCCGGGGCGGACATGGAAAGCCGCTCGGAGATGACGGCCAATGCCCTCGCCGATTGCTGGGAGACCCCCGAAACGCAGGAAGGTATCGCGGCATTCTTCGCACGGGAAACACCGAGCTGGCGGCAAACGGGATAGCGCCTGCCCGTAGCCGGGCAACATCGGATCTTGCAACCCGCGCGCAAGTGATGGACTCGTTTCTCCGGTTGCCCTCCACGGACGTTTGAGTCGCCACGCTTTCGCGTCTCCCGGATGAACGTTCGCGGGTGCGGCCTTCGCCTCCTGTCGCTCCTGCACGGCGGGACGACCGCTTTGGTGCGATGACCCGGAGAGCCAGCATGCCGCCAAGCCACTGGAACGAACGCGCCGCCGTTGCCTTGCTTGTTCTCGTCACGGTCTTCGTGACACTGGACCAATGGGCGATTCTGGACATGCCGCGACCGGTGCTCTGGGTCACGGCGGCCGCGATCCTGCTGCTGGCAATGCGCGTCCGGTTCTCCCGCAAGGTCTTCGTGCTCGCAGCGCTCGCCCTGACCGGCTTCCTGGTGGCCTACGTCCCCGACTGGCAGGACGTCGTCGCGGACGGGTTGCGCACGGCCTCGTTCATCGCCGCGTTCTTCATGGCGTTGGCAACGCTCCGAAACGTCTCGGAAACCTCTCCGGCCATCGCCGAGGGCGGCACATTCCTCGCCGCTCAGCCGCCTGGCCGGAGATATGCGGCGCTGACGCTCGGTGGGCATCTCTTCGCGCTTCTTCTCAACTACGGCGCCATATCCCTGCTGGGCGGGCTGGCCACCGCGAGCGCGCGGGCAGAGCCAAACCCCGAGATCCGCAGGCACCGAACGCGCCGCATGCTGCTCGCCATCCAGCGCGGCTTCGTCTCCTCGCTCACCTGGTCGCCGCTCGCCTTCTCCATGGCGATCACCAATGCGCTGGTCCCCGGTGCCAGATGGGCGGATGTCGTCGGGCCGGGGCTCGTCTCCACTGCGATCATCGCGGGAACCGGCTGGGCGCTCGACACGGCGTTCAAGCCGCGCCTGTCGGCGCCCGTGCCGCCGCGCGGCCCGGTCGACGGCTCCTGGTACGTGCTGGCGCCGCTCGTCGCCCTGCTCGTCGGCATGGGGCTGACGGTGGCCCTTCTGCACGAGTTGAGCGGCGTTGCAGTCGTCGGTATCGTCATGTTGATCGTGCCGATACTCGCATTGCTCTGGGCTTTGTACCAGCACTCCGGCGGAGCGGTGACGTTTTCCTTCCGCGACCGCCTGCGCGGCTTCTTCGGCCACGATCTGCCGGCCTACCGGGGCGAACTCACCTTGCTGACGATGGCCGGATACATCGGAACGGTGGGCGCACCGCTGCTGCTTCCGCTGGTGCCGCGGATGGGGTTGGACACCGCCACGCTGCCGGCTTGGTTGATCCTGGCGTCGTTTGTCTGGCTGATCCCCCTTCTCGGCCAATTCGGGATGAACCCGATCCTGGCAGTTACGCTGATTGCACCGCTGATCCCCGGCGCGGAGCAACTGGGCATGGCACCCTCCGCGATTGTCATGTCCATCGCGGCAGGCTGGGCGCTGAGCGGCGCCTGTTCGCCCTATACCGCGACGACACTGCTGATCGGTTCTCTCGGTAACGTCAGCGCGTTCCACGTGGGAATGCGCTGGAACGGCGGCTTCGTCCTTGCCGCCGGAACGCTCCTCACACTGTGGGTTCTGATCTATGGCTTCGGCTTGCGCTGGTTCTGATCGGCGTTGCAAGGCTTGCGGCGCGAACGCGAAGCCAACCCGGCACCCGCCGGATGTCGGCGTTGCCGATGGCGATCCGGTTCGACAAGGCCGCCACGGAAAGGACCGTCACGCGCAACTGTGACCTCTGTGGCGAAACAGCGGCATCGGCACTCCAAACGGAAGCGATCCGATGCGCAGCATCGGATCGCTCAGGCAGTGGAGAACGCACAGCGGCTGCGCCACGACATGCCCCCGCCCCTTGCCCGGCCGGACCCCGGCCGGGCGCGAGAGTCAGACGTGGTCGTCGGTGGGCAACGAGCCGAGGCTATGGCCCGCCATGCCGCCCGAAACTTCCTCGGTGGCTTCGTTCGAAAGCTCTTCCGGCAGAACGAGATTGAGAACGATGGCAATCAGCGCGGCCGGCAGGATGCCAGAGGTCGCCAGCACCTTCAGCGTGCCCGGCAGGTATTGCAGCGCGCCCGGCTCCAGTTGCAAGCCAAGCCCCAGCGACAACGCAATCGCGAAGATCACCATGTTGCGGCGGTTCCAGTTCACGTCCGAAAGCATCGAGATACCGGCCGCGACCACCATGCCGAACATCACGATCACGCCGCCGCCGAGCACTTCGATGGGGATCGAGGAGATGATCGCGCCGATCTTGGGCACCAGCCCGCAGACGATCAGGAAGATCGCCCCAATGGTCACGACATGGCGGCTCATCACGCCGGTCATTGCGATCAGGCCGACGTTCTGGCTGAAGGAGGTGTTTGGCAGCGCACCGAACAGGCCCGAGATCGCGGTGCCGAAGCCATCGGCGAAAGTCGCGCCCTGAATCTCCTTGTCGGTCGCCTCGCGCCCGGCGCCGCCCTTGGTGATCCCCGACACGTCGCCAACGGTTTCAACCGCCGAAACGAACGCCATGAGGCAGAAGCCGACAATGGCCGCGACCGAGAACTCCAGCCCGAAGTGCAGCGGGTTCGGCAGGGCAAAGCTTGCCGCGCGACCCACGTTGCCAAGGTTGACCTGCCCGAACAGGAACGCGACCACGTAACCGGCGAGCAGGCCGATCAGCACGGCGGAGACGGAGAGCATGCCGCGGGCAAAGAACTTGAGCACCAGCGTCACGATGATCACCACGCCCGCCATGGTCCAGTTCAGGGCCGAACCGTATTCCTCGGTCCCGATGGCCGGAACCCCGCCGGCCGCATACTGGATGCCGACCTTGACGAGGGCCAGCCCGATCATCGTAACGACAAGGCCGGTCACAAGGGGGGGCAAGGCAAAGCGGATCTTGCCGATGAAGAGCGCCAGGAAGGCGTGGAACAGCCCCCCGACGAGCACCCCGCCCATGAGGACGGCAATCGCGTCAACACCCTTGCCCGCAACCAGCGGAATCATGATCGGGATGAAGGCGAAGCTCGTGCCCTGCACGATCGGCAGGCGCGCGCCCACCGGCCCGACGCCGATGGTCTGGAACAACGTGGCGATGCCGGCGAAGAACATCGACATCTGGATCATGTAGATCATCTGCGGGAAATCAGGGCTGTCCGAGCCGAAACCGAACCCGGCCGCGCCGCATACGATGATCGCCGGCGTGACGTTTGAGACGAACATCGCCAGCACGTGCTGGATCCCAAGCGGGATCGCCTTCGCGATGGGCGGCGTGTAGTTCGGGTCCCGGAGTTGTTCCGGTGTCCCGATGGATGCATCAACCATGGTTGTGTCCTCCCCTTTTGATGCCTTTGCCCGTGCCGGCGCCTTCGCCAGCCCGGGTTATTCCGATACCTCGATGTCCCTGTCGAACCAGTGCTCCTCCAGGTTGGCTCCGTCGCCAATCCGGTCGACCACGGCGAAAAGCCCGGGCGCGCCCAGCGGTGTCAGCACCCCATGCCACACGCCCCGGCGGTAGTTCACGCCCTGTCCGGGCCGCGTCAGAAAAGCGACCGGCTGACCCGGCTTGCCGCCATCGTCGGGTGCGACCACGACGAGAAAACCGTTCTGACTCATCGGCAGAAAGGCCTGGCTGCCGTCGGGGTGGCGCTCCACCATCTCCAGTTTCAACGGCAATGCACGCGGCTGCGCCTCGAACAGGCTGATACCGGCCCGACCATCGGAGAAGTCGAGGTCCGCGCGGTCATGATACCGCCCGCACATCCCCTGGTTGATGAGCTTGTCCGGGTCGCCTGCGGCTTCGAGCACGTCACCGAACGGGGCGAAGGCCTCTGCCGTTAGCGGCTGAATCCGGATACTGGCCGTCATGCGCCAAGCTTCTCCTGAAGGCGCAGTTCGGCGATCCGCTCAACCTGCCGGCAGGCCTCCGAGAACTCCGTTTCACGGTCATGTTCGACCCGGCGCTGGAACGCCTCCATGATCGACGCCTTTGTGTTGTCGCGGACGGCAATGATGAAGGGGAAGCCGAATTTCTCGGTGTAGGCCGCGTTCAGCCGCGTGAAGGCGTCCCGTTCCTCATCCGTCAGCGCATCCAGCCCGACGGAGGCCTGTTCCGCTGTCGACTCCGCCGTCAGCCGCTGTGCCTGCGCCAGTTTCCCGGCCAGATCGGGGTGGGCAGTCAGCACGCCAAGGCGTTTCTCGCTCGACGCCGCGCGGAATACCCGCGCCAGCGCATTATGCACGCCCTGCGCCGTGTCATGCGTCGGCCCCAGCTCCAGCCCGAATGCGCCCTCGGCAATCCAGGGGCTGTGTTCGAATATCCCGCCGAACGCCTCGACGAATGTATCCCTGTCCATGTCCGACGGTCGGAGGCGCGTCATCGGCGGATGCTCCCTTGCCCAGTGATCGGCGATCTGTTCGCGCGTCGCGAACCAGACACCGTCGTGTTTCATGAAATGCTCCAGCGCGCGTTTCAGCGCCGCGGCCCGGCCCGGACGCCCGACCAAGCGGCAATGCAGGCCGATGGACATCATCTTCGGCGCACCTGCCTGACCCTCGGCATAGAGCATGTCGAAGCTGTCCTTGAGATAGCTCTCGAACTGCGCGCCATTGGTGAACCCGGCCTGAATCGCGAAACGCATGTCGTTGCAATCCATCGTGTAGGGCACGATCAGCTGGTCCTTGCCTCCGGCCTTCACCCAATATGGCAGGTCGTCTGCATAACTGTCCGCTATATAGGCGAAATCGCCCTCCTCGGCCGCCAGGTCGATCGTGTTCATGGAGCAGCGCCCGGTATACCAACCACGCGGCGGAGCGCCGACCACGTCGGTATGCAACCGGATCGCTTCGCGGATCTGCGCGCGCTCCTCCTCCGGCGCCATGTCCTTGTGCTCGACCCACTTCAAACCGTGGCTGGCGATCTCCCAGCCCGCGCCCTTCATCGCGGCAACCTGCTCCGGCGCGCGGGCCAGCGCGGTCGCGACGCCGTAGACGGTTACGGGGATGTCCTTGAGCAACCGGTGAACCCGCCAGAATCCGGCCCGAGCGCCATATTCGTAGATGGATTCCATGTTCCAGTGGCGTTGCCCCGGCCAGGGCTGGGCACCGGTGATCTCCGACAGGAACGCCTCGGACGCGGCATCCCCATGCAGAACGTTGTTCTCACCGCCCTCTTCGTAGTTCAGCACGATCTGTACGGCGATCTTCGCGCCACCGGGCCAATTGGCCTTCGGGATGGACGCGCCATAGCCGGTCATGTCTCGAAAATAGCGTGTCACCGTCAGTACCTCTGGTTTTCACATTGGATAAACCAGAAAATCGAGTTCGTTTTTCAAAAAATGCAGAAAGGAGCCTTCGGCGGTCCGACGTTTGAATCCGGTATCGCCCACCGGATAAAACGGCCGGGAAGCAGGGAGGAACGGCGATGACCGGCTATCTTACAACGCATGTACTGGACACCGCGCGCGGATGCCCCGCGAAGGGGCTGACCATAGACCTCTATCGGATCGAGGGCGACACGCGGACCCTGCTGAAGACAGTCGAGACCAACGACGACGGCCGGACGGACGAGCAGATCCTGCCTGCCAGTGCATTCTCAACCGGTGTCTACGAGCTGGTATTCCATGCGGGCGCCTATCTCGACGCCTGCGGCACACCGCCGGAGACGCCGCGCTTTCTCGATGTGATCCCGATCCGCTTCGGAATGTCGGAGGCATCGCATTATCACGTGCCGCTGTTGCTCTCGCCGTTCGGGTATTCGACCTACCGGGGAAGTTGACCGGTCGATTACCGGACCGCGTCGGTATCGCGCACACGGGCGCTGATGCGGTCGATCATGAATTCCATGAACAGCCGCGTCTTGGGGTCCTGCCGCCGACGATGCGTGAACAGACACGCCATCTGGATGGGCTCCGGAGGCGTGCCGGTCGCCACGGGAACGAGCGCACCGGATTTCAGATGCTCGGCGATCTCGAATATCGGCTTCATCGCGATCCCCTGCCCCGCAAGCGCCCAGTCCGTCAGAACGTCGCCGTCGTCGCATTCGTACCGGCCCGACACCCGGAACCGCCGTGGCCCCTCCGCCGTGAGCAACAGCCACTGGAACTCCGTGGCGCCGGGAAATCGCAGGCTCAGGCATTCGTGCCCCTCGGAGACGAGCGCATCGCCGTCCGCGGGCATACCGCGCGCCGCAATGTACGAAGGCGCCGCACAAAGAACGCGATCCACGTCGGCGATCTTGCGAATACGCAGGTTGCTGTCCTCCGGCTGGCCGAGGAAGAACGCAAGATCGAGCCCCTCCGTCGTCAGGTCGACTTTCCGGTCCGTCAGCCGCAAACGCACCATAACCTCCGGATATTTCTTTAGAAAATCCGGCACCTGGGGCGCGATGAGCCGACGCCCGACGCCGAGCGGGGCGGCGACATAGAGGGACCCCTTGGGGTTCTCGGTAATGCTGACGATCTGCGCCTCGGCACTCTCCACGGCTTCGAGAATATCCATCGCGCCGCGATAGAAGGACTTCCCCTGTTCCGTCGGTGCGAGGCTGCGCGTGGTGCGCTGGAACAGACGCACGCCAAGGTGTTCCTCGAGCTGAGAGATCCGCGAGGATGTCACCGCCGGAGAAATCCGCAGGTCCCGGCCGGCGGCCGACATGCTGCCCAACTCATACACGCGCACGAAGGTCCGGATATTGTCGAGGTAGGACATTGTTCCGATTTTTTTGACGCAGCTTGGCTTTTGTTAGGAATACCGGAACAAACGCGACTCGCCTAGTGTGACCCGGAAGACAAAGCTTGGGAGACACGCCATGTACGATCTGGCCGTCATGTGGGATTGGGTCGCCTTCGCGGTCCGCTGGCTCCACGTCATAACCGCGATGGCGTGGATCGGCGCATCGTTCTACTTCATCGCCCTCGACCTGATGCTGAAGCCCAACCCGTCGCTGCCCCAAGGGGCGCATGGCGAGGAATGGGAGGTGCACGGCGGCGGCTTCTACCACACCGTCAAGTACCTCGTCGCACCGGCGGAAATGCCCGAACACCTCACCTGGCACAAATGGCAGAGCTACACGACATGGCTCTCCGGCGCCGCGCTGATGATGATCATGTACTGGGTCGGCGGCGAGCTCTACCTGCTGGACCCCACGAAAGCCGATCTTGCCCTGTGGCAAGGCATCCTGATCTCCGGCGGTTCCCTGACCATCGGCTGGCTGGCCTATGACGCGATGTGCAAGTCGAAGCTGAGCGAGCAGCCGACGCTGCTGATGCTGATCCTCTTCGTGATCCTGGTCATCATGTCCTGGGGCTACAACCAGATCTTCACCGGTCGCGCGGCCCTGCTGCACCTCGGCGCCTTCACAGCGACGATCATGACAGCCAACGTCTTCTTCCAGATCATGCCCAACCAGCGCATCGTCGTGGAAGACCTCAAGGCCGGGCGCACGCCGGATGCGAAATACGGCAAGATCGCCAAGGTGCGCTCGACCCACAACAACTACCTGACCCTGCCGGTCGTGTTCCTGATGCTGAGCAACCACTATCCGCTGGCATTCGGAACCCAGTATGCCTGGATCATCGCCAGCCTGATCTTCCTGACCGGCGTCACGATCCGGCATTACTTCAACACCATGCATGCGACCGGAAAGGGCCCGACCTGGACCTGGCTCGCCACCGCGATCATCATGGTCGTCATCGCCTGGCTCTCGACCGTTCCCGGCATGGACAGCTACGAGGAGTCCGAGGCCCGCGCACTCACCCCGTACGAGCAGAAATTCGCCTCGGCCGAGAGTTTCGAGGAGGCATTCTACGCCGTAACCGGGAACTGCTCCATGTGCCATGCCCGCGAACCGGCATGGGACGGGATCATCGCCCCGCCAAAGGGCGTCGTGCTCGAAACCGAGGCCGATGTCGCGCGCCACGCGAAGCAGATCTACCTGCAGGCCGGTATCTCGCATGCCATGCCGCCCCCGAACGCGATCGAGATGGATGCGGAATACCGCGCCTATATCGTCGCTTGGTATCGCGACGTGGCAGGCGGCTGACGCCCCTATCATAGGGAGCAAGACGCCAGAGGCAGGCTCCCCGCCCGCATCCGCGACGGCAGCATCGCGGTTCGGATTGTTCGACGGTGCCGCACCGCAATCGGGCTTCGTACCTTTTCGCACCGCGTCGCTCGCCAAGGCTCCAGACGGGCGACGAACGCTTCAAACGTCGGCGCTGCGGCACCTTCGACGTCGCAGTAAACCCACCACGACGTGCCTGTTGAGACCACTGGCCACGCGCGGACGCGCTCACGCCGGTAGCCCGTCAGATAATCGCAGTCCTGCCCCCACCGCCACGGGGCCACACCGGCCTCGGTGTGAAGTTCCGAAAACCGGAGTCACGTCATGAACTCGGCGCGATTGCCATCCGCCCCGCCATTGCGGCCCGGCAAGGCAGACGACCGGGATTTGACCGGCCTTGCGCGATGCTGTGGTACGGGGCGGCACGCAAACCGGCAGCTTCCTGACATCCGTCCAAGAAACGCAACTGGGTTTCACCGCCACATCGCCCCCTTTCCCCACCTCCGGGACGGCGCCACACGCTGCCTTGCCGCGCAAGCGCCCCTTTGCGGCATGAATGCCGTCCCATTCCAGGAGCCCCGCGCCCTCTGCCCGGGCGAGCAAGTCGTGCAGGGCCGTGATCGCCGCAAGTATCGCGACGCCCAGCCCCAGAATCGGCGGAATGCCTGCGCCGCAACGCACAGCGGGACCGCGCCGGATATCCCGTGGATCGCCGTGAATTCTGTCATTCCGGCACGTCCCGTCGTCGAATCCTTGCCCCCGCTGGGCGCCTTTCGACGCCATTTCAAGGGTTTGACACCCTCCCGGCGTCCCGGGGAGATGCCGACAATTTCGCCTTGAGTTTCCTGCGGTTGCCCGGCTATACGGGTCGACGGAGACGTGGCCGAGTGGTCGAAGGCGCTCCCCTGCTAAGGGAGTAGGCGGGAAACCGTCTCGAGGGTTCGAATCCCTTCGTCTCCGCCACCACCTATTGAGTATAATCGACAAATCGGCTCTTTGCCGGTTCGTCCCGCGGACCAAATACGCCCCAACCCCACCTCAAAGCGGGTCCGGGGTGTTGTCGGAGTGTCGGCTTCCCGTCCCTTGATCGTGTGACGGCAGGCCCTTCGCAAGGGACCCCATACTCTTCGGGCGCGCTTTGAATGACCCCGGTCGCGGCCGTCAGGCGGCGCCCCACGCAACGCCATTGTGCCCGACACACGTCATCGCACAAACGTCACGCCATCCGGCCATGGCGCCCACCAGAGTCCGATTTCCTCGGGCTTCGTCGGCCCCTTCCCGTCGAGGATCATTACGACAGTGCCAGGATCGCCATCGATCTCCGGCGAGATAGGGGCGTGGCGGTCGTTGAAGGCTCAGCTGCGTGCCGCCCCCGGCGCTGGACATTCGTCCAGAGCGACACCGCGGCCCTCTTGTCGCGCGCCCCGGTCACGAAGCCGTCCGGAAATTGCGCGGGCCGTTCGCCACCATCGCGACGTGGCCGATCACCAGCCGCGCCGACGTGGCGAAGGCCGTCGCCACCCGCAAGCAGGTGCACCTCCACTGCGGCAGGCGCTGTCCCCCACCCCGCTCAGGATGGCCGAACGGATGCTTGCGCCGCGCCAGAAGGAACCGGCGATCTGCCCGACCCGCCTTCGAGAAATGACGGCGCGGCGCGACGCTCTCACACCGGACACCGGGGTCCGCCCTCCCAGCGCGGAAAGGGGCGTCGCCGCCAGTGCCCCGACACTGCACAAGGCATCGCGCGGGGCGCGCACCCTCCGCAGCTCTGGCGGCGATCAGCGGCGCCCAATCCTTAAGGATCGGTGAATCCCGCCTCGTAACCCATTGAAGTGTTTTGCGTGGGTTCCTGTCTCACCGTGAGACACGCGGCCACCCGGTTCGAGGTCGCCACTCCGATCCGGGCCGGCGCGCCGACGCATGAGGCAGGCAAACCGGTCGATCTCGTGAGCCCGCTCGTGGCCAGCCTCCCGGCCGCCGAACGCGGGGATCGTCGCGACCAGCCCGATCTTGCAGGCATCGCGCGACCTCCCTGCGCGGTGACGCCGGTCACCCCCTGAGCTCCTATTCGGAACACCGGCCCCGCGTGGACGGCCGTCGGGATGTCATCCTGCCAGCATCGACCTGTACAGCTTCGTCGCGGCGTCGTCCCGAAGTTCCACATCGTCCATCATGAGCATCTCGCCCACGCCGATGTCGCGTGTGAGGCGCACCCCATGGGCCAAGCCGATCGGCAAAGCCCGGCCAGCGCGGGCAATGGGAAGCGCCTTGCCCCAAACCGTGTACCCTCCCTCGCCATCAAGCACCTCGCCGGCCTTCATGTCGCGTTTGGCTATGGACGCCACCGTCCCGCGCATTTCTCTTGGGCAGCCGGTCGGCTCCCCCCGCAACGCACAGCTCAGCACCGAAATCGAGAGTTCCAGCCCGATAAGGTGGTAGGGCTTGTACATCGCCGCAAAACGCCCGGTCGTGTCGGTAGGAAGCCCGTACTGCCGAAAACAAGCAGCGGCGTAGGTGTTCGGGGCCTCAAGCACGACGTACACGCCCCATCGCAGGTCGCGGAACACGGGCCGGCCATCGCGTTCCAGCGATGACACGGTTTCCACCATTCCGGCCGCATCCAGCAGCCCGCCCACGGCGCGGGGCCGCAACACGTGGGCGAGATCGTCCACACCGCATGGCGGAAACGCAAGGCCGCCCGCCGGAACATCCAGCCCGCAGGAATTCGCGATGGCCACCATTTCGATCGCGCTCTTCGTGCCGTCGAGGAAGGAGTTGAACATCTGTGGGTTCATGCCCGCCGCCGCCGCCTCCTGGGGCGTCAAGCCGTAGTGTTCCCAGACGTGGTCAGGCGTCACGGCATGGTACGCCGGCAGGTACTTGGTGCCTTTTCCCGCAGCCGCCACCCGAAACCCCGCCGCGCGCGCCCAGTCGACCATCTCGGACACCAATGCCGGCTGGTCTCCATACGCCATCGAGTAACAAACGCCCGCAGACGCGGCTTCGGCCGCGAGCACGGGCCCTGCCAGAACATCCGCCTCGACACTGACCATCACCACGTGCTTTCCCGAAGCGATCGCGGCGCGCGCATTGGCAATGCCGGCGTACGGATTTCCAGTCGCTTCGATCACGACATCGACGTCGGAGCGCGCTGCCAGATCGGCTCCATTGTCGAGAAACGCCGTCGCGGCGACCCGGTCCTCGTCCCATCCAACGGTACGGCAGGCGGTGTGCGCCCGAGCGGTGTCCAGATCGGCGATGGCGGTGACGTCCAAGCCCGGGATGCCGGGTACCTGGCAAAGGAACATTGAGCCGAACTTGCCAGCCCCGATCAATCCGGCCCTGATCGGCCTTCCTCGGTCATTGGCTTCAGCTGATAGTC
Organism: Tropicimonas marinistellae; assembly: GCF_001509585.1. Taxonomy (GTDB): domain Bacteria; phylum Pseudomonadota; class Alphaproteobacteria; order Rhodobacterales; family Rhodobacteraceae; genus Tropicimonas; species Tropicimonas marinistellae. The sequence goes on along the minus strand of NZ_LNCI01000003.1, from coordinate 190,144 downwards.
GCGCAAGGTTCATGACCTTCTCCAAGTCTGCGGGATGCCAGTCGACAGATCGGAAAACGATATGTCGCGGCGGCTTACGAGGGCCGGTTTTTCCAACCGCGCCGGGTTGAGACTGACGCACTCACAATGCTGGAGCTTATCAGGAGATTTGAGAAGGGGCCTGGGCAATGCGCCGGGCAGCAGGTTACCTCGATCACGCGTGCGCAGCCTGTCGACGTATCGTTCCGGGGGCCAACACCTGAGCGACGGACCTGCCGCCACGATACTGCGCGATCAGACAGGATCGATCCGTACCCCATCCTGTGGATCGAAGAAGTGAAGACTGCTGGCATCGAACCCCAGACCGATGCGTTCGGCGGGTTTGATCCGGACCTTGGGGTCAAGACGGGCCGTCACTTCCTGGCCTTCAAGATCGCAGATCGCCATCGTGTCCGATCCCAGCGGTTCGTAGACATCCACTTTCGGTGTCAAAAGGCCGTCGTCGACAGAGGTCCAGTAAATGTGCTCGGGGCGAATACCAACGTCCACGTGCGCGCCCGTCCGAAGGGGAAGGTCCGCTGTGGGAACGGATGTTGATCCGAAGCGCAGAACGGTCTGTCGTTCGTTTCGGTCGACAACCGCATCGAGGATATTCATCTGCGGCGAACCGATGAACTCCCCCACAAAGCGGCAATTGGGCCGATCATAGAGTTCAAGCGGGTGTCCTTGTTGCACCACGCGCCCAGCGTCAAGAACCACCACGCGATCTGCCAACGTCATCGCCTCCGTCTGGTCATGCGTCACGTAGATGGTCGTGGTTCCAAGCATTGCATGAAGGCGTTTGATCTGGGTGCGCATCTCGACGCGAAGCTTGGCATCGAGGTTTGACAGGGGCTCGTCGAAAAGGAAAACCGATGGGTCGCGCACGATCGCCCGGCCCATGGCGGCCCGTTGTCTCTGACCGCCGGAGAGTTGCGCCGGCCGCCGCTCAAGCAGCGGCTCGATCTGCAGTATTCGGGCGCATTCGAGGACCTTTCGTTCTATGTCGGACTTCTTCCAGTCGCGCATTCGCAGCCCGAAACCGATGTTTTCGGCAATCGTCATTTGGGGATAGAGCGCGTAGTCCTGAAAGACCATCGCCACGTCGCGGTCGCGTGGCTCTACCTCGTTGACGAACCGCTCGCTGATCAGCAACCGCCCCCCCGAGATCTCTTCCAGCCCCGCAATCATTCGCAACAAGGTGGACTTGCCACAACCGGACGGACCCACCAAGACGACGAACTCGCCGTCGGCGACATCGAGGTCCACATCGTGGATTGCGCGGAATCCTCCGTAGTCCTTGACGATCCCTTCCAGCCGCACCTCAGCCATCGTCGCTCCTCTCATCCTGACAGCCCGCGGGCCGGTTCACGCGAAATTCACCATTGCATTATCGATAATTTGCTTGTTATCGATAATCAACACGCAAGATGGAACCTGTAGGGAGAGGGCGCAGAACAGCGATGGTTTCCCCAACCACCTATCGCCACACTGCCAGCGACGCCGCCGCGAGATCATCCGGCCGGCGGAGCGAGACGGTGTTCGACGAATTGCAGCGGGAAATCGTTCTCGGCCTTGCCGAGCCGGAAAGCGCCCTGATCGAACTGGATCTCGCTGAGCGTTTCGATTGTAGTCAGAGCACTGTCCGGGAAGCCCTGATGCGGCTCAACGAGGAGGGCTTGGTCGCGCGGCGGCCGCGCCGGGGAACGTCGGTCGCGCCATGCCGCTCGGCCGACGCACGCGTATTGATCGCGCTTCGGTTGAGCATCGAATGCGACAGTATCGATCGGCTGATGAGTATGGCCGGTGGAGACCTTTACGAGATCCTGCACGACAAGCTCAACGACATGCGAAACGCGGCGCGCGATGCGGACGAGTACGATCTGGCGGCGCATGACCGGGCATTCCACCTCACCCTGTTCGAGGCAGCGGACCTGCCGCTTGTGACTCCGGTCCTTCGCCGATGTCTTGTTCATGTGCACCGGTTCAAGATCATGAACTCCGGACAACAGCGGGATCTGGAGGAAACCGCGGAACGACATGTTCCGATCCTGGATGCGCTGCGTGCCCGGGACCCGGCCCGGCTCGTGGATGTGTTGCGCCACCATATTTCAACCATCGTGGATTTCGGCCCCGATCTGACGGGGCGGAGCGCCCAATGAGACATCCGAGCCCGTCCATGAAGGCGGTCCTGAAGAGGCTCGAAATCGAGGATGCCGGGCTGCCGCACCCGACGGACGTGGAGCCCATGCATGGGCGTTCATTGTCTCTGCTTAACAACCTTCGCTGGAACGAAGACCTGCCCGAGATGGCAGAGGCACGGACCGTCCTGCACGCGGGCATGCCATCGCGTCTCGTCGTTCCCGACAACGACGAGGGCAGCGATGCGATCCTGCAGGTTCATGGCGGTGGCTGGGCCTTCTGTTCACCTGCGACCCACGAAGGCGCGGCCCGGCGGTTGGCGAACGCGTGCCGGGCGCCGGTTCTGACATTCGATTATCGACTCGCGCCCGAGCATCCCTACCCCCTCGGCCTCGACGATTGTCTGGCGGCGTGGGAGGCGCGCCCGCGGGACCGGCGGTGGAGTCTTGCCGGGGACAGCGCGGGGGCGAACCTCTGCCTCGCACTCATGCTACGGCTCCTTGCCGAACGGCGCGAGATGCCCGCGACGGCTCTGCTGTTCTACGGTGTTTATGGCGCCGATTTCGAGACGGACTCCTATATCGAGCAGGCCGATGGACCGGGCCTGACGCGGGCGGGAATGCGTGCCTACTGGAACCTGTACGCCCAACCCGAAGATCGGGCTGACCCCCTTGTGGCTCCGCTCTGCGCCACCGACAGCGAGCTCGCGCGTCTGCCCCTCCTCTATCTCAACGCGGCGGAACTCGACCCGCTGCGATCCGACACCGAGTTGCTGGTGGCGCGCCTGAAGGCCGTGGGACGCAGTGACCGATATGATCTTTGCCGAGGCGTGATCCACGGGTTCATGCAGATGGGAAATGCCCTGCCCGAAGCGACAGAAGCATTCGAGCGGGCGGGCGAGGCGTTCCGGGAGGTGATCGCCTGAACGGACAGTCATCAAAGGGAGGAAACGATGATGAACACGACTATCAGACTTGGTTTGACCGCCAGCATACTCGCACTTGCGGCCAGTGCTGCCAGCGCCGACAGCACGGTGCGCTTCTGGTACCATTTCGACAATGCCGACAATCCGATGGACGCATTGGTCGCGGCATTCGAGGAGGCCAATCCCGGCATCACGATCGAGGCCGAGAACGTCCCCTGGAACAGCTATTACGATACGCTCTACACGTCGATCGTCGGTGGCAACGCGCCGGATGCGGCGATGGTCAAGATGTTCGCCCAGCCGCGCCTTCTTGAAATGGGCGCACTGGAGCCGCTCGGAGAGCGAATTGGCGCTTGGGAGGGCAAAGCCGACCTTCTGGACAACCTGCTTGACCTGACCGCCGCTGCGGACGGTGAGAACTACTACCTTCCGGTGCAGTATGTCGCGCTCTATCTCTACTACCGTGCCGACATGTTCGACGAACTCGGGCTCGGCGTCCCGTCGACCTGCGACGAATTCCGCGAGGTCGCCAAGGCGCTCACGCGGGACACCAACGGCGACGGGCAGATGGATGTCTATGGCTTCGGCTTTCGGGGCGGCAAGGGCGGGCACGACCATTGGGCCAGTCTCACGCTCAGCCGTGAAGGGGCCGATCTCGTAAGCGGAATGGAGTCCGAAGCCGCCGTGGCGGGCACGAAGTTTGTCGTCGACCTGTTCCGCGAGGACGGCGTGTTCCCGCCCTCGGCCCCCAATGACGGGTTCCAGGAGATCATCGGCGCCTTCAAGGCCGGAACGACGGCAATGACCATCCACCACATCGGTTCGGCCAACGGCATGGTCGAAGCGCTTGGCGACAAGGTATCCGCGGCACCGGTGCCCGAATGCGGTGGCGGCCACTGGACCGCTTTCGGTGACGAGAGCACAGCCGTTTTCTCCACAGCCGAGGACAAGGACGCGGCGTGGAAGTGGATCTCATTCCTCTCGACGGCCGGCAACAACACGATGTTCAACGAGGCAACGGGCCAGCTTCCGGTCACGAAAACCGACAGCGCTGGCTGGTCGCTCCACCCAGAGCGTTTCGTCACGGCGACGATGGACTCCCTGCCCTTCGCGAACCTGCTCCCCAACCGTTCCGAGACCTCGGATTTCGTCAACACGGTCTGGCCGGTCGCGATGCAGCGCGCGCTCACCGGGGAAATCGCCGCGGAAGATATGAACGCCGAGATCGCCGAGCTCTTTGCCGAGTGACCCGAACCAACACGACGGGGCGGCGTCAGTCGTCGCCCCGCCCGATCGCCATGCCACCCAAGCTCGCCCCGACAGAGCCCGACGCCCGATGAGTGCCACCGACATTCCCCGCCACGCCATGCCCGAACGTCCGGTGCGCCGCTCGCTAGCCCGGCAGGTTCTGCCCTATGCGATGCTCTCGCCAGCGGTGCTGGTGACGCTCGCCATCGTCTTTCTGCCGATGCTCCAGACCGCTTGGATGAGCCTTCACGAGTACGTTCTGTTCCGCCCGAAAGACTTCGATTTCATTGGCTTGGACAATTTCCGCGCCGTGTTCCACGACGAGGTCTTCTGGATCTCGCTCCGCCACACGCTAATCTGGATCGGTGTGACCGTGCCCGCCCAGCTCCTGCTGGGGCTCGTCACGGCGTTGCTTCTCAACCAGGATTTCCCGTGGCGGCCGCTTGCCCGTGCGCTGATCATCATCCCCTGGGCACTGCCCTCGGTCGTGATCGCGCTGATGTGGGCCTGGATCTACGACAGCAATTACGGCGTCATGAACGACTTCCTGCTGCGGCTGGGGGTAATCCAGAGCTCCGTGCCGTGGCTTGCCAATCCAGATACCGCGCTCGGCGCCATCATGCTGACGCTCACCTGGCAGGGATTTCCCTTCTTCGCGGTCATGATCCTGGCCGGCCTGCAGGCCATTCCGAAAAGCTACTACGAAGCCGCCTCGATCGACGGCGCTTCCGCCTGGCGACAATTCAGGCACATCACACTGCCGGGCATCTCCGGTGTTCTTGTCACCGCCGTCCTGCTGCGTGTCATTTGGGTCGCCAATTCCTTTGACGTCATCTTCGTCATGACGGGTGGGGGGCCGGGCTACGCCACCTACACGTTGCCGCTCTATGCCTTCATCAAGGCGCGCACCAATCTCGACTTCGGATACGGTTCCGCGCTGGCCGTTACCTTCACGATCCTGCTGATGATCATCGTGGTGATCTACCTGCGCCGCACCGGAAAGGCCCTTCGCTGATGGCACTCAAGCGGAAATCCCTGCGTCGCCGGATACTGACGGTGGACCTGCCGATGCTGGCAATCCTCGCCTTCACGCTTGGCCCCTACCTCTGGATGTTCCTGACGTCGATTACACCGGAAAGCCGGCTGTTTACGGTGGGTCCTTCGATCTCTGGCGCCACGGTCGAAAACTACACCCGCCTGTTCCGCACCGTGGGTTTCGCCGACAACCTGCTCGACAGTTTCATCGTCGCGAGCGGCACCGTCGTCGTCGGACTGTCGCTGTCCGTTACGGCGGCATATTCGTTCTCCCGCTTCACCTTCCGGGGACGCCGGATGCTGATGATGCAGTTCTTGCTGATCAACATGTTCCCATTGGTGCTGCTGATCCTGCCACTCTTCGTGCTGATGCGGGTCCTTGGGCTACTGGACAGTCACCTTGCACTCATCATCGCCAACTCGACCATCGCCATCCCGTTCTCGGTCTGGATGATGACGAGCTACATGAACGGCATCCCCCGATCGCTGGACGAAGCCGCGATGACCGACGGCTGCACGCGTCTCGGCGCCATGCTGCGGGTCGTGCTGCCGCTTTGCCTGCCGGGGATCATCGCCACCGGTATCTACATTTTCATCACCGCCTGGAACGAATACCTCTACGCGCTGACGCTCGGCGGCCGCAACGTGCGAACCATCACCGTCGCGGTGCAGACGTTGATCGGCGAGTACGAGGTGCAATGGGGCCTTCTGACTGCTGGCGGCATCGTCGGCGCGATGCCGGCCACCGTCCTGTTCCTGCTGGTGCAGAAGCGCCTGATCTCCGGCCTCACCCAGGGCGCGGTCAAAGGCTGAGCCTCGAAAGGAAAACCACTTGGACAACCCCGTCGGCATTATCTCGATGCAGTTCACGCGTCCATTCACCGGGCGTGACCTGCACTATTTCGCCCACGCGAAGGCGCTCGGTTTTGACTTCGTCGAGTTACTGGTCCCGGAACCGGAGGACGACCTGTCACCGGTCGAGGTGCGCAAAGCCGCGCAGGACGCCGGCATCGACATCGTTCTCGCGGCGCGGGTCAATCCGCAACGCTCGATTGCCTCGGACGATCCCGCTGCGCGGTCGGGTGGGCTGGACTACCTGAAATCCTGCGTCGAAATCTCCGAGGCGGTCGGCGCGCGCATCATCGGCGGCCCGCTCTATGGCGAGCCCATGGTCTTCGCGGGCCGCCCGCCGGTTCCCCGAACCGACGAAGATATTGCCGCCCGCGCCGCGCGCACCATCGAGGGGCTGGCCGCGGTCGCCCCTGTTGCCCGCGCCGCCGGGAAGGTCTTCGCCGTAGAGCCGCTGAACCGGTTCGAGACCGACATTCTCTCCACCACAAGGCAGGCTATCGAGGTTGTCGACGCGGTGGACGACGCCGGCCTCGGCATCCTGCTCGACACCTTCCACATGAACATGGAGGAACGCTCCATTCCCGATGCGATCCGCGCCGCGGGCTCGCGGATCGTCCATTTCCAGGCGAACGAGAACCACCGCGGCCATCCCGGAACCGGCCACCTCGACTGGCCCGCGATCTGCCGTGCGCTGGATGAGGCAAAGTACACTGGGCCCGTCTCGCTCGAGCCCTTCCGCCGCGCCGATGACCGGGTGGCGCTCCCCATCGCCCATTGGCGTGCGCCTCGGGAGAACGAGAGCGACAAGCTGAAAGCCGGCCTCGGCGTGATCCGCTCGGCGCTGGCCCTTGCGGAGGTGGACCAATGACCCTGAACATCGGCTGGATCGGATGTGGGCGGCATGCTCGCCAGATGCTTCTGCCCCGCCTGCCGGATCATGACATCAGGCTGGCTGCCCTGTGCGACAGGGATGGAGCGGCCATGGCGGCAACCGCGCGGGCCTACGGTGTCACAGACTGCTACGCCGACTTTGGCGATCTCCTGCGGCATCCCGGGTTGGACGCAATCGGTATGGCTGTCGGTCCCGAGATTCACAGGGTTGCGGCAATCGCCGCGCTGGAACGCGGCTTGCCCGTCTTCATGGAGAAGCCGCCCGCCGCCACCGCCGCCGGGGCGCGGGATGTGGCCGCGGCCGCGCAAAAGGCCCGCAAGCCCGTGATCGTGGGCTTCATGAAGCGCTATTCCAGCGGCAATCGTATTGCGATGAACTTGCTGAGGAATGGAGATTTTGGCCCAATTCTTGGAATAACCGGAAGCTATCTTACGGCGCCCACCTATTTCGAGGGCGAGCCGGACTACACCGGCTTCTACCTGCACCACTGCATCCACTACATGGACCTCATCCCCTGGTTTGCATCGAGCGAATTCGGTGATCTGAGCGTGCGCAAGGTCAGCCCGGCGCCCGGTCGGCTTCTGCTGCACCTTGGGTTCACGACCAAGGCGGGTGCGATCGGCAATATCGTGATGGGCACAGTCCAGTCACGGGGGACCCCGATGGAGGAGGTCCGCATCATGGGCGATCACAAGCGGATCGAGGTGGACAACATCGTCAATGTCGAGCTTCACAGGGACCCGCCCTTCAAGGCCGACAACCCGGCGGCGACCCTCGACGACACGGTCGACACCCTGACCTGGCAACCCAATTTCACGGCGGCCGCCAATGAGGATCACAAGGGGTATAGCGGGCTGGTCGCCGACGCCTCGGCGGTTCTGAGGGGGGACAACCGCGAGATGCCAACCATTGAGGACGGCGTTCTCGCGATGGAGCGTTTGGAACGGATGATCCGGTTGGTTGAGGCATAGGCGGCCATTGGCCTCGTTTCCTGTACGCAGCCGGTGCGACCGAACGGAGCGTTCGCGGCACGCCGGATGATGAGCGGCGACGTCCTGTATCCCGAAATTGGTCAGCGATGCATGCGGACCCGCCAAGCTGGAGCCGGGTCCGACAGGATCAATATGCGAGTAATCTGCTACTCCAGACCGTGATACTCCCGGAGCGCCTTCCGCTTGCGCCAGGTGTCGCCCATGCCAGCCTGCAATGCCGGGGGCAGCGCCTCGTAAGGCACGACAAGGTCTTCCTTGCCCGTCGGCCAGTCTTCCATCAACTCGGGCTTGTAGCCCTCCGGATAGTAGAGATCCGGGTCTATCTGGCTCTCGCGAATGCCCGCGTTCTGGATCTCCTCGCGGGTGGTCGGCGGGCCCGGCACCACGAGTTGGTCGTTGTCGAAGTTAAACTGCGGGGCGCGGTTGTTGGGATAATCCGGAATGATCCCTTCGCGCACCCAGATCTTGTCCTTGGTCACGTTGACCACGATCCCGTCCGGCGCGCCGAAGTGATACGGGCCCTGCCAGTGCTCGCGGATCTCGGCAACTGTCTCTTCGTTGAGATAGGGGTCGAAGGGCATATGCGTGGTCAGGAACATGCGCGGCTGGATCAGGTTGGCGACATAGCCGGCCGCGTAGCCCGGCGTGTGATGCGTGTCGATCGTGTAGCGCGCGAGGAAGGGCGGCACGCCCTGCACGCCGGCGGAGATCTCCACCAGTTCCGTTTGCGTTTCAGTCACGTAGACGTCGCACCCCTTGGCGTATTCGACGTCACGCATGTTGGGCCGCCCGTCGCCGGTCCAGACAAAGCAGAGGCCGTTCCAATCGAGCCGGTAGGCCGAGGCCCCGTCTTTGGCGTGGCTGCGCTGCCAGTGGATGATCTTGACGCCGTTCTCTTCGAGCACCACCCCGCCATCATCGTCGAAGGGAAATTCGTTCACCTCGATGTCGTGTCCCTGCCCGACCGGGAAGACGGAGAAGGCATCGGTGTGCCATTTCACCATCTGCTTCATGCCCTCGATCATCGCCGCCGTGCCATATTCCGGCGTGCGGCCCGAAGGACCGAACACACGCAGCGGGTTGTGCCAGCGGCCCGACCAGCCGCCAAAGACATAGATATAGGGCAGCGCGTTATAGTGATCGACATGGAGGTGGGTGATGAAGATCTTGTCCAACTCGTTCAGCGCGATGTTGGAGGCGTTGATATTGGCGACAGAGCCTTCGCCGACATCGAAGAGATAGTTCTCGCCATTGCCGAGTTGCACGAGGATCGAGGTGTTCATCTGGCCGGGGCGGATGATCGGCGAGGTGCCCATGAAGATGATGCGCATCTCTTCAGGCTGCACGTCCTCGGTGCCGGGGAACCAGTTGGACGCCGATTGCATGTGGTCCATCGGTTCCACGCCTTCGAAGAGCAGTCCCTCTTTCCAGCGGTCGCCTGAAATGCCGCCGGTGAGCGCGGCCATGATCTTGTCCTCGTCGGAGGGCTCTGCAAGCTCGGGCGGCGCGGGAGTTTGGGCCATCGCAAACTCTGACGCACCGAGCGCTGCGCAGGCGAGCAGACCCGCCGCCAGCATCTGTCCTTTTGCCATCACGTTTCCTTTCGCATTCGCGGGATGGAAAATTGCTAACATCCCTCTCGGCGTGCAATGATCGAGAATGCGCAAGGATTGGTGTTTTACGGGTCTTTCAAGCACTGAACCGAGGAAAGGTACGGGGTGCCGCTAAAGGGTACGATACTACTGAAGGCGAGCTTCGACGACATGGAGCAGTTCTGCGAGGCGACGAAGAACTGGGACCTCGATTTCGTGCCGCTGGGTGGCTCGCTCGGCAAGGGATCTGCGGCTGAGATCGTACAGATCCGCTTCGGCTGCGTCGATTTCGGCTCCGCGCGCCTGCGGGCGCCGCTGGACCAGGCCGGAATGCCACCAGCGCACCGCCATACATTCGTTCTCCTGTCCGACCGGACGCCCCCTATTTGGTGGCGCGGGCAGCAGGCAAGCTCGGATGAAGTCATGGTCTTTCACGAAGGGGCCGAGTTGCGCGCCGCCTCCGGGCCGGATTTCCTCAATCTCTGCCTCTCCATCGAGGAGGCCGAGGTGGCCGCGATTGCCGAACGGGAACACGTGCCGCTCCCGGCCCTGCGTCAGCGGCCGGAGGTTTTCCGCCCGCCCCCGGCCAGGGTGGCCGCGGCCCGGGCAATCCTCATGGCTGCCCGGGAGGGGCATCCCGGGGCAACGGTGGAACGGGTGGAGAAGATCACTGCGGACCTTGTCTTGAGCTGGCTTCAACAGGCCGGGCTCCGCACCCGACCGGCCAACGGGCCCTCCAAGGATCGCGCCGTAACGCATTGCCTTGAGTTGATCGACGCCGCACCTGGGCAGCAAATTCCCGTGGCAGCGCTTTGTGTCAGCTCGGGAGTGTCCAGACGGACGCTGGAGACCGCTTTCCTGGATCGGTTCGGGGTTGGGCCGGCAGCGTTCATGAAACGCGCACGCCTTGGGAGAGTGCGCCGGGAGTTGCTGGTGGCCGGGCCCAGTGACGTACAAGTCGGCGAAGTGATGGCGCGATACGGTTTCACCCATGTGGGGCAGTTCGCGACCGACTATCGCCGCGCCTTCGGCGAACGCCCCTCCGAGACGCTGGCGCGCGTCAGTTGAACGTGACCTTCTCGAAGCGATGCCCCTGCATCACATAGCTTGCATCCGCAAGGTCGGTCTCGGCCAACACGGTGTTCAGAACTCCAATCGCGTAGACTGGCTCGAACATGGCATTCATCTGGTAGGGATCGGTCGTCGTCAGATAGACCAACTGGTTCGGCGGTGGCGGCGGGACGTGGATACAGGCCCCTACGAACGGCACGAGGAGAAACTCGGTGCCGCCCATCCGGTCGAATTCAAGTGGGACCAGATATCCCGGAAGGCGAACAAGCTTCCCATTGTATTTCTTCTCGACCATGTAAGCCCGCGGATCGGAATAGTCGCGCTCCGGCAGGCGGGAGTGGTTTACAACGCTACCCGTGGAAAATCCTCGCGCCGGCAATGGGCGGAGATCCTTCCAATTCAGGTCCACGGGTTCGGCCATTGCGGATACCCGTCGCACCAGCGCCGGCATTAGTATGCCGGCACCAAGAACGCCAACTGCGTATCTTCTGCTCATACGTTGCTTCAACGCTCTCGCCTCCATCCCGGATTCCGATCGATGCTACCCAATCGACGGAGACGGAAGAACCGCGGCGACCGTTTTCCTGCGCAAATTCGATGGTGCCCGTGCCGGGTGCAAACGGCGGTTTCCAAACGGAGCCATGGGAAAACCGGACACGCGTAGCATCGGCAATTGGATCGATCCGGAGCTTTTCCTGACCATCGACCGTCCATGGCGTTAGGGCGTCCTGAGGCCGATTGCAGTGATCCGAAATCGTGCTGGCTGCGTCTCCAACGCTTCCAGTTTTTCCAGCAACCAACGCCCGCATCCGGAACCGCGCGCGAGGACCCAGGGCCATTGAATTGCCCCGCTGCTAGATCGCAATGTCTCGCTAACGGCAATCTCGTGTCAGGCGCGTTTTCACTGGAGCATGGCTCAGACGTCATCCGAGAGAAGGGGCTGTTCTTCCGAGATGCCGGTCCTCCGGCCCATTCCCACACCAGGTCGAAACGGCCTTGCGGTACCCTGTATTGAACTGCCCGAGGTCGGTGCCTGACGCGCCCGCTCCAGGTCGCCAACCACTCAGAACCCGTCGACGCAGCGTCCAATGTTCCTGAACGCCCGTGCTCAGGGGGTTAATGTGCATTGATCTTCCAAGGCATTCGCCTCACTGGGTGATGACAATGAAAAAGGCGAACCTTTCACATCTGGCCGTTCCGGGCGCCGAGATCGCCGCGAGAGTGACGCCACGGGCGTCGCGCAATGCCGTGGAACATTCAGATGATGGTCTACGTGTCTACGTCACGGCCGCACCGGAGGGCGGCAAAGCCAATGCCGCCGTGCAAACGCTGCTGGCCAAGGCGCTCGGCGTTCCTAAATCGACTTTGAAACTGGTGCGGGGCGGCACGTCGCGCAACAAGGTATTCAGGATCGAGTCCTGACACCGGGTCACCCGAACGCGGGGCGCAGCTGACCGGATTGTCGCGGCTGTACCGGCCGAATCCGAAAACCGAAATCGTTTCAGTCCGCTTTCGGCGAGACCCGATTGACATGGCCCATCTTGCGGCCTTCCCTCGCATCCGCCTTGCCGTATAGATGGATAGCCGCGGACGGCGCGGAAGCCAGATCGGGTACGCGATCAACGTCAGCGCCGATGAGGTTTTCCATCACCACATCCGAATGGCGGCTTCCGTCGCCGAGCGGCCAGCCAGCGACAGCGCGAATGTGCTGTTCAAATTGGTCCACCGCACAGCCGTTCTGGGTCCAATGGCCAGAATTATGGACGCGAGGTGCGATCTCATTCACCAACAAACCGTCGGTGGTGACAAAAAGTTCGACGCCCAGAACTCCCACGTAGTCCAGTGCATTCAGGATGCGACCAGCGAGCAACACGGCATCGGCGCGCAACGCCGCAGGGATCGGCGCGGGCACCGTGGTACTGCGCAATATGCCGCCTTCGTGAACGTTCTGCCCGGGATCGAAACACGAGACCTCGCCGGACAGGCCGCGGGCGGCGATGACAGAGATCTCCATGGAAAAGTCGACAAACCCTTCCAGCAGCGCCGGCGCGCCCTGCATCTCCGCAAAAGCTGTCTCGATTTGTGCCGCGTCGGTGATCCGCACCTGCCCCTTGCCGTCGTATCCCAGCCGCCGGGTCTTGAGGATTGCTGGTAGCCCGAGCGCGACAACGGCGGCGGCCAGATCCGCCGCGCATTCGACATTCGCGTAAGGGGCTGTTTTCAAACCGAGACCGTTCAGAAAGTCCTTCTCCGACAATCGGTCCTGGCTCACCGCCAGCGCGCGGCGGTTCGGACGCAGCGGTCGTAGCGCCTCGATACGGTCGAGCGCTTCGGCCGGGACATTCTCGAACTCGAAGGTCACCACATCCACAGCGCGGGCGAAGCGCTCCAACGCCTCCGCATCCTCGTAGGACGCTTGGGTGACGGCGGCCGCGACGTCGCCGGCCGGCGCCGCACCCGGCTCAAATATGTGGCAGCGATAGCCGAGGCGGGCCGCCGCTGCGGATAGCATCCGGCCAAGCTGGCCGCCGCCGAGGATTCCGATCGTCGCACCGGGCGGTAGGATGGGCATAGTCACTCTATCCGTTCAAACGTTCGTCGATTGCAGACAGCGCCGCGCAGAGAGCATCCTGGGCACCGCCGCTGCGCAGGTCATCGACCATTTGCAGGCTCAGTGTGCCATCGGTTGCAAGCGCGTCGCGCTCCGTTGCAAGCCCACCAGCCGCCCCCTTTTCCATGGCGTCCAGAAAACCAGCGGTGAGTTGCGTTGTGTAGAATTCGGACGCCGCCGCGTTGCCGGTCTTTGCGCCGAGCCAGCTGCTGGCTCTCTCCATGAGATCGAGGATGCCCGGCACCATGGCACAAATCGCGAAATGAGCGTTCAGTGCGGCCTCGCTCGGGGTCGTCACGACGGGGTTCTCCGGCTCAAAAAGCGTGCTCAGAAGCTCCGCGTTGCCGTAGGCCGCGAGTGGGCACCCGCCCTGCTCCAGAAACCCAAGCGGAATAGTCTGGACGAAATCCGCAGCCGGCGCGCAGAGCGATTTCAACTCGGCCTCGGTCACGCCCGCCATGACCGAAACGATCCGGTGGTCACTGCGAAACGCTAGCCCTTGCAGAACCTCCGCCGCCACATGTGGGCGCAGGCAGAGAAAGACGATATCGGATTGCTCAAGTACACCAGCCGCATCGGTCACCGCGACACCACATTCCGCGGCCAGCGCCGTGGACACCCCTTCGTTTCGCCGGGTGACCGTGATCTCATGCCCACGCGCCGCGAGAAACCGCACCATCGGGGCCGCAATATGCCCGGTTCCGATGAAGCCAAGGCGACTCATCCCTCCGGCACTTCCGGGATCGAGGCGGAAAGCGCCGCACGCCATTCTTCGAGACGGCTGGCGAGCGCCGGATCCTCGTTGGCCAGGATCGCCGCTGCCATCAATCCGCCGTTGGCGGCGCCTGCGGCACCGATGGCCATCGTCGCGACCGGAAAGCCGCGCGGCATCTGCACGATGGAATAGAGTGAATCGACGCCGGAGAGCGCCTTCGTCTGCACCGGCACACCGATGACAGGGACGCGGGTCTTCGAGGCGACCATTCCAGGCAAATGCGCCGCACCGCCCGCGCCGGCAACAATGGCCTTCAGACCACGCTCCGCGGCGCTCTTGCCATAGCTCCAGAGGCGGTCGGGCGTGCGGTGGGCCGAGACGATGCGCGCTTCATAGGTCACGCCGAGTTCATCCAGGATCGCGGCCGCTTCCTTCATGGTCGGCCAGTCGGATTGGCTCCCCATGATGATTCCCACTTTCGGCTCCGCCATGGCACCCTCCTGCTCAACAGAGCGCGCACCATAGCAGCGCCTTGGCAGAGGGCAACGGGGGCAATTCGGTCAGGCGATGATGTCCGGAGTAATCTCGTCTTCCAGAGCGGCAATCCGGTCCTTGAGCGACAGTTTCTGCTTTTTCAGACGACGAATGGTGAAAGAATCCGCCGTCCCCGTTTCTTCGAGGGCACGGATAGCCTCGTCGAGATCCCGATGCTCGCGAACAAGCACCTGCAACTTCACGCGCTTAACCTCGATCGGGTCCATTTCGTTAGGTGCGTTCATGCGTGCCTTGTCTGAACTTTTCGCGACAACACTCCGAATATAGGGTTTTCTACCGCCCCCCGCAAAGCCCGAACCTTGCAGAGCTGCGTCCTTGCGCCCATATTTTTCGAAGGGTGCCCGAATGCGGGGCCCGAAATCGCATGGTCGCTTCGCGAAAGGACGTGCCCGATGACCAAAACCGCCCTTGGCTCGCATCCATTTCTGTTGGGATTCGAGCAGCTTGAGCGCCTCGTCGAACGAACTGCAAAGTCCGGGAACGAGGGCTATCCACCGTATAACATCGAGCAATCCGGTGATCGTAGCTATCGGATCACGCTCGCCGTAGCGGGCTTTGCCGAAGAAGACCTTTCGATCACTGTCGAGGATCGTCAACTCGTGATCCGCGGACGCCAGGGCGATGACGAGGGCGAACGGATCTTCCTGCACCGCGGCATCGCGGCACGCCAGTTCCAACGGAGTTTTGTTCTGGCCGACGGCGTGGAAGTGACGGGCGCCAAGATGGAGAACGGGCTCTTGCACGTCGACCTGGAACATGCGGTGCCGGAAACAATCGTCCAGACGATCCAGATCAATCAATCGTAAGGAGGCAGGAATGGATCACAAGCACCCGCTCGGCGATGCGCCGACACCGGAGACGAAACCCATCGTTTACGTCCGTCCTGTTGACGTAAGCGACCTTCCGAAAGAGCTGCAACAGCAGGCCGAAGGCGTGGAAGATCTCTACTCCGTACATGACGCGCAGGGTCAACGGCTCGCTCTGGTCCGCGGCCGCAAGTTGGCATTTGTCCTCGCCCGCCAGAACGACCTGACCCCGGTCAACGTTCACTGATCCGCCCAAGGTCTCGGGCTCGTTCATCGCATCCACAGCGTGCGGAGGCCGAGGGCTAATTCGATAACCCGTTGAAAGTCGTAAACCGGAGCGGTTGCGTGGATTCAGCTGCAATAGCGTCGGGTCCGGGCACGATGGGGACAGTTCCTGAGAGGTTCGAGGGGCGAACAACTGGACGAATGGAACGTGCCACGGCCAGTTCGCGCTGCGGCTTGTCCGTCAAGAAATAGACAGTGTTGTCGACCGGTTCAGGAAGATCCGACAGGTTCACATGCCGTGTACCTTCGACTTCCGGCAAGTCGGAAAGATTGACGACCGGGACGACCGCGGCCACGGGAAGGTCAGACAGCCGAAGCTTCCCAGTGTCGGCACTGATATCCGGCTCCTTCACGTGGACGCGCGCCTGCAATGCCTCGGAACGGCCGAGAAATGCGCCAACCGCCTCGGTCACGGGCATTGCAATTGCTGCCAGCCGTGCATGGATCTGCGCGCGCTTGGTCGGCCCCGCCAGAAGATAGACCCCGACGCAAATCAGGATTGGCAGCGCGAGATAGCGCAGCATGACCCAGATTCCGGTCGTCCAGAAACTCGAACGCTCTTCCCTCGCCACGTCGCAACCCTCAACCGCGAACCATAACTCGCGCATGAAGGGACATTGAAATCGTGGCCTCCGCACAGGGCCGAGGCGGCATTTTCGCGAAGATTGAGGACGGAAATTGGGCGCCCACCCGCATGGGTTGTGTACGCGCCGTTCTTTGGGAGCAGCCTGCAGGCCCGGCGTGAATCCTGACCCGAGATGCGCATCAGCTCATCCCAAGCGCTTCCTTGTACATCTCGAGCACGGCCTCTTCCTCGGCGATGTCGTCCGGCTCGCGCTTGCGCAGTGCGATAACCTTGCGCATGACCTTGGTGTCATAGCCGCGCGCCTTGGCCTCGGCCATCACTTCCTTCTGTTGCTCGGCAATGTCCTTTTTCTCGGCTTCGAGACGTTCGAACCGCTCTATGAACTGCCGCAACTCGCCGGCTGCAACCTTGTATGTCGCATCACTCGCGGCGGTGCTGCCGCTCTCGCTGGGAATGTCGCTCATGACTGCCTCTGTCCTATCGTGGTGCTCGCATGGCCCTACAGAAGCCCTGTCCTATAAGGCCCCGCCTCGGCCCGCAAGACCGGTTGCGCCTGCCCGCAAGAGAGGATAGCGCGGACGATGGGACGGCTTGTGGGAGGTGTGATGGAACTTCTGATCTGGATCGGCGCTGCGATTTCGCTGGTGGGGCTAGCAGGGATCATCGGATGCGTCGTCTCGGTTGCGCGGGCGCGCAGGCAAGGACTGGAGGACGCGGTAATGCGGGAGCGACTGCAGAAAGTGGTGGTGTGGAACCTCGGCTCGCTTGCGGTTTCTGCAGTCGGCCTGATGATGGTTGTCGTTGGCGTAATCCTGGCCTGAGGGCACATCAGGCCGCTGGCGCGCCGTGGGGAAAACCTGACGCCGCTCCACGCACCACCATGCGTTCCAGAAACCGCGGCGGTGCCCAGAACCGCGCGTCCGCCCGCTGCGCAAGCTCCAAGAGCCTGCCATGCACCTCCGCCAGCCCGAGCAGACCGGCTTGATACATTGGCCCCCCAAGGCTTCGGGGAAATCCAAGACCGTGGACCGCCACAAGGTCGACATCGGTCGGAGACTTCGCCACGCCGCTTCCGAGCGCCGAAAAACCGGCCGAGATCAGCGCGAGTTGACATCGATCCACAATCTCAGCGGCCGATATCGGGCGTGGGGCGACCCCGGCAGCGCTGCGTACGTCCTGCACGATGCGCCCGACCGCGCCCGAAGCAAGCCCCTCCGGAATACCGTCCGGATAATCATAATACCCCTGCCCCGCCTCTTTGCCCCAGCGGCCGGTCGCGCAGAGCCGGTCCAGCACTGGCACGTAGCGGTCGCGCGGATCGCGCATCTCGGCCCGCGCGCGCCGGCGACGGTGGACGCCGCTCAACCCTTCGCAGTCGAGCCGTCGATACGGCCCCAGTGAATAACCGGCCGCCTCAAGCGCTGCGTCTATCGATTGCGGCGTGGCACCGTCTTCCAACAGATGATCAGCCGCCGTACGAAGCCGCGACGTCAGCACACCGGCAATGGACAAAGTCGACTGTCCCGACACGATGGGAAAGGCCCCGATCAACCGCAACAGCCCGGTTACCGACGAAACGACGGAAGGGGAGGACGCGACACCGGGCAGGAGTTCCGCCAGGCTCCCCGGTCGAAACCGCTCGGTCATTGCCAGGTGCAACTCCGTGCCATTCACCTCTGCTGCGACATCAAGCGGATCATCCGCCGGAACGACTGTGACCCGGATCGGTTCGGGCCCGCCGGAAGGATGGCACATCAATCGCGGCACACGCCCGTCCTGCGCCATGAAACGCAAGGCCAGATCTCCGCATGCCCCCCCACCAGACCGACCTGCGTGCAACCGGGTCAGGTGCGCGCGCCGTGTGGCCTCGTCACACCGGCCGTCTGCCACATCGCGCGCCAACTCTTCCCCGATACGCGACAACATTTCCCGACCCGGTGCATGCTCGGCAACCGTGACCTCGACGCCGGCCCGCAGCAGTGCCAATGCGAAAGGTGCCGCGGTGGTGTCGCCGGCATGGACCGAGACATGGCGGATCGGTAGCGGGTTGGCCGTTACCTCAACCGACGCGGCCACCTTGCGTTCGGCTGAAACCACATGGCGCAAAGCTGCCGCCTCCGGCGCTTGCCGCAGTGCCTCGGCTGCCGCACGCTCGAATGCGACCCCGGCATCGAAGGGCAGCACGAGCGCCGCCTCAACGCATTCGATGATCCGATTTGCCGGAGGTGTGTCGTACCGTTTTCGCGCTGTCTCCACAGCGTCATGGAACGCGGCCCGGTCCGACAATGCCTCGTTGCGTAGGCGTGCCGGCCGTGGAGGCGCATCAGCCTGTGCAAGTTTTTCCGCAAGGGACAACGCCGCCTCGATCACGTCACCCTGAACCACGCCATCCAGAACTCCGGCCGTACAGGCCGCCTCGGCGGAAAGTGGGGTTCCACCAAGCAAAGCTTCGAGCGCGAAAGCCGCACCACCCAGTCGCGGCAACCGTTGCGTCGCACCGCCGCCCTCCAGCGTACCGGTCTCGATTGCGGATAGCGCGAGGCACGGCCCTTCCCCACGAAGACGGAAATGCGCGCTGAGCGCGAGTTCCGCCAACGTCCCGCTGGCACACCCTGTCAACGCCGCGACAATCGGCCGGCCGAACGCCTCCAACGTCGTACACAGATCGGCCAGAGCCGGCGTGGTCTCTGGCGAGGTATCGAGCGTTGCTGCGGTTGCATCGCAGGCCGGCAACACCAGGACGATTGCGCGAACGTCGGCATCGTCCTCGAGCGCGTCCAAGGTCGACATGATCTGGGCTCGAAGTGGCGCATCAAGGACAGCGGAGCCGAGCGCCAGCAGCGCCACCGGTCCGATCCGTTCTACTTCCATTCGAAGAACCGCCATGCGCTGCTCCTGCCTCCGGCCTTCCTAACCGACCAGACACCGCGATCAAACCCGTCGTGCGCCCGAGTGGCAAGACACTGATTGACCGAGCCGCGAACTGACGTCCGAAACCTATTTATGAAGCTTGTTGGCGCATGCCGCGCAGAATGGCGTGAACGGGAGGACGTCGAGGCGCGCCTCGGAAATGTCCTCGCCGCATTGGACGCATTCGCCGTAGGTGCCCTCCTCGATACGCCGAAGAGCCGCACGGATAGCCGCGATCTCGACCTTGCCCGCGCGCCCTTCCCCCTCAAGCACCTCGTCGGTCTCGCGCTCAACCGCGAGTTCTTCCCAATCCCGCGATTGATGGCTGTCGAGTTCCTCGTCGATCTCGCGCAACTTCTCTTCCAATGCCGCAAGACGCGCCTCCAGTTGCGCCTTACGTTCCAGAACCGCAACCATTTTTGTTCTCCTATCTGCAGGTTCCCGATCTGACACGCTACGCGCCCCACCTGTTTTCGTCATTGACGCAAATCAATGCCAGCAGCCGGGAACTACGCTGGATCATGGTGCAGCGGCGCTAGCGCAACAGGTCGCACCAGCGATTGAGCGCGGCGACCGATCTTCGCCGCCAAAACGGTCTTCGCGGCCTGGCCGTTGCGACCGGCTCCGCCAGGACCCGTCCGGCGCCTTGACCCCGGAGCCAAAGAAGAGGATGGAGAGCCATGGATATTCGCCCCCTTTCCGAGACCTACGCGGTCTCGCCACAGATCACGCCGGAGGACGTGCCCGCTATTGTGGCGGCCGGGTTCCGGACCATCATCTGCAACCGGCCGGACGATGAGATTCCGCCGTTCTTGCGCGCGGAAATGGTTCGCGCGGCGGCTGAACAGGTTGACTTGACCTTCGTCGACAATCCCATCGACTCCCGAGATGTCGGCCGCGAGGCTGTTCGCCTGCAGCGCGACGCAATCGCGAATTCGGATGGGCCCGTGCTCGCCTATTGCGCGTCAGGCACCCGATCCACCGTGGTCTGGATGTTTGGCGCCGCCCGTTCGACCGCGCCGGATACGCTGATAAACGCGGCAATGCGTGCAGGTTACCCGCTAAACCACCTTCGTGAGCAATTGGAGATTGCCGCGCGCATCGAGTGAACTTTGGCGGCGTCACGCGATGTCTGCCGGAAGTCTCGACACCGTCGCTCCTTCAGCGTCCATTCAGCTTTCCGGCGGCGAGGAAAGGCTTGGCAGGTCTGGAAGATCGGGCAGATCCGGCAGGTCAGGCAGATCGGAAAGACCGGGAAGGTCGGATAGATCGGGCAACCCGCCGTCGTCGTTTGAAAGCTCCGCGACGTCAACGGCAGGTGGATTCGCCAGATTGGGTCCCTCATCACTCACCAGATCGGTGCCAGGCAGCGCGACCGTATCAAGCGCCGACACGTCCGGTTCGCCAGGCATGGAAGACATCTCCGCGAAGGGTACCGGATCGAGGCCTGCGATGTCGCCGGAGGTCTCTCCAGGCAGCGCAATTGAAGTGGCCCGACGAGTGTCACCCGCAGGCGGAGCATCTCCAAGTGACCCGATGCGGATCGCTTTATTCCCGCGGCTCTGACCAAGGCGCCCCATAGCACAGGTCCGCCCGCCCGCCGCGATTAGGCGCACGCGGTCGATACTGATTGCGGGAAGCGGGATTTCGTCACCAACCTCGAGATGTGCAACCTCATCGAAGGGAAGCTTGACGCGGTGCATTATCGCCTGAAGACGCACGCCTGCGCCCATGACAGCCTCTCCGAACTCGGTCTGCCATAGGGTATCGCGTTCCGGTCTGGCCGCACGATCCACCGGCTCGCCGACAGCACCCTGACCCTCCGCCGGCAAGGCGAGCATGAGGTTTCCCGCACGGCATCCTTGTTCCAGGTCCAGTTCCAGTCCGAAAATCCGATAGTCGACCTCGTCCAGCATCAGTCCAAGAGGCCGAATGCCTTCCAGATGGCTATGGTACCCGAACCCCGCCGCCCAGCGTGCCTCCTGCCGCCCAAGGAGCGGTGCTTCGAATTCCCGAAGCGCTGCGTCGATCAGATCCGCTGCAAGGGCCGCGTCCGTTCGGGTCACAGGGCGGGTCGGCGGCGTCCTGGGAGCAATTCCTCCCGTCATCTGCATCTCTATCACGGCAGACAGCAGCGCATGGTCGAAACACATGAGGCCCTGCGTCTCTCCCGGCCCTTCGAGCACCGCGATCAGGCCGCCTTCGGGCACCGTTTCAAGGATGTCGGGAAGTCCTCCCACCCGCTCCGACGTCGCCGTGGCAAGCACGGCCATGGATATCGAGGCTTCAGCCGCCTTGCTGAGACCGGATGCGAGCGCGCGGGCGGGCAATACGGCTTGACCGCCCGGGGCAGCGTCCCGCCCGGCGGCAGCCATGCGCCGAAGCACCGATTGCGCTTCTTGCTCGCTCATTGCGACGTCATCCCTCATCCGCGCGCGCGACCGCGGCGGAACCTTTCAGAATCAAGATGCGCCGGAGTCTCTTGGCAAACCGTTAAGGCGGGTCTGATTGCGCGCCTTATTCGGCAGCGCGTGCGGACCCCGCCCCTTCTGCCAGCGGTACACTCACCCGGAATGCCGCGCCGCCCTGCCCCGGCAGGTACTCGATCGCGCCACCAAGGCGCACCATGATTTCCCGGCAGATTGCAAGGCCAAGACCCGCGCCGCCGGCGGCGGCTTGGTCGGACAGGCGGGAGAACTTTTCGAAGATGATGTCCTGGCTCCGGTCCGGAATACCCGAGCCGTTGTCGATGAAGTCGACCACCGCCCGCCCCGCGAGTCGCCGGACGCGAATCTGAAGTTGCGGCCATTCCGCATCGCAATACTTCTTCGCGTTACCGATCAGGTTGATGAACACCTGCGTCAGTCGGTCTGCGTCCGTGACAAGATCGATTTGCTCGTCCGCCGGGTTGCGGAACACCTGCAATCCGTCTTGCGCACGTACCTCCGTCATCGCACCCGTAGCCGCAATCGCCCGGTCTATCAGCTCGTTCAAGCGCGCCGGCCCGAGCGTGAGGCTCACTTGGGCATTCTCCAGAACGCTGAGATCCAGAAGATCGTCGAGCAATCGTGTCAGGCGAATGGCTTCGTCGTGAATGATGCCAGCGTAGCGGACCGTTTCCTGCTCGCTCAGATCACCCTCGCGCAGTATCTCCGCAAATGCACGGACCGACGTCATGGGTGTGCGCAGTTCATGGCTGATCTGGCTCAGAAACGCATCTTTCTGGATGGAGATTTCGGTGAGTTTCTGGTTGGCCTCCCGCAGCTGGCGCGCGGTGCGCTCCAGTTCCTCCGACTGGGCCTCCAGCCGGTTGGAATACTCCAAAATCTGCTGCGCTTCGTCCGCGACACGAATGAGATCCTCAACCAGGACGGACGACGAACCAGCGATTTGCCCGACCATGGCGTGCGCCGTCGCACCGCCGACGCTGGCGGAGAGTTCCCTCTCCAGGCGGGCAAGAAATTCCGGGGTCGTATCGGGTAAGTACCCCGCCTTGCCCTGGGACGCGGCCTCGGACTGGAACAGGGCTTGCGCATCCGAAGCCCCAAGGATCCGCTGAGCCATCATCAACAGGTCCTCCGCCCGGGCGCTGCCCCGCGTCCAACCACGAGCGCCGAGCGTGTGTTCGAACACATTGACAACCTGCGCCCCCTGCAACCGCTCCAACGGCGTCGGGAACGACGCGATGGAGAAGCCGCAATATGCGATCGTGTTCAGCAAGATCGACCAGAACACCGTGTGAATCAGCGGGTCCATCCCGGCGATACCGAAGAGCGCTTGGGGCCGCAGCCAGGAGATCCCGAACGGCCCATGAGCCATCATGACCTCGCTCATTGGACCGGCATCGCCGAAACTCGGCAGAAACAGCGTGTAGGCCCAGATGGTGAAGCCGGTAATCAGCCCTGCCGCCGCGCCAACCCGTGTACCTCCCCGCCAGAACAACCCGCCAAGCAGTGCCGGAAGCACCTGGCTGACCCCGACAAACGAAATAAGACCGATCGAGGCAAGTGCAGCCGAGCCGCCTGAGAACCGGTAGTAAAGATAGCCAAGGGACAATACCGCTCCGATGGAAAACCGCCGCGCCAGCAAGACCACTCGCCGCACATCCCCGGCCATGGTTGCGCCGTCCTTCTGGCGCGACAGGTAAAGCGGCATGACAATATGGTTGGAGACCATGGTCGCCAACGCTAGCGCCGCCACGATAACCATCGAGGTTGCCGATGAGAACCCGCCGAGAAAGGCGAACACGGCAAGACCATGCCATTCCTCGCGGAGCGGTAACGTCAGTACGAAGAGGTCCGGATTGGCTCCCTCCGGCATGGTGGCGAGTCCGACCACGGCAATCGGCACCACGAAAAGGCTCATCAGGCAGAGATATAGCGGAAATGCCCAAGAGGCGACGCCAAGATGCGCCTCGTCGGCGTTTTCCACCACCATTACCTGGAACATCCGCGGCAGGCAGAGGATCGCGGCGGCCGAGGTGAAGATCAAACCAGCCCATCGCGCCGGCACGATCTCCCAGCCCGCGATGGGAGAAGCGTCGATCCGGGCGAGTATGTCCGCCGGTCCCCCGGCCAGCCCCCAGACGACGAACGATCCGACAGCCATGAGTGCCAGCAACTTGACCACCGCCTCTACCGCGATGGCCATAACGACGCCGTAGTGGCGTTCGTTCGTGTTGAGATTCCGCGTCCCGAAGAGAATTGTGAACAGCGCCAGGCCGCAGGCGACCCAAAGCCCGGTCGAGGCAGGATTGGACGGCGTCCAGGTCTCGGCCTCCGTTTCGGCGAACACCCCGAATGAAAGGGTAACGGACTGCAACTGAAGCGCGATATAGGGTGTGGTGCCCACAACGGCCATGACGGTCACCAGCACACCGAGTGCATTCGACTTGCCGTACCGCGAGGAGATCATGTCGGCAATCGAGGTGATCCGTTGGCTGCGTCCCACGCGCACCAGTTTCCGCAAGAGCAGCCACCAGCCCGTGAACACCAGCGTCGGGCCAAGGTAGATCGTGATGAACTCCAGCCCTGACCGCGCGGCATAGCCGACGGCACCGTAGAAGGTCCACGCGGTGCAATAGACCGACAGCGACAGGGTGTAGACCAGCGGCGAGCCTAACCAACCGCCCCCCGTTCGCCGCGTGCGCCGCTCAGCGAAATAGGCGACGGCGAACAGGAAGGCGACATAGGCAAGCGAAATGGCGACGAGCGCATTGAACGACATGGGTCAGCGCTCCTCTTGCTCGCCGGTCTCGTCCGCGCTGCGTTCAGCCCGGTCGACCTCCCTAAGCGGTTCGGAGAGCCGACGTTCCAGGTAGGCTGCCACGACGATGAGGCCGGCCCATACAAGGAACAGATAGACGACGCCGGAAGACGTTCCCTCGCCGGGCGCCCAGATCATCGGAAGGAGCATGAGGATCGCGCCGAGCAGTGGCAACAGGCGCGCCGCGTCCATCACGCGCCGGCGGCGGTAGATGTCGCGCTCGAGAAAGACCGGCTGGTGACTGCGCTCCGCCCCCCCCTGAAACGGCAAGTCCGCCCAATCGTGCCAGCGTTCGGGCGGCGGAACCGATGCGACCGGACCTGTTGATCGGTCGCCCGCGTCCCGGTCCGGCAACCGCGGCCCCGGATCGTCGCTCACCCCCCTACCCTCACACCTGTCCGAGTGCGCCGGCCTTGAGCGCATTGACGGTATCGAGGACCTCGGCATTTGCGAATGGCTTCGTCATGAAGCAGGTCACGCCGTATCGCTCCGCTAACTCGCGGTCGCGCCCTTGCCCCTTGGCAGTAAGCATCAATACCGGCAGGTCGACCGTGGCCGGTTCCGCCCGTAGCTCCTTCAGAATGTCGAAGCCTGACTTGCCCGGCAACATCACGTCGAGCACCAGAACGTCCGGCGGACCTGCCAGTACCTTGTCGACAGCTGAGGCACCATCGACATGGGTGTCCACCGCCCATCCGTCTCTCGACAGAATGAACCGGATTGCCTCAATGATGTTTGGCTCATCTTCGACGAGCAGCACGCGTTTCGACATACGGTCTCCCCCCCGCAAGCGGGTCTTCGTTGCGCGCGCCCGCTTCGCGTTCACTATTGCCGCTTACGGCGGCCAAGTCAAAACACCTGTGCCATGATCGACGGTTCGCGCCTGGCCGCGCAGTCGGAGCGCGAACAAATTCGGCAAGAAGTTCCGATTTCAAACACTTGTGCAGGTTGCGTGTCATCGGCAAGCTCGCTTGGCAATACGAGCATGGTCGCCTCAAGAACCTGTGGTCCGTCGAAGCCCGTCGGTTGACTGGGCTGGCACACCGCAAAGGCCAGAAAGCGGCGCGGGTTGCGTCCTCCCAATTCCACCCATTGACGAACCGGCGACATGGGTCGCGCCAAAGCCTGGTAGAGCGGCCACAGCGGACAGGCCGCCGAGTAGCGCGGCAGCGGGAAGCCTTCGACTGGCTTGCGAAACGTCAGCGTACCTGACCCGTCGCAGGCAACAAGTGCGATCTCCGCCCCGATCCGCTCGGCCGGCAGCGCGGCAATCCGGCGGAACACGGCGGCGAGATCGACGCCGAAACGCATCGCGAGGGCGGCCGGGTCGAAACGCTGCGCCACCGCAGCGTCGAGAAATGCCTCAAGCGGCATTCGCGCCGCATCCCTCCGGTAGTCGGTCAGGTAGGCTTCTGCCAATGCCTGAGCCGCCGAACTTCGCAACGCTTCTGTTCCGCGTACGATTTCGGCGGGTTCGGCAGGCGTGTCGCCCTCAAGATCCGGCACGAAGAATTGTGCATCCCTCAACCAGCCATCCAGCTCCTCCTGCGGTGTTGACCCGGTGAATTCGGTCGAACTCGCCTCGTCCAAGTACCGCACCAACGCCTCCGCGCTCTCGGCGAGCCGGGCGGATTCTTCAGCCATGTTTCGGTGAAACCGCTCGCGCCATTCAGGATCGATATCCCTGGTCTCCGCGAGGATGGTGGCCGTGGAGCGGATTGCTGTCACGGTGGAGATGACCTCGTGCAAGGACGCCGACAGAAATGGATCGTGGGTCATTCGATCCGACAGCACCTCGACTGAGTGCTCCAGCGCTGTCGCGCGCTGGCGTGTGTCGGCCAAGAGCCTTGCCCACCCCGGGAAACGTCCGACAAACTCTTCGAGCCGGGACAGTTCCTCCCCGGCACCCGCATGACCCACGGCAGCCTCTCTGAGAGCGTTTAGAAGTGCCGCCTCCGCCCCTTCGGTCAACGCCGACGGCTCAACACCGAGTTCTCGCGCAATATCTTGAATGAGTTTGCCGCCGATTCTTCGCCGATTGTGCTCGATCAGATTGAGATACGACGGAGAAATACCGACCGATCTTGCTAGATCGGCCTGTTTCCGGCCCATCATCGTGCGCCGCTCCCTGATACGGCTGCCTGTCAGCGAACTGCGCGCCATGAACTTTTCCCCATCTTCCCAACGGCTTTCTGCGCCGCAGTGAGAAATCTTTTACACACACCCACGATCCACTGTCTATTTATTTACAAAAAAAATCTTTTGTCAAAAGGAGTTGTTGCCAGCTTTGACAATACCCGCCGATACTGAAGGAGCCTGTGAACAGGGCGTCCGGCGCGGGAGGTAAGGCTCCGGACACATTCCATTGGGAGGAACACATGTCGAAACTCAACGTGACGCGCCGTGGCGCGCTGAAGTCTGGTGCTGCCGCTGGTGCCGGCCTGGCGCTGCCGACGATCTTCACGGCAAGCTCCGCCAACGCGTTCATGAACGAGCCGACCGGCTCCAGCGTGACACTCGGCTTCAACGTACCGCAGACAGGCCCCTACGCCGACGAAGGCGCAGATGAACTGCGCGCATACGAACTCGCGGTCGAGCACCTGAACGGCGGTGGCGACGGTGGGATGCTCAACACCTTCTCCTCGAAGGTGCTCGACGGCACCGGCATCCTCGGCAAGAAAGTCGAGTACGTGACCGGTGACACCCAGACCAAATCCGACGCCGCCCGCGCCTCCGCCAAGTCGATGATCGAAAAAGACGGCGCCATCATGATTACCGGCGGCTCGTCCTCCGGCGTGGCGATCGCAGTTCAGGGCCTCTGCCAGGAAGCCGGCGTTATCTTCATGGCGGGCCTGACCCACTCCAACGACACCACCGGCAAGGACAAGAAGGCCAACGGTTTCCGCCACTTCTTCAACGGCTACATGTCCGGGGCCGCCCTCGCTCCCGTGCTGAAGAACGCCTACGGCTCCGACCGGAAGGCCTACCACCTGACCGCCGACTACACCTGGGGCTGGACCCAGCAGGAATCCATTGCCGCCGCCACCGAGGCGCTCGGCTGGGAGACTGTCAACAATGTCCTGACCCCGCTGGCAGCGACGGACTTCTCCTCCTACATCGCACCGGTTCTGAACTCCGGCGCCGACGTGCTGGTTCTCAACCACTACGGCGGCAACATGGTCAACTCGCTCACCAACGCCGTCCAGTTCGGGCTGCGCGAAAAGCAGGTGAACGGCAAGAACTTCGAAATCGTCGTGCCCCTCTACTCCCGCCTGATGGCTAAGGGTGCAGGCGAGAACGTGAAGGGTATCTTCGGATCGACGAACTGGCACTGGTCGCTTCAGGATGAGGGGTCCCAGGCCTTCGTGAAATCGTTCGGGACGAAATACGGCTTCCCGCCGAGCCAGGCTGCGCACACCTGCTACGTGCAAACCCTGCTCTACGCGGACGCCGTCACTCGCGCCGGCTCCTTCGCGCCCTGCGATGTCGCCGCAGCCCTCGAAGGCTTCGAGTTCGACGGCCTGGGCAATGGCCCGACGCTCTACCGCGCCGAAGATCACCAGTGCTTCAAGGACGTGCTCGTGGTGAAGGGTAAGGATAACCCGACCTCGGAATTCGACCTGCTCGAAATCGTCGAGATCACCCCGGCCGCACAGGTCACCTACCCGGTCGACCATCCGATGTTCGCCGGCGGTGCGCTCGGCGAGTGCAACAACGGCTGACCTGACGTCGTACAGGACCGCCGGGAGGGAAACTCCCTATCCAGGGATCCTTGCGGGGCTTTTCATAAAGCCCTGCTCCCGGCGGGACTTTCGCCGCCTCGCCCACGGGCGGGGCGCCTTTCCAATCATTCCGCAAGGGTGGGACGATGGACGCCATTCTTCTCCAAATCCTAAACGGTCTCGACAAGGGGTCTGCCTATGCGCTGATCGCCCTCGGCCTGACCCTTATCTTCGGCACGCTTGGTGTCGTGAACTTCGCCCATGGCGCCCTCTTCATGCTCGGCGCGTTCTGCTCGGTCACGCTCAGCCGCCTGCTGACGCTTTCCTTCGAGACGATTGACGAGACGAAAACGGACTTCCTCGGCAACCCAATGAAGGTCAAGACGCCCTATGTGGAGGCTTGGTTCGGCCCAGAAACGGGCGCGGCGATCATCGACTGGGCGGTACCGCTCTCGATCCTCTTTGCCATCCCGATCATGATCTCCATCGGCTTCGCCATGGAACGCGGGCTGATCAAGCACTTCTACAAGCGCCCCCACGCAGACCAGATCCTCGTGACATTCGGACTCGCGATCGTGCTTCAGGAGATCATCAAGTATTTCTTTGGCGCCAACCCGATCCCTACGCCCGCACCCGATGTCTTCAAGGGCAGCTTCGATTTCGGCGTCCTCCTGGGCTTCGATCCCAATGTCATCATCTACCCGTACTGGCGGATGGTCTATTTCCTCTTCGCCATGATCATTATCGGCGGGGTCTTTGCCTTCCTGCAGTTCACCACCTTTGGGATGGTCGTTCGGGCGGGCATGGCCGACCGTGAAACCGTTGGCTTGCTCGGGATCGACATCGACAAGCGCTTCACGATGATGTTCGGCCTTGCGGCTGCTGTCGCCGGTCTTGCCGGCGTGATGTATGCCCCGATCAACTCGCCCAACTATCACATGGGAATGGACTTCCTTGTCTTGTCCTTCGTCGTGGTGGTCGTTGGCGGCATGGGCAGCCTGCCCGGCGCGGTACTCGCTGGCTTCCTGCTCGGCATCCTTGAGAGCTTCGCCTCCATGACCTGGGTGAAAAGCATCCTTCCCGGCATCGACCAGATCATCATCTACCTGGTCGCTATCATCATTCTGCTCACGCGTCCCCGCGGGCTCATGGGCCGCAAGGGCGTGATGGAGGACTAAACCATGCTCGGTCTCGACAAGAAAGACACGACGCTCCTGCTGGTTGTGATTGCACTGGCGATGTTCGCCCCGTTCCTGCTCAACCCCTTCCCGAGCGGCTCCGCGATGGCGCAATTCAACGCCGGCTACCCGGACCTGATGCAGCGCTTCGTGATCTTCGGCATCTTCGCCATCGGCTTCAACATTCTCTTCGGGCTGACCGGGTACCTCTCCTTCGGCCACGCCGCCTTCCTCGGTGTCGGCTCTTATTCGGCGGTTTGGATGTTCAAGCTGCTGTCGATGAACGTCGTCCCGGCAATCCTGCTGGCGATGGTCATCGCGGGCCTCTTCTCGGTCCTGATCGGCTTTGTGTCACTTCGACGCTCAGGGATTTACTTCTCGATCCTGACGCTCGCCTTCGCACAAATGTCCTTCAACCTCGCCTATTCGGTACTTACCCCGATCACCAATGGCGAGACCGGCCTGCAACTCACGCTGGACGATCCGCGCGTGCTCGGCCAGTCGGCGACCGATCAAGGCGGCATCCCGGTGACCAATTTCTTTGGCATCGAAATGCGGGCGACCCATACGCTCGATGTCGGCGCCTGGTCTTTCGACTTCAACGCCGGATACTATCTCTGCGCGATCATCATGATCTTCGCCTTCTACATTTCGTTGCGCATCTTCCGTTCCCCCTTCGGCCTCATGCTGCGCGCGGTGAAATCGAACCAGCAACGGTTGAACTACACCGGACTGAATCCCAAGCCCTACACGCTTGCGGCCTTCATCATTTCCGGCATGTATGCAGGCCTCGCAGGCGGGCTCATGGCATCGATGGACCCGCTCGCGGGCGCCGAACGCATGCAATGGACGGCCTCCGGCGAAGTGGTTCTCATGACAATCCTCGGCGGTGCCGGCACCCTGATCGGTCCGGTTCTCGGTGCCGGCTTCATCAAGTACTTCGAGAACATCTTCTCGAAAATCAACGACAACGTCCTGCACCAGTGGTTCGCGTTCCTGCCAGACGGGATGGAGGACACGCTCGTCTTTCTCGTTCACCCGTTTGTCGGCAAGGGCTGGCACCTGACGCTCGGCATCCTGTTCATGCTCGTGGTGACCTTCCTGCCCGGCGGGCTCGTAGAAGGCGGTCAGCGACTGTCGCGGCTGCTGCGCCGCGGGCGCAAGGACGAGGATGCAGGGCCAGACCCCGAGCATCACCCCAAGGAAACGCCCCATGTGGCCGAATAGGGAGACCTGACAATGGGAATTCTTGAAGTCAAAGGGGTGAACAAGCGCTTCGGCGGCCTGCAGGCCCTGGGCGACGTGAACCTCTCGGTGGCCGAAAACACCGTTCACGCCATCATCGGCCCCAACGGTGCCGGTAAATCCACCCTTCTCAACTGCCTCGTGGGCAAGCTCATCCCAGACACCGGCTCCGTCAGCTTCGACGGCAAGTCGGTGCTGGGCCGCACCCCCTTCGAGATCAACCAGATGGGCATCTCAAGGGTCTTTCAGACCCCCGAGATCTTCGGAGACCTGACCGTGTTCGAGAACATGGTCATACCTGCCTTCGCCCGGCGCGACGGGTCCTTCCGGATGCATGCGTTCGAAAGCGTGTCCAACGAGAAGGATATCTGCATCAAGGCCGAACAGATGCTGGTCGACGTGAACATGCAGGACAAGATTCACATGCACGCGGCCGCCCTCTCCCGCGGCGACAAGCGGCGGCTGGAAATGGCCATGTGCCTTCTACAGGAGCCGCGCCTGCTGCTGCTGGACGAGCCCACCGCCGGCATGGCACGGGCCGACACCAACAACACGATCGACCTGCTGAAAGAGATCAAGGATAGCCGCGACATCACGATCTGCATCATCGAGCACGACATGCACGTCGTCTTCAGCCTCGCCGACCGGATAACGGTGCTGGCCCAGGGCAGCCCGCTGGTGGAGGACGAACCCCATAACATCCGCGGCAACCCGAAGGTCCGCGAAGCCTATCTCGGCGAGGCCGCCTGATGCCCGGCACCCGTTTCTTCTGTCTGAAAATATCCCCGCCGGAGGCTCCCGCAGGCGCCACCGGCACGCCGGCCACCACCTTGCCCGGTCCTTTCAAGGGAGCCCGTAAATGAACGTCAAACCGGACTTTTCCAAGAACGCCAACCTCGCGGCAACCGCGCCCGCGTTCCTCTCCGTCTACGACATGCACGCCTACTACGGCGAGAGCTACATTATTCAGGGCATCTCCTTCAACGTCCACGAAGGTGAAATCCTGGCGCTGTTGGGCCGCAATGGCGCCGGCAAGACCACAACGCTCCGCGGCATCGCCCGCATGGACGATCCGCAAGTCACCCATGGCGAGATCTGGCTCGATCACCAGCACCTGCACACGATGAAGAGCCACCAGGCCGCAAAGGCCGGAATCGGGCTTGTGCCGGAAGACCGTTCGATCATTCCCGGGTTGACGGTCGAGGAGAATCTGCAACTTGCGCAAATCTCCGAACCCGTCGGCTGGACCATCGACCGCCTCTATGACCTCTTCCCCCGACTTGGGGAAAGGGCGAAGCAGGAGGGTGTGACGCTGTCGGGCGGAGAGCAGCAGATGCTCTCCATCGCCCGCGCACTTGCCCGGGACATCAAGGTGCTGCTGCTTGACGAACCCTACGAGGGCCTCGCCCCGGTGATCGTGGACGAGATCGAAAAGACTCTTATCCACATCAAGGAACAGGGCATCACGACCGTCATCGTAGAGCAGAACGCTGTGCGTGCCTTGGAACTGGCCGACCGCTCGGTAATCCTCGACACTGGCTCCATCGTCTTCGACGGGTCAGCAGCCGAAGTCTTGGAAAACGCCGAACTCCGTGCCGAGTATCTGGCAATCTAGCAAGAACGTCTCCGGCTGGGCGGCATCAGAACCGCCCGCCGTCTCCACTGTCGGGCCCCTCGGGGCCCATTTCTTTTTCTGACATGCGTTATTGCTGGCATCAGAGACGAGTTTGACGCCTTTGGCGCGGGCCTCGTCCCGAAATGGTCTATCTGCTTCCCGGAAAATGCCGTTAGCCCGCGCGAAACGAGCATTGTGCCCGCCTCTTGCTTGTCGACCGGCGGATCGCGAGTGATACAAGGTACCCGGTGTCCTGTCGCCAATTTCCGGAGCCAACATGCCCATGTCGTTGCGGCTGCTAGACATCAACCTCCAGAGCGTCCGGGGGATGGCACGGGAATTCATCGATGCGGCCGGGATTCCAGGGGCGTATTCACTCGACCTCATCTACATGTCCGCGGACTATCCGCGAGCTCGGCAAGTGTTCAAGGTCTCCGCAAAGAACCAGGACTACGCCCTGAAACTGGACTACGACTCCCCTCAAACCGGTCGACTGGAGAAGGATTTCAATGTCTTGTCGGAGGTTCATGGCCATTTCTCCGCCTACGAAAGGGTCGCCACTCCGAAACCGCTCTACCTTTCAGCGGACAAGCGGTTCTTCGTAACCGAACTGGTGGGGCGCCGAACGGCCAGCCACGTTATTCAGAAATCCACGAACGATGCGAGTGTCGCGCAGGTTTTTCGGAGAGCCGGACACTGGCTGCATGTCCTGCACGCCAAGTCCGCCCCGCAAACCACCGGCTTTTGGCCAAACTGGATGATTGAGGCCATCGATGTGGCGCTTGCCGAGCAGCCTGTACAGGCAGATCCAGAAGAATACGCGCCAATGATCGAAATGTTGAAGCGCGATTCCGAGGCGCTGACTGGCACCATCGATCTGAAGGTTTTCGGCCACGGGGATTTCCATGGCAGCAACCTCATTCTGGGCAATGGCGTGACCTACGGGCTGGACTTCACCGAAAGCTCCAGCAAGCTCGCGGTTTACGATATTGTGGACTTCCTGAAGGCGGATATCTTCCGGACCGTCCGCCCCCGGGATATCGACAGGAGCGGGTTGTCCAGACACAACAAGTCCATGTTTTTCAAGCTCTACCGCCATCGGGTGAATCCTGAGCTGCTCGACGTTTGCATTCGCGGTCGGCTATTGATCGACTGGCTGACAATAAGTCGGGCGCGGTACGCGGCCAGCGCATTTCAGCGGAAAAAGTTTACCCGTCTACGCGAACGCCTCCTCGCGAGCATGGCGCAGGGCTGACCGTCCCAGTCAACGCCCTTTCGTGCGCGCGCGCCCGCACGTGGGCGTATTGTCGTGCCTCTTGCGGGACAGGCCGTTCGCTACCGGGCTTTTACCCCTCGGGGCGCTGCGGATTCCGCGTTGGCCCAACGCGCGATGCGACCCGCGCGATCAACGCCGCGGTTGTGATCCGGCCCGCCGTATCCTTCACGCCCATCGACGGCTTGTTTTCGGAAGGAGATATTCGGGCAGCGTTGTCCCGCTCGTTTCGATCTAAATCCGAAGTACTTCTTGGCGATTGCGAACTACCACCTGCGTCGTCCTTTACCCTTGGTTCATGTTCTCGCGGAATGATCGGAACAGGTGGGGGTTCCTTTAGACGAGGACTCCGAAAATGATCGCCATCGGCTCACGCCCGTTGACCGAAGCGGTGGGTGGGCTGCAATCCGCCACGCCCAACGATCGGCGGATCGCCCCGATCACCAAAACCGCTCCGACCTCCCGCATGGAGGAATACGCGTCAGTTACGTCGCAAACCGTCGAAACGCAGCAACTCGGCGCTCTGGCCGTCCAGCCTGTTCCGGAGGATGGCCCATCGGAAACTGCACGCACGCAACATGAAGTGGAGCGTTCGGTTGCAATTGTATCGGCATCGGCCACTGGGGACGCAGACGGTGAATTGCCGGACACCATCGATAAGCTCCGGGCCCCCGTGCCCCCGCTGAAACAGATTGTAGAGATCCCGACCGAAACGACCGAGGAGATTCTGCGCCTCCGGGAGGAGGCGCAACTGGCGGCCGAGGAAACAGCCCAGGGCACCGGTCAAGGCGCCAACACTGCTTCGGCCGAGGTGGGCGCAAGCATCGACACCCTACGGCAAATCCAGGCAGCGGTCGCACCCACCGTGGATCTTCACCGCTGATCTCCGAACGCGGCCCACTCCCAGGATTTGACTCCCCCCCAACAAAACAGCGCCGGCCCGAGAGGCCGGCGCTGCGTTGCATCTGAAGTGCGGGATCAGTTCAGTGCCTTGTCCGTGATCTGATGCGTCCAGGCGCCTTTGGGCTCCATGGTGATCACCGGGTCGGACCCGCCACCAAGCAGGGTCTCGACGGTACGGGAGTAATCGGCCTCGTCCAGCGCACCGTTGGACCCCGCCGTAAGCTTGGCGATCTCGCCCATCATCCGCTTCTGGTGAGTCTCGGTCTGGGCACCTGTCTCGTCATTGTCGAGCACGATCATCGCCGCGTCATCGGGGTTTTCCTCTGCCCACTTCCAGCCCTTCATCGAGGCCCGCACGAAGCGCACCATCTTATCCTCGAAGGCCGGGTCGGAGAGGCTCTCTTCCAGCACATAGAGCCCGTCTTCCAGCGTTGCCACGCCCTGGTCCTCGTATTTGAACGTGATCAGTTCCTCCGGCGCCACGCCGGCATCGATCACCTGCCAATACTCGTTATAGGTCATGGTCGAGATGCAATCGGCCTGGCGCTGCAGCAGCGGGTCCACGTTGAAGCCCTGCTTGAGCACCGTTACCCCGCCTTCCGATCCATCGGTCGGAATGCCCAGCGAGGACATCCAGCTCATGAAGGGGAATTCGTTGCCGAAGAACCAAACCCCGAGCGTCCGGTCCTTGAGATCCTCGGGGCTTTCGATCCCGGTATCCTTCCAGCAGGTCAGCATCATGCCCGAGCTTTTGAAGGGCTGGGCGATATTCACGAGCGGCAGTCCCTTTTCGCGAGCGGCGAGCGCCGCCGGCATCCATTCCACGGTGACATCTGCCCCGCCGCCGGCAATGATCTGGGGCGGCGCGATATCCGGGCCACCCGGCTTGATGGTGACGTCGAGCCCCTCTTCCTCGTAGAAGCCCTGATCCGCGGCCACGTAATAACCGGCGAATTGCGCCTGCGTGACCCATTTCAGCTGCAGCGTGACCTCGTCGGCCGCCTGAGCGGTCGTGGCGAGTGCAAGTGCAGATACGGCGGCGGAAAGAAGTGTTTTCATTGGTAGTACCTCCGGGTTGGACTTTCCTGTTGGATAACTTCGGTGTTGTGCGACCTTACCGCCGCCTTCGTTGCGATGGATGCCAAAACGTGACGATGCTCTCTACAAGCGCCACGAAACCATAAAACGCCGAACCGGCAATCGCCGCGACGAGAATTTCGGCCCAGACCATATCGAGCGCGAGGCGCCCGACCTCGGTGGAGATTCGGAATCCCATGCCCTGGATCGGTGAGCCGAAGAATTCTGCGACAATCGCGCCGATCAGCGCCAGCGTGGTGGAAATCTTCAGTCCGTTGAACACGAAAGGCATCGCCGCCGGAAGTCGCAGTTTCAGCAGCGACTGCCAGTAGTTCGCCGCATAGGTCGTCATGAGGTCGCGTTGCATCCGGTCGGTGGCGCGCAGCCCCTCCACGGTATTCACGAGGATCGGGAAGAAGACCATCACCACCACGACCGCCGCCTTGGACTGCCAGTCGAAACCGAACCACATCACGAGGATCGGTGCGATACCGACGATGGGTAGCGCGGCCATGAAATTACCGACCGGCAGCAAGCCGCGGCGGAGGAAATCACTGCGGTCGACCAACAGCGCGACGAGAAACGCCGCCATGGCACCGATCACGTAGCCGCGCAATGCCCCCTTTACAAAGGTCTGCACGAAATCCTTCCACAGGGTTTCGGTGTTGGCCTGAAAAGTCTCCCATATAGCAGAGGGCGCTGGAAGGATAACCCCGGGCACGCCCAGACCCCGCGTAATCCCTTCCCAGACCACCAACAAAGAGGCTCCGAACAACGCTGGCACGACGAAACGTGTAAGGGCCTGATCGCGGCCCTCGCCATTGGCCATTGCAATGTTCAGCGCCGAGGCCGCGATAAGAAAGGCGATCGACCAGCCGAAGATGTTGCTCATTGCGCCATCCCCATCCGCCGCAGGGTTGCGCGCTGGACAGCCCCGATTGCGCCGACCAGAACGGCTGCCAGCAGTGCTGCCGCAAAGAGTGCCGCCCAGATCTGCACCGTCTGACCGTAGTAGGAGCCCGCCAGCAGCCGCGCACCGAGCCCCGCAACGGCGCCGGTGGGCATTTCACCGACGATGGCCCCAACCAGAGCCGCGGCCATCCCTATCTTCATCGAGGTGAAGAAATAGGGCATCGACGCCGGAAGCCGCAGCTTCCAGAACGTCTCGGAGCGGCTGGCGCTATAGGTGCGCAACAGGTCGAGCTGCATCGAATCCGGGCTTCGCAATCCCTTTACCATGCCAACCGTTACCGGGAAAAAGCTCAGGTATGCCGATATCAACGCCTTTGGCAGAAGCCCCGTCACACCCACCGAATTCAACACGACAATGATCATTGGCGCGATGGCGAGGATGGGAATCGTCTGGCTGGCAATCGCCCATGGCATCACCGCCATGTTCATCACCCGGCTATGCACGATCCCCACCGCCAGTCCGACGCCGGCCACCGTGCCGATGACGAAACCGAATACCGTCGCGCTCAGCGTCACCCAGGCGTGGTATATCAGGCTCCGCTTTGAAAAGGCGCGCCCCCGCAGCACCATGCCGCCGGTGGTCTTCCAAAGCTCGGCACCCACTTGATGCGGCGCCGGCAGCCGCGGCCTTTCCTGATTGAGCGTCGCGCTCGCGTGTGAGGGATTGCGGACCACAAGCCCTATGGCGCTGGCGTCCCGCCGCTCGATGGCCGATGGCGGGTTGATCACCGCGCCTGCCCGCTCGGCTTGCGTCAGCGCCTCCTTGATATTCATGGGCACGCAGGCGACGTACCACAAAGCCACAATCGCCGCGACGACGACCAGAACCGGCACGACGGCCCCGGCGACGCCCCGCAGCGCGGCACCGACACCGCTCGCCCCCGCAGGCGTCGACAAAACCGCGTCAGTCATGGGCTACCTCACTCGTCATACGCATGCCCCGCCCTCAGCCCTTCGCGCACCCGATGCGCAATGGCCAGGAACTCCGGCGTGTCCCGGATTTCCAGCGGCCGCTCACGCGGCAAGGTGCTCTCGATAACATCGGTAATCCGCCCCGGTCGCGGCGACATGACCACGATCTTGGTGGAAAGGTACACGGCCTCCGGGATCGAATGGGTGACAAAGCCGATTGTCTTCTCAGTCCGCGCCCAAAGCTCCAGAAGCTGCTCGTTCAGGTGATCCCGAACGATCTCGTCAAGTGCGCCGAAGGGCTCGTCCATCAGCAGGATCTCGGCATCGAAGGCCAGCGCCCGGGCAATCGAGGCCCGCTGCTGCATTCCGCCCGATAGCTGCCAGGGAAATTTGCCGCCGAACCCTTCGAGGTCCACCAGCTTCAATACGCGGGCCACATGCTCTTCCTGAGAGGTCTTGGAATAGCCCATGATCTCAAGTGGAAGCTTGATGTTCTTCGCAATGGTCCGCCACGGGTAAAGCCCGGCTGCCTGGAACACGTAGCCATAGGCCCGGCTCCGCCGCGCCTCGTCCGGGGTCATCCCGTTGACGGTAATCTCACCACCTGTCGGCTGCTCCAACGCCGCCACGACCCGCAGAAACGTCGTCTTGCCGCAGCCCGATGGACCGATGAAGGAGACGAAATCGCCCTTGTTGATCGTCAGGTTCACGTCGCGAAGGGCTTGAACCGGCCCGTCATTCGTCTGGAAGGTAAGGTCCAGCTTGCGGGCCTCGATGACGGGTTGATCCGCTTCCGCCACCCCGGCTCCGGGTGCTGTACGTTCCGTCGGCATACTGGTTCCGATCATGTTCCTGCCTGCTCCATGCGGGCCCTGGGAATGGCGCGCCGCGCAATCTCAGTCACGCTGTGTTCCATAGACGGGGCTCGGCAAACTCCACGCTGTTTCCACCGGGGTCCCGGACATAGATTGAGCGCGCGCCATTCGGCCAGTTGAAGTCCGCTTCGACTTCGATCTCGGCGTCCGACAACCGCTCCCGCATCCGCGAGAGATCCTCCGCCGACATGGCAAAACAAATGTGCCCGGCGCCGGTCGCCCCATGGGTCGGCACCGGCAGGCCACCCGGCGACGGTGGCAGGCGCGTCGCCTCCGCAACGAAGGCCAGCACGACACCGTCGCCGCAGCGGAAGAACACATGCCGGCCGTCGACGCGCGTGATGCGCTCCAGACCGAGCAGAGTGCCATAAAACGCCTCCGCCGCGTCCAGATCGTCGACGTAAACGGCGGATTCCAGTACACCCGATATCGCCGGACCGCCGGTCATCGACAAGCAATCCAGCGATGTAAGGACCGCGACGCGCGGCAGTGATTCCACACGGATGCAGTACCGCCATCCAAAGTCACACCCCGCTCGCCGGGATGCCCGTCCGCTCCACCGGACGCGGCGATGTCAATTCCTTCCAGGTCGACAGCGCCTTGTTGACGGAGCCGGTGGCTTCGCGGGCGACGAACTCGCCGTGGCCCTCCTGCGGCTTCACCTCGCCATCCACCACGGCCACTCGGCCACGGGTCAGCGTGTAGCGCGGCAGGCCCGTCACCTCCTTGCCCTCGAAGACGTTGTAGTCGATGGCCGATTGCTGCGTACCGGCGGAAATCGTCTTGGTCTTTTCCGGGTCCCAGACCACCAGGTCCGCATCGGCGCCGACCAGAACCGCCCCCTTCTTCGGGTAACAATTCAAGATCTTGGCGATGTTTGTTGATGTTACGGCAACAAATTCGTTCGGCGTCAGCCGCCCGGTGTTCACACCATAGGTCCAGAGCATCGGCAGCCGGTCCTCCAACCCGCCGGTCCCATTCGGGATCTTTGTGAAGTCGCCCACGCCGAACCGCTTTTGCTCGGTCGTGAAGGCGCAGTGATCCGTGGCCACAACCGAAAGCGACCCCGATTGCAGCCCCGCCCAGAGGGAATCCTGATGCTGCTTGTTGCGGAAGGGCGGCGACATCACCCGGCGCGCAGCATGGTCCCAATCCTTGTTGAAATACTCGCTTTCATCGAGCGTCAGGTGCTGGATCAGCGGCTCGCCCCAGACCCGCTTGCCCTGCATCCGTGCCCGCCGGATCGCCTCGTGGCTTTCCTCGCAGGAGGTATGCACGACATAGAGCGGCACGCCCGCCATATCGGCGATCATGATCGCCCGGTTGGTCGCCTCGCCCTCTACCTGCGGCGGCCGGGAATAGGCATGCGCCTCAGGCCCCGTGTTACCCTCGGCCAGCAGCTTCGCGGAGAGCTCCGCCACCACATCGCCGTTCTCGGCATGAACCAGCGGAATGGCCCCCAGTTCGGAACAGCGCTGGAACGAGGCATAAAGCTCGTCGTCATTGACCATCAGCGCGCCCTTGTAGGCCATGAAATGCTTGAACGTGGTGATACCGCGCTTCACCACCTCTTCCATCTCGTTGAAGACCTGTTCCCCCCACCAGGTGACGGCCATGTGGAAGGAATAGTCGCAATGGGCGCGGGTGGACTTGTTGTCCCACATCTTCAACGCATCGAGCAGCCCTTGCTGCGGGCTGGGGAGCGCGAAATCCACCACCATTGTCGTTCCGCCGGACAGTGCCGCCCGCGTGCCGCTCTCGAAATCGTCGCTTGAATAGGTGCCCATGAAGGGCATCTCCAGATGCGTATGCGGGTCGATCCCGCCGGGCATCACATAGCAGCCAGTGGCATCCAGCACCTCGTCGCCCGCCAGATTCGGCCCGATTTCGACGATCTTGCCACCGTCGACCTTGACGTCCGCCTTGTAGGTCAGGTCGGCCGTAACGATGGTTCCGTTCTTGATGACTGTGGTCATTCGTTTTCTCCCTGCCGGACGGATGGATACCCCAATACCCGCCCCTTCTTCTGTCCCGAAATATCCCGGGGGTCCGGGGGCAGCGCCCCCGGCCGCGCCGCCTACTCCACGATCTCCGCCGTCTCCAGAACCGCATGGCAGAGCACCTCCGCCCCCGCGGTCGCCCAGTCCGGCGTGATCTCTTCCGCCTCGTTGTGCGACAGCCCGTCCACGCAAGGGCACATGACCATTGTCGCCGGCGCCACCTTTGCCGCCCAGCAGGCGTCGTGTCCGGCTCCGGAGACGAGGTTCATATGGGTGTAGCCCAACCGCTCCGCCGCGGCGCGGACGTTCTCCACCAGGTCGGGCGTGAAGGTCACCGGGTCGAAGTGCCCGACCCGCTCCACCGCGCAGCCGACACCGAGCAGATCACAGATCTGCGCCGCGCGTTCCTCGATCTCGTCGCGCATCCCGTCGAGCTTCTCCTGATCGACGGTGCGGATATCGACCGTGAACACCACTTGCCCCGGCAGCACGTTGCGCGAATTGGGCGAGACATTGATCTGCCCCACCCCGCCCACGGCATTGGGCTGGGCGCGCATCGCCACCTCCTGCACCATCTCCAGAATGCGGGCCATGGCGAGCCCGGCATTCACCCGCATCGCCATGGGCGTGGAGCCGGTATGCGCCTCCTTGCCGGTGAGTGTGAATTCCAGCCACCAGAGCCCCTGGCAATGGGTGACGACGCCGATGTCCTTTCCCTCGGCCTCGAGGATCGGCCCCTGCTCGATGTGCAATTCGTAGTAGGCGTGCATCTTCCGCGTGCCGACCTCCTCGTCACCGACCCAACCGATCCGTTTCAGCTCGTTGCCGAACGTCAGCCCCTCAAGATCCTCGCGCCCATACGCATAGTCGAGCGTGTGAACACCCGCGAAGACCCCCGAGGCCAGCATCGCCGGGGCGAACCGCGCGCCCTCCTCGTTGGTCCAGTTGACCACCACGATCGGGTGCTTGGTCTTGATCGCAAGGTCGTTCATCGTTCGCACCGCCTCCAGCGCGCCGAGAACACCCAGAACGCCGTCGTACTTGCCGCCCGTGGGCTGCGTATCGAGGTGACTGCCCACGTAGACCGGCAGCGCATCCGGGTCTTCGCCCGGCCGCGTGGCAAACATGGTGCCCATCTTGTCGACACCCATCGTTAGCCCCGCCGCCTCGCACCACTTCTGGAACAGCGCGCGGCCGGTCGCATCGTCATCCGTCAACGTCTGGCGATTGTTTCCGCCCGCGATACCCGGGCCGATCTTCGCCATCTCCATGATCGAATCCCAGAGACGGGCGCCATTGATTTTTAGGTTTTCACCGGGTGCAGGCATGTGGTTTCTCTCTTCTGTTCTACGCGCCGCGGATCTCACACAAGAGACTCGCGTGTTCCCCGAAAGGGATATGGCACACAGGGCCTAGTCCAGATTGTTCAACACGGCTCTGAGCGTGCCAAACAACTGGTCGATATGCTCCTTCTCGATGATCAGCGGCGGGCTGAGCGCGATGATGTCGCCCGTCGTGCGGATCAGGCAACCCTTGTCATAGGCGTCGATGAAGGCAGAGAACGCGCGTTTCGTCGGCTCCCCGGCGATCGGTTCAAGCTCGATCGCACCGATCAGCCCCATGTTGCGGATGTCGATCACGTGTTTGCAATCGGCCATGGAATGAAGCGCGTCCTCCCAGTACGGGGCGAGATCTGCCGCCCGCTGGAAGAGACCCTCGTCGCGATAAGTCTCCAGCGTTGCAAGCCCGGCCGCCGAGGCAATCGGGTTGCCGGAATAGGTGTAGCCGTGGAACAGCTCGATCATGTGTTCCGGTCCGGTCATGAAGGCGTCGTGAATCTCCGCCGTCGCCAGGACCGCACCCATCGGAATCACGCCGTTGGTCAGACCCTTGGCCGTCGTGATGAGGTCGGGCATTACCCCGAAATGCTCTGCCGCAAAGCTGGAGCCGAGGCGGCCGAATCCGGTAATCACTTCATCGAAGATCAGAAGAATGCCGTGCTTCGTGCAGATTTCACGGAGTTTTTCCAGGTATCCCTTGGGCGGCAACAGCACGCCGGTCGAGCCCGCCATGGGCTCCACGATGACAGCGGCAATCGTCTCCGGCCCGTGAAGCGTGCAGATCCGTTCCAGCTCGTCGGCCAGATGGGCGCCATGCTCCGGTTGGCCGCGCGTCATGGCGTTTTCCGGAAGATGCGTCGCCGGCAGATGATCGACACCTGTCAACAATGTGCCAAAAAACTTCCGATTGTTGACGATTCCGCCAACGGAGATACCACCGAAATTCACCCCGTGATAACCGCGCTCCCGGCCGATCAGACGGGTACGCTGCCCTTCGCCGCGGGCCCGGTGATAGGCCAAGGCAATCTTCAGCGCCGTCTCGACCGATTCCGACCCCGAGTTGGTGAAGAAGACATGCTCAAAGGGCTCTGGTGCCATGTCCCGAACCGCGGAAGCCAGTTCGAAGACCTTTGGATGGCCCATCTGAAAGGCGGGCGCATAGTCCAACTCCGCCGCCTGCGCCTGGATCGCCTCCACGATCTTCGGCCGCTTGTGACCGGCGTTGCAGCACCAAAGGCCAGCCGTGCCATCGAGCACCTTGCGGCCGTCATCCGTGGTGTAGTGCATTCCCTCGGCGGCAACGAACATCCGCGGTGTTTGCTTGAACTGGCGATTTGCGGTGAACGGCATCCAGAACGCACTGAGATCGTTCGGTGCGGATTTGCGATCAAGCGCCATGATGTCTCCCTGCTGGCGGCCCTTCTTCCGGGGCGGCGGGCGTGAATGTTTGACCAAATGGTCAGGAACACGCTACCACGGGGCAACGAGCAGTCAAGTTCGCGGCATTCGCCGCGTCAACTCAACACGCAGCAGCCCCGGATTTACGGGCGGTTTGATGGATTTTTGAGCGTAGCATGAATCAAAGCAAGACACCGCCCCACATTCCGACTCAGGCGCGCACTCGAATCCAGCGCCGCAACCACAGCGCGATCCTGAACGCGGCGCTGGATGTGTTTTCCGCCAAGGGGTTTCGTGGCGCAACGGTGGACGAGATTGCACAGGCGGCGGGCCTCTCAAAACCCAACCTGCTCTACTACTTCCCAAGCAAGGAGGCGATCCACCTCCAGCTACTCTCGGGCCTTCTGGACGTTTGGCTCGCTCCGCTGCGCGACCTCGACCCGGAGGGCGATCCGATCCCGGAAATCCTCACCTACGTGCGCAGAAAATTGCAGATGAG
This sequence comes from Tropicimonas marinistellae, assembly GCF_001509585.1. Taxonomy (GTDB): domain Bacteria; phylum Pseudomonadota; class Alphaproteobacteria; order Rhodobacterales; family Rhodobacteraceae; genus Tropicimonas; species Tropicimonas marinistellae. The sequence goes on along the minus strand of NZ_LNCI01000003.1, from coordinate 146,635 downwards.
CCGGGAGATGCCGCGCGAAAGCCGCATATTCGCGAACGAGATACTCCAGGGCGGCACCCATCTGGGCGATACCCTGACGACCGCGCTGAAACCGCTCGTCGACGAGAAGGCGGCGGTCGTCGCGCGCTGGCGCGATACCGGTCGTATCGCCGATGTCCATCCCTATCACCTGATATTCTCGATCTGGTCACTGACTCAGCACTATGCCGATTTCGACGTTCAGGTTCGCACGGTCCTTGGCGACGAAGGCGCCGATCCCTACCCTGAAGCGGAACGCTATCTGGAAACGCTCTTTACCCGGATGCTGACGCCGTAGAAACACCGTAAACGACGAACATGTCGCATCGCCGCCGATACTATCGTGTAGACGGAGAACGCAGCGCGCCGCCCTGCGCAGACCGTGCACGGTTGCCGGCCACCAACGGGCCGGCAACCATAATTCGAGCCAACGATGGGCTACAGGAGAAGATCATCCACCCAAATGGATCCTTCGATCGCGATCGAGAAATCGGCCAGCCCGTCTCCATCGACATCGGCACGCAGAACGCCGCCTTTGAGGCGTAGTTCGCCTTCTTCGCCTGAGAACCCCTTTCGGCCGATCCATTCAAAGTCCTGATCGCCGTCCTCGCTGGCACAAGCGTCAATTCTCCTGAGATCGATTTCGTCCCCATCGGCATCATCGAAAAACACGACATCGCGTTTCGCGCCCACCGCGGAGTGATCGACCGACTTGAACACGTAGCAATCGGCGCCGGCACCACCCTTGAGAATGTCCTTTCCCGCGCCGCCTAGCATCACGTCGTCGCCCGAACCGCCAAGCATTTTGTCCCTGCCCGCACCGCCGACAAGCTTGTCGTCGTCCGCTCCGCCAACGAGCTTGTCGGAGCCCTTGCCACCCTTCAGAAGATCATCGCCATCTCCGCCTAGGACCTTGTCGTCGCCGCCGAAAGCGAAGACTTCGTCATCCCCATCACCGGCGTCGATCTCGTCGGCTTCCTCTGTGCCGTCGATCAAATTGTCGAGTGCTTCCAGACCTTCGTCCAAGAACGTTTCCAAGGCTTCCTCAAGATCATCGAGCCAATCCCCGAGAAGGTCCGCATCCGTATCCGATAGCTCGTCGGACACTCTGTCGACCCAGTTGCCCAATCGTTCCATCAGGGAGTCTAGCCAGTTTTCGAGCCGCTCCTCGTTCTTGTCGATCCAGTCGTCCAGATCCTCGGACACACCCTCGAGCGAGGTTGGCATTGATGATGCCAGAAACGCCTTGAGTTCGTCACCGAGCGCGGCGGTGTCAACTCCGCCCACAATGATTGCCATTTACGTCTTCCTTCACTTCTCCCCCCCCACACGCTCTGGTTGAGTATAAATTGGGCTACTTTCGTGGCGATTCTCGGGCCAGAACCGGAAAATGTCCCGTTAGGTTAACCCACGTCGCGCCAGCAGATTGCGCCTTGCCGGCTAATCTGGCTCTGGGAAATCAAGCGTGGCGAGGTTCTTTTCGGAGGGGGCGATCGAGACTCGTCCTCTCGCACCCCTCCAAGAAATTAACAATATTTTAGAGATAGTTAGCGGGCACCGACTATCTCCTCGGCGGACCCGTGGACCACATTGCGCAAACGCGGTGCGACAGGCATCGCTGGCAATTTCGACTCTCTGGGCACCGAATGCCGCGCTCGTCAGACACCCGGCTTGATCCGCGTGCTGCCGAGCCTAGTACAAAGCAGGCGCGCAGCCTTCGCCGCGCGCCTGCCTGAATTTCAGCGCATTCCGCCGCCTTAACGGCCGCAGATCACTCTTCGTCGAGCTTCTCGACGGCTTCTTTCAGCGCATCCTTGTCGGCCTCGATCTCTTCGATCTGGGCCAATTCAAAGATGTAGTCCACGACCTTGTCTTCGAAGATCGGCGCGCGGAGCTGCTGCTGCATTTGCTGGTTCTGCTGCACGAATTCGAAGAACTCGCGCTCCTTGCCCGGGTACTGGCGCGCCTGGTTCATGACCGCCTGGGTCATCTCGGCGTCCGACACCTGGATCTCGTTCTTGGTTCCCAGCTCGGCCAGCAACAGGCCCAGGCGCACACGGCGCTCGGCCAGCTTGGAATGCTCCTCGGTGGTCTCGATTTCCGGATGGTCGTGGCCTTGCACGTCCGGGTTTTCCTCGTGCCAAAGTTGGTGCGCGATCTGCTTGGCTTCGGCATCCACGAGGGTCGGTGGCAGCTCGAACGATACCAGCTCGTCCAGCTTGTCCAGAAGTCCGCGCTTCATCACCGCGCGGGCAGCGCCGGCATATTCGGCTTCCAGCCGCTCGGTGATCTGGGTCTTGAGCGCATCCAGGCTTTCAGAACCGAATTGCTTGGCCAGCTCATCGTTCAGCTCAGCTGCTGCAGCGGCCTTGACCGCCTTGATCGTGCAGGTGAATTCCGCCGCCTTTCCGGCCAGGTGCTCAGCCTGGTAGTCTTCCGGGAAGGAAACTTCGACAACTTTCTCCTCGCCGACCTTCACACCGACAAGCTGCTCCTCGAAGCCCGGGATGAACTGACCCGAGCCAAGCTCCAGCGGGAAGTCCTCCGCCGCGCCGCCCTCGAAGGCCTCGCCGTCGACCCGGCCCACGAAGTCCATCGTCACCTGATCGCCGTTCTCCGCAGCTTCGCCGTCGGCCCGGTCCTCGAAGTTCTTCGCCTGTTCGGCCAGCCCCGTCAGCGCCTCTTCGACAGAGGCGTCATCTGCCTTCACCACCATCTTCTGAAGCGAGATGGACGAAAGCTCGGGCTGTTCGATCTCGGGCAGTTTCTCGTAGGACATGGAGACGACGACGTCGTCGCCTTCCTTCCAGTTCTCGCCTTCCATCTTGATCTCGGGCTGCATCGCCGGGCGGTCACCGCTCTTCTCGAGCTGCTCGCTGATCGCGCCGTCGACGGCCTCCTGCATCGCTTCGCCAAGGACGCGCTGGCCGAACTGCTTTTTCAGCAGCGCCATTGGCACCTTGCCCTTGCGGAAGCCCTTCATCTCGATCTCGGGCTGGGCCTCGGTCAGCTTCTCGTTGACCTTGGAATCCAGTTCATCCGCGGTGATGGTGATCTGATATCCGCGTTTCAGGCCTTCGTTCAGGGTCTCGGTGACCTGCATGGCTCTTCTTCCTTCCTCATATTCCCTAACACCCGCAGCGCGACACGCCTGACCGCGGGAGACACCGGCAATCCATCCGATCGCCTGCCGCGGCTCAGTTGCCCAATCGTCACGGGCGTTTCTTGCGAAACACCGTTGGTGCGGGTGAAGGGACTCGAACCCCCACGCCTTGCGGCGCCAGAACCTAAATCTGGTGCGTCTACCAGTTCCGCCACACCCGCACTTTGAAACCGGAAGCGACCGCGCGCTGTTTCCAGCACCGCAGCCGCCCGATCCAAATTCGCGCCCTTCTAGCAAGGGTGATGCGGGGATGCGAGAGGAAAAACACCCCTGCAACGGTCCGGCAAAATGTTAACATTTTTGTAGCCGCCGCCCATGCCTTGCCCTAACCTGCTCAAAAAACAATCATTCAGGCCAAGCAGACCCATGAACATACCCTTCTTCGGCGGGGCGACGGCGCGAAAACAGGCGGCGCCATTTCAGTCGAGCCCCGACCGCGCAACCGGCATTACCGGCTCCACCATGCTCTACACGCGTGACGGTGCGATCCCCGCCGAGCACCTGATGCCCGGTGACCGGATCATCAGCCGGGCAAGTGGAGCCGCCACGCTGCGCGCCATCAGCTTCGACACGTTGCACGGCCTCATGGTCCGGATCGGACCGGCCACGCTGGGCCGCGCCCGCCCGGAGACGTTCCTGCTGCTGCCGCCCGATCAGCGTATCGTATTGCGCAGCGCCACAGGCGCGCCACGGGATGGGATCTTCGCAGCGCGCGCACTGATCGATGGGAAAAACGTGAAGTGGCACGAGACGAAGACGCCCGTTCGTGTGGCTCACCTGGACTTCGGCGGGCCACAGATTGTCTATGCGGGCGGGTTGGAGCTGGAGGTCGGCGTCTGAGCCGAACCTGCGCCGCTTGCGGTGCCCGCGCCGTGACCGCATAAGATGGCGCGGAACCTACCCGAGAGCCTGCCATGGACACCGTTTCATCCCTCGACGCCGCTTTCTGGATCACGGCCGGTGCGATCCTCTGCCTGCTGATCCTGTCCGGATTCTTTTCCGGATCGGAAACGGCGCTTACCGCCGCCTCCCGCGGCCGACTCCGCTCCGCGGCGGACAAGGGCGATCGCGGCGCCGAAGCGGCGCTTGCGCTCAAGGAGGACAATGAGCGGCTAATCGGCGGTATCCTGCTGGGCAACAACCTGGTCAATATCCTCGCCACCTCGCTGGCCACCGCCGCCTTCACCCAAGCCTTCGGCGACAGCGGCGTGGCGCTCGCTACGTTGGTCATGACGCTTCTTGTTCTGATCTTTGCGGAAGTCCTGCCCAAGACCTACTCTATCAACGATCCCGAACGCGCGGCCGCCCGCAGCGCGCCGCTGATCGGGCCGGTAATAACCGTGCTCTCCCCGGCCGTGGCCGCCGTGCGCGTGATCGTGCGCGGCGTGCTCAGACTGTTCGGCATGAAGATCGACCCTGACTCCATGTTGTCCGTGCGCGAGGAGATTGTCGGTGCACTGCAGATCGGCCACTCTGAAGGCGTTGTTGAAAAAGAGGACCGCGACCGCCTCCTCGGCGCGCTCGATCTCAGCGAACGGATGGTCGAGGAGATCATGCTTCACCGCAGCCAGATCGAGATGATCGACGCCGAAGCGCCTGCGGAGGAAATCGTCAGCCAGGTGCTCGCTTCCCCCCACACCCGCCTGCCGGTCTTCCGTGGCGAGCAAGAGAATATCGTCGGGGTGGTCCACGCCAAGGACCTGCTCCGCGCACTGGAGCAGATGATGCGCGAGTCGGACTCGTTGGATCAGACTATGGCCGGCTTCGATATCATGGCGGTGGCCAAGGCCCCCTATTTCGTGCCCGAGACCACCACGCTCGACGACCAGATGCGCCAATTCCTGCGGCGGCATACGCATTTCGCGCTCGTGGTGGACGAATACGGCGCACTCGAAGGACTGATCACGCTGGAGGACATCCTCGAAGAAATCGTCGGCGAGATCACTGATGAGTTCGATGTGGATGCCGAACACCCGATCCGCCGGACGGACACCGGCGATTTTCTCGTGGATGGCGCCATGACGATCCGAGACCTCAATCGCGCGAAGGATTGGAACCTGCCTGATGAAGAGGCCAACACCATCGCTGGCCTGGTCATCCACGAGGCGCAGACCATCCCGACGCAGGGTCAGGTCTTCTCTTTCCATGGCTTCCGCTTCGAGGTGGTGGCTCGCGAACAGAACCGGCTAACGCGGTTGAAGATCCGCCCGCTGTAGCCCAACCACACAAAATCGACTGTTCGCACATTGCGCGGGCGGTCGTTGGACGCGCCCGGACATGTCCTTGCGCGAATGCCCTTTGTGACGTGGCCGTTCGGATTCAGACCTGCGCACCCGAATCCATCTTCTTCAGGAAATTCTCCGCCCCATGCAGGATCGCCTGCCGGCGTTGCGCATCCATGCGATCCCAAGTTCGGTACATTGTCGCGATCCGGGGATTGCTTGAGAAACGGGCGCGATGCCGGTTGAGAAAGTGCCAGTAGAGCAGGTTGAACGGGCAGGCATCGTCTCCGTGCTTTGCCTTCACCGAGTAGCGACAGGTGCCGCAGTAATCCGACATCCTGTCGATGTAGTTGCCGGAGGATACATAGGGTTTTGAGGCGAAAAGCCCGCCGTCGGCGAACTGGCTCATGCCAAGGGTGTTTGGCGCTTCGACCCATTCGAACGCGTCAGCATAAACAGCAAGGTACCATTCATGGAGTTGCGCCGGGTCGATCCCGGCAACCAGCCCGAAGTTCCCGGTGACCATCAGGCGTTGAATGTGGTGTGCATAGGCCTCTTCGCGAGTTTGTGCGACCGCCTCGCGGAGACAGACCATGCCGGTTTCGGCCCCCCAGTAGAGCGCGGGAAGGTCTCGCTCATGACCGAGTTCGTTGCGCTCCACGTAGCACGGACCTTCGTGGAAGTAGATGCCGCGAACGAATTCTCGCCAGCCGATGATCTGCCGGATGAACCCCTCGGCCGCGTTGAGCGGCGCATGCCCGGCCTGCCATGCGGTTTCCACACGTCGGCAGACGTCCAGCGGGTCGAGCAGGCCAACGTTGAGATAGGCCGACATCAGGGAATGGTAAAGGAATGGGCGCCCCGCGAGCATTGCATCCTGGTAGTCCCCGAAGGCCGGCAGCGCGGCGTGGATAAATTGCTCAAGGACCGCCTCGGCCTGCGCAGCGTCCGTCGCCAGGCCGAACGGGTGAAGCTGCCCGAAATTGCCACCGAACCGCGTTTCCACCAATTCGAGCACCTCGGCAACAGTGTCGTCATGCTCGAACCGCGACGGCCGGGGCAGGAACATGTCGTCGCTGGCGGGTTTCCGGTTCTCCGTGTCGAAGTTCCATTTGCCGCCGGCTGGCTTGTCGCCCTCCATCAACAACCCCGTCCGGCGCCGCATCTCGCGGTAGAAATTCTCCATCCGCAGCTGCTTGCGCCCCTCTGCCCAGCGGTCGAAATCGGCGTGGCTGGCAATGAAACGGTCGTCCTCGAGGATTTCCAGATCGAGCGGCACGGTCTCCAGCGCCTCGATCAGCCGCCATTCGCCGGGCCGGGTTGCCACGACATCAGTCGCGCCGGTCTCTGAGGCACGCCGCAGGAGTTCGCCAGGGACCGTTCCCGTGTTCTCCGGATCGTCCAGCCTGGTGTAAGCCACCTGCCAGCCGTCCTCACGAAGGCGAGCGGCGAATTTCCGCATCGCCGCAAGGATGAATGCGATTTTCTTGGGGTGATGAGGCACGTATTGCGTCTCTGCCGCGACCTCCGCCATGACGACGAGGTCCTGCGCCCTGTCTGCCTGTCGGAGCGCCGCGATGTTTTCACTCAACTGGTCGCCGAGAACGAGAACAAGCCTCACCACGGCACCTCCTCGCCTGCCCAGTCGAAGAAACGACCCGAATGCTCTGGCCCCACGCCGTCGATCACGCGCAATAGGTTCTCCGCCGCAGCTGCGGGAGCGACCTTTCGATGGCCGGGGTAGTTCTCGGTAAAGGGCGTGGCAACCGTTCCGGGATGCAGCGCGATCACAGCCGCCTCCCGGTGACTGCGCCCAATCTCGATCGCCGCAGTTCGCACGATCTGGTTGGCCGCCGCCTTTGAGGCGCGGTAGGAGTACCAGCCTCCCAATTGATTGTCGCCGATCGACCCGACGCGGGCGGTGAGAACCGCCAGGACCGAGCGCCCTTTGCGTGGCAACAACCGGGGGGCGTGACGCAGGATCATTGCCGGACCGATGGTGTTGACGGCCAGAACATGTGCCATCTGCGCCGCCGAAATCTGGCCGAGCGATTTCTCTGGCTCCGCGCCGTTCGGCGCGAGGACGCCGGATGCGACGAAAAGGAAGTCGAAGGGACCGTGTAGCGCACCCAGAACGCGGTCCACCGAGCCTTGATCGGTCACGTCCAACCCATCCACGCTGCGCGAAACCCCGGTCACGTCCACACCACGGCCTGACAACGAGGTGGTCATCGCGGCGCCAATCCCGCCCGATGCGCCTATGACAAGTGCTGTTTTCATCGCCACACCTTTGATCTCCTGCTCGTCACATAGCGCGCGGTCTCTAAAATGGAATTCGGCGGCAGTTTCATGCGTGTCTGCTCCCGAACGGGAAAGAACATGCTGTCCGGAGTCTGGATTGGCATGTACGAACACAAACCTCGGTGCGCCTCACTCCATGGCGGTCAATTGCGACGGCCGCGTCTTTGCCTCGCAGTGTGATCCGGCAGTGCATCAGCGGCGTAAACATCTCAAAGCAAGGAGGTGAGGATATGCTGCGCATGGCTCTTTTGACGCTACTCATTGGAATCGGAAGCCAGGTGAATTCGAGCCCGGTAGCGGGGACCTTCAATTCAATCGACGGCGGCACCATCTCGCTGGAGGAATGGCGAGGAGATCCTGTGCTCGTCGTGAACACGGCCTCCCGCTGTGGATTCACCCGGCAATACGACGGACTGCAGGAACTCTACGATCAATACCGTGACCGCGGCCTCAAGGTGCTTGCAGTGCCGTCGGACGACTTTCGGCAGGAACTGTCCAGTGCAGAGGCTGTGAAGGAGTTTTGCGCGGTCAATTTCGGCCTCGACCTGCCGATGACAGACATCACGCACGTGCGAGGCGCGCAGGCGCATCCGTTCTACCAGTCGGTGAAATCGAACACGGGATTTGTCCCTCGCTGGAACTTCAACAAGGTCCTCGTCAGCCCCGAGGGCGACGTGGTCAAGACGTGGGGCTCGCGAACAAAGCCGCTGTCTGCCGAGATCACGCGCCAAATCGAGGCATTGCTGAACTGATTTCACACACGTCGAGCGCAACGGGCATTTGCAATGCCCGTACTTTTTTCAAAGCTGCCGCGTCCTCCAATTAACCCAACCCGCCGAAGTGCTTGGATCGTTCGCGGGAAACGGCGCTAAACACCGACGTCGGAGGGCTTCCGACTAATGGAGCCCGAACACTTCTTGTACGCGCTAGATTTGCTTTCTTACGCTCAGCACCCGCGTATTTTTTCGACGTGTGATTGAACCCTTAGAGCTTGCTCGCGCCAAAAACGGTTTGCTCGCGAGTGACGGTCACCCGATGCGGTAGGCGAGCGCATCCGGCAACATCTCAAGTGCCCGGATCGCCCAGGAAAAGGGTGCGGGGAAGTCGGTTCGGAAGCGTTTTGATTTCATCGCCCTCACGATATGCTCAGCGGCTTGTTCCGGCGACATGAGCATTGGCATCTTGAAATTGTTCTTATCCGTCAAGCGGGTACGAATGAAGCCCGGATTGACCAACCGCACAGTGACTCCGGTCCGGCGACAGTCATACCGCATTGTCTCGGCGAGGCTCACCAACGCGGCCTTGCTCGCCCCGTAACCAATGGCAGCTGGCAAGCCGCGGTAGCCCGCGAGAGAACCCACAAGCGTGATATCGCCGGTTCCGTCCGCCATGTACCTCGGGAGAACCTCTCCAAGCACCCGCACAGCACCTTGGTAGTTCACGTCGCACATGTTCAGTGCAGCTTGCGTGTTCCAGTCTTGCGTGGGCATCGGATCGTATGCGCCGGCGTTGTAGATCACGCCGTCGACCGGTCCCGCCGCCTGCGCGGCGTCGCGCACCGAGTCTGCGTCAGTCACATCGACCTGCACCGCCCACGCGTCGGGCAGCGTGTCGGCGAGTTCCTGAAGCCGCGAGAGGCTGCGGGCCGAAAGCACGAGTTGCGCCCCTTCGCGCGCCAAAGCCGTGGCCAGAGCGCGCCCGAGACCCTCGCTCGCCCCCACAAGCCAGTAACTCTTTCCCGATATCGAACTCATTCTGCTGCCCCTAGCGCTGCGCGACTGACACGTTCCCGCCTTTCGCGTGTGAATTCCCGTGCCGGGAGACCGCGCACTTCACGTGGGCCGCACAAGGTCGACACGCCATGCTCAAGTGCGCGCGAACCTCCAGGTTCCCGTACCGTCCGGTGCGCGACGCTGAACCGGTTGGCCGAAAATGAGTGCGGCGCGTCCTCAAGGCAAAAGTCCGAACGCAGAAGACCCAATCCATTGATATGGGTGTTTGTCCGGTGCGCACGACGAACGTGAGAGAAGTGTTGGGCGGTGTTGTTGTTCATGCGCCTGATACGCACCTCACCAGCGATCGGATCGGTCTTTGCGCTCCTCCCCAAATGCGACCCACGCGCCAACACGCCTTCCCCACAACGGCGGGAATGTTTCTTGCACACTTCTGATCCGCAACCGGAAAGCGAACGTATTCAGTCCAAGAAAGAAAACGAGGACTTCATGTTAGACTGCCAATCGGCACCACGGAAACGTATCGCCATCGTCGGCGCTGGCATATCTGGCATGTCAGCGGCCTATTACCTGGGTGCCGATCACGATGTGACACTCTTCGAGTCCTCCGGACGACTCGGCGGTCATGCGCGCACGGTGATCGCCGGGCAAAATGGCGATCAGCCGGTGGATACCGGTTTCATTGTGTTCAACTACGCGACCTATCCCAACCTGACCCGTCTGTTCCGCGACCTCGACGTGCCAGTCACCAGAAGCGACATGAGCTTCGGCGCGAGCATCGACCATGGACGCATTGAATATGGCCTTGGCAACCTGCGCGGATTGCTTGCCCAGCGGCGCAACCTTGTCCGGCCACGCTTCCACGGGATGGTTCGGGATATCCTCCGGTTCGGGAAACGGGCCGAGTTGGCTGCGGATGATGACAACAAGTCCATCGGGGAACTGGTTGATGAACTCCGGCTCGGCACCTGGTTTCGAGATTACTACCTCATGCCCATGTGCGGCGCTATCTGGTCGACACCTGTCCGGGAGGTGGATCGCTTTCCGGCCCGCTCATTGGTCAGATTCTTTCGCAACCACGCCTTGCTCGCAGGCGCGGGAAAGCACCAATGGTGGACAGTTGCGGGCGGCAGCATCGAATACGTGCGCAGGCTCGAAAGGGCCATGCGAGCGAACGGCAGCACGATCCGCTTGAACGCGCGCATCGTGGGCCTGAAGCGTGACGCCTTGGGCGCAACACTCCGTGTTGCCGAAGGTCACGAGGAGCGCTTCGACGAGGTCGTACTCGCCTGCCACTCAGACCAGGCGCTGGCACTCCTCGGCCCGAACGCCACCGCATCCGAACGCGCCCTGCTCGGCGCGATACGCTACCAGACGAACACCGCCGTGCTGCACTGCGACCCGGCACAGATGCCGAAGCGGCGCGACTGCTGGTCAAGTTGGGCCTATCGGTCACAGGATGGGGCCATTGGCGTCACCTACTGGATGAACCGCCTGCAAGCGATACCCGAGCGCGATCCGCTTTTTGTCACGCTCAATCCGCCGGCGGAGATCGCAGAGCACCTGGTGTACGACCGCAAGGACTTTGCCCACCCGGTTTTCGATGGGCCGGCCTTGCAGGCACAGCGCGGCCTGCAACGCATGCAGGGTCAAAACAGAACTTGGTTTGCCGGCGCCTACAACCGCCACGGCTTCCACGAGGACGGCATCGCAAGCGCGCTTCGGGTCGTCCGCAAGATCAACCAGAAGACACAAATGGAGGGTCTCCACCATGAGACTGGCGGCGAGGGCTCTGAAGACCAAATTCCTTTCGACGTGCGAGCAGGTCACTGAGGGTCAATTGACAGTCTGCACGCCCGAAGGCGATGTCCATCGCTTCGGAAGCACGGGTGCGGAAGCCGTTATGGAAATCCGCGACTGGTCTGCCGTCGCCGCCATCGCGGCGCACGGGCAGATCGGACTTGGCGAAGCCTATGTGCAGGGATTGTGGGATACCCCCTCGGTTGAAGGATTGATCACCCTGGCGATGCGGAACCGCAAAGAACTCGGCGCCTACGATCACGCCGCCCCCCTGAACCGGCTTAGGTTTCGGCTGGTCGACACGGCCCTGCGCGCAAACTCCCGCCGCGGCGCGCGTAAGAACATCCGCGCCCACTACGATGTGGGCAACGAGTTTTATCAACTCTGGCTTGACGAGGGAATGACCTATTCCTCCGCGCTGTTCGACGATGCGCCGGCGGACCTGGAAGAAGGCCACCGCCGCAAGAACGCCCGGGCGCTGTCGCGGCTCACCGATGGAGAGAAGCTGCTGGAAATCGGGTGTGGATGGGGTGGTTTTGCCGAGCAAGCCGTCGAAACAGGTCGCCATGTCAGCGGCGTCACCATTTCACGGAACCAGCACAGCTTCGCAGAAGCCCGCCTGGACGGCCGCGCCGATATACAACTCAAGGACTATCGCGAGATCGACGGGCGATACGACAATATCGTCTCCATCGAGATGATCGAGGCGGTGGGGCAGCGATACTGGCCGGACTACTTCGGCGTCATCAAGCGCAGTCTCGCGGAGGGCGGGCGTGCGCTCGTTCAGGCGATTACCGTGCCCGACAGCTTCTTCGACACCTACCGCACATCATCTGATTTCATCCGGCACTACGTTTTTCCCGGCGGTATGTTGCTTTCCGACAGGGTCATCGCCGAACAGGCCGCCGCGGCCGGATTGGCCGTTCGCGACAGCTTCAACTTCGGCTCGGATTACGCAAGGACCTGCCGGATCTGGGCAGAGCGCCTGTCCCGGCAGAAGCGGCGGATCGACGAACTCGGCAACGGAGAACAGTTCTTCCGCAACTGGCAATACTACCTCGAGATCTGTGCCGCCTCCTTTGCCGTCGGGCACACCAACGTCGCGCAGGTCGAGTTGTCCCATGCATAGAACCATTGGCCTATTGCTTCTCCTCCTCCTGGCGCTGCCGCATCCGGCGACCGCGATCGGCTCGGTTCTGCCCGGCGCCAGCGAGCGCGGCGCGGCCGTGTACCGCTATCTCGGGTTTCCCCTCTACGAGGCGCGGCTTTTCACACGCGGCGGAGCGCCGCTCGACTGGAACCAGGATTTCGGTCTGGAACTGCGCTACATGCGCAACCTGACGCAATACGATCTTGTCGAAGGGACCATGCGTGAACTGACCCGGACCGGCGGGGCCCTGCCCGTTCGCGGTCAGTTGGAGGGGTGCTTCGTTGCAGTGCGCAAGGGTGACAGATACCTCGCCGTGACCGATGGCCCGAACCGAGTGGATTTCTGGCTGAACGGCACGCGTACCTGCACCCTTTCGCATCCGCAGATCACGTATCGGTTCATGTCGATCTTTCTCGGCGAAAACTCCCGCTCGAAGAGCTTCACGCGAAAGCTGCGCGGCGGATGAGTGCCAGGGTCCTCATAGGGTCGGCACAGGCGGTGAACCTGTATCCGAGGGTGAGCCTCTACGCGCTCATGCTCGCGTCGGCGGGCATACCGCTCTACATTCACCTGCCACGGTTTGCGTCCGTCAACCTCGGCATCGGCCTGGCGTCTATCGGCGCACTGCTGCTCTCGATACGATTGGTGGACCTGGTGCAGGATCCTCTCATCGGCTGGGCCATCGATCGCTGGCCGGGCGCACAGGTTGGGTTCGCAATGGCCGCCGCCGCAGGCCTTGCCGTCGGGTTTCCGTTGCTCTTCACGCTCGACGCCGGCCCGACGGTGATCTGGCAACTCCTTGCCGTGCTTGTACTCCTCTTTTCCGCCTACAGCCTCGGCTCCATCCTCTTGTATGGCCGAAGCGAAACGCTCGCGGGCAGCCGGGATCCGCGGCAGCTCATGACGCTTGCTGGCTGGCGAGAGGCCGGCATGCTGGCAGGTGTGGTTATCGCCGCCATGGCACCGACGCTGCTATCAGGTGCGGGTGGCGAAGCTGACAGCTACGTCGCGTTCGGGTTTCTACTTGGGATCGTTGCCTGTCTCGTCGCCGGGCTGACCTTGCCGATGTGGCGCCGCCCTGTGCGACCGGGCGCAAGCCTGTCCCTGTCCGGCCTTCGTCGCGCAGGCGCCCTTCGCCTGCTGTCCCTGGCACTGGTCAATAGCCTGCCGGTCGCAATCACCTCGACGCTATTCCTGTTCTTCGTCGAAGACCGCCTGGAACTGACGGGCATGGCCGGACCATTCCTACTGCTCTTTTTCCTCAGCGCCGGTCTAAGCGTTCCGGGCTGGGCACGATTGGCAAACCGGATCGGTGCGCGCTCCGTGCTTCTGCTGGCCATGCCGCTCGCCATTCTCGGCTTCGTCGGAGCTGGCTTCATTGGCCCGGGTAACGCGGCCGCCTTCGCGGTGATCTGCATCGCCTCGGGCGCGGCGCTCGGAGCGGACATGGTCGTGCTGCCCGCCATGTTCTCGGTTGCTCTGACACGATCTGGCCTGAACGCCTCGGCCGCTTTCGGCATATGGTCGTTTGCCGGAAAGTTGGGCCTCGCGCTCGCCGCCTTCCTTGTCCTGCCGGCGCTGGAGGCGAGCGGCTTCGCCCCGGGCACAGACAACACGCCCGACGCAATACGCGCCCTGACCATCGCATACGCAATCATTCCCTGCATCCTGAAACTCTTCGCCATGGCCTTGGTCCTGGCGTTGCCGAACGAGGAGCCCCTTTCATGACCCAGACGTTCATTTTCGCTTTGATCCTGCTCGTAGTCGTCGCCGTTCTGGCCCGCGCGATGCTTCTCAGCTTTCGCGCGCAACGGCCGCGCGACTATGCGGCAACCGCGCCGGAGTTCGATCTGAAACAGGTCCTGAACGGTCCGATCCAATCGGAAGGGCTTATCTATGGTCCGACCGGACGCATGACCAACAGTTTCGTCGCCGAGATGTACGGCGAATGGAGCGGTGACAGTGGAACCCTGACCGAGGTCTTCACCTATTCCAACGGCAACACAATGCAGCGGAAGTGGTTTCTTGAACTCCGGTCGAACAACACATTCGTGGCAAAGGCCGATGATATCGAGGGCGAGGGGCGCGGTGTGATATCCGGATCAACAGTGATGCTGCGTTACCGGATCCGGTTGCCAGAGGATGCCGGCGGTCACGTGCTCGACACAACAGACTGGATGTATCTCATGGCGGACGGGACAATCATGAACCGTTCCGAAATGCGCAAGTTCGGCATCAAGGTCGCGGAATTGATCGCAACGATGCGCCCGGCACAAGTCGACGAAAACCAAACGATTGCCGCCCAGTAGACCGGCGCGACCCGAAAGCGATTTCATGATGAGAAAGAACCTCGCACTTCTCCTTCTTTTTCTCGGTCTCGCCGCTTGTTCCGGCACACCGGGCGAAAACGATGAATTGTTGTCAGAGCGGCAATTGAACCTCGAAGAGTTCTTCGAAGGTCAGACCGTCGCCTATGGGCAGTTTCAGGACCGCTTCGGTACCGTACAGCGGCGATTCACGGTCGACATCGAGGGAACCTGGGACGGTAGCACCCTCAGGCTCGTCGAGGATTTCCTTTACGACGACGGAGAGACCGAGCAACGCATCTGGACCCTGAAAAAGACTGGGGAAGACAGTTGGGAAGGGTCCGCCCCTGGGGTGCTCGGTGTCGCAACGGGAATGGAGCGCGGCGATACCTTCAACTGGCGTTACCGGATCGACCTGCCCGTGCGTAGTGGAACGATGCGAGTCGACTTCAATGACTGGATGTGGCTGCAATCCGAGGACAGGCTTCTCAACCGGGCGTATGTATCACGTTTTGGTGTCCGGCTTGGCGAAGCGATCATCCAGTTCGAAAAACTCTGAAGCGACGCACACAGGCGCTGTGTGGTGTCGCTGTCTCTGGCGCGCGCGCATGACCCCGATCGGGCATCCGCCCGCCCGCGGCCGCCCGATCCGGTTAGACGCCAGCGACGAATGACGCCACGCCAGAGCCTCTTGCGACCGGCAATCGGCGCCCACCCGGACATGGCTTTCAGCGCTCGGCGTTAACGCCCCTTGAAAAGCCCGCCCAGCACGCCGCGCACCACCGCCTGTCCGGATTTCGTTCCGAGCTGCCGGGCGAAGCTCTTGGCAAAGGCCTCGGCCACACTGTCAGTGCGCGATGTACGCCGCACGGGTTTCGATGTGGAGCGGCCCACCCGGCTGCCGGAGTAGCGGCGCCCGGACTGGTATTCACGCTCGGCGACCGACGCCGTCTCCTCGGCGGCCTCGGCGGCTTCTGCCTCCGCCGCGGCCGCGGCCGTCCGCGCCTTAAGCATTTCGAACGCGCTCTCCCGGTCCAGCGCAGTGTCGTATTTGCCAGCCAGTGGCGATGTGGCGATAACCTGTGCCCGCGCCGCCGTATCCAGCGGCCCGAGTTGAGACGACGGCGGGCGAATGAGCGTGCGCTCGGCCATTCCCGGCATCCCCTTCTTCACCAGAAAGGAGGTCACGGCCTCGCCGGTGCCCACCTCGCGGATCGCCGTTTCAATCTCGAAGTCGGGATTATCGCGGTAGGTCTCGGCTGCCTGCTTGAGTGCCCGGCGGTCTTTCGCGGTGAACGCGCGCAGCGCGTGCTGTACCCGGTTGCCCAGCTGCCCGAGAATGTCCTCGGGCACGTCCGCCGGGTTCTGGGTGACGAAAAAGACGCCCACGCCTTTGGACCGGATCAACCGCGCCACCTGCTCCACCTTGTCCACCAGCGCCCGTGGAGCGTCGTCGAACAGCAAATGCGCCTCGTCGAAGAAGAAGACGAGCTTCGGCTTGTCCGGATCTCCAACCTCGGGAAGGGTCTCGAAAAGCTCGCTGAGCAACCACAACAGGAAGGTCGCATAGAGCCGCGGCGCGGCCATCAGCTTGTCGGCCGCCAGGATGTTCACGCGGCCGCGCCCCATGGCATCGGTCAGGAACAGGTCTCCAAGCTCCAGGGCCGGCTCGCCGAATAGCTTCTCCCCGCCCTCCGCCTCCAGTACCAGCAACCGCCGCTGGATCGCACCGACGGAAGCGGTGGATATGTTACCGTAGCGAAGGGAGAGCGCCTTGCGCTCCTCGCCGACCCAGACCAGCAGCGATTGCAGGTCCTTCAGGTCAAGGAGCGGCCAGCCCTGCTCGTCGGCCACGCGGAAGGCGATGTTGAGAATGCCCTCCTGCACCTCGCTCAGCTCCAGCAACCGCGACAACAGGAGCGGACCCATCTCCTCCACCGTGGTCCGGACCGGGTGTCCCTGCGCACCATAAAGATCCCAAAAGGTCACGGGAAACGCCGAATAGGTATAGTCGGAGAGCTTGATGGTTTCGGCCCGTTCGGTAAACGGCGCATGGGTTCCGGCGATGGCCGAACCGGCGGCGGCCAGCCCGCTCAGGTCCCCCTTCACGTCCGACAGGAAGACAGGCACGCCCATTGCGGAGAACCCCTCGGCCAGGATCTGCAAGGTCACCGTCTTGCCGGTGCCCGTTGCGCCGGCAATCAGCCCATGCCGGTTGCCATAGCGCAGCAGCATCTCCTGCGGCACGCCATAGCCCGCTCCGCCCCCGCCCACGAAAATACGATCCATCCATTCGCTCCCGTCGAAATCCCGCCCGAAGATACATTGTTGGACGCGATGCGCCAGAACGGATACCCGAGGCGCTCTGCACCATGGGGTATGCGCGCTGTCTCCGGCGTTTGCGCCGATCCTGCGGCTGCCTGAAAAACCATCACCACCCGTTTTGGCGCTCATAAGCGATCAAAATGGAAGCAGGCGGAAATTTGCCTGTTGACCGCCATTTCCAATCGCCCTAGCGTCTGCCCGTCAAGTCGGCCCGTCCGACAGGGAGTAAAAGAAAACGTGCACAAGCACGTGGGGTTCGCCCCCGAAAAAGGGTCCAGTCGGGCCCTTTTTTTGCCGACCTGCCAAAACTTCGTTTCCCCTGGACATCCCCCGCGCGTTTCAGCCGGCAAGGTCACCACTCAGAGTGCCCGGCATAGGCAAGGATCCGCGTTCGCAAGCGCAGCCAGCAACCGACCGGGGGACTTTCCCACCTGACACCCGGCTCCGTGCATGGTACATGCGGCGGCAAAACAGCGAACCGAATAATTCAACTCGAGCCGTAAAGCGATCATTCCAACATGACACTGCACCTTCCCGCCCGTTTGCCGTCTCTGGCCCTTGCCATCCTGCTGACCGCCGTACCCGCCTACGCCCAGGACACTGCAACCGATGAGACCGCCGCGCCCGCGACCGCCGACACCGCCGAAGGCGACCTCGGGCTCAACATGGGAACGCCAGTGCAGGCCGAAAACGAACTCGGCTCCACTTATATCAAGGACGTGTCCGGCGATTGGGAAATCCATTGCATCCGCACCCAGTTGGAAGCCGATCCCTGCGCCCTGCACCAAGTAATGCGCGACGATGCCGACAACCCGGTCGCGACAATCGAGCTGGTAAACCTTCCCGCTGGTCAGCCCGCCGCGGCCGGGGCGACCATCGTCACGCCGCTGGAGACGCTGCTCACCGAACAGGTCACGCTTTCGGTCGACGGCGGCGCCGGACGTAAGTACCCGTTCAACTTCTGCACCCAGCGGGGCTGCGTCGCGCGCGTGGGCTTCAGCCAGGACGATGTCGCACGATTCAAGCGCGGCAATGCCGGCCAACTGGTCATAGTCCCGCTGGTCGCACCGGACCAGCAGGTCGATCTCTCCATCTCGCTCGCCGGCTTTACGGCGGGTTTCGATCAGATCACCGAGTTGAATGCCGCCAATGAAGCCGCCATCCAGAAGGTGCAGGCGGAGGCCTCCGAGGCAGAGGGCAACGGAAACTGATGCATCTCAAGTGACTGGATATCCGCCGCCCCTATCGGGCGGCGGTTTTCTTTTGGTTTGGGATGTTCGGCAATTGATCGGGGGCACGCGCACTTCCATGCCCCTTCGCGCACGCGCGCTGAAGACGCGCGAGAGTGAGACGTTCGTCGTGTTCATACACAAGCCATCTTAGCGATCAAAACCGCCGGTCGAAACGCACACGGCGCCAGTCGTCCGACTAGTTCTGGATTGATTGCAGGTAGTAGACGAGCGACAGAATACGCCCCCGTGCCACCATTTCCGCCGTCTCGCCTCGCTGGCTGGCTGCGGAGGATTGGAAGCGCTCCCCCCAAATCGGCATCTGACTGCCATGCGCCCGAACCCCATCGCGACCATCGATCGTCATCAGGATCGCTTCGTAGGGGAAGCTGCCGTCATTTGCCTGTGAAAGCTCTGTCAGATTTGGCGTCGATATGTTCAGGAGGTCCGCAAGGGGCCCGTCACCCATGGCACTTTCGCCGTGACACCCGGCGCAAGCCACCAGATACTCCTGCTGGCCAAGCTCCGCGGCTCGTTCTTGTGCCATCAGGGCGGTTGGGGCGAGTGAAACGCAAAGGCCCGCGATTATTACAAAAAATCTCCTCATATCCAGTTCCCTCCACTAGAAGTAACGTGGGGGAATTGTCGCATCCGCGGCGGGATCTGTCGCTGAGGTAGATCAACCTACACGCGATCACACGGCGCGTACGCGCCACATCGCTGACCTTGCCACACCGATGGAATGCGAGGTTACTGAACCGGTTGCGGTCGCCGCGATTCCTGCAACGACGGCCTGCAAAATCCAGTGGCCCAACGCCCGCTATAACCTGTCGCGGTCACCGGTATCTGACAAGTCATCCAAGGTGCTGCTGCGTGTCAGCCAGCCATCCAGCATCGCCCGGTTGAGTCCATCGCGGGAGCGTCGCGGCAACCTCGGGATCGCGCCAGTTTCACACTCGGCGCAGCGCCAGAACCGCGTTGAGGCCACCGAAGGCGAAGGCGTTCGACAGCACCACATCCACCTCCGCCTCGCGCGCCACGTTGGGCACCACGTCCAGCGCGCATTCCGGGTCGGGCTCCTCGTAACCGATGGTGGGCGCGATCACGCCCTCGCTCAACGCCAGCGTGCAGGCCAGGAGTTCCACCGCACCGGTGCCGCCGATCAGGTGGCCGTGCATCGACTTGGTCGAGGAAATCATCAGGTCGTTGGCATGGTGGCCGAGCGCATCGGCAACCGCCGCGCATTCCGTTTTGTCGTTCGCGGCCGTACCCGTGCCATGCGCGTTGATGTAGCCAACCTCGTCCGGGTTCACTCGCGCATCGCGCATCGCCAGCGTCATCGTACGGGCGGCGTTTTGCTTGGAAGGCATGACGATATCGGCGGCATCCGAGGTCATTGCAAAGCCGATCACCTCGGCGAGGATCTCCGCGCCCCGCGCCTTCGCATGTTCGTATTCCTCGAAGACGAAGACCGCCGCGCCCTCGCCCTGCACCATCCCGTTGCGGTTGGCCGAGAACGGGCGGCAGGCGTCCTTGGACATCACCCGCAATCCTTCCCAGGCCTTCACGCCGCCGAAACAGAGCATGGATTCCGATCCGCCGGTGACCATCACCTCGGCCATGCCGGAGCGGATCAGTTGGAACGCTTGCCCCATGGCGTGATTGGAAGAAGCGCAGGCTGTCGCCACGGTGAAGGTCGGCCCCTTGAGGTTGAACTCCATCGAGACATGGCTCGCCGCCGCATTGTTCATCAGCTTCGGCACGACGAAGGGATGCACACGGTTCTTCCCGTCCTCGTAGACGGTCCGGTAATTCTCGTCGAGCGTGTTCATGCCACCGCCGGAATTCCCCAACACCACGCCGGAGCGCGCCGCCAGATCGCCGACGAAGGTCAGCCCTGCCTGCGCCAGCGCCTCCCGCGCCGACAGCAGCGTGAACTGCGTGAACCGGTCATAGAGGACGATCTGCTGGCGGTTGAAATGCGTCTCCGCGGCATAGCCCTTGACCTGCCCGCCGATCTGGATCGTCAGCCGCTCCACATCGCGCATCTCCAGCGGGCCGATTCCGCAGCGGCCTTCGCGCATTGCCTCCCAGGTCTCGGCGACATTCGTTCCAAGGGCATTGATCGTGCCCTGCCCGGTAATGACGACGCGCTTCACGAGGCGGTCTGCTCCGCGACGAGCCCCTCGACCGCCGAAATGATCGCGGCGACAGAGGAAATATCGAAATCGCTCTGCTCGGGTTCGTTGGCATTGAAGGGCACGGAAATGTCGAAAGCTTCCTCGATGGCGAAGATGCTCTCCACCAGGCCCAGACTGTCGATGCCGAGGTCTTCGAGCGTGGAGTCCATCTTCACGTCGGCCGGCTCCAGCACCGCCTGCTCCGCAATGATCGCAATCACCTTGTCCTTGACGTCTGCGGACATGCTGCCATCTCCCCTGCTCTCTTTGTCGGGCACATTTAGTCCTTGCCGTCTGCCTTGGAAAGAACCTTTCGCAACTCCGCGACCTCACGGAACAGGCGCGGCAGGCGGCGCAGCGCCTTGTAGCTTTCCACCTGGGCGGACATCCGCGTGGCGGGATATCCCATCATCACGCGGCCGGAGGGGACGTTGGACAGCACCTTGGTGCCCGCCGAGACCACCACGTCGGACCCAACGGTGATATTGTCGGCCAGCCCCGATTGCCCGGCCATGACGACACGGTCACCGACCACGGTGGAACCCGCTACCCCGGAATGGCCGCAGAACAGGCAATCCTCGCCCGTCACCACGTTGTGGCCGATCATCACCAGATTGTCGATCTTGGTGCCGCGGCCGATCCGGGTCGCGCGGATCGTGCCCGCGTCGATCGTCGCATTGCTGCCGACTTCCACGTCGTCACCGATCTCGACCCCGCCCAGGGAATGGATCTTCACCCAGGCGTGGCCGGTGTTCGCCACTTCGTCGCTCATCGTGCCGCGCGCCTGTTCCATGCCCGACGCCTGAGGCGTCACGAACGAAAATCCGTCGCCGCCGATCACCGCGCCGGGCTGGCAGGTGAACCGATCGCCGATCCGGATGTTGCGGCCGATCCGGACGCCAGCGTGAATCAGCGCATCCGCGCCGATCTGCGTGCCTGCCCCGATGCTCGCATGCGGAGCGATGCGGGCGCCCTGCCCAATCCGCACGTCCGCGCCGACCACGACATAAGCCCCGATAGCCGCCCCGTCCCCGATCTCCGCGGTCGGCGCGATGACCGCCGTTTCATGCACTCCTGAAGCGATCCCCGGGCCGGCGTCCAGCAATTGCGTCAGCCCGGACAGGGCATATCGCGGCCGCTCGATGAGCACCGCCGCCTCCAGCCCCATGGACCGCCAATCGGCCCCGGCCCAGAGCATCGCCGCCCGCGCCGCGCCATCGGCAAGCCGCTCGGCATAGGCCGGGGCCATGGCAATCGCCAGCGCATCGGCGGCCGCGCCGGCGGGTTCGGCAGCATGGGAGACGGTCTGTTGCAGGTTTCCCTCGGCACGGGCGCCGAGCGCCTCCGCAATCTGCTGAATGGTGAAACGCATCTGGGATGTCCTGCCCTTTGTCTGTGCGACCCTTTCGGTTGCGGCCGAGATTTAGTGCATCGCAGGGTTTCTGCGCAACCGCGGATCGGCTGCGTCACACTCGCCTGCGCGCCGCGCGCCTACACCCTCGGGCGGCCCGGCTTGCGCGGGAAAGCGGGGCATGGCAAGTGTCCCGCCAGGACGCCCATTCATGACACTGCCACCCTCTTCTCTCTGGCCGCGCATCCTGCTGGCCGCGCTGATCGGAACGCTCTCGGGTATCGTGGCCCGGGGTATCGGAATGCCGCTGCCGTGGATGCTCGGCCCGATGCTCGGCTGCGGGGTTGCAGGGCTCTCCGGCGCGCCGGTGCACGGCCCCGTAGGGCTTCGACCGGTGGTCATTCCGGTCATCGGCGTCATGCTCGGCTCCGGGTTCCACCCCGGGCTGCTCGAGCACATGGGCGCCTGGACCGGCACCCTGCTGCTCCTTCCGGCCTTCCTCGCCGCCGCCACGATCGCGAGCTACACCTTCTACCGCGCCGTCGGAAAATACGATCCGGTCAATGCCTTCTTCTGCGCCGCACCCGGCGGGCTCAACGAGATGATCATACTGGGGGGAGCCGCCGGTGGTGACGAGCGCCGCATCGCGCTTGCCCATGCACAGCGCGTCTTCCTGGTGATTTCCGCCATCGCTCTGTTCTATGCGTTTGCGCTGGATATCCGTGCCGCGCGCGGTCCGGGCGCCTGGGTATCGCTCACCGATCCCAGTCTGCGCGACTGGGCGGTTCTCGGTACCTGCGCGGTTGCTGGCGCCGCGCTTGGCAAACCGCTCCGCCTGCCTGCACCACAGCTCTTCGGGCCGGGCCTGCTCAGCGCCATCGCCCACCTGACCGAGATTGTCACCCTCCCGCCGCCCTCGCTTCTGGTCATCGTCAGCCAGATCACCATCGGCTCGATTCTCGGCTGCCGCTTCGCCGGGGTGAACGCACGGGAAATGGGCCGCGACCTGGCCGTCGGTGCCGGTGCAACCGCAGTGCTCCTTGCCGTCACGGTACTATTCGCCGCCCTTCTCGGCCCGCTTACCGGGACGCCCCTTGCCCAGGGCGTGCTCGCCTACTCCCCCGGCGGCCTGACGGAAATGTCCCTACTCGCCTTTGCCATGGATCAGGACGTTGCCTACGTATCCACCATGCATATCGTCCGGATCGTGCTGGTCGTTTTCGCCATGCCCATGGTCTTCCGCCTGATCGGCAAACGCCTTGTTGCCGCCTCTCGGCGCGACGGCACCGACGACGGCTGACTCATAAAGTTGCAGATTGGCCATGATCTCGATACATTTCGTTTCGTAACACTTTGTTGCTTCCGCAACGTCATATTTACCGTCTACATTTAAACCACTGTAAGAAACGCGGATTCGTCCGGGGGGTTGGCGGCCGCAATTATGTGAGTCTGTGTTATGAGCGATTACAAAAGTCCCAAGTCCCAGTCATTGCCGGAACGTCCGCCAGAGGCCCGTACCCGGCTCGATCCCCAGCAGGAGCAGCCCAAGCCGGTGCCCGAAGTGAGCCGCAAGCCGCGCTTCACCTTCACCGACTTCGCCAGTATCTGAGCCAGTCTCGGAGGCGGTTGCCCGAAGTTCGGACTATGCCTGTGCGTTCAGCGCAATTACGCTCTGCGCCATGGCTGACCCGATATCCTCTATCCGCAATCTCGGCCCGGCGATGGAAGCGGCCTTTGCCCGGGCCGGGATATTCTCCGCGCAGCAATTGCGCGAACTCGGCACCGACGCGGCCTACCGACGGTTGCTGCAAACGGGCACGCGGCCCCACTTCATCGGCTACTACGTGATAGAGATGGGGCTGCAGGGCCGCCCCTGGAACGATTGCAAGGGCAAGGAGAAAAGCGCGCTGCGCGCCCGCTTCGACGCCCTTGTCGCCGGCACCGCCGAGACCCACACCACCGAAATCGAGCGCATTCTCAACCGGATCGGAACCGGCGTCCGCCGCTGACGACGCGCGCCGCCAGACCGGCTCAGGGGGCCGCTTCGGGCTCCCACAACTCGACCGGATTTCCCTCGGGGTCATGTATCCGCGCAAACCTGCCAACCCCTGGCAAATCGTCCCGCTGGCTGGCCTCGATCCCCGCTTCGGCAAGCCGAGCCAGCAGGTCGTCGAGGTCGCTTACCCGGAAATTCACCATGAAGGCGCGCTCCTCGGGAAAATAGGTCGTGTCCTCGGCAAAGGGTGCAAACACCGTAACACCCTCGGTGGAAACCCACGGCGGCGTGGTCATGTCCGTGGGTGCGCGCGTGACGCCCAGGTGCGTTTCGTACCATTCCGCGAGCGCCCCGGGATCCTTCGCCCGGAAGAAAAGCCCGCCAACTCCCAGTACCTGACCCGCCATCGTCGCCTCCCTCGCACCCGGACGTGGTGTCCAATGGATCGATCATAGGGGCGCGAGCAGCCTGTACTCCACAAAAAAAGGGCCGCCCCCTGCCGGGAGCGGCCGCCGTGCATGCGGTCACCCGAGGGTGGTCAGCCGACCAGTTCGAGGCCCGAGAAGAAATAGGCGATCTCGACCGCGGCGGTTTCCGGCGCGTCGGAACCGTGCACCGAGTTTTCACCGACGGATTCCGCGAACTCGGCGCGAACCGTGCCCGGCGCGGCATCGGCGGGGTTCGTCGCACCCATCACCTCGCGGTTCTTGGAAATGGCGTCCTCGCCTTCGAGAACCTGCACCACCACCGGCTCAGAGGCCATGAAGGTGGTCAGTTCATCGAAGAACGGGCGTTCCTTGTGCACGGCATAGAAGACGCCGGCCTGGGCCTTGGTCAGGTGGATACGCTTCTGGGCGACAATGCGCAGGCCGGCATCCTCGAACTTTGCATTGATCTTGCCGGTCAGGTTCCGCTTGGTCGCGTCGGGCTTGATGATGGAGAGCGTGCGTTCGATGGCCATGGTCTTGCCTTCTCTATTGCTGGCGGCGGGCGCAGCGCCCAACCTTCAAATCCGGCGTCGCCCTAACATGGCGCCCCGGACTTGAAAAGCCATGTCCGCACTTCGCACGTCAGAGGAAGAACACGTCGTCCACGTAGAAGTCATCTCCTACACCGGCAATGACATTGAACTGCTCGACACCGCTCGCATTGAGAATGTCGAGGCGTCCCGAAGCATCCAGATCCGCCTGTGTCACGGTCACCTGACCCAGGGCGTTTCCGTTGATGTCGGAAAAGACGAGCGTCGCCTCCTCGCCGGCGTCGAGGCCGACGAAGTACATCCCACCCAGATCGAAGGCCTGGTCCTCCGCATGCTTGACGTTCATCTCATGCGTCGTGCCATCGGCGTCGGTCCAGACGCGGAACTCGTCGTCGCCGTCCCCGTCATAGTCGAAACTGGCCGCTCCTGCGTCCCGCTTCTCGAAATAGTTGGTCGCCGAGGTGAGCTGGCTGATCCAGAAACTACCGCCAGGCCCGTCCTGGTAGATGTAGATCCCCAGAAGATCGGCCACGAAGTCATCGTAAACTCCGACCATGTCCTCGAATTGGATATCGCCCTCTGGCGCGGGGTAGCTCACCTGCAGGCTGACATCGCCGTATTGCACGGCCCCGGCCCCGTCCGTCGCCTCGTACCAGAAATAGATCGACGGCGCGTCCTCGCCCACAGCGGGCACGTCGTCATATTGCCCGTTGGGGTCCCAGATCAGCGTGTCCTGCGCCGTCAGCGTCAGAATCGAGCCATCGTTCAGCAAGCCGCCACCGGTGAAATAGTTCAGGTCGACACCGTCCGGGATCAAGTCCGCGTCGTTCACGCCGTCGTTGTCGAGGTCGATCTGAACGTCAAGGATCGCGGAGATCGCAAGCCCCTCGCCATAGTCGCCGCCCTCGATGTAGTCGTTGGCCAGAACGTCAACCTCCACCGTTCCGTCGAAGGGCACGAAGGCGAAATCGCTTTCGGTGATTACGGTGCCCTCCTCGGGAGGCTGGATGAACAGCACCTGCTCCACGTTGGTCAGATAGTCGACATCGCCACTACCATCGAGCGCGTAAACCTCGAAACCGGTGACGACCTCGCGTTGCTTCTTACCCTTTCCGACGAGCTCGGTCAGGATCACGACGTCGTAGTCGATCCCTTCCTCGCCCACGTACATGACAACGTCGATGCCGCCGTCGCTTCCGCCGTCGACATAATCGGTGCCCGCACCTGTGAAGATGATGTCCGATCCGTCGCCGCCGTTGATGGTGTCGCTGCCGGCGCCGCCATAGAGCGTGTCGTCCCCCGCGCCGCCCTCGATGGTGTCGGCCCCGTCACCACCGTCGATCTCGTCGTTGCCGGCGAGGCCCCAGATCACGTCATCGCCCGGGGTCGCGCCGACCGGCTGAGTCAGAGGGGTGATGATGTCGTCTCCCCCGGTGCCGACGATCGCCCCGTCGGGCGGCGTTGAGGTGGACTTGTTGCCTCCGGCAGAACTGGGTTTCGGCATGGCGTTTCCTCACGTGCAAGGACAGGCCGCCCCGAACGCCCATCACGATTGACCTTGATCAGGCAGCGTGACACGGAACCGGCCAACATCCGCGCATTTTCTTTGAATGATGCCAATCCGGGATCAATTCCGGGGCAAGCGCCGGATTGTCGCGCGTGGCGCTTGCGACGCCACCAGCGCAGAGCCGGGGCGCTGCCCCGGACCCCGGGATATTTCCGGACAGAAGATGCAGCCTATCTGCAATGCACGCCGTTGACAGCATCGCGGGGCTGGGGCAGAGGCGGGCCATGCTCAGGCTCACCGATATCTCCTATTCCGTCGAAGGCCGGCCGCTCATCGAGAATGCGTCGGCCGTGGTTCCCACCGGGCACAAGGTGGGCGTGGTCGGGCGCAACGGCACCGGCAAGACCACGCTCTTCCGGCTGATCCGGGGCGAGTTGACGCTGGAGACCGGTTCCATCGATCTGCCGAAGGGCGCGCGGATCGGCGGGGTGGCCCAGGAAGTGCCCGGCAACGAGGTGTCGCTGCTCGATACGGTGCTTGCGGCGGACACCGAACGTGCGGCGCTGCTGGTGGAGGCCGAGACTGCGACCGATCCCGCGCGCATCGCGGAGGTGCAGACCCGTCTCACGGATATCGACGCCTGGTCGGCGGAGGCGCGGGCCGCGTCGATCCTGCGCGGCCTCGGTTTCGAACCCGAGCAACAATCCCTGCCCTGTTCCGCCTTCTCCGGCGGATGGCGGATGCGCGTGGCGCTGGCCGCGGTGCTCTTCGCACAGCCCGACCTGCTGCTGCTCGACGAGCCGACGAACTACCTCGACCTCGAGGGCGCGCTCTGGCTGGAAAACTACCTGACGCGCTATCCCCACACGGTGCTGATCGTCTCCCACGACCGGGCGTTGCTCAACCGCTCGGTGCAGGCGATCCTGCACCTGGAGGACCGCAAGCTCACGCTCTACCAGGGCCCCTACGACACCTTCGCCGAAACCCGCGCCGCCCGCATCGCCGCCGCCGAAAGCGAGCGCAAACGGCAGGAAGCGCGGCGCGCGCATCTGCAGAGTTACGTGGACCGCTTCCGCTACAAGGCGGACAAGGCCCGGCAGGCGCAATCGCGGCTCAAGGCAATCGCGCGGATGAAACCTATCGCGACGCCCCAGGAGGCGGCGCTGCGGCGTTTCACCTTTCCCGAGCCGGAAGAGCTCAGCCCGCCCATCGTGGCGACCGAAGGAGCGGCCATCGGTTATGGCGAAACCACGGTGCTCTCGCGGCTCGCGCTGCGGATCGACCAGGACGATCGTATCGCGCTTCTGGGGAAGAACGGCGAGGGGAAATCGACCCTCTCGAAGTTCCTTGCCGGCCGGCTGGACGCGCAGAAGGGCCGCATTCAACGGGCCGGCAAACTGCGCGTGGGCTATTTCGCCCAGCATCAGGTGGACGAGCTCTTCGTCGACGAGACCCCGCTGGAGCACATCCGCCGCCAGCGCCCGGATCACGCTCCGGCGAAATTGCGTGCCATGCTTGGCGGCTTCGGCATCGGCGCGGAACAGGCCGACACGGTGGTGGCAAAGCTATCGGGCGGGCAGAAGGCGCGGCTCTCGCTCATGCTTGCAACGCTCGATGCGCCGCATCTGCTGATCCTCGACGAACCGACGAACCATCTGGACATCGAAAGCCGCGAGGCGCTGGTGGAGGCGCTGACCGCCTATACCGGCGCGGTGATCCTCGTGAGCCACGACCTGCACCTGCTCACCCATGTCGCCGACCGGCTCTGGCTGGTCTCCGGCGGGCGTGTCACGCCCTACGACGACGATCTTGACGCCTACCGCCGGATGCTGCTGGAGCGTGACAGGCCCGCGCGTCCGAAGGTTGGACCGACACCGAAACGGGTCAGCCAGACGGCGCTGACAGACCTGAAGTCCGATGTGAGAAAGTGCGAACAGCGCATTGAAAAACTGTCGGAAATGCGCGAAACGCTCGCGAGCCGCCTCGCCGACCCAACGGTCTACGAGGAAGCCAACAAGGACCGGCTCGATCTCTGGCAGCAGAAATTCGCGGAGGTCGAGGCGGCGCTGGAGCGAGCCGAAGTGCTGTGGCTCGCGGCAGAGGAGCGGCTGGAGGCCGCGCGCTCCGCCCAGAACGGCTAGCGGTCGCGAGGCCGTCCGGCCGGTGCCGGTTGCAAGGGGGGTGACGGCGGGCGCAAAACGGCCTATGGCGGCCCGATGGAGCCAACCTTTTACATCAACGCCTTCGTGGCGCTCTTCGTGGTCATCGACCCGATCGGCATGGCGCCCGTGTTTCTGGCGCTGACGCAGGACCACACCGCGGCGGAGCGGCGCGCCATTGGCTGGCGGGCCATCGGGATCGCCTTTGCAATCCTCCTGGCGTTCGGGCTGCTGGGCGAGGCTCTGCTCGGCGCCATCGGCATTTCCTTCCCTGCCTTCAGGATTGCCGGGGGCATCCTGCTCTTCCTCACGGCACTCGACATGCTCTTCGAGCGCCGGACCGCCCGGCGCGACCACACGGCCGAGGAGCACGAACGCCCCGACCCGTCCGTTTTCCCCCTCGCCGTGCCGTTGATGGCCGGCCCCGGTGCGATCACCGCGATGATCCTGCTGGTCGGACAAGCGAACACCCCCTTGCAGGCAGCCGGTGTCTTTGGCGTCATGGCGCTGGTGCTGGCCGTGCTGGCCGTGCTTTTCCTGAGCGCGAATGTGCTGGAACGTCTGCTCGGCCGCACGGGCACGGTGGTGGCGACACGGCTCCTCGGCATGCTGCTGGCCGCGCTCTCGGTTCAGTTCGTCCTTGACGGGCTGCGTGGCGCGGGCCTCATGCCGGGGTGATCGGCGGGGATCTGGTGCGGGCGCTGCCTGCGCCCTACATGAACAATCATACCGCCGCTGCGCCGAAGGAGACGCCATGAGCGCCGACCAGACTGCTTCGCTGATCTATCTCGTGCTGCTGGGCAGCGTGATCGCGGGGTACTTCTTTCTGTCGCAGCGCCGCGCGCTCGGCCGGAGCCTGCGTCATGCGGGGCTCTGGGCGCTGATCTTCATTGGCGTCATCGTTGGATACGGCCTCTGGGGTGACCTGCGCGATACCGTCCTACCGCAACAGGCGGTTTTCGCCGAGGCGGGTCGGGTCGAAGTGCCGATGGCCGCGGACGGTCACTATCACATGGTGCTGCGGATCGACGGCACGCCGGTTCAGTTCGTCGTCGACACGGGCGCGTCCGACATCGTGCTGTCGCGCCAGGATGCTGAACGCGCCGGCTTGTCGGTCGACGGACTGGCCTTCGTCGGCGTGGCCAATACCGCCAACGGAACCGTCAAGACAGCGCGGGTTCGGCTTGGTGAAGTCGCCTTGGGCGAGATCACCGACCGCAACGTTCCCGCGCTCGTCAACGGCGGCGAGATGCAAGGCTCGTTGCTTGGCATGTCCTATCTCAACCGGTTTGCGCAGGTTTCCTTCGGTGGCGGAAAGATGGTGCTGACCCGATAATCCAGGCAGTCGCGTTGGGCCGCGCATGACCTGCGTCATGGCAGAGTTTCCCCTGCATTCGTATACTTGTGCCACGGAGGTCCCGGGCGGAGCTCCACTCCGCAGTGGTTGGGTCCTTCGCGACGAAGGGAGGAACCGCCATGAAACTCAAATCATTTGCACTTCCGCTTCTGGCCGCTGTCTGCCTTGCGCTTTCGGGCGTTCCCGCAGGCGCAGAACAGGATGAAAACCCCGACCGGATGGAATTCCTCTGGGCCTGCGCCAGTTGCCACGGACAGGACGGCAAGGGCGATGGTGAGGTCGGAAAGCTGCTGACCGTGCAGGTGCCCGACTTGACGCAACTCTCCGCCGCCAACGACGGCACGTTCCCGATGCTCAAGGTGATCCACATCATCGACGGGCGGTCCGGAGTGCGCGGCCACGGCACCCCGATGCCGATCTGGGGCGCCACCTATCGCAGCGAGATCGGCGGCAGCCTAGGCGACTACGGTGCCGAAACAGTGGTGCGCGGCCGCATCCTGTCGCTTGCCTACTATCTTGAGTCGATCCAGGAGTAGGTTTTTCCGAAGATAGGCCGTCCGGACACCGAGATATCGGAGGGTGTCCCGAACGGAAACGTCCGCAGGAATGCTCCTGCGGACATTCACCGTGAATTGCTCCGAGCATAGGTCGGCCTAGGACTCTCGCGTTCGACGCGAGAGCGCCGCCGCGAAACGAGAATTCGGCGCGGTTCGATGGATCGTCGCTGGGAGCCCGCAATCTGTGCCCCCCCAAATTTCCTAGGTCTTCGAGGCTGGGCAATCCCGCTTCAGTCGTTGCGAAAGCGCAGCAGACGCACGACGCCGGTCGCGATTTGCACGGCATAGATACGATACGCTCCACTGGCCGGATCGACGCTGTCGCCGTCGGCGCGTGCTTCGAGAAGAAGCCATCCGCCGCTAAAAACCCGGGGAGTCAGGGGTGGTCCGTGCTCGTTGCCATAATCGAACAGGTCGGTCAGACCGGGAAAGGCCGTGGTGGGCACGAACGCCGAAGACCGGCTTCCGTCCAATCCGAATATCTTGATCTCGCCGGGCCGGGAGAACGCACCGGTTGCAATCAGCGCGCGACTGTCTGGATCGTAGAGCAACCCTGCCGAATCGTACTCGTCCAGGCTCGTCACGACATCCCATTCACCGCTCTGAACATCGACGGAATAGAGGTAGCCTTCCGCGCCGTATGTGGTGCCGTAGATCATCTGCGAGCCGGGGTCGTACACTCCCACGGACGGCAGCAGAATGTCGGGGACATGGGGTGACACCGGAAACCACCGCGTGCCAGCCGGCTCCGTCAGGGTGAACCCACGCTCTTCGAAATCGACCGTGAAGTCACGCCCACCGGCGTTTTCATTCCAGTTTCGAATAGCCGGCGGAAGGTCGTCGGTGTCACCCAAGTGTTGCGAAAGGTAGTCGCGCGCGAGTCCGACCGTCGTCACGTCGACGCGATCGACCCGCACCGGATCTTCGTGAACCTTGTGCGCACTCTGGAGGCTGTGGATGCGCTCCGTTCCCAGCGTGTCCGCCAGTGCATCAAGCATGCGCCGGAAATCGCGCCCCCAAGGGTTGAATACGAGTGGCAGACCGGGCGTATGAACGCCAACCATCGGGATTCCAGACAGAGTAACCTCGCTGTCGTCCGGGCCAGGACCGCTCCGGACGATTTCGCTGACGATGGTCCCGGCCGTTGCCTCGATCTGCCAGTGCAATTCGCCACCATCCAGCAGCACCAGCCCAACGTCGTGCCCCGGACGGTCCACCAATACCCGCGCCACGGGCAATGCGTAGAAATCTTCCGTCTGATACCCGTTGCCGACCGCAACGACATGAATTTCGCGCTCGGCCACAACCGGATGCGCGACACCCAGGACCAGGAGTAGGATCAAACTTCGACGCAAATCGACCATCGGTGCCCACATACGGAAGGCGCGCCGGAACGCTGAAGGACTGGCATCGCCGGGTTCCGGGCGGAGTCTACCGCCACGGCACAGGCAGGTCGAGACAGGTGAGCTGCCACCACCCGGTTTCGACAAAGGCCGTTCTGTTTTGATTGGGCTTTTCTCCGGTCGGCCGATCATCCGATCATCCGACGTCGGAAAGCGGATACCCGGGCGCAAAACGCGCGGAGGGACAACCTCAACTCTCGGCCTTCATCTGCCAGCGTCCGCTTTCCTCCGACCAATACTGCGCCGACGCCCCGGCGCCAGTAAGCGCCTTCCACTGGCCGCGGGCATGCTGGACCGCAGCCTGATCGTGCCCGTCGAACAGGATGCAGACCCGCTCCAGCGCCTCCACCTCCGTCTCGGAAACCGCCGCGCCGTCGATCGCCATCAGGCAACCCGCGCCGTTCGGGCTCGACTCAGCCGTCGTCAGCAGCACCGGCTGATCCGCATCATGCGGCCCGCCTGCCAGCCCGTGCGGCAGGAAGCCTTCCTCCGGTCCGAGCCAGAGTTTCTGGTCGAGCCATTGCAGACGCCCCTCGTCCGTTCCACGCACCACCACGCGCCAGCCGCGCTGGAGCGATTTCTCCAGCAACATCGGCAGCGTGGCCTCCAGAGGATGTCGGGTCAGGTGGTAGAAGAGCGCCTGCCCCATGGGCTCATCCGGCCTCGTAGCGGTCGCGGATCAGCCGGTCGAGCGCCAGCACGCCCCAGCCCGACGCGCCCTTCGGCCCCAGAGCCGGTGCCGATGCCGGCTGCGCGACACCCGCGATGTCGAGGTGAATCCACGGCGTCCCGTCCTTCACGAAGCGCCGCAGGAACTCGGCGGCGGTGATCGAGCCACCCCAACGGGTGCCCACGTTCTTCACATCCGCCTTTTCGGATTTCAGCAGCTTGGCGTAGCTCTCGCCCAACGGCATCCGCCAGGCCCCCTCGCCTTCTGCGGCCGCCGCCTTGAGGAAGGCGTTGCAGATCCCGTCGTCATTGGAGAAAACACCGGCATTCTCATGTCCCAGCGACACGATGATTGCACCGGTCAGCGTCGCCAGGTCGATCATCCCCGCCGGCTTGAACCGCTCCTGCGCGTACCACATCACGTCGCCCAGAACGAGCCGCCCCTCGGCATCCGTGTTGATCACCTCCACCGTGTCCCCCTTCATCGAGGTCACGATGTCTCCCGGCCGCTGCGCCCGCCCGTCCGGCATGTTCTCTACCAGCCCAACGAGGCCCACGACATTGGCCTTTGCCTTGCGGGCCGCCACCGCACGCATGACGCCGGCCACCACGCCCGCGCCGCCCATGTCCATGGTCATGTCCTCCATGCCGGCCGCGGGCTTGATCGAGATCCCGCCGGTGTCGAAGACCACGCCCTTGCCCACAAGTGCCAGCGGCGGCTCCTCTCCGCCGCCATTCCACTGCAAAACAGCGACCTTGGACGGGCTTTCCGAGCCCTGGCCGACGCCCAGAAGCATGGTCATGCCCAGCTCGCGCAGCGCGTCCTCCTCCAGCACCTCGACCTCAAGGCCGAGCTCCCGCAATCCTTCCAGTTGCTCGGCAAATTCCGACGTGGTCAGCAAATTCGCCGGCAGGTTCACCAGGTCGCGGGTGAAACAGACACCATCGGCCAGCGCCCGGGCATCCGCCATGGCCGTGCCCAGCGTCTCTGGGTCGTTTACCATCATCCCCATTACACCAGCCGAGGCGCTATTCGGCTCGCCGGACTTGCAAGTCTCGAAGCGGTAGGCGCCCAGGCTCATCCCCAGCGCAATCTGCTCCGCACCCTTGCGCCCGCCCGCCAGCGCAAGCACCTCGGCCTTGCCGCGCGTCTTGCCCACGGCCGCACCCGCGCGGCGCAGGGCGCCTGCATCGGCATTCCGGTCCAGCACGACGATCTGGATCGCCTCCGCCGCCATGCCGCCCGGCCAGGCAAGCTCCGTCGCATCGCCCGGTTTCATCCCGGCGAAGGCCTCGCTCTCCACGAAACGCGCCACCGCGCCACGGCTCAGACGGTTCACGCGACGCACCGGCACATCCAGCTTTCCGTCGCTCGGCACGAAAACGGCGATACGGCCGGCGAATTCCTTCAGCGCATCGAGGTCTGTGGCGCGGATATCGACAATGGGGGCTTGGGTCATGCAAAGGTCTCCAGGAGCATTTGCCTCCTACCTAGCCGCCCCGGCCGCCGGACGCCAGCGGTCCGGCCTCATCGTCACATTCCCCAACGAAGTCCCCACCGGCGGTTCCACCAACTGGGTCCGCGCGGTACGCTGCTCTCAAGAGGAACGCCGCGCGATCGCCACCCGGCCATCGCGGCGCAGACGGGAGATCCCTGGGAGGGGCCATGCCGGAAAAGACGAAACCCTGCAGGGAGTTCACCCCGGCGGAAATCGGTGCGCTGGCGCATCTCTACCGTGGCGAGGTCTATCGCAGCACGATCTGGCGCACCCGGCTCGACACGACGACGAACTGGTCCGTGGTCTCGCTCGGCGCCGCCTTCTCGCTCAGTTTTTCCAGCCCAGAGGCAACCGCCCTGCCGATCCTGCTGGTCGGCGTTCTGATCTGGATCCTGATGGTGCTGGAATCGCGACGCTACCGCTATTTCAACGTGTGGCGGGCGCGGGCGCGCTACATGGAGGTGCATTTCTACGCCCCCATGCTGCACGACGGCGACCTGCATATGGAAGACAACTGGCAAAAGGTTCTGGCAGAGGATTACTGGCGCCCCGACTATCATGTGAGCCTTCTGACGGCGATGGGTCGGCGGATCCGCCGCAACTACCTCTGGATTCTCTCGGTGCAGATGATCGCCTATGTCGGCAAGCTCACCATTCATCCGGTACCGGCCACGTCGGTGAGCGCGGTGATCGACCGCGCCGACACTGGCCCGTTGCCCGGAGAACTGGTGATCGGTATCGGCGTGATCTACCTGTCCGCTTTCGTCATCATTGCCCAGGTCACCGGCCGCCGCGACGCCAGCCGTTCGGCCAAACGCGGCCGTGGCCGCTCCCTCGGCTGATCGAAAAGGCGAGGCAGCCGCACCTGCGGGCGGTACGCACGCGCCGCTCTTCTTGTTCCGTACGCAAACCGCGACAGTCCAATACGGACGACGCGCCAGTGTCGGCGCCGGAAAAAGCGTCGACAAGGCACCTGCCACGGTCAAGTAATGGGAGCCATGGACAAACTTTCGGTCATGAATGCCTATTGCCGCATCGTCGAACGCGGCAGCTTCGCGCGGGCTGCGGAGGATCTCGGCGTCTCGGCGGCTCTGCTCAGCCGCGAGGTCAAGCTGCTGGAGGAAAGCCTCGGTTGCACGCTGCTCACCCGCACCACGCGCGCCATGTCGCTGACCGACGCCGGGCGGCTCTACTACGAGGAAGCCCTCGGGATCCTCGATGCGGTCGGCCAAGTGGAAGAGCATATCCGCGAAGGGTCGGGACGTATCCGCGGCCATCTGAAGGTCAACGCCTCCAGCTCCTTCGGGCAGATGGTCATCGCACCGATCCTGCCCGCCTTTCTGGAAGCTTATCCTGACCTCAAGTTCACGCTGTCGATGGACGATCGCGTGGTGGACATGGTCGAAGGTGGCTTCGATGTTTCGATACGGATCCGCCCCGCGATGCCGGATTCCTCGCTGGTGGCGCGGCGGATCGGCACCATGCGCCAGAGGATCTTCGCCGCACCAGACTATCTGCAACACGCCGGCACGCCGCAGAAACCAGAGGATCTGTCCGCGCATCGCATCGTCGGCTTCCTGCTGGCCGATCACCTGACCGGGTGGTCTCTTGACGGGCCGGACGGAACAACCAGTCATCAACTCGACCCACCCATCAGGGTGGGCAACAGTCTCGTCCTGCGTGATCTCCTGATCGCGGGACAAGGGATTGGCACATTGCCGGATTTCGTTTCGGACGGTCCGGAGGCAAGGGGCGAGCTTGTCCGCGTTCTTCCCGGATACGAATTGCCTGCGCCGGAAATCTTCGCCGTCACGGCTTCCCGTCTCGGCATGGATGCTAAGGTCTCGGCCTTCCTGGAACATCTGCGGGTGGCGCTTCGACAGCCACATTCCTAACGACGCGTAAAGAATGATTTGCGCACGCGCCGGTTATTCAGACCGGCCGGTTCGACGATTTTCCCGGTATCGCAACCCGAACCGGAGAAACCTCCATGCCCCGCATTCTCGTTCTCTACTATTCCAGCTACGGCCATGTCCGCGCGCTCGCGCACGCCGAGGCGGAAGGCGCGCGCAGCGTACCAGGCGCCATCGTCGATCTCCGCCGCGTCCCCGAGACCGTGCCCGAGCCGGTACGGCAGAACGCCGGCTACGTCGCGGACGACACGCCCGAAGCGGCCCCGGCGGACCTTGCCGCCTATGACGCCATCATTTTCGGCACGCCCACCCGCTTCGGCATGATGGCCGGGCAGATGAAGCAGTTCCTCGACCAGGCCGGTGGGCTCTGGGCGAAAAACGCACTCGTGGGCAAGGTCGCTGCCGTCTTCGCCTCCACCGGGTCGCAGCATGGCGGACACGAGGCAACCCTGCTCTCCACCCAGATTCCTCTGCAGCATTTCGGCATGCTGATCGCCGGTCTGCCCTATACCTTTGGCGGCCAGACCACGCGTGACGGCATCGTCGGTGGCGCACCCTACGGCGCTGGCACCATCGCGGGCGCCGATGGCGCGCTCCAGCCAACCGAGACGGATCTTGCCGGCGCGCGCTTCCAGGGCGCGCATGTGGCCCGGCTTGCCGCCCGCCTCGCGGCGGCGGAACCGGCGCGGGAGGTCGCGTGATGACCCGGCCCCTGACCGTCGACTTCTTCCATGATGTCGTCTGCTGCTGGTGTTTCAACATCTCCTCGCGGCTGCGGACACTGGCTGCGGAAGTCGATCTCGACATCCGCCACCGTACCTTTGTCCTGCAGGCCAGCCCGGCGGAGATGGCCGAACGCTGGGGCAGTGCGGCGGAGGCGCGCACAACGATCCTCGGGCATTGGTCGGCCTGCCGAGAGGTCAGCGACCGGCCGGAGCTGGTCGACATCGCGGCAATGGCCCGCGCGCCGTTCGACTATCCGCACGGCATGACCGCCGCGCGCGCCTGCAAGGCCGCCGAGCGCATCGGCGGCCAGGCGGCGCATTGGGACATGTTCGACCGCCTCCAGCACGCCCATCTCGCCCTGGCGCGCAACGTCGCGGACCCGCAGGTGCTCGCCGAAGCGGCGCGCGACATCGGGCTTGAGCCTGGCGCCTATGCCCGCGCCTTCGCCGACCCCGCCACCGCCCGCGCGGTGGAAGCGGACCGCCAACACGCCCGCCGCCTGCAGGTGCGCGCCATCCCCGCGCTGGTCGTGCGGGAAACCGGCACGCGCCTCGTAAACGGCCCCGTCCATGACCTGCGCGCACAGCTTCGCTCTGCTGCACGCCTGCTTCCGCAAATGTGAAAGGCCCCCCGATGCTCTCCAGGTTGTTCCGCCCGTCCGAACCCCGTCATCGCCGTCGCGTGCAGCGCATACCACGCGACCTCTCTCCGCATCAGATGCGCGACATCGGCCTCGCCCCATGGCCCGAACGGGCGCCCGCATTCCCGCGCCACCTCTGGTGAGCCCCCGAACAGACACGAACAGGACACCACCATATGACCCGCCCAACCGACATTCTCCTCACCGCGCTTGCCCCCGCGATCTGGGGAAGCACCTACCTTGTCACCACCGAAGCCCTGCCGGCCGGCTATCCCGTCTCGCTTGCCGTTCTGCGCGCGCTCCCGGCGGGGCTGCTCCTGCTCGCCCTCACCCGCTGCCTGCCGCCACGGGCATGGCTGGGCCGCGTCTTCGTGCTCGGCGCGCTGAACTTCGCCCTCTTCTGGACGCTGCTCTTCGTTGCCGCCTACCGGCTGCCCGGCGGCGTCGCGGCGACCCTCGGCGCACTTCAGGCGCTGATGGTCATCGGGCTGGCGCGCGGCGTGCTTGGAACGCCGGTCCGCGCGCTGGCGGTTCTGGCAGCCCTCGCCGGTGTTTCCGGCGTCGCCCTGCTGCTTCTCGGCCCCGATACCGCCCTCGATCCCATCGGCGTCGCCGCGGGGCTCGGCGGGGCGGCATCGATGGCAGCCGGCACCGTGTTCAGCCGCAAGTGGCAACCGCCGGTACCGGCGCTGAGCTTCACCGCCTGGCAACTGACCGCCGGAGGGCTCCTGCTCCTGCCGTTCGCGCTCCTGCTCGAGCCGCCACTGCCGCCGCTCACCGCAACCAATCTCGCCGGTCTCGCCTGGCTCGGGCTCATTGGTGCGGCGCTGACCTACTGGCTGTGGTTCCGGGGCGTCGCCCGGATCGAGCCCGGGGCCGTCTCGATGCTCGGCATGATGAGCCCGGTCACCGCCGTCGCCCTCGGCTGGCTCTGGCTGGACCAGGCGCTGAGCCCGATGCAGGCGGTCGGTGCCGTGATCGTACTGGGGTCGGTCTGGGTCGGGCAGGTCGCCAACCGACCGCGCCCCGCCCGCTCAACAGAAAACAGGAAAAGTCTTCAGATCAATGGATTACACCATGCCGCGGTCCCGATACGGGCAATGCTCCGCCACCGCCTTGCGGATCATGAGTGAGCCGCGAACCCCGATTGCGCCACGTCAATTGGCCGATGGTGCGTGAAGCGGGTCGCCGCACGCGCCAGAACCGCGCCGCCGCCGCCGGATTTTCGCCGCTCTCAACGCTCCCGGCATCAGAAAAAAGCCGGCCGCCAGCCCCGTCAAATTCGCGAACCTCTCTTTAATCGCCCCGGTCCATCCGCTACATGGGAACATACTTAAAAGAACAGAGGCTAGGACCAGATGACCAGGAAGAGTCAGGAAGCAGATGTCGCCTTCATCGAAGCGCTGGCGGAACTGCTGCGGGCCAACGAACTTACCGAGTTGGAGGTCAAGCGCGAATACGGCGAGGGGGACAGCCTGAACGTGCGGGTCTCCCGGCAGTTGGCCGCGGCCGCGCCGGTTGCCGCAGCGCCCGCGCCAGTGGCCGCCGCTCCGGCCCCCGTCCCTGCGACGCCCGTCGAAGCGGCACCCGCACCGATCGAGGATCCGGCGCAATTGCCCGGCGCGGTGACATCGCCCATGGTCGGCACCATCTACATGGCGCCGGAGCCCGGCGCAGCCGCGTTCGTGCAAGTCGGCGATCAGGTCTCCGAAGGTCAGACGATCCTCATCGTCGAAGCCATGAAGACGATGAACCAGATCCCCGCGCCACGTGCCGGCACGGTGAAACGCATCCTCGTTGAAAACGGCGCACCCGTGGAATTCGGCGCCCCCCTGATGATCATCGAATGATGTTCGAGAAGATCCTGATTGCCAATCGCGGCGAGATCGCCCTGCGCGTGATCCGCGCCTGCCGCGAAATGGGCATCCGTTCCGTCGCAGTCCATTCCACCGCCGACAGCGACGCCATGCACGTGCGCCTTGCCGACGAAAGCGTCTGCATCGGCCCGCCCCCGTCCGCACAGAGCTACCTGTCGTTCCCCTCGATCATTTCGGCCTGCGAGATCACCGGCGCGGAGGCGATCCACCCGGGCTACGGGTTCCTGTCCGAAAACGCGGCCTTCGTGCAGATCGTCGAGGATCACGACCTGACCTTCATCGGTCCCACCGCCGAGCACATTCGCATCATGGGCGACAAGATCACCGCCAAGGAAACGATGCGGAACCTCGGCGTGCCCTGCGTGCCGGGCTCCGACGGCGGCGTGCCGGATTACGAGACCGCCGTGAAGGTCTGCGAGGAGATCGGGTACCCCGTCATCATCAAGGCAACCGCCGGCGGCGGCGGGCGCGGCATGAAGCTCGCCAAGTCGCCGCAAGAGCTTGAAACGGCCTTCCGCACTGCGCGGGCAGAGGGCAAGGCCGCCTTCGGAAATGACGAGGTCTATATCGAGAAGTATCTCGGCAAGCCGCGTCATATCGAAATTCAGGTCTTCGGCGACGGCAAGGGCAATGCCGTGCATCTGGGCGAGCGCGACTGCTCGCTTCAGCGGCGCCACCAGAAGGTCCTGGAAGAAGCGCCCGGTCCGATTATCGACGACGCGACCCGCGCGCGGATCGGCAAGATCTGTGCCGATGCCGTGGCCCGGATCAACTACATCGGCGCCGGGACAATCGAATTCCTCTACGAGGACGGCGAATTCTATTTCATCGAGATGAACACGCGCCTGCAGGTGGAACATCCCGTCACCGAAGCCATCTTCGGCGTCGACCTCGTGCGGGAGCAGATTCGCGTCGCCCAGGGCCTGCCGCTGTCCTTCGCCCAGGAAGATCTCGACGTGAACGGCCACGCGATCGAAGTTCGGATCAACGCAGAAAAACTGCCGAACTTCACCCCCTGTCCCGGATCCGTCGGCATGTACCACGCGCCGGGCGGCCTCGGCGTGCGGATGGATTCAGCGCTCTACGGGGGCTATTCCATTCCGCCGCACTACGACAGCCTGATCGGCAAGCTGATCGTCCACGGGCGCGACCGTACCGAGGCGCTCTCGCGGCTGGGCCGGGCGTTGAACGAGATCGTGATCGAGGGCATCGACACCACCTTGCCGCTCTTCGACGCGCTGCTGTCCGAACCGGACATCCTGGAAGGGAAGTACGACATCCACTGGCTCGAAAAGTGGCTCGCCGCTCAGGCGGCGTGACGGGTCTTCGGACACAGATGACAGGGCGCGGGCCGGGCAGATGGAGCTGACGCCCGAGTCGCTCCTGCGCGCCTACGCCGCCGGCGTATTTCCCATGGCCGAGAGTCGCGAGACCACCGAGGTCTACTGGGTCGAGCCAAAGATGCGCGGCATCATACCGCTGGAGCGGTTCCGCATCTCCCGCTCCCTGCGCCGCCGCATTCGCAGCGGCGTGTTTTCCGTTTCCGCCGACCGCGACTTCGCCGGCGTCCTCACCGGCTGCGCCGACAGGCCGGAGACCTGGATCAACCAGACGATCTTCGACCTGTACCTCCAGCTACATTACATGGGCTTCGGGCATTCGCTGGAGGTTTGGGAGGGCAACGACCTCGTCGGCGGGGTTTACGGTGTCACGCTCGGCGGCGCGTTCTTCGGCGAAAGCATGTTTTCCCGCCGCACCGACGCCTCCAAGGTGGCGCTGGCCTACCTGGTGGATCGCCTCCGCCAAGGCGGGTTCCTGTTGTTCGATACGCAGTTCATTACGCCACACCTGGCCAGCCTCGGAGCTCTGGAAATACCCCAGTCCGCGTACCGCGCGCGTCTGTCGGAGGCGTTGCACGTTCAGGCGGATTTCAACGCACCGGGCGCGCTTCCCGCGCCTCACTCGTTGTTGCAGCGAAGCAGCCAGACGTCGTAGCGCGGGTGATCGAGGCCGTTCAACGCCGGTGAAGAGGCAATCATCCAGCCGGAGAAGGCAGGCCCTTCCATCGAATCGTCGCGGATCTCGAGCCAGCCGAACGCGTCCGAGTTTGGGTTCTGCGCCGGGTAGCGGCATTCGCCCATGGTGATCTTCAGCCGCCCGTAGAGCTGTGTCTGGCCACGACCGATCCGGATGTCGACGGTATCGCCGGATATCTTGTCCAACAGCCGCAGAACGCCGCCATTGGCGGAACTCGTGGCCTGCTGGGCCATCGCGGCAGGCGCTACCGCGAGCAACAGCAGGACGAGCCAGCGCATTAGCCGTCCTCTGAGGCCGAGGAAACGAACTTCGCCAGCAGCCCAAGCAGGCTCAGGGCGCCTTGCGTATCCTCGATCTCCGCGCCCGGTTCGAGGTTGAACGGAGAGCCGCCCGGCACCAGTTCCACGAAATTGCCGCCCAGCAGCCCCTCC
This sequence comes from Tropicimonas marinistellae, assembly GCF_001509585.1. Classification (GTDB taxonomy): domain Bacteria; phylum Pseudomonadota; class Alphaproteobacteria; order Rhodobacterales; family Rhodobacteraceae; genus Tropicimonas; species Tropicimonas marinistellae. The sequence goes on along the minus strand of NZ_LNCI01000003.1, from coordinate 105,107 downwards.
GACGAAATCGCGATGGAGCTGTCTTCGGGCACTTCGAGATCCCCGGTCAGGTTGAGCGTCACATCGGCACGAAACGTCTGCCGGTTGAGGTCCAGCCCGGTCACCGTTCCGACCTTCACGCCTGCCAGGCGCACGTCGCTGCCGACCGAGATTCCCTCCACGGAGCGGAAGCTCGCCGTCAGGTCGTATCCATCGCCGGTCGCGGTCGAGGCGCCTCCGCCCTGCGCGGCATAGACGAAGAACCCGATCGCGACAGCCAGCGTCGCGGCGCCGGCAATGACCTCTCCGGGGCTTTCAGACATAGGTTCCTCCGCGCACCGCTGACCGTCTCAGTCCATGCGGGCATCCATTGCCGGTTACGCTCATTCCGGCGACCAGGCCTCGTAGTCGCGGCGCTCCACCGGTTCGGCGCGACGCAGCGAACCGTCAGGTTTGTAGGACAGTTCCGGCGACCAGGTCACATTCTCCTGATGCGGCTTTTCCCAGGGCTTGCGCGGCAGCGGCTTGTCGCTTGGCGGTTCGTCGTAGATCCGGTGCAACCAGCCGTGCCACTCCGGCGGCACGCGGCTCGCTTCGATCTCGCCATCGTAGATCACCCAGCGTTTGCTGTCGTCGCTGTTGCGGTAATAGACATTGCCTTCGGCATCCTCGCCCACCTTCTCGCCGTGGCGCGACGTGAACAGCTGTGTGCCATAGGTCTGCCCGTCCCACCAGGTAACCGCGCGCAGAATCGAATTGAGGATGCCCATTGCGTGCCTCCAAACCTCTTGCTCCCCCGTCATGGCGCAGCCGCCCGGCGAGGTCCAGACCCAAATGGACGCGGTCTGGACCATGAGATGCCGCCCGACCGAAGGATTGCAGCGATCCCCACAAGATTCTCGCCGGTCTCAGGCCCAGCGCCCCTGCCCGGCTCGACACACTCACCGCCCCGGACGCGTTCCGTGACCAATCCGGCGCCCGCGCCGGCGGATGTCGCGATGCACCTCCTCGCGCGTTAGCCATTCGGCAGTGCGGCCGTCACCTCGATCTCGATCTTCATCTCCGGTTCTTGAAGGCCGGCAACGATCATGGTGGCCGCCGGTCGCGCCGTCCCGAACGCGGCCCGCGTGGCAGGCCAACACCCCGGCCAGTCGGCCTTGTCGGGCAGGATGTAGCGAACCCGAACCACGTCGTCGAGGCTGGCGCCAACCTCCGCCAGTGCCGTGCCGATCGTGGCGAGCGCATTGGCGCATTGCTCTTCGACCGTCGCAGGCATGGTCATGGTGGAATAGTCGTAACCGGTGGTCCCGGCGACGAAGACCCAGCCGTTGCAGACCACGGCGCGGGAGTAGCCGATCTGCGACTCGAAGGGGGAACCGGAGGAGATATGTGTGCGGGTCATCGGGGATCTCTAAGCCTGTGTGCGGTCTGAAATCATGGAACGGCCGGCTGTGCGCAAATCAGTCTCATGGTGCCCTCAGGGAAGCGTGATCGCCAGCGTCGCACTGATGGTGAAGAACGACAGGAGCGTCATGACGAACATCGCCAGCGCGGCGTTCTGTTCCTCGCCGAAGCGCTGAGCCAGGATGGGATAGATCGCCATTACCGGCGTGGAAGCCATGATGATCGCCGCCGCGGAGAGCTGCACGTCCCCGACGCCGAACCCGATCGCCGACAGCACGGCGAGCGCCAGACCAACCGCCAGCGGGTGCAACAGGAGTTTTCCGACCACCACCGACAGGATCGAGGCATTGAGGCTGCGCAGGGGCAAAGACGCGAGCGTGCCACCGATCACGGCGAGAGACAGCGCGGCACTGGCGGATGCCAGGATATCAACCGGCCGCTCGATCACCATCGGCAGGCGGATGCCGGAGACCGACACCGAGACGCCGAGCGCCAGGGAGATCACGATGGGGTTGCGCACCAGCCGCCATGCGATCTGCGCCGCCAGACGAGCGCGGCCCCGCCCGGCGCCATGCGCACGTTCCGCCATCGCGAGGACAAGCGGAATCATGACGAGGTTATCGACGATCATGTTCATCGCGAGGGCCGCTGACGCGACCTCGGGCAGGGCCATCAGCAACACCGGGTAACCGACGAAGCCGCTGTTGGCACAGGACATGCCCATCGCCCGAAACGTGCTGGCCTGCGATGTTTCGCCCGCCACTCTCCGCGACCAGAGGTAGCCAAACACGAAGACGGCAAGCGATCCGATGAGAACGCTCCCGAGGTAGCCGCCATTTGCGAGTTCCGCAATCGGACGGGAAGAAACCGCGCGGAAGATCAGCGCCGGCAGCGCGAGATTGACGACGAACTTCCCCAGCGTGCCCATTTCCGCGGACGAAAAGACGCCGAACCGGACCGACAGGTACCCTGCCCCGATGACAACGAAAATCACGCTCGTGATGGACAGGATGTCAAGCATGTCCCGTACCGGCGCTGGCGTGGATCACATGTGCGCCAAAATACAGGCGAAGCGCGCGAACTTTGGCGCGCGCCACGCAGCGGGACGTCACTCTCAACGCTTCCCCGGCCTCAGCTAGCCGACGCGCTGTCCTTGTTTTCGGCATAGACCAGCATCGGCTGCGCCTCGGAGGTCACGGCCTCCTCGTTGACGACCACCTCTTCGACGCCTTCCAGCCCCGGCAGGTCGAACATCGTGTCGAGCAGGATGTCCTCCATGATCGACCGCAGGCCACGGGCCCCGGTCTTGCGCTCGATGGCGCGGCGGGCAATGGCGCGGAGCGCATCGTCGGTGAAGGCCAGTTCGGTGTCTTCCAGCTCGAAAAGCCGCTGGTATTGCTTGACGATGGCGTTCTTCGGCTGGGTGAGGATCGTCACAAGTGCGTCCTCGTCCAGGTTCTCCAGCGTCGCGATCACCGGCAGGCGGCCGACGAATTCCGGGATCAGGCCGAATTTCAGAAGGTCTTCCGGTTCAAGCTGCTGGAACAGCTCGCCCACGTCCTGATTGCCCTCGTCCTTCACATCGGCGCCGAAACCGATGGCCGAGCCCTTGCCACGCTGGGCGATGATCTTGTCGAGCCCCGCAAAGGCGCCACCGCAGATGAAGAGAATGTTCGTCGTGTCCACCTGCAGGAACTCCTGCTGCGGATGCTTGCGCCCGCCCTGCGGCGGCACGGAGGCGACGGTGCCTTCCATGATCTTCAGCAGTGCCTGCTGCACGCCCTCGCCCGAGACGTCACGGGTGATCGAGGGGTTGTCGGACTTGCGGGTGATCTTGTCGACCTCGTCGATGTAGACGATGCCGCGCTGCGCCCGCTCGACGTTGTATTCGCTGGCCTGCAGAAGCTTGAGGATGATGTTTTCCACATCCTCACCCACGTAACCGGCCTCGGTCAGCGTGGTCGCGTCGGCCATGGTGAACGGTACGTCGAGAATGCGCGCCAGAGTCTGCGCGAGATAGGTCTTGCCGCAGCCCGTGGGGCCGATCAGCAGGATATTCGACTTCTGCAACTCGATATCGGCGGATTTCCCGGCGTGGTTGAGGCGCTTGTAGTGGTTGTGCACGGCCACCGACAAAACCCGCTTCGCACGCCCCTGGCCGATCACGTAATCGTCCAGAACCTCGCAGATTTCCGCCGGCGTGGGCACGCCATCGGATGCCTTGAGCCCGGAGGACTTGGTCTCCTCGCGGATGATGTCCATGCAAAGCTCGACGCATTCATCGCAGATGAACACTGTCGGGCCTGCGATCAGCTTGCGCACCTCGTGCTGACTCTTGCCGCAGAAGGAGCAGTAGAGCGTGTTCTTGCTGTCGCCACCAGATGAGTTCGCCATGCCAATCCTCTAGGGCCTGTCGCCCGTTGTCCCAACCGCCCCTGCGGTCCCTCTTGGGTAAAGTTCCACTTTCCTCGTCCCGCAAAGACTATGGCACGCCCAACCGGTGCACAATGCCCAAATGTGGGCGGGCGGCACGGCGCCACTGGCCGGCCACACCGCCCAACCGGCGCGACTCAGCCCTCCGCCGTCTCTTCCGGCGTCTTCCGGCTCTCGACGATCTCGTCGATCAGGCCCCATTCCTTCGCCTCCTCGGGCGACATGAAATTGTCGCGCTCCAGCGCCGCCTCGACCTTCTTCAGCGTCTGCCCGGTATGCTTCACATAGATCTGGTTAAGGCGGTCTTTCAGCTTCTGGGTTTCCTGGGCGTGGATCATGATATCCGTCGCCTGGCCCTGGTAGCCGCCCGAGGGCTGGTGCACCATGATCCGGCTGTTGGGCAGCGAGAAACGCATGCCCGCTTCACCTGCGGTCAGCAGCAGCGAGCCCATGGACGCCGCCTGCCCCACGACGAGCGTCGACACCTTGGGCTTGATGTATTGCATCGTGTCATAGATCGACAGGCCCGAGGTCACGACACCGCCGGGGCTGTTGATATACATCGAGATTTCCTTGGACGGGTTCTCGGCCTCCAGATGCAGGAGCTGCGCGACGATGAGCTGGCTCATGCCGTCGTGCACCGGGCCATTCACGAAGATGATGCGCTCTTTCAGCAGGCGCGAGAAGATGTCGTAGGCCCGTTCGCCGCGGCTGGTCTGTTCGACGACCATCGGGACGAGGTTCATGTAGGTCTCGGTGGGATCTTTCATGGGAATCTGCCTCGGTGGGGGGCGGTCGCTCGCGCAAACGCCGCTGCGGTTTTCTCCCAGAGTCTTAGTATCGGCCAAGGGGGGCTGCAAGGGCAGGTCCGAACCATGGTTTCCCGCAGGAGTCCCGATGCCCATTTGACTCGCACGCCAAACGGGACTTACCCTACGGAACCCGGATCACGTTCCAGATCGCTCGATCGGACCGGCCGGTGCCGTCCCGGTTTCCACACGTTCCCGACACCGCACGGAGCTTCCAGTTCCAGACACACGGAGTGCAAAATGCCCGAGACCCTGCCAAATGTCCGCAAGTCCATCCGCGTCCCGATCTCCGCATCCGAAGCCTTTGATCGGTTCACGCGCGATATGCCGGAATGGTGGCCGCTGCGATCGCATTCCATGTCGGCCTCCGAAGGCAAGCAACCGCGCGGCGTCACGCTGCAGCCGCATACCGGCGGACGGATTCGCGAGATCCGGCATGATGGCGATGTCGCGGAATGGGCGACCATCACAATCTGGGAGCCGGGACGGCGGCTGGCCCTGGACTGGTACGTCGGCCGGCGCCGCGCGGAAGCGACACAGATCGACGTGTCCTTCTCCGATACCGGTGACGGCGGAAGTCGCGTCGACCTCACGCACCGCGGCTTCGAACGCCTGGGGGTCGCCGGCGAAGCCGCCGCGTCGAATTACGACGAAGGGTGGGACTTCGTGCTCGGAGAAGCCTTTCTTCTGGCATGCGACACGCGCTGAGCCGCGAGATTTCTGCTACGATCATCGCGACGAAGACATGTCGGCACGGATTTCGTGCGGGAGGTAGCAGGGAGATGGCATGCAAGTACTTCATCTGAGCGAAGACGAGGCAGGGATCTCGTATTTCACCGATCGGGCCATCGCGATGTCCGCGAGCGACTTCGCGCCGCCCGCACCGCCAATGCCGGTATCGGAGGCCGAACCGGCGAGCGCGCTGCTCTATCTCGTTCTGCCAGCCGGCTGGCGCGGGCAGCAGCACCCGTCTCCCAAGCGCCAGGTCGCTTTCTGCCTGGCCGGGCGCATGCGCGTGGAGGCGGGCAGCGGCGAGGTCCGGGAGATCGGCCCGGGCGGCATCTGGCAGATGGAAGACATCTCGGGAACGGGCCATGTGTCCTCGGTGATCGGAAGCGAAAACGTGGAACTGGCAATCGTCCAGCTGTAGCGTCGCGGCGGCCCGCTCCGCATCGGTGGCCGGCCGGGACAGGTCCGGTAGATCTCCCGCCCGTCGTCGCTGCATCACAGATGCACCTCCTCCCGTTGGGCCGGGCCGCGCGCATGCGCGCGGCTGCGCCCGAAGGGCGCCCCGCCCAAACGGCTTCCGACCCCGCAAGGGGGAGGATGCCGGCGGGAGCCCTCCCGTCCGGAGCTGCGTTCGGCGGCGCCTGCCGGGAAAACCCGCACTTGGCCGCCTTGCCATGCCCGGACCTCTCACATACCTGTGAGCACAGGAGGTGCGGTCATGTCCCTGCAAGCCGATCCCTCGCCGCGACCGACCTACCAGACCGAGGCCCTGACCAAGACCTACGGGGAGGGGGAAGCGGCCGTGCATGCCCTGCGCGGGGTCGATCTCGTTGTCCCGGGCGGGGAACTGATCGTCCTGCTCGGCGCCTCCGGGTCGGGCAAATCCACCCTGCTCAATATCCTCGGCGGGCTCGACCGTGCCAGCACCGGCCGCGCCCGGTTCCGCGACGCCGACCTCACCGACATGACCGACAGCGAGCTGACCCGCTACAGGCGCGATCACGTCGGTTTCGTCTTCCAGTTCTACAATCTGATGCCCTCGCTCACCGCCGAGGAAAATGTCGAGCTCGTCACCGAGATCGCCCGCAACCCGATGGACCCGGCCGAGGCCCTGCACCTCGTCGGCCTCGGCGAACGGCGGCACCATTTCCCGGCCCAGATGTCCGGCGGCGAACAACAGCGGGTCGCCATTGCCCGCGCCGTCGCCAAGCAACCCGACGTGCTGTTCTGCGACGAACCCACCGGTGCGCTCGACAGCACCACCGGCCGCGCCGTTCTCAGGGTGCTGAACGACGTGAACCGGACGCTCGGCACCACCGTCCTCATGGTCACCCACGCGGCGGCGACGGCGGCGATGGCACACCGGGTCATTCACTTCGCCGATGGCGCGATACGCTCGGTCGAACGGAATGACACGCGGCTCTCGCCCGAGGAAATCGCATGGTAGGCGTCCTCTCCCCGCTCGACCGCAAGCTCCTGCGCGACCTGTGGCGCATCAAGGGCCAGGCAATCGCGATTGCGGCGGTGATCGCCCTCGGCGTGCTCATGCTGGTGATGATGACCGGTCTCGTGAACACGCTGGAAGAGACCAAGCAGGCCTATTACGACCGCTACCGCCTCGCCGAGGTCTTCGCGCCGGTGGAACGTGCGCCGGACCGTTTCCTGGAACGTCTTGCGGAGATCCCGGGCGTGGCAGCCGTCGAAGGGCGGGTAAACGGCTCCGCCCTGATCGACATCGCGGGCGAGGTCGTCCCGGTCCGGGCCCAGGCCGTCTCCCTGCCCGACCACGGGCCGGCGCGGCTCAACGACATCTACCTCGCCGAGGGGCGGCTGCCCGCCCCCGAACGCGGCGAGGAAATCCTGCTGCTGAAGGGCTTCGCCAACGCCCGCGGGCTCGGCCCGGGCGACCGGTTGTCGGCGACGATGAACGGCGCGCGGCACACGTTCCGCGTCACCGGCCTCGCGCAAAGCCCGGAGTTCCTCTATACAACGGCGCCCGGCGAAATCGTGCCCGACGACGCCCGCTTCGCGGTCATCTGGATGAGCCGGTCGTCGCTGGAAGCTGCCTACGACCTGCAGGGTGCCTTCAACGAGGCGCTGATCGGCCTCGAACGCGGCGCGGATGTCCACACGGTTCTGGATGCGGTCGACCGCGTGCTCGACCCGCAGGGCGGGCTCGGCGCCTATGCACTCAAGGACCTTCCGTCCAACTTCTTCATCACCGAGGAAATCGAGGGCGGCCGGAAGAACGCCGTCGCGGTGCCGCCGATCTTCCTCGGAGTCTCCGCCTTCCTGCTCTATATCGTCGTCAACCGCATCGTGCAGGCCGAACGCGAGGAAATCGGCCTGCTCAAGGCCTTCGGCTACAGCGACTGGGAGGTCTCCGCACACTACCTGAAACTGATGCTGAGCATCGCCGTGGTCGGGGCCATCTCCGGCTCGCTCGGCGGCATCGCCGCCGGGCGCGCGATGGCGGGGGTCTACCAGGACTATTACAAGTTTCCGTTTCTCGTCTTTCAGCTCGATCCCAAGAGTTTCGTCATTGGCTTCGTCACCTCCGTGCTGGCGGCCTGCGCGGGCGGTTTCGGCGTTCTGCGCGGGGTGTTCCGGCTGGCGCCCGCCGTGGCAATGCGCCCCCCCGCCCCCGCCGATTACAGCGCCACCGGCCGGCTCGGCCGCCTCTGGACCCGGATGCTCGACCAGCCGGGGCGGATGGTGCTGCGCCGGTTGCAACGGCAACCGGGCCGGATGGCCGGCGGCGCTGTCGGCATCGCCACCGGCATGGCACTGTCGGTGGGCATGATCGGCGTGCAGGCGGGCTTCTCCGAGTCCATCGACCTGGGCTTCACGGTGCTGGACCGCTCCGACGCCCAGGTCTCGTTCACCCATGCGATGTCCGACAAGGTCGCCTACGAGCTCGGCCGCCTGCCCGGCATCCAGGAGGTGGAGCCGGTGCGCAACGTCTCCGTCGAACTGCGCCATAACCGCTACACCCACCGCGGCGCGATCAACGGCATGATCGCCGCCCCGCGGCTGAGCCGCGCCGTGGACGACAAGCAACGCCCGCTGACCCTGCCGCCGGAGGGCATCGTCCTGTCGACGACGCTGGCGCGGGTGCTGCACGCCCAGCCCGGCGATGTGGTGACCGCGGAGGTCCACGAAGGCCGGCGGCCGGAGCTCCGCATCCCGGTGGTGGCTGTCGCCGACAGCCTGCTGGGCGCCCCTGCCTATATGAACCTCGATGCGCTGAACGCTGCGCTCAAGGAGCCGGGCCGCATCTCCGGCGCCTTCCTGAGGATTGACAGCGCCGTGCAGGACGACGTTCTCACGGCGGTCAAGAACATGCCGGGCGTCGCCGGTGTGGCGCTGAAATCCGACGTGCGCAACTCGATCCAGTCGATGATGGACAGCGGCATGGGCGCGATGCGCTTCATCATGCTGGGGATCGCGGGCATCGTCACCTTCGGCATCGTCTACAATTCCGCCCGCATCGCCTTTGCCGAACGCGTGCACGATCTGGCGAGCCTGCGCGTGATCGGCTTTTCGCGCGGAGAAGCGGCATTCGTTCTGCTCGGCGAGCTGGGGCTCGTGACGCTGGCCGCCCTGCCACTGGGCGCGGCCATGGGATACGGCATGGCCGCCGCGGTCTCGGCGGCCTTCTCCACCGAGGTCTATTCGATCCCGCTGATGTTCGATGCCCGGTCGGTCGGCTCGGCGGCGCTGGCGGTGCTGGCCAGCGCCGCCTTTTCCGGCTGGCTGGTGAAACGGGATCTCGACCGCGTGGAGCTTGTGACCGCGCTGAAGACGAGGGAGTGAGGGAGAAATGGCAGGCAAGAAACGCGCACGCAGGTTGCTCACCGTGGCGCTGCTGGCACTGGTCGCCGGGGCGATCACCTTCGCCTTCTGGCCGCGGGCGATGCTGGTGGATATCGGCGACGTCACCCGCGGCCCCATGGTGGTGACCATCGACGAGGAAGCCCGCACGCGGGTGCACGACCCCTATGTCGTCTCCACACCCGTCACCGGCCGGTTGCTCCGCGTCGCGGTGGAACCCGGAGACGAGGTCATCCGCGGCACCACGGTCGTCGCCCACATGCTGCCGACGAACCCCTCGGCGCTGGATATCCGCACCCGCGAACAGGCCCGCGCCGCGGTCACTGCCGCCGAAGCGGCCCTCAGGGTGGCACGCGCGGACCTCAACAAGGCAATCGCCGACGACGACCTCGCGCAATCCGACCTGGAGCGCGCCAAGCAGCTGGCCAGCACCGGCACCCTTGCGAGGGCCGCGCTGGAGCGGGCCGAGGGGACGGCACGCGCCGCGCAGGCCGCCCTCGACACGGCACAGGCGGCGATCTCCATGCGCGAGGCCGAGGTGGAGAACGCCCGTGCGCAGCTCATCGGGTTCGACGATCACGGGCTTGCGACCGCGCTGCAGATCAACACCGAGAAGGCGACGCCGCTCTTTGCACCCGCGACCGGCCGGATCCTGCAGGTGATGCAGAAAAGCGAGACGACCCTGCCCGTCGGCACGCCGATCATGGAAATCGGCAATATCGAGGACGATCTCGAAGTGGTGGTCGAGCTTCTCTCCACCGATGCCGTGCAGGTCGAGGTGGGCGACCGGGTCATTGTCGACAAGTGGGGCGGGCCGCAGCCGCTGTCCGGTGAGGTGGTGCGGGTCGATCCCTGGGGCTTCACGAAATACTCCGCGCTCGGCGTCGAAGAGCAGCGCGTGAATGCCCGCATCGAACTGACCGACCCGCCGGAGGCCCGCGCCGCCCTCGGTCACGGCTTCCGCGTCGAGGTCCGCATCGTGACATGGGAGAAACCCGATGCAACCATCGTCCCGGCCAGCGCCCTCTTCCGCACCAACGGCGGGGTCTCGGTCTTTGCCGTTAAGGACGGCCGCGCCGTCCTGCGCGAGGTGGCCGTCGAACGGTCGAACGGGCTGGAAGCCTCCGTTGCCGGCGGGCTGGAGCCGGGCGAACGTATCATCCTCTACCCCGCACCGGGGCTGGCAGAGGGCACCAAGGTCGCCCAACGCCCGACCAACTGACCAGCCGTTCACCGCAGGCGCACATTTGCCTGTGCCGTTTGACTTGTGCACCGGACCCCGTGGCTCTCTCGCACGGCGCTGGCCCGCCGCTAGCCCTTCTGCCCAAGGATAAGGGCAAAGGCTTCCGCCCAGATGGCGGCGAGGTCTTCGGCAGGCCTGCCGATGGCCTTCCGCGTCACGCAAGAGCCCTCCAGCAGCGGCAGAAGGATCAGCACGGCGCGCTCGGCCTGCAACGCGTCCGCGCCGGCCCCTTCCAGGAAGGACCGGTAGAACGCGGCGAGACGCACGTAATAGGCGTCAAGCGCAGCCCGGATGTCGGCCGAATGGGTCGCGGCGGCCCAGATTTCCTTGAAAATGACCGAATAGCGGTCGAAATCCGGATGCGTCAGGACCTCGCGGAACAGGCTGTGCAGCGTCTCGGTCAGGTCAGCCGACCCGTCGGCCGCGCGCCGGTTCAGATTGGCCTCGTAGGGCTCAAGGAAGCGCAGCAGCAGCGCCAGCAGCAGGTCTTCGCGTGTCGAGAAATGATATTGCAGGTTGCCCAGGCTGATCCCCGCGCGGGACGCCACCTTGCGCATCGTCAGCTCGGCATTGCCGATTTCCAGAAGCAGCGCTTCCGTTGCATCGAGGATCAATGTCTTGCGGTCCTGCGAGGCCATGCGCACACCCCGGCGTTCTGTCGTTTTCCGGATGCACATATCCCCCTTGACGCATAAGGTCAATTGACCTAACTCAGCACGAATTGGGTCAAGTGACCTAGGGAGCGCCGAAATGAAAGCCGTTCACACCACCAAGCGTGCGCTGTCGCTCGTCGAGAGGCAGAAGGCACCGGTACGCGGCACAGGCCAGGTCAAGGTGCGGGTCCAGCACGCCTCGGTGAACCCCACCGATCTCGACATCGTCAACGGCGGTTTCGACCTCTACTTCCGGCTCTACGGCGCGAAGTCACCGGAACGCACCGGGCTGGAGTTCTCGGGACTCGTCGTGGAGGGCAGCGCGCGGTTCCCGGACGGCGCCCACGTGTTCGGATACACGCACCTCATCAAAGGCCCGAAAACCCACCAGCAGGTGATCAGTGTGCCGGAGGGCTGGGTCGCGGCGATCCCCGAGGGCATGAGCTTCGCCGAAGCCGCCGCCTTTCCGCTCGCCGCGCAGACAAGCCTTGTGGCATTGCGCGATGTTGCGCGGCTCAGGCCGGGCCAGACGGTTCTCATCATCGGCGGCAGCGGCGGGCTTGGGGTCTTTGCCATCCAGATTGCGCGCAACTTCGGTGCCAGCGTCACCGGGCTTGCCGGGCCCGCCGGGCAGCGCGTCATGACGGCGCTCGGGGCCGAGAGGGTCTTCGACTACCGCGAGACGCCGCTCTCCGACATCGCCGGCCCCTTCGACGCGGCACTCGATCTCTCGGCGCGATATCGTTTCCGCGATGTCCGGCATCTCCTGGCGCCGCGGGGCGTCTTCGTGCCGGCGGACCCGGTGAAGAATGCTCGTTCCATCGCGGCGAATCCCATCCGCGCACAGAAGACCGGGAAACTCTATGTGGACCGGGGCAACAGCGCCCTGCTTACGGAGCTTGCCCGCCAGGCCGCAACCGGTGCGCTGGAAACGGGCCACGTCCGGGAATTCCCGCTCGAAGAGTATCGCGCCGCCTTCGAAACCCTGAAAACGCCCGGACGGATCGGGCGAACCGTTCTGCGGATGCAGTGACCAAAGGAGAACGCCCATGCATTTCCTCGTCCATCCCTACATTGCCCTCACACTCGCCATTCTTTTCGAGGTGACGGGCACCGCCTTCCTCCAGAGATCGGAGCAATTCACCGAAGTCCTGCCGACCGGGCTCATGGTCGTCTTCTACGGGGCCTCGTTCTATTTCCTGACGCTCGCGCTCAAGGCCATCCCCCTCGGCATCGCCTATGCGATGTGGGCGGGCCTCGGCATCGTGCTGGTCGCGTTGCTCGGCTTCGTCGTCTTCGGACAGAAGCTTGACCTTGCCGGAGTGGCCGGCGTCGGGCTCATCGTCACCGGGGTTGTTGTGCTCAACACGCTGTCGGACACGGCGGCGCACTGACGCAATGTGCCACCCAAACCCCTCGTCCAAACCAATACTTCACGCACAGGTAGACCCATGATCGAAGCCCTCCGCACGCCCGACGCAAGGTTCGAGAACCTGCCGGACTACGATTTCGCCCCGCATTACATTGACGACCTGCCCGGCTACGAGGGCCTGCGCGGCCACTACCTCGACGAGGGTCCGCGTGACGCCGGGGAGGTCTTTCTCTGCCTGCACGGCGAGCCCACCTGGAGCTACCTCTATCGCAAGATGGTCCCGATCTTTGCCGGGGCCGGCGTGCGGGTCATCGCACCCGACTGGCTCGGATTCGGTCGTTCCGACAAGCCGGCCGACGATGCGACCTATCACTTCGAATTCCACCGCAACTACATGCTGGCCCTGATCGAGCGGCTCGATCTGCACAACGTCACGCTGGTTTGCCAGGATTGGGGCGGATTGCTTGGCCTGACCCTGCCGATGGACATGCCGGCACGCTTCAAGCGCCTGCTCATCATGAACACCGCGCTCATGGCCGGACCGGCCAACAACCCCGCCTTCGATGAATGGAAGGCCACGATCACCGCGGACCCGGACGTGCCGCTCGCGGCGATCATGCAGAAATACGCCCCCGAACTCACCGCGGCCGAAGCCGAAGCCTATGCAGCGCCCTTCCCGGATCAGCGGTACAAGGCCGGCGTGCGCCGCTTTCCGCAGATGGTCGCCACAACGATGGACGCCCCGGGCGTCGCCATCTCGCAGAAAGCCGGCAAGTTCTGGTCCGAGGCGTGGGAGGGCGAAAGCTTCATGGCGATCGGCATGCAGGACGAGATGCTCGGCCCGAACGTCATGCGCTACATGCAGACGGTGATCCGTGGCTGTCCCGACCCGATGGAGGTCCCCCAGGCAGGGCATTTCGTGCAGGAACACGGCGTCGAGGTCGCCGAACGTGCGCTGGACGCCTTCGGGTTCGCGCGGGAACAGGCGAAGACCTGACCGAAGCAACCTGCGTGGGAAGAGCGCCGCCCCGGATCATTGGCGTCGCTCCCGGCCCGCAGCCGCGATGCGGGCGCAACTCGGGGGACACTTGCGCCCGCCCCTCCCCTGCGCAAAGCGATGCGTTCCGTCTCGGCAGGCTGGCAGCCGCCCGGTGCGCCCATGGGCCAGGCGCCGAACACATCCGCCGGACCTTGCATTCGGCAGGCGTTCCGCGGGATACGGCAGCCCGAAGCCCCGCCTCGGGCGGACCAGTGAAAGCCGATTGTCCCCAATGCCTCAGACTGACCATCTCAAGACGGATTGTTCGAAATGCGCGGCTCTGTGCTGTGTCGTGTTGGCCTTCGACAAGGGCAAGGATTTCGCGTTTGACAAGAACCCGGGCGAACCCTGCCGGAACCTCTCGGGACACGATTGCACAATCCACGACAGGCTGAAGCAGGCGGGCTTCCCGGGCTGCGTTGCCTACGATTGCCTCGGCGCCGGAAACCGTGTCGTTCAGGAGGTCTTTGCAGGTCAGTCCTGGCAGACGGACCCGCGCCTGTTGCGCCTGATGATGGAGGCTTTCTCGGGCATGCGCGAGGTCCACAAGCGCATCGACCTGCTGCGCGCCGCCGAAACCCTGCCGTTGGAGCCGCGCGACGAGCAGACACGCCGTGACTTCCTAGCGCGCCTCGAGCAGCACCGGTGGAGTGGACCTGAACTCAATGACTTCGAGGTGGGTCTGGCGTTGGAGATCGACCTCTTCTTCCACGGGATCAGGACGTCCCTGCCCGCCTCCTTCTTGGCCGAGCGGTAAGACAGCGGGCAGCGCCGCCCGCGACTGGCCGAACGCGTGCCCCCAGGTCGCCCTATCCCCGCACAACGAAGACCGATTGCTTGGCATGCCGCACCACGCGCGCGGCATTGGGGCCGAGCAGGTAATCCTCCAGCTCCGGCTTGTGGGAGCCGAGCACGATCACATCCGCCCCGATCCGCTCCGCCGTCTTCAGGATGTTGTCGTAGACATGCCCCTTGATCACCGTCAGGTCGTAGTCGATGTCGTCCGGCACCTCGGCCTTCGCCCAGGCCTCGAACTTCCGGCGCTCATCCTCCACCATCTTCTTCGTCTGGTCGGCGCTGAAATAGGAGCCGACGATGGACATGCCGAAATCGGGGATGACGTTGATGATATGCAGTCCGGCATTGTGGTCCTTCGCCAGCCGAAAGGCCACCTCGGCCACCCTGTGTGCGCCGGCGCCGTCGTTGAGGTCGATGGCAACCAGAATCGAGCTGTACATCTCGGGTCTCCTCAGAAGGCCGGCTGGGTGGCGCGGCGGCGCTGGATCAGGACGATGCCGGCCAGCAGGATGAATGCGGGGATGAAGAAGAGTTCCTTCGGCATGCGGTCCCGCTCGATCTGCATGTGGTCGATCACGACCGGGCTGTCGCCGTAGAAATCGTACTGGTTCGCCAGTTCCTCGAAGAAGGGCGTGCCGAAGAACGGCTCCTCCATCACCAGCGTATCCCCCTCCGGCAGAAGCGCGAGTCCCTGCGCGGCAAGCGCCGCCTCGGTATCGCCCGCAACCGCCGGGATGACGATGGTTGTGGCGCGTGGCTCGCCGGTGTCGTAATCCGGCCCGTCGATGATCAGTCGCACCGACTGCCCGTCATCGAGCTCCGCGGCAGCGGCAAGCGCCGCCTCGCCGCTGACATCCATGAACGGTTCCTCCAGCTTGTCGAGGAAAAATCCCGGCCGGAACAGCATGAAGGCGATCAGCAGCAACACCGCCGTTTCCCACAGCCGCGACTTGGCGAAGAAATACCCCTGCGTGGCCGCCGCGAACAGCAGCATCGCCACCAGCGAGACGCAGAACACCATGATCGCCTTGAAGAACCCAACGTCGATCAGCAGCAGGTCGGTGTTGAAGATGAACAGGAACGGCAGGAGCGCCGTGCGGATGTCGTACATGAAGCCCTGAACACCCGTCATGATCGGATCGCCCCGGCTGATGGCCGCCGCCGCATAGGCCGCAAGCCCCACCGGTGGCGTATCGTCGGCGAGGATGCCGAAGTAGAAGACGAACATGTGCACCGCGATCAGCGGCACCACCAGCCCCGCCTGTGCGCCAACGGTGACGATGACCGGCGCCATGAGCGAGGAGACCACGATGTAATTCGCCGTGGTGGGCAGACCCATGCCGAGGATCAGCGACAGCACCGCAACCAGGAACAGCAGCACCATCAGGTTTCCGCCGGAGATCACCTCGATCACCTGGCCGATCACCTGGTGCGCCCCGGTCAGGCTGATCGTACCCACGATAATACCGGCCGCGCCGGTGGCCACGCCGATGCCGATCATGTTGCGCGCGCCCGCGATCAGGCCTTGGATGAAATCACCGAACCCTTCGACCAACTCCCCGCCGAAGCCCTCGCCGCGGAACATCGCCTTGAGCGGACGGTGTGTGAGCGCGATGAAGACCATCGCGATTGTCGCCCAGAAGGCGGAGAGCGCCGGTGACAACCGGTCGAGCGTCGACGACGACACCATGAGGTTCCAGACCAGCACGAAGATCGGCAGCGCGAAATAGGCGCCGCCCACCAGTGTCGGCGTCAGCCGCGGCGCGACCGGCGCCTTTTCGGGGTCGTCGACCTCGATATCGGGATACCTGGAGGCCACCCAGACGAGTGCCACGTAGGCCAGCCCGAGCAACGCGACACTCATGTAGAGCGACCCGTCCCCCATCACCGGCTCCAGCACGCCGCGCAGCAGCGCGACGACGAAGGTGATCGCCGCAAGGCACAGGAAGCCGGTCAGCATGAGCAGAACGATCAGGATCACCCCGATCTTTCGCCCCTGTTTCTCAAGCCCTTGCAGGCCCATCTTCAGGCTTTCCAGATGGACGATGTACAAGAGCGCAATGTAGGAGATCACCGCCGGCAGGAAGGCGTGCTTGACCACGTCGATGTAGGGGATGTTGACGTATTCCACCATCAGGAAGGCCGCCGCCCCCATGACGGGCGGGGTAAGCTGGCCATTGGTGGAGGAGGCCACCTCGACGGCACCGGCCTTCTCGGCCGGAAAGCCGATGCGCTTCATCAGCGGGATGGTGAAGGTGCCGGTGGTCACGGTGTTGGCGATGGAGGAGCCGGAGATCATGCCCGTCATCATCGAGGAGAGCACGGAGGCCTTCGCCGGTCCGCCGCGCAGCGCGCCCAGGAGCGCGATGGCGACCTTGATGAACCAGTTGCCGCCGCCCGCGCGGTCGAGGAGCGCGCCGAAGAGCACGAAGAGGAAGATCATCGTGGTGGAGACGCCGAGCGCCACGCCGAAGACGCCTTCGGTCTGCATCCAGTAGTGTCCCAGCGCCTTGGAGAGCGAGGAACCGCCGTAATTGGTCAGGTCCCGCACCCATTCGGAATAGCCGCCGAAGAAGGTGAAGAGGATGAAGGCCGAGGCGATCACGACGAGCGGAAGACCCAGCGAGCGATAGACCGCGATCAGCAGAACCACCAGGCCGATGGCGGAGATCATGATGTCCGAGGGCGACCAGAGGCCCGGCCGGTCGGCGATCTCGAGCCGGAAAACGATGAGATAGAGGGTCGAGATCAGCCCCAGCGCGACGAGAATCCAGTCGTACCACGGGATGCGATCCGTCGGCGCGCCCTTGAAGAGCGGGAAGGCAAGCGTCGCCAGGGTGAGCGCGAAGGCCAGGTGAATGAACCGCGCCTGCGTCACGAGATGCGCGAAGAAGCTGATGCCGGTACTTTGCGCCAGCACGCCGGGCAGCTTGGAGGCGATGTAGAGCTGAAACAGCGACCAGACGATACAGATGCCGATGAAGAGCCGCGCTTGCCATCCCCCGGGGTTTCGGGCGCCGGTATCGGCTTCGGCAACGATATCGTGGGCGGCGCTGGCGTGTCCGGCCTGGTCTGTCATCCTGGTCCCCGCTGAAAAAGTGTTTTTCTTTTATTGTTGGCGGGCGTCGTTCAAACGGCGCCCGCCGTGGTCGTTGTGGTCAGGTTGCCGCTGCCGCGGTCACTCGATCAGGCCGAGTTCCATGTACGCCTTCTCTGCGCCCGGATGCAGCGGGGCGCTGAGACCGTCCTTGACCATTTCCTCGGCCTTGAGGTTGGCGAAGGCCGGATGCAGGCCGCGGAAGGCGTCGAGGTTTTCCATCACCGCCTTGGCAACCACATAGGCCACGTCATCCGAGATCGCGCTCGAGCTTACGAAGGTCGCGCCGACACCGAAGGTCGTCGTGTCGTCGGGGTTGCCGGCATACATGCCGCCCGGAATGGTCGCGACGCGGTAGTAGGAATTCTCGCTTACCAGCGAGTCGATCGGGTCGCCGACCACGTCCACGAGCTTCACGTCGCAGGTGGTGGTCGCTTCCTTGATCGCCGCGGCCGGGTGGCCGATGGTGTAGATCATCGCGTCGATATTGCCGTCGCAGATCTCCTTGGCCATCTCCGAGCCCTTGAACTCGGTTGCGAGGGCCAGATCGTCCATGCCGATCCCGAAGGCCTCCATCACGACTTCCATCGTGGCGCGCTGGCCGGAGCCGGGGTTGCCGACGTTCACCCGCTTGCCCGCGATATCCTCGAACTTCTCGATGCCGCTGTCCGCGCGGACCAGAAGCGTGAAGGGCTCGGGATGGACCGAGAACATGGCGCGCAGTTCCGGGAAGGCCGCGCCTTCGAACTTCGATGTGCCGTTGAGCGCGTGGAACTGCCAGTCGGACTGGGCCACGCCGAACTCGAGCTCGCCGCTCTTGATCGTGTTGATGTTGTAGACCGACCCGCCGGTGGACTCCACGGCGCAGCGAATCCCATGCTCCTTGCGGTCCTTGTTCACCAGACGGCAGATCGCGCCGCCGGTCGGATAGTACACCCCGGTCACACCGCCGGTGCCGATGGAGATGAATTCCTCGGCAAAGGCCGAAGCTCCGGCAAATGCGGTGGTGGCGGCAACCAGTGCGCCCACGAGATGTTCTCTCATATCAATAACTCCCTGCGTTTGATGCCCGCGATGGGCACGGTGGCGCGAGACTGAAACAAACGATTGAAAAAGGTCAAGCCGAGCGCTCAAATGTTTCGCGGAGCTGCCGTTGGGTAAGTTTTTTGGAAGGAATGACACCGGGTGAGTGACGAACACGAGGAGACGCTGGACAGGTTGCGGCAACGGCTCGGGACGGTGGCCTCCGATGCTTCGCCGCAGGTTGCCGCGCTTGCGCGTTGGGCCATGGATCATCCGCAGGAGCTTGCGTTTCACTCCGTGCGCGGCCTGGCAAACCGCGCGACGGTCAACGCAAATACGGTGGTGCGCCTCGCCCAAGCCCTTGGTTTCAAGGGCTTCGAACAGTGTCGCGCGGTGTTTCAGGCAGCGTTGCGAGACTCCGTGCCGAGCTACGGGCGCCGTGCCGCGAACCTGCGCACCAACGGCGCGGACAACCTCACAACCCGGATTCGCGATTCTGCCGTCGCCAACACGCAGGCGCTGTATTCAGACGACATGATCGCACGGATGGACCGCGCGGTAACGCTGCTGCTGGCGGCCCGCGCGATTCACTGCATCGGCGTGCGCAGCTGTTTTCCGGTTGCCCAATATTTGACCTATACCGGGCGAATGGCCTTCGAAACATTCGTTCCGCCGCAGGCCGATCCCGGCGGCGTGCTCGATTCGATAGTGGATTGCGGGCCGCAGGACGTCGTGATCCTCGTGACCTATTCCCACTATTCCTCCGAAGTGCTGCGGGCACATGCGGTCGCCCTGCGCACACGGGCCCGGCTTATCGCTCTCACCGACAGTCACGCTGCGCCCGTGGCCAAGGGCGCGGAGATCACCTTCTGCCTGCCGATGGACGGCCCCCAACCGCTGCCCAGCCTCGGGATGTACTTCCTGCTCGCCGAAACGCTTGTGGCTGAAATGACCGCCCGGTCAGATGGCGCCAGCGACCGAATCGCCCAGCGCGAGTCGCGGCGTCTGGCCGGCGGCGCCTACCGCGGGGCCGAGTGAGCCGGGAGAAAGCCTCCTGTGACATACCAAATACCACACTCCAGGCCGGATTCTGCCCTAAACTCCGCCAAGGCTGTTTGCTTTTCGGCGACAGATACATACAACTTGGCCGGAAGGGAGGCCGCGCGAACCGCAGGCGGCATCCCTCAGGATCGGGCGAAAGCCGGCCATGAACGGGGGAGAGCGGTGAGGAGAACGACGTGATCGAGCAAAGCGAAGTGACGCTCGCCCTGATCGCTGCCCTGCCCTTTATCGGCGCATTGTTTCCCGGATTGATGATCCGGGCCGGTCGGAACGCCTGTGCGCTATCGGCGGGATGGGCCACGCTGGCGGCACTGATCCTGCTGATCATCGATTCCACCGCCGTGTGGCGCGGCGAGGTCGTCGTCTACCGGATCGACTGGATGCCGCTGCTCGGTCTCAACGCCAATTTCATGCTCGACGGGCTCGGGCTGCTCTTCGCCACGATGATCCTCGGGATCGGTTTGCTGATCATCCTCTACGCGCGCTTCTACCTCTCGCGCGAAGACCCGATGGGGCAGTTCTACACATATCTGATGCTCTTCCAGGGCGCGATGCTCGGCATCGTTCTGTCCGACAACATATTGATGTTGGTCATCTTCTGGGAGCTGACGTCGCTCTCCTCCTTCCTGTTGATCGGGTACTGGAAACACACCGCCGCCGGTCGCCAGGGCGCGCGGATGGCGCTCGCCACGACCGGACTCGGGGGGCTGGCACTAATCGGGGGCATGCTGCTGCTCGGCGAGGCAGCAGGCAGCTACGACATCTCGGAAATCCTGACGCGGAAGGATGCCGTGCAGGCCTCGCCGCTCTATGTACCGGCGCTGCTCCTGATCCTGCTCGGCGCCTTCACCAAATCGGCGCAATTCCCGTTCCATTTCTGGCTGCCACGCGCCATGGCCGCGCCAACGCCGGTCTCGGCCTACCTGCATTCCGCGACCATGGTGAAGGCCGGGCTCTTCCTGATGGCGCGCCTCTGGCCGGTGCTCTCCGGCACCGAGTGGTGGTTCTACCTTGTCGCGACGACCGGCCTTCTGACCATGGTCATCGGCGCCAAGATCGCCATCTACCAGGACGACCTGAAAGGGCTTCTCGCCTATTCCACGGTCAGCCACCTCGGCCTCATCACCATGCTCCTCGGTTTCGGCACCACGGCCGCCACGACGGCGGCGATGTTCCACATCATCAACCACACGGTCTTCAAGGCCGCGCTCTTCATGACCGCCGGAATCGTGGACCACGAAGCGCACACCCGTTCCATCAAACGGTTGGGCGGGCTGCGCACGCTCATGCCGATCACCGCGACATTGGCAATCATTACCGCCTTGTCGATGGCGGGGATTCCATTGCTGAACGGCTTCCTGTCCAAGGAACTGATGCTGGAAGAAGCCGCGCATACCGATTGGCGCGGCAACCCGTGGATCGTGCCGGTTCTCGCCACCATCGGCGCGGGTCTCTCGGCCGCCTATTCCTTCCGCTACATCGCCCATGTCTTCCTCGGGCCAGTGCGCGACGATTACCCGTCAAAACCGCATGACCCGCCGTTCGGCATGTGGGCGGCCCCCGCCTTCCTGTCGGTGCTCGTGATCGTGATCGGCATATTCCCGCAAGCGACCGTCGGGGACTTCCTGAACGTTGTGGCGGATTCCGCCACCGGGCAGCACCTGCACCTGCACAAGCTGAAGATCTGGCACGGCGTCACCCCGGCCCTGATCATGAGCATGATCGCCACCGTCATCGGTCTGCTGATCGTCGTCGCCTTCGCGCCGCTTGACCGGTTGTGGCATGCCACGCCGAAACCCGACGCGAAGCCGATCTTCGAGGCGATCATTTGCGGCCTGCACGCCGCTTGCGGCAAGGTTTCCAACGCCATGCACGACGGGCGGTTGACCCGCTACCTCGCCATATTCGCCGCCGTCACGGTCGCCGGCGGCCTCTATGCCTACAGCTACGGCAGCCACACACCCGGCACGCGCGCCATGCTGACGCCCACGATGGTGGATTACATCGGCACGATCCTCGTTGCCGCCTCCACCATCGCGATCATGACCTACCACCGGTCTCGCCTGCTGGTGCTGGTGCTGATCGGCATCAACGGGCTGATCGTCTCCGTCATATTCGTCCGCCTCTCCGCGCCCGACCTCGCGATGACGCAGGTGACGGTCGAAGTCGTGACGCTCATCCTCATGCTCCTGGCCCTGCACTTCCTGCCCAAGCACACCCCGCGGGAATCGAGCCCTCTGCGTGTCGGGCGCGACATGCTTATCGCCGGCTCTGCCGGCGTTGCCGTCGCCGCGCTGGCATGGGCGCTGATGACCCGCGACGTGGATTCCATCTCCGGGTACTTCCTCGCCAATTCCAAACCCGAAGGCGGCGGCACCAACGTGGTGAACGTCATCCTGGTGGATTTCCGCGGCTACGACACCTTCGGCGAGATCATCGTGCTCGGCATCGCCGCGCTGCTGATCTACGCGCTGGAAGAGGCGCTGATGGAAGGCCGGGCTTCCCGCAAGCTCGCCAACTGGGTCCACGACATGCGCTACTCGAAGGACCGTCACCCGCTGATGATGGTGATCGCAACGCGCCTGATGATGCCGATCTCGCTCATGGTCGGGGTCTACATCTTCCTGCGCGGCCACAACGATCCCGGCGGCGGCTTCATTGCCGGCCTCGTCGTCGCCATCGCGCTGCTGATGCAATACATGGCCTCCGGCTTCTCCTGGGCCTCCGAACGCATCCGCATCCCCTATCACGGGCTGATCGGCTGGGGCGTGCTGATCGCCGGGCTCACCGGGATCGGCGCCTGGTTCAACAACCTGCCCTTCCTGACCAGCGCCTTCGGCTACGTCCACTTCCCGCCGATCGAGGAATTCGAACTGGCCACCGCCATGGGCTTCGACCTCGGCGTCTTCCTGACCGTGGTGGGCGCGGTGATGCTGGCGCTCTACTCGCTCAGCCGCTCGGCGCGGCGCACCGGCGAATCCGTGAATGTCTCGCCAATGGACTACGACCCCTCCGCCATAGAGCCGCCGGAAGAGGAGACGCGCTGAGATGGAAGCCCTTCTCGCCATCATCATCGGATTGCAAACGGCCGGCGGGCTCTACCTGGTCATGCGCCGCCGCACCTTCTCCGTCGTCATCGGCACCGCGCTGCTGACCTACGCGGTCAACCTCTTCCTCTTCGCCAGCGGACGGCTCTCCATCGGCATGCCCCCGATCTATTCCAAATACGCCATCGGCTATACCGATCCGCTGCCGCAGGCGCTGGTGCTGACAGCCATCGTGATTTCCTTCGGCATGACGGCGGTCGCGGTCCTGATCGCCCTCGGCGCCTTCCTGGAATCCGACACCGACCACGTGGACCTGCGCCGCCGCCCCGAAAACCTCGACACCGATCCCGATGAAATCCCGTGGGAGAAGGACCAGAAAGAACCGGGCCTCGAGGCTCCCAAGGGAGATTTCGGATGACCCACTGGATCGTCGCCCCGGTCGTGATGCCCGCCATGGTGGCCGCGGTCATGGCCATGGCCATGCGCCACGACATCGTGTTGCAGCGGGTCTTCTCGGTGGTCGTCACGGTGGCGCTGATCGCCATCTCCGGCGGTCTCTTCCTGCAAGCGCTCGACGGCACCATCCAGGTCTACCGCCTGGGCGACTGGCCGGCGCCCTTCGGCATCGTGCTGGTGCTCGACAGGCTGTCGGCGACCATGCTGGTGCTCACCTCGCTGCTTGCGCTCGGGGTCGTGCTCTACGCCATGGGCAGCGACTGGGACAGGCGCGGGTGGCACTTCCATGCCCTCTTCGCGTTCCAGCTCATGGGCGTGAATGGCGCCTTCCTCACCGGCGACGCCTTCAACCTCTTCGTCTTCTTCGAGGTGCTGCTCATCGCCTCCTACGGCCTCATGATCCACGCCGGCGGCGGCATGCGCCTGCGCGCCGGCCTGCAATATGTGGTGATGAACCTCGCCGGCTCCACGCTCTTCCTCTTTGCCATGGGCACGCTCTACGCCGTGACCGGCACGCTCAACATGGCCGACATGGCGGTGCGCGTGCGCGACATCGACCCCGGCGATCAGGCGTTGCTGCTGGTGGGCGGGATGCTCCTGCTCATCGTCTTCGGGATCAAGGCGGCGGCCTTTCCGGTGCAATTCTGGCTGCCCGGCACCTACCGCAACGCGCCGATGCCCGTGGCCGCGCTCTTCGCCATCCTGACCAAGGTCGGCGCCTATGCGATCCTGCGCTTCTACACGCTGATCTTCGGGCCCGATGCGGATGTCGTCGGCCAGTTCTTCGCCGACCTGATGCTGCCGGTGGCGCTTGTCACGCTCCTCGTGGGGTCGGTGGGCGTGCTCGGCGCCAAGCAGCTCCCGCGCCAGGCGGCCTTCGCCGTTCTGGCCTCCATGGGCACGCTGCTCGTTGCCATCTCGCTTCACACGCCGCAGGCCACCACCGCGGCGCTCTTTTACCTCGTCCACTCCACCCTTGCCGCCGCCGCGCTCTTCCTGGTGGTCGATCTCGTGCTGGACTCGCAGGGGCCGACGATCCGCGCGCCGGGCGGTTTCGTCGCGACCCTCTTCTTCACCGCGACCATCGCCGTTGCCGGCATGCCGCCGCTCACCGGGTTCATCGGCAAACTGCTGGTGCTCGATGCCAGCCGCAACCTGCCCTGGATGCCGCTTATCTGGACCACGATCCTGGCAACCTCCCTGATGCTGATCGTCGGGTTCACGATCCGCGGCAGCCGCTATTTCTGGAAACCGCTGGACCCCGATTTCGCCAACCCCGAGAACCTCGATCCCGACGGGACGCCGATCCCGGCCCACCCGCTGAAACCGCTCGCCCTCACCGGCGCAGCGATCCCGCTGGCCTTCCTCGCGCTCATGACGCTGTCGGCCGGTCCGGTCATGCAGGCGATGGAGGACACCGCACGCCAGCTTTGGGACACCGATCGCTATATCGAGGCCGTCCTCGGGCCGCAGGAGGAGGGCTGAAACCATGCTGGGCGCCATCCTGAGACGCGTCTTTCCGCACCCGC
Source organism: Tropicimonas marinistellae (assembly GCF_001509585.1). Taxonomy (GTDB): domain Bacteria; phylum Pseudomonadota; class Alphaproteobacteria; order Rhodobacterales; family Rhodobacteraceae; genus Tropicimonas; species Tropicimonas marinistellae. The sequence continues at coordinate 80,600 of NZ_LNCI01000003.1, read as the reverse complement.
AACTCACCGCCTTCCTGGTGATGATCTGGCTGCTGCTGGTCAACACGATCACGCCGGGCAATCTCCTGCTCGGCGTCATTCTCGGCATCCTGATCCCCGGCGTCACGCAGCCTTTCTGGCCCGACCGGCCGCGCGTGCGCCGCCCGCTGCGGGCCATTGAGTACATCCTGATCGTGCTGTGGGACATCTGCGTCGCCAACGTCGCGGTGGCACGGATCATCCTGTTCAAGAGCAATGCCGACACGCAAAGCCGCTGGATCGTGGTGCCCATCGAACTCCGCTCGCCGGAGGCCATCACCATCCTTGCCGGCACCATCACCATGACGCCCGGCACCGTCACGGCGATGCTGTCGGCGGACGCGGGGCACCTGCTCGTCCACTGCCTGGACACCGACGACCCCGACGCGGTCCGCGATGAGATCAAGGATCGCTACGAACGGCGCCTGAAGGAGATTTTCGAATGATCACCTACGCGCTCTATTTCGCCGTGGCCTGCTTCTCCATCGGCCTGCTGCTGAACCTCTGGCGTATCCGTTTCGCCCCCGGCGTGGTCGACCGTATCCTTGCGCTCGACACGATGGTGGTGAACGCCATCGCGCTGCTGAACGTCTACGGAATCCTCACGGGCACCGCCGTCTATTTCGAAGTGTCGTTGCTCATCGCCATGTTCGGTTTCGTCTCCACCGTCGCCTATTGCCGCTTCATCCTGCGCGGCAACATCATCGAGTAAGGCCCATGGAACTCATCGCGGAAATCGTCATCTCGCTCATGCTGGTCATCGGTGGCCTGTTCGGCCTTCTTGGCTCCTGGGGGCTGGTGAAGCTCGACGACACGATGCGCCGGCTGCATGCCCCAACGAAGGCCACGACCCTCGGCGTCGGTGGGGTACTCATCGCGTCCATGATCTATTTCGCGGTCTTCCTGGATCGGATCTCGCTGCACGAGTTGCTGATCACCGCCTTCCTGCTCATCACCGCACCGATCACCGCGAACTTCGTCGCCAAGGCGCATATGCACCGCGACGTGAAGGAGCGCGACCTCCCGAAAACCGGCGGAGAATACGGCTGGGCCGGGTACGACGAGATCGGCGACAGCGAGCAGCCCATCGACACCAAGTGACATCGGAGCCAGCGCGCCCCTTCCGCTACGACGCTCGGCGGTTCTGAGCGGTTTTAACTCGACACCGCAGGCAATCGGTTGCGCCAGACGAACTGCCGAAGCGCAAAACGTGAGCGAACCGAGCGGATGCCGGGGATGCGTGTCAGCTTGTCCTGCAGGAACCTTTCGAAGGCGTGGAGGTCCTCGACGACAACGCGAAGCAGGAAATCCTGGCTTCCGGTCATCAGGAAGCCCTGCACGACCTCCTCGAATTCGAGCACCCGCCGTTCGAAGAGCGCCAGCCCCTCGGAGTCCTGCCGCTCCAGTTCCACGGATACGAACGCCGTGATCGGGAAGCCGGCCCGCTCATTGTCGATCACGGCGGCATAGCGGGCGATCACGCCGGTTTCTTCGAGTCGCGCAATACGCTTGCGACAGGGCGTCGGCGACAAACCGACCTGCTCGGCGAGTTCCACGATCGGAACCCGGCCATTCTTCATCAGGGCGTCGAGGATGCGTCGGTCAATTGCATCGATAGGCATATCCGCTTCAGTCCTTCGATTTGGTAGTCAATATCTCTAAACTTTTTCCACCCTCGGGGCAATTTTGGAATCTATCGCTACGCTGTCTCTCCTACCATTGAGTCACCCATGCACCCGGAGGCAGCCATGCAGGACGCGACGCGGCCCAGACTCACCATTCCCGAACCCGCATTCCGCCCGGGGGATACGCCCGACTACTCCGACGTGAAAATCCCCAAGGCGGGCGACGTGACCTTGCCGCCGCTCGACGTGGAGCCGCGCCTTCTGCGCAACCACGCCTTCTCGATCATCCGGATCCTGCGCCGCGACGGCGAGGCCGTCGGTCCCTGGGCCAAGCTTCTGACCGACGAAGACCTCGTGGCCGGCCTCAAGCAGATGATGACCCTGCGCAAGCTCGACGCCCGCATGATCGCCGCGCAACGGCAGGGGAAAACGTCGTTCTACGTGCCGCAACTGGGAGAGGAAGCCGTGACCATCGCCTTCCAGCGGGCGCTGAGCGACGGCGACATGAACTTCCCGACCTACCGCAACGCCGGGCTGCTGGTCGCGCAGGATTACCCGCTCGAAACCATGATGAACCAGATCTTCTCCAACGAGAAGGACCCGCTCGCCGGGCGCCAGATGCCGGTGCTCTATTCCGCCAAGGACTACGGCTTCTTCACCGTGTCGGGCAATCTCGGCACGCAATTCGTTCAGGCCGTTGGCTGGGCGATGGCGGCAGCCATCGACGGCTCGGACGCCGTCGCCGCGGGCTGGATCGGCGATGGCTCCACCGCGGAAAGCGATTTCCACTCCGCCATGGTCTTCGCCTCCACCTACAAGCCGCCTGTCATCCTCAATATCGTCAACAACCAGTGGGCAATCTCCACCTTCCAGGGCATCGCCAAGGGCGATTCCGGCACCTTCGCCGCCCGCGCGCTCGGCTTCGGCATGGCCGCATTGCGGGTGGACGGAAACGACTTCCTCGCCGTCCACGCGGTCGCGAAATGGGCCGTCCGGCGGGCGCGCGAAGGGCTCGGCCCCACGGTCATCGAACATGTCACTTACCGCGCCGGCGGCCATTCGACCTCCGACAACCCCGAAGCCTACCGGCCCAAGGCGGAATCCGACGCCTGGCCGCTTGGCGACCCGATCGAGCGGCTGAAGCTGCACCTCATCGGCCGCGGGCTCTGGTCCGAGGAGCGCCACGCCCAGGCCGAGGCGGAAATCCACGATACCGTCGTGGCAGCCCAGAAGGCGGCGGAGAAGAACGGCACCCTGCATTCCGGCCCGTCGCCCCGGCGGCGCGGCATCTTCGACGGGCTCTACGCGGAAATCCCCCTGCACCTCGACCGGCAGCGCAAGGCGGCGGAGAAATGGCTATGACCGAGATGTCCATGGTGGAAGCGATCCGCGACGCGCTCGACGTGATGATGACCCGCGACAGCCGTGTCATCGTCTACGGCGAGGACGTCGGCTATTTCGGCGGCGTCTTCCGCTGCACGCAGGGCTTGCAGCAGAAACACGGGCGGACGCGCTGCTTCGACGCGCCGATCTCCGAAAGCGGCATCGTCGGCACGGCGATCGGCATGGCCGCCTACGGCCTGCGCCCCTGCGTCGAGATCCAGTTCGCCGATTACATGTACCCCGCCTATGACCAGATCACCCAGGAGGCGAGCCGCATCCGCTACCGCTCCAACGGCGATTTCACCTGCCCGCTGGTGATCCGCATGCCGACGGGCGGCGGCATCTTCGGCGGCGAGACCCACAGCCAGAGCCCCGAGGCGCTGTTCACCCATGTGTCCGGCCTCAAAACCGTGCTTCCCTCAACGCCCTACGACGCCAAGGGCATGCTCATCGCCGCGCTGGAAGACCCCGACCCGGTGATCTTCCTCGAACCCAAGCGCCTCTACCACGGCCCCTTCGACGGCCACCACGAACGCGAGGTGGTCTCCTGGAAGGGTCATCCGCTCGGCGAGGTGCCGCAGGGGCACTATACCGTCCCGCTCGGAAAGGCCGCCGTCCGGCGCGAAGGGGAGGCGCTCACCGTGCTCTGCTACGGCACGATGGTGCACGTCGCCCTCGCCGCCGCCGAGGAACAGCAGGTCGACGCGGAGATCATCGACCTGCGCAGTCTCCTGCCGCTCGACCTGGAGACAATCGAAGCCTCCGTGCGCAAGACCGGCCGCTGCGTGATCGCCCACGAGGCGACCCTGACCAGCGGCTTCGGCGCCGAACTCGCGGCGCGCGTGCAGGACACCTGCTTCTGGCACCTCGAAGCCCCCATCCGCCGCGTCGCCGGATGGGACGTCCCCTACCCGCATGCGCAGGAATGGTTCTACTTCCCGGGGCCGAAGCGGATCGGGCGCGCGATGCGCGAGACGGTGGAGGTCTGACATGGCGGAACAGGTCATCAAGCTGCCGGATATCGGCGAAGGCATCGCCGAGGCCGAAATCTCCGAATGGGCGGTCGCGATCGGCGAATGGATCAACGAGGACGACATCATCGGCGTCGTGCTCACCGACAAGGCCGCCGTGGAAATCCCGTCCAGTGCCTCGGGCAAGGTGGTCTGGCGTGCGGGCGAGCCCGGCGACATGCTGCCAATCGGCGCGCCGCTGGTGAAGATCGAGACGGCGGCGCAAGACGACGCCGCCCATCCCGACCCGGCGCCGGAGGAAGCTACTCCCAGCGCGGAAGACACCCTCGCCGAGGCAGACCAGGAGGCCACCGGGCGCTCCGAACCGCCGGAGCCGGCACCCGGCACACCGGCTGCTGCGAAGGGCAAGGCGCGCGCCGCGCCGGCGGTGCGCAAACGTGCCGCCGATCTCGGGATCGACCTCTCCCGCCTCTCGGGCACCGGCCCGGAGGGACGCGTGATCCACGCCGATCTCGACCGCGAACTTGCCGGGGCAGGCACAGGCATTGCCACGCCCGCACGCGACGGCGACGACGGCATCCACGAGACGAAGATCATCGGCCTGCGCCGCAAGATCGCCGAGCAGATGTCCATCGCCCATGCGCGTATCCCGCAGATCACCATCGTCGAGGAAATCGACGTAACCGAACTGGAGCGCCTGCGCTCGCAGATGAACGCGGACCGTGCGGAGACGTCGCCGAAACTCACCCTGCTGCCCTTCCTCATCCGGGGCGTTGTCGCAGCGCGCACCGTCGCCCCGCAGGTCAACGCCCGCTTCGACGACGAGGCAGGCACCCTGTCGCGATACGACGCGGTGCATTTCGGAATCGCGACGCAGACAGAGAGCGGGCTTGTCGTCCCCGTGCTCCGGCATGCCGACGCACGCACCGTCCCGCAGCTGGCGTCGGAAATCGTCAGTCTCGCCGCGGGCGCGCGGGCGGGAACGCTTTCGCGCGAGGAACTTGCCGGCAGCACGATCACCGTTACCTCGCTCGGGCCGCTCGGCGCTATCGCGACGACGCCCATCATCAACCACCCCGAGGTGGCCATCGTGGGCGTCAACCGCAAGCAGGTCCGCCCGCAGTGGGACGGACGCAGCTTCGTTCCCCGCGAGATGATGAACCTCTCCGCCAGCTTCGATCACCGCATCGTCGATGGCTGGGACGCCGCCACCTTCATTGCCCGCCTGAAGGTCCTTCTGGAAACCCCGGCGCTGCTCTTTGCCTGAGCATCGCCCTCAACGAGACGGAGCATTGAATGCACATCGAGGAAATCGCCACCCGAACCCATGAGCAGGTACTTTTCTGCGACGATCCGGACTCCGGGCTGAAGGCGTTCATCGCGGTGCACGACACGACGCTGGGGCCAGGTCTGGGCGGGTGCCGCATGTGGCACTACGACAATGCGCAGCAGGCACTCGCCGACGCCATGCGCCTCTCCGCCGGCATGACCGCCAAGGCAGCCCTCGCCAGCCTGCCTTTCGGCGGCGCCAAGGGCGTCATCATGGGCGACTCGCGAACGGAAAAGACGCCGCAAAAGCTGCGCGCATTCGGCCGGTTCGTCGAGGCCCTGAACGGGGCCTATACGACCGGCGAAGATGTCGGCATGTCGCCGCGCGACATGGCAGTCGTGGCGGAGGAAACAACGCATGTCACGGGGCTGGATTCTGGCCGCTACGCCAGCGGAGACCCGTCGCCGGTTACCGCCGAGGTGGTCTATCGCTGCATGAAGCTCGCCGCCGCGCAACGCTTCGGCACGCCCGATCTCGGCGGCCGGCGTGTCGCCGTACAGGGGCTGGGCCACGTCGGCATGGCGCTCACCGCGCGCCTTCGGGCCGAAAAGGCCGAAATCCTGGCGGCGGATGTAAACCCCGCCGCAACGGATCGCGCCGCGACCGAATTCGGCGCCACGATCCTGTCCCCGGAGGAGATCGCCACGGCGGACGCCGACATCTTCGCACCCTGCGCCCTTGGCGGCGTCCTCGACAGCGAAACGGCCGCCGCGCTGCGCGCACGCATCGTCTGTGGCGCGGCCAACAACCAGCTCGCCGCCCCGCAGATCGCGGAGGCACTCTTCGCGCGTGGCGTGCTGTATTGCCCGGACTACGTGGTGAACTCCGGCGGTTTGATCAGCGTGGCCAGCGAGGTTCTCAGGATCGACGACGAGACCTGGATCGACGGCAGAATCGCGGCGGCGCTTGACGTGTTTCGGGATCTCCTGACACGCGCCGCCACCGAGCATCTTGCCCCGCTCACGGTGGCCGAACGCATGGTGGCGTCGATTCTCGCGGAGGCGAACCGGCAGTCCGCCCGCCAGGCCGCCGAGCAATGAAGGCGCGCGGGGTGGCGGCGGAGTTTCCATCGCGGATACCCAAGGCCTCCCTCCCGGCGCGAAAAGGGTGTCGCCTGTCCGTACAGGCATGGTCCCGCAGCTGCGCTCGCCCGGTTCCAGTCGGAATCAGCGGCGCCCACTCCTTAAGGAACGGTAAATCCGCGCCCGTAACCCATTGAAATCTATCGTGCGGCCTCCTGTCTCATCGTGGGACACCCGGCCAACCGGTCTCACGCACGGGTCCGGTTGTGGTGCAGCGCCGCGACCGCACAGGAAGCGAGCCGGGCCATGTCGTCGTCCGACCGCGAGTTCAGGATGATCGGCACCTTCGCCCCCAGCACCAGCCCCGCCCCCTCGGCGTGGGAGATGTAGGCGAGCTGCTTGGCCAGCATATTTCCCGCGTCCAGGTTCGGCACCACCAGCACCTCCGCCCGCCCCGCAACCTCGGAGGTGATCCCCTTGGTCCGGGCCGCACCGAGGTCCACCGCGTTGTCCATCGCCAGCGGCCCGTCGACGAGCCCGCCCGTGATCTGCCCGCGGTCCGCCATCTTCGCCAGCAGCGCCGCATCGACCGACGACGGGATGTCCGGATTCACCGTCTCCACCGCCGAAAGCACGCCCACCTTGGGCGTCTCGATGCCAATGGAAATCGCCACGTCGATGCCGTTCTGAACGATGTCCACCTTGGTCTTCAGGTCCGGCTCAATGTTGATCGCGGCATCGGTCACCAGGAGCGGGTGCGGCACCCCCGGCACGTCCATCACAAAGACATGGGTGAACCGGCGACCGGCCCGCAACCCGCGCTCCTTGCGCAGGGCAGCCCGCAACAAGTCGTCGGTATGCAAGTGCCCCTTCATTATCGCCCCCGCCCGGCCGTCCGCCACGAGGTCCACCCCGCACATCGCCGCCGCCGCATGGTCGGGTTCCTCGATGATCTCGATACCGTCGAGCCCCCGCCCGATCTCGGCCGCGGCCGCCGCGATCTTGTCCGGCGCCCCGATCAGGATCGGCGTGATGATGCTCTCTTCCATCGCAAGCAGGGCCCCGCCAAGGGAGTTGGGCTCCTCCGGCACCACAACGGCCGTGACGAGCGGATCGAGCGGCCCGGCCTGCGCAATGATCCGATCGAAATGGCGATGCCGCTGCACGAGAAGGCCGGGTATCTCCAGCGCGTCGAACGTGAGCTTGCGAACCGGCGCCGTCACTTCTGCCTCGCCTGACACGATCAACCTGTCATCACCGGATCTGCGCACTTCGGTCGCAAGCCGAACGCCATTGCCGGCCAGCTTCTCGACCACCTTCACCGTCACGACAAGCTCGTCGCCCGCCTCGGCGCGGTCCGAAAACGAAAAGGTCTGGCTGCGATAGAGTGTCCCCGCCCCCGGCAGCAGGTTGCCCAGGACCGCCGAAACAAGCGAACCGACCCAAAGCGACGGCGCAACCGCCTCGGGGCTCCCGTCGCCGTCGCCATCGTACTTGGCCAGATGCATCGGGTTGTGGTTGCCGGAGGCCGTCGCGAAGATCAGGAAGTCCTCTTCCCGCGCGATCCGTGTAAGGCTGGCCGTGTCACCGACCTTCAATTCGTCATAGGTCCGGTTTTCCATATGTGTCTGATCTGTCATCTGCGCTGCCCCCGGCGGAAGAATAAAAACGCTGCCCCCGCCCCACCTTGCCGCAATGCCATGACACAAGACGGTGACGCGGGCGACGATATCGCGATGCGATACCAATACCGCACTTTCCAATCTGCGGTGACCCGGCGTTGTCGCTTCTGCGAAATTTCCGTGACGCGCACGTCACGGTCACCTCCGGCGGTGCCGGCGCTTTGCCGCTTGCGCCCGCCGGCAAATCCGCGATTGTGGTCATGATCGACCGGAGGAAATACGACCATGAGCAATTGCGTCTTCGTCCAGATCCGCTGCGCACCAGGCACGACCTATCAGGTCGCCGATGCGATTGCCCTACGAGAGATCCACTCGGAACTCTATTCCACCTCCGGCGAATACGACCTCATGCTCAAACTCTACATTCCCGAGGGCGAGGACGTGGGTCATTTCATCAACGAAAATGTCGCCAGCGTGAAGAACGTTCAACGCACGCTGACGACAATGACGTTCCGCGCCTTCTGACCGGCAAGCGCGCCAACAATATCTTCTTCTGTCGCGAAATATCCCCGCCGGAGGCACCGCGCCAACGGCGCGGCCCCCTTCAGAGCGCGCCCGGCAGAATTGCCGAGCGCGTTGGCGCTGTGCCCGTTGATCAGAATGGGCTGTCGGGGAAATAGAACCTATCCGCGTTCTCCTGCGTGATCAGAACCGAACCGATGACGAATTTCCCCGAAACCGGGGCGTTGGAGACGTAGTTCAACGCCGTGATCTCGATGGCGGTCGCCGACATGGATGGCGGATACGTCACGTTGGCCTTCACGTATTCATCGCCGTCGGCCACGCGCTTGACCATCTCCTTCATGCCGGCCCCGCCGAGCACCCACATCTCCTCCATGCGTCCGGCTTCCTTGATCGCCGCCAGAACGCCGATCGCCATGTCGTCGTCCGATGCCCAGACGGCATCGATCTCCGGGTATTTCGACAGGAAGTCCTGCATCACGGTGAAGGCGTCATCGCGGTTCCAGTTGCCGTGCTCCATGCCGAGGATCTCGATACCCGACCCCTCGATAGCCGCCTGGAAGCCCTCGACCCGTTCGTTGTCGATCGTGGTCGGGATGCCGCGCAGCACGACGATCTTGCCGCCATCGGGCATCATCTCGGCAAAGAACGCACCGGAGACGCGGCCAAAGCCCGGGTTGTCGCCGGCAACATAGAGGTCCTCGATCCCGTCTTCCGACAGGCCCCGGTCAATCACGGTTACCCAGGCGCCGGAGTCCTTCACCCGCTTGACGGGTGCTGTCAGAGGCTCCGATTCGAAGGGCAAAACGACCAACGCATCGATGTTTCGCGTGGCCATCATGTCTTCTATGTCGTTCACCTGCTTGGCCGGGTCGGAGGCCGTGGCCAGCACGAAATCGAGCTCCTCATAGGTCGCTTCCAGCCGCTCGATGGCTTCCTTGGCGTGGAAGTTCATCCCGCCCGCCCAACCATGGGTCGCCGCCGGAATAGATACGCCGATCACCGTCGTTTCCTGCGCGAAGGCCCCGCCCGCGCCCAGGACCATCGCCACGGCTGTCCCCGCGAACATGTGCTTCATCTTCATTGTCTTCCTCCCATTATTGCCCCGCCATGGGGCGCTCCTCCCGTCAGCGGGATGATTTTCTGGCGCGCTGAAGAACAACGGCCAGAATGATGATCACGCCCTGGATCGCCCCATTGAGATAGGGGCTCACCAGGTCCGTGAGATTGAGAATGTTGTCGATCAGCCCGAGGATCAGCACGCCGACCACCGTGCCCCAGACCCGGCCGAAGCCGCCCGAAAGAAGCGTGCCGCCGATGATCACCGCGGCAATCGTCTCCAGCTCCCACAAGAGACCGGTGGAGTTGGATGCGGACCCGAGCCGCGGCACGTAGAGCACCGAGGCCAGCCCCACCAGCACGCCGAGCACGATATACGTCGTCATCCGTACGCGTTTGACGTGGACGGCCGAATATCGGGCGACCTGCTCGTTGGAGCCGATGGCGGCGCAGTGCCGGCCGTAGGCCGTATGGCGCATGGCGATCTCACCGAGAATTGCCACCACGGCAAAGATGATGATCGGCCAGCGAATGCCGAACAGCCCGCCATAATAGACCGGCTCGTAGAGCGATCCGAGCGAGAAGTTCAGCGAGATCGTTCCCCCGTCCGCCATCCATGTGACCAGACTGCGGAAGATCACCATCGAGCCCAGCGTCACAATAAAGGCTTCGATTCCCATGCGGGTGATCAGGAATCCATTGACCGCGCCGGCCACCGCTCCAAGCGCCAGCCCCGCTCCCATGCCGATGAGGATCACGCCCCAGGTCGTTCCGAGGCTCGGGATCAGCGCGTTCATCACCATGATCATGATCCCGGCAATGAACGCCGTCATGGATCCCACCGACAGGTCAAGCCCGCCGGCCGTGATGACGAAGGTCATGCCAACCGCCATGATCCCGATGAACGCCGAGCGCGAGAGCACATTGGTGATGTTGCGCCCCGCGAGGAAATCCGGGTTCAGCAGCGTGCCGATGACGACCAGCACGACCAGCGCCAGGATAGGCCCGAGCGCCTGCACGTCGAAGCGGAATCCGCCCTTTTTCGGGACCGTCCCCGTGGTGTCAGCCATGCCCGTTGTCCTTCCTGTCCAGCCCCATCGCGAGGCGCACGATCGCATCTTCGTTCACCTCGGTGCCCGTCACCTCGCCGGCAATCCGCCCGCGCCGCATCACGACCACACGATCGCAAAGGCCGATCACCTCCGTCATTTCGGAAGAAACCACGATCACTGAATGCCCGGCTTCGGCGAGCTGGTGAATGAACCCGTAGAATTGCTGCTTGGTGCCCACGTCGATGCCACGGGTGGGCTCGTCGATGATGACGATCTGCGGCTCTGCCAACATGATCTTTGCCAGCAGGAGTTTTTGCTGGTTTCCGCCCGACAGGTTGCCGACCAACACCTCGCGGTCTGGCGCGCGAATGTCGAACTCGCCGATTGCCCTATCCAGCGCGGCCTCTTCCGCGCGCTTGTCGATGAGAATTTGGGAGAAATTCTTCAGCGCCAGCAATGTCAGGTTGCGCCGCATGTCCTGTGTCAGGATCAGCCCGTGCTCCTTGCGGTCTTCCGGCAGGTAGACGAGCCCGGCCGCCATTGCCGCTTCCACGGAGTGCAATCGGATGGGCCGTCCGTTGATCGCCACCGCTCCGGTTGCCTGTCGCAGACCGACCAACCCCTCCATCAACTCCGTTCGACCGGACCCCACGAGCCCGGCGAACCCCAGGATTTCGCCGCGATTGAGCGCGAAAGTTGCCTCCTTGACCACCTCTCCGACGCTGAAACCGGACACTTCGAGAACGGGCTCCGCCCCGTCGGACGGGCGCTTGGGCGGATACATGTCCGAAAGCTCGCGACCAACCATTGCCTCGGCCATCTGGTCCACGCTCATCTCTCCGCGTACCGCGGTCCGCACCAGCCGCCCGTCGCGCATGATGTTCACCTTGTCGGCAATCGCGGCCACTTCGTCGAGCTTGTGGGACGTGTAGAGGATCGCCGTACCCTCTGCCTTGAGCCGCTCGATCTGACGGAAGAGCACTTCCGTTTCCCGCGTGGTCAGTGCCGCGGTCGGCTCGTCCATGATCAGCACTCGCGCCTTTCGGCTGAGCGCCTTGGCGATCTCCACCATCTGCTTTTCCGGCACGGATATTCCGGAGACCTGCGCGCGCGGATCGAGTGGCGTTTCCAGCCGACCCAGCAGGTCGCTGGTCTGTGCACGCATGGCGGCATGGTCGAGCCGCCAGCCGCGTTTCAACTCGTGGCCAAGAAAGATGTTCTGCTCGACCGACAGAAGCTGCGCGAGGTTGAACTCCTGATGGATCAGGGTCACACCCCGGCCTTCCGCGTCGCGCGACCGCGCGAAGACGACCGGTGCACCGTCGAGTTCGACCGAACCGCCGGAGGGCGCGAGGTAGCCTGACATGATCTTCATCGTGGTGGACTTGCCGGCGCCGTTCTCTCCGATCAGCGCATGCACCTCGCCGGGATAAAGCGCGATGGATATGTCATGCAGCACCTGAACGGGTCCAAAGGACCGCTGGACGCCGCGCAGCGCCAACACCGCCCCTGCGGACGCATCTGCCTGCATCTGTGCCGCCATCGCGCTCATCCGGGCCTCACGCAAGCTTGACCCAGGCCGCGTTGCGCGCCGAGGAGCGCACGCAGGCATCGACGAAGGCAACGCCGGCGAGGCCATCTTCCACGGTGGGGAAGACGACTTCTGCCGGGCAGGCCTCGCCCGCCATCTTCGCCCGGATCGCGCGGGCAGCCTCGGCGTAGATATTCGCGAATCCCTCCAGGTAGCCCTCGGGGTGGCCGCCAGGCGTGCGGGAGACACGGCCGGCAACGTCGCGCGCGCCGGCACCGGCCCGGGTGAGCAGACGTTTGGGCTCCCCGAACGGTGTGAACCAGAGGTAGTTCGGATCCTCCTGCGCCCATTCCAGCCCGCCTTTCTCGCCGTAGACGCGCAGGCGCAGGGCGTTCTCGTTGCCGGGCGCGACCTGGGAACACCAGAGCATGCCGCGCGCCCCACCCCGGTATCGCAGCAATATATGGCCATTGTCGTCCACCCGACGCCCGGGCACGAAGCTCTGCAGGTCGGCGGCGAGCGCCTCGAGTTCCAACCCGGAGACGAAGTTCGCGAGGTTGAACGCATGTGTGCCAATGTCGCCTGTCGAGCCCCCTGCCCCGGAACGCGCCGGATCGGTGCGCCATTCCGATTGCTTGTTGGTGCCGGTTTGCTCGACGGCTTCGGTGAGCCAATCTTGCGGGTATTCCACCTGCACCACGCGGATCGCGCCCAACTCGCCGTTCGCCACCATCTCGCGGGCCTGCCGCACCATCGGGTAGCCCGTGTAATTATGCGTCAGCACGAAGAGCGCGTCGCTCTCTGCTGCGACCTTCGCCAGTTTGCGCGCATCCGGCAGCGTGGCTGTCAGCGGCTTGTCGCAGATCACATGGATCCCGCGCCGCAAGAACTCCCGCGCTACGGGGTAGTGCATGTGGTTGGGCGTAACGATGGCGACGGCATCTATCCCATCCTTGATCCGGTTTTCGCGGATCGCCATTTCGCGAAAGTCGCCGTAGATGCGGCTCGGCGCGAGGCCAAGCGCCTCGCCGCTTTCACGCGCTTTCTCGGGTGTCGAGGAAAGCGCCCCGGCAACCAGTTCATACTCACCGTCTATCCGAGCGGCGATCCGGTGGACCGCGCCGATGAAGGCATCCTTGCCGCCGCCGACCATGCCCAGCTTGATGCGATCGCCCATGTCAGCCTCCGATCCCCAGCATTGCCCGGTTGGCCGCCTCATCTGTCCCGCCGGCGGCGAAATCGTCGAAAGCGTGCGGCGTCACGCGAATGATGTGATCACGCACAAAGGCCGCCCCCTCGCGCGCGCCGTCCTCTGGGTGCTTCAGGGCGCACTCCCATTCGACGACCGCCCAGCCGTCGAAGTCGTTGGCGGCCATCTTCGAGAACACGGCGCGGAAATCGACTTGCCCGTCACCGAGCGAGCGGAATCGCCCAGCCCGGTCGACCCAGGGCTGGTAGCCTGAATAGACACCCTGCCGCCCGGTCGGATTGAACTCGGCATCCTTGACGTGGAACATCCCGATCCGTTCGGCGTAGATGTCGATATTGTCTAGGTAATCAAGGCATTGCAGTACGTAGTGTGAGGGGTCGTAGAGCATCATGGCCCGCGCATGGTTGCCAGTGCGCTCCAGGAACATCTCGTACGTGACACCGTCGTGGAGATCCTCGCCCGGATGGATCTCGTAACAGACGTTCACGCCACAGTCCTCGGCATGATCGAGGATCGGCACCCAGCGACGCGCCAATTCGTCGAAGGCGGTTTCCACCAGCCCGGCGGGCCGTTGCGGCCAAGGATAGACGAACGGCCATGCCAGTGCACCGGAGAAGGTTGCATGCGCCGTGATGCCAAGGTTCTTAGACGCCGTGAGCGCTTTCTTCACCTGATCCACGGCCCATTCCTGCCGCGCCTTGGGATTGTCGCGGACCGACGCGTCGGCGAATCCGTCGAAGGCAGCGTCATAAGCCGGATGAACCGCCACGAGCTGCCCTTGCAGGTGAGTCGAAAGCTCCGTCACCTGCACACCGTTGGCCTCGGCCACACCCCGGAACTCGTCGCAGTAATCCTTGCTCTCGGCGGCCTTGTCGAGGTCGATCAGCCGTGCGTCCCAGCTTGGCACCTGAACACCAACGTAGCCGCAATCGGCAGCCCATTTCGTGATTCTGTCCCAAGAATTGAACGGCGCCTCGTCGCCGGCGAACTGCGCCAGAAACAGGGCGGGCCCCTTGATCGTCTTCATCGCTCAACCTCCTTGGCCGGCGAAACAGACTGCATTCGCGCAGCCCTCCCCGGCAGATGCGAATCCCTGATGTAATCCATTACATCGGCATAATACGGGCGATGTAATCGTTTACAAGGGGGTTGAGGCTGCTATCTTGCCCATTAGAACATGCTTGGCCGGAAGTAGCCGCCAGGCAGGAGATGCGGAGAAGATGACAGGTCGCCCTCCAAGCATACGCGATGTCGCCGAAGTCGCCGGCGTCTCCACCGCCACCGTCAGCAGAACGCTGTCTAACCCCGATGTTGTCAGCGAGAAGACCCGCGAATCCGTGTTCCACGCCATCCAGGAAACGGGCTACAGGCTGAACGTCACCGCGCGGAACCTGCGCCGCCAGGAGAGCGGCGGGATCGCGGTGCTGGTGCCAAACCTGTCCAACCCGTTCTTTGCTCGGATCCTGTCCGGCATTGCCGAGATCATGTCCGAAGCCGGTTACAATGTGCTGATTACCGACACCTCGCCAATGTCGCACGACGAGCATCGCTTTCCGGAATATTTCCGGCTCAACCAGACGGACGGGCTGATCATCCTCGACGGGATGCTAAACCGCGAGTTGCTGCTGAACAGGGGCGCGCCCGACGCCCGCGCACCAATGGTATTTGCCTGCGAGTGGATCGACGAAATCCGGCGACCCACCGTGACAATCGACAACCGGGCAGCTTCGGAGATGGCGGTACGCCACCTGGTGCGGCTCGGCCATCGGAAGATCGGCCATGTCGGCGGCCCCCCAGACAACGTGCTGACCACATCGCGCCGAGACGGCACTCGCGAAGCCCTCCGCGCCGCAGGACTTCCGGTTCGGGCGGATTGGTTCTACGACGGCGATTTCTCGCTGGATTCGGGCGCGGCCGCAGCGCGTTCGTGGCTGGCATCGAAGGACCGGCCAACAGGCATTCACCTTGCAAGCGACGAAATGGCCATGGGCTTCATTGGCGAGTTGCATCGCGCACAGGTGTCGGTTCCTCAGGACGTGTCGGTTGTCGGTTTCGACGACCTGGAGATCGCGCCGCATTTCGTGCCACCGCTTACGACGATCCACCAGCCCAGAATTGAAATCGGCCGCGCCGCCGCGAAAATGCTACTTGAGAGAATGCGCACGCCGCCGCAGGATCGCACGCGCAGGCCAGCGCCACGTGTCGTTCTACCGGTCGAGCTGGTCGAGCGACTGAGCACGGCTCCGCCGCCGTAGGAATGAGCGCATCTAGGGAGGAAGACCATGTCTGTATTGCGCAATGCGCTGGTTTTCGCGCTGGCGGCCACTCCGGTCGTGAGTGCCGAACTCCCGCAACCCGTTACCGACGACATGTATGCACCTGTCACCCCGGCCATGGTAGAGGTCGGCCGGCTGCTATTCTGGGATCCGGTCCTGAGCGGCAACCGGAACATTTCCTGTGCCACCTGTCACCACCCGCGCTTCGGCACCTCCGACGGCGTGTCGCTGTCGCTTGGAGAAGGTGCGACGGGCATCGGCCCGGAACGGCGGCCGGATCCCGAGAACATGCCCGAGCAGCGGATCCCTCGAAATGCGCCAGCGCTGTTCAACCTCGGCGCCAAGGAGTTCACGACGCTGTTCCACGATGGCCGCATCCAGGCGGACCCGGCGCAACCCAACGGGCTGCGCACGCCGCTCGACCAGGAGATGGTGCAGGGGTTTTCGGGCGTGCTTTCGGCGCAGACCATGTTCCCGGTCCTGAGCCAGGACGAGATGGCTGGGCACTACGGCGAGAACGAGGTCTCGAAAGCAGTACGTTCGGGGCGACTGACCGGCGCGGGCGGTGCCTGGGACCTGATCGCGGCGCGGGTTCGCGATATCCCGGAGTATCAAGCGATGTTCGAAGCCGCGCTGCCCGAAGTCGCGGCCGGACGGCCCGTCGCCTTTACCGACATATCGAACGCCATCGCGGAGTTCATTACATTCGAGTGGCGTGCCGACGACAGCCCCTTTGACCGCCATCTGCGGGGAGAGGCGCCACTCGACAGCGCGGCGCAACGCGGGATGACACTTTTCTATGGCGAGGCAGGATGCGCCGAGTGCCACGCGGGGCCATTCCTGACAGACCACGGCTTTCACGCCATGGGCGTTCCGCAGTTCGGACCGGGAAAGGCGGAGCGCTTCGAGCGTCACGCGAAGGACGAAGGGCGTTTCAGGGTGACCGGCCATCCGGAGGATCTCTACGCCTTCCTCACGCCGAGCCTTCGAAACGTGGCGGCGACCGCGCCCTACGGGCACACCGGCTCGCATCGCGATCTCGCCGGATTTGTCGCCTACCACGTCGACCCGCGGGCCGGCCTCGCCGAATTCGACCGTGCCGAGCCCATATTGCACACCTTCGACGGCAAGCCGATCTGGACCACGCTTGAAGATTCTACCGAGAAGGACCGGATCGGAGCGGCCGTCGCAACACAGCCCCGGCACCTTGCGGACAAGGATATCGCAGCTATCGTCGCGTTCCTGGAATCCCTGACGGATCAAGCCAGCCTGGACGGCCGCCTCGGCATTCCGGACGCCCTTCCCAGCGGATTGCCGGTGGAGCGCTGACATCACGACGCCTGCCGGACCCCCCTACCCGGCAGCGCCTACGATGTTCGTTTCTGCGTTCGGGAAATGCGCCGCTCCAATGTGGAAACGTTGTCACGAGCGGCGAAACGAACCTTCGCATCGAAGCGAACGACCACAGGTCGCACGCCGGCCGATCCCAAGCGTATCACGGAGGCGCCTCCGCCGCTCGGACGAGCCGCGCCCACAGCGTCCGGCGAAAGGCGAAAGGCAAAGCGCGATTGGACTGCGAGTCGCGCAAAGATGCATAAGAATCGGCCCCCATGCAGGGAGGCTTGAATTGCCACGCCCGACGGGAGGATTCGCTTTTTGCGCCAACGACGGAAACTCCCCCGAGCCGGCCCACATACCTCAATCCTGAGGGTCGATGTCCAGTTCGGCATCGCCGCGCCGCCAGACCTGAATGCTCTGATTGACCGGCACAGTCACCCAGCCGCTCGTCGCACCATCGGGCCAGATCACCCGCAGATCTACGTGAGCGGCATCGCCGAGGCCAAAATGTTCCGGCACCGACCGTCCGCTTACGTGATAGCCTCCAACGGTCACTTCCCGCGCCGCAACGCGCCCGTCAGGCAGACGAACCTCCAGCCAGCTTCCGACACCATACCCGTTCGCACCCTGTTGACGCGGAGCAATCGTCAACCACGCGCCTGTGCCTTCGGTCACGTTACGGTAGAGCTCCATCGGCGCACGGCGGTTAACGACCGCAAGGTCCTGACGACCATCGCCGTCAAAGTCTGCAAGCACGGCGCCACGCGATCGATCGGTTGTCGCAACACCGGCCTCAACAGAGGCTTCCGAAAACGTGCCATCAGCCTGGCGGATGAGAAGGTTGTTGGGATCGTTGATCGCATTGGTCGGCATCTGGTCAACGTTGCCTTTGGCGATGAAGAGATCGTCCCGACCGTCGTTGTCGACGTCGCCAAACTGCGCGGTCCAGCCGGTCGAGGGACGGCCGTCATCGCCCAGATGAGGACGCTGCGCGAAGGTGCCGATTTCGTAGGGTGCGAGCCTGTAACCAGACCTTCCATCCGAGAGCAACGTGAGTTGATCCGCCATCGAGGTCAGCACGAGGTCCGGCCGACCGTCGTCGTTCAGGTCGCGGCTGGCGATACCCATGCCCCAGATGGAGATATCCTCCCACCCGTCCTCCGCCCCCAGCAGTCGCGGCCTGTCGCCCATCCGCCACATCTGCTCTGATCCGCCGCGGACGTAATAATGCCGGTCGTTGGAGACCCGCAGATCCCGCGCGCCGGTACGGGTCCAATCCGAAAACAGCATCGAAAGCGCACAGAATCCCGGCTCCAGCAATTCGGGCGCACGGAACGCGGCACCGTCCGGACGGTGCAATTCGTTGACATCGCAGGCCTCGAAGGGACCGTCAGGGTCGGTGCGGTCCACGTAATTTCCCACCGCAAGCGTGGGCAGGTCGTTGCCTGTCTCCCAGGTCGCCGAAAACGCCGTGGACCACCTGTCCCCGGCTTCGAACCCAAACTCCGACGTCGCATCCGAGAACCGGCAGTCGCCCTCTCCGCGCAGGAGTACGTTCGGCCCGACGCGAAGTACGGCCAGGTCGAGAATACCGTCATTGTCGACATCGAGCGGATAGGCGCCGGTTACGCCTGTCAGTTCGGGTAGATCTGTGCCGAGATCGAACGCGAGCGCCTCCCCCCGACCCGCCGTCCGATTGACAAAGAGCCGGGCCGGGCCGGCACCCCCGGCCGCGTACATCTCCGGAAAACCGTCGCCGTTGCAGTCGAACGTGGCGAGCCCGCCACCCACGAAATGCTCCCAACCGCCCGAATACACGTGCGCCACCGGCAGTGCGGCGCGGGCGTCCTCGAACCTCACGTCGGCGGCATGCGCCCCTGAAGACACCCACGCGAGAACCGGCAGAAGCCAACGCGCCACTCTCATGCCACGACCTCGGCAGCACAGCGTGCCTCGGTTTGAGCCGCAAGCGCCAGCGTCGCGGCCCCGCGCGCCCATACGAGATCGCCCCAGGCATTGATTTCGATCCGCGGCAATTCCCGCGATTGAGTCAGCGACATGGCGAGCGCTTCCCGCATCACATCCTCCGCATAAAGATAGTCGTACTTCATCCTTGCCCCTGACAGAACCACGAGCGACGGATCGAACAGGTTTATCACGTTGGACAGCCCTGCGGCGAGGAAACGCCCGGCGCGCCGGAAGATCGTGCGGGCGGCCTCGTTGCCCGCCTTCGCCTGATCGTAGAGGCTCTCCAGCATGACCTGGGCCGAGCCGGTCTCGCTGCGATGCAGGTCCAGCGCGATCGAGGCCTCCCGGACGAGCGCATAGTCGGACACATAGGCCTCCAGGCAACCGCGCTGACCGCAACGGCACAAAGCGCCATCGAGCTGAACTTTGGTGTGACCGATCTCCATGCCAACGGAGTGTGCGCCACGATAAAGCCGGTGATCCATCACCAGCCCCATCCCGACACCATATTCGAGCGTCAGCACCACGAAATCGGACAGCGCCCGCCCCGCTCCGTACCACAATTCAGCCAGTGTCAGCAGGTTCGCGTCGTTGTCGACGACCACCGGAAGACCCATGCGTTCCGACATCAGCACCGCGACCGGCAGGTTGTTTCCGCGAATGATCGGCGACCAAAGGGCAACGCCGCGCTGCGAATCGACCATGCCAGGCAATCCCATTCCGACCGCTGAGATCTCCGCGCGCGCCATTCCGGCGTCACGCAGAATCTGCGTCAGCAAGGCATCTGCTTCATCGACAAGCAGATCGAGATCGGTGCGCAGGCTTGTGCGACCGAGACTGGTCTCCGCCACCGGCCGCCCGGCGAAATCGACAATGATCGCCGTGTGCACCATGTCGGAGAGCTTGATCCCCGCGACATATCCCGCCTCCGCGCGCACCTGAAGCGCGACGGGCGGCCGGCCACGGCTACTCGGATCGCGTGGCGCTTCCACTTCCTTCAGCAATCCTCCGACCAGGAGATCCGCCACCAGGGTCGATACGCTGGCGGGACTGACATTGAGCCGCTTCGCGACGTCGATTCGCGAGATCTGCCCCTGTGACCGCACGCATTCGAACACCTGCTGGCGCAATGGAATCGATACGAGATCACGTTGCGAGACGATTGGTCCGCACCCCTCCGGCGGGAGGGTCCGGTCCTGAACAACCTGGGTTTCTTCCGGAATCATTCTTTCACCGCCCGGATTAATTTTGTTTCTGCGTCGCAGAAATTTCGCACATCCATGCAAATCGAGCACAGTCTTCGCCTCAAAACCAATCACACCCCCCTGCTTTTGTCGATTTTTATTTTGACAAATGAAATAAATATGGCGATTGTCGGGACAAGGGCACCGTTCGGTTGCCCCCGCCCATAACGCAGGGCTGAAAACTCGGGAGGATTTCATGCGTAACCTTTTCATTGCAGCGGCCGCCTTGACGACCGCCTTCACCACCACTGCGCTGGCTCAGGACCTGACGGTGGGCGTGAGCTGGTCGAACTTCCAGGAAGAGCGCTGGAAGACGGACGAGGCCGCCATGGTCGCGGCGCTGGAGGCCGGCGGCGCGAAGTACGTTTCGGCCGACGCGCAATCGTCGTCGTCCAAGCAGCTCTCCGATGTGGAAGCACTGATGGCGCAAGGCGTCGACGCGCTGATCGTACTCGCACAGGACACCGAAGCCGTGATCCCGGCCGTGCAGATGGCGGCCGACGAGGGCATTCCGGTTATCGCCTATGACCGTCTGATCGAAGACCCGCGCGCCTTCTACCTGACCTTCGACAACGTCGAAGTCGGGCGCATGCAGGCCCGTGCCGTCTTTGAAGCCCAGCCCACGGGCAACTACGTGATGATCAAGGGCTCGCCCACCGATCCGAACGCGGACTTCCTCCGTGGCGGCCAGCAGGAAATCCTGCAGGCGGCGATCGACGCGGGCGATATCACCATCGTCGGCGAGGCCTACACGGACGGCTGGCTGCCGGCCAACGCGCAGCGCAACATGGAGCAGATCCTCACCTCCGTCGACAACAAGGTCGACGCGGTCGTCGCCTCCAATGACGGCACCGCAGGCGGCGCCGTGGCAGCGCTGACGGCTCAGGGAATGGACGGCATTCCGGTGTCCGGCCAGGACGGTGACCATGCCGCTCTGAACCGGGTGGCCAAGGGAACGCAGACCGTATCGGTGTGGAAAGACGCACGCGACCTTGGCAAGGCAGCCGGCGAGATTGCCGTGGCGCTGGCCGGCGGATCCTCCATGGCTGACGTCGATGGCGCGATCGAATGGACGTCCCCCTCCGGAACGACGATGACGGCGAAGTTCCTCGAGCCGGTTCCTGTGACCGCTGCGAACCTGACCGCCGTTACCGACGCTGGCTGGATCTCCGTGGAAGCCCTCTGCCAGGGCGTGGAAGGCGGACCGGCCCCCTGTAACTGAGGTCGTTCTCACCCCGAACAACAACAAATGCTCCTGCCGGTCACACCGGCGGGAGCACACAGAACGCGCATCCCGGAGAGCGCCAAATGGCTGACAGCACGGAATCCCGCGACCTGCCGACAAAAACCCGCCGGAACATCCTGGACACAATGGAAATCGACACCCGACTGCTCGGCATGATCGGGGCATTCGTGGTGATTTGCATCGTCTTCGATATCTGGACGGGCGGCCGGTTCCTGACCCCCCGCAACCTATTCAACCTGACGATTCAGACCGTCTCGGTCGCCATCATGGCCACGGGCATGGTGTTCGTTATCGTAACCCGACACATCGATCTGAGCGTCGGCGCATTGCTGGCGACTTGTTCCGCCTTCATGGCGATGACACAGACAGTCGCTCTGCCACAATGGCTCGGCCTCGAACTCGGGTCGCCACTCATCGCACCGATTGCAATTCTGGTGGGCATGGTCGTCGGCATCGCAATCGGCGCCTTCCACGGATGGCTGATCGGGTACCTGACAATTCCCGCCTTTATCGTCACCCTCGGCGGCCTCTTTGTCTGGCGAAACGTGGCCTGGCACCTGTCGCGAGGGCAAACCATCGGGCCGCTCGACGGGAACTTCGTCGCGCTTGGTGGCATCGACGGCACCCTGGGCGAGTCCGCAAGCTGGATTCTCGGCCTGATCGCAGTCGCCGTGACCATTCTGCTGCTGGTCAACGCGCGCCGGAACAAGCTCCGTCATGACTTCCCCGTGAAACCCATCTGGGCAGAACTGGTGATCGGCGGTATCGCGGTCGTGGCAATCCTGGGATTCGTCTGGATTTTGAATTCCTACGAGATACCCACCCGACGCCTACAGCGCATCTTCGAGGCCCGCGGGGAAACCATGCCCGAAGGCTACACCGCAGGTTACGGCGTGCCCTACTCCGTGCTGCTGTTGATCGCCGTGGCCGTGATCATGACAGTCGTCGCGCAACGTACGCGCCTCGGTCGGTACATATTTGCGACCGGCGGCAACCCGGAGGCAACCGAGCTGGCCGGCATCAACATCCGGCTCCTCACGGTGAAGGTCTTCGCCATCGTCGGATTCCTCTGCGCGCTTTCGGCCGTCGTCGCCTCGGCGCGTCTCAACTTCCACTCCAACGATATCGGCACGTTGGACGAATTGCGCGTCATCGCCGCAGCCGTCATCGGGGGCACGGCGCTCTCCGGCGGCATCGGGACGATCTACGGCGCCATCCTCGGCGCGTTGATCATGCAGTCCCTGCAATCGGGCATGGCGATGGTCGGTGTCGAAGCACCCTATCAGAACATCGTCGTCGGCATCGTGCTCGTGCTCGCCGTCTACGTCGACATTCTTTACCGCAAGCGGACGGGAGACTGACCCATGCCACTTGATGCAACGGACCGCGGCACCCCTCTTGTCGAGATGCGCGACATGCGCAAGTCCTTCGGCGGCATTCACGCCGTGGATGGGGTCACGCTAAACCTCTACCCCGGCGAGGTTGTCGGCGTTCTCGGCCACAACGGCGCCGGCAAGTCGGTGCTGATGAAAATGCTCTCCGGCGCGCTTCCGCGCGACGGCGGGCAGATATTCGTCAATGGCGAGGAAGCCCATATCCACAACCCTCGGGATGCGCGGAACTACCGGATCGAGACGATCTATCAGTACCTCGCACTGGCCGATAACCTGGACGCCGCGTCGAACCTGTTCCTCGGCCGCGAGCTTGTGACGTCCACGGGGCTCGTCGACGATGCCAAAATGGAAGCTGAGACGCGCAGAATCATGGCGCGTCTCAACCCCAACTTCCAACGCTTCCACACACCGGTCGCTGGGCTTTCGGGCGGACAACGCCAATCGGTTGCCATCTCTCGCGCCGTCTATTTCAACGCCAAGATCCTGATCATGGACGAACCTACCGCCGCACTCGGCGTCGAGGAAACGGCCATGGTCGCAAAGCTGATCGACGAGTTGAAGGCGCAGGGCCTGGGCATCTTCCTGATCGACCACGACATCCACCAGGTGAAAGCGCTCTGCGATCGGGCCTCGGTGATGAAGAACGGCCGGCTAGTGGGCACCGTCAAGGTCGATGAGGTCTCCGAGGACGACATCCTCGGGATGATCATCCTCGGCAAGAAACCGGAGAAAGGACTGGCGTGATGTTCATCGGTCTCGATCTGGGGACCTCGGGTCTCAAGGCGCTCCTGATCGACGAGACGCAGGGCGTCGTTGCCGAAGCCACTGCCCCGCTCACCGTCTCGCGCCCACATCCGGGATGGTCGGAGCAATCGCCGGCCGACTGGCTGGCGGCGGCCTCCGCCGC
Source organism: Tropicimonas marinistellae (assembly GCF_001509585.1). Taxonomy (GTDB): domain Bacteria; phylum Pseudomonadota; class Alphaproteobacteria; order Rhodobacterales; family Rhodobacteraceae; genus Tropicimonas; species Tropicimonas marinistellae. Next base: position 56,882 of record NZ_LNCI01000003.1, on the reverse strand, counting down.
GATGGACGGGCTGGCCGCCGCGGCCCCGCTGTCCGGCGTTCGCGGGATCGGCCTGAGTGGGCAGATGCATGGCGCAACGCTCCTTGATGCCGCAGAGAACGTCCTGCGTCCCTGCATGCTGTGGAACGATACGCGCTCCTTCGAGGAGGCAGCCGCGCTCGATTTGGCCCCGTCCTGGCGCGAGATCACCGGCAATATCGTCTTTCCGGGCTTCACCGCGCCCAAGGTGATGTGGGTTCAGAACAACGAGCCGGAAATCTTTGAAAAAGTTGCAAAAGTCTTGCTGCCCAAGGACTACCTGCGACTGTGGCTGACGGGTGAGGCCGTTTCGGAGATGTCGGATGCGGCGGGCACAAGCTGGCTCGACACCGGCGCGCGGGACTGGTCGGATGCGCTTCTTGCGGGGTCCGATCTCAGCCGGGAACATATGCCGCGGCTCGTCGAAGGTTCCGAGGTTTCGGGCACTCTGCGCAAGGAACTGGCCGATCGCTGGGGCCTGCCGCAAGGCGTGGTGGTCGCTGGTGGCGGCGGCGACAATGCCGCCTCGGCCGTGGGCGTGGGTGTGGTCAATGCCGGCGATGCCTTCATCTCGCTCGGCACGTCCGGCGTGCTCTTTGCGGCGTCGGACGCCTATCAGCCCGATGCCGCGACTGCGGTTCACACCTTCTGCCATGCTCTCCCGGGAACGTGGCACCAGATGGGCGTATTCCTGGCCGCGACCGACTCGCTGAATTGGTACGCCGCACTCGTCGGTTCGGACGCTGCGACGCTCACCGGCGAACTCGAGGCGCTGCGTGCGCCCGGCCGCACGATGTTCCTGCCCTATCTCGGCGGCGAGCGAACGCCGCACAACGATGCGCAGATACGCGGCAGCCTTACAGGGCTGGAGCACGCCACGGACCGCGCTGCGGGCACGGCCGCCGTGCTGGAAGGCGTGACCTTCGCCGTGCGCGACAGCTACGACGCGTTGGCTTCCACCGGCACCAGGTTCGACCGGCTGATCGCCGTGGGCGGCGGGTCCCGCTCGGACTATTGGCTGCAAGCTATCGCGACGGCCCTCGACATGCCGGTTCAGGTGCCGGTCGCCGGCGATTTCGGCGGTGCCTTCGGCGCGGCGCGGCTGGCACTGATGGCGGCCACCGGTTCCGGCGCCGAGATTGCGGGCATCCCGGAGATTTCAAAGGTCGTCGAGCCAGTCAAAGACCTGACGGCCGCCTTCGCCGAGGCGCAACAGCGCTATCGGCAAACCTATCAAGCCCTCAGAGGTCTCTCATGACAAACTTCTTCGACGGCATCGCGCCGGTCAAATTCGATCCGGATGCCGGGGCCGATCAACTCGCCTACCGCCACTACGACCCCGACGAAATCGTCATGGGCAAGCGGATGGAGGAGCAGCTTCGTTTTGCCGTCGCCTATTGGCACAGTTTCGCATGGGAAGGCGGCGACCCATTTGGCGGGCGCACCTTCGAACGCCCCTGGTATCCGCAGGACAGGATGGATACGGCAAAGATAAAGGCAGATGCGGCCTTCGAGATGTTCGACATTCTCGGCCAGCCATTCTTCTGCTTCCACGATGCGGATGTCTGCCCGGGCGGCGACAGCTTTGCCGAGTACAAGCGCAATCTCGAAGAGATCGTCGACTATATCGCCGGGAAGATGGAGAGCCGCAAGACGAAGCTCCTCTGGGGCACGGCCAACATGTTCACCCACCGACGCTTCATGTCCGGAGCAGCCACCAACCCGGATCCGGACGTCTTTGCCTGGTGCGCAGCGACAGTGAAGGAATGCATGGACGCCACCATGAAGCTTGGCGGTCAGAACTATGTGCTCTGGGGCGGGCGCGAAGGCTACGAGACGCTGCTCAACACCGATCTTGTGAAGGAGCGCCAGCAGGCCGGCCGCTTCTTGCAGATGGTTGTCGACTACAAGAAGAAGATCGGCTTCGAGGGCACGATCCTGATCGAACCGAAACCGCAGGAGCCATCGAAGCACCAGTATGACTACGACGTCAACACGGTCTATTCCTTCATCAAGGAGTTCGACCTTGAGGGCGAAGTGGCGATGAATATCGAGCAAGGCCACGCAATTCTCGCCGGCCACAGCTTCGAGCACGAGCTGGCCATGGCGGCGGCATTCGGCATTCTCGGCTCCATCGACATGAACCGTAACGACTACCAATCCGGCTGGGATACCGACCAGTTCCCCAACAACGTGCCGGAAGTGGCGCTGGCCTATTACGAGATCCTGAAGACGGGCGGTTTCACAACTGGAGGCACCAACTTCGACTCCAAACTAAGGCGGCAATCGCTCGACGCTGCTGATCTGATCGCCGGGCATGTGGGCGCAATGGATGTTTGCGCCCGTGGACTCAAGGCAGCCGCGGCGATGCTGGAAGATGGCGGATTGGAGACCGCGCGTGCCGCACGCTACGCGGGGTGGGACAAGCCCGAGAACAAGGCGATGCTCGAGAGCGGTACGCTCGACGGGATCGCGCAACGTGTTCTGGACGAAGGCCTCAACCCGGAGCCGCGTTCCGGGCGCCAGGAAATCCTGGAAAACTACGTCAATCGCTTCGTCTGACGCCAAATCTCCATTCGCGGGTAAAACGGCGGTCCATCCGGGCCGCCGTTCCCATTTGTGAATGCCATGTCGGACGCCCTGCGTTTAATCGGCCGTTAGGCCGCATCGCCTAGAACGCGCCTCAGCGCCATTGCCAGAGGAGTGCCGTCGATGCTGCCCGGAAAGACTCTTGCGAAACTGTCCGCTCTCGCCGTTCCCCTCCTGTCGCTGGTTGCCTGCGCTGCCCCTGACGCCGATACGTCCGTTTCGCGATCTACATCGCGGATCGAGGCGGCGGCCCCCGCACCACATCAGGAGTACCTTCCGCCCGGCCAACGCTGCACGCAGGCGCAGACACGTGCTCCTGAAGACGCGGACGGTAAAAAGGCGCGCACGCCTTGCACCTCCGGCCAGAACGGCACGAAACCGGCTGCGGGCGCGCGGCTCGGGATCGGCGATTTTTCCGATGCCGGCGCTTCCGCACTTGCGGCGGCGAGCGGTCTGACGGAACTCAACCCTGCCTATGCCTCCTTCGGACCGGCCGCGCCTGTTGCCATGCTCGGTCTGAAATGCGCGGGAAAACAACTCCTGACGAATGCCGGACTGCCGGCACACGAGGTCAACCGTTCGGTCGAGTCCGTCGGAATGCTTGGTGGATGCTACAATCTAATGCTTGTCGCCGGCGCCGCGGCCCCGCCGGCTGCCGCCGTGGGTGCAGCCTGCGGCCTCGTTTACAACGACCTGCTGAAGAAACGGCAGCGTCAGGCGAACACCAGGTATCTTGAGTTCCGGGACGGAGAGTGGCGCCTCGCATCTGCGACCGCTGACCGGTGAACGTGGGTAAACCGCGTCGCGCGACGCTTCCTTCAGTCTGCGAATTCCGAGCGCCCGGAGAAGCGGACTGGGCGCATTGTTCCTAGGGAGTGGAATGAACCGGGTTCGTATTTCGTGCCGCCTGGCAAGTCAGATGTCGGGAGACGTGGTCATTGTCCCCCGCCTTCAACAGATTCTCGCGGATATGACTGCATAGAGCGATCAGGCCCGGGAACGACCTCGGGCGTCGCGAACGGGCCAGACGCAACAGCGTCTCCGTTTCACGCCCGGCGGTGACCCGTACGGACCCGTCTCATGCGCCTCCTGATCTCCTTTGCAGCCCTTCTGCTTTCTGTCCTGCTGCTACAACTATCTTCCGGCGGCGTGGGTCCGCTTGACGCCCTTTCAGGTCTTGAGCTGGGCTTCACCAAATCGCAGGTCGGGCTGTTGGGGTCGGCCCATTTCCTTGGCTTCTTTGTTGGGTGCTGGTGGGCGCCGCGGCTTATGGGATCGGTTGGCCATTCCCGCGCTTTCGCCGCTTTCACTGCGACCGGTGCGATCGGCCTCATCTCCCACATGATGATCGTCGATCCCTGGGCCTGGGCCGCAATGCGCACCGCCACGGGCCTCTGTGTCGCCGGGTGCTACACGGTAATCGAGGCTTGGCTACAGGCGAAACTACGCAACTCGATTCGGGGGCGCGTCATGGGCTACTACCGCGGCGTGGACCTGACTGCGGCCATCGGCGCACAACTCCTGATCGGCGTACTGGAGCCGGCGAATTACGTCTCGTACAACCTTCTGGCAATTCTCTGTTGCGCAGCACTCCTGCCGATAGCGCTTACAACCGTGCGCCAGCCGAAAACGCCAGCCGCGCCCCGCTTGCGGCCCGAACTCGCCTTTCGCCGCTCGCCGCTGGCTGCCGCCGCCGTCGTCGTGGCCGCGATCTCGTCGGCCGCGTTCCGCATGGTCGGACCGATTTACGGGCAGGAAGTCGGCTTGAGTACAAACCAGATTGCCTGGTTTCTCGCAGCCTGGGTGCTTGGAGGCGCCATGGCACAGGTGCCGATTGGATGGTTGGCAGACAAGTATGACCGCCGCTGGGTTCTCCTGGGGCTCTCTCTCGCCTCCGTGGCAAGTTGCGCGGCAACACTCTCCATCGGCGCCGCAAATAGTGCGGTTGTCTTCGCCAACGCGGTGATATTCGGCCTTACCACATTCCCGGTATACTCCGTCGCGGTTGCACATGCCCATGACTTCGCCGAAAGCCGCGAGCGTGTCGAATTATCTGCCGCGTTGATGTTCTTCTTCGCGGTCGGTGCCATAGGGGCGCCGCTCCTAGCGTCAACGCTCATCGCGCGTTTCGGACCGGCCGCGCTCTTTGTCCTGATCGCGACGGCCCATGCGATCCTGGCTATCGTCGGCCTCTACCGGATGACCGCCCGGCCTACCGTCTCGGAGCGTACACCGTATGTCTATGCACCGCGCACGTCCTTTACCATCGGCCGGTTGCTGCGCGGCAGCCGCGACGCGCGCGACAGAAAACCTGCCGACGCGAACGGCGACCGTTGACGCGGTAGCGTCGTGTTTTCATTCTGGACAGGGTTCTCAAGGGAGTCGCCATGAAGCACGCCGTTATCACCGCTTTGCTGGCACTCTGGCCGTGTGTTTTGCCCGCCTCCGAGCCGCTGACCTTCACGGAGCGTGTCGATATCAATGGGCATCGGCTGCCGATCTTCATGGAGGTCTACCTCGAACCGGCCAGCCGAACGCGGATCGACGTCAAGGTGGCAGGCAATCTCCGCGCGATACAGGTGAACCTGCCGGGCCTGTTGTCCGGTGTCATCCAGGAGGAATGCGAACAACGAATCGGTTTGCAACTCGACAAGGCACGCTCGGAAAACGACCACATCCGTCTGCTCGGCCGGGTCCAACTCATCCGGTACAAATGCAATGCCGCCAACGACTTCGACAGCCGCAAGCGCACGATCAGCAATATCACCGCCGTTGACGCATTGCTGGATGGACAGATTGTCGACAATTGCCTGTATGCCCAGCTGGAAGAGCTGACAATCGAGCCAAGCGGGTTGGCCGGCGGCGTGATGAACCTGCTCAACCTGACCGAACGCATTTCCACCCGCGTGCGCGAGGCACTCAATGCGGAACTCGTCGACAAGGATATGTGCTTCGATATGCCTGACCCGCTACTGGCGCTCGATGCACATGTGAGCCGCGGCGGCTTCCGGGACTTCGGCGAAGGGCACCTTGGGTTTGTCGTAGAGGGCAGTATCGATCTGAACGCGGCCGGCGTGATCTCGATTCTAGAGATGCTGCCGGAAATGGGCGGTGACGGCTGCGACTGCGACTAGCGGGACCGAGCACATCGCATCCCGTGGACGAAAGCAGGCCAATCATAGGTAGTCGCCTGCGGGCATGCCCCGGTCATGCGTGCACCGGTCCGCGCCGCAAGTGCCACAGGAGAGTGGCGCTCGCGCGATGCATCGGCTAAAGGCTCCTGCGTCGGAAACGGAGCAGCCCTCGCATGTCGCGCATTCTCATCACCTCAGCCCTTCCCTACATTAACGGCATCAAGCACCTGGGCAATCTGGTGGGCAGCCAGTTGCCGGCGGACCTCTACGCCCGCTACTGCCGCGCCCGCGGTCACGAAGTCCTGTTCCTGTGCGCCACCGACGAACACGGCACGCCCGCCGAGCTGGCCGCGGCCAAGGCCGACATGCCGGTGGACGCCTATTGCAGCCAGATGCACAGGACCCAGGCCCGGCTCGCCGCCGGCTTCGGGCTCTCCTTCGACCATTTCGGCCGGTCCTCGTCGCCACAGAACCACCGGCTGACGCAGTATTTCGCGGGCCGGCTGGCCGAGAACGGATACATCTCCGAAGTCTCCGAGAAGATGGTCTACTCGCCCGCCGATGGCCGGTTCCTGCCGGACCGCTACATCGAGGGCACCTGCCCCAATTGCGGCTACGACCGCGCCCGTGGCGACCAGTGCGAGAACTGCACCAAGCAGCTCGACCCAACGGACCTGCTGGAGCCGCGCTCGGCCATTTCCGGTGCGACGGATCTGGAGGTGCGCGAAACCAAGCACCTTTTCCTGCGCCAATCTGCGCTAAAAGACGATATCGACAGCTGGATCGACAGCAAGGCCGACTGGCCCGTTCTGACGACCTCCATCGCCAAGAAATGGCTGCACGATGGCGACGGGTTGCAGGATCGCGGCATCACCCGTGATCTGGACTGGGGCATCCCGGTAAAAAAGGGCGACGAGAGCTGGCCGGGCATGGAGGGCAAGGTCTTCTACGTCTGGTTCGACGCGCCCATCGAATACATCGCCTGCGCCGCCGAATGGGCAGAGGCACAGGGCAAGGACGAGGAGGACTGGTGGCGCTGGTGGCGCACCGACGCGGGCGCGGAGGACGTGCGCTATGTGCAATTCATGGGCAAGGATAACGTGCCATTCCACACCCTGACCTTTCCCTCGACGCTGATCGGCAGCCGCGACCCGTGGAAGCTCGTCGATTACATCAAGTCGTTCAACTACCTGAACTATGATGGCGGGCAGTTCTCCACCAGCCAGGGCCGCGGCATCTTTCAGGACGACGCGCTGGAGATCCTGCCGGCCGATTACTGGCGCTGGTGGCTGCTCTCCAACGCGCCGGAAAGCTCCGACAGCGAATTCACCTGGGAGAAATTCCAGACCGGCGTGAACAAGGATCTTGCCGACGTGCTGGGCAATTTCGTGAGCCGCGTGACCAAGTTCTGCCGCTCGAAGTTCGGCGAGGAAGTGCCGGAGGGCGGGGAAATCACCGAAGACGGGCGGCGCCTCATCGGCGAGCTGAACACGCGCCTCGCGACCTACGTGGGCCACATGGACGCCATCGAGGTCCGCAAGGCGGCCGCCGAACTGCGGGCGATCTGGGTGGCGGGCAACGAATTCCTGCAAACCGCCGCGCCCTGGACCAGCTTCAAGACAGACCCAGAGCGCGCGGCCGCCGACATTCGCCTGGCGCTGAACCTGATCCGCGTCTACGCCGTCCTCTCCGCCCCCTTCATCCCCGGCGCCGCCGCCACGCTGCTGGAGGCGATGTGCACCGACGACACTGGCTGGCCCTCCGACATGGAAGCCGCGCTCGCCGTGCTGGAGGCGGGCCACGGCTTCTCCGTGCCAGATACCCTCTTTGCCAAGATCGGCGACGAGGACCGGGAAGGCTGGGAAGTGCGGTTTGCGGGAGGGCGGGGGTAAGGGCGGCACGGCTTTCGGACTGCGAATTGAAATACCCGGTCCCCGCCGCCCATTTGGGAGTTTTCCGCCGACTTACGATCCGGCCGTTATCATTAACGGCAGGGCGATGCGATCACGCGACGTCCCGCAATCCACCGCCGCATAGGATCGATTTCGGTCATTCACAATTGTCTCTCGGATCACTGCGCACCCTGTCGCACGTTCAATAGCGACCAAATTCCAAAGAATTCCACCGTAGTCCATGTCGGCGTCGCCCTTCGCGCCGACAGCTTCATATGTCGCCAATCCGCTCTCCACATAGGTCTTCTTGCCAAATGCACGTTTCATTTGCCGAACCTTGATTTTGTACTTCACGGTTTTGCCCGGGCCATGAACTGAGAATTCCACGATCTTTGGTCCAACCCGTTCCTGAGCATCGACAGAGCCGACCGTCGACGCAAAAGCCGCGAAAATACAAAAGGCAGCAATCATTCGCACCAATTTCATTTTGAGCACCTATTCTATCGTTCAAATACCGCCAGATTTACCATAGTTTGCAAATATCCAATATTGCTTTTTCCTACCTGCTCTCGCGTGCACCGTCCATCGCCAGACGCGCATCTTTGCCACACGCGCTTTTCCCTGCGCGGATTACGCGCTACGTCACCCTCATGCTGATCGAAGCCCGAAACCTAACGAAGAGCTTTCCCACCGGCGACGGGTCGTTGCCCGTGTTGAATGGCGTTTCGCTGGATCTGGCGGCGGGCGAGACGTTGGCTCTGACGGGCGAATCCGGCTCCGGCAAGAGCACGCTTTTGCACCTGCTGGCCGCTTTGGACCAGCCCGACAGCGGGTCCATCCTGCTTGGTGGAGAGGAGATCGCCACCATGGGCGACACCGGGCGCGCCGCGATCCGGCGGGACCGGATCGGGCTCGTGTTCCAGCAATTCAACCTGATCCCCTCGCTCGACACCGGCGCCAATCTCGCCTTTCAAGCCCGCCTTGCCGGCCGGCACGACGCGGCGTGGTGTGCGACGCTTGCCGACCGGCTCGGCCTCGCGGACTTGCTCGATCGCTACCCGGAGCAGCTTTCCGGCGGACAGCAGCAGCGGGTCGCCATCGGGCGGGCGCTGGCGCCCCGGCCGCCGGTCCTGCTGGCCGACGAGCCCACCGGCAACCTCGACGAGGCGACCGCCGACGGGGTTCTGGACATGATCCTCGAACTTGTCACGGAAACCGGCGCCGGGCTGCTAATGGTCACCCACTCCACCCGCCTCGCGGCCCGCCTCTCCCGCCGCCTGCACCTCTCCCAAGGGAGCGTCGCATGAGGCGCGCCGCTTTGGCCGCCTTGCTCTCGCACTGGCGGCGCCAGCCGCTCCAGCTCTTCACCCTGCTCGCCGGGCTTGCATTGGCCACGGCCCTCTGGTCCGCAGTGCAGGCGATCAACGGCGAGGCCCGGCGCAGCTACGATGCGGCCGCAGCCACGCTGGGCATCGGTGGCTACGCCAGCCTCGCGCACCCGGACGGCCCGATGCCCGTCGCCACCTATGTCGCCCTGCGCCGCGACGGCTGGGACGTCTCGCCAGTGATCGAAGGGCGGATCCTTCGCGGCGAAACGCGCCTGCGGGTCACGGGGCTGGAGCCTCTGACCGCCCCGACAGGCCTGTTGCCGGCGTCATTTGCCGGGGATGCCGGTATCGACCCGCTCGACATGCTGCGCCCGCCCGGTGTCGGTTTTGCCGCGCCAGAGACTGTCGATGCGCTTCAGGGCGCGCCCGGCCTGCCGCGGCTCGTCGCGGATACGGCGGTTCCGCCGGGACAGATGCTCACCGATATCGGCACGGCAGAAATCCTGTTGCAGAAGGGCGGAATGATCGACCGCCTCCTGGTGCGCCCCGGCCAACCAGACCACCGACGGGCGTTGGAGGAGATCGCCCCGGCCCTTGCCCTGACACCCGCGCAGGATCAAGGCGACATGGCGCGGCTAACCGACAGTTTCCACCTGAACCTCACCGCCTTCGGGCTGTTGAGCTTCGCGGTCGGCCTCTTCATCGTGCACGGCGCCATCGGGCTTGCCTTCGAACAACGCCGACCCATGTTCCGAACGCTTCGCGCGCTCGGTCTGCCGGCGCGCAGCTTGCTTGCGCTGCTTCTGGCGGAGGTCATGCTGCTGGCCTTCGTCGCAGGCAGCCTCGGCATCGCGCTCGGCTATCTCATTGCCGGGGCACTCCTTCCGGACGTCGCCGCCACGCTGCGCGGGCTCTACGGGGCGGAGGTGCGCGGCGTGCTGGGTTTTCATCCCGGATGGGCACTGGCAGGGCTGGCCATTGCCCAGGTCGGCGCGCTGGCGGCCGCCGCCCACGGGCTGCATCAGGTCCACCGCATGCCGTTGCTGGCGTCCGCCCAGCCGCGCGCCTGGGCCACCGTCTCCGCGCGCGCGCTGCGGCGCCAAGCCGTTGCAGGGCTCGCGATGATTGCCGCCGGGATCAGTGCCTCTCTGCTCGCCGACGGGCTTGCCGCCGGTTTCGCCCTGCTCGGCGGGGTGCTGCTGGGGGCGGCCCTTCTGTTGCCCCGCCTGCTCGCGGCCGTCCTCGGCCTCGGCGCTCGCCATGCCCGCCGTCCGCTCGCGCAATGGTTCTGGGCGGACACCCGGCAACAGCTCCCCGGCCTGTCGCTTGCGATGATGGCGCTGATGCTGGCACTGGCAACCAATATCGGCGTGTCCACGATGGTCGCCTCCTTCAGGCTCACCTTCACCGGCTGGCTCGACCAGCGCCTGGTCTCCGACATTTACGTAACTGCCCGCAACGAAGCGGACGGTCGCGCACTCCGGTCCTGGCTTTCCGGTCGCGCCGACGCCGTCCTGCCGATCTGGAAGGTCGACCTGCCGCTCGCGGAGGCGCCGGGGGAGGTCTACGGAATCGTCGATCATGCGGTCTACCGGCAACATTGGCCCTTGCTGCGTTCCACGCCCGACACGTGGGACGCGGCCTTCGCCAATCGTGGCGTGCTGATCAACGAACAGCTCTCCTACCGGGCGGGGCTCTCACCCGGCGACACGCTGCACATCGGCGAAGGATGGACGATGTCGGTGGTCGGCGTCTATTCCGACTACGGCAATCCGGTCGGGCAGGCCGTGGTCGGGCTCGACAGCCTGCTGGCACACCATCCGGATGTGCCCCGGCTCCGCCACGGTATCGTGGCATCCGATCCGCCCGCGCTCGCCCGCGCCCTCCGTGACGACTACGGCCTGCCGGAGGCGAACCTGATTGACCAGGCGCGCCTTAAGGCGACCTCGCTGCAGGTCTTCGAACGTACATTCACCGTGACAGGCGCGCTCAACGTGCTGACCCTCTCGGTGGCTGGCTTCGCCATCCTGACGGCGCTGCTGACACTCTCAACCATGCGCCTGCCGCAACTGGCGCCGGTTTGGGCACTCGGCCTGACCCGCCGCCGCCTTGCCCGGCTGGAGATCCTGCGCACCCTCGCGCTCGCGGCCCTAACCTTCCTCGCAGCGCTCCCAGTGGGCCTCGCGCTTGCTTGGTGTCTGCTGGCGGTGGTCAATGTCGAGGCATTTGGCTGGCGCCTGCCGATGTTCCTCTTTCCGCTCCAATGGGTCGCACTCTTCGCGCTCACTCTCCTCGCGGCCGCGGCTGCCGGCGCCTTACCGACGCGTCGCCTCGCGCGCACCGCGCCTGCACAATTCCTCAAGGTCTTCGCCGATGAGAGATAGCCTTGCCCGCCAATTCGGACGACCGCCCCTTGCGCTTTGCGCGCTTCTCGTCGGTCTGAGCTTCATGGTCTCCGCGCCGGCGTCGCCCCAGGGCTTCGCAGGGCTCGGCACCGAAGCCGAGGGCTTTGCCCTGCCCAGCCGCGAAATCCCGCTCACGTTCCCGGCCGACCACGGCGCCCATCCGGATTTCCGCATCGAGTGGTGGTATCTCACCGCCAACCTCGCTGGTGCGGACGGGGAAGAGTATGGTGTTCAATGGACGCTCTTCCGCTCCGCCCTCGCTCCGGAGCCCGACGCGCCGGTGGAGGGATGGGCCAGCCCGCAGATCTGGATGGCCCACGCCGCGCTCACGAGCCGCGACACGCACCGCAGCGCCGAAAAGCTCGCACGGGGCGGTATCGGGCAGGCAGGCGTCACGGCGGACCCCTTTGCCGCCTGGATCGATGACTGGCATATGTCGGGCACCGGCACAGGTGCGGACGCTTTGGACAGTCTGAACCTGACCGCTCACGGCGCGGATTTCTCCTACGCGCTCACGCTCGACGCCGATGGCCCGCTGGTCCTCCAAGGCGAGGGCGGCTATTCTGTGAAGTCTCCCGGTGGGCAGGCGAGCCACTATTACTCCCAGCCCTTCTATCGCGTCGCCGGGACCCTCACCCTCGACGACACCGACATCCCGGTCACCGGGCACGGCTGGCTCGACCGCGAATGGTCCTCCCAGCCCCTTGCCGAAACACAAGACGGCTGGGACTGGATCTCGCTGCATTTCGACAGCGGCGAAAAACTCATGGGCTTTCGCCTGCGCGACCGCACGGGGCCGCCATTCACCTCCGCCACATGGATCGCCACCGACGGCACCCCCGCCCCCTACGGCAACGGCGCGCTCATCCTCACCCCCCTCGCCGAGAGCGCCGAAGAAATCCCCGTCCGATGGCAGGTCGACCTGCCCGCACACGGCCTCTCGGTCGAAATCGGCGCCCTCAACCCGGATGCCTGGATGGACACCTCCTTCCCCTATTGGGAAGGCCCGGTAAGCATCACTGGCAGCCATACCGGCCGCGGCTACCTGGAAATGACCGGCTACGGGGAATGATCCGCTTCGGAGCCGTCCTCGCCTGAGGCCCGTCGGGCGGATCGGCGACCGGCGGTCAAGGGAAATTGCGGAGGCTCCGCGGGGCTTGCCCCGTGGAAACCGCCATTTCCATTGAGCAGCGGGCGGCGACCCGGCAGGCAAGGCTCAGGGGAGGACGAAACCGCAAGCGGCATCCGCTTTGGTGGGCTCCGAGCCCCCCTCCCCCTCCACAGGCCCTGCGCTGGCCCACCGCGTCGCCGCGCCACCCGCACGGCCAAGTGGAATGCGCCCCTTGGGGCGCGCAATTTGGCAACCGGCCTTTTCCTCTCGCGAAGCATTCGCTACAGGAACCTCCGACCCATCCGAGGACCAGATACATGCCGATGGAAAAGACTTTCGATGCCCAAGCGGCCGAACCGCGCATCTACGCCGCCTGGGAAAAGGCGGGAGCCTTCCGCGCCGGCGCCAATGCCAGCCGCGACGAAACCTTTTGCGTGATGATCCCGCCGCCCAACGTCACGGGCGTCCTCCACATGGGTCATGCCTTCAACAACACGTTGCAGGATATCCTGATCCGCTGGCACCGGATGCGCGGCTTCGATACGCTTTGGCAACCCGGTCAGGACCACGCCGGCATCGCCACGCAGATGGTCGTCGAACGCGAGTTGGCCAAGGACAAGGCAAACGCCACCCGCCGGGAGATGGGCCGCGAGGCGTTCCTGGAGAAGGTCTGGGACTGGAAAGGCACCTCGGGCGGGATCATCATCGAACAGCTCAAACGCCTCGGTGCCTCCTGCGACTGGTCCCGCAATGCCTTCACCATGGCCGGCGCTCCGAACGACCCGCGCACCGGTCACGAGAACAGTCCTGATTTCCACGAGGCCGTCATCAAGGTCTTCGTCGACATGTACGAAAAGGGTCTGATCTACCGTGGCAAGCGGTTGGTGAACTGGGATCCGCATTTCGAGACCGCGATTTCCGACCTCGAAGTGGAGAACATCGAAGTTGCCGGTCACATGTGGCACTTCAAGTATCCGCTCGCTGGCGGGGCGACCTATGAATATGTCGAGAAGGACGAGAACGGCAACGTCACCCTGCGGGAGACGCGGGATTACATCTCCATCGCCACCACCCGGCCCGAAACCATGCTCGGCGACGGCGCGGTGGCGGTTCACCCGTCGGACGAACGCTATGCGCCCATCGTGGGAAAGCTCTGTGAAATCCCGGTTGGGCCGAAAGAGCATCGCCGCCTGATCCCGATCATAACAGACGAGTACCCGGACCCGGACTTCGGCTCCGGCGCGGTGAAGATCACCGGCGCGCACGATTTCAACGACTACGGCGTTGCCTCCCGCAACAGCATCCCGATGTACCGCCTGATGGATACGACCGGCCATATGCGGAACGATGGCGCGCCCTATGCCGACGCAGCCGCCCACGCCCAGGCAATCGCCGAAGGTGCGGCGTTCAACGAAACGGATGTCGATACACTAAATCTCGTCCCCGACGAGTTGCGCGGGCTCGACCGGTTCGAGGCGCGCAAGTTGGTCGTCGCCCAGATCACCGAGGAAGGGCTGGCCGTCACGCACGAGGTCACGCGCAAAGACAAGGAAAGCGGCGAGGAAATCACCGAAACGGTCCCGCTGGTCGAAAACAAGCCGATCATGCAGCCCTTCGGCGACCGCTCAAAGGTCGTCATCGAGCCGATGCTGACCGACCAGTGGTTCGTCGATGCCGAAAAGATCGTCGGCCCGGCGCTCGATGTGGTTCGCGACGGCACGGTCAGGATCCTGCCCGAGAGCGGCGAGAAGACCTATTACCACTGGCTTGAAAACATCGAGCCCTGGTGTATTTCCCGGCAGCTCTGGTGGGGACACCAGGTTCCGGTCTGGTACGCGCCCGCCCTCTTCGACCACGAAGGCGAGCCGGAAGCCGAATGGCGCCCCTTCTGTGCAGCGACGCAGGAAGATGCCATCGCGATGATGACGGACTATTACGGTCACAGCGATCTCAAGCTGGTTACCGAGCGTGGGGAAGCGGAACAACTGCTGCGCGCGGCGGTTGGACGGACTCGCACCGAGGGCCGCATTCGCTCGCCGCAGGAGCCGTCAGCGATCCCCTACTACCGCGACCCCGACGTGCTCGACACCTGGTTCTCCTCGGGCCTCTGGCCCATTGGCACGCTGGGCTGGCCCGAGAAAACCGAGGAATTGAAGAAGTACTTCCCGACCGACGTGCTCATCACAGGGCAGGATATCCTGTTCTTCTGGGTCGCCCGGATGATGATGATGCAACTCGCGGTGGAAAACGAGGTGCCGTTCCACACCGTCTACCTGCATGGCCTTGTCCGCGACGCCAAGGGCAAGAAGATGTCGAAATCGACCGGCAACGTGGTCGACCCCTTGGAGATCATCGACGAATACGGCGCCGATGCCCTGCGCTTCACCAATGCCGCCATGGCCTCCCTCGGCGGGGTGCTGAAGCTCGATCTGCAACGTATCGCAGGCTACCGCAACTTCGGCACGAAACTCTGGAACGCCGCGCGCTTCGCAGAGATGAACGGCGTCTTCGAGCCCTCCGTCGCCCCCATCGACCCCGCCGAAAAGCCGCAAGCCACGGTCAACCGCTGGATCATCGGCGAGACGGCGAAGGTTCGCGAGGAGGTCGATGCGGCCCTTGAGGCCTATCTCTTCAACGATGCGGCCCAAGGGCTCTATGCATTCGTCTGGGGCAAGGTCTGCGACTGGTACGTGGAATTCGCCAAGCCCCTCCTGCAGGGCGAGGACGAATCCCTTGCCACCGAGACCCGTGCCACCATGCGGTGGGTGCTGGAGCAATGTTTCACGCTCCTCCATCCGATCATGCCCTTCGTCACCGAGGAACTCTGGCAGACACTCTCCTGCGGCTCCAAGATGCTCGTGCATACGGACTGGCCCAGCTACACCGCGGCCGATCTGGTGGACGAGGCGGCGGACAAGGAGATGAACTGGGTCATCACGCTCATCGACGGTATCCGATCCGCCCGCGCGCAGGTGCGGGTGCCGGCCGGGCTGCAGGTGCCCATGGTCCACACCGGGCTCGATGCCGCCGCGCAAGCCGCCTGGGAAAACAACGAGGCGCTGATCAAGCGGATTGCCCGCGTCGCCTCGCTCCAGGCCTTTGACGCGATGCCCAAGGGCTGCATCACCGTGCCTGTTCCCGGCGCGACCTTCGGCCTTCCGGTCGCCGATATCATCGATGTTGGCGAGGAGAAGGCGCGGCTGGAGAAATCCATCGCCAAGCTCGACAAGGAAATCGGCGGGCTCGCCAAGCGGCTGGACAATCCGAAGTTCGTGGCCTCCGCGCCCGAAGAGGTGGTCGACGAGGTGCGCAAAAACCTCGCCGCGCGCCGGTCAGAGGCCGAGCGGCTCGGCGAAGCGCTGGAACGCCTGGCGGAAATCGCCTGATCCCGTCCCCGCGCGGCTCCGAAACCGGCGCAGCGCGGGGAACCGTTGACCGGCTGCCTCCCCTCGCCTACCGTCGCCCGCATAGTCGGGTCGCGAGGAGCTTGGAATGGCGCACCGAACCTTTTTAGCTTGTCTGGCGTCTCTGGCACTGCTGGCGGGCCCGTCTTCGGCTCAGGATGCTTCTTCGGCCGAGGGAACGGCGGCGCAGGCCGATCTGCTGACGGACGCCGAGTTACAGACGCTGGCCGCACCGGTCGCGCTCTATCCCGACACGTTGCTGATCCAGGTGCTGGTGGCGTCCACCTATCCGCTGGATGTGGTGAAGGCCGACAATCTGCTGGACAAGAACACAGATCTGCCACCGGAAGAGCTGGAGGCGGCGATCGCCGTGGAAGGCTTCGACCCCAGCGTTGAGGTGCTGGCCACCGCCTTTCCCACCGTTATCGGCGAAATGGCGGACCACGTGGATTGGACTGACACGATGGGCAACGCCATGCTCGCCCAGAGCGACGACGTGATGGCTGCTGTGCAAGTGTTGCGCCAGCAGGCCATTGAAACCGGCGCGTTGGTGGACACAGACGAGCAGACGGTATCGGTGGAAGAGGTCGAGACGACCGTGTCCACCAAAGACGCACCGACCGAGTCGGTTGTCATCCAGCCGGCGGATCCCGAGGTCGTTTACGTGCCGCAATACGATCCGAACGTGGTCTACGATACCAACAGCTATTCGGTGGCGGATGCGGTGCTGACCGGCGCGCTGGCTTTCGGGACAGTTGCGCTGATCGACGAGATTTTCGACGATGACGACGACTGGGATGACTACTGGGGCTGCCGGAATTGTGCCGGCTGGGGCGGCGGCCCGATCTATCGTGAGCCCGATATCGACATCGACGTGGACGGCAACGTCAATATCGGCAACGAGATCGACTTCGACAGGGACAAGCTGAATATCGACCGCGACAAGATCGACACCGGCGATATCAAGATCGACCGCGACAAGATTCAGAATATCGACCGGGACGAGGTGAACATCGACCGGGACAAGATCAAGAACATTGATCGCGAGAAGGTGGAAGGCTGGAAACCAGACCCGGATCGGCAGAACCAGGCGAAAGACAAGATCGCCGCACGGCGCGACGAGGAGGGGGCAACCACGCTGCCGCTGGAGCGCAAGCAGAGCCAGGGCGACGCGCTCCGGGACAAGCTTTCGCAAAGCACGGGGGCGGCGGATATCACTCGCCCCGGCAACGAAGGGGCATTGCGCGACGCCGGTGGCGGGCTCGGCGCGGCCGCAACGGTGGGCGCGGCAGGCGCCGCCGGTGCCGTCGCGGGCAAGGAATTGCTGAAGAAATCCGGCAACAATCAAAAGCAGATTTCCCGACCGAAAGGCAATGCCAAACCGGCGGCGAACAAGCCTGCGGCGAAGAAGGCCGCCAGCAGCGCGGGCGCAAAGAAAACGGCGAACCGCCCCCAGGTTTCGAAGCCCAAAACCAAGGCCGCGGTTCAGAACCGTTCACCGAAGCCAACCGCCAAACGGCCATCGGGCGGAGCGATCAAGAAGAGCTCATCCGGACACAAGGCCAGAAAGGCCTCGGCGCGCGGCGGCGGCAAGATGAAGAAGCGCAGGTAAGACGATGAAACACGCACTCTCGGTCTTCGCCGCGTCCCTGGTCTGCATGAACTCCCCTGCCGGTGCCGAAGACGCGCCCACCTACCCCGGCCCGCAGGAGGCGCTCGATGCGCTCGTCGGCGCTCTTTCCGACGGATCTGCCGGCGGCGTGGTTGCCGCACTCGGCCCGGGTGTCTCTGGCCTGCTTCGCCCCGATGGCGATCCTGAACGCGCACAGGACTGGGCGGAAATGCTGATCGCCTATCGCGAAGGCTATCTCTTCGTGCCACTCGCGGACGGCCGCGCCGAGATCGTGCTCGGCGCAGATGACTGGCCATTTCCGATTGAACTGGTACGCGGCGATAGCGGCTGGAGTTTCGACATTGAATCCGGGCTCGACGAAATCGCGGCACGGGAAATCGGGCTGAACGAGCTCGACGTCATCGACGCCCTGCACGCTTACGTGGAGATCCAGAGCGCCTACCGGCAGGTGGATCACGACGGCGACGGCGTGATGGAATTCGCTTCGCATGTGATTTCGACCGAGGGAACGCGCGATGGCCTCTATTGGCCCGGCGGCGACAGCCCTATCGGCGATCTGGCGGCGCGCGCGAGCTTCGACGGATATGCTGACGGCGAGGGCGACCTCGATCCCGAACCTTACCTCGGCTACGTCTTCCGCCTGCTCAACGCGCAGGGGCCTGCGGCGCAAGGCGGCGAAATGAGCTACATGATCAACGGCAACCAGGTGGCCGGGCACGCACTTCTTGCGGTTCCCGCGGACTACGGGGTGACCGGGGTCATGACCTTCATGGTTGGCGAAAACGGCCGGGTCTTCGAAGCGGATTTGGGAGATGACACCCTCGCCGTGGCGGCCGATATCACGACCTTCGACCCCGATGAGCGCTGGACGGAAACCGAAGGGGAATGAGCCTATGAACCGATGGGATCGTATCGCCGAACGCCGGATGCGACGGGCGGGCGCCGATGGCACGCTGTCGGGACTGCCGGGCGAAGGAAAGCCGTTGCCCGAACGCCCAGAGGCGGCAATGGTCGACACCGGTACGGCAGTGGGTCACAGGATCATGGCGGAGGCTGGCGCCTTGCCACGCGAGATCGTTCTGAAGAAAGAAATTCAAGACTTGCAGAAACGCTACGCCGCCGAAACGAACCCCGCGGCGCGAAAAGCTCTCATGGCAGAGATGGCGCAAGTCCAGATGAGGCTTGGCATGGAACAGGAGGCGCGCCGGGCGTTTTTCCGGTAGCCGTCAGCTACGCCGCGCGGCCTCGATCGCGGCGACGTCGATCTTTCGCATCTCCATCATTGCCTCGAAAACGCGCCGTGCTTCCTCGCCGCCGGCTGCGAGCGCCTCTGTCAGGACGCGCGGTGTGATCTGCCACGAGATGCCCCACCGATCCTTGCACCAGCCGCAAGCGCTTTCCTGGCCGCCATTGTCGACAATGGCGTTCCAGTACCGGTCCGTCTCCTCCTGGCTGTCGGTCGCGATCTGGAACGAAAAGGCTTCGCTGTGCGAGAAGGTCGGCCCGCCGTTGAGGCCGAGACAGGGAATGCCCGCAACGGTGAAATCGACCGTCAGAACGTCCCCCGCCTTGCCCGACGGATAATCGGCAGGTGCCCGGTGGACGGCGTGAACGTAGCTGTCTGGAAAGATCTCCGAATAAAAGCGGGCCGCCGCTTCGGCCTCCGTGTCGTACCAGACGCAGATCGTGTTCTTGGCGATTGTCATTGCCTTTCCTCCATCGGCGTCATCCGGACCCGCCTGCCCGGGCAGGCCAACAGACTACCACATCCGACAGCATCCCGCGCGCAGCATCTGGCCTCCGCCATTGACATCGCCAGCCGGCGGGCGCATGAGGCCCGCACACATATTTCCTGCAACCGGGCGTTCCGTGGGCGCCAAACCGACGAGGAGAGCGGCATGGCCAAAGACCAGTCCCTGATTTCCCTCACATTCCCCGATGGCGCGAGCCGAGACTTCCCGCAGGGCACGACGCCCGCCGAGGTCGCCGCCGCTATTTCCACTTCGCTGGGCAAGAAGGCCATTTCCGCCACCGTCGACGGCGCGCATTGGGATCTGCAATGGCCCATCGAGGCCGATGCCGCCATCGCCATCAACACGATGAAGGATGAGGCCCCGGCGCTGGAACTGATCCGTCATGACCTCGCGCATATCATGGCGCGGGCCGTCCAGGAGATCTGGCCGGATATCAAGGTCACCATCGGGCCGGTCATCAAGGACGGCTGGTATTACGATTTCGACCGCGAAGAGCCTTTCACGCCGGAGGATCTCGGCCAGATCGAGACGCGGATGAAGGAGATCATCAATCGCCGCGATCCGGTGACCACCGAGGTATGGGAGCGCGACCGGGCGGTGAGGTTCTACGAGGCCAATAACGAGCCCTACAAGGTGGAGCTGATCGAGGCCATTCCGGGCGACGAGCCGATCCGGATGTATTGGCACGGCCATTGGCAGGATCTCTGCCGTGGCCCGCATCTGCAGCACACGGGCCAGGTTCCGGCGGATGCCTTCAAGCTGATGAAGGTGGCGGGTGCCTATTGGCGCGGCGACAGTAACCGGCCGATGTTGCAGCGGATCTATGGCGTCGCGTTCCAGAACCGGCAGCAACTCAAGGACTACCTGACCTTTCTCGAGGAAGCCGAGAAGCGCGATCACCGGCGGCTCGGCCGCGAGATGGAGCTCTTCCACTTCCAGGAAGAAGCGCCGGGCATGGTGTTCTGGCACCCGAACGGCTGGACGATCTATCGCGAGATGGAAGATTACATGCGGCGCAAGCTGGACCGCGCCGGCTATCGCGAGATCAAGACGCCGCAGGTGGTCGACCGCAAGCTCTGGGAAGCCTCGGGCCACTGGGACAAGTATCGCGAGAACATGTTCATCACCGAGATCGACGAGGAACATGCCAACGAAAAGCGGACGAACGCGCTCAAGCCCATGAACTGCCCCTGCCACGTGCAGGTGTTCAACCAGGGCATCAAGAGCTATCGCGACCTGCCCCTCAGGCTGGCCGAGTTCGGCTCCTGCCACCGCTACGAGGCGCATGGCGCCTTGCACGGTCTCATGCGGGTGCGCGGCTTCACCCAGGACGATGCGCATATCTTCTGCACCGAGGACCAGATCGAGAGCGAGTGCGCCGCCTTCATCGACCTGCTGTCTGACATATACCGCGACACCGGATTCTCGAAATTCGACATCAAGCTCTCGACGCGGCCCGAGGTGCGCGTCGGGTCCGACGAGGTCTGGGACAAGGCCGAAGCGGCACTGGAAAAGGCGATCCTCAACGTGCGGAACGATTTTGAACTCGATCCGGGCGAAGGCGCCTTCTACGGGCCGAAGCTCGATTTCAAGCTGACCGACGCGATTGGCCGCGAATGGCAATGCGGCACCTTCCAGGCCGACTTCAACCTGCCCGAGCGGCTGGACGCGACCTACATTGGTGCGGATGGCGAGAAGCACCGCCCGGTAATGCTGCACCGCGCCATTCTCGGCTCTTTCGAGCGGTTCATCGGTATCCTGATCGAAAACTACGCGGGGCGGATGCCGCTCTGGCTGGCGCCCCGGCAGGTCGTGGTTGCCTCCATCGTCTCGGATGCCGACGATTTCGTGATGGAAGCGGTGAAGACCCTGCAGGACGCGGGCCTGCGCGCGGAGGCCGACATCCGAAACGAGAAAATCAACTACAAGGTACGCGAGCATTCCGTTGGCAAGGTGCCGGTGATCCTGGCCATTGGGCAGCGAGAGGTCGACGACCGAACCGTCACCGTACGGCGCTTGGGCGAAAAGCGTACGCAGACGATACCCCTCGATCAGATCGTCGCGGAACTGGCCAAGGAAGCGTTGCCGCCAGACCTGCAATAACCCTCTGTTCTTTCAACATAAACCAAACGGGCGGCGCGTGCCGCCCGTTTCGTTTCAAGTAGCGTAGAGGCTTATAGGAGAGGTGTTACCAGCGCAGTTTGCGCTGCCCGAGATACGCGCCCAAGGCGGTGACCAGCAGGATTCCGAGGCTGTACCAGACACCGTAGAAGAGTGGTGAATCCTCCACGCAGAAGAGCGAATAGAGTGCCGTCGCCAGTCCCGCCGCGCCCAGACCGGCAAGCGCACCACAACGCGCCGGCTGCACCGGAGCGCCCTGTCGCAAGGCCCGGATAAGCCCGCCGAGGATCGGCAACGAAAGCAACAGGATCGACGGCAGGCAGACGTGAATGGAATGGCCCACGAACAGCGGCAGGCGCTGCGCGGCGGGGGTCGTTGCAAAGGCCCAGACGAGGAGCGCGGCCACCGCCGCCGGAACGATCCAGACCAGTCGCTGCGCCATGCCAAACGATGCACCCGGTCGTGCGGCGCGGAGCGCAAGCAAACCGGCCATTGCACCCAGGAAAAGCGGCAGCAGGGTTTTGGCTAAGGACACGAGGTCGGAAAGCGCGTCGCCAAGCTCCGGCCGCGGGCCGTAGAACGCTGCGAAAACGGCGATGGACACCGCTGCGCCCATCGCCACGCCGGTCACCGCACGCTGTTCCAGCGAGGGGCCGTTCGCGGGAGCGGGGTCCGCGGCAAGGGTGGCAATCAGGTCTTCGGTCTTCATCTCTACATCTCGTCCTTCTCGTGGTCGGCCGCCGCCAGATGGCGCAGCCGGGTCATTGCGCGGTGATAGGCCACGCGTACCGCCCCCTCGCTCATTCCCATGCGAGTGCCGACCTCACCCGCGCTTTCCCCTTCCAGCCCGACCGCCCGCACGATGCTGGCGGAACGGTCATCGATCTTGCCCAGCAGGCGCGTCAGATCGCGCGCTGCCGTCGGGTCTCCCTGCCCTTCGTCCACCAGCCGGTCGGCATGTTCCCCGATCGGCACTTGCACCGGCCCGCGCCGCAGGCGGCGAAAGGCGTCGGCCGTCTTGTAACGCGCTATGGCATAGAGCCAGGGCGTCACCGGATCCGTTTCACGCCACGTATGGCGCTTCGCATGGATCGCAAGCAGGACTTCCTGAACGATGTCCTCGTTGCCACTGTCGTCGCCCGAACGCCCTCGCACGATAGTCCGAATTGCAGGCGCCACCTCGGTCAGGAACTCCGCATAGGCCACAGCGTCACCGCCGTTCGCCCTCCGCAGGAGCTCCCCCCACCGGTCGTTGCGATCCGTCATTTCCCCTCCATTCGCGCGGAACGGCAAAACGTTACAGCCGCCTCACGGGTTTGACCATTTCCATAACCAATTCGTGAGGTGCGTAACATCTTCCGCCAGACCACCGAACAGGAAAGCACGGACGCCACGACGGCGCCGATCAATTGGAGTATATTCATGAAACCGACCAACAAGACCATTCTCGCCACCGCCGTTGCAGCCGCCCTCGTCAGCGTCGGCGCCACCGGAATGGCCTCGGCCCAGGACGGCAAGGAAAAGTGCTTCGGCGTCTCCATGGCCGGACAGAACGATTGCGCCGCCGGTCCCGGCACCACCTGCGCCGGCACGTCCACCGTCGACTATCAGGGCAACGCCTGGAAGCTGGTCGACGCCGGCACCTGCGAGAGCATGGAATTGCCGGACGGCCGCATGGGTTCGCTCGAAGCTCTGGACCGCGATCTGCCGGCGTAAGGCGTCACCGACCCCGATGTGCCCGGCGAGACATTCGCCGGGCACGCCCATTCCGAAGCCCCGGAGACGACAGATGCTCGACACGACCGCCCGCAACACCCTGCCACTTGCCCCCGGCGTCGGCTACAAGCCGCAACATTTCACCGACATTCTGGAATCCCCCGGGCCGGTTCGCTGGCTGGAGATCCATGCGGAGAACTACATGGGCGATGGCGGCCGCCCGATCGCGCAAATTCGTCATCTCGCAGAGCGGTTTCCGATCTCGGTCCACGGTGTCGGCCTCTCGATCGGCGGCGAAGCGCCGCTCGACCCGGACCACCTTGCGCGGCTCGCGCGGCTCGTCGGTTGGTTGAATCCGGCGAGCTTCTCGGAACACCTCGCATGGTCGACGCATGACACCGAATTCCTGAACGACCTGCTTCCCCTGCCCTACACCGAGGAAACCCTCGCCCGCGTCTGCTCGCACATCGACCAGGTGCAGGAAGCCCTCGGACGCCAGATGCTGCTGGAAAATCCCTCGACCTACCTCGCCTTTGCCGAATCCGCGATGTCTGAGACGGATTTCCTTCGCGAGATTGCCCGCAGGACCGGTTGTGGCCTACTGCTCGACGTCAACAACGTCTTCGTTGCCACCACCAACCAGCAGACGGACCCGAACGCGTATATCGCGGAATTCCCGCTGGACCTGGTCGGCGAGATCCATCTTGGCGGCCATGACGAACAGGTCGACGAATACGGCGACCCTCTGCTCATCGACAGCCATGGCACCGAAGTCGTGGACCCCGTGTGGAAGCTCTATGCTGAAACGATATCCCTCATGGGTCCGCGTCCGACACTGATCGAGTGGGATACCGATGTGCCCGACTGGAGCGTCCTTGCCGCCGAGGCTGACCGGGCGGCCACGATCCTCGCACCCGCACGGAAGGCGGCCCTGCAATGAACGTGGATCAGCACGCTTTCCGATCCGCCATCCTCGACCCGACCGCACATGTACCGGACGGTCTGGTGGACCCCAAGGGCCGGGCGGCAGGAAAACGCTTTGATGTTTACCGCAACAACGTAATCGTGAGTCTGTCGAACGCGCTCGCAGAAGCGTTCCCGGCGATCCAAAAGCTGTTGGGCCCGAACAATTTCAGCATCCTTGCTGGCCATTTCGTGCGCGCCCATCCGCCGCGCTCGCCCCTCATCGCCCTCTATGGCGACGCGATGCCGGCCTTTCTGGAAACCTTCGAGCCCGTGCAGAAATTGGGCTACTTACCCGATGTGGCACGGCTGGAACTGGCGTTGCGGCAATCCTATCACGCAGCCGACAGCCAACCGGTAGACCCGGCGCTGCTCCAGCAGATTCCGCCGGATCGGTTGCCCGCAGCCCGCCTGATCCTTGCCCCCGCAATGCGCCTGGTTGCTTCCGACTGGCCGATCGCCGCCATCTGGAAATTCAACATGGCCAATGGGCCGAAACCCGCAATGCGGCCCGAAACCGCGCTCGTCACGCGCCCGGAATTCGACCCGGGCGTCGAGGCGCTCACCCCGGCCGGCGGCGCATTCGTGTCGGCACTGGCGGCGAGGCAAACGCTTGGCGATGCCCTCGCGACGGCAAGTGGCAGGGATCCCGCGTTCGATTTGATGCCCACACTCGGCGCCCTGATCGCCGGGGGCGCCATCACCGCAATCGAAGAGGAGTGAAACGATGACCGTCTCCGCAACCGAGACTGCAGGCAAAGACGCGCAGTCGAGAAAGGCGCAGGTCGCAGCCGCGCTCATTCGCCTCCACAACGGCGTGTTCGGTGCGCTTGACCGAGCCGTTTCGTCCTGGGCGATCCCCACAATGGCGCGGTTCGCCTTTGCAGCCGTGTTGCTGATGTACTTCTGGGCGTCTGCGAAAACGAAACTCGGCGATGGGATTTTCGGACTGTTTTCGCCTTCGACAGGGGCATACGCTCAGATCTTCCCAAAGAAGGCCGAGGCCGTGCTCTACGACGCCAGCCAGTTCTCGTTCCTCGAAAAACTCGTCATTCTTGCAGGCACCTGGGCGGAGTTCCTGCTTCCCCTCCTCATCGTCCTCGGCCTGTTCACCCGCCTGGCCGCCCTTGGCATGATCGGATTCGTCACCGTGCAGAGCCTGACGGACATCTACGGGCACAATGCCGATGCCACCACCATCGGAAGCTGGTTCGACCGTGCCTCGGATTCGCTCATCATGGATCAGCGCAGTTTCTGGATCTTCGTTCTCATCGTCCTTGTTTTGCGGGGTGCAGGACCGATCTCCATTGACCGCCTGATAGGCATCGATCGACCGTTGACGAAATGATTCGCCAAAGAGGGTTGTTTTATTTCACAACTCCGGCACCCTCTGACCTGTGACGATGCCACCTACGACTCACTGGCCATGCCACTGCGAGACTGATCGGCTCCGTGACCACGCCGCCGCAATTTCGCGGGCGGACTAAGATGAGACGAAGGAGACGCGGGATATGCCGACGGGCACCGTGAAATGGTTCAATACCACCAAGGGCTATGGTTTCATTGCCCCCGACGAAGGCGGCAAGGATGTGTTCGTGCACATCAGCGCCGTGGAACGCGCCGGCATGACCGGCCTCGCCGACAACATGAAGATCGCTTACGAACTACGTGAAGGCCGCGACGGCCGCTCTTCAGCGACAGACCTAAAAGCATTGTAAACAAGTAACTTTTCAAGATTAGCAGCCGCGCGAAACCCGGCGCGGCTGTCGTTCGCCCGCTTGCATTGCTGCATTGCAGCAATTGCGGGTTTCCCATGAGCGGAACCGTGCTATCTTCTCCCGCATAACGTTACTGGGAGGAGGCGCGGCCGTGTGGCTGATGCCCCCCAAAGGGTCCGCGTCTCCGAGCCCGATGAGCAGGAGACAGGAAAATGCCGAACCTGAAGGCCATACTGGCGTTGTACGAGGCGCATACGTTTTTTGCGCTTACAGGTGCATTGCCAGACGAAGCCGCCACGGCCGCCTGGGCGGAGCGCGACGTCGTGATTCGGCACTTCCTGAACCCCGCGGAGCGATCGGAGTACGACAACGGTTCCAGATCGTTGCACGCCGCACTTCAGAAAAAGGGTGATCAACGGTTCCGCGCCTGGGAACACGAGAATCCGGATATCTCAGCCGTTCTCCGCAAACGGGCAGAAGACAAGATCTTCGGACCGGTGAGTGTTCGCGAGACCGAAACGGCCTGACCTGCTGGCGGACTGAGGCGGGCGCGAGGCCGCGCCGTTACCCCTCACGCGGGTAAACTGGGCCGTCCCAATGCTCGCCCATCGCGACGATACAGGACTGTCCCGACGCATAGGTCATCACCAATGTCCAGTCCCCGGAGGCACCCGACCAGAGTTCCATAACCTGATCGGGGCCCCGGAGCCCCGTCCCCTGCTGAACCTCCCCGAATTGCCGTAACAGTTTTTCACGCATCTCGTCCGTGGGGGCGCAAATAACATCGGCAATCGGCGACCGGGCGATGGCTGGTGCCGTGGGAAGCAGGAAGGCGCAGATCAGGGTAACGAGGCGCACTGGAATCGGTCCTCAACTGTTGCAAGGCTAGAACTGTAACAGTCTTATGACGACGATCAAGGCGCGAATTCTATACCCTGGGTACCAATCCCTTCACAATTTCCACATTGCGCGCGCCTTCGCGTCCCACCCAAGGCTCACGGTCTCTCCCTCCTGGCAAACCGGGCGTTTCATCAGCGCCGGATGTTCCGCAAGCAATGCCGCCGCCGACGCGGCGCGCTCGGCCTCCGTCAGCCCGCGCCAGGTGGTGGAGCGGCGGTTGACCAGGGCCTCGCCGAACTCCGCCAGTAGCGGCGCCCATTCCTCCGTGGTCAGCGGCTCCTTGCGGACATCGCGGAACGTCACCGTGTAGCCGCCGGCCTCCAATGCTTTCTTCGCCTTTCGACAGGTGTCACAGGTTGGCAGGCCGTAGAGGATCATTGCGGTCTCCGGTGTCTATTCGTCGTTCGCTGCGTGCCACGACCCGCCCGTCGAGGCAAGCTCAGCCGATGGCCCGCGCCGCCAGCACGCCGCCCCACGCCGACACGCCGGTCAAAACCGCCCCCCAGGCCATGTCGACGAGTGTCATCGACAGGTGCCAATCCCGCATCACCGCATAGCTCGTCAATTCATACGTCCCGTAGGCCACCAACCCAAGCAGCGCGCCATTCAACAACGCAGCCGTCGGCGCATTCGCCCGCAGCGCCGGCAGGGAGACGAAGTACATGAGCCCGCCCATGTAGAGCAGATAGAAGGCCACCGCCGGCCCGAGCCGCAGATCGTCGAGCAGCCCCTCGCCCAGGTGGCGCTCAAAGAGCGGGCGCAAGACAGTGCTCAGCATCACCGCGTCGAGCGCGAGAAAGATCAGGCCGGTCGCCAGGAACAGGGTGAGAATGGTCATCGCTACCTCCTTTCGGCGACCTAGCGCCGGGATCTGGCGTGGCAAGGCAGTCTCGAAGGAGGGGGCCGCTAGCCGCGCATGCAATCTGCGCAGCGCGCCAGTGCCGGGTCGAGCGCCAGCCGGTCCGGCGCAATCGCCTCGCCGCAATCTGTGCAATAGCCGTATTCGCCATCGTCCAGCCGCTCCAGCGCCGCCCGGATGCGCAGCCGTTCCCCCGCCCGCCGCCGGGCCTGCGCCTGCGCCATCGCCTGATGCTGCAACGCATCCATGCGGGAGAGCCGGCCGGTGGACGTCTGGTCCAGATCCACCACGGCCCGCGCATGGGCGGAGGCCGCATCCTCGGCATCGAGGGCGGCAAGGCGGTCCATCAGGCGCTGGCGGATCTCGGCATCGGTCATGTCCGGAGGGTGGCAGGCCCCGCAGCGTTGCGCAAGCCGCCGCCCCGAGCACCGGAGCATCGCGCGGCGCGTTTACGCAACGCTAACGGATTGGGCGCTACACCGGGCAGGCAGCGGGGCGCGGGTAATCAGCTGGCTCCTGACCGTCACGCGCCCCGGCTGCAAATCCCCCACACGAGAGGCCGTCCGCCCCGGAGCGAGAAGGGCCGCACCCGCCCCTTTGGAGGGCGTCCGCCCCGCCCGAGGTCCGCGCTTTGTATCTAAAGCCCGCAGGACGCGCGTGCGGTGTGCCGCGTCGCCAAAGCGCCCTCCCGCGGGGCGGTTCGGGACGAACCAACCGTGCCCGCTCGATCTCAAACGCAACCAAGCGCGGGAAGGGCCGCGCCCGACCCTGGGTGGGCGTCCGCCCCGCCCGTGGTCGGCGCTTTATCTCGAAAGCCCGGATGACGCGCGTGCGGCGTGCCGCATCGCCAAAGCGCCCTCCCGGGGGGAGGGTCGGGCGCGGCCCGGGCTGGTCGCCCGGGCGGACCACTAGGTGATTAAACGCCCACGTCGAATCTTTCCACTTCCTATCTCTGTAAGCTCTGATATTAGCCTTTCAGCCTTTTCATCCAGCCATTTAATATAGGAAATTGATCTATTTTCACTGTGGTAACGCCTCATCTGTTGGGTGGATATCTCGGCATTGCACACTAAAAATAAATACATGAATTCAAGGTATTGAGAAAATCGTTCAGGCCCCAGGAGGACATAAAAATGGCCGGACTTGACGAGCGGAGAGATCGCCAAATAGTCAAACCTATGCATGGGAACGAACAAATTAGATTCTTCTAACTGACCACTACCAATGTCCTCTCGCAGCTCCGCCAACTTTTTTTACGGCATTGGCCTCCTTTATGTTGTGAGCAATTTCTGTCTTTAGCGCTTCGAAAGCCAGCTTCGCTTGCCGACGGCCAGAAAGCCAATTCAGGTAGTGCTGAATGAGCGCACCAGCCACGACGCCAAGAAACAGCCAAAAAAAGCGCTTAGGAACGCAGTAGAACTTGCGGCTGATGCGACAATACGAGGTACACTCGCCTCGGAATTCACCCCAGCAACCCCTCAAACTCCCGCCATTCCCCCTTGGACATCCCGGAGTTCTCCTGCGTCACCGCTTCCCCCTTCAGCATCCGTTTCACGCAGTCCAAGGCTTTCGCCGAGAGGTTCACCCCGCCCAGCCGGTAATCCTCGAAGGCGCCGTAGGCGGCGGGCACCCAGTCGGCGACGATCTTGCAGATGGTCTCGGCGTAGACGCGGATTTCGTATTGCGCGTGTTCGTCCGCCCGCAGGCGCAGGAAGTGGAAGAGGTTGTGCAGGTCCACCTTCCAGTACCATTGGGTGTAGACATTCGCCGGCAGGTTCATCCGCGCCAGTTCCCGCGCCAGCCCGGCCTGGCCCTCCTGGCTCAGCATTTCCTCGTAGTGATCGTAGGCGCGGCCGGCATCGCCCTTCAGGATCTCCAGCACCTTCGCGGCCTCGGCCCCTTCCAGTACCGCACCGCGGCCCTGGTTGTTCACGGTCGATTGCGCGGCGAGCTGTTCCGGCGCGGGGATGTAAAATTCCCGGTCGAGGATGGAGTAACGCGCCGAGTATTCGTTGACGTTGGCGGTGCGGTGGCGGATCCACTGGCGCGCCACGAAAACCGGCAGCTTCACATGCAACTTGACCTCGCACATCTCGAAGGGCGTGGAGTGCCAGTGCCGCATCAGGTAGCGGATCAAGCCGCTGTCGTCGCGGGACTTTTTCGTCCCCGCCCCGTAGGAGACGCGGGCCGCCTGGACGATGGCGGCATCGTCGCCCATGTAGTCGATGACCCGTACGAAACCGTGGTCGAGCACCTCGTATGCCGTGTAGA
Organism: Tropicimonas marinistellae; assembly: GCF_001509585.1. Classification (GTDB taxonomy): domain Bacteria; phylum Pseudomonadota; class Alphaproteobacteria; order Rhodobacterales; family Rhodobacteraceae; genus Tropicimonas; species Tropicimonas marinistellae. Next base: position 27,066 of record NZ_LNCI01000003.1, on the reverse strand, counting down.
GATGCTTCTCCATGCCCGGCGCGGTTGCGCGCATCGTGGGCTGGCTTACCGACCGTTGGGCGGCGATTTCGGCGATCTGGTCTTCGGTCAGCGGCATGGGGCGATTCCCTTCTGTCTCGGTGGGGTGTTGCGCACACCATATCTATGGATCGCGGCGCAGAAAACCTCCATATGCGGTGGTGGACGCAGAAGAGTCACAGGTGGGGCGAATCGCGTATCGTCAATGGCTTGACAGTTGACTTGCCGGCCCGGGCTTGCGCACCATTGGGCAAAACGAACCGAGGCAGAGCAGTCCAATGACAAAGAACCTGGCGCTAATCCTAGCGCTGCTTGGTGTGCTTGCGGCATGCAGCGACGGCAGCGGCAGTAACCCTGTCTTCAACGGCGAGGATACCGCCGAAGATGGGGACGACGGCGACACCGGTGACGGTGACGACGGCGACGATACCGATGACGGTGACGACGGCGACGACACCGATGACGGCGACGACGGAAGCATCGACGGCGACAGCGATCTGCCGCCGGGCACCACGAGCCCCTCGGCCAAGAAGGGCATCATCCGCTACGAGGCCTATGACGAGGATGCCGGCACCGGATTTGCGCGGCAGGTCAGCTACGATTCCGACACCGACACCTTCCTGGTGAACAACCTCGGTTTCGACGGCACGGAAGCGACCCCCTACACCCGCGGCGTGGCCGTTGGCAGCCTCGGGCCCTTCGCGGTCTACGAGGCGGTGGACACGGTCGTCGACCCTCTCTCCGGCGAAGAGATCGAGCAGTTCCCGCACAAGGCGATCTACGGCGTGAGCCGGTCCGGCGCGACGCGGTTTGCGATCGTGCGGACTGGTGCCTACGTGGATTACGGGTATGGCGGCTTCATCTACGAGCGTGACGGGAGCGTCGTGCTGCCGACCGAAGGCCAGGCCACCTACGAGGGCGACTATGCCGGCCTGCGCGACTTCAACGGCCGCGACGGCGTGGAATACTCCACCGGTACGATGAATGTCGACATCGACTTCGAGGATTTCGACAACGGCGGCGCGGTGAAAGGCTACGTCACCGACCGCGCGATCTTCGACATCGACGGCAACGAAGTTACGCAAGACATCCTCGATGCACTTGCAGCCGATACCGGCTCCACGGTGACAGCCCTTCCGACCCTGATCTTCAAGGTTGGCCCGGGCCATCTGGACAAGAACGGCGAGATTGCGGGCGAGATCAACTCCTGGAAGCCGGGCACAGGCGACTCGCTGGAAGAGTTCGAGTCGGGCAACTACTACGCTGTGATCTCCGGGGACGACGCAGAGGAAATCGTCGGCGTGATCGTCGTCGAAAGCGAAGACCCCCGCTACGAAAGCGTGACCGTGCGAGAAACCGGTGGCTTTATCCTCAGCCGATAACGGGCAGCGCGGGCCCGGCACCCGCCGCTTGCTTTCCCTTCTTCTTGGCGCCTCCCTAGTTTTGGGGGGCGCCATTGCCGCTTCGGCGGAGCCGGTAACGCTGACCCCGCCGCAAATGCGGGCCGCCGCCAAGCTCTCCCTGCAGACCGGACAGCCGAACCAGGCTCTGCAACTGGCCGAAGCGCTGCTCAGTCGCGATCCTCAGGATATCGACGCGCTGATCCTGAAGTCGCAGGCGTTGCGCGACCTCGGCCGCTACGACGCCGCGCTCGACGCCGCGCGCGAGGCGTATGGTCTCGCCGATACCGACGAGGAGATCTTCGCGGCCGCGATGGTCCGGGCCCAGGCCTATGCGTCCAAGGGAGCACGCACGCGCTCGCAACTCTGGCTGCGCATGGCGGCGCAGTACGCACCCGACGAAGAGGCAAAGGCCATCGCGGCCCGAGACTACCGCTACGTGCGTGACCGGAACCCCTGGTCCACGAATCTCAGTTTCTCCGTCTCCCCGACGTCGAATGTGAACAACGGATCGGCCAATGACACGATCAGTTCGGGCGGCAACCAGGGCGCGATATCCGGAGATGCCCGCGCGCTTTCCGGGCTTCAGCTCACCAGCGGTCTGACCACGCGCTATCGCTTCTCGGAAGGCGAGCGGCACGAGACCTCCGCAGGCCTGCATCTCTTCGGCCAGACCTACGCGCTCTCGGACGACGCGCAGGCACAAGCACCGGATGCATCGGGAAGCGACTACGCCTATTCGTCCGTCGCCCTGGGCCTCGTTCACAAGTGGCGCGCCGACGACTGGAAAACGCCGCTGGAGTTCAATCTTCTGTCCGGGCGCAGTTGGTACGGCCTGGAGGATTACTCGCGCTATACCCGTGCAGGCATCGCGAAGCCCTTCGTCCTGAACAAGTCGACCATTCTTCGTCTCGACGCCGGCGCAGAAGGTTTCCGCCGCGTGACCGACGATGCCACGTCTCAGACACTCAGCGCCAACGCCACGCTTTTCCACGAGCTACAAAGCGGCGCCAGCCTGCGGCTCTCGATGGGGATCCTCGACACCAGTTCCCGAGAAAGGTCTCTGAAGCGAGACCGCATTCATGGCGGCGTCGGATACACGCTTGCCGAGCCAATCCATGGCGTCCGGATCACGTTTGAAGCGGATGTGCAGAAGACACGTTACCCCGAGTACCCGCAATACAGGCTGGGTGATCCGGTGACGATTGGCGACGACACGACCGTTCTTCCGATTTTCGAATACGAAACGAACCGAGAGGATCTTCGCGGGCGCCTCGCCATGCGGCTCTGGTTCGAAGAAATCGACTACTACGGGTTTTCACCGACCGTCACGATCAGCCATGCCGAGACACGCTCCAACCTGGACCGTTTCGACATCGTCGAGACAGGTGTGAACTTCGGCTTCCGCTCCGCGTTTTGACCATCGCCCTCCTCCGGGTCGATCCCGGTTGCCATGCGCGTGCCGCGCGCTAGTGTATCTTCACCGGAAACGCGAGGGAGACACGCGGTGGACGTGAAATATCTGCACACGATGGTGCGCGTCAAAGACCTGGAAAAATCCATAGCTTTCTTCGAGTTGCTCGGATTGGAGGAAACCCGCCGCACCGAGAGCGAGGGCGGCCGTTTCACGCTCGTGTTCATGTCGCCACCGGGCCAACCGGAGTGCCCTGTGGAACTGACGTACAATTGGGACGGCGACGAGGGCCTGCCCTCGGACAGCCGGCATTTCGGGCATCTCGCCTATGCGGTGGGGAACATCTACGAGATGTGCCAGCATCTGATGGACAATGGCGTAACCATCAACCGGCCACCGCGCGACGGGCGCATGGCTTTCGTGCGGTCGCCCGACAACATCTCAGTCGAACTGCTGCAGATGGGCGACGCGCTGGCGCCGGCCGAACCATGGACAAGCATGGAGAACACCGGTCACTGGTAAGGCTCTGACCCGGCTGGCCGGCGGGCTGGCCATCGCCGCCCTGTCGGCCCTGGCCGGCACGGCGCAGGCGTCGTGCAGGCTGTCGTTGCAACTGGCGCTCGACGTGTCCGGGTCCGTCGATGCGAGCGAGTACCGACTACAGATGGACGGGTTGGCGTGGGCGCTGGAAGAGCCCGAGGTACAGGCAGCGCTGCTCTCCATGCCCGCGGTGCCTGTCGTGCTCTCTGTCTACGAGTGGAGCGGACACGGCTACCAGCGTGTTCTGGTCGATTGGTGGACCATGCAGGCCGAGCGCGACGTCGCAGCTGTCGCAGATCTGCTGCGCGAAACCGCGCGGCGAGAAGCCCCCGTCAGCACTGCGATCGGGGCGGCATTACGGTTCGGCCAGGACCGCGCCGATGAGGGGCCCGATTGTGCAAGACGCGTCATCGACATCTCGGGAGACGGGCGCAACAACGATGGTCCGCGTCCGCAGGATGCCCGGCCGCATCTATCGGACATGCAAGTCAACGCTCTGGTCATCGGCCCCGGGTACAGCACGGCCTTCGGCGCAATGGCGGGCGAAACGCAGGGTTTGCTCCGCTACTTCCGGCATCACGTGATCTACGGCAGGGGCGCTTTCGTGGAACTGGCCGACGGTTACACTGCATTTGCGGAGGCGATGCGCCGCAAACTCATCCGGGAACTCGATGTTATCGTTCTGGGCAACATCGGTGCGCGAAACCGAAACACGACCACCTCGCGCCCCCCTGAGGGGACAACGGCCCCCGGATCAAGGAATGCCGCGCCCGGTCCAGAGGTCACAATATCCGTGCCAGACGTCACAAAACCCGTTCCGGGCATGACCGCAGTGTCGTCAGAGGTTCGAAGTGCCACCGCGCATCGACCATGATGCAGGGCACTTGGCCCCATTTTTGGTTGCCACCCGCTTCGCGACTCCGTTTTCAACGCAAACCCGTCCGATCACTCCTGAGTCATGCCGCGGTCGCCAAACGCCGGCGGGCTCCGCATCCGAGGCGGTGCTTTGACTATCCTCGTTGCAAGTACCCACGTGGCTGCCGACGAACAAAAAGCACGGCAATTGTCGCGCCTGCCCAAGGGCACGACAATTGCCGAGGGTCAAGCGGGCGCCCACTCAAGCCCGTCGACCTGCCGAACGCCATGTCGGCGCCCGGAAAAAACTTCAGTAAATGTAGCGGATCTGGTCCGTCCAGTAGCGCTCGACCCGGCGAAGCGACATGGTGATATCTTCCAGCCCTTCGAAGCCGATGACCTCGCGTTCGATCAAGCCCCGCGCGTGACGTTCGAACAATTCGTTCACGATGCCCCGAATGCCCCTGCCCTTTTCCGTCAGCCGCACACGAACGGCCCGGCGGTCGATCTCGCAACGCTGATGGTGCATGTAGCCCGTCTCCACCAGCTTCTTGAGATTGTAGGATACGTTGGACCCCTGGTAGTAGCCGCGCGTTTTCAATTCGCCGGCCGTTACCTCGTTGTCGCCGATATTGAATAGCAGCAGCGCCTGAACCGCATTGATGTCCAGGATACCGACCCGCTCGAACTCGTCCTTGATCACGTCCAGCAACAACCGGTGCAGCCGCTCCACCAATGCGAGCGTTTCCAGGTATCCGGACATGAACCCCTGTTCGTGGCCCGCACGCATGCTACTGTGAATACTCATATGGGCCTCCGCCTTGGCTTCTGCCCATGGTCCTACGCGACAATCTCCAAATAAGCCGTTAAACCAGATCGAAAAATGGCTCGATTGCGCTAGCTGGCGGCCCCGCTGTTACGTGCGTGTTCGGCGATCCGCGCGAACAACGCCGAATAGCGTTCCGGAACCGGGTCCTGGCCCGTGATCCAGCGAAGCATGTCCTGGTCGTTCTCGTGCAGAAGCAAATCATACAGGTCGAGATCGGCCTCCGACAGGCGTTCCAGCTCGTCGTCGCTGAACTTGCCCAAAACGAGGTCCATCTCCTTGATGCCGCGTCGCCAGGATCGCATGTGCAGGCGTTTCAGGCGGTCTACACGGTTTTCTTCGGTCATTCCTTTCCAGCCTCCAGCAACGCAACCCTGAGCATTTTCTCTACCCTCGCCAGACGGTCCGCCGCATCGTCGACCTCCGAGCGGATCTGCCGCATCTCCAGCAACAGCGAACGGACTTCGGGTACCAGTAAGGTCTGCTCCTCCGAAGGGCCTTCCAGGCCGTCGCCCTCGCCGTTCAGCAACCACATCAGCGACACGCCCAAGATGCCAGACAGCATCTGCAGCTTGTTCGCCCGCGGCTCGCTGAGATCGTTTTCCCACCCCCGCACGGTCTTGAGTTTCACGCCGAGGCGCTTGGCCATATCTGCCTGACTCATGCCAAGCGCTTCGCGCGCGCCGGCCACCCGGTCTCCGAAGGTCGCCCGTTCGGCGCTGTACCAGTCCGATGTATCGTCCATGCTGTTCTCCATGTCGTCGGTTAATCCTTGAACGCCTTCGAGCGCAAGCCTAAGAAGCGGCCGGACCATTTGTCACAATCAACCACCGGAGGCCGTACATGTCCTTTCTCTCCGCGACCCTCGACCGGGTGAAACCGTCGCCGACCATCGCTGTCACGACGCTTGCGAACGAGCTGAAAGCTGCTGGCAAGGACGTCATCGGCCTTGGCGCGGGCGAGCCGGACTTCGATACCCCCGACAACATCAAGGCCGCGGCGAAGGCGGCGATCGAGGCGGGCAAGACGAAATACACCGCGCCCGACGGCATTCCGGAGCTGAAGAAAGCGATCTGCGAGAAGTTCAAGCGCGACAACGGCTTGGATTACGAACCGGCACAGGTGAGCGTGGGAACCGGCGGCAAGCAGATCCTCTACAACGCCCTGATGGCAACGTTGAACCCCGGCGACGAGGTGGTCATCCCGGCGCCCTACTGGGTGAGCTATCCCGACATGGTGCTGCTGGCAGGCGGCGAGCCGGCGATTGCCGAGGCGGGCGCCGAGACTGCCTACAAGCTGACGCCGGAGGCGCTGGAAGCCGCGATCACGCCGAAGACCAAGTGGTTCATCTTCAACTCGCCGTCGAATCCGACCGGCGCGGCCTATACCCGCGCCGAGCTCAAGGCGCTGACCGACGTTCTCATGCGCCATCCGCAGGTCTGGGTGATGAGCGACGACATGTACGAGCATCTCGTCTACGACGATTTCGAGTTCACCACGCCTGCGCAGGTCGAGCCCGGCCTCTACGACCGCACGCTCACCTGTAACGGCGTGTCGAAAGCCTATGCGATGACCGGATGGCGGATCGGCTATGCCGCGGGGCCGCAGAAGCTCATCGCGGCGATGCGCAAGATCCAGTCGCAATCGACCTCCAACCCCTGCTCCATCAGCCAGTGGGCGGCGCTCGAAGCGCTGACCGGCACGCAGGATTTCATCCCGGTGAACAACGAGACGTTCAAACGCCGACGCGACCTCGTGGTGGAGATGCTGAACGCGATAGACGGCATCACCTGCCCGACCCCGGAAGGTGCCTTCTACGTCTATCCCTCCATCGAGGGCTGCATCGGCAAGAAGACCGCCGCCGGCACCGAGATCGACAGTGACGAGACCTTCGCCAAGGCGCTTCTGGAGGAAACCGGCGTCGCCGTGGTTTTCGGCGCAGCCTTCGGGCTCTCGCCCTGTTTCCGGGTGAGCTACGCCACTTCCGACGAGAACCTCAAGGAGGCCTGCGGCCGGATCCAGAGCTTCTGTGCCAGCCTCAACTGAATGGCCGCGCCGCCCGGCCCCGGGCGGCGTCCTGCGCCTTGCGTGCCTTTGACACTGTCGCGCCACGCACCTAGTGTGGCGCGACGCAACGAAGCCCGGACGCAGAGCCGATGAGCGATCTTCCTGAGTATTATTTTCGCGTGCGCGACAACGGCGCGACCGTGTTTCGGATCGAAACCGAAAACCGCCAGCGGCGGATCGAGATGGATCAGATCGCGGTTGCCAACATCCGCAACGGCGAGATCAAACCGCAGGGCAACCGAGAGCTGGACGAGCGCGACACCACGGCGATCCGTGCCTGGATGGAGGAGCGCCAGCGGCACCTGAAGCAGCGCGAGATCGACGACATCCTGCGCACCGTCGACCATCTGAACCTGACAACCCAATGGGCGCAGTCCAAGGCGACCGACGAAGAGCTCGAAGCGGTCACCGACGCATTGTTGCTGGCCATGCACGACCTGCGCTCGATGCTCGTCCGCAAGAAGGCCAACCGGGTTCTTCAGGCCCGCGGCGCCGAAGAGGCCTAAGGGCGGCGGCGCACGATGCGGAAGATCGTTCTTCACATGGGGGCGCACAAGACCGGGTCCACCACGCTTCAGAAGAGCTTCGCGAAACACCGGGACGCTCTGGCGGCCGAAGGTGTCCGGTTCATCGGCCCCGCGGGGCCCTACCCGCATCTCTATTCCGCATTTCTCGAGAACAAGTCGGATTTCGTGCGCAACCGCGAGTGCGGCTTGTCTGACGCGGAGATCCGCCAGCGGGACCAGGACGTTCTGAAAGAGATCGACAGGAAAATCGAGGCGTCGCCATCCCCGACAATCGTTCTTTCGAGCGAGTTCCTGTGCAAGTTGCAACAGAACGAAATGGCCGCGATGCGCGCGCATTTCTCGCGCCACGGAGAGGTCGTGGCCGTCTACTTCTATCGCGACCTTCAATCCTGGATCGGCTCGGACTCGCAGGAAATGGCGAGGGCCGGCCGAAACATCAGGCCGACGACCTTTCGCATGGCGTTGGCCCGCGTGGTCGATATCCCGCTCAGGGTTGCCGGGGCGTTCGGCAGGGACGCGACCACGTTCATTCGCTTCGAAGACGCAATCGGGCGCGGCATCTGCAATAGCCTACTCGAACACCTCGGGGCGACCACGCTCGCCGCGCTCGGTCTGAAGGAAGTCCGGGCAAACGAGGGTATGTCGGAAAACGCCGTGCGCGCGCTCTTCGTCTTCAACCGGATGTTCCCACCCGGCACCCCGGACAGGCCGTTGGAGCTGATGGAGTCGTTGAAAAAACTCCCGGGCCCGAAGTACCAGGTGGCAGGGTTCGGCCGCCGGCAAATTGCCGAATATGCGGATCGACGCGAGGAGGTACAGGAGAAGCTCGAGCTTGTCTTGCAGGATCCGGAGACGCTTCCGGTCAGCCGAAGCCTCGATCCGCTCTCGGAGGCGATTGCCGAGGTACTCGACCTGTATCGCAAGCGCCATCCGCAGTGATCTCAGTGCCGCGCCGGTGTCACGGAATGGCGCCATGCCGTCGTGCGGCAACCGGAAGCGCGCTGCGCCAGAAACGCCACATGAGCGCGACGACGGCAACGACCAGCCCCAGCACGAGCCCTACCCAGACGCCAATGGCGCCAAAGCCCATCGGGAAGCCGAGGACGTAGCCCGACAGGATGCCGACCGGCCAATAGGCCACGGCAGAAATCGCGAGCGGTACACGCGTGTCCTGCACCCCGCGCAACAGGCCGTGCGCAACGACCTGACCGCCATCTGCAAACTGAAACAGGGCCGCCATGGCCATGAGACCGACGCCAATGGCAACGATTTCCGGCTTGCGCGGGTCGTCGGGGTCGAGAAACAGCGACATGAGCACGTCTGGCCAGATCAGGAATGCCGCGACCGCGAGGCCAGCGAACACGAGCGAGGTGAATACCGTCACCTGCCCCGTCCGGCGAAGGTTTGCCATGTCTCCGCGGCCGAGCGCCTTTCCGGTTCGGATCGTTGCCGCGTTGGACAGGCCAAGGTGCACGAGGAAGGTCGCCGAGGTGACTTGAATGGCGATTCCATGGGCCGCAAGCGGGATCGCCCCCAGCCAGCCCACCATGATCGCCGATGCGGCGAACAATCCGACCTCCAGAAGATTGGTAAGCCCGATCGGCCACCCTAGCCGGAACACCTGCCTGAAGGCTGACCAGTCCGGCCGCCACAGCCGCACGAACAGCTGGTGTTCCGGAAAGGCATGAACGACGTAGACCGCCAGCCCCGCCACCGAGATGATCTGGACCGAAACCGACGCGATGGCAGCGCCGCGGATGCCAAGCTCGGGAAAACCGAAGTTCCCGAAGATCAGCAGGTAATTGATCATTGCGTTCGCCGCTGCGGCCGCCAGCGTGACCCATAGGACCAGTTGCGTACGCTCCAGCGCCGAGAGGTAGGATTTGAGCACCATGACGCCGAGGCCGGGCACGATCCCCCAACCGGCAATGGCGAGGTATTGCGCGGCTTGTCGCGCCAGTTCCGGCTCCTGCCCCATGGCCAGAAGGATCGGTTCGGCCCTTAGCAGGGGCACCAGCGCCACGGTGGAAAAGAGCGCCGACAGCCACAGCCCCATGCGGGTTACCCGGCGCACCTGCGCCGCGCCCTCCGCGTTTTCGCTGGCGGCTGCGACCAGCGGCATGACGGCGAGGCCAAATCCCGAGCCCATGATGAACACGACGAAGAAGACCGACCCCCCGAGCACCATCGCGGCCAGCGCCTCCACGTCGTACCAACCCATCATGATCGTGTCGGTCACCTGGATGGCAAACTGCGCCAGATGCCCGCCGATCAGGGGCAGGCCGAGTGTGAGCAATGCGCGGGTGTGCGCGGGATAGGACATGACGGAGGACATGACCGCCCATTAATCGGGCAATCCCTGCGGGGCAAGCCCGGTCCTGCATCGGCGTCAGATCGGACGGCGGATGTCAGCCGGCCGGTTTCACGGCGACGAAATCGATCAGGGCCGACAGTCCCGAATGGCCCTCGCCTTCTTCGATCTCCGCGTCGTAATCGGCGGCGTCGAACACATGCCAACCGGGGAATGCCGTTTCCAGCATCGGCAGCGTGTACATGTTCGCCTCATTCGGCGGCCCTCCGGTACCGAAGGATACCTGCCGCGGCGCGTAGCCATGCAGGAGCAGATGCCCACCGGGCCGCAGGCTGCGTGCGATGTCCTCGAAGATCCGCGTCCGCAGCGGCGGTCCGGCGAACTGGATGAAAACCGCGACCACCGCGTCCCAGGTTTTCTCTCCCCAATCCCAGCTTTCGACGTCGGCCTCGTGGAAGGCCACCTCGACGCCCGCCTCGGCAGCCAGTCGGCGCGCCTTGTCTACCGCGTTCCCGGACATGTCGAAGGCCGTCACCCGATGACCGAGCCCCGCAAGGTAGACTGAGTTGCGCCCTTCCCCGTCGGCCACGCACAGCACCGTGGAGCGCGGCGGGATCACATGGGCATGCGCCTCCAGGAACCCCGCCGGCTTCTTGCCGAACAAGTAATCAGGACGGTCGTAACGTTCGTTCCACATGGCGGTTCTCCCCTTCGCACGGGGCCGCATGGCTGTACGCCGGGCAACCCCCTTCCCCCTTCCGCGCATTCCTGACAGAATAGACGAAATCACAATAGAACACGACGCCAAGAGCAGTGCCATGCCCGAAGATCTCCTATCCGGCGGTCAATCCTCGCAATCCTACGACGCCTCCTCCATCGAAGTGCTGGAGGGGCTGGAACCCGTCCGCAAGCGCCCCGGTATGTATATCGGCGGCACCGACGAACGCGCCCTGCACCACCTCGTTGCCGAGATTCTCGACAACGCCATGGACGAGGCGGTGGCCGGCCACGCGAACCGGATCGAGGTTGAGCTTCACGCCGATTACGCCATGACCATCCGCGACAACGGCCGCGGCATGCCGGTGGACCCACACCCGAAGTTCCCCGACAAATCCGCCCTCGAAGTGATCCTCTGCATGCTGCACGCGGGCGGCAAGTTCTCCGGCAAGGCCTACCAGACCTCCGGCGGCCTGCACGGCGTCGGCGCCTCGGTGGTCAATGCGCTCTCCGATTCCATGGTCGTTCAGGTCGCCCGCGACCGGCAGCTCTGGGAACAGCGCTTCTCCCGCGGCAAGCCGCTCGGACCGGCCGAGATCGTCGGCAAGGCCCCGAACCGGCGCGGCACCACTGTCACCTTCCACGCCGACGAGGAGATCTTCGGCCACCATCGGTTCAAGCCCGCGCGGCTCTTCAAATCCATCCGCTCCAAGGCCTACCTGTTCTCCGGCGTGGAGATCCGCTGGAAATCGGAGGTCGACGACGGCGAAACGCCGACCGAGGCCACCTTCCACTTCCCCGGCGGTCTCGCGGATTACCTGAAGGAAACCCTCGGCGCCTCCACCACCTATTCCCCCGTCCCGTTCGCCGGCAAGGTCGACTTCCAGGAGAAATTCGGCGAGCCCGGCTCCGTGGAATGGGCGATCAACTGGACGCCCGCGCGCGACGGTTTCATCCAGTCCTATTGCAACACCGTCCCCACGCCCGAGGGCGGCACCCATGTTATGGGCTTTTGGAACGCGATCCTGAAAGGCATCCGCGCCTATGGCGAACTGGCGGGCAATCGGAAAGCCGCGCAGATCAACCGCGACGACCTGATCTCGGGCGGTTGCGCGCTCGTCTCCTGCTTCATCCGCGAACCGGCCTTCGTCGGCCAGACGAAGGACAGGCTCTCCACCGAATCCGCCCAGCGGATGACCGAGAACGCCGTGCGCGACCATTTCGACAACTGGCTGGCAGCGGACACGAAATCCGCCGGGGCCATTCTCGATTTTCTCGTTCTGCGCGCGGAGGAACGCCTGCGCCGCAAGCAGGAGAAGGAAACCGCCCGCAAATCCGCCACCAAGAAGCTGCGCCTGCCCGGCAAGCTGGTGGATTGCTCCGCCACCGCCCGCGAGGGCACGGAGCTGTTTATCGTGGAGGGCGATTCGGCGGGCGGCTCGGCCAAGATGGCCCGCGACCGGAAGATCCAGGCGCTGCTGCCGCTCCGGGGCAAGATCCTCAACGTGCTCGGCGCGGCCTCCTCCAAGCTCGGCTCCAACGCGGAGATCAGCGACCTGTCACAGGCGCTCGGCACCGGGCTCGGCACCAAGTTCGTGCTCGACGATTTGCGCTACGACAAGATCATCATCATGACCGACGCCGACGTGGACGGCGCCCATATCGCCTCGCTGCTGATGACCTTCTTCTTCTCCCAGATGCGCCCGATGATCGACGCGGGCCACTTGTATCTGGCCTGCCCGCCGCTCTACCGGCTGACGCAAGGCGCTAAGCGCGTCTACTGCCTCGACGAGGCGGAGCGGGACATGTGGCTGGAAAAGGGGCTCGGCGGCAAGGGCAAGATCGACGTCTCCCGATTCAAGGGCCTCGGCGAGATGGACGCGAAGGACCTCAAGGAAACCACCATGGACCCGAAAAGCCGCAAGCTGATCCGGGTCAGTATCGACGAGGACGAACCGGGCGAGACCGGCGATCTGGTGGAGCGCCTCATGGGCAAGAAGCCGGAACTGCGCTTTCAGTACATTCAGGAGAACGCGCGGTTTGTGGAGGAGTTGGATGTTTAGTCACGGGACAAATCGTCGATTTCTTCGATTTGGAGTTCCCACCATTTGATGGCTTCACCAGCAGCGTCTCTAGCATCCATTCCGGCAAATGGGCCGCCGAGCAACGGCCAGTAAACATCTGCATCAATATCTGTGAAGGTACTCCCTTGGCCGTCTTCAATCAACAACCGTAGTGCTTCCCCTTGGAACGTGCCGTGTACGTATTCATGGACAATATTTGTTCGCTCTTGATTGATGAAGTCTCTCCATATGGAAGTGCCTTTCGGCTCCGCTTTCCAGTCCAAAATCCGTCGCTGATACTCCTGTCTAACGAAACGATTCGAACTCCGATCTAGTGCATCACCTATAGTTCGGAGCATTGTGATTACTCCAACCCAGATTACACGACGCAATTGTGGCGTGTCCGTATCTTCCAACAAATGCAATCCTGCCCTACAATCAGACAGAATTAGTTTCGCAACTTGCATACACTTCACCCCTTTACATCTTACGCACTCAAGTCATGGACATTTTGAGAAGAAGTGTCACTTCGGAAAGTACGCATTCGACGTTTTGCGTAGGACCGCGCCCGACCCTGGGTGGGCGCTTCGCACCGCCAATTCAACGCGCTTTATCCCAAAGCCCCGACCGACGTCTGAACGCTTCTCGACATCGCCAATGCGCCCTCCCGGGGGGACTGAGGAGGGACCGTGGCCCCGGTGGGGCCGCGAAAGCCTGACGAAGCGGGCGCGGCCCGGGGCTGGTCGCCCCGCGCCATCCTGTGATCGGCGTGCCGCCCCTATTCCAACGGCCGCACTCCTTGCACCGTCGCAGTACGCCCTCGTCGTGACGAAAGCCCGCCTCCGGCATAACGGGAGGCTCGGGTGCGTCCCGGGGCCGGCCGCCCCGCGCCACCGTGTGATCGGCGTTCCATCCCGGCTAGCGCTTCGGCATGCCTTTCGGGCGCCCCAGCCGCTTCTGCGCGGCAATGCGGAACGGTGCGTTCGGCGCGCCATATCCGTCGTAGCCCTCCACGCGCTGTACGATCTCGAAGAAGAGCCCGCCCGCGAAAGGCCGACTGTAGAGCTGAAAGAACGCCCCGTCGGCGTCTTCGTCATAGAGGATATTCAGATCCTCGAGTTCGGTCAGCCTTTCCGGCGTCAGCGAGAACCGGGCGCGCAGGTCGCTGTAGTAATTCACCGGCATTTCAAGCGCCGCGAAACCGAAGTCCCGCATCTTCCGCGCCGTCTCGAAGATGTCACGGGTCGAGAAGGCCACGTGCTGAACGGCGCCCCCGAAGCTCTCGGCAAGGAAACTCCCGGCGAGCGTCCGATGGGTTTCCGCGCCGTTCAGCGTGATCCGCAACTCCGCATTGCGCGCGCTGATCGCCTGGCTGCGAACCAGCCCATCGGGGTCGATCACGTCGACCATCGGCGCGCGGGTCATGTCGAAGATTGAGGTATAGAAGAGCGACCAGCTGAGCATCTCGTCGTATTTCATCGTCTCGGCCACGTGGTCGATCGTGGTCAGGCCAGCGTCCCCGCGCACCTCGGCGCCTGTCGGCGTGAACTCCACCGACCAGACATTCGCCAACCCGCTGTCCTTGTCGATGAAATGCATGACACTGCCGCCAACGCTGCGGATCGCCGGGATATCCAGTTCGCCGGGGTCCACGGGTTGACGGAACGGGGCGGCGGCCAGAGCCAGGGCGCGGGATGTCGTGTCGGCGGCGTTGGCGACCGAGAGCCCCACATCGCAGATCGTCGTTCCGTGCATGATGTAGGCGGAATTGGCGAAGCCGCTGGTTTCGGTGTTCAGGACAATGCGGATATCGCCCTGCTGCCAGAGCGCCACTTTCTTCGAGACATGATCGCCAACATGGGTGAACCCCATCGACCGGAGCAGGGACGCGAGCGCGTCGGCCTCGGCACCCCGGGTGGCAAATTCGACGAAGGCGACGCCCTCGACGCCGACACGCGCCGGGATCTCGGGCACGTCGATCCGGATGTCCGGCTCCGCCCGGCGCACGTCATCCATCAGCGCCACGAGGGACCGGTAGCCGTCCCGCGCCAGCCCCTCCGGGTGCCCGCCCCGGAACTGGTCGTTGAAGATCTCCAGGCTGACCGGTCCGTCATATCCGGTCGCGGCGACAGCCCGCATGAAATCCGTCACCGGCAGATCGCCCTCGCCGGGCATGTTCCGGAAATGCCGCGACCAGTAGAGAAGGTCCATGTCGATCAGGGGCGCATCGGCCAGCTGGACAAAGAAGATCTTGTCACCCGGAATGCGCCGGATCGTATTCGGGTCGATCTTGCGCGCAAGCGTGTGAAAGCTGTCGAGGATCAGGCCGACATTCGGGTGATCGGCCCGGCGCACGATTTCCCAGGCGTCCCGGTGGTCGTTCACGTGCCGCCCCCAGGCCAGCGCCTCGAAGCCGACCCGGATACCCTGCTGCCGCGCAATGTCGCCAAGCTCGGCGAAATCATCCGCCGAACGGTCGATGCCGCCAAGCGCCTGCGGATGCACCGTGGAACAGACGAGGATCAGATCGGTTCCAAGCTCGTTCATCGTGTCGAACTTGTACTTCGCCCGGTCGAACGCTTTCTGGCGCAACGCACCGGTCAGGCCTTCGAAATCCCGGAACGGCTGGAACAGGGTGATGTCCAACCCCTGATCGCGGATCAATTGTCCGATTTCCCGCGGTGTGCCGGTATCGGCGATGAAATCCTGCTCGAATATCTCGATCCCCGTGAACCCGGCCTTGGCGATCGCCTCGAGCTTCTCTCGCAGGTTGCCGGAAATCGAGACGGTTGCGATGGAGGTCTTCACGCTGCTTCTCCATGTTCCAACAATGCGGCCCGCAAACGCGTCTCGTCCAGCGGCAGTCCGGAGAAATGGGTCCACGCATGGATCCCCTGATAGATGAACAGCTCTTCCCCGGAGATGACGGTCAGTCCGGACGCCTCGGCGTCCCGAAGGAACTCCGTGTCGACCGGCGTATAGACAGCGTCGAACGCCCACCTGGCTCCCTCCATTGCCCCGCGCGGCAATGGCGTGCCATCGTGGCCAACCATGCCGACAGGTGTTCCGTTCAGGAGGCCGGTCGCCCCCCGCGCAGCCTCACTCGCATCGGCGAAGACGCTGATACTGGGTGCATTGGGGAGATTTCTCAGGTCCTCCGCCGTCGCACGCGCCTTCGCGTCGTCCCGGTCGACAAGCCTGATTTCGTCCGCCTCGAGCGCCGCGAGGCCGAACGCGAGGGCGCGCCCGACGCCCCCTGTGCCAATGAGGCAAACGACACCGGGCGTTTCCGCGCCCATGGCGCCACGATAGGCCGCGATGAACCCCGTGTAGTCGGTGTTCTTGCCCCTGGCGCCATCCGCGTCGAACAACACCGTATTCACGGCGCCGATTGCCCGGACGGTTGGGTCATCGATGACGACCTTGCGCGCCACATGCTCCTTATAGGGATAGGTCACGTTAATGCCGCGATAGCCGCTCCCGACACAGCGATCAAAAACGGTGTCGAAGTCCTCCCCCATTTCCCTCGGGATCAGCCTGTCGTACCGGACGTTGACGTCATTCTGCGCCCCGGCGAGCCGATGCAACAACGGCGATCGCGACCGCGCGATGTTGTCGCCGATCAGGCCAAGCTTGAGATCCGGTGTCTGGCTCATGACTGGGCGTCCCTCCTCTTGAAGAGCTGCGATTTGGCCCGGCCCCAAATCGGGGTCTGCGAGACGAAGATCAAGATCACCGCGACAAACAGCACCAGCGACAGCGGGCTCGTGAGAATGCCTGCGAAGAAGGCGCCGAGGTCTTCGCGCTCCGAAATGATTGCCCGCCGCCAGTTGTCGTCGAGCAGGCGCGACAGGATCACACCAAGGATCACCGGGCCGAGCGGATAGCCATAGTGGCGCATGAAGTACCCGAAAATACCAAAGCCAAGCATCCAGTAAACATCGGCAATCGCATTGTTCACCGCATAGGCGCCGACGATGGACAGCAGCATGATGAGCGGGATGAGCACGCTGCGGGGCATCTCGACAATCTTGGTGAAGAGCTTGATGCCGGTCAGGCCGAAAAGCAGCATGAAGCAATTGGCCATCACCAGGCAGCCGACGATGAACCAGAACATGTCGGGCTGATCGATCATCAGCATCGGACCGGGGTTGAGGCCGTGGATGAACAGCGCGCCGATCATGATCGCCGTAACCGCATCGCCCGGGATGCCAAGGGTCATCATCGGGATGAAGGCTCCGCCAACGGCGGCGTTGTTGGCCGTCTCGGGCGCCACGAGCCCCTCCATTGCGCCATCGCCGAATGGGCGCTCCGGGTTCTTGGTCACGCGCTTGGCGTGGTCATAGGCCATGAGGGCCGCAATGTCGCCGCCGGTGCCCGGCAGTGCGCCGATGGTTACGCCGATGGCCGAGGTCTGCAGCGACAGCGGCAGGTGCTTCTTTACCGTCGACAGCGACGGCACGATGCGGCTGATCTTCTGCCGTACGGCGTCCTTGTCGACATGGTGAAGCTGCAAGAGCGCTTCCGAGACACCGAACATGCCGATCATGACGGCGATGAAGGATATCCCGCCTTCGAGGATCTGGAAGTTGAACGTGAACCGCTCGGCAAAGGTCAGCGGGTCACGTCCCACGGCGCCGATTGCGATGCCGAGCGCGCCGGCAAAGATGCCCTTCACGAGGCTGCCCTGGCTCAGCGACCCCACAAGGAGGATGCCGAGGATCGCAAGCAGCATGTAGTCCCTTGGCTGGAATTTCAGCGCGAAATCGGAGACGAGCGGCGCAGCCAGCGCGAGGACGCCGATCCCCAGGAAACCGCCGATGAACGACATCACCGTGGTCACGCCGATGGCGGTGCCAGCCTCTCCCCGCTTAGCCATGGGAAAACCGTCGAGCGCGGTGGCAATGGCCGAGGGCGCGCCGGGGATGTTCAGAAGGATCGCGGTGCGCGACCCGCCGTAGACCCCTCCCATATAGATCCCGATCATCAGCGAGATCGCCGGATAGACGTCCCACGCGAAGGTGAAGGAGATCAGGATCGAGACCGCCATCGTGACCGAGAGACCGGGTATCGCCCCCACGTAGACGCCGGCGAACGTGCCAAGCCCGACGAGCAGAAGAAGATCAGGCTGGGTTACGACAGTGAGAAAGTCCATGAGAGCCGTCATTGCTCCGCACCTCCGCTGGAAAGACCACGAAAGAACTGGATGAACTCGGCCTCCGGCACGATCCCTGCCGGCATGAGCACCGTGAAGACGATGCGGAAGATCAGCCAGATGACGAGGAGGCTTCCAAGCGAAACGCCCAGCGTCCACAGCCAACCGCGCTTGGCGAGGATCTTGATCGAGGCGACAAGAAACAGCGCCGACGTGGGCAGGAAGCCCAGCGGCCGCAGGAGCAGACCATAGGCGACAAGGAAAACCACGAAGAGCAGAACGACCCCCGGCAGAATATCCTTCGCAAAGCTCTCCGCATTGTCGAGCGGCAGCCTGACGGTCGTGAGGAAGACAATCGCGGCCGCTACGGCCATCGCAAGCGTCGTCGCCACGGGTATCGAGCGGGGTGACGACAATCCATTGGGCCCGAAGGGATTCTCGATCCCGAAGGCGCTCCAGAGAAGCCCGAGGCTTGCGAGCAGAAGGAACGCCGCGAAGGCCAGTTCGCCCGGGCGGCGCTTGTCCAGTTCGCCACCTGGTGTGGCGTCGGATGTGCCGTCGTGATGTTCAGGATCGATGTGCTGCATGGTTTCCTCCCCGAAACCGATTACCCAGGAATCGCCGTGCTCTGGGTCTGAATGAAATGGGCGCCGCACTTCGCTCAGGAATGCGGCGCCCGCTTTCGGCAGTCGCCCGAGGGCCTGCCAGGGAGATTACTCTCCGGGACGCGCGATCCCGAATTCTTCCGGCGATGCCTTCGTCAGGCCCGCATCCTGCAGCAGCCACGCCGTGCCCTGCTGCCACTTCGTAAGGAAGGCGTCAGCTTCCTCGCCCGAGATGCCCATCAGGGTGAAGCCGCGGTCGTTCATCAGCTGCACGAAATCGGGGTGCTGCGCGCCAGCCGCATAGGCGTCGGCCAGCTTGGCAACCACGTCGTCCGGGGTGCCCTTGGGAACGAAGACGCCGAAGAACGGGCCCCACGGCAGATAGGTGCTGTAGGCCTCGTTGAACTGGGTCACGTAAGGCGCGTCCGGCAGTTGCTCGTTCGCCGCAACGTCCATCACGGCCAGCGGCTTCATGTTGCCGGCACGAATGCCCTCGATGGCGGCACCAAGCACCGCGGGCATCACGTCGATTGCACCGCCCTGCAAGCCGGTGAGGGCCGGACCGTCGCCGTCATAGGGCACGCTGGTGACGTCCAACTCGCCTTCCACGGCACCGATCATCGCGTTGATCACCGACGGCAGGCCGCCCGGCCCGGTCGAGCCGAACTTCACCTCGCCCGGGTTCTCTTTGATATGGGCGATCATCTCGGCATAGTCGTTGAAGGGCGCATCCGGGTTGGCAACCAGGATCGGCGTGCCGCGGGCGAGGATCGAGATCGGGATGAACTCGCCGTAGTCTTTGTCGCCCAGCCCCATGATCTTGTAGAGCATCGGGTTTTCCGCGCCCATGAGCAGCGTGTAGCCATCGGCGGCCGAGCCCGCCACGTGGTTGAGCGCAATCGCGCCCACGGCGCCAGTCATGTTCTGCATGACCACGGTGCCGCCAAGCGCCTCTTCGGCATGCGGCGTGACGGACCGCATCACCGTGTCGGTGGACCCGCCGGCCCCCCACTGGATGATGCCTTGGATTTCTTTCTCGGGATATTCCGCAATGGCCGCGGTGGCCGTCAGTGCCAACGCGCCAAGCGCGCCTACGAGAATTCGCTTCATGGTGTCCTCCCCTGCAGAGCGAATATGGATGCCGAGTACCTCGGCGAGCGGTGTCACTCTTTGTGCCCCTTGGTCAACTTAACGTCAAATACCCGTTTTTCATTCTCATTAACATAATGTTATTTTCTTGCGCGGTACCAAGGCCCGTCCTCGACCGCCTTGCCGAGTTCGCGCCGAAACTGACTGATGGTGTATTCGGCGAATCCCGACAGAACCCGTCCCTTCTTCCGCGCGACATAGCTTCCCACGTGGACGTCATCCGCCAACGGGCGACGCTCAAGCCCCGGCATGTAGACTTCCGCCACGGAGAACTCGTCGATCAAAGCGACCCCGAGCCCATGGCGGACAAGGCTCACGACCGTTTGGGCAAACCGCCCCCGCATGGAGTGGTTGAGCGGAACGCCCGCGCGGAGGAAGGGTTGCGCCAGCAAGGCACCATAGGGGTCCGCCGGATCGACTCCGATCAACGCTTCGCCGGCAAGGTCCGCCACCGATATCTTGTCCTGGCTTGCAAGCGCATGTCCCTCCGGCAGGACAACAACCAGCCGCCCTTCGGCGATCTTCTCGTTCTCGACCGCATCGTTCTGGACAGCGGAACTCATGATGACGAACTCCCCCCTTTCCAGAAGAAGGTAGTCGGCGGTCTCCTCGATCTTCAACACGTTCATATCGACGAACAGGTCTGCATACCGGCTGCGGACCTGTCGCAGGACGCGCGCCGCAATGAACTGCGCAATGGACGGCGCCGTGGCAAAGGCGAGTTGAACGTCCTCCCCTTTTTGCAGCGATCCCACCGCGACCTGGAGGTTTTCGACCCGCTTGTAGACCTCCCGCACCTGGTCAAAGACCCGGCTTGCCTCGACCGACGGCGTGAAGAGACCGGCCTTGCGTTCGAAGAGCCGTATGCCAAGCGATTCCTCGGTGTGCTTGACGAGGCGACTGATACCGGGCGCCGAGACGTTGAGCATCTTCGCGGCCCCGCTGATCGTGCCGGTCATCATGACGGCACGGATCACCTCGATTTGTCTGAGCGTCATGTCGGGCATGGGATCCTCCTTCGCCACATTAACATCACGTTACGAACAGTCAAAAACAAGCATTTGACGTTACGCCTTTTGGTGCCGATCCTTCCGACAACGCGCTTGCAAGGGGAGGTCTCATGCACCGATGAGAAGCGAAGGGTTCGAAAACTGTGATCTCCTCGTCGCGGGCTCCGGCGCGGCCGGGCTCGCTGCGGCGGTGACGGCAGCGCATCACGGGTTGAAGGTGCTTTTGATTGAGAAGGACGACGTGCTCGGGGGCACGACCGCTTGGTCCGGCGGATGGATCTGGGCGCCCTGCAACCCGATTGCCAAGGCACATGGCGTCGTCGAGGACATCTCCGAACCTCGGCGTTACCTCGAAGCCGTCCAGGGTAACAATTTCAACGCCGAGCTTGTGGATGCCTTCCTCGCGGCAACACCGGAAATGGTGGATTTCTTCGAGAATGAGACAGCGCTGCAATTCGACCCCGGTCTGCACATTCCCGACACCTACGGCCATCAGCCGGGCGCCGGGACCGGCGGGCGATCGGTCATCGCCAAGCCGTTCGACGGAAGGGAACTCGGGCCAGATATCGTGCGAATGCGCCTCCCGCTACCGGAGACCAGTTTCATGGGTCTGACCATTCAGGCGGGGCCGGATCTCAAGGCCTTCATGTCGGTCACCAGATCGGTGCGGTCGGCCGCCTACGTGGCGAAAAGGATGGGGCGACATCTCCGGGACCTCGCACGTCACGGTCGCGCCATGCAGCTTCGCAACGGCAGCGCCCTGGTCGCGCGCCTCATACGATCCGCCAAGGATGCAGGCGTGGAGATCCGGACAGGTCACGCGATCTCCGGTCTTGTAACCGGCGAGAACGGCGTCGAAGGGGCGACCATCTCCGGCCCCGATGGAGGCCTGACGGTCAGGACAAGCCGCGGTGTCATTCTGGCCTGCGGAGGCTTTCCGAACGACCCGGCCCGGAAGAACGCCTCCTTTCCCTTTCCCGAAACGCATCGCACGCTCGCCGTTCCCGCAGCGTCGGGCGACGGTCTGCGCCTCGGCGAAAGCGTCGGCGGGCATCAGGGGAGGACGCTGGACTCGCCCGGTGCGTGGTGCCCGGTGTCGGAAGTCACCTGGCCGAACGGGAAGACGGGCGTCTTCCCGCACATTATCGACCGCGGCAAGCCCGGCCTGATCGGGGTCCTGAAATCGGGCCGGAGGTTCTGCAACGAGGGGCTGGGCTATCACGACTACGTCAAGGCGCTGTACGACGCGACGGACGGCGACGAGACGCCTGAATCCTGGCTCATCTGCGACCACCGGTTCATCCGACGCTATGGAATCGGCATTGTCCGTCCCGCACCGATGCCGATCCGGCCCTGGCTGAAAACAGGTTACCTGAGTTCCGGAAAAACCCTGTCAGAACTCGCGCAGGTTTGCGGGATCGACGCCAAGGGGCTGCAGGACACCGTCTCGGAGTTCAATTCCGGCGTGGCGCAAGGTGTGGACCACGCCTTCGGACGCGGAACGACACCCTATATGCGCCTGCAGGGCGATGCAGAGGTTCAACCGAACCCCTGCCTCGCGCCAATCGAACGCGCCCCATTCTATGCCGTCCGTGTCATCCCCGGCAATTTCGGCACCTTTGCCGGACTGCAGACCGACGGCCACTCCCGCGTCCTGGACGACAGCGGCGCGCCGATCCCCGGTCTCTACGCAGCCGGCACCGACATGGCGAGCGTCATGGGGGGGCATTACCCGGCCGGAGGAATCAACCTTGGGCCTGCGCTGACATTCGGCTTCATTTCCGGGCGCCATGCTGCCGGTGCCGCCCCGTGACACGGTTCCTGTCCCTCGCGCATCTGACAGCCATCGACCTGCCCCCGCCCGAACTGATCGACGCGGCCGCACGGGCCGGTTTCGATGCCGTGGGACTGCGCCTGATCCGGGTGACCGAAACGTCGCCCGGCTATCCGCTGATGCAGGATACCCGGATGATGCGTGCCACCAAAGACGCCCTGCAGCACACCGGGTTGACAGTGAACGACATCGAATTCGTCAAGATCCAACCGGAAACGGATGTGGAGTCGCTGTCCGCGTTCCTCGACGCGGGCGCTGAACTTGGCGCACGGGAGGTCATTTGCGCGCCCTACGATCCGGACCTTTCACGCCTGGCCGATACACTTGCCGCGCTCTCGGAAAGGGCGGCTGCACGCGGGCTCGGGGTATCCCTCGAATTTTTCCCCTGGACACCGGTTCCGGATCTCGGTTCGGCGTATCGCGTCGTGCGCCGCGCGGGTCCGGACATTGCCATTCTGGTGGATGCGCTGCATTTCGACAGATCTGCAAGCACATTGGACCAATTGCATGACATCCCCGCAGACAGGTTGCGCGTGGCGCATCTCTGCGATGCCCCTGTTCTATCCAGCTATTCGACCGATGACCTCCTTCACACCGCACGCGAGGCGCGCCTTCCGCCGGGTGCGGGTCAGATCGATCTTCCGGGGCTCCTGCGCGTTCTGCCGCAGGACCTGCCACTCGGGATTGAAGTTCCAATGGCACGGTCCGCACCCGTGGCGAACGTTGACAGCAGGCTATCGAGCCTGATCAACGCGACACGCCGGCTCCTCCGCGCAATCCCGGCAAGCGGCGCCAACTGAAACCTCCAGACGCTCGCATCGCACCGCGCAGAATGCCCCCAGACGGCAGCCGTCGCATGTGGGTGTTGCGATGGCTCCAAGACCTTGGCCCAGAACAGCGTATGAGTTCCAAGGACACCGGGTTCCGTCCTGTCAAACCCGGTCTCGTTCCGTTTCGCATTTCGGCCCCGTGACGCTACCGAGGCACCAGGTCCCCGGCGCGAATATTCCACCACCGCGTCACTCCTCCACGCCGGTTCTCAGCATGGCGGAAATCTGCGTCGGCTTGGCCACGATACTGCGCCGCATCAAGGCGGATGCGCGGCAGATGTCCTAAGATAGCCGTCGAATCGAAGGCGTTTGCCTCTAGATATTTCTGTGTCTTGAGACGCTCCCGGTGACGCCAAGCGATCCAGGTGAAGATCGATGCCGGAACAGGCAAGTTCGCAATTCCACTCCATATCCATGGACGATGTTTTTGAAGTCCTACGGACGACGGCTGATGGCCTCACCGCCGCCGAGGCGGCACGCCGTTTCGAGACCTATGGCCCGAACCGCCTCCCGGAGCCACCGAAACGAAGTGCTTTCCGGCGGTTCCTCGTACAGTTCCACAGCGTCCTGATCTATGTCCTGATCGGCGCTGCCGTCGTCACCGCAGGGTTGCAGCATTGGGTGGATACCAGCGTGATCCTGGCGGTCGTGCTGGTCAACGCGGCGATCGGCTACCTGCAGGAGGGGCGGGCTGAGAACGCGATGGTCGCCATTCGCGAGATGCTCGCGCTGCGCTCCGCGGTTCTGCGCGACGGGCGGCGGGTCAGCATCGACGCGGACGGGCTGGTTCCGGGCGACATCGTTCTGCTCGCGGCGGGCGACCGGGTGCCCGCCGACCTTCGCCTGATCGAGGCGCGCGGCCTGAGGGTGCAGGAAGCGATCCTGACCGGGGAATCCGTCCCGGTGGACAAGGGCACCGGCCCTGTCGCGGCCGAGGCGGCCCTGGGGGACCGCAGTTCGATGATGTTCTCCGGTACGCTGGTCGCAACCGGCGCCGGGCGCGGCGTCGTCGTCGCGACGGGCATGGGCACCGAGATCGGCCGGATCAGCGGATTGCTGTCCGAGGTCGAGACCCTGACCACGCCGCTCGTCCGCCAGATGGACATCTTCGCGAAATGGCTGACCGTGTTCATCCTGCTTGTGGCGTCGAGCTTGCTGCTCTTCGGTTACTTTGTCCGGCACCTGGCCTTCGCTGACCTGTTCCTTGCGGTCGTTGGTCTCTCCGTCGCGGCAATTCCCGAGGGCCTGCCGGCCGTTCTCACGATCACGCTCGCCGTTGGCGTGCAGGCAATGGCGCGACGGAACGCCATCGTGCGCCGATTGCCCGCGATCGAGACGCTCGGCTCGGTGTCGGTAATCTGCTCGGACAAGACCGGCACACTCACACGCAACGAAATGATGGCGACCACACTCGCGGCCGCCGAGCATCTCTATTCGGTCGATGGCCGCGGCTACGCGCCCGAGGGGGCCGTGAAGTGGCGAGAAGCCGACGCGCGCCCGGACGAGCACACGGTGCTGATGGAATTCGCCCGTGCCGCCGGGCTTTGCAACGATGCAATGCTGAACGGAGCCCCGGATGGCTGGCGTGTCGAGGGGGACCCGATGGAAGGGGCGCTGCTGGCGCTGGCCGGGAAGATCACCAAGGAAGGCGCCGAGCCCTTCCGCCTCTGGACAAGAACCGATGCAATCGCCTTCGACGCGGCCCATCGCTACATGGCGACGCTCCATCACGACCACGAGGGCCACGCACATATCCACGTCAAGGGCGCGCCGGAAACGATCCTGGCGATGTGCGCCGACCAGCGCGCGCCCGACGGCGGAGCCGAAGACCTGGATCCGGCGCATTGGCATGCGGTGGTCGAGGATTTGGCGGCCGACGGTCAGCGGGTGATCGCCGTGGCGACGCGCGCCGTCGAGCCGGAACATCTCGTACTGAACACCGCCGATCTTCACGGGCATCTCACTCTGATCGGGCTGGTTGGTCTGATCGATCCGCCGCGTGTGGAGGTCATTGAGGCCGTGGCCGAATGCCACGCGGCAGGCATCCGCGTGAAGATGATCACCGGCGACCACGCTGCCACAGCGCGGGCCATCTCCGAACGGATCGGGCTGAAGAACGTACAGCAGGCGCTTACGGGCAACGATATCAACGCGATGGACGATGCCGCGCTGGCCGACGCCGCGATCACGACCGATATCTTCGCCCGCACCTCTCCCGAGCACAAGCTGCGCCTGGTGACCGCGCTGCAGTCGCGTGACCTGATCGTCGCGATGACCGGCGACGGCGTGAACGATGCACCGGCGCTGAAACGTGCCGATGCCGGGATCGCCATGGGACAGAAGGGCAGCGAGGCCGCCAAGGACGCGGCGGAGTTCGTGTTGGCCGACGACAACTTCGCCTCAATCGCCTCCGCCATCCGGGAAGGGCGGACCGTCAACGACAACATCACCAAGGTGATCAGCTGGACGCTGCCGACCAATGCGGCGGAAGGGATGACGATCACCCTGGCGCTTTTCGCCGGGCTCTCGCTTCCGATCACCGCAGTGCAGATCCTCTGGGTGAACCTGATCACGGCGGTAACACTCGGGCTGTCGCTCGCCTTCGAGCCGTCCGAGGCCGGAACCATGCGCCGTCCGCCCCGACGGCGCGACCAGCCAATCCTGACCGGCGCGCTCGTCTGGCAGATCGTCTTCGCCTCCACGCTGTTCCTCTGCGCGGTGTTCGGTGTCTTCTTCTACGCAACGGACGCCGGCCATTCCCTCGAACTGGCGCGAACCATCGCGATGAACATGTTAGTAGTGCTCGAAATCGCCTATCTATTCTTCATCCGCAACATCCACGGGGCTTCGGTAACCTGGGCCGCGGCGCGGGGCACTCCGATCCTCTGGATCTGCCTCTCTACGGTGATCGCGGCTCAATTCGCCCTCACCTACCTGCCGCCCCTCCAGGCGGTCTTCGGCACCGCCCCGGTCTCGCTCTTCGACGGATTGCTGATCGTTGCCATCGGCGTGCTGGTCTTCGCGCTGCTGGAGACGGAAAAGCAATTGCGCCTGATCTTCGCACGCAACGGCCAGTCCGACACGAGCTGAAACGGCACAGGGTCCGGTCACTCGTCGGAATCGGGAGTCGGCGGGGCGATTTCCGAAAAGAAATGGCGCCCCCTGATACGGTCGAGCGCCAAGTGTGGAACGAGGGACAGTGCAGTAGGTTGCGGCTGTTCCAATACCCGCAAGCCATAATCATCTCCTAACAGAAATCTGTTATCTCGCCATGATTTGGGTCAACAAACTGGCCGCGAAACGCGAAAAACCGCCGCTTCTGGCGCCGTCCGTCTCCCCAGCCTCTAAACCAAGATCATCCCGTCGCCAGCCCCAGAAGACCACGGTCTCTCTCGTGATGACGAGCGCATATCCACTCTGACGCGCCGCTACGGTGTCGCGCCCGATCTCCTTTGGTGGTGGCGCCGGTCGATACCGGATGGAGGGAGTGTCGCGGTGGTTGGCGACGAGGACGTGCCGGGTACTCTACGATGTGGGTTCCTCGCGCCCTCCGGTCGCGCGCACAATCGTAGGTGCATTTTCACCACGCTCCCATCAGTTACCCAGTGACTGTTCGAAGGCGGGTTCCGGAAAGTTCCAACATCACATGAGGGAAGTTCTGGAATAGCTCCAAATCACGTGAGAAAACTTCTGTTTGTTTTCATCGACATTCAGAGAAAATGGCGATCCCACGAGGACGACAACA
>NZ_LNCI01000029.1 GCF_001509585.1 Tropicimonas marinistellae | reverse complement strand
ACTGGTAGCGGAACCGAGCGTGTTGCCAATCCTTCAAAGCAAGATCTCCACAGCAACGACCCATTACTTCGACCGCGGAAAGAGTGCACTGACCGATTCGAAACATGCTACGAGATCGCGGCGAAAAGTCTGCTGTCGCAAATATCTTTCAGCCGTTTCTTCCCACGCGTGTGCAAGCTCACGCACGTATTTGCCATCACGAATATTTTGAAGTCTACGCACCCGCATTGAGAACCCTGGAGGAGGTATTAATCCGGGAAGCAACTTGAAACATACGGAATCCTCTATTCCCAGCACTCTAACCGTCTTCGGTCGCATTATGGCCGGCCCCACCATGCTCATGTCGCCGCGAAGAACGTTCAGTAGCTGGGGCGTCTCGTAAAAACCCGTGAAGTCCAAGAACCTGCGAATGGCCAAGCAGCCGCCTTCCATGTTGGGCGGCCTGCTGAGTCTGAACATGCCAAACTTTCGCCCTCCTTTACCAACAACGGGTTCGCGAATTAGCACGGGTTCTCGGCTCGCAACCAATACGGCGGCAACGATCATGATGAATGGCATCAAAGTAAGCAGCGATATCAACGCGAACACGATGTCGAATACTCGCTTGTACGTGGTCATGTACAGCGTCTGACCCGTCAGCTGTCGGTTGATCCGGGGCGCGCCGACAAAAAACAGGCCCAGCCCATGTCGGATCTTTCCTGAATACGTCTCCGTTTCGTTAAGTGCAGAAAGCCACTCCTCTTCGAATTGCTCTCGATCCTTTTCGGGAAGTTTCTGAGAAGCCATGATGACGAGTCGCCGTGCCCACTTGGGAATGACGACCTTGGCATCCTCACCGAAGACCAATCCGAGCACTGTGACAATCAGGATGATAAGGTAAGTCACGACGCACCTCCGACCGCGACACCAAGGATTGGGAGGGGCGCCGGTGTTGGGTCGCGGAACCCGAACCGGGAGAGCTCCATCGTGGCTTGTTGCTGGCCGTACGCCGTCAATCGATAGAGGCGCCGACGCGGTCGGCCGATCTCGGATGGAACGACCTCTTCCTCCCATCGGCTTGTGAGCAAGCCCTGTTCCGCAAAACGCAACAGCATTGGGTAGAGCGTTCCAGACCCAACTCCAATCGCCTTTGTAATCTCAGCGCCAGAGACTTCCCTGGCTGGGTCAGACAGAAATAGAGCGAGAACCTGTAGACCCTTGTTGGATAGCCGCATGCCGTTCCTCGTTGCTCAGTACACCCAATATCGTAAGTCGACATAGGGTCAAGGTCAAGTCGACATAGGGCTGCGACATCGGTGATCATGGCCAGATCGCGCTGGTAGCAACCTCAATCGGACAACCTGAGAATGCTGATGCTAGTTGACGTCCTGAACCCTCGAAGGCGGCTCGGGAGTTGATCGTCAGCAACCGCGATCTGTAGTGCTCGCTACCATAAGGCCGAGGCTCTGGCGGCGCGCCACGGTGGATTGCAGGCGAGGCAATCTCGAAAGCGCAA
The DNA here is from genome assembly GCF_001509585.1 of Tropicimonas marinistellae. GTDB lineage: Bacteria > Pseudomonadota > Alphaproteobacteria > Rhodobacterales > Rhodobacteraceae > Tropicimonas > Tropicimonas marinistellae. The sequence continues at coordinate 2,089 of NZ_LNCI01000029.1, read as the reverse complement.
GATTGAGCAACACAGATGTTCGTGCAATGTTCCTAGCGTGCCGCTCTACCTCCACATCAAGTGCCTTTGTGGCCATTGGGGCAGAGTCACTGTTCCAGACGGGGCGGTGACAATCACTCCCGGCATGATCGAAGCTCTTAAACCGAGATTGAAGTGCACGGCCTGCCGACCGCGCGGTCCCGTGACCGATGTTGTGGTTGGATACGACGCCGGTGGGAACGCGATGGATGGGACGGGGCGGAAGGCCTATGAACGGGACTGATCGCGACGTCTTAACGCGTTGCCAGTTTCCTTGTTTGTTCGCGGTCTGAGAGGGCCATATCCGCCTCTCGTTTGCGGCACAATCTCTATCCAGATCAATGGATTAAGGAGTTCGTAGCTCGTTTAAGCCCAAGATTTCGGCGGTTCGAGGCCTACTACATATGTATAGCTGTGCACTTCAGGTACGGCAAGCGGCACGCGGATGCCGCAGACGGCTAGAGAAACGAGGCGGATAATTTCCGCACCGTGGCGGTATTCGATTGCGGCGCAAACAAAGCGAGCAAGAAGCGGTGTTGGATTGCTGTTTCGGGGGTGGATAGACGATACGATTTACATCCAATCAAAACTATCTATTGGCGTAAAGATGTCAATTTCGAGTTCGCTCACCTCACGAACTGCAGATCTTGTTACTGCATCTCTCTCTCCATCCAGGCACTTCTTGATCTCAATCTTTTCCTGCTTGAGCTTGTCCAAAATTCGGTCAAACTTGGAATCAACCTTCTCAATCAGATCTTCCGTATCAACACCCTTGGTCGACTTTATTCGCAGCTCTTTGGCGTATTCTCTCAATTGAGGGCGGTAACTGTCTAGCTGGTCATCGATGACGGCCTGGATGCCTGCGCGCTCAATGTTCTCGTTGTTAGTCTTTAAGAGTTCAATCCAAAAGGAAAAGAGGTTTGCTCCTTTTCCGAATTGGTGAGATTCTGTGCTGATTATCGAGTAAACATTTTCCGCTTGCTTGGTCGCGCGTTCCAATTGGAGTTCGTTCTCGAACGGTGTTCTCGAAACCGAGATTCCTTCCTTTCGGGCGGCCTGAACAAGGGATTTTGTTGATTCCCTGACATCCTTCTGCGCTTCTTCAAGTTCCAGAAAGTTAAGCTTGCCGCCATCAAGTTGCTCGTGGAGTTCTTTGGTGTTATTCTTCAAATCGCGCAACTCGGACCTGAGGGATTTTTCAGAATCCGCATCAAGGTTCTTCAAAACCTTCGCGGCGACAGCTTGAGAAACGTCCCATGCTTTTTCACTTTTTTTGACAACCTTGTAACCATCTCCGATTGTGTCCAGATTCTGCGATAATAAATCAAATGACCCCCGATCCTCTTTTAGGGATGAAATTTGGTCTTTAATCTTTTTAAGGTCTGATCTGTCATACGGGCACTCATTATCAATAATTATGAAGCTGTAAGTATATTCGTAGGCCCTGAGTGAACCTTCGGTTCCGTACTCGCCGCTAAGGGTTACAGTAAACGTCTCATCATCCTCATTCTCATCATCGTCGATTGCAGTAACTGAAAAAGATTTAAACCCGCCAACCTGCGAGCCACTTATTTTTTCGACGTTGAAATCGGATTTTTTCGCCGATCCTTCCTCAAACGTGACATTGTACGACCAAAATGTCGTTATGCCGCTGCCGTATCCCTCGGTAACGCTTATCGTTTCTCCTTCGAAGATGTGCTTTTCAAAAAACGACTGTCCCATAACTTCGTTCGCTCCATTTATTGTTGTTGGTCAGCGGAGCCATCCTCCCAAATGGTGCACCACTGGACGCCAAACACAGTGCCCGAAAGGCTCCAAAACCAAACACAACTATCGCAAAACAAGCATTATTGAAACATAGTCGAAGTATCGCACTTGGATCAAGGTGCGCGGCGCGAGTTGGTCAACCGAATGCCCGAACCAGCTTGAGAACCGAAGTTGAAAATGTCGGTGTAGTCTCGGCACTCGTCCTGGGGAATGTGCCAGGAGCGGCAGACGACAAGACGGCAGGTTAACTTTTCTTGCCCCTCAATCTCCACGCCTGGTGTCAATGTGGCCACGTCGGCAGCGT
>NZ_LNCI01000028.1:0-2500 GCF_001509585.1 Tropicimonas marinistellae | reverse complement strand
CGAAACCGAGTGATCTAGGCATGACCAGGTTGAAGGTGCGGTAACACGCACTGGAGGACCGAACCCACACCTGTTGAAAAAGGTCGGGATGAGTTGTGCCTAGGGGTGAAAGGCCAATCAAACTCGGAGATAGCTGGTTCTCCGCGAAATCTATTTAGGTAGAGCGTCATCCGAATACCCCGGGGGGTAGAGCACTGGATGGGTAATGGGGCCCCACAGGCTTACTGATCCTAACCAAACTCCGAATACCCGGGAGTACTAGATGGCAGACACACTGCGGGTGCTAACGCCCGTAGTGGAGAGGGAAACAACCCTGACCTCCAGCTAAGGCCCCTAATTCATGGCTAAGTGGGAAAGCAGGTGGGACGACCAAAACAACCAGGAGGTTGGCTTAGAAGCAGCCATCCTTTAAAGATAGCGTAACAGCTCACTGGTCTAATCAAGTTGTCCTGCGGCGAAGATGTACCGGGGCTCAAGCCATGAGCCGAAGCTGAGGACTGCGTATGCAGTGGTAGCGGAGCGTAGTGTGATATAACACCAATCCTCCTTAGATCCTTCGGGATCGTTGGAGGATAGGGTGTTTACTGTGAAGCCGGCCTGTGAGGGATCCGGTGGAGTGATCACTAGCGAGAATGATGACATGAGTAGCGACAAACAGGGTGAGAGACCCTGTCGCCGAAAGTCCAAGGGTTCCTGCTTAAAGCTAATCTGAGCAGGGTAAGCCGGCCCCTAAGGCGAGGCCGAAAGGCGTAGCCGATGGGAACTAGGTTAATATTCCTAGGCCAGGAGGATGTGACGGATCGCAGGTGTTGTTCGACCTTATCGGATTGGTCGGGCAGCTGAGCGGTTCCTGGAAATAGCCCTCCATCAGACCGTACCCTAAACCAACACAGGTGGACTGGTAGAGAATACCAAGGCGCTTGAGAGAACGATGTTGAAGGAACTCGGCAAAATACCTCCGTAAGTTCGCGAGAAGGAGGCCCGGGTTCAAGGCAACTTGGATCCGGGGGCACAAACCAGGGGGTGGCGACTGTTTACTAAAAACACAGGGCTCTGCGAAGTCGCAAGACGACGTATAGGGTCTGACGCCTGCCCGGTGCCTGAAGGTTAAAAGGAGGAGTGAGAGCTCCGAATTGAAGCCCAGGTAAACGGCGGCCGTAACTATAACGGTCCTAAGGTAGCGAAATTCCTTGTCGGGTAAGTTCCGACCTGCACGAATGGCGTAACGACTTCCCCGCTGTCTCCAACATCGACTCAGCGAAATTGAATTGCCTGTCAAGATGCAGGCTTCCCGCGGTTAGACGGAAAGACCCCGTGCACCTTTACTACAGCTTCACACTGGCATTAGGCCGAACATGTGCAGGATAGGTGGTAGGCTTCGAACCAGGGACGCCAGTTCCTGGGGAGCCTCCCTTGAGATACCACCCTTGTTCTGCTTGATGTCTAACCGCGGTCCGTTATCCGGATCCGGGACCCTGTGTGGCGGGTAGTTTGACTGGGGCGGTCGCCTCCCAAAGCGTAACGGAGGCGCGCGACGGTTGGCTCAGAGCGGTCGGAAATCGCTCGTTGAGTGCAATGGCAGAAGCCAGCCTGACTGTGAGACTGACAGGTCGAACAGAGTCGAAAGACGGCCATAGTGATCCGGTGGTCCCGAGTGGAAGGGCCATCGCTCAACGGATAAAAGGTACGCCGGGGATAACAGGCTGATGGTGCCCAAGAGTCCATATCGACGGCACCGTTTGGCACCTCGATGTCGGCTCATCTCATCCTGGGGCTGGAGCAGGTCCCAAGGGTACGGCTGTTCGCCGTTTAAAGAGGTACGTGAGCTGGGTTTAGAACGTCGTGAGACAGTTCGGTCCCTATCTGCCGTGGGTGTAGGATACTTGAGAGGAGTTGCCCCTAGTACGAGAGGACCGGGGTGAACGATCCACTGGTGGACCTGTTATCGCGCCAGCGGTAGTGCAGGGTAGCTATGATCGGAAAGGATAACCGCTGAAGGCATCTAAGCGGGAAGCCCCCCTCAAAACAAGGTATCCCCGAGGGCCGTGGTAGACCACCACGTCGATAGGCCGGAGATGTAAGCGCAGCAATGCGCTCAGTTGACCGGTACTAATGGCCCGATAGGCTTGATTTGATCCAGTAAAAGCAAGACTCAAGCGATGGCGAACAGCACATCGCGACAACTGGAAACAAAATCAGAAGTCGCCCAGACTTGGACAAAACTCTGATGTTGGACAGGCGAACGCACCCAGAATAAATGGGTGCGGCACGCAATTGCGGTCCCCGCAATCGCTGTCGCCGCGCGTCGCTTGCAGCGCAAACGACAGTCCAGGATTTTTCCTCGGTTTGGTGGTCATAGCACGAGCAAAACACCCGATCCCATCCCGAACTCGGCCGTTAAGTGCCGTCGCGCCAATGGTACTGCGTCTCAAGACGTGGGAGAGTAGGTCACCGCCAAACCTAGAAAAAATCCAATAACTCTCAATACAGATGAAAATCA
>NZ_LNCI01000027.1 GCF_001509585.1 Tropicimonas marinistellae | reverse complement strand
TTCGGAGGCCAGGCCCGACATCTGGCAGGATTGGGAGAGTTTCACCGGGCTTGCGCAGCAATTGGAGATCTTTGCCAAAGGGCTGGAACTCTCTGCGGATAACGGTGTCGGCGGCATGCCGGCGCAGGGCGGAATGATGAGTGGACAAAGCATGATGGGTGGAGCGGGCATGATGGGCGGTGATGCGCCGGTGATGAGCGCCAAACATATCGGCCAGATGCCCGCCGGCATGGCCTTTGCCATGGTTAGCCAGGCCTGCACAGCCTGCCACACGAGGTTCCGCGCTGAGGAGAAATGACATGCTGGCTCTGCTGCGGGTTGCGTCGATCCTCGCAGTGGCAGGCGGAGTCGTCGTCATCGGTCTGATGGTCTGGCCGGTCGGAAAGGATCCTGCCCCGATCACATTGACCGGAGACGTGAACCGCGGCGCGTATCTTGCGCGGGCGAGCGGGTGTATCGCCTGCCATACCAATGTCGCGGCTGGCGGCGCGCCGCTGGCAGGCGGGGCGCCGCTGGAAACGCCGTTTGGGGTATTCTATCCTCCCAACCTGACCACGGACCCCGACCATGGCATCGGTGACTGGACGGTCGAAGACTTCGCAAAGGCGGTGCGGCAGGGGATCTCGCGGCGTGGCGAGCCCTATTTCCCCACGTTCACCTACCCGTTCTACGCGAGTTTCTCCGATCAGGAGATCGCGGATCTATGGGCGGCGTTTCAGACCGTGCCACCGGTGCCCGAGCCCAGTTCGGCGCATGAGGTGCCGTTTCCGGTCAACCAGAGATGGGGCCTTAAAATCTGGCGGGCCGTGTTCCTGACTCGCCCGGAAACGCGGCCGGTCGAGGGCCGGAGTGCGGCGTGGAACCGGGGACGCGAGCTGGTGCGGGGCGCGGCGCATTGCGGGGCCTGCCATACGCCCCGAAACCTTGCTGGAGCACGCCTGAGGGCCGCGGACTTTGCCGGTAACAAGCGTCTTCCGGGGGGAGGCACCGCGCCCTCACTCAAACCCGCCGTCCTGCGCGCCAAGGGCTGGACGGTCGCAAACCTCGCCTTCGCGCTCCGCACTGGAGTGATGCCCGACGGCGACGCCTTCGGAGGCAGTATGGGCGAAGTGGTACAGGGCGGCACCGGCTTCCTGACCGAGGCGGACCTGAGCGCGATGGCGACCTATCTGCTCAATTCCGAATGAAAGCGTCCCTTGGCCGGCAATGGCGCGCGGATACTAATGGCGTAACTTCGGAACCGGCCCGCCGCTTGAGACCCTCCGGGAAAGTGCTTCCCACGGGCTGATCGCGAGAATGTATATTGTCCGATCGGCCTGCTCAAAATAAGAGAATCGCGTGACAAGATTGACTGTCAGAACAGCCGCATGGCGCATCTTCGCACTGATCACCTGCCTCTCGCTGGTGATCGGCAGTCTTTCCTTTGTCATCGGCGGGTCGCAGCCCACCACTCACGCGGCCAGCGCAATCGCTCAAGAAGTGACAACACCGGCGGCCAGTCACGCGGGGCACCCCGCGCATCATGCGGCGTCAACGGATGCTGGCTCAGAGCACTGCCCGTCGGACACGGCGCAGGCATCGGGGTGCCATGTCGCGGGATGCTGCCCTGCTGAGCTCCAACCCGCTCATTTACCGGCTCACGAGATCCTCGAACGCCGCGCAACCCAGCGCCCATTCGTGACTTCGTCCATCAGGTTGCAGGTGGCCTCAGTGCCCGAACGTCCGCCTCGGACTCTCTGACATCGTTCCAACGGCCCCGAGTACGGGGGTCGTGGTCAAATCGTCGTTCAAGAGCCGACTGAAATGTGGTCGGAGGTCTGGAGGTTGTCATGCGCGGACGTTATGCGGCGCTCAGTATTCTTGCCCTGGCCGGGGGTATGTCGGGTGGGGTCTATCTTGAGCGGCTCTACCTCAATCCGGTGACCCAGAACGGCTCCGATGAGCCGGAGATCCTCTATTGGGTCGCGCCGATGGATGCGAATTTCCGCCGCGACGGGCCGGGCAAGTCGCCGATGGGTATGGACCTGGTCCCGGTCTATGCCGGGCAGGAACCCTCGGGCGACCCCGAGGAGGTCACACTAAGCGCGGCCGAGATCAATGCGATCGGTGTCCGCACCGCGCTGGCGCAGGTGACCGATGTCGCGCAGCGCATCGAAACGGTGGGTTTCGTCGGCTATGACGAGCACCGGACCAGTCACGTCCATACCCGCGTGGAAGGCTGGATCGAACGCCTCGAAGTTCGCGCGGTGGGAGACAGGGTCAAGGCAGGCCAGGTCCTGTTCGACCTGTTCTCGCCGCTTGTAGCCGCCGCGACCGGAGACCTGATCCGGGCACTCGATGACCCTGATCCTCGTATCCTCGACTCTGCGCGAAACAAGTTGCTGAGCCATGGGATGTCACCTCGGCAACTGGCTGAGATCGAGCGGAGCCGGGAACTCGCACGCAACATTGAGATCGAGGCGCCACAGGATGGAGTCGTGATTTCGCTCGACGCGGCGGACGGCATGTTTCTCCAGCCAGGAACGCGTGCCTTCTCCGTTGCCGACCTGAGCAGCGTCTGGCTGATCGTGGATGTGTTCGAGCGCGACATTGCCCGACTTTCGGACGACATGCGCGCCGTTGCCCGGTTCGAACACCTCCCTGGCCGCAGCTTCGAGGGCGAGATCGACTACGTCTATCCGGAACTCGACCCGCGCACCCGTACCTTGCCGGTGCGCCTCCGTTTCGACAACGCCGAGGGTGTGCTGCGACCGGGCATGTTCGGAAGCGTGAGTCTGCTGCCTGAAACCAGCCAAAAGGTTTTGACAGTTCCCTCCGAGGCCGTCATCCGTACCGGAGCCGCCGAACGCGTGATCCTGAAGACAGGCGAGGGCACGTTCCGCCCACGCCTTGTCACCACGGGGCTGCGCGACAATTTCGGCGAGGGCGGGCGCACCGAAATCCTGCAGGGGCTGGCTCCGGGCGAGGAGGTCGTCGCGTCGGCGCAGTTCCTCATCGACAGCGAAAGCGCGCTGAGCGCGGGCTTCATGCGGATGGCGCCGACAGATCTGGAACCGGCGCGCGGCACCGGAACGCTGGTCGCGCTCGATCGGGCCAACCGCATGGCCACTGTCACCCACGACGCGCTGGAAAGCCTCGACTGGCCCGCCATGACCTCCCGGTTTCCGGTTCGGGCGGACGTGACGCTCGACCAACTCAAGGAAGGTGAGAAGGTTGCCTTCACGGCCGCGCGCGGCGCTGACGGACGGCTAGGGCTGTTGGTGCTCGGGCCGGACGACGGTGTCGCGGCGACCGGGACCGGGATGGCGCTTGCGGTCACGCCCGACGGCAAACTCACCCTCGCGCATGATCCCATACCGGAGCTTGGCTGGCCAGAAATGCAGATGGATCTGTCCGTATCCGGTCTGGATCCGACCACGGTTCCGATCGATGCGCCCATCCAGTTCGATCTGGCCAAGGACGAGGCCGGAATGTTCTCGGTCATCGCCGTCCGTGCCGTCGGCGCACCGGAGCCCGTGTCCACCGAACCCGCTCCAGCCGAAGGGGCCCCGCACATCGTCGTCTCCGGCACTATCGACGCTGTCGACAGTGCCACCCGGATGGCCACCGTCACCCACGGCCCGATGCAGGAGATCGGAATGCCGGGCATGACAATGAACTTCGAGATCGATCCGGCGCTCGACCTGGCGGAACTGGTGTCCGGCACCGAGATGACGCTCACCTTCGCCCGGCCGAACAGCATGACGATGGTGCTTGCGGCCGCCGAACCGGTGGCTCCGCCGATGAAAGTGTCGGGTCAGATCAACTCGGTCGATCTGGACGCGCGGATGGCCAACGTCACCCATGGACCCATGGTCGAGATCGGTATGCCCGGTATGACCATGGATTTCGCCATTTCCGATGAAGTCGAGCTCGCTGAGCTGCCTGTGGGAACGGAGTTGACGCTCCTGCTGGATCGAAACCCCGATTTCTCCATGACGCTCGTTGGCGTCACCGCCACGGAAAGCCTGACGCAATGATTCCTGCCATCATTCGTGCGTCGCTCGCCAACCGGTTCGTCATCCTGGTGCTGGCCTTCATGATGGCTGCCGCCGGGATCTGGGCGATCCGCGAAACACCGGTTGACGCGATCCCCGACCTTTCGGACGTGCAGGTCATCATCCGCACGCCCTATGCCGGTCAGGCTCCGCAAGTCGTCGAGAACCAGATCACGTACCCGCTCGCCACCGCGATGCTCGCCGTGCCGGGGGCGCAGGACGTGCGCGGCTTCTCGTTCTTTGGCGACAGCTATGTCTATGTGGTATTCGAGGACGGCACGGACCTTTACTGGGCGCGCTCCCGTGTTCTGGAATATCTCGGCCAGATCAGCGGAAGCTTGCCCGAAGGGGTGTCTCCGCAGCTCGGGCCGGACGCGACCGGCGTTGGCTGGATCTACCAATACGCGCTGATCGACCGGAGCGGGAACCATGACCTCGCGCAGCTTCGGACGCTGCAGGACTGGTTCCTGAAATACGAGCTCCAGGCGGTCGAAGGCGTGTCCGAAGTCGCCACGATCGGTGGCATGGTCAAGCAGTACCAGGTGGTTGTCGACCCCAACAAGCTGCGCGCCTATGACATCACGCTCGACCAGCTCGCAGGCGCCATTCGGTCGGCCAACCGGGAGACCGGCGGCAGCGTGATAGAGATGGGCGAGGCCGAGTTCATGGTGCGATCATCGGGATACATTGACGAGTTGGCTGATCTCGCGAGTGCGCCTCTGATGGTCAACGACCGCGGCGCGGCGCTCACCCTGGGTGACGTGGCCGACATACGACTCGGGCCAGAAATGCGTCGGGGCGTCGGCGAACTGGACGGCGAAGGGGACGCCGTTGGCGGCGTGGTCATCCTTCGTTCGGGAGGCAATGCGCTCGCGACGATCGAGGCGGTTGAGGCCCGTATAGAGGAATTGCGGCCGAACCTGCCGGAGGGCGTCGAACTCGTCACGACCTATGATCGCTCCGGCGTCATAGAACGCGCGATCGACAACCTGCAGAAAAAGCTGACGGAAGAGTTCATCGTCGTCGTGCTCGTCTGCGCAGCATTCCTGCTGCATCTGCGCTCATCTCTTGTGATCCTGTTGTCGCTTCCTTTGGGGATTTTCGCCGCCTTCATCCTGATGAAGGCCCAGGGAGTGAACGCCAACATCATGTCACTGGGAGGTATCGCCATCGCCATTGGCGCAATGGTCGATGCCTCGATCGTCATGATCGAGGCGATGCACCGACGGCTTGAGAAAGAGAAGCTGACAGCCGAGAACCGCTGGCGGATCGTGCAGGAATGTGCCTCCGAGGTCGGGCCTGCGCTTTTCTATTCGCTGGCGATCATCACCGTTAGCTTCCTGCCGGTTTTCGTACTGGAGAACCAGGAAGGCCGCCTTTTCAAGCCCCTTGCCTATACCAAGACCTATGCCATGGCTGCTGCGGCGATCCTGTCAATCACGCTCGTGCCGGTGTTGATGGGCTATTTCGTGCGCGGTCGGATCGTGCCTGAACGCAAGAATCCGTTGAACCGTGTTGTCGTGTTCCTCTACCGCCCATTCCTCGACGCGGCCATAGCCTGGCCCTGGGCCACTAGCGTGCTCGCGGCAGCCGTGGTCGCCTCGATGTGGTACCCGTTGCAAAGGCTCGGTTCGGAGTTCATACCCGAGCTGAACGAGGGCGACTTCCTTTTCATGCCGTCGCTTTATCCCGGCGTCTCAATCGGCAAGGCGCGCGAAGTGCTCCAGCAGACCGACCGCCTAATCGCCACTGTCCCCGAGGTCGAGACCGTCCACGGAAAGCTCGGCCGCGCCGATACCGCCACGGACCCCGCGCCGCTCACGATGATCGAGACCACGATCCAGCTGAAGCCAGAGAGCGAATGGCGCCCCGGCATGACGATGGAAGGGATACGCGACGAGCTTGACCGTGCCGTGCAGGTGCCCGGCGTGACCAACGTGTGGATCCAGCCGATCAAGAACCGGATCGACATGCTGGCAACGGGCATTAAGACGCCGGTCGGCGTCAAGATCACGGGGGCGGACCTGAAGGAGATCGAGCGGATCGGCATCGCCGTGGAGGAGGCCGTGCGCGGGATCGAGGGCACCGCTTCTGCCTATGCCGAGCGGCCCGTGGGCGGGCGGTTCATCGAGATCGACGTCAACCGCGCGGCCGCGGCACGTTACATGATGAGCGTGCAGGACGTGCAGAACGTCGTGCAGACAGCAATCGGCGGCATGCAGGTCTCGGAATCCGTCGAGGGGCTGGAGCGGTTCCCGATCAACTTGCGCTATCCGCAATCTTGGCGCGACAGCCCCGAACGGCTGGAAACCCTGCCGGTGGTCACGCCCTCCGGGGCCCATGTGCCGCTCGCGACGCTTGCGGAGATCCGAATCGTCGACGGCCCGGGCATGATCCGTTCGGAGAATGCGCGGCGAACCGGCTTTGTCTTCATCGACATCGCTGGGCGGGATCTTGGCAGCTACGTCGCCGAAGCGAGGGCGCAGGTCGCCGAGCAGGTCACCCTGCCGCCGGGCTATGCGCTGAGCTGGTCCGGCCAGTACGAGTATATCGAGCGGATGCAGGAACGCCTGACCATCGTCGCCCCGGCGACCCTGCTCATCATCACGCTCATGCTGTTCATGGCCTTCAACCGCGTGATCGAGGTCGGGATTATCCTCGCCGCGCTGCCTGTCGCGCTGTCGGGCGGCGTCTGGTTCCTTTGGTATCTCGGTTTCGATACCTCGGTGGCGGTGCTCGTCGGGTTCATCGCGCTCGCGGGCGTCGCGGTCGAGACCGCCATCGTGATGCTGCTCTACCTGAACCTCTCATGGGAGAAACGGCGCAGGCTGGTGCAGGGCGAGGGGCGCAGGCTCGACCGGAACGATATCGAGGAAGCCGTCTTCGAAGGCGCCGTTCTGCGCGTGCGCCCGAAAGTGATGACGGTCGCCACGATTTTCGCGGCCCTGATCCCGATCATGTACGGCAGCGGTACGGGGTCCGAGATCATGCAGAGGATCGCGGCGCCGATGATTGGCGGCATGGTCACGGCGACGATCCTGACCCTGTTCGTGATCCCCGCGATCTTCGTGATCTGGAAACGGCTCGCACTTCCCCGCGTCAATCGGGAGATCGCCAATTCATCTCCGCCCCAATCCCCCGGCCCGGCGCCCGTTCCGGCCGAGTGACTATTTCACAATCCTGAAAGGACGCTCATGAAGACCCTTCTGCACACTCTTCCCATCCTCGCCCTCTCTGCCGGCGCAGCGCTGGCGCAAGCCTCGCACGGAATGGACCACTCCAACATGCCGATGACCGACCAGCAGATGGAGGGCGGGGTTCATGCTACGGCCACCATCAATGAGATCGGAGCTGGAACCGCCAATGTCAGCCATGGCCCGATCCCCGAAATCGGCTGGCCGCCCATGACGATGGACCTGCCGCTTCTGGAGGGCGCCGAGATGATGGGCGAGGTCTCGCCCGGCGACGAGGTCACGCTGATGCTGATCAAGGGCGACGACGGCATGTATGCTATCGGAGCGATCATGCCTAACTGATGACAAGACGCGGCTGCCGATGCGTCCGCACAAGCCGCCGCGTCGTTCTTGGTTAACCGTCGAGCGGACCTGCATAAGAAGTGCAGAAAAAATCTGCAAACCGCCCTCCTTGAAGGATGCCG
>NZ_LNCI01000026.1 GCF_001509585.1 Tropicimonas marinistellae | reverse complement strand
GTCCTAACCGATAGACGAACGGACCACGCTGGCGTGGCGCGCTACCTAGCCAAGGATTCGCACCAATGCAAGCAGCTTTCTCTGCCCCAGCCAGCGTGTCTCGGAACGTGACGAACAGAGCGCTGGCATCCGCATCGAGACCGGCGCGCAATTTCATTTCGACCGTCTTTTCAAGCCAGTCCATATTGCGTTCACCATGCCATCCATGAGGCCGGGGCGTGCGTGGGCCGCGACGACCCAGAGAATAGACAGGACCAGCAGCGCAGAGATGGGGCGGTTCAGGAAGTCGAGTGGCGATTCCACCCGTGCAAGGGCAGCCCGCAATTTCACCTCCATGATACCACCCAGCACCATCCCCAGTATGATTGGAACGATTGGCAGATGGAGTCGCTTGAGGATGAGTCCCAACACGCCGAACCCGGCGGCCAGCGCGCAATCGACGATCGAGTTACGCAGGCTGTAAACGCCGACGAAACTCAAGGTCAGGATCATCATGCCGAGAAAGCGCGTCGGGATACGTGTCAAGCGCACGATCCAGTTGGAGGCCGCCAGCATGAAGCCAACGACAAGGATGTTGAGCGCGATGAGCGCGATGAATAGGGCATAGACAAAGCCGAGGTCGTCCCGAAAAAGCGCTGGCCCCGGCACAACGTTATGCACGTAGAAGACGGACAGCATCATCGCAGTCAAAGCTTCGCCGGGTATGCCGAGCGCCAGCAATGGGATCATCGCGGCCGCCGGAACGGCATTGTTGGCGGATTCCGAAGCGACCAGCCCCTCTGCGGAGCCTTTTCCGAAGGTTTCGGGCGTTGCAGAGCGTTTCCGCGCGAAGGTGTAGCTCATGAACTGCGCAGTGAATTCGCCGACGCCCGGAATGATCCCCATGACCACGCCGAACACGGAGCCCGCCGTGGCGACCCGCCTGTACTTCCAGACGCCCATCATCTCGCGGCCGACATTGCCGGTGACAGGAGCTGTCCTCGGGGCGTTCTCGGGCGCAATGAGCAAGGTGAGAGCCTGCGAAATCGCGAAGAGACCCAGCACGACGACGATAAGTTCCACCCCCGAGGTCAACCATCCCTGACCGAATGTGAACCGCATCGTGTATTTGACCGGCTCCATACCGACGCTCTGCAAGAGGATACCCAGTCCCGCCATCATGCCGGCCGCCGCCACATGACCGCGATGTGCGACAATGACGAGGATGATGCCGAGAAGGGCAGCCAGGAAAATCTCCCTGGCGCCGAACATGGGCGCGATCTTTGCCAGAAGCGGCGCGAAGAGCATCAGGGCAACGACCGACAGGATGCCGCTGAAGAACGACGCGCCATAAGCCAGACCGAGCGCCCTGGCCGCCTCGCCGCGTTTCGTCATCGGAAATCCGTCGTAGGTCGTCAGTGCGTTGACCGCAGTGCCGGGCGTGTTGATGAGTATTGCCGGCAAGGCGCCTCCGAACATGGAGGACCCATAGATGCCCAACAGCATGATCAGCCCGGTAAGCGGCGGCAGCGCAAAGGTCGCGGGCAACAGGATCGCGATTGCAACCGCGGGACCCACGCCGGGTATCGCCCCGATGATCACGCCGCCAATGGATCCGATGGAAAGCGCCAGAAGAACGTCCAGGCTCATCAGAAGCGAAAAGCCGGAATGGAGTGCCTCCATCGTCGCCGAGCCTCAGAAATTGACCATCATGAAGGTCCTTATCTGGTCCGGAAGGTATTCGTAGGCAGCGCCCGCCGGTACCTTGACCTGTAGCCCGGCCTTGAACACGGCGACCACGGCGAAACCGAAGGTTGCGGCCGCAAGATAGCTTTTGGCGCTGCGGTACCCGAGCCTCCAGACCAGCAGGATGGCAAAGGCCAGCGTCATTGGCAGGTAGCCGAGCCGTGGCACCAGCGCGACGTAGGCCAGAAACCAGCCGACGAACTCGAGTGAGCGCAGCCAGCGCAGGACTTCCTCGCGCGCCCCGGGTTCGCGCGGGGAGACCAGCGAGCCTCCCAGGTGTATGGCACCGAAGCCGACCATCATCAAAACGCCAACGCCGGGCCAGAAGGCGGGCTGCGCGGCGAACCGTGTGCCTTCTACCCAGCTGGTTTGCAGCGGCAGGAGCGCAAGAAGCGTCAACGAGAGCAACATGATCGACAGGGCAAACACGAAATCTCCGGGCTTGCGGTCACTTTCGAGCCGCATGGCCAGCGCTTTCAGACGTCGCATTCCAGGGCCTCCTTGGGTGGCGGATTTCGGGGTCTTGCCGGGCGGGGCTTGCGGCTCCGCCCGGGCACGCGATCAGTCGAGGTAGGAACCGATCAGGTCGAGCGCCTTGGCGTCCGTCTCCAACTGCGCATCGGCGGCAGAAGCATCCTTCCAGTAGATGAGCGCGCCAGTCTGCGCGGCCAGTTCCATTGCCGCGTCGGAGGTGACGACTTTTTCTGCCACGACGGCGATTTTCTCGCGGACGTCGGCAGGCGTGTCCTCATGGACGAAAAGACCGTTCCATGTCGAAATGTCGAGTTCTGGGATTACTTCGCCCACCGTCTGGACATCGGGCAGGATCGAGATCCGTTCTTCTGTAACGGCGGCAAGGAAGGTGAGCTCGTCGATACAGGGCATGACCAGCTGCAGCGTCGTGTTGATCACATCTGCGTCGCCGGAGGCCAGCGTATTGCAATCGAGCGCATCGAAGGCCGCGTCAGAAGCAAACTCGAAGCCCATGTCCTTTGCAATCGCGAGCGTATGACGGGCAGGCATTGTCACATCGCCGAAATGCCCAAGCGTAACGGCGTTGTCCTTGGCGTAGGCAGCCAATCCGGCAAGGTCGGTGTACGGCGCGTCGCCCTTCGTCGCGATGACGAACGGATAGGTAAGGAAGACGCCAATGGGTTCGAACGGGTTGCCTTCAAGCGGCGGTATGCCGATGGTCGGGCCCACGAGCGGCACGTCGATGACAAAGGATCCGATCGTGTAGCCGTCGGCTGGCGCCATGGCGACCTCGACCGCGCCGGGGAACGGTCCGCCGCCACCGCCGGGCTTGTTGACCACCGCAGCCGGCACCTCGTAGGTCGCCTGAAACTCGTCCGCAATCATTCGGGTCAGGACGTCTTCGAGATCGCCTGGTGGGAAGGGCACGACGAATTCGACGGGCTTTTCGGGATAGTCGGCGGCCGCTGCGAACGGGAGCGCAGCGAGCATTGCGGCCGTTCCGATTTCGACGAAGGTCTTCATCACTGGGGTCTCCTGTGGACACGCGGTTTCGCATCGCCCGTTTTCGGGAAGTGTCAGCATTCCTCCCGGATGGAACTGGAATGCGTCTGCAAGAGCATCATGCCCGCCGAGAGGATATCCTCCATTGCATTCTACGCCATATTTCCGATAGTTTACGCTGGTCAAATTCTCAAAGAGGTGGAGTTTTGGGCAAATGAACTCAGAAGCGCATGGCTATGCGGCGATCCGCGGAGCGCTCCTCGTGGCGGTCCTGGACAGGCTCATTGCGCGTTCTGTCGCTGTTCATCCACTTCTGGCAAAGCATGGTTTAAGCCTTGAAACATTGCGGGATCCGTATGTGTACCTATCCCTGCTCGAGTATGTAGGGTTCCTGGAGGACGCTGCAGATCTGTCGGGAGACACGCATATCGGTGCGCGGATCGGAACGGACATCAGGGCAGGGGATCTCGGTCCCATTGGTCTGCTACTGTCCTTGTCTCGCTCGATCTATGTCGGGATTGATCGGATGGTTCGGTCCGCCGCGGCGCTTCAGACCGGGACGGACATTGCCTTGCTGGAGGATGGCAAGGACGTCGTCTGGTCCTATCGATTGATTGAAGGGCGCATCTGGCCGCGCCGTCAGGATGCCGAGTTTTCGGCCGTCGCGACGGTACAGGTGATCCGAAACAACTTCTTGCGGAGATGGAGACCGACCCAGGTTCACTTCGAACATGTGGCGCACGGTGACCCGCAGTTTCTGGAGCGGTATTTCGGATGCCCCGTGATCTTCGGCCAGGCAACGAACCGGATCATCATGGACCGTGGGCCTCTTGTGGAACTGCACCGTCGTGAGGATACGGCACTCATTTCCGTCCTTGAACGCCACGTTGCCGATCTGATCGACGCCACCCCCGACCGGTCCAACCTGAGCAAGGCCGCGCGTTCGGTAATCTCCTCCGGGCTCGGTCTTCGGGCGGTTTCCGTCGAACGGGTGGCCGACACGCTTGGATTGTCGCCCCGCAACCTCCAGCGCAAGTTGGCGGAGGAAGGCACCAGCGTTCGCGACTTGCTGGACGACATCCGGCGCCACCGGGCCGAGGAACTCCTCTCGGAGGGGAACATCCCCATTGGCGAGATCGCCAACGCGCTCGGTTACGCCGATGGCACTGCCTTCTGGCGCGCGCACAAGCGGTGGTCCGAGTTGACCCCGCGTGAAATCAAGGCAGCCGCCCGGACCGATGTGCCTCGTTCGTCGTGACGGAGACGCCCTACACCTATTCGGTGGCGTTCGGCGGCGTGCCCTGATTCCCGAGGCCAATTCCGTAGAGAACTGCTGAAAATGTAGCCGGATTGCCCATGGACTTGGCGGGAATTATCGGAAAATTGGCGCCCGGAGCAATGGGCAAGTTGCGGCCAACACGGGTTAATCGGCAGCGACGCAAACCCACGCCCCTGACGCCAATAAGGACCCAAGCCGTGACCGAGCTCCCGAAGATCGACTTTCTCTACCTCAACGAACAGGACATGATCGCGGCCGGTGTGACCGATATGGCGGGTTGCGTCGATACGATGGAGGATATGTTCGTCCTGCTGAACAAGGGCGACTACCGGATGGCAGGCGCCAACAATGACAGCCATGGCGCGATGATCATGTTCCCCGAGGAATCGCCCTTCCCGACCATGCCCAAACCCACCGCGGACCGGCGTTTCATGGCGATGCCGGCCTATCTGGGCGGCGATTACTGCACCGCCGGGGTGAAGTGGTACGGCTCCAACATCGCCAATCGGGACAAGGGCCTCCCGCGCTCGATCCTGATGTTCACCCTCAACGATGCCGATACCAGCGCGCCGCTGGCCTATATGTCCGCCAACCTGCTTTCGGCCTATCGCACCGGTGCGGTGCCCGGGGTCGGCGCGCGGCATCTGGCGCGCAAGGACAGCAAGGTCGTTGCGGTCTATGGCCCCGGCGTGATGGGCAAGACCTCGCTCGCCGCCTTCATGGCGACTTGCCCCGAGATCGATACCGTCAAGGTGCAGGGGCGCGGCAAGCGCAGCCTTGAGAGCTTCATCGACTGGACCAAGGAAACCTATCCGCAGATCACCACCATCGAGGTTCTTGACGATATCGAAACCCTGGTGCGCGGCGCTGATATCGTCACCTACTGCGCCTCCGGCGAAACCGGCGATATCTCGAAATATCCCGTCGTCAAGCGCGACTGGCTGAAGCCGGGCGCCTTCCTGTCCATGCCCGCCTCCTGCGAGATCGACAAGGGGCTGGAACAACCCGATGTCCGCAAGGTGCTGGACAATATCGGCCTTTACGAGGCGTGGTTCGAGGAACTGCCGAAACCCGCCCACCAATATGTCCCGATCATCGGCGTGAAATTCATGGATATGATCGACGAGGGAAAGATGCCGCGCGATGCGCTGGAAGATCTTGGCGATATCTGCGCCGGCGCGACGCCCGGCCGGCAAAGCGATGACGAGATCATCATTCTTTCGGTCGGGGGCATGCCGGTGGAAGACGTGGCCTGGGGCACGGTGCTCTACCGCAATGCGCTTGCCAAGGGCATCGGCACCAAGCTCAACCTCTGGGACGAGCCGGTTCTGCGCTGAGTCCTCCCTGCCACCACTCACGCCAACAGGAGGGCCTGCCCGTGGCTCCGAAGATCCGCCCCGTCCAGACCTCGCAGGACATGCCGCACGCCACCACCGTCGTTATTATCGGCGGCGGGATCGTCGGCCTCTCGGCCGCGCTGACCCTGGCCGAACGGGGCATTCCCACGGTGGTTTTGGAAAAGGGGCGGATCGCGGCCGAGCAATCCTCCCGCAATCTCGGCTGGATCCGCAAGACCTCGCGCCTGGCCGCCGACATCCCGCTGACGCAGGCCTCGGACCGGCTCTGGGCGGGGATGGCCGAGCGCACCGGGTGCGATCCGGGTTATCGCGAGACAGGCATCATGTTCGTGGCCGGCAGCGAGGCCGAGATGGAGGGGCACCGCCGCTGGCTGGCCTCCGCCGAAGGGCTGGATCTCGGCTCGAAGCTCCTGAGCGCAAGGGAGGTGGATGAGCTGTCGCCCGGCGGTCAGGGCAACTGGGCCGGCGGGGTCTATACCGCCAGCGACGGCCGCGCCGAGCCGACCCTGGCCTCCAGCGCCATCGCCGAGGCGGCGCTGCGCAAGGGGGCGGTGATCGTCGAGAACTGCGCCGTGCGCTGCCTCTCCACCGCGGCGGGCAAGGTCAGCGGCGTAGTCACCGAGCGGGGCGAGATCGCCTGCGATCAGGTGATCCTTGCCGGCGGTCTGTGGTCGCGCCGCTTCCTCGGCAATATGGGGATCTCGCTGCCGAGCCTGCCGCTGATCTGCTATGCCTTCCGCACTGCGCCGCTGGAGGGCCCCTCCGAGGTCGCGGTGGGGGGGCCGGATTTCTCCTTCCGCAAACACGCAGATGGCGGCTACATCGGCACCCACCGCGCCGCCTTCGGCTCGCCCTTCGTCCTGGATCACTTCCTGCTCGGACTTCGCTACCTCGACACGCTGAAGGAAACGCACAGGATGATCCGTCCGATCCTCGGGAAACCGTTCATCGAAGATCTGAAACTGCCGCGTCGCTGGGGCCCGGGCGATATTTCGCCCTTCGAACGGGAGCGGACGACAGATCCACGGACAAAGGAGGAAATCCCGGAACAAGCTCTGGCCAACCTCCGCGCGGCGTGGCCGGCCTTCAAAGACACGCGGATTGTCGAGAGCTGGGGCGGCACGATGGACATCACCCCCAGTTCGATGCCGGTGATCTCTCCCGTCGCCTCGGTGCCGGGGTTCACGATTGCCACCGGCTTCTCCGGCCACGGATTCGGAACGGGGCCGGGCGCGGGCCAGTTGGCGGCAGATCTCGCGACAGGACATGCACCGTTGGTGGACCCGTCGCCCTATGCGTTCGTACCGCGCTGAGCGGTCGCTGACCGAAGGATTGCCGACCGGGCGATTCAGGCATACCCGCAAGGAGCGGTAATTCGGCAAGGAGGGGAGTAACCGGGATGAACTGGGACGAATTCGCTCGATGGGGCAGGCATGTTTCCGACTGGGCGGCGCAGTACCATCGGACCATCCGCGACCGTCCCGTGCGGGCGCGGACCCGCCCCGGCGAGATCGCCGGGAAACTACCGGTCGCGCCGCCCGAACGTGGCGAAGCGATGGACGCCATCATGGCGGACTTCGAGCGCATCGTGATGCCGGGCATCACCCATTGGCAGCATCCCCGTTTCTTCGCCTATTTTTCGTCCAACGCCGCGCCGCCTTCGATGTTGGCGGAGATGCTGGTCTCCACCATCGCCGCGCAATGCATGCTTTGGCAGACGTCGCCGGCGGCGACCGAGCTCGAAGGCGTCATGATCGACTGGCTGCTGCAGGCCATGTCCTTGCCGGAGGGCTATACAGGTGTGATCCAGGACAGCGCCTCCTCCGCGACGCTCTCGGCGGTGCTGACCATGCGGGAGAAGGCCACAGCCTATACCGGCAATCGTGACGGTCTTGGCGGCAAGGGCAACCTCCGCATCTATTGCTCCGAACAGGTTCACAGCTCCATCGACCGTGCCGCCTGGGTTGCCGGGATCGGCCAGCGGAACCTCGTCAAGCTGCCGACGAAGGGGCCGCGCTACGGAATCGACATAGATGCATTGCAAGCTGCGATCACTCGGGACCGCGCGTCAGGACATATCCCTGCCGGCATCATCGCGATCACGGGCGGGACCGGTATCGGTGCCTCGGACGATCTGGGGGCCGTCCTCCAAGTCGCACGTGCTGAGGGCCTTTATACCCACCTCGATGCAGCCTGGGCCGGTGCTGCAATGATCTGCCCCGAGTTCCGGGCGGATTTCTGGAGCGGCGTCGAAGGCTTCGATAGTATCGTTTTCAACCCGCACAAATGGCTCGGCGCGCAATTCGATTGTTCCGTGCAGTTCCTGCGTGATCCCCGGCCGCAACTGAACACGCTCAAGATCGAACCCGAATACCTGAAGACGACGGGTGAGGCGGTCACGAACTACTCCGAATGGACAATACCACTCGGCAGGCGTTTTCGCGCTCTCAAGCTGTGGTTCCTGATCCGAAGCTACGGGCTCGAAGGGCTAAGGGCGCGATTGAGAAACCACGTGTCCTGGGCAGGCGAGATCTGCGAGGAAATTCGCGGATTGGATGGTTTCGAGATCGTTACAGAACCGATCCTGAGCCTCTTTACCTTTCGCTGCCCGGGCGACGACACCGCTCAGCAAGCCTTGGTGGACGCGCTCAACGACGATGGGCGCATCTACCTGACGCAAGGGAGTTTCGGGGGGCGGAAGGTCATCCGGTTCCAGGTCGGCCAGTTCGACGCAACGAGAGACGATGTCATGATGGCCGCCACGGTGATCGCGGATGTCTATGAGCGTCTCGTTCACAGCTTGGAGCAATGATCCCTCCGACCAACGGGAAACAGGACTGCGCCGCTTCTCGCATCGCATCGCTCCACCGCAATTCATGTGCTCGACTGCAAGATCACGGCGGAAGGCGTCCGTGTCAGCATCGCAAGACAGCCAAGATGAAGGCCCGTGGTTCGATGCGGCCGACCTTTCGGACGCGCGGTTTTGGGGAGAGGGGGCCGGGTGGCAGTCCGTAGGGGAATCGAA
>NZ_LNCI01000025.1 GCF_001509585.1 Tropicimonas marinistellae | reverse complement strand
TAACTCTCAATACAGATGAAAATCAACCGCATCCAAATTCCGAACGCATAGCCATGCCGGTTTCTTAACGCCGTCTCGCATGCGCCGTGTTCTCGCGTGTCGATGGGAGCCGTGAACTTGCGCGGAAAGCGGTGTGGCAGGTGCGTCCGGCTTTCCTCAACTCATGAAAATGCCAGACTCATGACAATGCCAGGCTGTGCCTAGTCGGCATCGAACGTATACGGCTCGACAATATCGGCGCGCAGGAAGTAGCCGACATCCGCAAGATCGGTCTCGGCGGCCGTCGTCCCGAGGGTTCCGGTGACGTAGACGGGCTCGAACAAGCCTGAGAATTCCTGCGGTTCGGCGCTGTCGACCAGGATGAGCTGGTTGGAAGGCGGCGGCGGCACGTGGATGCAGGCGCCGACATAGGGCACGAGGAGGAAGGACGTCACGCCGGTGCTGAGGTATTCGAGCGGCACGACGTAGCCCGGGATCCGGATCTGCTTCCCGGTATAGGCATCGGTGACCGGCGCGAAACCCGGATCGGCAGGCGCTGCGCTGATCTGATCGTGACCGATAATCCCAAGCGTTTCATAGGCGCTGCCGATGGCGTCGGTCTCGCTGGGGATCAGGTCGGCCCAATCAATCTCGATGACCTCTTCGGAGGCACGCAGTGGCACGGCCGCGGCGAGGGCCGGGGCCATGCAGAGGCGGAGAAAGGGACGCCGTCCAAGGACCGTTTTCATGGGGTGTTTACTCCGTCTCGGTGGCAAAGCTCTGATCCTGGCGCGCCAGCATGACATAGGTCGACACCGGAATGGCGGCATTGGCGGAGCGGATCTGTCCGCTTTCCAGAACCTGTGCAAGTGCATCGCCCATGCCGAAGTCATAGCGGAATTGAAACTGGCGTGCCACGGCACCGGCGTGTTCGGGATGGCTGGAGAGAACGTTGGCCAGTGTCGTGAGGATTTCTGCGCGCCTCTCGGGGGCGGCGGCACCGGCATGGATGGCCAGTGCTTCGACAACAAGTTCGACCTGATCGGCTGGCGCGGGGGTGTCGGCAAGGAACATCTCCACGAGACGCGTCACCCCGGCGATGCCGTCTCGTTCCACGACAGCCGTTGCATAGGGACCGAGGTTGGTGGTCGCGCCGGACTTGCGGCTGCGTTCAAGGCCTGCTGAGAGCGTCGTCTGCGCGTGTTCGCCTTGCGTGAATCCAAGCAGCAGAATGCGGATCGGCTGATAGGGCATCTCGCTGGGAATCCAGAGCGATTTGAGAATGCGGTCGGGGTTTGGGGTGAGCGACAAGGAGCGGAGGAGGTCGTAGGGCGCCGTGTCCAGTTCGCGCAGCGCGAGGGCATGGATCGCCGGGTCGGGGTGTTGCAAGAGATCTGCGAAGTACTGGTACCGGCCGAGATCGTCGCCCATGATCCAGTTTTCCTTGTGCGCCATGATCGTCTCGACCACGTCCCGATGGGCGGGGTCGAGATAGGCAAGGCGCAGGAAGGGGCCGTAGGCTCCGTCATCGCGGGCGAAGAGAACCGTATCGTCCGGGTTCAGGGCGAGCTTGCGGCGCGTCGTGCTGTCGACAAGTGTGGGCAGGTCCGCCTGCGCCATTGTTCCTTCGAGCGCTTCGACGGCCTGAAAGCGGAACGGATCCTCCGGATTCGGGCGGGCCAGGACGACGTTTTCGGTGGCAAGCAGCCGGTCCACGAGCGTCTGTTCCGGCAGGTAGTTATGAAAGGCGCAGGCCGACGCCGGATCCGCACGCACGGCGAGCGCGAGCGCGAGTGCGGGTAGCAGCGATGGGTAGCGCATGGCCTCCTCCTAGGTGCGGATGGTCATTCCGTCCGCAAGCGAGATCCGATAGGCTCGGATTGCCGGAAAGAACCCGACCAGTGTACCGCCCGCGACGACGGCGGCAATCCCGGCCCATTCGCGCGGCGTGAGAGCGGAAATCGGCAGGTACAATCCGAATGCCGCATCCACGTAGGGGCGCGCAATCCACAATCCCGTGTAGAGAAGGGCGACGCCGAGGGCGGCACCTGCAGCAGCCATCAGAGCGGCCTCCAGGACAAGGAGGCCGAGGATCGTGCCGGGCCGGGCGCCCACGGCGCGGAAGATCGCCATCTCGCGGCGCCGTTCGTTGAGGCCGGAGAAGATCATCGCCGCCATGCCGATGAGCGCCGTTGCCACCACCATGGCGGAGACGCCGAACAGCGCGGTTTCGGCCACCCCAACGATCTCCCAGAGCTCTTGCAGCGCGACGCCCGGGATGACGGCCATCAGCGGTTCCTCCCGGTATTCGTTGATCGCGCGTTGCAGCCGGAAGACCTGCAACGGCGATTCCACCCCGATCATCGCCGCCGTGATCGCCGACGGAGCGAGGTCCATCCCGCGCACCGCGTCGGCGGACACCGGGTTGGCCGATTGCGCGCCCTCCTGCCAGTCCACGTGGATGGCTTCGATGGCCTTGAGGCTCACGATCACGGTGCGGTCGACCGGCGTGCCGGTCTTGGCGAGGATACCGGCGACGCGGAAGGGCTTGTCGTCATGTTCGGTGAAGGAAGCGAGGCCGTGGGCGACGACGATGGGGTCTCCGATCCGGTAGCCCAGCTGGCGGGCGACATCGGCGCCGATGACGGTATCGAAGAGATCGTCGAAGCGGTTCCCCTCGGCGAGTGTCAGATCCTGCCCGCCGCGATACTTGTAGCGGTCGAAATACGCCGCGGTGGTGCCCATGACCCGGAAGCCGCGATGACTGTCGCCCAGCGAGATCGGCACGGCCCAGGCGACACCGGGTTGGGAGATCACGTCCTCGTAGCTTTCCCAGGTGATGTTGTTGGTCGCATTGCCGATCCGGAACACGGAATAGAGGAGCAATTGCACGCCGCCGGTTCGGGCGCCGATGATGAGGTCGGTGTCGGAGATCGTGTCGGCAAAGCTGGCGCGCGCGCCGGTGCGCACCTTCTCCACGCCGAGGAAGAGCGCGGTCGAGAGCGCGATGGCCAGAACCGTCAGCCCGACGGTGATCCGGCGGCTGATCAACGAGCGAATGGCCAGTCGCAGGAGGATCATGCGGCGTCCTCCCGATGGGTCCGCGCAATGTCCGACAGGCTCACCTCGCGGTCGAACCGGGTGGCGAGCCGTGCGTCGTGGCTGACCAACACCAGTGTCGCGCCGAAGGCTTGCACGCGCTCGAACAGCAGGTCGAGGAAGGCGGATTGCGCGCCGGCGTCGAGCGCGGAGGTCGGTTCGTCGGCGATGATGAGCGGGGGGTGCCCGATCAACGCCCGCGCCACGGCGACCCGTTGTTGCTGACCGACGCTCAGGTCGGCCGCCGGAGCGTGTTCGATCAGGCTCCGCGACAGCCCCAGCGTGTCGGTCAGGTCAAGCGCGGCGGCGCGTGGATCGCCGCAGCGCTGGCGACGCTCCGGCGCGAAATGCAGGGGCAGGAGGATGTTGTCGAGCGGGCTGGCATAGGGCAGCAGGTTGAACATCTGGAAGATCACGCCGATCCGCTCGGCTCGGAACCGGTCGCGCGCCGCACCGCGCAGCGCGCCAAGGTCGGTGCCGTCCACCTCCACCTGCCCGGAAGCCGGCTTGTTCACCCCGCAGACAAGGCTCAGGAGGGTGGATTTGCCCGAACCGCTTTCTCCGAAGAGGAAAACCGTCTCACCGCGACGAACCGAGAAGGTGTCGACCGCGAGGCCGAAGCGCCGGCGGCCGCCCCATGCAAAGCGCAGATTGCTGATGGCGATGGCATCTGCTGTCGTGGGGCGGCTCGGGTCGGTCACAATTGGCTCGGGACTTGGTGGTCAGAACTTGCCTTTCACATCGAGCACCGGGTCGTCGCGGGTGACTTCGGCGCCGAAGCCACCCTTGTCGGAAACGAGCTGAATCTCAAGCTCCTGCGCGCCGGGAAACCGCTCGAAATACGGAAAGGCAATACTGTCGATCTGGTCCGGCGCGGCGCAGGTGAAGGTCGCGTGGGCATGAAACTCGGTATGGCCGGCCTCGTCCGCATGGTCTTCGTCCGAATGATCGTCGTCATGCGCATGCTCTTCCGCATGGTCATCATGATTGTCGTCGTCCGCATGCTCTTCTGCATGGTCATCGTGTTCGTCTTCGTGCGCGTGATCGTCCGCCTCCGACTCCTCGTGGTCATGCGCCGCGTGTTCGTCGTCGTCGTGATGGTCCTCCTCGCCCAGCGACTCCAGTTCGGCTTCCGTGTCGGTCGCGCGGCATTCGGCGGCGTCTGGCAGGGTGAGGTATTCAGCGGGGTCTGACAGCGCAGCTATCGCCTCGGCAACGGCGGCCTTGTCGGCGTCGCTTTCGGCCGAGTGTTCGAATCCGACGATATCTGCGCCCGGCGCGCGAAGCGCGATCTCCATGATGTTTCCGGCGATCGCGATGTCGAGCGTTCCGGCCCCGTGTTCGTGCGCGTCAAGTTGGCGGGTCTCTGCGCTGGCGGCGGATGCGGCGAGCGCGGCAAGGACTGTGGTGAGGCAGAGGCGAGTCATGGAAGCTCCGTCATTCTTGGCAGAATTGGAATGATATTACATATCCAAAACGCAAATCGCGCGGAGAAGTCAAGAACGGTCCCGCGTCATTCCCTCCGCGTAAAGGTCTATCATGATCGCGGCATGGTCGCTGGCGTGCGGACGGTGCTCGCCCACGCCGTGCAAGCGCGGTCCCGGATAGGCTTCCGCCTCGCGAGACAGACCCTCGCGCAGCAAGCGCGGAATGGCGTTCGGATTCGCCACGGCCAGCGCGGGAGAACAGAGAATGGAATCGGGGCGGGAATAAACGTCGCGCCGTATCTCGTGATAGGACCAGCGCTGTCCTTGCGGGCGACGCTCCAGGAGATCGACCGCAAATCCGTCCAGCAAGGGTGCAATTGCCTTTTCGGCGAGTGGCACGCGGGCATCGGGCTCGTTCAGATCCCCGAGGATGAGCCAGTGCGCCGCCAACGGGTCCTGAAAACCGCGTTCGATCAGGCGGCGCAACCCGAGCGCCTCGGTTCTGCGCAATGCAAAGGTGGCGTCGGCGTCGGGGTAGGGGGCCTTGAAGTGGCAGTGAAACAGGGTGAGCCCCTCGACGTCGGCCTGCACACAGTCGCGGCAGAAGAGCGGGCGATAGGGTGGCTGGCCTGCCGCGGGGCTCAACCCGAGGTCTTCGGGACGTAGCGCCGCGTGGCTCTTCACGGTTGTCGGCATGATGCGGCTGAGCAGGGCGATATTGCGCCCCATGCCATCGTTGCCGGGAAGGCAGATCCGATGCGGATAGGGCCGAAGCCCGGTCCGCACCAGAAACCGGTCGTGAAAGTGATCCAACGTCTCCTGGTCGTGGACTTCCTGCAGGGCGACGACGTCGGCGTCCATGTCGTGAAGCACGGCCGCCGTTAGCCGGCGATCCGCCATGTCGAGGCCCGGAGCGGAAGCCGTGTTGTCCGACGGGACATCGCCGTCCCGCGCGCCATCGAGCCGCATGTCACCCTGGTCCAGCTTTCGCAGGCGCATGTTCTGGACGTTGAATGTGGCAATGCGCACCACGTGCGGGGCCTATGCCGGCGGATCGCATTGTTGCACGGAAAGATCCTGCACCGGATCTGTCGGGGCACATTCCTCGCCGGTGATCGGGTAGTGCTCCGTGTCCGTGCAGGCAAATCCGAGTGCGGCGACGCCTAGGATTGCGAGAAACGTTCTGATCCTCATGGGTTCCTCCATTGAAACAACGGCCTCGGCCGGGTCGAAGGTCGCGAACCCGAATGCGGCGGGCTCCGGCTTCGGTGCCGGAATAATCGGGCCGTCGCGCCATGATCAGCGTAGTTCCCCTCATCAAAGAGGTTCTTTGACCGGAATCAAGGTGTGCGCGTTTGCCCGGACAACATCACACCGCGCCATTGACATGGAGCCGGAGGTACCCCATCGCCGGTAGATCACATTTCGGAAGGATCGTTCGTGTCACCCAATGTACGCGGCGCATTGTATATGTCGGCGGCAATGGCGTCGTTCACCCTGAACGACGCCTTCCTGAAATCGACCGCCAACGACATGTCGATGTTTCAGGCGGTGTTCCTGCGGGGCATTGCGAGCACCGTGCTCATGATTCTGCTGGCAGCCGCGACGGGATCGTTGCGCCTGCGCTTGCCGCGACAGGACAGGGCGATGGTTGTGCTGCGCACCGTTGGGGAAGTGGCCGCGGCGTATTTCTTCCTTACGGCGCTCTTTCACATGCCGATTGCAAACGCCACCGCGATCATGCAGGCCCTTCCCCTGACGGTGACGCTGGCGGGCGCCGTGTTCCTGGGGGAGGCCGTGGGATGGCGGCGGCTAACGGCCATTCTGGTCGGTTTTGCCGGCGTGATGCTGATTGTCCGCCCCGGCGCCGAGGGCTTCACGGTCTATTCGGTCTACGTCGTCATCGCGGTCGCCTGCGTTACGGTGCGGGATCTGGCCGCCCGCAAGGTATCGTCGGAGACGCCGTCGATGACCATCGCCATCGCCGCATCCGCCGGCGTGCTCGGTTTCGGCGCCATTGGCATGCTGGGCGAACCCTGGCAGCCCGTTTCGGTACAAAACTGGGTCTCCCTGGCCGGCGCCTCCGTCATGATCATCGGCGGGTATCTCTTCTCGACTCTCACCATGCGGACGGGTGAGATCGCCTTCATCGCGCCGTTCCGGTACACCTCCCTGCTCTGGGCGCTGCTGCTCGGGTTCGTGGTATTCGGCGACTGGCCGGATACGCTCACGTTGCTGGGCGCGTGCGTGGTGGTTTCGACCGGCATATTTACCTTCCGGCGCGAGCAGAAACTGGCTCGAAGCCGGGCCGCCGCGGGGTTCCATCCCCCAAGGGATGAAGCTTCTGTTGACAACCCGGACGATTCTATCTAGAGCACGCCCACTCGGTCGCGGGGAGTCCGTTCGACCGACCCTACAGGACTGAAGTGGTCAAGATCCGGGCCCGGCGCCCCGATCCTCTGTAAACCCACCCGTGTCGTTTCCGCGTACGAGGAAACGCCAGCGGTTTTTCGCGCTTTGCGGACGCGCAATGTGCGAGCACGAAAAAGAACCCCTCGCGGTACGCGCGAGAAGAAGAAGAAAGCTAGACTGGGGAACCGGAATGCCGACGATCCAACAGCTGATCCGCAAGCCGCGGCAGCCGAAAGTAAAACGATCCAAGTCGCAGCACCTTGAAAGCTGCCCGCAGAAGCGTGGGGTTTGCACCCGCGTCTACACCACCACGCCGAAGAAGCCGAACTCGGCCATGCGGAAAGTGGCCAAGGTTCGTCTGACGAATGGCTTCGAGGTCATCAGCTATATCCCCGGCGAGAGCCACAACCTGCAGGAGCACTCGGTGGTGCTGATCCGCGGCGGTCGTGTGAAAGACCTTCCCGGCGTGCGCTACCACATCCTGCGCGGTGTTCTGGATACCCAGGGCGTCAAGGATCGGAAGCAGCGTCGCTCGAAGTACGGCGCCAAGCGTCCCAAGTAAGGAGAGACTGACATGTCCCGTCGTCACGCTGCTGAGAAGCGCGAAGTCCTGCCCGACGCCAAATATGGCGATATCGTGCTGACCAAATTCATGAACAACCTGATGATCGACGGCAAGAAGTCGGTCGCCGAGCGCATCGTGTACAGCGCCCTGGACCGGGTCGAGAGCAAGCTGAAGCGCTCCCCGATCGAGGTGTTCACCGAGGCCCTCGACAACGTCAAGCCGTCGGTCGAGGTTCGCTCCCGCCGGGTTGGCGGCGCGACCTACCAGGTGCCCGTCGAAGTCCGGACCGAGCGTCGTGAAGCGCTGGCCATCCGCTGGATGATCGCCGCTGCACGCGCCCGCAACGAAAACACGATGGAAGAGCGGCTGGCCGGTGAGCTGGTCGATGCCGTGAACTCCCGCGGCAGCGCCGTCAAGAAGCGCGAAGACACCCACAAGATGGCCGACGCCAACAAGGCGTTCAGCCATTACCGATGGTAATTCCACTTTACGCCTAAGGACCCTCCCATGGCCCGCGAATACCCCCTCGACCGCTACCGCAACTTCGGCATCATGGCCCACATCGATGCCGGCAAGACCACCTGCTCGGAGCGTATCCTTTACTACACCGGCAAGTCCCACAACATCGGCGAAGTGCACGATGGCGCGGCGACGATGGACTGGATGGAGCAGGAGCAGGAGCGCGGTATCACCATCACTTCGGCTGCGACCACGACCTTCTGGGAGCGCACCGAGGACGGCAAGACCGCCGATACCGAGAAGCACCGCCTGAACATCATCGACACGCCCGGCCACGTCGACTTCACCATCGAAGTCGAGCGTTCCCTGGCCGTGCTCGACGGTGCCGTTTGCGTTCTGGACGCCAATGCCGGTGTCGAACCCCAGACCGAAACCGTCTGGCGCCAGGCCGACCGCTACCACGTTCCGCGGATCGTCTTCGTCAACAAGATGGACAAGATCGGCGCCGATTTCTTCAACTGCGTGAACATGATCGAGGACCGCACCGGTTCGCGTGCCGTGCCCGTGGCTCTGCCCATCGGTGCGGAGAGCGAGCTCGAGGGCCAGATCGACCTCATCACCATGAAGGAATGGCTCTGGAAGGGTGACGATCTCGGCGCGTCCTGGGAGCAGGTCGAGATCCGCGACGAACTCAAGGATGTCGCCGAAGAGTGGCGCGGGAAGATGATCGAGGCCGCCGTCGAAATGGACGACGACGCCATGGAGGCCTACCTCGAAGGCGAGGAGCCCGATGTGGCGACCCTGCGCAGCCTGCTCCGCAAGGGCACGCTGGCGTTGGAATTCGTTCCGGTGCTGGGCGGTTCGGCGTTCAAGAACAAGGGCGTTCAGCCGTTGCTCAATGCGGTGATCGACTACCTGCCGAGCCCGCTCGACGTTGTCGACTACATGGGCTTCAAGCCCGGCGACGAGACCGAGGAGCGCAACATCGCCCGCCGCGCGGACGACAACATGCCCTTCGCCGGTCTGGCGTTCAAGATCATGAACGACCCGTTCGTGGGCTCCCTCACCTTCACCCGGATCTATTCCGGCGTGATGAACAAGGGCGACTCGATCCTGAACTCCACCAAGGGCAAGCGCGAGCGCATCGGTCGTATGATGATGATGCACTCCAACAACCGCGAAGAGATCGAAGAGGCATTTGCCGGCGATATCATCGCGCTTGCGGGTCTGAAGGACACGACCACCGGCGACACGCTCTGCGACGCCAAGGAGCCGGTCGTCCTCGAAACCATGACCTTCCCCGATCCGGTCATCGAGATCGCCGTCGAGCCCAAGACCAAGGCCGACCAGGAGAAGATGTCCCAGGGCCTGCAGCGGCTTGCCGCCGAGGATCCGTCCTTCCGCGTCGAGACCGACATCGAGTCCGGTCAGACCATCATGAAGGGCATGGGCGAACTTCACCTGGACATCCTGGTTGATCGCCTGAAGCGGGAATTCAAGGTCGAGGCCAACATCGGTGCGCCGCAGGTGGCCTACCGCGAGACCATCTCCAAGGAGGTCGAGCATTCCTACACCCACAAGAAGCAGTCGGGTGGGTCGGGCCAGTTCGCCGAGGTGAAGATGATCATCACCCCAACGGAACCGGGCGAAGGCTATTCCTTCGAGAGCCGTATCGTTGGCGGTGCCGTGCCGAAGGAATATATCCCGGGCGTCGAGAAGGGCATCAAGTCGGTCATGGATTCCGGCCCGCTCGCCGGCTTCCCGGTGATCGACTTCAAGGTGGCGCTGATCGACGGCAAGTTCCACGACGTCGACTCCAGCGTTCTGGCGTTCGAAATCGCGGCCCGCATGGGTATGCGCGAGGGCATGAAGAAGGCCGGCGCCAAGCTGCTGGAACCGATCATGAAAGTCGAAGTGATCACGCCGGAAGAATACACCGGCGGCATCATCGGCGACCTCACGTCCCGTCGCGGTCAGGTCACCGGCCAGGAGCCCCGCGGCAATGCCGTGGCAATCAACGCCTTCGTGCCGCTGGCGAACATGTTCGGCTACATCAACAACCTGCGCTCCATGTCCTCGGGCCGGGCGCAGTTCACGATGCAGTTCGACCACTACGATCCGGTGCCGCAGAACATCTCCGACGAGATTCAGGCGAAATACGCATAACGATACCGGGATGGCGGGGTGAACCCCGCCCTACCCATCACCCGTAGGGCGGGGAGACCCCGCCACCCGAGCGAACAAGGAGGCCACCATGGCAAAGGAAAAGTTTGAGCGTA
>NZ_LNCI01000024.1 GCF_001509585.1 Tropicimonas marinistellae | reverse complement strand
CCCTAGGTGAACCTATCTTCACGTCGTCGTCCCCCCTTGGTTTCGGGCGTTCTCTCTGTGCCCGGTCATCACTTCACTCTCATTCGCCAACGGCGCGTTTCCGGTCGCTGGCAGACGATATCTCATCCCGGCGCCGGTATGGGTCCGCGTGCCGGCGTTCGACCCGGGCACCCGCGCAGAGCGCGACGAAGTTTCCCAGCAGGTCCAGCCCGTGTTCCGTCTGGATTGCCTCGGGGTGAAACTGCACACCGTGGATCTGTTCGGCGTCATGTGCGAGGCCCATGATTTCAAGCTGGCCGCCCGGCGAAAGGCAGTGGCAGGAGATGCGCAGCCCGGCGGGCAGGGGCCCGTCCTCGGCGATCAGGGAATGGTAGCGCGCCACGGAAAACCCCTGCGGCAGGTTGCGGAACAGGCCGGCGCCGCAATGGGTGATCCGCGATACCTTCCCGTGCATCACGCGCTCCGCCCGGACGACACGGGCGCCGAAGTGTTCGGCAATGATCTGATGGCCGAGGCAGATCCCCAGGATCGGGCGGGATCCGCGATGGCGCGCGAGAATTGCGGCGGAGGCGGTTGCCTCGCGCGGCGCCCCCGGACCGGGCGAAATGACGATCCCGTCGCAGGTGTCGAAATCTGCATCTCCAGGCGAGATTTCATCGCAATTCCGAACCGTTACATGCGCCCCGGCCAGTTGCAGGTACTGGAAGACGTTGAAGGTGAAGGAATCGTTGTTGTCGACCAGAACGAGGTGGGGTTTCCGCAGTGTCATGTCAGATCACCTCCACCGGGACGACGCCGCGCACGGAGCTGACGAGGAGCACCTCGTCGGCGTCCCGCAGCATCTCCACGGGCAGTTGGGCTTCGCGCACTTGCCCCGCATTGCGATGCAGGAACCGGCCGCGGCCGACGCCGTCGAGCAGCCCGCACTCGAGGCTGGGTGTCAGGTATTCCTGATCGAACCTCAGAAAGAGGGAATGGTAGCTGGCCTCCGTAAGGTGGCCTTTCTCGTTCGCGAAGAGCACGTCGTAGACGGTGTCCCGCACCCGTGCCTGCGCGAGTTCGCGATCGAAGAATGCGCGGTTGGTCGTCTTGTGGCGGAAGATCGGGTCGGTGCTGGAAACGGGCTGCGGCGACAGCGACACGCGCATCCGGCCCTTGGGCATTGGCAAGAGCGGCACGGCATCGAGGCGGCATTCGCCCGCGGGCGTGATCTGGATGCGGATCTTCGAATCGACCTTCAGACCGGGCAGAAGCGCCGCGATGTCCCTGCGCACGGCGGCGATGTCGACTGGAAAGCCGAGGCTCGCGCAGCAGCGGCCGAGGCGGGCCAGGTGCATCTCCATGTGCTGCGGGCCGGTTTTGGGCGCATAGCGGAAGCAGTCGAGTGCATTGAACGCGGGCGGCACATCCAGCAGGAAGCGCGCCTTGAGCCGGGCTTCCGCCAGCTCTGCGCCCGCTTCGGATTCATGCACGATCCCGCCGCCCACGCCGAAGGATGCCGTGCGATCCTTGCCGATCACGAAGGTCCGGATCGGCACGTTGAAGCACATGTCGCGGTCCGGCGTGATGTAGCCGATTGCGCCGGTGTAGATGCCGCGCGCGCACCCTTCGGTCTCGGCGATGATCTCGCAGGTTCGTTTCTTGGGCGCGCCGGTGATCGAACCGCAGGGAAAAAGCGCTTCGAAGATCTCCCGAAGCGGTCTGTCGCGATCGATCTCCGCCGAGATCGTGGAGGTCATCTGGTGCACGGTGCGGTAGGTTTCGACCGCGAAGAGATCATCGACGCTGACGCTTCCGGCCCGGGCGATGCGGCCGAGATCGTTGCGCAGCAGATCGACGATCATCACGTTCTCCGAGTTCTGCTTCGGATCGGCCCGGAGGCTGGCGCGCGCGGCGGCGTCCCGGGCGGGATCGTCCGGGTGGCGCGGTGCCGTGCCTTTCATCGGGCGGGTCCGAAGCGTGTCGGCGCGCCGCTCGAAAAAGAGCTCCGGCGACCGGGAGAGGGCCGTGACCTCGGGGAAATTCAGGCAGGCGCCAAAGGCGACGGGCTGGGCCGCGCGCAGCTGGCCGTAGAACGCGAAGGGGCACCCGCCGAAGCGGGAGCGATGCCGGATCGTGTAGTTCACCTGGTAGCTGTTGCCCGCCAGCAGGTGGTCCTGGATCTCGCCGATCCGCGCGACGTAGGTGGCGTCATCCGTGTTCCAGGTGCCATCGCACAGGAACGGTGTGCCATCGCCCTCGCGCTCTTTGAGAAACGCCTCAACCTGGGTGTCGTTCAGGGTCTCGCGCCCGGCAAAGATGCCGAAACACATCAGCGGCAGGTCCGGATCCGGACCCGGGTCCGCCATCGCGTAGCCGAAGGACGCGCCGAGTTCGTAGCGGGCATAACCGACGAGGTGAAAACCGGCGCGCAGGGCCTCTTCGATCTCGTCGAAGGCGCGCGCGGCATCGGCGGCGCGTTCGCACCGGATGAACCCTACCGGCTCCCGGTAGAGGTACGACGGGCCGGCGGGATCGAAATTGTTGTCGAGCAGGGCAAAATGCATATTTGTCACCACTCCCCGTTACCGCCGGATCAGCTCGCGCACAACACAGCGGGGGCCGTGACTGCGCAGAACGGATTGCTGGATGCAGCTCCAGAGATCTTCATCGAAATCCGGAAAGAAAGTGTCCGCGTTCTCCACCGACAGATCGACCTCCGTAATCAGCATCCGGTTGGCCGCGCCCAGCAGGTCGCGAAAAATGCCCTGCCCACCGATGCCGTAGATCCTGTGAATACCGGCGGACCGGGCATGTGCCACGGCATCCTCCACCTTGGCGAATACGGTTTCCGCGACGCCGGTATCGGAGGAAATCACGCAGTTGAGACGGTTTTCCAGCGGTCTGGAAGGGATACTCAGCCACGTGCGGCGGCCCATGATGACCGCACCGCCAATGGTTTCGCGCCGAAAGAAGTCGAGATCTTCCGGCAGGTGCCACGGCATGCCGCCCCCACGGCCGATTGCGCCGTTGCGCGCTCTGGCGACGATCAGGCAGATCACGCCGCGTGGCCCGTGGCGCCTCGGCGGTGTGTCATCCGCGCAGGCTCACTTGCTCGGTCAGCGCCGGCAATCCCCCCGCGAGGTCTGCCGGTCCAATGGTATAGGCCTCCTCGGCTCCCAGAAGCTCTGCAAGCCAGACCGTGAGCGTCGCGCCGGACATACCGTCCCACGTCGCGGTATCGAGCGTCTTGCGCACCATGCGGGTCGGCGCCCAGACCGCGACAGTTCCGCTTTCGATCACGTGATGAAGCTCCGTCTGGTTGTCAACGACACTGCAGTCCGAACCGTGGGACGCCAGGAGCCACGCCGATCTGTCCAGGGAGAGGAGATCGAGCTGCCGCTGCAAGGCCGGGGTGCGCGTGCCATTTTGCGGCACCTCGCGCCCCACCGTGAGGATGACGGGACGCGCGAGGGAGCGGAACATCTCGAACCACCGGCCCAGGCGCGGGTCATCGGCGGCGCTGTCCGAGATCATGACGATCACGGGCCGCTGCCGCCGGGCCGATGGGTCAGGCAGGCCGCGCGCTTCTGGGGCGGGTTCCGAACGCTCGATTTCGACACCGAGAGAATAGGGTCCACGGTCGAGCTTCTCGATGCGAAGCCAAACATCCGAGACCCTCGGAAGCCCAAGCAGGCTTTGCGCAATCCGCTCGGCCAGGGTCTCCAACAGGTCGAGCCGCTCCTGCGCAAGAACGAAGTCCACCGTCTGCACGAGCGTGTCGTAGCTGAGAATGCTGTCGACATCGTCGTCCGTCGGGGCGTCGGCGGGCGAAAGCCCGACCGTCAGGTTGAACCGCAGCGTCTGCTCGACACCCCGCTCCTCCCCAAATGCCCCGATCTCCGCCTTGCGCGTGTAATCCCGCAGGAGCAGACGGTCGGCATGGCCGCTCCCACGCTTCTGTTGCGGCACAGCCCGCGCCGGAAGCACCTGCTCGATCCGTATCTGGTCGTTCATCCCGTTCTCCCGGTTGCGTCAGTTGGGCCGGTGGTGTGCCAAGGGCGCGGTCTCACTCTGCCGCGCCGATGACTGGCGCGGGCTCCGGTCCGGCCCTGCCGATCCGGGTGCCCTTTGCGTCGAAGATCCAACCGGCAAGGAACGACATTGCCGCGGCGCCAAACGACAGAAGCGCACCCATCTTCGCCGCGTCCTGTACGGCACCCGCCGGGAAGGCCACCGAGGCAACGAAGAGCGAGACGGTGAACCCGATTGCCGCGACGCAGCCGAGCACGAAAAGATCCGCATTCTTCATGCCTTCTGGGAGGCCGAGGCCAAGAGTGCGCGCGGCAAAGGTCCCCATGGCCCAGATTCCAAGCGGCTTGCCGATTAGCAGGCCGGCCAGCACGAGCGTCGTTGCCGCGCCCATGGCGGAGAATTCCACGCCCGCGTTCATCAGCCCGAAACCGAACAGGATCGCCTCGACCGGTTTCTTCAGCAGATGCTCAGAGTGGTTGAGCAGGTCGTGCTGGTGCGCTTCTTCCTCGGCGAAAATCCCGTAGTCCACTTCGGCATGCGGGATGGCCGGAATGATCGGCAGCAGTCCGAGAGCCGGGTGGATTCCGGCGCGGTGGAAGGCGAACCAGCTAATCGCGCCCGCGATCAGGTAGGGCCAGAAGGACAGGTACTTGCGCACGAAGGTGGAGTTCGGACGGTCCTGTTTGCCCGTGTCGAGCATTCGCGGCAGACGGTTGAAAAGCAGGTAGACGCCCACGGCCGACGCGACGGATAGCAGGAGCCAGGCGGGCGCAAGATCCCCTTGCGGATAGAATATCGCGAGGATGATGAGGCCCGCGGCATCATCGGCAATCGCCAACAGCAACAGGAAGCCGACCGCCGGGTGGCCGGAGCCGAAGATCAGCCGGCCGACAAGGTAGGAAAACGCGATGTCGGTGGCGGTGGGAATGGCCCAGCCATTCGCGAGCAGCGTGAACTTGCCAAGCACGGCGGCGCCCAGAAGGTAGATCGTGACGGGGCCGATCATCCCGCCGGCCGTCGCGATCAGCGGCGTGAGTGCCTTCTTTCCGCGCAGCGATCCGTTCTTCAGCGCGATCGCTTCCCAGACTTCCTTGCCCGCCACCGCGAAGAAGAAGGCCATCAGAACGTCGTTGACCAGGAAGTGCAGGGTGAAGGAGCGCGTGACATGCCCATGCCCGTCGTCGTGCAGGTGTCCGACCGGACCACCATGGAACAACTCCCAATCGACCATCGCGTGATAGGTATGCGGCGCGTTGTTCGCCCACATCAGGGCAATGACCGCACCTCCTATCAGGAGTACCGAGTACTCCTCGATGAAGTTCCAGATTTTGGGCATATGTCCCCCGTTGTCCGGCGGTTCGCGCGCCGGAGAGTCCGTCTTTTTTTAGTTTTTTGTCGTGAGCAGTATTTTCCCGTGGTGCCGGGCGCTTTCCATCATCCGGTGCGCCTCCGCGGCGTCCGAGAGCGGAAGCGTCGCGTGGGTAACCGGTGTGAGGTTTCCGGCCGCGAAGAGAGGCCAGACATTGTCGCGCAACGACTGCGCGACGCGCGCCTTGAAGTCGTCCGGTCGCGAGCGGAGCGTGGAGCCGGTATAGGTGAGTCGCTTGAGCATCACCGGCATCAGGTCGATTTCGACCTTCGAGCCAAGGTTGAAGGCAAGCTGGACAATCCGCGCATCGTGGCGCGCGGCCTTGACGTTGCGCGCCACGTAGTCGCCGCCAATGATGTCGAGAATGACATCCATGCCGCCCGCTTCCCGGCAGATCGGCACGAAATCCTCGGTCAGGTAGTTGATCGTCCTGCGCGCGCCCAGCTTTGTGGCGAACTCGGCGGCCTCCGGAGAATCGACGGTGGTGAACACGTTGAGCCCCATGGCCGCGCCGAGCTGGATGGCGGTCGACCCGATCCCGCCCGATCCGCCATGAACGAGGAAATTCCCGCCCTCGGGGATGGTCTGATCGAGAAAGACGTTGCTCCAGACGGTAAAGAACGTCTCGGGAAGGCCAGCCGCGTCGGTTTCGTTCACGCCATCGGGAATCGGCAGGCAATGGTCGCCACGCACCGCGACGTACTCGGCGTAGCCGCCGCCATTGGTGAGCGCGCAGACCCTGTCGCCCGGCTGCCAGCCGCGCGTGCCCTCACCCAGCGCGACGATCTCGCCCGACACTTCCAGCCCGAGCAGGTCGGACGCGCCCTTGGGGGGTGGGTAGTGGCCGCGCCTCTGCACGAGGTCCGGCCCGTTTACGCCCGCGGCCGTCACCCGGATCAGCACCTCTCCGGCGCGCGGGGCAATCATGGGGCGGGCCGCGAGGTATTGCACCTCGGGCCCGCCGAATTCACGAAGTTCGACGACGTTCATGGTTGCGGGCAGGTCTGCCATGGCTGCTCCGGTCAAGGCGGCTACGCCGGTTCTTTCGTTGCGGCGATCGCGGAAACCACCTCGTCAGCGTTCTTGGCGATGACCACCCCGGCGTCGCGCAGGTGCTCGATCTTCTCGGCTGCCGTGCCCAACCCGAAGGTCGAAAGCGTCCCGGCGTGTCCCATCCTGCGGCCCTGCGGCGCGTGACGGCCCACCACGACCGCCACCACCGGCTTGCCGTAGCTCAGTGTCTTCAGGTATGCCGCCGCGTCCTCTTCCTCGCGTCCCCCGATCTCGCCGATCAGGACCACCGCCTCGGTCTCCGGATCGTCCCGGAACCGCTTGAGGCATTCGACGAAACCGACCCCGTGGATATTGTCGCCCCCGACCCCCACGGTCGTCGATTGCCCGAGGCCGGCCTTGCTGCAATGGGCGAGGATCTCGGATGTCAGCGACGCGGACCGCGACGCGATGCCGATCGTGCCGGGCTTCGCCTCAACCGTCGGCATGACGCCGATCTTGCACTGGCCCGGGGTGAGGATGCCCTGGGAGTTCGGCCCGATCAGCATCGTTTGCGACTGCCGCAATGCGTCCTTCACGCGGGTCATGTCATGCTGCGGAACCCGCTCGGTCACGCAGACGACCGTTTCCACGCCCGCCTCGATGGCCTCGATCATTGCATTGGCGGCAAAGGGCGCCGGAACGATGACGAGGCTCGCGTTGGCCCCGGTCTCGGAAACCGCCTCCTTGACCGTATCGAACAAGGGAAGGTCGAGGTGGCGGCGCCCGCCCTTGCCCGGCCGCACGCCGCCGACATAGTTCGATCCGTAGCGAAGCGCCTGGTCGGTGTAAAACGTGCCGGCGCGGCCGGTCATGCCCTGAACGATGACGCGGGTGTCGGAATTGACGAAGATCGACATCTCTACCCCCTTCAGTTGGCCAGTTCGACGGCGCGGGTCACGGCGTCCGTCATCGTGTCGAATGTCTCCACCGGAATCCGCCGCTCGCGAAGGATCCGGTTGCCCCACTCGGAGTTCTGCCCGGCGAGCCGCGCAACGATCGGCAGGTGGCGTTCGGAGCGCGAATAGGCGAACGAAACGCCTTCGGCGACGGTATCGCAGGAGGTCATGCCCCCGCCGTGAACGTTCAGCAGGATGACTTTCGCCTCCGGTTCGGCGAGCAACAGCGAGACACCCTTGGCAATGTCGAAGCTCGTTGCCGTGGTGCGGATATCCATGAAGTTCGCGGGCATTCCCCCGGCGTCGAAGATCATGTCGTTCGTGGCCAGCCCGAGCCCCGCGCCGTTCACGACGACACCGATGCTGCCATCCATCTTCACAAGGTTGATGTTGTTCTTCTGGGCTTCCATCTCGCTGGGCGAAAGCCCCTGTGCCTCGGCGATGGATTCGAACTCCGGATGCCGGAACAGCGTGCTGCCGTCGATGGAAATCTTGGCATCTACGGCCACCCATTTCCCGTCGTTGGTCTTGGCGAATGGATTGATCTCGAGGAGCGTCATGTCATTGGTCTCGAACGCGCTTCGCGCGGACAGCAGGATCTCGACCGGCTCCGGGTCGGTGATCCCCACCCCGGCAAGGAAGTCGGCCAGGGCCGTGCGCGTCTCCGCCGAATCCTCTCCAACGAGGATCGACTTGACCGCATTCGGGTCGGACTTCGAGCGCTCTTCGAAGTCGACACCGCCTTCCGACGAGGCGAGCAACATCGGCGTGCCCGTTGCCGGATCCAGAACATATGCGATGAAGTAGTTCTCGGCGAGGTCGAGCGCCTCCTCGACCGACACGGCGGAGACAAGCTCTCCGGCGCTGCCGGTCTGCGCGGTGACAAGCGACGATCCCAGCATGGCCCGCGCCTCGTCCGTGACAACGGAGGGTGTGGCCGCGAACTTCACGCCACCGGCCAGGCCACGCCCGCCCGCAGCGATCTGCGCTTTCACCACGTATTTCTTCGCGTCGATTTCCGCGCAGCGCCGTTCCGCCTCTTCCGGTGAGCGCGCGAGCCTGCCCGCGGGCACGGGGACGCCGTACTTGGCAAGCAATTCCTTCGACAGATGTTCTGAAAAAAACATTCGGCCCTCCTCTCCGGATGCTTGATCTGTGGTGCATGGTATACCACAGAAATAGTCAAGTCAACGAAGCTGGCGACGTCGATACGCATGCGTTAGATGGTTGGAACGCATGCCGGGAGGCGGGAATGATAGATCTGAAGGACCTGCAATGCCTTAGCGCGCTGGCGCGCCAGAAGCACTTCGCCCGTGCGGCCAAGGAATGCGGCATCTCGCAGCCAGCGTTCTCGATGCGGATACGCAAGCTGGAGGACCGCCTCCAGACGCCGATCGTGAAGCGCGGAAATCGCTTCCAGGGGCTGACGGAAGAAGGGCAGATGATCGTGCGGCACGCGCGCAAGATCATGGACGAGGTAAAGGCGTTCGAGCACGAGGTG
The DNA here is from genome assembly GCF_001509585.1 of Tropicimonas marinistellae. Lineage (GTDB taxonomy): Bacteria > Pseudomonadota > Alphaproteobacteria > Rhodobacterales > Rhodobacteraceae > Tropicimonas > Tropicimonas marinistellae. Next base: position 5,817 of record NZ_LNCI01000024.1, on the reverse strand, counting down.
AGTTCGACGCGCGGCGAGATTTCCGGATCGCTCAAACTCGGCGTGATCCCGACGGCGCTCGGCTACGCGGGCCAGTTGCTTATCCGGCTCAACCGCGAATATCCCAACATCGTCGTCCGCATCGAAACCGCCTCCTCGCTCTCGATCCAGCAGGGGATCGAGGACGGACGTTTCGAGGCCGGGATAACCTACACGGATTTCGCGTCGGAGGATTTCCTGCGCGTCGAACCGCTCTACGACGAAAGCTACGTGCTCCTTGCGCCCGAGCGCCTGGCGCCGCGCCGGACGGGCGAAATCACATGGGCCGAGGCGGCGGAAATGCCGCTCAGCCTGCTCGAACCGGGCATGCAGAACCGTCGCATCCTCGATCAGATTTTCGAACGCGTGGGCGCCGAGCCGCATGTCATCGCCGAAACCAGCGGGTTCACCTCCGCCATCGTGATGGTCGTCGAGGGGCTGGCCGCAAGCGTCGTGCCCAGCACGTTGGTCGAATCCCTCGGCGGTTTCCCCGGCACGGTCTCCCTGCCGCTGGTCGATCCGGTGCAGACGAAATCCGTGTGTCTCGTCTCGGCTCTGCGGGAGACCGGCCTGCTGACGCTCGAAGCGCTTCGAGGTGTCGCGACATCAGAGCGATAATTTCAGATTATCGTAAATTAACGAATCGAAATTGTACAATCGGCGAGCCTGATGTCACCCTAGTTGCTCAAGGGAGGACACCATGGCACCTTTGGATGATCAAAAAGGCATCTGGAAGAAAAAAGGCACCGGAAAAAGTCGTCGCACACCCAAGGGCCGCCAGGCCGAGGATGCTGCGCTCGACGAGGTGCGCGCCCTGCTGGGCGACAGGCCGCGCCGTCGCGATCTGCTGATCGAGTTCCTGCATCTCATTCAGGACCGCTACAATCATCTCTCCGCGCGGCATATCTGTGCCCTGGCGCAGGAGATGCGGATCGCGCAGGCGGAAGTCTATGAAGTCGCGACGTTTTATGCCCATTTCGACGTCGTCCGCGAAGGGGAGGCGCCGCCGCCGTCCCTGACGATTCGGGTCTGTGATTCCCTCTCTTGCCAGCTTGCCGGCGCCGAGGCGCTGGAGAAGGCACTCCACGATCAGCTCGACCCTGCCGAGGTGCGGGTGGTTCGCGCGCCCTGCATGGGGCGCTGCGATACCGCGCCGACGGTCGAACTGGGACACAACCACGTGGACCACGCGACCGACGAGAAGGTAATTGCCGCGCTCCATGCCAAGCAATTCGAGCCGGTGATTCCCGACTACAAGCGGTTCGCGGAATATCTGGCCGACGGCGGTTATCGCACGTTGAAGGAGCTTCGGGAGACCGGCGACTGGGAAGAAGTGCAGAGCCGGATATCCGAAGCGGGGCTGCGCGGTCTCGGCGGCGCGGGCTTCCCCTCCGGCACCAAATGGGGCTTCGTGCGGGCCAATGAAGGGCCGCGCTATCTGGCCGTGAATGGCGACGAGGGCGAACCGGGCACCTTCAAGGACCGCCATCACATCGAGCGCGACCCGCACATGTTCCTGGAAGGCATGTTGATCGCCGCCTGGGCCGTCGAAGCCGAGAAATGCTTCATCTACATGCGCGACGAATACCCCGCCGTGCTCTGGATCCTGCGCCGCGCGATCATGCGGGTGGAAGAGGCCGGCATCGTCGAGCCCGGCTATATCGACCTGCGCCGCGGCGCCGGCGCCTACATCTGCGGCGAAGAAAGCGCGATGATCGAGTCGATCGAGGGCAAGCGCGGCATCCCGCGCCACCGCCCGCCCTTCGTCGCACAGGTGGGAATCTTCGACCGCCCGACCCTCGTGCACAACGTGGAATCGCTCTACTGGGTGGCGCGTATCGCGCGGTTCGGACCCGAGGTCATGAACAGCGTCGAGCTGAACGGCCGCACGGGTCTGCGCAACTATTCCGTCTCCGGACGCGTGAAGGAGCCGGGCGTCTACCTGCTGCCCGCCGGATCGACCATTCTCGACGTGATCGAGGCCGCCGGCGGCATGTTGGACGGCCACACGCTGAAGGCTTACCAGCCGGGTGGCCCGTCCTCGGGGCTTCTCCCCGCGTCGCTGGACGACGTCCCGCTCGATTTCGACACGTTGCAACCGCACGGCACCTTCATCGGCTCGGCTGCCGTGGTCGTGCTCTCGGATCACGACAGCGCGCGGGAAGCGGCGCTCAACATGCTGAAGTTCTTCGAGGACGAAAGCTGCGGGCAATGCACGCCCTGCCGCACCGGCTGCGAGAAGGCGGTGAAGCTGATGCAGGCCGACCGCTGGGACCAGGACCTTCTGGAGGACCTCTGCCAGGTCATGACCGATGCCTCGATCTGCGGCCTCGGACAGGCGGCCCCCAATGCGATCCGCCTGACGATTCAACATTTCGGCGAGGAGGTGTGAGATGCCCGATGGTGCTCAGACGAAAATGGTGACCTTCAGCCTGGATGGCGAGGATGTCACGGTCCCCGAGGGCTACACGATCTGGGAGGCCGCGCACGGGCGCGGGCTGGTGATCCCGCATCTGTGCCACAAGCCCACGCCGGGCTACCGCTCCGACGGCAATTGCCGCGCCTGCGTGGTGGAGATCGAAGGCGAGCGCACGCTGGCCGCCTCCTGCATCCGCCCGGTCTCCGACGGCATGGTGGTCAAGACGGACAGCGACCGCGCGAAAAAATCGCGCGAGATGGTCATGGAGCTGCTGGTCGCCGACCAGCCGAAGGAGGCCCACGACGCGTCGTCGCATTTCAACGCGATGGCGGAGCTGAACGAGGTCACCGAGAGCCGCTTCCCGCCGATGGATCCCCAGTCAGTGCCGCTGCTGGATGACAGCCACGTGGCCATGCGCGTCAATCTCGACGCCTGTATCCACTGCAATCTCTGCGTGCGCGCCTGCCGCGAAGTGCAGGTGAACGACGTGATCGGCATGTCCGGGCGCGGGCACTCGGCCAAGATCATCTTCGACCAGGACGATCCGATGGGCGAATCCTCCTGCGTCGCCTGCGGCGAATGCGTCCAGGCCTGCCCCACCGGCGCGCTCATGCCGTCGAGCGTGCTCGACGACAACCAGGTCGGCGACAGTAAGGACTACGATCGCGAGGTCGAGACGGTCTGCCCCTATTGCGGCGTCGGCTGCCAGATATCGCTCAAGGTGAAGGGCGAGAAGATCGTCAGCGCCGAGGGCATCGACGGTCCGGCCAACGAGAACCGGCTCTGCGTGAAGGGCCGCTTCGGCTTCGACTACGTCCACCACCCGCACCGGCTCACCAAGCCGCTGATCCGGCGCGAGGATGCGCCGCCCAAGGGGCTCAACGTCGATCCGGGCAACCTCATGACGCATTTCCGCGAGGCGAGCTGGGACGAGGCGCTCGATATGGCGGCCAACGGCCTCGCGCGCCTGCGCGACGACGACGGGCGCCGCGTCGCCGGCTTCGGCTCGGCCAAGTGCTCCAACGAGGAAGCCTATCTCTTCCAGAAGATGATCCGCCAGGGCTTCGGCCACAACAACGTGGACCATTGCACGCGGCTCTGCCACGCCTCCTCGGTGGCCGCGCTGATGGAGAACGTGGGCTCGGGCGCCGTGACGGCGACCTTCAACGAGATCGAGAATGCCGACGTCGCCATCGTCATCGGCTGCAACCCGCTGGAAAACCACCCCGTCGCCGCGACCTATTTCAAGCAGTTCGCCAAGCGCGGCGGCAAGCTGATCGTGATGGACCCGCGCGGCCAGGGTATGAAGCGGTTCGCCTCCCACATGCTGCAGTTCCGCGCCGGGGCGGATGTCTCGATGCTGAACGCGATCATGAACGTGATCGTCGAGGAGGAACTCTACGACCGCCAGTACATCGAGGCGATGACCGAGAACTGGGATGCGATGAAAGAGCATCTCAAGGGCTTCCCGCCGGAGAAGATGTCGGAGCTCTGCGGAATTCCCCCCGAGATGCTGCGCGATGTCGCCCGCACCTTTGCCGGGGGCAAGGCCGGGATGATCTTCTGGGGCATGGGCGTCAGCCAGCACATCCACGGCACCGACAATTCCCGCTGCCTCATCAGCCTCGCGTTGATGTGCGGCCATGTTGGCCGGCCAGGCACGGGCCTGCATCCGCTGCGCGGCCAGAACAACGTGCAGGGGGCCTCCGACGCCGGTCTGATCCCGATGTTCCTGCCCGACTACCAGACCGTGACCGACGACGGCGTTCGTTCGGCCTTCACGGAGGTCTGGGACTCGCCGGACTTCTCCAGCGAAAAGGGTCTGACGGTGGTGGAGATCATCGACGCCATCTACGCTGGCGACATCAAGGGCATGTATATCCTCGGCGAAAACCCGGCCATGTCCGACCCGGACGTGGAACATGCCCGCGATGCACTGGCCAAGCTCGAGCATCTCGTGGTGCAGGACATCTTCCTCACCGAGACGGCCAATTACGCCGATGTCATCCTGCCGTCCTCCGCCTGGTACGAAAAGACGGGCACGGTGACCAACACCAACCGCCAGGTCCAGATGGGCCGCCCGGTGGTGAGCCCGCCGGGCGAGGCCAAGGAAGACTGGTGGATCGAGGTCGAACTGGCGAAGCGGCTCGGGCTCGACTGGGGCTATACCCACCCGTCCGAGGTCTTTGCCGAGATGAAGAAGAACATGGCCTCGCTCGACAACATCACCTGGGACCGGCTGGAAAAGACGACCGTCACCTATCCGTCGCTCTCGCCCGAAGATCCGGGGCAGGCCATCGTCTTCGGCGATGCCTTCCCGCGGGAGGAGGGGCGCGCACGGTTCACGCCGGCCAATGTGGTGGCTCCCGACGAGACGCCGGATGCCGAGTATCCGTTCATCCTGATCACCGGGCGGCAACTCGAACACTGGCACACGGGCTCCATGACCCGCCGCGCCTCCGTGCTCGATGCGGTGGAACCGGAGGCCAATTGCTCGCTCCACCCGCGCACCCTGCGCAAACTGGGCGTGGAACCGGGCGACTATATCCGGCTGACCACGCGGCGCGGCTCCGTCACTGTCATGGCGCGCGCCGACCGGGCGGTTTCGGAGGATAACGTGTTCCTGCCCTTCGCCTATGTCGAGGCGGCGGCCAATATCCTCACCAATGCCGCCCTCGACCCCTACGGCAAGATCCCGGAGTTCAAGTTCGCCGCCGTCCGGGTGGAGAAGGCCGAAGAGTCAATCGCTGCCGAGTAGACGACTCGCAGCGACGCAACAGCGCCCGGACCTCCCACCGGGCGCTGTTTTTTTGTTCGGGAAACGAGTGATGTGCAGCGGGCTCCGCTCCCCGCGCGGAGCATAGGCCGAAGGCCGCTGCGTATCGCCGGTCCGCCCCACCGGACCGCCGCTAGGCCGCTCGTGCCGGTTGGTGCGCTATTGATACGACGTCTCCAAACTGACGCGCCACTCCGCCTACCGTACCCCGCGCGGAGCAAAGGCCGCCAGGCCGCCGCGCATCGCCGGTCCGCCTCACCGGGCCGGCGATACGTCGCCGTTACCACGACGCTCTGGGCGCGTTCGGGAACTCGCAAATAATGTACCGCCGCCCACACGGCCCATCGCCGCCCGCGGACCGTCGGTGCACGGCTCGTGCTGGGCGACGCGCGATTGATACGACGTCCCCAAACGGACTCTTCACTCGGCCCACCACTCCCCGCGCGGGGTCAAGGCCGAAGGCCGCCGCGCATCGCCGGTCCGCCCCACCGGGCCGGCGATACGTTGCCGCTATCGCAACGCTCAGAGGTCCTCCGGGAACACGGGCATAAAGCACCACCGCTCCATCCGAGCACCGCCGCCCCGCGGACCGGCGATGCGCCGC
>NZ_LNCI01000023.1 GCF_001509585.1 Tropicimonas marinistellae | reverse complement strand
GGCGTGGAGCGAGGCGTCGAGGATCACGTTTGAACATCAATAGGGACATAAGTCTGAGCGGCAACTCTTGCCGCAATCATGGCATCTACCGTCGCAGCAACATGGGCTTGCAGGTCGACCCCTGCCTCTGGCGCTTCCAAAGTGACAACCAGCGCATACCGGGCCTTATCCAAGTACCTATTCTGACTTGGCCGGTCTCGCCACCATCCCATGACGGGATAGATGGCCAACTGATCTCGAGAAGCAAGCTCCACCGCAGTTCCGGTCCAGGTGTCGCAATGAAGCGATCCGGCTGAGACAGATTTGGGTCCAAAATCCCAATCAGGATCTCCTTCACCGACGCCCGACCGGTCACCCATCTCGGAGTTGAAGCGGCTTTGGAACTCTCTTTCGGTTTCACGTCGGCGCTTTAGATCAAAACGGAGACCGAATGACCTGTAGCGCGCTGGATCGAGCATGGACCCTTTCAAGGGGTAGGGCTCCACAAAGTATGACAGTGTGATCCTTAACTTGACCGGGCAATTCTCCAGTTGTTCAAGGATCTGAGTGGGCCAGGGGAAATCATAGTAGTGGGCATTTCCATATGTGATGCGCCCCACGCGTTGATTTGGGTCGCGCCTGCTAATGTCGGGTCGATCATAAGGCTGAATGAAAGCCTGCGAGAAGAGCGCAAGATCGTTGGACGCAGACGCAAGCGCACGCGGCAAGTCAGGTTGCCCGTAGCCGAATTTTCGGCGCAACGCACTCCGCCCAGTCATGCCGCTGGCATTGGTGACTTCAGTCATCATCGGGTTTGTCCAGCGCGCACTGTGTACCATCAGCGCCCGCACCGTTTCAGGCCAAAAGTCTGGATGCTCTGCAGAGATTTGCGCAGCCATTCTAGCGGCTTGATCTGTCGCTGCGCTGGTTGCGTGAAACGGTACGAGGGCATCGCCAACCCCACCCTTGCCAGTGGAGACGAGAGACAGTGAGGGCATCGCATCTGAAACCTGGTCTTGGAAGGCGGACACCGCACGGTTCCCGGCCTCAAAGACGAGCTCTGGTTTCACCGGTGTCGTGCCGTTGGGCCAATCACAAGAAGTTCTTGAGTAAGGGCTGAGTTCGCCGACATCAGCGCACGGAAACCAGGCTCCTTGGTCGTGAGGATCGATCTCGTTCTTGAGTGTGACCCCGCCAATTGTAAGAGCATTCCAGGCCTGCGCCGGGTCTTCTCCAGCATGGCGCGTGGCATCCTCAATACTCGACCAATCATTGTCATGGCCGATGTTTCCGATGGATTGAACAAAGAGACGGCGGGGCGGTTCTTCGCCTTCGGCCGCGTCAACGCCCGCCGCGATCTCATCAATAGCGGCACTCCAGCGTGTCGGACGATCTCCGCGCCGACGATCATTGGTTGTGGCAGAGCACACTATGCGTCGTCGTTCTGGCTGCCGCTCCTCTGCCGAAGCGACTGCAGCTTGAGTGATCGCTCCGTAGTTGGCTGGATCATCATCAGCCCTTGGTGTTGGCGGTAGGAATTTTACACTCTCCAGACGGTGACGTAGAACTGGCGTTGATTGATCAGCGAGTGGGCCTGTCAAATCCCCGTGCAATGCAAGCCCAGCCATTGGCGTGCCGTGACCAATCTGGCCCGGGTAATGGTCATCGCCTTGCCAGTCTTCTACGAGCGCCTGCACATCTTCCGGTGCCAGTGAAGGTTCAATCAAGGCAGTGAAGGTTCAATCAAGGGATGACCTCGATTGACCCCGGTATCGAGAAGACAAACTGCTGGCACGTCTGCTCCGGGCCACTGAATTCGGTCTGCGAGGTCATCGACGAGCCCATCTTGTTCTTCACCAGAGAGATTCACGAGTATGGCGGGGTCATCAGTGGCAAAGCCGATCTCGGCCAGTCCAGGGCGACCAATATCGAGCATCGCCTGAACCTGCGTTCGGGTTGCATAGACAGGAACGATCCGAATGTCTGGGAAGGTGCTCCACCGGTCTTGCGGAGCGACCTGCATCCCGAGTGCGACAGCAACATCTGTTACTTCATCCGTAAAGTCTTCCCAACACCAAAGCCCCCACCAGACCTGCGCGCTTCCTTCTTGGGGCAGTGCGGCTGGGTCTTCTCGCCAAACATCGAGAAGTTGCGTTGGTAGAAAATCCTCTATCGGTTCCATTTCACTGGCGAGAGGTGGCTTGCCAGCAACAGTCAGAGGGGCAGAACGGTAGCGATCCACCCGTTCAACAAGGTAATCTCGGGCAGATTGATCTTCGAGATGAAGGACCATCGTCCGGCGATTTTGATCTTCTCCGGCAGCGCTTTGCCGAATGCCACGGTCGGGCTTTTCGATATCGAGTTCGCGCGCCGAAGGACTTAGTTCGATAGTAACAAAGGTGCCTTCACTGGGCTCAATGCCTGGCGGGTGTTCCTCTGCGGATGGGCGCCGTTCTTCTGCGGCATTGAATGAGGCGACCAGTCCATCGCTTAGTCGTGTACCGTGTTGTGCGCGATTACGGGCATTTGTGCGCCCGCCCGAGGGTTTATGAGCTGTGTAGGAATGCGGTGTTAAGAGCCGCTCGATGTTAACGTGGGGTCGGTCGTAATCTGCCAATAGTCAGTGCACCAGTTATTCGCTACCTTTAAACGCAATTCGCATGTCATGCCGCGCAGCAAGCTGCGCCAGCAAATCTTCTGTTAGAATGGTATTTCGCTCATTAAGAAGGGCTTCCTTCGCCGCTTCGTCAGCCGCTCTGGCAAGCTCGGCCTGGCTTAGACCGGCTCCGGCATCGACCACGCGCTTCCAGGAGATCCGGGGATACTTCATTGGCCGCAAATTGTTGCGGATGACTTCCCGTATCTCATCAGGCGAGGGCATATCAAATTGTAGTACTTCATCGAAACGGCGCTGTAATGCGGGGTCTAAAAGTTCTGGATGGTTGGTCGCCGCGAGTATCACGCTGTCTGTGGAGGCGGGTTCTTCCATGAACTGTAGAAAGCTGTTCAGGACCCGGCGCATCTCGCCAACGTCATTGGTTGCTGCCCGTTTGCCACCAACCGCATCGAACTCATCGAAAAGATAGACTCCGCGCCGCCGAATGGTCTCGTCGAAGACGAGGCGAAGTTGTGCAGACGTCTCGCCCATATAGCGGGTGATCAATGCCTCAAGGCGCACAACGAGAAACGGCAAGCGCAGCTGTCCAGCCATGGCCTCGGCCGTCATCGTCTTGCCTGATCCTGGAGGTCCTGCAAAAAGCAAACGTCTTGAGGGGGTGCGATTGCCTTCGCGTAGCCAAGTACGCCGTTCCTGTTGCAATACCACACGTTCCAATTTCTCGCGAAGAGCTGGTGCGAGTACAACTTGCTCCAAGCTAATGCTCGGCTTGCGCAGATCAAGCAGCCCTTCGAGATCACCGCGCGGCTGCGACATGGAAACACTAACTGTGGGCTTGTCAGGACCGCCGCGTCGCAGGTCCTCGACCGCAGCCCGCAGTTGCTCTGCTGTCGTACGGTGTCCTTGTCGCGCTTCGGCGGCAGCAACTTGCAAGGCGATCGCGAGGAACTTGTCCTCGTCACCCTCAGCGCGGCTGCGCAACATGGATAATATCTGCTTCGTGTTCGACATTCGTTGGCTTGGTTTTTTTCAAGTCACCCTAGACAGAATGGGTTTTACTGCCAGTAGATTTGCCTGCCGCGGCCATCTATGTCGCGCTCATGCACCAAGCTCCGCTTTCGAGAAGCTGCGCTGTGGCGGCGGGATTGTCGATCAACGCCGGTTCCGGGCCGGTGCCAAGCACATCGACTACCTTGGTCAGATTGGCTGGAAAACAGGCGACATGTTTCGGTGTGGACTACGTTGAGAACTATGGAAACGCCCTCGGCCAGATCATCAGAAAGCCGACCACCGAACGTTGGAAATCCAGCGCGACATGGCTGCCGAGATGCTGCCGGCGCAGAAGCTTTTTGCACCGTTCGACGGGCAGATATCTGCACCACGATATCGCGAAAATGCCAACGTCAATATCGACGACAGTCGGGAAATCGCCACACCGGTCCAGCTTAATCCGATCCACATACGGGCGCCCGTGCCACTGCAGCGCGTTGTGTCCCGGATGCGCGAAGGCGAAAAAGATGCGGATGTCGGCGCCAGGATATCGGTGGACCTGATACTGCCCGACGGTAGAAAATACGAACACAAGGGACAGCCTCTGACCGCCAGCTATGACCTTGCCCCAGCATCCGGCGCAGCGGTCGTACTCATCGAGTTCCCCAATCCGGATCGCATCCTTCGGCTCGGGAAGGTGGTGCGCTTGACGGGGTACGAGAGCTGAAACTGACAGCCGTCTCCGCGCTTTCATTGCTGCGATGCGTAGCTTCAGTTTCGTTTTCTGCAGGGCTGGACATGAACCCTGAGCCGACGACCACGCGACGACGGCTTGGCCTGCTAACCGGTCGTCGCTTCAACACGCGGCGAATGGCTGCCAGATGAACCCGAGGTGTGGCTGACACTCGTCCCCACCAACGACGGACTCAATCTGGTCCACGAACGTCCATTCGCCTTGTCGATTTGCGCGAATACCGGCACGGAACCCGCCGCGGCCATTGAGCGGACGATCTTGGGATTTGGCGCGCGACGGCATGATGCTACTGTCCACGAAAGCCAACGGAGGTCCTCATGCATGCCTTTGCTCGAAGTTCGCTGGCGGGATTTTGTCTCGCCTTACTCCCCGTGCTGGCTGCCTCTGCACAAGATTCGACCGCACCATTTGCGTCTTTTCACAGTGCAAGCGAGGCCATCCTCAACGACCCTCACGACCTTGCCTTCGGCCCCGACGGGCGTCTCTACGTGGCTGACAAGTTCGGAAGTCGCATTGCAATTCTGGATCCGGATACGCTGGAACTGGTTGGCACGTTCGGCGATGGATTTCTGCCGAATGTTCATGACATCTCCTTCGGCCCGGATGGGAAAGCCTATGTCGCCGTAACGGGATCAAGTGCTGTTGCGGTATTTTCGTTTAGCGATGGCACGGCGACCAGCGAGGGATTGCTTGGGACATTTCCGCGGACAGAAGGCGCGCTGGCGCATTCAAACGGTCGGCTCTACGTCATGGCGTCCGGCACGGGAGAACTGGTCGCCATTGAAAGCAATGAAGTCGTCGCTTCGGCGAGCGGAATGCCCGGCGCTCATGACGTCGAGGAGGCGCCGGATGGAACCATTTGGGTCGCGGATAATTTCAATCGGCGGCTTGTTCGGTTCTCGCAAGACCTGGAGCGCCTACAAGTCCTGCAGGGACCAAAATATGGTTTCATTGGACCGCGATACCTGGCCGTCGATGCGTTCGGACAACTCGTCGTCGCTGATCAGGATGCCCATCGTGTACTTCTTATTGATCCCGACCAAGACCGACTGCTCGGCGTGATCGGAACCGGAATACCTGGAGAAGGCGTGAACCTGCTGGATGATCCCGAAGGGGTCGCTGTGCGCGACGATGCCTATTACTTCGCCGACAGCGACAACAACCGCATCGTCAAATACGTCGTGGTGCTGAACTGACGGTCGATGAGCTCGCTGGTCGCCGGCATTGCGCGGCACCTTTTGGAGGCCGGTGGTATGAGCGTTGTGGGGAAAAATGACCGCTCGCCAAACGGTCCTGACGGGCGCCTGACGCGAAATAGGCGTACCTTCCCGAAGCTCTCCGAGTGGTCCGGATATCGCGATCACCGCGCATTCGTGGCGACAGGAAGTTCCCGGGTTTGGGTAGTCGCTCGCGCCAGCGACCATTGTTGATTTGCCCACATGTTGCCCAATTGGGGATTTACTATCGCAGCACAGGCTCGCGAACGTTGGATTGCAGAAATGCTCGTGGAATATGGGATTGCAGCAGGTGGCTCTGCCGGCGGCGGCTCAATGGAGTCGCATGCAACCAACTTTCTGGATGCGTTTTCCAGCGACCCCACACTCTATTCGATTGTCGCAATTGCGGCCGCTGCAGCCGTTTATCTCGTAACACGCTGAGCCCGAGTGAAGCGAAGGCCGCACCGTCAAGAAAATCTCCCGCTTCGATCCATCGATTCGATCGGTCTCGGCCCAGCGCACCAGGACGGCAGTAAACTGCGCATTCCTGCCATTGAGCGAGAATGCGTGAATGGCGGCTATCCGGACCTGATCAACTTTAAACCTCGCCGGTGCAATCGGCTCAGCCAGGGTTGTACCAGATCGGCGATGTATAGGCGCGTTCCTGGTGTTTGCGGAGCGCCTCGTCGGGTGCGTCGCGCTTGCCGAAGATCTTCTCGTCGTGGGCAATCCAGGTCGGCGTCGGAATCTCAAGAACGCGCACGTAGTAGAAGGCACGTTGCGCAGGGTCGAACTCCGGATCTTCCCAGTAGCTGCCGAGCACGGCACGACCAATAGTGTTGGAATAGCTCGCGTTCTCTACATCCACGGTGTCCCCCACCGGGCCGCTGCACTTGTCCTCAACGATTTCCCGGTCAGCACAGGCTATGTCGAAGACCTTCTCCTGAGCCTCGCCATTGGGGTCGAGCCAGCCTTTAACCATCTGGATACGATCAATATTGGCGCCATCCGGGTCGCGCAGCACGCGAACCATGAATTGCGGCGCGGCGCCATCGGGCGCGCGATTCAGGTCGCCTCCCATGGGCACCCCGTTCTGGTAGCCGTACCGCGCGAAATCAGGGCGGTTGACTTCATCGGCTCCGAAGTTCCATCCAGCAAAAACCCGGACCAGAAGGCGCGTGCCCGTGGTCGCGTAGACCTCCTTTCGGGCCATCGCGTCCCACAGCGCCTCTCGCGTATTTTCCTTCGCCCAGACACCAGCAAGGCCCGCGGCAAGCGATTCCCAGTGGTAGACATTCAGTGATCCGTCCCCGTCCGGGCGCAGGTCCTGGCTGACGAGATCGGAGTATCGCGTATCGGTGGCCGGCTCCGTGCCAGCGAACTTCCCGAAGAAGTTCTCCTCACGCGTCGATGCAAGCGACGTGTGGCTGTCTGTGGCGCCAATCATGCCGAACTTGAACGGATTGCTACCGGTCTTCTCAGCCTGTTCCAGGCCGATCATAAGCGCGCTGCGGGCATATTCATTCGGCAGCATCTCCGGTTCCTTCGGATTCATCCCGAAATCGCCCTTGTCCCACTGGTAGTAATCGGCAAATTCGTCATTCGGCGAGAGCATCGGATGCACTTCGCCGTCGCCCTTGATCTGGGTGGCTTCGTAGATGGGCTCCCACCGCATGCGCCTTTCAGCGTAGTCGGCATCAATCGGTTCGCCATTCATGCGCTCGACAGCGAACATAAGGCCCTGACTGAGGTTGCCGCCGTGGGGAATGGCAAGGGCGCTGCCGCCGGTCGTCTCTTCGTACATCTCCATATAGTCCCAAAGGTCTTCCGGGTCAGTGGAGTCGAAGATGCTGAACGGAATGACTTGTCGGGCTTCCTCGGCACCGTCACGGAAAATGACATTCCGATGGAGGTTGCGCAGATCCGGCGAGGAGGTCCACTCGAAGCCATGGAACGCCGTGAAGACACCGGGTTGGTTGTGGTGATCGACCGTGTCGATGATCTGGTTCCAGGCTTTCGCCTGAAGTTTTGGGTTCGGCATGGAATCTTCGAGGGCGGCGCCAGATTTTTTCCAGAGCTGGTACGCTTCCCAACCGTTCCCCGACTTGACGAGGTCGTGGTATTTCTTGCCCTGCGGGTCTCTGAGCAGCTCAGGATCGGAAACCTCGATCATTGGCGCGAGGCCCAGATTTTCTGCGTGGTCTGCAACGACTAGGAAGTCGAGGGAGCGGATCAGGCGTGCGGGAAGTCCCGTCGAGGAAATGACCGTCTCTCCCTTGGCGAAGCGCAATGCCTCGTCCGGTCCGAGCCTGTTGCCCACCATCCCTGCGTCGGTGGAGTAGCTTGTGTGCAGATGCGTATCACCGAAGAAGACGCGGTCGGGAAAACTCTGATGAAGATAGGGCGAGTATTCCTGGCTGCCGATATTGATATCTTCCTCTGTCACGGCGATGTCCTGCGCATCGATGGGAAGTGCTAACAGGAAGCCAATGGCAGTGCATGATGCGAGGCGCATGAGGTATCTCCTGCAGTGCGTAAATGCTGACGGATCAAAGACAAGCCACACGACTCTTACATCTGCGGGCCTATCTGACCGTAACATCCACAAGACCAACCTCAAACAGGTCGCGGCGTGCCGCTCGTCGCAGCCCACACCACGTTAATTGGAAATCCTCTCCTCGCGGAGATACGAACCCGGAATATCGGTGTCTGACGCGAGAGGTTTCGGACATCTGCCCTCGATGTCCCGCGCTCGAAACGGACATCCGATCACTTTTGTCAGATGACTGCAGTGTCGGCAAAGCTGACTCGGAAAACCGGCGTAACGCCAAGATGGGTCGATCGCGTGGACCGGCCCAACTCGTCAGATCTCTACAGACTCAGCGATTGACAGTGCATTCTCCAAATCGACACCGAGATAATGGACAGTGCTATCCATCTTCGTGTGTCCCAGTAACAGTTGCACCGCTCAAAGGTTGCCAGTTTTTCTATATATCTGGGCAACCTTGGTTCGACGCATCGGGTGAGTTCCGTACGAAGTGGGATCCAGCCCAATCGATTGGACCCATTCTCGAACAAGGCGAGCATACTTGCGGGTGGAGATGTGCAGCCGCTCATGGAAGCGGCCTGGCTACAGGAATTCCGACCCGACCATTTCGCCCTTTGCGAACCGAAAGGCGTCTTCGGGTGTAAGCGTTGCATAGGCCAACCCGGTATCGGCCGAGTATGCCGTGTGGAGATGCGTATCCCCGAAGAGCACCCGATTGGGAAAATCCTGCCCTTTATAGGGCGAGTAAGCCTCCGTGTCGGCTGGTTCCACATGTGGCGCGTCTTGTCCGCTCACAGCCAACGGGGAAGTGACGCACATGACCGTTATCAGCAGCTTTCTCATGGAAGCAGCTCCCTAGTCGGGCGTAAACCAAATCGGCGAGGTGTAAGCGCGATCCTGTGTGGTCATTGGCGTGCCTTCCGGCATCTCGGCGCCGAACTTCACCGCGTCATAGGCTGTCCATCGTGGCGTCGGGATCTCGATCACGCGGGCGTAGTAGAAGGCGGGTTCGGCCGGGTCGAAATCCGGGTCAGTCCAGACCGCGCCAAGCTCTGGCGATCCAATTGTGTTGGTCCAGGACGGAATCGAGAGGTCGACGGTGTTGCCGACAGGCGGCAGCATGCCGTCCGCGCCAGGTGATCGTTCTCCGCCCCAGGCCACGTCGTAGACCCTCTCCATGGCCGCGCCCGTCTCGGTGTCGATCCAGCCCTTGACGATCTGGATGCGGTCGAGATTGGCGCCCACTGCATCCCGCAGGGAATAGACGAGGAAGTCCGGGGCTTCGCCTTCGGCGACGCTGAGGTCGCCGCCCATCGGCACGCCACCTGAGTAACCGATGCGCGCCAGGTCGCGACGGGCGAGCGCATCGGGATCGTAGTCGCCACCGAAGAAGCGCACCGACATGCGCGGTCCGGTGGTGGCATAGGCTTCGCGACGTTCCATCGCATCGAAAATTGCACCGCGGGTGTTTTTGCGCGCCCAGACTGCGGTGAGTCCGGCAGCGCTGTAGGCAGACCCATAATAGGCGACGTTGCCATCGGCGAACGCTTTGCCGACGTGGCTCGCACGCTCTGCGCTCGGTTCGTAAGGAACCTGCTTGCTGAAGAAGTTGTCCTCGGAAACTGTCGTTATCCCGATATGTGTATCTGTCGCGGCGTTTGCTCCGAACTTGTACGGGTTCACCCCCAACTCGGCTTGAAGCGCCAGACCACGCAGAAGGCCGGAACGGGCATACTCGCCAGGCAGCATCTCCGGTGTCTTGGCCACCGACGCGTCGAGGTTGCCATAATCCCAGGTTTCGAAATCGGCGAACTCGTCCTCGGACGACAGCAACGGATGTGTCTCGCCGTCACCCTTGTATTGAGACCACTCGTAGAGCGGTTCCCATTTCTGGCGCTGTTCGGCGTAGTCCCGGTCGAGGGGCGGGGTGCCATCGGCAAAGTCGTCGACGAGCGAGAACATCCAGCCGTTCGAAAGGTTTCCGTTATGGGCAATGGCGAGCGCGTCGCCGCCGGTCGTGTCCTCATAAATCTGAAGCCAAGCGTAAAGGTCGCGTGGGTTGGACGATCCAAGCGGTGGTGTCGTGGTATAGGGCACGATTTGGCCCGTCTTCTCCGGCCCATCACGCAGTATGATGTTGCGGTGCAGATTGTTGCCTTGCACCAGGGACGTCCATTCAAACGCGGCGAAGGTCGTAAAGACCCCTGGCTGATTGAACTCCTCAGCAATGCTGATCAGATCGTCCCAAACCCGCTCATAAGCCGGGTTGCCCGGCTGGTAGTTCAAGGCTGGACTGATCGTGCCTTGCGCGAAACTCGCGGTCATCTCCTGAGAGGCTCGCAGTGCAATTTCACCGCCTTGGTTGAAGGCCTCATGAAAACGACGGCCTTGTTCATCGGCCAGAATGTTCGGTGCGCCCGAAAGGATGTCGGTGATCGCGCCCATGCCGTCTGAGTGGTCGGTGATCATGTAGAAGTCGAAAGGACGTGGCAGCTTGACGGGCTGCCCGGTATTCGAAGTGACCTGTTCACCGCGTGCGAACCGGTAGGCGTCGCGCGGCATCAACCGGGTACCGCCACCACCGGCATCCGCCGACAGCGCCGTGTGCACATGCGTATCCCCGAAGAACACGCGCTCCGGAAACGCACGGTCCGCATAAGGTGAATAGGGTCTCCCCTTGAGGAACCCAGCTGTGGCCTCGGGAACCACCTCCTGCGCGAAGACAATGCCAGGCACCGCAAAAACAAAACCAGCAAGACAATGAAATATATTCATCTTTTCCAACCCATCTGCGTCAATCTTTGCGCAACCCTCGCGGTTGACACCTGAAACGATAGCGGAGACGGTCACTCAAGACTTTCTGATTTCGGAGGTTTTGGAGGAGTTGCAGGTCGCAGACCCGTTCAAGGCAACTTGGCTCGGCAGCCTGTCCAACGACGCGCTGGAGGAGGTTCGAGCGCTCTCGGAAAGTGTATCCTTTAGCGATCAGGACGTGATCTACGGGTTCGGTCAGAAACAGGAGTACATCTGGGGCATTGCGTCGGGTCAAGTGCGGGTCCTCGTCGGCAGCAACGAAATGGAACCGGCTCTTGCCCACGTTCATGGCCCCGGAACTTGGTTTGGATCTGCTGAGCTTTTCCTGAATTCTCCAGGTGTCGTGGAGCACAATGTCGCCGGACGCGCCGAATTAGTTCGAGTTCCTTATGCCGGGTTTCGACGTCTTTCGAAGCGCCGCCCCGAAGTACTCGTAGCCCTCGGCGCATTATGTGCTCTCACACTCTTGCTGTCGATGTCAGCTGCAAACGACCTTCTTCTTCGAACAGGCCGTATGCGTTTGGCGGCGACACTCCTTCGATTGTGCGGCCGAAGAGGTATCCACCAAAGCAATGTCGAAATGGACAAAGTCCCGGCCAGTCAGGCTGAAATCTCGGCTCTGGCGAACCTGTCTCCATCAACGGCATCTTTGCTTCTCAAGGACTTTGAAGCCAGGAACATGATTGAACTGAAATACGCCCTTACCTTGATCAAGAACCCTGAAGCCTTGGCGGCCGAAGCGGAGGGCGTAATGCCAGCGGCTTAGGGGACTTCATCTCCGAACGTAGTCGACCCAGTCGCAAGCCTGTGCGCGCAGCATTCGTAAGGAAGGGCGGGAAGTGTGAATCCGCAGCAGTCGAAAGGCGCCCGCTCGTCGGGCTGAGAATCCGACCTTCGTGAATGGCAGTTGCGGTCACCAGAAACGGCTCCGTTGGCAGTATTTCACAGACTAAAATGACGCTTCGGAAGGGCGGCGGCGGTAAGGTAGGGCGGCGCCACGAGGGTAGCGCCGCCCTTGTCACGGCAATCGAGCCGTTTTTTTCTCGATTGAGCGAGACGAAGTGATCGGTCAACCCGGCGTGTACCAGATTGGCGAAGTGTACGCGCGCTCCTGCTGGCTGGCATCCACGGTCTCGGGTAGGTCGATACCGAAGAAGACGCTGTCATAGGTCGTCCAGCGCGGAGTTGGGATTTCGAGCACGCGGACGTAGTAGAAGGCGCGCTGCGACGGGTCGAAATCCGGGTCCGCCCAGAAGGCGTCGAGATAGGGCTCCCCGATCGCGTTCGTATAGGTTGCCGTCTGCGGGTCCACCGTATCGCCAACCGGGGGCAGCTTGCCATCGGCGTCGGGCTGGCGGTCGTCCGACCATGCCACGTCGTAAACCCGCTCCCCCGGTCCTTCAGCCGAGATCCAACCCTTGACCACCTGGATCCGGTCGAGATTGGCCCCATCGGGGTCGCGCAGCGCACGGATCAGAAGCTTCGGCACGGCGCCTTCTGGCCCGTCACTCAGATCAGAGCCCATCGGAACGCCGGCCTCGTAGCCGTGCGCGGCGAAGTCGGAACGGGTCATGTCCGCTTCCTCGAAATCCCACCCGCCAAAAACACGGACCCGGAGGCGCGTTCCCGTCGTCGCGTAGACTTCCTTCCGCTCCATCGCGTCCCAGAGCGCCTCGCGCGTGTTCTCCCGCGCCCAGACCGCGGCGATCCCGGATGCGATTGCGTCCGCATGGGTCAGGTCGTCGGCTGGATCAGGTGTCGCACGGCCGGTGATTGCTTCCTCGTAGCGGATCGGATTGCCCGTAGGCTCGACGAGCGCGACCTTGCCGAAAAAGTTGTCCTCCGTCGACGTCGACAGACCGGTGTGCGCGTCCGTCGAGCCGACGACGCCGAACTTGAACGGGTTGGCGCCGAGTTCGGCTTCGTACGCGAGGCCACGCTTCAGGGCGGAGCGGGCATATTCCTTGGGCAGCATGTCCGGCGTCTTCGGCTCAGGGCCGAAGCTGCCCTTGTCCCATGTGCCATAATCCGCAAACGCGTCGTCGGGCGAGAGCATCGGGTGGGCTTCGCCGTCGCCCTTCATTTGCGTGATCTCGTAGAGTGGTTCGTATTGCATGCGGCGCTCCGCGTAGTCCGCCGTAAGCGGCTCACCGGACAGGGTGATATCATCGAACATCAGGCCGTTGGAGAGGTTGCCGCCATGCGGGATCGCGAACATCCGGCCGCCCGTTGTTTCCTCGTAGTCGGCCATCCAGTCCCAGAGCACCTCTGGATCGTCGCTGTCATAGGAACTGATCGGCACCTTCCGGTCGGCGAGGTCCTTACCGTCCCGGTAGATGATGTTCCGGTGCATGTTCGACCCATTGGGCTGCGAGGTCCATTCGAAGCCGATGAAGGCGGTGAAGGCGCCCGGGTCGTTGTGGCGCTCAGTGGCCTCGGTCGCCTTCTTCCACATGGTCTGCCCGAACGGCGTCCCCGCCAATGGGTCCTCGCCGGCGAAGGTTGCCTGCATCCAGAATTCGTAGGAGGCGACCATCGATTCCTCCGTGCCAGGTGCAGCGATTTCGGCCAGTTGGGCGCCCCATTCGGTGTCGGTCAGGACGGGGTCTTCGGCCGCGAGGGCGGCAGGGATGCCGAGGTTCTCCGCATGATCCGTCACCACGAGCCAGTCGAGCGGTCGCTGAAGACGCGCCGGGATGCCATTGGAGGAGATCACTTCCTCGCCCTTGGCGAAAAGGAACGCGTCGTCTGGCGTCGTCGTTGCACCGACCAACCCGGCATCGGCCGAGAACGATGTGTGCAAGTGTGTATCGCCGAAGAAGACCTGGTTCGGAAAGTCCTCCTGCAGGTAGGGCGAATACTCGATATCCGTGCCGGGCCTGAGCCCCGGGAGTTCCTGAGCCGTTGCTGCGAAGAGAGGTGCGCAGCCCAAGGTCGCTGCAAGTACAACAGAACGCATGAATATCCTCCCATTGAGAGGCGAAGGCACATGTATGCCGACGCCCCATGCGATAAATGATCGGTCAGATCTGGACACCTGCCGCAACAGCAAGGTAGCACGCATAGGCATCAAGGAATGCCGGTTTCAGGCATTTGGCGCGGGGAGATTGATCACATGCATTCGCCACCTGATGGCGCGGACGCGCTTCTTTCACGCGCAGACTGGTTGTCCGTCCTACCCGCGGATCTGGCGCAACGTGTCCGCGATGCCGCCGTTCGTCACAAATGCCCTTCAGGTACGGTTTTCTGGACCTATGGCGATAAACCCGACGGCCTCTACGGATTGATCTCGGGAAGTGTGCGGATGGATACGATTTGGTCTCGTCACGGACCTTCGATGTTGAGTACCTTTCACGCCGGTGCGTGGCTCGGCGAGGCCGAGTTTCTCGCAGACTCGCCGCGGATCACCTCGATGTCCGCGTTACGCTCGTGCGAGTACCTTTTCATCGGAGCCAAGACCATCGAAACGCTTGCACGCGAGCGGCCGGAACTGTGGCGTGGCATCGGGCTGCTGGCCTTTGAGCACCTGAGCCTTGCGGTCGCGGCGCTCGACGATGCGATGATCCGCTCCTCCAAGGCGCGCCTCGCTGCCGTGCTTGTCCGTCTATGCGGTGCGCGTCTCGGAACCGCAGAAGACTCCGTCTCGTCGGAGATCGACGTCACGCAATCCGACCTCGCGCAGATGGCAAACCTCTCCCGTTCAGTCGTCGGATCTCACCTTGAGGAGTTTGAACGCAACGGCATCATTCGGCGCAGCTATGGTCGGATGAGCGTGACCGACATCGATGCCCTGCGCGCAGCGGCTGGAGTCGACAAGTCTCCCAAGAAGGATGGAGCCTGACGGACGTCGAGCACAGTTAGGTAACCATTTCAGCTTCGTATCGGATGCTGCGCAATCAACAAATGGCTGGTTCAGTGCTGCCGAACCGCAGGACAGGCGCATTCTTTGAACGGCGGCACTGGGTCGTTCGCGCTGTCCGAGGACTTGCCGCGTCTGCGAGAAGGCGCCGCACGTTTCCTGTGACTCTGGGCCCAGAGCGGACATCTCACGAGATCGCTCACATTTTGGCTTGGCACGCCGCCTGTCTCGTCAGCGACATCTGCTTTCGGTTGAAGTGGCTATTATTGCCGCACTTCAAGGCCGGGAGCGAGAGTCTCACGATAGGGCGGCGTCAGATCGATCCGAGGTAATACCCGATAGCCTCCGCCAACTCGGTTTCCTCGTAGCCGAAATGGGAGCGCACGACCTCTTCCAGTTTCCGGAATGTATTTGCGGCTCGAACGAAATTTGCCTCTGAGGGGTCTTCCGCCAATGTATGTGCCGCACGACTGAGGCGGATGATCAACTCATGGACGACCTCGTGCTCCGCCTTCAGCTTCGCCACAATCTCGCGAAACCTGCCGGCACCCGCGGCCTCAATCCGGGGAAACATGTCGGCGCTTTCAATGTCGTGGTGAAACTTGAGCACTTGGCATTCACGGCCGCACAGCGATCCGAACACTCGAAAATTCTCAGCCATATCGAGTGAAAGCACGAGCCGCTTCAAGTGCTCAGGCGGAGTGTCCCGCGCTTCGATCCTAGCCAGGATCGCGCCGATTTGAGCCATTTCTCTAAGGTAATGACTGTGGATGGAGGCCAGTTGTCGGCCTTGGCGACGGTGTATGTCCGTTGCCTCCGGCACTGGCGGCGCTTTGGGTCGGTCAGCCTCGTCGAGGCTCAGTTCATCCAGCAATTGATTCGAAAGATCAGTCATGCCGCACAAATCGGCCTACTGCAGGCCAAGTCAAGGATGTCCGCTTCGGGGCTCTTCACTGCCAATCGCCGCGCACACCTTGAATGGCCGCTTCTGGTTCACCGAAGATGCTGCACGAGCAAAGCGCTCATCTATCGTGACCGGCAGCAATGCGCAGGAAGCGACGTTTTCACGGGCCAAAGGCTCAGAATCACCGAACACGACAGCGTTGCCGGGCGAGCGGAATAACGATCGGTCCCCTCGCTCATATAGAAACACTTTCCTCCGATCTCTGCAGCAACGCGTAACGGCGGCTTGACGGAACGAGGAATCGAAGTAGTTCGTGAACCGGTGGAACGGCAGTGGAATTTATGGATGAAACACTCTGCGAATTCGATGCTGACTATTGCCTTTTTGCTCTCAGCATGCACGCCAACTTCACCCTCTGTGGAGCTGAACAGTAGAACCGCACAGCTACTAGTCGGGAAAAGCGCTTCTGAGCTTGAATACGAGCTGGGACAGCCGCGAAGCCGCACCGCAACCGCCTTGGTCTATGAAACACGCCGACCCGGATCACCAGCTCGTCAGACCACGGCTACAACCTCCTTGAGCGGCAGTGGAACTGCGACCAGTCTTAGTGCGGGCCGCACTTTTTCCACTTGCCGATGGGTATTTCGCCTTGGGCCTGATGGTCGGGTTGCGGGGTGGACAAGTGAAGGCCAGCTCTGCAACAAACTAGGCTAGTTCGGGCATTGGCGAATTAGCACGTTCTGGAATGGAGACCTGGTTCAGGCATTGACAAGCGACAAGCCGATACGTCTTCCCGGAGAAGCGCCTTCCGAGCTGGTCCCGCCCAGCCGGTACCTGATCCTCCGTTCATGCTGCACCGCCGATAAACGTCTCCTCCGACGAACCGCACGGAGGAATAATGTCGGTCTGTCGAAAGTCGGATTTGGGACGGTCGCGTCGTTATCGCCGCACGAAGAAAGACAACTTCACGCGGCTGCGGAAACCTGAGCGGAGGGCGGACTGCCGAAATTCGCTGCGTTCAGCATCGACGGCAGATCAGCGACCGACGTGGACGTTACAATTGACGCACGCTGTCCGTCTGGTGGTCGACTACTCAGCCGCCAAAGCCTTCTGCCGGCAATAACACGATGCCTTGATCGGCACTTCGGCCCGGGCAGCGGCCTTGTCCAGTTGTAGTTTGATATGGGGCGCTTCGACTGTCTCACCGCGCCGGGTCAGGCATTCGTGTAAGCCGTGCAGGCTCCAGACATTGCCTGGATGCTGGCAGGCCCGGCTAAGCGTTCTATCCAGACCAAGGTCGGCGCGATAGACCTCTTCCGCTTCCTCCGTCTGGCCTTGCTCCAGAAGAAGGGCGCCGAGCGCGTGGCGCGTGGGCTGCATCCAACCCCAGGGTTCGTCGTAGGGCAGCGTGTCATCAATCTCGACCGATCTGCGCAGGTGTTCGAATGCGGTCTCATGCTCTCCCTTGTGATAGGCAAGCTCACCCAACATCATCTGCTCGGCAACTTTCAGGATGTCGCGACACGTGTTGTTGAACAGCATTCTGGTTTCCGGCACGTTGTCTAGGGCGTCGTAAAATCTGGCTCTTTCGCTCTCGGCGTCGGTGATCTTGTGTTGGTTTGCCAAGGCGACGGTTCGTGCGTACCGCATCATGGCAAGAGTGACGCTGAAAAGTTCTTCATCAGCTGGCAGATCCTGATCGAGAATGTCCTGCCAGCGTCCAAACCGGATCAGCACATGTTGCTTCATCGGGATGAAACCTTCGAACCAGTCGGCCATGGGGCGAAGCGTCTCAGAGGGCAATGTTGCAATCAGTTCTTCAGCTGCTTCCAACGCTGCAGTGGGTTGCCCCAGGAACATCGCGCCGTAGATCTTGAAATGGTAATTGTGGCAGCGATAAACGGAGTAGAAATTGTCGGGGCCTTCGCGCTCCAGGAACTTCCGATCGGCAACGATGGCCGTTTGATTGCGGAGCACCACGTTCATGTAGTCGCCGCACAAAACGTCGACATGGGTCGGCATATGCAGTAGATGCCCGGCGTCCGGAATCAGGGTACTGAGCGCATCGCCGTGGCGCAGCGCACGTTCGGGATGCGGCGACATTTCCATCAGGTGGATATACATGTGCAGAAGTCCGGCGTGTTCCCATGCGCCGGGAAGCGTGGAGAACGCCGTGTCGAGCACGTTGATTGCCTCAAGCGTGTCGGCGCCTTCGGCGGGCTTCCCGGTCGGCAGATCCCAAAGCTGCCACGGGGTCCGGTTCATAATCGACTCGGCAAAGACGGCGCAAACGTCCAGGTCATTGCTGAACTCAGCATGCACTCTACGCATTGCAGCTGCGAAGGCGTCGTTCCACGGGCTGAAATCCTCGATATCTGACGAGGTTGGATAGCGGGCCGGAATTGCCTCGATCAGGGCACGTTCAATGGGTGACAGTCCATCCAGAAGCGCGGCGGCGGCATCGATTGATGCTCTCGCCAACGCGATGCAGTCGGGCTTCTCGTCGTCCTCGAAGGTTTCCCAAGGCTTGTTATAGTTCGGTCCGATGCAATACGCGATGCCCCAATGCGCCATCGCGCAATCCGGGTCGGCAGCAATAGCCTTTTGAAAGCAAACGATCGCCTCTTCGTGATTGTAGGCATATGTCCATGCCAAGCCCCGGTCGAACCATATCTGAGCATTATCTGACGACGTTGAAATCTTCCGAGTGTAATCGCCGAGGTCGTAGTACTCCATCGCGAAATCCCCCCCGCTGAATGCGCCAAGTCTACCATAGAGCCGCTTGAGCAGATAGCGACACCGCAAGTTGGAGAGCATTGGAGTACCTGCTCAGGCTCTTGGCTTCTTCGGGCAAGTTCCAGCCGTTCTCCGCACCCTCCACGAACGGCGCGTTCGGGCCGTTCACGTCACTTGGTCGCGAACGTCGAAGCGTGCAGGCGGCGTTCAGTCAATCGACGCGACCGGCCCAAATCAGCCATTCGTCGGCATGTGTTCGCCGCAGTGCGACGTCTTGAAAGCGGACCTCTACCCCTCTCTCAACTTGTTGTCGCACCTGCAATGCGTGATCGAGCAGACTATCCAAGCAAGAGCGGTCTTCCGAACATTAGCGTGCCTCCGGCTATTTCAGCTTCCACCGAGTTGCAGTGTCGTTGTTGGTTATTGCAACACTGTGAAGCAACAACCTGAGAACGGACTATTCGGATAGCTAAAAAGGCGGCCGGTCAACTTGCTCACCGCCGGATTCAAGGTTCCTTCAAGGATCGATCATGACAGTGAGCTCGTGACATGGCACTATCTAGGTATGCTTAGAAACTCGATTGTGTTTCTTGCCGTTGCGATCCCGGCCCAATTTCCAATCGCTCCAGCTGCGGAGAATGTGCATTGGCGGGTTAACAGCCTGCTTGCGCCAGAGCTCTTCGGAGAGTCCGGCCGGATCCTCGCTGAAGAGGTTGGCCGATTGACGGATGGCGCCTTCACGATCCAGGTCCACGATCAACTTGTTCTGGACATGGACGCCTTCGAAGCACTGCGGTCAGGCCTTGTCGATGCTGTGTGGGGGTCGCCAGGGCACCACCACCGCGAAGATCCGACCTTGACGATTTTCGGCGGCTTCCCGTTTGGACCTGATCCAGGAACATTCACAGCGTGGATGAAGGAAGGTGGCGGTTCGAAGGCGCTCAATGATCTGTATCGCCGCCACGGTCTCCGAAGTGTCTATTGTGGCGCGCTGCCGGCGGAAGGTGGGGGTTGGTTCCGGGCACCTGTCGAGCGCGCGGAAGATTTGGGCGAACTCTCCATGCGCGCCTTCGGATATGGCGCGCGCACCTTGGCGGTCTTGGGCACCACGACATACGAATTGCCGGGAACTGACATTCGTTCAGCGTACGAAGCCGGTATCATCGACGCCGCAGAATTCGCAATGCCCTCTATTGATGCCGAATTGGGTCTCGACGAGATGGCACCGTACCTGTTGTTGCCGGGATGGCAGCAACCGGCCACTTCACTGGAACTTCTGGTTCTCGAAACGTCGTGGCTGGAATTGCCGGAAAGCTTTCGCGACGCAATCGCCCAGTCGTGCGATGCAGTTTCGCGATGGAGTCTCGACGTCGCGACACCACGCCAGGACGCGACGATCGAGGGCTTTCGTGCAGAGGGTGTCGAAATCCGTCAATGGCCCGACGACGTTCTTGAAGCATTGAACCTGGCCTGGATGGAGGTGATCGAGGCAGGGATAGAAGACAGCCCGGAGCTCGGCCGAGTTTGGCAAAATTACCTGAGTTTTCTTGAATCCTACCGACCCGCCAATGTGGATTTCGACCAGGACTAATCTTGGACACCTGCCAATCGCAATCCCTCCAGCACAACTTCCAGCAACTCTTGGCCATCAAGGTGACCGAGCGACAGCGCAACGGCATCGAGCGTCTTCTCGGGACGTGTTTCCAATGCCTCTTCCAAAACGATCCTTGCGCGTTCGACCCTGTCGGCGTGCGCAAGGCTCGCCGCCAGAAACCATCCAGCGTAGTGCCGGGTTCCGCCGAAGGTCCCAGCCCCGTGAAGGCGGCCAAATTCCTCTACGGCTTTGGAGGGGGCGCCCGCCAGCAGATAGGTCATGCCGGCGACCTCTCGGTACCGATCGGGAGGCGTGGGAACTTCAGCCAATGCACGTTCGAGGATTGGTACCGCGTCCTCGGCCCGGTCATTGGCGGTTAGAGCAGCCGCCAGGATTATCATTGCATCCGGGTCACTGGGCGAAAGGTTCGCCGCCGCCTGCGCCATTGCCAAGGCATCCACCCGTGAGCGTGCGTCCGGGTATGGTGCGTCGAGGCGAATATCGGCAAGGGTACGGTAGGCTTCGGAGCCGCCTTCGAGCGCAAGCGCGCGTTCCAGCGCATCGAGCGCCTTGTCGAGTTCCCGTCGGCCGCCGCCCCAGGCACTGTACTTGACCTCCAACCAGTAGGTCTGTCCC
The DNA here is from genome assembly GCF_001509585.1 of Tropicimonas marinistellae. Taxonomy (GTDB): domain Bacteria; phylum Pseudomonadota; class Alphaproteobacteria; order Rhodobacterales; family Rhodobacteraceae; genus Tropicimonas; species Tropicimonas marinistellae. The sequence goes on along the minus strand of NZ_LNCI01000023.1, from coordinate 14,399 downwards.
AGCTTGGCCCAGGCCACGGCGTTGGTCGGATCATTCGCGATCGCTGCTTCCAAGCGTGCGCGCAAGTCGTCATTGGGCGCCCTGTCGCGCCAGTCCGGCCAATGAGACGCAGTGGCGGCTCTTTCGGGTGCGTTGGATGGGATATGCGAAGGGATCGGTGGGTCGGGAGATTTAGTTCCGAAGGGAAAGAACGTGACGCCGATACCGGCCAAACACACGCCGGCAAGAGACGCACCAGCCAAGATGGCGGGCTTGCGCTGGAGAGCAGCCATGATGCCCAATTGTTCTGCGTCCAGAACGTATCCCCGACGGGGCACGGTGCGGAGGAGATACGCGGCATCTTTTCCGAGTGCCCGGCGAATGTCGCTGATGCATTGGGAAAGCGACTCATCTGTCACCACGACATTCTGCCAGACCGCGGCGATCAGGTCGTCCTTGGGGACCAGTTCGCCCCGGCGTTCCGACAGCACCTCCAGGACACGGTACGATTTCGGACGCAGATGTGCCACTTCGGTCGCTCCATTCTCAAGGCGACCGAGACGGCGGTTCAGAGTGTAGGGCCCAATCCTAGTGTTCGACGCGCGCATGACCCCAGAGTTTCAAATTTCCCGGCAAACTTATCAAAATTTCCGGACTCTTTCACGTCTTTCTCAAGACTTCCCGCGAGCCGCGGCGGACCTTGGTCAGATCGCCTCAGCCGGAGTGAAATGCCATGAACATTGTCCGAACTACCGGTGCCGCCATCGCGCTTGTTGCAGCATTGTGCACCCATGCCTCGGCAGAACAGCGCGCAGCGCCGACGATACTCGATTTCATCAGCCTTTGGCTGCATTCGGAGTATCAATTGGGAAGCCCTTCATCCCAGCCGGACATTGTCGCAATGCCATCGGCGGAACTGCTCGCGCGTCGATATGGAGAAGGCATCGACTCCGATCCGGACGAAGTCGTGGCCCTCTATGACGCGGAGAAGGAAGCTATCCTGGTCTCAAAAAGCTGGACGGGCGGTTCCGTTGCCGAAATATCCATCCTTGTTCACGAGATGGTTCACCATTTTCAGGCGGAATCCGGCACTATTTTTGCCTGCCCAGCAGAACGCGAAAGGCTGGCCTATCGTGCACAGGCAGATTGGCTGGAACTCTTCGGCCAAGACCTTCAAAGCGCCTTTGGGATCGACCCAGCCTTGATCCTCGTCGCGACTGTTTGCACCCACTGATTCGGCGGCGACGCAGACCAAACGGTTGTGCGTACAACTTTACCATCCGCGATTGTCTGCATTTTGCGGGTTCGCCTCGATTGCATGGAGGCACTGAGGCAAGTCCGTTCCCCGCCCTCATTGCGCGCTTCTGCGGCGGCGAACTCGAGCAATGCAGCGTGCGACGAAAGCGTCAAGAAGGGCCCGGAGCAGGCTTTCACGATGGGAACACCTAATGTCAGGTTTGGCGAGCAACGGGGTTCGGCGCCGCCTCGGAGCGCGAAGTTTTGTGTGCGATGCGCCAGAGGGAACGTGACCATGGGCAGGACGCTTGCCAACCCGGAATGGCGCGCTTCCGAACCTTCGGTTGGCTCATAGCCTGAAGATCCTAGGTTCAAATCTCATCCCCGCAATAAAAATTCCAGATCAATATCAAAGCCTTGAAGTCTTCTTCGGCCGATCAAGTTTTTTATTTCGCGTTTTTGCATCAACGCCACATCAGCGTTTGAAGAGTCCACTATTCGGAACCGTGAGAATCGTCGCTCAACATCGGCCGAAGTACTGATGCCGGCCCGTCCGGACCGCGATGCCATCGCTCAAACGTTTGTAGGATGCTCGGTTTTATGACCGATTGGAACCAGTCAGAACGACTCGATGTCAATCGGCATCGATTGCTGACCCCTTTTCGGCGTGTAGTATTGACCCCACTGTGGCAGAGCAGGCCCGGCGCTGCGTAGTCCTCATTTAACGCGGCTGCGGCGGGCCTGCGTGGTTGTTGCTTGGCGCTACGCCCCGTTTTTTGAAGCGCCAGCTTTCGTTTCCGGTTTCGACGATCTCACAATGAGGGGTGAGCCGGTCGAGCAGGGGGGTGGTCATTTTGGCGTCACCGAAGACGCTGGGCCATTCTCCGAAAGCGAGAATGGTAGTGACGATGATCGAGGTGCGTTCGTAGAGTTTTCTGATCAGGTGGAACAGGAGTTGGCCACCGGTCTGAGTGAAGGGCAAACCCATTCCAGTCCTTAGCGCCAACCCGGCAGGCCCGCGTTCCGTCGGGGTCGAACCATTGCAACGCGGGGTTCTCGAAGCATTTTTGGAGCATCCTAAGGTCTTCCTCAAAACCATGTCAGTTTTACGAAGGCATTCGGCAGCTCAGGCTTGCCGACCTTCGTGAAACGTACGTGGGTGATCCAGGGGACGGATTCCTTCGATGCTGTGCCAAAAACCTTGGAAGATCTGCCAATAGCCTTCGGGCAGTCCTTGGTACGGCAGAAAAGCCGCCCGCTATTCGCGCACTTGCAACTACACGTATGGCACCGACATCCGGCGGCGGCGCAAGTATGAAGCGTTTGCGCGGCCAAGATCGTCCAAGCCGCGCAACGAGGTCTCATTTCACCCTTCTGGTGTGTACCAGATGGGCGAGGAATACGCGCGTTCCTGGTGGATCAGTTGCGCTTCTTCGGGGAGCTCGATCCCGAAACGGACCTTGTCGTAGACCACCCACCGCGGGGTCGGGATTTCAAGAACGCGCACGTAGTAGAAGGCCCGTTCGGCCGGATCGAATTCGGGATCACTCCAAACTGTCGCGATTTCCGACGTTCCGATCGTGTTGCTCCAACTTGCGGTTTCCAGATCGACGGTGTTGCCTACCTCTGGCAGTTTCCCGTCCGCACCCAGTTCGCGGTCGCCAGACCAGGCCACGTCGTAGACCTTTTCCTGTAACTCGCCTCCGGCATCCAGCCAGCCCTTAACGATCTGCACGCGATCAAGGTTGGCGCCAATCGGATCGCGCAGCGCCGCGATCAGGAATGTCGGCGCACCGTCGCCTTCGCGTGGACGCAGGTCGCCCCCCATCGGCACGCCGCGGGAATACCCCGCCTCGGCGATCGAGCGGGTGCGCAAGTCGTCCTCCGTGAAATCCCACCCTCCGAAGAGGCGCAAGCCGATCCGAGGGCCGGTGGTGGCATAGGTCTCGCGCCGCTTGAAGGCATCGAAGATGGCGCTGCGGGTGTTCTCCTGAGCCCAGACCGCCGTGTAGCCCGACGCCACCAGCATATGGCCATCGATCCGCCCAAGATCGCTTGCAATGAATGGGTGTTCGATACGGGTGGGCGAGGGCTCGACGCTCACCGACTTGCTGAAGAAGTTTTCCTCTTCTGCCGTGGCGAGTGCGGTGTGGCTGTCGGTCGCGCCACCAAGGCCGAACTTGTAGGGGTTGGTGCCGAACTTTTCCTCAAGCGCAAGGCCCAGTTTCAAAGCCTCACGCGCGTATTCTCCCTGCAGCATTTCCTGCGATTTCAACTCCGTCAGGTCGAGGTTGCCGATGTCCCAGTTCTCGTAATCGGCGAATGCGTCGTCTGGGCTGAGGTAGGGATGGGCCTCGCCATCGCCCTTGATCTGGGTAACTTCGTAATGCGGTTCCCACTTGGCGCGCCGCTCCACGTACTCCTGATCGACCTTGCCGCCATGGTAGGTGTCCTCGGTCGGGAACATCCAGCCGTTCGACAGGTTGCCGTTGTGAGCAAATGCAACGGCACGGCCTCCGGTCTTCTCCTGATAGGATTCCAGCCATTCATACAATGCCTTGGGGTCCGTATCGCCCAGCGGCGGTTGCGTGACCGGCGGAACCACCTGCAACGCCCGCATCGGCCCGTCGCGCAGCATAACGTTGCGATGAAGATTGAAACCCTTGGGAACGGAGGTCCATTCGAAGCCGATGAAGGCCGTGAAGTTGCCCGGGTCATTGTGTTCCTCGGCCGCCAGCACGATCTCCTCCCAGACATAGGAAAAGGCGTCCGCCCCGGGGCTATAGGAGTCAACAATGGCCTCGGGGAGTGTCATTTGGGAGAAGTTGGTGATCAGGTCGAAGGCCGATTTTCCGGCAGCTTCTCCGCCTTGGCTGTAGCCTTCGTACCACTCCCGACCCTTCGGATCGGACAGGATGCCCGGGTCACCCTCTTGAAGGTCAGGGGCAAACCCCATCAGGTCCGTGTGATCGGTCAGAACCATCCAGTCCAGAGGGCGGCTGAGACGTACAGGCTGACCGGTCGACGACACGATCTGCTCACCTTTGGCAAAGCGCCAGGCGTCGTCGGGGCGAAGGATGTTGCCGAATGCGCCGGCATCCAGCGACAGGCCGGTGTGCAAATGCGTCTCACCCCAGAGTGGGCGTTCCGGGAAGTTTCGGTTGGCATAGGGCGAAAACGGCCGCTCGGCAAACGTCCCTTCGGCTGCTTCCTCGCTGACCACGATTTGCGCCGAGGCATCCAAAGACAAGACCAATGGTAAGGCCATTGCAACAGTGAGCCGTACGATCATCTTTCCCTCCTCAGTCTTGCTGCAATCTGTCTGCCCTGAAGCCGAATTGAGATTCGGAGACAGGACTTCGCCGAGCCTATCCGAGCGAGCGGTTGTCCAATGAACCATTTTGCGTCAGTTTCGGTGAACGCGCGTTGTCTTGGAGGGAAACGTCGTGTCCGAATGCCCGCCGACGATCGTAACGGAAGCGCTCGGTCCCATGCCGAACGTCGTTTTCGACGAGTTGGGCGAGAAGACGTTCCTCATCTGCATGGCGGATGCTGCCCTGTCGCCGCGTTTGCTCCAGCAACGGGATGGGCACGTTCCGGCAGCGGCGATCAACAGGTTCATGGGAAGCGCGGCACGACGCTCCGGCGACACCTTTTTCACGCTGAACTTTGCGTCGCGGCTCTCGGTGCTCGATTATGGAATATGGGGAGAATACGTTCTGCAGGCGCCGACGCTTGGCGACGCAATCAAGCGTTCAATTAGCATCATTCACCTGCATTCGAGTGATGATCGGCTGATGCTAGATATAAGTTGCAACGCGGCCCGGTTTCGGCACGAGTATTCTGAGCGGCGCGTTGGTGGGTATCCGCAGGTCGCAATCATGGCAGCCAGCGCGATGTTGAGTGTCCTGTACCACTACCTCGGCCGAAGCTGGTCGCCTCTATCCATGCAGTTTGATTTTCCGAGACCACCGCAGAAATGGCGCCTCGAAGAGGCGTTCAACTGCCCCATCCTGTTCGATCACTGGTGCTTGGAGATCGAAATGGCACGGTCCGATCTGTCTGCGCCAAATCCGAGTGGTCGGGCTTCACGATTCTTGACCCGCCAGGATGTCGAGCGTGCGTATGGCGTCGGCCCACCGCGCCGGCACGCGGAACTCGTATCGCAACTCCTGCATCAGAACCTCGGCTTCAATCGCAGCTCCCTTGAATATATTGCACGCACCTTGAGATTGGGGCCTCGAACGCTGCAACGGCGACTGGACCTCGAAGGCTGTTCCTACAGAGAGCTGCTTGCAGAGGTGAAGATGCAGCACGCCGTTGAGATTCTGAGCGATCAAAATATGCCTGTTTCGGCCCTCGCCGAACATCTCGAATATGCCACGCCGAGTCACTTTGCCCGGGCCTTCAGGTCGCGATTTGGTGTCTCGCCAACAAGCTTTCGCAGGCGCCACGCAACCGGCTCGTGAAATTGTCAGGCGAAGGCAACTTCCACGTCGCCTTTACGATGTGGCTGTTGCAATCCTTCTTGCCCCGGATTTGTCGCGAAATGGTTCACTGATTAACCGCGCCATTGATAGCGTTCGACACTGAACTAGGCCCGCTTTCAAAGGTGAGGGAGAATATGATGAAGCGCTTGTCGCAAATGATCGCTGTCGGAGTGATGGTTTTCTCTGCAGGCGTTGCTGTTGGCCAGGAACGGCCGAACATCGTGTTGATCAATCTAGACAACTTCGGCTGGGGAGAGCCGGGGTTCAACGGCGGCGGAATAATCCGGGGCGCTGCGACCCCAGCGATGGACGCACTTGCCGAAGAAGGAATGCGCCTGACAAACTTCAACGTCGAGGCTCAATGCACACCCTCCCGCGCGGCGCTGATGACCGGTCGCTATGGCATCCGTTCCGGCAACCACACGATCCCGGTAGCGGGCGGCGTCTACGGCATGACGCAGTGGGAAATCACCATGGCGGAGATGCTCAAGGACGCGGGTTACAGCACGGCGATGTATGGCAAGTGGCACCTTGGCTGGTCGGAGGGTCGCTATCCCAAGGACCAAGGGTTCGACGAGTTCTACGGCGTCGAAAGCACGGACCAGACCATGTGGACCACGCAGGGCCGGTGGCAGGCTCTGGGCTTGGAACCGCCCCACGTCATGACAGGTGTCGCCGGGCAGGACGCCACGATCGCCCGCGAATACGACATGGAGTATCGGGCGCTGATCGACGGCGACCTGACCGACAAGGCCATCGACTTCATCCAGCGCAAGAGCGGCGAGGACGCACCTTTCTTCGTCTACTTCGCCCTGACGGCGACCCACACGCCGGTCATTCCCGACCCCGACTTCGACGGCGCGACCGGCAAGGGGATTTGGGCTGATCTTCTACACCAGACCGACAGCTACATTGGACACCTGACTGCCGCCATTGATGATGCTGGATTGACTGACAACACCATCGTTATCTTCACCGCCGACAATGGGCCGGAAGCCGTGAACGTGGGGAGCAATGACATCGCCCCCATGCCCCATGCCCAGGGCACGCCGGGCCCGTGGCGGGGGACATTGTTCACGCCGTTCGAAGGCAGCCTCCGCGTTCCATTTGCAATCCGTTGGCCGGGAAAAATCCCGGCAGGTTCGGTCAGCAACGAGATAGTGCACCAGATGGACCTCTACCCGACGCTCGCTGCCATCGTCGGTGGTAACGTGCCAGACGACCGGGCCTTTGACGGCGTGGATCAGTCAGCCTTCATTTTGGGCCAGCAGGAAAACTCCAACCGCGACCACGTCATCGTCTACATGGGCGAGGAAATCTACGGCGTGAAATGGACCGACTGGAAGGTCATGTTCAAGGAAAACGAGACCGTCTACGCCGACACGAAGTCGTACTCAACGCCACGCGTCTATGACCTGATCAACGACCCAGGGGAACGGAAGGATGTTCTGCTGGTTTACACTTGGGCCGCTGAGCAGGCCTTGCCGCTGCTCGGCGCGCACCTTGCGACCTTCAAGGAGTATCCCGCAATCCCGCCGGGACAGCCCGACCCATATCAACCACCGCAACAATGATCGGACCTGTCAGGCGTGCCCTATCACAAGTTACCGCCCCAAGCGGGTTCTAGCTCAGGGCCGGCCGATCACGGGGAACGACGCGTCCGCATTTTGAGACCACAATAAGAAAGAGGGAAGCAATCTTGGGGTCATTTCGACAGATTTTGCGAGGCGTTGGCCACGCATTGAGTGACGGGCGTGTGCGGAGCTTGCTTGCCTTCACTCTTGCGCTCGTGCTTTGGGCATCGGTTTTCTACCGCACTGTTGAAGGTTGGAGCTGGCTGGATTCCATCTACTTTTCCGTAATTGCCGTTTCGACCGTTGGTTTCGGGGATATTTCGCCCGAGACCGCCAGCGGCAAGATCTTCACGATGTTCTACATCATGATCGGATTGGGCGTTTTCGTGACGGCCGCAACGACTGTCGCAGACGCTATCCTCTCCCAGTACAAAGCCGACAAGGAAAACGAATGACACGTGGTGAGTACGAGCGAAAACGTCGACTCATCAACATGTTCAGAGCAATTGAGAAACAGGTAACGGATCCGCCTCGCTTGCCGATCCGCCAACAAAAACCGACAGGTGACAGAAATGGCCGACCCAACCAAATCAAGTGTCGATACGCAGGATTCCAGGATCGTCGACCTCGCGATCCGGTTGATTTTTCTCGGACTGTTCATCTACAGCGCCATCGTGATGGTAACGCCGCTTGCGAGCGTCTTTATCTGGGCCGTCATTTTGTGTGTTGCACTATATCCTGTCTTTGACTGGCTTCAGTCGAAACTCGGTGGCCGGAAGGGGCTCGCCGCGACAGTTCTGGTGCTGATCGGCCTCGCGGTCACGCTCGGCCCAATTGCTTCCGCGATATCAGAAGCGGCCGATCTGGGATCAGACTTCTCGGAACAGGCGGCTGCCGGAACACTCAAGATGCCCTCACCGCCAGAAAGGCTGAGCGAGTTTCCGGTTCTCGGCCCACCCTTGCTCGAGGTCTGGACAATGTTCGAGACGAACCTCGACGGAGCGCTCGCGAAATTCGGTCCACAAATTCTGGATGTCACGCAGGCCCTGTTCGGCAAAGTGCTCGGCATCGGTGTCGGACTTCTAGGCCTCGCCCTGTCCGTCATTGTGATGGGCGCTCTCCTATCGCCCGGGCCGAAACTTGTTGTCGGCGTGCAGAACTTCGCGAACCGGATCTTTGCTCCACGAGGTGGCGAGTTCGTTCTGATGGCGGGCTCCACGATCAAGAACGTGATGAAAGGCGTTGTCGGAGTTGCCGCCATTCAGGCACTGCTCGTTTGGGTATTGCTAAAGCTGTTCGGAATAGGATCGGCAACGACACTGGCCTTTATCTGCATGATCCTGTCGATCATTCAGGTCGGGCCAGGGATCGTCTTACTGCCGCTCGTGATCTATGCGTGGAGTTCCATGTCCGGCGGCATGGCGCTGGTGTTCACGGTGCTGGCGGTGCCTGTGGCCATCATGGACAGCTTCCTGCGTCCGATCTTTATCTCTCAGGGGCTGCAGACCCCGATGCTCGTCATCCTGATCGGTGTTCTTGGCGGGATGATGGCCTATGGACTCATTGGCGTGTTCATGGGACCGGTGCTCTTTGCTGTCTTCTACGAGTTGTTCAGTCTTTGGATCAACGAGGGTGCTGAGCCCGCCCCGGAGACGTCTGACAGCGAAGCGGTCGCGGGAGAAGCGGAATGAAACGGACGATCTGGTCCACGGTTGCAGTTCTTGCGCTGTTTCTGGTCTGGTATATCGCCGCCGACCGCATGACCCCGATAACCGGAAACGCACGGGTCAAGGCCATAGCCACCCAGATCGTTCCGCAGGTGACAGGAACCGTCACCGAAGTGCTGGTCCAAAACGGTGATGTCGTGGCGGCCGGGGACGTCCTCGTCAGGATCGACCGTCGCCCCTACGAAATTGACCGCGATAGGGCGGAGGCCGACCTGGCGTCGGCCACGCAGGAGGTCGGCGCATCGTCGGCCGAAGTTAGCGCCGCACAGGCCAAGGTTGCGCGGGCGCAGGTCGACCTCGAAACGCTTCGGCTGCAAAGCGAGCGCATATTCGCCCTGGAGAAGAAGGGGCTGGTCCCAATCGCCCAGGCCGATGATGCCCGTGGCAAACTAGCCGAAGCGAAAGCCAACCTCGAGAACTCAACGGCGGACCTCGAAAAGGCCAAACAGCGGCTGGGAGAGGAAGGTCAAGACAATGCCAAGATCCAGCGCGCCCTCGCCGCCCTTGCCGACGCGGATCTGAACCTGGAATGGACCGAGTTGAAGGCGCCCGCCGAAGGCCTCGTTTCCAATCTTCTGATTGCGCCCGGAACCTATGCGCGCTCGGGCAGCGATCTGGTCACGGTCCTGGACGCGACAGACGTCTGGATCGAAGCATACATGACCGAGAACAACATCGGGCTTGCTCAGGTTGGAACGCCGGTCGATGTCGTCCTCAACATGCATCCCGGCCGGGTGCTGAAGGGCGAGATCGAAAGTTTCAGTGGTGCGATTTCGGTAAGCGGGTCGGATACTCCGGGACAAATTGCCAGTGCGCCCTCCACGACAGGCTTCCTGCGCGAGGCGGAGCGGTTTCCGGTGCGCATCATCCTGCCGGGCTATGAGGCCGGGAGCCTTGAGGACGACCTGCGGTTTCAACTGAACGGCCAGGCCGACGTCATTCTCTACACGACCGACAGCACGTTGATGAACTTCATTGGCCGCTTGTATATGCGTGCCGTGGCGTTCCTTTCCTATGCCTACTGAAGACCGGCGTTCGATCCTTCGATTGACGTTTGGCACGGCGGGTGTGTTCGGTCTCGGGCTGCTCATCGATTGGCCGCTCTCTTTCGTCGGCGCCGTTTTCACCGCGCTGTTCCTGCAGGCGCCCGCCGCAATGCCGCTCAAGGTGGCCATAAAGCTTTATCTGTTTGCGATCCTGCTCATGCTGGCATCGTGGATGATCTTTTCCCTGCTGGCGCCCTATCCGTTGGTGTTTCTTGGCGGTGTCGCCATCGCGATCGTTCTGTCCTTTGGCTGGTCTATAGCGGGCGCGGGCATCCTGCCGGGCGTTCTAGCGCTCATGGCCGCAATGATGATCCCGAACGTGATCGTGACGTCGGAGGAACTAGCGCTGGTGCTCGTGGCCTGGATCCCGGGCAATCTTTTGATTGCGGGCTTCGCCTCGGCACTGAGCTTCACACTTTTTCCCGCAGACCCGCCAGCGAAGGGTGGGGCCAAGCTGAAGAAAGAGGCGTCAGATTTCGATCCCGTGCGCCGGCTTGTGCGCATGTCCATGGTCACCGTGCCGTTTGCCTTGGCCTTTTTCCTGTTCGGATGGTCCGCTCTGCTCGTCCTGTTCTTCGTGGCGCTCCTCAGCCAGCAACTGGCGGCCATGCCGTCCGCAGGCAAGAAAGTCGCCATCGGAATGTTGACAGCCAACCTGTTCGGCGCCGGTATCGCCATCGTGTTCTACGAGATAAACGTCATCGCACCCAGTGTCGTGACCGCGATCCTGCTGGCCGTGTTCCTATGCGTGTCACTCGGCGCGCTGAGCAAGTCGGAACATCCACTGGCGCCGGCGGCGGGGTCTGCGCTGACCACGGTACTAATTGTCTATGGCGGCTCCATCGCGCCATTTTCGGACGAAGCCGACGTCAAGAGTGTTGTCCGCGTCGTTCAGATCGGCCTGTCCGCCCTGATCGTCATCGTGGCTTATGCCGTAGTTGACGAATTTCTCCCTGATAGAAGTCCGGCTAATAAATCCAGTTGACCGTCGCGGCTCCGATGCCCAAGCTGCCGCGGCGCCGTAAGATCATCAGCTGCAGCGCATTTCCGAAAGCCAAAGTAAGCCGGCATTCGGTCATGCCGCAGCGAACTCCCGTTCACCGCCCTTCTTGAATGATCCGGCGGTTGCGGACGCACTGATGGAACACAATCGTAGACGGCAGAAGCGCGCCTACAGCGGCCGCCCGCCGAGTTTCCGAATTCGATTCCGACGTTCTCCAAAGCCGACGTGCAAACGTATCATGGGTAGCCGACGCTGGGTCGGCGCTGCGGATGGGAGTGGCGGATGTGAGGAAACGTAATGGAAAACGTGAACCTTCCTGCCATCCGAGCTTGCCGACCACCGTGGAACAAGGGGCGCGTTGTCGGCCAGAAACGACCGCTGCTGCCCAAGCACGTTTGGGCCATCCGGGTACGATTGGAACTCGCTGAGCGGAAACGTGACCTGGCACTCTTCAATCTGGCCATCGACAGCAAGTTTCGAGGATGCGATCTGGTGAAACTCAAGGTCGCGGATGTTTACGCTGCCGGACTGGTCAAGGAGCGCGCTTCGATCATCCAAAGCAAAACGGACAAACCAGTTCGGTTCGAGATTTCGGAAGGTACTCGGAGGTCGATCTCGCAGTGGATCGCGGATCCTTTGATGATCGGGTCGGAGTTCCTGTGGCCAGGCCGTTTCCATGAGCGGCTGCATGTCTCAACCCGCCAGTATGCGCGCCTTGTCCGAGAATGGGTCCAGTTGATCGGCCTGGACCCCACTTCGTACGGAACGCATTCGATGCGTCGAACCAAGGTTGCGCAGATATATCGTAAGACTGGCAACCTGAGAGCGGTGCAACTCCTACTGGGACAAATGAAGATGGATAGCACTGTCCGTTATCTCGGTGTCGATCTGGAAGATGCGCTCTCAATCGCCGAGTCCGTCGAGCTTTGACGAGTTGGGCCGATCCACGCGATCGGCCCATCAATTCACATTGTTTTTCCGTGTCGGCTTTGCCGACCTACCGGACCTTCTCTGCGGTTGCGAGATTTATGGCTTCTCTGAGGTTGAGATCTCCTCGGGGTACAAGAACCAGCCGTTCGCTGCGCTGCCGTCGGTTGTCTCAGTTGCGGACAAAGCTGCCTGAGCTGGAAGTCGTTCGGCTGCAAGCTCATCCTCTTTCGAAATTGGCCAAATAAGTTGACAGCGGAAGTCGGGCAAAGCGATGATCGGTTTTTATTGGGTACAACGACGCGGTGCCGTCAATCGACCCAATTTCACTAAGGGGAGGAATTCATGCTTCATCGGAAACTCACTTCGAGCCTTCTGCTCGGAACGATGTTGGCCGGGCCGGCTTTTGCTCAGGACAACATGGATAAACTGACAAACATGCAGAAGACGGACGCCACGTTCACGTTCATTGATCAGGAAGGCGACCGCGCCGACGCGCTCAATGCAATCATCGAGCATATCAACGTGCCGGAGGGCTTTGAGGTCAGCCTCTACGCCGTAGTGCCGGATGCCCGTTCGATGGCCATGGCACCGCAGGGCACCGTGCTTTTCGCGGGCACCCGCAAGGACAAGATGTGGTCCATCGTCGACCGTGACCGTGATCGCGTCGCGGACGAGGTGAAGGATTTCGCGCCCTCGATCACCTTCGACATTCCCAACGGCCCCTGCTTCTCGCCCGATGGGTTCCTCTACATCGCGGAGCGCAACCGGGTGCTGGTCTTCCCGGCGGCTGAGTTCTTCTTCGAAGGGCCCGACCCGGCGGTCGGCGTCGTCGTCCCGCAAGGTGAACTGATCCCGGTCGAGGAGGAAAGCTTCAACCACACTGCGCGGGTCTGCGACATCGGCCCCGATGGCAAGCTCTACATTTCGCTCGGCCAGCCACACAACGTGCAGCCGCTCGACAAGATCGAGATGTACGACAAGATCGGCATCGGTGGCATCATCCGCATCAACACCGACGGCACGGGACGTGAGGTCTACACCCGCGGCGTCCGGAACTCGGTCGGCCAGGACTTCAACCCGGCGACCGGCGAGCTCTGGTGGACCGACAACCAGGTCGACGGCATGGGCGACGACATCCCGCCCGGCGAATTGAACCGCCAGACCGCGGCAGGTCAGCACTTCGGGTTCCCGTGGACGAACTCACGCGTCGAAATCGTGAAGGAAGCCGATTACGCGCGCCCCGAGGGTGTGGAGTTCATCGAGCCACAGCTTGAACTCACGGCCCACGCGGCGGACCTTGGGATGCGCTTCTACCATGACGATAGCTTCCCTGAAGAATACCACGGCGGCATCTTCTGGGCGCAGCACGGTTCGTGGAATCGCACCGAACCGGTGGGTGCGCGTGTCATGTTTACGGCACTCGATCCCGAAACCGGCGATGCGGTGGGCGCCCAGGTGTTCGCCGATGGGTGGTTGAACGAAGATACCGGCGAATATCGCGGGCGTCCGATGGATATTGAGTTCCTGCCCGACGGCTCGATGCTGGTGTCGGACGATTTCGCCGGTGCGATTTGGCGTATCGCCTACAACCCCTCGCCTGCGGAATGAGATCTATAGCAATAGCGATCCTCGGCGGGCTTATGCTCGCCGGGGTTTCCCCCGTTGCAGCCGACGATCCGGCGGCCGGACGCAAGATCGCCAACATGTGCCGCACATGTCACGGTATCGACGGTTATGCGCAGATCCCGATTGCGCCCCATATCGGCGGTGAACCTAAAGAATACCTCGAAGCGCAACTTATGGCTTTCAAGACCGGAGCGCGCGAGCACGAGATGATGTCCGTCGTGACGGCTGGCCTGTCTGCGCAGCAAATCTCCGACGTATCTGCGTGGTACGCGTCTCACACAGCGCTTGCCACGCTGCCGGAAGGTGTCAGTGAGAATGATGCACCCGAAGCCTGTGTGTCTTGCCATGGGGCAGACGGAATCTCGGTTCTCCTCGACGCTCCGAATCTTGCCGGCGAGGTAAACATTTACATCGACACGCAGTTGAAGGCGTTTCGGATAGGGAAGCGAAAGCACGAGATCATGTCTGAGATTGCGGCAGGCCTGAACGACGCCGAAATCCGCGAAGTGGCGGACTGGTACTCGCAAGTGCAGTTGGCTATCCAGACTGGCGAGTAGTTGACCGGAAAGATTGCGAGCCCTTCGGCGGCAAAGTAGTGAACTGGTTTTTGCCACGCTGAATTTGATTCCCGATCAGAAAAGATGGCCGCTTCGGGCTCCTCACTGCCCTTCGCCGCGTGCTCCACCAACGTCCGGTCTGGGACTAAGATCTTCTCGTAGGATTTGCTGCATCAGCGAAGCGGCACACTCTGCCCAACGACAGGAATGCACAGTCAGCCGACCAACACT
>NZ_LNCI01000022.1 GCF_001509585.1 Tropicimonas marinistellae | reverse complement strand
GATACTAACCAATACCCGCAAGGGGATTCGGATGGGAATCGCGAACTTTTTTCGAAAAACAACTTAACTATCTGAAAACAAACCGAATTAACGAGCTCACTTCCGCCGTTTCACGTCGAATCCAGCGGGTTTCCCCAGCGGAACCTCCCGCGAATGGCGATTCCTTCGGCCCTCGATCCTACACCCCGTTGGCTCTGCGTGGCGATGAATCGTGGCGCCCCGCCTGTCAGGGCAATGACCGCGCCGTGCGGCGCCTATGCGGTGTCGGCGACAGGCTCCCCGCGAGGACGAGGCTCGCGCAGAGCATCGGCACCAGTGCCGCCAATCCGAGCCGCAGGGAGTGGATTTCGGCGAGGAACCCGATCAGCGGCGGGCCGATCAGGAATCCGAACAGCGCAATCGTCGACAGGGCGGCGATGTTCGGCCCCTCGTAGCGATCGTCCAGAGCGGCCACGGCCGACACGCCCAGCGGGAACCCGACGGAAACGCCGAAGCCGACCATCGCGACACCGACCCAACAGGTCCAGTTGGGAAACGGAGCGACCATGCACAGAACGCCGGCGATCGCGACCGCGACGGTCACCCGGGCAATCCGCACCGCACCGAGCCGCGCGCGCATCGCGTCGCCGAAGAGCCTCCCGGCCGCCAGCGTCGCTGCGTAGACGGAGACCGACAGGCCCGCCACGGAGCTGTCCGGCGAAAGACGCTGCGCCATATAGACGGCGGACCAGTCCGACATCGCGCCTTCCGTCATCGCCACGACAAGCGCAAACAGCGCGATCTGGACCAGGGCCGGCGGAAGCTCCCCGATCTTTCGTCGTGGCGGCGGGGGCTGCCCCATATCGCCGGCAAGCCTCGGCAACCATGTTGTTGCCCACACGCCGCCAGCCATCGCCGACAGGACGACCAGCAACGGCCCACCTTGGACGGGAAGTCCGGCCGCGAAGACGGCAAGTGCCGACGATACCATGAGCCCGATTGCCCAGAGACCGTGGCACCGGCTCATGATGGCAACGCTGCGTTCCTTCTCCAGGCGCCCCGCATAGGTATTGAGCCCCACCTGCGAGAATGCCGTGATGACCCCGAGACACACCAATGCCAGGAACAGGCCCGGCAGGCTCCCGGCAAGCAACACGAGCCAGAGCGCCACGGCCTGCAACGGGAACGCGGCCATGAGCGCCCGCCTCGGGCCAATCCGGACAATCGCGCGCCCGGCCACCGGCAGGCTCGGCAACAACCCGATCGGCATCCCGAGGAGCGCAATCGCCAGCTGTCCCTCTCCGAGTCCGAGCGTGGCCTTGACCGTCGGGATCAGTGCCATCCAGCATCCGGTCGCAAATGGCTGCGCGAAGAACACGAGCATGGTGAGCACTACGGTGCGGCGCAGATCGGACACAGGCATGGTCGGAAGCTATCACCGCGTGCAGGCGCGGACAGTCACCAAGCCGTCGCAGGTCGCGGGCCCGGCGCCCCTCGCCGGATGCCGTCCGGGCGGGCCGAATTCGGCGAAACCGGGGGACCAATGCGCTCCGCGCAAGCTGGCTTGCCGGCCGCGCGCTCGCAAAGGCTCTTTCACCGGACGTAAAGCACTGCTACACGGCGCGCGCCAACTATAGGAGAAAGGACACATGGGGTATCGTGTTGTCGTCGCTGGTGCCACGGGGAACGTGGGCCGCGAAATGCTGAACATCCTGGCCGAGCGCCAGTTCCCAGTCGATGAGATCGCGGCGCTTGCCAGTCGAAAATCTCTCGGCACCGAAGTCAGCTTTGGCGACACGACCGTCAAGACCAAGGACCTCGACACCTTCGACTTCGAAGGTTGGGACATGGCGCTCTTCGCTGTCGGCTCGGACGCGACGAAGAAATACGCGCCCAAGGCGGCGGCCGCTGGCTGTGTCGTGATCGACAACTCGTCGCTCTACCGGTACGAGCCCGACATTCCGCTGATCGTGCCGGAGGTGAACCCGGATGCGATCGTGCACTACAAGAACCGCAACATCATCGCGAATCCCAACTGCTCCACGGCGCAGATGGTGGTGGCGCTGAAGCCGCTGCACGACCGGGCCCGGATCAAGCGCGTCGTCGTCTCGACCTACCAGTCGGTGTCCGGCGCCGGCAAGGAGGGCATCGACGAGTTGTGGAACCAGACCAAGGGCATGTACGTGCCGGGTCAGGAGGTCGAGCCCTCCAAGTTCCAGAAGCAGATCGCCTTCAACGTAATCCCGCACATCGACGTCTTCATGGAAGACGGCTCGACCAAGGAAGAGTGGAAGATGATCGCCGAGACCAAGAAGATCGTCGATCCCTCGATCAAGGTCACCGCGACCTGCGTGCGCGTGCCGGTCTTCGTCGGCCATTCTGAAGCGGTGAATGTCGAGACAGAGGATTTCCTCGATGAGGACGAGGCGCGCGATATCCTGCGCGAGAGCCCCGGTATCCTCGTCGTCGACAAGCGCGAATCCGGCGGCTACACCACGCCGGTCGAATGCGTCGGCGATTATGCCACCTTCATCAGCCGCATTCGCCAGGATTCCACGGTCGAGAACGGCCTGAACTTCTGGTGTGTCTCCGACAACCTGCGCAAGGGCGCGGCCCTCAATGCCGTGCAGATCGCCGAATTGCTCGGCAACCGGGTCCTGAAGAAGGGCTGACGCCCGGCTCGCGGCGGCGCCAGCCGCCGCGCCACGCCCAACCCCGGGCCAGCGGCTCTGCCGCGCCGTCCCGGGGGCGGGAGAGCCCGGCACCTCCTTGCTGGCGCTACCCGGCGCTACCCGGCGCCGTCCAGAAGGGCTTTCAGTTTCGTCAGCCCGGCTTCGTAATCGCCGCCAACCATCCCGTCCATGGCCAGACCCATCCAGCGCATCACCGGGTTGTTGCCCATGTCGGACACCAGCCCCCAGGTGACACGCGTGCCGTTCCCCTCGGCGCTGAGCGACAGCGATGCCGATGCCGTCCCCATGTCGCCAAAATCGAGCGCCGAGATCACGCGCTCGTTTTCCACGCTTTCCACGATCTCCTGCGATCCGCTTCCCACGTCGCGCTGTTCGGATTGCCACGACATGCGCGCCCCGACGCCCGCATCCGGCCCGTCGAAGGTCAGCTGAACGTCCGGATCGCGATCCAGCCAGGGATTCCACGCCTGCATTTCCTTCAGCGAGTTCACGTAGGGAAAGACGGCCTCCGGCGGGGCCTCCACGACGATATCGCGCTCAACGGTGATTTCGCGGGGCAACAGATAGGCCACGCCAATCAGGATGCAGACGAGCAGAAGAAGGCCGGAGAGAATCCGGAGAAGGGTCAGCATTGCGCAATTCCTTTGGTCAATCCACTTGCCGGAACGCTACCACGGTCAGGCAATCAGGCAAGCGCCACCCGCAACGCCGTCCACCGTCAGATCTGCACGAACCCCCCCTGTTCGGGAAGGTAATGTTCCAGCCGCCCCGCGCCGATGTCGAACCAGAGCCCGTGCAGGGAGAGCCGCTCCGCTTCCACGGCCTCCCGCACAAAGGGGAACTCCCAGAGGTTTTCCAGCGACACGACGACGGTTTCCTTTTCCAGCGCGCGCACCTGTTCGGTCTCGTCCGCGATGTGCGCAACCCGTTCGTAGCCGGGCCGCAGGATTTCGAGCCAACGCCCGACGAAGCTCTCCTTCGCCTCAAGCTCCGGGGCATGTCCGGAACACATCTGCTGGCAACCGCGGACGCCGCCGCAATCGGAATGCCCGACGACGATTACATGCGCGACCCGGAGAACCGACACCGCATATTCCAACGCCGCCGACGTGCCATGCGGGTCGCCGTCGGGCAGGTAGGGCGGCACCACGTTGGCAATGTTGCGATGCAGGAAGATGTCACCGGTCTCCGCGCTGAAGACCGCGTTCACGTTCACCCGGCTGTCGCAGCAGGCGATGGCCATGATGCGCGGACTTTGTCCCTCCTCGGCCAGCTTGCGATACCAGATCTTGTTCTCGGTATAGGTCGTGGCATGCCAGCCGTGATAGCGCGGCACCAGGTAGGGCGGCAGCGGCTTGGCGTGGTTGGGCTTGTCGCTATTGGGCATGGCTGGCTCCGTCTGAGCTGTCACAGGGGCGTCAGGGCGTTTTAGGGCGCGGATCGAGAAAATTCGAGGACATTCTGCCGGAAATCTCGGGGCCCGTTCTAACCCTTTGTTCAGGGCCCGGCAGCAACATCCGCCGTGGTGCGGGCGACAGGAATGACATGGGGGAACAGGTGGCCATCATTGAAAGTCTCGTTCACGACGAGGCCGTGCAGCTGGATTCGGAGAAACTCGACGCGCTCTACCGTCAACTCGGCCCCGTTGCCGCCGAGAACGTGGTTTGCCGCGCGATCGAGGAATTGGCGATCCGCCTCTCTGATCTCGCACCAATGCTGTTCGCGAATCGCATCGACGCGCTTTCGCGGCTTGCGCACAGCCTGATCGCGATTGCCGACCAGGTCGGCCTGCAATCCGTCGCCTCCGCCGCCGAAGACGTCTTCGATTGCGCGAATGCGGGCGACCGGACGGCGCTCGCCGCAACGCTCAGCCGTCTCGAGAGGGTCGGCGACAAGTCCCTGATGGCCGTGTGGGACATTCAGGACATGCGCGTGTAGTCCCGGGCGGCCCACCGGCACCCGTCGGCCCTTGCGGCTCTGCCCGGACGGACTACTCTGCGCCCCGTGCCAGACAGTCCAAGACGAGACCGGAGACAAGAATGCCCCTGCGCTTTGCCGATGCCGACCTTCCCTCGACCGGGCTCCATATCCTGAGCCCGGACACGCTTGCGGCCTGGCGCGAAGCGCAATCGGCGGACGTGTCCTCCTGGGTCGAGCGGATCGGGTTCTCCGGTGCACTCGGTCAGGTGGCGATCCTGCCGGGCCTCGCCGGCGGCGACAGCGGCGAGATTGCCATCGCAGGCTACGGAACCGCCGACCAGCGCGCGCGCGGGCGCTTCCATGTCGCGTCTGCCGCCACGTCGTTGCCCGCCGGGACCTACCACATCGAGACGGAGCTGCCCGCGGATGCGCTGGAGGAAACGGCCCTCGGCTGGCTGCTGGCCGCCTACCGCTTCGACCGGTACAAACCGCAATCGGACACGCCGCGCATTGCGCGCCTGAAGGCGCCCGCGGGCGTCGACGCGGCCCGGCTGGAGGCCATCGCAGCCGGGGAGGCGCTCACGCGTGACCTGATCAACACGCCGGCCAACGACATGGGGCCGGACGAGCTCGAACAGGCGGCCTGCGCGCTCTTCGACAGCTACGGCGGAACGCATCATGTCATCCGCGGCGAGGAACTCGTCGCAAGGAACTTCCCGCTGATCCATGCGGTCGGCCGCGCCTCGCCCCGGGCGCCACGGTTGATCGACCTGCATTGGGGAACCGACGGTCCGGCGCTCACCCTTGTCGGCAAGGGCGTCTGCTTCGATACCGGCGGCCTCAATCTCAAACCCGGCGGTTCCATGGGCCTGATGAAGAAGGACATGGGCGGCGCTGCGAACGTCCTGGGCTTGGCGCGGTCGATCATGGAATTGGCGCTGCCGGTGCGCCTGCGTGTCCTGATCCCCGCGGTGGAAAACAGCGTCTCCGGCAATGCCTTCCGCCCGCAGGACGTGCTGACCTCCCGCAAGGGATTGACGGTGGAGATCAACAACACCGATGCCGAAGGCCGTCTTGTCCTGGCAGATGCGCTCGCACTCGCCGCGGAGGAATCGCCCGACCTGCTGATTTCCATGGCGACGCTTACCGGTGCCGCCCGGGTCGCACTCGGCGCCGACATCGCGCCGTTCTTCACCGATGACGCCGCCACGGCGGCCGCCCTCGCCGACGCCGGCGCGCGCGTGGCCGATCCGGTCTGGCGCCTGCCCTTCCACCCACCCTACGAATCCATGGTGGAACCGGCGATTGCAGATCTCGACAATGCGCCCAAGGGGGGCATGGCGGGCGCGATCACCGCCGCGCTTTTCCTGCGCCGCTTCACCGAAGGCGCCGAGCGATACACCCATTTCGACATCTACGGCTGGCAGCCGTCTGCCGCACCGGCCCGGCCGGTCGGCGGCGTCGGGCAGGGCGCGCGCGCGATCCTCGGGGCGCTGCCTGCGGTGCTCGACCTGTGAGCGCCGATCCGCGCCTGACGCCTGCCAATGCCCACGTCGCCGCGCTCGAACTTCAAGGCACCGTCGCGGCCCCGCGCTACGTGGCGGGTACCTGGCGCCGCATCGCGCTCCCGGTGACCGATCTCCTCCAGTCCCCGCATGGCCGCCGCGAACGGCAACTCCTCTATGGCGAGCGTGTGCGGCTCCTGGACGATCGAGACGGCGTCGCCTTCGTGCAATCGGAGCGCGACGGGTACGTCGGCTATCTGCCGATGAACGCGCTCGGCGCGGATCTGCGTGCAACCCACCGGGTAAGCGCGGCGGCCACGCATCTCTACCCCGCGCCGGACCTGAAACAGACGGAGGTGTGCCTGCTTTCGCATGGCGCCAGGCTGACGCTCGGCGCGGCGAAGGGAGCCTATTGCGAGACGGATCGCGGCCATTTCGTACCCGCCGGCCATGTCGCGTCCTTGGACACGGTCGAGACCGATCCCGTCTCGGTGGCGGAACTCTATCTCGGAACGCCATATCTCTGGGGCGGCAATTCCCGCTCGGGCATAGATTGTTCCGGTCTGGTCCAGGCCGCTCTGCTTGCCTGTGGCATCCCCTGCCCCGGCGACAGCGATCTGCAGGAATCCGCGCTCGGTGCGCCCCTACCATCCGGCTCTCCGGTGCGGCGCGGAGACCTGTTTTTCTGGAAAGGGCATGTGGCATTCGCGGCCGACGCCGAAACGCTCCTGCACGCAAATGCCCATCACATGTCCGTCGCCCGTGAACCGCTAAACGCGGCAATCGCCCGGATCGCTGCCAGCGAAACCGGACCTGTCACCTCTCACAGGCGCATACCGTAGAACCGACGCTATTCCACGACCCGGATGAGCTTCCGCTCCAGCACCCGCAGCACGGTCTTCAGATCGTGCCCGCGCTTGAGGATCTGGCCATCCATGCCGATGACCGCATACATCCCCTGCTTGCTGCGCAGCTTGGGCCGTTTCTCGATCCGGTAGATCGGCGTCTCGGCGGTGCGGCGGAAAATCGAGAAGACAGCCACATCCCGAAGGCAGGAAATGCCGTAATCCCGCCATTCGCCTGCGGCCACCATCCGGCCGTAGATACCCAGGATCGCACTCAGTTCTATTCGGTGAAAGGCCACCTGCTGCGGCAGGTGGCCGACGGACAAGGGTGTCGGAGACTCCATGTTCATGCACCAACTCTGGGCCGGAGCCTGCATCAAATCAACGTAGAAATGCATCCCGCCGCATTTCAGTCGCAAAAAAACCTCAGGATTTCCGCAGGCTGCCCTCACCCGCGCCACGTCGCGAAGGCCATCCTTGGCGATGTAGTGGGCTACGGCTCATCCGGTGCCGCGGATTAACAGCCCCCACCCAGCCGCGGCACCGGAGCTACCAACCCCCCCCCGAATTGCTTGCAGAGACCTGACGCATCGATCGTGCGCACCCGTCGCGGTATGCCCCGGCCCCGGTCACGGCATGTCCCGAAAGGATTGACGCCCTCGGCATCACAGGCTACCCCGCCGCCCTCATCCGAATGGGGGTACGCATGGCACGCAGACGCAAGGGGCGCGATATTTCCGGCTGGGTCATCGTCGACAAACCGGCCGGCCCGACCTCCACCGCCGTCGTGAACAAGGTCCGGTGGGCATTCGAGGCCAGGAAAGCCGGGCACGCCGGAACGCTCGATCCGGCGGCGACCGGCGTACTCGCCGTGGCGCTTGGCGAGGCGACCAAGACCGTTCCCTATGTCACCGACAGCCTGAAGGCCTACCGCTTCACGATCCGGTTCGGGCAGGCAACCAACACCGACGACGCCGAGGGCGAGGTGATTGCCCAAAGCGATTCCCGCCCGGCGAACGATGAGGTCGAAGCGGCCTTGCCCGCCTTCACCGGCGATATCCTGCAGGTCCCGCCGAAGTATTCGGCGGTGAAGATCGACGGCGAGCGGGCCTATGCGCTGGCCCGCGAGGACGAGGATTTCGAGATCGCCGCCCGCCCGCTCTTCGTCGACAGCCTGCGCCTGGTCGCGCGGCCCGACGCCGATCACGCGGAACTGGAAATGGTCTGCGGAAAGGGGGGCTACGTGCGCTCGATCGCGCGCGACCTCGGCGCGGCGCTCGGATGCCACGCGCATGTGACCGCCCTGCGCCGCATCTGGTCCGGCCCGTTCGATACCGAGGGCGCCCTGACCTGGGAGACGCTGGAGGCGCAGGCGCGCACACCGGATCTGGACCGCTGGCTTCGGCCGCTTCAGGAGGGGCTGACGGACCTGCCGATGCTCCCCTGCACCCCCGAAGGCGCGGCGCGCCTGCGCAACGGCAATCCGGGCATGGTCTTGTCCGCCGCCGGGGTGGAATACGGCGACCTCGCCTGGGCGGCCTACCAGGGCCAGCCCATCGCGATCGGCACCTACCGCAGCGGCGAGTTGCACCCGGCGCGCGTCTTCAACCTGCCGACAGCCGGATGATCGCGCGCGACCACGTCAAGGGCGACGCGCCGTCGTCCGCGCTCTACTCGGATTGCGAGCTGTACCGCTATGCCCTGACGCGCCGCTGGGACGCGCAGGGGCAGCATCTGCTCTACATCATGCTCAACCCGTCCAAGGCGACAGAGAAAGCGAACGATCCGACCATCGAACGCTGCGAGCGCCGCGCCCGCGCCCTGGGCTATGGCGCCTTCACCGCCTGCAATATCTTCGCCTGGCGGGAAACCGATCCGGCCAATCTCCGCCGCGCGGCGAACCCCGTCGGGCCGGAGAACGACGCCGTCCTTCTCGCACACTGCGCGCAAGCCGACACGATCCTTTGCGCCTGGGGCGTCCATGGGGAGCATCTGGACCGCGGCGCTTCGGTCGAACGGCTGTTGCGCGGCGCCGGCCATCCGCTGATGACCCTCGGTCTCACGCGCCACGGCCACCCGCGCCATCCGCTCTATGTAACCTACGCGGCACGGCCCGTGCCATGGCCGGTCGGCGCGGAGGCGCCCTGAGCGGCGCAAAAACGCTTCCGTCCCGGCCGGATTTCCTCTATATGCCCGCATCCGCGCTGCGAATCCGTGGCGTGGATACCTCTCCATGGGCCCTGCTGGACGACATCCCGGCTTGCGCCATTCACTCAAACCTCAAGGAGACCCCGATGTCGATCACAGTCGAAGACAAAGAACGCGTCATCAAGGAATACGCCACCAAGGACGGCGACACCGGTTCGCCGGAAGTCCAGGTTGCGATCCTGACCTCGCGGATCAACACGCTGACCGAGCACTTCAAGACCCACAAGAAGGACAACCACTCCCGTCGTGGCCTCCTGAAGCTCGTCGCGCAGCGCCGGAAGCTGCTGGACTACCTGAAGGGCAAGGACGAGGCGCGCTACAGCGACCTCATCAAGCGCCTGAACATCCGCCGCTGACCGTAGCGACATGGAATACCGGAAAGGGTCGCTTCGGCGGCCCTTTCTCATTTCGGGCACCCCCACCAGACCCGACGGTTCCCGTCCCGGTCAGGCCATCCACAACGGCCCTGCCAGCGCGTCCGGCGCCGGCGGCAGACCGCCCGCTCCGGGCGGCGGAACGCGGTCAATGGGCATTGGCACACCAACGAAGTGCTTTTCAAGCGTCCCAATCCCGTGTATCCGCGCAGAATCTGAGACGTGGTGCGACAGACCCCGGCACCGTGAAGGAAGATAGAAGGGGTCGGCGGCAATGGGGCCGCCATTCAAACGGGAGACCCGGGATACGCCCGGGAGTGCTCCCAGACAGGATACGCTAGATGTTCAATGAAGTGAAAAAATCAATGCAGTGGGGGCAGGAGACGCTCACACTGGAAACCGGCAAGGTTGCGCGTCAGGCCGATGGCTCCGTCATCGCGACGCTGGGAGAGACCTCGGTGATGGCCAACGTGACCTTCGCCAAGGAACCGAAGCCGGGGCAGGACTTCTTCCCGCTGACCGTTCATTACCAGGAAAAATATTATGCCGCCGGCAAGATCCCCGGCGGGTTCTTCAAGCGGGAGGCCCGGCCGACCGAGAAGGAAACGCTGACCGCGCGGCTGATCGACCGCCCCTGCCGTCCGCTCTTCGTGCCCGGCTTCAAACACGAAGTGCTGGTGATGTGCACGGTTCTGAGCCACGACCTCGTGAATGACCCCGACATCGTCGCGATGATCGCCGCATCGGCTGCGCTGACGATCTCCGGCGTGCCGTTCCGAGGCCCGATCGGCGCTGCCCGCGTCGGCTACGTCGACGGCGAATACGTGCTGAACCCCGAAGTCGCGGACATGGACCAGCTGCGCAACAACCCCGAGCAGCGGCTCGACCTGGTTGTCGCCGGCACCAAGGACGCGGTGATGATGGTCGAATCCGAAGCCTACGAGCTGTCGGAAGACGAGATGCTGGGCGCCGTGGTCTTTGCACACGAGCAGATCCAGCCGGTGATCGACCTGATCATTTCGCTGGCCGAAGAGGCCGCGAAGGAGCCGTTCGACTATCAGGCGCCGGATTACGCCGACCTCTATGCCGCGGTGAAGGCCGCCGGCGAGGAAGAAATGCGCGCGGCCTATGCGATCCTCGACAAGCAGGAACGCACCAACACCGTTGGCGCCGTCCGCACCAAGATCATCGAGGCGCTCACCGAGGAGCAACAGGAAGACGCCAACCTCGGCTCCGCGCTGAAGAAGCTGGAATCGTCCATCCTGCGCGGCGACGTCGTCAAGAACGGCAAGCGTATCGACGGACGCTCCACCACCACGGTGCGCCTGATCGAGGTCGAGGCAGGGCTCCTGCCGCGCACCCACGGCTCCGCGCTCTTCACCCGCGGTGAGACGCAGGGTCTGGTCGTCACCACGCTGGGCACCGGCGAGGACGAGCAGATCATCGACGCGCTGCACGGCAATTTCCGGTCCAACTTCCTGCTGCACTACAACTTCCCGCCCTACTCGGTCGGTGAAGTTGGCCGCGTGGGCGGTCCGGGCCGCCGCGAAATCGGCCACGGCAAGCTCGCATGGCGTGCATTGCAGGCCGTCCTGCCGGCTGCGACCGACTTCCCCTACACGATCCGGCTTGTCTCCGAGATCACCGAGTCCAATGGCTCGTCCTCCATGGCCACCGTCTGCGGCTCCTCGCTGTCGATGATGGACGCGGGCGTGCCGCTAAAGGCGCCGGTGGCCGGTGTCGCGATGGGTCTCGTGCTGGAAGAGGACGGCTCCTACGCCATCCTGACCGACATCCTGGGCGACGAGGATCACCTCGGCGACATGGACTTCAAGGTCGCTGGTACCGAGGCGGGCATCACCTCGCTGCAGATGGACATCAAGGTCGCCGGCATCACCCCGGAGATCATGAAGAACGCCTTGGCCCAGGCCAAGGAAGGCCGGATGCACATTCTCGGCGAGATGGGCAAGGCGCTCTCCGAGGGCCGCAGCGAATTCTCCGCCCACGCCCCGCGCATCGAGACCATGCAGGTCCCGACCGACAAGATCCGCGAAGTGATCGGCTCGGGCGGTAAGGTGATCCGCGAGATCGTGGAAACCTCCGGCGCCAAGGTCGACATCAACGACGACGGCGTGATCAAGATCGCCTCGCCGAATGCCGAAGCCATCCAGAAGGCCTACGACATGATCTACTCGATCGTGGCCGAGCCGGAAGAAGGCAAGATCTACAAGGGCAAGGTCGTGAAGATCGTCGATTTCGGCGCCTTCGTGAACTTCTTCGGCAAGCGCGACGGCCTCGTGCACGTCTCCCAGATCGAGAACCGCCGCCTGAACCATCCCTCCGATGTGCTCAAGGAAGGTCAGGAAGTCTGGGTCAAGCTGCTGGGCTTCGACGACCGCGGCAAGGTACGTCTGTCGATGAAGGTCGTGGACCAGGAAACCGGCGAGCCGGCCAAGAAGGAGGAAGCGGCCAACTAGGGCGCTTCTGATCCTTGTTCAGAATGTGCGGGTGGCAATGCGGACGCGTTGCCGCCCGCAATTCGTTTCGGAGGGGGGGTCAGCCGCGTTCGCGCAGCCGGTCTTCCTCATCCGCGACGTTGATCCCGAGGGCGTCCATCCCGTCTTCGAGAAAGCTCGCGAGTTCCGGGATTCCTGTCAGGTAGTCTTCCGTCGGCGCGGTCCGTTCGGCGCGCGCGGTGGCGAGCGCATCCTCCAGCTCGTCGGCCATGAAGCTCTCCCGGCCGATCCACATGCAGGCAACGAGGCTGACCTGCTCGTCCACGTTCAACCCGGAGATGTAGTCCCGCAAACGGCCGTTGTCCGGACCGAATTCGCGAGCCAGAGCGATGACCCTCACAACCTTTCCAGTGCTGATGTCGAGCATCGTCCTTTCCTTTCATTCTGTTCCTTAGTTTTCCCCGCCACGCGGGCAGAGGCAAGCGGAACCGTCACCGCTGGCGCTAACTTGTTGCAAGAAGGGCCGGGAATGGTGCCGAAAAGGCCAGTCCCGCGGCTTTGCCAGCCCCGAAGCGGTCATTTGCGCGCGGCGGGCCAGTTTCAGCCAACCGGCCAATCGTGGTTCCGGGCATCGGGTCGCCCGCTGCAGGCCCGACGCCCCGCCGCCGTCATTGCGCCGCCGTCGCCAGCGTGGATTCCGACAGGATCGCATCGGCAACATCGGCGGCACTCGCCAGGCCGTCCTCGTGAAACCCGCTCTTCATCCACGCGCCGCAGAACCACGTCCGCGCCTCGCCGTTGCGTTTGGCGAGCGCCTCCTGGGCAGCGAATGCCGCGAGGTTGTAGACCGGGTGATGCATCGTCGTCTGGTCGTAGATCAGCTCGTCGCGGATCGGGCGCGTGCTGTTGAGCGTGACAAACAGCGGGTCGCTTGCGGGAATCCCCTGAAGCGCGTTCATCCAGTAGGTCAGGTCAATCCGCTCGCATCGTTTGCCGGGCGCCTCGGCGTAATTCCAGGCCGACCAGCAGGCGCGGCGGCGTGGCATCACCGACGAATCCGCATGCAGCGTCACGTCGTTGGGCCGAAAGGCAATCGCCGCGAGCGCGGCTTGCTCGTGCGGGAGCGGGTCGGCAAGCAGCCCCAGCGTGTCGTTGGAATGGGTCGCAAACACCACATCGTCGAACCGTTCCCAATCGCCGCCCCGGGCGCGCAGGTCCACGTAGCCGGGCCCGCGCCGGACGGCCGCGACCGGGCTCGCCAACCGGGTCTCCACCCCCTGCCGCGCAAGTTCGCGGCCAAGGCGCGAGACGTATTGCACCGAACCGCCGCGCACCGTGTACCACTGGTGCTGGCCGGTGTGGTGCAGAAGCGCGTGGTTGCGGAAGAACTCGACCATGGCACGCGCCGGAAAATCCAGGATCTCCCGTGCCGGGGTCGACCAGATCGCGCCCGACAGCGGCGACAGGTAATAGTCGCGAAACCACCGGCCGGTTCCCAGGGTGCGGAGCAGATCGCCGATCGTGGCGCCGGGCGCCATGGCAACGGCCGCTTCCGCGCGGCTGTTGAACTTCACGATGTCCCGGATCATCCGCAGGAACGACGGCCGCGCGAGATTGCGCCGCTGCGCGAAGAGCGTGCGAATGTTGCGCAACCCGTATTCGATCCGCCCGCCGTCGATCGACGCGGCGAATGTCATGTCCGACGGCGCAACCGGCACGTCGAGCCGGTCGAACAGGGCGGTGAGCCGTGGATAGTTCGGGCGGTTGAACACGATGAAGCCGGTATCGACGGGTTGATCCCCGTGCCGCCCCGCCACGAGGGTGCGCGCGTGGCCGCCCAGCCGCGCACCCCCCTCGAACAGAACGACGCGATGATGATCCGCGAGGAAGTGCGCAGCGCCCATGCCGGAAATGCCCCCCCCCACAACGGCGATCCTGCGGGGCGCGGCGGCGGCTCTGTCGAAAGGCATGCACTCGTCCTCCTGGTGACGGCAACGTTCGGCGCGGTTGCCGTCGTTTTTTTTCCCTACGTTTCGGCTTTGTGAGTGGATCACAAGATTTTTTTCGTCCGTCGACGTGATCTGATCGCGGTGCACCGGCGTAGAAGTGGCATGTTGACCGAGACAATATCCGCGCCCTTTGCCGTTTCGCGCGTCCCGCCCGCCACCTATAGTGTCCCCAAAAGCAAGCGGGACGAGAACAGGGTCGCGGTGTCACAGACGTCTATCGAACAAACGGATTGGGCCAACCATGTGCTGCGCATCTGCACGCACGGGGATCAGGCGGCGTTTGCCGAGCTGTTCCAGCATTTCGCACCGCGCGTGAAAGCCTTCCTGATGAAATCCGGAGCCAGCCCGACGCTGGCCGAGGAATGCACGCAGGAGGTCATGGCCACGCTCTGGCACAAGGCGCACATGTTCGACCCCGCGAAGGCGAGCGTTGCCACCTGGGTGTTCACCATCGCGCGGAACCGGAAGGTCGACATGCTGCGGCGCCAACGCCGCCCCGAACCGGAAGATCTCCCCTGGGGGCCAGAACCGGAGCCGGAACAGGCCGACGTGCTGTCACGGCAGCAAGAGGCAGAGCGGCTCGCAAAGGCCATCGCGGCGCTTCCGGAAAAGCAACGCACACTCGTGCAGGATGCGTATTTCGGTGACTTGTCACATCGGGAAATCGCAACGCGCACAGGGCTGCCGCTTGGAACCATCAAATCGAGACTGAGGCTGGCGCTGGACCGATTGCGCCATGAAATGAAGGGGGTGAACGAATGACCGTTCATCATCAGATATCCGACGAATACCTGACGGACTACGCCGCCGGCAATCTGGCCGAAGCGTTCAACCTCGCCGTGGCGAGCCATGTATCGCTCTGCCCCGAATCGCGTGCGCGGCTGGATGAGATCGAGGCCGTCGGCGGCGCCGTACTAGAGCATTGCGAAACCGCGTCGATGCCTGCCGGCAGCCTGGAGGCGACGCTTGCGCTCATCGCGGCCGGCCCGCCCGCAGCGGCGGCCCCGCCGCCTGCCGGCCATTGCACCGTGTTGCCCCAACCGGTCCGCGACTACGTCGGCGGAGACATTTCCGCCGTCCGGTGGCGGCCGGTCGGCATGGGCGTCAAACAGGCGATCCTGAGCACGTCGGACGAGGCAACCGCGCGCCTGCTCTACATTCCGGCCGGCTGCGAAATGCCCGATCACGGACACCGTGGGCTGGAAATGACGCTGGTTCTGCAAGGCGCCTTTCTGGACGGGGAAGACCGCTTCGCGCGCGGCGATCTTGAGGTCGCCGACGACGATGTCTCCCACATGCCGGTGGCCGACGAGGGCGAGGATTGCATCTGCCTGGCCGTGACCGAAGGTCCGCTGAAGTTCTCGGGCCTGCTGCCGCGCCTCGTTCAGCCCTTTCTCAAGATCTGAGCAGGGGCGGCTCCCGCCCGCCCGCCGCGCATCGCAGATGCGCGTCCGGCGGTTGGGCCGTGCCGCGCGCGCCGCGCGCGGCACCAGCACCGTTCAACCGTCCTGACGCAGGATCTGCACCGGCGCCCGGGTGCCTGGCGGTGCCGGGGGCGTGGTCTCATCGGCAAGCTCGTCGAAATCGAAACTGTCGAGCCTGCGCGCGCGCTTGCCGGCCTTCTCGGCGCTGATCCGGATCTCTCCGATATCCTTGGCCGCCTGCGAGAAATGCTTGTCGAGGTTTCCGACCCGCGTCTCCAGCCGTTCCACGTCGCCGTGCAGCAGCCCCAGTTCGCGCCGGATCGCGCCTGCCTGCTCCCGCATCCTTGCATCCTTGAGCACCGCGCGCATCGTGTTGAGCGTGGCCATGCAGGTGGTGGGCGAGACGATCCAGACGCGGGCCGCGAACCCTTCCCGCACGAGGTCCGGGAAGTTCGCGTGCAGTTCCGCGTAAACCGCTTCGGAGGGCAGGAACATCAACGCCCCGTCCGCCGTCTCCCCCTCCAGGATGTATTTCTGCGAAATCGCCTTGATATGCGCCTTGACGGCGGTGCGCATGGATTTGGCGGCCTCGTTCAGCTCCCAGGGCGTCCCGGCGTTCCGCAGCGCCTCGTAGGCTTCCAGCGGAAACTTGCTGTCGATCACGATGGGTCCGGGCGGGTTGGGCAGGCGGATCAGGCAATCGGCCCGTTTGCCGTTCGAGAGCGTCGCCTGCCAGTCGTAGCTGTCCTTTGGCAGCGCCTTGGAGACGATGTCCTGAAGCTGGATCTCGCCAAAGGCACCGCGCGTCTGCTTGTTGGACAGGATGTCCTGCAACGACAGCACGTCGCCGGAGAGTTTCTCGATCTTGGCCTGGGCGCGGTCGATCGTCTCCAGCCGCTGCTGCAACTCACCGAGGGACCGCGCCGTGCGGGTCGACGAGCCCTGCAGGCTTTCCCCCATCCGCGTCGTCACCTCGGCCAGCCGCGCCTCCATCAGTTGCAGCATCTGCGCCTGCGCCTGGGTCTGGGCCTCGGAGACGTGGGTCAATCCGCCCGCCAGTTGCTGCTGCCCGTCGCCAAGCGCCTGCACCCGGTGCCCAAGCGCCGCGACCTGCTGCAGCATCGGTTCCGCCAGCCGTGCCGCGGCACCGGCGCGGCGCACGGCCAGCACGAGCAGGACGAAGAGCAGCACCAGTGCCGCCACAGCCGCCAGCGCCGCGAGCGTCACCGGGTCGGAGAGAGAGATCTGGGTATCGCCAAGCTGTATCATGTGCGCCCGAAAAGCCTCTCGATATCGCTCAGCTTCAACTCCACATAGGTCGGCCGGCCGTGGTTGCACTGGCCGGAATGCGGCGTCGCCTCCATCTGGCGCAGCAGCGCATTCATCTCCTCGGCGCGCATCCGCCGCCCCGACCGGATGGAGCCGTGGCAGGCCACCCGGCTCAGCACCGCGTCGATGCGGCTGCCGAGCGTCGTGCTGTCCCCGAGATCGGCGATCTCGTCGAGGATGTCGGCAAGCAGACGGCCCGCGTCGATCTCGCCGAGGATGGCCGGGGTCTCCCGCACCGCCACGGCGCCGCCGCCAAAGGGTTCCAGCGTGAGGCCAAGGCGTTTCAACTCGCCGGACAGCGCAAGCAGCCGCTCGCAATCGCCCTCCGAGAGCTGCACGATCTCGGGGATCAGAAGCGCCTGCGCCGCCACGCCGGTCTCGGCGACCTGGCGCTTGAGCTTCTCGTAGACCAGCCGTTCATGGGCCGCGTGCTGATCCACGAGCACGATGCCGCTCGCCGTCTGTGCGACGATGTAGTTCTCGTGAACCTGCGCGCGGGCTGCACCGAGCGGCAAATGCTCCGCCGCGGGTTCCTGCGGGTCCGGCTCGATCCGGGCGGAGGGGGCGGCGGTTTCCGCGAATCCCGGCGTTTCGGCGGGCGGCGCCTGGAAGCGGTAGGCGGTGTCGAGTGCGCCCCGCGACGGGCGGTCCATCTGGTAGACGCGCGGGGCGGTGGCCGCATCCGGTACCCCCTCGGGGCGCATCGCGCCGAGGGTCGCGCCGGCAACCGTGGTGGAGGCGCGATGCCCGGCCTCCGCCAGCGCGT
Organism: Tropicimonas marinistellae; assembly: GCF_001509585.1. GTDB lineage: Bacteria > Pseudomonadota > Alphaproteobacteria > Rhodobacterales > Rhodobacteraceae > Tropicimonas > Tropicimonas marinistellae. Next base: position 13,264 of record NZ_LNCI01000022.1, on the reverse strand, counting down.
GCCGCAGGCCGGAAACGATCAGGCCGCGCGCCGTGCCGGGCTCGCGGAACCGGACCTCGGCCTTCGCGGGGTGCACGTTCACATCCACCAGTTGCGGATCGCAATCGATGAACAGAACCGTCGCCGGGTGCCGGTCGCGGGAGAGGAAATCCATGTAGGCCGCGCGCAACGCGCCGATCAGCAGCTTGTCCCGCACCGGCCGGCCGTTGACGAAGAGGTATTGCGCCACCGCCGAGCCGCGCGAATAGGTCGGCACTGCCGCGAGCCCCGTCAGGCGCAGCCCCTCGCGCTCCGCATCGAGCGATATCGCGTTCTCGACGAACTCGGTCCCGAGCACGCGCCCGATCCGCCCCCGCAGGGCGTCGAACAGATCCCCGGTCTCCGCATCGGCGCGGAAGCTCACGCGCCCATCGCCGCCCCCGGTCACGTCGCACAACGTGAAGGCCACCGCGGGTTCGGCCATCGCCAGGCGCTTCACCACGTCGCCAATGGCCTGCGCTTCCGCCCGGTCGCTGCGCATGAACTTGAGCCGCGCCGGCGTGGCGTAGAACAGATCCCGCAGTTCCACCACCGTGCCGCGGGTGAGCGCGGCGGGTGCGACAGCCCCCATCGCGCCGCCGTTGACGGCGACGCGGGCCGCCTCGGCACTGCCGGCGGCGCGGCTCGTCACGCTCAGCCGCCCGACCGCGCCGAGCGAGGCCAGCGCCTCGCCGCGAAATCCGAAGGACCGGATGTCCAGCAGGTCGCTGCCGTCGATCTTGGATGTCGCGTGCCGCGCGAGCGCCAGCGGCAGGTCGCCCGCCGGAATACCGCAGCCGTCATCGGTGACGCGGATCAGGCTCTTGCCGCCATCGGCGACGGCAATCTCCACGCGCCGCGCCCCGGCGTCGACCGCGTTCTCCACCAGCTCCTTGACGGCGGAGGCCGGCCGCTCCACGACCTCGCCGGCCGCGATGCGGTTGATGACGGTCTCGTCAAGCTGACGAATGATCGGCGTATCTGCCGATTCAGTGCTCATATTGGGGTGGGCGGCGGACATACCACAAGAGGTAGCATGCCCGCCGAGATTCGACCAGAGCGTTGGCGCACCATCCGCAGACCGGCTAACGGCGTGTCACGGCCCGCCCCGTGCCGTCCTGCGAACGGCGCCGCGCCTTATCCGGCGCTAGTTGCTGGCGGTAAGCCCCGCGGGCTTGCCCACGACGACGAAATGCAATTGCTCCGGATCGACAAGCTCCGTGGCCACGCGGCGTACATCCTCCAGCGTCACGGCGCGGATCTTGTCGTTGCGCGTGCGCACATAGTCGGGGGTCAGCCCGTCCATCTGCATTCCGACGAGAATATTCGCAATCCGACCGTTGCCGTCGAACCGCAGCGGATAGGCCCCCGTCAGGTAGGTCTTGGCGCTCTCCAGCTCCTCTTCCGTCACGCCCTCGGCGGCAAGCTTCTCCCATTCGGCACGCACCACCTCGACCGTTTCGGCCACACGGTCATTCGCGGACGACACGTATCCCATGAGCATCTCCGAGAGGTTCATCGGATAGAGGTAGACGCCGATCCCGTAGGTCAGCCCGCGTTTCTCCCGCACTTCCCCCATCAGGCGCGAGGAGAATCCGCCACCGCCGAGAATATGGGTCATCACATAGGCCGGGAAGAAATCCGGGTCATGCCGCGTCAGCCCGCGCTGGCCGAAGCTCACCACCGATTGCGGCGTATCGAACTCGACCACCGTCACACCGCCGTCCAGCGTGTAGTCGATCCGGTCCGGCATCGGTGCGCCGGTTTCCGGCAGGTCGCCGAGCAGGCGGTCGAGCAACGCGCCGAGTTCGTCGGCGGTGATGTCGCCCACGGCCGATACATACACACGATCCCGCGCAAGCACGCGGCCATGCGCCTCCACGATGTCCTCTCGCGTCAGCGCGGCAACGCTCTCCGCCGTGCCGTCCAGCGGCGCGCCGTAGGGATGCGCGCCGAAAGCGAGCTCCGCGTAGGTGTTGGAGGCGATGGTTTCCGGGTCTCGCGTATCAGAGTCGATGCTGGACAGCACCTGCCCGCGCACACGTTCCAGTGCTTCCTCATCGAAGCGCGGCTCCACGAGCGCCTGCCGCAGCAGGTCCAGCGCCTCGTCGCGATTCTCTGTCAGGACCTTTGCCGAGATCGACAAAGCGTCATTGCGCACGTCGAAATCGAATTCCGCAGCGAGGCTTTCGGTCGCGACGGCGAAATCGCGGGAATCCATCTCGCCAGCACCTTCTTCCAGAAGGCCGGTCATCAGGTTGATCGCACCGCGCTTTCCGGGCGCGTCGACGCTTGCACCGCCGCGGAACCGCAGTTCCAGTGCAAGGAACGGGATCGAATGCTCCTCGACCAGCCAGGCGTCTATGCCGCCGGGCGACGTGACCTCGTGAATATCGACGTCGGCCCGGGCCGGAACTGCAAGCACAACCGCGGTAAACGCGGCGATAAGCACTCTGATCACTGGGTCACCTCCTCAGGCGCGTTTTCCTGAGCCGGGCGGGAGAGATACCCCGTCACGGCGCGGCTGCGGTCGAACAGGCGCTCGGCTGCGGCCATCACGTCTTCCGGCGTTACGGCATCCAGAATGTCGGGCCACGCCTGAACATCCGCCACGGTCAGCCCGCTTGTCAGGGCCTCGCCATAGCCGCGCGCCAGGGATTGCAGGCTGTCCTTGCGATAGATTTCGGAGGCCCGGATCTGCGTTTTCAGTCGCTCGAAGGCCTCAAGATCGACGCCCTGGTCAAAGAACGTCGCGATCATGCGGTCCATGTCGGCCTCGGCTTCTTCAAGGCTGCGCTCCGGCGTCGGCATAACCAGCAACGAGAACGTCGTATCGTCGAGCGACATGCCGTCGTAGAAGGCGCCGGTATAGAGTGCGACCTTCTCCTCCACCTCCAGCGTTCGTCCCATCAGGGAAGTCTGACCGGACCCGCCGAGCAGTTCGGCAAGGAACGTCAGCGCCGCCGCGTCTTCCTGAGCGCCCGCATCCCGCTCAGGCGCGAGGTAGCTGCGCATCACATAGGGCTGTGCCACCCGTGGGTCCTCGTAGGAAATCCGCCGCTCGGCGATCTGCGGCGGCTCGGTCGGGCGCGCGCGCGCCTCGAGGTCCGGATTGGCCGGGATCGGCCCGAAGTGGGTTTCGGCAAGCGCGCGCACATCGTCGGGCGCAACGTCTCCCGCCACGATGAGCACGGCATTGTTCGGTGCGTAGTTCAGGCGGTAGAAGTCCAGCGCGTCCTGCCGGCTCAGCTCTTCCATCTCGTGCCGCCACCCGATGATCGGAATGCCGTAGGGGTGGTTCAGGTACTGCGCGGCAGCGCGTTGCTCGCCGAAGAGCGCGCCGGGGGAGTTTTCCGTCCGCTGGTTGCGTTCCTCGATAATCACGTCGCGCTCGGGATCGACCTCCGCGTCGCTCAACACGAGGTCGGTCATACGGTCCGCCTCCATCTGCATCATGAGCCCGAGCCGGTCGGCGGCGACACGCTGGAAATAGCCCGTGTAATCCTGGCTGGTGAAGGCATTGTCCGACCCGCCGTTCTGCGCCACCGTCTCGGAGAATTCGCCCGGTTCAAGCTCGTCGGTGCCCTTGAACATCAGGTGCTCCAGGAAATGCGCAATGCCGGACTTGCCCGGGGGCTCGTCGGCGGCACCGACCCGGTACCAGACCATGTTGACCACCACGGGCGCGCGGTGGTCCTCGATGACGACCACGTCCATCCCGTTGTCGAGCGTGAAACTGCTGACGGTTTCCGCCATCGCCGGCAATGTCAGCGCGCAACTCGCCGTCAGTGCGAGCCCGATCCTTCGAAGCATCTATTTCCCCCTTCGGAGTGCATTGGGTGACAATACGTCGGCGCCACGCCAAGGCAACCGCGTCAACAGGGATGTGAAAGGGGAGTGAGGGCTCTACTCGTCCGTGCCGCTGGGCGGGGCCGCCGGTGTCGGGTAGCCGGCCCGGCGCCATTGCTGCAACGTGGCGTGCTGGTTCAGCTCCTGGTCACTGTAGGCGCGGTAGTAGGTCGGAACCCGGAACAGGCGTTCCAGCGGCCTTCCGTTGTTCCGCTTCCGGAACGCGAAGTCTTCGGCGGCCAGTTCGGCGCGGATATTCGGCTGGATGCCGTATCGTGTCGACTGCCGGATCAATGCCGCGTCGCCGGTCAGCGTGCCGTCGGGACGCATCCGTGCCGGGCTGCCCCCAAGCGCCGCAACCGCGTCCTCGCGCGGCGTGGCATCGGTACGGTTCAGCCCGCCCGGCGTCGGCGCCGGCAGGGCCCCGTAGCTCTGCGGCATCTCGATCGGCTTGGTCGGCAGGATGGCGAATTCGTCCGGGGTCACCTTGCCCCGTTCGATATGCATGATCCGCGGATCCCTCGACCCGCAGGCAGTCACGACGAAAACGAGCGCAAGCGCGGCGCCTGCCCGTATCATCCCCGTCACCCGCATTGCTGCCTCCTGCCTCGATCTTTCGTCTGTCTACCGCACCCGAACGGCCCCGTCACGGGGCCAATTTCGACTTGCTCCGATCGCCGCTAAAGAGCACCAGTCCGATCGCGCCGGCAAATATGAAAACGTCCGCAACGTTGAAAACATACGGGTTGTGGATGCCGCAGCAGGACATGTTCAGAAAATCCCGCACACCCGGGTACAGCAGGCGGTCGAGCGCGTTGCCGAGCGCGCCGCCGATGATCAGGCCGGCGGACAGGAACTCGATCCGGCGATCGAAGCTCCGCCGCGCCCAGACAAGAAGCCCCGCGCAGAGCGCCAGCGTCAGGCCGATCAGGAACCAGCGCTGCGCATCCGAGTTCGCCGCGAACAGCCCGAAATTAACCCCTGTATTCATACCCTTGCGAAGCTCCAGCAGCGGCGGCACCACCGGGATGTGCTCCAGCGTCACCAGGTCCAGCACGTAGAAAACGTGGTGCTTGGACCATTGGTCGATCCCGAAAGCCGCCGCCGCAACGATCCAGAGCATCCGCATGGGTCAGTGCCGGAAATGGCGCATGCCGGAGAAGACCATGGCGATCCCGGCCTCGTCGGCTGCCGCGATCACCTTGTCGTCGCGCATCGACCCGCCCGGCTGGATGACGGCCGTCGCGCCGGCCTCGGCCGCCGTCAGCAGCCCGTCCGGGAAGGGGAAGAATGCGTCCGACGCCACCACCGACCCCCTGGTGAGCGGCGCGGCCAGGCCCAACTCGGCCGCCATGTCCTCCGCCTTCCGGGCGGCGATGCGGGTCGAATCGACCCGGCTCATCTGGCCCGCGCCGACACCCACCGTCGCCGCGTCCTTGACGTAGATGATGGCGTTGGATTTCACGTGCTTGGCGACCTTCCAGGCAAAGAGCAGGTCGGCGATCTCCTCCGGGCTCGGCGCCCGTTTCGTCACCACCTTCAGATCCTCCGCGGTGATATGGCCGGTGTCCTTGTCCTGCACCAGATACCCGCCGGAGACCTGCCGGATCGTGGAGGCCGCCGCGCGCGGGTCCGGCAAGCCGCCGGTGGTGAGAAGGCGCAGGTTCTTCTTTGCCTGGAACACCTCGCGCGCCCCGTCGTCGGCATCGGGGGCGATGACCACCTCGGTGAAGATCTCCGCAATCGCCGCCGCCGTCGCCGCGTCGAGCGTCTGGTTGAGCGCGATGATTCCGCCGAAGGCCGAGGTGCGGTCACAGTCGAAGGCGCGCCGATAAGCCTCCTCCAGCGAGGCACCGCGCGCCACGCCGCAGGGGTTGGCGTGCTTGATGATGGCGCAGGCCGGCCCGTCCTCCGGTGCGAATTCCGACACCAGTTCGAAGGCGGCGTCGGTGTCGTTGATATTGTTGTAGCTGAGGTCTTTGCCCTGGTGCTGCACCGCCGTCGCAACGCCCGGCCGGTCGGACCCGTCCTTGTAGAACGCCGCCTTCTGGTGCGGGTTCTCGCCATAGCGCATGGTCTGCGCCAGCGTTCCGGCCACGGCGCGGCGGCGCGGCGTCTCCACCCCGATGGCGCCAGCCATCCACGTCGACACGGCGGCGTCATAGGCCGCGGTGCGGGCATAGGCGATCTGCGCCATCTTCTTGCGGAACTTGGGGCAGGTGGCGCCGTCATGCTGATCCATGTCGCCCAGGAGCGTCTCGTAATCCTCCACGTCGACAACGACCGTCACGAACGCATGGTTCTTCGCCGCAGCCCGAATCATCGCCGGGCCACCGATGTCGATGTTCTCGATGCAGGTGTCGTAATCCGCGCCCTTCGCCACCGTCGCCTCGAACGGGTAAAGGTTCACCACCAGTAGGTCGATCTCGCCGATCCCGTGCTCAGCCATCGCCGCAACATGCGCGTCGTTGTCGCGCAGCGCCAGCAGCCCGCCATGGACCTTCGGGTGCAGCGTCTTGACCCGCCCGTCCATCATTTCGGGAAACCCCGTAACGTCAGACACATCGGTCACCGCCAGCCCGGCGTCGCGCAAGGTCCCGGCAGTGCCGCCCGTCGACAGAAGCTCCACACCGCGCGCGGCGAGCGCGCGTCCGAGATCCACGAGGCCCTCCTTGTCGGAAACGGACAGCAGGGCACGGCGAATGGGGCGGGGCTCGGTCATGGCGGCATTCCTCAGCTCGGTCAGTTCACAGGTCGTCGTCGTCACGGACGACGTCGCGGATCGCCTGCGGGGTATCCTGTGCCTTGGCCAAGGTCCAGTTCAACTGGCAAGCCGTCTCCAGAACCCGCCCGAAAAGCACAATCTGTCGCGTCGCGCGCGGCTTCAGACGGCCGGGTTCGAGGTAAACGCTGGGCTGAAGCGCCAGCCTGCCGTCGCCGGAATAGCGGAACACCCAAATCTCGCCGCTCTTGAGGGCGAGCGACACCGCGGTGCCGCCCATGTCGAGTTTGGCCTCCACGTCGGGATGCAGGTGGAACCGGATGGAGAAGGCAACGCCCTGAAGCTGCGCGCCCTCCATCCGCCGTTGCAGGGTGCGCCTGTCAGCATCGGTCAGCGCGCCGAGCGTGTCCTCGCCCATGAGTTCGCGGCCGTCGCGTGTCAGGGTGAGTTGGCGGACATGCGTGAGCCCATGGGTCGACGCGTAGCCGTCGTGGCCGACCAGCAGCCGCACCGCGCGCGGGCCGGAGGATGGCTGGACCCGGACATCCGTGGGCAGATCGTGCAGGATCTCGCCGCGACGCCCGCGGCCAAGGCCCACGACACCGAGCCGCGACGAGGAAAACCCGTCCACCCCGAGTGTCGAATGGCTCGGCGTGGCACGCCCTGCGCGCCGCCATGTCTCGCCGAAGGTCGCGCCCGGGCCGCAGTTCACGATCAACGGTCGCCGTGCGGAGGTCAGCTCGAAGGCCAGCGTCGAGGCATGTGCATTGATCGACGCCACGCCAATCGGCGGCAGCGCGGCGTCGACGATAACTGTCGTGCGTCCGCCGACGAGTCGGGCGAAGCCCATGGCAAGGCCCTCGTGATGCTCCGGCCGGATGCCCGAAGCCGCCAGCGCATGATCGAGCCATCCCTCGACACCGCAACCGCCGCCGTGGAACCGCGCAAGGCTGCCGTCGGCGTGGCGCAATGCCCGCAGCGTCGGGGCAATCCGGACAATCGCCGCCTCGTGGTCCGGCTCCGGCTTGCGGCCGGTTTCGAGGAGCGCCTGCGCGGCCCAGATCAGGAGGGTGAAGACCTCCAGAAGCTCCTCCGGATTCCGTGTCGGCAGCCCACCTTCATCGTCGATTTCGCGGGCGCATTCCTGGGCGAGCGCCTTGACCGCCGGTGCGACATGCCCCTCCATCCCGGTGAGCGCGAGCCCGGCATAGATCAACCCGGTGAGTGCCTCGAAACGGGCGAGTCCCGGTGGCGTCACCTGCCACCGGCGCGCGAGGTAGATCGTTTGCGCGCCGAGAGAGGAGAAGAACGCCTGCGATGCCACGCGGTCGCGGGCATGAAGCAGGAACACCGCGTGGTTGATCCAGCGGATCAGCCGCCGCCCCGTGAGCGCCGGTTCCCATCCGGGGCCAACCCCGCGCCCGTACCGTCCGAGCCAGCTCCATGTCCATTCCTGCGCGCGCTGTCGCGCTTCGGGGCTTCCGACCGCCGCCAGATCGTCGAGCCAGCGAAAGCCGTGCAGTTCCTCTTCGAAGCGCGGCGACGGCATGGAGACGTTCCAGAGCGCCATGTCCGGCGCTTCCACCAGATGACCCGCGAACAGCAGGTTGCCGGCAATCAGTTGGCGCCCCCGCGAGACCGTGCCGATCGTCCGCGGTTCTGGATGGGAGACGAACCCGGTGGCCGGACGCGACCGCACCGCCCGGCGGGCATGCCAGCGGTTCGCGAAACGGACACGCCGTTCGTGCCAGCTTGGAGTTCCGTCCACTTGGTCCATGGTTTGTTGCGTGGCCCTTGTTCGCCCGATGCTCGATTTTTCCTTGAGTCTAGGAGCCTGAGCGGACGGTGTCAGGCCTTGCGCAGGGCCGCAATGAAAAACCCGTCGAGACCGCCGCGTTCGGGCCACATCTCGGGCGTTGTGCGCAAGGCACCGGGGCTGGCAATCCACTGCGGGTCGAGACCGGCAAGCGCGGCAACGGCGTCCGGGTCCGGGCGCAGGCCGTCGTGCCGCTCCAACAGTCCCTTGACCTGCGCCTCGCCCTCCTCGGGCAGCAGCGAGCATGTGCAGAAGACGAGCCGCCCGCCCGGGGCCAGCATCTCCACCGCCCGGTCCGCCAGCGCCGCCTGGATCTCCACCAGCCCCCGCAGGTCGGTTGCGTCCTTGACGAAGGGCAGATCGGGGTGGCGGCGGATGGTGCCCGTGGCCGAGCAGGGCGCGTCGAGCAGGATGGCGTCGAACGGCGCCGGCGGTTGCCACTCCAGCCCGTCCGCGACCACCACGTCCGCCGCAAGCCCGGTGCGCGCGAGGTTGGCGTGCAGGCGTTCCAGCCGCGTGTCCGAGGCATCGAGTGCTGTCACCGCCGCGCCCGCGGCGGCAAGCTGCAGCGTCTTTCCCCCCGGTGCCGCGCAGAGGTCCAGCACGCGTTCCCCCTGCCGTGGCGCAAGCACCTTCGCCGGCAGGGCTGCCGCGGCGTCCTGCACCCACCAATCGCCGTGATCGTACCCCGGCATGGCAGAGACCTGCCCCGGCCGCGCCAGCCGGATCGACCCGGTGGGCAGCGTCTCGCCGCCAAGCGCCTCCGCGAGCGCCGCATCGGGCGCCTTCGCCGTGATGTCGAGCGGCGCGCCGGCGGCCTGCGCGGCCTCCATCCGAGCGACGCGGGCATTGCCATAGGCACTCCCCAGCCGCCCGCGCAGCCAGTTGGGCAACCGTTGCGGCGGCGCGGCCTCCCACGACCCGGTCCCGGCCTCGGACACCCGGCGCAGAACCGCGTTGACCATCGGCGCGGCAGAGGCCTGCTGCTCCCGCGCCAGCGCCACCGCCGCGTTCACCACGCCATGCGCCGCCGCCCCCTCTGCCAGCAGCTCCACCGTGGCAAGGCGCAGCACCGCCCGCACGCCCGGCTTCGGGTTGCGCTTCAGCCAGGGTTTCAGCGCGGCATCCGCCCGCCCCGCCTGCCGCAGCGTGGTCCGCGCCAGCCGCCCGGCACGCGCGCGCACCTCCGGCGGCGCCTCGCCGAAATGCGGATGCGCCTCCATCTCCGCCAGCGTCAGCCGGTCCTCCCAGACCCCCTGCAGAAGCTCCAGCGCCAGGCGGCGCGCGGCGGTTCCTCCGGCTTGGCTTTGGCCCATGCGCGGGTCCTTCTCATTGCGTTTCGACCCGCGCGGCGTATATCACAAGTTGCACAGCGACAAGGAAGACAGCATGTCCGACGACACCGCAGACCCCGGCAAGGCCCCCGCGGACCTGCCGCCAGCCGCCCAGCGCGCGCTGGCCGAAGCCGCCGAGCGGCGCGCGAAGGCAGAAGCCGAGGCCAGGGAAATGCCCACCGAACTGGGCGGCCGCCGCGATGGCCTTGAACCCGTGCGCTACGGCGACTGGGAGAAAAAGGGCCTGGCGATCGACTTCTAGTCCGGTCCCGCCGACTTGGCGCCACCGGGCCGGCGAAACGCGGCGATCAGCGTCTCGCCCAGGCCAAAACCGCAGCGGCGATAGATCCGCCCCGCCTGGCTCTCGGCATCGGCGACGATCACCGGCAGCGCGGCCGGATCCCGGGCCGCGGCCCAGCCGAGACCTGCGGTGACCAGCGCCGCACAGATCCCGCGCCGCCGATGACTGGCCCGCGTCTCCACGTCCTGAAACCGCGCGAGCCCCTCCGCGACGAAGATCCCCAGATCCCCCACCAGCAGATCGCCCGCGAAGGCCCCGAACCAGCACCCCCAGCCCTCCGCGACCTGCATCCGGCGATTCGCGAAGCGCTTGCGGATATAGGGCTGGTAATCCGCATAGGTGTGGCCCGCCGCGATTCCGGTCTCGACCTGCAACGCGACCGCCTGGTCCCATTCCGACGCGGCTTCCAGCGGACGGATGGAAATCCCCTCCGGGCAGGGCGCGGGGTTGGCGGCGCCGGAAAGCGTCAGCACATCGCTGAAATCGACCTCGAATCCCTCGGCCCTGAGGCGGTCCAATTCCGGCGAGGCCGCCATGCCCGGCGCGTCCCAGACCAGCGTGACATGCTTCGCATCGGGAAAATCGGCGCGGAACTGCGCGATCTGGCGCTCCGGATCGACGCGCCCCTCGCGAAAGATCACCATGTTGCCGAACCAGAAATCCGGCTCCGACGGCACGCGCAGGACAACGCGGTCAGGATGCGCCTCGGTCTGGCCGAGGCCGCGCAGCACCATGATATCGCTTCTGAGTCCGAGGCTCCTGAGCCGGGTCACAACCCCAGCACATCCAGCATCGAGTAATGCCCCGGCATCTTGTCCTGCCCCCAGAGCGCCGCCTTCAGCGCGCCACGGGCAAACAGCGCCCGGTCGCTGGCGACATGGCGCAGGACAATGCGCTCCCCGGCACCGGCGAAGATGACATCGTGCTCACCCACGATATCGCCGCCCCGGATCGCCGAGAAACCGATGCTCCCCGGCGCCCGCGCCCCGGTGATCCCGTCGCGTGCCGCGACATAGGATTGCTTGAAATCCAGCCCGCGCCCCGCCGCGGCCGCCTCGCCCAGCATCAACGCCGTGCCCGAGGGCGCGTCGACCTTGTGGCGATGGTGCGCCTCGACCACCTCGATATCGAAATCGGCATCCAGCGCGGCCGCGACCTGCTTGGTCAGTTGCGTCAGCAGGTTCACGCCAAGGCTCATGTTCCCCGCGCGCACGATCACCGCGTGGCGCGCCGCCGCGTCGAGCTTCGCGATATCCTCGTCGGTCAGCCCCGTGGTGCCGATGATATGGACCGCCCGCGCCTGCGCGGAGAGGGTGGACAGCGCCACCGTGACCTGTGGCGTGGTGAAGTCGATCACACCCTGCGCACCGGCCATCGCCTCCAGCGGGTCGTCCGTCACCCGCAGGCCCGCCGCCGGCCCGTTCATCGCCGTGCCGATATCCTTGCCGATCCAGTCGTGACCGGGCCGTTCCACGGCACCGGCCAGCCGCATCCCCGGATGCGCCTGAACCTCGCGCACCAGCATCTGGCCCATGCGGCCGGATGCACCCATGACGACGATCCCCGGTGTGTCACTCATCTGCCTGTCTCCGATTTCGCCCGTCTCCTCTACCTGAGCCCGGCCCCGCTGGCAAAGCCCCGCTTGCGAATTGGCCGCCGCCGCCCTAGTTGGATGCCATGGCAAAGAACAAGTTCCATACCGGTCCCGGCCCGTCGCAGCGTCAGCTCCGCGTCGGCGAACTGATCCGCCGTCGCCTGTCCGACGTGCTGGCCCACGGCGACGTGCACGACCCGGACCTGAACCGGATGTCGATCACCGTGTCCGAAGTCCGCACCTCGCCCGACCTCAAGGTTGCGACGGCCTACGTCCTGCCGTTGGGCGGCGATCACGCCCCCGAGGCACTGGAGGCACTCAATCGCAACCGCTCGGAACTCCGCCGGACCGTCGCGAAAGGACTCGCGCTGAAATATTCGCCGCAGCTGCGTTTCGTGCTGGACGATACGTTCGACCGCATGGACGCGACACGCCGGATGTTCTCCGAGGAGCGGGTACAGCGCGACATTGCCGCGTCGCACGACGATGACGATGGCCACTGAGTCGCGTCCGTTCGTGGCAGCCTTCGGTATTCGCGTGCTCCTGGCGGCACTCCTGGCGATCGCAATACTGCCGGGCGCCCTCCGGGCCGACCCGGAATGCCGCAAGATCGTGCACGAGGCGAACCGCTATTCGGTCTGTACCGCGCACGCCGACCGTGACGAACTCCGCCTGTGGCACAGCGATGGCTCCGGCCGCCTCTACGGCAGCTTCCCGGCCATCGAATCTGCCCTGCAAGCCAAGGGGAAACGCCTCGCCTTCGCGATGAATGGCGGCATGTACCACGAGGACCGCCGGCCCGTCGGGCTCTACCTGGAAAACGGCCTCCAGCGCGCGCCCCTTGTCACCCGCGACGGCCCGGGCAACTTCGGCCTGCTTCCCAATGGCGTGTTCTGCATCCACGACGGCAGCGCGGCAGTGATCGAAAGCCGCCGCTATGCCGCCGACACCCCCGCCTGCCGCTACGCCACGCAATCCGGCCCCATGCTGGTCATCGACGGCGCGCTGCATCCCCGCTTTCTGGTGGACAGCGACAGCCGATACATCCGCAATGGCGTCGGCGTCGAAGCCGATGGCGTGACCGTGCATTTCGTGATCTCCGACAACAGGGTCAATTTCCATTCGTTTGGCCGGTTTTTCAGGGACATCCTGAAAACGCCCAACGCGCTCTACTTCGATGGCAAGGTCTCGCGTCTTTTCGCACCGTCGCTGGGCCGCTCGGATGCAGGCTTCTCGCTTGGCCCCATCGTCGGGGCCGTGGCCCCCGCGGGGTAGCGGGGCGGCCCGCGCCATCTCCGGGTCGCGGCGTGGCGCTCCAGATGTGGGCATGTGCGATGCGGTCGAAGACACCGGGATAGACCAAGACCAAGGCGCCGACGTCGAGCAATCGCCGGGCTCAAACCTCCGCGTACCCGAACCGGTCCACCGGAAGGCGCAGCCAGCGCCCGGCGATACCGTGCGCGCCGAAGCTGGCAAGGGGGCGGCCGGCGGCGCGGCACCGGCCCCGGTCGATCACCGCGACGGCACGGCGGCGATGCGGATACCCGCCGGGCACCCCTGCGCGGAGGTGTGCCCGGGGGGGTTGCTCTTTTTCCATCTCGGCCATGTTTGCCGCGAAGGTTAACGAGTG
>NZ_LNCI01000021.1 GCF_001509585.1 Tropicimonas marinistellae | reverse complement strand
GTGAATCCGCCCCTGTAACCCATTGAAATCACTTGTCGGGAAAGATGTCTCACGCGTGAGACATGCCGCTCTCACGCAAACCGTCCCTGGCAGAACCACCCCCCCGACATCTCCCCTCCGTGGGCATAGAAGAGCCACAGCCGCGCGCCACCCTCCACCTCCACCCGCCAGTAATCCCGCACGCCCGAGCGCCAGGCGGGGTCATCCAGCCACCATTCCGGCGCGATCCGCTCCGGGCCGGTCGCCCCCGCCAGCACCAGGTCGCGGCGGCGCCAGCGGAACCGGTGCGGCGGGCGCGGAGACGTGGCCCCCTCGCCCGCCACATGCACCGGCTCGGGCGGGAAGATCAGCAGCGGGCGCGGCTGCGGCGGACGCACGGGCCAGTCGCGCGCAGGCTCCGACCAGGCAGCGGCCAGCACCCTGGTCGTCTTTTCCGGGATATGACTGTCCGCCGGGGCAAGCCGGGTGATCGCCTCCAGCCCGACCCGCGCGCCCAGCTTGCCGATCAGGTCGTCGAGCGCCGCACCGTCGGCCCGCTGCATCCGCGCCGCCCCATCCGACGCCGCGCCCATATGACCCCGATGCTGGGTCGCATGGACCGGCTCGGTCACATGCGCCTCCAGCCGCAGCACGTCGATACCCGGACCGGCCTCGATCTCGTCGAGCTTCATCAGCAGGAGCGGCCGCAGCCGGTCGGGCTCCGCCGAAGGCCGCGCCAGCCCTACCTCCACCGGCTGCATCGTGTGATCGCAGCGGAAGGCCTGCAACCGCACCCGCCGCGCACCGCGGCCCTTCTCGCGAAGCCGCGCAGCCAGCGCCGGCAACAGCCGGTCCAGCCCCGCGCGCATGTCGTCCAGAAGGCCGATGGGCTCCGGCAGCGTCAGGCGCACCGCGAAGTGATCGGGCGGATTGGCGGGCGAGACCGGCTCCGGCACCAGCCCGAGCGCTTGGTCGAGCCGCAGCACCAGGTCCTTGCCGAAGCGCCGCGCCAGCGCCGCCCGCGGCTGGCCGGCCAGTTCGTCGATCCGGCGCAACCCGAGGCGGCCGAGCTGCGCCACCACGTCCGACGGCAGGCGAAGTGCGGCCACCGGCAGGGGGGCAAGCGCAGTGCGGGTCTGTCCCGGCGCCGCGATCCGCGCCGCAGCAGCACCGCCACCGCCCCGCACCGGCGCCGCGCCGCCCCGCTCCCAATGCCGCCGCTTGGCCGCCCGCGACCGCGTCGCCCGGGCCTCCTGGTCGATCGCGTCTCCCGACCGCGCCAGTGCCGCCCCCTGCCCGGAAAACCGCGCCAGCGCCCAGGCCGCGCCCACCGTGTCGGCAATCCCGGAGCGCACACTCACCCCCAGGGCAGCGCAGTCTCCATCGATCCGGTCGAGCAGTGCCGCCTCCCCGCCGAACAGATGCGCGCAGCCTGTCAGATCCACCAGCAACCCATCCGGCGGCGCCTCCGACACCCAGGGCGAGAACCGCCCCGCCCATCGCCGCAACACGGTCAGAAACGCTGCCTCGGCTTGCGGGTTGCTTCCCCGCGTCACCAGATCAGGGCACATCGCCCGCGCATCCCTGAGCGGCTGCCCGACGACAAGCCCGGCACGTGAAGCCGTGTCATCCAGCGAGGCCAGCACCTGCGTGTTGCCGCTGTCGCGCACCACGGCAAACGGCCCGCCGATTGCTCCGCCTTCCGCGCGAAGCAGCCGCTCGGCCGCAAGCCGTGGGAACCACAGTGACAATATCCGCCGGACAGACGACATCGGCCCCCCTTCGGGAATCACCATATTGTTCTTCTTTTGTTCTACTCCAGTTTACGCCCCGCTTCCGAAGTGTCGAGTCACGGTCTCTTCTGTCCCGAAATATCCCCGCCGGAGGCACGCCGCGCAGCGGCGCCACCGCCGCTCGGGCTCTGCCCGGCGGCCAGCGCCCTTTCCGCAGGTGACAGCCCCCGGCCCCCATGCTAGGCCGCGCCCATGGCAGAGCTTCCGACCAAGGCGCAGGTCCTCGACTGGATCGCCCACAACCCCACGCAGAACTCCAAGCGAGACATCGCCAAGGCCTTCGGGGTCAAGGGGGCGGCGCGCATCGACCTCAAGCGTCTGCTCAAGGAACTGGAAACCGAAGGGCATTTGCAGAAGGACCGCAAGCATTACCGCGATCCGGACAAGCTGCCGCCCGTGACCGTGCTGCAACTGCTCGCCCCCGACGCAAATGGCGATCTCTTCGCCCGGCCGCTGGAATGGCATGGCGAGGGGCCGGAACCGCGCGTGCTCTTCCTGCCGCGCGAGGCCGACCCCGCGCTCGGCGAGGGTGACCGCATCCTCGGCCGCATGACCGAGGTGCGCGGCGACGGGCATCAATACGAAGCGCGCCTGATCCGCCGCATCGGCCACAACCCGCGCAAGATCCTCGGCGTCTACCGCAAGCGCACCGAAGGCGGCCGGATCACGCCCATCGACAAGGGCACCGACCGCGAATGGCAGGTGCCGCCCGGCGCAACCCACGGTGCGAAGGACGGCGAATTGGTGGAGGCAGAACAGGCCAGCCCCCGCGGAAAGCTTGGTCTTCCCACCGCCCGGATCACCGAGCGGCTGGGCGACCCTTCAGCGCCCAAGGCTGTCTCGCTCATCGCAATCCACCAGCACGGCATCCCCGACGATTTCCCCGACCGGGTAATCGCGGAGGCCGACAGGATGAAACCCGCCGGGCTCTCGGGCCGCGAGGATCTGCGCGACCTGCCGCTCATCACCATCGACCCTGCCGATGCGCGAGACCACGACGACGCCGTTTACGCCCATGCCGACGACGACCCGAAGAACCCCGGCGGCCACGTTGTCTGGGTCGCCATCGCCGACGTCGCCCATTACGTGCGCCCGGGCTCGGCGCTGGATGCGGAGGCGCGGACGCGGGGCAATTCCACATATTTCCCTGACCGGGTCGTGCCGATGCTGCCCGACCGGCTGTCGGGTGATCTCTGCTCGCTGCACGAAGGCGTTCCGCGCGCCTGCATCGCCGTCCGGATGCGGCTGGATGCCGATGGCCGGAAGATCGGGCACAGTTTCCACCGCGGGCTCATGCGCTCCGCGGCCTCGCTCAATTATCAAGAGGTGCAGCAAGCGCTGGACGGAGAGCCCAACGAGAAATGCGGCCCGCTGCTCGACGACGTGCTCAAGCCGCTCCACACCGCCTATCTCGCCGCTGCCCGCGCCCGCGACCTGCGCCAACCGCTGGATCTCGACCTGCCCGAGCGCCGGATCATCCTGTCCGACAAGGGCGAGGTCCTCTCGGTCAATTTCCGTGAGCGTCTTGTGGCGCATCGGCTGATCGAGGAGTTCATGGTGCTGGCCAATGTCGCGGCGGGCGAGACGCTCACCCACAAACGCCAGCCCCTGCTCTTCCGCGTCCACGAGGAACCTAGCCCCGAAAAGCTCGACGCCCTGCGGGAGACTGCCCAGGCCAGCGGCTTCACCCTGGCAAAGGGCCAGGTGCTGCACACCCGGCACCTGAACAAGCTGCTTGCCGATGCGGCCGGGACCGACCTGGCGGAGATGATCAATCTCACCACGCTTCGATCGATGACCCAGGCCTACTACAACCCGGAAAACTTCGGCCATTTCGGACTGGCGCTGAAGACCTATGCCCACTTCACCTCGCCAATCCGCCGCTACTCGGACCTCATCGTTCACCGGGGGCTGATCGCGGCGCATGGCTGGGGTGGCGGGCGCGACGGCAAGGCCGACGGGCTCTCGCCGGATGATATCGACGGGCTCGCAGCCACGGCCGAGCATATCTCAGAGACCGAGCGGCGCTCCATGGCGGCAGAGCGGGACACGACCGACCGCTATCTCGCGGCTTATCTCTCCGAACGCGTGGGCAACGAGTTTTCCGGCCGGATCTCCGGAATCGCCCGGTTCGGTGTCTTCGTGAAACTCGACGAGACCGGCGCGGACGGGTTGATCCCGATCCGCTCGCTCGGGGACGAGTTCTTCCACTACGACCGCGAGGCGCAGACCCTCATGGGGTCGGACAGCGGCCGTGTCATCTCGCTCGGGCAACGCGTCACGGTTCGTCTGACGGAGGCCGTGCCTGTCACCGGCGGGTTGATGCTGGACCTTTTGGAACTCGAAGGCGAGCAGGTGGCGCCGAACAGCACGCCGCGCGGTCGCGGCAAGCCGGCCCGCCGAATGCCAGGCAAGGCGAAGGCGCGCAGCAGCGCCGCGCAGAAGCAGAAGAAAGCCGCGACAGGGTCCCGCCCCACCCGAAGCAAGCGCAAGGTGACGCGCAAGCGCCGCTAGGACACTTCCGGCCGCGACTTCGCAATCCTTCGTTCAACCTATGAACGGGGCCAGTCTTGCAATCCTGCCGCACGGACGAACTTCGGTGGGCAATCCGTGCAAACTATCGTCGCGTAAGCCGAAATCTGCCAATGCCCGGCAACAGAAGATCCGCGTCTCGCAAATATCTTTGCGGAAAGGCGCTCCACCGTTACACTCCTGACAAACAAAAGCTGGCGAGCAGGAACCACAATGAAGGGTAAGGTCAGTTTACTGGCGGCGGCGCTTGCCGTTGCCACACCCGCGCATTCAACGGCGGGCTTAGGGGCAGTCGACACATCCATTCGTCCGGAGGCGCGCCCGATTCTCGCGGCCGCGCTGCTCCCCGAGGAGAGGGTTTCCAATATCGGGTTCGAGGACTGGATTTCCGCATTCCGCATCCGGGCGGCGCGTCACGGCATTTCGCCGGCGACCCTGGACCGCGCTTTCGCCGGCGTGCGGTACAACACCGACGTGATCCAGCGCGACCGCAACCAATCCGAGTTCACCAAGACAATCTGGGACTACCTCGACACGGCCGCCTCCGATCTGCGCGTGACCAACGGGCAGGTTGCGCTCAGGGAGAACGCGGCGCTTCTGAACCAGATCGAAGACACCTACCGGGTTCCGGCGGAGATCATCACCGCGATCTGGGGGCTCGAAAGTGCCTACGGAACCTTCCGGGGCTCCGAGAATGTAATCGAGGCGGTTGCAACGCTCGCCTACGACGGACGGCGCGCCGCGTTTTTCGAAGGCGAGTTGGTCGCCGCTCTGCAGATCCTCGAAAGCGGGGACGTCGGACCGAACGCAATGACTGGCAGCTGGGCCGGCGCCATGGGCCACACGCAGTTCATGCCAAGCTCGTTCCTCGCCCATGCGGTAGATCACGACGGGAACGGCAAGCGAGACATCTGGTCCGACGACCCGACCGATGCCCTGGCTTCGACGGCGAAGTATCTGGCGGATGCGGGCTGGATCGACGGACAACCATGGGGGATGGAAGTCATCCTGCCGACGGATTTCGACGTGTCTCTTACCGGCCATTCCGTGAAGAAGTCCCCTGCCGACTGGGCAGCGCTCGGTGTGCGCGACACCTACGGCCATCCGGTGCCCGACCATGGCGAGGCCTCGGTCATACTGCCCGCCGGCGCAGGCGGCGTCGCATTCATCATCTTCCAGAACTTCAAGGTACTGGAACGATACAATCCCGCCGACGCCTATGTGCTTGCGGTTGGCCACCTGGGTGACCGCATTCGTGGCGGTCCGGCGATCAATGGCAACTGGCCGCGCGAACTTCGGGCATTGCTGCTCGCCGAACGTATTGAGCTTCAGGAGCGGCTCACCTCCGCCGGCTACGATACGCAAGGTGTCGACGGCAAGATCGGGCCGAATACGATTGCCGCCATCCGCGGATATCAGAAATCGGTCGGGATGCAGCCGGATGGCTATGCCTCGACAAAGGTTCTTGCACAGCTTCGCCAATGACGGATCGCGACAACCGGCGCCGGGGACCGCGTGTGACGGCACTCGACCACCTGGTTCTCACTGTCGCCGACATCGACCGGACGGTCCGATTCTATTCCGAAGTCCTCGGAATGGAGCCGACGCGGTTCCGTACCGCCGATGGCAGCGAACGCATGGCGTTGATATTCGGACAGCAGAAGATCAACCTGCATGTCGCGCACGCGCCATTCGAGCCGAAAGCCCAACGACCAACGCCAGGTGCCGCCGATCTGTGTTTTCTGACAGATGTGCCGCTTGAGCAATGGCAACGGCATCTGGCGGATCTGCATGTTTCGGTTGAAGAGGGGCCCGTCCGCCGTACGGGCGCATCGCGCCCGATCCTATCGATCTATGTCCGCGATCCGGACGGCAACCTGCTGGAGATCTCCCAAGTCCTCTGAAACCCATCAGCCGTTCTGCTCACCAACCGGCGACAGCCCTGGAGACGAGGACGCCATCTCCGTTACGCACCCAAAGGTCGGATCCGCGGTGATTGGACACCGCCTCCTCACCCAGAACAAGCGGACGCAGCTCGCGAAAGCTGAAGCGCCGCAGGGGTGCCATGGCGTCAACGCGCATCGCAAGTATCATCGCGAGATAGGCGGCGGGAACCGCACGCCCGGAGTATCCTTCCACCTCGCGCGCATAGTCCCCGTCGTACTGGACCCTGTGACTGTCGAACGTGACGGCCCCAAAGCGAAAAAGCGAGACCGGATCAAGGTGCAATGCCAGTGGATCGCTATCGTAGGGCGCCGGAGCGGGCTGGATGTCGTTCGCAATCGGGCCTGACCGAAAAACGAAGTCGCGCTGTTCTGAAAGGCAGAGGCGACCACCCTGGTGGAAGTCGTGCCGTACGGTCGCCTGGGCGATAGGGCCGGCGCGCCCCACTTTCTGCCCGACCGCGGTGACCTGGCTGCGCCGTTCGGCGGGCTCTCCTGAGCGCAGCGGTCGTTGCACACGCAGACGAACGGCGGTCATCCTCCGAAAGGGCAAATCGAAGTCCGGGACGCATGTGCCCGCCAAAGGACACCCGTCACCGCCGAGCCCCTGCGCCGGAGCAACTTCCCAGAAATAGGCACTCTGAAAGAAAGGTGGCAACGGATCGCCCGGATCGGGTGGCAATCCGGCACAGCCCAGGGCCGCATGCAAGGCAATCGCGCGGACCGGGTCCATTCTGTCATGCGTTACGTGCATCTTACCAACCACATCACTCATGCGACAAAGCTACGGACAATACCGAGAAAGGCAACATTTCCTGCGCTCTTCCCGGATCCGGAATGACGCAGGAAATGGCGCCGAACCCGCTTGCCAGCCTGGGCACGTAGAGCCATCTTCGTGTCCGCGGACTGCGGGAGGAGCGGTGACAATGGTCAGGATGCGACATGGCGGGCAGATCCTCGTCGACCAGTTGAAACACCGCGGCGTTCAGCGCGTGTTCTCGGTGCCGGGAGAGAGTTTTCTGGCAGCGCTGGACGCGTTGCACGACAGCGGGATCGAGAACGTCGTTTGCCGGCACGAGGGCGGCGCCGCAATGATGGCCGAAGCATACGGCAAGCTGACGGGCACCCCCGGCGTCGTCTTCGTCACGCGCGGCCCGGGAGCCACCAACGCCGCAGCCGGAATCCACGTGGCACGCCAGGATTCCACGCCGATGATCCTCTTCGTCGGCCAAATTGCCCGCGGCCACAGGGACCGCGAAGCCTTTCAGGAAGTCGATATCCCCGCTGTCTTCGCGCCTCTCGCCAAATGGGCGGGCGACGTGCACGACACCGCACGATTGCCTGAGTACATCGCGCGGGCCTGGAACCTGGCGCTGTCCGGACGTCCGGGTCCGGTGGTGTTGGCACTTCCGGAGGACATGCTGTCAGCTAGCGCCGCCGTTGCGGACATCCCGCCTGCCACGGCCGCTCCCGCGCCGGACTACGAGACCTTTTCGCAGTCGGCATTGAGTGCCCTTCGCCTGGCACGCCGGCCGCTCGTTGTCGTCGGCGGCCCCGGATGGTCGGCCAAAGCCGCACGCGACCTTCAAGTCCTTGCCGAGACCGCCGACCTGCCGGTTGCAGCCACCTTCCGCCGCCAGGACTACATGGACAACCGGCACCCGAACTACGTCGGTGACCTGGGCGTGGGAATGAACCCAAAGCTCGGCGAGCGCCTGGAGAGGGCCGATGTCATCCTCGCGCTCGGCACGCGACTTGGCGAGACAGCGACCAGCGGCTACCGGCTCCTCGACCCCGCACGACCCGATGGAAAGCGCACGCTGATCCACGTACACCCGGACCCCGACGAACTCGGCCGGGTCCATTCCCCGCATATGGCGCTCGTCGCTCCGGCCGCCCAGGCGGTCAACGCGCTCGCGGCCCACGCAGCACCGCTGATCAACAGCCGTGTCTGGACCGCGGAAGCCCGCGCCGATTACGAGGTCTGGCAGGAACCTCACCGCAGCCCCGGAGCGCTTCAGCAGGAGTGGGTCATCCGCTGGCTGTCCGAGCATCTTCCGGAGGATGCTATTGTCACGAACGGGGCCGGCAATTACGCCGCCTGGCTGCATCGCTACTTCCGCTTCAAACGGTATGGCACGCAACTCGCACCGACGTCCGGCTCGATGGGTTACGGGCTGCCCGCGGCCATTGCCGCGAAGCTCGCCCATCCGGAACGTACGGTCGTTTGCCTCGCTGGCGACGGGTGTCTGCAGATGACCGTGAACGAACTGTCAACGGCAGCCCAATTCGGGGCGGCGGTTGTCGTGCTGGTGGTGAACAATGGACGATACGGCACGATCCGGATGCACCAGGAGCACTTCTACCCCGGCCGCGTCAGCGGTACCGACCTCTTTGTGCCGGATCTACCGGCACTGGCCCGCGCCTACGGCGGATGGGGCACCAGGGTGACGCAAAACGCCGCCTTTCCGGCCGCTTTCGCTGCCGCACGGACAGCCGGCACTCTCGCGCTCATCGATCTCAGGGTGGATCCGCAGGCGCTTGCCACGGGCCAGACCCTCGACGCGGCGCGCACCGAGGGTCTGGCCCGCAGGGCGTGATCGGTATGGCTCGCATCACCCGCAGGAGACGCGATCCACCGTCCCGCCGGTGTTGACGAAGAAATTGACCCGCGTCGGGTTGTACTCCTGGGTGACAATGTCCGACGGACCGATCACCCGATACGGCATCGTCAATCCCGCCCCTTCGACTGCGGCCGCACTCTGGCCCCGATACTGCTGCACCTCCTCCAGCTTGCAGGTGTCCGGCAGGCGTTCAGTCAGGCCGCCGGCGCCTGCCTGGACTTCGCCGTATGGATCCTCTTCGACCATCGCCAGTGCCGGATCGACGCCTCCCTCCTCGATGGGCGCCACGTCCACCGCCCCGGCCGGCTGGATCGGATCGACCACCGTCGGCGGCGGCGGCGACGTGAAGCTGCCCTCCGTTATGGTATCGCCGGTGTAGTCCTCACATCCTGCCAGCACCAGAAGTGCCGCCGCCAGACCAGCAAATTTCAAATCCATATCGACCTCTCATGTTGCATTGCCGCGGCCCATCGCCCACGGTTTGATAGCAGTTTAACGGGAGGACACGCCGATGAAAACGCGCGCCGCGGTAGCAATTGAGGCGGGCA
>NZ_LNCI01000020.1 GCF_001509585.1 Tropicimonas marinistellae | reverse complement strand
CTCTAACCAACTGAGCTACAACCGCCCGCTGCCCGCCCGCGACATCTCTCATCGCGCGGCGTGAGCGGCGTTCTAGGCCGCGCCGAGGGCCGCGTCAAGCAGCCAATGCAGCCTTTTTTGCGAGCCGGCCTCGCGACGACCGCACGTCCTTCCAGCCCGGATCCTACCGATCCGGCAGGGGGATGAACTCCGCGTCGTCACCGGGCGGGAGCTGGAACCGCCCGTGCTCCCAATCCCCCGCGCGCCAGGCTTCCTTCGCCGCCTCGATCCGCTCCTTGGAGGAGGCGACGAAATTCCACCAGATGTACCGCGGCCCCTCCAGCGTCTCGCCGCCCAGGAGCATTACTCGCGCGCCCTCCGGCCCGGCTTTCATGGAGACCCGATCCCCCGGACGAAACACCATCATCCGCCCCGCCTCGTGGACCTGGCCGCCGATTTCGACCGTCCCTGCGATCACGTAGGCCCCCCGATCCTCGTGGTCGTTGGGAAGCGGTATCGCCGCGCCCGGTTCAAGAACCGCATCGGCGTAGAACAGCTCGGTTGCCGTCTTCAGCGGCGCGGCCGCGCCCCAGGCGGAGCCGAGGATCAGCCGCACCTGTTTGCCCTCGCCCTCCAGATCCGGAAGCTCCTGTTTGCCGGCGTGTTCGAATGCTGGAGCGTCATCCTCAGCCCCGGCCGGCAACGCGAGCCAGGTCTGTATGCCGAACATTTCAAACGGCGCCCTGCGCATCTCGCCATCGGTCCGTTCGGAATGAGTGATGCCGTGTCCCGCAGTCATGAGATTCACGGCGCCCGGCTCGATCCAGCGGTCCACGCCCAGGCTGTCGCGGTGATGCATCCGCCCCTTGAAAAGATAGGTCACGGTCGACAGCCCGATGTGCGGGTGCGGGCGCACGTCGATCCCCTGCCCCGTCAGGAACTCGGCCGGCCCCATCTGGTCGAAGAAAATGAACGGTCCCACCATCTGCCGGCGCGGCGCCGGCAGGGCGCGCCGTACCTCGAATCCACCGATATCCCGCGCGCGCGGGACGATCAGCGTTTCAATGGAATCGACACCGTCTCCGGTCGGGATGTCGGCGTCGAGTGCTGGGTTCCAGCTCATCTGCTATCTCCTGACAGTTGCCTTTGAAAAGTAGGTTGAGCGGCGGTCACTGCAAATCCCACTCGCCGCGCAGCCTATGTTCTCCAATGCACCAAAATGGCCAATTTCTTGATCCAATGTGCGAAATTATCCTGACGTTGACATTCCGTGATTGGCGGCGCAGGCCCTGCTGATGGAATGAGGGATATGACGCCCATGGGCTTGCAGAGACACAAAGCGCGCGACCGGCACCTGGACGATTGCAGTTTGACTAAGTGTACCGGTCATGCGTGAACTGGCACTGATCGGTATCGGCACGGGAAACCCGGATCATCTCACGAGCCAGGGCGTCGCCGCAATCCGCGGGGCTGATCTGATCCTGATCCCGCGAAAGGGCGAGGAAAAGTCGGAGCTCGCCGACCTGCGTTACCAGATTTGCGCCCGAGTTCTGGGTTCCGACGCCCGAAGCCGGATTGCCGAGTTCGACATGCCGACGCGAGATTCGGCCGGAGACTACCTGGACGGCGTCGCCGCCTGGCACGATGCCGTGGCGAAGGCATGGACAGACACCGCCTCTGAAGTCCCGAATGCGCACAAGATCGCTCTGCTGATCTGGGGCGATCCTTGCCTGTTCGACAGCGCGCTCCGCGTGGTCGAGCGCCTGTCACCGGCCCCCCAGGTTTCCGTGGTGCCGGGCATCACCGCTGTACAGGCACTCTGCGCAGCCCATCGCATCCCGCTCAACGAAACGGGAGCACCCTTTATCGTTACCACCGGCCGGCGGTTGCGGGAGGGCGGGTGGCCTGAGGATGTAGAGACAGTCGCAGTGATGCTCGATTCCGCCTGTGCATTCCAAAACCTCGCTCCCGACGGAATCACCATCTGGTGGGGCGCCTATCTGGGCATGGCCGAGGAACTGATCGTTGCAGGCACCCTGGCGGACGCCGCACCACGGATTCTGAAAACACGCGCTGAAGCGCGGGCGCGACACGGCTGGATCATGGACACGTACTTGCTGCGCAGGCGCCCGGCGTAAGCGCTCACTTTACTCGCAGTGGCAGGCCTGCGACGACGAATTCAACCTCATCGGCCACGTCTGCGACACGCTGGTTCAACCAACCCTGAGCATCTCGGAAGGAGCGGGCCAGCGCGTTCTCCGGCACGATCCCCATGCCGACCTCGTTCGAAACGAGAACGACCGGGTCGGATTGGCGCCGCAGGGCCTCCACCAGACGGGCGGCTTCCGGTTCCCAATCCCGTTCGGCCAACAATAGGTTGGAAAGCCATAGAGTCAGGCAATCCACGAGCCTGACGCCCTCACCATCCGTTCGCGCAAGAACCGCGACGAGGTCCAGCGGCGCTTCCACCGTGGTCCAGCCATCGCCTGCCCGTTGTGCCCGATGCTTGGCGATGCGTCCGCGCATCTCGTCGTCATGTGCCTCGGCTGTCGCGATATAGACACGTCCGCCGGGCAGCGCACGCGCCCGGCATTCGGCATGGCGGCTCTTGCCCGACCGGGCGCCACCGGTGATGAGGATCACTCTGGTCAATCGCCAAACTCCGAAACGCGACTGCGGCGCCGTTGCATAGCGTGGCCGGGAATGCCATTCAATCGCGGATACGATCAGCCCCGATGCCCATGCCACCGAATTCCCACCGTCTCCGGACCTTTCGACATCTTTGGATTGCAAGCCGCTCCCCTACTGCGCCCACGTGGGCCGCAGCGAGAGGGATGATGCCATGACCGCAGCTGCAATGCTCGTGGCCATAGCAATCGATGGGGCAATCGGATGGCCGAATTGGGTGTACTCCAGAATCGGTCATCCGGTGACATGGCTCGGCGCGTTGATTTCCGTGCTGGAGAAGCACGGGAACCGCACGGCGTACTCCAGTGGCACGCGCCTCGCGATGGGCACTTTGACGGTCGTGATCTGCGTTGGCGCAACCGTCTCGATGGCATGGGTGGTCGCCTCGCTTCTTCCAGAGGGCTACGCAGGTGTCCTGCTGACCGGACTCCTTGCAGCGTCTTTGGTGGCGACTCGCAGCCTGTACGATCACGTCGCTGCCGTGGCAACGCCACTCACGAAGGGCGATCTGGAGGGCGCGCGGCGCGCCGTGGCCATGATCGTCGGCCGCGATCCGGCACAGCTCGACACCTCCGCCATCGCTCGCGCAGCCCTTGAAAGCCTGGCCGAGAATACCTCCGACGGGGTCGTCGCGCCGATCTTCTGGGGGGGAGTTTTCGGCCTACCCGGCATCGCAGGCTACAAGGCGATCAACACGCTGGACAGCATGATCGGACATCGCAGCGACCGATACCTGTACTTCGGGCGAAGCGCCGCAAGGCTGGACGATCTGGTCAACCTCATTCCGGCGCGGCTGACCGGCCTCTTGTTTTGCGTCGCCGCAAGAAACCCCCGCACGGCGTTTCGGGTGATGCGGCGCGATGCCCGTGCGCATCGGTCTCCGAATGCGGGCTGGCCCGAGGCCGCGATGGCCGGCGGGCTCGGCATCCGGCTCTCAGGCCCGCGCGTCTATGGAACGGAAACGAGCGAGGAGCCCTGGCTCAACGGTACATGCCCAGACCCGACGCCCGAAGATCTCAGCCGGGGCCTGCGGCTCTATCTGCGGTCAATGCTGGGTTTGGGTGGTGTTCTGGCGGTGCTTGCGATGCTCACGTGGTAGCGGGCGGCGTGGAGGCCGCCCACCGCAATGACGTCCGTGTCAGGCAAGACCGTGGCGTTCCAGGCTCCGGACCTCCTGCGCCTTGAACTGCGCAAAGCGCGGCATGAACTTGTCCCATTCAACTGTATGGGCGTCGAACTCCGGGCCGTCGATACATGCGTGTTTCCGCACGTTCCTGTCACCTTCGATCACCGGCACCATGCAGGCGCCGCACATACCTGTTGCATCCACCATGATGGAGTTGAGGCTGACCACGGTCGGCACGCCATAGGGTTTGGTCAGATCGCTGACCGCGCGCATCATCATCGGCGGACCAACGGAGATGACCTCGGCGAGCTTGCGGCCCTTGGAGCGTTTGCCGTCCTTCAGCATCGCTTCCAATGGCGTGGTGACAAAGCCCTTCATGCCGAAGGTGCCGTCGTTGGAGCAGTAGATCACATCGAGCTGATCGCCGTATGTCGCCTTGAGCTGCCCCATCCGGTCGTCTTCACCCGTCCAGAACAGATGCTCCGCGGAGCGGAAGCCGATGATCATCGTTGCGTGGTTGCCCATCTCCAGATGCGCCTTGGCAATCGGCAGGATCGCCGGCAGGCCGACGCCACCGGCCGTGAGAACGACCGTCTCGTCCGCACCGTAGGCATGCACGTCACTTGGTCGACCGAGGGGCCCGGCGATACCGGCGAAAGCGTCGCCCACGTGCATCTCGTTCATCAGCTTCGTGGACGTGCCCATACCCTGGATCACCAGGTCGATGGTTCCGGCATCGGCATCCCAATCCGCCAGCGTCAGCGGGATCAGCTCGCCGTCGTCACTTGCAAGCACCCGGACAAACTGCCCGGCGCGTGCCGCCTTTGCCACGACGGGCGCTCGGATGGTCAACTCGACAATTCCAGCGGTCAGTTGCGAGTGCTTCAGGATCTCCTGCCGCGCCTGTCCCTTGTCGGTGTAGCGAGCCGCGCGGGCGACCATGTCGCGGATCTCGTCCGCGCCGAAGGGGATGTCGCCGACGATCTGCCGCGCCGCCGCCTGCCCGTCGCCCGCGGCAAGGATCGCCGTAGAGCCGCCACGGGCCGCGTCGCCGCCGGTGTAGACATCCGGGATAGATGTCTCCTGCCCCTGCTCAACCTCGATGGTCCCCCACTTGCTGAGCTTAAGGTCCGGCTCCGCCTCCGGGATGATCGGGTTGGACTTGTTGCCAAGCGCCATGATCACCAGATCGGCCGGCATTTCGATGGTCTCGCCGGTGGGCTGTGGGCGCCGGCGCCCGGAAGCATCCGGCTCGCCCAGCTCGTTGATATCCACGATGGCATGGGTCACGAAATGGCTGTGGCTGTCGCCCACGAACTCGCGCGGGCCGCGCAGTTCGGCCACCTCGATGCCTTCCTCCAGCGCGTGATGCAGTTCTTCCACCCGCGCCGGCATCTCGGCCTTGGTGCGCCGATAGACAATCGTGACGTTGCCTCCCAACCGCTTCGCCGTACGCGCGGCATCCATCGCGGTGTTGCCGCCGCCGATGATCAGCACGCTCTTGCCCTCGACATCCGGCAGAGGCGTTTCGAATTCCGGGTTGCGCCCGCGCATGAGGTTCACGCGGGTCAGGAACTCGTTGGCCGACATCACCCCGTTCAGGTGCTCGCCCGGCACGTTCATGAAGGTCGGCAAACCCGCGCCGGAGCCGACGAAGATCTTCCAAAATCCAGCCGCCTTGAGGTCATCCAGCGTGGCCGACTTGCCAACCACGAAGTTCTTCACGAACTTGCCGCCGAGCAAGTCGATCTTGGTCACCACGTCGTCGATCAGACTGTTGGGCAGGCGGAACTCCGGAATGCCATAGCGCAACACGCCGCCAAGCTCATGGAACGCCTCGAAGACCGTCACAGGAAAGCCTTCGACCGCCAGAAGATAGGCGTTGATGAGCCCCGACGGGCCAGAGCCCACCACGGCAATGGGCGGCTTCTCCGCCCGCTCCCACGGGCTGACGATGCCTGCGAACCGCTTGAGCCTGTCGGGATCGGCGAGCTTCTCATGCTCCGGAAGGTACCACTCCAGTTGCCCGATCTCGATCGGCCGTTTGGTGTGCTTGCACACGCCTTGGCACTGGTTTTCCTGTGGGCATACCCGGCCCGTGACGTTTGGCAGCGGGTTGCAACTCTCGATCAGTTCCAGAGCTTGCCGGATCTTGCCATTGCCGATCAGGTCCAGCATTTCGGGAATGTGGATCTTAACCGGGCACCCGCCGACCTTTTCAGCCTCCTTCTTGCGAATGCGCTCCTTGAGAACGCCCAATTCACAGGGCCGGTCCTCGCATTGCTTGTCGCGCATGGCTTCGAGCCAGACGAAGAGGTCCACCTCGCGCAGGCTGTACCCAAGCGCGCGATACCCGAGGTAGCCGGTGTTCACTAGCTCGAAGTCATGGCTGCGATCCTCCGGTGGCCGAACATACGGCGGGATGTAGTTTTCCGCGGGCCATCCGTCGGAAAGCCCCGCGAACATCGGGTAGCGTCCGGACAGATGACGGTCGAGCGCCCGGATGAACTTGCGCTTGTACTTGAGCGGCAGGTCCCACAGGAAACGCTGCAGGACCATGCTCATGTCGTCTTCCTTCAGGAGCAGGTTCCACAACACGCCGATGAACTTCTCGCCGATCTCCTCTTGCCGGAACTCCCAAGCCATGGCCTGCGTGCCGTCGGCGACGAAGATGTCGCGAAGACTGCGCGGATCCGCGATCAGGTGCTTTCGCAGGACGTCGAGCTGCTGTTCCAGCACCTCGTCCTGACTCTGGGCGACATCGACATTCATCGGATGATCTCCGAGTCACAATTGGCGGCAACCTTGGCGAGCCGCGCCCGCAGGTCGTCCGTCATCTCAACGGTGTCCAGCGCACCCGGAATGGTCCGTGCGACCTGCTTGGCCTGCCCGTTCACCACGATCTTCGTCAGTTCGAAGAGTTCCGGGATCTCCTGGTAGCAAGTCTTGCAGTCGGAACAGAGCGCAACGTCCTCCTCGTGGATATGCGGGATTTCCCCGTTACTTGACGGAGGCGTTGCCTCGGCGACCGCTGCGGGCGCACCACCCGCCACAGGCGCGAGCGCGCCTGCAAGACCGACGGCCGACGGAGCGCTGGAAGCGGCAGCAAGCGCGCTCATGCCGGTCGCGATGCTGTCCATCGTGGTTTCCCGCGCCTCAACGGCCTCCTCGTACCGCTTCTGCAAGGCCGCCACCTCGGCGTGGTGTACGGCGTCGATCTGCTCCACATCGAGCCCGGCGAGGTGCTGTAGCGTCCGCCAGGCTTTCCGCCGCTCCTCAACCAGATGCACGACCGTGGTCCCGACTTCCAGTTTGACAAGGTGCTTGTCTTCGTCGGTCGCCAGAACATAGGGCGCCTTGCCCACCCGCTCTGCCAGCGGCAGGTCAATATATGCCTCAATCGGCACCCCGACCGCACCGTCGGCCAGTGGGCGGAACTGCTTCTTGAAGCGAGTCTCGTCGAAGGCGAAATGCGCCGGTGTCAGCGCAACGCCCATGAGCTTCAACTCGCCGTCCTCGACATATTCCAGCGTCGTCGTCGCCCAGTCCTTTTCGACCGCCGGGTTGCCGTCGAGCGAGAAGCGTTCTTCGAGCGAAGCCCCGGCGTTGGGATCGTGGACGAACACCGGGCTGACACGGGCCTCGACGGCCAGCTTCGCCCGCTGGTGCGCGGCGGCATCGGCAATGCCGTGCTCCGCCTGACAGGGCGTGTAGACATCCAGCACGGCCGGAGAGGAATCGTGCTCCAGATAAGCCATCATGTTCTTCAGGAAGTGCCCCGGCATGGCCGTGGCGCTCTGCACCACGAAGACGTCGGGGTGGAACGCGGCAATTAGGCCGAGCTCCTTGCGATCCTCCTGTTTCCCGTGAGAGGCCGGACCGAAGCGGCTGAGATCACTGTCCTGCCCCGACAGGCTCGCCGTTGAGGCCTGCCCGCCGGTGTTGGAATAGACCCCGGAGTTCAGCACCATCACCTTGACCGGTGTGGTGCTCGCCAGCAGCCTCGACAAGGCCCCAAAGCCGATGTCGTATGCCGCGCCGTCGCCACTGATGTTGATCACCGTGGGCAGAAGCGCACGCTCTTCCCCGGAGAAGGCCTGCCATTCGAAGTTTCGGAAGAAGGCGTCGTCGGTGGCCGGATCGTAGGCATCCTCAAGCTCCAGGCGTGCCACCCGCAGTGCCTTGAAATCCACCGCCGCCGTTGCCGTCAGCCCCTCGAAAATCCCCTTGCTGAGTGCCGGGCCGTCCTGGAACAGGCTGTTCACCCAGGGATCGTTGTAGGGATTGTAGGGGAAGGTCGAGGCATAGACCGACGAACAACCAGTGGCATTGGCCACTACCATCGCCGCCGGGCCGTTGCCGGTCGGGCCGCCTTCCATCAGGAAGAGCCGCTTCTCCAGCACGTCCAGCGCATTGCGGATACGCGCCGTCCGCGCTGCGTCCTCCGCGACCTCGGGCAGCTTGGCCAGAAGCGCGTCGGTGAGTTGTTCCAACTCCCGCACGTGACGTTTGCGGCGGCGGTCGTGAATGGCATGGCTGGCCGAGACAACCTGTCGGATTGCCGTGACCTCGCCGCAACCTCTGCAGGCGCCGTGCCCGCCGGTCGTGGCGTAATAGGTATCGCGATCCAGCATCATCCGCTTGATATCGCCGCCCGGCTGGAAGGCATCTTCGATGAACCGTGCGGGTGTGTTCGGCGTTTTCGACAGGAATTCGAACTGGTTCTGGAGTTTTTCCAGCAGCGGTCCATCCTGCTCGGCCACGGACAGCGCACCCGGGCCGCAGACGTCGATGCATTCCAGGCAACCCGAGCATTTCCACGGGTCGACCACGACGGAGAATAGCCCGCCGGAGCCGCCACGTTCCGCTTCCATCGCATCGAAGAACGGACGTGTGCGCGAGACCGGCAGCCGCGCCGCGGCTTCGGCCATACGCCCAAGGTTGCGCCGCACGACGGCGCTCTCGACATCCAGCGCATCCACTGCGTCTGCGACCAGATCGCCGAATGGGCGGGTTTCCTTACCGGCGTTGATCTCGGCCCGGACGGCGTCGCCCAGCGGACGCAGGAATTCCTTCGCCGCCTCGCGTTGCGCCGGCGCCATGTCGGCCTCCTTAAGCGCGGTGGAAAGCAGCCCGTCGATGTCGAGCACCGTTGCCGGTATCGCGGCATCGGGGCAGACCATCGTGCATTCCAGACAGCCGGTGCAGAGATCGGGCTCCAGAACCGGCACCTCGCGCCGGAAAAGCCCCTTGTCGCGTGCCGCCGCCGTGCCGGTGGGCATGAACATGCCCACGCCGGGCAAGACCGGCGCCTCGCCGATGCGGCCCTCGCGGAAGGGGGCCGCCACGGTCTCCTCGTAATAATCGTGGTCGAAGAGCCCGTTGGGGGATGCGTCCTGCGCGATGCGGCACATGGAAGCCGAGATCGCGGACGTGAACTCCATCTCCGGATTGTCGGCCTTCGTCAC
This sequence comes from Tropicimonas marinistellae, assembly GCF_001509585.1. Taxonomy (GTDB): domain Bacteria; phylum Pseudomonadota; class Alphaproteobacteria; order Rhodobacterales; family Rhodobacteraceae; genus Tropicimonas; species Tropicimonas marinistellae. Next base: position 37,418 of record NZ_LNCI01000020.1, on the reverse strand, counting down.
CTCGACAAATTCCGGCGCGGCGTAGTCGATCTCGACCACCGCCTTCAGCCCGTCGCGGATCACCGCCATGTTGCCGTCGACAATCGCCTGACCCTTGGCGCCGAATTTCTTGGCAATCTGCTTGCGGATCATCTCCAGCACAGCCGCCTCCTCGGCGCCGTGGGTGATCCGTTCCACATGCCCGCAGACCGCGCCGATGAAGGCGATCCCCATCATCCGGGTTTCAAGTTCCGGGCGCGGCGCGTGCTTCTTGGCAATCGCGAAGCCATCCAGAACGAAGAAGCGGATATTGCGGGAGACGATGTAGTCACGCATCGACGCCGGCATTTCCTTCCAGACCTCGAGCGGGGAGAGGCTCGACTGGAGGATGAACGTGCCGCCTTCGATCAGGCCCCGCAAGGGATTGCTGTGCGCGAAGACCTTGTGGTCTGGCGAAACCACAACTTCCACATCCTCAAGATCCGCGTTGGCCAGCTTCACCGGCTCCGGGCTGAGGGTGATGTAGTAATTCGTCGGCGCGCCGCTCTTCTCGGAGCCGTATTTCGGCGCGGCCTTGGAATGCAGCTTCAGCGCGTTGGCGAGGATATCCGTCAGCAGCTTGCCGGTCGCGATGGTGCCGTAGCCGCCCACCGAGTGGAACCGGATGCGCAGTGCCTCATCAGGCAGCAGCCGCGGGTTCGGCCCCGTCTCCAGCGCCATGACCTCGGTTTCCGGATAGGCAGCGCGCAACCGCTCCTGCAATTCGGCAACATGCGGGGTGGGGTTCTTGTCGAAGAACTGGCTGCCGAGGAAGACGAGCGGCGCGTTGCCCTTGTCCATGTTGTCGAACGCCGCAACCATGTGGCGCGGCTGCAGGTCATGCGCCCCAAGCCCGAAGATCGCCGTGGTGAGCTTCGGCAGCTTGGTGAGCGCCGGAATATCGGGGTAGCGCGGATCGTCCGCGTTTTCCACGGCCTTCAGGAGCGCCTGGTTGACCATGCTGGTGAGCGCGGTCACATCGGAACGTTCGAGGATCGTCACCGCTCGCTTGCCGGCCAGAGCCGCGACCACGTCGGCCTCCGGGAAGGGTTGCAGCATCTTGATCGAGATCACACCGACCTTGCGTCCCTGCCGTCGCAGATAGGCTGCCACGGCTTCGGCATCGTCGGTGACCGAGCCCAGGCCAACCACAACGGTCTCGGCGTCCTCGCATTGGTACGTCTTGATGGGCGCATAGTCCCGCCCGGTAAGCTCGGAATACTCCGCCATCGCCTCGCGAACGAAACGCGGCACGTCGCGCACGAAGTGGGTGCGATGGTCGACGGCACCGGCCTGGAAATCGGGCTGGTTTTGCACCCCGCCGGTGAGGCCGGGATTATGGACGTCAACCTGCGCTGGTACGCGCTGCCGTGTGCCCTTCTCGTAAGCGTTGACCCATTGCCGCCGCCACTGTGCATGCAACTCTTCGGGCAGATGCGCGAGCGTTTCGCCCACGAGATCGCCCGCATTGTCGATTTCGACCGCTTCGGCATTGGCATCCAGGTAGTCGACCAGCGTCACGTAATCCTCGGTTGCGAGATCGGAGCTGTGTCGGCCGAGATAGCGCTTGAGCTGGAAGACCCGACCCTTCGCGCCATAGAGCATTTCCTGCGCAACGGTCGGACATTTGATCCGCTCGCCAGGATCACCGAGAAAGGCCGTCAGCAGGTCATCCTCGGGCATCATGACTTCGCTCATCATGTGGCTTGTGACGAAACCGTCCATCGCGTTGGCGACCGGGATCATCGACATCGCGCTCACCTTGTAGGAGATCGCGGCAAGGTCGGCGGCCTCCTGCGGGTTGGACCCGAAGAGGATCGTGTAGCCGGACGGGAGAAGCGCGTAGACGTCATCGTGGCCCGCCATCACGTTGAGCGAGTGACGCGAAACGGACCGCGCCGCCACCTGCATGACGAAACCGCCGACTTTCTTGCCGACGGTCACGTAGTGGGACTCGATGCCGTAGAGAATTCCCTGGCTGGACGAGGCGTTCGAGATGTACTGCCCGCCCGTGAGCGCCGCGCCGAGCGCGCCGGATTGCGCGGAATGCTCGCCTTCTGGCTCGAAGAAGAACGGGTGCCTGCCCCAGATATTGACGCCGCCGCTTGCACGGAAGGCCTCGTAGAGTTCGGCGATTTCGGTCGATGGCGTGATCGGGTAACCGATCACCCCGCCACAGACCTGTCCCATGACCTGGGCGATGGCACCGTTACCGTGGATGACGGCAGGTACCCCCGGATATTCCGGGACCTTGGAAGCGACGTCTTTCATCTCGTCCACCAATTTTGAGCATAGGGTAATGTAAACGATTTCAACCGCGAGTTTAATGCCACGTTTGCGCCCACATTCGATTCGGAGGCGGGATTGCGCGCGTTGCATGGCCTCAGGCGGATTCGTCATGGCGGCGAAAAGATCGCTCCGAATTGTGCGGCCTGGGGAAATATTCGAACTCGGGCAATTCCCGATTTCCCCTCCTGCATCCCAAAACGGCCCGTTCCGGGTACGAAGGGCGGTGCGGGGCGCCCGGTCACGCTCGCCGTTGGGTGCTATAAATCGTCGCTCTTCCACGTGGACGGCCGGTCGCACAGTCGTCGTACGGCGTCCGAAGCATTGCGTGATCCGCCCCGATTGGAGCTGCGTCGGGCCTCCCAAACCGGACAGCTTGGACGGGAATCGACATCAATCGGAACCCAAAGGCGCACAAATTCACCCCAAGTCGCCCAATTAATCGGCGCTGCTCCCCTGAGGCCGCGATCCGGGCGACGATTGCCATGCGCCGCACTTGCCTCGACTCCCGCCGGCTTGCTGTGCTGGAGGCGCAGGGTACTTAGGGTTCCGTCCGGCTGAGGCCGGAGACTGGTCCGAGAAGTGCCGCCGCGGGGGCAAATTCGCCCGCGGTACACGGCGGGCCAAAATCCCGGGAGAGTACTGCGTCGGTTCGCCCGCGCCCTATCCTCCTTGTTCCGCCAGCGCACCGACAATCAGAAACACCGGCGGAACGACAGGGAGCTGAAACATGCTGAAGTCGACAATTCTGTCCGCAACCATACTCGCCGCCGCGCTAAGCGCCCCTGCCGCGATGGCCGAGGAGAAAACCGAATTCAAGGTCGCATGGTCGATCTATGTGGGCTGGATGCCCTGGGGATACCTGGAGACCTCCGGCATCATGGACAAATGGGCCGAGAAGTACGGGATCGACGTGGAGATCGTTCAGATCAACGATTACGTGGAATCCATCAATCAATACACCGCCGGCGCCTTCGACGGTGTTTCGGCCACCAATATGGACACGCTGTCCATTCCCTCGGGCGGCGGTGTCGATACGACAGCCCTGATCGTGGGCGATTACTCCAATGGCAATGACGCGGTGATCGTGAAAGGTGATGGCGACCTAGCGAGCCTTGCCGGCAAGCCGGTCAACCTCGTGGAACTGTCGGTCTCCCACTACCTGCTCGCGCGCGCGCTCGACAGTGTTGGCTTGTCGGAGGCGGACCTTGGCGGCGTGATCAACACATCGGACGCCGACATGATTGCCGCCTTTGCGACCGACGATGTCGAAGCCGTCGTCACCTGGAACCCGTTGGTCTCCTCCATCCTGGAGACGCCCGGTGCGAACATGCTCTTCGACAGCGCCGATATTCCGGGCGAGATTATCGACCTGATGGTGGTGAACACCGAAACGCTTGCCGACAACCCCGCCTTCGGCAAGGCCCTGGTCGGTGCTTGGTACGAGTTGATGGATCTCATGGCTGCCGGTGACGAAGAAGCCCTGAGCGCCATGGCCGAAGCCTCGGGTACGGATCTTGCCGGCTACAAGGCGCAGCTCGACTCGACGAAGATGTTCTGGACTCCAGCCGACGCCGTTGCCTTCACCGAAAGCGCGGAATTGCCGGCCACAATGGTGAACGTTGCGGAGTTCCTGTTCGACAAAGGTATTCTCGGCGAAGGCGCGCCTTCGGCCGACTTCGTGGGCGTGGCCTATCCGGACGGCAGCACGACTGGCGACGAGAACAATGTGAAGTTCCGATACGACACGAGCTTCATGAAGATGGCGGCCGAGGGCAGCCTGTAACCCCAACCACGGGGAAAGCGCCCCGCCGTCCTCCAGTGGCGGGGCGTGCCTGGATTGCAGTATGCGATACATCAACCGAAAACCCGGGCCGGTTCTGGCCACCTTCCTGGCGTTGCTACCCTTCGCGCTGGTGCTCGTGGCCTACATGATCGGCTCCGAGATGCGGCTGGCGGAGAACCCCGCCGACAAGTTGCTGCCAGCCCCCTCGACAATCGTCGACACAGCGCAGCGCCTATTTTCCGAGCCCGACAAGAGGTCCGGCCGCATCCTGCTCTGGCACGACACCGCGATCTCGCTGCAAAGGCTCGGGATCGGCGTCGCCATCTCGGCATTCATCGGTCTGGGCGCCGGGCTTCTGATCGGGCTGTTCCCGCATATTCGGGCCGGGCTGGCCGGGTTCATTGCCGTGATCTCCATGGTGCCGCCACTGGCGCTGTTGCCGATCCTCTTCATCGTCTTCGGGCTCGGGGAACTGTCGAAGATCGTGCTGATCGTCATCGGCATCACTCCCTTCCTGATCCGCGACCTCTCGCAGCGCGTCATCGAGATTCCGCGCGAGCAGATCGTGAAGGCCGAAACACTCGGCGCCTCCTCGTTCGTGATCGCGCTGCGCGTGGCGCTACCGCAGGTTCTGCCGCGTTTGATCCAGGCGGTTCGACTCTCGCTCGGGCCAGCCTGGTTGTTCCTAATCGCCGCCGAGGCCATCGCCTCCGATCTCGGGCTCGGCTACCGGATCTTCCTCGTGCGTCGATACCTCGCGATGGACGTAATCCTGACCTATGTCATCTGGATCACCTTCCTCGCCTTCGTGATCGACTTCCTGCTGAAGAAGCTGTCCAAGCGCGCCTTCCCCTGGATGGAGGAAGGGTTGTGATGATCAATAATCCAGACATCCATTCGGAGCGAGAAGGGCCGTGCCCGGCCCGGAGGGAGACGCAGAGAGCGCCCGCCCTGGGGAGCGGGTCGGGCGCTGTCCGGCGGAAACGCCGGTCGGGACGTTGTCTCGAAGCGCAGGTCCCCAATGCGGAGGTCTCACAATGAGCTTCGTCTCCGTCCGCGACGTCTTCCAGTCCTATGGCAAGCGCCCGATCCTCGAACGAGTAAATGTCGAGGTGGATGAGGGCGAGTTCATCTCCATTGTCGGTGCCTCCGGTTGCGGCAAGTCCACCTTTCTGCGCCTGCTGCTGGCGCAGGAGACCCCCACCCGAGGCACGATCTCCATCGACGGGAACCCGCCCGCCGTCGAGCCGAATCCGGAGCGCGGCGTCGTCTTCCAGCGATATTCGGTCTTCCCGCACATGACGATCCGCGAGAACGTCGTTGCCGGCGAGAGCTTCGCCCAACCGCTTGGCCGTTTCTTCGGCGCCGACCGCCGCGCCGCCCGCGACCGCGCCGACACAGTGCTCGAGCGCATCGGCCTCGCCCACGTGGCGGATCAATACCCCTCGACACTTTCGGGCGGCATGCAGCAACGCCTCGCCATCGGCCAGGCGCTCACAGCCAAGCCGCGCATCCTGCTGCTCGACGAGCCCTTCGGCGCGCTCGACCCGGGCACGCGCCTTCAGATGCATGACTTCCTGATGGAATTGCGCGCCGAGACGAAGATGACCGTCTTCATGGTCACCCACGACCTGACCGAGGGCTTCAAGCTGGGCGACCGGGTGCTCGTCTTCGACAAGCCCCGCTGGGACCCGACCGATCCGGAGGCCTTCGGCGCCACCATCACCTACGATTTCGATGCCCGCGATGGCGGCATCCCCTTCCAGAGACTGACGGAGGAAACCCATGTTCCAGTCCCCGCGTGACCGTTCGCGGCCGCATCACCCACGCCTCACACGACACGACGCGCGCCGCTTCCACCACCCGGACCTGACAAAGCTTCAGGGCTGGAAGGCGATGCAGGCCGAAGGCGAAATACCCGAGGGCCGCTGGGACGAAGAGCGCCGGTGGGCGCTGCGCATGGGACTCACGGGCGCGGACAGCATCGAGGACAAGTCCATCCCCACCTTCGCGCGGGGCGAGCTGCCGCACTATGCCGGCATCAACACCTTCCTCAAGGCGCCCTATGCCGAGGATGTGCTGGAAGTGGCCAACTACGATGCCACCGTGCTCGGCATTCCCTTCGACGGCGGCACCACTTATCGCCCCGGTACCCGCTTCGGGCCGCAGGGGGTGCGCAAGATCTCCGCACTCTACACACCCTATAACTACGAGATCGGGGTGGACTTGCGGGAGCAGATGACACTTTGCGATGCGGGCGACGTCTTCACCATCCCGGCCAATATCGAGAAGTCCTTCGACCAGATCAGCCGCGCGGTTTCCCACGTCTTCTCCTCCGGCAGCCTGCCGATCATGATCGGCGGCGACCATTCCATCGGCTTTCCCTGCGTGCGCGGCATCGCCGAATGCACCTCGAAGAAGATCGGCATTGTCCATTTCGACCGCCACGCCGACATCCAGGAGAAGGACCTCGACGAGCGGATGCACACCACGCCGTGGTTCCACTCCACCAACCTGCCGAATGTGCCGGCCAAGAACCTCGTGCAGGTTGGCATTGGCGGCTGGCAGGTCCCGCGGGAGGCGGTGAAGGTCGCCCGAGAGCGGGAGACCAACATCATCACCATGTCCGACATGGAGCGGATGGGCGTCGACAAGACGGCCGAGATGGCGCTGGAGATGGCGTGGGACGGGGTGGACATGGTCTACATGTCCTTCGATATCGACAGCATCGATTGCGGCTTCGTGCCGGGCACGGGCTGGCCGGAGCCGGGCGGCTTCCTGCCGCGCGAGGCGCTGGCGCTGGCGTCCAAGGTCGCGGCAGAGGGGATCTGCGGCATGGAGCTGGTGGAGGTCTCCCCGCCCTATGACACCTCCGACATCACGGCACTCATGGGGACGCGGGTCATTGTCGATGTCTTGGGCGCGATGGTCTCGAACGGCACGCTCGGCAAGCACAAAGCCCACATCGACAAGCCAGTCGAAATTCCGCATGGCGACTTCGAAGGCAAGAGGTGGTCCAATGCCACATGACCACCCGTACCATCCCCACCATCAAAACCACGTTGACGGCGACCACACCACTCACGGACGCCACCAAGTCCCCGCGCCGCATGGCGCGGGGCACAACCACGCCCACGGAGACCACCTGCATTCGCACATGCACGACGCCGACGAAGCGGCCGACCTCCAGGTGCTCGCCACGCAGTTCATCGACGGTTTCGTGAACGCCGCCGACAAGGCGGCCTATCTTCGCCTCGCCGGCGTGCCCTTCGAAAAACCTGGCCGCGGCGGCGAGACGGCCCTGAAGCTGGTGGACGTGGAACTGACGACCGAATGGCAGGTCGGCACCGCCTCACCCTCCTTCGGATCGCGCGAACTGAGTTACCTGCCCTACCCCGGCAGCATGGTAAGCGAACGCACGAACATGGCCTTCGTCTATGTATCGATGGACGAGAAGACCGTGACCGATGTAAAGGATTTCCTGGCTAACAAGAAAACGGAGTTCTCCATATGAAGCGCCTTGCCCTTGTCACCTTCGCCCTGTCGGCGCTACCAGCCGTGGCACACGAAGCCCATTCCCTCGCCGAGGTCCACGCGCATCCTCACGGCATGGAGGCCGTTGCGGTCGGGCTTGCGGCCCTTCTGGTCTCAGGCTACGCGATCTGGCGAACTCGGAACCGCTGATCGCTTAAGGGAAACCGGCGGAATGCCCTGCGGTCGGTGGCCAAATCGGCCCCGGCCTCAGGAATGCTCCTCGGCGGCGGTGTCGGCGAGGGCACGATTGTAAGCCTTCAGAGCATCGACCTGGAAAAGCGCGCCCATCAACTCGGGCTCGGCGCCATCCGCTGCGGGTGCGACGACCGGCAGGAAAGGCTGGCCGGTTTCGTCGAACATGGGCAAGGCGACTTCAAGGGTCGTATCGGGTTCGATGGAGACACCCTTTTCAATCAGCTCCATACACACCTCTTCTGGCGCGGCGCGCGGGCTGTCCTTGGATCGCATGATCACCGCGGCCGAGTAGATCGAAAGCAGATAGGCCTGCGGACCCGCTGCGAGATGCACGCCCTTGTGTTCCAGCTGGGTTAGGAAGAACGAGCGATCAACCAGTCGGCTGGCGAGCGCAGTCGACAGCGAGACCGACACCATGACGGCGAGCCCTGTTTGCCAGTCGCCGGTCAACTCGAAGACGATCAGCGTGGTGGAAATGGGCGCACCGAGCACCGCCGCCGCGACCGCCCCCATACCGGCCAGCGCATAGAGCTCCCCTGTGCCCGAGTATTGCGGGATGAGTCCGGTGGCGACAAATCCGAATGCGAGGCCCGTCAGCGCCCCCACCATGAGCGCGGGCGAAAAGACACCACCGCCCATGCGACCTGCCACGGTGATGGCGACGGCAACCACTTTCAGGACGGCAAAGACAAATGCCTCGTGAAACAGCAGCTCACCACGCAAGGCCGCCGACGTCGTCTCGTAGCCCACACCGATGATATGGGGAAAGCCGATGGCCAGCGCGCCCAGCAACGCACCCGCAATCGCCGGCCGCAGGACCTGCGGCACCCGCCATTTCTCCTGTAGATGGCTGGCGAAGTCGTCGGCAAAGAAGATGCTGCGCATGAGAAGCACGGCGACGAGTCCCGACAAAAGACCCAGCAACAGGAAAGCCGGAAGTTCGACGTAGAACGTGAGCGAGGTCGTGGGCGTCAGGTTGAACTCCGTGACATCGCCAAACTCCAGGCGGCTGATAACGGTGCCCGCGACAGATGCGATCGCGATGGGCGCAAACGCGTGAACGGCGAAATGGCGCAGGACGACTTCCAGTGCAAACAGGGCACCGGCAATTGGCGCATTGAAAGACGCGGAGACGGCCGCGGCGACCGCGCACCCCAGGAGGTCGCGCCCCGTGATGCCGTCCGCCCTGATATGTTCGCTGACCCACGACGCGATCACGCCGGCAAGGTGCACCACCGGCCCCTCGCGCCCAGACGAGCCGCCAGAGGACAGCGTGATCAGCGATGCCATCGCCGAGGCGAGGCCGGCCTTGCGCTCCACCCTGCCCTTGCGAAGCGCGGCGCCCTCGATCACGTCCGCGACCGAACGCACCCGCCCGTCCGGCGTGAAGTGGTTCAGAATGACACCTACAACCAGACCGCCGCAGATCGGCAATGCCATGAGCCACCACCACGGCAGCATGCGCGCGTGGCTGTGGATCTGATTGACGTCCGGCGCGGAGTAGAGCGTGCCCTGCAGCCAGGTGATGCCCTCGCGAAATCCGACTGCAGCAAAGCCAGACGCAATGCCGACGGCAAGCGCGATAAACCAGAACTGCACCTGGCTTGGCCCTTGCCGCAAAAGGAGTTGCCAGCCTTGGCCGAGGCCCTGCCGGCTTTCCCGGATTTGCTGCAGGATCAACGCGCGGGTGCTTTCGCTCACGGCAAGTCCTCTGCGGGTCTGGGGCCAAACCGCTCCGGGAGCCCGCCTGCCCGCAACGGCCGATGCCGCTATCCGGGCGATACCCGGACACTCCCATCGTTCCTAGGGGATTGCCCACATACCTCCAAGCCCGAACCCGGTCGCGCGGCGCGCACGGCGCTCACTGTGCCCTTCGGTCAGCGCAAATTGCTCGGTTTCCACGCATAGCCCACGCTTTGCAATCTCCGGGATGACCACTAGGGTCGCAGCGCAGGAGAAACGGATGAATGTAGATCGCGCGATTACCGCCGTTAGCGGCATCTTGGGAGACAGGCTCACACGATCCGACGCCGACCGAAAGGCGCACGGCATCTCGGAGAGCTATTTCCCGGTCACACCGCCGGATGCCGTCGCCTATCCGGAGACCACCGAAGAAGTCTCCCGGATCCTCGCCGCCTGTTCCGAACACGGCTGCCCGGTGGTCGGTTGGGGCGCAGGCACCTCGCTCGAAGGTCACGCGCTGGCCGTTCGCGGCGGGATCTGCGTGGATTTCAGCCGGATGGACAAACTGCTTTCGGTCAACGACGCGGATATGGATGCGACCGTTCAACCGGGGCTCACGCGAGAGGCGCTGAACCGGGAATTGCGGGCGACGGGGCTGTTCTTCCCTGTCGATCCCGGCGCAAATGCCTCGCTCGGTGGCATGGCGGCAACCCGCGCCAGCGGCACCACGACGGTGCGCTATGGCACAATGGCGGACAACGTGCTCGGCCTTGAGGTCGTGCTTGCGGACGGGCGGGTGATCCGCACCGGCACGCGCGCGCGCAAGACGGCAGCGGGCTACGACATGACCCGGCTTTTCGTGGGTTCCGAGGGCACACTGGGGCTCATCACGGAGCTGACGCTTCGCCTGCACGGCCAGCCGGAAGCGATTTCGGCCGGCGTCTGCGCCTTCGATGACATGGGCGCGGCCGTCGACACGGTAATCGCCACGATCCAGTTCGGGATCCCGGTCGCACGCATCGAGTTCGTCGACGCCGACACCGCGGCTGCGGTCAATGCCTATTCCGGGATGGATTTCCCGCTGAAGCCGCATCTGCTGGTGGAGTTCCACGGCTCGCCGCAATCGGTCGCGGACGATGCGACCCGCTTCGGCGAACTGGTCGAGGAGATGGGCGGAGGGCCATTCCGATGGTCGCCGAAGGCCGAGGACCGCAGCGCGCTTTGGGAAATGCGCCACAAGGCGTACTACGCGATTCTCGCGAGCCGAAAGGGCGCGCGGGCGGTCGTGACCGATATATGCGTGCCGATTTCACGATTGGCCGAGGCCGTGGAAGAGACACGCGCCGATATAGCCGCAAGCCCAATCCCCGGCCCGATCATCGGCCATGTGGGAGATGGCAACTTCCACGCCATCCTGATGGTGAACGATGAAGCGCCCGGCGAACTCGCGGCCGCGAAAGCCCTGTCGCACCGCATGGTGGAACGCGCCTTGCGCTTAGGTGGCACGGCAACGGGCGAACACGGCGTCGGCATGGGAAAGACCGACTATATGGAAGCCGAACACGGGCAGACCTGGGCGGCGATGGGAGACATCAAGCGCGCGCTCGACCCGACCGGCATCCTCAATCCCGGCAAGCTCGTTCCGCCATCGAATTGAACCGCGTTAAACCGGCCCGTCCTCGGCCCACCGGCGCGTTTGTTCCAGCCGCGCCCACCCGGCCTCGTTGAAGCTTTCCAGCCGCTCGTAGATCTCGTAGTCCGGCTGCAGATGCGCCCGAACCTCGTCCCTGAGTTCGCGCGGTATTTCCCGCTCGCTCGCGGTGATCGCGCTGCGGTTCAATTTCGGCAGCGCCGCCTTGACGCCCAGCCCTTCGCAGATCCGGGCGAACTCGGTATCGAGCGTTTCGTAGGGTATGATGTAGTCGATCAGCATCTCGCCGTCGGGCCGGCAGAACAGGTCGCGCTGCAGGTTTGGGCGCCCATCGGCACGGGTTATGTTCCAGTCGTTCTTCCGCCAGAACTCATCGAAAGTAATCTCAGCCGGGAGCTTTGCCTCGATTTTTCCGTTGCCGCAGCGATATCGATACCACGAAGCGATCCAGTCCGATGGCTCCCGCATCACCGCGAAGCGGAAAAAAGTCCCGGGGGAGAACTTCTCCTGAGAGAAAACGAAGTCATAGATCCGCAGGGCGTCCCGCATCCAAACGTGTTTGCGTTTCGGCGTGCCGCTCCGCTGGATTTCGGCATGAGGCGCCAGCGCGAATTCGATCGAGGTCGAGGCCGCCTTGGTATTGGCCACGAAGACGAACCGTTTGCGAATTCCGATCTGCATCCTGCCTCCTGGTGGACTTCGAATTCTCATTGCACGGGCCAAGCGGCAGACGCAATGCCAAGAGCGCCGCGCTTTCCGACAGGAGTCACTGTGCCGCGGTAGACACGCCCTAGGCACCTGCACTGGCAATCCCCACCGAACGCACATCACGATCCGGTTGGTGATCCCCGCGCTAGGTAGTCGACGTGGTCTTCAGATGATTCAACCGTGTGCCCAGGACGCGTGCCACGAGGGCTGGGTCCCGGTCTTCCCCCAGGAAATCGAAGAGCGCATCGAATGCCTCAGGATGCGCGATGTAATCGTCGTAATGCAACTTCAGACAGCACGCGGGGTTATTGGCGATGAATATGTCCCAGTTGTCCTCTGCTCTTGCCAGGGTTTCTTTGACTTCGGCCGGGTCGCATTCGGACCACCAGCCGGAACGGGCGACGGCTTCGTGGTCGCGGGTGTTGAAGACGAAGCGCGGATTTGGGAAGACGGTTTTCAGAAAGCGCATCTGCTGAATGAACTCCCGCCTCGGCGTGAGGTAGCGGATCTCCTTGAAGCCGCCCACGCGCGTTCCCGGAGGGAGCTTCAGGATCTCGCGCACGAAGGCATCTGCAAGAACGCGACCGAACGTATTGGGGTCCGTGAGTTCTGCACCGTACCATGGATGTGACGGTTCGGTCGGGTCTCCCTTTCCGCGCACGCCCCTCATTGGCGCAAAATCCTTCATCGCGCACCAGGCACTCCCGAGATGCAGAGCAACCTCGTTGTTCTCGCCGCGAATGCAATAGCCGTGTATGCCGTTCAGAAGGTTCTGAAGAAGAGTCGATCCGGAACGCCCGTAGGTGACGACGAACACGTAGCCCCCTTCAGGCGCCATCAGGAATGGCAGTTTCTGCTTCGCGTCGTCGTTCAAGAGCGGATCCCTGTTTGCAATCGTGGATTCGCGTCGCATGTCGCTCCCGCGAGGTCAATGGTTGAGCAATGCCCTCGCCGCCGCCCGGGCCTCGTCGGTAACGGTATCTCCCGACAGCATTCGGGCCAGTTCGTCGACCCGCGCTTCCGAACCGAGCGGCGTAACGGTGGAGAGCGTGACGCTGTCCGACACCCTTTTTTCGACCCGCCAGTGGTGCCCGCCAAGGGCTGCCACCTGAGGCGAATGCGTGACAACCAATATCTGCGCTCGTGCGGCCAATGTAGCCAGGCGCCGGCCGACGGCATCCGCGGTGGCGCCACCCACGCCGCGATCTATTTCGTCGAAGATCATGGTCAGCCCGTGCGCCTCTCCCAACAGGCACACCTTGAGTGCGAGCAGGAAGCGAGACAGCTCGCCCCCCGAAGCGATGCGGTTCAACTGGCCCGCCGGTGCCCCGGGGTTGGTCGCAACCGTAAACTGAACCCCGTCCTGTCCTCCCGGGCCCGGATCGGCGGCGCTCACCTCGGTCGTGAATACCGCACGTTCCATTTTTAGCGGCGCCAGTTCCCTTGCCATGGCCGCATCGAGCCGGGCGGCGGCATCACGGCGTTGCGCCGTCAGGCGGTCACAGGCGGCGGCGTGGGCGGTCTCGGCGTCTCTCAGTGCGGCCGCAAGCCCGGCAATGTCCCCGACGCCCGCATCGAGCGCGGACAGGTTCTCCCGGAACTCCTCGGCCTTCTCCGCCAACTCATCAGGCAGAACCTTGTACTTCCGCGCCATTTCTCGAATGGCGAAGAGACGGTCAGCCACATGCTCCAGTTCTGCCGGATCGAAAGCGAGACCTTCCAGGCAAGCCGCAATCCCCTGCTCCGCTTCGCCCAGGGCTTCCATCGCGCGGGCAAGTGCGTCCGTGGCTGCATCGAGTTGCCCTTCAACTTGTGCCGCTGCCCCGTCGAGCCACCGGATCGCATCGGCGATACTCCCCTCGGCTCCCTCGCCCGACACAGCTGCATGTGCGCGCGCGATATCCTCCCCGATCCGCTCCGCCGCCTGCATCAGGCGACGACGAGAATCCAACTCGGCTTCCTCTCCCGGTTCCGGCGCAAGGGTATCGAGCTCCTGAACCGCGTGCCGAAGGAATTCCTCTTCCTCCCTCAAACTGGCTATCCGTGCCTCGGCGCTTTCCAATGCAGCTTTCGCCGCATTGCGCTGGTCCCAGGCACTGCGCACCTGCACCAGCGCCGGTGCCGCGCCGGCAAATTCGTCCAGCAGCGCCCGGTGACCGCGCGTGTTGAGCAGCCCTCGGTCATCGTGTTGACCGTGGAGTTCCACCAATGTCGCGGAGAGTTGCCGCAAAACCTCTCCCGATGTCCGGCGGTCATTGATCCAGGCCGTTTTCCGTCCGTCGGCGGTGTTCACACGCCGCAGGATCAACTCATCATCTTCCGGAAGACCGGCTTCACGCAGCACGTCACGACCGGGGTGTCCCTCCGGCAGATCGAACCACGCCGTCACCTCGCCCTGATCCGCGCCGGTCCGAACCAGTTCCGCCCGGCCCCGCCAGCCGAGCACAAAGCCGAGCGAATCCAGCAAGATCGACTTTCCGGCCCCGGTCTCGCCAGTCAGCACGTTCAAACCCGGCTGAAACTCGAGTTCCAGCCGGTCGATGATCAGCATGTCACGGATGTCTAGCCCGCGCAGCATCGTCCCACCTCACATCGCCCCGAAGCCGTTCTACGGCAGTCCCCGGCCTGAACGCCAGCGTGGTCGCTGCCATCGCTCGCGATCCACGCGGATCTGGGTCGGTTGAAGACGACTTGTGCCGCCCCGCGCCCGACCGAAGATCAGAGCCACTGGCCCTTGACCATCTGGCGGTAAACCTGGTTGAGCCAGCTATCACCCTTGGCCTGGGCCGTGAGCCCCTGCTGGACAAGAAGTTGGTAGCTGTCCTGGTACCAGATGGTCGAACGGAAGTTATGTCCGAGAATCGCGCCAGCCGTCTGCGCCTCGTCGACCAGACCAAGCGAGAGATAGGCCTCGACCAACCGGTGCAGCGCCTCGGCCGTGTGCGACGTTGTCTGGAACTCCTCTACAACCACCCGGAACCGGTTGATCGCAGCCGTGTAGTGTTGCCGCTTCAGATAGTAGCGACCGATCTCCATCTCCTTCGCGGCGAGGTGGTCGAAGGCGAGGTCGAATTTCAGAATTGCCGAACGGGCGTATTCGCTGTCGGGGTAAAGCTCGATCACGTCGCGCAGCGCTTGCAACGCCTGAAAGGTCAGCCCCTGGTCGCGGCCCACTTCGTCGATCTGATCATAGTAGCTCAGTGCCAGAAGGTATTGGGCATAGGCCGCATCCTCGTCGGCCGGATAGAAGTCGATATATCGCTGCGCGGAACTGCGAGAATTCTCGTAGTCACGATCCGTGTGATAGGAAAAGGCCTGCATGATCAACGCCCGCTTGGCCCATTCGGAATAGGGATAGAGACGCTCGATCTCGCCGAATAGTTCGGCCGCATCGTCCGGATCGCCGTTATTCAGGTCATACTCGGCACGCTTGTAGATTTCCTCGGCCGTGAAAGTCTCCAGCGGAACGCCGCGGCTAGCTTTCAAGCCCGGACCGGAGCCACACCCCGCGAGCGCACCGAGAATCGCCAAAGCTCCCACCAGCCGGATTGTCATGCCACGCGACGCCATGCCTTGAGACCCTTGCCGTTTTTTCTGCCCCAGGCCTCCTTCGAGAGCCTGCGATTTGCCATCGTCTAGCACAGAAAAATCCGGCACAAAACGGGTCTGCGCCGGATTTCCGCGACTTGGGAAGTCACTGTGATCAGGCGACCGCTGCAAGGTCTCCCATTCCGACGCCCGTTCCAGGCAGCCGGGCCTGCACATCGGGCGCGCATACAGTCCACTCGGCGGCCCCAGGCGTGGCGAAGAGCGCGCGCAAGAGCTTGTTCGTCAGCGTGTGACCAGCACGGATGCCCGTGTATTCTCCGAGAATCGGCCCGCCCGCGAGCGCCAGGTCACCGAGGGCATCGAGCATCTTGTGACGCACCGGCTCGTCGGCATGGCGCAGTCCACCCGGCGTCAACACGTTCGCGCCGTCGACCACCACCGCATTTTCCATCGTGCCGCCAAGCGCCAGACCGTTGGCTTGCATGTACTCCACGTCGGCCAGACGGCAAAATGTACGGCTGTCGCAAAGCTCACGAACGAAAGCGCCATTGCCCATTTTCAGCACGCGACGTTGATGACCGATTGCGGAATCGTCGAAATCTATCTCGAAATCGAGACGCAACTCGGGGCACGGAGACAACCGGGCCACCGCCTCACCTTCACGGACCTCGACGGGTTTCAGAACCCGCAACACCTTGAGGGGCGCATCCAGGCGGGCAAGGCCCGCTTTCAGCACGGCGCGAACGAACGGCGCCGCGCTCCCGTCAAGGATCGGCACTTCCGGCCCGCTTACGTCGATACGCGCGTTATGCACACCGAGTCCGGCCAGCGCGGCCATGACATGTTCCACCGTGGAGATGCTGACCCCATCGGCATTCACCAGCCGGGTGCAGAGCGGCACGTGTTGCGTTGCATCCCAACGGGCTGGAACCACCGGGCTCCCGGCAACCGCGTCGGTCCGCCGGAATACAATGCCGCTGTCGGCAGGGGCAGGCGCAATTGCAATGCGCGCCGGCCGTCCGGAATGGAGGCCTTCGCCGATGAGCGTCGCGGTGGTCTTCAGAGTCGTCTGCAACTGAATGGCTTTCTTCAAACCGGCACAGCCAGCCGGCAACTCAGCAGATACGAATGGGTCGCATTTTCCTCAACTCAAACATTGTAACCGCGTGAAACATCCATCCATCCCGTGTAGGCGGAAGCCCGCCGATGCAAGAAGATCACGCTCTAATCGCCTTAAAACAAAAGAAAAAGGGGTCGGACAAGCCGACCCCATAGGAGGTTAACGAGGGATAGTTTTTTATCAGTTTGCCTGACGCCGCAAGAATGCGGGGATCTCAATGCGCTCCTGCTCGGGATCCATCTCAGGGTCATCGTCATAGGCCTGGCTTGGCCGGCCTGTCTGTTGGCGCAGCTGCGGAGGCTGCTGGCGCGGGTTGTGAGCGGCGGGTCGTTCGGCTGTTTCGTTGTGCCCGGACATGCGGTGGATCAACGTGCTGATACCGAAGCTCCGCTTTTCAACGGAAGCTGCCTCGACCTCCGGTGCCGCTTCACGCCGCGGTTCGGGAGACACCGGCGCGGACTTGCGAACTGCGGCTTGCAGACGCTGCAGCGCTTCCGGGCTTGGCGTACCGGGGCGTCGCGGTTGCGGCGGGACATAGCCCTCCTCACCAGCGTCCTCGGCGGCTTCGACCATCTGCAGGGATTCCGCAGCCGGTTGACGATATGCCGGCGGGGGCAGGTCGTCTTCGGCGAAATCGTCATCGATTTCATTGCCTGCCGAATAGTCACTGGCGAACAGGTTGGGTTCTTCGACGGGCTGCGAGGCCTCGACCGGCGCGGATCGACGTGCGGCGACCTGCTCCGGCTCCATTTCCACCTGTGCAGGTGCCGCCTCGGCGTCGGGCATGACCGGATCGCGCAGCTTGCGGGCCGGGCGCGGAATATCCTGGACCACGGCGGAGGCATCGATCCCCGTCGCCACGACGGATACGCGCATGTGGCCATCCATCGCCGTATCGAGGGTCGAGCCAACGATGATATTGGCGTCCGGGTCGACCTCTTCGCGGATCCGGTTGGCAGCTTCGTCGAGTTCGAACAGGGTCAGGTCGTAGCCACCGGTGATATTGATCAGAACGCCCTTGGCGCCCTTGAGCGAGATCTCGTCTAGCAGCGGGTTGGCAATGGCGGCCTCGGCGGCCTGGATCGCACGATCCTCGCCCTCGCTCTCGCCCGTGCCCATCATCGCCTTGCCCATCTCGTCCATGACCGACCGCACGTCGGCGAAGTCGAGGTTGATCAGGCCCGGACGAACCATCAGGTCCGTCACGCCCTTGACGCCCTGGTAAAGGACATCGTCTGCCAGCGAAAACGCCTCGGTAAAGGTCGTCTTCTCGTTGGCGAGCCGGAAAAGGTTCTGGTTCGGGATGATGATCAGCGTGTCCACGACCTTTTGGAGTGCGTCCACGCCCTCTTCGGCCTGACGCATCCGCTTGGCGCCTTCGAACTGGAACGGCTTCGTGACAACACCAACTGTCAACACACCGAGTTCGCGTGCAGCCTGTGCGATAATCGGCGCGGCCCCCGTCCCAGTGCCGCCACCCATACCGGCGGTGATGAAACACATATGTGCGCCAGCCAGGTGATCGACGATTTCCTCGATGGTTTCCTCAGCGGCAGCGGCACCGACCGTCGGGCGTGCACCGGCGCCGAGCCCCTCGGTGACCTTCACACCCATCTGAACGCGCGCGGGAGCATTGCTTTGCTGCAGGGCCTGGGCATCGGTGTTGGCGGTGACGAAATCCACACCTTCCAGGTTCTTCTCGATCATGTTGTTGACCGCATTCCCGCCGGCGCCGCCCACACCGAAAACGGTGATGCGCGGCTTGAGCTCTTCCTGCTCGGGCATGGTGAGATTCAATGCCATCTTTTCTCCGCCTTGTTATGCCGCCCCGTTGCCGAGCGGTTGCTGCCTGTCCTGACCGGGGCAAACCCGGGGATTCCAAATTGATTGGGACGACAATACGCGGACGACTACGGCGCGTCATCAAAAAAGTGCAAAAATGCCACAAAATATGGAAAGTTTTTTTGCCTTACCACCTGCATCTACCTGAAATGGCTGCATATGGTGGTTGCCGCCCCCTCACGCACAAAGACCGCGGAGCCCGAGGGGACTGCGCGTGCCCAAACCGCAACGTGCGGCGATCTTTTTCGTTTCGGGGCGGCTGCTCGGCCTGCCGTGCGTCGGGTTCAAAGCCGACGCGTTGTTGTGGAAAAAAGCGTACAGATCAACGGACTGAAAATCCAGTGTAACTATTCAGTTTCTACTGTCGAATATCCGCGCGCCCACCCTGAAATCCGCTTCGCTGCCGCGCCATCGCAATTGCCGCAGGCGCGAACTGCAACTCCGTTGCTTGAACCGTCCCCCTACCAGTTGTCGCGGAACCATTTCACGGCCCGCTTCAGCGACCGTGCCGGGTAACGATCGGCGGGGATATCGAAGTCCCACCACTCGTCCTGCGGATGCGCGGCAAACAGGCATAGCCCTACGGCAGAAGAGAAGGCTGGGCCCGTGGCCGCCTGCGGCAGTCCCTGAACCCGGAGTGGACGGCCAAGGCGCACCTGCTGTCCGAGGATCTTGTTGGCCAACAGATCGAGACCCGGGATCTGGCTGGCGCCTCCGGTGAGTACGATCTGGCGCGCCGGCAGGTGCTCGAAGCCGGAGGCGTCCAGACGCACCCGCACCTCTTCCAGGATTTCTTCGACGCGCGGGCGCATGATGCCGATCAATTCTGCACGGCTGACGGTGCGCCGGTCGTGTTCCCAGTCACCGGTGTCGCCGCCGATCTCGATCATCTCCCGGTCATCCATGCCGGTCGCCATGACACCGCCATAGAAGGTCTTGATTCTCTCCGCCGTGTTCAACGGCACTTTCAAGCCCTTGGAAATATCCTGCGTA
Organism: Tropicimonas marinistellae; assembly: GCF_001509585.1. Taxonomy (GTDB): domain Bacteria; phylum Pseudomonadota; class Alphaproteobacteria; order Rhodobacterales; family Rhodobacteraceae; genus Tropicimonas; species Tropicimonas marinistellae. The sequence continues at coordinate 18,053 of NZ_LNCI01000020.1, read as the reverse complement.
ATGTGATCGCCACCGATCCGCACACTGTCGGCATAGATCATGTGTTTCTTTATGAAGATCGACAGGCCGGTGGCGCCGCCACCGAGATCGATGCAGGCAGAACCCAACTCCTGCTCGTCCTCGACGAGCGCCGATATCCCGGAGACATATGCCGAGGAGGCAAGGCCCGCGAGTTCCAGATCGCAGCGCTTGATGCAATAGAGCAGGTTTTGCACGGACCGTGCATCGACCGTGAGCATGTGCATGTCCACCGCCAGCGCATTGCCCATCTGCCCGCGCGGGTCGGAGAGGCCCGTGCGGTGGTCAATGGCGAAGTTCACCGGCTGAGCGTGCAGCATCTCCCGGTCGGACCCATAGTCGGGCACATCGCAGCAGGCCAGCACGCGGGCCACGTCATCCTCGGAGACGATGCTGTCGGCCAGATCAATACGTCCGTCGAGCCCATAGCTGCGCGGCCGCGCACCGGCGAAACAAGCGATCACGTGGTCGACACGTACACCGGCCATTTTCTGTGCGCCCTGCACCGCGGTACGAATAGCCCGCTCAGTCTCCTGCATCGCGCTGATCTCGCCAAAGGCCACGCCGCGCGAGCGTGTGGTCGCCGCTCCGATGACACGGAAGCTCGATTGTCCGGCCAGCGATCCGACACCGTCAGTGCCCTCGAACTTGTCGGCACCGTCGAAGCGCAGCACGAGGCACGCAATCTTGGAGGTACCCACGTCGAGAATGGCAATGACACCGCGGTCCATTGCCTGTTTGCGCATCCGGCGCATCGCGCGCTGAGACTGGTAGAGGTCGGTCATTACAGGGGGGCTCCGATATCCGTGTCTCTTATGTTTCGCAGTTCCAGGACTGCGTTTCGGTTCAACCGCACGGTGGGGCGGCGGGGGTTGCGGAAATCCACGACGGTCACGTCACGTTCCAGCATCTGGCGGCCCTTGGAGAGTGCCAACAGTCGCTCCAGAGTGGAGACCGCGTATTTCTCGGGCAGCAGGATGCGCTGGTTGCGGTCGAGCACGAGATCCCAGCGGCGTTCGCCCATCCGTACCAGCCCACGCAACCGCTCCTCCAGCGGCGCGGCGGCGGCGATCAATGAAAGCGCCTCGGGGATCGCCTCCTCGGCCCCCTCCCCCGCCACCAGCGGCAAGTCCGGCCATGCACCGCGATCTGAGGTGCCAGCGACCATGTGACCATCGGCGTCGAGCAGGCTCAGTCCGCGTGGATGACGCCACAACACGGCGGGAACCCTCTCCGTGATCTGCACCGAGAGGACACCGCCAGTTCGCACACGCAGGTCGGCGTCGGCCACTGCGTTGAAGGCAATGACATTGCGCCGCATGGATTCAAGGTCCATGTCGAAGGAGGACATGGGCAAGCGCAGGGCGAGGGTCTCGCGTACGGCCTCGGCAAGCTCCGGCGAAGCGCCCTCCACCGACAGCAGGTTCACCATGAACTCCGGACGCTGCTCGATCGCCCGCCGGGCTTCGGCGTAGCTGTCACGCAAAGCTTCCAGACGCTGCGCATCTGAGAGGTACCACGCCGCCGCACCCGCCATCAGAAAAAGCGGAAACCCAAGCCGCAGTATCCGCCGGTAGCCCGGCGTGAGCCAAAGCCTGTTCAGCCGGTAGGACCAGCGCGAAGGTGCGGGGTCGTGGCGCTGAGGGCGGCTCACCGATTGCAAGAGGCGTCCTCCACGATCCAGCGGCAGAATGCTCCGAAATCATAGCCCGCCGCAGCGGCTTGTTCGGGCGCCAGCGACGTTGGCGTCATTCCGGGCTGCGTATTGGTCTCAAGCAGCACCAGCCCGTCCAGTCCGCGCCCCTCGTCCCACCGGAAATCAGTTCGGGAAATCCCTCGGCATCCTAACACCCGATGGGCACGCAGGGCGTAATCCAGGCAGGCCTCGAACACCTCGGCCGGGATGTTGGCCGGCACCACGTGGCGCGATCCGCCCGGCTTGTATTTTGCATCGTAGTCGTACCAACCGTCCGCGTAAATGTCGGTGACCGAAAGCGCCCTGTTTCCCATGACGGTCGTCGTCAGCTCCCGCCCCGGTGCGAATTGCTCGACCATCACGACATCCGGCATATCGGCGGAAAGCTTGGGTGGCCCATTGGCGGCCTCGTGCACCAGATAGACACCCACCGACGAGCCCTCGTTGTTGGGCTTCACCACATAGGGCGGCTCCATCACGTGCCGCGCACGCACCTCGTCGGCGCAGGCAAGGCGACTGTCGACAACCGGAAGCCCGGCGCTGCGATAGGCCGCCTTGCTGCGTTCCTTGTCCATCGCCAATGCCGATGCCAGCACGCCGGAATGCGTATAGGGCAGACGCACCCATTCCAGCAGCCCCTGCACACAGCCATCCTCGCCCCAGCGGCCGTGCAGCGCGTTGAAGGCGACATCGGGAACGATTTCCGCCAGCCGCGCCGGAAGATCCGGCCCAGCGTCCAGTTCAACAACCTCGAAACCTTCGCCCCTGAGAGCCTCGGCGCATTCGCGCCCTGACGAGAGCGACACCTCGCGCTCCGCCGATGGCCCTCCCATGAGAACCGCCACTCTAGGGGATGCCCTGCTCGACATGCCCGCCTCGTTCACCGGGCCATTGGCCCATTTTTGTTTTGTGAAATCCGCGCCGCGCGCGGCTTCACCGCCTGTCCTGCCACCTTGCGGCGGTCATGTATTATCCGGGGTCTGTTCACCGACCCTCATGATTTCCCACTCTAGCTGAATTCCGCTCGCACGGTAAACCTTTTTCCGCACCAGCTCTCCCAGGCCCTCAAGGTCGGCGGCCGTGGCATTCTCGGCATTAATCAGGAAGTTGGAGTGCTTTTCCGACATCCGCGCGCCACCGAGTCGCGCCCCGCGCATCCCGGCGTCGTCGATCACCTTCCAGGCCTTGAGATCATGCGTATCGTCGGCCTGACCGGTGGAGCTGAACCCCGCCGGATTGCGGAAGGTGGAGCCGGCGGAACGCTCCTTCGTGGGCTGGGTGGCGTCACGGCGACCAAGCTGCGCCTCCATGCGCTCGGCGAGCTGCTCCGGGTCGCCCGGTTCGGCCCGGAAGGTCGCGCGGGTAATCACCCACCCACGCGGCAGGCTGGTCTGACGGTAGGCGAATTGCAGCGCCTCCGGCGTGAGGGTCACGACGCTGCCCATGCGCGTGACCGCCTCGGCCTCGACCACGTGATCGGCCACGTAGGAGCCGTAGCAGCCCGCGTTCATCCGCACGGCGCCCCCGATGGCGCCGGGAATGGTGCGCAGGAAGGTCAGGTCGAGCCCCGCCTGCGCGGCCTTGCGGGCCACATGGGCGTCGAGCGCGGCGGCGCCGGCCGTCACTGTGCGCTCGCCGCAGGCGATGTCGTTGAACCCCCGGCCCAGCCGGATCACGACGCCGCGGATGCCGCCGTCGCGGACGATCAGGTTGGAGCCGACACCGATGGGAAAGACCGGGACCTCCCGATCCAGCCGCTCCATGAAGGCACGGAGGTCCTCCCGGTCGGCCGGCTGGAACAGCCACTGGGCCGGGCCGCCGACCCGCAGCCAGGTCAGCGACGAGAGCGGGCGGCCCGGGGTGAGCGTACCGCGGACCTCGATCTGATCGGGCTGGGCCATGGGGCGGGTTCCTTCCAGTCTCTGGGTTGGCCTGATAGCGGAGCGGCGGGCCGGCTGTCGAGACCGGTTTTCGCGGCCCTCAGGGTGTCTCATGGTGAGACATTTCCAGAGGCATTATATTTCAATGGGTTACGAGCGCGCATTCACCAATCGTTAAGGATCAAGCCACAAAATGAGGGGGGCCGGCCGCCCGGAGACGCCCCCTCGCGCGGGTTCCGGGGAGGGCGAAAGCACCACGAGACGCGGCCGACACGGGGTGGGTACATCGCAATGCCCACTCCGGACGTTTCGTGTCGGAGTCCCGAACCACGTCTCGCCATTGCAGAACTGCGCCAATGCACCCTGGTCGGATTGGACGCACGCCTCCGGCACCACGGGCCGGTTGGGCACGGCTGAGGCTGGGCGCCCGAGCAAATGGGTGGAAACTACATGTAACCGCATCGCCCGGAAACCTCGACCGAGACCTATGGCGCCTTGGCAAGTGCATCGTCCTGAAGTCGTTGCGCGAAATCGGAATGCAACGCCGCCGCCCCGACGGCGACAGCACACAAGTCGCAGGTTGGGGCGCTGCTTCAGCCGGGGTTTTCTTGTGCGAGCCGGGCATCGCCGGTCCGCGGGGCGGCGAATAGCGCTTTGAATGGCAGCGCTTTATCCCTCCGCTCCAAACGAAGTCAGAGCGTCGCGGTGACGGATAGGGATCGCCGGCCCGTTGGGGCGGACCGGCGATGCGCGGCGGCCTGACGGCCTTGTTCCGCGCGGAGACCGGCGTGGCGGGGTTTGGGGCCGGTCGGGCGCTGCTTCATTCGGGGGTTTCTTGTGCGAACCGGGCGGCGCCGGTCGGCGGGGCGACTAACGACGCTCGGAACGGCAGCGCTTTATTCCTCCGCCCCGACCAACGTCAGAGCGTCGCGGTGGCGGATAGGGATCGCCGGCCCGTGCGGGCGGACCGGCGATGCGCGGCGGCCTGACGGCCTTGTTCCGCGCGGGGTGCGGCGTGGCCGGGAGTGGGACCGGTCGGGGGCTGCCTCAATCGGGAGTTTGTTGAGCGAGCCGGGGATCGCCGGTCGGCGGAGCGGCGCACGACACCCTGAACGGCAGCGCTTTATCCCTCCGCCCCGACCAACGTCAGAGCGTCGCGGTGGCGGTGAGGTATCGCCGGTCCGTGGGGGCGGACCGGCGATGCGCGGCGGCCTTCGGCCTTGTTCCGCGCGGGGATCGGCTTGGCCGGGAGTGGGACCGCTCGGGGGCTGGCTCAATCGGGGTTTCTTGTGCGAGCCGGGCGTCGCCGGTCCGCGGGGCGGCGCACGACACCCTGAACGGCAGCGCTTTATCCCTCCGTGCTGAACGAAGTCAGATCGTCGCGCTGGCGGTGAGGGATCGCCGGCCCGTCGGGGCGGACCGGCGATGCGCGGCGGCCTTCGGCCGTGTTCCGCGCGGGGTGCCCTGATGAGGGACCGGTTTTGGCCCGGCGCGTCGATCTCACCTCGTTCTGCGCCAGCAGCGTAACGCCGCAGGGATCAGGAGGGTTTGCCCTGGCTTTCGTTTGCCTTCATCCTGTCGGGCTTGCCGACGGTGTGGCGCTTGATCCAGCGCCAGAGGTAGATCAGCGGCCAGCGCAGGATCGAGGCGCCGGCGATGAAGACCAGCAGCCCGGCCATGGGGCCGTTTTCGTAGGTGACAAAGCCGAGCAACGGGATGCCGATGGCAATCAGCACATAGGCCTGCGGCCAGTGGCTGCGTTTCGACGGGATCATCGCCAGGAACGTGGCGGCCAGCGCCCAGAGACAGGCGAGTGTCAGCGAGAGGCTCATTGCGCGCCCTCCCCGGCCCGCTTCCGCGCGCGGCCCATCGCCTCCTCGCGCGACCGGCCGGCAGCGCGGAGGATCATGTACCGCAGCGGTTTGCGGAACATCGACACGAAGGCGGCGGTGGCGATCAGCAGGGGCACCCAGCCATAGGCGGCGCCGATATTCCAGATGAGCCACGGCGCTGCCAGAAGCAGCCCGAGGCCGGGAACATACTGGTATTTCATCGGCAGCATCGCGACGGCGGTCGCGGCCATGACCCAGAGACATCCCCAAACGAGTGCGTTCATCGCGCTCTTCCCTTCCTGCCCCGGTGCGGCTTCGCGGCCGGCCGGAGCCATCGCGTCTACTTGCCCAGACGCTCCGGCAGGTTGTTGGCCCAGGCGGAGATCGTCCCGGCCCCGAGGCAGACGACCATGTCGCCCGGCTGGGTCTGCTCGCGCACGAGGCGCTCGAGATCTTCCTCGCTGAGAAGCGCACGGGCGTGGCGGTGGCCGTGGCGGATCAGCCCGGCGACGAGCGAATCCCGGTCCGCGCCTTCGATGGGGGCCTCGCCCGCGGCAAAGACCTCGGCAATGGCCACGACATCGGCCTCGTTGAAACAGGCACAGAAATCGTCGAACAGGTTGTGCAGGCGGGAGTAGCGGTGCGGCTGGTGCACGGCGATCACGCGGCCCTCTGTGGCCTGGCGCGCGGCCTTGAGCACGGCCGCGATTTCCACCGGGTGATGGCCGTAGTCGTCGATGATCGTGACGCCATTCACTTCGCCGACCTTGGTGAAGCGCCGGTTCACGCCGCCGAAACTGGCAAGCGCGCTTCGGATCTCGTCGCGCTTCATGCCGAGGTGGCGCGCCACGGCGACGGCGGCGAGCGCGTTGGAGACATTGTGGTCGCCCGGCATCGGCAGGGTGCAGCCCTCGATCACCGTGTCGTCGTCGCGCAGGGCGACGTCGAAATGCGCCACGCCGGCCTTGTAGGAGAGGTTGGTGGCGCGCACGTCGGCCTGGGCGTTGAAGCCGTAGGTGATCACCTTGCGGTCGGTGATCTTGCCGACCAGCGCTTGCACCTCCGGGTGATCGGTGCAGCAGACCGCGACGCCGTAGAAGGGGATGTTCTCCACGAAGGTCTTGAAGCCCGCGCGCAGGTTCTCGATCGTGCCCCAGTGCTCCATGTGCTCGGGGTCGATATTGGTGATGATGGCGATGGTCGCGGGCAGGCGGTTGAAGGTGCCGTCGCTCTCGTCGGCCTCCACCACCATCCACTCGCCCTGCCCCGCGCGCGCGTTGGAGCCATAGGCGTGGATGATGCCGCCGTTGATGACGGTGGGGTCGATGCCGCCGGCGTCCAGCAGGGTGGCGACCATGGTTGTGGTCGTGGTCTTGCCATGGGTGCCGGCGATGGCGACGTTGGACTTGAGCCGCATGAGTTCGGCCAGCATCTCGGCGCGGCGCACAACCGGCAGGCCGCGGGCGCGGGCGCCGTCGAGTTCGGGGTTGCCGGGCTTGATCGCCGAGGAGATGACGACGACGGCGGCTTCGTCGAGGTTCTCCTCCGTCTGGCCGATGAAGACCGTGGCGCCGAGCTTTTGCAGCCGGTCGGTTATCTTGGTGGCTTTCAGGTCGGAGCCCTGAACCGTGTAGCCATGGGTGAGCAGCACCTCCGCGATACCCGACATGCCGATGCCGCCGATACCGACGAAGTGGATGGCGCCCACGTCGGTGGGCAGTTTGGTCACCGCGTTCATCAATGTGCTTCCGTCCATCATCTCTGCTCAGGCCCCGTAATTGTTGTTTGTGTGCCGGACAGCGACTCCACCATCTCGACAAGTCTTTCCGTCGCATCCGGCCGCCCCTGGGCCAGCGCGTTATGCGCCATCTGTGTCGCCGCCCCGGGCTGCGTCAGGATCGCGCCTATGTGTTCCGAAAGGGTTTCGACATCAAGTCGGGATTCGGGAATGACGATGGCGGCCTCGGCCTCCGACAATCCCCGCGCATTCGCGGTCTGGTGATCGCCCAATGCGGCAGCGAAGGGGATCAGGATGGCGGGCCGGCCGATCGCGGAGATATCGGCCACCGACGAGGCGCCGGAGCGGGAGATCACCAACTGCGCCTCGCTCATGCGCCGCGGCACGTCGTCGAAGAACGGCTGCACCTCGGCGTCGATGGCATGATCGGCATAATAGGCGGTCACGCGCGCCTCGTCTTCGCCGCGGGCCTGATGCGCGACCCGCACGTGCCGGAGCAGGTCCAGCGGAAGCGCGGCGATGGCGGGCGGCACGATGTCCGACAGGATGCGCGCGCCCTGGCTGCCGCCGATCACCAGGATCGACATGGGGTAGTCGCCCGGCGGAATGAACGGGGCGCCTGCCCGCTCCATCACCGCCGAGCGCACCGGGTTCCCGGTGTAGTGGCCCTCCACCCCCGTGGGCAGGTTGGTGGGCCATGTTCCGCAAGCCACCGCGTTCACACGGCGGGCAAAAACCTCGTTGACGCGCCCCAGCACGCCATTCTGTTCGTGGATCATCCGCGGCCGGCGCAGCAGCCAGCCCGCGGACATCGCTGGAATCGTCGGATAGCCGCCGAAGCCAATCACGATGGCGGGCCGTTCGATCAACATGCGGACACAGGCACCGATGACACCGGCGGCAATGCGGAACGGCACCACGGCCTTGGCGAGCGCGCCGCCGCGCGCGAAGGTGGCGGAGGCGACCTCGACGATCTCCACCGCATCGGGGAAACCGCCGGCATAGCGCGCACCGCGCGCATCGGTCGAAAGCCGGACCCGCCAGCCGCGCGCCAGAAGGGCCTCGGCCAGGGCCTGCGCCGGGAACATGTGCCCGCCGGTGCCGCCTGCCGCGATGATGGCGAGGGGCGCGGCCATTACCGCCCCCTGCGCTGGAAGATGTCGGCGATCTCGCCCTGCGGGCGCTGCCGCGTGAAGGCCAGCAGCATGCCGAGCGCGATCCCGCCCGCGATCAGCGACGAGCCCCCGTAGGAAACGAAGGGCAGCGTCATGCCCTTGGCGGGCAGGAGCCGCACCGCGACCCCCATGTTGATCATCGCCTGCACGCCGAACATGCAGGCGAGCCCGGTGCCCGCGAGACGAATGAACGGGTCGCGTTCCTTCATCAGGCGGAAGAGCGAGCGGACAACGACGGTGCCGTAGAGCGCAAGGATCAGCAGAACGAGGATGAGCCCGTATTCTTCCGCGGCCACGGCGATGATGAAATCGGTGTGGGCGTCCGGCAGCGACCATTTCACCTGCCCCTCTCCCACGCCGACGCCAAAGAAGCCGCCCTCCTGAATGGCGTTCGTGGCATAGCCCAGCTGCGTGCGCGGATCGACATCCGGCGACAGGAAACCGTCGATGCGGCGGGCGAAGTGCTCCGATGAATTGTAGGCGACGACACCGAAGCCGACGACGCCGCTGGCGATGCCGACAAGCAGCAGCATCGGCGCACCGGCGACGAAATACATCACGCCCCAGGCAAACAGGATCAGCGCCGCCTGCCCGAAATCGGGCTGCATCGCCAGCAGGCCGACAATCACGCAGACCAGGCCGAAGGAGACGGCCTTGCCCGGCGGGCCGCCGACATCGTGGCTGGCGGCCATCAGCCAGCCTGCCAGCACCACGAAGGCGGGCTTGAGAAACTCCGACGGCTGCACGGAGGCGAAACCGAAGGAATACCAGCGCACCGCCCCCTTTCCGAAATCCGTTCCGAACAGCGGCAGCAGCAACAGCGACACGAAGGCTGCGAGGAAGCCCAGCACCGCCAGCCGGCGCACCAGTGCCGGCGACATCATCGACACCACGAGCATGGTCAGCAGCGCCAACCCGCCGAAAAAGATCTGACGTTCGACGTAGTGGAACGAGTCCAGCCCGTTCCGCGCGGCAAGGGGCGGCGAGGCCGCGAGCCCCAGCAACAGCCCGATGCCGAACAGCATGAGCACGGCGGAAATCGACCACTTGTCGACCGTCCGCCACCAACGTGGAAGGACCGGATCGCCCGATTGCGCGGGCGCGGTCCCGTACACCATTTCCGTCATTGGAGTACCGCTACACTGCCTCTGTCGCCCGGTGGACCGGGTCTGATGCGCCGAAGAATAACGCCAATTGGCCAATGCGGCTAGGAAAAACGTAAATTTCATGGAGGTTGCAGCCCAAATGCCGGGGAAGCCGCGCCGCCTGCGCCAACCGTCGGCGGCCTCTCGCGGGCAGATCGCATTCGGAACGTTGGCAGTGCGCGGATGCCCCCTTGCCGCTGGGTCGCGCTTGGCGCAAGCTGACGCCGCTCTGGACCGTTCGCTGCGGAACGGTTCCCTTCCAGACCCCGGACACACCGAAACCACCATGCTCGGCCCCCACTGGTTCTTCCGAATGAAACGCTGGGTTCAGAACCCGCCGTCGGGGCAGCGCGTGATGCTCGTGCTTGGCGTTCTGGTCGTCTGCCTGCTGATCGTCGCCATCGAACGGGCGGGCTACTGGCCCGATTGGATGACCGCCGACCGGCCCGGCCGGGTGCCGCGCCCGTCGGGCTTCTAAACCCCGATGCGATCGGGGTGAACCGGCTGATCATCTCGCGCGCCGTCCCGTGGCGCCCTGCGACCGGCGGCGCGCAAGATGCGGCCGAGGGTCGGCGGCGCGCGCCGGGAACAGGCGCCAGATTGGCGCGGAGGCTCGGCAAGGACGCAGTGCCGTTACGCAACCCTCCCGGAAAGACCGCCTTCCTGCCTTTGCGCTGCAGCGCGGAACTTTCTAATCTGCCGCCAAGGGACGTTGCGCCGTGGCGCGGCGCCGGTCGTGGAAGGACAGCATATGGGCCGTTTTCTCACATTCCTCGTTCTCATCGTGGGTCTGCTCGGGGCCGGCGGCTTCTGGCTGACGCGGGCGCGCCCATTGCCGGAGACCGCGGTGGCCGGCTTCAGCGGCGACGCGGCGGCCGGCCGGCAGGTATTCCTCGCCGCGGGCTGTGCCTCCTGCCATGCCGACCGTGGCGCCGAAGCGCAGGAGGCGCCGCTGCTCTCCGGCGGGCGCAGGTTGCCCACGGCGTTCGGCACCTTCGTTGTTCCGAATATCTCCCCGGACCCGACGCATGGTATTGGCGGGTACAGTCTCGCCGACCTCGCAGGGGTGTTGAAGCGCGGGGTCACGCCCGATGGCCGGCACCTCTACCCGGCGATGCCCTACACGACCTACACCCGGATGGCGCTGCAGGATGTGGCGGACCTCAAGGCCTATCTGGACACACTGCCCGAGGATTCGACGCCACGCGGGGCCAACGAGATCCCCTTCCCCTATTCCTTCCGCGGTGCGATCGGCTTCTGGAAGCAGCGCTATCTGAAGGACGCTTTCGTGGGCGCCGCGCCGAGCCCGCAGATCGAGCGCGGCCGCTACCTCGTCGAGGCGCTCGGCCATTGCGCCGAATGCCACACGCCGCGAGACCGGTTCGGCGGGCTCGACCGAAGCCGCTGGATGGCGGGTGCCGCAAATCCGGCCGGCCGCGGGGACGTGCCCAACATCACGCCGGCCGCGATCAGCTGGAGCACGGCCGAAATGGCCTGGTACCTGGAAAGCGGCTTTAGCCCGGACCACGAGGAGGTGAGCCGGGAGATGGAATCCATCATCGCCGGTCTCAGCCAGCTGCCCGACGACGACCGGGACGCGATAGCCGCCTATCTCAAGGGGCTTGCGCCGGCGCGGTAGGCGGCATCCCCGTCACGGGGCTCCGAACGCGGTTGCACCCGCCTGACACCGGCTTCGCGGCGGTTCGGGCGACGGCACGTCGCGTTTCCGCATGGCTGGGTTGCGTGTAGGAAATGGCGATTGGTTTTAGATGGCGGCCCCTATATGACTCAGGGAACTGCGAGGTGTGAGATGCGCGACCTGAAGATCCCCGATCAACGCCACCCTGAGAAGGCCCACCGGCCCGACAACGCCCAGCCAAAGAAACCCGCCTGGATCCGGGTGAAGGCGCCCGGCGGCCAGGGGTTCAACGATACGCACAAGCTGATGCGGGAGCTGGGGCTGTCCACGGTCTGCGAGGAAGCCGGCTGCCCGAATGTGGGCGAATGCTGGAGCCAGGGGCACGCCACGATGATGATCATGGGCGAGATCTGTACCCGCGGCTGCACCTTCTGCAACGTGGCGACCGGCAAGCCGCAGGATCTGGACGCCTTCGAGCCGGGCCGCGTGGCCCATGCGGTGCAGAAGCTCGGGCTGCGCCACGTGGTTGTCACGTCGGTCGACAGGGACGATCTGGAGGACGGCGGCGCGGAGCATTTCGCCCAGACGATCCGCGCCATCCGGCATCGCGCGCCGGAGTCCACGATCGAGATCCTGACCCCGGATTTCCTGAAATGCACCCCGGAGGTGCTGGAAACCGTGGTCGAGGCGAAACCGGATGTGTTCAACCACAACCTTGAAACGGTGCCGGGCCTCTACCCCACGGTGCGGCCGGGGGCGCGCTATTTCCACTCGCTGCGCCTGTTGCAGCGGGTGAAGGAGCTGGACCCGACGATGTTCACCAAGTCCGGCATCATGGTCGGTCTCGGGGAGGACCGGCAGGGCGTATTGCAGGTGATGGACGACATGCGCTCGGCGGACGTCGATTTCCTGACCATCGGACAATACCTACAGCCGACGCCGAAGCATCACGCGGTGGAACGCTTCGTGACGCCGGAGGAGTTCAAGTCCTACGAGAAGGCGGCCTATGGCAAAGGCTTCCTGATGGTCTCGGCAACGCCGCTGACGCGGTCCTCCTACCACGCCGGAGACGACTTCGCGCAATTGCGGGAAGCGCGGCTGCGAAAGCTCGGACGCGCCTGAACGGACTGGCCGGGACGGCCCTGCGGGGCTGTTCCGCCTGCACACCCACAACGGAACATCGCCGGGAAACCCGGAGATCGCACCGCGTCGCCGCCCGGCAGGCTGCAATCCAACGCGGTGCCCCGGCACCTTTGGCGTCAGGGCGACACCCTGATGTATCGCGCAGCGCCTTTCGCGCCCGGGAGGCGGCGAAAGGCGGTTCAGGTTTGAGACGAAACGCTGTGGATCAGAATTGCAGAACGAGTTCGCGGGTCACGCCGACGCGGACACGGAACTGGTCTTCGTTGCCCATCTCCGTGATCGGAGAATCCGCGGCGCCATTCAGCAGACGGTCGGCGCGCACTGACGCCTCAAGGCCCCAGAGCTCGTTGAACCGGTAGCGGGCCGTTGCCTCGATCCCTGCGCCGAGCAGACCGCCATCGGGGTCGAACGCGTCAAGCCCGCTTGCGTCCGACTCTGCGTCGGTCACGCCGAAGTAGGTATCGGTGAAGCCGTTGTCGCCGAAACTGAACCGCGGGCCGACCCGCAGTTCCCAGCGATCGTTGGGATAGCTGATCGCATCGAGCCCGACCTCGCCGAAGAAATCCTGCGTGCCCAGCACGCCATATCGAACGTCGCCGAAGGCCTCGAAATTCCGCTGCCGGTAAACGACACCGAGACCGAGTTCCAGGGTCGGGTCGATATCCTCAAGCCCTTTCAACTCGTCATGATCGCCGCTGTCGCGCTTCCCGATGAACCGCAGCGAGCCACGCAGGCCAAGGGCACTTGGCGGCCGCGAGCCCGTGGCATCGCCGTACTCACCCAGTCCGCGGATTTTCGCGTAGTCGAAGCGGATCGCGAAATCAGGTGCGATTGTGTAATCGTCCGACCCGAAATAGGCCGGGCGTGCCTGGGCGCCAGCGCGAATGTCATAGCGGAGAACGACGTTCTTGCTCGGGTCGATCCGCGAAAGTGCGAGCGGCTGCTCCGAAACGGGCGCGGCGGCAACGGGATCGGTTACCTCCTGCGCGGACACGCTCCCCGCGAGGGCGAGCATCGCCACACCGATTGTGCCGAAGATACGGGTTTTCATGTCAAGACGTCTCCCGAATCGAGCGGGTCCCAGGGGCAACTGGCACCAAGGTAAACCGAAGCGGAATACGTGCAAGGGAGCGCGCATCGACATCGCGCGACTGTCATTCAATTGTCACGTGACCCAAACGCATCGATCAGCGTTGCAGGCCCTTGAGATAGGTGACGATTTCAAGAACCGGGAGGCTGGCCGTCATCAGCCCCTCTTCCGTTTCGATCTGCACCGTCGGAGCCCCTTCGAAAAAGGCGCCGTAGACGGGCATCGGGCTGCCGTCGGCACCCATGCGGTCGGTTCCCTCGACCCGGCGCACCACGCGCGCCACGGGAAAGACCCCGCCGTTGCCGGCCGCAAGCGTCGTCAGGTTTTCGGGGCTTGTGTCGAGGGCGCTGGCCGAAGCTCCGTCGCCCGCCGCACCGTGACCGTGGCATGTGGCGCAGTAGCGCGAAAAGAGCGCTTCGCCGACCTGTGTGTCGGTTGCGCCGGCCGGTAGGGCACAAAGCGCAAAGAGGGGCGCCGCGCACCACCCGAAGACATTGGCAACCGTTCGCATGTCAGGGCTCCTGGAGCATTTCGAGCCACATCACGATATCGAGGATCGGTTCGGTCGTCATGACCGGGCTGCCGTCCGGACCGTCGATCACGGCCGAACGGCCGGTGAGCAAGCCGCCGAACATTGGCATCGGCCCGCCATGCGCCGACAACCCTTCGCGCCCGTCAATCAGGCGGATCACGCGCACCGCGTCGAAAGTACCGCCGTTTCTGGCGGCAAGGGTGGTGAGATCCGGAACGGTGACACTCAGCATTGCGGCTTTCGGCCCGCCGCCGCGTGCATCCGGCCCGTGGCAACCGGCACAGGCATCGACGTAGCTCTCCGGCGCAGGCTCGGCGCGCGCCGCACCCGACAGTGCCGCAACCGCACAGGACATGGCGACGAGGACGGCGCACCCTCTGGCATATGGCGTCATTTCGGCCTCCAATCTGGCTGCCCGATGGTCCTCCCTTAACCAATCGCTGTCATTGATCCGGGTCAACCGCCGGACTTGCTCAGGATCTGGCAATCTTTCAGTCTGCCGCAGTCGAACCGCAGGAGCGCCCATGCAGACCCAGATCTACGCCGCCGTCATGTTCTGTGCCGGGATCGGCATTCCGGTGCTCGCCGCGCTGAATGCCGCACTTGGCCAGCGCCTCGGCTCGCCGGCCGCCGCCGCCGTCATCCTGTTCTGTGTCGCGCTCTGCGTGGCGCTTGGTGCCGCAGGGGCCACCGGGCCGCGCGCCGTTCTGCGGGCCGCCGGTGCCCCGCCGCACCTGTTTCTGGCCGGTGTGCTGATTGCATTCTACGTCCTGTCCGTCACGGCGATCGCGCCGCGGTTCGGCGTCGGCAACGCGGTATTCTTCGTCCTGATCGGACAACTCGCGTCGGCGGCGCTCATCGACCAGTTCGGATTGTTCGGTGCCCCGGTGAGGCCGGTATCGCTGATGCGAGGGGCTGGTATCGCGCTGATGGCGGCTGGCGTGGTGCTCACGCAACGGGCGTGAGGCGGCGGGCGCCCCCGGAACCGCTATTGCGGCACCACCTGCCCCGCCTCCAGCCGGACCACGCGATCCATACGCGCCGCGAGATCGAGGTTGTGCGTCGCCACCACGGCGGCCATCCCGGTTTCGCGGACGAGGGCCATCAGCGCTGCGAAGACGGTATCGGAGGTGCCCGGGTCGAGGTTGCCCGTGGGTTCGTCGGCCAGGAGCAGGCGCGGTGCGTTGGCCAGCGCGCGGCAGAAGGCGACGCGCTGCTGCTCGCCGCCGGAAAGCTGCGCGGGGCGATGGTCTGCGCGGGCCGTCAGACCGACGGTTTCGAGGAGTTCCCCTGCGCGCGCGCGCGCCGTTGCCGCCGGAACCGCGTTCGCGAGTTGCGGCAGCACGATGTTCTCGGCCGCGGTGAATTCGGGCAGCAGGTGGTGGAACTGGTAGACGAAGCCCACCTCCCGGCGCCGGGCGCGGGTGCGCGTGGCATCGGCCTTGCCGGTCATCTCCTGCCCGCCGAGGAACACCTGCCCCCGGTCCGCGGTATCCAGCAGGCCGGCGATGTGAAGAAGCGTGGACTTTCCCGCGCCCGAGGGGGCCACGAGGGCCACCACCTCGCCCTGCGACACGCTCAGGTCCACGCCGTCGAGCACGGACACGGCGCCGGGCGTGCCGGGATTGTAGGTTTTCGCGATCCCGCGCAGGTCGAGTGCGGCCTCACTCATAGCGCAGGGCCTCCACCGGGTTCATGCGGGCGGCACGGCGGGCGGGAAAAATCGTCACGATGAAGGACAGGCCCAGCGACAGGACGACCGCCGAGAGCACGTCTCCCGGCTCCAGCTTCGCCGGCAGGTTGTAGATACCGCGGATCGACGGGTCCCAGACACCGCCGCCGCCGATGTAGTTCACGAAGGAGAAGATCGGGTCGATGTAGATCGCGAAGAGACAGCCGAGGATCACGCCCGCCAGGGTGCCGATGGTGCCCACGGAGGCACCGCAGATGAAGAAGACGCGCATCACCGAGCCTTCGGTCAGCCCCATGGTGCGCAGGATGCCGATGTCGCGCCCCTTGTTCTTCACCAGCATGATGAGGCCGGAAATGATGTTCATCGCCGCGATCAGCACGAGGATCGACAGGATCACGAACATCACGTTGTCCTCGACCTCGAGGGCGCGCAGGAAGGCGCCGGACGCGTCGTGCCAGGTCCAGAGCAGCGTGCGCTCGCCCCCGGCGCGCATCAGGTCCGCCGACATGGCATGGACGGCCTCGGGGTCGGCCACCATGACCTCCAGCTCGTCGGCGACGCCTTCGCGGTTGAAGAAGCTCTGCGCCTCCGCGAAGGGCAGGTAGACGCGCGTTCGGTCGATATCGTAGCGGCCCGCCTGGAAGACATAGACCACCTCGTAGGCGTTCACGCGCGGCGAGGTGCCGAAGGCCGTCTTGACCCCGTCGGGCGAGATCAGCTTGATCCGGTCGCCCACGCTGGCGCCGAGCTGCTGGGCGACACCCCATCCGACCGCGATACCGGCCTCGAACCGGGCAAGGTCGCCGCTGTGCCGTTCGGGCGCGGCGATGCGGGGAATGGTGGCGAGATCCTCCGCCGAGATCCCGAAGACCTCGACACCGGCGTTGCGGCCGCCGAAACTGGCCATCACCTGCCCCTTGACGAGGGGCGCCGCCCGGGTCACGCCCGGCACCGCCCGCACGCGCTCCGCCATGCTTGCGTAATCGGCGATGGTCCGGTCGACCTGCCCGGTTTCCGACACCTCGGCCGATTGATAGACGGTGACATGGGCATTGGCGCCAAGGATCGTATCGACGAACTCGGCACGGAAACCGGATCGCACCGCCAGCGTGGCGATCAGCGCGAAAACGGCCAGCGTGATGCCGACGAGGCTGATCCAGGTCATCACCGAGACACCGCCCTCCGCGCGGCGCGCGCGCAGGTAGCGCCAGGCGATCATCCACTCGAAGGCGGCAAAGGGCGGTGGGCTCTGCGGCAAGGTCTGCTCCGGTGTTTTGCGTTCTGAATGGCTGCCTTCGCCCGGAGCGTCAACCGCTCAGGCCGGGCGGCAGCGCCGACCCGCCAAGAACTTGCGCCATCGCGGATCGCCAATCGTACACAAAACGCGGATTCGAGGCAGGCAATGGCGATTCACGGATGAGCGAACCGCTTTACCCGGCGTGCGCGGCTTCGCTCTCGACCGGCGAATAGGCCGCCTCCAAGAGCCCAGAGGCCACCACGAAATCCGCCGTCGCCGCGTTGCAGGCCACGACGACCTGTTCCAGCGTGGAGATCCGCAGCAGCGCCTTCACATCCACGTCGTGAGGCATGGCGGTCAGCGGATCGCTGAAGAAAACGAGAATATCGAGCTCGCCTTCGGCGATCATTGCGCCGATCTGCTGATCCCCGCCCAGCGGGCCGCTCTTGAGGCGCGTCACCTCGAGCCCCGTGCCCTCGGCGACCTTGCCGCCCGTCGTTCCCGTGCCCCAGAGATCGTGGCGGGCGAGCACATCGCGGTTCCGTGCCGCCCAGGCGACCAATGCGGGTTTCATGGCGTCATGCGCCACCAGCGCGATCCGTTTTCGCGCGGCCATTCGGGTCATTCGGTCATCCTTCGAGATCGCAATACCATCGGTACCGGCGCGGCCCCGCGGGCCACCGCCAGCTACTGCCCCCATGATATCGCGCCGAAGGCACCGCGCCGCAACCGCTTTCGCCGTGAGCGGCTGAAGATCCAAGACCAGCCCGAGCCGCCAATCAGCGCCGCCATTTCCGGATTTTGCCGGCCTGCCTTGCGCCGCCGTCCAGCCGCGTCCCGTGGCGGGCGGTTTCCGCCCGATCAACAGTGACCCTGCATCGCGACTTCCATCCAGATAATCCGCGCCGCAATTGCCGGGCCAAACACACCCCGATTTCGCGAATTTGACGAGAAGTATGCGCTTTAAGGTTCTGAAATTGGTATTTTTTGCCGCCCAGCCCCCAAGATATCGCGTTTCGGGGCAACAAAACTGCCACATTTTTTCCATCATTGGATGCGAGACGAAGCCCGATTGCGGGGGCGTGAACAGGATCGAACGGATGGCCAGAAAATGACCACTCTTCCCTCCGGCGCAACGCCAGTACTGGCCCGTATGGCCAACCGCGACTATTCCGGCGAAGTCGGCGACTACCTCAACATCGGCCACAAGGACGCCCTTGAGCTTGGCCGCGGGA
>NZ_LNCI01000002.1 GCF_001509585.1 Tropicimonas marinistellae | reverse complement strand
GATTGAACGAACTGATATCGATTTACGTCTAATCGGGTAATAAACCGCCAGAAAGTCTTATCTACCTATGCGTGCTTTGAAAAACAGAAACTTGTGGGAAGATTGTCGTGCCCCCCGTGCTGGGATGGGTGAACAAGTATCAACCTTTTTTGGAGATTAATGACATGCCGCGTAGAAAGCACAAGCCTAAGCACAAGCCCGAAATCCACGTCGCAGACGCCTATGCAAGCGCGGACGCCTTCAGCTTCCACGGAAACACCTTCACGTATACCGACGCATGGACCTTGACGACCGACTGGTCGTCGTCATCGGGCTCCATGGCGAGCTCCATGTCGGGCGATGTCGGCCCGTAAGTGAGCGTGCGGCTGCTTGGCGGCCCCTAGCTTAAAAGGAGGCTCCGTCAATTTCGGCGGAGCCTTCCTGTTATTCAGAGTTTGTCCATTTGTACGGATGTCCCTGGAAGGCGATATCGATCCCGGTCGAACAACGTCGGACAAGATAATGCAGCGACGACCGGGGCCATATCGGTGCATCGCTCGAAGGATCGCTGCAACTGCGACGCGTAACCCGCCACGTTCCTGCTGATTTCCGGCATTTTGCGGGGCGTGATACGGACTGGCGGTGCGACAATACCCCGATGTAATACGTCCGGTGCCGCGCATCGGCACATAGCGAGCGGCCTCTACGTGAACATCAAGCTGCAACACCCTGTTATTTGCTGGGAAGTATTTAAACGCCGAATTCGAAGTGGCAATAAATGGGTATGTATCGTTGGGAGTACCCCTAAACCGTGAGGTTAGCTTGCCCGAACCCGATCCAGAGAGCAGCATGAAGTTATAGTTTGTGCGTTCAGGGCCGATAGTGATCGGTGTGTGGGGGGGTACGAAAATGATTTCGAGAGGGTCTGGAATTTACGGTAGCTCTGTATTCGACTACTCGCGTTCGAGCAGTTCGGGTTCCGGGAGTTCAAGTTCAAGCAGTTCGAGCTCAAGCAAATCGAGCTCCGGCAGCCCGAGCAAATCCAGTTCGGCGAGCAAGAGTTCCGACATTTCAAAAAGCCTCATTCCGGATGTCGACGACACCGTGGTCAAGAAAGCCAGTTCCGGCGGATCCAGCTCCAGTTCAAGCAGTTCAAGCAGTTCAAGCTCTAGCAGCTCCGGCGACGGCGGTTCGAGTGGTTCCGTCAGTACCAGTACCAGTTCGACCGGCTCGGGCTCCAGCAGCGCCGCGGCAACCACCACCGGCGACGGCGGTTCCAAATCCTCATCAAGTGACAGCGGTTCAAGTGACAGCGGTTCGAAATCCTCAACGAGTGACAGCGGTTCCAAGTCTTCAAAGAGTGACAGCAGTTCAAAGTCCTCAACCAGTGACAGCGATTCCAAATCGTCGAGCGGTGACGGCGGCTCCAAGTCGTCGAGCAGTTCCAAGTCGTCGAGCAGTGACAGCAGTTCTAAGTCCTCGACGAGCGACTCCGGTGGCGGGTCGGACTCCGATGCCGCGTCCTGGCCGCAGATCGTGGCGCTCACGCTGCGGGCAATGAAAAAGGGCGACGACGGCCTGACCGACACCTACCTGCGTTCGCGCGTGGAAACCAAATCCTCGGGGTCGGACGCCCACGAAGTGTCGCTCAAGACAACCGGCAACAAGGCCGGCAAGGTCGACAAGTACTTCGTGAAGGTCGGATACGGCGACTGGATGCGCGATCCGGATGACGGGGATGTCGATTTCCTGATCTGCATCAGCGGGGCGTCGCGGATGCCGAAGAAGGGCGCGTTCATCAACAAGAAGAAGGCCAACGACGTCGATCTCAGGTGTGAAATCGACCTGAAGGGCTACGACCTGAACGCGAAAATCAAGAACGCCGACAGCAAGGACCTGAAGCTTGTGAAATGCCGCGATTCAGACGGCAAGATGGCCTACGGGTACCTTGGATCGCTGGAAGACGCGGAGAAGTTCAAGTTCGCGTTGACCTCGGCCGATACCGGAGAGGCGGTCGCGAGACTGGCGCTCAAGATCGACAGTATCGACGCCAGCGATGCGGCCATAGATTTCTGAAATTTTTGAGTAACGAGCAAAATTTGGGTAACGGGAGACGTGCTGGATGTTCCGTCAAAAGCAAGCCTCGCCCTCCGCGGGTGAGGACAATATCCTGACACAAGCCGTGCGCCGGACACGTGGCGCATTCAGAACGGTCGCATTGTTCAGCTTCTGCATGAACCTGTTGGTGTTGGCCGGTCCGATCTACATGCTGCAGGTCTATGACCGGGTGCTTGGCAGCTACAAGGTCGAAACCCTCATCCTGCTGACCGTGATGCTGGCCCTTGCCATCGGGACCTGGGCGGCGCTGGACGGTCTGCGCACCGGGATCACGGTTCGGCTGGGCGCATGGCTCACGCGGAGCATCGGACCGCATTTCATGGAATTCGGGGTACGCGCGCGGCTCGACGGAAAGCAGGCCGGCGCGTTTGCCTTCCGCGACATCGAGAAGATCCAGTCCTTCATCGCGACGCAGGGCATGACGGCGATCTTCGACGCGCCCTGGACGCCGATCTTCATTATTATCATCTGGGCGCTGCATCCGTGGCTCGGGGTCTTCGCGCTCTGTTCGGCGATCCTGCTTCTGTCGCTCAGCGTTATCAATGCCGTGGCGACCCACGGACCGCTTGAGCGCGCGGAGGATCACCAGCGCCAGACCTTCCAGACCGCCGAGGCCGCGATCTTGAATGCCGAACCGGTTTCGGCGATGGGCATGTTGCCGGCGCTCCAGAAGCGGTGGTCCGAAACCAACCAGGAAGCCGAAACCGAATTGCTGCGGATGAACCAGCGCGGCGGAATCTTCGGGTCGATCGTGAAATTCTCCCGCAGCTTCCTGCAGAGCGCGATCCTCGGCCTGGGCGCCTACCTGGTGATCCGCGGAGAGATGACCGCGGGCATGATGATCGCGGGGTCGATCCTGCTCGGCCGGGCGCTTGCGCCCGTCGACCAGGCAATCGGGACGTGGAAGAGTTTCGACAGTGCACGAAGTGCGTATCGCCGTTTGGTGGAACATGCCGACGAGTACCCGCCCCTGCCGCGCCGGTTCACGATGCCGACGCCCAAGGGCGGGCTCGAGGTGGAGGACCTGACGGTGTACGTCAATAACCGGTTGGTGCTCGACCAGGTGTCGTTCGAGGTATCGCCCGGCGAGGCGGTCGCGGTTATCGGGCCATCGGCAGCCGGCAAATCCACGCTCTGCAAGGCAATCGTGGGGATCACCTTCAAGGACGACGGAGCGATCCGCCTTGACGGTGTGGACATGAGCCTCTGGAACCCGGACGAACTCGGCCAGAATATCGGCTACCTGCCGCAGGACGGCGGATTGTTCGCCGGAACGGTGCGGGAGAATATCTCGCGGCTTCAGGAAGCACCGGACGCCGCGATCGTGGATGCGGCGCGGCTTGCCCATGCACATGAGATGATCGCCGTCCTGCCGGACGGATACGAGACGAAGCTGGGCCCCGGTGGGCTTGGCCTGTCAGGCGGTCAGCGCCAGAGGCTGGGGCTGGCGCGGGCCGTCTACGGATTACCGCCGCTGATCGTGCTCGACGAGCCGAACGCCAACCTGGACGGTGCTGGCGAGGCGGCGCTGGCGGAATCGATCCTGGAACTGAAGAAGAAGGGATGCACGTTGCTCATCGTGGGCCACCGTCCCTCCACCATCGCGCAGGCCGACAAGATCCTGCTTCTGGCCGATGGCGAGGTTCAGGCTTTCGGCCCTCGCAGCGAGGTCCTCGAAGAGATGCGCGAGGCGGCACGTATTACCACATCGTCGGGCGAAGATTCCGACTCGTCCGAGAAAGATGAAAGCGCGGACGGCGCTGACCGCGGGGCCGCCACGCCGGCGCCATTCCGCGCGTCGACGACCGGCCCGGCAGAGCGGTGAAGGGAGAATTGTCATGAGTTACGTGAGCTATCCATCGCCTGCCCTGCCCGCTGCCGTTACCGCGAAAACGCCGCGCGACGCGGTCCGGGGACCGCGCCGGGTGGGCATGTTCATCATCCTGCTGTTCCTTGCGGGCTTCGGCGGCTGGGGCGGCTTCGCGCCGCTGGCGGGCGGCACCTATGCCCACGGCACGATCGTGCCCTATGGCAGCGTGCGGACGGTGCAGCACCTGGAGGGCGGGATCGCCAGGAAGATCCTCGTGCAGAATGGCGACGTGGTCGAGGTGGGCACACCGCTGATCGAGATGAAGCAAACCGCGCCGGAAGCCGAGGTCGCGGCCCTGACCGACCGCTACCGGGCACGGGCCGCCGAAGCGGCGCGGCTGGAAGCGGAATTGAGTGGCGCGGCGACGGTCACGTTTCCGGCGGAACTGTCGGCCGATCCGGACGCGGTCGAGGTGATCGCGGCCGAGCGCCGGATCATGGGCGCGCGGATCGAGATGATCGCGGCCCGAAAGCACATGCTGCGGCAGCAGATCCAACAGCTCGAACAGCAGATCACCGGCTATGTCGCCCAGCTCGACAGCAGCAATGCGCAGCTCGATCTCGTGCTGGAGGAAATCGCGGACAAGCAGAAGCTGCTGGATCAGGGGCTGACGCCCAAGGTCGAGATGTTGCGGCTGAAGCGGGAGGCGGCGCAGATCGGCGGTTATACCGGACAGTACACCGCAGCCATCGCGGCCGCCCGGCAGAGCATCAACGAGGCCGAGGTCGAGTTGAAGGTGATCGACGCCGAGCGCATGGAGGCGATCTCGCAACGCGCCGGGCAGATTCGCGGCGAGCTTGCAGAAATCGAACAACAGCTCGAAGCACGGCGCGACGTGCTGGCGCGCACGGTCGTGACAGCGCCCGTGTCCGGGGTCATCGCCAACCTGAGAATCAAGACCGAAGGCGGCGTGATCGGCGCCGGGCAGCCGGTGCTGGATATCGTGCCGACTCAGGAAAAGCTGGTCATCGAGGCCAACGTTTCGCCGCAGGATATCGATCTGGTGAAGAACGGCATGGAGGTGCACGTACAATTTTCGGCGCTCTCCACCCGGTCGGTTTCCAAGGTCAATGGCATAGTGACAGAGGTTTCGGCGGACACGCAGCGAGACCAAGTCAATGGCGGATACTACTCCGCCCGGGTCGAAGTGGCGCAGAGCGAAATCGACGAAGCCGGCGCCACCGACATCCAGGTGGGCATGCCGGCGGAAGTGCTGATCGTCGCGCATGAACGTACGATGCTTCAATATGTTATGCAGCCATTCACAGACGCACTCTGGCGTGCGGGCCGCGAGATTTGACCCCTCAACTCTCAAGCCAATTCGCGGCCAAGGGGGGAGTTGGGCAGTGTTTACACCGCCTGACTCCCTTTGAGCGTCAACAGGAATTTACGTAGATGGGCGGATCTCCGCCACCGACTAAAAAGACCCCTTGTGGCAGCGTCCGAGCAACAAAAAACGGTTGGAAAGGGCGCAGATCCTAATAAGATTAGGCTTACGTATAGTAAGCTATTTTCGCGTTCGTATTGATTAGGGGGAGTTTGGTTTGTGTGGGGATTTCGCGTTGGTGTGGGGAGGTAGTGTGGGTGAATTATGGGAAAGGTGATACGCGAGAAGACCTTGTGCTTTTGCTCGACAACATGCCGTTCAAAAGGGCAGCATTTGCAACGTTTTTGAGTGAGTGGGCGAACGAGGCGGGACTGGTTCTGGTTCCCAGCTGTATTGACGAGGTCTTCTCCGAAAAGCAGACAACTGGATTCAAGCTTGTCATTTGCAGCGTCGGCGGCGCCAATCTTGCGGATCAGGATGTCGCGGAACTGCACCGAATTCGGTCCGTGATCGTGCCCGGCGCGACCATCGTTGCACTGGGGGATAGCGCCGACACCGAAAACGTGGAGCGCGCCATAGAGGCCGGATTCTCGGCCTATATTTCGACAGGGCTGGAGACGGATGTCGCGATCGCGGCGCTTGATTTCGTGCTGGCCGGGGGAACGTATTTCCCGCCGGATGCGTTGCGAAAACTCGGCGGGCAGCCGATGGAGACGCCCCCGAAGGGACCGCCGCAGATTTCGAACCAGCCCCGGATAGACCTGGCGACACGCAATACTCTCAACGCACCCAAGCCGGTCAAGGGCAACGAACCGCTGCAATCCAAGCCGAACCGCGACATCGCCCAGGTGAGCGGGCTGACCAATCCGGCGTGCAACGACCTGACCACGCGCCAGCAGGAAGTGCTGGATTGCATCGTGCGCGCCCAGTCCAACAAGGAGATCGCCCGCGAGCTCGACATGTCGGAGGCGACGGTGAAAGTGCACGTTCGGCAGGTCATGAAGAAGCTTGGCGCGATGAACCGGACCCACGCGGCGATACTGGCGACGACGGGCGACCCCCAGAAGGAACGCATGACGAAGCTGAAGACGGTGCCGCTGAAGCTTTACCGGCCGCAGATGCGCGAGACGGTGGTGGAGTAGCCCCGTCGGCGCGCGCGCCCGAGCACCGGACCGGGCGCGGCGAAACACGACGAGGCGCTCCGGGCGTGACCGCCGCGTTGCGCCGCGAGGCTGGAGCGCGACGCTCGCCGTACCTAGCGCCTTCCCGTTCAGACGAAATCAGTCAATCGGCTCGGCGTGGCGCGCGAGGGCGTTGCCCGAACGAATTGCCTTACCGAACGTTGATTGAAATCAAGGGATTCAGTGGGGATTGGTGTGCGCGATGTGTCCGGCAGGCCTTGGAGCGCACTGGGTCAAGCACTGGGCCTAAGCCGGGAGCAGGACGGTGAACCGGGCGCCCTTGCCGGGGGTGCTGTCGATCCGGAACCGGCCGCGGTGGCGGTTGACGATGTGCTTGGCGATGGCAAGGCCCAGCCCGGTGCCGCCGACGCTCCGCGAGCGGTGGGTATCGACGCGATAGAAACGCTCGGTCAGGCGCGGAATGTGGATCGGGTCGAATCCCTCGCCGTAATCCTCCACCACCAGTTCGACCGCCGGGCCGCGGAAGGCCAGTTCCCGTGCCTTGTGGCTGATCCGCACAGTCACGCCGCCGCCGTCCTTGCCGTATTTGATCGCGTTTTCGATGAGGTTGGTCAGCACCTGCTGCAGCTGATCGGCATCGCCGGCGACAACGTAGGTGCCGTCGCCATCCTCGGCGTCGGTGACGCATTCGAGCGCGACGTGTTCCGCCTCGGCGAGGGTGCCAAGGGCGTTGAGCGTCGACCGGGTTAGCTCCGCCAGGTCGACCGGATCGGTCGGGCGCTGCCGTTCGGCCGATTCGACCCGGCTGAGGGACAGCAGGTCGGAGACGAGCCGGTTCATCCGCTCCGCCTCGCGCTCCATGATCGTGAGGAAGCGGTCGCGCGCCTCGGGATCGTCGCGCGCCGCGCCGCGCAGGGTTTCGATGAAGCCCACGAGCGCGGTCAGGGGCGTTTTCAACTCGTGGCTGACGTTCGCGACGAAATCGCGCCGCATCTGGCCGGCGTGTTCCACCTCGGTGATGTCCTCGAAGGAGACCAGCACGCCGCGGTCGCCATTGCTGGCCACGGGCGCGACGCGCACGCGAAAGGTCGTCTCCCGGGCGAGGTCTTTCTGCACGTAGCGCTCCTGCCCCGGCCGTCCCTCGCGGAGCGCGCGCTCGATGGCGGACAGGAGTCCGGGCTGACGCAGCACGGTGACATAGTGACGGCCCTCCCCGCCGGCGCCGAACAATTCCCCGGACGCCGGGTTCATCGCGCGGATACGTTCGTTCGACCCGACGAGGACGAGCGGCATCGGCACGGCGGCAAGGAGGGAGGCGGAAGTCTCGTCTGTCATCAATCCAGCAGGGTCTATCGGGCGGCGGACGCATGGGGACCGCGTGGCCGGGGCGCCCAGGGCGGAGCGCGGGTCAGGCTGGCGCGAACCCCGCCCGGTAACGCCGCGTGTTGTCCTGGTAGTGCTGTGCCGTGGCGAGCAGCCCGCGGATGGCGGCCTCGTCCAGTGTCCGCACGACCTTGCCCGGCGCGCCCATGACAAGGGAATTGTCCGGGATCTCCTTGCCCTCGGTGACGAGCGCGCAGGCCCCGATCAGGCAGTTCCGCCCGATCTTCGCGCCGTTCAGCACCGTCGCGCCCATGCCGATCAGGCTCTGCTCGCCGATGGTGCAGCCGTGCAGCATCGCCTTGTGACCGACGGTGCAGTTTTTGCCGATGGTCAGCGGAAAGCCCATGTCGGTGTGCAGCACGCAATTTTCCTGCACGTTGCTGCCGGTGCCGATGGTGATGCGCTCGTTGTCGCCCCGGATCGTGCAGCCGAACCAGACTGAGGCCAACTCCTCCAGCGTGACCTTGCCGATCAGGTTGGCATCGGGGGCCACCCAGGCGGACTCAGCGATCTCGGGGGCGACCCCGTCCAGTGCGTAGATCATTCCCGGCCCTCCTCGAATTCCGCCTGCAAGCCGTGCACGATTGCCTGCAGGCGCGGCTGTTGCGCGCGCCGCATGCGTTCGGCAGTCACGATTGTCTTGAGGCGTTCGAACGTCGCGTCCAGATCGTCGTTGACGAGCACGTAATCGTAGCTGCCCCAATGGCTGATCTCGTCCCAGCTCTTTTGCATCCGCTTGCCGATCACATCGGCGCTGTCCTTGCCGCGCGACACCAGCCGGCGGCGCAGCTCGTGGATCGAGGGCGGCAGGATGAAGATCGACAGCGTATGCTTGCCAAGATCCGAGTTGCGGATCTGCTGGGCCCCCTGCCAGTCCACGTCGAAGAGCACGTCGCGCCCGCTTTCGATGGCCGTTTCGACAGGCGCCTTGGGCGAGCCGTAGAAATTGCCGAAAACGTGGGCGTGTTCGAGCATCTGGCCGGTCGAGACCATCTGTTTGAACGCCGGAACGGCCATGAAGTGGTAGTCGACCCCGTCCCGTTCGCCGTCGCGCGGGGACCGGGTGGTGGCGGAAACGGAGAAGGACAGGCTGTCGTCCCATTCCATCAGCCGGTGCGCCAGCGTCGATTTGCCGGCGCCCGAGGGCGAGGACAGGATGATCAAGAGGCCGCGGCGGTCGGGCATGTCGGGTCACTCCACATTCTGAACCTGTTCGCGCATCTGGTCGATGACCGCCTTCAGGTCAAGGCCGATCCGCGTCAGCGCGACATCCTGCGACTTCGAGCAGAGGGTGTTGGCCTCGCGGTTGAACTCCTGGGTCAGGAATTCCAGCTTGCGGCCAACGGGGCCGGTTTCGACCAGCAGGGCGCGGGCGGCGTCCACATGCGCGCCGAGGCGGTCGAGTTCCTCGGTCACATCGGATTTGACCGCCAGCAGGGCAAGTTCCTGGGCGATCCGGGTTTCCTCGACGCCGTCGGTATTGTCCATCACACGCGCCATGGCGTCGCGCAGGCTGGCCGCCGCCGCTTCGGCGCGCGCGCCGAGCCGGGCGCCCGCGTCGCCCGCCAGCGCCTCGATCCGGTTCACCTGATCGGACAGAACGCGGCCGAGCGCCTCTCCCTCACCCGCCCGCGCGGCCAGGAACTCCGCCAGCAGCGGTTCGAAATCCTCCAGAAGCGCGGTGCGAAGCTGTGCAATATCGTTCGACTGCGCCGCGCCCTGCCCCTGCACGCCGCGCATCGCAAGGACATCGGATACCGAGGCCGGTGCCAGGTCCACCCCGACGGCCCCGGCCGCGCCGGAGACCTGCGCCAGGGCCCGCAAGGCGCCGCTCAATGCCTCGGTGTCGATTTCGACGACATCGTCGCCGACGTCCCGCCAGAGTTTCAGGCCGACGGAGACGCTGCCACGCTTGAGCGCCTCCCCGAGCCGCTTGCGCAGCGCCGGTTCCAGCCCGTCCACCCAGTCCGGCAGGCGCAGGCGCAGATCGAGCCCGCGGGAATTGAGGCTGCGGAGATCCCAGTTCCAGCCGTAGCCCGCTGCCTGCCCGCTCCGCGATGCAAAGCCCGTCATCGAATTGACCATTCCGCTCGCCATCCTCTTTACCGCCGCGCGGTTCCGCGCGTCTTGTCCCCCTGCGGCTTCGGGCCGCTGCGAAGCGCAACCCTTTGATACCGCTGCACTCCGGCAATCGCGGCGGACGCACCGCACGGGATTCCGGTTCCCTTGAGCCGTGATACGGCACTTGCGGTGCGGAAGAAAAGTACAGACTGCGCGCGATTCGCGCAGCATACTTTCGAATCACTTCGCGCACCCGAATTGATTCGGGGCATTCTCGATATTTAACGGTCACTTAAAGTGCAAAGCGAATGCGATGCATGAGATTTCGGGCACTCCCGGCCTCACCGCGCCCGACCTGATTCCATTAACCAGTTCATGCGATTCGGGATGTAAACGAATTCCTAACGATGTAGAAATTTGGTAAGATCCGGGTAACGACGATGCGGCTGGGGTCGAGCCCGGACCGCGATGTCGTCCGGCAGTACGCCAAGTGGGTATCGACGGGCCCGCGAACATTCGCCCGTCGTGGTTGAAAGGTAAGGTCGATGTCCGACGACATGAAACGGGATCGCGAAACGGTGGTCTCGCTCCCCCAGATGGAAAGCGCCGCGTCACAGTTCCCCATGATCGGATCTGTGGAAACCTATTGGGACAGCCTGCGCGGCGACCGGCGGATGCCGACGCGTTCGGAGATCGACCCGCGCGGCCTCGACCGTGCGTTGTCCCGCTGTTTCATCCTTGAGCGGCTAGCGCCGACGGTGGCGCGGTTCCGCCTTGCGGGCACGCATCTGAACGACCTGCTGGGCATGGAAGTGCGCGGCATGCCCCTGACCGCGATGTTCCTGCCCGACGCCCGCAAACAGGTGAGCGACGCGCTGGAGCAGGTCTTCGACTCCCCGGCCAGGGCGCTGCTGACGCTGTCGGGCGACCGGGGCATCGGCAAGCCGCCCATGGACGCGGCGCTGTTGCTGCTGCCGCTGATGAGCGACCTTGGCGAGGTGACGCGCATTCTCGGCTGCCTGCCGACATTGGGCCCGATCGGCCGGACGCCGCGCCGCTTCACCGTGCGCCAATCGCGTGTGCTGCCGATCTTGCATGGGGAAGGCGGCGCGACGGAGGTCGAGGGCTGGCCGGAGCGCCCCGACCCGAGACCCGACCGCAACCTCGAGACGGTGCTCGATGGCCTTGCCGAACCGAGCGCGGAGTACACGCCGCAACAAGCGCCGCGCTCACCGCGCCCGCCGCGTCAGGACAAGCCGCATCTTTACCTCGTGTCATCGAACGACGCTCGAAAGGACGACGGGCCGGAATAGGCGGCACCGGAGAGCCAGGCAGCCGGTCGACAGCAGTTGCGCCAGGCCGGCGCGCGGTTTCGCGGCTGGGTGCAGGCGCCTTCGGCGTGAGACCGGGCGATCCAGCCCAACACTTCCGGGGAGGCGACGGGCTTGGCGTAGTTTTCCGGGCCGTCGGGTCGGATGTGCTCTTCACCGGCATGGCAGACCCCAAAACAGCGACGGAGGCCGCGATTGCGGCCTCCGTCTTCATTCTGTCACTGGGTCCGGGGAAGCCCCGAGCCCTTACACCACGGCGCGGGCCTCTTCATGGCGCTTGGAGAGCTCCTCGGCGACGAGGAAGGCCAGTTCGAGCGACTGGCTCGCGTTCAGCCGCGGGTCGCAGGCGGTGTGGTAGCGGTCGCTCAGGTCTTCGTCCGTCACGTCGCGCAGGCCGCCGGTGCATTCGGTGACATCCTGTCCGGTCATCTCGAAATGCACGCCGCCGGGGATGGTGCCAAGCTCGCGGTGCGCGGCAAAGAATTGCTGCACCTCCTCCAGCACCATGTGGAACGGCCGCGTCTTGTAGCCGGTGTTCGACTTGATCGTGTTGCCGTGCATGGCGTCGCAGACCCAGACGACATTCGCGCCCTCCTGCTTCACCGTCTCGACGAGGCGTGGCAGGTGATCGCCGACCTTGCCGGAGCCGAAGCGGGTGATCAGCGTGAGCCGGCCGGCCTCGTTCTCCGGGTTCAGGCGGGACAACAGGACCTTGAGGTCCTCCGTGGTCATCGAAGGACCGCATTTCAGGCCGACCGGGTTGACAACGCCGCGGCAGAATTCCACGTGCGCGCCATCGGGCTGGCGGGTGCGGTCGCCGATCCAGATCATGTGGCCCGATCCGGCGATGGTCTGCCCGGTGGTGGAATCGACGCGTGTCAGCGCCTCTTCGTATTCCAGCAGCAGCGCCTCGTGGCTGGTGTAGAAATCGACCGAACTCATGGAGGAGAACCGGTCGGAGTTGATGCCGGCCGCGGTCATGAAGTTCAGCGCGTCCGAGATCCGGTTGCTGAGCGCCCGGTAGCGTTCGGCCTTGTCGGCCTCGGCGAAGCCGGTGGTCCAGGAGTGGACGCGGTGAATATCGGCGAAACCGCCGGTGGAGAAGGCGCGCAGAAGGTTCAGCGACGCGGCGGCCTGGGTGTAGGCACGCAGCATGCGCTCCGGGTCCGGCACACGGGCTTCGGCGGTGAATTCCAGCTCGTTGATGATGTCGCCGCGGTAGCTCGGGAGCTCCACGCCGCCCTTCGCCTCCGTGGGTGCGGAGCGTGGCTTGGCGAACTGCCCGGCCATGCGGCCGACCTTCACCACGGGCACCTTGGCGCCGTAGGTCAGCACAACGGCCATCTGCAGCATCACCTTGAAGGTCTCGCGGATCGAGTCGGCGGAAAACTCCGCGAAGCTCTCGGCGCAATCCCCGCCCTGGAGCAGGAAAGCTTCGCCCCGGGCGGCCTTGGCCAGTTCCGAGCGCAGGCGGCGGGCTTCGCCGGCAAAGACCAGCGGCGGATATTTGGCAAGGCGGGCCTCGACCGCTTCGAGTGCGGCTGCGTCGGGATAATCGGGCATCTGTACCCGCGGCTTGGCGCGCCAGTCAGACTTGTTCCAGACCCGTGTCATGTCGTCCTCCAAGGGTGGGAGCGTTATCAGTCCGCGGTGTATATCCGGGACCGCCCGAGATGAAAACGGGAAATATTCAAGCAAACAGGGCGCAATCTGCGCAATTTTTGACCAAGACGCTGCTTTTCCGGTGGACGGGGCACCATTGCGAGCGCCGCCCCTGGCATCGTCCCGGAATCGTCGCCACCGCAGTTTCCGCGCTGGATTCCGACGAATTGCAGACGCACCTCTTGCAAGCACCGCAATTCCGGTTTTCGATACTTCGACCAAACGCGCGAGACCACCATGGACTCCAGCCAGACCCTGCCCGTTCCCCTCGTCGATGTCGCCACCGACAGCGGCCGGCCCAGACGTTTCGTTTTCGTGTTGCTGGACCAGTTCACGATGCTTTGCTTTGCCTGCGCAATCGAACCGCTGCGCATCGCGAACCGCGTCTCGGGCAAGGAGCTCTATTCCTGGGTGATCGCCGGCGAAGGCGGGGACAAGGTGGCCTGCTCGAACGGCGTGGAATTCATGCTCGACATGGGGCTCGACGAGATCACCCGCGACGACACGGTGATGATCTGCGGCGGCATCGACGTGCAACGCGCGACGACCCGCAGCCTGATGAACTGGATTCGCCGCGAGGCGCGGCGCGGGGTGACGATCGCCGGGCTGTGCACCGCCGGGTATTCCCTCGCCAAGGCCGGCCTGCTCGACGGGAAACGGGCGACGATCCACTGGGAGAACCAGGACAGTTTCACCGAGGAATTCGAAGAGGTCACGCTCACCAAGTCCGTCTTCGTGATGGATGGCAACCGGATCACGACGGCGGGCGGCACGGCTTCCATCGACCTGATGCTCAAGCTGATCGCCGACGATCATGGCGAGGAGCTTGCCGGGGCGGTTGCCGACCAGCTGATCTATTCGTCGATCCGGACCGACCAGGATACGCCGCGGCTTTCCATCCCGACCCGGATCGGCGTGCGCCATCCCAAGCTCAGCCAGGTCATCCAGATCATGGAGCAGAACCTGGAGGAACCGATCAGCCCGGCGCTTCTGGCCAAGGAGGTCTCGCTCTCCACCCGGCAGCTGGAGCGGCTGTTCCGCCGGTATCTCAACCGCTCTCCAAAGCGCTATTACATGGAGCTGCGGTTGCAGAAGGCGCGCAACCTGCTGATGCAGACGGATATGAGCGTGATCAACGTGGCGCTGGCCTGCGGCTTTACCTCGCCCAGCCATTTTTCAAAATGCTACCGGGCGCATTACAACAACACGCCGTATCGCGAGCGCGGAACGCAGGCGCGGCGCGTGCCCGGGTGACCTCCGTCGCCCCTGCAGGCAGCGCCAATCGGCCTGACGCGTCTCGTCGCAGCGGCGGAGACTTTCCATTTCCGGCAATGCCTCCTAACGTGGCCGCCGGATACGTGATCCAACTGGGAGATTAATAATGAAGAAGATGTTGCTGGCGAGCGCCGCCACGCTGCTCGCCACCGCCGCCACAGCCGAGGAGGTAAAACTCGGCGTGCTTCTCGGGTTCAGCGGCCCGATTGAATCCATGGCTGTCGCCATGGGCTCCGGCGCGGAACTCGCGATTTCCGAGGTGAGCGACAGCGGCCTGCTGCTGGACGGCTCCACCGTGACCGCGATCCGCGGCGATTCCACCTGTATCGATGCCGCCGCCGCCACCGCCGCGGCCGAGCGCCTGATCACCGCCGACGGTGTAAACGGCATCCTCGGCGCCGCCTGTTCGGGCGTGACCGGCGCCGTGCTCGCCAACGTGGCCCGTGCGAACGGCATGGTGATGATCTCGCCGTCGGCAACGTCACCCGCGCTGTCGTCCGCCGAGGATGACGGGCTGTTCTTCCGCACCGCCCCGTCGGACGCGCGCCAGGGCGAGATCATCGGCAAGCTTCTGTCCGAAAAGGGCATCGGCTCGGTCGCGATGACCTACACCAACAACGACTACGGCAAGGGGCTCGCCGACAGCATCCAGGCCGCCTACGAGGCCCTTGGCGGTGAAGTGACCATCGTCGCGGCGCATGAAGACGACAAGGCCGACTATTCCGCCGAAGTGGGCGCGCTTGCCTCCGCTGGCGGCGACCTGCTCGTGGTCGCGGGCTACGCCGACCGTGGCGGCGCCGGCATCGTGCAGGCAACGCTCGACACGGGCGCCTTCGACACGTTCTTCTTCCCTGATGGCATGGTCTCCGACAGCACGACGGAGAAGTTCGGGGCCGACGTGGACGGCTCCATGGGCACCCTGCCCGGCTCCGATTCGCCCGGCGCCGAGAAATTCGGCGAGGTCGTAGGCGACGCCTTCGACCCGACGTCGATCTTCTCCGGCGAAAGCTACGACGGCGCGGCGCTGCTGCTGCTGGCGATGCAGGCGGCTGGGTCCTCCGATCCGAAGGTCTACAAGGACAAGATCATGGACGTGGCCAACGCCCCCGGAGAGCCGATCATGCCGGGTGAACTGGCCAAGGGTCTGGAGATCCTCGCGGGCGGCGGCGACATCGACTACATCGGCGCGACGGCCGTGGAATTCCTCGAGAACGGGGATTCCGCCGGTTCGTTCCGCGAGGTCGTCGTCGAGGGCGGCGCCTTCGAGACGGTCGGGTATCACTGATCCCGGTCTGCGGATGGCCCCCTTGCCGTACGCACATACTTGACGTAACGACAAACGGCCCGGGTCCTTTCCCGGGCCGTTCGCTTGCCCTAAGAGCACGCGTCGACATCAGAGCCCCGACCAAGCGGGCCGAAGAACAAGGACCCCGCCAACGGGGCCGGAAGTCAGGGAAGCTGCATGATAAGGGTCGAGAACCTTCACAAGCATTTTGGCGGTTTCCGTGCCTGCGACGGCGCGTCGATCGAGATCGCCGAGGGCTCCATCACCGGGCTGATCGGCCCGAACGGCGCCGGAAAATCCACCCTCTTCAACGTGATCGCCGGCGTTCTGCCTCCGACGTCCGGACGGGTGTTCATGGGCGAGGAGGAGATCACCGGCCTGCCGCCGCATGAGCTGTTCCACAAGGGGCTGCTGCGGACGTTCCAGATCGCGCACGAGTTCTCGTCGATGACGGTTCGGGAGAACCTGATGATGGTTCCCGGCGGCCAGACCGGCGAAACGCTCTGGAACACCTGGGTCAAGCGCGCGCAGATTGCCGAGGAAGAGGCGAAGCTGCGCGACAAGGCCGAGGAGGTGCTGGAATTCCTGACCATCGACCACCTGGCCGACGAGAAGGCCGGGAACCTCTCCGGCGGGCAGAAGAAGCTGCTGGAGCTTGGCCGGACGATGATGGTGGACGCGAAGATCGTCTTCCTCGACGAGGTGGGAGCGGGCGTGAACCGCACGCTGCTGCGCACCATCGGCGATGCGATCATCCGGCTGAACGAGGAGCGCGGCTATACCTTCTGCCTGATCGAGCACGACATGGATTTCATCGGGCGGCTCTGCGATCCGGTGATCTGCATGGCCGAGGGCAAGGTGCTGGCCGTGGGCAAGGCGCAGGAGATCATGAGCAACGAGCGGGTCATCGAGGCCTATCTCGGCACTGGTCTGAAGAACCGCGCCAAGACCGAGGCGACGGCCGAATGAGGAGCGCGGCGAAACATCTTGTTTTCGCGGCGGGACTCGCGGTTTGCGCCGCGCCGGCGCTGGCGGAGGAGGTGATCCTCTTCAAGTGCTTCTTCGACTGGAAATGCGACCCGAACCGGGCCTGCGGCGACGCCGCGCTCGACCGGCGCATCAAGCATTTCACCGAGACCAACGCGGTGGAGCTGCTGGGCGGCGATCCGCTGTCCAGGATGGCCGTGCAGATCGGCGACCGCTCCGTCAGCTTTCTGGAAATGCAGATATCGGGCGCCGTGGACGTGACCACAGTCAAGATCACCAATGGCGAGGCGGTGCATTCGACGCACCGGATCGACGGCATGACGCTGACCCCCGAACAATACCTGGGCGAATGCGTCGCCCTGCCCTCGAGCGAGTGAGGCCCGAATGAGCGACCCATTTCTCATCGGCGATACCATGTCAGGCGGCTACGGCGCCGGCCCGAACATCCTGCACGGCTGTACCATCGCCGTGGAAAAGGGAGAGATCGCCGTCATCGTCGGCCCCAATGGCGCTGGCAAATCCACCGCGATGAAGGCGGTTTTCGGCATGATGGATGTGCGCGAGGGCGAGGTGCGGCTGGGGGGCGAGGACATCACCGCGCTTAGCCCGCAGGCGCGGGTGGCCAAGGGCATGGCCTTCGTGCCGCAGACGCACAACATCTTCACCTCGATGACGGTGGAAGAGAACCTGGAGATGGGCGCCTTCCTGCGGGAGGACGACATCTCGGGCACCATGGGGCAGGTCTACGACCTGTTCCCGATCCTGAAGGACAAGCGCCGGCAGGCGGCGGGCGAGCTTTCGGGCGGCCAGCGCCAGCAGGTGGCGGTGGGCCGCGCCCTGATGACCCAGCCCACGGTGCTGATGCTGGACGAGCCCACGGCGGGTGTGTCGCCCATCGTCATGGATGAATTGTTCGACCGGATCATCGAGGTCGCCCGCACGGGCATCTCCATCCTCATGGTGGAGCAGAACGCCCGGCAGGCGCTGGAGATCGCCGACAAGGGCTATGTGCTCGTGCAGGGGCGCAATGCCCATACCGGCAGCGGCAAGCAGCTTCTGGACAACCCGGACGTGCGCCGGACCTTCCTGGGGGGGACGTGATGAAGCGCGGGCTCCTCCTTGCGTTGGCGACCTGTGCCGCCGGATCGGCGTTGGCCGAGCCGCTGGAATGCAGTTTCACCACGGAATGCTACGAGGCCGAGGGGTGCCATGACACCGACTACGGTTTCATGGTGTGGTTCCCCTCCGAGACCAACGCACAGGTGGTCACGATCACCGATCAGACCGGGGATTACCCCGGACAGGCCGAGCCGCTGGGCACGGAGGGGCGGGTGATCCGGTTTGTCAGCGGCTTCGGCCCCTCCATGCTGACCCTCCACGGCACGGCCGCCCGGCTTTCCGCCCACAGTGGCAGCGAGGCGATGATGGTGACCTATGCCGGCACCTGCCGGGAGGTGGAGTGATGGAGATGCGCGGAGGGCCACGCCCGACCCTGGGTGGGCGCGTACAAAGGGGAAGCGGTGCGAGGCAGCGTCGCTTTGCAATTCGACGCTTCGGCGCGGGACGGCGGACATGCACCCTCCCGGCGGGAGGGTCGGGTACGGCCCGGCATGCCGCCGGGCGTACCAGACCGCGCGGCTTTCCGGGGATGCCACTGGCCGGGGCCGGTCTGGGAATGATGCTGGCAACCCTCGCGCCCGCAGCCGCAGATACGGAAACCGCTCATTGCACGATACTCAAGACCTGCGACGGCGCTGGCGCATGCCGGGCTGACGGGACGAAGATCACCTTCGGGTTCGAACCGATCAAGGTTCGCCGCTCCGGGGAGGGCACGTGGCGTGTCACCTACGGTGGCAAGTCGGTGCAGGCCGAGGGCGTATCGTATTACGGCCCCTTCCTGTGGGCCGAGGGGTCGCGGGATATCCAGTCGCTCATGACCTCCGACGAGACTCACATGCTCTGGCATAGCGCAGACGACTCCGGCGCGCTCGTCCGCTTCATGAAATGCGAGGAGGGGTAGCCGCACATGAACCAAGCATTGCTGGCAGCCGCTCTCCTGTTCGGTACGACGAGCCTCGCCGCAGCGGGAACCGCCACGGATGGAGTCTACGCGTCCATTTCGGTTCCTGGGTGCGGTGTGGGCATGATGCACGGCCACGACCGTGAGGACCTCGCGACCCCGCCCGCTGCGCTCGTCGAACGCGTCGCCCGGCCCGGTCCCGCACGCGCGTTGCTGCGCGACAAAGGGGTCTCCGACAGCGACCCGGCGACGGGTCGGTACTCCTACATTCGCCCGGCCCCCGAAGCCCGCGGGCTCGGCGGAACGCGATCCACTACACGATTCCCGTGCAAGCAGGTGCTGTTCTGATGGACCTTCTCAACGCCCTCGTGGTGCTTCTCAACTTCGTCATCATCCCGGCGACAGCCTATGGTAGCCAATTGGCGCTGGGCGCGCTCGGGGTGACGCTGATTTACGGTATCCTGCGGTTCTCGAACTTCGCCCACGGCGACACGATGGCCTTCGGGGCCATGGTGACGATCCTCTTCACCTGGGCGTTTCAGGCGATGGGCGTTTCGATCCAGCCGCTTCCCACGGCGCTGCTCGCCCTGCCCTTCGGCATTGCCGTGACCGCCGGGATGATGCTGCTGACCGACCGCTGGGTCTATCGTTTCTACCGGGCGCAGAAAGTGAAACCCATCATCCTCGTGATGGCGTCGCTCGGCGTGATGTTCGTGCTGAACGGCATCGTGCGGGTCATCATCGGACCGGGCGAACAGCAGTTCAACGACGGTGCGCGCTTCATCATCAGGGCGCGCGATTTCAAGGAGATGACGGGACTGAACGAGGGGCTGGCGTTCAAGACCAGCCAGGGCATCACCATTGTCGTCACGATCATCGCGGTTATCGCGCTCTTCTGGTTTCTCAACCGCACCCGCACCGGTAAGTCGATGCGCGCCTATTCGGACAACGAGGACCTGGCGCTGCTGTCGGGGATCAACCCCGAAAAGGTCGTGCGGGTGACCTGGATCCTCGCGGCGATCCTCGCCACCACGGCGGGTGTGCTCTATGGGCTCGACAAGGCGTTCAAACCCTTCACCTATTTCCAGCTGCTGCTGCCGGTGTTCGCCTCCGCCATCGTGGGCGGGCTGGGCAACCCGCTGGGCGCCATCGCGGGCGGCTACATCATCGCCTTTTCCGAGGTGACGCTGACCTATGCCTGGAAGAAGGTGGCGACCTACGCGCTGCCCGAAAGCCTTGCGCCCGACGGGCTCGCGCAGCTGCTGTCGACCGATTACAAATACGCGGTTTCCTTTACGATCCTCGTGATCGTGCTGATCTTCAAACCATACGGCCTCTTCAGGGGGAAAGCGGTATGAACCGGAACGCGCTTCTCTTCGGCGGGGTCGCCCTGCTCTACGTTCTGACCGGATTCTTCCAGAGCTGGAACACCGCGCTGGCAATTTTCAACATGGGGCTGATCTCCGCCATCATGGCGCTCGGCGTGAATATCCAGTGGGGCTACGCGGGGCTCTTCAACGTGGGCATCATGGGGTTCGTGGCCCTTGGCGGGCTGGCGACGGTGCTTGTCTCCATGCCGCCCGTGGGCGAGGCCTGGGCGGCCGGTGGCGGCCGGATGCTGGCGGCGCTGGCGGTTGGCGCGGCGACCGTCGCGGCGGGTATCCTGGCCTATCGGCGTGT
Source organism: Tropicimonas marinistellae (assembly GCF_001509585.1). Classification (GTDB taxonomy): domain Bacteria; phylum Pseudomonadota; class Alphaproteobacteria; order Rhodobacterales; family Rhodobacteraceae; genus Tropicimonas; species Tropicimonas marinistellae. The sequence continues at coordinate 618,654 of NZ_LNCI01000002.1, read as the reverse complement.
GACCGCGGGCCGGTTGCGGGTGCTGGCGGTGATCGCGGTCTTTGGCGTGGGCTTCGTGCTGTACCGGGCGCTCTTCGACCCGGCGCGCGACGCGATCGAGGCGGTGGACGCGGCCTCCACGGGCTATCTCGGCGGCATGAGCCTGCCGATCCTGCTGGCCTGGCCGCTGGGCGGGCTGCTGGCGGCCGGTGCGGCCTGGCTGATCGGCAAGACGGCACTCGGGCTGCGCTCGGACTACCTCGCCATTGCGACGCTCGGGATTGCCGAGATCATCATCGCGGTGATGAAGAACGAGGACTGGATGGCGCGCGGGGTGAAGAACGTCGTGGGCCTGCCGCGGCCGGTGCCCTACGAGGTCGATCTGCAGGAGAGCACGGGCTTCGTGGAGCGGGCGGCGTGGCTCGGGCTCGATCCGGCGACCGCCTCCTCGCTCTGGGTCAAGCTGCTCTATGCGGGCCTGTTCCTCGTTGTCCTGCTGGCGCTGATCTGGCTGACGCAGATGGCGCTGAACTCGCCCTGGGGCCGGATGATGCGGGCGATCCGCGACAACGAGGTGGCCGCCGAGGCCATGGGCAAGCATGTGACCCGCCGGCACCTGCAGATCTTCGTCATCGGATCGGCGATTTGCGGCATGGCGGGGGCGATGATGACGACGCTCGACGGGCAGCTGACGCCGGGCACCTACCAGCCGCTGCGCTTCACCTTCCTTGTCTGGGTCATGGTGATCGTCGGCGGCTCGGGCAACAACTGGGGCTCGGTGCTGGGCGGCTTCCTCATCTGGTGGCTGTGGATCCAGGTGGAACCCATCGGCGGGGCGATCATGCATATCGTCACCCTGCCCTTGCCCGACGGTTCGGGTCTGAAGGAACACCTGCTGGATTCGGTGCAGCATATCCGGCTGCTGACCATGGGCGTGGTCCTGCTGCTGGTGCTGCGCTTCAGCCCGCGCGGGTTGATCCCGGAGAGGTAGTCAAAGGCGTGGCGTCCGACCCCTGCGCCGGACGCCACCGTTGGTTCATTGGTTCATGCTGGCGCTGTCGCGGTAGATCTTCCACGATCCGTCGTCCTGGCGTTTGAAGACGCTCAGGAACTTGCCTTCGAGATGCATGGTCTCGCCATCCTTGATGGGATCGACGGAATAGGTTCCGCTGGAAAAGGCCCAATCCCCGAGGACGACGATTTCCCCGGCGTCGATTTGCATCGCGGCGAGCGTCCCCGGAACGAACTTCTTCGGCGCGCTTGCGACGAGTTCGTCATAGGTCTGGGTCGGGCGACCCTGCCCCATCTTCAATGCGTCCTCGTCCCAGAGCGCCAGCCAGGCATCGGCATCGGCGGCAACGCGGGTTGTCTGGTAGGTGACCCAGATGTCCTGGATCGCCTTCACATCGGCGTTCTGACTTCCCTCAGCCGCCCATGCGGTTCCAAACCCCGACAGACCGATCGCCGCACTGACAAGAAACACCGTCATTGCAGTTTTCATAATCCCCTCCCGTGAAATAAACGCTTGGTGAACGGGAGATATTGTATCCCCTTCCCCAGGGTCATCGCCATGACGTGGGTCAGGATGCACTGAAATGCCGCGAGATCGGCATCTCCGTCAAACCCGTGGGGCTATGCGAATTTGCCTTCGAGATACGCCAGCAGCGGCTCGACGCTGATCGGGGCGCCGGTGGCGGCCTCGATGGTTTCGCGTGGCGGACGCACGGCCCCGTGGTGCTGGAGGTTTTCGCGCAGCCACGCGGTGGACGGGCCGGCGTCGCCTTGGGCGAGGCTTTGCTCCCAGTCCGGCACCGCCGCGGTCAGCGCCTCGAACAGGCAGCCGGCATAGACATTGCCCAGCGTGTAGGTCGGGAAGTAGCCGAACAGGCCGACGGACCAATGGACGTCCTGCAAGACACCGTTCGAGGGCCGGTCGACCGCCACGCCGAAGTCGGCCGCGAAACGTTCGTTCCAGGCGGCATCGAGATCGGTCACTTCGAGGTCGCCGCGCACCAGCGCGCGTTCCAGGTCGAAGCGCAGCAGCACGTGGAGGTTGTAATGCACCTCGTCGGCCTCGGTGCGTATATAGCCCGGGTGCACGGCATTGAGCGCGGCGTGGAAGGACTCCGCGTCTTGCAGGCCGAAATCCCCGAAAACCTCGCTGAAACGCCCGTGGAGCCAGCCGGTGAAGCCGCGGCTGCGGCCGAGCTGGTTCTCGTAGATGCGGCTTTGGCTCTCGTGAACGCCCATGGAGGCGCCCATGCCGATGGGCGTCAGCAGGTAGTCACGGGAGACGTTCTGCTCGTAGGTGCTGTGTCCCACTTCGTGAATCGTCGAATAGAGACAGTTGAGCGGGTCTTTCGGGTCGGTGCGCGTCGTGATCCGGGAATCGAGACCGGACCCGGAGGAGAAGGGATGCACGGCCTTGTCCATCCGCCCGTGGTCGAAATCGTATCCGAAAACGCGGGCGCATTCCTCCGCCAGCCGGAGCTGGGCGGCCTCGTCGAAATGGCCCGCGAGGCGCGGCGTGCTGTTCCCGTTCTCCAGCAACCGCTCCCGCAGCGCGACGAGGCGCGGCCGCAGCGTCTCGAACATCGCCGCAAGCTCCTCGCCCGTGGCGCCCGGCTCGTAATCGTCCAGCAATGCGTCGTAGAGATCGCCGCCGTCGGCCAGCGCGGCGGCTTCCTGGCGGCGCAGGTTCAGGACCTCCGCGAGCGTCGGCGCGAAACCGGCGAAATCGTCCCGCGCCCGGGCGTCGGCCCAGATCCCCTGCGCGAGGCTGGTGGTGCGTGCGATCGCTGCGGCCAGATCGGCGGGCACCCTGGTCGCGCGCCGGTGCTCTCGCTCCAGCTGGCGAAGCTGCGCGGCCTCGACATCGGTTGCGGGCGTGGCAGCGGCGAGCCACTCGGCCACGCGCGGATCGGTCTTCCGGGCGTGCAGGACGCCTTCCATCGCCGCCATCTCGTCGGCGCGTTGCGGCGCGGCGCCGGGCGGCATGACGGTTTCCTGATCCCAGCCCAGGCGGCCGAATACCTGTTTCAGCGCCTCGGTTTCACGGGTGTAGCGCATGAGCGCGTCATAGGCGGATGTCATCGTGTCAGCGTCCCTCGCGAACGGAACTGGCAATCGGGTAGCCGGCGAGGAAGCGGCCCCGCAGGATCGCCACCCAGAGGATCACCGCCAGGAGCTGGTGGGTGATGGCCACGTGCCATTGTGCCTGGGTGAGCACGGCGACGATGCCGAGCACAACCTGCCCGAAGGCGAGCACGGCGACCCAGTCGAAGGCGCGCCGGGTGCGGGCGTGGGTGGACTGGCGGCCGCGGTTCCAGACCACGAGGGCGAAGACGAAGGCGATATAGCCCACCGTACGGTGGATGAACTGCACCAGCCCCTCGTTCTCGAAGAAGTTGCGCCAGGCGGGCACGATCTCGAACGGGTCTGGCGGCAGGAGACCGCCGGCCATGAGCGGCCATGTGGGATAGGCGCGGCCCGCGTCGGTGCCGGCGACCAGCGCGCCGATCAGGATCTGCAGGAACACGAGGTGCAGCAAGCCCGTGGAGAGGCCACAGAGTTTCGCCTCCTTCTGGCGGCGCGCCTGCAGCAGCTCGCGCTCCGGACGGGAGAGGAGCAGGACATACCAGGCGATCAGCCCGAGGATGACGAAGGCAAGGCCGAGATGCACCGCCAGCCGGTAGGGCGCCACGTCGAGCGCCTCGCCGCCGAGGCCGCTGGAGACCATCCACCAGCCGATCGCCCCCTGGACGCCGCCGAGCACACCGGGCAGCAGTAGCCGCCCGGTCCAGCCGGTCGGGATGTTCCGGGTGAGCCAGAAGCCCAGGAAGCCAATCGCCCAGACCAGGCCGATCACGCGGCCCAATTGCCGGTGCCCCCATTCCCACCAGTAGATCGACTTGAACTCCGCCAGCGTCATGTCGCTGTTCTGGAGCTGGTATTCCGGGATCTGCTGGTATTTCTCGAATTCCGCGGTCCAGGCCGCCTCCGACATCGGGGGGATTGCGCCGGTGACCGGCGCCCATTCGGTGATCGAGAGGCCGGAATCGGTGAGCCTGGTGAGCCCGCCGACGACGATCATGACCACCACGAGGGCGAAGAGAACCGCCAGCCAGAGGCGGATGCCGCGGCGCGCGCCACGATGGGCGCGGTCTATGGCGCCGGGGGCGGCGGTGCGGGCCTTCGCCGGTTCGCCTTTCGCCTCCTGCACCTCTTCGAAGATGCTTCGCTTTTCGGCCATGCCTGTCTCCTGCCGGTTAAGGGTCGGATCGCTGGTTTTCGTTACTGGGCTGCTGCCGGGTCAATTGCCGCAGCATCCCGTGAAATATCTGCACGTCGGCGCGGGTCAATGCCAGCCGCGACAGCATGTTGCGCATCGCCAGCCGCATCCCCGGCGCCTTGGTGGGCGGAAAGAAGAAGCCCGCGTCGGTGAGCCGCTGGTCGAAATGGTCGGCCAGTTTCTCCACCTCGATGGCCTGCGCGCGCTCTATGTCCGGCGCCTCCACCGGCGCCGCGCTCTGGCGCCGCCATTCGTAGGCGAGGAGCAGCACGCATTGCGCGAGGTTGAGGGAGAAGAACTCCGGGTTCACCGGCACCGTGACGATGGCATGGGCGCGCGCCACATCCTCGTTCTCCAGCCCGGCGCGTTCCGGGCCGAACATGAGGCCGACCTTGCCGCCGGCGGCGGTGACCGCACGAGCCTCCGCCATCGCCTGCTCCGGCGTCATCACCGGTTTGGTCAGCCCGCGCACCCGCGCCGTGGTGGCGTAGACATGGGTGCAATCGCCGATCGCATCGGCGACGCTGTCGAAATGCCCGGCGGTGTCCAGAAGCCGCCCTGCCCCGCTCGCCAGCGCCACCGCGCGCGGGTTGGGCCAGCCATCGCGCGGGCTGACAAGGCGCATCCGGTCGAGGCCGAAGTTCCACATCGCCCGCGCCGCCCCGCCGATGTTCTCGCCCATCTGCGGGCGCACGAGGATGAAGGCTGGCTGGGACATGAAATCTCTGGCGTTGTCTGCGGCTCGGAGGCCCTGATACGCCGCGGGACCGCTGGCATCAAGCAGCCATGGCGCAGCGCCGAAAAGGGAGGTAAGACAACCGCCGATACCAGACGACCAGACGAGACGCCGGAGAGACAGATGGCCGACACCGGACACGACGGCGAGCAGCCGCAGATTTACCTGATCACGCCGCCGGAGTTCGAGCTTTCGCGGTTCCCCGACCGGCTGGCGTCGGTGCTCGATGCGCGCGACATCGCCTGCGTGCGGCTGGCGCTGGCGAGCCAGGACGAGGACAGGATTGCACGGGCCGCGGATGCCTGCCGGGCGGTCTGCCATGCCCGCGACGTGGCCATCGTGATCGACAGCCACCTGCGGCTGGTGGAGCGGCACGGGCTGGACGGGGTGCACCTGAGCGGGGCGCGCGGCATCCGCGATGCCCGCAAGGACCTGGGCGAGGATGCTATCGTCGGCAGCCATTGCGGCACCTCCCGGCACGACGGGATGAACGCGGGCGAGGCCGGGGCCGATTACATCGCCTTCGGGCCGGTGGGCGAAACGGCGCTTGGCGACGGCTCGGTCGCGGAGCGGGACCTGTTCGAGTGGTGGTCGCAGATGATCGAACTGCCGGTCGTGGCAGAGGGCGGGTTGACGCCGGAGCTGGTGCGTGGCCTCGCGCCGATCACGGATTTCTTCGGGATCGGCACCGAGATCTGGTCGCAGGAGGACGCGGTGGCGGCCCTTGCGGCGCTGATGGCCGGCGCCGGCTGACGAGCGGCCAAGGGCCCCTGCCCCGCCGGCGGTCAGATCCCCGTCACGGCACGCAGGCTGCCGGCGGCGGCGGTGGCGATCACCACCATCCAGACCGGCAGTTTCCAGGTGCGCAGGGCGAAGAACGCCGCCACGGCCATAGCAAAGCCCAGCGTGTCGCGGATGCCGGTGGTGAAAACCGGATCGTAGAGCGCCGCCGCAAGCACCCCGACCACCGCCGCGTTGACGCCGGCCATGATCGCGCGCGCCGCCGCGAGGCGGCGCAGTTCGACCCACCACGGCAGCGTCCCCGCCACCAGCAGCAGCCCCGGCAGGAAGATCGCCACGAGCGCGATGGCCGCGCCGGTCAGCCCGCCCGGCGTCGGCGGGCCGGAGACCGCGCCGAGATAGGCCGCGAAGGTGAAGATCGGGCCCGGCACGGCCTGCGCGGCGCCATATCCGGCAAGGAAGGTGTCGGCATCGGTCCATCCCGGGGCGACGACCGCGTCCTGCAGGAGCGGCAGGACGACGTGACCGCCGCCGAAGACCAGCGCCCCGGCGCGGTAGAAGGCCTCGAAGAGCGCGAGGCCCGGTCCGCCCAGACCGGCCGCGAGCAGGAGCGGCGGGATCACCAGCAAGAGCAGCGCAAGGCCGACGAGCCCCGGACCGGTGCCGCGACCGGGCAGGTTCTGCCGCTGGAAATGCACCGCCCCCTGCGTGTCTGCCGCGGTGCCCAGGGACAGGGCCCATCCCGCGAGGCCGCCGGCCAGGATCACCGCGACCTGGCCGCCCGCGCCCGGAAGCATTCCGAGGGCAGCCAGGGCGGCGAGCGCGATCTCCAGCCGCGCCCCGCCCGGCGCAAGGCTGCGGCCCATGCCGTAGACCGCGTCGGCCACGACGGCCACGGCAAGGATCTTCAGCCCGGCAATGGCACCGGTGAAGGCGGGCGCCTGTGTCATGCCGGCCCCGTAGGCGAAGAGAAGCAGGAGGAGCGCCGACGGGAGGGTGAAGCCGCACCACGCCGCCAGCCCGCCCTTCCAGCCGCCGCGGATCAGGCCGACGGAGAAGCTCACCTGCGTCGAGGCCGGGCCCGGCAGAAACTGGCAGAGGGCGACCAGATCGGCATAGGCGGCTTCGCTCAGCCAGCCGCGGCGCGTGACGAAGGCTGTCCGGTAGTAGCCGAGATGGGCGATCGGGCCGCCGAAGGAGGTCAGGCCGAGGCCGAGGAAGATGCGGAAGATCTCCCAGGTGCCGGTTGCGGGCATTGGCTCGGAATCCGCGGCGCCATCGGCTGGCTGCGGGATCTCATCGGCGGGGTCGGTGTCGCGCTGCATGGGGAGGTGGTAGCACCGCCATGCAACAGGAAAAAGGCGCGACCTCGACTCGTCGCGCGGCGCCGACGCGCCCGCGCGGAGGCATTGGGGGTTTCACCCCCAAACCCCCAGGATATTTGACGACAGAAGAAGGCAGGCCGGCGGCTGGGCCGGTATGCGGGGCCGGTTCTGGAACGGTGGCGCCCGCAAAGAAAAACGGAGGCCGCGATTGCAGCCTCCGTATTCGTTTTGCGCGATGGCCTTGCCGAAGCGCGGCGCGTCCGGACCGTCCCGTGCTGGCGCCGGTCAGCGCTTGGAGAACTGGAAGCTCCGGCGGGCCTTGCGGCGGCCGAACTTCTTGCGTTCCACCACGCGGCTGTCGCGGGTCAGGAAGCCCGCGGCCTTGAGCGGCGCGCGCAGGGCCGGATCGTAGAGTTGCAGGGCCTTGGAGATGCCGTGCTTGACCGCACCGGCCTGGCCGGACAGACCGCCGCCCTTGACGGTGGCGACCACGTCGAATTCGCCTTCGACGCCGGCGACCTGGAACGGCTGGTTCAGGATCAGCTGCTGAACCGGGCGGGCGAAGTAGGTGGTGATGTCGCGGCCGTTCACGGTGACCTTGCCGGAGCCCGGCTTGATCCAGACGCGGGCCACCGCGTCCTTCCGCTTGCCGGTGGCATAGGAGCGGCCCAGCTCGTCGCGGACGGGCTCGCGCGGCGCCTCCAGCTCGATTTCGACGCCCGGAACGGCGCCTTCGGCAACTTCGTTCAGCTCGGCGAGGGATTTGACTTCTTCAACCATGTGCCTCAGCTCCGGGTGTTTTTCTTGTTCATGGATTTGACGTCCAGCACTTCGGGCTGCTGGGCTTCATGCGGATGCTCGGACCCGGCATAGACGCGCAGGTTGGTCATCTGCTGGCGGGAGAGCCGGTTGCCCGGCAGCATGCGCTTCACCGCCTGGGTCACGACGCGCTCGGGGTACTTGCCCTCGAGGATCTGGCCGGTGGTGCGGGACTTGATGCCGCCCGGGTAGCCGGTGTGCCAGTAGTTCGGCTTGGCGCGCTTGTTGCCGGTGATCTGCACTTTCTCGGCATTGATCACGATGACATTGTCGCCCATGTCCATGTGCGGGGTGTAGGTCGCCTTGTGCTTGCCGCGCAGGCGATTGGCGACGATCGAGGCGAGACGGCCCAGCACCACGCCCTCGGCGTCGATGATGATCCATTTCTTTTCGATCTCCGCAGGGGTCGCGGTATAGGTTTTCATGGCTCTTGCTCTTGTATGCGTATCGGGGGGCAACCGAACCGGCGCCCAAAACGATTGATGGCGCGGTTCTAAAGGTTTCGCACGCCCGGTCAAGCACAAACATGTCGCGAAAACCGTGCAATTTCATGCACTTGAAATTACGGTATCATATTACCCCATGAACTCGGGTCAAACCGCCATGTGTTCCGGCGGATTGTCGAGCAGGTCGCGCAGGCGCTGCATGGCCTGTTCGAACCGATCCAGCGGGATTTGTCCGTTCACCGCGATGCGGACCGCGTGCGGCGCGCGCCCCTCGCGAAGCGCGAATTCCTCGGCGGAGCGCAGCTGGATGCCGGCCCGCTCCGCGGCCAGCGTGAATTCCGCGGCGCGCCATCCCCGAGGCAGGGTGAGCCAGAGGAAGGGGACCTCCTCGTGCCAGCGCAGGTCGTAGCCGCCGAGCGCATTCACCGCGACGCGGATGTACTCCCGGATGCGCCGGCGAACGCGCTCGCAGCATGCTTTCGTTTCGGAATCGCGAAGGATGATCCGCGCGACCTCCGCCAGCGGACGCGCGAGGCCGAAGAAGCCGTATTCCGCCGCGCGCCGCAAGTCCTTGGCGCGCCCGCGCGCCGCCACCGCGAAGCCGATCCGCAATGCCGGGGTGATCGTCTTGGAGATCGAGGAGACATGCCATCCGCCGTCCGGCCAGAGCGCCCGGTAGGAGGGCGCGCGGGCCGGGCCGGTCCGGTAGCAATCGTCCTCCAGGATCTGCACCCCCCCGGCCCGCCGACAGGCCGCCACCAGCGCCTTGCGCCGCGCCAGCCCGGTATGGTTGCCGGTCGGATTGTGAACCTCGGGCGAGGTGCAGAACAATTGCGCACCGTGGCGGATGGCAAGGCGCTCCAGCTCCTCGGGGATGACGCCCTCAGCATCGGACGGCACGCCGACCACCTCGACACGCAGCATTTCCGCCGCGCGCCGGAACCCGGCGTAGCTCAGATCCTCCACCAGAACCACCGGCGACGGCGCCCGCAAGGCCGCCTGCATGACCAGCGATATCCCGTTCTGGCCGCCATGGGACAGCACGATGTCGTCCTGATCCAGCGGCCCGAGCATGACATCGGACAGCCAGCCGACGACCGCCTCCCGCGCGGGCCGGAAGGCGTCGCGGTTGGGATATTCCACGAGATCCGTCGCCGCGCCTTCGGCGACCTCGATCAGCGCACGGCGCACCGCGGCCACCTGCCCCATGTCGGGAAGCCGCGGCGCATAGAGGTTGACGGTGCCGTCATCCGCCGGCGTCGCGCGGGACCAGACGTCATCCACGACCGGGCGCGCCTTGGGCGCGACGAAGGTGCCGCGGCCGACCACCGCTTCCAGCAGGCCGGCATCGGTCAGCATGGAATAGGCCCGCGCAACCGTGCCGGGCGTGACATCGAGCGTCCAGGCGAGTTGGCGGACCGGAGGCAGCTTGTCCCCGACCTTGAGCGTTCCGTTCCCGATCGCCGCACCGAGATGATCGGCCAGCGACTTGTACTTCGTGCGCCCGTCGAGCAGCAGGCCCTCGGCCCATTTTGTATCCGACACAATACTTTCCTAGACCGTACAATCATTCAGATGTAACACAATCTCGTAATTGTAACGCAACATTGTGTCAACACAATCTTGGAGGTTCCCATGGCACATTCCCCCGCTCCCACCGCGCTCCATATCGAGCAATTGCAGGCCCATGCACCGCTGCCGCTGGCCGCGCAACTGGCACTGCGCGTGGCCGTGGCGGTTGCCAAATGGGATCGCCGCCGCCGCAGCCGGATCGCGCTGTCCAAACTCACACCGAGCCAGCTCCGTGACGTGGGCATCAGCCCGTACGACGCACAGCTGGAACTTCAGAAACCCTGTTGGAGGCCCTGACACTTCCCTGCGACGGGCTTTCGTACTGCGGCGGCGCCTCTGGCCCGCCGTTTTTTTGGGCTCAGCGCCGTGGCGGGATCGCATAGGTCACGCCAGCCCGCGCGACCGGCTCGGTCGCGCCCTCGCTGAATATCAGCGCATCCCCCACGGCCAGTTGCCGCCCGAGTTTCAGCAGCCGCGCATCGCAGAGCAGATCCCGTCCGGCCACGGGCTTGCGCATGAAGTCGATCGAGCAGTTCGTCGTGACGGCGAGCGCCACCGGCCCAATACGGCTGAGCACCGCAAGGTAGATCGACACATCCACGAGCGAGAACATCGACGGCCCGGAAACCGTGCCGCCCGGCCTGAGATGGCGCTCCCCGATTTGCATGCGCACGCGAATCCCGTCCTCCCGCAGATCCTCGACGTGGAAATCGTTCACCACTTGCGGAAACTCGCGCGAAATGAACGCGTCCAGCTCCTCCGCCGTCATCATCAAGGACATCGGCCCTTCCCCTCCGCTGCTACCCGGTTACTGTTCGGCCAAGGCTATGGGAGGACGGGATGCCGGACGAGATCTTGCTGCGCGAGGACCGCGGTTACGTTGCGGAACTGACACTGAACCGGCCGGCGGCGCTCAACGCCCTGTCGGACGCAATGCTGGCCGCGCTGAGTGAACAGATCGCGGCGCTTGAAGAGGATCGCGGGATTCGCGTGGTGGTGCTTCGGGGGGCCGGCAAGGTCTTCTGCGCCGGTCACGACCTGAAGGAGATGCAGGCGGGCCGCCAGTCCGAAGATGCCGGGGCGGCCTATTTCGCGAACCTTTTCTGCCGCTGCGCCGAGGTGATGCTCGGCCTGCAACGCCTCCCGCAGCCGGTGATCGCGGAAGTCCACGGGATCGCCACCGCCGCCGGATGCCAGCTCGTCGCGTCCTGCGACATGGCGGTTGCCGCCGAGGGCACGCGGTTTGGCGTCAACGGCGTGAATATCGGCCTGTTCTGTTCCACACCCATGGTCGCGCTGACCCGTGCGGTTCCGCGCAAGAAAGCGTTCGAATTACTGACGACCGGCGAATTCATCGACGCCGGCAGAGCCGAGGCCATGGGCCTGGTCAACCACGTGGTTCCGCATCCCGAGCTGGCCGCCCGGACGGCGGCGCTGGCCGACACGCTCGCCGGCAAGCTGGACGCGGCGGTCCGGATCGGCAAGCGCGCCTTCTACGAGCAGATCGACATGGAGATCGCCGACGCCTACGCCCACGCCGCGGCGGTGATGACGGAAAACATGCTCTGGCGGGACACGGACGAGGGCATCGCCGCCTTCATCGAGAAGCGCAAGCCAGACTGGTCGGAATGATCGGCTGCGCCGCCTCGCAGGATGCCGGTGGACCGGGAACGGACGGGCGCGTACCAATTGACTTGCGCCGCCTTCCTACAGGGCCGGTGGCGCGGATTTCAGGAAGGGAGGAATTGAAGAGATGGCTGTCAGAGAGAATTTCACCGACGAGGAATGGGGCCTTGTGATCCAGGCGCCGCTGGTCGCGGGATTTGCCGTCACGGCCGCGGACCCGAGCGGGTTGATCGGGGCGTTCCAGGAAAGTGCCGCGGTCGCGCGGGCGATGACGGCCGCCAAGGCCGATGCGGCAGCGGGCTCGCTGCTTGCCGAAGCGGTCAACGCGTTCGACACCTCCGAGGCGCGCGGCATTGCGCGCGATGGTGTCCGGGAACTCGTGAAGGGGCGCAAGCCCGCCGAAGCCTGCGAGGCGGCGATTGTCCGCCTGCGCGAAATCTCCGGGATCGTTCGGAGCAACGCCCCGGCGGAGGCCGATGCGTTCAACGCCTGGCTGCTCGGGATCGCCGACAGCGTAGCGCAGGCGGCCAAGGAGGGCGGGTTCCTCGGCTTCGGCGGCGAAGCGGTATCGGACACGGAACACAAGGCCCTGGCAGATATCGACACGGCGCTGACCGGCGCGATCACCTGACTTGGCCTGCGCGCGTTGTGCGCACGACGGGGCAACCGGCGCGGGCTGCTCCGCCTTCCATTGTGCGCCCGCCCTCCCCGGATGACTGCCTGCGACATCACCTGTCGCAAATCGCCTAGCGCCGGAGCCTGCGCGCTTTGAGGCTGGACACAGGAATCTCGGGGAGCCTCACATGAAAACCACCACCCAGGTCTGTGTCATCGGCGGCGGCGTCGTCGGCTGTTCGGTTCTCTACCACCTGACCAAGCTTGGCTGGACCGATGTGCTGCTGCTGGAGCGCTCCGACCTGACGAGCGGCTCGACGTGGCACGCGGCGGGCGGCTTTCACACGCTCAATGGCGACACCAACATGGCGGCGCTCCAGGGGTACACGATTGGGCTCTACAAGGAGCTTGAGGCGACCACGGGCATGTCCTGCGGGCTGCACCATGTGGGCGGGATCACCCTTGCCGATACGCCGGAGCGCCTCGACATGCTGAAGGCGGAGCGCGCCAAGCACCGGTACATGGGGCTGGAGACGGAACTCCTGTCTCCGCGTGAAATCAAGGAGATGGCAGAGCTTGTGAATGTGGATGGCATCCTCGGCGGCCTCTACGATCCGCTCGACGGGCACCTGGACCCGGCGGGCACGACCCACGCCTATGCCAAGGCCGCCCGAATGGCGGGCGCCGAAATCGTGACCCATTGCAAGGTCCTGCAAACCAATCCCCGCACCGATGGCACCTGGGACGTGGTGACCGAACAGGGCACGATCCACGCCGAACACGTGGTCAATGCCGCTGGGCTTTGGGCACGCGAGGTGGCGGCGATGGCCGGCGTGTACCTGCCGCTGCTGCCCATGGCGCACCAGTATATCGTGACCGACGACATCCCCGAAATATACAACCGGGACAAGGAGTTCCCGCACATTATTGATCCCGGCGGCGAAAGCTACATGCGCCAGGAGGGGCGCGGGCTCTGTATCGGCTTCTACGAACAGCCCTGCGAGCCCTGGGCGGTGGACGGCACGCCGTGGGACTTCGGCCACGAATTGCTGAACGACCAGTTCGACAAGATCGAGGAATCCATCGCTTTCGCCTACCGCCGGGTGCCGGTGCTGGAAACGGCCGGGGTCAAATCCGTCATCCACGGACCCTTCACCTTTGCCCCCGACGGCAACCCGCTCGTCGGTCCGGTGCCGGGGCTGCGCAACTACTGGGCCGCCGCCGCGGTCATGGCCGGGTTCAGCCAGGGCGGCGGGGTCGGGCTGACGCTGGCGCAATGGATGGTCGAGGGCGAGCCGGCCCAGAACAGCTTTGCCCTCGACGTGGCCCGCTTCGGGACGTGGACGACGCCGGGGTACACCGTGCCCAAGGTGGTGGAGAACTACCGGCACCGCTTCTCCGTCTCCTTCCCGAACGAGGAACTGCCCGCCGCCCGCCCCTTCCGCACCACGCCGATGTACGACATCTGGAAGGGGATGAACGCGGTCTTCGGCCAGCAATTCGGTCTGGAGGTCGTGAACTACTTCGCCCCGCGCGAGGAAGAACCCTACGAGGTGCCAAGCTTCCGCCGCTCCAATGCCTGGGAGGCGGCCGCCGCCGAAGTGGCCGCCGTCCGGGGCGGCGTCGGGATCAACGAGTTGCAGAACTTCGGGAAATTCTCCGTGACCGGGCCGAACGCGCGCGGCTGGCTGGACCGCATCATGGCAGGGCGCATTCCGCAACAGGGGCGCCTCTCGCTTTCGCCGATGCTGGCGCCGTCGGGACGGCTGATCGGCGATTTCACGATTTCCTGTCTTGGCCCGGAGGAATTCCAGCTCACGGCCTCCTACGCCAGCCAGACCTTTCACCAGCGCTGGTTCGCACAGCACGGAGAGGCTGGCGTCACGGTGGAGAACATCTCCGACCGGCGTACGGGGTTTCAGATCGCCGGGCCGAAGGCGCGGGAATTGCTGGCGCGCGTCACGCGCGGTGATGTGAGCGCCGATGCCTTCCGGTTTCTTGACGTGAAACGGCTGACGGTCGGCATGGCCGACGCCATCGCGCAACGGGTGAGCTACACCGGTGACCTGGGTTACGAGATCTACGTCGACCCGATGAGCCAGCGGCACCTCTGGCGCGTGCTCTCGGAGGCCGGCGAGGACCTGGGCCTGCGCCCGTTCGGCATGCGCGCGATGATGTCGCTCCGGCTCGACAAGGGGTTCGGTGCCTGGTTGCGGGAGTTCTCGCCCGATTACACGCCCGGCGAGACCGGGCTCGACCGCTTCATCGCCTGGAAGAAGCCCGCCGACTTCATTGGCCGGGCGGCTGTCGAGGCCGAGCGTGTCGCCGGGCCGAAGCGACGGCTTTGCACGATGATCGTGGACGCTGCGGACGCCGATGTTGTGGGGTTCGAACCGATCTGGCTTGACGGGCGGGTCGTGGGCTTCTGCACGTCGGGGGGTTATTCGCACCACGCACAGGAATCCGTGGCCATCGGGTTCCTCCCCCCGGACAGGATTGCCGAGGGGCTTGCGGTGAAGATCGAGATCCTCGGAGAGATGCGGTCGGCCGTCGTTCGCACCGCGCCGCTCTTCGATCCCGATGGCGCGCGGATGCGCGGATAGGCCCGGGCGGGTCCTGCAGGCAGGGAATGTCGTCTGCCGGACGGCAGATGCGGTCAACCAGACGGGGGACGGGCGGCGAGCAGATGACACCCGTCCCCCGGGGCCGCCGGGGGGACGCGTGGCGCTATTGCAAGCTCACCGCGCCCGGCATCCCCGGCCGTGGCATTCTGGAAAGAACGAGTTTTCCCGTCTCCGGCGAGACATGTCCAACGCTCGGATGATCGCTCCGGCGCCCTCCCGGACGCCCGCAAATGACCGTCACGCGCGCGCCGACAGCAACCCACAGGACCTGCGCGCAATGCGTGAAACCGGGGATGCGAAGGACATCCCCCGGCCGCAACCGCGCCGCCGGTTTCCGTCCGGAGTCGGTCTGCACGCCAGCACGCGTGGGAAAGTGGAAACTCCGCCGCGGGGTCACGTCGTCTTGCCCGGGCCGCCGGGCGCCCGCTGCCTTGCTGTTGATCATGCCTGCCTCTCCGGCCCTCGAACGGGGCCGTTTATCTCGCGGTCACCATAGCCATCTGGAGGCAGGCCGCGCTGCCGGAATGCCGGGGCGCGGAATTTTCGGGAGAAGTGAGTCTTTTCGGGCACCGTCCGCCGGCGACCCGTTCCGCCGCAACGTAAAACGAAACGGGGGAGCCCCAGGGCTCCCCCGCTCAGACACCCCCAGGTGCCCACCAACAGGGGGTCCACTCATTACACAACCAACGCCACTCGGTAACACACAAAGGGATTATCGAAATAACGCACCCAACACACCTAAGTCACTCGCATCTCACAAAAAGCACACCCCAATACTCACCAAACTCAATGACACAGTAGAACGGCCTCGTGCCGCTTCAACGTCTTGCGCGCCGCGGCATAGCCGCCCTGCCCTTTCTCTGTCGCCAGATCCGGGAACAACGCCAGAATCTCGTCCCGCTGCGCGTTGCCGAGACCGCGCATCGAATGGCTTCCCGGCTGGAAACTCTCGCTCCATGCACCGTTGGCCAGCACCACCTCGTGCTGGTCGAACATGAAGTGGATATAGGTCGTGATCGACGTCCGCAGGCTGCGGATTCCGCGGTTGTCGACCAGATGCTTGGCGGCGATCAGCACCTCGTGGTCGTCGAAGTAGAGCGAGGCGCGATCGTTCGTCACCAGCATGCGGTGATTGGGCGAAACCAGCATGTCTTGCTCCGGAAGCCCGCCGCCCAGGGCGCCCGCCTGGATCAGCACGGGCTGCAAATGCGGCAGGCCACCGAGCTTCGCGTAGTCGATCCGTTTCTGTCCGTACCAGCGGATTTGCTGAACGCCGTTGTCCCGCGTGAGAACCTTGTCGCCCGCGGTCAGCTGCTCCACGAGCTTCTCGCCGGTCGGCGTCGCAATCCGCGTCCCCGGCGTGAAACACGGGATGATCGTCTCGATATTGGTGAAATGCGCGCGACCGGACACGTGGCCACCCGGCGCATCCAGGAATTCCACCGTCCCATCGAACCCGTTGCCGTCGCTGTCGGGGCGGATGTTCACGAGCCTGATCGGCCCGCTGCCGCGCAGGTCAAGCGTGTCCTGATCGACACCCCCCGCGCCGCCCCTGATCACGTCGCCAATATCGACGCCGGTGAACGTGTCCTTGTCGTCGCCGCCGACCATCAGGTCGGCTCCGGCGCCGGGCTGCCCGGCATCACCGATAAAGGTATCGTTGCCCACGCCGCCGAAGGCCTTGTCGCTGCCGGCGCCGCCAATCAGCGTATCGTCGCCCTTCTGGCCAAAAAGAACATCGTCTCCGGCCCCACCGTCGAGAATGTCGTCGCCGGTCCCGCTGTCGTCGATGCCCGGCCCGTCGGACACGTAGTCGTAATGGGCGTTGTCGAACTCGGCACCGGAGGTCCCGAGGTTCACATTGACGATCACATCGTTGAAATCCCGGTCGCCAAGACAGCGCAAATCCTCGAACCCGATGGTGACGGATCCGTCCTCCTCCTCGCCCAGCCCGACCGTATGCAGCTTGCCGTCAGTATTGAGGTCGAGGTTTTCACCGTAGCCCGACGAGAGGAACACACCCTCGGGGCTGACGATGCCGATGCCGAAGACACCGCAGGCGGAATTCACGTCGTACGAGAACGTCTTGCCGACGTCGTCCTTCGCGTTCTCGCTCAGGATGACCAGATGGCTCACATCGCCGCTCTCCGGATCGATCGTGTAGGCGAAGAGCTTGTTCTCGAAATGCGCGTCGCTGTCCGTGATCGTGATTTCCACGGGTCCCGGCTCGCCGAAAGCGCGGTCGCCATAGATCCTGTCGTCGCCCTGCTCGCCGAATACGGTATCGTCGCCGCCGCCGGCAAAGACGATATCGTCATCGGGTCCCTGCCCCGGCAGGATCGCGTCGCCATTGTCGATCCGGTCGCCCTGCGGGTCGCCGTCGTAGCCAAGATCGATGAGATTGTCGGTTTCGTCGCCCTCGACGATCCCGTTCAACCCGTCCTCGCATTCCGGATCGATCGCGAAACAGAGGTTGTCGACCGCCGCGGAGCCCGCGAGCGTGACCTCCATCCGGTAAACACCCTCGGCATCGATCTCCACATCGGCCTGACCGTTGTCGGCGGTGTGCGGCAGCGCGACCTTCTTGATCAGCGTTCCCTCGGCGTCGAAACAGGCAACCGACCCGCCCTCTTCGGTATCCAGAACCCGCAGGCTCTCAACCGCGGCCGCCCTGTCGAAGTCGAACACGAGCGTTCCGCCATGCGCATTGTCGTCGGGGTCGCGCGTATCGCCGTCTTCCGACAGGATCAGCACCTTGTGCAAATTGTGGGTATGCAGATCCCGATCGCCGCCGGTCGGGCGGGCGGTGTCGAAGATCATGGGTGGATGGCTGGCATCCTTGGAGGAAATCTGGACCCCCCATTCCGAATACTGATCCGAAACGAGGGATCCAGCACCAAGGTCATTAAAATCGAGTTCGTGCCTATTCACAGCCGCCCCCAACACACACCACCGGAGAACCGCGGCCACAATCCACCGGTGCAACGCTCCCACTCATCAAAAGGCACTCGCAAGAATACACATCGTCAAATCCGCCAAACAGCGGGTACATATGGCTCCCCCCCTCTCCCGGGTAAAATCCGGGCGTCGGTAAGAAATGCTTCTTTGCGGCAGCCATCAATTCAGTCCACTCACCGTCACTTGTCTCGTCGAAGCCGTCTGAGGCAACGCATGGCCTGAAGTTCGGTACGCGACTGTACGCAGGGTGCCGTGAAACGTGAAACGGGCATGTGACCAAACGGGAGGAAGACGAACGACACACACCGTCCATTCTTCTCAAGCACCCGGCCTGCCCGCACTCGGCGGGCATTCGCACGATTTCATCGTTCCATAACAGCAGCGTTACGCATCTCAGCGCGACCACCCTCGTGGCCAACAGAACATCGCCCCCCCAAGTCGGACAGTCATAGTGTACCCCGCAGCCGGAGATCCACGGAAGGAAAAATGTCCGAAAAGCGGCAGAGCAAGGGCATAACCAAGGGCAAGGTGTATAATTGCGCCTCTCGGCAGAAGTTCGCCCAAAGATTGATTGTTTCCGACACAAAACCGCTCACCGAACCGCGTTTTTCGGATAGTGGCAAGTAATCAGGTCGTTTTAGACGCCTGGCGCGCGCCCGAGCCCAAGCAACCGCCGCACCGACTCGCGGACATCGTTTCCACAACGAGAACAGTGTGTGCGCGAACTCGACCCGATCTGTTTCCTGTCCGTCAACGTAAGTGGCGAGAATGCGGCAAGTTTGGGACGCGCCGAAACCTCACCAATCCGGCGCCTGCGGTCAAAATTGTACGCGAATCTTCCGCTTTCCCCCACCGAATCGATTCGCGGCGGCATGTCTGAGGCCTACGAACCCGCGCCTCCGGGAGGCGCATCGATGGTCGGAAGCCAGGGCTTCAGGTCGACAATCGGCGTGCCGTCGAAGCAGTCCAGCGCATCGATCTCCAGGATGCCCGCATCGAGGTCGATCGCGCGTATCTCGACCGTGGACATCGCCAGCGGGTTCGGCCGGTTGGGCGAGCGCAGCGCGAATGTCCCGCGCGGACCGTCCGCATGTCGTGGCGCCTGAATCAGCAGGTCCCGGCGCGCCCGGTCCATCCAGTAGATGACGATCACCGCCTGGCCAACCGACAAGCCCGTCAGCGCCTTCGCGTATCCCTCGGCCAATTCGATCCGCGCGTGTTCTCCGCTGTCGCGCGCCGCTCCGATGTTTCGCGGGCAATCTCCGGGCGCCCAGGGCGTGCGCACCCGGCCGATGAAGCAGAGCCTTGCCTCCGGCTGCAATGTGGGGCCGCCGGGCAGGCATTCCTCGCCCGGCCGGAGCGCGGGCAGATGGGCGTCGGGTACGGTCATGGGCGCCTCCGGGCGGACAGTTGCCGCTACAGCGTGGCGCCTCCCGCCCAGCCGCACCACGCGCGGAAGGTCGCATGCCGTCAAGTCGGGTTCATCGGCGGCAGGGCCGCCGTGCCGTCCATCCCTGATGGGCCATGGACGCGCGCGGTCCGGACCGCGACGAAGGCCGCGTCGAGGGCGGTCCAATCGGCATCCCGCGGCCCCGGCGCGCCACCGTATTTCGCCGCACCGATGGAATGAAGCGCCGCCGCGAGGCGCCGTTCCTCGTCCGTGCCCTTCCCCGCATCGGCGGGACACCGCGCGTCCCAGCTATCGAGTGCGGTGAACACGCCATGCAGGTCGTGCGCCGAAATGGCCTGGCGCACGCCGTTGGCAGCATGCGCCTCGCTCGCCTCGCGCGCGGCCCGCCGTTCGGAAAGGTAGCTGCGCAATGGCGGCCACGCGAAGCGGCGCAGAAGCCATGCCGCCGCCGCGAGCACGCCCGCCGCGAGCGCCAGCGCGATCACCTGGCGACGTGTCAGACGCGGCTCGCGCGGCGGCGACGGCGCATCCACGGTGAGCGTCGTCCCGGCGACTTCCGCCGTCTCCACCTGCCCCGTATCGACGTTGAACCAGTCGACGGAGATCGCCGGAAGGTCCACGACGCCGCCATAGCGCGCCACGTAGGTCACGGTTTCGGTGCGCTGGCCTGACATGACGCCCCGGTCCTCCCGTTCCGCGACGGCGGGCTCCCTGGCATGCGCCTGAACGGGCTCCGCATTGAGATCGGGGATCAGCGGGGGAAGGAACAGGGGGGACGTGCCCGCGATGGTCGCGGTCACACTGCGCACAACGGCATCGCCGGCGGACAGCGGACCCTCTCCGCCCTCGATATTCTGCTCCAGCGACAGCCCCGTGGCGAGGATCATCGGATCGAGCCCGGCGGCGGCCTCCGGAACGGTGGCGGTCAGCGCAATCGGATCCAGCGCAACCTGCGCGGTCACGGGTTGCGTCGTGTCCGGGTCCGCATAGGTGACGCCGATCTGCTGCGGCGGCAACGCGATCTGGCCCGGAACCATCGGATAGAGCCGGTAGGCGCGCGAAACGCCGGACCACGTCTCCCCGCCGACCTGTTCGCTGATCGGTCCCGAGGCGCGTTCCGGCAGTCGGGTGATCACGTTTGGCAGGTCCAGCGCCGGAAAGGACGGCGGCTGCGGCAACCACGTGGGCACAAGCACCTTCAGCCGCAGGACGGCCGGCTGCCCGACGACGACGCTCGCGGGCTCCAGCTCCGCCGACACGAGAGGTGCCGAGGGCGCGTCGTCCACCGGTGCCTCCTGCGCAATCGCCATTGCCCAGAGGCATAGCCCGAATGCACACCCGATGCTGCGCACGACCACCCCGTTCATTCCGAAGCCTCCCCGGCCGCATTCTCCTGCAGGAACCGCTGGCGTAGGAAATCGCCCATATCGGTGTCGACCGACCGCATCCACTGGTCCGCCGTCTGGAAATCCGCCTGCGCTTCCTCCTGCGCGTAATCCTTCTGGGTCTCCGCGCCGCGTTGCGCCTCGTTGTCGAAGACCACGTCATCGGCGCCGATCCCGGCCTCCTCGCCGGTGTCGCTTTGCTCGCGGGCGGTCTCCACGAAGTCGAGGATGGCCTTCGTCACCTCCAGGTTCCACGCCGCTTCCGGGAAGTCGGGCTGCAATTCGAGCGCCCGTTCATAGGCGGCGATGGCGGGGCGGTATTCGCGGTTCCGGGTACGCGCCATTCCCTCGCCGAACGCTGCCGCGGCGGTATCCAGTCGGGCATAGACATCGGCCGCGGCGGGGTATTGCCCGGCGCGGAACATCGCCTGCGCCCGCCACATGGGATCGAGGAAAAGCTCGCCCGCACGCGCGAAATCCTTGTTCCGATAGGCCATCATGCCTTGCTGGTCCGGGGTGAAGAACCAGTCGACAGGATCGGCGCGCGCGGGCGCCGCGCCCCCCGCCCCCAGCCCGGCCGCCAGCAGCAGCGCCCATCGCATTGTCCAGCCACGGCGGAACCACAGCAGGAAGAGCGGCACGACCAGCCAGCCGAGCATCCAGCCACGGTCGTCCCAGTCGAGCCGCTCGTCACCCAGAAGCGCCGCCCGATACGCGGATTCCGCCGCCCGTTCGATCTGCGCCAGATCGGAGTCGTCCGCGGTCAGCCGGATCACGCGGTCGGGTGGGATTTGCGACAATGCCGCGCCCGGATCGCCCTCGGGCGCGACCTGCAGAAAGAGCACCGGCGGGCCATCCGCATCCGCATCCGTCTCCGCGAAGGCGGCCGCATCCGCGCTGTTCAGCGCATCCAGCACGAAGAGGATCGCGCCGGGCGTTTCGGAACTGGCGAGGTCTTCCCGTGCGAAGGCGAGCGCGGCGGTCGCGTTGTCACCGGGCACCGGCATGACCTCCGGCGACAGGGCTTCCAGCATCGCGCGCAGGATATTCGGGTCATCGGTCAACGGCGCGACCCGGTGCGCCGTCCCGGCATAGGCAATGAGGGCCGTGCGGGCGCCGGCGCGGCGGTTGACCAGATCGAGTATCTTGAAGCGCGCGCGTTCCAGCCGGTTGGGCGGCACATCCGGCGCCTGCATCGACTCGCTCACCTTCAGCGCCACCACCAGGGGTGCGGTCTGCGCCAGGAGCGGGTTGGGAACGCGGCTCCATGTCGGGCCGGCGGCGGCCAGGATGGTCAGGCAGAGCGCCAGCGCGACCCCGTCAATCGCGTAGATCCTGCGCGCACCTCCGGCGCCAACGGTCAGGGCCTCCGCCAGATGCGGTGCGATCCCGGTGGGCGGCTTCTCTCCCGCGGTCTGCCGGCGGCGCACGCGCCACCAGATGAACGCCACGACGGGTAGGAGCAGGCACCAGATCGGGCGAAGCAGGTGCAAGGCAGCGATGGCGTCGAGGACCCTGTCCATCATGCCACCCGTGCGCGCGTCGTGACGGCAAGCCAGGCAAGTCCAAGCGTCACGATCACTGCCGCGCTGGCAAAGGCCACCCAGGCAAGCGGCTGCTTGGGCTGGAAGGTGACGGTCTCCGTCAGACGCGGATTCAGTGCCTCGATCTCGTCGTAGACAGCCTCCAGCCCGGCCCCGTCCGTGGCGTAGTAGAAGGCGCCACCGGCGCGCGTGGCAATATCCTCCAGCGCCTCAAGGTCCACCTTGTCGTCGCCGGAGCCGTTCGGGTCGCCCACCCCGATGGTATAGATGCGCACGCCCTCCTGCGCCGCGATCTCGGCGGCATTCACCGGCGACATCCGGCTGGAGGTGTCCGCCCCGTCGGAGAGCAGCACCAGCAGGCGCTGATCCACCTGAGACGTCTCGAAGGTCCGGATCGCGAGGCCGATGGCATCGCCGATGGCCGTATCCGGCCCCGCCATGCCGACCGCCGTGCGGTCCAGCAGGGTGCGGACGGAGTCCAGGTCCTCCGTGAAAGGGGTCTGGACGAAGGCGCGGGTGCCGAAGACGATCAGCGCGATCCGGTCGCCCTGCCGGGCCTCGATGAAGTCGCCCACCACGTCCTTGACCACCTGCAAGCGCTGTTGCGGCGGCCCATCCGGAACCGCCATGTCTCGGGCGTCCATCGAGCCCGAGAGGTCTACCGCCAGCACCATGTCGCGCGCGGACTTCTCGACCACCATCTGCTGGCCTAGCAGTTCGGGCCGCGCCAACCCGATGACAAGCAGAACCCAGCCGACAATCGCCAGCGCCATCTGCAACCGCCTGCGCCGCAGCACCTGCGCCCCGGGTTTCGGCTCCAGACCCGCAGCCTGCGTGATCTGCCGAAAGAAGGGAATCCGAATTCCCGTGCTGCGCTCGCGATATGGCGGCGCGAACCGCCAGACCAGCCAGGGCGCGGGCAGCAGGACGATGGCCCAGGGAAAGGCGAAGGCGAGCGTCATCGCCGCGCGCCTTCCGGCCGGTGCCGCCGCACCCAGGTCTGGGCGATGAGCCCGAGCGCCGGGTCGGGCGACCGGGGCTTGTAGGGACCCTCCGTCAGCGCACGCCGGCTGGAGGAATCGATGCCCATATCCGGGCAACGTTCCCTGAGAAAGGCGATCCAATCGCCGCCGGTAAGGGAGGCCACGTCGCGCCGGGGATAGGCGACCAGCGCGGTGCGCCGCAGGATGGCGGCAATCTCGGCCGGATCGTCTCCCGACGCCTGCAGTTCCGCCAGGGCCGCGCGCCGGTAGGCATTGGCCTGCCAGTGCCGCCACCGCCGCCACGCGATCCAACCGATGAGCAGGGCCAACGCGAGACCGAGCCAGATCCAGCCGCCGGTGGCCGGCCACATGGAAATGGGCGCGGGTTCCGGGATCGGCTTGAGCATATCGAGCAGCTCGACCAGGTTCTTGCCATCGGTTTGGGGCAGATCCGCCATCAGCGCCCCCCCGGAAGCCCCATCAGGCCCCGTATCTGTGGCAACGTCGGTTGCCCGGACGACAATGGCAGCACCGGGATACCGTACTTGCGGGTCCACTCCATCACCCGGCCCATGCGCCGGCCCACCACGCTTTCGATGCCGATCCGGGTTTCGTCCGCACGCGCGTCGAGTTCCACTTGCAGCTGTCCGTCGGAGGCGACGAAGCGGAAATCCTCCGGCAAGGTCAGCCCGGTGGGGTCGGCGATTGGAAAGAGGATCACGTCGTTGTGGCGTGCGAGCCGCTGGACGAGTTTTTCCGTCCGGTCGTCCGCCTCGTCGAAATCGCTGAAGACGAGGATCATCATCCCGGTTGTCGCGATCCGGGCGGCCGCCTCCAACGGCGTGTTGAACGGTTGCGGTTGCGCCACGTCCAGTTCGGCATGGAGCGCGCAATTGGCCCGCGCAATCGCCGCCAGCAGCCGGTTGAGTGCGGCATCGCCGGATTTCGGGCGCAGCTCGGCAATGCGGTCGTCACCAAAGACGATGCCGCCGACCCGGTCGCCCTGTTTTCGGATACGGTGCGCGGCAAGGGCGGCCGCCTCGGCGGCGGTCACCGATTTCATGTTGAGTACCGTCCCGAAAAACATCGACATGCGCTGATCCACCAGCAGCAGCGCCGGGCGGTCGCGTTCCTCGGTGAAGACGCGGACGTAGGGCTCCCCGGCCCGCGCGGTCACCTTCCAGTCGATGGTGCGGGGGTCGTCGCCGATCTGGTAGCCCCGCAATTCCTCGAAATCGAGCCCCCGCCCCCGGAGCCGCGAGGCATGGCGCCCGTTGAGCGCCGAGCGCGCCGGCTGGCGCGGCAGGAACGTCACTTGCCGCGCCGCGCCGGCGAGCCGCCGCAGATGGTCCAGATCGGTGTGGATACGCGGATCGGGCACCATGCGCCGGGCCTCAGGGCAACGCCGTGAGTGTCACGACCTCGTCGATCAGCCGGTCGGCGGAGATCCCGTCGCCCTGGGCCTCGTAACTGAGCGCGATCCGGTGGCGGAACACGTCGTGGACAATGGCGCGCACGTCGTCGGGGTCCACGTAGTCCCGCCCGTTCAGCCAGGCATGCGCCCGCGAACACTTGTCCAGCGCCAGGCTGCCGCGCGGGCTCGCGCCCACCTCGATCCAGCGCGCCAGATCCTCCGAAAGCGCCGCCGGTGTCCGTGTCGTCTGCACGAGGTCGGCCATGTAGCGATCCATGGCGTCGGAGACATGGATCTGCCCGATCTCGGCGCGCGCGTCGAACACCGCCTGCTGCGGGATGATCGCGGGCTCCGGCGCGCCGCCGCCGTTGCTTGTTCCGGCGGCGGCCTGTTCCTCGCCGCGCACCAGCCGGATCACCTCCACCTCGTCCTCCACCGGCGGATAGGTGATCTGCACATGCATCAGGAACCGGTCCATCTGCGCCTCGGGCAACGGATAGGTCCCTTCCTGCTCAATCGGGTTCTGGGTGGCCATGACGATGAACAAGGGCGGCATCTTGTGGGTGGTGCCGGAAACCGTCACCTGCCGCTCCTCCATCGCCTCAAGGAGCGCCGCCTGCACCTTCGCCGGCGCACGGTTGATCTCGTCGGCCAGCACGATATTGGCGAAGATCGGTCCCTGCTCGAAGCGGAATTCCGAGGCGCCGCCCGACTGGTGATAGACCTCCGTTCCGGTGACATCCGACGGCAGCAGGTCCGGCGTGAACTGGATACGGGAGAAATCCGCCTCCAGGTTCTTCGCCATCGCCTTTACCGCGCGCGTCTTGGCGAGCCCCGGCAGACCCTCGATCAACAGGTTGCCGTTGGCCAGAAGGCCGATCACCAGCCGTTCGATCACCTCGCGCTGGCCGATGATGGACAGGCCCATGCGTTCCTGCAGGGCGATGATCTGCTCACGTGCGGTCATGAAACCTCCTCCATTCTGCGCGACGCAAGCCGGGCGCGCGCCGGACCGGCGGGCTGGCGCATCACTCTTCCGCCGGGAAGATCACCGCCCAATCCCTTGCCATATCGGCAAAATACCAGCCGCGCGCGTCGCCTTCGTCGAGCCCGCGGTTGAGCACGCCGATGTGACCCTCGCGGTCGTAGGCCCACTCGCGCTCACCGTCCGTATGATGCACGTAAAGGCCGAAGGACGGCCCCTCGCCCGACGTGGTCCATTCCAGCATCTGGAAATCGCCGTCCGAATTGCCGCCGGCAAAGATCGGGCGCTTGCCGATATGGTGGTTGATCGCCACCGGCTTGCCCGCCTTGTCGTCGTTGAAGAAGAGGTCGGGCTGCTTCATCAGCATCGGCGTCCCCTCGGCGACGTATTCGGACACCAGCGACGACCCAACGACCTGGCTCGTCGGGATGTTATAGGCGTCCTCCGAGAACACGCGGATGAAATCGATGCCGCCGCCCGAGACGATGTAGGTCGCGAATCCTTCGTCCCGCAGGTATCGCAGCAACTCCAACATCGGCTGGTAGAGCATTGAATCGTATGGCCTTCCCGTCGTCGGGTGCGTGGCCGTATCGAGCCATTCGGCAACATTGGCCTTGAAGTCGGCCACGCTCATGCCGGAA
The DNA here is from genome assembly GCF_001509585.1 of Tropicimonas marinistellae. Taxonomy (GTDB): domain Bacteria; phylum Pseudomonadota; class Alphaproteobacteria; order Rhodobacterales; family Rhodobacteraceae; genus Tropicimonas; species Tropicimonas marinistellae. The sequence continues at coordinate 592,559 of NZ_LNCI01000002.1, read as the reverse complement.
TGCGCCGCCGCCAGCACTTCAAGCAACCCGTCCTTTCCGGTCGCCAGCAGCGCCTCGATATCCCGGGCCGCCGCCGCCTTGAGCGCGTCGGAGCTCAGCGCCGCCGGGTCTGCCTCTCCCATCTTCGCGACCTGATCGATCGCGAAGAACAGCTGGAAATAGGCCGGCTGCTCGGCCCAGAGCGTGCCATCGTTGTCAAAGACAGCGATCCGGTCCGCTGGTGTCACGTAGTCGCCGGAGGCCGGGTCGGTGACGGTTTCGACGAAGGAAATGATCGCGGACTTGGTCTCGCCCGCGTTCCAGGAGGGCAGCGGATCGGCGAGAAGCGGACTGGCCGCCATCAGCAGAACGCCGGAGAAATGTATAGATTTTAACACCTTGGACCTCGTTCATCTGCGGGGGCATGTTTGGACAAGGCCGGCATGACCCGGCCAAGTCCCGAATTGAGGGATCACTGGTTCCCCTGCGACCCCTTGCTCATCTGCTCCATCACGTTGTCGAGGTTGAAGCTGCCGGGTTTCTGGCGTGGTGGAAACTCCTGAAAGCTTGCCAGCCACTCGGCCACATAGGCCGACGCCGGCGCAATCGCGAACATGCGCTCCACCCACCAGCGCTGGTAGCCCATGGCGTCCTCTTCCTCGGCCCGCTCGAACGGGTCCATCCGCAGGTTGGTGAGCGACGGCGCGCGCAGCACCTCGAAGGCCGTTGTCCAGACCTTGTAGCCATGCTCCGGCTGCTTGAGGAAGGTGACCTTCCAATCGTCGTAGCGCAAGGCCGCAACGGACCCGTCGTCCGTCCAGTAGATGAACTCGTGACGCGGCCACTCCGCCTCGCCGCGCAGCGCCGGGCCAAGGTCGTAGCCGTCCAGGTGAACGTTGTATTCGCGGCCGATGGCCTGCACGCCGCCTTCCAGAAGCTTCGCCTTGATGTCGGGCTCGCCGGCCGCGGCCAGCATCGTCGGAAGCATGTCTTCGTGCGCGGCCATCTCGTTGACGACGGTGCCCGGCTCGATCATGCCCGGCCAGCGGATCATCGTGGGCACGCGGAAGCCACCTTCCCACTGCGTGTTCTTCTCGCCCTTGAACATCGTGGTGCCGCCATCGGGCCAGGTGAAAGTCTCCGCACCGTTGTCGGTGGAGTACATCACGATGGTGTTGTCGGTGAGGCCAAGCTCGTCGATCTTGTCGAGCAACTGGCCCACGTGCATGTCGTGCTGCTGCATGCCGTCGGCATAGATGCCGTATCCGGTCTTGCCGTCCCATTCCTCGGGGAGATGGGTGAAGATGTGCATGCGCGTGGAATTCCACCACACGAAGAACGGCTTGCCCTGCGCGTGCGCGCGGTCGATGAAGTCGAGCGCCGCCGCGGTGGTCTCGTCGTCCACCGTCTCCATACGCTTGCGTGTCAGCGGCCCGGTATCCTCGATTGCTCCGTCGGCGGAAGATTTGATCACGCCGCGCGGCCCGAAATTCTCCCGGAACTCCGGGCTCTGGGGATAGTCGGGGTTCTCCGGCTCTTCCTCGGCATTGAGGTGATAGAGGTTGCCGAAGAACTCGTCGAACCCGTGGTTCGTCGGCAGCATCTCGTCCCGGTCGCCCAGGTGGTTCTTGCCGAACTGGCCAGTCATGTAGCCGAGCGGCTTCAAGAGGCCCGCGACGGTGGGGTCTTCCACCATCATGCCCTCTGGGGCACCGGGCAGGCCGACCTTGGTCAGACCCGTGCGGATCGGCGACTGGCCAGTGACGAAGGCGGCGCGGCCGGCGGTACAGCTTTGTTGCCCGTACCAATCCGTGAACAGCGCGCCTTCCTTGGCCAGGCGATCGATGTTGGGCGTCCTGTACCCCATCATGCCGTGGTTGTAGGCGGAGGTGTTGAACTGACCGATGTCATCGCCCCAGATAATGAGGAAGTTCGGCAGGTCGCTTTCCTGAGCCGTGGCCCAGCCCGCTGCGATGGAGAGCGCAGCCGTCGCGACGAGCCCTTTCATCGTTATCGTTCCGCGATAGCGCATATGATTTCTCCAGGTTGAAAGTTCGCTTTTCGATGCTGCGAACGAAGACAATGCATTTGTGCGAAATGCTTCGTAACACGACCACGAAATAAGCTCGCGCCCCCGCGAATATGGGCGGGGGCGCGTACAGACGCTTAGACTATTGCGCGCCGCCCGGTTGAGACAGCTTCTCCATCACCTTGTCGAGGCTGAAGGAGGCCGCTTCCTGCCGCGGCGGGTATTCCTTGAACGTCTCAAGGAACTGCGCCACGTAGGCCTGCGCAGGCACCAGCATGTAGGCACGGTCGATCATCCAGTCGTAATAGGTGTTCGACGTGCGATAGGCGCGTTCATAGGGATCGCGGCGGATGTTGGTGATGAGCGGCACGCGCAGCGGCGTCAGCGGCTCCATCCAGGCACGGAACGTGCTCCACGCCTTTTGCTCCAGGAAGGTGATTTTCCAGTCCCGGTAGCGCAACGCGGCCAGATCACCGTCATCGGTGAAGTAGAAGATCTCGTTGCGCGGGCTCGCGTCCGTCTCGCCGGTCAGCAGCGGCAGGATGTTGTAGCCGTCGAGATGCACGCGGTAGTCGCGGCCTCCGCCGACCTCCGCGACGGTGATGCCGCTGAGCAGGTCTTCCTTGACCGTGTCGTTCCCGGCAGCGGCCAGGAATGTCGGCAGCCAGTCCATGTGATGGACGATTTCGTTGACCACTTCGCCCTCGGCGATCTTTCCGGGCCAGCGGACCACCGCCGGCACGCGCCAGCCGCCTTCCCACTGGGTGTTCTTCTCGCCCCAAAACGGCGTCATCGCGGCGTCCGGCCAGGTATTCATGTGCGGGCCGTTATCGGTCGAGTAGAAGACGATCGTGTTGTCGGCGATGCCCATCTCGTCCAGCTTGTCGAGGAACTGGCCGATGTGCATGTCGTGTTCGATCATGCCGGCGGTGTATTCGTCCACGGACTTGCCGACGATCTCGTTCGCCTGCTGGCGCATCTCTTCCTTCACATGGGTCCGGAAATGCATGCGCGTGCCCGACCACCACACGAACCAGGGCGTGTTGGCAGCTTCCTGACGCTCGATGAAGTCGATGGCCGCGGCAACGGTCTCGTCGTCCACGGTTTCCATGCGCTTCTTCGTCAGAGGACCGGTATCCTCGATGGCGCCGTCAGCGGAGGACTTGATCACGCCGCGCGGTCCGAAGTTCTCGCGGAACGTGGAACCGTCGGGCAAGACCATGTCACCCGGGTAATCCTCGTTCTCCGGCTCTTCCTCGGCGTTCAGGTGATAGAGATTGCCGAAGAACTCGTCGAACCCGTGGTTGGTGGGCAGATGCTCGTCACGGTCACCGAGGTGGTTCTTGCCGAACTGGCCGGTGGCATAGCCCTCGGCCTTCAACAATCCGGCAATGGTCGGATCCTCGACCTGCATGCCTTCCTCAGCGCCGGGCAGTCCGACCTTGGAGAGCCCGGTACGGAACACCGACTGGCCCATGATGAACGAAGACCGGCCGGCGGTGCAGGATTGCTCCCCGTAATAATCGGTGAAGATCATGCCTTCGTCGGCGATCCGGTCGATATTTGGCGTGCGATAGCCCATCAGCCCCATCGTGTAGGCCGAGATGTTGGACTGGCCGACGTCGTCGCCCCAGATGACGAGAATGTTCGGCTTGTCGTCCTGCGCGGCGGCAAGACCAGCACTGAGAAGGAACGTGCCAGCGACGGCAACGCTCCGCATCGTCCAGGCGGACGTTTTCAAAGTCATGGATTTGTTCTCCCTGTTCACGTCGCAAACAAACGCGAAAAAACACACCAACAAATGCCTCGGAGGAGCGTAGCACCGATACAACACACGACAAGTACGCAATATCTCCCTATTGGCGGCGGACCGGGCGCGGCGCGCCCCTAGCGGTTTCTCCTGCATATGATTTTCGGCCGCTGTCCGCGCGCTTGATAGCCTGCGGGATTCGAACTAATCCCATCATATGAGCACATTACCCGATGATTTTGGTTCGATATGCGAAACAACCGGCCCCGTTGCCCCGTTTCTGGCGCGCGGCTGGCTTTCGACCTGCCCGCCCGCCTTCAGACGGGAAATCCTGGCCGCCGGACGCCCCGTCCGATTCGAAGACAACGAGACGATTTACGCCGTGGGCGACCCGCCCGACGGGCTCCACGGTCTCGTCTCCGGCACGATCCAGATCGAGATTCCCGGCGACCATGGCGAGTCCATCCTCATGCACCAGGCCGAACCGGGCTTCTGGATCGGCGACCTTGCCCTGTTTTCGAACGCGACCCGGCTTGTCGGACTGACGGCGCGCGGCGATGTCTCGACCTTCTTCGTCGCCGCCGACCGGCTGCGGGCCATTGTCCGGGCCAACCCGGAGTGGATCGAGCACCTCTACGCGCTGACCCATGCGAACATGGCGACAGCGCTGCGCCTGCTGGCCAACCTCGCGGTGAGCAAATCGGAGCCCCGAATCGTGCAACGCCTGCTTCTGCTCGACGAGCAGGCCGGCAAGTCCGACGGCTGGATCCGGGTGTCTCAGGAGGACCTGGCGCTGTTGACGGCGGTTTCCCTGCCGACCGTGCAGCGCGTATTGCGCCGTCTGACCGATGCGGGTCTGGTCGAGGTCGGCTATGGCCGGTTGCGGACCCTGGACCGACTGGCGCTGGCGGAACACGCGCGGTTCTAATCGACGCCATTCGCGCGCGCGACGCTGGCCACCTCCCGCCTCTGCGCGGTATGGTGGTGCGAACGCAAGCGAGGGGGCATTCATGGCACGTGACGGATCGCGGCTCGGAGCCGCGTTCTTGGGCAGTCTTGCCGTCCTTCTGACCCTGGCCACCGTCGCCAGCGGGCAGCAGTCCGATGCGGCCCCGGAGACCGGCGACGCCGAAAGCCCGACCTACGTTGGAAGCGACTCCTGTTTCGACTGCCACGCCGCCGAGACCGACGACTGGACAGGCTCGCACCACGACCTTGCCTGGACGGAACCCACGCCCGACACGGTGCTCGGCGACTTCGCGGATGCGGACTTCACCCACCGCGGGGAGACCACGCAGTTCACCCGCGAGGGCGACACCTATTATATCGAGAGCCTCGGCGCGGACGGCCAGCCCACCCGGTGGCCTGTCGCCGGCGTGATCGGCATTGCGCCGCTCCAGCAATATTTCGTCGAAACCGAACCGGGCCGCCAACAGAGCTTCGACATCCCGTGGGACACCGTGGAGAAGCGCTGGTACCACATGTATCCCGACGACCACCTGCCCCCGGGCGACGGGTTCCACTGGACCGGCCCCTACAAGACCTGGAATTCGCGCTGCGCCGAATGCCACGCCACGGATTACACCCGCAACTACGACACCGCTGAACGAAGATATGCCAGCACCTACAGCGAGATCGGCGTGGGCTGCGAAGCCTGCCACGGCCCCGGCTCGGCGCATCTGGAATGGGCCGCGATGGAAGAGTCCGGGGGGAACTATTCACCCGCCCCGGGCATGAGCGCGATGGGCCTCACCATCGACTTCAGCCGCGGCGATCCGGAAACGGAAATCCAGCAATGCGCGTCCTGCCACGCGCGGCGCGGTCCGTTGCTGGACGGCACACCGGTTCCGGGCACGCCGTTCCACGAATCCTATCGGCTCTCCACCCTGCGCGCGCCGCTCTACCACGCCGACGGGCAAATCCGTGACGAGGTCTATGTCTACGGCTCCTTCCTGCAATCGAAAATGTACGAAAAGGGCGTGACCTGCTCCGATTGCCACGATGTCCACAGTGCCGAGCACCATGCAGAGGGCAACGGGGTCTGCCTGACCTGCCACTCCCCGGCCGGCAACCCCGATTTCCCGTCGTTGAAGCTCGCGGAGTACGACACGCCGGACCACCATTTCCACCCGGTCGACAGCGACGGCGCGCAATGCGTCTCCTGCCACATGATCGAACGCGTCTACATGGGCATCGACGGCCGGCACGACCATTCCTTCCGCGTGCCGCGCCCGGACCTGAGCATCGCCACCGGTGCGCCGAACGCCTGTACGGATTGCCACGCCGCCGAAGGTCCCTACTGGGCGCAGGAGGAGTTGGAGAAGCGGTTCCCAGACTCGGCGCACCGCGGCCCGCATTTCGCCACCGCCTTCGCCGCCGCGCAGCAGGGCCTGCCCGACGCAAGCGAAAACCTCGCAGATATCGCCGAGGCCGCCAGCCTTCCCGCAATCGTCCGCGCCACGGCGCTCGAACTGCTGTTGCCTGAGGCCAGCCCCGAACTGGCCGGGCGACTGGCCAGGCTGCTGGAAGACCCCGACCCGATGGTGCGGGCGAACGCGATACCGTTGCAACGTGCCGCGCCGCCCACCGACATGGTCACGCGGCTGTTGCCGCGGCTGGAAGACGCCTCCCGCGTCGTCCGCATCGCCGCCGCGCGCGAGATGCTTGCGGCCCCGGTTGCGCGGCTCCCCGATCGCCACGCCGCCGCCCTCGACACTGCGATGGGAGAATGGCAGGCCTCCCTGTCGGCGACATCGGATTTCCCCGAAACCCAGCTCGTTCTGGGTGGTATCGCGCTGACCACGCGCAACCCGGAAGGCGCGCTCGCGGCATTCCGCGAAGCGGTGCGAATGGACCCGCAGCTTGTCCCCGCCTGGTCGATGATCGTGCGCCTGAAGGCGGCCATGGGCGACGAGGCCGGCGCCCGCAAAAGCCTCGACAGAGCGCTCAGAAACGTACCGGACGACCCGGGGTTGGCGGCATTGGCCGCGCAATTCCCCTGACGACCCGGCCGCATTCGGCGGGCGCCGCCCCGCCGTCGCTGGGCCACCCTTGGACATCGCCCCGCGCCGCCCCATCTTTTGCTGTGACATGACCTTCCGGAGACCGCCCATGACACTCGCGTTTCGCCGTGCCCTCGCCGTTGGCTTTGCACTCTTCGCCGTCTCCGCCGCTGCCACCGCGCAGGATTTCAACGCCGCACCGCCCAATGCAGAACGGCAGAGCCCGGCCATTGCGGGCCAGACACGCGCGCCGGTGATCCCGGCGGAACCGGCACTCCGGCGCGAGGTCATCGCCGACGGCCTGCGCCATCCCTGGGGCGTGGATCAGCTTCCGGACGGGAGCTGGATCGTCACGGAACGCCCGGGTCGCATGCGGATCGTCACGCCCGACGGGCGGAAGTCCCGCCCGATCGACGGTCTGCCCGAGGTCGACGCCCGCCGGCAGGGCGGACTGCTCGACGTGACGGTCGCGCCGGATTTCGCGACCAGCCGCCGTGTCTGGTGGAGCTATGCCGAACCGCGCGGCGGACGCGAGAACGCCACCGCCGTGGCGACCGGTGTCCTCTCACCCGATGCGCGCCGCATGGAGGACGTCAGCGTCATCTTCCAGCAGCAACCGGCGGTTGCCTCCGGCGCGCATTTCGGCTCGCGGCTCGTCTTCGACCCCACGGGCGCGCTCTTCGTCACGACCGGTGACCGCTACGGCCCCCGCGAATCGGCGCAGGATGTCGGGACGCATCTGGGAAAGGTACTGCGCATCTCGCCCGGCGGCGGCGCGGCACCGGGAAATCCCCGGATCTCGCGCGGCCTGCCGGAGATCTGGTCCTACGGGCACCGCAATATCCAGGCCGCCGCCATCGCTCCCGATGGCGCCCTCTGGACCGTCGAACACGGGCCGAAGGGCGGCGACGAGTTGAACCGCCCCCAGCCGGGCCGGAACTACGGCTGGCCGGTGATCTCCTACGGCGAGGAATACTCGGGTCAACCCATCGGCAGCGGCAGTACCGCCCGGGAGGGGATGGAACAGCCCGTCTACTACTGGGACCCGGTGATCGCCCCCAGCGGCATGGCCTTCTATGACGGCGCGCTCTTCCCGGACTGGCGCGGCTCGCTGCTGATCGGCGGCCTGGCAAGCCAGGCGCTCGTGCGGCTCACGCTGGAAGACGGGCGCGTCACCGGCGAGGCGCGATACCAGGAGGGGCGCGGCCGGGTGCGCGACGTCGACGTTGCCGCCGACGGGTCGGTGATCATCCTGATCGACGCGAATAACGGATCGCTTGTCCGGCTGACGCCCGACGGCTGAGCGCCGGCTCAGGAAGCGTCCGGATCGTCCGGCGGCGGATCGTTCGGATCCTTGGGTTCGAAATAGACGAAGAACTCGTAGAAGCAGTAGAACGCGATCCCGAAGCAGATCATCCCCCAGATGTCCGAACCGGCCCAGAATTCCAGAACGGCCCAGCCCAGCGTGAACGCCACGATAGCGATGCGCCGCCAGAGCGGGGCGAAGAACGGGTGATCCCGGTCGAGCAGTTTCATGGGGCGATCACGATCCTTATGAATGTGCCACGTCGCGTTCCGCTTTCTCTGCCTGCCCATGGCGCCAACGTCCAGCCCTAAGCGGTCCGCGCGGCGGCACGGGCTCACCTGAACGGACAAATGGTCACCCACCTTGAACGGGTTCAGACCCTATGCTACCCGCCGAGGGATCGTTACCCCCTCCGGCGCAGGGGATGGCGCGCCCTCCGGACCGGCTTGTGAACAGCCGCCGGGGACGGTGCGGGCGCGAAGGGGGAACAGGACAAGAAAATGAAACCGCGCCATGCGCTCACCGGGTCCGGGATCGACCCGCGGAATCCGCATCGCCTCCCCCGAACAGATGCGCCGCGCCGCGCATCGAAGCACGCATAGGATGTTCGCCATGGACCCGGAGTCCGCCGCCGCGCCGCACCGCCGCTACAACCCGCTCACGGGCGAATGGGTACTCGTCTCGCCACATCGCAGCCAGCGCCCGTGGCAGGGCCAGCAGGAAGAAACGACGCACGAGACGAAACCGCAGTACGACCCGTCCTGCTACCTCTGCGCCGGCAATACCCGCAACAGCGGCGCCGTGAACGCCGACTACACGGGCCCGTGGGTCTTCGACAACGATTTCCCCGCCCTTCTGGCGGACGGCCCCGTCGGCGCGACCGACGATGACCCGCTGTTTCGCGCCGCCAACGTGCGGGGCACGGCCCGCGTCATGTGCTTTTCCGAGCGGCACGACCTGACCCTGCCGGAACTGCCCGTCGCCTCCATCCGCCAGGTCGTGGACACCTGGGCCGGGCAGATCGAAGAGCTTGGCGCGACCTGGGACTGGGTCGCCGTCTTCGAGAACAAGGGCGCGGTCATGGGCTGTTCGCAGCCGCATCCCCACGGCCAGATCTGGGCGTCGGACTTCCTGCCCAACGAGGTGGTGGCGGAGGATACCCACCAGAAGCGCCACCTGGAACAAACCGGGCGCGTCCTGCTGGTGGAATACGCGGCGGCGGAGGCCGAACGCGGTGAACGTGTCGTCGTCGAGAACGAGCACTGGCTGGCCGTCGTCCCCTGGTGGGCGATCTGGCCGTTCGAAACACTGGTCCTGCCCCGCCGCCACGTGCTCCGCCTGCCCGATCTCGCGCCGGCCGAGCGGGACGCGCTCGCGGACGTGCTCAAGCGGCTCTGTACCCGCTACGACAACCTCTTCGAGACCGAATTCCCCTACACGATGGGCTGGCACGGCGCCCCGACGCGGGACGGTGCCTACGACCATTGGCAGCTACACGCGCATTTCTATCCGCCGCTGTTGCGCTCGGCCACGGTTCGTAAGTTCATGGTCGGCTACGAAATGCTGGCCGAGGCCCAGCGGGACCTCACCGCCGAAAGCGCCGCCGCGCGCCTCGGCGCCCTGTCCGACATTCACTACAAGGCCCGGTCGCAGGCCGCGGCCGGCAATGGGAGCGCCACATGAGCGACGAGGCACTTTCCACCCGCGTCGCCGATGCCTACGAGGCGTATTTCGGCACCGCGCCGGAGGTTGCGACCTCGGCACCCGGCCGCGTGAACCTGCTGGGCGAACACACCGACTACAACGGCGGCGCGGTGCTTCCCATGGCGTTGCGCGGGCTCGGCGTCGGTATCGCCATCGGGCGCGGGCCGGAGCCCGGCGTGCTCACCGCCTATTCCGATACTTTCCACGACGCCGAAACGCGGCGGATCGATGAAAGCGCCGCAGGCAGATGGTCTGACTACGTGCTCGGCAGCCTGAAATCCGTCGCGGAGGCGGACGTTGCCGAAACGGGGGCGCGCATCGCGCTGATCACGACATTGCCCATGGGCGCGGGACTGTCGAGTTCAGCGGCCTTGGAAGTGGCCTGCCTGCGTGCGGCAAGCACCCTCTTCCAGAGGCCCATGTCGGCGGTCGACATCGCGGTCAGGGCACGGGCCGTCGAGAACGGCTTCGTCGGCATGCCCTGCGGGATCATGGATCAATTCGCCGTCTCGGTCGGCAAACCCGGCGAAGCGCTGTTTCTCGACACCCGCACCCTCGAACATGCACCCGCCCCGGCCCTTCCGGGCCACCGTTTCGTCGTCGTCCATTCCGGGGTCAGCCACCAGTTGACCGAGGACGGCTATGCAACCCGTGTTGCCGAGTGCGCTGCCGCCTGCGACGCGCTCGGTGTGGAGATGCTGAGCGATCTGGGCACAGACGACCTCGACCGGCTGACCGGCCTGTCTCCGGTGCTGGAACGGCGGGCGCGCCACGTGATCACCGACAACCAGCGCGCGCGCGACGGGTTGGCTGCGCTCAAGAATGGCGACGCGCCTGCCTTCGCGCAGCTGATGATCGACAGCCACGCCTCGGAACGCGACGACTTCGAGATTACCGTGCCGGAAACGGACGCGCTCGCCGCCATGGCGCTTGAGTTCGGCGCGCTCGGCGCACGGCAAACCGGCGGCGGTTGGGGCGGCGCCGTTGTCGCGCTCGTGCCGGATGCAAATGTAGCGACGTTCGGAGAGGCCGTGACGGCCCGTTTCCCGGATGCACGCGTGCTGGCAATCACCTGACTGCAAGCGGCGCCGGGTCACCGGCGGCGCCGGAACGCCGGGATCAGTTCACCGGGGTCAGCAACGGGCGGCCCTCGAAATACGCGGTAAGATTGTCGCGCTGCAACTGCCCCATGGCATTGCGGGTCTGCTCGGTGGCCGAGCCGATGTGGGGAAAGAGCAGCACGTTCTGCAGCGCCGAAAACCGCGGGTCGATCGTCGGTTCATTCAGAAAGACATCGAGCGCGGCGCCCCCGAGCCGGCCGCTCTGCAACGCCTCGATCATCGCCGTTTCATCCACCGTCGTGCCGCGCGAAACATTGATCAAGACGCCGTCCGGACCAAGTGCGTCGATAACCTGCCGGGAGACGTAGCCCTCGGTCTGCTTGCCCCCCACCAGAACCACGAAGAGCGCGTCGACCGCCTCCGCGAGCGAAACCGGATCCGCGTGGAATTGCCAGGACGCCGGGACAGGCTTGGGCGCGCGGGAGTGGTAGTGAATATCGCATTTCATTGCCGCCAGCCGGTCGGCAATCTCGCGGCCGATGCGGCCGAGACCGCAGATCCCGACGCGTCGCCCGCTCGCGCTCCTGGTAAGCGGCATCGCGCCTTTCTCGCCCCATGCCCCCGATCGTACCCAGTCGTCCGCGGCGGCCAGGTTGCGCGCCTGCATGACGAACAGCGAGATTGCCAGGTCGGCCACGTCGTCGTTCAGCACGTCCGGAGTATTCGTCACGCGGATTCCACGGTCCGACGCCGCGGCCACATCGACGGAATCGTAGCCTGCGCCGTAGTGCGCAATGAGCCGGAGCGATGGCAGGCTGTCCATTTCGGCCGTACCTATGGGGTCGTGGCTGGAATAGGCAACCGCTTCCGCCGCCGCCCGCGTCGATGCATCGAGACCGGCGAGGTCGCGACAATGCGGCAGGAGCCGCAGGTCAAAGGCCGCCTCCATCGCCGCGACATCGACTTGCCGGAAACGACCTATGGCAATCAGCAAGGGTTGGGGCACGCGCTTCTCCTTCGCAAGTGGGGGCCAGGTCAGGCCGCCGGGAGACGTCCTACTCCCATTCGATAGCGTTGAACACCCGTGCACCGCCCGGCGCAACCATCCGATCCGAAATGTTTTTTTCATCCGGGATCTGTCGCGAACGCGGCCGCCGCGCAAAGGCGCACGACACGCGAAGTCGCCGGATTCACACAGACCCGCGCCCGAGCCGCGCGAACTCTGGCGCCAATGCGCCCACCCATTGACCACCCGACGACAGCCAGCCCGATCCGAATGCGCGTGACAATCCAACCGGCACCCCCGCGCCGGGAGCATGCACGCCGATGCTGACAACTGGAACACGGTCGTTCGGCGAGCCACACGGCGGCGACACCGGTGCAACCACCGCGACGCCCCGCGCATCAGACGGAATTGACGGTCCATTGGGTTTGTCGGACGACGAGGGCCACCACCCCAGCCGCGCGGCTTCAGGCGCCAATACGCCCACCCAGCGAGCACGCGGCGACGGCCAGCCCGTTCCAGATGCCGGTGACAGTCCAACCAGCGCCCCTCGCTAGGAGAATGCACACCGATGCTGGCAACTGGAGCACAGTCGCTCGGCGAACCGCACGGCGGCGACACCGGTGCAAGCACCGCGACGCCCCGCGCATCAGACGGATTCGTCGAGCCGTGGGGTTTGCCGGATGACGACGGCCTCGCCGAACCGCCCGCCTGCACACCGCAAACGTGCCTTTTGAGGCCGCGCCATGGCGCGATACGCGGGCGGTGCGGGTCGGCGGGGGTCAGAAGAGCTCAACGTCGGAGGCCGGCGCTGGGATCTTCGGCGTCGGTGCAACGACGCGAACCGGCGCTTCGGTCATCACCCGCTGGCGCACCTTTCCGCTGCGTGGCCAGAACTGTATCCGCCGCGCATCCGTTCCCCCGAGGCTCATCGCGGCAACCGAGATCTCCTCGCGCTGGCAGAACTCCCGGACGAACTGGCTGTTCCGCGCCCCGATATCGCTGAGACCCGCGATCATGCGGGCGCCGCCGAAGAGTTTCGCCCTGAGGTTGCGCCGCTCGGCACCATTCTGGAGCAGGCGGTTGATCAGCAGTTCCATGGCGTTGGTCCCATAGAGTTTCCGGCGCATGTCGTTGTCCTTACCTTCGGGCAGCAGGATATGGTTCATGCCGCCGACGCCCCTGTCGGGGTCCCAGATGCATGCCGCCACGCAGGACCCGAGAACCGCTGTCAGCATCGCGCCCTCGTCGGCAGACACCGCCAGTTCGCCCTGACCGATATGAAACGTCTGCCCTGGCTGGCCCATCAACGTCCCTTCCATTGACCGCGACCGGCCTCCTTGAGAATTGCCGATGCGACGCCGTCCAGGGGTTCGGTGATACGCACCGCTCCCAGTTCCGCTGCCACGCGCGGCATCCCGTAGACCACGCAGCTTTGCCGGTCTTGCCCGATCGTGCGCGCGCCCGCGTCGTGGAGTTCGCGCATGCCCTCCGCACCGTCGCGCCCCATCCCGGTCAGGATCACGCAGACGACCTGCGGCGCAACCGGCACGGCGGAGCGGAAGAGCACATCGACGGAGGGACGGTGCCCATTGCATTTCTCCCCTGGCTCGAGCCGGCACCAGGGCCGTTCGCCGCGCATCGACACCACGAGATGGGAGTCCCCGCCCGGCGCGATCCGCACCTCGCCCTGCCGGATCTCCTCACCGTCGCGCGCAAGCGCCACGTTCGGCGAAATCCGCTTGGACAGCCGCTCCGCGAAGCTCTCCAGGAAGCTGGCCGGCATGTGCTGCGCAACAAGGACCGGCGGGGCGTTTCTCGGCATCTCTCCAAGAACGCGTTCCAGCGCGTCGACGCCGCCGGTGGAGGCTCCGATCAGGACGATCTTGCCATTCCACTGGAACGCCTCGCCGGACGGCACCGGGCGCGGCGTGCGCCCGGGCACCTGGGCACTGGCCGCGACGAACACGCGCTCCGCCAGGTCGTGAAGCGTTTCCCGTGACCCCGCGCGCGGCTTGCCGATGCAATCGACGGCTCCGAGCGACAGCGCCTCGATGGCCGCGTCGCTGCCACGATGCGTCTCGGTCGAAAGCATGACCACCGGCATCGGCCGGAGCCGCATGAGCTTTTCGAGGAACGTGATCCCGTCCATCCGCGGCATCTCCACATCCAGCGTCAGGACATCGGGGTTGGTGGCCCGAATGATCTCCCGCGCCTGATAGGGTTCGGACGCCTCCCCCACGACGTCAAATCGCCCGTCCATCTGCAGACATTGCCGAATAATTCCCCGCATTGTTGCTGAATCGTCCACAATCACGACGCGTTTCTTCATATGCATGGCTCCGAATTTCGGTGTCCGGCCCGGGTCACGGGCCGGAGGTCAGACCGGTTGGGCTAGAATTCTTCCCAGTCGTCGTCCGCCTCGACCGGCGCGGGGGCCGCAAGCGCCGTGTTGGCGGCAGCCCGGGGAACCGGAACATCGGCCGGACGCGGCGCCGGCGTGGCGACCTGCGCTGGCGCCGAAACGGGCTTCGCGACCGGAGCGCTGCCTGTCCTGAACCGAGCCATGGTCTCCGTCAGAACCCGCGCTTCGCGTGTCAGCGCCGTGCTGGCGGCGGTTGTCTCCTCGAACATCGCCGCATTCTGCTGCGTCACCTGGTCGAGCTGATTCACCGCCGTGTTGATCTCGGCAAGGCCGGTGGACTGCTGCTGCGCCGAAACCGCGATTTCCGACACGTGGCCGGCGATTCCGGTCACGGTCTGAACGATCCCGGCGAGCGCCTCGCCCGTCTGTCCCACAAGATCGACGCCGCGCCCGACGTTCTCGCCGCTGGCCGAGATCAGGTCCGCGATTTCGCGGGCCGCCGCGGACGAGCGCTGTGCCAAGGCCCGCACTTCGGACGCCACGACGGCGAATCCACGCCCGGCCTCCCCGGCACGCGCGGCTTCGACGCCGGCGTTGAGCGCGAGCAGGTTGGTCTGGAACGCGATATCGTCGATCACGCCAATGATCTTGGAGATCTGTTCGGAGGACGACGAGATCTCGCCCATTGCGTGAACGGCCTGCTGGACGATCTCACCGCTCTTCTCGGCGTTCTCGCGCGCCTCCTCCACGACAGTGTTCGCCAGCGATGCGCCATCCGCCGCGCTGCGCACGCTCGACGTCAATTCGTCCAGCGCGGCGGCGGTCTGCTCCAGCGTCGCCGCCTGCTTTTCCGTGCGGCGCGACAGATCCTCGGCCGCGGAGTTGATTTCGTTGGCCTCGCCCCGAATCGAATCCGCATTTGCAACGACCTGCGCCATTGCCTCCCTCAGGTGCGACACCGAGCGATTGAAATCGAGCCGGAGCTGGTCGTAGTCGGCCGCGAACACCTCGTCGAGCGCCACGGTAAGGTCGCCGTCGGCAAGCCCGTTCAATCCGATCCGCAGGGAATCGACGACGTGCGACTGCGCCTCCTCCATCCGCGAGCGCGCGTCCTCGGCCTGGCGGAGGTCCGCGACCGATTCCGTGGTGTCGGAGGCCATGAACAGATACCGCATGGGCGTCCCGTCGCGATCGAGCACCGGGTTGAAACCGCCCTCCAGCCAGCGCGCGTCACCGCTCTGCGTCTGCACGCGGAACGTGCCGTTGACCGGCTGGCCGCCTTCAAGAACCGCCAGCATCTGCGACGCCTCCATGGCGCCACTGCCATCGCTGCTGACAAGGTCAAAGACGCTGGAACCGGCCAGTTCCTCCATCGAGCGTTGGAGACAGGCGACAAAGTTGTCGTTTGCCATGAGCACGCGTCCGTCGGGCGCTGTTTGCGCCGTAACGAAGTGGTTTTCGATCGCCGACATCAGCGCATTTTGCAGCCGGATCTGCGTAACGTCCTGCCACTCGACGACATAGCCGAGAAACGCGCCGTCCACGTCGGCGATGGCACTCACGTTCAACGCGAACCGCGTATCGCCAACCTCCAGTTCGACCGTGGTCGGCAGCGACTCCGGATCGCCAAGGATCTCGTCGGGGTTGTCCGGATCCGTCTGGAACAGCCCGACCGACTGTCCCACGAGCCCGTCGGGGGCGAAATCCGCAGCGACCGCCCGAAGGTGCTCCACATGCGCCGCGAGGGTCCGCTGCAACGTGTTGTTGACGAACAGGATGCGCCTGTCGCGCCCGACCATCATGATCGCGGCCGAAGAACCATCGAGCGCGGCACTCTTCCGGAAATTGTCCTGTTCCGCCTCGCGCGCGGCGACAAGCGCAATCCGGAACTCCTCCAGCGTGCGCGCGATATCGCCAACCTCGTCCTTGCGGCGAAGGTCCGGAACATCGAGATCCAGGTTTCCGCCGCTGACCGCGGCCATCGTCGACTGCACCCGCCGCAGCGGTTGCGAAATCCCGCGCGAAAACAGCCAGGCGATCGCGCAGATCACCACCAGCAGGCCCGTGGTCTTCAAGGCGACATCGTAGATGTAGGCCCAGGACGCGGCATAGAGCACGTCGAGCGGTTCCTCACCGACGACGGCCCATGTATTGCCCGAAAACGCCACGTGGTCGTAGGCCGCCAGAGCCGGAACACCGGCAACCGATGTCTGCTCGACGGTCCCGGTCCGTCCCTTCATCCCCGATGCGGCCGCCGGGGAATCGATTCTCGCCGACGACGGTGTCCGGCGGTTCGCCTCGCGCAGGTCGCTGCGCAGAACCTTGTCTGCCCCGACAAGGTATATCTCGGTGTGCTCGGGCAATCCTTCCGACGCGTTCATGATCGCATCGACCGGCGCGATCGGAACCTGCGCCGCGAGAACACCGAGCGGGCTCCCGTTCGGCCCGGACAAGGCTTGCGCCGCGAAGGCAACGCGGGCGTCTCCTGCCGGCGCATAGGGTTCGAAGTCCGAGAAGACCACCGTGCCCGCTCCGCTTGCCATCGCGTCGGCAAAAGCCATCCCGAGGCCCGCGGCGTCCGGATTGCCGGCGACATTCGTGCCGAAGTCATCCGCCTTCTTCATGGAGTAGACCACATTGCCCTCGGGATCGATCAGATACACGTCGTGCAACCCGTTGCGCTGTGCATGCTCCAGAAAAAAACCATGATATTTCGCATGGTTGGTCGAGTACTGGGATCCGTCTCCGGCATCGGCGAGATCCTCGCGCCTCGCGGCCGCGTTCGGATTGTCTTCGATGTAGAGCCTGCGTACCGCCCCGGCCGGGTCCGCCTTGTCGATGTACCGAAATCCAAGGCCCAGCGACGTCAGGGCCTTCTGCGTCGTGGGAAGCTCCGCCTGCATCTCGATGTCGAGCGCGGTGTCCCTGAGAAAGGTCTCGAAATCCGTCGCGCGCGCAGTCGTCGCGAAACGAAGCTGCGAGGTCGCCTGGGAAACCGACTGGCTTCGCATGTCGAGCCAGCCCAGAACGGCCGTAACCGCAATTGCGGCCCAGGCGAGGAATGCCATGATCAACGGCAGTTTGATCGATAGCCGGACGTTACGCAGTAATCCCATGAGTTTGGACCCTCAACTTGACGCTGTCGCGGGCGCAAAAGCCCCGCACCGGCCCGTGCCGAGACGTACCCGGGCCGGAAATCTCCGCAACCATTCGCGCCTAGCGATGAAAATTCGCTTAAGTTGCGCCCAGAGATCGCACCAACGCCCCGATCCGCCCGGCCGCCCGCAACGCAGGCTTGCCAGAACGCCGCATCGTGCTACCCTTACGTCACGCACGAACAGGGAGAATGACATGCGCCTGAAAGTGACCCTTATTGCACTTGCCGTTTCCGCACTGCCCGCCCTCGCGGCCGCGGAAGGCTGCGGCTGGCAACACATGAAGGACAGCGCCAATACCTGCCCGACCGGGAGCACGCTCGACGCCAAGACAGGCACCTGCGTGAAGCTGACCACGAGTTGATCGAGGCGGCGGCGACGCCATCCACGACACCCGGTCAAGGCGGTCGGTAACGCCGCCTTAAAGCGTCTCCCCTAAGCTCCTCGGGACGGTTTCCTCAGGAGCTTGAGACGTGGAGAACAGCCTAACGCCCTTGCCGATCGCGGCTCCGGTCGTCGGTGTCGGCGACCTGTCCGCATCGCAGGCGGATTTCGGTGGCATGGCGGACGACAGCGCCCGCCCTGCCCGCATGAACCTCAACAAGCGCCAGAAAGCAGCGGTCATCGTCCGGTTGCTGCTGTCGGAAGGCGCGGACCTGCCGCTTGCCGACTTGTCGGAAGACGCCCAGCAGGAACTCACCCAACAATTCGGCGAACTCCGCCTGGTCGATCGGGACACGCTTTCCGCGGTCGTGCGCGAATTCCTCGGGGAGATGGAAGGAATCGGCCTGACGTTTCCGGGCGGCATAGAGGGTGCGCTCGGCATGCTCGATGGCCACCTGAGCCCGGCGACATCCGCACGGCTGCGCCGCGAGGCCGGTGTGGCCGCCCGCGGCGACCCGTGGGAGCGGATCGCGGGGTTGGCGCCCGACCGGCTTCGGCGCGTGCTGGAGGAGGAGAGCCCCGAGGTCGGCGCGGTCCTTCTGTCGAAACTCGGCACCGGGCTCGCCGCGGAGCTTCTCGGCGACTTGCCCGGCGAAAGGGCGCGAACGCTCTCCCTCGCCATCTCGCGAACCGGAAAGGTCCTGCCGGAAACGGTGCGGCGCATCGGCCTGACACTGGCCGCACAACTGGATGCGGAGCCGATCGGCGCCTTCGACGAGGACCCGGTCCAACGGGTCGGCGCGATCCTCAATTTCAGCCGGGCGGCCACGCGGGATGACGTCCTGGAAGGGCTGGACGAGGCAGATGCGGAATTCGCGGCCGAAGTGCGCCGCCAGATTTTCACCTTCGCAAATATCCCTGCCCGCATCACGCCGCGCGATGTGCCACGCATTATCCGCGGCATCGACCAGGCCGTCCTCGTATCGGCGCTGGCCTTCGCCGCGGAGGACGCGGCATTGGCCGCGTCGCGCGACTTCCTCCTCGACAACATGTCCAAACGCATGGCGGATGGCCTGCGCGACGAGGTTCAGGAAGCGGGCACGATACGTCCCGACGAGGGCGAGGAAGCCATGAATGCCCTGATCGCGGAGATCCGGCGCATGGTCGACGACGGGGAATTGCTGTTGGTGGCCGAGGAGGAGTAGCGCCAGTCACCGGAAGGGCGCGCCGTCACGCATCCGCGCCCTTGTGATACCCCCTCGTCCCGCCTATGTCTGCGCCCCGCGAGGACGCGAATGGCCGACACAACCAGAACCGACATGCAGATCCACGGAACCCGGGCCGAACGGGTGCAGGACAGCATCCTGCACGCGGCGCTCTGGTCGGCCAGGCGGCTTCCCTACGCGCGGCGCGTGCCGATGTTCGGGGCGCTCGCACGCGCGTCGGCCACGGTCGCGCCGGGGTTTCGCCGGCGGATCCTGGAAAATCTCGACTACGTCTGGCCGGAGATGACCGACGACCGTCGCCGGGACATCGCCGCGCAGTCGCTGGACAATTTCGGCCGGGCACTGATCGAGCATTTCTCCATGTCCGAGGTCGCCGCGCGCATGGCCGACGTTCCTCCCGTAGGGCCTGGCGTCGAGCAGTTGCAGGCCCTGCAATCAAGCGGCAAACCCGCAATCATCCTCACCGGGCACTTCGGAAACCACGAGGCCGTCTGGATATGTTTGCTCTCGCAGGGCTTGCGGACGGGCGGGTTCTACCGCCCCATGTCCAACCCCTACACGAACGCCCGCTACGTCGCTGCCGCGCAATTTCCGGGTGTCGGTCCGCTGTTCTCGCAGGATCGCGCCGGCATGGGGCGCCTGCTGCGCCACCTGAAGGGCGGCGGCAACGTGTTGATGCTCAATGACCTGTATGTCGGCAGCGGCGTCGAAATGGAATTCCTCGGCCGTCCCGCGATGACGAGCCTCTCGGCGGCGGAACTGTCGCTGCGGATGGACGCGCCGATGTTTCCCGCCTTTGCCACCCGGCAGCCGGACGGGTTGACCTTCAGGGTCGATATCGAGGCGCCAATCCCGCCCGGCGATGCGGAATCGATGACCGCCGCCTTCAACCGCTCCATCGCCGCCCGCATCGAAGACGATCCCGGCCAATGGTACTGGATCCATCGTCGTTGGAAGCGAAAATGGAACCGTGGCAAGGGAATGGAAGGCGATCCTCATCCGGCCGCCCTGCCCCGTCGCAAGGCGAAATAGGCGCCCTCAGGGCAGGTCGGCGGCCGCGAGGATTCGCCCGTTCTCGGCCTGCTGCACGATTACCGCCGCCGAATCCGACCCGCTGGCATCGGCCACGATCTCCAGCGGCGCCGCGCCGGTCCACTCTTCGAGGATCTGCCAGTCGGACACGATATTCGTGTACTCCACCGTTTTACCGGCGTTTTCACCGCGTTCGATCTTGACGATCCGGTGCGGGATATAGCGCACCAGCTGAACCAGCATCTTTCCGGAGGGATTCGCCGGTTTGGCGGCAGTTATGCGCAGGCTGGCGCCGTCACGCATCGCCACAAGCTCGACCTCCGCCGCCTGTCCGACGTGGCGCAACACGGCGTCCATCACGTCCATCGGCCGCGCACCAACAATCTGCTCCACCCCGCCAATCACCATTTGCGGCGTGTAGATCGTGCGGCTGCCGGCGAGCCGGGCGTAGGCTTTCTGACGTTTCGTATGTTCCGGCCGGGCGAAACTGTCGGCCCACCCGATGTAGTCCCAGTAGTCCACGTGAAGCGCCAGCGCCAGTACGTCGTCCCGCTCCGCGAGGCGTTCCAGCAGGGCATCGGCGGGCGGGCAGGACGAACACCCCTGAGACGTGAAAAGCTCAACCACGACGCGGTTCCGCGCCTCCTCGGCCCATGACGCCGCACCGCACAAGGACATCAGGAGTCCCGCCAAAACGCCGGCGGCCACAACTATCGGTTTCATGGATCGACTTTCGTTTCCCTTTTGAAAAAGTCTTACGCGTTGACCCCGGCAACAACCAATCAAGACTCTGTGGGAGATATGTCAAGACGCCCCGCCTGAGACCGAAAAGCGTCACGTAGGGGATTGGCGTTATGTGACTTTAGCGTGCCGCCTCGTTGCTTTTTGGACCAGTTGCGCGCGCTTTTCTTGCCCGTGATCTGCCGTCGTCACGGCGCTGGCTCATGTCGCCGACGCCCTGTCAGCCCTTGCTCTGTGACTGCCGGCACCAACCGAGATCGGTCTGGATTCTGTCCCATCAGCGACCCGCCGCGACACCGGGGCGTGTCTGCGGCGCGCAGGTCGCGGGCGCTCAGCGCGATGGCCGGGCGGCGCCCACGGCTCACTCGGGATGGTAGATTTTCCTGAACGGATCGGGAATACCGCCGACCCCGTACTTGTCGTTCCAGTCCTTCGGGATGCCACCGCTCGCGCGTTCGTATTCCGTCGCCGGTATCGCTGCCAGCACCGGCAGCATGAGCGCACGGACCTCGCGCCGGCGCGTGAGTTCCAACTTGGACAGCAGCGCATCCACCCAGGCCTGCACACGCGCTTCCGGAACGTCGAGACAGACGGCGATTTCATGGTTGGACCGGTTGTCCAGGATCATCTGCAACGCCACGTGCTCGGCGGGCGTCATCCTGTGAAGCGCCGCCACCAGGCGCGGCGGCACGCCTGCCGCGATGCTGCCGAGCGCATCGTAGAGGCCGAGCATCCGGTCGAGCTTCCCGTCTATCTCTTCCAGTTTGCTCGCGATCGCCGCAAGGGCCGTTTCCACTGCCTCCAGCCTGCCGTCGTCCGTCATCGTCTGCCTCGTCCTCCACTGACACGCGCGCCCTCGTTTTCCGACAAGTCCCGCGACGTGGCAATCCCCGATCGGTCGCCAACGCGGCCTCGGCGGTTGCCCGTGCGGCCGCGCCACCCCGACTGGCCGGTCCGATCTTCCCTTGATCGGTGCGGGAACCTCAGGCACATCAACGGAAGCGAACCCCTGGATATGTAAGGGAGGCCACATCATGCCCATCAAAGTCGGAACCGATACCGCGCAGGTCCGCAAGGATCTCACCGTTGGCAGCAAAACCTATTCCTACTATTCCATCCCCGCCGCACAGGCGGCCGGCCTTGGCGATTTCTCGAAGCTGCCCGCGGCGCTGAAGGTCGTGCTGGAAAACATGCTCCGCTTCGAAGACGCGGGCTTCACAATCTCCGTCGACGACATCAGGGCCTTCGCCGACTGGGGCGCGAACGGCGGCAAGAACCCCCGCGAGATCGCCTATCGCCCCGCCCGCGTGCTGATGCAGGACTTCACCGGCGTTCCCGCCGTCGTGGACCTCGCCGCCATGCGCGACGGCATCAAGGCGCTCGGCGGCGACGCCCAGCAGATCAACCCGCTGAACCCGGTGGACCTCGTGATCGACCATTCGGTGATGATCGACGAGTTCGGCAACCCGCGCGCCTTCCAGATGAACGTCGACCGCGAATACGAGCGGAACCTGGAGCGCTACACCTTCCTCAAATGGGGCCAGAGCGCGTTCAACAACTTCCGCGTCGTCCCGCCCGGCACCGGGATCTGCCACCAGGTCAACCTCGAATACCTCGCGCAGACGGTCTGGACCGATACCGACCAGGAGGGCCGCGACGTGGCCTACCCCGACACGCTCGTGGGCACCGACAGCCACACCACCATGGTCAATGGCGCGGCCGTGCTCGGCTGGGGCGTCGGCGGCATCGAGGCCGAGGCCGCCATGCTCGGCCAGCCGATCTCCATGCTGATCCCCGAGGTCGTGGGCTTCAAGCTCACCGGCGAGATGGTCGAGGGCACGACCGGCACCGACCTGGTGCTGAAGGTCGTCGAAATGCTGCGCGCCAAGGGCGTGGTCGGCAAGTTCGTGGAATTCTACGGAGAAGGCCTCGATCACCTGCCGCTGGCACAACGCGCCACCATCGCCAACATGGCCCCCGAATACGGCGCCACCTGCGGCTTCTTCCCGGTGGACGACGAAACCCTCCGCTACCTGCGCCAGACCGGCCGCGACGAGGACCGCATCGCGCTGGTGGAGGCCTATGCGAAGGAAAACGGCTTCTGGCGCGGCGCCGAGTACGCGCCGATCTACACCGACACGCTGGAGCTCGACATGGGCAGCATCGTGCCCGCCATCTCCGGCCCCAAGCGCCCGCAGGATTACCTGCCGCTGACCAATGCCAAGGACGCCTTCGCGAAGGAAATGGCCGAGACCTTCAAGCGGCCGATGGACAAGGCGGTCGCCGTCGCGGGGGAGGACTACGCGATGACCTCCGGCAAGGTGGTGATCGCCTCGATCACCTCCTGCACCAACACCTCGAACCCCTATGTGATGGTCGGCGCCGGGCTCGTGGCCAAGAAAGCCCATGAGCTGGGTCTGAACCGCAAGCCATGGGTGAAGACCTCGCTCGCCCCCGGCTCGCAGGTGGTGTCGGAATACCTCGAAGCCGCCGGCCTGCAGGAGCATCTGGACGCCGTCGGCTTCAACCTCGTCGGCTACGGATGTACCACCTGTATCGGCAATTCCGGGCCCCTTCAGCCGGAGATTTCCAACGCGATCAGCGAAGGCGACCTCGTGGCCACCGCCGTTCTCTCGGGCAACCGCAACTTCGAGGGCCGTATCTCTCCCGACGTGCGCGCCAACTACCTCGCCTCGCCGCCGCTGGTGGTCGCCTACGCGCTCGCCGGCGACATGAACATCGACCTCACCTCCGAACCCATCGGCCAGACGCCCGAGGGCAAGGACGTGTTCCTCAAGGACATCTGGCCCACCAACAAGGAAATCGCCGACCTGGTCCACGCCACCGTGACCCGCGAGGCGTTCCAGACGAAATACGCCGATGTCTTCAAGGGCGACGAGAAATGGCGCGCGGTGGAGACCACCGAGGCCGAAACCTACGACTGGCCGGCCACCTCGACCTATATCCAGAACCCGCCCTACTTCCAGGGCATGGGCATGGAACCCGGCACCATCTCCAATATCGAGGGCGCCCGCATCCTCGCCGTGCTCGGCGACATGATCACCACCGACCACATCTCGCCCGCCGGCGCCTTCAAGGCCGAAACGCCCGCCGGCAAATACCTCGTGGATCGCCAGGTGCCGCAGCGCGAGTTCAACTCCTACGGCTCGCGCCGGGGCAACCACGAAATCATGATGCGCGGCACCTTCGCCAATATCCGCATCAAGAACGAGATGCTGGACGGCGTCGAAGGTGGCTTCACCAAGGGGCCGGACGGCCAGGAGACCACGATCTTCGATGCCTCCATGGCCTATCAGGCCGCCGGCATCCCGCTGGTTATCTTCGGCGGCGAGCAATACGGCGCCGGCTCCTCGCGCGACTGGGCCGCCAAGGGCACCAACCTGCTCGGCGTCAAGGCGGTGATTGCCGAGAGCTTCGAACGCATCCACCGCTCCAACCTCGTCGGCATGGGCGTGATCCCCTTCGAGTTCACCGGCGGCGACACCCGCAAGTCGCTGGGGCTCACCGGCGACGAGACGGTCTCGATCTCCGGACTCGACACGATCCAGCCGCTTCAGGAGGTGCCCTGCACCATCACCGCGCCCGACGGCACAGCGCGCGAGATCACCCTGAAATGCCGGATCGATACGGCGGTGGAAATCGAATACGTCGAGAACGGCGGCGTGTTGCACTACGTGTTGCGCAACCTGGCGAAGGCGTCCTGAGGGCCGCTCCCAGGGTTAGGCCCCATCCAACGCCCTCGTGGAAACCAGCGGGGGCGTCGCTCTCGGAGCGCGCTCACCTGTTGGCGCGACGCGCGGGATTGGATGTCCTCCGCGCCGTCCGCATTCCGGGCAAAGCCACCCTTGGTTGCGGGAAAATCCCGGCCCGGAACATGCCGAAGACGCCGCATTGGCAGATTGCGATACAAACTGGAACGGTTTTGGTCTAAAACCCCATGCAGCGCCGCTGCCTGACGCGGCCGCGCTGCCCCTTGCGGAAGATCTGCCCGATGCGTTTGCGGCTGGGGTGTCGGCTGCGCTACAAGCTGTTCGCTCCGACCCCCATGATATTGATGCTCAACGTCCATTACTCGCGCGCAGGCGATCTGCTGCGGCGAGACCTGTTGACCACCGATCCACAGGTTTCGGTTTCGGCCTATCCCGACAGTTTCGGAAATTGGTGTAGCCGCCTCGTGGCCCCCAAGGGCACTTTCACCATCTCCACCGATGGTATCGTGAGCGACATGGGCCAACCCGACCCAAGCAACCCCACGGCGGAACAACACACCGTCGATGCCCTGCCGCCCGAGGCAATCACCTTCCTCCTCCCGAGCCGGTATTGCGAAACCGACATCCTGTCGGATTTCGCCTGGAAGAAATTCGGCGCCACGCCGCTCGGCTGGGCCCGGGTCAAGGCCGTCTGCGACTTCGTTCATACGCACGTCAGGTTCGGCTACGAGTATTCCCGCGCCACGCGAACGGCGGCCGAAACGCTCGTCGAGCGCGCGGGCGTCTGCCGGGATTTCACCCATCTGGCCATCGCGCTTTGCCGCTGCCTCAACATCCCGGCCCGCTATTGCACCGGCTATGTCAGCGACATCGGCCAGCCGCCACCCTACCCGCCGATGGATTTCGCCGCCTGGATGGAAGTTTTTCTCGGCGGCCAATGGTGGGTCTTCGACCCGCGCAACAACGATGTCCGGCGCGGCCGGGTGCTGGTGGCCCGCGGGCGCGACGCCGCCGATGTCCCGCTGACACATACGTTCGGAAAGAACGAGCTTCAGGACTTCAGGGTCTGGATCGACGACGCCAACCAGCCGCCGCCCCGGTGAGCAATGCCCCGGCGGAAAGTCCTAACGAAAGGTGAAGACGGCCTCGTAAGCCATTGATATTTCTTGAGGCGCAAAGTGTCTCACGATGAGACACCGCCGCCTCACCCCAGCTGCGCCAGCCCCGGAAAGGTCTCCAGCAGCCAGAAGGAAAACTGCGAGAAACCGCCGGTCAGCATCATCAGCCCGATCGTCCACAAGAGCAGCCCCATGACCCGCTCGATCTGCCCCATATGCCGCTTCATCCAGCCCATGAGGCCGGTGAGGCTCGGAAAGAAAGCCGCCACGAGCAGGAACGGCACCCCCAGCCCGACAGCATAGACCGCGAGCAGCAGCGTCCCCCGCGCCATGTCCGCCTCCGAAGCCGCCAGCGAGAGGATCGCGCCCAGTTGCGGGCCGATGCAGGGCGTCCATCCGAACGCGAAGGCCAGCCCCAGGATGTAGGCCCCGAAAGCCGAGCCGCCGCGGTCACCGGCATCCATCCGCGCCTCCCGCTCGAGGAAGGGCATCCGGAAGATCCCGAGGAAATGCAGCCCGAAGATCATCACCAGCAGCCCGGCGACCGTATTGAACGCCCCCTGGTTCTGCAGGAAGAACGCCCCGAACGCCGAGGCCGTGAACCCCAGGAACAGGAAGACCGTCGAAAGCCCCAGCACGAAGAACAGCGCCGTCAGCAGCACCCGGCTCCGGCCCGTCGTGCCGGAGGACATGTCGTTCATCGAAACACCGCCCATATACGCCAGATACGGCGGTACGATGGGCAGCACGCAGGGGCTGAGAAAACTGATCAGCCCAGCGACGAGCGCAATCGCCATGGCCGGCAACAATCCGGCGTCAATGATATCCAGTCCGGGCATTCCGTCTCCTTTGCCCGCTTGGCCTAGCAAGTCACCCGCGCGAGGTCACGGGGCCATGGCGTCACAATGCCGTGGCCGAGGTCACGTCGCCACGCCATAGGCGGTGAACCTGCCAGAAGAAAACGGGGCGGCCCGTCGGCCGCCCCCAAAACTATCTGCGTGCAACCCGATCAGCGCCCGACCGACCACCATCCGCGCCGCTTGGGCTTCGGAGGCTCGTCTGCGGCGGGCTCCGGTGAAGCCTCGGCCATCGCGGCTTCCGCTTCCACGAGTTCGGCGGGCTCCGCTGCGTCGCTCTCCGCCTCCGACGTGCTCACCTCCGCGCCAGCCGCTTCTTCCCCTTCGGGCGCCGCCCCCATGTCGGGAGACGGGGTGTCCTCCGCCTCGGCCGCGCCAACTTCCGCGGCTTCGAGCGTTTCCGATGTCTGCTCTGGCGCGGAGGCCGGTTCGGCCGCATCCTCGGCGACATCCGGCACGACGTCCTGCGCCTCCGCCGGCGTTTCCGGTGTGTCCTGCGCCGGTTCGGTCACGTCACCACCCACGAAGACAGGCACATCATCGTCTCCGTTCGTCTCTGGAGAAGCACCATCAGCGTCCGATTCCGCCTGCACGGTATCCGGGTTTTCCGTTGCCGCCTCCGGGGTATCCTCAGCATCGCGAGAGCGCGAACGGGAGCGGCGGCGACGGCGGGAGCGAGAGGATTTCGTTTGCTCCTCCCCGTCCGCTGTCGTTTCGCTTTCGGCTGTCGTATCGCCCGCTTCGGATTGGTCGTCCTGCGATTCAGCGCCGTCAGCCGACGTAGCATCGCTCTCTGGCTGTGTATCGCCGCCCTCCTGCGAGGAGGACGATCCGCGACGACGGCGGCGGCGGCGGCGCTTTTTCTTGGGCGCATCCTCGTCACTACTTTCCGTTTGCGCCGCCTGACCGGTCTCCTCTTCCTCCTCGGCATCCACGATCTCGGGCATGTCGGAGGTATCCACCGAAATCACCGCCGCAGAGGGTTCAGGAACCACGCGCGTCGCAGTCTTGAATTTCTCGATAGAGAAATCGGGTGGGATCAGCGATGGATCGGATTCAATGCGGACCGACAGCCCGTATTGCGCCTCGATGTGGGCAATATGCTCGCGCTTCTGGTTGATCAGGAAATTGCAGATGCTCGGAGGCACCTTCACAAGCACTTCGCGAGAGCGGCGGCGGCCGCCCTCCTCCTCCAACTGCCTGAGAATCTGCAACCCTATGCTGTCGCTGGACCGCAGCAGGCCGGTTCCATGACAGTGCGGGCACGGTTGGGTAGTCGCCTCCAACATGCCAGGTCGCAACCGCTGCCGGCTCATCTCCAACAAGCCAAAGCCGGAGATCCGGCCAACCTGGATGCGCGCGCGGTCCGTTTTCAGCTTCTCCTTGAAGCGTTTCTCAACAGCGGTGTTGTTGCGCCGCTCCTCCATGTCGATGAAGTCGATCACGATCAAACCCGCAAGGTCGCGCAGGCGGAGTTGCCGCGCCACTTCCTCGGCAGCTTCGAGGTTCGTCTTGAGCGCGGTCTCTTCGATCGACCCTTCCTTGGTCGCCCGACCGGAGTTCACATCGATCGCCACCAGAGCTTCCGTCACACCGATCACGATATAGCCGCCGGATTTGAGCTGGACCGTGGGGTTGAACATGCCCGCGAGGTAGCTCTCGACCTGGTAGCGTGCGAAGAGCGGCATGGAATCCGTGTAGTGTTTCACGTTCTTCGCGTGGGACGGCATGATCATCTTCATGAAGTCCTTGGCCACGCGGTAGCCGCCTTCGCCCTCTACGAGCACCTCGTCGATGTCGCGGTTGTAGAGGTCGCGGATCGAGCGCTTGATGAGATTGCCTTCCTCGTAGATCGGCGCCGGCGCGATGCTCTTGAGCGTCAGTTCGCGGATCTGTTCCCAGAGCCGCTTGAGGTATTCGTAGTCGCGCTTGATCTCCGACTTCGTGCGTTTGGCTCCGGCGGTGCGGATGATCAGACCCGCGCCCTCGGGCACTTCGATTTCGCTGGCGATCTCCTTGAGTTTCTTGCGATCCGATGCATTCGTGATCTTGCGGGAAATGCCGCCGCCGCGCGCCGTGTTGGGCATCAGCACGCAGTACCGGCCAGCAAGGCTCAGGTAGGTCGTGAGTGCCGCCCCCTTGTTGCCGCGCTCCTCCTTGACCACCTGGACCAGCATGATCTGGCGAACCTTGATGACCTCCTGGATCTTGTAGCGCCGCATGCGTGGCTTGCGGGGCCGCTGGATTTCTTCCTGAACATCCTCTTCGGCCACCGACTCGATGTCATGGCCGGGGTGATCGGCCCCGTTATCCTCGTCGTCGGACGTCGTGTCGTCGGCCTCGGATTCCGGCGTCTCGCCATCGGCAGATTCGTCGGTGACGGTCTCGGCGGCGGATTCTTCCTCGGCGACCGCAGGCTGCGCCGCACCATCGCCTGTCTCCTCCGGCGAGTCGTCGGCGGCCGCATCGGCACCGTCGTCCGAAAGGCTCGGCTCATCATCCGTCGTCGCATCATCCGCGGCCTCGTCGGCCGCCTCCGCCACGGGGGCCGGGCTCTCTTCGGAATCGTCGCCTACGTCCGCAGGCTCGGCGGGCGCTTCCGCAGCATCCACCTCCGTCGGCACTTCCGCGTCGGCAGTATCCTCGGGCGTCGCATTGCCCTCGGCATCGACCTCTCCCGACGAAAGAACGTCGTCCGGATCATCCTCAACACGGGCGGCCATCGTCCCGCCGGACCGGGTTTTCTCATCGTCTCCCGACTCGTGCTCGGTTTCGCCCGCCACATCCGGTGACTCGGTCGGCTGCTCGCCGTCCTGCGAGCTTTCGCCGGCGTCCTCCACATCGGTGTCGGGCTCACCAACCGCGCCAGCACTTTGAGCGACCTCGGCACCATCAGTGGTGTCACTTTCATCGCTCGCGGCCGAAACAGCCTCGGACGGCTCCTCGTCAGCGACTGGTGTATCGTCGGCAGTCTCGGGTACAGCACCATTCGTGTCGTCTTCAGCAGCCGGCACTCCGTCCTCGATCACCGAAACCGGCTCCGTGGCGTCGTCACCGGACTCGTCATCGAACTCGACGACATCCATGCCCTCGACCCCGTTCAGGGTATCGCCTGCCGATTTCTCATCGGCCTCGCCGTCGCTATCCGCGACCTTGGTCTCATCGGTTTTTGCCTTGTCACGGCTGCGCGACGACCGGCGCCGGGACCGGGAGCGGCTCTTTTTCGGCTCGTCGGACTCCTCGTCGTCCTCTGCCTTCGCCATGGCCGCTTCTTCGGCCAGGAGCGCCTCGCGGTCGGCGACCGGAATCTGGTAGTAATCCGGGTGGATTTCGGAGAACGCCAGGAAGCCGTGTCTGTTGCCGCCGTAGTCCACAAATGCCGCCTGGAGCGAGGGCTCCACGCGGGTGACTTTTGCTAGGTAGATATTGCCGGCTAGCTGGCGCTTGTTGACGGTCTCGAAATCGAACTCGTCAACCTTGTTTCCGTCCACCACGACGACGCGGGTCTCTTCCGCGTGCGTGGCGTCGATGAGCATCTTCTTTGCCATTGAAGTCTTTCGCACAACCCAGGCGGCGTCCGCGTCCGGTCAGGCGCGGGAATGGGGCCAGGGTGTGTAATTGAGGCGGGAGCACCGGGCACGACAACGACGGCAGCGGCCGCATTGCGCGCCCCGCCTGCTCTGTTGTTTCGCCTCGCGCGTTCCATCGCGGTTCTTGTCTCCGATGCTGCAGCGGTCGAGCGCGCGGCACCAATTTGTAAGGTTCAGCCCGGTAAAGCTCGGGCATTTGGCCTGTCGTGACCGGTTACCCTGTCCTACCCGCCGGCGAATGGCCGGGCGGCAATAGGATCAGTGAAATTTTCTTGGTCCGCGGGACGATATGCTATGCGCCCGGCGAGACCGGTAGACTGAGCATATCGGCAGAATGAACCGAATTACAATCGCAAAGTGTCGGGAGCCCGCACGCACTCCGCGATCCGTAGACGACGGGAGCCAGCGGCAAGGGCTCGCGTCCCCTGAACCGCTGCAAGTGCCGCGCAAACGACACGCTCACAAGTAATCCGACCGCTGCAGACCGTATTTCGCCATTTTCTCGTTCAGCGTCCGCCGCGGCAGGCAAAGCTCGTCCATCACGGCGACAATGGACCCCTTGTGGCGCCGCATCGTGTTATCGATCAGCATCCGCTCGAACGCTTCGACATATTCCTTCAGCGGCTTGCCTTCGGTGGTCATCACTGGCTCCACCGTCTCGCTTTCCGCCATCAGCAGTGACGCAATCGTTCCGGAGCCGCGCCGGCTTTGCAGGACTGCGCGTTCGGCCACGTTGATCAGTTGGCGCACATTGCCCGGCCAAGGTGCCTGCAAGAGCTGTGCCGCCTCCTGCGCGCCCACCTGTGGCGCATCGCAGCCGTATTCCTCCGCGAATTGCTCGGTGAAACGGGTGAAGAGTTGCAGGATATCCTCGCCTCTCTGCCGCAGCGGCGGCAATGTGATGCGCATGGCCGCAAGGCGATAGAAGAGGTCCGGGCGCAGCACGTCCTCGGAGGTCTTGCCCTGTTCCTGCAGGTTGGAAACCGCGACGATGCGCGTTTCCGCAGGTGCGCCCTGATCATTGATGAAGGTCAGTAGCCGTGCCTGAACCGAGGCGCTGAGCGCCTCGATATCTTCAAGGCAGAGCGTGCCACCCCGTGCCTGCTCGACCAGCGGCAGAACACCGCCGTCCGGATTTCCGTCGAATAGCACTTCCCCCATCTCCTCGTCGGGATGGGCGCCGCATTGCACCAGTACAAAGGGTTTGGACGCGCGAGAGCCCACCGCATGCAATGCGTGGGCGGCAAGCGTCTTGCCGGTCCCGGTTTCGCCGTCGATCAGAACGTGACCGTCGGCCTGACCAAGATCGAGGATGTCCTCGCGCAGACGCTCCATCGCCGGGCTCGCGCCGATCAGCTTGTCCATGATCTGGGTGCCGCCGGAGAGGTCGCGGCGCAGGGCGCGCGCGTCAAGCGCCAGGCGCCGCTTCTGCGTTGCCTTCTTGGCCAGATCGGTCATCCGGTCGGGGTCGAAGGGCTTCTCAAGAAAATCGAATGCGCCCATTCGCATCGCCTCAACGGCCATGGGCACGTCGCCGTGGCCGGTGATGATGATCACGGGAAGCGCACTGTCCTGGCTCATCAGGCGCTTGAGGAAGGCGATGCCATCCATGCCGGGCATCCGCACATCCGAAACGACGGCGCCCGGATAATCCGGACCGATCTTTTTCAACGCCTCCTCCGCGGTGGCGAAGGTCTCGGTGTCGAACCCGCTCAGCGCCAGCCACTGGCTGATCGACTGCCGCATGTCCTGTTCGTCGTCGACGATCGCAATCTTCATGGCATTGGCCATCGTCTCACCTCCTTGGGAGCGTATCTCCCCTTATTCTGCCGCCGTTGCGCCAACGGTTTCGTCGGCGCGATGAATCGGCAGGCGCACCTCGAACACCGCACCGCCCTCGGGAACATTCCGGGCGGTCAGCCGCCCCCCGAAGTCGTTGACGATACCGGAGGAAATGGCAAGCCCCAGGCCAACCCCGTCGCCGGGCTGCTTTGTCGTGTAGAAGGGTTCGAAGAGCGAATCCAGATCCTCGATACCGTGCCCATTGTCGCGCACACTGAGCGTTGCGGTATCCCCCGCCCAGAGCGTCAACTCGATCATCGGTTCATCGACCTGTTTCGTCGCGTCCACCGCATTTCGGAAGAGATTGATGAAGACTTGCTCCAGGCGCAGCCTGTCCGCCCGAACCATCACCGGCTCGGTGGGAATCGTTCGTGAGATCGCCACGTGACGGCTTTTGAGCTGCGGTTCCATCATTGCGAGTGCCGATGAGACGGCCTCGCGCACATCAATCGGCTCGAAGGCTTCCTCGCCCTTGCGCGCGTAGGACTTGAGCTGCCGCGTGATAGCTCCCATCCGCCCGATCAGATCGTCAATCCGCTGGAACGAGGAAAGCGCCTCCTCCGGTCTCTTGCGCTGGAGCAGCAACCGCGCCCCCGCAAGGTACGTTTTCATCGCTGCCAGCGGTTGATTCAATTCGTGGCTAACCGCTGCCGACATCTCGCCCAGTGCGGCCAACTTAGAGCTTTGGGCCAGGGTTTGCTCGGCGACTTCGAGGCTTTTTTCGGCGCGCTCCCGCTCCGCGATTTCCCGCTGCAAGCGTTGGTTGAGCTGCCGCAACTCCGCCGATTCCCGTTGAAAGAAGCGCGAACGCGTCTGCGCCTTCCGGCTCATGAAGTAGAAGGCGGCGGCCAACAGCAGCGCGAATCCCATGATTTCCAGAGCCAGAACACCGTTCACGCGTTCCCGCACCGAACTGTATGTGGTGAAACTGCTGATCCGCCACCCCTGGAACGGAATCCGCCCCTCGGACCGCATCACGGCCTCGCCGAGGATGTACGCGTCCGGCACACGCAATGACCAATCCGTCGTTGCGTAGAGTGCCCGCGCTATCGCAGATGGTGCCGGCGTCGCGGCAAGCGCCTCGTCCACCGTTCGACCGCGCCACCGCGGCTCGGTGGAGAGAATGATCGTGCCTTCGCTGTCGGTGACCAGCACCGCGTCGGCAATGCCGGCCCAACTGCTTTCGAATTTCTGCAGGTCCACCGCCACGACGATGACCCCGATCACCTCGCGATCGGACGTGATCTTGCGCGAGTATATGAAGTTCTTTGCCCCGGTTTCGAGTTCCACAACAGAGAAAACCGTCTCGCCGGCCCGGAGCGCGTCCACGAAATAGGGCGCCTGACGATGCTGACTGCCGATCTGGTTGCGATCCGTGGCAGCGACGGCACGCCCGTCGCGGTCGAGCATCAGCAGCGAGGCCGCGCCGATTTCGTCCCGAAACGAAATGAGGCGTTGCGAGCTTTGCGAGAAGTCACCTGAGTTTAGCGCGCCGATCAATGCCGGGTCCTGCGCCAGCAACAGCGGCACGACGGAATTGCGCTGCAACTCGCTGATGACGTTCCCCGAATAAAGCGCGAGTCGAAGCTCGGCACGGTTTCGCGTTGTCTCCGTGAACCGCTCCGTGAGCCAAAGGTTCGTGGAATAGAGCGTCACCGCCGCAAGAACAACGATCGTCAACGCCACGAGGCGAAGCCGCCAGGGGGCGCGATCGTCCGAAGTCTCGGATGGAGGCAGCGCGTCAGACATGGTTGGAAGTTAAGCGAAATAGGGCGAAAACCCAAGCGTCACATGACGATACGTCGCCTCCAACCGGCATTGGCAAGGTGGAATACGGCAACGGCGGTCGGCGGAACGCGGTTCCTTGGCACATGACCCACGCCACCGACCGCGAAAAGCAAGTGACGGCGTGGGACCGGTGGACGAAATCAGGCCGCGACTAATGCCTCGGCAAGCCCCGCAAAGAGCGCCGCGCCATCGGTGCCGCCGTGGATCTCATCAATCGCGCGTTCCGGGTGGGGCATCATCCCGAGCACGCGGCGGTTCGGCGAGAGGATCCCCGCAATATCGCCCGCGGACCCGTTGGGGTTGTCGAGGTAACGGAAGGCCACCTGCCCCTCGCCAGCCAAGCGGGCGATGGTGTCGGTGTCGGCCTGGAAGTTGCCGTCGTGATGCGCGATCGGAATAGTGATTTGCGTCCCGGCACCGTAGCGCCCGGTAAAGGGCGATCCATCGCCTTCAACGCGTAGCGTGACGGGCTTGCAGACGAAATGCAGGCTGGCGTTCCGCATGAGTGCGCCCGGCAGCAAGCCGGTTTCCAGCAATACTTGGAATCCATTGCAAATTCCCAGCACGTGACCGCCACGTTCGGCAAATGCCTTGACCTCACGACAGATCGGCGAATTGGCCGCAATGGCCCCGCAGCGTAGGTAATCGCCAAAGGAGAACCCGCCGGGAAGGCCGACAACATCGAGACCCGCCGGCAGAGACGTTTCCTTGTGCCAGACGCGCGCAACCTCGAACCCGGCCGCCTCGAAGGCAACCGCAAGGTCCCGGTCGCAGTTCGAACCGGGGAAAGTGACGACCGCAGCGCGCATCAGGCGATCTCCACCCGGTAGCTTTCGATCACCGTGTTGGCGAGAAGCTTCTCGCACATCTCGGTCACGGAGGCCTCGGCGGCGCCCGCATCCGTCTCCGCCAAATCCAGTTCGATCACCTTGCCCTGCCGAACCGCATCCACGCCTCCAAAGCCGAGCGCGCCAAGCGCGGATTTCACCGCCTCGCCCTGCGGATCGAGAACCCCGGTCTTCAGCATCACGGTCACGGTTGCCTTCATGTCTTCGCGTCCTTCGTTGCGGCTCTCTTGGTCGTCCGGTCCGCGCCTCCCGTCAGGAGAACGGGCTTTCAGTTGATCAGTGTCGGCTTGCCCCGCGGCGCGCCGTTCTGCGGCAATACACCGAGCCGCCGGGCGACCTCCGTGTAGGCATCTGCCAGGTTGCCGAGATCGCGCCGGAACACGTCCTTGTCGAGCTTCTGGCCGGTGTGGATGTCCCACAGGCGACAGGAATCGGGGCTGATCTCGTCGGCAACCACCAGTCGCATGAAATCACCGTCCCAGATGCGGCCAATCTCGATCTTGAAGTCCACCAGCTTGATTCCGACCCCCAGCATGATGCCGGAGATGAAATCGTTTACCCGCAGGGCCAGCGCCACCATATCGTCGAGATCCTGCTGGGAGGCCCAGCCGAAGGCGATGATGTGCTCCTCGGTAACCAGCGGATCGCCGAGGGCATCGTCCTTGTAGTAGAACTCAACGATCGGGCGCGGCAGCGGCGTGCCTTCCTCGATGCCAAGACGCTTGGAAATCGAGCCGGCAGCCACGTTGCGTACGACGACTTCGAGCGGAATAATCTCAACCGCACGAACCAGTTGCTCGCGCATATTGAGACGCTTCATGAAATGCGTCGGCACGCCGATTGTGTTCAGGCCGTTCATGAAGAACTCGGACAAGCGATTGTTGAGAACGCCCTTGCCCTCGACCACATCCCGCTTTTCAGCATTGAACGCGGTGGCGTCGTCCTTGAAATACTGCACAAGCGTGCCCGGTTCGGGCCCTTCGTAGAGAATCTTCGCCTTGCCTTCGTATATTTTCTTGCGACGTGCCATGAAATCCTTTTCCCGGTCCCTGTGGGCATATCCCGGGGCCGTTTCCGTGCAGCCCTATAAGCCAACCCTGACTGTCCCGCAAGCGCCGGCCCGTTCCGGCAATGTCGTCGCCGGTTGCAGTTGACACATACCTGCCCCTGTCGGACGGTGGATCGGCGTCGGGGCGCATTCCCGCGTCGGTGGCCAGGAGACATGTAACGATGACCGAAACGGCGGCCGAAGACTTCGCCCTCATCGATTTCGCCATATCCGCGCGCCCGCTTGCGGAGGTCGCCGCGGCGCTTGGCCGGGTGCGCGACACCCCCGCCGGAGGCAGCGACGCACCGGGGGATGGTTCCGCTGGAAGCCCGCGGCGCGGCAATCTCCTGTCCCGTGTATTCGGGCGCTCTTCCTCGAAAGGCTGGAACGGGAGAACGACGGGCGGCAACCTTCTGATCCAGCCCGACGGAACGCTCGGGCCTCCGCCACTTACCCGGCCGGTCCTTACCGATATGGGGTTCGGCGTTACGCATAGTCCCGTGCGCCTTTCCGCTCCGTTGGGGGTGGCCGGACTGACCATGATCGAATTTCGCGAAGGCGACGGCGATGTATCGACGTTCTGCCAGAGGCTGAGCTCCGCTCTCGATGGCGACGAGGTATTCTATTTCCGCTACTCGGGAAGCCGCCATCCGGGCGCGCATTTCGCCTTCCACGTTTACCAGCATGGCCGAGTGAGCCGCAGGGCGGTCTCCCGAAGCTTGCATGGCACCGCGCCTGAAGCCGACTGGCAAGGGATCGATTCGGGAATACCGCATCCGTTGGAGACGGACAGCCTTCCTGCGCCGGGCACACCCAATTCGGAAATCATGACGCCTGTCAGGCAGGCATCAATAATCGAAGCGCTCGGGATCGACCCGGAAACGCTTTTCTTCGAAGCGTCCGAGCAACATGTCACGCTCGAACTATCCGATGCGCGCGGCGGGCTTCCGCTCTCCTCCGCCGAAACCATCATCGCCGAAAAGCGCCGCAAACCACCGGACGCTCCCGTGCGGGAAGATCGATCGCCGCCACCGGACAAAGACGACTCCGAGACGGTGTCGGCGACAGAGGCATCCCCGCCACAAGACCTGCCGCGTTCGACACGCAGCTGGGAGGAAGAAGTCACGCATCTGCTCGTTGAGGCAGTCGATTCCGCGCTTCCACCTGAGGAGCAAGTCGCGTGGCTGGATAGTCTCACGGCGCGGCTGGAGGCAGGCGACGTCGATTCAGCCCTGGCGGACGCCTGCCGGATTATCGATGCCGGAAACCGCCCTCTCGCCGAGAAACAGGCCGCTGCAGACCGGCTCATCGAGTTGTTCGGTCGAAGCGCCTGAAAACAGGCCCCTACGGCGGCGGGTCGCACTAGGCAACGTCGCGACAGTCTCTTAGATATGAAGACGAAACAAAGTTGCGGAGGAGTAACGGGAGCAAATGACGACGTTCGACGAACGCGAAGCCGCCTATGAAGCGAAATTCGTACGGGATGCGGAGATGGAGTTCCTGGCACAGGCGTCCCGCAACAAGCATATCGGGTTCTGGGCCGCAGCGCTCTTGGGCATGACCGCCGAGCAGGCTGTGCGATACGCCAAGGATATCATCCGCATTGACCTCGAAGAGGGAGGGGATGCTGCGGTGATCGCCAAACTCAAGGCAGATCTGGGCGACTTGCGCCCAGAAGACCGCATCAGACAGCGAATGGACGAGTTTCTCGCCGAGGCGCGCGAACGTGCGCATTCCGGCGAAATCAAGACCATGCTGTAAGC
Organism: Tropicimonas marinistellae; assembly: GCF_001509585.1. GTDB lineage: Bacteria > Pseudomonadota > Alphaproteobacteria > Rhodobacterales > Rhodobacteraceae > Tropicimonas > Tropicimonas marinistellae. The sequence continues at coordinate 555,237 of NZ_LNCI01000002.1, read as the reverse complement.
CGCTCTATCGGCTGCGAAACTCTCAGGCGCGCCCGAAGCCGGGCGCGTTTTTTCGTTTTCGGCTCATGACGATCATGTCCGTATTCAGTTTGCCTCTTGGCGCGGTTCATGAGAAGAGCCCCGACATCACCGCCGAACGGACCGCATGAAATGACAGACGCCCTCTCCCGACTTCTTGCCGACCGCGATTGGCTCATGGCCGATGGCGCCACCGGCACGACGCTTTTCAACATGGGGTTGCAATCGGGCGACGCGCCGGAATTGTGGAACACCGATCATCCCGATCGAATTCGCACGCTCTATCGCGGCGCCGTGGACGCGGGCAGCGACATTTTCCTAACCAATTCCTTCGGCGGGACCGCCGCACGGCTGAAACTCCATGACGCGCAGAGCCGCGTGGGTGAGTTGAACCGGTCCGCCGCCGAGTTGGGCCGCGAGGTCGCCGATGCAGCCGGCCGGCCCGTTGTCGTTGCCGGTTCGATGGGGCCGACCGGCGAGATCATGGCGCCGATGGGGCCGCTGACCCACGAGACCGCAGTGGAAATGTTCCACGAGCAGGCCGAGGGCCTGAAGGAAGGCGGTGCAGACGTTCTTTGGGTGGAGACCATTTCTGCACCCGAGGAATACCGCGCCGCCGCCGAGGCCGCACGGCTCGCACAGATGCCCTGGGTCGGCACGATGAGCTTCGACACGGCGGGCCGCACGATGATGGGTGTGACGTCGTCCGATATGGTGACGCTGGTTGGAAAGCTCGATCACAAGCCATTGGCCTTTGGCGCGAACTGCGGCGTGGGCGCGTCCGACCTGCTGCGCACGGTGCTCGGGTTTAGCGCCATGGGGCCGGAAATCCCGGTCGTGGCCAAGGGAAATGCCGGTATACCGAAATATGTCGACGGGCATATCCATTACGACGGGACGCCCGAACTGATGGGCCAATACGCCGTCCTGGCGCGGGATTCGGGCGCGAAGATCATTGGCGGCTGCTGTGGCACGACGCCTGAGCACCTGAGATCCATGCGCGCAGCGTTGGAAAGCACCCCGCACGGCCCACGCCCGACACTGGAGCAGATCGCGGAGCAGCTCGGCGGATTTTCCTCCGCCAGCGATGGAACGGGGGATGCCCCGGTTGCTCAGCGCCCGCGCCGCCGACGTCGCGGCTGAGGTCTCTTGCCGCGCCTGACCTAGAAGAGCGAGAGCTGATCGCCCGATTTCGGCGGGACGCGAAAGAGATCCGTCCTGAGGGGCGGAAGTCGCCGCGCCATCCCAAGACGTTTGAGTGAGAGGTGAAACCGCTGCTGCAACAACTCCGCATAGGTTCCCTGCCCCGTCATCCGGGTGCCCCAGGTCGGGTCATACTCCGACCCGCCGTGGGTTTCGCGGATACGCGCGAGAACACGGGCCGCACGGTCCGGGCGGGTATCGGCAAACCACTCGCGGAACAAGTCGGCCACCTCCAGCGGCAGGCGCAGCAGGATCATCGTGGCATGGCTGGCGCCGGCATCGCGGGCCGACTGAAGGATCGCCTCGATCTCGTGGTCGGTGAGCCCCGGGATAACAGGCGCGACGGAGACCATGACCGGACACCCCGCCGCGGCAAGCCGCTCGATACTGCGCAAACGCTGTGCCGGGGCCGGAACGCGCGGTTCCATCGACCGCGCGAGGCGGGCGTCCAACGTGGTGATCGACAGCGCCGCCTGCGCCAGGCCCGCCTGCCCCATCTCGCCCAGAACATCCGCATCGCGCTCGACCAGGGTTCCCTTGGTCACGACGGTGAGCGGATGGCGGTACTCCTGCAGTACTTCCAGGCAACCGCGGGTTATCCGACGGTCGCGCTCCTGCGGTTGGTACGGGTCGGTATTGGTACCGAAGGCAATCGGTGCCGGCCGATACCGTGGCCGCGATATCTCCTGGCGCAGCAACATCGGCGCATTGGGTTTGGCGACAAGACGGGTTTCGAAATCGAGCCCCGGCGACAACCCGAGAAAGGCGTGGGTCGGGCGCGCAAAGCAATAGATGCAGCCGTGTTCGCAACCGCGATACGGATTGACCGACCGGTCGAAGCCGACATCGGGCGAGCGATTGCGCGTGATGATGCTGCGTGGGCGTTCCACCTGCACTTCCGTGCGCAAAAGCGGCAGGTCGTCGATGTCCTCCTCCCAGCCGTCGGCGACCCCTTCCCTTTCGTGGGTTTCAAAGCGTCCTGCGCGGTTGGAGCGGGCCGCACGCGCCCGTCGCCTGGCACGCGGAGGATTGGCGGGATCGTCGATCTGCATGGGCCGAAAATAGAACACAACAAGAACATTCTGCAAGCGACAGATCGTGTACGATGGGATTCGAGTCGGTCGCGGAGCGGCACATGTCGTAATTCGTCGCGTGCGAACCGCCACTTGCATGGAATTCTGAAACCAAGCCCGGCAGCTAGCCGGCCGCCCTGCCTGGAGTACTGACATGGCCGACGAGGAAGACGATATCATCCTGTCCGAACTGGAGACCGAAGACCTGGTGCTCCAGATGCACGACGACCTTTATGACGGTCTCAAGGAAGAGATCGAGGAGGGCGTCAACATCCTGCTCGAACGCGGATGGGCGCCCTACAAGGTACTGACCGAGGCGCTCGTGGCCGGCATGACCATCGTCGGAAACGACTTTCGCGACGGCATCCTCTTCGTGCCGGAGGTGCTGCTTGCGGCCAATGCGATGAAGGCGGGTATGGCGATCCTCAAGCCGCTGCTGGCAGAGACCGGTGCGCCGCGGATGGGCAAGATGGTGATCGGTACGGTGAAGGGCGACATCCACGACATCGGAAAAAACCTCGTGTCGATGATGATGGAGGGCGCCGGATTCGAGGTCGTGGATCTCGGGATCAACAATCCGGTCGAGAACTACATCGAGGCCGCGAAAAAGGAAGAGGCCGACATCGTGGGTATGTCCGCGCTTCTGACGACAACGATGCCCTACATGAAGGTCGTCATCGACACGATGGTCGAACAGGGCATCCGCGACGAATACATCGTCCTGGTTGGAGGCGCGCCGCTCAACGAGGAGTTTGGCCGCGCCATCGGCGCCGACGCCTATTGCCGGGACGCCGCGGTTGCCGTGGAAACGGCGAAGGACTTCATCGCTCGCAAGCATAACCAGGTGGCCGCGGGCTGAAAGAGCCGGTGCGAGACCTTATCTGGGGCATGGAAGGAGTTAACATGCCCCCGAAGACTTTCTTGGCCTTGATGCTCGGAACACTCGTTCTGGCGGCAGCCACCGTGTTTGGCGTCGCAGCCATTTTGCCGGATGCAATGCGGCCCGAATCGTGGTCGTGGATTGCATTGGGTGCCGCTGTTCTAGCGGTCATCTGGCACCTGTTGGTCCGCCGCCATCGGTGACGGGTTTTGTGGATTTCTGAGAGCGAAGACATGCAACACGTCGATCCCCGCGACAGCGCCCAGCCAAGCGACACGACGCTCACCGAAGTCGGGATCGCCGCAGCCCGAAACACGGCCAGCCGCGTTCTCGTCATCGGTTGCGGCGCGATTGCACGCGAAATCCTCGCGCTCAAGGCCGTCAACCAATGGGACCACATCGCACTCACCTGCCTGCCCGCGATATTGCACAATCACCCTGAGCGGATAACTCCGGCCGTGGAGGCGGCGATAGAGAAACACCGGGCGGATTTCGACAGCATTTTCGTCGCCTATGCCGATTGCGGCACGGGCGGACTGCTCCAACAAGCGTGCGAGCGCCTGGGCGTGGAGATGATCGCCGGGCCGCATTGCTACAGTTTTTTCGAGGGAAACGCCGCGTTCGCGGCGCAAGCCGATGCGGAGATAACGGCATTCTATCTCACCGACTTCCTCGTCCGGCAATTCGACGCCTTCGTCTGGCGACCACTGGGAATGGATCGACACCCGGAGCTCAGACACAGCTATTTCGCGCATTACACCAAGCTGGTTCACCAAGCGCAAACCGACGATCCGGAATTGACGGCCAATGCCAAGGAGTGTGCAGACCGCCTCGGCCTCACCTATGAGCGCCGGTTCACCGGATTTGGCGATCTGGCGACGACCCTCACCGCGGTCGCGCGACAAAGCCTCTGAACGACCATTCAGAGGGGCCGCGAAAGCCCCCGCCGACGGTCACGCAGACGCCTTCTCGCCCAGTAATCGGATACGTTCCACCATAGCGCGCAAGCCGTTCGACCGTTGCGACGACAGATGCTCGTCTAGTCCGAGCCGCGCCAGTTCCGCAGGCGCGTCCACTTTCGCAACGTCTGCGACATTCAATCCGGAATACAACGCCACGAGGATCGCGATCAGCCCGCGTACGATCATCGCGTCACTGTCGCCCCGAAACTGAAAGGTCGCTTCCCGCCCCTGTCCGCTGATCTCCGGGACCAGCCAGACCTGACTGGCGCAGCCCTCCACCTTCGTGGCGGGCACCCGCAGGCTTTCCTCCAGCGGCGCCATCGCCTTTCCCATGTCGATGACATGCCGATAGCGGTCTTCCCAGTCGTCCAGGAATTCGAAAGTTTCGACAATGTCCTCGAAGGCGTCCCGTGCCATGGCATACTCCATTCCGCTGGCCGGAGATTATGCTGCCGTGCAGCGGGGGTCCAGAGCCGCCACTCGCGACGCAGGCTTTTCAACCGACACGGTTTTCGCTAATCGGGAAGCCGACGAGGCGGGACGACGGGGATCTATCATGAAAGCGCAACATGTTGCTGGCCTGCTGGCCGTTCTGCTCCTGGCCGGGTGTGAATCCAGTTACAACCCAGCCAACTGGGGCTGGTTCGGGCGTAGCCAGTCCACCCCAACGCTTGCACCGTCCGACGGGTATGAGGACACGACCGATATCCGGCCACTCGTCTCACAGGTCGTCTCGATGCGCATCGAACGTGCCCCCGGCGGCGCGATCGTAACCGCTGTCGGCCTTCCGCCGACGCAGGGCTATTGGGCCGCGGACCTGCTCTCCACCTATGTGGACGTCGTGGGCGACGTTGCCGCGAACAACGGCGAGATCCTTCTGGAGTTCAGGATCGTGCCGCCGCGCGCGCCGCAGCCGGCAATTAACGCCCAGTCGCGCGAGGTGACTGCCGGGATCTTCCTTTCGGATCAGACCTTGCAGGGCGTTCGTACGGTCACCGTCGTCGGGCAGAACAACCGCCGCAGTTCCCGCCGCTGAATCCGGCCAGCCGCAGCTGAACGGGCGCGATCGTCAGACGTCGAGCACCACGACAGCCGGACCGCGCGCGGCCAAGGCAATCTCCCCGGCGCAGAGCCGCAGCGCGTCCGCCCCGAACACTTCGTGGCGCCAGCCCTTCAGAGCCGCGCCATCGCGCTGTCCGGCGGCAATGGCGTCGAGATCCGCGGATGTCGCGATCAGCTTCTGGGCGACGCCCGCCTCTTCGGATTTCGCCTTGAGGAGCACGCGTAGCAGGTCCGCAAGTGCCGGGTTCACCTGCAACTTGTCGCGGCTCGTATCTGCCTGCGGCTGATCTTCCGGCGCAGTTGCGATTCCGGTCTCGATGGCAGCAAGGATCCCTTCGGCGATCTGGCCCTTTCGGCCCTCGCGCAACAGCATACGGGACTTCCCGAGATCCTTCATGCCACGCGGCTTGGTCGATGCCAACTCGAGCAATGCATCGTCCTTGAACACGCGGTTGCGGGGAATATTGCGGGTTTGCGCATGGATCTCCCGAAAAGCCGCCAGTTCGCGCACGATGGCGAGGAACCGCCCGGAATTGGTACGGGTCTTCACGCGCCGCCAGGCTTCCCGAGGCTCGACCCGATAGGTCGCCGGATCGGTAAGAACCGAGAGTTCCTCTTCCACCCAGTGCTGTCGACCGGAACGTTCGAGATCGTGCGCGAGGTGTTCATAGATGACCCGCAGATGGGTGACATCGGCCAGCGCATAGGATTGCTGTGCCTCGGACAGTGGCCGCCGCGACCAGTCTGTGAAACGCGACGACTTGTCCACGCTCGCCCGCGCGATCTTTCGCACCAGCGTTTCGTATCCCACCTGCTCGCCGAAGCCGCAGACCATCGCGGCAACTTGCGTATCGAACAGCGGTTCGGGAAAGACATCGCCCTCGTGGAAGAAGATTTCCAGATCCTGCCGCGCCGCGTGAAAGACCTTCACCACCGACTTGTCGCTAAACAACTTGTAGAGTGGCTCCAGCGAAAGCCCGTCGCCGCCTTCGATCGGGTCAACCAGGACCGCCTCACCATCGCCTGGCAGCGCCATCTGGATCAGGCACAATTTGGAATAGTAGGTCCGTTCCCGCAGAAACTCGGTGTCCAATGTAACATACGGGCCGCTTTGCGCCGCCTCGCAAAAGGCCGCGAGTTCTTCAGTCGTTGTCAGTGTTCGCATATATGCGGCTCTTGTCGTGCTCTGCCGATCCGGCGTTTTTTTCCGCTCGAACCGTTCTAGCGGCAATCACAAGGGATTGAAAGTGCCGTCAGGAAAGCCAGATCGGGCGTCGGTCTCCGGCTGCGAAACGGCGCAACACTGCAGGATAAAGCCGGTGCTCCATGACCAGAACCCGCGCGGCAAGGGAGTCCGGTGTATCGCCCGGGTCGACCGGCACGCGCGCCTGACCGAGGATCGGTCCGTCATCCAGTTCCGGCGTGACCTCGTGAACAGTGCAGCCATGCTCGGCCTCTCCTGCCTCCAATGCGCGCGCGTGAGTATGCAACCCGCGATACTTGGGCAGCAACGACGGATGGATATTCAACATTCGCCCGGACCATTGTGTGACGAAGCCAGCCGTCAGCACCCGCATGAAGCCCGCAAGGCAAACGATATCTGCTCCATGCGACGCGATGACCTTCTGAAGCTCCTCCTCGAAGGCCGGACGGTCCCTGCCAAAGGGCCGATGGTCGACTGCCGCCGTCGCCACGCCTCGCGCCGCTGCACGCTCCAGCCCCGGTGCGGCCGGGTCGTTTGACGCAACCAGGCAAGGCGTGGCGGGATGGCCTGCTTCCTCCATACTGTCGAGCAGGGCCAGCATGTTGGAACCGCCGCCCGAGATCAGAATGGCGACCCGTTTCACACCAACGTTCCGGAATAGCGGACGCCCTCGCCAACCTGCACGGTGCCGATCCGGAACACGCGCTCGCCCGCGTCGGCCACGAGATCCGCAACACCCTCGGCCCGGTCCGCGGCGACCACGAGCACCATTCCGATCCCGGCGTTAAACGTCTTGAGCAGTTCCGACGTTTCCAGACCGCCCGCCTCTGCCAGCCAGGTGAACACCGGTGGCAGCGACCAGGTGGAAAGATCGACGTCGGCACCCAGCCCTTCGGGCAGGACGCGTGGAAGGTTCTCGGTCAGCCCGCCACCGGTGATATGCGCCAGGCCATTCACACCGCCTGTTCGAATCGCTGCGAGGGCGGGTTGGACGTAGATACGCGTGGGAGCCAGCAATGCCGCCCCGAGCGCGCCGTCACCAAAGGGCGAAGGGGCGTCCCAGCCGAGGCCTTGGACCTCTACCACCTTTCGCACCAACGAATAGCCGTTGGAATGCACGCCGTCGGAGGCAAGGCCGAGCAAGACGTCCCCTTCCGCGACCCCGGACGGAAGCGCCGTGCCGCGTTCCATCGCGCCCACGGAGAAACCGGCGAGATCGAAATCCTCTGCCGCATACATCCCGGGCATCTCTGCCGTCTCGCCTCCGATCAGGGCGCAACCGGCCTGGCGGCACCCTGCGGCGATCCCCTCGACCACCTGCGCCGCCAGCTCCACGTCGAGCGACCCGCAGGCAAAGTAATCGAGGAAGAACAAGGGTTCGGCACCCTGACAGACCAGATCGTTGACACACATCGCAACGAGATCCACGCCAACGCCAGTGACGCGGCCGGTATCGATAGCGATCTTCAGCTTGGTTCCCACCCCGTCGGTTGCCGCGACCAGCACCGGATCGTCATAACCCGCCGCCTTGAGGTCGAAGAGCCCGCCGAAGCCACCCAGGCCCGCCATGACCCCGGCCCGGTCTGTCGATTTCGCGGCGGGCTTGATCCGCTCCACCAGCGCGTTGCCGGCATCGATATCCACGCCCGCTTCCGCGTAGGTCAGTCCGTTTTTGCCTGCACTCACCCGCTCGCCCTTTCCCGCATGGAGGTTTGAGCCGCGAGTTAGCAAGCGTCGCGTCCGGTGTCCATGGCGCCGGCGCATATGGCTTGACCCCGGGGGCCAACCTGCTACGCAAGGCGAGCGCGGGCCTGTAGCTCAATTGGTTAGAGCAGAGCGCTCATAACGCTTTGGTTGGGGGTTCAAGTCCCTCCGGGCCTACCATTCGCACTAACGCCCTGCGGCACCTCCTCATTTCGACTGCCGTGCACAACGCGCATCTCATGCCGAAAAGCGGGATTCTCCGCAGCGGGCCTCCGCCCGCACCGCAAACGTCGTGAGTGGTTTTCCGGCTAGATCGTCGCCCCGTCTGGCACGGCAATTCCGTGGACTACTTATCAGGCGCCGCTTCACAGGATACCTCGCCCGGCGTACGCGCAGCCGCCTCAGGCCCCCAGTCGCAGCAAGTCCATCTGGCGTGGCGAGACCATCCGGTCAGAAGCAGAAAAGCGACCACGCAATGCTGGTCGCTTGTCTGTTTCCGTGTCGGGAGGGCGAAATTCTTGGAAGAATTCAGGCCATCAACGGGACGGCGCAGTGAACGAAAATGCCCGCGGCGGCAATTCCGGCGGCGACGGTCGCCGGCTTCTTCCAGTTCCGATTCGAGCGAGCCTGCGGCCAGAGCGAATACGGACCGATCACATCAGCGGGGTTGGGATGACGGGCCTTTGTTGTGAAGACTTTCATAGTATTTCTCCTTTGCTATGCACTACGCCGGAGATTGCCGATTGAACGTTTCGGCGGTATTTCGGTTGACTGATATGTACGTTTCAATTGTTGCCGAGCCCGCGATCGGGTTCGGGAACCTATCCGACTACTTGTCGGGCCAGATTAGATACGCATAACCTGCTGCGGGCTGCCTCACCCTTTCGGACCAGCGGGAGCCGACGAATGGGTTGCACTCCGCACTCGGGTCGCCACGTCACCCCGGATGCAACCGTTGCGGGTGCGCCAACCCGATATCCGGCCACCGGCACGGGCGGACCCCCAACGTCATCGATTCCGTCACCTGTGATTCACATCTGGTTCCTTGAGCCGCTACTTCTGCGGCGCCCTAACTGGAATGCACCCCGTAAGGTCGCGGCAGCGGGTGCTTGGGAACCATGTGAACGGCTTAGGAATACGTCCATGCACCGTTGGCTTTCACGAGCAATGACAGGACCGCTTGTGGGTTGTGCTGCCGCGCAGCAAATGCTCAGACGCTAGGGGGTTCAGACGCACCGGAATGCCCCGATGCGGATCTGCGGAATGCCTACAATGCACCTCCGTTTCGCCTCACAATGATCAGAAATCGCGCCTTTGGAATGACCATAGAAACCTTTGCGCAACAGTCGATATCGGTCGGGCGACTTGTCCTGAAAATACTCAACACCGAGAGATCGCCGCTGTTAGCCTCTGGGCAATTGTATGAGATGAGATGTTGTCAATGAAAGGCTCCGATCACGGACCTTCTGTATTACCAGAGCCGGATGCGAAAACACGGACCGGTATTGAACCGGTCCTAATGGTCGCGGCATGTCCGTTTCCCTGTCGCCGGGGCACACCAATCCGCATTGAAAGGCTGGCGGAAGCGGTCGCGCGATCCGGACGGCCTGTGCATGTTGTCGCCTATCACTACGCCGGCGACGGGAACGTCTCGCTCGGAGCGTCGGACCCTGTCTACCAGTTGCACCGAATTCCCCGCGTTCCCGGCTCCTGGGATCCTGCGCCAGGTCCCGGCCTGGGCAAGATGGCAATCCTGAACCCTCTGCTCCTGGCGAAGACGGTGAAGGTCGTTCGCCAGCACGGAATCCGCCTTTTGCACTGCCATCATTACGAAGGTTTGCTTGTCGGGCTCGCGGTGCGCCAGTTGCTGCCCGTCTCGATCGTCTACGACGCGCACACATTGCTGGGCGACGAGTTGTCCTACTACGGACCCGAGTTTTCCAAAGGGGCACTTACCCGGTTCGGGACCTATCTGGACCGCACGCTGCCGAAGCGGGCCAACCACGTGATTCCGGTCACCGACGACATCTTCGACAAGATCGCGGAACACGGCGGCAACGGCGAACGAATGACCATCATCGGCAATGGCATCGAGGAGGAAGCTATCGAGGCCTTCAGCCAGGGTGACGTTGCACCCGTTCCTGGCCGGGTTGTCTATGCGGGCAATCTCGCCGCCTACCAGGGGATCGACCTGCTGCTTGAAGCCTTCAAGCTGGCGGCTGCGGAATGTCAGGAGGCGCAGCTCGTACTTGTCAGCCCGAAGCCACACGGGCCGGTTCAGGAAGCGGCTGATAACCTCGGAATCGGCGACCGTGTGAGTTTCGTCGATGCCGAGCATGCCGACCTGCCATTCGAGCTCCGCTCCGCGAGCGTGCTCGTCAACCCGCGCGTGCACTGCCCCGGATATCCGCTGAAGCTTCTGAACTACATGGCCGCCGGACGCCCGATCGTGTCGTTCGACAGCTCTGGGAAAAACCTGCGCAACGGTGTGGACGCCGTGCTTGTTCCAGACGAGGACATCCCGGGATTTGCCAAGGGAATCGCTGGGCTTTTGTCGAATCCGGATCGCGCCGATGATCTGGGGGGGACCGCACGGCAGCGGGCCTTCAGGGACTATTCCTGGAACGCCATCGCAATGCGCGTCCATCATGCCTATGAGCAGGCACTCTCCGATGTCCGTGGCGCCGAAGTCCCGGCCGTTTCATGAGTGACGTGCCGGATCCGACGCTCAGCGCCGTCGTCATAAACTACAACGGAGGGGAGCGTCTCGTCGCCTGCATCCGTTCCATTCACGACCACGGCGTTGGCGTCGAGGAAATCATCCTTGTGGACAACGGCTCACAGGACGGAAGCGTCGAGCTTGCCCTCTCCGCCTATCCGACCACGAAAGTCGTCCGGTTGAACGACAATCCGGGCCCGTCGGCTGCCCGAAACCGGGGGCTGGAGGCTGCTGCCAACCCCCTCGTTCTCCTGGCGGATTCGGACACGCGGCTCACGCCCGGCGCGGTGGCGGAAATGTTGGGGGCCCGTGCCAAAACCGGTGCCGCCGTTGTTTGCCCCCGCCTCATCTTCGCCCCGGGCGAAGACGTGGTCCAATGTGACGGCGCCGCACCGCATTTCATCGGCACGTTGATCCTGCTGAATGCGAACACCGCGCCGGACACCGGTCAGCCACCGGTCCCGGTCGATGGGCTGATCAGCACCTTCCTGCTTGTCGACCGCGCGGCTGCCCTGGATGCCGGGGGATTCAACGAGACATTCTTTTTCTATTTCGAGGATTTGGAGTTCGGTCTTCGCATGCGGTTGCGCGCACATGACATCGTTAGCGCTTCGCGCGCCGTCGTCGTGCATGACCGGGGTTCGGGTTACTCAGGATTGTCCTTCAGAGGGAGCGGCGCATATCCGCAGCGTCGCGCCTATCTGTCAATGCGGAACCGGCTTCTGACCATCGCGATCTGCTTCCGCTGGCGTACCATGCTGGTGATTGCCCCTGCCCTTGTGCTGTATGAGATCGCAACCCTCGCGCTTGCGCTGCACCGAGGGTGGCTGCCCCAATGGGCCGCGAGTTGGCGATGGTTGCTGGCCAACCGTGGGCACGTCGCGGAGATGCGGCAGGCTGTCCAGTCGCGGAGGGAACTGCCGGACAGGGCAATCCTCAAAGGCGGTCCCTTGCCACTCACCGAGGGCCTGGTGTCGAACCGCGTGCTCAAGGCAATGATCTCGGCTCTCTCCGCGGGACTTCAGCTCTACTGGAAGGTGATCCGTGTCGCGGCCGGTTGACATGCGCGAGGTGCCGCAAGATCGCCCGAGGACCGCGGCGCTCATCGCTCGCATCACCGGATGGGAACGGGACCTTGTTCTCTCGGTGCTCTCGCAACTGGTGCAGAAACTGCCCGGGCTTGTTGCGGCCATGGTCCTCGCGCGCCATTTCGACAAGGACCTGATCGGCCAGTTCTTTTTCTTCGGCGTTGTCGCGTCAATTGCGGCAACCGCGAGCCACCTCGGCACGGACCGTGAATTGCGCCGGTCGGTGGCACAGCGCCCCGACGAGGCGCTGGATATGCTCGGTCAGGTGCTGCCCTTGCGCCTCGTGTCGATTGTCGTTCTCTTCGTCGGGATCAACGCAGCCGTCGCCCTGCTATCACCGGACATGCTGGCCATTTCGGCGCTCTGCACCGCTTACATGCTCGTTGGCGATCTGTTCTTCTCCTACTCGGCGGTGTTCGTCGGGTTTCGCTGGATGGGGTTGCGGCTGGCAGTCGGCGCCATCGGACCGTTGCTGATTGCGCTGTCGTCTCTCGCTGTCTTCCTCGGCTGGTCGCTGCCAGCAGTCCTGGCGCTCTACGTTTGCGCCAATGCCCTGATGGTCACCGTCGCCGCTCTGGCAACGCGCGCGCGCTTGGGTCGTCCGCACCTCGAATGGCGTTTCGAGCGGCTCAAACCGATGCTGACGGTGGCCGCGCCGTTTTTGTTTACCGAGATCGTTTTGCTGCTGCAGGGCAAGGTCGACGTTTTGATGATTTTCGCCCTGAGCACTGCCACACAAGTGGCAGAATACGAAGCCTCCTATCGTCTCCTGGAGGTCACGCGCACCCTTATCAGGCCTCTCATGATGGTCTTTGTTCCGATTGCCGCCGCCATGGCCGCGACCGGCCGCGGCGACGAGCTCGGCAGACTCATCCGCAAATTGCTGACCGCCGTGAGCCTCGCCGGCGCGGTCCTTGCCGTCATTTGCATCGCGTTAGCAGAGCCGATTGTGGTTACCGTCTGGGGAAGCGGCTACCGATCGAGCGCCGCAATCTTCACGGTCCTGGCTCTGTCCACCGTTCCGCTCTTCCTGGGCATGGCAGCGCTGCATCTGGCAGGCGCCCTGCACCGGGAACGGGATTGTTTGGGGATTCTGACGGTCACGGCGATTGCCAATGCTGCGTTGAACGCGGTGGTGATCCCGCGTCATGGCGCCCTCGGTGCGGCCTGGACGACCTTTGCCACCGAATGCCTCGCCGCCGCCATCCTCATCCTGCTTATCCTTCGCGCATCGCGCGTACCCGCTCCGGAGGCACCGCGCGATGGATGAGCGCAACCCGGAAATGACGCCGCGGATTGACGGAGCGCCGGCTGTTTCAGTCGTCATTCCCTGCAAGGGGAACCCCGAGGCGCTCGTGTGGCTCCTGCGCGACGTACTGGCTCAAGCGCTCGACCGTTCGTTCGAAGTGATCGTCGTCGATGCCTGGAGCGACGACACGATCAAGGCGGCCGCCGAAGCCGAGGGCGCGCGCGTTGTCCGCCAAGGCAGCGGCCACCTGCCGGGCGCGGCCCGCAACCTCGGCGCAAACGCCGCGCAGGGTGAAGTCCTTGTCTTTGTCGATGCCGACTGCCGCGTGCAACCGGGATGGCTGGCCGCCGCAGTCGCCACGCTCGAAAGCGGCGCTCGTCTTGCAACCGGCCCAGTGGCAGATCTCACGCCACGGCACCCAATCGCACGTGCCGACAACCTTCTCCAGTTCGCGGACCTGCCCCCGGAGCGCCCGGCCGGCACCCTGCACATGGCACCTTCGTGCAATATCGCCATACATGCCGAGGATTTCGCCAATCTTGGTGGGTTCCAGCACCGGGAGGGGTTGGCAACGGGCGAGGACGTGGATTTCTGCGAACGCCTGACCGCGCTCTGGCCGGAGGGCATCCGGTTCAACCCCCAGATGCAGGTCCGCCACGCTGGCCGAAGAACGATTGCAGGCATGATCCGTCACCATCATGCCTTCGGATATTCTCGCGGAAAGCTGCGGTTGCTCCTGACCGACCGACAGGTGCGGCTTGCCGGAATGGCTGTAATGGCGCCCGCGGTCGTTCTGCGGCGGCTGATCTACATCTTCGGTCGCGTGACCGCCCTGAGCCCATTGAAACTGCCGGCGACCGCGCTGGTTTCACCCTTCCTGCTGATCGGGGCTGCCGCCTGGACGGTTGGGTTTCGCAAAGGGCTCCACGAAGTCGACCCGCCACCCAGGCAGGGCAAAGCATCCGTCATGCACGGGAATCTCAACAAGTAATTGGACGCAAAACGATGGTACAAAAACCCAGAAAGCTCATGCTCCTCGCGGTCGATGCCTCTCCGTCGGACCGGATGACCCGGTGGATGGACGACGGATCGCTCCCGAACCTTGCAAGGCTCCGCGAAAGTGGCGCTCATGGCAAAATCGACTCGACCGCGCACCACCTGGTGGGGACGCCATGGCCAAGTTTCTACACCGGCAGCTTCCCACCGGAGCACGGCTGGCTCTTCTACCTGGTGTGGCGACCCGACCTCATGCGGTTCATGCGTGCCACGCCCGACTGGCAGCCTATCGAACCCTTTTACCGGAACTTCCCACTCGACGGGCCGAAGACGATCGCCATCGACGTGCCGATCACCTATGCGCCAAAACCCTTCAACGGTGTCGAACTGACCGGCTGGGGCACGCATGACAAGATCGGCGCACCGAGCGCCTATCCGTTGGGGTTGATCGAGCGGGTCAAGAAGGAACTCGGCCCCCTGCCGATCCCGGACGAATTCGCCGGGTTGCAGAGCGCGAAGGAGTTGCTCGGCCTGCGCGACGAGCTCATTGCCGCCGCCGACTGGCACTGCAAGGCCGGAAAGATGCTCATGCGCGAAAACGACTGGGACCTGTTCATGCTGGGTTTCGGTTCCGTCCACCGCGCCGGTCACAAGCTCTGGAACCGTCACGGAAGCCAGGGCGAGATGACCGAGGCAGAGGGTGCGGACCTCGATGATGCGATGCGGCAGGTCGCCATCGCCACCGACAAAGCGCTCGGTGAGCTTCTGGAAGCGGCGGGCGAAGACGTCAACGTGATTGCCTTTTCCCTGCACGGTATGACCGAGAACTACTCGGTTCAGCCTCTGTTCGACCGGATGCTGCGCCGCATTCTCGACGACGAGAAGCGCGACGATCCAGAGGAACTCACCCGGTCGCCGCTGTCGCAGGTCCGCGAGTCGATCCCGCTTGGCCTCCGCTCCCGCATCAAGGCCCAGCTGCCGTTCGGCGTTCAGGACGCCATGACAATGTACTGGCGCAGCGACAAGCGCGACTGGTCCAAGACCAAGGCATTCATCCTTGCCGGCGACCTCGAAGGGCTGATCCAGGTGAACCTGAAAGGGCGCGAGCGCGAGGGCATTGTTTCTCCCGGCGCCGAATACGAGACCCTGCTTGATGAAATCAGCGATGGCATGAAGTCCTTCGTCGATATGGACACCGGCGAGCCGCTGGTGCGGGAGATCCATCGCGGGTCGCAGATTTGGCCGGACGCCGTGCAGCGCCGGACCATGCCTGACATGATTGTCTATTCGCCAGTACGCAGCGCCCGCAGCATCCGCGGTTACCGTTCGGAGCGCTACGGCACTGTCCGCAACTACGATCACGGCGGGTACGTCGACGGACGGCCTGGCCACCATGTCGGAGAGGGCTGGTTCGTGGCATCCGGCGCGGACATCTCCGGGCAAGGTGACTTGTCTCTGATCCACGAACACGACCTGCTCGCCAGCGTTCACGACCTTCTGGGGCAGAAGATGCGTCCCGAAATGCGCGGCACACCGGTGCCCGGCCTGGCACCTACGGGAGCATCGGCACAGGAATGACCGGAGACAACCCGGTACTGGTGACCGGCGCTGCCGGGTTTATCGGGCAGCGCCTGGCGATGGAACTGCGCCGCGCCGACACGCCTGTCCGAGCGCTGGCCCGGCCGGAGCACGATGTGGCGGACCTGCGGGTCGCTGGCGTCGAGACTTTTCTCGGCGACGCCACCGACGGCCCGCTCATGGCGCGCGCAGCCGATGGGTGTTCGGTCGTCTATCACCTCGCTGCGGTCCGCGGCACGAAGAAACTGCCGCGGAAAGACTACCTTCGACTAAACATCGATCTTCTGGACGTCGCTGCCGAAGCCGCCAGCGCGGCCGGTGCACGGCTCGTCGCGGCCAGTACCGTGAAGGTGATGAGTGGATGGCCACCGGCAACGCCTGCACTTTCGGTGCCGCCGCGCCCGAGTTCGAACTATTCCGCATCGCGCGCCGCAGCGGAACGCCGCCTGACCGAGCATTGGGCGCCAAAGGGGCTCGACTTCAGAATCGCCCGGATCGCCGAACGGGTCGCCGGCCCGGGCGCAATCGACTGGCGCTCCATCGTTTGCGCCGTCCGCGACGGCCGGTATCGGCTGCTCCCGCGCGGTGGCGGCGTGCACAGTTGCGATGTGGAGGACGTGATCATCGGCCTCCAACTCTGCGCCGGCGACAAGGCGCGCGCGGGCGAGACCTATGTGCTGACGGCTCGGAAACCGGCGGCGGTGGACAGAATCCTGGCAGCGATTGCAACAACGCTCGGGGCAAATCTCGCGCCACTTCGTTTTCCCGGCGGCCCCATCCGGTTCCACAAGCGGCTGAACGATATGACCTTCCGGCTGGTCGGCCGCGAACTGCCCTACGGATTCACGGCAGAGTTCTATGCCTGGCCGAACCACTTCGACGTGGGCGGCACGGTGGAACGGCTCGGATTTTCGCCGCGCTTCAGTGTTACGCAGGCGGTTACGCGGGCGACCCAGTGGATGCAGAGGGAGGGTCTGGTATGACGCCCGGGCAGTCGCAGTTTCCGAAACTGGCGATGATCGCCTTCGACGCCGCCGAGATCGACCTGATAACGGCCGGCATTGCCGCCGGCTGGTTGCCACGACTGGCCAAGCTGCGGGAACAGGGGACATTCCTTCGTCTCAAGTCGGACAGCGACATCATGGTCGGGACAGTGTGGCCGAGCTTCTACTCCGGCCTGCTTCCGCCCGAGCACGGAATCTTCGGGATCGTCCAGTGGCGTGCGGAGACGATGCGCCACGAGCGCCCCGACGAGGACGGCTGGATCGACACCACGCCGTTCTATCGGAAATTCGGCGATGACGGCCCGCGCGTGCTCGCGATCGACGCGCCCTTCGCGCCCTCCGCCCGCCCGTTCAACGGCACCGAGATCGTCTCCTGGAACGCGCATGCGGTGCGCGGGAACAGAGGGTCCTGGCCAGAGGATCTTGCCGCCCGCATGCAGCGCCGCCACGGCCGCCCGATCATGCGCGATGAAATCTACGGGCCCCAGACCGCCAAGGGCCTACTACGCCTGCGCGACCGGTTGAATGCGACTGCACGGCAGCAATCCGCACTCGCGCGCGATCTGATCGGGACGACGGAATGGGACCTGTTGGTTCTGGGCTTCGGCGCCGCGCACCGGGCCGGACACAAGCTTCAGGCACCGCTCATCCTCCGGGACGCTGCCTCCGCCAACAACGAGGTCTCCGACGCGCTTCGAGACGTCTATGTGGCCTGCGACGCTGCGATCGGAGAAGTCGTCGACGCGCTTCCACCGGGCTGCCCGCTGATCGTCTTTTCACTGAATGGCATGGTCCAGAACACGTCGCATCACTTCCTTCTGCCGGAGATGCTGCGCCGGATCCTCAACAACGACAGGTCGGACGCCACCGGGCAACCGTTGCCGACGGAACCTTTGCTGCATCGCATTCGCAAAAGGGTGCCTTTGGAGTGGCGCAGCGCCGTGAAGGAGAACCTCCCGGTCAGCGTCAAGGACGGACTCGGCCGCTACTGGCGCCGGGCGGAGGCACGCGACTGGTCCTCTGTGCGGGCGTTTCGCCTGATCGGAAGCGATTTCGAAGGCCAGGTGCGGTTGAACGTGCGCGGACGCGAGCGCGACGGGATCGTTGCGCCCGGACGCGAATACAACGAGCTTTGCGAGAAGCTCGTACAGGGTTTGCCAAGTTTCGTGGATGCGGATTCCGGCGAACCGATCATAGCGGATGTGTGGCCGACCGCGGAGCTTTGGCCCGATGCAAGGGAACGACGCGACGCACCCGATCTGGTGGTTCGATGGGCGCATCGCTCGCCGATGGGGCTTGGGGCGTTGAAATCCGAACACTACGGCGCTTTCCTCAACCCGTGGAAAGACACGCAACCTGACGGGCGGTCAGGTCACCACCAGCCATTCGGATGGGCGCTTGCCTGTGGGCCCGGTCAGGGCCCCGGCTCCGAAGCCGCTTCGACGCACCCGGTACAGGATTTGACCGCGACCGTGTTTGCTCATTTCGGCCTTACACAACCTGTCGACATGCGCGGCAATCCCATCAGTGAACTTGTCAAGTTGCGGGAGAAGGAATGACAGGACGCGCGAAAATTGTCCTGGTGGCGCTGGATGCTGCCGACATGGGAATTCTGCAGCGCTGCGTCGATCAGGGTCAGGCGCCGGTCATCGGCCGTCTGCTCGCCGAAGGTGCCCTTGGAAATCTCGACTCATTGGGCCGATGGCTGCCCGGCTCGGTTTGGCCGAGCTTCTTCACCTCGTCACCGCCGTCCGACACAGGTTTTCACCACTACCTGCAGTGGTCGCCCCAGACGATGACCATGCGCCGCCCCGACCCGCGGCAACCGGGCGAACCGTTCTGGCGCCGGATTGCCGACGAAGGTGGCCGGGTGATCGCGATCGACATGCCCTTTGCCTCCGCGCCGAGCACGGGCATCGAGCTTACCGGTTGGGCGACGCTCGACAGCCTGGAGCCGCCCAGATCCCATCCTTCGTCCCTGCTGACAGATATCACCGCGCGGCACGGCGGATCTCCGCGAGTGGCGGAGATGCACGCGCTGCAGTCGATGGACGCGCTGCGCAAGCTCAGGGACGAACAGGTGGAAATTGCCGGCATGCTCGCCGAAATCTCGGAGCACTTGCTGCAACGCGAAACCGTCGATCTCTTCGCAATTACCTTCCCCGGGCTTCACCGCGGCGGTCATTGGCTTTGGGACGAAACGGGTCTTCTCACACCGCCGACGGCTGCCGAGCAACGCGAGTTGGAGGCTGCCCTGCCCGCCGTCTATGCCGCCACCGACCAGGCGCTCGGCCGGGTGCTGGACGCGGCACAACCCGATGAGGTCATTCTCTTTTCGCTGCACGGTATGGGGCCGAACACCAGCCGGGTCGAGGTTCTCGACGCCATGCTCGACCGCGTGCTCGGTGAAGAGAGCCAAAACGTCTCACCGCTGTCGACGATGCAGCGGATACGTCACGCCTTGCCGCCTCGTTTGCGCCACCGCGTGAAGGACAGCCTTCCCACGTCCCTTCAGGACAGGCTGACGGGCTTCTGGCGCACCGGCGGGCGCGACTGGCAGAAGACACCGGCCCTGACCCAGGTGGCCGATCTGACCGGGTACATTCGCCTCAACCGAAAAGGCAGGGAGAACCAGGGCATGTTGACAGCGGCACAGGCGGACGAGATCACGCAACGGATCGTCGAGGGTCTCGCAAGTTTCGCCGATGCCGACACAGGTGAACCGGTGGTCCGCCAAACAGCCCGCGTCGAGGACGTGGTTCCGCCCGGCCCCAATCGTGACAGGCTCCCGGACCTCATGGTGGACTGGAACGACACACCGGCCGCGCGGCATCGCGCGATTGTTTCACCGCGTTTCGGCACTATCGACTGGCCCACCCCTGGCTGTCATCCCAGCGGAAGATCGGGCAATCACCGGGCGGGCGGATTCTACCTCGTGTCGGGCTCCGGAACGACGCCCGGCAGCGCCCCATCAGGTAATATTGTCGACCTCGCACCCACGATCCTCGCGCGTCTGGGCGCGGCTGTCCCAGACGAGATGCGGGGGCGAGCGTTGCTCGGCGGAGGGATCCGATGACCATTGTCGAAAAACGAGATGTGGCACCCGGCACGACGATTGAGGCGGACCTGTGCATCATCGGAGCCGGCGCTGCCGGAATCGCAATCGCACGCGCACTTTCCGGGCACGGTATCGAGGTGGCCATGCTGGCCGGCGGCGGGCGAGATTTCCGCCACAAGAGCCAAATCCTTTATCATGGCAGAAACGTGGGCCGGGAGAGCTTTGCCCCCGGCAAGGCACGCCTGCGCATGTTCGGCGGCAGTACCACCCGTTGGGCCGGTCAGTGTCGCCCCCTTGACCCAGTCGATTTCGAAGCCCGCGCCGGACTACCGAATACAGGATGGCCCATTGGCGCCGAGACGCTCGCGCCCTACTATCGCCAAGCCGCAACCGTCTGCGACCTGGACGATTGGCGGTTCGAGCGCCCCGATTTCGCCGGCGCGTCGTTTGGCCCGGACGCAGACATTGCTCCGGTTCGATACCGGCATGGACACAACGTCGATTTCGCACAGGTATTCGGAGCGGATCTCGACGCGGCCCGAGATGTGCGGGTGTTTTTCGATCTTCACGCGGTCGAGATCGTTCCGGATGGCGACACGGTTTCCCACATCGAGGCCCGTGGCGACGACGGCCGTAACGTGCGCGTCGTCGCGGACCGGTTCGTGCTGGCTTGCGGTGGAATGGAAAACGCGCGCCTGCTGCTTGCGTCGCGATCTGTTCAAGCGGAGGGTGTCGGCAATGCGCGCGACCTCGTCGGGCGATACTTCATGGACCACCCGTTCTTTTTCGGCGGCTCGGTGCAACTTGCCGACGGCGTGGAACCAGAGGCAATCGGTGCTCTGAAGGGGTATGAACAGGCCGGCTCCGCGCAGCGCGCGCATGGTGCTTTCGCCGTTAGCGAGCGGCTGCGGCGCGAGGAGGCCCTGAACGGCGCGGGCGTGTTCTTCGTCGAACGCGCCGCGCATAAATCCTCGCCTCACTTTCTGTCGCGGGGCGGCGTTGCGATGACCCGTGTGATCGACGTGATGATGCACCGCGAATTACCCGATGGGCGCCTTCAACGCCATATACCGGCGCTGTTCACGAATGCCGGCGACGTGACCCGTTCAACGACCGAACGGGTTCGCGGAGCGTTCTCGAAAAAGAGAACCTTCGCGGCCCGCTTCACACTCGAGGCCCTGCCGATCCCGGAGAGCCGCATTCGGCTCGACCCAAAACGCCGTGATCGCTTCGGAATGCCACAATTACAAGTCGACTGGAGGCTCAGCGATCACGACCGCGGCGGGATTGATCGTCTGCGGTCGGGGCTCGTCAGGTGGTTTGACGCCGCCGGGATCGGGAAGCTTAGCCTGCATGGAGCGACCGATCGCGAGGGTTTTCCGGTCAGCATGGAAGGTGGCAAACACCACATGGGAACCACGCGCATGTCCTCCGACCCCGACAATGGCGTGGTCGACCCCGACTGCCGATTGCACGGTACCCGCAACTTCTACGTTGCGGGAAGCTCGGTCTTCCCCACGGGGGGATATGTCAATCCGACGCTGACCATCGTGGCCTTGGCGCTGAGGCTTGCGGATCATCTGAAATCCGAGATCGGGTGTGGTGAAACCGAAGAAGCAAGCTGATGGAATGCGCTGGCGCTTCGTCAGACCAATTTCGTCGGATCTAAGCCTCTGGACGGTCGCGCGCCGCCTGTTCCGGCAATGGAATGGCACCTTGCAACGGGTCGCGCCCCGTCAGCATCTTGGGAAAAACGTAGTTACGGTCCGACACAGAATTCACTTCCACTCGACATATTGTTCCCACTTACGCGTCGAATAATCCGACCACGTCGATAACGACGTCGCATTCTGAATCAATCGATCCGCAGGAGCGTATATTGCTTCATAGACTTGGAGACATTTCCAAGACGGACAACGCTGAGGTCGTAGGAGATACCCGTGTCGCCGCGAGCGACAACCAAACGCGCTATGTCTTGTCTGAACTCGCCGGTTTGGGATCCTACATGATTTCAATGGGTCACCTCGTCGAGGGTGCATTTGACGAGGGCGCATTTCGGTCGGCATCAGAGGCCTTGGTACACCGTCACGATGCGCTTCGCACACGCTTTGACGTGGCAGATGGCGCGGTGCATGCGTTTCTGTCTCCGGAAGCGGCGTTTCGCTATCACACCTGCCGATTGGAAGACGAAAGCTTCGCGGCGTTCCGTGAGTGGGCGCTGCCGCGCGTGTTTGACGATGTCGACCCGCGCAATCCGGGTGCACTGATCCGTATCCTGGCGGCGGATCTCGGCGGGCGCTGGCGTTTCACGATAGCGGCGCATCACGCGACAACGGACGGGTTTTCGCGTGGCGTCATGGCAAAGGAATTGCTCAAGCTCTATGTGGGCGAAACGCTCTCCCCCGCTGCCTCCTACTATGATTTCACGCGCCCCGACAGGTTCGGTCCGGTACCGCGTTCAGATGTGGCGCAAGCGACAGCCAATTCCTTGCCAACTCCTGTTCGGATCGTGGGGGATGGAATAGCCGATGGCGAGGAGCCCTCGTCCGGGCACTTTCTGGAACGAGAATTCGCGGGTATTTCCAAACCGCTCCGGGCGTCGGCAAAATCAATTGGCACGACAAAGTTCGGATTTCTTGCCGCGATCTACTCTCTGGGGCTGCACGGTTTCTCGGGAGAAACGAGGGTTTCGAGTTTCTTTCAGACGGAGGGCAGGAAATCCCTCGGCGCACCGAATTCCGTTGTCGGTCCGTTTTCGAAGACTCTGCCTCTGGATCTCAGTTTCGATCCGGACCAGGCATTCTCGTCTCTCGCACGCGCTGTGGGGGAACAGACGCGCGAAATGGTTGCGCTGGAAAACGATCCGGTACTGGAGGAGGTCATTGCCGCGCGCAAGGCTCCAAGCGTCTCGATCAATATGTTCCCGCCGGCTTCCCGGATCACCGCGGGTGATCTTGAGGTGGGACCGCGGGAGTTTCTCGACCGGCGCACGGAATTCGACCTGAATCTTGTGTGGTCTGAGGATCGGCGAGTGATGACGGCTCGCGCCTTCTACGATCGCGCGCAGATCTCAAACGACCGGGCGACCCAGTTCCTCGATTTTCAAGCTCGCCTGCTCGACGCTGCAATCGCCGACCCAAGCATGACATGCAGACAGATCCTGAGAGCGGCGCGAACAGGTCACGAGGTCGTCTACACGCAGCAAAGCTTGGAACCACAACCGAAGTCCCGGCTTCATACCGCGTTCTTCGATTGGGCAGGTCGCACGCCCGAAGCGACGGCCATCGAAACGTCGAGTGGACGGATTACCTATCGTGAACTCGCTGAGCGAGCACGAGAGGTGGTCGCGGGGCTACACGCGAAAGGTGTTGGAGCGGATGACCGTGTCGTGATCCTTGCCCAACGTGATCCGAGCCTTGTCGCCGCGATGCTCGGCGTGTCGGCGCACGGCGCATCGTTTGCCTTGATGGATGCGAGTTATCCTCCCTCGCGCATGAAACGGATGTTCGCAGAACTCGGTACACGTTTCGTCGTCGAGGCGGGCGCTGTTTTACCCCCGGAGATTGCAGATATCGTGCGCGTATCGCCAGTCTCCGCTGGCACAGCACAGCCAAGTACCCCCAACGAGCCTCCTCGGGAGGCGGCATGCCACCTCTTCACCTCGGGAACGACTGGGCAACCCAAGCTAATCACGCATCCGGACCGGACGCTCCAACGGTTCGTGGAATGGCAATATCGCACGCTTCAACTGCCCGGCCCGGTTGTGACCATGATGCTGGCGGGGCTTGCTCACGATCCGACCCTTCGGGATGTATTCTTGCCGCTCTCACACGGGGGGAGCGTCACCATTCCCAATCCACGCGAAATGACGGAGCCCGAGGCGCTTCGCGGCCTTTTGAGGAAGACCCGTTGCAACGTGCTGCGTCTAAGCCCGGCAACTGCGCGTCTTCTTACGACGGGGATGGAAAGCGGCGGCGGGTTTGCCGATCTTCGCGCGGTCTTCTGGGGTGGCGAACGCTTGCCCCACCGGTCGGTGGAGCAATGGCGGGAAAGGATGCCCGCACTCCGCCAGTTCAACGTTTTCGGGACAACCGAAACGCCCCAGGCGTTTCTCATTCACGAGATCACACCCGGTGCCGAGAAACGCCGTGACATTCCCCTAGGGCGCCCCCTGCCCTGGACTGGCGTGCAATTGGTGTCCGACGATGGCACGCCGGTTTCGGCCGGCGAAGTCGGTGAAATCGTCGCCGATCTCGCCGACCCAGTTATCGGTGCCAAGGACCGGTTGGCGGCGTCGCCAGATAGCGCCTCGTCACGCCATTTCACCGGCGACTTGGGCTACCAGTTGCCGGACGGCCTCATCTACTACGCCGGGCGCAGGGACGCACAGATCAAGATCAACGGCTTTCGCGTCGAACTCGGCGAAATCGAGGCAACGGCGGAGGCGCTTCCGGGTGTCGAGCAAGCCAGCACGATATTCGACGACGAAACGCTTCGGTTGTTTGTGCTCGCGGCCGCAGATGATGTGACGGAAAAGAGGGTCCGTGCCGCGCTTGCCCGCGATCTTCCCGCATACATGGTGCCAGCGGGGATCATGGTTATGGACAGCTTTCCCCTGACGCCCAATGGCAAGGTGGACCGCGATGCGCTCCTGTCCATGGCGCTGGCCGCGGAAGCCTCGACTTCCGCTCCCCTTCACGGCCAATCTCCCCGCGGCGACACCGAAGAAGCGATTGCGGCGCTCTTTGGCAGACTTACCGGGCGAAACCACGTCCATCGCGACCACTCCCTTTCCGATCTCGGAGCCGACAGCCTTGCCTCGATCGAAGCCCGGCTCGACCTGGAGGCGATGGGCCTACACCTGCCCGAGAGCTGGCCCTGGATGAGCGTGGCGGAACTGGCACATCACAAACCCAGCGAGCCTGCGGATCGCGGAACGCCTGCCACGATACTGAAGGGCTCCAGCATCGAGACCTTTATCCTGATGCGGACCCTTGCGATTGTGGCAGTCGTTGCCTTTCACACCGATCTGAAAGCTCCGATCGGCGCATCGATCATTCTCTTCGCGCTCGCTGGATTCTCCTTCGGGCACCTTCAGTTGCCGGCGATACTGAGAGATGATCACGTCGGACGTGTCTGGGCTCTCATGGCCCGGCTGCTCGTCCCGTTGGTGCCGCTGTCGCTGGTGTATTTCGCCAAGCACGCCCTATCGGACAACGAGCTTCACCTGTCCACAATCCTGTTCTACAGGAACTTGGTCGATTTCACCGATGTCATCATTCTGGGGCGGGGCGTGAGTGAGACCAAGTCGGAGTGGCTCTGGTTCCTTCATGCCTATCTCCAGATGTTTCTGGCCATCGCGCTTCTCCTTGGCTTCCCGGCCATCCGGCGCAGGTTGTCCGATGATCCATGGCGCGGGCTCGCGGTCTTTTTCGTGATTGTCGAGGCGGTGAACACCGCCATTTTCCTTGCCGCCACGATTTCACAAGGCGGAAGCGCGGATGTGCCGGACCTCGTCGAAAGGCTGCCGACGGCGACACTCCCCTTCCTCGTGGTTGGCGCGCTATTCGCCATGGCCGACACGCGCCAAAGATACGTTGCCAGTCTGGGCATTGCGCTTCTGCACTTGGGCATGAGTGCGTTCGTCTTCCGCAATCACACCGAGTACTGGTGGGTCCTTGCACTCATCCTCTGCGTCGCGGTTCCCAATGTGAGACTGCCGCGTCTGGTGTCCGGCATCGTGGTGATCGTCGCCGCACATTCGCTCATGATCTATCTGACGCACACAGGGGCCGAAACGGTCTTCGACAGTCTCGTCGGGTCCGCGGACCTGAGGGTCGCGAGTGTTGTCTGGCAGCTCTGCATTGGCGTTGCGGTCGGCATGGCGGTGCGTCCGATCCTCATTAGGATTGGCGTGAACCGCCTCGCTGAGCGGAGGATCACATTTGGAAAGCGCGCGTCAGTTGAGGTTCAATCCCAGGGATAATATCCATGTCACAGATCAACGCCCTCGTTCTCGGTGCTTCCTACGGCCTACTGCCCGCGCTGCGGATACTGCTTGCCGGGCATCGGGTGACGGTCGTGTGTCGACCGCAGGAGCAATCTGCGCTGGCGACCCACGGAGCATCTATCGCTTTCCTGCGCCGCAACGGTGAGACCGCTACGCGCCTATCCGCGCCAGCGGTTCACACAACCAGCGTCGCGAACGACCTCGGTGTATGCGGGGCGAAGGTGGACCTCGGCGCATTTGACATCGTGTTCCTCGCCATGAGCGAGCCGCAATTCGCCGACGCCGAGATCGCGGCACTCGTGAAGCGGATCGCACAGGCCGGCCTTCCGGTCATATCGTTGATGAATGCGCTTCCGCCGCCGTTCCTTGACCGGCTCGGGACCCTCGATGTCGACAAGCTCCGCGGCGCCTACACGTCCTGGGCCGCCTGGCAAAGCCTCTCACCGGACCTCGTCTCGGCGGCCAGTCCGGATGCACAGGCCGTACGGAGCGACCCTGCCCGCCTCAACGAATTGTCGGTGACCCTCGCCTCCAATTTCAAGGTCGCGCCTTTTGCAGCCGCGAAGCACCAGGACTTGATCGAAACCATTGCTTCGGATGTTTCGGCGTACCGCTACGACGGGCGTCCGCTGCCTGTCAGGATCCTCGCCCACACGTCGTTGCACGTCCCTCTGGCAAAGTGGCCAATGCTGACGACCGGCAATTGCCGATGCCTGCGTTCCGACGGAAGCATCGTGTCGATCTCGCGGGCCGTCGAGGACGATATCGCCACGAGCAATCG
The DNA here is from genome assembly GCF_001509585.1 of Tropicimonas marinistellae. Classification (GTDB taxonomy): domain Bacteria; phylum Pseudomonadota; class Alphaproteobacteria; order Rhodobacterales; family Rhodobacteraceae; genus Tropicimonas; species Tropicimonas marinistellae. The sequence continues at coordinate 528,648 of NZ_LNCI01000002.1, read as the reverse complement.
CATTTACGATCGGACCGTCGACATCGTGAAGGCAACCGGCGCGGCTGACGGGGACATCGTACCGTTTGAGCATTACGCGAAGGCCGCCCGGTCCCTCAGCAGGCCATCTTCCTTCGCCAGAGCCATAGCCGCCGGCGCCGCAAGGATCGAACGCGTTGATCGAATGGTCCAGCTTTGCGGGCGATCGCTTGGTATCGAAGTGCCGGAAATCGACCGGATCGTCACACAAGTTGATCGCGCGTTGTCCTGTCACGAGATCCAATGCGCGACACCACAGTGAAATTCGAGCCGATCCGCGCTTTCCTTACGCGAATCCAATGACGTTGGGCTGCAACCCCCGCACGCGGATCATTCCGGTGCGGCATTGCGCGGACGCCGCCGCTTGAAATGGCGGCATCGAGCTTAGGTCACGCGCTAGGCCAGGCTGGGTAGCCACAGCACGATGGCCGGGAATGCAACCAAGAGCGCAATCGTCACGGCGTCGGCGATGAAGAAAGGCGTGACGCCCTTGAAAACATCCTGAACGCTCAGGTCCTCGCGCACCCCGGCGACCACAAAACAGTTGAGGCCAATAGGCGGCGTGATGAGGCAGAACTCGGCCATCTTCACGACCAGGATGCCAAACCAGATCGCACACATTGTCCCATTCATGCCGAACGTGCTTTCAGCCGCGGTCACGCCCTCGCCGCCATTGAGCGCCATGACCGCCGGATAGACGACCGGCAGCGTCAGGAGCATCATGCCGATGGCGTCCATGAACATGCCGAGCACCGCATAGGCGAGCAGGATGCAGACCAGGATCATCATCGGCGGCATGGTGAGCGAGGTCAGCCAGTCGGAGAATGCACCGGGCAGGTCTGCGAAGCCGAGGAACCGGACATAGATCAGCACGCCCCAGATGATCGTGAAAATCATCACTGCGAGCTTGGCGGTTTCGAGCAATGCGTCGCGGAATTCCCCCCACCGCATCCCATTGTAGAGGGCCATGCAGAATACAACGAAAGCGCCGATCGCGCCGCCTTCGGTGGGCGTACCCCAGGCCTCACCGCCGAATGGGTTGTAGACAAAAAGCACGATGGTCAAAACGACGATCATGATCGGTGCGGCGGGCGGGAGCGACGCGAAGCGCTCGCGCCAGGTGAAGCCGCCGACCGGCGGGCCGAACCCCTTGATCGCCTTGGCCATTCCGATGATCAAAGCGGCATAGACGATGGCAGAGAAGATACCGGGAATGAACCCCGCCAGCAGCAGTTTGCCAACGTCTTGCTCCACGATGATGGCGTAGATCACGAGGATCGCCGACGGCGGGATCAGGGAGGCCAGCGTTCCGCCCGCGGCCACCACGCCGGCCGCGAACTTCTTGTCGTAGCCGACTTCAAGCATCTCGGGGATGGCGATGCGCGCGAAGACGGCGGATGTGGCAATGGAGGCGCCGGAAACCGCGGCGAAACCTGCGGTGGCGAAGACCGTCGCCACGGCCATGCCACCCGGCACCCAGGCAACCCAGCGTTTCGCGGCGGTGAAGAGCGCCTTGGTGAGCCCGGCGTAGTACGCGAGATACCCGATAAGGATGAAGGTTGGGATCAGGCTGAGCGCCTGGCTTGCGACCTTGGAATGCGGCACCTGGCCCGCGGTCTTGACCGCCACACCGAGCGCCCAGTCAAATTCCGCGGGGTCGTATCCCTTCTTGGACCAGAAAATCCAGATAAGCCCCACCAGACCGGCAAGACCGGCGGCGAAGGCGACACGCATGCCAAGCACGACGAGAAGGAGAAGACCGCCAGAGACGACCAGGCCGATTTCGATACTGTCCATTGATCAGTCCTTAGCTGTCGTGGCCCGAGACGTGCTCGGCTTCCATCGCGGCCTGGGTGGCCACATCGACGGGCAACGGTACGGCAACGGGGTTCTCTTCGCCCAGTATCACTGCCCGGCCATAGACCCAGAGTTGAAGCGTGAGCCGAAGGCACAGCACCGAAAACGCCACCGGCGCGAGCAGCTTGGCCGGCCAGATCGGAAGCCCGATGTCCATCGTGCTGTCACGACTCCAGAGCGGCGATCCGAAATCGAAACTACGCTGGAAATGCGCCCAAGTGCCCCAGACCAAAAGCACCATGAGCACGAGCATCGCAAGCGTTGTCAGGAATTCGACAACAAAGAGCGGCCGCCCCTTCAAGGCGCCCACCAGCATGTCCATTCGAATGTGTCCGCCGTTACGCTGCGTGTAGGAAATCCCCATGAAAGCGATCAGCGGCATCGCTTGCTGGATCCAATCCACGTAGCCCGGCAAGGGGGCATTGAAGAAATTGCGGCCCGAAACGGACACCACTGCCAGCAGCATCAGTGCAAACACCGTCAACCCGCTCAGCAAGGCGAGAACGCCCTCCAAAACGTGGAGGCGTTGATCCAGCCGGCTCACAAGACTGTTGTCCGTCAGGACGCTCGACGTTCCCGCCATCTTCCCCTCCCATGGTCGTCGGGTGGCGGGGCCGGAAGCGGCCCCGCCAGTGGGTCGTTCACTCGCCTTCGGCTGCGATGCCGACCACGAGGTCGTACAATTCCTGCGCGGGAAGGCCGCGGGCGGTGTTCTCCTCGATCCAGGCCTGGGCTGCGGGGGACGCGGCGGCCTCCCTGAAGGCGGAGACCTCTTCTTCGGAGAACGTGACCTGCTCGATCCCTTTCTCCTCAAGCATCGGCCACCAGCGCGCCATGGTGTTGTCGTTGTAAAACGAAATGTAGTGGTCAAGCGCTTCGTCGACGGAGCCATCCAGCGCAGCCCGTTCCTCGTCGGTGAGCGCCTCATAGGCGTCGATGTTCACCACAACGGGGCAATTCACAGCACCAGGGTTGAGGTTTGTGGTCCACCATTTCGCCACCTCGGCCGTCCCGAAGGACATATGCGCATGGGGTGCGAAGGAGGCGGCTTTGATCACACCGCTGTCCATTGCCTGCCGCACCTCGGTGGCCGACATCGAGGTCGGCACGGCACCCGCGGCCTCCATTGCAGCACCGATGCCGCCGGTGGCACGAACGGTCAGCCCCTCGAAATCCGCCAGCGAATGCGGCGCGTCGCCGACACCAGCGATGTTGTACTGTGGCAGTGGTGAGGGCATCAGCAACTTGGCGTTCCAGCGCGCCAGATCCTCCGCGACCGCGGGGTGATTGTAGACGGCCATGGAGGCCTTGCGCTCCACCTCAAGCGAGGAGATGCCGAGAAACGGCAGTTCCAGCACGGTGATCGAGGGGTTCTTGTCCGGGTGGTAGCCGGCACAGAACTGCGCCATCTCGAACGCCCCGATCTCGATCCCGTCGAGGTTTTCGGTGTTCTTGCTCAGACCGCCGTAGGATATGTTCAGCGTGAACTCGCCGCCGGTTTTCTCGCTGACGAGTTCCGCCAGTTTTTCGACGTTCTCGGTGAATGCCCGCCGCTTACCCCAGAGCGAAACATTCCACTCTGTTGCAATAGCTTCCGAGGCAAAGGTCAAGGTCAGGGCGGCAAGTGCCGTCCGGCTCAAGAGAGTACGCATCCGTCTCCTCCCAGATTCGCGATTTTTTATACGCTCCGAACTTCCGGCAAATCCGCTTCCCTGACTATGAAAAAAATCGCCTGCCCCTATCGACGAGCACCTGCGGATTTCCGCAGGCCGCGTCGGCATCAGAGCAGCGCGCTTTTGTCGAGGCCCAGTTTCACGATTTTCTCGTTGAGAGTGCGCCGGCCGATACCAAGCGCCTCGGCGGCGGCATCCATCCGACCCTCGTGGGCCTTGATCGCCTTACCGATCAATTCCCGCTCAAAGGCCGCCACCGCCTCCCGAAGCGTATCGGGAACATCATCGAACGCAATGTCTGCTCGCAGCGCTGTTGCCATGCTGCCGCCACCGCGGCGGGCAGAAAGCACGCGCCTTTCACAAACGTTGCGCATCTCGCGCACGTTACCTGGCCAGTCATGGGCCAGCATTGCAGCAAAGTCGTCAGGGCTTAGCTCGGGCGCGGCACTCTCGTGTATCCGCGCGTATTCCGCCAGGAAATGCGCCGCGAGGAGGCCTATGTCGTCCCGCCGATGCTTCAAGGACGGCAAATCGAGCACAAACGTATTGAGGCGGAACAGCAGATCCTTGCGAAACCGCCCTGCGGCAACAGCCTCCTCAACACTTTCGTTCGTTGCCGATATCACACGAAAGCTGACCGATACCGGCGCAGGCCCGCCAACCGGCAGGATCTGTTTGTTCTCGATGACGCGTAGAAGCTTGGTCTGCACTTCCGGTGAGCACGCGCAGACCTCGTCGAGAAAAAGCGTTCCGCCGGAGGCCGCGCGCAGCCGGCCCTCCTGATCCTCGAAGGTACCAAACATTTCCGCCTCGAAGGTCTCGGTCCGGAGCGAGGCACAGTTGATTGGCAGGAAGGGCCGGTCCGCCGCCGGGCCGAGGTCGTGCAGCGCCCTGGCCACAAGTTCCTTGCCGGTTCCCGTTTCACCCTGGATCAGCACCGCGGCCTCGGTACCTGCAAGGTCGAGGATATCCTCCCGCAGCGCGACCACGGAATCCGTCTGTCCGACCAGAATCCGGTCGAGTCCCGAGAGCTGGTACAAGCGCGTCTTCAGCCGCGCATTGCTGGACCGCATGCGGCTCTGGTCCGCCGCATGCGTTAACACCGTCAGAAGCCGCTTCGGGTGGTAGGGCTTTTCGATAAACCCATAGGCGCCATCCTGCATCGCCTGCACCGCCATCGGGATGTCACCATGGGCCGAAATCAATACAAGCGGCGGCGCGAAGGCGGCGTCCAGGCGCGCCAAAAGGTCGAGGCCGGACATTCCTGGCATTCGCACGTCCGAAAGGATGACATCGGGCGAATGCCCTTTCAGGACCTCAAGCGCCTGTTCGGCGCGGGAGACCGTGTCCACCTGCCACCCTGCAGCCTCCAGCAGGTCGGCCAACGACTGCCGCATCGCCTTGTCGTCGTCGACGACCAGTATGGAATGGGCGGCGGTCGGACTCATCGCACGGCTCGGTTTGTACCAGTCGGACGGGGAAAGGACACGTGGAAGACGGCCCCGCCATTCTCTGTATTTCTGGCTTTCATTTCGCCCTCGTGATCCTTGATAATATTGGCAGAAATGGCAAGACCGAGGCCCATGCCGTGGCCGCTCGCACGAGTTGTGACAAAGGGTTCCTGCAACTCGTCGAGTGTCGCCTGCCCAAGCCCGTGGCCGTTGTCGCAGACGTCGAACCAGGCAGCCGACTCGGTTGTGCCCATGAGGATTTCGACCTTGGGACTGGGCACATCTTCGACGGCATTCAGGGCATTCCGAATAAGATTCGTCATGACCTGCTCGGTCCGCAGGCGGCTGCCTCGGACCAACACGGCCTCGGTTGGCAGTTCCATCTCGACCGCTACCCCTCCATCCTCGATGTTGTGTCGCAGAAGACCTAACGATGCCTGCATCGCCTCCCGCAGATCGAACGTTTCGAATGGCTCCGGGTCCGGCGTCGCGAAGAATTTCAACTGTCGCGTGATCCCTTCCATCCTGTCTACCAACCCGCCCAGCCGGCCCAATAGCCGATCCGGTTTGCCGGCGCCGAGTTCCGCCGCCACCAGATGATTGCGCATCGCCGAGATGGGTTGGCCAAGCTCATGCGTCACGGATGCGGACAATTCGCCGAGCGCGGCAAGCCGGCTGGCGCGTTCCAGCTCATTCTGGGTACGCCGAAGGTCCGTCTCCGCCTGCCGGCGCTCGGCAATCTCGACGGCGAGACGCTCGTTCGCCTGGCGCAACTGGGCCTCTTCCTGCTCCGACCTCTGAAGGGCCGCCCCAATCCGGCGAGCGCGCTGGATCTGAACGATATAGAGCATCAACCCCGCCGCCACAGCCGCCGAAGCGGTCACCAGCCAGCTACGCGCGACAGCCCGGTCATCTGTTGCGAAGTAATGTAATGCCCACCCATGCGGAAGATCATCCGAAACCAGGTGCAGCCTCTCCACCCCGCCAATGCGCGCTTTCCGGCCCGGTCTTGGAGACCAATCCAGCACGTCCAGCGGTTTATCGGCAAACTGCTTCGTCCGATCGATTTCAGCCCTCTGCGACGGCGTGAGCGGCGAAAGAACACGGTACAACCACGAGGAATTGGACGCCAGGATGATCACGCCATCCTCGTTGGCAAGGAAGAGCTGTTCACCAGTGTTTCGCCAGTTGTTTTCCAGTTCCGCAAAGCTGATCTTGAGGGAAATGACGCCAACGAGACCTCCCCCGCCGCTGACGACGGGCTCTGCCAGGAAATATCCCGGTCTGCCAGTTGTCGTGCCAATTGCGTAGAACCGGCCTCTCTTCCCGGCCATCGCCTGTTGGAAGTAAGGGCGAAAGGAGTAATCCTCTCCGACGAAGCTGCCCGGCTGGTCATAGTTCGCCGACGCGACCGTGACCCCGTCAGGACGTATGAGGTATATAGCGTCCAAACCGGCCTGATCGGAGAAATCCTTCAGTCTCGGATCCAGCCGATCCATATTTCCGCCGGTCGCGGCGTCGATGACGAATGTATCCCGCGCGAGCACATGTATGAGCGGCGCGTATTGCTCCAATTCCGCGGCGATGGACCCACGGTAGAGGGACAAGCGCCCCCCGGCTTCGTTGAGTTCGTCGGTCACGAAATACTCATACGAAAGCCGATAGATCCCCCAGCCGCCAACCGTCGCGGTCAAGATCGCAATGATAACCATCAACTTCCGCATGCGGCATGTTTGGCCGCAGCGATGTGCCCGTGCAAGAGCGGAGATCGCCGGAACGGACGTGATCGGGATCGGCTGCGACACCCGTTGTCAACGGTTTCCGGGGCGACACCATGCAGACGCGTGTCGACAGCGGTAGTCGCACGCGCATTGGTTTCTGGTCGTTGGGCGAAGAGTTGTGCAATGGGAAAACCGAGCATCGACGTCGGGCGCGGAATGAGTGTGTGGTGCCCCACGTTCGAACCTTCAACCAAGCCGAGACACCTGCCGACACGGGCTGGATCGGTTCCAATCGGGTTCTTCTCGATGTTTTACAGCACCCCGGCGCCCGTCTGACTATCGCACGGCACCCGCAGTTCGGGCCGTACTACGGCAAGCTATATCAACTCTCGAATCGGGCGGCCTGATCGAGCGTATGATTGGCGCGGACATGTCTCATGTGAGCAGCCTAGAGTGCCTCGATAAGCTCCGGGCCGTCCTCGGCGCTCCGGAGCGGGGCGACGGGGTAGTGGCGCAGCGCTGCCGTCGCGCCAAACCCGGCATCGCTTCCGCCCATGATCCACGTCTCCCGTTCTTCCGAATTCAGGATGACGGGCATGCGCGTGTGAATGTCAGAAACCGCCGGAATTGACGCGCGGGTCATGATCGTGCAGGTGCGCAGATCCTGCCAGACCGATATGAGCCCGGCAAACCAGAGCGTCTCCTCGTTACCCGCGGAGCAGATGAAATGAGGTTGTTTGGCCCCCTTTGGACCGGTCCATTCGTAGTACCCACCCGCCGGTATCAGGCATCGTCCGTATCGCCAGGCGCCGCGAAAGGTCGGTTTCGACGCCGCCTCCTCGATCCGAGCGTTGAATGTGGTCGCTTTCCAGTCGCGAAGATCGCCCTTGTGCCAGGTCGGAATGAGCCACCAGCGGGCCATGGCCCCATTCCCCTCCGCATCGATAGTCAGGACGTCATTTGTCGGCTTGATGTTGTATCGGCGCGACCACGGATCGAGTTTCAATTGGTCGAAATCGATTTCCGTTCCGCGAATGTCGGGATCGATGAAACGACCGCACATAGTGTCACCTCCGTTTCAAATCACTGCACGCGCGTGACCGATTTGCAATGGGTAGCGGACGCGCCCAGCACGATGAAGGGATTGCTCCGGTCAAGGTTGCCCGCACGTCCCGACGGACAATGCCGTTCAATCTCTGCGTGACAGCGCCGCCTGCAATGCCATGAGGTCTCCGGTCAGTCGCTCGATCAACTCCGCGCCGACCTGCGCCTCGATTTCGGCATAGATCTCCGCGCTGGCTGGCGTGACAGTCTCGATGAAGGTCCGCCCCTTTTCCGTGAGCGAAATCAGGCTGCGGCGCCCATCGGCCTCGTCCCGCCGACTGACCACCAGTTTGCGCGCTTCCAACGACTTGATCATCCGCGTCAGCGACGGCGCCAGAACACAGGCCAGGTCCGCCAGGCGCGACGCGTCCGTCTCGCCACCTTCGTGCAGCACACGTATCACCCGCCATTGCTGTTCGGTGATATCATGGGCATGCAGCATCGGCCGAAATCGCTCCATCACCGCTTCACGCGACCGTAGTAACAGAATGGGCAGTGTCCGGCGCGTTTCCGCCAGTTCGAAGCCGTCGCGCAGAGCAGTGGGTGTCATGGTGGTTTTTCGCGCCTTCTTGACCGCTGTGGCAAATACTCGGGGTTGGGCCAAGCCTATGACTTAACGCGCGAACTTTCCAGACCACGCCTATGGCAGATATTTTTCTGATCATTCCGTTGTCTCCCGCTTGTTATTTATCATGTTAATGATATATTGGCGCAAAGAATCGTTGCCCTGCCGCTTGCCGAGCAACTTAACACGTTAAGAATGGCTTCGAGGGAGGAGACTCGTGCCGCATCTGACAGTCGAATATTCCCCGGGCCTCGAGTCCCGGGCCGACCTTCCTGCGCTTTGCAGAGCGTTGCATCGCGCCATGACGTCGGCGGGTATCTTTCCTTTGGCGGGAATCCGTATCCGTGCCTATCGCGCAGACCATTGCATTGTCGCCGACGGGTCGCCCGAAAACGACTTTGCCGCACTTACACTTGCGGTTGGCGCTGGCCGCAGCACCGATGCATTGCGCGCCGCTGGCGACGAGATTTTCGCCGCTGCGCGTAGCGCGCTCGCCGAACCACTCTCGACACCGCATTTCGCCCTTTCACTCGAAATCCGCGTCATCGACCCGGACCTGAGCTGGAAGGACACGCCAATACATGCCCGCCTCTCGGGCCAGAACTGAAGGACCAGCCATGAGCGTTCTTACCGAAAACATCGCCCGCGCAGAGAGTTACCTGGCAAAGTTCCGCGAGCGTGGCGTGCTCAACCATATCGGCGGCGCTTCCGTACCGGCCCTGTCTGGCGAGACCTTCGAAACGATCTCGCCAGTGGACCTCAAACCGTTGGCATCGGTTGCCAAGGGCGGCGCGGATGATATCGACCGCGCCGTTGCTGCAGCCGAAGAGGCGTTCAAGACATGGTCGAAAACACCCGGCAAGGAGCGGCGCGCCATCCTTATCAAGGTGGCCGAGGCGATCGAGGCGCGCGCCGAGGAAATCGCTCTCACCGAATGCATGGACACCGGCCAGGCATTGCGCTTCATGTCCAAGGCCGCCCTTCGCGGCGCTGCCAATTTCCGCTTCTTCGCCGATCAGGCGCCCACGGCCGAGGATGGGCAGGCGTTACGAACACCGACGCAGATGAATGTCACCTCCCGTCGGCCTATCGGCCCGGTCGGCGTGATTACCCCGTGGAACACGCCCTTCATGCTGTCCACCTGGAAGATCGCCCCTGCACTGGCGGCAGGCTGCACCGTGGTCCACAAACCCGCCGAATTCTCGCCGATGACGGCCAAACTGCTGGTGGAGATTGCCGAAGCGGCCGGGTTGCCCAAGGGCGTGCTGAACCTTGTCAACGGTTTCGGCGAAGACGCCGGCCGCGCGCTTACTGAACACCCCGGTATCAAGGCCATCGCTTTCGTTGGTGAAAGCCGCACGGGAAGCATGATCATGGCTCAGGGCGCCAAGACGCTGAAGCGGGTGCATTTCGAGCTCGGCGGAAAGAACCCGGTGATCGTCTTTGACGATGCCGATCTCGAACGCGCCGTCGATGCCGCGACCTTCATGATCTATTCGCTGAATGGCGAGCGATGCACGTCTTCGTCGCGCCTGCTGGTTCAGGAAAGCATCTATGATGCGTTCACCACCAAGGTTGCGGAGGTCGCCAACCGCATCAAGATCGGGCATCCCCTCGACCCGGAAACCGTCGTCGGCCCGCTCATCCACCCGGTGCACGAAAAGAAGGTTCTGTCCTATTTCGAGAAGGCCCGCGAGGAAGGCGCCACCATCGCCGCCGGCGGCGAGAAAACGAGCGACGATGGCTGCTTCGTGAAGCCCACGCTATTCACAAACGCGACCAAAGACATGGCGGTTGCGCAGGAGGAAATCTTCGGGCCGGTCCTTACCGCGATTCCGTTCAAGGACGAGGAAGAGGCGCTGGCGATCGCCAACGGCGTTGAATACGGTCTTGCCGCCTATCTCTGGACCGCAGATCTCGACCGCGCAATCCGGATGACCGATGCGCTGGACGCGGGAATGATGTGGGTGAACTCCGAAAACGTCCGCCATCTGGAGACTCCTTTCGGTGGGGTGAAAGCCTCCGGCATTGGACGCGACGGCGGCGACTGGTCGTTCGATTTCTACATGGAAACAGTCAACGTCTGCTTCCCCCGCGCCGAGCACACGATTCCCAAACTCGGCGGCTGAGTTGGAACTGCGGGGCGGCTCGCCTCCCAGGACCGCCCCGCCTTTTTCATCCGACCGCGCGAATACCCGAAGGAACGAACCATGCCCATTCCGGCCCCGAACCTCTACCCGCCATTCAACATCATCCGCCTGAGCCATGCCGTCTTCGGTGTCAAAGACCTCGCCGCCTCCCGCGCCTTCTACGTCGACACGCTGGGACTCCAGGTGACCGACGAAGACGAAGAGCATATCTTCCTGCGCGCCATGGAAGAGCGCGGCCATCATAGCCTGGTGTTGCGAAAGGACGACACCGCCGAAGTCCGCAGCCTCGCATTCAAGCTGTTCGACGAAGACGAACTCGACAAGGCCGAAGCTTGGTTCAGAGGGAAGGGACACAGCGTCGAATGGGTGGAACGCGCCTATCAGGGCCGCACATTGCGTACCCATGACTGCTTTGGCATGCCCATCGAATTCTATTTTCAGATGGACAGGCTCCCTCCGATTCACCAGCAGTACGCGCTCTATAACGGGGTGAAGCCGCTCAGGATCGACCATTTCAACGCCTTTGCCTCGAATGTGGACACGGCCGTCGCCTTCTATAACGAGATGGGTTTCCGGGTAACCGAGTACACGGAGGACGAGGAAACGGGACGGCTCTGGGCCGCCTGGACTCATCGCAAGGGCGGCGTCCACGACATTGCCTTCACCAACGGGACGGGACCACGGCTTCATCACACCGCCTTCTGGGTCCCTACCCCACTCAACATCATTGACCTTTGCGACCTGATGGCCACGACTGGCTACGTCGCGAATATCGAACGCGGTCCCGGTCGGCACGGGATTTCCAACGCCTTCTTCCTCTATGTCCTCGACCCCGACGGGCATCGGATCGAGATCTATTGCTCCGATTATCAGACAGTGGATCCCGATCTCGAGCCGATCAAATGGGATCTCAAAGATCCGCAGCGCCAGACGCTCTGGGGCGCCCCTGCCCCGCGAAGCTGGTTCGAGCATGGTTCGACCTTCCAGGGTGTAGAGCCAGTGGATTCCGACCTCGCAGCAACTCCGATCATCGCGCCGTGAGCAGCCCGATGCTGAAGGATCCCAGCCTTTTCCGCGAGGCAGCCCTCGTTGGCGGCGACTGGATCGCCGCCGGTGAGACGGCACTCGCGGTGACCAACCCGGCGAGTGGTGCGGTCATCGGTCATGTGCCGGATCTTGGCGATGCCGAGACCATGGCTGCCATTTCGGCGGCAGAGGCGGCGCAGGCGGCGTGGGCTGCGCGCACTGCCAAGGATCGTGCTGGCATCCTGCGCCGCTGGTACGAGTTGATCCTCGAAAACGCCGACGATCTGGCGCTTATCCTGACGATGGAACAGGGCAAACCCTTGGCCGAGGCCAAGGGGGAAATCCTCTACGGCGCCTCCTTCATCGAGTGGTTCGCCGAGGAAGCCCGCCGCGTCTATGGCGACGTGATCCCCGGCCATGCGCCAGACAAGCGCATCGTCGTCGTCAAGCAGCCCATCGGCGTCGTCGCAGCGATCACACCCTGGAACTTCCCCAACGCCATGATAACGCGCAAGGCAGGTCCGGCTCTGGCCGCCGGCTGTGCCATGGTGCTCAAACCAGCCGAGCAAACCCCGTTTTCCGCCATCGCTCTGGCCGTCCTGGCCGAGCGCGCCGGACTACCCGCCGGGCTTCTCTCCGTGCTCACCGGGGACGCGCAGGCCATCGGCGGCGCAATGACAGCGAGCCCGGTCGTGCGAAAGCTCACCTTCACCGGCTCAACCGAGATCGGCATCCTGCTCATGCGTCAATCGGCCGGCACGGTGAAGAAACTCGCGCTGGAACTCGGCGGCAATGCGCCCTTCATCGTCTTCGACGATGCCGATCTCGATGCGGCAGTCGACGGCGCGATCATCTCCAAGTTCCGCAACAACGGGCAGACCTGCGTCTGCGCCAACCGGATCTACGTGCAGTCGGGTGTCTACGAGGACTTTGCCGAAAGGCTCAGTGCGAAGATCGCCATGCTGAAAGTCGGCGACGGGCTGGAGGCCGAAACCACATTCGGCCCGCTGATCGACGCGGCGGCCGTGGAAAAGGTCGAGGAGCACATCGCCGATGCCACTGGCAAAGGCGCAGCGGTCGCGCTCGGTGGCAGGCGTCACGCGCTTGGCGGGACGTTCTTTGAACCGACGGTTCTCACCGGTGTCACGCAGGCCATGACCGTCGCCCGCGAAGAGACCTTTGGCCCCGTCGCCCCGCTTTTCCGGTTCGATACCGATGACGAGGTGGTTGCCATGGCCAACGATACCGAATTCGGCCTCGCCTCCTATTTCTACACCCGCGATCTTTCCCGTGCCTGGGCCGTGGGAGAGCGGCTCGAATACGGGATGGTGGGCATTAACACCGGTCTCATCTCCACTGCCGAAGCGCCCTTCGGCGGGGTCAAATCCTCCGGCCTGGGGCGCGAGGGTTCGCGCTACGGCATCGAGGAGTTCCTTGAAATCAAGTATCTCTGCTTCGGCGGGATTGCCTGAGGAGTCGCTCCATGAAACCCATTCCCGCACGTATCGCCGCCTTTCGCGCCAATGAAACAGACCGCTACGGCGTGGTGACCGATGATGGCATCATCGACCTGACGCCCGATTACGGCGCCCGGTTCAAAGGGTTGCAGCAGGTTATCGAAGCCGGAGCGTTGGACGAGGTGATCGCCGCCACCGAAGGCCGCAAACCGACATTCGCCGAGGCCGATGTGGAATACCTCATCCCGATCGCCGCGCCCGAGAAACTCATCTGCATCGGCGTGAACTTCCCCGACCGGAACGCTGAATACAAGGATGGCCAGGCCCAGCCCACCAAGCCCTCGATGTTCATCCGTTTCCCACGGAGTTTCACCGGCCACGGGCAAAACCTCGTCCGCCCGCCGGAAAGCGAGCAACTCGACTACGAGGGTGAGATAACCATCGTCATCGGCAAGGCCGGCCGCCGCATCGCCAAAGAAGACGCCTATGACCACATCGCCGCGCTGACCCTCTGCAACGAGGGCACAATCCGCGACTGGGTCCGTCACGCCAAGTTCAACGTGACGCAGGGCAAGAACTGGGACTCGTCGGGCGCCATTGGCCCCTGGCTGGTGCCTTTCCGCGAGGCGGCACAACTCGACGACATCGAACTGACGACCCGCGTAAACGGCGAGATCCGCCAACAGGACCGGACGTCCAACATGATGTTCGATTTCCGTTTTATCGTGAACTACGTCTCCACGTTTTGCACGCTGGTACCGGGCGACGTCATCGTATGCGGTACACCCACCGGTGCCGGCGCTCGCTTCGATCCGCCGATCTGGCTTGAACCCGGCGACGTGATCGAAGTGGAAGCCGATGGGATCGGCATCCTGCGCAACGGCGTGGAGGACGAGCCATGCTGAGTTCAGCAAGAATCGAAGCTGCGGCAGAAGACCTGCTGGAAGCCGAGGAAAGCCGGCGTCAGATCGGCCTCCTGTCTCTCCGGTACCCTGACATGACGCTTGACGATGCCTATGCAATCCAGACGGCGCAGATTGGCCGCAAACTCAGCGCCGGGCGAAAGATCATCGGTTGGAAAATCGGCCTGACGTCCAGGATCATGCAACAGGCACTCGGGATCACCACGCCAGACAGTGGCGTGCTCTACGACGACATGGTCTTCGAGGACGGCGCCACAATTCCGGCGGGTCGCTTCATACAACCGCGGATCGAAACCGAAATCGCATTCGTGATGAAGGAAGCACTCGACGGCGAGGTCACGCGCGCGGACGTTCTGGCCGCCACCGAAGCCGTGGTGCCATCCATCGAGATCCTCGACACCCGTATCCTGCGAAAGGACCCGGACAGCGGCGCAACGCGCAAAATTGTCGACACCGTTTCCGACAATGCCGCCAACGCGGGCATCGTTCTGGGTCGGGCCCGCCACGCGTCCGAGGCGTTCGACCTCCGCTGGGTGGGTGCCATCGTTCGCAAGAACGACGATGTGGAGGCCACCGGCTTGGGGGCCGCAGTGCTGGACGATCCGGTGACAGGCCTGGTCTGGCTTGCGCGGCGCATGCACCAGTACGGCCAGCGGATCGAGGCCGGCCATGTGGTGCTCTCGGGCTCATTCATCGCGCCGATCGAGTGCCCGCCGGGCACGAAGATCGCGGCCGACTTCGGCCCATTCGGCGCTGTCTCCGTGAACTTCGAGTGAGGTAATCCGATGCCTGCCCCGACCAACAGATTCAAAGCCCGGCTGAAATCCGGCGAGACGCAGATCGGCCTGTGGGTCGGCCTCGGCGATCCGTCGGTGGCCGAGCTGGCTGCCCAGACCGGCTTCGACTGGCTGGTGATCGATGCGGAACACGGCCCAAACGGGCTGCGCGATGTGCTGGCGCAATTACGGGCCGTGGCTGATCGGAGTGCCGTTGTTGTGCGCCCACGCGACGACAACCGCGCCGAGATCAAGCAGATGCTCGACCTTGGCGCACAGACCTTGCTTGTGCCGATGATCGAAACAGCAGCCCAGGCCCGGGAAGTGGTTCGTTCGGTGCACTACCCGCCCAAGGGAATGCGCGGGGTCGGCGCGGCACTGGTGCGAGCCTCGGGCTACAACACGATCCCCGACTACCTGCAAACGGCCGGAGATGAAATTTGCCTGTTGTTACAGGTCGAATCCCTGTCCGGTCTGGATGCGCTGGACGAGATCCTTGCGGTCGAGGGCGTGGACGGCATCTTCATTGGTCCGGCGGATCTCGCCGCCGACATGGGCTTCATCGGCAGGCCGGGCGCACCTGAGGTGCAAGCGGTGATTTCCGATGCGCTCACGCGCATCCGTGCTGCCGGGCGGGCAGCCGGGATCCTCACATCCGACCGGACGCTTGCCGCAAGCTATGCGGGGGCCGGTGTCGAATTTCTCGCCGTCGGATCCGACGTCGGCGTCCTTTTGGGCGGCCTCAGATCCTTGCGCGCCGCCTTCTGAAAACGCCCCCCACCCGGGGGCAGGTGAACACACACGCAACGAAAAAAGCGCGCCCGTTGGCACGCATACCCCACCTACGGGAGGATTACATGAAACTGAACAAGCGCAATTTCCTGAAAGGCGCGGCGCTCGCCGCGGGGCTCGTATCCGCATTTCCGGCCTTCGCTGACACAACGCTCGTTCTTTCGAGCTGGCTGCCACCGCGCCACCCGCTTGTCATAGGTGCGATCAAACCCTGGGCCAAACAGGTCGAGGACGCGACGGACGGACGCGTTACCGTTCGGGTACTCTCCAAGCCTCTCGGCGCCCCTCCGGCGCATTTCGACATGGCCCGCGATGGTGTGGCCGATATCACCTACGGGCTGCACAGCTTCACCAGCGATGACCGCTTCATGCGCAGCCGGGTTGGCCAGTTTTCCTTCCTCGGCGACGATGCGGTCGAGACTTCCAAAAACTTCTGGAACGTCTACACCGTACAACTCGACGCCGCCGGAGAGCACGCTGGCACCAAGCTGCTCGGTCTTTTCACCCATGGTCAGGGCGTGCTGCTCTCGAAGGACTGGCACTTCGACACGGCCGACCAGTTTTCCGGTTTCAAGGTGCGCACCCCCGGCGGCTATCCCGCGGACCTGATGTCGGGCCTCGGTGCGACCACGCTCTTCATGTCCTCCGGCGAGGTTTATGAAAAACTCACGCGCGGCGTGATCGACGGCATCTGCATGGCGATGGATTCGGTCCGCGCCTTCAAGCTCGACAAGCACATTACCGATGTGATGACGGTGCCCGGCGGCCTCTACAACACCTCCTGGTTCCTGGTGATGAACGAGGGCCAGTGGGATGCCCTGACCCCGGAAGACCAGGACGCGATCATGTCCGTCTCCGGCACCGCCTTTGCGGAACTCGCCGGGTCGGCCTGGAATGACGCCGATGGCGACGGGCTGGCTGCGACGGAAAAGGCCGGCATCACAGTCTACGACGCCGATGCGGGAGTTCTCGACAAGGTGCTGGAAGTCAGCGCGCCGCTTGAGGCCGCTTGGATCGAAGCGGTGGATGCCCAGGGGTTTGAAGGCACGGCAGCCCTTGCGGCCATGCAGACGGCGAAACCGGCACGATGAACCGCGCTGCGCCCATTCCGAGGCCCGCTGAGGGGCTTAACCTATTCGTCCTTCGAGTGCTTTCGGCGCTCTGTGGCGGATTGATCCTCGCGATGGTCACTGTGACGGTCGTCGATGTGGTGGGGCGCTATGTCTTCAACACGCCGCTACCCGGTGCGTTCGAACTGACGCAGGTGCTGCTCGCGGATCTTGTTCTGGCGGCCCTGCCGATCACCACGCTCAAGGGAAGCCACGTGGAGGTCGATCTTCTCAGCTCCGTGTGGTCCCCGCGCGTCGACCGGATTGCAATTGCCTTTGGTGCGGGGGTGAGTGCGACGGTGTTGCTCGCCCTTAGCTGGACCGTGGCCATGCATGGGAAGAACCTCTTTCACGACGGCGCGGTGACCAACGATCTCGCTCTTCCCGTCTGGCCGGCCGCCGCGCTCGGCACCCTGACCTTCGCCGTCAGCGCGCTCATCGCGCTTCGGCCGCACCATCACATTCGGAGCCTCTGACATGCTCGAGCCGCTCATTGCCACGGCGATCCTTCTTGCGCTCGCAATGTTTCGCGTGCCGATCGCCTTTGCCATGGTTCTGGTCGGCGCCGTCGGCTTCGCCATATTGCGCGGGATCGGTCCGGCTGCGAACATGTTGGGCGCCTCAGCCTTTGACACGATCTTCTCCTATTCGCTCTCGGTGATCCCGCTGTTCATCTTCATGGGCAACCTGCTGGCACATTCCGGCGTCGCGGGCGGCCTGTTCGCCGCCGCGCAACGGCTGGTGCGGCGCTTGCCGGGCGGGCTCGCGATGGCGGCCGTTCTCAGCTGTGGCGGGTTCTCCGCCGTATCGGGCTCGTCGCTTGCGACCGCCGCGACAATGTCAAAGGTCGCGATGCCTTCGCTGCGCAAATTCGGCTATTCCGACAGCCTCTCGGCCGGCGCCATCGCTGCGGGCGGCACGCTGGGCATCCTGATCCCGCCCTCGGTGATCCTCATCATCTACGGCATCCTGACGGAGAGCGATATCGGCCAGCTCTTTCTCGCCGGGATCGTGCCGGGTCTGATCGGGCTCGCACTATACGTACTGGCCGTTGCGGTGGCGGTGGTTCTCAACCCAAAACTCGCCCCACAGAGTTTCGAGGTGGAGGACCACCCGGGCGAGGAACTCTACGGCGTGATCCTCGCCGCCGGACTGTTCCTCTTCATCATGGTCGGCATCTATGGCGGCTTTTTCACGCCCATTGAGGCGGCAGGCATGGGCGCCGGCGCGGCCCTCGTCATGGTGCTCGCCACCGGTCACGCCAGCCTGCGCGACGTAGGCCAGTCACTCACCGAAACGGCCGTCTCTACCGCGATGATTTTCGTTATCGTCATCGGGGCGGAGGTTTTTTCCAACTACATCAACCTTGCCGGCCTGCCAGATGCACTGGCCGATCTTGTCTACGAGATGGAGCTCAACGCCTGGCTGGTTCTCGCACTCATAATTGTCATCTACCTCGTGCTGGGGTGCGTGCTGGAAAGCCTGTCGATGATCCTGCTGACGGTGCCGATCTTCTACCCGCTGATGTATCAGCTCGATTTCGGCCTCGACATCCTGTCGGACCCGGAAGCGGTGCTGATCTGGTTCGGCATCATCGTCGTCGTCGTCACCGAGGTGAGCCTCATCACGCCACCCGTGGGCATGAACGTTTTCGTGCTCAACGCCATGCTGCCCGACGTCGCGCTCAAGACGATCTTCCGCGGCATCCTGCCTTTCTGGATCGCCGACATCATTCGCATGGGCGTGCTGATCGCCATCCCGGCCCTTTCGCTCGCCCTCACCTGACACCGAGAAACACAGACTTCGCATTCCTGGAGGAGAAACCAAGATGGGTAAAATCGTGCTCGCCGCAAAGGTCACACATGTTCCGACCATGGTGATGTCCGAGCAGGACGGGCCGCTGAAGGGCGCCCGGCAAGCCGCTATCGATGGCCATGCGGAGATTGGCCGCCGCGCGCGAGAAGCAGGCGCAGACACCTTTGTGATCCTCGACACGCACTGGCTGGTGAATGCCGCCTATCACATAAACGCCAACCACCGCTTCAAGGGGATGTTCACCTCCCACGAATTTCCGCAATTCATCAAGGATCTGCCCTACGAATACGAGGGTAACGCCGCGCTTGGCGACCTGATCGCGGAGACCGCGCGCGAGAACGGCGTTTACACGCTCAGTCACCAGGTCGACAGCCTGGATCTGGAATACGGCACCCTTGTGCCCATGCGATACATGAATCGAGGTCCGGAACCGGCGCTCAAGGTCGTTTCGGTCGCCGCCATGTGCACGGTGCATTCGCTTGAACAGTCGCGAAAACTAGGCGAAGCGATCCGCGAAGCCATCGAGAAATCCGATAGCAATGTTGCGCTGATTGCGTCGGGTTCACTCAGCCACCAGATCTGGCCCAACGACATCTATGCCGAGAACAATGGCACCTTCACAATCTCCTCGAAATTCAACGAGGTCGTGGACCGACGGGTATTGGAGATGTGGCAAAACGGCGAAACCGAGCTGTTTCTTCAGATGCTGCCCGACTACGCCAAATACTGTGACGGCGAAGGCGACATGCACGACACGATCATGCTCTTCGGCGCGCTCGGATGGGATCGGTACACGGGCACGGGCGAGGTGATCACGGAGTACTTCCCCTCCTCCGGCACCGGACAAACCAACGTGGTGTTCTCGCTGGACTGATTGCCACGCAGGCGCAATGGCGGTGGCAGGCCAAAGCAAGGCCCGCCATCGCAATGCCGCTTGCAGCCGCCCGGCGAATCCGCTTCGATCCCTCCGAGTCCGAAACGCACCGGTAACGCCCGGTGCGCCGGAGTGGCAACTCGGAGGAAATCCAAATGAAGTTCTGCCGAATTCGCACCGCTGACGGCATCGTGCCTGCCGCCGTCGACGCGGACGGTATCCTGCGTAGCCTGATCGGCGAGGTGGACGATATAACCGCCGACACGATCGCCTATGGCGGGCTGTCGCATCTCGAAGCGCTGGATCTTTCTGCCCTGCCCGCTCTGAATGACACGGACTACGCGCCGATCCTCGCAGATATCCGGCGGATCTTCTGCATTGGCCTCAACTACTCCGATCACGCCGAGGAAACCGGCAATCCAATCCCGGATTTCCCGATCCTCTTCATGAAAGTCTGTCCCACCACGGGCGCCAACGATCCGGTGGTCATCCCGAAAGGGTCGGAGAAGACGGACTGGGAAGTTGAGCTTGGCGCGGTGATCGGCCGCCGCGCGCAGCACGTCACTCCCGAAGCTGCACTCGACCACGTGGCCGGGTATTGCATCGTGAACGATGTCTCCGAACGGGCGTTTCAAATCGAGATGGGCGGCCAATGGGTCAAGGGCAAATCCTGCGACAGCTTCGCCCCGGTCGGCCCCTGGCTGGTAACCCCGGACGAGGTGCCGGACCCGCAAGCGCTCGACCTTTTCCTCGACGTGAACGGCGAGCGATGCCAAAGCGGCAACACACGCACGATGATCTTCCCGGTCGCGGAGGTCATTTCCCACCTGAGCCGTTTCGTCACGTTGGAACCCGGCGACCTGATCTCCACCGGCACGCCGCCCGGCGTCGGAATGGGGATGAAACCCCCTCGGTACCTCAATCCGGGGGATGAAATGCGTCTCGGGATATCCGGGCTCGGCGAACAGCGGCAATCCGTACGGGCCTGGGAAGCGTGAGCGGTCACTCTGCGCTAGCCGCTGGTGCGCGGCTCGAGACGGTCTCGGGGTTCGACCGGATCGGCGAGGAAAACGCCTTCGCCGTTCTGGCACGCGCGGGCGAACTGGCCGCGGGCGGGATGGATGTGATCAACCTCGGGATCGGTCAGCCGGATTTTCCGACGCCGCCCAATATCGTCGAAGCCGCCGTGAAGGCCCTCCGCGACGGCCATCACGGATACACGCCCGCCACCGGTTTGCCGGTGTTGCGCGAGGCAGTGGCTGCCGATCTGCATCGCCGCTTCTCAGTGGAGATTTCTCCCGACCGGGTGCTGGTGGTACCCGGCGGCAAGGTAACGATGTTCGCGGCTATCCTGATGCTCGGCGCACCGGGCGTGGATATCCTCTACCCCGACCCGGGATTTCCCATCTATCGCTCGATGATCGAGTTCACTGGCGCCAATCCCGTACCCGTCCCGATCCGCGAGGCAAATGGCTTTGCCTTCTCCGCCGAAGAGACATTGTCGCTGATCACGCCGCAAACACGGCTGCTGATCCTGAATTCTCCGGCCAATCCCTGCGGCGGCGTTACGCCAAGAGGGGAAATAGAACACCTTGTCAAAGGATTGGGTGCCCATCCTCAGGTAGCAATTCTGTCGGATGAGATCTACGATCAGATGCTCTACGATGGCGAGGAACATGTGAGCCTTCTCGCCTTCCCGGAGATCCGTGACCGGCTGATCCTGCTGAATGGCTGGTCCAAGACCTACGCGATGACGGGCTGGCGCATCGGCTATTCCGTCTGGCCAGACGGTCTCTATGACAAGGCGCGCAAGCTGGCGGTCAATGCATGGTCCTGCGTGAACGCACCCACCCAACACGCCGCGCTGGAGGCCCTCACGGGCCCGCAGGATGCCGTCGCAGAGATGGTCGCAGAATTCGATGCGCGCCGCAGGCTCGTTGTTGACGGGTTGAATGCGCTGCCCGGTGTCAGTTGCATCTCGCCCAAGGGCGCTTTCTATGCCTTTCCGAATGTCTCGGGCACTGGCAGGCAGGCGAAGGCGCTTGCATCGGCGCTGCTGGAGGAGACCGGCGTCGCGACGATCGGCGGACCGGACTTCGGCATTCTCGGGGAAGGTTACATCCGTCTGAGCTACGCCAACAGTCGCGAGAATATTGCGCGTGCATTGGACCGAATGCGCGATTACCTCATGCTCCGCTGAGCCGCGAGCGACGTCCTGTTTTGCGTGAAGACCTCGGCACAAAGCAATGATATTCAGCGAAAATCGCTGACCGTTCAACTGCGCCCAGCCGGGCCCAACGGAAGCACTGTGTCTCGCTCGCGCGCGCGGCTCAGAGCAGCAGCAGGACGATGAGCTGCGGTGCAAAGATCCTGAGCCCCATGACCAGCGGATAGACAGTCGCGTAGGCTATCGAGGAGGCCGGCGAGGCGCTCTGCGCATTGGCGAATGCCAGTGCCGGCGGGTCCGTCATTGAACCCGACAGGACGCCGCAAAGCGTCAGGTAGTTGAAATTGAAGAATATCCGGGCCACGAACCCCACCACGACCAACGGGATCAACGTGATCAACACCCCGTAGGCCACCCAGGATACGCCGTCCCCGTGCAGCAGAGTTTCCAGGAACTGGTCACCCGCCTTCAGCCCGACGACGGCCAGAAACAATATGATGCCGAATTCGCGGAGTGCGTGGTTTGCCACCGGAGGCATGACCCACATGAAGGGTCCCCAATGCCCCAGCCGTCCGAGCAAGATCGCCACCACCAGCGGGCCGCCTGCCAACCCCAGCTTCAGCGGCGCCGGCAATCCCGGAATGGCGAGCGGCAGGCTCCCCAATAGTACCCCAAGCGCGATCCCAACGAAGAGACCGGGAAAGTCTACCTCGTCGAGGCGCTTGCTCTCGTCGCCCAATACGCCGCGAACGGCCTGCACAGACTCGGTGCTGCCGACGACCGTGACGATATCGCCAAACTCCAGCGTTGAATCCGCCTGCGCCGGAAGTTCCACACCGGCGCGCAGAATGCGCGAAACCGTGACACCATGGGTCTCCTGCAAGCTCAGCGACCGCAGCCGATGCCCGGCCACCTTGCGGTCCGTCACCAGCACACGCGACCAGGTCATGTGCGTGCCCTTGGTCGTCAGGTCCGTGTCGGTCCGCTCACCGAGGATGATACGCATCCCCTCCAGCTTGTCCTTCGGGCCCACCAGGTGCAGCACGTCACCGACATTGACGACCGTCTCCGGCAGCGGCAGCAGGAGCTCGTCCCCCTTCTTCATGCGCGAGGCCACGACACCTTCGTCAAACAATCCCGGCACCTTGCCGGCGGTCAGCCCATCGAGGTTCTCGTTTCGCACAAGAATGTTCATCGACGGCAGCGCGCTCGCTCCCTTGCGACGCGCCGCGTCGTAGGCCGCGGCTTCGGCTGGAACATCGACGCGCGTGGCGAAGCGAACCAGCAACATGGTCAGCAGGATACCGAGGATCCCGAAAGGATAGGCCACCGCGTAGCCCAAAGAGGGTTGAGCCACGGCATCGGCGCCGGCTCCCATGTCGGTAAGAGCCTGCGTTGCGGCACCCAACCCGGGGGTATTGGTCACTGCGCCCGACATAAGCCCGACAAGTGCAGGAACGGGAACGCCAAATACGAAGTGGATCGCCACGGTGATCAGCACGCCCAATGCCACGATGCAGGCTGCGGCGAGATTGAGTTGCATGCCCGACTTGCGCAGCGAGGCGAAGAAGCCCGGCCCGACCTGAATGCCGATCGTGAAAACGAAAAGGATCAGCCCGAACTCGCGCACGAACTCCATCATTTCCGCACTGAAGTGCAGTCCCAGCCGTGCAGAGAGATCGCCAATGGCGATACCGGCGAACAGCACGCCGCCGATTCCAAGGCCGACACCGCGTATCTGCTGTCGCCCCAGCAAGAGGCCAAGCGCGCCGCTGATGGAAATGGCGATGACAGTGAGTGCCACCTCGTTAAGGGGCGGAAACAGTTCAGTCATACGGCACTCCCTGCTGATGAGCGGGTTTCGGCGCCAGGGGCGTCACGTGTCATCTGCATGCGGCCCGCAATTCTCTTCGTCAACCGCTCCCGGCTCATGCCACCCATGCATGTTCGATGCAGCGTTCCCGAGACCGAGGGAGCGAAACCGCGTCGACCTGTTACCGCAACCATCTCTTTTTTATGAACAAGTTGCCGACTTCCGCACGCCGCATACCACTTACTGAGAATGTCACCGGCAAGCGCCCCGGACCATGTGTCGCGCGGTTTGGAGATTGCATCGTCCTAGCGCGCCAACACGAGCTCTGCCCTGAGCCCGCCGAGCCTCTCGCTTTCCGACAATCGCAGCGCACCGCCGTGACGGCGCGCGATGTCCCGTGCGATGGAGAGACCCAAACCCACGCCGGAGCCCCGATCCTGATTTCGCGCGCTGTCAAGGCGCGTGAACGGCATCATCGCCCGGATACGATCGGCCTCCGGGATACCGGGCCCATCGTCTTCAACGCAAAAACAAACGCTTCCTGGTCGCATTTCCACCGACACCTCAGCACTTTGACCATAGCGCAGAGCATTGCCGACGAGGTTGCTCACCGCCCTGTCAACAGAGTGCTTGCGCAGCGGCACAAGCCGCTCCGCGACCAATTCGGAGATCGCATCACCGTCTCCGTCCGCGTCAGAGTCAACAAACGTCACCGCACCGCCGCCCCGGGCCGTCCGCGCGACCACATCACGGGCCAGTTCCACAGGATCGGCTGGTTCCGGATCTTCGCCCTGGTCGGAACGCGCGAAGTCCAGAAAGGCCTCGATCAGCCCCTCCATTTCCGCGACGTCGCGCTGCATGTCGTCCACCTCAGCGGATTCAGGCTGCATCGACAGCGCCAGCTTCAACCTCGTCAACGGCGTTCGCAGATCGTGGCTCACGCCGGATAGCATCATCGTGCGTTGCTCGATCTGTCGTTCAATCCGCGACCGCATGTCCAGGAATGCCCGCCCGGCCGCCCGAACTTCGAGAGCGCCCGATGGCTTGTACCGAACCACACGCCCTTTTCCGAAGGCCTCTGCCGCATCCGCAAGCTGCGTGATTGGCCGAAGCTGATTGCGTAGGTACACGAAGGCAATCCCCGTCATCAAAACGCCGATCGTGGCCATGAGGACCAGGAATTGGTGCGGATTGGACGCCGAGGCACGCCGGCGGTCGATATCCGTTTCGATGGTGCCGCGTGCCGTGTCAATCTGCACGATCACCTTGCGGCTCGATTGCGCGAGGTCCACGGAACGCACGCCCGGAAGTCCGCGCCGCAATGTATCGATCACCGTCCGCCCGGACACATCGTAGAACACGCGCCGGTCTCCCGACCGGATCGTTTCGGCCGGTCGGACACCAATTCCCAGCGTCGTCACGAAGGGTTGCATCGCGACGAGTCCGGACGCCATGTCCGGCGATGCTTCAAGGACTTCGACAACCTCGCTCAACTCCAGCACAATCCCGCGCGTAAGCTGCTGCGTCACGTCTTCGAAATGCCGCTGGATGAAGACCAGCGAGACGACGACGACGAGCACCACGACGGGCACGACGAGAATAAGCGCCGCCCGTCCGTAGAGCCCGCGCGGCAAGGAGCGTTTGAGCCAGTCCAGTTTCATGGCACAACGCTATCGCCGGATTGGCCGAGGAGAAATGCCGAAATGACCGCCCAGCCTGCTCTGACGCGCCTTGAACCCGGGCTGCGATGCCTGCGCGCGCCAAACCCCTCGCCGATGACAGAACACGGCACCAACACTTATGTCATCGGCGAAGGTAATGTCGCCGTGATCGACCCCGGCCCTGCCCTGCCAGCGCACTACGATGCGCTTCTCGCGGCCCTCTCGCCGGGCGAGCGGATTACCCACATCTTCGTCACCCACTCCCATCTCGATCATTCCCCGCTCGCGCGCCCGCTGTCTCAAGCGACGGGGGCTCCCGTGCTGGCCTTCGGGCCGCACGGTGCGGGGAGATCTGATGTCATGGTGCGGCTCGCCGCCGATGGGCTCGCGGGCGGCGGCGAAGGGGCCGATGAGGACTTTGCGCCCGAAATAGAGCTCGCGGATGGTGAAGTGATCGACGGAAACGGCTGGCGCCTTCAGGCCCTACACACGCCGGGTCACACGTCCAATCATCTCGCTTTCGCGTGGGGCGACGCATTGTTCACTGGCGACCACGTCATGGGCTGGGCCTCGTCTCTGGTCTCCCCACCCGACGGCGACCTTTCTGCGTTCATGGCATCCTGCGGCCGCCTCGCAAGCCGGTCCGATCGGATCTATTATCCCGGCCATGGAGCCCCGGTCGACGATCCGGCCGCACGAGTCGCTTGGCTCATCGCCCACCGCCGCGGCCGCGAGGCGCAAATCCTTGAGCAGCTCGGCCCGCACCCGCAATCCGTGTCGGAGCTGACCGCGACGATCTACACCGATACGCCGGACTCCCTGCGCGCCGCAGCAGAGCGAAACGTGTTCGCCCACTTGATAGACCTGGCCGAACGAAACCTCGCCCACCCTGTCGGGCCACTCTCAAGCACCACATGCTTCACCGACCAGCCACGTGAATGGGAAGCAGATGCAAAAATGTGAAAATGCCTCTGGACGCCTGTCAGACCCGTTGCTATATCGCCCGGCGTGTTCCGGCGTAGCTCAGCGGTAGAGCAGTTGACTGTTAATCAATTGGTCGTAGGTTCGATCCCTACCGCCGGAGCCAAAAATCTCATAAAATACATAGGCTTACGCCAAGATCTCTCGAGGGCATTCGTCGCATTTGGCCCTCGGGGTAACATCTGGGGTAACAGATTCTCCCAATTTCCCGGCCAACATGCCGCACCAAAAGAAAACGCTCCGCACCGAAGTGCGACGTACTGTGTAGCGGTTCCACTGGCAGGGCTATTCGGAGATTGCTGCCAGCCCGTCGCAAAAGTTGTCGATGATACAGGCGCCATCGCCCCAAGCGCTGCGGATCTCGTCCCCGACCTCAGAGCGGAGATATTCCGCCTGCCCCACTGCCCCAGTCAGGTAAGTAGGCTTAGAACAGGAAACCGCCAATTCGGCGGCCCTCATACGTTCATAGAACGCTTCAAAATCGGCATCGCTGCAGGTCTCAAACTCGGCTCGGGCGCACTTCCACTCGGCCCAAAGCTTGGCAAGCGGGGCGGCGCAGGACACACCGATATAGGTCGCAAAAACGCTCCCGTCTTAGCACTCTATTAAAACTTCTGGCGAAAAACGCTACACGACCACATCAAAATGATGATTCTGGGCCTGCAAGCAAAATGGCGGCAGGTATATCAAAGTACGCCATATACTCAATAAAGTGATCGTAGAGCGAAAGCCTTGAGCTAATTTCGTCCTCAATCAGGGCATTCCGAGGGTCGGCGTCGAAAATATGGATTTCACCATCAAAAGGAACAAATGCCAAGTCTCGCGAGCGGTATGAGTTCATGAGCTCTTCTGGCGCCACACTGCGATAGGTTTTGTAACCCCACAAAAAGACGCTCTCTGAGTCGAATGGCTCACTAACATTGACATCATTGCGAAGCCAAACAACATAATTTCCGGGCTCTACGTCCATTGCACCCGCCAATGACGGCATATTGGCCGTATTCAATACAACAGCCGCGGTTGCCAACGTATCAGTATCAACAAAAGTTCCAGATTCTCCAGGAAACTCCGGGAAAAAGGTTTCCGGGGCGACAACCATTGGCGAGAATCCAGACAACCTGGCTATACTAACAAATTTCCTCCAATCCTCCGTTTGAGGCTGAACTTCGGACATCGCGGCGATTGCTGCCGTGCTCAGCACAGCCATATTCGTCAGCTCAAGCTGTCCAATGGCTTGCCTCAAATTCGCCATAGCTTGCTCTTCAGCGTACGAGGCTTTGTAACTAGCAAGTTCATAACCGCCATAGGAGTTTCGTGATCGACTCTTTATTTCATCAATAACAGCAGAGAAATAAACACGGCCAGAAACTTTCGCAGCAGCCATTTCTGTGGCAAGAGTGAACTCAACACCCATTCCAATCGTATGCTTTACATGCTCACAATTCCTATTTCCATTTTGCCAATCACTGGGAATTAACTCCCCAAGTGAGTTTTGGTCAGCGTCGTAGAGTTGACAATCAACCTCTTCCACCTTGCGGACGTCACGCTCTCGATTCAGCAGCAGCATTACTGGAGCATCACTATTAAGCGAAATAATCGCATTAAGCGCCCCAATGTCAGCCGTATGCTCATCGAGATAAAATGGATGCCCCATGAAAAAGTCTTTTGCCAATTCGGCACTAGTTCGGGACAACCAGAGGATTGTCTTTCCGCTGCTATGAAGCGATGTGTCCCAACAGCTTCCGGTCAAAGTTCTACCGCACGATGCGCTCGCTGGCAAATGCAAGGCAAACGAGGAGAGCAAGATCCCAAGCAAAAAGTTGGAGTACTTAGTCAAAAGCAACCGGCTTCCCTGTCTTAAATTCTCCAAGAGTAAAAACGACAACAAGTTGCTCAGGTGCTTTGACCGCGCACAGCTTACGATACTTCGGGAAGCCGCAAATTGCATCCTCAATATTGGGAAAATACATCCGACCTTCATCGGATGATCTGGCAAGATCCATTTCCAGCGGCATACCCTCATCCGTTCGGCGAACAGTATCGTCGTGCGGGAAGATCGGAATAGCACGAATTGTTTGCGGAAAAATCTCTGAGTCTCCAGCGTTCCACACAACCAGGGATCCTTCCTGATCTAAGTCAGCCTGAAACCGTATCTTGGCGTTCTCATATGTCGCCAATGTCTTGCTGAGTTTATTACTTTGGTTCATATAAAAAAGTGCAGCTACAGTAGCGACCGACGCCAACAAACCGGCGACCGCCGTCACTGTAGGCCATAATGCTGACCTACTCGAATGTTCAGTTACGTCGCTGGGCATAATCCCGACTCATCTAAAACAAAACGATGTTAGCACAGGAAGCGAAAATGGCGCGATGATCCGCGATACCGACGCGATCATTTTTCACATCTCGCCCGCGTAGGGGATTCTTAGGGCTCGCTGAGACTCACAATGTGGCTTAAGCCTATCCATAGCCATTATAGCGCCATATTTTCAATGGGTTGGGCCACGCTAAGACTCTCAACATTGCATTGTGCTCGCTCTTCATATCTATCGACTACATGGAATATCTTAGGCTTCACTCGTCGTTGGGCAATCATTGAAGTGCGACAATTTGTAGCATGCCGAGATGACCCCCATTGAAGGGGGAGGTTGCCGTTTCGGTCCACGCTCAACAAGCATCGAACTGCGCCCACGGATCGTCTGTTTCCGGTTCTTCCGGCGCATGCAATCCCTGCCGGCTCGTAGGAGTCATGCCCATCGGCGTCAAATGCATGCGAAGTTCACGGATCAGCGCAGCATTGAACTCACCAGCCTGGATCTGCGCTCGCAGCGCGCAGGCGGACGCCACAAGGGCACGGTCGCTTTCTGCGAGCCACGGCGCCTCCTGCGAGAACTCGGCCCAGGCGGTGCGCTCCTGCGCTGTCAGGTGCGACGGCGCGGCTCCAAGGGGTACAACCTTAGGTTCCGCGCGGTCGCGGTAGCGTTGCGGGTCTTTGGCCGCGCTGCCGTCGAGTTGGGCAAGGGTCAGGGGCTTCTTACGTGCTGGCATGATGGGCCTCGAATATTTGAACTGCGGATGCGTGCGAGCGGTGGTGCGATCGGTTGCCGTTGTTGCGTCGGCAGAAAGCTACCCCGCCCCCCTTGCGATAGACGGACAGGGTCGAAACCCTGCCCGCTGTGGTGCCACGTCACGGCGCCGGAGCGTTGACCGCCGTGGCTGCCGGGGTTTACCCACTCCCGGCTGACGGGGCTGCTTAGGGGCACGCAACGAAAAGCCCCAGGCGCAACCTGCCTTGGCCGTTACGACGTGGCGCACTTGATGAAACGCGCCGCGTTCTCGTCGTAGACGCAGCCGCCGATCCGATGCCGGATGTAGAGTTTGATGTAACCCGGCGTGGTGATGTTGGCGTCTACCGTCACCGACAAGCCGCCACGGGTGGCAAGGACGTAGGCACGGCGCCAATCACCGAAGGCGAGCGGGTGCGCATTCGCGCCAATGTCTGGCATGCTCTCCGCGATGGTCACAGGATAGCCAGCCAGGGTCGCGGGCTGACCCATGCTGAGGCTGTCAGTCCACATGTAGCGGCCTTCGCCGTCCTTTAGCTTGCGGACAACACCGGCGGTTACCGAGTTCATCAACCAACGCCCGTTGGCCCGGTAGTCGGCCTTGAGGTCGTAGATGGCGGTCAGCAGGTTATCAGCCTCGATATCGGCCGCGACACCGGATGCGATATACTTGAACGCATCCGCCGTTCGGCTTCCATCCGCACCGGACTCGGGCGCGGTGTCCAACAGGCCGGTAGGCTTGTCGTCGCCGTCACCGGAAACGATGGCGGTGAGTTCCGCCTCGCCAAGCGCCTTGCCTGCTTCCTCGGCGAACCAGTCGCCAATGTCGAGCATGGCGTCTGAGGCAAGTTCTTCGGTCAGGCTGACGTAGCTGTAACAGGTGCCGAAAGTTGGAACCTTGCTTGCCAGCGTTGGCTCGGTCGTCGCCGAGCGCGTGTCGGTCTCGCCAACCCATCCGCTCGTCGCGTCGGAGTTGGACAGCGGGAAAGATACGTCGGCAGAGGCAACCTCGGCGACCCGGATAATGCCCCGGAACGGGTTGGACGCGCGCGCCCGCGACATGAGCGGATCGGCGATCAGCGAGGGCACCACGTACCCGCCCGCAGGTCCGGTGAGGGTTGTGCCAGCGCGGCTCTCGGCGTCGGTCAGTGTTGCCCCCGCTCTGGCACTGAGCGGCGCTCGGAGCCAGTTGGTGAATGCCGCCGTGTGTTCGGTTCCGGCGCGGGGTTCATCTACGCCAGGGGCCATCCCATTGAGAAGCGGTCGACGCGGGTCGCCGCCTGCGGCGCGAGGTTCTTTGCTATCCAATTCCATGCGATAGTCCTTCTCGCCAGCGAGGGCGTCGTGAATGTCCATCAGGGCGTCGAAGGCTCGCTCGATGCTTTCGGCTTCGTCCTGCGGGGTGTTGTCGTTGATGCGCTTCATCAGGTCGCGCGCTGTGGTCGAAACCCGGTTTTCAAGCCGGTTGAGTTCCTGCCATTGCATCCGGTGAACTTCGAGGGAGTGAGGTTTGCGGGTGCCCATGTCGCGCAGTAGCGCTTGGCAATGGCGTTGAATGGCCAGTTCGCCGCTACGATCAGTAAATTGGATTGTCATATCCGGTTTTCCTGTGATTTGCCGGGATGCACGAAAGCGCCCCCGGTGTGAGGGTGACTTTCGCGCTCTGCCATCGGCTTTGCGGAAAAGCGGATTGTCGGCTCGTGCCATCGGCCTTGAGCGTTGATGAGACGATATCCCATAGCAATTAGCGCCTCAAGCGCGACCGGCCTTGCCGTCGCCAACAAGCAATTCTTTGCCGATTTTCGTTATCGCCAATTCCAATTGCTCAGAGCCGAAAATTTCGGAGTGCAACTCGATGGCGTGACGCAGAAGGAAGCTCGCGAACCATTCGATGTCGCCGCCGGTTTCGTTCATCGTCGCGGTGGTGCGGCGCAGCATTTCCTGCACCCGCTTCATTTCCTCCAGTGCGATTTCAGCCTGCTCTTTGGTGTATTTCTGCGCGGTCATTTCAATACCTCGTTTGTCGTAGCTTGCTGAGTCGTTTCCCCCGAACCCCTGGTAGATAAGGGTGTCCCAGTTTTGGGGACGAAGGGTTCAAGGATTTCGGCTTGTTCGTCCCAATTTTGGGGACGTGCTGTCCCCATTTTGGGGACGTCGGTTTTCTGTTCGTCCCGTTTTTGGGGACGTGACGTCCCCATTTTGGGGACAGGGTTTTGTTTTCCGTTGACGCCGCTAGGGTTGTTGGTCCGCACTTCGGCAACGGGGAATTCCGCGTCCGGACGCCATTCTCGAAAGAGCGCTCGGGGACGGTCGTTCGGCGGACAGGCTATCTCGGTGAGTTCGATAAGGTGGCTACGGGCCTCACCAGCGATGCCCAGGCACGCGGTTCGTTTGACAACGGCATACCCCTTGCGCTGCAATTCATGGAAAGCTCGCCCGGCTGTCTTCTTGTCGCAGCCAACGCATTCCCCCATCTGCCGCACGGACATGGAGATTTTGCCATTGTTGTTCGCCTTCGGCCCCTTCCACTCCAGCTTGAGCCACGGATATATTGCCTGCGCTGTCGTGGAAAGCGCCCGCCAAGCTGGCGTCTCCATGTTCTGCCGGATCATCTTGGTCCAGTGTTCGCCGCCGTTAGAGTTGCGTGTCATCACACGTCCCTCCCGATGAACCGCATCAGGGTCTCGCGCTCAGCCTGTTCTACTCGTTTCAGGTGTTCCAATTCGCACGCGGGCAGATGTTCCTCGATGGCATCTCGCACGATGTCGCGGATCGTGTCCGGTGGAATGGCATCCAACTCGGCAGCGAAGTCATAGGGCCACCGGCGATCCGCTGCGGTGTTCTTCTTGGCCGGGCGCGTCGGGAGCTCGAGGTCGATCACTTGGTCATAGGTCAACCCGAGCTGATGGAACCACACCGGCACGTCAAACTCGGCACCGAAGCGGTCCACCTTTTCATGCAGTGAATATGCCGCGTCCCGGCCGGATCTGTCGAAATCGTACAAGGCGTAGATCACCAGCGTCTTGCCAGTATCGCGCATGTTGTTGACGGAACCGTAGGCGAAGGTCTCGGACGTATACCCGCCGGTCGGCATGAGCGGTACGTCAAATTCGGACGTGACAGGATAGAGCACGCCAGCCAACGCCGACTTCTCCAACCAGATTTCAACTTCAACTTCGCTGTCGGCCCACAGGTTCTTGCGATACAGTTGCGCCGTGTTCCGCAATGCGGCCTCCCAACCGTCGTATGTGCGAGGCTTGCGCATGTACCGGGTCGCATCCGAAATTGTGTCGTAGGGTAGCCGTCCAGCGCGACGCAGATCCAAGACCTGCGCCTGCACCTTGTTGTATCCCGCCTCGGTTTTCTCGATGCCGGGTACGGCTGCCACTGTCGCGGCGTAGAAGAGTTGCCGTACAGTCACCGGGGCATGCTCCACCGCATAGCCGATGAGGAATTGCGCCCGAACCTCCATCTCGTCCTTGGTGGCGCGACGACGCTTTAACGGGCTGGCCTGATAAACGCTCATCATTTGCTCTCCCGCGCATGCAGCGCCCGGTGATGCCGACGGCAGAGCCAGATGACGTTCAGAGGGTCGTTGTAGTTGGGGTGGTGCGCTTCGGACTTGGTTGCCCCACAGACGGCGCAGGGCTGGCGGGTGAGCACTCCGAGCCGCATGGCGTTCTGCACGCAGAGATGCGCCAGATAGCTTTTCGGATGGCGTTTACGCCACAACTGTTGGCGGGTTGGCTTGCGTTCGACCTTTGTCATCGCGCAGCCCCCCAAACCAGCAGCGCAACGGTGCGGGCTTGCGTCTCGCTCATGCCGAAGCGCTGCATCAGGTAGTGAATTTGGTTCTTCAATTGCTCGTGCCTTGTTTGCACGGGCGTCGGAAGCATGGTATATTTTCGGCGTCCTGAATTCCGAAAACTCCCTTCCGTTCGCCCGGTTGGGGGTTTTCTTTTTCAGGCTGCCACGGACTCACGGCTTTCAAGCCAGTCAATTATCTCGACCTCGCGCCAGTAGCGGCGACGCGCAATGTAGATTGGCTTGGGAAAGTTCAGCGCCGGGTCATTCAGCCAACGCCATAGGGACATATCGGAAATGCCGCCGCAGAGTTCGCGTACAGTGTGGGCGGGGATACGTTTGTTGGGGTTGGCACTCTGATCTTGTGTGACAGTCAGAGCAGCGATGGCCGTATCGGTTCGAAGGTTCATGGGTCACGCTTTCTAAAGAGTTAGAGGACGTGACACCCAATATTCACATTTCTTTCCGGCTGTCGCAGGGAGTAAAATGGAAGGCGTTTTATTCCCGAAGCTTCATCTTCGCGCGATAGAGTTTCGCCAAATCATTTGGACGTTCCGCACTGACCCGAGATTCATTCGCCGCCGTCGCCCGTGCAGCTTCTGGTACCGTTACCGTTGCGCCGCTGGCAATTGACAAACGCATGGCATCCATGTGTTCCACCTCATTGCGCCAAGGTGGCGAAATACTCGGCCTGCCCTTCGGCTTTTTTGCGGATTCCAGACATTCGAGTATGTGCCATATTTCGCGGGGTGTCTTGTGGTCGAAATCGCCTTCTTGATACAGGCGCTCGAAACGCGCTCTCTGTTCCGGGTCCGGGTTTCGGTCTAGGCCGTCCAAGAGGTTTTGGAATGGCGAGTTCTCGCCATTGGCGACGCGCTCAATCAGTCTGGCAAGCGTAGGCGAAGGCGGATCGACCAGAGCCGCGAACCGCGCGCGCTCGATCTCGTAGGTGCCGTCAATCTTGAGCCGATCAATTTCGCGCAGCGCCTCCTTTCCGGCTTCCAGATCCTTCCGCTCCGCTTCTGTTTCCGGTTCACGATTTTCCCAGACCATCGCTTCGATGACGACCTCGTCGGACATGGCAATGCGATATTGGGCCAACGTGAGGCGGTCGCTATATCGCGGACTGCTCATCCCGCCGCCTCCCCGATGCGCACAACATTGTCCGCGCCGCCTTCCACGAGATCCACGACGAACCGCGCCCAGGCGTCCAGTGCCGCCCGTTTTTCGTCGGCATAGTCATGACGCTGGTAGACAGCCACGATGCCGCCGCCGGTGCCGCTGACATGGTTGAGAACTGCCTCGGTCACGCGCACTGGAATGCCGAGACGGGCTATCCCTGTAGCAGCCGTGCGGCGCAGGTCATGAAAAGTCCAATGCGGGATTTCGACCGGCTGTCCGGTTTCCCCTTCGGCTACTTCTGCCATGCGTCTTGCAAGTGTGTTCCGGGCCTTGTGGAAGCCGCTCACGGGCGTTCTGCCGGTCGTCGTGAAGATGTAGCCACCCTGCCCTACAATGCGCTCCACGGCAGCCAGAGTGTCCCTCACAGGCTTGGAAAGCGGCACATCATGGGCCAACCCGTTCTTTGTCCGCTCCGCTGTCAGGTGCCAAAGGTCTCCGGTTATCTCGTTGTCGGTCATCGCGGTCACTTCGCCGAGCCTCTGACCTGTGAGCAGCAACACCTTCGCCATTGGTCCCCATGGCTGCCCCTCGGCCTCACATGCCATCCAGAGCCAGCGGATTTCATCGTCGTTCAAGACACGGTCGCGGCTCTTCTCCTTCGCCACCGGCTTCACGCCTGTCATCGGCGAAGCCTCCAGTATGTCCCGCTCGATGCACCAGTTGAAGAATTTGGAGAGATAGGCGCGCACCCGGTTCGCCGTCACGGCGCGGCCACTGTCCGCCAGATCGTCCAGAAGGTCGATCACATCCCGCCGGACAATATCGCCAACATCCCGGTCGCCCCACTGTGAGACAACATGCCGGTCCAACTCACGCCGCACAGTCTTGCCGCTGCGAAGCGTGGAAAGGTGGCGTTTGTCATATTGGCAGATCAGGGTCTTCACCTTGTCACGCTCGGCCAATTGCGCCTCAAGCCGGGCTGCCTTTGTGGCCCGCTTGTCCGCCGACGGATCGCGACCGTGTTCCACCGCGTCGATAGCATCGGAAGCAGCGGCGCGGGCTTCAGCAACGCCCATCAACGGCCACTTCCCGAGGGTCAGCTTGCGCGGTTTGCCAGCATAGCGGTAACGCAGTGCCCAGGACTTCGCGCCGCTCGGCTGCACCACGAGATACAGGCCGGATAGGGCGGGATCTGGTATCTCCCGCCGTTTTTCCTGGTCGGGTTTCGCGGCCTCAACCGCCTTTGCCGTAAGTGCCCTAGCCATAGTCAAATGGTCCTCCGGGGTAACACAGGGGTAACAGATTGGCCCGATATGCGCCGTTACCCCGCGTTATGAAGTTTGGGTACAGGTGCACTCAAATACAAGTAATATATGACATTTTTGGCGATGGATAGTTTTTGAAAGTTAGGCAGCGTTGGGTGGCGAAAATCGACTGCTAATCAATTGGTCGTAGGTTCGATCCCTACCGCCGGAGCCAAAATCTTCAAGTATATCAGCGCATTGCGCCCATTCTGGGCCACTTTTGTTTTGCATGACCCCGAATGGTGGCCCAGTGGGTGGCCCGAATTTCGCTACCTTGCGGGCCGGTTTTCCGGTCCTGATGTATTCGGCAAAACACCCCCCCACACACAGGCCAAGGAGACCCCGGGCGGCGGATGAGGCAGAGCCATACACAGCCGACCCCTCCAAAAATTTTTTTGACGGCGCGGCAACTTTTTACTCATCCCGTGGCACCGGACGTCGGTTGTCACCCACTCCCGCACCGCCCAAAAATCCGGCGTCCGGATCAGCCGAGCAACAGCGTCGCCGCCTCTTTATTTTCGATCCGCCGTAGGACCGGAAAGAGCGGATCGCAGAGACTCTCAGCGTTGCGGTTAGGTAAGGGGTGCCGTCGCGCCAACTCCTAGCCACAAACCGCTCTTGTTTTCTCCAAGGAGGCACCGACACGCCGCAGTGCTGATCCCGCCAGGTAGTCATGGTTCCGGTCCGCAGGCGGACGGTATTTGCAGCTTCCGTACGGCCCGAACCGGCGACGACGACAAGTAGGCCTCCTAGGCGCGTACTTTGCCGACCTACCGGACCTTCCCCGCGAGCAAGCGATTTCGCCCGTCGTCGGTGCAGCATTCAGCAAGAAGGGCGGGGTCCGGTCATTCGCTGCCCGGATTGCTAACGTCTACGTTTTTGTTCGAGAGCAGAAATCCAAGATCTCGACACGACGGAATGCTCGCAATGCCTGGGTGATTTCTGAACCTGCAGAACAGACCCAACTCCGCCGGTTTCAGTCGTTGCTTCGAAATTCGCTCGGCGTCTTGCCAGACCACGCCTTGAACGAACGCGCGAAACTCGTGGGCGTGTAGCCCAACGCCTGCGCGATCTCGAGCACGGGCATTTCCGTGTCCTTGAGCATACGCTCCGCGTAGTCCCTCTTGAGACGCGCAATGATCTCGCCGAGGCTGGTCTGTTCCTTGACCAGGAGTCTGGACAAGGCGCGTTCCGATTTGCCGCAGAACTCGGCGGCGGCCTTCGACGAGAGGGGGCCCTCGCCGATATGGGCCTTCAGTGCCTGCTCGACGGCCGAGGCGGCCGTGCGCGCGGGAAAGGACCGGGTGTCCAGATTGGATCTATCGTCGAAATCGGAACGCTCGAAGGCCATTGCGAGCCACGTTGCCGGAAAGCCGATCCGGTATCCCCGCCTGTCGCCCTTGACCGCCTTGATGCCGAAGAAGAAGGGCGGCAGCGCCTTGGGTTCGCTCACGGTCACGACCACGGAGCCGGGCGTCCAGGCACTGCCGGTTGCGCGACGGATCACCGATGCCATGAGCGCGGCAAAGAAGGCGTCAATCTGTGCCGGCACGAAGGATGGGGCAAACGCGCGCTGTCCGTAGAAAACGGCGCGATGTCCGTGCACCTCGAGCGACTGGGTCAATGCACTGGAATGCTCGGTTGCATCGACAGCGAAACGGGTCAGGAGTTGCCCGAGATCGCTGGCATTCGCGCTGGCCTGCTGTATTGGCGGCCAGGTTGCAGTATTCACCGACTCCCCCAGAAGCGCCAGGAGAGCCGGGTTTTCGGCGGCGGCGGCCGCGTCCTCGCAGAGTTGATAGACGACCAGCGCCGGCACGAATGCATCGTCATCGTCAAAAGTCACGCGTTTGAGCCCCACGCCGTCGAGCACGTCGTCCGTGGCCAGGCCAAGCTTGTCCATGGCGGCCACGAGCACCGCTGCGGAGTTGAGACGGATCAGGGGCAGCTCGCTCATGTCGAGCCCCCAAGTCTCCACCGTACCGTGTTCTCGATCCTGCATTCCGTCATGAAAGCACCAAGCTTGAGTGTCGCGGATGGAATTGTCACCGTACCTGTCAATCTCGGACGGTCAATTGCCTCCTGGTCCGAAACTGCGAGGACAAGGTCCCGGTATTCCTGCTTCCTGTCCAATGACAGGCAGTGTGCCGACACGCCGACCCGGCATGCGTCGCGGTGTCAAGGGTCAGCGCCAATCTATCCAACCAGGGGTGAAATGCGATGAGCGACGTGGACAATGACAATTCGGGGCCAGGCTGGACTGTCCCCATCCTCCTGCTGATCGTCGTGCTACTGTTTGCCTGGTACGTCGTCAGTGACCGCCTCACGCCTTACACCAACAATGCCACCGTGCAGGGCTATGTCGTGGCCATGGTGCCAGAGGTCTCCGGCTACGTCGCCGAGATTCCGGTCAAGAAGAACCAGTTGGTGGAGGCAGGCCAGACGCTGGTTGCGCTTGAGCGGACGCGGTTCGAGAATGCCGTGGAGGCGGCGGAGGCAGAGCTTGAGGCCGCAGGGCAATCCGTGGGTGCGTCCACCGCGTCTGTCTCCACCGCCACGGCCGCACTTGCGCAAGCCCAGGCACAGGCTGAAGAGATCCGGGCACAATCCTCGCGGATCTTCGTGCTGGAGGAGAAGGGCATCTATGCCACCGCAAGGGGCGATGAGGCCCGCGCCGCCGTGGCCACGGCCGGGGCCGCCGTCGCGGCGGCCGAGTCCGAACTTGCCCGTGCCCGCGAACAGCTTGGCGCCACCGGAGAGGACAATCCGCGCCTGCGCCTTGCCGTGGCCAAGCTGGCCGATGCACGGCTGAACCTCGAAAAGACAGCCCTCGTGGCACCGGCAAATGGTGTGATTGGCGGGTTGAAGATCGACGAGGGGGCGTTTGCCAATGCCGGTCAGCCATTGATGACGCTGATCTCGATCGAGGACATGTGGATCGAGGCCTTCCTGACGGAGAACAACCTCGCCCATGTCGCGCCGGGCAACAAGGTGGAGATCGTCTTTGATGCCTTTCCGGGGAAGATCCACACGGGAAAGGTCAAGAGCACCGCCTGGGGGGTGTCGACCGGCAAGGCGATCAATCTCGGCGACCTGCCAGTGGCGGTCAAGGCAAAGGGGTGGTTGCGCGACCCGCAACGTTTCTCCGTCATTGTCGAGCTCACCGACTACGAGATGACCGATGACACCGACCGCCAGGGGCTTCGCTACAACTCCCAGGCCAATGTAACGGTGTATACGGGCGACAACGCGCTTTGGAACGCCCTTGCAAAGGGCTGGACCCGGATCGTGGCCTGGTCCTCCTATCTCTACTGACACGGGAGGCGCCGAGAGATGTCCGCCGCCCCTCCGTCATATGAGCCTGCCAACCGGCGTGCCATCAGGGCCGCGCTTGCGGTGACAGCAGCCATGACCCTGGTTCAGCTGCTCTCCTGGCCATTGGCGCTGCTCACCGGCGCCTTGGTCAACCTGTTCGTCCAGGATGCGAAACCGATGCCCATGGGGCGCGGTTTCCTGACCATCCTTGCCACTCTTGCCGCCGTAGTCTGCGGCTTCCTCGTGGCCGTGCTGCTGCGGCACTACCCGGCGGTCCAGGTGCTGACACTCTGCCTGATGCTGGGTCTGATCTACCGTCACGTACTGACCAGCGGCGAGCATTTCGTCATCGTCGTCGGCATGCTCCTCGGCACCACGGTGGTTCCGGTGCTGGCGCGCTTCCATCCCGAGATTGCCAATATCGCGGTCGGCGGCATTTTGATCAGCATCCTGGTTGCGTGGCTGATCGCCTGCGTCGCCTTTGCGCTGATCCCGGCGCCTACGGAGGTTCCGCCGACGCATCACGGAGAGGCAGGTGAGATCGACGTGAACGCCACCGCGGCCACGCTCGCGCTCGTGGTCGGATCCATGCTGACCATCTTCCTCTATTTCGGCCTCTCCAACCTGCTGGTGCTGGTCTACACAGCGCTCTTCGCGATGTCCCTCAGCGCGGCTGGGTCGGTCTATATGGGAATGGACTACCTCAAGGGGAACCTGCTCTATGGCGGGGTCGGCATGGTGCTCGTGTTCGAGGTACTCGTCATGGCGCCTTTCCTGCCGCTGATGATCGCAACCGTGTTTCTGGCGATCTACATCTTCGCCACCAATTACTTCTCCCACAAAGCGAGCGCGGGCGCGTGGTCCAGCGGCAGCTTCGGCTTCATCTTGCTGCTTACGGCGATGCTCGGCTCCGACAAGACCATCGCATCGGCCAAGGTCATCGACCGCCTCTCCCAGATTGCAATCGCCCTGATCTACGTCGCCTTCGCCTTTGCCCTGCTGGACTTCCTGCGACGGCTCTGGCGTGCGCCTTCGGCGGGCCCGCAGAATGGCTGATATTCTGTGCCTCGTTTTCGGCCAGGGGCCCGCCGACCCGTCCCTAAACAACGCGGGGCGGTGCCCATGAGTTTCGACTGGTCCAAGACAGACCTGCGCCTCGGCCTCTGGTTCGCGCTCGTCTCCTTCACGGTGATGAACCTCGCCCATTTCCAGGATGCCAGCTGGATGACGGCCGGACTCAGCGCGCTGCTCGCCTGGCTGCCACTGCTTCTGACAGACCATCGCCACCTGCGCAGCGGTGTGGCCGCATTGCTGATCTATCTCGTCGCCGGCGGCCTGCTTTCGCTTGTCGGCCACCTGGTCCTGCCCCACGAAATCGGTCGGATCCTGGCCGTGGGGCTCGTCGCTTTCGCGGCGGCCGCGCTGATGCGCTTCGGCACCTTCTGGTATCTGACCGGCTTCGTCCTGATCTTCTGGTACGTGATCTCGCCGCTCTTCTCGGCCTCGCTCGGGCTGGGCAACACGCTGGAGGGGCATTTCGTCGGCGTGCTGGGGATCTCGGCGTACTGGATCATCCGGCAGGTCCGCTTCCGCGGCCGTACCTGGAACGCCCCGCCATTCTCCCCGGACCCTGTCCCGGATCGGATTGCACTTCCCTATGCCGGGGTTCTTTCGGCAACCGTGATGACCGGGATCGCTGTTGGCGGACGTCTCCTGACGGCCGACCCGACGCTCATGGCACAGGCCTCGCTCAACATCATCAGCCCCTCGGCCGAACAGACATGGCAGGCCGGCCTCGGCCGCATGATCTTCGGCATGGGTGGCGTGATCGTCGGATTCTACATCGGCTGGGTCTTCCCCGGGCTTGCCGCGCAGGAACTCGTCATCGCGCTCTGCTCCTTTTTCGCCCTGGCCTTCTACAAGGTGAACATGGCGCTGCTGGTCGGCGCCTTCGCGGTGATGTTCTCCTACCCGATGGGCGCGCGTGGCGATGCAGTCGGCCATGCGCTCGGGAATGAACGCCTGCTCGCCGAGATCCTCGGCATCCTCCTCGCCGGGTTTGCCATCTCCGCACTGAGCCGCCTCACGCAGAGTGCGAAGCAATGACCCAGGATGACCATTCACGCAAACCAGAAGGTGCACAGACAATGACCCGGA
The DNA here is from genome assembly GCF_001509585.1 of Tropicimonas marinistellae. Taxonomy (GTDB): domain Bacteria; phylum Pseudomonadota; class Alphaproteobacteria; order Rhodobacterales; family Rhodobacteraceae; genus Tropicimonas; species Tropicimonas marinistellae. The sequence continues at coordinate 487,948 of NZ_LNCI01000002.1, read as the reverse complement.
CCGGCCTTTTCTTCACCAAAACGCATCCGTGGCGCCTCTGGCTCGTTGGTCTCGCCTTGATTGCCGCCGCGCTTCTTGCCGAACCGTCCCTCGCCGCAGGGGCCGCGCCGGCCGGAGACTTCCCGCCCAGTTTCGAATCCTATGGCGACCAAGAGATGACCGGTATCGGCGCGATCCTCCGCCACCGTATCGCGCAGGAACCATTCAACCTCGTCGCCAGCATCCTCTTCTTCTGTGCGATCGTCCACACCTTCATGGCGGCGAAGTTCATGAAGATGAGCGAGCGGCGGCACCATGAACACGCAGCCCGCGTCGCCAGCGGGGAACTGGACGAGAAGTCGCGCGATATCCGGGCGGGTCTCTACCATTTCCTCGGCGAGATCGAGGTGGTCTTCGGCCTCTGGGTGATCCCGCTGATGCTCGCCATCGCGGTCTTCCACGACTGGCACACGGTGGTCGATTACGTGAACCACGGGGTGAACCTGAACGAGGCCGGTTTCGTTATCGTCATAATGGTGCTGGCCTCGACCCGGCCGATCCTGAAACTCGCCGAACGGATCATGCTGGCGATTTCCGGCTTGCTCGGAGGCACGCTCACGGCCTTCTGGATCACGGTTCTGACCATCGGCCCGCTGCTCGGCTCCTTTATCACCGAGCCGGCGGCCATGACGATCTCCGCCCTCCTGCTCTCGCAGCGCTTCTATGCGCTCGGGCCCTCGGAGGGGTTGAAATACGCCACGCTCGGGCTGCTCTTTGTCAATGTCTCGGTCGGCGGCACGCTCACGCATTTTGCCGCTCCCCCGGTGCTCATGGTTGCCGGGCCTTGGGATTGGGGCACGGCCCATATGCTCACGAATTTCGGCTGGAAGGCCATCATCGGTATCCTGATTGCCAATACGATCTATTTTCTTGCCTTTCGGGGCGAGCTTTCGCGCCTCCAGAAGACCTTCGCGATCCGCATGCTCAAGGACGAGATCAGTCGCCTGCATGTCCCGCGCGACCTGATCGAACGTGAGTGGAGTGAGGCTGAACATCTTGTGGACGCGCGCCAGAACGCGGCTGAAACCATGGAGGCCAATGTCCGGCAATTCGCGCATGACGTACAGGCAGAGGTCGAGGGCAAGGTGCTTCCCAAGCTGGAAGCGCAGGGCGTGGACCCTGTCCTCGGACGCGAAGCACTGGAGCAGCGTTTCGAGGAGGTGGTCCTCTACCGCCTGCGCCGCGCGATGCCCTCGCTCCTGCCAGACACTCTACGGCCCGAGTTCCACGATCCCGACTGGGACCAGCGCGAAGACCCGGTACCTCACTGGATTACCGCTGTGCATGTCGGCTTCATGGCCTGGACCATCATCAACGCGCATTACGCCGCCTTCTTCATCCTCGGGCTGCTCTTCTTCATGGGCTTCGCTAAGGTCACGGAGGAGTTCCAGAACACGATCCGCCTGCAGCCGGCGATGCTGGTCGGCTTCTTCTTGGCCGGTCTCGTCATTCACGGCGGCGTGCAGGGCTGGTGGATCGCTCCTGTGCTCCAGAGCCTGAGCGAGGTGGAGCTCATGCTGGGGGCAACGATCCTCACCGCATTCAACGATAACGCTGCCATCACCTATCTTGCTACGCTCGTGCCTGGCTTCACACCTGAGCTGAAATACGCTGTGGTCGCAGGTGCCGTGGCCGGCGGTGGACTGACAGTAATCGCCAACGCCCCCAACCCGGCCGGCCAGTCGATCCTCAAGGCCCATTTCGGTGACGCGGTCTCTCCGCTCGGTTTGTTGAAGGCAGCGGTTCTTCCAACCGCAATTTGCTGGATTTGCCTGGCCTTGCTCTAAGCTGTGCTCATGTCGATGCTGGCTCGACCGAGATGGCGTCGCCTCGCCAGTCCATCTTGATCCGAACGGCCGCAACTGCGAAATCCCGACAATGCGTCATGATGCGAGTGAACGGTTCTTTGGGGCCGGTCGCGACAGTCTGAAATCGTGCTGCGCCCGCGAAGTGCTTCTCTCGGGAAACGTCCGCTCTGCGCAGGTAATGGCCCTCATGGCGCCAGGCGGTATTGGGCGCGGACTGCGAAACCAGGAACGGCGAATTCGCCGACTGTGCGGTCATCCGAGTGAAACTATCAGATGACCGGTTAGAGCCTTAAGCAACCTTCAAACATAGCGTCCATCCTGTGCAGCCATGTCCGTTTCGGACGTACTTTCAAGGTACTCCCTGAAAGACTTGCTGAAACCGAGGCGCCGCTCGCTCCACCACCGCTGCGTCCCGGGCCGGTGAAAGAACCAAAGGAGATTGTCGCGATGCCCATCCCAGAACTCGTCGTCGATCATCCCTGACCGATACTGGAAATAGGCGTTCTCGTACTTACGGAAGAGGCTGATACCTAAATAGGCGAACTGGAGGTACTCGTCCGCGTCCAATTGGTCTGGGTCGGCCATACCGTCGGCGTAGAGTTTGGCCTTCTCCTTGCTCTCACCGACGATGGCGGCCATGTCACCAAGCGCCGCAACAGCCGTTTGATAGGTTTGGGAGTATGTCGCTCTGGTGCTCGCTCGGACTTGGATCGCCAAATAGACGACGGTCAGTGCCACAGCGACAGAGCCAACTATGCTTGACGCGATCTGGATGATTTCCAAGGTTGCATTGCTCACGTCGATGTTTCTCCAGCCAAGGCAATCCAGGCGGCACCAAGGATATCGCTGCTAGTATTTGGTGTCGCCTCACTAGTGAGTATACTTAGCCATGGAACGCATTAAGCCTGACACCAAGGGCAGGATACTTCGCGCGGCCTACAAGCTGTTCTATCGCAAGGGGTTCACGCGGGTCAGCGTGGATGAGATTGCAGACTGCGCAGGCGTAACCAAACGGACGGTCTATTATCACTTCAACAGCAAGGACGACGTTATCGCCGCGGTTATCGAGGTGCAGCATCTGTACCTGATGAAACAGTATCAGAGGTGGATGAAACCCTCATCGAACACGGCGCCGAAGATCGTCGTCGACCTCTTCTCCGAACTCCACACGTGGGCGGAAGGACCGGAATGGCTAGGTTCCGGGTTCTCGCGTGTAAGCGCTGAGCTTGCCGATATGGATGGACATCCGGCGAGGCGGGCGGCCAGCCGACACAAGGCTGCGGTCGAAACATGGTTGGCCGATCGCTTCGAAGCCACGGGAGCGAGCGAGGCCGGCTGTTTGGCGCGCCAGGTCATGTTATTGATCGAGGGCGGCATAAGCCTATCCCTGATCCACGGCGACACCGGATACATCGTGTCCGCAATGGGCACGGCAGAGCGCCTTGCTGCCGCGGCGGCCCGCTGCCATTAGCGACGGCACGACCCGCGAAGCTCACCATACGCCCAATACCTCTAACAGCAGGAATGCGCAGGGACCAATCGTCCAATGAGCGTCAACAAACGCCACTGCAATCCGCCCAGCCCGACCTGCAGATTCAGTGGAGACGGACAACGATACGCATGACTGGACGTCCGTCGCCGGCGAAGCAGATAGAAATCGCGTCGGATGTGCGCAGGAGCAACGGAGAGATCTTGGTGCCGTTCGAGCACACCATCGGAAACCGACCCCGGAAACGAAGTGTTTCCGACTGGCTCTTATATCTGGCAACCGGAAAATGTTAATCCTGCCCTGTGGAGGTCCTGAGAGTTGTGGGGGCAACGGTCATAGGACGAACGAGTACGTGAGTAATTTTGTTCTACCGCCTCCACACGACCCAACACGACCTTTACTACCGCAAGGCGGTGCGTGGTGCCCAAGGGCCGCATCAATGTAAACCTTGCCCTCGCCCATCCGGGAAACGGAAGTGATAGCATGCCGACCTAGAGGTTATTGTCGGCAGAGCAGCAATCCCTGCTTTGCTACTTCGACGGCTACTCAAGCGGAGAGGAAGCGGGCGTTCGCGGCATCTCGCACCAAGTTCAAGCGGGCCTTCCTGACGTTCGCTTCGGGACCTTCAAAGGATGGCCGCGAGGAGGAAAACCGGGATGCCTTCTCCAAACCGATTGAGCTGCTTTGACAACCAAAGCCTGGAACAAGTTCTCGGCGACGAGCTTCAACTCAACCCTTCGACCCACCGCTTGCTGTCGGAATCAAACTGGCCAGTCGACCCGATGTAACGAGAAAAAGATTCACGTTGGTGGTGGGTCAAGGGTTAGGTTTAACCCATCTCATGTTTGGGAACGAATAAGGAGGGAACTGTGTCACGTAAGATTGTCTTAGGATTTGACGACAGCGAGAGCGCCAAGTCTGCGTTGGCGTTTGCCTCCGGCCTGGCAAAAGTCGAAGGTGCAGATCTGGTGATTGCCCATGTTCTAGAATGGTCACCGTATTCATTTCTCACTCCCGAAGAACTGGAAGAGAGACATAAGCGTCGCAAAGAGGAGTTGGACCGGGCAGAAAAAGCTTTGCTCGGGCCCGTGATTGAAGAGCTAGGACAGCAGGGTATCAATGCCTCTACCGAGTTGAGGTACGGGCATATTGCCGAAACCCTTTGCAAGATAATTGAGGAAACTAGTGCCTCGCAGGTGGTTATCGGTCGGACGGGGCACTCTTCCCTGTCATCGCGGTTGTTCGGATCGGTTGCAGGAAGCCTTGCGCAGGCCTCGCCCGTGCCCGTCACGATCGTTCCATAAATTTTAAAGAACAGGGACAGTCATGAATAACCTACTTCGAGCGTTGATGCTCACGCCAGCGGCCTTACTTCTGGCGACAGCGCCAGCTCTGGCCCAATCGATCGACGAACGCGTCAACGAGATCTTCGCCAGCTCTACCGGTTGGTTTGTAAGTCTAATATTCAGCCCCTTTCCCGGAACGAACTTTCCGTGGATCGTTGCATGGCTAGTGATCGCGGCGACCATTTTTACGGTCTACTTCGGACTGATCCAGTTTCGTGCGTTTCCACATTCGATCGCGCTGGTAAGGGGCGACTATTCCGACCCAAACGACGCGGGCGAGGTCAGTCACTTCCAAGCCCTAGCAACGGCGCTTTCGGGCACGGTCGGTCTTGGAAATATCGCCGGGGTCGCGGTTGCGGTTGGAATCGGTGGACCAGGCGCAACTTTCTGGATGATACTTGCTGGCTTAATGGGAATGGCGTCCAAGTTCACTGAGTGTACTCTCGGTGTGAAGTACCGAAATGAATACGAGGATGGGACCGTTTCCGGGGGCCCGATGTATTACCTAACCAAGGGTTTCGATGAACGCGGCATACCCGCGGGACGTTTCCTGGCAGTGTTATTCTCGATCTTTTGTATCCTCGGCGCACTTGGCGGCGGCAACATGTTCCAGGCCAACCAAGCACATGCCCAGATCTCAAACGTGGTGGGTGACTACCCAGGATGGATCACCGGGCTCGTGTTCGCAGCTATCGTGTTTGCGGTCATCATAGGTGGCCTTAAATCGATTGCTAGCGTCACCGAGAAGGTTGTGCCGTTCATGGGCATTCTGTATGTCCTGACGGCGATCGTGATTATTCTCATGAATGCCGACAAGATTGGGTGGGCCTTCGGTCAGATCTTCGAAGGTGCGTTCACCGGACTTGGCATTGCGGGCGGATTTGTTGGCGCTCTGATCCAGGGTTTCAAGCGCGCGGCGTTTTCAAACGAAGCAGGTGTCGGGTCCGCGGCAATCGCACACTCCGCAGTGCGTACGAAGGAGCCGATCACCGAAGGTTTCGTTTCGCTTCTCGAACCGTTCATCGACACGGTGGTCATCTGCACGATGACTGCGCTTGTGATCATCATCACCGGGCAGCTCATATCCGACCCGAACACTGGACTATATCTTCTGAACGAGGGTGGCACTGCTATCCAGACAGTTGACGGGAACTCCGGCGTCGCGCTGACCTCGGCGGCGTTTTCTTCGGCGTTCGGTTGGTTCCAGTACGTTCTGGCCATCGCAGTGATACTGTTTGCCTTCTCAACGATGATCAGTTGGTCCTACTACGGCCTTAAGGCGTGGACCTTCCTATTCGGCGAAGGAAAGAACAAGGAGATCGTGTTCAAGGTGATCTTCTGCGTCTTCGTGATAATTGGAGCGGCTGCGAACCTAGGTCCGGTTATCGATTTTTCCGACGCCGCCATCTTCGCGATGGCAGTTGTCAACATCATCGGCCTTTATTTCTTGATGCCGATAGTCAAGGCCGAATTGCAAAGCTATCTTTCGCGGCTGAAGTCCGGGGAAATCCGAAAATACAACTGATAGAGTGGGAACGGAGCCGTTCCTAGCAGCGACGAAACTCGCCTCCGCAGAAACTACTGGGGAGGCGAGTTTTGTGGCCCCGCTATGTGGCTCCCACTGTCTTTTGGACCCCACCGTTATGAGATCTCTACCACCGCTCGCAGCATGCCGCGAATTGGCGGCACTGCGGGAATGGACAGCCCGGTAGGTTCGAACGGCCGCTTCGGGTGAGGACGCCAATGCCGCAGGTGCGCGGCGCTCAATCAGCGCGAACGGCAGGATTGCGCAGGAAGCAGCCGCTGCCAGCACGCATGCTTCGCCTGTGCTGCTTCCAAGTTGACCTACTTCCAAACTTGAAATCGGCTCGCAGAAGGGTCACTTAACTTGCGTCGCGTCGATACCGGTCGGTTGCTAAAGCCGAAGCAATCAGCTGGGGCACTACAACTACCGCATTCATCTTGTCGTGGGCAGCCCGGCAGCTCTGATCAGTATTGCTTGGTCGGCGTCTGATCGTTGTTGGCCAACATGGGGCCGACCCGCCCTCAAAACGGTGGGGCCACATTTGGGCGGATTACGGCGTCTTCCCGCACGCTGGCGTAGTCAGGAGGGGGGTATCGGGAGACATCGCGTCACAATCCGCTATTTGGGACGGCAGACAGCGAACGGATTGCAGTAAGAGGGTCAATTGACCCTCCTGCGTCCCTTCAGTTCAGGCCGGTCGTCTTCTTCACGTTCAGGAGTTCGGGCAGCACTCCGTCCTCTCGCATTGTATCGTAGAAGGCCCTCGTAGCCCGGCCCTGTTCCATTCCCGTCGGCGCGTGGTCGTCGTTCGCTAGCGCGCGGTTGCTCCGCCCTGAGGATCACAGAGCTGCCTTAGAGCGGTTTTTAGAGGCTTCCAGCACGTTGGAGTGGTCATGTGTGCCGCCATGCAGACCTGCCGCCTAAATCCGCTCTATAGGCCGGTACAGAGCCAACTACCTGTCGGGGCCATTGACCCGCCGACGGCCAGTTAGTTCACATCGGTCGCTATCTGCGCCGACCGAAATTCGGGCAGCATTCCCTCCGCCCGCATCGCGTCGTACACGGCTCTCATAGTCCGACTCAAGTCCATTCCCGTCGGCGCAAGGTCGTCGTTCGCCAGCGCATGACTGCCGAAGACCCTGACGATTGCGGTTTCCGCCAGTTGGACCTGCACCTTCGGATCGAGCCACCCGTCACGCCCCCACGCGCTGTCGTCGTCCAGCAGTTCACGCATTCGCTCAACTCCCGTCACGCCGTTCTGGCGGATCGCCGCGCGCACCTGCGGGTCCATGCGAGGGCGTCCGCTCGGGTTGCCGCTCTAGCCTTTCACCCATGTCATCTGTCGCGCCTGCAAATTAGTTGCAAATTGATAGCATGGCGGGGTGAGCGTGGTCTAAGGCCAAGGCGCTGGAAGTCTGGCTCGCCCCAGACCCCAGAAAACGCGCCGATCGCACAGCCTACTCGACCAGCAGCACCTCAGCCAATTGATCCAGCGTTCGCTTGTCCGTCGCGTCGAGGGCCTGCTAATAGCGGATGGCCGACAGCTTGCTGTCCGTCGCAAGCTGCGCCTTCAAGCCCAGATCCAGTTTCCCGAAGCTCTCGATTGTGACGGACCCCTCGAACGGGGCCGTTTTCGGACCACGAGGGGGGGACGAGTGATGGCTCGGAAACGGTGTTTGGATGAGGAAGTCCTGAAGTTGTTGCTAAGAGAGATCGAGTTGAAGCTGGCGGAAGGAGATGACGTGCGAACAGCGTGTCTTGCGGTCGGTTTCAGCGATGCGACCTACGACAACTGGCGGTGTCGTTTTGGTGGAACGGGCAAGTCCCAGCTGTCGGAACTGCGCAACTTGGAGAAAGAGAATGCCTCGCTGAAGAAGGTCGTGGCCGAGCTGGAACCCAACAGTGAGGCATGCATGCCGCCACCGGTTCGAGGCGCCTCAGCAGATCCGGGGCAAAGGATCGTCCTCCAGTTCTTCCAGCATCCTGAGCCCCCCGACTTCTGTCATCAGCGTCACCGGCGTGCCCGCGTCGCCCGCACGAAATTCCCCGATAAGGGCTGCGTCGCGGCCGTCGGGCAGGTCTTGCCAGGCCGCGAGCACTTCCTCCGCAGCGTCCGGAGCCACCACGGCAACAACCCGTCCCTCGGAGGCAAGGTAATAAGGATCATAGCCCAGCATGTCGCAAACGGTGTGAACGGCCGGTCTTACCGGGATCGCCGGCGCATTCAGCGTAAGCGCGAGACCCGCCGTGCGGGTGATCTCGTGCGCCACGGAGACGAGCCCGCCCCGCGTGGGGTCGCGCATGAAGCGGATACCCGCGATCCCGCGAAGGGCCTGCGTCAGGGGCAAGACACTCGCCGCGTCGGAAAGGATATCGCCACGTAACCCGAACTGCTCGCGGGCCAGCATTACGGAGATGCCGTGATCGCCGATCGTACCGCTCACCAGCATCTTGTCCCCCTCGCGGATCTCCCCCATCGCCAGCTTGCCTGGATGGCGGAAGACGCCAATACCGGTGGTCGCGAGATAGATCCCGCCGCCATGGCCGCGCGGCAGCACCTTTGTGTCGCCGGCCGCGACCGAGACACCAATCTCGGCAGCCGCGCGCCCGAGGTCGGCCACGATACGCTCAAGTTGGGCCACGTCGAATCCTTCCTCGATAAAGGCATTCAGGCTAAGATAGAGCGGATCGGCGCCGGAGACCGCGAGGTCATTGGTCGTGCCATGCACGGCCAGCGAACCAATGGAGCCGCCGGGGAACTCCAGCGGCTGGACCGTGAAGCCATCGGTCGTGAACATGATCTGCTGGCCCGGAAGCGAGAGCGCGACGGAATCCGCTGACGTGTCCAGCGTGCCATTCGACAGATGTCGTGCAAAGACCTCTTCGATAAGCTCGCGCATATAGCGTCCGCCGTTACCGTGGGCGAGCGAGATATGGCTATCCTGAAGGGTCATTCGGTGTCTCCTCCTGCCTGCGCTGCATATTCCACCACCTGCCCGAAGGCGATGGCGGCGTCGTTGCATGGGACGCGCCGATGCAGTTTCAGCGGTGTCTCCAGATTGCGGGTCCTGCCCTGGATCTCACCGACGAGGCGCGCATTCTGAAAAACGCCGCCGGTCAGACCAACCTGCGAACAGGGATAGTCCCTGACCAGGTGTCCGACCAGATCGGGAACAACTTGGGCCATGCTGGCGTGGAAATCGGCAGCGCGGCTTTCTGGGCTACGGGTCTGGTCTGACAGCGGCGCAATGAGCGGAGCCCAGTCGACCTCCCAAAGACCATCTCGCCGCGCCACCGGCAGCGGGGTCGACGTGCCTGCGATGTCGCCAGCAAGGGTTTCCAGAAGCATCGGCCCCTGCGCCTCGAAGCTGCCATGGGTCACGCCGATCACAAGGCAGGCCGCCGCGTCGAAGATTCGGCCGGCGGCGGTGGTTTCAAACGTATTGATACCCTTTTCCCAAGCAGTTCGGGCAATCTCTGCCCCGTCCGGCACGCAAGGAAGATCTCGATTTTCTGCCCAGCAAAGCGCCGCGGCGCTGCGCCAGGGTTCGCGCCCGGCACGGTCGCCCCCGGTGAGGCGGAAGGGGCGGAAACGGGCAACACGGCGCCAGCGCCCCGGCTGGCCCCAGAGCACGTCGCCGCCCCACAGCACGCCGTCCTCGCCCAGACCCACGCCGTCCCAGGTGAAGGTCATCCAATATCCTGTCGCTTCCGGATATTCGGCTGCGAGCGCGGAGGCATGGGCATGATGGTGCAGGATCGGGACCACCGGCATCCCCTGCGTGCGCGCCCAGCGGTGGGTAGTGTAGCCCGGATGGGCATCGCAGAGCAGGGCGCTGGCCGTTTTACCATAGAGCGCTTGCAGGCTGCGCGAGACCTCCTGCAACACTTGCAGGCTGCGCGGGGCCTCCATTTCTCCGATATGGGGCGAGATGACCGCGCGTTCGCCAAAGGCGAGCGCAACGGTCGCTTTCATCTGCGAGCCGAGGGCCAGAGCGGGCTTTGGCACGGGGGCGGGAAGTGCCAGTTCGACCGGGGCATTGCCGCGGCCAAGGCGTAGCGGGGTGATAATCCCGCCGATCTCGCGCAATACCGGGTCGTCTGCGGGGCGAGAGATCGGACGGTTATGGTGCAGCACGGCGTCGGCGACGCCGGAGAGACGTTCATCAATCTCCTCCGGCGCAATCAGGACCGGCTCGCCGCTGAGATTGGCCGAGGTCGCAACGAGAGGCGCGTCAATCGCGTCGAGCATCAGCACGTGCAGCGGACTATAGGGCAGGAAGAGACCCAGCTCTGCGCAACCCGGTGCAACGCTGGCAGCCAGCTCGGCCTCCGCCCGTCGCGGCAGGAGCATGATCGGACGTTGCGGCGTGACAAGGGCATCTGCCGCGAGCTTGGTGAGGGTCACCAACGCACGCACCTCGTCCAGACCATCCGCGCCTTTCTCGGGAACCATCACCGCCAAGGGCTTGTCTGGGCGCCCCTTAAGGTCACGGAGCCGCAGGACAGTGGCCTCGTTGCGCGCATCACACAGCAGGTGGTAGCCGCCGATGCCCCGCACGGCGAGGATGTCGCCAGCCTTAAGCGCCGCGATCGCCGCCACCAGCGCGTGTTCGGTGTCGGCAATGTCGGGCTCTCCCGGCCGCGAAAAACGCAGGGATGGGCCACATTCCGGGCACGCGACGGGCTCGGCATGGAACCGGCGGTTCGTGGGATCTTCGTATTCCCGCCGGCAGGCGGCACAGAGCGGGAAACCGGCCATGGTGGTGTTTGGCCGGTCATAGGGCATGGCCTCTATCAGCGTGTAGCGCGGCCCGCATTGGGTGCAGTTGATGAACGGATAACGGTGGCGGCGATCCGCGGGGTCACGCATCTCCCGAAGGCAATCCGGACAGACTGACGTGTCTGCAGGTACGAAGATCGAGGCGTCGGAGCCCTCATCGCTGTCGAGGATCGCGAAGTTCCCGGCCTGCTCCGGGCCTGTCTCGACACATTCATCAAGGGTTGGCTTCGATAGCGGCGGAGCCTGCTCCAGGACATCTCGCAGGAAGCTCAGAACATCGCCTTCCGGTCCCTCGACATGGGCATGGACCTCTCCCATCCGGTTCTGGACCCAGCCAACCAAACCGAGCCCCACCGCGACGCGGAAAACATGCGGGCGAAAGCCGACGCCCTGTACATGGCCCCGCAGCACGATCCGCCGTGCCACGGAGGATAGGGTGGGTTGGGTTGACACGTCCGGGTCTCGCGTCATTTAGCGGCCAACTCCAGGCGGGTTCGCCGCCCGCTGGACCACCAGATCCGGCAGGCGCCTTCGTCGGACACCATGCAGGGACCAACCGGATTTCGCGGTGTGCAGGGGGCGCTAAAGATGCGGCACTGGTCAGGGTAGATCCGGCCAAGTACCACGCGCGCGCAATCGCAGCCGGCGGGCATCTCGCCCACCCGGCGGCGGGCCTCGTCGCCATAGTCCGGCAAGACCTTCTGTGCGTCATGTTCTGCGTAGTCCGGCCTCAAGGTGAAACCAGAGCCGGGGATCGTTCCGATCCCGCGCCACGTGGCATCCATGACCTCCATCACATCGTCGAGGAACTTTCGCGCCATCGGGTTGCCGCCGGGCTGAACAACGCTGGGATAGCAATTGTCGAGGAAGGGCTTGGCGTCCTGCAATTGCCGCAGCACCGAGTACATGGAGGCCATAAGGCTACCGCTGTCGAACCCAGCAATGGCCGCGGGTACGCCATGCTCCGAGACGACAAACTCCCATTCTTCCGGGCCCATGACCGTGCCGACATGGCCGGGAGCGATCAGCGCATCGAAGCCAATCTCGCCCGAGTTCAGCAGCATGGAGACCGCCGGCCAGGTGAGCCGACCCGAGAGCAACAGTAGCAGGTTGTCGGGCACGCCCTGCGCCATCATCGCGGCAACCGGCGCGGTCGTGGTCTCGAAACCGGCGGCGAAGAACACCAGGCGGCGGTCCGGGTTTGCCCGGGCCAACGCCACCACTTCCTGTGGGCTGGCGACGGGGACCACATCGGCGCCGGCCGCCTTTGCCTGCTCCAGCGAGCGGATCTCGTTCTTGCGCACATTCACGGGCACACGGAGCATGTCGCCGAAGGTTGCCAGCGTCAGGTCCTCCCGCGTGGCCAACTGGATCGCCTGGTAGACATCCTCCTCCGGACAGACGCAGACCGGGCAGCCGGGGCCCGGGATCAACTCGATATTCGGAGGCAACGCGCCCCGAAGCCCCGCCTGGGTGATGGACCGCTCGTGCCCACCACAGACATTCATGATCCGAACCTTTTCAGGCAGATCCAGGGTCCGGATCCGCGCCAGCCAGTCGGCAGCAGAAAGGGCCATTCTTAGGCTCCCTCAGCGGTCGGAACGGCGAGGTTTTCCCGCAGGTCCGCCACGCCGCGCTTCAGCCAACTCGCCCATCCCTCGAGCCCCTCGCCCGACTTTGCAGATAGCTCCAGGATCGGCGCGACATTGCCCAACTGGCGCACATAGCTCACGGCCTTTGCTGCATCGAACTCCGGCATGTAGGGGGCAAGGTCCCGCTTGGTGAGCAGGACGAGGTCGGCCGAGCGGAACATCACCGGGTATTTTGCCGGCTTGTCGTCGCCTTCCGGGGTCGACAGCAACGCGACGTTCCGGTGCTGGCCAAGATCGAAACTGGCAGGGCAGACGAGATTGCCAACATTTTCCACGAACAGCACATCCAGCCCGTCCAGATCGATCTGGTGCAGGGCGTCATGCACCATGTGGGCGTCTAGGTGGCAGGCCGTTCCGGTGCATATCTGAACGACGGGCACGCCGCAGGCGCGGATGCGCTCCGCGTCATTCTCGGTCTCCAGATCGCCCTCAATCACCCCAATACGAAGCTCGTTGCCAAGCAGTTCGGCGGTGGCTTCCAGAAGCGCGGTCTTGCCTGCGCCGGGGGACGACATCAGGTTCACCGACAACACGCCATGCCCATTGAAATGCACCCGGTTGTGCAAGGCCTGGTCGTCATTGACCTGCAACAGGTTGCCGAGGACCTGTGTCGCCTGCTTGCCCTCGGCAAGCTCCCTATTGGCAAGGGTAACGTTGCATCCACAAGTATCACACACGTTGTTTCTCCTCGGGTTGGCCCGCATGCGGCGTGGATGTTGCATCCTCCAGCACCACGGACCTTAACATCAGTTCATCTCCAGAGCGTAGCTCCGTCCGCCAGTCGCCGCAGCTTGCGCAGACCAGGCGGTTGATCTTCGCGTCACTTTCGGTTTCGCAGCTCTTGCACCAGACTCGTACCGGCGCGGCCTCGATGGTCAGGATTGCGCCCTCGGCCACAGAGCCGGCCGCTGCGACGGGAAAGGCATTCAAGAGCAGTTCCGGCACCACGCCTGATAGCGGGCCGACATCAAGCGTGACGCCGCTCACACGGGTTGCGCGATTATTGCTGGCCACTGTTTCGACCTGATCGATCAGCGCCTGGCAGATTGCGAGTTCATGCATTGTCCGACAGGATCTCGTCGAAGGCGTCCCAGCTCAACCGGGCTTCTTCTTCCGACACCTTCTTGATCGCGTATCCGACATGGATCAGCACGTGATCGCCAATAGCCAGATCTTCGCCCTGCATCATGAACAGGTTCACGTCCCGCTCGATCCCGCAGGCCTCACATGTCGCGACGAAACCATCGATTGCATTGATACGCATCGGCACGGCAAGGCACATGAATCACGTCCTTTCTTGTTGTTCTTATATTCGAAGTTTGTAATACGTTTTAAGGGAAGATGCAGGCTGACGATTTGTCTCGTTTTGTCATATCAACACCGCCAAGAGCCCGGGACCAAGAATGGAGAAGTTGCGTGGCGCGGATACTCATTCTGGGAATCGGGAACTCCATCATGTCGGACGAAGCTGCCGGGGTCCGGGCTGTGGAGATGTTCGAAACGCTTTATGGAGAGGAGGCCGAGATCACCTGCATCGACGGCGGAACGCTCAGCTTCACGCTGGCCGAACCCATCGGGGCGGCCGATCAATTGGTGGTCTTTGATGCCGCACAATTCCACTCCGGCGCGGGCACGGTCCGACGGCTTGAGGGGGACGAGATGGACGCCTTCGTGCGCTCGGGCAAGCTCAGCGTTCATGAGGTCGGGCTTGCCGATCTGTTCGACATGAACCGGCTGAGCGGAGACCTGCCGGAGCGGCGCGCACTCATAGGTATTGAGCCGGCGACGCTGGGCTGGGGCACCGAGCTGAGCTCGAAAGTGGCCGTGGCAATCCCGCAGGCAGTGGCGCTGGCCCGGGAAACGCTGGACGCCTGGAACGTTGCCTCCGCCTGACAGCGACTCTCCCGAAACGAAAACGGCCCGCATCTGCCGGCCGTCTCCATGAGCAGGGATCGAAAACCGATCAGCTGTGCGGCAGAACCTCGATGGTGCCGTCCTTGCCATACTTAACAACAGCGTCCAGGAAGGCCACGTCGAGCCCCGGATTCAACAGCTTGGAGAGGTCATAGGCCTCGCCGCTGCGTCCACCGGAGGTGCAGATGAAGATGATCTTCTTGTCGTCGGGCAGGTCGAACACCTTGTCCTCCAACTCGCCTACCGGGATGTTCATCGACCCTTCGAGGGCACCGGCTGCATATTCTTCCGCGTCGCGGACATCGACGATCAGCACGTTGTCCAGACGGTCGGCGAGGATGTTGTTGAACTCCTCGACACCCATTGCACCTTCGCCCGGCGCGGCCATTTCCGGCACGGCCATGGAGGCGGCGGCATTGGTGTCCGGCGAGACATGCATCGCGACGACTCCGACGAGCTTCTTCCACTCTGGATAGCCGGCCGGATAGGTGAAGACCTTTGTGTACCCCATCTTCATCGCGGCCTGGGCGGAATTGTCCGACAGCTTGCAGATGTAGCCGCCGCAATAGAACACGAGCGCGGTGTCCTTGTTGGCGGGCAGCAGGCCGGCCATGGCCTCGAACTTGCTGTCAGGCAGGCTGATCGAACCTGGGATATTGCCCTTGTCGTACTTGCTGCCCTTCGGGCGCGAGTCGACGACCATCACCGGCTCTTCACCGGCCATGAGCTGCTGCAGATAAGCGGTGTTGATCGAGACCGATCCACCCTTTTCCTTCCAGTCCGGGAAACCAGCGGCGTAGACCTTCACATTGGTGTAGCCCATTTCCTCGGCTTTGAAGGCGGACTTGTGGCTGAGCTTGCAGGCATAGCCGCCGCAATAGAAGATCAGCAACTGGTCCTTTGCTTCGGGTAGCATGCCGGTCATTTCGGCGAACTTGCTGTCGGGGATCAACACCGAGGTCGGGATGTGGCCCGGGCCGAACATGCGCTCGGGACGAGAATCGACGATCATCACATCGTCGCGCTGCGGCAGCACCGCGTAAGGCGCGATAAAGTCGTAAGCGACCACATGCTCCTCGTGGAACCAGCCGGCTTTGTCTTCTGCGGTCGGCGCGGCTTGCTCGGCCGATGCGATGGAAACCGGGGCAAAGGCCACCGCTACGGCCACGGCAAGTCCTGTCAACTTGGTCCTGGCGCTCATTTTCTCCTCCTGTTTGCTGTATTGGAGAGCGTGGTGTTCCCCGAGCGGCCCCGGGAAACATGTCGTTCAAATCACAGTGAATTTCTCTGTGGTCTCGTTGTAGCGAACGAGGCACCACCAGACGGCCAGAATGGCGATCATGGCGAAATAGGTTGGTCCCCACCCCCCCAGCATGTCGGGCAGGAAGGCTTGGTAGCCGAGTTTGGAAAACTCGACCATTCCATCCATGAAATCGAGATCGAGCTCGCCCTTGGTCAGCCCCATATTGCCGAACAGCGCGCTCGCGATGGAGCCGACCCAGGCGAAGAAGAACAGGACCACGACGAGTTTCAGATGGCCTTCTCCGATCCGCCAGAGCGTGCCGGACGCACAGCCCCCCGCGAGCACCATTCCGATGCCAAAGATCACCCCGCCGATCAGCGAGCCAAGCCAGAAGCGCGTGGAGATCGCGACATACGGGTCGATATTTCCCTTCTGGATCAGAACGGAGCCGAAGAGGAAGCCGACGAAGATCGCGAGGATCATTGCCTTGGTCATCATGCCCTCGGCCGTCATGAAGGGCTCGCGGATCGCGCGTGCGAAACAGAGCCGCGAGCGGTGCATCACAAAGCCGATACCGAAACCCGAGAGCATCATCAGCGCGAGGATCGTCGTGTAATTGTCCTCACTGCGGAGCCAACTCACGCCCCACCAGAGCACGACGATTGCAACACCAAGGCCGAGGTAGGGGAAGTATGGCTTGAGCGTCGGCGTCCTGTTTTTTGGTGCGGTTGTGCCCCAGGTGATGTTCTCCATCCCCCAGAGCAGGACCTTTAGGCCGACGAAGGCACCGGCCAGCAGGCCTAGCCACATCGCCCAGCCCGCAGGCGCGCTGAATGTCAGTGGAACGAAGAACCCGCCTGTGGTGCAGCCCCCGGCAATGGTTGCACCGATCCCCATGAGCGCGCCGCCGACGGCGCCATAGGCATACTCGCTCAGAGGCGCCTTGCGGATAGCGAATTGCATCGACATAAGCGCCGCGGTGAACGCGCCCAGAAGCAATGAAATGTTCATGACCGACATCTGATGTTCCAGCGGTCCCTTCAGGTTTTCGCTGATCCCCAGCGCGGCCCCGAGGCCGATCGCATTGTTGAAGTGATCGCCCCAGAGCTTCAGCCCGCCAAAGACGCCCCAGAAGACACCGCTGGCCATGAGCATCATTGCGATACTGACGAGCAGCATGAAGCCCAGGTAGGGCGACCACTCATCGATGAAGATCTTCTTGTAATCCTCGGCGAAGCCCTCGGCCCATTCCGGAAGTGAGGGTTTTACCGGTGCAGCGTCGGTCGCGGAGTCGTGCGTAGCCATTTCATGTCCCCTCCCCGGCGCCCCGAACGCCTGTGCGGGGGCCGGGCGATTTTCAGTTGCAAGTGGCCGGAGTCGCGGAATCCTTGGCGCCGTATATGACGAAGGCCCGGATGTCTGCCCAGAGGTCGTCATTGCCGATGGGTGCGAACTTCTCGGCGACCTTGTTGTCGGGCGCGATGCTGGCCCGGTACTCCTGGCTCACATATTCCGCGAGGTGTTCGGCCCCCTCGGGCGTCTCGATCCATGCTTCCCACTCAGCGATCTTCTTGGAGGCAGGCGAGATGGATTCCCCGACTTCTTCGGTATGGCAGGAGGTGCAGGCGGCGCGATAGTAGATCCGGCCGCGTTTCCAGTTTCCGTCGCCTTCTGCAAAGCTTTCGGCCGCAGGAAAGATCAGCATCGCCGAGGCGGCAAAAAGGCAGGTCAAGGTGGCTCTCATGATTGGCTCCGTAGGTTTACAATCACGTGCTCGGCAGGCATCACTCGCTGCCGCAAATGTGGAGCCCTGCCGGGTCTCTCCACCCATTGCTCTCGAAGCAGGATCTCGCCGCGCTTCGAAAGAGCATTCCCTTGCGGCCTGTGTTCTTGCGGGACCGGCCGAAACCGATCCCTGTGCGTCACCGGCGCCCCTCTTCGGTGGTGAAACGCCCCGGTGAGGTCCGGGGAAGGCGCTGGGTTCTTTCCGTCAGACGCAGCCGGTGGGCTTGGGCAGACCCGCAATCTTGCAGCCCTGCTTGGCAGCGCCTTTCGGGAACATCTCCTCGAGTGTCTTGCTGTTGCCGATCTCGGCACCGAGCTTTTTCTTGGCATTCTTGACAAGAACCCGAACCGCCGGCGCGAGCTGGAATTCGTCATAGTACTTCCGCAGGAAGTCGATGACTTTCCAATGGTTCTCGGTCATCTCCACGCTCTCGGCCTTGGCGATCTCGGCGGCCAGTTCCTTCGACCAGTCATCGAGATTGACAATGTAGCCCTCTTCGTCGGCTTCAATCGTGGAGCCATTTACTTGATAAGCCATGATGTTTTCCTCTTCTTTCAGGTGTATCCGCCGACTTTCCGGCGTGTATTCAGAGCCAGGATTGCGTGCGGTCATACTCGGTGACGAGATCGACGAAGCCGTCATAGCCAACGGGTTTGACCTGACGGATCAACTTTGCTCCGGGCAGGCCGCGCGCGGCCACGTCGCCTTCGAGCCGGTAGAAGGCCACATCGGCGGAGCAGGCCACCACGGCCTCCGAAATAGCCGAACCGGCGAGCGCCCCGTAGACGCCATCTTCGATCAGCAACACGCCATCGCCGGCCTTGCAGTGCGCGATGCAGCTCGACAAGGCACCATCGCCAAAGGGAGACTTGTTGACAGTATGTAATGTGGACATCGGTTCTCCCCCTCAGAAACTCAGGACCACGTCCTGGTCGGCCATGATGTCGGCCATCTCGGCGCGGCTGACGATGCGGATGGAGGGTTTCTCTTCCCAATCCTCCTCCTCGTCTTCCCACACGATTTCCTGCAGATCGGAGGGGTCCAGCCCCCGCTCGTCCAGAGATTCCTTTTCCACGAAGAGCTTGGTGACCTCGTAATCGCCAAGCGCGCGGAAGGTGGGCGAGAAGTTTTTCACGCCGATTGCGTCGGTGCTTTGATCCCTAGTCAATTGGAACACGCCATCGTCGAGAAATGCGAGGCTCACATCCTGCTCGAAAGCAGCGGCGATCAACACGACCTCGAGGCTTTCGAGAGCATAGATCGTCCCGTACGGTGCCTTGCGGTTCACATAGAGAAACTTCTTGGCGTCAGACATGTGATGCTCCCTCAATCGCCGAACATGACCATGCGGTCACATTCGATGCCCATCTCGATGAGCTGCCCGAGGCCGGAGATGCGGAAGCCTTCGGCGAGGTTCGAGGCGTCCTTGCCCTGCCGCTTGGCTTCGTTCTCGTCGAGAATGCCACGGCGTTGCGCGGCGGCGATGCATACGACCATGTCGATATCGTTTGCCGCGGCAAGCGCGGTCCAGTTCTTCTGGATATGGCGTTCGTCCTGCGGCGGTACGCTGAGGCGCGTCGCGACATTGACCCCGTCATGATAGAAGAAGACGCGAGGCACCTCGTGCCCCTTGTCCAGCGCCGCCTTCGCGAAATGATAAGCGGTGTCAGCGGCCTGATGGGTGTAGGGGCCCTCGCTGACGACAATTCCAAGTTTCACGGACTATCCTTTCCTTGTTGGAAGGGATCGGTCGCGTCGTGGTCGTGGCGGTCCTTGCCGTCGGGCGTCTCGTTCGTCCGGCCTCCTGCAAGGGCCGGGTCAGTCGCCGGTTGAGCGGCTGACCAGACGTGAACGGTCGCGATCCACGTGGATGTCAGGCTTTCCTGATCTCGTAGGTGTAGACGTCGCCTTCGCTGGACGAACTCAAGAGCTCGTTGCCGGTCTGGTTGCAGAAGGCAGCCATGTCGGCCACTGAACCCGGATCGGTCGCGGTGATCTCGAGCACCTGACCCGAACTCATGCCCTTGAGCGTCTTCTTGGCGCGGAGGATAGGAAGCGGGCAGTTCAGACCTTCGGCATTGAGGGTTTGGTCGGCCACGTGATTTCTCCTTGGTAGTGATAGCGTTCAGATGAACAGGTTGATGTCCGATTTGAGGGCGTTCTCCATGTAGGTCGCGGCGCCTCCCAGCTCGATTCCGTCGATCATGTCCTCCTTCGAGTATTCGAAGAGGTCGAGCGTCATCTGGCAGGCGATCATGCGGATCTCGAGATCGACGGCCGCCTCGCGCAGATCCTCGATCGAAGCCACGCCCTTCTTGGCCATCAGGTTCTTCATCATGGTGCCGGCCAGCGCGCCGGCGCCGGGCAGCATCGACACCATGTTGGGCATCTTCATGTGCCCGCCCATCATCGGCATTTCCATCGCCGCGTTTCCGAGCGTCGAGAAGCCGAGATCGAGATCCTTCTTGAGCAGGACGAGGCCGTAGAAGGTGAAGAACATGGTCACTTCCACATCCATCGCCGCGGCGGTGGTCCCGAGGATGAAGGGCGGATAAGCCCAGTCCAGCGTGCCCTTCGTGACAATGATCGACATGCTCTTGGCGTTTTCGAGTTGGCTGTCGTCAAGCATCTGGCATTTCCTTTCGCCTTCGCGTCTTTGGCGCCGCCCCGTGCTGGCGGGGCGGCGCCCGGGGGGCCTCAGCGGACCTTGATCTTGAGCTTTTCGTCGCCATCCTCGCCGACCATGTGCACCGCGCAGGCAATGCAGGGGTCGAAGCTGTGTATGGTACGCAGGATCTCCAGCGGCTGGTCCGGATTGGCCAGTTCGTGCCCCTTCAGCGCCGCCTCGTAGGGCCCGGAGACGCCATCGGAATCCCGCGGCCCGGCATTCCAGGTCGTGGGCACGATGGCCTGGTAATTGTCGATTTTGCGGTTCTTGATGACGATCCAGTGGCCAAGCGCCCCGCGCGGGGCCTCCATGTAGCCTGCCCCCTTCGCCACGCGCGGCCAGCTGGCCGGATTCCAGAGCGCGTCGTTGTGGGTCTCGAGATCCCCCGCGGCGATGTTGGCGACGAGGTCGTTATACCAGCCACGCATCATGTCGAGGTAGATCTTGGTCTCCAGCGTCCGCGCCGCCGTCCGGCCAAGGGTAGAAAACAACGCCTCCACCGGAACGTCCAGCGTGGTGAGCGTGCTGTCCACCAGCTCCTTCGCCTGTTCGTGCCCCTTGGCATAGAGCATCAGCATCCGGCTGAGCGGCCCCACCTCCATCGGCTTGCCCTTCCAGCGCGGCGACTTTAGCCAGGAATACTCCTGGTCAACGTTGAGCTGGGTGTAGGGCGGCTTGGGTCCGGTATACTTAAGCTCGGTCTCGCCGTCGTAGGGATGCAGGCCCGTGCCCTTGCCGTTGCGGTACTTGTACCAGGCATGATCAACGTACTCCTCGATCTGCCCCTCATCGTGGAGATCCACGTTGTGGATCGTCGAGAGGTCCCGGTCGAGGATCACCCCGCGCGGGACGAGGAAGGACGAGATGTCGTTGGTGTCTCCGGTCGGGAAGTCCCCGTAGCAAAGGAAGTTGCCAACCCCTTCGCCGATGGCGCCCCAGTCCTTGTAGAAGGACGCTATGGCCAGCGTGTCGGGCAGGTAGGCCTGGTTCACGAAGTCTTCCATCTGGGTGATGATGGAGGAGACCTGGCTCAGCGCGGCCATGTTGATCGCGCCCTCGGAATTCGGGTCGATCGGGCTCGGTACGCCACCGCAAACGAAGTTCGGATGCGGGTTCTTGCCCCCGAAGATGGTGTGCAGCTTGGACACATCCCGCTGCCATGCCAGCGCATCCAGGTAATGCGATACCGCCATCAGGTTCGCTTCGGGCGGAAGCTTGTAGCCCGCATGCCCCCAGTATCCGCCAGAGAAGATCCCCAGTTGCCCGCTTTCGACGAAGCCCTTCAGCTTCTTCTTCACGTCCGAGAAGTGCCCCGGCGAGGAGCGCGGGTAGTTGCTGAGCGATTGGGCCAGTTCCGAGGTTGCCTTCGGATCGGCCTCAAGTGCGGAAACAACGTCCACCCAGTCCAGCGCGTGCAGGTGATAGAAGTGCATCACATGGTCATGGACGTATTGCGCCGCAATCATCAGATTGCGGATCAGCTGCGCGTTCTTCGGGATCTTCCAGTCCAGCGCATCTTCCACCGCCCGCACCGAGGCCAGCCCGTGCACCAGCGTGCAGACGCCGCAGATCCGCTGGGCAAAGGCCCAGGCATCGCGCGGGTCACGGTCACGCAGGATGATCTCGATGCCGCGGACCATGGTGCCGGAGGAATAGGCATCGGCGATGGTATTGCCGTCCATCTGCGCTTCGACGCGCAGGTGCCCCTCGATCCGTGTGATGGGATCTACGACCAGTCTTTGAGCCATCTCGCGTCTCCCCTCAATCCTCGTCATCCAGGTATTCGGCCATCATCTCGGTCAGGCCGGCCACCTCGATATCCATGTCATTGTCTTCCAGTGCGTTCTCCAGCGTGTGGTGGCAGAAGGCGCACATGGTCACGATTTTGTCTGGCGCGACCTTCTCGAACTGCCGCTTCTTGAGCTGGAAGGCGGCATTCTTCAGGTCCCCCGCGCGCTCGTTGGCGCCCACGCCGCCGCCGGCCGAGCAGCACCAGTTCATTGTCCCGGCATCGTCGGTCTCGACAAAGTTCTCGGCGACCATGTTGAGGAGCCTGCGTGGCTCTTTGTTGATGCCGCCACGGCGGTTGATCTGGCACGGATCGTGGAAGGTGATCTTGTCGGTGTCCTTGCCCGACGTCTTCAGCTTGCCCTCCGCGCGCAACTGATCGAGCAACTCGATGATATGAACCACCTCGAAACCGTATTCCCGCCCGATGAGGTTCGGCCCTTCCCACCGGAGCGCCTGGTAGGCATGGCCACATTCCGGGCTGATGACCTTCTTCACGCCGAGCTTCTCAGCGGCTTCAACCACCCGTGTGACGAGGTACTTCGCCACGTCGCGGTTTCCGATCTGGACACCGACATTGGTTGCCTCGAAAGCCTCGCTCGAGATTGTCCAGGTCACACCGGCCTTGGCAAAGATCTGCGCCATGGCGCCGATCACCTCCGGATATTCGGCGATTTCCTGGGCCGAGAGGATCACAAGGTAATCCACGCCCGCCTTGTCGAATTCGATGTCGATACCTGTATCGGCGATGGCATGCTTGACCTGTGACTGGATGGCCTTGCTCAGGTCCCCCATCGGGCTGTTGCCCTTGGTGTGTCGCTTGGCCGCCCCGATCAGTTCGACCGGCGCATGGCCCGCCGCCGACATGCCCTCACGCATCTTTCGGATCATCATGGTAATGTCATTACCCACCGGGCAGACCATCGTGCAGCGCCCGCACATGGTACAGCTGTCATAGACCAGCCGCTCCATCTCGGTGAAATCTTCCTCGGTGATCGTGTTGCCGAGCCCCAACATGGACTTCACGCGTCCGAAGAGCGTGTATTCGTTCTCCCAGACCCGCCGCAGCAACTCGACCTTGCGAATGGGCGTGTATTGCGGATCCTGAGTTTCCTGGAAAAAGATGCAGGCGTCCGCGCAGAGACCACAGCTCACACAGCTTGAGAAGAAACTCGCAACTGGTGCGTCGATCTGTTCGCGCAGGGCGTTGACGCCGCGTTCGGCAGTCGCACTCATGATTCAGCTCCTTTGCGGCCCTGGATCGATCCGTTGTAGTAACGCGCCATCGCAAAGGTGAAGGCGTGCATCAGCTTGGTGAAGGGGAAGACGATCATCAGAATATCGACGGATAGGATGTGCAGCGCCATCATGAAGGTCGGGTCGCCAAACAGCTTGTTGACAGCCACATAGCCGGTGATGAGCGGTAGAAGGCTGAGGATCAGCACCAGGTAGTCCACCCAGGTCGTCAGCTTGCGCCGCACCGGGTCTTTCCAGCGGGTGTAGAGCAGAGCGAGACCGGCGATGACTGCAATCACCGTCGCGCTCTCGATGATCACCCGGCCAACGCCCGGCCAGCTCAGACCCGTTAGCGCCTCGATCAACGCGATATGCGGCACGAAAAGCAGGAAGGCGATGAAAAAGCCGATGTGGAAGACGTAACCGCCCACAATGGTGATGGGGTTGGCCTTGATCGCTCCGGGGCGCGGGAGGGTCCGTGTGAAGATCGTCTTGATCCCCTGCTGGACAGGCTTTCCCTTGGCCTTGGAGAAATCCTTCTTCCGTCCGAGGACGAGGATCTCCACGATCCGGATCAGAATGCCGGCGACGAAGACGAGCAGCGCAAGATCGAAAAGCGGCCCGCGGGCGAACATCAGGAGATCGAAATACGGGTTGTTCATGACTCGCTCTCCTCCTTCTCAAGCGTAAAGGCATCGACGGTTTCGTGATCGGCTTGCGCCTTGGCTTTGTTCTTCTTGGCGAGGTAGCCGCCGCCGATGCCTGCGGCGACGCCAGCGACAAGGGCGGCCTGTCCCATGCGCCGGTACTCTCCAGCGGGCGCAGAAAGCGGCTTGTAGAACCCGCCATTGTCCCAGAAATCCGGCTCGGTGCAGCCGAGACATCCATGTCCGGCTTCGATCGGGAAGGAGGTGCTATCGTTCCATTTTACCGTGGCGCAGACGCTCTTTGTGGTCGGCCCCTTGCAGCCGAGCTTGTAGAGGCACCAGCCGGCGCGGGCGCCGGCGTCGTCGAAGCTTTCGGCAAAGAGGCCCTTGTCGTAGAATGGGCGACGGTAGCAACGGTCGTGGATCGACTCGGCAAAGAACGCCTTCGGGCGGCCCAGTTCGTCCAAGTCGGGAATGCCGAAGGTCAGGTAATGCGCCAGCACGGCCGTCATGACCATCGGGATCGGCGGACAACCGGGCACGTTGATGATCGGCTTGTCTTTGATGATGTCGGAAACCGCGACGGCGCCGGTCGGGTTCGGGTTGGCCTGCGGAAGCCCGCCATAGGCCGCACAGGTCCCCACGCTGACAATCGCTGCTGCCCCTTCAGCTGTTTCCTTCAGCATGTCGAGGTTGGAGATACCGGCGATGGCCGAGAAACCCGGTTCATCCAGCGGGATGGAGCCGTCGACAATCACGAGGTACTTGCCGTGGTGTTCCTTCATCGCCTCTTCGCGGGCTTGTTCTGCCGCATAGCCGGAGGCTGCCTGTAGCGTATGGTGATAGTCGAGAGAGATCGAATCGAAGATCAGTTCCTCGAGCGATGGCGCGCTCGACCGGGTGATCGCTTCGGTGCAGCCGGTGCATTCCTGGAAGGAGAGCCAGATCACGGACGGGCGAGGCGCTGTCTCGAGCGCATGGGCGATCCTTGGGGCCATTGCTGGCGGCAATGCCATCAGCGATGTGAGTGAAGCGCAGTATTTCAGGAAACTCCTGCGACTGACCCCGTGCGCCTTCATCATCTTCGGTAGCAACGGACTACTCGACATCGACACAACCTCCCTAGTTCGTGGCGCGCAACCTTTCGCTCAGGCGTTCGGCCAGTATTTCTTGCCCGCGCAGGGCATCCTCCGACTGCGTCTTCAGGATGTCGGGCACAAACGTGATTTCGATGAAACGGGACTGGACCTCTCCCTTCGGGTCGGAGTGGTCGACACGCCACACGCCCGGGATCCCCGTTTCTTGGATGTGGCTCTCGCCCATCGCGTCCAGAACGGCATTCACTTCGCCGTTTCCCAGGACCTCCTGAAGGACCTTCTCGTCCCCTCCGGTAAATGGAATGGCTCCGAGATCGATGACCGTGGGCTCTGCCCGGTCGACCAGGCGGCCGAGCGCTTCGAGTATCTCGGACAGGATCGGCGGCGCATTTCCCGTGGGGAGGTTCGCCACCGCCTCCTTGAGCTGGACGAGGTCAGCTCGCGAATTCGACGAATTTCGCACTATTGCGATCCTGGTATTTCTATCTGGCTCTTGGGGCTAGTTCGCGATTTTTTTACAGATCCGAACAGCTTCGTCCTTGATCTGTGTCATGCAATAATTCGAATTCTTGAACAATGTGGCATTGCGTAACTGAAATGCAGGTTATCGCTATCGGATTTTCCCCATGCTTTCTTTATGATGTTGTAAATAAAAGAAATTCTTTAACTTTCACATTGGCGCCAGCGACATTTTTGACGCGTTGGATCGCCGTTACCGCTACAGATTCAGCCGCGAAACGCCCCTTAAAACATATGTGAATCTGTCGGAAATGCCGGGCGCACCAGATACCAAATGATTGGATATCCAATACTCGTTTTGCGCCTTAATCGTGAACTCCTCAGCGCACAGGGCGCTGCGGTCGTAGTCCTATTCGGTCACCCTATACACTAGGTGTCATGCTCAAGCAGGACACTTTTGCTTTCAGCGCGGCCCTGAATCCTGAAATTTCTCAATGTATACGCTAAAGCAGATTGCCTCTTGCACTCTTATTCTGTCCGCGACGAACACGAGACAGCACCGCCAGCCTGCAATCCAGGCTTCCCATGCGAAGAACACATGGGCATCCTTCTCGTGGCATAACGAGCGATTATATTATATACTGACAATATACATATGAGCATTAGAACGCGCCCTGGGAGGCCTCATCCATGAAGTACGGTATCCTGTCAGACCTGTCTTCCCCCGGAACAGAGATCGAAATCCGGGTTACACCGAATGCCCCACATAACGACCTTCTTGTTGAGTGCATGGGGCTCAGGGTTTTCATCACGGATGACATCGAGAACGAGCGGGCAAATGATTCGGCCTTGAAGGTCCTTGCTGATGCACTCGGCATACCGGCTGCGCACATGCATCAGATCAGTGGGCAGACCTCGCGCGACAAGGCGTTTGTTGTCGACGCCTAGGGAATTCGTCGGCTGCGCAGGAACGATGCTTGGCGGTGAAACGGATCTGCGGCGGCCGAAACGTTTCGTTGATTGACCTATGAACTTCAGTGCAGCCTTCGGTTGTGTGAGACGAATTCGCCTCAGTTTGCGACAGATCATTGAGCCCCTCCCTATGCCGCAGCGAGGTGACGTCGATCGACGAGAGCGGCGGGTATTGCCGTAGCCTGATCCGCGCGCGCCCCGAAGAAGACGTGCTCGTGCCTGTTGGGCAAGCGGTGGGTTTTGTCGAATCCAAGCATGGCACGACGACGAACAGCAAATTGTGACGCAGGATCATGGCCCTTGCTGCCTACTCGCCTTTGGTGCCACGGTGACGCAGAGCCCGACCGGCTGGAGCCATGACCGCATCATGCTCGGCACGATCGTCAACCTCGAACGGCTGGGCGAGCGGAACGCGTCCCAGCCAAGTATGTCCGACATGTTTGCAATGATCGATCCGACGAGCCCGCCGCAATGGGCTACAGCTCTTTCAGCCAAGAACGGCAGCAGCAGCCTCGGTTGCCGCATGGGCGGTGGCGATCGCCAGCCCGGCACCACAGCGTTGGCGTACCCAGTCCTGATGCGCGAGAATGGCACCGGCAGCGAAGAGCCGTTCATGGACTGGCGCCCCATCCGCCCCGACGGGTTGGAAACGCCCATCCACCTCGACCCCGAGCCGGTTGACCGGATGGCCGCGCGGGTCGAGATAGTCCTGCCGGAACCAAGCGTCCCGGTCCTGCGGTTGGCGGATCGGAAGGTCGAGCAGGGTCTCAGAGAGGCTGTCCTGGTCAGATTTGAGACCGCCGGAAAGGAACCGTCCGGTCGCGAGCAGAACAGCGGAGGCTTCCACCTCGAGATCCTCCATCGGCCCGTGTAGGTGTAAGGTAGCCCCTGTCGGCCGGAAATCGACCTCCGCGACCTTGAGCTGCGGTTCGAGTTGCACACCCTTTTCCGGCAGGGCGCGTTCGAAGGTTTCGCGCAAGCGGATGCCTGGAACGGCCGGCGGGATGGTCGGAACCTCGAACAGCCGCACGCCGATGGCCTCCTCCATCCGCGCTCGGATCTCGTCGGGCATGTGCATTCCAAGGATGGCCGGCAAGCCGACATATTCGACGCCGTTCAGCAGCGGTCGGATCAGCTCTGCTAGCGCCTGCTGCGTTGCGCTTGTCTCCAGCGAGCGCGCAAGCACCTCCGGGAAAACCTGCCGGTTCTCCA
Source organism: Tropicimonas marinistellae (assembly GCF_001509585.1). Lineage (GTDB taxonomy): Bacteria > Pseudomonadota > Alphaproteobacteria > Rhodobacterales > Rhodobacteraceae > Tropicimonas > Tropicimonas marinistellae. The sequence continues at coordinate 460,284 of NZ_LNCI01000002.1, read as the reverse complement.
TGCCGGGGAACGTCAACCGAGCCGAGCTCAACTCCGGCCAGCGGTCGCGGAAATTGACCTCGAAAGCCTTGGCGCTAAACCCTTGCAACCCTTCGAAATCCACGACGAGTGTCTTCGCTCCTGTCTCCAGCGCCGTGATGCCAGGACGCATCGTGTCGGGAACTGAGAGCGTCGGCTTGGCGAGACCGTTGGGCAACAGCCCGGACAGGTTGTGATCGCCCGCCTTCGTGTAGCCGATACCCATATCACTGATCGCGTCGGTGAAACCGTCGATGGCGGCGCGGATCGTGGCATTCGACAAACCGCTCATCGGATGTCGCGGTTCATCCTGCCGTAATGCGTCCAACGCATCCCAAGGGTTCTGCTGCAAGCGCTGGTCGTGCACGCCTAGCAAGTCGAGATACCCGGTGGTATACGCCATCGCCCCGCTATGGCCGAACTGGGCCACTTCGAGTCCGCGCTGTCCAGCAAAGATACTCGCCGCGAACCCGGCGATCCCGGTTCCGATGATGGCCAGTTGAGTTTCAATCTTGCGGGTTCCGCGTTTCATTTGCTGTCGGCCCCCTCTTCGGCGGCGGCCAGATCCATCCCGGCCAATCCGCAATGCAGGATCTCGGCAAGCTCCGTCTGTGGCATCTGCGCCCCCCACAGAACCGGTCGGACTCCCTTGTAGCGTTCTTTGACGAAATCCCGCATCTGGCGGAGCCCGTCCGGGCTGTCATAGACGTTGCGATCGTAGAGATGCGAGGTAACCCGCATCGCGCAGAACGCGCCCTGGCAGGCGCCCTTGCCGATCCGGCTGCGCAGGGCAATGGCCTTCAAGCTCATATGGTCCTCTGCGCCGGGCGCATCCGCGAGGATCGTATCGACTGCCGACCGCGCGACCATCTCGCATTCGCACAGGACCATGTCGGCGGGATCGGCCCGCCTGTACCAGTCGCGCGCCGCCGCACCCGGTTCGGTCCAGCGCAACGCATCGCCTGAAGGGAGCGGCTCGATGTTGGTCATGCAGGGCTCGGAATTGCCCAGCCGCCCGGCCACGAGGTCCCCGGCCTTCTCGGCCATCAGACGGAAGGTGGTGAACTTGCCTCCGGCGACGCTGGCGAAATTGCAAAGCCCCTGATCCTCGTGATCGAAAAGCTCAAAGCCCCGATTGGCCTTGCGCCCATCCGCCTCGCTACCCGCCGATTTCAGCAGCGGCCGCACGCCAGAAAAGGCGCGCACGAAGCGGGTCTCGTTCAGCACCGGCAGCATCGCCGCGCCCTCGGCAAGGATCCGGTCCACCTCCGGCACCGTAGGCGCGATGCCATCCGGGTCATCGACCGTGACCGAGGAAGTGCCGAGCAACGAGACCGTGCCCCCGGGCACCAGAATATCGCCGTCATCGGGAAGGCGCAGGCGGTTGACGACGCCATTGGTCACGCGCGTGTTGCTGATCAGGAGCGTGCCCTTGGAATAGAGAAGGCTCACATCGGAGCAGCCGGCAAGGCGGGCGACCTTCTCTGCCCAGGCGCCACTGGCATTGACGAACTGGCGCGCGCGGATCTCGACAGGCTCGCCGCTGCGACGGTCCCGGCAAAGCGCTTTCGTTATCGTAGCGTCGTTGATCTCGAAGCCTTCGATCTCGGTATGCGGCAGGTAGATGCTGTCATTCAGGCGCTCGGCATGGCCGACATTCTCCAGCACGATCCGGAACGGGTCGATCGTGGCGTCGGGCACGGCATAGGCGGCGATGATATTCTCGGGGAGCGCCGGTTCGCGCTCGCGTGCCTCGGCCGCCGTCAACGCCTCGCTGGGAATACCCGCACCGGCGCAATGCTCGGGGAACTTGTTGGCGAACTCCGGGTCGTCCCCTTCCACGGCGACGAACAACCCGCCGCAATCGTCAATACATTCCGGTGCAAGACGTTTGAGGATCTCGCCTTCGCGCCGACACTCTGCTGCGGTCTCCGCATCGGCGGTAGCATAGCGACCGCCGCTGTGAAGCAAGCCGTGGTTACCGCCCGAAGCGCCCGCGTTCAGATCCTTGCGGTCGATCAGGATGCAGTTGATCCCCCGCAGGGCAAGGTCACGCATGACACCCGATCCGGTCGCACCACCACCGATGACGAGAACCTCGGTTTCGTAAACCCGTGCAGACATGGCACTCAATCCTCTTCCGGCAAGTTGACGTCGGCCAACTCAGGACCAAGGTATTTGCGCTCATCCGGACCAAGGAGGCCGAGCGACAGGCAGATCAACGTCCACAGATGGGTGACCGTATAGGCCCCGCCATAGTGCTCGCCGACATCTTCGATCTGCGAGTGGCAGTTGTGGCAGGGGGTCAGCACGTAATCGGCCTCGGTGGCGATCACCTGGTCGAACTTGCGCTTGCCGTAGGCGCGGCGTTCATTGGCCATGCCCGCCTGCAGGAAGCCGCCCCCGCCGCCACAGCAGTAGTTGGCGCTCCGGCAGGGTTGCATGTCGATGAAGTTCTCTTCGCCGACCAGTTTTTTGACCACGAAACGCAGGTCGTCCGCCGCCCGATCGCCGATGGATTTCCGGACGAGCTGACAGGGGTCCTGAACGGTGAATTTCAGGTTGTCCTTGTTCCAGTCCGAGTTGACCGGCAGTTTCCCCTCTCGGATCCACTGGGCGTAATAGGTCACGAGGCTCTCGGCCTCGAAATTGGCCTTTAGGCCGAACTTCTCGATCCCCTGCCAGATGGTGAAGAAGGAATGCCCGCATTCAGTGTTGATCCAGATCTCGCTTTCCAGCGCATTCATGGCATCGACCCGGGTCTCGACCATCTCTTTCCAGGCGTCGAGGTCACCGGTGAACATGCAAAAGTTTTCCGCCGCCCAGCCCTTGGAAGAATAGGTCCAGTCCGCGCCGACATAGTCGAGGATTTTCCACAGCGGCGCCATTTCCTCCGGCTCCACCGCCGGTTCGCGCGAGTTCTGGTTGATGACGAATTTCGCGCCCTTCTTGTCGATCGGCACCTTCAGATCGGCAAAGCGCGGCTGGTTTTCGTGCAACTCCTCAAGCGTCTCCTCGACGATCTCGACGAAGTCCTCCGACATCAGCCCCATCGCGCTCGTGCTCTCGTCGAGCTTCTGCGCCGCGCAAGAGCGAACGATCCCCTTGGGCTTGTCCTCGGTCGCCCAGGCGCCGCGCGCCGCCCCGACCAATTGCGAGACGTCGATCCCCATGGGGCAGAGATAGGCGCAGCGCTTGCACTGCGTGCAGGCCCAGACCCAAGGCGTGGTGGAAAGCTCCTCGTTCATGCCGAGCATAGCCATATTGATGAAGCGGCGCGGATCCATGCCAAAAAGTCCCGACGCGGGACATCCCGAGGCACAGATACCGCAGCCAACGCAGGCGTCGTAGCTGGCGCCGTCGGGCAACAGGTCGTTGGCCACTTTCAGGAAATCGAGTGTATTTCCGCGAGAATGTGCGCCCATGCCTGTCTCCCCACAGCTGTCGCGATCCGCAGCTAACACTACGTCAAGTACTAAGATCAAAGAATGCGGCAAAGGGTGGTGCCAGACCAATTCGCACCAGTCTACGCAAGGACAGGATGGCTGTCCCTTATGCCGCGCAGCGACCGCGCCGCTCGGCGAGAGCGGCAGCACGGTTCAGCTTGAAGTTGGCCCGTGAGTAGAAGCTTCGCTCCGAGTTGAAATGGTTGAAGACAGAGGCGTGGACGGCGGCGAGTTTCTGCAGACTTCGCAATCGCCGGAAGCGATGCATCGCCCGCTCTCGTCGTCGGAACGGCAGGTGCGAACTCTCCGCCCGGTTGCTCAGCCAACTGCCAGTTTCTTGCAGTGCCGAAGCGCCAATATCCTTCAAGTCCGCGCCGTAAGAGCGAAGCAGATCAGCTACGACGGTCTCCGGTCGACCGTAGCGGCGCATTGTTTTCTTGAGGAATTTCAATGCCGCCTTCTTGTCGCGCCTCTTCGTCACGAAACTTTCCAGGACCTCACCTTAGTGGCCTACCGACCGCCACAGGTAGTGGCGTTCGGCGTTGATCTTCACGAACATCTCGTCCAAACGCCACCGCCACTGCGGTCCGGAACGAAAACGCTCGGCGCGTTTCTTGCGGATTTCGGAGGCGAACATCGGGCTGAACTGATGCCACAGAAACGGACGGATCTACGGCTGACATCGACGCCGCGCTCGTGCAACAGGTCCTAGACATTTCGGAGCGCCAAATGGAAGCGAACGTAGAGCATCACAGCCAGGCGGATGATCTCTCGGCTCGTCTTAAAGCATTTGGCTGGGTCACGTTTTGCCATCTGGGGGCGCTAGTCAGCCCCCTGCCCCGTGACATGCCAAGTTGCTCTGACAAAACTCTGAATGGCCAATTTCCACCAGACAGGCTCGCCTACGCCGAACGCGCTGCTAAACACGACCAATTGAACCGATTGCTGGACGCGGAATTTCCAAACGCCGGTTCCCCACGGGTCGCGACCTACAAAGACGAGAGGTATCGAAAACGCTTCTCCCCGGCCACGATGAGCCAAACTGGTAGGACAGTGAAAAAGTGGTTGTCGTGGTGGGAGGAGTTATCGTGCGAAAAAGGAAACCCGGTTGCTAACAGGCGCGGAACAGCCATCGGCGCGGTCAGCGAATTTCGGGCGCTGGGCTTGGGGGACTTTCATGCGTGGGGCAACGTGGCGCGGATCGACCGCCGGCACTGGCACCTGTGCCGACGCGCGTGAGATAGTATGGCCTTCGTCATGTCCTTCAGGTTTCAGGTCATTCCATGGTCACTAGCGGGCTGCCGTAGAACACTGCCAACGGGTCGAAGACCACCACGTCCGCGCCGCTCTGCGTGATCAGTTGCCGGAACTTTTCTTCGATCTCCCGCTTCACGACCGGCGTCCGGCTCTCGGCGTCCATGACGATCATCTGCATCGACCGGTCCCGCGCCAGCTTCATGACCTCGTGCAGCACGTCCCGGCCCACGGCCCGGAGCGGCTTCACCATGTCGCCGTCCTCCATGTGCCGCGCCTGTGCCGCCGCCCGAACCGCCCGCTCCACCATGGCGTGGTCGTCCTCCAACTGGCAGTACAACACCGTCACCGCTTTATGGATGGTTGGGGGTAGTACCCCTTTCCCCGTGGGACCATCAGCACCGGCGCTTCGAGGCCGGGGTCGAAATCCCGGAACAGCACCTTCAGGAACCGTTCGGCTTCAGGCTTCATCGCCCACGGCCCTCCGCAACCATGCTCACCAGCACCAGCAGATCGAGCCACTCCCGCAGTCGGTGGAGCGCGACAACATCGAGGTTTGTCGAATGGGTCATGTTCGATCCCCCTCCCGGCGCACCTTCCGCCTGGCGGTGGAGGCCGCCATCTCATGGAGCAGACAATTCAGAAATGCCTGACTGGGGGCCGGAGCCGGATGCCACTGTTTCCCGGTTACGTCGCAGACCCTGGTTTTGGTGGATGTGAGCCGCATCGCGCCTTCGGGCGTGGTGACGTACCCGAGGACCCGCCACTGTTTTCATCGCGCTCGCGTTTTTCGTGGTCAAGATAATCCTTGAGAGCCTCCGCAGGCGCGAAGCGAACGCGGCGGGGAACGACAGGCGTGGTCAATGATGAGTTGGGGCGAAACAAGTAGATGCTCAAATCCCTCCATGAGGTCCCCCCTGCTTCATGGACAGTCAGCCGATTAACTTTTGAAGCGCATCGCGCCATTCAATGACAGCCTTCTGGACGACCTGCTAAACGAAGAGTTGTTCTATCGCTTCAATGACGCCCGGCGAACGCTGGCGCTAAGGCTTTACGACAACAACCAGATCAGGTCGCACTCGTCGCTAGGAAACCAAACGCCCACTGAAGCGCGCCGGACGCTTGATCTATACCAGGGCTCCGCCTTGGGCGCGTTTGCTCAACCCATCCAATCAGTATCAAATCCGCTGATTCTCATTGTATCTGAGGGACAAACTGGGGCAGTTTTATGCGCTCCACGACACTTGAGGCAGGCGATCCCGAGGCGGCGGCGACGGTGGGACATTGCCCCGACAAACGACCCAAAGACCGACATGAAGAAACGCACCCGCGGCGTTGAGACATGCCGCTATCGCAAATCGGTCATACAGGAGGTGTACACCTCGCCAGTTTGCCTCAGCGGTCTCGGCGAAGCGCCCGAACCAACCTGTCAACCATCGCCGGATTTGGTGGCGCAGCGTCGGCATACTTTTCTTCGGTCAGGATCTCGTTTGCCGCCTTCGCGTGCTCCAAGGCCTCTTCCGGCGCCGTGTCGCAGAGCCGGTTCGCCAAATCCCGGTGCAGGCTGATGCAAATGGCCGGCATCGCGAGCGCCTTTGCGTCGCGAAGGGCGCTGGCAACTCCCGCGACCGCACCTTTATCCTGCGCAGATGCCGAACACGCCAAGGCGGCTCGGGCCTTTACCTGGGCGATCCTGACAAGTTGATCATTGTCGGTGGGCGACAGCCTCTTCAGCGTCTGAATAGCGGATTCACGCGCATCGGTCTCAAGGGACAGTTCGGCGATTTCGGCCTCGGCCCACGCGACATAGGCAGGGAGTTCGGCTTTCACGGCAATTTCTCTTGTTGTCTCGAACACGTGGATTGCCTTGTTACTCTCGCCGGTCATTGCGCAGACCTCGCCGATCACCCGACACGCAACGTACCTGTCCACCGGTCGCCTGGTTTCTATCGCGACAGCGGCTGCACGTTCGATGTGGCTCCAGGCCGTGCCCCCCTCCCCCAACGCGGCAGCGATGCGTGCCAGGTGGAAGTGAAGCATGACGTAACGTGTGACCAGAAGTCCGTCGAGTGCGTCCTTGCGCTCCTCCCAATCGTTGACGTGGTCACTGATGGCGCGTCTCGCCGCCTGCATTTTACCCTGAAGGGAGAGGATCTGGCACTTGGCCAGGGCGGACTCCGCCACGAGCCGTTTGTCGTCGGCCCGAGACGCGGCGGCTTGTGCCATCGCACAATAGCCAAGCCCAATATCTGACTTGCCATCGTCGGAATGCAGGTAGGCTCGGTGAATACAAACCTCGGCGAGCCGCCGATCATCACCGAGGTCCCGCGCAATGACCTCCGCGCGTGCGAGGCCGGCCAGCATTTTTTGCTGCTGTGCCAACGGCCAAAGGAGCGCGCGCCGCCAAGTCAGAATGTCGGCTTCGATGCGGAGCAGGGTTTCGGTCGGATCCAGTCTGCCGATCGCGTCCAGCGCAAGGTCGGTCATCCGATTTGCCAAGGCATAGGCGGAGTCTTCTGCTGCCAATCGCGCTGCACGCATGGCGAAATCGATGGCTCGCTCGGGCAGGCCGCCGTCCAATGCGTGGCGAGCCAGCGCCGCAGTCTCCACTGACGCACCGCCTCCCGGATCATCATGCGCCGCGACCACCGCAGCATGCAGTTCCGCGCGCCTGCCAGGTGGAATACCGAGATAGGCCGCATCCTGGATCAGGGCGTGTTTGAAGGCGTAGGTTCGCTTTGGAAACGTGCGGATGCAGTACAATAGGTCGGCATCTGCCAGCGTCGTGATCGCGGCATCGAAGGCCTCGCGCCGCAGGCCGCACAGGGCGGCGAGCAATTCGTCGGTCGGCTCGGCGCCAAGGACAGCTGCGGCGTCAAGCGCCTTGCGGGCCGCGCCATGCAATGAATCGATCCGGTGGGACAGGATGCCTCGCAGGGCAACCGGGATCTCTGACACCGGCGGACGGCCATCGTCAGTGGCGGCGGTCGCGTCAATCAGCGACGCATCGGTCGCAGCCGCGCGCGCGAGTTCTTCCAGAAACAGTGGCACTCCTCCGGCTTTCGCAAGGATGGCGGAGCGGGTTGGATCCGGCAGTTGAAATGCGTCGAGCAGCGTCCCGGCAAGGTCCGCATCGAGTGGGCGCAGCATCAGACTCCGCACGTGATCGTGCCCGGCCCACCCTTCTGCATGGCCGGATCTCATGGTGACGATCGCCATCGGACCGGCCGCATGAAGCGAAATCGCAATGCGTTCAAGCAATAGGCCCGCATCCTCGTCCGCCCAATGCGCATCCTCGACCAGAAGCACTGCGCCCCGCCCCGCGAAGGCTTCAATCACTGTCAGAATGGCATCTGCCAGCGCCTGCATGCGCCGTCCACGGGCCAAATCGAGCCACGGGCGCATCGTCTCGCGCTCCCCCAGAATGGCGGCAAGTGCGGGTCGGATGCGTTGTGCAACCTCCGGCACTGACAGCCGGTCAACAAGTATCTCCAACAACTGTCGCCCCGGTATGTCCGGCTCTGCGTTCAGCAGGGTGTGCAGAATCGACGCGAATCGCCCGAGTCCGCCCCCTTCTTCGCTTCGGCTGAACTGAACGCGAAGCAGCATTGCGGGGCGAAGCTTCATGAGGAATTCATGCACGAGCCGCGACTTTCCAATCCCGCCTTCCCCGATCACCACGGCGACCCGGGCGCCGTCCTGCGCGGCGATCTCACCGAGTATGGCCAACTCCCGCCCACGTCCGCAGAAGTGACCGAGTCCGCGCGCCATTCGAATGTCGAACCCGCCACGGGCGGAGGTTTCGCGATCGAGCTGCCAGACCGGTGTATCCGGCCCGCCTGCTTCCTCGGCCAACGGCGGTACCTCCGACATCGCAAACGCGCCACGGCACGCGGTTTCGACCTCCGCGGTGACCAACACCTGTCCGGTGCCGGTCGACGCCGCCAGCGATTGCGAAACGTAGACAAGCGGAAAAGTCTCGGATTGCGCACCGATCAATCCGGCACCGGCATGAATCCCGACGGCGCAATCCCGACCGGCAATCTCGAAACCCGCAAGCGCCGCTGAAAGCGCCGGGCTCTCGTCCGGTCGTCGGGCACCGAAGACGGCGGAAACATGATGCCCGGTCCGGCCAATGATCTCGCCGCCTTCGCGTATGATCACCGCTTCGATATCGGCGACCGCAGCACCACTGCCGGATTCTGCGGTCTCCGGATCGGGATCTCGCAGCGCGACGCGCAATCGCTCGGAGACGATGTGGATCGCGGCGAGGTGGCGCAGGTGTACGGGAGCCTGTATCGCGTCGTCGCGCGGCGCTTCGGGTGGCTTATCGCTGGCAGATCCAATGGGCGTGCCCATTACTGCCTGGTCGTTCTGCAACTCCGCATCGTGCGCGAATTCGGGCTGCCGCACGCTCGCACTCCGGATCGATTGGTACAGTTCCAGCGTTTCTGGTTCGACTGCGACCGACAGGTCGGTGCGGATACGCTGGCTGATATCGCGGAAAGCTTGCAGAGCAGTGTTACGCCGCCCCTGTCGCCAAAGCGCGGCCATCAGGTCACGCAAAGCTGCCTCGTCATAGGGTTCCAAGGCGAGCCTGCGCCGGGCATGCCGTTCCAGATCGGAAAAACGCCGGTCCTGTCCTGCACGTTGCGACGCGGAGACGAACCAAGCCACGAGCCTGCGGCGCAAATCGGCGCGCGCGATATCGAGGATTTCCTCGATTTCCGGTTCGAATCCGGTCAGGCCGTCGAGCGGAAGGCCTTCTGGTGGATTGGCCGCTTCGTCCAGCTGCTCCGTGATGGCGTCGATATCGAGCACGATGGCCTCTCGCCGCAGCTTGATCCATCCCGTTGTCGCTTCCAGAGCAGGTGCGTGAACCGTGCCGAGCGCGCCACGCAGCCGGAAGATCGCCTGCCGTAGCGAAGCGCGTGCCTGAGCATCTTCCTGACCGGGCCACAGCAGTGACGCGAGGTATGATCGGCTTGCCGCCTTGTCCGGAGAAAGCGCCAGAAGGGCAAGGATCAACTCGACCCGGCGGGTCGGCATCCGGATCGGCACGCCATCGGCGCTCGCCTGAAAGACCCCGAACAGATTGATCTGCAGCTTCTCCATGCAGCGCAGCCTAGCACGTTCAGCTTGCCACCGGCTTGGCCGGCGTCATCGCGGCCGGCATCTGCACGGGGTTCAGGCGGGCCATCAGCAGCGCATCCCGATAGACCCCGTCCACGAAAACAAAATGGCGCAAGCGGCCTTCCATGGAAAAGCCGACGTCTTCGTACAAGCGGATGGCCCGGTCATTTCCTTCCCAAACGAAAAGCTGGAGCCGCGAAAGCTGGAGCCAACGGTCCGCAAGGTCAACCACAGCGGCTAGTAGCGCCCGGCCGACCCCGCAACCGCGGAAGTCGGGATGCGTGGCCAGAATATCGATCTCGCCGCCGTGCCGCAGTCGAGGCCGGTCGGGCCAGGTTTCAAGCTCTGCGTACCCGGCAACCTGACCGTCCACCTCGGCGACCAACTTGAACTTCGCAGGATCGTCCGCGATCCGAGCCTCGATGATCGACAGCGGGTGAAACGGCAGGCGCTGCGTGCCCATGTTCACATGCTCAGCTTCCAGGATCACCGCGATGGCTTCCAGATCCGAGGAGCGAACATGGCGAATCCGAAGTGGCGCGTTTGGCCCGGCCTGTTCGACGGTGGTCATGCACTTTCTCCCCGTTTCTAGAACTTGCAGGCGCACCTGACGCTGTCGTTTGCGTGCCCGTTGCTGCCGACAGGCTCACAAACAGCCGACGCTCTGTAAATCCCGATCCACGGCATGCCGACTGAATTAACGCGCTTGTAACGCTTCGGGAAACGCCACGGAGACGCCGACGGGAGAGAGCGGAGTGGTTGAAAACGAAAGGACCAAACCATGTTTTTCCGCAACTCCCGCTCTCGGCCAGCAGCAATGCGCGGCGCACGAAAGATCCGCCGCTTGCCTTGGAACGGCCATCTGCGCCGCGATATTGGCGCACCTGAACTCGACCCGCTTACCCTAGCCAATGCGCGCGCACTGGCGAGCCTGCATGGATGGATGTGATGGGCGCGATCTACCGAAACGCCCTCCCGCAGATGGATGGTACGGATTTGCTCACCGATTCCGGGCTCGAGACAACGCTGATTTTCCTCGAAGGTGTCGACCTCCCGTGCTTTGCCGCCTACCCGCTCCTCGACAGCGTCGCCGGGAGGCGCCAGCTGCAGGCCTATTTCCGGCGGCATCTCGCCATCGCCTTCGACCACGGCACCGGGTACCTGCTGGAAGCGCCGACCTGGCGTGCCAGCCGCGACTGGGGCGAACAGCTTGGGCACGACCGGGATGACCTCGCGCGCCTGAACGCGCAAGCGATTGCACTGTTGACTGACCTTCGCCGGGAGGCCCAATCCGTTTCTCCCATTGTTGTTTCGGGAAATATCGGTCCCCGCGGGGACGGCTATCGTCCCGATACGGCGATGCGCGCCGAGGCCGCGCAAGCCTACCACGCAGAACAGGTCGGCTGGTTCGCCGACAGCGCCGCCGACATGGTCAGCGCCTTTACACTCTCAACGGTCAACGAAGGCGTGGGCGTCATTCGTGCTGCGACGGCGGCAGGGATTCCATCGGTGGTAGCCTACACGGTTGAAACCGACGGTAACCTGCCGGATGGAACACCCCTCGGAGACGCGATCGAGAAAACGGACGACATGACGGCAGGCGCAGCCGCCTATTTCATGGTGAACTGTGCACATCCGGAACATTTTCGTGGCGCGTTGGAAACCGACGCTGCCTGGCTTGCCCGGATTGGCGGTATCCGCGCAAATGCCTCGCGGATGAGCCATGCCGAACTGGACGCATCCGAAGTGCTCGATGATGGAAATCCGGCCGAACTCGGTCGCGACTATGCAATACTGAAGCGACTGCTACCCAACCTACGCGTCTTTGGCGGCTGCTGCGGCACCGACCATCGGCATGTAGATGCCATCGCCGATTGCTGCGCGGCTCGACACGCCGCATAAAAAACACTGCCGGCCCGTTCATTCGGGCTGGCGTCACATCAGATATTCCCGATTGCAAAGCCAATTCACTGACCGAGCCAGTGGATGCCCGGTCTCAGCCATCGCTTTCGCCCAGACCACTTCAGACGCACCTTATCCAAACTGGCAGCACGACCGATAACGCTCCTTCTATGTTTTGGCGAATGTGATTTGGCCCATCACTCCGGATCAAAGACATACCCGATACCGCGCACGGTTCGGATCAGGCTTGGCTTCTGCGGATTCGTCTCGATCTTTCGCCGCAAGCGCGAAATGCGAATGTCGATACTGCGGTCGAACGGGTCCCACGACCGGTCATGTGCCTGTTCAAGGATCTGGTCCCGGTTGAGCACGCGCGACCGGTTCTCCGCGAACAGCTTCAGCAACCGAAACTCCATCGCCGTGAGCGCCACCTCCTCGCCGGAATCGCGAAAGAGCTTGGCCGCGTCGATATCGAGAGTGAACGGGCCAAATGGCACCGCAGCCCGCGCGCCATCCGCAACCGGTAGCTCGACCGTCGCTGGCGCACGGCGCAAAACGGCCTTTATGCGCGCTTCCAGTTCCCGCAGGTCCACTGGCTTGCCAAGGTAGTCATCTGCGCCCATCTCCAGCCCGACGATGCGGTCGATGGTCTCGCCGGCGGCCGTGAGCATGACGACTGGCGTTGCATTGTCGACCCGCAGCGTGCGCAGTGCGGTCAAGCCATCCTCGCCGGGCATGTTCACGTCGAGCAGGATCAGGTCGACATCCGTTTCTTCCAATCGGGCCCGCAATTGCACGGCATCATGGGCAAGGATGACGGTGAACCCCCGCTTTCCGAGATATTCCGACAGCATTTCGCACAGGTCGGTCTCGTCATCGCAGACAAGAATGGTGGGTATTGAAGCGTCGTTCATCGCGTGCCTCCCGTGGCGAGGATCCCGGCCACAAATTCCCGAAGCTCCTCTGGCGAGACGGGTTTTTCAATGTAAGGCCTACCGGATTCCAGCAGGAATGTCTGCGAGGCCCGGCCCATCGTGTCACCGGTTACGATTCCGATCTGCGTTGGTTTGGCCGCATGCTCTCGCCGAATGTGCTCGAAAACTTCCCTGCCATCGATATCGGGCATATTGAGATCGCAAAGCACGCAATCGAATGTCTGGCTGGCAAGTGCGTCGATCGCCTCCGCGCCCGAATAGACGACGCTCACCTCGTATCCGACACGTTCCAAGATCTCGCCGTTCAGGTCGGCAACGTCCGGTTCGTCGTCAACCACGAGGATACGAGCGGCCATGGTCTGCGTGGGCAGTACATCAGAGGTGCTGCCGTCGCTCGGATGTACCGGCAGTTCGACAACAAAGCGGGCGCCATCCCGGTACGAGGAGTCGACATGAATTCGCCCGTTGTGGGCCTGTACGACACGGTGGCACCACGTTAGGCCGATCCCCTTTCCATTGCCCACGCCGCGCGTGGTGAAAAACGGATCGAAGATCTGTTGCGCGATATCCGGCGAAACACCCGGGCCGTCATCTTCCACGACGAGCCGTATGGAGCCACTTGGCCGGTCGAGGTTCGTCGACACGGAAATCCGCCCCTCGCCCTTCCCGTCCAAAATGGCCGCATGGGCGTTTTGCAGAAGATTGATCACAACCTGCGCCATCTGGTCGGGGTCGACGGACACTTCCGGGAGGTCCTTTGCAAGCGCAATAGAAACGTGCTGGTTGGCATCGGACAGGGTGTGGTTCACAACATCCAATGCCGTCATCACGACCTCGTTTATGTCGGAGGGTTCCGGGTTCGCCGGTTCCTGGCTGGTCATCGTCAGATAGGTCTTAACAATCTCCGTGCAGCGTTCGGCAGCCTCGCCAATCCGCGTGGCCTGGCGCACCACATCCGGATCATCGCTCTCCTCTCGAAGCATCAGGGCATGCCCGACAACCACCGAGAGCGGGTTGTTCAGCGCATGAGAGATATTGGCGAGCAAACCTCCGAGCGCCGATAGCTTTTCGGCCTGGAACATCCGCTCACGCCGACGGGACAGGTCGACTTCGGTCTCGAGTTGCTCGGTCATATCCCTCGAATAGGACACGATGACGTCGCGGCCATCGTACCTGAAGAGCCGAGCTGAGATAGCGCCCCAGAAGGGTAGTCCGTCGGCACGATGGAAGCGCGCCTTGTAGTCAATAACCGTTCCGTCCCTCCGCAGAGCTTTCAGGAACCCTTCCCGATCGGCGCGGTCCACGTAGAAATCCGCGGTGTTATCCTTGTGGCCGAAAATGCGGTCGATCTCCGGGCTGCGAAAGAGCACACGACCGCTGTCAGCCTCCGTCATCAAGATTGGCGCGGGGCAGTTTTCGACAACCATACGCGCAGTCGCTTCGCGAAACGCGAATTCGCGAAGATCGACCAGCGTGGTCACGATGCAAAGTTCACCGCCGTATTGGGTCAATCGGCCATTGGACGACATCGGCACGCGCGTACCGTCCGCAATCCGAAACACGATCCGCTGATCGTCCACTTTGCCCGTCTGGCGCAGAGACCGAACATATTTCTCCCGATCCGACGGGTCGGCATAGTGTTCGCTCGCAAAGGTCGTGTCGCCGAATAGCGCCCGCGCCGCCGGCGATCGATACAGGATGAGACCATCGCGCAACCGAGACATGACAACAGGTGTCGGGTTCGTGTCGAGGATGTTCCGCAGAAGGGCTTCGCTGTCCTGCAGCAGCTGACTGTCTTGCCGCGACGCCGTGATATCCTTGCGAACGATCACGAAACCGCCGGACGTTGTCGGATTGTAGCGCACCGCGTAAACACGCCCATTGTGCTGCACGATCTCAACGTCCCGGCGCTTCCCGCTGCCGACATTGGCGTTCCACTCCCGGTCGCGGTCCGACGGGTCGACATAGATCCCACCTGCCGCGCAGGCTTGAAGCATGTCCTCCCAACGCAAGCCCGGCACGATAATTGCCCGGATCGGTTCGAGCATGTCAGCAAAGGGCTCGTTACTCAGAACCAGACGCCTTTCGGCATCGAACACGGCAATACCCTCCGAGAGGGAGTCCAAGGCATCGAGGAGAACGGTCTCTTCCAAGTTGCCGACGGAACGAGCAGTGTCGTGTGTTTGGTTCATGATTCCGCAGTAGAGCTTCGGTGTTTCAGGCCGTTTTCAAGCTTGGCGGGAAACGTTTCAATTGTATCAGAAAGCGACCGCAGCGCGAACCACGGTGCTCATTTTTATATTTATCTTCAATATTTTGAACGGCACGCCGCTCCCAGTCGGGATTGAAGCCTTCGAAACACTTTCGCGAGTGTTCTGACACAAGCACGCAACGGCGCGCGCGGAAGATCACTCTATCGGCACAAGCCACCAACGAGTTTTCTCTCATAAGGACTGAAACGATGACCGCCCCCCGCATTCGCCACACCGCCTACGTGATCGACGGTGCAATGGATATTCTGGTACCGCGCGGCTCGTCTCGCAGTCTGCCCCGCACCCCGCAACTGAGCACGGACATCGGCATCGCGTCGATGGACGAGAGATTCACAGGCCGCGAAACGCGCCAGCACATGTATCATGCAAACGCCTGACGGCCGCATTCTTCCAAATCCCTACCCCATTTGAGGACCAATCCATGACCGGACCGAAATCATCCATTCTCGACACGATCGGCAACACACCCGTTGTGCGCATCAACAATCTGGCGCCGGAGGGTGTAGAACTCTACGTGAAGTGCGAAGCCTTCAACCCGCTCGGTTCTGTCAAGGACCGGCTGGCGCTCGGCGCAATCGAGGCCGCGGAAAAAAGTGGCGAGCTGAAGCCCGGCCAGACAGTCGTCGAGGCGACCTCAGGCAACACCGGCATCGGTCTGGCAATGGTCTGCGCCCAGAAGGGGTACCCTCTGGTTCTGGTGATGGCGGAGAGTTTTTCGATCGAACGCCGGAAGTTGATGCGGTTCCTCGGTGCCAAGGTCGTGCTGACGCCAGCCTCCGAGAAAGGTACAGGCATGGTCGCCAAGGCGAAGGAACTGGCCGAGGAACACGGCTGGTACTGGACCAAGCAGTTCGACAACCCGGCCAATTCAGAGATCCATGCCCGCACGACGGCGGTCGAGATCCTGGAAGACTTTGGCGAAAACGGTCTGGACTACTGGGTATCCGGGTTCGGAACCGGCGGCACGATGAACGGTGTTGCGCGCGTGCTAAAGGAGCGCAGCCCAAAGACGAAGATCATCGCAACCGAGCCGGACAATTCGCAGCTGCTGAACTCGGGCGTCGCTCAGACGTTTGACGCCGATGGCGTCGCCGTTGGCAGCCATCCGAGCTGGCGCCCGCACCTGATGCAGGGCTGGTCGCCCGACTTCATCTCGCAGCTCGCACAGCAAGTGCTCGACGCCGGATACATCGACGCTTTCCGCCCGGTGCCCGGCGAGGCGGCGATGCAATGTGCAAGGGATCTGGCCGCGCGGGAAGGTATCTTCTGCGGCATCAGTTCCGGTGCGACCTTTGCCGCCGCGCTGGAGGTTGCCCGAGCTGCACCCAAGGGCTCGAAGATCCTCGCCATGTTGCCCGATACCGGCGAGCGATACTTGTCCACGCCGCTCTTTGCCGACGTTCCCGAAGACATGACGGAGGCAGAAATGGCGGTGTCACGCTCGACGCCGAATTACCGGTTCGACGTGACCACGCCGGCGCCAGCCCCTGCCCCGACCGCCGCCGTGCCGGCAGTCGATCCGCAGACGCGGGACGAGGTCGAGGAGATCATTGCCAGCAAGCCAGTGGTCATCTTTGCGCTGGAATGGTGCGAATTCACCTGGTCGGTGCGCAATATGTTCGCCGAAGCAGGCATCGACTACGAAAGTGTCGACCTCGACTCCGTGGCCTTCCTGAATGGAGATCCCGAACGGGCCACCCGATACAGGGCCGTTCTGCGTGAAATAACAGGTGCGCCGACGATTCCTCAGATCTTTGTCGGGGGACAGCATATCGGAGGAGCGACGGAAACCTTCGACGCGTTCAATTCCGGAGAGCTTCAAGCCGCGCTTGCGACGGCGTCCGTGGGGTTCAATGACGGCATGGAACGCGACGCCTATTCCTTCCTGCCAAAGTGGTTGCACGCGAGGTGACAGGTCGAAACAAGACCGTTCCTTTCCCATTGCCCCACAACGATGCAGTGGGCTGCCGAGCGCGGGGGACTGTATCGCTCCGACACACCAGGTTTCCCGGCCTCATCGCCGGGAGACACGCAGAGCGGTAAACGCTCGCACACAATGCAACGCCCCCGGACGCTCCATCCGATGGCCACCGCACAAGACCTGCGAAGGGCGTTTAGCGGCCCGCTTCCGGAGGACCTGTGCCTCGTCGGGAACACCAGCCTCCGGCTTTCATTCCTCAGCCATGGGTGCGGCTCACGCTGTTGGTTTCGCGCCGGAATTGCTTGGAGCTGTCAATAGTGGTCGGCTTCTGCGACGGTAGACGAGATTGCGACGGGTTGGCTCTGAGATCTTGCGGACCCGCCACACACGGCTTCGATCGTGTTCACAACCGGCGCGAAGATCGCGGGCTTCATCTGCCTCGCCTTGGCGCAGGGTGAGGTTCCGAGCCGGGCACCAATTCGACGCGCTCAAACTGGCCAATGCACTCGGGGTTGAGGTTATCGCCGCGGATGCGTCCCATGGTTCCAGCCGTTTTGCAATCCTGCACCTCGGGACCGGGACGCGAAACGTGGTCGAAGACACAACTGACGCCTAGGTGGCGATCGAACCAGCAGATCTTGACCAGTACTCTGAGGGAGGTCGTTGACCCTATTATCGTTCTGGCCACGGTGGGACACATCAACTCCGGCGCCCTCGACGCTTTCGACACCATTGCAACCCTGTCGGAAACGCACGGTACCCCAAGAGCTTCGGTCCGAAACTCGCTCGCCGCATCGAACAGGCATGGCGCGACTTGCAGATCCCCTGGACAGCGCGCTGATCTCTCACAATTTCTGGTTGCCAAGTTGGCCCGCCGGGCGCTCCGGCGGGCTTTCCCTATCTTATCAGACAGTTACAAAACCACCGACACGCGAAACACTTGATACACAAAGCCCTGAAACCTGACCGCTTTCTGAAACGCGCGGTCCGTAGAACTCCTGTCATGGCCAATACGCAACGGCCGTTCGTTCACAGATCAAACTTCACAGACAGGAAAACATTCAAATGAACATCGCAGTTATGGAAAAGCCCGCCAAGGTCGCCAAGAACGGCGTCGACGTCCCCACGCTCCTGGCCACCATCGGTGTCGTAAAGGACATGCCGCCGGCGGCGAAATTCCAGTTCCGCGCCAAGGGCGAGTGGGTCAGCGGTACGCACAGCCGCGCCACGGTCAACGGTTTCTTCGGAGCCGGTGAAGAGCAAAGCCGCGACCAGGATTTCGTGATCGAGGGCGACCATCCTGCCGTCGTCTGCGGTGCCGACAAGGCGCCCACCCCGGTCGAATATCTGCTCTCCGCACTCGCCGCCTGCCTCACTGCCGGCGTCGGCAATATCGCGTCCGTCCGCCAGATCGACCTCGAGTCCGTTGAGACGACCGTCGAGGGAGATATCGACATGCAGGGCATCCTCGGCCTGAACGACGACGTTCGCAATGGCTACGAGGGCATTCGGGCAACGGTGAAGATCAAGGGGAATGCCCCGGCCGAGCAACTGGAGAAGGTTGTTCAGCAGTCCATCGCCCGGTCCGCCGTGTTCGACATGCTCACCAATGGCACCAAGGTCGACGTGGCAATCGCTACCTGACGCACATCTTCCGGCGGGCGAATTGCGCCCGCCGCCCCTCACAAATCGATTTCAAGGACAATGATAATGCACCCCATCGTTTTCCGGATGGCCACCGCACCGCGTGTGGCGTCACGTATCATTCTTCACGACAGGAATGTCCGCGAGCCGCTCGGTCGCCGCATTTCCGCGCCGGAGACGCGCCGATGAACCGGCGACGCCTCCCGCGGCGCGGTGCGACCGCCGCAGTCCAACGAGCCGTTTGCGGTGCGCTGAGACTCCCCAACATCCTGCCCGACCGCAAGAACGGGTGGATCCTCTGACCCGAAAGGACCCCGGATGGCCCGGTTTTCCCGCAGCAACCGCCACGCATTTCAACTGATGCACCGAAGCACCGCCCGCAAGGCCACGCCCCGGGCGCGAGACCGCATCAACATCATTCTGTCCGGTATTTTTGCCCGCTGAACGCCCAAGGAGCCCAGCATGACCCGCAAGACAGACGTCCTGATCATCGGCGCCGGACAGGCCGGGCTGGCGATGAGCCACAGCCTGTCGGTGCGCGGGATCGACCACGTGATCCTTGACCGCGGTGCCGTGGGGCAACGCTGGCGGGCCGAACGCTGGGCATCCCTTCACCTGCTGACACCCAACTGGATGACCCGCCTCCCTGGCTGGCACTACCGCGGCAACGACCCCGGCGGTTTCATGCACAAGGACGAGGTCGTCGGGATGCTGAACCGCTACGCCCGCTCGTTCTCCGCGCCGGTCGAGGAGTTTTCCGGTGTGGAAAGCGTCTGCCGGACGCCGGAAGGATTCAATGTTCGCACGAAAAGCGGCGATTGGACCGCGCGATCCGTGGTCATCGCCACTGGCGCCTGCGACCGCCCCGCCGTTCCTGGCTTCGCCCGCGACGTGGCAAGCGACATCGCCCAGGTGACGACCGCCACCTATGTGCATCCGGGGCAGCTCGACCCCGGTGGCGTGTTGGTTGTTGGGGCATCTGCAACCGGCGTGCAATTGGCAGACGAAATCCACCAGTCCGGAAGGCCTGTAACACTGGCCGCCGGCGCGCATGTCCGGCTACCCCGTCGCTACCGAGGCAGGGACATTCTGGAGTGGCTGGATCGCTGCGGCGTCCTCTCCGAAGCGCGCGACCCGTCTGTGCCAAGCGACCGGGCGCTCACTCAACCTTCCTTGCAGCTGGTCGGGTCATCTCCGCCGCGCGACATAGATTTGATGACGCTTGCGAAACTCGGCGTGACCGTCACTGGCCGCCTGCGCGGTATCGATGGCGCGAACGCACGCTTCGACGACAATCTTCAAACTGACGTTCTGGCAGCCGAAACGCGGCGGGAGCGAACGCTTGCGCGGATCGACAACTTCATCCGCACGACCGGAGCTGCCGCCTTGCCCGCCGAGCGAGCGGCGTTGCTGAGCCTGCCAAACAGTGCCGACACCCGCGGCCTGGATTTGCGAGCCAGCGGCATCCGGACAATCGTTTGGGCTACCGGGTTTCGTCGCACCTACCCGTGGCTTCAAGTACCCGTACTCGACGCCTCCGGCGAGATTACTCAGTCCGGCGGCATCACGGAATGCCCCGGTCTCTACACGCTCGGCCTGCCGTTCATGCGCAGACGCAATTCGACCTTCATCGACGGTGTCGGGCAGGACGCGATCGAGATCAGCGCCGAAATTGCGCGGCATCTCGATGGCAACTCCCGCGCCGCAGCTTGACACAGGAGACACGACATGAGTGACCGTATCAAACCCGACCATTTCGACGCGTTGATCGTGGGCGCCCGCTGTGCCGGCGCGGCAACCGCCATGCTGCTATCCCGCGCCGGGCTGAAGGTGCTCGTCGTCGACCGGGATGAACCCGGCACCGACACGATGTCCACACACGCGCTGATGCGCGGCGCGGTCATGCAACTGGACCGCTGGGGTCTCCTTGACGGGCTCCTGGCGGACGGGACGCCAAAGGTGCGGAAAACAACCTTCCACTATGGCACCCAAGCGCTGCCGCTGGACATCCGGCCGGGCTTTGGGGTGGACTTTCTTGTCGCGCCGCGCCGGAGCGTATTGGACGCGCAACTCGTGGAAGCCGCCCGCGCGTCGGGAGCGGAGGTTCGTCATCGAACCGCATTGCGCAAATTGCTGCGTGACGCCGACACCGGACGGGTAACCGGTGCAGAATTGTCAGGACCCAACGGGAAGACCTATCGCGTGTCGGCGGGCATTTCTATCGGTGCGGATGGGCGGCGTTCCTCGGTCGCACGCCAGGTCGGTGCCGAAGCCTATGCCGCATCGTCCCATAAAACCGGCTGTGTCTACGGATATTTCGAGGGTATCCCCGATGACGGGTATCGGTGGTTCTACGACGAGTCCGCCTCCGCAGGCGCGATACCGACCAACGGTGGCGCGCATTGCGTTTTCGGCGCGGTGCCCGACGGGGCGTTTCGCGCGCTGCGCACGGCATACAAGCCGTCCGAGTTGCTGGTTGAATTAGCCGCTCGCGCAAACCCTGGCTTTGGCGCCTTGCTGGCCGAAGCAGCGCCCGTCTCACATCCCATTGTTTTTACTGGAGCACATGGCCACATGCGCCAAAGTTTTGGTCCCGGCTGGGCGCTGGTTGGCGACGCAGGATACTTCAAGGACCCGCTGACCGCGCACGGAATTACCGATGCCTTGCGCGACGCCGAGATCCTCGCCGATGCGGTGATCGTCGGGTCCGATCAAGCATTGGCCGCATTTCAGCGGCAACGGGACGCGCTGTCGCGCGAGTTGTTCGATATCACCGACCAAATCGCCTCATTCGATTGGAACCTCCGCGATTTGCAGGGCCTGCACAAACGCCTCAACGACACGATGAAGCGCGAGCAAAGGTGGATGGAAACGGCCTTCGTGAATTCGAAACTCGCCGCCTGACCTGGCCCCGATACAATCGAAACAATCCGCGCCGCGAACCGAAAACACCATGAAACACGCTGGCACTAGACCCGTGGGTATCTCCTAAAGGGAATAGATAAATGATCCAGATCCCCGGAATTGATACCGAAACCAACACTCATTTCGACACGCCAAGCGATCCGGTCGTGCTGTTGCACGGCACCGCCATGGACCCGGCAACTTGGACGGGCCTGCGCGAGCACATCGGTTGCCGACTGCCCGTTTCCGCGCCAAGCCTGCCGGGCTATGGTCGCGATTCCAGATGGCGGCCGGACCACCCTGCGAGGCTCGACAGCAGCGCAGAAGAACTGGCACAGGGCATTCTCTTGCCGGATCGCCCGGTCCATTTGGTTGGCCATGATTTCGGCGCCGTCCTTGCGATGAAGATCGCGTCCGCCAATCCCGGCCACGTCGCGAGTCTCACGTTGATTGAGCCAATCGCCTACAATTGCCTGTTCCCGGTGCACGAGGATGTGTGGCAGATCCACCGCGAGGTTTCGGTGACGGTTGAACGGATGAACGACCTGCTCGCGGCGGGAGACGCCGGTGGTGCGATGGCGCGATACACCGACCTCGTGAACGGCGAAGGAACGTGGCTTCGAACATCCGAGCGGCACCGTTTGACGCTTGCCCTCCAGGCCCGCCAAGCTTTGTCTGATCTTCGCGCGATCGAGGCGGACCGGATGAGCCCGGGCGACCTTGCCGGCATTGTCTGTCCAACCCTGATGATCCGGGGAAACCGGACATCCTGGATGCTGGAACAGGTCGCACTGGAGCTGCGCCAATCCATCCCCTTCCTTCGCGACGAGGTGATCGATGGGGCGGCGCATTTCCCGCAACTGACCTATCCTCACATCGTCGATCCGATGATTGTCGAATTTCTTGTGCGGGTCGGCCGTCAATGGCAGGATAACAACGTTACCCTGCGGAATGCCGCCTAAGTTCGCTTGTCCAGACCCAAAACGCGTGAGGAAAAACCCGTGGAGAAATCTCTATTCGACAAGTACGGCGGGTTTTCAACGGTCAGCAAGATCGTAATGCGCCTTTACGACAAGCTGCTGGATGACGACGACGTCGGACCCTTTTTCGACGACGTCGACATGCCGAAACTCATAGATCATCAGACGAAATTCGTCGCGTCACTCATGGGCGGCCCGGCTTCGTTCACCGACACTCATATCCAGCGCGCGCACCACAATCTCGAAATCGCGCCGATGCATTTCGACCGCCTCAAGGAGATGATCGAGGAGACCCTGCAGGAATTCAGCGTCGAGCAGGACGACATCGAGACCGTATTGGGCGCTTTCGAAGCGCGCCGCGACCTCCTGATCGACGTCTGACATGACGATTGAGGCCATCAACGAGCAATTGCTGCGTGCAATCGGTGTCGGCGTCGCCCTGATTGACCTCGATACACTGGAGTTGAGTTTTCGTAACGACACGTTCGACGAGTGGTTCGGCGGGCCCGATGCGAGCGCGCGTCTGGGAGAGATCTTTCCCTCGCTAGACCTCGATGCGCTGGCCGCAGAGATGGCGGGCGGCGGTAAGTTCACGGCCGAGGCGAACTTCAAGATAAAGCGCCGGCGAATGACAGTTGCATTGGACATAACACGGGCCGGGAACGCATCCGAACGTATCGCGGTTCTTGTGTGTCAGAACATCACGCGGATCAAAGAGTTGGAATCCATGATCGACTCCTACTCCATGATGGTCGAGCGCAATACGCATGAGATCAAGCGGGAGAAGGAACAGGTCGAGAAGCTCCTGCTCAACATGATGCCGCGATCTGCCTACGAGGAATACAAGTCATTCGGCGTGGTTGCGCCCCGGATTTTCGAATCCGTCTCGGTGCTCACGTTGGACTTCGAGAATTTCGACAAGGTTCTCGAGGTCAACGATCCGGCGGTGATCGTCAGCGAGTTGAACGACATCTACACGGCCTTCGACAGGATCGGGGAGCAATTCGGCTGCGAACGTGTTCGCACCAATGGCGACAGCTATTTCGCCGTCTCCGGTGTGCCTGACCCAGTACTCGATCATGCGGAATCGGTTGCAAACGCGGCCGTGAGGTTCCTGCGCTACCTTTCGCGTCGCAACGAAAGCCACCCGATCCGCTGGCAGGCGCGCCTTGGGTTGGCGTCCGGCCCGGTCGTGGGGTCTGTCGTCGGTGTCCAGAAGTACATCTACGATGTTTTCGGTCCCGCAGTCGAAAAGGCGAGCAAGACCCGTGCGCGCGCGCCCGGAATGGCGATAGCGGCCGACGCCAGCATTCGCGACCTGCTGGATTCGCGCTTCGCGATGACTCCGCTGGCGCCGGCCAAATCGCGGCCCGAACCGCAAAGTGGCCTCTTCCTCCTCGAAGAAGCGAGCCAATCCGAGGCGCATGGATTGTCGTGACGAACACGCACGGAATGCACGTCTTGCCGGATGAATTGGCTGCAACAGACGCTGTACCGATGCGCGAGGCGATCGACCTGATGGAAGAGGCCGTTGCCTTCTTCGATGCCGACTGCCGGATCTCCGCAACGAACGCGAGTTTCCGCACTGCCTATTCAGCGATAGCGGAGTACATCCGAGACGGTTCCTCGTGGGAGATATTCCTGCTCGAGGCCGAACGTCACGGGGTTATGGCAAGCCGGGTTTGTCAGGACTTGCGACTTGCAGAAACGATGCTGGGCGACGGTCGCTCGGAACACACGCGCCTTGAGCACCGGCCAGAGGGAACAAGGACCTACGAGATCCGCCTGCGATCCACGTCGAATGGCGGTTACGCGATGATCCAGGCCGAAGTGGTTGACGAGCGTGCCCGCGCCGAAAGCGATGAGTTGGCCGAAGTTCTCATGTCAAAGGTGCTGGAGGCCTGTCCGGCAAACCTCACCATGTCACGGATCGGCGACGGACAGATACTCTACCGGACACCAGCCGCCACGGAGTTGCTTGGCGCCGCACGAAACAGCCGGGATCACTTCGCACGTGTCGAGGAGCGGGCCGATTTCGTGACCGCACTGCTACCGGATGCGCGCGTGGACGACATGCGCGTGACGGGCCGGCGCCGCGACGGAACGGAATTCCCGGCGTCGCTTTCCGCCCGCTTGATTGACTATCGGGGCGATGAGGTGGTTGTCGCGAACATGATCGACCTGACCGACGAGTTGGCCCTGCAGGCGGAACTCGAACGGCAGAAGGACCTCGCCTTCCAATCCGAGAAGATGTCCGCCCTCGGCGAATTGCTCGCCAGCGTCGCGCATGAACTGAACAATCCGCTTTCGGTCGTCGTCGGGAATGCAACGATGCTGAGTGAAGAGGAGCTCAGCGATGCGGCGCTCAGGCGCGTTGGCAAGTTGAGCGACGCCGCAGATCGCTGCGTCCGGATCGTCCGCACGTTTCTTTCGATGGCACGGGAGCAACCTCTCAACCTGGCGCCGGCAACATTGCCGGATCTCGTTGAGACCGCCATCGACGCATTCCACAGTCATTCAGATGACACCTTCACCAAAATAGAGGTCACCCTGCCGCCAAGCCTTCCGATGGTTTCGGTCGATGACATTCAAATGGTTCAGGTGATCCTAAACATCCTCACCAATGCCGAACAGGCGATGAGCGACGCCGGTATCGGCGGCTCGGTTCGGATAGCCGGGGCACGGCATTCGGGAACCGACTTCGTTCGTCTCACGCTTTCGGACAACGGGCCGGGTATTCCCACGCAGATCCATGGACGAATCTTCGACCCGCTGTTCACCACAAAATCCAAGGGAAAAGGCACCGGTGTCGGTCTTGCATTCTGCCATCGCGTCGTCTCTGCCCATGGTGGATCGATCCAGCTTGACCGAAACACCGCGACGGGCGCCACCTTTCACATCGACCTGCCAGTCGCGCAGGATTAACGCGTCTCCGCGACGCGCACCGCAAACGCGCCTATGCCGCTTCCCTTGAATCGGCAAACAAAAGGTCGAGATAGGCACGGAAGTGTTCCGATTGCCGCGCGGTAATCTGCGTGTTTCCAAAGGCGCGTTGAAGGACGAGCCCCCCCTCGATGAGCGATACGATCATTTCTGAGAGTTGTTTCGCAGAAACGGGTCGCCGTGGAGGGTACCGGTCAATCACCTCCTGGAACTTTCGGATGTAAATTGCGCTCCATTCCCGAAGCGTGTCCGCAACGAGACTGGTTACATCCTCGTCGAACACCTCGCTCTCGTAGGTGAAGACGGCATACATGCAACCGCGTGAGGGTTCAGTCGGGTTCGAGATGTAGGTCTCGAAATCCGTCAGAAATCTTGTCAACTGATCGTAGGGGTCATCGTGGGTTGCCTCCGCCTCTGCCGCGAGAGTCCGGAACATCGTGATGTCCTGCGCGGCGTGCCACCGCAACAGCTTCGACGCAAGATCCGCCCTTGACTTGAAGTGGTGGAAAAACGCGCCTTTTGAGACCTCGGCCGCCTTGAGAATGTCGTCGACGGACGTTCCGGCGAATCCATTCTCCATGATCAGGCGCTTCGCCGTTGCGAGAATATGCTCCCGCGTCAATTCCCCTCTCTTGGACACACCGCCTCCAAACAGTCTGTATAGTCTGGATCAGGCTACCCGAACCTCGCCTACGTGGCAACTCACGCTTTGAAGACAAGCGTAGCAACAAATATCAGCCATAGAAACAATCGAAACGTCATCTGACCGAGTTCTGAAACAGACCGAACGGTATGTTTAAAACAGACCAAATAGTCTGCAATTGTCCGGAGCTGATGATGACCATGTTTGCCACGTCTATCACGGAAATACCGCTGGCCCCGCTCTTCGGATTCGCTGCGCTGGCTGGGCAACTCATCTGGCCCCTGCTACGTCGCCGCAATCGGATTCTCGCTGCACAGATTGGCATCGCCGGATGCTACGCCACGCATTACGCATTGATGGATCAATGGAGTGGAACGAGCGTCTGTCTGGTGGGAGCGATGCAAAGCGCCATAGCCTTGATTGCCGGCGAGAAACCCTGGCTATGCAAGATGGGATTCGGGTTCATCCCTCTTGTGATCGTGCTCGCGTTTTTCACCTGGTGCGGACTGCCTTCGGTGCTCGCAACCTGCGCCTGTTGCCTGATCATGATAGGTCGCATGCAGCGAGACCTGTTGCGGATGCGCGCGATCATGCTCGCCGCATCCCCGTTCGGGATCGGTCACGATCTCACCGTTGGGGCGATTGCGGCGTTGGCCGGCGCAATCCTGTCGTTTGCCATCGGTGCGGCGGCACTCCGGCGTGAGTGGATTACCCGCCGTCGAGCCGCCAGATCGGCCAGCGCATGAACGAAAAGCAATATCATGCGCCCACCCGGCCTTCGCGATCTGGCGCACACTGTCCGCGCCGGAGCATGCCGGAAGCTATGCGCGTCAACCTGGGCACGGCGTCCCTGTCGCATGATCTGGCACCAGTTCTGTCCCTTTTCTCGCTCACGCTCGACTGTCCGCTCGACACGGCCGGCGCGCCGTCGGCTTTCACGACACTTGCATCATGATGCGGTTTGTACGGCCAGCCAGATCGCTCCGGCCGGGGCCGGAATGAGGTCTGCTTTCGGCGCGCCAAACAACGGTGGCGTCGCATATCGATCACGCCAGAAAGCGGTCGAACCATTGGCGCGCAAGGTCCGGCCAGGCGACATGCGAGCCGGCCCGATCCCGCAATGCAAACCCATGCGGCGCGGCGCCGAAGATGTGGGCGTCGAGGTCGAGGTCTTGCCGCGCTGCGGTTTCGATCAGGCGCGTCGCATGCTGGACCGGTACGGACTTGTCCCGCAGCGCATAGGCCAGGAACACCGGAACATGCGGGATCGCGTCCTCATGGTTCGTCAGACCGATTGGCCAATCGTCGTAGAAGTCCTGCTTTTCGATGGGTGGGTAATCGGGTTTGCCGGGCGGGAATTTGTGATCCCGATGGTTCGCATTGAGCGGCGCATATCCGATCAGCACACCCCGCGCGGAAATCGGCTGTGAATGGCATGCGAGCACAGCCGATAGATGACCACCCGAGGACAACCCGACATGAAAAAGCGGCAGGTCTGGATGGCGGTCAGCCAGCAACTCCAGCGCATTCAATCCGTCTCGCAAGGCAATGTCCTTGCCGAACCGTAACCCTGCACCATCGGTTCCGCCCGGCAGCCTGTGGATGAGGATATGGGCATCGAGCCCGATTGCGTTCAGCCAGAGCGCGATTTCGGTGCCTTCCTTGTCGTAGACGAGGCCAGTGTATCCCCCGCCAACACAGACCAGCGCCATCGCGCGCGGGGCGGCAATCCGGTGGGAATGCAGTTCTGCGCGGTGAACGCCATCGAACCGCCGGTCCGGCCAGTCTCCCAGGATGGCGTTTTCCGCCCCGTCGCCGAGACACACGACCGAAGGTGCCGGTGGTGACGGAGGGATGGTTGCTGGAAGTCCGCTCATCGGCCCAGCCACCCGCCATCGACGTTCAGCACCGCTCCATGCACGTAGTCAGACGCCGGTGCCGAGAGAAAGACAACGCTTTGCGCGATGTCGGTCGGATCGCCCCAGCGTCCGGCGGGAATCCGATCGAGGATTGCCTCTGAACGCTTCGGGTCATCGCGCAGGGCCTCGGTGTTGTTGGTGGCGATGTAACCTGGCGCGATTGCGTTGACGTTGATACCGCGCGCCGCCCATTCGTTCGACAACAGCTTGGTGATACCCGCGATGCCATGTTTCGAGGCCGTGTAGGACGCTACTCGGATGCCTCCCTGGAAGGATAGAAGCGAGGCGATGTTCACGATCTTGCCACCTCCGTTGCGGGCAAAGACGGCGCGGGCAAAGCTCTGGCAGGTGAAGAACGCGGCCTTCAGGTTCACGTCCATCACGTCGTCCCAGTCGCTTTCCGAGAAGTCGGTGGCATCCGCGCGGCGGATCAACCCGGCGTTGTTGACCAGAACGTCGAAGGGCCGTTCGTCGAACAGGTCCTTCGCGGCCATCGGATCGCCGAAGTCGAGGCGCAGACTATCGCCGGTAGCTCCGGCAGAGCGAATTCTCTCCACCGTCTCGTCGCAGTCGCGGCGCCCGGCGCAGGTCACGGCAGCGCCCGCTTCCGCGAGTGCAACGGCGATGGCCTGACCGATGCCCGTATTGGCACCGGTCACCAACGCCGTCCGGCCGTCGAGTGAGAACGCATTCACCGAAGCTCTCCCGGTTGGACAAACTCCATATCCGTATAGTCGACATTGTCCCCGGCCATGGCCCAGATGAAGGTGTAGCCGCCGATGCCCGCACCGGCGTGGATCGACCATGCAGGAGAGATCGCCACTTCCTCGTTGGCGATGAAGAGATGTCGCGTTTGCTCCGGCTCCCCCATCAGGTGCAGTACGCGCGCTTCAGGTGCCATGCCCCAATAGAGATAGGCTTCCATCCGGCGGTCGTGGATGTGTGCCGGCATGGTGTTCCAGACCGAACCGTCCTCCAGCGTTGTGTAGCCGACGATCAACTGGCAGCTTTCCATTACCTGCGGGTGGATGAACTGCTTGATGGTACGCTTGTTGGAAGTCTCGACCGCGCCCATCTTGACCTCGACGCAATCGGCGAGCGTGATCAGCTTGTTCGGGAAGGTCCGGTGCGCGGGCGCCGAGGTAATGTAGAAACGGCCATTGCCGCCGAAAGTGACGGGGCCTGCGCCCACACCGAGATAGAGAACGTCACCGGCATCGAGCGTCCAGGTCTCTCCAGCGGCGGAGACGGTGCCGGTCTCGCCGATATTCACGATGCCCATTTCGCGCCGGTCGAGGAAAGAAGGCGTCTTGGTCTCTTCCACCTTGTCGAGCACCAACGCGCCGCCCGCGGGCACCGCGCCACCGAGGGTGAAGCGGTCGTAATGGGTGTAGACAAGGCGGATATCACCCGGCGCGAAGAGATCCTGCGCGAGGAAGTGTTCACGCAACTCGTCAGTATCCATTGCCCTGGCGTGATTTGGGTGAACGGCATGACGGGTCTGGACGGTCAGCATGACAGTCTCCTTGAGGAAAGGTCAAAAAAGTGGCCGGCGCAACGGCCGGCCAGTGAGGGAGGAACGGGGTCAGAAGCCGAACAGCCTCGGGAGGCTCATGGTCAGGCCCGGCCAATAGGTGACGAGAAACAGGATCACGAAGAGCAGCGCGTAGAAGGGCAGCAACGCGACGATGGCCTGTTCCACCTTCACCTTGGCGACGCTGGCACCGATGAAGAGACCCGTGCCCACGGGTGGAGTGATGGTGCCGATGGCGAGGTTGAAGATCATGATGACGCCGAAATGCACCGGATCGACGCCGATCTGTTGCGCGATGGGCAGCAGGATCGGGGTGAAGATCAGGATCGCCGGACCAATATCCATGAAGCAGCCGATGACAATCAGCAGCACGTTGATGATCAATAGCACGATGATCGGGTTCTCCGAGATGCCCAGCACCAGCGAGGTGACGGCAGCAGGAATGCCAGTGAAGGCCATGGAGAAGGAGAGCGCCGCGGAGGCTGCCAGAAGCAGCATGATCGCGCCGGTCATCTCCGCTGTTTCCAGCAGGAATTTCGGGAACTCGGTGATGGGCTTGGTGCGGTGGATGACGAAGGCGAGCAGCATCGTGTAGATCACCGCGATACCCGAGGCTTCGACCGGTGTGACGATGCCCATCACGATGCCGCCAATGACGAAGACGATCAGCAGCAGGCTGGGGATCGCATCGAGCGTGGTCTTGACGGCGATTTTTAGGGTCGGACGGTCGGCCAGCTTGTAGCCGCGTTTCTTGGCGACGATCAGGGTCATCGCCATCAGCCCAAGCCCCCAGAGCGTGCCGGCCATCGCGCCGCCAAGGAAGAGGGCCGCAACAGAAGTGCCGCCCGAGACCAGCGAATAGATGATGAAGGCCGTTGTCGGAGGGATCAGCATCCCCGTCGGTGCCGAGGCGATGTTCACTGCGGCCGCGAAGGGCCGGTGGTATCCGTTGTCCGCCTGGATCGGGATCATCACGCCGCCGATGGAGGTCGACGCGGCGATGGCGGAGCCGGAGATGCAACCGAAGAGCATGTTGCCGGCGATATTGGTCTGCGCCAGCGACCCGGGAATGCGCCCGGCGAGCAACTGCGCGAAATTCACCAGACGGATCGCGATACCGCCGGAATTCATCATTACGCCGGAGAGGATGAAGAAGGGCACCGCCAGCAGCGAGAAGCTGTCGAGGCTCGCCACCATCTTCTGAGCCGAGGTGAAAAGCGCCATGTCCACGGGCACCATCAGCAGCACCGAGGCAAAGGCCGCCGCGGTCAGCGAGATCGCCAGCGGAATGCCGAGGATCGCCAGGAACCCGAAAACCGAGATCAGGATGAGGCTTGCTTGTCCAGCCACGTGTCAGTCCCCCGAAGCCATTGCCTTTTCGAGCGGATCCGCTTCCTCGCGGGTCTCGAATAGGCGTTCGAGCAAGTTAAGAATGCTGTAGACGACCATGAAGGCGCCGCCCACGGGCATCGCCGCGTAGACCCAGACCATGGGGATCTGGAGCACTGCGCTATACTGGCCGCTGGCGATATCCATCGCCCGCAATCCGCCAACGATCAGCACCGTGACCGAGAAGATCAGGAAGGAGATCGGAACGAGCAAGTGCAGCAGGTAGGCCAGCCGGCCCTTTGCCATGTCACGCACCAGGCCGACGGCCATGTGGGTGCCCCGGCTGCAGGCATAGGCCGCCCCGAGGAAGGACGACCAGATCATGCCATAGCGCAGGATCTCTTCGGAAAAGGTGGATGGCGTGTTCAGCGCGTAACGGCTGAACACCTGCCAAGCCAAGACCACGATCATCAGCGCCAGGATGAGGCAGCACGCCGCCCCTACGACGGAATCGAGAATGCGACGTGCCGCTTTCATGGTTACTCTCCAGCCACAGCGCGGATGGCTTCATAGACCGAGTATTTCTCGGGCTCGGCCTTCAGCTCTTCGTACATCGGCTGAACCGCGGCCTGGAACTCGGCCACGTCCGGATAGTAGAACTGCACCCCGAACTCCTCGGCGCTCTTGGTCTTTTCGGCCTCGATTGCTTCACCCCAGACCTGCTTGTGGTACTCGGTCGATTCCTTCGCGGCCTCCAGAACAGCAGCGCGGTTTTCTTCCGACAGCTTGTCGAGCGTGCGTGTGGAGATCAGCACGAAGTCGGGGATGCGGCTGTGCACGTCATAGCTATAGTGCTTGGCCACTTCGCCGTGACGCGCGATGGTGATGGCGTATTCGTTGTTCTCGGCCCCGTCGAGCACGCCCTGCTGCAGCGAGGTGTAGACTTCGGCCTGCCCCATGGCGATCGGCGTGGCGCCGAGCAGCTCGACCATCTTGATCGAGGTCGGGCTCTGCATAACGCGGAATTTCAGGCCCTTGAGGTCCGCAACGCTCTCAATCGGCTTCTCGGAGGTATAGAAGCTGCGCGCGCCGCTGTTGTAATAGGTCACGGCAGCAAAACCGTCGCCGCTCGTGGTGTCATAGACCGGCTGCATGATGCCCGCATCGTCCATGACCTTGTAGAAATGCGCTTCGCTGTCGAAGAGATAGGGCATGGAGAAGACGCCATAGATCGGGGCGAAGCTCTCCATCAGCCCGCCAGACACCTTGGTCATGTCGATGGTGCCGGCCTTGACCAGTTCGACAAGCTCGCGCTCGCCGCCAAGCTGGCTGTCGGGGAAGTACTGGACGGTCACATCGCCGCCGGTTTTCTCGGCCACCAGTTCACCGAACTTCTGCATCGCTTCGACGGTCGGCGTGGCATTGCTCGCATACGCGAATTTGAGGGTTTCGGCCATCGCCGCCGGGGCGCCGACGATCAGCGCGGCCACCGAAACGGCAGTCAGGGACTTGAGCATGTGTGTCCTCCTCGTTTGGGAATGATAGACCATATCCGCATGCTTCTCAGATAAAGGTCCGAAGGTATTCGCTCAGGCAGAGCATCGCCATCGCCTGCCCGTAGGGCATCGAGGTCAGTTTGATTTCGCGGTAGAAATCGAGCGTATCGCCCATGGCCGTGCCGAAGGAGACCTGCTGAAGCTCGCCCGCCGCGTCGATATTCTCGATCACGCCACGGACGGCCTTCTCGCCCACCTCGGCAAAGGACGGGTCGATATAGCGCTTGCGCGCGCCTTTCATCAGGCCGTAGGCGAAACCGGCGGTGGCAGAGGCTTCGAGATAGCTCGACGGATCGTCCACCAGCGTGTGCCACAGGCCGCTGTCGTCTTGCGTGTCGCGCAGCACTTCGGCCTGCCGGCGCAGGGTGGAGATCAAGTGACGCCGAACCGGGTCGCCTTCCCTGAGGTCCACCATCTCGATGAATTCGGGAATGGCGATGGTGATCCAGGAATTGCCACGCGCCCAGAGAGCCTCGGCGAAGTTGTGATTGCCGTCAAAGGTCCAGCCGTGGAACCACATCCCCGTCTTGCGGTCGGCAAGGTAGTGGATATGGGTCAGGAACTGGTATTTGGCTTCCTCGATGTATTCCGGGCGGTTCAGCACCTGCCCGATACGGGCCAGCGGCAGGACGGACATCATCAGCGTGTCGTCCCACATTTGCTGGTCGTTGACCGAGTTGTAGACGATGTGCTGCAACCCGCCCTCACGCACCCGTGGCATCTCGTGCATGACCCACTCCGCCCAGGCCTCGAAATAGGGGACCCAGGTCGGGTCCGGACGGTACTCGTAGAGGTTGGCCAGCGTCAGGAAAGGCGCCACCGTGTTGATGTTCTTGGTCGGCGTGCCCTCGGCCAGCCGCGCCTCGAACCATTCCGTGATGACCTTCATCGCCATCTCGGAGCCAGTGAGCTGCCAGTATTTGAACAGGCCATAGAGTCCGATACCGTGGGTCCATTCCCAACCAGCCCAGCCCTTGGTGTCGATCACCCGGCCGTCTTCGAGCCGCAGCAGGAACTCGCCGGTCTCGTCGGTGATGTTGATCAGGTTGTCGGTGAGGCGTTCGATCAACTCGCGCACATTTTCCGGTGTCGTGAAG
This sequence comes from Tropicimonas marinistellae, assembly GCF_001509585.1. GTDB lineage: Bacteria > Pseudomonadota > Alphaproteobacteria > Rhodobacterales > Rhodobacteraceae > Tropicimonas > Tropicimonas marinistellae. The sequence goes on along the minus strand of NZ_LNCI01000002.1, from coordinate 426,853 downwards.
TGATCTTTCTGTCTGAGCAGCGGGTGCAACGCCTGTCCTCCTTCGGTATCGCTTGCCGATTTTTTCGGAATGCTGTTTCGAAAATTAGGAAAGCATATTCCGACTTGCGATGCAAGGGGGCGTCGAGGCATCAAACCACACTTGAAAATACCACATATTTTCAGATGTTTGTCGCGTCAAACTGAGTTCTCTTGACATTCCATGTCAAGAATTTCAGAATGCGGTTCCAGAAAATGTGGAATGGCCATGTCGACTCAACGCCCCCCCAAAACCGAAAACGTTGCTGCCGTGCTCAAGGTCTTCTCGGTCCTTGAAACACTAGTCCAAGAGAAGCGTGCCGGGCTGGCAGAGCTCGCTCAGGGTGCCATGACCTCCAAGACCACCGCCCACAGGTTGCTGCAGACGATGGTCGACCTGGGGTATGTCGAACAAGAGCCTGAGACCGAGAAATACCTTCTCACGCTGAAACTCTTCAGCCTCGGCGCGCGCTCGCTCCAGGGACAGGCAGACATCCTGCGCGTGGCGGACCCGGTGATGGGCAAACTCAGCCGGGCGACAGGCGAGTCTATCAATCTCGGCGTGCTGGATGGGCACGAGAATTTCGTCACTTACATCCACAAGTTCGATTCCGCCTACAGCCTCGCCATGCAATCGACGCTTGGTTACCGGAATCCTCTGCACAGCACCTCGCTGGGTAAAGCCCTACTGGCATGGCGAGATGAGTTCGAGATCGAGGATCGGTTGAGGACGATGCAGTTCGTCAAGCTTGCCCCAAATACGATCACCGACCCTGACACGCTGCAGGCACAGCTTCAGACGGTCCGTGCGCAGGGATACGCCGAGGAGATTGAAGAGAGCGAAGCAGGCGTTCGCTGCATGGCGACGCCGATCCTCGATCACCTCGGGCGCTCCGTCGCGGCGATCAGCATCTCCTTCCCATTGTTCCGGTTCGAGGAAAGCAAAAAGCCGGAATACACGACGCTCCTGAGAGAATGCGGCGACGAGGCGTCGAGAGCACTCGGTTATTCGGGGGGCACGCTTGGCGCCGGACAAGACACTTCGTCGACGCAAGGCGTGGCCACGAGCGATGGAAACCAACCGTTGTGAAACCTCGGGCAGCCGTGCCTCCATAGCGAACGAGCTGGACCCGATGACGTCCCAACAAATCGCGAAGTCGCTGGCTCGTGAAATCTTGCAGTCTTCGGTGAAGAAACTTGCCGGCAAGTCCGGGAACAGCGCGCGAGCAGACGTCTAACAGCAGCTGAAACGGCACACGGTCCCTCCGCCTGGCAAGGGTCACGGGCCACTACCTGCGCGAAGGCGGCGCCCCGGTTGCGACCGGCGCCGGTCACCACTTCCCGGCCGGCAGCTCCGCCTCACCTGACCTCTTCATCCGCCCGACCGGCGAGGTCGAGGTTCTGTGGGCAGGCGGTTGCGCCGTGCTCTACGCGCCGAACAGGCGCCGCATCCAGGCAGGGTCGTCCTGCACGGATGCTCTACTCTCAGCATCCGATGCCAGGATCGAGCGGCTGCAATAATCGCACGTCCATACCGGCCTGCCACCGCTGAGCCCTCCCCGCGCTGGCCGGTGGCTGCGGCCCTACGAAGTGGCGCGGACAGATTGGGTACGAAAGCAGGACGCGGTCGCAGGACATGTGCGCGAAAAGGTCGAGAAAAACGCAATACAATCGGCTCAAACTGGATTGGCGGGGACCGATACAGGATAGTTGGCAGTCTTGAATAGCTATAGATTTCAATGACACAGCCGGCGGCTGGGGAATTCCAGGTTGCGGGTATCCGGTGGCCACCTCGGCTCTCGATACCGGTCGATTGATACAATGAGGGAAATGATGAAACTCAGGCTTATTGCGCTGCTCGGCGTTGGCGCGGTCCTTGCGGGGTGCATGGAAACATCCGGCATTGCCACGCCGACGGCAACTGCTTCCGGTTAGGATTACGGCGGAGATGTCGTGTCGGTTGCGCTTCGGACCCGTGATGATGGCAATCAGGTCGCCACGCTATCTGCCGGGCTCGACTACACCTGTACCGCCGTCTACGACGAGACGCCCTCGGCCGTTGGATCCGAACTCTCGCACATCACATGCACCGACGGGTCAAGCGGAAACGCGACGCTGCGCTACGGCTCCTCTGCGCAACCCATACAATACGTGTACAGCCTCGGCGCCGAAAAAGGTGGCTCGCTCCGGTTCTGACGGTCTGGCGGGTCCGGTGGCGTCGGACCCGCACTTGAACGTGCGCGGCCAGCTTGCCTGCCCACAGGGAATGGGGACACACTCCAAGGGCATTCACTTCACCAGTTGACTGCCACACTTTGCGATCAGACTTCTTGCAGTACGAGGAACAGGGAATGAAGATCAAACCGCGTTTGGCCACGGCGGCCATCGTCTATGTCATCTATACCCTTGTCATATTCGGCACCTGGTTCGCGACGGATGCGAATTACCTGACGCTCACCGACCCCGACCGCATTGCCACCACGACAGTCCTACCGCTCTTCTTCGGAGCGATCTTTCTCGCCGCAACTCTGTCCTATCTGGGCTGGTGGCGCCCGGTCATGACCGAAGACAGGCGCGGCGGGCCGGGATGGACGCTCTGGGGAATCCTCGTCGTCACGGGCGGCTTCATCCTACTCAACCTGACCGCTGCGGATTGGAGCCAGATCGCCGCAACGCATCTGACATTCCTGTTCCTCGCCGCTATTCTGGTTGGCTTCAACGAAGAGGCACTTACACGCGGCGTTCTCGTGGTCGGCGGGCGCGGCTCGACGCAGAGCGAGACACTGGTCTGGTTCGTCTCCAGCCTGCTTTTCGGCCTGATGCACCTGCCGAACGCCCTGTTCGGCCTGCCGCCTTTCGCAGCCGTAGCACAGGTGGGCTTCGCCTTCCTCGCGGGCAGCGGGTTCTACCTGCTCCGGCGTCTCAGCGGCACGATCCTGTTGCCGATGTTCGTGCACGCGGCCTGGGACTTCTCGACCTTCTCAAAGGCTGCGTCCGGCGCCGAGGGATCATCTCTGATCACCTTGTTCCAATTCGGGACCTATATCGTCTCAATTATCCTCGTCATCCTCGTGCTGCGTCGCGACCGAGGATCGCCCAATTCGAGAAGGCCGTGATGACGGCCCCCCTGCACTCCCGCACTGGCCTTCCAGGTTTTCAGCCATCCGGAGATACTCCCATGATATCCGCATCGCGACGCGCTCTGATCGTACTTGCCGCCATGCTCTTTCCAGCCGCTTCTGTCGCGCAGGAGCCTGAGATGAAGCCAGAGGATAAGGAACGGTTGGAATCGCTGACCGCTTTCCTCGCCAAGTCTGAGGAGTTTCTGCCCACGGTGAACCTTTTTGAAACCGAGGCCCTGCCCGTCACGATCCCCTACCGCGATGTCCTGGCACATATCGTCGTGGACATCTCCCTTGGCGATGGACCGGCGCTGCCCTTCATGTTCGACACCGGCGCCCCGACAATCGTGACCGACGCCCTCGCAGAGGAACATGGCGGCGAAGTGCTGGTGGAGATGGCCAGCATCGCCGGCGGAGGCACGATCATGTGGAGCCCTCTGCTGCTCGTCCCCGGGGCGACATTTGGCGGCAATGTCCCGATCAGAAACGTGACCGCGCAATCCGGATGGACCGCGCCGGGCGGGCTCAGCTGCATTTCCCCGCACGGGCTCTTCGGCGCGCCGGCCATGCGCAACGCTGTCTGGCAGGTGGACTACGGTGAAAAGGAAATCACCGTGGCCGCCTCGATCGACCAACTTGATCATATCGAGGGCGCGATTGAACTGCCGTTCCACACCAGGCCAGGCACGCTTTCCCCCTCGCCTCAGGTCATGTTGAAAGTCGGCGGGCAAGAGCTCGAATTCCTCGTCGATACCGGCGGCGGCATCCCTCTGACAATCAATAGCGCCGATTTCGAAGAGGCGGGGCTGACGCTCCCCGATGGCGCCCCAGTCACGGCGAATATCGCCGGCGGCGCGGCCGGGGCATTCGAGAGCCGGCTAACGTCTATCCAACTCCCGGTGTCCATCGGCGGCACCGAAATCACGACAACCGTTTTCGTCGGCGACGGCATGGCGCCACTTACGGCGGGCAATATGGGCCACTTGTTCCTGCAGAATTTCGTCGTCACCTTCGATTGGTCGACCGAGACAATGTATCTTGACCCGCTCGCCAAAGATCGCAGCGTGCCAGTACTCGCCGATGTTCCTGCCGCCGGTGTCGGCCCGCAACCGGACGGGTCAATCTCGGTAACGTCTCTGGCGGTCGGCGGGCGTGCCGATACCGCCGGCCTAACCCTTGGCGAAACAGTTGTGGCGATCAACGGTCAGGACATGACGGCTGCTGGCATCGAGGTTTATTGCGCGCTGGCTGAAGCGGGCGTCCAGACAATCACGACAGAAGGCGGAGAGACCTACGATGTGAGCGACATCGAAGGATTCCTTCTGGTAGAGTAACGCCAACGCGTCTGAAGTCTCCCGCCGACCCAACGGAACAGGACATTCCAGTGACCCCCGACCAGATCTTTGCCCTTGTCGCCGCGCTCATCGCGGGCGAGCCCGAGACGTCGAATTTCCCGAACCTGACCGATGGCAGCGCAGATTCGTCCTATGCACTGGAAATCGCACCCTGTGCGCGCCCGGTCGCGCCAGCCGAGATCGAGGGCGAGACGGTGATCTGCGGTACGCTCGAAGTGCCCGAGGACCACGAGGTTCCGGGCGGTCGGAAGATGAATCTCAGCTGGATCGTCTACAAGTCGCATTCGCTGGCCCCTGCTCCGGACCCGGTAATCTATCTGCATGGCGGGCCTGGCGGTGGCGCGGTTCGATCGGTCGCCGCCGTCAGCGGCTTTTTCGATCACCTTCGCCAACGACGCGACCTGATCACCTTCGATCAGCGCGGTGTGGATGCAAGCGCGCCCGACATGGATTGCTTCAATACCGTTGCCGACAGCCTCGGCGATGCAGTCGATAGCCTTGGCGGCAAGGAGGTGCCGGAGCTCCAATTGGAATTCGTTCGCGGCTGCGTGGAAGAAATCCAGAGCCGAGGCATCGACATCACGAAGATGAACACGACACAGAACGCTCTGGATGTGGGCGCGCTTATGTCGGCGCTCGGGTACCCGGAATACAATATCTACGGCGTCTCCTACGGCACAAAGCTGACGCTGGAGGCGCTGCGCCAGAAGGTCCCCAACATCCGCGCGGTGATCCTCGACGGGGTCGCCCCGCCGCAGGTGCATCTCTATGACCAACTCATCACGCCGCATACGCTGGCAATCGAGAACACCTTCGCTCCCTGCGAGGCGGACCCCACCTGCTCGGAGGCCTTTCCGGGTATCACCGACCGGTACTTCGCGCTGATGGAAGAACTGGTGGAAAACCCGCTGGAGGTGGCCGGTGACCCGTTCGGGGCGATGGAATTGCTCGGCGTGCTGGATGACAGGAACAAGCGCCGCAGCCAGAACCCGGCGAAACTCTCCACCTATGCGCCACTTATGGTGAGTCAGCTGGAAGAGGGCGACACGACGATCCTGTCGCAGATCCTTTCCGGCCAGCTTCCGCCCTCCAGAACGGCGGAGACGCTGCTTGCGCAGGCGCAAGCGGCCGGCCTTTCGGGCGACGAGATGACGTTGGTCAACGCGGCGCTGACCGCAGCGAAAACGATAGACGTCAATACCAACATGGCCCGCGGCGCGATCACACAGCTTGAGAGCGACATCGCGGACGATACAGCCAATGTCGGGCTTGCAGAGTATTTCGACGATGCGTTGGAGGCCGCGATCAAGGCCCTGCCGGATCGCGAAGCCCGCATTGCCGTGGGTGGCGACTACCTTCGGCTTCGCTTTGCGGAGCCAGATGCACAGGGGCTTCTCGGCCTGATCGCCGCGCATTTTTCCGGTGAACCCGCCAACCGGCTGAGCACGCTGGCGTTGGCGATGGATATGGCGGATCTGGTGCGGGTGTACGCATTGATCGGCGAGGACAATCAGGCGCTCGAAGACGCGGTCGAAGGGGAGTTCGAGGCGATGGTCTATGCCTGCCAGGAGGATTTCGTCGACGGTTTCAACTCCGAGGCAGGCCTTACCGCCGAGAACGCGCGGTTGCCGTTCGGTCCGAAGATGCAAGAGATCCTAAAGGCCGAGATCCCGGTCTTCTTCGAGGCTTGCAAGGAGGTCTTCACACCCGTGCCGCGCGAAAACTGGCTGGAGCCGGTGGAAAGCGACCTGCCGGTGTTGGCGATGAATGGCGAGATCGACACCCAGACGGCCTATTCCTGGGGCGCAATCGCAACCGAGACACTGAGCAACGGGCAGAATCTCGTTTTACCGGAATCCGGCCATGGCACCATCCTGTTCAGCCAATGCGCTCGCGACATCACGGAGGCCTTCATCGAGAACCCGGACGGGAAACTTGACACCTCCTGCATCGCCGACCTGCGCCCGCCAGTAATGCTGCCGGACGGAACCCTCCATCCACTTCCGCTATAGAAAATGCCGGTTTCGGTTGAGATCCGTGTGGCGAGCGTCCCCGTCCGCGGATTACCGGCTCCAGTGCGGACGCAATCGACCCGACGCCTCCTTGAGTGAGTGCCTTCTCGGCACGTTATTCCGCGCGAGAGGACAGGAATCGACCGCCTGAGTCGATGCCGGCCACGGCTCGGAAACCGCCACGCTCGGCAGCAGGTTGGGTCCAATCCGTTGAGAGCGTACCGGGGTTACGCAACCAGAAGGCGCAACAGGTCACCCCGGCAATGTTTGCCGCTTCACATTCCTGACCGAGCGATCGCTGATCTTCCTGATTGGATACGCCGACACCGATCCGCACGCGTACCGAGTGGAGGCGCTATTGGAATCGTCTCTCATCCGCCAATCCAGAGCGAGGTCATTATGTTCGGCCCAGTTGGTTCCCCTGGGACGCGACCGCGTCAGGCAAGATCCAGAGCCGCGAGCCATGATTCAACCTCGTCCCGGCTGCCGATCGTTTCATTGACGATGCCGTCCACCATGACAGTTGGCGAGGCGTGGATACCGTTCTGCCGCGCATAGCGCGTGTGCATCTTCAGTAGCGTCGTCGCGGACTGGCTTTCGAAAGCGCCGCGCAGCTCCACGCCGGCGTATCGCTCGATCCGTTTCAACATGGACGACAACGAAACCTCCATGTTGGGTCCGTGACTGTGCTCGGTCGCGACGAATTCCTCCCGGTTCTGGTAAATCGCCGCGAGAACCCGCCACGCTGCATCGCGACCGTCTGGCAACAACGACGCCGCAAGCACAGCGCGGCTGGCGGTTCCGGAAAACAGGTGCCAGGGCTGAGAGTGAATAATGAGACGAACCGAGAGCTGGTCCTCCCCTGCCCTGGCGAGCAAGGGTTTGAGCTTTCCGAACGCCCGGCCACAGTGCGGACAGGTCGGTTCGAGAAACCACTCGCTTAGCTTCTCCCCATGCCCCCACGTCACGGAGTCCCAGAAACTTCCATTTACCATGTGAACTCCCGACCTAACCTCGTGACCGCAATGCGCCCCGTCGCCTCCGGACCCGCCGAACTGCACGCGACCTCACGGCTTCCGGCCCCAGAACGCTTCCAGGCCGCGCCATTCGAAATGATCGGTATCGCTCAACATGGAACCGAACGCTTCTTCGAGATCCTCATGGCTGTAATAGGGACGCTCGTCCAACGTGCGGCCCATACCGGAAAAGATCTTGTCGAAGAGATGTTGAATGTGCAGGTCCGTCTTAATCTTGAACGGCAACTCCCTGTTGACCATGAAGATCTCGGCCATGACAAGCCGTCGGCCCGGTTTGAGAAGCCGCAGCATTTCGCGGCCGGCTTCGGTCCAGTCCTCGGCGTGTTCGATGCCCTGAAGGTTCAGAACGACATCGAAATCCTCGTCGTCGAGGTGGCCGAAAAAGTCGTAGGGAAATGTACCGATAATCCCGTTCTTGCCCCGGTACTCGGCAATCTGCATGTCGCGTGCATGTTGCTGGAAATCGATCGGAACCACCTCCCCTGATGGCCCAACCAGTCGATTCACATCGTCGATGAATCCGCAGCTTTCCAATGACTCGCCGAACAACAGGACCCTGTGTCCCGGCTCGATTTCCGCGATTCGGTAAATCTCATCCAGCATCGGTCGCGCGATCCGCCACATGTACGGCAACCCACCCGTCATGATCGCCCGACACCAACGCGCACGCTCTTTTGGATCGAAGATGTCCTGCCCGAAGCGATCCGCATCGAATTGCTGCATGAGATCCCACGGCGAGACCTTTTGTCCGTCTATTTCCAACATCCTTGTCCGTTCCCGTTCATTACACGAGGGGCATGTCAGCGCTTTGGCGTCCTGCCCCAGAACACCTCCAGCCCGCACCACTCGAATTCCGCCATGTCTTCAAGACGGTCCGCGAAGGCGCGCCTCAATTCTGCTGGGGCACAGTGCGGGAAATCCTCCAGGCTTCTCCCGAGACCGGCCATGATCTTTGCTATCAAGTGGTCCAGACACAGGTCCTGGCTGATCTTGAAGACCTGCTCTGGCCCACCAAGCGTGATCCCGGCCATTACCAGCGGTCTGCCCGGCTTCAGAATCCGCACGAACTCCGCAGCGGCCTCAGACCAGTTGTCGGCGTGACTGACACCCTGCAGGTTCAGGACCGCATCGAAACTGTTGTCCGGCAAATCCGTGCAATAGTCGTATCTGAACGTTCCCCGCTTACCGTCACGGCCAATTGCCCCGTCTTGCACGGCCTTTCGACAGTCGCTCTGAATGTCGATGACCATCAGTTCGCCCGACGGTCCGATCCGTGCGCGAATGGCATCGACGAAACCGCATTCCTCCAACGCTTCGCCAATCAGAAATACGCGGGAGCCTGCTCGCAGGTCGCAAAGCTCATAGATCATGTCGAGCACGACATTTGCCTTGCGCCACATGTACGGCAGCCCGCCGAAGAAGAAGGCGTTGGCCCAATTCTCCCGCTCCTCGGCGTTCGACACATCCGCACCGAGACGCGCCGCTACCGAAGGTTGCATGTTGTCCCAAGGGGAACTCGCCCGTGGGAGCGGTTTTTCCAGATCGACGCGTATCTTGCCCATTTGGCCCTTTCCGATGTGCCGGCGCTTTTTGTCGGTTCCGGAGACAGTGGCGCCCCGGTTCCGGCCCGGCGGCTGTCCACCGCCGGACCGGACTTTCCGATGCGATCGTGCGGTTGCCCTAGCTGCCGAGGCCGAGCGCACCTATCATCTCCGCCCACCCCGCGGTGTCTTCGGTGAAGAAGGTCTTCGTATCGTCAAGGCTGCGCGCCTCCATCATCACGCCGGCCTGTTCGAACTTCGCAATGACGTCGGGGTCAGTGAGCATGTCGTTGACTGCCGCGTTCAAAGCTTCCTGAATGGCCGGTTCCGTCCCTGCCGGCACAAAAAGCCCGACCCAGGAGGAGGCCACGAAGCCGTCAAAGCCCTGCTCGACGAAAGTCTTGGTATCGGGCAAAGCGCCAATGGGCTGTGGGGCGGCGATGGCGATGCCGTTCAGCAGACCCTCGCGTATTACCGGATAGACCGAATTCGACGATCCGATCAGTTGAACCTCTCCCGCGATGGCCGCCTGCCGCGCTTTGGAGCCACCCTTGTAGCCAACTTCAAGCACGTTATCCAAACCCGCGAGTTTGGTCAGGAAATACGACATCGCAACTTGCGATCCCGTACCGACTCCCGCGATTCCGAGAGAGACCGTGTCCTGCTCCTTGGCCCATGCGAGCAATTCCTCGACGTTGCTCGCCGGGACGGAGGGATGCGCCGCAAGTGTTTCCGCAGACGACACCGGGATCGCGACCGGCGTTATGTCTTCGATGGAATACTCGAGCGGCTTACCGAGCGATTGAGAGAGCCCGAGGCTCGACGTTGTGACCAGCACCGTATAGCCATCGGCCTCCGAGGCGGCGACACTCGCAGCCGCGATATTTCCGCTGGCACCGCTCTTGTTTTCAACGACAACCGGTTGCCCGAGACGATCACTCACCCCCTGTGCCAAGATACGTCCCATCGTATCGGCAAACCCGCCCGCGGAGTAGCCGACCACGAAATTGATCGGCTTGTCCGGGTAATCTTGCGCGTGGACCGGCGAGGTGACTGCCGCCGCGACGATCGCGGCGATCACGGTCCTTGCCGCGCCGCAACTCTTGAGTACTTTCATTGATGATCCTCCCCTCGTTGTTTCGGTCGGTATCTTCGGATGCGTCTCCAAGGATCCAAAGATCCCCGGCTTTCGTGCGCGTCTGACACGGTAGCCGAGTGACCAAATCTGGTCGCACTATCTTGGGGAAACGCTCGCTTCGTGATCCAATCGGATATGAGCCGGGCAGATAAGATGTGTGTTGCGCCTGCCCGCGTGGCCGTGGAGTCCTGCTAGCGTTCGGAGAACGGTTTTGCACTTGCACCACAAATTCAATAGACGGCCCAAGAAGACATGGACCAGAACACGCGAAAGAAATTGCCGGCAGGCAGAAACTCCGGGGCGCCGCCGCTGACCAGGATCGCCGTTCCAGCGGTTTCCTTCGCTCAGCACCCGGGACTCGTGGAACGTTTGCTGGAACTCTATCCACAGTCGAAAATCAACTTCGAAGGCGATGTCCACTACAAGACCGAAGACGACACGATCGCATACCTGCAGGGTTGCGATGCCGCGATAATCTCGTTCGAAAAGATCAACGATCGTGTGCTTTCCGCTCTTCCGGACCTGCGTGTCGTCTCCAAGCTCGGCGTAGGTCTAGACGGTATCGATCCGCAGGCGATGCGCCGAAATGGCGTTCGCCTTGGATGGACGCCAGGTGTGAACAAGTGCGCCGTTGCGGAACTCGCCATCGGTCTCGCCATCGCTGCCCTTCGTCAGGTCGTAACCTGCAATGTCGAGATTCGCGCAGGCAAGCGCCTTCTTACACGCCTCGGTCGCCAACTCAGCGGCCGCACGGTCGGCGTGCATGGCGTTGGCGAAATCGGAACCGAGTTCATTCGCCTGCTGCAACCTTTCGGGTGCCGGGTACTTGGGTGCGACACCAAGGATCGAAGCGAAATATACGAACGGTTTGGCGTCGAGGCCGTGGAGCCTGCAGAACTCTATGCCCGCTCCGAAGTCCTCTCGATCCACCTCAGCAAGAACGCCCGAACACAACAGCTGTATGATTCTGACGCCCTGCGTGCCTTGCGGCCGGATTGCGTCCTCATCAATACCGCACGGGGCGGCATCGTCGACGAAGCTGCACTTTACCGCGCCCTGACCGAAGGTTGGATCAGCGCAGCGGCATTCGATGTGTTCGACGAAGAACCGCCGACCGACGACCGGTTGCTGCGGCTTCCGAATATGATCGCCACACCACATGTTGGCGCGAGTTCCGTCGAGGCGCGTTGGGAAATGGGCGTTACCGCGATTCAAGGTCTCACGGACAATTTCATCCCGGTGCCAGGAAGGTACCCATTCGAATTCTATTGAGTCCGGGTTGATCCTCGTCCCGTTCGCCGTCGTCTGCATATTCGAGCGCGACTTTCCTGAGCTCGCGGATGAACAGCTTCTGCGTCTGGCTCGGCTCCCAATCGGATCGCGTCACTATTCCTATGGTTCGCGACGCTTCGTCCAACTCGATGGGTAAAACGGTCAACAAACCGGCTTCCTCCTCGAACCTGATCTGGCGGCGCGAAATGAGCGCGACACGGTCGCTCCCACTCAGGATGGAGCGGAGTGATGCATGCGAACTGACCTCGAGGAGTCGTTTCGGTTCGGCAAGTGCGCGTCGCCGGAATGCCCTGTGAAACAAGGCTCGCGTCGGCGTTCCGGGGCGGGGAAGGACCCAGGCGTACCCGATCGTGTCCGACAGCGACGGCGCCGTCAGCCGCGTCAGTGGATGACCTCGGCGCACCACCACGTGGAGCTGGTCGTCGAATAGCGGATACTGAACGATCCCCTCGCATGATGGCGGGCTTCGAAGCGCGCCGACGATCATATCGAGATCGCCATCCAGCAGCCAGGACAGCTGATGCTGGTAAGATCCTTCGACAATGCGCACACTGAGGTCCGGATATTGGTCAAGAAGCCGCATCATGGCGAGCGGCACCACCTCTACCAACGAAAGCGGCAGCGATCCGATCATCATGCGTCCGACTTTCTGTCCGTCGAAGTGCTCGATCTCCTCCTGGGCGTGCTCCAGCTCGCGCAGCGCGAGCTTCGCGCCACGAGCGAGCTGCGCACCCGGATCGGATAACCGAACGCCCGTTGAGGAGCGGACGAAGAGGTTCTCGCCGAATGCCGCCTCGATGCCGCGCATGGTCCGCTGAATGGAAGCCCGAGAGGTTTGCAACGTCTGCGCCGCCAATTCGAGATTCCCGCTGTCCGCCACTTCGATGATAACCCGGATCGAGGCGGCAGTTAGGAAGTGACTGTTGTCACCGGTTGCGCCAGGTGAACTGGCGACCGCTTTGTCGCGCCGTGGGCACCCGCGCGAAAGCTCCGCCAGGGCCCGGTTCACACGCTTCAGGAAGAGTTCGCCAACGTCCGTCAGGAGCATTCCGCTCGGTGTGCGCTCGAAGAAGCTGCGACCGAACTCGGTTTCCAGATTTGCGATGGCCTGCGTGACCGCCGGCTGCGAGAGATACATCTCGACTGCCGCCCTCTTCACGCTCTTGAGACGAGCGGTCAGGCTGAAAGCCCGCAGGTGCCGGGGATTCGGGAACAGAACGCCCCTGATCTCGGTGATGCGTTGCCCCATGCCCTCCTCCCGGCCGGTACCGCGCTGAAAGCGTGCCACATGCGATAGTGCCACGCCAGAGCGTTGTACGAGGAACTCATTCCGTTGTGCGCCCTTGGCGATGTGACTGCCAATCCAACCTCTGCCGCCGCGATTAGTTTTGGGACGCGCGCCTTGTCACTCTCGGGCAACTGGGAACATGCTTCCCGACACAAGGCGGCCAAGCTGGGAGGAACGGCAACGGTATGGCGGATCGAAGCTGGGGGACGACATGATTTCGGTTGATCTTCGAGACCTCGTCGGCGGCATCGCCGTCGCGATGGTCGGCGGGGCCTTCTTCCTGGCGGCCCGGAACCTTCCGGAAGCACCTGCTGGCCAGATCGGTCCGGGTTTCGTTCCCGCTGCCGTCGGCCTTGTAGCGCTCGGTCTCGGACTTATCATCGCACTCCGTGCATTCCGCACCTCCGCACGGTTTCCAGATGTCGAACTCCGCCCGGTTTTTGCAGTATTTGCAGCGGTCGCGACTTTCGGCCTTCTCGTCAAATCGACGGGCCTGGCACCGGCCCTGATCGGAACGACAACTATCGCCGCGATGGGGTCGGCCAGGAGCCGTCCATTGGCCGTTGCCGGCCTCGCCATCGCCGTTGCCATCGGTTGCTGGCTGATCTTCATCGTGGCGCTCGGACTTCCGGTACAAGCCTTAAGGAACCCTTTCTGATGGAGGAGATCCTCAACGGCCTCGCAATCTCGGTAAGCCTGGGGAACATTGCCTACTGCTTTTTCGGTGTACTGGTCGGAACCGCCGTCGGCGTGCTGCCGGGCATAGGCTCCCTTGCCGCGATCTCGATGCTTCTTCCGATAACGTTTTATCTCGATCCGACAACGGCGATCATCATGCTGGCCGGTGTCTACTACGGGGCGGAATACGGAGGATCGACCGCCTCCATCCTGCTCAACCTTCCCGGCACCCCCTCGAACGCCGTGACCTGCCTCGACGGCTATCCAATGGCGCAGAATGGACGCGCAGGGGTCGCGCTCTTCATGACGACAATCGCCTCCTTCGTGGGCGGCACGCTTGGAATCCTGATCCTGGTCGCCGCGACCCCGATCTTCCTCGAGTTTGCTCTGATGTTCAAAAGCAAGGAGTATTTCGTCGCTCTCTTGCTGGGCCTCATCATGGCAGCAACGGTAAGCCCGGGCAGCGCGCTCAAGGGTCTGGCGTCGTTGGCTCTCGGCATTCTGTTCGGCCTGGTCGGTGCCGATGTACAGAGCGGCATCCCGCGCTTCACCTTCGGGCGCATGGAGTTTTTCGACGGCATCAGCATCGTGATCGTCGCCATGGGCCTTTTCGGTGTCGCCGAACTCATCTGGTCGATCACCTCTAACAGTGCGCCCATGATCCGGGATCGGATCACCATGCGGTCCCTGTTGCCCGCACGCGAAGACATGCGAAAATCCGCTTTTCCCATGTTGCGGGGCACGGCCGTCGGAAGTGTCGTCGGCCCATTGCCTGGCGCCGGCCTCGCACTCGCTTCGTTCTTCGCATACGTGATCGAAAAACGAGTCTCGCGCTATCCGAAGCGGTTCGGGACCGGGATCGTCGAGGGGATAGCCGGGCCGGAAGCGGCGAACAATGCTGCTGCTCAAACGGCCTTCATTCCAACGTTCGCCTTGGGTATCCCGGGCACGACGACGACGGCGATCCTGCTCGGAGCAATGATGCTGCACGGGATCGCGCCGGGGCCTCAGTTCATGCGCGAGAATCTCGACATGTTCTGGGCAATCGTCTCCAGCTTCTGGATCGGAAATCTCTTCCTGCTGGTCCTGAACATTCCCTTCATCGGCGTCTGGGTCTCTCTCCTGAAGATCCCCTACCACCTGCTCTATCCGGTCATCATCTGCATGATCTGCATCGGGGTCTACTCCCTGAACTCAAGCGTGTTCGACATCGGCGTTCTGCTTGGCTTCGGGCTCATCGGCTACTTCATGCGGCTACTTGATATCTCGCCCGCTCCAATGCTGATGGGCTTTGTGCTGGGCCCGCTGCTGGAAGAGAACTTCCGCCGCGCAATGCTCCTCGCGAAGGGTGATTTCCTGAGCCTCTTCAGCGGCCCCATCAATCTCACCATGCTCGGTCTCTTCGTGCTGGTGCTGGGCTGGACGAGCCTTGGCCGCCGGCGCGGTGATGCACGGCAACCGCTGGAAGAATAGCCGGACCGGACGGGGCACGATCAACGCGTCCCCCTCGACAACGCCCAACGCTATAAAACCGCGTGCACCGAGCTATTCGAATGTCGCCTCGGCCCGCATCGCCAAGTGACCGTCTGGTCTGCAGGCCCAGGCGGTTGTGTGGCCGTCTTCGCGATTGAGAAAAATGCCGAAAGAGGCCGTGTCGAAGAGCGGGCTCACAGCGCGGTACTTGAATGTCGACATGCGTCCGGAGGACCGTCGTCTGGCGAATTCCGCGAGGAATGTTGCCGTGAGCGGGCCGTGGAACACGAGGTCGGGATATCCTTCGACGTTGCGGGCGTACTCCCGGTCATAGTGAATGCGATGACCGTTGAAGGTCAGCGCAGAATAGCGGAACAGCATGACGATGGACGGGGTAATCGTCTCGCGATCTGTGAAATCCTGTGGCGCGGGAACGGGCGCGGGCAGTGGCTGGTCGGGCGCCGGGTCCTCGCGGTAGACGATGTCATGTTCCTCGCGCCAGATTGTTTGGTCGTCGCGTACGTAGCGATGCTCGACCGTCACGAAGCACAAGGCTCCGGTTCGTCCGGACTTCGTGGCAACGTTGAGGATTCTCGACTGCTTCAGGATGTCGTCGCCAATGCGCAGATCATCGGCGAATTCAAACCTGCCTCCCGCCCACATCCGTCGCGGAAGCCGCACCGGTGGCAAGAAACCACCCTTCTTTGGGTGACCATCGCGGCCCAATGCGTCAAGTGGCTGTGGGGAATGGAAGTAGAGCCAGTTCCATAGGGGCGGAAGCGCATCTCCCGTCGCAAGCTCTCCGCCGACCGGAAGAATGCTCTGCATCAGATTGGCTGGGCGCGGATCGAGCGTGTCTCTTTCCGTTGCCGTGCGACCTATCCAGTCTTCGAGGGCGGGGCTTTTTTCGATACCACTCATGTCTCTTTGGGCGCTTAAGGGCGTTTGGGGTTTAGATTTCTGGGAGCGCCAAGGCCCCCAAGTTCCAAGGCTCCGCCCCGGCTCAGTACTGTGAAGGGCGGCGCAACTATTCGATAGGTGAAACGTCCCTTCTACACCCCGCGCACATTTTCGACGAATCCCTATCATCGAAAATACTGTCTGGGAATGCGGGTGCCTGCCGCGTTTCAAAGTCCCGGATGGCGCGGAGGGAGACGAATACGCACTAGCCCCACGACCAGTGCGGGCGCCATACTGCCGATTTTGGGCGCCGGATTAGTGGGGGGCTGTCTGTCTGCCCGAATGGCCAACCAACGCCCCTCTCTCTCAAAGTCCGCCACGCTACGTTCCCGTACAATGCCATTTGTTGGCTCGGAACCGATCGATGCGGTCGGCTTCCGACCGCCCGCGGTGTTTCGCTGGATTTCTTTCGGTTTCCAATGCCGTATGCTTCTCTCGCGATTTGGATGTGCCGTACAAACGCACCACGGACGATCTCGCGGCGTACGAAAGAGAATTCGAGCGGGGTCACGTCATGTCATCAAATGGCGCGATCCAATCTCCCACAAAAGAATATCCAGTTGTCTTGGCATGGCCTGTGTCTTGACAGCCATGTCGCACGCGTCGCGTTTGTCTTTTGTCGCCGTAGTGTTGGCTCGCCGACGGTTGTGTGGCTGAAGCCGCCCCGGTACCGGCTTGAGGTCCTCTCTGCCTCAGGAGACGAGATGTTCCCGCCGATAGCGGATTTGGAACGACTATGGACGCTCAAGCACATAGTCCGGAGCGATCCCGGTGCGCGCAACGGCGGCCGGCACAGACTTGCCTGCAAGGAAGCCGTAGCCTGCGACAAGCGCAGAGGCGATACCCGCGTTTCGCGCGCCCAGAATATCGGTGTGCAAGCTGTCGCCGACCATGATCGTGCGGCATTTGTCCAGCCCGTCGCCGAGGCGCGCGAAACTCTCCTCAAAGATGCCGGGAAACGGCTTTCCAAAAAAACGGGGCCTGACAGCGACCCTGTCTGCGAGACGGTGCGCAAAGAAACCGGGTTCAACCGAAAAACCGTAGTGACGTGGGGCAACGATGTCGGGATTGCCGACCCACACAGGGCGCGAGCGCTTTTGCAGGGCCGCCTCCAAAAGCGCCTGGCGGTTCTCTGTCCAGCCAGCACTTCCGAGCATGAGAAAGCCGTCTACCGCCTCATATTCTGCCGGCCTATCTTCGAGATAGACGGCGTCCAACCAATCCAAGTCACCGTCTTGCAGCGCGGCATCCGCCATCACGCCCCATCTGCGCCGCACCTCGCCACGTAAAGCAGAGATGAGAACGTCCCGGCTGGACACCACGTCTTCGGCATTGAAACGGAACCCCAGCCGCTCGTACTTGCGGACCAGCGCGGCGCTCGGGACCGAGGCCGCATTCGTCAGCACCATGGCACGTTTGCCCGACGCCTGAATCGCGGCGATCCGGTCCGCCGCCCCTGGAATGGCTTCGTCCCCGATATTGAGAACGCCAAAGGCATCGAGGAGGAAGACGTCGTATGCATCCAGAAGCTGCGAGAGATTGGCGCATCCATGACAATCCCCGCGTCCTGTGGAAGCAGGAAGCCGGTGCCGGACATCTTCGTAGAAATCGAGCGCCGCGTCTGACGATAGGGTCTTCAAATGATCGCGCCCCGAACCTTCGCCGACACCCATTCGCCCAGCACCACCGCGGCGAGGATCACCAGCAGGATCAGGCTCACCTGCGGCCAGGCCAGAACGTTGAGCGAGGCCTGCAGCTGCAAGCCGATCCCCCCTGCCCCGACAAGCCCGAGAACGGTGGACTCACGGATGTTGATGTCCCAGCGGAACACCGCGATCCCGGCAAAGGCCGGCAGGATCTGCGGCACGATCCCGTAGGTCATCACCTGCCAGCGCGAGGCTCCGGTGGCGGTGATCGCCTCCACCTGACTTTCGTCGATCTCCTCAATCGCCTCGTAGAGCAGCTTGGCGCAGAAGCCGACCGAGCGGATCGCGATTGCGATGATGCCGGCAAAGACCCCCGGCCCGATGATCGCGATCAGCAGCAGCGCCCAGATCAGAGAGTTGATCGAACGGGTGGAGACGATGATCAGCAGCGCGATGGGGCGGACGAAAAGCCGCGACGGCGTCGTGTTGCGCGCCGCCATGAAGGCCACCGGCACCGCAATACACAGCGCGATCATCGTTCCGAGCGTGGCAATGTTCAGCGTATCCCAGACCGGGCGGCCGAGCTGCGCGATGTAGTCCCAGCGGGGCGGCGTGGCGCGGGTCCAGATGTCATTTGCAATCCGTGGCGCGTCCCAGACGAAGAACCATGTCGTTGCCTCGGAAATCCGCTGCCAGCAATAGACGAAGACCGCGACGCCGAGCAGCCAGCAGACCCACATGACCAGTGCCTGGCCCTGGGTGCGTTTTCGCCAGACCGCCAAGCCATCTGTATGAGAGACCGGCATCTACTGCACCCGCGCGCGGATCATGCCGGAGAGGTACTCCAGCGCCATGACGATCACGATGATCAGGATCAGGATCGCCGCGGCCGTGTCGTATTCATAGCGGTCGAAGGCGGTGTTGAGTGTCGCCCCGATGCCGCCCGCTCCGACCAACCCGAGGATCGCGCTTTCCCGGAAGTTGATGTCGATCCGGTACATTGAAAGCCCAATAAGCCGTGGCATGACCTGCGGTTGCACGCCGTAGTTGATCCATTGCATCCAGCTTGCCCCGCTTGCCTTGATCGCCTCCGCCTGGACCCGGTCCATCGCCTCGATATCCTCGGCCAGCAGCTTGGAAAGGAAGCCGATGGTGGCGAAGCTGAGCGTCAGGAAACCGGCGAGCGGGCCGAATCCGAAGATCGCCACCAGCAGGATCGCCACGATGATCTCCTGCAGCGCGCGGCTGATTGCGACGATACCGCGGCAGATCAGGTAGACAGGCAGCGGCGCAATGTTGCGCGCCGCGCCGAGGCCGATCGGAATCGATATCGCGATGCCAACAACCGAGGCTGCAACGGTCATGATGATGCTTTCGACCATGCCGTCCCAGATGTCGCCGCCGCGGCTAGTGAAATCGGGGCTGGTGAAGGCCAGCACGAACTGCGCGCCGCGGTCGAGCCCCTCGTAGACCCGCGCCCAGTTGACCTCGACCGTCAAAACGGCAGCGATCATGTAGACGATGAACCCGATCCCGAGCGCCCAACGCAGCCAGGGCCGCTTGATGAAGCGCGGCTTGCGCCAGCGCTGGCCCAGCATGTCGTCAAGCTCGCGATGCGTGTGCAGGGTACCTTCGGCAAATGTCGTCATTGGGCGGCCACCTCTTCGCCCTCTTCCTCGACCTTGCGGATCGTGGCTTCCCAATCCTCCTCGCCGTAGATCGCGGTCAGCACCTCCGGCGTCAGTTTCTCGGGTGCACCGTCGAACTCCATCGCACCGGTGCGCAGGCCGATCACCCGCTGCACGAACATCTGCGCCAGCGCCACGTCGTGGATATTGATAATCGCCGCAAGCCCACGCTCGTCGCACAACTCGCAGATCAGGCGCATGATCTGGCGGCTGGTCTTGGGATCGAGCGAAGCCGTGGGTTCGTCCACCAGCAGAAGCTCCGGATTCTGGATCAGCGCGCGGCAGATGCCGACCCGCTGGCGCTGCCCGCCGGAGAGTTCATCGGCCCGCTTGTCCGCCATCGCGAGCAGACCGACACGGTCCAGCAAACGAAAGGCTTCGTCTACATCCGATTGCGGATAGCGCCGCGTGAGGCTGCGCCAGAAACCGACATAGCCGAGCCGGCCCGAGAGCACGTTTTCCATCACCGTCAGCCGCTCGACCAGAGCATATTCCTGAAAGATCATTCCCATCCGGCGCCGCGCCCGGCGCAACGCGCGCTGGTTCAGCGTCGTCAGTTCCGTTTCGCCCAGCCAGACCTTGCCGCTCGTCGGTTCGACCAGCCGGTTGATACATCGGATAAGGGTCGATTTGCCCGCGCCGGACGGTCCGATCAGTGCCAGCACCTGCCCCTCGGGCACTTCGAGGTCGACGCTCTGCAACGCCTTGTCGCCGGTCTTGTAGGTCTTGGTCAGGCTCTCTAGCCGCAGCATGGCAGCTCCTGTGAATTCAACGTCTTGGGCCAATCGCCCTGTGTTGGGCGGCCCGTGCGGAGCCGCCCATGGGATCACTCATTCACAGGCGTAGCTCACACCGTTCGCTGCGTCGATCTTGCGGATCACGTCCCAGTATTCCTGATAGGTGATAGGAATGAACTGACCTTCGTTCGACTTCGAGAACTCCTCCTCAAGCGACGTACCTTCCCATTCGAAGGAGAAGAACGCATCGCGGATCGCTTCCTGAAGCTCCGGCTTGAGGTTGTAGACTGTACCGTAGCCCGTCGTCGGGAACGTCTGCGACTGATAGAGCGACACCAACTGATCCTCTGTCACGACTTCCCGGCTGATCATCCGGTGCATGACCGAATTGGCAATCGAGGCTGCCATGTAGTCCTTGTTGGCCACGCCGAGGATCGAATTGTCGTGCTTTCCCGAAAACACCGGCTCAAAATCCCGGTCCGGGATCATGTCGTAATCGGCTTTGAGGATCGCCGAGGGCGCCTTGAAACCAGAGTTCGACGTGGGTGATGTAAAGGCAAGCTGCTTGCCCTTGATATCCTCGACCTTCTCGATGCCGGAGCCAGGATAGGTGATGATCTCCATCTCGTAGCCGAAGCTGCCGTCGGTGGCCGCCATGATCGCGAAGGAACGGAAGCCTGCGCAATTGACCGCCAGAGGATTGGAGCCGGTATTGAAGCCCGCTATGTGCAGGCGCCCCGACCGCATCGCCTCGATCTGGGCGGCGTTCGACTGCACGGGAAAGAACATGACCTTCTTGCCGGTCTTTTCTTCCAGATGGACCAGGAAATCCGCCCATGCCGACTTGTAGACCGCCGGATCCTCCACGGGCGTAAAGGCAAACACGAGCGTGTCCGGGTCAATCAGCATCGATTCGTCGGTCGGGATGTCTGCGATCAGGTCGCCGTCCGCATCGCAGAAGCGTTCGTCGAGGTCTCCGCGCGGACAATCCTGCGCGGAGGCCGGCATCCAGGCCAAAGCGGCAGCCGCCAGAACCGCGCCAGCCAGCGGTATGTTGAAAGGTATCGTCATGTCTTATCCTCCCTAGATAAATCTCGAGCCGGTGTGTCCGGCTTCATGTCTGTCTTTCTTGTCGTGCGGCGAGGAGGACATCTACCTCGCCAGCAGCCAGGGCCGCTCCGAGTGGCCCGTCGGGCCGGCGATCGACCACAAGCGATGTCAGTCTCTCCACCCCGGCAACCTGCGCCAATCCCGACCGGCCGAACTTTCCGCTGTCGATCAGCAGATGAGCTGCTCTGCTGCGCTCCAGCATCGCGCGCTTGATTGCCGCAAAACCGCGAACTGTTTCGTGAAATCCGTCTGCGGTCAGCCCGGAGGCGCCGATCAGGCAACGATCGACACTGTGGGCAAGCAGGAATGCGACGGTATCCGTGCCGATTACCGCAGCCTCCGAAGGCTGGTAGTCGCCCGGACACAGGATCACTTCGGCTGCGTCTGCCTGGCCGAGCGTCATGGCCACCGCGAGGCTGTTGGTGATCACGGTGCAGGGCGTCGCCTCGACGGCAAGGAAGCGCGCCAGTTGCAGCGTGGTGGAACCGGAATCGATCATCACCGTGTCACCAGGCATAACCAGCGCGGCGGCGCGCCGCCCGATGGCTTCGCGCTCCTCCTGCCGGTCACGGCTGCGCTGATCGAAATCCGGGTAGTGCCGTGTCGCGACGGTCGCGCCGCCATGGGCGCGCGCAATCAGCCCTTCCTTGGACAGGCGGTCCATGTCGCGGCGGACGGTTTCGGGGGAAACCCCGAACCGTTCGGCCATTTCGACGATACGGACATGGGGGCGCAACTTCAGCTCCAGCAGGATCTGCTCCTGCCGTTCGGCCTTGCGCGGCGTCTTGCGCACATGTGTCAGGCTTTCGCTCTTGTCGCCCATGCGAAGAAGTCTCCCCCGATTTTGATAGTTGGGTTTCCCGCCACTTCGCAAGTATCGTTTGAACGATATACCACTTGCAGTCCGAAAGTTTGTTGCTTTTCCGACATTCTACTGTTGAGAATGTTGGAGAAATACACAGAACGGTGGTCTGTCGCGGGATATGAAGATCGCGGTTGAAAATTGCGGCAATAGCGTGGGCCAGCGCGCCACGGGGACGGACCGATGAGTGCCGTTCGCGACCAGATCGGCGCATTGCCCCTGCGATGGGAGAAGACCGGAAAGCTGCGTGTCCTTATGGTGACCTCGCGCGACACGGGCCGCTGGGTCATGCCCAAGGGCTGGACGATGGACGGCAAGAAACCCTGGCACGCCGCCAAGATAGAGGCCCTGGAGGAAGCCGGCGCGGTGGGCTTCGTCTCCGACCGCCCGATCGGCATCTATCACTACGACAAGCGCCTTGGGCGCAACTCGGTCGTTCCCTGCCGCGTCACGCTCTATCCGATGGTCGTCGCAAAACTGAAGCGCCGCTGGAAGGAAAGCGGCGAACGGAAGCGGCATTGGTTCGCGCCCCGCAAAGCCGCGAGGCTGGTGGACGAGAATGAGCTCTCAACTCTATTGAAGAGCCTGTCCGAACGGATCGAGGAGTTGAATGAGATGGGGGACCTCAGGAAGGCCTCATAGTCCGAGCGAATAACACGCCGGAACAACCGGCATCTGCATCACAAAAGGGAGGAAAGATGATGAAGAAACATACCACCACACTGGCCGTGTCGATGATTGCACTCGCGGCCTCGGTAACGGCATCGCAGGCCGACAAGCTGACGTTCTATTGCAGCGCTCAGGAAGACTGGTGCCAGCTCATGGCACGCAGCTTCGAGGAAGCGACCGGCATCGATGTCAACATGACCCGGAAATCATCCGGTGAGACCTTTGCGCAGATCCGGGCCGAGGCCACGAACCCCAAGGGCGATGTCTGGTGGGGCGGAACGGGCGATCCGCATCTGCAAGCGGCCGAGGAAGGGCTCACCATGGAGTATGTCTCGCCCATGCGGGACGAGCTGCATGATTGGGCCATCGCCCAGGCCGAAAGTGCGGGCAACCGCACCATTGGTATTTATTCCGGCGCCCTCGGCTATGGCTACAACACCGAGCTTCTGGCCAGCAACAACCTGCCCGAGCCCGCCTGCTGGGAGGATCTGCTCAAGCCCGAATACAAGGGCCATGTGCAGATGGCGAACCCGAACTCTTCCGGAACCGCCTACACGACGCTTGCCTCGATGGTGCAGATATTCGGCGAGGACGAGGGCTTCGAGTTCATGAAGGGGCTACACGCCAATATCAACCAGTACACCAAGTCCGGCTCGGCTCCGATCAGAGCGGCAGGGCGCGGCGAAAACACCATTGGAATTGTGTTCATGCACGACGCCGTCGCACAGGCGGTCGCAGGCTTCCCGATCCAGGTCGTCGCACCGTGCGAGGGCACTGGGTACGAGATCGGTTCCATGTCGATCATCGAGGGGGCCCGCAACGAAGAGGAGGCCAAGAAGTTCTATGACTGGGCGCTCTCAGCCGATTCACAGAACCTTGCGCTGCAGGTCAATGCATTCCAGGTACCCTCCAACAAGGGCGCGCAGACCTCGGACAAGGCGCCGGACATGTCGATGATAAAGCTGATCGACTACGACTTCGTGAAGTACGGATCGTCTGACGAAAGAAAGCGGCTTTTGCAGAAGTGGGACGAAGACGTCTCGACGTTGCCGCAGTAAATGCGGGCCGTCTCGAGTGAGAAGACCACGCCCCCGGTGCTGGTGTTCTGGATCGCCGCCGGGTGGATCGGTTTCTGCCTGTTTCCTTGGTACATGCTCGAAGACGGCCTCTGGTCGTTCGGGTGGCTCTTCGATGGCTACCCGTTCGACGAGGATTACGCGCCGGCGCTGTTTCTGGTCGGCCAGGGCGAAAAGCTCTGGCTGGCCCCTCTCTTGATCCCGCTGGCGCTTCCGCTCCTTGTCCTGAGGCGCCCGAAATCCGATCCGGCCTATGCACGGATCCTGATCTTGTCAGGTGCGCTCGGCATTGTCTGGATCATCGCACAGGGCTTCGGCATCGGTATTCGCGGATTCACCTACGACTGGCTGACGGCGCTTTTCGGCGAGCTGGACGACCGGCAGTACGGCATGGGGTACGGCGCAATGATCTGCGCCACCGCCTTCCTGTTCCTCTTTACGCAAGGCATCGCGGCACGCGGCGCGATCAATGGCGATGTTTTTGTCGTCAGCGCCATCGGCGGTGTGATCGCCATTGTCACGGCATTCGTCTTCTTTCCCATTGCCCGGATGCTGTTCGCCGCCTTCATCACCGAGGATGGCGCCTATTCCATCGCCGTCTTCTTCTCGAAATTCTTCGACGACCGGCTCTGGGGGCTTGGGTGCCTGTCCGGCACGCGTTGCGGGGCGGCCTGGAATTCGCTCTTCCTCGCCATTCTGGTGGGGTTCATCACCACCGTCCTGGGGCTCGCCTTTGCCCTCGTCGTCACCCGGTCGGGCTTCCGCCACAAGCGCGCCCTCCGCGCGCTCACTGTCCTACCGATCATCACGCCGCCGTTCGTGATCGGCCTTGCTCTGATCCTGCTCTTCGGTCTCTCCGGCACCGTCTCGGAGGCCGTGGCCGAGGCTTTCGGAATTCAACCGACCCGTTGGCTCTACGGCCTTCCGGGCGTGCTCATCGCACAGACACTGGCCTTCACCCCCATTGCCTTTCTCGTCCTGATCGGCGTTGTCGAGGGTGTCTCGCCCTCGATGGAGGAAGCCGCCCAAACCCTGCGTGCGAACAAGTGGCAAACATTCCGAACCGTGTCGCTTCCACTGATGCGCCCCGGCCTCGCCAATGCCTTCCTGCTCGGCTTTATCGAGTCCATGGCGGATTTCGGCAATCCGCTGGTGCTAGGCGGCAATTTCGACGTGCTGTCGACCGAGATCTTCTTTGCCATCGTCGGCGCGCAATACGATCAGGGCCGCGCCGCGGTTCTGGCCATGGTGCTGCTGTTCTTCACCCTCTCGGCCTTCTATGCGCAGCGCATGTGGCTGGGGAAGAAGAGCTACACAACCGTCACCGGCAAGGGCGATGCGGGGGTGCACCCGGTCATGCCGCGCGGGCTCTCCATCCCGGTCCATTGCGTGGTGATTAGCTGGGCGCTCTTTACGGTGATCGTCTACGGCATGATCGTCTATGGCAGCCTGGTCGAGCTCTGGGGCGTCAACAACACCCTGACCTTCAAGCATTATGTCACGGCCTTTTCCATCGGTATGACCGAGCATGGCCTGCATTGGTCGGGCGCTGCCTGGGACAGTTTCTGGACCACGATCATGATCGCAGCCATCGCCGCCCCGCTCACCGCCGCCGTGGGCCTTGTGACCGCTTATCTGCTGACGCGTCAGAGCTTTGCGGGAAAGAACGCCTTCGAATTCGGCACCATGCTTAGCTTTGCCATCCCCGGAACCGTCATCGGCGTGAGCTACATCCTCGCCTTCAACGTGCCGCCGATCGAGATCACCGGCACCGGGATCATCCTCGTGATCAGCTTCATCTTCCGGAACATGCCGGTTGGCGTGCGGGCCGGGATTGCCAGCATGTCCCAGCTCGACCGCTCGCTTGACGAATCCTCGCTCACGCTCGGCGCGAACAGTTGGCAGACCTTCCGCAAGGTGATCCTGCCGCTTCTGCGCCCGGCAATCCTCGCCGCGCTGGTCTACAGCTTCGTGCGCGCCATGACCGCGATCTCTGCGGTGATCTTCCTCGTCTCGGCCGAGTACGACATGGCCACGAGCTACATCATCGGGCGGGTCGAGAACAACGACTACGGTCTTGCCATCGCCTATTCCACGACACTGATCTTCGTGATGCTGGCGGCGGTAGGGCTGCTGCAACTCCTCGTCGGACGGGTTCGGATCGGCCGGCGGATGCACCACGCAACGGAGAGGCCCGCATGACTGGCACCACTCTCGGCTCCAAGGCCGCCCCCGTCCGTTTCGACGGCGTTTCCAAGGTCTTCGGCAAGGATGTCGTGGCCGTCGACAGCATCGACCTGCAGGTGGATGCAGGCAAGCTCGTCACCCTTCTCGGTCCCTCGGGCTGCGGCAAGACAACGACGCTGCGGATGATCGCCGGGCTGGAGATGGCCAGTTCCGGTCGCATCCTGATCGGCGACCGCGACGTGACCCGGTTGCCCGCCACGGACCGCGATGTTTCGATGGTGTTCCAGTCCTACGCACTATTCCCGCACATGAGCGTTCTTGAGAATGTCATGTACGGGCTCACCTTCTCCGGTTTCGTCAAGGAGGAAGCGCGTAACCGGGCCATGCAGGGGCTTGATCTCGTTGGCCTCAAGGGGTTCGACACGCGCCTGCCATCCGAGCTGTCGGGCGGCCAGCAGCAACGCGTCGCCGTCGCCCGCGCGCTGGTGCTGGAACCGCAGGTTCTGCTGTTCGACGAACCGCTCTCCAACCTCGATGCGAAGCTGCGCCGGCAGGTGCGCGAAGACATCCGGGCCATCCAGCAGGATCTTGGCTTAACCGTGGTCTATGTGACCCATGATCAGGAGGAGGCACTGGCTGTCTCCGACGAGATCGTGGTGATGCGCAACGCCGCAATCGCCCAGATCGGCACGCCGCGGCAGCTCTACGACGCACCGAATGACCGGTTCGTGGCGGATTTCATCGGCGAGGCGAACCTGCTGCATTGCGAGATCGTCTCTGTCGAGGGCGACGAAGCCACGATAGACATCGAGGGCTATCGCCACCGCCTTCCGGCCCGCGGCCTACCGCCCGGTCCGGCCACCATCGCGGTGCGGCCCTCCCGGCTGGTGATCGGGCGGGACGAGGGCGTTCCGGCCACGGTCGCCAAGGCGACCTATGTCGGCGTGCGGATGGAATACACGCTGACGGGCGGTTTCGGGCAGGTTTTCGCGGTGCACGACGATGTGGACACGCCGCTGGAGCCCGGAACCGAGGTACACATGGGTTTCGCGACGAGAGGGCCGGTCCTTCTTCCCGACGAGGACTGATGCACTGGGTTCTCGTCATGTCGCATCCGGAGGTCGAGCCGGCCTCTGAAACGCCCGGTCCAGAGCGACGCCTCGGCGAAACCGCGCCCCCCGCGCAGGTGAGTTAGCCGATACCCTTGCCGCACCACATTGGCCTGCTGCGGCAGCATCCCATGTTCTTGGCTCCAACAATTGATCTGCGATCGGCTTTTGCAATCGCCGCCAGAATTCGACAGCGACCTTGCTGTCGCTGCACATAGTGCGGTTTCACGGTCCTCGGGTATGGCCGGTCTGGAGGGCCGATCAATCGTCGGACTGAAGTGCGGTCACGGGGGGCATTTCCGGCGCGCGGAGCTCGAGACCTTTCGCCGTTCCCGACTGGAAATCTGTGGCGCCAACCCGCAATGACGGATGGGATCGGTCTTCAGCCGTCCCACACACCATCGACCATGGCGACGAGGTCATCGAAAACCTCGGGGCTTCCGACGATCACACGGCCGCCGACACGGATCATCTCGTCCGCATCCTGAACCTCGATACGCCCGCCAGCTTCTTCGACGATCAACTGACCGGCCAGGCAGTCCCACGCATTCATGTGTTCTTCGACGTAGCCCAGTAGCCGGCCCGCCGCGACGTAGGCGATAGACAAAGCCCCACTCGCATTTCGATGAAACATCGCACCACGCTCGACCAACGCCGAAACGACGGGGAGCACGTTGCGCGCGTCCACCCGGTTGGAATAACCGACTGCAACCGTACCGCTCTCCAACGGTATGCCGTCTGCGATCTGTATGGCCGTGCCATTCAGTCTCGCCCCTTCACCCCGCAATGCGGAGAAGGTCTCACCTGCGTTCGGATCATGAATAACGCCGATTTCGGACCGGCCGCTCGATACCCCGGCCAGAACAATTGTCCACGCAGGAATTCCATTCACGAAATTCGTCGTCCCGTCGATCGGATCGATCACCCAAGTGAATCCGCTGCGGCTCGGCCTCGGGGCGTGTTCCTCACCAACGATACCATCGTCGGGCCAATCCTCTGAGATCCGCTGGCGGATGAATAGCTCGACATTCCTGTCAGCTTCGCTGACCCAGTCCTGCGTGCCCTTCTGGTCGACGACGAGGTTGCTGCGGTCCGAAAAATACCTCCGAGCGACTTCACCCGCCGCTTGGCACAAATCGGCGGCGAACGTTCCGCGTGCTGATAGCTTGTCTGGGGTCATTTTCACCTCGTTCGGCAAACGCCTCGGCGGATCATGAGATCGCGTGACACTTCCCGACACTATCGGGCATCGCGCCCCTCTTCCACCGGTCTTCGGAGGCACCCGGCGTAGCCCTCCTACTCCCCTGGGAAACCGAAAGCCGTCGTGTCCGGGCGCCACGGCGATTTCGCTTCCGGCCCCCCAAAGCGGCCCCGGGCCGGGTAGCGTTACCCAATCTGCTCAAGCAACCAGGTGGCGCGTTCGATCTGCTCATCGACCACCTTAAGTTTTGTCTCCAATCGATCCTTTTTGGAGGGTTTTTCCGCAGATTTCAGATCGGATTTCAGCGCATCCCGTTTGGCTTCGAGCTTGCGGATGACCTTTTCGACATGGCTCTTCTTGATCTTCTTGGCTTTTTTCTGTTCGAGCCGTTGCTGGTAGTCGTTGATCTTTTCGACGAATTTCTTGATACCCATCGCGTTTTCACCCCTATAAGTCGCCGGTCGGGCGTTCTACCCGCTCACCACTTCAACACGACCGGACTCATCCGGCCGATGACAACTCCTCGATATCCTCGTCCTCGAGAGCAAGAATCCGTTCCACTTCGGCCATTCCACCCTCCGTCTCAAGGTAGTAGACCCTGGCTGCTTCGATCAGGTCATTCATCGCCTGGTACGCGTAGCCAGAATCGTTCAGGAACGACGTCGCCTCATTGGCGTTGATCCTTCCATCCAGCAACAGCTCCTCGACCGTTCGTGTTGTGGCCTTCCGGGCCTGTTCCACGGTGGTCCGCTCTTCGTCGAGCGAAAGACTACTGCGGAGCTCCGGAGCGCTTTCGTCGAGCTTATGCATCTCGACAAGTATACGGGCGATCTCACTGCGCAGGCTATTATATAAGCGTGTAATCGCGCCATGTGGCACTTTTGTGAAATCGGTCGCGTTTCGCCTCATGTGCTTAATCGCCTTGACGGCTCGCACGCTCGCCTGCGCCGCATCGCGCAGCGCATGGATTTGGTCTGCGACCTCGGTCGGAATATCCCGGCTGGTTGCCCGCGTGGCGAATTCGACGATCGCGGAATAAAGGGTTTTTACCCGCGCCTCGTAGGTTTCGTCGATGTCCAGTTCCAGCGGTTCACGGCTCGCCTCGACGGTCGCGGCGACGTCGTTCGTCGCGTAGAGTTCGTGCCGGTGCAAGTTCAACCCATGCGCGATCAATTCCACAGCGTTGTCCTGGAGATGTTTGACCTCCTTGCGCATGGCGACTTCCATGGTCGCGGGAAACTGGTCGGAAGCTTGCGACAGATATCGCGGCTTGCTGACATCCGGTTCGGGTTCCGGGATGGCGTGTTCCAGAAAGCGGATCAACCTGTTCGTCAGCGGCACCATGATAGCCACCCCAAGGACATTGAAGATCGTGTGGAAAACAGCGAGCTTTAGCGCGAAATCCTCATCCGCGATACCAACCCCGTCACTGATCCAATCGACAGTCCAGACAATCTGCTTGATGAAAATCAAGGCGACCGCAGCCGTGACGAGGTTGAAGATCACATGGGCGAGTGCCAGGCGCCTCCCCTGGAAATTCGCCGTGAGCGAGCCCAGGATCGCAGTAATCGTGGTACCGATGTTCGCGCCGATTGCCAGAGCGATTGCGTTCTCGTAGGAAATCTGCCCAGCGGCGAGAGCGGTGATGACGAGGACCATCGTGGCATGGCTCGATTGCATCACGACCGTCGCGGTCGCGCCGACGAGCGTGTAGACCACGAGCCCCAACACGCCGGTCATTGCAAACCGGGTCAGATCGAACTGGTCGCGGAAGGATTCGAAGCCTTCTTTCATGTGGTGGATGCCGAGAAACAGGAAGCCCATTCCTGCAAGGACAAACCCGAGCCCCCTGAGATACTTGGACCGCTGGAAGACAAGGACGATAGCCAAGGCCAGCATCGGCATCGCGTAGGAGGAGATGTTCACCTTCAACCCGAACCCCGCGACCAGCCAGGCCCCTGTCGTAGTCCCGATGTTCGCACCGAAGATGATGCCGATCCCGGCCGCCAGGGTAATCAGCCCCGCACTCAAAAAGGAAATCGTGATCACCGAGACCAGAGACGACGATTGCATCAGTGTCGTCGACAAGATGCCGAACCCGAGCGACTTCGTGATCGATCCGGTGGTCCTTTCCAGCATCCGTTCGAGCAATCCGCCGGAAAACAGCCTGAAGCCGTCTTCCAGCATGAGCATCCCGAACAGGAAGATGGCAACGCCGGCCGCGATCTCCTGGAAATCCCGACTGACCCAGAAGCCGGTCATCAGTACCAGAAGGATGATGGGGAGCAGGTATTTCTTCATCAAGGGGCGGACCTAGGGCAACATCATGCCGCGCAGCGCGAAGAAGAACAGCGCGGCAAGGAAGGCTGCGACAGGCACAGTGATGATCCAAGCCGAAACGATCTTGAGCAGCGAGGAACGTTTTACAAGCTGTCGCTTCAGGGCTCCGCGCAGTTCCTTGCGCTGCGCTTTCGTGATCACGGCGTCCGCACCCATATCCTTCATGCGGTTCAGAATTTCGGCTTTGACATCCGGCTGCGCGTTCTCGAAATTCCGAAGAACCCTCTCCACTTCATCGAAATGCGGGTCTCCCTGATGTTCGGCGAGCACATTCTCGACGACGCGATGCATGCGTTGTTCCAGGAACTCGCGCAGGAACCCCACGCCAAATACGGCGCCGAGCGCCACATGCGTGGACGAGATCGGCATCCCGAGTTGGCTGGCAATGATCACGGTGATCGCGGCAGAGAGCGCGATGCAGAATGCGCGGGCACGGTCGAGTTCGGTGATCTCGGAGCCGACAGTGCGGATCAGCTTCGGGCCGAACAGCGCAAGGCCAACTGAAATACCAAGCGCGCCGATTGCCATCACCCAGAACGGGATGGCCACCTTGGCGCCCCCTTCCCCGGCGCTCAGAACGTCCACAATCCCGGCCAGCGGCCCGACCGCATTGGCGACATCATTTGCGCCATGCGCAAAGCTCAGCAGCGCGGCTGCGAAGATGAGCGGAAGGGTGAAGAGCCGGTTCACCCCCTCCCGGTCGCTGGACAACCGAGGAACTGAGCGCCGGATGAGCGGGGCCGCCACGAGCCACGTGATGACAGCGACGGCCAAACCGAGAAGCAGCGCCATGGGAAAGGTCACCGAGACAAGCTTCTTGATGCCCTTCAGGCAGATATATGTAGTGAAGGCCCAGGCCATGATAGAGATCATCACGGGAACGACGCGCTGCGCGGCCTGAAGCGGTTCGGTCTTGAAGAAGACCATGCGTTTGAGGACATAGAGGGTCAGGGCCGCGATCAGGCCTCCAGTGACCGGCGAGACGACCCAGCTCAAGGCGATCTTGCCCATCGAGCCCCAGTTCACGATTTCCCATCCTGCCGCGGCAATGCCCGCGCCCATGACCCCCCCGACAATGGAGTGCGTGGTGGACACCGGCGCGCCAAGCCAAGTCGCGGCATTGAGCCAGATCGCAGCGCCCAGGAGCGCCCCCATCATCACCCAGACAAACGTGTTCTGATCATCGATATCGGCAGGATCGATGATCCCCTTCTTGACCGTCGAAACCACGTCTCCGCCCGCAATGATCGCCCCGGCCGCCTCGAAAACGGCCGCGATGATGATGGCGCCGGTCAACGTCAACGCAAAGGACCCGACCGCTGGGCCGACGTTGTTGGCGACGTCATTGGCCCCGATGTTCAACGCCATGTAGGCCCCGATGACCGCCGCGGCGACGAGGAGGTAGGATTGCTCGATATGGGCGAATTTCGTGCCGGTGAATATCATCACCGCAACGATGAAGAGGACCGCCGTACCGAGACGCCCCACCTCGGTCCGGCTCAGATCCGCCGCACTTTCAATCTTGAGATATTCCTTTAGTTTCATTGCAGCGCTCCTCCCCCCAGGCCACAGCAAGTCAAACAGCAAGCTTTCCGCGACCGAACCCGGTCCAGTTCACCCGATTCGTCGTGCCCATCGGGCATCCGACCAAACGCAGTAGAAAGCACTGCGCCTACAAATGTAACAGTTTTGTGACAAGCTTTTGCGGTAACTTCGGATGCTGCCGCAATAATGAATACAATAGATTAGCAGTTCTGCGGCCACATCGCGCCATCGTAGATTGGCAAGCCGAACAGTACGCCGGCGGTTCATGTGACGCGACATGAGGCAGATCCTGTGGGTCTGGAGAGTCTGATTTTGGCACTCGCCGGGCGCATCCATTTGCCACGTCAAAAGCCAGATCGTCGTTGAACTGAGCATGGACGTCGCGGGAAGAAATCACCCCCTGGTTGTCGTTTCGATGGGATCTGGCACTCGCTCTGCGGCGGTTGGCAATCGCCAGTCGGTCAACGGGATTCGCTGTCGTGAACGCGCGGAGATCGATGCAGCGCCGGTTTTCGTCGAAGCAGCGGCGCCATCAATGCAGATCATTCCGCCCGGCACTGCGCAGCATTCCAACCCGACGACCGACATCCCTCTCGGCTTATGTGACCCCGGTGCCCATCGTTCGTCTTCTCGCGATAGCAATACACCGCTGCAACAGGCGCGAGATCGCGCGACCGTTTGTTCTCAACAATTCCGCGTGGAATGCTGGTCTTGTCGTGGCCTGTGGCCACCTACGTTCCGATGTCAGTCCGCGTCCGAAGAACCGGCGGAAGTCCACGTCATTCGAAAACAGAACACCGCAAACGTGCCTTGCGTCCGAGCCTGTTAAGGGGTTCGCGCTTGGTGCGACCTCCCAACCCGAAACCGATGAGCTTCAGACCCGTCGACCTGTCGCCGCCAACCGGCCATGTGAGTTCCCGGCAACGAAACGATCCGTCGTCCCCGACCTATTGCGTGATCGCGGAAGAGTGTCCGGCAGTCGTTGCGCTTTCCCGTCGCACCACATCGAAAGACCGAATGGCCTCGACGGTCTTGTGGATTTCCGCTTCCGGGTATCCCGGATAGATCGGTAGCAGAATGGTTCGGGTGGCGATCCGGTCGGTGTTCGGACAATGGGCTCGAAAGTCAGCGAAGGCCTCGCAGGCTGCGAGGTTGTGGTAGTATTGCACACGCACGTCGCGATGCTTCGCCACGAGATGCTGCACAAGATCGTCGCGCGCAGAGGATTGAATCGGGTAACTCAGGTACGTGTTGCGCCCGTCGTCGTGCATCGGCGGCAAATCGATGCCGCTCACCCCGTGTAATCCCTCGTGATAGAGTCGGGCATGTGACACCCGTCGCTGACGGTCCGCTTCCACATTCGAAAGTTGCATTAGCGCAAGGCGCGCCTGCATCGGCGAAATGCGACGGAGATAGTGCTCGGGAATCCGGTCACGCCGTTCTATGGCGGATTCCGCGCCGGTAATTCGGTCTACGACACCAGATCGCTTCCGCGTGTCGAGGCGGACCAGCGGATAGGTCAGGCCTTGGAAAACGAGCGGTGCTGTCATGGTATCGAGCAGGACCGTTGAAGCCGTACGTTTGAGAATGCGTCCCAGCGGTTCGCATTGCATGTCGTCGAGGCGGGCCCTCAGGCGCCCGGAGAGCGCGGTATTCGAGGTAATCAGCATTCCGCCGTAGATCGTGTTGACGTTCTTGACGCGACTGAAGCTGAAGATCCCGACATCGCCGAATGTCCCGACGGCGCGACCGTCGATCTTTGCGCCAAGGCACTGCGCGCAATCTTCTATCAACGGGATATCTGCCTCTGCACAGATCCTCGCGATTTCCTCGATCTCACAAGAAAGCCCGTGGATGTGTGTTGCCAGGACTGCACCCGTGCTTGCCGAAATCCCCTGCTGAACCGATGCTGGGCACAGGTTTCCGGTTGTCGGGTCGACATCTGCAAACACCGGCACGCCGCCGGCCCCCAGCACCATGTTGACGACGTCATAAATCGTGTAGGGCGAGAGAATGACCTCCTGCCCCGGCTCAATCAGTTCCGCCAGCGCGAGAAATATGCCCAGCCGGCCCTGGGAGAGGGCCAATGCGTGGCGCGCGCCTTGCATCGCGGCGAAGACGTCTTCGAGACGCGCAATGTCGTCTTTGCCGCTGTGGCTGCGAAACCGCAGCGTGTCGGCGAGGATGCGCCCGTAGATCCTCGGAGAGCCATAGGTTCGGGAGCGAGGGTATGGAGAGAGGGTCATCAGGTTCTACCGCTAAAGAGGCCGCTTCACGCTGCTCGGGCGAAAAAGCCGATTGACCGAAAGCGATGCATTCGCGGCCAGAAGCTTCGATGTCCATATGAGCGCGGGAACGGGATCGGAGCGGAAGTTATCGTAGTAAGGGCTGTATCGCCGTTCTCCATCGCGACGATACGGCCCGCGATAGTCGTCCCACAACTCACCGAGAGAATCCTGGGCCAAGTGGCGCTCGACAGAGGTGCCGCCGAAGAGTTTGCGGAGTTTCCAGGACCCGTAGTCGAACGTATCGAAACCAAACGCTATCGTGTCCTCGATGGGCTTGAGCAGCACGATACCGCTGGGCACCTCGGGTACCTTGTCGACTTTCTCGCCGCGCGCCAGGCGAAGTGCAATCAGCGGTTCGTTCACCCCAACCGCCGTACGCAGCCACAGGTGCACGCCAAGACGAGGGTTGATCTCCAGGATTTTCGGAATCCCGTCCCGTTCGTCGATCATGGTTTGAATCGTCAGGCTACCCCACCAGCCAATGTGCTTTGCCAGGGCGGCGGCGTGGTCGGCAAATGCGTGGCGCGGCGCGGTCAGAAAGGCGCTGCGCCCGGCATGCGCAGGGCGGCTCAGGCGGGCGCGCGCATTGGTCGGCGTCTGGCAGGAGATCACGCGCCCCTCATTGTCGACCACAGTGTAGAAACTCATTGTTTCCGAGCCGGGAATGAATTCCTGCACGATGGGCGCCCCATGCGTTTCGCGGAGTTCGCGAGTCTTCTTCAGGAGCTCTCCGCTGTCCCAATGAAAGGACATGCCGCGACCACCATTGGTGAACCGAAGTTTGACGACCCAGGGCGGCGGCAGATCGGCGATCGCCGCGCGGACCGAAGCGTCGTCCTCCGCGAGAACGGTACGCGGATGGGGAAAACCGGTCTCCGCGGCGGCCTGAACAGTATCGTATTTGTCCAGCGGGCGTTTTACGACGTCGAAATCAGGGACAGGCACGACCACACCTTGGGAGGCGAGCCGGTCCTTGTTCTTTGAAAAAACGTATACCCACGCGTCATTTGTCGGAAATACCGTGTCAATGCGCTCGGCGCGGCAGATTTCCTCGATTGCGCTGATGAACGCTTCTTCCTTTGGTGTGTTGTACGGTCCGATCCGTCCGTGAAACCAGTCCCCCTCGGGGTCCGGCACCTCGTATCGCCGGTCGACGAGGCGTGAATACGCAGCATGACAGGTTGGCCAGATGCCGAGTGGGCGTTTGCCGGACGTCGTCGCCACGACATGTTCGGCGTGGGGCCGCAACGCGCGCAACGTCGCGTAAGCCTGTGCAACCCTGCAATTGGTTACCAAGAGACGCATGAAGACACCTGTTCCGATCCCGTCTCCCTCACCCAATATGCCACACCGTGCCAGAATGCGCCTGCCGCAGGCAAGACAGGCGACTCGAAAGTGCGTAAGGTTTTCCTGGGGCGAGCGGGACACGCACGATTGTGATGATTTGGCACAACACTCTAATTGGGCCCCTTCTCGGTTTCCTGAATCCTGCCGCGACTTCACCTCAAGACTCACACGGAATACCCATGGCTTCCACCATCGACAAACGCGGCCGCAACCTGCGTGCGGCTTACTACCTGGCCGGTCTGGCAGCGTTGGCGCCTGCACCAATCGTCGCCGAGACGTGCGATCAGCTTTCGGGCGAGACCATTCGTTGGATCGTTCCGTATTCTGCGGGCGGTGGTTACGACACCTATTCGCGATTGATCGAACCGGTTCTGGAGCGCTACCTGGATGCCGAAATAGCAATCGTGAACATGCCGGGAGCGGGCGGATTGGTCGGCGTTAAGTCGATCATGTCGCAAGAGCCGGATGGCAAGACGATTGGCTTCATAAATGCAAGCGGACTCCTGGTGGCGCGCCTCGGTGCGCAGGAGGACATTCCGAGCCTCTCCGAGGACCTCACGGTCCTTGGCCGGGTGGCGCGGGATCAGTCCGTTTGGTTGGTGAATAGAGAGAGCGACATCCACGTCGACGCGGACGGGGCGTTCGTCGGCGCGAGTGGACCGCTTCTGTTCGGCGTCACCGGGATCGGGTCGGGGGATTGGTTTACCGTGACAATTGCCGCCTCACTGCTGGATCTGCAGAAGGAATTCATCGCTGGCTACGATGGAAGCAAGGAAGCGTCACTCGGCCTGGTGCGCGGCGAGTTCGACACGATGGATGTCTCCTGGGGATCAGCAATCGCACCGATTGAGAACGGTGAACTAAAGCCGATCTTGCAGATTTCCAGCGCGCCAACAGCGGACCACGCATCCCTTGAGGGGGTGCCGGTGCTCGGCGGTCCGGATGGCGCAGCCAGGCGCAGAGCCGCGGCAACCGGCGGCGACGCCGAGGCGACCGGTGCCTTGGCCGATGCGCTGGTGGAGGTGCTGGGCGCCGGGCGTACAGTTGTAGCGCCAGCCGGTCTGCCCGACGATATTCATGCATGTCTCGAAGAGAGGGTTTACCAGGCGATCAACGATCCGGAGTTTCTCGACGCGGCCGAAAAAGCGCGGCGGCCGCTCGATATCGCGCGCGGGCGCGACGCGGCGTCGGCGATCCTGAGCGCCGAGCAATACCTTTCGGACCTACGTTCGATCGTCGAGTCCGAGAAATGATCCCGTGACCGAAATCCTCGATTCCGCGCTGGAAGGTCTTCGGCTCGTCTTTGCTTGGCCGAACCTGATCTATCCGGTTGCCGGCACCTTGCTGTCGATGCTCTTCGCTTTTCTGCCGGGGCTAAACGGCGTGACGCTCATGGCAATCGCGATCACGATGACGCTTTCATGGGATCCGGTGCAGATCGTTCTCATCTTCGGCGCGTTCGTCGGCGGGGCGACATTCATGGGCTCGATCACCTCGATCCTGTTCAACGTGCCGGGCTCCGCGCCCAACGCCGCAACCCTCGTTGATGGACACCCCATGGCCGAGGCCGGCAAGGCCCGCACCGCCATCGCCTGCGCGGCCTCATCCTCGGCGCTCGGCTCGACATTCGGAATCATCATTCTGCTGGCGCTGTTGCCGTTCATGCGACCGCTGATCCTTTCCTTCGGTCCACCGGAGTTTCTCCTCCTGGCAATCTGGGGCCTGTCGATGGTCGCGATGCTCAGCGGCGGCCTGTCGGCGAAAGGGATCATCATGACGGGCATCGGGCTCCTCCTCGCCTTCATCGGCACGAGCCCGCTTTCCGCCACCGACCGGTTCACGATGGGCACCGACTACCTCGTGGACGGCCTGCCGATCATTCCGATGCTGCTCGGCCTGTTTGCCGTATCCGAGGCGATCCACCTGTCGCAATCAGAGCGCAAGAGCATTTCCGGCAGGCTTCAGGCAGAGGAATTGTCTGGCAGTATCACAGAGGGCTGCCTTGCGCCCTTCCGGCACGCCTGGCTGACGCTGCGATGCTCCTTCATCGGCACGATCGTCGGCATCGTCCCGGGGATCGGCGGCACCGTGGCGAGTTTTGTTTCTTACGGCCACGCCGTCCAGACCGCACGGGACAAGGAACAGTTCGGTAAGGGAGACATACGCGGCGTCATCGCGCCGGAGGCGGCAAGCGATGCGAAAGACGGCGGCTCGCTGTTTCCGGTTCTGGCCTTCGGTATTCCCGGCAGTGAAGGAACCGTTCTGCTTCTCACCGCGCTCATGGTGCATGGTATCGTGCCCGGGCGCGCCCTGCTCGACGATCAACTGCCTCTGGTCTTCGCACTGATCTGGTCACTCTTCTTCTCGAACTGGCTGACATCGATCCTGGGTGTGGCGATCTCCGGGCAGTTGGCCCGGATCACACTTATCCAGACGCGATTTCTAGTGCCGGTTATCTTCGCGCTCGTGGCCGTCGCCGCGATCGTGAATCGAGGCCGGCCCGAAGACCTGATCCTGGCAGCTGTCTTCGGCCTGTTCGGTTATGCGTTGAAGGTTTACCGTTGGCCGCGCGTGCCTCTGGTGATCGCGCTGGTGTTGGGCGGTATGTTCGAAACGAACCTCCATCTGACCATGCGACTTTATTCCTTTGGCCGGATCGACCTGCTTGACCGTCCGGTCGCGTTGGTCCTGCTCGCACTGCTGATCGGAACCATCGTGCTCCCGATCATCGGGCGCAAGCGCATGATGGCCTACGCGAGGGTCAAATGAGGCTGAGCCTGCATGCCGCATTCATCCTGTTCATGCTGACCGTGACAGCGGCGTTTCTACTGCTCTCGCTCGGCCTTCCTCCGGAGACGCGGCGCGCGCCACTCGTGGTCGCGATCCCAACCCTCGGCCTGTTGTCCTGGCTGTTCCACCGGGAACGTGCCGCGCCAAACCAGGAGTTGTCCCGTTTGGGGCGCCCCTACGCGATTCCTTGGCTTCTGGGCTGCGTGCTTGCCTGTCAGTTCCTCGACGCTGTCGTCGTCGTGCCCCTGTTTCTGCTCCTCGCATTTCGCTACTGGGCGCGGTCCGGCTGGGCGATGAGCCTGGGAACCGCGACAGGCACGTTTATCCTGCTCAGGATGGCGTTTCCAAACGGGTTGGGTCATCCACCCCTGTTCTAAGCGGCGCGGCCACCGTTGCGCATGCCCCGCAGGGGCACCGCCAGGAGCGGCAGGACGGCGAGCGTGAAGAGGCCCGCCGCCTGCCACAACGGGGCAGCGGGTCGAAACTCCGCCAACAGCAATACGGCACCGAGACACCAAAGGACCGGCAGCAGCGTCGCCGATGCAGTCAACGCGGAACGCAGCCGCCGCGTTTTTCCTGAGGCGAGCACCATCAGGGCTATGGCGTGGAGGCCGTGCGCGACCAGCGCGGCGAACGCGATCGCGGCCAGACCACCGCCGATTTTGATCAGCGTGTAGGAAACGGTGACGTTCAGCACGATCCCGGCGAGGCTCAGGAACGGGAGCGCCGTCTGCCGCCCACGAGCCACGACACCGAGCGTGGCAAGGATCGACAGACCGTGGGTCGCGGCCACGAAGAGATATGTGCGCGTGATCGGCATCGCCTCGATGTAGTCAGGGGCAAGGGCTCTCACCACGGGCTCAATCAACAGCGCGAAATACCCGCACATGACCGGCACAATGAGCGCAAAGCCCACGAGAACTCGCTGGAGATTGCCGCTGTCGCCTCCGCCGGCCGCCTCTGTGTCGACCTTTCCATAAATGTCCGGAAGCACCACAGTTCTCGTCACGTTGGCGAGGTTCTGGCCCATTTCCGCGGCCGCGATTGCAAACCCGTAGAGTCCCAACGCTTCGACGCCGAGAAGTACACCCACGACCAACCTGTCCGAGAAGCCAAAACTTGCGAGCAACAGACCCGACAGCGTCACGGGGAAGCCCACCCGGATCATGGCGGCGGCACGGTGCGCGTCCCAGCGCGGCGAAAGTGGGTAGGCGCGAAAGAAGAGCAGAGCGCCCGCGAGAAAGCCGAGGAACATGCCGGCAAAGGCACCAAGGACACCGAAAACCAGGGCAAGCAAGATGACCAGAACCGCCTGAAGGAGACCGACGACGATTTCCAAACCCGCCAATCGGCGCAATGCCCCTGTCCCGCGGAGGTAGTTTGTCGCGAGGATCCACAGCCTGTTGACCAGAATGATGGCGCCGACCGCAGCAAGCGACGTTGCCACCGGACCGTCTTGCCAGAGAATACTGCCAAGCAAAAACAACGTGGACAGCGGGACGAAGATGACCAGCACCAACGACACTGCAGCCTTGCCCCACGCGAGCGCGTTCCCCTCCCCCGCGACGCCGAACTCCAGGCCACGCTGCATGCCCAGCCCAGCGAAAGAGGCATAGCGCAGGATGATCCGAAACAGGAGCCAAGTTCCGAATGCCTCCGCACCGACAATCGATGCCAGCGCAATTCCACGGACAGACGTAACGCCATCGACAACACTGCGCGCGGCGCCGTACCCGATGAGCCGTTGCGACATTCGTCTCTTGCTCATGAGGCGGGTCCCTCTGTCGGCGTTGCGAGAGCGCTTGCCAGTGTGCGGCGCGTGCGTTCACTATCACAAAGCTGCTCAAACTGATCCACCGAGCGGAAGCGGTTTTTCAAACCTCGGAACGAATTCGCAACACGGTGCCGTCGAGATTGCATCGATCTGGTCATGAGACAGGAACTGAATAGCCGCGGAAATCTGTGCCCGGATGCTCCTTAGTTCCGCACGAAGGTTCGCTCGGAGTTGCGAGTTTGGCGAACAGATTGGTAAGTCCATCAGATAGATGAACGGACGTCGGAGGAGCGCCCGGCCGACCGGTGGCCCTCAGTCTGCTGCGCCCGAACCCACCGCTGCCCGGTTGCCAAGCCTGCGCGAGATTTGAGCGGATACGACCACTTCGCCGACAATGCCCGCAACCTGCTCCGGCGACGTCCGTGCAGCGCTCGCGCGGCATAGGCTCGACGTTCCGCCGCGACAGCGGCAACCGGACGCTCTGCATGTCTGTCAGGCAGATAATTTCGCCGCATGACATGTAGGAACTGAGCCGCTTTTGTTTCGTCATTCGGGAGGGATAGTCGGCTCCCCTGCCCCGTCGAAGACCACGTTGTTCTGTCATGACGGCGCCGCGTACCGACCGGCAGAGCCGAAAATGAAAGGAGGCGCCATCGCTGACGCCTCCCGTCTCATTTTGAAGGTCTAGTTCACCGGTTCATTCCGAGAGCACGAACGGGCCCGTGTACTTGTCGACGTTGTCCGGAGTGATCAGCAGGCAGTCGAAGAGCTGCTTTTCTTCTGCAACCATCGGCTCGCCGTTTTTGATGTAGTAATCGGCCTGCTTGACGGCCTCGGCCGAGAAGACGGCAACCGGCTGGAGGACCGAATATGCCATTTCGCCGGCCTTGATGGCCTCAACGGCATCAGGCGAACCATCGAAACCACCCACGATCACGTCGCCTAGCTTGCCGGCTTCCTTCAGCGCTGCGATAGCGCCAAGGGCCATCTCGTCGTTGCCGGAGATCACAGCTGTGAAGTCCGGGTTCGCCTGGATGATCGACTGCATCTTGTTGTAGCCTTGGGTCCGGTCCCAGTTGGCCACTTCCTCGGCGACCTTTTCGAGGCCCGGATACTGGCTGATCACCGTTTCGTAGCCATTCGAGCGTGTCGCGGCGTTGTTGTCGGCCGGGTTGCCGAAGAACTCGACGTATTTCGCCTCGTCGCCGACGAGCTCGACCCATTGCACAGCGCCCAGAGCGGCGCCTTGCGCGTTGTTGGAGACGAGCTGTCCGATCGCAAGCCCGCTTTCGTTGATCTCGGCATTGACCAGGAACACCGGGATGCCAGCATCAATCGCCTTCTTGACCGCACCGATGGAACCGTCGGCATTGGCTGGATCGAGGATGATCGCGGCGGACTTGTTGGTGATGGCGGCGTCGATCAGGTTGCTTTCGACATTCGTGTCGCCCTTATGCGCCGACACGTTGGCCTCGTACCCCAGCTCTTCCGCGGTTGCCTTGGCAACCTCGCCCTCTGTGAACCAGTACGGGTTTGCCGGGTCCGTCACGATAATGGACATCAGGCCCTCTGCCCAGACCGAGCCCGCCATCAGGGGCAGAGCGGCGGCCGCAGCGAGCAGGGCACGTTTTGTAACTTTAATCATTTGGGGTCCTCTCCCTCTTGGTTGCATTGCGCCGGGTTTCCGGCTGCGCTTCCCGCGCCAGGCGACTCCTCCGAATCAACAGCGCGAAAACTTGCGGTATGGCGAAGGTGGAGCCTAGCGGCCGCCCTTTCCGCCGTACTGGATCGAGTTAAGCATCACGGCCAGAACGATGACTGCGCCAGTGAAGACGGTCTGCCAGTAGGAAGACACGCCAATGATGACGAGACCATCCGACAGGAAACCGATGACGAAGGCGCCGAGCATCGTGCCGCGCACCGTACCGCGTCCACCCATCAGCGAAGCTCCGCCCACCACGACCGCGGCAATCGCGGTAAGTTCGTAGGTGAACCCCGCCGTGGGTCCAGCCGACGTGAGCTGCGAACTCAGCACCAGCCCGGCGATAGCGGCGCAGGCGCCAGACAGCATGTAGACGATGATTTTGACTCGCTTCACGGGAACACCCGACAGTTCCGCAGCATGTTCGTTGCCGCCGGACGAATAGAGCCAGCGTCCGAAGGCACTCCGCGTGAGCATGAGACCGGTGGCGACGGCGATCACGGCGAGAACGATCACGCCGATCGGCACCCCGGCGATGCGGTTGAACCCGAGCCAGTCGAAGCCAGTGTTGCCGAGCGAAGGGTCTCCGGAAAGGTTGTTATAGGTGAGGCCGTTGGTCATCAGCAAAGCAACGCCGCGAGCGACATAGAGCGAGCCCAACGTTGCGACGAAGGCGGGCACCTTGAAAAAGGCGATCAGCACCCCGTTCACCGCCCCCACGAAGGCGCCGAGCGAAATGGTCAACACGACAACTGCCCAGACCGGCGGGTAGAGGATTGCCCCTGCCCATTGCAGTTCGACACCCTGAAGCAGAAAACCCGCAAAGACACCCGAGAGACCGAGTACCGAGCCGACCGAGAGGTCGATGCCGCCGTTGAGGATGACCAGGAGCATCCCGATTGCAAGCAACCCGAAGATTGCGACGTGGTTCGCCATGATCAGGAAATTCCCGATCGTGGCGTAGTTCGGCGACAGCAGCGAGAAGGTGATGATAATTGCGATCAGCGCGAAGAAGGCACGGCCCTCCAGCAGCACGTGGACGATGCTGAAGTTCTCGCCGAAGAGCGACGCGAGCCCGCCATTTGCGCGCTTCTTGTCAGTTGTGACGTCGGTCATGGTGCTTGCTCCGTTTCAGTGCAGCGTGGCGGATTCGGCTTCCCGATCCATGTCCACGATGGCGCGTGCCGAATGTTCGTCGATGATCAATCCGCTCAGCAGGCCGCTTGCTAGAACCGCCCGGATCGCCTCCACCTTGATCCGCCCGCCGGCGACGGCGACGATCCGGCGTGTGCGCAAGATGTCGAGCGGCAGCGTGAGAATGCGCTCGGTGACATCGGTCTCGATTGGCCTGCCTTGCGCATCGAAGAAATGGCCCAGGATCTCACCGACGCCGCCGGCTTCGGCGACGGCCTTCATCTCGGCAGTCTCCATCATCCCGGTAGTCACGAGTTCCGCTTCCTGGACCGTGGTCCCGACCCCTGCGAGAACCAGGTCGCTATTTCGGGCCATCTCGTACGCGCGTGCAACTTCCCGCTGCTCGAGCAGAACGGA
Organism: Tropicimonas marinistellae; assembly: GCF_001509585.1. Lineage (GTDB taxonomy): Bacteria > Pseudomonadota > Alphaproteobacteria > Rhodobacterales > Rhodobacteraceae > Tropicimonas > Tropicimonas marinistellae. The sequence continues at coordinate 383,317 of NZ_LNCI01000002.1, read as the reverse complement.
GCGGTCCGTCGCAGTGTTGGCCATGAACGGCACGGGCATTGCCGCGGCCTTGGCACCGGTGATGTCGGCCATGCGATGGACGACCTCATGCGGGTTTGCGTCGGCATTTTGCGTCAGCCCGCCCATCAGCGAGACCACAGTCAGGTTCGGCGCCGGCCGTTGAGGGAGGTTTTCGACGCAGGCGAGCAGCGTGCGTCCGTGGCCGGCGCCGATCACGAGGTCCGGATTGTCGGCGATCCGCTCTGCGATGAAGGCACCACCGGCCTGCCCAAGCGGGCCGAGTGGCAACTCGTCCTGGTGAAGATCGCTTACCACCTCGCAATACCCAAGACCGAACGTACCGGCCAAGTGCTGCTTGAGGTCCACTTCGCCCGAGGCGGCCATGATCTGTTCCTTGGAGGCATCTGGGCCGAACTCGGCCGAGATTTTGCCTTTGTGCATGACGATGATGCGATGCGCGATGGACAGGCACTCATTGACCTCGGAGGTCGAGAAGAGCACCGCCAACCCGTCTTGCGCGCCTTTTGCCAACAGTCCGAAAACCTCTGCCTTGGCGCCGATGTCGATGCCGCGGGACGGCTCGTCCAGAAGGACAACGCCCGGTCCCGTCGCCAACATCTTGCCGATCACGACCTTTTGCTGGTTCCCGCCAGAAAGCGATCCGATGGCCGCCCCGCCACCATCGGTCTTGATCGTAACCTCGCGGATCATTTTCTCGACGATCGCCTCTTCCGCCTTGCGCGAGGTGAAAAGCCCCTTGGTGAAATCTCCGATACTGGCCAGCGACAGGTTGCGCCCCACGGTCATGGTCTGCACCAGCCCGTCGCGTTGCCGGTCTTCCGGCGTCAGCACGAGCCCCTCCGCGATCCGCTGGGAAATGGAGAGCCCGGCGATATCTTCGCCATGCAGCAGAACGCGGCCACCCGAGGCCGGAAGTCTGCCGGCGACGCATTCCATCAGTTCGGTGCGGCCCGCGCCCATCAGCCCGTAGATACAGACGATCTCGCCCTGCCGGACCGTGAGCGACAGCCGGTCGACAACCGAATAGCCCTTGCGTCCCGGCGCGGGCACCGAGAGATTGTCCAGTTCCAGCGCGACGGGTCCGAATTCGTAACCTTCCGGCGGCGAACCGAGGTCGAAGTTCTCGCCAACCATGTTCCGGACGATCCACTCGAGGTCGATATCGGAACGCGGCGCCTTTGCCGTCATGTTACCGTCGCGCAGGACAACGGCATGGTCGGTGATCTGCAGCGCTTCTTCGAGATGATGTGAGATGTAGACGATCGAGACGCCGCGCGATTTCAGGTCGCGTATCACCTTGAAGAGCACTTCCACTTCCGAAGCCGAGAGCGCCGAGGTCGGCTCGTCCATGATCAGGATGCGTGCGTTCACGGACAGCGCTCGGGCGATTTCCACGATCTGTTGCTGGCCGAGGCGCAGATCTTCGACCGGTGTGCGCGGGTCGATATCCTCTTCGAGTTCCTTCATGAGGGCGCGCGTCTGCCGTTCTTCTTCTGCGTAATCGACACCGGCGGGTCCGGGTATCTCGCGCCCCATGAAGATATTGTCGCGCACGTTCATGTTCGGGGCGAGGCTCAACTCCTGGTGGATGATCGAGATACCGTGATCGCGCGCCTCGACGGTCGAGTCCAGGGTGATGGTATTGCCTTCGAGCAGAAGCTCGCCCGATGTGGGCTGGTAAACCCCGGAAAGGATCTTCATGAGGGTCGATTTTCCGGCACCATTCTCTCCGAACAATGTCGTCACTTGGCCGCGGTGAACGTCGAAGTTCACGCTTTTCAGGGCTTTGACCGCACCCCAGGACTTTGAGACATCCCGGGCGGAAAGCACCACATCCGTTGCCGCGGGACTCCCGTTGCCGATGTCGATCCTCGATTGCTCGGTCATTGATTCACCTCGAATGCAACGGGGGTGATGAGCCAATTCTTCGGATTGATCAGGTTGAACACGCCTGTAAGCGTGACCGTCTTGCCGGACAGGCTGTCTCGGTCGAGATCCGCCAGCAGTTCGGCAGCCATCGCCCTGTTGATGCCGGCGCCAGCGTTTTGATACTCGATCTGGTTCTTGAATTGTCCAAAGGCGATATCGCCGGGAAAATCACGAAGGTCGGTGCCGTTGATTGCTGGGCCAGTCTGAACCCGGATCTTGGTGCCTTCGGGCAGACCTTCGGGCGCGACGTAGAAAATGCCGGATTTGCCCTCGCCGACGACACCGGTCAGCGTCACCGGCATCACCGCGCCGATGCTCGTGGGCGTTCCGTATTTTTCCATCGCCGCCTTTTTGTCCTCGGCGAGTTCAGTGGCGAGTTGGACGGCGTCCGGCGCGCGCTCGACCGCATTGTCGCGGATGCGCGGGAATTGCTCCGCCCCATAGCGGTCGGGATTGAAGGCCTGCTGCCGCAGGTCTTCCTCACCGCCGATCGTCACCACTTTCGTGTCCAGCGCGATCGCGGCAAGGACGACAATGACTATCGCCCCGAAGATCCATTTCTTCCGGCCGGTCCTTGCAGCCTTACGTCCATTGGATTCGGTTGCCACCATGTCGAACCGCCCTCATCTGCGGCCATAACCTCCCGAGCCCGAATGCGAGCGCCGGGGGCATTGGCTTCATTCCTGCAACCGCCTGAAAAGGCGCTGCTAATCATGTTTTAGAAGAAGGCCACTCGATGCGTCGCGTTGCTTGGCCGATCTCCTCCCGTTGCCTCTTCCGTCAGGCTGTGCGCTCCACCGCAACCACCCTTCGAGGCTCCCTGGGGACGGTCAGAACTGCCTCAGGGTGATCCAACCATAGGTGAAAATTTTTACTCTGTCTGCAAAAAAAATCACCCATTTCAAAAAAAGCGTGCTAAGAAGTTCGGTAGAAGAAAACCGCTGCTTCGGGCCACGCCCGCTTCGTCCGCGCCGATGCATTCCAGCATCGCAAGCACGGCGAAGAGCCCTCGAAAGGGCGGAGAATCGACCGGTTCACGGCTACGGATTCGCGTTTGGAGGCGCCGGTCTGGGAGGAGTTTGGATGATGGCCGAAAGCGACATCATCATCGGAATTGATGCTGGCACGTCGGTCCTGAAGGCCGTCGCATTTGACCTTTCAGGGCGCCAGATCGAGATATCCGCGGTGCGAAACGCCTATGACTCTGCCGAGAACGGCGCGGTCACACAATCCATGCCGCGAACGTGGAGCGATTGCGTCGTTGCCCTGCGTGGTTTGCAGGAAAAAATCGACAACCTCGCGCCGCGCGTGGCCGCAATCGCCGTGACGGCACAGGGCGACGGAACGTGGCTTGCCGGGCAAGGCAACGAGGCCGTTGCCGATGCATGGATCTGGCTCGATGCCCGCGCCGCGCCGACCGTCAGCGCGCTTGCCGCGAAACCGACCGACCGTGCCAGGTTCGAAGCAACCGGCACTGGGCTCAACACCTGTCAGCAAGGCAGCCAGATGGCGCATATGGACCGCCACTGCCCGGAACTGCTCGATGCCGCCGAAGTGGCGCTGCACTGCAAGGACTGGTTGTTTCTCAATCTCACCGGTGTACGGGCAACCGATCCTTCGGAGTTGAGCTTCACCTTCGGAGATTTCCGTACCCGGGACTACTCGGAAACGGTGATCGATTCACTTGGCCTCGCTCATCGCAGGCACTTGTTGCCCGAAGTGCTTGACGGCAGTCGGGAAACACGCCCCCTCTCGGCAGAGGCCGCCGCCCAAACGGGGCTGCTCGAAGGCACGCCGGTGTCATTGGGTTATGTGGATATGGTGATGACAGCGCTTGGTGCGGGTGTGCATACCGGCACGCCCGGCGCCGCCTGTTCGACCATCGGTTCGACCGGCGTACACATGCGCGCCGTGGCAACCGAGGGCGTGCATCTCAACGCCGAAGGCACCGGCTATGTTATCTGCCTGCCGGTCCCGAATCTCGTAACCCAGGTCCAGACAAACATGGCCGCGACGCTCAATGTCGATTGGGCACTGTCGCTTGCCGGAAGCCTTGCCGCCGAATTCGGCCCAGAGCCGGACCACGCCGATCTGGTGAAACGAATAGACGGCTGGATGGAACGCGCGCGCCCCGGGCGGGTGATCTACCACCCCTATATCTCGGAGGCCGGCGAACGCGGCCCCTTCGTCAATGCCAACGCCCGGGCCGGATTCGCCGGTTTCAACGCCAACCATCGGTTCCCGGACCTGCTGCGCGCGGTGATCGAAGGGCTCGGAATGGCGGCGCGGGATTGTTACGCGGCAATGGGCGACATGCCGAGCGAGCTGCGCATCACCGGCGGCGCTGCCCGTTCCGCCGCACTCCGGCGCGTTCTCGCCGCATCGCTCGACACGCCCGTCCGGGTTTCCTCGCGCGAAGAGGCTGGTGCCGCAGGCTGTGCGATGATGGCCGCGGTGGCCATCGGCGCTTACGCCACGATGTACGACTGCATCGCAGAATGGACAACGCCCCTGCTGGGCGCCCCCGAAAGCCCCGACCGCGCCTTGGTCGGAATCTACGACAACCTCTTCGCCGCCTATCGCGACGCGCGGATCGGCCTAGAGCCGGTCTGGGACGGGCTCGCCGCCATGCGCGCTTGCAACGGTTGACGGAAGCGGACGAAACGACAGGCCGCGCCCACGCGCGGTGACGGGAGAAAGCAGATGACGGATATTCCAAAGGTCGACCTCTTTGTGATCGGCGGCGGTATCAACGGAGCCGGGATCGCACGGGATGCCGCCGGTCGGGGATTGAGCGTCGTGCTTTGTGAAAAGGACGATCTGGGCGAGGGAACGTCCTCGCGTTCGGGCAAACTCGTTCATGGCGGGCTGCGCTACCTTGAGTATTACGAATTCCGTCTGGTGCGCGAGGCACTTATCGAACGCGAGGTGCTGATGAATGCCGCGCCGCATATCATCTGGCCTTTGCGCTTCGCCCTTCCCCACTCGCCAGAGGATCGACCCTTCTGGTTCATCCGGCTCGGGCTCTTCCTCTATGACCACCTCGGGGGGCGAAAGCGGCTCCCCGGTACGCGGCGGCTCAACATGCGGCGCGACCCCGAAGGCGCTGCAATCATCGACAAGTATCGCCGGGGCCTGGAGTACTCCGATTGCTGGGTCGACGATGCACGTCTGGTTCTGATAAACGCGCTCGACGCCAAGGAACACGGCGCGACCGTGCTGACCCGCGCGCCCTGCGTCTCCGCCCGCCGCGAGGGTGGTGCCTGGCGGTTGACCACACGCGATACGATGACCGGGGAGGAACGCGAGTTCGAGGCGAAGATGGTGATCAACGCCGCCGGCCCCTGGGTCACGGATGTGATCAACCGCGTCGCCGGAGCGAACTCGAAACGCAATGTCCGGCTGGTGAAGGGCTCGCATATCATCGTTCCCAAGTTCTGGGACACGCACAATGCCTATCTCGTTCAAAACACCGACAAGCGGGTGATCTTCATCAACCCCTACGAAGGCGACAAGGCGCTGATCGGCACCACCGATATCTCCTATGAGGGCAACGCCGACGATGTGAAATGCGAAGAGGACGAGATCGAATATCTGATCGCGGCCTGCAACCGCTACTTCAAGGAAAAGCTCACCCGCGACGATGTGCTGGTCAGCTTCTCCGGGGTCCGGCCGCTCTTCGACGACGGCAAGGGCAACCCCTCGGCAGTGACCCGCGATTATGTGTTCGACATCGACGAAACCGGCGGCGCGCCGCTGCTGAACATCTTCGGTGGCAAGATCACCACCTATCGCGAGCTGGCCGAGCGCGGGTTGAAACGGATCGCCAAGTTCTTCCCGCAGATGGGTCCGGACTGGACCGAGGGCGCGCCGATGCCCGGCGGCGACATGGAAAACGCCGATTTCGAGGCCTTCCGCAACAAGCTCAAGCAGGACTATCCATGGATGCCCATGTCGCTCCGGCGTCACTATGCCCGGGTTTACGGCACGCGGATTGCGCGGATTGTCGGTGATGCGACCTCCATTGCCCAACTCGGACGTCACTTCGGAGGCGATCTTTACGAGGCCGAGGCACGCTATCTCATCCGCGAGGAATGGGCGAAGACAGTCGAGGACATCCTCTGGCGCCGCACCAAACACATCCTGCATCTGAGCGAGGCCGAGCAGGCCGCGTTTGCCGAATGGTTCGAGGCGCGGGAAGCGGAGGCGGCGTGAGATGGGCTTGACGCTCTCACTCAACACCAACCCGCTGGTCAATCGTTTCGCCGAGCCTGACGATCTCATCGAGACCGTCGCCCGCGAGATCCGCCTGCGCGATATCCAACTTACGCATGAGTTCATCAACCCGTCCTGGCCCGCGCCGGTGATCCGCCGGTTGACGCGCGACATGTCAGCCGCGCTCGCGCGCACCGGCGCGCGCGTCACCTCCGGCATGACCGGCCCCTATGGGCGGCTCAACCATTTCGGGCACCCGGACCGCGACGTGCGCGGCTACTACATCGACTGGTTCAAGACCTTCGCCGACATCACAGCCGATCTCGGCGGCACGTCGGTCGGCACCCAGTTCGCCATCTTCACCTATCGGGACTTCGACGATCCGGCGCGGCGCGAAGAACTGATCCGGATTTCCATCGACAGTTGGGCCGAGGTTGCTGAGCATGGAAAGGCGGCCGGGCTCGAGTTCGTCTTCTGGGAGCCGATGAGCGTCGGCCGCGAATTTGGCGACACGATTGCAAGTTGCATGGAACTCCAGGACCGCCTTTCGGCCGAAGACATGGCGATACCGATGTGGATGATGGCCGACATCGACCATGGCGACGTGACCTCGCAAAATCCCGATGATTTCGACCCATACGCCTGGGCCCGCGCGGTCCCGAAGGTTTCGCCGATCATCCACATCAAGCAAAGCCTGATGGACAAGGGCGGCCACCGTCCCTTCACCGCCGAGTTCAATGCCAAGGGCCGGATCCAGCCGGAACCCCTGCTGGCCGCCTTTGCCGAAGGCGGCGCGGTGGACAATGAGATTTGCTTGGAGCTGAGCTTCAAGGAACGCGAGCCGAATGACCGCGAAGTTATCCCGCAGATCGCGGAGAGCGTCGCCTTCTGGGCACCGCATATCGACACCGGCACTCAGGATCTGAATCTCTGAACCGCCGTCAATTCCGAGGCCCTATGCGGTTTGCGACGCGCGGGAGCATGAGTCCACTGGTTGAAGCAGGGCAAGGGATGTGATGGAAAGCCCGAGGCAGCGCCGTGTCGGCCGGGACACGATACCGCCAATGTGAGGTAACGACGATAGATGGCCCGAGACAGAACGAGATCCGATGGCGAGCGCAATCTGGCGATACGTGCCGCGTGGCTCCACTATGTTGGCGGGCTGACACAATCCGCAGTCGCCAAGAAGTTGGGCGTGCCATCGGTCAAGGCGCATCGGCTGATCGCTCGTGCAGTGGCCGAGGGTGCGGTGAAAGTCTCAATCGACGGGGAAATCGTCGAATGCCTCGAACTTGAGGCGGAACTGTGCGAGCGTTTCGGACTGGCCACATGTCGCGTAGCGCCCGATCTCGGCGAGGAGGGTCTTCCGCTGCGTGCGCTCGGGATGTCCGGCGCGGCCTTCATCCGCCGACGTCTCGAATCCGGCGAGATCTCGACCATCGGCATCGGCCATGGTCGCACACTCGCCGCCGCAGTTCGCAACCTGCCACGAATTGACGTTGGGAAAATGCGCTTCGTTTCGCTGTTGGGCGGGCTGACGCGGAACTTCTCGGCCAACCCGCATGACGTGATGCATCTTCTGGCCGAAAAGACCGGCGCCCATGCTTATGTGATGCCGGTACCCTTCTTTGCGAATACGGTTGAAGACAGGGAAGTGCTGTTGTCCCAAAAAGGGGTTTCTGACGTGTTCGGGATGGCCGAGGCAGCGCCGCTGAAGCTGGTCGGCATCGGCACCGTGGATACCGATACCCAACTCGTCGCATCCGGCATGATCGAACAAAGCGAAATCGAGGAGATCGCGGAGGTCGGCGGGGTCGGAGAATTGCTGGGGCATTTCTTCGATGCCAATGGCAAGAGGCTCGAAACCACTCTGACCGCGAGAACGCTCTCGGTACCTTTCCGCGAGGATGGAGAGGACAATATCGTCGCTCTCGCCGGCGGGCACGAGAAGCTCGGCGCCATCCGCGCGGTCCTGAAAAGCGGCTGGCTCAGCGGGTTGATCACCGATGAAGGCACGGCCCGGGCGCTTCTTGGGGATTAGCCCTCGGAAGCGCTGCTGTGACGGACGCGGCGCGCGCCCGGCGACCCTGTCGCCGAACGCACGTATCCAGACCCGTCAGGCTGACATCTTCTCCGCGACCATCGCGATGAGCTTGCGGTGGTCGGCGTCGAAATTCCGGATGCCTTCGGCCAGTTTCTCGGTGGCCATGGCATCGGCATTCATCTCCCAGCGGAACGTCGCCTCCTCCATCGGGATCGGGGCTGCGCCGCTCGCCGTCTCCGGCGACAGGACCCGCGGCAGGGCGGTCTCGTCCTTGGCAAGGATGTCGAGGAGCTTTGGCGCAATGGTGAGGTTATCGCAGCCCGCAAGCGCCTTGATTTGCTCGACATTGCGGAAAGAGGCCCCCATGACCACAGTGTCGATCCCGTTGGACTTGTAGTAGTCGTAGATGCGGCGAACCGAGAGAACGCCGGGATCTTCCTCGGGCGCGAAACCGTCCACGCCTTGCGCCTTCTTGTACCAATCGGTGATGCGGCCGACGAAGGGCGAAATCAGGAAAGCGCCTGCATCGGCACAGGCCACCGCCTGCGCCATGGAGAAGAGCAACGTCAGGTTGCAGTCGATTCCTTCCTTTTGGAGGATCTCGGCCGCACGAATTCCTTCCCACGTCGAGGCGAGCTTGATCAGGATGCGTTCGCGGCCGATGCCGCGCGCATCGTAATCGGCAATGATCGCGCGGGCGCGCGCCACGGAGGCCTCCGTGTCGAAGCTCAGGCGGGCATCAACCTCGGTCGAGACCCGGCCGGGCACGAGCTTGGTGAGTTCCGCCCCGACCGCGACGGTCAGGGTTGCGGCAAGCTCTTCGGTGCTCTTGCCGGCTGTCTTGCCCGCCTCGATCTCCCGCGCGGTGAGCGCTTCGGAGGCCGGGTCCTTGAGCGCAGCGAGCACGATCGAGGGGTTGGTCGTGCAATCCACCGGGGCATAGGTCTTCACCGCCGCCACATCGCCGGTATCGGCGACCACGGTGGTCATGTCTCGCAACTGGTCCAGTGCGCTTTTCATCTTAGCTCCTCCTGTTCCTTCGTCAGTTTCCCGTCAGGGCCTTGGCGCGGGCGATGATCGCCTCCGCGGTGATGCCGAAATGCTCATAGAGTTCCGGGCCGGGCCCCGAAGCGCCAAACGTCTCCATGCCGATCACATCCGCCTCGCTGGCGACATAGCGGGTCCAGCCGAACTTGCCGGCGGCTTCCACGGCCACGCGCGGGGCGTCGCCCAGCACTTCGGCGCGATAGGCTGCGTCCTGCTCCTCGAAGAGCTCCCAGCTCGGCATCGAGACCACGGCAGCGCCGAGCCCGTCTGCGGCCAATTTTTCGGCTGCCTCCACCGCGAGGCTCACCTCGGTACCGGTGGCGAGCAGCGTCACGTCGCGCCCCTCGCCGAAGCTCTTGATGACGTAGGCACCGCGCGCCGAGAGGTTCTCCGCGCCGGCGTCCACCCGCAATTGCGGCACGCCCTGGCGGGAAAGCGCCAGCAGCGAGGGCCGGTTCTTCGACCGCAGCGCGATCTCCCAGCATTCCAGCGTTTCCATCGCATCGGCGGGGCGGAAGGCCAACAGGTTCGGCATCGCCCGCAGCGCGGCCATATGCTCGACCGGCTGGTGGGTCGGGCCGTCCTCGCCGAGCCCAATGGAATCATGGGTCATGACATAGATCGTGCCAAGCTCCATCAACGCCGAGAGGCGGATCGCGTTGCGGACATAATCCGAGAACACCATGAAAGTGCCGCCATAAGGGATCAGCCCGCCATGAGCGAACATGCCGTTCATCGCGGCGCCCATGGCGAATTCCCGCACGCCGTAGCCAACGTAGCGGCCCGGGGTTTCGCGGCTATACTGGCTGTCCACCGCCTCGACGCGGGTGAGGTTCGAGCCCGTCAGGTCCGCCGAGCCGCCGATCAGCTCCGGCAGCGCGGGGGCGAGGGCTTCCAGCGCCATCTGGCTGGCCTTGCGGGTGGCCACTTTCTGCGGCGCTTCAAAGAGCGCGGCGCGGGCTTCGGTGACGGCGGTGTCGAAAGCCGCCGGCAGCGCGCGCGCCATGCGCCGGTCGAACTCGGCGCGCTTGGCCGGGTCCGCGGCGGCGAGGCGGCTTTCCCACTCGGCGCGCACAAAGGCGCCGCGGCTGCCGATCTCGCGCCAGGCCTTGGCCAGATCCTCGGGGATCTCGAAAGCTGCCGCGGTCCAGCCCAGGGCTTCCTTGGCAGCGGCGGCTTCGGCCGCGCCCAAAGGTGAGCCGTGACAACCTTCGGTACCGCCTTTGTTCGGGGCGCCAAAGCCGATCACCGTCTTCATCGCGATCAGCGAGGGCTGACCGGTCTCGGCCTTGGCCGCTGCGATGGCGGCATCGAGCGCATTGGCGTCATGGCCATCGCAGCTCTGCACATGCCAGCCGCAGGCGGTGAAACGGCCGGGAATATCTTCGGAGAAGGAGACCGAGGTCGGCCCGTCGATGGTGATGCCATTGTCATCATAAAGCAGGATCAGCTTGCCGAGGCCGAGATGGCCGGCCAGCGAGATCGCTTCCTGCCCGATCCCTTCCTGAAGGCAGCCATCGCCGAGGAAGACATAGGTGTGGTGATCGACCAGATCCGCGCCAAATTCACCGGCTAGCGCGCGTTCGGCCAGCGCCATGCCGACCGCATTGCCGAGCCCCTGGCCAAGTGGGCCGGTCGTGGTCTCGATCCCCTTGGCATGGCCATATTCCGGGTGGCCGGCGGTTTTAGAGCCGAGTTGGCGGAAGTTCCGAACCTGCTCGATGGACATGTCCTCGTAGCCGGTCAGATGCAGCAGGGAATAGAGCATCATCGAGGCATGGCCGTTCGACAGCACAACGCGGTCGCGATCCGGCCAGTCCGGTGCGGAGGCATCGAATTTCAGGTGGTTGCGGAACAGCACCGTGGCGGCATCGGCCATGCCCATCGGTGCACCCGGGTGGCCCGAATTGGCGGCTTCGACCCCGTCGATCGACAATGCGCGAATACAATTGGCAAGGGCGAAGTTCTCGGGGTTCAGGCCGGCCTTGGCTTGAATATCGACGACCTGGGGCGAATCTTTCGGCATGGTCCATCCTCCATTTCTGGCTGTCGATTACACCTCACTGGCAAAAATCACAACATAAAATCACAATAATCACACTTGAGAAGTGATTTTTGTTATGGCATATGTTCGGTCACGGAGGCGCATGTTACGGCATGCGACAGCATTGGGAGGCTATTTCGGTGAAACGCAACGACCGTCAGCGCGCGATCATCGAATTGCTGGTCAACCAGGGCGAGGTGGGTCTCGACGACCTCGCCACCCGCTTTGCCGTCTCCAAGATGACCATCCACCGCGATCTCGACGAGCTGGAGGGCGAAGGCCTTCTGCGCAAGGTCCGTGGCGGCGCGACCATCGAGGCCAGCACCCAGTTCGAGAGCGATTTCCGCTTCCGTGAGCGCCAGGGCACCGAGGCCAAGGCGGCGATGGCGGAGGCGGCGATGGAACTGGTGGAGCCAGGCATGACGGTCATGGTCAATGACGGCTCCATGGCCGCGCTGCTGGGCCGGCGGCTGGTGCAGCGCGCCCCGCTCACGATCATCACAAACAATGCCGCGGTGATCGACGCGCTGCGCGCCGAGCCCGGCATCACCCTGATCGCGCTTGGCGGCACCTATTCGGCAAAGTTCAACGCATTCTTCGGCACGCTGACCGAGACCGCGCTGGCGGGCCTGCGCGCCGATCTTGCCTTCATTTCGAGCCCGGCCGTCTCGGGGTTGGAGGCCTTCCACATGGATGACGCCGTGGTGCGCGCCAAGCGGGCGATGATGGCCTCCGCCGTCAAGCGCTGCCTGCTGGTCAACCACCAGCGGTTCGACCGCACCGCGCTGCACAAGCTGGCAGTGCTGGACGAATTCGACACGATCATCACCGATGAGCCCCCGTCCGCGGCGGCCAGGGCGGCCATGGATGGCGCCGGGCTGGCCCTGACGGTGGCGGATGCAAAGGAGACAGAACTATGAGCCTGCCGCAAGTCTGGATCGGCACGAGTTGGAAGATGAACAAGGTGCTGGCCGAGGCCGAAAACTTCGCGACCGCGCTTGCTGCCGCCGATGGCGGGCGGGACGAACGCATCCAGCGCTTCGTGATCCCGCCCTTCACCGCCGTGCGCGAGGTGAAGAAGATCCTCGCCGACACCTCCGTGAAGGTCGGCGCGCAGAACATGCATTGGGACGATGCCGGCGCCTGGACCGGTGAAGTCTCGCCACTGATGCTCACGGATTGCAATCTCGACATCGTCGAGCTCGGCCATTCCGAGCGCCGCGCCCATTTCGGCGAGACCGACGAGACGGTCGGGCTGAAGACCGAAGCCGCGGTGCGCCACGGGCTGATCCCGCTCATCTGCATCGGCGAGACGCTGGAGGAGCGCGAATCCGGCCGCGCGCAGGAGGTGCTGGAAGCAGAAGTGCGCGGCGCCCTCGGCAAGCTCGACGCCGCGCAGAAATCGGCGCCGATCCTGCTCGCCTATGAGCCGGTCTGGGCCATCGGCGTGAACGGCATCCCCGCAACCTCGGATTATGCCGATGCGCGTCAGGCCGAGATCATCGCCGTGGCCGAAGACGTGCTCGGGCGGCGTATCCCCTGCCTCTATGGCGGCTCGGTCAATCCGGGCAATTGCGAGGAACTCATCGCCTGTCCGCATATCGACGGGCTCTTCATCGGGCGCTCGGCCTGGAATGTCGAAGGCTATCTCGACATCCTCGCCAAATGCGCCGCAACCCTCTGATCCCCTGAATCCTCAAGGAGAGCTATCATGAAAATCGCAGTTGCCGGCGACAGCGCCGGAGAACCCCTCGCCAAGATCCTCGCAGACTATCTCGCCAAGAGCCACGAGGTCTCCGAGATCTCGCGGACGGGCACCGATCTCGACCCGTTCTATGCCAACCTCTCCGACCGCGTTGCCAATGAGGTGCTGGCTGGCAAATACGACCGCGCCATCCTCTGCTGCGGCACCGGCATCGGCGTCGCCATGTCGGCCAACAAGGTGCCCGGCATCCGCGCCGCCCAGTGCCACGACACCTATTCGGCCGAGCGCGCGGCGCTGTCGAACAACGCCCAGATCATCACCATGGGCGCCCGCGTGATCGGCGGCGAACTGGCCAAGGCCATCGCCGATGCCTTCCTGAACAACACCATGGATTTCGATCCCGAAGGCCGCTCCGCCGGCAATGTGAACGCGATCGACGAGGTGGACGCGAAATACAACAAGTCTTGATCGCCAACCCGTCGGGCAGTCGTCCGGCGGGCTGAATGATCGAGTCCGGCCGGGGCGTCCTCTCCCTCCCAACGCCCCGGCACTCGATATCCAGAAAGGGAGTTGCGCCATCATGGGACGTATCCTGGCCATCGACAGCGGATTGACCGTCACCAAGGCCGTGATCTTCGATCTTTCCGGACGCCAACTCGGCGTCGCCCGCCGAAACGTCCCACAGCTCAAACCCCAGCCGCGCAAGGTCGAGCGCGATATGGACGATCTCTGGCGGCAGACCGCCTCCGCCATCCGCGATGTGCTCGCCGCGAGCCAGACCGACCCGGCCGATATCCTCTCGGTCGCCGCGACCGCCCATGGCGACGGGGTCTATGTGCTCGACCGGGAGGGCGCGCCGCTCGGCGCCGGCATCCTCTCGCTCGACAGCCGCGCCATCGACATTGTCGCGGAATGGGAGGCGGACGGGACCAGCGGCAAGAGCCTTGAGCTCACCGGGCAGGCGCCCCATGTCTCCGCCCCCTCGGCGCTGCTGGCCTGGATGGCGCGCGAGGAGCCGGAACGCTTCGCGCGCATCAGCCATATCCTCGCCTGCAAGGACTGGCTGCGCTTCTGCCTGAGCGGCAGTATCGGCACCGACCGGACCGAGGCCAGCACCTCTTTCACCGACGTGCACAGCCAGCGCTTTTCCGACGCCGCACTCGATCTCTTCGGCTTGAGCCAATTGCGCCCCGCCCTGCCCGAGGTCGCGCACCCGGCCGAGATCATCGGCGTGGTCACCGAAGCGGCCGCCGCCGCGACCGGGCTCAAAGCCGGCACGCCCGTGGCCGCCGGCCTGCATGATGTCACCGCCTCCGTGCACGGGATCGGCGCCCATTGCACCGGCGTGGTCGGCATCGTGGCCGGGACCTATTCGATCAATGAAGCCGTCTCCACCGCCCCCAGGACCGACCCGCGCTGGTTCTGCCGCAACGCGGTCGAGCCGGGGCTCTGGAACAACATGTCGATCTCGCCCGCCTCGACCACCAATTACGACTGGTTCCTGGATACGTTCTGCGCCGCCGAGCGGGCGCAGGCCGCGGCCGACGGCACCAGCATCCACGCCGTGCTGGCGCCCGAGATCGACGCCGCGCTGGAGCGCCCCTCCCCGATCCTTTTCCACCCCTATCTCTATGGCTCGCCCTTCGGCGCGGTGCCGAGCGCGGGCTTCCTGGGCCTGCGCGGCTGGCATGGGCGCGGCGACGTTCTGGCGGCCCTTCTCGAAGGCGTGGCCTTCAACCACCGCCAGCATGTGGACGCGCTGCGCGAGGCCTTCGGCGGCGCCGAGGCGCGGCTGACCGGCGGCGCCTCCCGCAACCCAACCGTCGCGCGCCTCTTCGCCGACATTCTCGGCATGGATGTGACGGTGAGCGAGACCGACGAGGCCGCGGCCTGGGGGGCTGCCCTCTGCGCCGGCGCGGCGGTCGGCGCCTTCGCGCGTTTCGATGCCGACCCGCGCGACCTCGACGCCATGGCGACGACCTACTCCCCCTCCCCGGAGCGCTCGGCCCATTACGAGGCGCGCTATGCCGCCTTCCGCGAGGTCGCCGACAGCCTGCCCGCCACATGGGAACGGCTGAACGCGCTGGAGAGGCTGGACCGGGGAGGCCATCATGCCTGACAACACCGCGGACGCTTTCGACGTCGTCATCATCGGTGCTGGCGTCAATGGCGCCGGGCTCTTTCGCGATCTCTGCGCACAGGGCCTCCGCTGCCTGATCGTCGACAAGGGCGATTTCGGCTCTGGCACAAGCGCTGCGCCCTCGCGCCTGATCCACGGCGGGCTGAAATATCTCGAAACCGGGGAGCTTCGGTTGGTGGCCGAGTCGACCTATGAGCGGAACCTGCTGCTGCGCAACGCCCCACATTTGGTGAAACCGCTGCCCACCATGATCCCGATCTATTCCTGGACCAAGGGGATCTGGGCCGCGCTGCGCACCCTGTTTGGCTCCACCACCGCCCCGCGCAGCCGCGGCGCGCTGCTGATCAAGACCGGGCTGGCGATGTACGATTTCTACGGCGCCCGCGCCCGGGTGATGCCGCGCCACGGGATGGTCGGGCGCAAGACGGCACTGGCGGATGTTCCTGCGCTCACCCCCCGGATCGTCGCGCTCGGCACCTATTACGACGCCATGGTCGACGCTCCCGAACGGCTCATCCTGGAGCTCGTGAAGGACGGTCTCGGCCTGAGCCCCGGGGCGGAGGCGACAAACTGGACCTCCGTCACTGGACAGCAGGACGGTCAACTGGAGCTGACCACGAGCGAAGACCGGACCCGCGCTGTCACCGCGAAGCTCGTCGTCAATGCCGGCGGCCCGTGGATCGACCATGTGAATGCGCGGCTCGGCATCGAGACCCGGCTGATCGGCGGCACCAAGGGCTCACATATCCTGCTCGATCACCCCGCGCTGCTGGCGCAGTTGAACGGCCGGATGATCTATTTCGAAGCCGATGACGGCCGTATCCTCCTCGTCTTCCCCTATCGCGGCAAGGCGCTCGTCGGCTCCACCGACATTCCCGCCGACAATCCCGACGCGGTCACCTGCACCGAGGAGGAGATCGGCTATTTCATGGAAAGCCTGCGGGAGCTGCTGCCGGGGCTGGAATTCGACCCCGGCCAGATCGTCTATGCCTATGCCGGAATCCGCCCGCTGCCCAATTCCGAAGGGGTAGAACCCGGCCTCATCAGCCGGGACCATTCCGCGCCGGTCACGGAACCGGCGCCCGGGCGGCCCTTCCCGGTGATCTCGCTTGTCGGCGGCAAATGGACCACCTTCCGCGCCTTCTCGGCGGAGATCACCGATCTCGTCCTGGAACGGCTTGGCGAAACCCGCCGCCAGAGCACCGACGAGATGCCCATCGGCGGGGGCGCCGATATGCCGACCGACGCGCAGGCGCGGGCGGCCTGGCTGAGCGATGCGGCGCGCGACACCGGCGCCTTGCCGGACCGCCTTTCCACGCTGCTGGACCGCTATGGCACGACGGCACGGCTTATCGCCCAGGCGGAAGGCGCGGCGCCCGAATTTGTCGATGCAGCTTCGGAATTCAGCCGGGCGGAAATCGACTGGATCGCTCGGAACGAACGTGTCGTGCATCTCGAGGACATCCTGCTGCGTCGCACTGCGCTCGCCATCACCGGTCAGCTCGACCAGCCTCTTTGCGAAGCGGTGTGCGGGATAGCAGCGCAGGCGCTCGACTGGGACCACGCGCGTCAGACCGAGGAACTCAAGGCATTCACCGCGGTCCTTGCCGAACGTCACGGTGTTCATCTGGCGCCCATTGATACGGGGCATCGGCCTTAAGGGGCACACCCCAAGCGGGGGGTCTAGCCCGGAAAGCATGACGAGACGTTTTTTGCTTCACGAACAGACAATCGTTCCCCGATCTTCGGAGGGGGCCGTGCTGAACAAACGTAATCGAGGTTCTTTGCGGAGTTTCGACGTTGCTGTCACTTGTGGACAGCTCAATTTTGCGCCGGACGACCGAGAGACGTGGATCGAAACTGGCTGTGGTCATTTGGCCGGCCCGTGTTCGCGGCGCAATTGACCGCTAGTCCGGAAAGACCTGAATGGGTCGTCGGTTGTAGTCTCGAGATGACACGAGCTCCCCTGCCCCGTTCAAGCTCCCTCTTTGACCCAACGTACGCGAGAGATCACGTTGCGACTTCGGATGTTCACATGTGATCCGCTGTCGCTGGCCTCCTCTGAGTCAAACACGGTCATTCAGGCGGGCCGCCAAATCGGCCGGCTCAACGACGTGCGATCCTGGTGGCGGGTCCACGAAACAGTGAATAAGGCAGCAGACCGAGCGCGAACGCGATACCAAACGCCCTTCCCAAATAGAAAGCGCGCAGGATCCAGATCTGGCAGGCAACATCGAGCAGAAGCGCGACAAGAACCACACGTGCGGTTGCCTGCAGAGCTTGTTGCCAGGCGAAGCCTCCCTCTGACGAGCGCGTGAACAGCTTCAACCCGTATGGGCGGGCGCTCTTTCGGGCATCCCCAGTACCATCCCGCACGGTAATCCCCGTTGCGACCGATTGCCGAGTGACAAGACGAAATGCGATCGGCCGGTCGGGTGGGTCTGGGATACTCGCCAACGCGCGCAAGAAGGTGTGGCCAAATCGTTGGGGCCTTGCTCGTCCTGTCATCTGCGATTTCCGACGCCGACGGGATGCTCGGGTGTAAATTTGCCGATTGCGGCGCCGTCCGTCTCCGCCACCACGATACACCGCATGCGGATGAGGCCAGTGCAGTGCGAAACTAGGCTGCCATCGCGCCCTTCAATTCCCCTGCAAACTGCTCGGCATTGAGGCCGACGAGCAGATGCAGGATTCCATCGCCGAGTTGCTGAACGCCACCGACGCCGGCCATTGCCAAACCGCCCGTGTCGAGTTGCGCCGGGTCGCGCAGCGAAACACGCAGTCGTGTTTCCGCGCAGGCTTCGACGAGTTGCACATTGCTGGCACCTCCGAGTGCGGCCAGTATCGTACGTGCCTTCTCTGCGGCGTGCGGATCCGCGACACGGGGCTTGGCGGCGTCCGGTTTGTACACGACCCTCGGCGCGGCGGCTCCCGCAGGCAATTCCGCCTCGTCGCCGGCGGTCTTTAGATACTCGCGCATGTCGGTCATCAGGTTTTCGGATTGGGGGCCAAAAATCGCCTGGAGGTTGTTCCCAACCTGCACGACACCTGCAGCACCAAGGGCCTTTAGCTTGTCCTGATCCGCCTTGGTGACGTCCGCGACCTCGATCCGCAGCCGCGTGATGCAGGCGTCGAGCCCTTTGATGTTCGACCGCCCGCCGAAGGCCAGCACCAGTTCCCTGGCCATCTGGTCGGCCGCCCCCGCCCGCGCCTGGAGAGTATCGACCTCCTGCTCCTCCCGACCCGGTGTCTTCAGATCGAGGCGGACGATCAGGAAGCGGAACGTGACGTAGTAAATCGCCGCGAATATCGGCCCGATGATGAAGACCATCCAGGGTCGGACATTGTTCACCCAGAACAGCGCGAAATCGATGAAGCCGTGCGAGAAGGAGTAGCCCAGTCGCGCCCCGGACAGATAGGTCACGAGAAACGCCAGCCCCGCCAGGACGGCATGGACCGCGTATAGCACCGGCGCGACGAAGAGGAAGGCGAACTCGAGCGGTTCGGTGATGCCGGTCAGGAAAGAGGTCAGTGCGGCCGAGACCATGATCCCCGACACGCGCGCCCGGTTCTCTGGCTTCGCGGTGTGGATGATAGCGAATGCCGCCGCCGGCAATCCGAACATCTTGAAGATGAAGCCGCCGCCGAGAATGGCCGCGTCGCTGTCGCCGGCAAAGAAGCGGCTGATCACACCATGTACCGTCGTGCCGTCCGGCGTGGTATAGGAGCCGACCTCGAAGAAGAACGGCACGTTCCAGATATGATGCAGGCCGAATGGTAGAAGCGACCGCTCCACGAGGCCGTAGATCGTGACCGCGAAGGCCGGGTTCCCATAGGCGGCCCAGTCGCCGAAATCCCGGATCGCTGCGCCGATCGGTGGCCAGATCAGGGCTAGAACGGCCGCCAGCCCGATGGCGGCGAAAGACGTGATGATGGGTACAAATCGCTTTCCTGCGAAGAAACCGAGGTAGGGCGGCAACTTCATCCGGAAGAAGCGGTTGAACAGCGCGGCGGCGATCAACCCGATCAGGATGCCGCCGAAGACGCCGGTATCGATCGATTCCATACCGAAGATCTGCTTTATCTCCGCGCGGCTCTGCGACGCCGGAAACGGCTGCAGGGCGCCATCACCGCTGTCGAATTGCGCCACACCATCCTGCAAGACAAAAGGAACCGAGATGCCGCCACAAGTGGCGGTTTCCCCCGCGATGTCATCTATTCGGAACTTTTCCAGAGTCCGTCCGTCCGCATCGAGGCAGGTGAAACGTTGCCGTCCGCTGTCGAACTCGATGTAGGCGGTCTGGTCGCCGAAAGTGACTGGTTCGACCGGCGAGAACCATTTGATCGTCAGCAGGCCCATCACGCCCAGCGCGGCGATCAGCACGAAATAGCCAACCGTCGCCGACAGGGCGGCCACACCGTCGTTGTCGGTGAAACCCAGAACCACCCCGATGGCGAAGATGAGCGGCAGGATGGTGAAGACGGCACCGCCCGAAGCGGCCATGATCCGACCGATCTCGATCAGCCACGGTGCGAGGTTTTCTGCGCCGGCGATGGACGAGCCGACGCCGAGCAGAATGCCGGCAACCGGGAGCACGGAGACCGGCAGCATAAGTGCCTTCCCGACCTTCTGAAGGGTGCCGAAGCTGCGGTCGATCAACTTGGAAGCCATGTCTCTGCTCCTGGATCAGTAGTCGAGGGGAACGAGCGCACGGTTTTCCGCGGCGCTGTCACTCTGAAGGGCGCGTTCCGCCAGGGAACGGCACTCTGCCAGCGAGTACTGTCGTACCGCCGCCTTGATGGACGGCAGAGCCGGCACGCTCACCGACAATTCGTCAACGCCGAGCCCGACGAGGATTGGCACCGCCTGCAGATCGCTTGCGATGCCGCCGCAGACACCGACCCAGCGGCCGTGCGCGTGGGCGCCTTCAACCGTGTGCGCGATGAGTTTCAGAACCGCCGGGTTCATTGCATCGGCCCTTGGCGCAAGTTTCGGATGACCGCGATCCATCGCCAGCGTGTACTGGGTCAGGTCGTTGGTCCCGACCGAAAAGAAGTCCGCCTCCCTGGCGAACTGCTCGGCCATGACCGCCGCCGAGGGAACTTCGACCATAATACCGACCTGGATCGGTTCGGCGCGACCGACGGCTTCCCTTTCCTCCTCGACCACGCCCCGGAGCGCGCGGAACTCGTCCAGCGACGAGACCATCGGAAACATCATGCCCAGCCGCTGGTTGCCGGAAACCCTTAGGATCGCGCGAATCTGCGTGCGCAGGATCTCGGGCCGGTCTATGGCCAGTCGGACGCCACGCACCCCGAGGAACGGGTTTTCCTCGCGCGGGAGCGGCAGATAGGGCAACGGCTTGTCGCCGCCCACGTCGAGCGTCCGGATGACGAGCGGCGCCTGTTCCAGGGCGTCCGAAACGTCCTGATAGATCGCCGTCTGGTCGTCTTCGGTCGGCGCGGTTGCGCTTTCGAGGAACAGGAATTCCGACCGTAGAAGCCCGACACCTTCGGCGCCCAGGCCAAGGGCCTCTTCGGCATCGGCCACACCGCCGATGTTTGCGACGACTTCCACCCGGTGCCCGTCCGAGGTTTCCGCCGGGTGTCGTGCCGCCGCGATATCGGCTTTGCGTTTTGCTTCGGCCCGGGTCTTGGCGGTACGGATGCGTTCGACTTCCGCCTCATCGGGATTGAGCCTCAGCTGGCCGCGCGCGCCATCTACCACCACGGTCGTTCCGGGCGGCACTTCCAGTGCCCGGGGCTCGATGCCCGCCACGGCCGGCAAATCGAGCGCGCGGGCCAGGATCGCGACATGCGAGGTCGCACCGCCGCCCAGCGTGCAGAACCCGAGAACCCGCTCGCGGTCGAGGCTTGCCGTATCCGAAGGGGTCAGATCCTCCGCAATCAGGATCGTTCCCTCCGGAAGATCGGGCTGATCCAGTGGGCGCCCGGTGAGAATACTCAGCACCCTGCGGCCAACGTCGCGCAAATCGCTCGCGCGGGCCGCAAGTAGCTCGTTGGGGAGCGCTTCCAGTTGCAGGGCCTGCGATGTATAGGCCTGCTGCCAAGCATATTCGGCCCCCTTGCCTTTCGCGATAGCGCTGGCCGCAACGTCGATAAGGTCAGGATCGTCGAGCAACTCCTGATGGGCGGCGAAGATCGCGGCCTTGGCCGGGTCGGCCTGGGCGTGAAGTTCGGCCTGCAATGCCTCCAGTTGCACCATCGCCGCGTCAATCGCATCGTCCAGCCTTCGCCGTTCGGTATTCGGAGCGCCGCCGGTCTCCGGCACGTCGATTTCGTCCCGGCGCAACTGGAAGACCTGCCCGACCGCGAGACCGGGAGAAGCGGAAACGCCAAGGATGAGGTTCGGATCGTCGGTTCGCGGGCGCGGCACCGGCGCCGCAACTCGGCGGATCTCGGTCGTTGCCGGAGCGGGTGCAGGGGGCGTACCCTCATCGCCCAGCCCGGCGGCTATCTGCGGGGCCAGCGCGTTCACTGCATCGGCCGCGTCGGGGCCTTCGGCGACAAGAACCACTTTCGCGCCCTGTTCAAGGTTCAGCCGCATGACCGAGACCACGCTCTTTGCGTTGGCCTGATCGTCCCCGCGCCGCAGTGTCACCCGCGACTCGAACTTCTTGGCCATATTGGCCAGAACCGCGGCAGGCCGGGCGTGCAATCCCGAGGTGTTCGGGATGACAATCGCATCAGAAACGACGACGTCGCCCGATGTGTCCTTCTGCTCGTCTTCCGCCCCTGCACTCAGTTCCAGCGACAGCAGAACGTCCTTGCCGCCGGTCACATGCCCCTTGGCGGGACTCATGCCGGCAATCCTCTCGGGGTTGGTCACGATCACCTGGGTCAGCAGGCTTTTAGCGTTGAGCGCGACGAAATCGGCGTCGAAAGCGATCAGCGGCTCGCCCGCAACGACGCTCTGGCCTTCCTTGACCTTGGGGGCGAATCCCTCGCCCTTCAGCATAACGGTGTCGAGCCCGATGTGCAGCATCACCTCCACACCGTCGGGCGTTGTCAGAGTCACGGCATGGCCGGCACTGTGCAGTTGCGAGACCGTTCCCGGACAGGGCGCGGCGAGCACCTCGCTCAACGGGTCAATCGAGACGCCGTCGCCAACCATCTTTCCCGCGAATACCGGATCGGGTACTTGCTCAAGCGGAACGATCACACCATCCAGTGGCGCCAACAGCTCGATCCCTGACACGTCACACCCTCCCCCGTTTGACGCAATCGGCCAATGCCGCGGCTTGCCAATGCCAAGTGCGACCGTCGTAGGCCTCCATACAACGCTACCGCAATTTCAGCGACTTGCCACCAACAACCTCCTCGGGGGTTCTTTGCCGACGCCTGTTGTCAACGGCTGGTCCACGTCCAGCCGGATCGGCTTGTGCCGAGGGATGCACCGACGAGTGGCGGAGTTCAGGGGCAATAAGAAGACCGACGGGTGGAAAGCCCCTGCTGGTCGGACAACCCACCCCTCCCCTACTCTAGCATTTCAGCCCATCTTCGCCCGCTCTGCGTCGCCCGGAGTTGCCCCCCTTCGGCACCGGTGCGCCTCGGGGTGTCGCCCTGCATGCCACTCCAGGTATGTCTGAACAACGCGCAGTCAGGTGCCGCGCAATCTGAGAATAGAACGATCAATCACGGACCGCTCGGCAAGCTGCGGCGCAAACCAACGCCCAAGATACGGTTTAAGGGAACCTTCCTGTCCGCAACTCTCTCGATCAAGCACATGGTCGATTTCCGGGACGACAACGCGCTGCGAGGGGACAGGCGACCCGGCTCTTTGACCGGGGCGGCGCGGCGCACCATCAAACTCGACTTCCGGTTACTCGTCGTCCACCTGCACCCAATCTTCGGTCGGATCGAAAAGATCTATTGCGGCGGCGTGTTCCAACGTCTCCTCGCCCAGATCGGCTTGGTAGACTATCCCCGCCTCACTCACCTGAAAACTCATGATTCCAGTGTCGCCGTAGACCGCTGGATAGGCAACAAGCGCGTGTCCGGCGACCATGTTGCCCGCGACCATGTAACTGTAGGCGCTTCCCGGAGCGTTGCTTCCCTGCCCTTGCAGGATGCGGAAGTAATACCCTTCGAACGGCTCCGGCGCGCGGTCTTCGCCGTCGAGGCTGTATCCGGTGAAACTGGAGCGGGCGAGCGTTTCGTCGAATGGACTTGGCTCGCCATCCGGTTCGTCGGGCCAATAGAGCCCGTCTCGCGTTCCGGGGCTGGACAGGATCGAGGCCGCGAACTCCAGCACCCCGTCTGCGTCGTGGTCCGTCCGCCGATACTCCGCCTGGATTTCAGGCGCCCGGCGCAATATGTCGATTGCGGCCAGTTCGTTGCGACCGATACGCCGCATCTGGACCTCTTCCCGCGCGCCATCGGCATCGAAGCTCCACGTACCATCGGCGAGTACCAGCGGCGCCGGAAACGGCCAGAAATCGCGACCGGCGTAAAGCGTGGCGCGGTCATCATCGACCAACTCGATGCGGTGGACGGTCCGAACATCGCGCAGGAAATCGCCCCAGATCTGACGGTCCTCCTCCGCATCGCCGCTGGAGACGATATCCGCGTTCTCAGGACCGAAGATCTGCAGCAACTCGGCCTCGTCACTTGTTTCGAGCGCAGTGACCAAAGCCGAGACCGCGGATTCGGGCGTTGCGAATTGCGCCGGTTCCGCATTGGCCAAACCGGTAGGCACAACGATCAGCACCAGCGTGGATATGTCGAAAAGCCTTATCATCTCAGCGCCTCCCGCCACCGCCACGTCCGCCGCCGCCTCGCGGGCGTCCTCCCGCACTTGCCCTGCCTCGATTGGCCGCCGCGGCCGCGCGATTGCCGCCCGACGGCCTGTTGAAGGTGTTCGACCGACTTGGCGCCCGTGCCGCCGGGGCGCGATGTGTGCTCGGTTTTGCAATGGGAGCGGACCGCGCAGACGCTGCGGGCTGAGACACTGCGCGCGATCTTGCCGCGGATGGCCGGGCGGTTTCGAGGCGAGACGCCGGCAGGTTTGCAGGTTTCATGCCACTCGTCTTCCTGGTCTCGATCTTCTTCCGCGCGACCTCCCGGCTCGCGTCGGTCGAGATTGGCACGCGATTTGCCGGCGACGTCCCGATGTTTGGCCGGTCGCCGGCATTGTCCCTGATGGTTTCAAGATCACCCCGATCGACCTGCGGTCGGTCGCTGTCTCCGATGCTCACGCGGTCCCCGTCGCCAATTCTGGGCCGCTCACCGTCGCCAACCCGGGGTCGGTCGCCGTCGCCGATGTTGATGTCACCGCGGTCGATGTTGATGTCACCGCGGTCGATTGTGATATCACCCCGATCCCAGTCGATCTCGTCATCGATGTCCCATCCATCCCAGTCATCGTCGTCGAAGATTTCATCTAGAATAATGGCGGCTCCCAGGAAGATGCCTCCGCCGATGATCACGTTGTCCCAGTCGTCGTCATCGTGGATGTAGTCATAGTGGTATATCGGTGGGCCGACGACAGGCGTCGTGTAGACGACCTGACTATCGTAGACCGGGACATAGACGATGCCGGGCGTGGCTGGGTTGATCACGATTGTGTCGCCGTCCTGCGCAACCTCCTGGGCCTCATTGTCGACGAGATACCCATTCTCGATCGCCTTAGCCCGCAACCGCTGGATCGAAGCGAGAACGTCGTCGGTCTGCGCGACCACGGCTTCCCCCGCCTGTTCGGTCCAGTCGACATGTTCGCTCATCCGGATCACGAGGTCCGGGAAGCCAGCGGCGAGTTCGCGGACACTATCGTCCCAGGGTTGGTCGACGGCTTGAGCCGCGCGCTCCTGGTCTGACAGGGCTTCCGCCTCCTCCACAAAACGTGCAGCCTTCACAACGTCGAGCGGAAAGGTCGTCGCCACCAGTGTCGGTGTCAGGACCTGATCGGGAAAGAGCGCAACCGGTCCGAACAATGCGTCGAGTTCTGACGGCTCCAGAAGCCCCTCGACCGCGACGGCCGCCTCGACATTGGCCGCCATCTCAGCAGTCTGTTCTGCTGTCATCACTTGCCCGCTCACATCAACGCAGGGGATATCGAGCGAATTTCCCACCGAGATGCTCTCGATATTGCCGCCCAGTGCATCCCAATTCGCGTCAGCCAGGAACCCGAATAGCTGTGGGTCGCCGTAGGCTCGTTCTGCAATTCGGCTGAGCGTATCGCCGCTTTCGACGACGTATGGAACGCCGCACGGAATGGTGCCATCGCCAACCAGCATCTGCGCAATGGCCGGCGACTGAACTGCCCCCGCAAGGGTCATCGCAACCAATCCCCGTATTGCGAAACGGCGGGTCGACAGACCCGAATGACCTTCAAGCAATGCGAAAATGAACATCCTTCTAGGCCCCCCTTGTACCGATAGCGCAAGGGCTGAAACCGACACGCTCCGGTACTGTACATCTTTAGTGGATATCATTGCTCAGAAGTACTTTTTTCCTTCGCTAGGTCGTTCAGGGAACCCAGATCTCAGGATTTCCTACGGTACACAGAATGCTTGGAGACGCGGTTTCTCTGAACATGCGCTGCGACAACGCATTCATCGAATTCGGGTGGCGACGTCGTCCTGAACGCGTGCCGTTGCGCCCAACGGAGGCATACGAAGGCGCTGTCTGTCTATTGCGGCGAGGCTCTGCACGAAGTGCTGACCTCAATGGGCGTGCCCGTGGCCGTTCTGTCGCCGGATGTCATGGATACCGGGGTACCTTGGACTGCCTACCACGCGCCGAGCGCCATGCCGTATTCCACGATGCGTGCCGCCTCTAACGTCGCACTCAAAGCTGCTCTGACGTGACCTCGGCGGTTGCTTCCCTCAAGGCGTGACTCTCGACACGGGCGCTCCCGGATAAGAGATCGAAACCGCTGCATCGTCAAAGCTCTCGAAGCCGAACTTCCAGGTATAGTGCGGCCAAAGCAACTTCATCGTGCCTTGCCTTGGCCAATATGCCGCCGTGTACAGGGTACCAAAACCTGAGCCAAAGGCAGTCGAGTAAAGCGGCGGTTGCAAGAAATTATGCAAGAAGCGCGCCTCCGTCTCAGGGTGAAGCGACAGGCGTTGCAACAGGTATCGCTCGCGCTCCACCGTAGCGGTCAGTCGCGCATGGCTGGCCCACTCGACGCGTTCCTGGTGGTTTGTCGCGACCGGGACATTGGTCAGAAGCGTCGGTCTGTCGGGCGCAAGGTAGGCCGTCAGGAACCGGCGTTCGGCGTCGAGAACCGTGACGTTGTAGCTCATGTGGCAGGGCACACGTTGGAGAATTTCGCCTGCCTCTTTGGCGGTCGCGCAGGTTTGCAGGACGTATCGAAGGATCAGCGGCACACCGAACCCCTCGCCGACTGCACGGCGGCCACCAAAAGTCAGCGAGAGGGCGAGGCCTTGATCGTTCATCCCGTCGACCAAACCGAAGAGGCCATCGGACGTGCCGATCACGCCGCGACCCTGCCAAGCCGTTTTCATCAGAATGGCATCGAAGGCGCTCGGATCGTAATCGTAATTTCGCACCAGCAAGGGCTGGTCGCCGGGCCAGATCGCCTGGCTGCATCCGGCGAGATAGCGCGGCGGGCAGAAAAAGCTCAGGAATCGCGCTTCAGCATCTCCGCCACCCGCCAGTTCGCAAAGTTCTTCATAGATATCAATGATCTCCGGCATCCAACGCTTGATCGCATTGTGACATTCCCGGTAGGTCGGCCGGGCGGTTAGCCCCTCTCGCGACCACCAGGCCCGGTAGGCCGGCCAGTATTCGGCAAAGAGCCCCGACCACTTCTGGCCGGGGTCATCTTCCTCGAAGGCGCGAAATTGAACCGTCATGGCCCCACCTGACCGGAAACGCGGCGGAGCGCAAGGCAAAGCCATCCGCCGCGGCAGCGGCTCTTGCTACATGATCTTGTAGGCCGGATCTTCGAATGCCTCCGGTGACGGGAGCGGGCGCGCGGCGAAGGCGTTCTTGATCCCGGCGATCCAATTCTTCGACTTCTCGGTGAGCTTGAAGCCGGGCGTCATCGAACGACCACGCGTGACCAGAATGCCCAGATCCGCCCCTTCGTACCGGTAGTCACCGGGCTGGAGGATGCGCAGGAAGAAGGCCTCATCCTCGGTCTCGACGGCCCGCCGGTGGTAATCGAACCGGTCGAATACGACCTGGCCATCAGGGAGCATTCGATAGATCCCGGATTGCGGTGCCTGAGTGACGATGTCGACGCTGTCTTCGGTGTGCTTGATCACCATCTGGCTCCAACTGTCGATCATGTCGGGGTCGGCCCAGCGGGCGTTCAACTCCTCAACATCGAACTTGAAGGGCTTCTTGGAAAACTCCAGCAGGTGGAAGAGGAAGAGCGGCGCGTCGGCATGGGCGAAGGCCGCGTGGTTGGTCATCGAGCTTGCGCCAGTGATGCGCGGATTGAGCTCTCCCAGCCAGATGTCGCCGGTCTTCTTGTCGATCAGGAAGTCCAGTTCGAAATAGCCGCGGTAGCCTTCCTTTCGGAGTTGTTCACCGAACTGGAAGGTCAGCTCGCGCGCCTTCTGCCGGGTTTTCGGCGGGAAGGCGGTGGAGAAGATCTCGTTGCCGCACCAACCGCCCCGATAGGGCGTCAGTTCCTTGAAGCCGACGAGCTCGGTCATCAACGGTCCAACGATGGTGCCCTGCGAGGTCGCGCAGGCCTCGATCGCCGATCCGCGGCAGTCGATCCGTTTCATGACCTTGATCTCGCCCTCGCCGACGATCTCGTGTTCGTGCTTGCGGAAATCAGCCTCCGACTTGATGAAGAACGTGGTGTGGCCGGAATCTCCGAACGCGGACTGCAGCACGAGGTCGTTGCCCAAGTCCGCCTTCTCACAGAGTTTCTTCAGCTGGTCGTAGCTCTCGACCTTGGACAGCGTGTTGGGAACAGAGGGCACCTTGGCCTTGTTGCCGACGCGGACCGTCTCGATCTTGTTGTCCATGGCCGTGCGCAGCTTGGCCTTGGGGAACCACACTTCGCCGCCGAGTTCCTTGACGAGCTTCTCGGTCGTCTCGTCGAACATCAGGAAGGCAAACTTCGGTTCGCCACCGCGCGCCTTCACGTAGTCAATCACCTCCTTGTGCTGGAGAAGGTAGTTGTTGATGTCCTCGATCGACTGGAACTCGTCATGCGGCAACTCTGACGGAACGAAAACGTTCGGGTGCCGCCCGTCAAAACAGTCCATGTAGCATATGTATTTGAAGTTCTTCACCCATTCGTCGAGACCGAGCAGGTTGAAGTTTGTTGCGGAGACGAAATAAATCGGGTCGGAATTCGTATGGAAATGCCGACGGATCTCCGAGATGTTTTTCAGTGTCTTCTTGGGCATGGTCCTTGCTCCCTGTCGAGGCTATTTCTTCAACGACGCGAGCGCGTCTGCGGTGAAGACGCGCAGCCCGAGATCGGCCCGGAAGCCGTGGATTTCGGAAACGTCGAGTGCGCGCATGAACGAGAGGATCTCCGGACTGATCACCTGCCCCGGAACGAGAATGGGGAAGCCGGGCGGGTATGGAATTACGAAACTTGCCGAGACCAGTTCCTCGCCCGCCTCGAGACGCTCCATGAGTCGGTCATCAATCGGAAGGTAGTCGCAGTTCTCCTCGGTATAGGCGAGGAAGAAGGCGCTGCGGATATCGCCCTCGGGCGTATCACCGTCGGACCGGAACGCCTCGTGGAACCGGCTGAAATCCGGTAGCGGCGGCACATGCTCAACCAGCCCCGCGACGCGGTTCTCAAAAGAGCGCCGCTCCATCTTCGATGCGTCATCGAGAAGGTCATCGAGTTCGTTGGCAATCTCCACCAGGACCTCGATCAGGTAGGCAACCGAAGATCTGGTCGTGCCGATATTGGTCATGAATAGGACCGTGTTTCGGGAGGTCTTGTTGATCTGGATCCCGTATTTGTCCATCAGGATCTTGGTCTTGAATGTGTCGCCATCCCAACCGGTTCCTCCAACCGCGAGCGTGACGCGGGTTGGATCGAGCACGAATTCGTCCGTGTGCCAGGTCTCCCAAGTATCCGTCCAGCCAAGCTTGGCATCGTAGTAGACTTCGACACCGCTTTCCCGGAATTGCTCGGGGATCATGTCTCCGACCGACAGAAGCGTGAAATACTTCTGCAGCATCGGGTGGGTCGCCACCGCACGTCGGATGGCCATCGCGCTCTCTACCTGGCGCTGAACAAGCTCAAACCCCTCCAGTTCGACCTGTCGCCGACCGACGTCGAGCGAGGCGATGATCTGGTAGTTCGGAGAGGTCGAGGTGTGGGTCATGTAGGCTTCGTGGAAGCCTGCTTCGATCTCGCCTTTGAAGTCCTGGTCGTTCACATGGATCATCGACCCTTGCCGCAATGACGTCAGAGTCTTGTGCGTCGATTGGGTCGCGTAAACCCGCACACGAGCATCTGGCGGGGGCACCAACCGGGTATTGAGCATGGTTTCCTGGTCGGCGTCCTTCAGCGCTTCTTGCTGATCGCTCCATGCCTTGGCAGCTTCCGGCGTGCGAAGGGTCTCTCGCAAGGTGTTCGCGACGCCCATCGCCGTTCGCTGCCGGTAGATTGGCGCGAAATGTGCGAAGCCGAACCACGCCTCATCCCACAAGAAGATGAGGTCCCTCTTGATCGCCAGGCATTCTTCCATGACGCGCTGAACATTGTAGACCAGCCCGTCGAAGGTACAGTTGGTGAGCAGCACCATACGCACCTTGTCGAGCTTCCCCTCGGCCTTGAGCTTGAGCAGGTTGTGCTTGATCTCGTGCATCGGCACCGCGCCGTACATCGAGTACTCGTGCAGCGGATAGCTGTCCATGTAGACCACGCGGGCGCCCGAGAGCACCATGCCGTAGTGATGCGACTTGTGGCAATCCCGGTCGACCAGAACGATATCACCCGGCTTCACAAGGGCTTGCACGACGATCTTGTTGCAGGTTGACGTTCCGTTGGTGGCGAAGAACGTCTGTTTTGCACCAAAAGCGCGGGCCGCCATGTCCTGCGCTTCCTTGATCGGCCCCTTGGGCTCCAGCAGGCTGTCTAGCCCGCCCGAGGTGGCCGATGTCTCGGCGAGGAAGATGTTCGGGCCGTAGAAGGCACCCATGTCCTGAATCCAGTGCGACCGGGTGATCGACTTGCCGCGGCTGATCGGCATGGCGTGGAAAACGCCCGTTGGCTGCTTGGAATACTCCTTCAATGCCGTGAAGAACGGGGTCTTGTAGCGTCGATTCACGCCCCGAAGGATATTGAGGTGGAGCTCGAGGAAATCCTCCTGGTTGTAGAAGACACGGCGGCAACGGCCGAGGTCGAGCCCGGCGATGTCTTCTGCTGACCGATCCGTCACCAGATAGGCGTCAAGCTCCGGACGGATCGTCGCGATTAGCCGACACGCTTCCGGGCCGTATTCATAGGGCTGCAGGGAGTCGACTTCCTCGTCCTCGCTCAGATGCGAAAGGTATCGGTTGAGAATCGGCAGTTCGTTCTTGGACTTGAGGCTCAACCCGGGGCGAACCACGACCGCCTGGACGTTGTGGTTAAACAGGATTCCGAGCAGCGCGTCTTCCAGTGACGGGACCACCACAGGCTCGTAGATGAATGGGTCCTCGGCACGGCGCATGCGCTGCAGGCTCATACGCAGAAACCGCTCCTGCTGTTCGGGTACGTCGTCGACGATAAGGACCTCGAAATACGGTCGGCCGAGGGCGCGGGCCTCGGGGGCAAGCGAAGCCTCGTCCTCATAGTCCTCGCTGTCGATTTCGGAGGAGTTCAGGGGTATGGTGCGCCGCCGGTACGCGCCCGAGGCCAGCGCCCGCGCAATCCGGCGAACTGCCAACGAGAGGTCCGACGTGTTTTCCTGCGCGAGCAGGCGCCTCAGGTGTTCGAAGGCGGATGCGCCGGGAAACGCCCAGTACGTCTCGATCGGAGCGAGGGCCTGCAGTAGCTCATCTGCATTGGACAAGAGCTTCTTTCCTTGCCGTCCTGATACGCCGGAACGGTTCAGACCCTCACAAACTTCCCGCAGCGCACTCCACCTGTCGGCACGAAGCTGCGTCGCACTGTAATAGTCCCGGATCGAGGGAAGCTTCTGCTCCCCTGACTGCATGTTCATTTTGCCCCTCCTCCCTGATGCGCCGCGGCGCTCTCCTCCCCCGCGGCGCGCTCCTCAGTCCGACCCCGTCTTTCCGTGGAAGACGGAGAAGTTCATCGGCGATTTGTCCGGCTCCTCGTGATAACCGAGCGCGGTCCTTGGATCCGTCGCCCGCAATCCTGCCGCCGAGCCCTGGCGCGGGGTTTCCAGCGGTCCCAGCGTATTGAGATAAGCGTCGGCACCGCTCGCCCGGTCGTAGATGGTGAAGTCTGCATCACGATCGCGGAAACTCTTCAGGACCTGGCCGAGACCTTTGATCCCTGTCTCCCGTTGTCGCCGCACCTGATCAAGGTCGACCTCGATGGGGAACATGTCCTCCTGCCCGGCAGACTGATGCAGCACCGTCGCCGCCGGATCCACCACCAGCGAGCGCCCCACGCCGCCGGCCGCCAACCCGTTGACATCGAAAACATAGCACTGGAACTGCGCCGCCGTCGCGCGTGCGATGGCAAGTTCAGCGTCGCGGTCGGTGGTTCCAGTGAGCACGGGGTGGAGCAAAACCTCGACCCCCTGGCTGGTCAGCTGACGCGTGGTTTCCGGGAACCAGATGTCGTAGCAGATCGACAACCCGAAACGGCCCACATCCGGCACATCGAACACGCAGAATTCGGTCCCGGCGGTAATGCCGGTCTCGTACGGCCTGAATGGAAACATCTTGGAGTACTTCGCAACGATCTCGCCCTCGGGATTGATCACGACGGAGGTGTTGTAGATCCGGCCGTCCTCGCGTTTCTCGAACATCGACCCCGGGATCAGCCATATGCCGTAGCGGCGCGCGTCCTGCTGGAAGATCTCCAACGCCTCGTTGGGAAACGGTTGGGCGTAGCGATCGAGTGGACCGTAGGGCGCAAGCTCCGAAAACAGAACCATCTGGGTCCAGGGAAAGCGCGCCATCAGAACCTCGATCCGGTGGCGCATCGCCTCGACGTTTGAATGAAGCGCCGCGACATGCATCTGCACACCGGCAATGGCGAAAGGAGTCATAAGTATCGTTTCTCCAGTTGGATAGTTGTCTCCCCCCAGTTTTCTCCGGCAGGATTGGCGTCAGTCCGGCAGACCGGGCCAACCAGCATCAACGCACGACCAACACAGGGATTGGCGAGTGGTGGACTACCTTGTCGGCATAGGAGCCCACGAGGAATGACCGTAAGTCGTTCGGCTCATGCGAGGCCATCACGATCAGATCGGCATTCAGGTGTTTGGCGGCGGTGAGCAGGTGCTCCGGAACATGGCCATGTTCGACATGCACCTCGGCTCTGGCGCCTGCCGGGACGTGCTCGTCCTTGAAGGTCTCGAGGTTCTCCATCATCTGGCGCAGCGCCTTCTCTTCGAAGTCCTTTGGAAGGAAAGACGCGACCATCGCGGCGCCGAGGTCGTGGACGATCCCGAGAAGGTGCAGCGTTCCGGTTGCCCCGCAGAGCTTCAGCGCCATCGGCAGAGCCTTCTCCCAGGACTCGGGATGGTTCAGGTCGATCGGAAGAAGAACATTGTCAAACATCACGGGTCTCCCTTCAGGCGCTTGCCAGCTGCGGGGTCGCCCGCCGCCTCTGCAACAACACGACGCCTGCCAGCAAGAGCAGCGCAGGCAGGTACATCAGATATTTCGGGGGCTGGCTCGACGGCGCAAGCACCTCGACAATCTCCTGGTCCCAGTCGAGACCCGCCTTCTGCGCCGGGCTGTCGAAGGCGACATTGTCGATGATTACCTTTCCGTCCCGCTCGACCGCCTCGATGCCGGATGTGAAGAGCCTGTCGGCCCCGGATTCTCCCTCCGGAACAGGCACCAGGGCAGTGAACGTGACGGGATCACCAACGGCGTTCAACCCGCTCACGGTCAGCCGCAGATCCTGGCCCGGATCTGTATCCGCCATCGCCTGTTCAAGTTCGGCAGGGGGCCGGTTGTCGTAGGGCGGCACCACCATGTCCATCCAGAATCCCGGGCGGAACAGGGTGAAGGCGATGAGCAGCAAAGCGATTGTTTCATATGCCCGGTTGCGGGTCAGGAACCAGCCCTGTGTCGCCGCCGCAAAGAGCAGCATCGCCACAGTCGCGACAATGAAGACGAATATCCCCTGCGCCCAGTTCACGTCGATCAGAAGCAATTCGGTGTTGAAGATGAAGAGGAAAGGCAGTGCCGCCGTGCGCAGGGAGTAGAAGAAAGCCACCACCCCGGTACGGATTGGATCTCCACCCGAAACGGCTGCCGCCGCGAAGGAAGCGAGCCCCACGGGGGGCGTCACATCCGCCATGATGCCGAAGTAGAACACGAAGAGGTGGACGGCGATCAACGGCACGATCAGCCCGTTTTGCTGGCCCAGCGTGACGATGACCGGCGCAAGCAGCGCCGACACCACGATGTAGTTGGCTGTCGTCGGAAGACCCATGCCGAGGATCAGCGATAGCACGGCCGTAAGCAGCAATATCGCCATGATATTCCCGCGCGAAAGCACCTCGACCACATCGGCCAATGCCGATCCGACACCTGTCTGGCTGACGGCACCGACAATGATACCCGCGGTGGCCGTGGCGATACCGATGCCGATCATATTGCGCGCACCGGCCTCCAGCCCCTCGATGAGTTCGCGGATACCGTGGCTCACGGCGCCCCCGAAGTTGCCCTCGCCGCGGAAGATCGCTTCCAGCGGGCGTTGGGTGATCAGGATGAAGATCATGAAGGACGCAGCCCAGAAGGCCGAGAGACCGGGGCTCAGGCGGTCCACCATCAGTGCCCATACCAGGACCACGACAGGCAGCAAGAAGTGCAGACCCGCGCGGATCGTGGGACCTGGCAACGGCAGCGCAGTCACCGGCGCGTTGGGATCGTCCATGTGCAGCCGCTCCTCGCGGCAGGCGACAAAGAGAAGCGCCACGTAGACGGCGGTCAACATCCCGAAGATCACGTAGCCAGCCGCTGCACCGAAGACGGGCCGGATCCAGCCCATGCCGAAATAGACCGCGAAGGAGAGCGCGCAGATCACCGCGATGGTGAAGGCAAGCGAGATCAGCCATGCGACGAGGGGTTTGGGCTCATAGGCCCGCGGCAGCCCCTCCATCTTGGCCTTCATGGCCTCGAGGTGAACGATGTAGACCAGCGCAATGTAGGAAATGACGGCCGGCACGAAGGCGTGCTTGACCACGTCGAAATAGGGGATGCCCACGTATTCGACCATCAGGAAGGCCGCGGCGCCCATCACCGGCGGCATGATCTGGCCATTGACCGAGGAGGCCACTTCGACCGCGCCGGCCTTCTCGGCCGAGAAGCCGACCTTCTTCATCAGTGGGATGGTGAATGTGCCGGTGGTTACCACGTTGGCAATTGAGGAGCCGGAGATCAGGCCGGTCATCGCCGAGGAGACGACAGCGGCCTTGGCGGGCCCCCCGCGCATATGGCCCATGAGTGAGAAAGCGACCTGGATGAAGTAGTTGCCGGCACCTGCCTTGTCGAGCAGCGAGCCGAAGAGCACGAAAAGAAAGACGAAGGAGGTCGAGACGCCGAGCGCGATGCCAAACACGCCTTCGGTGGTGATCCATTGGTGGTTCACGACCTCGGAAAGGTTGTTGCCCTTGTGCGCGATAATGCTCGGCATGTGCGGGCCGAGGAAGGTGTACACGAGAAAGACCGTCGCGACGATCATCAGCGCAGGACCGAGGGCCCGGCGGGTGGCCTCGAGCAAGATGAGCAAGCCCGCGACAGCGACCACGAAGTCGACGAGGATCGGCGCGCCGACACGCTGCGCGATGGCGTCATAAGCGAAATAGAGGTAGAGCGAGGATGCCGCGCCAACAATGGCCAGCGCCCATTCCCAAGGTGGCACCCGATCCTTGGGAGACCCCAGGAGGATCGCCGCTATCACGGCGACGCCAATGATCGGGATCCACCAGATCGGTGTTCCCTCCTTGGCGCCAAACATGAACAGGACTGTCAACAGCGCCGGCACGCCCACCGCGAGTGCGAGTTGCACATTGGTGCGGGCCGCTGGGTAAGCGGCATAGGCGAGGAACAGTGCGAATGCGAGGTGGATCGAGCGCGCCTCGGTGTCGTTGAAGACACCGAACCCGACCATGAACGGGATTGGGCTTGCGATCCAGAGCTGGAACAGCGACCAGACGATGGCCGTAATCATGATCAGCCGCGCGACCGCGGCAGACGGGGACCGCCCGCCCGTGTCGGCGGAGGCTACCAGTTCGTCGAGTTCGTTCTGGCTCAGCCCCGCATGGCCCGCTGCCGCCTGTTCGACGGCCGCGGCCTCGAATTGCTTGTCGTCGCTCATGCGCTTGCCCCCATATGCCCGAATCCCGGCGAAACTTGTCGCCGCACGGGATCCGCTGTTCCGTGAAATCCGGCGGCCCGGGCATCGCGTGACGGGCCGCCCGTTGTCATGTCATTGGGCCAGTGTCACTGGATCCAGCCGCGTTCGCGGTAGTATTGCTCGGCTCCGGGATGCAGCGGCGCGCTGAGACCGGCGGAGATCATGTCGGCCTCAGCGAGGTCTGCGAACGCCGGGTGTAGGCCCTTGAAACGATCGAAATTGTCGAAGACGGCCTTGACCACCGTGTAGACGACATCGTCCGGAACGTCCGCCGAGGTCACGAAAGTGGCCTTGACGCCAAAGGTATCCACGTCGTTGTCCGTGCCCTTGTACATTCCGCCGGGGATCACGGCCTTGGCATAATAGGGGTTTTCGTCGACGAGTTTGTCAATCGCCTCGCCCGTCACCGGAAGGATGACGGCATCGACAGTCGACGTAGCTTCCTGGATCGAGCCATTGGGATGGCCCACGGTATAGATGATCGCGTCGACCTTGTTGTCGCCAAGTGCCGCGGATTGCTCGGCCGGCTTCAGTTCCGAAGCAAGGGAGAAGTCTGCATCGGACTTGCCCAAGGCGCTCAGCACCACGTCCATCGTCGCACGCTGACCGGAGCCAGGGTTGCCGACATTCACGCGCTTGCCAAAGAGATCTTCGAAATTCGCCGCGCCGCTGTCCTTGCGTGCGACGACAGTGAAGGGCTCGCCATGCACCGAGAACACGGCGCGAAGCTTGTCGAACTGCTTGCCCTCGAATTCAGATGTGCCGTTGAACGCGTGGAATTGCCAGTCGGACTGCGCCACGCCCATATCCATGTCACCGGCCGAGATGGCATTGATATTGGCGATGGAACCGCCGGTCGAAGGCGCGGTGCATTTGAGGTTGTGCTCGGCGGTGCCGCGGTTCACCAGGCGGCAGATCGACTGGCCGACGACGAAATACACGCCCGTTTGCCCGCCAGTGCCGATCGTGATGAACCGCTCCTGTGCCGCGACGCTCGTCGCTGTGACCGCGAGGGCCGCAGTTGCGACAAGTGCATTAAGTTTCTTCATTGCTTTCTCCCTGATACAGAACTTTTCTGTCACAAATGATAATCGGCGCTTTCACGCTCTCAGTAAGCGTCAAGGCTAACACCTTGATCCCGTATCGCAACATTTATCCCGCAAGCGACAAAACCACGCCAATTTGCGACACCGTTCCGATCGCTACCCAACCGGGGTCTAAAAGCTCGGCGGCGTACATGCGCTGACGATCACGCAAGGTCCATCGAAAACATTGCGAAACCTGTGCGGAATCCGACTGTCGAACAGATATCCGTCGCCAGGATTTAGCACACGGATTTCGTCGCCAACGGTTACTTCAATAATTCCTTCCACCACGATTCCGGCCTCCTCAGCCTCGTGGGTAATCAGTTCCGGGCCGGTATCGGACCCCGGCGGATAGGTCTCGTGCAGGACCTGCAGTGCATGCCGAGACGCATCGCCGAGTTGCCGGAGCGAGACTCGCAACGCGTCGCCTCCAAGGCCGATTTCCTGCGGCGAGAGTTCGACAAACTCATCCTTGGTAAAAAAATACTTGGGCGCCGGCGTGTCCTCCACCTCTGAAAAGAACTCCGACAGGGTCATGGGGATTGCATCCAGAAGCCGCTTTAACGAGGCAACCGACGGGCTCGACTTGTTTTGTTCGATCAGCGAGATCGCCCCATTGGTGAGGCCCGCCCGAGCGGCAAGGTCTCTTTGCGACAGCCCCCGCTCCTCTCGCATCTCCTTCAGGCGGCCGCCAATGTCCACGCGCCCCACACTCCATTCATCAACAGATTGAAAAATTAAGCGCAACGGAGAGGCAACCGTCAAGACATTTTTTCTAGAGGCCATCTCAGCCATAATCCGCTCAGTTTCTTCGCAATGCAGGCGATGAAGCCCAAAGTTCGAACGAAATCGGATTGACAATAATATTAACCCCGACTTAAAAATACTGATCGTCCTGCAAGAGAAGGAAGCACGAGCATGACTGCCTCCAAGCAATCCGGGAAGACCCGCGCCAAGGCTCGGACCGCCCGTCCGGCAACGGGCCGCAAGAACGCGTCGAAACAGGCGGCCGCCGTTTCCGCCGATAAACGCACCAACGCCGATCTCTTGAAACGCCGCGACGCGGCGGTTGCCCGCGGCGTCGCCTCGGCCGCCCCAGTCTTTGCCGACAGGGCCGAAAATGCCGAACTCTGGGATGTCGAGGGCAAGCGATATATCGACTTTGCCGGCGGCATCGCGGTGTTGAACACCGGTCACCGGCATCCCAAGATCGTCGATGCGGCCAAGGCGCAGGAGGACCGGTTTACGCACACCTCCTTCCAGGTCGTTCCGTATGAGCCCTATGTTGCGCTTTCCGAGAAGCTGAATGCCTTGGCCCCGGGCGACTTCGCCAAGAAGTCCCTGCTGGTAACGACCGGCGCGGAGGCGGTTGAAAACGCAGTGAAGATCGCCCGCGCTGCCACCGGGCGGCCCGGAATCATCGCCTTCTCGGCTGGCTACCATGGCCGGACGCTTCTCACGCTCGGCCTGACCGGCAAGGTGAACCCATACAAGAAGGATGTCGGCCCCTTCCCCGCCGATATCTATCGTGTTCCTTTCCCGAGCACGCGGGAGCAGGTCACTGTCGAGGACTCGATCCGAGCCCTGGAGATGCTCTTCAAGACCGACGCACAGCCCGACCGGGTTGCCGCAATCATCCTTGAGCCGGTTCTCGGCGAAGGCGGCTACCATCCGGTGCCGGTTGAGCTCTGGCAGGCGCTGCGGGCCATCTGCGACCGCCACGGCATTCTGCTGATCTCCGACGAGATCCAGGCCGGATTCGGCCGTACCGGCACCTGGTTCGCGATCGAGCATTCCGGTGTCGCGCCGGATCTCATTACCGTGGCCAAGAGCCTGGCCGGCGGCTATCCGATTGCCGGCGTCATTGGCCGGGCCGAGGTCATGGACGCACTTGAGCCGGGTGGACTCGGCGGCACCTATGGCGGCAACCCGGTGGCCTGTGCCGCCGCGCTTGCTGCAATCGAAGCCATCGAGACGGAGGGCCTCCTGGCGCGGTCCACCGCTCTCGGCGAGTCCCTGCGCGCCCGTTTCTCCGAGATCGGTGCCCGCGTGGCCCCTTACCGTATGTGGGATATCCGCGGGATCGGAGCGATGCTCGCGGTGGAGTTCGTGACGGATTTCGAGACCGCCACGCCCGATGCGGCCTTCACCAAGTCCGTGATCTCGCGTGCCCTCGACCGGGGCCTGATCCTGCTTTCCTGCGGGATGGACGGCAATGCGGTGCGGATCATGGTGCCGCTGACGGCTTCGGACGCGATCATCGAGGAAGGCATGACAATCTTCGAAGCCGCACTGGCCGATGCCATCGCCGGAGAGATCAGCCACGCGGCCGAGTAGGACTCCGTCGTCGACCCGGCGTGGAGAAGCTCCGCGCCGGGTTTTGTAGAAAGCCTCGTGAGTGGTATTCAGAAACGGCGTGTCATCGCGCCGGCTACACTGAGGAGGGTGCCCGTTGTCACATATTTTTCCCCGCCACACGCGCCAGTTGCCGCCGCTCGCCGTTGGCGGCGAGGGGTGTTACCTTATCGACTCGTCGGGCAAGCGATACCTGGACGCCTCTGGCGGCGCGGCCGTCTCTTGCCTTGGCCACGGAGATCCCGAGATCATCGGCGCGATCAAGGAACAGCTCGACGCGCTGGCTTTCGCGCATACCGGGTTCTTCACCTCCCAGCCCGCCGAGGAACTCGCCGACCTGCTGGTCGCCAATGCGCCCTCCGGGCTCGACCGCGTCTATCTCGTGTCGGGCGGCTCGGAAGCGACCGAGGCGGCGATCAAACTCGCCCGGCAATACTGGGTCGAAATGGGTGAGCCGCAGCGCGGCAAACTGATCGCCCGCAAGCAGAGCTATCACGGCAACACGATCGGTGCCCTGAGCGCAGGCGGCAACGAGTGGCGCCGTGCGCAGTTCGGACCGCTGCTCCTGGACATGAGCCATATCGACCCGTGCTATGAATACCGGCTGCGCCTCGATGGCGAAAGCCTCGAGGACTATGGCCGTCGCGCCGCCGACGCGCTGGAGGCGGAGATCCTACGCCTCGGACCGGAAAACGTCATGGGGTTCATGGCCGAGCCGGTTGTCGGCGCCACCGCGGGGGCGCTCACCCCTGCCCCCGGCTATTTCAAGCGCATCCGCGAGATCTGCGACCAGTACGGCATCCTGCTGATCCTCGACGAGGTGATGTGCGGCATGGGCCGCACCGGCACGCTCTTCGCCTGTGAGCAGGACGGAGTTTCGCCGGACATCGCCTGTATCGCCAAGGGGCTCGGCGCGGGCTACCAGCCGATTGGCGCCATGCTCTGCACCGCGGAGATCTATGACGCACTGGAGAACGGCTCCGGCTTCTTCCAGCACGGCCACACCTATATGGGCCACCCGACAGCTGCCGCTGCCGGGCGCGCGGTGATCGGCGCGATCCTCGGGCGGGAGTTGCTGCCGCGGATCACGGCACAGGGCGACAAGCTCGCCGAGCGCCTCGCCGAGCGCTTCGGCCAGCATCCGCATGTCGGAGATCTGCGCGGCCGCGGACTCTTCCGTGGCATCGAACTGGTGCAGGACCGGGAGACCAAGCAGCCCTTCGACCCGAAAAAGGGCGTGGCCGGCAAGATCAAGAAGGCGGCCTTCGAGGCTGGACTCATTTGCTACCCGATGTCCGGGACAATCGATGGACGTCAGGGCGACCACGTGCTGCTGGCGCCACCCTTCATCATCGAGGACACCCAACTCGACGAACTGGTCGACAAGCTCGAGCCGGCGATCGAGGCAGCCACCCGGGCCGCGT
Organism: Tropicimonas marinistellae; assembly: GCF_001509585.1. Classification (GTDB taxonomy): domain Bacteria; phylum Pseudomonadota; class Alphaproteobacteria; order Rhodobacterales; family Rhodobacteraceae; genus Tropicimonas; species Tropicimonas marinistellae. Next base: position 342,832 of record NZ_LNCI01000002.1, on the reverse strand, counting down.
GATGCAGCGGTTCGGGCCATATGCCATCGCGGTTCTACTCGCGCTCGCATCGCTGGTGGGATTGGCCTTTAGCCTCTGGTTTGCCTTGCCGCTCCTGTTCTTCGGTGCGCTGGCGGCGCTCGGCACGCATGACGTCTTGCAAACGCGCCATGCGATCCTGCGCAACTATCCGTTAATGGGGCATTTGCGGTTCGTCTTCGAGGGCTTCCGGCCGGAGATCCGTCAGTATCTCATCGAGAGCGACGCCGACGAGGAACCGTTCTCCCGAGAGCAGCGCTCATTGATCTATCAACGGGCCAAGGGTGTCGAGGACAAACGCCCCTTCGGTACGCGCCGCCGGGTCTATGACTCCGGCTTTGAATGGCTGACACACTCGGCCGTGCCGACAAAAGTAGAAAACTCGGATTTCCGCGTCACCGTCGGCGGGCCGGATTGCAAACAGCCTTATGACGCTTCGATTTTCAACATCTCGGCGATGAGTTTCGGTGCGCTTTCGTCCAACGCCATCCTGGCGCTGAACACCGGCGCCAAGAAGGGCGGCTTTGCGCAGGACACCGGCGAGGGTGGCATCAGCCGCTATCACATCGAAGGTGGTGGAGACCTGATCTACGAGATCGGCTCCGGCTACTACGGCTGCCGGACCTCGGAGGGGCGCTTCGATCCGGTGCGATACCGCGACCAGGCCGCCAAGCCGCAGGTCAAGATGATCGAGTTGAAGCTCAGCCAGGGCGCCAAGCCAGGGCATGGCGGCATGTTGCCCGCAGCCAAGATCACGCCCGAGATCGCCGAGGCGCGCGGCGTGCCGATGGGGGTCGATTGCATATCGCCGGCGGCACATCCGGAGTTTTCCACGCCAATCGAGATGATGGAATTCATCGGCCAGCTACGCGAATTGTCGAATGGCAAGCCGGTGGGCTTCAAGCTGTGCATCGGTCACCGGCGCGAGTTCATGTGCATGGTTCGGGCAATGATCGAAACCGGCATCGTGCCGGACTATATCGTGATCGACGGCAAGGAGGGCGGCACCGGCGCCGCGCCTGTCGAATTCGCGGACCACCTGGGAATGCCACTGGTCGAGGGGCTGACATTCGCCCACAACACGCTGCGCGGCGCGGGCCTCAGGAACAAGCTGCGGCTTGGAGCCTCGGGCAAGCTCGTTACGTCATTCCAGATCCTGAAGGCGATGGCGCTCGGCGCCGACTGGGCAAACTCGGCGCGTGGCTTCATGATGGCCGTGGGCTGCATCCAGGGCCAGGCCTGCCACACCAACCATTGTCCGGTCGGCGTGGCAACGCAGGACCCGCTGCGTGCCCGCGCGCTCGATGTTCCCACCAAGTCGGAAAGGGTGGTTCGCTTCCACGCCAACACGTTGCACGCCATTGCCGAGATGACCGGGGCCGCCGGGCTCGACCATCCCACGCAGTTCCTGCCGAACCACCTGCTGATGCGAGAGCGGGACCGTGACATGGTCACGGGCGACGAGATCTACCCATACCTGCCCGAGGGATTCCTGCTCAACGACGCCGAGACCCACCCGGCTGAACAGGGCTACCGGCAAAGATGGGAACGCTCGAAACCCGACAGTTTCCGTCCATTCGACCTCTCTTACTGAAACCGCCCCGGTCGCCAAGACCCACAATTCTCCAGGAGCGATCAGCCATCCCGCCATGCCGACAGACTTCCCCCTCGCCCCGCTCTCGAACGACGATTGGCCACAGGACGTTTCGGACCTGCTGACCGGCTTTGCGGGTGGGCTGAACGTCTACCGGACGATGGCCCATCACCCCGACCTGCTCAGGGCATGGGCCGGGCTGCGCGAACATATCGTCAACCGCTCGGCACTGGGCCGCGAGATGCTGGAGGTCGTCATCCTGCGCACGGGTCATCGGCTGGGCTCGGACTACGAATGGCAGCAGCACGTTCAACGGGCGCGGAAATACGGCCTGTCCGATGCAAGGATCCTGTCCGTACGTCGCGCGCCCAACACGATGGAGCCGGAAGACGCGCTCCTGGCGACCGCGGTCGATGAGCTTTTTGATAAAGCTCGGCTCTCGACGTCCACGGCGACGGCGATAGAGGCCCGTTTCGGCACGACCGGGGTAATCGACCTGATGGCGACCGTCGGTTTCTATTCCACCCTCGGCTTCATCCTGAACACCGCTGGCACCCCGCTCGACGACGACATCGCCGCCGAGCTCGCCGAAAACCCGCTGGAAGGCTGACGGTAATGTGCCCATGGACATCTTGGCCCGCCGCGGCTGGCCACTCCGACCACCCCAACCCAAAGGGATCTCCCATGCTCGACTCGCCCACCAAGATCACCGAACTGCTCAAGGATCCGAGCCTTCTGGCCACCCGCGCCTTTCTCGCGGGCGACTGGTGCGACGCAGATGACGGCCGCAGCTTCGCGGTCACCAACCCGTCCCGTGGCGACGTGATCGCCGAAGTTGCCGATCTCGGTCGCGCCGAGACCGCCCGTGCCATCGACGCCGCCTATGCCGCTCAGAAGGATTGGGCGAGCTGGACCGGCAAGGAGCGCGCCGCGGTGCTGCGGCGCTGGTTCGACCTGATGGTGGAGAATGCGGATGACCTCGGAACAATCCTGACCGCCGAACAGGGCAAGCCACATGCCGAGGCGAAGGGCGAGATCCTCTATGGTGCCTCCTTCATCGAGTGGTTCGCCGAGGAGGCCAAGCGGGTCTATGGCGAGACCATCCCCGGGCACCAGCGCGACAAGCGCATCACCGTGATCTCCCAGCCGATCGGCGTCGCCGCCTCGATCACGCCCTGGAACTTCCCCAACGCGATGATCACCCGCAAGGTCGGCCCCGCCCTCGCCGCCGGCTGCGCCTTCGTTGCCCGGCCCGCAGCGGAGACGCCGCTCTCCGCGCTGGCGCTTGGCGTGCTGGCCGAACGGGCAGGCATTCCCAAGGGTGTGCTCTCGGTGATCCCATCCTCGCGCTCCTCCGATATCGGCAAGGAATTCTGCGAGAATCCGAAGGTGCGCAAGCTCACCTTCACCGGCTCTACGGAGGTCGGCCGCATCTTGTTGAAACAGGCCGCTGACCAAGTCATGAAATGCTCGATGGAGCTCGGCGGAAACGCGCCTTTCATTGTCTTCGACGACGCCGATCTCGATGCGGCGGTCGAGGGCGCGCTGATATCGAAATACCGCAACAACGGTCAGACATGCGTTTGCGCGAACCGGCTCTATGTGCAGGCCGGCGTCTATGATGCTTTTGCCAAGAAGCTCGCGGCCGCAGTGGAGAAGATGCAAGTTGGCGACGGGTTCTCCGAGGGCGCACAGCTCGGGCCGCTGATCAACGAAGCCGCCGTGGAGAAGGTCGAGGAGCATATTGCCGACGCAGTTGCCAAGGGCGGCAACGTGGTAACCGGGGGCGCCCGCCACAATCTGGGCGGGACTTTCTTCCAGCCCACCATCGTAACCGGAGCAACCCGCGAGATGGCCTTCGCACAGGAGGAGACGTTCGGCCCGCTGGCGCCGCTCTTCCGCTTCGAAACCGTCGAGGAGGTGATCGAACTTGCAAACGACACGATCTTCGGCCTTGCCGCCTATTTCTATGCCCGCGATCTCGGGCGGGTGACCAAGGTCTCGGAGGCGCTGGAATATGGCATGGTCGGGGTCAACACCGGGCTGATCTCCACCGAGGTCGCGCCCTTCGGGGGCGTCAAGCAATCCGGTCTCGGCCGGGAAGGCAGCCGGCACGGGATGGATGAATTCCTGGAGATGAAATACATCTGCACTTCGGTCTGACCCGGACCCACACCAGCGATGCCCGCTGGCGGCGCACGGTCTACCCGTGCGCCGACTATTGCAGGCCTTTCTCTTTGAAATACCGCAACGCGCCGCTGTGCAGTGGAGCGCTCAGGCCCTGGGTCACCATCTGGGCGGCAGTAAACTCGCCGAAAGCGGGGTGTGCGTCCTGAAATCCCGGAAGATCGTCGAACACGGCCTTGACCAGTTCATAGACTTCCGTCGGCGATGTACGCGCGGTGGTGACGAGGCTGGCCGCCAGAGCCAGCACGGGCACGGAGTCCCGCTGGTTGGGATATGTGCTTCCGGAGATAGTGGAGGCGAAATAATAGGGGCGCTCCGCGACCAGACCAGTGATGCCCGGACCTTCGACGGGAATGAGTTGGGCACCGCAGGAGGTCAGCAGATCCTCCACTGCGAGGTTTGGATGGGCGATTGTGAAAATCGCGGCATCGATCTCGCCCTCGCAAAGCGCATCCGAGACGTCGCTCGCGTCAAGGCTGGACAGGGCCGGGAAATCCCCTGCCTCCCAACCAACGGCATCCATGACCACTTCCATTGTTGCACGTCCGCCGGAGCCGGGCGGTCCCATGTTGACCCGCTTGCCGACCAGGTCCGCGAAGCGCACAATTCCACTTTCCCGTCCAGCCACCACGGTTAAGGCTTCCGCGTAGATCGCGAAGACCGATCGCAAGGACCGGTCCGGCCCCACGGGCTCGAATCTCTCGTCGCCGAGCACCGCATTGTGGTGCCAGTCGGACTGAACAATCGCGAACGTCGCCGAACCAGTCCGGAGCGCACGAAGGTTGTCTATGGAGCCGCCTGTCTCCTGGGTTAGACACCGAATTCCGTGCTGCCAGCGGTGGGCGTTGATCCGGGCGCAGATTGTTCCCCCGGCGAAGTAATAGACACCGCTGCGATTTCCGGTGGCAATCGATATCAGGCTGAGATCAGGGCCAGCGGCCCGCACGGGCAGGCTGGCGAACGAAACTATCAATGCAAAACTACAAAGCGCCGTCGTGCGCCATCTCCGAAATCTGCCGCCGAAAGTCGTGCCCATATGGCCTCCGCTCCTGCGTGTCCCGCGGTTGTCCTCCGACCGCTCCCAAGTACACGCGATCACCCGGTGGGCTCGGAGGCGATGCCGTATTGATTTCGGCGGGCCACGGCACGGATACTCCCCAAGGAGAATACCGATAAGGGACGACATGGAAAGCTATCAACGACTGATCGATGTCATCGCCCTGGAGAACCTGCGGATGCGCGCGGAATTCTGGGTGCTGTCGGAGGTGCTCGTCTGGTCCACGCTCTGGCAGATTGGCGCTGTGCTCGCGTCCTTCGGCCTCGCCGTGCTTGGCACCCATGTGTTGCGGCCGTGGATGCGCCGCCGCGCCGCGAGTTTGCAGACATCGCACCCGGTTTGGCGCGGCCTGACCTTCGGCGGATTTTCCGTTGTCTACCCGTCGCTGGTTCTTCTCATTGTTCTTGCCGCTATCGCCGTCGCCAGCACGGCCGGCTGGCCGACGCTTCTTCTTCTTACCTCGGCGAATCTCCTGGTTGCGTGGATCGTGATCCGCTTGCTGTCGCGCTTGATCCGCAACGATTTCTGGTCGCGGGTCACCGCTTTTCTGATCTTCGCAATCGCGACGCTGAACATCGTCGGTCTCCTGGAAGCAACAATCGTCTGGCTCGACCAGATCGGCATCCGGCTCGGGAGCATTCACCTGTCGGTGCTCGACGTGCTGACCGGCTCGGTCAAACTCGCGGTTCTCCTGTGGATAGCGCTCGTGGTTTCCCGATTGCTGGAGGTTCAAGTCCAGAATGCACAGGGGCTCACGCCATCTCTCCGGGTCCTGACCGGCAAGCTTCTGCGGTTTGGGCTCATCACCCTGGCCCTCGTGGTGGCCCTGACAAGTGCAGGCATCGATCTCACGGCCTTCGCCCTGTTCTCCGGCGCGCTCGGTGTCGGCATCGGCTTTGGCATGCAGAAGTCGATTTCCAACCTGATCAGCGGCTTGCTGCTGCTGTTCGACCGCTCCATCAAGCCCGGCGATGTTCTCGAACTAAGCGACCCTTCCAACCGGGACGTGCAACTCTTTGGCTGGGTGACGGCGCTGAACGCCCGCTACGTTTCCCTCACCACTCGGGACGGAACGGAATGGCTGGTGCCAAACGAGGAGTTGATTTCGCAACGGATCGTCAACTGGTCGTATAACCACGACAGGCTCAGGCTGCTTACCCCGATCGGCATCTGCTTCGAGTCCGACGTGCGCCTCGCGATGCAACTCGCAGAGGACGGGGCGAGATCCAATCCGCGTGTGCTGTCGGACCCAGCGCCGGTCTGTCGCTTGATGGGGTTCAGCGACAGCACCGTCAATCTGGAGATGCGGTTCTGGATTGACGATCCCACGAATGGCATCATCAATGTTCGCAGCGACGTGCTCGTGGCCATCTGGGACAGGTTCCGTGAACACGGGATCCGAACACCGTTCGGCCATCGAGATCTGCATGTGAAGGATGACTCGGAATTGACCGTAGTCCTGAAGCACCCATCCTGAATGAGACTGGGTCGGGACACGCGGTTCGACGTGAACACGCTGAAACAATCGGATACGCGGGCGCACCGATCAATCTGCTCGGAACCCGAGAGCACGTTTCCGCGGATGCAAAGACCCACAGAAAAGTCACTTGCGGTACATGCTCTGCGAGTGCGACGATCCTCGTGTTCATTTCGAAGAACTGCCGACAAAGGGGTGCGAGGAATTGCTTCAGCGGCGGATTCTGGTGATCGCGTCGAAGGCGGTTGCGTGTACTGTCCCGAATGGTTGGCGAAGGGAGAGCCAACGACTTTTCGTATTGGGCATTTCGGGGTAGCCGTCCGCAGAGGTGGACGTATCCAAGAGCCGTACCCGTCTTGCGTCCCGTCGGGAGAGTATTGAACGATGATCACCCAGTTGGTTCCCGTAAGCGCACTCCTTTTTGGGTCGGCTCTGCTGCTGTTTGCCGGCGGCATGCACGGTCTGGTCCTGCCGGTGCGTGGTTCGGCGGAAGGGTTCTCTGCCAGTTCGCTCGGCCTGCTTGGTACCGGCTGGGCGGTTGGATACGTAATGGGGTGTATTCTTTCGCCCCGTCTCGTGGGTCTGGTCGGACATATCCGCACCTTCGGAACGATGTGCGCTCTGGCCTCGGTGACGATCCTCTTCCAAGCGCTGCTTGTCGAGACTTGGGCTTGGATACCGAGCCGCGCGATATCCGGGTTCTGCTTTGCCGGCGCAGCGATGATCGTCGAATCGTGGCTGAATGACCGGGCAACGCCACAGACACGGGGGACGATTTTCGGGATCTACTCGATGGTCAACCTCAGCGCGATGACCGCAGGCCAGATGGCGATCGCGTTGGGAGATGCGACCGGCTTCGTGTTTTTCGCGTTGGGAGGGATCTTCTATTCCCTCGCGCTCATTCCCACCGCGCTATCGACCTCGCCTTCTCCAGCTCCGCTCACCTCGGTCTCACTCGACCTTAGAGCACTATGGACAAACTCCCCCGTCGCAGTTGCGGCAGTGTTCCTCGTCGGCATCTCGAACGCGGCTTTCGGAACGCTTTCGGCGGTATACGCCGACCAAGCCGGGCTTACCCTGACAGCAATCGCGCTTTTTTCGAGCCTGCCGGTTCTGGCGGGCGCGCTTTCGCAAATCCCCATCGGCTATGCAAGTGATCGGATGGACCGCCGCATCGTACTGATCTTCACGGCCGCGGTCGCGCTCGCGGCGGATCTCGCGTTCATCTTGCTGGCACCGGAAGACCGATGGACGAACCTCGCGCTTGCGTGCTTTTTCGGCGCGGCGATCTTTGCCATGTACCCCATCATCGTCGCCCATGCCAATGACCACGCCCCGCTCGGAACATCGATCCAGGTCTCGGGTGGCCTGCTCATGGTATTCGGGCTCGGCTCGGTTCTGGGCCCGCTCGTGGCCGGCGTGGCGATGTCATCTATTGGCAGACAGGGGCTGTTTCTGACGACAGTCGTGGCCCATGTGCTGCTGGTGCTCTTCACCCTCTGGCGCATCTACCGCAGCCCAGCCGTTCGTGAGGCCGACAAGGGCGCGTTCCATGTGACGCTTTCGGCGCGGGTCGCGACGCCTGAGACTGCGGCGCTGGCCAGCGGAGAAGAAGAGGAGAATCCGCTGGTCATTGAACCGGACGACGCCGCGCCGGCGCCGAAAAACGAGCAGTAAGCGGTAGGGAGTGGGATCGCGGACAATTTCGAACCGGTCTCAGATCGGAACGCGTGGCTGTCCCCGAATACCGCATGGAGACCGCGCCACTCGGCGAGAGCGGTCGCACGGACGAGCCGGCAACTCCGCAGCGGGTTTCGGTCGCGCTCTTGGTTGAAAATGCTTCGGGCCGATACAGGAACGGAGGCGGACAGCAGGTCCTCGACGTTCCACAGCAAAAGTGTGGACAGGATGTTCGACAGCACTGGAAGGCGGGTATCTGTCGGCTAGGTTCGACCTCGTTGACTGCAGACCGATACGTCCTTTGGGGCCTCTGGTTGGCCCCGTTCAACTGCTCGTCCGCTGCACCAGCACCGGATCAACGATATGGTGTTTCGCCCCGGTCCGCCCCGCGATCCTGCTGAGTAGTGTCGCGGCGGAAAGCTTGCCAAGTTCGCCGCCGCATTGATCGATGCTTGTCAGACCAATGAGCGGCAAGGCTGCCTCTGGCGTGTTGTCATATCCCGCAATCGCGAGACGACCGGGAACGTCAATCCCCTTTACCTTTGCGGCATTCAGAAGGCCGACACCGTGTAGATCGCTCCAGCAGAAGACGGCGGTCGGCGGAACGGGAGCGCTCAATAGGTGCCGCAAAATATCCTCCGGGTCCGCCTCCTCCGGCAAATTGCAGATCCGGCTCCTGTTTTCGAGGCCTGCCGACCGCATTGCATCCAGATACCCGGCCTCTCGCTTGTGGAAGACCTCGAATTCCCCGTTCGTATGCGGAAGGCTGACCATGTGAACATCGGAATGCCCGGCGGCAATCAACGCCTCCACTGCCAGCCTCGCCCCGAGCCGGTCGTTGGAATTCACGGTGTCGAATCTTTCCGCAGAGTTCTCGTGATGCCCGATTACGACCATTGGCACCTGGTCCGCGAACCGCGACAGGGATTCGCCGGTGAGTCGCGGCGCCACCAGCACCAGCCCATCGATCCGCATGTCGATCATGGACTCGATCAGGGATTGTTCCAGATGCGCCTGGGCCTCGCTGATCCCGACCAGCATCTTGTAATTGGCCAATCTCAAGGCCGTCTGCACACCGCCGACGACAATCGGCAGGAACGGGTTCGAGAGGTTCACCAGCAGGACACCGATAGCATATGTCCGTCCGCGCATGCCGCGTGCAGCGGTGCTGGGTCGGTAGCCGAGTTTCTTGATCGACGCCTCGACCTTCGCCCGCAACTGGTCGCTGACGCCATAGGCGTTGCGCAAGACCTTGGATACCGCCGCGACGGATACACCGGCGTCTTCTGCAACCGTTCGAATGGTAACCTTCCCTCCCATGGAAGGGCTGCGTTCGGACAAGGATCGCTCTCCTCAATTTCCCTGACACAAGCATTTTCACATCCTCCCTTGTAACGCAATCCGTTTTGTATAATGTTCTACGTAGAACGGTGCACAAATCGATTCGAGCCGCACCGAGCCGGACATGACCGCCTGGGGAGGAGGATTGCACATGCTTCAGAAAACGAGCCTGGGAGCCGTGTCTGGCAGGGGCAGCCGCGATTGGCACGCCGAAATGATCGCCCCCGTGACAGATGCCGGTCAGGGCGAGCGGGCAAGTTTCGTGTCAACGGTATTCGTGGTGCCCGAGGGCACCCGCCCCGTGCTCCATGTCTCCGCACTCGGCCTCTATCGCGCCTTCATCAACGGTGTCCGTGTCGGTGACGACCTGCTGACGCCGGGGTGGACCTGTTATGATGATCGCATTGCGTATCAGAGCTACGACGTCTCCGACCTCGTGGTGGCAGGCGAGAACCGCATCGATATCTGGCTGGGCGACGGCTGGTACCGCTCACCGATCATGTGGGAGGAATCGCGGATCGAGAATTGCTGGGGAGACCGGATCGCGGCAATTGCCGAGATCACCTGCGACGGAGCGGTGATCTGCGCGACCGGCGCAGAGTGGAAGAGCGGCCTCCTCCCGGTAACACGTTCCGGCATCTATCACGGCGAAGACTACGACGCGCGCCTCGACCGGTTCGAAGAGACGGAAGGTGTCGAGGTTCTGGAGTTCGACAAGGTCTTGCTCGTCGCGCAGGAAGCACCCGGGGTCAAGGCGCTGGCACCGTTGGAGCCAATTGAGAAATGGCAGGATGACGACGGCCGGACGATCTACGATTTCGGTCAGAATGCCGGAGGTTTCGTGCGTTTCTCCGTGCGCGGCGAACCGGGCGCGACCGTCTTCATCGAACACTCCGAGGTCCTGGGACCGAACCGGTCCTTCGACAACCGCAACTACCGCTCCGCCCGAGGGGCGCTGCATTACACTCTGAAGGGAGATGGCGAGGAGACATTCGAGCCGCATTTCACCTTCATGGGCTACCGCTATGCGCGGGTGACGATTGGGGGCACGGCCGAAATCACGCAGATCGTCTCCGTACCTATCTCCTCTGTCCCCGAACTGGCTGCCGGGTTCGAATGTGGCGTGGAGGCCGTCAACCGGCTGGTCCAGAATACGATCTGGTCGCAACGCGCCAATTTCATCGAAATCCCCACCGATTGCCCGCAGCGCGACGAACGACTGGGCTGGACCGGCGATGCTCAGGTTTTCGCCGGCACGGCTTGCTGGCTCGCGGATAGCGAGTTGTTCCTGAAGAAGTACCTGCGTGACGTCATGCACGACCAGCGCGAGAACGGTGCAGTTCCGCATTTCTCCCCTGACCCGACACGATTGCATCCGGAGAAGTTCCATGGCGACTGGGCCGGTTCGACCGGCTGGGGCGATGTCATCACGGTAATGCCGTGGCAGCTGTATCTTCACTACGGCGACACGCAAGTCTTGCGGGAGTGTTTCCCGGCGATGGTGAAATGGGTGGACTACCTCTGGGGTCTCTCGGACGGGCCGATCATCCAGCCCAGCTCGGTCTGGGGCGGACACGGGTTCAGCTTTGGCGATTGGCTGCAACCGGTGGGCGACAACCGCAAGCCGCGCCCGACCATCGCGGACGATTGCGCGGCCACGCTCTACCATTTCATATCCACCGAACTCGCCGCCCGCATCGCGACTGTGCTGGGCGAGACGACGGAGGCTGCACGGCTGGACGACCGCGCGACGGCGATCCGGGCCGCCTTTGCGCATGAGTATTTCAGCACCAGCGGCCGGCTGGCCCATAACGACCAGACTTCCTATGCGCTGGCGTTCCTCTACGACCTCGTTCCTGTCCAGCACTACGAAGCGGCAAAGGCCTATTTCCGCTGTGTGATCGAGGATGCGGACTACCTTATTGGCACCGGTTTCATTGGCACGCCCGCCCTACTGCCCGCACTGACAAAGCTCGGCATGGCCGACCTGGCCGAGAGGGTTTTCTTGAACCGAAACGTACCCGGCTGGCTCTACCAGGTGGAACAGGGTGCGACGACGATCTGGGAACGCTGGGATGCACTCGGGCCGGACGGCACGATCTACGACCCCGACATGAACAGCTACAATCACTATGCCTACGGCGCGGTCTGCCAGTGGCTGTTCGAGGAAGTGGCTGGCGTCGCGCCAAGCGCGGATGCCCCCGGCTTCGACAAGGTGCGCCTCTGCCCGACGGTGCTGCCTGAGCTTGGCCATGTCTCCATCTGGCATGACTGCCGCCACGGCCGGATCGAGGCGGGATGGAGCGTCGAGGGGGAGCGTGTGGTCTACAGCGTGACGCTACCGGAAGGCGTTGCGGGGGAGATTCCGCCGGGGATCTTCTCCGGGCTGACGCGCGACGGCGCCCAAGTCGAGGTATCGCCGGAGGGCCTGACACTGCCAGCGGGCCACCACGTTATCGAGTTCGATCTCCAGTTCGGGAACGAAACCTAGCCCCGGCATTGCGCCGGACTTCTTTGGGAGGAAACCATGAAAGACAGATTGTTCCAGACGACCGCCCTGACGGCCGTGTTCGCCGTGTTTGGCGGAGCGCTTGCCGCCCAGGAAATGACGATCTTGGTCGATAACAACCCCGACACGGTCGCCATCACAGAGGCGCTGACCGCCGCCTACACGGCGAAGAACCCCGGCGTGACCTGGGAGGTCGAAGCCCGTGCCGGCGGCGCCGAGGGCGACAATATCGTCAAGACGCGCCTCGCAACGGGCGAGATGGCCGATGTCTTCAACTACAACTCCGGCGCGCTACTGCAAGCCTTGCGCCCGTCGCGCACGTTGGAGCCAATCAACGACATTCCGAACTTCGGCAACCTCCTCGAAAGCTACACCCAGACCGTCTCTGACGGCGACGGGAATGTCTATGGTGTGCCGCATCAGGCCGCCATGGGCGGCGGCATCCTCTATCACGTGCCGACCTATGAGCAGCTTGGTCTCGAAATTCCCACCACATGGGAAGAGTTCATGGCCAACAACGCCCAAATCGCCAGCGAGACGGACAAGGCGCCGATCATCCAGACCTACCGCGATACCTGGACCTCGCAGCTCTTCGTGCTGGCCGATTACTTTAACGTGCAGGCCGAAGAGCCTGACTTTGCGGCACAATACACGAACAACGAGTCGAAATACGCCACGACTCCGGCGGCAAAGAAGGGGTTCGACCGGCTGCAGTCTGCCTTTGAGGCCGGTTACTTCAATGCCGACTTTGGTGCCGCGAACTACAACGACGGCTTGCGCATGGTCGCTACCGGCTCCGGTGTTCACTACCCAATGCTGACTTTCTCGATTGCCGGCATCCAGCAGAACCATCCCGAGCAACTCAACGATGTCGGTTTCTTTGCCCAACCGGGAGACAGCGCGGAAATGAACGGCCTGACGGTTTGGATGCCCAGCACCTACTACGTGCCGAAGGGCGGCGACCATACCGATATCGCCAAGGATTTCGTGAACTTCGTGGCCAGCCCGGACGCCTGCGACATCATCATCGAAGCCGTCGGCGCTTCGGGTCCGCTGCTCATCAAGGGCTGCACCCTGCCCGACGACGTGCCAACCGCGGTTGGTGACATGATGCCCTATTTCGAGCAGGACGGCCGCACCGCGCCGGCGCTCGAGTTCCTGTCGCCGGTGAAGGGCCCGGCGCTGGAACAGCTCACCGTCGAGGTCGGATCGGGCATCCGCGACGCACAAAGCGCGGCCGAACTCTATGACCGCGACGTGGAGAAACAGGCCAAGCAACTCCGCTTGCCGAACTGGTAAGGCCTCCCACCGGTTCGCGCCTGCCCGCGCTGTCTCAGCGCGGGCGCACCTCACCTGCCGGGAATGCGCCAATGAGAAAAAGATCCCCCTACCCCTATTGGTTCGTGCTGCCCGCCGCCGTGATCTTCACGGTCCTGTTCCTCGTGCCGACCATCGCTTCCTTCTGGTTCAGCCTCACCAACTGGGACCTCTTCGACGCCAGTTTCATAGGGTTCGAGAATTACCAGCAGTTCTTCTCTGAGCCGTTCCTGCTACGCGGCGTCGTCAACACGCTTTTCTTCGCGGTCCTGACCTCCGGCGCCAAAACCGTGCTGGGCCTGCTGCTCGCGGTGTTGCTGACCTCCGGCATGTTCGCGCAAGGCCTCCAGCGCTCGATTGTCTTTTTCCCGGTACTCGTCTCGACCATCGGCGTCGGGCTGCTCTTCACCGAACTCATGCACCCGACCGAAGGCGTGATCAATCTCGCCCTCGGTGCCGTCGGAATCCCCGGCCCGGGCTGGCTGACCAACCCCAAGCTGGCGTTATTCTCGGTGGCCATGGTGGATATCTGGCGCGGTGTCGGCCTTGCCACGCTCATCTACATCGCCGGCCTCGCCTCGATCAGCCCCGATTACTACGAGGCCGCCCGCATCGACGGCGCCACCCGCCTGCAGCAATTCTGGCGCGTGACCGTCCCGCTCGTCCGCCCGGCTACGACCACCGTCATCATCCTGTCGCTGATTGGCGGCCTGCGCCTGTTCGACCTCATCTGGGCGATGACCCGCGGCGGCCCCGGCTTTGCCTCCGACGTGCTCGCCAGTGTCGTCTACAAACAGTACCAGGCCGGTTTCTACGGCCTGTCCACCGCCGGCAACGTCATCCTGTTTCTGCTGATTGCAGTCCTCGTGGTGCCGCTCGCATTTCGCTTCTACAGAAAGGAAGTGGACCAGTGACCCGCCGCCAACTCATCACCGGGCTGATCTCGCTCGCCTGCGCCTTCGTGATCTTCGTGATCCCCTTCATCTTCGTCTTCATCAACGCCTCGAAATCGGCGGCGGAAACTGCCCGGCTCAGTTTTGCCCTGCCGCAGGAATGGCGCTTCTGGCAAAACCTCGTCGAGGTCGTGCAGGCGCGCGACTACCAGTTGCTGCTCGCCTATTTCAATTCCATCGTCATCACCGTGGGGGCAATCACCCTGCTGGTGATATTCGGGGCGATGGTCGGCTACGTGCTTCAACGCCGCAAATCCGGCTGGAACAAGGTCATCTACGGCTTCGTGCTTGCCGGGTTGATGATGCCGCCCGCCGTTGTGCCGACGATCTGGGTGCTTCAGGGGCTGGGCTTGTTCAAGACACTGCACGGCATGATCCTGATCCAGGTCGCCTATGGCCTTGGCTTCTGCATTCTGTTGTTCCGCGCCTTCGTTTCCACTATCCCGCGCGATCTTGACGAAGCCGCGATCGTCGACGGTGCAAAGCCCTGGCAGGTCTTCTTCCGGGTGATCCTGCCGCTGATGAAACCCGTCACCGTGACCGTGATCGTGGTCCAGTCGATCACCATCTTCAACGATTTCACCCACCCGCTCTATTATCTGCCGGGCAAGGAAAACGTGACGGTGCAGCTGACCCTCTACAACTTCCAGAGCCAGTTCGTCAGCCAGTTGAACCTGCTGTTCATGAACATCCTGCTGGTCACCATCCCGCCGCTGCTCGTTTTCATCTTCTTCAACCGCCAGATCGTCGCCGGTATGACCGCAGGCGGAGTAAAAGGATAACCAATGGCACAAGTCGTCCTCAAGAACGTCAAGAAGAGCTTCGGCGCCGTCGAGGTTATCAAGGGCGTGGACCTCACGATAGAGTCCGGCGAGTTCTGCGTCTTCGTTGGCCCCTCGGGATGCGGAAAGTCGACCCTGCTGCGCATGATCTCCGGGTTGGAGGAACAGACCTCCGGCACTATCGAGATCGACGGGAAGGACGTGAGCAACGCCGAGCCGTCGAAGCGCGGCATCGCGATGGTGTTCCAGAGCTACGCCCTCTACCCGCATCTGACGGTGCGCGACAATATCGGCTTCGGGCTGAGCCTCGCGCGAACGCCCAAGCCCGAGATCAAGCGCCGCGTGGAGGAAACGGCCGAAATCCTGCAACTCGGCCCCCTGCTCGACCGCAAGCCCAAGGAACTGTCCGGCGGCCAGCGCCAGCGCGTTGCCATCGGCCGCTCCATTGTTCGCAACCCAAAGGTGTTCCTGTTTGACGAACCGCTGTCGAATCTCGACGCCGCGCTGCGCTCGCAGATGCGCATCGAATTGACCGACCTGCACGCGAACCTCGGCACGACGATGATCTATGTCACCCATGATCAGGTCGAGGCGATGACAATGGCCGATAAGATCGTGGTGCTGAATGGCGGCGTGATCGAACAGGTGGGCAGCCCTATGGACCTTTACGAACGTCCGGCCACGCCCTTTGTCGCGGGCTTCATCGGCTCTCCCAAGATGAACCTCTACGAGGGCAAGGTCGCCGAAGCGATGGGCTGCGCGACCTACGGCATCCGCCCAGAGCACGTGGTAATCTCCGACGCCGAGGGTCAGTGGACGGGGCGGGTTCGTCACGTCGAGCGGCTCGGCGCCGATACGATCGTGCATCTGGAGGTTCCAGACCTTGGGCCGCTGGTCGCGCGCGTCGAGGGGAGCCGAACCTTCGAACCCGGTCAGCAGGTCAAGGCAACTCCGATGGCAGAGCGGGAATTCCGGCACTAAAGCCGACAGGACGGTGGCGGGAGCCTTCCAATCGATTCAGAGCGATTTGATGCCTGGCCATGGCCCGAGCGAACAGGTCAGGTTGCGCTGTCAGCCGGACTTGGCCTGGTCCCTTCAAGAGCAAAGTCGCTGTGCCATATGGCGCGCCACGACCGCGCCATTCGGCGAGAGCGGCAGCACCGTTCTTCTCGAAGACGGCTCTCGGTCATGAGTTGCGCTCTGCGTTGCGATAATCAACGACCGAGGCGTTGACGCCGGCGAACATTTGCAAGGTCCGCATCCGCCAACAACGTCGCATTGCTCGCGCTCGTCACCAGGAATGCAGGTGCGAAATCTCCGCCCGATTGTTCAGCCGGCGGCCGCTTTGCCGTCGCGCCGACGCAGCAATCGCCTTCAACGCCACTCCACGGCGTCGAAGAGGTGCAGTGACACGTGATCGAGGGCGACCGTACCGGCACAGT
The DNA here is from genome assembly GCF_001509585.1 of Tropicimonas marinistellae. Lineage (GTDB taxonomy): Bacteria > Pseudomonadota > Alphaproteobacteria > Rhodobacterales > Rhodobacteraceae > Tropicimonas > Tropicimonas marinistellae. The sequence goes on along the minus strand of NZ_LNCI01000002.1, from coordinate 326,475 downwards.
CTTTTCTTTGTGAAATTCACTGCCGACTTCCTGTCGCGCACCTTCGTCACGCAGCTTTTCAGGACCGCATTCTCATGGTCGACAGCGCTCCATAGGTTGTGGCGCGAAACCCAAAACCTCCGCATGTTTGTCGCGGATATCAAAGGCGAACAACGGGCCTAAAATGCCACCGGAAGCAACGCTTGGCTGACCTCTATGCCACGCCCGTGCAGAAGGTCCTCACACTTCCTGAGCGCAGGAGAAAGCCGCACATAGAGCATACTCGAAAGGCCTGTGATCTCAGGGCTCGACTTGAAGCGCATGCACGGATTGCGTTGATTTACCCGAGACGGCCACGAGAGCGCCCTGCCCGGCTGGAACCAAGCTCCGCAGACATCACCCTCGCAGGTGCCTTCGGCGGTCGCTTCCACCAACGCCACCAACTGGAAACAACCCACGCCGCTCAATTCATCAAGTCGCACGATTTGGCAGAATGAAACACTGCGACGGAACGTGGTGGTTTTGGCACAAGACACCGTGACGATAACCCATTGGCATCTCGCACGGTTCTCGGTCGGGCCTTAGCCGATAACGCTTAGTGCGTTTCGAAATAGCTTCACCGCCTTGGTATGCCGGCGGGGCGCGATAGACGCTTGAGCGCCGCGGTTCGGTATGGGGCGTTGGCGGCGCCGTAGCCGTTGTAACCGCCTCGCCGGTCGACCACCTCAAAGAAAAAGCCATCACCATAGGGGCGGGAGTAGAACTGGTAGTAGCTGCCTCCGGTATCGTCCTCATCGTAGAGGATGTTGGCGGCTTTGAGTGCGGCGACGGTGTCTCCGGCCAGTGCGAAACGCGACTCGATTTCGCGGTAGTAATTCTCGGGAATGGGCAGAGGCTCGAACCCGTTTTCAGCGAGCTTTTGAGCGGTGGCGAAGACATCCTCGGTCGAGAAGGCCAGGTGCTGAACCGACGAGCCAAAACTGTCGGAGACAAAACGGCCCGCGAAGGTCCTGTGCGTATCAACGCCATTGAGAGTGAAGCGTAGTGAGCCGTCTTTGCTCTGAAGCGCCCGGGAGTGGACGACTCCGCCAGGGTCGGCCACGTCCACTTCAGGTGCCTTTTCGATCTCAAAGATCGACGTGTAGAACAATGTCCAGGTGAGCATTTCCTCGTGTTTCATGACCTGGGCAATGTGATCGACGTTGACCAATCCGACCGGGTTTGCGGCCGGATCCGGATTGATCCGGCGAAATTCGGTGTCCCAGACCTCGGCCAACTCAGATGCCCGGTCAAGAAAATGCAACACCGAGCCGCCCACGCCGCGGATTGCGGGAATGGCGAGCTCTCCCTCGCCACGCCGTTGTGAGAACAGGTTGGCGCCAAGCGCCTCCGCGCGCTTTGCAACTGCGCCAGCGTTTTCTACCAGCAGGCCAATGTCGCACACGCTGGTTCCGTGCATCACGTACGACGAGTGGGCGAAGCCCTCTTGCTCCGTGTTGACGACGATGTTGATATCTCCCTGCTGCCAGAGCGTAACCGACTTGGCGATATGCCTGGCCACTGGTGTGAAGCCGAGGGTGCGCAGCATCGTCCCGAGGATTTCCGCTTCTTTCTCGTTGGCGGAGAACTCGACGAATTCTACCCCCAGCACCCGTCCCTTCGGCGGCATCTCGGGCAGGTCGATTTGCAATGCGGGTTCGGCTCTGTGCATTTGATCGGCGAGGTAGAGTATCGATCGATAGCCATCAACCGCGGCGATGCGGGCACTGCCCCCGCGGACCTGGTCGTTGAGTATCTCAAGACTGTACGGGCCGTCGTAGCCGGTCGTGGCAACGGCACACATGAAATCCAGCAAGGGCAGATCCCCTTCGCCGGGCATGTTGCGGTAATGCCGGGACATGTACTCCAGATCCATGTCGATCTTCGGTGCATCCGCGAGTTGCACATGGAAGATCCGGTCTCCTGGGATTGCCCGGATTCCGTCGGGATCAACATTCGCCGCGAGAGTATGGAAACTGTCGAGGATCAGGCCGACAGAGGGATGCCCGGCCCGCCGCACGACCTCCCAGGCGTCTCGGTAATCCGAGACGTATCGGCCCCAGGCTCGGGCCTCGTAGCCGATCCGCATGCTGCGCGCGGCGGCGCGTTCGCCCAATTCGGCAAAGTCCGCCGCGATCCGGTCGACGCCGCCAATACTCTCTGGATGCGTGGTGGAACTGACCAGCAGAAGATCTGTGCCAAGCTCTTCCATCAAGTCAAAGCGCCGTTCGATGCGCGCGAACGCCTTGGCCCGCAGCGGCTCGGGCAGGCCCTCGAAATCCCTTACTGGCTGGAACAGATCAATCTTCAATCCGTGTTCGCGCACCATCGCACCAATCTCGCCCGGTGAGCCGCTATGGGCGATGAAGTCCTGCTCGAAAATCTCGATCCCGTCGAACCCGGCATTCGCGATCGCAGTCAACTTGTCGTTGAGATCGCCAGCGATGGAGACAGTGGCAATTGAGGTTTTCATGGCAAGTTCCTTCGTAGGGAGGGAAGCGTCAGTCGGTCGATACGTGGCCCGCGTTGCCTTCGGGGGAGTATATATCGAGGATGTTCCAATGCCCGGAGGTCGGTGTCGGGTTATTGATCATCGCCACGTCGATCACCGTCGGCTTCCCGCTGGCAATCGCCGCTACAAGCGCCGGCCTGAACCCGTCTGCGGATCCTACACGCACGCCGTCGCAACCGTAGGCCCGGGCGATCATGGCATAGTCCGGCGTCTGCTCCTCGGGGGTCGCCGCCCGCGGAAAGGTCGTGCCGTGCGTTAGGCCATAGTTTGCCTTCTGGAGCCCGGCGATGGTGCCGTAGGCGTTGTTGTTCATGATGATCCAGATGACGGGCGCCCCCTCGGCCACTGCGGTGGCCAGCATCGCCGGGTTTTGCCCAAAACCGCCGTCGCCGACAAGGGAGATCACCACGCGGCCGGGAGCGGCGATCTTCGCCCCGATGGCGGCCGGCGGGCCAAAGCCCATGGTGGCGAACCCACCGGGGATGAGGATCGAGCCCGGCTCCAGGATGTCGAACTGCTGGGCGACGCCATTCTTGTTCCAGCCCACGTCCGACGTGAGGATCGCATCGCGCGGCATCGCGGCACGCAGGTCTGCGAGGATACGCTCGGGCATCATCGGGAAGGCGTCGGAGCGCCGCATCTCCGTGTTTTTCTCGGCGAAATCCTTGCGCTCCGCGGTGATCCTGTCGGCCAGCCCCGGCGCCTTGCGGCCATCTGGCAGTATCTCGCGTGCGACCCGGTTCAGCACCTTCAGCGCCGATTTCAGGTCGGCCACCACACCGATTTCGGTCGGATAGTTGCGGCCGATCTCCTGCGGTTCGATATCGATGTGGATCAGCTTCGAGCCGCCGTCGCCGATGTCGAAGGTATATTCGGGATACCAGGACGAGCAGTCGGCCTCTTTGAAGCGCGTACCGAGCGCCAGAATCCAGTCGGCGCCGAGCGTCTGCTCGTTTGTGAACTTCATCCCCCAGAACCCGGTCATTCCAAGAACCAGCGGATGATCGTCCGGCAGCACACCTTTGCCCATCAGCGAATGACTTACCGGGATTTGCATATGGTCGACGAACTCCCGTAGCTCGTCATAAGCCCGCGCACGTGCGACGCCGCCGCCCACGTAGAGGACCGGCGACGTTGCTGCGGCGAGGTGGGACACGATCTCGCGCGCTGTTTCGTCGTCAATGGAGGGCTTCGCAAGGGTCTTGGCATTCCCCTTCAGGCGGTCCCACAGGGCGACCTCGATCTCGGCAGAGAAGAGGTCCATCGGCACGTTGACCAGCACCGGCCCGGGCTGGCCGCTCTCGGCCAACAGGAAGGCCTTTTCCAGAATTTCCGGCAGCAGTTCGGGTGTATCCACCCGCCAGGCGCGCTTCACGAAGGGCCGGTAGATCTCGTACTGGCTTGCATCGGCATGCAGGTTGATCTCCTGGTGCGGATGCTTGCCGTAATAGTAGGAAGGGATATCGCCGGCGATCACCACCATCGGGACACAGTCCAGCGCCGCGTTGGCGACACCAGTCGCGGCATTGGTCAGACCCGGCGAGAGATGCGACAGCAGCACGGACGCCTTGCCCGTCACCCGCGCATAGCCATCGGCCGCGTGGGCCGAGATCTGTTCGTGTCGCACGTTGACGAAGCGGATCTTCGAATTGGCCAGCGACGACAGAACGGCAATGTTTGTGTGGCCACATAGCCCGAAGATGTGCTCGATGCCGCGCCCTTCGAGGTAGCGAATGATCTGGTTGGACATCAGATCCTTGCCAGGCGCGATGTTGTCCTTCGCCATTACATCACCTCCGTGTTGTAGAACTCACCGAACAATTCCTCGTCGGAGGGCCGGTCAATCGGGATCGGACGGGCGACCCAGGTGACGTTCATGTAGTGCTTGAGCGAGACATTCTCGTTGGTGATGTTGCCGCCCCAGATGCCGCAGCCGAGGCTCGACGTCATCGGCATGCCGTTCTCGAAGCTGCCCGCGTTGGCCTTGGACTGCGGCTGGCGGACCATCACCCGGCTCACCGGCGCGTTCTCGGCGTGACGCAGGATGCGTTCTTCGTCGAAGGAATAGATACCGCAGGAATGACCCTTGCCGCCGACCTCGTATATCTCGCGCACCATGCGCAGGGCATCGTCGAAATCCGCAGCACGATAGAGCGCCATTGTCACCGAGAGCTTCTCGCGGCTGAAGGGATGATCCTTACCGATCCGATCCTGCTCGACCATCAGGAACTTGCGGTCGTCGGGCAGGTCGAAGCCAGCGAAATCGGCGATGGTCTTTGCCGAGACCGCCACGGTCTCGATCCGCCGCGAGCCGTCCTCCTTCCAGAGTGCCTTTGCCAGCAGTTCCTTCTCCTCGGGCGAACAAAGGTATCCACCCTCCGCGATGAGCGACTCCTTCATCTGCTCATAGACCTGGTCAACGATGATGAGGTTGCCATCGGCCGAGCAGCCGGAGCCGAAATCCGACATCTTGGAGATACGGCTGTTCATCGCCGCCTCCTTGATGTCGGCTGTCTCATCGATCACCATCGTCGAGTTACCGGCGCCGACGCCGTAGGCCGGCTTTCCCGAGGAATAAGCGGCATGCACCATCGGCTTGCCACCGGTGGCGAGCGTCAGGTCGCATTGTGCCATCAAGTAGTTGGTCATCGGGATCGAGGGCTTCTCGACGCACTGGAACATATCCTCCGGCGCGCCCAGCTTCTTCAGTGTCGCGCGCATCACGCGGACCATCTCGAAGGTCGTGGCCTTGGCCCGCGGGTGCGGCGAGAAGATCACCGCGTCCTTGCACTTGATCGCGTAGATGCCGGTCACCGGCGGCGTCAGCTCGGGGTTCGTCGTCGGGATCAGCGAGGCAATCACTCCGGCCGGCTTGGCGATCTTGGTCAAGCCCTTGACCGGGTCATCTTCGATCACGCCCACGGACTTCTGCCGCAACGCGTCACGCAGCACGCCCAGCACCTTGAAGCGCTTGCCGGCACGGCCCGCGCGGTCGCCGATACCGCTCTCGTCAACGCCCATCTGCGCGATGCGAACGAAAGTCGTCTCGTTGCCGCAATTCCATCCAAGTGCCTGGGCAAGCCGGTCCACCTGGGCCTGGTCGTAGTCCTTGATCTCCTCCATCGCCTTGCGGGCACGGGCGAGCATCGCGTCGACGGTTTCGATTTCTTCCTGGGTAATCTCTCGGGCCATCTGGGTCCTCCGGGGATGGGTATGTCGGCCTCGGGCCGGATATTGGTTTACAGCCCCGTCGCGTCAAAGACGGAGCGGGCCGCGTCGATACAGTTCTTTGCATGTTGCTCTGGACCGAGTTCCGCCATGCGCGCTGCGTGTGGCAGTTCGATCGAGAGCGGAAGGTTCGGAAACAGGTAATTGACCGACCAAAAGTCGATCGCCCCCTCGCCCGGATACAGGCGGGCGTCGCGGGCGATGTGGATCATCTCCTCCTTGGTGAATGCGAGATCCTCGGCGTCACAGATGTGCAGGAAGTTGATCCATTCGGAGGGCACGCGCTCCAGAGCAAGAAGCGGCTCCTTGTTGAAATGCATGTAGAGCGTATCGACCAGGACGCCCTGGTTGCGCCGCCCGGTGCGGTCGAGGATGTCGATCACCTCATCCAGCGTTGTCAGCCTTGAGAAGGCTGGAAACTCCAGGTTGACGGTCAACCCAAAGGGCGCGGCGAGGTCGCAGATCTCTGCGAAGGTCTCCACGATGTACTTTCGGTCGTTGCGAACATCGGTCCAGGCCGAGCAGATGACATGGCGAGCACCGAGTTCTGCGCCGGCTTCGAATGCGGGCAGGAACTGTGTCGGATCGAGCCCGCGAACGATACGCATCAGCTCGATGTCGAAGCATTCCAATCCGGTTTCGTCCAGCGCCCGTTTCGTTTCCCGGATGATCTGCGGAGACGTGGGGTCAATGTCCGGCTCACCGGGCACACCGAGGTGGAACAGCCGATAGCTGACGCATTCAAAGCCTGTTCTCGCGGCAATATAGGTCTGCTCGGGTGGAGTGACGCCGGGCACCGTCAGATACGACAGTGAATACTTGTGGCTCATTCTGCATCTCCCGTGCTGGATTTCCATGGCGGCGACGGAACGTGGCTCACCCTGGCGGGCAGAGCGCGCGCCAGAAGATGCTCGGCTGTAGCAACGGGGGCGCGCATGGCTTCCCAGTCAATACCCGTGGACAGCCCGACTTGCTCGCAGGCAAACGCAGCGTCTTCCGTTGCGATATTGCCGGTGGCCTTGGGGACGAACGGGCAGCCACCCAGCCCACCAAGTGCAGCATCGAATATCCGCACACCGGCTTGCAGACCGGCGAACATGTTGGCCAAACCGAGGCCACGGGTGTCGTGCAGATGAAGCGAAAGTTTCACATGTTCTCCGAGTTCGCCCTGTAGCCGCTTGCAGAGTTCGAAAACCTGCCGCGGATTGGCGAGCCCGGCGGTATCGGCGATGTTGATTTCCTGCACGCCCAAGGCCGCGAAATCGCGCGCGATTTCCAGCACCTTGGCAGGATCCACCTTCCCTTCGAAACCGCAGCCGAGTGCCGACTGGATACCGGCGCGCACCGCCACCCCCTCTGCGAGCGCCTTTTCAATCGTGGGGGCAATAGCGGCCCGGCCCTCGTCGACACTCCGGTTCGTGTTCTTGCGCGAATGGGTCTCGGAGGCCGACACCGAAATTGACAGGTGTTGCGCGCCGACAGACAGCGCCCGGTCGAGACCTGCCTTGTTCAGGACCAGCGCCGAGTACACGATGCCGGGCTTCCGCTCGATCCGTTCGAACAGTTCATCGGTATCGGCCATTTGCGGCACCCATTTCGGATGCACGAAGGATCCGACCTGGATCCGCTGAACCCCGGCGGTTTCCAGTGCCGTAAGGAAACCGAGTTTCTCCTCAATGGAAAACAGGCGCTTCTCGTTCTGCAACCCGTCGCGCAGAAACTCGTCCTCGATCAGGACCGCGCCACTCAGGTCGAACATCGTATCCTCCGAGGTTGATGGTGAATTGACGGTTGTACAGGACATCAGAACCCCATGACGCGCGGTAGCCAGATGACGGTTTCAGGTACGAATGTTAGAATAAGGAGGACCAAAACCTCGACAAAAAAGAACGGAAGGATCGCGCGCGTGAGCCGCACCATGCCAACATTGGCTATTCCTTCCGCCACGAAGAGGCAGAGCCCCAAGGGCGGCGTGATCAACCCGATCATCAGGTTGAAGATGACCAGGATGCCGAAATGTACTGGATCGACCCCGAGCGAGACGGCGATCGGATGCAGGATCGGCACCAATACCAGCATCGCGGCGATACCCTCAAGAAACAGCCCGACAAAGAGAAACAGCAGGATCACCGCGATCAGGAAGGTGGTCTTGCCGTCGACATTTGCCAGCACCCAGTCGGTCAGCATGTTGGGCACGCGGTTGTAGGTAAGCAGCCAGTTGGCAGCGCCCACAGCGGCGATGATGATCAGGATCACCGAGCTGTCCCTCATTGCGCCAGCGAAGATGCGGGGCAATGCCGAGAGGGTGATCTTGCGATAGACGAAAATCCCGAGAACCAACGCATAGGCCACGGCAAAGGACGCGGCTTCGGTTGGCGTGACGACACCAATCAGGATCGAACCGACGACGAACACCGGCATCAATAGTGGCAATATGCCTTCAAGAAGCGCCGCGCCAGCCGGCTTGGCCGACAGCTCGATTGCCTGATCGACGTGATCGACCTTGACCGTCAGAAGAACGTAGCCTGACAGGAACAGGGCGAGCAGGAGCCCGGGCACGATCCCGGCGAGGAACAGGGCCGGAACCGACACACCTGAGACGATCAGCGCATAAATGATCACTGGGATCGACGGCGGGATGATCGGGCCGATGACCGAGGAGGCTGCCGTCAGCGCCGCGGCGAAACTCCGATCATAGCCGTGCTTCTCCATTTCCGGGATAAACACCCGGCCAATCGCCGACGTATCCGCCACGGCCGAACCGGACAGGCCCGCGAAGATCACGGACGCCCAGATGTTGACCATGGCAAGCCCCGCACGCATGCGCCCGACGAGAACGTTGGCGAAGGCAATGATGCGACCTGTGATGCCACTCTCGTTCATCAGCTCACCGGCGAGAACAAACAGCGGAATGGCCAACAGCGGAAAGGAGTTCAGGCTGCGGAACATCTCCGTGGCCACGATGCGTATCGTGTAGGGAGCTTCGCCTGTCGCCATGAAAACCAGAAGCGTGGCAATGATCGCAATGGCGATGGGCAGGCCGATGAGCAGACCGATGATAAGGATGGCATAGATCATTGCACGCCCTCTGCAGGAGCCGCGCCCAACCGCTCAACGAGTCGCAGGAGTGCCGCGATGCTCAGCATCAACCCGCCAATTGCGATGGCGTATTGCCAGGTGCCGGCCTTGCCAATCCACTCAAGTGCGGTCACGCCGCTTGTATCTGCGAGCCAGTCGGCCGTGGCCTTGAGGCCGGAGCTGTCAACGCCACCACGTCGCAGTGCGAATGCATGTCCGGCCACGACGAGTGCAAGTCCACAAACGACCGTAACGACGTCCGATGCGATCCAAAGCCAGCCCCGCATCCGTTCCGGCAACAGGTCGGAGACCACCGAAAAACGGATATGGCAGTCGGTCATGTACGCATATGCTATTCCGAACATCACACCGTAGATTGTCAGGTAGATCGGAAGCTCCTCGCCCCAGGCGATCGACTTGCCGATCGTGTATCGGCGCACTGAATTGACGAAGATGATGGCGAAAACCAACGCCATGGAACAGCCGGCGCCAAAGGCAAAGACGTTCCGGACACTCCGAGTGATCTTTTCCATGGGTATTCCGCTATCTGGGTGGAAATCGCCGGGGACAAGACGGTGCGTGTCCCCGGCAGGAGAGACGGATTACTGAGCGGAGGAGACCGCTTCCTGAAGGCGATCGATCCATGCAGCATCGTCACCCAGTTCCCCGCGAAGGTACTCGATCACGGCTGGCTGCGCCTTCTCGGCAAAGGCAGCAATCTCCTCAGACGTCGGGGAGTAGACCTGCATGCCTTCCTCCTGCACCTTGTTCACGCCTTCCGCGGTGCCCCACTGCTGAATCGCCCGCCCCATGGTGCCAGCAATACGCGCAGCTTTCTCGACCACCTGTTGCTCGGCCGGAGATAGCGATTGGAAGAACTCGTCAGAGATCAGGATGAAGTCGGCGGCATAGACGTGCCCGTCGAGGGTCATGAACTCCTGCAGCTTGTGAAGCCCATTGTTGTAGATAACGCCGACCGGGTTTTCCTGTCCGTCGACGACACCGGTGGACAGCGCGTTGGGCAGTTCGGTCCAGGCAATTGGCGTCGGTTCTCCGCCAAGGCCCTTTACCATCTCGACATAGAGCGGGATCGGCTGGACGCGGAACTTCAGGCCCGCCATATCCTCGGGGTTGCGGATCTCACGGGTGTTGTTGGTGAAGTTGCGAAAACCCGTTTCGCCATAGGCGAGTGTGCGCAGACCGGTCTGTTCGAGGCAATGCTCAGCCAGGGCGTCACCAAAGTCTCCATCAAGCACGTCCCAGGCGATCGTTGCCGAAGAGAAGGTGTAAGGAATGTCGAGCACGCCGGCCGCCGGACAGATCTTGGACATTGCGCCCGAGACCAGCACCACCTGGGTCAGGCCTTCCTGGGCCTGACCGACCAACTCGTCCTCGTTGCCAAGCGCACCGGCCGGGAAGAGTTCGACGGTAAGATCGGTTTCGCCTTCGACGACATTCTTGAATACATGCGCGGCTGCACCTTTCTTCGATGCCGTCCAGTCGTCGGGGTCGACATGCGCAACCCGGATCGTCTGTGCTCCGGCAGCCGAAGCGATTCCGATTGTCAGAACCGCTGTGGCGGCAAGCGTGGTGAAGTTGAACGTCATGGAGTCCTCCCTTATTCGCGTTCAGTTTTTCGGTTGATCTTTTGCTTTCAGGTCAAAGGCATCGAAGGTCGCCTTCATCCGCTTCGGATCGGCGGGATGCCCTGTGAAGAGCTGAAATGCGCGAACGGCTTGAAACACGGCCATTCCGGTGCCGCCGAGAGTGCGACACCCCCGGGACCTAGCTCCGCGAAGCAACTCTGTCTCCAACGGGAAATAGACGATGTCAGCGACCCACATCCGAGGCGTCAGCAAGTCCAAGGGAAAAGCCGATCCGGGCAGCTTCGCCATCCCAACAGGCGTCGCGTTCACGATCCCTTCCGGAGCGTCTTGTGCGGCGAGACCCGCCAGGTCGGCGACCGCCATCGCATCAACGTCCGCACGGTTGTTTGCCACCTGTATCGCGAGCGCTTCGGCCCTGTCGGAATCGAGATCGAAGATCGAAATGCGCTGGACGCCACAGTCAACCAGAGCATGCGCGACCGCAACGCCCGCTCCGCCCGCACCAAGCAACAAGACGTGCCGGTGTGGACCGGCGCCAAACTCACGACGGAAGCCCTCGGCAAATCCCCACAGATCTGTGTTGTGACCGGTTCGCGTGCCGTTCCTGAACACGACTGTATTCACGGCGCCGATGGCGGAAGCATTCGCTGACAAACCATCCAGCAAAGGAATGACTTCGATCTTGAACGGATACGTGACGTTGACGCCGCAATAGCCTTCGCTTTCGACCCATTCGAGCATCGACGCGAGTGTTCTTCCCGCGAACGCATCATCGTCCATGTCCAACAGCCTGTAGGCGCATGTCATTCCCTGCGCTCTGGCTTCCGCCATATGCATGGCCGGCGTGCGAGACCGAGTGATCCCGCGACCGATCAACCCGACCCGGATATCCGTGCCGCCGTCGATGACAGACTGAACCGACATTTCAGGATGCTCCTCCCCTGCCGTCCCGCGATTCGCTTTCGCCGACAATGGACCGCGTGGTTAATTTGGTCAACCGAAATGTACCGCATGGTTAAATGCTGGACAACCGCGCCTCAGCATGGGAAACGGAAGTCATGGACGGCGAGAGAAACGACTCCGAAAAAAAGGTTCGGTCCTGGAAGCAAGATCCGAAGGCCGTGCGCGCAGACATCTTGCGCGCCGCCAAGGCAGAATTTGCGGAAAACGGGTTAGCCGGGGCGCGGATTCAAGATATTGCCAACCGTATCCAGACCTCGAAGAGGATGATCTTCTACTACTTCGGCGACAAGGAAGGCCTGTACCGAGCCGCTCTTGAGGATGCTTACAGGAGCGTTCGCAAAGGTGAGGCCGAACTGGATCTCAATGGATTACCACCCACCGAGGCGCTCCGTAGGCTGGTCCGGTTCACATTCGACCACCACCGCAACAACGCTGACTTCATTCGCCTTGTCATGATCGAGAACATTCATGACGGCAGACACATGCGAGCCATGGAAACGCTCAGCGAATCGAGCACGACGGCCATCGAACAGCTAGCACGCATCTGTGAGGCAGGAATCGGCACGGGTGAATTCAGGAAAGATGTGTCACCCTTGGTGCTTCACTGGCAGATCAGCGCCATGTGCTTCTTTAACGTGTCGAACCGCCCGACCTTCTCGATCATATTCGGCGAAGAGCTGTTCACGGACAAAGCCCAGGGTGACCTGCGGGAGCAAGTTGTTCACGCCGTTCTGACATCCGTCTTGGCGTGATGCTCACCGGTCGAAGGTTATCGGTCTCTGAATGGACAGTGAGCCTGCCCCTCCTGCCGCGCCGGACTCAAATGGTCGAGGGCAACCGCGTGGACGGAGGCAAATGCTGTGTACTTCGCTTCCGCCGGAAGCGTTGCATCGCCCTCTCCTGTCGTCGAAACGGTGAGTGTTATTTCGCCGCCCGGTTGTTCGAGCATTGGTCTGCTTCTTGCGTCAGCGAGGCGTCGGTCGTCTTCAAAACCGCGCTATTGTAAAGGAGCAAGTCGGTCAGAAATCCTTCCGATGGCCGCACGCCTGCGTAGTTATTTCATGAAACCCAAGACAACTTGCCGACCGCGTACCCTTGTCGCCTACCTTCCAGAGTTTCGCCTCAGTGGTCGACCGCTCGCTGAAGGTAATCTCGTTCACCGTTGATATTCACGAGTACCTTGTTCAGTCGGCACCGCCACTGCGGCCCATTTCGTCATTGGGGGACGCTGGCCAGCCCCCTGCCTCGTTGCATGCCGAGTTGCTCAGACGTAACCCCGGTAATGATTGCGGGTGGACCCGATCAGACGAATGTGTTCCGTTTCGATGATGCAAAGGGTCTCAAGTGCCGGGTCGCATTGTTCGACACCGGGTCGTTTTAGGAGACTGGCGGCCACTATCGTAGGTTTGGTTCGGCGCCTAATCCGTTAAGAAAGTTCACTTTTACCTGTAAGCGCACTCTTGTTTCCGACAAGATCAGTAGAGCCGTCAACGCTCTAAAGGGCGACGGCATCATCGGGGGTCCTGAGTGCTCGTAGGACCGCCTTGAGTTCGAAGACTTCGACTTTCGCCAGTGATGTTTCCCTATGCTTTCCAGCGATCCTGGCTCAGGAGGCGATGACCACGCCGTCCGGGCCGGCTTCGGGCCGGGGCAGTCGACCGAGAATATCAGTGACCAGAGTGCGACAATCACGACCGCACCAATCCTTTGGGAAAAGATAGGCCGGCAGGTCCGGGTGGCGGAGCAAGATTCTCCGCCAGTTGTGAACGACCAGTGCCCTGAGGGCGACGATTTCGGTTGTCGTCAGTTTCGGCGCATCATCGAGCTCTGCCGATACCGTTTCCAGGCCGAGTTTCAGATCAACGTAAGCCTGCACGAGTTCGGGCGGGCAGATACGGTGCTGCAACCAGTCCGGCACGTAACTCTCTGTAATGCGAAATATGCCGATTCCGGCGGAATCCGCCGGTGGTTCCCCGACACCGAGCGCCGCCTGCGCTCCCACAGGCACATGTGTCCCCAACCCGACAAGTGAGTCGATCAGCAGCCGCCCACTCGCGTCATCTTCGTCAACGATCAGGATGTGTAGCGGGGCGTCCTGTGGTGCTCCGGGTCCGTAGATCCGCGGCGTGGCCGCGACGCTGCGGCTGCGCCCCATTTCAGTCAGGTGGTGGAAACTCTCCCGGCCGCGCCGGTGGCTTTCGATCCAGCCGTCCCTGCGCAACCGATGCAGGGCAACGCGCATCGCTTCCGGCCTCACCCCGATCGGTTCCGTGATCCGGGTCAGGGTGCCACTGCTGATCCGAGCGTCAGGCGCTTGCGCCAGATCGCCGAGGATCGTCACGATCAGCGACCAGACGCGGTATTCCGAAAGCGAAAGCAGCCGGTCACGGCAGGCGGTAAAGGTTTGCGAAACGGCGGTTTCCATGCGAGCGACCCTAGGGCGCACCCGCGTGGAGCACAATCAATCCGGGTGGCTCAATAGGCGTTCATGGTCAGCAGTTCGTATTCCGCGACCAACTCGTCGTCCTGGTTGGTCAGGGTGACGTGCCAGCGGACCTCACCGTATTCCTCATTGCGGCCGGTCTTCTTCTTGACCGTCAGACGCACCTTGATGCTGTCACCCGCCGAAACCGGCTTCATGAAGCGCAACCCGTCGAGGCCCGTATTGGCCAGCACGGGCCCCGGGTTCGGTTCGACGAAGAGGCCGGCAGCGAAGCTGAGCAGCAGGTAGCCATGCGCCACCCGTCCGGGGAAGAACGGGTTGGCGGCTGCCGCGTCCTCGTCCATGTGGGCGTAGAAGGTATCGCCGGTGAACTCCGCGAAATGCTCGATATCCTCCATCGATATCTTTCGCGGGGCGGTGTGGATTGTTTCCCCAATCTGCAGTTCGCCGAACTTGCGGGTGAAGGGGTGCGCGAGACCCTCGATTTCCTTGGCACCCGGCACCCATTTCTTGCCGATGGCGGTCAGGATGTCAGGCGAGCCCTGGATGGCAGTTCGCTGCATGTAATGCATCACCCCGCGAACACCGCCCATCTCCTCGCCGCCGCCGGCACGACCAGGACCGCCGTGGACCATGTGTGGCAGCGGCGATCCGTGGCCGGTGCTCTCCTTCATCGAGTCGCGGTTGTTGAAGTAGAGCCGGCCATGGAAAGCGGCGGACCCAAGCGCGATCTCCCGCGCGATTGCTGGATCGCGGGTAACGACGGACGCCACCAGCGACCCCATGCCCCGGTTGGCCAGTTCTACCGCGTGGCCGGTGTCGCGATACCCCATGATGGTGCTGACGGGGCCGAAGGCCTCGGTGTCGTGCACCCGCTCGGCTGCGTCAGGGTTGGCGCAGTGGAAGAGCATCGGCGGCACAAAGGCGCCAGCCTCGGCATCCGCGCCCTCGACGTCGAAGTCGTCAGGGTTCCCGTAAACACGCTCGGCTTCGGAGCCGATAATGGCAGATTGGGACAGCACATCGTGCTTCTGGCTATTGGAAACCAGCGCCCCCATGCCCGTTGTCTCCAGCCTAGGATCGCCGATGGTCGTCCTGGACAACCGCTCTGAAATCGCCTCGATCAACGCCGGAACCCGTGTTTCGGGCGCGATGATACGGCGGATGGCGGTGCACTTCTGGCCGGCCTTGGTGGTCATCTCCCGGTGCACCTCTTTCACGAAGAGGTCGAATTCGGGTGTGCCCGGTTCGGCATCCATACCAAGGATCGAGGCGTTGAGGCTGTCCTGCTCCGACACGAAATGGATCGAGTTCTCGATAATATGCGGCGCGGAACGGAGCTTGTTCGCTGTCCAGGCAGAGCCCGTGAAGCTCACTACGTCCTGGCACGTCAACCGGTCCAGCATGTCGCCCAGGCCGCCCGACACAAGTTGCAGGGCCCCAGTGGGCAGGATGCCACTGTCGATCATAAGCCGCACGCAGAGCTCGGTCACATAGCAAGACGCGGTGGCAGGCTTCACGATCGCCGGGACACCAGCCAGCAGGGTGGGCGCCAGCTTCTCCAGCATGCCCCAGACCGGGAAGTTGAAGGCATTGATATGGACGGCGACCCCGGGCATCGGCGTACAGATGTGCTGGCCCAGGAAGGTGCCGTTGCGCGATAGTTGCTCGACGTCTCCGTCGAGATAGACATGGGCATCGGGCAGTTCGCGCCGCCCCTTGGAGGCAAAGACGAACATCGTGCCAATGCCGCCATCGATGTCGATCAGGTGGTCCTTCTGGGTGGCCCCGGTGGCAAAAGAGATGTCGTACATCGCCTGCTTGTGCTGGCTGAGATGCATCGCGAGTGCCTTCAACATGCGGGCACGATCATGGAAAGTCATGGCGCGGAGGGCCGGTCCACCTGTGTTGCGGGCGAAATCCAGCATCGCCTGCACGTCGAGCGCGTCGTTACCAGCCTCGGCCATCGCCTCGCCGGTCACCGCCGAGTGGATAAGCCTGGCTCCCTCGCCGGGCGCGATCCATTCTCCGGCGGCAAAACTGTCGATCTGTTGAAGGGTCATGTCTGGTCCTCTGTTCGGGGCCTCAGGAGAGATATGCGGGCAATCGCGCGTAGCCGCGAAAGCGGACGCGCCCACCCAGTTTGGCGCCGTGCGCCAGGGCATAGTCGGGATAGCGTTCAAGGAAACGGCCAACGGCAATGCGCCCTTCCATGCGCGCCAGTGTGAGCCCCACGCAGGTGTGGGCGCCGCCGGCGAAGGCGAGGTGCTTGTTCGGGCGGCGATCTAGCCGAAGCTCGTCAGGCGCCTCGAATTGCTCGGGATCGCGGTTGGCGGCGCCGATGCACAGGTGCAGGTCCGTGCCGGCGGGGATCGTTTCCCCGTGCAGCTCCACGTCCTGCGTCGTCAACCGGTTGCCGAACTGGTTGGGGCTTTCCAGACGAAGGCACTCGTCCACCGCGGTGACGATCAGCCTTGGGGTCTCGAGCAAGCTGGCACGGGCCATGCGGTTGGCATCCAGAAGTGCCAGGGCATTGCCGATCAGGTTGGTCGTGGTCTCATGTCCGGCGTTCAGGATGAAGATACAGTTCTGATAGAGTTCCGCCTCGCTCAAACCGCCTTCCACGTCCGATTGGATCAGGCGGGTCAGGACGTCGGTCTCCGGATCGCCGGGGTTCAGACGACGATCCTCGATGATGTCCCTCAGGAAGGACTTGAACTCGGTCACCGACTGGTTGCCGCGCGCTTCCTGTTGGGGAGTCAGTTGCGGTTCCAGCGCACCGAGGATCGCCAGCGACCAATCGCGAAGGGGTTCGCGGAGGTCGCGCGGGATTCCCAACAAGTTGCCAATAACTTCGATGGGGATCGCGCCGGCATAGGCCTCGATTAGGTCGACTTCGAGCTCGCCCGCCATGTCGTCCAGAAGTCGATCCACCAACGCCACGAGCCCCGGTTCCATCTGTGCCAGCGCCCGGGGGTTCAATGCCCCCACCATCACCTTGCGCACCCGACCATGCAGCGGGTTGTCATTGAAAACGAGGCTGGTGGTGTGATGTTCGTAGAGCGGTGTGCCTTGCCCGTATTTCGGGCCGAAGACGGCTTTCTTGTCGGAAATGAATGTCTCGGTGTCTCGGTAGACCCGATCCAGATCCGCATAGCGCGACAGCACCGCCGACCCGTCCGCCTGCCAACACACAGGGGCGTCTTCGCGCAACGCGCGGTAGGTCGGCCAGGGGTTTTGGTGGAAACCCTCGGGGAGGTCGGTCAAGCTGAACATCAGTGCCCCATCGCGCCCATCTGGTTGGGAAGGAACAGCACCACGATCGGCACGAGCACGATCAGCGCCAGGCGGAATATGTCGGCGATCCAGAAAGGCGTCACACCACGGAAGATCGTGCCGGTGGAAACATTGCCGACCACGCCGCGTAGGATGAAGACATTCAGGCCGACCGGCGGGGTGATGAGCGAGATCTCAGTGACCACCACGACGACGATGCCGAACCAGATCGGGTCATAGCCGAGCGAGGTCACCAGCGGGAAGAAGATCGGCACGGTAAGCAGCAGCATCGAGAGGCTTTCGAAAACGCAGCCGAGGATGATGTAGATGCCGAGGATCATCAGGATGACCACGAAGGGTTGCACCTCATAGGCAGTGACCATGGCGATCAGCGCTTCCGGCAGGCCTGCGAGGTTGACGAAATTCGAGAAGATCTGCGCCCCGATCAACACCGCGAAGAGCGCGGCGGCCGTGAGGGCGGTTTCCTTCAGCACCTCGAAGGTGGAGGCAAGGGTCAGCCCACCGCGGGAGAGCGCGATCAGGAAGGCACCCATTGCCCCCATGCCTGCGGCTTCGGTGGGTGAGAAGGTGAGGTTAAGCGGCGCGAAGTCGAAGGCGCCGTAGAGCCCACCGATCACCAAGAAGAAAAGCAGCAGTACCGCCCAGACCGAGCGCAGCGCGGAGAGCCGCTCGCCCCAGCCGTGCTTTTCTCCTGCAGGACCGCTTTCCGGTTTGCGCCAGACGGTCCATCGCACGGCCAGCAGGTAGAATAGGATGCCGAGGATGCCTGGAATGATCCCGGCCATGAAGAGCTTGCCGATGGAGGTTTCGGTCAGCAAACCGTAGATCACCAGGATCACCGAGGGTGGTATCAGAATGCCAAGCGTGCCTCCGGCGGCGATTGAGGCGGTGGAAAGCGAATCCGCGTAGCCGTAGCGGCGCATCTCGGGCATCGCGACCTTGGACATGGTCGCCGCGGTGGCGAGCGAGGAGCCGCAGATAGCACTGAAGCCGCCACAGGCCGCAACTGTCGCCATGGCTATGCCACCGCGCATGTGGCCGAGAAAGGCATTGGAAACGGCGTATAGCTCCTTTGCGAGGCCACCCTTGTTCACGAATAGCCCCATGAGGATGAACAGCGGCACGACCGACAGGCCATAGTCCTGCGCCGTATCCATGATCTGGCGACCGACCATCGACATGGCGGCCTTCATACCGCGTTCGTCGAACATCGAACCGCCACGTTCGTAAGCAAAGCCCAGCGTGCCGACCAACCCCATCGCAAAGACGATTGGCATGCGGACAAGAACCAGAACGAGAACGATGGCGAAACCGATCAGAGCCGCAGTCATGTGCGGTTCTCCAGAAGCTTGGGGGAAACAAAATAGATCACGCCGGTCAGGATCAGGATGACGGCAGTGACAGCGGTCGATCCGGCGATGAACCAGCCTACATAGAACTGCGGGATCGACAGGTATTCGGTGACGTCGCCATAGTCGCGTGCGCGTTCGGCCAGCACCCAGACGCGCTGCACCGGCCACCACAGCATGACGCCCGACACGACACACACCAGCCCATCGCGGATGTTGTGCAGGCGCATGTAGTCGAACCAGGGGTCTGTCAGGTCGACGGAGATGTGGCTGCCATGGCCGGAAACGACCGGCAGGACGGAGAATACCATGATCGCCATAAGAATGCGCGTCAGCTCCGTCGCGGCCTCGATTGGCGCGTTGAACGTCGACCGCAAAATGACATCGCAAAATGTCATAACCATCAGAATGAACAGCGCGACGCAAGCAAGGTAGACCGGCGCCTTGCTGGCAATCCGCCCGACATCGATGAGTGCTTTCATGGGACTGGCTCCTCCCCTACCCCCGGATGGTCGGACCGGCGCACGGGGCGCCGGTCCGCGTCAGCATCACATCCCGGACATTTCTGACTTGATCATGTCGTAGGCGGCCTGCGCATCGACACCGGTCGCGGCCACTTCTTCCAGCACGGCGGAAACGACACTGCCGGCGACCTCGGCAAACGCAGCCTGGTCGGCATCGGAGGCGACGGTGATGGAATTCCCCTCGGTCCCCTCGGTGACCCCGATGCTCTCAACGTCACCGGCGTCCCAGATCTTGCCAAGCTCGCGCGAGAACGGCTCGCCGAAGACTTTTTCTTCGAGCACCTGCTGAAGGTCCTCTGGCAAGTCGGCCAGGATGTCCTCGTTCATGATCATGGCGAAGGAACCGCGGTAGAATCCGCCCGGCATTTCGTACATGTGCGGCGCGACCTCGGTTAGCTTGAAACCCTTGCGCGAGTCGATCGGCATCACGACTCCGTCGGCGGCCTTGGAGGCAAGCGTTTCGTAGACCTTGGTCGCCGGCACCTGGATACCGGTCGCGCCGAGCGCGCCCCCCACGTCGCCGCCAACCCCTCCGGGGATACGCAGCTTCAGGCCGGAGATCTGGTCGAGGTTTTCAATCGGATCGGCTGTATGCAGTTGTGCGGGTCCATGCGTGTGCAGCGCGATCACCTTCACGCCGCGGTGCTCATCGGCGTTCTTCAGGAACTCGTCATAGGCGCGCCAATAAGCGACCGAGGCGTCCTCCGCCGAGCCTTCGAAGCCAGGCAACTCGATCAGTTTGGTCGTGACGAAACGCCCGGCCTGGTAGCCGTGGAAGATGATGGACGCGTCGGCCGCGCCATCCATCACCAGGTCCATCTGTGCCGGCGGCGGGGCCAGGCCCAGCTTGAGTTCAGCGGTGACTTTGCCGTCGGTTGCCTCTTCGACCATCTCGATGAACTTGGGCCACATCTTGGCGTTGATGTTGTGTGTCGGCGGCGCCCAACTGGAAATCGTCAGCGTGTAGTCGGCGGCAAGGGCGGCGCTCCCAGAAAGAGCAAGAGCGGCGCTGGCCAGCAGCGCGCCGAGTTTGGTGAACTTAGCCATGTGTTCCTCCCTGGTATGGCAATCATTTCGCACGAAGCGAGCTCGTGTTAGTCGGAGTTCGAGACGCGATTGTTGGAGTCGTGCTGATCCCGGTCTTCCAACCGTTCCGCCAGCGTCCAGGAGCCCGGGCTTTCTGCCGCGACCTCCCGCATGACCCGGGCTGTCTCGTCCCAGCCCATCTCGTTGGCATGGTGCATCGGCCCGCCCCGCCAGCGCGGGAAGCCGTAGCCATGCAGCTTGACCACGTCGACGGCGGCGTCGCTCTCGGCGATACCTTCCTCGACGATCCGCGCACCTTCGTTGGCCAGAACAGCCGTTAGGCGCGAGGAGATTTCGTCCGCGGTGAAACGCCGCCGAGTGATGCCGACCTCGGCCGAATAGGCTTCGATCAAGGCCTCGATCGCGGTGTCCCGTTGCGGCTTGCGACTCCCATCCTCGTAAAGGTACCAACCCTTCCCAACGCGCTGCCCAAACCGTTCCATCGCGCACAACCGGTCGGCTATCTCGACGTACCGTTCGTGAGGGCTTCGCGTCGCGGCCTGGCGTTTGCGATTGGCCCAGGCGATCTGCAGCCCGGTTAGGTCTCCCAATTCATAGGGTCCCATGGGCATACCGAAGGCGCGCATTGCGGCGTCGACCTGGTAGGGAAGCGCACCGTCGGCCAGCAGGTAGTCTGCTTCGCGCCGGTAAGCGGCAAGCATCCGGTTACCGATAAACCCGTCACAGATACCGGAAAGGACCGAGACCTTCCGAAGCCGTTTGCCGAGCGCGAACCCGGTGGCGACCACCTCCGGCGCGGTGTCGGGGCAACGGACGATTTCCAGCAGTTTCATCACGTGTGCGGGACTGAAGAAATGCAGTCCGAGGCAGCGCTCCGGTCTGGACACCCCTTCAAAGATCTGCCGAGGGTCAAGGTAGGACGTATTGGTGGCGAGCAGGCATTCGCGTCCCGCCACCGCGTCTAGTCTCGCAAAGACATCCCGCTTGACGTCGAGGTCCTCGAACACCGCTTCAATGGCAACGTCGGCATTTTCCGCACGGCCGAAATCGTCACTGGCCCGGAAGCGAGAGAGCCGCTCCGCAACTTGTTCCTTGGTTGCCTTGCCTCGGGCAAGCGCCCCTTTGACCAGGCCGTCGACGCGCCCCTGCGCCGCTGCAGCCTCTTCGACGCTACGTTCCAGAATTGTCACCCGCATTCCCGCATTCAGCATCGCCGTTGCGATGCCGGCACCCATCAATCCGCCACCGACAACCACCACATTTTCGATGGCGCGCGCGTCTGCACCTTCGATGGCCTTTGGACGGGCGACGTCGCGTTCCGCAAAGAAGGCGTGGCGGAGCGCTCTGGATTGCGGAGATTGGCGCAGTTCCAGGTGCTTGGCACGTTCAATTGGTTGCGCCTCGGAAAACGGTCGGATCGCCATCTGAAGGGCGTCCAGGTTATCCAACGGAGCGGTCTGGCCGCGGGCACGCTTGGCCAACTCCCCCCGTTTCTCTGCTATCATCTCCGCCGAGTACGCCATCAGCGGGCGCTGACTGACCGCCAGTGGACGGTCGGGCAGGTTGGCAACGAAGTCCCGCGCAGCCGCCGCCAACTCCTCTCCGGTGACGAGGTCGACACCGCCAAGCGCCAACATCTCCTCCGCCTTCACGATCTTGCCCGAGCAGGCAATGTCGATGGAAGGCTCCATTCCGATCAGTCGCGGCAGGCGTTGCGAGCCACCTGCACCGGGGATCAAGCCAACATTGACTTCCGGCAGGCCGAAACCGGTGCGCGGCGCCGCGATCCGCCAGGCGCACGCCATGGCGATCTCAAGCCCGCCTCCCAGCACATTGCCGTGCAGAAGCGCCAGGAACGGCCCCTCGGAATCCTCGATCGCCTGAACCACATCCGGCAGATGCGGTTCCACTGGCGCAGCGTCGAACTCCGACATATCACCGCCCGCCACGAAGGTCCGGCCTGCGCAAGCCAAAATCGCCACGCGAGCGCCCCGGACCTCTTCCACGGCACGCGCCAGCCCCGCCCGGACGGGGGTGGAGGTGGCGTTGACGGGCGGGTTGTCGATGGTCACCCAGGCGATATCGCCGTCGTGGCCCACCCTAACCGGAGCATTCTGGGTCATGCCGAGGGATTTTCCTTGCGAGAATCAAATTCGTCACGCATTTATTGACCAACCGTTCGGTTTATGCAAGATACTTCTCGCAACCTTTGGAAAGCGATTGGGACATGAGCGATACAATTATTACGGAAAACTACGGAAATTGGGTTGAGATCACCCTGAACCGTCCCGATCGCCTGAACAGCTTCAACGACGAGATGCACGCTGCCCTACGCGCTGCACTGGAATCCGCCCGGGACGAAGGCGCGCGTTGTGTCCTGCTGACGGGTGCTGGGCGCGGTTTCTGTGCCGGGCAGGATCTGAGCGACCGGGACCCGTCGAGGATGGATGGCCCGCCTGACTTGGGCCGAACTGTGCGCACCCTTTATGCGCCGCTCGTGCGCCTGATCCGGTCGCTGGAGTTCCCTGTGATTTGCGCCGTAAACGGTGTTGCGGCCGGCGCGGGTGCGAACCTCTCCCTAGCCTGCGATATCGTCCTGGCCGCGGAAAGCGCCAAGTTCATCCAGTCCTTCGCCAAGGTCGGGCTTATCCCCGACACCGGTGGCAGCTGGCACCTGCCCAGTCTGCTTGGCGAGGCTCGCGCCAAGGGGCTTGCCTTCACCGCAAAACCGCTCTCCGCGAAGCAGGCCGAGGACTGGGGATTGATCTGGCGTTGCCTTCCTGACGATGCCCTCATGACCGAGGCGCGCGCCATGGCCAAAACCTTCGCCAATGGCCCGACCTTCGGTTACGCGCAAACCAAAGCCTGCATCCAGGCTTCTGCTGCCAACACGCTCGACGAGCATCTGGAGATGGAAGCTGACGCGATGAAGCTCTGTGGCGAAAGTGCCGACTACGCCGAAGGCGTTGGCGCCTTCCTGAACAAGCGCCCCGCAGAGTTCAAAGGCCGATGAGCATGACACCGAAACAACGGGCTGAACGGTCGGCCGAGGCGATGTGGTCCAGCGACATGGCTTCCGCTTGGTTCGGGATGACGATCGACGAGGTGGACGAAGGGCGCGCAACCCTGTCGCTCACCATCGAACCGCATCACGCCAATGGCCACGGCATCTGCCACGGCGGTGTCACCTTCGCCTTGGCGGACAGCGCCTTTGCCTTTGCCTGCAACAGCCGCAATCAATCCACTGTCGCTCAGCACAACATGATCTCCTACATCGCGCCGGGTCGTGTCGGCGATTGCCTGACCGCCCGGGCCGAGGAAGTCACGCTGAATGGGCGCAGCGGCATTTACGACGTCCGGATTACCAATCAGGACGACAAGTTGATCGCCGAGATGCGCGGGTTTTCCCGAGCAGTTCACGGCACCCTATTCGACGAATAGGCCCCGACGGGCCCACAAGACACGGTGAGGAGGACACCATGAAGGATCTGACCCCGAGGCGCGAAGACCTGGACCCGGTTGAGATCGCCTCGATCGACGAAATCCAGTCGCTGCAACTCGAACGGCTGAAATGGACGCTGCGCCATGCCTATGAAAACGTACCGATGTACAGGCATCGCTTCGACGAAAAAGGCGTGCACCCGGACGACTTGAAGTCGCTCAAGGACCTGTCGAAGTTTCCCTTCACGGTGAAGACGGACTTGCGCGACAACTACCCCTTCGGTCTGTTTGCAGTGCCGCGTGAGCAGATCGTCCGCGTGCATGCGTCCTCGGGGACCACCGGCAAGCCAACGGTGGTCGGGTACACGGCTGGCGACATCTCGAACTGGGCCGATCTCATCGCCCGGAGCCTGCGCGCCTCGGGCGTACGCCCGGGCGATATCGTACACAATGCCTATGGCTACGGCCTCTTCACCGGAGGTCTCGGAGCGCACTACGGCATCGAACGACTAGGCGCAACGGCGGTGCCGGTTTCGGGTGGGCAGACGCCGCGCCAGGTAACGCTGATCGACGATTTCAAGCCGAACGCGATCATGGTGACACCCTCCTACATGCTCAACATCTTGGAGGAGTTTCATCATCAAGGTCTTGATCCGCACGCCTGTTCCCTGGATGTCGGAATTTTCGGCGCCGAACCCTGGACGGATGCGCTGCGCCACTCGGTCGAGTCCGCATTCGACATGCATGCTGTCGACATATACGGCCTATCGGAGATCATGGGACCGGGCGTTGCCAACGAGTGCGTGGAGACCAAGGATGGGCTGCATATCTGGGAAGATCACTTCTTTCCCGAGATCATCAACCCCGCCACCGGTGGGCCGGTCGAAGACGGCGAGATGGGCGAGCTTGTCTTCACCACGCTTACCAAGGAGGGCCTGCCCATGGTCCGCTATCGTACGCGGGATCTGACGCGACTGCTTCCTGGCACCGCGCGGTCGATGCGGCGCATGGCGAAGATCACCGGTCGAAGCGACGACATGATGATCCTGCGCGGTGTGAACGTCTTCCCCAGCCAGATCGAGGAGCAGGTGGTGGCCACGGGCGGCCTGACCAATCACTACCAGATCGAACTGTTTCGCGCAGGCCACATGGACGCAATGCGAATCCACGTGGAATGCGCGGCCGACTCCACGGACGAGGCGTCAAAAACCGCCGCGGCCCGAATGCTCTACAAGCGCATCAAGGATGTGGTAGGTGTTTCAACCGAAATAGACATCCGCAACCCGGGCGAGGTGGACCGTTCCACCGGCAAGGCCGTGCGCGTTGTCGACAACCGTCCAAAGGAGTGAGCCTTGGTTCGCACAATCGCGAAAGACCACGACGAAAAGCGCACGCAAATCCTGAAGTCGGCGGCGAAGGTATTCGCTGACCAGGGGTTCGACCGGGCGTCAATGAGCCTGCTTGCGCGCGAATGCGGAATCTCCAAGGCGAATATCTACCACTACTACGACAGCAAGGACGCGTTGCTCTTCGATATCCTCGACACCTATCTGAAGGACCTGCGGGAAACGATCTGCGGGATCGATCTGGAGGGATTGTCGCCCGACGAGCGCCTCCACGCCATCATCACCGCGACCCTGCAGGCCTATCAAGGCGCGGACAACGAGCACCGGGTACAGACCACGGGCATCCCTGCCCTTCCCTCCGAGCAACAGGATACCCTGCGCGGGTATCAGCGCGACATGGTGCGGCAAATGTCCGAAGCCATTGGCGCCATCGCTCCGGAAGTCTTCGAGGGCGAGAAGGGAAAACTCTATGCGACAACGATGTCTGTCTTCGGCATGCTGAACTGGTTCTACATGTGGAACAGCCGGGCAGGAGCCGACGCGCGGGAGGACTATGCCCGGTTGGTCACCGACCTGACTCTGAACGGGGTGCGCGGGCTTTAGGCAACTAACAAGTCTACTTGTCGCTCTTCCGACGCCATATGTGGGCGGCCTGCGCCCCCCGCATTTCCCTTTCAAACTGCATGGAACGGCAGCGCCACGCGCGGCGCGAAATGCTTCGCCCCAACCTCGGCAAGAAATGAAGGCCCGCAGACGAAAACCGCGGGCCGTTTCCCTTCTCTTCAAGTGCTCCTGACCTCAGGGCCGGGCCAATCCGACCCGGCCAAGCGCAGAGTCCGCCTCGGCCTCCCAGCGGGCCCGCAGCGCCGTGTTCGACGACCGTCGCAGGCCAAAGGCGGCCAGCGTCTCGGCACGTGCGGACTTGTCGCCACCAAAGCTGTCGGCCACCCGCGGCCACCAATAGTTGACCGACGCCTGCAGGCTCTCCTTCGCCCCATCCTCGGCCGCCAGCTTGGATAGGCCTTCCTCCGCCAGTTCCGCGTGGCGCGTCTCGCCGGGCGCAATGGCGCGGAAAGCCTCCGCAAGCGGTTGGTAGGAAACCAGGCTGAACTCCACCAACTGGATCGACACCGCCTTCCCCATCAGCAGGTTCATCGCCACCGCGTCAGCCCAGCCCTGCAGCGGATAGTTGAAGACAGAAAGGCGCATGTCGTGCTCGGACCGGGTGGCGCCAACCTCGGCATCGCGCTCAAGCCGGGCGGTCCAGGGATGGTGGTTGGCGTAGCGATCGGTATTGGCGCCGAATTCGCCCATGATCTTCAGCACCCGCTCCGCATGATCGAGCTTTTCCAGCACGATGCGGGAGGCCGCGATCCGCTCCGTGATACCCGGGCCCTCGTTGATGATGTCGGCGAAACCGGCCGCGCCGGCCAGTTCGCTGTCGACAAACGTCGCCATCAGCCGCATCAACTCGGCGCGATAGCGCGGCGGCACGTTGCCGGGGCTCGTCAGGACGCCGCCCTGTGCAAGGTAGCTCTCGATGCTCATCTCGTTCATGTCAGCCTCCCCTACTGATCGAAGTCCACGACGACGCGGTCGGTCACCGGGAAAGACTGGCAAGACAGCACATAGCCCTTCTCGACCTCGTAATCTTCCAGTGCGTGATTGGCGACCATGTCGACCTCGCCTTCCAGCACCCGGCAGCGGCAGGTGGAGCAGACACCGGCCTTGCAGGCAAACGGAGCATCCATTGCATTGTCGAGGGCGGCATCCAGAATGGTTACATCCTTGCCCATGGTGACCGTCTGCGTGGAGCCATCCAGCGTGATCGCGGCCGACGCCTGGTTGCCCGTGGCGGAGGCGCCCTTCGACTCCGCCTTGCGTTTCAACCGGCCTGGCTGGGCCGACGCAAAGAGCTCGAATTTGATCTGGCTGTCATCCATCCCGGCACTGCGCAAGGCAGCGGCGATGCCCAGCATCATCGGCTCGGGTCCACAGATGAAGGCGGTGTCGACATGCTCGATATCGATCCAGCCCTTGAACAGTTCGGCGCACTTTTCTTCCGTGACCAGCCCGGTGAACAGGTCGATTTCCTGCGCGTCCGATTCCAGGATGTGGACCACGTTGAAGCGGCCCATGTAGGTGTTCTTCAGATCTTCCAGTTCCTCGCGGAACATGATCGAGTTCACGGCCTTGTTTGCGTAGACCAGCGTAAAGGTCGACAGCGGTTCGCGTTCCAGCGTCGTCTTCAGGATCGACAGAACCGGCGTGATACCCGAGCCGCCGGCAAAGCCGAGGTATTGCCTGGCAGCGCCCGGATCGAGCGGCGTGTAGAACCCGCCCATCGGCGGCATGGCCTCAAGCGTGTCGCCCGGCTTCAGGTCTTCATTGGCCCAGGTCGAAAAGGCCCCGCCATCGACCCGCTTGATACCCACCTGCAGGATCCCGTCATCCTTACCGGCGCAGATGGAATAAGAGCGGCGGAGTTCCTCGCCGTCGAAGTCGCGGCGGAACGTCAAGTATTGACCCTGGGTGAAGTCGAAATCCTCCGCCGCGCCGTTGGTAGGCTCCAGCGTGACGACGACAGCGTCGCGGATCGTCTTGCGGACCTCCTTGACCGTCAGTTCGTGAAAACGTGCCATGGGGTCTCCTCCCTCAAATGCACTTGAAATAGTCGAATGGCTCCAGACAGCCCTTGCAACGCCATTGCGCCTTGCAGGGGGTGGAACCGAACTGGCTGAGTTTCTCGAGATCTGCGCCCCCGCAATGCGGGCAGCGCTCCGGGCCGGCTGCCGGGCTCGGCGGCGCGATACCGAATTTCTCCATCTCCGTGCGTCCCTTGTCCGAAAGCCAGTCGGTCGTCCAGGCCGGAGCGATCTTCACGCGGATGTCGAGCTTTTTGATTCCGCGATCCCGCAGGGCGGTTTCGATATCCATCGAGATGATGCCGGTCGCCGGGCAGCCCGAATAGGTTGGCGTAACGAA
The DNA here is from genome assembly GCF_001509585.1 of Tropicimonas marinistellae. GTDB lineage: Bacteria > Pseudomonadota > Alphaproteobacteria > Rhodobacterales > Rhodobacteraceae > Tropicimonas > Tropicimonas marinistellae. Next base: position 298,637 of record NZ_LNCI01000002.1, on the reverse strand, counting down.
GACGACGAGCGTGTCCCCTTCCCATTTCACGTCGCGGACAATGCCCAGATCCACAACCGAGATCACTGGTATCTCCGGGTCCGGGACGGCATCCAGCCATTGCCAGATCTCGGCTTCAGTCGGTTTAACCATTGCGTCGGTCATTGCGGTGCCCTGTTTCGATGTCCCGTCCGGTGGCAACGCCTCACAGCGCCAGGCCCGCCTCACGGCCGGGCGCTGCCCTCTGCGCGTTGTCCGGCCGTTTGAGCTGTTACCACTCGCAGCCGGGATATGCCCTTTGCAGCCACTGCATCGTCGAGAGCAGATGCCCCAGATGCTCCGTGTGGAAGCTGCCATCCTTGCCGCCCTTGTGGCCGAAGCTGCTCGCCGGGATCTCCAACGTCGCTTCCGTCAGGACGCGGCTGACTATGCCGTCGAACTCCTCGCGCAAGGATGCCGGGTCCGGCGCGATACCAGCGGCGACCATCTCTGCGTCCACGGGGTCAGAGCGGAACATCTCGCCCACATACGGCCAGAGATAATCGAGTGCCGCCTGCATGCGGGCATGGCTCTCCTCTGTGCCGTCGCCGAGGCCGACCACCGTGTCGGCGGAGCGTTCGAGGTGATAGGTCACCTCCTTGCTCGCCTTGGCGGCGATGGCCGCGACCCGCTCGTCCGACGAAGTCATGAGCCGGCCCAGCAGAACCGAATGCCAGGCGTCGAACAGGAACTGGCGCATCAGCGTCTGGCCGAAGTCGCCGTTCGGCATCTCGACCAGCAGCAGGTTGCGGAAATCCCAGGCGTCGCGCAGGAAGGCGAGCTTGTCTGCGTCGCGCCCCTTGCCCTCGACCTCCGCCGCTAGCCCAAGCCACATCTGCGTCTGGCCGATCAGGTCCAGCGCGGTGTTGGCCAGCGCGATATCCTCCTCCAGAACGGGCGCATGCCCGCACCACTCGGAGACCCGGTGGCCGAGGATCAGCGTGTTGTCCCCGAGCCGCAGCAGGAATTCAAAAAGAGCTTCATCGCGGGTCATCACATGTGCCCCACTTCTTCGGGGATGTCGAAGAAGGTCGGGTGACGATAGACCTTGCTTTCGCTGGGTTCGAAGAGCGGGCCTTTCTCGCCCGGCGCGGTGGCCGCGATATGGCGCGCCTCCACGACCCAGATGCTCACGCCCTCGTTGCGGCGCGTGTAGACGTCACGGGCGTTCTTGATCGCCATCTCTGCATCCGGCGCATGGAGCGAGCCGACGTGCCGATGGCTCAGGCCGTGCTGCCCTCGGATGAAGACTTCCCATAGGGGCCATTCGTTGCTCATGGCTGCGTATCCTCCCAGAATTATTCTGCCGCGACCTTTCGGGCGGCTTTCTTGCGGGCGTGCTCCAGCAACCCGTCGCGTACCCATTGGCCGTCGTCCCATGCCTTGCGGCGGGCGGTCATGCGATCGACATTGCAGGGGCCGTTGCCCTTGATGACGTCGAAGAATTCAGACCAGTCGGGATCCGAGAAATCGTAGTGGCCGCGCTCCTCGTTCCACTTGATGCCCGGGTCCGGCAGGTCGAGGCCGAGATACTCGATCTGCGGCACGGTTTGATCGACGAATTGCTGGCGCAGCTCGTCGTTGGATTTCACTTTGATCTTCCAGGCCATGGATTGTTCGGAATGGGTGGAAGCGCTGTCATTGGGGCCAAACATCATGATCGCGGGGAACCACAAACGATTGACGGCATCCTGCGCCTGCCGCTTCTGCTCCGGCGTACCGAAGGCCATCTTCATGATCGCGTGATAGCCCTGACGCGCGTGGAAGCTCTCCTCCTTGCAGATCCGGATCATGGCACGCGAGTATGGGCCGTAGGAGGTCCGCTGCAACGCCACCTGGTTGACGATGGCCGCCCCATCCACCAGCCAGCCCACCGCGCCGATATCGGCCCAGTTGAGCGTCGGATAGTTGAAGATCGAGGAATATTTCATCCGCCCTTCATGCAGCAGGCGGATGAGCTCGTCCCGGCTCTCGCCCAGCGTCTCCGCGGCGGAATAGAGGTAAAGCCCGTGGCCCGCCTCGTCCTGCACCTTCGCGAGCAGGATCGCTTTGCGTTCCAGCGTCGGGGCGCGCGTGATCCAGTTGCCCTCGGGGAGCTGGCCCACGACCTCCGAATGCGCGTGCTGGCCGATCTGGCGGATCAGGGTCGCGCGGTAATCGTCGGGCATCCAGTCGCGCGGTTCGATCTTGATATCGTTGTCGATCTTGTCCTGAAACTCGCGTTCCTGCTCGGTCATTTCCTCGCGGGTCTTAACCCCACTCCGAGCCGTCTTGATCATCTGAGCGTACATGGTTCCTCCCCCGTTCAGACGCGTTCAAGGATAATGGCGGTACCCTGGCCCACGCCAACACACATTGTGCAAAGTGCATAGCGTCCGCCGGTGCGCTGCAACTGCCGAGCAGCTGTCAGCACCAGACGAGCGCCGGACATTCCCAGCGGATGGCCGAGCGCAATCGCCCCGCCATTCGCGTTCACATGGGCCGCATCGTCGGCCAGACCCAGTTCACGCAGGGTCGCCAGGCCTTGCGACGCGAAGGCCTCGTTCAATTCTACCACATCCATCTGTTCGATGGTCAGCCCGGCGCGGGCCAGAACCTTGCGCGTTGCCGGTACCGGGCCGATACCCATGATGCGCGGTGCTACCCCGGCGGACGACATAGCAACAACGCGGACTATCGGCGTCAGCCCGTTTTTCTCTGCCGCAGCCTCGGAAGCCAGCAGGAGTGCGGCCGCCCCGTCGTTCACTCCCGAGGCGTTCCCTGCCGTCACGCTCAGATCGGGTCCGTTCACCCCGCGCAGCCTGGCGAGTTGCTCAGCCGTCGTACCCGGACGCGGGTGTTCGTCAGTATCCATGACGATCGGGTCGCCCTTGCGTTGCGGAACGGACACCGGGACGATTTCCTCGGCAAAGATCCCGGCCGCCTGCGCTGTGGCCCAGCGTTGTTGGGACCGAGCGGCGAAGGCATCCTGGTCTTCGCGGGTGATTTCGTATTCGGCGGCGACATTGTCGGCGGTCTCGGGCATGGAGTCGGTGCCGTACATTTCCTTCATCTTCGGGTTGACGAAGCGCCAGCCGATGGTCGTGTCATAGACAGCATTTGCCCGGCTAAAGGCGCTGGCCGCCTTCGGCATGACGAATGGAGCACGGGACATGCTCTCGACGCCGCCGGCGATGGCGAGATCGTAGTCTCCCGCGCGGATGCCACGCGATGCCATCCCCACGGCGTCCATGCCGGACGCGCACAGCCGGTTCACCGTGGTACCGGGTACGTCCACGGGCAGCCCCGCAAGCAGGGCAGCCATTCGGGCGACGTTCCGGTTGCTCTCGCCGGCCTGGTTGGCATCTCCGAAGATCACGTCGTCAACGCTGGTCCAATCAACCTGCGCGTTCCGCTCCTTCAAGGCAGTAATCGGCGCCGCGGCCAGATCGTCCGTCCGGACCGAAGACAGCCCCCCTCCATAACGCCCGATCGGTGTTCGCACACCGTCGCATATGAATGCATCCATGGATCTCGCTCCCGTGCCGCGCCCGCGGCCAATAACTGACCGCTCGGTCGGACAATTATCCTCGATCGCGATTCGAAGCAAGCATTGTGTTACTCTATTTGCTCACTTTCCATTTTTCGGTAACATATGGCCGTAAGCTCAACGTGATGTCGGACACATGCGAGTCTGTCTTTAGCGTGGTTGAGACATCGTGCTACGTCACTGAACCGAACCAGCGCCTCGGCGAGCGCGGTCGTTCCGGTCTTCTTGAGTTGGTGTCGGCTGGTGAGGGATTACTCCCAGTTGAAATATTGTCGTCGAACGAGTGAATGCGGCGAAACACTACGGAAGCCGCATGCGCTGCACGACGCAATCCCATTGTCTCAAAGGAAGGTGTGAAGCCTCAGCGCGATTGTTGAACCAGCCACCGCTAGCCGGCCGAGCATCGGCTCCTTGCACACGAAGCGCAACTCCGTGTGAGGGGAACCGATGAGTGATGATCTCGGCTGCGTGGCAGTACCGCCGCACCAAATTCCTGAGCGATTTCAATGCAACCGGCTTGTTTCTGCGCATCGCGACAACGGCTTCAAGCACCACTCCCCCATGGTCGAACGCGCGCCAAAGCGCGGTCGCTTGCCATGGCTCTTTTACGAGCGACTCGTCAACGTGCCGCTCCCATTCCGAATAGGGGCGACACGTCCAAGCCTGTATTTGTCCGGATTCCCAACGCGAACATCGGACCGAACCTGTTCTAGCCATACCGCACTGTCTCGTGGCTGATAGCGATGTCCCTCTCACGCGACAGACCCTCGATGTTCCGATACGCGGGCGGAAGCCGCACGCAGATCATGACGGCCTGGGAGTCGGTCGCGGGCTTGCCGTGGATCACTTGGACTTGCTCCGCCTGGTCACCCCAACACACCGGGTAAGCCCCCTCCCCCTCTCAAGCCGGTTTCTCGTGACATCACCTCGGCATGCCTTTCGTTCTTGGATTTCGAACGATGATTTATAAACACTGTAATTTTCAGAAGCCGCGATACTTGATAGCCTCAACTCACCAACACCCCGCGGGCCGGGGCCATGCGAGATGGACGTGAAGGGCACGATAGACACGTCACCGGCACAGGAGGAACCTATGGGTCCCTTTCCGCACAATGCGCCCAAAGCAAAGATCGACGATTTCAACCTCGCTGGCACGGATGGGTTCGAGTTCGTCGAATTCGCACATCCCGAACCCGGCGTACTCGAAGAGCTGTTCACCAGCATGGGCTTCGTTGAAGTCGCAAGGCACAAGACCAAGGACATCTCGCTCTATCGCCAGGGCAATGTGAACTATCTCGTCAATCGCGATCCGAACGGCCATGCGGCGCAATTTGTGAGGGATCACGGCCCCTGTGCCCCGGCGATGGCCTGGCGGGTCGTCGATGCCCACCATGCGCTGAAGCGCGCTCTGGACTACGGCACTGAGGAGTATACCGGCGACGGCAAGTCGCTGGACGTGCCGGCGGTGGTCGGCATCGGCGGCTCGCTTCTTTACCTCGTCGAGGATTACGACGACGGCAGGTCGCCCTATGACGGAGAATTCGAATGGCTCGGTGAGCGGGACCCGCAGCCGAAGGGCGCCGGTTTCTACTATCTCGATCACCTGACGCACAACGTGATGCGTGGCAACATGGACACCTGGTACAAGTTCTACTCCGAAGTGTTCAACTTCAAGGAGATCCGATTCTTCGACATCAAGGGGCAGCAGACCGGGCTCTATTCGCGGGCACTCACCTCGCCCGACGGCAAGATCCGTATCCCGATCAACGAAAGCGCTGACGAGAACAGCCAGATCGAGGAATATCTGAAGGAATACAAAGGGGAAGGCATCCAGCACGTTGCCATCGGTACCGATGACATCTATGGCTCGATCGACGAGATCGGTGATACCGGCGTCGAGTTCATGCCTGCGCCGCCGGCTACCTACTACGCGATGTCGCGCAAGCGGGTGAAGAACCACGAAGAACCTCTGGACCGGATGCAAAAGCATGGGATCCTGATCGATGGCGAGGGGGTTCTGGGCGGCGGGATGACCAAGATCCTGCTCCAGATTTTCTCGAAGACCGTTATCGGCCCGATCTTTTTCGAGTTCATCCAGCGCAAGGGCGATGACGGTTTCGGCGAAGGCAACTTCCGCGCGCTCTTTGAATCCATCGAGCGCGACCAGATCGAGCGCGGGGTACTCAAGGCCGACGCCTGAACCCGCGTGCCGCGGCCGCTTCTCCCCGGCCGCGGCATCATATGCCCATTGATCGCGCCATATGCCGCATTCACGTATGCCCACGGAGAAACGTCATGAAAATCGAGAAGATCCATCATGTCGCCTATCGCTGCAAGGACGCGAAGGAGACCGTCGAGTGGTACGGCAAAATGTTGAACATGGATTTCATACTGGCGATTGCCGAAGACCATGTTCCCTCCACGCACGAGCCAGACCCTTACATGCACCTGTTTCTGGATGCAGGCGACGGAAACGTGCTGGCATTCTTTGAACTGCCGACCAAGCCCGAAATGGGACGCGACCCCAACACGCCGGTCTGGGTCCAGCATATCGCCTTCAAGGTGAAGGGCCGGGCCGAACTGATCGAGTTCAAGGAACACCTTGAGAGCAACGGGGTCGAGGTTCTCGGCATAACCGACCATTCGATCTTCCACTCGATCTATTTCTTCGATCCCAACGGGCACAGGATCGAACTTGCCTGCCCCGACCCGAACGAGGAGGCAATGTTGAAACGCATGGAAGAGGTGAAGTGGCTGATGCTGGAGGATTGGTCGAAGACCAAGAAAGCGCCCAAACATGCCGACTGGCTGCACAAGAAAGAGTTGAGCGGGATCTGACCGACGGTGTCCCCTCGACACATCATCAGCAGGTCGGGAAACTCGGGCGACGTGCATGAGCGATGATTGGAAGAGCTACCCCGGCGCGCCCGCGGACGGTACGGTGATTTGCCCGCTCGCCGACGTGCCGGAAGCCGGCACCGCCAGCGTCGATCTGGAGGGGTTTCCTGTCCTGCTGGCGCGAAGTGGCGGGCGGCTGGTCGCCTATGTCAACGCCTGCCCTCACCAGTTCCTGCCGCTCGACTACCGGCGTGGGTCGGTTCTTTCCGCTGACGGAAAGGTCCTGCGCTGCTCCAATCATGAGGCGGGCTTCGAACTCGAAACCGGCAAGGGTGTCGACGGCTTCGGCGTAGGGTGCTCTCTCGATCCGGTGCCGGTCGAGGTTACAGGTGACGGGTTGGTTCGTATCGGGGAGAGTGGCGCGGATGACCAGAAGCGTAGATGAGATTGTTCTTTTCGATTACTGGCGCTCGTCAGCCAGCTACCGCGTCCGCCTCGGGCTCGAACTCAAAGGCATGGCGTACCGACGCGTCGCGGTAAACCTCGCGGCTGGAGAGCAGCGGTTGTCCGAGCATCTGACGCGCAATCCAATCGGAGCCGTTCCGGTGCTGGACATCGACGGATTACGTTTCACCCAATCGCTCGCCATCCTCGAATACCTCGACGAGACCCGCCGGATTCATCCCCTGCTGCCCACGGCACCGGCGGAACGCGCCCGTGCACGCGCGCTTGCGCTGATCGTGGCCGCCGACATCCATCCCCTCGGGAATCTCTCGACGCTGAACCGCGTTGCCGACCTGGGCGGGGAGCAGGCCAAACTCGACTGGGTGCGCAACTGCATCGCCACGGGCCTCGCCGCATTCGAAGCGGTTTTGGCCGAAAGCGGGTCCATGCCCTTCTGCGCGGGCGACGCTCCCGGCCTCGCCGATGTGTGCCTGATTCCGCAACTCTACAATGCCGATCGCTGGGGCGTTGACCTCACCGCCCTGCCCCGTTGCACGGCAGCCCGGGATGCCTTCTCGCAGTTGCCCGCATTTCAGGCCGCGCATCCCGACAGGTTCGCCCCGGTTTCATGAGACCGCCGCCAAACACGACGAAACCGGGATAACTCGATGCATGGAAACCTGCACCCGATAGCGATGTGAGGTGTCGGCGGGCAATGACTTCCGCGACAAGCTGAAACCGAAAGATCAAGCAAAAGGAGAGCGGCCGATGCCGATCTGTAGTCTGGGCAACGTCGCACCGACTTGTCCGCAGGAGGAGACCTGGGTCGCACCCAATGCCTACGTGATCGGCAACGTGACCCTCGGTCGGGATGTCGGCGTGTGGTTTGCCGCGACGATCCGAGGCGACAACGAACCCATCGTGATCGGCAACCGCACCAATATCCAGGAGGGGTCCGTCCTCCACTCCGATCCGGGCTCACCGCTCACGATCGGTTCTGATGTCACGATCGGGCATCGTGCAATCGTCCACGGCTGCACGATCGGGGACAACACGCTCGTGGGTATGGGGGCGACGATCCTCAACAAAGCACGGATCGGGAAGAACTGCATCATCGGCGCGAATGCGCTGGTGACGGAAGGCAAGGCGTTCCCGGATTTCAGCCTGATCGTGGGAGCGCCCGCCAAGGCGGTACGCGTACTTGGCCCCGAGGCCGAAGAAGAACTGAAAGCCTCCGCCAAAACCTATGTCGGCAATCTCAGGCGCTTTCGGGCCGAATTCACGCCCGGATAGGCCGTGCGCCTTCCCATTGGCCGGTCCGAACGGCGTCTCGCACGAGTTCAGATATCAGTGTCGATATCCTCTCGCGCAGGAATGTCGGCCGCACGTCCAGTGCTGAGACGAGGTGCAGGGTTCGGACCGGGTGCGGGTCCGTGACAGCGCGCGCGACGAATTCGCCGCTCTTCAATTCCTCGCTGACCAGCACTTTCGGTGCCAGAGTGCAGGCAAGCCCCTCTTTGAGGGCACTCAGTGTTCCGGCGATGGAGGCTAACTGAATCCGCGCCTGCGACTCGAGCTTGGCCAATTCCGCCGGCCGGTCGACCAAAGCTCGCGAAAGCGATCCGCTCTGCAACAACGCGACCGGCAGGTCCGCCATCTCCTCCAGAGGGATCGGCGCATCCGTGTCGCCCACAATATCCCGATGGCCGATGCAGAAGAGTTCCTCTTCGAGCAGCGGCGTTCTCGAAGTTTGCGAATCCGGCGGAGGATTGAAGATCAGCGCCGCCTCGATTTCCCCGGTGCGAAGCGCATTGTAGGTCACACCGGAAAGGCCCTCCCGAATGAGGAGGCGGACGCGCGGGAAATCCTCGATGACCCTGCGCATGAGATCGCCCCCAATGACCTTGATCACCGAGAAGGGCATGCCGATTGCGATATTCCCCGAGATCTCTGCCTGTCCGAGTTTGACCTCCGAGGCCGCGGTCTCGAAGGCCGACAGAATGAACTGTGCGTGGGTGAGGAGTTTCAGGCCCGCCGCCGTCGGCTCCATTCCCCGTGGTTTGCGGGTGAACAGGCGGGTTTCCAGTTCATCCTCCAGATTCGCGATGTGATGGCTGAGGGCGGAGGCCGCCGTATTGCAGTGATCGGCCGCATGCGAGAGGTTCCGGAACTCGCAAACGGCAACGAAGTAGCGAAGTTGCCTGGTGTCCATGTGAGCATTCTAATTCGAAGAACGATACCTTCGAAAGGATATAATTTCATGACCGTTCTTGCGGTGTCATAGTTGCCCCCGACAAGGATTGATTGGAGGGCCCGATGGCATCCGCACTACCTCTGGACGGCATTCGCGTGGTGGAGATGAGCCATATGGTAATGGGGCCGTCGACGGGCATGTTCCTCGCCTTTCTCGGGGCCGAGGTGATCAAGATCGAGCCGCCGCAGGGCGACAAGACCCGCAATCTGACCGGGATGGGCGCCGGCTTCTTCCCGACCTTCAACCGCGGCAAGAAATCGGTCACGCTGAACATCAAGGACAAGGACGACCTTGCGAAGCTGCACGCGCTGCTGAAAACCGCCGACGTGTTTGTCGAGAATTTCCGAGACGAAACCCTGGCCAAGATGGGCCTCGCTCCGGACCAGCTTCGCAAGACGAACCCCTCGCTCATCGCCGCCTCCTGCAAGGGGTTCCTGAAGGGTCCGTACGAGCACCGCGCCGCCATGGACGAGGTCGTGCAGATGATGACCGGCATGGCCTATATGACCGGCCCGACCGGCCGTCCGCTACGCATCGGCTCTTCGGCCAACGACATCATGGGCGGGCTGTTCACCGCCTATGGCGTGCTGGCGGCGCTCATCGCACGGCAGAAGACAGGCGACGGGGCCGCGATCCGCTCCGGGCTCTTCGAGAACTGCCTGCTGCTCGTCGCCCAGCACATGGTGCAGTTCGATATCGAGGGAACGGAATCGCCGCCGATGCCGGAGCGGGTGTTCTCCTGGCCGGTCTACGACCTCTTCCCGACCAGCGACGGTCGGCAGATCTTCGTCGGAGCCGCGACCGACGGCCAGTGGGAGAAGCTCTGCAAAGGGCTCGGTCTCGACCACCTGCTTGAGGACTCGCGGCTCCAGTCCCGCCCGGACCAGATCGCGGCACGTGACTGGACCCTGCCGCAAATCGCCGAGGTCGTGGCCGGCCGTCCCTATGACGAGATGATCCGGATCATGGAGGAGAACGATCTGCTCTTCGCCCCGGTGGCACGACCAGCCGAGATGTATGACGATCCGCATGTGAACCGGCCCGGCGGCCTTTTCACGTCCCATTATGCCGACAAGAAGGATTTCCGAGCCCCCGCCCTGCCGGTGGAGATGAACGGTCATCCCGTGGTGGCGGCAAATGTCGATATTCCCGCCATCGGCCAGCACAACGCTGAAATCCTCGGCTCCCTGAAAGTGGAGGCCACGGAGTAATCATGGCTGATGTTCACAAAGCCTATCCCGCCGGCCAGATCGCCATTCGCGAAGTCGGCTTGCGCGACGGTCTCCAGCTCACGAAATCCTGGCCGTCGACCGAACAAAAGACACGATGGATCGAACAGGACTATGCCGCCGGCATCCGCTATTTCGAAGTCGGTTCGTTCCTGCCGGCCGACAAGGTGCCGCGGTTTGCTGATGTGCGCGAGGTGATCGCCGCCGTCGACGGACATGGCGATGCGCATGGCATCGCCCTTGCCCTGAACCAGCGCGGCGCGACGGATGCGCTAACGACCCCGGTGGATGAGATCACGGTGGTGATCTCGGCCAGCCAGGCCCACAACGAAGCCAATGTCCGCCGCACACAGGAGCAGAGCCTCGCCGAGATTGCAAATGTGGTGAGGCTGCGCGACGAGGCCGGCAAGGACACGATCATCAATGTGGGCATCGCGATGGCTTTCGGTTGCTCGCTGTCGGGCGAGGTTCCGCAGGATGACGTGATGCGCATGGTGGATCGGTGCTTCGAGGCCGGCGTCGACATGGTCGGGCTGGCAGACACGGTCGGCTACGCAGGCCCCCGCCAGATTGCCTCGCTCTGCGCACGCATAGAGCACCGCCTCGGCAATCTGCCCTACGTGATCCACTTGCATGACACCCGTGGGCTCGGACTCGCCAATGCGTCAGCGGCGCTCGATGCCGGCTGCCGCGTTTTCGACGCCTCGCTTGCCGGCTTGGGAGGGTGTCCCTTCGCGCCCGGCGCGACCGGCAACGTGGTTTTGGAGGATCTGGTCTTTCTCGCGGAGACGAAGGGATACGCGACAGGCATCGACCTCGATGGGGTCCTCGCGACCCGTTCGATCCTCGCAGAGGCCATGCCGGAAGAGGCGCTTCATGGCGCGCTTGCCCAGGCTGGCCCGCCGGGAACGCTTGATTGGCGCGCCCGGGCCGCCTGACGGAGCAACGACCGCTGGGGAGGCGGTTTGGCAACGGTGGCACAGCGCCACGACAGACAAGAACCTGAAATGGGAGGACACCAAATGAAAACGAAACTTCTGACGACCGCGCTCGGCACCGTGCTATTCGCCGGTGCTTTCGCCCCGGCCAGCGCCGAAACCCCAATGCGTTGCAGCCATCAGCTGCCGCCGACGCATACCGTTGCAACGGTCATCGACCGTTGGGCGGAAGAGGTCGAAACGCTCTCGAATGGCGAGATCGACGTGCAGATCTTCGGCGCGGACAGCCTCGTCGGCGCCAAGGAAAACATCGTCGCCACCGCGAAGGGCGATATTGAATGCGCCTTCTCGGTGCAGTTCCAGTGGGGCAAAACCCTACCGATCATGACTGTGACGACCGCACCCTACGCGTTCTCGGACCTCAACATCTGGCGCAATTGGGACGGCTCCGAAGCCGCCGACTTCCTGGAGGAGAAACTGCGCTCCAAGGGCGTGGAGAACGTGGTCTGGCTCTTCCAGACCAACAGTTCGGTCTTCACGTCCAAGGGCAAGTTCCTGACCACGCCGGCAGATTTCGACGGGATGAAGGTTCGTGGCCTGACGCCGGCCTTCGACGCCGGCCTCGCTGCCCTAGGTGCCGCGCCGACCGCGCTTCCGGGCTCCGAAGTCTACCAGGCGCTCGCAACCGGCGTGATCGACGGCGCGATGACCGGGACGGACGCCGCCGTGTCGCGGAAGTACTACGAGGTACAGGACCATTTCGTGGTCTCGCCGGTGATCTCGGTCTTCTTCCACGGCTACGTGAACCCGAAATTCTACGAGGGCCTGTCCGACGAGGCCAAGGCCGCGCTGTCCGAAGCTGGCGAGAAGGCCGCTGTCTGGGCAGTCGAGGCCGCCGAGGAGGCGCTTGCCGGGGCGCCGGCGGAACTGGAGGCAAAGGGCGTTCAGGTCCATATCGCGAGCGACGAAGAAAACGCCGCGATGGAAGCCGTGATGCGTCCGGCCTTCGACGAGGCGTTCAAGTCCGACGATCCGGACAGCCAAACCCTGCTGGGACTGATCGACCAACTTCGTTCGGGCTCCTGACGCAATGTCCGGAAACGCCAACGACAAGGAGGCGGCCTCGGCCGCCCCCTTCACCGAGCGGCTTTTAGCGCCAGTCGTCTGGGCCGGCGGCGCGATCAGCACACTGCTGATCCTCGCCGCGCTCGGCCTGACAACCTACTCCGTCTTCATGCGCTACGTGATCGGCCGCCCGCCGGTCTGGATCGATGACCTCACGGGCATGCTTCTGGTCGCCCTGGTCATGTTTGGTGTCGCTGAAGCCTATCGGCGTGGGAACCATATCTCCATCGACCTGCTGACCGAGACGCTGACGCATCGGGGGGATATCCTGCGCTGGATCTGGAGCGATCTCTGCGTGCTGGCCTTTTCTGTCGTGCTGGGGCTCAGCACCTGGGAAGCAATCGAATTCGCCCACAGTTTCGGTTCCTTCACGTCAGGTGCCATCGAGATCCAATCCTGGATTCCGCAGGTGCCGATGCTTGTCGGGGCCATCCTGCTTGGGCTCTTTGCCATTGCGCGCCTGATTGGCCGCGTCCTGAAAGAACTGCGCCGATGACCGCATTCCTGATCTTCACCGGATTGATCCTGCTGCTCCTGACCGGCATCCCAATCTTTGCGGCACTTGGGCTCACCGCGACAGTTATCCTGCTGATCTTCGAGGGCGGGATCGGCTCCGTCGCAGACACAGTCTATGCCCACCTTAACAAGCCGATCCTGACCACGATCCCACTCTTCGTCTTCATGGCGCAGGTCATGATGCGCGCCAAGGTGATCGACGACCTCTACGAGATGGCCCACACGCTGATCGGGCATATCCGCGGCGGTCTCGGTGTCGCCACGGTCATGGCCTGCACGATCTTCGCTGCCATCTCTGGTTCTTCCGTCGCCACGGCACTCTCGGTCGGTTCGAGTGCGATCCCGCAAATGCAGCGCTACGGCTACCCGAGACGCCAAGCGCTCGGCGTGGTCGCGGCCGGCGGTACGCTCGGCATCCTGATCCCGCCATCTGGGCCGATGATTCTCTACTCAATCGTTTCCGAGGCCTCGGTCGGCGCGCTCTTTCTCGCCGGGATCGTGCCGGGGTTGCTTCTCGCGCTGATCTTTGCCGGCTATTCGATCGTGAGCGCCACGCTCCGCGGCGGCGACCGCCCCGCCTTCGCGGGAATGCCGAAGATCCTGCGCGCAATCCGAAACTCGATCTGGGCCCTCATGGCACCGCCGGTGGTAATGGGAGGAATCTACCTCGGGATCTTCACTGCCGCAGAGGCGGCAGCAGCTGGCTCCGTCTATGCGCTACTGGTCGCCGTTCTCGTCTATCGCAATTTCGGGCTGAAGGACCTCTGGGACTGCGCCTATTCCTCCATGCGCACCTCGATGATGGTGTTCATGATCATCGCCGGCGCCGCGATGTTCGGCCATGCCATAACCATCATCCGGCTGCCCGTCGGCGTCACCGAAATGGTCGCCGAGATTGGCCTCGGCCCGCTGGGCTTCATGCTCATGGTCATGGCGATGATCTTCGTGATGGGAATGTTCTTCGAATCAATCGCGATCATCCTGATCACCACACCGATCCTGCTGCCGACGATGAACGCGTTGGAGATCGACCTCGTCTGGTACGGCGTGCTGCTGATGATCAATCTGGAACTGGCGATGATCACCCCGCCGGTTGGCATGAATCTCTTTGTCATCAAGGGCATCACAGACGCCTCTCTCACCGAGGTGGTTCGCGGTGCCTTCCCCTACGTGCTCTTGATGCTGTTCGGCCTCGTCCTCCTGCTGATGATGCCGGGGCTGGCGACATGGCTTCCGTATTCCGCCGGGTTCGGACGCTGACCATGGGCGGGCGCCGTTTCGCCCGCCCAGCATGAAAGGAACTCTTTGGTGCTGGACCAGACCAACGACCCCACCCTCCGCAGCTGGGTCGATGCCGCCAACGTTGCGGATTGTGACTTCCCGATCCAGAACCTGCCCTACGGTTCCTTTAACGTCCGAGGTACCCAGAGGCGGTTGGGGGTGGCGATCGGCGACCAGGTGCTTGATCTCCCCGCGGCCGTCGATGCGGGCCTGTTGCAGATTGGCGATGCTGCGGGCGCACTGCGCGCTTCCACGCTCAATGCATTCATGGCGGAGGGGCCAGCAAGCTGGAGCGTGCTGCGCCTTGCCCTGAGCCATCTTCTATCGTCCGGGAACGCGCTTCTGCGCGACGACGACGCTCTGCGGGCGCGCGTTCTGCATCCGATGGAGAGCGTCACGCTCCACCTGCCCTTCGATATTGCGGAATACACCGATTTCTATGCCAGCCGGCATCACGCGTTCAACGTCGGCTCCATGTTCCGAGGGCCAGAGAATGCGCTACCGCCGAACTGGCTCCACATCCCAATCGGCTACAATGGCCGCGCCTCCTCGGTGGTGGTCTCCGGTACGCCGGTGCGGCGCCCCTGGGGACAGGTGAAAGGCTCAGAGGACAGCGCGCCGCGTTTCGCCCCCTCCGCACGCTTCGATATCGAGCTTGAAATTGGGGCCATCGTGGGAGTGCCTTCGGACCGCCCGCTTACGGTCGGCGAAGCCTTCGAGAACATTTTCGGCTATGTGCTTCTGAACGACTGGTCGGCGCGCGACATTCAGGCCTGGGAATACCAGCCGCTTGGCCCGTTTCAGTCCAAAGCCACTGCCACGTCGCTCTCACCCTGGGTTGTGACCGCCGCGGCACTGGAGCCGTTCCGGGTGGACACACCGGCGCGGGAGGTCCCGCTGCCACCGCATCTGCGGGACGCAGGGCCGATGCTCTATGACATCGCGCTCGACGTGGCGCTGGCGCCGGAGGGCGGTCGAGAGACGGTGATTTCCCGGACGAATTACCGGGAGATGTATTATTCCACGGCACAGCAACTGGCCCATCACAGCACCTGCGGCTGCCCAATGCGAGTGGGGGATCTTCTCGGGTCCGGCACGATATCGGGCCCCGAGCCGGGCAGTCGCGGCTCGCTCCTTGAACTGAGCTGGGGCGGCAGGGACCCCGTCGAAATCGACGGCGGCACGCGTACATTCATCGAGGATGGCGACACACTCACGCTGCGCGGGCATGCGCAGGGCGACGGTTTCCGGATCGGTTTCGGGGAGTGCTGCGGGACGCTCCTTCCGGTGAAGACGCCGCAACGTGACAGCTGATCGGAGCGGGATCAGGAACACCGGACAGTCCATCTTCGATGCGCTCATCGCGTGCGTGGACACCGTCTTCGGCATTCCTGGCGCACATATGTACAATTTCAACGACGCGTTCCAACGCGCCTAAAACCATTTCCGCTCTCTCTGCCCTGAAATGAACGAGCCCCCGGACACGTGGCCTATGGATCTGCCCAATCAACCGAACAGCCGGAGGTCCAAACCGTGGTGCCCGAGGCGGGTGGGCAAAATTCGGGCACAGTTCTTCCTAACGCCTACGGCGCAAACGCGCCCTTGCTCTGCGTGACTACCCTTCGGCCCTGCCCCCAGCAGTGGCCGGTCTCGTCTTTTTCACCGTTGGCGCTGGAGATACCGGTTACGACCCCCGACGGGTGGCGTCAGACGGTTTCAAATTCACCTCCGAGTAAACTGAGAGCCTGCCCCGTGTACCGCACCGTGTCGGTGCCACTCGGCGAGAGCGGGGCGTGCTTGTTGGTGAGAAGCCAGGCTAACCTCATGTTCGAGTAGATCCTTTTGGTTCCCAAAGCGACCTGCCAAGGAAGGTCGCTCGTCTTCCTAGTGAGGCACTCCGGGCATGGGCTGAATATGCAGCCAACCTGCGTCATGCATCGTCTTGACCAAGGGAACCCGGCTCAGAGCGCTGTCAATCAATGCGCGGGGCGCGGCGATCCGAACCTGCAAGCGGACAGGCTCATGAACCTTGAAGTCTCCAATCGTGGTGCCCTGCAGCGATGGTCCCCCGCGCAGCGCACCGGAGGTGCCGTCCAATACACCGAAACCGCCAACAACATTATGGACGAGCTTGTTCCCGGCGCTGAAGGCTTCCGGCACCACGGTCGCACCGTAATACTGCAGGTTGATCCATGCCGCGACGCAAACGGGCCCGCCAAGGATCTGCGCCAGCCAGTTTCCATCTGGATCGTTGTTGGCATCGTAGTCGTGCAGAAAGGCGCGTCCGGTGAGATCTCGTCCCAATGTCGCTGCGCGTGGGGCTGCGATGAACCACGAACACCCGGCCAGACCCCATTCAACGCGGGTCTGCGCCCAGTCGGTGCCGCGTTCTACCAGTGCGTTCGGATCCGAGCGACCGGGCAACGACACCGCCCGCTCGGCCCGCGCCATCGCACTGGCCCGCTTGAGCGCGTCCTGCAGCGACTTGACCGATGGTTCGTGACGCACACCCACTGGGTCTTCGGAAAACAGCGTGACAGCGTCGGTCGCGGTGTCATGGATTGCGGCCCTGAACACAGTCAAGTCCGGGATCTCGATGCCCCGCGCGGCGAGTGCGCGCCGCAGCGGGGTTTCGTTCAGAAGCTGTGCCAGCGCCCGCGCATTGGTCGCACCGCTATGGCCACCACAGGCCCCGCATTGCAGCAGACCGGACTGAGCATCATTGGTGACATGTGCCTCGTGGCCAACAAAGACGACCAGCGGCGCAAAGGGCCCGGTCAAGCCCATCGCGCGGAGAGCAGATTCCGCTACCTCAACTGCCTCCGGACCGGATGGATCGAGCGTCAGCTGTGGCGCGGGACCGTGGTCGCTGTCGCTCCGGCTGCGCGAAAGCGAGCCCACGAAGAGATCGCCGGCCCGCAGAAGGCCGGCAGATTCGACAAAGGCAAAGCTCGAAACCGCCGCCCTGGAAAAGCGCGAGACGGCACGCGTTGCCCTCCCCTGAATACGCCGCACCGTATCGTCGGCGCACCTTTCCCGCGACTCCAGGGCCGGGCTCAGCAGGACCGGGCAATGCGCCTCGGTCTCGTTCGAGGCGGCCGGGCGATGCGTCAGGGTCAGCCCGAAGAATCCCGCCGCGCCATGGGTGCGGATATCCGGGGCGACCGTTTCGAGCGCGCGGCGATAGCGTTCCGAACGGACGTCGATGCAGAAGACCAGTTGCGCCGAGATGTCGGGGGGCGTTTCCGGCTGAGCCGTGGCTGCGAGCACCCCGTCGAGCCGGCGGCCGGAGGCGATTTCCGATGCCCGCAGAAGAACGGCATCGACAAGATGGTCGATGCGCGCACGGATCGGTTGACGGTGCCGCTGGCACGCCGCTCCCCAGCCCTCGACGACGGCCGCGCCGAACTGCGCGTAGAGCGCTTGTTCCCAGACCAGTCGGATCGTGAGCATCTCGCAAAGCGTGCTGTCGGCCTCACCCGCGAGTTCCGCCTCCCACGAGAGATGACGGGCATGTCCGGCCCAACCGCCCATGTCCCAAAGCAACCGCCGGAAGGCCGCTGGCGCCGCGTCTGAATCGATACCAAGAGCGACACAAGCTTCGGCAAGCGCTCGTACCGGGTTACGGTCGGTCTGGCTCACCAGTTCTGCAAACCCGGCGCAGCCGAGGATTTCCGGCGTAAGGTCATGTGTCGCCCAGTCCCGCCAGTCGGCCCAGGCGGAAGGGCGCGGCGCACGACCCCACAGCGCGTGGCCCCGGTCGAAATACCCCTGAGCCCAGGCGCCGATCCTCTCGGTCACGAGACCGGGCCAATCCGTCCCAACAGCCGCGGCGGCAAGCTCGGCCACAGTCGGGGTCGCGGTGGCCATCGGCGCGGTCTCGTGCAACGCGGCCAGCACCGACAATAGGTTCACACCCGTCCCGGGCGAAAGCTCGTCCAGGGCTTGCTCGATGTCGGCCTCGGTCACCTCTCCACGCGCAATCCGGCTGGCGTGATATGCTCGATCGGGAAAAATCCGCAGCCCGGCCGCGCGCTCCAGTCGCGCAGCCGCCAGCGCGATCGAAATGTCGGCTTGTCCGTGGAATGGGTTCACCGCCACGGCCCGATCCAGCGGGAAAAGCGGCGCCATCTCCTTGGCGGCCTCCTCGGCGGCAGCGAGATAGGTCTGAAGCTCAGGGATAAAGTCCTCGTGTTTGATGAACATCTCTTAGACCTCCACAGGTTTCTTGGCATTTGAACGCTTGGGGATGGGATCGGCAGGCAATTGCGTGCCGGGCGCGTCGATTACGGGGGAAATCGGGACCGGGACCGGTATCTTGGCCCAGGCTCCGACCAGACGATCTGTCAGGGCATTGAGGTAAAGGCCATTTGCAAGGTGGATGCGTAGGCCGCGGGCGGCCGGATGCGCGGACCAGGCCGGCAACAATGCCTGCACCACCGCCAAGGCACCGAAACTCGCGACGGTGAGTGCGATCATTGCCCATTCCAGCGGACCTGCCACCGGAGTCGGAGGCAGGGCGCCGGCGGTCATTGCATTGGCCAACCACTGGAAGGCGAAATAGCCAGTTGCGAAAAGTGCCGAGGCACGGGCCGTCGCCACACCAAGCGCGCGGGGGGCCTCGTCGGCCAGTCCCTGGGCCACGAGATAGGCGATGCCAAGAACGAGGATCGCCCCAAGGGCAACCGCCTGTGGCGACTTTTCAACAAGCCCGAGCGGCAGTCCGACCAAAACGTAGATCGCCAGCGCAATGCCCATGGCGCGCCCCACGGCCCGGGCGCCCGGGATCGCGACCGGTCCGAGGCGACGCGCAGCTTGCACGGTTTTCGCCGCATCGGCAGCGGTCAGGAAGGCGTGTGCCTTGTAAAGCGAGTGTGCAACGACATGAAGCAGCGCGAGGGCGAACAGGCCGAAGCCGCATTGGAGCACCATGAACCCCATCTGCGAAATGGTGGACCAGGCCAACGCCGTTTTTGCCGCCGGTTGCGTGAGCATTACCAGCGCACCGATCAGCGCCGAGAGGCCACCGATCAATACGAGCGCCGCAAGTATGGCCGGCGCGCCAAGCATGACGTCTGCGAAGCGGATCAGAAGGAAACCGCCTGCATTGACCACCCCGGCATGAAGCAGCGCCGAGACTGGCGTGGGTGCCTCCATGACCTCGGTCAACCAGCCATGCGCTGGCAATAGAGCCGACTTGAGGATCGCGGCAAGTGCGAGAAAACCGGCGGCAGCGACGGCCGCGAGCGGTAGATCGCCGCTGCGCGCAGCTTCGGCAATCGCTGCGATCTCGGACGTGCCGAAGGCAATCACCAGCAAACCTGCCGCCGCGACCAAGGCGAAATCCGCGCAGCGCGCCACGAGCATCTTCTTACGCGCGGCTCGCCGTGCTCCGGCGCGCTCGGGATAGAAAATCAGCAACCGATTCACACCGATGCCGGTCAGCGCCCATCCCAGCACGAGCTGCGCAAGGTGGCCGGCAGAAACAAGTAACATCACGCCCGCAAGCGTCACACTTAGCCAGCCTGTGAAATGCCCTTCCTTCCGCTCGCCTTGCAGGTGGGTTGCAGAGAAACGCAGGATGACCCAGGCCAACCCGCTGGTGAGCAGCAACATGACCACCGAGACGATGTCGAGCCGTACCGAGAAGCCAATCTCTCCGAAGCCCAGCACCGGAGACGTGATCGAGCCGGTCAACGGCAGCGTTGCGGCAGCGATCACGGACAAGCCGAATGCAACCAGTGCGGCACTTTCCGGCCCGCGCGGCGGGCGGTCGGGCATGCGGGTTTCCCGGAACCGCACTGCGCCCGCGATCAGAACAGCCAACGGGGCGAGCAACAAGAGCAGGACGGCGTTCACGGGGCGTCTCCTTCGGCAATGGTTTCGTCGGTTATGGTGGACGCGCGATCCAATGAAAAATACAATGATTAGGACGAAACGTTCTATTCAGGTGAACGATGGCCAATCTGAACTACAACCACCTGCGCTATTTCCACGCCGTGGCGCATGAGGGGAACCTGACGCGCGCAGCAGACCTGCTGAACCTGTCGCAATCTGCGCTTTCCACCCAGGTTCGGGCGCTGGAGGCTCGACTGGGCCATGACCTGTTCGAGCGACGCGGGCGCGCTTTGCACCTGACCGAAGCTGGCCGGATCACCCTTGAACATGCCGACGCGATCTTTGCAGCCGGACGCGATCTGGTAGACACGCTGGGACAGACCGGACAAGTGCGGCGGGCCTTCCGCGTTGGGGCCGAAGCTACGTTGTCGCGGAACTTCCAGATGCGCTTTCTGGCGCCGCTTGTCGGGCGAAGCGACACCGACCTAGTGCTGCGCTCCGGAAGGCTGGGAGAATTGCTCGAAGGCCTGCGCGCCCATGCGCTCGACGTGATCCTAGGAACGACACCGCCTCCTGACGACGCACTGGGGCGCATCGAGGCACATCTGATCTCGGAACAACCGATCTCGATCGTCGGCAGTTCAGTGCGCATGGCCGGTAGCCTTGCCGATGTCTTGGGCCGCGAGCCCATCGTCCTACCGGCGCGGGGCTCCGAGATTCGCACCGGGTTCGACGCGCTGGCAAACCGGCTCGGCGCGCATTGCCAAATCGCTGCGGAGATCGAGGACATGGCGATGATGCGCCTGATGGTCAGGGCGGATATGGGCGTTGCGCTGGTGCCTCCGGTCGTTGTCGCAGACGAATTGGCCTCGGGGCGATTGGTCGAGCATGCCGAGACAACCGGGTTGACGGAGCGGTTCTGGGCGATGACCTTCCCGCGCCGTTTCCCCAATCCCTTGGTACGGCAGTTGATCGAGGCGAACCTTTAATCATGGTCCGGTGATCTCAGGTGGATTGCCCGGCGGCTCGGCCGCCGGTTCCGGCAAGAGCGCGAAGAGAGCAAGAGCAGCGGTCATGCCAAGAATTGCCAGCGACCCTTGCTCAGGCCGTGCAACGCTAAGGCGGCCGCGGCGCAGGACAAGACCACGGGAGTTGCGCGGCGGTGGCGGCAGGGCCAGCAGGGGCTCGGGTTCGGGTTCACGGCGGAACACCCCGAGCAGTTCTCCGGGCGCCGGCGGATCAACCCGCAAGCGCGTGGCGCGTGTCAGCACGAGCGCGGCCAAAGCAAAGACTACGGCCATTGCGACGGGCAGAAAATCGGCGAGCTTGATGGACGCGGACGCAACAACGCTCACCGGCGCAAGCGAAAGGCCGGCCCCGGAGAGAAGGACAAGCCCAAACCATGGCAGGATCGCATCGGGCGGCACGGAGGGTTTGTGTTCGGCCGACCCAAGAAGCAAGAGCGCGCGTATCATCAGCAGCGCTGTGCCGAGACTGGCAAGAATGAGCGCCGGGGCGAGCCACAGCATCCACCCTTGCGGCATGTCCACAAGGGCCGATTTCAGGGCGTCCTTGGCGGAAAACCCACCCGTTCCCGGAAGTCCGGCCAGCGCGAGTGCCGGTAGGGCCAGTGTCAACAAGATGGCACGCCGGGTAGCGCCCCGCGGAGACGCCCAGACAGCAGGCACGCCGAGGAAGAGCCCAGCCTTGGCAAAGGCGTGGACCGTCGCGAGCAGGATCAATGCCGGGGCGATCAGCGACCAGCTTTCGGGCGCAGCGAGAGCCGCCGCGAGACCGAGTGCCATCAGGCTCATTTGGCCGATGCTCGAATAGGCGAGGACGGATTTCGGATCGCCCTGCACCAGCCCCAGGGCAGGAGCCAAGACCAACCCGGCCAGCGCCATTGCGGCCAGTGTGGCTGCGGCCGCGGGCCATGCAGCGTCGCCAAGCGGCAGCACGATCATCAGACCGAAGAGGCCGGCCTTGAGCATGGCACCTGAGAGCACGGCGCTGGCCGGGGCGGGCGCTGCGGAATGCGCCAGGGGCAGCCACAGATGCAGCGGGACAGCGCCCAGCTTGACGAGCAACCCGCCTGCGGCCAGGGCCACGGCCAACGGCGGCACGCCCTCCCCGCCCATCGCGGACAAGGCAAGCTCTCCGGTGGCGAAGGCACCCATGGCAAGCCCGGCGAAGAGTGCGACCTCCCCTGCGACGGCAAAGGCGATATAGATCTTTCCGGCAAAGCGCTGTGCCACGCCACCGCCATGCAGGACGAGGCCCCAGGACGCGAGGCTCATCATCGAGAAGAAGCTATAGAAGGAGGCCATGTCCTGCGCGATGAGCAGGCCGAAATTACCGCTCATGGCCAGTAGGAAACAGGCGAGGAAGCGATCGCGATGCGGGTCGTCGGCCAGAAGCCGCAGCGCTTGCCAGCCCGCAAGTCCCCATAGGGCTGCGGTGAAGAAGAGGAAAGCCGCACCAATATCGGTCAGTGCAAACTCGGCGCCGAGAAGCAGCCAGTCGAGCCGGACCGGCATCGGGCTGGGCGCGGCAAGTGCGGCCAACAGCGCCGGCAGCGCCGCAAGGGGCAGCAGGGTGCGCAACGCGTCGCGCGCCTGCGGCAGGGCGAACAGGACAAGCAGCGCGAGCGGCGCGGCGGGGACGAGCCAAAGCGGAAGGGCGATCATAGATACTCCAGGGAAACGATGAATCGGGTCCAGCCGAGCGGGCTGAAGGGTGCGCTGGCCAGCAGACCGGCAGCAAGAACCAGCGTGGCCGTGGTGGCGGGCGGAATGGCGAGCATCCAGCCAAGACGGCGGCCGGGCGTGGCGCCTTCGGGAACCGGGCAGAACCAGCCGCGATAGAGGATCGGCAGGAAATAGGCGGCGTTGAGCAGGCTGGAGCCAGCGAGCAGCGCGATCACCATCGGTTGGCCGGCATCGAGGCCGCCGGCGCCGAGATACCACTTGCTCACGAAGCCAGCCAGTGGCGGGATGCCGATCATGCCAAGCGCGCCGACGGTGAAGGCGAGCATTGCGCCGGGCATGCGCTGGCCCATGCCATCCATCGCGCGCACGGTCTTCACGCCCTCGCCTTCGGCGAAATTACCGGCAGCGAGGAAAAGGGTGATCTTCATGATCCCCTGATGCACCAGATGCGCAAGCCCGCCGATGGCCGCCACCGGCGAGATCAGCGCAACGCCGAGCGTGATGTAGCTCACCTGGCTGACGGTCGAATAGGCAAGACGCTTCTTCAGGTCGTCCTGCGTCAGGGCGCGGAACGAGCCCCAGAGGATCGTGAGCGCGGCCAGCCCGGCGAGCGGCGCGGCGAGCCCCATCGCCTGTACGGTCTCGACGCCATAGACGTCGTAGACGATCCGCATAATGCCGAAGGCACCGGCCTTGACCACCGCGACCGCGTGCAGGAGCGCGCTGACAGGTGCGGGCGCAACCATGGAAAGCGGCAGCCAGCCATGCAGCGGCACCAGCGCGGCCTTGACCCCGACGCCGGCGATCAGCAGCACGAAGATCGCGGTAAGCGCCAGCGGCGCGGTCTGGGGCAACTCGCCCAGAACGCCACGCGGTTCGAAAGCGACCTCGCCCGCCAGCGCGTAGAGCCAGATCGTTCCCAGCGTCAGCGCCAGCCCGCCGCCCAGCGTGTAGGCGAGATAGATCCGCCCGGCGCGGTGCGCCTCGGACGTGCCGCGATGCACCACGAGCGGCCATGTCGCCAGCGTCAGCAGTTCGAAGAAGACCAGGAAGGTGAAGAGGTTCCCGGCCATGGCGATGCCGACGGTGGAGGCGACGCAGAGGCTGAAGAATCCGAAGAAGCGGCTGCGATCCGTGCCGCCTTCGAGATAGCCCACGGCATAGATCGTCGTCAGCAGCCACAGGATGGAGGAGAGCGCGAGGAAGAGCACCGACAGCGCGTCCGCCTGCAGGTGCAGCTCCAGCCCCGGCGCGATGCTGTGCCGGAGGTCGAAGCTGGCGCCATGTGCCACCTCATAGGATAGCCACGCGACCAGCGCCACCTTCAGCGATGCGGCGGCAAGGTTAAAGCCGGTGCGCAGACGGCGGGCGCTGTCCGGCATCATCAGGATGACCGGCGCGACGCCAAGGGAGGTCATCAGGATGGCAAGGGGCAGAACGGAACTCATGCGAACGGGGTCTCCAGAAGCGTGATGGGAAGGGCGGCGGCGAGCCCGAGCAGCAAGGCGCCTGTGGCTAGACCGAGGGCTGCGACGTCGCCGGTGCGCCAGGGCGGGCGCTGCGCGGTCGCCGCGACATGCGGGCCGCCCCGCAGGCAGCGCGAGACGACGCGGGAGAGATAGGCCGCCGATAGCGCGGTGCCGAGCAGGATCAGCGCGATCCAGTGGATGCCACCTTCGTCGATCAGCCCCTCGATCAGGAACCATTTGCCGATGAAGCCGGCGGTGGGCGGCAGGCCGACGAGGCTGATCGCGGCGATGGCAAAGGCGAACTCGGCCGGCCCCGGGCGCAGCTCCTCGCGGTTCAGGCCGGAGATCCGGTCATGGCCGAGGGCTTCGGCTATCCGGCCCACGGCGAGAAACATCGCCGCCTTTGCCAGCGCATGCGAGAGCATCAGGAGCGCCGCCGCTTGCCAGAGGCCGGTTTCAAACGGATTGCCCGCCACCCCGATGGCCAGCGCGATCAGGCCGATCTGGGCCACGGTTGAATGCGCGACCAGCAGCTTCAGCCGTTCGGCGCGCAGCGCGTTCCAGGCCCCCCAGAGCATGCCACCGGCGCCGAGGACAGCCAGCGTGTTACGCAGGAACTCCGTCCCCGCGCCACCTTCCAGCGAGAGCCGGAGCACGAGGTAGAGCGCCCCCTTCACCACCAACGCCGACAGCAGCGCACTGGCCGCAGGCGCGGCGCTGGAATGGGCGGCCGGCATCCAGAAGTGCAGCGGAAAGAGCGCGGCCTTGACGACCAGCCCGGCGGCGATAAGCGCCAGGGCGATGCGGCCGGTGTCGCTCTGCGTGAGCAGGACGACGGCCTCCATGTCCACCCGGCCGGTCACCGAATAGCTGAGCGCAATGCCGAGCAGCACCAACAGGCTGCCCACGAGGCCGGCTGTCAGGTAGTCGAAGGCGGCGCGCAGGGCGGCACGCGTACCGGCCAGGGCGGTCAGGCCCACCGCCGCCAGCCCGAGGATCTCGAAGGCGACATAGATGTTGAAGAGATCCGAGGAGAGAAACAGCCCGTTGAGCGCGCCCAATGTCGCCATCCAGAGCGGCCAGAACCCCGCGCGCGCCGGTCCCGCGGCGGCTTGCAGACTGACGGCGAGGCCGACGATCGCGGTCATGGCGAGCATGACGCCGGCAAGGCCGTCGGCGACAAAGGCGATGCCGAGCGGCGCCGCCCAGTCGCCGATTGCCTCGGTGACCGGGCCACCCTGGAGGATCTGCCGTCCGAGATTGGCCGCTAGGAGCGCGTTGAGCGCGGTGGCGAGGGCCCCGACAGCGGCGGCCTGCGGTGGCAGGGCCGCGGTCAGCACGGCCGCGAGAAGCGGCAACAGCACAATGAGCGAGATGTCACTCATCGCGTGCCTCCGCGACCCGCTCGGCCAGCGCCAGAAGCGCGGCGGTGACACCGACCAACACGACAATGCCGGTCAGGATGAAGGCTTGCGGCACGGCGTCCGTTCCCGCCGCACCACGCGCCGCCACCAGCAGCACCATGGCGATGCCGATGGCGAGCACATTCAGCCCCAGCACCCGCATAAGCAGGTCGGCGCTGGTGGCCAGCCGGAAGAGTGCAAGGCCGATCAATCCGGCTCCGGAGAGGAGGAAGGCGAAGTCAGAAATCATATCAGTGTCTTTCGGCGGGTCCAAAGAAGAGAAGCAGCAGTGTTGCGGCGATGGAGAGGGTGAGCGCGCTCTCTATCGCGATGATCCAGGCCTTGGCGGCGCCCGCGGGATAGCCAAGCAGCGCGCCGGTCAGCAGTTCGGCGGCAAGGGCCGCGACCGCGAAAGCGGCCAGACCGAGTATAGAGAGCCACGCCAGCCCGGCCCGGCCCCAGCGGATCGGGCGAACCGCCCCGCTCAAGCCGAGCGCGATGGCGCCGCCAGCCAGCACCGCGCCGGCCTGAAAGGCGCCTCCGGGCGCATGGCCACCCTGCCACAGCAGATGGCCGGCCAGCAGGATGGTCAGCGGCAGGACCACGCGGGCGAAGGGCAGCATCAGCGGTCCGAGCGGCGCAATGCGCGGGCGTACCGGCTTGACCACGGCAACGACGGCGAGCGCCGCGAACAGCACGGCGATCTCCAGCAGCGTGTCCCAGGCGCGGAAATTGAGCAGGACCGCGGTGACCGGGTTCTCCACACCGCTCTCCGGCACTGCTACGGCGACGAGCGGCGGATAGGCCGGGGCGGCACCGATGCTCATGCTGGTCCAAACGATCGCGCCGCCCACCGCGACCGACAGCACCCCGGCTCCGAGCCATTGCGCAGAAGGCAACGGCTTTGTCGGCGCCGCGGGAATGCGGTGCGCGCTTCGCAGGAGCAGTGCGCCGGTCAGGCCCGCGCCGATGGCCGCTTCGGCCAGCGCCACATCCGGCGCGCCGAGGCGCAGCCAGGCAAGGGCGATCAGCAACCCCATCACCAAGAAGGCCGCGACCGCGGCGATCCGGTCGCGCGCAAAGAGTGCCATCGCCGCGGCGACGAGACAGGCGGCAGCTAGGACAGCATCGAACACCATCATCACGGCGACTCCTCCTGAGATGAGGCGGATTCAACGTGATCCCGCGCGATCAGGTGGCCAGTCGTGGCGCCGGACAGGGCGACCAGCAACGTGCAGAGCAGGAGCGAGAGCGTCGCGGCGAAGCTCTGTGCGAGGCAGGCTGCGCCGAGCGCGATCAGCGCGACCCCGGCCGTGTCGGCCTTGGTCAGGACATGCAGGCGCGAGAGCAGGTCCGGCAGGCGCCAGACGCCGAGTGCGGCCATTGCGAGAAATGCGGTTCCCGCGATCATGAGGCCGATACCGGCAAAATGCAGCAGTTCCGTCATGCGTTCCTCCGACCAAGCGCGACGAAGGCGATTCCAGCCACCGCGGCCAGCGCGGCAAAGACCAGAGCGATGTCGAACAGCGCCGGTGCGGCTTCCGCCGCGCCGAGCAACAGCAGAATGGCGACCGTGCCTGTTCCAGCCAATTGCATGGCGAGGATACGGTCCGCCGCATCACGCGCGAGGACGAGTCGTGGTAGCACTGCCAATGTCGCTGCGAGCGTCACCAAGGTGAGGATGTCGAGGATCATGAGGCGTCTCCATCGAGTGACAGGCGGAAGAGACCGGCGATGCGAGCTTCCAGCGCATCCAGATCGGCCCGCGCGGCTGGGCCGCAGTCGAGCGCATGCACGGTGAGCTGGTCCCCCTCCAACCGGACGGTCAGGGTTCCGGGCAAAAGCGTAATAAGGAGGGCAAACAGCCTGCGCGGGCGTCCTTCGGCGAGGCGTGTACGGAAGTTCAGGCACCCCGAACGCAGCCGGCTTGGAACAAGGGTAAACATGCTCACGTCGCGCGCGCCCCGAAGAACGCCCGCGAAGACAAACCCCGCAAGGCGCAACGCGCCAACAACGGAGAAAGTTTGAGGTGGTGAAACGGGTAGCAAGCATGTCGCCGCGGCACCGGCGACCACGGTCGGCAAGCCGATCACCCAGCTGGTGGGATCATCCCAGTGCAGTGCGGCCCAGATCGCGGCCAGCGCTGCGCCCGACCCGAGCATTCCCCTGACGCGACCCGGCGTGTCGGATTCCCGATGCGGTCGCCTGGGCAGTATCACGAGGTGATCGGTCTGCAGATGCAGATCCCGCGGGAATTCATGACGAATCTTCATCGGATCTCCTTGGGCAGCGTCAAACGGCGCTGTTCGAGGGATCCGACATCACAACCGGCTGCCATTCGGTTGCCAGAGGGGCCCGGATCCGGGTCTCCTGTTCTTGTTTCACTTACGGTCGCGGTCGGCATTGGCTGCGCGACCGTCAAATAAAAGACGCGCGAAGACGCGGTTTCATCCCTGTTGGAAGGCAAAAAATGAGAGGGCCGACGCGGTGGTCGGCCCTCAAGGTGCGGAGCGGGATGTGAGCAGGACGAGGGACGCTCCGCAAGAAGATGGGATTGAATTGCCCGTGTTCACGTTTGGCGCGTTGCCACGCGGCTCATCTTCAAGCACGCTTGGCAAGTTTGATCCCAAAACCACCGGACCGGGGAAAATAGCAGATCCAGCCGCAAAGTCCGACTTGATCGCTGTTTGTGGCGGACACCCGATGTGGCCTCAACCGCCCCTATGGACCCGCGAAAATCAGCGATCACCCAAGGTCAAGTCTTGCTCGACAGGTCCATCGCGATTTTCTGTACGTCCTCCGCACCGCCCTCGCCCACAAGGGCGAAGTCGACATCGGCCGTGCGCCAGTATCCAACCGACCGGCTCGGGTAGTCGACGATGGTGAGCGGCCCGATAGGCTCCGATTTCGGATGCTGGGCCAGCGTGAGTGTGTAGCGCGAACCGTTGCCATCTTCATAGACATACTGCGCCAGCGGACCCTCCTTGGTGCCCAACAAGCGAGCGCCGACCAGCGCCACACCATATTCGTCAAGATCCGGTGCCGATATTGGAACGCCAATCTTGCCAGAGAACCAATCCGCCGCGCCATCGACTGCAGCTCCGGCAAACTCGACGGGATAGTCGGGATCTTCGGCAAAGACCTGATGGGCACCGACTGCTTCGGAGACATATTCGGGAACGCCCGCAGTCGGGGCGGTGACCGTCGCATGTCCCCACCAGCCAAAGGCCATGAGGGCACATGCGGCGGCAACCTGCGCGCCGGCGCGGAACCAGCCGAGGCTGGGCCTGTGCGAAAGAGGAACGGTGCGCTGAGCTAACCTGTCGGCCAGTCGGCGCTTCAACCGCTCGGTCTGCAGATCCGCCGGCCCGGTGTCGATCGCTTGCAGCGCTTCAACGACCAGGCCTTTCTGACGTGACAGAGTTTCAAGCGTTTGGCGGGCCTCCGGATCACGGGCCAGACGCGCCTCCAGTTCGGCGGCTTCCTCGGGGCCAAGCTCGCCATCGATATAGGCGTTCAATGTGTTCTGGGCTTCTGTTGTCATTGTATCAGCCTCCTTAAACGACGAGTTTCAGACGCTTCGATTTCAGTCCGCCCACGATCTTGCGGAGCGCTGCACGACCCCGCCCCAGACGGCTGTAGAAAGTTCCAAGCGGAAGATCGAGCGTACGCGCGGCGTCGGCGTAGCTCATCTCCTTGATGGCCACGAGCACGATGGGCAGACGCTGCGCTTCGGGCAGTTCCTGCAAGGCATCGAGCACCTGCTGCAACTCGATCCGCTTGGTCGGGTCGATGTTCTCGACCGCCTCCGGGATCAGGAGCCGGGCATCCTCGCGCACCTTGTGGCGCCGCCTCTCGCTTACGTGAGTGTTGTGCAGAATGCGGAAGAGCCAAACCCGCAGATCGCTCCCTGGCTGCCATTGGTCGGCAGCGGCAATCGCCTTGGTCAAAGTCTCCTGGACAAGATCGTCGGCCGCGTCGCGGTTACGCGTCAAAACCATCGCGTAACGCCTCAAGCTGGCGACATACTCGTCAAGATTCCTTTCCAATTCAGAGCGCGCGTCCATTATCTTTGACATCTCCTGCTTTCACATCCTGAGACACATACGTCTGTCGTCAGGAATTCATCCCCTCCTCGCGGAAATTTTTTTCGGCCGGTTTTTTGCGCGGTGTTTTCGTTTTGCGCGGGATGAAACCCGCGGCTGCGGCGTTGTTGTGTCATAGCCGCAAGGGGAAGAGCCCAGTGACAACGCATGACCACCTGAACGACACCCACGGAGCCTCGCTCCTGCCTGTGCCCGCAAAACCGCAAGAGGCGCGTCCGCGGCACAAGCGTCGTCGGTTTCGCGTCGTGCGGAGCGCGCGTGTTCTGGGGATCGGGGTGGTGCTATGGGCCGTTGTTGGCTACGGCGTTCTCGGTCCTCTCAAGCATTCGATCATCACCGCCCCGCCCGCGAGCGAGGCCGAGGATGCTACCGGAAGCGCCGCCATCTCGGCCGCAGCCGCGATCATTCGACGCGAGCTCGACGAGAACGGCTGGACGCCAAACGATCCGGTCATTGCTCCTGCCGCGGTTCTCGACAACATGCCGAATTTCCAAACGGGGATCATCGATGCGGTTGGTCGATTCAGCTTCGAGATGCTCGATCAGATTGCACGTACACGCGGGTCTTCCAGCGACGATCCGGACCTGGAACGAGCAACCGGCTTCCTACAGTTTCCGCCGGATATCTGGATCTGGGAGCCGTCTCGCTCGCTCCTTCCTTCCGTTTCGTCCGAGTCGCAATATCGCCAAGGGCTCGCGGCGCTGGAGCGGTACAATGCGCGCCTTGCTCAAGGCGAGGCGGTGTTCGAACGTCGCGCCGATACTCTGGCAGCCACGCTCTCGCGGATCTCGGCCGATCTCGGCGCGCAGACCGCGCAACTCGAGCGGGCCCAGGATACCGGCTGGTGGATATTGAGCCGTCGCGCCGACGATGTCTTCTACCACAACAAGGGCATGCTGCATGGCTATCATGTTCTGCTCTCCGGACTGGGGCATGACTTCGACCGGGTGATCCGGGAGCGCGGCCTTGGCATGATCTGGAACCAGGCGCTCGACGGCCTCGAAAAAGGCGCGGAACTTCAACCGCTTGTCGTGCTCAACGGCGACCGCGACAGGTCAATCTTCGCCAACCATCTCGCGTTGCAGGGTTTCTACATGAAACGCGCAATCCTGCAGCTGGAAGAAGCGGTCAACGTCCTCGCCGTCTGACCCGCGGCATAAAAAACTGGAGATTTACGACATGTTCAAACGCCTATTCTCGACGTCCGGCTCATCCCGGGCGGAAGCAGACGGTTTGCCTCGCCGGTGGGGTTTGACAGGCCTCCGGCAAGCCTATGACGATTGGCGCTTCGGCCGTGACATCGCCGCAATCATGGCCGTGTTTGACCGCCTGTCCGATCGCCAGCTTGACCTGATCGGCGTGTCCCGCGACAGCCTCTACAATACCGTCGAAGAGATGATCCTTGCTGCGGAACGGGAGCGCATGCTCGGCCTTGAGGTCGTTGCTTTGCTCGAAGCACCCGTCGATGTGCAACCGGAAGCGCAGGACACACTGTCTTTCGAATCTGATCTTCCATCCGAGAAAAAGGAACGGCAAGCGGCATAAGCCCGAACGGCTTCAATCAAGCAGGAACATTGGAAAGGAGAAAAATGGCCGTACTGAAGCAGCGCCAGAAATCGATCGAAGCGAAATTCGCGCGCGACGCAGAATTAGAATTTCATGTGCGGATTCGGAGTTTTCGGTTCATAGCCGCGTGGGCCGCGTCGTTGAGGGACGATCCGGCAAATGGTGCGGACGATCTCGTGCAGAAACTGATCCGCGAGGACATGCGAGTGCCAGGGGACGACAGCGCCATTGCGGTTCTTCAGGAATATCTCGGAGACTTGGCCGACGAAGCGCTTTTGCGCCGCAAACTCAAGGAGTTTGCCCAGGACGCGCGTGCCGTGGTTCTGTACGACAAGGCTGGCTGAATATCCTCACACCTTGGGAGGCATCTGGCGCGTCGGGCATTTTTGGCTCTGCGCGCCATTTTATTTGAAAAGGGCCGGTTTACGAATTCCAGGTAATTTAGGCCGTCTTCTCGATCAAGGCGCGAAAGCGGGGATGAAAACCGGATCTCACGCGTTCTCCTTACAAATCAACTCTCGTGCTCGACGCCGCTCGCGAAGCGGTCTGCAACTAGCGACGCACGAATGTTGCCAAGTTGCGCCGAATACGGATCTGAAGGAGACACCGATGCATTTTGACAAGACGATTTCCCAGGACGTGGGAACGAAGGCTGTTTCCAGCAGTCTCGAAACGGAGAGCCACAAGCGGGAAAACGGCTTCAAGCTCCGTCGCTATCGTGTCACCAACTTTCGGTCTGTTGCCGACTCCGGGTACCTTGAACTGGATCATGTCACCGCGCTGATCGGCGTAAACGAGTCTGGCAAGACCAACCTTCTTCTGCCGCTATGGAAGTTCAATCCGGCGGGCGGTGGCGAGATCAAACCGACCTCAGACTTCCCCAAGGCGCTCTTTGGGGCGATCCGCGCCAATCCTGGCGCATTCCAGTTTGTCTCGGCCGAGTTCGATACCGGCGAAGACGCCGCGCAACTGGCCGAATTGGCGAAGATCCCTGTCGAATTCGCATCGTCTGTCTGTGTCGGACGAAACTACGACGGCAGCTACACCGTCAGCTTCCCGTTGTATCGCCCGAAAAAGCTCGAAGAGCGTTCGGATATCAGCCCGATCTTGTCAGCGTCAAAACACCGAATTGTGCAAGTGGCTCCGCCGGAGAGCCAGGCCGATCTGAAGTCGGCCGCGTTGCAGACAATTCGCGAGATGGAAGCTGAGTTGGACGGGGGTGAGCCTCTGACAGCCAACGACCTGATCCGACTTCGCGACAAGGTCGCTGCGGTTATTCCGGAGGACCCACCCGCGACGTCGGCAATCGTCGCGGAACTCCGGTCGCTTCAGACCGAACTGGGCACGCGTATGTCGGCGATTTTGAAACCTGATCCGGGCCAGATAGACGACGTTCGCGACGCGGTCCTCTCGCGGATGCCGAAATTCGTCTACTACTCGAACTACGGGAACCTCGATGCGGAGATCTACCTACCCCATGTCGTCGAGAACATGGTTCGTGGTGATCTCGGCGCCAAGGAAGCAGCGAAGGCGCGCACGCTCCGCGTTCTCTTCGGTTTCGTCGGGCTAGAGGCGGAAGAAATCCTGCAACTCGGCAGGGATTTCCGGGAAATCCGCGACGAGGCCACGGAATTGCGCCTCGCGGAAGAGAGCAAGGCCGGAAAGCTGTTCGATTTCCTGAAGCAGGCGCGCAAACCGGACGAAGGCCCGGACGCTCAGCTTCTGAGCGAAATCGCCGAGGCCAAGCGGACCCGGTCAATCCTGCTGCAATCGGCAAGCACGAAACTCACCGAACGCTTTGGCCAGTGGTGGAAACAGGGCGACTACCGCTTCCGGTTCGAAGCCGATGGAAACCACTTCCGTATCTGGGTCAACGATGCTCGTCGCCCGCAAGAGGTCGAACTCGAGAACCGCTCGACTGGACTACAATGGTTCCTGAGCTTCTTTCTTGTCTTTCTCCATGAAGGCCAGGGCGCGCATCGCAACGCGGTTCTGCTGCTAGACGAGCCGGGGCACTCGCTGCATCCGCTGGCGCAGCGCGATCTTTCCACCTTCTTTGATGGGCTCGCCGCAACGAACCAGATCGTCTACACCACCCATTCGCCATTCCTCGTGGATGCCGATAGGCTCGAACGCGCTCGAAAGGTCTTTGTTGGACGGGATGGATCGACCCTGGTGTCCAACGATCTGCGCTCCGAGGAAGGATCAGACACAAAGCGAGGTGCGAGCTTCGCCGTGCGCTCGGCGCTGAACATCGCGGTGGCGGAGGCAATGCTCGGCGGTGCCCAACCGGTGCTGGTTGGCAGCACCACTGACCAGACCTACCTCTCCCTGCTCAAGACACTGCTCATTGGCGAGGGCCGGTTCCGACCCCGGCGAGAGATCGTCTTTGCGCCCGCGACCGGTCAACGTGTCATGCAGGCTATGGCGGCTCTTCTGGCCAACGAGGATACAGATCTGCCGCCGGTTCTTCTCGACGGGTCGGATTCGGGACGGGTGCAGGCCAAACGCCTGCGCGCTTCGAGCCACGCAGCCTGCCCGGATCGGGTGATCGGGCTCGACGAGATCGTGGGCATGAAGAGAGCGCAAATTGAGGATCTCATCGGCCTCGATCTCGTGGCCCCGCTCGTAGACCGGATCGAGCGCCGACCGGACCGGCTCTTCATCGATCAAGTCAAACCGGACCTGCCGCTCGTTGATCAGGTCGAGGCCTGGGCCGCGCAAGAAAGCATATCGCTGGCGCCTGACTGGCGGCTCCAACTCGCAACGCGGGTGAAGGCCCGTTTGCTTGAAACGGATGCCAAGGCGCTGCCCCAATCAACATTGAAAATGGCCGAGCAACTGATGAACAGGCTTCTTCCCTGCGAAACAGAAGCAGAGCCCGTCGCGCAGGATCGTATCGCCCTCATCGGGTGACTTGGGCGCCGTCGCGTTTCCTGGTTGGCGCTTGCGAAGGTCAGATAAACGGGCCCGCACGCGCCACCGCTCCGTCACCGGCCACGGGTTCCTGCTGTGGTCATCCCGCAAACCGTGCGGCTCTGCTCTTGGCTCGCGCTTGGTTTTCAAGGCGCGGAGCCTTGCTCGCCGGACGGGGGATCGAGATGTCCCCTCTCCCGAAAGAAAATCAATCCGGCGGTGGACGCTGATGTTCGGCAATATCCATGCCGAGCAGAGCCGCAGGTAGCAGCCGCGGCCCACCGGTCGCTTGAATGTGGCCGACCCCGTCACGAAGCAATCGGCGGCAAGATCGCCTATCTCGGGCGCGCTATCGTCAACGAGTGAAAGGCGGTCGACGTACTCGCTCAAATGAAGCGTAACCGAAATTGACAAGGAACCTACCAACGCGGCAGGGAAACGCGGACTTCGGCACGTCGCCGACCTAACCGCTTGAATTAACGAAGTGAATCGCGGCATAACTTCAAGCAATTACGCCGTGTAATACCTATACTGCAGCGGGCAGGCAATTGGGACCGAGCGGCTCGAAGGATTTGTAGGTTAGAACGAATTCATGGTGCCCGAGGTCTTCGGATGCCGAACGACTGCCGCGCGCGAGGCCAACCAGTTTGTCGCGAATCTCGGCGCCGACGCCGTCAAGCGTTGCCTTGTCGGTCAGAATCCGACCGGCGTTCACATCCATGTCCTCCGCCATGCGGGCATAGGTTTCAGGGTTGGCGCAGACCTTCAGTACCGGCGAAATGGCGGACCCGACGACGGAGCCGCGCCCGGTCACGAAGATCACCGCATGCGCCCCGCACGAGATAAGCTCGACGATTTCGGCGGTGTCGTTGATGTTCGGGAAGCCGAAGCGCGGCGCGCCATCGGGAACCACATCGAGCAGGTAGAGCCCGGCGGTGGGTGGCGCGATACCTGGCTTGATGATCCCGCTAATCCGCGAGTGGCCCGATTTCGCGTAGGCTCCGAGCGACTTCTCTTCGATGGTGGACAGGCCGCCTTCGGCGTTTCCCTGCGAAAACGAGCCGTAGCCCATGGCATCGTAGTAACGCACAGCCTTCTGCACTGTGTCGATCAGCGCCTCCCCGATTTCCGGTGTGGCTGCGCGCTCTGCCATGATCTGTTCGCATCCGATGAGTTCGCCTGTCTCTTCGAAGATGCAGGTCGCGCCCTCGGCAACGAGCAGGTCGAAGGCCCGCCCGGCAGCAGGGTTGCCCGCAATGCCCGATGTGGCATCCGATCCGCCGCAGATGGTTCCGATCACCAGTTCCGAGGGAGACATGGGGACAGTCGGCTGGACGTCGAGCGCGTCGCGCGTCTCCGCAACCCACTTCCGCCCACTGGCGATGGCGCTCCTTGTGCCGCCGGACGCCTGAATCGTGACGAGGTCTACCGGCCGGCCGGAAGCCTCGATCACATCGCGCAGTCGGCGTTTCTGGAAGTTCTCGCAGCCGAGCGAAACCAGCAGCACCCCCCCGACATTCGGATGGGTGCAGAGGGATTCCATCATGGTCTGTGCATAGTCGTTCGGGAAGCAGCCGGGAAACCCGATGACATGAACATCCCGCCCCTCGTAGGGCTGGGCTATAGCGCGGGCGACATGGTGGGCGCATTCGACGAGATAGGCCACGACGACGGTGTTGCGAATGCCCTTGCGGCCATCCGTCCGTGGCCAGGCCCGCATTTCGATGGTGTCGGTCACGACTGCGCCTCCCAATCCCGAATGACGGTGTAGCGGCTTTCGAGGTTGTGCAGGTGAACATGTGAGCCCGGAGCGATGTCGCAACGCGCAACTCCGATGGGAAAGCCGTATTTCAGCACATCATCGCCTCGGGCAATCGGTTTCACGGCCACTTTGTGGCCCATGCCGAGCGTCTCGGCGAGGGTGACGGTGCCACTGCCGACCGCCTCCACCCGCCCCGCTTCGGCGCCACGTGCGAGTACCGCGATGTTGTCGGCGGGATCGAGAAGAATCAGGTCCGAGAACGGCCCATCGTCGAGCTCTGACATAGTATAACCCGCTCCCTTCGTCGAATTGGTGCCACCTGTGACAGAGGCTTGATATCGCTTCCCGGCTGTACCCAACCGCGGGGATATTCACTCATTTCATGAGTAGCCCGGGCATGGTCATCGACAGCGCCGGAACGAACGTCACCAATAGCAACATGACCAGCATGACAGCATAGAACGGCAGGGTCGCTTTGCTGATCCGTTCGATGCTCACCCCGGAGATCGCACTACCGAGGAAGAGCGTGCTGCCCACGGGTGGGGTCAGAAGCCCGATGCCGAGATTGAGAACGAGGATCACACCAAAATGGATCGGGTCTATACCGACCTGCTTCGCGATCGGCAGAAGGATCGGCGTACAGATCAGGATCAGCGACGACATGTCCATCAGCGCGCCCATGAAGAGCAGGAACAGGTTGATGATCAGCAGCACGATAATCGGGTTCTCGGAGATCGAGAAGATCGAATGGGCGATCAGCGCCGGCACTTTGAGATAGGCGAGAAGCCAGCCGAAGGCCGTCGACGTGCCGATCAGGATCATCACGATGCCGAGCGTCTTGATGGAGCGCGTCAGGATCGGCCAGATCTCCGTGAGCGGGATCTCGCGATAGACGAAGAAGGTGATGAAGAAGGCGTAGGCCGTCGCGATGGCCGCGGATTCGGTCGCGGTGAAGACACCCGAGATGACCCCGACGACGACGATCAGCACGGTGCCGAGGCCCAGAATGGCGCTCCAAAAGCTGCGGGCCAGTTCCCGGACGCTGAACCTGTCGCCAGTCGGATACTGCCGCACACGGGAGATGACGTAGCTGTAGATCATCAGCGCCACGCCAAGCAGGATGCCTGGCACCATCCCCGCAAGGAACAGACCGCCGATGGAGACACCACCCGCCGCCAGCGCATAGATGACCATGTTGTGGCTCGGCGGGACGAGAACCCCTTGCACCGAACTGGTGATCGTGACCGCTGTGGAAAACGGAGCGTCATAGCCCTGTCGGTTCATCATCGGGATGAGCATCTTGCCGACAGCCGTTGTGTCAGCAGCGGAGGAGCCGGATATACCCCCGAAGAACATCGAAGCGAGGATGTTCACCATCGCCAGCCCGCCGCGCATCCAGCCGACGAGAGAATTGGCGAAGCGCACCAGTTTGTCGGCGATACCCCCAGCAGCCATGATATCGCCGGCGAGGATGAAGAACGGCACTGCGAGAAGGACGAAGACGTTGAGGCCCTTTACCATGTTCTGCGCCACCATCTGCAATGGCAGCCCGAGATAGAATGTCGTCATCACGCTGGAGAGGCCGATGGCGAACACGATCGGCAAACGGAGCCCGATCATCAGGAGGAACGATCCGATCAACAGGATCGTCGCGGGGATATCGGAGAGAATCTCCATGTCAGTTCTTGCACCCAAGTTCGAGGTAGTCTTTGCCGGGGATCGAAAGGATCTCGATCAACCGTTCGACAGCGGCCATGGCAAGGATCGCGCCGGCAACCGGCACGGAGGCATAGAGCCAGGTCGCGGAGACCCCCATGCCGGGCATGATGTTCCGGACCGTCAGCTCCGCCAGGCCGGTCCCCTCAACAACCATGAAGACGGCGAAGACAAGGATAAGGACGTGGTTGACGGCATCGACCACCCGGATCACGGGCCCCGGAAGGACTTTCTCAAGCAACGTAATCGCGAGGTGCCTGTTTTCCTTCAACGCTTCGGCGGGGCTCAGGAGGCAGAACCACACCATCAGCAGGAGCGAGAATTCCTCGCCCCAGGACGGGGAATTGTTCAGCACGAAGCGCGCGAAGACGACGTAGCAGATCAGTACAACCTGGATCGCCAGCATCACGTTGCAGACGACGCGCACGAACGCGTAGACGGGCTCGGTAAAGGTTTGCAGTTTCATGGAAAAATTCCGCCCTTCATCCAGCGGTGAAGTCGGGGGCCCTGACTTGCAACGTGGCTGGGCCCCCGCTTTCACTGTCTCAGATCATTCGACGGCGAGGATCTGCTGGATTACGTCGGTGAATTCGGCACCGTATTTCTGGTAAACCGGCTCCACCGATTTCGGCCAATCGGCCAGGTCGGTGACGGTGATGATCGTGGCACCCTTCTCCTTGAGTTCGTCGTATGCCTTGGCGTCCGCATCTGCTGCAAGCGTCTTGTTGAACTCTTCCGTCTCGCGAGCTGCTTCGCTGATGATCGCCTGCTGCTCCGGTGTCATCTTGTTCCACGTCAGTTCCGACATGACCATGATCGACGGGCTGTAAGTGTGGCCGTCAATCATGTAGTAGGGCGCGACTTCGTAGAAATTGTTGGCAAGATATCCGGTCGGCGGGTTTTCGGCACCGTCCACGACACCGGTCTGCAGGGCGGAGTAGAGCTCGGAATAGGAAATCGGCGTCGGCGAAGCACCGAAGGCCTTGACTGTGTCGAGCAGGATCTGGGTCTGCGGAACGCGGATTTTCTTGCCCTGGATACCGGCAAGGTCGGAGACCGGCGCATCGCGGAAGAAGAAGTTACGCTGCCCTTCTTCCATGAAAGCGACCCCTACCATGCGTGTGCCGGAGGCCTGCACATCGCCCAGGATATCCTGCCCGATTTCGCTGTTCAGGACGGCCCAGAGGTGGTCACGGTCGCGGAACAGATAGGGAAGCGAGAAGAGGTTGGACTTCGTTGCGCCAAAGTCGCCAAGGCTGACAGCATTGGCGCGGAACATGTCGACGGCACCCATTTGAAGCGCCTGAAGCTCGGTCCGCTCGTCGCCAAGCTGGCTCGACGGGAAGACATCAACGACGATATCGCCATCGCTCTTTTCCTTGACCAGGCGTGCGAATTCATTCGCGATCACGGTCATCGGGTGCGAATCCGGATTGAGTTCGCCGTATTTGAGCACGACGGACTGCGCCTCGGTGCTGCCGGTCACAAGCATGCCGCCGATGAGTGCCGCGACGGCTGATGCGAATATCTGCTTCATTCTTCTCTCCCTAAGGGTCTGGTGGTCGGTTCTGCCGTTCGGATGAATGGCCTTGGCAAGGGTCGCTTTGGTCAGGTTCACAACGCCGGTCAGACGCCCGGCGCTCAAGAAGGGTCGAAACAAGGCCCCGGCGATACCGAAGCGCGTTCTCGGTTCCGATTGATCGCGACGGCCGCGCGAGATCCGGGACGCCTGCGACGGCGTTATCCCCTCGCCTGACTGCCCGCCGAGCGCCCACCGGTGCCGTCCCGGAATTGGGTGTTCTGCCGCGTTCGCTGCAACACCGACCTCTCCCTGAACTGCCCCTGATCTGCACGCTCGAAATCTCCTCCATTTCGCGGCAGGCAGAACTTACACACTTGTATCCAAGTATGCAACACGGTAGTTATTGCCTGAAAGAAATGAGTTTCCGGGCCAGGACGGGCGCCATGAAGATCGAGAAAATTGAGGTTTCGTCGTATCGACTCCCGCCGAGCGTTCCGTGGGAGGACGCCACCAACAAGGTGCAGGCGCTGGAATTCGTGATGGTCGAAATGAAGACCAGTACCGGACTGCACGGTGTTGGGTTCACCTATTCGGTCGACATAGGCGGCAGCGCGATTGCGGAATTGGCGGAGACCTACCTTGCGCCACTGGTCATCGGCATGGACCCACTCGACTACGAACGCATTCTGCAGAAGTTGCAACGCCAGTCCCGCCGCCTCGGAACCGGGGTCAATACCCTTGCAATTGCCGCGTTCGACGTTGCCGTGTGGGACCTGATCGGCAAGATACATCAACAGCCGCTCTGGCGGCTCTTTGGAGGTACGCGCCCGGAAATCCCGGCCTACATATCGGAAATCAACCTCTCCGAGAGCGACGGGATCGACGATTACCTGGGACGCGTGAAAGACTACATCGCGCGCGGCTACCGTGCCATCAAGATCAAGATCGGCCGCGCCGAGATTGACAACGACTTGGAGCGGATCGTCCGCACATCCGAATTGCTGGGGAGTGGTGGCAGGGTCTTTGTCGATCTGAACCAGAAATGGACTGCGAGCGAGGCTGTAGCAAAGGCGTCGCGTTTCGCCGACCTCGGGCTTGGATGGATCGAAGAACCGCTGCGCTGCGATGACATCTCCGGGCACGCGGCACTCAAGCGGTCCATCAACACACCGATTGCGCTCGGTGAAAGCCTGTTTTCCCGGAGCCAGTTTCTCGACTATCTAACCGTGGGCGCGGTGGATTTTGTCCAGGCCGACATCGCCTTCGTCGGCGGTTTCACCGAATGGCTCAGGATCGCGCATCTGGCACAGGCGTTCGGCCGCCCGATGGCGCCGCATTACATGATGGAACTGTCTCTGCAGGGTCTATGCGGTATCCCCAACGGGTTCATGCTGGAGAATGTCGTTGGCGGGAGTTTCACGGAACTGGGCCTTCTCGCCGAGCCCATTGTCGTCGAGGGCGCGGTCGCCCGTCCGCCGGATCGGCCCGGGCACGGGGTGGTCTTCGACCACGCCGCTCTTGAACGTGTCAGGTTGGATACTGATAGTTTGAAACGTGCTTTCGAAGGCGGAAGCAAATAGACGGGAGGAAGAAAAGCACGAGCTGCAATGACATGCTGCAACGCGTGTCAGAATCGGGAGGAATGAAGTGAGCCGCGGAAAGGCTGAAAGACTTGTCGCTGAACGGCGCGCCGCGGGCGGAACACTCGAAGGCGTGATCTTCGACCAGTTGCAAACACGGATCGTGACGCTCGAATACCCGCCTGGCCACATGATCTTCGAGAACGAGATTGCCGCCGAATTCGGCGTGAGCCGGACGCCCGTACGTCAGGCGTTCTTTCGGCTCGCAATGGCCGACCTGTTGGAGGTATTGCCGCAGCGCGGTGCGCGGGTCAGCTACCTGTCGCGCGACAAGGTGCGCGAATCGCAAGAAGTGCGCGAAGTGCTGGAGGTGCACGCAGTCGCCGAGGCGGCGCGGAAGTGGTCGGCCAGCGACCCCGAAGGCCGGTTGTTCGACGACGAGATCGACAGGCTGATCGCCGCTCAGACCAGATCGGTCGAAGCAAAGGACTACACCGCCTTCACGCGGCTCGACGAGGAATTCCACTGCGCGATCATGCGGCTCGCCGGCAACACGACGCTACTGGATACGGTCTCAGCGATCCGCGCCCACCTGAACCGTATTCGATATGTCGAATTGCAGGTGGCGCACCACGACGCGGCGGCGATCGAGCATCACAGGAAGATCGTCGAGGCGATCCGGGCGAATGACCCTGACCGCGCGTCGCACCAGATGACCGCCCACCTCAAGATGTTGGAAGAGTTCCGCGAGGAAATCTTCTCCAAGCGCGACGACATGTTCGTCTGATCCGGAGGCGCTGCTTGGGCGGCGTTTCCCACCAAACCCGAATGCTCGCCAAAGGCGAACCCCGCGGCCACCACCGGCACGCGCAACGAAACGCTTTGCGTGCAACCAATGCACAGGACACCAGACCCAGGATGTTTCACCGATGAAAGTCACCAAGCTCGAAACATGGCACTGCAAGCGGGACCTTTCGCTGTTCCCCGAGAATCGCGCCGGGGACAATATGTCCTGGGATGTTGTCGTTCTGCGCCTGTCGACCGATGCCGGCATCGACGGGTATGCCTCCGCGCTCGCCGCCCGTTCCGGCAAGATCACCGAAACTTACCTGCACGACATCATTGCGCCGGTTGTCCTTGGCCGCGGAGTGGGGGAACGCGAGCGCATCTGGCACGATCTCTGGACCGTTGACCGGCATCTTACCTTTTTCCCGGTCTACCTGCCCGGCCCCATCGATGTTGCCCTATGGGACATCGCAGCCAAGGCATCGGACCTGCCACTCTATCGACACCTCGGCGGAGCGCGCGATGGCCTTCCCGCCTATGCCAGCGGCCTCTTTCACGAGAAGGACGACGACTACGTCAACGAGGCGCTTGCTTACAAGGCAAAGGGCCTGCCCGGCTACAAGGTGCATTCGCCGTCGCCCTGGCGGCGCGACATCGAGGTACATGCGGCCGTGCGTGAGGCTGTGGGCAATGACTTCCTTCTCTTCAGCGATCCCGTGGGCGACTACACGCTCGAGCAGGCGATCCGCGTCGGCCGCAACCTCGAGAAACTCGGTTATGTGTGGTTCGAGGAGCCATTCCGCGATTTCGAACTGGCGAAGTACACCGAGCTCTGCCGGACACTCGACATCGCGGTCGCTGCAACCGAAACCACCCGTGGAGCACATTGGGGCGTGGCGCAGGCCATCGCCCAGCGGGCGGCCGACATCGTGCGCGCCGATGTCTCGTGGAAGGCCGGTGTTACCGGAACCATGAAGATCTGCCACCTCGCCGAGGCCTTTGGAATGAACTGCGAGATCCATACCACCACCATGGGCTTTATGGATATCGCGAACCTCCACGTCTCCTGCGCGGTGAAGAACTGCGAGTATTTCGAGCTTTTCGTGCCGGAGGAGGCGTTCCAGTTCCCGCTCAAGGAGCCGCTGCCCATCGACGAACGCGGCTGGGCGATAGCCCCACAGGCGCCCGGATTGGGCGTCGAACTGGATTGGAGCGAGATCGACCGTCTGTGCGTCTCTCACAAGACCAGCGTCGCCTGATCAAGCGGCGGCGGACCCGGAAAAACGGATCGGAGAATAACATGGATTTTCAATCAGCCTTCTCTCTCGCTGGGCATCGCGCCCTTGTCACCGGCGGGACATCTGGCCTCGGCCTTGCCATGGCCGAGTGTTTCGTCAAGGCCGGCGGCGAAGTGGTCGTCATCGGCCGCGATGCCGAAAAGGTCGAAGCCGCGGTTGCGGCGCTCGGCCCGAAGGCCACCGGACTGCCCTATGACGTGACGGATTTCGGCGCCGCGGAGACGCTGGCCGCAGACGTCCAGAGAAAAGCCGGGCCGATCTCCATCCTTGTCAACAACGCCGGCGGCACCTGCAAGAAACCAATCGAGGACATGTCGGTCGAGGACTTCCGTTCCGTCTACGACGTCCATGTCACGGGC
Organism: Tropicimonas marinistellae; assembly: GCF_001509585.1. Taxonomy (GTDB): domain Bacteria; phylum Pseudomonadota; class Alphaproteobacteria; order Rhodobacterales; family Rhodobacteraceae; genus Tropicimonas; species Tropicimonas marinistellae. Next base: position 255,436 of record NZ_LNCI01000002.1, on the reverse strand, counting down.
GCCTTCGCCATGACCCGCGCCTTCCTGCCCCAGCTCAAGGAAACCGGGCGCGGCTCGGTGCTCTTCACCGCTTCGATGAGCTCGTTCCTCGGCATTCCGAATGTCACCGGCTACTCGGCCTCCAAAGCAGCCTATCTTGGCCTGATCCGCTCGCTGGCGACGGAACTCGCGCCCTCCGGCGTTCGGGTCAACGGGGTGGCGCCGGGCTGGATCGATACGGCGCTGTTCCGTCTCGCCACTTCGAAAGACCCGGAGCGGCTTGCCAAGATACTTGGCCGCATCCCCATGGGCCGCACAGGCGAGCTGGAGGATATCGGCTGGGCGATGACCTATCTTGCCGCCGATGCCGCGCGCTACGTGACCGGTCATGTTGTCGTCGTCGACGGTGGCGCGCTGCACGGGTTCTGACCATTTCCGCACCCCGCAATCCCAGACAGACGTTCTTCGCCCCTGAGCGATTCAAGGAGACCACAGAGATGCCCGGTTTCATCCATGACGACTTTCTTCTCGATACCGAGATGTCGCGCATCCTTTTCCACGACTACGCAGAAAACAAACCGATCTTCGACTATCACTGCCACCTGCCCCCGCAGGAGATTGCAGGGAATTACCAGTTCAAGGATCTCTGGGATATCTGGCTGCGCGGCGACCATTACAAATGGCGCGCCATGCGCGCGAATGGGGTCTGCGAGACCTATTGCACCGGTTCGGCCAGCCCGCGCGAGAAATACGACGCCTGGGCGCGCACTGTGCCCGCGACCATCGGCAACCCGCTCTATCACTGGACCCATCTCGAACTGCGCCGCCCCTTCGGTATCGACGATGTTCTGCTCTCGGCCGACACTGCCGAGGATATCTGGACCCGTGGGCAGGAGATGCTCGCGCAGCCCGATTTCACGGCCCGCAACATCATGGATCGGATGAACGTTCACACCGCCGTCACCGTGGACGACCCGGTAGACGACCTGGCGCCGCACGCTACCGCCCAGAAGGACGACCGTTTCACGGCGCGGGTGGTGCCCTGTTTCCGCCCCGACAAGATCTGTGACATCCAGCATCCCGGTTTCGTCGACTACCTCGAAAAACTCGAACAGGCCTCGGGCGTCGCGATCAACTCGATGGAACGGCTCTACGAAGCGCTCATCCAACGAATGGATCACTTCGCCGCGCTTGGCTGCACTATCTCCGACCATGCGCTCGATGTGGTGACCTATTCCGAAGCCACGGAGTCCGAACTGGACGCTATCCTGAAGAAGCGCCGCGAAGGCATCATACCAAGCAACAGCGAGTTTGCGGCCTACCGGACGAACCTGCTCCTCTTCCTCGGGCGGGAATACCACCGGCGCGACTGGGCGCAGCAATACCATATCGGCGCGTTTCGGAACGTGAACACCCGCAAGGTCGCGGAAGTCGGCGAGGCCTGCGGATTCGACTCGATACATGACGAGCCCATCGCCGGCGCGCTCGGAAAGCTGCTCGATGCCCTGGAGACGACCGGGCAACTGCCCCGCACGATCCTCTATTGCCTCAACCCGCGCGACAACGAGATGATCGCCGCAATGTGCGGCAACTTCCAGGATGGCGAGATCCCGGGCAAGGTTCAGTTCGGCTCCGGCTGGTGGTTCAACGACCAGAAGGACGGGATGCTGCGGCAGATGACGCAGCTCGCCAATTTCGGCCTCCTGAGCCAGTTCATCGGCATGCTGACCGACAGTCGCAGCTTCCTCTCCTACACCCGCCACGAGTACTTCCGCCGCATCCTGTGCCAGTTCCTCGGCCATGGCGTGCGCGATGGCGAGATCCCCAACGATGCTGCGCTCCTGGGGCGCATGGTCGAGGATATCTGTTTCGACAATGCCATCCGCTACTTCCAGGCGGAGCTCTGAGCCCGAATGCCCGTTTCCCCTCGATAGGTGACAAGATGAAAGACCAGGACCTTTTCGACCGCGTGAAGGCGGAACTCTACACCCCCGTCGTTGGCGATATTCTCGACGGTATGGGGCTGATGCACCAGTTCCTACCGCAACCGGTCCAGCCGATGAAAGAAGACATGAAACTCGTCGGCCGCGCGATGCCCGTGGTGATGATCGACGTCTACGGTCCGCAGAAACAGCCCTTTGGCGTGCTGACACAGGCGCTGGACCAGCTTGAGCCGGGCGAGATCTACCTTGCCAGCGGTGGCGACATGCGCTGCGCCTACTGGGGCGAGTTGCTGACGGCCACGGCGCGCACGCGCGGCGCGGTCGGCGCGGTGGTGAACGGATACCATCGCGACACGCCGCAGATCCTCGAACAGGACTGGCCGGTGTTCAGCCGGGGCCGCTATGCTCAGGATTCGAGTGTTCGGACCAAGGTCGCGGATTACCGCTGTCCGATCGAGATCGGAGGGGTCTGGATCGACCCCGGCGACATCGTGTTCGGCGATCTCGACGGTGTGCTGATCATCCCTCAGAAGCACGAAGCTGAAGTGCTCGAAAAGGCACTTGAGAAGGCAAGCACGGAAAAGGTGGTCAGGAAAGCCGTCGAAGCCGGCATGTCCAGCACCGACGCCTTCACAAAATACGGCGTCTTGTAGAAACTTCGATCCGCGCCACAATATATGTGGAAGACGCTGTAGGACCCCCATTCCGACTGCCGGCGCAGTCGCGGCCACGTCAGAGTTGGTACTGGGCCGCTTTGCGGATCGGAACTCTCCGGCTCGCTCCCCGGCTATGGTGCCGGCTACGTCGGCCGCACGCTGAACGTTCTCTCGCAGCCTTCACTGACCTTCGTCTTCGTAGCGGAGCTTTCCAGAACCGCGACCTCATGATCAAATGTTCGCCAACGGCAGTGGCGCTCGCCGTTGATCCTCGCGAACATATTGTCTGTACGCCAACGGAATTACGTGCCGGTTCGGTGACGCGAAGCGCGTTTCTGCCGGTGCCCGGATGCAAGTATTGGGTCAAACCGATGCCATCAGAGCCTGACAGATTTACGGCTGGCACTTAAGCAATTGAACGGATTGCGTTTCGCCGACAGACGACGCCGTTCAGCCCCCTGCCCCGCGGCAACCCAACTTCCTTTGGCATCACCATCGCAAAACCTTTCGCGGAGTGCGTGCAATCATTGAATCAGGCATGTGATGCATCAGAGTGCGAACGCGATCGTTGCCAGCGATTCCGTTCCGCTTCGATTACCGAGGACGGGCTGTTCCGCAGTCAGTCACTCGGAATGTGCTCACGATCAGGCACACCTGCACGTGGTTACCACAGCCGAGGTCAAGGCCAACAGCCCGTTAGGGACCTTATCCGTGTTTGAATGACGTGGTTTTGCTCAATACACCACCGGCGCCGTAGGACCCGCGGGGTCCGAGATGCGGTTCCACCAGTTCGGCGACCGCGACCCGGGCACGCAGACGCGTTCCCAGGAGGAACAGGCCAGCCGCCTTGCGCTGGAGATAGAGCAGATCGATCGGGATCTCGGGCGGGGCGATGGGCTCCGCAGCAAGAGCGCGGCCAGTCTCGCGGAGCCGCTCCAGAAGGTCCGAGGTTCCGAAGTCGAACACCTCCTGCCGCAGGTCGGAAAACACCATCGCCGCAATCTCCAGAAACGACTTTCGAAAGGCGGCGGGCGTCGTGTTCGACAGGATGCCAAGTGTTTCGGCAGCGGCTTCGACGGCCGCGAGATTCTGCGCCATTCCCGCCGCTACGAGACTGTGCACGGCCTCGACAAGCTTCGGTTCGAATGTCCGGACGGCCCCGAAATCCAGCAGCACGATGCGGCCGGTCGTCGGACAATGCCGGAAATTGGCGAAGTTCGGATCGGTCTGGACGGTCCGGAATCGGAAGAGCTCGTCCAAAAACAGCGCCAGCAGGCGCCGCATGGCCTGATCGCGTTCACTCTGCGAAGCCTCAGCCAGCGTTTCGATGGGTCGGGATGGTATGTAGCTCATGCTCAACACGGAGCGGGTCGACCACTCCGGCAGAACCTCGGGCAGAAGGAAGGCCTCCGTGTCCCCCAGCATCCGTGCATAGGTGGTAATCTCGCGGGCCTCCTGCAGGTAATCGGCCTCGGTTCGCAACTGCACGCGCGCCGCGTCCAGGTAGGGAACAAGGTCGAAACCCTTCGGAAGCAGCCCGGACAGACGGACGAGCGCGCCGAGATTGGCGACATCGCTGTCGATGCTCTCGGCGATCCCGGGATATTGGACCTTGATCGCGAGCTCCCGCCCGTCGCGCAGGCGGGCGCGGTGCACCTGGCCAATGGAGGCAGCGGCGATGGGGCGAGTGTCGAAACGCCGAAAGGCGCGGCGCCAGTCGCTGCCCCAGGCGTCGCGAAGAACGGTCTTGAGTTGCTGCGGCGGCATCGGGTCGGCTGCGGCACGCAACCGGGACAGGATCTGCGCCAACTCCGGCGGCAACACATCGCCCGCTTCCATCGAAATCAACTGCCCGAGTTTCATCGCGGCGCCGCGCATCCGGGCCAGGTCGTCCGCCAACTGGCGGGCATTTGCGGGGGTGAGCAGGAGTTTTTGCAGGTCGAGCGGGTCACCGCGCAAAAGGCTGCGGGCGCCATCGACGGCGAGCCGCCCGGAAATTCCGGTTGTCAGCGCGCCGAGCCGATGCAAGCGCGAGATGCGGCCAGCCGGAACGGCGCGACGATGGGGGCGGTCCGGTGTCATCACGGTCCTGTCCGGGGCGCGGTGGCGGCGGCTGGCCTACAATTTCGGCCAGCCCTGCGCGCGGTCCCGGCCACACCGCGACAGCGCTTCGAGCAATACAGCACATCGTTCCAGTCGCGCCGCCATTTCCGGCGCCACGCGAATGGCCGGCCGCATTGGAGACAGGTTTTCTCGGGCAGAGGCTTGCGCGGCATTACGGTCCCCCGGGGGCATCGAGCGGGAGCGACATCTGCGCATCGGAGCTCTTCTTTCGGCGGCGCGTCTTTCGGCGGCTGGCATGTTTGACGACCAGGGCGGCGGCTTCGTCGCGGAAACCGGGCAGAGCGCGGACCGCCCAGATCTTTTGCCGCGCATCCCGCGCTGCGGCCAGGTGATCGAGGATGGGAAATGGATAGATCCGGCCCAGCACCGCGTCGGCGTTCTCTGCCTGCCAGGGCTCGTGAATGTGCCGGTCCGGAATGTCGCGCAGCTCCGGCAGCCAGCGCCGGACGAACTCGCCCTTCGGGTCCTGATCCCGACCCTGTTTGACCGGGTTGTAGATCCGCGGCGTGTTGATACCGGTCGTGCCCGATTGCATCTGCACCTGGGGCCAGTGGATGCCCGGTTCAAAATCGGTGAAGCGCCGGGCGAGGTGCAGCCCCGGTGCACGCCAGTCCAGCCATAGGTGGTAGCTCGCAACCGACATCAGCATTGCCCGCATGCGGAAGTTCAACCAGCCGGTCGCGGCGAGCGAGCGCATGCAGGCATCGACGAAAGGAAGGCCCGTCTCGCCCTTGCACCAGGCCTCCAGACGGGTCCGGTCGGGTACGCGCGGGCGCAGGTCGTCATAGGCGCGGTGCAGGTTCCTTGTCTCGATATCTGGCCGGTCCTCCAGTTTCTGGATGAAATGGCAATGCCAGTGCAGGCGGCCGGAAAAGGACTGCATCGATTGCCTCCAGCCACCGGCGGTGCCGTTGCGCCGCAGCTCCGACTGCCGCGCCCAGGTCGCCTGAGTGATCTCTCGCACCGAGAGCGTCCCATAGGCGATATGCGGCGAGAGGCGGGAACATACCCGCGCACCGGTTTCCGGGCCGGACATGCCGCGCCGATAGGTCGCCCCGCGTTCGCCAAGGAAGCTCGACAGAAGGGCCAGTCCTGCCTTGCGCCCGCCCAGCTGGCGTTCGGGGCACGGGTCTGCAAGTAGGCCGAGATCGACCGCTGCCGGCACGCCTTGGGGGTCAACACCGGCGAGCGGGGCCAGATGAGGCGCACGCGCCTGTGGCTCGCGCATCAGGGCATCCCAACGGGCCGCCCAACCGTCGCGCGAACCGGGGCCGCGCTCGACCCCGTGCTGGCGATATTCGTGCCACCGGATGCCGTGCGCACGGCAAAAGGCAGCGACGCGACGGTCCCGCGCATAGGTCCAGCCGCCGCCGGTTTCCTCGTTCGCGTGCAACTCCGCGATCCCGTGCCGCACGTGCAGCTCTTCCAGCACTGCCGGGGCATCGCCGGTGCGCAGGACGAGGGGCTGGCCGAGTCGTGCAAGGTAACGTGACAGCGCGCGTAGGCTCTCGGCGATAAAGGCCCAATGCCGGGCCGCGGTCTCCGGCAATCGCCAGTAGTCCGGCTCCACGATGTAGAGCGGCAGGACAGGCCCGCGGGCCGCCGCCGCAGACAAAGCGGCATTGTCCTCGACGCGCAGGTCGCGTTTGAACCACATGACCTGGTATCCGCGATGGGTTTTGGTGCCGGTGCGATTGCTCATGTCGACTAGGATAGGGCTGTCCCCGGTTCGGACCAGCATGGCCGTTGCCGCCGCGCGCGCTATGGCTTGGGCGGTGTCCGGAGAGAGGCAAGCAGGAGGTGTCAGATCACACCGGTCTCGTCTCCACGATGGCAGAATGGCAGTCCCTTATGTCGCGTAGAGACCGAATCATTCCGCGAGAGCGGCGGCGCGGTTCTTACTGAGGTCGGTTCTGGACGAGAGGCTGCGCTCCGGATTGAAACGGTTGAAGACCGAGGTGCGGACGGTTGCGAACACCGGATCGAACCGGGGCGGAACGCTACGGGATTGCATTGATGACTCGTTCCTGCAGCAGGTCCTCGACATTGCCGTGCGAGAGCGGGTAGCGAACGTACATTATGACCGCCAGGCGGATGATCTCGCGGCTCGACCGGAAGCACGCGGACGGGGCGTCTTTCGTCCTCCCAGGACCCGGCGAGGCCACCCTGCCCCGCTCAATTGGACCCGTTCTGACAAGGCCCACGAAACCGACCGGCGCAGCTCAAAGGAATTCGTTGTGGCGTCACCCGATTCTATGCACGAATAATAGACCTCGCTATGGTTGCGTCACACCAACGAACCACCTTCCGGCAAAACCGGAGCGTTTCATTTCGAAGAGTGGATAACCAATGTTCAAGGGAGGAAGAACATGAAGCTACAGACATCGATAATGGCGTTTGCTGCTGTTGTTGTAACGGTGGGATCAGCTGCCGCGCAGACCGAGATCGAATTCTGGCATGCCTTCACGGGTGCCAACGGAGATCGTCTCGCTGGACAGGCCGAAGCCTTCAATGCAAGCCAGAGTGACTATGTCGTTACGCCAAGCCACAAAGGAAACTACTCCGAGACCCTGAATGCCGGGATCGCCGCGTTCCGCGCAGGCGAGCAGCCCCATATGCTGATGGTGTTCGAGGTCGGAACAGCAACCATGATGGCAGCCGGGGGCGCGATCAAGCCGGTCTACGAAGTGATGGCCGACTCTGGGATTGACTGGGACCCAAACGTCTACATCGGCGCGGTCAAAGGGTATTATACGACGCCCGACGGCGAGATGCTGTCTATGCCCTACAACTCATCGACACCGGTTCTTTGGGTCAACCGAAACAAGTTCGAAGAAGCTGGACTAGATCCGGACATGGACCTCTCGACTTGGCAGAAGGTCGACGAAGCTCTCACGCAGTTGAAGGACGCCGGCGTGGATTGCCCGTTGGTCACGGCGTGGCAAAGCTGGGTCCATCTCGAAAACTTCTCGGCCTATCACGATGTTCCGTTCGCAACGAAGGAGAACGGCTTCGGCGGTACTGACACCGAACTTGCATTCAACGGGGAAGCCCAGGTCGCGCATGTCGCCAAGATGGGCGAATGGGCAAAGGACGGAAAGTTCATCTACACCGGGCGACGAAATGAGGGTGGAGCGAACTTCCGGGCCGGAGAATGTGCACTCTTCACTGAATCTTCGGCCGGATACGGAGGTATCAGCACCGAGGCCGAGTTCGACTTCGATATTCGCCCGTTGCCGTATTGGGCAGGTCAGGGCAACGCGCCACAAAACACGATCATTGGCGGCGCGTCCCTGTGGGTAATGGCCGGTCACGATCCTGAGGAATACAAGGGCGTCGCGGAGTATCTCAAGTTTCTTTCCTCGCCCGAAGTGCAAGCACAATGGCATCAGGATTCAGGTTACCTGCCTATAACGGCAGAGGCATCTGAACTGACGCGCAGTCAGGGTTTCTACGACTCCAACCCCGGCACGGACATTGCCGTCATCCAGATGACCGCCAAGGAACCGACCGGCAACTCCAAAGGTCTCCGCCTTGGCTCGTTCGACCAGATCCGCGGGATCATCGACGAAGAACTCGAAGGCGTCTGGGCTGGAGACAAGACCGCCAAGGAAGCGCTGGACAGCGCCGTCGAGCGTGGCAACGCGCTCCTGCGTCGCTTCGAGCAATCCACACGCTAGGGAAAAAGGGCGCCCCGGCACTCCGGGGCGCCTCCACGCGACATGGAAAAACGGGTCACCTTCAAGGGCATCTGGCTGCCGCTGTTGCTGGCCACGCCGCAGATGCTCATCACCGCCATCTTCTTCTTCTATCCGGCTGGTCAGGCAGTCTGGCAGTCGCTCTTCATCCCCGACCCGTTCGGGCTCTCGATGCAATGGGTGGGGCTGGGCAATTTCGAGTTCCTGCTCTCGGACCCGTATTACCGCGCATCCTTCGCCACGACCGCGGTGTTCTCGATCCTGGTGACGCTCGTCTCGATGGGCGTGGCACTCTATCTCGCCGTCCTCGCCGACCGGCTGATCAAGGGCTCCGGCACCTACCGGACGCTGCTCATATGGCCCTATGCGGTGGCCCCGGCCGTTGCCGGCGTATTGTGGCTCTTCATGTTCAACACCCGCGTCGGCGTCGTGACCTGGTATCTCGGCCAACTCGGCTACGACTGGAACCACGTGCTCAACGAGGGCGAGGCCATGGGGCTCGTCGTCGTGGCCTCCTCCTGGGGGCGCATCAGCTACAATTTCCTGTTCTTCCTCGCCGGGCTTCAGGCGATCCCGAAATCGGTGATCGAGGCCGCAGCAATTGACGGCGCCCGCTTCTGGACCCGCTTCCGCACCATCGTTTTCCCGCTCCTGTCACCCACCACTTTCTTCCTGCTGGTTGTCAATATCGTCTACGCCTTCTTTGAGACCTTCGGCGTGATCCACACGATTACCTCGGGCGGGCCGCAACAGGCGACGACGATCCTCGTCTACAAGGTCTATGCCGACGGTTTCGTCGGGCAGGATCTGGGCTCATCGGCGGCGCAATCGGTGATCCTGCTGGTGATCGTCGGCATCCTCACCATCATCCAGTTCAAGTTCATCGAACGGAGGGTGCATTACTGATGGCGCATGATGCACATACCGGCATGGTCGAGCGTCGCGGCGCCGGCCTCTGGCTCACCCATCTCGGCCTCATCATCGGTGTGGCCTTCATCTTCTTCCCGATCTGGCTGGCCTTCGTCGCCTCCACCGTGACCCAGCCCGAGATCGTGCGTCCACCGATGCCACTCTGGCCCGGCGACCAGTTCTACGAGAATTATTCCAAGGCACTGACCTCCGGCATAAATGCGCCGGTGGCACGGATGTTGCTCAACTCGGCAATCATGGCCTTTGGTATTTCGCTCGGCAAAATCGCGATCTCGCTGCTCTCGGCTTTCGCGATCGTCTATTTCCGCTTCCCCGGGCGGCATGTCTTCTTCTGGCTGATCTTCCTGACGCTGATGCTGCCCGTCGAAGTGCGCATCGTGCCGACCTACGAGGTCGCGGCGAATTTCGGAATGCTCAACAGCTATTCCGGCCTGATCTTCCCGCTGATTGCCTCGGCCACGGCGACCTTCCTGTTCCGCCAGTTCTTCATGACGGTGCCGGACGAACTCGCAGAGGCGGCGCGGGTGGACGGAGCACGACCGATGCGCTTCTTCGTCGATATTCTTCTGCCGATGAGCCGCACCAACATCGCCGCGCTCTTCGTCATCCTCTTCATCTATGGCTGGAACCAGTATCTCTGGCCGCTTCTGATCACCACCGACCCGTCGATGAATACCATCGTCATGGGCATCAAGCAGATGTTCCCAAGTGGCGATGATACCGCCGACTGGCCGGTCATCATGGCGACCTCGATCCTGGCGATGATCCCGCCGGTGGTGGTCGTCATCGGCATGCAGAAGCTATTCATCCGTGGCCTCGTGGACAGTGAGAAGTAAATGGCAACCGTCTCTCTCGAATCCCTGAAAAAATCCTACGGCAAGACCGAGGTCATCCACGGCGTCGATATCGAAATTTCAGATGGCGAGTTCATCGTCATCGTCGGCCCCTCGGGTTGCGGAAAATCCACCCTGTTGCGCATGGTGGCCGGGCTGGAAGGCGTTTCCGAAGGCGAAATCCGCATAGACGGCCAGCGTGTAAACGAGAAGGAACCGATGGATCGCGACATCGCGATGGTGTTCCAGAACTACGCGCTCTACCCGCATATGTCGGTCGAGCAGAACATGGCCTACGGGCTCAAGATCGCGAAGATGCCCAAGGCGGAGATCAATGCGCGAGTGGCCGAGGCCGCGGAGCTTTTGCAACTCGAACCCTATCTCAAGCGGCGTCCGCGCCAACTGTCGGGTGGCCAGCGCCAGCGAGTCGCCATGGGGCGCGCCATTGTCCGTCGACCGTCGGTATTCCTGTTCGACGAGCCGCTTTCGAACCTCGATGCCAAGCTTCGGGTGCAGATGAGGTTGGAAATCAAGAATCTCCAGCGCGAACTCGGCGTTACCGCGCTCTACGTGACCCATGACCAGGTTGAGGCGATGACGCTGGCGGATCGAATGATCGTGATGAACGAAGGCGTGGCGGACCAGATCGGCGCGCCTCTGGAGGTATATGCAAACCCGCAGACAGAGTTCGTCGCGGGCTTCATTGGCTCTCCCCCGACGAATTTCATCGAAGCTGAAATCCTTGGCGCACCAGCTGGCACGAAGATCGGGATTCGCCCCGAACATGTGGCCATCGCGCCAGTTGGACAAGGCAGGACGACCGGGCTGGTCCTCTATGCGGAACCGCTCGGGGCCGAAACGCTCATTCACCTCACCATTGCAGGCGGCAATGCTGTCACCGTCCGTCAGGATGGCGCGGTTGCAATCCCCTCCGAGGGAGAACAGGTCGGCTTGTCGTGGCGCGAAGATGACGAGATGCGGTTTGACGCCTCCGGGAGACGCCTTTGACACCGCATCGTCTCAAGGCATCACGGGTGAAGTGGATGTCAGACTTGCGAGTGGCGGTCTCTACACGAGCAGTATGACTGTCTTTTCCCCGCGCCGACTTGACGCCACTTCCAGACGAACGGCCCCGTTGCTCTCGCCGAGTGGCGTGCGATCGTGGCGGCCCGAAGCAATATCCGGAGGGTGCTGTGTGCCACCGCGAGTCGCCGTGACAGCGCCCCTGGATCGGCTTTCACGGCTTCATAGGGATGGCTTGGTTCCTGCATTTGGCGGGCATCGCAATCACGCTCGGAACACGGCCGTTGCGGAACGGGCAGAATCCGCCGGCACTTCAGGCTAAATCGCCTGTGCCCATCACAGTTTCGATTGCCTGCGCCTTGGTGGTGACGGTGATCGGGCCGATGGGGTACGGGGGGGTGTGAACGCAATGATCATCATTGCAACTGCCGCGCCAAGTGCGTTGAAGCAGAGATCGAGTGCGGTGTTCATGTACCCTCCCACGTTCGTGTCGGGGACCATGAGCACCGCCGAGAATTCGATGATCTCATTGACCGCTCCCAACCCCATTGACGCCAAGGCCGGATAGATCAGGGCTGTTGCGGTCCCGCGGGTCGCGGGAAAGTTGCGCGTCAGGAGATGGTGCAGCAGCCATGCTGTCACGCCAAACCCGAAAGCGTGAACAAGCTGATCGTACTTGAGAATGAACATCCGTTCATTGTCGACGATTGGGACAAGGTGCAGGTTGTAAAGCACCGAGCCTGATACGGTTACGCCTCCCCCAGCCATATGCGCGAGCCCCCAGATCGAGAGCGCCCAAAGCATGAGGGTCGGGTACTCGGCTTTCCGGAGAGAGAGACCAACAACTAGCAGAAGCGCAAACATCGTCGCGACATAGACGATGAACTCGTAGTTGCCGGTTGAAAGAAACCAGATTGTGAAGGCAAAAACATAAGCGACCGTGAACGTACCAACGATGATTTCGTTTCGCTTTGGCCTGTAATTCATAAACGACTTCTAAAACGCTGATCACGTTCAAGCATTGATCCGGGTCAAAACTCCACGTTGGCTGCTCGGCGTTCGAACGATCGAATTGTGCTCGAACGTGACATCGCCAAGACCTGCGACGAGCGTCCGGAGGCGTTGTCAGAGTGATCGTCGCCTGCGGCCCTACTCCGGCCTCCCGAGCAACCGCAGGACGTAGTGTATTGATCGGCGTGGAAACAACTTCCCAGAGCGCCCCCGAGATCCACAACCGATCCGCTAGCATGTCATCAGATTGACTTGCTTTGACACGAAGGTTGCCAGCCGCAATCAATCCCGACAGCGTCTCGTGGCGAGAACCTCAAGCAGCGAGGATCGGGCCGCTTTCCTTCAGACCTGTATCTGCCCGGGCGGCACGATCTCCGATCTGGGCCACACCCGCCACATAGGTCTCCACGACCGACCGGCTGTCACCCATCATCTGCAGGACGAACAGCTCCTCAGAGAGATCTTGCGCGCGTTCCATCCTGAGGGCCATTGCGGAGGTCGCAGCGGAGTCCAGAACGACGAAGTCGGCGACTGACCCCGCATCGAGCGTGCCGATACGATCCTCCATGCCAAGCGCGACAGCGTTGCCACGGGTGATCCAATGGAATGCCCTGAGCGGATGCAGTTTCTGTCCCTGCAACTGAAGGATCTTGTAGGCATCCTGAAGCGTCTGAAGCATCGAGTAGCTCGTCCCCGCGCCCACGTCCGTTGCAATCGCGTTGCCGATCCCGCGCGCGCGCAGCCCGGCATCGTCGAACAACCCGCTGCCGAGGAACAGGTTGGACGTCGGACAGAAAGTCGGGTGCGCCCCGTTGTCGGCAATGGCATCGATCTCGCGCGGTTCGAGGTGGATCGAATGCCCCAGGAAGGTGTTCGGACCGAGCAGTCCGTTCCTCTCGTAGACATCGAGGTAATCGCGCGCCTGCGGATAGAGCTCGGCGGTATAGGCGATCTCGTCACGATTTTCCGACAGGTGGGTTTGGATCAGGCAATCTGGGTGCTCGGCCGCGAGCGTTCCCGCGGCCCGCATCTGGTCCGGCGTCGAGGTGATGGCAAACCTCGGGGTGACCGCATAGCGCGCGCGCCCCGTTCCGTGCCAGCGGTCGATCAGTGCCTTGCTCTCGTCGTAACCCTGTTGCGCGGTATCGAGTAGCGCGTCTGGCGCGTTGCGGTCCATCATCACCTTGCCGCCAATCATCGCCATGTTCCGACGCGCGGCTTCGGAGAAGAACGCGTCAACGGATTGCGGATGGACGGAACAGAAGGCGACGGCGGTGGTCGTTCCATGACCCACCAACTCGTCGTAGAAGGTGCTCGCCATTCTTGTCGCATGACCGGTGTCGGCAAAGCGGGTTTCCTCTGGAAATGTGTAACTGTTCAACCAATCCAGGAGTTGCGCTCCCCAGGACGCGATGACCTGCACTTGCGGGAAATGGATATGGGTGTCGATGAACCCAGGCATCACGAGGTAGGGGCGGTGGTCTATCACTGGCACGTCGCAGGCCATTGGAGAAACATCCGAAAACGTGCCCATCGCCTCGATACGACCACCGGCGACCAGCAACGCTCCGTCCTCGATATAGTCGTAGGCTTGTGTGTCGTCGGGGCCATTCGGCTCGGTATGAAATGTCAGCAGGCGCGCGCGGATCAGCTTCCGGGTCATGGGCTCTCTCATTTCAGGAAAGGTAGCGCGGACCTTCTGCAGGTCCGCGCCCGGTTGGCCGAGGGAAGGACTATTCGGCCGGTTGAGTGGGTTCGTCGATCACCACGTTCGGGTTTTCAAGTTCGTCTTCCCGATGAAACACCGGGTAGAGGAACAGGAAGGCCGCGATGATCAGGTAGCCGGAAGTCACACCATCAAGCATCGGCCAGTGCAGGCTGGCGGAGTGGATGATCCCGATGGACGACATGAAACCGGCAGCGAGGGCAAAGCCGAAAGCAACACGGAAGTTGCCGTCGATGACGCTGGCGACGATTGCGCCCCAAATCAGACCGGTCAGGATGGCACCTTGCGCCAGCGCCTGATGGCCTTCGAAATGGGCGCCTTGCTGGAGCAGCGCGGCCGTGAGGTCCGGATCGCCCAGTTGCGGGAGCGCGGCCACGCCCACGGCGCCGAGAGCGCCCATCATCGAGCCCCACTTGATCATCAGGAAAGACGAGACATGCGGGATCATGGCGATGGTCACGGCGGCCATGTGGTCGGTCTTGACCGAATGCGCGGTATTGGTGATCAGGCTGAGCGCCACATAGACCAGCACCGGTGCGGCAGCCGCGACAGGGATCAGGTTGTTGAGGAATGCCAGCAACCCGAAAAACGCGCCCAAGGGGATGACGAGCCCAACCGCGATGATATAGCCAGAATGCGCGCCCATGCGCTTGTAGGCCGGATGGCCGATGTAGGCCGTGGTCGGAAAGGGCGAGCCGAAGACCGCACCGATCATCGTGCCGACGCCGTCGGTCACCTGGCAGGTTGCCACGGGGTAGTGGTCGCCCGCTGCTTCGGCGCTCTCCACGTTGTTCATCGTTTCGATGAAATTGTAGATCTGCACCGGCACCAGAACGAGGAACAGTTCCGGGTTTGCAAACAGGTGCTGGATGCCCGCGATCAGGTCCCCCAGATAGGGCAGCGGCAGATAGACGCCCACTCCGTCAAAGCTGACGCTCGCCTTGCCAGTCAACAGCGCGACGAGCGTGCCGACAATCAGCGCCAGCAGACCAGCGGGAATGTTGAGCGGAAGGCGAAAGCGGCCCACAAGCCCCCAGATGATGATGATCATCGAAGCAAACCCGATGAAGGGTTCCTCAAAGATCGTCGCCATGGGCACGGTGCCAATGAACACCAGCGCGATGCCACAGAGCGTGCCGAGCATCCCGGCGCGCGGGGTGACGCGCTTCAGCCAAGGGCCCACCAGCGCGCCGAGCGCGGCGACGATGCCACCCATGAAGCCCGCGCCGATACCGACCTGCCAGGCCAGCACGGCGTCGTTGGTGGACCAATAGATCGGCCCGATTACCCCGAAGAGGTAGACGAACATGACCGGTGTAGAGATGCCGTAGGGCAAGGCGGTAACGTCCCGCCCCTCCTTCTCGGCCACGCGGTGCGCGAGCCATGTATAGACGGCGATCCCGGCCAGGATGGCTACCGCCGCACCGGGCACAATGCGGCCGAAGACGATCTCGGCCGGCATCTGGAACACGAACTGGCAGATGCCCGCCAGCACCATCAGGTTGATCAGGTTATCGGTGAACAACGCCCAGAACGCGCTGAAATCGGCGCGTACGAACGTCCTGTAGCTGTAACTTGCTCCGCTCATGGCGGACCTCCTCCCAAAGCAGGGGACATGCAGCCGCTCTCCCGGCAGCCATCCCCGGTTCCCGTCCCTAACGCGTCAGGACGTTGCCCGTTCCGGGCGCTCCGCGGCAGTTTCAGAGGTCAATGCCGTGATCACTTCGGCTGAAACCAGCGCGGCGATCACGGGCGGCCGCTTGTCGCGGCTACCGCTTGCCCCAATGGGGCAGATAAGGGCATCGGTCGACGCACCGCCGCAGTTCGTGCGGCAGAAGCGTTCGAACGACGCCCGTTTCGTGGCCGAGCCGATCATGCCGACATAGGCCGCGTCTCCACGGCCGAGTGCTTCGGCCGTCAGAAGGAAATCCAGCGCGTGATCGTGGGTGAGCACCACGAAGGCACTGCCCGGCGGCGCGGCGCGCACATCCGCTTCCGGCAGAACACTCAGGCGATGTTCCACCATCGCCGTATCGAGCGCGAGTTCTTCCGCCCGGCTGTCGACGAGAATGCAGCGCACCGGCATGTGCTGGAACAGATCGGCAAGGGCCCGCCCCACGTGACCGGCGCCCATCACGTAGACATGCGGAAGAGCGGAGTGCCGGGCGCGCGCCTCGTTGCGCTCGCACGCACGATCCGCCTCGGTCATCATCGTCAGCGATATCTCGACCCTCCCCCCGCAACACTGGCCGATCTCCGGTCCGAGCGGCACGTCCATACGGCCGTTGGTCTCACCGGAACGGAGCAGCGCACGAGCTTTGTCGATGGCCATGTATTCAAGCTGTCCACCGCCGATCGTACCGGCAATGGCTCCCTCCGCCACGAGCATGAATGCCCCAGCTTCCCGCGGCGAGGATCCGCGGACGCGCGTGAGTTCCACGCGCATCACCGGCGCATTGCCGGACAATAGGTTGGAGAAGGGATCCGTTGTCATGACCCACCGGCCTGCAGGCTTTCGACCGCCATCAGGATGCGTTCCGGCGTGGCAGGAGCTTCAAGGCGCGGGCATTTGCGGTAGTCGGCGACCGAGGCTACAGCCATGGACAGCGCCTCCAGCACCGAAACCCCAAGGACGAAAGGTGGCTCGCCCACCGCCTTCGACCGTTTGATCGTCAGCTCCCGGTTCTCGGACCAGTCTGCAAGGTCCACGTTGAAGATGCGCGGCCGGTCCGAGGCAAGCGGGATCTTGTAGGTCGAAGGCGCATGCGTACGCAGGCAGCCGCGATCATCCCACCAGAGCTCTTCGGTGGTCAGCCAGCCCATGCCCTGAACGAAGGCGCCTTCGACCTGCCCCTTGTCGAGGATCGGATTCAGCGACTTTCCGACATCGTGCAGGATGTCGGTACGCTCAACGCGATACTCGCCGGTCAGCGTGTCGATACTGACCTCGGACACCGCCGCGCCATAGGCGAAGTAGTAGAAGGGCCGGCCCACGCCCCTGTCACGGTCCCAGTGTATCTTCGGAGTCTTGTAGAAACCGGCCGCCGAGAGCTGGACGCGGGCGCGATAGGCCTCTCCGATGAAAGCGTCGAACGGCATGACCTCGGAGCCGATCCGAACCTCGTTCGGGGCAAAGCGCACCTCTTCGGCGGATACGTTCCAGCGATCGCAGGCAAAGGCGACCAGACGTGCCTTGAGCTGATCGCAGGCATCCTTGGCGGCCATCCCGTTGAGGTCCGCCCCGGAGGACGCGGCAGTGGCCGAGGTGTTCGGCACCTTTTCGGTGGTGGTCTTGGTGATCTTGATCCGGCCGATATCGACTTGCAACTCGCTGGCCACCACCTGCGCGATCTTGGTGTTCAGCCCCTGTCCCATTTCCGTGCCGCCATGGTTCAGGTGGATCGAGCCGTCATTGTAGATGTGGATGAGCGAGCCGGCCTGATTGTACCAGGTTGCGGTAAACGAGATACCGAACTTGACCGGTGTCAGAGCGATGCCCTTTCGGACCGTGTCGCAACTCGCATTGTGGGCGATGATCGCAGAGCGTCGCGCCTGATAGTCGGAGCTCCGCTCAAGTTCGTCTACCAGCCGCGCGATAACGTTGTCTTCGACCGTCTGGTGATAGGGCGTGAGGTTGCGTCCCTCGCCGCCATAGAAGTTGAGCTTGCGGATCTCCAGCGGGTCTTTTCCCAGCGCAAAGGCAATCTCTTCAATGATCCGCTCCGCCGCGACAGCCCCCTGCGGACCACCGAAACCGCGGAAGGCGGTGTTGGAGACCGTGTTCGTCTTCATCGGTCGCGACGTCAGCCGGACGTGGGGATAGAAATAGGCGTTGTCGGCGTGGAACAACGCCCGGTCCGTCACCGGGCCGCTGAGGTCTGCCGAGTAACCGCAGCGCGCCGCGAACTGGCCTTCGAGAGCCCGGATGCGCCCGTCGCCATCAAAGGCGACGTCATAGTCGATCACGAAGTCATGGCGCTTGCCGGTCGAGGTCATGTCCTGATCGCGGTCGGGGCGGATCTTGACCGGGCGGTTCAGGCGCTTGGCGGCCACGGCTGCAACCGCGCAGAACAGGTTCATCTGGCTTTCCTTGCCGCCGAACCCCCCGCCCATGCGGCGGACATTCACCACAACCGCATTCGACGGCACGCCGAGCACGTGGGCCACCATGTGCTGTGCCTCGCTCGGATGCTGGGTAGAGCAGTGGATCACCACGTCGTCATCCTCGCCGGGGATCGCGAAGGCGATATGCCCCTCAAGGTACATGTGGTCCTGCCCACCAACCTTGAGCCGGCCGGAAATACGGTGCTCGGAGCTGCCGATATGCGCATCGACATCGCCCCGCTCCAGCTTCAGCGGTTTGGTCACATGCGGATAGCCTGCCTCCATTGCACCTTCAGTGTCGGACACATGTGGCAGCGCCTCATATGTGACATTGGCAAGAGCGGCCGCGCGCCGTGCGGCATCCCGGCTTTCGGCAACCACGGCAAAAAGCGGCTGCCCCCAGAATTGCACAAGATCGGTCGCAAGGACCGGCTCGTCGTGCAAACCCGTCGGGCTGACATCGTTGACGCCGGGAAGGTCGGCCGCGGTCAGAACGTCCACAACACCAGGCGCGGCCCGAACCGCAGCGAGGTCAAGTGCCTTGATGCGCCCGTGGGCAAACTCGGATGTCCCGAGATATGCGTGCAGCGTGCCCGCAGGCTCGGCAATGTCGTCACAATAGTCGGCACGTCCGGTCACATGCTTGACGGCGGAGTCGTGGCGCAAATCGGTGTGGGCAGCGCCTTGGATCGTCACGGTATCGCGCATCTGCACTCTCCTCCTCAGGCCGTCTTGCGGCCGGAGACCGGCGCGCTGACATTGTCGCGATAGAATCGGCGAAACAGGTTCTGTGCGACCTTCATCCGGTAATCGGCGGAGGCGCGCATGTCGGTGATCGGAGTGAAATCCTCCGGCAGACGTGAGGCGGCGTGCTGCAGGCTCGCTTCGCACCAGGGTTGACCGACCAACGCGGCTTCGGCGTTGAATGCACGTTTTGGCGTGGCCGCCATCCCGCCGAAGGCAATGCGGGCAGAGGTGACGACCCCATCCTCGACCGAGATATTGAAGCCGACACAGGCCGAGGAAATATCCTCGTCCCGACGCTTTGATATCTTGTAGGCGCCATGTAGCTTCCCTGCGTTCCGTGGCACGCGGATCGACTCCAGGAACTCCCCCGGCCGAAGGTCCTGCTTGCCGTAATCAACGAAGTAGTCTTCCAAGGGCAACCGGCGCTGACCATCGCGGCTTCGCAGCGTTATCTCGGCCCCCAAGGCGATCAGCACCGGCGGAGTGTCTCCTATGGGAGAGCCGTTTGCGATGTTGCCGCCGACCGTGCCCATATTGCGCACCTGCCAGCCGGCAATCCTGTCCCAGAATGCGGACAGGTGGGGGAATGCCTCGGAAATCGCGTCCTGAGCCTCGGAATACGTCACACCTGCGCCAAGGACCAAGGTGTCCTCGGTGAGTACGATTTCTTTCAGTTCATCGAGATGACCGATGAATACCGCCGGGGAGAAACGACGCAGGAACTTCGTGACCCAGAGGCCAACGTCGGTCGCGCCCGCAATGATCGTTGCATCCGGCACCTCGGCAAGTACGGCGGCAAGATCGGCGGCATCGGCTGGCAGGATCGACCTGCTGTTGCCAGTGTCCAGATCGACCCGCACGCCGTCTCGCAACGCGGTTAACCGTCGCGCCGTTGTATCCCGCAGGTCCTCGAGAAAATCGCCCGTCGGCGTGCCGTAGTCAGACACCGACATCGCCGCGCGCACAATGGGTTCGTAGCCGGTGCAGCGGCACAGGTTGCCCTGTACGGTCGTCTCGACCTGTTCGACGCTCGGGCGCGGGGTCTGCATCCAGAGCGCGTAGAGCGACATGACAAAACCCGGCGTGCAGAAACCGCACTGGCTGCCGTGGAAATCCACCATGGCTCGCTGGACCGGATGCAGCGCGCCCTTCGGTCCACGCAAATGCTCGATGGTAACAACGTGGCAGCCATCCAGGGACGCCAGGAAACGAATACAGGCGTTGACGGTTTCGTAGCGGAGCTCACCGCCATGAAGCCGCCCGACAAGTACGGTGCAGGCGCCGCAGTCCCCCTCCGCGCATCCTTCTTTGGTTCCGGTCAGGCGTTGGTCGATCCGCAGAAAGTCCAGAAGCGTCGAGTCACTTTCGACGTCGGAAAGAGACACCTGTCGTTCGTTCAGGAGGAAACGAATTTCGCTGCGGGTTTGCATGGCTTCCCTTTCCGTTACCGACGATTCCAAACGCCGTTGACGCTAGACGAGCGTCCGTCTTCAACAAAGACAGCGGATTGGATAAGTTATTTCAACGGATCGTTGAAAATGGGAGCGGGTCGGTTGCAGTACCTTGAAAGCCTTAAGGTCTTTGCGCGCGTGGTCGAGTTGGGCAGCATCACATCAGGCGGGCGCGATCTGCGTCTGACCCCGGCGGTGGCCAGCAAACGGATCAAGGAGTTGGAATCCCGGCTCGGAGTGCGCCTGCTCAACCGCACAACTCGTACCCTGACACCGACAGAGGCGGGGCAGGTCTTCTACGACCATGCCATCAAGGTCGTCGCTGCGCTGGAGGATGCAGAGGCTGCGGTGGCCGGGATATCCGGAGCGCCACGCGGCACAGTACGGGTCCTGGCACCGCTCGGTCTCGGGCGGCGCATCGTGGCGCCGCTGGTCCCCGAATTCACCGATGCCTACCCTGATGTGACCGTCCGACTGCGTCTCTCGGACAGAAAGGTCGATATGCTGGAGGACGGGCTCGACGTTGCTTTCCACCTCGGCGCCCTGAAGGATTCGACCCTCAAACTGCGCAACATCTTGGAATGCGAACGTGTGCTCTGTGCCGCTCCGGACTATCTGGAAGCGCGCGGGATGCCGGATACACCCGACGACCTGATTGATCAGGACCACAACTGCCTGCTCCTCCGTTTTCCGCGCTCTCCGGAGTACTTCTGGACCCTGAAAACCCCGGATGGTTCGCAAAACGTCTCAGTTCGCGGTCGCTACGACGCGGACGATGGCGATGTACTGACCGATTGGGCGCTTGCCAGTCGCGGCATTGCCAACAAGCCACTATTCGACGTGGCGGACCATCTCGCGTCGGGCGCACTGGTCGAAGTGCTCCCCAACAACCGACCTGTGGCATCGACACTCGGGTGCCTCTATCCGCACCGCCGATTTCAGGATCCCAAGGTGCGGCTCTTCATCGACTTCGTCGCGGACAGGTGCCGGAGCAGACTCAAGAATCTGCTGAGCGTGCTCTAGGAAAGTCGCGGTAGTGTCAGATCGCACCCGGCTCCGAACACCGGTTCATGGATTCCCGAACACTCCCGGCGAAAGAACCCGCGCAATCGCGCATATTCCAAGTTGGTGCTGCGATACGAATTCGAACCGGTCTCAGGTCGGACAATAGCCCTGCCCCTTACAAAGCGCCAAGACCACGCTACCCGGCGAGAGCGGCGGCACGGATTTTTTCAGAGTTGGCTCTGGTGGAGAGGCCGCACTCCGAATTGAAGTAGTTGAAGACTGAGGTGTGGACGGCGGCAAACATTTGCAATCTTCGCATTCGCTGAAAGCGCTGCATTGCCCTCTCTCGTCGTCGGAATGGCAGGTGCGAATTCTCTGCCCGACTGCTGAGCCAGCGGCCCGTTTCCTGCTGATCTACGGCGCCGATTTCCCTCGCCGCGGTACCATAGGTTCGGAGCCGGTCGGTCTCGATGACTTCCGGTCGGCCGCAGCGCTTCTTTGGTTTTCGTATGAATTTCAATGCCGCCTTCCGGTCGCGCGTCTTCGTCACGGGATTTTCGAGAACCTCGCCTTCGTGATCGACCGCCCGCCAAAGGTAGTGGCGTTCCCCACTGATCCTCACGAACATCCCGTCCAAATGCCATCGCCATTGTGGCCTGGAGCGTAACCGCTCGGCGCGTTTCTGGCGGCTCTCGGCCGCGAACATTGGGCCGAAACGGTGCCACCAAAATCGCACCGCCTCATGGCTGACATCGATGCCGCATTCGTGCAGCACGTCTTCAACGTTCCGTAGCGAACGTGGAAACCGCACATACATCATCACCGCGACGCGGATGCATTCTCGGCTAGTCCTAAAGTACTTGAACAGGTCGCCTCTCGCCATGCCGGGACGCATGTAAGCAGCCTACCCCGTAGCAATCCAAGTTCTCCAGACGTCGCCGTGGCACGAGCAATCGACGCGCGCTTTCCGCTGAGCTTCAATGAAAGCTCGCCTGAAACGAAGTAGCCGTCAGCGAGACATGCGCATCTAGCGGCGGATGGAGCTCAAACGCTTTTGGCTCACGTGCGAAATTCCACAGCCTGAACAGGCACCATTCTGAGCGCCGTTCGTTCGCGACTGCCAACTCATTGCGCGATATGTGGAATGGAGTCCGCTCCCAGCCATTCGTGGTTTTTACTTCGATAAGACGGGACCTGCCATCCAGCGCGAAGCTCGCAATATCGTAGCCCGCGCCGTCACCATCTTCCTCGGACACCCAGCGCACCTTGCGTGCCAGATCAGCGCGTCCTGCCGATCTCAAAGCGCTGCGCTCGTGCTGCAAGACTCGTTCTTCGCCTTCGCGCCCAAGCGCCATGTTCCTTTCATCTCGCTCCGCCACATTGAACTTGCGCGCGATGTGCAGCATCTGCTCCAGTTCCTGCGGCGGCGGTTGATTGGACAAGGTTGGCGGCGGGCCAATCCATATCGGTACCGCCTCGCGAAGAACCCCTGCATTGGCTGTAGGTTTCGTACGATCGAGCCAGGAGGGGTTCAGCGCCAGCCACCGCGCCACGGCATCCACCAGCGTCATCTGAAAATTGAACGCTGGCTTGTAGCCGAGGATCCAGTTTTCCCCGAGCCCTTTGAGCACTGCGCTGATGTTCTGATGCTTGAACTCGACCGATCCCTCGGACCGATCGTGCAGCAATGGCAGAAGCGCCCGCCGGTGCTCGGCCTTGTTATAGCGGTGCCCAGCGATGTCATCGACGAGCATCGCAAAGTAATCCGTGACGATCAGGTCGTTTTCTTTGTCTGTCCAGGGCCCATTCGACATGCCGCCAGGCTATGAGCGGAAAGTCTCTTTGTCATCAAAGACTTTTCGCGGCCTTTTGCGTCAGCGTGCACAGTCACGCCGCCTTTGGGTGTCTCTGTTCGCACCGATGGCAGTCGAAATCACCTCAACTGCGGCGCAGTCCATTCTCGCCAAGTGTCTGAAAAGAAATCCAGTTTCGAATCCGTCTCAATCTGGATACGGGGCGGATGGAAAGAGCCCCGGGGCGTTCAGAGACCGATTTCAGCCGGACTGCCAGTCTTTGAAAGTCGTGCAGCCTTGCTAAACCCTATTGAACCAAAAAGAAAAAAGGCCCCGCTGGGGACCTCATCACGGGTTCGCGAATGGTTGGTGGCGGAGGGGACAGGACCGAAATCGAACGTTCTCCGCCTAAGGTATTGAATTAAATATTGTCAAAAAGGTTATTCGGCAACCTAACGGCTCTACGTGGATTATACAGGAATCATCAAAAGATTTAGTGCGCCTGCAGCATCGGATACTATGAATACAGCCGGCTGCACATGTTCACTTTCATCCACAGGCGAAGGTAAGCAACAAGTACCCCTCTAAAAATTTGCCAACTCTGTAATGTCATCAAGCATCGTATGTTCATCCTCCTCTCGCTGGACGAGTGCCAGCAGGCCTTCGCGCCAGTCTTGCTTGCCATCCCAAATCTCGCGTTTCATGATCTCCAAGCCGCCATTTGCGTACTCCTCGAAACACAAAACCCTCGCAACCTCGTTGGAAGGTGCAATCATCTTCGGATCGCCCGATTCCTCGATTGCCAAAATGCTCATAACCGTTCGATCGAAATCACCTCGAAAAATCTCGAGATCAATTGGCTCAGAGCTCTTCTTAAACTCTTTTCGATTGCCACGTCGAAAACCGAGAGCGGCTGCGAAAACCAAAACATCCTTGTAGGTCGAAAAAAATCCTCCCTCCCGTAGCTCGTTGAGCATGTCATCAAATTCGGCAGGTCGTCTCACTCTAGCGGCCAAGGTACCCCTCCTCAATCTTTGTAAATTCCGGGCCATCCGTGCGCTTCACGTAGCTGTCGTCTTCATTTCTTCCTGCAGACTTCGGTGCGTGATAGACGAGACTGTACTCCTTACCAATGTACGGCCGGCATTTCTCGTCTACCTCTTTGCTCCATTGCGAGTTGGAAGCAAAAATCACCACCTGATCTGCAAGTTGAGGTATGTGCTCTGCAATTTTCTCTCTGTATTCCCGATCCAACGCGCCGAACGGCGAGTCCATAATAATTGGAAACACACCACCTTTGAAGAATGATCCTTTAGCACGTTTGCGTTCCTTGGCGAGGCTTACCAAGCTCGCGATGAAACTTAGACTAATAACCTGATTCTCACCCGTGGACTTCTCTGAGACAAGTTGCTTTCCAAAATTTGGAAGCTCCTTGAAGATATTTAACGTATAGTCGGGGTCAATCTCAGCATAGAAGTCCTTCCGCAGGATCGCACGGAAAGTTTCATTTACCCTCTCAGAAAGGCGTTTCCGAGTTTCCTCAGCAAGCGCTTCATGTAAATTGTCCACCAGCCTCTTACAGTCTTCTGCGAATTCCAAGCGCCGGCGGGACACGTCCTCCTTTTCGGACTTCGACTTAACTTTTTCGATATTCTTTTTTAGTTCAGCAAGCTCTTCATCGTGCTGTTGGATCGCATCACTTGCCTTGGCGATTGTGACCTGTTCGCCTGCTTGGAGTCGACCAAGCTTTGTTCGCCGCTCTTCTAGGCGTTTCACGTCTTCAATTTCGGATGAACCGAAGGTGTTGCTTATTTCATCCAATTCCTCGGCAATCGACTTTTGGCGCTGTCTAAGTTCCGCCTCCTTAGAAGACCAAATATCTATTTGCCTATAAAGCCTTTCACGCTCTCGAGGCATTGCACGCAGATTGCTTACCGTCTCTGTGAAGGCAGCCTCCAAATCTTCGCCGGTTGCCTTGTCACGATAGGCCTCGACGGCGTCTCGCTCGGAAGACCCGACCTCTAGTGGACTTCCGCAGATGCACCGGCGTGCATGCAACAGATCATCAACGAATGTGCGGCGTATCTTGTAAGGAAGTTCTCCCCGTCGTCTACAATCTTCCAGCTTTTCAGACACTTTTGAAATGCTCTCCGGAAGAAACGCAAGAGCCCCCACTTGAGAAATCATCTCCATGCGCGCCCGACGCAGTTCTTCAAGGTCGTTTTTTACGCCCTGGCTTTCATCTTCAAGCGCACGACGCCGCTCAGCCTTCGCTTTGACGTCGGAAATTTCCTCGTAGGCAGCGTTGATCGAGTCAATTTCCGTCTGATAACCAGCTAGATTGCGCTGTGCCAATGCCTTGGCTTCTTTCTGCTGCTCTTTATCTCCAATACATTTTTCCTGACGGGACAAAAGCTCGCGATAATCTGAAGACGCTGTCTCACTTGCCTCGCGACGAAGCTCTTTTATGACAAGCCGCCCCAAATGGTCGCTCGCCCTTTCAACGATTTCTAGTCCCATCAACGTACGAATTGCATCCCGAATTTCACCAGCCGCCGAAACATTTGCGAGCTTCTCAATTCTTTCACCATTAAAGAAAAAATATGAGTGCATCTTATCCGGTATAAGTTGATTGATCTGGTTGGATGGGTTTTGGGAGCGCTGAAATTTACCTTCTGCATCCACCCAACTTAGGTTGGGCACAGACTTTCCTATAGGTTCTGCCCTTAGGCCTTCATCCAGACGACGATACTCTTGTTTCCGACTCGCCGTATAAATCGATCCCTCGTGCTCAAACTCAAGCTCAATAAATAGATCTACGATGTTGTCCGGTTCTGTTTTTGAAAGAGCGAGCTCGTTAAGGATCGTTTGCTCGCCTGTATCAAAGTCAGTTTGTCCATACAGCACCCATTTAAAGGCATTTAGAAGCGAGGTTTTGCCAGAGCCGTTTTCCCCATGTATAACGGTAATACGCGCCTGCTCATCGGTTTCGAAGTCAATGACGCAGTCGCCGTAGAACTGTCTAAAATTCCGAAGAACAAGGCGTTGAATTCTCACCTTTTCACCTCGCGTTCAATAAGCTGTTTGATGCGCTGCGCGATCTCTTTTTCAACGCCACCTGCAGAACTCAGGTTGCGGTAACTCTGATATTCATGCTCGATTTCGAGTATCTCATTTACACTAGACCTCACGCGCGGTGACGCTGCCTGTAGTATATCGCGGGGTGACAGGTTCTCACTGCTCATCTGACGTCGGCCCTTTCTCGGCGTAAGCGTAAGTATTGTTGGGAAAAAACAATCTAGTGATCAAGAAGTCTGAGCCTCTCCTTGATCTCCCGTATCTTGGATAGCGCTTCTCCATGGTTCTCGGCAAGACCTGCAAACTCATTGAACCTGGCAAGCTCCCGCCTCATGAGCGATCGTTCAACACTGGAAACACCCTTGTCATCCAGGAGCTCAGGGCTCGGCGTCACAATGAAGTCGTAAATTTTCGCGCGGTCCTTGCCGCGGAACCTCCGCAAAACACGACCTCTTCGTTGTATGAACTCCTTGGGGTTTGTTGATGAAGCAAGGATAAATGCTGTTTGTGTCATTGGCACGTCGACGCCCTCGTCCAGGCAACGAATGGCAAGGAGAACTTGAAGCTCTCCTGATGCGAACTGCGATAGCAGCCGTTTTCTCTCTGCAGCATTTTCCTCAGAAGTGAACTTGTTCGCGCGTAATCCTAGACCAGATCCAATCCGCTCAAGTGCCGTGTCGATGTACCGCTTTTCTTCTTCTTTGCTGTCGCCACAGTACACGAGGGTATGGTGTACTTTCTCTTGGTTCTTCAAGAGCTGGAGGAGCGCTGGCAGCTTTCCCCGGGCCTTCCCGATAAGCCGTGCGCGGCGAATTAGCAGGCGTTTGAGAGCTTCACTTCCATCCTGATCGTCGGGTTTTTCGCCTTGGGCGAATAGTTTGCTGATTTGAATGGATAGCTCATCATACTCAATCTGCTCTTCTTCATCGAAATGAACCAATACTGGATAGTAGAAATAGCGACATAGAAAGCCGCCGTTGATTGCTTTATCGAGGCCAAACTCAAGGACCGTTTGCCCAAAATAGCGTTGAAGCTCTGATGTGCCCTCCTCATCACCGGAACGTTCAGGTGTGGCAGACAGACCGAGCCGGAACTGCGCGTTCTGCGGCAATGCTTCGAGCGCGTTGCGCGCGCCTAAATTGTGCATTTCATCACCAACGAACAGAAGATGACCAGGCGCTTGCTCGATAAGCACTTGAAAGGGGTTGTCACGTAGGGATGCGTTTACAACGATGAACATTCCATGGTGACGGACCTTCGCCCGTAGATCATTGAGAAGGCTCTGTGCTTTGTTCATCCAGCGGTTTAAGCCGCCGTAACACAGTATGGGGTCGTACCCGAACTCGCTTGCTTCCTTCGCCCATTGCTCAGCTAGATGCTGGTAGGGCACCGCAATAACGGTCAAAAGCTCACCTTGCTTCGACGTGATGTACTCGTTCAATCGGGTTACGGCGGTCAGTGCGGTTACGGTTTTTCCGGTTCCCGTCGCCATGTGGAGAATGCCTTTTCCGTTGTTCTTGAACCAGTTTTTTATTCCCTCCTCCTGATAATCCCGAAGCCCACCATCATTCAAAAAATGTGAGGGAATACGAGGGGATTCTATTCTGGGATCTTGGAAAAGATCGTAGTGGCGAGCCGATCCGCGAGCTTGTGCAACAAAGGCACTTAGATCGGCTTCTTTCGGATCATATACTGCTAAGTTCGGGTCGTGGCCCAGCCACATGCGCTCAAAAGATGATCCGATCGCATCGTTGCGACTCATGCTCTCCTCTGAGGACCAATCGCAAAAAACGCTGAATGCCTCCCAATTTGTCCGCGCACCGCCAGTCAGATTGTATGAGCCAAGAAAACCGATTCGATTGCCTTCCTTGTCGCGGAACTGTCCCTGTTTTGCATGCATAATACCTGACAGGCGGTTGCGCGGAATGCCAATCTTGAAGGTAAGGACGCCGTCTAAGATCAACCAACCCATAGCTTCACGAGTGCGCTGTGTTAGTTTCGAAAATAGCTCTTCATAGGATCGAGATATAGCATCCCGGACCTGCTTTTCCGCGCGCTCTGCATCAACGACAAGCGCCCGAAAGTCCTCCTCGGAAAGCTCAGGAGAGATAATCCATCGTGCTTTTCCACCGGCGCGCGCGAACTCGGTTATCCCATGAGCCGCGTCGCGCAGCCAGGCCGTGCTAAAATATCCAACCGCGATGTCATAGGTCGACGCACGCTCGAGAACCGGGTCAAAGAAGTCAGCAATCGGGTCATGCTCGGTCGTTGTCACGTAAAAGGGCACCGAAACATCCATCAGGCTCATGGTCAGATCCCAAACTCTCCCAGTAGTTTATCGAGAATCTCGTCATCACCCTTACTTGGCACGTTTTCTTCTGACGGATGCACGAGCGCAGGATCTAGACCTGTAAAGTCTCGAAGGCCCTGTTGCGCTAAGTAGTTTCTTATCCCAGCGAGGTCGACGGTTCCGTCCGCGGCCGGCTTCGACGCCATATCTCGAGCCTCTACATACCTACAAATTTCATTCGGTGCCTGCTTCAAGCGAACAAGATCGTCTTTAACCTCAAAGAAATCCAACCCCGAAAGGAATCCCTTGAGGAGGCGAGAACGATTTTCACCAACGATCGGCGAAATCAGCTCTGCTAGTGCCAGCGCCGACTTTGGTCCCGAGAAAAGTGCAAGACAGCAGCAATCACGAAGCCGTTCTTGATGCTTCTCATCGCCAAACACACGGCTCGTGAGATCATAACGGCCACGGCCAACCGAAAGGGCCAGGGGTGTATTGCTAATACTGGTTGCAATTGATACCAAAGCAACCTCACGGCGTCCCTCCAAGGCCAAGGCAATTTCCTCTAGCGATTTCGGGCGGTCAGACTCCGCGAGTACTTCGATGATCGCTTCACTCAGACTCTGGAAACCTTGACCATCTCCAAAGCTGGCAAGACCAGCCATCAGACCCCGTCGTATATCAAACCGTTCATCGTCTTGAAGGATACCCATAAGCATATAGTAATCAAAATCTGGTCCATACTTTTCCGTAGAGCCTCGGAAAAGATCAGAAAAAAGAACCTTAACGCTGACAAACTGCTTGCGCTCCTGAAGTCCTACGTGAGCAATATCCCTGATTTCCTTAAGGTCTTCCGAGCTCAGCCGTAAGTTCTCATAGAGGTCATAAGTACCCCTAGCAACGATGAGCGCCTCGTCTAACCCTCCAAGAATTGATCCGATTTGTTGTACACTCTCGTCCTTTCCAAATATCTCGTGATTCATTGCTCTCACCTCGCTACAATGTAGCGAATGAGCTGCCTTGCGAAAAATTAGAATGTAACGAACAGAAGCTGGCAGGCGAGGCGCCGCGACAACCACGTCATCATCAATCACAGCTGAAAAGCTGACTTCGAGCTCTTCCTTAAGTTGCTCCAATGAAACGTCTGGAAACTTTTCCGCAATATCTGAGGGGCGGATGGGAAGCGACCCATCCTTGATTGCCGCGATAAAACGCTGCCGAAGAGAACCCTCGGGTATCTCAAGCTCTTCTGGCAGCTCAAGTAAATACTGTTCGAGCGTCCAACCTGCTTCAGTTTTGACGCTCTCATGGTCAAGAAATTCCTTTAGCCCTCCATAGCAAATATCTATTGCCAGCCGCAGTTCGGCAGCTAAACCTTTTGAAGTGGAGGAGATCTGGTCGTCAGTGATTACTCTTCGATTACCAAATACTAGGTCAATGGCATCCTCCGAATTTAGGGCAGCTGAAAGGGCTGCGATCACTTTTCCTTTGCGCATCTTCCGAAGCGCATTTGATTCTATTTGCCGAATTCTCTCTCGGGTGATGCCGTAGTCATTTGAAATTTCTTCTAGAGTACCTATCACGTCACCCTCGAGCCCATAACGGCGTTTGATCACCTCGCGCTCTCGATTGTCTCGTTCATTCAAGACCCTCCCGACGATGTCGCTAACCGTCCCTTCCCATTCTGAGACTACTGTTCTTGTGATTGGGGGGCAGGCCTCAATATCTTCAAGCGCAAGAACGGCTTCAAGCACCTCGCTGTCAGTATTTTTTTGTTCCAGAACGCGCCTAATGCTCGTAGCAAGGATTTCGCTTACGCCAATTTCGGACAGCCGCGCTGCAAGCACGTCAGAAAGCATCTGGTCAAGCTCAATTCTTGACTTGGAACCGAAGTTCCCGCGCCACCTAAGGGTTTGTACGACATCATCATAGTTGGCGAACAGCTCAGCGAATGGCATCGTGCGATCGCCATACACCTTTTCCAGTGAATTTTTTAGACGGGTCGATGGGGAACCGTTTAAGATTTCGTTTGGAAATATCAACCCCTCCATCATTCGCTGAGCAATGGCAAAGGCACGCGGTTTCTTTTCTGCCTTTAGAGGGTCCTCTTGAGGACCCTGAACATGCTCGAGTTTGTGGTCATGAAGTAATCTAGAATTGGGGGATTTGATCACAAGGTTATGTAGTTCAGCTGCAGACTTTCGGCCTAAGTTTTTTATGCGGTATTGGAACTTCTCGCGCGATTTCGTTGGTTCCCGCATGTAATCTTTGACGGTCTCCACAGGTAGTTCTATCGCCGCGTCAATTGCATTGCGCAAACGAACGGAGCACGCGCTATTGGCGACGAGTTCTTTAATTGTCAGGTCCGTGACAGGTGGCTCCTGTTCCAACGTGTCTGCCGTGCCGAGTGCTCCAAGAATCGCCTCGTTAGAGGCACCCTCCGACAGAGATTTCTGATCTTCAACGAGCTCTTGAACGACAGACTCATCTTCTGTGTCGTAAGGTCGTTTGGGACGACTTCCAGGAGAAGGTGCCGAGGTCTGCTCCCTCATTTCTTTCGGTGCTTGTTGTCGTTCAATAGGCAAGACGGCCTCTTCAGCCTTCGTTTCCGAGGCCTGTTGCAAGCGGCGTGTTGCT
The DNA here is from genome assembly GCF_001509585.1 of Tropicimonas marinistellae. Lineage (GTDB taxonomy): Bacteria > Pseudomonadota > Alphaproteobacteria > Rhodobacterales > Rhodobacteraceae > Tropicimonas > Tropicimonas marinistellae. The sequence goes on along the minus strand of NZ_LNCI01000002.1, from coordinate 224,408 downwards.
AAGGCCTGTTTTAGATGGCGTATCGTTTCTTCGTCAGCCTCATCACGCTGCACGGCACGCTCGGTGATCAACGGGAGGGCCGTTTCTTCCGTACATCTTGATTTGCCGACTGCGGTCGCGTTCTCATTAGACGAGCATCTCTCTCTGTCCGGGCCCGCCAATACCGTTTCCAATCTGTGTTTCGCTGCGTGGTCCGCCGAAGCGTTTGGTCCAGAACCCGCATTAGGAAGTGTGGGCTCGGTGGCTTGTTCAGGCCGCTCCTTATGAGGATTCGATGCGGCCGTAGAACAGGTTGCTTCTGCCTCATCGACTTGGGCGCAGGGTTCAACTTCAGGAGCTGAATACTGGTCCTTGGCCTTGGTTGGACTACGCAATAAGCCTGACAGTTTTTTAGCGAGGGCAGACAGCATGAACTATCGTTCAATCCATTGGTGTAGTTGTGATGACGATTTACGTGGCGATGATAGTCGGCGGAGAAGTCGTGCGCAAAGTTCCGACGTGGCGATATCCGAACATTGGTCTGAAGCTTTCACTGTTCGCAGTGGAAATTTGGCTTCTGTTCCTCCTTGTGAACGCCACCAACATTGAAACACTTAGTTGAGGTGAGCAAAAACAGCGCATCTTCAATACCTGGAAGAAGGCCATATCGACGCAGTCAACAAGTCTGAAGAGTATTGGCCCTGAGAGATCGCTTCCAGGCTTCCTCATGTCCCGACTCCACTCTCCCAAGCCTCAGATCCTGCCTGACGCGCTATTGCGACCTCAGAAAAACGCCCGGGCAACTCGCGCTCCCCGATCCTGACGGAGTAAACCTCTTTGCGGGTCCCGGTATGTGTATTGCGTTTAAAGATCGCTCCCACTGGAACAGAGGATTCCGCGGTTTCATAGGCGAAAAATTCAGGAACGTCAGGATCGTGGGGTTCCCACCACAGCGGTCCGACTTTCTTGCGGCTACCCATCTTCCGCTGAGTCAACTCTGCTTTGACAGCTGATCGCAGACGTATTGCATCGGCGTGTTCTGGGGCGCCTACCAGAAGCCGATCCGCGTTGACCAGTCGGTCCTTGAGAGTCTTCAAAGAGTCCTGAGGCAACCCAGAAATCATCCTGTCAATGTCCATCCAGTTTCCTTTCCTGCAGAGCGCATAACGTATTCACCAGCTTCATCTGCTCGACAGACTCGCACTTGGCCTCTCTCAACCTCGGGCTTCCGAACACCAGCGCAAGTCCCTTGGCCCGCGACACCGCTACGTTGATGCGGTTGAGCGAAAACAGGAACTCCATCCCACGCGATGTTTCCTCTGCCGTGGACGCCGTCATCGACACAAGGCAGACAGGCGCTTCCTGCCCCTGGAACTTGTCCACCGTGCCGACGCGGATTGCGGCTGGCAGCGCCTCGCGCAGCGCGTTGACCTGCGCGTTGTACGGGGCGACGACGATGATGTCGCTTTCCCGCATCTGGCGCGTGGCGCCGTCCTTGTCTGTCCAGGTGCCTCGTAGCAGGTCTGCCGTTGCGGTCGAGATGGCGGCGATCTCTTCGATCGATATCTGCGCATTACCCTCATGCGGCACCGGCACCCAGTATGCCCCGGCTGCGGGAAGCTTTGTTCCGTTGACGGCCTGCCGGGTGGTGTCGGGGTGGCTCGTCAGCCGACCCTCATAGACCTGATCGGAGATGAAGCGGCAGACCTCGGGATGCATCCGTCGCGAGACAGGCAGGAAGATGCCCCGTTCGGGCGGCACGGTGGTGTGGTCGCCGAGCAGCCAGTCGAGGCAGGAGAGGTTCGCGGGGTTCGGATGCGAACCCTGGATCACCTGCGGCAGCTGGCGTGGATCACCGACCAGCACGATGTTCTTTGCCGCACGCCCCATGGCGGCCATGTTCGCCAGGCCGACCTGTCCGGCTTCGTCGACGAACAGCCAGTCGAACGCCTGGACATTCTCCTCGCGACAGAAGAACCAGGCCGTGCCACCGACAACATGCATGCCGCCCGCAGCTTCGTCATTGCTGGTGGTGCGGCGCACCGCGCAAGTGTCGGGATAGCCATCATCCTCGCTCGAGGTCTTGTGAACGAGGTCGAGCGTCAAGTCAGGATCGGCCTCCTTCAGCGCACTCAGGCAGCCCATCAGCACATTTCGGATCGCCTCATGACTGTTGGAGGCCACGCCGACTCGCGCGCCCTTTCGGACCAGTGACAGGATCGCCCGCGCGGTGACATAGGTCTTGCCGGTTCCCGGCGGCCCCTGAATCGGCAGGACGGTCCCGTCCATAGCCCCTACAGCCGCGATGGTGCCTTCAACGAAGTCGTCAACGGGCTGCAACGAACCGGTGGTCAGGCGCGGCGCCGCACGAGATAGCAGGTCGTCGACTGCCCGATAGGCACGCGATCCGCATTGGTCGTTGATCACGTCTCTCAGCGCATCCGGGATCGGCTTCGGATCCAGCGGCCAGTCCGGATGCAGGTTCAGCCGATCGGCTAGCAGATGATCCTTTCCCGGCCCGGCCTTGACCATGATCCGGCGCGACCTGCGGTCCATGTCCTCGATGCTGACGGAGGTGGGCAGTCCGTCGAATACGGGTATGGTCACGCGCTTCCCGCGCCGCAGCTTGGTTTCCTGCTGTGGGAAGCGATAGCTGCGTGCGAAGGATCGTTTGACGGGTTCGACCTGCCCGACGGCTTCCAGCCCGGCCAAGGCATCGAGGTCGTCGAGCAACTCATCCTCATCCTTGGAGGCAGAGTCGAACACCGCCCATTGAGCTGGCTTTGCTTCCCGCTTGTGGAAGAGGCCGAGATTCAACAGCAGGGCCTGCCGATCTTCAGGCAGGTCCGACGCGGCCAACATGGCGCGCAGCTCCTGCGCGTAGGCTTCCTCCTGAACCTCCTTCGCGCCGGCATCCTCGGCAGGCTGCGGCCAGGGTCCCGCGGGACGTATGCCGACCAGCCAGTCGCGCAACTCCTCGGTCGAGATGCAGTCGATCCGGTTGTAATCCTCAATCTCATCCAGAATGTGCTGATCTCCCGTCTCGCGCCAGTTCTCATAGGCCACGACCGAACCGCCAGCCGTCTTGACCTCACCGTCGCGCTTGCGGCCGTAAAACGCCTCCATCGACTTGATGGAGTAGTTCGGTTCCGATCCGATCAGCCCGCCACGCACCACGGCAAATAGATCTACAAAGCGCCGTTCGCGCAGCAGGCGATCTAGGAATGCCTCGCCAATCCCGTATTTCGTCGTCAGCCGCCGCAACGCGGTGATCTCATAGGCGGCGTAGTGATAGATACGCGCCTTCGGGTATTCCTCCAGACGGGCCCGGAAGAACGCCAGAAGATCGGACAGTGCACGCGCCTCGGCTTCATGGTCATGTGCCCAGAAGGCCCGGAACGCCCCGTCGCACCAGACGCCATGCAGATATTCGAGGCCGCCCTCGAAATGCGGATCCCCCTCGATGTCATAGAAGAGATCGCCCGATTGCGGCTCGGGAAGAAGATTGAAGCCCTTTCCGGGTTCCGGTGCACGCAGTTCGAATGCCGGCTCCCCGCTCTTGCGAGCGTGCTGCAACCGGGCCTGCGACACCAGACGCAGGCGGGTACTTTCGGCCATTCCACGGACGGGGCAATCCAGGTCGGCAAGCGCCTCCATGGTCGCGATTCCCGCGGCCTCAAGCTTCTTGACCTGGCCACGGCTGATATTTGCCACGTTGAAAAGGCTGTCCTCGGTTTGCCAGATGCTGTCGCAATGCCTGGCCCAACGGCAAAGCCCGCAGTCCGCACAAGGAACCGGGCGCGTTGGCTGCGGATCGGCCACGAATGTCTCAAGCCGCGACCGTGCCGCTCTGGCATAGTGGGCAAAGTCCGCCAGCCGCAGCGTCGCGCGTTCACCAGTGCCCAGTTCGACATGCGCGAATTCCGGAGCCACGCCCTGAACGTCGGTCAGCAGGTCGGAATAGAGGACGAGTTGCAGCACATGCTTGGGATGCGGCTTCCGCTTCAGCTTGGTATCGGACACCTCGTAACTGAACGAGCCAAGTGTGGAAGGCCGATCGACACGCATCAGAAAGTCCGACCATCCACCCCAGTTGCCCGACAGGAACGCGCCCTGAAACACGACCTCGGCTCCTCGGGCCAAAGCCCTTCGCGTTGCATCGGCATCGGAAACGAGATCGCCACGCGGGACTTCGACGATAGTCAGGCCAGAAGATTTCAGCTTTTCCAGATGCGCGGCTTCATGGGCATCGCCCTGTTTTTGAAGCAGTGCCACATCTTCGCTGTCCTCGCCCGGTTCCGGCCCCTCTCCACGCAGTCGCAGAAGATCCAGTGCGGTCGAATGGGCACAACCCATGAACCGCATCAGATCCGAGGCGGAAAGAAGGACGCGACCATCCGTTTCTCGCATTGGCCGGGCCTCAGGCGACGAAGGACAGGCACGGGTCGTCCTGCCAGCGAAGCCATACCGACGGCTTCATTTCTTCGGGCCCGAGAAAGGTGCGGGCGGAAAACACGGGAATCTGTGCATCCGCCTGCTGAAGGTCCCACTCGGGCTCGGCACTTGAAAAGTCGAGGCTGCCGGCCCAGACGCCGTTCTCCCTGGACTGGATGTAGTCGTCCCCGTTGTCTTCGATCCATTCGCCGTCCTGCGCGAGCTTGAGAGCGGCAGCAGCTTCGGCATCGACAGAGGAGAGGAAATCCGGCCGGATCCTGCAGCGGCTGCGCTCGATGAGGCGCTCAAGTGCATGTTGATTGAAACTCACTCGATTGATCCGGATACCCAATTTGCCCTTCCCCGCGGACGCTGACACGCGCGTGTAAATCAAGACATTCTCGCTGAAGAGATCCACCCCATCCACGCGCGTCAGCATGGCGCAGGCGTGACGGAAAATGACAATTATCTGGTCATCGGCAATTCCGGCGCGCACGACACCTGGCGATTTCCGCAGCCGAAGCACTGACCGCTCCATCGAGCGACGGTTGGGCGACACATTGCGAAGTTCCGAAAAGATTGCTGCGTCGTCTGCCTGTGCCTTTTGAGCTTTAGAGACCGCTTGCTTGGCAAGGCCCCGCTTCAGCGAGATACGAAGGTGGCGCGGTTCTTTAACAGTGGAAAACTGGATCGTCATGTGCGTGCTCTCCGGAATCGATTTCTTTACGATTCCAACATGACGAGCCAGCACGTCAGATTCTGTCGCCCTCACGGGCACTTCGCCAGTCAGGCAGCCGACCGTTTGAAAGTGAGGCGCCACCGGAGGCAAAAGAAATGGAGGTGCGGCCTGCCGAAGTCCCTCACCATCATGAAATGCTTCACCTGATACTATCTTGCGAGGGCGGAATCACATCGACAGGCCGCAGCGATCTACTTAGCCTGCCGAGGTGTCATTTATTGTCATGGTGCCTGATGTCTTTTTCCAAAGCTTCCGACCTCCTGCGTCTCGCCGAGATGGCCACCTCCCGGCACAACGGTGTCGCGCTTCAAGAGATCGAGGAAGAATTCGGCGTCGACCGCCGAACTGCGCAGCGCATGACGAAAGCTCTGGAAGACTGTTTCCCGAACGTCGAGACGCGCAAGGACGGCGAGAGGCGCAAGTTCTGGAAGCTTCGGGGCGAGGATGCGCGCCTCATGCTCACCCGCGGAATTCGCAACAGCGAACTCGCCGCAGTTGAAATGGGCATTCGCCGCGCAGAACGGGAAGGCGCGACAAACGAGGTCAAGGCTCTGACGTCCCTCCGTGACCGGTTGCTCTCCATCATGCCGGGACCACACGCGCGCCGTGCCGAAGCAGATGCGGAAGCGGTGCTGGAGGCGCATGGTTTTGCCTCACGTCCCGGGCCGCGGGTGCGTGTGGAACCGAACATCCTGGCGACAATTGCCGAGGCCCTTAAGGCGCCGAACATGCTGACCATCGGCTATACCGGCGAGCGCGACAACGCCGCGAGGGAACGACTGGTCGAACCTTACGGCCTGCTGCTCGGCATCAGGCGCTACCTGGTGGCACGAGAAAAGGGTGGCGATGGAAGGTTCCGGCATTTCCGCCTGGACCGTGTGAGTTCGGCTCGCCTGGAGGCGCACTCGTTCCCGCGCGATCCCGAGTTTGACCTCGACGCTCACGCCGGACGGGCGTTCGGTTCATATCATGCCGAGGCGGAATACGGTGAAGTGGTCTGGCGCTTTGCCCCCTCGGCGGCCCCGATCGCCCGCGAATTTGTCTTCCACCCCCAGCAGAAAATGACCGACGAACCGGATGGTTCGCTCACTGTCCGGTTTCACGCCTCGGGATGGCTGGAGATGGCCTGGCATCTCTACCAGTGGGGCGACCGGGTCGATGTATTGGCGCCCGAAGGGCTGCGTTCCCTCGTCGCAAGTCATCAGAGGTCGGATTTTCCGGCCTTGCCTTGAGGGATGACAGGAATTGTCACGCTCGGGTGATAGTTCAGCCGAGAGCCGCTCGCCAATGCGCGCGGTGCCATGTGTCCAAATGGGAGGTTCCCAGTGTTCCGTTTCGTCCACAGTTCCGACCTTCATCTCGGCAAACCTTTTGGACGGTTCGAGAATGACCTTCCCGCTCTTTTGCGCGAGGCCCGCTACGGCGCGCTTGCTCGTCTGGCCGAGGTTGCACGCAGCAACGATGCAAAGGTCATTCTGTTGGCGGGCGACACGTTCGATGCGGAAACCCCGACGCCCACGACAATCCGCCATGCGTTGCAAGCGATGGCCGCAGCAAGAGACCTGACCTGGCTGATCCTGCCGGGTAACCACGACTCGCTGGCCGCAATGGACCTGTGGCGGCGCGTGGAGGAGGCGCGGCCCGAAAATGTCCTTGTCGCTTTCGATTCTGCACCAATCGTGCTGGGCGAGGCTGTGATCCTACCCGCACCCTGCACCGCACGACGGCCCGGGCGAGACCTGACAAACGCGCTGGACCAGTATACGCCCGAGGGCGCCTTGCGCATCGGGCTCGCTCACGGCGCGGTGACCGATTTCAGCGAAGCTGGCGACCCGGCCCTGATCCCGCCCGACCGGGCATCGCAGTCGGAACTGGATTACCTCGCGTTGGGCGATTGGCACGGGCAGATGCAGATCGGGGCGCGGACCTGGTATTCCGGCACGCCAGAGGCCGACAGTTTCAAGCATGAAGAGCAAGCCTCCGCACTGGTCGTCACGCTCACCGGCCCCGGTGCCGAACCCGAGGTCAGCCCGGTGCCGACCGGAGAATATGCCTGGACGACAGCGCGCCCCGACATGTTGCCCGGCGAGGATGTCGAGGCGCGGTTGAGCGACCTGCTGCCGCCTGTGGAGGCGAGGCGCAAGACACTGTTCCGCCTGCGCCCGGAGGGGCGACTGAACCTGGCCGAGCGCACGCTGCTGGAAGCCGCGGCGCGCGCGGTGCGCGAGGATTTCGGCTGGTTCGAGGCAGAGCTGAACGGTCTCGCCATCCACCACGACGTGACGGACCTGGATGGGATAGATCGCGCCGGCGCCCTGCGCCGCGCCGCCGAGGCGCTGTGGGAGGAGGCGCAGAGCCCCGCGCTTTCAGAGGAAGACCGCGAGATTGCCGCTTCTGCGCTCGCCCGTCTCTACGCCCTGGCTTCGGAGGTCGCATGAAACTCCGCTCGCTCAGCCTGACCAATGTCCGCCGCTTTGCCGGGCAGACCGCAACAATTGGAGAGATCGGTGACGGGATTACGGTACTCTCCGCCGCAAACGAATCTGGAAAGTCCACCTTCTTCGACGCACTGCACGCGCTGTTCTTCCAGCCCTATTCCAGCCAGAACAGTGAGGTGAAAAAGCTTCGCCCGCATTCGGGTGGTGCTGTGGCCGTTGCCGCAGAAATCGAGACCGATGACGGCCTGTTCCGGCTGGAAAAGACCTGGCTTTCACGCAAGTCGGCGAAGGTGACCGATTGTGCCAACGGGCGCTTTCTGGCGCAGGATGACGAGGCCGAGGCCTGGATCGACCGGCTGATCCGCGGCGGGCTGGGAGGACCGACGGGGCTGCTATGGGTGCGCCAGGGTGTGACCGCGCTCGAGCCCGCCGGGACATCGACGGCGGAGAAACGGGAAAAAGAAACCGCGCTGGATGCGCGACGTGACCTGATGTCCACGCTGGCCGGCGAAATCGACCAGATGACCGGCGGGCGGCGTATGGACCATGTGTTGAGTGCCTGCCGGGCGGAATTGGCAGCACTGGCAACAGCGACCGGCAAGCCGAGGACGGGCGGCCCCTGGAAACGGGCTGAGGATGAGTTGGAAAACCTGCAGCAGTCGCGTGCGGCCCTTGCCGCGCAGGTCGCAGAGCTTTCCGGCGCACTTGACGAGCGGCGCCGTGTCGAGGCCGAGCGTGCCCGGCTGGACGATCCCGAGGAACGCGCGGCGCGGGACAGCGCGCTGAAAACGGCGCGCGCTGCGATGCAGGCGGCCGAAGCCCATGTGCTGAAGCTGGAAGCGGCCGAACGCGAGGTGAAGATCGCCGGGCTGGAGCATGGGGCAGCTGAGACGGCCGTCGAGGATTTGAAAGGGCTGAAAGAGGCTGTTGTCGTCGCGCAGGCAGCCGTCGCGGCCGCGGACGAAGAGGAGGCGTCCGCACAGGTGGCCTATGCCGGCAAGGAGGCTGAGGAGGCTACGGCCTCAGACACCCTCAAGGCCGCCGAATCCCGCGTCAAGGAGTTGCGCGCGGCCCATGGACAGGCGCAGCGGGCCGCAATCGCCCGGCTGGCACAAGAGCGGCTGGGCGAGATGCGGGCGCGGCTGGCCAAGGCCGAGGCCCAGGTCACGCGCCTCGCCACAGCAAGAGCGGAGGTGGACGCTGCCCGCGTCGATGACGATATTCTCGCCTCACTCGACGACCTTTCCCGGCAGCTAACCGAAGCGCGGGCACGCCGGGATGCGCTCGCCGTGACCGTCACGCGCTGGAACGGGCTGATCTTCTTTGGCTTGAAAAACCGAAGGGCACGCGGATGAGGGCGACCGTGCGAAAGCTCCGCTGCGCGGTCTACACCCGCAAATCCACCGAGGAAGGGCTGGAGCAGGAGTTCAACAGCCTCCACGCCCAGCGTGAGGCCTGCGAGGCCTACATCGCCAGCCAGCGCTCCGAGGGCTGGGTGCTGGTCCGCGATCAGTATGACGATGGCGGCATTTCCGGCGGCACGCTCGACCGGCCCGCGGTGCAGCGGCTGATGGAGGATATCGAGGACGGGCTAGTAGACGTGGTGGTGGTCTACAAGATCGACCGGCTTTCGCGCTCGCTCGCCGACTTCGTCAGGTTGGTGGAGGTTTTCGACCGTAACGGTGTCACCTTCGTCTCCGTCACGCAGTCCTTCAACACTACCTCGTCCATGGGGCGGCTGACGCTCAACATCCTGCTCAGTTTCGCCCAGTTCGAGCGCGAGGTGACGGCCGAGCGGATCCGCGACAAGGTCGCCGCCAGCCGGAGGAAGGGCATGTGGATGGGCGGTGTGCCGCCCTACTGCTACCGCGTCGAGAACCGCAAGCTGGTCGTCGATGACGATCGCGCCGAACACGTCCGCTGGATCTTCGCCCGGTTCCTGGAAATCGGCTCGGGTACCGAACTGGCGCGCGAGGTCGCGAAACGTGGCATCCGCACACCGAAGGGCAACCGGATCGACAAGAAGTACCTCTACCGGATGCTGAACAACCGCGCCTATATCGGCGAGGCGGTGCACAAGGGCGACAGCTACCCCGGCGAGCACAAGGCCATCGTCGACCGCGATACATGGGACCGCGTGCACGCCATCCTGAAGGAAAGCCCCAGGAAGCGCGCGGCGCGCACGCGCGCCGAGACGCCGGCGCTGCTGAAGGGGCTGCTCTATGGCCCAGACGGCGCCGCGTTCTCGCCAACGCATACACGGAAGGTTGGCAAGCTGTACCGCTACTACGTCAGTCAGACAGTGCTGAAGCACGGCGCCGGATCCTGTCCGATTGGCCGCGTCCCCGCCGGCGAGATCGAGGCCGCCGTCATCGACCAGTTGCGCGCTGCGTTCCGTCAGCCCGAGATCGTGGCGGGCACATGGAAGGCGGCGCGCGCCCATGCCGACGACATAACCGCGGCCGACGCCCGCGCGGCCCTGCGGCAGCTCGATCCGCTCTGGGACGAACTCTTCCCCGCCGAGCAGGCCCGCATCGTTGCCCTGCTGGTTGAACGCGTCGACATCGGCACGGAGGGGCTCAACGTCCGGCTTCGGGTCGACGGCCTCACCGGACTCGCACGCGAGATGCTGTCCGGTGACTTTGGACAAGCGGCATGAGGCACGCGGCGCAAATCCCTGAAACCGTGACCCTGCATGTCCCGTTCCGCGTCGTGCGGCGCGGCGGACGCAAGGAGATGCAACTGCCGCCCGTAGCTGCGTCGAAACGCAAGGCCGACAACACCTTGATCAAAGCTTTGGCGCGGGCGCACCGTTGGCAGAAGCTGCTCGAAGAGGCCGAATATGCGACGGTACGAGAACTTGCAGAAGCGGAGAAGATCAACGCCCCCTATCTCGGGCGGGTTCTTCGCCTGACACTTCTTGCTCCCGATATGATTGAGGCGATCCTTGAAGGACAGCCGGTCAACGTTGGTTTGTCGGAACTGCTTCGGGGATTGCCGATGGAATGGGAGCACCAACGAACCCTGCTTCTAGCAGCTGGAAGCGAAGACCTCGCGTCGCCCGCAAATCTTGAGCAGCCGAGCCTCTAGCGTTTAAACGCAACTCCGCGCCGGAGCGCCGTTTGGACGCCATCCATCCGGGAAGCCCATCCGCTTTGCGATTCCCGCCAGTCCCGAAAATGCCTCGTTGTAGACGCGTTCTAGCTCGGCCGGATTCTGCAGTCGGCTCGAATCCAGTTGGAGGTCGGTTGCGTACTCATCCAACGCCAGTCGCCATGTCGCCTCCGCTCGACCTTGCAGCGACATGGCATGGCGCGCCATCATACTGTGTTGATGCGCAAGGCGGGGAACAAAACCCAGATCGGGGAGAAGATCGCTCTTTTCGGCATTCAGGCCGCTCTCAATCGGCGTGAGATTCCAGAATCTGTCGTGTGCCACGAATGCCCGCGGCAAGAAGTGGTCCAAATCGAAGTTCGCCGTATCGATAAAGTTTCCACTGTAGATCGAGACCACCTTGTTCTTCTCCATTACCTCTCTCCAAAGGGCGTGCTGATTGCTGAGTGGAGGTCGTCCGAGCGCCGGAGCGATCTTCTGGACAAGTCCAGGCACAGTTGGATTTCGACGTTCTAGAAAGCGGAGTCAGAGAGCGTCACTCCAGCCTTGGACAATTACCAAGTTGCGTTCGAGGTAATCGATCCACGTTGGGTGGAATTCGATTCCTGTGTCAAGCACCCTGTAGACCGGTTGAACTGCTGAGAACCGGCTGCGGCTTAGATCCTCAATCGTTCGATCAACCTGCTGATCTGGCAACCCACGTGTTTCGAGCGCAAACCACGGCCTGAGGAACCGCTGCGGTACATAGCGCACGAGAGAGTCCCTTCCGGAAGACGCCACAACGGACGCAAACGCGCGCCTGACTTTTTCCGGATTACGCCGCAGAACCTCCTGGTCGACCGCTGCGGAAATCCGTGCAACGACATCGTCCTGCACGCCGAAATGGAGACGGTGATGAAAACCCGGCCACCAGGCCTCTTCCATCATCCCAACGGCGAGGTTCGCGAAGTCGATCTGCTGTCTTCCGCGTTTGATGCCGTCCCGAAGCAAGACCCGAAAAAGGAGATGCTTGTAACTTGTGCTGACTGCACGGAACGTTTGCGCCAGTGGCGCAGGATCAAGGTGATCCGATCCCGGCAACCCGGAGCTCCCAGGCGACGTCATCACGAGCGGAATACTCCCAGTCCGGTTACATGCCATTCTCGTCCGGTCCTGAATCCTCAAGAGCCGGCAATTCCCAAGTCAGCCCTATCACCGGCTGACGGCTCTGGCGACCGCCGAGCTGCGCCTCTACTGTGCTTTGGTATTCAGATCGCTTGTTGAAAGGCGCAACGATGCACGTGGCGGTTTCCGGGAAGCAGGTTGCAGGTAGCCTCTACTTGCATCGAGATGCGATCGCGGCTCTGGAGCCGGCATCGCGATCAGAAATATGGGCTGCGGAAGCCTTGGCGAACACATCGCAGTGGAATGTCGTAAAGCTTCGGCATTCCGGAGAAAAGCGGATCTCTCTCCTCACTTATGAGGATTTTGAACGGCCGTTTCCGGCTTTGCTCGAAAGCGTCACGGTCAATCTCGAGAACCGGACTGCCGTTCGTCGCTCCTACCGGGCACGCGCGAACCCACCAGTGCTTCACCGCAAGGAACTTCTTCTCCCCGCCGATCACCCAAGACGAGGAGAATACGGAGAACTGACTCAGGCCCTCGAAAGCATGGGGCTTCTGCAAGAAACGAGTTCCATCGGGACGCGACTTTCATGGGAACAGCGATTGCGAGAAGCCGGCGTCAAAGTTGTCGGGCATGCAATCGAACGGCTTGGCGAGCCTGCGTCACAGCCCGAGGTCACGATCAGGCGTCATCTCGCGGCGATTCGGCGCGACGGACTCTCATCCCCTGTTCAGGCACTGATCCGACACGGCTTGATTGACGAGCAAACGACGTTATTCGACTACGGGTGCGGATTCGGATCGGATGTTGAAGGCTTGCAGGCGGCCGGCATTTCCGCCGCCGGCTGGGATCCGTATTACGCGCCGGATCAACCACGTAAGTCGGCCGACGTCGTCAACCTCGGCTTCGTCCTGAACGTAATCGAGACGCCCGCCGAGCGGCAAGACGTCCTTCAATCGGCCTTTGCTCTTGCGCAACGCTGCCTTTCGGTCGCCGTCATCACCTCGAGCCGAGCACGAACAGAGACGTGCCGACCCTATGGCGACGGGCACGTTACGCGCCTCGGCACATTCCAGAAGTTCTATCGCCCGGCCGAACTCAAGGAAATCATTGAAACCACGCTCGGACGGGAGGCGTTTCCGGCCGGCCCAGGCCTCTTTTTTGTATTTGCTGATCCGTTGGCCGAACAGTCATACCTCTTGTCTCGGCAAACTCGTCGATCCACCACGAGTGTGACTGTTGCCGCTCGGCGCAAGGCGGCAAGGGAAGCCGCCTTCGAGGCCCTCCGCCCCGACCTCGAAGCTATTGTGGCAATTGCAGAAGACCTCGGAAGGTGGCCCGCGCCGGAAGAACTTCCGAAGGAAGTACGCCACGGGCTGGAGGAGGCCAAAACGTCAATCGCGAAGGCCATCCGCTTGGCGAGCAGCCTTTCCGATCCCGAAGTCTTGGAACAAGCCGCAAAGCAGCGCCAAGAGGATATCTCTGTTTATCTGGCACTCAACGAATTCAACCGGCGAAAAAATTACCGGGACCTGCCGGAACGCCTCCAACGGGACGTACGTGCCCTCTTCGGCAACTACACAACGGCGCAGGCGTCAGCACGTGATCTGCTCTTCTCGCTCGCTGATACCGACAATCTTTGCTTTGCCGCCCAGACAACCTTTGGCGAAGGCCTGGGATTTTTGGATGAGGAAGAAAACTACTGGATCTGCGCCGAGCTGATCTCACGTCTTCCCGCCGCTTTGCGCTGTTTCGCAGGCTGTGCCGAGAAATACGCCGGCGGTTTCGACGAGATGCACCTGGTGAAATTTCACCTCCTGACCGGCAAGCTGACGATCTTCCGATATGCGGATTTTGATCTCTCTCCGCTGCCACGTCTCGAGCTTCGAACAAAGATTGATCTGCGGCGGCAACGAATTTCGGATTTCGACCACGAAGACGAGGATCAGCGCCTGGTTCTGAAGTCGCGGTTCATGGCGCCGGACCAAACCGGTTTCGAGCGCCAGAAGCGGTTCGATGCACAAGCCTCCGACATTGGATTGGCCGAGCTAGGCGTCCGTGCCACAGGCTCGGAGATACTCTCCGTCAGTGAAGCTGCGGGCCGATTGCCACGTGGCTGGAACTGGTCACCCATCACCCCCCGCTAGCAAGATCCTTCGGTTTCAGGGCGCGTGGGATTAGCCGGGATCCAGACTTGCGCATTTCAAAGATCACACCCGCATCTTGTGGGCCGATGCTAACGTGCATCGGTCTGTCAGGACCATAGAGGTAGACTCGGTCGAAAGGCAGCGCATCGACGACAACGCGAGCAACCTCAATCGACGACACGCCGGGCACCCAGAAGTCTGCTGCCTGACCGAGCCGGGGGCAGAAAAATTCCCCGGAAGCGCGTCGTTCATGTCCTGCATGTTGATCGAGCTGGGGACTGATACGTCGACGGATCTTTCGAGTCAGTGCCGGACCTGCAAACCCATATGTGAGCTCGATTTGGCCGAATTCCTTGGCGATCGGCTCCAGTACCTTCTCGCAAAGCTCGGAGATGGCATGGTAGGTTTCCGGTTCCTGCGGGACGTTTTCAATCCGTGTCTTACGCCAGGTGTCGCTGCAATGGCACAGGTCCGCATATGTGAAATGTTCACTCGCGAGTTCCTGCAAGTCGGGCAGAACCGCCACGTTATGCCGCCGCGGGATCGGCCGTCTCATCCAGCTTACGTGCCAGACCACCGATCGAGCGGACGTTTCGATCTGATGCAAGGTAGCCGAGACCCCTATGCAGGTGGAGCCGGAACTGTTCCTGGACCGTGGCTTGGTCAAGCCCGAGGCCGTCCTGCAGACAACGCTGTTTGATGAGCGCCAGATAGATTTCGTGATGCACACCGCCGAAAACCCGCCAGGCGATTTCGACCGCCGGCTCGCCCTTGAACTGGCGCGCTGGCGGTTTGGTCGGTTCGGCAAGGGATGCGCAAAATGCCCAACGACAGAGGACGTTCCAAGTCTCGATCCCGGTATGTCGTTTGAGCCGGATCAGTTGCTCGCGGCCCTGTTCATCGATGCGGACGGTCTCGATCATCGTCATGCAGCCTCCAGTCCAGTTTCGCCTGCAAAGGCATAGCCAGGCTCGACCTGACTGCCTTTCCCCTCGCCATCGTATGTGATGGTGAAGCTCCGGGTGATATGCGGTGAAAGCTTCTGGTAGAGCCGCCTATCAATCTCTTCGTCGGTGGACAGGAGAATCACCTGCTCTCCGGCACACGGGAAGTATCGTTCCGCAAGCCGTGTCCGATGCTGTGAGTCCAACCGCCCCAGCGGCGTATCGATCACCGTCGGGGCCGCCTGGCCCGATGCCTGCGCTAACGCCCATAGGAGAGCGACGGCGAAGAGCTGGCGTTCTCCAGCCGAGAGTTGATCTGGGGAAACTACATGCGCGTCGCTTCCGCGCAATTCGATCGCAAAGGTCTTTGGGTCGATAGAAACGCTGGCGATCAGGTCGTCTTTTCGAAAAAGGGCCTGTAGACCAGCGAGCATGTGGCGCTCGATCCGCTGGATGTGGTGCTGAATCACCTCTGTCGCAAAGCGGGAGAGTGTTTGGCGTACTCCGGCCGAGTGCTGGAGCAGCCGTCCAGCGTCTTCGCGCTGCAGCTGCAGGTTGACCAGTTTTTCCAGCTTGGCCTTGTAGCGGCTTCGAACGGCCGAAGCTTCCCGATCTGCGGCCTCACTCGCTTGGATGCGATGTTGGAGTTCTGCGTCGGCCTGCCGCAATGCTCTCTCGGAGTCCGACACTGCCTGAAGAAGAGGAGCAACGCTTTCCGCCGCTGGAACTGAGGCAAGCTTTCGCTCAAGATCGTCCCGTTCCTCCTCGAGCCCGTTGAGGCGTTCGAGAAGGAATTTTCGGGCATCAAGCAGACTGACACGTCCCCCGCCACAAAGGGTCGTGAGCGCCGCGCGGGCAGATGAGCTCAAGTGCAAATGTGTTTTCCGCGACGCCGTCTGTTCCAGACGTTCGCGGTCCTGCAGGAAGAACGACTCTACCTCGTGGACGAGGTCCTCTGCGGCGCCAAAATCTTTCAGCCTAGAAAGCGCAAGCTGATCGCGGTCAACAAGATGCGTCAGGAGTGCTCTGGTCGCTTCGGTGTCCGCTTCCTGTTCAGACTGCCTGGCGGCAGCCTTGAGGAGTCCTGGAACGAGGAGGAGCGGCGCCCCGTCGCCAGCCCAAGCTCTGAGGTCCTTGCGTGCATGTTCCAGCGCCTCGTCAAGGCGCGCCCGCTCGCCGGTCAGCGCCTCGCGAGTCGCGAAAAGTCCGCCGCCCTCAGCCTCCAGCGCGGTCCGCGCTCGCTGCAGCACTAGTGCACTTCGCTCTGCGCTCACGCGCGCGCTCGCGACGCTGTCGTTTTCGGCCCGAGCGCGGTCTTCGGCTTTCCGCAACTCGGCCTCCGCCATAGAAAGCTCTTCCCGGAGGTCTGCACTGCCGTTTTCCGCCAGCTTCCGCGCCTCGAGAACCTCGAGGTCCACCTTCAGGCGCTCGACGATGTCGAGCCCCAGCAATGCATTGATCCCAGTACCGATGATTTCGGACGATCTGTCGAGGTCAGCGAAATGTTCGATCTTCTCGCCGTCAAAAAAGAACAGCGGCGCGATGCGCGGCGGCAGCAACTCTTCGATGAAGTCGTTCCACTGAGCGGTCAGGACGCGGTCGAGTTGTCCATCTACCACCACTTCGAAGATCTCGCGTACCCGGCGGGTGTTTGCGGTCCAGGCGCGGCGAATCTCGAAGACATGCTCCCTCCCGTCCATCCTTCGGCGAAACGAAACCTTGACCTCAGCGCCGTCGCCCGACGGGGCATTCCTGTTTATCACGCCGCGGAGGTACTCTTCATACGCCCCGGTCCCCCGGAGTTGTCCTCTGGCCAGTCGTCCAAAGAATGCGAGTTGAAGAGCTTCAAGGAATGTTGTCTTGCCGGCGCCGTTCTGGGCACCGATGAGGATGATCGGCTTGTCAGCCGACTCGGGCGTAAGCTCGAACCGATGCCGTCCGCGATAGACGCCGAAATTGTGTAGAACGATTTCGTCCAGGATCATTTCGCGGTCTCCGATTTCTGAATCTCTGCGAACTCACCGAGCTCTCCTTGGAGCGCTGCCGCGGCGTTCTGGCCCGCGTTGCCGGCTTCGCCGACCGCTTCCAGCAAGTCACGGAGATCACGCCGGCGCGCGGCACGCCCGGTCGCGTCTTCGACGTCGTTGTAGAAGCCGCGCTTGAAGGCATCCTCAAGACGCTCATACAGCTTCGCCCGGCGTCCGGCCGTTCGATAACTTCGCTGGACCTGCAGAAGTTCGCGGACGAGCTCAAAGTGGATTTGATCGTCTTCGGCAGCACTTTTTAGAATTGTCATCTCTTCCGCCCCGAAGGGCTGCTTGTCGTCCAGTTTCTTCGCCAGAAACTTCCGACCCGTCGCTTCGGCGTAGATCGTAGGCAGCCGGTCCTCGACCTCGTATTTTTCCACGACCCAGATCCTGCGGATCTCGTGAAGCTCATCCTGGGTCACGAGTTCGATCCCGCGAACCTCGGGCGGAGCCGTCGGGTGATTGCGAACGACTTCCTGGGCGGTGAGGAGCCGACGCAGCCATTCTTCCCGAGTGGCCTGAGTGTAAGGGCCAGGAATCGGACGGTCGTCCCTCGTGAAAAGCTGCACTGTGCCACTCATCCGACGGAAATCGCGCTTGTCGTGGTCTGGTTCGTCGAGCGCGTTACGCAGCTCGAGGAGCGGGGCCATCCACTCCCTTTCTTCGTCATTTTGGATCATCGCCGACATCGACTTGTCCTTCTCGACAAGCGTGCAAACCCAGCATCCAAAGCGGCTATCACCACAGCTCGGCGTTGACGTGTCGAGGACCACAGGACACTCGGCGTCAGGCGAGGCACCCTGATACATACTCAGAAGCGCCTTGTTGTCATGGCCCCAAGGGTTCTTCACCTGCAGCAGGAACAGCCACACGTCGTCATTGGTCCACTCGGCGATCGGACTGTAGATGAATGCGTTTGGGAGCGAGCTGTGTGAACTCAGGTTCTCCCGGACCCGCCCTTCATCATTCGCCGTCATGCGCGCTGCGCGCACCGAACTTTCGGCCTTGCGCGTCCCGAGGACGACAATCGCCTCGCCGTTCTGCTTGACCACGTCGGAAATGAACTCATCCGCCGGGCGGATCTTCATGCGCTCCGTGCACCAGCGGAACTTCGGCCGCGGAGCGGGATAGCCACGTCCGATCAGGTTGACCCAAAACGTGCTCTGGACGTCGGGTGTGAGCTTATGCGGATAGATCGGCAGCCCCAAGCGCGCCGCGTTCTCGCCCATGACTTCGTGGGAGCGATCGACCCAAGCGGCGACGACCGGATTCTCGACGAGCGTGTCGGTCGAGATGACGTGAATTGCCTTTCGACGATCCCTTGGCGGAAGTTTCGAAATTGCCAGCCAGACCAGCTGCAACACTGCCGTGGAATCCTTGCCACCGCTGTAGCCGATCACCCAGGGGATTTGGTCCGCAAGGTATGTCTTCTGGATCTGCTCAATCGACCGTGAGAGCACTTCCTGGAGCCCCTCGGCTTTGAAGATGGATTGCCGCGCTGATTTACGTGCTTCGCTCATAGTCTCCCCGCTCGTGTGCATCCTCAATGCGCTGGTCCTCCGGCGAAAGCTCGAGTCCCAGTCTCTTCTTGATGTAGTTGGTTGTCAGAACCACGTTCTGCGTGGCCTTCGAAAGCCGCCCGCCGACCACCGCCCGTCCTGCCCAAGTCGGACTGTTCCGAGACCAGTCGATGTCCGACAGAGCTTTGAGACGCCTTTTCCAATCATTCGGTGCTTCGCGCAAGAGTGCCGCACCGGACCTACCGAGGGCGTTGAGAACCACGGCATGCGAATGAATCAGATCCTGCCGGACCTCGCTGGCCGCGAGCCGACCGCGACGGACCTGGTTCCATTCTGGCAATTGCTTTGCAACCTCTTCCCAATACGCCCGCGCTGTCTTCAGTCCAGCCTCCAGGTCGTCCGTCGTATCGGCGAGAAGCGCATTGGTGGCCTGGTAGATCGCGCTGAAGGTGAAAAGCCTTCGAGAACGGGTCGAAAGCGTGCTCCGCTCCATTTCGACCAGATCCCGGAAAGGCTCAGCCTCAAGCACGAGGCGTCGTGTCAGCTCGGCTGACTGGTCCCGGTGGTCATAGAGCAGCGAGATCGATGTCGAGGGGCGGATGGCATAGCGATTCAGATCCGCGAACATCTGCTGCGAGCGCGCCAGACCGATGTCGCTGAAGAAGACGACAGCGATGGTCTCGTCCCCGAGCTTTGGGTTCATCTTCAGCGCAGCCTCGATGGCTGCGCGCCGGTGCTGGCCGTCATTGATGATAAATGTTCCCGACATTGGAATTCGCAGGACACCCAGCCGATCGTTTTCCTGTGAGACTGGATCGAACTCGAGGTCGGCATCGACCGAGGCGGTGAGGGCCGAGAACACATAACCATTGGGGTGTTCGGTTATATACCTCGACATCTCTGGAATCCGCGACTTGTTGAGCGTACGCTGGGAACGCAGCTCCGGCGTCAGCTCTTCCTCGTCGAAGAGGAAGATCTTTGGGATCAGGCGCAGCGGGCACATGGAAACATAGTACTCCCGGCCGGCCTGTACGCCGCGAATGGCTGGAAATGCGTAGTGGAAAGTGTTGTCCATGGTCTCTCTCAGGTTGTCCCACGGATGCCCGACCACAAACTGTTTGTCAAATGGAATAGCAAACAGATAACGTACGTCACGAAGCCCGTCACATACACCTGCCGATTGCTCGGGTCAGGCGCAGCTGGAGCGTGAATCGAAGATGCCGATCTACCTAGATAACAATGCCACGACGCCACTTGAGCCTGAGGTTCGGGATGTCATGCTGCACTACTTCGATGTAGAATACGGCAATGCCGGTAGCCGCACGCATGAGTTCGGGTCGCGCGCAAACAAGGCTGTGCAACTCGCAAGGGAGCAGATCGCGGCCTTGGCCGGTGCGGACCCAACCGAAGTGATATTCACGTCCGGAGCGACCGAGGCGAACAACCTGGCCATCCTCGGCCTAGCCGACCATGGCCGCCGGACTGGCCGGCAACACCTTGTCACTTCGGCAATCGAACACAAGGCGGTGCTCGAGCCCATGAAGGCGCTGGCCGGGCAAGGTTTCGAGCTGACCATCGTTGGCGTCGGGCAGTCCGGGCGAGTATCTGCGGACGATATCCTTGCCGCGGTTCGCGACGATACTCTGCTCGTCTCGGTGATGCATGCGAACAACGAGACGGGCGTCGTCCAGCCGATCGGCGAGATTGCCAATGGTCTCGAGGGCCGGCAAACCTATTTCCACATGGACGCAGTTCAGGGCTTCGGCAAGGAGCTTGAAGGACCCCGTCATGGACGAATCGACATGCTGTCGGTCAGCGCCCACAAGCTGTTCGGTCCCAAAGGTATTGGCGCACTCATTGCGCGACGCCGAGGATATGAACGGCCGCCACTCACGCCGTTGCTGCATGGCGGCGGTCAGGAGCGGGGTCTGCGGCCGGGAACCTTGCCGGTTCCGTTGATCGCTGGATTCGGCGCTGCCGCAGCAATCGCCATTCGGGATCACGACTCGCGAAGGCTGGCATGCATTGCCGAAAGGAAAAGAGTCCTCGAGGTCCTGGGAACCCTTGAGCCCAATCTGATCGGCGATCAGGCGCACACATTGGGCCATGTCCTTGCGCTTGGGTTCGACGGCGTGGATTCAGAGGCTCTGATGCTATCCCTGAAAGACCACGTGGCCATCTCCAATGGGTCGGCCTGCACATCGGCAAGCCGCGAGGCTTCACACGTTCTGACAGCAATGGGGTTGGACCGGGATCTGATTGATTCGGTCGTTCGCTTTTCCTGGAGCCACTTGCAGGTTTCAACGCCGTGGGCGGAACTCGCAAAGGAGATTAGGGGGCTGAGCATCTTGGTATGAACTTGGCACAATTGGCAAAGGCCAATCATTTGACCGATCGAGGCCTAGCCACGGCAAGGGCAAGACAAAGACGGAATGCGCCCCAAGCAACCGAGCATCTCTGTGATCATCGGTCTTTGGTCGACCAGTTAGAGATAGAATCTGGGATGCGTTACGCACAACGCCGCATGCGATGTCGAATTTAGTATGAGAACGTCAAAGCGCACCGGATCAAGCGTCCTGCTCAAGTGCTCGAATTCGGCGACCGCATCAGACCTTTCCGAAGCTCCAAAGCTTATCGCTTTGATGATGTCAGACGTGCGCCCATCAAAGATCAAGAGCTCTGATCTAACTTCGTGCGCGTCAATAGCATCGATGGCTGCGTTGAATTTCCTTTCGATCCAAGGCATACGGTACTCAAAGGGCTGCCGCGCTGACGCGAGGCGGTGCCCTATCTGGCCGGAAGCTCCGGGTACACTTTCTTCAAAGTCAAAGATCGCTGCGGACAATGCGTCCAAGTACGCCCTCTCTTCGTCGGTCCCGCCTCCCTCTTTTACTTGCTCGCCTAGGCTCTCGGATTCGTTAGCCCACAATTGTTGCGGGATTGAGCGTAGCTGGATCTCGATAGGCAAATCGTTGTGAGTGCCTGTTACATGGATTGCTCTGTATTCAGTTCGATCGTTCCGGCGATCCATGACCCGAGACTTTTCAACCTGGGCCTCGATCAGGCCGACCAGAGCATTCTGGTCGTCGGTTGTGCGGACTATGACGCGAAGACCCGCAATATCTGCCATGCGGGAAAGATCCATCGTTGGTTCCCGAACGAGCTTTCGTACAATGGACTTTGTTCTTTTGATTCTGCCGGAAACCAGAGCATCAACGTCGGTGGAATCGATTTCGCCGACCAACCTGGCGTTCATGTCGACGAGTGACGGGTCGAAGCGGCGACGGTAGTGATCCAGAAGATCTAAATCCTCCGGAGTCACCACCGCCCTAAGCCGTTTCCCAAGCTGTTTCAGGCCAGCTTTCGAGAGCTCGCTGGACACTACTTCACCGGCACGGGCAAGCTCGAACCGTAGCTGTTGTCCTCCATGGGCACCAGTTTACCTTCGAAGTTGCGCCACATGGATTGATCGTCGTTTGCGCGCAGCACCCTAACACCTTTGCCCTTGGTATCGGGGGCCCCATCCATGAGAGCGGACTGCTCAGCCTGATCACCGCCTCTGATCATATAGACCAGCAGCTTCGCAGCGAGGTTTTGATTGCTCATGATCATCTTTCGGCCAGCAGGATCGAATGTCACCCCATACCAGACGTTGCTGGGCAGCTGCTGGTTGAAGCCGCCATCCGAATCCATCCGCCGCAATTTTTCGAAGATCTGATCGAGCGACATTCCACCCGCAACGAGATCTCCGACCGCCCGAGCCAGGATTGTTTGGCCGATCGGCCGAAGAAGCAGGTGCCCCTCACCGTTTGGCTCATCAGGATCGAACAGACGCATCGCATCGATGTCTTCCAGGCTATCAACCCGCCTGAAGACCGGAAGGCGCTTCAGGTGGTCGAGGAATTCCTCGAACAACTCCTGTCCGCTCTTCAATTCCTGCTCAGAGGGACGCAGGGGAACTTGACCTTTGAACTTCGGCTCCCAAGATTTTGCGAGATCTGGCGCGACCGATGAGAGATAGTTTTCCGTCATGTCCTTCAGCGCTTGCAGAGTCGTAATCCACACACTGCGCTTCGGAAGACTGGAAGTCTTCCAATTCACTCTGGACTTCTCCTTCGGCGCCTCAAAAAGCGGATGCGAAAGCCCGGCATGACGCCCGACGAGCGCAAACCCGTTCGACTCATCAAGCAGGATGTTCTCGCCTTTGTCCGTCCGCTTGGCGTAGCTGTTGATCGCAACAAAGACCGAGCGGACACGTTGTTTGGCTTGAGAGGCCGTCTCGCCCTTAATCACGGCAGGGATGTACTCAACCGAGATTTGTTCGTCTAGCGTCGACTTTAGTCGGGCTTCTTCGACCTTGAATGCATCAAGGAATTCCTCCCGGGTTGTGTATTTCCCGGTCGGCGCTCCGCCCTTCTTCCGAAAATCAAGGCGTCCCTCCTGGAGCGCCTGGATGCCTCGAATACCCATAATCCGGTGTTGCCCGTCCAGAGCATAGGTGTCTACGTGCCGGAGATCTATGAGGCCCATGTTGCCACTGGAATCGAGAGCCTCAAACTCCACCGCGGACTTCAGTGCTCGGCCATCACTGCTCCAATTCTCATGCTTGGGGTCGTCGACCCAAGCAGGGCTAACGACAGCCAGAATCGTACCAAACTTGTGGTTCTTGTCGTGAAGCAGGTAGGCCGTGAGCGCAGGCTGGCGTGTCCAATCCGGCGCCCTTTGAGCAAGGTCAGCCGCGTTGCCCTTGTCAACTTGCACCTGGCCCTCGTCGTCGATGTAGTTCCGAAGGAACGGCATCTCCGAACCCATCTTGATCTTCACCGGGTCGCTCACATACCGAAGGGTGTGAACAGCGGTGTAGGAAGGCACCCCTACATTTGCACCAGTATCGGCAAGCGTGCTGCCCATCACGCCGCGAAGTACGATCGCGTGACCATCCTTCTGCAGCGCATTGTCAAGTAACCTGCTTAGCGTTTGCGCTTGCTTCCGCTCCAGCGCCTCCATCTCTTTGATTTCGTCCAAAGTGATGTCGCCCGCACGGGGCATTGTTTCAGAGGTCATTGTTTTCTCCATAGCGTATGATGTTGGCCTCCGGCTGAAGTGCTTTGATCAGCTCCTTCTCGGCTTTGCTGATCTCATTTCGCTCAAGCACTTGGAACCAGAGCTCAAATTTCGAATTCTTAGGGCCGGCAGTCAGGCGGCGCGACAGAGAAGCATTGTGGGTCCTCCAAGGATCTAGGTGCTCACCGATTCGACGCCTCAGGCTGTAGGTCTTGCCGACGTAGATCGGTTCAACTCGAAGCCTCAATGAAGCAACTTCAAGAACGTCGGCGATGACGTAGACGCCCGGCAGCGCGGGGATACGCGACGGGGTCGCTCCCGGGACCCGGACGCTACGCCAATGGCGCGTTCTTTCGGCAAGCATTTCTCTCTCCATAAGTAGCTTTCGGCGCTTATCTAGAGCATATCGATGTATGTTACAAGTAGCTTTGGTTATATTTTAATAGCAACGCATAAAGCTTTTCAGAGATCATAGTCTTTGAACTCGCAAGGTGCTCGATACGACCGGGATCGGAACCGATAGACTAGGGTGTGGTAGAGTTGACCCGTTTATCCTGCGCCCGTGAACTACACGAGCCAGGACCATGGCCGCACTCACCCGTTGCAGCCATGACGACCGCAATACGAAGGGCTATGGGGTCGCGTACCGCGCGATCGGCAAATAGTCGAAAACTTCGAGGGCCTAGAGGGTCGGGGCGCCACCCGCCCGGGTTGAGGAAAATCTGCTCCTGCGAAGACTGGCAAGACAAAGGCCGCTATCAATGTAGTCTTCATGGAGTTGGCTAGGCCATCCGGTGTGCGAGGCAGCGCTGGCAGATCGATCGCGGAAAGCAGGTCTTAATCGCCTTGATCACACCGGGCGCGCCGTCCGAGACGACCAGCAGCGGATCACCCAGCCCTCGGGCACGCATGTCCTGAATGAAATAGCTGACAGTCATTACATCTTCCTTCGATCCTGCCATAAAGTGCGGCAGCACGCGCTGACCCGTCGCCGTGAACCCCTAGGCTGCCATCACCGACTCGCGCCGCTGTCCCGGCCGGATGCGCTCGGCGATGCCGTCGACGAACGAGTAGACAGTCTCCGGCTCACCGAGGTCTCGCGTGGCGAAGTCATAGTCTGGGCGGAGCGTCATGTTTTGTTTGACGACAGTTCCCAACGAACCAGGTGCGACCAATATCAGAAACGATTTCGGCGCGAACTTTTCCCATTGAGAAACAGAACGTTACACGGTGAGTACCAAATACTCGAAGTCAACAGGTCCGGAGAATATCGGCCTTAAGAGACCGCTTTCTGACCTCCCGACACTGAGGTCGGTGAATAGCCCACCCCGCATAACCCTTGAACACAACGACAAAATCCGGCCGTAGTCGGATCGGGAGAACACTTTCGCGGAGGCAAGTGGCGGAGAGACAGGGATTCGAACCCTGGAGACGGTTTCCCGCCTACACACTTTCCAGGCGTGCGCCTTCGACCACTCGGCCACCTCTCCGGTGGACGAGGGTTTAGCCGCAACGCCGGGAGGGATGCAAGCGGATAACGCATGGAAAACGCGTATCGCGCCCCGGTTCCCGTCAATTCGCCAGATGCATGTTCACCCGCCGATTTTGCGCGCCCTTCTTCTCCACCTTTCCGATCCGGATGCGGCCGATCTCGCCGGTTGAGGCCACGTGGGTGCCTCCGCACGGCTGCAGGTCGATCTGCGTTGCACCGTCGCCGATACGCACCAGGCGCACAGGTCCTCTTCCAACGGGTGGTTTCACCGACATCGTCTTGACCAGTTCCGGATTGGCCGTCAGCTCCGCCTCCGAAATCCAGTCTTCGCGCACCGGCAGGTCCCGGTCGATTAGTTCCTGCAGCGCCGCCTGGAGCGCATCCTTGTCATCCAACGCCTCCGGCATGTTGAAATCGAGCCGCCCTTTCTCCGCGGCCACGGCGCCGCCCGTGACCGGCAACGGGATGACGACGGAAAGCAGATGCAACCCGGTGTGAACGCGCATGTGCCGATAGCGCCGTTCCCAGTCGAGGGCCTGTCTGACAGCAGTTCCCACCGGCGGAAGGGCCGCGGCTTCCGCCGGCACGAGGACGATCTCATCGCCGCCGCTCCCCTTGAGCGTCGTTGCAATCTCCAGAACCCGGTCCTGCCAGTGCAACGCGCCACTATCGCCCGGCTGGCCGCCGCCGGTGGGGTAGAAGATCGTCGCGTCAAGCACCACGCCGCCTTCCGGCGTGTGTGCAGTCACGGTGCCGATGGCCTCCCGCATGTAGGGGTCATGGCGGAACAGCATCTCTGTCATCAATCATCCTCCTGCGACGGCAAGTAGGGCTCCGGATCGGGCCGGTTCGTGGCTGTCGCGACCGCGCCGGATGCCCCCTGATCGCCCCCCTGCCCGCCAGATGGCATCCTCGCGCCGGGCACAAGCGCCTCGGGATTGCGAAGCCAGATGTCACGTTGGGCGAAGGGAATCTCGATCCCTTCCTCAGCGAAACGCTCCGCGATCCGATGGTTGAGTTCCGTACGCGCACTCAATCCGAAGTTGATATCCCGCAAGATCACCCGCATCTCGAACTCCAACGCATCCGCCCCGAACCCTTGAAAGACGATGAGCGGCGGCGGGTTGACGATGACCAGCGGATGTTCCTCGGCAATCTCCTGAAGGATCTGCGCCACCTTGCGCGTGTCAGCCCCGTAGGCGACCCCCACCGGCAGGATCAGCCGGCCGCTCAGGTTGCCGCGCGTCCAGTTGGTGACCTGTCCGGTAACGAAATCGGAATTCGGCACCACGACGTCGGTCCGGTCGAATGTCTCGACGGTGGTCGCGCGCACCGAGATACGCTTCACCGTGCCCATGATGCCGCCAACTTCGATCCAGTCGCCTTCCGTCACCGGTCGTTCGATCAGCAGGATCAGGCCGGAGACGAAGTTCGACACGATGTTCTGCAGGCCGAAACCGACACCGACGGAAAGCGCACCGGCGACGATCGCCAGATTGCTGAGGTTCAGACCGGCCACCGAAACGGCGATCACCGCCGACAGAAATATGCCGACGTAACCGAGCCCGGCATTCACCGCTTTTTGTGCGCCGCGGTCCAGCGATGTGCGCGGCAGCACGGAACTGCCCACCGCGCCCTGCAACAGGCGCGTTGCCACGTACCCGGCACCGAAGACCAGCAGAAGGATGAAGAGCCCGGACGGCGAAACCGTCACGTCGCCAAAGGAGTAGCCCTCGTTCAGCTTGGTCCAGAGTTCCACGATATCGGACCAGCGCGCGCCCCAGATCACGGCAAAGAACGGCAGGGACGCGAAGGCAATGGCGAACTTGGCAAGAACGGCCAGGAGCCCGTCCCCCACCCGGTCGCTTGGAGCCAGGAGTGCCAGCAGACCGCCCGCAAGCTGCTGCAGGAAGATGACGAGCGCCAGCAGACCGAGAGTCAATCCGGGCGAAAGCGTGAAAAAGACCCCTGCGCGCGTATAGCCGATCGCCGCAAAGACGGGTCCCAGGATCGCGGCATAGAAACAGGCGTGCCCGATGAAGCGACCGATCACTTTGATGAAACGGCGTTCGCCCGGAATGTCCGCCGTTTCGTCCGCCTCAAGTGCTTCGTCACCGCTGTCTTTACGGCTGCTCGTCAGGATGAGCCGTCCCAATCCGTCCAAACACACCGCGGCCAACGCGATGATCGGGAAGGCCAGAACTGCAATCGTCCCGGTTTCGAAAACGAAGAGGTCCATGGTGCGGCGCAGCAGGATTGCCAGGCCCACGAGAAGCCCCAGACCATTGGAATAGAAGCGTCCGCGCACCCTTTGCCGCGCGCTGAGTTGCAGGGGCGTGGGCCAGTTTTCATCGCGCGGAAATGTCTGGCCACCGATCCAGCGCGCGGCAAAGAACGCCGCCCCCACAAGTGGGACGATATCGAGCAGTCCTTCGCCCGCGGAGCCAAACATCTCCGTCAGCCTGAGCGCCGTGGCGAGCGCCCAGATACCGATTGTCGGCATCAGAAACTGACCCAGCGACAGGATCATGGCGACGACGAATATCCTGTCGTCGCTGCGCTTCTCCCGGACAAGCCGCTTGACGAGTTGGTAGAAAACCGGCCGCCCGAAGGTCAGCAGCAACGCGGAAAGCGCCAGAAGTATAGTTATTTGCGGCAGGTTATTCCAAAACTGCCGACGGTCGCTGCTCAGGTGGAGCGACGAGCTCAGTTCATTTCCAATTATGCGGAGGACCGTCAACGTGTCAGCAAACGCGTTCCGGACATTTGCCGGATTTAGCGGCGAGGGCCCGCGTTCCAGCAGCGTCTGAGTCTTCCTTTCCCGCAGAAGGTGATCGACGCGGCTGATCAATCCCTGCGCCCGCGCATAGGCTTCCTCTGCCTGGCGCACCGGCGTGATCAGACGTTGCAGCTGGACATCCAGATCGGCACGCAACGCGGCAAGTTCCGTGCTCTCGCTCGCCCCCTCTTCCGGGACCGGTCCGAGCGCCTCGATGCGGTCGTTCAGCGCGGTGATCAACGTCTCGCGGCTGCGTTGCTCCTCAAGGAAAAACGCCCGCCAATCGACCAGCGTTCCGCGCAGCGCTTCGAATGCCTGATTGGACGCGCGGGCGGCCGCAAGTGCCTCCTCGGCACGGGTCGCAACCTTCTCCCATTCAGAATAATGGTCGGCCGCGCTCGCGTCGGCTTCGTCCGTGGCCGCCCATGCGGCACCGAAATCATGAAAAAACGCTCGGTCGGCGCTCGGTGGGACCCCGATCCACACCAGCATCGCAAGCAGCAACGCCAGCCCGCCAGCCAGCAGCCGTTGCACGGCTACGCCTCCTCGAAGACGGTCGGAACCGGCAGCGCGGCGTCACTCTCCAGCCAATGCGGCACCGGCAGACCCTTTGCGCGCAGGAAGTCCGGATTGAACAGCTTGGACTGGTAGCGCGTTCCGTAATCGCAGAGCACGGTGACGATGGTGTGACCCGGTCCCATCTCGCGTGCCATGCGGATCGCACCCGCCACGTTGATGCCCGAAGAACCGCCGAGGCAGAGGCCTTCGTGCTCAAGCAGATCGAAAACCACTGGCAAGGCGTCCTCGTCGGACACCTGGAATGCCATGTCGGGTCGAAAGCCCTCCAGGTTCGCGGTGATCCGACCCTGCCCGATGCCTTCGGTGATCGAATTGCCCTCCGGCGCCGCGGTCCCTGTCTCAAAGAGCGAGTACATGCCGGACCCCATCGGGTCGGAAAGCGCAACCTTCACCCCCTTGGGCTGAAGCGCCTCGCCCACGCCCGCCAACGTGCCGCCCGAGCCCACCGCACAGATGAAGCCGTCCACTGTGCCCTCGGTCTGCGCCCAGATCTCCGGCCCCGTCCCTTCAGCATGCGCCCGCCGGTTGGCGACATTGTCGAACTGGTTGGCCCAGATCGCGCCATTCGGGTCATCGCGGTTAAGCTCCTCCGCCAACCGCCCGGAATACTTGACGTAATTGTTGGGGTTCCGATAGGGGACCGCGGGCACTTCCACCAGCTGCGCACCCGCGAGCCGGATCATGTCCTTCTTCTCCTGGCTCTGGGTTTCCGGGATAACGATCACCGTCTTGAACCCCATCGACGCGCCAACGAGCGCCAAGCCGATACCGGTATTGCCCGCGGTTCCTTCGACGATCGTTCCGCCCGGGCGCAGGGTGCCCTTTGCAATCGCGTCGCGAATAATGAACAGCGCCGCGCGGTCCTTCACCGACTGGCCGGGATTGAGAAACTCAGCCTTGCCGAGGATCTCGCAACCGGTGGCCTCGCTGGCCGCCCGAAGGCGAATGAGCGGTGTGTTGCCAACGGCGGCTGCCAGGTCGGTCCTGATTTCCATAAAGTGCTCCCTCGGGGTTGGATGCACTCCTTGCTAGCCCAGCGGGAAGCGGTGTCAACTGTCCCCACGCAGGCTTTCACGCATTCGCGAAAGGTGCAGGAGCAAGAGGATCAACGGTCCGACGTTTATCTCCCCGCTTTCGACAAGCGCCATCGCCTGTTCCAACGGAACGATATGGCTGCGGATATCCTCGCCTTCGGTCTCAAGCCCCGCGATACCAGCCGCGTCGTCGGGCAGATCGGCAGTGGCGATATATGCGAAGAGATATTCGCTCTTCGCCCCCGGGGTCGGGTAATACTCCGCCACCAAATGCAGGTCGCCAAGTTCCAGCCCCGCTTCTTCCCGCGCCTCTCGCCGCGCGCTCTGCTCGGGAACCTCGCCGCCATCGATCCGGCCGGCGATCGGTTCCAGCATCCAGGGTTGCGCATCGCCACGGGCATATGGCCCGGCGCGGAACTGCTCTATCAGCAGCACGCGATCCCGCACCGGATCGTAGGGAAGGACAGTCACGGCATCCGCCGAAATGAAGGCCGTGCGGTTGAGTTCCGCGCCGTAGTCGCCGGAAAATTTCTTGTGCGCAAAATCGTACTCTTCAACCGAAAAAAAGCGGGAATAGACAAGGTTTCTGCGCCTCAGCCGGATGTCGTCCGGTATGGCACGGCGGCGCAAGGTCGTAGGTGCAGAGCGGCGGGCGTTGAGCCGCGCTTGCGCGCGCGCCCGAAGCGGCCCGAAACGATGCGCGACCTCGGTCGCCGGGCGCTTGTCCATGTCCAGCAGGATCTCCTCCGCCGTCAAGCACGTCAGCGGGCCCCAGCGGTTGGCCCAGGCTTCGATGTCCCAGTCCTCACCCCGGGTCGAATCCTCGGCAGGCGGCAGGTACATCTGCGCCGGGACCGGTCCTGTCTCCGTCCAGACCTCCACCGGTCCGAGCTGGTATCCGAAACCACCTTCGTAATAATCCATCCGCGCAACCATTTCGGCCGTGGGATTTGCCAACAGCAATCCGGTGGCCTCCGCGCCTTCCCGGGCAACGATCATGGGAAATGACTCGTCTGCGGCACAGACGACCGCATGATCCTTCAGGCACGCAGGCGTCAGGCGCTCCGTCGCATCCTCCCCCAGAACGAGAGCACGCAACGGCGCATGGCACAACGTGCCATAGAAAAAGATCCCAGCCATGAAAAAAGCCCCCGGAAGTCAGCTCACGCCCAGCGTTCCGACGCCCACTCCGACAGAAAAGCCGCGAGAACCCCGCCGGCGAGAAGAACGATCGGCACCTGCGGATCGCTTACCATCAGCAGGAAATACTCTGCAATGAGATCCGTCATACCGGCGAGCGCATCGGTCGGGCCGTCGTAATACCGCCGCGTAGACCGCACGACCATCTCGTAACATGACCACGTAACGAGCACGTAGAAAAGTGCCACGGCGATGGTTCGCACACCCGATCCCGCGGCCGCGAAATATCCTCTCCCGGCCAGCTGGCCCATGACATACCAGCCGCTCAACAGGCCAAGGAACGTGTTGATAGGCGTCAAAAGACCGAACTTGGTCCCTTCAGGAAGAATGGGCTTGAAAATTTCGGACGCGAAAAACGCAACGAAACCAAAGGCCACTGCGGCAAACAGCTTGGCGGCGGTAGGCATGTGCTGCGAGGCTCCCTCGTAGTGAACATCTCAGGCCGTCCGATTGACGGTTATCTGGGTTACATCACAGTTTCGGGACGAAAATGAGGCAGCACAGGCACATAGGTAGAACTCCCACATCCGGCGGAAGCGATCATCGAACCCAAGGGCCGAGATCTCATCCCAGCGGTCGTTGAAGGTCTGATGCCAGCGGCGCAGCGTCCGGCTGTAGCTGTCGCCGAATTCTATCGACCCGAGAACCGACAGCCCGGCCCTCTCGACCTCCCTGTGCAACACGGACGGGCTCGGCAGCATCCCACCGGGGAAAATGTACTTCTGGATGAAATCGACACCCCGGCGATAGATCTCGAAACGCCGGTCCTGCACGGTGATAATCTGAAGCGTCGCATTTCTTCCCGGTTTAAGACAGTCACGCAAGGTATTGAAATACGTCGGCCAATACTTCTCACCAACCGCCTCGAACATCTCGATGGAAGCGATGCCGTCGTACTGGCCGCGCTCGTCGCGATAGTCCTGCATACGGATCTCGACCCGCTCCTGAAGACCTGCTCGCGCAATGCGTGCCTGCGCAAAATCATGTTGCTCGCGGCTGATGGTCAGCCCCGTGACCTTGACGCCGCGTTCCCGCGCCGCAAACTCGGCAAACCCGCCCCAACCGCAGCCGATTTCCAGCACGTGGTCGCCCGGGCGCGCGCCCATCCCATCCATCAGGCTGGCGTATTTGCGTGTCTGAGCTTCTTCCAGCGTCTCGCCCGCGTGCTCGAATCGCGCCGAGGAATATGTCATCGTGTTGTCGAGCCAAAGCCGGTAGAAGTCGTTGCCCAAATCGTAGTGATACGAGATGTTTCGCCGTGCCTGGCGGCGGCTGTTGTCCCGAAAGCGGTGCCGGAGCCGCTCGTACAGCCGCACAAGCGCCATACCGCCGAACTCGTCGTAGATCTCTTCCTCGCCGGTGTGGACGTAATCCATGAAGGCCTGAAGGTCCGGCGTGCTCCACCACTTGTCGAGATAAGCCTCGCAAAACCCGAGGTCGCCCTCGCGGACAAGACGCGCGAATATATCCGGATTGTGAATGTCCAACCGTGCGACGGGCCCGGCTTCGACGCCTTCCGCGCGAAAGATCCTGCCGTCGGGTAGCGCGATATCCAATCGCCCTTTCGGCGTCCGGGCGGCACGCTCAAAAACGTGCGCGAAGTAGCGCGGCAGGCCGGTCTCACCGGCGGTCGTGGTCCTGATCTGCATCGTCCCCCTCCAAGAACCCGGGCATCCTTTCGGCAATCTCCGTGCAGGTGGGCGCCCCACCAGCACCGACCATATGATCGATTCCGGTGCGACATTCCGTCAAGCCCCCGGTCGACCGACACGATGAAATGGGCCAATTACAGCCGGTTACCCCGGATTATCGCTACCAGAACCGCCTCGTGCCGCGTCGTAGGCGGCCAAGGCACGGGCCCGCCCCTCTGCCAATCCCACCGTCGGTTCGGGATAGGGAGCGCTCGGGCGAAGGTTCCAACGCGCCGGAACGGCCTCGAAATAGTCCAGGGCCGTCCGGGGCGGGCTCTCCTGCCCCTCGGCGATCCAGCGCGCGACATAGGTGCCATCCGGATCGAAGGTCTTTCTCTGGGTCTCCGGGTTGAAGATCCGGAAATACGGCGCCGCATCCGGACCGGAGCCCGCCACCCATTGCCACCCCATCGCGTTGCTTGCCGGATCCCAGTCAACCAGGTGCTGCTCGAACCAGCGCTGGCCGATACGCCAGTCACACATCAGGTGCTTGGTCAGGTAGGACGCAACGACCATGCGGGCGCGGTTGTGCATTGTTCCGGTCACCTGCATTTCCCGCAGTCCGGCGTCGACCAGCGGAACGCCGGTGCAGGCGCGTTTCCACGCAATCGCGTCCGGATGGTTTTCGTCTTTGTTCCAAGGGAATGCGTCCCATTCCTCACGCCAGCTGCGGTGCAGTATGTGCGGAGTGTGCCAGCACAAATGCCAGGCAAACTCGCGCCAGACCAGTTCCTTGAGATAGGTCTCGGCACCGGCGTTCCCGTCGTGATGCGCCCGCATTGCAGCATGCCAGAGCGTCCGCGGGCCGATTTCGCCGGTCGCCAGATAAGGGCTCATGCCCGACGTTCCCACGCGGTCGAGCGCGTTTCGATCATGCGCGTATTGCGCAAGGTCATCATCCAGAAATGCATCGAAGCGCCGCTGCGCCGCCGCTTCGCCGATCTCCGTGTAGCGTCCGACGATCTCCGCCCCGCGCCGCATGGGCGTCGACAGGTCCCATTGATCCAGCGTCTCGCTCAACGGCCAGCGATCGGGCGCTGGAATGGCCGACGGCGCCGGCGACGGCGCTGCGACGTCCCTGCCCCGCACCGCGCGCCAGAAGGGAGAATAGACTTTGTAGTGTCCCCCACCGCCAGTCGCGACCTCCCAGGGCTCGAAGAGCAAGGCGGTGGCAAAGCTGTGCACGGCAAGGCCGGCTTTCTTCAGGTCCGACTTGATCGCGGTGTCCCGTTCGACGGATGCCGGGTCATAGAGCCTTGACCAGTAGACATCGGCGGCACCCGTCTCCCGAACCAGATCGAGGAGCACGTCCCGCGCGTTGCCGCTGCGCAGAATGAGGCGTGACCCGTTTTCGGCAAGCGACGCCGCGAACACCTCCACAGCCCGGCCCAGCCGCCATTTGGGTGCGGCACCCAGATTGTCCACCGAGGCATCGCGTATGAAGACTGGGACGACCGGTCGCCCGGAAGCGCAGGCCGCCGCGAGCGCGGGCGCATCCTGCATGCGCAGATCGCGCCGGAGCCAAAGGAGAATGGGGGATGAATCTTGCATGAAACCTGTCCGATCAGGATGCAGGATCTAGTACCCTTCGCGCGCGAAGCAACACAAATCGCTATCGAATCCCGGTCGCCAGCCCACTGAGCGTCCAGCAGGGCGGAGACAGTGGTCTTTCCCGGCAACCGTCAGATCGGGCGGCACACCCGACCGCCAGCAACATGCCGCCCGGCTTACAGCACCGTGTCGAGCGCCGTGCGCAGCCGGTCAACTTCCTGCTGCGTCGTGTAGTGAACGAAACTCAGGCGCAATACACCCTTCGTCAGCTCAATACCCATCGCTTCCAGTGGGCGCACGGCGTAGAAGTCGCCACCGCCAGCCATGATGCCATGGGCGGCAAGTTCGGCGGCGGCCGCCTCTGCCGGACGGTCGAGCGCAATCGCCACCGTCGGCGCCCGGCGCGTCGCCTCGCGCGGACCGAGGAGCCGAACGTCGTTTCGGCTTGCGAGGTCGTCCAGCAGGGGTTGCAGCAACTCGCTTTCGTGGCTCCGCATCAATCCGTGAACCGCCGCGCCTGTCATTGATGGTGTCTGCATGGCCATTCCATGATGGGCCGCGACTGCATCGATGTAATCGGCGATCCCGGAACATGCGGCGACCTGCGCGTGATCCGGCCCGGCCGGCGTGAACCGCTTGTAGAGCGTTTCCCCATTGAAATAATGCGCCTGGTTGGGGAGCGCGCTCCCGATCTGGCGACGAACGACCATGAGCCCCTGATGCGGGCCGTACGTCTTGTAGGCGGAGAACAGGTAGATATCTGCGCCCAGCGTGCCAACATCCGGCAGGCCATGGGGCGCATAGGACACGCCATCGACGCAGACGAAAGCGCCAGCGGCATGCGCAAGCGCCGTGATCGCCGCCACATCGTTCACCTCGCCGACAACGTTGGAGCAATGCGGGAAACACAGCAGCCGTACATTGCCGTCCGCGAGGAGCGGTTCCAGCAGCTCCGGGTCCAGGTGCCCCGTCGCCGGATCGATGCGCCATTCGCGCACGTCGATCCCCTCGTCGGCAAGCCGCCTCCAAGGGCCCGAATTGGCCTCGTGATCCTGATTGGTGACGATGATCGCGTCGCCGGGGCTGAGCCAGCGGCGAAAGGCGTTCGCGAGGACATAGGTGTTCTGTGTCGTCGAGGGGCCGAAGCTCAGTTCGTCGGTCTCCACGCCCAACAGCGCCGCGAGACGTCGCCGCGCTTCGTCCATCTCCGCCCCCGCGGCTTCGGACGCTGCGTAGGGCGCGTAGGGCTGCACCTTTCGTTCGCGATAGAACCGGGTCAGGCGGTCGATCACCTGCCCGCACGTGTAGGAGCCGCCGGCATTCTCAAAGAACGCCTGTCCCTGCAGGGACGGTTCGTCAAAGGCCGGGAACTGGGATCGGACGAAATCGACGTCGAGTGTCATGTTGCCTCTCCATGTCGCATCACGGCGCATAGAAAATCCAAAGGGCGGCGATGCGCAAGCACCGCCGCCCCCGATTTCCGATCGCTGACTTCAGGTCATCTCGGTTCGCTGGCCAACCCCTTGCCGATGGCCACGCACATCAGCAACAGCACCACCGTGAAGGGCAGACCGGTGGAGATGACCATGGCCTGAAGTGCCGACAGGCCGCCGCCGAGCAGAAGCACAATCGCCACCGCCCCCTCGAACGTGCACCAGAACACGCGCTGCGGAACCGGGGCGTCCACCTTGCCGCCCGCGGTGATCGTATCGATCACCAGCGAGCCGGAATCCGACGAGGTGACGAAGAATACGATCACGAGGACGATGCCGAGCGTCGATGTGATCCCGGCGAGCGGCAGCCCTTCGAGCATCGCGAAGAGCGAGATCGGCGGGTTGTAACTGTCGATCACCTGCGCCTTCACCGCGCTGTTTGCCGGGTCGCTCAGCACCTGGTCGATCGCAACGCCTCCAAACACGGCCATCCACAGCACGCAGACGAGGCTAGGAATGATCAGCACGCAGATCACGAATTCCCGCACCGTTCGGCCGCGACTGACACGGGCAATGAACATACCCACGAAGGGCGACCAGGAGATCCACCAGGCCCAGTAGAACGCGGTCCAGCCGTTCATGTAGCCGGTGTCTTCACGGTTCAGCGGGTAGGAGAGCGCCACAAGGTCTTGCGCATAGGTCACGAGGCCCGCCACGAAATCCGACAGGATCAGCAGCGTCGGGCCAACCAGCAGCACGAACAGCAGCAACAGCGCCGCCAGCACCATGTTGATCTCCGACAGCACCTTCACGCCGCCGTCCAGACCGCGCAGCACCGAAACCAGGGCAACCGCCGTAATGAGCGTGATCAGAACGACTTGCACCTCGACGTTGTTCGGCAGCCCGAACACATGCTCCAGTCCGGCATTGGCCTGCTGGGCACCGAAGCCGAGCGAGGTTGCCAGCCCGAAGAGCGTGGCGAAGACCGCGAGCGTATCGATGATATGGCCGGTCCAGCCCCAGACGCGCTCACCGAAGATCGGGTAGAAGGCAGAGCGGATGGTCAGTGGCAGCCCCTTGTTGAAGCTGAAGAGCGCCAGCGCTAGTGCCACCACCGCGTAGATTGCCCAGGGATGCAGGCCCCAGTGGTAGATCGTCGCCGCGAGCCCCATGCGCTTGGCGGCTTCCACGTTTTCCTCGATGATCGTGCCATCCTCGGCGAAGGGCGACGGGACGCCCAACGGCTCTGAAATCGCCATGTGATACACGGGCTCCAGAACGCCGAAGAACATCAGCCCGATGCCCATGCCGGCGGCGAAGAGCATCGCGAACCAGCCCGCGTAGGTGTAGTCGGGCGTCGCATCGCGCCCGCCCAGCCGGACGCTTCCCCACGGGGTCACGATCAGCAGCAGGCAGAAGATCACGAAGATATTCGCCGAGCCTAGGAAGAACCAGTTGAACGTGCTGGTCAGCCACGGGCGGAGCGCGCCGAACGCCTCTGTCGCCTGCTCGCGGAACACCAGAGCGTAGAAAACGAAGATCACGATGGTCAGACCGGAGATCACGAAGACCGGGTTGTGAATGTCGAAGCCGAAAGGCCCGACGGACCCCTCCACGTTGTCCTGGCCGATCTCGTACTCCGTATCGATGAGTTCAACCGGGCCTTCCGGTTCAGGGATACCCTGAGTTTCATCAGTCATTACAAAACCTTTCGTGAGTTTGTTCAAGCGTCGCGATACCCGGCCGGATCAAACCCGGACGACGAAAACGGACGCCTTGGCATGGGACGCAATCGTGCCGCCGTTGGAAGGCCAGACGTAATCCATGAGGTTGGGAATGTGGCTTGCCATGACGATGAGATCGGCCTGCAATTCCGCGGCCGCCCTGATCAGCGCCGGATCGAGCTCCACCGCCGGATCGTGCGAAAGGATGGCGTGAAACCCGGTTTCAATTCCCTCGTCGGCGCCCTGTTCGGCCGAAAACGCCGCCAGTAGATCCGTGTATTCCTCGGGCGTATGCGCCAGCTTGCCCGGCAGAGCGGTGGTCACGCCGACATAGATCACCGGGAGGCTGTAGAGCTTTGCCAGGTCCGCAGCACATCTGAGCGCCTTTTGCAGCCGGTCAATGTGCGTAAGGTCGACCGGCACCATGATGCGGGTGAACATCAGAACCTCCGTGATTGTCGGTGCGTGGCACCTTGTCGCCGCGCCGATCCAGCGGCAGCAACGTCGCGCGACGCACGTGCGATTAATGTTTTTTAGCGGCAAACGCCCCACGCCAGCCACCAAGCGCGAGGTCTATGCTAACGCATTGAAAGGAAAAAAGCGACGCCTTGCCCACGGCGCATCTGACGAGCCCGGTTTGCCTTGGCGTGGCAAGGCGTGTGCGAACGGGGCACCGCAGCCGGCACGATGCGGCAGCGGCGGTCACGCACGGATTGCCGGCCTCAGCCGCTCAGGGGCTCCCGCCGGAAGTCCACGACCTATTGGGGTGTAATCTGCCCGCTATCCGGGCCGAAGCGATGGAACAGGTCGAAATCGTCCACGGTCACCGTGCCGGTCAGGATAATGGCGCTCACCACAACCCAAAGCGGCACGGCGATGGCCGTCACGAGCACCGCCTTGCGCTTGAGGCGCGGATTGGTGGGGGCTGACCGCTGGGTGCCCGGCACGACATCCCCCGCCTCGTCCTGTGTCGTCAGCCGCAGGGGCAGCACGATGAAGAACACCATGAACCAGATCACGGCGAGCAGGACGAGTGCGGAGGTGATCGCCATTCAGCCCACCTGCTCGAGTTCGATCAGGCAGCCGTTGAAATCCTTCGGGTGAAGGAAGAGCACCGGGTTCTTGTGCGCGCCGATCTTGGGCTCGCCGTTGCCAAGCACGCGGGCGCCCTTTTCCACGAGCGCGTCGCGCGCCGCGATGATGTCCTCGACCTCGTAGCACATGTGATGGATCCCGCCGGCGGGGTTCTTCTCCAGGAAGCCCGCGATCGGGGATTTCTCACCCAGCGGGTAGAGAAGCTCCACCTTGGTGTTCGGCAGTTCGATGAA
Source organism: Tropicimonas marinistellae (assembly GCF_001509585.1). Classification (GTDB taxonomy): domain Bacteria; phylum Pseudomonadota; class Alphaproteobacteria; order Rhodobacterales; family Rhodobacteraceae; genus Tropicimonas; species Tropicimonas marinistellae. The sequence continues at coordinate 186,087 of NZ_LNCI01000002.1, read as the reverse complement.
AACGACGGTCACACCGTGGTCCGGCTCGTCCTGGGGCGCGCCGACCTTGGCGCCCAGGGTTTCCCGGTATTGCGCGGCCGCGGCCTCGAGGTCCGGCACGGCGATGGCAACGTGGTTGAGTCGACCGATCATGATCTTGTTCCTTCTTGATGGATCTGCGCGCCTTATCGCTCCGCTGTGAGGGCAACCGCAACCCCGGCGCCTGCGGCGCAGGGTCCATTTACGAAGCTTTAGGAGGAATCGCCATTAACTCTACGCAAAGCATGAAAGGATGGATCATGGCAGACGACATTTGCACCCACATCCTCGCCCGCAGACCGACGCCTGACCGGCCGCTGACGGGGCTGACTGTGCTTGTGGTTGAGGACAGCCGTTTCGCAAGCGAGGCGATCCGCCTGCTGTGCCTGCGCAGCGGCGCGCGGATCCGCCGGGCGGATTGCCTGGCCTCGGCGCGGCGCCACCTGGCGACCTATCGGCCATCCGCCGTGGTGGTCGACCTCGGTCTGCCGGATGGCTCGGGCGCCTGCCTGATCCGCGAACTGGCAACGTCCGACCAGCCTTCCCCGGTCCTCCTCGGCACAAGCGGCGATCCGGCGGCGGAGCCGGTGGCCCTGAAGGCCGGCGCCCACGGCTTCCTGGCGAAACCCATCACCAGCCTCGCCGTGTTCCAGCAGGCCATCCTGTCACGGCTCCCGGTCGGGTCGCGCCCACCGGGCATGCGGCTGGTCTCCGGCGAGGAAGTCACTCCCGACCCGCTCGCCCTGCGCGACGACCTGAGCCACGCGGCCGGTATCCTCGCGCAACGGGCTGACGGCCAGTCGCTTGAGTACATTGCGCAATTCCTCTCCTCCGTCGCCAGCAGCGCCTCCGACACCGACCTTGCACAGGCAGCGAGCCAACTGGAGCGGGCGCGGAGCGACGGCAGCGATTCCCGTGCGGCCCTCAGCGCCGTCACACATCTGGTGGAAACCCGGATGACAGGGACCGGCCCGTTCTGAACGCGTCGCAGTGTCAGCGCGTCGCGGCGGCCAAGGCGCGGCGCGCGCGGTGCCTACAAGTGCACCCGCCCCTCACAGGATGACGCCACCGATACGTGCCATGTCGAGGCCGGGGAAAACGGCGCGTTCCAACACCTGCCGGTCGAGGCCCATGAGTTCCCGCATCGTCGCGGCGGCATAGCTGCGCACATCCGCCGTCGGCAGAAGATCACGCCCCGCATAGAGATCCGACTCGCCCAGACCGGGCCATAGCCGGTGCACGACACCGCCGCGCACCGCCCCGCCGGCCAGCATCATCGCACCGCCCGTGCCGTGATCGGTGCCCTTGTTCCCGTTCTCCCGTGCCGTACGCCCGAACTCGGTCATCGCGAGTACCGCCGTCTTCTGCCAGACCGGCCCGAGACCGGTCCGCATCGTCAAAATCGTATCGGACAGCCGCCCGAGCGCGGTTGCCAGCCCGGATTTCTGCCCCTGGTGCGTATCCCATCCATTGATCGAGAACGCCGCGATCCGCGTATCCCGGCGCAACCAGTCGGCCGCGAATTCCGCCACGCGCACGTGTCCCGGCGACGGCGCGGGCCTTGACGTGCCCCCCTGCGCCGCATCCGCACCGGCCTGCCGCGCCGCCTCCAGCCGGGCGGTGATCTGCAACGCCTCCGCGGCGGAGTCCCGGAACTGCGGGTCCTCCGCATAGACCATCTTCAGGAGCCGTTCCGCCTGGGGCGACAGCGACAGATCGGTGCCGGGCGCCCAGTTCGCGACCGGCGCACTCCCCTTCAGGAGGTGCAGGTTGTCCCGGCCGATGGCGAAGGCCGTCTCGGCTTCCAGCCCCGGCACCTGCTGCAACATGCGGTTGAGCCACCCGTCCTTCGCCACCGGCACACCGGGCGCGAAGCCGGTGCCCGCCTCCAGCAGGTCCTGCCCGTCGAAATGGCTGCGCTTGTCCCGGTACGGGGTGGAAACCGCATGGGCAAAGGCAAGCTCGCCCGCCGACCAGAGCGGAAGCAGTGGCGCGAGCGCCGGGTGCAGGGCGAAGAACCCGTCGAGGTCGGCCGCCCCCGCCGCCTCTCCGAACCCCAGGGACCGGTCGCGCAGCCCGGCCAGATTGCGGTCGCCATAGGGTTGGACCACGTCCAGCCCATCCATGCCGCCGCGCAGGATGATGACCACGAGGCGCGCGTCCCACGGCGCCGAGGCCAGCGAGACCGGCGTCAGCAGCGGGCTGGCGGCGGCGGAACACCCCAGCGAGAGAGCGTTGCGGAGGAACCGGCGGCGGTCGGGAAATGCACTGCGCTCCATGTCTGCCTCCTAGCGGCGCTGAAATTCGGGAGATGCCAGGACGAGCGCAACCCCCTCGCCGCGGGTTTCCGCGGCCCGCGCGGCAAGCAACGTCTCCCGGCCCGCGACATCGCCAAGCGCGGTACGGACGAAGTCCCGCGGGTCCGGCATCTCCAGCCCCCAGAGCCGTTCCAGCCCCATCGCCCAGGTGATACGCTCCGCCAGCCCCTGCGGCGTGATCCATGCGTCGGCCGCCTCCGGCCAGCCGTCGGGCCCGTCCGGGGCCTGCCAGGGCTGCCCCATTCTCGCCAGCGGCGTCAGCACCTGCCGGCGCAGCGCGGCCACGTCGAGGGCGCGGAAATCGCGCCCCTGCATCCCCAGCGCCCGCAGGCTGGAGACGACGAAGTCGAAGGGCGGCTTGGCCTTCTCCATCGGGCGCAATCCGGCCGCCGGATGCGTCAGCAAGGCCCGCGTGACCTCCAACAGGTCGCCATCGCTCTCGGTGAACCGGTGTTCCAGCGTTGCCACCAGATCCGGATCCGGCCGGTCGGACACGAAATGCACGGCGAGTTTCTGCGCGATGTACCGCGCCGTGGCCGGATGGCGGGCAAGATCCTCCAGCACGCGCTCCACGTCCTCGAACTTCGGCTCCCGCCGGCCGTAATTCCGCCCAAGCACCGTCTCCGGCCCCGGCTCGGCCCGCTGGGTCTTGTAGACGAATGTCGTGCGGTGCGTCCCGTGCATGCCCGCCAGCAACTCGGCCAGCTCGCGGACATCGTCCTGGGTGTAGGGCCCGTCCACGCCCAGCGTGTGCAATTCCATCAACTCCCGGGCGAAATTCTCGTTCAGCCCGAGGCCGGGGCGTTTCCGCGCCACGGCCGAATGCGGACCCACGGATTGGTGCTGGTCGAGATAGAGCAGCATCATCGGATGCGTGGCCACCGCCGTCAGCATGTCGACGAACCGCCCGGTCACATGCGGGCGAATGGCGTCCTCCACATACATCTGCGCGGCCGAACGTGTCTCCATGCGTTTGCTGACAACCGTGAAATGGTCGGCCCAGAACCACGTCAGCCGCTCGCGCAGCGGGTCGGTGCTGTCCAGCCCGCGCGCGACCGCCACGGCCATCAGCTCGGCCTGCTGCGCGCGGAACCCGCGGACCAGCGCGGTTTTCCGCGCAAGCGCCTCCTCGGTGGCCTCGCCGGCCCGCCGCGCGGCGTCGATCTCCGCGATCTCGCGGGTCGCCGGATAGATCGAGGCGAAGGACGGAACCGGATGGGCAACGGCCATCCGGTCGGGCCCCGTCAGGGCCGCCAGCATCGCGTCGGCCCCGGCCGGATCGGGCAGATGTGGCGCGCGTCCCGTCCCGAACCGGATCGCTGCAAGAGTGGGATCGAGCGTCAAGGGATTCTCCGTGTCCACATGGGTCGGAGAGTAGCAGCGGCGGGCACCGCGCGGTAGCTGTCCGTGACCCGCGCATGCGCGATTTGCGGCCGAGCGGCCAACCGCCGGGAACGGCGCGATCCTGCGGCGTCAGACGGGCTTGACCGAAACACATGCGCCCGCAAGGCTCGCCCCATGCGCAAACCCGTCCCCCTCCGGCGCGCCGAGGCCCGGCGCCCAGGCACCCCCCTGCCCGTCCTCATCGAGGACGACGCCGAGGACGCGCAGATCAACCGGATCAACGATCTCACCCGCGCCGGCCGCGCCAACTGGTTCGGCCTCATGGCCTATCTCGCCTTCATGCTGGTCACCGTGCTGGGCGTGGAGGATGCCGATTTCTTCATTCCCAGCCGGCAGACGGATCTGCCGCTCATCGGCGTCTCCATCCCCACCACCTCCTTCTTCCTCTTCGCCCCCGTCCTCGGCGCGGCGCTCTATGTCTACCTGCACCTGATCATCCGCAAATGCACCGAAGCCCTCACCGCCCCGCCCCCCTTCGTCCGCAAGACCGCGATGGACCCCAAGGGTGTACCGCTGGAAAACCCGGTCCTCCCCTGGCTCCTGAACGATCTGGTGCTGCGCTTGCGCGGTGACGGGGCGGCCAAGCGGCGCCCGCTTGACGCTTTGGCAACACTCACCGCAATCCTTCTCATCTGGTTGGCCGGTCCCGCCGTTCTGTTGATCACGTGGTCTTGGTCCCTTCCCGCCCATGCGGAATGGATGTCCATTACCATCCTCATCGGCGCCGCGTTCTGCATCTTCGCGGGCTGGACCAGCGCGCTGCGCCTGCGCCGGGGTCTCGCCTGCGCGGGCAGGGATACCCCAAACCCGGAAGCCGATGCAGCGGAGGCGCGCGGCCATAGACAGAGGGACATTTGGGGGAGGGTGGCATTTCTGACTTTGCTCGCCCTGACATTGTTTAAAACCGAGATCTCGGTAACGATCTTCGGTGGAATCAGTCTCCTCGCACGCGCCGATCTTGCAGGAGTTACTTTTGCCGAACTCCCGCCGGGAGCGGTGAACCCGGATACGTCCCGCCATCGCTATCGGGCGGAATGGTGCGCGCGGCAAGGGTTGAAACCGGACGTCTGCGGCCATGGCAATGGCTTTGGCGCGCCGAAGTTTCAGGCAGAGATGCGCCGCCGCTGGTGTAGCTGGCACCCGATGCCGGAAGGAGCCGACTGCGAGGCCTATTTCACGCAACTGGACGCGGAATTCGACGCCGAATGGCAAGACCTGCGCCGCCGCACCATCGCGGCGCTGGCAAAGCCCGATCTCTCCGGCCGGGACCTGCGGGATGCAGACCTCCGCAACGCTACGATGCCGGGGATCGACCTCCGCGATGCGCAGATGGAGGGGGCGGTCCTCTTCCGTGCGCAGATGGAGGGGGCGGTCCTCACCAGGGCGCAGATGGAGGGGGCGGACCTCACCGGGGCGCAGATGGAGGGGGCGGTCCTCACCGGGGCGCGGTTTCAATCCGCGAACTGGGCCTGGGCCAACGTGCGTTCCCCGGCCCAGTTCGCGGATTTTCGCGGCGGTCAAGACCTGACGCAAGAGATGTTGGATCACGTCATCGGCAACGAGCACACTCTACTGCCGGCCGATCCGCCGGGCTTGCATGTCTGGACCTGCTGGGCCGTGCCGCCGGAAGGCTTCGATGCGATGGTCGCCCGCGCCGCGGGAATCGCATACGACTCGACAGGTGATCTCGGGTTCGTGACCGAAGACGACCTCCGCGCCCAGTGGCTCTGCCCGTCCGGCACCGAGCCGCAGCCCACGGGCACGCCGCTTGGGCTGGACGAGGTGCCGCCCTGGGAGCAGTAGCGCCGCCCCGGGCCTGTCGCGTTCCGGCGCTGCAGCCGGCGACACCGGATCCGTTTGATTCAGGCCGGTTGCGTCCGGCGGCAGGGAGGGCCGACCGGCCCCCTCTCACTCCTGTTCGATCACCCGGAGCGACAGCTCCCGGAGCTGTTCGTTCGTGGGCTCCGAGGGGGCGTCCATCATCAGGTCTTCGGCGCGCTGGTTCATCGGGAACATGATGACCTCGCGGATGTTCGCGGTGTCGGCCAGCAGCATGACGATGCGGTCGATGCCAGCCGCGCAGCCGCCGTGGGGCGGCGCGCCGTATTTGAAGGCGTTGACCATGCCGCCGAAGCGCTTGATCACCTCTTCGGCCGGGTAGCCCGCGATCTCGAAGGCCTTGAACATGATCTCCGGCCGGTGGTTCCGGATCGCGCCGGAGAGGATCTCGTAGCCGTTGCACGAGCAATCGTACTGGTAGCCCAGCACCTCCAGCGGGTCGCCCGCCAGCGCCTCCAGCCCGCCCTGGGGCATGGAGAACGGGTTGTGCTCGAAATCGATCTCGCCGGTTTCCTCGTCCTTCTCGTAGATCGGGAAGTCGACCACCCAGCAGAAGGCGAAGCGGTCGTTCTCCGTCAGCCCCAGCTCCGCGCCGATCACGTCGCGCGCCTTGCCGGCGACCTTCTGGAACACCCCCGGCTTGCCGCCGAGGAAGAAGGCGGCGTCGCCCTTGCCGAGCCCCAGTTGCAGGCGAATGGCTTCCGTGCGTTCCGGCCCGATGTTCTTGGCCAGCGGCCCGGCGGCCTCCATGCCCTCGGCCCCGTCCCGCCAGAAGATGTAACCCATCCCCGGCAGCCCCTCTTGTTGGGCGAACTTGTTCATCCGGTCGCAGAACTTGCGCGACCCACCCGTGGGGGCCGGAATGGCGCGGATCTGCGTGCCTTCCTGCTCCAGCAGCTTGGCGAAGATCGCAAAGCCCGAGCCGCGGAAATGCTCGGAGACATCCTGCATCTTGATCGGGTTGCGCAGGTCCGGCTTGTCGGTGCCGTACCAGAGCGCGGCATCGCGGTAGGAGATCTGCGGCCAGTGCCTGTCCACCTTGTGGCCCTTGCCGAACTCCTCGAACACGCCTTCCAGCACCGGCTGGATCGTGTCGAACACGTCCTGCTGCTCGACGAAGGACATCTCCATGTCGAGCTGGTAGAAATCGGTCGGCGAGCGGTCGGCCCGCGGGTCCTCGTCGCGGAAGCACGGCGCGATCTGGAAATACTTGTCGAAGCCCGCCACCATCATCAGCTGCTTGAACTGCTGCGGTGCCTGCGGCAGCGCATAGAAGCGCCCCGGATGCAGCCGCGAGGGCACGAGGAAATCGCGCGCGCCCTCAGGGCTCGACGCGGTGATGATCGGCGTCTGGTATTCGCGGAAGCCCTGGTCCCACATCCGCCGCCGCATGGAGGCGACGACGTCAGAGCGCAGCGTCATGTTCTCCTGCATCGCCTCGCGGCGCAGGTCGAGGAAGCGGTACCGCAGGCGGGTTTCCTCCGGGTATTCCTGATCGCCGAAGACCATGAGCGGCAATTCCTCGGCCGCGCCCAGCACCTCCATCTCGCGGATGAAGACCTCCACCTCGCCAGTGGGCAGCTTGGGGTTGATCAGGCTCTCGTCGCGCGCCTTCACCTCGCCGTCGATGCGGATGCACCATTCGGAGCGCACCTTCTCCACATCGGCAAAGGCGGCGCTGTCGGGGTCGGCCAGAACCTGCGTCACGCCGTAGTGGTCCCGCAGGTCGATGAACAGGATGCCGCCGTGATCGCGCACCCGGTGGACCCAGCCGGAGAGTCGGACGGTTTCGCCCACGTTGGCGCGGGTAAGGTCGGCGCAGGTCATGCTGCGGTAGGCGTGCATCTCGAAGCCCTTTCGGCGGAATGTCTCGGTCCGCGCCGATACACCCCTTGGCAGAGGAGATGTCAAGCAGGCGGCGGCAGGCGCGCGGTCCCGGCGATCGGGCCTTGACGCCGTCCGCGCGGGGGAAGGAGTGTCGCGGCACCTGCCCACCCCAGCCCCCCGGAGGAATTGCCATGCGCAGCGAACTCGTCGTCTACGATCTCGGCGCTGAAACCCAGGAGATCGTGCTTCGGAGCGAGCACCATATCGAGGCGCCGAACTGGATGCCCGGCGATGCGGCGCTCCTGGTCAATTCGAACGGGCGCCTCTTTCGCGTGCCGCTGGCCGATCCGGCGCTGGAGGCCGTCGATACCGGCTTCGCCACCGGGCTCAACAACGATCACGGGATCTCGCCCGACGGCACACGCATCGCCATCAGCGACAAGACCGAGACGGGCCAGAGCTGCATCTACACCATCCCCATCGGCGGCGGCGCGCCGGAGCGGGTGACGGCGGAGGTCCCGTCCTATTTCCACGGCTGGTCGCCGGACGGGGCGCAGCTTGCCTATGCCGGGTTTCGCGGCGCCGAGGCGGAGATCTTCACCTGCCCCGCGGCGGGCGGGCCGGAGCGGCAGATCACCTTCGATTTCGACCATTGCGACGGGCCGGATTACACGCCCGACGGCGCCTGGATCTGGTTCAACGGCGAAATGGACGGCGCGGTGGATCTGTGGCGGGTCCGCCCGGACGGCACCGGGCTCGAACGGATGACCTCCGACGACAGCGTGAACTGGTTCCCGCATCCCTCGCCGGATGGGAAACACGTGCTCTATCTCGCCTATCCGCCGGGAACCGAGGGCCACCCGGCCGATCTCGACGTCTCGCTCCGACTGATGCCGGCCGAGGGCGGCGACTCCCGCGAGGTGCTCCCGCTCTTCGGCGGACAGGGCACGATCAATGTCCCCTGCTGGGCATCCGACGCCCGCCGCTTCGCCTTTGTGCGCTATGGCCAGTAAGACGCCCTGACGCGGCCTGAAACGCGGATTCGTCTTCGTCACACGCGAGGCAATCTCCACCGTGCTGCGAGCACCGGGCGCGCGGCCGGGGGATGGTGCTGCGACATGGGGGGCTGGTCTCGCTGGGAGACAGGACCGGGCACGCGCAGCGAGCGCCGGTTCGGGGGCTGGCGCCGCGACGTGCGAGGCAAGCGGTTTATCCCGGCCATGTCCGGCGCAGATCCGAACCCTCTGCGCGGCTCCCAAAGCGCCAGACCGCGGGACCGGTCCGGCGCTCGCCCGGCGCCTTCGGCTCGTTCCGGGCGGGATGCCGCTTCGATTTCCTGGAAAGAGGTCTCCGGTCTCGCTGGCGGCCTGGCGCTGGCACGGCGGCTCCGCCGTGATTCCGCGGCGGTGGAGCATCAAAATATCAGGTGGACTATTTCGCCGGGAGACGGGACCGAGCATCCACATCGATAGCCGTGACAGCGCCAGACCGCGGGCTGGCGCTCCGACGCTTGAGCGGGGCGATTTATATGAACCATATCCGCGCGTTATCCGAACGTTGCGCGCGGGTAGCAAAGCGCCAGACCGTGCAGGCGGTCTGGCGCTGGCACGGCGGGCTGCGCCCTTGCCCCGTGCCGGATGACGCTTCAAAATCCCACGGTTCTTTTCGCTGGCAGACGGGACCGAGCACCCGAACGGATAGCCGCGACAAAGCCAGACGGCGGGCTGGCGCTCCGACGCTTGGGCGGGGAGATTTATATGAACCATATCAGCGAGTTATCCGAGCATCGCGTGCGGACGGCAAAGCGCCAGACCGTGCGGGCGGTCTGGCGCTGTCACGGTGGCTCCGACGTGATCCCGTGCCGGTGCAGCGTCGATGTCCTGAGGAGACCTTTCTCACAGGCAGGCTGGACCGAACACCCGCAGCGAGCGCGGGATCGGGGCTGGCGCTGGCACGGCGGCACCGCCGTGATCCCGTGCCAGTGGCGCCACGGCCTCAACGGTCGAAACCTGCCCGCGCGTCCAACTGAACCCAAGGAACAGGAGCCCGGCGATGAGATTTCCTCTCTGGGCGCGCGTGTCGCCGCTTGTCGAAGGTCGCCCGGCTGTCTTGGGCGACCGCAGCATCTCCCGATCCGACGTCCCCGCCCCCGATACACGGTGGCATGGCCACACCCGTCCTCTCGCGCGGAATGGTTAACGATCTCTGAACATGCCCGCGCAACCCGTTGAAATCACGTAATCCGAACACTGTCTCACCGTGGGACACCGCCCGGCCGAGGTCTCCCGCCCACCGCCGGCGCGCGCGTGCCGCGCGCCTCGGCGGCGGTTGGGCGGGGCCCGCCTTCGGCGGGCAGCGAGACCGGTCGGTACAGGAGGGCGCCTTGCTCAGCGCAGGATCGGCGGGGCGTCGGGGTCCATGCCCGGGGGCGCGATTTCCGTGATCTCGGGTACCTCCGGTTCCGGCAGGTCGAACCGCAAGCCCACCTTCGCCAGCCGCGCGGCCAGCGGATCGCTCGCGGAGAGGAAGACAACATCCATCTCGCCGGCATCCAGCCCCGAGAAGGTCAGCGCCTCCGACGCGGCAGTCGCCAGCGCCGTCTGCGCTCCATCGACCGTCTCGACGAAGGCCAGCAAATGCCCGGTCCGGCCGCTCTGGTAGCGAACGCTGGCAAGATAGACCAGGCGCGCAAGGCCGGCGGCGGTCGCGAACTTTGCATCGAAACCCTGCAGCAGGCTCTCCGGAACGCCACCCGGCGGCGATACCTCCTCCGGGCGATCCTCCGCCTCCGTCGGAGCGTTGTCGAGCGCCCCGGCCAGCCAATCTACGGCGTCGGCCGGCAATACGGTCTCGGAGCCGGGCACGCCAAGGTTGACGCCCAGTCCCATCCCCTGGCCCGCGAGCAGCTTCACGATCTGCCGTCCTGACAGCGCGGCGAAATCCGCCGCCGCGCCAACAAAGTCCGCCAATCGAAGCTCGCGGTCGAATACCAGGACGACAGGCCCCTCCTCCAGCGGAAACACCTGCGGCTCGATCGTGTCGCCCTCCGATTCCGCCGCCAGCAGCAGGAACAGCTCCGAATCGGCAAGCCGCTCGTAGAAACGCATTCGCGCCGCGTCGCTCTCGGGTGTCTCGGCCATGGCCTGGTGCGCCCGGTCGAGCGCCGTCATCTCGTCATTCATCTCAACACCTCCTGGATGCGCGCGCGCAATACCGGCAGCAGATCCGTCTCGAACCACGGGTTTCGCTTCAGCCACGCCGTATTGCGCCAAGACGGATGGGGCAAGGGGAAGACGTCCGGCGCATGGTCGCGCCATCGTGCCACGGTGCGGGTCACGCCGCCTTTTGCCGCGGCGCCAAGGTGGTACTTCTGCGCGTGTCCGCCCACCAGAACCACGAGGTCGAACGGCCCGGCGTGGTCGAGCACCTGGGCACGCCAGGCGCGTGCGCAATCTGGCGGCGGTGGCAAGTCGGCTCCCTTGCGATAGCCGGGAAAGCAGAACGCCATCGGGATGAGCGCCACACGCGAACGGTCATAAAACACCGCTGAATCCAGCCCCAGCCAGTCGCGCAACCTGTCGCCCGAGGCATCTTGAAAAGGAATGCCTGCCTCGTGCACCCGCGCCCCGGGCGCCTGTCCGGCAATCAAGAGGCGCGCACCTTTCTGGAACCACACCACCGGCCGCGGTGCGTGCGCTGTTTCCGTCGCGGCGAAGCGATCGGCACAGATCCGGCAGGCGGCGATACGGTCGGGAAGGGTGTCCATCTGTTAGCAATGTAGTTCGTATGGACAACCCGGGCAAATTCCATATTGCGATATTTCTAGAATTATGAAAATGATTGCGCATGACGACTCACGCCCCTCCCCGTGTGCCGCTGGAAATTGCGGCCTCCGCTTTTGCCGCGCTCGGTTCAGAACAGCGGCTGACCGTTCTGCGTACGTTGGTTCGGGCCGGGCCCGATGGGCTCAGCATCGGCGAACTCGGGGCGCGCTGTGGCGTCACCGGCTCCACGCTGACCCACCACGTGAAAACGTTGGCCCACGTGGGCCTTGTCCAGCAGACGCGGAAAGGGCGCAGCATCATCTGCGCCGCCGTGGCCTATGACCACATCCGTACACTTGCCGATTTCCTGCTGTCGGAATGCTGCGCCGATTGCGCCCCACTCAACCTTCCGGACGACCATGACTGACACGACCCACAGTTCCCCCTCCCTTTCGGCGCTCTGGCGACGGATCGACAAGGTTTGGCTACTGATCCTCGCGATCCCCCTGCTCGTTGCCCTGTTCGACGCGCCACAGGCCGTCCCGACGATGTCGTTCGCGCTCGGCGCTCTCGGTCACACGGCGCCATTCATCGTCTTCGCGGTGCTGGCCGTGGCCCTTCTCAAGGCGACCGGTGCCGAGACACTCCTGGCGAAGGCCTTCGAGGGGCGCGAGACTCGGATGATCCTGATGGCGGCGTTGCTCGGCGGGTTGTCCCCCTTCTGTTCTTGCGAGGTCATCCCCTTCATCGCGGCGCTGCTGGCCGTCGGTGCGCCACTCTCCGCCGTCATGGCGTTCTGGTTGGCCTCGCCGTTGATGGATCCGGCGATGTTCTTGATCACATCCGGAACGCTCGGATGGGACTTTGCCATTGCCAAGACGATTTCGGCCGTGGGCCTCGGAATGCTGGGCGGGTTTGGCGTGCGGGCCTTTGCGAATTCGCCCGTCTTCGCCGATCCCTTGCGGGATAAGCCGCAGATCGGAGGCTGCTGCGGTGTCAAGAAACCGTTTTCGGGCAAGCCGGTATGGAAATTCTGGACAGAAGCCCCGCGGCGCGACACCTTCCGGGCAACCACCTTGGATAACGCCGTCTTCCTCGTGAAATGGCTGCTTCTCGCCTACCTGCTGGAAGCTCTGATGCTTGCCTACGTGCCGGCCGAAGCCATTGCCGGGCTGCTCGGTGGCCAGGGGCTCGGGCCGATCCTGCTTGGCGCGATTGTCGGCGCTCCGGCCTATCTCAATGGCTACGCCGCGGTGCCGCTGATCGATGCGCTTCTACGGCAGGGCATGTCGGATGGCGCGGCCATGTCCTTTGCCATTGCCGGTGGCGTGAGCTGCATTCCCGCTGCCGTTGCGGTCTGGGCGCTCGTCAAGCCTCGTGTCTTCGCCGGCTACCTGGGGTTTGCCATGCTGGGTGCAGTGCTGGCCGGCAGCGTTTGGTCGGTGGTCGCCTGACGCCTACGGGTCCACACGCCTGAGGCGCACGCTCCCGTAGCCCGACGAACGGTCAACCACGAGAACCACGGCTGCGCCACCCGCTGAGGTGGCGCTGTGCGTTTTGCAGGGGCGCCGTCGCCGCGCAAATGGTCCTGGCCCGTACCGCCGGTACGCGGCGAGGTCGCTTTGCATCCATGCTCGTAGCCAATCACCGAGGAAATGACGGATGAAACGCCGATCATTCGCCTGCGTAGGGCGCTCTGGACCCAATTGCCGACGATTTGCGACCGTCGCGCTCGCCGAATATTGATCACATCGCACGAAAGAAGACATACTGCCGCCCAAAACGGACGAAAAGGTTAACGCTGTTAACCGTAACGAAACGCCATCCCTCTCATGGTGGCGATATCTGGCCGCCCCGGGATCGGTGCATGATCGAGTTCGACAATGTCAGCAAGTCCTTCTGGACAGGGACGCAGCGCAAGGTGATCCTTGATCGCGCGAACCTGCGTGTGGAACTTGGGTGCTCACTTGGAATCCTTGCACCGAACGGAACCGGCAAGACGACACTCATCAACATGATGGCTGGGCTCGAAAAACCCGACGAGGGGGAGATCCGGCGCACGTCCCGTGTTTCCTTTCCGCTGGGCTTCATGGGCGGGGTCGTCTACCGCCACAGCGGGGTCGAAAACGCACGTTACATCGCGCGTCTCTACGGGCTCGATCCGACTTACGTCGAAGCCTTTGTACGATGGATGTGCGATCTGAAAGAGTATTTCGAGATGCCCGTGGGCACCTACAGCCAGGGTATGCGCGCACGGTTCAGCTTCGCACTCATGCTCGCACTGGATTTCGAGATCTACCTGATCGACGAAGGTATGCCCAATACGACCGACGTCGAATTCAACAAGAAAGCCGGAGCCGTCCTGCGAGAGCGGCTGAAACACACGACCGTTGTGATCGTATCGCATCAGGCCAAGACATTGGAGAAGTTCGCCCGCAGCGCCGCCGTGCTACGCGATGGAAAGCTCCACATGTTCGACACACTGGAAGAGGCAAGGCAGCTCTATGACTTCGAAGGCCAAAGCTAGGACATATCGCCTGCGGCCGGACGAGGCACTGGCCGAAGGCGTGACGGCAGAGGGCGTCGCAAGGGCACGATCGGCGCTGAGCACGGCACATCGCGCCGGTGGCAGCATTGCACAGGTCGTCGGGAACGTGGCGGGACCACGGGTCGTCACGGAGCGCACGGCGGCTGCATCCGGAACCAAGATGAATACCGCAGCAGAAGCGGCGGTCACAAAATCCGCGGCCTCGGCACAAACGGGTGCGCATCCGGTCGCGGCGGCACAGACCGGTGAGCTTGCATCGCCGCAGGACGTTGCCTCGGAAACCGATATTGCAGAGATCCGCAAGGAGGGGCTGACCGGGCGCCAGTTGCGGATGGCCCGGCGAATGGCGCAGAAGCACGGAATAGCGGCCACATCGGACTTCGACGCCGTGCGCCAGCTGCGAAAGCGCGGGATCGACCCGTTCCAGCGTGCGGCCATTCTCGAACTCGTGCCCACGGAACGCGCACCGCAGTCCGAACAGATGCAGGTGCAATTGCCTCAACCTGTGGAGGAACCCCGGCCCCCTGCCCCGTCAGATGTGCCAACACCCGATGCCGGCTTGCCCGAGGATCGGGCGGGCGAGATCTTTCGCATTCAGCAGGACATCGCGCGCCGCCGCCGCCAAAAGACCATGGCGCTCTTCGCCCGGCTGGCGCTTTTCGTTCTGCTCCCCACGTTGGTCGCCGGTTGGTACTTCGCCGTCGCGGCGACCAGAATGTACGCAACGGAGTCGGAATTCGTCATCCAGCAAGCCGACAATTCCTCCGCCGCGCCCGGGTTGAGTGACCTGTTTCAGGGCGCCGGGATGGCCATGCAGCAAGACAGCACCACGGTGCAATCTTACCTGCAATCGCGTGACGCGATGCTGCGACTGGATGCGGACATGGGCTTCAAGTCGCATTTCCAAGCGCCCTGGATCGATCCGCTTCAACGGTTGGCCGAGGATGCCACCAACGAAGACGCCTACAAGCTCTACAAGCGCCGCGTTCAGGTGGGTTTCGATCCCTCGGAGGGCATACTCCGCATGGAGGTCGTCGCCGCCGACCCGGATACCAGCCAAGCCTTTTCCGAGGCGCTCATAGGATACGCTGAAGAACAGGTGGACCAGCTGACCAGACGCCTGCGTGAAGATCAGATGTCCGGCGCCACGCAGAGCTATGCCGTGGCAGAGAATAATGTCGTGGAAGCGCAGGGCCGCGTCCTGGACCTTCAGGAAGAACTCGGCGTGCTCGATCCGATCTCGGAGACCGGATCGCTGATGGAGCAAATCACGATGTTCGAGGTCCAGCTTTCCGAAAAGAAACTGCAACTCGAACAACACCTTGCAAACCCGCGCCCCAATGCCGCCCGGGTCCGCAGCCTGGAGGGCGATGTGGGTCGCCTGGAAACGCTGATCGAGACGTTGCGCAACACGATGACTCTGAGCACGACAGGCGAGGCCTCGCTGGCGCGGATCAGCGGGGAATTGCGTATCGCCGAGGGGGAGTTGACGACCCGCCAGTTGCTGCTCCAGCAGGCGGCGCAACAACTTGAGATGGCGCGGATCGAGGCAAACCGACAGGTCCGCTACATGGCGGTGGGCGTACGTCCCATCGCGCCGGACGAGCCGACATATCCCCGCGCGCTGGAGAATACACTGCTGGCCTTCGCCGCATTTGCAGGTATCTACCTGATGATATCGCTGACCGCCTCGGTCCTGCGTGAACAGGTCTCTGCGTAAGGAAACTCCATGATCGACGTCCCTGTCGGACCGCTTACCATCGGCAACGACCGCCCGCTGACGGTCATAGCCGGTCCGTGTCAGCTCGAAACCACCGACCATGCGCTGACAATAGCCCGTGCCATGGCAGAGGCCTGCGCGAACGCCGGTCTGGGCTACGTTTTCAAGGCGTCCTACGACAAGGCGAACCGAACGTCGCTATCCGGGCGACGCGGCCCGGGCATGGCGGCCGGGCTGGAGATGCTCGCAACCGTGCGTGACACGGTCGGCTGTCCGGTGCTGACCGATGTCCACGCGCCGGAGCAATGCAGCACCGTGGCCTCGGCCGTCGACATACTGCAAATTCCCGCCTTTCTCTGCCGACAGACGGACCTGCTTCTGGCCGCCGGTGAAACCGGAGCCGCAGTCAATATCAAGAAAGGGCAATTCCTCGCCCCCTGGGACATGGACAATGTCGCGGCGAAGGTCGCGTCCACCGGCAACACACACATACTTCTCACCGAACGCGGCAGTTCCTTCGGATACAACACGCTCGTTACGGACATGCGAAGCCTGCCCCGGATGGTGCAAACGGGCTATCCGGTGGTGATGGACGCAACACACGCCGTGCAACAACCCGGCGGGCTCGGCGGCGCAAGCGGCGGCCAGCGCGAATTCGCACCGATACTCGCACGGGCGGCTGTCAGCCTTGGGATTGCCGCTGTCTTCATCGAAACCCACGAAGCGCCCGACAGCGCCCCGTCGGACGGGCCCAACATGGTGCCGCTGTCGAAAATGCCCGCTCTCCTGCGAGACCTTTCAGCGTTCGACCGGCTCGCCAAGGCCGCGCCAGCCCGCATCTGACTTCTCGCGCCGGCACGACAGATTTTTGCAACAAGGGGCTTGCGGTGCTCCGGACCTGCAAGTATGAAGCGCTCCGCTGCTGGGGTGTAGCCAAGTGGTAAGGCAGCGGTTTTTGGTACCGTGTATCGTAGGTTCGAATCCTACCACCCCAGCCAGCCTGCAAATAAAGCTATTAAGAATCAGTCGCCTGCAACACGGCGACCACCGGCGTATGCTTGTTTGGCTCCGTGATTTGGCTTACCAGGATCCGCTGCGGATAGAGCAAAGAACCCGGTTTAGGAAGCGATCGGGACGATTTCCATCGATTGACTATGCGCCCGCATGTTCTCATCAAACAGCACCCCCTAACCACGATACCTGCCAATTGAATCCGGCAAGTGCGGCTCAACCGGCCGGAGCGCTTGCGGGTCGCAGGTGTCGAGCCAACTGCCAGCAACGCCAACGGGGATCACGATTGGCCGGGCGAGACGGCGGCCAGCGATTCAAAATCGGAAGTCATCCATCGTGGCAGACCGCGTCATAGCCTTCCAGAGGCCGTGTTCGCCGCGCTTGACTGGATGCGGAAGTTCTCCAACCGGCGCCACGTCGTGCGCATCTGGAGCATCCTGTCGAGCCAAGCGCACAGCAGCGGTTATAACCCTTTGGTATAGTTATATATTTTTGACGTAGCGCAATTACAGGCCAAGGGTACGCATCGTTTTTTGATTAATCCCTGAGCATACCTGTAAATAGGAAGTCCGTACTAAAGGTGGAAATTGAAGTCCTATCGGCTATCGTTCCGGTTGAACATAAATCGCTTTCGGACAAGTAAGCGCGCGAATAAGGAAGCCAAATCCTACCCCGAAGGTGGCACCAATTGCATCCGCGAGGAAATCGTGAAATTCAACCTGACGTCCAAAGTGCGGTTGAATGATCTCTATAAGCCCGCCGAACAGGACGCAAACCGGAAAGAACCACATTAACAATCGCGGTCGAAGCAGCGCCGCGGGAAAAGTCAACGCGGCGAACGCCGCCACGTGACCGGACTTGTCCATTCCGGCGGGAAACTCCGGCAGGATTGTGATCGGAGCAAGCGTTGCAATGGCAATCAAGATACCCAGCAAAACCGTCGCGACGACAACAATCCACTGGTTTTCTTGTTCGGGATTTGCAGCGTATCGCAACTTCAGCCTATCCGGTTTGGGTCGCTCGACCCGAGTTCCATGTTCCGTATCCAAGAGAGATGCGCGAGTAATTTGTCAACTGTGTGGCGGCACACGTACGAGCTTCGCCGGGCATGAAGCGATCAAGCGTCTACCCTGCCCGGCAATTTAGGCGTGTGATTTTGCCGCCGCCAGACCAACCTATCTGCATGCTGATACGGCCTGCGCGTAGGATGGGGACGCAACACAAGACAATGTACCTGTCCCATCGTGCGGTCGCGTTCCAGTGCCGTCGGGCCGAAAGCAACTCATCAAAGAATCTCGCGCAATGCCTGCGGGTTACCACCACAGCCGCCGTCGAAATGGAATGGTCGGGCGCGGGAGCGGACAAATCGAACCCAGAACCGAGCCCTGCCCCCTGGGGGCGTTGAAGCACCTCCGCCGGGCAACAATGACCCGTCTCAGTGACCCGTGCTCCGGAACACCACGCCCACTGTTTTGAAGAGCAGCGTCGCGTCCGTTCTCCATGACATGACGCGATGGTAAAGGTCATCGTATTTCGCACGTTGGGAGAATCCGGATTCGTTGCGCGCGTAGACCTGCCACACACCGGTAATTCCGGGTTTCATCTTGTAATAGGAAGAACCGGGATAGGATTCCTGCTGATTGACCAACATCGGGCGCGGTCCAACCAGTGACATCGTTCCATTCAATACATTGAAGAGTTGCGGCAACTCATCCAACGATGATTTCCGCAGGAAACGGCCCAAGCGCGTCACGCGCGGATCTTTTTTCAGTTTCTGGGTCTTTTCCCACTCTTCCCGCGCGGTATCGTCGCTCGCGAGATAAGCCGCCAGCATGCGATCCGCATTCGGGACCATTGTCCGCAACTTCCAGATCCGGAATAATTTGCCGTTTCTACCAACTCGAACTTGCGTATAGAACGGATTGCTACCGTCAGTTGCGATGAGCAGGGCCAAAATAAACACCAGGGCAAGCGTAATCGGTGCCGTCGCCACAATGATCAGGAATTCAACCGAGGGCTTCACGGCCCGGGGATATACCTGCGAACCGCCGAACTTCCCCGTCGGCAAAGACGCAACAATAGTGTCCGCGCGACCACTGCCGCCCAGCTTGTCCACATAGGTCAATTTTGCGATCCTAGCCTGCTAAACGAAACCCCAATTCCAAGGCGGCCGGCCAAATACAAAACTGCTCGTCACACACTACCAATCTTACCGTCGTAGGCGGCCGTTATAGGGTCTCGTTAACATTAACCATATTAGCGAGCAACCCAATGATGGCCCACCGCCACTGCTGCTGTACCTGTGTAACTTTTTACTAAATTGCTAACCTGTTTTGCTCTTGTTTGCCTACTTTCTTGGCTGTTTCAGGGCGACATCCGGGCATAACCATGTGATGTGGGTGCCCGTGTTGCCGCAATGTGGGTTTCCGCGGGTGCACTATGCGCTCCAGCAGCGCGTCTTCCTGCGAATCGACCTCGAACGCGGCGTCCGACGAAGAGTGCGTTCCCAGCAAGACTTGGTTAATGAATCACGCGAATGTTAATTTTTTCTTAACATTTCCTGTTGGTTGCAGCGCAGTCCCATCGTGTTGCTGGCAGCATCCCCATCTCGCACCGGTCGCGGATGCGGTTCAACTGGCCGACTTGCACGGAGAACGTACCGCCGGTGTGATTCTGCAACGCAGCAGCTGCCGAGGCTGAGGTGAAAACACGCGTCGCAGCGCGCCGAATGGGGCAGATCTCGTGATCGGCGCGGGGACAACGGACACACGAGACGTGCGATTCGTTTAAAGAAGCAATATCGCGAATTCTGATATCGACTTGGCTGACTCAATTGTATCAGAACCATGACGCCGTACCGTCCGAGTTCATATAATGGTTGAGTGGGTAAATTAACCTTTCCAGACATTCAATAATTGCAATTTTTTTGCCCAGCACAGGTGTTTCATTAAATAGCTCGATCTGCCTCGACCTTGCGCTACCGCCGCAAGATGGGGCGCCCTGGACAGGCTCGGCGACCGCCTTTCGTTCGCGGGCTGCTTCGCGCTATGCTCGCGGTCAAAGGCAACTCGCAACGGAAATCGAGCCCGCCATGCAAGTCCACCTGGCTGCCTGCGCGTCCGCGCCGCACCGTGCCATTCTGGGCCTTCTGCCCGTGGCCCTGGGCCTGCCTGCACGGGAAGGTCTGCATCAGGATCTCGCGCACAGTGACGCAGGCGAACTGGTTGCAATCGCCTCTGCTCACCTGATCCACCCCTTGCTCGCCACCGCCTTTGCCGAAGACCCATCGCTGAAGGAGTGCGTCCCCGACGATCTCTGTCTGTTCCTGCAGGAGATCCAGTACGCGAATGCCCGCAGGAACGAGGCCATCCTCGCGCAGGTTCGTTCCCTTGGATCGATGACCGAGGCCCTTGGGCTCACCGCGGTGGCCCTGAAGGGTGCCGCCGAGTTGATCTCGCCCCTCTACCCTGCCGCGGGGGCCCGAATGCTCAGCGACGTCGACGTCCTGCTGACGCCTGAGGACGCGTTAACCTTGCGGCAGGCGCTTCTCGCACGCGGAGCGACGCAGGAAGAAGCCGATCATCACAAGTGGGTCGACCATCACCATTTTCCGCCACTGTTTCTGGAAGGCTGGCCCGCACCTGTAGAACTCCACCGACAAGCCGCGCCAGGCTATGCCGGAAACATCGTCGACTCCAAGCAAGTGTTGGCGGAGGCAGTGACAGATTCCGCGTCGAACCTCGGAGTACCATCGACCCACTGGCGCCTGATCCATGTGATCGCACACTGGCAACTCAGCGATCCGGAGCGCTTCTCTGGCCGACCAATCTCGTTGAGGGATGCAGTGGATCTGCATCTGCTCAGGCGACAACTTGCCCCGGAGGCGATTGCGGCGATACAGGAGCGGTTCGACCGGGCCGGGCATCGCCGGGCGTTCGAGAACAGTATTGCGCTCGCGGCCCGGCTATTCGATCCGGATTCCAAACAGAAGAACGCCTGGGCCGACGGCGCCTTGCGCGTCTTCGGGTCACCTGGCGTGGCGCGTTGGCGGTTCGACCTCTACACCCTGAAATTCCACGCCAGGGACTTTCTCCGAGACCGGGAGCGCCGTCGCCACTACTTGAAGTTGCTGAGCAATTGGCGACTCCTGAGCGCCGCATTGCGCCGCCAATCAAGTCGGCGTGACGGTTTCCGTTAACGCTAGTCTCGCCGGAGCGCCTCAGTTCTCGTAGTACTTCGAAGCGCCTTTCGCTGAATATGCCCCATAGCGCTCCCCGTGTCCGTAGGCCTGCAGACGTTTGGTGTCGATGTTTGTGAGCACCAGACCATCTGGCGACAGCCCGCCGAGACGAAGCTGGGCAAGCGCAGCGCGCACCTGGGCACGCCGTGTCTTGTCCCAATGGACCATGAACAGGATCCGGTCGGCATACTGACCGACGACACGCGCGTCCGGCACCAGAAGCAGCGGTGGCGTGTCGATCACGATGATGTCGTAGGCCTCTCGGGCAACGTCGATCAGGCAGCCGAACGCGTGCGACGACAGAATGTCCACCGGGTTCGCGGGCGGCTCTGCGCTGGCGAGCACGTCAATGCCGAGAGACGTGTGGCTCTGCACGGATTCCAATAGCCCCGCCTCTCCCGAAATGACCGATAGCAACGAGTGCTTGGGCGGTGTCGGGAACATCTCCGAAAAGGCACGGCGGCGAACGTCACATTCCACCAACAGCACCGCCTTGCCTAACCCGGCGAAGTGATGGGCCAATGCGGCAGACGTCACCGTTTTGCCTTCGCCCGGAACCGAAGACGTGACGAGAAATGTCTGCGGCACGGCGTCGAAAGAGGAGAATTGAAGTGATGTTCTCAATCCGCGAATGGCCTCAGCCGGCACCGAACTCGGCTTCTCAACGATATAGGAAATCAAGTCGGCGCGGGATTCTCCGGGTATCTGCGGGATCTGCCCCAGCACCGGCAGCCCGGTGTCGTTTTCCAACGCCTCGCCGAGCCGGTAGGTATCGTTAAACCGATCCCTCAGCAGGACAAGACCGCACCCGGCGATAAGCGCGATGAAAGTGGTCATCGTGACGATGGCGGGGCTGTTCGGGGCAATCTGCATTCCCTCGAAGGCCGGTGACACCACCCGCGCGTTGGCTTGCGCAAACCCCTCCTTGACGGACGCCTCCTTCAGCCGGGCGAGGAAGTACTCGTAGATCATCCTGTCGGCCTCGGCCTCCCGCTCCAGTTGGCGCAGTTCAACGTATTCGGCCGACTGACGATCAATGGTTTCCTGCTGGCGGTCGAGGGATGCGCGAAGCGTCCGGGCCTGGTCGCGCTCCCGGCTCAGTCGCGTGTCCGTGTCCTGCATGGCCTTGGCGAATTGACGTTCGAAGGCGTCGACGGAAGCGGGCGAACTTTCATCAATCTCGGCTCCAAGGGAACGGCCGGTCACTTCCTGAAGGACGGCCGCCTGCTGCGGGATGGAACCGGACGCCTGCGCCGCGACCAGCCTGGCCTTCCTGTCCTCGAGCATCTGCACATCGCGTTCGGCGCCTTCCACTCTCTCCCGCAGCGTCTTGAGCTGGAAGTTCAGCGCTTCCAGCGTTTCTTCGCTCTGCAAGTCGGAATTCGCCCGGAACGCCTCGATCCTGCTTGAGGACGCTTCAAGGTCCTTCTTCAACGCCACCGTCTCGTCGGACAGCCAGTTCTTGGCCTCCCGCGTGCGCTCGAAACGCACCTCGATCTGATCGCGAATGTAGAGTTCTGCCAGCGTGTTCGCCAGAAGCGCCGCGCGGTCGGGATCGGTGTCGATCACCGAGATGTCGAGCAAATAGGACCATTCCGGGTTGGTGACGTAGACCTGCCTGCGCAACCCGGAGGCGATCTCGTACAGGATCTCGTCCTCCGTCGGAATATCCTCGGCCGCCTCACTTTGCGCACCACGCCCGAACAGGCCACCCCCCGCATCATCCTCACCCTCAACAACGAGGAATGGGTTGAACTCCGGATCGTTCATGAGGTCGAGTTCGACCGCGAGCTTCTCGGCAAGATTGTAGGATTCGATTACCCCGACCTCGGTCGTCATCAGGGCGTCGTTCCACAGGAAGTTGCTGTTGCCGATCAGCGAGGGCAGGCCCGCGACCTCCGTTTCGTCATTCTCCAGCTTGATTGTCGCCGTGGACCGGAAGACGGGAGTTGAGAGAAACTCGGCCCAGACGATGCCGAACGCCAAACCGAGCACCATCGCCGCACCGATCCAGATGCGCCCCCGCGACAATGCGAGCAGTATCGAGTAGATATCGACGACATCGTCGTCCTCGGCCAAATCGGCCGCCCGACTGCCGGAACCGTCCGCAACGAGACGATTGTGCTGGTTCATAGCTTTTCGCTTTTATTGACTGCTCTTGTTGCGGAACCTTAACGAGTCCGAGCGCAATACGGTAAGAAAAATGAAAAAAATGCACCGATCAGGCCCGGCGTTATGCCGGACAGACACACCTGGCACATTTCTGACGCCGCTCGGCCAGAAGATCTTGCACACCCAACCACACGTCGATCCCACGGCGTCTGACAGGATCGGATCCGCCAATTGAAACGGTTTCATGACAGCTTTCGAAGGCGGCAAGACCAGGCCTCGGAACAGCTTCGCGCGGGGGCCGCAAGCAGAGACAATTGCTGCAAAAAGTCGCTGTTTACGGCCTGAAATCATACGACGTGCACAATAACCGGGAGTTTATACAACACATGGTCGAACCGACGGCCTCAATACGTGACAGGGCTACGGCCGGCCGATATAAATTCGCCAAGCCAAGAAACAACAAATCAAGTGGCAGGTAAAAATGTTGGGCAGTTCAACTTCCTCGTTCACACGAGGGGCGGTTCTCTACGCGAGGCCGATATGGGTGCGTGCCGGAGCCCACCCAGGCTCCCGGAGTTTCGCACAACGGATGCAGGCCCAACCGACGCCCGACAGCAGGCAAGAGGTTTCGCGCGATGGCTAGGTGGCGTTACGCAGCCCTTTTGGCCACGACCGCCGCAGGCACCAGCGCAATTGTTCTTCCCCTTCCCACGGCAACCCGGGCAGAGACCTTTTCCCGGCCGCAATTATCGTTTCAGGGAACGCCGGGCTACATTGATATGCCCAGTGCCGACATGCAACCCGATGGCCAGTTCTCGACCACAGCGGCAATTCGGGAGGGCGGCTGGCGTACAACGATCAATTTCCAGATCTCAGAGCGCCTGACAGGGACCTTCCAGTATTCCTATACCGAAGGGCTGTTTGGCGAGTCCGAGTCTTATGGTGAGTTTGAACAATACGACCGCGCCTTTTCCTTTCAGTACCGGTTTATCGACGAGGGCGTTTATCGACCGGCCGTTTCGCTGGGGATCAGTGACTTCGGCGGTACCGGCTTTTTCGCGTCCGAGCATATCGTGGCGACCAAACACCTGCGCCCGGACCTGACCTTCTCCGCCGGTGTCGGTTGGGGACGGCTCGGAACGAACAGCAGCTCCGAAATCATATCCGGCGACACACGCGTCACGTCCGGCATCAGAAACGCGCCCGGCGAATTCAGTGCCGATGACTGGTTCAGCGGTCCCGCCGCCGTGTTTGCAGGCGTGAGTTGGCAAGCCACGGACAAGCTGGGCTTCGTGGCCGAGTATTCGTCCGATGCCTACAAGCTCGAAGATGAATCGGGCGAATTCGACTACAACAGCCCGTTCAACTTCGGCGTGACCTACCGCGTATTGCCCTGGCTCGATCTCGGGGCCTATTCGCTCTACGGTTCGGAATTCGGCATCCGGGCGACTGTGACAGTCAACCCCAAGGAACCGCCTTTCCCGGGCGGCCGCGAAGAAGCGCCGCCGCCGGTGTCGGTGCGACACGGTAGCAAAGTGGACCTCGCAGCCTGGGGCCTGCCCTCGCATCAGCTGGAATCCGCGTCGGCCGAACAGATCAAAACCGCCACCGCGGAGGGATTCAATACACAGGGACTTGAACTCGTCGCGCTGGATGTTCAGGGCTCCACCGCGCGGGTGAAGATGCGCAACAACCGGTACGACGCCACCCCGCAGGCGATTGGCCGTGCCTCCCGCGTGATGGCCGCGATCTTGCCGGATCGCGTGGAAACGTTCCAGATCACGCTGATCAACACGGAACTGCCGACATCGACCTCCACTGTGCGACGGTCGGACCTCGAAGACCTGGAGACCAATCCCGAACGGGCCTGGAAAAGCTACGTCCGCACAAAGGTCGAAGATTCCTACGGTAAGCTCGGTTACGGCAATTACCTGCCCGCGGCCTATCCCAATACCGACTTCAGGTTGAAACCCTATATCTCAGCCTCGCTCTTCGATCCGGACGATCCGTTTCGCGCTGACGCCGGCGCCGAGTTCAACCTCGCCTACGCGCCGGCACCGGGGGTTGTCCTCGGTGGGCGATACCGGTTGAAACTCGTCGGCAACCGGGACGAAGCCACGCGCGAGTCCGATTCCGTCCTGCCCCATGTGCGCTCCGACCTGGCACTCTACGACCAGAATGGCCCGTCCTACCTCAGCCATCTCACCGGCGAGTACTTCTTCAAGCCCGGAGCCGACCTCTACGGCCGCACGACGGCTGGCTATCTGGAACGCATGTATGGTGGCGTTTCGGGCGAATTGCTCTGGAAACCTGTAACCAGCCCGTTCGCCTTCGGCGCCGATCTGAACTATGTCCGCCAACGCGACTACGAAGGCGGCTTCGGCTTTCTGGACTACGAAGTAATGACCGGCCACGCCTCGGCGTATTATGAATTTGGCAACGGGTACTTCGGTCAGGTCGATGCAGGCCGATACCTGGCCGGCGACTGGGGCAGCACATTCACGTTTAGCCGGGATTTCGCGAATGGCTGGCGCGTGGGCGCCTTTGCAACCTTCACTGACGTCAGCGCCGAGGATTTCGGCGAAGGGTCATTCGACAAGGGTATCTTCTTCCAGATCCCCATGTCCTGGATCTCCGGAGAGCCATCGCTGAACGGTTTCGGGACAACAATCCGCCCGCTCACACGCGACGGCGGCGCCCGTCTTGCTGTCCGCAACCGTCTCTATGGCGTCGTAAAGGACGACCAGGAACCCACACTTGAGCGTCGCTGGGGGAAATTCTGGCGATGAAACGGCAGAGTTTCCTGACGGCTGTTGTGTGTATTCTTGCAACGACCGGGTGCGATTTTTCGGCCCTGGGCTCTAAGCCAGCGTCCGGTCAGGTAATCATCGAAACGACGAGCGTTGAAGCGGAAGAAACAATCCAGCGCCAAAAACTCGCCGTCGCATTCGAGCAGTACGGGGCCAGCGCATTGCTGTCGCCGGTAAAAATCTATGGTGACGAAACCGTGTGGCTAACGGACGATATGGTCAACCTGACCGAACGGCAGGGCGTGGTTATCGCGACGCAGGGCCTGGGCTCGGATATCGTCTCTATCGACGCAGAGCTTCCATCGGCTTGGGACGACTTGCCCACGCCGCGGGTTACCACCGTCATCCATCGGTATTTCTCCGACTCCACCGGCCTTCGAATCCGCGGCTACGTGTGCGAAATCTCCGCGCCGGCCACCGTTTCCCATCCCCGGAACGGGGTCATCGAACAAGGTGTGGAAACGCGCGTGGCCTGCCGCAACGCGGACACCACATTCGAGAACTACTATTGGCGTGACCGGCAGGGACGTATGATCCAGTCGCGGCAATGGCTCGGCTCACAGCTTGGATACGCAAATCTGCGCCATCCGGATCCACAACACACATCACAGGCAGACGCCACGGGAGATCAGGAATGAGACGACTGTTGGTTGCGGCCTCCGTGGCATCGTCGCTCGCGCTCACCGGGTGTGGCGTCGTGTACACGAGCCCGCAGGTAAGCGAAGGAACATTCAACGGAGCCAAGGTGCGCGTGGTCCCGCTGACCGCGGAGACAGTGCTCGCAGCGAACCAGACCCCCTATCAGCCCTCTTCGTTGCCAGCGGTGTTCGGGCAGACGGCAGGTGGCGGAAGCGGTCTGCGCGGCGCCGGGGCCTTGCCCGACCCGGCCGTTGAGCCCGAGGTTCGGCCCGCGCTGATGGAAACGCGAATTCCACCCGCGGTACAAGCAATGCCGTACCAGATCGGCATCGGCGACGTCCTCGTGCTGGCGACTCCGGCAGCGGCCAATTCGGTTGAAGAACTCACAGGTCTTCTGGCCGCTCAGAACCGCCGACAAGGGTACGTCGTTCAGGATGACGGCGCTATTTCCATTCCCGACGTCGGCAGGATCTACCTTGCTGGCGAGACACTCGCGGTTGCCAACGAGATGGTGTTCCAGGCGCTGGTCGAAAATCAGATTGACCCGGCCTTCAGCCTCGAAGTCGCGGAATTCAATTCGCAGCGGGTGTCGATTGGCGGCGCCGTCGCAAAACCGACTGTGCTTCCGATAGACTTGCGTCCGCTTTACCTCAACGAGGCACTGGCGAGTGCGGGTGGCGTCACGGCAAACGACATTGACTATGTCAGCGTCCGCCTCTTCCGCGACGGAAGCCTGTATCAGATTCCGCTGGAGGAACTCTACTCTTCAAAGGAGTTGCAGCAGATCCGGCTTGTCGATGGCGATAGTATCTTCATCGACACCGAATTCGACCTTGGCCGGGCGCAGGCCTACTTCGAGGAGCAGATCCGGCTTAGCGAGGCGCAGCGCACCGCGCGTCGGGATGCCATCCAGGAACTGAACTACGAGATGGAACTTCGCCGCGGGTCGCTTGACGAAGCCCGGGAGAACTTCGACGCCCGCATGCGATATGACGCGGTCGATCGTGACTACGTCTACATGACCGGTGAACTCAAGACTCAGCGCCGCTTCCCCCTGCCCTTCGACCAGCGCGCCGTTCTCGCAGATGCGGTGTTCGAGGAGGGCGGCATCCCCACGATCAACGGCGACCTTGCGGAAATCTACGTTATTCGCGGCGAAGCTGACGCGCGGGATTTCTCATCGATAACCGCTTGGCAACTCAACGCGAAGAACGCGGCGTCGCTGCTGTTGGCAACCCGTTTCGAGTTGAGACCCAACGATATCATCTTCGTCGCGGAGCAGCCGATCACCAGCTGGAACCGCGTGATCTCGCAGATGGGACCGGGCGTTTTCAACTCGACGATCAACAGCATCGCCCAATAGGCGCGGGCCGGAGTTTTCGTGACGCGCCGTTCGCGTAGCGGCGCACCTGAAATTCGACGGTGGCGATACGTTGCCCGAGCTTTCACGCGGCGCCCGTTCAGACGTTGGCCGCACCGCTACCGCGGAGATCGGTGAGCAGTGCATCGCCTTCTTCGTGACCGACGAGGAGGGCGATTTGCCAACTCAATTCTGACGGGCAGTTACGGTTCTCGATGTCATCGATCGACCATTGCCGCGATCGTGGTCGGGAAGAGCTCGGAAAACCGAGTTCACGACCATGGATGTCGGCAGACCATTTCGGCATGCTGTGCAAACGCGTAATGCGCGAGCTTTGCGCCCGAACCCGGTCGGCGGCACGCCCTGAGTTTGGCCGGCTGTCGACGGACCCCCTCCCCCGAGAGGTCATGCCCCTACTACGCCGCCTCGGCGCAGTCTCACTCGCTACGCGTCACAATGGGCGTAACTCTTGCGAGCCCACTCCTTAGCTTTTGTAGTATTTTGAACCATACGTGCCGTAGGAACCGTACTTCCCACCGTACCCGTAGCGTTTCATGCCTTTCGGACTGATCTGGTTCAGAATGAGGCCCGTCGGCGGGCAGCTGACCAGTTCAAGTTGGCGGAGCGCTTCATCGACCTGATCTCTTCCGGTCGAATCCCAGCCCACAACGTACAGAACAGCGTCGACACTCGGGGCCATGACTCGAGCGTCCGAGACCACGAGAACCGGCGGCGTGTCGATCAGGACGACATCATAGGACGCGCGCAACACATCCATGAGCTTGGAGAACTTCTGCGAGGAGAACAAATCGCCTGCATTCACGGTATCGTGGTGATCGGCAAGCAGGAAGTCAGCACCAATCTCCGGCCGCCGCGTGATAGCTTCGTCGAGCGTGGCCTGACCGGAAAGAACGGCAACCAGCCCCGGAAGCTTGTCGGTATCATGCCCGAGATACTGGCCGAACACCCGGCGGCGGATGTCGCCTTCGACGACAAGAACTCTAAGCCCCATTCCCGAGAAATTGTTTGCCAGCGCCAACGTCAGTGTCGTCTTGCCCTCACTGGGTACGGCGGAGGTCAGCAATATGATCTTCGGAGGGGTATCGATGTTCGATTGCAGGATCGACGTCCGCAGATTGCGCACGGCCTCGGCCGCGGCGGAGTTCCGT
This sequence comes from Tropicimonas marinistellae, assembly GCF_001509585.1. Taxonomy (GTDB): domain Bacteria; phylum Pseudomonadota; class Alphaproteobacteria; order Rhodobacterales; family Rhodobacteraceae; genus Tropicimonas; species Tropicimonas marinistellae. The sequence goes on along the minus strand of NZ_LNCI01000002.1, from coordinate 157,308 downwards.
TTTTCAACGAGATAGGAGATCGTGTTCTTTCGCGACCGACTGGGAAAGACCGGCACCTGACCAAGCACGACGTAGCCCGTCCTGTCCTCGAGTTCCCGCGCCGTGCGGAACGTGTTCTTGCGAGCCTCCAGGAGGAAAACGATCATACTACCAAGGAGCAGGCCGAGAAATCCGGACATCGCGAGGATGACGGACTTTTTCGGCGCCGAAGGCCCAGCGGGCAACACCCCGTAGGACAAGATCTTGGCATCCGCGAATTGAATACCCTGTTGTGCCGAGGTTTCCTTCAGACGGCCCAGGAAATACTCGTATAGCAGCCGGCTGGCTTCCGCCTCGCGGGTGAGTTGCTGGATCTGAATCATGTCCTGACTCTGCGACTCGATCTGCTCTGCCAGGAGATCTCGGGACGCTTCCAGGGTTTTCAACTGGCTGCGATCCCGCGCCGCATCGACCTCTGCCCGCCGGACAAGGCTGTCGGCCAAGGAATCGAATTGTGCGGCAATCCCCGTGTTGTCTGGCGAAGCCTGCAGTGCCGCAGCGAGACGCATCAGTTGCGTATCTCCGGAGACCTCGGCCAGGGCTTGCCGATCTGCCGCATTCCGCAACGCCGCTATCCGTGCGTCGCTCTGCTGCAGAGACTCGGAGACGGCATCCGCCCGATCCCGGAAGTCTTTAAGTTGGCGCTCCATTTGCTTCAGGGAATCCGGGCTCACGAGATCCGTGCTGCCGCTGAATTCCGACAGAGCGGTTTCTGCGGCCTCCAATTCTTCCCGGAGCTGGGCCGAGCGTTCAGAAAGCCAGGCCGACGCCTTTTCCGTGGCTTCAAACTTCTCGTCGATCTGATCGACAATGTACTGGTCCGCAATCGTATCGGAAATCAGAACGGATTTCGCGGCGTTCTCGGATCTGGTCGTAACCTGCAAAACATAGGTATTCGGAACATTTCGGACAGAAAACGCCCCAATGACTGCGCTGACGGTTTTCTCGATCGGGTCCTGAAGCGACTCCATCTGATCCGATCCGGACGACGGATTTATTGCGCTTGGCAGGTTTGATTTGACCTGCTCCTTCAAACCGGCAAGAAAACCCGGCTCCTGGAGATCTTCATTGAATTCCGGATCTTTGGTCAGGTCGAGCTTTTCAACCACCTTGCGAACCAGTTCACGGGATTTGAGAACCTCGACTTCCGAGTTCACCTCCGTGTCGTCGCCAGTCATGCTCGCCATGACGGCATCGAATGTAACGATCTGCTCCTGCTGAGGGTCCAGCATAAGGACCGTGGTGGCCGAGTAGATTGGTACCGCGCGAAAGAAAGCCTGAATCCCGCCAAGCACCACCGCAATTAGGAAGGTTGCCAGGATTAACCACTTTCCGCGCCACAGGATGCCGAAAAGAGCAGAAAGGTCGATTGTGTCTTTGTCCTGGTGATCCGACATCTGTGGCCCTGGTCGAGATCCCGGTCGGTACATTTCAATACGTTCCGTCTTCATCTGCAAATGTCCACCTTCGATATGACCTTCGTGAAAATTCCGCAGCTCGATCGATCGATTGGCACCACGCCGTAAATAGCGACGTTTCGTGTCCCCCGGGCAAGTTCACCCGAACGCGCTCCAGTTCCCTCCCGCGTGACTGGCTTTGCAATTCCAGCCGTCTCTGATTGCACGCGGCACCGTTGTGTTCCGGCACACCGTCGTTCCCTGCCCGCGCGCAGAGTGACGGGGAGCATCCGTTCGCTCGCATGTGCAGAGACCATAGCGCCGGTGTGCTTCGCCATTCGGTGCGTGCCGCGTCTCACCTCACAGTAGATCACTCTACGTGTTCCTTTCTCGGGGTGGACGCCGATTTCGAGATCCCGACCAATGCCCGCACGCCGACCATCGAATCAAAGGCAACCGCTGCCTGCCATTCGAACAGTGTCGTCGTCGATTGTTTTAAACTGCTCTTCGCCAAATTGTGCCATTCCGACATCGCCCGCAAGCGGTTTTGAAGCTTGCGGGAGTCGGGCGCGAGGATCGGCAGCTTTCGGCCACAGGCTCCGCCACCCTAGGCGCCGGTTCATGCTGACGGCCAGCGTGATTGACCCCGGGCTGTCCAACTCCCGGCGGCCATCGCTGGAGGACAAGCGCAGCACAAACAGGCGCAGCCAGACCCAACAAATTCAGCGTCGCGACGAGCAACCATTGAGGAGCGTATGGCCCGGTACGCAAAGCGCCGCAGCCGATGTGCCGGTTGCGCGGCTCTCGGCAGTTGCCCGCGATCAGTCGCCGGCCAAAAACACGGCGACTGTCAGGGAAAAGGGTCATCCAACCCGATCAAAACGGGATTGGAGCGTCGGGGCGGCTGCAATGAAAGTGCCCCGCCCGATGGGCCGGGGCATCGTGGTGATTAAGCCTGGCGTGTCGGCACGAGCCCGTCTGCCGAACGAAACAGACGGACCGGGCCGAAACCGCTCTGGGCTCAGTTCAATCCCATGCAGGAGGCGTAGTAGGACACGGTCGCAGGCCAGTCCGAGAAGACACCCTCAACCCCGACATCCTGCGCAAGAACGTCCAGCAACTCGTACATCTGGCCATCGCTATGGATGATGTCATTGGTCGACTTGTAGTACCAACCGCCACCGAGGACGAGCGGGCCGGATCGCTCGAGGGTCCAGGTGATAACCTTCAAACCCGCTTCCTTGGCGGCCATGGCATAGGCGGAGGCGGCAATACTCTCGCCCTCGGTCGTGACCAGCATATTCATGGAGGGCGCGATGTAGTTCAGCCCCTGCCCCTTCAGCTCGACGAAGTCCTGGCTCCAGGTATTCGCGTCCTGCTCGTCGAATCCGTCCTCCCACTCAACGAGGTAGACGGCATTGGCACCGAAATCGGGCTCGTTGTCGATCCAGTACTTGACGTCCGACCAGTTGAACGACTGTGCGAAGACGTCCGAGGCAGGGATGCCGGCAGCCTTGTACTCGTCGATCAGCTTCTGGGCATAGTCTTCCTGCGTGAAGCCGTCGAATGGCATTTCTACCGAGGGGGTCTTCAATTCGGGCGTGAACTTAGCGCCCAGCGACTTGAACAGCTCGACGGATTCCGCGTGGGTCATCAGCGTGGTGGGCTCGACTCCGTAAAGGTCGGTCCGCCACCCTGCGGTCGCGTCCAAGTACCCCTCGACCGTGGTGGCAGCCTTGTTTGCGGCGTCCATTTTCGGCGTGAGCGACATGAACTCGGCGAGCGTCAGTTCGGAGGTGCGGCACTCGGCGGCCGCTTCGGTCTCGCCCTCGGCCGGGGTAAAGGGCACCACGCAGGTGTCGGCCAGGTCCGTGGCCAGGATGTTGGTCGTGGTGTGCAGGTCGTTCTGGGCGTGACGGCAGACCAGTTCCTTGTCCTTGGTAAAGGTCACGTCGCATTCCAGGATGCCGGCCCCCTGGCGCGCGGCGGCGACATTGGCCTCCACGGTATGCTCAGGGAACTGCATCTGGGCGCCCCGGTGCCCGATGGAGAAAAGCGTGCGCTTGACCGGCTGACCGGCGCAGGCTGCCAGCGTGTCCTTCAGCTCGCCGTCTTCCATGCGGTCGATCAGGTAGAGCGGGCGCACGCCGACCTCGACGACGTCGGCGGTGGCAACACTCGCCAGCAGTAGCGCTGGCAGCGAGAGGGCGAGAGTGGATGTCTTCATTGCATGTCCCCGAAAGGTGTTTCAACGAAGCGTCTATCGCGCCGCAACGTGTCACCGAGGTAAGGGTTCGGTTACAATTCGGTGTCGTTTTCTCAGCCGCCCGCGGCATCACCTCTACCGCACCAAGTTCATTCATGTTTCTCCAGAAACGCTGCTGCCGGAAGTGCCCGGAAATCCGCCAGTGCCGCGCGCAGCCGGGCGTGGTCCCAATCCCACCACGCCAGTGCGACCAACCGCTCGGCGACGTCTACCGGCTGGCGCAAACGAACCTGCCGTGCCGGCACGCCAGCGACAATCGTATAGGGCGCAACGTCGCGGGTAACAATTGCACCCGAGGCCACGACCGCGCCGTGCCCGATGCGCACCTCCGGCTTTATCTGCGCATTGTGCCCCAACCACGTGTCGTGCCCAATCCAGGCACGCCGCGCCCGACGGGCCGCGAACCAGTCGGCGTCATGGGGAGCATCGTCCCAGTAATCCGCGGAACGGTATAGAAAATGGTGCAGGCTGGCTGTGCGTAGCGGATGATCGGTCGCCCCGATCCGGACGAAACTCGCGATATTCGCGAATTTCCCGACCTCGGCATTCGCAATGTCACAATAGCGGTCGCAGTAGCTGTAGTCTCCGATCCGGCTGTGCGCGACCCGGCTGCCGTGCCCGATTTCCACGAACCGTCCGAATGTGGCGTCGGTCAGGTCACAGTCCGAATGAATGACTGGTGACTCTTCGCTCAGACGTGGCATGCGCACCCCCGCATTTTGGGAACATCTTGCCTCCGGCGGGGATATTTGTGGACAAGAGAAACCGTGCGCTTCTTCTGTCTTCAAGTATCCCCGCCGGAGGCATGAAAACTCTTCGTGCCCGGTCGGCTACAGAAGCGGGTCCTCTCCGCCCTTGATGACCTTGGCGCGCAGCCAGCCGGAAAGTGTGTCCATCACCACCACCATGATCAGGATCAACACGATATACCAGGTCACCTGCTCCCAATCCTGCTGCGTATTGATCGCCTGGGTCAGCATCAGCCCGATGCCCCCGCCCGTGATGGCGCCGATGACCGTGGCCGACCGCGCGTTGGATTCGAAGAAATAGAGGATCTGGCTCAGCAGCACCGGGGTCACTTGCGGGATCACTCCGAAGCGATATCGCTGCATCGGGCGGGCACCGGTGGAGCGGATCCCCTCGATCTGCTTATCATCCACGTTCTCGAGCGCTTCGGAGAAAATCTTGCCGAAGCTGCCGGTATCTGTGACCAGGATCGCAAGGGCCCCCGTCATTGGGCCGGGCCCAAAGGCACGCGCGAGGACGATGGTCCAGATCAGGGCGTCGACGCCGCGTACGAAATCGAAGACCCGGCGCGCGGCGAACCGCACCGACATCAGCGGCGTGAAGTTTCGCGCCGCGAGGAAGGCGAGCGGAAGCGCGACCATGGCCGCGCCGAAGGTCCCCAGGAACGCCATCAGGATGGTTTCGAACATCGCCCAGGCGACATCCTTGTGGCGCCAGAGCGTGTTGCCCCAGAAATCCTGCGCCGCGCCCGCCCAGTTCCCGCGCGCCACATCGATCTGCGGTCCGAAAAGGATCTCGAACGCCGAATGGCCGCGATAGGGGCTGTCCAGGGTGAAGAAGAACAGCTCCCAGCCGTTGAAATACCGAAAGGTCTCCGCCTTGGACCGGGTGACCGCCAGCCGGCCGGCGTTTGTCCCGATCGAGACGCGGGCGCCGGTGGCATTCACGATCCCATCCGGCAGGCCCTCGGGGATCTCCGTCAGGAAGGTACCGTCAGGGTTAGTGATCCGGATATCTCCGATAGTCGGGTAGTGATAGATCACGGCGTCCGGCGCATAGGTGACGCGATGGCCGTGGCGCAGGGCGATCTCCGTCGTCTCTCCACTAGCCGTGATCCAGGCCGGCATCCGGTCCGGTGCGTAGATGTGGTTGCGCTTGCCTTCGACAGCGACAGTCAGCTCACCGCTTCGGTTGTTGCGGGTGACGTGGGTCTTGTAGCTATAGGCGTCCGACACCAGCACCCGCGCGTTTTCCATACTGGCGCGTTGCGCAAGGCCGGGAATGTCGAAAGCGAAGAAGACATAGACGAAATAGGCCAAGAGCAGGACCGGCACGGCCAGCGCGACACGGCGCTTGCGGCCGAAATCGCGCGTGACCTCGCCGGAGATCGGGTGGGCGGCGGTGTCACTCATGCGTTGCGCCCATTCGTCAAACGGTCGCGATAGACGCTGGAGAAATGGTCGACCACGACAATGGTGAGGAACAGGAGGATGAAGATCGCCGCCGCCTGGTCGAAACGGCCCTTGCCCCAGGACATGGCATTGCGCAGCTCGTAGCCGATGCCGCCCGCCCCCACAAAGCCGAGGATGGCCGATGCGCGGATATTGATCTCGAAGCGCAGCAGGGCGTAGCTGAGGTAGTTTGGCGCCACCTGCGGGATTACGCCGAACCACATCTTCTGCATCCAGGTCGCACCGACGGAGGCGAGGCCTTCGACCGGCTTCAGGTCCGCGTTTTCGTTCACCTCGGAATAGAGCTTACCGATGGCGCCGGCGGTGTGGATGGCGATAGCGATCATCGCCGGCACGGGGCCGCCACCGAGAATGAAGATCAGCACCAGCGCGACGACGATTTCCGGAAAGGCGCGCATGGTGTCCATGAGACGGCGAAACAGCCAGATGAACCGGGGAAAGCGCGCGAGTCCGCGGGTGGACAGCAGCGACAGCAGAGCCCCGACGATGACGCCCAGAATGGTGGAGACCGCGGCGATGTTCAGCGTCTCCAGGAGCGCCGGGAAGTAGGTTACGAGATGGCCGGGCAGGTTCGCGGCCTTTTCCGCCGCCTCGGAAACCACTTCCGAGGGGAAATCGAACACACGGTGCAGGCCGTCGAGGAAGCCACCGGCATTCCGGCTTTCGGCAATTCCGAAGCCGCCGACGTAGAGCAGGACGAACACCGCCAGCATCAATCCGCTATAGAGCCGCTTCTGGCGCACATGAGCCAGGTAACTCTGCTGCAGCGTACCGATGCGGTCGGGTGTTTGGGATGCGGCGTCGGCCATCGGATGCCTCTGGGAATGTAACGGGCCCCGGTCTGCCGGAGCCCGCCTGAAGATGTGGTCGCGTCTTAGTTGGACTTCGCCTGGCGGGTCGCGATGATCGAGAGATAGGCGTCGTGGCCGATCGGCTGGAAACCGGCGGTCTCGCCGTTGGCCACGCCGTAGGCGCAATCCTGATCCTTCTCGTGCAGGCCGGCATAGACGGCCGTGACCTTCTCCTTGACGTCCGCGGGCAGCGCCTTGCGCAGCACAACCGGGCCTTCCGGGATCGGCTTGGAACGCCAGATTTCGACCATGTCATTCATGTCGACGAGGCCGGAATCGACGGCCTTGCGCAGTGCCCCGGAGTTGTAACCGTCTTCCCAGGCGCCGAGCCCGTCGGCCCAGGTCACGCCGCCGTCGATGTCGCCGTTGAACACCGCGACGATGGTTTGCTCGTGACCACCGGTGAATTTCACTTCGCCGAAATAATCACCCGATTCCATGGAAGCGCCGATGAGTTCCGGAATCTCGACCGACGGGATCAGATAGCCCGAGGTGGAGTTGGGGTCGCCGAAACCGAAGACCTTGCCCTTCATGTCCGCCAGCGAGGCGATGCCACTGTCCTCGCGCGCGAAACCGATGGAGTGGTAGGAGAAGGAGCCGTCGAGGTTGGTCTTGACCAGCACCGGCTCGACCGCTTCGGGATCGGTCAGATAGGTTTTGGCGTAGCCGGAGGCGCCAAGCCAGGCCACGTCGATGGTACCACCGAGCAGACCCTGGATCGCGCCATCGTAGTCGGCGGGGGTGAAGATCTTGGTCGGGACGCCGAGGACTTCCTCGATGTACTCGGCCAGGCAGGTGTTGTTGGCAACGCGATCCTGGGCGTTCTCGCCGCCGAGGATGGCGATGCGGAATTCCTCGATGCTGTCCTGGGCCAAGGCCGGAGCAGCAAGCGCGGTCGTGGCCACGAGGGCGGCAACCAGTTTTTTCATCGTCGTTTCTCCCGTTGGATTGGCCCGCTGCCGACCACCGGCGCCGGGCTGATGAATGCTGAAGTGCGCAGTCAGCCGGCTTCGGCCTCCGCCTTGCGGATGAGTTGGGCGGCTGCGTCGGACCGAGCGATGGCGCCAATCTCGGTCGACGTCGCCTCCTCCGAAAAGTCGGCGCCGGCGCCGTAAATGTCGCGCGCCACGCCCGTGGTAAGCTGCTCCGGCGTGCCATCGAACACGATGCGCCCGTCCCGCATGCCGATCACCCGGTCGCAGTAGCGCCGCGCGGTGTCCAGCGTGTGCAGGTTGGCGATGACCATGCGCCCGTCCTCCTCGTGGATGCGCCGGAGCGCCTCCATGACGATCTGGGCATTCATCGGGTCGAGCGAGGCGATGGGTTCGTCGGCGAGGATTATCTCGGGGTCCTGCATAAGCGCGCGGGCGATGGCGACGCGCTGCTGCTGGCCGCCCGAGAGCACCTCGGCACGCTTGGCGGCCTGGTCGGCGATGCCGAGCCGGTCGAGAATGTCGATCGCCTTGTGAATGTCCGCGGTCGGGTAAAGGTTGAACATCGTGGCCAGCGTGGACCGGCGGTTCAGCGTTCCATGCAGGACGTTGGAGACCACATCCATTCTCGGCACCAGATTGAACTGCTGGAAGATCATCGCGCAATCGGATTGCCACGCGCGCCTGCGCGCGCCGGTCAGGCTCAAAATATCTCTATCGTTGAACAGGATGCGTCCCGATGTTGCGTCCGTCAGACGGTTCATCATGCGCAGGAACGTGGATTTGCCGGCACCCGACCTGCCGATAATCCCGATCATCGCAGATCCTTCGACACGGAAGGTTGCCTTGTCCACGGCTGCCTTCTGGCCAAACATTTTCGTTACCTGCTCGACGACAAGTGCCACATTCACCCCCAGCTCTCGGCAAGTTCCGCTCTAGGAGCAGCCAGCGACGGTTTTGTTACGGCACAGCGAAGCTTTGACGACGGCCGGGAAACGGATTTGTGACAGTCACGCCGCCGGATCGTCATACGGGCGGGGCCGTATACTCGCCCCGGCGTGCCTCGCCGGCGACAACGTGCTGGCCGGGACACGGACCTATCCAGCGTCGGATTGGGGTATCAACGTACGCGCGTTTGTGGTGCTCTGGCGCCAGCCGCGCGTCGGCCGATTCAGCGACTTCAGGGGGACGCAAATGGAACGGGTGGAACTAACCGTGGGCCTCGAACTGAGCCGGATCGTTTACGGCATGTGGCGGCTCGGGGACGACCCCGACACGTCGCCCAAGCGTGTTCAGGCCAAGATGGAGGCCTGTCTGGAACAGGGGATCACCAGTTTCGATCAGGCCGATATCTACGGCGGCTACACGGCGGAGGCGCTGCTGGGGGCGGCCCTGCGGGCGGCGCCGCACCTGCGGGCGCAGATCGAGATCGTCACCAAATGCGATATCGTCGCCCCGGTTGGAAAATACGCCGACCGGCGCGTCAAGTATTACGACACGAGCCCCGCGCATATCGCAGCCTCCATCGATTCCTCTCTTAGCAACATGGCCATCGAGCGGATCGACCTGCTCCTGCTCCACCGTCCCGACCCGCTGATGGATCATTTCGAAACCGGACGCGCGCTCGACGAGGCGGTTGCCTCGGGCAAGGTACGGGCCGTGGGGGTTTCCAACTTCCGGCCACATGACTGGCGGTTGCTGCAGAGCGCCATGGACACACGCCTGGCAACCAACCAGATCGAGATCAGCCTTCTGCGGCACGATCCGATGACGAATGGCGATCTGGCGTTTCTTCAGGAGTTGGACGTTGCACCAATGGCCTGGTCGCCATTGGCGGGTGGTGCCCTCCTGTCCTCTGGCCACAATGCGATGAACGCAGCCTTGCGCGAGGTAGCGGAGCGGGATGGTGTCGGCCCGATGGCGGTGGCCCTCGCGTGGCTGCTGACGCACCCAGCCTGTATCCTGCCGGTCGTGGGTACCAACACGCTGGATCGGATTCGTCGGATTTCCGATGCCTTCGCAGTCGACATGGACCGCCAGACGTGGTTCACGCTCTACACCGCCGCTCTGGGCCACGAGGTTCCCTGACCGGCGCGCCGCGCGATGAGCCGAAAGGAGGCCGACCGCATGAAAGAGAGCTTCACGCCCGGTCCCGGCCGCGAGCGGGAACTTCGCACTGCGCTCGGCGCCTTCGCCACCGGCGTTACGGTCGTCACATGTCGCGACGAGACCGGACCGCTGGGATTCACCGCCAACAGTTTCACTAGCGTGTCGCTCGATCCGCCGCTGCTGCTGTGGTGCCCAGCCGTCGCCTCGCCACGGCACGATGCGTTCGTTTCGACCCAGCACTTTTCCGTTCATGTGCTGGAAGCGCAGCAACTCCAGCTTTCGGAACGGTTTGCTGTCGAGGCGCGCAATTTCGACGGCGTCGATTGGCGCGAAGGTCCGAACGGGACCCCACAGATCTCGGGCTGCCTGACCCGCTTCGATTGCCGCCACTTCGCCGCCCATGGCGCCGGCGACCATACGATCGTGCTGGGCCTCGTTGAGAAGGTAGAACACACTCCGGGTGTACCGCTCGTCTTTGCGCTCGGCGCCTACGGCCGCTTCGCTTCGAGCCTCTGATCGCACGCGAGACGCGTGAATACACCGCTGCCCGACACCCGCGTCCCGCAGCACGGTGCTGGCGGTAATCCATCGTGAACCGGTACCCTGCAATGCCGTGCGCGAAGGCCAATACCGCTGCCCGAATTACTGCCGGTCGTCGGGCAACACTGCCTCCTCTCGCGGCACAAAAACCCGCGTCCTAAGCAATTGGTAGCCGAATCGTGCCTCAAATGCCCCGTGCGGACCGCTTTACCGCCTCAGTAGTTTCCCGGGGTTGCGCCTGTAGGGAGGCTCGGGAATAACCCCGGTGGACTGAAAGCGCCGCCTCCCCTCCCGCGGCCGCGTTACGAGGACGACATTATGACCCCCTCCGAAATGAAAGATGCCATCCTGCATCATCTGGTCTACACGCTGGGCAAGGATGCGGCGACCGCCCATGTGTACGATTGGCGAATGGCCTTGTCCTTTGCAGTGCGCGACCGGATCGTCGACCGGTGGTTCGCAGCCACCCGGCGTACCTATGGCAGTAACCTCAAGCGCGTCTACTACCTGTCGCTGGAATTCCTGATCGGACGGTTGTTGAAGGATGCAATCGTCAACATGCGGCTGGAGGAAGCCGCAACCGGCGCGCTGAAAGAACTGGCGCTGGACTACCGGGAAATCCTGGAGGACGAACCGGACGCCGCCCTTGGCAACGGTGGCCTCGGACGTCTGGCCGCCTGTTTCATGGAATCGATGTCGACCATCGGCCTGCCGGCGATGGGCTACGGCATCCGCTACGAGAATGGCCTTTTCCGCCAGCGGTTCGAGGACGGCCGGCAGATCGAGGAACCGGAGGACTGGCTCAGCCAGCGACACGCCTGGGAATTCGAGCGCCCCGAAGTCTCCATTGACATCGGCTTCGGCGGTCATGTGCAGGAGATTGGCAGTCGCGCCAACTGGTACCCGTCCGAAATGCTCATCGCCATGGCGCACGACACGCCGGTCATCGGCTGGAAGGGCCGCTGGGGCAACACACTGCGCCTGTGGGAGTCGCGGCCGATGCACGGCTTTGACCTCGCGCGGTTCAACCGCGGTGAATATGCCGCCGCCGCGGAGCCGGAGGCACTGGCCCGCACGCTCTCGCGGGTGCTCTACCCCGACGATCACACCGAACAGGGCAAGGAACTCCGGCTCAAGCAGGAGTTCTTCCACACCGCCGCCAGCCTGCGGGACATCATTCGTCGCTTCGAAAGCGAATACGACGATCTGAAGCTGCTGCCGAAGAAGGCCGCGATCCAGATCAACGACACCCACCCCGCCATCGCGGGACCCGAATTGGTCCGGATCCTGCATGACGAGCGCGGCATGGACTTCGAAGAGGCCGTCGGCATAGCCCGTGCGACACTCTCCTACACCAACCACACGCTGCTGCCCGAGGCGCTGGAGACCTGGGGCGAGGCGCGCATGGGCCGGCTGCTGCCGCGCCACATGCAGCTTATCGACCGGATCGACGACCTGCATCGCCGCGAAACCGGCACCCACAGCCTCAATGCGCACCAGGACGGCAAGGTTCACATGGGCACGCTGGGCTTCATCATGGCCCACAAGGTCAATGGCGTGGCGGCGCTGCACACCGAATTGATGAAGTCGACCGTCTTCAAGGAGTTGCACGAACTGCATCCCGATCGGATCGTGAACGAAACCAACGGTGTGACACCGCGCCGCTGGCTACTCTCATGCAACCCGCGCCTGTCTGGCCTCATCACCGACACCATCGGTGAGGATTGGGTGGACGATCTGGAGCAACTCGAAAAGCTCGAAGCGCATGCAGACGATTCGGCATTCGTCGACGCTTTCCTGGCCGCGAAGCGCGCCAACAAGGTGGATCTGTCTCAGTGGATCGCCGAGACGCTGAAGGTCAGCGTCGACCCGGACTCGATATTCGACATCCAGGTCAAGCGTATCCACGAATACAAGCGCCAGCACCTCAATCTGCTGGAAACGATCGCGCACTGGCAGGAAATCCGCGACAACCCCAACGCCGATTGGGTTCCGAGGGTGAAGATTTTCGGTGGCAAGGCGTTCCCCAACTATATCTACGCCAAGGAGATGGTCCGTCTCGCAAACGACATGGCGACGGTGATGAACAGCGATCCGCTGACATCCCGGTATCTGAAGGTTGTTTTCCCGCCGAACTACAACGTGAGCCTCGCCGAACGGTTGATACCTGCGGCAGATCTTTCCGAACAGATCTCGACGGCAGGCAAGGAAGCGTCGGGCACTGGCAACATGAAGTTCACGCTGAACGGGGCACTGACGATAGGAACCCTGGACGGCGCCAACGTGGAAATCCGCGACCTTGTCGGTGCCGAGAACTTCTTCCTCTTCGGCATGACCGCGGCCGAAGTGATGGAACGCCGCAAGGAAGGCGGCCATGCCGCGCGCGCGATTGCAGAGGACCCGCGCCTTGGCCGCGCGCTGGAGGCGATCCGTTCCGGGATATTCAGCCCCGACGAGCCGGGTCGCTACCATTCGATCACCGAGAACCTGACGCACCACGACTACTTCATGGTGTGTTCGGACTTCACCGACTATTGGCGGGCGCAGCGAGAGGTGGACGCGGCCTTCACCGATCGAAAGCAATGGACGCGCACCGCCGTTCTGAACACCGCGCGGGCCGGCTGGTTGTCTTCCGACAGGACGATCCGGGGCTACATGTCGGACATCTGGCACGCTGAACCTGCCACGGAGGGCGATGTCGCCGCAGGCTGAGGGTTGCGCTTGCGGTTGTGGGGCGATGGAGTAGCCTGACACCATGACAGACACTCCCGCCCCCTACCCGCAGATGCCGCTGTCCTCCGAGACGGCACAGCAGATCGCTCAGGGCGTCCTGCATGATCCCTTCGCCATCCTTGGTCCGCACGAGTACGGCGGCCAGGTCTGGGTCACCGCTTTCGACCCGGGCGCAAGCACCATGGAGGTCCTGATGAACGGGTCCGGAGACGGGACCGTTCACGTGCTTGCTCCTGTCGATGGCGCGGCGGGCGTCTTCTGCGGCCCGGTTCCGGCGCGTGCACCCTATCTTCTGCGCGGAACCAATGCGGCCGGAGAGACCTGGCTGAACGAAGATCCGTATCGCTTCGGCCCGGTAATCGGAGAGATGGACGAATACCTGCTCGCGGAGGGCACGCACCAACGGGTGTGGCAGGTGCTCGGTGCCCATGTGATTGAACACGAGGGTATCAGGGGCACCCATTTCGCCGTCTGGGCTCCCAATGCCCGGCGTGTCTCGGTGGTTGCAGACGTCAATTCCTGGGATGGCCGCCGCAATCCAATGCGGCTGCGCGGCCAGACCGGCGTCTGGGAAATCTTCCTGCCGGGCCTCACCGAAGGCGCTGCCTACAAGTATGAGCTTATCGGAGCGCAGGGGCAGTTGATGGCGCAGAAGGCCGACCCCATCGGGTTCGGCGCGCAGCATCCGCCCGAGACTGCCAGCGTCGTTCGGGACATCACGGGTTACGGTTGGCACGACGATGCGTGGATGGAAACACGTGCAGGCAACAATGCCCATGACGCGCCGATTTCAGTTTACGAGGTTCATCTCGGCTCCTGGAAACGTGTTGCCGACGAGGGAAACCGGCCGCTGTCCTACAAGGAAGCCGCGCAAGATCTGGTGAAATACGCCGCCGACATGGGCTTCACGCATCTGGAGTTCCTGCCGCTCAGCGAGTTCCCATTCGACGGTTCCTGGGGATACCAGCCGATCGGCCTCTTTGCGCCGACCATCCGGCACGGGCCGCCGCACGAGTTCCGCGATCTGGTCGACGCGGCCCATGAGGCCGGGCTGGGCGTGATCCTGGACTGGGTGCCGGGGCATTTCCCCACCGATGTTCATGGCCTCGCGCAGTTCGACGGCACGGCGCTCTATGAGCACGCCGACCCGCGCGAGGGTTTCCACCAGGACTGGAACACGCTGATCTACAATTACGGGCGCAACGAAGTCGCCAATTTCCTGATCTCGAACGCGCTCTACTGGCTGGAGGAATACCACGTCGACGGGCTGCGCGTGGACGCGGTCGCCTCCATGCTCTACCGCGACTACTCCCGCGAAGAGGGCCAATGGATACCCAACAAGGATGGCGGGCGGGAGAATTACGAGGCGATCAGCCTGCTCCAGCGCACCAATTCCATCTGTTATGGCGAAGTGCCCGGCATCATGACCGCTGCCGAGGAAAGTACGTCCTTCCCCGGTGTGTCCAAGCCGGTGGATGCTGGCGGCCTCGGCTTCGGGTTCAAGTGGAACATGGGATGGATGAACGATACGCTGGATTACATCTCCCGCGAACCCGTCCACCGCAAGCACCACCACCACCAGATGACCTTCGGCATCCACTATGCCTTCTCGGAGAATTTCATTCTGCCGATCAGCCATGACGAGGTGGTGCACGGGAAGGGCTCGATGCTCACAAAGATGCCGGGGCTGGAGGGCGATAAATTCGCCAATCTGCGCGCCTACTACGGCTTCATGTGGGGCCATCCCGGCAAAAAGCTCCTCTTCATGGGCTGCGAGATCGCGCAGTGGTCGGAGTGGAACTACAAGGATCAGGTCGACTGGCAGGCGGCCGAATACGGGACCCACGCCGGCGTGCAGAAACTGGTGAAGGATCTCAATCACCTCTATCGCGATACGCCGAGCCTCTACCTGAAGGATTGCGAACCCGGCGGCTTCGAGTGGCTGGAAGCCAACGACATGGACAATTCGATCTATGCCTGGGTGCGCCACGGTGGCCCGGATGACCCGCCGGTGGTCGTCGTCTGCAATTTCACGCCGGTCGAACGTAGTGGCTACCGCGTAGGCCTTCCGGTGGCAGGACGCTGGCGCGAGGCGCTCAATACAGACTCCGAGGCCTACGGCGGCCAGGGGCGCGGCAATATGGGAGAGGTGACGACCGAAGAGGTGGACTGGCATGGCCAGGATCACTCCGCCGGCCTTACCTTGCCGCCGCTCACGACAATTATTCTTGTGCATGATGGCAGCTGACGTGCACAAAACGAGGGAGGGATACCACCGATGCCGAATGCTCACGTGAGATTGTCCGCAAGGGCAATGGCCTTCGTTCTGGCGGGCGGACGGGGCAGCCGCCTCAAGGAACTGACTGACAACCGCGCGAAACCGGCGGTCTATTTCGGCGGCAAGGCCCGGATCATCGACTTTGCGCTGTCGAACGCGCTTAACTCCGGTATCCGGAAGATGGCGATTGCGACGCAGTACAAGGCCCATTCCCTGATCCGCCACTGCCAGCGCGGATGGGATTTCTTCCGTGCGGAACGGAACGAATTCCTCGATATCCTACCCGCCTCGCAACGCATGGGCGGCGAGAACTGGTACATGGGCACGGCCGACGCCGTGACGCAGAACATCGACATCATCGACAGTTATCATATCGACTACATCCTCGTGCTTGCCGGGGATCACATCTACAAGATGGACTACGAGATGATGCTGCAGCAGCACGTCGACTCCGGCGCCGACGTGACCATCGGATGCCTGACGGTTCCCCGCGAGGAGGCCAGCGCCTTCGGCGTGATGGATGTGGATGCCACCGGTCGCATCATCGATTTCATGGAAAAGCCCGCTGACCCGCCGGGCACGCCGGACGATCCGGAGGTGACCCTCGCCTCCATGGGCATTTACGTATTCAGCTGGAAGTTTCTCCGCGAGATCCTTCTGCAAGACGCGGCCGACCCCAATTCCAGCCATGACTTCGGGAATGATATCATCCCCTCCCTGGTGAAAAACGGTAAGGCCGTTGCCCACCGGTTCACCGATAGCTGCGTCAAGTCCGAACCCGAGGCGCCTGCCTATTGGCGCGACGTGGGCACGGTGGACGCTTTCTGGAAAGCCAATATCGACCTGACGGATTTCACGCCCGAACTCGACCTGTGGGACCACAACTGGCCGATCTGGACCTATTCGGAATCCGTGCCGCCCGCCAAGTTCATACACGATGAAGAGGACCGTCGCGGCACCGCTGTCTCGTCCATGATTTCCGGCGGTTGCATCGTATCAGGGACCGAAATCCGCAACTCGCTGCTGTTCACCATGGTTCATGCCAATTCTTACGCGTCGCTGGATCACGCCGTGGCGCTTCCTTACGTGACGGTCAACCGCTACGCGAAGCTGAAGAACTGCGTCATCGATCGTGGCGTGGTCATTCCGGAGGGGCTGGTCGTCGGCGAGGACCCGGAAGAAGATGCCAAGTGGTTCCGCGTGTCCGGTAAGGGTATCACGCTGATCACCCAGAGCATGCTCGACAGAAGGGATGCCGCGCTCTCATGAAGGTCCTCTCGGTTGCCTCCGAAATCGCCCCCCTGATCAAGACCGGCGGGCTGGCGGACGTTGCCGGTGCGCTGCCGGCCGCGCTGAAGGATCTGGGCGTCGAGATGCGCTCTCTTGTGCCGGGCTATCCGTCGGTCCTGTCTGCACTGGGCGATGGAACGCAGATCATGACCGACGGCGATCTTTTCGGCGGGCCGGCGCAGGTCCTGTTCGGTCAGGCGGAGGGGCTTGATCTCTACGTGCTCGACGCTGCGCACTTGTTCTACCGTGACGGCGGACCCTATGCCGCTCCGGACGGCTATGATTGGTGGGACAATCCGCAGCGTTTCGCCGCGCTTTGCTGGATGGCCGCGCGGCTCTGCAACGAGGGGCACCTGCACGGCTGGCAACCCGACGTTCTGCAAGCCCATGACTGGCAAGGCGGTCTCGCTCCGGTCTACATGCAGCGCCTTGGAGCCTCCCACAAGGTTGGCTCAGTCATGTCGATCCACAATATCGCCTTCACCGGATCGGCGGGCGCCGATATGATCGCGAGCCTTCGCCTGCCCGCGGAGGGATACAACGCAGGTGGCTTTGAGTTCTACGGACGGATATCGGCACTGAAAGCCGGAATCGCCTACGCCGACAAGGTCAATACCGTGAGCCCGACCTACGCCGAGGAGCTCAAGACAGAGGGCTTCGGAATGGGGTTCGACGGAACCCTGCGCTACAAGGGCAAGGACTTCGTCGGAATTCTGAACGGTATCGACACCGAGGCCTGGAACCCCGCGAACGACCCGGAAATCGCCACCTACAAGACGCTGCCCGGCAAGGGCAAGGCACGCGCCGCGCTGATCGAGGAGATGGAGCTTGCGCCGGAGGGCGGCCCGATCTGTGTCGTCGTTTCTCGACTGACGGAACAGAAGGGGCTCGACTTGCTGTTGCACGCCCTGCCCGATCTGATCGAGCGCGATGGCCGCCTTGTGCTTCTGGGCTCCGGCGACCCCTGGCTTGAGGGCCAGTTCGCCGAAGCAGCCGTCGCCAACCCGGGCAAGGTTGCCGTACGGATCGGTTACAACGAGCCACTGTCGCACAGGATCATCGCCGGTGGTGATGCGATCCTCGTCCCCTCGCGCTTCGAGCCCTGCGGGCTGACACAGCTATACGGGCTGCGCTACGGCACGGTGCCTGTCGTGGCCCAGACGGGAGGGCTTGCCGACACGGTGATCCCACACACGGTCGCCACCCGTACCGCCAATGTCGCGACCGGCATCCAATTTGCCCCCAACAGTGTCCAGGCACTGCAAGAGGCGATTGGGCAACTATGTGACCTCTGGGCAGAACCGAAGGTCTTCCAGCAGATGCAACGCAACGGTATGAAGTTCCCTGTAGGATGGGACACATCGGCCGCGGCCTATGCGGCGTTGTTTGCAGAGGCGGCAAAACACCCGTGAGGCACCCCGAATTCGCGATCTCCGCAGGGCGTCCGGCGCCCCTTGGCGCCACGTTCGACGGAGATGGCGTGAATTTCGCCGTCTTTTCGCAGCATGCGACGGCGATGGAGGTTTGCCTCTTCAGCTATGACGGCAAGACGGAACTGCAGCGCCTGCGCCTGCCAGAACGCGATGGTGACGTTTGGTACGGCTATGTCTCCGGCCTGCGGCCGGGCCAGTATTACGGTTTGCGCGCCCACGGCCCGTACCGGCCGGACGAAGGGCATCGCTTCAACCCAAACAAGCTGCTTCTGGACCCCTATGCGAAACGACTGACCGGGCAGCCCGTGTGGCACGACGCGCTGATGGGCTATCAGATCGGTTCGAATGCCCGCGACCTGAGTTTCGACACCCGCGACAGCGGACCATATATGCCGCGTTGCGTTGTGGAGGACCCCGCGTTCTCCTGGGGGTACGACCACCCGCCGCAAACGCCGATTGCAGACACGGTTATCTACGAAGCCCATGTAAAAGGCCTGACCCAGCTGCATCCCAAGGTCGCTCCGGAGGGTACGTTCCTCGGTATCGCCACCGATCCGATGCTGGAGTACTTCCACAGACTCGGCATCACGGCGGTGGAACTCCTGCCGGTTCAGGCCTTCCTGACCGACCGGTTCCTGCACGACAAGAACCTGACGAACTACTGGGGCTACCAGACGCTCGGCTTTTTTGCCCCTGACCCGCGCTATCTCTCAGAAGGAAAGATCAGCGAGTTTCAACAGATGGTGGCCCGGCTCCACCACGCGGGAATCGAGGTTATCCTCGACGTGGTTTACAACCACACCTGCGAGGGGAACGAGTTGGGCCCAACGCTGAGTTTCCGTGGCCTCGACAACCGATCCTACTACCGCCTGATCCAAGACCGGCGCTATTACATCAACGACACCGGCACAGGGAACACGCTCAACCTCGACCACCCGATGGTGCTGCGCATGGTGATGGATTCCCTGCGTTACTGGGTGCAGGTGATGCATGTGGACGGGTTCCGGTTCGATCTCTGCTCCACGCTTGGGCGCACGGACTACGGCTTCGACCAAGGCGCAAGTTTCTTCGACTCGATCCGCCAGGATCCGGTGCTAACTCAGGTCAAACTCATCGCGGAGCCCTGGGACGTTGGCCCCGGCGGCTATCGCCTCGGGGGGTTCCCGCCGCCGTTTCACGAATGGAACGACCGGTTCCGCGACGGTGTGCGGCGTTTCTGGCGCGGCGATGCCGGGCGTGCACCCGACCTTGCGGGCCGTCTCACGGGTTCGGCTGCCGAGTTCGATCATTCCGGCCGGCCGGCCACGGCTTCGGTCAATCTGATAACGGCCCATGACGGTTTCACCCTGCACGACACGGTGAGCTACAACGGCAAGCACAACCTCGCTAACGGCGAGGACAATCGCGACGGTCATTCGGAGAACTATTCCGACAACTTCGGCCATGAGGGCCCGACAGACGACGTTGGAATCAACGAGGCACGCGCGCGGCGCAAACGGGCGATGATTGCCACGTTGCTGCTTAGCCAGGGCACACCGATGCTGCTTGCCGGGGACGAGCTGGGCAATAGCCAAAACGGCAACAACAACGCCTATGCGCAGGACAATCCCACGAGTTGGATCGACTGGGACAAGGCGGACATGGACTTCATGGCGTTCACGTCCAAGATGATCCGGTTCCGGCTGGACCATCCGATCCTGCGGCAGAAGGTCTTTCTGCACTCCCGCGAACGCCGGATCGACGGGCGGGAGGATCTGTTCTGGTGGCGCCCCGACGGCAAACCGATGGCGACGCCCGATTGGGTCGACCCCGGCCTCAAGATCGTCTGCGTCGAGATGCGGACGGCCTCCGGCACGCCGATCTATGCCGCCACGGAAAACGCGATCTTCATGGTATTCAACGCCGGCGGCGACACCAAGGTCCGGCTCCCCGTGCCACCGAAGGGTCAAAGATGGAAATGGTCGATCGATACGTCCGAACCTGACGCCAGCGGCGGAACAATGAGACGGAACGAATTCACCAGCTCCGCACAATCCGTGTCCGTGTTCGTTTTGGGGGCGGCGTGATGAACGAAACGCTGCGTGACCTCGTTGACCTGACCGGCATCCACCACGACTACTGGGACCAGACTGGTCATCGCGTTGAAACCTCGGAACATACCGTGCGTGCCCTGCTCGGCGCTATGGGTTTTTCCGCTTCGACGGAGGCCGAAGCCGCCGAAACGCTCGCCGGGCTGCGGGCGGAGGCGGCAGTCCGCGCTCTGCCGCGATGGCTGATCGTACCGCCGGAAGCCGCTTCCAGCCATCCGCTGCAATGCGCTGTCTGCGCCGTGTTGCTGATATGCGAGGACGGACGCGAAGAACCGCTTGACGCAGCGGACGACATGCTGCTGTTGCCGCCCCTTCCACTCGGCATTCACCGGCTTTTGCTGGACGGCCACGAGACCACGCTACTCGCAGCGCCCGAACATCTGCCGCTGCCGGATCCGGGTTGGGGCGTGACGCTGCCGCTCTACGGATTGCGCACAGAGGACGAGGGCGGCTACGGCGACTACTCCGATCTGACCCGCGCGGTCGAAGGGCTTGCGAAGGGCGGTGCAGACTTTGTCGGCCTCAACCCGGTGCATGCAGGATTTCCCGCCGATCCCAATGCATTCAGCCCCTATTCCCCGTCTCACAGGCGGCGTTTCAATACAGTGCATATCGCGCTTCCGGACAGACGGTTGAACGGTGGCGGCCCTCTGATCGACTACCCGACCACGATCCGCGAGCATCGTGCCGGACTGGAACAGGCTTTTGCCGCCTTCGAGGCCCGCGGAGAGGACCCCGACTTTGCCGCATGGGTCGCGCAGGAAGGGGCATCGCTGCAGCGATTTGCAACCTATCAAGCCCTGTCCGACCTGCACGGCCCCTATTGGTTCGACTGGCCCGAAGCGCTAAGAGACCACGCCTCGCCGGACGTGGCCGCGTTCCGCGCGAAAAACCCCGGCTCCATCCGGTTCCACGCCTGGGCACAATGGATGGCAGAGCGACAGCTGGCGGAAGCGGCAGAGGCTGCCCGCGCGCGGGGGATGCGATACGGGCTCTACCTCGATCTCGCCGTTGGCACCCATCCACACGGTGCCGAAACCTGGTCCGAGGGGCACGCCTTTGCAAGCGGTGTCTCGCTCGGGGCACCGCCCGACGCCTTCTCGCCCGATGGACAGGTCTGGGCTCTGGCACCGTTCAACCCGCATGCGCTCGCAGCTGCGCACTTCCGCCCATTCGCGGAGACGCTTCGCCGGCAGTTTCGCTATGCCGGGCTCCTGCGCATCGACCATGCCCTTGGCTTTGAACGGGCCTTCTGGGTGCCCGACGACGGCAAGACACCCGGCGCCTACGTCGCCATGCCCCGCGACGCGCTGCTCGCTGTCGTCCGCATCGAGGCGACCCGCGCAGGCGCCACGGTGGTTGGCGAGGATCTCGGCAATATTCCCGACGGTCTGCAAACGGCGCTTGCCGCATCGGGTATTCTGGGGTGCCGCGTTGCGATGTTCGAGCAGTACAGTCATGGCGATTTCCGCCGCCCGGAGGAGTACACCGAAGCGGCGCTTGCCTCATTCGGCACACATGATTTGCCGACCTGGAAGGGATGGCGTGCCGGGCGCGACATAGAGGTGCGCCACCAGATCGGAATTCTGTCGGACGAGGATTTCAGCAACGGACAGGACTGGCGACGTGGCGAAGTCGGTGGATTCGACACGCTCGCCGGCACACAGGACGGCGCGAGCGAAGCCATGCACCGTTTCATCGGCGGCGTGCGGAGCCGTCTCGTTGCGCTCCAGATCGAGGATATTCTGGACCTTCCGGAACAGGCGAACCTGCCGGGCACCGTCGACACCCACCCCAACTGGCGCCGGCGACTGCCGGTGCCTGCCGCCGAACTCGGCGGGCATAGAGCGATCGCACGCGCTTCGGTTATTATGAGAGAGACTGGTCGAACTACGAGCGGCCGACAGGAGTAAGCCATGGAACGCATTACCGTCCAGACAACGCCAATCGAAGGCCAGAAGCCGGGTACGTCCGGCCTGCGAAAAAAGACAAACGTCTTCATGGCACTTCATTTCCTTGAGAATTTCGTCCAAGCGATCTTCACCGGTATCGGCGGTGTCGCCGGCAAGACGCTCGTTCTTGGCGGAGATGGACGCTACTTCAACGACCGCGCGGCGCAGGTGATCCTACGTATGGCCGCAGCCCAGGACTGCGCGAAGATCATCGTGGGACGGGATGCGCTGATGTCCACGCCTGCGGCCTCCAACATGATCCGCATCCGCAAGACCGATGGCGGCATTATCATGTCGGCCTCGCACAATCCCGGCGGGCCAAAAGAAGATTTCGGCGTCAAGTTCAATACCCCCAATGGCGGGCCGGCGCCGGAAGAGGTGACGAACAGGATCTTCGAGGCGACAAAGGTCATCGAGAGCTACGACATCATGCAAGCGCAGGACGTAGACCTCTCGCAAATCGGTGAGACGTCTCTCGGCGATATGGCAATCGAGGTCGTGGACCCGGTCGCCGATTACGCCGCACTGATGGAGAAGCTCTTCGATTTCGGCGCGATCGCGGCACTATTCGAGAGCGGCTTCCGTATCCGCTTCGACGCGATGCATGCCATCACCGGTCCCTACGCCAAGTCCATCCTCGAGGATCGTCTCGGCGCACCTGCGGGCTCGGTGGTGAACGCGGTCCCCTCGCCCGATTTCGGCGGCGGCCACCCGGACCCGAACCCGATATGGGCCAAGGATCTGATGGATATCATGTATGGGGCGGATGCACCGGACTTCGGTGCCGCCTCCGACGGTGACGGCGACCGCAACATGATCGTGGGAAAGAGCGCCTATGTAACTCCGTCGGACTCGCTGGCGTTGCTCGCCGCCAACGCCCACCTCGCACCCGGCTATTCCGAAGGTTTGGCGGGCGTCGCGCGCTCCATGCCAACATCGGGCGCCGTGGATCGCGTCGCCGCCAAGCGCGGGCTCGACTGCTATGAGACGCCGACGGGCTGGAAGTTCTTCGGTAACCTGCTGGATGCCGGTCGCGCAACGCTTTGCGGTGAGGAAAGCGCCGGTACCGGCTCCGATCACGTGCGGGAAAAGGACGGGCTGTGGGCGGTGCTGCTCTGGCTCAATATCCTGGCCAAAACCGGCAAGTCCGTTCAGCAGATGCTGGACGACCATTGGGCCGAGTTCGGCCGGAACTACTATTCCCGACACGATTACGAAGGCGTAGACAACGCGGCCGCGGAGGGGCTGATGGACGCGCTGCGGGCTCGTTTTTCCACCCTGCCCGGCCAGAGCTTTGCCGGTAGGACTGTCGCCAGTGCTGACGAGTTTTCCTACGATGATCCGGTCGACGGCTCGCATTCCGCAGGTCAGGGAATCCGCATCGGGTTCGAGGGTGGGGGTCGCGTGGTCTTCCGCCTCTCCGGCACCGGAACCGTGGGCGCCACGCTGCGTGTCTATCTCGAAGACCTTTGCGAAGATTCCGCGGAGATGCACAAGGACCCACAGGAGGCGCTAGCCGACATCATCGCAGCGGCCGATGCAATTGCCGGAATCCGCGAGCGAACTGGTCGCGACGGACCTGACGTGCGCACCTGACGACGCGCCGCCTTGTCACAAACCGTGACAACCAGCACCTACCCGCTTCATTGGGGATGCTGGTCGCATCCACTGGGCCGGAGCAAGCATTGTGGAAGCCTCGTCGGGACATCTCTTCGAGAGGCTCCTGAAACAGAGCCTGGTGCCCGGCCAACCATCCGTCAGCTACAAAAACCAGATCGCCGAGTTCCTCGCGGCGAACGCCAACAAGAGTGAATTGATCAACGAAAAGAGCGGCGTGGTCTATTCCGAGCCAACGACGTTTGCCTCGTACGCGCTGATTTCTCAGACGCCGGACAGCACGCGAGGCCGAAGCAGGCGTGCATCCCGCGTGTAGCAGATCGCTTGAGCAAGTCACATGTCCGTTCCGGTTTTGCTGGGGTCGAGACCGATCCACGCAGATCGACGGCGCCCTGCTTCCCGAGACAGTTCCGTGTCCGCCGCGGTGCACTCCGTGGCGGCGGCGCGCGCGATTGTCGGCGCGGTTCGTCCACAAGACCCGCCGCATCTGCGTTTCGGGCAGCGAGCCTCGAACAGCGCCGCAAAAGCAATCGGGGCACCGCGCAAAGCGATGCCCCGATTGCTTGGCCGTGTTCAGATCAGAGAACCGTGTCGTCTATCGCGATCAGTTCAACTGCTTCGATCCCACGCACTGTTAGGCCAAGGCTTTCCAGTTCGAATTCCGGACCGCCATGGCGGGAGGTGTCGTAGTTGTCCGCCATGAAAGTCTCGAGTGCAGCAATGTCGGATTGGAGATCTGCATCCGCAAGTTGCGCTTTGGTACCGTACACCTTCAGCGTGTCGAACCCGGCCATGCCCTCGTAGCGGTCTTCTTCGCCACCGTTGTCGCCGATCAGATAGGCCAGGATGTCGTTGCCGGCACCGGCCCGAAGGTGGTCGCTGCCAGCGCCACCATCAATCACATCAGAGCTACCGCGGCTCACAATGTAATCGTCGCCGCCCTGCCCGTTGATGCTGTCAGCGCTCCCGCTGCCATAGATGTCTTCGTCCCCGGAACCACCGTTTTTGTCGGCGTCGGGATATGACCCGCTGTCAACTTCCGTTCCACCGCCGGTTTCGCCGCCGCTTTCGTCATCGCCGTCTGTTTCGTCGGTCGTGGTGCTGTCGTCGTCGACGTCGGGCACGACATCGATGTCTTCTCCCGAGGTGCCGGAGCCCGCTCCATCGTCGTCGATCACAACGAGTTCCACCGCTTCGATGGCCCGCACCGTCAAGCCGATGCTGCTGAAGGTGAAGTCCTTACCACTGTGCGATCCGGCATCGTAGTTCGACGCGATGAAGGCCTTGAGCTTCTCGATATCGGCAACGAGCCCGCTATCGGCCAGCTCTTCCTTTGTGCCATAGATCTGCAGCGTGTCGACGCCCGAATAGCCCTTGTAGTGATCGGACGATCCGTAGTTGCGGCCGATGACGTAGACCAGCGTATCGTTGCCAGCCCCTGCGCGGACTTCGTCGTTTCCAGCCCCGCCGGTCACGATATCGCTACCGCCCCGCGAGATGATCATGTCGTTGCCGCGCCCACCGTCAATGCTGTCGGCCGATCCGCCACCGTACAGCGTTTCGTTCGCATTGGTGCCCACAGTGCCGAAGCCCGGAAGCGCACCGTCCTCGATGCTCACGTCATCCCGCGAACCGTCGCCGGATTCCGCGCCTGTCGTGGTGTCGTCGCGTTCGTCTTCACCCGACGTGCTGCCGCCGTCCGACCCGTAGGGCGCACCATCTTCATCGTAGCTCACGCGAGAGTAATAGGCCGCCGTCTTGCCGCCGTTTTCCAGGTAGTCGCTGAGTTCGCCATGCCAATTGTCGAAGGTGCCCGACCAGACGTCCATGATGATTTTCATTTCTTCATCAGGGATCGGAATACCGGTGTCGGCAGACGTTACCTCGTAGACGACCTCGCCATCGATGTACCAGGTGATCGAGTCTTCCTGCCAATCGAAGCCGTAGGTGTGCATCTCTTCGGCGGCATCGTAACCGAGATCGATCTGAACGCTGCCGTTCAGAGAGCCCATGCTCTTGTCGCCGTAGTAGTAGTTGATGTTGACGACCGTGGTGTCACCGCCGAGGAACTCGAAGTCGATCTCGTTATGTGTGTCGGCCCCCCAGAAGTCGTTCGTGAACAGGAAGAACGACGAAACCACCCCGGATTCTCCCGAAGCGATCATGTCGACCTCGTAATACCCGTATCCGTAGTAGTCCTTCGATTGGATCTCGGAGCCCGTGTAATCCTTGGTGTGTTTCTTGTCCTTGGCGGTGGTCGCGTCGAATTCCAACGCAATCTCGCCGTCAAGTTGCTTGATGTAGTCGGCTTCCCATGCCGTCCATTGCCACGAGTTGGCAATCGAGAAATCGGCGAGATACCAGAAGTCCTGGTCGATGGTATCGAAGTTGTCCGTAAAGCTCATTCGTACATCCCAGTTTGCTTGTCCACTTGCCGATGGTCCCCACATCGGCGGGACCGCGTGCCCCCCGTTTTGGTCATTCACGCGAACCTAGCGAGGGAGCATTTCATTTGAATTCGATTCAGCTTGCCGACCGAAAATCGGCGTTAATGTGCCGAGCTTCGGGCAGAAAGGAGACCGCCCCACAGGCCGTAGAACCCGTTCCGAGCTGGCCGCGTGCGCGATCACAAGGAGTCCAGAAAAACGTGTCGACCGGGTTAAGACGCACGCCACGACTCGCCCCAGGGCCGATCGGACGGCGCCCGCCACGGCAGTCCATGGGGAAGCACAACCAGGGATTTCAGACCGGGCGCCCGAGATTGCGACGCCAGATCAGAAGCTTGGCGACAATCTGGTCTGTTTCGCCGGATTGATGCATGCGGCGTTGTTTCAGTGTGGTTTTGTCGAACAATACGGCCCGAAGGGCCTGCCATGTCCCTCGCCAGACGCGGAAAGGGGACACGCTCCGATACACATTTCGATCGATTGCGCAGCGAATCGAGACGCTGGCAGGCGCTCGGCGGATTTCAGCCGGTGAAAGCTGCGACAATCGGACATGCGTGACTTGCCTTCCCTCGTTGCGATCAGGCATCGCTCGACGAATCGAAACTTTCGCTCGGCAATTGCCGTCCAGCAGCAGAAATCACCTGTCGGCAAAGCCGCGACAGGTCGGTCGATTCGTCCGGCGGGGTCCTTTTTTTGACCGGATTCGCAGCCTATGCTCACGCCCGCATCAAATGGCGGGCCGACAAGCAGGCATTGGCAACGTGACCCAGAAAAGCGGATCGAGTTTCAACCTTGCGGCAATCGCGCAGGGTGGACGGTTACAATACGAAGCATTGCTGCTCGCGGCATCGCTGCGTGCCTGCGATCCAGCCTTTCAAGGCAGGCTCATCCTTCTGGAACCGCAGCCCGGCGGCGCGTGGCCCGGAGACCCGCGTATTCGCGGCGAGGCAACGCGCGCCGCTCTTGCACGGCTCGGCGCGGAGGTTGTGCCATTCGAGGCCAACCATTTCGGCGCGGCCTACCCTCAGGGAAACAAGATTGAGGCATTGACGGCTCTTCCGGAAGGCGAGCCATTCCTGTTTCTGGACAGTGACACGCTGATTACCGGCGCACTCTCGGATGTGCCGTTCAACTTCGACCGTCCCGCCGCTTCGATGCGCCGGGAGGCGACGTGGCCCGAGATCGAGCTCTACGGACCCGGCTACAATGCGATCTGGGGGGCCCTTTACCGTCGCTTCGGCCTCGATTTCGCCAGTTCGCTGGATCTTTCGCAGCCCGATGAGTTCTGGCGACGGTACCTCTACTTCAACGCCGGCTGGTTCTTCTACCGCGACCCCAAGGCGTTCGGTGAACGGTTCCTCGACTACGCGCTGTCCGTGCGGAACGACCCGCCAGAGGAACTGGTGTGCCAATCGCTCGACCCTTGGCTCGATCAGATAGTTCTACCGCTGGTCATCCATTCCTTCGGCGGTGGCCGACCGGGTCCGGAGCTAGACGGAATGGACGGGGGCGTGACCTGCCACTGGCGCGTCCTGCCGCTGCTCTACGCGCGCGAATGCGACCGGGTGGTGGAGGTCCTCGAAGAGGTCGCCGCGCCAAACTGGATCAAGAAGGTGCTGAAGGAGCACGAGCCGTTCAAGCGCATGGTCTACCAGGGGCGCGGCAGAAAGGTTCGAGAGATGTTCGACCGCGCAGATCTCCCGAGCCCGGAACAGAAGATCCGCAACCGGATCAAGGCTGCAAAACTCTGGATGCGGTGAATTGGCCGGTCCCGGCCTTTAATCAGTTCCCAGAACGCGCCATCAGGGCCTCGGCCGTCGCCATCATCATCGGACCAACGCCCTTGGGGTCGTCCTCGCAGATCGTCTCGGACACGTAGTAGGCCGCCGATCCATCGCGGAACCGGCCTTCGAACGGACCCAGCCCGGCGACGTGGCACATGGGGCCGAAGCCCGTCCCGGCATCCACATCGGCTGTGTCGGCGATCCGCTGCTCCAACGCCCGATAGCCGTTCAGGCCAGCGCCCGAATAGCACCCAACACCCAGCCGTTCTGCACGCAGCAGGGCATAGGCAAACATCGCGGATGCTGACATTTCCTCGTAGTTGCCGTCCAGTTTCGGCCGGTCCGGAACCTGCAGCCACAATCCACCCTTTGTCTGCATGGACACGATCCGTGTCAGCAGCGCGTCGGTCGCCTGCGCGATGCCTTCCTTGTGCGCGCGCTTGGCTCCCAGCACGTTACACAGATCCACGAGTGCCATGGCCAGCCAGCCGTTTGCACGAGCCCAGTGGTCAAGATTGTGCCCGGTGTCCGGTCTGGCCCAAGGTTGCATGCGTTTCTCGTCATAGGCGTGGGCATGCAACCCGGTTTCGGGTTTGTAGAGCAGAGCCAGCGCACGAAGCATCTGCGCCAGCGCGTCGGCAAGCAATGGATCGTCACCCGCGCGCAGCGCGTATTCGGCCTGGAATGGCAACCCCATGTAGAGACCGTCGAGCCACACCTGCCAAGGATACCGCAATTTGTGCCAGTAGTTGCCGTCGTTCGTGCGCGGGTGGTTTCTGAGTTGGGTCGCCAGAAGATCGGCCGCACGGCTATATCGGCTGTCGCCCACCTCGTCGATCAGATGGAACAGGCACCGGCCCGCCAGAACATTGTCGATGTTGTATTCGGAGATGTCGTATCCATCGATGGCCCCGTCCGGTCCGATCCTCGCATCAACCAAGCGGCGCAGGTGACGAAACCATCGCCGGTCGCCGGTGGCGCGGTGGAGCGCGATGAGCCCCAGGTAGACCAGACCGTCCTCGTAGCACCAGTTGCCATTCTTGTAGGGCTGGTGCCGGGCGGCGAAGGCGTCGAAGTAGGCCAGTACCTTTTTCGTTGACGAGAGGGTGTCGACGGAAACGGAGGACCCGTTGACTCGCCCGGTCCAAGACACCTCCGCGTTTTGCGACCAAAGGTCGGCGTGCCGCATTGCAGGCACATCGTCGGCCATCAGCGGAATCGCCGCTGCCGCGCCGGGATCAAAGCTGAAATCCACCTCCGACATCGAAACGCCTGCAATCGGCGCCTCGGGAAGACCGAGAAACGCGCCAACGGCAAGACGGGTGTTGGTGACCTTCACGCGGGCGATGTCTATCCCGGAAATTGACGGCGTGCGTTCGGTCACCTCTGCCGGTTCGCGGCTCTGAACCTCCGCCGAATGCCCGTCATGGTCACAATAGTAATGCGCGTTGGCCACGAAGGCGGTGTCGACCCGATCCATCTCGCAATCGTGGATCGAGATAGCGGCCACCTGCCCGCCTCTCCCACGGCGTGACTTGATGCGCAATCCGCGGTCCGTCTCGTCGAATTCGCAATCCTCGATGCGAACCTCCCTGACTGACCCCGACATCTCCGAGCCGATCACCACTGCCCCGTGCCCGCGTTCCATGCGGCAGTTTCGGATCAAGACACGTTCCGTCGGCAGAAGATGGTCGGCGCGCCCGTCATCTGCACGCTTGCCCGCCTTGATGGCAATGCAATCGTCGCCCACCGTGAAGCGCACGCCCTCGATCCGTACATCCCGGCACATTTCAGGGTCGAGACCATCGGTGTTAGGGCTGTCGGGCGGGTTCGTCACGGTCACGCCGGCGATCCGCAGATCCCTGCAAGCGACCGGATGAATCGTCCAGCTGGGGGAATTGCAGACGGTGATACCGGACAGGGTCAGGCCGGTGCAGCCGGTGGCAAAGATCGTGCGCGGCCGCCGGGCACCGTCCCGCGTCTCCTTCGGCCAATCCCACCAATCGGCACTGTCGGCGCCACCGTCCACGGTACCTGCACCGGTAATCGCGAGGTTGTCGCATCCGATTGCGGTAAGAAGCGACGCGAAACTTGCTGCGGGCAAACCTTCCCATGTACCGAGCATCCGACCGGCCTCGTCGCGCTCAGGCAGGATCGGGTATGCCGTGCGATCCGCCACGCCAAGAAGACGCGCGCCGGTTTCCAGATGCAGCGTCATATGGGGGCGCAAAAAGATCGGTCCGGTACGCCATGTTCCCGGTGGAACGATGAGCGTGCCTCCCTCGGGGACGGCAGCCAAGGCGGCCGAAAAGGCCGGTGCATTGTTCGCGCTACCCGCGTCGAGGCCGTATTCTGCTGCATGAACATGACCGGCGCACTCGGGCGTGCGAAACCGGATCTCTTTCCTCCCCGCGCAGAAGGCGTAGTCGGTGCCGGGTTTCAGGCGGTCGAGGAAGATGGCCGCGCATTCCGCGCTTCCATCGACGGCTCCATTGTCGTCGGTCAGCGTCCAGGAGATCGGCGCGGGCAGCCGGTAGCGCAGGCCGGGCGCAGAGCACAGGACAACAGCGGTTCGGGGCGTGAGGCAGCTCACGCGGAGGTCAGGAGCTTCGGACATGGAACCATCGCGGCTTTCGGTGAATGTGCGGCGGCGCCACCGCCGCACATCTTGTCATGAGCGATAAGGAGGAACGTAAATCGCTCAGTACTTCTCGAGGATCTCGTTGACGTTCACGATGATCTCCTCGGCGGCTTCTTGGGCCGAGATCTCGCCATAGGCGTAGAACTCAAGCGCATCCTTGAAGGCGGACCGGACCTCGGGGTGCTCGTTGAAAGGCGACACGCCGGGGCCTTCGCCGTCCATGATGATCTTGTTGGCGGCGACAAGCACGGGATCGATCACGCCGGTTTCCTGGAGCCGCATCGCCGCGGCTTTGGAGGCCGGAAGACCACGGGCAGACCCCATGGCGTCGATGCCGTCGGTTTCGGTCAGCATGCAGTTGACGATCTGTGCCGCGGCTTCCGGGTTCTCCGAGTTCTTGGAGATCGAGAAGACCATGGAGGGCTTGCGGTAGACCGCCTCGGTCACCGCACCGTCGATCTTCAGCAGCGGCACGGGTACCAACTCCTGATCCTCGCCCATCGGGTCGGAATACTTGAAGTAGGTGGAATCCCACTCATAGGAGCCGGCCAGATGCCCGTCGGCCCATTTCGGGTCTTCATGCAACTTCACGTTGCCGGCGGCGGCGGCGTCCTTCCAGGCGCGCACGACGCCCTTGTCGACGAGCATTTTGTAGAACTCGATGGCCTCGACCAGTTCCTCCGGCGTCCAGGCAACCGTATTGGTCTCCGGGTCGATCAGGTCCTTTCCGGTCTTCTGCGCAGCGACGAGCGACACCGTCAGCACCGTGTTCACGCCGCTGGCGTCATAGGCCATTGTGAGCGGGTAATAATCGTCGCCCAGCTTCTCCTTGAACACTGGCGCCGCGGCGATCACATCGTCCCAGGTCGCCGGTACCGGCACGCCGGCCTTGTCGTAGGTGGCCTTGTTGAACATGAAGACCCGGCCGGTCGTGGAAAGCGGCAGGCCGTTCAGGTGGCCGTTCATCGTGGCGGCGGCCAGCTGATCCTCGGTCCAGTTGCTGAGGTCGATGATCTCGGCGAAATCGTTCAGGTCGGCAAAGCCCGATCCGTCCATGGAGAAGAGCGGCAGCCAGGGCCAGTTGATCTGCATGATGTCGGCCTCGGTGCCGCCGGCAAGCTGCGTCGTCACCTTTTCGAGGTGACCGGACCAGCCGGTGAACTCGGGCGCGATCGTATGGCCATACTTCTCGCCACAGACCTTGAGCGCCTCCTGCGTGGCCAGGTGCCGGCTATCGCCGCCCCACCACGACATGCGCAGATCGGCGGCATTTGCCGAAAGCGCGGTAAGCGCAAGCACCGTGGCAAGTGCGGTCGTTGAACGTTTCATCGGATTCCTCCCTGATATGGAATTACGTTCGTGCGGTTGAACTTCACGCGCCAAGCGAGGCATTTTGCCCGCTGCCGCGATCGAAGACGTGGATGTGACGGGCGAGCGGATGGAAGGCCACCGTATCGCCGTTCTTCAAGCTCCGGTCGAATTGCTCCGACGGCACGACCGAGATGAAGGAATGCCCCTCGATATCGGCGTGCAGGTTCACTTCGTGACCCATGAACTCGACGATCCGCACCGTGCCCTTGAGCGCACCGGGCGTTCCGGTGGGAACCAGTTCGAGGTGCTGCGGACGAATACCGAGGGTGATTGCCCCACCGGGATGCGTCAGCCTTTCGGCCAGCGCCGGTTCGACGTCAAGTATCTGGTCGCCAAGCCGGATCTTGCCGCCATCTTCAAGCGACAGCGTGGCATCAACGAGGTTCATCTCCGGCATGCCGATGAAGCCGCCGACAAAGGCGTTGGCAGGCTTTTCGT
Organism: Tropicimonas marinistellae; assembly: GCF_001509585.1. Lineage (GTDB taxonomy): Bacteria > Pseudomonadota > Alphaproteobacteria > Rhodobacterales > Rhodobacteraceae > Tropicimonas > Tropicimonas marinistellae. The sequence goes on along the minus strand of NZ_LNCI01000002.1, from coordinate 124,881 downwards.
AGAGCGTCACCGGATCGGCCACCTGCATGATGTGTCCGTCCTTCATCACGCAGATCCGGTCCCCCATGGTCATCGCTTCCACCTGGTCGTGGGTCACATAAACCACGGTCGCTGGGCGGCCTTCGGCCTTCAGGCGCTTGTGCAAGTCGGTGATCCGCACCCGCATGGAGGCGCGCAGTTTCGCATCGAGGTTCGATAGCGGCTCGTCGAAGAGGAACACCTCCGGCGACTTGATGAGCGCGCGGCCCACGGCAACGCGCTGCGCCTGCCCGCCCGAAAGCTGCTTGGGCAGCCGGTCGAGAAGCTCCTCGATCTCAAGCGTGTGGGAGACCTCCTCGGTCGCCTTCGCGATCTCCTCCTTCGGACGCCGCTTCAGCCGCAGGCCGAAGCCAAGGTTGTTGGCCACCTTCATGTGCGGGTAGAGCGCGTAATTCTGGAACACCATGGCGATGCCGCGCTTACCCGGCGCCAGGTCGTTGACCACGGTGTCGCCGATCTTCACCTCGCCGCCGGTGATCGTCTCCAACCCGGCAATCATGCGCAACGTGGTGGATTTGGCGCAGCCCGACGGGCCCACCAGCACCATGAACTCGCCGTCCTCGATCTCAAGATTGATCCCATGCACGGCCTTGAAGGCGTTGGCGTAGGTCTTTTCGACGTTTCTGAGTTGCAAGCCAGCCATCAGCCTTTGACTCCCCCTGCAGAGATGCCCTCGATGAAGTGTTTCTGGGCCATGAAGAACACGATGAGCGCCGGCGTGATCGCCAAGACAGACATCGCCAGGATGCGGTTCCATTCGAACGCTTCGGTGGTGTCGATCGACAGTTTCAGCGCAAGTGAAATCGGGAACTTGTCGACCGACGAGATGTAGATCAGCGGCCCGAGGAAGTCGTTCATCGTCCACATGAACTGGAACAGACACACCGAGATGATCGCCGGTTTCAGAAGTGGCACCACGATGAAGATCAGCGTTTGCAGGCTGTTCGCGCCGTCCACGCGGGCGGCCTCCTCCATGTCGCGCGGGATGGCGCGCAGGAACTGGACCAGCATGAAGACGAAGAACGCGTCGCCCGCCAGCGCCGAAGGCACCCAGAGCGGCAGGAAACTGTCGAGCCACCCGATGTCGCGGAAAAGCAGGTACTGCGGGATGCGCGTCACCACGTTGGGCAGCAGCAGCGTGGCGATCAGCGTGGCAAAGAAGATCTTCTTGCCCGGGAACTCGAAGCGGGCAAAGCCATAGGCCACCATCGTCGCAGAGATCGCCGTGAACAGCACCTTCGGGATCACGATCTGGAAGGTGTTCCAGAAGAACCGAGCGAAAGTGTAGGGCGTGGAGGTCTTCCAACCTTCGATATAGCCGTCGAGCGTCGGCTCGCGCGGGATGAAACCCGGGTTGGAGAAGATCTCGCTGTTGGTCTTGAAGGATGCTCCGATCAGCCAGATCAGCGGGTAGAGCATCATCAGTCCCACGGCGGCAAGGATCGTGTAGCGGATCGCGGCGTTGATCCTGGCACGCCGGCGCAGCCGGACCTGGTGTTCTGTTAGGGCGAGTTCGTCTGCGATGTCGGGAGTTGTGACAGTCATCTCTCAGCTCCTCTTGTCGCCGGCGTAGTAGACCCACTTCTTCGACGACCAGAAGGCAATCAAAGTCAGCACCATGATGATGGTGAAGAGCACCCAGGCGATGGCCGAGGCGTAGCCCATGTCGAAGTTTTTGAAGGCCTTTTCGTAGATGTAGAGCGGCAGCAAATAGGTGGATTTCAGTGGCCCGCCCTCGGTGATGATGTAGGGGCCGTTGAACTCCTGGAACGCCTGCACGGTCTGCATGATCATGTTGAAGAAGATGACCGGCGTGATCAGCGGCAGGGTAATGTTGCGGAAGGTCTGCCACTGGTTCGCGCCATCGATCCAGGCCGCCTCGTAGAGCGACTTGTCTATGCTCTGAAGCGCGGCGAGGAAGATCACCATCGCCGATCCGAACTGCCAGCAGCGCAGCAGTGTGATTGTGAAAAGCGCGTTGGTCGGGTCGCCGAACCAGTTGACCGGCTCCAGCCCGAACACGCCGATGAACATGTTCACCAGACCGGTGTCAGCGAAGATGTAGCGCCACAGCACTGCGATGGCGATGGACCCGCCAAGGATCGAGGGCACGTAATACGCGGTGCGGAAGAAATTGATCATCTTCAACCGGTAGTTGAGGATCACCGCGATGAAGAGCGCGAAGGCGAGCTTCAGGGGCACCGTGGAGAAGACATAGATCAACGTAACCTTGAGCGACTTGTCGAACGTCCGGTCACGGGTGAAGAGCTTCTCGTAATTGTCGAGGCCCACCCAGGTGGGGGCGGACATCAGGCTGTAGTCGGTGAAGCTCAGGTAGAAGGAATAGAGAAATGGGAAGGCCGTGAAGATGAGAAGCCCCACCACGTAGGGCATCACATAGGCCAGACCCATGTATCGGCTTTCTCCTCCCATATCAGGCGGCCTCCGGGGTCAGTGTTTCAGGGAGCCATGCGGCGGTGGCCGCCAGCATGTCGGTGTACATCTTGTATCGTTGATCCTCGCCGAGCCCCCACAGCGCGGGGTCCGACGCAAAGAGCGGGAACAGGGCGTCGCGATCGCCGGCCAACACGGCCCGGACCAACGCGCTCTGGCGCTCGGCGTGATCGGCAACGATTGCTTCCAGCCCGGCGGGTAGCCGCCCAGCCTGGATCGGCTGAACGCCGAGGCCGGAGAAGACGGCATTCGTCTCTACGACAGCGCCAGCCGGCAGCCCGGCCACCTGGCCGCGATTGGGCAGGTTGGCATTGCTGATGTGTACTTCGCCGGTGAGCAACGCGACGATCTGATCGAGGAAGGCCTCGGCGGAGCGTTCGACCGGCGGGAGCGCCCCGTCGCCGTGCGACCACCCTTCCAGCAGTTCCGCCCGTGCATCTCGGTCGCGCATCCGGAACTCGACGGGCGTAAGGCCGAAGCCCCAGTTCTGAGCAGCGGCGAGGTAATCCGACTGCGGTAGAAACTCTGCCAGATGCCGGTCTCCTGCGGCGGCGGCGATCCCATATCGCGACGTGAGGTCGAATTTCACCCGGTTGACGTCTTCAAAATACGACTGCCACTCGTTGTCGGGGTCGCTGGGCGTTTCTCTCCAGCCATCTGCGCTGTGCGCGTCGGCGAAGGCCAGGTAGTCATCCATCAGGTCCATTCCGTCGAGGCTGATCGCATCGACGAAGGTGAAATGATTGATCCCCAGTACATTCGTCTGCACGTCGCGGTGGGTATACCCTTCGCCGGGGCGGCGCTGGTTACCGATCCGGGCCGCAATCTGGCGGAGCTTGGTCACTTCGTGGCATTCGCCCCAGGAGCGAACCTCCGGTGCAACCGCGTGGAGAGTGCCGGTCAGAACCGACATGGGGTTTGTCAGGTTGCACACGAAGGCGCGTGGTGCATGGGCGGCAATGGCGCGCCCGATCACGGCCATCATCGGGATTGCGCGCAATGCCCGCATGAATCCGCCCGGGCCGACCGTGTCCCCGACCGACTGGGCGATGCCGTGGGCGGCCGGAATCGAAAGATCGGATGCCATTGCCTCGAAGGAACCGGGAAGAATGGAGATGACGACGACATCCGCGCCGCTCAAGGCGCGCGTCAGATCGGGTTCGGCGGCATAGCGGATCCTGCAGCCGGTTTCCTTGGCGTACCGATTCCCGAGGCCTGCGTTGCGTTCGGCCGACTCTCGGTCGATATCGAACAGCCGCACTTCGCCGCTCACGCCGCCGTGCGCCGCCAAATCGCCCATCAGGGTCGGCGCCCAGTTCAGCGAGCCGCCCCCGACATAGGCGATGACGGCCTCTGTCGCGCCCCTAAGACCTCTCCCACATTGCGGAAATCCGGAATCGTGCATGTTTCCGAAGCGATGACCCCGCGATCCTACTGCTTTGCAGCGTAGCCGCGCGACCCGCGCAATCTCCCCCCGAATTTCACCCCGTGACTCGAGGCACTTTGTTCCTGTTCAACTAATATGCCAGTATGCACGGGAAATTCGCAGATTAAATGAAGGGAGCCGCACAAAAAGATGGACGAAACCGAACATACCGTTTTGACCGGCATTCCGCCCGAGGCGCTTTCGGTGCACCTGACGCGATCCACGATCAAGATGCACCACGGAAAATCATGGCGGGTCGACAAATCGAATCAAGTGCATGACATGGTCGTTTGCCTGACCGGCGGCGCAGAATACGTCGTCGACGGCACGGCTGTTCACCTTACGGAGGGAGATGCGATGCTCATCCCGGCCCAGTGCAGGTTCCGGGGCCACAGAACGTCGGATCAGCGATACACCGGCATCGCGCAGCATTTCACTCTCGAACTTTTTGGCAACGTGGACTTCATTTCACAAATGGAATTGCGCCCATCCGTTCGATTGAGTGGCTGGCCCTACCTTAAGCCCCTTGTACAGCACTATCACGACGCCGCGCCGCTCACCTCAACAACATTGGCGCAACACCACGCATTCATGGTTGTCCTGACGGCCTTCATTGAGGACGCGTTTCTTGGTTGGCGGCAAAGCGCCATGGCGGCGGTGGAAAACCGCGATGCACTGTCACTGCATATCATGCTGGTGGCGGCCCGGATCTCGGCAGAGCCGCTGGACGCCGGCGTTGTCGAGGCTGCCCTTGCGAAGGTTCCCTACAATGCGGAGTACTTCCGCCGCGCCTTTCGTGACCGTATCGGATACACGCCGCCGAAATTCGCCGAACTGAAGAAGATGGAGCGCGCCGTCCATTACCTGTCATTCGGCCGGTCGGTAAAGGACGTCGCGGACGAGTTGGGCTACCGGGACCCGTACTATTTCTCGCGCATGTTCAAGCGCTACATCGGGGCGAGCCCATCCTCCTACCGCCTCAAGTCGAAGGATCGCGAGTTGCGGATGCACGATCACTACGTGGAATAGGCGATTGACCCAGGAACTCACTGGGTTCCGGCAGTCGACCCGGTCGCGCTCACCGAATCTCCCTTCTGTCCGGCAAGCAAACCGAACATGGCAAAAGCCGTTGGCGGAACGACGCTTTGTCTCAGCGATTTTTGCGCGGCCATGCCCCTGCATGCGACCTGGATCTGCCCTGACGTGTTGAAGAACGCGCTCTCGATACCGCGTCCGGCACAAGCCCCCTGTTGAGCCGCAAGTTGGTAGGCACGGGCGGCATCGTTTTGCGCGCGGACCGCGTCTCCGAAGAACAACGACGAAAAAACAACCGATGCTGACACGCACGGCTTCCATACTTCCATAAGCCCGCCCCCAATGTAGACCCGGATATTCGACTGTATCCTAGATTACGGCATCTACACTGTATCTAGCAAAAAGCACGAACAACAACACGAAATTTGCTAGCACTGGCGCGTTTGGGTCACCCAAGCCGCGCGACGGCGGGAGCGAAAACAGGTGAACGTGCCGGCGCAACGCTCCGCGCGCCGATCTTGCGTGGCAAATCGGTCGGCCGTCAGTGCGGAATCACCAAATCCACGGGCATGCGGGCGGCGGCCACACGTCTGGCGTTCGGGATATCGTTTCCGAGCGCTTTCTCCCGCGCAACATCGGAGGCAAATCCGAAGCCGAGCCAACGGTCCAGAAGGCGGCGTTCCAGCTCGTCGACAGGCACATCCAGAAATGCCGAGAAATCCCAAAACGTCATCAAGTCGCGCCACGGAGCTTCGTCAAGGCAGAGGTAGTTGCCCTCGACAACGACGATCCGGGTTTCCGGGCGGATCTCTTCTGCGCCAGCGATGGCAATCTCCCGCGTGCGGTCGAAGACCGGCAAAATCACCGACGCCTCGGTACGGATCCTTCGCAGAGTGCTGGCGAATCCGCCGAAATCGAAGGTTTCCGGCGCCCCCTTGCGGGGCAGCAGACCACGCGGCTCCAACAGCCGATTGTCGAGGTGAAAACCGTCCATTGGCATAAGAACCGCGGCGAGTCCCTGCGCAACAAGGGCTTCCACAACAGCCTCCGCCAGGGTCGATTTACCGGAGCCCGGTGGCCCAGCGATGGCGCAAAGCTGCCTAGCGTCGGTTTTCGGCAGGCCACCGATCCGTTCGGCGACCATAGCCGCTTGGCGGGCGATCGTGGCGCCAATGTCCGTGTTCATCCGTTTCAACGTCCCTCATTCGTACCGGTAGCCGGCTGCCTCCGCCGCACGGTGCAGGAACGGCAAACCGACATCGATCACATCATCGGGATTGAGCGCCACCGGGCGCCAGATGGCAAGGGCCGACGCGATGGCCGGATGCACATGGTTCATGCTCTCCAGCGTGGTGACACCGTCGAAGCCGATCTCTGCAAGAGTCTCATAGACCTCGGTCCAGTTGATTGTTCCGCTGCCGGGAGCGCCACGGTTGGCCTCGGAAAGGTGCACGTATCCAAGGAACTCCCCGCAATCGCGGAATCCCTGGGCATAGGAGGTTTCCTCGATGTTCATGTGATAGGTATCGAGGTGGATAAAGACGTTCTCGGCTCCAACCGCCTCGCAATAGGCGCGCCCGTCGGCACCGGTGTTCATGATATGCGTTTCGTAACGGTTGCAGGGCTCCAACCCGATCCGGAGCCCATGCTCGGCCGCCAGTTTCGCGGCACGCTCGATGAACCGGCAGGTTCCGTCAACCTCTGCCTGTGTACGCGGTGCGCCGGATATCTTTCCGATCGTCCCGTAGGTCACGCCGGCAAGCGCCGCCGACCCGACACCGGAGGCCACTTCGAAGGCGGGCTTCAAAAAGGCGAGCCCGACCTCCGGATCCGAGATCACGTCGATGTCGTCCGGCAGGCCAAGCGAGCATACCGGCTCGATCCCGGTCTCCTCGCAGAAAGCCCGCGTGCCCGTAACGTCGATCTCCGCCGGATCGAGAAGGGGGATCTCCAGCACGCGCACCTTGTGCGTTTCGAACTTCGGCAGCAATGCCCGCATCGCGGCAACATCCCACCGCGGCGCAGCGGCGAAGGTGTGAAGGCCAAGTCTCGCCATGGGTCAACCTCTAGCTTCGTGTTCGGCCGCTTCGGCCATGTCATTCCCGCCGACGATGGCCGAGACCACTTCGGCCATGTCCGTGTCGGCAGTTGTCAGATTCGCGGTCGCACGCCCCTGGCGAAGCACCACGATCCTGTCGGTAACGCTGAGTACGTCGTTCAAACGGTGCGAGATCAGGATCACGCCGATACCCTCGGATTTGAGCTGGCGGATCAGGTCGAGCACGCCCTGCACCTCGCGCACCGCCAGCGCGGCCGTGGGTTCGTCCATGATGACCACCTTCGGGTTGAAGGTGAGCGCCCGCGCAATGGCCACTGATTGCTGCTGACCGCCGGAAAACGAGCCGACGGGCCGGGAGATCGCGGGCAAGCGGGCACCCAGCCGGTCGATCATCGCCTGTGCTTCGCGTTTCATCGTGGCACGGTCGACGAAATCCATGCCGAGCACCTTCCGCACCGGCTCCCTGCCGAGGAAGATATTGGCCGCCACGTCCTGCTGCTTGGCGAGCGCAAGGTCCTGGTAAATCATCTCGATCCCAAGGCTGCGACGTTCGCCCGGGTCGAATCCGAGGATCGGTTTGCCCTCCAGCTCAATCGTGCCCGCATCGGCCGTGTAGATACCGGTCACGATCTTCATCAGCGTCGATTTACCGGCGCCGTTGTCGCCCACGAGGCCCACGACCTCGCCCGCTTTCACCCGGAAATCGACCCCGTGCAGCACATGAACCGCGCCGAAGCTCTTGGTGATGCCTTTGACGTCGAGGAGGGTCATACGCGGGTCTCCTTCCTGAGCTGATACTGGTCGATGAAGACCGCGAGGATGAGGACGGCACCGATGGCCATCTGCTGGTAGTAGGATTGCACCGCAAGCAGGTTCAGCCCGTTCTGCAGAACGCCCATGATCAACGCGCCGACCATTGTGCCGAGGATCGAGCCGCGCCCGCCGAAGAGGTTCGTCCCACCGATAATCGCCGCCGTGATCGCGGTCAGTTCATAGGTAAGACCCGCGGTCGGATCGCCTGCGTTGATCCGCGCCGTGAAGAGCAGCCCGCCGAGCCCCGCAAGAGCGCCTGACAGCGTGTAGAGCGTACGACGATGGTGCTCTATATTGATACCTGCGGTGCGTGCGGCGTTCTCGCTGTCGCCGATCGCCAGCGTGTGGCGGCCATAGCGCGTGTAGGCGAGCACGCAATGCATGATGACTGCGGTCGTGACGAATATGATGACAGGCATCGGGATGCCCAACGGGCGCCCCTGCCCCAGATAGACCATCGCCTGCGGCAGCCCGTAGATCACGCGCCCATCGGAGATGACCAGCGCCAGCCCGCGCGCGATGCCGAGCATTCCAAGGGTCACGATGAAGGCGGGCACGAAAGCCCGCGTGACGATTGTGCCGTTGACGAAACCAGCAAGCGCGCCGGCGCCGATACAGGCCAGAACGGCAATCGGCATGGGCATGCCCCAGTTGACGCCCACGTAGGCACCGACGACCCCCGAAAACCCCATGACCGAGCCCAGAGACAGGTCGAGCCCGCCAGAGCCGATCACGAAGGTCGCCGCAATGGCCAGCACCCCGATCGTGGAGGTCGCCAGCAGGATGTTCATGAAATTGCTGACGGAGAGGAAATATGGCGAGAGCATCGCCATGATCCCTGCCAGCACGATCAGCACGATCAGCGACTCGAGCCGCACATGAAGTTGCTCGATAGAGCCGGTCTGGAGCCGTCTCCAGAGGCTCGGAGCGGCGACAGCCTGTGAAGGTGTGGAGGTCATCTCAATTTCTCGCTGATACGCTGGAGGCAAACCACGCCCCGGCGACGTTTCGGATCGTACCGAGAGGCCCGGCGGGGCCGGGAGTGATCCCCGCCGGGCCGAAGCGGGTCACTTCACGAATTCGAGCAGCGGCTCGGTGCCCGCATCCATGACCTCCTTGGTCAGGACGAGTGTCGGCACGGTGATGTGACCCTCGACCGATCCGCCTTCGACAACGGTCTTCACGTTCTCAAGGGCCTGTTTCCCCACGAGATAGGGCAGCTGTGCGACAGAAGCTGTCAGCCGTCCTTGTCCGATAGACTTCACGGCATCCGAGTTTCCGTCCACGCCGATGATCACCACGTCGCCGCCCTTCCCGGCCGCATAGACGGATTCCACCGCGCCGAGCGCCATGCCGTCATTGGCTGCGAAAATGCCCTTGAGATCGGGATTGCGGGTCAGGATGTCGTTGGTGATCGTGGCCGCCTTGCCGCGGTCCCAGTCACCGGGCAGCGAGGCGACGATTTCGAGCCCAGGCGCCAGTTCGGCCAACTTGTCGGCGAAGCCCTGCGCCCGCTTCTGACCGGTGACGTTACCCGAAAGGCCTTCGATCACCAGCACCGGACCCGTTGCATCGGCTCCCAGAACTTCCACCATGTATTCAGCACCTTGCCCGCCGGCCTTCACATTGTCTGAACCAATGGAAAAGGTAATGTCGATCCCCTCCTGCTCCAGGATCGCCGGGTCGAGATTGCCATCGAGATCGACGACCTTGATCCCGGCCTCCTGGGCGGCCTTCAGGCACGGCAGCAGGTTGGTGGAGTTGATCGCTGCGGTGACCAGAGCAACAGGGTTGCGCTCCAGCATCGTGTTGCAGACGTTGAGCTGGTTCTCCACCGCCTGATCGCTTTCCACCGCCTGTACGAAATAGGGTACGCCGGCCTCCGTGGCACCGGCTTCCACCCCTTCGCCCATTGCGCCCCAGAAGGGGTTCGCCAGGGTCTTCATGAGAATCGCGTATTCACCGTCGGCCTGCGCCGGAGTCACGGCCAGCAGGGCCGCAACGGCCGTTGCACCGAGCATTCCGAATGACATCTTCTTGGACATGGTATTCTCCTCCTGTTGATACGTCCGTCCGTTGTTACCTGCCGCCCCTCCTTTGGCGCGACATCTCCTCTCCCGGTCCGGCCGATTGGCGGACCAGCATTTTGCACGGTTCCAGGCATTGCACCGGGAAGCCGGTATTCTCTCCCTCGATCCGGGCCAGAAGCGCGGCCAGCGCGCGTTCGGCCATGACCGCGACGGGTTGGGCCACCGCGGTAATCGACGGCCACGTCGTCTGCATCCACTCCCCGTCGTCAAAGCCGACGAGCGAAATATCCTGCGGCACGCGCAACCCACGCCGCCCAAGTTCCGACAGCACGAGAAGCGTCGAGTGCTGGGAGAGAGAGAACACTGCGGTCGGCCCGCCCTGCGTGTTTTCGCCCAGGGCCACGTCGAAATACTCACGCACGGCTTCGCGCTGGACCTCCAGGTCATCATCCGAGAGCAGCGTATCGATGTGCACGCCCGGCTCTCGCGCCTTCGCCCGCTTGGAAAAACCGGCAAGCCGCGTGCGCACGGCCTTGGAAATCTGCGTCGCACCGTGCAGGAGCACATGCCGGTGACCGAGCCCGAGGAGGAAGTCGGCAACCTCCGCGGAGGCCTCGAAATTATCCGCGGTCACGGTGTCGTATCGATCATCGGCCGAAACCCGGTCGACCAGCACCGCCGTCATGTCGAGTTCGCGCAGCATAGCCGCGCCGCGCCCGCGCTCCGAACGCACGGGCGCCAGTATTGTTCCGGCGACACGCCAGTCGTTCATTCGCGCTACAAGATCAGCCTCGCGTTCTTCGCTCTCGCGGCTCGATGAAACGATCATGTGGTAGCCGGCGCGTTCCGCCGCATCTTCCAACCCAGCGACCAACGCGCCAAAGAACGCACTTTCGAGATCCGGGACGACGGCACCGATGATCCGGCGGTATTCGTTGCGCAAACCCGAAGCGAGCGGATCCATCCTATACCCAAGCGCCTTCACCGCCGCATGCACGCGATCGGCGTTCTCCGCCTTCACCGAGGATACGCCCCGCAGAACCTTTGACACGGTTGCCGCAGAGACGCCGGCATGGCGCGCGACATCGTGAATCGTGGCGCGACGTGGCTTTTCTTCCCGCGGCATACATCCTCCCCTTGGCCGGAATATTCCGCCTAGAATCGCAAAATAAATCGGTTTACTCACTCTGTAAATCGATTTATCCGTCATTCGGGAGGATTCGTCATGATCGAACAGCCGAAGCCCATCGTCATTTGCGCGCCTGAGCCGCGCACGCTGGATCTCATCTTCACGATTGAAAAACTGGAGCAACTTCGCAGCCGCTACGACCTCGTGGAAACGACCGAAGACAAGGTCGCGTCGCTTGACGCCGCCGTGCTCCGCGAGGCGCGTTTCGTGCTTGGGCAGCCGCCGATCTCATCCGAGACCCTGGCGCAGATGAAGAACCTGCGGGCCGTGCTCAACGTCGAGTCGAATCTGATCGACAACATGCCCTATGACGAGGTCTTTCGGCGTGGGATCCACGTGTTGACCACCGGTGCGGTGTTTGCCGTGCCTGTGGCAGAGATGGGGCTGGCGCTGGCGCTCAATCTCGCGCGCGGCATCGTTGACGCGGATAGCGACTTCCGCAGAGGTACGGAGAAGTGGGGCGGCGACGGCAATGCAACGGCCCGGCTCCTGACCGGATCGGAGATCGGTATCATCGGCTTCGGCGATCTCGGCAAGGCGCTCAACCGCCTGCTGCACGGATTTCGCGCCACGGTACGGGTGTTCGACCCCTGGCTGCCGCCATCGATCCTACAAGACCACGGCGTGACCCCGGCCAGCCTTGAGACGGTTCTCGAACAATCAGACCATGTTTTCGTCCTGGCGGCCGTCACGGCCGAGAACCGTGGCTTCCTTGGCGCCGAAGAATTCGCCCGCATGCGTCCGGGTGCGGCCTTGATCCTGCTGTCGCGCGCCGATGTCGTGGATTTCGATGCGCTGATCGACGCGGTATCGCGCGGGCACATCCTCGCCGCCAGCGATGTTTTCCCAGAAGAGCCGTTGCCGCCCGACCATCCGGTACGGCAGCTGAGCGGTATCATTCGGTCCGCGCACAGAGCGGGAGCGCTCGATGTGGCCTTCAAGCAAATGGGCGACATGGTGCTCGAAGACATGGACCTGATGGACCGTGGCCTGCCGCCCATGCGCTGCAAGCGCGCCGAAAGGGAAACCGCCAGCCGCATGCGCTCACGCCCGGTCGAGACGAACTGAGCCACCCTCCCGTACGACCGCGCCACCCGCGGCGATGGGCGCGACCTGCCGCTGCAGTTTTTGCTTGACCTTCCGGCGCAGGAAGCCGTCACGGTCGCGGAAAAACAGGAGATCACCATGCCCCGATTCACGGTGCCAGACATGAGCTGCGGCCATTGCACGGCCGCCATCGAGAAAGCGATCAAGGAGGTCGACACCGGCTCGTCGGTTGATTGCAACCTCGACGACCGTACGGTCGCGATCACCAGTGCGCTTCCGCAAGAGGATCTGCAGGCGGCCATGGAAGCGGCCGGATACCCCTCCCAACCCGCCTGAGCGGCACCTATCCGACCTCCTGAGACGTTGCGCGGCGGGGGTCAGGCGCCCGGCCGCGGCGCCGGACCGTCCAACCCAGGGATCTCGCCCGCGCCAAGCACCTCCCGACAATGTTCGGCAAAGGCCGATATCGTCAGGACAGAGCGCGCGCCCGGCACCATCACCAGCCCCAGTTTCATCGCCCGCACGGCGCCCGCCAGCGGGATGCATCGCAACGCCCGCCCATCCGGCGAGCGGTCCGACAGGGGGCGGATATTGGCGATGGAATAGCCGAACCCGTTGCCCACGAGCGAACGCATCACAGCCATGTCGCGGGTCCGCTCGGCAATCCGCGGTGCCACCCCGGCCTGCGCGAAGAGCGACAGGAAGTAGTCGGAGGAATAGGGCAAATCCAGCAGGATCATCGGATGCTCCGCCACCTCAAGGATCGAGACCTCCGGCCGGTCCGCAATGGGATGATCCGCGCCAACCAGCACATAGGGCGGCAACTCGGCAAGCGGCAGGAACTCCAGCTCCGCCGGGATTTCCAGATCGTAGGCCAGCGCCACGTCGATCTCCGCGCGCCGCAGCCAGTCGAAGATCTGCGCTTGCGTCAACTCGTGCTGGCTGACGGTTACCCCCGGGAATCGCGCCTCGAACGATCGCCGCAACCGCGGCACGACGATCTGCGCGAAGGTCAGCAGGCAGCCCACGGAGAGCGGCCCCTGCACCTTGCCGAGCACGTCGCCGGCCAGACGGTTCAGGGTTTCCGCCTGCTCCAGAACACGCTTGGCCTGCCCCATGAACTGCCGCCCGGCCTGCGATAGCGATAACCCGTGCGCGTGCTTCCGCACAAAGAGCTGGATGCCGAATTCCTCTTCCAACTGGCCGATCGCAGCAGAAATGGACGGAGACGAAACGTTGACCTTGTCGGCGGCGCGCGCAATCGAGCCCGCCTCGCCGACGGCGACGAAGTATTCCAACTGGCGGAGTGTGAAGCGCAGCGGCATGGGACGGAGGTAGCCGACGCGCCCCACGCGCTTCAAGCCCGATACTTGATCCAGGTGGTCTTCAGTGCCGTGTATTTGTCGAAGGAGTGCAACGACAGGTCACGGCCGAACCCGGATTGCTTCATCCCGCCGAAGGGCGTCTGGGCGGAGAGCGCATCGACCGTGTTGACCGAACACGTCCCCACGTGCAGCGCATCGGAAACCCGTAGTGCCCGGCTCAGGTTGTCAGTCCAGACGGAGGCCGCCAGCCCGTAGATCGAGTCGTTGGCCATCTCCACGGCCTCTGCCTCGGTGTCGAAAGGCACGATGGACAGGACCGGGCCAAAGATCTCTTCCCGCGCCAGCGGATCGTCATGCGAGACGTCATCGAAAATCGTCGGTTGCACGAACAGCCCCCTGCCCGCCACCGTCACCTGGTCGCCGCCCGCCACAAGGTTGGCCGTCTTCCGACCCGCGCCTATGAAACCCATGATCCGTTCGGTTTGCGCGGCGTCGACGATGGCGCCCATCTTCGAGGCCGGGTCGAGCGGGTCGCCGGGCTGCATTGCCTCCGCCCGCGCAATCATTTTCTCCAGGAAGGCGTCCTTGATCGACCGCTCCACGTAGAGCCGCGAATTCGCCGAACAGACCTCGCCCTGGTTGAAGAAAATGCCGAACGCCGCCATGTCGGCCGCCGCGTCGAGATTCTCGCAATCGGCGAAGACCAGGTTGGGACTCTTGCCGCCCGTCTCCGGCCAGACCTGTTTGAGGTTGGATTGCCCGGAATAGGCCATGAACATCTTGCCCACGGCCGTGGAGCCGGTGAAAGCCAGTGCATCCACGTCCATGTGCAGCCCCAGGGCCTTACCCGCCGTCCCGCCGAAACCGGGCAGGACGTTGAAGACGCCGTCCGGCACCCCCGCCTCGGCCGCCAGTTCCGCAAGCCGCAAGGCGGAGAGCGGCGACTGCTCCGCCGGCTTCAGTACCACCGAATTGCCCGCCGCCAGTGCCGCCGCCGACTTCCACGTCGCCATGTCGAGCGGGAAATTCCACGGCGTCACCGCCCCGACCACGCCCACCGGCACCCGACGCACCAGTGCCAGGTCGCCCGGCCCATTGGGCGCGACCTCGTCATAGAGCTTGTCGATGGCCTCGGCATGCCATTGGAAGAAATGCGCCGATCCCGGCGCGTCGACCGTCACGGCATCCTGCACCAGCTTGCCCATGTCGAGACTGTCGAGGAGCGCTAGCTCCTGCAGGTTCGCCCGAATCAAATCGGCCAGCTTCAACAGCACCGCCTTGCGCTCCCCCGGCGCAGCACGCGACCAATGTCCGGCCTCGAAAGCCCGCCGCGCCGCGGCAACCGCGCGGTCCACATCCGTCGCGCCGCAGGCTGCGACCTGCGTCAGCACCTCTCCCGTCGCCGGGTTGATACAGTCGAAGGTCTCGCCAGAGGCTGCGTCGACGAAGGTTCCGCCGATAAACGCCTGGCTGCGGAAACTCAGGGCAGCCGCACGGGCCTGCCAGTCGGTGTGAGAAAGGTCGCTCATGCGCGTCTCCGTCTTTTTCCTATTCGTCGCCCGGCACGCCATAGGACGGCGCCGCGCGCGGATCGAGCGCGCGCTGGACATAGTCTTCGAGTTGCGGCTTGTAGACGTGCCAGGCAGTCGCGACCGCCTCGATCGGGCATTCCTCCGTCCAGTCGCATCGCAGATCGGCCACGGGCCAGGGGACGCGGTCCACCAGCATCAAACCTGCCGAATGCACCGGCCCGGCCTCCCCGCCGGCCGCCAGCCCGGCGCGCAGCGCGGCAATCAACCGATCCCCGAGATGACCATCGGCGGCGCAGAAGGCCTTGACGAGGCTCTGCGGCACACCTTCGTTCGCAAGAAGATTCCCGGCAGCGGCAACGTTGTCACCCTCCGCCTGTGTCCAGATCCCAAGCGAGTTCGGTCCGGAATGAATGGCCGTGCGCCCGGCGCGGTCCACCGCCAGAACCTGCCGATACTCCACGAAACGCCCCCTTTCGGCGACCTCTCGAATGGCTTGCGCAGCGCTTCCGCCAGCCGCCATCGCATCGAGCGCCATTGGCCCGAGCTCCGGATCGGTGACGTTCTGCGAAACCGCCGCACCAACGCCTGCCCGCGCATAGGAGCACCGTGCCGCCACCGCCGGCGAAGAGGATGAGATCGCGACCCCGAACATACCTGTCCGCGCGCATCGTGCCACAAGCGAAAATGTCATCGGACAAGGCCCCTTCTTCTGTCGGCAAATATCCTCGGGGGTCCGGGGGCAGACAGCCCCCGGCCGCGTTCTCAATCGGGGATCACCGCCGTGGCGTCGATCTCCACCAGCCACTCGGGACGCGCCAGAGCAGACACCACGAGCCCCGTGGAGACCGGGTGAACGCCTTTGATGTACTCACCCATCGTCCGGTAAACCGCCTCCCGGTGACGGACGTCGGTGATATAGACCACGACCTTCACCAGATGCTCCATCGAGCCGCCAGCCTCCTCGATCAGCTGGCGGATGTTCTGCATGACCTTGTGGGTCTGCTCGGCCGGATCGTGGCTGTCGATATTGCGCGCATCGTCCAGTTCCTGCGGGCATTGCCCACGCAGATAAACCGTCCGCCCGCCCTGCGTGACGACGGCCTGGCAAAGATCGTTGTCCAGATTCTGCTCGGGGTAGGTCTCTGCTGTGTTGAACTTGCGAATACGGGTATGGGCCATGCGTCGTTCCGTGGTTTGGGTCTCATGTCCTGCGGTGCCGGCGTCGAAACGGGCACGCGTCCGATACGGTACGGTCCTCAACGTCCCGCCGGCATCTGTGCGTCCGCGGGAGAATAAGCCAGGTAACCGCGTTGCGTCACGATGTGTTCGGCGATGAACTTCGCATCGTGCCACACGCCCCAGATGAACGAGGAGCCGCGACGGGACTGCCAGGGAAGCCCGAGGAAATACACGCCGGGCTCGGTGGATACCCCGCGCTGGTGGCGTGGTTTGCCGTCGGTGTCGAAGGCATCGACATGCAACCAGCTGTCGTCGCGTCCGAACCCCGTCGCCCAGAGGATCGTGCCGATCCCGGCGTCTTCGAGGTTCACGGACAGCAACGGATTGGCGATGCAGTCGGGATCGGAACCGATCCGCCGTGCGTGCGGCTCTTCCGGCAGATCGAGCCCATTGCGAGTGACATAGGCATCGGCCGCGTCCAGCACGGAGAGGTAATTGGCATCGCCGACGGCGATGTTTTCCCCCAGGTCCCCGGCGAAGGACAATACCCCGTCCGAGTACCCCTCGGTCCGTCCGACCAGGGTCATCCCGCGCGCGGCAAGATCGCGAAAATCGATCGTGTGCCCGCCATGGGCGCCGCTGACGGAGATCGTCACGTGTTCGGCACCTTGCGGAGGCGCTGCGGCGTCCCACAGGCCCAACACGCCGAGCCACCAGACGAAGTCCCGCCCGCGATAGCTTCGCGGCGGCCGGTCGTGCGGGCCGACCGAGAGAAAGACCCGCCGGTCGGCGCGCAAAAGCTCATCGGCGATCTGAACGCCCGAAGACCCCGCGCCCACGACGAGTACGCCCCCCTCCGGCAGGCCATCGGGATTGCGGTAGCTTGCCGAGTGCATCTGTGTCACCGGCGCGTGCGCCGGCACGATCGGCGGGATGACCGGCTTTTGAAACGGCCCCGTCGCGACAACGATCCGGCTGGCCTCGATGGCACCGTGAGTGGTCTCGGCCAGAAACCCGGGCCGCCCCGCGTTCCGCACCACCCGCGTTACCTCGACGCCGCAGCGCACCGGCGCGCGGACTTTCTCGGCATATTCCGCGAAATAGTCAGCGACCCGTTCCTTCGATGCGAAGGCATCGGGCGCGAGATCGTCAAAGGTCAGCCCCGGGAAACGGTCGTGCCAGGCCGGGCCGTTCGCAACCAGCGAATCCCAGCGCTGGGACCGCCAGCGTTCGGCGATCCGGCCGCGTTCCAGAATGACGTGTGGCACGCCGTTCTCGCCCAGATGCGCGCTCATGGCGATCCCTGCCTGGCCCGCCCCCACGATCAGCGTGTCCGTCGTTTCGACTGGCATGTCTCTGGCGTTCTCCTTGCATCCTTGGTCGAGCCGCGGGCACCGCAAGGCCGGCAGTCAGACCAGCCGGCATACCCCCGGACGGCCTCATCCATCTCTCGCAAAACGATATTCCGAAAGTAGAACCTGCGACAGCTCTAGTTAGGCAAAACCTAACAAGCAACAGACGCCTTCGTCGACACAGCGGTTGACGCAAACGCGCAATGTTACCGCGAACAAGCCAGAAGACCTGTTCAGTTCTCTAGCCGGCGCAGCTCCGTGCGACACAATTCCAACGACAGCTGCAATGTCCTGACACCGGTCTTCAGGCGCTACGTGCTATACGGATCGAGACGAGACGCCCCTCAAGACTTAGACACTAGCTAAGTCCAGACCCAACTGAACGGAGACCCGGCACGGCCTGACGTCACTCGAATTCCATCTCCTCGTAGACACGACCGGCATTCTTCGTGGCCAGTTCCTCGAACGTATCGAGACCAACATAGGGCGACTGGTCCACGTAGTAGGCCTCGGCCAGATCGCCGCCTTCGTCGAGGTGCGCTCCGATCTTCTCCCGCAGATACACCAGATAATCGCGCGTGTAGCGGCGTACCTGGTCCATGTTGGTCGGGTGGCCGTGGCCGGGGATCACATATGTCGCGCCAAGCGTCTCGAACGCGGTGTCCCAGGTCTCGATCCAATCGCGGGTGATCGTGTCCGGGAAGATCGGCAGCATACGTTCGTGAAACGCCATGTCTCCGGCAATGACGAGGCCCTTCTCGGGAAGCCAGACCTGGATATCGCCCGGACTATGTGCCGGTCCGAGATGCAGAACCTCGATCGTCACGTCCCCCATGGATGCATCGTACCTGTCCTCGAAGGTAATCGTCGGCCCCTGAATCTCGGTGCCTTCGGCCTTGTCGCGGTTGTATCCTTTCATTCCCTCCAGAATGCGATGGCCGGTTTCCTTCACTTCATGCGCCGCATCCACATGGGCCAGGATAGGCACTCCCTGCGCGGCCCAGTAGGAATTGCCGAGCATGGCATGCCCCTGCCCGTTCTCGTTGATCACCAGCTTCACGGGCTGATCCGTCACCGCCTGAATCTCCTGATGCAGCGCTTCGGCCAGCACCGCAGCAGCACCGGCATTCACGACCACAACGCCGTCACCGGTCACGATGAAGCTGAGGTTGTTGTTGTGACCGGTGTTTTCATAGGTCGGCGGCGCGGTTGCGCCGATGGCCGACCAGATGCCGGGGATCACCTCCACGGGTTTGGAATAGAGCGGGCTTTGCGGATACTGATCGGCGATGTCTTCGCTCGCCTGTGCGGTCAACGCAATGAGCGACGCCGCGAGTGCCGTGCAGGTCTTGTGGATCATGTGCGGTTCCTCCCGCCTTACATATTCCAACAAACGAATTTAAAGTCGAGTCCGCTATCTGCGGCGAAACGGACCGCCAGCGCTCCCGCCCGTCGTCGGCGCATCGCAGATGCACCTCCTCCCGTTGGGCCGGGCGCGCCTTCGGCGCGTGCACGTACTGGCAACCGACGCGCCGATATGCCAAGAGGCCGGGACCAGACCGGAGCCGAGGATGACAGAATTCAACTGGACCCGTGACCAGTTTCACCTGCCCGAGGGCGTCGTCTATCTCGACGGCAATTCGCTCGGGCCACTTCCGAAAGCAACGCCGGCGCGCGTGGCGCAGGTCATGCGTCCGGAATGGGAGGAATTGCTGATCGGCGGGTGGACCGCGGCCGGGTGGCACATGATGCCGGAGACCCTCGGCGACCGGATCGCCGCGCTGATCGGTGCTGAACCCGGGCACGTGGTGGTGGGAGATACTCTCTCGATCAAGATCTATCAGGCGCTTGCGGCCGCGCTCGCGCTGCGCCCGGAGCGTCGGGTTATCCTCTCCGACACCGGCAATTTCCCCTCCGACCTGTACATGGCGGAAGGGCTCGCACGGACGCTGGGCAACGGCACGCGACTCGTGACCGTGGCGCCAGAGGAAGTGGCCGGAGCGCTCACCGAAGAGGTCGCCGTGCTGATGCTGACCGAGGTGGACTACCGCACCGGCAGGCGGCATGACATGACCGCATTGACTGACGCGGCACATGAGGTCGGCGCTCTAACCCTCTGGGATCTGGCGCATTCCTTCGGCGCCTTGCCCGTCGACCTTGCGGCAGCGGGGGCCGACTTTGCCGCCGGGTGCACCTACAAATATATCAACGCGGGCCCGGGAGCCCCAGCCTTTGTGTATGTCGCGCCCGCACATGCCAATGCCGCCGGAACCGCGTTGCAGGGTTGGCAGGGGCATGCCGCACCTTTCGACTTCGATCTTGCCTACCGCCCGGCCAACCAGATCGCCCGGATGCGTGTCGGCACCCCGCCGGTGTTGCAACTGGCCGCGCTGGAGGCAGCACTCGACATTTGGGAGAAGGTGGATATCGCCGATGTCCGGACCCGTTCCATCGCGCTGTCCGAGAGATTCATCGCAGGCGTCGAGGCGACCTGCCCGCAGCTGCGCCTCGCCTCTCCGCGCGATCCGGACCGCCGGGGCTCGCAGGTTTCGTTCCACTTCGAGGACGGATACGCGGCGATGCAGGCGCTGATCGCCCGCGGCGTGATCGGGGACTTCCGGGCACCGGACATCATGCGCTTCGGCTTCACGCCCCTCTATGTCGGGGAGGCTGAGGTGGACCGCGCCATTGCCACGTTGGCGGAAATCATGGCCGGCCGCCTTTGGGACAGGCCGGAATTCAAGGTGAAGGCAATGATCACATGAACTGGCAAATCCGCCTCGGCAGCGCGGCCGATGCTGCCGCCTGCCACGCAATCTATGTCGATGCGGTCCGCAATGGCACGGCGCCGCTCTATACGCCCGAACAGGCGCGCGCCTGGGCGCCGAGCGACACACTCGAAGACTGGATGCCGCCGCGGCTGGCCGCGGGCGTCACCTGGGTCGCCGAGGACAGCGGAGACGCGGCGGGTTTTCTGACGGTCACGCCAGAAGGCCATCTCGATTTCTTCTTCGTACGTCCGCCCTGGCATGGCTCCGGCATTGCCGCTGCCCTTTATGGCGAAATGTCCGGCTGGGCCGCCACGCGCGGCCTCAGTCACATGACGACCTTCGCTAGCCACCTGTGCCGCCGGTTTCTGGAGCCCCGCGGCTGGGAGGTGATCGCCGGCGAGACCGTGCAACGCAACGGGCAGGAACTGGAGCGCTGGAAGATGGAATGGCACGCCCCGCAAGCACGGTCGGCCTAGCGCGTCGGGCAACAAACCTACAACGGCTGCCGGAGATCACGCATGCCGATCATACCCGAGGCAACGAAAGTCCTTGGCATAGCGATAACGGATGATCAGGCGGCTTAGCCACGACAGACGCAATTTCGCGCTCGACTTGCGGGACTTGTTCACGTGGGGCAACGCATGGGCCTCGCCGATGGTTCGTTGGAAGATCCTCGGCATTTCATCCGCAATGTCCTCGAAGCGAATCACCGCATCCACAAGCAGCTCACCGTCCCGCGAATAAATGTATCGTGTCTGGGGAATGAGATGCCGAACACGGTCCGCGTAGTCGTTTCGCAGCGGACGCAACAGGAAAAGCCACAACGGCACCTTTGCGCCACGGTACCTGTATTCAGACAGAAGCCGATCGTAGGGATTTCGAACAATCGCAAACTTGAAAAAACTCTCGAACTCTTCCCGCGAAAGATATCGCTCGGCGTATTCGTCAGCATAAAGATGCGCCAACCGCTCCGGACCCTGCGCGGGGTCCGCGTTGCGCCTGAGAAGAAGCGGCGCACGGCTTTCCCAGTCAAGCCCGTGAGCTTTCAGGAAAACGCACTCGACACTCTGCCCGCCTGTCTTGGGGATATGCACGAAGACCGTTTTGTATCTTCTGGATATCATCACCGGAGACTCGGCGGTTGGCATACCCCTGTCAATGCTGTGTCACGCCGGATCATTCGAACTGTCTCGATTGGTCCACAGCGATATCCGCACCTGTGGCCGATCCTTGCGTGCCGTTTCCGGTGTCGGCCTACCCGCCGATGCCAGATGGAGAAATCCTTCGCCATACCTCGTGGCAAACGCACAGGAAGGCGGACCAGCGGTCGGCAACCTTCGAACGGGACACCGGGCACCGATGCGCCACAACCGCACCTTATGTGGCGGTACCCGTCGTCACCCTGCGGCAGCATCGGGCTCGTGACCGAGGCCACCCTTGCGCCCTGCCCCGATATGGTGCATCCCCGGCGTCGGCTCCGTCCGATGCGGGGCGGGTGAGGTATTTCGAGGAACAGCGCCATGGCAGCCACCCAAGTCGACCCGAAAGCGAAACCCACCGAGGAAATCTCGGTGCGCGATGTCTTCGGCATCGACACCGACATGGTGGTGAAGGGCTTCGCGGAGGCGACGGACCGCGTGCCGGAAATAGACGCCACCTACAAGTTCGACCCCGACACCACGCTGGCGATCCTCGCGGGCTTTAGCCACAACCGGCGGGTGATGATCCAGGGCTATCACGGCACCGGCAAATCGACCCACATCGAGCAGGTGGCGGCACGATTGAACTGGCCCGCAGCACGGGTGAACCTCGACAGCCATATTTCCCGGATCGACCTGATCGGCAAGGACGCAATCAAGCTGCGTGACGGCAAGCAGGTGACCGAGTTTCACGAGGGCATCCTGCCCTGGGCGCTCCGCAACCCGGTGGCCATCGTCTTCGACGAATACGACGCCGGCCGCGCCGATGTTATGTTCGTCATCCAGCGGGTGCTGGAACATGACGGCAAGCTTACCCTACTCGACCAGAATGAGATCATCACCCCGCACCCGAGCTTCCGCCTCTTCGCCACCGCCAACACGGTTGGCCTGGGCGACACCACAGGCCTCTATCACGGGGTGCAGCAGATCAACCAGGCGCAGATGGACCGCTGGTCGCTCGTGGCGACGCTGAACTACCTCAGCCACGACGCGGAGACGATGATCGTGCTCAGCAAGACGCCGCATTTCAACAATGAGAAGGGGCGGAAGATCGTCAGCCAGATGGTGACGGTCGCCGACCTGACCCGCACCGCCTTCATGAACGGCGAACTCAGCACCGTGATGTCCCCCAGAACGGTCATCAACTGGGCGGAAAACACGCGGATCTTCCATTCCGTCGGCTACGCGTTCCGCCTGACCTTCCTCAACAAGTGTGACGAGTTGGAGCGGCAGACGGTTGCAGAGTTCTACCAGCGCTGTTTCGACGAGGAACTCCCCGAAAGCGCGGTGAGCGCGGCGCTCGTCTAACCGTCGGCCACCGCGCCGAACGACCCGCTCTCAAGATACCAGACGGCCAACTCGCCCTTTGTCGCCCCGCCGATCCGTTCGGACGGGGCGCATCCTGTTGCCCACGCAAATGTGCAACGCCACCAATTGTTCACAAAGTGACCTATTTTTAAGCGGAACAAATCGTGTAACGATTGTTTTGTGATCAGATTATTTACGATTGTCGCCGCACTTCACCTCTGCTCCACCGCAGGCGCAGGACGGGCAGCTGCGACGTATCCCGCTGATCTCGTTCAGGCTTTCGCCTCCTGTGCAGGGCGCTATTCCGCCGAGATGCACCACCAATGGTTGCTCGCCGACCCACGCGCTTCCGAAACCGAAACCGAGCGCGCTGCAATGATCGATCTGCTGGAGGCGGCGATGCCGGAGGACGCCGGTCCGCACGTGTTGGCACAGCGAACAGCCGCGCGGCAGGCGCATTCCGCTCTTCTGAGCCGCGCCGCATTCTACCGCGATGCCCGTGCAGCCGCCTGGGCACGCCGGCGCGCCGAGAGCGAGATGTCCTATTGCCGGGGACTCATGGCATTCTAACGGGCGCATTGCCCGAATCCGCCCCGGCCCGTAGCATTCGCTGATACGCGAACACGGCAAATCAACGCTGCATTTCACGGGAGGATTTCATGAAATTCCTGATACCGGGCTTGTTCGGCCTCGCCGTCCTGCCCCTGACCCCCGCTTTTTCCGAGACATTGCCATTGCCTCAGAGCCTCATTGCGCTCAACAGCACTGAGGGGCAGTCGCTGCTGATGGAGTCCGAGGCCCAGGCCGACTACTTCGATCTGGGCATTCACTTCACCAATCAGGTGCACCCGGCATTCTGCGGACCTGCCTCGATCGCCATGGTGCTGAACGCGATGGATGTCCCGCGCCCCGCGTCGCAGATGACGCTCGGACTGGGGCTGTTCGATCAGGAGAATGTCTTCACCCCCCAGACCGAGGAGGTGAAGCCCCGCGCCCGTATCGAGCGCGCCGGGCTGACGCTCGACGAGTTGGGCGGCATGTTCGTGGCCCACGGCGTTTCGGCCGCCCCCCATCACGCCGAGGACGGCACGCTCGACGTGTTTCGGGAGACTGCAATTGCCAGTATCGAGGACGAGGAGAGCTTCATTCTGGTCAACTACCTGCGGGCCGGGATCGGACAGGAGAAGGGCGGACACATTTCGCCGCTGGCTGCCTATGACGCCGAGACCGATCGCTTCCTGATCCTGGATGTGTCGCGCTACAAGTACCCGCCGGTCTGGGTCGAGGCCGCCACGCTCTTCGACGCGATGAACACGCCCGATAGCGACAACGACGGACGCTCGCGCGGCTACTTGCTGGTTTCCCGATAGGCAGGCCGGGCGGGTCGCGCGAAACGGGGACGGCGCCCGCCCACTTTTTTGCCGCCTGCGCATGGCCCCCGGCGTGAATGCCGCATAGACTGCGCCGACGTTCGTAGTTTTCTCCCGGTGCGCGCATGGCCCAGCAAGACAACCCCGCCGATCCCTTCAAGAAGGCGCTGACAGAAGCGACCCGGGTGATCGCCGACGATCCCGACCTGGGCGTCGTCTTTACCGTCGACCCGCCCGGGATGACCGCCGACCAGATGCGGCTGCCGCAGATCAGCCGGCGGCTCACGAAGGAGGAAGTCCTGCTGGCGCGCGGCACGGCCGATGCTTACGCGCTGAAACGCAAGTTCCACGACGATGCCGTGCATCGGCGGTACCTGCCGTCCGGCCAGATGGCACTCGATCTTTACGAGGCGATGGAGACGGCGCGTTGCGAAGCGCTCGGCGCGCGGGCGATGCCCGGCACGGCGGGCAATATCGATGCGAAGATCGCCACCGAGGCGCACCGGCGGCGTTACGATCAGATCACGCGTGCCAGCGAAGCGCCGCTGGCGGTCGCGGCGGGCTACATGATCCGGCAGCTTGCCACCGGGCGTGAGCTACCGGACGGCGCGCAGAACGTGCTGGACCTGTGGCGCGACCACCTCGAAGGGTCGGCGGCCGAGACCCTGCCGGACCTTGAAACCTGTCTGAATGACCAAGCCGCCTTTGCCCGGTTCGCACGCCAGGTGATCGACGATCTGGGCTACGGTGACCAGCTCGGCGAAGACCCCGACGAGGTCGACGACGAGGAGCAACCCGACGAGGCGGAACAGGACCCGGACGAGCCGGAGAGCAGCGGCGACGAGGATGACGCCGGCGAGCAGGACGACGAGAGCCGGCCCGAGGAAGATCAGGAACACACCGACGATCCCTCCGAAGCACAGGTCACGATGGACGACGCCGCGGAGTCGGACATGGCCGAAGAGACGGAGATGCCAGAGGGCGAGGCGCCGCTCGAGCCCCCCGCCCCGGCACCGGTTTCCGAGGCGGATCCCAATTACGAGGTATTCACCACCGAGTTCGACGAGATTATCGAGGCGACCGACCTGGCCGAACCGCCGGAGTTGGAGCGGCTGCGCGCCTATCTCGACCAGCAACTTGAGCCGCTGAAGGGCGCGGTTTCGCGACTTGCCAACAAGCTCCAGCGCCGGTTGCAGGCACAGCAGAACCGAAGCTGGGAGTTCGACCTGGAGGAAGGTATCCTCGACGCCGGCCGGCTGGCGCGCGTCGTGGCCAACCCGACCACGCCGCTGAGCTTCAAGATCGAGAAGGACACCGAGTTCCGCGACACCGTGGTGACGCTGCTACTGGACAATTCAGGCTCGATGCGCGGCCGGCCGATTTCCATCGCCGCGATCTGCGCCGACGTGCTGGCACGCACGCTGGAACGGTGCTCGGTAAAGGTCGAGATCCTCGGCTTCACCACCCGCGCCTGGAAAGGCGGGCAGAGCCGCGAACGCTGGCTCAAAGAGGGCCGCAGCCAGATTCCCGGCCGGCTGAACGACCTGCGCCACATCATCTACAAGTCGGCCGATGCGCCCTGGCGGCGCGCGCGCGACAATCTCGGCCTGATGATGAAAGAGGGGCTGCTGAAGGAAAACATCGACGGCGAGGCGCTGGAATGGGCGCATAGACGGGCGATCGTGCGGCCGGAAGCGCGCAAGATCCTCATGGTGATTTCCGACGGCGCACCGGTGGACGATTCCACGCTTTCGGTGAACCCCGCAAACTACCTGGAGAAGCACCTGCGCGACGTTATCGCGATGATCGAGAAACGCCGCCAGGTCGAGCTGATCGCCATTGGCATCGGCCACGACGTGACGCGATACTACGACCGCGCGGTGACGATTACGGATGTGGAACAGCTCGCAGGTGCCATTACCGAGCAACTCGCTGCGCTCTTCGACACCGACCCGCGGGCGCGGGCGCGTTTCGCCGGACTTCGGAAGGCAGGTTAGCGGGCAAAGCGTCGCGATGGAAACGCGCCGATGGCGCGTGCCTCCGGCGGGGATATTTTCCGACAGAAGAAACAGGGGCCGGTGTCCATGGAGAAGCGGATGTTTCAGAGTTTCGAGGTGACGACCCGCCCGCAGGACGGCCCACCGCGACTGGCTGCGCTTCGGGCGCGCATTGCGGCGATGGGGCTCGACGGCTTTCTCGTCCCGCGCGCGGACGCGTATCAGGGAGAATACGTCGCGCCCCATGACGAGCGCCTGGCCTGGCTGACCGGGTTCACGGGGTCGGCCGGATTCTGTGCCGTCCTGGCCGAGGTCGCCGGCGTTTTTGTCGACGGACGCTACCGCGTTCAGGTGCGCGCGCAGGTGGATGTCGAACATTTTGCGCCGGTGAGCTGGCCGGAAGTGTCGCTGGGCGACTGGCTTGCTGAGCAACTGCCGGACGGCGGACGGATCGGATTCGATCCGCGGCTGCACACGGTCGAGGCGATTGGCGCACTTCGGAGGAAGGGAGAGCCGGACGGATTGCAGTTTCTGGCCGTGGAGAACCCGCTCGACGCGATCTGGGCAGACGACCGCCCGGCCCCGCCCATGGGCCCGCTGCGGCTACATCCGGTGGACCTTGCCGGAGAGGAGCACGGCGACAAGCGCGCGCGTCTTGCCGCGGATCTGTCGCGGCGCGGGCTTCGCGCGGCTTTCATCGGATTGCCGGATTCCGTTGCCTGGCTGCTGAATATCCGCGGCAGCGACATTGTCCGCAACCCGGTGCCCCACGCGGTCGCGATCCTGCACGATGACGCGCGCGTCACACTCTACTGCGCGCCGGAGAAGATCTCGGACGAGGTCAGGGCTCATCTCGGCCCGAACGTGGAAACGCGCGCACCGGAGGCACTGGCAGACGGGCTGGCCGCGCTGGAGGGTCCGGTGCTGCTCGACAAGGAGAGCGCCTCGGTCTGGGTCGCCGAACAATTGGGGGACATCGACGTGGAGATGGGCCGCGATCCCTGCGTGATGCCAAAGGCCTGCAAGAACGCCGCGGAGATCGGCGGCATGCGATCGGCGCATCTGCGTGACGGCGCCGCGATGTGCCGATTCCTGGCCTGGCTAGACGCCGAGGCGCCGACCGGAACACTGAGCGAAATCATGGTCGTTGAGCGGCTGGAGGAAGAGCGGCGGCGCGACCCGCTGTTGCGCGACATCAGTTTCGAAACCATCGCCGGGGCCGGACCCCATGGCGCTATTGTGCACTACCGGGTCAGCAAGGCCACCGACCGCAGGATCTCGCCGGGCGATATCCTCTTGGTGGATTCCGGCGGGCAGTATGCCGATGGCACCACCGACATCACGCGGACGGTCGTCACCGGTCCGGTCACGGGCGAGCAGCGCGCCTGTTTCACACGCGTCTTGCAGGGGATGATCGCGATCTCGACGATCCGCTGGCCGGAGGGGCTCGCCGGGCGCGACCTCGATGCGCTGGCGCGGGCACCGCTCTGGCGTGCCGGTCAGGACTACGACCACGGCACGGGTCACGGTGTCGGTGCCTATCTGTCGGTCCACGAAGGGCCCCAGCGGCTCTCGCGCCGGTCGGAGGTGGCTCTGGAGCCCGGCATGGTGCTATCGAACGAGCCCGGTTACTACCGCGAGGACGCATTCGGCATCCGGATCGAAAACCTGATCCACGTTGTTCCAGCGCCCGCCGCGCGAGGCGGTGACATGCGCGCGATGCTCGCCTTCGAAACGCTGACCTGGGTACCCATCGACCGGCGGCTGATCGACCCGGACATGCTGAGTGCCGATGAACGGAACTGGCTCGACACCTATCACGCGGAGGTACGACAGAGGATCGGCCCTGCGCTGGAAGGGGCCGCGGCACAATGGCTGGACGCCGCCACGGCGCCGCTGTAGGTTGTGCGCTAACATTCACCCTTCACATGCGTTTCATATTCGCCGCCCATAGGGGTGGGCGCACCACTCAGGGGACCCAAATGGTTGACCACATCAAGATCCGCAAGGCCGACGGCACATGGACCGTCCGCGCCGGCGGGGCCGTCCTGGCCGAAAGCACCAACGCGCTGGAACTGACCGAAGGCGAGATGGCGCCGGTGATCTATTTTCCGCGCGCCGATATCGCCATGGCATTTCTTGAGCCGAGCGAAGAGACGACCCATTCGCCCTATTTGGGCGACGCACACTACTTCTCCATCGAAACAAAGAGCGGCACGCTGCCCAAGGCGGCTTGGTCCTACGAGACGCCGGCGGAAGGCATGGACCGGATAAAGGACCATATCGCCTTTTACACCAGCAACGCCAACGTCGCGGTAGAACGGATATAAGCCGCGACAGCTCCGGGCCAGCGCAACCTCTATCGCGGCCATCGGCGCCCCGCAGGCCCGAGCGGCCGCGGCTCAGGAGCGAGCCCGCGCTTCGCTAGAGGACACCGGTTCACGGTTCCGGCGATATCTCGCAACTCGCCAAGACTTCCTTGAGTGCGCGGTCCAGGCGGTCCGCCGCCTCTCGGTTGCGTTCCAGCGTATGCATGAACCGCCGCCCCATCAGCAGATGGAGCGCGGTGCGACGAAAGCGCGATGCCGCCGACAGCAGCCGTTCGAGAGGTGCCAGTGCCATCGCGCGCTACCCCGCCAGCGCCAGCAACAGCAGGGACAGGAGAAGCGCCCCGGAGACGGGCAGTAGGAAAGCGCCCCGGCGAAAGCCGAACGAGGTTTCGATCACCTCGAAATGCAGGACGGCTCCGGTCAGCAGGAGTGCAGACAGCAGAAGCGGGATTTCGCTACGCAGCATCCAGGTCGGAGCGCCCAACAGGCTGTGCAGCCACCACCAGCCCATCACCATTGCCGCACCGGCCCAGGAAAACGCCATCCCGAGCGAGAGCGGCGACATCCGCATGCCCCAGAGCCAGAGGAATATCGCCGAGATCATTACCGACATGATCGTCAGCGCGCCGAAGGCGATTTCGGCGGTGCCGGAGAATCCCAGGGCCAGAAAGGAGGCGTGAACTGCCGCAAGGACTGCGGCGTAGATCGATAGGGCCTGTTTCAACTGTCTGCCCTCCCCGGGGCGGCGCTGCCTCAGACGCGGTCACGTGGCAGCCTCTCTCTGATCAATGTGGTGATCTCGACGATGATTTCTGTGTTGCGGTTGAGGATGCTCCGGGTTGCGTCATCCTTTTGATGATCCCGGAACAGGAGGTAGAAAACGAGGAGCACCCACGGCCCGTGTTCGGTAACCAGGGTGATCCAAAATCCTTCAGCCACGGGCATCTTTCCACTCCGCCAGCGCGGCATTGCGGTCGATTGCCCAGGGCACGTCTGCTGCGAAATCGCCCCCGGCCGTATCGGTGGCAGATACCGTAAGGGACGCACGATCGCCGCCAGCCCCCACTTCCAGCGCCTGAAGGGAGGCAATACCGTCGCGCACCTGCGCAGCCTGTGCCAGCGTGGCCGCGATGGACCGTTGAAACTCCTGCCCCTTCGCCTGATGGCGAGCGCCGAAGTAAAACCCGACAATCGCGCCCAGCAGCCACCAGAGCGGCTCCGGTACCAGCGCGATCCCCTGCATACGGGCGGCGAACCAGATCGGGTCGACCATCGCGGTTACAAAGAGCGCCAGCGTGCCCAGAGCCATCGCCGGGCGCGGGATCCGGTTCAAGCCGTCTATCACCTGATCGAAAAGCGATTTGCGCGGCTGTGTGAATTCGGCGGCGAACTGTGCCAGCGCCGCCTGTGCCTGTAGCGCCTCGCGCGCGGCACCGGCCTCTGCATTCTCGCGGAACACCTCGACGGTTTCGGCCACCACGTTGCGTCCGCTGCCAAAGAGCGCGCCCAGCAAACCCGACATCACCCCCATGCCGCCACCCGCGCCCGATGCTGTGCGTCCGATAGATGAAACCGCGGGCTGATGAATTCCTCGGCACGCGCAATCCAGCCGCCCTTACCGCCATCGCGGCGCTGCGCGTATTTCCGGCTCGCCGGCCGTGCATCGGCAAGTGCGTAGTAGTAGTTGCGCCGCGCGATCCCGTAGGCATCCGCAAGGTGGTCGGGGGCCTTCTGCGCGGCACGCGCCGCGGCGCCGGCGGTCTGTGGTCCGATCAACCCATCTACATCAACGGGCTCGCCAAAGCTCGCCAATAGCCGCTGAAGGATCTTCACGGCATTGGAACCGGCGTTGACGTACATGTCGAAGACGCTCGCTCGAAGCGGTTCCGGCAACGCCGAGATCCGCGGTTTGTGGTAATAGTGCTGGACGAAGATCTCCACCGCCGTCGCCTGGTCGAGCTGTTGCAGATCCCCGATTGTCACCACACCATCGCTGTCCACATCGACGCCGAGGCGCCGCAAGGTCGCGTAGGTGACACCGTATTTCGTCGCCCCGCCCGGATCGTCGGGGTCATTCACGTAGCCACCCTCACGGGCGACGATCTCGGTTGCGATTGCCTCAATGTCTTTCATGGAGCCTGTTCTCCGGCGCAATTGATTGCGCAAGAGGCTCAGGCAAATCGTTTAAGAAAGTTGAAGCGGTGCGTGCGCTGTCAGAGAGAGACTTGCGGTATGGCCAGTCGCGGGTCTAATGGACGCCGTGTGACGCCCATCACATCGAAGATCCCGCCGGTTCGGTATCCCTGAGGCATGCGGTAGGAATGAGCTTCGGAACGGCCGGGGCCCCTACCACAGCGACAGTGGGAGGTCCGGCACAATGACACATTTCGATACAACCGACGGTAAGGCGACAGTCCAAAAGCCGAATACAGCGCGGGTAAACCACTCGGCGACGAAACACCAGATGCCACGTCCGGGCGTGACGCACAGCGCACCGAAAACCTGGCGCTTCACCGATTGGGCGATGATCTAGCGTACAAGATACGATTACACGCGACCGCCCGTGGCTCCGCCCAAGTCAGGAGCCGCCGCTCTCGGCGGGGTCCTGATAAACCCCTTGGTCCTTCAGGGCGTCCACCACTTCCTTGGGCATGTAGGTCTCGTCGTGGCGTGCGAGGATCTCGGTCGCTACGAAAACCCCGTCCACGAGGTTGCCGGTTCCGATCATCCCCTGCCCCTCGTCAAAAAGATCGGGCAACACGCCGGTATAGGAAACCGGCACCGAAGCCCCGCCGTCTGTAACGCTGAAGGTAATGGTTTCACCCTGCCCGCGCACAAGGGTGCCGTCCTCCACGAGCCCGCCGATGCGAAAGGTCTCACGTGCCGCCGGCGGCTCCGCCACCACGTCCGAGGGCGCGCGGAAATAGTTGATTCCATCTCTCATCGCGTAGCCGATCAGCGCCGTGCTACCGGCGAGCGCCACGAAGGCCAGCACGATCACCTGGATCCTGCGCTTCTTCTTCAGGCCCTTCATTCCCGCCATCGTTTTTCTCCTCCGTCGCTGGCCAGACCGGGCTCACGGGTAGACAGGGGCCAGCATCAGCCCCTCGGTCTCCGCGCATCCCAACATCAGGTTGGCATTCTGGATCGCCTGTCCGGACGATCCCTTGGTCAGGTTGTCAAGTGCGGCATAGACCGTCGCGCGCCCTGCGGCGCGCTCCTCCACCACACCGATGTGCACGAAATTACTCGCCCGCACATGTTTCGCCGCCGGCACCTCGCCCATGGGCAGGACGACAACGAACGGCTCCGCCGCGTAGGCCGCCGCAAGGGTCGCATGGATCTCGGCCGCATTCCCGCTGACGTAGCTCGCCGCTAGAATACCCCGGTTCGCCGGCAGCAACGTGGGCGTGAATTGCACTTCCACCCGGCGCCCCGCGGCCTTGGAAAACTCCTGGTCGAACTCGCCAAGGTGCCGGTGCTTTCCGCCTGTCGAATAAGCGTGCCAGTTCTCCGACAATTCCGCATGGAGCAAGTTTTCCTTGAGCGATCTGCCGGCCCCGCTCACCCCCACCTTCATGTCGATGACGATCGCGTCGAGGTCGATCACGCCAGCCCTGACAAGCGGCAACAGCGAGAACAACCCAGTCGCGGCATTGCACCCGGTCCCAGCCACCAACCGGGCGCCCCCGATCTCGTCCCGGTAAAACTCGGTCAGGCCATAAACGGCCTCCTTCTGTAAATCCGGTGCCGAATGCGGCTTGCCGTACCACTTCTCGTACTCCGCCGGATCACGCAGCCGGAAATCGGCAGAGAGATCCACCACCTTCACGCTGCGCGGCAATCCGGAGATAACGGCCTGGCTCGTGGCATGCGGCAACGCGCAAAAGCACAGGTCGATAGCGGCGAAATCCAGTTCTTCGATTCTCTGCAATCGTGGAAGGTCCAAATGCCGCAAATGCGGATAGACCGCCGCCATTTCCATGCCGGCCTTTCGGTCGGCCGACAGCGCACGCACCGTCATGCCCGGATGCGTGGCGATCAGCCGGGCGAGCTCGGCGCCGGTGTAGCCGGACGCTCCAAGAATGGCGACGGAATGGGTCATGACCAGCCCTTCATATTGCGGATATAGGATGTGTTAAAGATCAGTCACGGACCTCAAGCTGCCGCGAACTCGATCTTTCGTCGCAGGAACTGTGTTGCGCGTCGCGAAACGACACGCGGATCGCCCGTGGTCAGAAACACGGCCTCCTCTCCCGGTCCGCGCATTTTCGGATGCCGGTCGAGATAGTCGGCAAGGCTTTCGGCAACGAGACTCGCCTGTGAATAGACCTGTACGTCCGGTCCGAGCGCGTCGCGGAACACATCCTCCATCAACGGGTAATGGGTGCAGCCAAGGATCGCGGCTTCGGGCACGGGCATCTTGCGCTTGAGCGCATCCACATGACTGCGCACCAGCGCTTCTGCCAGGATCAGGTCGCCCTCTTCGATCGCGTCGACGACGCCTCCGCAAGCCTGCGCCTCGACATCGACGCCGATCGCACGGAATGCCAGTTCCCGTTGGAAGGCCCGGCTCGAAACCGTCGCAGGCGTGGCAAAGAGAGCCACGTGTTTCACGGCGACTTCCCGCGGCGGCGAATTGTCTCCCCACTGCCGCTCGGTCAACGCCTCGATCAGCGGTACGAAAACGCCCAGCACCCGCTTCTCCGGCGGGATCCAGACTTCCTGCATCCGGCGCAGGGCGGCCGCGGAAGCCGTGTTGCAGGCCAAGATCACCAGATCGCAGCCCTCGTCCCACATGCGCTCCACGCCGGCCGTGGTGAGCGCATAGACGTCTTCGGCGTCGCGCACGCCGTAGGGCGTATGGGCGTTGTCACCGAAATAAACGAAGGGCACGTCAGGTAGCCGCTTGGCCACTGCATCCAGCACCGTCAGCCCACCAAGCCCGCTGTCGAATATCCCTACAGCCATCAGTAAATCCGCATGCCTTTCTCGCCCTTTTCGTCCCGATACTTGTCATCGAATTCAAAGCCGTAGTCGAGCGACTTGAGTGGCTTCGGCGACAGGGCATAGGTCTCGGCGCGCAGAAAGTCCATCATTGCCTTGGCATCGTTGCCTCGCCTGTCCAATTCCGACCGTGGGATCGGCGTGCCAATCGCAACTCGCACGGGTTCGTCCACCCGCTTTCGGAACTCCTTGATCAGAAGCGCCAGCCGCAAGGTAGAGTGCAAATGGCTCGCGAACTGAAACAGCCGGCTGTTGTGCCCCTCGAAGAAAATCGGGACGACGGCCGCATCCGACTTCGCCACCATGCGCGCGGTGAAACTGCGCCAACCGGGGTCCATCGGCCGCGTGAATGGCCTCGCCGCCGTCGAAACCGTGCCCCCCGGAAACACGCCGATCGCGCCGCCACCGGCGAGATACTCCACAGCGATCTTTCGGGTTGCAAGGTTTTCGCGCATCGCCTCCTTCGTTTCCTCGAAGGAGATCGGCAGGATTACCTTGTCCAGATCCTCCGCCTTGCGGAACACGCTGTTGGCAAGAATGCGGAAATCGCCACGCACGATGCTGAGGATGTGCCCCATCATCAAACCGTCGAGAATGCCATACGGATGGTTGGCAATCACGATCAGGGGCCCGTCGCCCGGGATGTTGTCGAGGCTGCCGGCGACCACGTCCAGGCTCAACCCGTAGCGGGCCACCATCACGCCCCAGAAATTCTTGCCCTGGGCAACTTCTTGCTCGTAGCCCTCGGCGCGCCGGATCAGCCCGATCCGCCCGGTCGCATTCTCCAGAACCCGCACCACGGCCCGCCCGCCCCGCGACCGGACGCTTGTTGCATAGCTTATGTCGCGTGCGACATGGCGGTTGGACATTACCAGGGCTCCATCGTGACGAATACGCCGCGCGCGACGAAGGAACACCCGGCGATGGCAGTCAATATAGGAAACTCCCCAAGTCATTGGGAGAGGAAACGACGGGCCTCGGGAACCGATCCGCAGCAGCTCGTTGCCAGACTGCGGCGGTGAGTAGATTTTTCTGGCAAGGGGGATATGATCCTGCCGCAGGGCATGGCAAGAGGCGCCAAAGCGCTTGCGTGTGATCGCAAACAGAACATCGCCGACAATCGAGCCAACACGGGTACGCGACAATGGATTGGGACAAGCTGAGAATATTTCACGCGGTGGCTTCGGCAGGCAGCCTCACGCATGCCGGCGATTCCCTGCACCTCAGCCAGTCGGCGGTCTCACGGCAAATCCGGGCGCTCGAGGAAAGCCTCAACACGACCCTGTTTCACCGCCACGCCCGTGGCTTGATCCTGACCGAGCAAGGAGAGCTGCTGTTTGAAGCGACGCGCTCCATGAGCAAACGGCTTGAGGCTGCGTCGGCCAGAATCCGCGACAGCGAGGAAGAGGTCTTCGGCGAGCTTCGCGTCACCACCGCTCACGGATTCGGCTCGCTGTGGTTGGCGCCGCGCCTTGAGAAGCTCTATTCGAAGTACCCCGATCTCAATATCGACCTGATGCTGGAGGAGCGTGTTCTCGACCTGCCCATGCGCGAAGCAGATGTTGCTATCCGCATGAAAGAGCCCTCCCAGGCGGACCTGATCCGAAAGCGCCTGATGACCGTTCGGATGCGCCTCTATGCGTCGCGCACCTATCTGGAGCGCTACGGCACCCCGCAAACGCCTGACGACATGCATGACCACAGGTTGATCTGCCAGGGCACGTCCTCCACCCAGGTTGCGGCTGGCGCTTCCATGGTCCAGTGGCTGCTCGGGCACGACATCACCTCGCGCCTCAACGTCAACAACTACTTCGGCGTGCTGCAGTGCGTAAAAAACCACCTCGGAATCGGCGTGCTGCCCGATTACATCGTCGAATCCGAGCCCGATCTCGTGCGCGTCCTGCCGGATGTGGAAAGCGCCGAGGTCCCGGTCTTCCTCGCCTACCCGGAAGAACTGCGGCAATCCAAGAGGATAGCGGCCTTCCGCGACTTTGTTGTCGAAGAAATCCAGCTGCACAGGCGGCACCTGGAAGCCCATCCGCCCGCGGAAGCCTAGGTTTTAATCTCCGGGCAATCTCGTTGCACATGCACCACAGGAATGCCTGCCATTTGCACTTGCGGCAATTTTAGACTTGAACCGGACCGTTCAGATTTCTAAATCCGATCTATCGGCGGGTACAATGTACTTGCCTTTACCTCCCTGTTGGACTTGGGCCGAGACTTGTTCTCGGCCTTTTTTTTGGCTTCGGCGGACGTGCTCAAGAATCGGGAGTCGACCGGGTTGCACCATGGCCACGAGCGGGCCATGACCGGGCCTGAGCCGGTGTTCCCCGTGCCGCCCCCTCGCCAATTGCTGCGACACGCCGGCAACAGCCCGACCAGCTCTGATATGTTCGTCTCCATACATTGACAGCAACCTTGGTACAGCAACCGCGCTTGCGGTAGTTTCGGATGAAATGCACCTGGAGGAACTGCCGATGCGCCGCCTTGTCACCACTCTGTTTTGTGCTGTCGCACTGCTGTCCGGCACGCCGGGCTTCGCGGCAAACTGCGGTAATTCCGCAGGCGGCTTCCCCGCGTGGAAACAGGAATTCGCCAAGGAGGCCGCGCGTCAGGGTATCGGCCAGCGAGGGCTAGCGGCACTGGCCAACACCCAATACGCCCAGTCCACGATCAATGCCGACCGTGGCCAGAAGAGCTTCAAGCTCAGCTACGAGCAATTCTGCCAGAAGCGCGGCTGCAACGTGATCGTCTCGCAAGGTAAGAAGCGCAAGGCGCAGAACCCGGCCTTCTACCAGTCGTTGGAGAATCGCTACGGCGTGCCGTCCGGCGTCATTATCGCGATCCACGGAATGGAGACCGGCTTCGGCCGCTTCATGGGCAATTCCAACGTGCTCAGCGCCACCGCGACGCTGGCCTACGATTGCCGGCGGCCGCATTTCTTCCAGCCGCATCTGCTCAGCGCTTTGGTCATGATCGACCGGGGCATGATGTCTCCCAATGCCATCGGGGCCAAGCACGGCGAGCTGGGGCACACCCAGTTCCTGCCGGGCAATGCCCTGCGCTACGGCCAGGACGGCAACGGCGACGGCCGCGTCGATTTCAACAACATGACCGACGCCCTCGCCTCCACCGCCAACTATTTGCGCATGAAGGGCTGGGCGCCGGGTCAGAGCTACCAGCCAGGCAGCCGCAACTACAATGTGCTCAAGGAATGGAATGCGGCATCCGTCTACCAGCAGTCGCTGGCCGTCATGGGGGCGCAGATCGACGGTTGACCGGCGTCGCAGGAGATTTCCACATGCCAGGACAAATACAGGCCGGCGGCATCCAGCTCGGTTGCCGCATCTGGGGCGACGGCCCGGTGACGGTTGTCTTCATCCACGGGAATCTTGCCAGCAAGGACTGGATCGAACTCGCCGCCCGCCATTTTCCGTCCGATCTGCGCGTGATCGGCATCGACTGGCGCGGCTGCGGCGACAGCGAGAAGCCGACCGCGACCGCGGATTTCTCCAATTACTCCATGCAGCAGCACGCGGAGGACATGCTCGCAGCGCTGGATGCGCTCGGCATCGCGCGCTGCCACCTCGCGACCCACTCCACCGGCGGTTTCATCGCCAACCGGATGCAGCTTGCTCAGCCAGACCGCTTCGGCCGCATCCTGTCGTTGGATCCGGTTTCCCCCTTCGGCTTGCCGTTCGAAGAGGCGGCGCTGGAGGTTTTCCGCACCATGCAAGCCGATGCGACCCTGACCCGCGCGGTCATGGCGGGTGTTGCGCCCACGCTCTTTGATCCCGACAGTCTGGGTCTTGGGAAGACCCCGATCTATCGCGCCCCGGACGCCGACTCGGCCGCGCTTTACGACCGCCTCCTCGCGCAGACGCAGCAATGCGCCGACGGCATCTGGCTTGGAACGCCTTTTCACCTGTCCGCCGAACACGACGCCGGCGAGGTCGCGGCCCGCATGTCCGAACTTACCCATGAAACCCTCGTCCTGTGGGGCGAATGGGATGGGATCATCCCGCTTTCCCACATGCAGACGATGGTCGAGCGCCTGCCCGCCTGCCGTCTGGTTCGCCTGCCAGAGATCGGCCACTCAATGAACGTCGAGGCGCCCGCCCTCTACGCAGGCTACGTCGGCGCCATGTTCAGCGGCGCCGTGCTCTGAGTCGCGGCATACCTTCTCAGGCACGGCAATTGGTCAATCGAAAGTGAGCTGTACCGGCGGGCAGAGGGTCCCGCCCACCGACACCGGCTGACCTATGCATGTGCAACCAGTGCAAAGGGCCGTCCTCCGCCGGCCCATGGTTGCCCGCTCACCGCATCGCGCGCCGGCTCACTTCGGAACCCCGCGGCTTCCAGCGCCTGCGTCAACGCCTCCGGCGAGAGATATTGCAGCCAGGTATCGACCTGCCGCTGCCGGTGCGGCTCCACGATCAAGTACCGGTCGAGTGCGGTCGAGTGCTCCGGGTAGAGGTACGTCCGCCGCAGCCCCACGTAGTCGCCCGCCGCCCAGAATCCGTCCATCAGCCGCAAGGCAACCTCGCTGTCCTCTTCGCGTGTCTCGAACTGAGCGGGAGGAAAGGCATCCAGCACAAATGTGCCACCGGGCGCCAATGCCCCGCGCACCTTGGCGAACAACCGTCCCCGCTGCGCAGGCGAGAGCGCGCAGACATCGCCGTAGATCAATGTGGCGACATCCGTTCCGGGCAATGGGTCATCCAGGTAATTCGCGCACCGAAAGGTCCCCACGGGGCACGCCACCCGTCGCGCGTGATCGAGCGCGATCTCTGACAGGTCCAGCCCCGTCACGTCCGCACCGGCTGCCGCGAAATGCGCCGCATAGAGGCCCGGCCCGCAGCCCAGATCCGTTAGCCGCTTGCCGCGCAGATCCAGATCGTCGGCGATCCATCCCGCCATTTCGGCAATTTCCGCATGCGGCCGGGACGCAATCCCGTGCCCCGGCTCCAGATGCAGTGCCAGCATTTGCCGCGCCACATGCGGGTCCGCCCAAAGAGCCGCGGTATCCGCCCCGTCAAATATCCCGGGGCGCTTCGTGAAAAACTCTAGAGTGTCGAACATCGTCTGTCCTAACTGCGGATCGCCTCGGCGTATCCGCGAAATCCAATAGGAAACCTGGCAGGGGCATGCCCCGCCTATTCGCCGGAACAGCTTCCGGATCTATGTGGACCAGACGTTTGTAAGTACCCCCGGCCTACCGCGACAGCGCGCCCCTGGCAACCGCCCCTTCCCCTTTCCGCCCGCCCGGCCTAAAAGCGCAGCCGACATCAGGGGACAGTTCATGCAAGAGCCAGCCATCACGCCGGAGATCATCGAGGCCCACGGCCTGAAGCCCGAGGAATATTCGGAGATCCTGCGGATCCTGAACCGCGATCCGAATTTCACCGAACTGGGCATCTTCTCGGCCATGTGGAACGAGCATTGCTCCTACAAGTCCTCGAAGAAATGGCTGCGCACCCTGCCCACCGACGGCCCCCAGGTGATCTGCGGGCCGGGCGAGAACGCCGGCGTGGTGGATATCGGCGACGGTCAGGCGGTGATCTTCAAGATGGAGAGCCATAACCACCCCTCCTATATCGAGCCCTACCAGGGCGCGGCGACCGGCGTGGGCGGCATCCTGCGCGATGTCTTCACCATGGGTGCACGGCCCATCGCGGCGATGAACGCGCTCAGCTTCGGCATGCCGGACCACCCCAAGACCCGCTCGGTCGTCTCCGGCGTGGTGGCCGGCATCGGCGGCTACGGCAATTGCTTCGGCGTGCCGACGGTGGGCGGCGAGGTCCGTTTCCACCCCGCCTATAACGGCAATTGCCTCGTCAACGCTTTCGCCGCAGGCCTCGCCGATACCGACAAGATCTTCTATTCCGCCGCCTCGGGCGTCGGCATGCCGGTCGTCTATCTCGGCGCCAAGACCGGCCGCGACGGTGTAGGCGGCGCGACCATGGCTTCCGCGGAATTCGACGAGACCATCGAGGAGAAACGCCCGACCGTCCAGGTCGGCGACCCCTTCACCGAGAAGCGCCTGATGGAAGCCTGCCTGGAGCTGATGCAGACTGGCGCTGTGATCTCGATTCAGGACATGGGCGCAGCGGGCCTTACCTGCTCTGCTGTCGAGATGGGCGACAAGGGCGGCCTCGGCATCCGGCTCGACCTGGACTGCGTGCCGCAGCGCGAGGAGGCGATGACGCCTTACGAGATGATGCTCTCGGAGAGCCAGGAGCGCATGCTCATGGTCTTGCGCCCCGAGAAGGAGGCGGAGGCCCGCGCCGTCTTCGAGAAATGGGACCTCGACTTCGCCATCGTTGGCGAAACAATCCCCGAGGATCGTTTCCTGATCGAGCACAATGGCGCCGTCGTCGCAGACCTCCCGCTCGCGACGCTGGCAGGCTCCTCGCCGGAATATGACCGCCTCTGGGTGCCCACCGATCCCGCCGCCGAGATGGAGCCGGTGCCCGACGTCGATCCGATCGACGCGCTCAAGGCACTGATCGCCTCGCCGAACTATGCCGCGAAGCAATGGGTCTACGAGCAGTACGACCAGTCGGTCATGGGCGACACCGTCCGCACCCCAGGCGCCGGGGCCGGCGTCGTGCGCGTCCACGGCACAAACAAGGCCGTGGCCTTCACCTCCGACGTCACCCCGCGCTACGTCCGCGCGAACCCCGTTGAAGGCGGCAAACAGGCCGTGGCAGAGGCCTATCGCAACCTCACCGCCGTCGGGGCAAAGCCGCTGGCAACCACTGACAATCTCAACTTCGGCAATCCAGAGAAACCCGAGATCATGGGCCAGTTCGTCGGCGCCATACAGGGCATCGGCGCGGCCTGCGCGGCCCTCGACATGCCCATCGTCTCCGGCAATGTCTCGCTCTACAACGAGACGGATGGCGAGCCGATCCTGCCCACCCCCACCATCGGCGCCATCGGCCTCATCGACGACCTGAGCCACATGATCGGGCGCGAGGCCCGCGAGGGTCACGTGCTGCTCCTGCTGGGCGAAACCGCCGGCCATTTGGGCCAGTCCGCCCTGCTGGCCGAGGTGTTCAACCGCGAGGACGGCGACGCGCCCCACGTGGACCTGGCCGCGGAAGCCGCCCATGGCGATTTCATCCGTGCCAACCGGGACTGGATCGACGGCTGCACCGACCTCAGCGACGGCGGGCTGGCGCTCGCCGCCTTCGAAATGGCCGAGAGCGCCGGCGTCGGCATCATCATCGATGCGGCAGACACCGCAACGCTCTTCGGCGAGGATCAAGGCCGCTACCTCATCGCCTGTTCCTACGACAAGGCCGAGGCGCTGATGATCGCAGCCGGCAAGGCGAGCGTGCCGCTTCAGACCATCGGGCGCTTCACCGGCGACAAGGTCCGCTTCGCCGCGTCGGAGGCACCGCTTGCCGAGTTGAGCGCGCTCTTCCGGAGCGCGTTTGCCGGGGCGGTGGGCTGACCGTCTGATAACCCGAACGGCCGCGCCCCTTGCGCGGCCCATCATCCGTGCAGCGACCGTGCCACCCGATCCGTTGCGTCGGGGCCGGGCGCCATCAGCGGGCTTGCAGCGCCCTGCCCCCGCCACTACGTTTTACCCCAATCATAAGCCAGAGGATTCCCGCCCATGGCCATCGAGGCCCAGCAAATCGAAACACTGCTCCGAGATGCCTTCCCCAAAGCCGTCATCGTCGTCACGGACGTCGCCGGTGACGGGGCGCACTATGCCGCGGAAGTGATCGACGAGAGTTTTCGCGGCCTGAACCGCGTGCAGCAGCAGCGTGCCGTCTATGCCGCGCTGAAGGGCATGATGGATGGCAGCAACGCGGATCTGCACGCATTGGCCCTGACAACCAAAGCGCCCGACTGATCGAAACGACCTGTAGGGACGTCGCTCAGCGCGCGTGCGCCAGGGCGACGGATACTGCCACGGCGAGCCCTCCTCCGGGCGCCGGATAGGAACAAAGGAACCATCAGACCATGACCGCACAAGACACCATCAAACAGACCGTCACCGACAACGATGTCGTCCTCTACATGAAAGGCACGAAAATGGCGCCTCAATGCGGCTTCTCACAGCGCGTTGCCGGGGTGCTGAACTTCATGGGCGTGGACTTCACGGATGTGAACGTGCTCGCCGACGAGGAAATCCGTCAGGGCATCAAGGAATACTCCGACTGGCCGACAATCCCGCAGCTCTACGTGAAGGGCGAATTCGTGGGCGGCTGCGACATCATTACGGAGATGACGCTCTCCGGAGAGTTGGACCAGCTCTTCGACCAGAACGGTGTCGCCTACGACAAGGACGCCGCGGACAAGATCCGCGAAGCCAACGCCTGACACGGCCGACGCCTGCATAGATTGCGTCACAGACGCTCCTTACCGTACCGCCGTCGCCCGCGAAACGCGGGCGCCACGACCGGCCAGGCGCCATCGGCCGCAGGTGCCGTTCGGTGGCGGCAAAACGCCTACCCCCCGGTCTTTTCCTCCGCGCGGGCCGCGAGCGCCTCGGCGCGCGCCGCGATCTCGGCAAGGCTGTCGGCGAGTGTCGGGGGAATGACCGGCACCTCGACACGTTCGGGCGCGGGCGTCGGCGACGCCTTCATCTCGTCGATCACCTTTTGCTGCTGCGCTAGTTGCTGCTCGGCAGCCGCCGCCTTCTCCTCGTAGGCAGCGGTTCGGTCGGCCAGCATCAAACCGGCCATCAGCAACATCCGCGCTTCCGGCATTCGGCCGATCTGGCTCACCAGCCCCTGCGCCTCCCGGTCCAGCATCGCTGCCGCCGACAGCAGGTATTGCTCCTCGCCGTCCTGGCAGGCCACGGTGAATTCCTTGCCGCCAATCTTGATCTTGATCTCAGGCATCGCTTTGCCCCTCCACCAGTGGTGCAAGCGACGAGATGAGCCCGTCGAGTTCCTCTCTGTCGGCCGTGCGCAGCCCGGCAATCGCCTTCAACTCCGCCTCAAGCTCCGCAATCCGCTCCTGCTGGCGCTCCTTCATGGATTTCAGGGTGCCCACTCGCTCGCGCAATTGCCCGCCCGCATCGCTCTCGGCTTCCAGCGCCTGGGTCAGACGCGCCACCTCCGCCTCGGCCGACTCGGCCCGGGCCAGCGCCGCACGCGCCTCCGCTTCCGCGGTTTCCGCTGCCCGGCGCGCGTGGTCGAGCGCGTCGGCGGATCCGGTCCCGTCACCCTCGAACCGCTCCACGGCCGTCGCAATCCGCGCCATTGCGGCAGAGATCCGGCCCTCCAGATCGGCGATTTCGTTCATGCTCCTCTCCCCGTGTCACGGCTTCGTTGCAAGGACGGGCTACGCAGCCGCAGCGAATCGGCCCGCGAACGATTGCATTCAATTCTATCCAACAACGTCACGGATTGCGCCCCCCCTTGGCACTCAGGCACTTAGACCAGCTTCTTCATGTACGCCCTTCATGTACACTACGCCACGTTGACGCGCCCGCTGCCGCTGGTAAACCGCCCCGAGCGTTCTTCGCGCCCTCCTCCGGCGCGCCCGGCAACCGAAAGGATCTCACGTTGGATATCGAAGCCCTGAAAGCGGCACACCCCGAGCACTGGCAAAAGGCATGCGCCATCCGGGTACTCGCGCTCGACGCCGTCGCCGCCGCCAATTCCGGTCATTCCGGCATGCCCATGGGCATGGCCGATGTCGCCACCGTCCTGTTCGGAAAGCACCTGAAATTCGACGCCGCCAATCCCGAATGGCCGGACCGTGACCGCTTCATCCTGTCGGCCGGCCACGGCTCGATGCTGCTCTATTCGCTGCTGCACCTGACCGGCTCGCCCGACATGACACTGGAACAGGTGAAGAATTTCCGCCAGCTCAACGCGATCACCGCCGGCCACCCGGAATACGGCCACGCCCGCGGCGTGGAGACCACGACCGGCCCGCTCGGCCAAGGCATCGCCAATGCCGTCGGCTTCGCAATCGCGGAGGAACACCTGCGCGCCACCTGGGGCGCCGACGTGGTGAACCACTACACCTATTGCATCGCCGGCGACGGCTGCCTGATGGAAGGCGTCAGCCAGGAAGCCATCGCGCTTGCCGGCCGGCAGAAGCTCTCGCATCTGATCGTCTTCTGGGACGACAACGGCATCACCATCGACGGCCCCGTGGGCATTGCCGACCGCACCGACCAGCAGGCCCGCTTCGCCGCCTCCGGCTGGCACGTGATCTCCATCGACGGGCATGACCCCGATGCGATCGACGCCGCCATCGCCGAGGCCCGGGCCAGCGACCTGCCGACGATGATCGCCTGCAAAACCCATATCGCCCTCGGCTCCTCTGCGCAGGACACCTCGAAGGGCCACGGCGCGCTCACCGACGCCCAGCTCATCGCCGATACCCGCGCCGTCTATGGCTGGGAACACGGCCCGTTTGTGATCCCGGCAGATGTCAAATCCGCCTGGGAGCAGATCGGCGCCCGCGGCGCCGGTGCCCGCTCCGAGTGGGAAGGCCGGCTCGCCGCGCTCGACGCCGACAGCCGCGCTGAATTCGAGCGCGTCCAGTCCGGAACACTGCCCGCCGCGCTTGCCGGCGCGCTGGCCGAGTACCGGGCCAAGCTGGTCGCCGACGCCCCGAAGGTCGCCACCCGAAAGGCTTCCGAAATGGCGCTCGATGTGATCAACCCGATCATGACCGAGACCTTCGGCGGCTCCGCCGACCTGACGGGATCGAACAATACCAAGTCCGCCGAGATGGCAGACTTCACCCCCGATGACCGTACCGGCCGTTACATGCGCTACGGCGTACGCGAGCACGGTATGGCGGCGGCGATGAACGGCATCGCGTTGCACGGCGGTTTGCGGCCCTATGGCGGCACCTTCATGTGCTTCACCGACTACGCACGTCCGTCCATGCGTCTGTCGGCGCTGATGCGCGTGCCGGTCGTCTACGTCATGACCCACGACAGTATCGGGCTCGGCGAAGACGGCCCCACCCACCAGCCGGTGGAACATCTGGCGATGCTGCGTGCGACGCCTAACA
Organism: Tropicimonas marinistellae; assembly: GCF_001509585.1. Classification (GTDB taxonomy): domain Bacteria; phylum Pseudomonadota; class Alphaproteobacteria; order Rhodobacterales; family Rhodobacteraceae; genus Tropicimonas; species Tropicimonas marinistellae. The sequence goes on along the minus strand of NZ_LNCI01000002.1, from coordinate 80,415 downwards.
TGCTGGTCTTCCGCCCGGCCGATGCGGTGGAGACCGCCGAAGCCTGGGAAGTGGCGCTCGAACAGGCCGACACGCCGTCCGTGCTGGCGCTGTCGCGGCAGGGCCTCGCCACCGTGCGCGACGACGCGTCGGAGAACCTCACCGCCAAGGGCGGGTACATTCTGGCGGAGGCCGGCTCGAAGCGGCAGGCGATCCTGCTGGCGAGCGGCTCGGAGGTTGCAATCGCACTGGAGGCGCGCGCAGCATTGGAGGAGGCCGGGATCGGCACCCGCGTTGTCTCCATGCCCTGCATGGAGCTCTTCGCTGCCCAGCCGGAAGCCTATCGCAAGAAGGTCCTTCCCGGCACAGGCGTGCGCGTGGCAATCGAGGCCGGCGTGCGCCAGGGCTGGGATCAGTGGCTTCTGGGCGAGCGCGGACGCGCGGCCAAGTCGGATTTCGTAGGCATGTCCGATTTCGGCGCATCCGCCCCGCTCAGCGATCTCTACTCGCACTTCGGCATTACCGCTGCGGCCACGGCGGACAAGGTCAAGGCACTTCTCTGAGCGGTTGACGCCGGCCGTCTCGGGCGCGCTCCCGCCCGGCCCGGCCGCATCGCAGATGCAACCGGCCCCGTTGGGCCGGGCACGCGGCCCCGAGGGGCCGCGTGCCTCACAAAGGCCCCGGCGGCAGTATTCCGACCCCGCGGGATACAAACACGGCACCGATGGTGGCCATTTGTTCCGTGTGCCCCAACGCCAAGGCCGACCCCCGCAGCCCGATCGTCAGTCTTTGCGGTCCGCAAGCGCGCGGCACCCGTTCGGCGTGATCGCGTATATGCCGCGCGACACGCGCTCGAACCATCCGTAGTGATCGGCCGCCAGGATCCGGGTGGCCTGAGGAACGCCCGTCGCCCGTGCTACCTGCGCTCCACGATCCGGCCCATGGGTCGCGAGGTGCGCGGCGAGCTTCAGTGCGTCCTGCCGGTAGGCCGTCACCAGCGGCCCCGCAGCCGCCCCGCCCGTGTTCGGATCGCCCTCGCGGCGGGCGAATTCCCGCAAGAGCCGGTCGCGACGGGCGGTGTGTTTCCGCGGCCGATATGGGCCGGGGTCCACGTGCACTTCCGCGAACCCATCGCGCAGCCGCACCGTGATCAGCCCCAGGCCGAGTCGGCGGCAAAGGGTGAGGTTCTCCTTCAGCGCCTTCTGAAACCGCCGCCCCGTGCCGCGCGGCACCGCGATGTAGACCGCATCGCTCACGCTTTGCCGCGCGACCGCCTGATGGAAAAGCGACAGCGAGAAGCCTCTCTTGAGTTCCACGATCACCGGCGCCGGCTCTCCGGCGCGGCAGGCAACCACGTCCGCCGGACCGACCTCGCCCTTCACCTCGTAGCCCTGCGTCTCCAGCAGGGCCTTGACCGGGCCATAGAGATCAGTTTCCCGCACCGGCCGGGTCACCATCCGCTCCCGCGCGTTTGCGTCAAACGAACAGCACAATCAGAAGTGCCAACGTGGCCCATCCCGCGATCAGCGGCAGAACGATCCAGTAGTCGCGCTCCTTCGGAAGCGACCACCCCGGCGCGCCGCGAGCGGCGGCCACGGTCGCCAGGCAGGCAATGGGCCAGTAAATCGTCACGCCCAGTGCGGCTGCCAGGATCAGGGTGCCCCACTCCAGGCCAAGCGCGTGGCCGAAAAGACCGAGGCCGAGAATCGGCGTGTAGAAGACAAGGTCGGCCAGCGCTAACCCCCACCAGAATGCCGTGCCGACGCGGGTAATCCGCGCCTCCGGTTCCTGGGTGCCCATGCGGACACCCAACGCATAGCTGAAGGCAGACGGACATTGGGCGATCGCGAGGTACAGGAACAAGATCCACCCCGGTCCCTGAATGCTCCAGAAGGCAAGGGATTGAGTCATGAAACAGCGCTCCAATGCAACTGCCACCACTATCGCAGGTCCGGCCAGCGCTGTCCTTGCCCCAAATCAGATCGCACATCTGCCGCCGTCACAACCCCTCGTGGAACGCGTCGATAAGGTGACGCACAACCGCCTTCATCGCGGTCTTCTCGTCATCCCCGGCGTCCTGCCGCTCCTTGCGCACCGCCCGCTGGCGATCGGCGCTGTTGCCGCCGGCCACGAGCTCGACAACACGCTCCACTTCCGGCAGACAACCGAGCGCCTCGGCATCCTCGGACAGGATCTCCACTATCTCCTCGGCCAGCGCTTCGAAGCCCACGATCTCCCGCTGGCCGAAATCGATCATCCCCTCTTTCAACCCGTAGCGTTGCGCCCTCCAACGGTTCTCGCCGATCAACACGGTGTCATACAGCCGCCAGCGTTGGTTCCGCGCCGCCAGACGCCACAGCATCCGGGTGAAGCACTGCGTCAGCGCGGCAATCGTCAGCGTGTCCTCCAGTCGTGTCGGCACGTCGCAGATCCGGGTCTCGATCGTCGGGAACCGCCACGACGGCCGCAGGTCCCACCAGATCTTGGAGGCGTCCTCGATAATGCCCAGGTCGACCAACACCCCGGTCATCCGCTCGAACTCGGCCCAGGAGTTGAGCTGCGGCGGCAGGCCCGTGCGCGGCAGGTTGTCGAAGACGGTCAACCGGTAGGAGCAGAGTCCGGTGTCCTGCCCCATCCAGAAGGGCGAGGAACAGCTGAGCGCCAGCAGATGCGGCAGGAAATAGGTCAGCTGGTTCATCAGGTCGATCCGCTGCGACGGGCTCTCCACGCCCACATGCACGTGCATCCCGCAGATCAGCAGCCGCCGCGCCACGCCCGCCAGCGCCCGTTCCAGCTCGTTGTACCGCGTCTTGTCCGTGTGCTCCTGCTGCTTCCAGTCCGCCAACGGATGACAGGAGGCGGCAATCGGCGCCAGCCCGTGACGCGCGGCGTGGGTCGCCACGGTGGAGCGCAGCCGCTTCAACTCGTCCCGCGCCGCCGAGATGTCAGCACAGACCTTGGTGCCGATCTCGATCTGGCACTGCAAGAACTCCGGGCTGACCTGCCCCTGCATGGCCCCGGCGCATTCCTCGATCAGCGCCTCCGGCGCATTGGCCAGCTCCAGCGTTTCCAGGTCGACGAGGAGGTATTCCTCTTCGATTCCAAGGGTAAGTGCAGGGGCGATCCGCGACATCTGTCCCTCCCAGGTCGTCCCGGCAAGGTGGCAGAGCGCCAAGCCCGGCGCAAGACAAAGCGGCAGGTCGGCCGGGGAGCCTCCAGTGTCTCACGCGTGAGACATGATACCGATCAAACGATTTCAAGGTGTTATGCGCCCATCTTAACACTTCATTCAGAAATGGGCGGCGCTTCACGCAGTTCGGAGCGACGGGAGGCGTGTTGGGTTTGCCGACAATGCTGAGGCGCTGAAACCGTGCTGCCCAGCGCAAAGCCAGCTCAGGTTCGGACCGACTTGGCGAGAGCCGAGCATCCGTAGTCCATCGCGCCACGCGCGACCCTGCGGATTTGCCCGGATACGAAAACCGGGCCGCATCAGCCGCGATCGGCGAGACGGACCCCGGGAATACATCGCTTCAAGCCCATGTCATGGGGGCGCCCGACGCCCATAACTCTGGCGGCGAATCCAACCAGCAAAGGGGCGCACCAAACCGCGAGCCCAGGCGCACGAAGTCAAGCGCGACTTCATCCTGAGATACCAAGGACGGCGCCCCCTTTTCTGAGAGTGTCGCGTATTTCATCGTACCTGCACAAAGTATGTTCGATTTGCATATCCGAGCTGCGCGCTTGGGCGTTGTTTCTGCGGTGCCGCATGGATAGCTCGCGCCCTGTAAATGTGATCAGATCCAACGGAGACCCCGATGATCGTCGAAATCGACAACAGCCTGCTGATTAAGGCCAAGCGCATGCGCGCCGCCTATCTTAAGGCACTCTTCGGCATGCTGATCGGCCATGGCCCCGCCCGGCCCGCCCATGCATGACACCAGAAAGACCAGATGGGCAAACACCCGCGGCCCAACCGGCTGCGGGTGATGCTCGTTCTGAGACCTCCTCATGCGTGATCCCGGATTTGGCATGAGGCAAGGCCTCGACTTCGACATCGCGGCCAACACGTCCGGTGGTCCGAACATGTGACGCCCTTCGGCCGAGGTACCGGCGGACCAATCTGATCACGTCATCAGCGTTCGTCGTTGTTTCCGAGGCGGCGGTTCGACAACCCGATTTTGATCGTGTGGGTTCGTTCGGCTTCGCTGGTCCCCCAGCGCTATCATTGGTCGGCCCGGTGGGCTGACTCCCCCTTTGGCGTGATCCTTGACGAATGTCTGCTGCGTGGGCGCTCGTAAGGACACCAGCAGTGGGCGGATGCACGCTCGGCACGGCTGCCACAGGCGCAGCTCGCAACATCGGGCGCTCTCAGCTCCCTGCGGACCTTTGCGGCGGACGATCCAAACGTCCGATTCCACACCCGGTTGTTGGGCATTGCATGGCACCTCAGTGCGGGCCCCGCCCGCAGTGCAGGCAATCGCCGAGAGGCGAACGCTTGACCGCGCCGAAGCGCCATGCGACCGCAGGGTAACCCGGAGGCCCCCCGACACCCATGCGCGTTCTCTACATCATCCGCGACCGATCCAGCCGCAACGTCAGAAAGCGCCTGCACCGCTGGTCGGTGGGGTTCCTCGACGGGCAGGACGGATTTTTCGAGGCCTCCCTGCACCAGGCGGCCCGCGTCACGCGGCGCAGCTATGCCGAGGCGATGGCCATGCCGGCCGCCCAGCGCGACGCTTTTGACGCGGTGGTCATCAATGCCAAATCCGGCTGGCCCTGGGCGAGGGACCCGGCGGCGGCCCGCGCCGCCCTCGACGGCTTCCGCGCGCCGCTGGCGCTCTTTCTCGGACAGGCCCAGCCCGACAGGATGCCACCTGACAGACTGCTCGACCCGTTCCGCGCGGTCTTCAAGCGCGAACCCTTCGCCGACACGGACCGCTACGGGCTCACGCCCTCCAATGCCGCCAAGATCGTGCCGACACATCTCTCGAACCCGCTGGTCTCCATGAGTTACCGCTTCCCGGGCCGCAACCGGACACGCCCGCTCGCCCGCTACGCCTGGGAGGAGCCGGGCACGCATGACGTCTTTTTCATCGGCACGGTCAACCATGACCGGCTCGACGAGCGGCTGAATGCATGGGCGGCGGTTGCACAAAGCGGGCTGGACCGCATTGGCGGGCTGCTGCCGCTGGCCGGCGTCGCGGAGGCCGTACCGCCGGAGCTTGTCACCGCCCCGCTGCCGAAGCCCGCCTATCTCGAGGCGATGATGCAAAGCCGGATCAACCTTGCGCTTGAAGGTATCGGGCCATTCACCTTCCGGCATCTGGAGCAATTCTGGGCCGGCGCCTTCACCCTCAGCACGCCGAATATCCGGCCGTTGCGGCTGCGCGCGCCGTTGGTGGAGGGGCAGGATTACGTCGCCTTCGACGGCACCGACGACATGATGGACAAGATCCGCTGGTATCTCGATCATCCCGAGGAACGTATCGCCATCGCCCGGAACGGCCGCGCCGCCTATGAGCGCCTATACGATACCGCCGCCCACGCGGGTGAGATCCGCGCCGCCCTTCAGGCGCCGTGAGAGGCCGCCAAAATGTTGAATTGCCCGCGTCCCGGGGCTAAACAGCGCCCTGCCCCGCCGCCCTCTGGGAGACCCGCCGCGATGCCGCTTCACCCCCCTTCTGTCCCCGCCCGCGACGGTCGGGCCTGTGTGCCAGGCGGGCGCGGCGCGGCGCATCCGGGCGGAGCGGCCTGATGCCGATCCTCAAGCATGGCAATCGGCTGATCCTGTTCATCCATATTCCCAAGACGGGCGGCACCTCCGTCGAGGCCTACATGCGCCAGAAGGGGCCGCTCTCGCTCTACCATCCCGACCTGATCGACGGGCTGGCGACCACGCCGCAGCATCTCCATGCCGGGATGATGGACAGCCTCTTCGATGCGGATTTCTTCGATGCCCGCTTCGCCGTCCTGCGCGACCCGCTTGACCGGCTGGTCAGCGAGTTTCGCTGGCGCGCCCGGGTGCCCGACCCGAAATACGCGCGCTTCGGCCTGCGCGACCTGTCGCGGCGCGGCCGGTTCCTGATCCGCGGCAAGAAACGCTTCCTCACCTTCGACGAATGGGTCGCCTACCTGCTGGACCGCTACCCGGCGGACCCCTTCATCTACGGCAACCACCTGCGCCCGCAGCACGAATTCCTGCGTGGCGACGAGCGGCTGTTCCGGCTCGAAGACGGGCTGGAGCCGGTGTTTCGCTGGCTCGACACCGTGACGGAGACGGCCCCCGGCACCGCGCCCGAGCGGCAGAAACCGGCCAGCTTCCAGTATCCGGAGATCGGCATGCAGACACGCGACCGGGTGCGGACCTTTTACGCACAGGATTACGCGCTGCTCGAGAGGCTTCCGACGGCGAAGGAGCGCCCATGAAGAGCTGTATCGCAACCGGCGATTTCTATCGGCCCGGCGAGACCTTCATCAACCGGCATATCCAGCACCTTTTCGGCGGCGAGACCTGCGTGGTCGCCGGCCGCTACCACGGCGAGAACCCGCTCGGACGCCCGGTGTTCGAGCGCCGCAAGCGCGCCGGTTCGGCCGATTTGCTGATCGCCCCCTACTGGCTGGCGCACAATACGCTGGTCCACGGCACGTCGCGCCTGCCCTTCGGCCGGGCCAAGCGGGAACTGGCGCAGTTCTGGCGCGACAACGGGGTGGCGTTCGTGCTGGCCGAATTCGGCACGCAGGCGCTCGCCGTGGCGCCGCTGGCGGGCGAGATGGGCATCCCGGCCTTCACCTATTTCCGTGGCACCGACGCCTCCAAGCACCTGCGCCGGACGCATATCCAGAAAGCCTACCGCAAGCTCATGCCCAAGCTCGCGGGTGTCTTCTCGGTCTCGCAATTCCTGATCGACAACCTCGCGGCCGAGGGCATCCGCCATCCCAATGCGCATGTGATCCCCTCCGGCGTGAACACCGCGCGCTTCCGCCCCGGCGACAAGCGGCCCTCCAGCTTCCTCGCCGTCGGCCGCTTCGTGGAGAAGAAGGCCCCGCTCGTTACACTCCGCGCCTTCGCGGAGGCGACGCGCAACCACCCGGAGGCGCGGCTGGAGATGATCGGCGACGGACCGCTGCTGGAAGACTGCCGCGCCCGCGCCCGCGACCTGGGCGCGGCGGACCGCGTGACCTTCCCCGGCGCCATGGCGCACGACTACGTCCGCGAACGGCTGTCGCAAACGGCCGTCTTCCTGCAGCACTCGGTGACCGCCGCCGATGGCAACACCGAAGGCCTGCCGACCGCGATCCAGGAGGCGCTTGCCTGCGGCTGCATCACCATCTCGACCCGCCATGCCGGCATCCCGGAGGCGGTCGACCATGGCCTGAACGGCTTTCTGGTGGAAGAATGGGACGAAACGGGCTTCGCCGCCCAGATCGAACGGGTGCTTTCCGAAGGCCGCCAGTCGGAAATGGAAGCCGCCGCCCGCGCCACGGCGGAGGCGCGCTTCGACAACGCCAAACTGCTGACGAAGCTGGAACGGGTCATCGCCGACACCCTGGAACGCAGCCGCACCGAGGTGAGCACACACGCGCCCTGAACGATCTTCCCGCGGAAGATCGTGCCTCCGGCGGGGATACTTGTGGACAGAAGAAACACCGCGCCCCCGCCCGCTTCTTCTGTCGAGAAATATCCCGGGGGGAGCGCGCGCAAGCGCGTGGGGGGCAGCGCCCCCCTCCGGCGTGGGTCATGGGGCCGGACGGCGGTCGGCCGCCGTCCGGACGGGACGTTCGGCGCGTCAGTCCATCGCCTTGAAGTTGAACTCGCCGCCTTCCTTGATACCGGAGAACCAGCGCGCGGTGACCGTCTTGGTCCGGGTGTAGAAGCGGAAGGCATCCGGCCCGTATTGGTTGAGGTCGCCGAAAGCGGATTTCTTCCAGCCGCCGAAGGTGTGGTAGGAGAGCGGCACCGGGATCGGGAAGTTGATGCCCACCATGCCCACGTTCACCCGATGCGCGAAATCGCGCGCGGTGTCGCCGTCGGCGGTGTAGATCGCGGTGCCGTTGCCATAGGCGTTCTCCATGATCAGGTCGACGGCGTCGTCGTAGCTGTCGGCGCGCACCTGGCTCAGAACCGGCCCGAAGATTTCCTCGCGGTAGATATCCATCTCCGGCGTCACGTTGTCGAAGTAGGACGGGCCGACGAAGAAGCCGTTTTCATAGCCCTGCAGGCTGAAGCCGCGCCCGTCGACCACGAGCTTGGCGCCTTGCGCCACGCCGCTTTCGACCAGCCCTTCGATCCGCGCCTTGGCCGCAGCGGTGATGACCGGGCCGAAATCCACGTCGTCGCCGGCGGTATAGGGGCCGACCTTCAGCTTCTCGATCCGCGGCACCAGCCGTTCGACCAGCGCGTCGGCCGCCTCCTGGCCCACCGGCACGGCCACCGAGATCGCCATGCAGCGCTCGCCCGCGGCGCCGAAGCCCGCGCCCACCAGCGCGTCGGCGGCCTTGTCCATGTCGGCATCCGGCATGATGATCATGTGGTTCTTCGCGCCGCCGAAGCATTGCGCGCGTTTGCCGTTGGTCGCGGCGCGCCCGTAGATATATTGCGCGATCGGGGTGGAGCCGACGAAGCCCACGGCCTGCACGGTCTCGTTGTCGAGGATGGCGTCCACCGCCTCCTTGTCGCCGTTCACCACTTGCAGCACGCCGTCGGGCAGGCCGGCTTCCTTGATCAGCTCGGCAAGCCGCAGCGAGGTCGAGGGGCAGCGCTCGGACGGCTTCAGGATCATCGCGTTGCCGCAGGCCAGCGCCGGGGCCATCTTCCACAGCGGGATCATCGCGGGGAAGTTGAAGGGCGTGATGCCCGCCACCACGCCCAGAGGCTGGCGCATGGAATAGAGGTCGATGCCCGGGCCGCCGTCGTCGGTGAACTCGCCCTTCAGCAGCGCCGGCGCGCCCATGCAGACCTCGACCACCTCAAGGCCCCTCTGCACGTCGCCACGCCCGTCGGGCAGCGTCTTGCCATGCTCGCGGCTCACCAGCTCGGCCAGTTCGTCCATATGCTCGTTGATCAGCTGGCCGAAGCGCATCATCACCCGCGCCCGGCGCTGCGGGTTGGTGGCCGCCCAGCCCTTCTGCGCCTCGGCGGCCTTCGCCACGGCGGCGTCCATCTCCGCCTTGGTCGCCAGTGCGACCCGGGCCTGCACCTCGCCCGTGGCGGGGTTGAAGACCTCCGTGAAACGCCCTGACGTGCCGGCAACGCGTGCGCCGTCGATGTAATGTCCGATCTCTTCCATAGTGACCTCCCTGGCTGTTGCGACGAAGAATAATCTTGCAGGAATGCGCCGAAAACCGGCAGGATTCCAAAAGCGTTTTGCAGAATTGCAAAGGATGAAGCGATGACCCCAAGCTGGGACGATCTGCGCGTGTTCCTTGCCGTGGCGCGGCAGGGCAGCCTTTCCGCGGCGGGCGCGGCGCTCGCGCTCGACCCCGCGACGGTGGGGCGGCGCGTGGCGCGGCTGGAATCGGCGCTCGGCGCGCCGTTGTTCCTGAAATCGCCGCAGGGCTATGCCACGACCGATGCCGGCGAGCGGCTTTTGCCCCATGCAGAAGAGGCCGAACAGGCGATGGCCTGTGCCGAGGATGCCGTGCGCGGACAGGGCGACCGGCTCACCGGCGCCGTACGGATCGGCGCGCCGGACGGATGCGCGAGTTTCCTGCTGCCGCAGGTGGTTGCGGGAATCGCCGCGGCGCATCCCGGCCTGGAGGTGCAGGTCGTGGCATTGCCGCGGGTGTTCAACCTCAATCAGCGCGAGGCCGACATGGCCGTCGCCGTGAGCGCCCCCACGGTGGGGCGCCTGACGGTGCAGAAGATCGTCGACTACCGGCTGGTGCTGGCCGCCTCGAGCCGCTACCTCGCCGCCGCGCCGCCGATTCGGACGTTGAGCGACCTTCGCGGTCACCGGCTGGTGGGATACATCCCGGAGATGATCTTCGACAAGGAACTGGACTACCTGGGCGAGTTGGGCGTCGAACGGCCGCAACTCGCCTCGAACTCCGCAGCGGTGCAATACCACATGGTCCGCGCCGGTGCCGGGCTCGCCGTCACGCATGATTTCGCGCTTGCCGGCGACCCGGACCTGGCGCGGGTCCTGCCGGCGGAGTTCGGGCTGGAGCGCAGTTTCTATCTCATTCGCCATGCCGACGATGCCCGGGCGCGGCGCCTGGCGCGCTTCGCCGAACTGCTGGTGACCGGCATGCGCCGGCAGATGGCGCAGGTGCGGCAGGCATTGACAGCGGAGCCCCGCTCGGTGGACGCTGCGGCAAGGCACAGGTCAAGGCAATTTGGCGAGGAGACAGCAGGTCCATGATCGTTCAACAAATTCTGAAAACGAAGCAGACCGAAGGCGTGTTCACCGTGGCACCGGGCGCGTCCGTCGAAGCGGCAGCCAAGGTGCTCTCGGAAAAGCGGATCGGCTCGGTGGTGGTCTCGGCCGATGGCCGGCAATGCGCGGGCATCCTGTCGGAGCGCGACATTGTCCGCGAACTGGGGCGCCGCGGCCCGTCCTGCATGGCCGACAAGGTCGATGACATGATGACGAAGGTGATCGAGACCTGCGCGCTCGGCGACGACGCGGAATCGATCCTGACCCGCATGACGGAGGGGCGTTTTCGCCACATGCCCGTCATGTCCGACGGCGAGATGATCGGCATCATCACCCTGGGCGATGTCGTCAAGGCCCGGCTCACCGAACTGGCCATGGAGAAGGATGCGCTCGAAGGCATGATCATGGGGCACTGACGCCCCCTTTTCTGCCGGGATAGCCACGGCGGCGGACGACCCGCCGCCGCAACGCCTCGGACGCAGGCCCGCGCGGCGCAGAGGAGCAGAGGCGCACGAATTTGTCCCGCGGGCGGTGTCCTCCAACAAGAATGTGGATTGCTGCGCTGCGGAATGCTAAGGCGACGCGGAAGATTCTTGCGCGCGACCGCGACATGCCCGGGAAAAGGGCCCGTCCGGCGCGCCGGAGGAGAGCGAGGGAGCCATCACCATGCGCGTCGGACTGTACCCGGGAACTTTCGATCCGGTGACGCTGGGACACCTGGACATCATCCGCCGCGCGACGTTGCTGGTGGACCGGCTGGTGATCGGCGTGGCGATCAATCGCGACAAGGGTCCGCTCTTCGACCTGGAACATCGGGTGGCGATGATCGAGGCGGAATGTGCCAAGATCGCCGCCGAGACCGGCTGCGAGATCATCGCGCATCCTTTCGAGAACCTGCTGATCGACTGCGCCCGCGACGTGGGCGCCGGTATCATCATTCGCGGGCTGCGCGCGGTGGCGGATTTCGAGTACGAATTCCAGATGGTTGGCATGAACCGGCGGCTGGATGCCTCCATCGAAACCGTCTTCCTCATGGCCGAGGCGCAGCACCAGGCGATTGCTTCCAAGCTGGTCAAGGAGATCGCGCGGCTGGGTGGCAACGTCTCGCAATTCGTCACGCCGTCGGTGCGCACGGCGCTGCGCGAGAAGCTGCGGACGGAATGCTGAAACCGCGCCGCTTGGCCTGCGCGAGGGGACCGGCTAGGCTCAGCGGCACGGATTGATTTCGCGTGAGGGTGCGATGAGCGGATTGCTGGCGCTTCTGGACGACGTGGCCGCGCTGGCCAAGGTGGCGGCGACCTCCATCGATGACGTGGCGAGCCAGGCGGCCAAGACGACCGCCAAGGTCGCCGGCGGCGTGATCGACGACGCCGCCAAGGCCGGGGCGAAGGCCGCCGGCGCGGTGATCGACGATGCCGCCGTCACCCCGAAATACACCACCGGGTTCCCGGCTGCCCGCGAGTTGCCGATCGTCGGGCGCATCGCCTGGGGGTCCATCCGCAACAAGCTGCTGATTCTGCTGCCGGCCGCATTGCTGTTGAACACGGTCGCGCCGTGGCTGATCGCGCCGCTCCTGATGCTGGGCGGGGGCTACCTGTGTTTCGAGGGCGCGGAGAAGGTGTTGCACGCGCTCCGGCCCCACGCCCACCATGACGACCACGAGACGGAGACAGGCAGCCCCGAACACCTGGAAGCCAGCCGCGTCGCCGGGGCGATCAAGACGGATTTCATCCTGTCGGCCGAGATCATGACCATCGCGCTCTCGGCGATCCCGGAATCCAACTTCTGGGCCGAGGCACTGACGCTGGCGATCGTCGCCGTCGGTATCACCGTGCTGGTCTACGGCTCGGTGGCGCTGATCGTGAAGGCCGACGATGTGGGGCTGCTGATGGCCAATCGCGGCCGGCTCGGCCTCACCCGCGCCGTCGGCCGCGGTATCGTCCGCGGTATGCCGGGCTTCATGTCGCTGTTGATGGTGGTCGGCACGGCGGCGATGCTCTGGGTCGGCGGCAGTATCGTCATTCACGGCATGGAAGAATTGCATGTGGGCGCCTTCATCGGCCACTGGATTCACGATCTGGCGCATGTGATCGGCCACGCGGTGCCCGAGGACCTGACGGGGTTCGTCACCTGGGCCGTCAAGGCAACGCTCGACGGGCTCTTCGGCCTCGCCCTGGGCTTCGTCCTGCTGCCGCTGGTGGAACGGGTGATCCTCCCGGTCGCGGGCATGTTCTCCCGCAAGGCCTGACCGCTGGCGCGGCCGCGCCGGACCTTGGCGCGATCTGCATAAACTCTGGCGCGTTGCGCGAGTGCGATGGCAGGATTGGCGAGCTATCTCCCGCTTGTACCCGTCAGAACAGGAGACTGCCCCATGGCCCGCCCCTACAAAACTGCCCTCGTCACCGGCGCATCTTCCGGCATGGGCAAAGACATCGCCCACCGCCTGCTCAAGGAGGGCTTTACGACCTATGTTGCCGCCCGCAGCACCGACAAGATGGCAGACCTCGCCGAGGCCGGCGCCATCGTGCTGGAGATGGACATCACCAAAGACGACCAGATCACCGCTACAGCCGCGCGTATCCATGCGGAAACGGGCGGTGTGGATGTGCTGGTGAACAATGCAGGCTACGGTCAATACGGGCCGGTCGAAGACACGCCCATCGACACCGCGCGCTACCAGTTCGAGGTCAATCTCTTTGGCCTCGCCCGGCTCACGCAGCTCCTGCTGCCGGACATGCGGGAGAAGAAACAGGGGCTTATCGTCAATATCTCATCCATGGGAGGCAAGATCTACACGCCGCTCGGCGCCTGGTACCACGCCACCAAACATGCGCTCGAAGGTTGGTCGGATTGCCTCCGACTGGAGTTGAAGCCCCATGGTATCGACGTGGTGATCGTGGAGCCCGGCCTGATCGATACAGGCTTTGCCGGGGCGGTTTCCTCCAATTTCTCGCAAACAGAGGGCAGCGCTTACGCCACCCTGATCGGCGCGCTGATGAAATCCGCCGAGGGCGGCTCCCTGCGTGGCTCGCCCCCCAGCGTCATCTCCGATGTTGTCCTCAAGGCGATCCGTGCCGACCGCCCGCGCACCCGCTACGCCGCCGGTTCCATGGCGCGTCCCTCGCTCTTTCTGCGCTGGCTGGTCAGTGACCGGATGTTCGACCGGATCATCATGAGCCAGTTCACATGAGCCGCCCCTTCACCGTCGATCTCGGCTGGGCCGCGCTGCTGGACCGGATCGGCGTCGCACCCGACGACCTTCTGCGCGCCGCCGACTTGCCGGCGGACCTGTTCCGGCAAGCCCGCCCGGTGCTGGAGCCGCCCGCCTTCCTGCGGCTCTGGCAGGCGCTGGAGGCGCTGCTCGACCATCCGGCGCCCGGCGTCCTGCTCGGGCAGGCGGTGCAGGTGGAGGCCTTCAGCCCACCGATCTTCGCCGCCTTCTGCTCCCCCGACCTGAGCGTCGCGATGGAGCGCCTGTCGCTCTTCAAGCCGCTCTTCGGCCCGCTGTGGCTGAAGGTCCGCCGGGGCGCCGACGGGCTTGACGTCACCTATGGCGCGGAGGACGGCGTGCACCTGCCGCCGGGTTTTGTCGCCACCGAAATGGTGTTCCTCGTCTCGCTCGCACGCATGGCGACACGCGCCGAAATCCGCCCGCTGCGGGTGGAAATGGCGGCGCCACCCACCAGCCCGGACTACGGCGACTTCTTCGGCGCGCCGCCCCGAAAGAGCGATGCCAACCGTCTCGTCTTCTCGGCCCGCGATGCCGACCGGCCCTTCCTGAGCGTGAACCCGGCCCTTTTCGCTGTCTTCGAATCCGACCTGCGCCTGCGCCTGAGCGAACTCGCCGCCGATGTCACCCTCGCGGAACGTCTGCGCGCCGCCTTGATGGAGGCGCTGCCCTCCGGGCGGACCGCCATTGCCGAGGTTGCGCCGCGCCTCGGGCTCAGCCCGCGCAGCCTCCAGCGGCGGCTGGGCGAGGCCGGCACCTCCTACCAGGGCGAACTTACCGCGCTGCGGCGCAGGCTGGCGACCGACTACCTGCGCAACACTGCCCATTCCAGCGCCGAGATCTCGTATCTGCTGGGCTATGCCGACCCGAATTCCTTTACCCGTGCGTTTCATACATGGACGGGCACCACGCCAGAGGCGCTGCGCCGCACCACGCAGCAGTGAGGCGCCATCGCCGCCGGTATGTAAATACCGGCTTGATCGGTCCGCCCTCCCGTCGGAAATAGGGAAGGATGCAGGATTTACTCGAACAATTCGTCACTCTCTGGGTGGTGATCGACCCGATCGGGACGATCCCGGTCTTCGTCGCCGTCACCGCCGCGATGTCCGCCGCCGAGCGCCGCAAGACCGCGCTTCAGGCCGCCATCGTCTCCGCCGGCGTTCTGATGTTCTTCCTCGTCTTCGGCCAGATCCTGATCGACGCGCTCGGCATCGGCCTCAACTCGTTCCAGGTCGCCGGAGGAATCGTGCTGTTCCTCTTCGCGCTGACCATGATCTTCGGCGAAGCGAAACAGGACTCCGACCTGCATTTCGCCGACGACCACGAAGGGAGCGCGTCGCAGACCGCCTCGGTTGGCGTCTTCCCGCTCGCGGTGCCGTCGCTCGCCTCGCCCGGCGCCATGCTCGCCATCGTGCTGTTGACCGACAACACGCACTTCTCCATCCCCAGCCAGGCGGTGACCGCCGCTGTCATGCTCAGCGTCCTCGTCGTCGCCTACCTCTGCATGCGGCTTGCCGATCCGCTGATTCGCCTGATTGGCAATTCCGGTGCTGCCATCGTCAGCCGTGTCATGGGCATGATCCTCGCATCGGTCGCCGCCAATGCGGTGCTCGGCGCGCTCCTGGCGATCGCAGAGACCGGTGAACTCTGAGACAGCCGCGCCGCGTACCGGCATCGGCGCAGGGTGTCATTGCAAGAAATCCCCTTGCTTCCGCGCGCCCGCCTGTGGAAATTGAACGCATATTCAATTTCCAGCGGCTTTGGGGAGGAAGCTCATGGATTTTGCGCTCAGCGAGGAACAGCAGGCGATCTTCGACATGGCCCATGCCTTCGGCCAGGACGCCATCGCGCCCAACGCGCAGGCATGGGAGGCCGAGGGCACGATCCCGCGCGACCTCTGGCCAAGGTTGGCAGAGCTCGGGTTCGGCGGCCTCTACGTCTCGGAGGAGTCCGGCGGGGCGGGGCTCGGACGGCTCGATGCCACGCTGGTCTTCGAGGCCCTCTCGGCGGCCTGCCCGTCGGTCGCGGCCTTCCTGTCGATCCACAACATGTGCGCCAAGATGATCGACGCCTTCGGCTCGGACGACCTCAAGGCACGGTTCCTGCCCGGCGCGCTCACCATGGAGACGGTGTTCTCCTATTGCCTCACCGAACCCGGCTCCGGCTCCGACGCCGCCGCGCTGAAAACCCGCGCCCCGCGCAACACCGAAGGCTATGCCGTTACCGGCACCAAGGCCTTCATCTCCGGCGGCGGCTACTCGGACGCCTATATCGTCATGGCCCGCACCGGTGCGGACGGCCCGCGCGGCATCTCTGCCCTGGTGATCGAGGACGGCACCGAGGGGCTCTCCTTCGGCGGGCTGGAGCAGAAGATGGGCTGGAAGAGCCAGCCCACCCGACAGGTGCAGATGGACGCCTGCCCCGTCCCGGCGGCGAACCTGCTGGGCGAGGAAGGCCGCGGCTTTTCCTATGCCATGGCCGGGCTCGACGGCGGGCGGCTCAATATTTCCGCCTGTTCTCTCGGCGCGGCGCAGGCAGCCCTGGACGCCACGCGGCACTACATGGGAGAGCGCAAGGCCTTCGGCCAGACTATCGACCGGTTCCAGGCGCTGCAATTCCGCCTCGCCGACATGGAGATCGAGTTGCAGGCCGCCCGGACCTTCCTGCGCCAGGCGGCGTGGAAGCTCGACACGGCAGCGCCCGACGCCAGCACGTTCTGCGCCATGGCCAAGGCCTTCGTCACCGAGGCCGGCAGCCGCGTGGCCGACCAATGCCTGCAACTGCACGGCGGCTACGGCTACCTTGCCGATTACGGTATCGAGAAGATCGTCCGCGACCTGCGCGTGCACCAGATCCTCGAAGGCACCAACGAGATCATGCGCCTGATCGTGGCGCGCAGCCTGCTGAGCGACAGATGAGCGACATCCACATCCGCACCGCGGGCCGCGCCGGCCGCATCACCCTGACCCGCCCCAAGGCGCTGAACGCGCTGAACTACGACATGTGCCTGAAGGTCGATGCCGCGCTGAAGGCATGGGCAGATGACCCGCAGGTCGCGCTCGTGGTGATCGACGGCGAGGGAGAGCGCGCCTTCTGCGCGGGCGGCGATATCGCCGAGGTCTATGCCACCGGAAAGGCGGGCGACTACGCCTACTCCCGCCGCTTCTGGCACGACGAATACAACATGAACGCCCGCATTGCAGGCTATCCCAAGCCGGTGGCGAGTTTCCTGCACGGCTTCACCATGGGCGGCGGCGTCGGGCTCGGCTGCCATGCCTCCCACCGCGTCGTCGGCGAAACAAGCCAGATCGCCATGCCCGAATGCGGCATCGGCCTGCTGCCGGATGTCGGCGGCACCTGGCTGCTTTCCCGCGCCCCCGGGCGGCTGGGCGACTACCTCGGCCTCACCGGCGCGCGCATGGGGCCGGCCGACGCCCTGCTCGCAGGGTTCGCCGACCATTTCGTCCCGCAAGAGACCTGGCCCACGCTGATTGCTCGGCTGGAGGAGACCGGCGACGCCGACCTGATCGGCGCCGCCGCCGCCGCACCGCCCCCGGGCCCGCTGGCCGGGGCCCGCGCCGAGATCGACCGCCATTTCGCGCAACCGGACATGTCGCGGATCCTCGCGGCGCTGACCGCGGCGGTGAGTGACTTCGCCGCCGCCACGGCAAAGACGCTCACCCGCAATTCGCCGCTCGCCATGGCCTGCACGCTGGAGGCCCTGCGCCGCCTGCGCGCCGATGGCACCTCGGTCCGCGATGCGCTGCGGCAGGAGTACCGCTTCACCTGGCGCGCACTGGAACAGAGCGATTTCCTCGAAGGGATCCGCGCCGCCATTATCGACAAGGATCGCACTCCCGCCTGGCGGGATTCAATTGGCAATGTCCGGGCGGAAACCGTGACAGGGATGCTGGCCCCACTCGGGGCCGACGAACTGGTTTTCGAGGACGAGGCGCAGAGGGAGGAACGCGCATGAAGGTCGGATTCATTGGATTGGGCAATATGGGCGCGCCGATGGCCGCCAATCTCGTGGCCGCCGGTCACCAGGTGACAGGCTTCGACCTCGCCGCCCCCTGCCCCGAAGGCGTGGCCAAGGCACCGTCCGCGGCCGAGGCCGCGCGCGGCGCCGAGGTCGTGATTACCATGCTGCCGAACGGTGCCATCCTGCGCCGCGTCGCCGAGGAGATCCACCCGGCGATGGCCCCCGGCGCTGTGCATCTCGATTGCTCCACCGTCGACGTCGACAGCGCCCGCGCCGTGGCCGAGGCCGCGCAGGCGGCCGGGCTTGCAGCGGTGGACGCGCCGGTTTCCGGCGGTGTTGGCGGCGCCCAGGGCGGCACGCTCACCTTCATGGCCGGTGGTCCGGAGGCGGCCTTTGCGACCGTTTCACCGCTCTTCGACGTGATGGGCCAGAAGGCCGTGCATTGCGGCGGCGCGGGCGCTGGTCAGGCGGCGAAGATCTGCAACAACATGATCCTCGGCATCACGATGATCGGCACCTGCGAGGCCTTTGCGCTGGCCGACAAGCTCGGGCTCGATCGCCAGAAGATGTTCGATGTCGTCTCCACCTCCTCCGGCTACAGTTGGACGATGAACGCCTATTGCCCCGCCCCCGGCGTCGGCCCGACCTCGCCTGCTGACAACGGATACCAGCCCGGATTCGCCGCCGAGCTCATGCTGAAGGACCTGCGCCTGTCGCAACAGGCCGCCGAGGCGGCAGACGCCGACACGCCGCTCGGTCAGGCCGCCACGGCACTTTACGAGACCTTCGTGGAGAGTGAGGACGGCAAGGGCATGGACTTCTCCGCCATGCTGCCGCGCTTCGAGAAACGCGGGCGCGGCTAGAGCCGTGTGAAAACCCGCAGGATCGGATCGCCAATACCGAGTCCATCGAGACCGGCCGGGGCGATGTGCGGTGTGTGGACTGGCGTCCCCGAACCGGGAGCCGATAGGGGGCTGTGTTCCAATCCGAACGCATCCCCTACCGGGGTCCTCGCCCGACGCCAGGTGCCGGGCGCAGATTCCGCTCACGGCTGTGGACTGCCCTTTGCACTCGACATAGGCGTCGGGCATGCGCCTCTCCTGGTCGGCACTACCCGTTCAAGGAGACCGGCCGGCGGTCAGCCGGCAACCCTCACATCGCCGCCAGAGGATTCGCGTAGATCCTGATCTGTGGCCGTGCCGTGCAAACGGATGTCACCGCCGCTCGACGCGACGGCCTGCGCCGCATCGGTGGCGTGGGCCTCCATGTCGCTGCCGCTTGACGCCTTCACCGTAATCTGGCTGCAAACGAGGTCAGATGCCTCGATCTCGGCCCCGGACGACGCCCGCGCGGTCAGCGTTCCGCACACACCCTCGGCCGTGATCTCCGCACCGGAAGACGCTTTCAACACGGCCGATTGAACGTCGACCCCGTGCAGATCAAGAGACGCGCCACTGGAGGCTTTCGCCGAGACGCTCGCCGCCCGCACTCCCGCGACGTCCACATCGGCCGAGGCAACCGCGGCGACCTCTTCCAATTCGGGCATCGACACCGTTACCTCGTAGTGATCGGCCATTCCCATCAGGAAAAAACTCGCGCCCTTGCGGCGCTCGATGATCAGGGTGTCGCCGGATTGGCGAATGTCCAGCCGCCTGAGCAAGGAGCGGCGGGAAACATCCAAATCGACGCCGTAAGTGTCACCGGAGCGGATATCGACATCCACCGCTCCGCGCACAACAACCTTGGTGAATCCTTCGAAATCATAGCTCTTGTCCGCAGCCAGCAGAGGCGTCGCCGTGGCCAGCGCGATTGTCGATACCAGTAGGATCGGTTTCATGACTTTCATTTCCATGACGGCAATAAGTTAATGGCCTTAACATATGTAAACGGCCATAACATTCAAGTGACCCGACGCGAGAAAATGCGCCGGGTCAGGTAATCCGTACCTGAGAGACTATTCCGCCGCGTGTCGCCGCGCGGCTTCCAGCATCGGCCGCAGGTAGCGCCCGGTATGGCTGTCGGGCACCTCGGCCACCTCTTCGGGCGTGCCGGTGGCCACGACCGTGCCGCCGCCGTCGCCGCCCTCGGGGCCGATGTCGATGATCCAGTCGGCGGTTTTTATGACGTCGAGATTGTGCTCGATCACCACCACCGTATTCCCCTGCTCGACCAGTTCATGCAGAACTTCCAACAACTTGCGGACATCCTCGAAGTGCAGCCCCGTGGTGGGCTCGTCGAGAATGTAGAGCGTCCGCCCGGTCGAACGTTTCGCCAGTTCCTTTGAGAGCTTCACCCGCTGCGCCTCGCCGCCCGAAAGCGTCGTCGCCTGCTGCCCAACCTTGATGTAGCCCAGCCCCACCCGGACAAGCGCATCCATCTTCTCCCGGATGCTCGGCACCGCTTTGAAAAACGCTTGCGCGTCCTCGACCGTCATATCAAGAACATCGGCTATGCTCTTGCCTTTGAACTTGATTTCCAGTGTCTCGCGATTGTAGCGCGCGCCGTGGCAGGTCTCGCAGGTCACGTAGACATCGGGCAGGAAGTGCATCTCGATCTTGATCACACCGTCGCCCTGGCAGGCCTCGCAGCGCCCGCCCTTGACGTTGAAGGAGAACCGCCCCGGCTTGTAGCCGCGCGCCTTGGCCTCCGGAAGGCCGGCGAACCAGTCGCGGATCGGGGTGAAGGCGCCGGTATAGGTGGCCGGGTTGGAGCGCGGCGTGCGCCCGATGGGCCGCTGGTCGATGTCGATCACCTTGTCCAGATGCTCCAGCCCCTTGATGGTCTCGCAGGGCGCCGGGGTCTGGCGCGCCCCGTTCAGCCGCATCGAGGCGGTCTTGAACAGGGTCTCGATTGTCAGCGTGGATTTGCCGCCCCCGGAAACCCCTGTCACACATACGAATTTTCCAAGCGGGAAGTCGGCAGTGACCTTCTTGAGGTTGTTGCCGGTGGCTTTCACCACCGTTACCTTCTTGCCGTTCCCCTCGCGGCGGAACTGACTCACCGGGATCTCGCGTTTGCCGCTCAGGTAATCGCCGGTAATGGAGGCCGGGTGCGCCGCGATTTCCTCTGGCGTTCCCTTCGCCACCACCTGCCCGCCGTGGACGCCGGCGCCGGGGCCGATGTCGAAGACATAATCCGCTTCCCGGATCGCCTCCTCGTCGTGTTCCACGACGATCACAGTATTCCCTTGATCCCGCAGGTTTTTCAGCGTCCCGAGCAGGCGGTCGTTGTCGCGCTGGTGGAGCCCGATGGAGGGCTCGTCGAGCACGTAGAGCACGCCGGTCAGCCCGGAGCCGATCTGGCTGGCGAGCCGGATGCGCTGGCTCTCTCCCCCCGAAAGCGTGCCGGCGTTGCGCGACAGCGTGAGGTATTCCAGACCCACATTGTTCAGGAACCCAAGGCGTTCGCGGATTTCCTTCAGGATCGCGCGGGCGATCTCGTTTTTCTGCTGGGTCAGGCTCTCGGGCACGGTGTCGATCCAGGCAAAGGCCTCGCGGATCGACATCTGCACCACCTCGCCGACATGCAAACCCGCGATCTTCACCGCCAGCGCTTCGGGCCGCAGCCGGTAGCCCCCGCAGGAGCCGCAGGGTCTGTTGTTTTGATACCGCTCGAATTCTTCGCGGATCCAGTTGCTGTCGGTCTCGCGGTAGCGGCGCTCCATATTGGGGATCACGCCTTCGAAGCTGCGCGTCACCTGATAGACGCGTCCGCCCTCGTCGTAGCGAAACAGGATCTCCTCGTCGCCCGAACCGTAGAGGAACACCTGCTGCACCTTCTTCGGCAGGTCTTTCCAGCGGGCGTTCTTGTCGAATTCGTAGTGCTTGGCGATTGCCTCGATGGTCTGCAGGAAGTAGGGCGATTTCCCCTTGCGCCAGGGCGCGAGCGCCCCGTCATAGATCTTCAGCGTCGCATCCGGCACCACAAGGCGTTCGTCGAAAAAGAGCTCCACGCCCAGGCCGTCACATTCCGGGCAGGCACCAAAGGGCGCGTTGAAGGAGAAAAGGCGCGGTTCGATCTCCGGGATGGTGAAACCCGACACGGGACAGGCGAAATTCTCCGAGAAGGTGATGCGCTCGGGCTCCCCCTCCTCCGGCCGCGGTGCGGTTTCCAGAATGGCAATGCCGGAGGCCAGATCGAGCGCGGTGCGGAAACTGTCGGCCAGACGCGTCTCCATCCCCTCGCGCACCACGATGCGGTCGACCACAACGTCGATGTCATGGCGGAACTTCTTGTCGAGCTTTGGCGGTTCATCGAGGTCGAAAAACTCACCGTCCACCTTCACGCGCTGGAAGCCCTGCTTGCGCAACTCCAGGAATTCCTTCCGGTATTCCCCCTTCCGGTCGCGCACGATGGGGGCAAGCAAATGCGCCCGCGTGCCCTCTTCCATGGTCATCACCCGGTCCACCATGTCCTGCACCTGCTGCGCCTCGATGGGCAAACCGGTGGCGGGCGAATAGGGTGTGCCGACGCGGGCGAAGAGCAGGCGCAGGTAGTCGTAGATTTCGGTGACGGTGCCGACGGTGGAGCGCGGGTTCTTCGAGGTGGTTTTCTGTTCGATGGAAATCGCCGGGCTGAGGCCGGTGATGTGGTCCACATCCGGCTTTTCCATCATGTCGAGGAACTGCCGGGCATAGGCCGACAGGCTCTCCACGTAGCGCCGCTGCCCTTCGGCATAGATCGTATCGAACGCCAGAGAGGATTTGCCGGAACCAGACAGGCCGGTGATCACCACCAGCTCGTCGCGCGGGATATCCACGTCGATGCTCTTCAGGTTGTGCTCGCGCGCCCCGCGCACCTCGATGAACTTCTGTTCAGGCATGTCCCACCCCGTGACGGATGCGACAAGAGATAAGCGAGGCGCGGGGATTCTCCAATCGGAAAATGAGAACAAAATATAAACACGCGACTGCGCGCCGATTGCGGCGGCATAGAAAGGCACGACCGGGACCGACGATGAGACATCGCGCAGTAATTGTTTGCGCACTCTGGCCCCCACGCCCGTTACGGCCGTGCACGCAGCCCTTAGTCGTCAGGCCCGGCGTAATACGCTGCGCGACCGGAGAAACGCTCCGCGATGAAGCGCAGAAATCCGGCAACAAGCGGTGCGCGGCGCAGGTCTGGGTGGGTCAGCACCCAGATCGGCGCATAGGATGACATTTCCGTGCCCGGAAGCCGCACGAGCGCGGGATCTGTACCGCCGATGAAATGCGGCATTCGGGTAAAGGCGATCCCCTCGCGGACGAGAGACCGCGCCGCGATCATGTCGTCGCAGAGCGCGGCGAGCACGGTGTTCGGGAACCGTTCGAGGATGGATGGCGCGATTGGGCGATCCCAGGCAGTGAAGCCGACGAGCGGCAGCGGGCCATCGCCCGCAAGCGCCGCGGCATGGCGCTCCACGAATGCCGGGGTGGCATAATACCCGGCTCGCTGGTTGGCCACCTTGCGCCCCCAGAGGCTTTCGCTCGGGTGGCGCTGGATGCGTATCGCGACATCGGCTTCGCGCCGGTGCAGGTCCAGAATCCGGTTATCGCCGAGCAGGTGCAGGTCCACGTTCGGATGCGTATCGCGCCACAGCGCTATATCTCTGGCGAAGGCCGCATCGGCCATCAATGGCGGCACAGTCACGCGCAAGACCCCACTGCCGGGTGCCCGCGCGGTCAGATCGAGGTCAAGCGCCAGCACTTCGGCTTCCATCGTTTCTGCCCGTGCAACCGCCACCTCTCCGTCCGCCGTGGGGATCATCCCATCCGGCATGCGCTCGAAGAAGCGCCGCGCGGACGACGTTTCCAGCCGTTGAAGCTGGCGCGATACGGTGGCGTGGTTGACCCCCATCTTGCGCGCAGCGCCGGAGAGGCTCCCCGCCCGCGCGATCTCCAGGATCAATCTCAGGTCGTTCCAATCGAGCATGTCTCAGTCTCGCAGCCGGAATGGCAAGATGATGCCGTGCAATATCGCACATCCCCATTGAAAAGTTGAGCAATTCTGCAAGGGGCATCTATGGGCCTAGGTTCCTGTCGAAAGGAGACACATCGTGACCCACTACGTAACCGTACAAATCGACGTGACAGATCCGGAGGCGATGGCAGCCTATCGAGAACGCGGGTATGCGCCCGTTCTCAAGCATGGCGGTGAGATGATCGCCGGCGGACCGGAGTGCGAAGTACTGGAGGACACCGGTGCGGGCGCACCTGCCAGCGTTCTGCTAGCCTTCCCCGACGCTCAGGCAGCAAAGGACTGGATGGCCGATCCGGAGTTCGCGGATGTCTACGCGCTTCGGCGCAAGGCCGCTCGGACGGTGATCAGCCTGTTGCCGCCGAGAGCGTGAACGACCGGCCGGCGCCCGATGCGGCGCCGGCCGGTGGTATCAGTAACGGTTGGCGTTAGCGCCGATGGCCGCCCCCGTGGCCGCGCCGGCCACGGTCATCGCCGTCTTGCCCTGGCCGTCGCCGAACTGGTTGCCAATGGCGCCGCCGACAACGGCGCCGGTCGCGGCATTGACCGCCGGGTCGTTTGTGCACCCAGCGACCGAAAGTGCGATAAGACCTGCTGTGATCAGGGAGATGGTACGTGCCATTTTCTTTGGCCTCCTTTGCCTGTAGCCCCACCCGCCCGTCCTAAGCGAGGGGACGCCAGCGTCAAGGCGTGCATCGGCTGTGAACCGGGCGACCCAACGGCATCGGCGGAAATCCGACACGCGTAAAGCCGCATCAGTCGGTGCCCGGCCCGAAAGACCCCCGGAATGCCTAGAAGTGGATCGCGCGCCCGTAGGCGTCGAGCACGCTTTCGTGCATCATCTCGCTGAGCGTCGGGTGCGGGAAGACCGTTTCCATCAATTCGGCCTCGGTGGTCTCCAGCTGGCGGCCCACCACGTAGCCCTGGATCAGCTCGGTCACTTCCGCGCCGACCATGTGGGCGCCCAGAAGCTCGCCCGTCTTGGCGTCGAAGACCGTCTTGATCATCCCCTCGGGCTCTCCGAGCGCGATGGCTTTTCCGTTGCCGATGAAGGGGAAGCGGCCGACCTTGACCTGGTATCCGGCTTCCTTGGCCTTGGCCTCCGTCAGACCGACGCTGGCGACCTGGGGGTTGCAGTAGGTGCAACCTGCAATGCTCTCGGGCTTCACCGGATGCGCGTGCTTGCCGGCGATCAGCTCGGCCACCATCACGCCCTCGTGGCTGGCCTTGTGCGCGAGCCAGGGCGCACCGGCGATATCGCCGATGGCGTAGAGACCTTCGACGCCGGTGCGGCAGAACTCGTCGGTCACGACATGTGTCCGGTCGATCTTCACGCCGAGCGCTTCCAGGCCGAGGTTCTCCACATTCCCGACGATGCCGACCGCGGAAATCACCGTGTCGAAGTCGTGCTTCTCCACCTTGCCGCCGGTTTCGATGTGAGCGGTCACCTTGCCGGCCGCACGGTCGAGCTGCTTGACCATGCTCTTTTCGAGAATCTTCATGCCCTGCTTGGTGAACTGCTTCTTGGCGAAGGCGGAGATTTCCTCGTCTTCGACCGGCAGCACGCGGTCCAGCACCTCGACCACGGTCGTCTCCGCACCGAGCGTGTTGTAGAAGCTGGCGAATTCGATGCCGATGGCACCGGAGCCGATCACCAGCAGTTTCTTGGGCATGTGCGGCGGCTGGAGCGCGTCCTTGTAGGTCCAGACCCGCTTGCCGTCGCCTTCGAGGCCGGGCAACTGGCGGGCGCGGGCACCGGTGGCGAGCACGATGTTCTTGGCGCTCAGCTCCTCCGTGCCCTTGTCGGTCTTGACCGTCACCTTGCCCTTGCCGGCGAGCGTCGCCTCGCCCATCACCACCGTAACCTTGTTCTTCTTGAACAGATGCCCGATGCCGCCCGAAAGCTGCTTGGCCACGCCGCGCGACCGCTTCACCACCGCGTCGATGTCATAGCCGATCTTGTCGGCCGAAAGCCCGAAATCCTTGGCCCGCTCCATCAGGTGAAATACCTCGGCAGAGCGCAGCAGCGCCTTGGTCGGGATACAGCCCCAGTTCAGGCAGATGCCGCCCAGATGTTCGCGTTCCACGCAGGCAACCTTCAGCCCCAGTTGCGCGCCCCGGATGGCGGCAACGTAGCCGCCAGGACCGGCGCCGATAACGATCATGTCGAAAGTCTGTGCAGCCATGCCGGCCCCCTCCGCGAGAAAATATAGTTCAGCGTTAAACTATTTTTCGGCGCGCGCGAAGCCCTTGCGTCAACGCTTTGCGCGGATGGCCCGGAATTCTGCCATTCGCTGTGCGCATGGCTCGCCGCCTTTCGAGTGGAAACCCTGCATGGCGGCGCGGCCGCCAGCCAGCGTCAACCGGCTTCGGCGAGCCGCGCGACGTAGCGGGCGAGCGTGTCGATCTCGAGGTTCACCTTGTCGCCCGTGACAACTCCGCCCCAGGTCGTCACTTCCTTGGTGTGGGGGATGAAATTCACTCCGAACACGTCGCCCTCGACCTCGTTCACGGTCAGGGAGGTCCCGTTCAGAGCGACAGAGCCCTTCGGCGCGATGAATTTCGCCAGCCCGGCGGGGGCGCGGAAGCGGACACGCGTGCTGTCGCCCTCGTCGTGCATCGATATCACATCGGCGACGCCATCCACGTGACCGCTGACGATGTGGCCGCCCAACTCGTCGCCGACCTTCAACGCGCGCTCGAGGTTGATGCGTTTGCCCGCCTGCCAGTCACTGACCCCGATATTGGTTTTGTCCACGGTCTCGGCGGAGGCATCCACCTCGAACCAGTCCGTTCCCTTGGCGACCACGGTCAGGCAGACCCCGTCACAGGCGATCGAGGCGCCGATGTCCACTCCCGACATGTCGTAGGAGGTGCCGATCCGCGCCCGCAGATCGCCGCGTCTCTCCACCTGCCTGATTTCGCCGATGTCGGTTACGATTCCGGTGAACATTGAGAGCCTCCTATAGCCTCTCCGTCAGGTAAAGCCGCAACGCAGCGGCGGCAAGCGCCAATCCGTTAACCCGCCTGCGCGGCGACCGTGTTAGATCGCATCAATAACGCATGGCTGCTGGATTTCAGGCCACGGTTGGTGATAGCGCTCAGGGGACAATCGGCAGATGGACACAATGGCAGGCATCCCGCCCTCCCCGCCGCGCAGCGGCGATGCCATGGGAGCACCGATCATATCGCCCGGTACCCAGGGACGGTTCCTGTTCCTGCAGGGGCCGCATGGCCCCTTCTTCGGCCAATTGGCGGAGATGCTGCGGGCTGCCGGCGCCAGGGTCTGGCGGGTTGGGTTCAACGCCGGCGATGCCGCCTTCTGGCGCGACCGTGAGAGCTTCATTCCGTTCCGTGCACACGCTGACCGTTGGTCCGAGACCCTGGTCGACATTCTCGACAACAAGGCGATTACGGATCTGGTCCTCTATGGCGACACCCGGCCCATACATGCACAAGCGGTGAAGGCCGCGCAGGCGCGCGGGCTCAGGGTCCATGTCTTCGAGGAAGGATACCTCCGTCCCTACTGGATCACCTACGAACGCGGCGGTTCTAACGGGAATTCGCGGCTGATGGATCTCGGCCTAGATGCCATGCGCGCGGCGCTCGCCCATTCGGATACCGACCTGCCCGACACCCCGGGCCACTGGGGCGAAACGCGGCAACATATCTGGTACGGCGCGCTTTACCATTGGCACATCCTGTTCCGGAACCGGCGGTTCCGCCAGTACCGCCCGCACCGCGCGCTGCCAGTGCGCACCGAGTTCCGGTTGCATCTGCGGCGGTTGCTTCTCATGCCGGCACATGCGCTGGAGCGCGTCGCGGCCACGCGGGCCATTGCGCGCGCGGGCTTCCCGTTCCACCTGGTGCTCTTGCAGCTGGAGCACGATTCCAGCTTTCTTGCCCACAGCCCCTTCGGCTCGATGACGGAGTTTCTCGCCGTCTGCATCGCAGGCTTCGCCGACGGTGCGCCACGCCATCACCACCTCGTGTTCAAAGCCCACCCGCTCGAAGACGGCCGCACGCCGCTCAGGCGTGACATCCAGCGCATCGCCGCAGCCGCGGGCGTGGCGGACCGGGTACATTTCGTCCGCGGCGGCAAGCTCGCCGCGCTGCTCGACTTCGCGCGGAGCGCGATAACGGTGAACTCAACCGCGGGCCAGCAGGTGCTGTGGCGCGGACTGCCGCTGCGCTGTTTCGGAGCGGCAGTTTATGCAAAACCGGAGTTCGTCTCGCGCCAGCCTCTCCCGGAGTTCTTCGGCGCCCCCACCCGCCCAGACAGCCGCGCCTACCGCGATTTCCGCGCCTACCTTCTGGAGACCTCCCAGATCGCGGGGGGATATTACTCTGCTGCCGGGCGGCGGCGCGTGATGCGGCAGGTGGTGGACATGATGCTCAGCCCGCATGATCCCTACGAGGCGCTGGCCAGCGGGAATGCGCCTCCACGGCAGCAAATCCGGCTCGTTCAGGTGTGAACATTCCTGATACATCACGCCGGTCGCAGGGCGCGACCGGGCGGCAACACTCGCTCTGACGCTGACGCGGCGACTTCCCTTTTTTGGGCTATCGTGTACGGTCAGCCCAATAAAAAAGACGTCGAGGCAGAATTCCGGCCAAGGAGCCAGAGCAGTGCGTACCCAAGCTTCCCGCTGGGCCAAGGTATTGGCCCTTTTCCTTGTGGCATCCGTCGCGAGCGGTTGTGCCTTGCCGCGTTCCGGCCCTCACAAGAAAGAGATCTTCTCCGGATCGGTGATGGAAGACGGCGACGCCTTTGTGGTGGAAGTCTCGGATCATGTCACCCGCGCGACCTCCGTCACGCCGATCCTTGGGTTCACCAGCGACTTTCTCAATGCCGGCGAGGTCGGCTCCGATACGATCCGGCCCGGCGATACGCTTGGGCTGACTGTCTGGGAAAACGTGGATGACGGGCTCCTCTCAAGCGCGGGCCAGGCGGCCACGGTGCTGGAGGAGGTGCAGGTCGACGGCGCGGGCTTCATCTTCGTGCCCTATGCCGGCCGAATCCGGGCCGCCGGAAACACGCCGGAGCGTCTGCGCCAGATCATTACCGACAAGCTCGATGCGCAGACGCCGGATCCGCAGGTTCTGGTAACGCGCCTGTCCGGCGACGGCGCGACCGTTTCGGTGATGGGCGGGATCGCGGATCAGGGCGTGTACCCGATCGAACGCCCCACCCGGCGGCTTTCGGCCATGCTGGCACAGGCCGGCGGGCTGAGCATCGAACCCGAAGTGGCGCAAATCAACGTCATGCGCGGCGGACACCGTTCCACCGTCTGGTTCCAGGACCTCTTCAGCGACCCGCGGCTCGACATCGCGCTGCGCGGGGGCGACCGGATCCTTGTCGAGGAGGACACGCGGTCCTTCTCGGTTCTGGGGGCCACCGGCTCGCAGAACCGTGTCCGGTTCGAAACCCAGACGCTCAGCGCCATCGAAGCCATTGCGCAGGTTGGAGGGCTGGACAGCAATCTCGCCGACCCGACAGGCGTCTTCGTCTTCCGCAATGAGCCCGAGGCGATTTCCCGAAACGTGCTCGGCCGCAGCGACCTCGTGGGTGATCAGCGCATGGTCTATGTGCTGAACCTCACTGAACCGAACGGGATTTTCGAAGCACGCGACTTCGCCATTCGGGACGGTGACACGCTCTACGTGACCGAAGCGCCGTTCGTGCAATGGCGCAAGACGCTCTCGGCTGTCACCGGAACCCTGAATCCGCTGGCGAACTACTCCACGCTCGCCAACAACTTCTAGGTTCGGCAGGTGGAGAGCGATCCACGGCGGCTCTTCGTCTACAATGGCGGCTTTCTCAATCGCCGGGTACGGCGCATCCTGGCGCTGGCGGGGTGGCGGGTAACGACCGGTCGGCCCGGAGCGGACGACTGGATCGGGGTCTGGGGCCACAGCCCGACCGCCCGGCGCGGCGAGGCGATTGCCCGACGCACCGGCGCGCGCCTGTTGCGGGTGGAGGACGCGTTTCTGCGGTCGATCCGCACCGGCCGCGACGGGGCGCCGCCCATGGGATTGCTGCTCGATACAAGCGGCGTGCATTTCGACAGCGCGGCCCCCTCGGACCTGGAAACGCTGCTTGCGACCCACCCGCTTGACGATGCCGCGCTGCTTGCCCGCGCCCGTACCGCCATGGCGCGGTTGCACGAGGGACACCTGAGCAAATACAACGCGTTTTCGCCCGATCTTGATCCACCTGCGCCGGGCTATGTCCTCGTGATCGACCAGACGCGGGGCGATGCGTCCATCGCCCGTGCCGGCGCCTCGGCCGCTCGGTTTGCGGAAATGCTGACGGAGGCGCGGTTGGACCATCCCGGCACGCGCATCCTGGTCAAAACCCACCCCGAAACGCTCGCCGGCCACCGGTCCGGGCATTTTGACCCAACCGACTTGCCGGAGGGCGTGGAGACATGCGCGGCACAGGTCTCGCCGTGGCACCTGCTGGATGGCGCTGTCGCCGTCTATACCGTCTCCTCGCAGATGGGGTTCGAGGCAATTCTTGCCGGGCATCGGCCGCGGGTCTTCGGTCAGCCATTCTACTCGGGTTGGGGGCTGACGGAGGACCGCATACCGCTCGACCGCCGCCAGCGACAGCTGACCCGCACCCAGCTTTTTGCCGCTGCGATGATCCTCTATCCCGTGTGGTACGATCCTTGCCGGGACCGGTTGTGCGCGCTGGAGGAGGCGCTCGACGGGCTGGACTCTCGGGTGCGAGCCTTCCGCGAGGACAGCGACGGATACGTTGCAACCGGCATGCGTCTGTGGAAGCGCGGTCTGCTTCAAGGGTTTTTCGGAACCGAACGGCGGATGCGCTTCGTAGCCAATCCCTCGCGCGCGGTCGAGGTGGCGCGAGACACAGGGCGCCCGCTGCTCGCCTGGGCGAGCGGCCTCGAACCGGAGACCGAAGATGCGGCGGCGCGAGCCGGTCTGTCCCTGCGCCGGGTTGAAGACGGCTTTCTGCGGTCACGCGGGCTTGGGGCAGAGTTGATCCCGCCACTGTCTCTCGTCTCGGACGACCGGGGAATCTACTACGATCCGACACGGGAAAGCCGTTTGGAGGCGGAGATATCCCGCGCGGCCACATTCCCGCCGGAGGCGCTCGCACGGGCTGAGCGCCTGATCGCGGCGCTGCGTGCCTCCGGTGTGACCAAGTACAATGTCGGCAACGTCACCTTGCCATCGCTTCCGGAGGGGCGCCGCATACTCGTGCCCGGGCAAGTGGAAGACGACGCATCGATCACCCTCGGCTGCGGGGAGATCCGCACAAACCTCGGATTGCTGGGCGCAGCGCGTGCCGCCAATCCGGACGCCACGATCCTCTACAAGCCACATCCGGACGTCGAGGCCGGCCTCCGCCCCGGAGCGGTTCCTCAGGCGGAGGTGGAAGCGCTGGCGGATATGGTGGTCACCGGCGCGCATCCCGCCGTCTTGCTGGAGGCTGTCGACGCCGTCTGGACCCTGACTTCGCTCCTGGGTTTCGAGGCACTCTTGCGCGGGCGCCCCGTGACCTGCCTTGGCGCACCTTTCTATGCTGGCTGGGGTCTGACGGACGACCTTGGACCGGTGCCGGCGCGACGGCAGGCGCGGCCGAGCCTCGCCGCGCTCGTCCATGCCGCGCTCATCGCCTACCCGCGCTACCGCGATCCGGTGAGCGGGCTGCCCTGCCCCGTGGAAGTTGCCCTGGAGCGGCTGGAATACGGACCGTTGCCCGCTCCGGGACCAACACATCGGGGTCTGTCCAAGCTACAGGGACTGATGATTGGCCACGGAGCGTTCTGGCGGTCGCCCAAGAAGCTGTGACCGCACCCCCGTTCGGCCAGCGCGTCAGGCGCTGTTGACCACAGACTGCCGCACCGGACGCCAGTGCGCCACGACATCGGCGCCGACTCCGCCCACCCCGTCCAGCACGAAGCGCGGCGCCTCGGCGAGCCTGTCGATGCCCATCGCGCCAAGGCCCGGTTGCCCCTCCGCACCGAGACCCATACCGGCAATGAAGGTCACGAGTTCATCCACCACACCCGCATTCAAGAGCGAGGCTGCCAGCGTGCCGCCGCCCTCGCAGAAGACACGCGTCAGCCCGGCCGCACCAAGGGCGCGAAGCAATTGCACCGGATCGAGTTGCCGGCCACGGTCCACCGGAACCTCGACCATGCGGGCGCCCCGGGCCTTCCAGGTGGCCGTCCTTTCCGACACGGCGTCAACTCCATGACAGATCCACACGGGTGCGTCCCCGATCGCCCGGAACAGCCGGCTCTCCGTCGACAGGTCTACATGCCGCGAGGCAACGATCCGCACCGGCTGATGCGACACGCCGAGGCCACGCACGGTCAGCGATGGATCGTCGGCCCGAGCAGTGCCCGCCCCCACGAGCACCGCGTCATGGCGGGCACGCATGGCGTGAACCGCGCGCCGGGCGGCCGGGCCGGTTATCCACTGGCTCTCGCCCGTGGCAGTGGCAATGCGGCCATCGACAGAACTGGCCAGCTTGAGTGTCAGATGCGGGCGCCCCTCGGTCATGAGGCGCAGGAAGCCCTCGTTGGCGCGCCGCGCCTCTGCCTCCAGAACGCCGGTCGTCACGGCGACCCCGGCGTGGCGCAGGATCGCGTGGCCGCCGCCATCGACGCGCGGATCGGGATCTGTCAGCGCGGTGACAACGCGGGCAATACCGGCGGCGACGAGTGCCTCCGCACAGGGCGGGGTCTTGCCGTGATGCGCACAGGGCTCCAGCGTGACATAGGCCGTCGCGCCGCGCGCCGCCGATCCGGCCTGTGCCAGCGCCTCTGTCTCGGCATGGGGACGTCCGCCAGGCTGGGTCCAGCCGCGGCCAAGAACGCGGCCGTTCCGGACGATAACGCAGCCCACTGCCGGATTTGGCCAGACCTGCCCCAGCCCGCGCGCACCAAGGCCGAGCGCCATTGCCATCCACCGGCGGTCGACCGCGGCGGCTGCCTCCATGGGGATTCTACTCCTGCGGCGTTGCGGACGGACGCAATTCGCTGACGAACTTGTCGAAGTCGTCCGCGGCCTGGAAATTCTTGTAGACGCTTGCGAACCGCACATAGGCCACGGTGTCGATGCGCGCCAGGCTCTCCATAACGATCTCGCCGATTACCTTTGAGGCAATGTCGGTCTCGCCCATGCTTTCGAGCCTCCGGACGATGCCGGAGATCATCTGGTCAATCCGCTCCGGCTCCACCGGGCGTTTTTGTAGGGCGATGCGGATCGACCGCTCCAGCTTGTCGCGGTCGAAATCTTCCCGCCTGCCATTGGACTTGATGACCACGAGGTCGCGCAACTGCACACGCTCGTAGGTGGTGAACCGGCCACCGCACGCCGGGCAGAACCGCCGTCTGCGTATCGCCACATGATCCTCGGCGGGCCGGGAATCCTTGACCTGCGTATCCACGTTTCCACAAAACGGGCAGCGCATCGCGTCCCCCTCACCTCTGCACCAGGGGTCGCCCCCTTCTCGTTGGTCCGACTATAGGGAATGTGCCATGGCTTGGGTAGAGGGTATGTTGAAACACCGCATCTGGGGGAAACCTACAGGATATTCTGGCCACACGGCACCCACATCTAGCCCTGCGCTGTGCAGGCGCTAGCCGAGATGCGCGACCACGTCACGCTGGTGCGGACGTGTGCGGTGTTCAAAGAGATAGATGCCTTGCCATGTGCCGAGTGCCATACGCCCGGCGGAAACGGGAATTCCGAGCGACACCGGCAGAAGTGCGGCCTTGATATGGGCGGGCATATCGTCGGGGCCTTCGTAGGTGTGTTGAAGGTAGCTCATGGAGGGATCGGTTGTCGGCGGTACGAGGCGATGAAAGAACGCCGTGAGGTCGTCGCGCACTTCGGGATCGGCGTTTTCCTGTATCAGCAAGGAGGCCGATGTATGGCGCACCAATAGCGTGAGCAAGCCCGTGTCCACGGGCTGCGCCGCCACCCAGTTGGCGATTTCGGACGTGAATTCGTAGAGGCCCGGTCCGCGGGTGGAAATGGTGAAGGTGGTTTGCATGATGTCGGGACGATGCAGCTTGTCCCGGGGCGTTGCAAGCGCGTCGGCCCGGGCCATGGGGCCGACCGTGCCTCGGAGATAGGGCTTCAAGGCGCGGTCGATCCGCACAATCGACTCCGGATGCGCGCTACCGGAAGCCGCCGCGCCGGAATTTCCGACGGCTGTCCGTGCATCCCGTGAAGCCATGCGCCGCCGTCCGGCGCTCGCCCACGTTCGAAACACTCAGGGAAAGCCCCGTCGCCGCCTCCGACGAGGCCTCGACCTCGGGCGATGGCGCAACGGTGAACACGACCGAGCGCTGGTTGGGCAAGGTCACGCCCCGCCCAACGCCCCGTAGAACGTATATTGGCGTGCGCCCCTTGTCCGGCGCGAACCGGCGTACATAGTCCGCAGCGGCGCACCAGTAGTCCGGTGCAGCGGCATTCATCCTGTGAAAGACCTCGAACATTCCAGGATAGCCGGGGATGTAATTTACCCGCATCGTGTTGGTGGCGCGGTAATTCCTGTCGAGATCTGCACCCGCCGCGAGCGGCGTCAGCAACCCGGCGACAAAGCCGAGAAGCGCAATACTCGCCCCCAATCGACGCATCCCATCCTCCTAACGGTCACCGCCGTTCTGTTTGCGTTTCACGGACCGGTTGCCGACCGACGCGGCAGGGCACTGCCCCCGCCATAGCCGCTGATCGAACCAAAGGTATCATGCCTACAATAGGGGACAGGCGCTAAGCTTCCAGTATCACGAAACCTTGTAGCCGCGTTCACGCCACCGATTGCGATCATAGACGCCCGAACGCCTCGCGTTGCCGCGCCGTCCAGCGCACTTCGATCTCCCAGCCATCCGCGCCTTGCCGCTCATCGGTCACGACCTTGCGTTCATGCAGCCATGCGTGCTTCCGGCCCTCGGAAAACGGCAGATGCAAGACGTCGTCGCTGCGCACCCCGTCGAGCGCCTCGGTGATAGCAGCGACCAGCCCATCCATTCCCAGCCCGGTCCACGCCGAGATGGTCAGGACATCCGGGCGCCGCGCTGCAAGGGTTTCGAGGGGCTCGCGCTCCGCCTCTTGCAAGAGGTCCATCTTGTTCCAGACCTCGATGCGCGGCGTTTCGTCGGACACGCCCAACTCGTGCAGGATCGACTCAACGTCCTCGGCCTGCGCATCCGTCTCGGCATGGCTGATATCCCGCACATGAACGATCAAGTCGGCCGCGAGTACCTCCTCCAGCGTGGCGCGGAATGCCGCCACGAGCTGCGTCGGCAAGTCGGAGATGAAACCAACCGTGTCCGACAGGATCACCTTCTGCCCAGACGTCAGCGTCACCCCCCGCATCGTTGGGTCGAGCGTGGCGAAGAGCATGTCCTTGGCGAGGACCTCCGCACCGGTCAGGCGGTTGAAGAGCGTCGATTTGCCGGCATTGGTGTAGCCCACCAGAGCCACGACCGGGAACGGCACCTTGGCACGCGACGCCCGGTGCAGGGCTCGCGTCTTCACGACCTTTTCCAGTTGCCGGCGGATGCGGGTGATCGCCTCGTCAATGGCGCGGCGGTCCGCCTCGATCTGCGTTTCACCCGGCCCACCGACGAAGCCAAGCCCGCCGCGCTGGCGTTCCAGGTGGGTCCATGCCCGTACAAGCCGGGTGCGCTGATAGGAGAGCGCGGCGAGTTCCACCTGCAGCACCCCCTCACGGGTGGCCGCGCGGTCTGCGAAAATCTCCAGAATGAGTCCGGTCCGGTCCAGGAGCTTGACGCCCCATTCCTTTTCCAGATTGCGCTGCTGCACGGGGGTGACCGGCCCGTCCACCAGAACCAGCCCGACCTCGTCGGCCTCGATCCGCGCTTTCAACTCGTCGAGCTTGCCCGATCCGAAGAGCGTGCCGGGCTGCGGCGTGCGCAGGGGCACGACCTCGCCACCGACGATGGTCAACCCCGGCAGGGCTGCAGCCAATGACACAGCCTCCGCCAACCCCGCGGCCGCTGGGCGGCGGTCGGGATCGCCGAGAATATCGGGGTGAAGGACCAGAGCGCGTTCCGCAGGACCGTCCCCGCGGTCCTCCCCGCGGCCGGCCCCGCTCTCGAACTCGGTCAGTCTTCGCCCTCGTAGAGGTTGATCGGTTGGGACGGCATGATCGTGGAAATTGCATGCTTGTAGACCAGCTGCGACTGTCCGTCGCGGCGTAGCAGCACGCAGAAGTTGTCGAACCAGGTGATCACACCCTGCAACTTGACGCCGTTGATCAAAAAGATCGTAACGGGCACCTTGGTCTTGCGAACGTGGTTAAGGAATGCATCCTGCAAGTTCTGCTTATCTGCAGCCATTATTCTTGCCTTGTTTTGTTATAGTTGGCGAAATGCCATGTCTCATATCGGGGCGGAGGCCACCCATCGGGGACCACTATGATATGGGATCGCGACAGATTCCAGCCCCCTCTGAGCGGGATGCCCCCGCGATTTCGCACCTGCGGCAACGGATATCCCTCATTTGCGCCAGAACTGCGGGTTGAACAGCGCAAGAATCGCCAGCGTCTCGAGCCGGCCAAGCGCCATTGCGAGCCCCAAAACCACCTTTCCGGGGTCGTTCAGTGCCGCGTAACTCACCGGGTGCTCCAGGACCACGTGGCCCGCTGGCCCCGTCGTGGAGAGCGCCGCAACCGCCATGACGATGGATTCGTCGAACGCGGCACCGGCGACGGAGAGCGCCATCGACACGCCTGCCAGCGACAGCGCGAAGAGCATGAAGAAAATCCAGGCGACGTAAGCCCCCTGTTTGCGAATGCTCCGCCCTCCGTGTTTCGCGCCTCCGACCGAACTCGGATAGATCAGCCGCTCCATCTCCCGCTCCGAGTGTTTGTAGAGCGCGAAAACGCGAAGCAGCTTCACACCGCCGGCCGTCGTTGCCACCCCGCCGCCGATCAGAGCCAGCCCCAACAGCACCAGTCCTGGCGTCCGCAACCCCGACCAGGCACTGGCGACATCCCATTCGGAGCTGACAAAGCCGGCGGTGGACAAGAAAGAGAGAACGCTGAACGTCGCCCCCCAAAGCACGTTCAACGCCGAGGGCAACTCGCCGATCGTATCGACCTCGTAGGCGCCGATCCAATGCCGAAGGAACAGAAAACTCGGAACCAGAATGACCAATCCGAGGCCGATGCGGGCCTCCGGATCACCTGCGAGATTGCGGGCGCCACGCGGCGTAAACGCCCCAGAGAACGTCACGCGCGTGATCGCGAAGGAAAAGAAGACGAATATCAGCGCTTCGCCCGCCAGACCGGCCTGCGCCCCCTCCATACCACCCACCGGGCTGATCCCGCTGGTGGCCATGGTGGACATGGCATGACAGACCGCGACAAGCGCGTCCTCGCCCAATGCGACAAGCCCCAGCCAAAGGAGCGCCGTCAGCCCCACGTAGACCGGCAGCAATTGCAACGTGAAACGCAAGAGCCGCTCGCGCGGGTCGCCAAGACCGAGCGCGCCGACCCGGCGCCCGGGCCGCGCCCCCACACCGACGGTGCCCGAGGAGATCACCTCGAACCCGCCCAGATTCATCGGTGCCATCAGCGCAAAGGCGGCAACC
Source organism: Tropicimonas marinistellae (assembly GCF_001509585.1). Lineage (GTDB taxonomy): Bacteria > Pseudomonadota > Alphaproteobacteria > Rhodobacterales > Rhodobacteraceae > Tropicimonas > Tropicimonas marinistellae. Next base: position 43,289 of record NZ_LNCI01000002.1, on the reverse strand, counting down.
CATGCCAGGAAACCGCCCATCCAGCCCACCAGGGCGCGCCACAAGTGCAGCGACGAGGACAAGCGTTCGGGCGCGAAGAGGGTCGCTCCGGTGGTGGTGATCGAGGACACCATCTCGACCCAGGCATTCATGTAGGTCGTCGACTGGACACCCTGTTGAAACGGCACCGCCAGCATCAATGGCAAGAGCGTATAGGCGGCCGCCAGCGCGGCAAGGTGGCTCCGGACGAGGCTGCGGGATCGATGATTGGCGACAGCAACGGCAATGATCGCCGTCAGAAACAGGAAGAGCACCGCCGACAGGCCGAAGACATGCGCCGCCCGCAAGTCGCCGACCGCAATCCCATGGAACGCCGGCACCAGCATCGCCGCGGCCCCGATCCCCATCAGGAGCACGATCAACGGAAGGTCATAGAGACGGAACATCGGGAGGCGCGGCCTCAGAAGAAATCGATGGAGACCTGAAGCAACCGCTCCACCTCGGGCACGTCGTCGGCCATGGCAAAGATCATCACGATGTCCCCCTCGAGGATGCGCGTACTGCCGTCCGGCATCAGAATCTCGTCGTCCCGCTTGATCGCGCCGAGCAGCGCGCCCTCCGGAAAATCCACCTCGCGCAGCGATTTACCGGATATGGGTGAGGTCGACAGCACCTGTGCCTCGATTACTTCGGCCTCCGCATCACCGATGGAATAGACGCCCCTGACGCGGCCATGCCGGATATGGCGAAGGATCGAGCTGACGGTCGTCGCGCGCGGATTGACGTAGGCGTCGATCCCGAGCGGTTCCATCAGGGTAACGAGGGTTGGATCGTTGACCAAGGCGATCGCCATCTTGCACCCTGCCGTCTTCGCGCGCACGGCCGCGAGCAGATTGACCTTGTCGTCGTCTGTTACACAAACCACGGCATCCGCCCGCCCCACGCTCGCTTCCGCAAGCACCTCGCTGTCCATGCCGTCGCCATTGAGCACAATCGTTCGCTCCAGTGCATCTGCCGCGTGCTCCGCGCGCGCCCTGTCCCGTTCGATCACCCTGGCGCGAATGCGGGTCTCGCTCTTCTCCAGCGCCTTGGCCACGGCAAGGCCGACGTTGCCGGCCCCGACGATGACCACACGTTCTTGCCGTCGGGTCGGTTTACCGAAGATCTCCAGCGTCCGCTTCACGTCTTCACGATGCGCGGCGAGATAGACCTGATCCTCGACGAAGAGCTGATCCCCCGGCTCCGGCGCAAAGAGCGTACCCTCGCGCCGCACCCCCACAACCATGGCCCGGAGGGTCGAGAACAGATCGGTCAACTGGCGAAGCGGGGTATTCAGAACGGGGCAATCCGGATCGAGGTGGATGCCCAGAAGCTGCACCTGATCGTCCAGGAAGCTCTCCGTATCGAATGTTGCGGGTGCCGCAATTCGCTGGAGCGCCGCCTCGGCCACCTCGCGCTCGGGGCTGATGACGACGTCGATCGGCATGTGATCGCGCTTGTAGAGGTCGCGATAAATCGCCTCCAGGTAGGATTGCGCACGCAGGCGGGCGATCTTGCGCGTGACGCCAAACACCGAGTGGGCCACCTGGCAGGTGACCATGTTGACCTCGTCCGAATGGGTTGCGGCGATTACCATGTCGGCATCGCGCGCGCCCGCGCGGTCGAGCACGTCCGGGTAACTTGCGAATCCGGCGATACCGGCAACGTCCAACGTGTCTGTTGCACGGCGCACCAGATCAGCATTGTTGTCGACAACAGTGACGTCGTTCTGCTCACTGGCGAGGTGCCGGGCGATCTGCCAGCCGACCTGACCCGCCCCACAGATGATGACCTTCATCGCTCCGGCCCATGATCATTCGCGGTTGCAACAGGCATGGCAGAGCGCACGGGGGGCGTCAACGCCCCGACCTGCGGCAGCCCGCGCAAGAGTGGTGCGAAGGTTCCAACGCGCAACCTGCAAACTCTTGCGGGGCAGTCTGGAACAGCGCCCTACTCTGCCGCCTGCGACGACGCCTCGACATGCGCGACCCGCGTCCCGGCCTTCGACGAGGTAACGACGCCGAGCGACTTCAATTTGCGGTGGAGCGCCGAACGCTCCATGCCGACGAACGTCGCCGTCCGGCTGATGTTGCCGCCAAACCGATTGATCTGGGTCAGGAGGTACTCGCGCTCGAACAACTCGCGCGCCTCACGCAGCGGCAGGGTCGCCAACGCACCGGAGAGGACCACGCGCCCATCATCCGCTTCGTTGGAATCCGCGCCCTCGAGCTCGCGCACCGCGATGGCCGCGCTGCCCTCGCCCAGGATCAGCACGCGTTCGATCACGTTCTTGAGCTGGCGCACATTCCCGGGCAGATGCATTGTCTGCAGCAGCGCTTCGGCCTCATCGCTCAACTCCCGCAGGGGCAGACCCTGGGAGGCGTTGAACCCGTCGATGAAATGCCGCGCCAGTTCGGGGATGTCTTCGCGGCGCTCGTCCAGACCTGGAACGCGGATCGGCACGACATTGAGGCGATGATACAGCTCCTGCCGAAAATTGCCCGCAGCAATCTCGCTTTCGAGGTCGCGGTTCGTGGAGGAGATCACGCGGATATCCACCCGAACCTTGTCGGAGCCGCCAACGCGCTGGAACTGCTGATCGACCAGCACCCGGAGGATCTTGGACTGGGTGCCCAGCGGCATGTCGGCAATCTCGTCGAAATAGAGCACGCCACCATGCGCTTCTTCCAGCAGACCGGGCTCCACGCCTCGGTCCACGCCCTCCCGTCCGAAGAGGACCTCTTCCATGCGCTCTGGCTCGATGGAGGCCGAGTTGACCGATACGAACGGGGCGTCGGCCCGGTTGGAATTGGCGTGAATGTAGCGCGCGGCCACTTCCTTTCCGGCGCCGGCGGGGCCAGTCAGCATCACCCGGCCGTTCGACCGCGTGACCTTGTCGAGATGCGATTTCAGGGATTTGAATGCCGCGCTGGAACCGATCATTTCCGCGGTCGAGACGTCCTTGCGGCGCAGCTCGGTGTTTTCCCGGCGCAGGCGCGAGGTTTCCATTGCCCGACGGATCACCACGAGAAGCTGGTCGATATTGAAGGGCTTCTCGATGAAATCGTAGGCGCCCTGCTTGATCGCGGCGACGGCGATCTCGATATTGCCGTGCCCGGAGATGATCACCACCGGAATGTCCGGACGGTCGCGCTTGACGGATTTCAGGATGTCGATCCCGTCCATCTTGCTGTCCTTGAGCCAGATGTCGAGGATCATCAACGCAGGCGGCTCCTCCTCGATGGCGTTCATGCACTCCTCGGAGTTTGCGGCCAGCCGCACGCTGAAGCCCTCGTCACGGAGGATGTCGCCGATCAACTCCCGGATATCGCGTTCGTCATCGGTGATAAGAATGTCGCCCATATTCCTGATCTCCCTCAAGTTTTCTCACTCGGCTGCTTGGTCGAGCGTGGCTGCGCAGGGCAGCCGGATTTCTGCCAACGCACCGAAGTGCGCATTTCCTTCAAATACCGGGGCGTCCCGCAATTCGAGCGTGCCGCCATGTTCCTCGATAATCTTCTTCACGATCGGAAGGCCGAGGCCCGTTCCCTTCGACCGAGTGGTTACATAGGGCTCGAACAAGCGCCCTCTATCTTCCGGAAGGCCAATTCCATTGTCGGCGATCCGGATGATCCCTAGCGGACCTTCCTGAACCAGGCTGACCCGTATTTCCGGCACGAACCCATCTGGTGCGCCTTTTTCCTCAAGGCTTTCAATCGCCTCACCACCATTCTTGATGAGGTTCGTCAGAGCCTGACCGATCATCGTCTCGTCCACCGTAACGGGGGTCGGAGCGTCCGGCAGATCCCAGTGCAGAGCCTCGCCAAGCTGTTGGTGCTGCAACGTCACCGCATCGCGTACCAGCTTCGTCAGGTCGGAGTCCCGACGGTCCGGTTCCGGCATCCGGGCGAACTTCGAGAATTCATCGACGATGCGCCGCAGATCGTCGGTCTGGCGCACGATGACATCGGTCATCGACGTGAGCGCCTCGGCGTCCTCCGCGTCCAGCTTGCGGGCGAACTTCCGCTTCAGTCGCTCTGCCGAAAGCTGGATCGGCGTCAGTGGGTTCTTGATCTCGTGTGCGATCCGCCGCGCCACATCTCCCCATGCGGCCATCCGCTGCGCGGTTACAAGCTCCGTGACGTCGTCAAATGCCACAACGTAGCCTTCCAGCGTGCCCTCGACAGAACGCCGTTCGGCCAGGCGCACCAGCAGGTTTTCCAGTTTTCCGTCTCGCGTTATTCGGATTTCATCCTGAGTGACGCCCCGGTCATCCGACCGCAATCGTGCAAGCAGGCCGGCGAATTCCGGAACCGCCTTCGCAAGGGCATCGTGATGATCTCCGGCGCCGGCGTCGAGTTGCAGCAACCGCACGGCCGCCGGGTTCATGAAATCCACGCGCCCGTCCGGGTCGAGACCGATCACGCCGGCGGTTACCGATGTCAGAACCGTTTCGAACAGGCGCCGCCGCGCCTCGATCTGCGCGTTGGTTTCAAGCAACGTTTGCCGCTGCGCACTGAGTTGGCGGGTCATCTGGTTGAAGACCCGGCCAAGGGTCGCGATCTCGTCGTCTCCCTGCTCCTCGCGCACCTGCACCGACAGGTCGCCGCGCCCCACTTCGCCGGCGGCGGCGGCAAGGCGGCCAATCGGGCGCGAAAGCCGTTCGGCGAACCACAGCCCCAGCCAGATCGCCGCCAGGATGAGGATCAGCGCGAACCCTAGGTAGAGTAACGAGAACTCGAACAGGATGCGCCCGCGCTCATCTTCCAACTGGTTGTAAAGGCGAATTGATTCCTGTGTCTCGTCGAGCAGGGAGAGAATGTTGCCATCCACATCGCGGCTGACATAGAGGTATCGGTCCGTGAAGGAATCGAGTTTCACGAGCGCGCGGAACTCGTTGATATCCCAATCCTCGATCATCACGGTTTCGCCGGCCTCGGCGCGTGCGATCTGGTCGGCCGTCGGCTGCTCGTAGTCGAACAGATAGGAGCGTTCGCCGCGTGAGCGAAGCTGGCCCGAGGAATCAATCACGTAGGCTTCGCGCAGGCCGCGCTGGATTTGCGCCTGCCCCTGGGTCAGGAACTGGCGCACCTCGCCATCCGACAAGCCGAGTGTCGTGCTCCCGGCAGCATCGAGATAGGCGGCAAGCCCCTGCGCATCCTGCCGCAGATCGCGCACATGCTCGGTTTCATAGGCCTCGGCGGCAGACAGGGAAGCGCCAACGACATTGCGCACCCGGTCCGAGAACCATCCCTCCAGACCGATATTGATCGTCAGCCCGGCGAAGATCGCGACCAGAACCGCCGGCAGAAGCGCGATCAGGGCGAAGACGCCGGTCAACCGCAGGTGGAGCTTGGACCCCGCCGAATCCGCCCGCCGCGCACCGATCATCGCAATCACGCGCCCAAGCACGAGGGTCGCAACCGCGAGGATGTAGACGAGGTCGATGAGCAGAACGAGGCGCAATGCCGGAGAGGATGCCCCCTGCCCCAGCGGCCCCATCAGGAGGAACGTCCCGACAACGAGAACAGGGCCGAGCACAACCAAAGCGAGAGTCGCCGTGGTTTGCACACGGCGCATCCGTCGCAGCCGAGCGATCGTTTCCCATTTCAGACGCCTGGAACTGCCTGCCAAGCTTCGCGCCCCGTGATGTTTGCGCCACCCAGATTTCGTTGGATCCGAGCGCGCGACCGCCATATCCCGTGATCTTTCCGCGGGGGCGTGCCCCCGATGCCACGGCTCTGTTGCGGTTTTACATCAACTTGCGGCGTCGTGTCACGCGAATATCGAGGTCGGTGATCTTCTTGCGCAAGGTATTGCGATTTATTCCGAGAAGATCGGCACATTTCGCCTGATTACCGCCGGTTGCGTCCAACGCGATCTCGATAAGCGGGATTTCAACCTCGCGAAGGATGCGCTGGTAGAGGCCGGGCGGTGGCAAGACTCCGCCGTGCAGGTCGAAATACCGGCGCAAATGCTTGGCCACGGAGGCAGAGAGCTTCTCCGCATCGCCGCCGCCGACCAGCGGTTCGATCTCCGGTTGGTTGCCGAGCACCATCTCCACCTCGGCTCGGCCGATCTCTTCTTCGGAGGACGTCACGACCAGCCGCCGGATCGTGTTTTCGAGCTGGCGCACGTTGCCCGGCCAGGAATAGGCGCGGATCAGTTCCATTGCCGTCGGAGAAAACCGCCGGGAGCCGGTGCCGTCGCGGTCGGACCGCGCCAGGAAATGCTCGGCAAGCAAAGGAATGTCGTCAACGCGCTCCCGAAGAGACGGCACGTTCAGGGTGACCCCGCTGAGACGATAGAACAGATCTTGCCGGAAACTACCGCCCTCCATCTTCTGCATGAGATCGCCCTGGGACGTTGCCATCACCCGAGGCGCGGTGTCCGACAAGGCATCCAGCATGCGTACGATCCGGCCCTGCGTGTCTGCGTCCAGGTCACCGACCTCGTCGAACAGAACGGATCCACCGCGCGCCTTGGCGAGGATCGAGGACGGTCCGTCGAAAGTGGACAATTCCTCCGCTCCAGCGACCACGAAAGGAAGCGTACGCCTGTCCGAGAAATCGTGGATGGCGCGGGCGATAAGCGACTTCCCGGTACCGGATTCGCCGGTGATCAGCACCGCAAGGTCGGTATTCATGACGCGCGCAACGAGCCTGTAGAGCGCCTGCATCACCGGAGTCCGGCCGACCAGCGGCAAGTCGTCGGACTCGCTCCCGTTGGTGTCGCCAGCGGGGCGCGAGATGGGCGCGCGCCGCTTGGTCTCCAATGCCTTGGAGGCGCGTTTCATCAGGTCCGGCAGATCGAACGGCTTGGGCAGGTAGTCGTAGGCATCCGCTTCCGCCGCCTGGATCGCCGTCATGATTGTGTTTTGTGCCGATATCACGATCACCGGCAGACCGGGCCGCTCCTCGGCGATCTTCGGCAAGGTCTCCAGGCCATTGCCATCGGGCATGATCACGTCGGAGATCACCAGGTCGCCCTTACCCTCTTCGACCCATCGCATGAGCGTGACCAGCGACGACGTGGCATGGACCTTGCAGCCCGCCCGGGTCAGCGCCTGGGTCAGAACGGTGCGGATCGTGCGGTCGTCGTCTGCGACTAGTACGGTGCCGTCCATCTATCGGGTCTCCTTGTCCAAGTCCTGCTGCATGTGTTTGGGGGCGACGGGGAGCGAGATGCGGAACACTGTGCGCCCCGGCACCGAATCCACGGAAATCCACCCCTTGTGCTCGGCGATGATCTTCCCGACCAGCGCCAGCCCGAGCCCGGTGCCGTTCTCACGCCCCGAGACAAAGGGTTCAAAAACCTCGTCAGCGATTTCGGCCGGCAAGCCAGGCCCGTTGTCGACGATCTCGACCTGGAGCGGCACGCGGAACGCCTGCTCGCCCTTTCGCCGAACCCGAAGGCTCGGTTCATAGAAAGTCCGGATGGTGATCTCGCCACTGTCCATCGCCGCCGCTTCTGCCGCGTTCTTCAGGAGGTTGAGGAAAACCTGAAGCAGTTGATCGCCATCGCCGTACGCCGGCGGCAAGGAGGGGTCGTAATCCTCCTTGACCGTCATGTGCGCGGCGAAACCGATGATGGCGGATTTGCGGGCGCGGTCGAGGATGTCGTGAATGTTGACCGGCTTGAGCTGCGGCGGGCGCAGGTTGCCGAATTGCTCGACCTGATCGAGCAGTTTCACGATCCGTCGGCTCTCGGCGACAATCAGATCGGTGAGTTCGAGGTCTTCCTTGGGCAGGTTCATCGAAAGCAACTGCGCGGCACCGGTGATACCAGCGAGCGGGTTCTTGATTTCGTGGGCCAGCATCTCGGCCATGCCGATGGCCGATTTGGCCGCCTTGTCGGCCGAGATGGACCTGCCCAACCTGCCAGCAATCTCTCGCGGCGAGACCAGGAAAAGTATCTGGCTGGTATCATTGGCAACAGGCGCGATCTGCAGGTTGCACTCAACGGGGGCCCTTTCGCCCGTGCCCACATCGACGTCGTTGACGAAGATCGGCGAGCGGTTCTTTCGCACGCGGGCCAGCGCCTCTTCCACCGGCGCATCGATCACCAACTTGTCGTAGACAAGCGCTCCGGCCAGCCCCTTGATCGTCTTGTTCAGGAACAGCTCGGCCGCCGGATTGATGTTCGTAATTCTATCCTGATGGTCGAGCAGAAGTGCGGGAATTGGCAGCGACGCCCAGATTCGGCCGGTTCCGGGCATCAGGCGACCTCCATCGTCTGCGCGTCAAAGGCACTTCGGATCAGTCGCTGCACCCGCGCATTGTCGGATTCGGTCTGCAGATGGCGGCGAAGGCCGGCGGGATCTCCGGCGTGATCGAGATACCAACCGAGGTGCTTGCGGGCCATGCGGTTGCCCAGCGTCGGCCCGTAGAAAGAGAGCATCGCCTCCACGTGCTCCGAGACAATCTCCGCAAGGGCACCGCCGCGTGGAACCTCGGGCTTCGGCGTGCCGAAAATGTCGGCTGCGATCTCGGCCAGACGCCATGGCCTTCCCTGCGCCCCTCGGCCGACCATCACACCGTCGGCGCCCGACTGGGCCAGCGCGGCGCGCGCCGTATCAACGTCGACGATATCGCCATTGGCGATGACCGGAATGGAAACGGCCTGCTTGACTTCGGCAATCGCTGTCCAATTTGCACGCCCCTTGTAAAACTGCTGTCGGGTGCGGCCATGGATGGTGACCATCTGCACACCGGCCGCCTCGGCCCGCCGCGCCAGCTCCGCGGCGTTGCGGCTGGCATCGTCCCAGCCGAGGCGCGTTTTGAGCGTCACAGGCACCGATACCGCGCCGACAACGGCCTCAATCAGTGACGTCGCGTGGTCCAGATCCCGCATGAGCGCCGAGCCGGAGGCACCGGCACCGCTGGTACTGGTAACTTTCTTCGCGGGGCAGCCCATGTTGATGTCAATCAACTGCGCGCCATTTGCCTCGACCATCCGGGCCGCCTCGGCCATCCAATGCGCCTCGCGCCCTGCGAGTTGCACGGCCGTATTGGTCTCGCCGAAGCCGAGCTCCGCCTTTTCGCGGACGCCGGGTTTCGCCTGGACCATCTCCTGGCTCGCAACCATCTCCGACACGACCAGCCCCGCACCGAACCGGGAAACGAGCTGCCGGAAGGGCAGATCGGTTATCCCGGCCAGCGGGGCCAGTAGAACGGGTGGCGTCAGGTTGAAGTTTGCAAAGCAAACCGTCAATTGCTCAATCCTTGTGCAGTCAGATTGTCGTATATCGAAGCTGTGCCCGGTTCCAAGACACAGAGCCCAGCTACATGACCGCAAAACGACCACTGCACAAAATATAAGCAAATTCACCACCGATCGGCTTGCCCGTTGCCCTGCCTTCGGTCACGCACTAGACGAGGGGCATGAGCGAGACGCCCCCGAACACATCGGTCGCACACACCCTGACGCGGGTCGCGGTGCTGATCGTCGCCGCTGGACGCGGGACCCGAGCCGGTGGCGACATACCCAAACAATATCAGTCCATTGCGGGCAGAGCGGTACTGGCTCATTCGGTGGAACGATTCCGCAGCCATTCCGCTGTGCGCGACGTGGTCGTGGTCATCGCCCCGCAAGATGCGACACTTGCCCGCGAAGTGTTGCCCGAAGATGTGGCACTCACACCTGGCGGCGACAGTCGGGACGCCTCGGTCAAGGCCGGACTCGCGGCCCTACCCGACGGTGTCACGCACGTGCTGATCCACGACGGAGCCCGCCCCATCGTGCCCGCCGAGGTAATCGACCGCGTGCTCGCGGCCCTCAAAACGGCGCCCGGCGCCGCGCCCGCGATTGCGGTGACGGATGCGCTTTGGCGTGGACAGGACGGGCGTGTAATGGCACCGACCTCCCGCGAGGGCTTGTTTCGCGCCCAGACGCCGCAGGGTTTCGCGCTGGACGCGATCCGCGCCGCCCATGCCGCACATCCCGGGGGCGCCGCAGACGACGTGGAGGTTGCACTCGCCGCGGGGCTGGACGTGGCCATCGTCGAGGGGCACGAGGACAATATGAAGGTGACGCTTCCGGGATGCTTTTCTCGGGCGGAGAAGATCCTGAAGAAAGGAGTTCCGATGGATGTAAGGCTGGGCAACGGCTATGACGTGCACCGTTTCGGGCCCGGCGACCACGTCGTGCTCTGCGGTGTGGAGGTCGCCCATCCCCGCGGACTGCAGGGGCATTCGGATGCGGATGTGGGCATGCACGCGGTAACCGACGCACTCTATGGCGCGCTTGCAGAGGGTGACATCGGACGGCATTTTCCGCCCAGCGATCCGCAATGGAAGGGCGCGGCGAGCGAGATATTCCTGCGTCACGCCGTTGAATTGGTGGCAAGCCGCGGTTTCCGCGTCGCGAATGTCGATTGCACGCTCGTCTGCGAACGCCCCAAGATCGGGCCCCATGCAGCGGCAATGCAGACCGCGCTCGCGGCGATCATGGGGTTGGACCCCACGCGGGTCAGCGTCAAGGCCACCACATCGGAGCGGCTGGGTTTCACCGGGCGCGAGGAGGGCATCGCCGCACTCGCCACCGCTGCGCTGGTGTCTGCATGACCCCCGCGCGCTTCGTCTCCACAGTCTGTGGCACCGGCCTCCTGCGTCCCGCACCCGGCACGTGGGGGTCCCTCGTCGCGATCCCGCCGGCATGGCTGCTGCACTGGCTCGGGGGGTTCCCGCTGCTCTTCGTGGCGACCCTCGGCGCGTTGGTGGCCGGGTGGTGGGCAACGCGAATCCAGGTGGTCGTGCTTGACGACCCCGATCCGTCCGAGATCGTCATTGATGAGCTCGTCGGAATGTGGATTGCACTGTGGCCGCTCTCGGCGGGGCTCTGGTTTGCCGGTGTCGCACCGCATGTCTTTCCTTACCCCGGCTGGATCGGCGGGTTCCTCATGTTCCGCCTGTTCGACATCTGGAAGCCGGGGCCGGTTGGTTGGGCCGACCGGCGCCCGGCGCCAACAGGCGTGATGCTCGACGACGTGATCGCAGGGATGATGGCCGCGGCCGTCGTTTCCATCGCGGCCTTTGTCTCCCACACGTGGCTGATGGGCTGACCGCATGTTGCTCCGTCTTGCCACACTCGGCCCGATCGGCACGATACCCGTGCTCGGCGGATTCCTTGCCTCGGCGGCAGGGCTAGCCTGCGCCGCGACGCTCTATTCAACACTCCGTGCACCCATGGTGTTCGTCGCCTGCTGGGGCTTGCTCATGGCGCTGGCGATGATCTGCGTCCCGCGCGCACTTGCAGCCGGTGTCGCGCCGCGTCAAATCGTGTTGGACCGGTTCGCAGGCGTCTGGCTGGCATCTGCCCCAGCTCTGCCGCTGGCGGGCGTCGCCGGCAGCACCTTGTCGACCACATCGGCCGCCCTCCTGGTCCCGCTGCTGATCTACCATGGGCTTCTCGCCCTGCCGCTGCGCTTTCTGGGGCGCCGCCCGACGGCCCTGCCCCACCTGGCCGACGACCTGATTGCCGGCGCCGTAACGCTGATGCTCGCGATAGGCGTCATGTCCGCCCTGATCGCAACCACTGGAGCAACCCGATGAGCGAGATTGCCACGGTAAGCGACCGAACCTCGGTGAGCGCCGAAATGCTCCTGGATCAGGCGCGCAGTCGCGGTCTCACAGTCGCCGCCGCCGAAAGCTGCACGGGCGGGTTGATTGCCGGGGCGATCACCGAGATCCCTGGCTCATCCGATGTTTTCGACCGCGGGTTCGTGACCTACTCCAATGCAGCCAAAGAGGAAATGCTGGGCGTGCGGGCGGAGACGCTCGAGCTTCACGGCGCGGTCTCCGAACAGGTTGCGCGCGAGATGGCCGACGGTGCGCTTGCGCGGTCGCGGGCAGATCTGGCGGTGTCGGTAACCGGTATCGCGGGTCCCGGCGGAAGCGAACACAAGCCGGAGGGACGCGTGTGCTTTGGCCTCGCAAGGCGAGGGCACATCACCGTCACCAAAACCGTTGATTTTGGGGCCCTCGGGCGCACAGCAGTGCGCCAGTACACGGTCAACCACGCGCTCGACCTGCTGATCGGCGGGTTGCAGGATGCGCCGCTACCGCCCGAACGGATTGCTCCGCCGCACGCGTGAATTCGCCCCATCCCGGTTCACCGGCCGCCCACAAAAGCACCGACACGTCTATTTTTCGCCCAAAATATCCGCACTCCGCACAGAGTTTGGTTTTTAGGCGCTTTAATGTGCGCTTTGCACCTTTTGCAGGCGGTCACGCTACGCTTCACAGGCGCGAACGGCCGGAACTGGTCGTCTTGCGAACCTGGGAGGGACAAAGGGAATGGTGGGAGCCGACACTGCCTGGATCATCGTTGCGACGGCGCTGGTCCTGTTCATGACATTGCCGGGGCTGGCGTTGTTCTATGGCGGACTCGTGCGCGCTCGCAATGTGCTGAGCGTTTTCATGCAGTGCTACGCGATTGCCTGCGCCATGAGCATCGCCTGGCTGGTCGCCGGATACTCCATAGCCTTCGGGGACGGCGGCCCGCTCTGGGGAGGGTTGGGCAAGGCGTTCCTCTCCGGGATAACCACGGACAGCCTGTCCGGAACAATCCCCGAAGTGCTCTTCTTCGCCTTCCAGATGACCTTTGCCATCATCACGCCGGCACTCATCGTCGGCGCATATGTGGAGCGGATCGGCTTTGCGTTCGTCCTTCTGTTTTCCACCTTGTGGATGCTGATCTGCTACGCCCCCGTTGCGCATTGGATCTGGGGTGGCGGGTTTCTTTCCGACGGTGGACTTTTTGGCGCGGTGGGCGCGAGAGATTTTGCCGGTGGCATCGTGGTTCACGAGACGGCCGGGATCGCAGCGTTGATCCTCGCGCTCTTTCTCGGGCCGCGGCGCGACCGTACCAAACCGCCTCACGCGCCCGGTTACGTCATGATTGGCGCCGCAATGCTGTGGGTCGGCTGGTTCGGCTTCAACGGCGGATCGCAACTGGCGGCAGACGGCGGCGCAGCCATGGCGATTACCGTTACGCATCTCTCTGCTGCCGCGGCCTCTCTAACCTGGGCGTTGTGGGAGCGGATCAAATACGGCAAGGCCTCGCTTGTGGGCATGGTTACGGGCACCATCGCGGGACTGGCGTCGATCACCCCTGCCTCGGGGTTCGTCGGGCCAGTCGAGGCGCTGATCATCGGCGGAATCGCCGGCGTGCTCTGCCACGAGGCCGTGAACCTGATACGCAACATTCTGGCGATAGACGACACGCTTGACGTGTTTGCGGTGCATGGGGTTGGCGGTATCTTCGGCACGATCATGATAGCAGTCTTCGGGGCCGGCTCCTGGGCTGCGCAATTGGGCGCCCTGGTGGTCGTGGGCGTGTTCACCGCAGTCGTCACCGCAGCGCTCGTCTTGGCGGTACGGCTCGTGACCCCGATGCGTGTGGACGCGGAAACCGAAACCACCGGGCTCGACCTTCTGGTGCACGGCGAGCGAGCCTACGACATGGTTTCCTGAAGATGGAACCTGCGGTGGATCGTCCATCGCAGGTTCGGCATTCAGCCGTGCAGTTCCTTGGCTCTTTTCTCGAAAGCGCCCATGATCTGCCGCTGCGCCTCGTGGAAAAAAACGCCTGCGGCCTTTTGCAATATGCGGTTTCGGAACTCGAACTCGACGTTGTAGTCGACCTGACAGCCCTCCTCCACGTCCCGGAAGGCCCATTTCGAAATCAGGCATTTGAAGGGTCCGTCGACGAGTTCGCTGACGATTGTCCCTGCGAGCGGGTCCATCGTTACACGGGTTCCGAACTTCTCACGAAACACCTTGAACGAGATCACCATGTCCGCAATGGCGACGATTACGTCGCCTTCTGGATGCTGCCCGCGCAAGCGTGCCGCCGCTGTCCACGGCAGAAATTTCGGGTAGGATTCGATATCGGCCACGAGGTCGTACATTTGCTGTGCCGAATACGGCATGATGCGGCTGTCGGAATGGGTAAGCATCGTGCGGCGATTGGCCCCTGTCTGTTCGGTTCACGTGACTGGCCGAACATGTCTTAGACTCTGCGGGCAAGATCAAGGGAAGCCTATGTCCTCGCGACCATACGTCATTGACCAGCTGATCTCCGCCAAATCCATCGCTGCCCGCATCGAGGAATTGGCTCGGGAGATCGAAACCGAGTTTGCCGACACGGACAAACTCGTTGTCGTCGGGCTCCTGCGCGGCTCGTTCGTGTTCATTGCCGATCTGGTCCGCGAACTGGACCTGCCGGTCGAGGTCGATTTCCTGGAAGCCTCCTCCTACGGCAACACGATGGTCTCAAGCCGGGAGGTGCGGATCCTCAAGGATCTGCGCGGCGAGATCGAAGGGCGTGACGTGCTGGTCGTCGAGGACATCATCGACACCGGGCACACGATGGCGCGGGTCGTTGCCTTCCTCGCGGCCCGCAATCCCGCGCGGCTGCGGACCATTTGCCTTCTCGACAAACCGGCCCGTCGCGAAGTCGACTACAAGGCCGACTGGACCGGCTTCGAGATACCCGACAAGTTCGTGGTCGGATACGGCATCGACTTCGCTCAGAGAAACCGCAATCTGCCGTACATCGGGACGGTGCGTTTCATCGACGAGCCGATCGAAAGCGGGGCACAGGATATGTACCACACCTGACCGGCGCGATGCCGTTGACGTTGGAACCACCGATGCGGCCGGCGACATCGGACGCCAGTGCACCGCCGCTGGATCCGAACTAAACCTAAACTTGTGGACGAACGCCGAGCCGGTCCTTGACCAGCGGCCCGACGGTCCCGAAGTCCATACGGCCCGTATACTTGGACTTCAGGACTCCCATGACCTTGCCCATGTCGCGAATGCTCCCGGCGCCAGTGTCCGAGATGGCCGCATCGACGGCGTCGCGGACTTCCTCATCGCTCAGCTTGCGCGGCAGGAACTCTTCCAGAACGATGATTTCCGCACGTTCCTTCTCGGCCAGTTCCAGACGCCCGCCTTCCTCGTAGGCGCGGGCACTCTCCTTGCGCTGCTTCACCATTTTGCCAAGGATCTGCAGTACATCCGCCTCCGTCGCCCCTTCGGTCGCTCCTTCGGCGCGCGTTGCGATATCGCGATCCTTGATCGCAGCATTGATCAGCCGCAGTGTCGAAAGACGATCCGTTTGCCGATTGCGCATGGCGTCTTTCAGACCAGCGTTCACCCGGTCTCTCAATTGCGTCATGGTTATCCTCTAGGTTCCCCAACCTCGAAACGGAAATTTAACGCTTTCAACCAGCGCTTGCAACCACGCCTTGACGCCCCCGCAGGCCGCCCATAGGTTGCCGCCGATTTGCCCGCAGGAGTCGCCCGATGTCCCAGAACGCCCCCACCGCCTGCCTTGCCCTCGCCGACGGCACGCTGTTTTACGGCAAAGGGTTCGGCGCCACGGGACGCACGGTTGCCGAACTGTGTTTCAACACCGCCATGACCGGGTATCAGGAGATCATGACCGACCCGTCCTATGCCGGACAAGTCGTGACGTTCACGTTCCCGCATGTGGGCAATGTGGGCGTCAACCCCGACGACGATGAGACGGCAGATCCGGTCGCGGCCGGCATGGTGGTCAAATGGGACCCGACCGCGCCCTCGAACTGGCGTGCGGCCGAGCCGCTGACCACATGGCTCGAGCGGCGCGGCCGCATCGGCATCGGCGGTGTGGATACCCGGCGGCTGACCCGCGCGATCCGGCGTCAGGGCGCGCCGCACGTGGCAATCGCTCATGACCCGGAGGGCCGGTTCGACATCGAGGCGCTGATCGAGGCCGCCCGCGGGTTTTCCGGCCTTGTCGGGTTGGACCTTGCGAAGCAGGTCACTTGCGCCCAGTCCTACCGCTGGGACGAGATGCGTTGGGCCTGGCCCGACGGTTATGCGCGCCAGGACGCTCCGAAGCACAAGGTGGTGGCGCTCGACTACGGGGCTAAGCGGAATATCCTGCGCTGCCTGGCTTCGGTGGGCTGTGACGTCACCGTTCTGCCGGCAACGGCCGCCGCTGACGACGTGCTCGCCCATTCCCCCGACGGGGTGTTCCTGTCCAACGGTCCGGGGGACCCGGCTGCGACAGGAGATTATGCGGTGCCGATGATCCGGGAGGTCCTCGACCGCACGGACCTGCCGGTCTTCGGCATCTGTCTCGGCCACCAGATGCTGGCGCTGGCGCTCGGGGCGCGGACGATCAAGATGAACCACGGCCACCACGGTGCCAACCATCCGGTGAAGGATCTGGAGACGGGCAAGGTCGAGATCACGTCCATGAACCACGGTTTCACCGTCGACAGCCAGACGTTGCCGGAGGGCGTGTTGGAGACCCATGTGTCGCTGTTCGACGGATCGAACTGCGGTATTCGCGTGGCGGACCGCCCGGTTTTCTCGGTGCAATATCACCCCGAAGCGAGTCCGGGACCACAGGACAGTTACTACCTCTTCGAGCGTTTCGCCGCGGCAATGGCGGCACGAACAGTGGCCGCTTGACGCATCTGCCCGCGCCGTTAACACGCCGTTAACCAAGAGCCTCTCAGACTTCCGGGGTCCATTTGCCCTGGGGGAGTCACAGCGAGGCCATGACCGCGCCCACCCGTCGACCGCTCGTACCGGTGCCTGCGAAGCCCTTTCTGCTGGTTGACCGGATTGACAACGACCTCCGCCCGCGGCTGGTCCGTTCGAACCCATCCGCGCACAAGCCCATTGGCCAACGGCTCGTGGAACGCGGCGTTTTGGATCCCGGGGATCTTGTCAAATCGCTGGCGATGCAGGCGCGTCAGGATGCGCGGATCGGGGAAATCCTCCTTTGCAACCGGATGGTCAGCGAAACCGACCTTCTCGCCGGCCTGTCGGAACAATGGTCCGCGGAGGTCGCGGATTTCCGCGGCAAACCGCCGGACGCACGACTTGTCGACGATGTGGGCTCCGCATGGTGCCTTCGCCACGGGCTTCTTCCCTGGCAACGCAACGGCAGCGCAGTCGCGGTCGCCACGACGCGCCCGGAGCGATTTTCCGCCATTCGGCCGGAACTGGAGGAAAAGCTTGGTCCCGTCGTCATGGCGCTGACCAGCGAATCCGAACTGCACCGCGCGCTCACCACCGTCCGGAACCCTGCGCTCGCGGCGCGGGCCGAAACGCGGGTTCCGCAGAGCTATTCTTGTCGCGGTTGGGAAAATTCGGCCAATGCCCGTCTCATCCTCGCCGGCATTCTCACGTGTCTCGCATTGGCCGTGACATTTCCGGTCCCCGTTTTTCTGTTGCTCGCGGCCTGGGCGATCCTGACTCTGACCGCGAGCGTGGCACTGAAAGTAACCGCCCTGGCGACGGTTATCCTTGCCGGGCGCGAAAAGCCTCCCGCAATGTTCCAGTCGTGCCGCCGGTCCGACCCGGCGATCGCGCGTCTGCCGACGGTTTCGATCATGGTGCCGCTTTTTCGGGAACAGAACGTCGCCGACAAGCTTGTCAAGCGGCTGGCGCGGCTGGCTTATCCCAAGGAGTTGATGGATATCCTGCTCGTGGTCGAAGAAGCAGACACCGTCACTGCGGACGTGCTTGCGAACACGCACCTTCCACGCTGGATGCGGATCGTGACCGTACCCGCGGGCGGCGTGCAAACCAAACCGCGGGCATTGAACTACGCGCTCGACTTCTGCCGTGGGCAGATCATCGGCGTCTGGGACGCAGAGGATGCCCCGGAAGCCGACCAGCTCCATAAGGTTGTCCGGCGCTTCCACGAGCGCGGCCCCGACGTCGCCTGCCTGCAAGGTCGGCTGGACTATTACAACGCGCGCACCAACTGGCTCAGCCGCTGCTTCACTATCGAATATGCAAGTTGGTTCGGAGTGATTCTACCGGGCCTGCAAAACCTCGGGCTCGCCTTGCCCCTGGGGGGCACGACGATCTTCTTCCGGCGCGAGGCGCTGGAACGACTTGGCGGGTGGGACGCTCACAACGTGACGGAAGATGCCGATCTCGGCATGCGCCTGGCGCGCCTCGGCTACCGCACTGAAATGGTCGAGACAGTGACCGGCGAGGAAGCGAACTGCCGTCTGGTTCCATGGATCAAGCAACGCTCCCGCTGGCTCAAGGGCTATGCCTTGACCTGGGCTGTGCACATGCGCGCACCGGGCACGCTCCTTCGGGATCTGGGTCCGCGCAAGTTCACCGGCTTTCAGGTGCTCTTCCTCGGAACACTGACGCAGTTCCTACTCGCACCTGTGCTGTGGTCGTTCTGGCTTCTGGCCTTCGGCCTCCCGCACCCGCTTACCGGTCTCCTTCCATCTGCCGCCTATTGGCCCTTGATGGCGCTCTTCGTGCTCTCGGAACTGACCAACATCGTCGTCGGGGCGTTCGCGGTGCGTGGTGAGACGCACCGTTTCCTGATGAAATGGGTACCGACACAGCACTTTTACTTCCCGCTCGCGGCGCTCGCCTCCTACAAGGCATTCTACGAGGTGCTCACCAGGCCGTTCTTCTGGGACAAGACCAGTCACGGCCACTATGACGAAACCGAAGCCGAAACAGGCATTCTGGATGGTCCCGAGAAGGCCAGGGCATCGCTGGCGCGGCTATACGGGTCAGACAACCTGCAGTTCAGGCCGGTGCCCGCATCTAACGAGCAATCCCCGTAGACCTCAGTGGCAGATCGGCCAACGCTTGCGCTTGTCACCTCCGGAAAGCAACAACCGGACATGCCTGCACCCCGCGAACGGCCAGCGTCAGGGAAGTGTCGACGCGTCGCTGTCAGCGGTAAGGCGCTGCACGAAGGCGCCGGATATATGCGCCTTTAGCGCGTCGTAGGCCGCCTGCTCGTCGCGCGCCTTGATTGCCGCAACGATCACCTCGTGCTCCTGAAGTGCGGCAACGCCGCGCCCTTCCGCGGCCAACGAGGTTGTGGCCATGAGTGCCATGGATCGGTAGACGAGGTCGAGCTGCTGCACGAGATACCGATTGTGGGACGCCAGGTGAATCTGGCGGTGAAACCGCCGGTTTGCCCGCGCCAGCGCCGGTGGATCGCCCACCAGCTCCCGATCCGCCTCTATCATGCCTTCGAGCACATGGACTTCCTCCGCCGCCGCATGGCGCGCTGCCAGACGCGCGGCGAGCCCCTCCAGTTCCGACCGCACCACGTAAAGCTCCGCCAACTGGTTATGGTCGAGCGATGCTACGATCAGGCTGCGCCCGTCACGCGCAAGAAGCGATTGTGTTTCAAGCCGTTGCAGCGCTTCCCGGATCGGCGTTCGGGAGACGCCGAAGCGCTCTGCGAGCTCGCTCTCGACCAAGCGGTCGCCAGGCTTGTAGACACCGACATCTATTGCCTCGAGAATCAGATCGTAGGCGTCTTTGTGGTTGTGTTTGTCGCTTGGCATTCAAGGATCCTCAAAGCACGGCATATGCGGATACCGAAACTACCCGAAATCGGCCGGGGTTCAAACGATTGTCGGCAATTGTATACACTGGCGGATTGCCACGGCACCGCTTGCGCCTGGTTGGCGGCCACCCTAGGGTCCGCGCATGATCCGCAGCCGATTTTCTCACGTCCAGACCTGGGTTTTTGATCTGGACAACACGCTTTACCCTCCGGAAGCGCGTCTGTTCGACCAGATCGAGGTGCGCATGACCGACTGGGTGATGCGTGAACTGGGGATCGACCGGGATGCGGCCAACTCTTTGCGCCGTGACTACTGGCACCGCTTCGGCACGACGCTCGCCGGGCTCATGCGGCTACATGGAGTCGACCCGTCTGCCTATCTCTACGAAGTCCATGACATCGACCTTGGGCACCTCACCCCGGACCCTCACCTGGCCCGGGGAATAGCCGCCCTTCCGGGCCGGCGCATCGTCTACACCAATGCTTCGCGCCCCTATGCCGAGCGGGTCGTCGCCGCGCGTGGGTTGGCGGGCCTGTTCGACGCGGTCTATGGCGTCGAACACGCCGGATTTCACCCCAAGCCCGAACGCGCCGCCTTCGAAGCAGTCTTCGCGACCGATGGCCTCTCGCCGGATCGTGCCGCCATGTTCGAGGACGACCCACGCAATCTGGCCGCACCGCACGAAATGGGCATGCGCACGGTACATGTGGCACCCGAGCCGACCGAAGCGCCGCATATCCATCACCACACGGACGATCTGGCGCATTTCCTCGGGCAGCTCGCGGCCGCATAGGGACTTAGCCGGGCCGGAACACGGTCGGTCACCTGCGGCAAGGTGCTCGCACATGCTGCCGCAATATGCAGTAGAGTGAATAAAACCGAATTCAGGAGAGCCGACATGAGTGAAGAGCACACACCGCCGACCGAAAGCCTAGAACCCTTTACGGGAGATCGCGGCTGGAAGGGGCTCGCGCGCGCGGAGGGCGAGGTAGCATTGTTCGGTATCGTGGCGGTCCTGCTGGTCGTGGCCGTGCTTACCGCTCTGTCGATGGGGGTAGCTGGCGTCGGCGTACTCTTTGTGCTGCTGACCTTCGTCTCCCTCGCGCTCCTGATCGTCATCAGCGTCGGCGGATAGCCCTGGATCGACGCGAGACCCTTTGCCGCTTGTGCCCCGGGGCGCTGTCGCCCTACATCCGGGGTCAGGAGGGTCCGCGATGGCACGCACCGATACCGAAATCCTGATCGCCGGCGGCGGGATCGCCGGCCTTACCGCGGCGCTTGCCTTCGGGCGCGCCGGTTTCCGCACCATTCTCGTTTCGCCCACCCCGCCGGTCACGGACGGCGACGCAGACGGCTCCGACTTGCGGTCGACGGCCTTCCTGCAGCCGGCGAAGCAGCTTTTCGAACAGATTGGCCTCTGGGGCGACCTTGCCGAAACAGCAACTCCGCTCAATGTGCTGCGGGTTGTCGACACGGTGGACTGGCCACCCCAGATCCGCGACAGCCGTGAATTCATGGCCAGCGACCTTGGCGAAAGCAGCTTTGGCTGGAACCTGATGAATTGGCGCGTCTTGCAGGGGCTGGCACGGGTCTTGGATGGGCTCGAAAACGTGGAACTGCGCTTCGGCACCAGCTTCGCTTCCATGATCGCTCGCGACAGCGGTGCGATCGTCCGCCTCAGCGACGGCAATTCCGTTGCCGCGCAATTGGTTGTCGCCGCTGACGGGCGAAATTCAGCGGTGCGCGAAGCCGCGGGCATCGGCGTGCACACGACGCGCTATGGCCAGAAGACCCTTGCCTTCGTTGTCTGTCACCCCAAGCCCCATGCGCATGTGTCCACCGAGATTTACAATCAGGGTGGTCCGTTCACCCTGGTTCCCCTGCCCGATCTGGACGGTCAGCCGGCTTCGGCTGTGGTTTGGATGAATCCCGGCCCGCGCGCCGAGGAGCTGGCAGCGATGGAGACCGCGGAGTTCGAGGCGCGCATGTCCGAGCGCTCCTGCTACATACTCGGCCCACTGCACCTGAAGTCCGACCGCCGGCTTTGGCCTATCATCAGTCAGCGGGCTGCTCGGCTGTCCGCGCCGCGAGTGGCGATCATGGCCGAGGCCGCGCATGTGATCCCGCCCATTGGCGCTCAGGGGCTCAACACGTCGCTCAACGACCTGATCCTGCTTCGCGACCTGGCGCTGATGGCCGGACGCGACGGGCTGGGAAAGCCTGAGATGTTGAATGAATACGATCGCACCCGCTCCGCCGACATCCGGCGCCGGGTCACCGCAATCGACCTGTTCAATCGGATCACCCGGTCACCGAACTCGCAGGTGCAATTGTTGCGATTGGCTGGAATGAAGGCAGTGCACGACCTGTCCGGGCTGCGGCAGGCGGTGATGCGCGCGGGCATGGGACACTGAAGGCATCCGATATTCTTCGACACGGAGCCTCCGTACGGGATTCCCTGCGCGAGACGACCGGCTTATGATGGGACGAGGCGCAGGCGCGGCCGCGACATACGCAGAGCGGCACGCAGGGAGAACGAATGGTCGCACACCGCAATATCCAACAGCGCCTTTATTGCTGTGGGTACTGGCATGTGCCCGGCAACACAAAGAATTCCGTGGAGCAATACGAGCGGTACCTGCCCCGCACGCTCGACATGATCGCCGGCGGTAACCTGCGTTTCCTCTCCGATGATGCCGATTTGATCGAAAAGATCGAAGGCTGGTGCCGTGATCGTGCCATCTCGGTCGATACGGTCGTTATGGATCAGGCGGCTCTTCCCGGCGCGGAACTCGCGCTGCGGCTGCTGGCGGGCTGCGAGAACATGGCGTTGGACAGCATCGCAAAACCGCCCAGCTATTCCGGTGAGAAGGGAATGAACCACTACTGGCGCGACCTCGTCGGCAGCGGCAAGGAGGCATTTCACGCCATGCTGGCGATCTGGATGAGCAAGGTGCCGCTTGCGGCAGCCCTCGCCGAAACCTCCGACCCGGACCAGTCGGTTGCGTGGATCGACGCCTCGATTGCCCGTTTCGTCGGTCAACGGGAGAACGATGATTTCGCCCGGGTCAGCACGCCGGTCGGCAAGGTCTCGCACTATGCGAGCCCTATGCGCTTTCTTGGCGCTCGTCTGCCACTCAATGCCAGTTTCCTGAGTGCCGACGTGCCCACCTGGGCGGTGCTTCACGAGGAGTTCGGTCGCGCCGCAGATCGCGCGGCCGCCATGCCCTACGGCCACGACGAGGAAACCATCTTGGCGGATTGTGTTTGGCGACGCCCGGAGTTGTTCCATTGCATCGGCAAGCCGGTGAAACAACGCAAAGCGCCGGTTTGGCACAGGTTCACACGCTTTGCTGGCGGAAGATCGCGGCAATGAGCAAGCCCGGAGCGCTGTCCCTCCCCTTCACCCGCCGGAAGGTTCTCGTTGTCGGAACATTCCGGTCAGGTACGAACGTCACGCAGACTTGTCTGGAGCAGTATTTCCACACGCGCGTGGTATTCAACGAATGGTTCTGGAAACACGGTGTTCCGCCGACCGAAATCAAACGCCCGATCCCGCGCAAGGTGCCGATCCTCGTGATGTCGAAGGATCCGGTGGAGCTGAACCGCTCCCTCTACCGTTTCTGGCAGGCACGTCGGCCGGAACTCGATGTCGGCCGAAACATTTCTGAATTCATCCGGCGGCGCTTCATCGTCTATGACAACACCGGCGGCGACAGTCGGCCGCGTTACTACTTCCTGCACCCTACCGAGTATTGGAACCAGTTCTATTTCTCCTGGTTGAACTGGAAGGCGGTCTCGGATCAGCGGGTTTTCCTGCGCTGCGAAGATCTGATGCGGGATCCGGAGGAATGCCTTTCTGCATTCAGCGCACGATTTGGCCTGCAACGGCGGGGTGCCGCTCCGGTCTCGTTGCCCGAGGGGCGCGTCGGTCCGCCCGTTGCACCAGAGACGGACACCGACGAAAGCGGCCTATCCGGTGAGGATATTGACTGGATCAGGCGCCAGGTCGACCCGGAGGTCGCCAACGCGCTCGGGTACGCCGCTGGGGAGCAACCCGGGCACTAAATCAGAGCGGCCCGACCAGCCGCTCTTCGCTCAGCATCACATTGGCCTCGACATTGCCCGCACCGGGCAGGGTCATGATGCGCCGCCGCAGGATACGTTCGAAATCCGCGAGGTCGCGGGCGACGACGCGCAGGCGGTAGTCGTAGAGGCCCAGCACATGTTCGATCGTCTGGACCTCCGGGATGGCGGCGGCGGCGCGCTCGAACTCGTCGAGGGAAACGCGCCCCTTGGTGGCCAGCTTGACCCCCAGGAAGACGGTCACACCGAAGCCGAGCGCTTCCCGGTCAAGCACGAGGCGCCGCCCCGCGATCACCCCGTTCTCGGTCAGGCGCCGGATCCGGCGCCACGCCGCCGGCTGGCTGAGACCCAGGCGCCGGCCAATCTCGCCCGCGCTGAGGGAGGCATCGGTACGCAGTGCACGCAGGATCTGCCGATCCGTTTCATCGAGTTCGATCACAGCGGCAATGCCTCCGCGTCCTTGATCCGCGCCACATGCACCAGCGCCTCGATATCGGCGATGTGCGGCAACGTGAGGATGCGGCTGCGATAGAGGTGCTGGTAGTGGGCCATGTCGCGGGCGATGATCGCAAGCCGCAGATCCACTCCCCCAAGAAATGTCTGTATTTCCAACACTTCCGGCACCTTCCTTGCCTCTCGAATGAAGATGTCAAACGCATTGGTCTGCGTCTTGTCCAGCGTGAACCGCAAGGAGACCTGAACCGAGTAACCAAGACGGTGCCAGTCAATCACCGCTTCCTGACCCTTCAGGATTCCCCGATCCCGCATGCGGGCAATCCGACGTGAACAGACGGCAGGCGTCGTGCCGGCAGCCTCCGACAGGGCCGCCGTGCCGATTCCCGGTTGCGGCTGAAGATGGCGCAGGATGCGGCGATCAAGATCGTCTAGCATGAATTTCCTCGAAACACGTATGTTCACGAATGACAGAGTGCAAAAATAGCACTCAGAGGAACATATTGAAACGTTCATTCGGCCATTCTGCCTAGAATGCGCCCACCAACACCGCTCAGACCAAAGGACAAGAACATGCGTGTGTATTATGATCGCGACTGCGACATCAATCTGATCAAGGACAAGAAGGTCGCCATCCTGGGCTACGGTAGCCAGGGCCACGCCCATGCGCTGAACCTGCGCGATTCCGGCGCCAAGAACGTGGCAGTCGCCCTGCGCGAAGGCTCCGCCTCCGCCGCCAAGGCAGAAGGCGAAGGCCTGCAGGTGATGGGCATCGCCGAGGCCGCTGCCTGGTGCGACCTGCTGATGTTCACCATGCCCGACGAGCTTCAGGCAGAGACCTGGAACAAGTACGTCAAGGACAATATCCGCGAAGGTGCCGCTATCGCCTTCGCCCACGGGCTCAACGTGCATTTCGGCCTGATCGAAGCCCCCGCCGGAGTCGACGTGATCATGATGGCGCCAAAGGGGCCGGGTCACACGGTGCGCGGCGAATACACCAAGGGGGGCGGCGTGCCCTGCCTTGTCGCGGTCCATCAGGACGCTTCGGGCAAGGCGCTGGAACTTGGTCTGTCGTATTGCTCCGCCATCGGCGGCGGACGTTCGGGCATCATCGAGACCACCTTCAAGGAAGAATGCGAAACCGACCTTTTCGGCGAGCAGGCCGTGCTTTGCGGTGGCCTCGTCGAGTTGATCCGCGCCGGTTTCGAGACCCTCGTCGAGGCGGGCTACGCCCCCGAGATGGCCTATTTCGAGTGCTTGCACGAGGTGAAGCTGATCGTGGACCTGATCTACGAAGGCGGCATCGCAAACATGAACTACTCGATCTCCAATACAGCGGAATACGGCGAATACGTTTCTGGACCGCGCGTGCTGCCCTATGAGCAGACCAAAGCAGCCATGAAGGGTGTCCTGGACGACATTCAGCAGGGCCGCTTCGTGCGCGACTGGATGGCTGAATGCGCCGTGGGCCAGCCGTCGTTCAAAGCAATCCGCCGCAATAACGACGCGCATCAGATCGAGGAAGTCGGTGCCAAGCTGCGCGAAATGATGCCGTGGATCACCGCAGGCAAAATGGTCGACAAATCGCGAAACTGATTGGTTTTCCAATCATTTCAATGACTCGTCCAGTCTAAGCGATTCAGGTGGTTTTCCCAGGCCGGACCCCGGACTGAGACGAATTCAACCTGCCGCATTGTCCGGAGCAACGAAATGTTGCTCCGGACTCTATAATTGACCAATGCGTACCATTCCGGTCAAACTGCTATTGCATTAGTGGAGACCGATTATGGAAATGGATTCAGCGCTGAATGCGCAGATTGAGATATTGACCGACATCTTTGGTTTCGAAGCCCGCGCGGAATTGGGGCAAGGTGCGGCCGCGCTGGTCGACCCGGATTTCGAAGCAATCGAGGCGCAATCCGCCGCGCCCGCGGTGTTCGCCGAAGCGACTGCAGCGGCGGTTCCGCTGGTTGGGCGACGATCGGCCAGTTCCGTTCGGAAGTCGATTGGCAAACCCCAGAAGAAGGACTCCGACGACATCGCACTCGGCATCGGACCGACGGGCAGCGACGGGAACGGGTACAAGGTTGTCGCGCTCTACCAGAAGCCGGGTCTCACCGATCAACCCACGCTCCGGGCGCTGAAAGACAAGCTCGGCGACGAGATCGACATACGCTACGGCGGGCGCGTGCGCGCACTGGCTGGCTGGCACTACCAGAGGTCCGATCCCATGCGTCTTGGTTCCAGCTGTGGACACAAGCGCGTGACCGCCGGCACGCTGGGATGTTTCGCAAAAGACCTCGACACCGACAAACTGGGGATCCTCTCCAACAACCATGTGCTCGCAGATGTGAATGCCGCGGCGATTGGCGACGAGATCCTGCAACCGGGACCAGCCGACAGCGGGCTGATTGGTGATACCGTGGCGAGATTGGCGCGGTTTGTGCCCATCCGGTTTGCAGGCGTCCCGAAT
Source organism: Tropicimonas marinistellae (assembly GCF_001509585.1). Taxonomy (GTDB): domain Bacteria; phylum Pseudomonadota; class Alphaproteobacteria; order Rhodobacterales; family Rhodobacteraceae; genus Tropicimonas; species Tropicimonas marinistellae. The sequence goes on along the minus strand of NZ_LNCI01000002.1, from coordinate 16,905 downwards.
TCCATGGATTGCGCCTGGGCCGAACTGGACTCTCCCCGAGCGACGGAACTGGCCGACATCTACGACAGCGCCGACCAGAATGTCGGAACGCTCTCGCAAACCAACCCGGTACGGCTAAGCCTCGGTGACTACGTATTAAAAACCGGACGCACCACCGGTTACAGCCAGGGCGAAGTCACTCTGGTGAATGTCACCAATCTGAACGTTGGCATGGGAGCAGATCTGACGGCGCGCTTCGATGGCGTGATTCAAATCGAGAGTCTGTCGAAAACCCCCTTCTCGGACGGCGGCGACAGCGGATCATTGATCCTCAACGACCGGCATCAACCGGGCGCGCTGTTGTTCGCCGGTTCCTCGAGTGGCGGGGCCTTCAACCAGGGCACAACTTTTGCGTGTGACCTTGAACTCACGCTGCAGGCTCTAAATATTGAAATAGTTATGTGAGGTGCTGTGATGGACAAACGCAAGATGTCTCAGGCAGAGGCCGCGCAGTCGAAACTGCAATCCATGATCGGCGAACACAGCGGTGTCGTTGGACTGGGCATCGGCCTCGACCATTCGAGAAAAGGGCTTGCGCTGAAGGTGCTTCTGGACGGCACCGAAACGGATCTGGAACTTCCCGAGGAGATCGACGGTATTCCCGTCGAAACCTCGGTCACAGGACCGATCAGCGCGAACTGACCTCGTTCGACCCAACAATGCGCAAAGCCGTCGCCCGGATCACTGCGGCAACGCCTGCTATTATGCGCCGCGCGCCGCTTCGGCCATCACACAGCCGCTTCGACGGCTTCCACGACGGACCCTACCACCTTCTCCATCAAAGATGCGTCTTCGCTTTCGGCCATGACCCGGATCAGCGGTTCCGTCCCCGACTTCCGGATTAACAGGCGGCCGTTACCGGTGAGCAATCCCTCCGCGTCAGCAATCGCCTTTTGTACGCCGAGCGTCTCCAGCGGCGTCGCGCCCGCATCGTAGCGAACGTTGCGCAGAAGCTGTGGAACCTTCTCGAAACTCTGAGAGAGCGCCGAGGCCGGTTTGCCCGTATCCGCCATACCGGCCAGAAACTGCAGCGCCGCGATCAAGCCGTCGCCGGTGGTCGCGTAGTCGGTGAAAACGATGTGCCCAGATTGCTCGCCGCCGAGATTGAAACCGCCGGCGCGCATCCGCTCCACGACATAGCGGTCGCCCACCGGAGTACGCTCCAACCGAAGACCTCGACCTTCGAGAAAGCGCTCAAGGCCAAGGTTGGACATGACCGTCGCAACCAGCGCATCGCCTCTCAGACGCCCCTCGTCTGCCCAGCGGGCCGCCATCAGTGCCATGATCTGATCGCCATCGGCCACGTGGCCGGTTTCGTCGATGATCATCAGCCGGTCGGCATCTCCGTCCAGGCAAATGCCTACGTCGGCACCATGTGCCACGACCGCTCCGGCCGCGGTCGCCGTATGGGTCGACCCGCAGCCTTTGTTGATGTTGACGCCATCGGGTGAAACGCCGATCGGCACCACATCGGCACCGAGTTCCCAAAGCACCTCGGGGGCCGTGCGGTAGGCCGCGCCATTGGCGCAATCCACCACCACCTTGAGTCCTGTCAGCCGCAGGTGATCGGGAAAGCTCGCCTTGGCCCGCTCCACATAGCGGAAGCGCCCGTCGTCAATCCGCCGCGCCCGGCCAATATTCGCAGCCGCCGCCGGTTCGACACCGTCGGCCACCAACCCCTCAATCTCGGCCTCCGCTTCGTCGGACAGCTTGAAGCCATCGGGACCGAAGAACTTGATACCATTGTCCTCGTGCGGATTATGGCTTGCCGAAATCATGATGCCCACATCCGCGCGCATCGATGTGGTCAGATACCCCACCGCGGGCGTCGGCACCGGGCCAAGCAGCAACACGTTCATCCCTGTTGAGGTGAGCCCGGCGGTCAGTGCGTTTTCGAACATGTAGCCCGACAGGCGCGTATCCTTGCCGATCACCACACGGTGCCCTGACTTGCCATCGCGACGGAAGTACCGGCCCGCGGCAGCGCCCAGCCTGAGCGCCATTTCCGCCGTCATGGGATGCGAATTGGCGCGCCCGCGCACGCCATCGGTGCCGAACAGGGTTCTGCTCATTGGTCCTCCTCGGGATGCGTCCCGGTCGTCGCGGCACGCCAAAGGCGCAGCGCTTGCAATGTCTCCGCTGTATCATGCACGCGCAATATCTGCACACCCTGTCCGATCGCCGCAAGCGCCACGGCGAGCGAGCCCGGCAACCGTTCGCCGGCCGGTTCGCACTGCCCGACCGTGCCGATAAAACGCTTGCGCGAGGCGCCAAGGAGCACGGCGCACCCGATCCCGTGAAACAGCGAGATCCTGGCGAGGAGCGCAAGGTTGTGGGCGAGCGTCTTGCCGAAGCCGATGCCTGGGTCGACGACGATCCGACGGCGCGGGATGCCAGCCGCCTCGGCCTGCGAAACACGCGCATCGAGATAATCGTACACGTCCAGCAAAACGTCCTCGTAGCGTGGATCGTCCTGCATTGTCGCTGGCGTTTCGAGCGCGTGCATCAGGCAGAGCGGCGCGCCCGTCTCCGCCAGGAGCGGCGCCATCTCCGGGTCGTAGCCCAGACCGGACACGTCGTTCACCATGTCGGCGCCGGCTCCCAGGGCTGCACGCGCGACGGCGGCCTTGCGCGTGTCGATCGAGATCGGCGTGGCGATACCCGTAGCACGCATGTCCGAAATCACCGGACCGGTGCGTGCAATCTCCTCCGCCACCGGCACGACTTGCGCCCCCGGGCGAGTGGATTCGCCGCCGATATCGATGATTCCGACCTCGCGGGACATCTGTGTCGCCCGTAAAAGCGCCACGTTGCGGTCTGCGTGCAGCCCACCATCGGAGAAACTGTCCGGCGTAACATTCAGGATCCCCATGATCGTCGGTTGCACGAAGGACAGATCGGCGAGCGGCGCTCGTGTCCCTGTCAGTCGGGCCACAGCGGGTTCCGGCACATCTGAAGCCGGAATCACCCTCGGCGCAGCATCGCGCCGCAGCCATTCGACATTGCGAAACCAGCACCAGCCGCCGGCAAGTGGACGTGCGTCTCCGGGTTGGGCGGGGTCGGCGCAGGGGATCGGGCGGAAATAGTCGGTCATCGTCGTCTCTGGTCAACCTCGCGGCTGCGGAAAAAGCGCCTACAGCGCCAACTCATCGGCAAGCACCACGCTGTCGCCACCAGGCACATCGGCGCCAAGGCCGAGCAATCGCTCCGCATCGAGAAGATCGGCAAACCAGCGAGCAAGCGCCTCCGGCGAACGCGCGCCGGTGTCCGGCCCGTCGACCGCATCCAGAACAATTTTCGAGGGCGCCCAGACAACAATCCGCCCGCTATGGATCGCATGGACTATTTCCGTGCGGCTGCTGACGACGACACATCGCCGGTCCCGCGCAGCGAGCACCCAGGCGTTCTGTTCCAGCGCGAGCAGGTCGATCCGGCGCTGTGGCAACGCTGCCTGCGCCTGTGGCACGGCCGGGCTCGGGCGGCCTACCGTCAGGACAACCGGCCGTTCCAGCCGCTCGATCTGATCGAGCCATCCCGACAACCGCGGATCGGCAATCGCGGCGTTGGACAAATGCACGACGAGAGGCCGCGGATGAGCCTCCGGCTCCGCTGGCTGCACAACCGCGCGTGACCGTTCGATTTCGACCCCGAGCGCAAACGGACCGCGGTCGAGCTTTTCGATACGCACGAAAACCCTGCGCGCGCGTGGCTCTGCGAGCACGCGCGCGGCAACACGTTCCGCCAGTGTTTCAAGCAAGCTGAGACGCTCCTCCGACAAAGCGCCATCGACGGCTTCCACGATGGAATCGTAGCTCAAGATCCGGTCGACATCGTCGGAGACCGCGGGCGCATGACCCACCTCCACCACGACGTTGAACCGCAGCCGCTGTGAGACCCCGCGTTCTTCCTGAAACGCCCCGATCTCCGCTTCCCGCACATAGTCGCGCAACGAGATGCGGTCCCGCGGCGCATCGTCCGGCGCGCTGGCCGCCGCGCGTCGCTCAGGATGGGAAAAGGCAAGGGAGAGTTCGGTATTCATTGAACCTACATGCCACGTCCAGCCTCAGAAGCCACGCCCGAAATGACCATTCCCGCCACGCGGCGAGAGGCCATTGTCTTCTTCTGTCCAAAAGTATCCCCGCCGGAGGCAAGAAAGCTCGGGCGGCGGCGTCAGGACCGGGGACGACGGTAGAAGTAGTGATCCCCGATGGACGCGGTCCGCGCGAACTTGCGAGACCATGACGGGCGCACGGCGTGGGTGTGGTAATAGGTTGCGCCGCCGGTCAGAATGCGCGGCGCTCCCTCAAGCATCAACCTGGCCACCTTGCCAACCCGGCGGTACGCTGCCGGCTCACCGATCCGCTCTGCCTTGCCATCGCAATTGTAGGTGAACTGGCACTGGTACCGTTTTCCTGTACCCTGGTTGATGACACCGCAAACCGTGTTCGGAAAGAGCGGGCTTTTCACGCGGTTCAGGATCACCTCTGCGACAGCGAATTGTCCTTTCACACTCTCGCCACGCGCCTCGAAATAGAGCGCTTCGGACAAGCACTTCCACTCGGCCCCGCCGGACACGTGCGCCTGCTGATCAAGCCAGCTTCTGGAGTAGCTCACGGTTTTGAAAGCGCTTGGGCGTGCCTTCGCGCGCACCGAAGTACGTGGGCTCAAACGTCCGAGATGCTCGTCGCTGAGGGAATTCAGGACACGGTTCTCCATTCCCATCAAGCTTTCCAAGCGCTCGGCCCCCTTCCCGGACGGATTGGTCGATGTCGAAACACGGGTCTCTGCGACACCCGATCCGGCAAATGCAAGGCTCAGAAATACCGATAGAATGAAGCCACGCAAAACAAACATTTTTCTTCCCACCCAGCGACGCGACAGGCCGCGCCGAACCGTCGGCGGCGATAGCAAAGCTCTGACACTGTTGTAAATGCCGTAAGGGCACGATTCTTCGTGCGTGGCGGCGGATGGGCGGAATCATGGCGAAATAATGACGAATTTGAGCGGTTTCTTGCCAAAGACCGGCGAAAAGCCGCGTGTTTTCAATCACCTTGTTCGTCCGGGCGCGCGCCGCGCAGCGCCAGATGCGCCGCTGCGAGTCGGGCAACAGGCACACGGAACGGCGAGCAGGACACGTAGTCGAAGCCCGCCTCTCGACAGAATTCGATCGTGTCGGGCTCGCCTGCATGCTCGCCGCAGACCGACAGAACGATATCCGGCCGCCCCTTTCTCCCGCGCTCCGCTCCGAGCAGGAGCAGCTCTCCAACACCATCGCGGTCAAGGCTGTGGAACGGGTCTTCGTGGAAGACGCCGTTGTGCACGTATGTGTCCATGAAGCGACCCGCATCGTCGCGCGACAGCCCGTAGGTCATCTGTGTCAGGTCGTTGGTCCCGAAACTGAGAAACGCGGAGTGGGCCGCGATTTCGCCGGCGCGCAACGACGCGCGCGGAGTTTCGACCATTACGCCGAGCCAATAGTCGAAGCTCTGCCCGGTCTCGATTCGCACGGATGCTGCCACGGCATCGATCCGTGCCTTGACCAGTTCCACCTCCCGCTTGGCCGAAACCAGCGGGATCATGATTTCCGGCACCACGGCGGCCCCGGCCTGGCGGCTGGCCAGCACCGTCGCCTCGAAGATCGCGCGCACCTGCATGTCGTAGATCTCGGGCATGGTCACTCCAAGCCGTACCCCGCGCATGCCCAGCATCGGGTTGAATTCGGAGAGTGCCTCGACTCGTCGCGTGACATCGCTGAGTGGCAGATCCAGCGATTCCGCCAGCCCCATCAAGCCGTCCCGGTCGTTGGGAAGAAACTCGTGCAGCGGCGGATCGAATAGCCGAATACACACCGGCTGCCCCGCCATGATCCGGAACAGTTCGACGAAGTCGTCCCGCTGCATCGGCAGAAGCTGGTCGAGTGCCGCCTGCCTGTCCTTCTCGCAATCGGCAAAGATCATTTCCCGCATCACGGTCAGGCGCGCAGGCTCGAAGAACATATGCTCGGTGCGGCAAAGGCCGATGCCTTCCGCCTCGAATGTCTCCGCCATGCGTGCATCGTCGGGCGTGTCGGCATTCGCGCGAATGCCGATGTCGCGGACCTCGTCCGCCCAGCCCATAAGCGTGCGGAAAGAGCGGTCCAGCGCCGGCTCCAGCATCGGCACCGCTCCGGCCAGGGCTTCGCCCGTTGTGCCATCGACCGTGACGATGTCGCCTTCATGAAACACCCGTCCACTCCGCGTCCGGATCGTCCGGTTGCGGGTCGAGATCGTGAGCCCGGACGCCCCGACGATACAGGGCAGGCCCAGCCCGCGGGCGATCACCGCCGCGTGGCTCGTCGTGCCGCCGCGTTCGGTGATAATCGCCTGGGCGGCGTGCATCCCGCGAATATCCTCCGGTGTGGTCTCGCGCCGCACGAGGATGCAGGGCAATTCGTGGCTGGCGGAGGTCTGCGCCGCCCGGGAAGAGAAGACGAGTTGCCCCGTCGCGCCGCCCGGACTGGCGGCGATCCCCTTTAGGATGACGTCGCGCGTCGCCGCCGGATCGACGCGCGTGTGCAGCAATTCCGTGAGCGACATGGGCTCGACGCGCAACAGCGCCTCGCGCGGCGAGATGATTCCGTCCTCCGCCAGCGCCACCGCGACTGTCACATCGGCACGGGCACTGCGCTCCACGCTGACGGCATCGAGGACCATCAAGGCGCCTTCGGAAACGGTGAACTTTATCTCCATCTCCTCGCGCAGGTGATGGCGGCAGGTATCCAGAATAGCGAGAAGCTGCGCGTAAACCTCCGGCGCCTCCCCTTCCATCGAATCTCCCCGTGGATCGCGCGCGAGATAGAGTTCCTGGCGGTCACGCCCAGTGAGGCCCTTGCGCTTGTAGCGCCCTGTCACCTGTCGATTGCCGGTCTCCTTGTTGATCATCCGGATGACGCCGGACCCGCTTTCACCTGCCCCGAGCCCCGGTGCCATGTCCTGCACGACGAGGCCAAGCCCGGCATCCACCGGCGCCCCGCGGGCCTGCCGCAGCAGCCGCGCACTGACGCCTTCCCAGGCGCGCGCCATGGACCGCAACACCTCTTCGAGCTGGCGGGCCGGCGATTGCGGGAAGGGCTCGTCGGTTTCTGCCTCAAAGGCCGCAAGTGCGGCCACGACAGGCGCATCTGCTTCCATGGCCTCTTCGAAGGGCTCCGGGTCGAGCCGGGCAACATCCATTGCATAGGCCCGGATGAAGGCAGCGTATTGCGCCTCTGCCGCCGCCTGCCCCATCGTTTCGGCAAGCGTGGCGCATCGCTCGTCGTTCATGCCAATGTTCAGGATCGCCCCGGGTCCGCCCCAGTCCGGATCGGCGCTCGAAGGCCGCACGGAGACCAACGGCCTGCGCCCGAAGGCCGAGAGCAGCCGCGCCGTATCCGGTCGGCCTCCTTCCGCGATCTGGTGCACCGCCTCGAACGACAGCGCCACGGTACGCGGCACCGGCACCTCCAGCCGCACCAGCCGCTGCAGGCACTTCGCCCGCCCGCCATGTGTCCGCACCCGCAACTCGGCAGTGGGCGTGATCAACGTGAAGTCTTTCAGCACGCTCGGGTTCAGCACACGCGGCCTCCTTTGCTCCTGTCGTTGCCATGGGCCGGCACCGCCTTGGACGGGTTGCGGCGCTCCGGAAATCTCGCGCTCAATCTAGGTGAGAACCCGCCATGCCGCAACGCAGCATGGTAAGCTACCGCGGGTTTTTACCCCTCGATCCGCGTCAGATCCGCCGCTTTGAGGCAGGTTTCGCGGATCCGGTGCAGCAGGTTGAGCCGATTGCGCCGGACGATCTGGTTGTCGGTGTTGACCTGCACAGCCTCGAAAAACGCGTCGATCGGCGCGCGCAGGGAGGCCATGCTTGCCATGGCCGACGCGAAATCCTCGGTCTCGATGGCCGAGGAGATCGCCCCCTCCGCCGCATCCAGCGCATCGAACAGGGCCTTTTCCTCACCGGTCTCGGCGAACTTCCGGTCGGGGCCGTATTCGTAGCTCACCCCATCGGCTTCCTCGGCCTGGGTCAGGATGTTGTTGGCCCGCTTGAAGCCCTGCAGCAGGTTCTCGCCATCCTCGGTTTTGAGGAACTCGGCCAGCGCCTCTGCCCGCTTTACCAGCAGCACGAGGTCGCTGGCATTCGGCATAGCCAAACAAGCGTCGATGACGTCGTGCCGGATACCTTCGTCACGCAGATGCACCTTCAGGCGGTCATGGAAAAAGGACAGCAGGTCATCGGCCACGTCCGGTTCATGCTCGGTAACCTTGACGATCCAATCCGGTGCGTCGCCCTCAATCTGGTCGATCACCCCCCGCACTGCGGAACCGAACACCCCGTGATGGGCGATCTCACGCAGGAGCGCGTCGCGAAGCGCCGCATCGTGATGCCCATCCGTGTCGATCTGGTGACGCAGGAGTTGCGCATCGTTCAACCGATCCAGCGATAACCGAATGTCGTTCGCCAGTAGCAGCCGCGTCACCCCCAACGCCGCACGCCGCAACGCAAACGGGTCCTTCGATCCTGTCGGTTTCTCATCAATCGCCCAGAAGCCCGTCAGCGTGTCCAGCTTGTCGGCCAGCGCCACGGCGACGGAGATCGGCGCGGTCGGCACGTCGTCGGACGGTCCCAGCGGCGAGTAATGCTCCTCAGCGGCCGCGGCGACATCCGCCGGCAGGCTTGCGGCCTCGGCATAGTAGCGGCCCATGGTACCCTGCAATTCCGGGAACTCGTAGACCATCTCGGAGGAGAGGTCCGCCTTGGCGACCTGCGCGGCTTTTTCGGCCGCTTCGGAGTCCGCCCCGACCAATGGCGCGATGTCGCGGGCGAGTGCGGCGATGCGGTCAATGCGGGCCTTCTGGGACCCGAGCTTGTTGTGGAAGGTCACGTGTTCGAGGCTTTCCAGCCACGGCACCATCTGCGCCGTTTGTGCCACGCGCAGGTCGTTCTCCCAGAAGAACTTGGCATCCGAGAGCCGCGCAAACAGCACCTTCTGGTTGCCGGCCAGGATGGTCGCGCCATTATCCGCCGTCACCATATTGGCGACGGTCACGAATTTCTCGATCCGCCCCGTCTTCGGGTTCTTCACCGAAAAGAACTTCTGGTGCTCCTTCATCGAGGTTTTCAGAACCTCTGGCGGCAGGCCGAGGAAATCCTCGGCAATATCGCCCATCAGCACCACCGGCCATTCCACCAGCCCCGCGACCTCGGACAGAAGCCCCCTGTCCTCGACCACCTCAAGCGCCTGCGCGAACGCCATATTGGTCGCGTCATGCCAGATCGCCTCGGCCCGCTCCGCCGGGTCGAGAATGACATGGGCGCGTTTCAGCGCGGTTACGTAATCTTCGAAACCGGTGACCGAGAATGGCCCCGGCGCAAGGAAACGGTGGCCAGAGGTCTGGTCGCCGGCGACGATCCCGTCCACCTCCAGCGGCACCACGCTCGTGCCCGCCTCATCGCTCAGGATGCAGAGGATCGAATGCAGCGGGCGCACCCAACGCAGGGCGCCCGCGCCCCAGCGCATGCTCTTCGGCCAGGGGAAGTTGCGGATCGTGTCTTCCAGCACCTCCGCCACGATCTCCGCCGCAGGCCGGCCTTCCTTCGTGATCTTGGCGAACCAGACCTGCCCCTTCTTGTCGTCCCGCGCCTCGAGCTGGTCCTTCGTCAGACCCGTCGAACGCAGGAAGCCTTCCAGCGCCTTCTCCGGCGCATCCACGCGCGGCCCTTTGCGTTCCTCCGTCACGGTCGGGCTTTCCGCCGTCACCCCTTCGACCGTAAGCACCACACGCCGCGGTGTGGTGAATGCCTCAGCCGAGGCGTAGGACAGACCGGCCTCCACCAGACCGTCGGTAACCAGCTTCTTGAGGTCCGCACCGGCGCGGGACTGCATCCGGGCGGGTATTTCTTCGGAAAAGAGTTCGATCAGAAGATCGGGCATTGGGAGGACCTCAGAGGGGCAGGAAGAACTGGATCGCGAAACTGTTCACGATGTCCACGAAGAAGGCCGAGACGAGCGGCAGGATGACGAAGGCCATGGGCGACGGCCCGTAGCGCTTGGTCACGGCGGTCATGTTGGCGATGGCGGTGGGCGTGGCACCGAGCGTGACTCCACCGAAGCCCGAGGCCAGAACCGCCGCACGGTACCCGCGCCCCATGGCAGGGAAGAGCACATAGATGGCAAAGAAAATGGAAAGCAGGGTCTGCGCCGTCATGACGACGGCGAGCACCAGCCCCATGCCGGCGAGCGTCCAGAGCTGGAGCGACATCAGCGACATGGCCAGGAAGGTACCGAGCGAGAAATCGGAAACCATGGCGAGCGTCGGCGTGCGACGCACTTCGACAATGCGCGGAAAGATCACTGGGAGCACGTTTCCCAGCACGATCCCGGCCAGCAGGCAGGGCACAAAGGGCGGCAGGCCGACGCCGTAATGGTCCAGCACCTCCCAGAACGTATAGCCGATGGCGATGGTAATATGGACCCAGAGCATAACCCGCATGAAGCTCAGATGGTTGATCGTTTCAGTCGCCTCGTCCTCGAAGGCAACACCGACCGTGTGTTCTTCGTCAGGCCGCTCCGGCTCCAGCCGCCAGCGATTGATCAGATACTTCGCGATCGGCCCGCCGATCAGCGCGGCGCAGACAAGGCCGATGGTGGCGACGGCCACTCCAAGTTCGCTGACGCCCGCCGCGCCGCCCGTCATCTCCTGGATTTTGGGTGTCCAGGCAATAACGGTGCCGTGCCCGCCGATTAGTGCGGCAGACGAGAGCAGCACACTGAACTCGGGCGGCAAACCGAACGCGCGTGCGCCGGCGACACCGATGAGGTTCTGAAGAACGACATAGACAATTGTCAGAGCCAGCAGGATCGCCAGAGGCAGGCCGCCCCTCACAAGGTCCGAAATCCGCGCGTTGAGGCCGATGCCGGTGAAAAACACGAGCAAGAAGTAGTCTCGTGCCGCGAGGTCGAACTCTATAGCACGACCGAAGATGATGTAGGCCGCCATCGTGGCGAGCGCCACCAGCAATCCGCCGGAGACCGGCTCGGGTATGTTGAAATCGCGAAGAAGCGCGACTCTGCGTGTCAGTTGCGCGCCGAGAATGTAGACGAGAAACGCCACCGTCACCGAGACGAAGCCATTTATGAGTATCGGTTCGCTCATTTCTTGATCTCCTCGTTTACTTGGTGCCAGACAAACCCGCGTCCGTCCTCGTGGATCGCGACGACACGGTCCACCCCGTGCGCAAGATCCTTCTGCCCGAGAAAGGCCAGCGCGCGCCCCTCTTCTAGTGCCGTACCGACTTCCACCGCGTCAAAGCACTTGAACCAATGAGGCGCGACCAATGGTTCGGCCCCGTCGTAGATCTCGTAGGTCTCGGTCAGCATTGCGTGGCTGAGCGTGGTCGTGAAGCAGGCGCGATAGCGGATCGGCGAGGAGGTTGCGTTGATCGCTTCGATATTCTCGGCCAGAATTGGTTCCGGCGAACCGCCGATGAGCGTAAGCGCGATGTCCTCGGTCTCGGCCGAAACATCGTCGTAATAGTAGTAGACCTGCAGGTAGTAGATCGCCACGCCAACGGCAAAGGCGATGGCCACGATGCCGCCCGCGATGATCTTGCCACTCATGCCACCGCCCCCCCAGCCTGTGTCAGCGTGAGCCTTGCGAACCAGACGCTGAGGTCTTGCGCTGCGAGCCTCCCGAATTGAGACTGGCTCACGATGCTATCGCCGAGATTGCCATGAGGTTCCGTGGAGCGGCATTCGCGGTGGATTTCCTCCGCGTCGCCCAGAGCACAAGCCCCGCGCCGCAATGCGCGCGCAGATTGGAAACGACGATCTACGTCGCGGTGACGGGCGATGCCGTCGCCATTGCGGGCCGGAACGGCTATTTCGCGGCCTTCGGCGCAATCGTTTAGTCGAGCAGCACGGTCTTCGCCCTGGCAGAGCGCATTGGCACGTATCTGGCGGGCATGGTCAAAACCACCTTGTGCCGGCTGATGCGCATGATCCTGGCGGCCATCGCAATAGATACGAGTGCAACCGTACTCAAAGCGCAGCTTTCGAGACCGGCAGGTCAAGAGAGATCCGATAGCTCGCACGCGAAGGAACGGACGGCGGCGCCGAGCCGCGGGCTGGCGAGACGCGGCAGACCGTTGGGCCGGCCGGGCGCGGCCCGCCGCAAGGTCCCTGTGATCGGCCCAGTACGCCGTTGGATACAGCCCAGAGGGTATCACCCCTGCCATCCTCCGGCCTCGGTCTGCACGAAGGCATCTGCGCATTTCTTGGCCAGCGCCCGTACGCGGCCGATATAGGCTTGCCGCTCGGTGACGGAAATCACGCCGCGCGCATCGAGCAAATTGAATAGGTGAGAGGCCTTGATGCATTGGTCATAGGCCGGATGCACCATGATGATACGCCTGCCGGTCTTGGGGTCTTCCTCGGGCTGGTTGAGGATGAAGTCGCAATGCGCCTCTGCCTCTTCGAAATGCTTGAGCAGCACGTCGGTATCGGCGTTGTCGAAGTTCCAGCGCGAGTATTCCGCCTCGGTCTGGCGGAAGACATCGCCATAGGTCAGCGGGATCGGTGCGTCCGGGCGGTTGAAGGGCATCTCCATGACGTGATCGACACCGAGAACGTACATCGCAAGACGCTCAAGACCATAGGTCAACTCGCCTGAGACCGGCTTGCAATCATGGCCGCCAACCTGCTGGAAATAGGTGAATTGACTCACCTCCATACCGTCGCACCAGACCTCCCAACCCAGGCCCCAAGCGCCGAGCGTCGGGCTCTCCCAATCGTCCTCGACAAATCGGATGTCATGCAGCCCCATGTCGATGCCAATTGCCTCCAGCGAGCCGAGATAGAGGTCCTGCAGGTCAGGCGGGCTGGGTTTGATCAACACCTGGTACTGGTAGTAGTGCTGGAGCCGGTTGGGGTTCTCGCCATAGCGGCCATCGGTGGGACGGCGCGAGGGTTGCACATAGGCCGCCGCCCAGGCGTTGTTGCCGAGCGCGCGCAGAGTGGTTGCAGGGTGGAAGGTGCCGGCACCCACTTCCATGTCGTACGGTTGCAGAACCGCGCAGCCCTTGTCGGCCCAGTAGGTCTGAAGCCGCAGGATCACCTCCTGGAAACAGGTCGGCTTGCTTGTCTCTGTCATGGCGCTGCCCCGGTCGAAAAACGGTCATTCATAGCGGTTTCGCGCCTCAATAGGCGGCGGGCGGGCAAGGGTCAATCGCACCACGGCTCCTTCCGATGCAGGGCCGCCACGCCTGCGGCGCTCTTCCAGAATTGAAGTGCGCCTGTTTACACCTCTGCTATCTTGCACCAGAACCGGCATTTCGCCGGCGGCAAGCAAGAATCCAACGGGGTTTGGGGCAGTGAAAACATTATTTTCAATTGTATTGGCGTGCATCGTGGCGGCTTTCCCGTCCTACGCACGCGCGCAACAAGAAACGGCCTGGGTACAGATCGAGGCCGTGCGGACTCTGGCATTGGCTCAGGAAAGGGCCCGCGCCTACGCCCGAGCCCTGAACAACGTCGGCGGTTTCCGAACCTCCAGCGGCTGGTATGCCGTCGCGCTTGGTCCGTACACCCAGGCTACCGCTGAGGCGGAACTCAGGGCGCTACGTGGTGACGGGCTCATCCCGTCGGATAGTTACATCGCCACCTCGGGCCAGTTCCGACAGCAATTCTGGCCGGTGGGTGCCGATTTGCTGACCGCGGCTCCACTGCCGGGCCAAACAGGAGCGCAAGCGGCACTCAGCGCGGATACGGCTGACACGCCCTCAGAAGCGGCGGCGCCCGAAGCGCTCCCAGCAACGACCGAACTGCAACCGATACCCGACGAAACGCCACGCGAAGCGCGTGCCAGTGAACGTGGCCTGCTGCCGCGGGACCGTCAGGAATTGCAGGAAGCGCTGAAGTGGGAAGGTGTGTACTCCGGCTCGATTGACGGCGCCTTCGGCCCCGGTACCCGGAATGCCATGGCAGCCTGGCAGGCGGCGCAGGGGTACGACGCCACCGGCGTTCTGACAACGCGGCAGCGCGCAGAGCTTGTGGGCATTTATCGAGATGCGTTTTCCGGGCTGGGTCTCGCAGCGGTTCGCGACGACGCAGCCGGGATCGAAATGATCCTGCCCGCGGGAAAGGTCGACTATGCGCGGACCGAGGCCCCCTTCGTTCACTACGACAGCACGGATGCGGATGGAGTCCGCGTGCTGCTCATAAGCCAATCGGGCAGCGAGGCCACGCTCTTCGGCCTCTATGACATCATGCAAACCCTGGAAATCGTCCCGCTCAACGGCTTCCGGCAGCGCAGCCGCGGCAGTTTCGTGCTGACCGGTCAATCCGCAACCATGCATTCCTACACCTATGCCCAACTTCAGGATGGCGCGGTGAAGGGCTTCACGTTGATCTGGAAACCCCAGAACGCCAAGGTGATGGAACGCGTGGTCGAGACCATGCGGCAGAGCTTCACGCCGATCGCCGACGTGGTCCTGCCCGACACTGCCATCAGCGACTCCGGAGCCGATCAGCAGATCGACCTTCTGGCAGGTCTGGAGCTTCGCCGGCCCGAAAAGACACGCAGCGGATTCTACGTCGATACAATCGGCACCGTGCTCACGACGACCGATGTGCTCGGCCAATGCACCCGGCTCACCATTGGTGAAGAAACCGAAGCCGAGATTGCCGCGCAGGATGCCGCCCTTGGCCTCGCGCTGCTGCGCCCGAGCGAAACCCTGGCACCCATCGCGATTGCCGAGTTTCGTCCCGGTGTACCGCGGTTGAACTCCGAGGTGGCGCTGGCGGGATTCTCCTACGAAGACGTGCTGGACCTGCCCGTGGTCACCTACGGCACCCTCGCCGACACACGAGGCCTGCAAGGGGAGGAATCCGTCGACCGGCTGGCGCTCAGCTCTCTTCCCGGCGACGCCGGCGGCCCGGTTTTCGATGCCACCGGAGCTGTGCTTGGCATGCTGAAGGCGCGGGACGACGCGGCCACCCGCCGGCTGCCGCCGGATGTGAACTTCGCGATCGATGTGCCTGCCATCGCGAGCTTTCTGGATCAGGCGGGAATGTCCGCCAAGGCCTCGGAACGGAGTGCCGCCCTGGCACCGGAAGACCTGTCGGCACTCGCCGGTGATCTGACAGTCCGGGTCAGCTGCTGGAACTGACCCGGCCACGCTGGATCGGATGGCCTTGGAAGCGCCCGCAACTAGCGGCGCCAGAATGCGACCGTAAACAGCGCGTAGACGGCGAGCAATTCCAGTCGACCGACCAGCATCGCCGCCGACAACAGCCATTTCGCGGTGGTATTCAGTGGCGCGAAGTTTCCCGACGGGCCAATGGTTTCCCCCAGCCCCGGCCCGATGTTGGCAATCGCTGTCGCGGCCCCGGAAACCGAGGTGGTGAAATCGAGGCCAGTCATGGCCAGCGCAACGGACAGCAGGCCAAGACTCACCGTGAAGAGGACGAAGAAGGACATGACGGAACTCAACACATCCGGCCCAACCGCACGCCCCTCGTAGCGTGTCGGAAACATCCCGCGCGGCGAATGCAGGAGCTTTACCTGCTGGATGATCGCCGCAAAAAGCAGCTGGTAGCGGAAGATCTTCACGGAACAGGCCGTCGATCCGGCACAGCCCCCGACAAGCCCCGCGAAGAAGACCACCATCATCGCGAAGCTTCCCCACTCCTGGTAGTCCACGCTGGCGTAGCCTGTCCCGGAGATGATCGAGGTCGCGTTGAAAAGCGCCTCGCGCAGGCTCGGCTCCAACGGGCGTTCGTCGTAGAACACCTGGAACAGCGCGAGCATCACGCTCACGACTGCGACAAAAAGCAGATAGGTGCGGATCTGCGAGTCCCGCATCAGCGGTTGCGCCCGCCCTGCCACGAGCTGGATATAGCGCACGAAAGGCATGCTCGCGATCAGCATGACCACGGAGGCAAAATACTCCGGCGGCCCTTGGAAGGTCCCGAACGACGCATCGTGGGTCGAGAATCCGCCGGTCGAAATCGTGGTCAGCGCATGGTTGACCGCGTCGAAGGCGGACATGCCGAGCGCCATGTAGCCCACGACGGTGATCACGGTGAGTATGAGGTATATCCATGTAATCTGCGACGCGATTTCCGCCGCGCGCGGCAGGATCTTGCCCATGGTATCGAAGGCCTCGGACCGAAAGATCTGCATGCCTCCGACGCGCAACTCCGGCAGGAACACCATCGCCACCACGATTATGCCGATCCCGCCCAGCCATTGGAGCAGTGACCGCCATAGAAGAAGCCCCTCGGGCAGCGCATCCAGGCCCGAAAACACCGTTGAACCCGTGGTGGTCAACCCAGACATCGCCTCGAAATAGGCGTCCGTGAAACTCGCCTGCGTCGCGCCGATCATGAACGGGATTGCACCAAAGAAGGGCAGCGCCGCCCAGACTCCCGTTGTCAGGAGGAACGTCTGACGGATCGTCAGCCCCTGCCCCACGCCATTGTGGCTGGCCAGCGCGACAAGCCCGCCGACGAGGATCGTGACGATGGCGCTTTCGGCGAAGACCGGCCAGTGACCGTTGCCCACCACCAGATCCAGCCCCAGCGGCAACAGCATCGTCACCCCGAGCGTGGCCACCAGGAGGCCAATGACATATCCCACAGGGCGAATATCGAACATGGGCGCAGCGTTGGCGCGCGCGCATGGCGCTGTCAAGCGGACCGCTCCCGAAAGCGCGTGCAAGCCGCCACCTGCGCCGGTTTGCGTAGCGTTTCCGTCAGACGTCAGGCGCATCGCCCGCGAAGACGATCTGGTCGATCGCATTTACACCGAGCAACTCGACCGTGTCGCCGGTATCGAGCGTCAGGAT
>NZ_LNCI01000019.1 GCF_001509585.1 Tropicimonas marinistellae | reverse complement strand
GATACTAACCAATACCCGCAAGGGGTTTTTTGCAGAAACATGACAGTTTTTTGGGATTTCTTGGAAAGAAAAACAATATCAATGCCTTACGGGATAAAAAACTCCCCGGACGTCCACAAAACCCAGCGTGGGAGGATGCGGCCGGCGCAAAAACCACGCACCGGGCGAGTCGGCAGGGAGACTCAGGGGCGCGTCGGACGTCCCCGTGCGAACAGGGCCGGCATCCCGATGGATTTGGGAACCTTGCGCAGTGCGAGCAGCCCGAGAATGGCGGCGAGGTAGTAGATTGGTTCCATCTGCCAGCCCTTCACCAACATCACGTAGTGGATCGCCCCCAGCGGAACCACAACATAGGTGAGACGGTGCAGTTTCCGCCACCTCAGGGCGCCGAGGCGCCGCACGGACCAATTGTTCGAGGTCAGCGCCAGCGGCAGCATCAGGACGAATGCCACCATGCCGATGGTGATATAGGGGCGCTTCACGATGTCCTGCCAGATCAACGCCGGAATCTGAACGTCCAGAATCAGCCAGACCAGCAGGTGCACGAGGATATAGAAGAAGGCGAGCAGGCCGATGGCGCGGCGGAACTTGATCAGGCGCACCCCGGTAAACCGCCCCAGGGGCGTGACCGCCAGCCCGGCGATCAGCAGCCACAGGCCCCAGAGCCCCAGCTGGTGCTCGATCGCCTTGACCGGATCGACGCCGAGCCCACCCGTCACACCCTGCCAGAACAGCCAGGCCACGGGCACCGCCCCGAGAATATAGAGCGGCCAGGCGGGAACATGGCGCAGCGCGCCGTTGATCGTCTGGGAGGGGGTCATGTGCAGCACTCTCTTTCCTGCCGGACCGGCGGGCAGGGCATTTCACCGAAGGAACAGAAGACACAGCAATCGCCCGGCAACGGCCGCAGCAGCGCCGCGCAGGCGGGGCACTCGAAGAACCACTGGCAGGCATCGGTCGGCATGGTCGCTTCCGTACGATGTCCGCAGTCAGGGCAGGTCAGCACGTTCGACCGGTCGCTCATGGCTCAATAGAACTTGCTGAGGTCCATACCGGTATAAAGCCCGGCGACCTCGTCGCCATATCCGTTGAACTTCTGCGTCGGAATACGCTTCACGAACAAACCGCCGCCGATCCGCCGCTCCGTCGCCTGGCTCCAGCGCGGATGATCCACCTCCGGGTTCACATTGGAGTAGAATCCGTATTCGCGCGGGATCGCCTTGTTCCAGGAGGTCGGAGGCTCGTCCTCGGTCAGCGTGATGCGGACGATCGACTTGATCGACTTGAAACCGTATTTCCACGGCACGACCAGCCGGATCGGCGCGCCGTTCTGGTTCGGAATGGGTTCGTCGTAGAGCCCGGTTGCCAGGATCGTCAGCGGGTTCATCGCCTCGTCCAGGCGGAGTCCCTCGACATAGGGCCACTCCAGCACCCGGGTCCGCGTGCCGGGCATCTCGTCGGGCCGCAGCGCCGTTTCGAAGGCGACGTATTTGGCTCCCGGCTGCACGCCCGCCCGGTTCAGCAGGTCGGCCAGTTCGAACCCCACCCAGGGTATCACCATGGACCAGCCTTCGACGCACCGCAGCCGGTAGATCCGTTCTTCCAGCGACGTGCCCTTGAGTACGTCATCCATGCTCCACGTGCCGGGCCGCTCGACGAGCCCGTCGATCTCGACTTGCCAGCCGTCGGTCGTCAGCGTGTGGGCATTCCGCTTGGGGTCTTCTTTCCCCGTCCCGAACTCGTAGAAATTGTTGAAGCTGGTGACCTCTTCCAACGTGTTCGGGGTCTCTGCGGTGGAATACTGCGAGGCGGCCGCGCCCAGTTTCGCCTGAACCGGCCCGGCGATGGCGCCGAACGTCGCCGCCCCCGCGGCAAACATGATCTGCCGGCGGTTCATCCACGCGACTTTCGGTGTCACATCCGACCATCCAAGGTCGTTCTTCCAGCGTCCGGCCATTTCGGTCCTCCTGCGATTTCCTTCTAGATACGGCAAAAATCCCGCAAGTTGCGGCTCTGACATCAAATATCACGCGAACGTTGACGATTGTCAGGCCGCAGGGCGCGCATCGGTCAGGGCAGGTGCAGCGTATGGCCCGCATCCGGCGGCCGCTGGAACTTGGGCGGCAACTCCCCGGCACGATAACTGGGGTAGATCTCGTTCATCGGAATCGACGTGCCGTCCGACTGCACGATACGGACATGCCGGCGCCGAATCTGGCGCGGCTCGCTCACGCCGACCGAATGGGCGATCACCTCCACCTCGTGGGTGAGCGCGGATGCGTATTGCGCGACGCGCGCCTCCTTTTCCTCCACGACCAGCCCTTTCTGGAGACGCGGATCGTGGGTCGTTATTCCCGTCGGGCAGGTATTGCGGTCGCATTTCAGCGCCTGGATGCAGCCGAGCGCAAACATGAACCCGCGCGCCGAGGTGACGAAATCCGCGCCCGCCGCCAGCGCCCAGGCGACATCGCCGGGGTTCACGAGCTTGCCCGAGGCGATCAGGCGAATCCGATCCTTCAGTCCGAACTCGTCGCGCAGGTTGGCGACGCGCGGCAGCGATTCCCGGATCGGCATCCCCATGAGGTCGATCAAAGGCATCGGCGCCGCCCCGGTGCCGCCCTCGCCCCCGTCGATCGTGATGAAGTCCGGCGCCGCCGCTTCGCCGCGCAATGCGAGCCGGTCGAAGAACTCCCGGAACTGCGTTGGCGAGCCGATGACGCATTTGAACCCCACGGGCTTGCCGGTCACCTCGCGGACATGCGCAACCAGGTCGAGAAGATCATCCCAGTCGTCGACCTCCTCGTGCCGGTTCGGCGAAATGCTGTCCCGCCCCGCGGGGATGCCCCGTATCGCGGATATCTCCGGCGTGATCTTCGCGCCCGGCAATATCCCGCCCTTGCCCGGTTTCGCGCCCTGGCTGAGCTTGATCTCGAACATTCGCACCTGCTCGTGCATCGCCACCTGGCGCAGTTTCTCGTCCGACAGCTTTCCGTCCTCGTCACGGACACCGTATTTCGCCGTGCCGATCTGGAAGACGATGTCGCAACCGCCCTCCAGGTGATAGGGCGAGAGCCCGCCCTCCCCCGTGTTCATCCAGATCCCGGCGCGCGCCGCGCCCCGGCTCAGGGCACGCACCGCTGGCCTGGAGATCGCGCCGAAGCTCATGCCGGACAGGTTGATGATCGACCGCGCGACAAACGGCGTTCGGCACTCGGGTCCGATGACCATCGGTTCGGTCGACGCGAACTGCCCGTCGATCGGCGGAAAGGCCGCATTCACGAAGATCGTCGTGCCGACCGCGCCGATATTCCGCGTCGATCCGAAGGCCACCATGTTGCTTTCCCCGTCGGCGGCATGGTCCACCCATTCCCGCTGCGCCCGGTTGAACGGCAGCTCCTCGCGATCCATGGCGAAGAAGTATTGCCGGAAGAACTCGCCCAGCTCCGAGAACCATCCCCGGAACCGCCCGATCACCGGGTAGTTCCGCCGGATCGCGTCCTTGGTCTGGAACCGGTCGGCGACGAAGAAGCTCACCGCCACGAACAGGACCACCCCGATGATGAAGACGAACGACAGCGACAGCATCTGGAGCGACCACAGCGTCCAGCCCATGACTCCATCCATTCCGACATCCTCCCCGGCCCCGCTCCACAGCACAGCCTCACCCTGACGCGCCGCACCGGGTGGAGCAAGAAATTTGCCCGCATCCCCGGCCCCGGCGATCACATATCGTCATCGCTTCGTGACTTGACCTCGCGCCACCGCCGGGCTTAGCGCGCGCCGGGCGGATATCAACCACGATTTTCGAGATTTCGGCGCGCGCATGGCACATCCACATCCGGACCGGCCGCGTAGGGATATTCGACGTCCAGTTCGGGCGTTCGAAGTCTGAACACACAAGGAGATCCGGATATGATCCGCAGAACGTTCCTCGCCCTCGCCTCGGCCACCATGCTGTCCGGCCCCGCCCTCGCGGACGGCCACTCGATGGACATCGTCGACACCGCCGTCGGCGCAGGGTCCTTCGAAACCCTCGTGGCCGCCGTCACCGCGGCCGGGCTTGTCGACACACTCAAGGGCGACGGTCCCTTCACCGTCTTCGCCCCCACCGATGACGCGTTCGCGGCCCTGCCCGACGGCACCGTCGAATCCCTGCTTCTGCCCGAGAACAAGGACCAGCTCGTCTCCATCCTGACCTACCACGTGGTCCCGGCCAAGGTGATGGCGGCGGACGTGGCCGGCCAGACCGTGACCGCCAAGACGGTCAATGGCGGCAAGCTCACGGTCGACGGGCGCGACGGCGTGATGATCAACGACGCCGAAGTCGTGCAGGCCGACATCATGGCCTCCAACGGCGTCATCCATGTCGTCGACAAGGTGATCCTGCCCGAGGGCTGACCTTTCGTCGGCGGGCGCTGCCATGGCGGCGCCCGCCGCGACCCTGCGCCAGCGGACGCCCCGCCGGCCCCGCGCGCAACGGCGCGCGACCCGCGGCATACTCTCCCGGAGCTTCCAGGAGACAGACATGCCCGCCCCCCTCCACGACATCGCCCTGTCCGACATCGACGCCGAGGCCCTGCCCCGCGACCGCGCCGCCAGCGATCACGAGGCCTTCGCCGAACTGCGCCTCTCGATCCTGCGCGACGGCCTGCGCCAGCCGGTCGAGATCTTCGCTTGCGAGGGCCCCCGCCCCTACGGCCTGATCTCCGGCCACCGCCGCCTCGCCGTCTTCCGCGACCTCGGCCGCGAAACCATCCCCGCCTTCCTGCGCCGCCCCGCGGACATCCCCGAAGCGCTCGCCGCCATGGTCACCGAGAACGAGATCCGCGCCCAGATCAGCCCGTGGGAGAAGGCGCGGCTCATCCTCACCTGCCTCGCCGCCGGGCTCTTCGACACGCCAGACGCCGCCATCGACGGCCTCTTCCCCGCCCTCTCGCGCCAGAAACGCTCGCGCCTGCGCGGGCACCTGATGGTCGCCGAGGCCTTCGACGGCTGCTTCGCCACGCCCGAACGCCTCTCCACCGCCCGGCTCGACCGCCTCGCGGGCGCGCTGCGCTCGGGCTGGGAAGACCTGCTGCACGATGCCTTGCCGAGCCGCGCCACCCATTCGCTCGCCAGCCAATGGGCCGCCCTCGCCCCGGTGATCGACGAGGCGCTGAACCCGCGCCCCGGCGAAGCCACCCCCGGCACGCCCCGCGCCCCCCGCCGCATGGCCCGGATCCGCCATGGCCTTACGGTGCGCCGCGAACTCACCCGCACCGGCTGAATCCTCCGCTTCTCCGGCCCGGAAGCGAAATCGCCGGGCCTCATCGACGACGTGCTCGACCAGATGGAACGCTGGTTCGGCCAGGAGTGAGACGCACGGCGGCGCTCATGGCACCGCTGACACGGGGTCTCGACGGCATCGCGCGGCACGGGCTCAAGGCGACGCTGCCCGGCTCGCGGTGCGTCTGTCGGGGCGCATTGCTACGCGTTGCCGACCCACGCGCATTGTGATGGCTTCGTAAGCGTAACAGACTTCCATGTGTAGCGACCGACCCACTGCTGCCGTTCATGCCGCAATTCTCTTGCACCGCGGCGACCCGTCGAAGCCGACATTCGTTGCAGGCTCACAGTCGGGATACATCTGAGGTCGGCACAGGGCGCCTCACATCAACTCTGACTTCCGAGCCGGCACCCGTCCGGCGTTGGGGGTGAGTTCCTCAGACCTTTTAAGGCGACGGCACGCTTCGAAGCGCCCGTTTCTCTCCGAGCATCAGCATCGCCGGTGTGACGACGAGGGTTAGAACCGTGGCGACGACGAGGCCACCCGCAATGGCGGCCGACAGTTCTGTCCACCACTGCGTGGAAGGGGCGCCGTAGATGACCTCGCGGGTATAGAAGTTCAGATTGACGCCGATGACCATTGGCATGAGCCCAAGGGAGGTCGTCAGCGAGGTAAGGACCACCGGCCGCAATCGCTGGGCGCCGGTACGCAGCGCGGCCTCCAGCGGGCTTTGCCCCGCGCGTTTGAGATCTTTGTAAGTATCGATCAGGACGATGTTGTTGTTCACCACGATCCCGGCAAGCGCGATTACCCCTATGCCCCCCATGACCACGCCAAACGGGCGCCCGGTCACCAACAGACCCAAAAGCACGCCGGCAATTGAAAAGACGATCGCGCTCATCACCACCAACGCCTGGTAGAAGCTGTTGAATTGTAGAATGAGTATGCCGAACATCAGGAAGACCGCAGCCAGGAACGCACTGATGAGGAAGTTCATGCTCTCTTCCTGATCTTCGGCCTCGCCGCCGAAACTGTAGCTGACGCCTTCCGGCAGGTCGGCAGAGGCAAGCGCAGCGCTAAGCGCGTTAACTTGATCGTTGACCAAAAGCCCGGGCAGAACATTGGCTTCGACGGTCGTTACGCGTTTCTGGTCCAATCGTCTGATGATACCGGTGCGCGGGGTTGGTACGAACGTGACGAAGTTCGAGATCGGGACCAGCCCGGCGGAGGTTGGAACGCGCAGGTTGCCCAGCTCGGCAAGCGAGCGTTCCTGCCGCGGAAACCGCACCCGGATGTCGAGAGCGTCGTCGGTGTCATCGGGCCGGTACTCCGCAACGGTAATACCTTGCGTCAGCAGTTGGACCGCCTGGCCAAGCAGGCTGACATCGGCGCCAAAGCGCGCGGCCTCTGCGCGGTTGACCAGGATGGAAACCTCGACGCCGGGAAGCGGGCGGGTGTCCGTGACGTCGGTGAAGGTTCCCATCTGGCCCATGATTTGCCGGATGGTCTCAACAGCAGCAAACTGGTCTTCCGGCAACCGGGAGGTGACCTTCAGGTTGATTGGCTTGCCCGAGCTCGGGCCGCCACTGTCTGTCTGGACCTGAACGTCGATGCCTGCAATGTCGGCCACGCTTAAGCGGATGTCGGCGCCGATCTCCTCCGCGGTCCGCCGTTTGCTCCAGTCGACCAGTTCAAGCTGGAGCGTGCCAATGGTCTCCTCGTCGCCTTGCCCGGCACTCATCGTCGAACGCGCATAGATGCTGGCAATCTCGTCATATCCAAGCAGACGGTCTTCCACCGCCCGTACCAGTGCATCGCGTTCGAAGATCGAGGAATTGTCCCGCGCGCGCACCTGAACCTGCATGAATTCCGGCTCGACGGAGGGAAAGAACGTCAGACCCCGACCGAACTTTCCATAAAGGCCGAAGCTGCCCAACAGCAACGCAATCGCCAGCAGAAACGTCGTGCCCGGGCGCAGGATTGCCCATTCGAGCAGCCTGACATAGGCGCCAGTGGCCCCTTGCATTCGACGCGGATCGCCAAACTCGGCCTCATGCAGTGCAGCTTTTGCCCCGGCGGTCTGAGCCTGCCGCTTACCGATGACCCCGCCAAACACTGGAATGAAAACCAACGCCATGAACATCGATGCGAACAGGGTCAGGATCACCGTGATCGGAAGGAATTTCATAAACTCCCCGATGATGCCGGACCAGAACAGCAACGGGAAGAAGACGCTCAGCGTTGTCGCCGTTGAAGCGATGATCGGCCATGCCATCCGTTTTGCAGCACGGGCGTAGGCCTCGCGCGGCGTTGCACCTTCCTGAAGTCGCCGGTCCGCGAATTCGGTGGTCACGATTGCGCCGTCCACGAGCATGCCGACCACCAGGATCAACGAGAACAAGACCACGATGTTCATCGTGTAGCCCATGACCCAAAGCGCGATAACGCCAGCCAGAAAGGCCCCCGGGATGGCAAATCCCACCAGTATCGCCGAGCGCAACCCAAGCGCGAACACGATGACGATCATCACCAGGACCACGGCGGCGATGACGTTGGCCTCCAGATCGCTCAGCAGGTCTTTGACCGTTTCGCTTTGGTCCTGCAGGTAGGTGACGTTCACGGTATCCGGCCAGTCGGTACGCATCTCGGCAACCAGGGTTCGAACAGCCGACACTGTCTCGATGATGTTGGCACCGGCGCGTTTCTTGACTTCGAGCGCCAGGGCCGGTTGGCCGTTGATGCGGGCAAATGAACTGGGATCCTCGAATGCCCTGCGAACCAAGGCGACGTCGCCGAAGGTGACGACGGCATTTCCACGTACCTTGATCGGCATGGACATGATGTCGTCCAGGTCTTCGATAAGGCCGGGCACCTTGAGGATGATGCGTCCGACGCCGGTCTCGATGGCTCCCGCTGCAATCAGGCGGTTGTTGCGCTGGATCTGCCCGATCAATTCGTCGAAGCTGAGATTGTAGGTCTGAAACACGGTGGGATCGACCAGCACTTCAAGGAATTCGGAACGCTTGCCGCCGATATCGACTTCCAGCACGCCTTCGAGCGCTTCGATTTCGTCCTGCAATTCTTCGGCCAACCGGTTGAGCGTGCGCTCGGGTACCGGGCCGGACAGGATCGCCGTGATGATCGGGAAAAGGGCCGTGTTAACCTCGGTGATGGTGATGTCATAGGCGTCGTCGGGCAGTTCGCTTTCGGCGCGGTCGGCGGCGATACGAACATTGTCGAGCGCTTCGGCATTGTCAGCGCCGGCGTTGAATTCCAGCAGGAGGGTGGCTGACCCTTCGGAGGCGTAGGACTCAAGGCTGTCCAGTTCGCTGATCGAAGTGAGTTCCTTTTCCAGCGGTTCGAGCAGAAGGCGTTCGGCATCGCCCGGGCTGATGCCGTCGAGACCTGTCGAGACGTAGAAGAAGGGCAGAGGCACCTCTGGATCCGCCTCTTTCGGAATCGAGACATAGGCGTAAGCGCCCACCGCGAGCACCACTACCAGCGCCATGACGACGGCCCGCGTTCGTGCGAATGCAGCGGAAATGATCGCGTTCATTGTCCAGGCTCTTCGGCGCTTGGACGAACGGTTTCCCCGTCGCGCACAAATCCCTGGCCGACCGTGATTATATCGGCCGTATCCGGAAGTCCGGTCACCCAAATCCCATCAAGTTGCGAACGAGCGAGGGCGACATGGTGAAAGCGTACGACGTTGTCGGCGCCGACCGTCTTGACGCCCAGTTCACCATCGGCATTGAGGGACACGACCGAGGGCGAAAGGAAATGGGCAACCGTTTCGCCGGTCGGAATCTCCACCTCGGCCGATATCCCCGCGGGAATCTCGCCGTCCAGATTCTGAACACGGACCTCGGCCAGAAAGGTTCGCGTTTCTGCCGAGGCAGACGTCCCGACGAAAATGACCCTGCCTTCGCGGACCTCGCCCGTGATGAAGCGCACGGTTGCGGTCTGCCCGTCATGAATGCGAGTCAACGACTGCTGAGGCACTTGAATAGTCACCGTCAACGGGCGGTTGTCGACGATCCGGCCGACTTCCGCTCCGGCAGAAATGAACTCACCCGGGTCCAAGTCCAAGGCTTCGATCCGCCCTGTGAACGGCGCCGTGATCCCGGCATCGACAACAGCCTCTCGGGCATTGGTAAGCCGCGACTCTGCCGCCGCGAATGCGACCCGGGCCAGCACCAGGCGATCCGTCGTTGCGACGCCACGTTCGAATAGCGTCTGTGCATTTTGAAGCTCACGCCGTGCCTGCGCTACGTCCTCACGGGCGCGCGCCAGTTCTGCGGAGGCCTCAGTTCGATCGAACCGGGCCACGACCGCCGCTTGTTCGACCATCTGGCCCTTGACCACATAGACCTCGTCGATTGTCCCCGACGTCTCGGCCCGAAGCGCAGAGTCCCGGTCAGGAAGGGCTTGACCTTCGGCTTGAAAGAGCTGCGTGACGGACTCGGCTGTCGACCGGCGCACGGCAACCGAAACCGGTTGCGGCTCGCCGCGGCGTGTCACTGGTTCGGAGGTGTCAGATGGAAAGACCAGGCCACTCCCCATCCAGGCAACGATCGCCACCACAAGTGCACCGGCGATCCAGACCGATCGTGACGCGCCCCGATCGGTCTCAAAGCTCAGCGTTTCACGCTGGGACGTTTCGTCTGCTGCACGAACTTTCATCTCGCTTTCCTTTGGATGTCCGCCCGGTGCGCTGGCAAATAGCAGCTTCGAGAACTATCGGCGTTTTCAGCGGAAATTTCCATCTTTCAAATCGAGATGCGGCACCGAGCCCGTGGGCAGGTCTATCCTGCCGATAGAAGCTCAACGATCTGCCGCGCCGCACGTCCACAGGGCCGGCGAGCGTCTCTTTCCTGCCGGTATCGCGGATCTCGATGGAGCCGAGAAACCGAAAAGCGTGTTTCGAATGAGAAGGGGGAAACGCCACGCCAAGCTCGTCCCGACATTCAGGTGAATGGCGTTGAGTTCCGCAACTTGGACTTTGGCGCAGACCGCCGCGAATGGCAGTTGTCTGCCGTTTCTACCTATTTCGGCAACTGGCATGGACGGAAATTTGCGGCCCGTTCCAGACCTTTAGGCAACGCTAGCACGGTGTCCGCAACGCGCCGGGCGGCTTCATTGGTGGAGGAATGTGAAGCACGATCAAGGCACATTTCCTGACGCACCCCGTGGTCTTTCAGAATGGCCGCACAATGGTTCCCGTGTAGAAAAACATGCCTGTCCCGATGGTGAACAGGATATTTCCCGCGACCGCATGCAGGACCACCGCCAACGGGAAGGACCCGCGCGCCTTGTAGGCCCAGGCAAAGACCAGCCCGCCGGCAAAAGTCATCGTCCAGACGACCCAGTTCCAATAGAGAAGATGCGCCAAGGAAAAGACCGCCGCGTTCAAAATCAGTGCGGCAGGTTGCGACGGCAGGATCGGATCGTAGCGGCGAAAGAACAGCGGGCGGAACACGATCTCTTGCGGGAGTGCAGACAGGATCGGGTAGAGCGCCATGATCGCCAGCCAGACCCAGGGATTCATGCGGTAGACCACCAGAAACGCGTCTGGCAGCAATGCGATCTGAATTGTCCAGGACACCGCGACGGTGATGAATGTGAAGATCGCCACGATCCGCCACTCGATATGCCTCCAGTCATGCGTCAGGTCACTCCAGCGAAAGCCTGGGGTTATGTGCAACAGGATCGCTCCCAGCAGCGTGACGGCAAGCAAGACGGAAAGCATTGCGGATGGCGGCAGAAATACCGCCAGAATGACCGGAACGACCACATAGAGCGCCAGGAACTCGGCCCGAAGCAACATACGCCGCTGACTGTCGGGTCCTGCTGTCTTGTGGCCCGCAGAAACCATCCGTCACACCTCAATGTGCCCGTCTGGGCATTTCAATCAACGCGGGCGAAGGCCCGCAGAGGCTTATATAGCAAGGCGGGCGTAAATGGCGGTAAAGGTATTGTAAAATTGCGTAAAACTGCCTGCGAACCCTCTACCTTGGTTGCTCGGACCGTCGTTCGGTTTCAGACCTCGTCGGCCTTGGGGCGCGGCATTGATGGACACCGGGGAATCTCCAATGTGATCGCCAAACCGCCGCTCTCTGGCAGTTCCGCGGACACGCGACCACCATGTCGTTCGACAGCCTGTCTCGCGATCGCCAATCCAAGCCCGTAGCCTCCTTGCGGCACGGCGTCAGAGCCACGGGAGAATGGCTGGAAGATCCTGTCCAACTCGTCGTCCCCGACGCCCGGCCCCTGATCCACGACACGCATAGTCAACCGATCGGCGTCCGCCTCGCATTGCACGGCTACCCGGGAATTCTCGGCAGTATACCTCGTGGCGTTTCGGATGACGTTTTCCAGCGCGCGATAGACCTGTTCACCGTCCACATCGGCAATGAAGGACCCCTCGATATCGGTCGTAATGGACACCCCTCGTCCCTGTGCTTCGAAGGACGCATCCGCGAGGATGTCGTTGAGTATCTCGATCACATCCAGCCTCTGGGTCTGAAAAGGATCGTCGGAGCCAGCCGTCATCCGGGCGAGCACAAGCACCTCGCCGACCAGCGCATCGAGCCGTTCGACCTCCCGGTCCATCCGGTCGAGCATGGAGGCCAGCTTTGCCGGGTTCTTCCGCAGGATGCCTGTGACTGCCTGAAGCCGGGACAGGGGCGAGCGCAACTCGTGCGACACGTCGTGAAAGAGGCGCTGCTGCGCGTCCTGGTGCTCCTGAAGCCGCTTGGCCGTCGTGTCGAAATCGCTGGCGAGCGCGGCGATCTCGTCCTTCCGCGTGGCCATGCTGTCGCCGATGCGGGTGTCGAAACGGCCCTGCGCAAGCGCGCTGAGTCCATCGCGAAGGCGCTCGACCGGGTTGACGAGATAGCGGGCGAGGAAAACTGCCGCCATCAGGCTCGACAACAGAACCGCCAGGATCAGCATGATCGGCGCAAACCGGCTCGACACCAGGCCCTCGGGACTCGCCACCGAAATGCGGTAGCATGCGCCTTCGTACGGGACGAGCCGGACATACTGTGCCGGCTCGGCCGTACAGGCCTCTCGCGCCGAAAGGCTCATGACCTCAAGCCCCAGCGGCTGGGCGTTTTCGCTGTTCGCGGCAAAGCGTATGGCTGCGGCTTCTCCGTCCTCGACCAGTATGGCTTCAGCCAAATCGAGAAGGATCTCCCGCTTCTGAAGCTCCAGTTGCGTGATCTGCGGCGCCGCCTGAAACGCGTCTAACACAAGAGCCATCGCCGCGACGGAGCCAAGGACCGTCAGCCAGATGATCGTGAGGAACTTGCGGAACAGCCTCGGCATATCAATCCAGAAGTAGCTGGTAGCCTTGGCCACGGACGGACTGGATCTGCGATTGTCCGTCCTCTCTCAGGCCAAGCTTGTGGCGCACGCTGCTCAAATGCACGTCAATGCGGCGATCGAACGGGGTCAGCGGCTTTCCGAAAGCCCGTTTCGAGATGTCCTGCTTGGACACGAGCTGGCCCGCATCGCGCGCAAGGACCTCGAGCAGGCTGAATTCGGTGCCTGTCAGATCGAGCGGCGTCCCATCCCATTCGGCGGTCCGGGTGCCCGGGTAGAGCACCAGACGGCCCGCCCGCACCGGCGCGTTGCTTCCGCGTCCTGCCGGCTGTTTCGTGCGCCGCAGGATCGCGCGCACCCGGGCGGCAAGTTCGCCCGGAGAGCAGGGTTTCGGCACATAGTCGTCGGCACCAAGGTCCAGGCCGGAAATCCGGTCGACGTCATCGCCACGGGCCGTCAGCATCAATACGGGAACCTGGCTCTGCTTCCGGATCCTCTGAAGCACTTCGATCCCGTTCATGCGCGGCATCATGATGTCGAGCACGATCAGGTCGACCGTATTGGCCGCCGCCGCCGAGATGGCGGCTCGCCCGTCCGACGCCGTCGAAACGTCGTAGCCTTCTTCTGAAAGATACTCCTGGAGCAGGGTCGTCAACTCGACGTCGTCATCGACAAGGAGAACCTTGGTCACCGGTCTCATCCTCTCTTCACTCGGCCAATCCATACCGCACGGAGCGCGCAAGGCGGCGTAATTTTACCCAACTTTACACAAGCTTGACCGCA
This sequence comes from Tropicimonas marinistellae, assembly GCF_001509585.1. Lineage (GTDB taxonomy): Bacteria > Pseudomonadota > Alphaproteobacteria > Rhodobacterales > Rhodobacteraceae > Tropicimonas > Tropicimonas marinistellae. Next base: position 40,809 of record NZ_LNCI01000019.1, on the reverse strand, counting down.
CTTGACATTCGGAGGGTTAGGTTGGGCTCAAGACGATCTGAACAGCACCCGAGGCCTCGCCATGACCGTGATCCGCCTTGCGCGCCCGTCGGGCAAGATCGTGGTGGGAAACTCCAGTAGAGACGGCCGCACATGAAACATGATCCATCGCTTCCGCTCTCAGACACTGGCACGCCGACTGCCGTGAATACTCCGGCACCCGGTCAGACGCGGCCAGATCTCTATCATCGGTTCAAGCTGTGGCGGGTCCCGTTGCTGGTCGCATTCCTCGGCGCCGGTGCGCTGGCAGGCATGTATTTCGAACCGCCAGCGCTGCGGGCATTGCTTGGCGTTGCCGGGCTTGAGACCGGAACCGAAGGCCGGCCATCCGTCGTCGAGCCCGCCCTGCCGCCTGCCGCGACGCCCGAGGCGCCTTCGAACGTCACGGCTCTGGGGCGGTTGATCCCGGAAGGGGACGTCGTGCGACTGGCGGTTCCCTTTGGCGCCGGAGACGCCCGTGTCGCACGGATACTGGTTGCGGAGGGTGAGCTCGTGGAAACTGGGCAGCCAATCGCCGAGTTGGACAGTCTTCCGCAATACCTCGCGGCCGTCACAGCGGCTCAGGCAAATGTTGCTGCAAAGGAAGCGGCTCTTGTGCAAGCGCGGGCGGCGGTGGAGGCCGCGCTGGCCGAAGCGCAGGCAAACTACGACCGGGCGGCCTCTATCACCGAGTTGACCGAGGAAGAGGCTGCACGGCAGCGTGATCTCTTCGAGCGGGGCGTGTCGACCCAGGCGGCACTCGACCGGGCCGAGGCCCTGTCGGTACAGGCCGCCCGTGACCTCGACCGGGCCGCAGCCCAGCTCGCGCGGCAGCGTGGTGGCGAGGCGCAGCCTGATGTCGTGCTCGCAGCCCGGCAGCTGGATGTTGCGCGGGCCGATCTCGCCCTGGCCGAAAGCGATCTTGCCCGCGGACAGGTCCTGGCGCCGCAACCCGGTCGTATCCTGTCGCTTCATGTACGTGTGGGAGAGAAGCCCGACACGGCCGGGATCGCGACGCTGGGGACCACCGAGCGGATGGAAGCGGAACTGGAGGTGTACCAGACCGATATTGCCCGCGTGGCACATGGACTGGCCGTCTCGCTATCGAGCCCCGCGCTGCCTGCGCCACTGACCGGCAAAGTTACGCGGATCGGGTTGGAGGTCGAGCGCCAGTCGATCCTGTCCGCAGACCCGGCGGCGAATACCGATGCCCGGATTGTGCGGGTCACGGTCGCTCTCGACGCCGGTTCCTCGGAGCGCGCGGCGGCTCTGACCGGCCTGGAAGTCACCGGACGTATCGAAGTGGAAGCAGAGCCGTGACGCGCCTGCTTGCCGCACTCCTGGGGCGATTGCCCATCGGCTGGTTGCAACTGACCCATAACCGAGGGCGGATGATAGCGGCGCTGGCCGGGGTGGCCTTCGCCAATGTCCTCGTCCTGGTCCAGCTTGGCATCCTGGGGGCGCTGAATGGCACCGTTGCCATCGCCTATGCGCCTTTCGAGGCGGATATCTTCATTTCCTCCTCGGATGCCAACACGCTGACGGACGGCTCCCCGCTGTCGCGGCGGGTGCTTTTCCGGGCGCTTTCCGACCCGCAGGTCGAGGCCGCCGCTCCCCTGTATCTTGCCAACGTGGACTGGACGCGCCACGACGGCTCCATCGCAACGATGATCGTCTATGGTCTCCCCGTCGAGGCTCAGGCTTTTGCCGGCAGCTTCATCCGGGAGGCGCTGCCCAGCCTCGCCATGCCCGATACCGCGCTGATCGACAGAGGCACGCGGGCGGCCGATTCCGAGGCATTGTCGCGCGTCTCGCCAGAAGCGCCGCTTCAGTTCGAGGTGAACGGCCGGACGATTACCGCGACGGGCAATTTCGATCTGGGCGGCAGCTTTTCGGCCGACGGGTCACTGGCGGTGTCCGACCAGACCTTCCTGCGGCTGTTCCCGAGCAGGATCTCCGGCACTCCGTCGCACATTCTCGTCGATGTCTCGGACGGGGCAGAGTCCACGGCGGTCGTCGCCAGGCTGGCCGAGCGGTTATCCCCGGAGCCGGTAAAGGTACGGACACTGGAGACTGCCAAGGCGGATGACCTGACCTACCAGCTGACACAGCGGCCCACCGGGGTCATCTTCGGCTTCAGCGTGGCGATGGCCGTGGTGATCGGGCTTGTCATCGTCTACCAGGTACTGTCCACCGATGTTGCCGACCACCTGTCGGAATACGCGACCTTCAAGGCAATGGGTTATCCGCACCGATTCTTCCTCGGCATCGTTCTGGAAGAATCCGTCGTTCTCGGCCTGATCGGCTTCCTCCCCGGGCTGATCGTGGCGGTCGGCCTCTACCAGTTCGTTGCCGGTCTGACGGGCCTGCCGATAGAAATGACCATCGCACGGGCAACGAGTGTCTTTTCCGGGACGATCCTTGCCTGTGCGGCCTCCGGCACCTTTGCGGCCCGGCGCCTGCGCGCAGCCGACCCGGCGGAGTTGTTCTGATGTCGCCGATTGTGGTGGAATGCTTGAATCACTGGTTCGGAGCGGGAGAGGTCCGCAAACAGGCGATCTATGACGTCTCACTGGAGGTGGATCGTGGCAGCCTGACTATCCTGATGGGGCCCTCCGGCTCAGGCAAGACGACACTGCTCACGCTCATGGGCTGCCTGCGGGAGGTGCAGGATGGTTCCGTGCGCCTTTTCGGGGCCGAATTGAAGGGCGCGGGCATTCAAACGCTCGAGGCGATGCGACGGCGGCTCGGCTTCATATTCCAGGCCCACAACCTGCATGAAAGCCTGACTGCCAGGCAGAACGTTCTGGCCGGTTTGCAGGTTCACGGACGGGGCGATCCTGCCCGGCACAACGTGGCGGTGGAGCACATGCTTCGCCTCGTCGGCCTCGGCGACCGGATCGACTATCTCCCCGGCAACCTTTCCGGTGGACAAAAACAGCGCGTCGCCATTGCGCGAGCGCTGGTGTCGAACCCCGAGGTCGTTTTCGCCGACGAACCCACCGCCGCGCTGGACCACGATTCCGGCATGGCTGTCGTTCGGATGCTGAAGACGCTTGGCCAGGAGCGCGGGACGACGACCGTGATGGTTACCCATGACAATCGTATTCTCGATCTTGCCGACCGGATAATGACGTTGGAGGACGGCCGGATCGTGGGCGATCAGAGGAAGACGCCGTAGTTCGAACCTTCCTGGGATCGAAACCACATCAAAAAGCCAACCGGTATCCGCCAGTTGTAGCCGGAGCAACAAGCCGTCGGCACCGACAAACAAAGCTCCATGGATCAAAGCTGACCGTAGAACGCGCAGCGGCGAATGGCCGATGTACGCCCTGGTTGATGAATGCTGTTTCCTGAAGCGGCTGAGTTTCGTGCCGGCACCGAGGTTTCGGAAGGCCTGCAAACCAGACCATGCAGCCAATCGTATCCCCGTTTTACCAAATTATCTTAACGAGGGGTAAATCCGCCCCCGCAACCCATTGAAATCATTGATACGGGAAAATGTCTCACGATGAGACAGGGCGGGGGAGGTCCCCCGCCCCGAGTTCTAACGGCCTCAGTGGACCACCGCGTCCTGGGGCGGCTGCCGGTTGGTGGAGCCCAGGCGGTCGCCGACGATCAGCCCGTCCGCCCCGGCCGAGACGTGCACGGTCGCCCCCTCGGCCACGTCGCCCGCGAGGATCATCTCCGCCAGCTCGTCCTGCAGCGCCTTCTGGATCACCCGTTTCAGCGGCCGGGCCCCGAAGACCGGGTCGTAGCCCTCGTCCGCGAGCCAGGTCTGTGCCGCCTCGTCGAGCTCCAGCGTGATCCCGCGCCGCTCCAGCCGATTGCCGAGGAGCCGGAGCTGGATCCGCACGATCCCGTCCATATCGCTCCGGCTGAGCCGGTCGAAGATGATGATCTCATCCAGCCGGTTCAGGAACTCCGGCCGGAAATGCGCCTTCACCGCGTCCATCACGTCCCGCTTGGCCTCCGAGGCATCCGCCCCGTCCGGCAGCCGGCTCAGCGCCTGCGCCCCGAGGTTCGAGGTCAGCACGATCAGCGTCTGCTTGAAGTCCACCGTCCGGCCCTGTCCGTCGGTGAGCACACCATCGTCCAGCACCTGAAGCAGCACGTTGAAGACATCCGGATGCGCCTTCTCCACCTCGTCAAAAAGCACCACCTGGTAGGGCCGGCGACGCACCGCCTCGGTCAGCACACCGCCCTCGTCGTAGCCCACGTAGCCCGGAGGCGCGCCGATCAGCCGGGCCACAGAGTGCTTCTCCATGAACTCCGACATGTCGATGCGCACCATCGCGCTGTCGTCGTCGAACAGGAATTCCGCCAGCGCCTTGGTCAGCTCCGTCTTGCCGACGCCCGTGGGTCCTAGGAACAGGAAGGAGCCCAGCGGCCGCCCCTCCTCGTTGAGCCCGGCGCGTGCCCGCCGCACGGCGTTCGAAACCGCCGTCACCGCTTGCCGCTGGCCGATCACCCGCTTGCCGATCTCCTCTTCCATGCGCAGGAGCTTCTCGCGCTCTCCTTCCAGCATCTTCGTCGTGGGAATCCCCGTCCAGCGCTCGACCACCTCGGCAATCTGTTCCGGCCGGACGGCTTCTTCGACCATGACATCGTCCTCGGAGCTCTCGGCGTCGGCTAGCTGCTTCTCCAGTCCCGGGATAATCCCGTAGGAAAGCTCGCCAGCCTTGGCGAGGTTGCCCTCGCGCTTGGCGATGTCGAGTTCCGCCCGCGCCTGATCCAGCTGTTCCTTCAGATCGCGCGCCGTGTCGAGCTTGTCCCGCTCGGATTGCCAGCGAGCCGTCATCTCGGCCGAACGTTGCTGCAGGTTCGAAAGCTCTTCTTCGAGCTTCTCCAACCGATCCTTGGAGGCCTGATCGTCCTCCTTTTTCAATGCCTCCGCTTCGATCTGCTTTTGGAGGATCTCACGGTCGAGCGCGTCGAGTTCCTCCGGCTTGGAATCGACCGCCATGCGCAACCGGCTCGCGGCTTCGTCCATCAGGTCGATGGCCTTGTCGGGCAGGAAACGGTCAGTGATATAGCGATGTGACAGCGTCGAGGCAGCCACCAGCGCGGAATCGGAGATCCGCACACCGTGGTGCAACTCGTACTTCTCCTTGATCCCGCGCAGGATGGAGATCGTATCCTCGACTGTCGGCTCCTCGACCATCACGGGCTGGAACCTACGGGCAAGGGCTGCGTCCTTTTCCACATGCTTGCGGTATTCGTCGAGCGTCGTCGCTCCCACGCAGTGCAACTCCCCGCGCGCCAACGCCGGCTTCAGCAGGTTGGAGGCATCCATCGCCCCGTCCGCCTTGCCCGCACCCACCAGCGTGTGCATCTCGTCGATGAAGAGGATGATCTCACCAGCGGCGGCCGTGATCTCGCTCAGCACCGCCTTCAACCGTTCCTCAAACTCGCCGCGATACTTCGCGCCGGCAATGAGCGACCCCATGTCCAGCGCCATCAGAACCTTGTTGCGCAGGCTTTCCGGCACATCGCCGTTGACAATGCGAAGCGCCAGCCCCTCGGCAATGGCGGTCTTGCCCACGCCGGGCTCGCCGATCAGGACGGGATTGTTTTTCGTCCGCCGGCTGAGCACCTGCATGGTGCGCCGAATCTCGTCGTCGCGTCCGATGATCGGGTCGATCTTGCCTTCACGTGCCGCCGCTGTCAGGTCGCGGGCATATTTTTTGAGGGCGTCATAGCCTTCTTCGGCGCTCGCCGTGTCCGCCGTACGCCCCTTGCGCACGTCGTTGATCGCCGTGTTGAGCCCCTGCGCCGTGACTGCGCCTGCTTCCAGCGCTTCCTTCGCGCCGGACCGCACAACCGCTAGCGCGGTCAGAATGCGCTCGACCGGTACGAAGCTGTCGCCGGCCTTGGTGGCGATCTTCTCCGCCTCGTCGAGCACCCGCGCCAGCTTCGGATCGAGATAGACCTGCGCGCCGTCCCCCGACACTTTCGGTATCTTGGCGAGCGCCGCGTCCACGGCGTCGACCACGCGCTCGGGCGATCCGCCAGAGCGCCGGATCAGGTTGCTCGCAAGCCCCTCTTCGTCATCCATGAAAGCCTTCAGCAGATGCTCGGGCACAAGCCTCTGGTGCTCTTCTCGCATCGCGATGGTCTGCGCGGCCTGAAGGAACCCGCGCGACCGCTCCGTGAACTTCTCCATGTCCATCGGTAACTCCTTTTTCCAAGCGCCCGCAGGAGATTTCGCCGCCCGCCCGGCGGCACGGCGATGTCGCGGGCCTCGGATGCGATATGGGAGCGGCGCCGCACGGCCGCAATCCCCACTGTCACATTTTTCACACAGATTGCCGCGCCTAGAGCGAACCAAATGGCATGACTAGCGGAGCAGCGCCCTGCCCCGAGCTACGTTCCGGACTTGATCTTCGTCCAAAGGCGCGTACCGAGCCGCTGGGTCTTCGGATCCCAGCCATCGAAGACCCAGAGCGTGTTCATCGTCTCCTCACCAGGATAGATAGCCGGATCTCCGATCACGTCATCGGCTAGAAATCTCTGCGCCGGCAGGTTGCCGTTGGCGTAGTAGACGTAGTTCGACACAGCGGCAATGTTCTCAGGCTCAAGCATGAAGTTCAGGAATGCATGAGCGGCATCGGGATGCGGGGCGTCCGCGGGAATTGCCATCTGGTCGAACCACATCGCCGAGCCCTCCCGAAACGGGTTGTAGGCGATCTCCACGCCATTGCCGGCCTCGTCTGCGCGGTCCCGCGCCTGCAGAATGTCGCCTGACCACCCTACCGCGATACAGATCTCGCCGTTGGCCAGCGCGGTGATGTACTCGGATGAGTGGAACTTGCGCACGAAGGGACGGACGGCCGTCAATACCTCTTCCGCCTTGGCGAAGGCGGCTTTGTCCGTCGAATTCGGGTCCAGCCCGGCGTAATTCATCGCGGCCGGAATCATCTCCACCGGCGCATCGAGGAAGTAGACCCCGCACTGGCTGAGCTTTTCCATGTTCGCAGGGTCGAACACCAACGCCAGGGAATCGAACGGCGCATCCTCACCCAGGACCTCGATCACCTTCTCCACATTGGCACCGACCCCGGTCGTTCCCCAGAGGTAATTGATCGAATAGGCGTTCTCTGGATCGAACTCGGCGGTGCGGCTGGCGATGAGATCCCATTGGTTGCCTGCGTTCGGCAATTTCGCCGGATCGAGTTTCTGAAAGGCACCGGCCTGGATCTGCCGCCGCAGGAAACTGTCGGATGGGACAACGACGTCGTAGCCAGAACTTCCGGCCAGCAGTTTCGTTTCCAGCACCTCGTTGGAATCGAAGACGTCGTAGATCACCTTGATCCCGGTTTCGGCTTCGAACGCTTCGAGCAGGCCCTCGTCGATGTAGTCAGACCAGTTGTAGACCCGCACTTCCTCGGCAAATCCGCCGGCGGCGGCGAAACAAAGTGCAAATGAAAGAGTCCAAACGCTGGGTTTCATGGCAGATGACTCGCTTGAGGAAGCTGCGCTACGAAGGCTGGGGCGTTGCGCGCGCCAGTAATTGCGAAGCGCCGAACCTTGTCGGCGCTTCGCTTGTTCCAAGGGTGCTCGCCGTCAGTTGACGGTGGCAATCCGTCCGTCGACGTAGGGCGTGTAGGGCCCTGTCTTGGCAAGGTATTCCGCCGTTACATCGGCCAGGTCCGGCCCGAAGTCGTAGGCGTTCTCGGCATCCGTGAACATCCCGTAGCCGTCGCCACCGCCGCGAACGAAGTTGTTTGAGACAACGTAATAGCTCGCCGATGGATCAAGCGGCATCCACGCGTCACCATCCTGAACCTGCACCTCGGCGATGCGCGCACCCGGTTCGGCTGCGGGATCCCAGGTGAATTTCAAGCCGGCGACCTGCGGGAAGCGCCCTGCCCCTTCTTCCACCTGGCTCACGCCGTTCTCCAGCGCGTCCACAAGCGTTTGGCCAGACACTTCGAAAGTCGAGAGCGTATTCTGGAAGGGCAGCACAGTCAGCACCTCACCCATGGTCACCTCGCCCGCGTCAATCGAGGCACGCAATCCGCCGCCGTTGGCGATGGCGATCTGTACGCCCTGATCCTTCACGCGGTCGAGCATCGCATCGGCAACAAGATTGCCCATGGCGCATTCCATTGCGCGGCAGACGTCCCGACTGCCCTCGATGGCCTCCGCCGTCTCGGCCACCACCTTGTTGCGGATCTCGTCCAGCGGCTGCGAGAGTTCCACGATGCGCTCGACCGTCGGCGCGTCCTCTGCAACTGACGAATCCATGATGAGCGGCTCGCCCACAGCCTCGGTGACCTTGCCCTCGTCATCGAATGTCACGTTCAACTCGCCCAGGAATTTGCCGTAGGCATAGGCTTGGACGATGGCCGTGTCGCCCACCATCGTGGGGTAGGGTCCGGCGGCCTTGTCGGAGACGTTTGACAGGTAGGTATTCGAGTGTCCGCCGACGATGACATCCACGCCGGTGGTCTTGTTGGCCACCCACAGGTCCACGTGATAGCCGGAATGGCTGAGTACGATGATCTTGTCGACCCCCTCGGCGGTCAGCTTGTCGACCTCGCCCTGCACCGCGTCTGCGGGATCGGTGAAGATGACGTTCGGACCGGGGCTCGCGAGCTCGTCGGTGTTCTGTGGTGTCAGACCGATCAGGCCAAGCTTCTCGCCGCCGCGTTCGATAACGGTGGATTTCATCAACACATCCGCCAGGGCAGGCTCGCCGCTGACGTCCGCGTTAGACATGAGGACCGGGAAATCGACGGAATCCATGAAGCCGCGCAGGACTTCTGGACCGTCGTCGAACTCGTGGTTCCCAACGGTCATCGCGTCGTATTCGAGCTTGTTCATGAACTCGGCGGCCATCTTGCCCTTGTAGTATGTATAGAACAGCGTGCCCTGGAATTGGTCGCCACCGTCAAACAGAACAGCGTTGTTGGATCGCGCCCGCGCGTCGGCGATGGCCGTCACCAGCCGCGCGGTGCCCCCGAAACACTTGCCTTCGGCGTTGTCCTCAGATGAACAGCCGGAATCGTACTTCGAAATCGGCTCGAACCGGGCATGGAAGTCATTGGTGTGTAGAATTGTCAGGCTGTAGTCGGCAGCAACCGGACCGGCAAGCAGTGCAGTGGCGGCGGCCGTGGCCAGGAAACGAACGGGCATTTGGATTCTCCGTGTATTGATACATGACAGAGTGTCGTTGGTTGCGCTCCGGGTCAAACCCTCTGACTCGCAAATGCGCAGCGTCAAGCTCCGTCACCCCGTCTGCGGCGCCACAATGCGCCCGACTTGACCGCGACTTCGCAAGCGGGCACAGGTCGGGCATGCTGGTATTCAAGATATTCCGCCGCCCCGAATGGGAGGCCTTTCGGACCGAGGGCAGGACGCTGGGTGCTCCGGTCGATCTCGCCGACGGGTTCATCCACTTTTCGACCGCAGCGCAGGTCGCGGAAACGGCAGCTAAGCACTTTGGCGAAGAGAGCGATCTTGTTCTGGTTGCACTGGAAGTCGACCGCATGGGACCCGCACTCAAATGGGAACCGTCGCGCGGCGGCGCGCTGTTTCCACACCTCTACCGCGCGCTCGTGATGGCGGATGTCGTCTGGGACAAATCCCTTCCGCTTGGGGCAACCGGACATATCTTTCCCGAGGGCGTGGTATGAGTTGGGTCGAACGCATCGGGATGGCGGCCTTTCACCGGATGGACCCGGAGCTTGCGCACGGTCTTTCACTCAAGGCCCTGAATGCAGGGCTCGCGCGGCTTCCCGGCCCCATCACATCGGCCCGGCTGCGGACGCGGGTGGCAGGGCTCGACCTGCCGAACCCGGTGGGGCTCGCAGCAGGCCTCGACAAGAACGCAATCGCCCTCGGAGCACTGGCCAAAGCGGGGTTCGGCTTCCTGGAAGTCGGTGCCACGACCCCGCGACCACAGCCGGGCAACCCGAAGCCGCGGCTGTTTCGCCTGCCGGAGGACCGCGCGGTCATCAACCGGTTCGGCTTCAACAACGACGGCATGACCGCCATGGCGGCACGCCTGGAAAACCGCCCCCCCGATGCGGTCGTCGGGCTCAATCTCGGGGCGAACAAGGACAGTGCGGACCGCGCCGCCGATTTCGCGCAAGTGTTGGAAACCTGCGGGCCGCGGTTGGATTTCGCCACTGTCAACGTTTCCTCCCCCAATACCGAGAACCTCCGCGACCTTCAGGGCAAGGCCGCGCTTGAGGCACTATTGCGGGGTGTTCTGACCGTGCGGGACGGACTCGACCGGCCGATTCCGATATTCGTGAAGATTGCCCCCGATCTGAGCGACGCCGAAATCGCGGATGTCGCCACCGTTGCCGGACAGGTCGGCATCGACGGGATCATCGCGACGAACACGACGCTCGCTCGCGACGGTCTGAAGAGTGACCTTGCGCACGAAAAGGGCGGTTTGTCCGGGGTGCCGCTGTTCGAGAAATCCACGGCGGTTCTTGCCAGGCTTCGCACGGAGACGGCCGGTACCATTCCCCTGATCGGCGTGGGAGGAATCGCATCCGGTGCCGATGCCTATGCCAAGATCCGCGCCGGCGCATCTGCTGTTCAGCTCTACTCGGCGCTCGTTTATGGCGGCATCGGTCTCGTGGCCCAGATCGTCGCGGATCTCGACACCAGACTGGCACAAGACGGTTTTGCAAGCGTCTCAGAGGCGGTCGGCACGGCCCCCTGACGCGGCACGGCGGCACGGCATCGGCTTCCCATCGGTAAACTCCGGAGTCGGTGTTCGCCTCCCGGCGTGGTATCCTGTCTGGGTCACCAAGGCGTTAGCTTTCGTGGCCAATCTCCGTGAAGAGCGAGACTCAACGAAATCCGGGAGGACACCATGTCACTATTCGAAAAGATCCAGGCGGCGCGGCAGAACAAGGACACTCAAGCCTATGCAGACCTCATGGCGGAGGATTGCGTTTTCGTACGGCACCAAAGCGGTACGCAAATGAAGAAGCCGGAAATCAAGGCGCTTCTTGACAACATGCTCGGTGGCGGCGGCAGCTTTGGCAAGGAGCGTTGCATCTACGAGAACGACGATATCCTCGTGGTTCATTCGATCAACGACTATCCCGACGGGTCCAGAGAAGCCGTCATGGGGGTGTATCTGCTCAAAGACGGCAAGATCGCCCGCTTCGAGACTGGCGCGACCCCGCTTCCGGCCACCGCACCGGCCTGATCCATGGCTGCGCCGCCGTCACGCGCGGGCGGCGGCGTTTTCCAGCGACGGATAGCGTGCGCCGAGCGTCACGCCTCTTGCAAGAAACGAGATCACAAGCGCAGCCCAGAGCCCGTGATTCCCGAAGGCCGGCATGAGCAGTGCGAGCGCCACGGCATATACGGCCGCCGAAACGACCATCATGTTGCGCATGTCGCGCGACCTGGTTGCGCCGATGAAGATGCCATCGAGCATCCACGCCGGTCCGCCGACAATCGGCACCGCGATCATCCACGGCAGATAGAGGCGAGCCTCCGCACGCACGCTTTCTGACGTGGTCATCACGTCCACAATGGCGGCACCAGCGAAAGCAAACACAGCGGCCAGCACAATGCCGCTTCCGATCCCCCATTGCCCGGTTCTGATAGCGCCGAGCCGCAACCGGTCACGCCGCCGCGCACCCGTGGCCTGTGCCACCAACGCCTCGGCCGCAAAGGCGAATCCGTCCATGGCAAATGCCGTGACCTCCAGGAATTGAAGGAGCACCTGATTGGCGGCGAGGGTCACATCTCCGAAATCCGCGCCATAAAACAGGAATGACACAAAGATCGCTTGCAACAGCAAGGAACGGACCAGGATATCGGCATTGACCGATGCCATGTGGGTCAATCGTTCCCGATTGAATATCCGGGGCCAGTCTCGCCATGCGACCGTGGAGAACGCATCGCGGCAGAGCCAAAGCCCGAGCGCCGCCCCAGACCACTCGGCAAGAAATGTGGCGATCGCGACGCCTTCGACGCCCCAGTCGAATTGCAGCACGAAGAGCAGATCGAGCAGGATGTTGATGGAGTTCATCACCAGTTGGAGCACAAGCACAGATCGCGTCCGCTCCAGCGCAATCAACCATCCCGTCAGGCCATAGACGGCAATGGCCGCAGGTGCCGACCAGATGCGGATTCCGACATACCGGCGCGCCAGTTCCTCCACCTCCGCAGAGGCCGGAGACAGGTAGAAAGCACCGGCAAAAACCGCGGGCTGCAACAGAATGAGCGCCAGCCCGGCGGCCCCCGCCACAATCAGGGCACGGGTGAGAAGTGCGGAGACCTCACCGGTGTTGCCGGCACCATGAGCCTGTCCGACCAGGCCGGTCGTGCCCATGCGCAGGAATCCGAACACCCAATAAACCGTTGCGAGGATGATCGCGCCGATCCCGACCGCCCCGATGGGCGCCGCCTCGCCCATCTGGCCCACAACGCCGGTGTCGACCAGACCGAGGATCGGCACCGTCGCATTCGACAGAACTATTGGCAAAGCCACGGCGAGGATGCGCCGATGCGTGATCGGCGCGGACGCGGCGGTCACGTCATCCACGGGAGGGCATGAGAAAATGACCTGTGGCCTGCGCAAAAGGCCGGGCGCGATTGTCCTGCCATGCTTCCACGTGAACGCTGGCATAGCGGCGGCCCGACCGGTTCACCCTCGCGCGTGCGTAGGCATCCCTTGGGAGGCCGGTGCGCAGATAGTCCACGGTCAGATCGATGGTTTTAGGCAGCTTCGGAAGGCGCTCCGGGCTGATCGTCGCCGGATCGACTGCGCCACTTTCGATCTCTTCCCAGAGGATCGACCACCCCAGCCCGATAATTGCGGTCACCTCGAGAAAGGACGCGGTCGCGCCACCGTGGAGGGCCGGCAGGTCCGGATTACCGATGTGAGCACCTTTGAAGGGAAGAAGCGCCGTGAGCTCGTCGCCGCGCCGGTCGAATTCGATGCCGAGGAACGAGATATACGGCACCCCCCGTACCAATGCGTCCAATGCTCGGTCGCGACGTTCCTTTACAACCTGGACCGGCTCCGGCGGCGACCGGCCGATCATGTGTCGATCCCCTGCTTCTGAAACGTGAACGCACCCACGGCGGAGGCTACCGGAATTGCGTCAGGCTCGTCGGAATCGGTTGCGTTCGCACGCACGAAGGCAACTGTCCGGGTCGTGTGATAGCAAATCGCCGTGCAGATAATGCGCGCGCCAGGCGTTGCCGCACGCATGTAGTCGATCCGCAAGTCTATCGTTGCTGTAACACCCGAACCGTCCGGCAAGGATATGACAGACGCACCACACGTCGTATCCATCAATGCCGAGACCGCACCACCATGAATGACGCCCGTGCGCGGATCCCCGATCAGCCGCGTGTCATAGGGCATGGAGATCACCGCGCGACCGTTTTCGATCTCCTCCAATTGCATCCCCAACGCCTGCGAGAATGGGAGCGCGTCGATAAGCTCGCGTCCGGCTATCGCGTTATTCATGCCAACACCTTACGATCCGTTTACCCACGCGGTTATCAGGTGCCGCGCGGTGTCACGCAAGTACGCGATGGGCGGCGATCAAGCATTGATCACGGCGCTCAGGAACCTTACCCTCAGGTCAACGAAAGCCACGACGGGGACCGAAGTGTCCGACACCCCACTGAGTTTCAAGCAAATGTGCGCGAAGTTCGACGTAACGCCGCGAACATTGCGGTACTACGAGTATATCGAGTTGCTTCAACCCGAAAAGGAGGGGCGCACGCGGTGGTACCACCCCCGCGAGGTTGCCCGAATGACACTCATCTTGCGCGGCCGGCGATTCGGTTTCAGCCTCGAAGAGATTCGGCAATGGCTGTTGATCTACGAAGAGGAAGGGACGCGCCCGCAGCTGGATGCCTGGATCGATATGGCCGACCGGCAGTTGTCGGCCCTGCGGCGCCAGCAGTCCGACCTCGCCGAGACCATCGCCGATCTCCAGGTACTTCGCGACGAGACAGCCCAAACCCTAACGTGATGACGGCGATACCGACACCTTGCACCGAACAACTCAACCATTGTTCCAAAGCGATTTGGACGTTGGCGGGCGGTTGGTCGGTCCGCTTCGCCCCAGACGAACGAATAATCGTGACGCAGCGTTTAACTTACGCGCACGTCAACTAGTGATGTAGGAGACCTCGAACGCAAACCGGGGTCAAAACGAAAATCCGCGGACCGCGGAGAGGAAAGACAATGACCGAAGACCTTATGACAATCCGGGAAATGTGCGACGCCTTCGAGGTGACTCCGCGCACATTGCGTTTCTACGAGGCCAAGGAACTGCTGTTCCCGATCCGGCAGGGTACAAGACGGCTCTTCACCCGTCGCGACCGCGCCAGATTGAAGCTGATCCTGCGAGGAAAACGCTTCGGATTCAGCCTGGAAGAAATCCGGCAGCTCCTCGACCTCTACGACATCGGCGACCATCAGGTGACGCAGCTTTCCAAGACTTACGAGCTGGCCACCCAACGCCTGGCAGACATGGAACGTCAGAGGGCCGAGCTCGACGAAGCGATCGTCGAACTCAAGGAGCAGCTTGCCTGGGGCAAGCAACAACTCGATTCACTGACCTCCACGGAAGCCGCACAGTAGACATCATGACATCCCCAGGGAGGAGACGCCCAGATGCCAAGCTACACGGCCCCCGTGAACGACATTCAATTTGTCCTGCACGCGTTGCTTGACGCGCCAAGCCAGGACATTCCCGGTTATTCCGAACTGGACGCGGACTTCACTGCGGCCGTGCTGGAAGAGGCTGGCAAGATTGCCGGAAACGTGCTTGCGCCGCTGAACGCGGTGGGCGACCGGGAGGGCTGTGTGCTCGAAAACGGCGTGGTACGCACGCCGACCGGCTTCAAGGATGCCTTCGACCAGATGAAAGAGGGCGGCTGGACCGCGCTCGACTGCGATCCGGAGTTTGGCGGACAGGGAATGCCGGTGCTGCTGGGCACCGCGGTGGGAGAACTTTTCTCAGGCGCCAACCAGTCGTTCACCATGTACCAGGGGCTGACCCACGGTGCCTATTCGGCGATCCACGCCCATGGCACCGAGGCGCAAAAAGCCAAGTGGCTGCCCAGGATGGTGAGCTGCGACTGGACCGGCACGATGAACCTGACCGAGCCGCATTGCGGCACGGACCTCGGCCTCATGCGCACCAAGGCAGTGCCACAGGACGACGGAAGCTACAGGATCACCGGCCAGAAGATCTTTATCTCCGCCGGCGATCACGACATGTCCGCGAATGTCGTGCACCTGGTACTTGCCAAGATCCCCGGCGGACCCGAGGGCATCAAGGGTGTCTCCCTCTTCATCGTTCCCAAGTTCCTTGTCGATGACGAGGGCACCATCGGCGCTCGCAACGGCGTCTCGGTCGGCAAGCTCGAAGAGAAGATGGGCATTCATGGCAATTCGACCTGTGTCATGAACTACGACGAGGCCGAGGGCTACCTGCTCGGCAGCGAGCACAAGGGCATGCGGGCGATGTTCACGATGATGAACGAAGCCCGCCTCGGTGTTGCAATGCAAGGTATGGCGCAGGCGGAGGCGGCCTATCAGAACGCCGTGATCTACGCCAAGGACAGATTGCAAGGCCGCGCCGTGACCGGCGCCGAAAACCCCGACGGACCCGCGGACCCGCTGATCGTGCATCCTGATGTGCGCCGCAACCTGATGGATCAGAAGTCGTTCGTCGAAGGTGCACGGGCGTTCATGCTTTGGGGCGCAAACCTGCTGGACCGGTCGCATCGCATGAATGATGCTGAGGCCGAGGGGCTGGTCTCACTTCTTACCCCGGTCCTGAAGGGGTTCCTGACGGACAAGGGCTTTGAATGTGCGGTCGCCGCGCAGCAGGTCTATGGCGGCCACGGATACATCGAGGAATGGGGCATGTCGCAATTCGCACGCGATGCCCGCATTACCCAGATCTACGAAGGCGCCAATGGTGTGCAGGCGCTGGACCTGGTTGGCCGAAAGCTCGCGGCCGACGGTGGCAAGCACGTGATGGGTTTCTTCGAACTGGTGAAAGCCTTCATCAAGGAAAACGAAGGCGACGAGGCACTCAAGGCCGATTTCCTGGAACCGCTGAAATCCGCCAGCAAGGATCTGCAGGCCGCGGGTATGTTCTTCATGCAGCACGGGATGAAGAACCCCAATGCAGCGCTCTCGGGTTCCTACGATTTCATGCACCTCTTCGGTCATGTCTGTCTCGGCCTGATGTGGGCCCGCATGGCGAAGGCGGCCTCGACCGCACTTGCATCGCAAACCGGCGACGCAGCGTTCTACGAGACGAAACTGGCGACCGGGCGCTACTATATGGCACGGCAACTGCCGGCAACGAAGATGCATCTCGCCCGTATCGAAAGCGGCGCTGCACCGGTCATGGCCCTGTCGGCCGCGGCTTTCTGAGACGGAAAGGAAGACAATGCCCAAACGCCTGCATTTCACGCGCCGGTTGAATATCGCACTGAGCGAGGATGCCTATCGCAACCTCCGGCGGTTTTCCGAGGAGGCGGGCGTGTCGCAAGACGAGGCATTGTGCTTTCTGTTCGAGAACTTCGGTAGCGTCACGGATGACGAGGCGCTGCCGCACAGGCTCAGGCTATTCAAGGCGGAGTTGCCGGACCGGAGGCGCTGAACCGGTTTCGGGGGAGGGAACATGACACTTCAATTGATGTGCTTCGGGGAATCCGGGCACTCCTACAAGGCGGCACTCGCCTTGGCGATGTCCGGTCTCGACTGGGAGCCTGTGGGGATCGACTTTTTCAACGGCGAAACGCGGCGCGACCCGTATCGGACGGACGTCAACGAGATGGGTGAGGCACCTGTGCTGATCGACGGGAGCCTCAAGCTCACGCAGTCCGGCGTGATCCAGCACTACCTGTCCGAGAAGACTGGCAAACTGGGAGGCTCGACCCCGGAGGAAGCGCGCGAAGTGCTGCGTTGGATTCTGTGGGACAATCACAAGCTGAGCTCATTCGCCGGGATTGCCCGTTTTCTCTTGCACTACGTGCCGGAAGAAAAGCGCCCCGAAGGCGTGGTTCCCTTTCTTCAGGGGCGCCTTGCGGGCAGCTATGCGATCCTCGACCGCCACCTGCAGGAACGCACGTGGATCGTCGGCGACGGTCTGACCAACGCAGATCTGACCTGTTGCGGCTATCTCTACTACCCCGAAGAATTCGGTTTCGTCCGGGCGAAGTGGCCTGCCATCGACGCCTGGCTCACCCGGCTTGCCGAACAACCCGGCTGGCAGCACCCATACGATCTGATGCCTCCCGCCCGCCCCGAAAACCGGAGATCCTGACCCATGACCGACGCCTATATCTT
This sequence comes from Tropicimonas marinistellae, assembly GCF_001509585.1. Lineage (GTDB taxonomy): Bacteria > Pseudomonadota > Alphaproteobacteria > Rhodobacterales > Rhodobacteraceae > Tropicimonas > Tropicimonas marinistellae. The sequence goes on along the minus strand of NZ_LNCI01000019.1, from coordinate 23,471 downwards.
CGATGCCGTGCGCAGCCCGCGCGGCAAGGGCCGCAAGGACGGCAGCCTTCACGAGGTTACTGCGGCCAGACTTTCCGCGCAGATGCTCAACGCGATCAAGGACCGCAACGGGCTCGACGGCCACGTTGTCGAGGACGTGATCTGGGGCAACGCCACGCAGGTGATGGAACAGGGCGGTTGCCTTGCTCGAACGGCAGTTCTGGCCTCTGAGTTGGACGAGCGCATTCCGGGTCTGTCGATCAACCGATTTTGCGCGAGCGGGATCGAGGCGGTGAACCTCGCGGCCAATCAGGTCAAGGGCGGCGCAGGTGCGGCCTACATCGCCGGCGGCGTGGAAATGATGGGCCGCGTTGCAATGGGCTCGGACGGCGCGGCAATTGCCGTCGATCCCTCCATCGCCATGGAGACCTATTTCGTTCCGCAGGGCATCTCGGCCGATATCATCGCCACCGAATACGGCTTCACCCGCGACCAGGCGGATGCGCTCGCCGTGGAGAGCCAGCGCCGCGCCAAGCTCGCCTGGGACGAGAACCGCTTTGAAAAGTCCATCGTGCCGGTGGTGGACCAGAACGGCCTGACAATCCTCGACCGGGACGAGTACATGCGCCCCGGCACCGACATGCAGGCGCTCGGCGCCCTTAATGCGTCCTTCGAACAGATGGGCAAGGTGATGCCCGGCTTCGACAAGGTGGCGATCATGAAATACCCGCATTTGGAGGAGATCCGGCACATTCACCACGCGGGCAACTCCTCCGGTATCGTGGACGGCTCGGCGGCCATCCTTGTCGGCTCCAAGGAGTTTGGCGAGGCGCAGGGGCTCAAGCCCCGTGCGCGTATCCGCGCGACAGCCAAGATCGGCACCGATCCCACGATCATGCTGACCGGCCCGGTGCCCGCGACGGAGAAGATCCTGGCCGATAGCGGCATGGCGATCTCTGACATCGACCTTTTCGAAGTCAACGAGGCCTTCTCTTCCGTCGTGCTGCGCTTCCAGCAGGCATTCGACGTCTCGCCCGAGGTGGTGAACGTCAATGGCGGCTCCATCGCCATGGGCCATCCGCTCGGCGCAACTGGCGCGATCATCATCGGCACGCTGCTCGACGAATTGGAGCGCACGGACAAGGAGGTCGGGCTTGCCACGCTCTGCGTCGCCTCCGGCATGGGCGCCGCGACGATCATAGAACGGGTTTGATCCCCGCCGCTCCACAGCGCAAGGAAACTGCCATGCCGATTATCGACAAGGACAAATGCCCTGTCAGAACCGGGTCTACCTACCCCGCGCCCTATTCGGAAATGATGACTGGCCGCAGTTCGCTCCGGCTCGGCGATGCAGGTGGGCTTAGCCAGTTCGGCGCCAATCTTGTGCGACTGGCGCCGGGCGCGATGTCCTCGCTACGCCACTGGCACCAGAACGAGGATGAATTCGTCATGGTCACCGAAGGCGAATGCACATTGGTGGACGATACCGGAGAACACATGATGCGCGCGGGAGATTGTGCGGCTTTTCCGGCGGGCGACCCCAATGGCCATCACTTCATCAACAAGACAGATGCGCCGGCCACCTTTCTGGTGGTGGGCAGCAGGAAATCCGAAGAACGCGCCACCTATTCCGACGTCGACCTGATGGTCGATCTGAAAGACGGCAAAGCGACCTTTTGCCGGAAGGACGGCACACCCTATCCGGGAGACGAAGCATGACTGATTTCACCATGGATGTTGGCGCGGACGGCGTCGCAATCATCACCTGGAACACCCCGGGCAAATCCATGAACGTCATGTCGATGCAGGGCTTCGAGGACCTCGAGGCACTGGTCGACACGGTGCTGGAAGACGACGCAATCAAGGGAGCCGTCATCACCTCAGGCAAGCCCGACAGCTTTGCGGGCGGTATGGACCTGAATGTCATCGCCCAGATGAAGGAGAGTGCCGGCGACAACCCCGCCAAGGGGCTCTTCGAGGGCATCATGAATCTGCACCGGTTCCTGCGCAAGATCGAGCGCGCCGGCATGGATCCGAAGACCAACAAGGGGGGCAAGCCGATTGCAGCCGCCCTGCCCGGCACGGCGCTCGGCATCGGTCTGGAAATTCCGCTGGCGTGCCACCGGGTTTTCGCCGCCGACAATCCCAAGGCCAAAATCGGCCTGCCGGAAATCATGGTGGGCATCTTCCCGGGCGCCGGGGGCACCACGCGGCTGACCCGAAAGCTCGGCGCCATGGGCGCGTCGCCGCTGCTGCTGGAGGGCAAGCTCAACGACCCGAAGAAGGCCAAGATGGCAGGCGTGGTCGACGAGGTCGTGGCCCCGAATGACCTGGTAGACAAGGCGCGGGAATGGGTGCTGAGCGGGCCGAAGATCGTCAAGCCGTGGGATGAAAGAGGCTACAAGATGCCCGGGGGCGCTCCCTACCACCCGGCAGGTTTCATGACCTTTGTCGGCGCCTCTGCCATGGTCAACGGCAAGACCCAAGGCGTCTACCCGGCGGCCAAGGCGCTCCTTTCGGCTGTCTACGAGGGCGCGCAAGTGGATTTCGACACCGCGCTGAAAATCGAGGCGCGCTGGTTCACCAACGTGCTGATGAACCCCTCCTCTTCCGCGATGATCCGCTCGCTCTTCATCAACAAGGAAGCGCTGGAGAAGGGTGCGAATCGCCCCGAGGTTCCGGATCAGAAAGTCACCAGGGTCGGCGTTCTGGGCGCCGGCATGATGGGCGCGGGTATCGCGCTCGTTTCGGCGCAGGCTGGTATCGATGTCGTGCTGCTCGATCAGGATCAGGCCGCCGCGGAGCGCGGTAAGGCCTATTCCGAGAGCTACATGGACAAGGGGATCAAGCGCGGAAAGGCGACGCCGGAGAAGAAGGACGCGCTGCTGTCCCGGATCACCGCTACAACAGACTACGCGGCGCTCGCCGGTTGCGACCTGATCGTCGAAGCGGTGTTCGAGGACCCGACCGTGAAGGCCGAGGTGACGGCCAAGGTCGAGGCCGTCGTAGGCGAGGACTGCATCTTCGCGACCAACACCTCGACCCTGCCAATCACGCAACTTGCCAAGGCGTCGAAACGCCCGGAGCAATTCATCGGCATCCATTTCTTCTCCCCGGTGGAGAAGATGCTGCTGGTAGAGATCATCAAGGGGAAGCAAACCGGCACGCGAGCCGTTGCCAAGGCGCTCGACTACGTGCGTCAGATCCGCAAGACGCCCATTGTCGTGAACGACGCACGGTTCTTCTACGCCAACCGCTGCATCATACCCTACATCAACGAGGGCATTCGCATGGTGGCCGAAGGGATAAACCCTGCGCTCATCGAGAACGCCGCGAAGCTGGTGGGAATGCCGCTGGGGCCCCTGCAACTGGTGGACGAGACCTCCATAGACCTCGGGGTAAAGATCGCGAAGGCGACAAAGGCCGCCATGGGTGATGCCTATCCCGACGGGGCCGTGGATGATGTGATCTTCTGGATGGCGGAACAGGAACGCCTCGGCCGCAAGTGCAAGGCGGGGTTCTACAACTACGACGAGAAGGGGAAACGAACCGGCCTTTGGCTTGGTTTGGCGGAGAAGTACCCGCGTGCTGACGACCAACCGGATCTCTTGGAGATCCAACACCGGCTGCTGTTTGTTCAGTCTCTGGAAGCGGTGCGTGCTTTGGAGGAAGGCGTGTTGGAAGACATCCGCGAGGGAGATGTAGGTGCCATTCTCGGCTGGGGCTTCGCACCGTGGTCCGGTGGACCGTTCTCCTGGCTGGACATTCTCGGCACACCCTATGCCGCTGCCCGCGCGGACGAACTAGCCGACCGCTACGGCGCACGTTTCGCTGCCCCGGCGCTTCTGTCGGAGATGGGGGCAAAGAACCAGAGTTTTTACCGTCGGTTCGGTCAAGCGCCGGCCGCGGCCTGACGCACATCGGGAATCGGAAAACGGCGCGCGAGTAATTGCGCGCCGCTTTCACTTTCCCCGACCTTGGGACTCGACTGCTCGAAACCTCTTTGGGGGCTGTTCGGGTGAAATGGCTCAGGCGTATCGGGGATCGGGTGCAGAAATCGACGCCCTGACCGAATAGGCGTTCTGCAGGCCCATGCTCGCCACCACCATCTCGGCTGTCGCGCGTGGCAAAACCGTGTAGCGGCCGTGGTCACGACCCCACATCGCAGCTTCGATTGTGACGGGGTTGAGCGCATCTTCTGCCGGACACAGCACCAGCGCATTTCCCTCGACGAAAACCATTTGCTCTTCCTCGAAGCTCAGCGTGACGATGATCACCGGCTCTTCCGGCCGGACCTTCCGAGTGCCGCCGAGGCGCGAAAGCTGGCGCGCTTCCACAAGTGCGAAGGCATCTCCGAGGACGGTCTCCGCCAGGTCGCTTTCGACCACCACGGCCTGACCCTCGGAGACGGTCATCGGCCGCCGGTTGCCAATCAGCCCAGCAGGAATAGAGAGTACTGGCGCAGTGCGCGTGATGTCCGCCGGCCGCAACGGGTGCAGCCGGCGGCTCACGCCAGTGACGGTCTGGATGCCATCGTCGAATGTCACTACGTCATCCCCTACGCAGATCGACTCGACCGGGAGCCATCCATTCGGAGTCGCCACGAGGGTACCCGCAGCCAGACCTCCACTGAATTCGGTTTGGCGATGAATGCCGGATTTCCCGGTGGCGGGTTTCTTACCCGTTCTTCCAGACAGCCAATCCAGCATTCGTCCAATCCCATCAAAGTTGCCGACAAGCCGGCCTTTTCATGATTAATGAAGCCTTAGTGAACGGACCGGATTTCGGTCACAACGCGACGAAAGTTGGGCATTGGCGCGGGTCGCGCGACAAACCCGGCGCATGCGAAGCATTGTGGAGCAATCGGAGACAAATTTCGAAGATTGCGGCAGGCCTGGGGAGACGTTCGGCCCAATAGTGCCACATCCGCGGCCCGGATTCGCCCCCTCAGCTTCGATCCGACTCACCTGAATCGCCGCGATTGTTCCGGGCAAGCCGCTGGGCTATTCTCCCGATATTGTAGGCAGAGCAGATACATGACGGCGCTCAAGCAATATGCCAGGCTGGAATGCCCGGGCGTCTGGAAACCCGAACCCAACGCCCAGAGGCAGAATGTCATCGTCTCTTTTGGCGATGCATCGCTCGTTATTTGCGACCGAACCGGGCGCCCGCTCAGCCATTGGTCCCTGGCTGCGGTGGTTCGTATCAATCGCGGCAAGACACCAGCGCTCTACACGCCATCGGCCGAGGCAATCGAAACGCTCGAAATAGACGACACGTCAATGGTCGACGCGATCGAACAGGTACGAAGTGCGCTCCTGAAATCCAGGCCGCGACAGGGGCGGTTGCGCCTCTTCCTGACGGCTGGCGCAGCCCTATTGACGGCGGGTGCGCTGGCATTCTGGATGCCGGGGGCTCTCATGACGCACACGCTCGAGGTCGTGCCCGAACCAAGTCGAGACGAGATTGGCAATCGCCTCTTCGCTGCGATCGGGCGGGTTTCCGGAGCACCGTGCCACTCGAAACGCGGCGACCGCGCCCTGGCGCGATTGTCACAGCGTCTCATGATCCCCGACACCACGCGCCTGCTGGTTCTCAAGGGCGGGATACCCGACACGGTATCGCTGCCTGGGGGCACGATACTGATCAACAGCCGTCTGGTTGAAGACCACGAATCCGTCGAGGTCGTCGCTGGCTATATCCTTGCCGAAGATGCCCGTAGTGGCAGCCTGGATCCGCTGGAGCCGCTGCTGGAAAGTGCCGGTCTCGTCGCCGTTCTGCGTCTTCTGACGACCGGGCACCTTCCGGACAACGCCCTGCAATCCTACGCGGAAACCCTGACGGCTTCGGCGCCGGCCCCCGTGGCCGAGGAGGCGCTCGCCGCGCGATTTGCAGCAGCCGGGCTTTCCTCCACACCCTACGCCTATGCGCTCGACGTCACCGGAGAGGCCACGCTTGGCCTGATCGAGGCAGATCCCATGCGCGGCGAAGACGCAAGCACCGTTCTGGAAGACGGGGACTGGGTCGCGCTTCAGCAGATTTGCGAGGGCTAGACCCCCAAAAAGGGCGACGCCCCGCCCGGATCACGGGCGAGGCGTTAGCCTGGATGAGACCTGCATCTGTCTCTTTTTCTTAGTTATTATTCTTCTGCTTACCGCCTCGGGAACGCATCGGAGAACCCGGCGCGGCGTGCGGTTTCAACCGCCTGACGAACTTGCGCATCTGTTGCGAAGGGGCCCGCCAGAACAACCTGGTATTGCTTGGACCCGCTTGTATAGCGTGCGGTACCGACGGGCAATCCGGTCTTCTGCAACCGCGACACTGCGTTCGTCGCGTTCTGCGGTACACCATATGTACCCACCTGAACGTACCGCCCCGCCAGCGTGGCCGTGGCCGGTTTGCTTGGTGCGCGCGTCGTTTCCACAGACGACGCAGTGTCCGCGGTGGCCGCGACAGGACCACGGTTTGGATTGTACCGGCCCTCATCGAAAGCGTATTTGTAGCCCGGAGGCGGCTCTGGCAGCTTGGTGGTCGCACTGGCACCTGCCTTGCCGCACCAGATCGAAACCTTGTTGCCGCTGACCTTGCGGTACATCACGGGCGTATTTCCCGGGCAGCGGATCTGGACCGCCGGCGCACTCTGTGCCGGGCTGAGGGGCGCCGCGACGGTCCGTTTCGCGCCGCTACTCTTGCGTTTCGGCTTGGTGACCGCAACGGGTGCAATCGCAGTGTCGGCGGCCTCGGCTGGTTGCATTGACGCCGGCGTCTCCGCCGTAGTCGGGACGGCGGCAACGACCGAAAGCGTAGGCTGCATGCCACAGACGGGCTTCCGGTCGCGGGTCATCCGCGGCACCCAGTTTACGGCACCGTCGAGTTCGGCCCGAACGAAAACGCAGCCTTCGCTGTCGACGTACTGCGGCGCATCGAACCCTTCTGGCGGCAATTCCGCCGGTCCGCCTGCTCCACCAGCCGCGTTGGCCGGCGCGATCTCCGCGGCGATGGCAGTCGCCAGCAGAGCCACGAAAAGGGCCCGCATCTTCATTGTTATCCCCACAAGATGTTGCGGTGCAGGATGCCGGATGGCCCTAATCGAGTAAAGTCTTTTTTGTCTCGAAGTCGCTCGATCTACTTCGTGCCGAACATGCGGTCGCCTGCGTCGCCAAGTCCCGGCACGATATAGCCGTGATCATTCAATTGCTTGTCAAGCGAGGCGGTGACAATCGGGACGTCAGGGTGCGCTTCTTTCATCCGCGCGACGCCTTCGGGTGCCGCGAGCAGACACAGGAACCGAATGTTGGTCGCGCCTGCCTTTTTCAGCAAATCGATTGCTGCCGCGGAGGAATTTCCCGTGGCGAGCATGGGATCGACGACGATCACCAGACGATCGCTCAGGTCTTCCGGCACCTTGAAGTAATACTGCACCGGCTGCAGCGTTTCTGGGTCGCGGTAGAGCCCGACGAACCCGACCCGCGAGCCGGGAATGAGTTCCAGGATGCCGTCGAGCAGCCCGTTCCCGGCACGCAGGATCGAGATCAAGGCCATCTTCTTGCCGGAGAGTTTCGGTGCCTTCATCTTTGTGAGTGGCGTTTCGACCTCGACCTCTTCCATCTCCATGTCGAAGGTCACTTCGTACGCAAGAAGCTGACTTATCTCGCGCAGGAGCTGGCGGAACTTCGCAGTGGAGGTCTCCTTGTCCCGCATCAGGGTCAGCTTGTGTTGCACAAGCGGGTGATCGACGACGGTCAGGTGGTCATACATCGGCTGCCTCCAGTTTTTTCAGGATCGTCTTGCGGGTTTCGGCATCGCAGAAGGCGGCCTCGGCGGCAAGGCGATTGAGCGCGGCGAAATCGTCCGTGTCCCAGCCGAATGTGTCGGCCAGACGTTCGAATTCACGGGTCATCGTGGTGTGGAAGAAAGGCGGATCGTCGGTGGATACCGTTACTTTAACGCCGCGGGAACGAAGGCGCTCGATGGGATGTGCAGCCCAGTCGGGATAAAGACCAAGCGCGATATTCGAGCCGGGGCAGACTTCCAACACGATCCCGCGCTCAGCCAGGTCGCCGACAAGCGCCAGGTCCTCGATGGCGCGCACACCATGGCCGATCCGTTCCACGCGCAGGTCGTCCACCGCCCCACGGACACTGTCCGGCCCGCCCCACTCGCCAGCGTGACAGGTCAGACGCAGGCCGGCTTCGCGAGCGCAATCGAACGCCCAGGCGAAATCGCCCGGATTGCCAACGGCCTCGTTCCCGCCCATGCCGAAGCCCACGATCCAGTCGCCTGCCGTTTCGGCCGCGCAAAGGGCCGGTGCCTTCGCGCGCTCAGGGCCGAAGTGGCGGATCGGCGTGACGACACCACGCAATACGATACCGTCGGTTGCCTCGGCAGCGGCCGCGGCCTCTTGCATCGACGCAAGATATTCGCGCCAAGCGGCAAGGTCGCCGCCCCCGCAGAAGTCGGGCGACACGAACGTTTCTGCATAAACCACGCCGTGATACGCGAGTTCCTCCAAAACGGTCCGGACGAGTCGCCCGTAGTCCTCGGGCGTCTCGATGACAGACGTCGCGGCCTCGTAAACACGCAGGAAATCCACGAAACCGTCGTACGCGTAGGAGCCGCTCTCATCGAAAATACCCGATAGATCCACGCGCTTTTCAGCGGCGAGGGAGCGCACGAAGCCCGGCGGGGCGGCGCCTTCCAGATGCAGGTGCAACTCGACCTTCGGCACACCGCGCATCACAGGAAGCTCTGTCCCGGCCCTTGTGCCTGAATACCGAGGTGCGCAGCGACACTGGCCGCGACATCTGCAAACGCCACCTGCCCCACCGACCCCGCGCCTTTCCCGACACAAAGCACCGGCACCCGTTCTCGCGTGTGATCGGTGCCGGCCCAGGTGGGGTCGTTCCCGTGATCCGCTGTAAGGAGCAGAAGGTCTCCGTCGCGCAGGCGGGGCAGAAGCTGGCCAATGCCGGCATCAAACCATTCGAGCGCCGCCGCATAGCCGGAAACATCGCGCCGATGACCGTAGAGACTGTCAAACTCGACGAAATTGGCGAAGGTGAGGCTGCCGTCCGGAGCTTCGCCCACCAGGTCAGAAAGGTGCCCCATAAGGGCCCGATCCGAACCCTTGCGCACCTCGTCGATCCCTTGCATCGAGAAGATATCGCCAATCTTTCCCACCGCCTGCACCCTTCCTCCGGCGGCCTGCACCCAATCGCACAATGTTGGTTCAGGCGGCGCGATTGCATAATCGTGGCGATTGGTCGTACGGGTGAACCCCTCTTCAGGAGAACCGACGAACGGGCGGGCTATTACCCGACCGACCTTCATCTCGTGCAGCATCGGCGCGAGATCGACGCAGAGTTTTTGCAGGCGCGGCTCGCCGAACGTCTCCTCGTGCGCGGCGATCTGGAACACGCTATCGGCAGAGGTGTAGCAGATCGGCCAACCCGTTCGCATGTGCTCGGCTCCGAGATCGGCCAGTATCTGCGTGCCGGACGCATGGCAGTTTCCGAGCGTTCCGTCGGTCCCGGCCGCGTCGCGGGCAGCGCGCATGAGCTCTTCTGGGAAAGCGGGCTGCGTGTCCGGAAAGTAGTGCCAGTCCCATGGGACGGGCACACCGGCCAGTTCCCAGTGGCCAGACGGCGTATCCTTGCCCGGCGAGACCTCGGTCGCCGCACCGAACTGCGCGGCCGGGTCGGCCTCCAACCCCGGAGCAGACTCGCCCGATGCCAGCCGAACCGATGCGCCGAGCCCAAGCCCGTCGAGGACCGGCACTTTCAATGGCCCGCTGCGCCCGTTTTCTGCACGCCCGGCAGCGCAGGCCTGCGCGATATGGAGCAAGGTGTTCGCGCCGGTGTCCGGCACGTTCCCGTTGAAGAAGCGGCCCGCGTCCGGCGCGCCACCGCATCCGACCGAATCCATCACGACGAGAAACGCGCGTGTCATGGTCCTATCCTCTCCTGAACCAGCAGTGGCGGTGCTGCCCCTGCCCCGCCAATTGTATAGGCCCCGCGAATGGCCGCCTCTGCCGCCTCAGCATCCGCCTCGGTGGCGGCGTGCACCTGCGCCAGTGGCCAAGCTGCCGAAACCTCGGCGCCAATCCCCGCGAGCCGGTCAAACCCGACGGAATGGTCGAGAACGTCGCCCTCGCGAAGCCGCCCGCCCCCCAGGTGGACCACGGCCATTCCGACTGCCCGGGTGTCGATGCCCGTTACCGGTCCTGTTGCTTCGGGAAAGATGTCGCGCACCACCGGGGCCACCGGCAGGTAGCGCCGCCAGGAGCCGACGAAATCCGACGGGCCGCCGAGTGCTGCAATCATGCGTTCGAACCCCTCGACCGCACGGCCCGAGCGCAGCGCGTCTTCGATCTTCGTTTCGCCTGCGTCCGCATCATCGGCGAGCCCGCCGGTCGCGAGCAGAGCGCCGCCCAACGCGACCGTGAGTTGCCAGAGTGGCTCCGTCACCGCCTCGCCCGTCAAGGTCCGCATCACTTCCGCCACCTCAAGCGCGTTGCCCGCGCTATCGATCAGCGGCTGGCTCATGTCGGTGATCAACGCCGCCGTGCGGCACCCCGCACCCGTGGCCGTGGACACAAGCGACTGCGCCAGCGCGCGTGCGCTGTCGATGTCCTCCATGAAGGCGCCGGAGCCTACCTTGACATCCAAAACCAGCCCTTCCAGCCCGGCGGCAAGCTTCTTGGACAGGATCGAGGCGGTGATGAGGTCGATACTCTCCACGGTCCCCGTAACATCCCGGATTGCGTAGAGTCGCTTGTCGGACGGTGCGATCTCGCCCGAAGCGCCGACGATTGCACAGCCCACATCCGCCACGATTTCCCGCAACTGCTGCTGGGAAACTTCGGCCGTGTAACCCGGAATGGCCTCCAGCTTGTCCAGCGTGCCGCCGGTATGCCCCAGCCCCCGGCCCGAGATCATCGGGACATAGGCCCCGCAAGCCGCAAGCGCGGGAGCGAGCGGCAGCGATACGGCATCGCCGACGCCCCCTGTGGAATGCTTGTCGAGCACCGGCCCGGGCAGGTCCCAGGTCAAGACCTCGCCGCTGTCGCGCATCGCCTGCGTCAGCGCAACACGCGCCGCCTCGCTCAACGGAGCGCGGCAGACGCCCATGGCAAACGCGCCGACCTGCGCATCCGTCACAGCACCCGCGCCGACCGCCCCACCGAACCACGCGGCTTCCTGTGCCGAGATCTCGTGCCCCCGGCGCAAGATCGAGAGGATCGCCTTGGCATCCATGCGATCACCCACGCTCCATGTGCTCGGCGCCGAAGGCACCGGGCAACAATTCGGCGACCGTCATCGTCAGCGTCTTTCCGTCTGTCGTTGCCATCGTGACCTTCACGTCCCCCGCCGCGAATTCCTTCAGCTTCTGTCGGCAGCCGCCGCAGGGAGGAACTGGTGCTGGACTATCCGCGATCACTGCGACTTCCTCGATCCGGTATTCACCGGCTGCAGCCATGGCGGCGATGGCCCCAGCCTCGGCGCAGGTGCCTTCCGGGTAGGCCACGTTTTCAACGTTGCAGCCTGAATAGATTGCGCCTGACGGCGCCCGGATGGCCGCGCCAACCTTGAAATCCGAATAGGGGACGTAGGCCTTCTCTCGCACCGCGCGCGCGGCATCCATTAGCGGGCTTTCGGACATGGGATGCTCCGTTTTTTTTGACAGTCTGTTCGGCGCGTCAGTCCGATGCAAGGGGTCTCGTGAGCAACGGCGCCCGCGCCACTTTCACTCAACCGGACGAACCCGCTTGGGCGGGCTCGGAACACGGCCCCGGCATGTCCAGCTGGGCAAGGTGTTGAACCGGTGCGCGATTGCGGGCACATCGATAGTAAGAGTTAGAAGAATTCATGCCGACAAGAACACACCCGCCAATGGCGCCACATCCAAAACAAGCCGCATTGGCCGTTCTGCCCCAACGCGGCAGCGTACTGCTTGTCCGGCGGCGGAACGATCCGGATGCCGGCCTGTGGGGGTATCCCGGCGGTCATATCGAGGCCGGAGAGACTGCCCTTCAGGCCGCCGCGCGCGAACTTAGGGAAGAGACGTCGGTGATCGCCGAGCCGGTCAGACACCTTACCACCCTGGAAGTCGTGTCACGCGACGATGCGGGCGCGGTGCGGTACCACTTCCACCTCTTAGCCATCCTGTGTCGCTATCTCTCCGGCACGCCTCGCGCTGCCGATGATGCCCTTGAGGCGCAGTGGATCGCCGTCGAGGATGTACTTGGCGGCAAATTGGCGATGAGCCGCAACGTGGACACCGTCCTCCGCAACGCTTTGGACGGTTAGGGACCCCGCTCCCACGGCATCGGGACCTGAAGCGCCGCACGACTTTCTGCGGTGCGGCGTCATGCCTCGTCATATCCGCATACGTTAGCGTACAAACGCGACGAAGTGCCCACGCAACAGACTTGCGTGGAACCGCCCGGTTTGCGTAACTCCTGCAAAGCTTCGGAGGAGAGAGTTTCATGGGATATTCCGACATCTATGACGCCTGGAAAACGGACCCGGAGGCGTTCTGGATGAAGGCGGCGGAGGCGGTCGATTGGTTCAGCCCGCCGTCCAGGGCCCTGTTCGACGAGAACGCGCCGATCTACGAGTGGTACTCCGACGCCATGGTCAACACCTGCTACAACGCGGTTGACCGGCACGTCGAGGCCGGCCGCGGCGATCAGGTCGCAATCATCCACGACAGCCCCGTCACCCACTCCCGGCGTGAGATCACCTTCTTCGAACTGCGCAATCGCGTCGCCAGCCTCGCAGGCGGCTTGAAGGCCAAGGGCGTCGGCAAAGGCGACCGCGTCATCATCTACATGCCGATGATCCCCGAAGCGGTTGAGGCGATGCTCGCATGCTCGCGGATCGGCGCCATTCATTCGGTCGTCTTCGGGGGCTTCGCCGCGCATGAGCTTGCGGTTCGGATCGACGACGCCAAGCCCAAGTGCATCATCGCCGCCTCCTGCGGCATCGAGCCGGGCCGCGTCGTGCACTACAAGCCATTGCTCGACGGTGCACTGGAACAATCCGAGCACCAGCCCGACTTCTGTGTGGTCTTCCAGCGCGAACAGGAAGTCGCGCATCTCGAAGAGGGGCGCGATGTCAACTGGCATGGCTTCCAGTATGGGACCGATCCCGTGGACTGCCTTCCGGTCGAAGGCAACCATCCCTCCTATATCCTCTACACGTCAGGCACGACCGGGCAACCGAAGGGCGTGATCCGTCACACAGCCGGTCAACTCGTCGCGCTCCAGTGGACGATGGAGAACATCTACAACATGGAGCCGGGCGACGTCTTCTGGGCAGCGTCCGACGTCGGCTGGGTCGTCGGACACTCCTACATCTGCTACGGGCCACTGATCCACGGCAACACCACCGTGATCTTCGAGGGAAAGCCCGTGGGAACACCCGATGCCGGAACGTTCTGGCGGGTGATCCAGGAACACAAGGTTCGCGCGCTCTTTACCGCGCCCACGGCGTTGCGTGCCATCAAACGCGAAGACCCGAATGGCGAATTCATCAAGAAATACGATCTTTCGGGCCTGAAGGCACTCTACCTCGCCGGCGAAAGAGCCGATCCCGACACGATCAAGTGGGCACAGGAACACCTGGGCGTTCCGGTGGTCGACCACTGGTGGCAGACCGAGACCGGCTGGGCGATCGCTGCCAACCCGCTGGGCATCGAGGAATTGCCGATCAAGCTCGGCAGTCCGTCCGTGCCGATGCCCGGATACGACGTGCATATCCTCGACGAGGGTGGGCACGAGGTGCCGGCCGGACAGATGGGTGCCATCGCGATCAAGTTGCCGCTCCCGCCGGGCACGCTGCCGACGCTTTGGAATGCCGGCGAGCGCTACATGAAGTCCTACCTGGCCCATTTCCCCGGCTACTACGAGACCGGTGACGCAGGCTACAAGGATGAGGACGGCTACCTCTACATCATGGCGCGCACCGACGACGTCATCAACGTCGCTGGCCACCGGCTTTCCACCGGCGCCATGGAGGAGGTGCTTGCCGCCCATCCCGACGTTGCCGAATGCGCTGTGATCGGGGTCGCCGATACGCTCAAGGGACAGTTGCCGCTTGGCTTCCTTTGCCTGAATGCAGGCCACGAACGCTCGCCCGAAGAGGTGATCGCCGAATGCGTCTACATGGTGCGCGACCAGATCGGTCCGGTGGCGGCGTTCAAACACGCGTGCGTGGTCGACCGGCTACCAAAGACCCGCTCTGGCAAAATCCTGCGCGGCACGATGCAGAAAATCGCGGACAACGAAGCATTCAAGATGCCGGCGACAATCGACGACCCGGCGATCCTTGACGAAATCACGGTTGCCTTAAAGGACGCGGGCTACGCGAAGCAAAGCTAGCACCCTGTCGGCGAGTTCCTCCCGCCGCCCCGGGCACACCGAGGCGGCGGAGACGAGGCCTATGGGTCTGGTCCGTCGCGGCCGCCAATTATCCAGTGGCCTTAAACGAATTGCTCCCGGATCAGCCGCTCCTCGAGCCCATGACCGGGATCGAACAACAAGCGGTGCTTGATGTCTGGCTGACTGCGGATAACCACCGTGAGAACGTTTCGCACGGAGTTCCGGCTGTCCGCCTCGGCCATCACGGGGCGTTTTTCGTGCTGCAGGACATCGAAACGCACTTCTGCGGAAGCAGGCAACAAGGCGCCGCGCCAGCGCCGGGGACGAAACGCCGACATCGCCGTCAGGGCCAGCACTTCGGAACCGATCGGCACAATTGGCCCGTGTGCGGAGTAGTTGTACGCGGTCGAACCGGCCGGCGTGCTCACCAATGCCCCGTCGGCGACGAGTTCTTCCATGCGCACCCGCCCGTCGACCGATATCCGTAGCTTGGCAACCTGTGGTCCCTGTCGAAGCAGAGAAACCTCGTTGAGCGCCAGCGCGTCGTGGACATCGCCCTCGGGTGTCACGGCACGCATCGCCAGCGGATGAATCGTCTCTTCTTCCGCATCGGAAAGCCGCTCGATCAAGCCCTCGGCATGGTATTCGTTCATCATGAAGCCGACCGTGCCGCAATTCATGCCGTAGACGGGCGTATCGAGGTGCTGCATCCCGTGCAGCGTCTGGAGCATGAACCCATCGCCGCCGAGAGCGACGATCACGTCCGCCTCTTCCGGGTCGTGGTTTCCGTACATCTCGGCCAGCGTCTCTTGCGCATCCTGGGCGACCTCAACCCCGCTGGCCAGAAAGGCGATTTTCGTCATGTGAGGCTCCCTGGAGTCCGCGGAGGTTTCCGGTGCGACCGTCTCGCGCCTTCATCGGAAACGCAAGTCTCGCATTTTGACGCGCATGAGCGTCGACTCGTGGGTGGAGGCCTTTTGTCCTCGTGCGCCTTGGGCTACATCCCCTCCAACGAAACGCGCGCCCCCAATCAGGCGTGCCAGAGATGGAGCGCCTGCCAATGAGCCTTGATTCCGGATTCTTTACCGAGACCCTCTCCGCCAGCGATCCCGAAATCGCAAAGGCCATCGATCTGGAGCTTGGCCGTCAACGCGACGAAATCGAGCTGATCGCCTCGGAGAACATCGTCAGCCGTGCGGTGATGGAAGCCCAGGGTTCGGTGATGACCAACAAGTACGCCGAAGGCTATCCGGGCCGACGCTACTATGGCGGTTGCCAATTTGTCGACATTGCCGAGACGCTGGCCATTGACCGGGCGAAGGAATTGTTCGGCTGTGAATTTGCCAACGTGCAGCCGAATTCAGGCAGCCAAATGAACCAGGCCGTTTTCCTAGCCCTGCTCAAGCCCGGCGATACCTTCATGGGCCTCGATTTGAACTCCGGCGGCCACCTGACCCACGGCTCGCCCGTTAACATGTCAGGAAAATGGTTCAACGTCGTGTCCTACGGCGTGCGTGAACAGGACAACCTGCTGGACATGGAAGACATCCGCGCCAAGGCGCTGGAGCACAAGCCGAAGCTGATCCTAGCAGGCGGCACGGCTTATTCCCGAATCTGGGATTGGGAAGCCTTCCGTGCCATCGCCGACGAGGTCGGCGCCTATCTGATGGTAGACATGGCCCATATCTCCGGACTTGTGGCCGGTGGGGCTCATCCCTCGCCGCTGCCGCATGCACATGTGGTCACCTCGACCACCCACAAGTCGCTGCGCGGCCCGCGCGGTGGGCTGATCCTGACCAACGATGCCGATATCGCCAAGAAGGTGAATTCGGCAGTGTTCCCCGGCCTTCAGGGCGGTCCGCTGATGCATGTTATCGCAGCGAAGGCCGTCGCTTTCGGCGAAGCCCTGCGCCCGGAGTTCAAGGACTACGCCGCCCAGGTCGTCGCCAATGCACGCGCAATGGCCGACGAGTTGATCAAGGGAGGCATCGACGTGGTGTCCGGGGGCACCGATAACCACCTGATGCTCGCCGATCTGCGCCCCAAGGGGGTGACGGGCAAGGCCGCGGAGAAGGCTCTCGGCCGCGCCCATATCACCTGCAACAAGAACGGGGTGCCCTTCGACCCCGAGAAGCCCTTTGTGACCTCCGGCATCCGCCTTGGCACGCCCGCGGGCACCACGCGCGGATTCGGCGAGGCGGAATTCCGCGAGATCGCCCGGCTGATCGTCGAGGTCGTGGACGGATTGGCAACCAACGGCGAAGACGGGAATGCCGAGGTCGAAGCTAACGTGAAAGAAAAGGCGACTGCGCTCTGCGCCCGTTTCCCGCTCTATCCGGAGCTCTGATCTGCGCGCTGCCCCGGAACCTTCGGGGCAGCCGAACCTGGCACATGGGATCGCGGGCACGCAATGGCTGAGGACTATTCTCTCTACTACTGGCCACTCCCCTTTCGGGGCCATTTCATCCGGTACGTGCTCGCCCATGCGGGCACACGCTGGGATGAACCGCCGATCGAGGCCTTGGCCGCACTGAAGAATGCGCCCGTCAGCGAACAACCATTGCCATTCATGGCGCCCCCCCTCCTCCATGATCGCGGCGCCGATATCTGGGTCGCGCAGATGCCGGCGATCCTAGCCTATCTGGGCGAGAAGCACGCTCTCTATCCCTGCGATCCGGCAAAGGATGCGCTGACGAATACGCTCATCGGCAACGCGGGCGATGTGTTGGAAGAAATCACGTGTAACTGCGGTCGGACCATGTGGTCCCAAGAGGCGTGGGACGCTTTCGTAGACGTACGCTTGCCGCGATGGATGGCGATCTTCGAGGAGATCGGCCGTCGCCACGGGTTGACCGACGATGCCGGCACCATGCTCGGCACTCCACAATCGACGCTTGCCGATCTCGCGGTGGCAGCTCTTTGGGCCACAATGACAGAGTGCCTACCAGCGATCGAACCGCTGCTGAAAACCCATGCGCCTGCCATCGCGGCCCTCTCCAACCGGGTGGCGGCGATGCCCGCCATATCGGCAATGCGTGCGGAATGGCGGGCACAGCATGGAGAGGCCTATTGTGGTGGTCAGATCGAGGCATCGATCCGGCATGTGCTGGCAGGCTCGTAATCCACGACGCACGGCCACGTGTAAGGCGACACGACCGGCACCGCCAATGAACGAAAAAGGGCGCCCGAAGGCGCCCATTCCCAGGATCTGTTAAGGTGCACCTTCCGGCGCACGCGCTCACTGCGCGGTGGCAGAGGCCACATCGACGGTGACGCCGGGCCCCATTGTGGAGCTGAGCGAAACCTTCTGCATGTAGCTGCCCTTGGCGCCCGAGGGCTTAGCCTTTGCGACGGCGTCGCAGAAGGCACGGACATTCTCAACCAGCTTCGCCTCATCGAAAGAGGCTTTGCCGACACCGGCGTGCACGACGCCGCCCTTCTCGGCCCGGAACTGCACCTCACCGCCCTTGGCGGCCGCAACAGCTGCAGTCACGTCGGGGGTCACGGTGCCGACCTTCGGGTTCGGCATCAGGTTGCGCGGGCCGAGGATCTTACCGAGGCGGCCAACGATGGGCATCATGTCCGGCGTGGCGATGCAGCGATCAAATTCGATCGTGCCGCCCTGGATGGTTTCCATCAGGTCCTCGGCACCCACGATGTCCGCACCGGCGGCCTTGGCCTCTTCGGCCTTGTCGCCACGGGCGAAGACAGCAACGCGAACGCTCTTGCCCGTGCCGTTGGGCAGGGTGACAGTGCCACGGACCATCTGGTCGGCGTGGCGCGTATCGACACCGAGGTTCATCGCGATCTCGATGGTCTCGTCGAACTTCGCGGTGGCGTTCCCCTTGACGAGGGCCACGGCCTCTTCAATCGACAGGTCTTCCTTGCCGGCGATGGCTTCGCGTGCGGCGCGGGTCCGTTTTCCAAGCTTGGCCATGACTTACCCTTTCACCTCGATACCCATGGAACGCGCGGAGCCGAGAATGATCTGCATCGCGGCTTCGACGTCGTTCGCGTTGAGGTCTTTCATCTTGGCCTCGGCGATCTCTTTCACCTGAGCGGCGGTCACCGATCCAACGATCTCCTTGCCGGGGTTGTTGGCGCCAGATTTCTTCTTCGCGGCCTTCTTCAGGAAATAGGACGCCGGCGGCGTCTTGATGTCCATCGTGAAGGACTTGTCCTGATAGTAGGTGATCACGGTCGGGCACGGCGCGCCGGGATCCATGTCCTGCGTCTTGGCGTTGAAGGCCTTGCAGAATTCCATGATGTTAATGCCGCGCTGACCGAGCGCAGGACCAACGGGCGGGGACGGGTTCGCCTGTCCGGCGGGCACCTGAAGCTTCATGGTGCCGGCGAGTTTCTTGGCCATGGGCCAACTCCTTTCTCATCGGTACGCGAAATCACGCACCCTACAGAGACACGGCGCGCCGCGTCTCATTTGTTAGCGTGGTGTGGTCCGGGCACGCGTGCCCTCGCCTCCCACGAACGATTGGCGGGCGAGCCCGCCGCTTCCTCAGGCCTCCTTGGTGACCTGAGTGAATTCCAGCTCGACCGGCGTCGCCCGGCCGAAGATCGACACCGTCACCTTCAGGCGCTGGTTGTCGTCGTCCACTTCCTCGACCATGCCCGCGAACCCCTCGAAAGGCCCATCGGTCACGTTCACCTGCTCGCCCACTTCGTAAACGATCAGCGAGCGCGGGGCCTCGACGCCTTCCTCGACACGGTTGAGGATCTGGTTGACCTCGGCATCGCGCATTGGCATCGGCTTGCCCTGGGGGCCGAGGAAACCGGTCACACGGTTGATCGAGTTGATCAGGTGATAGCCCTGGTCGGACATCTCCATGTGTACAAGAACGTAGCCAGGCATGAAGCGGCGCTCGGCAGTCACTTTCTTGCCGCGGCGAACCTCGATTACCTCTTCGGTCGGCACAAGAACCTCGTCGATCTCGTCTTCGAGACCGGCCTGGGCAACGTCGTGACGGATCTGTTCGGCGATCTTCTTCTCGAAGTTCGAGAGGACGCTAACCGAATACCAACGCTTCGCCATGCCGTGCCTTGTCCTTGCTTCCGTGCCGGCGCCCGATGGCTCCCGGCGTATTTCTGATTCTCCGGCCTTGCGGCCCAACCCAAAAGAAAAGCGGCGTGCGACCCGAATCGATGCACGCCTGCTGGGAAAGTTTGGCTGCTTTACCGCTGCGCCCCGCGGTTTTCAAGGGCAGATCGGCTGCACCGGCGCACCGCCGGCGACCCAGCCAACAATCGCGCGGTCATCCGAACAGGCGCAGGACCTGTGTCAGACCGGTACGGATGATCAGGTCAACCACGAAGAAGAAAATCGCCGTCAGCGTCGCCATGGCGAGTACCATCATCGTGGTGAGCAGCACTTCGCGCCGTGTCGGCCAAACGACCTTGCCGACCTCGGTGCGCACCTGCTGCATGAACTGAAGTGGGTTGGCCATCTGTCTTCCTGCGCTTTTGCGTTTCCGCCGTGCTGGCTGCACATACGCGTCCTGCGGTGCGAGTTCAAGACAGACATCAGGTTTGGTCACCGGCGGAAACTTGCCGCCGCGCGACACGCCACGATCCTTCCAGATCCCTGCCACCGTTGCGCCATGAAGGCACGTAGAATGTTCAATCAACGGAATCCGACCCGATTGTTCTCTCGGAGGAAGGTCATGTTTGGCGCTCTCGCTCGTTTGCCTTGGTACGGCCATCTCGTCTTCGCGACGGCCCTGGCGGCCTTTGCCGTCTGGATGCATGGAGACATGGAGCGGATCGAAGCGGAAAAGGCCGCAGCCTTGTCCCGTCCCGTGCCGGAGGCTGTTCCGCTTGCAGAGTTCCGAAAGGACCGGGATATTCACATTGCCGACGAAGTCCATGTGCTGGGCTGGATCAACGGCGCGTACAATTATCACCTGACCAAGCAACGTCGCGGTGTCGATACGGAGCGGTACATGTTCGTATTGTTCGACGGAGCCGACGACGCGGCGGCCCGGATGGCGCGTGCCGCTGTCCTGCTGACGCCGAACCAGAAAGACAGATTTGTCGATTGGCTGCTCGATAACAACGCGCCCGGTGAAACGTTCGGTTCCCTCGGCACTGCCGATAGCGCGACGCCGGTCTACCGATTGAACGGTACCACCGAGAGGTCGCCCACGCTTCGGGGCATGGCCGAAGACGCCTTCGCGGAATCCGGCCTGACGCGCGCACCCGACTTCGTTTATATCGCGCCATTCTTGGATGGCAGAGCCGCCGCGTTCGCTCCAAACCCAGAGATGCCGATGCAGGTCGCTGCGGTCGTTGGCGCAATCGCCGGGGTCTTCCTGCTAGCGGCGCTCGTCAAGTTCCGCCGCAAGCGACGCGCAAGCCGTGTCAGTGCCGCCATGCAAACCGTCGACTGGCCAGTCGACCCGTCCCCTGTCGCCGACCCTGCCGCACCTGCCGATGGTCAAACTGCTCGAGCCTCAAGGCTTCGGTGGCTACGCTCTCCGTTCCTCTGGGTCATCGCAGCGTTTGTCGCATTTTCGTTTGTCCACGAACGACCGGCCGCGCTCGTGTTCCTGTCCATGCTGCCGACACTCTTCCTCGTGCTGGGAGTTCTCTGCGTCTACCGCATCATTCGGTCCTTGCGCCGCCGCTTCGGTGAGTCGCGACACGCTTCCGCCGAAAACGGGCAACCTGTGGTAGAGACTTTGGGCGAGGATGGCCACAATTCGGCCTTCGCTGCAGAACCCGAGGATGACGACACCGCGCCGGACGACACCGAGGTTACGCCTGCTCGCGACGAAATCGTACAGCTGTGCGATATCGACCCACGCTTTCCAATCACCCCACGATCCCAGCCGAAATCCAATGGCGACAGGGGGTTCCGCGGGCAGCCCCCGTCGCCGGGATATGCCGGCGTGGGACCCTCTCCGTAGACGGAGCCCGGCCCCGAGCAGACCACGCGCGTACCCTAGCCGCTGCGGCTCCGTACAAACGCCACCAAATCCACCGCCGCGGAATTCCCGCGAACTCTCCGAACCGGCGCCACCTTTCCGCCACGCGAAAGTGGGAAGAATGTCTTGTGTCCACCGGAGCGGGTATGAGTGATAGCAGACCGTGGGCTGTTGGTGGTTGAGGGTTGTTCTGGTGGGCACACCATTGCCGACGACGCCCAAGAGTACGGGGGGAAAGCCGGCAACTCGATTTCGCAAGGCGCGCGTTGAGTTGGCCTCGCGCCTCCGGACGAAAGACCAAGCGAGACCGTGCACCAGAAACCATCAACACGATCCAGACGCTGCCAACCGTGAGGCCGGCCTTTGAGGCTGCGGCACCAGGGCCATCCGACATTCATCTCTGCCATGCCCGTCGACCACCAGAAACACGGCGCGGTAGGATCGTCAGCGCCCATCACACGCAATTTCGTGTCGATTGCCCCTTGCACCCCGGTGCCGGCGCCGCTAAGTGAACGCCTCACGCGCTGGTAGCTCAGTTGGATAGAGTACTTGACTACGAATCAAGGGGTCGGGGGTTCGAATCCTCCCCAGCGCGCCACCTCATATTTATATCCAACTGAAAACGAATAAAAATACGTTGTTCGTCCCGCATCGTTCCCCCAATAGTTCCCCCACTGGACTCTGGAACTTGGCGGAAAACGCGAATGCTCCTTATTGTCTTCGTCTTGAGTAAGTTTCGAAGAACGTGGAAATCCCAGTTGGTAGACCGCATGGGTCTGGACCTACGTTCGAGACGAACGGCTTTGGTCCGGGCAGTCGCCACCCTGCGGTTGGCACCAATCCAAAGTAGACCGCAAGGGCGCTCACCGGCCGGCTTGGTGGGTAGCCTTATCTGACTGGTCCGGTTTGATCGATAGTGCATCATTGGCCTGGTTTGCGTCTGGATGATGGTTTCCGGCGCCGGTGGCCGATAGCCTAGGGCGCTGTGCCGTCGTATTCGTTCCGTTGGCGATCCTCTCCTGAGTCGCCACTCACGAGCCGGAACAACTTGAATAGAACTCGTTCCAATAGTCCGGCTCCTTCGCCGCTCTCGCCGCATAGAACGGGTTTTCTTCATAGAACTTCCTGAGATCCTGAGCCCTTCGGGCGCGTTGTTCAATCTCCTCAACCGGATGAAAACCATGGTTGAACAGACCCATCAACAATGGACTGGCGCGAACCAGCGCTTATGAGCCTTTCGCCCTCATGGCCTCGTCCCGGCTTCCGTCCACTTCGATCGGCTGGTCATACCGTCTGGCCCGGCACCAGGTCGTGGCATCTTCGCGGCTATCGAAGTAGCGGAAGCGATGGTAGCCACCCTCGAAGTACCGGAGCTCGAAAGTGTCGTGGGCGTCAAAGAGGCAGTCCGCTGGTAAACGCCTTTCTTGGATGTCGGTTCGATTGTTGGGTGGCTCTCCCCGCTCCGCAAGATCTCGCTGGATCAACGGATCAATCCAACTGATGTTAGCGTTGACGGTCGATACAACTACGAACTCACTCCTGCCATGGGCAGTGTCTCGGGCATATCGGTGGCTTCGAACACCGAATACATCACCGTTTCGAACTATGCTGGCTAACGCCTGATTGATGCCATGCCTGTGGTCCAGATCGGCGAACGCATCCCCGTAGACCTCCCGGATTGAGTACACCCGCCCTACGGGCATCTGACGAATGGCGTTGGCAATCAATGGAAGGTCCCGGAGGACACGTTGTCGGCCTGTCAGCATGACTCCTCCTCATGAGTCCAATGGTTGTCAGGATACCTACCATAAGGAGGGTCGAGCCGGACGCACGTGATGCCACGTCCGAATTGGAAACCTGGATGCTGAATAAGATCCGTCTCGCGCGCGAGCACTTGTCCATACGTAGTCGGGATATCAGCATCACCGCCCAGCTCAGCATAAACTGCAGAGGGGTCGAAAGTCACATCCCATACGTTTCCGTAGCCGGCCATAAAGACCCTTTTTGGGCCCACATCCGGACCTTGGCCTAGGAACATTTGGCAGTCGCGAACGGCCCGTAGCTGCCATTCGAAACGATCGTGACAGATGTCTGCTATGCGTTCGTCGTGATCGTGAGGTATTGTTGGAACGCCGCCTTCGCTTCCTGACGCGGCTAAGCCGGTCATGCCG
>NZ_LNCI01000018.1 GCF_001509585.1 Tropicimonas marinistellae | reverse complement strand
CGCGGCTAAGCCCGTCATGCCGTACGAGCACGCGAGGGTTGATGGTCTGCTCCCCGGGCGGGCTGTTCATCCTGCGCGTCATCGCCGCTTTCGACGAAGCCGCATCAACAACACTCCGACTTGCGGCCATATTGGTGCTGATGTCACTCATGATCAGACTCCTCTCTGCCTGCATGTTTGTCGCGTTCATCCTGGGTACGGTCGTCCAGGGCGCGGCCGGTGGAGCGCTGTCGATGGACATGTCCGAGGCGGCGCATACACAGATAGCTGCCCTCGACTGCGCCGACTGCGATGAGCATAGCCAGGAAGGGTCGTCGGACTGCGGCGGGTTCTGTTCCTCGGCTCAGCTGGCGGCACTTCCCGTCGAATGGGCTCCCCCCGTGGCCGGAGATGCCGACGTCTTTGGTTATGCCGATGCCGCCTTTCGCAACTGGGCAGAGCCACCCGCGCAGACACCGCCACGACCCCGTTTCCTGATATAAGCCGCCGCACCGCATCCCGGCGCGCGTAACGAGACCTGTCGCTCTCCGGCGACGGCGCCTCGTCATTCCTACAAATGGACAACGGAACATGACGGATTTCACAGGATTTCGGTTCAATCGCCGGGCCTTGCTAAGGGGAGCTATTGGGGCCTCGATAATGGCAATGGCGCCGCAACTACGGGCCGCGACGCCGGCAGGGTATCGCGCGCTCGCCTTCTCGGGCGGCGGCGCGGTTGCCGCTGGCGACAGTTTCCTCACCAGCGAGGACGGCGGTGCCACCTGGCGCCAGGGCGCTCGGCCGGGCGCCTCTCCGGTGGCGCTCGCAGCGCATCCCGAGAGGTCAGGCCGTCTGATTGTCGCGCTCGAAGGTGGTGGCGTGGCGGTTTCGGATAACCGCGGCGAGACCCTCATACTGGGCGGACGCGGATTGCCAGCGGCTGAGATCTCCGCGCTCGCCACCGCCGCGCGGCTGCCGGACACGCTTTACGCCGCCATCCCCGGTGACGGGCTCTGGCGCAGCGAGGATGCCGGCGAAAGCTGGGAATTCGTGATGGATCGCCCCTTCATCGCCGGAGAGGAGCGGGATGTGCTCAGCCTGGCGTCGGTCGACCTGGCCAGCGGGATGGGCGGTATTTGGCTCTATGGCGGCTCGACGGCCGGGCTGCAACGCGTCCCCGACTGTTTCTGCCGGTGGCAGGACGTGCAACCCGAACACGCGCTGGATGCACTCGTCGAGGGCGCGGAGGCGCCCGAACCCCGCCCGCTCCCTGCCGGAGAACCCGTACGAGCCCTCATTTCGTCCGCCGCGGCGCCGAGCCGGCTCTGGGCGGCGCTTCCCTCCGGTATCTGGATCAGCGCCGATGCCGGGCTGACCTGGGAGACGGCAAACGCGATCGCGGCCACCGCCCTCGCCGGTGACCCGACCAACCCCGACACCCTGATCGCGGCCAGCCCCGACGGGCTTTTCCACAGCCGGGATGCCGGCCGGTCCTGGACCGCCTCCACGATCCTTTGAAGGAGAAATCCGATGAACAAAAGCATCCTTGCAATCCTCGCCGTGATCACGACGCCCGCCCTGGCCGCGGAACAGGTCACCGTCTACCGCGACCCAAGCTGCGGCTGTTGCGGCCTATGGGCGGAATATATGCAAACCCGTGGCTACGACGTGACGATCGTTGACGACACCGATGTCGCCCGGCGGGCGATGGCCGCCGGCGTTCCCGAACAAGGGCTGTCTTGCCACCATTCCGAGATCGGTGGCTACGAGGTTCATGGCCATATTCCCGAGGAGATCATCGCGCGGCTGCTGACGGAGCGGCCTGCGATCACCGGGCTGATTCTGCCGGGAATGCCGCAGAACTCTCCGGGCATGGCACGCGAGAAATACGGCACGCTCAAAGTCTATTCCTACGGCCCTGACGGGATCGAGGTCTACTCGCATGAGTAAGGCCCATCATGGGAACGGTTCGGCGGAGCGGAAGGCGGCGGCTTTGCTCGCCGCCACGACCCTTGCACTTGCGAGCGTTTCGAGCGCCGCAGCCAGTGGACCGGCGGAGGTGACCTTCCTCGGCTCCCCTTCCAGTGCAGAGAGCATTGCGGTAGGCGAAACGCTCTATGCAGAGCATTGCGCGGCATGCCACGGCGAGAACCGGGAGGGCCAGCCGGACTGGCGCCGGCGCCTTGACACCGGCCGCATGCCGGCTCCGCCGCAGGACGGCACCGGACATTCCTTCACCCATTCCGACGCCCATCTTTTCGCGATGACGAAGTTGGGGATCGAGGCGGTCGTGCCGGGCTACGAGAGCGACATGCCGGCTTTCGAGGGCATCCTCGAAGATGCGGAGATCATTGCTATCCTGTCCTTCGTCAAGGCGAACTGGCCCGAGGAGAGGCGCGCCTACCAAGCCAGCCTGCCTGGCATGGATGCTGGGCGGCCGGGGGAGTGAAGCGTATGGTTGCCCGTCTCCCGAACGTGGCCTTCAGGGCCGCTCCCCCGCCCGAAGACGACGCAGGCCGGAGACCATCACGCAATCTTTTCGCGAACTCGCTGTTGACCCTCCAGCATTGGAGGGTCTGCAGAGGGGCGTTCGCCAAGAGAGGTGCGCGAATTCGTGAGTAGGCAGATTGTATTCCCTCTCTTGGCCGTCGGCGCGATCGCGGGCGCGATGCTGATGTCTCAGTCTAATTCCCTGTCGATCAGCAATTCGGACGAACAGGACCCCAGCGGTGGTGACGCGCCGATGGTCGATGTGCGGCTTCCAGAGGGTTTGTCGGCAGACGCCACGTTGGGAAAGACCGTATACGATGAGAAATGCGTTTCCTGCCACGGAACGAATGCAGCCGGTCAATGGGGGATCGCACCACCGCTGGTCCACAAGATCTACAAGCCGAGCCACCATGGCGACATGGCGTTCCAACTCGCCGCGCGCACAGGAGTGCGGGCCCATCACTGGAGCTTCGGAAGCATGCCTCCAGTCGAGGATATTTCGGATACCGAGATCACACAGGTTACGCTCTATATCCGGGAACTGCAGCGGGAGAACGGGATCCAATGACGAAGCGCGACCGGAGCATAAATGTCTGGAGCCGCGCCGTGGGGCTGGTGCTTATTTGCGCTTTGATCGCGCCGATGGCATTTCAACTTGCCCGCCCGCACGTCTCCGACCACCAAGTGGTGGCGCAATACGAAATGCCGCATGACGCTTCCCATCACCATCCAGAGCCAAACGAGGGCGACCTGGCCGGGCACTGTCATCCGGGGATCGATTGCCACTTTCAAGCCATTGTCGAAATTCTGACGATTCCACGTCCGGTTGCCGAGCAGGGTCGGCAGCACTTCCTGGCTCGCGGGCGAACCGAGCCGGGAATCGAGCATGGTTTTGACCCACCGCCCCCTCGTGTCGCGTCCTGATCCGAGAGTTTTCGAACGACAGGACAAGAAAGGATGAAATCGATGAAACTGACACGAAATCTGAGTGTTGCGACCGGCATCACTCTTGTCGCGGCGACGGCCTTTGCCCACAGCGGCGCGATGGGCATCGTCAAGGAGCGGATGGACGGGATGTCCGCCATGGCGGCCGTTATGAAGGCGCTTGCCCCGATGATGCAGGGTACCGCGCCCTACGATCCGGATGCCATACGCAAAGGGGCGGCAACGATCGCCG
>NZ_LNCI01000017.1 GCF_001509585.1 Tropicimonas marinistellae | reverse complement strand
TCGACCTCATGCACAAAGGCGAATCTATCAGATCCGTGGTCCTGTACTGATGGCGGGTGAAGGAGGGCAGGGGGCCGGCGTGGAGATTGTCTCGGAGAACCGGTGCTTTGGCGGCATTCAGGGCGTCTATCGCCACGTTTCTGCCGCCACGGGATGTGACATGACCTTTGCGGTCTATCAGCCGCCCCAGGCAGAGACGCGGCCGGTCCCGGTGCTTTGGTACCTTTCGGGGCTGACCTGTACGCATGAGAACGCCATGACGAAGGGCGGGTTTCAGGAACACGCCGCGCGGCACGGGATCGCATTGGTCTTTCCCGACACCTCGCCGCGGGGCGAGGGGATCGCGGACGACGACAGCTACGATCTGGGGCAGGGGGCCGGGTTCTACGTCAACGCGACGCAGGCGCCTTGGGCGCCGCATTTCCGGATGTACGACTACATCGTCACCGAGCTTCGCGAGACGGTGAATGCGCGCTTTCCGGTCACCGCGGCACAGGGGATCACCGGGCATTCCATGGGTGGGCACGGAGCGCTGACGATAGCCCTGAAGAATCCGGATATCTATTACACCCTGTCGGCCTTCGCGCCGATTTCAAACCCGACACAGTCGGATTGGGGCCGCCGCCAGTTCGGTGCCTATCTGGGTGACGACGAGACCGCCTGGCGCGAATACGATGCTTCGATCCTGCTGGAAGAGCGGGGATGGAAAGGCGAGATCTTGGTCGACCAAGGTGGTGCCGACCAGTTCCTTGACCTGCTGAGACCAGAAGCGCTGGCCTCCGCAATCGGGCGACGTCGGCAGGCAGCGGTATTGCGCATACATCCCGGCTACGACCACAGCTATTTCTTCATGTCGACGTTTGCGAGCGATCATGTCGCTTGGCATGCGGAGCGTCTTGGGGGTGCGAGGGGCTAGGAGATAGCCGACGAAAGCTCCCAACATTCTGGAATCCAAAGTCGTCCTGGGCGGCTGCGTCGTTCACCAAGCGTTATTTGCGCATTGGGTAACTCTTTGCGTCTTGAGTGGGCAGGGCCAGTGTGTATGTGGGATATTATGTATTATTTCATACGCTCATCGCGTATTCCTCGCGAAATTTCTAGAAATCTGGGCTGTTTGACGCAAAAATAGTCGAAAATCATACAAAACTGTGATATGGTTGGATTGCAGACAAAAGGGGTGCGTCGTGACAACGTCGACCGACCGGCTGGAGCGGAGCATGGAGCAATTCGTGCGCTACTATCTGGCACACATAAATCCGATGCTGCATCGCTCCGAATACCGTGGCCGCTTGTTTCCGGACAGCGAGATCATGGTCGTTATGGCGCTGAGCACTGTCGGACCGCAATCGCCCACGCAAATCTGTCGCGGGCTGGGTATGCAGAAGGGTAGCCTGACATCGGTTCTGCGACGGCTCGAAACTCTGGGTTTTATTTTTCGCCGGGCCAATCCCAGCGACGAGCGTAGCTATATTGCCGAGTTGACCCCCGAGGGTGCCGACTTCGCCGCATTCCTGACGCGTCAGAGGCATTTGGGATTTGCCGAACTGTTCGGAACCATGACGCCTGAAACCGTCGATTCTGCAGCTGGCGGGCTTGAACTGATCGCGGCCCATCTGAGGAAAATGGAGGAGAGCCACATGACCCTGGTCAAGGATTCGAACAAACGTGGCCTGAACTGGTATCACGCCGCCAGCCCGGAGGACCGGCGGGAGTACGACGCCTTCGGTCCATGGATCACCGAGGTACAGAGCGAGGAAGATATGCCGCCGCGATTCCGCAGCGCATATGCCGATCTCGGAGACGCGAAATACCTGCTGAAAGTGCCGAAGAACGCTGACAGGCGGCAGTTGCGGCCGGGCATGGACCTCTATACGATCGTCCTCGCCGTGAATGACGGCGGTGCAAGCTTGTTGTGTCTTGTTGAAAGCGGTGTGCATCGTCGTGACGTGACGTGGAACGAGGTCGTCGCTGTCGGCAGCTTTGGCGACCAGCTTCAAGGCATTTGGACTCTGTTCCTAGGGGATGGATCGCAGGCGGAGTTCACCTACAACAAGGTGTCAAGCAACCTGATGAATGACGTGACGGATTTCGTCAGATCGCGCGTCCTTGCTCCGGCGGGTGCGCCACAGGCACCGCTGGAAGGCGAACCGGACATCGACATAGGGGACAATGACCTTTTCTTCGGCTCATCCCTGCTGGAATTGCGGCACCGCCTGGGCGATCCGATCACGCCACTACATTTTGAACCGCAGGATACTCCTTGCCGGGACGACGCTGGTAAGAAACGTCTGTCGACCGGTGTGCTGATCCTGGACGCGCGGGGAGAGATGATCCTCGTCAATCGCGACCGGCCGTGGCGACGCCGAAAGGAGGCTTGGTATGCCGCAAACGATATCTTCATCCCGTATGACCGGATGACCGGCTACGCGGTGGAGGCGCCAGCGGACGAGGCTTCGGGAATGTTCTTCACGCTCGTGCTTCATCTGGACCGTCAGGTGATCCGACAGCCCTGCCTGGTCCGGCCGGAGTCGGTTGTCGTTCGATTGGAGGAACTGGGTGTGCGCGAAATCTGACGACTACGACCGCCTGTCATTGTGCGGAACACGAAGGCACGGAAGGCGAGGGGAGTTTCGGGTTCGATCCGGCTGCCCCGGCAACGTGGATGTTACCTACGCTCCGGCGCCTGCCCCGGCGGTCAAGACGCCGCCGGGCAGATACTTGGAAGTAGCTGCTACCGAACTTTGGCAGCGGCCTCGGTGGCGAGATAGTGGAAATCGGCGCGGCTCATGCGCAGATCAGCCAAGTCCCGATCGCTCAACTTGTTCAGTTCGTACATGGTTTCACGGTAGGACGCGTGCCGGCGCCGCCACGCAGCAAAGCGCGCGAACAGACCGTCGAAACCGGAACCGGAAACCAGCGGAGCGGATATCACTTCGTTCATACTCATTTCATTCACCTCAATCTGGCTCGTTTGCGTGACTGTTAGCGATAACAGCCACGCCAATCAAAATAGGCAGGTTTCGCTTATCCACAACGATCAGCTGTGAATGCCCGCGATGCGCCGCATGCATACATTCTGCGGTGCAGCGAATTGCGGCCGGACATTTGCGTCAGGCGTTCTCGGCCATGAATATCTGGACATCGGTTTCGACGGATTCCGCATTGCCCTCAAGCCGACCCAGTCGCGCAGCCATGATTTCTGCCGCAAGCCGGACCTCAAGATGAGGGTTCTGGTCGATCACCGCGTGGATTTTTCGAGCATGCAGGAGGCGGCGGCGTGTCGCCGTCAATTCGTGGCAGACGACGAACACATCGGCGCTCCGCCCGAGATGCTCGAGTGCTTGCGCGATCCGGCTGGCGCCCACAGAGAGGTGGTAGATCCCGCGGATGGTTGGGTCGTCTTTCACGGCACGATAGACGAGGTCCATGGTTACGTTTGCATCCTCCCTGGTTTCCACCACTCGGGAAATCCAGCACCGCGGGTGACGTTGAGCGATCAGATCGGTGAAACCGCGAGAACGGGCACGGTGGCCGGATAGTTCGAAATTCCCTCCAACGATGAGGATACTTCCGCCACGCTCACCGAGAAACCTGCCCAACAAGTCGCCCGCGACTCTCCCGGAACGCTCATCGTCGGGTCCGACATAGGCCACTCGACCGGAATCGCGGATATCGCTGGCAAGTGTCAGCACCGGCATCTCTGCACTGACGGTCCGGAGGGCAGTGGCGATTGCCGGCGAGTCTGGGGCAGACAGGATTACCCCGTCCGTTGACCCCAATTGATCCAGGATCTTTCCGGCAGTTTCTTGCGCTTCTGTCGCGTCGATATGGATCAGGTGCATTTGGATGTTCAGGGAATCCAGAACCTTCCGGGTTGTGTCGAGACCGCTGCGCAATTCGGCATGGAACGGGTTCGTCGGCGGTTGAAGCATGAAGGTGACACGTTTGATTCTCACGTGCTGGTAGTCGAGACGCCGGTCCAGACCCAGGGTACGGGCAACCTGAATGACACGATCTTCCTTGGCCGTATCGACGCCACCGCGTTTGTTGATCACCCGGTCCACAGTTGCGATTGAAACTCCGGCTGCGCGAGCGACATCCGTCAGCGTCACCTTCCTGGCCATGCTCCACCCTTACCCGGTTTGCTCTTGCGGGACCATGGCTTTCGGATTTGATGGAAAGCCATCAAATCTGGAATACAGCCACTCTGGTGGCTCGGCTAGCATTGAATTGCCGTACGGAAGAGCGGTTCACGTAGGCGATGCAACTCCTATGTGCTCCAAATTCCTGCGGAAATCGATGCTAAGGCGCGGCCAAGTTTCCCGATGCGGCGTCGTCCGCATTGGTAGGCATGGGAGAGAAGCGAATGGCTGAAGTCGCCTACGGGGTTTGGGACGGTGTTGTCCACGATGCCCGTGATGGATCTACGAAAACACGGGCGTCAATCGCCACGCTCAAGAACTTCGAAGAGTTCGATGACGGCAACCCGATCCGCGCGTTTTTTGGTGATCGAGGGTTTTTCGTTTTTGACGAGAATGTCAGCCTTGTCGACGGTCTCTTTCACTACATGAGAAAGGCGGCCGAACAATCCTGCGGCGCTTGCACCCCCTGCCGCATGGGCACGGTGCTGGTGCGCGATGCGCTAGACAAGATGCGGCGCGGGCTCGACTCACCGCTTGGTTTCGATTCAATCGAGATGCTGGGCGAGCAGATGAAGGAAACCTCGCTTTGCGGGCTTGGGCAAACCTGCGCAATCGCATTGCTCGATGTGCTTCGCAACTTTCGGGACAAGGTGGAGGCGGAAATTGCAGACCATCGCCCGATCCGGACGCAACACGGCATGGCCTACATGACGGCCCCCTGTATCGAGGCCTGCCCATCGAAGATCAACGTTCCGCGTTACATCGACTACATCCGCGACGGTAAACCGGAAAACTCGCTCGGCGTACTCCTGCAGAAATACCCAATGGCGGCGACTTGTGGGCGTGTGTGCGTTCGCTACTGCGAACAGGCTTGCCGGCGGAAACTCGTGGACGAGGCGGTTGGGATCAAGACGCTGAAACGTTACGTGGCCGATCAGCAGAAAGGGCCGCATGCGCTCAAGTTCACCCGGGACATGATCCATAAACCGCTGGAAGACGGGATGCGCGTGGCGGTGATCGGTGCGGGACCGGCTGGCATTTCCTGCGCATACCACCTGCTGCTGCACGGCTACCACGTGGATGTCTTCGAGAAAAGTGACCAGGCCGGCGGCATGGCGCAGATCGGTATTCCGTCATACCGGTTGCCGAAAGACACGTTGGCAATGGAAACCGACATTATCGCAGAGCTTGGCGGTCGTTTCCTCTTCGGCCAGCAGCTCGGTCGCGACTTCACCATCGATGACCTGTTTGCGCAGGGGTACAAGGCTCTCTTTCTCGGCCTTGGGTGTCAGCAAGGAACGACGCTCGGTATCGAGGGAGAGCACGCGGCCCACGATGGGTACTACAGCGGAATAGACTTCCTTCTTCGCGTGCATGACCACGTGGAAGGGATCGCCCCGTTGGAACTCAACGGTGAAGTCGTGGTGGTGGGCGGCGGCAATGTGGCGATGGATTGTGTGCGCTCGGCGGTCCGGCTGGGCGCCGACAACGTCCATGTTGTCTACCGCCGGACGGAAGGAGACATGCCGGCGGACCAAGAGGAAGTTCTGGCTGCCGGCGTGGAGGATATCGCATTTCACACGCTTACGAACCCGACCCGCCTGATGACGGAAAACGGTAGGGTTGTCGGGGTCGAACTGATCTGTATGGAGCAGACCGAGCCTGACGAGAGCGGACGGCGCAAGGTTCGCCCCATCCCAGGCAGCGCCTTCACGCTGCCCTGCAATGTTTTTATCGCCGCTATCGGTCAGCAGGTCGAGGACGGGGCCTTGGTAGAGGACGACGGGATAACGCTGGACAAGTGGCGTTGTGTTGAGGCGGATAAGGGGCTGGCTACATCACGGCCTGGCGTTTTCGCGGGTGGGGACTGTGTGACCGGCCCTTCTACGTTGATCTACGCGATGGCTGCGGGGCTCAAGGCGGCGCGATCGATAGACGATTGGGTCCAACTCGGTACATTGCGTTTCTTCAAACGCTCGCGGATGCGCCAACTGCTATCCGACAACCGTATACTTGCCAGCGATGTGGTCGAGACGCCGGTGCGGAACGCATATCGCGTTCACAATCCCGAACTCGACCCGGAACTGCGAAAGCACATGTTCGGCGAAGTCGAGCAGACGATCTGCGACAAGCAGGCCTATGCCGAGGCGCAGCGTTGCATGCGGTGTTTCCGCCTCTACACCGTGATCACCGCGCACTCCATTCCCGAAGGAGCGACGTGAACCATGGACACCGACACACGTCACCCCGCCGGGGACAATGCCCGAGAAGCGACGATATCCCTGACCGTG
Source organism: Tropicimonas marinistellae (assembly GCF_001509585.1). Lineage (GTDB taxonomy): Bacteria > Pseudomonadota > Alphaproteobacteria > Rhodobacterales > Rhodobacteraceae > Tropicimonas > Tropicimonas marinistellae. The sequence continues at coordinate 55,440 of NZ_LNCI01000017.1, read as the reverse complement.
AACGGGCGGCAATGCACGGCTTTGCCGAACGAAACGATCCTGGCCTGTGCGCGACGGCACGACATCTTCATTCCGACGCTGTGCGAACTGGACGACATTGACCATACACCGGGCACTTGCCGTGTCTGTATCGTGGAAATCGAGCAATCCGGCAGGGAGGGGGTCCATGCCGTGAGCGCCTGCACGACGCCGGTACGCGAGGGGATGGTGGTCATGACCCGCTCCAAACGTGCGCGCGATATGCAGCGGCTCCAGGTGGAACTCCTGATGGCCGATCACCTGCAAGATTGCGCCACATGCGTTCGCCACGGCAATTGCGAGTTACAGGACCTGGCGCAGTTTGTAGGACTGACCGAGAACAGGTTCTTCGACCGTGTAAAGACGCAGACGCGGGACTACGACGACAGCTCTCCGGCGATGATACGCGACATGCAGCGGTGTGTGCGTTGCCAGCGCTGCGTCGCCGTTTGCCGCTATCATCAGGAAGTTGATGCGCTGGTGATGGAGGGAACCGGCGTTAATCGAGCGGTAGCGCTACGAAATGCGACCGATTACGATAAATCGCTCTGCGTTTCTTGCGGTCAGTGCGTGCTTGTCTGCCCCACCGGTGCGCTCGGCGAGCGAGACGAGGTAGACCGCGCCGTCGATTACATTTGCGACCCGAAGATCACGACGGTGATGCAGTTTGCTCCGGCCGTTCGGGTGGCCTTTGGAGAAGAGTTCGGGATGCCGGCGGGCAGCAACGTGGAGGGTCAGATCATCGCCGCAGCGCGAAAGATCGGTATCGACGTTGTGCTTGATACCAACTTCGCCGCCGATGTCGTGATCATGGAAGAGGGGACAGAGCTTCTGGCCCGGCTGAAGGAAGGACGGCGCCCAACCTTCACCTCCTGCTGCCCTGCCTGGATCAATTTCGCGGAGATCCACTATCCCGATATTCTGCCGTTTCTCTCTTCGACCAAGTCGCCGCAACAGGTGCTGTCGACTGTCGCCAAATCCTATCTGCCGGAGAAGCTGGGTATTCCACCGGAACGTGTCCGCGTGATTTCGGTGATGCCGTGCGTCGCCAAGAAGGATGAGGCGGTGCGACCGCAACTCGCTCAAAACGGTGTTCCTGAAACCGATCTGGTGCTGACCACACGTGAGTTTGCGCGGCTGCTCCGGCGGGAAGGAATCGACCTGAAAGATCTTGAGCCTTCGGTGTTCGACGACCCCTACATGAGCGAGTATTCCGGAGCAGGCGCCATATTCGGCACAACCGGCGGCGTGATGGAAGCCGCCGTTCGCACGATCTATGCCGCCGTCAATGGCAAGGAAATTGAGAGGATCGAGCTGACGCAGCTCCGGGGTTTCGAGGCTGTGCGAGAAGCCACGATCGACCTCGGCGGACCGGTCGGCGAGGTGAAGGTCGCCATGGTTCATGGGCTCGGCGATACCCGCGCCCTTGTGGAGAAGGTGCGCGCTGGCGAGGCCGACTTCGACTTCATCGAGGTCATGGCCTGTCCGGGCGGATGCGTCGATGGCGGCGGGTCGCTGCGATCCAAGAAGGCCTACCTGCCACTCGCGATGAAGCGGCGGGAGACGATCTATAACGTCGACCGGGAGGCAAAGGTACGCCAGTCCCACAACAACGCTCAGGTCAAGGCGCTCTACAGGGATTTCCTCGGTGCGCCGAACTCGGAAAATGCGCATCACCTGTTGCACACGCACTACGAGGATCGGCGACGGGAGATGCAGCTTACCGTCAAGGAGATCTGGGAGGATATCACCATGAGCCGGACGCTCTATTGATCGGCGCGGGCGGCAAGTGGTGTCCGGCAATGCGGAACGTGCAGCGGCCCGGGGACATTGTCGCCACCGTTTGGCTCGGGCCTAGAAGAGGAACCTGAATGGGACACGCGAATACGGTCAGTCGTCGCCGGCTCTTGCGGGGGCTGGCGTGCGCAGGCGTTATTGGGGTTGTTCCGCCTGGCCGCGACACGCCGCGCGCCGAGCCTGCGGAGGGACTGACGCTCTGGGGCATTCCCGCGACGCCGTCGGTTGTTCTTGCCCGGGCGGTGGCGTCCGGCATGTTGGACGAGGTTTCACCGGGAGTTGTGCTAGACAGCTGGAAGAGCACCGACCAGATGCGCGCAGGTATTGCCTCGGGCGAGTTTCAGCTCTTTGCGACATCAACCTACGCCGCGGCCAATTTCTTCAATCGCGGGGCAGGCACGACAATGATCAATGTCGTTTCCTGGGGGGTGCTCTACGTCATGGCCCGGGACGAGAGCATCACCAGGATCGAGGACCTTGCCGGACGGCACGTACTGCTCTCCAACAAGAACGAGGCACCTGACCTATTGTTCCGCCTCGTGTTGACATGGTCGGGGCTCGATCCGGACAACGATCTGCAACTGGACTACGTGGGCTCTCCCGGCGAAGCCGTACCGCTTTACCTCAATGGGCGCGGCGACGTGGCCGTGCTGCACGAACCTGCGGCAACAGCGGCATTGGCGCGAGCCGCGAAGGCCGGTTTGCCGATCAAGCGGGCCATCGACGTTACAGAGACCTATGGCCAACACACCGGGCGCGGAGCGCGTATCCCGCAGGTCGGGTTGGCGGCCAACGCTGCGTTTCTCGATGCGCATGCCGATGTCGTTGCGGCGGTTCATGCGGCCTGCGTCGAAGCGGGGACATGGGTGTTGGAGAACCCCGACATGGCCGGGGCGCTCGCCAGTCTCACGCTACCGTTGCCGGCTCCGGTCATTGCGAAATCCGTACCCAATATACATCTGGACGTTGTCTCCGCACGGGAGGCGCGGGCGGATATCGATATATATTTCAAACACTTGATGAGCCTCGACCCGGGCATCGTCGGTGGCGGCCTGCCGCATCCGGCGTTCTATTGGGGTTGAGAACATGCGGTGGCTCTATGGTGCTGTCGGTGTCCTAGTCCTGCTTGGTCTGTGGGAGGCTGGGCACCGCGCCTATGGTGACCTTGTGCTGCCTGGGCTGGACGCGACGGCCGCCACGTTGTTGCTGCTGGCTCGTTCTGGAGAGCTTGCACCAGCGGTGTTCGCGACGGCCGCACACGCGTTTTCGGGCTGGCTGATCGCGGCGCTATTCGGAACGGTGGCCGGCACGCTCGCGGGGTTGCATGCGTCGGTACGATTCACGTTGCAGCCGGTTGCGATCATCTTGCTTGGCGTTCCGGCAATCGCCTGGGTCGTATTGGCGCTCCTTTGGTTCGGTGGAGTCTGGGCCGTGGTCTTCACCGTGGCCGTCGCGACCGGCCCGATCGTCTTCGCCGCAGCAACGGAGGGCGCGCTCAGCCTTGATGGAGATCTCGCCCGCATGGCCCGCGCTTATCGCGCGCCGCCTTTGGCGACAATGCTTGATGTCTATGGACCACATATGGTCAGTCACCTCATTCCGGCGCTGGCATCCGCATTTGCGATGTCCTGGAAAGTAAGTGTGATGGCGGAACTGCTGTCCGGCGCAGGTGGGATAGGTGACGGCATAGCCGGGGCGCGTGCGCGGGTGGACACCGCAGAGACAATGAGCTGGGTCGTGGTCATCGTCAGCGTCCTGATGCTGATCGACCATGGCGTTCTGCAACGTGTCAGGCGCCGGATGGCGGTTTGGCGAGGCGATGGCACGGGCGCCGGCCGATGAACGGCTACGCGGTCGCATTCGAGGATGTTCATTTCGCCTATGGCGATGTGCCAGTTTTGGCAGGTGTCGATTTTACCATCCCCGCAGGTGGGATCACGGCACTCATGGGACCGTCGGGTTGCGGAAAAAGCACGGTGTTGGCGCTGGCGGCAGGTCTTCTGGCGCCTACGTCCGGCAAAATCCGGAGCCACGCACGGCGTAGCGCCATCGTGTTTCAGGATCCGACACTTCTGCCGTGGCGGACCGCTTTGACAAATGTCGCCTTCGCGTTGAAAGCCGACCGGATTTCAGCTGTGGAGCGCAGGGAGCGGGCCGCTCGAATGCTCAGCGCGGTAGGCTTGACACGCGCCGATCAGCAGAAGTTTCCGCGCCAGCTGTCTGGGGGAATGCGCCAACGGGTTGCGTTGGCCCGGGCAATGGTAACAAAACCCGATCTCTTGCTGCTCGACGAGTCATTTCGGGCGCTCGACGCAGAGCTCGCCAAACGGATGCATGCGCTCGTGAAATATGATCTTTCCGGGCGCGGTGCCGCGGCATTGATCGTGACCCATGACGCGGGCGAGGCACACATTGTTGCTGAGCAGGTTATGACCCTTACGGCTGCACCCGCTGGTCAGCTCAGAACGCCCGAACAAGCCCCTTCAAAACCGAATCCTTCGTGACCTCGCCGATGGCGACGCCATCCTCCATCACGCCAATCGGGCCACCGGTTTCTGCCAGACGTGTCATCAGTTCGTTTATCGGTGTTGTTGGGGCGACAGTGACGGGGTAGGGGCCGGCGGGTGGCTGCATGGCATCCGAAGCCGTCAACACGCCAAGCGGATTCATGTGATTGACAAAATCTTGCACGTATTGGTTCGCGGGGTTGGCGAAAATCTCCTTGGGCGAGCCGCATTGCACGATCCGCCCCCCCTCCATGATTGCGATCCTGTCACCGAGCTTGAAGGCTTCGTCGAGATCATGGCTTACGAAGATGATGGTGCGTTTGAGTTTGTGCTGAAGCTCGATCAACTCGTCTTGCAAGTGGTTGCGGATGAGAGGGTCGAGGGCAGAAAAAGGTTCGTCCATGAGCAGGATTGGCGCCTCGGTCGCAAACGCACGAGCAAGGCCGACGCGCTGTTGCATCCCGCCCGAAAGCGCGGAAACCTTGCTGTCTGCCCAGTCGGAAAGCCCGACAAGGGCAAGTTGTGCCTCCACCTTGCCGTTGCGCTCCTCGACGGGCATACCAGCCAGTTCCAGCCCGAGGCCCACATTCTCCCGCACCGAGCGCCAGGGCAGCAGGCCGAATTGCTGGAACACCATGGCGACCCGTGTCTGGCGCAGCCGGCGCAAATCGGCAGGGTTTGCGTGGGTCACGCTGACCATTTCGTCGCCATCGTTGATACGGACTTCCCCGCGCACGACCGGATTGAGACCGTTAACGGCGCGCAAAAGCGTGGATTTTCCAGAGCCGGACAAGCCCATGAGGACGAGAATCTCGCCCTCGTTCACCTCGACATTGCAATCGTGGACGCCGAGCACCTGCTTGGTCTCGGCCTGAATTTCCTGGCGAGTTTGGCCGGCATCCATCAGCGGGAGGGCCGTTTCGGGGTGGTTACCAAAGACAATGGATACATTGTCGAAGCTGACTGCGATGGTCATTTGCGGTCGATCCTCAGAATGCGGTCCAGCATGATCGCGACGACGACGATCACGAAGCCGGATTCGAAACCTAGCGCGGTGTTCACCTGATTGAGTGCCCGAACCACCGGTACGCCGAGTCCATCGGCGCCGACCAGCGCGGCAATCACAACCATCGAGAGAGATAGCATGATTGTCTGGTTCAGTCCGGCCATTATCTGTGGGAACGCATAGGGAAGCTCGACCTTGGTCAGAACCTGCGTCGGCGTGGCGCCAAAGGCGCGTGCGGCTTCCAAAAGGGGTTTGGGTGTGGATGAGACACCGAGCCACGTTAGCCGGATTGGCGCGGGCAACACGAACACCACGGTTGCGATCAATCCCGGTACCATGCCGATGCCAAAGAAGACGATGGCGGGGATCAGGTACACGAATGTCGGCAGCGTCTGCATGAGATCCAGTACCGGCCGCATCGCCATGTAGAGTTTTGGCCGATGGGCTGCGGCAACGCCGATGGGAACACCAAGGGTCATGCAGACCACGCAGGCCGAAAGCACGAGCGTCAGGCTCTCCGTCGTTTCCTCCCAGTACCCCTGGTTCAGAATGAAGAGGAAGCCGAGCGCCACGAACAGGCAGATCTTCCAACTGCGTTGGAGAAGCCAGGTCAAGGCGACGAAAACGGCTAGAACCGCGAGCGGATGTGGCGTCTGGAGCGTCCAGAGGATTGAATTGATCAGCGCTTCGAGGACGTCTGACAACGTGTCAAAGAACCACTCACCGTGATCCTGAAGCCAGTCGAATACCGCTTCGGCGGCGGACCCGACCGGGATCTTGGTGTCCGTCAAAAAATCCATCGAACCTCCAGAAGAGCGCGTTGGCTACGCCGTTTTACGCGCGCTGTCCCACGCAGTTGCACACAGGCATCGGGGCGTTGTCCAGATCCCCGATGCCTTTTGCGCCGTACGTCGCTCGACGTGGGCGGTTACATTCCCAGAGCGGCCTTAACAGCGGCAGATGCATCGCCGCCATCCTTGGTGGTCACACCGTCGAGCCAACCCATCCATGCATCCGGATTGGCGGCGAGCCAGGCGGACGCGGCATCGGTTGGCTCTTCTCCACCATCCAGGATCGCGCCCATGATCTCGTTCTCCATCGCCAGTGAGAAGACGAGGTTTTCAAGCAGCTTTCCGACGTTCGAGCATTCCGACACGTAACCCGCGCGGGTGTTGGTGTAGACCGTGGCGCCGCCAAGGTCCGGGCCGAAGAAATCGTCGCCGCCGGTGAGGTAACCCATTTCGAAGTTCGCGTTCATCGGATGCGGTTCCCAGCCGAGAAAGACGATCGGATCACCCTTCTTTGTGGCCCGGGCGACCTGCGCCAGCATACCCTGTTCGGAGCTTTCCTTGACCTTGAACCCGCTCAGTCCGAATGCGTCGCCGTCAATCATCGATTGGATCAGGCGGTTGCCGTCGTTGCCGGGCTCGATGCCGTAGATCTCGCCGTCGAGCTCTTGCTCGAATTTCGCGATGTCGGCGAAGTCCTTGATTCCGAGGTCGGTTGCGGCCTTGTTTACGGCAAGCGTGTACTTCGCGCCGGTCAGGTTCTCGCGCACGGTGTCGACCGTGCCCGCATCGCGGTAGGGGGCGATATCACCCTCCATCGTTGGCATCCAGTTGCCCAGGAAAATGTCGATGTCACCTTCAGCCATCGAGGTGTAGGTCACCGGGACCGAGAGGACCTTGATATCGGTCTCGTAGCCGAGCGCCTCCAGTACGAAGGTCGTCGCGGCCGTGGTCGCTGTGATGTCGGTCCAGCCCACGTCCGAAAACGTGACGCTGTCGCATTGGGCTTGGGCGGTCGCCTGGCTGGCCGCGAGGACCAGGGCAAGTGCGGCAGTACGGAGCATGAGGAACCTTCCCTGTGTTTTTGATTGATGAGTCAATTAAAAACGTGTTGAGTCACGTTTGACAACTGTCGAGAGACGAAATGCCGAAACTGGGTATGCAGCCGGTCCGGACAACTGCGCTGATCGAGGCGGTGATCACGGAGATCGGCGAGTCAGGAACCATGGACGTGACGGTCAGTCAGATCGCCCGGCGCGCCGGCATGTCCAGCGCGCTCGCGCATCACTATTTCGGAAGCAAAAACAAGATGTTCGTTGCGGCGATGCGCCATATCCTTATGGCGTTTGGGGCAGAGGTCCGGGAAAACCTCGCCGGGAGGACCGACGCGCGCGAGAGGTTGGAGATCATCGTTCGGACCAGTTTTTCGGAGTTGAACATGCATCCCGAGACCGTTGGTGCCTGGCTGAATTTTTATGTCTACGCCCAAAAATCCGACGAGGTGGCGCGGCTTCTGCGCATCTACCATCACCGGCTACGCTCGAATCTTCTACACGAACTGCGCCAGCTTGCTCCGGAGCGGGCATCGGTGATTGCGGAGGGCATCGCGTCGATCATTGACGGAGCTTATATCCGCTGGGTCTTGCGCGGAGATGGTGAGAAGCCGGATCGCCCCGAGGAGATCGCCCTCGAGTACCTCGAGATGAATTTGGCCAGACAAAAACTTGGCCAGACAAAAACGATGAGTGTGAGTGACCGGGGAGGGCCGTGCCCGCAATGGAAGTGAGTTTCAGGTCGACCCCGGCGCATGACAGGAAAGGACCGGCACAGGCAATGGATACGCAGCCGACAGCCAGCCACTACATAGGCGGGCGCCCAACCGAAGATACCGCAGGCGCTCCGCTCGTTTCGTTCTATCCGGCGACCGGCGCCGAAATCGCACGATTGCACGCCGCCACCCCCGCGGTCGTCGAGCAGGCGTTGTCGGCCGCTGAAACCGCCCGTGCAGGCTGGGCGGCAATGACGGGCAGCGAGCGTGGCCGCATACTTCGCCGTGCTGCCGAGATCATGCGCGACCGTAACCGGGACCTCTCGATCCTCGAGACCATGGACACTGGAAAGCCCTTGCAGGAAACGCTCGTCGCGGATGCTGCTTCAGGCGCTGATTGCCTGGAGTATTTCGGTGCCATCGCAGCGGGGTTGACCGGCGAACATATCCCTCTCGGCGCCGATTTTGCCTATACGATCCGCGAACCGCTCGGGCTCTGCGTTGGAATCGGAGCTTGGAACTACCCGACCCAGATCGCCTGCTGGAAGGCGGCGCCGGCGCTCGCCTGCGGCAACACGATGGTCTTCAAACCCTCCGAGGTCACACCGCTCGGGGCGCTCAAACTGGCGGAGATCCTGACCGAGGCCGGGTTGCCCGCGGGCGTCTTCAACGTTGTTCAGGGTTTCGGCGAGGTCGGCGCCGCGCTTGTGGCCGATCCGCGGGTTGCCAAGGTCTCGCTCACCGGGTCCGTGCCGACTGGGCGCAAGGTCTACGCCGCCGCCGCCGCAGGAATGAAAAACGTCACGATGGAACTTGGTGGAAAGTCGCCGCTGATCGTCTTCGACGACGCGAATCTCGAGGATGCGGTCAGCGCCGCGATCAACGGCAATTTCTATTCCTCCGGTCAGGTTTGTTCCAACGGCACTCGCGTTTTCGTACAGAAGGGTATCCTGCCGTCCTTCCTCGACCGGTTGAAGGCCCGTACCGAGGCTGCGACAATCGGCGATCCGCTGGACGAGGCGACCAATTTCGGACCGATGGTCTCTGAGGCGCAACGGGACATCGCGTTGGCCTATATCGCAAAGGGTGTCGAGGAGGGCGCGCGGCTCGTCACCGGGGGCGGGGCGCATGCGCTCGGTGGTCTCTTCCTGGAGCCGACCGTATTCGCCGAAGTCACTGACGAGATGACCATCGCGCGCGAGGAGATCTTCGGCCCGGTCATGTCTGTCCTGGCTTTCGAGACCGAGGAGGAGGCACTGGCTCGCGCGAACGCCACGGAGTTCGGCCTCGCCGCCGGTGTCTTCACCCGTGATCTGGCTCGCGCGCATCGCGTCGTCGCCGCCTTCGAGGCCGGCACCTGCTGGATCAACACTTACAATCTGACGCCGATCGAAATGCCGTTCGGCGGTGTGAAGGCCAGTGGTGTGGGCCGGGAGAATGCCCATGCCGCCATCGACCATTACTCGCAACTCAAGTCCGTCTACGTCGGCATGACGCCGGTAGAGGCCCCGTTCTAGGAACCTGCCATGGAAGCGGATTTTGTCATCGTCGGCGCCGGAAGCGCGGGATGTGCCACGGCGTTTCGCCTCGCCGAGGCCGGCGCGTCGGTCTTGGTGGTGGAACATGGCGGCACCGATGTTGGTCCTTTCATCCAGATGCCAGCGGCGCTTTCCTACCCAATGAACATGGGGCTTTACGACTGGGGCTATGTCACCGAGCCGGAGCCGCATCTCGGCGGGCGGCGTCTGGCCACGCCGCGAGGCAAGGTGATTGGCGGCTCCTCTTCGACCAACGGGATGGTCTATGTACGCGGCCATGCGCGCGATTTCGATATCTGGTCCGAGATGGGCGCGGACGGATGGAGCTATGCCGACGTGCTTCCGTACTTCAAACGCATGGAATCCTGGCATGACAGCGGCCACGGGGGCGATCCGACCTGGCGCGGAATAGACGGACCGCTGCATGTCACTCGCGGCCCGCGCGCCAACCCGCTCTATTCTGCATTCGTAGAGGCGGGGCGTCAGGCCGGGTACGAGCTTACCGACGACTACAACGGCGAGAAACAGGAAGGTTTCGGGCCGATGGAGCAGACCGTCTGGAGGGGTCGGCGCTGGTCCGCCGCGAATGCCTACATGCGGCCCGCGCTCGCGATGGAAAACTGTGACCTTGTGCGCGGTCTGGTCGAGAAAATCGAGATCGAAGAGGGCCGCGCGACGGCGGTTTTGCTCAAGGGCGGCAAGCGGATCGTTGCGCGGCGCGAGATCGTACTCGCTGCCGGCTCCATCAACTCACCGAAGATCTTGTTGCAATCAGGGGTCGGACCGGCAGAAGAACTGGCGCCGTTTGGAATTGAGGCGAAGGTCAACCGCCCCGGCGTCGGCAAGAACCTGCAGGATCACCTGGAACTCTACCTGCAAATGGCATCCAGCCAGCCTATCACGCTCTACAAACACTGGAACCTGGTATCCAAGGCAGTCATCGGGGCACAGTGGCTTTTCACCAAAACCGGGCTCGGCACGTCAAACCAGTTCGAGAGCGCGGCCTTCATCCGCTCGGCTGCTGGGGTGGATTACCCGGATATCCAATACCATTTCCTGCCCATGGCCGTGCGCTATGACGGTCAGGCGGCGGCGGAGGGTCACGGATTCCAGGCCCACGTGGGGCCGATGCGTTCGCCGAGCCGGGGGGAGGTGACACTCGCGTCGCCAGATCCGGAGGACGCTCCGAAGATCCTCTTCAACTACATGTCCTGCGAGAAGGATTGGCAGGACTTCCGGACGTGCATCCGCTTGACCCGCGAGATATTCGCGCAGGAGGCATTCAAGCCCTTCCTCAAGCACGAGATCCAGCCAGGCGCGGCGGTGCAGAGCGACGACGAGCTGGATGATTTCATCCGGGAGCATGTGGAGAGCGCGTATCACCCCTGCGGGACCTGCAGGATGGGGCGGGCTGACGATCCGATGGCGGTGGTCGACCCGCAGGTTCGGGTGATCGGGGTCGAGGGCCTGCGACTTGCCGATAGCTCCATTTTCCCGCAGGTGACAAACGGTAACCTCAACGGCCCGTCGATCATGGTGGGCGAGAAGGCGGCAGATCACATCCTCGGGAAAATGCTACCTCCGTCGAATGCGCAGCCCTGGATGCATCCGAACTGGCGGATTGCGCAAAGGTAACAGGGTGGGGCAGGGGGGCTGCCCGCGGCCCCGCCTCCGTCCGGTCTCGCGTCAGTGGTTGTGTCCGGCGTGGCTATGTTGGTGAGCATTCGCGGCTTCGACGGCGACGTGGACCTTCAAGTGGCCGGTGTCGAACCGCAGTTCCGCTTCGAATGTGTCGCCCTTGGCGAGCGCATGCTCCAACCCGCTCATTCTCAGCGCCAGCGCTTCGGGTTTCAGCACCAGTTCGCTGCCGGGTGCGATGGGAACCATAGGGATCGCACTGTAGACACCTTCGCCGCCCTTCAACTGGAATCCGACCAGCTCGGTTTTCTCCGCAATGTCGCTCATACCGCCTTCCAGTGTGATCGGGTGATCGCCAATGTTCTCCAACTCAACGAAAACCAGAGCTGTTTCCTGATCGGTGGCGCGGGTCCAGGCGTGCAGGGCGCGCAATCCCTCCATGACCGAGAGGTGATCGGAATGCTCGTCATGACCGTCGGCTATGGCAAAATGCGGTGCGAGCGCGAGGAAGATGGCAAGGGCGAAGCGCATTGGGTGGTCTCCGGGAGTTTTCAAGTTGATCGAAGATCGGCCACGGGCGCCCGTCGCAACGCGAGCAGCGCCGGCACCAGGGCGAGAAGAACCGTGATCGAGAAAAAGGCCGCGACGAGGTGCAATTCGGGCCAGCCAAGTTGCGCGCGAATAAGGATGTCGGTGCGTTCGGACACGATACGGGAAATGACCGTCGCTGCTGCCATACCGAGCGCGAGGCCAATGGCCGTGCCTGTGCCCAGGAGCGTGGCGGCAAAGCTCCAGACAAGCGCGAACACGAAGCGGCGGGGCGCGCCAAGTGCGCGCAGCAATGCCAGGCGCCGCGCGAGCAGGCGCATAAGGATGACGAGTCCGGTGAGAACGCCGGCGGCCACGACAACTTGGGTGATTGCAGCGAGCATTGACATCACATCGCGGACGTCGCCCAGCAGGGAGTGCAGGCGCGCGAGTACCGCGCCCGGAAAGAAGGCCATGGTTTCAGAGGTGGTGAAAGCCGACTGCAGGGCGTAATTGGCCCAGAGTTGTTCCGCCCGCACAAGTATGGCGGGCGTTCCGGGGAAATAAGCTGGGTCAAAGGGCGGACCGGGGTCGCCACTCCAGCCATCATCGTGCCCGTTGGGCATACCATGGATCAGCCAAACGCCCTCGACCGGTACCAGAATTGCCCTGTCCCATGGGCTGCCAGTGGGTTCCATGCGCCCCGTGATGATGTAGTGGTATCCTGCATGTGCGCCGTCGTCGGTGGCGTCGCCATGACCGTGCGAGGGCGTGAACGTATCGCCAATTGCGAGTGGTACGTTGGCACCAGCCACCGCTTCGTCCACGGTGGTGAAAACCTCGCCTTCCGCCAGTGTGCCACTTAGATGTGCCACGAATTGTGGTGTCGTGCCGACAACGGGCGAGGCGTTCCAGCTATCGCCGAAGGCAATCGGTGCGGCGAGGGAGACATGCTCTTGTTCCGCGATCCGCTGATAGGTTTCGCCGTCGAGCAGAGGGATGTCTGAGGGTTGCAGGTAGACCGCCGCGAGCATGGCCGTGATTTCGCTACCCGGAGCCGCGACAATTAGGTCGAACTTGTCTGCTGCCTGCGCGGTGCCACGTCGCAGGCCCCGTTCTTGTGCGATCAGCCCGGTCCCGATGGCGACCGATGTTGCGATCAGGACTATGAAGGTGATCGAGACCCAGAAATGTCGGCGGAGCATTCCCCGAAGTAGCCCCCAGGGCGCGAAGCCGCGCAACGTCAGCAAACCGGTCACCAGTGCGGGCGCGAGCAGGGCGAAGAAAAGCGCAAGGTCTTGCATCCCGTTAGGGAGGGAAACCCAGAGATCAGCCATGGGGTGCCTCCGGCTGAAGAACGCCATCCAGCACATTCAGAACGCGGCTGGCGCGAGCGTGAAAGTGGGTATCGTGGGTCACGGCGATGAGCGTGCGTCCGCTGGCTTCGGCAAGCAGTACAAGGTCTTCGATGAGCCGGTCGGCGGCGGGACGGTCGAGGCTGGCGGTGGGTTCATCGGCCAGTACGATTGCCGGATTTCCTGCCAGCGCGCGGGCAACGGCGACGCGTTGTCGCTCGCCGCCCGAAAAGCTCGCGATTCCGCGCGTTGCGTGGCCACCAAGACCCAGCTGCGTAAGGTGCTCGTTGGCGGACGTCTTCAGAGTGACACGCTCTGCCTTCGGGGCGTAGGCGGCCGCAAGCGCAGCATTGCCTTCAGCGGACAGTTCCTCGAACAGAAGATGGTCCTGAAAGACAAAGCCCATGTGGCGCCGTCGGAAGGCTGTTCGCGCCCGATCGTTCAGGTGGACTATGTTTGTGTCGCCCCAGCAGATGTCGCCAGTCGCTGGCAGTAGACCCGCCAAGGCATAGAGTAACGTGGATTTACCGGCGCCGGACGGCCCCTTGATGACAACTGTCTCCCCGGGCGAGACTGTCAGCGCTTCCACCGACAGGAGCAGAAGACCGTTGGGCGCAGACACGCGAAGCTCTGCAACACGTAGTGCGAGCGACCCGGCGATTTTCCTTTCGTCTTTCACGGTAAGGTCTCACGCGCGCCGGAAGGTCGAGTTTTCCAGCCGGACCTTGCTGAAGAAACCGGTCCCGGGGTCGATGTGTTCACTCAGTCGCAGCGTACCTTGAACCAAGATTTTTCGGCTGAAGGAGACGACTTCGTACTTGCGCCTTGTGTAGACGGCCAGAATGTCTTCCGGCCATTCTCCACCGGGTTCGCAGAACGGACAGACAGCCATTGGCATTTTCGTCAGAACGAAGAAGAGCGAGTCCGCCTTGAGTGGTGGGGCCATGAAGCCTTCGACTCGGATCTGTCCACCGTCGAGCGACGTCGCAAGAGGTGAGAAACCGAGGCCCTTGTTGTAAATGTCCCGCATCTTCAACAGATCCCCTTCGGCAGCGGACGACCAACAAGGCGTCGTCGTTACGGCGGCTGACGTGGCGAGAAACTGGCGGCGATTCATGCGGATGGCCTCCGGGAATTTCTGTGTCGAGGATACTCGACATGGAAAACTGCAAACGATGACACGCACGTAACGGAACGGGGCCCTGCCAATGCCAGGGCCCCGTCACGTTGTCGCAGCGGACGATTACTCGGCAGTCGCGGCGTGGTGCATGACGTGGAAGATCACGTTTTGCTCCATCGTGCCGCCGATCAGGTGCGCCCAGGGACCCTTGGCGTAGATTGCAACATCCTCACCCGAGTGGGTCTCGGAGCTGAGCGGGACGAGCACCTCTTGGGTGTAGTCCATATCCATCGCCATCTCCTGGGTCAGTTCGGCATTCCGTGTGCCGTTCCACTGGGCGTCTTCCTTCATCACCGAGGATGCACCATTGAGAAACGAAACGGTCGTGTAAGGCTTGCCATCCTGCGCCAGGTTTGGCTCCTCGAGGTACTTCTCGCCAGCGCCGTCGACTTTCATCGACAGTCCGAGGATCGGGGCGCCGCGTCCGGAGTAGCCAGCCATCGCGACGGCGTGCTCGTGGTCCGCGGAGACGATGATCAGCGTGTCCTCGTCGTTGGTCAGCGCGTCGGCAATTGCAATCGCCTCGGCGAACTCGACGCCGTCGGTAACGGTGCGATAAGCGTTGGTGGCATGGCTGGCATGGTCGACCCGGCCCGACTCGATAGTCAGGAAGTAACCGTTCTCGGAACCCTCAAGAGCCTTGATCGCGGTCTCGGTAAGATCGGAGAGCGACGGTTCGCTTGCGGGACGATCCGCTTCGTAGCTCATGTGCGAGGATGTGAAGAGGCCAAGCACCGGTTTGGAGAGATCCGCGCCAGCGAGAGTATCGACGTCCCATGCATATTGGATACCGGCCTCGGCAGCGGCTTCTATCAGGTTTGTGCCGTCGGTGCGCTTACCGGTTTTGCCTTGCTCGTCCTCCAGGTCGCTCGGGATGAAGTGACGACGGCCACCGCCGAAGGCGTAGTCGACAGTTCCCGCAGCCATTGCGTCGACCAACTGTGCAGCGATGTCCTTCTGTTCGCAGCCCTCTGACAAACCATCATTGGATTCGAAGTTCCGGTCGGCGGAATGCGCGTAGGCCGACGCCGGGGTGGCGTGCGTCAGGCGGGCGGAAGAGATGATGCCGACCTGCTTTCCGAGGGCCGAAAAGATCTCCGAGGCATTTGCCACGGTCGCTGCATCGACACCGGCACAATCACCACGAGCGAGGGTTTCATCAACGCCGAGCACGCCCTGCTTGGTCTTCACGCCCGTGTGGAAGGCGGTGCCGGTGCCGGCGGAATCCGGCGTCTGGGCGTTGGTGTTGTATGTCTTCGACAGGGCAACGTGCGGGAAGGTGTCCTGCGGCAGCAGGTGCTCGTCGCCGTAGTTGCCAGCGGCCTGACCGGCGAACAGGCGAGTGATGTAATTGGTACCCACGCCGTTTCCGTCAGCGATCAGCAAGATCACGTTTTTGGCCTTGCTCGTATTGGGCTGCACATTCACGCGCGCTGCGATGGTTTCCTGAGCGGCAATGAACCATGTGTTGTCGGCCTGCGGCAAATCCTGTGCCATGGCGGTGGTGCTGGCGAACGCGCCGAGCAACGAAAGAGTTGTGATGGTCTTCATAACATGTCCCCGTTGGAAGCTGTGTCGGGGCTATCGCGCTTGTGTGACAGTGGCGTGACCGCGGGTGCGAAAGTCATAAATCTCAATTAGTTATGATATTACATATCACGTTTTCCGCGTCTGAACTCCGTCGACTGCCGATCTGTCGACGTGCTGTCTGTGGGTAGGCCAACGATGCACTGGGGAGTGGCGACGTCGTCAGATCTTCGGGCCGACCTGAAGTCCTCCCTGCATATGCCGGCGCACTTCGGACGGAGTAAAACCGGTGGCTCGGCGAAACGCGGTGGCGAAGTTCTCCGGGGATCCGTAGCCGGCTATGCGAGCCGCTTCCGACACAGAAACGGCATTGCGCTCAAGTGCTTGCCGAGCCCGCGACAAGCGTACGTTTCGCACATACTCCTGTACCGTACAGCCGTGCGCTGCGTGAAACAAACGCCTCATGGTCGACAGGCTCACACCACCCGAACCCGCGATGTCCGACAGGGACGGAAGCGCGCCTGAGGCACCGTGGATATACTGCTCCATCCGGTCCAGCTTTCGTCGGTCATAAGCACTCAGCGCCGGCGCAGCTGTCGTGTTGTCGTTGTCCTGTATTGCGCCGAACGATGAACAAACCAACGTGAGAATGGTTGCCTCGGCCTCAAGCTTCTCGAGCGAGGACTTCGGATGTGACAGCGTGATCAAGCGTTCAAGGAGCTGAACCTCTCTGGAGGGGACATCCCACTCGTATCGGCGGCGCATGGATTCATTGAGCGGTGGTTTTGGCAGGGACAGACCGTTCGTTTCGAGCCATTCGTGCGACAGGATTAGGTTGACCTTGCGCACATACTCGCCTGCTACGGACCGACGCCAGAAAGGTTCGGGTTCTACGACCGACGTCAGAACCATGCGAACCGGCGCGCCGGGTCGCCGTCCGAGGTTCATGGGCTTACCAGATAGCGTTGCATCTGTGCGTCCCTCAAGGAAGCAATGGAGGATCACGCCGGGGTATCGCACGGAATTGATCTCGAACGACCTGCGGGCGGTTGCGTTGAGCGTGTGCAGTGACAGGCCGTCCCGGACGATCTTCAGCGAATAGGAACCATGCAGGTACTGCGGGCCAGTCCCGTCGGTCTCCCCATGTTGCTGCTCCGAAATGAAAGTGCCGCTCACCGAAACCGTCCCGCAATCCTGTTGCATGATTGCACCAGTGGCTTGCAAGGACGCTGTCCTGACCCGATGGCAAAGGCATCTGGCGCTTGGACAAAGGGCTCCGTCTGGCGAGGCGCGTGCGACCTATCCTAATTAACCTTGAAAAACAGTCAACAATTAGACGGGAATCACCAGATGCAGATTCGAAGTGCGTTGCTGTTGGGTGTCTCTGCTTTGGCATCCAGCGCGGCTTGGGCTCAGGAGCCGGAAGGGGCCTTTGACATCGGAGAAATCCGGATCGAAGCAACGAGTGCCCAAAGCCTGCTTGGCAACTCGGAAATCACGCCCGAAGAAATCGAGGACCGGAACGCCTCGACGATGGCCGAAGTATTCGACGGCAAGACCCAGATTACGGCAAGCGGTGGCGCCGCAATTGGCCAGAAGGTCTTCGTTCAAGGGATCGAGGAGAGCCTACTTTCGGTCACCATCGATGGTGCACGCCAGAACAAGTCGGCATTCCACCACACCGGCAATGTGCTGATGGACCCCGCGCTTCTGAAGCGGGTCGAGATCAGTGCCGGTCTGGCACCCGCGGATGCTGGTCCGGGGGGCCTTGGCGGGTCGATCGCCTACGAGACGAAAGACGCCCGGGACTTGCTCGAACCGGGCGACACCTTCGGCGGTTTCCTGTCGTTCGGCGGGTCTAACAACGTAGACGATTTGCGCGGTACCTTGGCGCTCTACGGGATGAGCGGCGGGTTCGAGTACCTGCTGGCGGGCACGCGCCATATGAGCGAAGACTATGAAGATGGAGACGGAAACGTCGTTCCGGGGACGCAGGCAGACCTGACCGACTACCTCGGGAAGTTCGCCCTCAATATGGACGGCGGTGGTAGGCTGGAGTTTTCCGCGTCGCAGACCGAGGACAGTGGCGAGCGTGTCGCACAGTGCAACCCGATCGGCTGTTTCATTCGCCCGGATTTCGCAGGCGTCGTGGGAGCCGACAGCGTTTTCGTCGATGCGTTATCTCGGCGCACATCGTACACGTTGACATACACCGACGAACAACCCGAGGGATGGTTGGCGCCGACCCTACAGCTTACCTACAACGAGCAGGAAACCGACGCTGTCGGCGCGGAGGGCACCAACAGCAGCTTCAGCGGAACTGCCAAGAACGAGTTCGACATCGGCAATGGCACGGTTACCGCGGGTCTCGACTTCTTCAGTGACAAGGCCGACGGTTCCAGCGACATATCCTCGGGCGAGGAAACCCTGCGGAATGTGGGCGTCTTTGCGCAGGCGCGACAGGATCTCAGCGACAGGATCTCAGTCTCCTACGGTGCACGTGCGGATTTCCAGGAGTTCGAAGGTGTGGACGGAAGCGAGTTTGATGGCAGCGGGCTGAGCGCGAACGGTACCATCGACTTCGTCCTTACCGACATGCTCACCCTGAACGCCGGATTGGCGACGACTTGGGGCGGATACGAGCTGGGCGAAGCGGCGATCATGAACCTGACCCACGACTGGACCTACGACGGGCTGGAGCCGTCACGGTCGAACAGTGGCCGGATCGGCTTACGGTTCCACAACGGTCCCTGGGAGGCTCGCGCAGCCTACTTCGAGACATATATCGACGATCTCAACGCCGTGCTTCCCTCGCCTGGTGAAAGCCGTGGTGCGTCCTACGATATTGAGACAAGCGGTGTAGACGCCTCTTTTGCCTACTTGGGCGCGCAGGGTTATCTGCGTCTCAACTACACCTATGCGGATGTACAAGCCGACGAAGAGGCCATCGCAACAACGGCGTATTACCTTGGTCGTCCTGTTGGGCACCTGATTGGTCTGGAAGGTGCGTGGGACGTCAATGACGTGTTCCGGGTTGGTGGCACGGCCGAAACCGCGCTTGATAACGATGATGTCCGTCTCGAAGACGAAACCGGAACTGTGGTGCAGGACAGCCTACCGGGATACGAGGTGGTCAACCTGTTTGCGGAATACCGCCCGCAACAGATGGACAACCTTTCCGTCCGCCTCGATGTCCGCAACCTCTTTGACCAGACGTACTCCCGCCGTACGTCGGACGGCGTCGGCTACTATCGGGTCTACCCGTTGACGGAACCGGGCCGCACCGTTGCCCTAACTGCACGGATTACGTTCTGACCCTTGACCGGCCGTCACGTCTGCGTTGCGGCCGGTTGACCAATTGCACTTTAGGTCGCCCGTAGAACCTCGGCCAAAGGGCATTCCCTCAGGGCTGCACGGAATCCCTCCCGTGCAGCCCTTTTCCTTGTGTCGTTCATTCATTGCAGCCGCGGGCGGCGTCTTCGGTTGACCAGCGGGCGCGTTTTCCCGTGTCCGGGCCCATAGCGTCTGGTTACGGGTTGAATGTGAGAGTGACGGAGAAATTGTACGATTTGTTCGCGAGGCCCTTTGGCGCCTTTGGAAAGCGTCCGACGCGGCGCACGGACTGGACGGCCGCGGCGTCGTAGGTGGGAATCCCGGAACTTCGGTAGACGGAGACACCAAGCAATCGCCCATCGGCACCGACGGTGAGAGAGACTCCGACCCGCGCGCTTTCGCGTCGACCTGATGGGAAACGCTTGGCGCGTTCGATACGGCTACGGATCTTGGCGCCCCACACCTGCTGGAGCGTGGCCGCCTTCTCCTTCGATACACCGGTTGAAACGCTCTGATTGCCGTCGCCTGCCTGGGTGCCGCTGCCCGTTCCGGCGGCTTTCTGCCCGGCGTGGCCGGTGGACGCGGTCTGTGCTTTCTGTGCGGGTTGGGCGGCTTTCGAAGGCGCCTCCGGTTTCGGCTTCTCTTTTGGCGGCGTTTCCCGGCGCTTCGGCATGGGGCCTGATGCGGGCGCCTGTTCCGTGGCTTCCTCGGGTTCTGGCTCAAGCTCCGGTTCAGGCTCCGGAGGGGGTGGTGGCGGCGGTTCTCGCACGGTTACGATATCGTCCGGCTCAGGGGGTGCCATATCCTCTGGGCGATGCAGTTCCGGCAGCGCAACGAGTTCCACCGGCGCTGTTGGCGGTTCGAATTGAATTGGCGCCGGCGCTAGAGCCTGGCGGACCTCGGGCGTCTGTACATCCGGTGGCCGCTTCCACTCAGCGACCATGGTCTCCACCTGTTCGGTCGCCGCCAGAATGGTGACGAATTCTTCGCCTCCGGCACCACTGGCCTGCGCCCCTCGGGACGGCATCTGGAGAAAAAACGCCAAATGCAGCGCGACGGCAAGGGTTAGAAAAACCCAGAACTCCATATGCCGCCGGATCATCCGCCCACCATTACTTCTACCCTTTGGAATCCGGCCTGCGCGAGTTCACGCAGCAATTGTGCCAGGCGCGAGGCCTCCAGCTCCGCGTCGGCGCGGAGCTGCAGCGGGTCGCGCTTGTCGCGGATCTCAATGAGCAACTCCATCGCGGGCGCTCCCGTGAGGCCGTTGTATCCTGTCTGCCCCTCTCGGCTGATGTAGAGCCGGCTCTCGGACGTGGGATCGGCGGCCTCCTGCGCTAACGGCAGTGTCACCTCAAAAGGATCGGGAGGCGCGATCTGTGCCGTCATCAGGAAGAAGATCAGCAACAGAAAGACCACGTTGATCATCGGCACGATACTTTCGCGGCTTTGGCGGGGGCGGGGGGGGCGCAGGTTCATTCGATCAACACCAGTGTCGCGAATCCTGCCGCGTTCAGGATCTGCGTGACGTCGACGACCCGTTGCAGCGTTGTCCCGTCCCGGCCTTGCAGGATGATCGTGTCCGCCCTTGTTTCGGTAAGCGACTCCAGCCGGCCGGGCATGTCTTCGACTGCGGTCGGAACGCCGTTGAGAAACAGCGCATCCGGCGCGACTTCAAGTAGTCGAGGTGGCCCGGAATATCCTTCCCCTGCACCGGCCAGCGGCAGTGGAAGCGACCGGTCAGTGCCGAAACGCGATGCCAGCATGAAAAACACCAGCAACAGGAACACGACGTCGACCATCGGGGTTAACGACGGTCTCCGGCGGGCGCGAATGGGGCGCAGGCTCTCCATCGTCGGTCACTCGGCTGCCATGGCCGCAGGTTTCGGGCGCTGGTGATCGGTCACGAAAATCCGGGTCACGCCGTCCTCTACATCGGCGGCCATTCTGTCAATCAAGCCCTCGAACCAGGCGAGCGCCGCAGACGCGGGGATGGCGACAGCCATACCGGCTGCGGTCGTCAGCAACGCTTCCCAGATACCGCCAGCAAGCGTTGCCGGGTCAGCTTTCGCGCCGGCTTCCTGCAAGGCCTGAAATGCCGCGATCATGCCGAGAACGGTGCCGAGCAGACCCAGCAACGGCGCGATCGTGGCAATCAATTCAAGTGGGCGGAGCCCAGTGCTGGCCTGCGCAAGCTCGCGTTTTGCAAAGCGCGTCGCATCTTCCCGAGCTGCGGATTCTGAAAAGACCTCGCGCGCGTGGAGCGCGGCATGAATGCATTTGGACCGCAGGCCACGCCGACCGGCGACGACTGCCTTGGCTCCGACGGCGTTCCCGGCCTCGAAAGCTTCGACGGCTTGCCGGGCTTTCCCGCGCGACCAGGCGCCGATCAGCGCAAGTCGCCATACTTTCCACAGGATCAGCGCAACGGTAACAATCGAAAGCGCGGCAATCGCCCAGATCGTCGGGCCACCGTCCTGAAGAAACTTGACGGCAGGCCCAGACAAAGCGGTTGCATGATCCAGCAGAAGTTCAGGGTCCGACGCGGCCGAGAGAAGATCCTTTGCACTCGGTAGCGGATCGGAAATCTCCGGTACGGCCGCGGAGTCTACGGCCGAAGTCGGCGCCGCGTCGATCGCAGGATCGGGGAGGATTGTTCCATCCTCGGCGAGCGGCGTGTCTGCCGGCGTCGCCGTATCCGAAGTGCTGGCATCGATCCGTGGGGAAGCCGTGACGCCCGGATCAGCCGCATCGGGGTTCGTCTGGGCCGCCCCAATGGCCGTCGGTTCATCGACGCCGGGGAGGGCGACACCGTCCGCACTCCCCATGGGTGCGTCGCCTGTGAGCTCTGTCGTTCCCGCACCGGGGAGGCTCGGCACTTCAGTAACAGGCGCCGGCGCCAGCTCAAGTTGTTCGTCTGCCACCTATGTCTCCATCGTGCCTGCGTTCAATGTCGGGGCGATCCCGAACAGCTACGCCCATACCTCAGTATTTTTATCAAGTAAAATCCGTTGCCGCCAGAGCCCCGGCGCTCCGTGGCGCAAGCGAGTGCTTTGCCACAGCTGCAAAACCGCGGGAATCCAGATCCATAGACGCGGTTACCTGGCAATAGAGGCGCGTAGGCGTGACAATTGCGGAGTCGGTGACACCTGGATGATGTCGGAGTCTTGTACGACTATTCCGGATATGGAGCCGCAGTATCACGGCATGAAATTGCGCTACGAGACTACGTCACTTCAGAACCAATTTCGGTCGTCACATCAATGCGTGTGGCTAAAGTTGTCGAAGTTGAACGTGTAGTGGTTCGGCGCCCAAAGATATGGACCGACTGCCATCGCAGATTGAAATCGCGGCCGGCAGTTTGACGATCCGCTACGAGAAACGAAAAGAGCGGCGCAAGACGCCGCTCTCTCCTGGTTGGCTGTTCGAGTGCCTGGGGTTTTACTTCGCCTGGGCTTCGAAACGGGCGCACCAGTCGTCTGCGCTCACGGCCGGCCAACGGGATTCCTTGTCCGAGGTCGGGGCGGGCGGATTGAAGTGGCAGAGACCGGCATCGGCAGCCTTCGCCTCTGTGGTTTCAAAAAATGCGCAGGCTTTGCAAGCATCGGTCATGGCGTCTTCCTTTTCGGGTTGATCCGGGTTCCTGGCGTGGCTTGCAAAGGCTGGCTGGGCTAGGTGCCGGTGAATCATCTTGTGTTTTCGATATAGTTCCCGCATCGCGCGGATGCAAGGAAAAATATAGCAAAAACAGGTAGTTGAGTGATTTTCTCAAGTGAGAATCACCGAGTATTTCTGTCGGTTCGGAGCCAACGAAATCTATCGGAATTCGACATTGGCCGGTTCGCATACGGTCTTAGGCGTTTCACACCTATTTCCGCCACGAGCCCATAAATGAGAGTTGAAAAGATGATGGATTTAGTCGGATACTCTGCCGAGTGACGGAGAGTATCATGAGCGACACGCCAGCCAACTGCACCCATGAGATTCCGGGTCGAGTCGGAACGATTGACGAAACCGGTTGCACCGCGGACGACCAGGCAGTTCTGCAGATTGCACGCTTGTTCTTCCGGAGCTTTTCCGCCCCGCATTCGCACAGTTGGCTGGGAGCGTTTCCACTGGCTGAGCGAACGTTTACCGGGCGCCAACCGGAGAGAGTTGGCGTTGCAGTCCTGAATGCCGTGCAGGCAATGGGTCGCGCTCGGACTTCCGGTTTTAACTTCGCCAGCCCGGATTGCCCTATCTGTGCTCAGAAGATCACCGAGCACGAGCGTCAGTTCCTCTCTGTTCTCATGGAGCAACGCGCCGCGCGACCCAGTGGTGCGCATGTCAATGCGATGCTGTTGTGCGAGGGCAATGACACGCGTGAGTTCCTCGATGCCATGTCCGAAGTCTGCGCCCTCCTTGCTTTTCCGGGTGGCAATGGATGGAGCGCAGGTGAGTCTCGCGATCCGCTTCGGATCTGAAGGATGACGGCCCAAGGCCCATTTCCTCGCGTAGGACCGATTGCCCCTTGCAGACATAAGTAATTTAGTCGGATATATGGGCCGCCAGGAGCGCGCTGCCCCAGCCTGATCTCATGAACATATCGCGACCAGAGTTGGGAATTGAAATCCCCGACCGTGCGAACGCGACTCGGACTGGAGAGGGCAATGCAGGACATACCGACGACGAGCCGCACCGGCGGCCCGCAATTTGCCGATGACGCGCCAACCGAGGCGGGTCCGGAGCCTTTCGATGTCTTGATCGCAGCAGGTGAGATCCGGTCGCTGGGTGCGAAAGTCGTATCGCTCGGCATTCGACCAGACCGGTTGGTCGAGCGCCAGCTTGCATCCCCGGCCCGGATTCGGCGCGATCCCGATATTATCGCGTTTCCCAGGATGCGCGGGGAAAGCACATGGCGCCCCCAATGAATAATCCGCATGCACATTCGCCCGATCTCGCGGTACCAAAAGCAGTCACGGTTCAAGACCTCGCGTATGGCGCGGAGGATCTCATGGTTCTGCGAATTGCCCGGCACTTCTTCCAGAGTTTCGCACATCCCGAAAGCCAGGATTGGCTGATGGCGTTTCGATTGGCCGAGACGGGTTTTCCAGGGCGGGAAGATGCCGCGATCAGCGTTGCGCTTTTGCGGGGCGTGCAGGCGTTGCGCTGTGCGCGTCGTTCAACGTTCGTCTATTTCAACCCACGATGCCCTGGATGCTCACTCAAGGTCAGTGATTGCGAACGTCAGTTCATCGGAACATTACGAGCGTTGCGGAATGGGTGGACGAGTGCGGCACATGTCCATGCCATGCTTATCTGCGAGGGCAATGAGACGGCGCCATTCCTCGATGCGATGTCGAAGCTTGAGGCTATGATGCGCCGTCCGGACAGGCTCTAATCGGGGCTCAACCGCCGCGTCTCTCCGTTTCGGGTCGCGTTTTGCGCGATGACCAAAAGCGTCGTTCGACGCGTGCGACCGAGAGCTTTCGACGTGTTGGGGGGGTTGGCGACTGGTACCGGATCCGATTGCATTGCGATTGCAGCCCCGCCGGGGCAGGCGGCCTTTGCCGGACTGCACACCGAAATCGGCGAGGCGCTTGGCCGTGTGGTCTACGACGCCGTCGCAGCCGGTGCGACCGACGGGAGCGATCGGCAGGTGCCTCCGTGCGCGGCGAGCGGCTAGAGCAGGAAGTCGCCGGCGTCCACTGTTTCCGCATCAAGCAGCACGAGTCGAAAATCCAATCGGCCGTTCCCGTCGACGTCGCCCTTGAGCACGAGCCGGTCGCCCTGTTCCACAACCCGCAATTCTCCCGCGGATCCGCTGAAATCATCCGTGCTAATGAAATCGAAGGCCTGGTTGCCTTTGGCGCCGGAATCGGCATCGATCCCGCGCAGGTTTATCCGATCACCGGCGGAGAAATCGGTGATCTTGTCCTTGTTGGCCTCCGCCACCGAGCGAAAGACGAAAGTGTCAGTACCCTTGCCGCCGGTTAGCTTGTCGGTCCCGGTGCCACCGACAAGCTTATCCCGGCCCGCACCGCCGAACAGCGCGTCTGCGCCCGCTTGTCCAAACACCGCGTCGCGCCCGTCGCCACCGTAGATCTTGTCGTTGCCCTTGGCGCCTTTGAGTTCGTCGCTCCCCCCGGCGCCCTTGACCACATCGGCGTATTTCGTGCCGACGTACACATCGTCGCCGGAAGAGCCGAGCAGCTTGTGTCCCTCGGCGAACAGATGCGCCGAAAACGCATCGGGAGCGATTGATGTTCCGTCGTGTCCGCCACCCATGAAACCCTTGATAATCTCGTGAACATCGCCCTTCACCCCGGCCTCGTTGTAGATGCCGAGCCCAGAGATGGTGATGATTGGCGTAGCGTCGGAAACCAAACCGTCCTCGTCATAGACCAGATCCTCGGTTTCCGTGTCATAGGCATCGCCAAGTCGGACAAGCCGGACGGTTTCGATGGTGCCGCTGACCGAGTGGTTGGAGAATGTGTAGTCGAAGTCCTGTCCTTCCACGAGAACAGCGCGCGATTCCGCCTCTTCGCCGGTCTCTGGTGTTTCCAGATGAACGATCTGCGTGGTTTCGCCCTCTTCAGGGAGAAAGAGCGGATAGGCATAGGGCTCGAAGCCCTCGAAAAAGGCATCGTAATCCGCGTTGAATTCGACGCCTTCGCCGGTTTCGGCATCGGCCGTCAATCTGATGGTCAGCATTTTCAATTCTCCTTGCGGGGCCCCGCAGTCAGAACTCCCAGATCAGCGATGCCTGGGCGTTGAAGCCTGGCGCCGGCTGGGTCGATAGGTAGGCCGTGTAGGTTTCGTTGGTGATGTTGTTCAGCGCGATGTTCAGCGTGCCGCCGGACCACAGGCTCCGGTTGAGGAACAGATCGACCGTATGCCACGCCTCGCTCGAGAACAGGTCGTCGTATCGCTCGGCGACTTTTGTGTAGCGGCCGCCGATTTCCAGTGTTCGGTCCGGGTTCCGCCATCCAGCCGTGAGAACATAGCGGTCCGGTGCGACGCCACTCACGGGTTCACCGGTGTCGATGTTGACGCTGTCAGTGATCTGCCCGTTCAGGCGCGCGAAGACTTGCTCAAGTTCGTATCCGAGTTCCAGTTCGACCCCTTCGAGCCGAACGTGGTCGACGTTCTGGTACTGGTAGTAGCGATTGAACAGCGAGATCACGACCTCTTCGATCGCAATGTAGTCGTCGACCTCGTTGCGGAACACCGCGATGCGGCCGGTGAGCCTGTCGGACGGGCGGACCACATCGAACATGTCCATGGTGGCGCCGAGTTCGAAAGTCGTTGCATGTTCCGGTACGAGGTTTGGGTTTGGTCGAATGTCGAAGTTGGCCGGTTCGGGGTGTTCGCCGTTGACCAGTGCTTCAGACAGCGTCGGTGGGCGGAAGGCCTGGGCGAGGATAGCGTGGAATGTCAGCGGTCCCCGGGTGTGGCGCAGGATGAGAGAAGGCGAGACTTGTTGACCGTCGATCTCGCCTTCGTCGCTGGTCAGATTGTAGGTGTCGAAGCGAAGGCCGAGCACGGCTTCTGTCCGGTCCGAAAGCTGGATCGCATCCTCGGCAAGGACCGACCAAAGCTTGCGCGTGCCAGGTGCGGTCAGACTGCCGCCGGCTGCCGCAGGATCATCGACGGTTACGACGTCCTGATACCCGTCGAGCACGAACGTCAGGCGGTGTTCGATACTCCCAAGAAACGCGTCGCGTGCCGCTGTGGCTCTCAGGCCAGTTGTCTCGGTTTCGTACCAGCGCCGAGGTCCGATGGTGTGGCCATCGCTGTCAATCTGTCGTTGAGCGATTCGGGTGTCGGTGTGTGACAGCGTCGCGTCCAACGTGTGCCAAGCCCCGGCGCTTCCTGTGAACTCCAGTGTGGACGACAGGCTATCGAGCCGATTTCGGCGCGGGGTACTCTCGTAGCCTGTTTCATAGTCCGATCCGAGGCTTTTCACCCCGAACGTCAGTTTCTGGCCGCCGCCAAATCTGTGGGCGTACTTCACGAGTAGCGAGAGGGTTTCCTCATGCGCAAGTACATCGGTGTCGTCGGGCGCGGTGTAGTCGGATTCCTCGACGGTCGTCGCTGCAAAAACAAGATCGTCGTTTTCGCCGATTCGCGTTGCCCATGCCGCGTGCATGGTCGGACGTTCCAGAAGTGTGCCAAACCGCAGTCTTGCTTCACCGCCTTGGGTCTCGCCGTGGTCGAGAAGGTCCTCCGCGTCGATGGTGCGCAATGCCAGCGTGCCACCGATGGCACCTGCCGCGGCGTTCGTTCCCGCCGGTCCACGTACAACGTCGACCGATCGCAGCATCTCGGGATCGGCGAAGAAGGCACTATTGGCTGCGTGACCGCTTTTCGCGAAGTTTTGCGGCGCGCCATCGATTGTCACGGCGACCCTGCCGTCGTTTTGCAATCCGCGGATACTCACGGCAACCGCCGGGTTTCCCGCCTGTGTTTCGGTAGAGACGCCCGCGATCGAGTTTAGAACTGTGCTCAATGACGCGCCGGAGAACTCGCTTTCCAGTATGTCCGATCCCAGGCGGGTCTGATTGGGTCCGGGATGGGTTGCGACAGGTGCAACTTCCGGTTCGGCGTTCACGGTAATCTCTCCCAAAGCGAAACCGCTCTCGGCCGCGCCGTCGGTCTCCTGGGCCAAGGCCGGAAGGCCATGGCCCAGAACGATCGCCGTGAGACCAAGGGAGATCCCGCAGCGCGTACGGAGTAGCGAGTACATCCGCATCCGAGGTATCCTCAGAACAGGAACAATTCCGCGCTCAAATCGCTCTCACCAACACCGTTGAGAAGGATCGAGACACCGTCTGCGGTGAGCCGCACACCGGCCGCCACGTCTTTGGTCGAGACATCGTCGAACGAGGCAACGTCGAGGGCAGAGAGGTCTATGCGGTCCATGGCGACGCCGAAGTCGCGGATGGTATCTACGCCGGAGCCCGGCTGAAAGAAGAACACATCGGCGCCGTCACCACCGACGAGAATGTCCTTTCCAGCGCCGCCAATGATCTTGTCATCCCCGCCGCCGCCACGCAGTTCGTCAGCACCCTTGCCGCCGCGGATCGTGTCGTCTCCCTTGCCGCCGACAAGCGTGTCGTTCCCCTCGCCGCCGCCAAGGAAGTCGTCGCCCCGGGCGCCGTAGAGCGAGTCAGCACCCTCACCGCCGCGCAGTGCGTCCGCGCCCTTTCCGGCGCGCAGCACGTCGTCGCCCGCACCGCCATTCAGAACGTCGTCCAAGTCGAAACCCTTCAGCACGTCGTCGCCTGCGGACCCCAGAAGTTTGATACTGTAACCTGAGATCAATTCCATGATCGCGTCGGCATCGAAGGTCTGGACGGCCTTGTACAGCGCATAAACGGCGTTTGTTTCGAGATCGTTC
This sequence comes from Tropicimonas marinistellae, assembly GCF_001509585.1. GTDB lineage: Bacteria > Pseudomonadota > Alphaproteobacteria > Rhodobacterales > Rhodobacteraceae > Tropicimonas > Tropicimonas marinistellae. Next base: position 27,075 of record NZ_LNCI01000017.1, on the reverse strand, counting down.
CCGGCGCCCGGATCCGCCGAAAGGCCCAGCCCGTCAATTGTCAGCAACGTGTCGAGCCCGTCAACGCGGCCTGCCGCGCCTGTGCCCTCTTCGGCAGTGGTGGTTCCTTCGACCCACATTCCGAAAACGAGCGAGTCCACTTCGCCTGAAATCCCATGGCCGAAAGAGGCCCCGTGGTGAATGAAGTCATAGGCGATTTCTGTCCCGTCCAGAACGGTAACGTAGTCGGTCTCCGTGGTATCCGCACTGTAACGGTTCAGCACCTGGCTACCGTTTACGTAGTATGTGCCGCCATAGGCCGAGTCCGGCGTGCCACCGTAGTAGGTCGTATCCGCGTCATCGAACCCATCGAAGACTTCGGCCACGAATGTTTTGGAGTTGAAGGTATCGAGCGCAGATGCGTCGATGGTCAGCATCGGTTTTGCCATCGTTCAGAACGTTCCATTGCCAGGGGCGGTGTGGTCGCCCGTTTGAAATGCAGCCCGCCGGGGCCGCTCTCAAGGTGACTGGCATGGGACGTTTCGGAATCTGCAGAGTGGATCGCAATTCCCGAAACGAGTGCTCGCTTCCTTCTAGTCGCTCTGGGTAGCTATCCCGTCCGGACATGTCAATGCGATCGCGACAGAGTGTTGTTTGCCCGAATGGACAAGCCCTCGGCGTTTGACACCGCCGCGGTGCGGGCGCGGTGCTTTTCCGCGAAGGCTATCAGGGCGTCCCCTCTCACTGCGGCTTTGTCGGACGGCGGCACGCCGCTTCGGGGCGGATGGCGCCGACGCCCTGCGCACTGGCCTTGGCACCGTCACTCGGTCATTGCGTGACCAAGGGCGATTGCCAGTTCGCGCGCGGCCCGCAGTTCACTCACGGCGATGTACTCTTCGGGTTTGTGGGCGCGCGATATGTCCCCTGGTCCGCAGATGATCGACGGGATCCCTGCCGCCTGGAACAGACCCGCCTCAGTGCCGAAACTGACGGCAGCCAGCGGTGTGGTTCCGGTCAGACTTGAGAGCAGTGAAACCAAGGGCGCTTTCTCATCCAGGTCGAGCGCTGGATAGGATGCGACGACCTCCGCCGCGATGGCCCCATTGTCCTGAGCGGTCGTTAGAACCGGTGCCAGAAGGTCCATCGGGTCGTCGCCCGGCACGGCCCGCGCCTCGATCAGCGCTTCAACGTGGTCGGGAATGATGTTCACGGCCTGCCCGCCATGTATGGTGCCGATCTGAACGGTGGAGTGCGGCGGTTCGAATGCGTTATGGCGCCGTCCGGACATCTGAAGCTGGTCGGGCAGGGCGGCTGTTGCCAACAACGCGGGGAGCAGATCATGGATCGCGTTTCGCCCAAGGTCCGGACGCGAGGAATGACCGGGTCTGCCGCGCGCGGTGAGTTTCACCGTTGCCTTACCCTTGTGGCGCAGCACCGGTACCATGCCCGATGGCTCGCCGACGATACACCCAAGCGGCGGCGCGCATAGCGTGGGAAGCTCTTCGATGAGGTACGGCACGCCGCGACACCCGGCCTCCTCGTCATAGGACAACGCGATGTGGATCGGACGAGAGAGAGGTAATTGCATCAGGTCTGGCACAGACGACAGGATTGCGGCGACGAAGCCTTTCATGTCCACCGCGCCGCGGCCGATCAGTCGATCTTGCACATGCCGCAAGGCGAAGGGGTCACCCTGCCATTCCGGCTCTTCGGCCGGCACCACATCCACATGACCCGAGAGGATGTATCCAGACCGGTCCACAGGGCCGATTGTGGCGAACAAGTTGAAGCGGTCTGCTTCGCCTTCGACCACCGTCGAGGCCAGCCCGTGGTCGCTCAAGTAGGTCTGAACATAGTCGATCAACGCTCCGTTTGGGCGTCCCGCGACGGTGGGAAAGGCGACCAGGTCGGAAAGCAGAGTCTCGGGGCGCATGGTACGGGATCTCTCGGAAATGGCATCACTTTCCCTGTCTATCCCCTTTCGAGATGCCGCGCACCTGGGCCGATTGGTGTGTTCTGTGGAATTATTGCCTGACAAAATATGCGGATTCCGGAGGAATTACGCGATGTTTTCGCTTGACTGTCAGTCAATACGGGCCTAGTGCGGAGGAATGGACCGACAACCATCAGCTATCCTTGCCAATCACGGGGTGACGCAGCGCCTCTTTGCGGATGTTGCCGAGCGGATCTGTGCTTTGATTGCAGAGCGTGGCCTCGAACCGGGCACGAAGCTGCCGAGTGAGGCAGAACTGGTCGCGGAGTTAGGCGTGAGCCGGCCAACACTGCGAGAGGCTCTTGTGGCGCTGGAGGTCATGGGCGCCGTAACCGTGCGGAAGAATGCCGGGGCTTTCGTCGGCACGGCGGTACATCGCGCGCTGCCCAGCGTTGGTTTCGAAGAGGAATGTGGCCCCTTCGAGCAACTCGAAGCACGTCTCGCAATTGAGCCACAGGTCGCGTTCCTCGCCGCGCAACGTCGGCCGGACTCGCTGCATGACGCGCTGGAAGCCACAATCATCGAAATGCTCAAGGAGCACGAGGACGGCTTCCACAGCCAGAACGGTGACCGGCAGTTTCACCTGCTTGTCGCGTCCGCCTGTGGCAACCAGATACTCGAGAGCCTGGTCGGCCACATGTGGAAAATGCGGGAAACTGGTCAGCTTTGGCCCGAACTGCAGAAGCATGTTCGCATCGACAAGGCCCGCACGCGTGGCGTCTACGAACACATGCGCATCCTCGATGCCATCAGTCGGCAGGACGCAGAGGCGGCGCGCGAGGAGATGCGCAAACACCTCGAAGGCGTTATGGCCTCCCTGGAAGAGGCTTTCCCTTCATGATCCAAGTTCACCTGCCAACCGACGCGCTCGGGGCGGCATCGACAACCTCCCGCATCTCGCAGGTTCAATCCCACGAATGAGGCGCTGAATGCAGACCATCCGACTTTCGCAAGCCGACAATGTCGTTACCGCCGTCAAGGCCCTCGAATCCGGTACCGAGGTCGAAGGTGCCGTCACCCGAGCGCCCATACCCCGTGGCCACAAGATCGCGACCACCGACATCCCCAAGGGAACGCCGGTACGCAAGTATGCACAGGTGATCGGCTATGCCATGGACGATATCGCCGCCGGCAGCCATGTACACGTTCATAACCTCGAGTTCAGGGATGTTGGGTCGGCGTATGAGTTCGCAACCAATCTTCATCCGGCAGTACCTGCCGCGCGGCATGACACATTCATGGGCTACCGCCGAGAAGACGGCCAGTTTGGTACCCGCAATTTCATCGCCATCCTCAGCTCGGTGAACTGCTCTGCCACCGCCTGCCACATGATCGCGGATCACTTCACGCCCGAGCGCCTCGCCGACTATCCGAATGTCGATGGTGTGGTCGCCTTCAGCCACGGCACCGGCTGCGGGATGGCAAGCTCTGGCGAGGGGTTCGAAACGCTCCAGCGTGTCATGTGGGGCTATGCCCGCAGCCCGAATGTGGGCGGCGTTGTCATGGCGGGACTAGGCTGTGAGATCAACCAGATCGATTGGCTGGTTGAAGCCCACGGGTTGAAGACTGGCGCGTTGTTCAAACACATGAACATTCAGGAAATGGGCGGTCTGCGCACCACGATCGAACACGGTATCCAGCTGGTTGAGGAAATGCTCCCGCTGGTCAATGACGTCAGCCGAGAACCTTGTCCGGCGAGCGGCCTGAAGGTCGCCCTGCAGTGCGGCGGATCGGACGCCTGGTCGGGGATGACCGCGAATCCCGCGCTCGGGTATGCCTGTGATTTGCTCGCATCTCAGGGCGCAACTGGCGTGTTGGCCGAGACGCCGGAGATATATGGGGCTGAGCATCTGCTGACTGCCCGCGCCGCCAGCCGCGAGGTGGGTGAGAAACTGATTGGGCTTGTCACTTGGTGGCAGGACTACACCTTCCGCAATAAGGGCTCGATGAACAACAACCCAAGCCCGGGGAACAAGAAGGGTGGCCTGACAACTATCCTCGAAAAGTCATTGGGCGCAGCTGCGAAGGGTGGCACCACGCCGCTCAACGCTGTCTACAAATACGCGGAACCTGTAAGGGAGCCTGGTTTCGTGTTCATGGATAGCCCTGGCTATGATCCCGCCTCGATTACCGGCCAAATCGCGGGAGGATGCAATGTTGTGGTGTTCACGACCGGACGCGGTTCCGCGTACGGCTCCAAGCCGGCTCCCACGATCAAGGTCTCATCCAATACGGAGACCTACCTACGGCAAACCGAGGACATGGATATCAATGCCGGTCGGGTCCTGTCCGAACACGCGAGTATCGAAGAGGTTGGACGCGAGATCTATGATGCAATCCTGCGCGTGGCATCCGGCGAACAAACCAAGTCAGAGGCCATGGGCGTTGGGAACTATGAATTCGTTCCCTGGCAGATCGGCGCCGTGATGTAACCCCAGGTATTGCTTGGTCCGGATATGGCGAGCATGCACTTCCGCTGTCTTACGCCCGGCTGGATTGAAGTAGAGCCGGCGGAATACGTCCCACCGGAGACCAAAGCAGAGCGGTACTAGCCGCCGAAAGGACGATGGCTTCACAAAGGGGGGCGAGGGCGTCTGAGTAGAGGGCGCGCACGAGATTCTGACGCCCCCATCGCGCCCAGACGGCGCAACGAAACCGATGGGCGGTCAGGCACTGAGTTCTGCGATCAACTCGGCCGTGGTCACTTGCCGGCAATAGCCCTTGATGGCGCTGAGTGAATTGTCATGGCGCACCTGCGAATAGGTGAGACAGGCATCGGTAACTTGCGTGACAAGGTATCCGAGGTCACAAGCGTCCCGGATCGCGCTTTCAACGCATTGGTCCGTCAACAGACCCGAGAGCACCAATTGTTTGACACCGAGATTGCGTAGGACGTAGTCGATATGGGTCGAGACGAAGACGGAAGACGAGGACTTCGGCAAGACGATTTCATCTCCTTCCGGCGCGATTTGATCGATCACCTTTCCGTTCCAGGAGCCCTTGGGTACGTTGAATCCGGTGATCTTGTAGTCAAGCGAGCGGTCTCGTCCATCGAGCGTCAGGCTTTCGATCGTCGTGTACATGACTTCGATTCCTGCGGTCCGGCACCTTGATTGAAGCCGTTGCATGTTTGGAATCACGCGTGTGTCCAACATGTCGAAGTACCAGCCGTAGCGTTCCTCGACTACGCTCGGTTCTACGTCCTTGAGTTCTCCGCCGTCGCGATGGGCGCAATAATTCTGCACATCTATAAAGAGAAGGGCGCTCTGTGCCGGCGTGAGTGGAACGTTTCGGGTCAATGTCACTCGGTACCCTCCTGAATTACGCGCGCGAGAAAGATGCCACCGGCGGTTTTGACCGTGTGAGTACTCTGGCGGTTCACGAATCTGACATGCCAGAGGTGTGGCACATCACCCAGAACTGTCCTTACGGAATGTACCAACAACACGGCCCGCCGTTTGCGCCGCGCGGATAATCGAAACACCGTCGAATCCGTAGGTCCAAGAATCGCGCGCGCTCGTGCCGACCCGGCTGCCGGAGCGTGGTGGCACTCACTCGGACGTGCTGCATCTGTGTACTTATCCTGCGCTCGATGAGGTCCAGGTACCTTCGCGGTGCCACCGAGGGGTCCGAGGATCTTTGTGGTTGCCTGCGCAGGATCGCGCCTGGTTGGAAGGCATGTCTTCGGAGCGTCGATGGAGAGCTCAGTCTTGGTCATGTCGCAGACGTGGATATCACCGCATGTTGCGCCGCGTAGGAACTGACATTTTGAATGCAAGCGATCTGTCCGGAACCGACCCATTTCGCCTACCGAGCACCAACACAAACATCGGTCCGGAGACCTAGTTTCACTCGGCCGTCAGTTCGGTTTTTGTCCAATCCATTGATGTGAATGCTTCGCGAAAGGCAAATCGCTCAAGATGGCTGTCGATCACACCGCGTACGCGATCCGCCTGTTCCGCGGTTTCCGGTTTGCAGGAGACTGACAGGCAATCATCGTCTGCCTTCATCTCGACTCGGCCGAACGGGAAGCACACGCATCCCCACTCCGGCTCGTAGCAGACCTCCACCTTGTGCGCGAAATGCTTGCAAAGCTGCTGAAGGTACTTGCTGGCGTTCGCGGTCCTGAACGACCCGGTGAGTTCATACATGCTTTTTCCTGAACTTTTTTATCAGAATACGATCTGGACCGCTGTCACTCAAGAGAATAGAAGTCTTGAACGAAGCGGGATGCAAGCCAGATGCCAGTGTCGCGCCACCTGACCACGCATATCTGGAGCTTCCCAATGCTCAAATCCGTCCGATGGGCCGCCAAGGCCCTGGTCGCTGGCGCTGTGTTTGTTACAGCGTCGCACGCCGCCGAGCTAACGATCGATACCGCAAAAGGGCCTGAGAGCGTTCCGGCTACACCCGCGAGGATTGCAGTTTTCGACATCGCGGCCATTGACACGCTATCCGCACTTGGCGTTCCGATTGTCGGTATTCCGCAGCCTTACTACGTGGCCTATCTCGACGACGTCGCGAAGAGCGCAACACCGATCGGGACGCTGTTCGAGCCCGATTTCGAGGCGCTGGCGAACCTCGAGCCGGATCTGATCGTCGCCGGAGGGCGTTCCTCCAGCCAGGTGGATGCGCTCGCCCGCATTGCGCCGACTGTGGACATGACGATTTGGGGTGACGATCACATCTCTCAGGCGCTCTCGCGGCTGGACGCCTACGGTAAGCTGATGGATCTCGAAGAAAAGGCCGCAGAGCTAAAGGCCGACTTCGAGCAGAAACTCGCGACCGCACGCGCCGCCATCGAAGGGAAGGGGAACGCGCTCATCATTCTCACCAACGGGCCGAAGATCTCCGCCTATGGGGCCGGATCGCGTTTCGGTTGGATTCACAACGAACTTGCGCTGCCCGAAGCCAAGGAAGGCGTTGACGCTCAAACCCACGGCGAAGCGATCTCGTTCGAATTCATTGCCGAAGTGAACCCTGATTGGCTAATCGTCATCGACCGCGGAGCGGCGATCGGCGCCGAGGGGGAAAGCGCGGCCGAAACCCTCGACAACGAACTCGTGCGCGAGACGCAGGCTTGGAAGAACGGTCACGTGGTTTTTGTCGACGCCGGCAGGATCTACGTCGCGGGCGGCGGCATTCAGGCGGTATCGGGAACACTCGATGAACTGATCGCCGCTTTCGGCGGTTGACAGTTTGTCGCCGCTGGGGCCGCCAACGCGGCCCTGGCTCGGCAACGGCTCGATGCGACCCTCCTACTTTCTCACGATCGTAACGCTGACGGTACTTGCGCTGGTCTCCGTGCTCATCGGTGCGGCGCCGTTTGATCTGCGCGATATCGCGAGCGATCCGGAGGCACTACGGTTGCTTCTTGTCAGCCGGCTGCCCCGCACCTTTGCTGCCTTGCTCACCGGAGCGGCAATGGCAGTTGCCGGCGTGATCATGCAGCTTCTGGTGCGCAACCGTTTCGTCGAGCCCGGGACAACCGGCACAACGGAGGCCGCGATGCTGGGCCTTTTGCTCGTCACCCTAGCGGCTCCGGCCATGCCGATCGTTGGCAAGATGCTCGTGGCCGCGCTCACCGCTTTGCTGGGCATGGGCGGATTTCTTGTGCTCATCAAGCGGCTTCCGCCCGAACAACCACTGCTCGTCCCGCTGGTCGGGTTGATCTATAGCGGAATCATCGGCGCAGGCACCACGTTCGTCGCCTATCAGGCGGATCTGATGCAGTATCTCGGCGTGTGGATGAGCGGCGAGTTTTCCGGCATCCTTGCGGGTCGCTACGAGCTTCTTTGGCTCGCCGGCGCCATGGCCGTGGTTGCCTATGTTGCGGCAGATCAATTCACCATCGTTGGGCTCGGTCGGTCCACCTCCGTCGGCCTCGGGCTCAACTACGGCCAGGTGATGGCGCTCGGGCTCGTAACTGTCTCCATGGTCACGGCGCTGGTTGTTGTGACCGTTGGTATGGTGCCCTTCGTCGGGCTCGTGGTGCCCAATATCGTGGCCCGGATCATGGGCGACAACCTGCGCGCCAGCCTGCCTGTCGTGGCCGGGATGGGCGCCGGCATGGTGCTTGCCTCCGACATCCTTGGCAGGGTTGTTCGGTATCCATACGAGATCCCGGCGGGCACCATTTTTGGCGCGGTTGGTGCTGCGATTTTTCTTTGGCTGTTGCTGGGCAAGCCGGCGAACGGAGCGCGCAATGCCTGATCGTCGTCTGGTTCTCCTTGCCTGCCTTCTCGTTCTTGCGTGCGCTCTGTTTCTGGTTTGGGGCTTGAAGGGCAGAGTGGGCTTTATCCTTGAACTCCGATCAATAAAACTCGCCGCTCTGCTGTGCGTCGGTGCGGCCGTCGGGATCAGCACGGTGGTTTTCCAGACCGTGACCGGAAACCGGATCCTGACGCCGGCCATTATGGGGTTCGACGCGTTGTTTCTTCTTATGCAAACGGGGCTCGTCTTCTTGCTTGGCGGATTCGGCTACTTGAGCTTGGCTGGCCCGGCGAAGTTCCTTTTGGAAACGGTTGTCATGATGGCCGCAGCGATGGCGCTGTTTTCGCTGCTCCTGGGGCGGGGAAAACACGACATGCACCGCATGATCCTCGTCGGAGTGATCTTTGGCGTCTTCTTTCGCTCGCTCACGGGATTTCTCCAACGCGTAATCGATCCATCCGAATACTCCGTCGTCCAGGGCGCGATGTTTGCCAGCTTCGGTAGTGTGGATCCCGCACAGCTTTTCTTCGCAGGTGCCGTGACACTTGCAGCGCTCGCAGTGTTGGCGCGTCTTGCTGGCACTCTCGACGTGGTCGCACTCGGACGCAGCACTGCCATCGGACTGGGGCTTGCCTATGACCGGCTCGTGATTGCGCTTCTTGCGGTAACGGCTGCGCTTGTCTCGGTCTCAACGGCACTTGTGGGGCCGATTACGTTTCTCGGCCTTCTGGTTGCAGCACTGGCGCATGCACTCATGCGGAGTCATCGACACGCGGTATTGCTGCCTGCGTCAGCGATGATTGCGGCGACCGTGCTCGTTGCCGGGCAATGGCTCTTCGAGCGCGTTCTGCACCTGCAGTCGACACTGGCGGTTATCATTGAGTTCTTTGGCGGGACGTTCTTCCTCTTTCTCGTTCTCAAGGGGCGCATTCGATGATCGAAATCCGGAATGTCAGTCACAGGATCAACGGGACACCGATCTTGCACGATGTCACTTGCGACATTCCTCGTTCCGGGATTACCGCTCTGATCGGTCCCAACGGCGCGGGAAAATCAACTCTCCTGAATCTCGTTGCCCGCCTCTTACCGCTGGAGCAGGGTGCCATCGTTGTGGATGGGGAGGACGTGTCGCGCACCCCCTCCCGGGATCTTGCGCTTCGGCTCGCAATCGTCGCCCAGCAAGTCGGCATTGCCAGCCGTTTGCGAGTGCAGGATCTGGTCGGCTTCGGCCGCTGGCCACACCACCGCGGTCGCCCCGGACCGCAGGACGCGGCGGCCGTCGCCGAAGCTATTTCGGATTTCGGTCTGGAGGATCTGCGCCACCGCTTCCTCGACGAGTTGTCGGGCGGACAGCAACAGCGCGCCTTCGTCGCCATGGGGTTTGCACAGGGTACGGATTGGCTGTTGCTCGACGAGCCGCTCAATAATCTCGACATGTTCCACGCCCGTGCATTGATGGCACGGGTTCATGCTCAGACAAGGCCTTCGCTGGACCGGCCGCGCAGCGTCGTGATGGTTGTCCACGAGATCAACTACGCCGCCGGTTGGGCGGATCATATCGTGGCGCTGAAAGACGGACAGGTTTCCGCATCAGGCTCGCCAAAGGATATTCTGACGCCGGCAACGCTCTCGGCGCTGTTCGGCATGGAAATCCGGGTTGAGCAGGTAGAGGGGCGACCGTTGATCATGCATCATTTGTAGGTGGCCCTGCGCGATGGTGATTTTGCCGGTCCGAGAAACGCGGCTTGCTATTTCGTCAGAATGAGCTTGCCTGCCTTCGTGATCCGCAAGGTATAGACTTTTTCGTCCAGTACGATGTGCGCGGTGCCATCATCACCGCATAGCGTTGCGGCATCGAACACGGGCAGTCCGGCCGAAACTGGTGTGATCGCGATCGCTTGTTCAACACAGGTGGCCGAACCCGCGTTGGGGGCAGGCATCGCATTTGGTCTATGCGGATCAGATGGGTCTGTCATGCCATTGCGCATCGCCAGGTGGGACGGGAACAAGATCCGGTCTGTACCGAGAAACTGCCACTTAACTTACAAATTTAGTCGTGTATCGCAAGAGCGCATCGCGCCGGTCCACAAAGAAACCCTGGAAATGTAAGCAGGGGCGAGATCATCGACGCCCTAATGTTGGTGAATAGGCGAGCTTCAACGCCGAGAACGGTGCCATTAGTGCAAGGCAGGCAGGTCGCGCTTCGCACATGCACGAATGCGACCTGAGCTGCGCATAATCGACGTTATGTTAATTTTGTTTTTGGGTACCTCGGCGTTGAACGCAAAATGTGGAGGTTTCGCCACTAGCCGGGGAGCGTCTGTCTTAACCACACAAGAGGCACTCGGGGTACCGTTGGAGTCGGCACGCACTGGAACGTTATTGTGAGCGTGCGCCGGTTGCCGTCCCGGCGGTCTTACCTATGCCTTCTCCTTGGCCCCGCCGTATCCAAACCGCCAAGCGCCTGTTCCCAGCATTGGTGCCGATCGCTCCACATCGAGTGCGCTGCGTGAAAAACGGATAGGGGTACGCAAACCGGTGATGCCTTCGGGTTCGATCACTATGTTGCGGGCCGCGACCTGCGGATCGGCCAGAGCCTCGGCCACGTTGTTTATGGAGCCAGCAGGTACCCCGGCGTCGGCGAACGCCGCGATGAGGTCTGCCTTGTGCCACTTCTCCGTGCGCTCGGCGATGACTTCCGCTAGTTTCGCACGGTTGGCTACTCGCGCCGGATTGGTCGCAAAGGCCTCGTTGCTCGAAATCCCGTCGAGGGAGAGTACGTCGCACAGCGCCCCGAATTGCCTGTCGTTTCCGCAGGCGATGATCAGGTGTCCGTCAGCGGCGGGAAAGACCTGATAGGGCACGATATTTGGATGTGCATTTCCGAGACGCGTCGGCACCACACCACCAAGTAGGTAGTTTGTCGCCTGATTTGCCAGGACCGCTACGCCGCAATCCAATAACGAAAGGTCGATGTGCTGCCCCCTGCCTGACGTCGCACGCTCGGCGAGGGCTGCTTGCACTGCGATCGTGCCGTACAGGCCGGTGAAAATGTCGATCCAGGCGACGCCGATTTTTTGGGGCTCGCCGTTTGGCTCACCGGTCAAGTCCATGATTCCGCACATCCCCTGGATCAGGAAATCATAGCCGGGCTGCGCGGCGCGCGGCCCAAATTGGCCAAAGCCCGTGATGGAGGCGTAGACCAGCCGCGGATTGCGTTCAGACACGGATAAGTAGTCTAGCCCGTATTTGCGCAATCCCCCGACCTTGTAGTTTTCCAACAGCAAATCGGCATCGTCGATGAGCTCTTTCAACCGAGCGAGGTCTTCGGGATCGGCGAAGTCGCATGTCACGGAGGTCTTGCCACGGTTGGCGGCTTGAAAGTAGGCCGCAACCGTTTCGGTCTCGCCATCGGGCCGTCTGCGTTCGATGAAAGGAGGTCCCCAGCGGCGCGTATCGTCGCCTTCGGGCGATTCGACCTTGATCACTTCGGCGCCCAGATCCGCCAGTGTCTGACCGATCCAGGGGCCGGCGAGAATCCGGGCCAGCTCAACCACCTTGAGCCCGCGCAGCGGTGCGTCGTCGGGCATTGTCATGACTCAGGCAAAGGCCGGAATACCGGTGATTGCGCGCCCGAGGATCAGCGCATGGACATCATGTGTACCCTCGTAGGTGTTCACCGTCTCCAGATTCTGGGCGTGACGCATGACATGGTACTCGATCTGAATCCCGTTTCCGCCGTGCATGTCGCGCGCGTTCCGGGCAATTTCCAGTGCCTTGCCGCAATTGTTGCGCTTGATCAGTGAGATCATTTCGGGTGCGAACCGGCCTTCGTCGAATAGCCGCCCGACGCGTAGGCAGGACTGCAGGCCGAGCGCGATCTCTGTCTGCATGTCGGCGAGCTTCTTCTGATAGAGTTGCGTCGCGGCCAGAGGACGGTTGAACTGCTGCCGGTCGAGCCCGTACTGCCGCGCCCGGAAAAAGCAATCCTCCGCCGCGCCCATCACACCCCAGGCGATCCCGTAGCGTGCCCGGTTCAAGCAGCCGAACGGGCCGCCCATTCCCTGCGCCTCCGGCAGCAGCGCATCCTCGCCTACCTCGACATTGTCCATGACAATTTCGCCTGTGATCGAGGCCCGCAAGCTCAGTTTACCACCAATTTTCGGTGCACTTAGCCCCTTCATTCCCTTTTCCAGAATGAAGCCTCGGACCTTGCCGCCATGGGCTTCCGACTTCGCCCAGACGACGAAGACATCGGCAATCGGGCTGTTAGAGATCCACATTTTCGTGCCGATCAGACGATAGCCGCCGTCCGTCTTCACCGCGCGGGTCTTCATGCCTGCCGGATCGGATCCCGCGTCGGGTTCGGTCAGGCCGAAACATCCAATGAACGCGCCGCTGGCCAGCTTGGGCAGGTACTTCCGCTTCTGCGCCTCGGAGCCATAGGCGTAGATCGGGAACATGACCAGAGAGCTCTGCACCGACATCATTGACCGGTATCCGCTGTCGATCCGCTCCACTTCGCGGGCCACCAGACCATAGGCGACATAGGAGGCCCCTACCCCGCCGTATTCCTCCGGAATGGTCACACCAAGCAACCCGGCCTCGCCCATCTCACGGAAGATATCCGGGTCAGTGTGCTCCTCCATGTAAGCAGCTTCGACGCGCGGTAACAGGCGGTCGGAGGCGAAACCGGCCGCGGCATCGCTGACCATCCGCTCTTCTTCGGTGAGTTGGTCAGAAAGTAGGAACGGATCGTCCGGGTTGAACGCGATACCTTTGTGTGACTTGGGTGACATGGGCTCCTCCATTGGGGGCGCACATAGAGTGGCATTCAGTTCCTGCCTGAATATCCATGGAGTCCGCCGGAATAAATCGGTATTTCTCACTGCATCCATTCAAAAATGGAATGATAATGCGGCCAAGAAGGTTTCTCCCCTCGATCAAGCTCCTACTTGCCTTCGATGCGGTGGTACGGCACGGGTCGGTCACCTCGGCAGCCGAGGAGCTGAACCTGACCCAAAGCACCGTCAGCCGCTTGATCCAATCGCTGGAAGAGCAGCTCGGGAAGGAGCTTTTTACACGTCAGCGCCGGCGGCTGATCCCCAATGCGACAGCCGTGAACTACCAGCGCGACGTCGCCCGCGCGCTCGACTTGATCCAACGCGCGAGCACAACAGTCGTCGTCAACCCGGAGGGCGGGACGCTTTCGCTCGCCGTACTGCCGACCTTCGCAACCCGCTGGCTCGGGCCGCGATTGGGGCAGTTTCTGCATTGCAACCCGGGTGTCGCTATCAATATGTCCACCCGCATCCAGCGCTTTGATTTCGCTAGCGAGACGCTCGACGCAGCGATCTATTTCGGTGAGTGCGATTGGCCGCGTGTGAATCACCTTAAACTCTTCGACGAGCATGTGACGGCCTGCGCATCTCCCGAATTCCTGGCCACGCATCCGGTGGTAGAGCCGAAGGATCTGGATGGCATGCCCATGCTGCACCTGGAGTCGCGCCCAAATGTCTGGGCCGACTGGTTTCTTGGCCAGGGTGTGGAACCCATTGCTGGAGGCGGCATGCTGATGGACCAGTTTTCCATGATGATACAGGCCGCGATCTCGGGCTTGGGAATCGCGCTCCTCCCGGACTACCTGGCCCGGAGCGAAATCGCCGAAGGGCGGCTTGCGCCGATCCTACGCCCCGCGGTGCCGGTCCGTGGCGCGTATTGGCTGGTATGGCCGGACGAGAAGGACGACGACGCGGCACTTTTGGCGTTTCGCGACTGGTTGGCCGGCCAGGCAACGGACAGGCGTGGCGCGTTCTTCCGATGAGACCCGCGTTCACTCTTGGTCAAGACATCTGCCGCCTTGTCCGGCGCCGCTTTCGTGCTATCGGAGAATGACATTCAAGACAGGTGTCCGATGCCCGCCGGATTTGCAAAAGCAGAGTTGATCGCCGTTCTGGTGGCCGTGACCGACAACGAACCTCGTGTTATGACCCTGCGCGGAGGCGAAGCGCTGCCCTCTGGCCCGTTTGAGTCGAAGCACAGGAGCCTTCAGAGCGGTTTGCGTGACTGGATAGAGAGCCAAACCGGCCACCCCGTGGGATACCTCGAGCAGCTCTACACCTTCGCAGACAAGGATCGCGACCCTGATGCGCCCGCCGACAAGCGGCGCATTTCGATCGGCTATCTGGGATTGGTGCGAGAACAGTCGGCCGCCGGCGCTGGCCGGCCCGCCTGGCACAGCTGGTACGAGTACTTCCCATGGGAAGACCGCCGCGATGCGTATTCGGCCGAAGTCACGACGATTACCGAGCGGCTGGACAGTTGGGCAAGCGGCGATCCGCACTACCGGCAACGTATCGACTTCCTCTTCGGATTGAACGGAAAGGCCTGGAACGAAGACTTGGTGCTGCAGCGCTACGAGCTGATGTACGAAGCCGGTCTTTTGGATGGCGCAGAACTCGGGCGCCCGATGGCGGGCGATCACCGGCGCATCCTTGCCACCGGAATCACGCGGCTCCGCGCAAAGATCAAGTACTCGCCCGTGGTGTTCGAACTGATGCCGGAGAGCTTCACGTTTCTTCAGTTGCAGCGCACGGTCGAAGCCCTGTCCGGCCTGCGTCTCCACAAGCCGAATTTTCGCCGGCAGATCGACCATCAGGAACTGATAGAAGAAACAGGCGAAATGTCGAGCGGCACCAGTGGGCGACCAGCCAAGCTCTTTCGCTACCGCCCTGCCATCCTCGAAGCGCAGACGCTTTCGGGCACGCGTCTGCCCGTTTCCCGCCATTGACATAGTCTCTATTCGAGAATAAATGCGGACTTCAATGTACTCATAAGGAGTATAAAAGGAGTCGCCATGACGGATTTCCGCCTTCCGGAACTATATAGCCGGGTCAGCCAGATCATCCCGCCACCCGATTGGATGATGTTCGAGGAGGACGTGGAAGCCATTCTTGCGCTCAAGCGCGAGAAGAACGCGGTGATCCTGGCTCACAATTACCAGACGCCGGAGATCTTCCACGGCGTGGCCGACATTGTGGGCGACAGCCTAGCGCTGGCGCGCGAAGCGGTGAAGGTCGATGCTGACGTGATTGTGCTAGCGGGCGTGCATTTCATGGCCGAGACGGCGAAGCTGCTTAATCCGGAAAAGACGGTCCTGATTCCGCATACCGGGGCGGGCTGTTCGCTTGCCGACTCAATCACGCCCGCCGACATCGCGCTATTGCGCGCAGCGCACCCCGGCGTACCCGTGATCACCTACGTCAACACCTCCGCCGCAGTAAAGGCGGCCTCTGACATCTGCTGCACCTCTGGCAATGCGGTGAAAGTGGTGGAATCCCTCGGCGTACCGAAGGTGCTGATGATTCCCGACGAATACCTCGCGCGCAATGTGGCTCGGGAGACGGAGGTTGAGATCGTCGCTTGGCATGGCCATTGCGAAGTCCACGAGCTTTTCACCGCCGAGGACGTGCGCGAAATGCGCCGCGCGTGGCCAGGGGTAACGGTTCTCGCGCACCCCGAATGTCCGCCGGAGGTGGTGGCGGAGGCCGATTTCTCCGGCTCCACGGCAGTCATGTCGGATTTCGTGCGGGATGAGCAGCCGGGCCGGGTCTGCCTGCTGACGGAATGCTCGATGAGCGACAATGTGGCCCTCGACCACCCGAAGGTGGAATTTGTTCGCCCCTGCAACCTGTGTCCGCACATGAAGCGGATCAGCCTGAAGAACATCCGCACAGCTTTGGAAGAGGGCCGGCACGAGGTCACGGTCGATCCGGAAATCGCCGCGGATGCGCGCCGGGCGGTGGAGCGGATGCTGGCGGTTTGATGGCCGATCTTCTGGACCTGCACGGGCGCGTCGTCATCGTCGGTGCCGGGATCGCCGGGTTGATGGCGGCGCTGGAATTGGCGCCCCAACCTGTCGTGCTGGTGTCTCGCGATGGTCTCGGCCGGGAAAGCTCCAGCGCTTGGGCGCAGGGCGGAATTGCGGCCAGCGTCGGTAGCGATGACAGCGCGGCGTTGCACCTTTCGGACACGCTCATGGCGGGCGCCGGACATTGCGATGCGACCGTAGCAGAAGCGATATTGTCAGAATCCTCGCATGCAATCGCCGCGTTGGAGCAATACGGCGTTCGTTTCGACCGCACGGCATGCGGCGGATATGCCTTCGGGCGGGAGGCCGCGCATTCGCGCCGCCGCATCCTGCATTCCGACGGCGACGGTTCTGGCGCGGCAATGACAGCAGCACTTGTTACGGCAGCGTTCGCCTGTCCGTCGATTACCTCTTTGACCGGCGTCGAGGTTCGGCGATTGATCATGCAAGATGATCGTATCGCGGGTGTGTTACTGCAACGCGGTCGACAGGTTGAAGTTTTGCGCACCGAGCGTGTTGTTCTCGCGACCGGCGGAATTGGCGGGCTATACGATGCCACGACGAACCCGGTGGGGAATTTCGGTCAGGGCATCGCAATGGCCGCCCGCGCCGGCGCTGCGCTGGCGGATATGGAATTCGTGCAGTTTCATCCCACTGCGCTCGATACCCCCCGCCGCCCGCTGGCGCTCATCAGTGAGGCGGTGCGTGGTGAGGGGGCGGTTCTGGTCGACCAAAAACGCCAACGGGTCATGGCAGGAACGCCGGGCGCCGATCTCGCACCGCGCGATGTGGTCGCCCGCGCGATCCACACCATCACATCCGATGGTGGCAAGGTCTACCTCGACGCAAGCCAAGCGCTCGGTGCGCGTTTCGCGTCGCGTTTTCCCAAGATTCACCAGCTTTGCCGCGCCGCAAACATCGACCCAGCGGCGCATCCGATACCAGTCCGGCCAGCTGCGCATTATCACATGGGCGGAATTGCAACGGACAGTCGGGCGCGCAGTAGCCTGGACGGGCTATGGGCGGTGGGTGAATGCGCATCCACGGGTTTGCATGGCGCCAACCGACTCGCCAGCAACTCGTTGCTCGAGGCGGTGGTCATGGCGCGCCGCGCAGCAAAGGACATTTCTGGCCGGCCAACGCACTCGCCCGGAGGTGTTGCGAAGGTTCCGCCGGTCGCACTTCCCGCGGCCGATCCGGAAACCGTCCGCCCAATTGTCTCGGCGGCACTCGGTGTCGCCAGGGATGGAACGGGGCTCCGTGCCGCGATGGCTGCATTGTTGCCACTTGCAAGAGGCTCCGACCCTTCGGCGGACCCGGCAATTGTTGCGCTTTCCATTGCGGTGTTCGCGGCCCTGCGCGAGGAATCCCGCGGTGCACATTTCCGAAGCGACTTTCCCGTGGCGATGTCGGGATCTACACGGCGCCGCCTTTGCCTGGATGACATACGTGCCTCCGCGCATACCCTTCTCGCTCAACCCATGTTGCGGAGTGCGTAATATGCAGATTGCCTCCCTGCCCCGCCCAGTAATCGAGCCCGTGCTACGTCACGCGCTCGAGGAGGACCTCGGCCTCGCCGGTGACATTACCTCGGCGGCGGTCATTCCTGCAGGACACCACTCTTGCGTAACGGCCGAGGTACGCAGCGCCGGAGTGATCGCCGGGCTCGACTGCGCCGAACTGGCTTGCGCGCTGGTCGATCCGGCCATTGTGGTGACCCGACATGTCGACGACGGCGCGGTCGTCGAACCGAGAACCCGAATAGCCAGTTTCGAAGGCCCTTCCCGAAGCCTGCTCATCGCCGAGCGTACGGCACTGAATTTTCTAGGGCATCTCTCCGGCATCGCCACGGAGACGGCCGGTCTGGTGCGCGCAGTGACAGGAACGCGGGCGGCCATTGTCTGCACGCGAAAAACCACGCCCGGCCTGCGGGCCCTGGAGAAATACGCTGTTCGCGCGGGCGGCGGGATGAACCATCGCTACTCGCTGGCAGATGCGGTGCTGATCAAGGACAACCATATCGCCATCGCCGGCGGTATCGCGCCCGCACTCACCCGCGCGCGGGAAAACGTCGGGCACATGGTGAAGATCGAGATCGAGGTCGACACACTCGATCAGCTAGCCGAGGTTCTCAAGCTCGGCGCCGATGCGGTGCTGCTCGACAACATGGATCCGGCAACGCTCCGCACGGCGGTGCAGATGGTCGACGGCCGCGCGATCACGGAAGCCTCGGGCGGCATTACCCCAGACAACGCCAGAACGGTTGCCGAGGCTGGGGTCGACCTGATCTCTCTGGGCTGGATGACCCACAGCGCACCGACGCTTGATATCGGGTTGGACTTCGTTTCGGCCGACCCTTCCTGAGCGCCGCTCAGGCGTGGGTTTCGCTGGCAACCATCCGGCGGATTTCGGCGCCATCGCGGCCTGGCGGCGCGCCGAACATACGGCGATACTCTCGGCTGAACTGCGACGGGCTCTCGTACCCGATTGCAAAGCCGATTTGGGCCACGTCAGACCCTTCCGACAACAGAAGCCGCCGCGCCTCCTGCAAGCGCAGGCTTTTCTGAAACTGGACTGGCGTCATCGCCGTTGCCGCCTTGAAATGGCGATGGAACGTTGCCGGGCTCATTCCGGCCAACGCGGCCAGATGCGGCACGCTGAGCGTATCGGTGAAGTGTTCCCTGACCCATGCGATCGACCGACCGATGCGGGCGAGGCGACTGTCGGCAAGCCCTGTCTGACGCAATATCGCCCCCTGCGGACTGTTGAGCAGGCGCCAGACGATCTCCCGCCGGATCATCGGGGCCAGCACGGGGATATCGCCCGGCCGGTCGGCGAGCGCCAGCAGTCGTTCCAGCGGATCGACCAGGTCAGCCGGGAGCGGATGAACGCCAAGCGCTGTCGATGACGTCGCATTATCCACTTCGGTCTGCGCATGGTCCAACAGTAGTCCGGCGACATCGGCGGGATCGACGTTGACGACGAGCGCGATATAAGGGCGCGCGGACGAAGCTTCGATGATTTCGGCACGCACTGGTACATCGAGCGATGTTATCAGGCACTTTCCGGCGTCGTAGCAGTAGCTGCGGTCGCCCACGCGGCTGATCTTGGCTCCTTGAAGGACCGCGCAGAGCGAGGGCTCGTAGACCCCGTGTATTGGCCCGAATGGGGCATCTGCAGCAGCTAGAAACACCCCGGGAAGCGGCGTTTCGCGTCCATGGGCCCGCCAGAGGCTGAGCGCGCGGGTCTTCAACGTGTCGAGGTTGCTTTCGTCCATGACCGCACTCTAGCCGAATGCGCGCGGCATGATAGCGCCGCCCGCCGCGTTTGAGAGAATCGTGCAGGAATTCGCGAGGATTGGCGTGGCGCGGTGACCCCTGTGAGCCCACATTGCAGTCATGCCGCGGCCAACTGGTCCGGCCCATTCGTGACAAGGGATATCATCCATGCACTATCGTCGCCTCGGCCACAGCGGCCTTTTCGTTTCCGAGCTTTGCCTCGGCACCATGACCTTCGGCGGGTCGGACGACATGTGGGGCCATATTGGAAAGCTTCAACAGGAGGAGGCAGACGGCCTGCTCAAGACGGCACTCGACGCCGGGATCAACTTTATCGACACCGCCAACATTTACGCCACCGGCAAGAGCGAGGAGATCCTCGGCCACGCGTTAAAGAACCTCGGCGTCCCGCGCGAGGACGTGGTGATCGCCACCAAGGTCCATGGGCCGATGGGCGAAGGCCCCAACGCACGGGGAAGCTCGCGCGGGCACATTCTCGACCAGGCCAAGGCCAGTTTGAAGCGGCTGCAACTCGACCATATCGACCTGTACCAGATCCACGGCTTCGATCCTGCGACGCCGATCGAAGAGACGCTGGAGGCACTCGACACGCTCGTCCGCCAGGGTCTTGTACGCTACCTCGGCCTGTCAAACTGGGCCGCGTGGCAGATCGTCAAGGCGGTGGGGATCACCCAGGCGCGGCACCTGGCACCCATCGTTTCGCTGCAGGCCTACTACACCTTGGCAGGTCGCGACCTTGAACGCGAGGTGGTGCCGGCATTGCTTTCCGAGGGCGTAGGGCTGATGGTCTGGAGCCCGCTCGCGGGTGGGTTCCTTTCAGGCAAGTACGACCGCGAGGGAACGACGGCCGAGGGGCGCCGGGTGACATTCGACTTCCCGCCTATCGACAAGGACCGCGCCTATGACGCCATCGAGGTGATGCGCAACATCGCCGCCGAAAAGGGCTGCACAGTGCCGCAGGTGGCGCTTGCCTGGCTTCTGCACCAGCGGGTCGTGAGCAGCGTGATCGTCGGCGCGAAACGTGTGGATCAGCTTACCGACAATATCGGCGCAACCGAGATCCAGTTGAGCGAGGAAGATCTTACCGCGCTCGATGCGGTGACGAAGCTGCCCGAGGAGTACCCGGGTTGGATGATCGAGCGGCAGGGCGAGTACCGGGCCCATCTGATGCAGGAACGTTAGGTCAATTACCCGACTTACACCCAATTGAGTGCCGCGCCGCGTTCTTCGGCGCGGCACTTCCCATAGGCTAGCCTCCCGGAGGAGCCAGGATGTACGCCTCGAGCCCGGCTGGGTTGCCGGCCGGATGGGGTGTTGGTGTCCAACCCTCTGCCGCCAGATGATCCACAAGCCGGAACCCGCGGTTCCAACCCTCGCTGACAAGGATGGTTCGCGCCCCGCTCAATTCGGCCATTTCGGCAAGCGCGCGGCCGCGTCCCTCCTCGCCGCCGTGGTAGCTGAACTGGCGATTGATCTCGATTGCCGCCGGCGTCTTCAATCCGACAATGTCGAAAAAGCGCTGGTCGGTCGCAAATGAAACATAACCCACATCGTGAATCAGGACCGTTTCCGACGGTTCGAGAACCCGATCGATCCAGTCCGCGGCGTCGGAAAGCGTTTCATACTTGGCCCTGACGGTCTCCATGCCGGCGGGGACGCTCACGGCCGCGCCCTTCACGTTCAGTACAAGCACGACGAGGATCATCATTGTCGAGAATGCGCGTATTCCCTTGTTCTTCGACGACGCCAGCTCGATTGCGCCGAGAAAACACAGAGGAAGCAACAGATACATGTACCGGTAAAAATTCTGATGCAGCGTGAGCGGCTGAAAGACCATGTAGTAGCCGAGAAACACGGCAGCGAATAAAACGTAGAGACGTGACCTCCGCCGCACCAACCCCAGCAGAAACAGTGACTGGGGCAGCATCAGCAGGAAGAACAGGAACACCTGCGTCGCGCCAATGGCGGAACTCTCGAAAAAACCTGTTTCCTTGGTAATGAAGAAGTACTTCTTGGCATCCCCCGTCGTTGGAAGCAGGCTTCCGGAAGCCCAGTATTGAAGTAGAAGCAAGCCTATGAAAACGCTCGAGAACGCCAGACCAGCGCGCAGCAGTGGCGGGGCTTCGGCGTGGCGTTCGCCCCTCAAGCACCAACCGGCGAGGACCAACGCGGAAAGAAGCGCGAGTTCTGGACGCACGAACGGCGCAGCCGCCGCCAGAAACGGCAGGGCGCGTCCGCCACCACGGTGCAACACGATGAGCCAGGTGAGAACCGCCATCGCGAGCCCGGTTTCAAGACCATTGAGATAGACTTGGACCAGATCACCGGTTGTCAGCGCACAGGCGACAACGGCGACGCCTATATAGCGAGGCAACTCCGCCTGGCGGGTCAATTGAAGTATGCCGAGCCCATTAAGGCCAATCGCACCCCATGCCAGGACCATCAGCCCGAGTTCCATGCCGAAAACCGGAGCCACCAGCGCCGCCGCCAACGTATGGAGTAGGCTAGTAGAGCCATGAAGGGCTGGCGTCTCAGGGAAACTGGTATCTGGCGCCCGAAGCGCCTGGGCGTTGTTGAGAACGATATAGGCATCGTCCAAACGGAATTTCGGGCCTCCCAGAGCCAGCAGATAGAGCGCACAAAGACCGCCGAGAATCCCTAGCAGGACACTCGCTTCCAGAAAAGCCATACGCCGCTTGTGACCGGCCGTCCCGCCCATCCAAGGGTTGTTTCCGGATACATGGTTCGAAAACATTGATGACACGCGCCCCTTTCCGGCAATTCCCGCGACCCGACTTATCCGCCTGGACCTAAACCCACTTGATGTCGGGTATACGATCCGATCATGGCCAAATTCTGATCCCCAGGGCTGTTTGTCTCTCAGGGCGATACAGTTCTTCATCGATGGATCTGGTGTCTGCGCGGCACTCTTGCGCAGCGTCGTGTCGGGATCGAAGTGACTACATTTGTGGCGTGACCAATGTGAAAGCGGTATCTATCACAATCCCGCTTGGTCGGAGGCTTGATGGGCTGACCGCATGGGTGGCGCGCGCATGAAACCGTCCGATGAATGCGCGGTTGATTTCCTGTCCGGAGGTTTTCCTCCGCGCGTCCCGCATAACAGGTTGGTGATGCGCAGCGGCCGCAAGCACCGCGAGATCGAATTCCCGAAAGGTCGATGCTTGTCCGCTGAGTTCCCTGGCTTCCCGGATCGCCGCCCAAAGTTCGGTCGGGTCCGAAGGATGTACCCCCCGACGACTGCGGTCACTTCGAAGGAACGGTCGGCATGCTCCGCCGCCGAATCCGCGATCAGCAGATTGACTGAGACCGCACCAACAACTCGGGCGAGGCCTTCGCATTTCACCGGCGCAGCGCTGGCAAAGAGTATCGTCTCGATCCGTCACATCCAATCGCGCTAACGCAAATCTGGTGGCAGATCCTCCTGATTCAGGTCGAAGCCGCTCAAAACGGATCGACGATCCGGGCACCCGTCGGTTCGAAATCCGAACCGTTCCCGGTGACCACGGTTGCGTCCCGGGCGAGCGCCTGCGCGGCGATCATAAGATCGGCCCCAGCGTGTCCGATCCGGGCCGAAAGAGCGCCCCAGACCAACGCATCCTCCGCCGTGAAATCCAGAATCCTGTCGTGAAACACCGTCACCGTTCGCTCCAGCCAGCGTCCGAGATCTGTCGCGAAACCGGGGTTTTTTTTGCGCTCTTGAAGGCGTATGCCCCGTTCAATCTCTCCCAAGGTGATCGCGCTCAGAAACAGCTCCGATTCCGGACGATCTGACAGCCAAGCCACAACATTCGGAGCCCGACCATCCCGTCGCACGGCGGAGATAACGTTGGTGTCGAGTATGTAGATCACAAATCGACGTCCCTCGGTGCAGCCTTCGCACGCGGCACAACTCCGCCGGGAAACGCCGCGAGATGGTCAAGAAAACTCCCTCGGTTCGCGCGGGCTTCCGCGACCAGCCGGTAGTATTCTTCGGCAGAGACCACGACGACCGCAGGTTTCCCACGACGCGAAACCTCCTGTGGTCGCCCCGCAAGGGCGGCATCCACCACGGCGCTGAACCTGTTCTTGGCATCTTGCAACGGGATCATGTCGAATTTCCTGTCTAGCTACCTGTCTAGCTACCTGTCTAGATAGATTTTTATTCTCGAGGATTCAAGCTTCACTGGCCACAGAGCCACAATGTCGTCTCCCTGTCTGTTCCCGAATGGCCCCTAGTTGCAGCAAGCGGGCGCACAGCCGCCAGGGCGCGCGATCGGACATGAGAACTTTGCGCGCAACCGAGGGAGGCATCGCATCGACGCAGAGGAACCGGTCGCAAGCCGCATTTGCCCAGCGGCCCGCAACTTGGGGGCCCCAAGCGCTCCGCCACACCAAAAAAGCAGATCCCTCCATCAAGGCCACCCGCTATCCAAACGGCGATCATTCGGCACAGAATGTCTATTCCTGCATAGTTTTTGACCAATCTGGCTTTTAGCAATACTAAAGTGGAAACGACGAACAGCTTGACTTGCCCCCACATCCTACGGGCTTATTGGGTCCATGTGATGAGGCGGACAGGTCCGGCTCGGCTCCAACCCACCAGCAAGGTCAGCGACATGAAAACACCCCTGACGGTTTCCACCCTCGCCCTTCTCGCCTCGGCTGCCGCGGCCGGCGCCGAAACGCTCACGGTCTCCTGGTGGGGCTACAACGGCGATAAGCTCAACGCGAATATCATCGAGCCGTTCAAAGAGATCTGTGGCTGCGATGTCGTGTTCGAAACCGGCAACAACGCCGACCGTCTCGGCAAGCTGACAGCACGCGGCGGAAAAGGTGTCGACGTTATCTTCCTCACCGACGCCTATAGCCAGATCGGTATCGAGAGCGGGATCTTTCAGGAGATCGACCGCTCCAAGCTTAGCAATATCGACGAGATCTACGAGGTCGCCCGCGACCCCCAGGGGGGATATGGACCGGCCTATACGGTAGGCCGGATCGGCATCGTCTACGACAGCGCGAAGGTCGCGCCCATCACCTCCTGGAATGATCTCTGGCGCGAGGATCTCAAGGGGATGCTCTCGCTGCCCAACATAACCACCACGGCCGGCCCGATGTTCGTGGTGCAAGCCGGCAAGCACGCGGGCGTGGACGCCTACGAGGATGCAGATGCGACCTTCGCTGCCATCGAAACCATCGAGCCGAACGTAGTGAAGAACTACAACACCGGCTCGGAAATGGTGAACCTTGTTTCCACCGGGGAGATCTCGGCGACCATGACCCAGGATTTCACCCTACGGTCACTCAAGGATGCCGTTCCTACGATGACCTGGGCGGAGTTGGAGGACGGCGACATCGCTGTGCTCAACACACTCAACATCCCCGTCGGAGCAGAGAATCCAGAACTCGCGTATCAGTTCATCGACTTCGTGCTCTCGAAGGAGGTCCAGCAAAAGGAAGCTGAACAGGGTGTCGACGCGCCGATCAACATGATGGTCGAACTGACGCCGGAACAGGCCGCGCTCTGGACATATGGACAGGAAGCAATCGACGCTCTCAATATGATGGACTACGCCAAGTTGAACGCGGCCAAGACCGACTGGATCGACCGCTGGAACGAAATCTTCGGCATGTGATTCCGTCGGCGGCGGGCGGACGTTGTTCGCCCGCGTCGATCCGCTGACGACATCAAGGAGCCACACATGTCTCCCCGCCTGCGTGCCTGGGCGTTGTCTGCCCCGGCACTTCTGCTGGTGCTACTGTTCCTCGGTCTGCCGGTGCTTTCGACATTGGCGACGACCTTCGGCGACCCGAAGGGTCCGTTCTCGCAATACGCAGCCTTCTTCAACTCGCGCTTCCGGATGACCGTGCTCTGGCGAACCATGGAGGTCGCGGTGATTACCACGGTGATTTCCGTCTTCCTCGGTTTCATCACCGCGTGGGTGGTCGCCCGCGCACCGGCGCGGGCAAAGAGCCTTCTGATCATCGCAGCGGTGTTTCCGCTGCTGACCGGCGTTGTCGTGCGCAGCTTCGCCTGGCTGGTGATCCTGGGCAAGAACGGCATCCTGAACGATTTCCTGCTCTGGAGCGGTCTCATCGCGGAGCCGCTCTCGATGCTCTACACCGAGGGTGCGGTGATCGTCGCCATGGTCTATCTCTTCGTGCCGCTGATGGTTCTGACGCTGGTGGGGGTGCTGGAAGGCATCCCGCAGGATCTGACCGAGGCCGCTGCCAGCCTCGGCGCCACGCCCGCCGCAACATTCCGGCAGGTCATCCTGCCAATGGCAGTGCCCGGCCTGATCGTCGGCGCTGTGCTGGTTTTCACCGGCTCCTTTACCTCCTACGCGACGCCGCAGCTCTTGGGCGGGGAACGTCAGATGATGATGGGCACCTTCCTCTACCAGCGCGCCATGGTCACTTTCGACTGGGTCGGCGCCTCGACCATCGCCGCTGTCATGGTGGTCGTGACGCTCTCGACCGTACTGGTGATGACGCGCATCGCGCGGCGGCTCAACCCGGTGGCGGGGTAACGCAATGCACGGACGCACGCACCCGCTGCTTGTTGCATTTGCTTCGGTGGTTTTCTTCTTTCTGCTCGGGCCGCTGGTGATCATCATCGGTGCTTCGCTATCTGACTCTTCATTTCTCACCTTCCCTCCGCGCGGGCTGACTCTGCACTGGTATCAGAACATCTTCGATATTAGCGCTTTCAAACGCACCATGGTCACCAGCTTCTCGCTTGCGGTGGGCGGCACAGCGCTGTCGATGCTGATCGGCATTCCGGCGGCCTACGCACTGGCGCGGCATCGGGTCGACCTGCCGAAGTTCCTCGGCAACGTCTATGTGCTGCCGATCCTGATCCCCGAAATCGTGCTCGGCTTCTCCCTGATGAAATCGCTTGCCACCGGTCTTGGCTTGCCGATCACGCTATCACTACTGATCGGCCACGCGCTGCTGGTGCTGCCGTATTGCGTGCGCGTCGTCGGCGCTTCGCTCAATTCCTTCGACTTTTCCATCGAGGAGGCCGCCGTCTCGCTCGGTTGCCCACGCTGGCGCGCCTTCTTCACCGTGGTTCTGCCGAACATCCGCGCCGGTATCATCGCCGGCTTCATCCTCGCCTTCATCACCTCGCTCAACGACGTCTCGGTGTCGATCTTCCTCACCGGCCCCGGCGTCTCCACCCTGCCGATCCAGCTTCTGGCCCATATGGAGCAGTTCTTCGACCCGACCATCGCCTCGGTCTCGGTCCTGCTCATGGGCGTGACCGTTGCCGTCATGGCCGTGGTGGAGCGTACGCTCGGCCTGACCTTCCTGACCAAATGACCGTTTCACTCACTCTCGACCGGGTCACCGCCCATTACGGCACCACCAAGGTGCTGGAAGATCTCTCGCTGCATGTGAACGAAGGCGAACTGGTCTCGCTGCTGGGCGCATCGGGCTGTGGCAAGACCACCACGCTCCGCCTGGTGGCCGGGTTTCTGGAACCTACCGCCGGCAGCATCCACCTCGGAGAGCGGGACCTGACCCGCCTGCCCGCCCACACCCGAAACATCGGGCTGGTGTTCCAGACCTACGCGCTGTTCCCGCATCTGACGGTGAGGGACAACGTGGCATTCGGTCTGAAACAACGCGGCCTTCCGACAAAGGAACGCCGCACGCGTACGGATGCGGTGATCGACCGCGTCGGGCTGTCGGAACTGGCGGAGCGGCATCCGGCAAACCTC
>NZ_LNCI01000016.1 GCF_001509585.1 Tropicimonas marinistellae | reverse complement strand
TCCGGCGGCCAGCGGCAGCGCGTGGCACTCGCCCGCGCGCTGGTGATCGAGCCGCCACTGCTGATGTTCGACGAGCCGCTGTCGAACCTCGACGCCAAGCTGCGCGTGGACATGCGGGTGGAGATCCGGCGGCTGCAACAGGCCAACGGGACCACCGCGCTCTACGTCACCCACGACCAGGAGGAGGCCTTTTCCATCTCCGACCGCGTGGCGATCATGAATGCCGGGCGGGTCATGCAGCTCGACACCCCGGAGGTGCTCTATTCGCGTCCCGCCAGCGCTTTCGTGGCCGATTTCGTTGGGTTCGAGAACATGATCCCGATGCGCGCCATCGCCGAGGCCGGCGATGCGGTGCGGGCCGAAATGGCCGGTGGCGCGACATTCGATTTCCCGAAGGACCGCTTCCGGGTGCCCAGCAGGGAATTCATCCTCGCGGCGCGGCCAGAGGGTTTGCAGGTGGCGACCGAGGGTGCAGGTATTCCTGCCCGTCTCGGGCTGCGCACCTATCTGGGCCGGGCCTACCAGTACCAGGCAGAGACGCCCGCCGGGGAGTTGAAGGCAAACGGCCCGCTCTCACAGCCCTACGGTGCGGGCGATGCGGTGTTGATCCCGCAGCCGGAACAATGCTGTCTGTTGCCGAAGGAAGAGGCGTGAGCACGAAGGGCATCGCTCGTCCGCGGGTGGGCGAGAAGCGCCCGCCCGGGGGAGTGGACGGGCGCTGCCCGGCGCAAACGCCGGGCGCGACAGCCGAACAGGATACGGCGCATACCCGATTGATCCTCACCAACGCCCGTATCCTGACCATGGATGCCGCGCTGACGGAACACGACCCCGGCTGGATTGCCATCGAGGGCGACCGGATTGCCGCGCTCGGGTCGGGAACCCCACCCGACGGCGAACACCTCGACATGGGCGGCGACCTGATCATGCCGGGTATGGTCAACCCCCATTGCCACATGCCCATGACCCTCTTCCGGGGCCTCGCCGAAGACGTGGACGACCGGCTCTTCCGCTACATCCTGCCGCTGGAACGGGCGCTGGTGACAGCGGACGTCGTAGAAGTTGGCACGGCGCTCGCCGCGCTGGAACTGATCCGCGGCGGCGTGACCACCGTGGCCGACATGTACTACTTCGAGGACCGGGTCGGCGACGTGATTGACGCCGCTGGTCTGCGTGGTGTCATCGGCCAGACACTGGCCGATTTCGCCGCCCCCGACCATTCCACCATGGACGACGGCTTTGCCCGGCTCAACGATCTCGCCGCGCGCTTCGCGGATCACCCGCGCATCACCGCCTCCGCCGCTCCGCACGCCCCCTATTCCACCGGGCTCGACGTGATGGCACGGGTCGCAGAATGGTCGGCCGCGCATCCTGACTTACCGGTGCAGATGCACTTGGCAGAAACGTCGGACGAACTGGCCTGGGCCGAGAAGACGTACGGTTGCACGACAGTGGAGATTGCCGACCGGGCCGGGATCCTGACCCCACGCCTCGTCGCCGCGCATCTGCTGTATCCGACCGAGGCGGATATGGACCTGCTGTCGGAACGAGGAGTGCATGCTGCCCACAACGCCCGCGCCAACGGCAAGGCCGGGCGCGGCATCGCGCCGGTCTGCGCGCTGCGTGCGCGGGGTATCAATGTAGGCCTCGCCACCGACGGGCCGATGTCCGGCAACATACTCGACCTCTTCTCGCAACTTGCGCCAGCTTCGATGTTCCAGAAGATCGCCGGCGGCTCCCGCAAGCCCCTGCCCTGCCGCGACGTGATCCGCATGGCGACCACCGAAGGCGCGGCCGCGCTCGGCATGGCCGACCGGATCGGCTCACTAGAACCCGGCAAACAGGCCGATCTGATCCGGATTTCGCTTGCTGACCCGCGCCTGCACCCGATCTACGATGTCTATTCCATGCTCACATTCGCCACCATGCCCACGGACGTCCGCGCCACAATGGTCGCGGGTCGCTGGCTCATGGAGGATCGGCATGTCTCCACGCTCGACGCGGAAAAGGTACTGTCGGACGCGCTGCAGGTCGCCCGCCGGTTCAACGCGCGGATCGTCGAAATCGACGCCACCGCCACCTGAGAAGGAACGCCCATGCTCGCAATTATCGACACCGATCCCGGTATCGACGACGCCATCGCCATACTCTTCGCCCTGCGGCACCCGGGCATCGAGGTCGTGGCACTGACCACTGTGGCCGGGAACATTGGCTTACCCGTCACCACGGACAACGCCGGTCGGATCGCCGCGCTCGCGGGCGTGACGGTGCCGGTGCACCCTGGCGCGGCGGCCCCGCTCGGCCGCGAAGCGAAGAACGAGGTGCGCATCCACGGCGCGGACGGTTTGGGAGGCGTGACCTTCCCTGAGGCACAGGAGCCGCCCTCCAAAACCGGCGCCGTGGCGGCCATGTCGGACCTGCTGATGGCGGCGGAGCCTGGCGTGATGGACCTGTTCTGCCTCGGCCCGCTGACCAATATCGCGCGGCTCTTGACGGATGCGCCCGAATCCGCCGAACGGATTGGCCGCGTGGTTGCGATGGGCGGCGCCGTGGACGAGCCGGGCAATGTCGCGGGCAATGCCGAGTTCAACCTCGGCCATGACCCCGAGGCCGCGGCGGCGGTCCTCGCCGCCGGGTTGGATCTCACGCTGATCCCGCTCGATGCCACACGCCAGTTCCGTGCAGATGCCGTTTATCTCGAACAACTTCGGGAGACTGGCGCCGCGCCCGCCATTGCGACCGCAGACTTGATCGACGCCTATTTCGAACAGACCGCCCATCAAGCCAAGGGAGTCGAGAGCCGCCCGCTCCACGACCCCTGCGTACCGCTACTGGCGCTTCACCCGGATCTCTTCCACGTCGAAACGCGCGGGCTACAAGTGGACGTGTCGACCGGCGCCCTGATCCCCGGCCCCACAGAAACTAGCGTCGCGATGGGCCTCGATGCCAAGTCTCTGCGGGATCGGCTGCTGGGTGGGCTGTCTTCTTGACCTTTCCCGCTCGCGGTACTTCCGTCGCCGGAGAATTAGCCCAGCTCCTCCCGCACCACGGCGCACCAGAACGCCACCCCATAGGGTATGCAGGCGTCGTTAAAGTCATAGTTGGTGTTGTGGTGCTGTCCGTTCGGCCGCGTCTCGCCCATCCCGAGCCAGACGTAGCAGCCGGGCACGCGGCAGCCAAACTCGGCAAAGTCGTCGCCCGCGGTGGACGCCGGAAAGGTGGTCCGCAGATGCGTCTCGCCAAGATGCTTCCGAACAGCATTCTGGGCCAAAACGGTCGTCGCGGAGGCATTCACAACCGGTGGAATGCGGCGGGTGAAATGGTAGTCCGCGACAATCCCAAAACCCGCCGCCACGCCGCGCGCATGCCGGCCAATGGCCTCTTCGAGCTGGTTTCGAACCTCCGGCGAATAGGCCCGCGCCGTTCCGCCGACGCGCACCGTATCCGGTATCACGTTGAGCGCGGCGAAATCGCCCGCCTGCAACGCGCAAGCGGAGACGACGGCCGGTTGCAACGGATCGATTTCCCGCGCCACGATGCTGTGAACCTGACCGAGGAAGATGCCGGCCGCCGTCACCGCATCACGCCCTTGGTGTGGCTTCGCGCCATGGCTGCCGATGCCGCGAAAAACCACCTTCCAGGAATCGGAGCTGGCGAGTTGCGGCCCTTCCACCGCGGCGATCATGCCCAGATCCAGCCCGGGCATATTGTGCAACCCGTAGGCTGCCTCCACCGGGAAGCGGTCGAAGAAACCGTCCGCGACCATCGCCGCACCGCCGCCGCGCCCCTCTTCGGCGGGTTGGAAGACGAAATGTACGGTTCCGGAAAATCCTCCGGTCGCGGCCAGGGCCTCGGCCGCACCAAGCAGCATGACCGTATGCCCGTCATGGCCGCAGGCATGCATCTTGCCGGGGCTGCGGGAGGCGTGGGGCAGACTCGTCGCCTCCGGCATGGCAAGCGCGTCCATATCCGCGCGCAGCAAGATCGCGCGGTTGCCCGTCCCGCGACGAAGCGTGCCGACCACGCCCGTCCCGCCAAGCCCGCGCGTGACCTCCAAACCCGCCGCCTCCAATCGGTGCGCGACGATCTCCGAGGTACGGTGCTCCTCGAAGCCGAGTTCCGGATGGGCGTGCAGGTCGCGCCGCAATGCGGTCAGGTCCGCCAGAACGGTATCGTCAAGCGTGTGGTCTTTCATCTGCGAACTGCTCCTGTGCGCCGGGGTTTGGCCCGAGAGAGCGTAATCGAAGCACGCGTCGGATTGAAGCGATGGACAGCCGCGCCGAACCGGAGTCACACATGAGAACAGATGTCTGGCAACATCTCCACCGCGACCTGACCCCCGGCGTGCAGCGGGACCAGGAGACATTCGCGGCGCCCCTGGGAAAGCGGCAATTGCTCCTGCCAATCCGGGCACTCTCGGACGGGGCGCGCGGCGTCGCCTCCCTGATCGTCAACCAGGCGAGTTTCGAGGTGCTCGACGCGCTGGCCGATTGCCTTGCCGACCGACTCAAACCCTACGACCCGGATATCGTCGTCGCCGTGCCTACGCTCGGGCTTGCATTGGGCGAGGCAGTGGCACGGCGGCTCGACCACGCGCGGATGGTTCCGCTCGGAACCAGTCGCAAGTTCTGGTACGATGACACGTTGTCCGTCCCACTTACCTCTATCACCTCGCCCACAGACGGAAAGCGGCTCTACGCCGACCCGCGAATGCTCCCGTTGCTCAAGGGTGCGCGCGTGGCGCTGGTCGATGACGTGGTTTCGACGGGGTCTTCCATGGTCGCCGCACTTCACTTGATGACGCTGATCGGTGTGTCCCCTGCGGTGATCGGGGCGGCGATGTTGCAGGGGGAGGCCTGGAGAGACAAACTCGGCGCGATCCCCGTGGAAGGTGCCTTTCGTACCCCGATCCTGAGGCACAACGGCGACAGCTGGGAGGCCCCATGAGCGCGATTGACCCCTATGGCGAGATCACCGCCGCCGGAGAGGCCGCCCTGCGGCGCGACCTAATCGACGTGGCGCTTGGGCGGCGACCGGCTGATCGTCTGCTCCGCGTCGGCCGATTGCTGGACACCGGTACGGGACTCTGGCGCGCCGATGTCGAGATCGCCATCCATTCCGGTCGCGTGGCCTTCGTCGGCCCGAGCGGGAGCTTCCCCGGTACGGCATTGGAGACCATCGAGAAGCCGGACCTTGCCGCGGTTCCGGGCCTCGGCGAGGTTCACAAGCACATTGAGTCGAGCCATGTGACACCGGAGTACGAGGCCGCGCTGGTCATTCCCCACGGCAATACCTGGACCTGCGAGGCGAGCCACGAGTTTTCCAACGTGGTCCCCGAGCGTACGCTGGATTTCTGGCTCGCGCCGCGCCGCGCGGGCTCGCCGTTGAAGATTTTCCCGCTTCCGGGTTCAGCCGTTCCCCCAACGGCGTGGGAGCACGGGGCACATCTGGAGGGCACGGACCAGAGCCGGTTCCTGCGCGAAAGCCTGATGGCCGCCGGCCTGGACGAGGTGATGGACTGGCCCGCGGTGCGCGATCGCGACAACCCCGCCCATGCCCGGCTTTGGTCGATGATCGAAGCGACGTGGGGCGCGCGCGCTGTGGTCGAAGGCCACGCCGCCGGGATTCGCGACCTGCCGAACATCAATGCCTTCGCCGCAGCCGGTATTGCCTCGGATCACGAGGCCTGGACCGCCGAGGAGGCTTTCGACAAGCTGCAGGCGGGGCTCTTCGTGGAGATACGTATCCACACCGGCGCGGAGATCATCGCCGGGCTCCTCGAGCGTGGCCTTACCGACTGGAGCCAGGTCGCCCTCGCCACGGACGACCGCCCGGCGCAGGAGGTGCTGATATCTGGCGCCACCGACCGCAATGTCCGCATGGCCATCGACGCGGGCCTACCGCCGGAAACGGCCGTCCAACTCGTCACGATCAACCCGGCGCGCCACATGCGCCTGACGCCCTGGGTCGGCACGCTGGCGCCGGGGCGGTTCGCCGATATCGTTCTGCTTTCTGAAATCGCGCAGTTCGAGATCTCCGAGGTCTGGGCCGATGGTCAGCCAGCCGCCGAGGGCGGGCACTACCTGCAAGACGTGCCGAAAATCGAATGGCCGAACTGGGCCTACCAGAGTGTGAATATCGGCAGACAGCTCAGCGCCGCGGATTTCGCCCTGCAGGCGGAACCTGGACGCGACTCCATGAAGGCTGCCGTTCTGCGACCGTTCCACTGGACCGACGATTTCCTGATCGAGGAGTTGACCGCTACAAATGGCGAAGTGCAACGGGACTCCGCGCGCAATATCACCAAATTCGCCATCGTGGACCGCTTCTCCGGCACCGGCGCCGTGGCGCGGATGTTCTGGCGCGGCTGCGGCCCGCGCGACCCCGATACCGCGCTCTGCTGTTCCATGGCCCATGACAAACATAACATCTGGTGCGTCGGTTCGTCGGATGCGGCTATGGCGGAAGCAGTGAATACCTGCGCGGATATGGGCGGCGGCTGGGTGCTGGTGCACAATGGCGCGGTGGTTGCGACCGTTGCGTATGAAATCGCGGGCCTGATGACCGCCCGGCCGGCAGAAGCTCTCGCCGAAGACATGTCGGCCCTCTATACCGCCGGTGCACGGGTAGACTGGATGTTCGAACCCTCGTTCCATCCTCGCTGGGGCCCGGGATTCCCTGAACGGCTGGCCTTCGCGACCCTCACATGCTCGCCGTGGCGTTGGAACCTCGTCGCGCCGTCGGTGCACGCACCCGAAGGGCTCGTTCAGGTTCAGACCGGCGACGTGCATCCTGTGGTCTGGTAATCGGGATGCCACAACACTCCTAGGAAGATACCCGCGATTCCGGCCTTGTGCAGGAGCAACAGCCGTGACTGTCTGGAGCTGCGCAATCGCTTGTGGTTTTCCTAATGCTCAAAGCAGCGACATTCCTGCCGGGATTTTCGCGTACCTTTCGGGCGTTACGCCGATTTGTTTCCTAAGCTAAATTTTTTGTTTACTTGGCCAAAAGTCTCGGCCCATAGTGAACCAGTTCTAGGTTCAAGGCCTGACATGACGATGCATGTTACCGGATCACCGGCACAACTTGGCAATACGGACGCTGGCATCGCTCGGCCGAATTCCCACGTCATGCTCGAAATCTGCGTCGACGACATTGAAGGCGCTCGGACCGCTTTGGCCGCAGGCGCCGACCGCCTTGAGCTTTGCGCCGCCCTCGGCGTCGGCGGGCTGACCCCGACACCGGGGCTACTAGAGTCCGCGGCAAATCTGGGAGTTCCGGCAATCGCCCTGATCCGCCCGCGCGACGGCGGCTTCGTCTATACCGCTGCGGAAGTCGATACGATGCAGCGGGACATCGCCGCCGCGCGCACCGCCGGGCTCCATGGCGTCGCGATCGGCGTTCTGACGCAATCGCAAGAGCTAGACGGAGAGGTTCTGAAAACTCTGATCGAGACGGCGGGCGACATGGAATGCGTGCTTCACCGCGCGTTCGATCTCACGCCCGACCCATTTGCCGCGCTGGAGCAGGCAGTCGGCCTCGGGTTCCAGCGGATCCTGACTTCTGGGCAAGCTCGCACCGCTGTCGGAGGCAGCGCGCTTCTGAAGCAGTTGGTGGATGCCGCGGGCGAGCGGATCGCGATCCTGCCCGGTGGCGGGGTTTCTCCTGCCAATGCGCGCAACATAATCGAAAGCACCGGCGCACGCGAACTGCACGCCTCCTGTTCGGCACAAACCGCCCCTCCGCTGCCTGACGACCCACTTCGCCGCTTCGAGTTTCTCCCCGCTGCCGGCCGGCGCTTTACCGAGCCCTCCCGTATTCGCGACCTCCGCGCCGCACTCGATCTGCAAGGAGATTTCTCGCCATGAAAGTCGGTATCGTCGGGCTCGGTGCCCGGATCTCGCATGTGGCCGCCCTGTTCAAGGAGGTGAACCCCGACTACGAGTTCGCCGCTTTCGCCGACCCGTCCCCGGCCGGCCGCGCCTATCTGGAAGGCCAACTCGGCCATCAGCTGACGGCCTACGACGATCTCGACGAGATGCTGCGCAACGACAAGCCGGATATGCTGATGGTGGGCTCACCCAACCACCTGCATATCGGGCACCTGCGTTCGGCCATTGTTGCCGACGTTCGGCATATCTTTGCCGAAAAGCCGGTGGTGATCTCCGAGGAAGAGACCTTCGAACTGCTGGAACTGATGCGCGATCATGGCGGGCACCGGCGCATCATGATCGGCCTCGTGCTACGGTACTCGCCGCTTTACATCATGCTGAAGGAGGCGCAGGCAAAGGGGCAACTCGGTAACGTAGTCTCCATCGAGGCCTCCGAACATATCGGTGGCTATCACGGCTCGTTCTTCATGCAGGACTGGCGGCGCTACACCAAGTATTCCGGCGGCTTCATGCTGGAGAAATGCTGCCATGATATCGACCTCTACCAGGGCGTCGTGGGCCACCGGCCGATGCGGGTCGCCTCCTTCGGTGGTCGCAAGAGCTTCACGCCGGAAAACAAGCCCGAAACGATGCCGGACTATGATGCGATCGCACGCGAACACCTGCCAGAGAAGGTCGATCGCGTAAACAGCTTCAAGCCTCGCTGGGGCGGCGGAAATGCAATCTTCGAAAGCGACGGAGATATCATCGACTATCAGACCGCAATCGTGGAATACGACGGTGGCGCCTCCATGGCCTTCCACACCAACATGAACGTGCCGGACGAATTCCGCCGCTTCGCGGTGATCGGCACGCGCGGCATGGCCGAGGGAGACTTCATTCGCAACACCTTCAAGTTGACGGATGCCTTCACCGCCCGCACCCTTTCAGAGAACGATCACGTCGGGCCGTCACGCGCCAACCACTACGGCGCCGACGATATGATGGCGGCCGACATCGCCGCATATCTCAATCAGGGCGTGCCACTGAAGGTTACGGTTCTGGATGCGTTGGAAGCCGGGTTGACGGCACTGGCGATGGACCGGGCCCGGGTGACGGGAAGCGTGGTGGACATGGGCGAGCTGTGGGAGAGATTCGACAGCTTCGGCTTGAGCAAGGAGGGCTGACATGGCGGCTAGACCGGGACGAGGAATTGACTGGTTCCCCTATCTGCTACTGACCCCGGCCTTCGCGCTGGTGCTGACAATCGTCGCCTGGCCGCTGTTCGAAACCTTCCGGCTCTCGTTGACCGACGCCGCCATGAAGCCGACAGAGAACTACGTCGGTTTTGCCAATTACGTGGAAATCTTCCAGGATGACTTCGGCGAGATCATCCTGCGCACCTTCATCTGGATGGGGCTCTCGGTGACGCTGAAGATCATCCTGGGCACCTGCGGTGCGTTGCTGCTCAACGCCGCCCTGCCCGGCCGCGCGATGTTCCGCATCCTCGTCATGCCGCCTTGGGTGGTGCCTATCGCCATCGGCGTCTTCATGTGGTCCTGGATGTACAACGGCCAGTTCGGAATGATCTCTGGCGTCGCACAACGGATCGGCCTTCTGAGCGAGCCGTTCGAATTCATGGCCTACGGACAAAGCGCCTTCATCGCCACCATCGTCACGGACGTTTGGATCGGCGTGCCGATGGTCACGCTCTACCTGCTCGCCGCCATGCAATCGGTGCCGAAGGAGCTCTACGAGGCCGCCTGGACCGACGGCGCCTCGCGCGCCTACCGGTTCCGCCGCATTACCCTGCCCCTCATCGCGCCCGCGATCTTCACCATGGCGCTGCTGTCGGCGATCTGGACCTTCAATTCCTTCGACATCATCTGGATTCTGACCGAGGGCGGCCCACGCGGGGCCACCACCACAATGATCATCGACACCTACAAGACGGCAATCTCCCGTTTCCGCTACGGCGAGGGCGCCGCAAGAGCTGTAATGATCCTTGTCTTCCTGACGGCATTCTCCGCCGTCTACCTCGGCCTGCTCATGCGGCTCACCCGGCGCGGAGGACAGCCCCAATGATCGACAAGTACACCTGGTGGGAAAAGCTGCTGATCTATACCGGCGTTCTGGTCTTCCTCACCTTCGTCCTCGCGCCCTTCATCGAAGCCTTCATGGTCTCGCTCCGGCCCATCGACGCAGTGTTCCGGGTGCCCTACCGGTTCTTCACCGAGGACATGTCCTTCGCGGCCTATTTCACCATGTGGGAGAACGTGCCGAAGCTCTGGCGCTATATCCTGAATTCCTTCTTCATCTCCTGCTGCGCCACCGCACTTGCGCTCGCCTGCATCATTCCAGCGGCCTATTCCTTCTCCCGCTTCGAATACCGGTTCCGCAACCCGATCCTTGGCGGGTTCCTCGCCATCAACATGATCGGCGCGGCGGTTCTCATCATCCCGCTATACAAGCTGATGCTGAACCTCGGTCTGCTCAACAGCTATGCCTCGATGATCATTCCCGGGGCTGCATTCACGGTGCCCACCGGCATTTTCCTCATGCGCTCCTACCTGCTGCGGATCCCCAAGGAGTTGGAGGAAGCCGCCTACGTGGACGGGGCCGGGCGGATCTACACGCTCTGGCGGGTCATCCTGCCGGTGGCATTGCCGGGCATCGTGGTGGTGGCAATCACCACTTTCATCACGGCCTATGCCCAGCAGTTCCTTTTCGCGCTCACCTTCAACTCGAACTCAGACCTGCACCCGCTGCCTATGGGTCTCTACCAGTTCTTCGGTCGGCAGCGGATCGTCTGGAACGAGTTAATGGCGGCAAGCCTCGTGGGGATCCTGCCCGTCCTGCTCGTCTACGTCTTCCTGCAACGATACATCGTGGCCGGCCTGACCGCCGGGGCGGTGAAAGAATAACCCAACCACAACCAACCGGGAGTACGACCATGAAACTGAAGACCCTTGCTCTGGCAAGCTGCGCCTTTGTGGCGCTTACCGCCGGCGCCCAGGCGGCGGAAGAGATCTACTTCATCAACTGCGGCGGCGGCGACGATGAGTTCGTGCCCAGCCAGTCCGAGCACATCGCCGCCTGGGAAGCCGCCAATCCCGACTATACGGTGAACGTGGAGTTCATCCCTTGGGGCCAGTGCCAGGAGAAATCGCTAACCCTCGCCGCCGCCGGGAACCCGCCGGGCATCGCCTACATGGGTTCGCGCGTGCTCAAGCAGCTTGCAGCCGGCGAAATGATCCGCCCCTTTGATCTCACCGACGAAGAAGCCGGCACCTATTCCGAAGCCGTCCTCAACACCGTGCGTTTTGACGGCAACGTCTGGGGTATCCCGCGCGCCTTCTCCACCAAGGCGCTGTTCTGGAACAAGGACCTCTTCGCCGAAGCCGGTGTCGACATGCCAGACGGGCCGCAGACCTTCGAGGACGTGCTGACCGCCGCCAAGGCGATTTCCGAGAGCACCGAGGCCAAGGGCTACGGCCTTCCGGCGGCGTCGTTCGACAACACGATGCACCACTTCCTGAACTGGATGTATTCAAACGGTGGCGCGGTGCTGGATGCCGACGGCAAGGTCGTGTTCGACAGCCCCGAAGTTATCGAGACGCTGCAGTTCTTCAAGGACCTCACGCCATACGTCCAGAACGGCCCGATCGCCTATGACCGTGGCAAGGTCGAACCGCTCTTCGCCGAAAGCCAGGTGGCAATGATGGTAAACGGTGGCTGGGGCCGCTTCCGAGTGGGCGATGTCAACTACGGTATCAGCCCGATTCCGGCCGGCCCCTCGGGCGACCATTCCACGCTGCTCATTACGGACAGCCTTGTCGTCTTTGCAGGTTCCGGCGTCGAGGATGCCGCCGCGGATCTGGTCAAAACCCTCACCTCCGTCGAGAACCAGGAAGTGATCGACAAGACCGGTGGCTGGACCCCGATCCGCCTCACCGCGATGGCCGAGGAACTCGTAGCCGAGGACCCGACTTGGGAATACTTCATCTCCGCGATCCCAACCGGCGGCCCCGAGCCCTTGATGCTCGAATACGTCGCCATGCAGGACGTGATCAACGAGGCGATCCAGGGCGTGATCCTGGGTGAGATCGAACCCGAGGAAGCTGCAGCGTCGGCGGCCGAGGAACTGCGCGACCTCAACGGCGAATAACCACTCACGCAACGACCGCGGGGGCGGCTTGCCCGCCCCTGCACCTCCAAAGAATAATAAGAGGACGCCATGGGCCAGCTCAGGATGGACAATGTTCAGAAGCGCTTCGGTGACACCGAAGTCATCAAGGGAGTCTCGCTGGACATCGCCAATGGTGAATTCGTCGTGTTCGTCGGACCCTCTGGCTGCGGCAAGTCCACCCTGCTCCGGATGATTGCAGGGTTGGAAGAGATCTCCGAAGGCGAAATCCTGATCGATGGAACAGTCGTGAACGACCTCGCTCCGGTGAAGCGCGGCATATCGATGGTGTTCCAATCCTATGCCCTCTACCCCCACATGTCGGTCTACGAGAACATTGCTTTCCCGCTGCGCGTCGAACGTCTCGCGCAGCCGGAGGTGGACAAGCGCGTGAAGCGCGCCTCGGACATCCTGAAACTCCATGAACGGCTCACACACAAACCCGGCCAGCTTTCGGGCGGTCAGCGCCAGCGCGTCGCCATCGGCCGCGCAATCGTGCGCGAGCCCGAGGTTTTCCTGTTCGACGAACCGCTGTCAAATCTCGATGCTGCGCTTCGCGCCGAGATGCGTGTTGAATTGTCCAAGCTGCACCGGGAACTCGAAGCAACCATGATCTACGTCACACACGATCAGGTAGAAGCCATGACCATGGCCGACCGGATCGTGGTACTCGATGCCGGCTTCGTAAGTCAGGTCGGCAGTCCGCTCGAACTGTATCACCGGCCGCAGAACACCTTCGTCGCGGGCTTCATCGGGAATCCGAAGATGAACTTTCTGCCCGCCACCTGCACTGAGAGCGACGAGACCGGTGCGACCGTGCAGCTCTCGAATGGCGCGTCGATTCGGGTGCCTGTCGCCGCTCGGCCTGGTCTCGAAGGGCAGGCGCTAACCCTTGGGATCCGTCCCGAACACATCCATGTTGACGAGGGCGACTTGGTATTGGAGTTCACGCCAACAGTGGTGGAACGGCTCGGCATCCACACCGTTACCTATTCGACTTTGCCAGACGGCAACGGCACGTTCACCACCGTGCTGGAAGGGACAGCACCTGCGGAAACAGGCAAACCGCTCGGGCATGGTTTCAATGCTGCCGATTGTCACCTCTTCGACGGTGCCGGTGCTGCTTTTTCCAGGACTGCACCGATGGCTGATACCCCTCCATCCGTCCTGCCTACCGGCCCGGACCACACGCAGTAGATGATCCGGCGCTATTCCTACAATAGCACGATCCCGCTCACTCTCGCCGCAGGAACATTCAACCCGTCTTTCTGATGCAGCGTGAATTGAGCCAATACTGATAGCAATGCAAAATTATTAGCGTAATAATTGTTAGCATTACTACCAACTTGTTAGTATAACTCACTAACGGTTCCACGTTTCACCAGTTTGCAAGGGAGCTGGTCGTGAGAGGAAACATCACATGAGCCAATATCGCCTCGAAGCACGTTTCAACGGCGCCAAAACCCGTGAGGATACGCGCCTTGATTTCGCATTGCACAACCTCTCGCACGAGCCTTTGACGGGTGCTCGGCTCGGGTACTCGTCCCTGACGCGCGTCAGCGACCATGCTACCGTGTCCGGCGCCGATCTGGTTCGACGCTTTGCCAATTACCACGAGTGGGCAATGCCGGACGGGTTGAGCGTTCCGCCCAGTGGCACGTGGGAATTCGCCTATACGGGCACGGAACTCCACGTGCCGAAGCACCGGACGGACGGACCGATCTCTGCCGTGCTACTACGCGGCGAAGAAGCGCTGCCGGTTGAGGTCGGCGATCTCGCCTGCGACGGCGGCGACGACTCCGGATCCCGCAAGAGCGTTCCAGAAGGCAAATTGGATCAGCCAATCCTGCTACAACCCTGGCCAGCCGAAATCGCCATCGACGCGTACGGCCCCGACGGACGCATCTGCCCGGCGCCGGGCAGCGATCTTGACAACATCTCTGCCTTGGCCACCGTCGCCGCCCTGCATGGCCGCCTCTTCCCCGACCATGCCTGCCCGCTGGCCCTATCGGACGGTGCGGCGCAGCTTGCCTTCGCCTCCAACACCATCCTTGCGCCGGAAGAATTCACGCTGCAATTCGATGGGCCTGAGATCACCCTGGCCTACGGCGACGAAGCGGGGCGCTTCTACGGGCTCGTTGCTCTTGCACAGATGGCGCATGGCGCGCTTTCCGCACCCGAAACATTCCGCTTCCCGACCCGGGGTCGCATCGCCGACGCCCCACGCTTCGCCCATCGCGGCGCAATGCTCGATGTCTCCCGCCATTTCTGGTCCCTCGGAAAAGTCAGGCGTTTCCTCGACACGATGGCCTGGGCGCGGCTCAACACCTTCCAATGGCATCTCACCGACGACGAGGGCTGGCGGATCGAGATTGACGCCTTCCCGGAACTGACCGCGGCCGGTGCGGTTCGAGGCCCCTCCAGCGAGCTGGTCGGTCAACTTGGGTATAACTCCCAAACCTACGGCGGCTTTTACACAAAGGCGCAGATCCGCGAACTGGTCGCCCATGCGGCCCTGCATCATGTCGCCGTTATCCCGGAAATCGACATTCCCGGCCATTGCACTGCCGTTTTGACCGCCCTGCCCCATCTGGTCGATCCTGATGAGAAGGCGGATAGCTACCGTTCCGTGCAGGGCTACCCGAACAATGCGCTGAACCCCGGCATCCCCGAGACCTACGACTTCATCGACAAAGTGATGGCCGAGGTCGCTGACCTCTTCCCCGCCTCTTGGGTCCATGTGGGCGCCGACGAAGTCCCCGACGGGGCGTGGATAGAGTCGCCCCGCGCAATGGTGCTGGCACAAAGCGAAGGGCTTTCCGGCACGGCAGAGATGCAATCTTACTTCCTGCGCCGCGTTCAACAGATCCTGCGGAGTCACGGCAAGGAACTCGCCGGCTGGGATGAAGTTTCCCATGGCGGAGGGGTCGA
Source organism: Tropicimonas marinistellae (assembly GCF_001509585.1). Classification (GTDB taxonomy): domain Bacteria; phylum Pseudomonadota; class Alphaproteobacteria; order Rhodobacterales; family Rhodobacteraceae; genus Tropicimonas; species Tropicimonas marinistellae. The sequence continues at coordinate 16,674 of NZ_LNCI01000016.1, read as the reverse complement.
TCAGAAGGGAACGCTACTCGTCGCCTGGCAACGGCCAGAGTTGGTACGCGGTCTGGCCGAGATGGGCTACCGGGTCGTCGCCAGTCCGGGTCAGGCCTACTACATGGATATGGTACAGGCCGACGGATGGGAGGAACCTGGTGCCTCTTGGGCCGGCACCTCAACGCCCAAAGGCACCTATTCGTTCGATCCCGAGGGTGGGCTGGACGAAAACGAGCGCGGCGCGCTGGCCGGGGTGCAAGCGTGTATTTGGTGCGAGTACATCCTCAATCCGCGCATTTTCAACCACATGGTCTATCCACGCCTCTATGCCGTGGCCGAGGCGGGCTGGACGCCGCAGGCCACCCGCGACTGGCAGCGCTTCGCCGCGATCTGCCACCACATGCCCGAACTCTAGAGGCCTGTCATGCGTATCGCCGTCGGCGGCATCCATACCGAATGCTCCACATACTCGCCGCATGTGCAGGGGTACGAGGACTTCACAGTAATCGACGGGTCGACCCTACCGCAAAGCCTCGGCCTTGCGATGTATCCCGATGTAGAGTTTGCGCCGCTCTTTTACGCCAGCTCAGTCCCTGGCGGGCCAGTCGCGGCCGAAACCTACGCCACCTTCCACGCCGATTTCCTCGCGCGGCTTCGGGCGGCCATGCCGGTTGACGGGGTACTGCTGGTGATGCACGGCGCAATGCACGTGGTCGGGATGGAGGATGCGGAGGGCGACTGGATCAGCGCAGTGCGAGACCTGGTCGGGCCCGGTGTCCCAATATCCGTTTCCTACGATCTGCATGGCAACGTCACACAACGGATCGTGGACTGCATCGACGCTTTCGCCGCCTTTCGCACAGCGCCGCATGTCGACGTCATTGAAACCCGAAATCGTGCGCTCAGCTTGCTCGCCGACCACCTGCGCGGCGGCCCGCGCCCGATGGTCGGCTGGTGCCCGGTGCCGGCCCTGATGCCCGGCGAGCGATCGTCAACCGAGGATAGCCCGGCGCGGGAGCTCTATGCCCTGCTCTCGCAGGAAGACGCGCAACCGGGCGTTTCCGATGCCAATATCATGGTGGGCTACGTCTGGGCCGACACGCCGCGCGCCACCGCCGCGGCCGTCGTCACCGGCACCCAGCCGCAGGCAATCCTCAATACGGCGGAACGGCTGGGTGCCGCCTATTGGGCAGCCCGCACCGACTTCGCCTTTGGCGTGACCACCGACGGGCTGGACACCTGCCTCGACCTTGCCGACGCCACCCCAACGACGCCAGTGATCCTCGCCGACAGCGGCGACAACCCCACCGGCGGCGGGGTAGGTGACAGAGCCGACGTACTGGCGGCGGTGCGCGCGCGCGGCATGCGCGGCGCGGTCTTCGCCGGCATCGCCGCCCCGTCCGCCGCGCGCCCAGCCGCGGAAGCCGGCGAAGGCGCGACTGTGCCTCTCGTCATCGGCAATGGATATGGCTCCGATGGCCCGACCGTCGCGGCAACCGTCCGCGTGCTGAAGGTGCTGGGACCTGACGGAAAACGCGAGGTCCTCGTCGATACAGACGGGCTCCGCTTGATCCTCACCGAACACCGCCGGCCTTTTCACAACCTCGAAGACTTCCGGAAGTTCGGCATCGAACCCGCGAACGAACGGCTCATCGTCGTCAAATCCGGCTATCTCTCGCCGGAACTCGCGCCGCTGGCCTCCCCTGCCCTCATGGCGCTCACCGACGGGGCAGTGAACCAGCACATCCCCGCGCTCGCCAACGTCAAGCGACCGCACCCGAGCTATCCCTTCCAGACCGATTTCGACTGGGCGCCCGCGCCGCGCCTGTCCGCCCGTGCCGCTGCGTTCAAGGAGACCTGACATGCCGTTCCACAGCGATTGCAACACCTGGGCCGAGATCAATGCCCAGCCCGCGATCTGGCGCGACTGGGCGTCGCCGCTGGAGGCGCAGGCGGCGGAACTCGCCGGCTGGATCGTCGATACCGGTATCCGCCACATCTGGTTCTGCGGCGCCGGCACCTCCGCTTTCATCGGCGATGCGCTGGCGGCCACGGCCCATCCGCGCCTCTCCCTGCGCTCGGTACCCACGACGGATCTCGTTGCCGCGCCGCAGGATTTCCTACCGCCGCCCGACGATCTGCTGGTCGTCCAGTTCGGCCGCAGCGGCGACAGTTCCGAGAGCGTCGGCGTGATGGACCTGCTCGACACCCACGCGCCGCAGGTCCACCAGCTCAATATCACCTGTAATCCGAATGGCGCGCTGGCCAAACGGCCAGCCCCCGGGCCGGGGCTGCGCAAAGTGCTGGCCCTGCCGGAAGCGACCCACGATTCCGGCTTCGCAATGACGTCGAGCTTCACCACGATGCTGCTCTCTGCGCTGGCGGTGCTGGATGGCGGCCAAGTCATTGGGCGGATCACACGGCTGGCTAATGCCGCCGACGACATCCTGCCCGCACTGGCCAACCTGCCAACGCCCCGCCCAGCACGGGCGATCTTCCTCGGTTCGGGCCCGCTCAAGGGCATCGCCCGTGAAAGCGCACTGAAGACACTGGAACTGACCGCAGGCCAAACCATGTGCCAATGGGATTCCACTCTCGGGTTCCGGCACGGGCCGAAGGCCGCCATCGGGCCGGACACGCACGTCTCCGTGATGGTCCATCCGGACGCCCATACCGCGCGTTACGATCGCGATGTCGCCGAGGAGATCCGGCGGCAATATCCTGATGCGGTGGTGGAGACCATCGGCGACGATGGCTGCGACATGGTCCTGCCCCTGACCGGGGACGCCCGTTGGGACGCTGTGCTCTATGTTCTCGCCGCGCAGGTACGGGCGGTCATGTGGTCTGCCGAACTTGGCCTGCCCATCGACAACCCCTTTGCAGGGCAGGACAGCCTTTCGCGCGTTGTCACGGGCGTCACTCTCTACGAATATGAGGCGCAATGACCGCACGCCCTGTCCCTCTCTGCGGTGCCATCGACCTCGGCGGCACGAAAATCGAAGCCCGGCTCTTCGGCCCCGGCATGGAAACGCTGGAACTTCGCCGCCGACCGACGCCGATATCGGATTTCGACAGTTTCGTGGCGGGACTTTCGGAACAGATCTCCTGGCTAATGGACAGCGCCGGAAATCCCGGCCTGCCCGTCGGCATCGGCATTCCGGGACTCATCGACAAGGCGACGGGCGAGTGTTTCGCCTCCAACGTCCCCGTCTCGGGCCGCCGCTTGGGAGCCGCGCTCGCGGAGGTATTCGGCCGCGACTTCCCGATTGCCAACGACTGCATGGCGCTGGCCCTGTCGGAGACGAACGGCGGCGCGGGCGACGGGTTCGAGCAGGTGATCGGGCTGGTGCTCGGCACCGGCGTCGGCGCCGGGCTTTGCTTCAACGGTCGGATTCCCGAGCGGCTGTCCGGATTGGTATTGGAAATCGGTCACGTTGGTATGCCCGCACGCGTGCTGGAAAAATACGGCCTGCCACTCTGGCCCTGCGGCTGCGGCAATACCGGCTGCATGGAACGCTACATGGCCGGGTCGGGCTTCGAACGGCTTTCCGAGTTCCTCATCGGCACCCGGCTGGATGGACGGGAGACCGTTTCCCGCGCCACTACGGGGGATGCCGATGCGCAGCTGATATACGACGCCTGGATCGACCTGGCCGCCGAGTGCCTGCTGACGCTGCAACTCACACTCGACGCCGATTGTATCGTGCTTGGCGGCGGTGCGTCGCAGATTCCGGGACTTCTGGAGCGTCTCGACACCGCGCTCGCAAGTCGCCAGCTTGGCACACTCAAGCCCCCTGCCCTGCGAATCGCGCAACATGGGGACAGCAGCGGCGCACGCGGTATGGGTCTCATGGCGCTGAAATCAGTGCGATGATCCCCTCGGTCCGAGGGAATGGCTTATCCAGAATACCGGCGCGGCGGGACGGCGTCTGCTCGCACTATCGGAGATGAAACTATGACCGTGATCGTTCCCGACCTGCTCTGGCGCGACGGCCGTCTGCAATCAGGCTGGGCGGTGGAATTGGGTGATCATGGAATCGCGGCGCTACGACCGGCGGAAAGCGGCGAGACTGTCGCGCTCAGACCGCATATCCTCATGCCGGCCTGCACCGATCTCCAGGTCAACGGCTCAGGCGGGGTGATGCTCAACTCCGACCCTTCGCCACAGGCGATCGAGACGATCGTCGCAACCCAGCGGATGCGCGGCACCGGCTGGGTGATGCCGACACTCATCACCACAACGCTCGCGCAGATGCGCCAGGCAACCGATGCGACCATTGCCGCCTGGGGCCTGCCGGGGTTGCTCGGCCTGCACCTCGAAGGCCCCTACATCAACCCGGTTCGCAAAGGCACGCATGACGTTTCGCAGATCCGTCCCTTCGATCCGGAAGCGATGGTCCTGCTTGCAAGGCTCCGCGACGCAGGCATCCCTGTCATGCTCACACTGGCACCGGAACAGGTGCCCGCCGAGACGATCCGTACCATTGCCGACCTAGGCGTTGTCGTCTCCGGAGGGCACACACAGGCGACGGTTGAGGAGGCGCGCGCTGGCATAGATGCCGGGCTTCGTTGCTTCACCCATCTTTACAACGCCATGCCACAGATGCAGTCGCGTGCACCGGGCGTTATCGCCGCAGCGATCAACTCCGAGGCCTATGCCGGTATCATCGCCGACGGCCATCATGTGCATTGGGACATGGTTGCCCTGGCCTGCCGCGCCCGTCCCGCGCCCGGCCGCATGTTCCTCGTCTCCGACGCCATGTCCACCATCGGCGGACCCGACCATTTCGACCTTTACGGCGAACGGATCACCGTCCGGGAGGGGGTGCTGGTGAACGCTGAAGGCTCGCTTGCGGGTGCGCACATCGACATGGTGACAAGCTTGCGCAACCTCGTGGTTCACGCCGGACTGCGCGCAGAGGAAGCCATCGCCATGGCGACCGACGTCCCCAACCGTGCCATGCGCCTTGCGCCGCCCGCCCTCGAACCCGGGCGCGCACGCGCGGAATGCCTCGCTCTGGACACGGATCTCCGGCCAATCGCCCTGCCCTGATCTCGTGCGCCTCGACGCCGTCAGGTTTTCTATCGGTAGAGCACAATTCGATAGCAGCGGTAGACTACACTGGCCCGCTTGTCTGGGTCGCGCCTGAAATCAAACCAGATAAAGATTGACCCCAAGCGTGCGCATCTGCGCCACGTTCGGATCGTCTGGTGCGAGATCCGTCACCACCATGTCCACGTCGGTCACGGCACAGATCCGGTGCAAGGACGGCTTGTCGAACTTCGATCCATCGGCAAGCACGATGCTCCGGCGCGCGGCGGCCATAAGAATGCGCGTGTTCTCGGCCTCGTCCTCCATCACCGTCGAAATCCCGCGCTCGGCGGAGATACTGTCAGCGCCCATCATGAAGGTGTCGAACTGCATTCCCTTGAGCGCCTCGCCGACCAACCGCCCCGTCATGCACATGGAGGCACGGCGCACCGTGCCGCCTGTCACAATCACATTGTGCTTGTCATGAGAAAGTGCCGCCTGCGCAACCAGAAGACCGCTTGTCAGAACAGTGATCGGCGGCAGTGCCCCCAATTCGCGGGCGAAGCTCTCCGCCGTCGACCCGTTGTCGATCAGCAGCGCGCTGTCGTCCTTCACAAGTTCCAGCGCCGCGCGCGCAATCGCCGTTTTGCGGGCAGCATTTGTCATGCGCCGGTCGGCATGCTGCGGCTCGATAGGGTAACCATCCTGCCGCTCCGCCGCCAGCGACAGCGCCAGATCGATCCGGAACTCCGCAAGGCCGGATTTACCGTATGTCTTGCAGAAACGGATCAGCGTCGGCTCGCTGGTCTCCAACACCTGGCACAGGTCCTTGCTGGTGCGGCGAATGAAATCCTGCGGCTGGTCGAGTGCATATTCCGCAATCGACTTCATCTTCGGGCTAAGCGTCGGCAGACTGTCCCGCACCACGTCGAAGAGGTTGGTCGCAACGATGTCCTGCGCGGTCATTCCGCCGATCCTTCCGCTGGGTCCGGTTCAGACTAGATGAAACACCAGGCAAGAACAACTCAAGCCCCGGTTTGGGCAACCCCGATCGAAACGGGATCGGCTTGACCGATTCCGTCATCCCGGCGGTAGTGATCGACCATCCGCAGATCCCGCGCGGCCGGTTCGTCGAGGATCACCGTCACGTCGCGGTGCATCTGCAATGCGGTGCAAGGCCAGAAGGCACTAACCGGCCCTTCGACCAATTGCGCCACTGCTTCTGCCTTCTCCGCGCCCGTGGCCAGAAGCAAGATCTCCCGAGCCGACAATATGGTGGCAATGCCCATGGTTATCGCATGGCTCGGCTGTGACTCTCCGCGCGCAAAGAACCGGCTGTTTGCCGTCAGAGTGGACGGTGTGAGGCGGGTGGCTCTGGTACGCGAGGCTAGCGAACTCGACGGCTCGTTGAAGCCTATGTGGCCGTTCCGACCAAGACCCAAAAGTTGTAGATCGATTGGCCCCAGTCGCAAGATATCGGCCTCGTAGGCGCCTGCAGCCGCTTCCGGCTCTGAGCTCGCCCCATCCGGTAGATACGTGGCGTCCGCCGGAAAGTCCACGTGTTGGAAGAACCGCCGCTGCATGTAGTGGGCGTAGGATTGCGGGTGCTCTGGCGAGAGCCCGATGTACTCATCGAGATTGAAACTGCGGGCACCGCAGAACGACACCTCCCCCCGCCGATAGGCTCCGATCAGAGCTTCGTAGAGTGCTTCCATCGTACCACCGGTCGCGAGTCCGAGAACCGACTCAGGCTGTTGCCGCAATTGCGCGACAACAGCCGAGGCAGCCGCCGCAACGGCACCTGCCCGATCAGGAAAAACGAGTGTCCGCATATCATCCCAAATATTTTGTAATACTAATAAATCACGCCAAAATATTTGTGTAAAGATAAACTAACTTGCGCGAAAAACTAGCAGCGCGCCTAAGAAGCAGGCTGAGTCTTCGGCACCACGAGTGAGAGATGTACTGGCCGAGGCATGCGCTGCGTTCGGCTATTGGTCATTCGTCGGTGTGCAACGCCAATGTCGCCTTGAGGCACGTCACAAGAGTCCTGCGCAAAGCACGCGCGTAGGAGCGCGGTGCCAAAACACGCATGTGCCGGTCGGGCGCGAGGCAGAAAACGATGCAGCCTACATGTTCAATCACGCTCCGCTGCACCTCGCCCGCTCGCATCTCATGAATGTCAAAGCAAACCAGTCGCTCGAACGCGCCCGACACACCTTGCCCGGTTACGTCAAGTCCGACCCAGCCATCGCTCTGCTCGACGACGGCGGCCGCTCCCTGCATAGCGGTTTCGAGCCGCTCCGTGAGATCGTCGCAAGTGCCGCGCGAGCCAAAGACCATCCACAATCTTGCACCCATCCAGAAACACCCGAGGTTCCCGGTTTGGACGAACCCGCCAGGCCCGGGCGGTCGCGCGCCGAGCACATCGGCGAGCCGCTGTTCGACATCCGTCCCGCTGACCCCTGCAACCGAAGTCAAAGCCAGGTCAGGCTTCATCAGGGCGAATGGCCCGATCTCGGCGGCAGCGCTGTCCTGCCCGAATGGAGACCATGGGGTCAAACGATACTTAGCCACGCAGACGCTCCCCTTTGGGATCAATGAAATGCGGGCTAACGACCCTGGCGCGCACGCTGGCGCCCTCGATTGGATTCGCCACCTCGACGACTTCGCCCCATCGAACATCCCCGCGCTCGAAAAAACCAAGCGCAATGGACTTGCCCAGATGCGGAGAATAGCACGCCGATGTTGTCCAACCTTCGTCGTGCGCCGGCGTTTTTTCTGCACCATCCTCGAACAGATGGCTGCCGGCCGCCAGTTCCGCCGTCCCGATTGCCTCCAATCCGATTAATCGAAATCCGCCCTTCTCCGAGAGTGCCGGACGCCGGCTAAGAACCCCGCCGATGCAATCCTTGTTCGCTGACACCATGCGTGCCATGCCAAGGTGGGTAGCCGAGGTTTGGCCATTCAATTCGCTCGCCGTTGCGTGGCCTTTCTCGATGCGCAAAACACCGAGCGCCTCGGTGCCGTAAGGGGTCACCTCATAGTCTGTACCCACGTCCATAAGCACCTGCATCAGGCTGTTGCCGTAGCAGGCGGGAACGGCGATTTCATAGGCCAACTCGCCTGAAAAGGAGATCCGGAAAAGCCGTGCTGGCGTTCCGCCGCAAACCCTGATCGCCGCGCAGGCCATAAAGGGGAAGGCGTCGTTCGAAATATCGAACACCGGATCAACGATCCGTTGCAGGAGTTTCCGCGCGTTCGGCCCGGCCACGGCCACCTGCGCCCAGGCGTCGGTGACCGGCATGAGCTGTACGTCGAGGTCCGGGCGCAGGCATTGCCGGACGAATTCCATATGCCGGTAGACACACGCCGCATTGGCCGTCGTGGTGGTGACCACGAAATGGGCCTCCGCCAACCGGGCGACCGTGCCGTCGTCCAGCACGATCCCGTCCTCGCGCAGCATCAGGCCATAACGGCACTTGCCGACCGGCAAACGTTCCATGCCGTTGGCATAGAGCAGGTCCAGGTACTCCGCTGCCCCCCTGCCCTGCACGTCCACCTTGCCCAACGTCGACACATCGCAGATGCCCACCGAGCTGCGCACCGCCAGTGCCTCCCGGTCGACGCTCTGGCGCCAATGCGTCTCGCCCTCACGCGGGAAGTACTGCGCTCGCAGCCACGGCCCCGCCTCGACGAAAACCGCGCCCTGCGCCTCGGCCCAGTCGTGGCCCGGCGTCAACCGCGTGGGGCGAAATTCCCGCCCCCGTGACCGCCCTGCGAGGGCCGCGATGGGCACCGGCGTATAGGGCGGGCGAAAGGTCGTGGTGCCGGTCTCCGGTATGGACTTGCCGGTCAACTCCGCCATCACCGCCAGCGCGCCCAGGTTGGCCAGCTTCCCCTGGTCGGTCGCCATCCCCAGCGTCGTGTAGCGTTTCAGATGCTCGACTGAGCGGAACCCTTCCTGATGAGCAAGCGCCACGTCTTTCACGGTCACGTCGTTCTGGAGATCGAGCCAGCTGCGTCCCCTGCCCTCTCCGGTGTGCCAAAATGGGCGGATGTTGACCGGGGCGTCCTCCGCGCGCGGCAGGTCCGGCGGCGTCGTCCGGATGCCCAGCCCGTCGAGCGCCGCCACTGTCGCCGCCACGCCCGTGCTCACCGCCCCGTGGGTGGAGAAAACACCCGCCGCCGCCCCGGCAACCAATTGCCTCTCCGGCAGGGTCTCCCCCGGCACAAACGTCGCGATCTCCGGGCGCCACACCGGGCGCCCGCCCTGGTGACAGGTCAGTGCCAATGCCGGGTTCCAGCCTCCAGCGACCCCGAGCGCGCCGCAGGGCACCACCTCGGTGCTGCCGTCGGCCCGCCGTAGCGTGATGCTCTTCAACCCCAAGCGCCCCGCCGTATCGACGACCTGCGCGCCCGCGAAGAGCGGGTAGTCTCCGAGCCGCGGCGCGTCCTCCCGCACATCCACCACCGCACCGACGTCGGCCCCCTGCCCCATCAAGTCCATCGCCGTCCGGTGCCCGTCGTCATTGTTCGTGAACACCGCGACTGTGCGGTCCGCCGCCACCGCCCAGCGATTTGCATAGGCCCGGAGCGCTCCGGCCAGCATAACACCCGGCCGGTCGTTGTTCCCAAAGGCGATCGGCCGCTCGGTGGCCCCCGTACAGACCAGCGCGCGTTTCGACCGGATCTTCCAGAAGATTTGTCGCGGCAAGTCCGGATGCGGTGCAGCAAGGTGATCGGTCACGCGTTCCAGCGCACCGTATACTCCGTTGTCATAGGCGCCGACCACCGTTGTGCGCGTCTTCAGCCGCACATTGGTCAGCCCGCGCAATTCCTCCAGCGTCGCGGCGCGCCATTCCTCCGCCCGTGCATCGCCCAGACTCAGGCGCTCGGCCAGAAGCCGCCCGCCCATCTCGAAATCCTCGTCGGCGAGGATCACCCGCGCGCCGGCCCGCCCCGCCGTCAATGCTGCCGCAAGCCCCGCCGGACCGGCCCCGATCACAAGTAGATCGCAAAAGAGCGTGCCCTTGTCGTAGCAATCCGGGTCCGGCGCCTCAGCCAACCGCCCAAGCCCCGCCGCGCGCCGTATGAGCGGCTCGTAGACCGTCTCCCAGAAGGCAGCAGGCCACATGAAGGTCTTGTAGTAGAACCCGGCGCCAAGCACGCTCGACAGACGGTCATTCACGCCGAGCGCATCGAAGGCAAGCGAGGGAAACCGGTTCTGCGAGCGTGCCTCCAACCCGTCGAACAGCTCGACCTGCGTGGCGCGGGTATTCGGCTCCCGGCGGGCACCGCGCCGTAGCTCCACCAGCGCGTTCGGCTCCTCGGAGCCTGCTGTAATCACGCCGCGCGGCCTGTGGTACTTGAAACTGCGCCCCATCAGGCGCACCCCGTTGGCCAACAGCGCGGAAGCCAGCGTGTCGCCGTCGTATCCCTGATAGCTGCGACCATCGAAGGTGAACCGCAGCGGCTGGCCCCTGTTGATCCGCCCCCCCTGCCCTCTCCGGTTCATGCGCCGGCCTCCCGGCGAAATGCCACGTCGCTCGCCAATTCCACCTTCAGGATCTCATGGGTCCGCGTATCCCGCGTCACCACCAGCCAGGACCGGTCCCCGTGCTCGTGAAACCACAATTCCCGATGCGCTCCGGCCGGGTTGTCGCGCAGGTAGACGTAGTCGTGGAATGCCTCATCGGCACCCTCCCCCTGCCAGTCGGGCCGCTCGATCAACGCGGCATCGCCCAGATAGGTAAATTCCGCCGCGTCGCGCAGGCCAAGGAGCGGATGGGGGATCAGCATGGTGCGGCCTCCGTCATTGCAGGTTCGGCTGCGGGCCGGCGCCCGCCTCGTCGATGGCCTGGCCGGTACGGAAACGGTCCAGTCGGAAGGCGGTCGCGGTCTCGTGCGGCTGCCCGGTTGCCAGCAGGTGCGCGAAGGCATAACCGGAGGCTGGCGTCGCCTTGAAACCGCCGTAGCACCAGCCGCCGTTGAAATAGAGCCCGTCGATGTGGGTGCGGTCGATGAATGGCGGTCCATCCATCGAAATGTCCATTATCCCGCCCCAGATGCGCAGCACCCGCGCGCGCCCGATCATCGGCAACATCGCCATGCCGCCTTCGCAGACCGTCTCGATCACCGGCAGGTTGCCCCGCGCCGCATAGGAATTGTAACCGTCGATATCGCCGCCGAACACGAGCCCGCCCTTATCCGACTGGCTGATGTAGAAATGCTGGGCACCGAAGGTGATTACCCCCGGCAGCACTGGTTTCAGACCTTCGGTTACGAAGGCCTGCAACACGTGACTCTCGATTGGCAAGCGCATTCCGGCCGCCGCCATGACCTTGCTCGACGCGCCGGCTACGGCCACACCCACTGTCTGCGCGCCGATATAGCCGCGCGTCGTTTCCACGCCGCGGATCACGCCCTGCTCGATACGGAATCCCGTGACCTCGCAGTTCTGGATGATGTCCACACCACGGCTATCGGCGGCCCGCGCGTACCCCCAGGCCACCGCATCGTGCCGCGCGGTCCCGCCGCGCCGCTGCATCAACGCACCCTTGATCGGAAAACGAGCGTTGTCGAAATCGAGAAATGGTGCTTCACGCCGCACGGCGTCTCGATCCAGCAACTCGGCCCCCGCACCATGCAGGATCATTGAATTGCCTCGCCGCCGGTAGGCGTCGCGTTGCCCATCGGAGTGGAACAGGTTCATGATCCCCCGCTGGCTGACCATCGCGTTGTAGTTAAGGTCCTGCTCCAAACCCTCCCAGAGCTTCATGGAAAACTCGTAGAAACGTTCATTGCCGGGAAGCAGGTAATTCGAGCGGATGATGGTCGTGTTGCGCCCGACGTTTCCGCCGCCGATGTACCCCTTCTCCAGAACCGCGATGCGGGATCTGCCATAGACCTTTGCCAGGTAGTGCGCCGTTGCCAGACCGTGCCCGCCGCCGCCAACGATCACGAAGTCATAAGATTGCTGCGGCGCTGCATCTCTCCACGCGGGGACCCATCCTTTGTTGCCGGTCAATGCCTCCTTGATCAATCTCAGCCCGGAATAGCGCAAGTGCGTCGCTCCACCTTGTTACACGCTAACCCTAGGTGCAGAAGCTGGATCGAACTTTGCCAATACCGTCATTTTCTTATCCCTTCTAACCGTAAGCCCACGAGTTCTTCCCATGGTCGCTGCGGCCTGCCGGGTTCCGCCGGGCTGCAAGGCGACTGCACTCCTGCGGGTAAGCAGGGAAGTTGAGGAAGTGATATTATTTTTTTATTTCAATTGCTTCGAGTATTCTCCTTCAAGATACCTATAAGCCCCTTCCACACCTTTTGGAATTTCGACTTCGGGACCAAGAGCGGCGGCGCTTTCGGCTCTGAATTCAGATAGAAAGCGCCACAGCTTGCCGTTGCAACTTGTACCCGATAGTCGCCCAAATGCTACCCCAAGTACAGGCCTTTGATAGAGAAGGACCTTGGCACCTACCATCCTCATCGCCTATGCAACTGACTGGAACCACTTCGTACGTTAGTTCCGAATGCGTGGATGGTCTCCCCTGCCCCGTCGCCGGAACGAGGCGGCTACGACATCGCCGATTGCAGCACGCCAAGTTGACGCGGACTGGCCCTGTCGGTTGCCATGATTGAACGACGCCCGCCCGGATTGTCCTGGGGCCGTCGACCGCACGGTTTCGAGATGGATCGATATGCTCTCCATATCACATCGGTGCCGACGGACATTCAGCGAGGGTTAGCTGGAAATCCACGCGCCGGGCGCGCTCTCGGTACGCGCAAGCAGCGGCGCGAAGCTCCTACCTCCCGCGGCATGGTCGGCTTCGGGCGAACCCGACAAAGTCCCCCGGCCTATTGAGCAACGCGACGCAGGAGGTTCCCCGCGGGGAACCCACCTACTCGTCCAGTTGTTGCAGGAACATCGCCAACGCATCCTCCATGCGCCGCCGATCCTTCGCCGAAAAATCAGTGTCCAGCCGCACTTCCAACCGACCGTGTGAGGCCGTTACTTTCGCGGCGCCTCCGGGCCGTTCGAGGCGGAAGGTCGTGCGGGCCGGTCGCGGCTTCCTCGCCCGCTGCGTTTCACTGCCCGTGACAACTCCAAGCCTCACGATCTCGACCAGAATTGCACGCTCATCTTCTGCATTGCGTGGCGACGGAAGTGCGCCGAGATCCTTAGCAAGCCGCTCCGCCAACGCGGGGCGCGCATCTATTGCCTTGCGCAGGTCCAACCCAAGCTGCCGCGGAATCTCCTGTGGAAATTGAATATGCGGACCAATAACGTCCAGCAATTGCGCGAAGGCACGGATGTAGCTCCGTTTTTGCTTCCCCGCAGAACGAAATAGCTCCAGAACGGCGGCATCGACATCACCTGAACCTGTATCCGGGTCGCTGGCATACTCTTTCGCCAGCATTGCCATCTCCCCAAACGAGATGTCCTTACGCACCAGATTTTCGTCGACCATTCGCCGGTAAAGACGCTCAAGGCTCTCACCGCTCGCGATGATCGTCGCCGGGATACGTGCCCAAGCCTCTTCGTCACCGGTCTCATTCCACAACTCACGCCAGGCCGTCAGCCTCCGCACCCCCTGTACCAACTCGTAGACGCCGTCACCAATCTGCTCGACTTGAACCGGGTTCGACAACCCGATCGCCTGGATCGAGCCCTTGAGTTCGCTGAGATCATCGGTGCCATTGAGATTCCGATCCCGGATCAGCTTGGTCATCGAAATCGCTTCGGTCGGGATCAGATCCGTTATGAGTCCGGCCTTTTTCAACCGGACGTGCTCATGCGCCAACCGGTCGTTTTCGGCACGAATCCGGGCCTCCAACTCGGCACGGTTCGACAAGGCATCCGCATTTTCGCGGACAGCAGAAGCCATCGGACCCCGCCGCGACGAGGGCATTGGATCTGCATGCGCGGGAGCGGTATCGAGGTCCTCTGGGAGGTCGATGTCGAAAACCCTTCGTTTCTTGCTCATGCTTCATCCTCCAGTCGATCCCACGCCTCTAGTATCGTGTCGCGAAACTCTTCATAGGCCTTGTCGAACGTCGCCCGCGCACGACGCCAAGTCTCGCGAGTCATGTCCCGGTAATCGATCTCGTAGACGCTGGAGAGGAAGCGGCCGGATTGCTCCACTGCGCGAGTCATCTCGATCGGGTGCGACGCAACATGCCCCTCGAAAACCTTTCGGAACGCGTCGAACATCGCCCGGTGAAGATCGTTCCCAGGCTCGTAGCGCGTCATCAGGAAGCGGACCTCCTGAAACACCTTGGGCAGGGAGAGGTTCCCCGCGGGGAACCCCATCGACAGATCTTCCAGCGCCTCGGCCAACTGGCCGATGAACGACGTGGTGGAATCGTATTCCCAGTAGCCAGGCCCCGAAGGAATATAAAGCATGTCGGCTGCGAACACAGCATTCATGCTCTGGTAACCGATGGCGGGAGGGCAATCGAAGATCACCAGATCATAGGCATCCGGCGCCAACCCATCGAGGAACCGCGAGACGGCGGCGAAGAAGGACCAGTCCGGATTGAGATGCCGGTACTGTGCCGAGGCGAACTCCACAAAGGCGGCATTCGCACAGGAGGGAACGATATCGATGGAAGACCAGGCAGTCGACTTAATGAAATCCGGCAATCGCAGATCGCCGAGACCCATATCGCGTATCGACGACGGAATATGCCGGCGGGGCAGGGCGGCGCCACTCTCTGCCGCTACGGACGCCTCGTTCATCCGGTCCGTCTCGCGGACCAAGTCGCGGGCCATAATCCCCCAGACTGTGTAATCCTCCGCCACGTCCGATAGACCCATGGAATGGCTCAAGGTCGCCTGAGGATCGAAGTCCACCACGAGAACGCGGTATCCGTCGAGCGCAGCTGCATGAGCAAAGTGCAAAGCGACCGTCGACTTGCCGGCCCCCCCTTTAAAGTTGGCTATGGCAGCCCGAAAGGCCCGTTTGCCTGCGGGCCGCGCCGGAAGGAGCGAACGCCTGTTGATCTTCACACGCCGACGCATCTCGTTGATCTCATCAAGCGTGTACCAGCGTTGGCGCCCGTCGCCCTCGACCTCGCCAGCCGGCAGCGAGGGATCGGCCGCAAGGCGCCCACGAAAAGTCGATTGGTTCACCTTCAAGATGAGTTCCGAAACCTCCCAACTCGAGAAACGGCGGAGCGTTTTTTCCAGTTCAGGTGAGTAGGTTTGTCGCCGAATCCAGCTTTGCATCTTGAGCGAGTTGGCCTGTAACCGGCTCAGGTCTTCATGTGTGTATGTCACTGCACGCCTCGTTGGTGGACGTTGTTTCCGCCTCAAATCGGATTTACGCTGATTTGCGCGTTTTTGCAAAAGTAATTATTGTAGGATCGACGCCGGTACCTCAGCCTCCCAAGCTCAGAAGAAACGGGCCGATTCTCGATTCGCGGCTCATCCCACCACACAACTCAACAAACTGTGGGCTTGCGCGACAATTTGGGGGACACGGTCATTGACCTCACCGGATATAGGGGGACAAAATCAGCAATTGAGGGGACAGCTTGAGTGTCCCCCTATACCAAGGAAACCAGATTCCATTATCTCAGTTTTTCGCCGCTGATAGCCTGTCCACGAAAAAACTTGACAGAATCGGAGCTCGGGACGCTAATTACGGTCAATTGGCGAAAAGCGTTGGGTTGCGACCCGATGACAGACCATGAGCGGCGTTGCCGCAGAGGCAGACAACCGGGTAACCGGCAACACGGCAAGGGTCGGGCAGATGATCCGGACAAAACCCGTTGGGCGCAATGCGCCGGCGATGAAATACGACGTGCTGACCGCTCTTGGCGCTCACGCCCTCGCAGTAGCCGGCGCCGACAAGTCGATGCACAAGCGTTGCTTGCGGCTCATGACCCTCATCACAGCCAGGTACAATTGGCGCAACGAGGAACTTGTCGTCGGACGCCGGGAAATGGCGCGGCTGTGGTGCGTGGACGAACGTACGGTGAAGCGCGAAATGGCACGGCTCAAGGAGCACGGGTGGATCGAAATCAAGCGGCCCGGTGTTCGCGGCCGCATAACGGCCTACCGCCTGTGCCTAGCGCAGATACTGGAGGATACCGCGCCAGCCTGGAGCAATGTCGGCGAGGATTTCGTAGAGAGGATGTCCGAGGGCAATCAGCAAGCTGGCAACAGGGCAGGGGACGGCACGGTTGTGGCATTTCCCGGGAACACCCGCCCTCAACCGCCCGACGTATCGACGGGCGATGAATGGGCAATCTGTTCCGGTCTTCTCTTTTCCGAAGATGCGAGCCTTCACGCTGCATGGTTCGCGGCGCTGACGCGAAAGGGTAGGGCTGGCGACCGGTTACAGCTTCATGCACCTAGCCGCTTCCATGCAAGCTATGTCCAAACCCATCTGGCAGAGCGATTGTTGACGGTGGCTCGACGTGTTGACCCAACCCTTCGCGCCGTAGAGGTTCTACACGATTGAGAAATTTACTTATTAGCTCCGACCGTAGACGCATGCAGTTGGGGGATGTTCGGAAGGTTGGCGTTGTCCGGCGCGAGTGTGCCAGTCATATTGGCGTGTGACCGGAAGAGCCATTCGGCCCATGCCAAGGAAGCGACAGGGAGAGCAACGTGCGAACGAGAGCCGCGGTAGCAATTGAGGCGGGCA
>NZ_LNCI01000015.1 GCF_001509585.1 Tropicimonas marinistellae | reverse complement strand
TTCGATGCTCCGTATCAACCATATCTCTCCTCCCTCGTTCCTGGCGACCAATGGACTCCCCAGCGGGATGCATTGGACGTTGGGTCTCAGCGACCTTCGATGAATTTCCGCGCCGCTGCGACGGTGCGCTCCAGCCACGGTTGTTCCTGCGCGATCGTCTCCTCCAGTGATCCGCCGAGTGGCAACCAATGTTCGAGGATCACGCTCATGTCCTTGGGGCAATGCGCCAGCTGGTCAAGAATCCAGGGAATATCCGCGCGCCCATCTCCAAGCGGCACGCCGCGGACTCGGAAACCCACGCCGTAAGGATCGGGTTCGATGACGTAGTCCTTCAGGTGGAGATTGATGGTGAAGGGAGCCAGCATCCTGATCGTCTCTTCCGGCCACTCCTTGGCGCAGATCGAATTGGCCACATCTAGGCACACACCCAGCGCATCGTCCTTCACGGTTTCCAGAAGCTCCACCATGCGGGGCGACGGATAGTTGAAATGGTTCTCGATGGCGATGCGAATGCCTGCGGATTTCGCGTTATCGACAAGCGGGCGAAGTTGAGCTGCCAGCTCCGGCACCGGGACCTCGCTGTCGGCCGCATCCAGCGCCACGCGCAAGATCTTCGACTCGATGACCCGGCAGATGCCGAGATACTGCGCCACCTGCGTCGCGTTGAAACACTGCGTGCCGACTTCGAGCGTGATGCCCTTCTCACGCGCCATTGCGGCCAGCCGCTCGAGTTCCGTCTCGCTGAGGCTGTCCAATGGCATGTTGTCCGCATACTGGACGAGATCAAGTCCGAGCGCCTCTGCGGCCTCGAGAACATCGAAGGGCGTCATCGACCGCGCCGGTATCTGATCCTTGATTCCGATGCTCCAGCGATAGGCGTAGCTTCCCAGACCAAGGCGCATGTTGTTTCCTCCTCAACCGTCCGCGCGATCATGGGCCGGGACTGCTCCGGCGATGCGCTCGTGCTGCGCCGTGCCGGTGCGCGCAACACTGGCCTCCTTGTTCGACGAAATGAGGATGCGATTATATGTAGCTCTCCTACACAAGATTTTAATTCTAGTTTGTATCCCCCTGGCACATCCTGGCGCATGGTCCTCTCCACCGGATGCACCCGAACGCATCCGAAGGGAGGGGAAATGGCGATCACGGACACGGCCGGCAATCGGTCGAATGTTTCCTTGGCGCGCCGCGCCTACAACATCCGCCGCAAAGCCATTCAGATGGGCGAGGTCCAAGGCCAGGGCTATGTCGGCCAGGCGCTCGGCGTGGCCGATGTGCTGGCGGTGTCCTTCTTCCACGCTGTCGAGTTCCGCGCCGAGGAGCCGGAATGGGAGGGGCGAGACCGCTATCTCCTGTCCATAGGCCACTACGCAATCGCCTTCTATGCCGCCTTGATGGAGGCAGGCATCCTTCCGGAAGAAGAACTCGCTACCTACGGCATGGACGACAGCCGGATGCCGATGTCGGGCATGGCAAGCTACACGCCGGGAATGGAGATGAGCGGCGGCTCACTGGGACTCGGCCTTTCGGTCGCCGTGGGCCGCGCACTTGGCCTCAAGCGCAAGGGGAACCCGGCACTGGTCTTCAACCTGATGTCCGACGGTGAATTGGGCGAGGGATCGACCTGGGAGGCGGCGATGGGTGCCGCGCACCACAAGCTCGATAACCTGGTCTGCATCGTCGATTTCAACAACCAGCAAGCAGATGGCGCCTCGACCGGCATGCTCTCCGCCGAGCCGATAGATGCGAAGTTCACCGCATTCGGTTGGTTCGCCCAACGGGTCGATGGCAACGACATCTCTGCGCTTCGGGAGGCCTTTGATGCCGCCCGCGCTCACAGCGGCCCGGAACCACGGGTGATCGTCTGCGACACGCGGATGTGCAAGGGCGTTCCGTTCCTCGAATCCCGCGAGATCACCCATTTCGTCCGGGTCGAGCCCGACGAGTGGCAGAAGGCCCTCGCAGTGCTGGACGAGGAGGCTCCCGAATGACCGCTGCAACCCGCGCAAGAAAATACGAGCCCCGGAAGGTGCCCGACGGCCGGCAGGCCACCTCCGCCATGATCGCTTCTTTGGAAGCGGAGGGCTATGGCACCGTTTCCGCGCCGTTCGGCAATGCGTTGGCGAAACTTGCGGAGACGGACGACCGGATCGTCGGCCTCTCGGCGGACCTCTCGAAGTACACCGACCTGCATATCTTCGCCCAGGCGCACCCGGATCGGTTCTATCAGATAGGCATGGCCGAGCAGCTCTTGATGGGAGCTGCCGCCGGGCTTGCACACGAAGGGTTCATCCCCTTCGCCACGACCTACGCCGTCTTCGCCTCCCGCAGAGCCTACGACTTTGTCTCGCAGACCATCGCCGAGGAAGGCTTGCCGGTGAAGATCTGTTGCGCGTTGCCCGGGCTGACCTCGGGCTACGGGCCGAGCCACCAAGCCACTGAGGACATCGCGATATTCCGCGGCCTGCCGGACATCGCCATCGTCGATCCCTGCGACGCGACGGACGTGGCGCAGATGGTGCCCGAACTGGTCGCTTGGAACGGCCCGGTCTATGCCCGCCTCCTGCGTGGCCAGGTCGCAAACGTGCTGCAGAAGCACAAACCGGACTACCAATTCAAACTGGGCCGCGCCCAGATGATCCGGGAGGGCAAGGACGCGCTCGTCATTTCCACTGGTATCATGACGATGCGTGCGCTCGACGCGGCCGAAGACCTTGCCCGCGACGGAATCGACGTCGCCGTGCTGCATTGCCCGACGATCAAACCGCTCGACACCGAGACCATCCTGGCCGAGGCCGGCAAGGGGCGCCTCACGGTGGTCGCGGAGAACCACACCCGGCTCGGTGGCCTCGGTGAGGCGGTCGCGACGACGCTGCTCACCGCCGGCGTGCACCCGGTCTTCCGCCAGATCGGCCTTCCGGATGCATTCCTCGAAGCCGGCGCCCTGCCGACGCTGCACGACATGTACGGGATCTCCCGCCGCGCCGTTGCAGAGCAGATCAAGGGCTGGCTCTGACCGCCCAAGCAAGAACGGAGACAGAAGATGGGACTACTTGAAGGAAAATTCGCGGTCGTCACCGGCGCCGCCTCGGCACGCGGCCTCGGCAAGGCGACAGCGAAACTCTTCGCCGAGCATGGCGCGACCGTTGCCATCCTCGATCTCGATCAGGCGCAGGCCGAGGCCGCGGCAGCAGACCTCGGCGAGGGACACGTCGGCATGGCTTGCAACGTCATCGACAAGGCGCAGGTCCAACATGTCATGGAAGCGTTGATCGAAAAGTGGGGCCAGGTCGATATCCTCGTAAACAATGCCGGCATCACCCAGCCGCTGAAGTTCATGGAGATCGAACCGGAGAACTACGACGCGGTGACCGATGTCAGTCTGCGCGGCACGCTCTACTGCTCCCAGGCCGTCGTCCCTCACATGCGCGAGCGCAAGAGCGGCTCGATCATCAACCTGTCCTCGGTGTCCGCACAGCGGGGCGGCGGCATCTTCGGCGGCCCGCACTATTCGGCGGCAAAGGCAGGTATTCTTGGCCTGACAAAAGCCCTTGCGCGCGAGGTCGCCCCAGACAACGTGCGTGTGAACGCCATCTGCCCCGGCTTCATCGCCACAGATATCACCCAAGGAAAGCTCACACCCGAGATGAAGGCGCAGGTGCTTGCGGGGATCCCGATGGGGCGCGCCGGGGAAGCCTCGGACGTCGCCGGCTGTGCGCTCTTTCTGGCATCGGAATTGTCAGCCTACTGCACCGGCACCGAGGTCGATGTGAACGGCGGTTCGCTCATTCACTGACCCCCGAAACCGCGGTCGTCGCCAGCGGAGGATAACAGGCGGCGGCCAAAGGGAAACGGCAGCAACCTTGCTGCGTGAACAACCAATATTCCTAGGAGGAGGAAATCCATGAAAACTGTACTTGTCACCGCGCTGATGGGCGCGACCGTGTTGGCCGGAACGGCCGCGCAGGCGGAAGAGGTCATCTTCGCCCACGGCTCAAACCCCGGAAACCCGCGCTTCGTTGCGGCCGAGAAATGGGCCGAACTTTTCAGCGAGTGCACCGGCGGCGAACACACAGTCAATGTCGCTCCGTCCGCAACACTCGGCGATGATGCTGAAATGCTGACCTCGGCCGCCGCCGGCGTGATACAGATCACCGCCAATAGCCAGGGGCCGATGTCCCAGATCGTGCCGGAGATCGGCCTGCTCGGCCTGCCCTTCCTGTTCAATGATCTGCCGACGGCCTGGGAAGTGCTCGATGGCGACGTCGGAGATATGCTCGACGAGCGTGCACAAAACGCCGGGCTGACAATTCTCGGTTTCTGGGACAACGGCATCCGAAACATCACACACGTCAACAAGAACGTCCCCGAGCCGGGCAGCCTGGCCGGTATGAAGATCCGCACCCCTCCCGACCAGATGACCGTGGACATCTTCGAGGCGCTCGGGGCCGCGCCGGCGCCCCTGGCATGGTCCGAATTGCCGACGGCGCTGCAATCCGGTGTGTTCGACGGGCAGGAAAACCCACTGGTGAACATCTACTCGGCCAAGCTGCACGAGATCACGCCCCACGTCACAATGACCGGCCACAAGTATGAGACGACTCCGGTCGTCGCCGGACTGGCCTGGTGGTCGGGTCTCGACGAAGCCACTCAGGCCTGCGCACTCGAGGCGACGGCGGAAGCCGGTGCGATGCAGCGCCAGATGGTGGCGGACAGCGACGCCGAACTCATGCCAAAAATGGAAGCCGAAGGCGCGATCTTCGCCGAGGCGGACAAGGCGGCGTATCAGGCGGCGAC
This sequence comes from Tropicimonas marinistellae, assembly GCF_001509585.1. Classification (GTDB taxonomy): domain Bacteria; phylum Pseudomonadota; class Alphaproteobacteria; order Rhodobacterales; family Rhodobacteraceae; genus Tropicimonas; species Tropicimonas marinistellae. The sequence continues at coordinate 92,275 of NZ_LNCI01000015.1, read as the reverse complement.
GTCATCGGTCTACGAGAAATACGCGGAAAACTACCCAGAGCTCGTCGCCGCGCTCCGGAAAGCTGCAGGTCTTGAATGACCCCCGGGGACAAGGCATCCCCGGAACAACGGGGGAAGGGGCCAAAGCGCCCCTTCCTCTTCTGGATCACGGGCGTTTCGACGCTTCTTGACTGGAGCGGCCGGATCATTGCCGCCACATGCCTCGGCTTCATGTTCGTCGCGCTTCTTGTGAACGTTATCCTGCGCTATGCCTTTGGTTCGGGCATCGCATGGGCCTATGAAATCCATGCGCTGCTTTTACCGTGGCTCGTGGGTGCAGGCATCGTCATCGCGGCCGCGCGGGGCCGCAATATCTCGATCACACTGATGTCCGACCTGCTGGCGCCGAAGCCGCGCTCAATCCTGTTCCTGGCAATAAACGTGACAATCCTCGTGATCGCGCTCAGCGTCCTGGAGTCGAGCCAACCGATCCTGAAGGCGTCGAAATTCCAAACTCTTTCCACGCTCGGAATCAAACAGATCTGGGGATACTCGAGTCTCGTCTACGCTTTTGCCGGCATGGCCGTGATCGCCTTGATCGACATCATCCGCCTCCTGGCTGGCGACGACACGTACGATACCGGCCCCGAGCGCGCCAGCCTCAGCTGAAAAGGGGACCTCGATGACCGCGCCGTTGATCTGGATTTTCTTCCTGCTGTTGGCTTTCTCTGTGCCAGTGGCACACGCGATGCTGGGCGGGGTGGCCGCGGCGTTGTTCATCGACGGCAAGCCGATGGCGGTGATTGTCCAGCGACTCTACACGCCAACCCAGAGCTTCCCGATGCTGGCGATCCCGTTCTTCATCATGGCCGGAAGCCTGATGATGTCCGGCAAGTTCGGCGTCTATCTCGTCAACATCGCGCGCCTGCTCGTCGGCAACTTCAAGGGCGGGATGGGGCAGGTTTCGATTATCGGTTCCGTGATGTTCGGTGGTGTTTCTGGCTCGGCCGTCGCCGATGCCTCCGCGCTCGGCAATGCGCTGATCCCGGTGCAGCAGAAGGAGGGCTATCCGAGTGGTTTTGCCGCTGCGATCAACTCTGCCTCCTCCACCGTCTCGGTACTGATACCGCCCTCCATACCGCTGATCCTCTACGGGCTGGTCTCCAACGTCTCGATCGTCGATCTCTTCGTTGCCGGGATCCTGCCGGGCTTGTTGCTCGGCACGGGCATGTTCACCATGGTCTGGTTCGTTGCGAACCGGAAGAACCTGCCCCGGTCGCCACTAGCGGGCGGGTTCCGGGCCTTTCGCAGCCAGATCCTGACTGCCATCCCGGCGCTACTCATGCCTGTCTTCGTGATCGGCACCCTCCGCTTCGGCATCGCCACGCCCACCGAGGTCAGCGTCATGGCCGTCGCCTACGCGCTCATTGTCAGTGGCCTCGTCTACCGCGACCTGTCCTGGCGTGGCCTTTGGAATGCGGCGGTCGAAACCGCAATGATGACCGGCGCGGTCATGTTCATCATCATGGCTTCCTCGACCATTCAATGGGTGCTCACCGCGGAACGCGTACCGCAAGACCTCTCGGCGTGGGTCGCGGCCACGTTTTCGGAACCGTGGATGGTGATCCTCGCGCTCAACGTCGTAATGATCGTGGTCGGCGCCTTTCTAGATCTGCCGGCAGCCGTCTTGCTGCTGGGACCACTCTTCGTCACGATCGGCAACGCCATCGGTCTCGATCTTGTGCAGCTTGGCCTGATGATGGTCGTCAACCTGTCGGTTGGCCTCTATACACCACCGGTGGGCACGACCCTGTTCATCTCGACCGCAATCGCGCGATGTCGAGTAGGTGAAACCGTACGGGCGTTGGTACCCTTCTACCTTGTCGCTCTCGTCGTCCTGATGCTGATCTCCTATGTTCCCGCGCTGACCATCTACTGAGTCTCTCTGTGACCGTGACGCGGCGCTCCGGACGCACTCGCCTCGTCCAGCGCTGGCTCCTCTTCGGCAACGATCACACAGCCAAGGCTTTTCAGGTGGTCGCGCACCGCCGTCTCGTGGCGAGCGCCCTCCTCCAGTACCCAGTCGATGAACCGCCGCACGATGCGGCGGTTCGTATGTCTCGGCGGGCAGACCACCCGGTATCCGGTGAACTCGATCACCTCGATATCGCTTGAAAGCGGAACAAGCGCCCCGGAGGAAAGTTCCCGCCAGGCCAGCACTGCGCTTTCTAGCGTCACCCCGGCACCGTCGGCGGCAAGCTGGATTGCCATGGACGAGCGATCGAACCGTAGCGAATACAGCGACGGCAGCGTTACTTCGTGCCCTCGGTTTCGGTCCAGCCAGGCATCCCAGCGATAGCAGGTTTTTACGCTGTCGATCAGTTGGGCGTTCCGAAGCTGCTCCATGGGGTCTGAGCTGATCTCCCTCAGTGCAGCGAGATAGTCTGGCGAGCACATCGGCAGAACGAAATCCTGCATCACGTCCACTTCGTGCAAGCTTGTGCGGGTATCCTTGCCGTAGCGAAGGTCGAGATCCACGACCTCGGTGTCAAAGTCGGAGTACTCCGGCGTTGCGTCGACCCGAACACTCCAACCCTCGTTTTGATCGAGGAAAGACTTGATCCGCAGCCCGAGCCATCGCACGCCAAACGAAGGGCTTACGCGCATGATGAATTGCCGTTGCTGGTGCTGGCGGACGATGGCTGAGTGGACATCCGCCACAGTTCGGAACGCCTTCGAGACCGCAATGTAGAGCCGTTCTCCCTCTTCGGTCGGCACGAGGCGGCGGTTGTCCCGCCGAAAGAGCTTCACTCCGAATTGTTGCTCCAGCAGCCGGATCTGCTGACTCACCGCGGAATCGGTGACGCGAAGCTCTTCGGCCGCCTTGGACACTCGTCCGAGCCTTACAATCGCCTCGAAATACCGCATCGCGTTGAGATTGACATCGTTGAGCATCTGCACATCCAGGAACTGGCCCGCCGTGCTCTGGCTTGCCACTTCCCGACCCTATCACCGCGCAGCGACCCACGTCATCTCCTGAGGTATTGTTGGTGGTGCGGTGGAAGCGCCACCGCTTGGGGAATTGACTGTCTGCGTCCCTGTGCCGAAATCGCGCAAATGCACGGCCAGCACCAGCCGGCGAAATTCGCCTCGCCCGAATGTGCCAATACCGGAACGGCGACGGCTCAAGGCGGTGTTGCCCGCCGTTGGGAGAAAACGTGGCATCTTTCGAGCACCTGTAAGTCGCTCGGACCGACCGGACTATCGATGACCGCTGCGTCGGCCTGGGTCGAATGCACCAGGGCTTAAACGAGCCCGCCGTTGGGCTGGACGATCTGTCCATGTACCCAGGACGCCTTGTCGGAGGCGAGAAAACTTACGACCTCGGCAACTTCCTCTGGCAATCCCACACGGTTGAAGGGGCTCAAGGCGCCGGATCTCTGGATGGCGGCCTCGTCCTTGCCGGAGCGGAAGAGGTCCGTGTCCACCGGGCCTGGCGCCACCCCGTTCACACGGACATTGCGCCCCGCCAGTTCCTTGGACATCGCGCGCAGCAGGCATTCCACGGCGGCCTTGGTTGCCGAATAGGGTCCGAGACCGGGCGCTGCCACACGCACAAGCGACGTGGTCAGGCCGATGATCGTGCCGCCATCGGCGACGTTTGCAGCAGCGGCTTTCAGAACGTTGAAGGCACCGACGATATTGACCTCCACCAGATCTCGAAAACGCTCATCAGGAAAGCTCGCCATCGGTCCGGGCGGCACGTTGATCCCGGCATTGGCGACGACGCAATCGGGTGCCCTGCCATGGCTTGCCGCCACCGCCTCGAACACGGCCGAGACCTCGTCGGCGTTGCGGATATCCGCCCGGTGCAGGCTGATGCTGGCCCCCTCCACCTCGAACGGGGACGGCGGCGTGGCACTGGCATGGGTGAGTGCGACATCGAAGCCGTCGCGGGCGAGTGCCGCGCCGATGGCGGCGCCGATGCCGCGGGATCCTCCGAAGACGATGGCGAGTTTTCGTGTCATGAGATATTCCTTTCGCTGAACCCGGCCCGAATGCGACCGGTCAGGTGGTGATTGTGACGATACGCTGTTCGGTCATTTCCTCGACCGCATATTTCGGCCCCTCGCGCCCGAAGCCGCTGTCCTTCGTGCCTCCGTAGGGCATCAGGTCGACGCGGGAACTCGAGGTCTCGTTGATATGGACCCCGCCAACCTCCAGCCTCCGGGCGAAATCCATTGCGAGGGTCAATTGGTTCGTGAAGATTCCAGTCGCCAGACCGTAAGGCGTGGAGTTGACGATGCGCACCGCTTCATCCTGGCTGTCGAAGGGGATCAGGCATAGCACCGGGCCAAAGATCTCTTCGCTGTAAACCTTCATTTCCGGCGTAACGTCGGTCAGCAGCGTGGGCGGCACGACGGCGCCGTTTCGCGGTCCTCCTGCAAGGCGCGTGGCCCCCTGCGCGATGGCCTCCTCGATCCAACTCTCGACCCGGCACGCTTCGGCCTCGCTGATCAATGGCCCGGTGAGCACTCCGTCGTCAGACGGATCACCATGACGAACTCTCTCGACCTGCGCCTTCAAAAGCTCCACCGTTTCTGCGAACCGGGAGCGGTGGATGAGGGCGATTTGTACCGAAGTACAGACCTGCCCGGCCTTGCGGAAGGATGCGCCAACAAGTTTTGGCACGGCGTCCTCCACCACCGCATCATCACAGAGGATCGTGAAGGCAATCGAACCAAGCTCCATCTGTGTCCGGCGCAACCCGGCGGCGGCCTGAATCTTGCCGCCGACTGCGGTCGAGCCCGTAAAGGCGATGAAGCGCACGCGCGGATCTGCAATAGCCGCCTGTGTGACATCCGCGCCCCCCAAGAGCACCGAAAGGAAACCCGGTGGCAGGCCGGCTTCGACGAGTATCCCGGCCAGCTTCAGCGCCGTCATCGGCGTCGCGCTGGCGGGCTTCACCACCACGGCATTGCCGGCGGCGAATGCCGGGGCAACCTTGTGGGCAACCGTGTTGAGCGGCGAGTTGAAGGGTGTGATGGCCAGCACCACACCAAGAGGAACGCGCAATGTGAAGGCCATGCGGCGGCCCTGGTTCGGGGCACCGGAAACCGGCACCACTTCGCCGCGCAGCCCGCGTGCTTCTTCCGCCGAGAGCCGCAGTGTCTCCAGGCATCGTCTAAGCTCTCCCCTCGCGTCGGCGCGGGTAAACCCGGTTTCCAGTTGGATTATGCGTTGCACTTCCTCCGCCTGTTCGGACAGCAACCGTGCCGCCCGGTCGAGGATCGCTCCGCGTGCATAAGCGGATGGCGCACCGGCGCGAAAGGCCGCCTCAGCTGCATCTAACATCTGCTGCACCTGTCCGGGATCGGCCTCGGTGGCCTCGGCAACAGGCGTTTGCGTGAACTTGTCCAGCACGCGGAAGGGTTCTCCGCGCCCGGCGATGCGCTCTCCGGCAATCAGCAAGTCCAGCCGGGCAAGCGGATTTGCGGTCGTGGCATTGGCGAGATCTTCGCTCATGGCATGTCCCTTCTTCGTCAAAGCCAGAGAATTTCTTTGCGGTAATCGAGATCGTGCAGAAGCTCGGAAGCGTCCCCGTCATGAAAGACGGCACCCTGCTCCATCGCGTAGACCCTGTCCGCAAGCGCAAGAACGAGGTCGAGATTGTGCTCAACGATGACCACCGGAACCTCCGTCCGGAGCCTGTCGAGAACGCGGAACAGGTCTTCGATGACCGCCGGTGCAAGCCCCTCGAAGGGCTCGTCCAGCAGCAACAGCCGGACATCGGCCGAAAGCGCGCGGGCGATGGCCAGCATCTGCTGCTCACCGCCCGAGAGGAAATCAGCGTGTGAGTTGATGCGCTCTTTCAGGCGGGGGAAGAACTCGAAAATCCGCTCCTCGGTCCAGTAGACGCCCGACTGCCCCTTCGGTCGGGCAAGATGGCCAAGCGCGATGTTGTCCCGCACGGTCATGCCGGAGAAGAGGCCCCTGCCCTGCGGTACATAGCCGATCCCGGCGCGGGCGATATCGGGCGCAGGCTGTCCGGCGAGTTCCTGCCCGGCGAAACTAACCCGCCCCTCACGTGGGCGCACCAGTCCAGCAACCGATTTCAGGAAGGTCGATTTGCCAGCGCCATTGCGGCCCAGCAGCGCCACGATCTGGCCCGGGCGCACCTCCAGTTCCGCGCCGTTCAGGATATGGCTCTTGCCGTAATAGGTGTGAAGATTTTCCACCTTGAGCACGGCCTCGCCCTGGGCCGCGTGATGCGGGGCAACGGGCGTCACCGTGGGGGTGCCGCTGCCGGTATAGATCTCCTGAACGCGCTTGTCCGACCGGATCGTTTCAGGCGAGCCCGCGAGCAGAACCGCCCCCTCGTTCATCACCGTCACCACATCCGAGAAGCCGAGGATGCGGTCGATATCATGCTCGACAATCAGCACGGGAATGTATTGCGCCATGGTGGTGACGAGGCGTGAGACGCGCTCGCGTTCGGCCGCTGCCAAGCCCGCCAGCGGCTCGTCCAGCAGCAGCATTTGCGGCTTGGTCGCCAGCGCGATGCCGAGATCCACCAGCCGCTGGCCGCCATAGGAAAGATCTGCGCCAAGCGTTTCCTCGATCCCTTCAAGGCCGAGGAACCGGATCAGTTCGGCGGTCTCGCCGTTGATGTCCTCGAAGCTCTCCGCATCGCGCCAGAAATTGAACCGCGCGGGATGCTTGGCCTGAAAGGAGAGGCGCAGGTTCTCGCGGATCGAGATCCCCTCGAAAAGGCTGGTAATCTGGAAGGAGCGGGCAAGCCCGGCCTGGCTGATCTTCGCCGGAGAAAGACCGTCGATCCGAGTCCCCATCAGCTCCACGGTGCCTTCGCTCGGCGCATGCTCGCCCGAGATCAGGTTGAAGAGCGTGGTCTTTCCGGCGCCGTTCGGGCCAATCAGCGCGTAGATCTGGCCCGGGGCGACGGAGATATCGGCCTCGCGCACCGCACGGATACCGCCGAAGTTCTTCGACACGCCATGCGCGGCCAGCACCTCCGCCCGCTCGGAGGGCGCGGGCCGCAGGGTCTCCGGCAGGTCCAGCCCTTCATAGATCTTGCGCTGGCTCATCGCAGCCCCGGTGGTGGGCGGCGGGTTCAGCCGGTGATGGATTTTGTCCACGATACCGATGATGCCGCCGGGCAGGTACATGACGAAGGCGACGAAGACGAGGCCGAACCAGAAGAGCCAGTCCGACGACCAGGTGGACAGCACCTCGCGGAACATCACGAAGAAGAGCACACCGACAGCGGGGCCGAGGATGCGGCCATGCATGCCGCCGATCACCACCATCGCCAGCAATTCGCCGGAGAATTCGATGGCGGTTGCCTCGGCGGTGACGATGTAATGCTGGAAGCCCGAGAGTGTGCCTGCCAGTGCCGTGACCATGGCCGAGAGCACGAAAACCGCGAGTTTGTAGCGGTCCACCTCGTAGCCCTGGAATTCCGCGCGCGATTGGTTTTCCCGGATCGCAACGAGCACATGGCCGAAGGGCGAGCGCACCACCCGGATGAGCAGGTAGAGCACGCCAAGCCCGAAAGCGGCGGTGAAGTAGTAGAAGGTGAGATTGTTGGAGAGATCGAGCGGCAGCAGCGTCGCGCGGTCGAACCCGCCAAGCCCATCCTCGCCCCCGGTCAGTGCGGTCCAGCGGAATGCGATGGAAAACGTGAGCGCCGAGAGCGCCAGCGTCATCAGCGCGAAATAGACCCCGCGCCGGCGCAGCATCAGCGCGCCCAGCACCAGCGACAAGAGGCCGACGAAAACGGTGCCGAACAGGATCGGCAGCAGGATCTGCCCGTGAAAGACGTGGATCTGGGAGAGCGCCGCCGCGTAGCCGCCGATGCCGAACCACGCGGCATGGCCAAAGGAGACGAGCCCCGTATAGCCCATCATCATGTTCAGCCCGAGGGCTGCGATTGTCAACACCACGATCTGCGTGGCGGTCGAATTGGTGAGGCCGAAGACCGGCATCAGCGCGGGCAGAAGGAGGAGAAAGACGGCGGAACCGAGAAGTGTCAGGTGCTTGCTCTGCATCTCAGCTCTCGAATTTCTGGATGGATTCGCCCAGCAGCCCGCGCGGACGCAGCAGCAGGACAAGGAACATCAGCACATACATGGAAGCCTCGGAGGCCGCTGGCAGGAAGAAGACCGTCACGCCCCGAACGACACCCACCAGCATCGCGGCGGCAACCACGCCCCAGAAGCTGCCAAGCCCGCCGATGATGACGACGACGAAGGCAATGGTCAGGATCTCGGCCCCCATCGCCGGATGTACGGTGGTAATCGGCGCGACCATCGCGCCGCCGAGAGCGGCAAGGCCAACACCGAGCATCACGACCGCCGTCATGTAGGGTTGCAGGCGAATGCCAAGCGCCGCGACCATGTCCGGATCCTGAATGCCGGCGCGGACCACCCGCCCGAAGGAAGTGCGGTTCAGCAGCAGCCAGATCCCGGCAAGAATGCAGGCGATCACGAGAAGCATCAGCAGCCGGTATTTGGAGAAGAGGAAGGAGCCGAAGATCACGGAGCCGCGGATCTCCTGGGGCAAGGTCGCCGGCAGCGGCGCCGAGCCCCAGATCATGCGGATCGCCTGTTCGGCCACCAGCGCGAGGCCGAAGGTCACCAGCAGGCTCAGGATCGGGTCCTTGCGATAGAATTGGCGAAGAACGAAGCGCTCGAAGAGGATCCCGAGCAGCGCAACGAGAAGCGGCGAGATCACCACGGCGCCGGCAAAACCCAGCGTGCCGACGAGCTGCACGAAGACGTAAGCCCCCAGAGCATAAAAGGCGCCATGCGACAGGTTCACGATTCCGCCGACGCTGAAAATCAGCGACAGCCCAAGCGCGATGAGCAAGTAGTAGCCACCCAGAACGAGGCCGTTGACGACCTGTTCCAGCAAGAAGACGATCTGCATTTCAGTCCTGTATGTCGAGGCGGAGCGCGCCCGGCTTCCGGGCGCGCCAGAGTGGTCTCAGAGCTTGCAGGACAAGCCTTCGGTGGAGGGGTAGATTGCCTCCAGCGGTGTGCCCTCTGCCGGAACCGTTGCGTTCAGGTCCAGCATATCATGCACGTCGTCATAGCTGCCCGTTTCCTTGACCGTGAAGGCATAGGCCTCCTGGATCAGCTGGTGATCCTCGGCGCGGAAATGGGCCCGGCGGTTTTTCATGATGTCGAACTCGGCACCGGATTCGAAATACTCGATCAGCGCCGGCGTTTCTGCCCCGCCGGTTTCCATCATGCCCTTGGCAGCAATCTGCATCGCGACATAGGAGATCCAGGAGTGGTTCTCCGGGATCTTGTCGTACTTGGCCTGGAACCGCTCGACGAACGCCTTGCTTTCCGGCGTGTCGAGCGTGTGCAGCCAGACCGTTGGCCAGGTGCCGGAGAGGTTGCCGATGCCCGCCGCCCAGGCGTCTGCGGTGTTCAGGTTGAAGCCCACCATCGGGAAGGGCAAACCGAACTCGGCATATTGCTTGACGAAGTTGGTGACCTGGTTGCCCGCGAGATTGAGGCAAACGACATCCGGGTTGGCCTGACGGACCTTCAGGATGAAGGGGCTGAAGTCCGTGACGTCAGTGGCGATCAGCTCGTCGCCGATCAGTTCCGCATCATTGGCGTCGAAGAAGTTCTTGGCCGCCGCCAGAAGGTCGTGACCGAAGACGTAGTCGGCCGTCAGCGTGAAGAACTTCTTTCCCGCGACCATGCCCTGCTGCTGCAAGGCCGTTCCCACGGCATTGACCATCACGGTGTTTGGAATGTCGGTGCAGAACATGTAGGGCGAGCAGCGTTCGCCGCGCAGCACGTCGGAACGCGGTCCGACGGCGATGAAGAGCTTCTGGTTGCGCGCGGCGACCTCGGAGATCGCAAGCGACGTGGCCGAGCTGATCTCGCCGAGGATGAAATCAGCACCGTCCTGCTCCAGCATCCGCTGCGCCTTTGTGGCGCCGTTCTCGGGGTTGATCGAGTCTTCGCTCATCAGCTCGATCATCCGGCCGTTGATGCCGCCGGCAGCATTGATTTCCTCGGCGGCCATCTGTGCGCCCTCGACGGCCCAGCCCCCGAGCGTGCCGAGAAAGCCGGTCATCGGCGTGAGGTGCCCGATCCGGATCGGGCCGCTCTGGGCCCGCAGAAGGCCGGGCGCGCCAAGCGTGCTCGCAGCGACAGCCCCGGCACCGAGTTTCAAGGCGCTGCGACGATTGAAGCGTGTGAATGACGGTTTCGGGGCCCGTTGTTTTTGATTTGTCACGATTGTCCTCCCTGAGTTGCAGCCACTCGTTGGCGCTGCGCGTCGAGGGTATCAGTCCGCGAAAACGACAAATAATAGGGAATTCGGAAGTGGGTATAAGCTGGACTTATCCCTTTCCGCCGCCGTAAGCTCCGGCATGGATATCCGCCAGTTGCGCTACTTCGCCAAGATCGTCGAACTGGGAAGCCTGTCAAAGGCTTCGCAAGTGCTCCATATTGCCCAGCCAGCCCTGAGCCAGCAGCTTGCGAAACTGGAGGACGAGGTCGGAAAACAGCTTCTCATACGCTCGCCCAAGGGGGTGACGCCCAACGAGGCCGGGCAAGCCCTCTATCATCACGCGCGGCTGATACTGCGCCAATTCGATCAGGCGATGACCATCGCCCGCTCCGACAATGGAGAGATCAAGGGCGTTGCCACGATCGGGCTTCCGGCGACGACGGTCGCGGCGGTCGGTCTGCCGCTGGTCAAACGCGTGCGGGAGAAATTCCCCGGAATCTCCATCAATGTCGTCGAGGCAATGAGCGGCCATTTGGATCACCTGATCCGACAGAACCGGCTCGACCTTGCCGTGCTTTTTACGCGCGACATGCCGTCGGACCTGTCAGTCGAGCCGCTGATGGTGGAGGAATTGTTCCTGATCCTGCCCGATTCCAGCGAGCTTCTGCCCGGACGGACCGAGCTCACGATGGAAGAGATGTCGAAAGTACCGCTGATCCTGCCGACGGCGGATCACGGGTTGCGCAAACGGATCGAAGCCGAATTCGAGAGTCGCGCGCTTTTCCCGAATGTCGTGGCCGAGATCGACTCGCTGTCGCTGCTGATGAACTGCGTGAACGACCATATCGGCGGGACGGTGAAGCCGATGGGCGCAATCATCCAGGAGACACAGCGTGGCCGCAAATTCCGCTGCCTGCGGGTCTCGGACGCGCAACTCCGGCGCTCCAACTTCCTCTATTCGCTGCCACCGGACTCGCTCAGTTCGGCCGCCACGGTGGTTGCGAATGAGCTGCGTATCGTCATTGACAAACTGGTCAAGGGTGGGGAATGGCAAGGCTTTTTGCCGCGCCCTGAACCCGCGCCGGATACGCCGGAGGTGTTGGGCGAACCGGCCTAAGCCTATTCGTCGACAACCGGTGTGGTGACAACGATGAAGGTGAGGTCGCCGAGCCCGGTGTTCTGGATCGAATGCCAGTCACCGGGCGCGATGAAGATGATGTCATTGGCCCGGACGACGAACCGCTCCTCGCCAATCTCCATCAGCCCCTCGCCTGCGAGGATGTGATAAACTTGCTCCTGTACCTTGTGCACATGCCGCTCGACATAGGCCATCGGCTGATACGTCGAGATCCGGTAGTCGACGAGTTTCGAGCCCACCGTGTTCGGCGCGACCAACGCCTTTGACAGGGCCGAGCCGAAATGGCCGGGATATTGCTGCCATGGCTCCTCGGCCATGTTGCGGATGACGCTCTTACGCTCGGGCATGTTTTCTCCTCCTCGAAACTGTCAGGGCCGCCAGGGGCCGCCATAGACCGGCTCCTTGGGCGGCAGCGGCGGCAATTCCCAGGTGCCGGTTGCCGGCGGGCGCACATCGGCATCGACATGGACGTCGATCAGCGCGGGCCGGTTGGATTTGATGGCCGCTTCCAGCGTCCCCGCGAAATCCTGGCTCTTGGTGACGGTGTAGCCATCCACGCCCGCCGCGCGCGCCCAGGCGGCGAAATCGGGGTTGTAGGGCTCGCGGTTCTCGCCGGCATAGAACGCCGTGCCGTATTCGCGGCCTTCGAAATAGCCGTATTGCAGGTCGCGGATCGCGCCCCAGGCGAAGTTGTTCCAGACCACCCAGACCACGGGGATGTCATATTCGACCGCCGTGCAGAGAACATGCGGCACCATGGTGAAGCCGCCATCGCCGCAGATCGAGACGCAGGTGCGCTCAGGTGCGGCGAGCTTGGCGCCGAGGATCGAGGATGGGCCAAAGCCCATGCCGGAATAGCCCCAGGTGTTCAGCATCGACATCGGCCTTCGTGCCTTCCAGAACTGCATGTACCAGTTGTGATGCACGCCGGAATCGAGCGACAGGATGGCGTCCTCCGGCAGCACGCGCTGGCAATCCTCGACGATCCGCCAGGGCGCGATCGGCGCGTGGTGGCTGTTCCAGTTGGGAGCGAGCCAGGCTTCCCATTCGTCGCGCCAACCCGCGATATCCGCTAGCCAACCGGCATAGCGCGGGGCGAACGCGTTGCGCCCTTCGAGTTCGGCCAGAAGCTGGCGCAGGAAGGCGCGCGCATCGGCGAGCACGGCGAGATCCGGCGGATAGTTCCGCCCGAGTTCTCCATGATCCAGATCGACATGGACCAGCCGGGTTTTCGGGAAGTTCCACGAATAGCCCGGTTTCCACGAGGATGCCGAGCGGTCGTCGAACCGCGCACCGATGGCGAGCACGAGATCGGCATGGCGCCCGGCCTGGTTGGCCTGATAGGCGCCGTTGCGTCCGATGAAGCCGAGCGAGAGCGGGTCTGTCATGTCGATGCAGCCCATGCCGTTGGGCGAGCTGATCACTGGAATGCCGAGGCCCTTGGCCAATGCGGTCAATTCTGTGGAAGCCTCCGACAAGGCGACACCGTGGCCGATGAACAGCACCGGGCGCTCGGCGGAGAGCAGCCAGTCGGCGACCTTGGCGACATCCTCCGTGCTGGCGCCGCTGCGCCGCTTGCCGAAAGCGCTGCCCGCAGGCTCGCGGTCGACCTCCGCTTCCTCCTGAAAGAGGTTGTAGGGGATATCGAGATTGACAGGGCCCGGGCGACCGGTGGTCATGGTCGCCGCCGCCTGACGCATCGCCAGCGGTAGCATATCCACCCGGGAGGGCTGGAAGCTGCGCTTCACCACAGGCTTGATAACATTGTTAAAATCCGCATGGTGATGCATGTAGAGTTCCTGGAACGGCCCGCGGTTGAACTGCGAGGTCGGCACATTCGCCGTCATCGAGAAGACCGCCGAGCTGTCCGTCTGCGCCACCGCCAGCGCCATGATCTGGTTCGCGGAGCCGGGCCCGGTGGAGGTCAGCGTCGCGGCCGGCCGATGCGAGACGCGAAAGAACCCGTCAGCCATATGAACCGCCGTCTGCTCGTGCCGCGGGGAGATCAGCTTGATCTCGTCCCGCCGCGCGTGCAGGCAGTCCAGAAGCCCCACATTCCCGTGCCCGCAGATGCCGAAGACATGATCAATACCTTCGTTGATCAGGGTCTCCGCGATCAACTCGCCGCCCTTTACCTTTGCCATCTGTCCTCCCTCCTCAAGTCTTGGCCCCGGCGGCATGCCGTGCCGCGATCCAGCCGAATGTCATCGCCTGCCCAAGCTGTGCCCCCGCGCCGGGGTATTCGCCCCCGAACGCTGACTGCATGTCATTGCCGCAGACATAGAGGCCGCTGATCGCCTCGCCGTTCGCATCGAGCGCCCGCGCTTGTATGTCGGTGACCAGCCCCCGACTCGTACCGAGCGGCGTCGGCTCCAGCTTTACGGCGAAGACAGGACCCTGCCCGATTGGGCCGAGGCAAGGGTTCGGTCCATACTCCGGATCGCCATTCGCGCGGTCATAGATTGACTCGCCGCGCCCAAAATCATCGTCTCTGCCAATCTCGGCGAAGTCGTTGAACCTTACGACCGTCTCCATCAACGTCTGCGCAGGCAGGCCCAACGTTTCGGCCAGTCCGATTATGTCGTGCGCCTGTGCGAGATAGCCATCGCGTACATATGGGCCAAGATTACGCGTGCGGGGCCGGATCAGGCCGAGCCCGTATCGGCGGATGAAGTCACGGTCGCAGATCATCCAGCATGGCACGGCATTGGCGCGATACATCGCCCGGACGAATTCGTGATAGGACACGGCTTCATTCACGAAGCGTCGCCCAGTCCGGTCAACGACCAGTGAGCCCGGTTTCGCCCGGTCGAGCACAATATGCGGGTAGACCGCGAGTGACCCATCGCGCCGCCGCATCGTTGAACTTGGGAACCACAGTGCGTTGTCCTCCCCTGCCGGGCCGAACTGCGAGCCCGCCGCGCGGCCAAGTTCGAGCGTGCGCCCCACGGCACCCGGAGAGGCCGGGCTGTTCTCGGCCACTGGTGCGGGCAACTCCCTCGCGCGCCAATCGGCACTGGCCGGAAAGCCGCCACCTGCAAGGACGACGCCGCGCCGGGCGGTGATCTCGCGTGACAGGTCACCGGATCGGATTTCAACGCCGACGATCCGCGCCTTTTCACGCCGGAGCGCGACAGTGTCGATCCGGGGAATAATCTCAACGCCCCTCATGAGACAGGCCTGTATCAGCCTGGCGACCAAGGCGTTTCCGAGTACGAGCCGCGTACCGCGCCCGTGACTTAGCCTGTCGACAAGAAACCGGCCTACCAGCCGCGCGCCGAGTGCGGCGGATGAGAGCGAGCGGTCGGCCCGGAGGAGTTTCGCCGCTTCCGCCCGAGTAACCATCATACCGCCAAGTAGCATCAGTTCCGGCAACGGCGGGGCCAGTTCCGCGAAGCGCTCCCCCAGCAAACGGCCATCGAACGGCAACGGCTCCAGCGCACGCCAGCCCGGCGCCGCGCCCGGCATATCCTGCCGGTAATCCGGCGCCGCAGGATAAGGACGGAAACCGATACCGGCGCGATCCTCAAGATCCGCCTGCATACGCGGCGCGATTTCAAGGAATGCCATTCGCATTTCACGCGGAGCGCGGTCGCCGACAAGCGCATCGAGATAGGCGCGCGCCGCTGACCCGTCTTCCGGCTGGCCTGCCTCGCGCATGTAGCGATTGTCCGGAAGCCAGACTGTACCGGAAGACCGGGCCGAGGTTCCGCCGATGACAGGCAAATGCTCCAGCACCATGCAGCGCAACCCTTCCAACGCCGCCGTCAACGCCGCCGTCAGCCCCGCCACACCGCTCCCGAGAACGACCAGGTCGGTTTCGTGCGGCGGCGCTGCCACCGTCGCTGCGTTCATGGAGTCGCCTCCGCTCGCGATGCTGGCTTGCGCGCCTCGGCAGGCATCGGCGCTGTCCTTCCCCATCCGTTCCATTGCTCACGAAAGTCATACGCGATGCCTGCCAGCGGACCAAAAAACGAAATTCCGATGCCCCTATAAGCCTTCGATATAGCAACGTTGGTGGATGTTGCGCGTCCTGCTTGAGCTTGCCCAAGCGCCGGAGTCCCGAGGCCCGGCGCCAGTGGTGAATTGGTGCCAGCCGTCTGGGGCGGGAGACCCGGATGCGCAATACGCTCGTCCGAGCGCGCATCTATGCATGCACAGGCAAATTGCTCGGCCCGTGCGGCAAACAGCCGGCCCCGGCTTGCGTATCGTTTCGGCCCAACATCCCCGCTCTCGTCGTAGCTGTTCGACAACATGGAGAGCAGGCCGTGATCAACGTTACATGTTCGGCGATCTTCTCCTGCGCGCGGGCTGACTGCCCCGTTCCGGATCTCTGCCAGCATGCGCTGATTGCCGTCCTTCCTGTGTCGGCTCACGACAACCCTCTGGACTTCTGGCATCCCTCACTCCCTGCCCAAGCCAGGAAACACCTGGTTTTGACAAGCGTTCTCTGCGAACCGCACGCGTTCCCCGCCCGTCACGACGCAATCGCCAGAACCGCCGCTGGCCAGATGGCAGCCGAAAGGAAGAAGACCCCGTTCCAGCGCCAGGCGATGGTAAAGGAGGACGCTTGGGACATCTGGGAGAGGAACAATGTGGTCCCCGAGAGCGGCGAGACGGAAGTGCCCATGCCCCAAAGCGTCATCATCGTCGCGCCGAGCACCGGCAGGGGCACGCCAAGCGACGCCGGATCGACCATTGTGGTAAAGACCACCAGCAAAACGATTGGATGGAAACCGAGGGCACAGATCGCCAGATAAAGCCAGATCGCGAGCAGGGTATTGCCGAAGTCACCCATTGGCGGGGCCGCAATGCCGTCCGCGGTCAATCCCCCGACCGGTAGCGACGCGGAAATTGCAGCGCCGAAGACATTTGCCGCGACGAAGAGAGTCGTCTCAGTACGCATCCCCGGGTAGCCGAGGATGACGTTGCCGGCGATCTTTCCGATCTTTGCCCGCCCGGACGTGCCGTGAACGAGCAGAAGCCAGCAGAGCGCGAAAGCCGGCCCGGCCAGCGCGATGGCGGTAGTCAACGCCAACCCGACGCCTTCGACCAGCGCCAGTGTGATCGCGAAGAGAACGGCGATGGCCGCGAGCAACCGCGATGCCGGCACTGCCAGTGGCCGAGAAATAACAGGGGGTGGGGCACGGACGTCGGTGCGGCGCCGCATGAAACGGTCGTAGGCAATTGCGTAGGCGAGGAAGCCCACGGCCAGGACGATGCCGTAAGGCAGCACATGGCGCCACTGGAGCGAGGGCATCGTCGCCAGCACCGCCGCGGTGCCGACAAAGAACGGAGACCAGCAAGTTGCTGCCGCAAAGCCCCACATGATCGCGCATCTGAGCCGCATGGCGTCCCACGGACCGTCCCGCGCATCGTCCAGCATCGGTGCCAGCAGACCAACGCCAGCAAGGTTGAAACCGGCGCCCATCGCATGTGCGCTCAACGAGAATGCCGCGAACCGGCGCCCCGCCCCGAGGTTTGCAAGTCCGGCTCGCAACGCTGTGACGGAGGGACTCTCCGACGCTGCAGCGCGCAGCCAACCAACCGCGGCGAAGACAAGCAGGAAGGGCAACGTCTTCAGGACACCGGCAAACAGGATCGTCGCGACCTCGCCAGGACGCGAAATGCCCGCAAGCACAGCGGCCAGAGCCAGCAGGATGAGTGCCGCAATCTTCTGAACACGGGGAATGCGCGGGAACTCAAGAAAGACGAAACCGATTAATGCTGCCGCGGCCAGCGACAAGATGCTGTGCAGCCCCAACAGCGCGCCGACAGTGGCAAAACAGGCAGCCGCGGTGAATAGGACCGACGAGAGCCCTGTTCGGCGCCGGGTGTCGCGCCACCATTTCGAGGTCGCGATGTCCGTGTTCACGTTTCCACCGCGCTTGGCGATGGTTGACGCGGAAGTCCTGTCGATGCGCGCCGCAAACGCCAATCCTGTCCGACCCAAACGACATAGGCCAGTAGCACGGGCAGCTTCAGAATAGCGGCGAGCGGCCAAAGCAACACAACCCCGAATCCTACTGCCACCAGCCGCCCGAACGGGCCCAGCGGCCTTTCCAACATACCCATCATCGCCGCGCTCAACGCGTGCAGGCCAAAGACCGCCGGTACGAAGACTGTCAGCATCTCGCCCCAGTCCCCGCTCAAGATTGGCGTGAAGGCGAAGAGCAGAGGGATGATGTAGAGCGCCTTACAGAGCCGGAAGGCGGCGAACCCCGTTGCCATTGGCGGGCTATGGGCGATTGCCGCCGCCACGAAGGCTGGCAGGCAGACCGGCGGCGTCACGTTGCTGTCCTGCGAAACCCAGAAGATGATCATATGCGCCGCGAGCAGCGAGGCCAGAATCACCTCCTGGTCCAGCATCTCCGGCCGCAATGCCGCGCGCAACTCCACCGGCAGGCTGGCGAGCAGTTCCCGCGCCTCGGCCGGGCCGAGCCCTGCGGCGATCTTCGTCCCGATCTCGGGATCGACCAGCGTAAGCATCATCGTCACGCTCTCGGGCACGGCGCCGCTCGTCAGCGCCTCGACCATGTTCGAAGTGGTGATCAGATCCGCCAGCGACGGCGCGGAGATCGTCGCCAGCACGATATAGGCCGCCGTCACCGGAAGCCCCATGCCGAGCAGGAGCGAAACCATTGTGATCAGGAGGAGCATCAGCAGCAGGTTTCCTCCCGACCAGTCGATGATCATCAGCGAGAAGGTCGGCCCAAAACCCGTCGTGCCGAGAACGCCCACCAGCAGGCCGATGGAGATCAGAAGGATGGCGGTCGGCGTGGCGTTCCGGACCCCGGTGATGGTGGCGTCCATCACCGCGCGCAGCCCCATCCGGTTCGGCGTCAGCCAGGAGAAGGCAATGGTCGCAATGATCGCGCCCGCAGCGGCATAGGTGGCTGTATAGCCCACCACGAGAAGCACGATCAGCATGACGACGGGGGCGAGCGTCAGCCCGCCCTCGCGCAGCACGGCGAGGATCGGGCGCGCATCCTCGTCTTCGAAATCCACCAGCCCGTCTTTCAGCGCCTGCATCCGGATCAGGTAGATCACTGACAGAAAGTAGAGGATCGCCGGCAGCAGGGCCATCGCGGCGATGGTGAGATATGAAATCTGCGTGTAGCTGGCCATGACGAAGGCGCCCGCGCCCATGATCGGCGGCAGCAGCGGGCCCCCGGTGGAGGCGGCGGTTTCGACCGCGGCGGCGAAGGTCGGCCGGTAGCCAGAGCGTTTCATCAGCGGGATTGTCACGACACCGGTTGTCGCGATGTTTGCAACTGCCGCGCCCGAGATCGAGCCCATCATTGCCGAGCCAAGAACGGCAACGATCCCCGACCCGCCGATGGCGCGCCGGGCCAGCGCGCGCGACAGATCGATGATGAATTCCGAGGCGCCGGATTTGACGAGGAAACTGCCGAAGAGCACGAACATGAAAACATAGGTCATCGAGATCTGGGCAATGTCGCCGAAGAGCCCGAGATCGACGAAATAGGATCGCGCGATCAACTCCTCGACAGAGATACCGGGAAAACGGAAGACGCCTGAAATGTGTTGGCCCCAGAAAGCGGCATAGCTCAGCGCCACGAGGATCAGAATGGGAATGAAGATGCCCATCACGCGCCGGAGCAGTTCGAGCGCGAGAAGGATCGAGAGCAGTGCGACGTAGATGTCCGCCCCCTCCATCTTCCCGCCACGCGCCCAGTAGGCATCCTCCGCGACGAGGAAATACAACCCGCACCCGAGCGCCGCGATGCCGAGCACCGCGTCCAGCGCGAACAGAAGCCGGCTGTGTTCGCGCGCCGGGTGGATCGGGTAGATCAGCGCACAGATCAGGCCAAAGAACCCGAAATGCAGCGCCGCGAAGCTCAGCTCAGAGATCAACCCGATTGAGTTGTAGTAGAGATGGACGGCGGCGGTCACCAGTGCCGCGCCGGCCGTGAAACCTGCGAGCGCGCGGGGAGTGCCAGATGTCGCGCCCTCCCCGCCGCCGGGTGCTATTGTCCGTTTCACTGTCGCCACCGGCTCTGCCCGCCCCGTATCAGGCTGGTTTCATGGCGTCCGGCACCTCGATGCCGATTTCCTCATAGTATCGGATGGCTCCCGGATGCAGCGGAACGGTGATCCCCTTCAGGGCGTTCTCCGTGTTCAGATCGTTGAGGGAGCCATGCACGCTGCGCAGGAACGGCAGGTTCTCATACATGGTCTTCACAACTTCATAGACCACGTCTTCCGGCACATCGGCACCGGCGACCAGCAGGTTCGGTTGCGCGACCGTCGCCACGTCCTCACCCTGTCCCGGATAGGTTCCCGCCGGAATCGTGTAGGGACCCCAGACCGTGCCATCGGTGACCTTCGCGATCTCCTCGGGTGTGAATCCGAGCAGCTTGACCTTGCCCTCCAGGCTCGACAGCGCCAGCGTGACCGAGGAATTGGGCACACCCGAGGTCAGGTTGATCCCGTCGAGATTGCCATTGATGAGCGCCTCTGCCCGCTGGCGGAAACCCATGTAGCTTTCCTCGAAGAAGCCCTCGCCCACGGGCGCGCCGAGCTTCTGGATGAACATACGGTATTCCAGCAGCCCGCCGGAATTCTTCGCCCCCAGCACGACCTTGTCGCCTTCCATGGCAAGGATATCACTGATCGAGCCGGTCGGAGCGTTCTCGTTGAAGGTGATGAACTGGTTGGTGTTGAACATCAGCGCCGAGACCGCGCGTAGGTTCTCCTTGGGCGTACCTTCGAAGTCGCCGGTCCCATGATAGCCGAAATCGGTCATCAGCGACTGGATGATACCGAAGTCCGCCCGTCCGTCGGACAGGATGTTGACGTTGTCATACGAGCCCTGCGAGGTCAGCGCGGAGAGGTTGATCTTGTTTTCCGGACGGGTGCCGAGCTTGAGCTTTACCAGTGTCGCGATGCCGACGCCGACCGGGTAGAATGAACCGCCCGTCCCAGCCGTCGAGATCAGGAAATCGCGTGTATCCTGTGCTTGGGCCGCTGTCGCCATCACGAGCGCCATCGCTCCGGCTGCGAGCTTTCTACGAAATTTCATGGTCTTGTCCTCCCCTTTCGTGTTCCGTTCTTGTCCTTCAACCCGTGGCGACCTCCTCCCAGGTCGGTAGTGGGCGGTCGTTGTAGTCCCGGTTCCAGTCCGCGCAGTTCTCCGCGGTGACGATTTCAACCGGCAGAATGATCTCGCGCGGGATCTGTTTTCCCTCGAGCAACCGGATTGTCGCCAACGTCCCGGCGCAGGCGATCTTCATCGCGTCGAAGGCGGCAGTCGCCAGAAGCGCCCCCGACAACAGTGCCGAAATCGCTTGAGGCATCGCATTGACACTCACCACAGGCATGGACCTGCCAGCCCTTCGGATTGCTTCAATGACGCCAAGCGCCATGAAATCATTCGCAACCATCGCGCCATCCAGATGCGCTTGGTTGGCAAGGATCTTTTCCATTGCCGCTTCCGCGTCGGCGCGCTGGTAATAGCCCACCGCCTGCGCCGCGAGCTCGATGCCCGGTGCGGCGGAAATGGCCTTCAGAAACCCCTCCGTGCGCGGCGCACTGGTTTCGGAGGCAGGATTGCCCTCAATGATCGCGACACGGCCTTCGCCTCCGATCTCGGCTATGAGATGCGCACCAATCGTCTCCGCCAGCGCGCCATTATCGGAGGTCACGAAACAGGCAGGCGCGATCGCCGCTGACCGACTGACGAAGGAAATCACCGGCAGCCCGGCTTCCTGCACATCGGCAAGCACCGGGTCCAGAGCCGCGGGATCCGCCGCTGCAAGCATGATCGCATCCGGGTTCATTCGTAGCGCCTCGGCCAGCAGCGCCGATTGTTCCACGGCGTCGTCCGGCTGGGTCGGATAGAGCGATGTCATCCCGTAGCCCGCCGCCGCAGCCACCCTGCGAGCACCGATCCGGGCGCCCTCATAGGCAGGGTTGGTCCCGTTCTTGGTGATGCAAACGATATGCCCTGCCCGTTGCGCCATGTTCGTAGCGGTTGCTCCGTTTCCGTCGGTTGCGACGGTAGTTCACGTCGGCGGCTTCGGCGAAAAACGAAATATCAATGCGTGTATAAGAAAACCTGATATGCGCACGTGCAGCAGGGTCGGCGCTGCCAGAGTGTCCGTTCCCTCAGCTTGCCTAACCGCTTCACCCCGCCAGCCAGGATTGCCCTTCGCCTTCGTCTCGTAAGCGTTTCGGACCATGGGGTTAGCCCCCATGCCCATGACCGGACAGGCCGCGACACGCCCTCATCGATCAATGGTCTCCGGGTTGATCACGTTGATCGGTTCACCGGACGCGAATGCCTCCACCTGGTCGAAAATATCGGAGAACTGGACCTCGAATTCGTCCTCTGTGACATAACCGATGTGGGGTGTTGCCAGCACGTTGGATCGGTTCAGGAGGGGATGGGACGGATCGAGCAGCGGTTCCTCATCGAAGACATCAATCGCAGCAAACCCAGGCCGGCCAAGCTCAAGCGCCTTTTCCAGAACGCCCGGCCCCATCAACCCTGACCGCGATGTATTGACCAACAATGCATCCGGCCGCATCCGGGCGAGATCCTCCGCGGTGACAATGCCCCGGGTCCCCGGCTTGAGTCTCAGATGCAGGCTCACGATATCGGGTTCGGCAAAGAAAGCCTCCCGGTTCGCCGCGACGCTGGCACCATCGGCCCGCGCCTGCGCCCGCCCGTCTTTTGACGCCCACCAGATCACGCGCATGCCGAGTGAATCGGCATATCCGGCGACTGCCCGGGCAATTCGCCCATAGCCGTACAGGCCGATTGTCCGGCCCCTCAGACTGCGTCCAACGCCGGACATCCAGTTGCCGGACTTAAGGGACTGGACCTGTTGTGGGAGCTGCCGGAAGCTTGCCAGTATCAGCGCAAGAGTCAGTTCCGCCGCCGCGAAATTGGGTCCGTCGGCCTTCATGTTCGAACAGACCAGGACACCGTTTCGCGTGCAGGCCGGCACATCGATATGGGGATACGCGCTTCGCTGACTGATCAACTTGAGATTGGGCAGGCGCTCCAGAAGTTCCGCGGATATCGCGGTACGTTCCCGAAACAGAACCAGCGCCTCGGCCTCCTGCAGCCGCTCGGCCAGAATGGCCGGATCGGAAATATGATCCGTCCAGACCGTGACATCGTGCCGGTCGAGCTTCGAAAAACACGACAGCCCGCGAAGCGTGTCGAACCAGTCGTCCAGAATGTGAACCTTCATTCTCTCAATCCCTTCGATCAATGCGACATCAGCACAGGCAGTCGTGCCGAACCGATCACGGCCGATGTCACCCCGCCGACCAGTTCCACGCGGAACTTCGAATGTTCATAGGCACCCATGACCAACAGGTCTGGCCTGTGCGCGTCGCACCAGCCAAGGATTTCGGAGGCGATGCCAGCCTCTCCCGGAAGGTGGATGTGATCTCCCTCCAGACCGTGGCGCGCAAGAAATGAAAGCGTTTCCGCTGTCGACACGGGCAATTCAGCGCCGCCGCCCGTGAGCAGGGTCACTCGGTATCCGATCCCGAGGATCTGGATCGCATCCGACAGCGCGCGTGCAGCGGCGCGTTTTCCGTCCCAGGTGACGGCCGCATTCCCGTTTCGGAAAAATGACTCGGCACTTCCCGGAACGATCAGGATCGGCCGCCCGCTGCGCAAAGCAATCTGGTCGGGATGCAATTGCACATGTGGATCAACCCCCTCGCCCAGAGGTTCCCCAAGAACAAGGAGGTCATGTGCCCGAGACATCCTGCACAGAACGTCATCGACCTTCCCCTGCACGGCCTGAAACGTGACCCTGTCCCCGAGGTCCAATTCAGTCACCTGCGCGGCATAGGCGGTTTCAATCTGCGCGATGGTCTCGGCGTTGGCCCGCCGGATGATGTTGCGTGCGGTCTCCGGTATCCAGCGGCCCTCGAACGCGTAGTCTTCATTCGCCGCATGGGCGAGAAGAACCTTGATATGCGCCGCGTGCCGCTTGGCGAGATACGCGGCGCATGTAAGGGCGTTCCGGGATGCGAGCGTGCCATTATAGCCAACGAGTATGGTTCGGAGGGTCATTGCAGCGTCCTTTGGCGAGGGAGGCTCACTGGCGGATCAACATTACGCGTTGAAGGCGTTTTCCCGATAGCACCGATGGAGCAATAGCAACATGATCGAAAATCATGTATACATCCCATTCGTGAATTACGTTCATACCAATATCCGCCGTGGGAGATCTCGAATTGCGAACCGACTACCTTGGGCTCGAAGCCTTCGTGGCAATCGCCGAACTCGGCAGTTTCAAGAACGCGGCGACCTATCTCAACCTGACCCAAACGGCCCTCAGTCATCGCATCCGGAAACTGGAAGCGAATCTTGGCGTCCAGCTTCTTGTCCGGACAACCCGCGAATTGTCGCTGACCAGGGACGCACAGGATCTTCTGCCGCAGGTGCGGCGGGATCTGAGCCGGTTGTCCGACGCCTACGAATCCCTGCGCAACAGAGGTCGGGCGCAACAGAAGTTGTTGTCCTTCGCCTGTGTTCCGACGGTCGCCTACTCGCATCTCCCTGCGATTCTTCCGCAATTCTCGGCGGAGTTTCCGGAAATCGCGGTCAAACTCCATGATCAACCCATTTCCGGGATCTACAACCTCGTCGAAGAAGGGGAGGTCGAGTTCGGAATCTCGTTGATCGCTGCCCAGCGAAGCGACCTGCACATAGAGGTGCTTTGCCGGGAGCGGTATGTTCTGCTCATTCCGCACAAGCACCCTCTGGCTCGGAAAGCCAGTGTCACCCGCCGGGACCTTGCAGGGCAGACCTTCGCAAGGATTTCCACCCAATCCGCCAACCGGCAATTGGTCGATCGTTCGCTTGGCGACGTTCGGGACGAGATAGACTGGCGCTACGAGGTGCAGAACCCCGCGATGGCCATGAGCCTTGTGGCCGCGGGCGCGGCGCTGACGATCTTGCCCGAGATTACGGCCAGGCTGGCGTGGGACACGCTTGTCACTCGACGATTCAGCGACGTCGAGATGACGCGCACCCTCGGCGTCCTGACCCGCCGGGGCATGCCGGTTTCGGGGCCGGGCCAGCGGATGCTCGAAATGATCGGCCGGAGCCTTGTTTCCGATTGATTCAACTCTCGTGGGCGCCGTTGGCACCGAATTCACCTCGTGCTCTTGGGTTGGACAAGTTGCGGATGGGCGCGACGAATGACGGGCGAAACGACGCGATCCGACACCGGGATGTCCCAGACCGCCGCGCCTTCCTCCGTTCGAAAGGTCTCCTGCAATCGGGGAATTTGAGCGAGATCGTGGAGCGTCTCTCCGACGACTCCGAAGCCTCGTGAGATAGATGCAAGGTCAGTGTGGCCGAAGACGGCTCCGGAATCGCTCAGCCCCTCGGCGCGCAGCTTGTGGATTTCCGACCCATATGCGCCGTCATTCATCACCACGATCAGTATCTTCAGGCCATGCCGCCTGATCGTCTCCAGTTCCTGCACGTGCATCAACAGGCTGCCATCGCCATCAAACAGGACAACCGGTCGGTCCGGACGCGCCGCCGCAACGCCCATGGCAAAGGAAATACCATTCCCGATGGCGCCAAACTCACGGATCGTCAGGAACCGGTCATTGGGCCGCGATGGCATGTGGGCGAAGAAAAACGAGCAGTGGCCGGAGGAATTGACCAGTTCCCAATCCATGGGAAGGCTGGATTCGAGCGCGGCAACCACGGCGCGCGGGTCATGCCGGTCAGGTTCGATCTCGAACGGGTGACTGTCGGGCGGTTGGGTCGCGATGCGGTCGCGAAGGTGGACCGTGCGCCACTTTGGAGGACGATGCGGGACGCGTTCAATCAAGGCCTCCACGCCGAGGCGAGCATCCGCTCGCAGATGCGCGTCCGCCGCGATCCGTCCCTGGCTGACCGAAACGGGCGAAACATCCACCTGCAGGAGGCGTGCTTTCGACCACAGGTTCCCGTTGTCGGAATTGTGCCTCGCCAGCGAACAGCCGACGGCAATTACCAGATCAGCATCGGCCAGGCATTCCCGGGCAATTTCGGAGGAGAACCCGCCCGCAACGCCGAGCGAGAACGGATCGTCGCAAAAGAGACCGCGCGCTGGCAGGGTCGTCGCAAGCAACCCATCACATTGTTCGGCAAGTGCCTTACAGGCGGGGCCGGCGCCCGCCTCGACGGCGCCCATGCCCGCCATGACGACGACCCGCCCGGCACCTTGGATCACGTCGGCGGCACGCGTCACGTCATCCGGGTTTGCCGCCATCGGGGCTACCGCAGGAAGCAGGGTCCCGGACGGGGCCGGCAAATCCATCGGGCCGGTCCATGGCAGCGCCTGCAAATCGAAGGGAACACCGAGAACGATCGGGCGCCGTTCCTGCCGTGCCTGAAGAAAGGCGTCGCGAACGGCAACCGGCATTCGCGGCGGGTGATGCAACGTGTGATAGGCCGCGCCCGTTGCCGTGACCAGCGGCCCCTGGTCGATGGCTTGATTGTACCAGCCGGCGCCGAGCGGTGCCTCGCCGGCAAAGACGACAAGAGGCAGACTAGCCCGGACGGCCGCAGGCAGGGCTGTCATCAACTGCGTGAGACCCGGCCCGCAGGTGACGGTCGCAACGCCAACGCCGCCCGTCTTGCGCGCATAAGCCATCGCCGAGACCACGGCACAATGCTCGTGCCGGACATAGATCATTCGGCATCCAGTCTCCGCCAGACGGGTGCCCCAGTGCATGTTCGCATCGCCAAGAAGCGCAAAACAAGTGTCCACGCCTTCCTGGCGGAAGGCTCTCGCCAGCATGTCATACACGCGAAGGCCACCGTGTTGGGGAATACTCATGCGAGACCTCCGGAACCCGGTTCGCGTGCCAGCGCGGCATCCGGCACAAACACTTCGCCGCGCGCAATGAGCCGGGCAGTGCGAATGACCCCTGCCGAACGAAAGTCGAGCGCGCCTCCAACGCAGCGGTAGTCGACAGTCACCTCGGTCATTCCAACCGGATTCTCGATCCGAACGACGGCCGGCGACCGGGCGATAGGCTCCGCTATGCCCTCGGCGACCGTGCCCGGGCACAGGGCACAGGCGGCAAGACATTGCGAGCCGGTGATTGCCAACGTCGGGTGGCACGCCCAGGGCATGAAATAGCGCGCGCGGAAATGTCCGCCCGCGACCGGTTTCGAGATCAGACCGATCTTCGGGGTCACCGATTTAGAGACCTCCCCAAGCCCCATGCGTCGGCCGGCTTCGCGCCGGAGCGGCTCCATTTTTTCGAACAGAGGCCCGTTTCCGTCCAGTTCGACCTGGCTCTCGCCGCCGGTGACCCCGAAGTCCTCCGCACGCGCGATGACCATGGGCATCGCCACGTCCATGCAGGTGACGTCGATTCCGTTGATGGTTTCTTTCAGGTTCCCAGTGGGCAGCATCGCACCCGTTTTTGACCCGACGACGCCAAGGAAGTTGAGCGTAATCGGGGCCGCCCGTCCGGGCACGCCATCAACTGCGATGTTCCCCTCATAGGTTACCCGCCGTTCCGGCGTCTCCACGATCGCCTCGATCAGAGCCCCGGTATTGACCGCCCGGATGCGCACGGGCGTCTTTCCGTCGCGCGCCTCCACCAGCCCCATCTCGATGGCTGCCGGACCGACGCCGACGAGGATGTTGCCGCAGGTCGGTCCGAAATCGACCAAGGCCTCCTCGACCGCGACCTGCGCGAAGAAGTAATCGACATCCGCCTCCGCGTCCGTCGACCGGCTCAGTATGGCAACCTTGGTCGTCACCGCATTGCCGCCGCCGATCCCGTCGATGTTGAGCGGATTTCCAGCACCGATGACAGAGACCAGCACCTTGGCCAGCGTGTCGCGATCGTCCGGCAGATCCCGCCGCCGGAAATACGGACCGCGAGAGGTGCCACCGCGGAGGAACCAATAGGGAATGGCAGTCTGACTCATGGTCTCTCCTTAGGTGAATGGCCAGGGAAGCCGGACGAATTCTTGCAGCAGACCGGGCGGAAAATCCCGGTGCAAGATACCGGCCATCGAGCAGAGAAAGCCGAGCCCCGCCGCCGTGAGCAGAAGGGTACGCGTCCAACTGACACCCGCCCGCACTCGGAGGAAGGCGATGAAGAACACTACCAACGCCAGGATAAACCCGACCAGCGCCGACAATCCGAGAAGGAAGAGCAACCAGGCGAGTGATGCCCAGAGGCCATGTGGCGCGTCTCCATCTTCGCCGGTCTCCCGGTCGGCAAAAATCGCATCGGAGTCGGGTGCGCGCATCATTCGGAAGAGAAGTACGAGGCAACACAGGATGGTCACGAACGAGATCGTCACGGGAAAAACCTTGTCGCTCGTTAACCCGATGGACATGGCGTCGGCCCAGGCCACGACGAGGTAGGCCGTCACCAGCAACAGAAACACCACGGGCGCACGCTTTCTGCCCGTCGCGACGTCGCCCTCGGGCAGGATCTGTTTCGATTGCCGCACACCGAGGATGACCGACACGATTGTGAGCGCCAGGATCCCCAGCACGAGTGGCGACGCGACATAGTCCAGCCCCTGCTCCATCCCCTTGCGGAATTTCGCGCCGGCCACCTGATTTGCCATATTGGTGAAATTCTCGGCCTGGTAGGACAGGACGAAGCCGATCAGGAAAGCCGGCCGCGACCAGTCGAAACGGCGCAGGAAGATCCCCAGCGCTCCGACACAGACCAATGCCACGAGATCACCCAGCGACTGGCGCGACTGGAACGCGGCAAAGGAGATCATCATGAACAGGAAGGGCGCGAGAAGAGTGAAGCGAATGGTCGTCAGCCGCGCAATCGGACCCGAGAGCAGGATACACAGCCCCGCCCCGACCACGTTCGCCAGCGCCAGCGACCACACGATCGTATAGGTCACATCCAGATCGTTTCGGATCATTTGTGGCCCGGCGTCATAGCCAACCAGCCCCAGCCCGCCCAGAAAAATCGCCATTGAACCCGAGCCGGGTATGCCGAAGATCAGCGTGGGTACAAGCCCGCCGCCCTCCTTGGCGTTGTTCGAGCTTTCCGGGCCGATCACGCCGCGGATGTCGCCGGAGCCGAAGGCGGTTTTGTCCTTGGCCGACTGCACCGTGTGCCCATAAGCGATCCAGTCCACGACCGAGCCGCCAAGCCCCGGAATGACGCCTACGATCACACCGATGATCGAACAGCGAATGGACAGGAAGATATTTGCCAACCAGTGCCGAATGCCGTGAACCCAACCTGAGCCGAGCGCGCCGCTACGGGAGATGGCTTGATCGCGACGCAGGAGCGCGACGATCTCAGGCACCGCGAAAATGCCAAGGCCCACGACCACCAGTGACAGCCCGTCGATCAGGTAGGGGATGTCATAGGTTGCCATGCGCAGGCTTCCCCCTGCACCCGCCTCACCAATCGTTCCCACCATGAGCCCCAGACCGGCGGCTGCCACGCCCTTGAGCGGAATCCGTCCCGCCAGAATGGCCACCATCGACAGCCCCAAAAGGGTGATCATCAGCATTTCTGGCAGACCGAACGCCAGAACGAGCGGGCGCGCGATCAGAATGAAGAACGTGAGCACGCTCGCACCGAGCAACCCGCCAAAAAGGGAGGAGACAAATGCCGCCGAGAGCGCGCGTGCCGCCTCGCCCTTCTTTGCCAGTGGAAAGCCGTCCAGCACTGTCGCCTGGCTTGCCGAAGACCCCGGGATGCCCATGAGAACGGAGGCAAACGTGTCCGATGTCGGGATCACGGCGATCAGCCCGACCATCAGCGCAAGCCCCGAGACGGGTTCCATGCCGAACATGAACGGTAACACCAGCGACAAGCCGGCAATGCCGCCGAGACCGGGGAAGACCCCGACGGACAAGCCCAACAGAACACCCAGCACGAGGAATGCCAATTGCTGCGGGTGCAGGATCAAGCCGAAAGCGTCGCCCAGCGCGGGAAGGGCGGTCGACAGAAGCTCCATGAACGGATCTCTCTCGTGAACGGTTTCTGCCCGCCACGATGCCAGTCGCAGCGGGCAGTACCATCAATTCAGTTCGACGCCGTAGCGTTCCTTGAGCCAGTTCTGGACGAACGCCTTTGCGTCGTCGTTCACGACAGTCCCGAGCGTCAGCGTTTTCCTGGCCGCTTCGCCAGTCATCTGCGGATAGATGCCGAGCGTCGCCTCGCTCAGTTCGGCAAAATCCTCCCGCGCCAGTACGGCGTCGAATGCGACGGTATACGTATCGATCGCCTCCTGCGGTGCACCATTGGGCAGGAACACCATCTTCTGAGCCGGGAAGCCCGCGATCATGAACGCCTTCCAAGCATCCCAGGCCTCGCCTGACGTCTCGCAGGCAGGTGTCGCTTCGCAGACTTCCTTGAAGGACGGCACATCGGGAAATGTCGGGTCGCGGACAACGTTGCCATCGCCATCCAATGCACCCCAGGTCATCATCGGCACGGCATCGCCCTGCTCGACCAGCGGCACCACACCCTTCAAGTAGGCGGCTGAGGTCTGGTAGTCGATATTGGCCTCACCACGTTCGAACATCAGCCGGCCATCGCCCCGCCCCTTGATGCCGAACACGGGCTCAACCGACATGCCAAGCATTTCCCATGCCAGAAGTGGCACGAGATCCAACCGGGTCGCCCCCTGGCTGCCCCAGATGAAATCCGTATCGGCCAACCCGGAGGCGTCGAGCCCATCCACCTTTTCAGCGAGATCGGGCGGAAGGAAAGCGACGCCACCCGTGCCCGAAGCAAGAACGACATTTCAGTCGCTGTACTCATACTTCACACGGGGATCGCCGAGAAGGTAGGGAAACTGCGTCGATCCAGAGGAGCCGAAAACCAGTGTTCCATCCTCGTACTCCTGGTCCTGGAACCAGTTCGCGCCCTTGGTGGACCCTGCCCCCGGCATGTATTTCACGACCACCGTGGGATTACCGGGCAGCGCCTCGCTCAGCAGCGGCGCAAAAAAGTTCGCCCATTTCGCCGAACCACCGGATTCCGAGAAGGGAATGACGAATTCTACCGTCTGGCCGCTCAGATCGAGCCCATCGCCAGTTGCCGATGTCGCGCCTGCGATTATGGATGCAGAAAGAAGCAGGCCGCCGAAGGCAGCCGGTCGCCGATTGGTCATTGTGTCCTCCCAATGTGCCGGCCCATTGCCAAACCGGCTTTGATGCAATCGCGGATATTGACCGGGCCGCGTTTCTTGCCCTTTCCGCTTGTTGCCTCAGGAGGATGGCATTCCAATCCAATGCCAACAAATTCTAGTTTTTGGCCTATTAATGAAAATCTCTCATCTATCTTCCGATGGCATAGGCCTGCATCAGCCTCGGCGTCGCCGCGGCGCCGAGCAGCCCGCCCGCATCGCGCCGTGTTGCCGTCAATCTGCCGATGGCCCAGGGTGAAGACACCTCGATATCATGGCCGCGACGGCGCAGGTCGTCGACAACTGCCTCGTTGAAGGCTGGCTCCATCATCAGATGGCCGGGTCGGCTCGCCCGCGGGTAGAAACTCGCCTGAAGGTGCGCCGTGTGGAACAGGGGCGCGTCGATTGCCTGCTGAAGGTTCATGCCGTGATGGATCAGCCGCATCAGGAACGCCAGTTGCCATTGATCCTGCTGGTCGCCACCGGGCGTGCCAAAGGCAAGGCGGGCGCCATCCGGACCCATAGCCATCGACGGTGACAATGTCGTTCTGGGGCGGCGGCCGGGCGCCAGGGACGTGGGCAAACCCTCCTCCAGCCAGAACATCTGCGCCCGGCTGTTGAGCGGCACGCCGAGGCCCGGAACGACGGGCGAGGATTGCAGCCATCCACCGGAAGGCGTTGCCGAGACCATGTTGCCCCAACGGTCGATTACATCGATATGAACCGTGTCACCCTGCCTCTCGGAAAGGTGCGCCATCGTCGGCTCGCCGACACCGACGCCGACTGCGGAATCGATCGCCAGCGTAGATCGGCGCAGAAACGCCTCGGCCTGCCGCTCGAAACCGGCAATCCGTCCGGGACGTTGCGAAACCGACGCAACCGCTTCGACTTGCTGCCGCCTTTGCCGTCCATAGTCGCGCGAGAGCAGCTGTTGCATGGGGATGTTGCTGAATTTCGGATCGCCGAAGTAGGTCTCACGGTCGGCGAATGCAAGCTTCAGACACTCCGTCAGCAGATGGACGAAATCCGCACCTTGCGGATCTAAACCAGCGATGCTGTCCCCTTCGAGAAGTCTCAACGCCTGAAGCAGCACAGGCCCCTGGCTCCAGGGACCGCATTTCCAGACTGTCCACCCGTGATGATCGACCGAAAGGGCGGGCTCGTACGCCGCCTCCCAGCTCGCCATATCCTGCCCAGTCAGCACGCCGCGGCGACGCTCTCCGGTGGAATCCATGACGCAGGCATCTCGAAGAAACGCATCAATGGCCTCAGCGACGAACCCCTCTCGAAAGGCGCGCCGGGCGGCCTCGATCTGCGCAACGCGGCCGGATTTCGTTTCTGCCTCGGCAAGGAGGTTTTGCCAGAACCGGGCGAGCTGCGGGTTTCTGAAAAGGGCGCCCGGCGCGGGCGCCCTGTCTCCGGGCAGCCAGACCGCCGCAGATGTGGGCCACTCTTTTCGGAAGGCTTCGGACAAGCCATCAATAACGTTCGCCGCGCTTGCCAGCATGGGATGACCATGTTCCGCGTAATGAATGGCCGGCTCAAGAACGTCCCGCAAGGACAAACGCCCATGATCCCGCAAGATCAGCATCCAGGCGTCAAAGGCGCCGGGAACAACCGTGGCCAGAAGCCCCGAGCCCGGCACGAGATCCAATCCCTGCGAACGGTAATTGTCGATCGTCGCATCCGCGGGCGCAACGCCCTGCCCGCATACCACGGTCGGCTCCGGCATGCCTTCCGGCCAGATCAGCGCTGGCATGTCGCCCAGCGGCCCGTTCAGATGTGGCTCCACGACGTTGAGCGTGAACCCCATGCCAACAGCCGCATCGAATGCCGTTCCGCCAGCCTCGAGCAGTTTCATCCCCACGGCCGAGGCAATCCAGTGCGTCGAGGCGACAACGCCGAATGTCCCGGTGATTTCAGGCCGCGTGGTGAAGGGTATGTCCATTGTCATTGTTTCATCGCTTCATGGGTCCGACTTCGATCTCTGCACAATCGGAGCCCCCACGATGACTGTTACCATCCGCACGAGGTGATGGGTAATGACATAGGCAATGTCGGCTCCCGCCACGATTGCAAGCACCGCCATCTCAGCCTGCCCACCAGGTGAAAATGCAAGGATCGCTTCGGTCATTGGCGCGAAGCCAGCCCAATAGGCGATGCTCGCAAATATCGCGGAAAGAACCGACAGGATCGCAACGTATCCCAACGCGGCCAGAACGACCCGGCGAAGTTCACCGACGGTGATACCGACATATTTCACCCCGACCGTCGCCCCAATGAAAAACTGTGCCGCAAGGATCGCCTCGACTGGCGGGCGATGGTGAATAACACCTGTCAAACTCGCAATCGCCGCGAGGATCAAGGGTCCGAGAATGGACGCGCCAAAGAGCCCAACAGCTTTCGCCCCCCACCATCCGGCAATGGCAATCACGACCATCAACACCAACTCCAACGCGGGAATATCGGCAGCCGGTTCCCCTGGTGGGCGATCCAACGGAACGTCGAGTGCCCAACTCAGGATCAAGGGCAACACGGTGACGATCACGAGGATTCTGGTGGCATGGACAAGGCTCAGAACGCGGGGCGAACCTCCGGCTTCTTCGCCAAAAACGAGCATGTCCTGCAATCCCCCTGGCATCGACGCGTAGTAACTCGTGGCCGGGTCGAAGCCCCAAAGCCGCCGAAAATACGGATACCCGGTCAATCCGATGCACAGAATGAACGGCGGGATCAGGGCAATGGAAAGAACCATCTCGCCGATCTGATCGACGAGGGATGGCGTGAGGGACGCTCCAACGGCGACGCCCAGTACAGTCCGCATCGCCGTGCTGATCCGTGGAGCGCCAGCAAGGCGCACCCCCGCAAATGCGGCCAAGAGGCAAGCGAACATGGGTCCAAGGAGCCAGGGAAGTGGTAGCCCCAGGAATCGGAACACTGCAACACCGAGCAGCGCAATTGCAAAGGATGCCAGTTTCCGTTTCGTTTGCTGGGTCATTCGCCGAGGCATCCTGGTCGGTGCTGAGGGTTCGTCTCTCTATGCGTCGCGGCTGTTCTCCCCGCAGCCGTGACGAATCCTCGGTGAAATCTCGGATCCAAGCGCGCCACCTTGGGTGCGTCAAACCCAGCAACCAACAACCCGTCAAACACGTCGACTGGTCCGGCGAGTTCGTTGACCGGCGCAAGCCGTGCCTCAAAAGGCGCAACAACTCGGTCGAAGATGACACGCCTATCAAAGCGCCCAACGGTTTCCGACCTTGCGAAAGTTCGGATAGCCGCGCCAATGCGCAGACGGTGCTCTGCTTTGTCGCCGTTCCTCACGCGCTTGCCCGGGCAACAAATGCCGGAACGTGAGAACTCATCAAGCAGCTCATAGGCCAATCCGCTTTGCATTGGGCGAGTATGATCCGATCTGACCCCACCAATTTGGCCCGCAACCAGGAGTCCGAAGACATTGTATGCAATCGGATGCGAATGGATGCAATCCGTCTTGGCTCACTACTGACGCGCGCGACTGAGAGCGACGGCTGCGTACGAAGAGCGCGAATGCAGTGCCGGTCCATTTGGGTCCTCTGACGGGTGGAGAACGGCGGCATGCGCTTGACGGAGTACCAATGGCCGTCGCGCCATCCAATCTGCTGTTCGTCGCGACTTCACCGAGAAGACACTTGGTCCAACCCGGAACGAATGCCCGTGCTGCGAACCTTATTCTGCAAATCGCTGGTGGTGTGCGACCGCTGCGGTCCACCTGGGACGCTTCGCCTGCAGCCGCGCCGATCCGGCGTCTGTCGGCAGGCGAGGCACGGGTGCGCACAGCCGTCCTCAACGACGACACCGCGCTCGGCATCTCTGTCACAGAGGCCGTGGGATAAGTCCGCCCAGCGGAAGGGGAACCTCGGCCATCAGCCGAAGGGCGCCGACATGGATACGCTGGATGATTTCGACCGGAAGCTGCTGGAGCTGCTCAGTATCGACAGCCGGCAGACCGGGCAGCAACTCTCAGGCAAAGTCAGACTCTCTGCCGCCGCCTGCCTGCGCCGTGTTCAGCGGTTGCGAAAGATTGGTGCCATCGAGCGGGAGGCGGCCATCGTTTCACCCCGGGCGGCTGGCCCATCGGTCACTCTGCAGGCGATGCTTTAACTTACCCGTGGCCAGCCCGACCGGATCGACCGGCTCCGGCGCAAGCTCCTGCGCCTGCCACAGGTGGAGAAGCTAAACCACGTAACCGGCGACTTGGACCGCTCACTTTTGACACCAAGGACAAACCGTAGCCGCGAATGAAGGGTGTGGACAGCATCACAACCCGACCCCAGCCGCTACGGAGATCGCGCCAATGATCACGAAGGTCCCCTCGAAGCCGTGCAGGATGATGGGAAACCAGATGCTCCGAAAACGTTTGGCAGGCCAGACCCAGGCCATTGTGCCGAGGATGAAGCCAAGCATCTGGGTCGGTCGGTGCAGGTGATACAGCGCAAACAACACCGAGTTCGCAACCCAGTCCCAGTCGCCGAAAACGCCGTTCATCTTTGGCAGGAGCACGCCCCGGAACAACAGTTCCTCGCCGAGGAGGTAGTTGAACAGGCAAGAGATCAGCGCAACACCGACCAACCACCAGGCGCCTTCGAGCTCCGGCACAGCCAGAATGGACAGGTCGAGTAGAGGCAGGTTTGCGAGGGCCGGGAAAGGAATGAGGATCAGCTCTCCGATGAACACTCCGATCGGCGATACTTCGAGCGCCACATAGAGGACGAACATCGGAATCAGCCACAGAAAGAGCCAGTAATTGGCCACGCCTGTCTTTGGGTCTCGCGGCGCTTTCAGCCAGATGCGCTCCTTGACGGCCGTCCAGGTGAATTGCTCGAGCTCCTGTGAAAGCAAGATCACCGAGAGGACGAACTGCCAGACCATGCCGCCGATCAGCAGGTACCAAACCAGGAGAATCCACTCCACGGATCCGATCTCCGCCATCGCGGGCGCCACGCCAAAGGCGAGGATCGGCATCGGGATCGAGACCGCCGCCCAAATGAGGAGGATCTTGCCCAATCCGTATTGGGCTTCTGTGTCGCTATTCACTGTCCAGGACCTCCGGATTGTCCATTCGCTCCACCGGCCGTGTCCCGTCGCCGGGCCTGAAAACTACGGCAAGACCCGCGACGATCAGGGTCAGCCCGGCAACCAGCCCCAAGGTCAGGTTCGACAGAATTCCGTATCCGCTGATGCCGATCACAAGTTCGAAGACGGCGGCGGCAGCGAGGAATGCCAGCAAGCCAAAGAACACAAGCGGGCGACCGTCGGCGATGGCTGCCGGATCGTCATGGACAATCCCGAACAGCCACCAAGCGGCCCCGGCGGCAACGGGGCCAGTCAGGATCCAGGCGTAAGCCCAGCTCTGGAAGTGGTTGGCCAAGTCCTGGTAGCCAAGGACGGCACCGGTGACGAGTGTTGCCATCCCGAGCGTTGCGAGCGCCCTGGTCTGATCACCGGTCATCATGCCTAGTGCCATGACCAGGGCTCCGGGGATCATGATGAAGAACGACCAATGCATCGACAGGGTGAACAGGTCACCGGAGAATGTGTTCAGGACCAGCAGAATTGCGCCAAGGGCGACGAGGCCGATGCCGGCGGGTTTTCCAAGGGGATTAATCATGGCTGTTTCCACTGCGGTTGGGCGGGTGGACCGTGCATTCGCGCTGTGCTGGATGCGTCAGCGGGACAGCAGGGTCCGATCCTTGATTGCGATCATCGTCTCGGTCCAGGCGTCTGGTTGGTCGAACATGACCATATGAGCCGCACCGTCGATCGCCGTGAAGCTCTTGTCCGGGGCCTCCAGCGCGTCGTGATAGGCTTTTGCCAGGACGGCAGGCGTGTTCCAGTCCTCGGTGCCGGTGATGAAATGCACAGGGATGGTGGCACTGGGAAAGTTCTCGAACAGGTCGTAGCCGGCGAGAAGCTCGGCGCTTTCGATGGCCTTGCTGGAGAGCTCAAGGCCGGGCATGTAGGCTTGGATATCCGCTTCGCTGTAGTACGGGCTTTGCCCGGAAATCGCGTAGTCCAGGTAGCGATCCTCGAGACCCTCGGTGTGATAGTCGCCGCCTCCGTACTGGGCGACCGCCTGCCTTTGCACGATGAGATCCGCCTCATCCAGCGCATCGAAGGGTTCGATCTTCTGCAACGCCGCCAGAATGTCATCGTCGCCATTGCTGCTGGCTTGCATCTTGACCCAATCAAAGCCGATCTCGTGGCTCCGCTCCCATGCGACCCGCTCCGAGATCGCGATGAAGGCATGATACGGCGTGCTGTCCTCGGCGATCGTCATGAACCCAAGGGCGCTGCCCCAGGATTGCCCGGCCAGGAATATCCGATCCTGACCGAACCGGTCGCGCAACAGGTTGGTCAGCTCCAGCGTGTCGCGCACGAACTGATCCGGCGTGATATCGGCCGCTGTGAGCGCATCGCTGTAGGAACTGCCCGCGCCGCGCTGGTCCCAATGGACAACTGTGAACGCCGCTTCGAGCTCTGGTGTCTGGAAGAGCGGTACCCAGGGAATGATGGCGCCACCGGGTCCGCCATGAAGAAACAGCAGGACCGGGTTGTCGGCGCTCTGGCCACGGATCAGGACGGTCTGCTCGACCCCGCCGAGCGTGAGACGCTCAAGCGACACGATACCGGTGTCGACCATTACCCCCTCGGGCGTCTGGACCGGCGGCAGGTCGGCAACTTGCGAATGGGAGATCGCCGGGGTCATGGCGAGTTTCACTGTCAGGGTCAAAAGGGCGAGAGCCACGAAGACTCCAATCGATGCAACGTCAGGTCGTTTCATTCCAGGGCTCCATGAGCAGGTGTTTCCTCCGGTCCGGAGGTTGAATCCCGTTCGGGTTTGGAGGGCGTGCAACGCCCCTGCCGCAATGCGAGTGTAGCATCTCTGCCATCAATCGGGCGGGCTTCGGCGCGACCGGCGTTGTCCGGAGACGCGCTTGCACAACCGATCTCCCGCAGGTTCTTTTCGAGTAGCAAGGCCATCTCTCTACATCAGGTCCAGATAGGTCGGAGACACGGTCTCGGGCAGAATTCCGATATCCCGCCTGAGATGGCGCGTCCCCGGCGCTTGCGAGAGGTCCGCAGCGGGACCGCTACCGCTTTCGCGCGAGAGCAGGGTTTGGAATACGGAACGCCAGCTGTGGACGCGGGGAATAGGTCGCCATTCAATTGAAATCGTTGGAACAAGCATTCTCTTCTCCATGTTCGTAAAATGCGAGCGCCACAGCCCTAACCCCTTGGGATTAAGGTGCTTCGCTCGGCGAATTGGGTTGTTCAGTTAATCGATTCGGCATATACCGACTGTTGGTCTGTATATGCAGACCGGCGGTCGGTTTGTAAAGGAAAACCTCAGTGAGCGAGAAAAGACGCACCAACATGAAGCCCGAGGCGCGGCGGAACCAACTACTCGACTGTGCCCAAGCGCTGTTCTTTTCCAAAGGGTTCGAAGACACGACCATGGCGGATATCCTGCAGATGGCAGGCGTGTCGAAGGGTGGCTTTTACCATCACTTCAAGTCCAAGGATGAGCTTCTCTTTGGCGTTCTCGACCGGATGGCAGCTATCGTTTTCGGCAACATGGAGGCGATTGCCGAGGATACCGAATCGTCCGCCGTGGAGCGGCTTCGCAGCTTCCTTCACCTGAGATCCGACTATCTCAAGCAGCACGACTATCCCGGGCAAGTCGAGTTCTTCCGCGCGATGAACGCGGATCAAAACAACTTCCTTCTTACGAAGTTCAAGGAAACGGTCATGCGGTTTTCCAAACCCGCCCTGACCGGAATAATCGAACAAGGTTGCCGCGAAAACACGATGTCGGTGACCAACGCAGGCATCGCGGCCGAAATGATCATCACTCTCAGTTCATCCTTCGACAATGCCCTGTTGCGCGCCATCGAAGCGCGTGGAACGCCCGCGGCGGACGAGGCGGCAGTTGATCTTCAGGATGCACTCGATCTGGCTTTCCTGACCATCGACCGGGTTCTCGGGCTTCCCGATGGCACGACCGATTTTGGGTGGCCTGAAGCGGTCCCGGCGACAATGGCAACTCGGCCGCCTGTCTAGCGTGACGAAGCGTCGGAATGGGTCAACCGGCGTGCGGCCGCCTTGTTGCCCAAAGCGCCGAGTGAGACACCAGATGAAAGACCACTCAACCAATTCGCATCAGGTTCGCTTCCTTGCCGTCCGGAACGTACCGCTCTCTACAACAGAGAAAAGGCTCCTTGTCATCGCCAGAGAGACATTGGCCTTGGCGGGTCGAACCGTGAAAAACCAAGCCCACCAGAACAGGAGAGCCTGAAGCGGAGTGCGGATCAGCAGGTAGACGCCGCCCCAGGTATGCCCCCCTATGCCGATCTGGTTGATTGCGGCGGAGATAGTGGCCGGGAAAACGGCGACGAGCACAGCCATGGCCGTCAATCCGGCCAGCCGTCTGCTTGCCGGATGCAGAATCCCGAGGGCAATCGCGATAGCAATCAAGCCCATCGCGATGACAAGGTGTCTCGAAAATGGGACGAAGTGCGGCAGCATCTGCATCACCGCCTCGGTCTGCGCGAGTTGCCCCAAGCCAAAGAAGGCGAATGCAAGGGCGATGCCGAGAACGCCACCGAAACCTACCCGTTCGGCGCCTCCGATGACCCATGAAGCGAGAAGCGGAAGCAGGAGCAGGCAGAGAATGATGGTCTGCGTCGTCATTGAATTATCTCCGGGTCCAAGTGCCATCGGTGCTGGGAAGGGGCGGTGGTCCGACTTCAGTCGAACCTGAAGTACTTCGCCGCGAGACCTGCAATCGCGATGGCGGCGATCAGAAGCGCGGCAAGGTGGGGAAGCGCCGTGATCGGCGCATCGCCGAAGCTGACCAACCGGTGCATTGCGTCCATTGTCCAGCCGGTTGGAACGACCATTTGCAGCGTTTGCATCCAGGTCGGCGTGACCTCGATGGGCCACCACGCGCCCCCGAGAGCGGCCATGATCATCGTCAGCAGCATACCAAGGCCTGCGACCTCGCCTTGAGACCGGCCAAGCGACCCGACGAGCAGCCCCAGCGAGGCGCAGAAGGCTGCCCAGCCGAGAAGGATCAGCAGGATGGCCGGCAGCGACGGCCCCCAGTCCATGCCGAACACTAGAGTGCCGACAAGCATTGCAAAGCCAATCTGCGCAAGGGCGAGCAGCATCCGTCCCAGCCATTTGCCGGCCACGATCTCGCGCCGCGAGAGAGGTGCGGAGGCCAGTCGCCGCAGCATCCCCTGTTCGCGTTCCATCAGCAGAAGCACGCCACCGGATGTCAGCAGGACCAACATCGTGAACATCACCAGGATGCCGGGGATGGTCTGCTCGAAACCGGACGGCACACGGCCCAACCGGCCAGCCGCCTCGATCTCGACGGTCAACGGACGGCGCTCTTTGGCGAACGCGGCAACGGTAGATGGTGCCTCTCCACGTGCCGCGATCGTGGCCAGTTCCGCCTGAAGCGTCAGTGCCGCCCGCCGGAGCCGAAGAACCTCGAACTCTGTGGCCGGCGTCGGATCCCCGGCAACAAAGGTGGCGACCACCGGTCCATCAGCACCATTCGGCGACGGGGATAGGCGTAGAGTCGGGGCATTCGTACCCGCTTCGGCAAGAATGAAACCGCCTTCGGTCAGGAGGTCGAGAAACCGGTCCGTTTTCGGATCGTTTTCGGCGGGGGCTTCGACCACGATCTCCGAGCCCGACATCATCGCACCGAACCCGCCAGCCGTCATGTTTCCGATGAAAAAGAAGAACACCGGCGGCATGAGCACAAGCCAAAGAAGCGTGGCGCGGTCCTTCAAGGCGAAAAGCAGGTCGTTCCGGGCGATGAACCAGATATTGGCGAAGATGCTGTGCATGATGTCCTCCGGTCAGCGGGATGCGAACCCTGCCTGCAAGCGCCAGGCGGTTGCGGCGGTCAGGGCGAGTGTGACGGCGAGGGCGACGGCAAGGACCGGGCCAAACCCGGCGAGATCGCCGGTGCCGATCAGGTATGCCTTCAGCGGCTCCAGCATCATTCCGTTCGGCGTGAATCGCCCAAACGCGGCAAGGAGATCCGGCATGCTCTCCAGCGGGAAGAAACTGCCACCCACGAGCAGAAGCGGGAAGAAGACCAGCGAGGAGAAGAGTGCCCCCGCCTTACGGCTCGGCGCCAGCACCTGGATCATTGAGGCGAGCGCGGCGAGCACCAGACCAGCCAGAACCAGCCACGCGAGCGTGAGCGGCAGGCTTGCCCAATCCAGCCCCAGCGTTGCGAAGCCCAAGAGCGCCAAGGGAAGGATCACGAGCATCAGCACGAGGGCAGACGCGAGAACGCGCGCCAGAAGGAAGGTCACGAGCGGAGCAACGGTGCTGCGCAGCCGACGCAGCGTGCCCATCTCGCGTTCCTGCCACAGGTCTTCGGCAAGGCCTTGCGCTGCGAAAATCACCGACATCATCAGGAGACCAGGGAAGAACAGCAACGTGAAACTCGCCTCGCGCGCGCCCTCGGTCGTTTCCACGGCGATTTCGACCGGCGCAGTTGTCAGATGCGGCAATGCCTGGAAAAGCTTGGTCGCTACACCGCTGGCGAGGTCGCCGACCGCGGCCGCGGCCTCAGGCCCCGACTCTCCGGCCGTTTCGATATCGGTCGCCAGCCGGCTCGCAACCTCCAGTTCCGGGCCAAACGCCAGTTGCACGTAGCTTCCGAAATCGGCGATCAACCGTGTCAGCTCTTCGGCCATCTCGGGCAGGATCTGCTGCAAAGGATTGACGACCAGACGCAGCGCCTGTGGCTCCGACCTGAGAAAAGCCCTCTGGAACCCGTCCGGGATCACCAGCATCGCCGTGGCATCGCCCTCGTCGAGCATTGCCAGACCGGAATTGGTCGCCGAGGGTTCGAGGATCAGGAGGTCGCCGAATTCCTCGCGCGCCAACATGTCGACCAGCGCACCCGACAGGAACGAGCCGTCTTCGTCCGAGATCAGCAGGTGGACCTTCGGCGTGTCACCGTCCAAGCCGCCCATGACGGCGGAAAGGAGGCTCCCGACAAGCAGAGGCACGCCGATCCAGATGGCGACGGACCAAGGCTGCGCGGCGACCCGCCGGAGGTTTTTAAGGATGGATGCGGTGAGGAAGGTCATATCTCAGGCCCTCAGCTCGGCGCCGGTGAGCTTCAGGAACAGGCTTTCAAGGTTCGGCCGCCGCACTATCGTCTCGCGCACCTCGGCGCCGGTTTGTGAGAGCGCATCGAGAAGCGTGGCGAGACGCGCCGGACCGTCCTCGGCCTCAAGCGTCAGACGTGAGTCCTCCGATTGCAGAACGGCAACGCCCTCGGGCAAGGCCTCGTCAAGTGTATGGCCGGGAGCGAAGGCCCCGGTCAGGGTGATGATGTCGCGTTCGCCCACCTGCGCGCGCAGTTCGGCCAGCGTTCCCTCGGCAATCTTGCGCCCCTGGTCGACGATGGCGATCCGGTTACAGAGCGTCTCAGCCTCCTCCATGTGATGCGTGGTGTAGAGAACGCACGCCCCGCGGGCGATCTGGGCGCGCACCATATCGAAAAGGCGCTCGCGCGATTGCGGATCGACCCCGACCGTCGGCTCGTCCAGCAGCAACACATCCGGTTCATGCACGATCCCGCAGCCGAAGTTCAGGCGACGCTTCATGCCGCCGGAGAAGTCCTTCGGCTTGTCATGCGCCCGGTCGACCAGCCCGATTACCTCGAGCACGTCGGCAACGCGGTCCGCCAGATTGGCCCCCCGCAGTCCGTAGGCCGACCCCCAGTAGCGCAGGTTCTGTACCACCGGGAGATCCTCGTAGATGGCCATCTCCTGCGGCACGATGCCGAGCCGCGCCTTTGCGGCGCGTGGCGCACGGATGAGGTCGTTCCCGGCGATTGCGATCTGGCCCGAGCTTGGCGGGATCAGACCGGAGATACAGTCGATTGTCGTGGACTTTCCGGCACCATTCGGGCCGAGCAGACCGAAAACTTCGCCGGGCTGCATGGTGAAGCTGATCTCGTCAACGGCGGTAAGACTGCCAAAGTGCTTCGAGAGCGCATGTACTTCGATCACGGGGTCAATCCTCCCGGTCAGTTTGCGGTTGTGAGCGGTATGCGAACGGCGGCGCCCTCAGGTGGTAGAGTGAATGCGGCACGTTCGAACAGTGGCGGGCCGAACCGAGCCTGAGCGCGGTTCGAGAAGGCGAACGCCTCGCGGGGGATGCGCAAGGGACCCGTATCGAGCACGCCATTTCCGTTCGCATCGTGGATGATCGCAATCCCATAGCGGCCGGGCGGAACAGCGAGCCGGACCTTGGCGGTGCCGGCACTGGTGACCTCGATGGTTCGGCTCGCGACCGGGGAGCGCATCCAGTTGTCGGCAGTATCGAAGACAGACAGGAGGATTTCGCCCACGGCCGGAACAGCACCGGTGACGCTGATTTCGAGGTCCGCGGCGCTGCCTTCTGACGTTGTACCTGCGAGAATTGCCGCCAGGATGATGGCGCGAAGCATGGGCATGGTTCTCCTTTCTGGTGTGAGAGGCATCGGTGGCGGTGGAGCGGTCACATCGCCCAGGCGAGGACCGCCCAGATCCAAAGCGGCGCAGGGGCAGCGACCCAGACGAGACCAAATGCGAGAGACTTGTAGAGGCAGAGGTTGTGCATGAGACCGGTCCTTTCAGAGAAGCCCAACGGCGATGGCGAAGGTGGCGGCGAAGAGGACGGGATACCCGATCATGAACGCGACCTGCGCGTTGCGGATCAGGCAGCGCCCGACCGGGTCGTCGGTGTGGATGTCGAAGATGCGGCCACGGATCCCGTCCGAGGCAAGCGCCAGGCAGAAGAGGACGAAGAAGAGGACGGTCGCGGCCTCGGCGGCGAAGACGACAAAATGCATGGTTCAGCTCCTTTGGGCCCATCGCGTTTGGTGATGACGCCAAAAAAGGGCCAGGCCGCCGATTCTCGGGAGCGATCCTTCGCGGGGCCCTTGTTTTCTTCGCAAATTGCTGCGCCGT
Organism: Tropicimonas marinistellae; assembly: GCF_001509585.1. Lineage (GTDB taxonomy): Bacteria > Pseudomonadota > Alphaproteobacteria > Rhodobacterales > Rhodobacteraceae > Tropicimonas > Tropicimonas marinistellae. Next base: position 48,699 of record NZ_LNCI01000015.1, on the reverse strand, counting down.
TGCAGTTCACGTTTCGCGAACGGCAGCCCTCAAAGCGCCAAGAGAAAAGACATCGCAGGCGTGGAGCGGGTTTCGTGCTACGATGCTTGGGGCCGAAAGGGGACGATCATATCAGCCTGGAACCTCGCGCTTCGCTTCCTTCTCGAACTGGCGGCACTGGCCGGGCTGGCCACCTATGCCTGGGGGTTTGCCAGAGGCCTTCTCGGGTCTCTCTGCGCCGTCGCGGCTGTCGCTGGCGCCGCCGCCATCTGGACCGTCTTTGCCGTCCCCGACGATCCCAGCCGGTCCGGTCACGCGCCCGTTCCGGTGCCCGGGGCCGTCCGGTTATGCCTCGAACTGGTCGTCCTCTTCGGTGGCGCGCTGGCATTTCACGCGGCGGGGTGGAGCGCTGTCGGCGCCGCCTTGGCGCTGCTGATTGCAATCCACTATGCCCTCTCCACGGACCGGATCATGTGGTTGCTGGCGCAGTGAGGAACTCCCGGGATTGCGCCCGTCTCAGAGCCAGCCTTCCTCGCGCAATGCCTTCTCGAAGGACCGCCCCACCGGGATTTCGGTGCCATCATGTGCAATCAGCGTCTTCTTGTGGCGCTCGCGCCTCACATCTCGGACGGCGTCGCGCGCGACCCACCAGGACCGATGCACCTGCATCCCGTCGCTGTCGGAGAGGTCTGCGACGGCATCGCTCATACGATAGAGAGCAAGTCCCGCACCCTCATCCGTATGAACCCGCAGGTAATGATCCTCCATCTGCATGTACTGGATCCGCCCGTTCAACCCGTCGGGCCGGCGTTTCAACTGCCCGATGGTCGGGATCGCGTTCGATGCATCGATCTTCTCCTGCTCCGCGCGAACCTCCGCGTCGGGGCGCGCTGCAGCAAGGATGGGCCAACGCTCCACGAGCGTGTACTGGACCAGCGAGAAGACGAAATTGATCACGATGACATTCAGATAACTCATCCAGGGCGGCGGCAGACCGCCCTCCGGATTGACAATTGTGAGCATCAGCCAGCGCACCTCGAAGGTCAGCGGGACGGCCCCGATGAAGGTTTGCGCCAGGAGCAGCGCCCATCCGGGCCAGGCCTCGGCCCCGAAAGATGCGCGCACCCCGCGCGAGATCAAGAGCATCTGCAACCAGCCTGCCGTGATGGCGAGGATCCAGAAGATCCCCACATCCAGAAGCCGGTCCGTGTCGTCCTTGGCCACCCAGATCATGAAGGCGGAGGTGGCGAGAATCGCGATCGCGTACCGGGATGTCAGTGAGGGCTGCTTGCCCACCGCCGCTCCTTATCGCCGCTGCAATTGACGTTTCGTGAACGGTAGCATCGTCGCTTTTGGCGAAACAAGCTTGGCCTTTGCGCAGGTAATGCTGCGTGGCTACGCATGCTTGTCATTTTGGGGGCATGATACATGAACACACACAATCCCCAGTCGCCCGAAAGCGCTTCCTTCATCCCCTTGGCGCTCTCATCCTCGCAGCCGCACTCTCGCAAGGTGCTCGGGCGGACGACTTGACGGTCACTGTCGACGGCTTTGCCGATGATCTGGGACAGGCCGTCGTGGAGCTCTACGGCTCCGCCAAAGCCTATCGCGACGGTGCTCCCGAGACAGTGCTGACCACGACGATCATTGCTCGTGAAGCGAAAGTCACGCTGAACGGGCTCATTGGCACCTACGTGCTTCGCGCCTATCACGACCGCAATTCGAGCGGTTCGCTCGAGACCGTGGCGCCGGGCATCGCACTGGAACCGTCCGGCTACTCGCGGGGCGCGTGGTCGGAAATCGCCCGGCCCGACTGGGCGCTCACCGTGATTTCCTCGGGCATCGAACCGTCGGAGCATCGGATCCGGCTTCGCACGAACGCCTTCGTCGCCTTTGCTCAGATGCTCGCCGTCGGACTGCCTGCCCTGCTGGCCGTCTTCGTGGGGCTTGCCCTGGTGCGCTGGCTTCGCGGCGCCCTTCAGCCGTCCAAGGATATCGGAGACGCTTCCCATGACTGATCGCCGCGATACCCGTCTGTCCGTCCTGTTCATCTTTGCAACGCTGACGCTGAACTCCATGGGCGTAGGATTGATCCTGCCCGTGATGCCCGACCTGATCCGCGATGTGACCGGCGGCGATATCGCTGAAGCCGCGGGCTGGGGCGGCATCCTGGCCACGTCCTATGCGGTCATGCAGTTTCTCTTCGCACCAACGGTCGGCGCGCTGTCGGACCGGTTCGGACGCCGCCCGGTCCTGCTCGTGTCTCTTGCCGTCTTGGCCGCCGATTACGTCGTTCTCGCGCTGGCTGGATCGATCTGGCTTCTGCTCGCGGCGCGCCTCGTTGGAGGCATCACCTCGGCAACCCAATCCACGGCCGCGGCCCTGATCTCCGATCTCTCCACGCCCGAGGACAAAGCGAGGAACTTCGGTCTGCTCGGTGCGGCGTTCGGGATCGGCTTCGTATTTGGCCCGGTCATCGGCGGCCTGCTGGCCGAATTCGGCACCCGTGCGCCCTTCTGGGTTGCGGCCGGTTTGGCAAGCGTGAACCTGATCTTCGGCGCGAGCGTGTTGAAAGAGACCGTCACCGACGAAATCCGTCGCCCCTTTGACCTGAGGCGCTCCAACCCCTTCTCTGTGTTTGCCAAGCTACGCGAGATGCCCAGCCTTCTGCCGCTTCTGACGCTGTTCTTCCTCTACGAGTTTGCCTTCCTCGTCTTTCCATCGACATGGGCCTACTTCACGCAGGCGCGCTTCGGCTGGGACACCGCGACTGTCGGCCTGTCGCTCGCAACCTTCGGGATCGCAATGGCCGCTGTGCAAGGTGGGCTGATCGGGATCGTCCTGCGCCGGTTAGGCGAAACACGTACCATCGTCTGGGGCTTCCTCTTCAATACCCTGACCTTTGCGCTTCTGGCTGTCGTCGGAAACGGCACTGCGATACTGCTTCTGGCCCCGCTCTCCGCGCTTGGTGCCGTGGTCACGCCGGCCCTTCAAAGCCGCATCGCCAATACTGTCGCCGTTGACAGCCAGGGCGAAGTTCAGGGCCTTTTGGCCTCGGTTCGAGCGGTCGCGATGATCTTCTCGCCCCTCGTGATGACGCAGACTTTCCGCGCCTTCAGCGGCGCGGATGCCGTCGCGAACGTTCCCGGGGCGGCCTTCCTCCTCGCCATGGGGCTGATGATCGTGGCCCTTCTGATCAACGCTTCGCTTTGTCGGGCAGCGCCTGCATCCCAATCCGCATGAACTCACTCCAAGCGACGGGAAACGCCATGTTCGATCCCAAGAAACTCTCCTTCGCCCGCGACACTCCCGAGTGTGTTCCGATTGTCGCGACGGTTTCCATCCTCGCGCTGACCGGCTGCTCGATCATCACAACTCCAGTCGTGGCCAAGGTTCTTGCCGGAGCCTTCACCGTGTTCTTGGCCTACCTCTCGGTTTGCGTCACCTGCCACGCGGCCACAACGATCCGTGACCGGCTCTGTGGCACCGGGTCGACCTTTCAAAACTGGCGCTGACGCGCGCGCGGATTGCGGAACCTTGCAAGGTCGGATCCGCAGGCCAACAGGAGGCGAACTTCCGACATTCCCACTTTGATCAGTTGCAGTTCGTCTTATGAATTCCGCGTTTGTCTCCCGGTGCGGCGCGCGTTGGTGAGCAGGAAAACTGGCCGACAGCGCATCCTTCTGAGTATATTCGCGCTGGAGCGCCGACGTCGGTTCGTCTGATCGGCTCGCTTGGGTTGGAGTTATTCATGGCGCGGCCAACATTGATCGCCAGTCTGGCATCGTCATTCATCGATTTTGCCGTCCGCCATGGCGCGAAAGAGGCTGCGCTGCTCCGGGCGAGTGGGATTTGCGAGGCGGAACTGCGCGATCCCGACGGCCGCATCCCGGCAGATGCCTATCTTGCATTGATCGATGCCGGTGTGGCCGCCACCGGGGACACGGGGTTGGCGATGCGCCATGCCGCCGAGACCAGCATCGACAGGGTTTCGATCGTCGGTCTGATTGTCGATGCGGCAGGCCCGCTCGACGCTGCGATCGTGCAGCTGAACAGGTACACGCGCATCATGGCGGACTTTCCAGTTGGTGACGGCGCTGACCGGTTCGAACTGCGTCACGAAGGCGACGCCGTCTGGCTGGTCGACCATTTCCCCGGCGCCGAGGTCGCGCCCGTGGCGATCGAAGAAACCTTCGCCAACTTGATTGTGACCTTCCAGAAAGCCGCGCCCGAGCGGAACTTCGCTCTGGAGGTGCAGGTGAGTTTTCCCGCTCCGCCGCATAAGAGGCTTTTCGACGAGTTCTTCCGGGCTCCCACAACTTTTGAAGCCGGACGCAATGCCATTCGAGTAAACCCGGCCTGGCTTGAAGAGAACACGCTGGTCTCGCAGCCCTACGCGTTCGGTCTTTACGCGCGCCACGCAGACAAGCTGCTGGCGGATCTCGAACGCGAAGAGACGACCCGAGCGCGGGTCGAAGCGCAGATCCTGCCGGAACTGCACAAGGGCTCATTGTCAATGGATGCGGTCGCACGTGATCTCGGGATGAGCCGCCAAACGCTCTATCGGCGCCTGAAGGACGAGAAGGTCACCTTTGCCGAGATCCATGACGACCTGCGTCGTAAAATGGCGTGCGACTACCTGACCGCCGGGAAATCCTCGGTCAATGAGGCGGCCTACCTGCTGGGCTTCTCAGAGGCATCCTCTTTCGTACGCGCCTTCAAGCGTTGGACCGGGCAGAGCCCTGCCGCCTACCGGGAAGCGCAGCAGACATAGTCCCGCGCGCCGATTGGCACGTAGTGTCAATCGAATGAGACCTGCGGTCATGCCGACACGTGCTGCGATAAGCTATCCTTGGGACAAGTCGCAGGGCACCGCGACACCTTGATTGAACCAACGCGTCCCGGTCGCCCGTTGCACAGCCAGAACACCCTTTCCGTCCAGCGACAGCTCCGGTTGTTGCCCCTTTGGAGTCATGACCATGTCTGACCTGCTTCGTTTCCGCCTCCATCGGTTCGACGCGCTGCACGCGCTGCTGGTGGGCGACACCCGCAAGAGAACACCCGACAGCTTCATCGAGAACAACCATCTGCGGCGCGACATCGGCCTGCCGGACGCTGAACGGCCCGCCCCCTTGCGTTTCGCCGCGCCTTTGGTCGGCCTGCGCCGCTAGATCCGGCCGGGTCCCGTAACCTCGCCCGCGAAAGGAGCAACCATGCACACTGTTTTTGTCGCCGGAGCAACGGGCTATCTCGGGCGCCATCTCTGCGCCGAGTTCAGCCGCCGCGGTGCCTATGTCATCGCCCTGGTACGGGATGCAAGCCGCGCGGGCGGCGTTGTGGCTGACAGCCTCGTCGAGGCCGAGGCGACGCAACCCGGAACATTGGTCGGTGTCACGGATGGTGCCGATCTCGTCATTTCCGCGCTCGGCATTACGCGGCAATCCGACGGGCTGAGCTACCACGACGTGGACTACCAGGCCAATGTGAACCTGCTCCGCGAGGCCGAACGCGCGGGCGTCGGGCGTTTCGCCTACGTTCATGTTCTGAATGCCGAAAGCATGCGCGATGTCGCGCTCGTGGCGGCCAAGTCTGCCTTCGTTCGCGAGCTTCGGCACTCGGCGCTGGCGTCCACCGTGATCGCGCCCTCGGGCTTCTTCTCGGACATGGGCGATTTCTTCTCGATGGCGAAATCGGGCCGGGTCTGGCTGTTTGGGAATGGAGAGTACCGGATCAACCCGATCCACGGCGCCGATCTCGCGAGCGCCGCCGCAGAGGCTATTGACGCCGGACAGGACTGGCTCGATGTCGGCGGACCGGAGACCTTCAGCCATGTCGAGATTGCCGAACTGACCTTCGAGACCCTCGGACAACCTGCAAAGATCACCCACCTGCCCGACGCCCTGCGCCGCTTCATGCTCCGCGCCCTGACATGGGTTGCGCCCAGACGCGTCCGCGGGCCTGCGCAGTTCTTTCTCACCGCGATGGCGATGGACATGGTCGGAGCCCCTTGCGGCACCCACCGTCTCGTCGATCATTTCCGCTCGCTCGCAAGCAAAATCCCGGCCGACCGGCGAACGGGGAAGCACTCCGAGTTTGGTATGATGAGACGGCCGGCTTCTGGAAGAGGAACACACCACGATATCGACACCAAACGTCCCCCAGGACGCAGTCGGGAGGATTTCTGATGGCCAATGACCAAACCGAGCGATTTGTCTCTAACATAGTCCCAGAAGGTCCCATCACCTCGCTGAGGGTCCTTGTTTCTGGCCAGGCAGAGCAGCATAGGGAGCACCGCTACGGCAGCCGGTTTCCCCAGCTCTTCTGGGTCTTCTTCGGCCAAAGCTGGGTGCCGCTGCCGCTCCATTTCTTCCTTGTCGAGCATCGTGAGGGGCTTGTCCTGTTCGACACCGGGATCGACCCGGCTATCACCCGCAGCAAGACCTACATTCGTCAGGCCATCGGTCGTTTCCTTCTGCCGCGGATCTTTCGGCTGCACCTTGAGGAAACCGACCGCATCGACCATGTCCTTGCGGGTGCCGGCGTGGCCGCCAGCGATATTCGCATGGCTGTGATTTCCCATCTCCACTTCGATCATGTCGGTGGGATCGCGCAGATTCCGCAGGCCGAGTTGCTGGTGAGCGATCGGGAATGGGCGATCTTGTCGGAGCCACACCCGGAGCGGGATTGGATCCTCCGGGAGCATATAGAGATACCTTCCGCGAAATGGCGGCAGATCTCGTTCGCACCGACCGATGACCCGCTGTTCGATGGCTTCGACGGCATCCACGACGTCGCGGGCGATGGCTCAATGGTCTTGTTGCCGACGCCCGGTCACACACCGGGGTCTATATCGATGCTGATCCGCCAGGCGGGGTGGGCTCCGATCCTGCTGGTCGGCGATCTGACGTATGATGCCGCGTTGCTCGAGCAGGAAACCGTTCCCGGAACGGGCGACCGGGAGACGTTGCTCGCGTCGTTCGCAAAGGTGCGTCGCCTGAAGGAGAAACTGCCGGGGCTTGAAATCGTGGCGTCGCACGATTTCGCCGCCGAAGACGCAGTGGCGCGCGCAACGGGCCACGCAACGAATAAGGGGAAAGGAGTGGCGCCATGACCGACAAGAAACGTGAGCATTGGGATGCGATCGTCATTGGTTCCGGCATGGGCGGCATGGCTGCCGCTGCCGCCTTGTCCCGTGTCGGGCACAAGGTCCTCCTGCTGGAGCAGCATCAGACCCTTGGCGGGTTGACGCACAGCTTTTCCCGCGACGGCTTCACCTGGGATGTGGGCATTCACTACCTGAGCGGCCTCGCACCGGAAGACCACGAGCGCGAACTGCTGGATTGGTTGTCTGATACACCCATGGACTTCGTCTCGTTGGGGGCAATCTACGATATCGTGCATATCGGGTCGGGCGAGCCGCTGACCCTTTCCCGCCCGTATGAAGCACAGGAAAGAGACCTCAAGGATCGCTTCCCGGATCAGGTCGAGGCCATCGAGGCCTGGACACATGCGCTGCGCGAAGGCCGCGAGGCGATGCTCAAGATTTTCCCGACCCGCGCGATGCCGACGATCGCGGGCGACGTGCTGGACTGGTGGAACCGGCGCGCAATAACCAAATGGTGCGCCCGAACGACCAGAGACGTCATTGATGACCTCACCGACCATCCTGAGCTTGCGGCCGTGATGGCAGCGCAATGGGGCGATCATGGCGGCCGCCCGAGCAAGGCGAGTTTCGCGATGCACGCCCTGATATCCGCGTCCTACCTCTGGAGCGGTTCCTGGTATCCGGTTGGGGGCAGCGCCGCCTTTGCCGAGCACATCCTCCCGACCATTGCCAAGCATGGGGGAGAGAGCCGAGCCGGGGTTCGGGTGGCGGAGTTGCTCCTCGACAGCGATATGGTGGTCGGCGTTCGCATCGAGGATGGAACGGAGATCCGTGCGAAATCCGTGATTTCCGACATCGGGGCGCGCGAGACCGTCGATGCCCTGCTGCCTGAGAATTGCGTGCACCAGGACTGGATCGCAGAAATCCGCGCGCTGCCTTCCAGCATTGCGCATTTCACCCTGTTCCTGGGCTTCGAGGGCGACATCGAGGCCGCCGGCGCCACCAAGGCGAACCACTGGATCTATCCAACCGGCGAAACCGATGTGGTCTGGACGTCGGCACCCGATGAACCGCCGCCATCCATGGTCGCGTCCTTCGGTTCACTCAAGAACCCGGCGCATGACCCCGGCTCCCGGAAGAAACACACGGGCCAGGTCCTGGTCTGGGCCGACTGGTCCACCGTCGCGCAATGGGCGGATCTCCCGGCGGCAGAACGCGGCGACGCCTACGCCGATTTCAAGCGGCGGGCCGAAGAAACGCTGATGGCGCAGTTTGCCCACTACTTCCCGGATCTCGCCAGGCTGGTCACGTATCGGGAACTGGCCACGCCACTTTCCACCGTGTCCTTTACTGGGCATCGCAAGGGGGCGTTCTATGGGCTCGACGTGACCCCGGATCGTGTGCTGTCCGACGCGCTGCGCGCCAGAACGCCCGTACCGGGCCTCTACCTTGCTGGGCAGGACGTCGCGAGCCCCGGCATTCCCGGGGCGCTTTGGGGCGGTCTACTGGCGGCGGCCAGCGTCGACCCGAAGGTGCTTCACAAGTTCAGAACGTGAGGCCGTTGCCCCCCGCGCGGCCGCACATCGGCTCCCCAACAAGGAGGTTTCTCATGCACTGGGTCTTGCTGGCAATCGGGATCGCTATCGAAATCCTCGCCACCGCATCGCTAAAGCTGTCGGACGGTTTCACCAAACTCAGTTTCGCCGGCTTGACCCTGATCTGCTTCGGGCTGGCCTTCTATGTGATGTCGCTCGTAGTGCGCACCATGCCGCTCGGGATTGCCTATTCGGTCTGGGCCGGGGGCGGTATCGCGGGCGTGACACTCCTCGGTTCCGTGGCATTCGGTCAAACGCTCGACGGATTTGCCTTTCTCGGAATTGGCCTGATCATTGCGGGGGTTATCGTGCTAAACGCGCTGTCTTCGGCAGCGACGGGCTAGGGAAGACGTACTCTCTGCGTGGAATGCTCAGCCCCATCGCGGCTCCCGTGGCCAGATTCCGCCGCCGACCACTAAAACGCGCGCGCCTTCCACGAGACACGAAGCCGCTGGTCAACGCCAGCTTTGTCGAAATCGCCCTTGCGAACACCGACTGAGGATCTGCTGTCAAATTGCTATAACGCGCCCGGTTTTCCACACACGTCTCGGCCGTCGCGCCGGGGATCTCTTTCTACAAGGTGGCGTCTTCTTTATCGGCGCCAGAATGCCTCAACTCGCGCTCCGTCAGCATGTCGAGGATCGGGTTCCTGTCAGCCAACAGGAAAACGCGCGCACCATGCAGAGCGACTGCAAGCCCCCAGCCGATCAGCGGCCATATGAACCAAACACTGCCGGGCGACGTGAGCAAGTCGATGACCACCAGGAGCACCATGACCGAGACAAAGACCCCGACATGAACGAAAAAACCATACTTTGACTCGGCGCGCCTTCGGGCCTGTTCGTATTCCCCAGTCCGTGTCATCGCTGAACCCTCCAATTCATCGATCTGGTCGCCGGTGAATCTACCAGAAACCGCAGTCTTCGGTCTTGAGCCAGATCATTGGAAACCAGCAATGACCCGGCACTTCAGCGGGTGCGGCCAGTACTCGCTTCCCATGAAGAGTTGGACCTCGGGACACCAGCAAGCAGCTTTCGAACGGAGGCGCTCTGCCGTGAACGTCGACGGGGGCCACGCCTATGTGGCGAACTGCAGCTGTCCAACCAAGTACCCTTGGCTGGTCTTCATCGACCGTCCAGAAACCCATCGCGCTGACCTGGATCATAGCCTCCCATTCGATCTGGCGGCGTACGCCGTGGTTCGTCGGGACGCGATGCTTGAAGCCGTTCTTGCAATGCAGCAGGGCCTGTAATGATCTGTCATTCGTGGTCGGACAGGCCCGACGCGTTTCATGATGAGCGAGACATTTATGGCATATATCTACTGCGCAGTGATCGTCGGCGTAATCGGCTTTCAGGTTGCGCTGATCCTGGGCGCCCCCTGGGGCAGGGTGACGCAAGGCGGGCAGGTTGATGGCCCTCTGCCGGTATCGGGGCGCGTGTTTGCAGCCGTTTCGATCTTCATCCTGCTCGGCTTGGCCTTGGCGGTGCTGTCCGCAGATGGGAAATGGCCAAACTGGCCGTCTTGGACGGGATGGGTCGCACTTGCGATAAACATTGTGGTCATGGTGCTGAATTGGATCACACGCTCAGCGGCAGAGCGAAAACTCTGGGCGCCCATAACGACGGTCATGGTTTTGTTGGTGGTCGCGGTTGTGTGGCTCTGATCATTGGCGGTCTGATCGTGCGCAAGTGACGCTCGCGGTATGTCCGCCGGTCCGCAACCTACGCACCAGCCACTGGTCCGCGCTCCGGCACCCTGAACGCGATATCTGGAATTCGGAGATTGGGAATCCGCGTCTGCTTCCCGCTCTGATAGACTCGCTTCATGTCACATGAACCGACGATGAAAGCCATCGTGTTTCACCGCTACGGCCCACCTGACGTTCTCGCACTCCAGGACGTGCCGGTTCCGCGGCCGGTCGCCGGTGAAATCAGGATCCGGGTTCACGCATCGACGGTCAACCGGACGGACACGGCGACCTTGCGGGCGCATCCGTTCTTTGCCCGTGCAATGACGGGCCTTCTTCGGCCGAAAATGCAAACGTTGGGTATGGACTTCGCAGGTGTGGTGGATGAACTGGGCGACGGTGTGCTCGAGTTTCAACCCGGCGACAGGGTGTTCGGGCTTTCGCCAGACCGGTTCGGCGCACATGCCGAATACCTTTGTCTGCCGGCCAACGGGGCAATTGCCCGCATTCCGGAAGGCACCGACTTTGACGCAGCGGTGGTCTGCGAAGGGGCATGGTACGCCAACTCGACCACAGGTTTGCTCGAGGCGGGCGACACATGCCTGATCTACGGCGCATCCGGTGCGATCGGAACCGCCGCGGTCCAGCTCGCAAGGCAGCGGGGCGCGGTCGTGACAGCGGTCGTTGGGTCTAGGCATTTGGAGCTTGCCGCGACGCTTGGCGCAGACCGGATCGTGAATTACGAGGCGGAGGACTTCACTTCCATCGGCGAAACCTTCGATCTGGTCTTCGACGCCGTGGGAAAGACATCGTGGCGAGCCTGTCGTCCGCTGCTGAAAACGAGCGGGATCTACGCTGCGACCGATCTCGGCCCCTATTGGTCGAACATCCTTCTCAGCACCTGGTCCGGACTCTCCGGAAGCGGGCGTGTTCGAATACCGTTTCCCGACGACGCACCCGGTTTCGTGCGGCACCTCGCAGGACTCATGGCGGACCGGAAGTTCAGCGGAGTATTCGACCGCAGCTATCCGCTGGACGATATCGTCGCGGCATTCCGCTACGTCGAGACAGGCCAGAAGACCGGCATCGTCGTGATCAATATTCCGTAGCAAGGGAGCGCCGTCCCTGGGCACGCCGGAGCCTGCCGGCGATCAAGCCCGCGCGTCGCGAGCGCCTTCCCAGACTTACATCGTGATCACCACTTTGCCGCGCACATCGCCACTCCCCGTTCTCCGGAGAGCCTCTGGAACCGACGACAGCGGAAGCACAGAATCCAGATGGGGGCTGATCCGGCCTTCCAACGCCATGCGCGCAACGCGCTCGGTCAGATCCCGACCCGACGGAACCATCAGCATCCCAATGGAGTGCCGTCGAGACCGGACACGCCCGCCCACGACCAACGAGAGCAGGACGCCCACGTGTCCGCCCACGGCCCTGTAGGTTCCACCTTCGGCAAGGGCACGGGCAATCTCGCCCGGTCCACGCGTAGCGACCATGTCCAGAATGCGGTCCCATTTCTCTCCGCAGTCAGTGAAGTTCTGTTCGCGATAATCCATGACCTGATCGGCGCCCAGCGACTCAAGCCAGCCAATTTTCCGTTCATTGTCCACCGCAGTCACATGGCACCCGGCAGCCTTGGCCAGTTGCAGCGCCATCGTGCCGGAGCCACCGCCGGCCCCATTGATCAGGAATCTGTTTCCCGCTTCCAGATCTTCCGTTCCCGCCACCGCAATACCACCGGCCTGCGGCAGGCAGGCGGCGATTTCGTCACTGAGGCCCGGCGGCACAGCCACCGCTTCACTTGCCGGCACGCAGGCGTATTCGGCAAAACCACCGCGGGTCATGACGAAATCCCCCATGATCCGCTGGCCGACGTCGATATCGGAAACACCCGGGCCGATGCTGTCGACAACGCCGACGATATCCGAGCCAAGTACCGGGATCTTTGGCCGCATCATTCCCCCGACCATTCTGGCATAGAAGGGCGATCCGACCAGGTACTCCCAGTCCGACAGGTTCACCGCGCAGGCAGAGACCTTGACCCGTACCTGACCTTTCGCCGGGTCTGGGATGTCGATGTCAGATAGACGAAGCTCTTCCGGGCCTCCGTAGCGATCATAGACGACAGCCCGCATCATCTGCCTCCCTTTACCTCACTGACCCGGCACGTGCCCGGGGATGACCACGGTTACGGAATCGCTCCGCGAGAACATCGTTTCGCGCTTGTACCAGACAACGATCAAAGTCACGGCAAGCAGGATCCAGGTGTCCCAGGGCTGGGCGTCGGGCCAGAACGGGTTGATCAGTTGCCAGTGAAACAGCATTGGCAACAGCAAGCTGCCGCGCGCGCTGTTGAAGATCGGTGTGACCAGTATCGCCAGGGTCACGTTGCCGACGAAGAAGGGCAGGAAGTTCCAGTCGGTGTAGACGACTCCTGCAAGGTAAAAGGCCGGCAGGTGCCAGATCCCCCACATTGCGCCGATGATGGCCCCTGCCCAAAACGGCGCAAAACGGCGCTGCAGGATCGGTTGTGCGACCCCGCGCCAGCCGAATTCCTCGATGGGACCGAGAAAGAGCATCATCAACATGAGCGCGAGAACAGGGCGCGCGCCTTCCGGTGGAAGAGGCGCCAGGACCGGCCCGCCCTTGGCGAGCGATCCGGCAATGTAAACCAGCGGAATGCCGATCAGGATGAGCAGCCACCAAATGGCATCGCAACGCCACAGGAACAGCCGCGACAGGAACCTCCGAAGCCCCCGGATCCCGCCATGGGACAGCACCAGAACGAATGCGGCGATGGCCGGACCCCACGTGGCGACGAAATAGAGCGGATGCCCGCCGCTGATTGCGCCCAGCCTGGAAGCGGTCCAGACCGGGAACAGGATGTAGCTTCCGACCACGCCCCACGTGATTGCAAAGGTGAGCAGGGCGAAGAAAAACAGCGCGCGGGACGGCACAGTATAGGATGATATCTGCTTGTCGTGTGACATCGTCCGCTCCCCAGAGTAGTTGCGATCCCGGTTCCTCCGGTGGTATGTTGACCGCCGCAACCAATCCATGACCGGGATCAAACCGTCGGTGCGATCCGTCACATTATCCATGTCTCGGAATGCAGCGTTGGAATTCCTGCCCTCCAACGATCGGCTGCGTCGAGTAATCCCGGGTGCTTCCTTGAATTCGGAGACGAACGCCCGCGCCGGTCGGTGCACGCAGCGCCCGGCACAGCCATTCATGCAGGCGATCCAGGCTCCTCAAGGCCCACGTCGATTCGTGATGACAATACCTGGGAGAACGAAACGTCCAGCGTCGTACTTCCGCTGGATGAGGCCATAGAAGCCTAAGGCGACAGAGGCACGAGGCTCCGCCTGAACCCAAGATCCCATCGCCCCCAACCAGCGAACTCGTCAAACGTTGATGTGGCGTTGATGCAAAACGCGATATCAAAAACTTGATCGGCCGAAGCCGATTTCAAGTTTTTGATATCGTGTAGGAATTTTGGTTGCGGGGGTAGGATTTGAACCTACGACCTTCAGGTTATGAGCCTGACGAGCTACCGGGCTGCTCCACCCCGCGACAGGAGGTGCCTATCTAGGACTCGTTCCGATTGGCTGCAAGCGGAAAATCGCACCGAGGGTCAAAAAAGCGTCACATGCACCCACCGCATGAGCGTCGTGCAGCCGCGACGCGCTCCGCAACAGGCGCGACATTGCGCCATGCTGCCGCGATCCCGACGGGCCGTGCAAAACCTTGGGACGAAAGCAAGAGCGTGGTATCAGCCGGCAAGCCCAGGGAGTTGCGCGCATGAGTGATCGAGACGGCCTTCTGGCAGGTATCCGGGAATCCGAAGGCAGCTGGGGGCTGCGGGCCGTGGGTGTTCTTCTGGGCGCGGTGTTTTTCGGCGTATCCCTCACGCCATCGCTTATGCCACGCGATCCGACCATGCAGGGCGCGCTTGGCGGCGTGGTGGCCATTCTGGGATACTGGATCGCGATGTACGGGGTTTGGTTGTGGCGGTTCCTCGGGTTTCCGGTGCCGGCACAATCGCGACGGCGGACTCTGCGGTTGCTGGCCACCGCAATTGCACTGCTGATCTGCGTCGCGTTCCTTTGGCGCGCGACGGGATGGCAAAACGCGACCCGCGACGTCATGGGCCTCGATCCGGTGGACACCACCCACCCTTGGACTGTCGGAGGGATCGCGCTTGCCGTCTTCGTCGCGTTGCTGCTGCTGGGGCGGGCCTTCGGGTTCGTCCTGTGGCGACTTGATGCGCTTCTGGGGCGACTGGTTCCGCCGCGGGTCGGGGTCGTGCTGGGCTTCGGCCTGGTGCTTTGGCTTTTCTGGGCCGCGATCGACGGCGTTCTTGTCCGCCGGATCTTCGAGGCAGCCGATGCGTCCTTCGAAGCCGCGGACGTCCTGATCGAACCCGACATCCCGCAACCGAGCGATCCGCAGAAGACGGGAAGCCCCGATTCGCTGGTCAGGTGGCAGGAGATGGGCCGTTGGGGCCGATCATTCGTGGCCAACGCACCAACGGCGAGCGAGATTTTGGAGTTCGCCGGCGAGGAGGCACGGGACCCGGTACGGGTCTATGTCGGCCGACGGGCGGCCGACACACCGGACGAGCGGGCGAAGATTGCGCTCGACGAGTTGATCAGGGTCCGCGGATTCGAACGGTCCGCCATTGTCGTGGTTGTCCCGGTGGGCACCGGGTGGATGGATCCGGGCGGGCACGATACGCTCGATTTCATGCTTGGCGGCGATGTGGCGACCGTCGCGGTGCAGTATTCCTACCTCACAAGTGCCCTCTCACTTCTGGCGCACCCAGAGAATGGCATCGAGCAGGCACGCGCTTTGTTCGACACGATCTACACCTACTGGAGCGCCTTGCCGAAAGAAAACCGCCCGAAGCTCTACGTTCACGGCCTCAGCCAGGGGGCATTCAACTCCCAGTCGACGCTGCCGCTTCTGGACATTCTGGCGGACCCCATAGACGGCGCACTCTGGGCAGGTTCGCCGTTCCTGAGCCCGACCTGGCAACATATTCGCGACGATCGAAACCCGGAGAGCCCCGCCTGGCGCCCAAGGTTCGGCAACGGGTCGCTCGCCCGCGTCACAAATCAGGAGGACACGCTGGACGACGGGTTTTCCCCGTGGGGGCCGATCAGGCTCGTCTTTCTCCATTACGGGTCGGACGCGATCGTCTCGTTCACATTCGACTCCGCCTGGCGGCGCCCGGACTGGATGAAGGGGGAACGGCCATTCGATGTGTCCGAGGATTTCCGCTGGTTCCCCGTCGTCACCATGTTCCACCTCGCGCTCGACATGGCGATCTCACTCAAGGTGCCGCGCTACGGGCACTTCTACGTCGCGCCCGACTACATCGACGCCTGGGCCGAAGTGGTGCAGCCAGAGGGCTGGAACGACGATCGGGCGGCGGCGCTGAAGGCGATCTTCGAGCGCCGCCCGGCGCCTTGGTAGTGCGATGCGGAAGCGCGCCATGCTGAGCCTTGCCGTTGCTGCGGTTGCACTGATCGCGTTGTTTATCGGGTGCAATACCTATTTGCGCTATCAGGGATGGGCGGCGCGGAAAATGGAGCCGGACGCGCTCGCCCAGGTGTTGCTGCCAGACATGCGCGTGCGGATGCCCGACGGACCCGGCCCATTTCCGACGATCTTGCTGTTTTCAGGCTGCGACGGCCCGAAGGACAATATGAACCGTTGGGCCGACGCGTTCAACGCGGCCGGATGGGGCGCGATAATCGTCGACAGCCATACGCCGCGCGGCTACGGCGATGCACAGCTATGGCGGCTGATTTGTGCCGGGCAGATGCTGACCGGCGGCGAACGTGCCGGAGACGTTGCCGTTGCCATCGATATCGCGCGGGCACGACCGGAGGTGGATTCAGAGCATATCGTTCTGCTCGGCGCATCTCACGGTGGTTGGTCCATTCTCGACATGCTTTCGTTGCATGCCTCTGGGCGGCGGCCGTACAACCTGATCCGCTGGCCAGAGAGTATCGAACGCAGCGAATTCGCGGGTGTCGCGGGCATGATATTGCTCTACCCCTATTGCGGCACCGGCAGTCAGGTTGCCCGACACGGTTGGCGCGCCGATATCCCGGCGCTGTTCCTGCTGGTCGAGGGCGACACGATTGCAGACGAGGAACCCTGTGCCGACGTGGCCCGTGGGATGGCGCGCGAGGGCCGAGACGTCTCGGTGCTCACCCTGCAGGGTACGACACATGGTTTCGATCAGGCCGAAAAAGATCCCCTCAGCCTGCTGGAATTCTCTCCCGAGGCGACGCAACAGGCCGAAACGGCAGTCAGGGAATTCCTCGGGAGGATCGGCGCGTCCTGAGCGTTTCGCCCTGTCAGCGGCGCTGAAACTGGTGCGCGCGTCGAAGGCCCGGATTGTTCCGCAACCCGTCAATCGTCTCTTGCAGGCGGTCCGCGAGGCCCCACGGTGTATAGCGAAGCTTCGCAGCGGCCAGGAGACCCAGAAGGTCGGAATCGGAGAGGTCGTCTGACCGTGCCAACGCCAGCGAATCCGCTGGGGGCGATCCGTGACAGAGAAACACCATGGTGTCGCGCGGCACATGAACGAGCGGCGTGAAGTATTCCGACAAAAGCTCCATCTGGGCCGGCACCCAGGGCTGGCTCCAGTGAAGGAAGTCCTGCTGGACGACGAGCGAGCGGCCGGGAACCAGATGTGGCAGAAACGTCTCGCTCATGCGGTCCATCGTGCAAGCGGCCTTGGAGGCGTCCATCACAAGGATCTCGATTGGCCCCCCTGCCCAGCCGAGTTGATCGATCTCGCCGCGATGGAGGTCAATCCACTCGCTCCAAGGGGCCAACAGGTCCTTCGCAAGGGGGAGGATATCGGCGCCGTCGAATGGCGCGACACCCTGCCGATAGAGGACCGAGTGCTTGACGTCCTCGCCGGCCGTGAACCGGTCGAAGGCCGCGACCCGGCTGTCGAGCCCGGCGACTGCCAACCCCTGTGCCAGGCGGGCCGTGGAGCCGCCTGCAAAGCACCCGAGATCGACGATCGCCCCGGCGCCTTCCGCCCAGAACGCCGTGAGCCAGTAGTAGAGCTGCTGCTCCTGCCCGCTGAGCATCGTGGGCACCGTGCGTGCCTTGTCGAGCGCCCTGTCCAAAAGGTGCGTCCAAGGCCGCGAAAGCAGCGCTTCAGTGGCGCGGTCGGGCAGGTCCTGTGGCGGCATATTCGTGGCCGGGCTCAGCATGTGGGCTCGCATATCAAAGCGTCAGGCCAAGAACCACGGCCATTGTCGCGGCACCGAAAACGGGACCGGCCGCGTGGCGCGGGCGCGACGCTTCTGAGATGTCGCTGCAATACGCCGACGCGCTCAGGTCTTGGCACGCAGGAGCATCCCGAAGAGGTCGCGCGGATCGTCAGGGTCGGCGAGCAAGTCCAGGTTCTCGAAATAATCTGAGCCTTGGATCCTGTCATGTACGAAACGGAGCGCGCTGAAATCCTCGATCGCGAAGCCGACCGAGTCGAAAAGCGTAACCTGCCTGGCATCGCGGCGACCGGTGGCCTCACCGCGCATGACCTGCCACAACTCGGTTACGGGATGATCCTCGGGCAATTGCTGCAGCTCACCTTCGATTCTGGTCTGCGGCGTGTATTCCACGAAGATGTCGGAGCGCAGGAGAATGTCGCGGTGTAGTTCCGTTTTTCCCGGGCAGTCGCCGCCAATGGCGTTCAGGTGAACGCCCGTACCAACCATGTTGTCGGTCAAGATGGTCGCGTATTGCTTGTCGGCCGTACAGGTCGTGACAACCTGTGCGCCCTCAACGGCGACCTCCGCACTCTCGCAGGCGACGACCTCGAACCCTTGAGCGGTGAGGTTCCGCGCGGCCTTCCGCGTTGCCGCCGGGTCGATGTCAAAGAGCCGAAGCCTGTTGATGCCGCAAATTGCGCGGAAGGCCAGCGCCTGAAACTCGCATTGCGCGCCATTTCCGATCATCGCCATGACCTCCGACCCCTCGGGGCAGAGATAGCGGCCGACCAGCGCGGAAGTCGCGGCGGTGCGCAGGGCCGTTAGTACGGTCATCTCGGTCAACAATATCGGATAGCCATTCGCAACGGACGAGAGAACACCGAAGGCGGTTACTGTCTGGTACCCCTCGCGCATATTCTTCGGGTGCCCGTTCACGTACTTGAACCCGTAATTCTCCGCGTCCGCAGTTGGCATCAGCTCGATAACGCCTTCCGGCGAGTGAGACGCCACACGCGGGGTCTTGTCGAACTCCTGCCAGCGCTTGAAGTCGGCTTCGATATAGCCAGCAAGATCGGCCATGAAGACCTCCGGCCCGCTGGCATTGACGAGCCGCATCATGTCATGGACGGACACGAAGGGAACGAAGGCGAGTTCCGAAGGAAATGAGCTGACCGATTGCGACATCTGTTTTTGCCCTGCTGCTTTCGTCCTGCCGCTGGCACGTGCGGATCAGGTGGGCTCCGCCGCGGTATGCGCCGCGTTGTCCGGCGTGGTCAGTTGAACCACGCAGCGCGGATATCGGCAAGTCCTGCGCGCGGTCGTGTTCTGACCGGGTCCATCGGAACATGATAACGGCTTGACGCTCTCGGCGGGAGTACCTAAGAAACGCCAGCCTTAGGGGTATAGCTCAGCTGGTAGAGCGACGGTCTCCAAAACCGTAGGTCGCGGGTTCGAACCCTGCTGCCCCTGCCAATCCCCTTCCGTGGCGCTCCCGCAGACAAGGGACATTCCCCGCAGAGCTCAGCATATCGGAACTGGGTATTGGGCATGCCTGCGCCATTTCCTATGTCCATCGTTACCAATGTGAGGCGGGACACATCGTTAAATGGACCGCTCACATCTCAGGAAGACCGATCCGGTCAGGCACCACGAGCGTAGAAGGAACATGATCGACCATATCGCCGGACACACGTTTCACGCCCGACGTGGACAACTGAAAAACGCGTTTCGATACGGCGTGGATTTCGTGCTTGTGGAGTTTCCGTTCGATGGGGCGCCTCAACTCCTCTCGGCGAACCGCTTCAACCTGTGGCATTTGAACGATCGCGATCACGGCGGCGCTCGCGGCGCCGGGCGCGGCGTGGCATGGTTTCGCGATATTCTCGCGGCGCGCGGCTTCCCGATGAAAGGCACCACGCTCGCATTGCTCACCCAGCCGCGTTTCCTTTGGTTCAAGTTCAACCCGGTGAGTTTTTGGATCGCGCTGCGCGACGGAAAACCCTGTGCCTTCGTGGCCGAGGTCAACAGCACGTTCGGCCAGCGGCACTGCTACTTCTGTGCCCATGACGACTTTCGCCCCATCCGGCGAACGGATCGCCTGACGGCGCGGAAAGTGATGCATGTCTCCCCGTTCCAGCAGATTGCGGGAGACTATCAGTTCAACTTCGGCCTGACCGACACGGCGGTCGATATCCGCATTGCATATGTGCACGGCGGCGAAGGCGTGATTGCCACCCTGACCGGACCTCGGCGACCGGCCACGAACGCCTCTCTGGCCCGCGCCGCACTTCGTCGGCCTCTCGGCGCCGCCCGCGTTTTGGCGCTGATCCACTGGCAGGCGCTGATCCTCTACATCAAGCGCGCGCCTTTCCTGAAACGCCAGCCGCCGCCCGAGGCGCTTGTCTCGAACGGGCATCCTGCGACGGACTCACAGGCGTAGACCAGCCAATCGCAATGGCGCCCCGGCCAGTCGGACAAGCACGGACCTGGGGCACTGGCTGGCGCCCGCCCACGTATCATCGCCCAACGTTGCCTCCCGGCCCGCGAGAGCGTGCTGCCATGCGTTCAAGCGCAGGTCTGCGCCCGGGCGCGCTTGGCAGCGAAGCCGGAGCGTGTTTTCGGAACCTGTGCGGACGCCGCCAAGCGGATGATCGAACTGGCCAGCAGAACCGCGGCGGTGGACACCGTGGCAGAGAAGAAGAGAAGGCGGTTCCGCCATTGGCGAGATCGTCTGATGATCACCTTGGTAGCGCCATCAACAAACTGTTTCAGAAGCATGGGTAGATTCTCATAATTAAAAAATCTAATGTTGGATTAGTTGTTCTGAAGTTCTTTAGAATCAGCGGTGCGATGGAGAGTAAAACTGTTCTACGGATTGCATAGTTGAAAGGCGTTTGGCGGACGAAGGTTGGACGCGATGGGTGTGTTTGGAAAGTAGAATGGGGGTCGCATTAAGCGACCCCCATTCGGAACCTTGGTAGTGTGATCCCTCAGCGCGATTGCTTTGGCGTCCAGGGTCCCCGTTTAGGCGTTGGTGTTGAGTGTGTGTGTCTAGTGTGTGGGTGTTATATTAATTCCACTGAACTAGGGCGATGAAGTGTCATTCTTGGCACCGAAATGTGGCGATTGGTTTACGCTACGGAATTAATTGTTTCCCGCCAATACGGATGAACGCCGCGGTCCTTCAACAACGAAGATGTCCAAAATTGGCGATGCCCGTGCGTTCCACGGCCCAAATAACACGTTTGGTACAGCCGGATACGCGCTTGGAACACGCCACATCCGGAAGGTTCCTGTCGCTCACCGCGTCATCGCGTTCCCCGCAATCACCGCGATTCTCCAGCACCGCTTCGGCAAGGCCAGGAAGCATGAATGCTTGATCGGAACCGGCCAGCGCTGACAACTGGCATCCGGCTCATAAGCCAACTCATCCGATTATAAGACGCACGCGCGGCGACCGTCGGTACGTTCCGAAATGGTCGCCGCGCACATGGAAATCCGCGATCTCAATTCTCGGCTTGCATGCCCACCCGGTTCCGATTCCCGCCCGAGAAAAGCTCCGGAAGGGCGAAATGCGCAGGGCGCGCGGCCGTCGGCTGGTTGCGATACGCCGGTTCCTCGCAGAGTTCATCGTGCACTGATTTCAAGTGGCTGGCTGGAACCTGCGGAAAGAGGTGATGCACCAGATGGTAGCAATCGTAGCGGGGGAAGAACAGAAGCCGGATAGGCGTGGGCGCGAGAATGTTCCGCGATGCCGTCAGTTCATCATCCGATCCCACCAACCCGGCGTGGTCCAGGCAATCGGTCCAGAAGTTGAGCGTCGGGAAGACGTAGAACAGCGGTATCACGACGAAAAATAGCGAAGTCAGAGGAGCAACGATCGAGAAGGCCATTATCGCCAGGAGCAACCCGATCTTCAGCGCGAAGAAGAACTTCCCATCATCGCCGGACATGTTGATTCCGGAGTACATCCTGAGGTGCTGCCCGAGCAGCGGCGCCAATGCGAGTTTCAACGTCTTCATGGGCGTCAGCGGTTCATGCAGGCGGAATTTCTCAATCGCGGCGAACTCGTGATCGTGTTCGTAATCCCCCAGATGGGCGTGATGCGAGAGATGGTCATCTTTATATTGACGGAAGCAGCCGGTTAAGATTGCCGAGCACAGTTTTCCAAGAACTACGTTATCCGCTTTATGCGCCGAAAACGTGGAATGGCTGCACTCGTGCACGATATTGTTCAATCCACGTAGCCGCGTTCCAATAAAGAACGCGAGCGAAACCATGGCTAATACCGTTAACCAACTCGTCGGCAGCGACAGCAGATGGTGGCCGAGCGCAATTCCGGCAACAATCAACGCGACGTACCATCCAACCACGCCCCAGGCCTTTAACCGACTGTACCGCGACAGGCCGACAAATCGACGCATGAACTTCTCACGAACGCTCTGACCTGACATGACCCACCCCCAGCTAATTGATCGCCTATCGTTTGTAGCGCATTGCGAAACAATGAAAAGTTATTTTATGTACCGTGGCTTAAGTGAGACACCTCACATATTAGGTTTTCTAATCCAGCCAGGTGCTGTCCCGGCTGGCACGAAAGTTTCCGCTTGAACTCGCTGAAATTGGGCTTAAAATCCATTAGGAAAACTAATATAAAAAGCATCAATCACATGGACTATGACTACGACGCACTCGTCGCACTGGCAGCAGTTGTGCGCGAAGGGCGATTCGATGCTGCAGCAAAATCCCTCAACGTGACCCAGTCAGCGGTCAGTCAGAGAATCAAGCATCTCGAGGAAAGCGTGGGCTCCGTGCTCGTCGTTCGGGGGCGGCCTTGCGTACCCACGGAGGCTGGCCTTCAGTTCTGCAGACATGTGGAACAGGTGTCGCTCCTCCAGCACGAACTGAGTGAACGTATCAATGCAATGTCGGGCGGCAGCGACTCCTCGGAGGCCACGATCCGCATATCGGTGAACAACGACAGTCTGGCGACCTGGTTTCCAAGCGTCATCAAGCGCGCCGCCGGCGAGTTGAAAGTCAGGTTCGATATTCTCCCTGCCGATCAGGAAGATACGGAGCAGAACCTCGTGTCTGGCGAAGCCCTGGCCGTCGTCACCGCGAACGACCAGCCGGTACAGGGGTGCCGGCGGATCTCGCTCGGCTCCATGGACTACTTCGCGGTTTCCTCGCCGGAGTTCTACAACGCACACTTCGTGGAGGGCGTCACGCTCGCCGCTCTCGCGAAGGCGCCCTGCTTGGCGTTCGACCGGAGCGACACCATTCAGGACCAGTGGATGAACCTCTGCTTCGGAGAGGCCGCCAAGTCGCCGACACACTTGGTCCCGTCCTACGAAGGATACGTGGCTTGCTGCCTGAACGGCACGGCCTGGGGGCTCGTTCCCGGCATGGCCGGCCTGCCCCTCATCGAGAACGGCCAGTTAATCGAACTTATACCGGATCGTCCCGTGAAGGTCGCGCTTCACTGGAAAACCAGTACGCAGTCGAGCGAGGTCCTTCGGCGGTTGGGGGATATCGTGTCCGAGGAGGCCATGCGGCAGCTCCAGCCAGACGACTTCCGGCTCTTCTAGTTCCCCGAAGGCACGTCCGGCCCGGTCTTTCCTGCCCGCAGCCATCCTCGAATTGGTGCGCTCAAGGGCTGCGCACCAGCCGTTTCGCAACGCGGTCCCGTCGCAAATGAATGGGCTCGTTCGCGTTAATCCGTTGAGCCTCGGCACGTAAAAGCCTCAGAACAGATTGTTTCGAAATCCACGGTGGACGCCGCGCATTACAGAATCTAATGTCGCATTAGTGAGTGTTATGTGTGTAATCGAGTTGCCCTCGGGTGAGGCGTGGGTTTTTCGGTTGAGGCGTGAGTTTTTTACGAGTGGTACGTGTTGTGAGTAAGTGGAACAAAGTTCTCGGCAAGATGCCGGCAATCGTCAGTGAACGTGGGCTTCCGAATGCGCTGTGTGGTCGCGTTCGGGACAGTGTGGGTTCGATCTTGTATAATCGGTTTTCGGCGCGCGAGTGCGAATACGAGCTGATTCCAGTCCCATCGTTCGAGCCGGTCGCGTCGAGATGTCGTGCCAGAAAGCTGGAAATCCAGGCGCGTTCCCAGGACATCTGGCTTTAGCCGCCGCGTCTGACCGGCGTTTGACCTTTGTCCCAAACTGCGCTGCGTGTCCGGAATGGCCATTGTGTTGCGGTGGCCAGCGATGTTGAGGTGATCGGGGCGTCCCGGCCGCTACATGCATCCATGCTTTTGGGCTCCCGGCAAGCGGCGGACCAAAACCCGGTGGGAACAGAAATCGGGGGGCTGCGCTTGGTGGCGCAGCCCCCCTTTCCTTTGATCATCGACAAGCAGATTGAAATTCAGCCACCCGGATCTCACCAGATCCGTTCCAAAAAAGTCATACCCTGCAATATCGATTGCCCATTCCGTCAGGGCATGGAAAGCATCGCTCCGTTTTAGCCCCTACGCCCCGAACCCGCCGGATGCCGTCGGTCGGTTGTCGGCATCGCGGCCACTGGGGCGAGGAGGACGGCTCGGCCAACATGCATGCCGGATAGTACCAGTAACACGGAACACAGGATTGCAAACGCCAGACATGTCATCATTTGGGCTCACCGATCTCTTGAAACTCAACCAAATCGAAGTCCGGACCCGCCATTAAGCGGACCCGGACTCACTCGCAAAATCGTCACTCGGTACACACACACAACAAAACACACACACTCGTTAATCTCACGTTCACATTAGTTATACTGATACTGCGTTAATTAATCTAATTCTAGGTTAATATGTGGAATCTTTTGGTCGGATTGGCCCGCGTTGCCGCAACATAATCGACAACTTCGCGCCATCGTTTCGTATCTGTGGCGATACCGACGGCTCGCGGCACCGCAATACCCCTTCCGGTTCGATTGAATCGGGGACTCACCCATTCAGTCGAACCGCGGTCAGCCGTGCATTGGGCGTCGAACCGGATGTGTCAGACGAGGCATTCATCCACATGCACAAATCGCAAATGCGGCCATTTGCGAGGTCGCCGCAGCAACCGGCACGCTGCCGCCCGTCGCCATCACGGACGCGGTATCCACCGTGACGCTCTCCAAGAAGGTCGGCGCACCGGTTCCAACCGGCGCCTGGCCCTACGAGGGCTTCGACCAACAGACAAACGCAATCGACCACGCTTCCGGTGCTCGCGCGTTCCTAGTAGGTCAAAATAACCGATGGCGGGATATCGTCGTTCTCACGACACCATGGCGAAGGCCCGTTCGAAGAAATCCCGCGTTCCGAAATTCCCGGACTTCAGAGCAAGCGCCAACCTGCGACCACCGAGCGCTTCCGTCCAGGGGACGCCCGGCGCGATTTCCGGCCCGATCCGCAGGGCGGACACGCCAAGCGCGGACACGACGGCACCGGAGGTCTCGCCTCCCGCGACAACAAGCCGGGTATAGCCCGCGGCGTGCAGCTTCACGGCAATGGCACCGAGGGTGCTCTCGACCATCTCGCTGGCGCGCTCCGTTCCATAGCGTTCCTGTGTTCGCCGCACGTCGTCCGGATCCGCCGACCCATAGATCACGACCGGAGAATCCTCCGGTTGCGCCAGGGCCCACGAGACCGCCTCACCCGCCACATCCAGGCCCTCCGCGATACGATCCACATCCAGTTTGCGGGTTGGCCAGATCTCCCGTGCACGCGCGATCTGGCCGCGCGTCGCCTCGGAACAACTGCCGGCGAGCACCAAGGACCGGCCCTCCACGGGCGCAACCTGCGGCGGCTGCGACGTCTCCAGCTTGCCTGCCGCCCGCAGATTGTCCGGCAGCCCCATTGCGATCCCCGACCCACCGGTGATCAGCACATGACCGTCGGCCGCGTGTCCCACGTGGCGCAGGTGCGCATCGGTGAGCGCATCGGCAACGGCATAGGTGACGCCCTCCTTGCGCAGCACGTCGATCCGGGCCGAGACAGCGGTTGGCCCAGCCATCACGTCGTTCAATGGAATCAACCCGACACGCCCCGCGGCCTGCTGCGCCATCAAACGGATCAGGCTGGAGTCCCGCATTGGCGTGAGCGGATGGTCCCTCATCGAGCTTTCGGACAACAGCGTGTCCCCGACGAACAGATGACCTTGGTAGATCGTGCGCCCATTCGCCGGAAAAGCGGGGCAGACAAGCGCGAAGTCGGCACCGAGCCGGCGCCGCAGCGCATCCGCCACCGGGCCAATGTTCCCGTCCGGCGTGGAATCGAAGGTCGAGCAATACTTGAACAGGAACTGCGCCGCCCCCAGCTCGCGCAACCAATCGAGTGCCGCGAGCGATTGCTTCACCGCCTGTTGAACCGGCGCCGTGCGGGATTTGAGTGCAACCACGACTGCCTGGGCATCGCCGATCTCCGTCGCAGTGTCAGGAACGCCGATCACCTGAACGGCCCGCATCCCCTCCTTCACCAGCGTGTTGGCAAGATCGGTCGCGCCGGTGAAATCGTCGGCAATCGCCCCCAGAACCAAAGTCATGAGCCACTTCCCAGTTGAGTGAAGACCGCCGGGGCAAACGTCACACGCCCACGACGATCCATGCGCCTCGCAAAACCATCAACCGACGGACTTGGAGATCCCCTGTGCCACGATATGGGCGAGCACCTCTTCTGTGACCGCGTGCGTACCCATGTCGCCGCCGAATTCCATTGGTCGCAACCGATTGGCCTCAAAGCCCGCTTCGACCGCCAGGTCGATGGCGCTGGCCGCCGTCCCATAGGCCGCGACACCGGTCTTTTCCACGAGGTAGTCGAGCATCAAGACCGCGCTCAGGATCGCCGCCAGCGGGTTGGCCTTGTCCTGGCCCATGATGTCGGGCGCGCTGCCATGCGCCGGTTGAAACAGGCCCGTCTCGTCCCCGATCTCGGCGCAGGCCGCCATGCCCATGCCACCCACGAGGCCCCCCGCGAGGTCGGAGATGATGTCGCCGAACATGTTCTCCATCACCAGGATATCGAACTCCCACGGACGACGGACGAGGTCGAGCGCCTGCGCATCCACATAGTTGTACCCGATCTCGGTGCCGGGGTGCTCTGCGGCCACTTCATCGAAGATCTTCCGGAAGAACGCCATCGAGGCGAAGACGTTGGCCTTGTCCACGCAGGTCAGCCGCGCACGCTTGCCGCGCGCGCGTCGTTTCTCCGCCAGCCTGAAGGCGAACCGGTGGAGTTTCTCGGTTGTTGCCCGCGTGATCCGCAGCGTTTCCCGAACCTCCTCGTCGCCGACAACAACGGCGCGCTTGTGAGCCGCCGCGGAGTAGAAAAGTCCCTCGGTGCTTTCGCGCAGAACAACCAGATCCAACGCCGCCGCGCGCGGGTCGGCGAGGCGCTGCGGCGCGTTGGGATAGGCCCGGACGGGGCGAATGCCGGCGTACAACCCATAGCGGTCGCGAAGCCGGAGATGCGGCGAAATCTCGGTGCCATCGTCGTGCCGGATGGACGGAAGCCCGATGGCCCCGAGGAAGATCGCATCGGCCTCGCCCGCCCGCGCCTCGCCGCCGGGCTCGATGTCCTGGCCCGTCTCACAGAAGTAGCCAGCGCCGGCCCGGATTTCGTCAAACTGCAAAGCTGGGGCACCAACCCGTTCGCAGGCCGTGTTCGCGACCCGCATCGCAGCGTCGGCGACGTCGATTCCAATTCCATCGCCTTTGATCAGTGCTATGCGTGCGCCTGACGTCATGCGGCTATCCCTTTCTCACCAATCAATGTCGAATTTCCGAACGACCGCTGCGATCTGCGCGTTCGTCAACCCGACGGCGCCCGTGCCACGTGTCAGCAGCGCGAGCTTTGCGGTTTCTTCCAGTTCCTCGATGGCAAAGGTGGCGGCCCAGAGGTCCTTGCCCGCCACCACCGGTCCGTGGTTCGCAAGAACCACGGCCGCGTGTTTGCCTGCCAATCCCCTGACCGCGTCGCCCATGGCGGGATCGCCCGGCAGGATGAATGGCAGACGCTGCACCTTTCCCAGACGCATGATCGCGTAAGGCGTGAGTGGTGGCAGCATATTCTGGGGGTCCACATCCGGCAGCATCGACACGGCGACCGAATGGGTCGAGTGCAGATGCACCACCGCCCCGGTCTGCGCGCGCGTTTCATAAAAGGCGCCGTGCAGCGGGATCTCCTTTGTCGGCGGATCGCCCGAAAGGAGCTTCATCGCCGCGTCGAGCCGGCTGATCCGCGCCGGATCGAGAAACCCCAAGGAGCTGCCGGTCGGAGTCATCAGCAGCGTCCCGTCCGACAGGCGCGCCGAGATGTTGCCGGACGCGCCGCAGGTCAGTCCACGGTCGAACATCGACTTCGCGATGCGACAGATTTCTTCGCGCAGGCGGGCCTCCTCCGTCATCGGGCGAAGGCTCCGAGCGGGCCCGGATCGAGGCGGATGATGTGGTCGGCCACGCCGCGCGGGAAGCGGTCGCGGACAAGCGGGTCATGACCGGGCACGATCAGTTCGGGCCGGCTGGCAAGGCGCAGCAACGTGTCGAAACCGTCCAGCATGTCCTGCAGATCGACCACGATCGGGAAGGGTTTGCGGGCAAAGATGTTCTCGTAGAAATGCGCCGCGTCGGACGCGAGGACGATCCAGCCGCAACCGGTCCTGACACGCACCCCCTGGAGACCACGGCTATGCCCGCCGATGCGGTGCACCGTGACGCCCTCCGCCACCTCGGCGTCGCCATCATGGAAAACCACCTGCCCCGCGTAGAGCCGCCGCACCGCCTCGCAGACATGGCCAGCTGTAAACGGCATGCGCAGCGTGTCGTGACACATGCACGGCCCGGTGGCATAGGCCATTTCCGCCGCCTGCATGTGCAAGGTCGCGTTGGGGAACAGATGCAAGCCGCCCGCGTGGTCGTAGTGCAAATGCGTCACGATCACCTGGGTGATCTCCTGCGGCACAACGCCCAAGGGTTCGAGCGCGGCGCGCGGGTCGAGCCGGATCGGGCGACCGCGCGATGCCGCTTCCGTATCGTCGTAGCCCGTATCGACGAGAATGACCTCGTCACCGCGGCGCAGCAGCCACATGAAGTAATCCATCGCATGGGGTGCGTCATGGTTGTCGTCGAAAAGGAAGCTGTCGCGCCGGGTCCGCGCGTTGCGGTCCGCGTATTTGATGGCGTAGATTTCCCAGTCGCTCATGATCTCACCTCCGAAAAGCAGTCTACACTCTTTTCAGCGATCATCGGCGCCACCGCAGCATCGAATTCCCTGAAGTGCTCGGCTTGGAGATGCGACTCGAAGGCCGCGCGGTCGTCGTAAAGCTCGTAGAGAAACACCCTGTCCGGCTGATCGGGGTCGGTGCAGACGTCGAACTGCCGACAGCCAGGTTCCAACGCAAGCGAGGTGCGCGCATTGTGCACCATCAGCAGCAAGAACTCGGCAAAGTGGCTTGGCTTGATGCTGAATCTCACCGTCACGGCATACATCAGGCGGTCCTCCCGCGAAGGCGCCCGAACGTCCGCTTGACGACGGGGATCTGGCTCAGGATCAGCGCGACATTCAGCGCGAGCAGGATCGCCGCGCCGGGGCGGGAAGCGAAGACCGACAAGTCGCCGTCGGCAAGGAACAGCGACCGGCGGAAGGTCTCGTCGAACAGCCCGCCGAGGATGACGCCGATCACCAGCGGCGCGATGGGGAATGCCAGCATGTTCATGAAATAGGCCACGAAGCCGACACCGAGCATCAGGTACAGGTCATTGATCCCTCCGCCCACGCTGAATGAGCCGATGGTCGTCAATACCATCACCACCGGCAGGAACAGGGTCTGCGGAATCCGCAGGATGCGGATGAATACGCGCGCGGTGAACAACCCCATCAGGAACATGGTGAAAGACGCAAGAACCAGGATCGCCACGACGCGCAGGATGATCGCCGGGTCGATGGTCGGCCCCGGGATCACGTTGTTGATCTTCAGGGCCCCCATGAGCGCGGCGGCCGGCGGCGATCCGGGGATGCCCAACACCAGCAGCGGGATGAGCGCACCACCGATGCAGGCGTTGTTCGCGGTCTCGGCAGACAGAAGCCCCTCCAACGATCCCTTGCCAAATTTCTTCCCTTCGCGGGAAACCGACTTGCCGACACCATAGCTCACCCAGCCGGCGACGTCCTCGCCCACCCCCGGAAGTGCGCCCACGCCGGTTCCGATCACGCCGGAGCGCGTTATCGTCGGCAGGTAACGGCGGACGGCCGCGAGGTTCGGGACGATCCGATCGTTGAGTTGCGCCATCTTTCCAATCTCCGCACGGCGCAATCCCTCGATCACCTGCGGCACGGCGAAGGCTCCCATGAGGACCGGAACAACCTGGAAGCCGGACAGCATGTAGGACCACCCAAAGGTATACCGGGGCTCCGACAACAGCGGATCGAGACCGACCATTGCCATCGCGAGGCCAATCAGGCCGGCGATCCACCCCTTCACCACCAGGTCCGAGCTCATCAGCGTACCGGAGAGCAAGATACCGAAGAGCGCGAGCAGCGCCTTTTCCGGGCTGGCGATGTTCTTTGAAATCAGCAGCAGCACCCAGACGAAGATCAGCAGCGCGACTGTTCCGATCAGCGTACCGATGAAACTCGCCGTTGTGGTCAGCCCCAGCGCCTCGCCACCGCGCCCGGCCTTGGCGAGCGGATGACCGTCCATCGCCGTCGCCGCGCTTGCCGCCGTGCCCGGTATGTTCAACACGATCGACGGATAGGAACCGCCGTAGATTGCGCCGACATAGGCGCCAAGCAACGCGATCAGGGAATAGTCGAGCGGGATCTTGTTGCCGAAGAACCCGGTCAGGATTGTGACCGCGAGCGTTGCGGTCAATCCCGGCAAGGCGCCGAACGTGATGCCGAGAAAGACGGATGTCACAAGGTAGAGATACGTCAGAGGGTCGAGCACGAGGTCCGCGAAAGCATCCCCGAAGCCGGCAAGTTGGGAGAACACGAAATCCACGTCAGTCTCTCCAGAGCGGGCGCAGCGTGACGTAGTAGTGGTACTCGATCTGCGAGAAGATCAGCCCACCCCTGTTCGGCACATTCTGCCGAAAGCCAAACGCCATCGCGCAAACGAGGATCAGCGGCGTGCAAACGGCGATCCAGGGTATGATCCGCAGGACGCGGTCATCGCGGTTGTTCCACAGCATCCAAACTGTCAGGCCAGCCCACAGCGCAAGCGTCACCCAGTCATCACCATGGGAATCCCATTCGGACTGGGGGTAGTGCATCGTCATTGCCGCGATGCCTGCGGCCGCCACCACCAGCGCGGCCAGCTTCATGCGGGCGGGCTTTCCGGCGTGGTATCCATAGATCAGCGCGGTGATCAGCAGGCCCGACGCGATGATGAAATCGACGCGCGGCACCAGCGCGGCTATGTAGGACAGGAAGATGACGGCCAGCGTTCCGAAGCGGAGAGCCTCTGCCGCGTTCCATCCCAGCCCGACGGAACTCAGCGCGTTCTTTGCCCCGCCCGCGCGGATGGAAATCGCCATCAGAATGCCGGAGAGAACCAGCATGCAGAGGAAGATGCCCAGCGGCACGATCGCCGCGGAATCGTACCAGTGCACGCCGCTCACACCGCCCTGCCGGGCATCGAGGAACGGAATCTCCGACGTCCGCCACAAGAAGAAGACCGAGAGCGCCATGAGGACGAGGGACGCCCAGAAGTCGCGGGCGCGCATGACCGCCTTGTCGTCTGTGGTTTCCAACTCCTGACCCTCCCCCGCTCGAACGGAGGCGCAACGGGGCGCCTCCGCATCGCTTCCATTTCCTTGGCGTCAGGGCTTCTCGATGCCGAGCGATGCCGGATCGACCGTCGCGACACCAAGCTCCTGAAGCGTGTAGGCGAAGTTGCTCTCAAGGGTGGAGAACAAGGCCTGCGCCTCCTCGCCGGACTGGCCGCCGATGTCGTAGTTGTTGACCTTGGCCCACTCCGCCACCGCGTCGCCGGCCATCGCCGCGTCGAACGCTTCGGTCAGCTTGGCCTTCACCTCGTCGGACGCGGAATTGTGCACCGCGAAGCCGATGGCCTGCTTGAGCGGCAGGTAGGCATCCAGCCCGTCATAGATGTCGAATGCTGACGGCACGGTCATCCCGGCAATCTCGGCGCTTTCCGGCGTAAGCATCGCGAGGGGTTTCAACTGCCCGCCCTCGATAAGCGGCGCCTGCTCCGCCAACGAGGTCACGACCAGTGCCACCTCGCCCGCGATCGCCGCCTCCTGACCGGGCGCGGAGCCCTGGTAGGGCACGAACTTGAACTGCGCGCCGGCACCCTTCTCGATGGCCAGCAGGTTCAGGTGATGAATCGACCCCGCACCCGACGCCGCTGCCGGGATGCTTCCCGGGTCCGCCTTGGCGGCATCGACCAGGTCTTCCAGAGTGCCGTACGGGCTGTTGGCGGGCACGGAAATGAGGTCTGGCGAACCGCCGACGATGAACGGGTACCAGGTGTCGAACTTCTTGTCCCAACCACCCTGCACGGCCGCCGTCACGTTAGATTCGGACAGCCCGACGAGCGTATAGCCATCGTCAGCCTGGTTCATCGCGTAGACCATGCCGTTCGACCCGGCGACACCGCCCGTCTGGTTGATGACGTTGATCGACACCGGGAGATGCTTCTCCATCTCCGCCATGATCATCCGGTTGATGGTGTCGGTGCCCCCTCCGGCACCCCAGACCACCGCCGTGGTTATGTCTCGATAGGGATATTCCTGCGCCAGGGCCATCGAACCGGCCCCGGCAATAAGCATCGCGGCCCCCGTGACCGTTCCAAGCAAAATCTTCATCAACGCCTCCTCCCGGCAGTTGTGCGTTCACTATTGCATTTTTTTGCGTATGCATTAATTTTCACCTTGTCAACGCCAGATTGAAACCGGCAGGAAATGCCGCAGCGAATATGGAGGCATGGCATTCAATGCCGCAGACGATCAAAAGAACCGAAAAGGCAGGCGCGTCGGCGTCCCGGGCCGCGCCATGACGGGTACCATTCCCCTGCGGGTCGCCTGCGTCGGCGCGGGCTACTTCAGCCAGTTCCAGTATGAAAGCTGGGCGCGGATTGACCGGGCCGAGCTGGTTGGATCGTGCAACCGGGACATCACCAAGGCGCGAAAGACCGGGCTTCCGGCCTACAGCGACCTTGCCCTCATGCTCGCGGAAACCAGGCCCGACATCCTTGACATCATTCTTCCGCCGGTGGTCCATGCCGCATCGATCCGCACCGCGCTTGAGGCGGGCATCAAGACGATCATCTGCCAGAAGCCCTTCTGCAACGGCATCGACGAGGCGCGGGAGATCATCGCGAGCGCGGAGCGCGCGGGCGCCCGGATCGTGATCCACGAGAACTTCCGCTTCCAACCCTGGTACCGCCGGATCAAGGCGGCGATCGACGACGGCGCGATAGGCCAGGTGTTGCAGGTCACCTTCCGGCTCCGTCCCGGCGATGGACAGGGGCCGCACGCCTATCTGGACCGTCAGCCGTATTTCCAGCAGATGGAACAGTTCCTCATCCGCGAAACGGGCGTTCACTGGGTCGATACGTTCCGCTACCTGCTGGGCGATCCGGTGTCCGTCTATGCAGACCTGCGTCAGGTCAATCCCGCCATCGCGGGCGAGGATGCGGGCTACGTGCTGTTCGAGCATCCGGGCGGCGTGCGCGCGCTGTTCGACGGAAACCGTTGCCTGGACCACGACGCCGAAAACCTGCGCCGCACCATGGGCGAGGCCTTGGTGGAAGGAACCGAGGGCACGATCAGGCTGACCGGGGACGGCGCCGTCGAACTGCGCCGTTTCGGCACCTCGGAGACGGTTCCGTTGCTGCCGCCCGACACCACCACCGGGTTTGGCGGGGATTGCGTGTTTGCCTTGCAGAGCCACGTGGTATCGGGTCTTCTGGATGGCAATCCGCTGGAAAACCTCGCGCAGGACTACATGACCGTGATGCTGATCGAAAAAGCGATCTATGGCTCGGCGAGCGAAGGTCGGAAAGTCGCGCTGAACACGGCTTGAGGCAATTGGGAGAGAAGCAGGTGTCGAATACCCAGCGCGCGATCAGCGAATTGCGGCGGCTTGTCTTCTCCGGCGAGTTGCCTGCCGGCTCCGATCACCTGGAGAGCGAACTCGCGGAACGGCTGGGAATGTCCCGCACCCCGATCCGCGAGGCGGCGCGCACGCTGGAAAGCCAGGGGCTTCTGGAACTGCGTGCCCGCAAGGGCGTGCGCATCCTGCCGGTGTCTCTGGAAGACATGCGCGAGATCTACGACGTACTCACGGAGTTGGAGAGCCTCGCCGCGGAACGGGCCGCCGAGCAGCACTACACCGGCGCGGAACTGGGGGAACTGGCGAGCGCGATCACCGACATGAAAGCGGCGCTTGAGGTCAAGGATCTGGAGGCCTGGGCCGACGCCGATGACCGGTTCCACGTCGAACTCGTCCGTCTCGGCGGCAACTCCCGCGTCGCGTCCATCACGGCAATGATGAGCGATCAGGTGCGCCGCGCGCGAGCTGTCACGCTGTTCATGCGCCCCCTGCCCGTTCAGTCGAACGAGGACCACCAAGGCGTCTACGAGGCCATCGCGAAAGCGGACCCGAAGCGCGCGCACGACCTGCACCACGCGCATCGCCAGCGGGCTCGTGACATGATCCTCGACCTGCTCGAACGCCACCGCCTGCGCCAGCTCTAGGAATAGCCCTGCATCGGCGGGCGTAACACGCGGTACCGCCCCTTGGGGATGCGCCGAGGCTTGAACAACGCAGAGAAGACGCGCGGCACGGTTCCCGGAATGACGACTGAACTGAAAACGTCGGACGGCACGCCGGTTTCCTCTTTCTGCTTCGGCGCGATGCAAGTCGGTGCCGGCGCCAAGCGCCCCACACCACCGATCCGCAATCGCTGTTTTCATCCCAAGTGACAGGCAGCAGTGCCGACATGGCGGTCATCTGATGAAAACATCGTGATCTTGGGTTTGCCCAATAGCGGACCTTGGATGACCGCACGTGATCACGCGCAAATTGAAATGCTCACTGGAGCCCACTGGCAGGGACCGTTTTGCACGCTGACTGCCTGACATACCGCCGCATGGTGACGCAGGGACAACTCGCCCATCGCCAAAACTTTCCCCCGCAAGATACTGTCGCTTTTGAAACATAAGTTCGCAGGAGTTCGCTATGAAGCAGTATCTTTACATAACGACCGTCCTTTTCCTCAGTGCCGGGGCGGCTTTGGCCTTTGAGCCTTCACCGGATGGGTCTACCCTGACCGACGCATTCCCGGGCAAGTCGTATTCGCCCTACGCACAGCGTGGTATCCCGGACCGCCCGCTGTGGGGCGACACGCACCTGCACACCTCGACATCCTTTGATGCAGGCGCCTTTGGCAACCGGCTGGATGCACGCACTGCCTACCGATTTGCAAAGGGTGAGGAGGTGCAAGCCACGACCGGATTCATGGCGCGGCTGTCACGGCCGCTTGATTGGTTGGTTGTCGCGGATCATTCCGACAACATGGGGCTGTTCGATATGATCTTCGCGCAGGACCCGAGCATAATGTCCGATCCCGAAGGCAACCGCATTGCCACCATGGTTGCCAATGGTGGCGATGAAGGCGTGGCAGCAGCCCTGGAACTGATCGATGCTTTTTCCCGCGGCGAGGTGATTTCGCCGGCATTGGCCGTAGAAGCCGGGTCGAAACCCTTCCGCTCAGTCTGGCAGCGACAAATCGCGGCGGCCGAGGAGGCATACCAGCCCGGCCTGTTCACCAGTTTCATCGGGTACGAATGGACCTCGCTCATTCAGGGCGGCAACATGCACCGCGTGGTGATGTATCGCGACGGGGGCGATAAGGCCGGCATGGTGGACCCGTTCACGACCGAGGCGCCTTTTGGCTCGATAAATCCGCGCGACCTTTGGGAATGGATGGCGAACTACGAACAGATGACACGCGGCGACGTGCTGGCAATCGCGCACAATGGCAACCTGTCCAACGGCATCATGTTTCCCGAAACCGCGCAGTTTGATGGTCGGGAACTGGACGCAGACTATGCGGAGACCCGTGCCCTGTGGGAACCTGTCTACGAGGTCACGCAGATCAAGGGCGATGGCGAGACGCACCCGTTCCTCAGCCCGAACGACGAGTTCGCCGACTACGAGACATGGGACAAGGGCAACCTGAATTTGTCTGAGCTCAAGACCGACGACATGCTGGCGGGCGAGTACGCGCGCGAGGCGCTCAAGACAGGACTGTTGCTCGAAGCGTCGCTCGGCACCAACCCGTACAAGTTCGGCATGGTGGGATCGACGGACAGCCACACGTCGCTCGCCACGGCGCAAGAGGACAATTTCTTCGGCAAGCATTCCGGCGCAGAGCCGAATCCGCAACGGCCAGAGCATGTTGTTGGTCAGTTCGGCGACGTTAAACTCCTTGGTTGGGAGATGGTTGCCTCGGGTCTCGCGGCGGTCTGGGCGGCCGAGAACACCAGAGAGGCCATATTCGACGCCATGGAGCGGAAGGAGGTCTATGCGACGACCGGGTCGCGCATGAGCGTTCGTTTCTTCGGCGGCTGGGACTACACGATAGATGATCTGACGTCTCGAACCCCGGCTGTCACGGCATATGCAAAAGGCACGCCCATGGGGGGTGATCTGCCCGCGGCGCCAGAGGGAGCCGAGGCGCCCACCTTCATGGTCTATGCCCTGAAAGATCCGATTGGCGGAAACCTGGACCGCATACAGATCGTAAAGGGCTGGATGGATGCCGATGGAGAGACCCAGGAGCAGGTCTATGACGTTGTCTGGTCCGGCGACAGGCAGCCCGATGCCGATGGAAAGCTACCGGCCATCGGGTCGACGGTGGACGTGGAGCGCGCCACCTGGACGAACACGATCGGACAGGCAGAAATGGGCACGGTCTGGAGCGACCCCGACTTCGATCCCGCCCAGTCGGCCTTCTACTACGCCCGGGTGATCGAAATCCCGACCCCGCGCTGGACGGTCTACGATGCCTTCCGTATGGGTGCGTCACTGCCTGAAGAGACGCCGACAGAGACGCAGGAGCGCGCCTACACGTCACCCATCTGGTATGCGCCAGACTGAGAAGCTCTCCGATTTTGCATGCATAAGGGCGGCCCGACGGGTCGCCCGATTGCCTCAAAGAACAGACGTCAGCGCGAGTGACCTGGTGGCACGTCAAAAGACGGATCAAACTCAAAACGACAATCACCGGATCAACAGCAACGCAGTCGTTGCTGGAAATCACCCACCGGCAGCAACGCGCAGGAAGCGTCACGCAGACCTCGGTTATTTGACCAACAAGGCACCTGACCGAGAGCCACATTGGCGCAGGGACACCGCACAAGACTTGTGCTGGCAGAGCCCGCGCCGCCGCCCCGACGACGCCCAACGCGCATAAGACGTTCGCCGCCGCGTGCGGCCTTCGGCGAGTAATCGTTTGTTATCTGCATGTTGGTCATGGTGCTGCCGGAGAGATTTGAACTCTCGACCTCTCCCTTACCAAGGGAGTGCTCTACCCCTGAGCTACGGCAGCAGCCGGTACCTGCGTCGCGCGCCCGGTTGGCGGGCCGGCCCCGGTGGGTGCAGGAACCCCCACTGCGAGACTGTCTTGGCGCCACGTCGTCTGCCATTTCGCTGGTGCATACCACCGTGGCCCGACGCCGCGCCGAAGCGTGGGCCGGGATATACAACCCGTGATGTGAAGCGCAAGCAGATTCTCGCAACGGATCGACAAATTGGTACGGCACCCGCGCATGGAGGCTGGACGTGTCAACGGCCGTCGCGTAAGTGCGCCCCATGGGACGCGGCACAAAGGCGACAGGGCCCGGCGGAGATCGGGACCAGCGTTTGAAACAGGCATTGAAGGCCAATCTCCAGCGCCGGAAGGCGCAGGCGCGCAGTCGGGCCGCAGACGGCACGGACGGCGAACGCGCCGGCGCGGCGGACGACGCAACGCCGCGGCGCGTGGCGACGGATCCGGAGACCGGCCGGGAAACGGGGCAGGATGGATAGGATTGTTGTACGGGGCAACGGCCCCCTGAACGGGCAGATTGCGATTTCAGGCGCGAAGAACGCCTGCCTGACGCTGATGCCCGCCACGCTTCTCAGCGAGGAGCCGCTGACGCTGACCAACGCGCCGCGGCTGTCCGACATCCGCACCATGGCGACGCTGCTCCAGTCGCTCGGCGCCGAGGTGCAGACGATGCAGGACGGCAAGGTGCTTGCCATGTCGAGCCATGCCGCGGACACCCACGTCGCCGATTACGACATCGTGCGGAAGATGCGGGCCTCCAACCTCGTGCTCGGGCCGCTCCTGGCGCGGCACGGTCACGCGGTGGTCTCGCTGCCCGGCGGCTGTGCCATCGGGGCGCGGCCGATGGACATCCACATCGCGGCCCTCGAGGAAATGGGTGCCGAGATCGAGCTGAAGGACGGCTACCTGCACGCCAGGGCCGCGCGCGGGCTAAAGGGCGCGGACATCACGCTGCGCTTCGCGTCTGTCGGCGCCACCGAGAACGTCGTGATGGCGGCGACGCTGGCGAAGGGCACCACGGTGCTGCGCAACGCGGCGCGCGAGCCGGAGATCGTCGACCTTGTGACCTGCCTGCGCAAGATGGGCGCGGAGATCGCGGGCGAAGGCACCGACACGATCACCATCGGCGGGATGGACCGGCTCCACGGGGCAACCCACCCGGTGGTCGCCGACCGGATCGAGACAGGCACCTACATGCTCGCCCCGGCGATCGCCGGCGGCGAGGTGGAGCTTCTGGGCGGCCGGATCGACCTCCTGGGCGCCTTCTGCGAGAAACTCGACGCCTGTGGCATCGACGTTGCCGAAACCCCCGGCGGCCTGATCGTGAAACGCCGCAACGGCCGGGTCGACGCGGTGAACGTGGTCACCGAGATCTTCCCGGGCTTTCCCACCGACCTGCAGGCGCAGATGATGGCCGTTATGTGTACCGCCGACGGCGTCAGCGTTCTGGAGGAGCGGATCTTCGAGAACCGCTTCATGCACGCCCCCGAGCTGGTCCGGATGGGCGCGCAGATCGACGTGCAGGGCGGCACGGCAACGGTGACCGGCGTGGACCGGCTCAAGGGCGCGCCGGTAATGGCAACGGACCTGCGCGCCAGCGTCTCGCTCATACTCGCAGCCCTCGGCGCGGAGGGCGAAACCGTGGTAAACCGCGTCTACCACCTCGACCGCGGCTACGAACGTGTCGAGGAGAAACTGGGTGCCGTGGGTGCGGATATCGAACGGGTGAGCGAAGATGGCTGACGCAACATTCGAAGAGGGTGCCGAGCGCCCGGTGTCGCTGGCTGCGGCGGATGCGGACGACCTGCAGGTCCTGTCCGCCATCGTGCAGGACGCTGTTTTTCCGATCACCGAGATGACATGGGACAGGCCCCGCCGCCGCTTCGCCCTGCTCCTCAACCGCTTCCGCTGGGAAGACAGGGCCGAGGCCGAGAAGCGCGCGCGCCCCTACGAGCGGGTGCAAAGCCTGCTCGTGATCGAAGACGTGCTCGCCGTGGCCAGCCAGGGGATCGACCGGGCCGATACTGACACCGTCCTGTCGCTGCTCGCCCTGACCTTCGCGCCGGGCGAGGACGGCACCGGCCGGGTGGAACTGGTGCTGGCCGGCGACGGCGCGGTGCGCCTCGACGTGGAATGCCTGAACGTGAGCCTGCGCGACGTGTCCCGGCCCTATATCGCCCCCTCCGGCCACGCACCGACGCACGGCGATTGACCGCCGTTCCGGATCCGCCACACGCCGCCCGCCAGCCTTCTTCTGTCGCCAAATATCCTGGGGGTTTGGGGGTGAAACCCCCAATCTCCACCACCGCGCCGTGCCCCGCATCCGACAGGCAGTCCAAGGCGTCCCAACACGCGACACTCCGACCGCCGCCACCAGCACCGCAACGCCACAGAATCGGACCCTGCTCACTACGAACGTCGGGCATCTTCCGGCAGAAGCCCTTTTTGCGGGTCGAAACGGCCATTGTAGCTTGGCATCGCAAGAGCCGTTTCCCGCGCGGCCTCAACGTTGGGTGTGTTGTAGGGGCGATCCGGTTCGGGGACCTTGGGATCACCAAGCGCTCCGTCCTTGTTGCCCGCAACCTGCGGAGCAGGTCTCCATGCTTAAATGCTTCAGATTGACCGCTGTCATGGCGACAGACTCCATTTTTGACTATTAAGGAAATGCTTGGAGACGCGCCATGACCTGCCTGGCAAGGGCAGAATTGAGAGGGAGGATGATATGGCCTTTTTCAAAGCTTATACCCCGATCGACATGATCAACCAGGACGTCTGGGAGGGGAAGATCACGGTAGCGAACGTGAACAGAATCACACAGGAGGAAATTGGGGGAGAAAGGAAGATTTCCTACTTTGGTGAGTTCCAATACGACAACCCTGACCCGCCCTATTTGTCAGGAGGAACGTTGAACGGCATCAAACACTGGAGTGGCTCAAAACTTGACTTTGAGATGTCTGGGGCAGAGGCCGATATGATATCGGTCTATCTCGCCATACTCAGCGACGATCTCAAGGGAGCGCAGAGCGCACTTCTCGCAAAGGCCGACAAAATCATCGGGAGCGGCGGAGACGACAAACTCTATGGTTTCGATGGAAATGATAAGCTGAAAGGTCAAGGGGGCGCTGACGTTCTTTTTGGCCAGACCGGTCGTGACGCGATGTACGGTGGACGTGGCAACGACGCGTTGAAAGGAGGCGCGGGTAACGACAAACTGATCGGCGGCGCTGGAATAGATGAACTAACGGGTGGCAAAGGAGCGGATTCCTTTATCTACAAGACCGCTGCCGACACACCGAAGAAGGGCGACCAGATCCTCGACTTCGGGGTTGGTAACGACGTCATCGATCTGTCGGCGATTGATGCGAAATCCGGACGCGGGAACCAGAGTTTCTCCTTCGAAGGTGAGACCGGTTTCAGTGGGGCCAAGGGTGAGTTGGTGTATAAGTTGAAGGGTGACGCCGCCATCGTGAAGGGTGACATCGATGGGGATGGCCTGGCCGACTTCAAAATCAATGTGTTCGGCGACACGTCACTCACCGCAGACGATTTCATTTTGTAACGCCGATCTTCTGGCACTGCCAGGTCACACGAGGTTCCCCAGGTGAGCTTGTCTGTCAGAAGTAGAAACTGATGTGACGGCTGAAGAACAGAACTCACTCGGTAGCTTTCGGCGCTGTGGCTGGCTGATACACGAAAGAACGCGTTTATCCCGGCAAAATCTATAGGGTGAGCGGGGTGGCATTTGTCCTGTTCGAATCATCGTCAATGCGACCGCGGTCCGCCGTGAGAGGCTGGAATCAAGGGTTCCCGCTGATTTCGCAAAGCGCCCCTTACCTCGCAATCAGGTAGGCAATCGGCATGTATTTATAAAATATCTCATCCATTGCGCCATCGGCCAACAGAGCGCCCAATGCTGACCAGGCGCGCTGAATTTAAATTGCCGATTCAGAAGACACGAAATCTATCACAACAGCCACCACTTAAGAAATGAAACACATACATTTTTGCAGCCAGGATATTCAGCATCAAAGCACCATTAACAGCACCAACATCAAGACAGGAACGAGAAATCGGGGCAATTCAGGGCGAAACACGCCTAAGGACAGGTTCAGAATTAAAGATTCAAAGGCAAAATGACACTAGCTTGGATCTCCCGAACTTCCATTTTTTCGTTTTCGCCATGCCTGGATGGTGCGCCTTTTTCGGCGGTGATTGCGCCCGAGTTTCGATATTGGAGCCGTGCTCGCTTTGATTTAACGCAAACGGCGCACCTAAGAGGCCGGCACTACCTTATCATCGTGTGGCTGCATTGCGCTCCGAAACCGTCGTCCGATCCGAACAGTCAGGTGTCCGAAAGGTCGGCAACACCGTCAGGCAGGCCGGCCGCCGCAAATCTAGGCCTGGCTCCGAGCGGGGCAGGTCCGACTGTGTCCCCGTATGTCCCCGCACATCTGCCCGGGCGCAAACACTTCGCCCCCCAGGCCATTCCCTAATGTTTCGTAAACTCGCCTCCGCAACCCATTGAATTTGTTGCATCGGCGTTCTGTCTCACGCGTGAGACATGCGATACGCCCCGGATCCCCCTCCCTGCCGCAGATCCGGGCAGCATACTGCCCGGAGCCGCCCGGGCGGCCCACCGCGCAGGGCACGCTTGAGGCCCGCGCGAGCGGGCGTTATCAGGGCCGGGACAAGGAGACCCCATGGCCCAGTTCCTGAACACCGCCGAGCCCGATTTCGAGACCCGCTTCGCCGCCTTCCTGACCACCAAGCGGGAGGATGCCCCGGACGTGGACGCGGCCGTGTCGGCGATCATCGGGGACGTGCGCGCGCGCGGGGACGCGGCGGTGATCGCCCTGACCGAGCGCTTCGACCGGCTGTCGCTGACACCGCGAACCCTGGCCTTCTCGGCGGATGAGATCGACGCCGAATGCGCCCGCGTGCCAGCCGCCGAACGCGCCGCGCTGGAGCTGGCCGCGGACCGTATCCGCGCCTATCATTCGCGCCAGATGCCCGAAGACGCCGCCTGGACCGACGCCGCCGGAGCGCAGCTCGGCTGGCGCTGGACACCGGTCGAGGCGGCCGGGCTCTATGTGCCGGGCGGCCTCGCGTCCTATCCGTCCTCGGTGCTGATGAACGCGATCCCGGCGCGCGTGGCCGGCGTGGAACGGCTCGTCATCGCGGTTCCCACGCCCGATGGCGTCGTGAACCCGCTCGTGCTGCTGGCTGCCCGGATCGCCGGGGTGGACACGATCTACCGCATGGGCGGCGCACAGGCCATCGC
Source organism: Tropicimonas marinistellae (assembly GCF_001509585.1). Lineage (GTDB taxonomy): Bacteria > Pseudomonadota > Alphaproteobacteria > Rhodobacterales > Rhodobacteraceae > Tropicimonas > Tropicimonas marinistellae. The sequence goes on along the minus strand of NZ_LNCI01000015.1, from coordinate 6,255 downwards.
CGCGCTTGCCTATGGGACCGAGACCATCGCCCCGGTGGACAAGATCACCGGACCCGGCAACGCCTATGTCGCCGCCGCCAAGCGGCGGGTCTTCGGCAAGGTGGGGATAGACATGATCGCCGGACCCTCGGAGATCCTGGTGATTGCCGATGCGGAAAACGACCCGGACTGGATCGCGGTCGACCTGCTGAGCCAGGCGGAGCACGACGAAAGCGCGCAATCTATCCTGATCACGCCGGATGCGGAGTTCGGGCAGGCCGTGGCGGCGGCGGTCGAAGCGCGGCTGGAGACGCTGGAGCGCCGCACCATCGCCGGCGCCTCCTGGCGCGACTTCGGCGCCATCATCACGGTGCGCGATCTGGACGAGGCCGCCGCGCTCTCCGACCGCGTGGCGCCGGAGCACCTGGAGCTCTGCGTCGCCGACCCGGAGGCGCTGTCGCAGAAGATCCGCCATGCCGGCGCCATCTTCCTCGACAGTTGGACCCCGGAGGCGATCGGCGACTATGTCGGCGGGCCGAACCACGTGCTGCCCACCGCGCGGTCGGCCCGGTTCTCCAGCGGATTGTCGGTGCTCGACTTCATGAAACGAACGACGCTGGCCCGCATGACACCCGGCGCGCTGGCGGCCATCGGCGTGGCGGCCGAAACGCTGGCTACGTCCGAGAGCTTGGAGGCGCATGGGCTTTCGGTGCGCGCCCGTCTCGACCGGTTGAACGAGGACGCGCCATGAGCAACGCCCGCATCTGTCACGTCGAAATCGACGACAGCCATCTCGCGCCGCCAACGCCGGAGATCGCGCAGGAGCGGCAGGTCGCCGTGTTCGACCTGCTTGAGGACAATTCCTTTGCCCTGCCGATGCGGCACGACGACGAGCCGATCCCCGACGGTCCCTACCGACTCGCGCTCGCGATCAGGGACAGGCGCCTCGTCTTCGACATCGCGACCGAGGATAGGCAGAAGGTCGGCGAATTCCACCTGTCGCTGGGTCCGTTCCGGCAGGTCGTGAAGGATTACTTCCAGATTTGCGAAAGCTACTTCTCGGCCGTGAAAACCATGCCTCCGAGCCAGATCGAAGCCATCGACATGGCACGCCGCGGCATCCACAACGAGGGGGCGCGGGTCTTGCGGGAGCGCCTCGAAGGAAAAGCGGAGATCGATGTCGACACCGCGCGGCGCCTGTTTACCCTCATCTGCGTGTTGCACTTCGGGGGCTGACGAATGGGCGAGTTTCCGGCCTCGGTTCTCTTCACTTGCGATCACAACGCGGTGCGGTCGCCGATGGCCGAGGGCATCGCCAAGCTCTTTTACGGGCACGCGTTCTATATCCAGTCCGCCGGGGTGAAGAACGACCTGGAGATCGACGGATTCTGCATTGCGGTCTGTCAGGAGCTGGATGTGGAACTGTCGCGGCACCGCGCACGCAGTTTCGACGAGATGCAGGATTGGGGAGACGACCTGGGTGGTTTCGACTTGATCGTGGCGCTGACGCCAGCCAGCCAGCGCAAGGCGCTGGAACTGACGCGCTTCTACCATCTCGATGTGGAGTATTGGCCGATCATGGACCCGACGGGCCTCGGCGAGACGCGCGAGGCGAAGCTCGGGAGATACCGGCAGGCGCGGGACCAGATCATCGACCGTATGGTCGCGCGGTTCGGCCCGCCGAACTCGCAGGATCGCGTGTGAGCCTGGAGTTGCGCGCTCTCTCCGGCCCTGCCTTGGAGGCAGCGCTGGACGACCTCGCGGCGCTCCGGATAGAGGTGTTCCGCGATTTTCCCTACCTCTATGACGGCGACCTCGATTACGAGCGCCGATACCTCGAGACATACGTTCAAAGCGGGAATGCGCTCCTCGTGGGCGTCTTTGACGGACTGCGGCTGGTCGGTGCAGCCACCGGCACGCCGATGGAAGACCACGAGGATGACTTTGCCGCACCGATGGCGCGCGCCGGGCTCGCGCTCAACGATGTGTATTATTGTGCCGAGAGCGTCCTGCTCCCCGACTATCGTGGCAGGGGGCTGGGTCATGCATTTTTCGATCTGCGCGAAGCGCATGCACGGCAGCTCGGGCGCCGGTACGCCACCTTCTGCGCCGTGATCCGCCCGGAGGATCATCCGCTCCGCCCCACCGACTACCGCCCGCTCGATTCGTTCTGGCGCTCTCGTGGCTATGCGCCCGCCCCCGGTGTCGTCGCACATTTTGCCTGGAAGGACGTGGCGCAGGCCGGCGAGAGCCTCAAGGCGCTACAGGTCTGGACCCGGCGGCTGTAGGCACGCACCGGTGCCCGTTCCGAATCGCCCTTGATTTACCGGCACGATAAGCGCATTTAACGCGCACCTTCCCGGTGGGGAGGAATCTGTAACCTCAAATGGAGTGACCATGGCCAAGGAAGAAATGCTCGAATTTCCCGGCGTCGTGAAGGAACTCCTGCCGAACGCGACATTCCGGGTCGAGCTGGACAACGGCCATGAGATCATCGCGCACACGGCAGGCAAGATGCGCAAGAACCGCATCCGCGTTCTGGCCGGCGACCGGGTACAGGTCGAGATGACCCCCTACGATCTGACCAAGGGTCGGATCAACTACCGCTTCAAGTAAGGCGCGCGCGCATGCGCCTGATCCTCGGCTCGGGCAGCCCGCGCCGCCGTGAGCTGTTGGCGCAGATCGGTGTGTTGGTGGACGAGGTCCGCCCGCCGGAAATCGACGAGACACCAGCCAAGGGCGAACTGCCGCGCCCCTACTGCCGACGCATGGCGATTGAGAAGGCGCGCGCAGTCGAGGCGTCGACGGAGGAAATCGTCCTGTCCGCCGATACCACAGTTGCGCTCGGCCGCCGGATCTATGGCAAGCCGGTCGACATCGGCGAGGCGGCGACCTTTCTGCATGCCCTCTCCGGTCGGCGCCACCGCGTAGTGACGGCTGTGGCCGTCCGGCTCGGCGACCGGCTCTGGGAGCGGGACGTGGAGAGCGTGGTCCGGATGAAGCGGCTGAGCGACACCGAGGTGAATGCCTACCTGGCGAGCGGCGACTGGAAGGGAAAGGCCGGCGGCTATTCCATCCAGGGGCCGGCCGGGGCGTTCATCCCGTGGATCCGCGGCTCTTACACTGGCATTGTCGGATTGCCGTTGGCCGAGACCGCCGGTCTGTTGCAGGCCGCTGGATATCCGCTCTACGGAGGAGACGCATGAAGGGAACGAGTGTCTTTCTCGACCAGATTGCCAGCCGCCGGGCGGCCGCATTGGTGATGGACGGCGTGTTGGAGGACGTTCTCATCGACCCGCCGGACGATGGTCCGCTCTGCCCCGGCGCGATCTGCCGTGGGACCGTCGAGCGGCCAATGAAGGGGCTGGGCGGGGTCTTCGTCCGCCTGCACTCCGGCAAGGGGTTCCTGCGCGCGCCGAAAGGGCTGCGCGAGGGGCAATCGGTGCTGGTGCAGGTTACTGGATACGCCGAGCACGGAAAGGCCGTTCCACTCACCCAGAAGCTTCTGTTCAAATCGAAATACGCCATTGTTACGCCGGGCTCGCCGGGCCTCAACCTGTCACGCCAGATTCGTGACGAGGAGGCACGCATCGGACTGCGCGCACTCGCCGAGGAGATCATGGCGGGGAGCGACTTCGGGCTGATCCTGCGCTCTCAGGCAGAAGGCGTTGCCGAAAGCGAAACCACGGAGGACATCGCCGAGATGCGCGCCCTTGCAGAACAGATCGCAGCCAGCGAAAGCGGCGATCCGGAGCTGCTGCTCGACGGGCCCGATGCCCATGCGCTGGCCTGGCGGGAATGGGGCGAACCCGACGAGATTGTCACCGAGCCGGGATGCTTCGAGGCGCACGGCGTTCTGGACGACCTTGCGCGGAGCAACGCGCGCGACGTCGTCCTTCCGGGCGGCGGCTCCGTCGCGATCGAACCCACCCGCGCCCTGGTCGCCGTCGATGTGAATACCGGAGCCGCGACATCGCCTGCGACCGGCCTGAAGGCAAATCTGGAAACCGCGCGCCTGCTGCCGCGCCTGTTGCGATTGCGCGGCCTCGGCGGCCAGATCACCGTGGACTTTGCACCGCTGCCGAAAAAGGACCGCCGGCAGGTCGAACAGGCACTGCGCGGGGCATTCCGCCACGATCCGGTGGAAACGGCCCTGGTCGGGTGGACGCCGCTCGGCCACTTCGAGGCGCAACGAAAGCGCGAACGCCTGCCGCACGACCCGGCTGTTCTGGAGGCGCTCCAATGAGCTGTCCGATCTGCAGCAAACGGCCCGCGCAGAAATACGCCCCCTTCTGCTCGAAGCGATGCGCCGACGTCGACCTCGCCCGCTGGCTGAACGGCAGCTACGCCATCGCCACTGAGGAAGTCCCTGACGAGGACACCGGCAACGATGGTCCGGACACTCGAGAAATCCACTGAATTTGCGCTTCCCCCTCTGGACTATGCGAAAACCGCCGTATAGAAGGCCCAAGCCCCGCGCGAGAAGCGCACCCGTGCCCGGGTAGCTCAGGGGTAGAGCAGTGGATTGAAAATCCTCGTGTCGGTGGTTCGATTCCGCCCCCGGGCACCATTAAAAACAGTAAGATTCCCTTGATATTAAGCAGTTAGGATGTGGAATGTTGGATTTGTCCGCCCAACTGTCCACCTTGGTGCGCGTGGTACCTATCGTTTCGATGGTCCTTGTTCCGAGGCAAGGTAGTGAAAGGTAGTGAATGGTATCGCTTGCCGCAACGCCTTTGCTCCTACCCCAGCGCCGTGCAAATCGAACGTACCGCTAAATACAGCGTTTGATCGGGCGATGCCTAGCGGCGCGTCTCCGTCGGCGTTCGCGGCCCGCCGGGCGCGTTGAACCGTCGGCTCCCTTCTGGCCGCGTCAACATTCGCCCGGATTGGCGTAGTATTCCCTGCGAAGAGCCAAGGGAGGCGACCGGCCGTGGATCTCGAACCGACCAGACAAACCCGTATGACCAAGGACGCCATCGTGGTGGCGATCCTCGACCACTGGAATCGGCAATGTCCGAACGAGGTGGCAGAGGCCGGTCCGAAGGAGGTTCAGGAAACCGCCGCGGCGACAGCGGAACTCGCGGAACTGGAGATGGAAGTTCTAATGGCCGAACATCTCATGAACCGGGAAATGGCGTGGAGCGAGGCGTCGAGGATCTTCCTGGCGCAGAAGCCGGTGTTCGAGGACTGACCGGGCCGGCCATGGGCTACAATTGCCCAAGGATGGTTCACCCGGTCGCCGGCCATGAAAGAGGTATCCACCAAAGATCGCAGGTGAACGCTACGGCATCGCGCCGGGCCGCGGCCGCCGCGCGCCCCCGTCCGGCGCCGGTGTCAGGGCGCCTTTCTCAATCGGACCCCGGGCCCACCGCCATTCTCAGCGATAAACTCGACACCGGCGGTCTCCAGGGCCGTACGGATTGCCAAAGCGGTGTCTACCCGACCTCCAATGTCGCCAGGAGAGGCCTCCAATCTCTTGATTGTCGGCAGAGAGACCCCGGACGCTTCAGCTGTTCCGAGAGAACCAAAACCTGATAAGGGCCGCAGAACTCGAAGCCGGCGACACCGAAGATCTCTTTTCTCGTGCCTGCGCCATTGGAGACGCAATGATGGAGCTCCCGAGTACCTGCGCCGCCGATTTTGCGGCAACAGCGATCGTCGCAACCTGCCGCGGCGGCTTGGGAGTAGATTGGGACGCCGGCGCACTCTGGATCGAAGCCCGAGACCTCACAAATCCGCCGGTCTGAACACCCGCCCGGCCAGTCGGGATAAACCGGACCATCGCCCGGCGCTGTCTCTGCGCGTTCATCGGCATCCCAATCCGCACGCTTGCGGTCCTTGAAAATATGTCGGTGAGAAAGTGCCGTCTCCCTTGCGGGTCGGGCGACGAGAGGTCGTTTCGACGACTCTTTAAGGAAGGGAATTGGCTCCGGTAAGTTCGCACTCGGGGACGACCCGCTCGTTACTTTCATTGAGCACACTGAGCTGCCCCAGCGCGACGGATCGTCCAACACGTCGGACGGCGCAGCAGTTGCATTGAGACAATGTGCGCTCTGGCCTGCTCCTCAACCGGGCGGGCCAGAAATATTTCGTCCACGTGGGCCAGTCCTGAACCGGTTTCGACACTGATGTGGACAATGAATGAAGGAGGGGCGCAATCTCGCAAGACTGACGATGGTCATGCCGCTGGGCAAGGCCCGGTGAAACTCTCCCAATCCTGCCAGATGTCGGACCTGGTCTCCGAAGGGGCGCCGTCGGAACCCTCGGGGAACC
>NZ_LNCI01000014.1 GCF_001509585.1 Tropicimonas marinistellae | reverse complement strand
AAGGCGGCCGCACCGTCGGCGCCGGGGTCGTTTCCAAGATCATCGAGTAATACCGGCTCGATACGAGATTGCGGGGCGGGCCAAGCGGCCTGCCCCACCTACTTGACCTGAGTTCGACGCCGGATGCGGAATGAGCCGCATTCGACCTCTCAACTCCAATGCCGAGAACAAGGCCGACTGACAATGCAAAGCCAGAACATTCGTATCCGGCTCAAGGCGTTCGATTACCGCGTGCTGGACGCCAGCACGCAGGAGATCGTGAACACCGCCAAGCGGACGGGCGCGCAGGTGCGCGGACCCATCCCGCTGCCGAACAAGATCGAGAAGTTCACGGTGCTCCGTGGACCGCACATTGACAAGAAGTCGCGCGACCAGTGGGAGATCCGTACCCACAAGCGTCTGCTCGACATCGTGGACCCGACGCCCCAGACCGTTGACGCGCTGATGAAGCTCGACCTCGCGGCCGGTGTCGATGTCGAAATCAAGCTGAACTAAGGAGGGCATGGAGAGATGCGCTCTGGAGTTATCGCCAAGAAGGTGGGGATGACCCGCCTGTTCCTGGAGGACGGCAAGCAGGTTCCTGTGACCGTTCTTCAACTCGACAACCTGCAGGTCGTCGATCAGCGCACCGTGGAACGCGACGGCTACACTGCCGTTCAACTCGGCGCCGGATCGGCAAAGGCCAAGCGGACGTCCCAGGCCATGCGCGGCCACTTCGCCGCCGCCAATGTTGCGCCCAAGCGCAAGGTTGCGGAATTCCGCGTGGATCCGGAGAACCTCATCGAGGTAGGCGCCGAGATCTCTGCCGAGCACTACGTTGCCGGCCAGAAGGTCGACGTGTCGGGCACCTCGATCGGTAAGGGCTTCGCCGGTGCCATGAAGCGGCACAATTTCGGCGGTCTGCGCGCGTCGCACGGCGTGTCGATCTCGCACCGTTCGCACGGTTCCACCGGTCAGTGTCAGGACCCGGGCCGCGTGTTCAAGGGCAAGAAGATGGCCGGTCACATGGGCGCTGCCCGTGTCACCACCCAGAACCTGGAAGTCGTCCGTATCGACGCCGACCGTGGCCTGATCATGGTCAAGGGCGCCGTGCCGGGCTCCAAGGGTGGCTGGGTCACCATCAAGGACGCCGTGAAGAAGAAGCTGCCCGAGGGCGTGCCGTTCCCGGCCGCGATCAAGGCCGCTGAAGCCGCCGCCGTCGCCGAAGCTCCGGCTGAAGCGCCTGCTGAAGGGGGTGCGGAAGAATGAAACTTGATGTGATCAAGCTCGACGGCGGGGCCGCCGGCGACGTGGAACTGGCCGAGGACGTCTTTGGCCTCGAACCGCGTGCCGACATCCTGCACCGCGTGGTCCGCTGGCAGCGCAACAAGGCGCAGGCCGGTACCCACAAGGTCAAGACCCGCTCGGAAACCAGCTACTCGACCAAGAAGATCTACCGCCAGAAGGGCACCGGTGGCGCCCGCCACGGCGACCGCAACGCGCCGATCTTCCGCAAGGGTGGTATCTACAAGGGCCCGACCCCGCGCAGCCATGCCCACGACCTTCCCAAGAAGGTCCGCAAGCTCGGCCTGAAGCACGCGCTGTCGTCCAAGGCCGCGACCGGCAACCTGGTGGTTCTCGAATCCGCCGCGCTGGACGAGGCCAAGACCGGTGCACTCGCCAAGCAGGTCAAGGAACTGGGCTGGAAGCGCGCGCTGATCATCGACGGTGCCGAGGTGAACGAGAACTTCGCTCTCGCCGCGGCCAACATCGAAGGTCTGGACGTGCTGCCCTCGATCGGTGCCAACGTCATGGACATCCTCAAGCGTGACACGCTGGTGATCACGAAGGCGGGTGTCGAAGCTCTGGAGGCCCGCCTGAAATGAGCGCGAAAACGAAACATTACGACGTGATCCGCAAGCCCGTCATCACCGAGAAGGCCACGATGGCTTCCGAGGCGAATGCCGTGGTCTTCGAGGTCGCCATCGACGCCAACAAGCCCCAGATCAAGGAGGCCGTCGAAGGTCTCTTCGGGGTGAAGGTGAAGGCCGTGAACACGACCGTCACCAAGGGCAAGGTGAAGCGGTTCCGCGGCCAGCCGGGCAAGCGGAAGGACGTCAAGAAAGCCTACGTGACCCTTGAAGAGGGCAACACGATCGACGTGTCCACCGGCCTCTGAGGCACGGGACAGATCGAAAGAACGAGGCCCCTGCCGGACGGCGGGGGCCTTTCTCTGTTCGGGTTGTCTCACGCGTGGGACAAGGAGCGGCGCACGTAATTTCAATGGGTTACAGGGGCGGATTCACGATCCGTTAAGACATCCCGCGTTTCCCACAGGGCCGCATTTCCCACGGGGCGCGCGCCGCGGACCCGGGCTGGTCGCGATTGACTGACGTGCTTGCGACACCGGGAGTGCCGCCGTGGGATTGCCGCGGATGGATGACCGCGTAAAGCGCACGCGCAGGCTTCGCCCGGCGGCACGACTTCGTCGCCGATTTGGTGTAGTGTCCCGCTAAGAGGAGATTTTCCAATGACGAGTGCCATTACTCCGAACCAACCAGGATTTCGCTGGATCATCGTGTCGGCAGCGGCGCTCCTTCTCGGGATCGCCATGGGCACGCTCGTCAACGGCCTGTCGGCATTCCTCGTTCCCCTGGAGATGCATTTCGGCTGGGACAGGGCCGAAACGGCGGCGATCAACTCCACAGGGCTGATCGGAATAGCCATCGGTGGCATCCTGATGGGATTCCTCGCGGATCGGATCGCGACTCGGGTCGTTTGCCTGATCGGTGCCGCGACGCTGTCTTCCGCGCTTCTGCTTGCGGCGCGCGCCGATGAACTTTGGCAGTTCTACACACTTTTCTTCGTTGCCGGGGCCGTCGGCGGAGGCGCCCTTTTCGCGCCGGTGATTGCCCTCGTCGGAGGGTGGTTCAGGACCGGGGCCGGCCTTGCAATCGGTATCGCCTCTGCGGGGCAAGGCCTCGGGCAAGGGATGGTTCCGTTCGTTGCCGGGCATCTGATCCAGGCGGCGGGATGGCAAAACGCCTTCACGATCATTGGCGCGTTCGCTGCTTTGACGCTGTTGCCGTTGTCGCTGCTGATGATCCAGCCGCCGCAGGACGCGACGAGTGTGGCGGGACAGGCCTCGAGCGCGGCAACACCGTCGCCCAAGATCATTCTGCCCGCGTTGTCGATTGCGGTGCTCGGGTGCTGCACGGGCATGGCCGTCCCTCTCATGCATCTGGTACCGCTCATCCAGGGTGTTTGCGGCGTTGGTGCCGAGGCCGGCGGGCCGCTTCTGGTCATGCTCATCGCGGCAATCGGCGGACGGATTTTCTTCGGGCGTCTCTCCGACATGATCGGCCCGGTCCGGGCCTGGATGACCGCGACGGCGTGGCAAACGGCATTGATGATCGGGTTTGTCTTTCTCGGGACAATGCAAGCGTTCTGGCTCTTCGCGCCGCTCTACGGGTTCGGGTATGGCGGTGTGATGACCGGGGTACTTGTCACCGTGCGCGCGTTGACACCTGCGGCACGGAGAGCATCCGCGACCGGTATCGTTCTTGCATTTGGCTGGTTTGGCCATGCGTTGGGCGGCTGGCAAGGCGGGCTCTTCTACGACCTGACCGCCAGCTATTTCTGGACCTACGCGAACGCCGTTCTGGCGGGCCTCCTCAACCTGGTCATCGTTGGCACAATCTGGTTCACGCTGCGCCAACGGGCCCACGTGCAGGTGTAGCCGCCGGGCCAGCGCCGGACCCTTCGCGGGTGCGGCACGGTGCGGGCGGGAAAGGCTTGACCCATGTCGCGCGCTCTCATATGCGAAGCGCATCCGTCGCGCCACGGTGACGTCCGGGGGGCGGCGACGTGGGTATGCGGCGCCTGTGTTAACGTCCGGATGCGGGAGCGCGAATGAGACCTTCTTCGGCAACGACGACGCTGTTCGAGACCGAGGACTCTCGCACCGCACCACACCGCACCTTCCACATTTTCGGGAACAACCGCGGCGGCACCACCGCCGTGACCGGGCTGGCGATGCGGCTGGGACTCGATTTCGGCGATGAGGCCGAGATGGAGGGAAACCTGGAGGACAAGGCGTTCCGGATGACCCGAGGCATCGAGGCCATCGCGGAGACGGTCGAGGCGCGGAACGCGGCGCAGGATACCTGGGGCTGGAAACACCCGCATTCGCTGGTCTACCTGCCGAAAATCCTGCCGCGGCTGCGGAATCCCCGACTGATCCTGGTGACGCGCGATCCGGTGGCAAATGCGATGTCGATCGAAGCGCGGGACAAGGTGGCGTTTCCGGACGCGCTTGCCCAGGTGCTCCGGCGGACGCGGAAGAACACCGCCTTCGTTCGCCGAACTGCCGTGCCGACGCTGCTGGTGAGTTACGAGAAGCTCCTGCTCGACCCGGCGCAGGTGTCGACGGAAATGGGGCAATTCTGCAATGTGGATGTCACCGAGCGGAAACTGGCGGAACTTGTGGGTTTCGTTCGCCCGGGCAGCTACCAGCCGCCCCAGGGACGGGCGACGTTTCGATACAAGCTCGCGCAGACCAGGGCGCTCTGGCGAAACCCCCGCTGAGGAAGAGGCGCGGGTTTTTCGCGATGGGTGCGTTGTGTTCGTTCCCACCCGCGTTGGTGCTGTGCTTCGCAACGACGCGCGTGCGGGGAGGCCCGGCTGCCGTTGCGCTTGTTTGCATGGCTTTTCCGGCGGGAATCGCTTGACCCGGCCACGACGCTCCCATAAGAGAGCCCATCCGCCGAGCCCCGGACCCGTCCGGGGCTTTGGCTTTGTTCGCAAGAACGGATATCCGGGGACCTCTCGCGAGGGCCCTTTACCCCGGCCGAAAGGCCCACACATAGCGGGGCGCAAAGCCTCGCAAAGCTAACGGAAGACAGAAAGCATGGCACTCAAGTCGTACAAGCCGACGACGCCGGGCCAGCGCGGGCTGGTGCTGATCGACCGTTCGGAGCTGTGGAAAGGACGTCCTGTCAAGTCCCTCACCGAGGGTCTGACCAAGAAGGGCGGCCGGAACAACACCGGACGTATCACTGCACGCCGTCGCGGTGGCGGGGCGAAACGCCTCTACCGGATCGTCGATTTCAAGCGCAACAAGGTTGGCGTGGCGGCCACCGTCGAGCGGATCGAATACGATCCGAACCGGACCGCCTTCATCGCGCTGATCAAGTATGAAGATGGCCAGCAGGCCTACATTCTTGCGCCGCAGCGTCTGGCGGTTGGCGACAGCGTCGTCGCCGGCGCCAAGGTGGACGTGAAGCCGGGCAACGCGATGCCGTTCTCGGGCATGCCCATCGGTACCATCGTTCACAATATCGAGCTGAAGCCCGGCAAGGGTGGACAGATCGCGCGCGCCGCGGGCACCTATGCCCAGTTCGTCGGCCGTGACGGCGGCTACGCCCAGATCCGCCTCAGCTCGGGCGAGCTGCGCCTGGTGCGTCAGGAATGCATGGCCACCGTCGGTGCCGTGTCGAACCCCGACAATTCCAACCAGAACTTCGGCAAGGCCGGCCGCACCCGCCACCAGGGCAAGCGTCCTGCCGTCCGCGGTGTGGTTATGAACCCGATCGACCACCCCCATGGCGGTGGTGAAGGCCGGACCTCGGGTGGCCGCCACCCGGTGACCCCCTGGGGCAAGCCGACCAAGGGCGCTCGTACCCGCAACACCAACAAGGCGTCGCAGAAGCTCATCGTGCGTTCGCGCCACGCCAAGAAGAAGGGCCGCTAACACATGTCGCGTTCCGTTTGGAAAGGCCCCTTCGTCGACAGTTACGTGTTGAAGAAGGCGGAGAAGACCCGCGAGTCGGGCCGCAACGAGGTCATCAAGATCTGGTCGCGCCGCTCCACCATCCTGCCGCAGTTCGTCGGTCTCACCTTCGGTGTCTACAACGGCCAGAAGCACATTCCGGTTGCCGTGTCCGAGGACATGATCGGCCAGAAGTTCGGCGAATACGCTCCGACGCGCACCTATTACGGTCACGCGGCGGACAAGAAAGCCAAGAGGAAGTAATCCACCATGGGCAAGGATAAGAATCCCCGCCGCGTGGCGGAGAACGAAGCGATGGCGAAGGTCCGCATGCTGCGCACCTCGCCGCAGAAGCTGAACCTCGTTGCGGCGATGATCCGCGGCAAGAAGGTCGAGAAGGCCCTGACGGACCTGACCTTCTCCAAGCGCCGGATCGCCGAGGACGTGAAGAAATGCCTTCAGTCCGCAATCGCCAACGCCGAGAACAACCACAACCTGGACGTGGACGAGCTGATCGTCGCGGAAGCCTGGGTCGGCAAGAACCTGACCATGAAGCGCGGTCGCCCGCGGGCGCGCGGTCGGTACGGCCGGATCAACAAGCCCTTCGCGGAACTGACCATCAAGGTCCGCCAGGTCGAGGAGCAAGCCTAATGGGTCATAAAGTAAATCCGATCGGCATGCGCCTGCAGGTGAACCGCACCTGGGACAGCCGCTGGTACGCCGACACCAAGGACTACGGCGATCTCCTTCTCGAAGACATCGCGATCCGCGAGTACATCGAGAAAGAGTGCAAGCAGGCCGGTGTGTCCAAGGTGATCATCGAGCGCCCGCACAAGAAGTGCCGCGTGACCATCCACACCGCCCGCCCCGGTGTCATCATCGGCAAGAAAGGCGCTGACATCGAGGTGCTTCGCAAGAAGCTCGCCAAGATGACCGACTCGGAACTGCACCTCAACATCGTCGAGGTCCGCAAGCCGGAGCTGGACGGGCAGCTGGTGGCCGAGAGCATCGCGCAACAGCTGGAGCGCCGGGTATCCTTCCGCCGCGCCATGAAGCGCGCCGTGCAGAACGCCATGCGCATGGGGGCCCTGGGTATCCGGGTCAACGTCGCCGGCCGTTTGGGCGGCGCGGAGATCGCGCGGACCGAGTGGTACCGTGAGGGCCGCGTGCCCCTGCACACCCTGCGGGCCGATATCGACTATGCGACCTCCGAGGCCATGACCCCCTACGGGATCATCGGCATCAAGGTCTGGATCTTCAAAGGCGAGATCATGGAGCACGACCCGTCGGCCCGTGATCGCAAGGCCCAGGAGCTCCAGGAAGGTCCCGCGCCCCGTGGCGCCGGCGGCGGTCGCCGCGACCGTGACCGGTAAGGAGTAAGCGAGATGCTGCAACCAAAGCGCACAAAATTCCGCAAGCTGCACAAGGGCCGAATCCGTGGCGAAGCCAAGGGTGGGTTCGACCTCGCCTTCGGTCACTACGGCCTGAAGGCCATCCAGCCGGAACGGGTCACCGCCCGCCAGATCGAAGCCGCCCGCCGGGCCATGACGCGCCACATGAAGCGTCAGGGCCGCGTGTGGATCCGGATCTTCCCGGATACGCCGGTTACCTCCAAGCCCACCGAGGTTCGGATGGGTAAAGGTAAGGGCTCGGTCGATTACTGGGCCGCCAAGGTGAAGCCCGGCCGCGTGATGTTCGAGATCGACGGTGTCTCCGACGACGTCGCCCGCGAGGCCCTGCGCCTCGCCGCGATGAAGCTGCCGATCAAGACCCGGATCGTGGTCCGCGAGGACTGGTAGGTCCTACCGAACGCCTGCAGTTTCGCGGAGATCGAGGATTTCCGCGGACCGTCAGCCGCAGAATATGGAAAACCCCCGCTGCGAGCAGCGGGGGTTTTCCTATTGTCGGTGTACGGAGACGGTGATGTTTGGCCGGTTTGCCGAAGCTCCGGTCATTCCTCCGGTTTGACCGTATGGTCGCTCAGATCCCAGACTTTTGATTTCTGCTGTGATGCACAAATACGAGCTTGGCGACGGAGCGGTCGTTGGCTGCGTCGGCAACACGCACATACGAGAGCCGTGCCGGTGCCGGCCCGTGGGATGGCGCCGCAACGGTCGTTCCACGCGATTTATCGTGACGATCCGGAGAAGATCAGACTGGAGCACTTGCGTCGAGAGAGCGCCAGCCCGCCGGAACGGGCCGGCGCTGGCACGGCGGCTTTGCCTTGATTCCGTGCCAGGGTGTTTTTCTCCAACGGCAGCAATGCGCAGGAAGTCGACCTCTACGTCACGGTGAGCGCCGTTTCCGCGCGTCGAAGATTTGCTGCCGGTTGTCGGCCGATACGCCTCGTCCTTTCGTCAGGGCTGCGCTAAGAGACCGCCATGCCACAGATAGACTCCCTCTTCGTCACCCGTCTCTACCGCGCCGCGCTCAAGGAGCAGGGCAAGCCCATCGACCCCGCGGAACTTGAAAATTCCTGTCTCGTCATTGCCGAGGATGACGAGGCCGGGCAGCGCTGGTGCGCGGAGGTGGGATATCCCGGCTATACCTCTTATGCCTCGCTGACGGACCTGCCCTGGCGGTTCCCGATCTTTGCCGATCTGAAGGACGCGCTGGATGCCCATGTCGCCGCATTCGCTGAGGATCTGGAGTTTGACCTCGACGGGCGGGAGCTGAAGCTGGAAGATCTGTGGATCAATATCCTGCCCGAGGGCGGCACCCATGCCTCCCACATCCATCCGCACAGCGTGATCAGCGGCACCACCTATGTCGCCATGCCCGAGGGCGCGAGTGCGCTGAAGCTGGAGGACCCGCGGTCGGGCCGGATGATGGCCGCCCCGGCGCGCAAGAAGAACGCGCGGCGCGAGTTGCAGACCTTCATCTACATGAAGCCGGCGGTGGGCGAGGTGCTGCTCTGGGAGAGCTGGCTGCGTCACGAGGTGCCGATGAACATGTCGGATGACGAGCGAATCAGCGTGAGCTTCAACTACGCCTGGGCGTGACGCGCATCGTCGTTTGAAGTCTTTGCATTGCGGGAATGCGCTCCGCGCGCTGGCACGCCGCGGGTGACGGTTCTATGACCGGAGGTGTTGGAAGGCCCCAATCCAAACCGCGAGGTCAAGAGATGATCCTTCAATCCCAGGATTCCGTCGAAGCCGAGAACGAGGCCCGCCTGCGGGTGGTGCGCTATTACTCCGACGTATGCTCGGAGCTGGTGCCCGACGCGGTACGCGAGCAGCGCCTTGCGCAGGTGCGCGAACTCGAGGCGAAGACCGACGCGGAACTGGAAGAACTCGGTATCTTCCGGGAAGACATCGTCGACCACGTATTCCAGGAAGCGCATTTCGTCTGACGAGATCGTCTGGCGCTTGTGGCCGGACGGTGCGCCAGTATTGCTCCCGGTCGGGCGGGTTGGAATGGAGGCCAGACGTCGGTATGGTGACCGGCTGATGTGCGTTCCGAACGCGCTAGATGCCCAGATTGGGACGCATTACTCTTTGTGAGCTTAGCCTACGCGACTATATGTGGCGCTATAGGAGATCGGCGCATGGCGAAGAACACGACAATCAAGGGCGGCACTGTTACGCGGAACGCGAAGACGGGACGAGTTGTTGAAGTGACGACCCGCAAAGGTGTGTCCAAGGCTTCGCCAAAATCCCGGGAGACGGCCAAGACGGCATCTTCGAAGCGTAGCTCCGCCTTGACGAGATTGGCCAATCGCTAGTCACTACCGGATAAACTGGCAGACGCATTCACGGCCCATGACGAGGCGCTGCATTATGGCGGTCTCGACGGCGTGAACGACATTGGCTTGATCGAGTCCGCCATCGAGCGGCCTTACTCCGGGTACCACAGGCCGATTGCAAGGAAATGTGCGGCGCTCCTGCATTCGATGGTAAAGAACCATGGGTTCGTGGATGGGAACAAGCGGACCGCTTGGCTTCTGGTCGAAATCTTGATTGGCCGCAGCGGGTATGAACTCGGAATCCCGGACGACTGGCCAGTGGACGATCTGGTTGTGGCGGTAGCCGATGGGAGCGTAGGGTTTGACGAACTTGTCGTTTGGTTCAAGCCGCGACTGTTCAAGACAGATTAAGACCACTCCGGACATCGCGCGAGGTTTGCCGCGACGCAAAAGGTCACGCGATACATCGAACGGGCGGCGTGGGTGCGTCGGCCTTTTTTCCTTGCCCTTTCACAGACTCACCCTTATAGAGCGGCATCTCACGCGGCCCGGGGACGGGATTCGTGTGTTGTGACGTCTAATCATCCGCCAGGATCCCGAGTGACCCTGACCTATCCGGGGGCTCACTGGCGTTTTGAGAAAGGAAATGGCGATGAACGCCACCGAACTTCGCGATCAGACTCCGGACCAGCTCCGCGAGAAACTGACCGATCTGAAGAAAGAAGCCTTCAACCTGCGCTTTCAGCAGGCCACCGGCGCCATGGAAAACACCGCGCGCATGCGCCAGGTCCGCCGCGACGTGGCCCGTGTGAAGACGGTTCTGAACGAAAAGGCGGCCGCGGCCGCGACCAGCAACGAAGCGGAGGCCTGAGAGACATGCCCAAGCGTATCCTTCAAGGCACCGTGACCAGCGACCAGAACGAGCAGACCGTGACCGTTCTGGTGGAGCGCCGCTACAAGCACCCGCTGCTGCACAAGACCGTGCGGAGCTCCAAGAAGTACCGGGCCCACGACCCGAAGAACGAGTTCAAGGTTGGCGACACCGTCCGTATCCAGGAATGTGCGCCGATCTCGAAGACCAAGCGCTGGGAGGTGGTGACGGCCTAACAGCCAAACCACACCCGGTTTGATCGAAACCCTGGGGGGAAGAACCAGAACACCCCTCACAGGTCGGGAGAAACCTCATGATCCAGATGCAGACCAATCTGGATGTCGCTGACAACTCCGGTGCGCGCCGGGTTCAGTGCATCAAGGTCCTCGGCGGCTCGAAGCGGAAATACGCCTCCGTGGGCGACATCATCGTGGTGTCGGTCAAGGAAGCCATCCCGCGTGGCCGCGTGAAGAAGGGTGACGTGCGCAAGGCCGTCGTCGTCCGGACCGCCAAGGAAGTGCGTCGGGAGGATGGCACCGCCATTCGTTTCGACCGCAACGCCGCCGTCATTCTCAACAACAACAACGAGCCGATCGGCACCCGTATCTTCGGGCCGGTGGTTCGCGAGCTGCGTGCGAAGAACTTCATGAAGATCATCTCGCTCGCCCCGGAGGTGCTCTGATGGCTGCCAAACTCCGCAAAGGTGACAAGGTCATCGTCCTTGCCGGCAAGGACAAGGGCAAGACCGGCGAGATCGAGACGGTCGACCCGAAGGCCGGCAAGGCCGTCGTGGGCGGCATCAACATCGCCGTGCGCCACCAGCGCCAGACCCAGGCCTCCCAGGGTGGCCGCATGGCCAAGGCCATGCCGATCGACCTGAGCAACCTGGCTATCGTCGACGCCAATGGCAAACCGAGCCGCGTCGGCTTCCGCGAGGAAGACGGCAAGAAGGTCCGCTTCGCCAAGACCACGGGAGACGCGATCTGATGCTCGACGCCGATTACACCCCGCGCCTGAAGGCCCATTACAACGGCACGATCCGTCCGGCCCTGAAGGAAGAGTTCTCCTACAAGAACGATATGCAGATCCCCAAGCTGGAGAAGATCGTTCTGAACATCGGTGCCGGCACCGAGGCCGTGAAGGATTCCAAGAAGGCCAAGTCGGCCGCGGATGACCTGACCGCCATCGCCGGCCAGCAGGCCGTGATCACCAAGGCCAAGAAGTCGATCGCGACCTTCCGCGTCCGCGAAGGCATGCCGCTCGGCTCCAAGGTGACCCTGCGTGGCGACCGGATGTACGAATTCCTCGACCGCCTGATCACCATCGCGCTGCCCCGCGTCCGCGACTTCCGCGGCGTTTCCGGCAAGTCCTTCGATGGCCGTGGCAACTACGCCATGGGGCTCAAGGAACACATCGTCTTCCCCGAGATCGACTTCGACAAGGTCGATGAAGCCTGGGGGCTGGACATCGTTATCTGCACCACCGCGCCGACCGACGCGGAAGCCAAGGCGCTGTTGAAGCATTTCAACATGCCGTTCAACAGCTGAGGGGATCCGGACCTATGGCTAAGAAATCCATGATCGAACGCGAGAAGAAGCGCCAGAAGCTTGTCGAGCAATACGCCGCCAAGCGCGCCGCGCTGAAGGAAATCGCGAATGACGAAGAGCGCCCGATGGAAGAGCGGTTCAAGGCCCGGCTGAAGCTGGCCAAGCTGCCCCGCAATTCCTCGGCCACCCGCCTTCACAACCGTTGCCAGCTCTCGGGCCGCCCCAAGGCGTATTACCGCAAGCTGAAGATGTCGCGGATCGCGCTGCGGGACCTTGCCTCCGAAGGGCAGATCCCCGGCATGGTCAAGTCGAGCTGGTAAGGAGGAGAACACATGAACGATCCTCTTGGTGATATGCTGACCCGCATCCGCAACGCTCAGATGCGCGGCAAGTCCACCGTCCGTACACCGGCCTCCAAGCTTCGTGCCTGGGTTCTGGATGTGCTGGCCGACGAGGGCTACATCCGCGGCTACGAGAAGGTTGCGGATACTCAGCACCCCGAAATCGAAATCTCGCTGAAGTACTTCGACGGCACCCCGGTCATTCGCGAACTTAAGCGCGTTTCCAAGCCCGGCCGCCGCGTGTACATGAGCGTGAACGACATCCCGTCGGTCCGTCAGGGCCTGGGTGTTTCCATCGTCTCCACGTCCAAGGGCGTGATGTCGGATGCAGCGGCTCGCTCCAACAATGTTGGCGGCGAAGTTCTCTGCACCGTCTTCTAAGGAGGGTGACACATGTCTCGTATTGGTAAGAAACCGGTCGAGCTGCCGTCGGGCGTTTCCGCGTCCCTCTCCGGCCAGACCATCGAGGTGAAGGGGCCGAAAGGCACCCTGAGCTTCACCGCCACCGACGACGTCACCCTGACGGTCGAGGACAACCAGGTGAGCGTGGACCCGCGCGGCAAGTCGAAGCGCGCCCGCCAGCAGTGGGGCATGTCCCGCACGATGGTCGGGAACCTCGTCACCGGTGTCACCGAAGGCTTCAAGAAGGAGCTGGAGATCCAGGGTGTGGGTTACCGGGCTCAGATGCAGGGCAACACGCTCAAGCTGAACCTCGGCCTCAGCCACGACGTCGACTTCCCGATCCCCGACGGTGTGACCGTCACCTGCCCGAAGCAGACGGAAATCGTCGTCGAAGGCAGCGATGCGCAGCTCGTGGGCCAGGTGGCCGCGAACATTCGCGACTGGCGCCGGCCGGAGCCCTACAAGGGCAAGGGCATCCGCTACAAGGGCGAGTTCATCTTCCGCAAGGAAGGCAAGAAGAAGTAAGGACGAGATAGATGGCAAACAGCAAACGGGACCTGTTCCTCAAGCGCCGCCTGCGCGTCCGGAACAAACTTCGCAAGACCAACCCGGGCAAGCTGCGCCTTTCGGTGCACCGCTCGGGCAAGAACATCAGCGCGCAGCTGATCGACGACGTGCAGGGCAAGACCCTCGCGGCCGCCTCCACGCTGGAGAAGGACCTCGGCGTCGTCGGCAAGAACAACGTGGAAGCCGCCGCCAAGGTTGGCTCCGCGCTTGCCGAACGCGCGAAGAAGGCCGGCGTCGAGGAGTGCTACTTCGACCGCGGCGGCTTCCTCTTCCACGGCAAGGTGAAGGCCCTGGCCGACGCCGCGCGCGAAGGTGGTCTGAAGTTCTGAACCCTGTGGGCGGCCCCCGGGCCGCCCCGATGATCCGGGGGCGCCGCATGCGGGGCTCACCAGGATTGAGCAAACGAAGGCCGAAGCCAACACGGACTGGGCCATGAGAGAAGGAATGCCGAATGGCAGAACGTGAAAACCGCCGGGGCAACCGCCGCGACCGCGACGAAACCCCCGAATTCGCCGATCGCCTGGTTGCGATCAACCGCGTCAGCAAGACCGTCAAGGGCGGTAAGCGCTTCGGCTTTGCCGCGCTCGTGGTCGTTGGCGACCAGAAGGGCCGCGTCGGCTTTGGCAAGGGCAAGGCCAAGGAGGTCCCCGAGGCCATCCGCAAGGCCACCGAGCAAGCCAAGCGCCAGATGATCCGCGTGCCGCTGCGCGAAGGCCGCACGCTGCACCACGATATCGAGGGTCGCCACGGTGCTGGCCGCGTCGTGATGCGGACCGCCCCGCAAGGTACCGGTATCATCGCCGGTGGTCCGATGCGTGCCGTTTTCGAGATGCTGGGCGTTCATGACGTCGTCGCCAAATCCATTGGCACGCAGAACCCCTACAACATGATCCGCGCCACCCTGGACGGTCTGAAGAAGGAATCGAGCCCCCGCATGGTCGCGCAGCGCCGCGGCAAGAAGGTGGCCGACATCCTGAAGAAGCCGGAAGAGGCCCCTGCCGCTGCGGAAGCGCCGGCCGAAGCCCCGGCCGAAGCGTAAGGAGACGGAGACATGGCAAAAACCATCGTCGTGAAGCAGATCGGCTCGCCGATCCGCCGCCCCGAGATCCAGCGCAAGACGCTGATCGGCCTGGGGCTCAACAAGATGCACAAGACGCGCGAACTCGAAGACACGCCCGCGATCCGCGGCATGGTCAACAAGATCCCGCATCTGGTGGAGATCGTCGAAGAGAAGGGCTGAGCCCCTGTCTTCGTAGTATTGGAAAGGGCGGTCCGCGTGGCCGCCCTTTGCCTTTTCGGGGTGCCGTCCCGAGAACGGCCCCAAATCCCGCCCGGACCCGGGGTGAATGCCGCCCGGCGCGGTCGATTTTCGCCAAACGGTGGGCGCCCGACCCGCGGCCGGCGGGGATTGCGGGGCTATCCGGCTGCAATCAACGCGTTATAAATGAGCGCGAAGCAGTCGGAGAGTCTCATGTTGAACATGCCCCTGCGGGCCGTTGGTGACGCGTTTCACGAGGCATGGCGGCTGCGCTGGCCGTTCCTGCTGTCGCATCTCGTGTTCAGCCTCGTGGTGGCGGCGGTCCTTGCGCCGGCGCTGGCGCTGACGTTGCGGCTGGCAATTGCCCTGTCGGGAAAGCCGGCGCTGTCGGATTTCGACATCGCGATGTTCCTGGTGTCTCCGGTCGGTTTCGTGGCGGCCCTCGTGGTCGCAAGCCTGCTGCTGAGCACCTACGTGCTCGATATCTCCTTCATGATGGCGATTGCGCTCGACGCGCGGCGGAACCGGCAACGGCGGTTCGAGGCGGGCGTGGCGGCGATCGTGCCGAAGTTCTTCCGGATCGTCGGCTTCGCCTGGCGGCTGTTGCTGCGGATCGTGGCGATCGTGGCGCCCTTCGTGCTGTTGTCCCTTGTTGTCGTGCAACACCGGCTGACCGAGTACGACATCAACTATTACCTTGCCGAGCATCCGCCGGAATTCGTGCAGGCGGCGGTCCTGATCGGCGTGATGATGCTGGCGATGCTGGCCCTGCTCGTCCGGAGCCTGATGGGGTGGGCGGTCGCCCTGCCGCTGGTTCTGTTCGAGGACGTCGCACCGAGGGACAGCTTCGGCGAGAGCGCGCGGCGCATGGCGGGCCAGCGGCTCGACCTTTTCGTGACGCTGCTCGTCTGGGCGGGCGTTTCGCTGATCGCCGTGGCGGTGCCCTTCGCCATCGTCAGTGGCGGCGCCGGATTGGCCGCCGACGCGATCGGCCTGAACCTCACGCGGCTTGCCGCCGTCCTGTTCGTATTCGCGGGGATCTGGGCGCTGCTGAACCTGCTGGTGACGACGCTGACCACCGGCGCGCTGGCCGACCTGCTGATGGAGCGGGCCGGCTGGCCCGGAACCGCCGGGATCACCCCCAACGTGGAGAAGGAACGCGGGACCCTGCGCCTGGCGCTCTTTGTCGGGCTGGTCGTCGCGGCGGTGTTCGGGATCGGCGGCGGCGTGGATCTGGCGGCACGCCGGGGGGCGGACGGCGAGGTGGACATCATCGCGCACCGTGGCGCCGCCGGGCTCCGGCCGGAGAACACCATGGCCTCCTTCGCGCTGGCGATCGAGGACGAGGCGACCTGGGTGGAGCTCGATGTTCAGGAGAGCGCCGACGGCGAGGTCATCGTGGTGCATGACAGCGATTTCATGAAGCTCGCCGGCAACCCCCTGAAGGTCTGGGACGCGACATCGGACGAGCTGGCGGAGATCGACATCGGCAGCTGGTTCGGATCGGAGTATTCCGGCGAGCGGACCCCGACGCTGCGACAGGCGCTGGAGCTTGCCAAGGACAGCGGCTCGGGGGTTCTGATCGAGCTGAAATACTACGGTCACGACGAGATGCTGGAGCAGCGGGTCGCCGATATCGTCGCCGAAACCGGGATGGAGGATCAGGTCGAGGCGATGAGCCTGAAATACGAGGCCGTCCAGAAGATGAAGGCATTGCGGCCGGACTGGACGGTGGGCCTGCTGGCGGCGCAATCGGTGGGCCGGTTGTGGGAGCTGGAGGCGGATTTCCTGGCCGTGAACATGGCTATGGCGACACCGTACCTCGTCCGCAACGCCCGCGAAGCCGGCAAGCCGCTCTATGTCTGGACGGTCAACGACCCGCTGGCGATGTCGCACATGCTGAGCCTTGGCGTGAACGGGCTGATCACCGACGAACCGGCACTGGCACGCGAGGTTCTGGCACAGCGGGCCAGTCTTGGCGGCGCGGAACGACTGGTCCTGGCGCTTGGCAACCGGCTCGGCCTGAGCGTCGACGACAAGGTCTATCGCGATGGCTCGCCCTAGGGCGTCCGCGGTCCTCGTGGCCGGCATCCTCGGCCTGGGCGCCGCCCCGGCGCAGGCGGAGGCAGACTGGACAGCGCAGCTTGCCCGTTCGGTGGAACTGCCGTCGCACGAATGGCTCGCCAAGCGGCGGCGGGAACCGGGTGCGGAGCTGACCCCCTTCACGACGGATGGCTGTTCCGGGGGCATGTCGAGCCTCTGGACCTTCACCGCCGAACGGTTTCCCGCGTTCGCGGAGGCCCACGAAGGCATTCCGCCTTGGGAAGCCTGCTGCGTGACCCACGACCGGGCCTATCACACCGGCGGACCCGACCCCGACCCGGAGGCGAGCTTCGAGGCGCGGCTGGCGGCCGACGGGGCGTTGAAAACCTGCGTGGCCGCCACCGCGGACAGCCGCGACGCGGTGCTGCAGGATCTCTACGGCCTCGACGAAGCGCAGGTGCGTCAGGTCTACCGCGCGATTTCAGAGGCGATGTTCCAGGCGGTCCGGCTTGGCGGCGGCCCCTGTACCGGCCTGCCCTGGCGGTGGGGCTACGGCTGGCCGCAATGCTGGGAGGCGTCGGGGGAGTGAGTGGCATTCGAGCCGGCTCCGCGCGGGGCAGGTCTTGTGCCGAGGGTGGAACGCTTTCCCCTGCGCGGGACAAGGCCGTCAGGCCGCCGCGCATCGCCAGTCCGCCCCCCCCCATCCCGGCGATTGGGGGACGTTTGCACGGCGTTCGGAGGCCAGTCGGGGCGACACGATAAAGCGCCTTGCCCCGGCGTTGGGTCGCCGCCCCACGGACCGGCGATGCGCGGCTTGGTGTGGGGTGGCACACCTCGTTGTGCGCTCTTGATCGCGGTGCCCATTGCCTCTATACGCCTCCGGTGGTCCTTCGGGACCCGACTCGACACAACAAGAAATGCCGTGGTCGGCCGCTCCCGTCGCTGGGGGCCGCATCCGGCAAGGAGAAGCGACATGAAACTGAACGAACTGAGCCCCGCCGAGGGCTCCACCCCGAAGAAAAAGCGCATCGGCCGTGGTCCCGGCTCCGGCAAGGGCAAGACCGCCGGCCGTGGTATCAAGGGTCAGAAATCCCGCTCGGGTGTGGCTCTGAACGGCTACGAGGGTGGCCAGATGCCGCTCTACATGCGCCTGCCCAAGCGCGGCTTCAACAAGCCGAACCGCAAATCCTGGGCCGTGGTGAACCTCGGCATCCTCCAGAAATTCATCGACGCCGGCAAGATCGACGCCAAGCAGCCGATCACCGAGGCCGTCCTGGTCGAGTCGGGCCTCGTGCGCCGCAAGCTCGACGGTATCCGCGTGCTCGCCAAGGGCGAGTTCGGTGCCAAGGTGGACCTGCAGGTCTCCGGCGCGTCGAAATCCGCCGTTGCGGCCGTGGAAAAGGCCGGCGGCTCGCTGACAGTCACGTCTTCGGCAGCGACAGAGGCCGCGGCCGAATAAGAGGTTGTGAGGGGCGGGAATGCCCCTTACTTAACTTCCAGTTTTCCAGCGCCGCCGACCGGGAAACGGTTCGGCGGCGCGCGCGCAAGAGAGACAGCCAATGGCATCAGCAGCAGAGCAAATGGCGGCCAACATGAGCTGGGCCGCCCTGGGCAAGGCCACCGAGCTCCGCCAGCGCATCCTTTTCACCCTCGGTCTTCTGATCGTCTACCGGCTCGGCACCTATATTCCGGTGCCGGGAATCGACGGCCAGGCGCTGCGGGACTTCATGGATCAGGCGGCGGCCGGGATCGGCGGCATCCTGACCATGTTCACCGGCGGCGCGCTGGGGCGGATGGGGATCTTTGCGCTCGGCATCATGCCCTACATCTCCGCCTCGATCATCATCCAGCTGATGACCGCCATGGTCCCGCAGCTGGAGCAGTTGAAGAAAGAGGGCGAGCAGGGCCGCAAGAAGATCAACCAGTACACGCGCTACGGCACCGTGTTGCTTGCGACCTTCCAGGCCTACGGGCTGGCGGTGAGCCTCGAAGCCGGCGGGCTGGCGCATGATCCGGGCTGGTTCTTCCGCGCCGCCGTGGTGATCACGCTTGTCGGCGGTACGATGTTCCTGATGTGGCTGGGCGAGCAGATCACCGCCCGCGGCGTGGGCAACGGTATTTCGCTGATCATCTTCGTCGGTATCATCGCCGAGGTTCCGGCGGCGCTGGCGCAGTTCTTCGCCTCCGGCCGGTCCGGTGCGATCAGCCCGGCGGTGATCATCGGTATCCTCGTCATGATGGTGGCGCTCGTGGCCTTCGTGGTCTTCATGGAGCGCGCGCTCCGGAAGATCCACATCCAGTATCCGCGCCGCCAGGTGGGGATGAAGGTCTATGATGGCGGCTCCAGCCACCTGCCGATCAAGGTGAACCCGGCGGGCGTGATCCCGGCGATCTTCGCCTCCTCGCTGCTGTTGCTGCCGACCACGATCGCCACCTTCTCCGGTGGCAATACGGGCCCGGTGATGTCGACGATCATGGCCTATTTCGGCCCCGGACAGCCGCTCTACCTGCTGTTCTTCGCCTCCATGATCATCTTCTTCACCTACTTCTACACCGAGAACGTGTCGTTCAAGACCGAGGACGTGGCGGACAACCTGAAGAACCAGAACGGTTTCGTGCCGGGTATCCGCCCGGGTGCCAAGACGGCCGAGTACCTGGACTACGTGGTGCGCCGCGTGCTCGTTCTGGGCTCTGCCTACCTGGCGGCGGTCTGTCTCTTCCCGGAGATCCTGCGCAACCAGCTTGCGATCCCGTTCTACTTCGGCGGCACCTCGGTGCTGATCGTCGTGTCGGTGACGATGGACACGATCCAGCAGGTCCAGTCGCATCTGCTGGCGCACCAGTACGAGGGGCTGATCGAGAAGTCGCAGCTTCGCGGCAAGAAGCGGCCCCGCAAGGCGCCGGCGCGCCGCTGACATCGGCCTAACCCTTGATCGAGCGGGCGCCTTCGGGCGCCCGTTTTCGTCTCCGGCGCGGGTGCGCTTACCTGCTGTTAACCATTCACGGTGTTTGGTGTGCGACGTGGGGCCATGTCGGAGCACAGCGGCGCATGTCGAAGATCTGGGATCGAATTGCCGGGATCGGCGCGAAACGTCCGGAGGCGGGCGCCGGGCAGGGGGGTCTGTTTCGCAATGATGTGCCGCCCGATGCGCCCGGCGGGTTTTCGGAAGCGGCCCTGAAGGGGCTGGACGAGCTTGAGGCCCGCCTTCCGCCGCCCGGCGCCGAAACGCGCCCCGCAAGCCAGCCGAGCTACCGGCAGACCGCGCGCCTGAAGGCCGATGCGGCGGCCGGCGGCGGGTTGGTGCGGGGCGAGGACGGGCAGGCGCGGCCGCATTACTGGGGCCATCGGGAGCGGCTCCGGCAAAGGTTCCTCTCCGGCGGTCACGCGGCCATGCCGGAATACGAGCTGCTGGAGATGCTCCTGTTCAATGCCATCCCGCGGATCGACACCAAGCCCCTGGCAAAGCGCCTGCTCGCCGCCTTCGGCGACTTGAACGGCGTGATCGCGGCCCCGCAGGCGCGGCTGCTGGAAGTCGATGGCGCGACGGAGAAGGTCTATTACCAACTGCGTCTGGCCGAGGCCTTTGCGCATCGGATGGCGCGGGCCAGGGTGATGCAGCGCCACGTGCTCTCGTCGTGGGACGCGCTGATGGAATATTGCAAGACGGTCATGGCGCATCGGGACACCGAGCAGTTCCGGGTGCTCTACCTCGACCGCAAGAACAACCTCGTCGCGGACGAGGCGCAGGCCGAGGGGACGGTGGACCACGTTCCCGTCTACCCGCGCGAGATCGTGAAGCGGGCGCTGGAGCTCAATGCGAGCGCTGTGATCCT
This sequence comes from Tropicimonas marinistellae, assembly GCF_001509585.1. GTDB lineage: Bacteria > Pseudomonadota > Alphaproteobacteria > Rhodobacterales > Rhodobacteraceae > Tropicimonas > Tropicimonas marinistellae. Next base: position 84,542 of record NZ_LNCI01000014.1, on the reverse strand, counting down.
CGTGCACAACCACCCCTCGGGCGACCCGTCGCCGTCGAACGAGGACATCGTGATGACCGACCGGATTGCGGATGCCTGCCAGGCCGTGGGGATCACGATCCACGACCATGTGGTGATCGGCAAGGCGGAGAACGCCTCCTTCCGACAGCTCGGCTATCTCGGCTGAAACCACGGCGCACGGCGCCTGCTGGCATATGGGGGACCCCGACGGTCCGGGGTGTGGCGCGCGGACTCGCTGCGCCCATCGCGTTGGACAGGGCGCCGGGCGGGCCCGCCGCGGGTGGCGCCGGCGGAATTCCGGTCATCGTCCGGACAGCCAGAAGGGTGTCGCTTCCAGATCGCGGCATCAGGTATTGCCGGTCGCGTTTGGATCTTCGGTCTGAGACGGCGGCTGGCGAGCGAGGGTTCGGGCGGGACGGTCCGAATGAATTGTCCCGCCGCCCGGGAGGTGGCGGCGGGACGCTCCGGCTTGCGCGCCGGGGGAAGGTGGCGCGCGCGGGGAAGGTCGGGATCAGAAGAAGCCGAGCTTGTTGGGGTTATAGGAAACCAGCATGTTCTTGGTCTGCTGGTAGTGATCCAGCATCATCTTGTGGGTTTCGCGCCCGATGCCGGATTGCTTGTAGCCGCCGAAGGCCGCGTGGGCGGGGTAGGCGTGGTAATTGTTCACCCAGACGCGCCCGGCCTCGATATGGCGGCCGAAGCGGTAGCAGGTGTTGATATCGCGCGACCAGACCCCGGCGCCGAGGCCGTACATCGTGTCATTGGCGATATGCAGCGCCTCCTCTTCGTCCTTGAAGGTCGTGACCGAGACCACGGGGCCGAAGATCTCCTCCTGGAACACGCGCATGGAGTTCTGACCCTTGAGGATCGTGGGCTGGATGTAGAAGCCGTTCTCCAGCTCGCCGCCCAGATGCGCGGCATCGCCGCCCACCAGCACCTCGGCGCCCTCTTCGCGGCCGATGGTGAAGTAGGACATGATCTTGTCCTGCTGCTCGGCGCTCGCCTGGGCGCCGACCATCGTCTCCATGTCGCGCGGGTCGCCCTGCTTGATGGCCTTCACGCGGTCAATGGCGCGCTCGATGAAGGCGTCGTAGATATCCTCCTGGATCAGCGCCCGCGACGGGCAGGTGCAGACCTCGCCCTGGTTGAAGGCGAAGAGCACGAAACCCTCGACCGCCTTGTCGAGGAAGGCATCGTCCTCGCGCATCACGTCGGAGAAGAAGATGTTGGGGGACTTGCCGCCCAGTTCCAGCGTCACCGGGATCAGGTTCTCGGTGGCGTATTGCATGATCATGCGGCCCGTCTGGGTGGAGCCGGTGAAGGCGATCTTGGCGATACGGTTGGAGCGCGCGAGCGGCGCGCCGACTTCGGCGCCATAGCCGTTGACGACGTTCAGGACACCGTCGGGCAGTAGATCGGCGATCAGTTCGACGAGGACCATGATCGCGGCCGGGGTCTGCTCGGCCGGCTTCAGCACGATGCAGTTGCCTGCCGCCAGCGCGGGAGCCAGTTTCCACGCCGCCATCAGGATGGAGAAGTTCCAGGGGATGATCTGGCCCACGACGCCAAGCGGCTCGTGGTAGTGGTAGGCCACGGTGTCGGCGTCGATCTCCGACATCGAGCCTTCCTGTCCGCGCAGCACACCGGCGAAGTAGCGGAAGTGGTCGACCGAGAGCGGAATGTCGGCAGCGGTTGTCTCGCGGATCGGCTTGCCGTTGTCCCAGGTCTCGGCCATGGCGAGCAACTCGATGTTCTCCTCCAGCCGGTCGGCGATCTTCAGAAGGACGTTGGAGCGTTCGGCGGCCGAGGTGGTGCCCCAGGCCTCGCGCGCGGCGTGGGCGGCATCGAGCGCCAATTCAACGTCCGCACCGTCGGAGCGGGCACATTCGCAGATCTTGGCGCCGGTGATCGGCGTCGTGTTGTCGAAATAGCGGCCGTTCACCGGTGGCGTGAAGCGGCCGCCGATGAAGTTGTCGTAGCGCTGCTTGAAGGGCGAAGCATGGATTGCGTCTGCCGTGCGGGTCATCTCGTTCATAGGGCGTCCTCCTGTTCGTCCGGCTCCTCCGGCCGGGTTCGAGGAAGATCGCCATGAAGCGTCCCTGCGTCAGCCCCGGCGCGGATGGCCGGTCGGCCAAGGTGTCTCAGCACTGAGACAGGTGGGCTCAGCTTTCGTCGAGGCCAAGCCGTTTCATGCGGCGATAGAGCGTGGCGCGCGCGATACCGAGCTGCCGCGCAGCCTGGGAGACGTTCCCCCCGGCGCGCGTCAGGGCGCGGACCACCGCCGCCTTCTCGGCCTTTTCGAATCCGGTCGGTCCGTCGTCGCGGCCCAGGATATCGACGGCCGGGCGCGGGGCGAGCGGGCCTGTCCCGAGGTCGAACACCCGCCGGGCCTCCCGCGTGGCGCCGATGACGAGGTCATGGGTGTCGATGGCCAGCAGCGTTGCCGATTCGGTGTCGTCGCAATCGGCAACCACGATCCGGGCCTCGGGAAAGGCGGCGCGGAAGTTCGCCTCTTCGATGGCGCGCGCGGTCTGGGTCACCTGCGCGCCGATCAGCCGGTTGAAACCCTCTGTCTGGTCGGCGCGGGCGGACGAGATGTCGAGCGCGGCGACGATCTCGCCATTGCTCCCGAAGATCGGCGCATCAATGCAGCTCATTGCCGTGTTGCGGGCGTAGAAGTGTTCGTCGCGATGGATGATCAGCCGGCGCTGTTCGGTCAGGCAGGTGCCGATACCGTTGGTGCCCTCGCGGGCCTCGCTCCAGTCGCTCCCGGCGACAAGCCCCCAGCTCTCGAAGGTTTTGGCATCGCTGTCGGCGATTCGCTGGTCGAGGATGACCCCGTCGGTATCGGTCAGCAGAACCGCGCAGCCCGATTGCCCGACGAGCGTGAAGAGCTGGTCGAGCCGCGGGGCGGCGATGGTCAGAAAGGTCTCCAGGCTCTCGCGGCGCTGGCGCAGGTTGCCGCCGTCGACACGCTCCGGAAGCCGTGTCTCGGCCGGATCGAGCCCGTGCTTCTGGGCCGAGCGCCGCCAGCTCGCCGCAAGGCGCGAGCGTGCCGCCGCGCTGGACGACTGGGCGGTTTCAAGGACCTTTTCGACATGTCCGGTGTAACGGGTCATCCTGTCCTCACGGAATGGGGTGGTGAGTTTGTTACGGATGCGCGGGCATTCGCGCAAGTATATTTCGCGATGCGCGGGCTGGGCGGCAGCGGGCCGCAGCCGCCGGGGAGCCGGTGTGCGGGCGTGCAGGACCGGTTGACGCGCGCCTTCGGATCGGTTTCATTGCGTGTGATGGTGGCCGGACGCGGCGCGTGAATCCGGCGGAGTGAAGGGGTCCGGAATCGGGGCCTTGACCACCCATACGTAATCTATTACTTGACAGCCCTCATCCGAGAATCGCCGTCGACTGTTCGACCCATGCGGTATGTCGCGAGGGAGCCTTGAAAGGCGGCAGGCGACTCGGTGCGAAACCTCTCCCGCTGGCGGCACGCCAACGGGAAAACTGTTGTGAAAAAAGGTTCTGGCGCTACGGAACCGCAACCATGAAGGAACATACCTCTTGGCACGTATTGCAGGGGTCAACATCCCGACAGCCAAGCGCGTCCCGATCGCGCTCACCTACATCACCGGAATCGGCACCTCGTCCGCCGCGGAAATCTGCTCGGCCGTGGGCATCGACGTGACGCGTCGCGTGAACGAACTCTCCGACGCCGAGGTTCTGGCGATCCGCGAGCACATCGACGCGAACTACACCGTTGAAGGCGACCTGCGTCGCGAGACCCAGATGAACATCAAGCGTCTGATGGACCTCGGCTGCTATCGCGGCCTGCGCCATCGCCGCAACCTGCCCGTGCGCGGCCAGCGCACCCATACCAATGCCCGCACCCGCAAGGGCCCGGCCAAGCCGATTGCCGGCAAGAAGAAGTAAGGGAGGGCAGAAGATATGGCTCGTGACAAGCGTCCTTCGAAGCGCAAGGTTTCCAAGAACATCGCCGCTGGCGTTGCGCATGTGAACTCCTCGTTCAACAACACCAAGATCCTGATTTCCGACGTGCAGGGCAACGCGATCTCCTGGTCGTCCGCCGGTACGATGGGCTTCAAGGGTTCCCGGAAGTCGACCCCCTACGCCGCCCAGATGGCCGCCGAAGATGCTGGCCGCAAGGCGCAGGAACACGGCGTGAAAACGCTGGAGGTCGAGGTTCAGGGGCCGGGCTCCGGCCGCGAGAGCGCATTGCGTGCCCTTGCTGCCGTCGGGTTCAACATCACGTCGATTCGCGACGTGACGCCGATTGCACACAACGGCTGCCGTCCTCCGAAGCGCCGCCGCGTCTGAGGAACTGGCCCGACACTACCGGACCGCGCCGTAACGGGTGCGGTCCGTTCTGGCATTTTGACCCTCGGGCGTTCGTCTCGTCGGACATGGGAGGCGAACAGGTATGGAGGCAACATACATGATCCACAAGAACTGGCAGGAACTGATCAAGCCCACCCAGCTGGAGGTCAAGCCCGGCGCCGATGCGAGCCGCAAGGCGACTGTGGTGGCCGAACCCCTCGAGCGGGGTTTTGGTCTGACGCTCGGCAATGCCCTGCGCCGCGTTCTGCTGTCGTCGCTCCAGGGCGCCGCCATCACCAGCGTACAGATCGACAACGTCCTGCACGAGTTTTCCAGCGTTGCCGGTGTGCGTGAAGACGTCACCGATATCGTGCTCAACCTCAAGGGTGTTGCCATCCGCATGGATGTCGACGGACCCAAGCGCCTGTCGATCTCCGCGAAGGGGCCGGGTGCCGTGACCGCCGGCGAGATTTCGGAATCGGCGGGGATCGAGATCCTGAACAAGGATCACATCATCTGTCACCTCGACGAAGGTGCGGACCTCTACGTCGAACTGACCGTCAACACGGGCAAGGGCTATGTCGCCGCCGACAAGAACCGCCCGGAAGACGCACCGATCGGTCTGATTCCGATCGACGCGATCTATTCGCCGGTCAAGAAGGTCTCCTACGACGTGCAGCCGACCCGCGAGGGCCAGGTGCTCGACTATGACAAGCTGACGATGAAGATCGAGACCGACGGGTCGGTCACCCCGGACGACGCGCTCGCCTTTGCCGCGCGCATCCTGCAGGACCAGCTGTCGATCTTCGTCAACTTCGAGGAGCCGGAAGCCGCCGGCCGCCAGGAAGAGGACGATGGGCTGGAGTTCAACCCGCTTCTGTTGAAGAAGGTGGACGAGCTGGAACTCTCTGTCCGCTCGGCGAACTGCCTGAAGAACGACAATATCGTCTACATCGGCGACCTGATCCAGAAGACCGAAGCCGAGATGCTCCGCACCCCGAACTTCGGCCGCAAGTCGCTCAACGAGATCAAGGAAGTGCTCTCGGGCATGGGCCTGCACCTCGGCATGGATGTCGAGGAATGGCCGCCGGAGAACATCGAGGATCTCGCCAAGAAATTCGAAGATCAGTTCTGATCTTCGATCTGGGCGCGCCGCTCAGGCGCGTCCGAACAACCGGCCTCTCGTCGATTTGCCCGAACCGGGCATTTCGCCTGTTGGCCAACGGTGATTTTCAAAACGGGAATCACCCTGGGCATCCCGCCCCAAGGAGAGCGACCCGCACGCATGGGTCGCCGGACAAAGCAAAACCGCCCGTAGAGGGCACGAAGGAGAAGACACATGCGTCACGCCCGCGGATACCGCCGCCTGAACCGTACGCACGAGCACCGCAAGGCGCTCTTTGCCAACATGGCCGGCTCGTTGATCGAGCATGAGCAGATCAAGACGACCCTGCCCAAGGCCAAGGAACTCAAGCCGATTGTCGAGAAGCTGATCACGCTCGGCAAGCGCGGCGACCTGCACGCCCGGCGCCTGGCCGCGTCGCGCCTCAAGCAGGACAAGCATGTCGCGAAGCTTTTCGACGTGCTGGGCCCGCGGTACGCGGAGCGCAACGGTGGTTGCGTGCGCGTTCTGAAGGCCGGCTTCCGCTACGGCGACATGGCCCCGATGGCGATCATCGAACTGGTCGACCGCGACGTCGACGCCAAGGGTGCCGACGACCGTGCGCGCGAGGAAGCGGCCGACGAGGCGTAAGCACCGTCGCCACGGACAAGACGAAGCCCTCGGATCATTCGGGGGCTTTTTTCGTAGGAGCGCCAGAAATCGACGCCTAATGTTGATACGGCGATGCGAGGGCATTCCCGGAATGGTTACGAATAATTGCGGGTGCCAATATGACAATCGCCTCCGACACCCCTAGATAGTGAGCCAGTATGGCGGAACGCGCGACAATAGATAAGGAACTCACGGATCTGGCCGTGTTGGCCCCGGCCGGGTATTTCGTGGGTTTGCATATTCGTTTCGCCTCGCCACTGCTGACGTATCAGACCTACAATCCGGCCTGGATCGAGCACTACACGGCCAATGCCTACGCGATGCGCGATCCGATGACCGCCTGGGGGTTTTCGACCGAAGGCGCCGCGCGCTGGAGCGAGATCGACATTCCCGATCCGTTCGGAATCATGCTTGAAGCGGACCAGTTCGGCCTCACCTTCGGGGTGCAGGTTTCGGTTGGTCCGATCGTATCGCGCACAATCGCCGGGGCCGCGCGTTCGGACCGGGAATTCAACGACGCGGAGATCAAGGCCATTTCGGGGATTGTGGGCCGCCTCCATGCCCTGACCGAGCCCCCCGAACGGCTGACCCCGGCCCAGACGGAGGCGCTGAGACTCATTGCGGCCGGCGACAGGCACGCAGCGGCCGCGGCAAAGCTCAACATCTCCGAGAGCGCGTTGAAGGCGCGGCTCACCTCTGCCCGTCAGAGACTCATGGCCCGGACGACCGCCGAAGCCATCCAGCGCGCGAAGGATGCCCGCCTGCTATAGTCCGAGGTTCGGCTTTCGCTCCCCCCGGCACGCGCCTAGTCTGCGCTCATGCAAGACCTGTTCGACTCGCCTGCTCCCAATTCGGAAACGCCCGGTCCGCGCCCGCTGGCCGACAGGTTGCGTCCGACCAGCCTCTCGCAGGTTATCGGCCAGGATCATGTGCTTGGAGCGGATGGGCCGCTGGGGGCGATGCTTGCCACGGGCAGTCTCTCGTCGTTGGTCCTGTGGGGGCCGCCCGGTGTCGGCAAGACGACCATCGCGCGCCTTCTGGCCGACGAGACCGATCTGCATTTCGTACAGATCAGCGCCATTTTCACCGGCGTTCCGGAGCTGCGAAAGGTGTTCGAGGCGGCACGGCACCGGCGCGGGAATGGCCAGGGAACGCTGCTCTTCGTTGACGAGATCCACCGGTTCAACAAGGCGCAGCAGGATGGGTTTCTGCCGCACATGGAGGACGGAACGATCGTTCTGGTCGGGGCGACGACCGAGAACCCGTCCTTCGAGCTGAATGCCGCGCTTCTCAGCCGCGCGCAGGTGCTGGTGCTGAACCGCCTTGACGAGGCCGCGCTTGCCGCCCTGCTGGCGCGCGCCGAGGCCGAATTGGGCCACCCGCTCCCGCTGACCGACGGTGCCCGGACGACACTGGTCGCGATGGCAGATGGAGACGGGCGCGCCCTGCTCAACCTGGTGGAGCAGATCGCGGCCTGGGGAGGCGGTGCCGTCGTCGATACCGATGTGTTGACCGCGCGTCTGACGCAGCGGGCCGCCCAGTACGACAAGTCGGGAGACGCTCACTACAACCTGATCTCGGCCCTGCACAAATCGGTGCGGGGCTCCGATCCGGATGCGGCGCTCTACTGGCTGGCCCGGATGCTGAAAGGGGGCGAGGACCCGCGCTATCTGGCGCGGCGGATCACCCGGATGGCGGTGGAGGACATTGGCCTGGCCGACCCGCAGGCGCAGGGCCTTTGCCTGGAGGCCTGGCAGATATACGAGCGACTGGGCAGCCCGGAGGGGGAACTGGCCCTGGCGCAGGCTGTCGTCTACCTCGCGCTGGCGCCGAAATCGAATGCTGCCTACGCGGGCTACAAGGCGGCAATGTCGGCTGCCGCCCGCACCGGTTCGGAACCGCCGCCGAAGCACATCCTGAACGCACCGACCGCGCTCATGAAAGAGCAGGGATATGGGGCGGAGTACCAGTACGATCACGATGCAGAGGATGCCTTCTCGGGGCAGAACTATTTCCCCGATGGCATGAAGCGCGGTCTCTACTACTTCCCGGTCGAACGGGGCTTCGAACGCGAATTGAAGCGCCGCACCGAGTATTTCGCGAAGCTCCGGTCAAAACGTGGCGACGCGTCCTGACCAAGATTTGATATTCGCAACGAAACATTATTGTTCTCGTGCTTCCGAAATTTATGCAAATCATGGCGACGGAAACCGCGAGCCCCCGCGTACTACGCGGGTTCGTCCCGACTTGGCACATTTTGGAGACCAGCCATGCGCAAGATCATTCTCACCGCCATTGCCCTTTCCCTTCCGACGCTTGCCGTTGCAGATGCCGCGACAGATGCCGTCAAGGCGCGTCAGGACCACATGAAATCATACGGCAAACAGGTTGGAACCTTTGCTGCGATGGCAAAGGGCGAGGTCGATTATGATCCTGCCGCGGCGCAGGCCGCCGCCGACGCGCTGGTCGAGCTGGTGAACATGGATATGTCCGGCTTCTGGATTCCGGGCACCTCGGCCGACGATCTTCCGGGGGTTTCCTACGCCAAGCCCGATCTGTGGAACAATTTCGAGAAGGCCGGTGGCATCGGCACCGAGTTGCAGAAAGCCGCGGCGACGATGCAGGAGGTCGCCGGCAACGGCCAGGGTGAGATGGCCCAGGCGCTCGGCGGCATCGGCCAGCAATGTCAGGAATGCCACAAGGCGTTCCAGCTCAAGAAGGACTGAGTCCAATGACAAACGGGTCGCCGGGTTCCGGCAAGTTAACTCGTGTCCGCCTGTGGGATCCGGGCATTCGCCTGTTCCACTGGGCGCTGGCGATCTGTGTCGCGACCGCATGGTTCCTGGGTGAATTCGGCCCGGGAATCATGACGTTGCACTTCTACTTCGGATACGCCGTGATCGGATTGCTGGTGTTCCGGCTGATCTGGGGCCTCGTCGGGCCGTGGCCTGCGCGGTTCCGGGACTTCGTCTATTCCCCGGCGACGTTCATTGCCTACCTGCGCGGAATCCGTGCGCGGACACCGAGCTTCTGGGCAGGACACAACCCGATGGGGGCGGTGTCGGTTTTCGCGCTGCTGGGCGTCCTGGGATTGCAGGCCTATACCGGGCTCTTTTCCGATCCCGACGACTTCATCAACAAGGGGCCGCTCGCGGATTCGGTGAGCGGTTCCTGGGTCAATTGGGCGACCGGGTGGCACAACGCCTTGCCGCCGCTCATCCTCCTGCTGGTGCTGCTGCATGTCGGGTCCATCGTCTATTACAGGGTCTGGAAAGGCGAGGACCTGGTTACGCCGATGATCCACGGCAAGAAGACCGTCCTCGGCGACGTGCCGGAAGACCGGATCATCGAGACGATCGACGGTGCGGCCGAAACCGGCACCCGGCACAGCGACGCCGCCTGAGGCGATCTGAAATCCCGATCTGACGCTTGACATGGCGCCGCTGTCCATGGACACCGGCGCCATGATTTTCACTGCACTTCAAGTCGCTCTCGGCGGGGCAATCGGAGCCGCTTGCCGCTACCTGACGAATGTCGCCATGAAGGCGCTTCTCGGCATCGGATTCCCCTGGGGCACGCTTACGGTGAACATCGTGGGTTCCTTTCTGATGGGGGCGCTGGTGGTTGTGCTGGCGCGCAAGGGCGGCACCCATCTGACACCTTTCCTGATGACCGGGGTTCTCGGCGGATTCACGACATTCTCCGCCTTTTCGCTGGATGCCATCTTCCTGATGGAAGAAGGCAAGTCCGAAATCGCGCTGATCTATATCGCGGTGTCGGTTCTGATCTCGCTCGCGGCGCTGGTGGCCGGCCTGGCGCTTGCCCGTGGGCTGGTGCCGCTGCCATGAGCCGGGTGCAGCAGATCGAGGTTGGTGCGGACGAAGCGGGCCAGAGGCTCGACCGCTGGTTTCGCAACCGCTTTCCGCATGTCGGGCAAGGCCGCATCGAGAAGATGTGCCGCAAGGGCGAAGTGCGGCTCGACGGCGGCCGGGTCAAGACGTCGACCCGGATCGAGGCGGGGCAGACGGTCCGTGTGCCGCCATTGCCCGACCCGGAGACGGAGGCGCCGCGACGCGCGGTGCCTGCCGTGTCGGAGGCGGATGCGAAGATGATCCGCGCGGCGGTGCTCTTTCGCGACGACCACCTCATTGCCCTCAACAAGCCCGCCGGTCTGCCGACGCAGGGCGGCAGCAAGCAGACCCGCCATGTCGATGGTCTGGCCGACGCGTTGCGGTTCGGGCTCGACGAAAAGCCGCGCCTCGTTCATCGGCTCGACAAGGATACGTCGGGCGTCCTGCTCCTCGCGCGGACACGCGCCGCGGCCGGCGCGTTGACCGAGGCGTTCCGGGCACGCGACACGCGCAAGATCTACTGGGCCGCGCTGGCCGGGGTGCCGTCGCCGCAGCTTGGCACGGTCCGCTACGGGTTGGTCAAGGCGTCCGGTCACGGCGCGGGCGGGGAGGGCGAGAAGATGCGCTGCCTGCACCCGCGCGACGTAGATACCACGCCGGGAGCGAAACGGGCGACCACCGACTACGCGGTGCTCTCCGGACTTGGCGGCCGCGTGAGTTGGGCGGCGCTGGTGCCGGTCACCGGCCGGACCCACCAGCTCCGCGCCCATATGGCCGAGATCGGCCATCCGATCATCGGCGATGGGAAATATGGCGGGTCCGGGCAGGAGAACCTCGGCGACGGCTGGGGCGCGGGGCTCGGCGGCGCGCTTTCCCGCAAGCTCCACCTTCACGCCCGGTCCCTGAGCTTCACCCATCCGGTGACGGGAAACCGGCTGAGTATTACCGCGCCACTGCCCGAGCATATGCAGAAAACCTGGGACATGCTGGGCTGGCAACCGGCCGATGTGCCGGCCGACCCGTTCGAGGAGATCGAATGACCGCCGATAGCCCGTTGCGACTGGTCGTGTTCGATGTGGACGGCACGCTTGTGGACAGTCAGGCCCACATCCTGGGTGCGATGGCCCGTGCCTACGATGCGCTCGGTCTGGAAGCGCCGAGCCGCGACGCGGTGCTCGGCATCGTGGGTTTGTCGCTGCCGGTGGCGATGGAGCGGCTATCGCCGGACATCGAACCGGATCGCCGCGTCGCGCTCGTGGAAGCCTACAAGGACAGCTTCTCCTCGATCCGACAGACCGGCGCGCCGGAGCGCATGTCGCCGCTTTATCCAGGTGCGCGGGACGTGGTCGACATGTTGCTGGGCCGCGATGACCTGATGGTCGGGCTGGCGACAGGCAAGTCGCGCCGCGGGCTGGATCATCTTTTGGCGGCACACGGGCTGACCGGCGCCTTCGCGACGGAACAGGTGGCCGATCACCACCCGTCCAAGCCGCACCCGTCCATGCTGTTGACGGCGCTTGTCGAAACCGGGGCCGAGGCCCGCGATGCGGTGATGATCGGCGATACGACTTTCGACATCGAGATGGGGCGGGCCGCCGGTTTCGAGACCATTGGCGTGTCCTGGGGCTACCACCCCGCGCAGGACCTTTTGCGCGCCGGGGCCGGTGCCGTGATTGACCGATATGAAGACTTGCCGGCTGCAATCGAGCGGCTCTGGGAGGCGTGAATGGCCGAGTGGAAGGCGAAGCGGTTCTGGAAACGCGCCGATATCACGGAATGCGATGGCGGCTGGGGCGTGTCGCTCGACGGGCGGCCATTGCGCACGCCCGCAAAGGCGGTGCTCTTGGTGCCCACACGGCCGCTCGCTCGGGAGATCGCAGCGGAATGGGACGCGCAGGCGGAGGTTATCGACCCGCTGTCGATGCCGTTCACCCGATCCGCGAATGCGGCGATCGACAAGGTCGCACCGCAGTTCGCGGAGGTTGCAGGGCTGATTGCGGCCTATGGCGAGACCGATCTGTGCTGCTATCGCGCAGAGGGGCCGGACCGGCTCTTCGTCCAGCAAGCGGAGGCCTGGGACCCGATGCTGGAGTGGGCGCGCTCGGCAATCGGCGCAGCGCTTGTGCCGACTGCGGGAATCGTGCCGGTCGCACAACCGGCGGAGAGCCTCTCGCGCCTGCGCCAGCGCGTCGAGCGTGAGGACGTCTTTGCGCTGACCGCGCTGCACGACCTGGTGAGTCTGACCGGTTCGCTCGTTCTGGGCCTCGCCGCAATAGAAGGGATTCTCCCGGCTGACGAGATCTGGCAAATGTCGCGAATTGACGAGGCGTTCCAGGAAAGCCAGTGGGGCGTGGACGAAACTGCCGCTGCGGAAGCCGAGATCAAGCGGCAAGCCTTCCTGCATGCCGCTCGTTTCCATGAACTTTCTCGCGTATCGCCCGAATCGTGACAGTGGGGCTGGAACGATCGCCCAATAATTGATCTCTCAGCGCATCCATTTGCTATGGCAGGGTTACCCTACGGCCGCTTTCTGTCCTGCACTTGACCTTTATTTGGTTATTTGCCCAATGTTGGGGCGTTGAGAGAGGGGACCTCTCTCTCGCGTGATTTTCGGGGCCTTTGCGCCCAAAAAAAAGGAACACCACTCGAACCTGGGTGGGACCATCAGGAAGAGGTACAAATGAAAAAGACCGTACTCGTTGGAGCGCTGGCTCTGGCTGGCCTATCCGCCGGAGTTGCTTCGGCAGGGACGCTGGATGATGTCAAAGCGCGTGGTACGCTGAACTGCGGTGTGAACACCGGTCTCACCGGGTTTGCAAACCCGAGCGCGAGCGGGGAGTGGGAAGGCTTCGACGTTGCGATCTGCCGCGCCGTCGCCGCCGCCGTCCTTTCCGACGCGACCGCCATCGAATTCATCCCGACAACCGGCAAGACGCGCTTCACCGCGCTCGCGTCCGGCGAAATCGACATGCTGGCCCGGAACACCACCTGGACCTTCACCCGCGACGTCGACCTGAAGTTCGAATTCGTCGGTGTGAACTACTACGACGGCCAGGGCTTCATGGTGCCCAAGGAACTCGGCGTTTCTTCCGCGAAGGAGCTCGACGGCGCCACGGTCTGTATCCAGACGGGCACCACGACCGAGCTGAACCTGGCGGACTTCTTCCGCGCCAACAACATCTCCTACGAGCCCGTTCCGGTCGAGACCGACAACGAGGCCCAGCAGCAGTACCTCGCCGGTGCCTGTGACACCTACACGACCGACGCCTCCGGCCTTGCCGCCGTGCGCGCCACGTTTGAGAGCCCCGGCGATCATATTCTGCTTCCCGAGATCATCTCCAAGGAGCCGCTGGGGCCGCTCGTGCGGCATGGCGACAACGAATGGGGCGATGTGGTTCGCTGGACGCTCAACGCGCTGATCTCGGCCGAAGAACTCGGCGTGACCTCGGCCAATATCGAAGAGCTTTCGGGCGGAACCAACAACCCGGAAATCAACCGGCTTCTGGGCACGGAAGGGTCGCTCGGTGAAATGCTCGGCCTGGACGGGGAATGGGCCAAGCGCGCCATTATGGCCGGCGGCAACTACGGCGAATTGTTCGAGAAGAACATCGGGGAAGCGACCCCGATCGGCCTGGCGCGCGGCCTGAACGCGCAGTGGACCAACGGCGGTCTGCTCTACTCGCCGCCGTTCCGCTAAGAAAAGGCTTCAAGGGCGCGGGAAACTCCGCGCCCTTGGCTTTTTTGCACAATAACAAACACATCCGGGCCGCAGGACGGGGCGCTCAAGACCCCGCGGGAGTGAAGCCCGGTATGCCGCAGGGATATGTCCAACATGAGCACCATGACCGACCCGCCGAAGGAGTCGTTCAAGCTCGGCATGCTGATCTACGACACCCGGTACCGTTCGATCACAATCCAGATCGTCGCGCTCATCGGGTTCCTGATCCTGGCAGGCTGGCTCATCAACAACACGGTTCACAACCTTGCCGTCCTGGGAAAGCCCATCGACTTCGGCTTCCTCAACGATCCGGCGGGATATGACATCAACCAGCGGCTGATCGACTACAATTCCCAGAACAGTCACTGGCGTGCCGCCTTCGTCGGCTTGCTGAATACGCTTCTCGTGGCCTTGCTGGGGTGCATCACCGCCACGATCGTCGGTGTCGTTGTCGGTGTGCTGCGCCTTTCCAACAACTGGCTCATCGCCCGGCTGATGACGATCTACGTCGAGATCTTCCGCAACGTGCCGGTGCTGTTGTGGATCGTTTTCACGATGGCGATCCTGATCGAGACGCTGCCGGCGCCGCGCGACTTCCGGGGGGAGAACCCCGAGGCGAGCATGATGCTCTTCGACAGCGTCGCCCTGACCAACCGTGGCGTCTATATTCCCGAGCCGCTCTTCAGCCGTGGGTTGGGGGACTTGCCGATCCTGCCGGACCGGGCCAGCGACGCCTGTGCGGTGCCGGAAGACGGCGGGCCGGTGAGCGACGCCTGCGGCGTGTTCCAGGTGAGCCTCGACATGTTGCTGATCCTCGCCGTTCTCGGAGCCGGTCTCTACGTGTCCGGCCTGATCCGGAAACGTGCCGACAGGATTCAGAACGAGACCGGCGACCGGCCGACCACGTGGCATTACCGGCTGGGTGTTGTCGCCATTCCCCTGCTTATCGTGCTCGTGCTGCTGGGATTCCATGTGGGATTGCCCGCGCTCAAGGGCTTCAATTTCCAGGGCGGCATCCACCTGCGTAACTCGCTGATCGCCCTCTGGCTGGCGCTGTCGCTCTACACGGCGGCCTTCATCGCCGAGATTGTCCGCGCCGGCATCCTGGCGATTTCCAAGGGCCAGACCGAGGCCGCCGCCGCACTCGGGCTGCGCCCGAACCGGATCATGAGCATGGTGATCCTGCCGCAGGCCCTGCGGGTGATCATCCCGCCGCTGATCTCGCAGTATCTCAATCTCACCAAGAACTCCTCGCTGGCGATTGCCGTGGGCTACATGGACCTGACAGGCACGTTGATGGGCATCACGCTCAACCAGACCGGCCGCGAGCTGGAAACGGTGCTGATGGGAATGCTCGTCTACCTGTCGATCAGCCTGAGCATTTCGGCGGCGATGAACCTCTACAACCAACGTGTCAAACTGGTGGAGCGGTAAGATGAGCGATACCCATTTCGTCCGCAACCAGATGGTAGAGGAACAGGATCCGCCGGCGGCGACCACGGGCGTGGCCGGGTGGCTGCGGGAGAACCTTTTCTCCTCCGTGTCCAACTCGATCCTGACCCTGCTCTCGCTCGCCTTCGTCTACTGGCTTCTGGCGCAGGCGCTGCCGTGGATCGTCTCGCCGACCTGGCACGCCGAATCCCTGACCGAATGCCGCGAGATCATCGCGGAACTCGGCTATGGCGGGGCCTGCTGGGGCATCATCCGGGAACGCTGGCTGCAGTTCATGTTCGGCTTCTATCCGGCAGAACTCTACTGGCGGGTCGTGCTCGACTTCCTGTTGCTGGCCGTGGCCCTTGCGCCGGTGCTGTTCACCAACCTGCCGCGCAAGATGCTCTATTTCTCCGCGATCTACCCGTTCCTGATGCCCTGGCTTCTGTGGGGCGGAACGATCTGGAACCCGATCGTCGTGGCCCTCGGCTTCGTTATCGGCTTCTACGCGCAAAGGCTTCTCAAACCGTCCATCGGCGAGCTGGCCGCCACCATCGCCGCTTTCGTGTTGCCGATCATCTGGTGGCTGTTTGTGGCCGGGCCTGTCGCGGATGCACTTGCCTCGGTCCTGCCGCTGTCCATTCAGGCAGTGGAGAGCCGGAATTTCGGCGGCTACATGCTGTCGATTACCATCGGTGTCGTTGCCATTGCGCTGTCGCTTCCCATCGGCATCCTGCTGGCGCTGGGCCGCCAGTCGGACCTGTTGATCGTGCGCTCGCTCTCGGTGGGGTTCATCGAGTTCATCCGGGGCGTGCCGCTGATCACGCTGCTTTTCGTGGCCTCGACGCTGCTCAACATCTTCATGCCGCCGGGAACCGATTTCGACATCATCCTGCGGGTCATCATCATGGTGACGCTCTTTGCCTCCGCCTACATGGCCGAGGTGATCCGCGGCGGGCTGGCGGCGCTCCCCCGGGGGCAATACGAGGCGGCTGATGCGCTGGGCCTCGATTTCTGGATGGCGCAGCGACTGATCATCATGCCGCAGGCGCTCAAAATCTCCATTCCCGGCATCGTCTCGACCTTCATCGGGGTGTTCAAGGACACCACGCTGGTGTCGATCATCGGCCTGCTGGACCCGCTCGGGCTGTCCCGCGCGATCCTCGCGGACTCCGCCTGGAACGGTATCGTCTGGGAGATCTACGGCTTCATCGCCGTGATGTTCTTCATCTTCTGCTTCTCCATGTCCCGCTACTCCATGTACCTGGAGCGCAAGCTTCAGACCGGACATCGCTAAGGAAACGCTCATGTCTGAATTGACCGCAGAACGCACCGTCGACCGCTCCCAGATGCAGGTGTCCGACGAGGTCGCGATCCAGATCACGCACATGAACAAGTGGTACGGCTCGTTCCACGTGTTGCGCGACATCAACCTGACCGTCTACCGGGGGGAGCGGATCGTTATTGCCGGGCCGTCCGGATCGGGCAAGTCGACGCTCATTCGCTGTATCAACCGGCTGGAGGAGCATCAGGCGGGCGAGATCGTCGTCGACGGGACGGAGCTTTCCTCCGACCTGAAGAACATCGACAAGATCCGTTCCGAGGTCGGGATGGTGTTCCAGCATTTCAACCTCTTCCCGCATCTGACGATCCTGGAAAACTGCACGCTGGCACCGATCTGGGTGCGCAAGGTGCCGCGCAAGGAGGCCGTCGAGACGGCGATGCACTTCCTGGAAAAGGTCAAGATCCCGGAGCAGGCCAACAAGTATCCCGGCCAGTTGTCCGGCGGTCAGCAGCAGCGGGTGGCGATTGCCCGCTCCCTCTGCATGAAACCGCGGATCATGCTCTTTGACGAACCGACGTCGGCCCTCGACCCGGAGATGATCAAGGAGGTGCTCGACACGATGGTGGAACTGGCCGAAGAGGGCATGACCATGCTCTGCGTGACGCACGAGATGGGTTTCGCGCGGCAGGTCGCCAACCGGGTGATCTTCATGGATCAGGGCCAGATCGTCGAGCAGAACGAGCCGGAGGCCTTCTTCAACAACCCGCAGCACGAGCGCACGAAGCTGTTCCTCAGCCAGATCCTCGGGCACTGACGCCGGGCGTCACGCGTGATCTGACGCCCTCGGCAAAGCGACGAGACGGGCGCCCGTGTTCAGGTGTCCGTCTCCACAAGGTCGTGGGGCGTCAGGAACTCCTGTACATGGCCGAGTTTCGGCGCCGCGCCGAGCCATTTCTTGATGTCGAAATCGAGGATCAGCATAGACCCGGTCGGGTAGTCGGCAAATCGGGGATGGGCCGGAGGTTCGGCGACGAGGTCATGGGCGAGGGCCGCGATTCCGGGGTTGTGTCCGATCATCAGGATGCACCTGCCCCTTGTCCCCCGCAATGCCGTGAGCATCGTCTCCGGCGAGGCATGGTAGAGATCGTCGCGCAGCGCGACGTCGCCGGGCAGTTTCAGCTCCTCCCAGGTTTCGCGCGCGCGCCGGGCGGCCGAACACAGCACGTGATCGGGCGTCCGCTCGTTCTTGCGCAGCCATTTTCCGAGCGCCTTGGCGCTGCGTTTGCCGCGCTTGTTGAGCGGGCGGTCGAAGTCGTCGAGTTCCGGGTTTACCCAGCTCGACTTCGCGTGGCGGAGGAGGATCAGCTGCTTCATGGGGTCTCGTGAAAGGCACGCATGTGGAATGCGGATTGCGCAGGATCGCGCGGGTATCTCTGGCTGACCGGGCAGGTGCGGCGCGTTGCGCAGCCGAGGCGCATGCAGTCGGAACCGGCGTCGGTCGCGAGAAACTGGTGACAGGCCGCAACGTCGTAGCCATCCGGCCGAAGCGCGCCCACCGGACAGGCATCGCGGCAGGGCTGCGCCGCGCAGGATTCGCACGGCCGTTCGGATGCCGCCGGCAGCGTCAGAGACTGTCGGAACGCGAGCGCGCCGCGCACCGAGAGGAACAGACCGGCATCGGCGTGGACCAGAAGCGATACCGGCGACATCCACGCCCGGCCGGATTCGATAAGCCACGACACGAATGGCCGGTACGGCGGGCCGTCAAACGGAAACAGGGGCACGGCATCGAAGCGCGCGGCAATCTCCCCGATCGTTCGGCGCGACCACCGGTCCAGCGGATCGGGGCAACCATCGCGGAACTCGGGGGTGCTGTTGACCGCCATCCAGAACCCGGGCTCGGCCGGACCGAGAAGCAGCACCGTGGCTGTTCCCGGCGGCAGGTTCGGCGTGCCGGAGCCCGCGTGAAACCCTCCAAGCACCGCAAGACGTCGCGCGTCTGCTGCGCGCGATATGTCCGCAAGGTCGGCTCCGGCTGTCTGGACGGGGGCTGTCATGACGGCCTGATCATAAGGAAAGGCGCGCCGATGCGAAGCCCTTTTCACACCTTGCCGGGGGTCTCATCGATGGGGACGCGGATCAGCGACCCGGCTCCGTGTTCGGTGAAGAGCTCCAGAAGGCAAGCGTTGGGGGCCCGCCCGTCCAGGATTACCACGGCGCGCACCCCGCCGGAGATGGCGGCAAGCGCGGTCTCGGTCTTGGGGATCATGCCACCGGCGATGACGCCGCTGCCGGTGAGATCGCGTACCTGATCGGGGGTCAGCTGGGTGACGACGGCGCCGTTGGCGTCCTTCACCCCCTCGACATCGGTCAGCAGCAGCAGCCTGTCGGCCTTGAGAGCCGCGGCAATCGCGCCGGCGGCCGTGTCGCCGTTCACGTTGAAGGTCTCGCCGTCCCGCCCGGCGCCGAGCGGCGCGACGACGGGAATGATATTGTGCGCATGCATCTGGTGGATCAGCTCCGGCGACACCTCCACCGGCTGCCCGACCAGCCCGAGGGCCGGGTCCACCGGGTCGCAGACCATCATGTTGGCATCCTTGCCGGACACGCCAACCGCGCGGCCGCCCTGACCGTTGATTGCCTGCACGATCCGCTTGTTGACGAGGCCCGACAGCACCATCTCGACGACCTCCATGGTCGCCTCGTCGGTCACGCGCTTGCCGTTGACGAACTCGCTCTGGATTTCCAGCTTCGCCAGCAGGTCGTTGATCATCGGGCCGCCGCCGTGGACGATCACCGGATGGACACCCACCTGGTTCATCAACACGACGTCCCGGGCAAAGCTCGCCATCTGCTCCGCATCGCCCATCGCATGGCCGCCGAACTTGATGACGACGATGGCACCCGAATAGCGCTGAAGATAGGGGAGGGCTTCGGACAGGGTCCGGGCGGTGGCAATCCAATCGCGGTTCATTGTCTGCTTCTTCATTGGTCGGCTCGGTGTTTCCTTGACCTGCGGTGTTACGCCCGGACCGGCCTCATGCCAAGGGCGATTGTCTTTTCGCGTATCGTGGCGCACTCATGGGGCAGCTTCGGGAGGTCTGCCATGTCTGGCAACGAACGTCAGAAAACCCTTCTCCTGACCGGCGCGAGCCGGGGTATCGGGCACGCGACCGTGCGCAAGTTCAGCGCGGAGGGGTGGCGGGTGATCTCCTGCTCCCGGCAACCTTTCTCGTCGGAATGTCCGTGGCCGGGCGGGGAAGACAACCATGTGCAACTGGACCTGTCCGATCCGGCGGACACGATCAATGCCGTGGGGGTCATCCAGGAGCGCATCGGCGGCAAGCTCGACGCGCTGGTCAACAATGCCGGGATCTCCCCCAAAGGCCCCAACGGGGAGCGGTTGAACACGATCGACACCGACCTCCTCGCCTGGGGGCGTGTATTCCACGTCAATTTCTTTGCCTCGGTGGTGCTGGCGCGCGGGTTGATCGAGGAGCTGACGGCGGCGAAGGGAGCGGTTGTAAACGTCACCTCCATCGCGGGGTCGCGGGTCCACCCGTTTGCGGGTGCTGCCTACGCGACCTCGAAAGCGGCTCTGAAAGCACTGACGCGCGAGATGGCACATGATTTCGGCCCGCGCGGCGTGCGGGTCAACGCCATCGCGCCGGGAGAGATCGAGACCTCGATCCTCAGCCCCGGCACCGAGAGGATAGTCGATGGCCTGCCGTTGCGGCGGCTGGGTCAGCCGGAGGAGGTTGCCGACGTGATCTACTTCCTGTGTACCGAGCCTTCGAGCTACGTCACCGGGACGGAAATCGAGGTAAACGCCGGTCAACACGTCTGATGCATGGTCTCACGGGGACCTTGCCAGGATGACCACGATCAGGGGCCTGTCAGTCCAGACCTGCGATGATGGAACGTAGCGTCGGGATACCCGCGCCCGTTTCCGAGGACGTGAGCACCATTTCCGGGTAGGCCGCCGGGTGCGGCTGAAGACTGGCGCGGACCTGCGCGAGGACCGTCTCGCGGTCCGCCGCCTTGACCTTGTCCGCCTTCGTCAGAACCACCTGGAACGGAACGGCGGCCTTGTCGAGAAGGCCGAGGATTTCCTTGTCCACGGCCTTGATCCCGTGCCGCGCGTCGATGAGGACGAAGGCGCGCCGGAGCGTGGCGCGGCCGGAGAGGTAGGCTTTCAGCAGGCGCTGCCACTTCTCGACCACGGCGACCGGCGCCTTGGCAAATCCATACCCGGGAAGGTCCACCAGGTAGTGGCTGTCCTGCAGGGTGAAAAAGTTGATCTCCTGCGTGCGTCCCGGCGTGTTGGAGGCCCGTGCCAGTGCCTTGTGCCCGGTCAACGCGTTGATCAGCGTGGACTTTCCCACGTTGGACCGGCCCGCGAAACAGACCTCGAGCCGGTCGGCGGGCGGCAATCCGGACATCGCGACCACGCCCTTGAGGAATTCCGTCTGCCCCGCGAAGAGCTTGCGGCCGGTTTCGAGCGCCAAGGGCTCGGGCGCCTCCGCAAGGGGAAAGGGAAGGGCCGTCATAGCGGGGCCTCCGCAATGTCGCCGTGTTGGACACGGCCGCCTTCGATGACGGTTGCATAGACGCCGAAATCCCGGTGCCCGAAGGCTGCCTCCAAGGCGGCGAGCGTATCGCCGTCCACCTGGCCGGTTACCGGGTTCGCCTTGGTGGCATTGCAGCGCGTGATCGGCTCCTCCACCCTGAGGCGCGTTGCGCCGATGCGGATCTCGTGCCCGACCCAGTCGAATTCCTCCCATTCCGCGAAGCCGTCGACCCAGAGGTTGCCACGAAACCGGTGGATCGAGAGGTCTTTGCCCATTCGCTGGCCCAGGTCGCGCAGGGACGCGAGGTTCAAAACGGCGACGAAGGGATCGGGGACATCGGTCATGGCCTGCGATTCGGCGGCGACGAGACGGGCAGGGGCGGGCCGGTTCGCCGGCCAGAGCGGTGCGATCCAGTCGACCAGACCGACCGACGCATCGGCATTGTCCGGTGTGACCTCCAACGTCGGCCGTTCGGGGTGGGAGAGGCGGACCGACCGCGCGTCGTCCGACAAGGTCGCCGAGATCGCCATGAGCGGCGGTGCGGCGACGCCGCGCACGAAGTTCCGCTTCGCGTACCAGCCATCCGGCGCGCCATCGAAGGCCGCCGCTTCATGGGCCAGTGCCCAGTGGCGATCGAAGGGCAGCACCTGCCCGGCCTTGAGCTCCACCGCCGGCAGTTCTTCCCACCCGAGCGACTTGATCGGGTGGCGGACGATATGCGCCAGACGGCCCGCCACGTGCCGGCTACTCCGCGTCCGGCTTTTTCTTCCGGAAACCCGACGTGATGTTGCCGAACACGTCGGGCTTGTAGCCGTGGCTGCGCATGATCAGGTACTGCTGAATGAACGTGATCGTGTTGTTCGTGATCCAGTAGAGGACCAGCCCGCTGGCGAAGCTGCCGAGCATGAACATGAACACCCAGGGCATCCAGGCGAAGATCATCTGCTGCGTGGGGTCTGTGGGCGCCGGGTTCAGCTTCTGCTGCAGCCACATGGAGATGCCGAGCAGGATCGGCAGGATGCCCAGCGAAATGATCTGCAGCGCGCCCAGATCCGGTACGCCGTAGGGCAGCAGGCCGAAGAGATTCAGGATCGAGGAGGGGTCAGGCGCCGAGAGGTCCTGAATCCAGCCGAACCAGGGGGCGTGACGCAGTTCGATGGTGACGAAGATCACCTTGTAGAGCGAGAAGAAGATCGGGATCTGCAAAAGGATCGGCAAGCAGCCAGAGGCCGGGTTCACCTTCTCCTTCTTGTAGAGCTCCATCATCTCTTTCTGGAGCTGCATGCGGTCGTCCCCGGCGCGCTCCTTCAACTTCTCCATCTCGGGCTGCAATTCCTTCATCTTCGCCATCGACGAGTAGGACTTGTAGGCCAGGGGGAAGAGCAGCGCCTTGATCAGCAGCGTCAGGCCGATGATCGCCCATCCCATGTTGCCGATCAGGCCGTTGAGGAAGTGCAGGACAGCAAAGATCGGTTTGGTCAGGAAGAAGAACCAGCCCCAGTCGATGGAATCGAGGAAGCCTTCGATCCCTTCGTCGTTCTGGTAGTGGCGGATCGTTTCCCATTCCTTCGCGCCCGCGAAGAGACGGGACGTCTGCGACACCGTCTGACCGGCGGCGATGTCGACCGTCGGGTAGATGGTCTGGGTCTGGAAGATATTGGACCCAGGTTGGAACAGCATGACCTGCTTGTGCCCTTTCCCCGGTTCCGGGATCAGGGTGGTCATCCAGTACTTGTCGGTGAAGCCAATCCAACCGTTCTGTGCGTCCGGGATGGTTTCCGCATGGGCGCCAAGCTGCGGGTCGACGTCCAGATCCTCGAACTTGTCGTATTTCTTCTGCGTCAGGATTCCGTCGGCCATGCCGACCACGCCTTCGTGCAGAATGAAGAAACGGGTCAGTTCCGGCAGGTTGTGCCGCGCGATGAACCCGTAGGGCTGCGCGCGGAACGCGGTGTCGGTCGGGTTCTCGATGGATTGGGTGACCGTGAACATGTAGTCGTCGTCCACGGAAATCTCGCGCCGGAAGACAAGGCCTTTCGGGCTGTCCCACCGCAGCGTGACCGGTGTGCCCGGTGACAGCGTTTCGCCGGTTTCGACGGACCAGAGCGTGTCGGTTGCCGGCACGTCGCCCGCGGCCAGCCCGCCGCCGGGGGCCCAACCGAAAAGCGCGTAGTAGGACAGCGGGCCGCCAACCGGATCGAGCAGGCGAACGTTGGGCGACTGGGTGTCCAGCGTTTCGCGGTAGTCGTTCAGAAGCAGATCGTCGATACGGCCGCCGGCCAGCGAGATGGAGCCGGTCAGGCGCGGCGTTTCGACGGGCAGACGCGGCGCGTCGGCGACCGGGGCCGTATCGGTGACCGCGGACGTTGCGCCGGGATCGGCGCTCGACGGTACGGATGCGGCCGGGCCTGCCTCGTTCTGCACGTCGGTGACTGCCGGTGGCGTCTGCGTCACGGGCGGTTCCTCGGGTGGGAACAGCACGAACCAGACCAGGATCACGAGAAAGCTGAGCGCAGTGGCGAGAATGAGGTTCTTGTTCTGATCGTCCATAAGGGGATCACCGACGTCCTTTGTCTCCGGGTTCGCGGAGGTTCAATCGGTCGCGGGACGAAACGTCAAGCAGAATCCCGGTATTTGGCGGCGATTGCCCCCTCTCGCCGCGGCCCGGGCGGCGGTGCGGCGCCGGTAAAACCGCCGGTTCGGCGGTTCAGTGCAACGGGCCGCCGATCTGCGGTGCCGTTCCAAGGCGCGTGGCGTGGCGGTCCATCCAGCCCAACGCATCCTCGAAGGGCATCGGCTGGGCAACGCTGTATCCCTGAACGTGCCCGCAGCCGAGTTGCGCCATCATTGCGTGCTCGCCGACCGATTCCACCCCCTCGGCCAGCGTGTCGAGATCCAGCTGATCCGCCATCGACAGGATGGCCGAGACCATTTTCTGCTGGTTGCGGTCCGTGTCCACGTGAGTCACGAAGGAGCGGTCGATCTTGATGCGGTTGACCGCAAAACGCCGGATATTCGCGATGGAGGCATGACCGGTGCCGAAATCGTCGAGATCGACCTGGCACCCGAGTTTTGCCAGTGCCGCGATGTTCGATGTGATCGTGTCGTTGGTAGCGTCCGCGACGACCGTTTCGAGGACCTCGATATTCAACCGGTCCGGCGTCAGGTCGAACCGGTCCAGTTCCCAGCGAATGCGGTCCACCATGCGCGGGTTGCGCAGCTCGGCCGCCGTGAAATTGAAGGCGACGCGCGGCACGCGGTATCCCGCCTTGTCCCACATGCGCAATGCGGACAGGCCGTTGAACAGCATGACTTCGCCAAGACGTTCCATCATGCCTGCCGCTTCGACCGCCTCCAGGAAGTCGCCCGGCGGCAACACGCCTCGCTCGGGGTGAATCCAGCGCGCGAGCGCTTCGAACCCCGTCACGAGACCCGTGTCGGTGGAGATCTGGGGCTGAAACCATGGCCGGATATCACCGTTCTCGAAGGCCCGGACGATCTCTTCGGACAGCAGGTGGCGGCTTGCTATGGCGTCGCTCATCTCTGCGGAATAGGCACGGATCTGCGAGCGACCGGCGCGACGCGCCTCGTCCATGGCGACCTCCGCCGCGTCTAGAAGGGCCTCCGCCGACCGATCGGGCGCGCGCCGGGCCAGGCAAAAACCGATGGAGGCGGTGACGTAGATCGTGCTTGCATCGAGGCTGATCGGCTCCGCAATCGCCGCCTGGATCCGTTCGGCGACGCGCAGGGCAATCTCCATGTTCGCCTGTCGCACGGGCCCGAGCGCCAGCCCATACCGATGCTCCACAAGGCGGGCGGCCTGGTCGCCCGGCCGGATCGCATCGAGGATTCTATCGGCGGTCCGCCGCAGCACCTCCTCCGTACCGGCACTGCCCAGCGATTCCGCAACTTCGCTGAAGTCGTCCAGCTGTATCACGAAGGCGATGGTCGATTGGCCGCGCCCCTCGTGGTGGACGAGGAATTCGTCCAGCGTGTCGATCAGGTGGTTGCGGTTGGCGAGCCCGGTGAGCGAGTCCAGCCGCTCGATGTTCCGGTCCCCTTCGAGCAGGCCGCCGAGCATCAGCACAAGGGGAAACGTGACACCGGTGATCATCAGGACACCCTCGCCGCCGAACCAATAGCCTGCGAACATCAGCGCGGGCACAAAGGCAAGTGTCTGCGGTCGAACAAAGGCGTTGTTCAGCCGGCGCCGGATGTGGCGCAGGCGGATTGCGGGCCGTGACATGGATCCAGTTCCTCGGTTGGGCGAAAGGCCACTCGGAGGAATGCTAGGAGAGGGGGCTCAGCAGTCTCTTAACGCGCCCCCGCATTATTCCTTCAATTTTCGGGATTTCTTCCGTTCCCGCGCGCCAGACCGGCGAAATCGAAGAGCGCAGGGTCAAGAAGGTGCGATGGCCGTGCGTTCATCAGCGCGCGGAACATCTTCTGGCGCCGCCCGGGATGATTGGCCTCCCAACCGTCGATAAGCGCCTTGACCTGCTGTCGTTGCAAGCCGTCCTGGCTGCCGCAGAGGTCGCAGGGGATGATCGGGTAGTTCATCGCGGTTGCGAAGCGCGCGCAATCTGCCTCGGCGACGTGGGCGAGCGGACGGTAGACAAAGAGGTCGCCTTCCTCGTTGACCAGTTTCGGCGGCATGGTGGCCAGCCTGCTGCCGTGGAACAGGTTCATGAAGAAGGTTTCCAGGATGTCGTCACGGTGATGGCCGAGCACCACCGCCGAGCACCCTTCCTCCCGCGCGATCCGGTAGAGGTTGCCCCGCCGCAGCCGCGAACAGAGCGCGCAATAGGTGCGCCCCTGGGGAACCTTGTCCATGACAATGGAATAGGTGTCCTGGTACTCGATTCTGTGCGGGACGCCCATCCGCTCCAGAAACTCCGGCAGGACAGTCGCCGGAAACCCCGGTTGTCCCTGGTCGAGGTTGCAGGCCAGCAGATCCACCGGCAGGAGCCCGCGCCACTTCAACTCGTAGAGGGCCGCAAGCAGCGTGTAGCTGTCCTTCCCGCCGGAAAGGCAAACCAGCCAGCGTGCATCGCGTTCGATCATGCCATATTGCTCCACCGCCTCGCGCACATTGCGCACGATGCGTTTCCGGAGCTTCTTGAACTCCGTCGTGGAGGGGGCGCCGTGAAACAGCGGGTGGATATCGTCCAGGTCGTCGAACATGGTGCCGCTATGCCAAATTCCGGAGCCGGACGAAAGCCGCTGGCGTCAGGCGTCGGGCAAAACCTTGCCGGGATTCATGACACCCTGCGGATCCAGCGCGGTCTTGATCTCGCGCATCACGGAAAGCGCGACCGGATTTTTCCGCCGCCGCATCGATGCGAGCTTGGATATCCCGATACCGTGTTCGGCGGAAAAACTGCCGCCGAGCGCCAATGCCCGGTCCTCCACCGCCTCAAGGATGGCATCGAGCAAGCCGGCCTCGTCTCGGGATGCCTGAACGGTGTAGTGGACGTTCCCGTCGCCAAGATGCGCGACGACCAGCGTCCGCGCACCGGGATCGACTTCCGCCAAGCGCGGTGCCATCGAATCCAGGAAAGCCTGCACCCGATCGAGGGGCACCGAGATATCCGTGTTCACGAACGGCCGGTGGGCGAGCGCGACCTCGGCCATGCCCTCGCGTCGTGCCCACATTTCGACCCGCTGCGCCTCGTTCCGGGCGACGACCGCGTCAATGACGGTGCCATTTTCGAGCATCTGGCCGAGCACCTCTTCCAGATAGGTCACGATTGGCAGCGTGCCGTCCGCCAGAGGTGTCGCATCGCATGGCGCCGTCGCCCCGACCTCGACAAGGATATTCACGTCGTAGGTCCGCTGGAACGGCGGGCGCATCCCGTCGAAATGGGCGACCAGCGCCTCAACGGTCGCACCGGGGATGTATTCGAAGGCCTCGACCGCTCCTCCGGTTGCCGATTGCAGGCGATTGAGCAGCGACAGCGCGTCGCCAAGTGTTGGCAGGGCGACCATCGCGGAGGCATAGGCCGAAGGCGCGGGGGCGAGTTGCAGTGTGGCGGCCGTGATGATGCCAAGCGTGCCTTCGGCGCCGATGAACAGATCCTTCAGGTCGTAGCCCGAATTGTCTTTCCTCAGGGCGGTCATCAGGTCCAGCACCTCGCCGGAGGCAAGCACGACCTCCAGCCCCAGGCAGAGGTGTCGGGTGGAGCCATAGCGCACGACGTTGACCCCTCCGGCATTCGTCGACAGGCAGCCACCGATCATTGCCGATCCGCGGGCGCCGAAGGAAAGCGGGAAGATCAGGTCATGGGCGCGTGCGGCCGCGTGCAATGCGTCGAGTACCACCCCGGCCTCGACCACCGCAATGCGCGCATCCGGCCGGATCTCCCGAACCCGGTTCATCCGTTCGAGCGAGATCATCAGTGCGCCCGGCGCATGGGCGCCGCCGCAGAGCCCGGTGTTGCCGCCAACCGGGACAACCGCCACCCCGGCCTTGGCGGCAATGCGGACGGCTGTGGCGACCTCTTCGGTGTTTGCCGGGCGCACGACGGCGAGCGGCGCCGCCTGGTAGACGTTCGTCCAGTCGGAGGCATACCGGGCGGTGTCGTCTCCGGTCAGCACATGCGACGCCCCGAGAGCGGATCGAAGGGTGTCGATCAGGGTCATGCGTGTTTTCCTCGCTCAGTCCTGGGAGGCCGCTTCGATCCGGTCGATCAGGGTTTCGACCTCCGGGCCGAGGGTCGCGACGATCCGGGCGACGCCATCGGCATTCGGATGTAGCCCGTCGGGTTGCATGAAGCGGCCCATTGCCTCGGACTCCGCGATGCCGTCGGTCAGGCCAGCCAGGAAACTGGGTACGTAGTGCGTGCCGAATTCATCCGCGAGCTCCGGGTACATGGAGTCGAAGTCCGCCTTGAAGTCGGGGCCGTAGTTGCCCGGTGCCTGGAGCCCGACAAGCAAAACCTGTACATCCGCTTCCCGCGCCGCTTCCAGAATGCCGCGCAGGTTGGCCCGGCTATTGGCCGGGTCAATGCCGCGTAGCAGGTCGTTGCCGCCCAGTGCCACGATCATGCCGCGCACCTCTGGCGTGAGTGTCCAGCCGACACGGGAGAGGCCGCCGGCCGTGGTGTCGCCGGAAACCCCGGCGTTGATCACGCGGACGTCGTGCCCCTGTTCACGAAGCCAGCCTTCGAGTTGCGGAACGAATCCCTGTTCCTGCGGCAGGCCGTACCCCTGGGTCAGGCTGTCGCCGAGCGCGGCGATGGAAAATGTCTCCGCATGGGTGGCGAGAGGCAGTAACAGGGTGAGTACGGCAGCGATGCATACCTTGTTCAACGCGCGCGCCGCCCCATATGCAAGCCGGTGGAACGATCTGGAGGCCCGCCCGATGCCCGAGCCCATCTTGTCCCTTGCGGACGTCACCCTGTCGCTCGACGGCAATGCGGGCCGGGTCGAGATCCTGCATGGTATCTCGCTGGATGTCGCGGAGGGCGAGACTTTGGGGCTGGTCGGGCCGAGCGGGTCTGGCAAGTCGTCTCTCCTCATGCTCATGGGCGGGCTTGAGCGCGCCACCTCCGGCAGTATCGTGGCGGATGGCCACGACCTGTCGGCGATGGGCGAAGACGCGCTGGCCCGGTTTCGCCGCCATCATATGGGCGTTGTCTTCCAGAGCTTCCATCTGATTCCGACAATGACGGCGCTGGAAAACGTCGCAACCCCGCTGGAGCTGGCGGGCGCGGGCGACGCATTCGACCGGGCAGCGCAGGAATTGCGGGCGGTTGGGTTGGCAGACCGGATGGATCACTACCCTGCCCAGCTTTCGGGCGGCGAGCAGCAGCGCGTGGCGCTGGCGCGCGCGGCAGCGCCGCGGCCGCGACTTCTGCTGGCCGACGAGCCGACAGGCAACCTGGACGGTAACACCGGCGACGCCATCGTGGATCTGCTCTTCGGTCTGCGGGATCGCCATGGGGCGACGTTGATACTCGTGACTCATGCGCCGGATCTCGCCGCACGTTGCGACCGGGTTCTCCGGCTCAGCGACGGCAGGCTCGACAGCGCGGCAAGGGCGGCGGAATGAGCCTGCGGGTCGCGTCCAGGATCGCGCGGCGTGAGCTGCGGGGCGGCCTGCGAGGGTTCCGCGTGTTTCTCGCCTGCCTCGCGCTGGGCGTGGCGGCTATCGCCGCGGTCGGCTCGGTACGATCGGGCATCGAAGCGGGGCTCGCACGGGAGGGCGCGGTCCTTCTGGGCGGTGACGCGGAGATGTCCTTCACCTACCGCTACGCCGAACCGGCGGAACGGGCATGGATGGAGGCCAACGCCAGCACGATCTCCGAGATCGTGGATTTCCGCTCCATGGCGGTGGTCGGCGAGGGAGAGACCGAAGAACGTGCGCTCACGCAGGTCAAGGGCGTGGACGGCATGTGGCCGATCTACGGCGAGGTTGGGCTGGATCCGCCGATGCCGCTGGCCACCGCCCTTGCCGAGCAGGACGGTCTCCCCGGCGCGTTGATGGAACGCGTTCTCGCGGAGCGCCTTGGGCTTGATACAGGCGACACCTTTCGCCTTGGCACGCAGGTGTTTCGCCTCGCGGCCATACTTGAGCGTGAGCCCGACGATGCCGGTGACGGCTTCGGACTGGGCCCGCGCACGCTCGTTCGGACCGAGGCATTGGCCAATTCCTCGCTGCTGGCGCCCGGCACACTTTTCGAGACGCATTATCGCCTGGAGTTCCCGGAGGGTACGGATCTTGTCGCGATGAAGACGGAGGCGCGCGGCCTCTTTCGCGATTCCGGCATGCGGTGGCGCGATAGCCGCAACGGCGCGCCGGGCGTCGCGGCATTCGTGGATCGGCTCGGAGCGTTCCTGGTGCTCGTCGGGCTTGCAGGGCTCGCGGTCGGTGGCGTGGGGGTCTCGGCGGCGGTGCGTGCCTATCTGGACGGCAAGCGCGAGGTGATTGCCGTCCTGAAGACGCTCGGCGCGGATGCCCGCACGATTTTTGCCGCCTATCTGATGCAGATCGGCGTTCTGTCGCTTGCCGGAATCGCGTTGGGTCTGGCGCTTGGCGGTGCCGTGCCATTGCTGCTTGCGCCGGTGATAGAGGCGCAGCTGCCCGTTCCGGCCGAGTTTGACCTCTATGCCGCGCCGCTCGCGGAGGCCGCGCTTTACGGTGCGCTGACCGCGCTGCTCTTCACGCTTTGGCCGCTTGCGCGCACCGAGGAGGTCCGGGCGGCGTCCCTTTTCCGCGACGTGGTCTCAGGCAAGTGGCGCGCACCGCGACCGGTGTATCTTGCCGTGACCGGCTTGCTCGCCGCGGGTCTTGTCGCCTGTGCCGCCTGGTTTTCCGGAGTGCCGCGCCTAGCGCTCTACGCGGCGGCGGGGGTCATCGGGTCGCTCGTGCTGCTGGTGCTTGCGGCACAGGGCATTCGGCGGTTGGCGCACCGCCTGGCACGTGCGCCGGCCATTCGCGGCCGTACCGCGCTGCGCCTCGCGCTCGGTGCCGTCGGCGGCCCGGGCGGCGAAGCAACGTCGGTCGTACTCTCGCTGGGGCTCGGGCTGACGGTGCTGGCCGCTGTGGGGCAGATCGACGCGAATCTGCGCGGCGCCATCGCACGCGACCTGCCCGAGGTCGCCCCCTCCTATTTCGTCGTCGACATCCAGCCCGACCAACTCGACGGTTTCCTGGAGCGCGTCGAGGGCGACGCCGGCGTAAGCCGGGTGGAAACCGCGCCCATGCTGCGTGGGATCATCACGCGGATCAACGGCGCGCCCGCCCGCGAGGCCGTGGGCGACCATTGGGTGCTGAACGGCGACCGAGGCGTCACCTATTCCGCGCGGCCGACCGAACAGACGACCGTGACCAACGGGGAATGGTGGCCGGATGACTATTCGGGGGACCCGCAGGTGAGCTTTGCGGCGGAAGAGGCCGCGGAGATGGGGCTGAAACTCGGCGACGAGATCACGGTCAATATCCTCGGTCGCGACATCAGCGCCGAAATCACCAGTTTCCGGGAAGTGGATTTTTCAACCGCTGGAATCGGGTTCATCCTGTCGATGAATCCCGCCGCCCTTGCTGGGGCACCACACAGCCACATCGCCACGATCTACGCCGACCCGGAGGCTGAGGCGGCGATCCTGAGGGATCTGGCCCATGCCTATCCGAACATCACCGCGATCCGGGTTCGGGACGCGATCGACCGGGTGTCCGAAGTGCTGGCAGGCATCGCGGCGGCGATCACCTATGGCGCGGCCGCGACGCTTGTGACCGGTGTGACGGTACTGATCGGTGCGGCGGCAGCCGGTGAGCGGATGCGCGTGTTCGAGGCGGCCGTCCTGAAGACGGTGGGAGCCGTGCGCGCGCAGGTGCTGGGGTATTTCGCCATCCGCTCTGCGCTGCTCGGCGCAGCCGCCGGAACCGTCGCCATCCTGTGCGGCGGGCTTGCGGGATGGGCGGTGACGACGTTTGTCATGGAGACGGATTTCGCCTTCGAACCCGTCTCCGCTTTGCTCATCGTGATCGGCGGTATCCTTGCCACTCTGTTTGCCGGTCTGGCCTTTGCCTGGCGCCCGCTATCCGCGCGCCCGGCGCAGGTATTGCGGGCTCGGGAGTGACGCGGCGCGGTTGCTCCCGGCGCCCGATGACCTCAGGCGCGGGCGTAGCTTTGCAGGGCGCTGTCTGCCCAGGCCTGTCCGGAGCGGGTCTCGACGGCAGAGCCGCGCGAGCGGGTCGGTTCGGGCCGCAGGAAGAAAGCCACCGAGCGGCGGACATGTTGCGGCGGGACGACCCGGTGAGGGCTGGAGATATATCGTCCGCCTGACCACTCCATCAAACTGTCCCCGACATTGACGACGAAGCTTCCCGGATTGTGTGGCACGTCGATCCACGGACCATCGGGCGTCGGGCGCACCTGGAGGCCCGGTTCGCCGTCTGTCAGGAGCAAGGTGAGCACACCGGGGTCGGTGTGGGTTCCTGCTCCCATCTCCCCCCGCGCGCCGCTGGCCGGCGGGTAGTGCAGGAGCCGCAAGCGGGCGTCGGGATCTTTCACGCGGTTGTCGTACCATCCCTCGGGCAGATCGAGGTCGGCCGCAACCGCGCGATGCAGCGACATGGCCAGTACCTGCGCTGCGGAGAAAAACCGCAGCATCGTCTCGCGAAAACCGGGGATGTCCGGCCACAGGTTCGCGCCGCGGTAGGGCGCCCCCCAACGAACCGCCGGCGTGTCGCCAGGGGCCTCCGGCCCGATACCGAAGGCTTCCTTCCGGTCCGGCCGGTCGCTGCCTTCTTCCAGGGATTCGGTGCCGATCTTGGACCAGCCGCGTTCCTGAGCGATTGACGGAACCGAGAGCGTGCGTTTCTCGGCTTCGGTGAGTTCGAAAAAACGGTCCGCCTGTTCGAATACCGACTGGATCAATGGCTGGTCGATTCCATGGCCAGACAGCAGGAAAAACCCCGACTCCCGGCAGGCCGCACCGAATTCGCGAACAAAGCCGACACGATCGCTTCCCCGGGAAAAGCGACTCCAGTCCAGTATCGGAATCAACCTATTGTCTCCTCTCGCTTTTATGGTCGCACGACGAAAAAAGGGCGGCGGGCAGAGTGGGAGCTGTCCTGCCCGCCGCGTTCGGCCGCTCGGCCTCAGGTGATCTTCACACCCCTTTGTCGCGTGTTTGTAACCGCACTACCGTCAACGATCACATCGTACGACTTGCGGCGACGATCGGCCCAAAGGGATCGCATGGAAAACATGGAACTTTTTTAACCAAAGGGCTTCGACTGTGCGGTGCCAACTCGCGTTGCACGCAAACTGTGCAGATTGTGTCTGGCCGATGGCTTCAGACGTTTCTTTCGTGCCGGGGAAAGCTGCGCTAGACAGGCCTCCCATGGCCCATGATCTGCCCAACCTCTCCAAACCGCTGGATTTCCCGTTCGATTCGCTGATCGATGTGCGGTCCCCGGCCGAGTATGCGGAGGACCACGTGCCCGGGGCGATATCGCTGCCGGTTCTCGACAACGAGGAACGCGCGCTCGTCGGGACGATCTACAAGCAAGATAGCCCGTTCAAGGCGCGCAAGGTTGGCGCGGCCCTGGTGGCGCGAAACGCCGCCCGCCATATCGAGACGGCGCTGGCAGAGAAAGACGGCGGCTGGCGTCCTCTGGTCTATTGCTGGCGCGGGGGGCAGCGCTCGAACTCGTTTGCCTCAATCCTCGCGCAGATCGGTTGGCGTGCGGATGTGCTGCAGGGCGGCTACCAGAGCTATCGCCGTGCCGTCGTTGCCGCGCTCTATGGCAATGCGCTGGCGCATCGTCTGGTATTGATCGACGGAGACACTGGAACGGCGAAGACCGAATTGCTGCACATGGTGGCGTCGCGTGGCGGACAGGTGCTCGACCTCGAAGGACTGGCCAATCACCGGGGATCGGTCCTCGGGCCGCGTCCGGGCGGTCAACCGAGTCAGAAGATGCTCGAGAGCCGGCTGGTGCAGGCGCTTGCAGCACTCGACCCCGCACGCCCCGTGCTGGTCGAGGCCGAAAGCAGCAAGGTCGGCGATCTGCTGGTGCCGCCGTCCCTCTGGTCGGCGATGCGCGCGGCTCCGCGGATCAGGATGCAGGCGAGCGTGGAGGACCGGGCGCGTTACCTTGCCCGCACCTACACCGACATTTCTCAGGACAGGGGGCACCTCAAGGAGATTCTCGGGCAACTTGTACGGCTTCAGGGCCGTGCGCGTGTGGCCGAATGGCAGGCGATGGTCGATGCCGGCGCGTTTGAGGCCCTCGCACTGGAGCTTGTGACGCGCCACTACGACAGCCGATACGCGGCATCGCGCAAGGACGCTGGCGCACCCGTTGCACGGCTGGACGTGACGCTCGACCCGGACGGTATGGCGCGGGCGGCCGATGCGCTGCTTCCACTCGTTGACAAGGTTGCTGAACAAGACCCGACGTGACGGTCATGTATCGCATGACGCTGGCCGCTTTCGCCGGCCATGTGGAGCCAATCCGAAGCATCGGCGCGCCGCCTCGACCGACGCCCGAGCACCATTGCGGCACATCTCGCGAATCCGCTTGACGCCTCGCTTCCCGTCCATTACCTCCCGCCTACGTTTTCGGGGCGGAGTAGCTCAGCTGGTTAGAGCAGCGGAATCATAATCCGCGTGTCGGGGGTTCAAGTCCCTCCTCCGCTACCAAAGAAACCACTCACATCGTTGGAAGAACGCGCCTGTCGGGCCTTGGGTATCTCGAACCCGGGGACGTATGTGGATCAATCCTATCGGGTGTTCGCGGTTGTGACCTGTCCCCAAAAATCAGGGTTGGCTTAATCCGGAATGCGCTGGTTCCCGAGCGCACTGCGAATCCTCGGCCATCCGGAGCGGCAATCCGGGGCACAGTCACCTGAGCGGCTCGGTTGCTCCCGAGAGATCCACGTTGGTGGTTGCGAGGCTATTTGGCTCGATCTGCACGGTCTTGCGGTCGCCGCATGGAGCGGCGCTTTCATCACCTAGTTCGTTGCCTTCTGGCCTGTCGTGTCGAAACCGCCCCTGAGCGCGGCGGCGCAATCCGATCTTGATTTTGGTTAGGGGCAGCCAAGCGGACGGACGAAACCAAGGAGAGACGCCACGGAATAGCAGCCCGCCAACGCCCAGCATGCCCGATAAGCAAGATCGGTGCCCGTGCACGAACGGCGTCATTGTGTGACCGTCGCCAAGGGAGGCCATGTCCGAACCGCAACTGGAGAGCGCCCGTCGAGACCGACGTCCGTGACGGGGCGGTGCTGTTCGGCAAAGGGCAGACCTTTGATTTTCTGCGGCCCACTACGGCTATTTGGCCTGCACGCCGAGGGACTCGATCAGTGTCCGGACATGGCGGATATCGCCGTCTCTGGACAGAGTGGGCGCATGTCCGCAAGATTCGACCACCGAAACTTCCGGGCGAGGACCGGTGGTTTCCATGCGGGCCGCGGTCGAGACGGGCAGGAGGTCGGATTCGGCGCCACGAATGACGTGAACCGGGATATGGATGCGCTGATACCTGTCCCAGGTGGAGAGTTCTGCGGGCGAAGCCAGGAACTGTACCGTTATGCGCGGGTCGTAGTGTGTCGTGAACCTGCCGTCGTCGCGTCTGCGGACGGAGGTTCGCGCCATGCGGGTCCAGAACCCGTCGCTGGCCGGACCGAAAGGCCGATAAGTCGTGCGAAACCACGCTTCGGCCTCGTGCATGGTCGCGAACTCCGGCGGTGAGTTCGCATAGCTGAGTATTCGGTCAATAGCGGGCTGGGGGATCTCCGGCCCAATGTCGTTGATAACCAGATAGGAGAGCCTGTCGGCGAGCGGTCCGGAGGCCATTCGCATTCCGATCAGCCCTCCCAGCGAGGTGCCGATCCATCCGGCGGTGTCAATCTCGAAATGGTCCAGCAGGTCCGCGGCGATCCCTGAATAGTACTCGATGGAGTACTCGGCTTCGGGATTCTCAGACCAGCTCGACAATCCGCGCCCGATGGTATCGGGGCACATTACGAAATATGTGTCGGAAAGCGCTGCGGCGAGTTCGTCGAAATCCCGCCCGGTGCGTGCAAGGCCATGCCACATGACAAGCGGCGGGGCGGAGGGATCGCCCCAGAGCGTCACGTGGATCTCGTGGTCCATGACTGGGACAAACAGGAACCGGGGGGATGTCATGTCCGTGCCTCCTTTCCGGCGATGGTTCCGGCGATACCCTTCGGGAAGAAGTACACCAGCAGGATGAAGATCACGCCGAGCCAGAACAGCCACCTGTCAGGCTCCAGGATAAACGGAAGCAGCGGGACATTCGCGAGCGCCTCGGCGGCACTGCCCATGAGGTCGCGCAGGTAGTATTGCGCCAGCACAAGCAGTACGGCGCCAATGACGGCACCATACATGGTGCCCATGCCGCCGATCACGACCATCAAAAGGATGTCGATCATGATCGAGAAGCTGAGCGCGGTGTCCGGACCGGTGTATTTCAGCCAGACGGCATAGACCGTGCCCGCGAGCGAGGCGATCACCGCGGCAACGCAGAAGACGAAGGTCCGGTACGCGACGACACGATAGCCGATGGCCTCTGCCCGGGCTTCGTTCTCCCGGATCGCCTTCAGGACGGTGCCTATGGGCGCGCCGACCAGCCGGATCATCAGCACGAAGAGCACAAGGCAGGAGGCGAAGACGAAGTAGTAGGCGGCCAGCTTGCCATTCAATTTGACCCCGAAGAGCCGGGCGACCTTGCCTTCCTCGGTCACCGCGAGCTTTGTCGCCGGTTTGAAAAGGTCGGGCGCTTTGTAGGTGATGCCGTCCTCGCCGCCCGTGAACTGCGAGAGCTGGCTGGCGAGCACCATGACGACGCTCGCCGCCGCCAGCGTGATCATCGCGAAGAAGATCGCCTTCACCCGTAGCGAGAGCAGCCCGATGGCCACTGCAACTACCAGCGAGACGAACACGCCTGCCAGTGCGCCGAGGATCACCGCGTCCCATCCCGGCCCCATCTGCCGTAGAGAGATCGCAGCGCCATAGGCGCCGAAACCGAAGAACATCGTATGGGCGAAGCTGACGATGCCGGTGTATCCGATAAGCAGGTCGTAGCTGGCCACCAGAACGATGAAGACGCAGATCCGCGCCGCGACCTCGAGCGAGCGGATGTCCTGAAACAGGAAGGGGGCGAAGAGGAGGAGGGCGGCAATCAGCAGGACCACGCCCTTCACCAACATCTCGCCCCGGGTGCTTTGACGGATCATTTTCGCCTCATTTCACAGCTGGTCTGAGCCCGTTGGGCCGCCACAGAAGGATCGCCATCATCAGGATCATGTTGGACGCCAGCGCCAGTTTCGGCGCCAGGAAACCCACGTAGTTCGCCACCAGCCCCACCATGATGGCACCGAGAAGCGTGCCCTCGATGGAGCCGAGCCCGCCGATGATGACCACGATGAAGACGACGATCATCATCTCCGCTCCGAGCGCGGGGGTGATCAGCGTCTCGTAGCCGGCCCACATGGCGCCACCGAGCGCGGCGAGCGCGGAGCCGACCATGAAGACGGCGACGAAGAGCCGGTCGATGCGGAAGCCGAGCGCCTCGACCATCTCGCGGTTCTCCACGCCGGCGCGGATCAACAGGCCAACCCGGGTGCGGTTCAGCGTCAACTTGAGCGCGAGATAGACCGCGAGGCCAAGCAGGAAGGCGAAGGCGCGGTATTTCTCGATGGCTACATCGCCGAACAGAACGGACCCTTCGAGGAAACGCGGGCGCGGGACGTTCATCGGCGTGCCACCCCAGGCCGCGAGGATCATCTGTTCCGCGACGATCAGCGCGCCCATTGTGATCAGGATCTGGCGCAAATGGTCGCGATAGACTGGCTTGATGATGACGGTCTCGAAAAACCACCCCGCCGCCAGTCCGAAGGCAATGGCCGCGAGGAAGGCCGCAAGGAGTGCGGCGACGTTCAGCAAGACGCTCTCCGCACCGAGCCAGCCCGAGAGCCATGCCAGTACGCTTGCCGCCACGAAAGCGCCGAAACTGACGAAGGCGGAATGGCCGAAGTTGAGCACATCCATCAGGCCGAAGACGAGCGAAAGTCCCGAGGCCATCAGGAAAATCATCATGCCCATGGCGAGCCCCGCCACCGTCAGCGTCACCCAGGATGAGGGTGCGCCGATCAGGGCGAAGGCCACGAGCGCAACGGCGAGCGGCAGAAGGTTGACCCCTCCGAGCCGGTCGATTGCTGTACGAAGTCCGTCCATCATTCCCTCATGCAGACAGGCTCAGCAGGTTTTCCTGCAAGTCCTTGTTGGCGACGAAGTCCTCCATGCTGCCCGCATGGGCGATGCGCCCGTCGTCTATCACCGCCATCTGGCGCCCAAGCGACCGCGCGAACTCGAAGTTCTGCTCAACAAGCAGGATCGTCGTGTTGGCCGAGATCTCCCGGAAGGCCTCTGCCATCGCGTCGATGATCGACGGTGCCAGGCCCTTGGTCGGTTCGTCGATCAGGATCAGCTCCCGTGGCTCGATAATTGCGCGGGCCACCGAGAGCATTTGTTTCTGTCCACCCGAGAGTGCCCACGCCGGCTTGGTCCAGAACGTCTCCAATGCCGGGAAAAGACGCCATATGCGGGCCAGCGCGTCCCTGTCGAACGTGCCGTTTGCGGTGGCGAGCACCAGGTTTTCCTCCACCGTAAGACCGCCGAAAATGCCCATGTCTTCGGGCACGAAGGCGATGCCGAGCCGAGCGATATCGGCGGTGTGGAGCCCCGTGAGGTCCGTTCCTCGAAATGCGACCGATCCCGGCGAAGGCTTCCACAGCCCCATGATGGAGCGCAGTGTTGTGGTTTTTCCGGCACCGTTGCGGCCCAGCAGGACGAAGACCCCGCCCTCCGGCACTTCCAGGGACACATCGTGGAGCACGGCATATTGGCCGATATTGGTCTGCATGGATGTGAGCGACAGCAGGCTCATGCGGCCTCCGTCGACTTGCCGAGGTAGACGTCGCGCACGATCTGGCTCGACATGACCTCCTCGGGCGGCCCGTCGGCCAGCAACTCGCCATTGTGGAGCACGATGATCCGGTCGGCGAGCGCGCGCACCACATCCATCTTGTGCTCTACCAGCAGGATTGTCTTGGTGTGGTCGTGTTTCAACTCGGCGATCAGGTCGAGCACGTCGGGCGCGTGGTCAAGCGACATGCCCGCGGTCGGTTCGTCGAACATGTAGATGTCGGGCTCCATCGCCATTAGAAGCGCGACCTCCAGCTTGCGTTGGTCGCCATGCGGCAGGGCGGCGGCGGGCAGGTGGGCGACACTGTCCAGCCGGGTCGCCTCCAGGTAGCGTTCCGCCCGCGCCGTCAGCTCAGTCAGCGCGTCAACGCGGCGGAAGAGGCGCCAGCCCTCACCCGCGCGTGCCTGAACGGCCAGGCGGATGTTTTCGAGAACCGACAGCTGCGGAAACAGGTTGGTGAGCTGGAAGGCGCGGCCGATTCCGTGGTGGGCCCGGGCAGAGGGCGCAAACCGGGTCACGTCTAGGCCGTCCTTCAGCACCTTTCCGGCGCTTGGAGTCAATTGCCCGGAGATCAGGTTGAAGTACGTGGTTTTGCCCGCGCCGTTCGGTCCGACGATGACTGTCAGTTCGCCGGGGCGAAAGGCGCAGGACACCGTGTTCACGGCGACATGCCCCCCGAAACGGATCGTGAGATCCTCAGTGACCAGGGATGGATGTGACATGGAGCGCACCTGTGTCGCGTCTCCCGGCCCGCCTCGGGGCCGGGAGTTGGGTGGAATGGATTACTCGGAGCGGCCGAGCGGAATATCCATCTCCTCGGGCTTGATCTCGCGCACCAGCTCCGGGATCGCCCAGTCCACGCCGTCGTCCACGCGGATCTTGAAGTGGTACATGCTTTGCAGCGCCTGATGGTCCTCAGGCCGGAATGTCATGGTGCCTTTGGGGGTTTCCCAGCTCATGCCTTCCATCGCCTCGATCAGCGCTTCGGTCTCCCATTCCTCAGCCGTCTCAAGCGCCTTGACCACAGCCATGGCCGCCGCCATGCCACCGGCGGTGAAGAAATCGGGCGGGCTGTCGAACCGCTCCTGATGCGTGGCGACGAGCCAGTCGTTCACCTCGTTTTGCGGGCTCTCGTAATAGTAGTAGATCGCCCCTTCCATGCCGGGGACAGCTTTGTAGGTGGGCAGAACCGGGAGGATATGACCGCCGGTGGATATCTCGATATCGAAGCGCTCGGGCTGCATTGCCTTGATCTTGCCCATCGGGTCGCCGCCGCCCGCAATGTAGATCAGGATCACCTTGCGGCCGTCCTGGTCCTTGAGCGCGTTGAACATCCGCTCTGTCGGGGCGGTGAAATCTGCGGTGCCTTGTGGAATATACTCCTCCGTCACCACCGTAGCGCCGGAGCCCTCCAGAGCCGCCTTGAATGCGGCGATACCATCGCGGCCAAAGGCATAGTCCTCGGCCAGCGTGGCGACGAAGAGATTCTCGTCGGGTTTCAGTGCAAGCGCCTGGGCCTGCATGTCCATCGAGGAATTGCGCGATGTCTTGAAGACGTAGCGATTGCTGTCGGGGCCGGTGAGGCTGTCGGCGACGGCCGGTTCCACGATCAGGATCTTCTCGTATTCCTCGGCGATGGGGAGCAACCCCTTGGTGACTCCCGAGGATGTTGCGCCAACGGCAAGAAGCACCTCGTCGTCACCGTAGGCTTCGGCCAGAACGGCGCGTGCCACGTCCGGCTTGAACTGGGTGTCCTTGTGGACGATCTCGATCGGGTGGCCCTTGACCTCTCCAGTTCCGCCCGTGGCGTATTCGATGCCAAGCTCGAACCCGGTCTGGGCCTGTTTCGAGAACACCTCGAAACTATGACCGGATACGCCGTGGACCAGTGCGATCTTCACCGGTTCCTGCGCGAATGCCGTACCTGCCACCGATAGGCCAAGCGCGACTGCGCCGGCCAGAATTGCACGTAGGGTCATCGGTTCCTCCCTGAAACGAACGGTGCCCCGCGCATTGCGCCGGGCCCTCCCCTTGGATTAGCTTTCCGCCACAAGGGTCTCAGACGGTCATGGAGCTCGCAATATCGTGGAAACACGTATCGACGACTGCTACCGCGACGGATGCTTCGCGGAACTGGCCTTCACCTATGCGCCAGTCGGGCTGGTGGTGACCGAAAACCGGGTGATCCGGGAGTGCAACCTCGCCTTTTCCGAAATGTTTGGATACGCGAAGGATGAGCTAAAAGACCGCGTCTTTTCAATTCTCTACCCGACCGATGAGGAATTCGCGAACGTGCGCGATCGCGGCGTAAAGCAATTGCGTGAAACCAACACGTATTGGGACGAGCGGATCATGGCCCGAAAGGATGGCAGCCTCTTCTGGTGTCGGGTGCGCGGGCATTCCTTCACCCCCGACCGACCGTTGCAGAGGGCCGTCTGGAGTTTCGCCGATCTGTCGGAGATACGGCCCTACCGGGACCTGACGCGGCGGGAACGGGAGATCGTTTCCTACCTCGCGGACGGGCTCACCAGCAAGGAGATCGCGCTTAAGCTCGAGATCTCCTACCGGACGGTCGAGGTCTACCGGGCGAAGCTGCTGAAGAAATTCGGTGTCGCGAATTCGAATGCGCTGGTTCAGGCCTTGGGCGATATCGACGGCGGGCACATTGTCCGCTAGCCGCAGGATTGAACGCCTCGTTTTTGACACTCTCTTGACGGATTCCTGCGGTCCAATCGGTTGTTGGTAACGGAAGAAGAGAGACGGCAACCATGTCAGTCGCCACCGCCGTTGAGCGGCAAATGCTCGATCTGATAAATGCGGCACGCGCCAAGGCCGGTGTGGACCCCTTGTCGCTCGCTCTCGACCTCAACGAGGCCGCCGAAGACCACAGCATCTGGATGCTCGATACAAACACCTTCTCTCACACCGGAAAGGGAGGGTCTTCGGCGGGTGACCGCATGTCGGATGCCGGCGTCGTGTTCAGTGGCAGCTGGACCTGGGGAGAGAATATCGCTTGGCAGAGCGAACGCGGCGCATCCGGTATCTCAGACGATGTCGAGGACCTCTTCGACAGCCTGATGAACAGTCCCGGGCACCGGGCCAACATCCTTTCTTCGAGCTTCGACTACGTCGGGATCGGTGTGGAGCGGGGCAACTACAACGGCTGGGATGCGGTGATCGTAACGCAGACGTTTGCCGCCACCTCCGCATCCGTGGCGCTCGACACCGGTGATACCGGAACCTCCGCCCCAACCGCGGGCCCGGGCAACGATGTCGTGAACGGGACGAACGCAGCCGATGAACTCCGGGGCCACGCCGGTGAAGACATCTTGATAGGCGGAAAGGGAAAGGACCTCTTGTTCGGCGGTGCTGACAGCGACCGGCTTACAGGCAACCGGGGCGCAGACCGGCTTAATGGCGGTAGCGGGCGCGATACGCTTGAGGGGGGAACTGGCGAGGACGAGCTCAACGGGAACCGTGGCGGTGACAAGCTGTTCGGCGGCAACCGGGACGACGTTCTCAATGGCGGCGGCGGAAATGACCGGCTTCAGGGCGGCAAGGGCGCGGATACGTTCGAGTTTCGCGCAGGCTACGGCACAGACCGTATCGTTGACTTCGTGGATGAGTTGGATTCGATCCTGCTGGATGACAGGCTCTGGTCAGGTACGCTGACCAAGGCCGAGGTCATCAGGAAATTTGCCAGCGTCGAGAACGGCAACACGGTTTTCGACTTCGGAAAGGACAAGCTGGTGATCGTGGACTTCGAACGCCCCGCCGACTTGAGCAATGATCTGGTGATTGCCTGAGTCGATCTTTCCACCTTGAAACGGTGAGCAACTGATACCGTCCACCCAAGCGGCCATTGGCGGGGTGGTCTGGCTGCTGCGCGAAACCTCCCTTTGCATTATATCCGCCCACTTGCGTGGCAGGACGTCCTGCTGCGTTGCTTAACCCTCGCTCCACCATCTGGGGATATGACGCCGTCGTAGCGAGCCGTGGATCGCAATCGCCTACAGAAGATCCGATCAGTGGACGTAGGGTAATTGACTGAGGGAAA
Organism: Tropicimonas marinistellae; assembly: GCF_001509585.1. Lineage (GTDB taxonomy): Bacteria > Pseudomonadota > Alphaproteobacteria > Rhodobacterales > Rhodobacteraceae > Tropicimonas > Tropicimonas marinistellae. The sequence goes on along the minus strand of NZ_LNCI01000014.1, from coordinate 42,056 downwards.
TCACCAGATTTAGTGTAGACTTCCGTTAGAGCGGAACATTGTTGGGGGAAAGTTATGGTTACGAAAACTGGAAACGCCGGAGCGAACAATCTCAAGGGAACCGGTGGCAAAGACATTCTCAAGGGGCTGGACGGCGACGACACGCTCCGTGGACTTGGCGGCAACGACCAATTGTTTGGCGGTGCCGGTAACGATACCCTGCTGGGCGGCGAGGGAAACGACATCCTTCTGCCGGGCGAAGGAACCGACACGGTCGATGGCGGAAAGGGCTCGGACACGGTCAGTTTTCTGACCGCGGGTAGCTCTGTTTCTGCCTCGCTCTCATCCACGTTTACGCAGTTCATCCTGGGCGGCAGCAAGACCTTTGCGAGTATCGAGAACCTCATCGGCACCAACTTCGACGACTATCTGACCGGCAGCGACGGCGCGAACCGGATCGAGGGCAAAGGTGGGAACGACACGGTCTACGGCTATGACGGCAAAGACACGATCCTCGGAAATGACGGCTCCGATTCACTCTACGGTGGCGCCGGAAACGATGTCATCCGGGGCGGTGACGGCAACGATCTGATCTCCGGAGATGCCGGCAAGAACACGCTCTTTGGAGATGGCGGCAACGATACCTTCCGGGACTCCTTCGACAGCTCTGGCATGGCCTATGGCGGCAAGGGCGACGACACCTTCCTTGCGACCTATGGCGGAACCACGTTTAACGGCGAGAGCGGCATTGACACGCTTTCATTCGAGAACGCGTTCTCGGAAGTGAACGCGACCGTGAACGGTCGGTCCGTATGGGGTTTCGGTGGCAGCTATTCGATTAGAACGAACTCGATCGAGAACCTCATCGGCAGCAACAGCAACGACACTCTCAAGGGCAACAACGGCGCCAATACTCTCGACGGTGCCGATGGGGATGACAATCTGCTTGGCCGCGGGGGCAACGATATCCTGATCGGCGGGCTGGGGCGGAACCGGCTCAACGGCGAAGGCGGAACCGACGCGGCGAGCTACGAAAACGCCACGGCTAAGGTGTTCGTATCGCTTTCCAAGGGAGGATTTCAGAACACACGGGGCGCTGGTAACGACCGGCTGACCAGTATCGAGAACCTGATCGGAAGTGCCTTTAGCGATGAACTCACTGGCAACGGCCAGATGAACACCCTGATCGGCGGCCTTGGCAACGACGTGCTCAACGGTAAGGGCGGCCGCGACATGGCCGACTATTCCGATATCGGCACTGGCGTTACCGTTGATCTGGGAGCAAAGGGCAAGCAACAGACCGGCGGCGCCGGGCGCGACCAGTTGATCTCGATCGAGCGGCTCGGCGGTACCGAGTTTGACGATATGCTGGTCGGCGACGGAGGCAGGAATGACCTGTTCGGCCGGGGTGGCGACGACTTCCTTCAGGGCAAGGCTGGCGACGACTTGCTGAACGGTGGTGCGGGGTTCGATGTCGCGTCCTATGCCGAGATCAAGACCAAGCTTAACCTGTCGCTCGCCTCGTCCACCGCGCAAAAGGCCGGGAAGGCCGGAAAAGACAAGCTTGTCAGCATCGAGGGCCTGGAAGGCGGATCGGCCAACGACTCGCTGAAGGGTGACGGTGGAAACAACCTGCTGATCGGCAACAACGGCAACGATACGTTGTCTGGCGGAAAAGGGGACGACATTCTCCGCGGCGGTCGCGGCGAGGATGTGCTGCGCGGTGACGCCGGCAGCGACACTGCCGACTACTCCGACATCGGCAAGGCCGTGACGGTGCGGTTGTCGAATACCGGTTTCCAAAACACGGGCGGCGGTGACCGGGACAAGCTGATCAGTATCGAGAACGTCACCGGCGGGAACGGCAACGACCGCCTGTTCGGAGACAAGAACGGAAACATCTTGGACGGCGGACGTGGCGACGACAGTCTTGTTGGCGGCGACGGCTCGGACATCCTGATCGGTGGGGCTGGCAACGATGTGCTGGACGCGGGCGCCGGGAAGAATGAACGCCTGATTGGCGGTTCTGGAAACGACCGCTACCTGCTCGGCACGGGCAAGGGCTCCGGAATCATCGAGGACTCGCTCGGCAGTCGCGATGTCGTGGATGCGAGCAAGTCCCGGTCGGCAGCCGACATCAACCTTGCAACCGGCAAGTCCTCGACATCCGGCGGGGAAACCCTGACGCTCGCGGCAGGCGGAACCAGCACGTTGCCACTCGATCTGATGTTCCTGCAGGATCTCTCCGGATCGTTCGGCGATGATATCACCACCGTCCGGACGCTCGTGCCTCGGGTGGTGAAGGCGATCAAGAACGTCAATCCCGACAGCGCCTATGGCGTGGTGGGTTTCGTGGACAAGCCCATATCGCCATTCGGCGGCACAACGGACTACGTCTACAAGCTCTTCACCCCGATCACCAAGTCGAGCAGCCGGATCGTCGAGTCCTATGCCGAGATGGACATTCTCAGCGGCGCCGACGGTGACGAAGCCCAGCTGGAGGCGCTCTTTCAGACCGCGGCCCGCGCCGATGGCGAGGTCGGATTCCGCGAGGGTACACAGCGCGCCGCGGTGATCTTCACCGACGCGTCCTACCATGAAGCGGGCGACGGTGCCTCGGCAGGGATCACCACGCCCAACGACGGCGATGCCGTCATCGAAGGGGACGGGACGAAGGAAGATTACCCAAGCGTAGAGCAACTCGCGAAGGCGTTGAACAAGTCCGGGATCTTCCCGATCTTCGCCGTGACGGACATTTCGACCACGACCTACGAGAACCTCGTGGATGAGCTGGGCTATGGCGGCGTGGTCTCTCTGGAGGCGGATTCAAGTAACATCGTCAAGGTGATCAAGGATGCGGCAACGCTGGCGACACAGACCGCCATCGAGGATGCAATCGGTTCGAAGTTCAACGACACGATCCTGGGTAGCGCGATCGGGAACGTAATCCAGGGTGGTGCCGGGAATGACGAAATCCGCGGCCGTGGAGATGATGACAGGTTGCTTGGTGGTACCGGCAATGACGACCTCTACGGCGACGATGGCGACGATGTGCTGCGCGGCAACGCCGGGAAGGACCTGCTTGTCGGTGGCGCTGGCGATGATACGCTCGAGGGCGGCAATGGCGGCGATACGCTCCGCGGGGGCGACGACTCCGATACATTCCTGTACAAGTCGCGGTCGGACTCGACCGTGCTGACGTCAGGACGGGATCGGATCGCAGATTTCAGCGGGGCGGAGGGCGACAGGATCGACGTCTCGGCCATTGATGCAAACACGACCGTCGGGGGAAACCAGGCCTTCACGTACATCGGGACCAGCTTCTTCACCGGCACGGCCGGGCAGTTGCGCTACGAGCTTCAGGGGAGCGATGCACTGGTTTTGGCCGATGTTAATGGAGATGGGACGGCTGATTTCAGTGTTCTCCTGAATGACGTCACCTTCCTGTCGTCGACCTACTTCGAACTCTAGGACCGGCGTATCGTAATCAGGCACAATGGTCCGGGCATGCAGATTGGCCTGCCCGGGCCGCCAGCCTTGCCGAGTTACCCGGCCGCGCCCCGGATGTAACCGGCAGAAACCGTCCGCACGACCTTCATTGTGCGTCGATACCGTCCGCCGTCATGCAGGTTTCTGTACTGGCAAGCCTTGGCTTCGCTACTTAGACCGCCGGGTCAATGCCCGGCTCGACGGGATCGCAACTTGACCCCAGGGTGTCCGGCCGCCATGAGGATCCGGAGCCACCAGGAGACAGTTTCCATGCCAAATCTCACGACCGCAGATGACCGTCTGATCGTCGCCCTCGACGTGCCGAACGCGATAGCGGGGCTGGAGCTGGCGGGGCGACTCGGCGACGCGGTGTCGTTCTACAAGATCGGTCTGGGTATGCTCACCGGTGGCGGACTGGCTTTGGCAAATGAGCTGAAGGCTGAGCACGGCAAACGCATTTTCCTCGACATGAAGTTATTCGACATTGGTGCGACGGTCGAAGCGGCCGTGCGCGGACTTGCACAGTTCGACCTCGACTTCCTGACCGTCCATGGCGACCCCCATGTCGTCCGGGCAGCCCGGGAAGGAAAGGGAGGCAAGGATCTCAAGATCCTTGCCGTCACGATCCTGACCTCGCTCGACCGAGACGATCTCGACGCAAGCCTGATCAAGCCCGGCACGGTGCAGGAGATCGTGCTCGAACGCGCGGCAAAGGCGCTGGAGGCCGGTGCCGACGGGCTGATCGCCTCGCCGCAGGAAGCCCCGTTGATCCGTGCCCTTCCCGAGGCCGCGGGCCGCCTCATCGTGACGCCCGGTGTGCGCCCGGCCGGCGCCGCGCTCGGTGACCAGAAGCGCGTGGCGACCCCTGCACGCGCAATCGCGGATGGTGCCGATCATATTGTCGTCGGTCGTCCGATCTGGCAGGCCGCAGATCCACGGGCGGCCGCTGAACAGGTGCGCGCGGAACTCGCAGCACTCTGAACGACACGCGCGGTGCGCCAGGGGTATCCCTTCGACGCCAAGGGCACCCAGGATTCGCGGGGCCGGGTTCCGACGTTTCCCGTCTCTTCGGTGAATCGCGAAAACCGCGCGGTGGGCACGCGGCGTCCGGTCTGGCGTTGAATGCTCCGGATCAGAAAGACGCCGATCAGTGGTTACGGATTGCGTCGCCCCGTTGGTGGCGTAACTCGGTCGAGGTGTGATCCCGCGCGGGAGATGTGGTGGCCAAGTGCTGCCAGTCGGTTGGTTGCCTCCCAAATCGACTCGGGATTGAAGGCGGCGAACCCCAACAACAGGCCCTGCTGCGCCGGAGACCCGGTGAAATAGGGTGACAACGGCCGAGTCACGACGCGCTTGTCGAGCAACTGCAGCGCGATCTCGGCATCCGACACCGATGGGACGAGCGGTAGGACCAGATGCATACCGGCCGTAAGCTCTCGCTTCGGCACCCGATAATCCAGGGTCTCCGCCAATGCTTGCGCCAATGCCGTCTGCCGCTCTCGGTAGAGCACGCGCATGCGCCTCACATGCGCTGCATAGAGGCCGCGGTTCATCATTTCCGCGAGCACCATCTGCTCAAGCAGAGGGGCGTGTCCCTGCGAATTCACCCGCGCATTGGCAAAGTGCTCGCCAAGATCGGGCGGTACGATGAGGTATCCCAATCGAAGCGAGGGTACGAGCGTCTTTGAAAAGGTGCCGAGAAAGACGATCCGATCGTTCCCGCGCTCGGTGCTGAGCGCCCTGGGCGGTGGGCCGTCGTAATAGACCTCGGAATCGTAGTCGTCTTCCAGAATCCAGGCCCCTGTCTTTTCGGCGAAGTCAAGCAGGCGCTTGCGGCGGGCCTTCGATAGGACTGTGCCCAACGGGTATTGCCGGGCCGGCGAGACAGCAACGAGCTTGGGGGAAAGGCAGTTCGCAATTGCTGTCTCCACGTGGAGACCATCGCCATCGACAGGTACTGGTTGCAGGTTGCAGCCATTCGCAACCAGCGCCGCACGGGTGCCCACATAGCCAGGGTCTTCCATCCAGACGGGGTCTCCGCGATCCGTCAGCAGGCGGATCACCAGATCGAGCCCCTGAGTCGAACCGGTCGTGATGATAACCTGATCAGCGCTGCACGGGAGACCGCGGGTGACCGAGACGTGATGTGAAATTGCCTTCCTAAGCGGCAGATAGCCCATACTTGATGCAACCGCCAACGCATTGCCGGTCAGTCCGCCCGATACCTCGTTCAAAAGCCGAAGCCATGAGCGCATCGGGAACTCCCGCAAATCCGGCACGTCCGGCATGAAAGGCAGCGGCCGTTCCGGCACACCGATGGCACGCTTGACAACCAGCCGCCGCCCGCGACGCGAGAGGCCGCGGAACGGATAGCTAGCGGTCGTTTCCGAGTTCGTCTGAGCCGCGGTTCCTGGCGGCGTAGTGGCATCTGATACATAGGTGCCGTCACCCGTGCGGGATGTGATGTAACCATCTGAAATAAGTACATTAAATGTCTGAATGACGGTATTTCGAGAGACGCCCCAATCGCTGGCCAGCTTGCGCGTGGAGGCGAGGCGCGTGCCCATCTCCAGGGTTCCGTTTTCAACCGACGCGCGCAGGCTGTCGACGAGCTGAAGGTACAGCGGCCGATGGGAATCTCGGTCGAGCGTGACGGACGGGCTCAGCCCCTTCGCATTGGTTTTCGGCATCTATCCACGCGCCTCGTGAAACTCAAAATGGTTCCAAGCTTCGGTTCATAATGGTTCTTTCTCCTCCTCTCCCCCCACCGATCTATGGCGTCAAGACCGACCTGGCCGCGCATCGCCACCTCCCCCAAGCCGAAATTCGGGCGCGGCAGAAGCCAAAAACCGAAATGGGGCCAAGAAAGGGATCGATCATGAAGAACCAATCCAGACTCCAAGAGGCCTGTGTCATTTTTGACGAAGGCGGAATGACGCGGAGGGCGCTCCTCGGGCGGCTTCTGGCGCTCGGTGCCACCGCGAGCGTCGCGAACTACATCACCTCCTCGCCGCTGAGTGCGCAGGAGGCGCTGGCCGGAATCAAAGGGCCTGAGGACCGGGCCTGGGCGCTCGCCAAGGAGATGGCCGCCAAGGCCGAGAAAAAAACGCTGACTCTGCTGATCCCCACTGGATCGATCGGCAACATGACGCCCTATGCGGATCTGTGGAAGAACGAGTTGGGCATCACCCTCGAATTCATCGAGGAGCCCGACGAGGTGGTTCACACCAAGGGCATGCAGGAGGCCGTCGCCAAGACCGGTCGCTATGACGTGATGATGCCCACCGCGATGTCGTATCCCGACTGGATCGATAGTGGCGTGATCTTCGATCTCACCGACTGGGTCGAGGCATACAATCCCGAGCTCTTCAATCCCGATTACGGCGTTGTCTTCCCCGCGAGCCACCACGCCCAGCTCTATAACGGCCGCGTCGCAGGGTTGCTGAACGATGGCGATCAGATCACGTTGCTCTGCCGCTCGGACAAGATGGCCGAAAAGGCCGTCGCCTTTGCCGACAAGTTCGGTCGTGAGGTTTCCACGCCGAACACCTGGAAAGAATACCACGAGATGGCCGCGTTCTTCCACGATCCGGAGAACGGCTTCTACGGCAGCCTCGAATACCGCTCGCGCTACTACGTCAAGTGGATGTTCATGCAGCGGCTGATGTCCAAGGGCATGCTCTATTTCGACGGCGACATGAACCCGACCTTCAATGGCGACGAGGGCCTGGCCGCCATCGAGGACATGCTGGCGGTGAACCCCTATCTGCACCCAGATGCCTTCTCCTTCACCTGGTCATCGAACTACAACGCCTTCGGCCGGGGCGAGGGCTTCATGAACATCGTCTGGCCCTCGGGCTTCAAATATTCCAAGGCGCCGTCGACCGGACCCGCGACCACCGGCAATATCGCCGCGACCGTGATGCCCGCCGATGTCACCAAGTCGGGCGAGACGCTGTATGCGGGCCTCTTCTGCTGGGGCTATGGCTATGCGGTGTCGAAATACTCGGCCAATCCCGAGCTTGCCTATGCCTATGCGCAGTGGATGACCTCGCCCACCATCGGCGCCGATGCCATTCCCTATCTGGGCGGCTATTCGGACCCCTATCGCGTCAATCACATGAAATCGCCGACCCCGCGGCTGATCGAAACCTACTCGCCGGAGTATCTGGAGACGCTCTACGACAACATGGTCAACACCGTGCCGGACTTCTGCCTGCCGGGCGGGTTCGAGTATCAGGATGCGCTCGACAAGGAAATCCACGCCGCGATGACCGGGGACAAGTCACCGAAGCAGGCGCTCGACGATGCCGCCCGGGCCGTTGACAGGATCACTCGCCGCGTTGGCCGCGACAAGGTCAAGCAGTCCTGGTTGTCACTGGCACAGAACCTTGCGGATCCGATCAAGCAGGCCACTGGCGCCGACGGCTGGTCCTGACCCGACACGTTCCGACCGGTCGCGGCAGCGATGCGGCGGCCGGTTCCTCCCCAGCAGAGACACAGCCAAGTGAGAGCGATGTCCCAGGATTCCGTTTCAGTCCTTACGCCCGAGCGCGATCATGCCGTTGCCGCGGCACCTTTATCGCCGGCACGAGATTCAGTCCTTGGCCACGGCGAAGCCGGGCGGCGCCGAAAGCGCTTCGCGCGCAATCTCGCGATGCCGGGCCAACTTATTTCGCTCTTCGTCCTCGTCGTACCGCTTCTTGTGGCGCTGGCGATGAGCTTCACCACGTGGTCGCCCACCCGCGGTTCTCTCTTCGACGCCTCCTTCGAGGGTCTGTTCAACTACGAGGAACTGCTCGTCTACGACACCCGCTTCATCGAAGCCGTGTTCAGGACACTGGCGTTCACGGTGATCTGCCTCTCGCTGGAACTTGCAATCGGCCTTGGCCTCGCGGTGATCTTCCTGCGCGAGTTCAAGGGGAAGTCGGTTCTCTTCTCGACCCTGCTCACCCCGATGATGGTGATGCCCGTGGTCGTTGGTTACACGTTCTGGATGCTGTTCCAATCGAACGGCCCGATCAACCAGGTCCTGATGTTGCTCTTCGGGACAGCGCCGGAGTGGTTCAGGAGCGCCGGCTTCGCCTGGACGGCGGTCATTATCACCGAGGTCTGGCACTGGACCCCGCTCTTCTTCCTGATCATGCTGTCCGGTCTGAATTCGCTTCCCGAAAATCCGATCCGGGCCGCGGTGATCCTTGGCGCCAACCCGCGACAGATCTTCTGGCGCGTCGTTCTTCCCATGCTGAAACCGGTGATCATTGTCGCGCTCGTCATCCGCTCGATGGAAGTCGTCAAACTCTTTGACGAGGTCTTCATGCTGACCCGCGGCGGCCCCTCGACGTCGACGGAAACGATCAGTCTCTACATCTACAAGCTCGCGTTTCAGGACTTCCAGCTGGCCTATGGCGCCGCAGCGGCCTTCCTCGTCCTGATCGGTACGCTTCTCATGGTCCACATGCTGCTTGCGCCGGTGCGCGACCAGCTACTCGGAAAGTCGTCCTGATGCCAAAACGCCCGCTCACTCCGCTTTTGGCGCTCGTTCTCCTTGTCGCGCTGGCACTCACCCTCTTTCCGATCTTCTGGATCCTCATGACGGCGATCAAGCCGCCGACCGACTGGAACGCAGCTCCCGCGGTATGGGTTCCCTCCGAACCAACGCTGATCAATTTCCGGACCCTGTTCGACCCGGAAGCCATCGGGAAATACGGCGTCGGCGGCGTCAGCGAGAGTGCCACCGCCGCCGTCGGCGGTTCGATTTTCGCCTCGGTCACGGCGACGCTGATCTCGGTTTCGATCGGGTTCTTTGCCGCCATCGGGCTGGCTCGCTACGCCAGGATCAACCGCTTCACGCCGCTCGTGATCCTGTCGGGCCGCATGTTCCCCCCGGCCGCAATCGCCGTGCCCTTCGTGATCATCTTTTCCGCGACCCAGCTCATCGACACCTATCTCGGGTTGATCGCGATCTACGTGGCAATCACGCTGCCCTTTGCCACCTGGATGCTGAAGAGCTTCGTCGACGAGGTCCCGCGCGAAGTCGAGGAGGCGGCGATGATCGACGGGAAGAGCCGGCTGCAGGCCCATCTGACCGTCACCCTTCCGTTGATCAAGGGCGGGCTCTTCGCCACGACGCTGTTCATCTTCATCCTGAACTGGTCGGAGTTCCTTTTCGCCCTCGTGCTGTCCTACACCAACATCGAGACCATCCCGGTACGGCTTGCGAAATACGTAACCGCCACTGCCGGCACGCTCTACGGCGTGCAAGCTGCCCTTGCCGTGCTCGCCATGGCCCCCCTCATCGTCGTCGGCTTCCTGATCCAAAAGCACCTCGCCCGCGGCATGACCTTCGGAGCCGTGAAACGATGACCGCCCCAAAGCTCGAACTTGTTTCCCTGCGCAAGGAATATGACGGCGGTCAGGTCGTGGCGGTCGAGGATCTCGACCTTGTGGTCGAGGCCGGTGAAACGCTGGCTATCCTTGGCCCATCCGGTTGCGGGAAATCCACGACGCTCAACATGATCGTCGGCCTCGAAACCCCGACCCGTGGCGAGATCCTGATCGACGGGGTTTCGGCAACCGAACAACCGGCGGGCAAGCGCAATGTCGGCCTTGTGTTTCAGGACTACGCGGTCTTCACCCATCAAAGCGTACGCCGGAACCTGGCCTTCGGCCTGGAGGTGCGCGGGGTCGGTAGGGTCGAAACCCGCGAGCGCGTCGAGGAGGTGGCGGAACTGCTCGGTCTGACCGACATGCTCGATGCGCGCGCGGCGTCCTTGGGGGGCTCTCAACTCCAGCGAGTCGCCATCGGGCGCACGCTGGTAACGCGCCCGGCGTTGTTGCTGTTGGACGAGCCGCTCTCCAATCTGGAGACCGAGATGCGCGCCACGATGCGGCGCGAATTGCGCCGGCTGCAAGCAGAGTCGGGGCTGACCATCATCTATGTCACCCACGACCAGATCGAGGCGCTGTCGCTGGCGCGCCGTATCGCGGTGATGAGCCACGGCAAGCTGCGCCAATGCGACCGCTCGGAGGTCGTTTATGAAAAACCCTCGCACACCTTCGTTGCAGGCTTCATCGGCGAACCGCCGATGAATCTCCTGCCCGGCTCGCTGGATGTGACCGACGGGCGTTGCGAGTTCGTTTCCGATGCCTTTCGAGTGCCTGCGCAGGACGCTGAGGGCCGTGTGGCGAGTGGGGAAAAGCTGGTTCTGGGCATTCGCCCCGATGCAATCCGCCTTGCCGCGCCCGAAGTGAGCCAGGGAACGGCGCGGGTGGTAGGAGTGGAGCCGCGCGGCGCCGAGACGATCCTGACACTTGCGATTGGCGATCACTTCGTTTCGGCGATGGCCCGGTCCCACGGCTGTCCGCAGGACGGCGACACCGTCGGCATCGCATTCAACGAAAACAGGCTCACCTTCTTCGATGGAGAGACCAACAGAAACCTCACGGAGGCACTGGCATGAAGGGTCCGGTAATGCATGCGCGCGGGATCCGCCGGCGGTTCGGAAAGACCCAGGCACTCGACGGCGTCGACCTCACGCTTGAGGATGGTGCGTTCGTGGCTTTGCTCGGGCCAGCGGGCGCGGGCAAAACCACCTTCCTTCGGATCTGCGCCGGTCTCGAGGTTCCGGACGCGGGGCATATCGAGATCCGAAACCAGGAGGCGACGGCGCTGGAGCCCAGGGATCGCGATGTCGCGATGATCTTCGACAGCCTGGCGCTCTATCCCGACAAAACCGGCTTCGAGAACATCGCGGCGCCCCTTCGAATCCGGAATATGGACGCTGCTTCGATCGAGGACCTGGTTCACGACATTGCCCGGACTCTGCACGTTCCGCACATCCTCGGGCGGCCACCTAAAACGATGAGCGGCGGAGAACGCCAGCGCATTGCGCTCGGCCGCGCTCTGGTTCGAAACCCCGCATTCTTCCTTCTCGACGAGCCGCTCTCCAGTCTGGACGCGCAACTCCGCATCGAATTGCGCGCCGAACTTCGTCGCCTGCAACGGGAGCGTGGCGCGAGCTTTCTCTATGCGACGCCGGATTTCACCGAGGCAATGGCCGTCGCGGATAGACTCGTGATCCTCCTTGACGGGCGTGTCCGCCAGGTCGGTACGCCGCAGGAGGTCTATGACAATCCCGTCGATCGCGACGTCGCGCGGTTCGTCGGGGCGCCCGAGATAAACCTCTGTCCGGCGGAATATGATCCCGGCCAAGGTGGCCACATCCGCATTGCCGGCAAGACGATGCCGGCAATCGACAATCACAAGACGATTTTCAATGGCGCATGCGCGCGTTTCGATGCGGGATTGAGGCCGGAAAACGTTCGCGTTCTGTCGGCCGGCTCGGGTCCGGGCAATGCAATTGTGCTCGACAGCGAGCCACTTGGTCTGCGGGCAGCCCTGTCGGTCGATACCGGCGAGGGCGTCTTCCGCGCGACGATCCCCGAACATGACAGCGAGGCTTTCGCAGTGGGCCAACCGGTCAACGTCGAATTCGACATCGGCCAATGCCTCTGCTTCGACGCCGATACGGGTGTCCGGCTCGGCCGGCCCCAATCCAACTGACAATACGGAGGCAGGACATGGCCGAGGCCATCCGGGAGAGACTCAAAACGACATGTCCGCGGGATTGCTACGATGCCTGCGGAATGGTGGCGGTGCGCGACAACGGCGTTGTGCGGAAAATCCTCGGCGACCCCGAGCACCACGTTGCGCGCGGTGCGCTCTGCGGGAAATGCGCAATTGCCTATAATGGTGTCTGGCGCGACGCGGCTGCGCGTTTGACCCGGCCGATGCGCCGCAGTGGACCCAAGGGGAGCGGGAAATTCACACCGATCTCGTGGGACGAGGCGCTTGCCGAGATTGCAGGGAAACTTGCTCCGCACATTGGCGGGAGACCCGCCAGACAGGTGGTCCATGCCCATTACACCGGAACCGTTGGGCTGATCGCGGGCTGGTATCCGCTTCGGTTCTTTCAGGCTATCGGTGCAACCGAGGTCGACCCGGACACAGTGTGCAACAAGGCGGGGCACGTCGCGCTGGAGATGACTTTCGGCGACAGCCTCGAAGGGTTCGATCCGGAATCCGTGAAGGACGCGAAGACAATTCTCGTCTGGGGGGCCAATCCCAGCCACACGGCGCCGCATATGCACAAGAACTGGTTGAGGGAAACGGACGCCACGATTGTCGCCATCGACCCGGTGGCGCACGGAACCGCGCGGGAACGCGCGGCCCTCCATCTGCAGCCCCGTCCCGGAACGGACGCGGCGCTGGCTTTTGGGCTGATGCATGTTGCACTGAATAAGGGATTGCTGGACGAGGACTTCATCGCTGCCCATGTCCGCGGCTTCGAGGCGTTGCTGCCGGACATCGAGGCGGCCGATCCTGAGACCACGTCGGCGCGAACAGGCGTTCCCGCGGATCTGATCGTGAAGGTCGGAACCGCCTATGCCGAAGGGCCGTCGCTGCTCTGGATGGGGCAGGGCATGCAGCGCACCGCCCGCGGCGGCAATGCATTCCGGGCACTCTCAGCGTTGGTGGCGCTCACCGGAAACCTCGGCAAACCCGGCGCCGGCTTCTGTTACATGAACGGGCCGGGGAGCCGCGGAATTGACATGGATCTGTTGACACCGCCCGCGCTCGATATCGGGTGCAAGTCGGTGAGCCACATGGACTTGGCGGCGACTCTCGCCGACCCGTCGATGGCCCAGATCTTCTTTGCCTGGAACTGCAATCCGCTCGCGTCGTCGCCCGATCAGGCGCGTCTGCGCGGCGCGATGGCGCGAGAGGACCTTTTCACGGTCGTCTGCGATATCTTTCCCACCGATACCGCAGACTTCGCCGATATCATTCTGCCGGCGGCCTCGTTCCTCGAATTCGACGATATCGTCGCGCCGTATTTCCATCACACGCTTTCGGCCCAGGTCGCGGTCATGGAGGCGCCGGGTGAGGCCTTGCCCAACCAGGAAATCTTCCGCCGCCTTGCAAGCGCGGCAGGCTTGTCGGATCCGCAGCTGTTCGAACCGGACGTCACCCTGCTGGAGCGAATTCTCGCGATGACGCCCTTTGACGGCGATTTCGCCTCACTTGCCCAAGCAGGTACCGTCCAACTCTTTTCCGAACCGCGCCGGCAATTCGAGGACCTTGTCTTCCCGACACCATCGGGCAAGATTGAACTCTACTCGGAGGCGGCCATAGAAGCAGGGTTGCCGGCCGTGCCGGAGCCGCACGCGGACGTGCCGTCGGATCAGGGGATGCTACGCATCCTTTCCCCTGCTTCAGCCTGGCAGATGAACGCAAGCTACGCCAACGATCCGGGTGTCGTTGCCAAGATCGGCCCCAATTCGGTGTTGCTGCACCCGGATGAAGCCGCGCGGCGCGGGCTATCAGATGGCGACCCGGTCGTGCTGGCCAATTCGGCGGGAGAACTCGCGCTGCGGGTTTCGCTCAGCGATATCGCCCAGCCCGGTGTCGGGATTGTCTACAAAGGGCGGTGGCCGAGACAGGAGGCCAGTGGCGCGAACGTCAATGTCCTTCACGCCGGCCGGAAAAGCGACATCGCCGAGGCCACGGCCGTCCACAATATCGAGGTCTCGATCCGGCGGGTGGATGCTGCGGAATGAGTGCTGGGGAAGATATCGAAACCGATGTCGCCATCGTGGGCGCAGGTCCTGCCGGGCTGTTTTCCGTCTTTGCCTGCGGTCAACTCGGTATGCGGTCGGCGGTGATAGATGCGTTGCCCGACCCCGGCGGTCAGCTTGTTGCGCTCTACCCGGAGAAGCCCATCTACGACATTCCCGGCCGGCCACGGGTACGCGCGGACGAATTGATCGATGACTTGATCGCGCAGGGCGCACCCTATCGTCCGACGTTCCTGCTGGGAACATCCGCCACACGGGTATCAGAGGCCGATGGACGCTTCGGAGTCACGCTATGCGATGGCCGGACCGTCACGGCCCGCGCGGTGATCCTGGCCGCCGGTCTGGGGGCTTTCGGACCGAACCGTCCGCCGCTCGCGGGGATCGAGCCCTTTGAGGGCGCGTCTGTCCACTACCATGTGAGGCGCCGGGAGGATTTTTCCGGACGTCATGTCGTGATCGCCGGCGGTGGCGACAGTGCGGTCGACTGGGCGTTTTCGCTGGCCGATGTGGCGGCAAGCGTCGCGGTCGTGCACCGGCGCGCCCGATTCCGGGCCGCTCCCGCCGAGGTCGTCCGGATGACGACGGACCCGCGCATCGCGCTGCATCTCGGTTGGCAACTGGCGGGTATCGAAGGCACCGCGCCCGTTCTGGATCGCGTCGTTATCGCCGACATGGCGGGAAACCGTCAGGTATTGCCAGCCGATGCACTCATTCCGCTCTTCGGGCTGGCCAGCGATCTCAGTGCGTTACAGGGTTGGAACATCGAGTTCGAGGGCAAGTGCGTCCGCGTTGATCCGGCACATTTCGAAACCTCCCGCCCGGGAATTTTTGCCATCGGCGACCTCGCCGCCTACCCGGGCAAGCGCAAGCTCATCCTGACCGGTTTCGCCGAAGCCGCCAGCGCGGCGGAAGCCGCCTACGGCCGCGTCTTCCCGGGTCAGGCGCTTCATCATGAGCATTCGACGTCCCGCGGCGCCCCCGTCGGAGCAGACCCAATTCAGACAGCAGTAACGGATTAGAGGTAGGCCGATGCGATTTCTCGTCTTTCAACATGTCCCGGTAGAGCACCCTGGCTCCTTTCTTCCTCTTTGGCGCGAGGACGGTGTCCGGTTCGATCAGATCGAGCTGGACGCGGGCGACCCCATACCGGAACTGGACGCCTATGATGCGCTGGTGGTCATGGGCGGGCCGATGGATGTCTGGCAGGAAGACCTGCACCCCTGGCTCGTCGCTGAAAAGGATGCGGTAAGACGCTGGGTTCTGGACCTGAAGCGACCCTATCTGGGCATCTGCCTCGGCCACCAGATCCTTGCAGAGGCCATCGGTGGCAAGGTCGCGGCCGGGGCGGTTTCGGAGGTGGGCTTCGGGACGGTCGAGCTAACCGACGCGGGGATGGCGGACCCACTGCTTGGCCCCGCTGGCCCTCAGATGCAGTGTTTTCAATGGCACAGCGCCGAAGTTACCGAACTGCCGCCAAATTCGGAGATTCTGGCGCGCAATCAGGCATGTGCGGTGCAGGCATTCCGCTATGGGAGCAGTGCCTATGGACTGCAGTTCCATGTCGAGTTGACGGAGAGAACAGTGCCCGAGTGGCGCGCTCTTCCCGAATACGCCGCGTCGCTGGCCGAGATCTTTGGAGAAGGAGGCGGCGCCAGGCTCGAACAGGAGGTTCATGCCGAACTCCCCAGCTTCGAAGCCGCCGCCGGAAGGCTGAATGCGCGCTTCATGTCGATCGTCACCCGGCGGATCGAAACCGCCTGAGCCCAAGAGGATAGAGTAATGCCCGACACACTCCAGGAATCTGCAGAAGCGCTCCCCGAACTGGCGCTGTTCACCCGTGAAGACGCGGACGCCTTCGTCGAACAGGTCCGTGCGTCAGGCTTCGAGTTCCTGCGCTTCGAATTTGCCGATATGGCGGGGCTCTCGCGCGGCAAGACGATCCCTATCGACCATATCGCCGGCTACATGCGAAAGGGTTTGAACCTCTACGGCGGCACGGTTGCACTCGACAGCTATTCCATCCCGGTACGCGGGTCTGGCTACAACGAGGAGCGCAACTACAGCGACGCGGTTATGATCCCGGACGTCGAGACGTTGACGCCTGTGCCGTGGCTGGAAAAGACCGGGCGCGTGATCTGTGACACCATGTGGTACGACGGAACGCCACAATGGGCCGCCCCCCGGATGCTCCTGAAGAAGATGCTGGCCAAGGCCGATGCGCTCGGCTTCACCGTCAAGATGGGGCACGAGTACGAGTTTTACGCCGTCGATAAGGAAAGCGGTGAGCCGTTCTTCCCGGACCAGCCGATTTTCGTCACCGCGCGCACGCACCAGAATCCGGCCATCGACGGATTGGTCCGCACGCTCCAGCAGCAGGGTATCGACATTATCACATACAATGTCGAGCACGGACCCGGTCAGATCGAGATCAACTACGACGCGATGGACGGCGTGGCCGCGGCTGACCGCGCCTTCGTGTTCAAGGGAACAGTGAAGGAGTTCTTGCCGCTCCACGGCCTTCACGGCACCTTCATGACCAAGCCGTACAAGGGCCGGTCCGGTAGCTGCTCGCATTTTCATGTCTCGCTGATCGACAAGAACACCGGAAGGAACGCCTTCTTCGATCCGGAAATGGAAGACGGGCTTTCCGCACTGATGCGCTCCTTCATTCAAGGCATCCTGGAGCATACCCGCGCGGCGATGGCGATCTGGAATCCGACACCGAACTGTTACCGGCGGATCCGCCCGCGCACCTATGCACCCTCCAATATCTCCTGGGGCATCCAGGACCGGTCTGCCAGTGTGCGGGTCAAGGCCAGTATGGACGAGGCGACGCACCTGGAGGTTCGGGTGCCGTCGGCAATGGCGAACCCGTACCTGCTTGCGGCCTCTGTGCTTGCCTCGGGTTTGCTTGGCGTGATCCAGGGCAGCGAACTCAGCCCGGCCGCCTCCGGACCGAAGGAAGATGACGACCGTTTCGAGAAGCTCCCGACGTCGATCGAGGATGCGTTAGAGGCACTCGATGCCGATATTGCCCTGCGGGAGTACCTCGGCGAGGAGTTCATCCAGGTTTATCTCAAGATGAAATGGCAGGAGACGGCGCGTTTGCGGGACGAGATCCCGGCTGCGGAAACGGCCGAATACTTCGATCTCTACTGATGGACGGACTCGTCGATCATCTGCACGGAGACCTCGCCGATCTTTCGGTTGCGGATCTCGGGGCCGGGTTCCGCGCCGGTCAGTTCTCGCCGGTCGATGCGCTGGAAGCCAGTTTCGCACGGATCGATGCTTTCGATCCCCGTGTCAACGCCTTCGTCTATCAGGATCGCGCAACAAGCCGCGCGATGGCCGAGGCCTCGGCGCGGCGTTACGCATCGGGAGGGCCGCTTGGTCCGCTCGACGGCATCCCCGTGTCCGTAAAGGACCTGACGAAGCTCTCCGGTTGGTCCTGCCGGCGCGGATCTGCGGCGATTGGCACCGATGCAGTCGCGTCCGAGGACGCGCCGCCCGTGAAACGCCTGCGCGAGGTCGGGGTGGTTTTTCTCGGCAAGACCGCGACACCCGAGGCCGGATCGCGCGTCGTGACACGGAGCGCCGTGCATGGCGTCACCCGCAATCCCTACGATCCGGGCCGGACGCCAGGTGGCTCGAGCGGCGGCGCTTCGGCTGCGCTCGCATTGGGCATGGGCACGCTTGCAACGGGTTCCGACGGTGCAGGATCAATCCGTATACCGTCGGCCTTCTGCAATCTTGCGGGGCTCAAACCGGGCTTCGGTCGTGTTCCGTTCATGCCGCCGGATGCAGACATGCCGCATTCGGTTACGGGGCCGATGGCCCGGCGTGTGAAAGATCTGGTGCCGTTCATCGCGACAATGGCCGGCCATGAGCCGCTTGATCCATTTTCATGGCCTGTCCCGTTCGAGCCGTCGGCCGCACAGGGTCCGGTTGCGGGCATGAGGATCGCGGTCTCGCCCGACATGGGAACGGGCCGGACGCCCTCGCCTGAGATCCTACGTGCGCTTGATGCCGTCGCCACTGCGCTTGAGGCGCACGGGGCCATCGTCGAACCGGCTTCGCCTTGTTGGCCAGTGCCACCCGAAAGGCCTTTCTCGATCTTCTGGAAGACCGGGTATGTCAGTTCGTACTTCGCCGCCCCGCCGGAACATGCGGCCCTGGTTTCTCCGCTTATTCGCGACCTTGCCGAAGCGGGACGGGAACTTGGGGTTGAGACGTATCTCAATGCGCTTGACGAGCGGCTGGCAATCACGGCGGCCAGTCACGCATTTCTTACCGAATACGACGCGGTGATTTGTCCATCGGTCATAGGGCCGGCATTCGACATAGATCGCGAAGCGCCTGCGGGAGAGGTCCCCGATGACTGGTCCTGGTGCCCTTACTGCTACATCTTCAACATGACCGGCCAGCCGGCGCTGGCCGTGCCTGCCGGGTTTGATGACGACGGATTGCCGCTTGGTGTGCAGCTTGCCGCTCGCAGGGGCGGCGAGGAAACGTTGCTTCGCTTGGGCAGCGCGGTGGAGCAACGCCTCGACCTGGTTGGACGACGTCCAAAGATGCTTGCCGAGGCACGAACATGACGTCAGATGCCGCCATTTCCATCACGTTTGTTGATGCCGACAATACGCGCCACCACCTCCTGTCAGAGCCGGGTCTGTCGGTCATGGAAGTCCTACGGACAGCGGGGCTTCTCGACGGCGAATGCGGTGGGTCGTTGGCTTGTGCCACATGTCACGTCTGGGTCGATGCGGCGTTCGAGGCCGCCTTCGAAGCGCCAAGCGAGGAGGAAGAGGACATGCTGGATGTCGCATTCAACCTGAGCCGCTCCTCGCGATTGTCTTGCCAACTCAAAGTGAGCAAGGACATCAATGGACTGACAATTTCCCGACCGAAGTAGGCGCGGTCGACGGCCCCTCCCGGTTGAAATCAGTCAATCGCTTCACCGCATGCCGACGGCGGTCGCCAGCCATCCACCTGGTCGCCGCCGGAGAATTGCCGCAGGAACTCAGCCGTTGATATCGTCGTCGTATTTCTTCACCGAGCCACCCCGCAGCCCGAAGACCTTCCGTAGAACGAGCCATGCGACCAGCGATGCCACGGCGAATACCAGAAGCGTCAATGGCATGGATCCCTCGATGGCAAAGGAAAGAGGCCCGCCGATCCAAAGCAGCCCGCCGGTTGCCGCTGCGCCGATCGCGAAGCCGAGGAATATCCAGCCGGGCGCCAGAACTTCTAGGATCGCGAGCGCGAGTCCAGCGACCATCCAGACCCACCAGGTCGACCACCACATCAGCCGCGTCCCCTCAGAAGCCCGAACGCGTTGCCGAAAGCCTCAACCGCGTCGGCCGGAAGAACGATCGTCTGTTTGCCTTCACCAGATCCGAGCGCCTGTAGCGCCTCGACCTGCTTCAGGGCCACCTGGTACTGCGCAGCCTCAAGACCGTTCTCCTTGATCGCCTTGGCCACGACGCCAGTGGCATAGGCTTCGGCATCGGCCTGAATGCGGCGGGCCTTTGCGATCTGTTCGGCGGAATAGAGTTCGGCATCCGCCTGCAACTCGACCGCACGTTTCATGCCCTCGGCCTCCGTCACCTGCGCCCGGCGCGAGCGTTCGGCGTTCAGCTGCTGGAGCATCGCCTCTCGGGTCGCCTGGTCGAGGTTGACGTCAAGGATCTCCGCCCGCGTCACCTCGATCCCCCAGTCGTCCACGGCGTCCTCGACCGACTCCTGGATCCGTTGGATGAGTTGCGCACGGTTCGATTGCACCTCGTCGAGCTCCATCTTGCCGATCTCTGCACGCACGATCCCGGCAACGGTTGTCGCGATGGCACTGTCCACATCCCGGATCCGGTAAACCGTGCGCGCCGGGTCGTTGATGCGGTAGAAGACGGAGGTATCGATCTGAACGAGCACGTTGTCCTTGGTGATCGCATCCTGCGTGGCATTCGGCAGCTGCCGTTCGAGAATCGAGACGCGGTGCGCAACACGGTCGAGAAAGGGGACGATCAGGTTGAGGCCCGGTCCAAGCACCGAATGCAAGCGACCGAAACGCTCAACGACGTATTTTTCCGACTGCCCGACGACACGTACGCCGAGAAAAACGCAAAGAATGATGAAAACGGCCAGCAGGATCAGGACGATGCTCCCGCCGGCGAGAGGAAGCTGGTTCATAACGGCTCCTTCGAAGGCTTTTGCCGGTAATATCGGCATCTGTATATCGGTAAATCTTTACAGCGAGATAGCGGAAAAGAGGGATTTCGCGCGAGTGACGCACTTGTGGCGGGCGAAGTTGCGCAGACAACTCGTACCCGAATGAGGGAGAATGCCTTTGCAGGGTCTCAGAAGCGCGGATCGCGTTGCAATCCGTCCCGGTCTGCAGGCCTAGGATCGCACCACGCGCCGCTCAGCCGATCTTGCCTCTCGGCCCTGCGCCAACCTGCCCCCGATGGAGCAGAAGATGATCCAGCAGCACGCAGGCCATCATCGCTTCGCCCACGGGCACGGCACGGATGCCGACACAGGGGTCATGGCGACCCTTGGTGACGATCGTCGTGGCCTCGCCCGCTTTGGTGATCGTCTTGCGCGGGGTAAGGATCGAGGAGGTAGGCTTGACGGCGAAGCGGAGGATCACGTCCTGCCCGGTGGAGATACCGCCCAGGATACCGCCCGCGTGGTTGGAACTGTAGACCGGGCCGTTCTCGTCCATGGTAATCTCGTCGGCGTTGGCCTCGCCCGTCAGAATGGCGGCGGCCATTCCCTCGCCGATCTCCACGCCTTTGACCGCATTAATACTCATCATCGCGGCAGCAAGGTCGGTGTCCAGCTTCCCGTAGACCGGGGCACCGAGGCCGGCGGGGACGCCGGAGGCGCAAAGCTCCACCATGGCGCCGACGGAGCTTCCGGATTTGCGGATCCCGTCGAGGTAGTCGGACCAATCCTCCACCGCGCCCGCATCTGGCAGGAAGAACGGGTTGTTGCCGATCTCCAAAAGGTCGAAGCGGCTGCGGTCGATGGTCTTTTCGCCCATCTGCACCATGTAACCGGTGATTTTCAGGTCCGGGGCCAGTGCGGCCAGCGCGGCGCGGGCAATGCCCCCGGCGGCGACCCGTGCGGCGGTTTCGCGCGCGGACGAGCGGCCGCCGCCGCGGTAGTCGCGAATCCCGTATTTTTGCCAATAGGTGATGTCTGCATGGCCAGGGCGGAACTTCGCGGCGATATCGCCGTAATCCTTCGAGCGCTGGTCGGTGTTTCGGATCATCAGCTGAATCGGCGTGCCAGTGGTCTCACCTTCGAACGTCCCGGAGAGGATCTCCACAGCGTCGGGTTCGCGCCGCTGCGTCGTGAAGCGGCTGGTGCCCGGGCGACGTTTGTCGAGCCAGTGTTGAAGTGCTTCTTCCGAGACAGGAATGCCCGGCGGACATCCGTCGACGGTCGCGCCCAGGCCGGGCCCGTGGCTTTCGCCCCAGGTCGTGACGCGGAAGAGGTGGCCGAAGGTGTTGAACGACATCGCGGGGCTCCTTTGTCCGCCCGGTTTAGTGGTCGCGCGGTGGCGGCTCAAGAGGCTTGGTGGCGCGGCGAGCCGGGCTGGTGCGTCTGCCGCGCCGCTGGTGCGGATCAGGCGAGCAATGGTGCGGCGGCATCGGCAACGGCCTCCGCTAGCGCGGCGTTGTTGGCCTCGCTGAAATGGATGCCATCCGTCCCGCCGGTGGTCAGCACCCGCCCGACATCCAGGAAACCCGCCTCACGCGTGGCGGCAAGCGCCGAGAGGTGACCGGGCAGGGGGCCAAGCCGCGCGTTGGCATCCTCGAACAGCCGGCCGGCCCAGCTTTCGGGGTCCGGACGGACAGGGGGAGGGCTCAGGAGCAGGATCTTCGGTGCCGGTGCACCAGCGGCATCTGGGCCGGAAAAACCCGCGATCTGCCGCGTTAGCCCCGACAACGAAACGGCGATATCGACGGCGGTGCGCCGAAAGTACGCCTTGCTGTCGTTCGTGCCGAGCATGAGAACGACGAGATCGAGCGGGGTCTGGCTACGCAGGGCAATGGGCAGCGCGGCGGCGCCATTGCGATAGGGCGCCTCGGGGTCGTCGAGGTCGGTGGTGCGTCCGTTGAGCCCGTCTTCGACCACCGCAGCATCAGCGCCGAAGTGCGCGGCAAGGCGCCCGGTCCATCTTTGGTGCGCCGGATAACGCCCCGGGGCGCTATCGTCGGCGGTGGCGCAATAGCCCCAGGTCAGTGAGTCGCCGAAGCAGAGGATCCGTTTCATGACCGCCTCATAGCAGGAACCGGACAGGATAGGGAGCGGACATGGCCCTGGCCCGGCTCCTACCGCGATGCGCGCTCGGTCCAAGGCGCTCGCATGGGCTCCATGTTCGGCAAATGGGTTGTGTCGAGGCGGAAAGCGGCAATTGTGGTTCTGGCAGATGAGCCGGACAGGAGGGACGGGATGTTCGAGTCAGTGCCGTTCGATCAGGGAGCCTGGTTGAACCCGCCGCCCGTGTGTCGCGTGCAGGATGCGGCGATGGAGATCGAAACCGCCGAGCAGACCGATTTCTGGCGCCGGACGCATTATGGGTTCGAACGGGCGTCGGGCCATGCGCTTCTGTTCGACGTACCAGCGCGGTTTGTGGTCGAGCAGCCTTTTACCGGGCGCTTCCAGTCAAGGTACGAACAAGCCGGGTTGCTGCTCTGGGAGGACGAGACGCGCTGGATCAAGGCGGGTGTCGAGTTTGCGGATGGTCGGCCGAATCTCGCGGTCGTGGTCACCGACGGGCATTCGGATTGGTCGATGGCGCCTGCCGACGCGGAAACGGAGGATTGGACGATCCGGCTCACGGCAACCGACTCGGCGACAATCCTGCATGCACGGGGGCGCGGCGCGTGGCAGATCCTGCGGGTTACCGATTTCGTTGCCCGTGGCGCGCGTGTTGGGCCAATGGCATGTTCGCCGCTCAGCGCGGGGCTCGCGGTCCGGTTCTCTCCCTTGCGGGTCGGGCCGGTGCCCGAAGACCCACTCTACATCGGCGGGTAGCGTCGCCGCCCGCGCCGCCGGACGAAACAAAAAGGGGCGCCCCGCAGGACGCCCCTTCAGATCGGTTCGTATCCGTTCAGCTTTCCTTGGCAGCCTTCTTGATCGGCTTCCAGATCCGCTTGTTGGTGGCGTAAAGCAGCACCGTGAGGATCGTGAGGAAGATCACGCCAACGAAACCGGCCTGCTTGCGCGCCATCATCTTCGGCTCCGCGGCCCACATCAGGAACGCTGCCACGTCCTCCGATTCATGGTGCAACGAGTTGGAATGGCCATCGGCATATTCCACGTCCTCGCCGTAGAGCGGCGGTGCCATCGAGATCCAGCCGCCGTCGAACGCGGTGTTCTCGTAGAAGATGGTGCCGGCCTCTTCCTTTTCCTCGCCGGTGTAGCCGACGAGGATCGAGTAGATATGCTCGGCTCCGCCCATGCCGTTGATGAGCTGGCTGAGGCCGGTGCCATAGGGGCCATGGAAGCCGGCGCGGGCCTTGGCCATCAGGCTGAGGTCCGGTGCGCCGGCATCGGTGTTCGCCGGGAAATGGTCGGTCGGCTTGGCGGGACGGTAATCGTCCAACTCCTCGTCGAACACTTCGAAGGTTTGTTCGGCGTAGGCGCGCACCTGGTCCTCCGGCAGCCCCGGGCCGCTCGCGTCGCTGAGCGTCCGGATCGGCACGTATTGCAGGCCATGGCAGGCGGCGCAGACCTCGGTGTAGATCTGCAAACCGCGCTGGAGCTGCATCTGGTCAAAGGTGCCGAACGGCCCCTCGAAGGAGAAGGCCACGTCGTGGGTGTGGCCGCCGCCGCCTGCCGCCAACGCCGCGCCGCCCGAAAGGGCGAGGGTTGCGGCCGCGGTGAGTGCGATTTTCCTGAACATTTCAGAACGATCCTTTCTGTCACTCGGCCGGGGTGGCCGCGGTTTCGCTCGAGGGCTTGCCGTAATGAGCGTTGAAATCCGCCTCGATGGTTTCCGGCATCGGCTCGGGCTTCTCCAGAACGCCCAGCAGTGGCAGGATCACCAGGAAGTAGGCGAACCAGTAAGCCGCCCCTGCCAGCGCGATGTAGGGGTAGATCCCTTCGGCGGGCATGGCACCGACCCAGGTAAGCACCACGAAGTCCACACAGTAGATTGCGAACCACCAGCGGAACATCGGCCGGAACCGACCGGAGCGGATGCGCGAGGTGTCGAGCCACGGCACCAGCGCCCAGACGATGATCGCGCCGAACATCGCGATGACGCCGAAGAACTTCGCGTCGACGATGCCGAAGGTGATCCAGTCGGTGAACATCACCACCCAGACATCGGCGGTGAACGCCCGCAGGATCGCGTAGAACGGCAGGAAGTACCATTCCGGCACGATATGCGCCGGAGTCACCAGCGGGTTGGCCTCGATGTAGTTGTCAGGGTGGCCAAGGTAGTTGGGCATGAACCCGACGATCGCGAAGAAGATCACCAGGATCAGGGCAAGCGCGAAGAAATCCTTGATCACGAAGTAGGGCCAGAAGCCCACGGTGTCCTTCTTGACCTCATCCTTCGATGCGGTGCGCACATCGATGCCCGCCGGGTTGTTATTGCCGGTCGAGTGGAAAGCCCAGATGTGGACGATCGTCAGGCCCGCAATCACGAAAGGCAGCAGGTAGTGCAGCGAGAAGAAGCGGTTGAGCGTGGCATTGTCCACCGCCGGGCCGCCCAGCAGCCAGGTCTGGATGCTGTCACCGATGAAGGGGATAGCCCCGAAGAGGCCGGTGATCACCGTCGCGCCCCAGAAGGACATCTGGCCCCAGGGCAACACGTAGCCCATGAAGGCGGTCCCCATCATGCACAGGTAGATCAGGATACCGATAATCCACGTGATCTCGCGGGGAGACTTGTAGGAGCCGTAGTAGAGCCCGCGGAAAATGTGCAGATAGACCGCGAGGAAGAACAGCGACGCCCCGTTCATGTGCAGGTAGCGCAGGAAGTGGCCGCCGTTGACGTTGCGCATGATGTGCTCGATCGAGGCAAAGGCCAGATCGACATGCGGGGTGTAGTGCATCGCCAGGATAATACCGGTGACGATCTGCAATCCGAGGCAGAAGGCCAGGATGATGCCCCAGATCCACATCCAGTTGAGGTTCTTGGGAGTGGGAATCATCATCGTGCCGTGGACGAGGCCGATTGCGCCAATGCGCTTCTCGACCCACTTCTCGGCACCGGTCTTTGGTTCGTAGGGGTCGTGGGGAATTCCAGACATCTTTTTCTCCCTTAGCCGAGCCGAATGGTGGTTTCGTCTTCGAACCCTGCGACCGGCACGGGCAGGTTCTCGGGTGCCGGACCCTTGCGAATGCGTCCGGACGTGTCGTAGTGCGAGCCGTGGCAGGGGCAGAACCATCCGCCGATGCCATCCGGACCGACATAGTCGCCGGCATCGTTCAGCGGAACGCAGCCCAGGTGGGTGCAGACACCCATCATCACCAGCCACTCGCCAGCCTCGTCGAGAGAGCGATTCTGGTCTTCTGCATCTGCCGTTGCGTTGGCGTTGTCATTGCGTGCCAGCTTGTCGGGAAGCTCGCCCAGATCGACAGAGCGCGCCTGCTCGATCTCGGCCTCGGACCGGCGCCGCAGGAACACGGGCTTGCCGCGCCACTTCACGGTGATCTGAGAGCCCACTTCGATCGAACTGACGTCGACGAGGATGGAGCTCAGCGCCTGGACGTCGGCCGAGGGGTTCATCTGATTGATCAGCGGCCAGACGGCGGCGCCAGTCGCCACAGCGCCTGCGCCCGCCGTGGCGTAGTATAGGAAGTCGCGACGGGTGCCGTCGTGGTCTTCTGCTTGGGACACGAGTGATCTCCCTTTCCTGGCATGGCATTCGCAAAACGGGTATCCGGTAACGCGTGGGCGCAACCGGGTCTGCACAGCTAAGTAGAGGGATGGCTCAGGCCCGTCCAGCCAGCAAAGCCGCGCAGGTGCGGCGCGGTGTCGCAAATGGCTTGAAAGATCGGCATTTTGGCATGTGTCGCGCGGTCGCGGTCACGCTTTTTGGTCGCGATTTCCGGCGATCACGGGGAATCGCATTGTGCTGGCGCGGCGACGCGGGTGTGATATGGCGAAGCGAACCGGAGAAAAGGAGTCCCGCAAGTGTCCCGTACCGTGACTGCCCTTCTGGCGGCGGGCGCCGCCGTCGTTCTGGCGCTTCCCGCGTCGGCCGAAGTCGAGCTCAGTTTTTACACCGGCTATCAGGATGCGCCGCACTCCCGCGTGAAAGGCAACGACGGCGATGAGGATTTCAACTTCCTCGTCGACTGGGAAGGCAAATCCGCGGCGATGCCGCCTTACTACGGGTTTCGCGCGACCTGGTGGCGAAGCGAGCGGCTGGGGTACGGGCTCGAGTTCAACCATGCAAAGGTCTATGCCTCGGACGCGGATCGCGAGGATCAGGGTTTCGCCGACCTCGAACTGACCGACGGGCTTAACCTGTTCACCGCGAACGTCTTCTATCGCTGGCCCGGCCAGTGGGCGACGGGCCGACTGACGCCCTACGTGGGTGGCGGTATCGGCGTGTCGGTTCCCCATGTGGATGTGGAACGCGGCGATAGCGATACGTTCGAGTACCAGTTCACCGGGCCGGCGGTGATTCTGGTCGCGGGTGCGTCCTGGGCGATCAACGAGAATTGGTCGGTCTTCGGGGAGTACAAGGGCTCCTATTCTTCCAACGACATCGAGTTGGACAATGGCGGCGAGATGGAAACCGACGTCATAACCAACGCGTTGAACATCGGCGTGAGTTACAGCTTCTGATCCCGGTGCCCGGATTTCGTTGCCCCCCGCGCCGTTTCGACGCTCGGCGGCGCGGTTCAGAACTGTAGATTGGCGTCAGGAGACATAAAGACGACCACTGGGCGGCCCGACGCAATCGTCACTGCCGAGGTACTCGTGCCCTGACTGCAGCCGCCTGTTATGCGTTTGCCTGCGTTGCCGAGGGATGCCCCTCTCCCCAGATCTCCCGCGCGTCCCGTGCGATGAGTTTCTCCTGCATCCGGTCCAGCTCGCTCAGCGCCTGATCCGTATCCTGCGTACGCGAGTAGGCCCGGTCAAAGGCACGCTGCGCCGATTTCGGCCGCCAGGGCAGAATCGCCGAGGCCAACCACGCCCGGACTTCCGGCGAAAGCCGGTCAAACTCACGCATGGGATCGCCTGATCGGCGCTTCTTCTTCAGGCTGGTATTGCCGCGATTGCCGCTCATCTGAAGTCCTCTTCCGGGTGAAAGATCGGATCCAGAACCAGAACAAGTCTCGTCTCGCCTGTTCCCTCGATCGGAGGCGAGCGATGCAGGAAACCGGTGTCCTCTCCGGTTGGCCAGAGCGTGCCACGCAGAACGATTGGCGCACTGGTTGGGACCGTGAAGACCCGATCGGGATCGCCCATACCGGCCGACATCCCATATTGGGTGCCTGTCCCCCGATACGTACAGACCAGCCGGGCGGTGACTGCATCGACATGGAATTTCCGGCAGGCGTTGGTGGTCATCGCATCCAGCCGGAGGCGCAACCACGGCGCGCCCATCACGGAGGCGAAGACGTCCGCCAGTGCGGCGATATCGTCGATCAAACGCCTTCGTTCCGGAAAATCCGGCGTGCCACTTGCTTCGCAAACGTGCGTCATGGCATCTCGTACGGCTTCAGGACGCAGGATCGCGCGCGCCTTCGGCAATTGCTCGGGCGGGAGAGCGTCGATCCAAGCCTGGAACTCCCGCGTTGCGTCCCGTCGCCAGATCACCGCGGGGCAATTGGAACTGGCGATAGCCGACAGGCCTTCCGGCACCTCGGTAACACTGACGCCCGAAACCGCATCCCGGTGAAGCTCATCAACAACGCTCATTCGGCGCCTCCAAACCCTGCGCGTGTGCCCCCATCGGCAACACGGCAGGGTGTGTGATGTGTTGTAACGTTTCTGGCGATTGATAGGCGAAACCGCCGTCAACCGTCGAAAGCGGGCTTGCTCCACCGGATTGGAGCCTGTTTGGGAGACCGGCCCGCTCCATCATTGCGGGCCCCACATTGGAAACGGATCGGGCAGTCCCTCCCAGGCCGCAGGTGTGAATTCACGCGCGTCGATCAACGCCGCGTTCAGGGTTGCGCAGATTGTCTCGCGGTCGAGTCCGACGCCGATGAAGACGATCTCCTGCCGCCGATCCCCCCACGGCTCGGCCCAGTTTCGGGCAATCTCGGCCTGTACTTCCGGGTGGGTCGGCAGGCGTTCTTCCGGGACCGAGGCCCACCAGCGTCCGAGGGGTGTTATCGAAGAGATGGCGCCAGCAAGGCTGAACTCCACCGCCCAGTCGGGCCGCGTTGCGATCCAGAAATGGCCCTTGGCGCGGATCGTACCGGGCAGCGGCCCATTGAGCGCCGCGTGAAGCCGCGTCGGGTCGAAGGGTGCGCGTGCGTTGTAGACGAAGGAGGTGATCCCGTATTCCGCGTCCTCCGGAACGTGATTGGCGAAGCCGTACAACTCCTTGGCCCACATCGGGTGTTCCTGTGCCGTGTCGAAATCGAAAAGTCCGGTGTCGAGGATCGCATCGGCCGGTACATCCGCATGGGTCGTTTCGATGATCCGCGCATCGCCATTCAGGCTTCGAATGATCGCGCGGGCGGCCTCGGTTGCCCTGGGTCCGGCATCGGCAACCTTGTTCAGGATCACCACATCGGCAAACTCGATCTGCTCGGTCAGCAGGGTCACAAGGCTGCGGTCATCGCCATCGCCAAGGGATTCGCCGCGGTCGCTGATGAAATCATGGCTGGAGAAATCCTTGAGCAGGTTCACCGCATCGACGAGCGTTACCATCGTGTCGAGACGGGCGACATCCGAGAGGCTCTGCCCCATCTCGTCGCGAAAGTCGAAAGTGGCGGCCACGGGGAGCGGTTCTGATATGCCCGTCGACTCGATCAACAGGTAGTCGAACCGGCCCTCCTCGGAGAGCCGCCGCACCTCCTTCAGCAGATCGTCGCGCAGCGTGCAGCAGATGCAACCGTTCGACATCTCCACCATCGTCTCCTCGGAGCGCGAAAGCTTGGTGCCCTGGCGCACCAGATCGGCGTCGATATTCACCTCGGACATGTCATTCACGATAACCGCGACGCGTCGCCCGTCCCGGTTGTTCAGCACTCTGTTCAGCAGCGTGGTCTTGCCGGCGCCGAGGAAGCCGGAGAGGACGGTGACAGGAAGGCGGGTGTCGGTCATTTGGATACCTCAAACGGTGGAAACATGTCCGGAAAGAGCAGGGATTGGTGGCAGCCGACGCCGGCCATCGCTCCGGCGCCGAGCGCGGGCGTGACGCTATGGGCCGGGCTTGCGCAGTCGCCGGCCGCGAAGACACCCTGCACGGATGTCTGGCCCATCGGCCCGACGAGAACGAATGGCCCAAGCGGACCATCGGCCATCGCACAGCCGAGCATTTCGGCTGGCGTGTCCGCGAGAGTGACGCGCGGCGCTGCGAACACGCCTGCAAACACGGAGGACGTGCCGTTCTCGAAAACGGCCGTGATGCCGTCGTCACTTTCGCGCAGCGCTGTAACTGGCCGGGCGTCGAGACTGACGCCCCCAAGCCCGTCGATGTCGACGTCTACGCCCATGCCGGTGAGTAGCGTCACATCATCGCTCCAATCCGCGCGTAGCATGGTGGCCTGATGGCCCGACATGGGGTGGATGCCCAGCACGGCAAGCGGCCGATTGCGCAGCTCGAATCCGTGGCAATAGGGGCAGTGCAGCAAGCGCGTTCCCCATGCCTCCGCCGCCCCGGGGAGGTCCGGGAGCCGGTCCCGGATGCCATGCGCAAGCAGGACGCGCCGCGTCTCAACCGACCCACTATTGGCACACTCGAGCCGGAGGCAGTCCGTGTCGCGGGCCACGCCCATGACCTCGTCCGAGACGAACCTCACGGTCGGATAGGCCATGACATCCGCCCGGATGCGCGCGAGGATTTCCGAGGGCGGCACCCCGTCCCACCCGGGAACGCCATGTGCCGCGGGCGACATGCGGTTCCGCGGCGCGCCGGCATCGACCACCGTGACCGAGCGGCTTGCACGCCCCAATTGCAGGGCAGCGGTAAGACCGGAAAAGCTGCCGCCGATGATTGCGACGTCAATCATGTGGGTACGACCTCATCTTGCTCCGCAAGGGGCACCTGCCTGGCGCGCAGCATGTCGAGGCTGCGCTGGAGTGCAGGGCGGGAGATATCGCGGGCGATGACCACGATGCGCGAGCGGCGGTCGTCGCCCGGCCAGTCCTTGAGCGGCACAGGCAGGTCGAAGACGTGCTGGACCCCGTGAAAGACGAAGGGAAACTCGATCTCTTCGAGGAAGACGATCCCCTTCACCCGCAGGATGTCGGCGCCGCGCAGCCCGATGAGCGTGTCGAGCCACGCGTCGAAAATCGCGTCCGGGATCGGATCGTCGAGGATGACCGACGCGGTTCCGATCCGGCTGTCATGCGGCGAAAAACCGGAGTGCTGCGGTGGTGGATCGGCAAGGCCGGAGAGGTTCGCCAACGCATCCGAGCCACGTTCAGAGCCCATCGTCCAGCTTAGCACGTCAGTTGGGTTTGCGCCCTTGCGCAGCGCGCTCAAACTCCAGATCTTGTCAGAGACTCCATCGCCTCGCACGGCGTGAATGATCCGGGCGCTCGGGTTGATCCCGCGAAGCCGCTTTTCGAGATCCCGTACCCTGTCTTGCATGACCAAGTCGGTCTTGCTCAGCACGATCAAGTCAGCCATCGCGACCTGCGATATGGCCTCGAATTGGGCGTCGAGCGTCGCATGTCCATTGGCCGCATCGGCGAGGGTGACAACCCCGTCCATTCGGGTCGCGCGGGCGAGGAACGGGTCGATCAGCAGGGTTTGCAGGATCGGAGCCGGATCGGCCAGGCCAGTGGTCTCGATCACCACGCGGTCGAAGACCAGTTCGCCCGAGTCCCGCTTGTCTAGCAGCTCGGCCATGGTCCGGGCGAGATCGCCGCGCACCGAACAACAGAGGCATCCCGACTGCATCAGCACGATTTCTTCGCTGACCTCGGTGATCAGGTCGTGATCGAGTCCGGCCTCGCCAAACTCATTGACGATCACGGCAATGCGGCCCGAAGAGGCGTCTGAGAGGATCGCGTTGAGAAGCGTTGTCTTTCCGGCGCCGAGAAAGCCGGTGAGCAGCGTGACAGGGAGACAGGGGTCAGTCATGGTCGGATCTTCCGGGAGAGGGCCTTGGATCGCAGCAAAGCCGCGACGGACAGGGACAGCGCGAACAGGACCGCCGTGACGCAGACGATGGTCGGGCCGGTGGGTGTGTCGAAATGAAAGGACGCCTGCAAACCCGCCACGACAGATCCGCATGCGATCGCTACGCCGAGCAACGTGTCCATAGCGAAGCCGCACCCTGAAAGCGTGGAGACGGTGACGGCCATCACCAGCGAAACCACAAGAACGCCGGCAAAGATCGACGCCGAGAAGGTAAGGGATAGCGCAACGCCAAGGATCGCTGCATGCGCCGTGGCATCGCCGAAATAGGCCATGCGTCGCCAGACCACGAAACAGCCAAGTGGAGCGGCGGCAATTGCCAGGCCCAGCCCGGCGAGCGCCGCGCGCATCATGAAATCGTCGAGGAAGGTCATTCGGCCGCTTCGATCTCCGTGTTTTCGGCGGCCGAGGGGGCGCCATGTTGGTGGGGGTAGAGCGCCAGCGCGCCTTGCGTACCGGTCCCGAAGAGCGCCCGGTATTCCGGGGCGGAGGCGACATGCCGGGGCGCGCCCTGGCGGCAGATATGACCGTCAAGGCAAATCACCCGGTCGCTCGCGCTCATCACCACATGCAGATCGTGACTGACCATGAGAACGCCACAGCCGAGCCTTTGCCGGACGTCCTCGATCTGGCGATAGAAAGCGGCCGTGCCCTGCTGATCGAGCCCTTGTGTGGGCTCGTCGAGCACCAGCAATTCCGGCTCCCACAGCAAGGCACGAGCCAGCATCACGCGCTGGAATTGCCCGCCAGAGAGGGCGCTGACCTGCCGATTCGCGAGCGCTTCGACACCGGCCTGCGCAAGCGCGTCGCGGATGCGGTCCGGACTGCCGCGCCGCGCCAGCCTCATGAGACGGTGAACCGTCATGGGGAGCGTTGGATCGATGTGGAGCTTCTGCGGCACGTAGCCAAGGCGCAGTCCGTCTTGGCGGATGATCGTCCCTTCCGATGGCGTCAGCGAGCCGATCAGGACGCGTAGGAATGTCGATTTCCCCGATCCGTTCGGCCCAACTATCGTGACGATCTCACCGGTTTCCATACTCACCGAGACATCGCGCAGCACGGCATGGCCCCCGAACCGCACGGTGAGGTTTTTTGCGTCAAACAGATTCATGCGGGTTGTTTGGCCTCCTTGCACCTTGTGCAGATCCCGAAGGCCTCCACGACGGTCTCCTCGAGCAGGAATCCGACTTCCCTCGCGGCCGCGTCGAGAAAATCGGTCGGCTGGCTCGAGCAAAGCTCGGTGACGGACTCGCACCTGTTGCAGACCATGAACACCGGCAGGTGGTCTTCATGCGGGTGCGCGCAGGCGACGAAGGCGCTCAACCGGTCGATCTTGTGAACGAATCCATGCGCGACCAGGAAGTCGAGCGCGCGGTAGACGGCCGGCGGCTGTGCGCCGCGTTTCTCTCGCCTCAACTGTTCAAGCAACTCATAGGCTCCCACGGCTTTCGGCGCTTCCAGGAGCAGTTCGAGAACCCGCCGACGGGAATCGGTGAAGCGGAGTCCATGCTTGGCGCAATAGGACTCCGCCCCGGAGATCATGCCCTCTACGCAAAGTGGTGGCCTGTGTTCGCCAACCGCGACATCGCCCATGTGGATCCTCGTTTGGTTCGACTTGCTATGTTATAACATTGCGTATAATTGTCCAGTCGATGTTATTCTATATCGTGGAGTCTCCCATGCGTCGAAATCTGCTGCTTGCAACCGTCTCCGCTCTTGGAGTGGCCGGTGGAGCCAATGCCGACACCCCGTCCGTTGCGGCGGATATCCCCCCGGTGCATTCGCTGGTTGCGATGGTCATGGACGGCGTCGGATCGCCCGACTTGCTGGTGCAGCCCGGCGCTTCCCCCCACGGCTACGCGCTCCGTCCCTCTGAGGCACAGGCCCTCGAAAAGGCCGATGTCGTCTTCTGGGTCGGCGAAGCACTCGAACCCTGGCTCGAAGGCTCGATCGAAACGCTCGCCGCCGATGCGACCGTGGTCGAGCTGATGGAAAGTGAGGGGACCACCGAACTGGAGTTTCGCGAAGGCGCCACGTTCGAAAAGCACACGCATGACGACGACGAGCATCATGACGATCACGACGAAGATGAACACGCCGACGGTGAAGAGGACCATCACGGCGAGGAGGGCACCGCCGAGCACGAAGGTGAGGATCACGGGCACGAAGAAGCAGGTCATGAGGACCACCACGACCATCATGGCCACGATCCCCACGGCTGGCTCGACCCCGAGAACGGGCGCGCCTGGCTGGATGTGATCGCGGATGAACTGTCGAAGGTCGATCCGGACAATGCCGAAACCTACCGCTCCAATACCGAGGCCGGAAAAGCCCGGATAGAAGCGGCTATCGACCAGGTAATTGCCGATCTGGCGCCGGTTCAAGGCAGGGATTTCATCGTCTTCCACGATGCCTACCAGTATTTCGAGAACCGTTTCGATGTTGCAGCTGCCGGGTCGATCTCGTTGGGCGACGCCTCCGATCCGAGCCCGGCACGGATCAAGGAGATCCGAGACAAGGTTCAGGAACTGGGTGTGTCGTGTGTGTTCTCGGAACCCCAGTTCAACCCCGGTCTGGTACGAACTGTGTTCCAGGGTACGGACGCAAAGACCGGCATTCTGGACCCGCTTGGTACGGATCTGGACATCGGTCCGGACCTCTACCCGCTGTTGCTGGAGAACCTCGGCACCAACCTCGCCGATTGTCTCAAGTAGAGACCCGGCAGCACGATCTGAACAGGCCGGGTCTCCCGGCCTGCGAGCGGCGACCAAACGGTTCGATGTCGCAATAAGCCAATGGCCTGAGCGAAATCGACCGCCAATCTCGAGCGACCCGATCACCCGAGGGATGCCACGCCTCCGGCAAGGCCGAAAAAACGCGGCCCCTACCAAAAGCCGCAGCGGGGAAATTCAAACGAGACACGACCCCTTCCGCCGGAGGATCAAATCGGTGCGCCGAAAGCTTAATATTCGCCCTGTGTAGACGACCACTTTCCTGCACGGGTGTTCTTCGGGGACACCCACCTGCATAGGTCTGTCTCGACGGATGCCGGCGTGATCGGCGGCGTGCGTGAACCCGAAGAAGGCGATCCTGGCGCGCGCTTCAACCGATCTCAAAGCTGTTTGAGCGCTTCGTTGATCTGCTGCACCAGTGTGTCGGGAAGATCGGACCGTATCACCTCTCCCTCGAAGGACGACAGCTTTTCGAGGACCAATTCAGGATTGTCGGTTCCGCCAAGGAGAAAGAGGATCGCCTTTCCTTCTTCGAGGGATTCCGAAGTCCGCTTCATCATGTCGTCCGATATCCCTTCATCTATGAACGGCCCGGTCAGTGCACCTCCGGTGGCGCCAGCGGCTGCGCCAACAAGGCCCAGCCCCGGGTTTCCACTCATGAAGCCGAGGGTGCCGGCGACAACGATCCCGACCCACATTCCTCCGAGAGCCCCGGCTGTGGTGAGGTTCACCGTCTGGTCGAGTTTGACTTCTCCGTCTTCGGTATAAGCCACGACCGCATCTTCGAGTTGCACCAGCGCTTTCCGGGTCATCCCGGCAATCTCTCGTCGGGCCTCCCTGGCGGCTTCGACATCTCTCATCAGAATTGCAACGAAGTTCATCGTGTTCTTCCTCCCCTGTCGGCTGTGTCCAAGCCCTCGGCCGCGGGCCTAAACCTCCGGCGTGTTTCTCGATTGCGCTTGCGCCTCCCGCTCGGCTTTCAGACGCCGAAGTTCCCTCAACTCAGACATCATGTCCGCATCCAGGACACTGTCGTAGGTGTCCGGCTCGTTTTCCGGATCCTCGGTGTCGTCGTCGCCCGGTGCCCTGGAGTCGATAGTCGCACTTTCTCTCGTGAAACCGTCTTGGCTGGCTTTGCGCACCGTCTCCCAGAGCGACAAGAACAGGCCCGCCAGCACCGGACCGAGCACCAGACCGGCGGCGCCGAATGCCGTGAGACCTCCAAGGGTGGAGATCAGCGTTAGAATGTCCGGCAGGCCGGAATCGCGCCCCACGAGGATCGGGCGCAGCACGTTGTCGATCGTGCCGACGACGCCAAAGCCCCAGACGGCGAGGCCAATGGCATAGACGGTTTCGCCTTGGGAGAAGAGCCAGATGATGCCGCAGGCGATGACAAAGAGCGGTCCCAGCCCGGGAATGATCGACAGAACCGCCATCACCACACCCCAAAACGCCGCCCCTTCGATGCCCGTTGCCCAGAAGCCGAGCGCCCCGAGCGCGCCTTGTGCCGCCCCTATCAACAGGGTTCCCTTGAGCGTCGCACGGCTGATAGAGACCATGCGCTCCGCCAGTTCCGCCTGGGTATCGCTCGGCAAGCCCGAATAGGTCAGGATCTGCGCGATAACGGGGCGTTTCATCTGTACGAAGAAGAAGAGCGCATAGGCAAAGACGAAGAGATCGAGGAAGAACTGAACCGTGCCTTTTGTCACTTCGGTCAAGGCGGAGACGGCGAACCCACCCACGGCGCTGGCGATCTCGCCGAGCTTGGCGGTGATCTGCGCGGAATAGCGGCCGATCTCATCCCGGAACGGCACCCAATCGGGCAGCGGATCATCGGGCGACAATCCCTCCAGTTGTTCGACGAGCGCCTCGGCACCGGCCACCAGCCCCTCCGCCTGCGAGGCAGCGAGCCAGACGACGCCGAACAGCGGGGCGATGACGGCAATGGCGATGATGGTCAGTGTCAACGCGGCGGCAAGCCCCGCGCGTTTGCGTGTCATGATCATCATGCGTGCCTGTAGCGGCGCAGCCATCGCCGCCGCGATCGCGGCAAGCGTCATCGCGATGAGGAACGACTTGATCGTTCCCACGAAGAGCACTGAAACGATCAGCGTTACGGAGAGAAGCGCCATCCATTTCAATGTGTCGGAAGAGGTCCGCGTCATCCCGTGCTCCATTGGATCAGCGCGCAATGTTCCCGCCGATTACGTTGGTTGCGCACAGTCGCCCGATTGATCCTAATTGCCACTTCCCCGGTTGTCGCCGCATGTGCCGCGAAACTCCACACAATCACTATCCGATTCCCGCAACATTCAACGTCCTCCACGTGCCGGCACTTTATCAGTTTTCCAGCTACAGCGCATCGAACCGCCATGCTGCGCGGAATGACCTGCGATCAGGAATGCAGCAACGACGCCGGAGTTTGTGCGCGAAGCGCGTACGGGCTTGGCTCATTCGACCCGCACCATCCATCATTGCGCATTCCCACTCTCTGGCGCGAGGCTCGTTGGCCGGCGCAGATGCCGGTCATCTTGCGCCGCGTTCCAAGCCAGACTCCAGCATCTTCGCCAGCTGCACCGGATTGAACGTAACCTGGCCATAGACCTCGCGTGAGATCTGACCATTGCGCGCCATGTCCCTCAGCGCCGGACCCGCACTGTTGCGCGACAGGCCGGCCATCTCGCCCAGTTCCTGCTGCGAACAGGGGATCGAAACCGCAGCGTCAATCATCATCTCGGGGCCGGCAAGGCGGATGAGGGTGTTGGCGATCTTGGTCTTCGCGTCTCCCTTCACCAGGCAGGAAGCATACATCAGCGCATTGTCCAGATGCATCACGGTCAATTCCCCCAACGCGCGCCAAAGGCGGGGGAAACGCCGTTCGAGTTCTTCGATGTTCTGCGGCGAGACGTAGCAGACCCGCAGATCCGTGCGGGCGCGGACCTCGACGCGTCGCGGAGAACCGGCAACGGCCGCCGCCTCGCCGACCCACCAGCCTGGCCGTGCGATGTGGCCCAGAACGGGTGGCAGGTAGCTCGAAGCCACCAGCACATCCGCAAACCCTTCGGCGATCCCATAGACCCCGCTGGGAGGATCGCCCAGCGAATAGAGGCGGATGCCGCGCGGGACGCTGCGAAATTCGCCAACGTCCATCCAGGCATCGCGAAACGGCTTAGGCTGTGTGGCCAGCCAGCCCTTGCGGTGAAATATCTCCGCGGCGTCTGCGTGGCTCATACCATTTCCGTGGCTTGCACAATTCTGTGCAAGTTACTTCGTGCCATCGTGATAATCAATCAAAGCGACAAAGGGCCGATTCGGCCCGGTTTAACCCATTCGAAACATGGAATTCTCCGACAAGTTTTGCAGCCGTTGAAGACAGAGGAGCTGATATGGCGAGATTCATTTTGGCAGCGGCCACCCTTTTTCTGGCGACCCAAGTTCACGCGCAGGACTGGCCCGACCGCAATAACCTTCCCATTCCACTTGCTCCCTTCGAGGGTAGCATCGGCGAGACGTATCAGGACTCGGAATCCGACTGGCAGGAGCCGGTCGCGGCACCCGAGGGAGCGCCCAACGTCATCGTCATCCTGCTTGACGACGTGGGCTTCGGCCAGACCTCGACCTTTGGCGGTCTTATCCCGACCCCCGCGCTCGACCAGTTGGCCGAGGAGGGGTTGCGCTTCACCCGCTTCCACACCACCGCCATCTGCGGCCCCTCGCGGGCTGCGCTTCTGACCGGGCGCAACCACCACAGCTCCGGAAACGGTTTTCTGATGGAATGGGCGACGGGATTCCCGAGTTACTCCACCATGCTGCCAAAGGAGACCGCGACAATCGCGGAGATCCTCAAGGGCAATGGCTATTCCACGTGGTGGTTCGGCAAGAACCACAACACGCCGGACTGGGAGCAGACCGTCACTGGCCCCTTCGATCGCTGGCCGACCGGCATGGGGTTCGACTATTTCTACGGCTTCAACTCGGGCGAGACGCACCAGTATTACCCTGTGCTGTTCGAGAACACCGTGCCGGTCGAGCCCGAAACAACGCCCGAAGAGGGCTATCACTTCATGACCGACATGACCGATCGGGCCATTGCACGGATGAAGTTTGCCAAGTCGGTCGCACCGAACAAGCCGTTCTTCATGTATTTCGCGCCCGGCGCCATGCACGCGCCGCACCATGTCACCGCCGAATGGCGGGAGCAGTTCGACGGCGCTTTTGACATGGGCTGGGAGGCTTACCGCGAGCAGGTCTTTGCCCGGCAGCAGGAAATGGGGATCGTGCCCGAAGGTACGGAACTGACACCGCGCCCTGACTGGGTGCCCGCGTGGGACACCCTCAGCGAGGAACAGAAGGAAGTCTACAACGCGCTTTTCGAGAATTACGCTGGCTACTTCGCCTTCACCGATCACGAGGTCGGCCGACTGCTCGACGCGGTGAAGGTCCTCCCCGACGCCGAGAACACCATGGTCATCTACATCGTCGGCGAC
This sequence comes from Tropicimonas marinistellae, assembly GCF_001509585.1. Taxonomy (GTDB): domain Bacteria; phylum Pseudomonadota; class Alphaproteobacteria; order Rhodobacterales; family Rhodobacteraceae; genus Tropicimonas; species Tropicimonas marinistellae. Next base: position 3,425 of record NZ_LNCI01000014.1, on the reverse strand, counting down.
AACGGCGCTTCCTCCGAGGGCGGACCGGACGGCACGCTGAACGAGATCATGAACCTCAACGGCATCCCCTCGAACATCGACGACATCAAGGCAAATCTCGACAAGCTCGGCGGGCCGGAATCCGAACCGCACTACCCGGTAGGCTGGGCCTGGGCCGGGAACACGCCGTTTCAATGGGTGAAGCAGGTTGCCTCGCACCTGGGTGGCACACGCAACCCGATGGTCATCAGCTGGCCCGCGCGGATCGAGCATGACGCCGCCCCGCGCACCGCCTTCCTGCACTTGGTGGACGTCGTGCCGACAATTCTCGACGCGGCCGGTATCCCCATGCCGGACACCGTGAACGGCATCGGTCAGAAACCGTTGGAGGGCGAAAGTTTCCTCACCAGTTTCACCGACCCGGGCTATATGGGCCGCACCCAGCAGTATTTTGAGGTGTTCTCCAACCGGTCGATGTACGCCGACGGTTGGAAGGCAAACGCCCAGCACACCTTCCCCTGGCGGCAGGACTTCGCCCCCGGTGAGTGGGAAAAGGATAACTGGGAACTCTACAACCTCGAAGAGGATTTTTCCGAGGCGAATGACCTCGCCGCCGAGAACCCCGAGAAGCTCGAAGAGTTGAAGGCGATGCTCGACGAGGCGTTCGGAAAATACGGTGTGTTGCCACTCGATGATCGGGGCGCGGGCCGCCTTGCCAGCGCCAAACCGCCAGTGCCCGGGGCCGACGAGGATACCAGGACCTATACCTATTACGAAGGCGCTATTCGCATCGCGGAACCCGCCGCGCCGCCGATGAAGAACCGTTCCTGGGCGTTGAGCGCAAGTGTCGGGACCGATGGGGCCGAAACCGAAGGCGTGATCATGGGCTTCGGCGGGGTCGCTGCCGGGATGGTGCTGTATCTCGACGGCGGGGTGCCGGTCTTCGACTACAACCTCTTCGAGGAGCATACGGTGCTGAAAGGAACGGAGCCGCTGCCGGCGGGCGAGGCCCAGATCACCGTCGATTTTGCCTACCAGGGCGCCGAGGGCGAGGCTGGCAAGGGTGCCGAGATTTCCCTCGCGGTCAACGGCACTGAGGTGGCGGCCGCAACGATGAACTCGACCGTGGCCGGGCGCTTCGGCATCGACACCTTCGGCATCGGCGAAGACAGCGGCCAGCCCGTCACAACCGCTTACGAGCCACCCTTCGCCTTCACAGGCGTGATCGAGAGCGTCGTGATAGAGGTGCAGTGACGACGGCAAAAAACGGGATAGCCGCTCGCTTGGACCTTCAACGAGCGGCCGCCCTAGCCGCCATCCCGACGCTCTCGCCGATCCCGGTGAAAGACGCCCACATCACGTCTCGTCGCCGCGAGATGAGTACGCCGCCGACAAGGCGGATCGGATGGATGCCGTCAGCCGGAAGCGCCCGCATTCAGCACGCGGAAAGAACCCGGCCGTGGTCCACTGACTGACGAACGAAACCATCAAACCCGATCAGCAAGAGCAGGGCGTAGCTTGAAACGAACCAGATCCTGTCCAACGATTGGGGAGTAACTCATTCGCACCCAGATTGGACAACGACTCCGCCGGAAACGAATGTCGTGCGGTTCAGTCTAACTGTTTGATATTGATGGTGCCCGGGGGCGGCTTCGCAGAATATTCCCAAGCCATTCATATGAAATATCATTCAGAATCAAAACCCAATCCGTACCCTCAAAGATTCCCCCTGAACGTGCCGGATGTTGGACGTGGCGACGAGCGCGAATGCCCGGCGGAAAATAATCTCAGTCGACAAATCCATCCAGTGTAATGGCCGAGACCTGTGCGTGTATGTCGTTGGGCCGGTTAATCTGGATGGGCAATGCTGTGCTGATCCTCCCACCTCGAGCCAACCACATGATCAGGCCGAAATGCGCGGAACCTTGGATTACTCCAGCACTCAACAAGGCCAGACGGGTCGAAAGACAATCCGGTCGTTCGCTGCAGGCGCGTTGACCGTCTCACATGCTGACATAGCAGCCATTGCCATGATCGAGAGGTGTTTCAAGCGACGCGCGCCTTCGCTTGGCTGTTCGGCACAACGTCAGCACCTCAAAAAGACCGCCCCCAACCAGATGAACCAAACCATCTGGGTGATACCGAACAGTGCTGCCACGTCGTGCAATCCAGGCAGGACCGAGACCAATCCCGCCATTCCAACGACGATCCCAAGGTAGTTCAAGATCTTTGGGAATATCCCACCGCGCAGCGCTGCCAATGAGAAAATCAGCGTCATCAGCCCGCCAAGGATTTCCCCTTGCCCCAGACCGACCCCTTCGGCGACCGTTTCAATACCGGACCAGTAGAGCGCAGCCGCGCTCGGGTCCGTCTCCATCAGCCGGAGAGTGGGGTCGATCCCGGCGATCGTGACCATGCCACTCGCGATCAATAGTCCGGCCCAAATGAAACCCAAAACGGACGCGAACCGGGCGGACATTGGAGCCACGTCCTTCAGGGATTCGTGCAAAGCGAATACGAAGGCCGTGAGCACGACGCCGAAGATCACATAGATGGCCAGGTGCATGCCATGGAACACAAGCGCATTTGCCGCCACGAGTTCCAGTTTCTGTTCTGCGGTTGTGACGCTCGGAAGGTCAAGGACAACCAAAAACAAGCCGATCCCGGCAGCATAGGCCAGCCCTAGGTAAAGTGCGGCAAACCCACCGATTTTTCCAAGTTGCGCCATCACAAAGCACCTTCCGATTCATAAAGAAGAAACAGGGGCGCCTTCTGCGGAAGGCCTCCCCTTCGAATTCGCAAGCATGTAGGTTCAATAACAGGGAAGGTCTAGGGAGATCTTGCTCACCCGATCCAAGTCTGAAGTCAGTCCGGGGATAGCCTTGCTGACCACAATCCTCGGCGAATGCGCATGGGGATAGTCCTGACTGCATGCCGCAGTATCAGGTGCTTTCGGCTCGAAACCGTCATCTGCTGGGTTGGGGTGTCCGGCAAGTCAAATGACCATCCGCTTTGGGCTCCTCGCTGCCCTTAGTCGCGTCGGGCACAAATGGCCGCCTCCGGTTGAAACAGCGTTGCTGCAACTGCGAAGCTGCGAGATCGGCTCGATGACGGCAATGCGCAGATAGCAGCCGCACGGGCCGAGCAGATGAACGACGGAATAGTCCCGCATTTCCGACCTTTCCTCAACCTGCTCCAATGTCGGCGTTGCGCGACGTTGCGGGTGCTCGTGGGAATCGGTCGAAGGTCAGCAAGGTCCCGCGCCCCTGCCGTTCGGCCGTCGGGTGATCAAGCATACGCAGCGAAGGTCCGGAATGGCGGGCTGCACCGCAGCGCCGCGAACGTGCGCCGAGGTCAACTCTGGGCCGTTCACGTCGTTTGGGTATGTGCGAGACTTGGCAGCCGATACATCGTTGCCAACGTCGCGAACGGCCCGTAGCTGCCAT
>NZ_LNCI01000013.1 GCF_001509585.1 Tropicimonas marinistellae | reverse complement strand
TAACTCTCAATACAGATGAAAATCACCTGCACAGAATATCTCACGGCTCGTGCCGAAACGGCAGCGCCAACATGGCTCGTGCCCATGGGAAACACCGCGGGATAGCACACGCCAGACCCCGAATTTCCCAAAGCGCAGACAGGCATTCGAAATCGGGAAATCGCTGGCGATCAACATCTTACGATCGACATCCCAGGCAAGTGGTCCAGACGACATCGCCGGGACGGGGTGACGGGTTACCACTTTGTCCTTTTTGGCGGTTGGATCGCGCCTCAGCTCACTTTCGGCGCTGGATTGTCCTTCGGCTTTTCCGGGCTTTCGGCCCACGTGATGCGCAGATCGAGACGGCAGTTGCCGTCGGTTCGGTCGGCGCGGATGCGCAGGCTCAGCAGGCCGTCGGGTTCGAGCGTGAAAGTGCCGTCGTCGTCGGAAAGCGTGAGTTCCCCCTTCCCGATCCCCTTTGTCACGGCTTCGAGAAAGGACTTCACCGTCTTGCGGGACTGAAGGGATTCATGCCGGAACTTCCCGTCTTCCTTTTGCATGTGTCACTCGGCCTTCCATGGTTGCTGCGCCGGGTTGAAGTGCTTTGCGCGCGGATAATCCGTGCTCAGCCCCAGAATGTCTCCGCTGGGAAATACCAGGGTCGCACCGGCGCCGATACCGTGCAGACCTTCGCGTTGCCGCGAGACACGGTCCAGAGTTATGTCGCCTTCCAGATGCAGAAGCCCATGCTTCGCCAGAAGCCGTTGGCCGGCGTGGTTGTTGACATGTCCCTGGACCACCATCTTTACACCGGTCGCGTGTAGCCGGGCCACACCTTCGTGCGTCAACCGGGGGTCAGTGGTGCGGTACTTGGTGCGGGCGAGGTTGGCGACCGCGCCGGTATAGAAAGCAAACGGGTCCCGAGCGGCTTCGTTTCGGAAACGGCGATTGACCTCCTCTGTTCCGCCATGCGCCAGCAGGGCGCAGACGGAATCATCCAGCCCCGCGTGAACGAACAGCAGCGAACCGCACCGGCAAATGACCTCCATGGCCCGATAGAACCAGGCATAGTCTCCCCCGGGTTCCAGGAACAACTGGTGGCAGACGCGTGTGGCGGCGAACAGGTCGCGCATGGACAGGCCGGTGCGCGCGACCTCCGCGTCGAAGGCCTCTCGCTTGCGTTCAAGGCGGGATACTTCCCGCGCAATCGCTTCGCGCGACAGGTGCGCGGCTGCGAGAGCCGGGAACCGATCCGGCCAATCCTCAGGCGGGAAGATACGATCGCGGCAGGCAGCCTCGTCGGGAATGCGCGCTGAAATCCCCCGGGGCGCGACGTAGCGGTCGAAGACCTCCCGCAGGAGCGGCACGATCTTGCGCCCCATCCGGACGAAGAGATGGTCGGTCAGCGGCGACCGCGGGCCGCCCAGAGCCTGTATGGCCACGCGCATCCGCAGGTCGTGGTTGCCCGCTATCAGGTGAAGGTCGGCGCCGGTGGCGATCAACGCGGCAAGCGCGTCCAGCATGTCGAGGTTCGACGGACCCTTGTCGAGGCAGTCGCCACCAATGACGATCCGGCAGGCGTGCCCGAAGCCTGTCAAGGAGAATGCGGTCGCGCCCGCGCCGTGGCGCTGGATCACCCCGGCACCGGAGAGGGACCGAAGAAAGCTCTCGGCGTCTGCATGGGGGTCTGAGACGAAGACGAGGGGGCGGTCCGGCCAGTGCCATGCGCCGTGTCGGCCAGTCGATTTCAGGCTTTCAATCACCGGCTGTACGCCGGCGCCGGAATGCGCGGCATCGGTGGGCCATGGTTCACAGGCGATTGGCAGGTTGGAGCCGGTGGCCAGTGCCGCGAACATGGGGGAGAAAGATGTCTGTGCGATCTCTCCCACGATGCTCCCCTCAGTCCAGACCGGTCCTTCCGCGCGCACGCTGCTTCCAGTCGCCGCCGTAGTGGGACCATGTACCATCTGCCATGTAACAGAGGTGTAACGGCCTGGCATGAAACATGCTGAGGTCGGCGACCGCGTCGAGCGTGAGCACGCCAAGCTGGTGTGCGGCGTGGCGGAAGGCGGCGCCATGACCGAAGTAGAGGGTCAGCCGGGGATTTTCGTTGGGGGATGGGCGTCCGATGGTCTGGCGCAGATAGGCCGCGACCCGTTTTCCCGCGTCTTCCATCGATTCCGCGCCCTGTAGCGGCAGACGATAGTAGTTGTCCGATTTCCATCCCGGTGGCGGCGGGGCGAACCGTGGGTCCGCGGCGAGCACTGCTTCGATCTCCGCCAGCGTCAGGTTTGCCGCGGACCCCAGGCCGCGTTCGGCCAGTGCCGGTGACTGGCGGATTTCCGCGATGCGCAGCCCGTGCCGGCCAAGCGTTTCGCAGGCGAGCGTCGCGGTCTGCCATGCCCGGAGCTGGCAGGAGCAGTGAACGACCGGGTCGAGGTCCAGCCCGTCCCGCGCGATATGTGCGGCCAGTTCGTCGCCACATGCGCGGGCTTGCTCTTCTCCTTCGTCCGTGAGCGGAAAGGGTTGCAGGGCGCTCGGCGCACCGGCGCGCTGGTGGTAGGCGCCGTGGCGGACAAGCGCGGCGTAGCGTGGGCTCATGCCGCCGTCCGGGCCGCGAGGAGCCGCGCACCGGCCGATTGCAGCGCGTCGAAATCCACGCCGCCCGTCACCTCGCTCACGCGGACGCCGTCGAGCGCCGCGAGATAGGCGGGCGCATCGAGCGGTTCGTCGTCGCGCAGGAAGGTGCCGCCGGGCTTCTGGTAGAAGGGGCCGGGGCTCTTCATGATCGCGCCGAGCAGGTCGGGCCGCTCGGACAGCGTGACCGGGCGGATTTCCGTTGGATCGGCGCTGCCGCGCTGCCAGTTCAGTACCCAGAAATCCGTGAGTGGGGCCGAGACGCGAACCCGGTCCGGGCCGTAGATGTCGCGCACGATAAGGTCGTGCTTCTCTTCGAGGTTCCAGAGGGTTTCCGGGGGCATGGCCTCAAGCTCGGCGATCCGTTCCGGCGCCAGCATCGGCCGAAGGCGGGCGTTCGTCACGATGGTGCCGGGGTTGATCCGGGGCTGCTTGGGAATGCCGAGGGCCTCGGGAGCGGGCGCGGCGGGCCGTACGAGCAGACGGTCGTTGGCGACAAAAGCCGTTCCGGCCAGCTCCATCATGCGCAGGATCGCGGTGGATTTGCCGCCCCCCGAGAAGCCGGCGATTGCCAGCGTGCGCGCCCCGTCGGTGACCGCGGCGGCGTGGCAGATCTGCCAACCGTCGCGCAGGCACGCGTTCAGGATCTGCGTGTTGACGAAATTCACGATCTGGTTGGGATGGGCCGCGCAGGGGCCAAAGGCGGCGACCGCGTCGGGCGATTGCAGAAAGGTGACGCCGGTCCGCAGCTTGTGCACGAGGCGGCCGTTCGCGAGATTGCAATAGGCGTCCTTGCGCCCGGTCTTTCCCGGCTCTCGGGCCCAGTCCACCCAGGCGGGGGCGGGGGCCAGTTGCTGGCCTTCCAGAACGTCAATGGTGATCGCGGTCGGGGCAGGGGCGGCAAGCGCCTCGTGGAAATAGGCCTCCAGTTCGGCCCGTAGCGGATCGGAGGCGCGAATGGCGAGCCTTACCGGACCGACGCCGAGATGGAGCGGTGCGACCGCGTTGAGTGGCGCAAGGTCGAGCGCCGCGAGCACGTCGGCGACGGTTCGATGCGGCGTGTTCATGCCGGTAACTCCTTGAGAACATGGTCGGCCAGAAGGCCGGCGGCATCCATGCCGCAACCGTCGCGCACGCCCCGGAACCCGCCGAAGGCGGAGACCTCGAACACGATGGGCCCCTCGGCGGTGAGCGCCACGTCGACGGTGGTGAAGTCGAGGCCGAAGGGGGCCTGTGCGTTCCGCGCAAGCGCGATCAGTTCCGGTGAGGGTTCGAAGCCGGCGTATTTTCCGCCGCTGTTGATCGTGGTGTTCCAGCTCCCGGAGTGCGAGACGCGGGCATAGGCGCACAGGTAGTCTCCGCCGAGGAAGACCATGCCGAGGTCCTGGCCGGACAGTTCGCGCTTTTGCTGGATATACATCACCGGGTTCGCGGCCGCGAAACCGGCGATCTTTTCCGCGGCTGCGGGATCGTTCGCCTCGATGACGCACATGCCGCGCGCCTTGGTGGAGAAGAGCGGTTTGAAGACGGCGGCGCCGAAGTCCCGGACGGCCGTCAGCGCGTCGCCCTGGCTCTCGGTGATCCGCGTGGCGGGCATGGGGACGCCGGATGACGCCAGCGTCACCGTGCAGGCCAGCCTGTCCATCAGCCGCAGGATCCGTTCGGGGCGGCTGAAGATGCGGACGCCGCGCGCTTCGGCCCATCGCAGCAATTCCAGTCGGTCGAGCGCATGTGGCGAGTAGATCTCGGAGATCTTCTTGATCACCAGCCCGTCGAGGGTGCAGAGATCCGCACCCTCGTGCCACAACGCGCCGCTGGCAAGGTCCGCGGTCACCGCCGCCATGTCGATCACCCGGCGATACCCGGTGCGCGCCTCAAGGGCGTCGGCCAGCGCCTCGGTTGACCATTTGCCGGGGACGCCCACCACCCCGATCCGCAGGTTTTTCACGAGAACAACTCCTCGATCGGCAGTTTCAGCCGGTTTTCCTTCCCTTTCGGGCATTCCAGCGTGCGTTCCAGCAGGAAGCGGGCGCGCAGGAACATCCTTCGGGCATGATCCTTGTCGAACACAAAACGCGTCGATGTTGCGAAGGACCGCGCCAGACCGAGGGCGAGACGGTACTCGAACATCCCGTCCTTCTGCCCGCGCGCGAACTTCGCCGCCATCGCGTGAAAATCGCACGCCACGCGGGTGATCCGGCGGCGGATCGGCATATCCGGGATCTGGAGCCGGTAGGTCGAGACCATGAACACCGACACGTCCTGCACGTAGTCCATGTATCGCGAGCGGTGCAGGTCGATGAACCGGATCTTGTCCTCGGGACGGTCGTAGATGATGTTGTCGAGGTTGAAATCGCCGTGGATATAGACCGAGAACGGCGCCGGCAGGGCGGCCTCGCGCTCTGTCGCCTGCGCAAGCAGGTCGTCGAACCCCGCGATCTCCAGACCGCCCAGGCAGCTCCCGCCGGCGGCAAGATCCGGGTGGACGCGGTGCACCTCCTTCATGCGGCTGGCAAGCTGCTGCATCGATCGCATTTTGGCGGGCTCATCGGTGCGCGTACTGCGCCAGATGTCGCGCAGGGTCTTGGACAGGGCCTTCTGGGCTGCCTGCAGTCGCGCCTCGCTTTCGTTCAGCAGGATGTGCTCGAAGGTTTGGCCGGGCAGATGCTCGATCAGCATCGCCGCCGACCCGCCGCGTTTCTCGTATGACAGGATCTTTGGCGCGAGGCCGGGATAGATCGAGTGCCAGCTCTTCACGCCCGCGCGCTCGTCGCGCACCTTGCGCGCCTCGCCGTCCTTGAAGACGGCCGCAGGCGTATCGCCATTGCCTTTCTTCGAGTGGACTCCGGAGATGGCGCTGCCCGAGCGCGTCTCGGCAAGCGGCTCCAGTTCCAGCTTTTCCCCGAGCGAGTCGCCGTCCGAAAGGATGCTGCGCAGCGTGAAATACCGCTCGAACTGCACCGGTTGGCCGATGCTGACCGACAGGATCGCCTCGCTCACGGTCTGGAGCGCATCGCCCATCAGGCGCAGCTCGCTGGCGGCGAGCAGGGCATTGGCGAGATCCTCGGTCCGCTTGGATTTGCGCATGTCGCGCGTGTAGGTCCGGAAAAGCTGATCGTAGAGGGTTTCGGTTCGTCCTCTGGTCTGACCGATCCGCACGGCCCGGCGGCTGTCTCGGGTGGATACCGCGCGGGGAACATCCTGCACGGCGGCGCGAATGGCCTTGATCGTTTTTGGATAGGCTTCCGGGCGTAGCAATTCCGGACGCCGGACCTCCTGACAGTGAATGAGGCAGCGACGGGCGTGTCGGCTTGTCTGGTCCAGGCTGCGTGCCACCACATCGAGGCTTTGCAGAGTCAGACGGTTCGTCGAACTGGCGTTCTTGCGACCGAGCCCCCGCTGGCACGCCTTTTCCACGCGCGAGCGGAGGTTGAAGCTGTATCCGGCGCGCTGGATCACTTTCTGCGCGGCCTCTTCGGACGGCGCGTCGAAATAGGACTGCAGCGATGCCAGCTGCCCGTCCACCTCCGCCGTGAGGAAGTGCAGGTTCTCTTCGACCGCGCTCGGCAGGCTACCCATGAAAGACCCCCAGATAGGTCGGCGACTCCGGGCGCAGTATATGGCGTGCGAAGTCGGGACGAAACGGGGCCTGCGGGGTGAGCGGATCGGCCCAGATCGTGTCGATCTGCGATGGGTCTGGCAACGGACCGACGCATGGGACGTATCCGGGCGGAACGGAGCAGGAGAAGAGCATTTCGGTCTGATGCCGGATCCCGTCGGCCTTGGGCTTGTGGACCTCGGCCACATGCAACAACGGGCCTACCTGCACGTTGGCGCCGATCTCCTCGGCGCATTCGCGGCGCAGGCTCGCCTCCATCGTCTCGCCGGGCTCCTGCTTTCCGCCCGGCAGCGTCAGGTAGGGTGTGCCAGCGGGTTTTTGTTTCAACTGCACCAGTAGCCGGCCGTCGCTGAGGATAACGGCCCGAACCGTGGGCCGGATCGGCGCCAGAAAACGGTTCATTGCGGTCATCGGAGAGGCCTATAAGACAAGAGACTGGTGGGGAACGCCCGTGGCGTCGGCGAAGGAGCACAAGGTGTCAGGTCTGACAATAACGCGCAACGCCCAAATCCCCGACCCGCTTCGGGTTGCGCGGTGCCGCAGCCTGCCGAACCTCGGGCCGCGATTGATCTTTTTTTCCGGCGGCAGTGCGCTCAACGAGATCTCGCGCTGCTTGAAGGGGTACACGCACAACTCGGCCCATCTGATCACGCCGTTCGACAGTGGCGGCAGCTCTCAGGAGTTGCGCGCGGCATTCGATATGCCGGCGGTGGGCGATCTGCGCAGCCGGCTGATGGCGCTCGCCGACGAAAGCGAGCTTGGCCAACCGGATATCTTCCGCTTGTTTCATCACCGGCTTCCCGCCGACGGCACGCCCGAGGCGCTGCGCACGGAAGCGGAGGCGCTGTTCGACGGCAGCCACAAGCTCATGCGCGCGATATCGCAGCCGATGCGGCGGTTGATCCTCAAGCAGCTTCGGAGTTTTGCCCGCGGGATGCCGGAGGGGTTCGATCTCCGCAATGCCAGCGTCGGCAATCTGATCCTTGCCGGGGGATACCTCGCGAATGACCGCGCGCTGGAGCCGGTGCTGTTCCTGATGTCCAAGATGGTGGCCGTGCAGGGAACGGTGCGGGCGGTGGTCGACGCGAACCTGCAGATCGGCGCGGAATTGACCGACGGCCGCGTGGTGGTCGGTCAGCGAAACCTGACGGGAAAAGAAGTGCCGCCGCTTTCGCAGCAGATCAGCCGGTTGTTTCTGGCGGATGGCGAAACGGAGTTGTCACGGGAGGAGGTGCGCCTGCCCAAGCGAAACCGGCGGCTGATCGAGAAGGCGGACCTGATCTGCTACCCGCCGGGCAGCCTCTACAGCAGTGTCATCGCGAATCTTCTGCCAGCCGGGGTGGCTCGTAGCATCGCGGCGCGCGAGGTTCCGAAGGTTTACCTGCCAAGCCTGGGAACGGACCCGGAATGCCCCGGCATGAATCTCGCCGACCGCGTGGAGGCGCTCCTGACCGCGCTGCGGCAGGACGCGGGCGCGGAATGCGCGGCCAACCGGCTGCTCAACCTCGTGATTTGCGACAAGAGCGGGTATGATGCGGCGTCGGCACGCGAGCTGGAACGGCGCCACGGGCTCAAATGCGTGCAACGTCCGCTCCGGGCTGGCGGCGAGAGAGACATCTACGATCCGCCGCAGGTCTGCGAAGCGCTGGTTTCGCTGACGTGACACCCCCACAGGGGGCGGGCCTTCCCGGTCGCGCACCGCCGCATCGCGCGTAGCCACGAAAGGGCATGGCAGATGACACGCAGCTTGTTCCTCATGCGCAACGGCAAGGCCGAGCCGGCGGCAGGGTCGGCGGGGCGGCCGCTCCGCGATGCGGGCAAGCGGCAGGCGCAGCGAATAGGCACCTGGCTGGCCGGGCGGGGGGAGATGCCGAAATACGCGATTGCGGCGCCGTCGGCGCGGGCACGCGTGACCGCCCAGAAGACCATGAAGGCCGGCGGGGCAGGGGCGCGGGGGTTGGTCCTCGACCCGGCGCTTGGCCGCTCCGATCCGGACGCGGTGCTGGCGGCACTCGCGCGATTTGACGATGCGTCGGGAGACGTCCTCGCCGTGGGCCATCGACGCGCCGTGGCCGCAACGCTGAAGGCGCTGCTGCGCGAACGTCCGGACGAGGCGCGTGCGCCAAAGACCGGCACGCTATTTCAGCTTTCGATGCCGGAGGATTGGTCGGATCTGGTGCGCGGGTCTGCGCAGCTCCTGACAATCGTTCGGCCTGCGGATCTGCCCGCAAAATTCCCCTGGCCCGGTCCGGGCGGGTCGGATTGGCGCGACAGACCAGCCTATTACTACACCCAGTCCGCGGTGATCCCGTACCGGTGGGGCGCGGGCGAACTAGAGGTGTTGACGATCTCGTCGAGCAAGCGAAATCACTGGGTCGTGCCGAAGGGGATTTGCGAACCAGGATTGTCGCCGCAGGCCTCCGCCGCCGTGGAGGCACGTGAAGAGGCGGGCGTGCTGGGGACCGTCTCCGAACGGCCCGTCGGGCAATTCACGCAGGAGAAATGGGGGGCGACCTGCACCGTGACCGTCTTTCCAATGGAGGTCACGGAGGTTCTGGAGGGGGACGATTGGGAAGAGCGCCACCGGGATCGACGGTGGATGCCTCCCGAGGCGGCGGCGCAGCAATTGCGCCATCCGGAGCTTGCGCGGATCGTGGAGGCTTTTGGCCGGGATGCGCGGGCCGGGGCGGCGGCGGTCACGGAGTGACGCCGCGCGCCTGTTGAAAGCGGCGCGCGTCAGGCTTTCCGGCGTGCAGGTGCGTCGCCGGGGAAGCGGTCCCGCGTCCGGTTGGCAAAAGCCACGAGGGATAGCATCACCGGTACCTCCACCAGCACGCCCACGACCGTTGCCAATGCCGCGCCCGAGCCGAGCCCGAAGAGCGAGATTGCGACAGCGACGGCCAGTTCGAAGAAGTTCGATGTGCCGATCATGGCGCAGGGGGCGGCGATCCGGTGGGGGACCTTCGCGATCCAGGCTGAGGCATAGGCCACGGCGAAGATCGAATAACTCTGGATGACGATCGGGATGGCGATCAGCAGGATCACGGTCGGCCGGGACACGATGGTTTCGGCTTGCAGCGCAAAGAGGATGACCACCGTCACGGCCAGCGCCATGGCGGAATAGGGAGAGACCTTCGACTTGAAGGCCGCGATTGCCGTGGCACTGCCGAGGCGCGCGCGGGTGAGCATCCCCGCGGCCAGCGGCAGAACGATATAGAGCACGACCGAGAGCAGCAGCGTCTCCCACGGCACGGCGATGTCGGTCACGCCCAGCAGGAAGGCGACGATGGGCGCAAAGGCAAAAACCATGATCAGGTCGTTCACCGTCACCTGCACCAGCGTGTAGTTCGGGTCGCCCTTTGTCAGGTTCGACCAGACGAAGACCATCGCCGTGCACGGCGCGGCGCCGAGCAGGATCAGGCCGGCGATGTATTGCGACGCGTCCTCCGGCTGGATCCATGGCGCGAAGATGTGCTCGAAGAAGAGCACCGCGAGAAAGGCCATGGTGAAGGGTTTGATCAGCCAGTTCACCACGAGCGTGATGACCAACCCACGCGGGGCCTTGGCAACGTCGCGAATGGAGGAGAGGTCCACGCCCACCATCATCGGGTAGACCATGGCCCAGATCAGCACGGCGACGACGAGGTTGACCGAGGCCACCTCGGCCGCCGCGACGAAGCTGACGAGGGCGGGGGCGATGTTGCCGAGGATCAGGCCGGCGATCATGGCCAGCGCGACCCAGAGGGTGAGGTAGCGTTCGAAACTGCTCATGTTGTTGCTCCATTGAGATGCTGGGCAACCGGAGGGTCGGCGCGCCATGCCCGACCCTGGGAGGGCGTTGAGACGGGCGTGTTCTGCGAGTTGCCGCAAACCATTGAAGCGTTGGTGCGGCGTGCGACGGAGAAAATGCCCTCCCGGGGGGAGGGTCGGGCATGGCGTGGCGTCCGGACACGCCGGGCGCGCGGCTGGGGCGGCGCGGACAACCCCGCGGAGCGCCCTTTGCGCGGCAGGTCGGTTCGGGCGCGTGTCATGGCGCGACCTCTGCCGGCGACGTGGTCTGAAGCCGGCGGGCAGCGAGCCATGACAGGCCGGCCATCAGCGCGGCAGTGCCGAGGGTAAGGGGAAGGCCGCCGATCTGGTAGGAGAGGCCCGAGAGCAGCGTACCGATCAACCGCCCGGCGGCGTTCGACATGTAGTAGAAGCCCACGTCCATCGTCACCCGGTCGTGCCGCGTGAAGGCGAGGATCAGGTAGGAATGGACCGAGGAGTTGATGGCGAAGACGAAGCCGAAGACCATCAGCCCCGCCACCAGCGTGATCGTGAGCCAAGGTGCCGGATTGCCCGCCACCAGCGCGCAGAGCGCAAGCGCGGCCGGGATCAGGGCCAGAACGCCGACCCATTGCACCGCCAGCGCGACGATCTGGTCGGTCGTCTTCTCCTTCGCCTTCAGCAGTCCCGGCGCCCAGGCCTGCACCGCGCCGTATGCGATGATCCAGAGCGCCATGAAGGTGCCGATCTGGAAGAAGGCCATGCGGTTGCCGGCCTCCGACCCGTCGGAGAGCACGGCATAGAAGTAGATCGGGATGCCGACGACGAACCACACGTCCCGCGCCCCGAAGAGGAAGACGCGCGCCAGCGAGAGCAGGTTCACGTTGCGGTCCTTGGAGAAGACCTCGGTGAATTTCGTTCCCTTCTTGCCGCGCGGCAGACCGGCCGGCATGAAGGCGACGATGGCCGCGAGAATTGCGGCCAAAACGGCGGCCATGGCGAGCACCGAGCCGGTAAACCCGACCGTCCCGAGCAGGATTGTGCCGAGCAGGAAGCCAAAACCCTTCACGGCATTCTTGGAGCCGGTCAGGTAGGCGACCCAGCGGAAGAGTCCGTCGCCCTCGGACGGGGCCAGCAGCTTGACGGCGCTTTTGGAGGACATCTTGGCGAGATCCTTGGCGACGCCGGACAGCCCCTGAACGATCATCACGTAGATGACCGAGCTGACCAGCGCCCATTCGGGATCGAGTCCGGCGAGCGCCAGCAATGCCAATATCTGGATGCCAAGCCCCGCATAGAGCGTGGAGGTCAGCCCGAACCGCGCGGCGATCCACCCCGCCGAGAGGTTCGTCACCATGCCCATGAATTCGTAGAGCAGGAACAGATAGGCGAGCTGGATCGGCGAAAACCCAAGCGTGTGAAAGTGCAGCAGAACAAGCATCCTGAGCGCGCCGTCGGTGAGCATGAAAGCCCAATAGGCGGCTGTGACGGCAATATAGGCCGAAAGACCCTGTTTGTGGTTCTGCATCAGAGGCTGTCCACGACGAGGCGGGTGACATCGGCCAGCCGGAAGGCGTAGCCGTATTCGTTGTCGTACCAGGCGTAGATCTTCACCTGGGTGCCATTGACGACCATCGTCGACAGCGCGTCGATGATCGAGGAACGCGCGTCGTTCAGGTAGTCGCAGGAAACGAGCGGACGAGTTTCGTAGCCGAGGATGCCTTTCAAGTCTCCGTCGGCGGCGGCTTTGAAGAGCGCGTTGACCTCTTCGACGCTGGTCTCCCGCTCGACCTCGAACACGCAGTCCGTGAGCGAGGCATTGAGCAGCGGCACGCGCACCGCGTGGCCGTTCAGCCGCCCCTTCAGTTCCGGATAGATCAGGGTGATGGCCGTTGCAGAGCCCGTGGTGGTGGGGATGAGAGAATTGAGCGCCGATCGGGCGCGGCGCATGTCCTTGGCCGGCTTGTCGACGATGGTCTGCGTGTTGGTCACGTCATGGATCGTGGTCATCGAGCCGTGCTTGATGCCGATTCCCTCGTGAATGACCTTCACGACAGGCGCGAGGCAATTTGTGGTGCAACTGGCCGCCGTGATGAGCTTGTGCTCCTCGGGGCGGTAGATCTGTTGGTTCACGCCGTAGACGAGGTTCACCGCGCCGCCGTCCTTCACCGGCGCGGAGACAACGACCTTCTTCACGCCGGCATCGAAATATGGTTGTACCTTGCCGCCGGTCTTGAAGACCCCGGTGCAATCGACGACCACGTCAACGCCAAGATCCGCCAGCGGCAGGTCTTCGATCCGCCGTTCGCGGGTCAGGCGCATGGTTTGGCCATTGATCGAAAGGCTGCTGTCGTCATGGGAGATGTCTGCCTTCCAGCGGCCGTGGACCGTGTCGAATTCGAGCAGCAGCGCATGTTGCTCCGGATCGCCCTGGGCGTCGTTCAGCAGGACAATCTCCGCGTCCAGGCCGAGGTCGAAGAACGATCTCAGGACCAGCTTTCCCATCCGGCCCAGGCCATTCAGCGCAATTCTTGTCATTTCCGTCTCCATCGCGCGCCGTATCGCCGCGCTTTATCGTAGTGTGGTGCCGCGCGGGGAGCGGCGGTGGCCCGCGCGTCAGGTTTCCTCGGCGAGGTCGTTGGTGCGTCCGATCTCGTCGAGGCGTTTCTGCAGGGAGAACTTGTCCAGAGTATCGAGGGGCAGGTTCACGAATATCGAGATCCGGTTGCGCAACATGCGGTAGGTTTCCGAGAATGCGAGCCGCCGCTCGGCCTCGTTGCCCTCCACTGGTACGGGATCGGGTACGCCCCAATGTGCGCTCATCGGTTGTCCGGGCCAGACAGGACAGATCTCCGCGGCGGCCTTGTCGCAGACCGTGAAGACGAAATCGAGGGCCGGGGCGCCGGGGTGCGAGAATTCATCCCAGCTTTTCGTGCGGGCCTGCGAGACATCGTGATTGAGGTTGCCGAGCAATTCCAGCGTGTAGGGATGCGGGCCGCTTGCCGCCGGATGCGAGCCCGCGGAATAGGCGGTGAACCGCCCCATTCCTTCGCGGTTCATGATCGCTTCGGCCATCAGTGACCGGGCGGAATTGCCGGTGCAGAGAAAGAGTATGGTGTAATTCTCTCGTGCCATGGGCGTCTCCAATTGGCGCACCGCCCGTTCGAGCAGGGGGTGGCAGAGTTCGGGGCGGGACTGGCAGCAGCCTTCGAGAAGGAAGGACAGCAGGTCCCGAATCTCGTCGGTATTGGCGGTGTAGCGTTGGTTGCGTCCCTCGCGGACACGCTTGATCAGGCCGGCGTTCAAGAGGACGGAAAGATTGTTCGACAGCGTGTTCTGACGGATATCGAGGATTTCCGCGATCTCGCCCGGCTGCCTGCCATGTTCTCCGGCCTGAACGAGCATGCGGAAGATGTCCAGCCGGGTCGGCTGCGACAGCGCGAAAAATGCATTGGCGACCTGATTCTTTTCCATACTTCATGAATAATGGATATATTGGGCGTGGGCAATACGGAGACTGGCGAGAGGTTTCCGCCTGGCGGCGGAGGTGTTGAGATACTGGGCTGGCGAGCCGATCTCGTGACGAGGATGCAACAGGGGCACGCGCATGGCGCGAATAGTATACTCAATGTACAATTTTGTGGCCCGGTGGGTTGATCTGTTTTTTGAGAGGTCTATCTTGTTCGACAAGGACGAATTGCATTGAGGAGAGTACCATGCACCCGATTCATGGCTACCAGATGCTGAACGGCGTCCGGCGTCATCGCGCTCGCATCATGTTCGGCAGTATGAGGGGATTCTTCGCGCCCCTGCGCAACGTGTTCAAATCAAGCCACTCATGACGTGCGGAGGGTCGTCGGCATTACCGGCGGCCCAAGCACAATTTTTCGCCCGACGCCCTTTTCTCTCGCACGAACACAGGCGAGCCAGCGTTGCCGCTACGTTAGGTTTGGGCCAGAATTCACTGGCTGCCCGGCAATCTCGACAATAATCTTTCGCAGGTGTTGACACCGCCGCAACTTACCGGAACTTATCTCATATCGTTCCGGCGAGTTCGTCTCGTGCCGAAATGGGGAGGACACCGAAATTTCACGCCCGATACCACGGGCGCAGGTAGAATGCTGCTGGTGCCGACAGGATGTCGCCGCAGCGTATTCTCCAGAACATGAGTGCGGACGGAAGATCCGATCAGATACCGAATATCCAAGGGAGGAAATCAATGAACACCAGATTCTTCGGCCTCGTGGCCGGGACAACGATTGCCGTGACAGGTGCGGCGGGCGCCCAGGAAGCCTTCGAAATGACGTCGGCCTTCGGGAAGAACCTGCCGATCCTGGGAACCGCGGGTGTCGACTTCGTCAACAAGATCAACTCGATCTCCGAAGGCGTTGAGTTCGAGCACTTCGATCCCGGCGAGTTGGTCCCGACGCTCGAAGCCCTCGACGCTGTTTCCAACGGCTCGGTGGACGCAGCCTTCACGACCGCCGGATACTGGCAGGGCAAGATGCCGGCTGCGGGGCTTTTCGCCGCCGTACCGTTCGGCCCGGAGCCCGGCGAGATGCTGGCCTGGATGATTTATGACGACGGGCTCACTCTCTATCAGGAGATGTACGACAACAACGGCTACGACGTTCACGTGATCCCCTGCGGCATGTATGCGCCCGAGACCTCCGGCTGGTTCAAGGAGGAGATCACCTCGCTTGACGACCTGCAGGGGCTCAACATGCGCTTCTTCGGCCTCGGCGCCGAAGTGATGCAGAAGATGGGTGTTTCGACGTCGCTGCTGGCGGGTGGTGACATCTTCCCGGCTCTGGAACGTGGTGCGATTGATGCGACCGAGTTCTCGATGCCGCTCGTCGATGCGCGCCTCGGCTTCTACCAGATCGCGAAGTTCAACTACTTCCCCGGCTGGCACCAGCCCGCGACGATCTTCGAACTGCTCGTCAACAAGGACCGCTGGGAAGACTTGGACGAGCTGTCGCAGAACCAGATCAACGTGGCCTGCACCGCCAACCTGGCGACCAACTTCGCCGAAGGCGAGGCCAAGAACTTCCCCGCCATGGTGGAGAACGTCGAGAAGCATGGTGTGACCATCAAGCAGTGGTCGCCGGAGGAACTGGACGCGTTTGAAGCTGCCTGGCTGGAAGTGGCTGGCGAACTGGCCGCCGAGGACGAGCACTTCGCGAAAACCTGGGCCGACCTTCAGGAGTTCCGCGAGGGTTACAAGACCTGGTTCAACAATATCTACCTGCCGCGCCCGCGCTAATTCGCTGAACCATAACTGAAATCGACCGGATCGCAGCGGATCCGGCCGGACGCGCCGCGGCTCACCTGCCGCGGCGCGCGACACTTCTAACCCAACCGGGGATCCATAATGTCGGAGCAGCAGGAAACCGTCGTCGCCCTTTACGATCCGGGCGAAATCGGGCGCAAGGAGCACAACAGAGCGGATCGCTTCGTTGTCGGCGTCGGCAATGTGGTGGCCTGGTTGTTCCCGATCCTGATGGTCGCGATCTGCGCCCAGGTGGTGCTGCGCTCGTCAGGGCACAACCAGGCGTGGCTCGACGACCTGCAGTGGTGGCTTTACGGGATCGCGGTGCTGACCGGTGTGGCCTATGCCGTCACCACGAACAGCCATGTCCGGGTGGATATCCTGTTCGACAATTACTCGAAGGCACGGCAGACACGCATCGACATCTTCGGGCTGGTCTGGCTCTTCCTGCCCTTCGTGATCCTGTGCTGGGACATGACATTGCACTACGCGATTTCTTCGGTCTCTGCCTGGGAGCGCTCCGACAGCCCCAACGGGTTGCACAACCTGTGGATCCTGAAGGTTCTCATGAACCTCTGCTTCGTTCTGATGGCGGCGGCCGCCTGGGCCGCCTACGTCCGCATGCTTGGGCGTCTGACGCGACCGGTGCGGTGGAAACGCCTGCTCTATGCCTTTCCGTCCACGATGTATGCCGTGAACCTGGTCATTTACTACGCGCTGTGGTGGTTCACCCGGATGACCGTCTCGGAAGAGGTCGCGGACCGGGCCATCGTGAAGGAGCCCATTTTCGGTGCCTGGGAGTTGGGGAGCCAGGAAATCCCCTACACCATTCTCATTACCTTCGTCGCCACGCTGGCCCTGATCGGTTTGGTGCGGCTCATGGATCGTGGCGAGGAGGTCTGAGGCATGTTTCTTCTCGAAGCGATCGGTCAGGTTCTGACCCTGAACGAACTCGCCGTGGCGGCGATGTTCCTCACCTTCATCTTCATGCTGTTCCGCGGCGTTCCGGTGGCCTTCGCGCTCGTCGGCGTGAGCCTGATATTCGTGCTCGTGGCGGAAATCCTGCTCGACCCCTACCGCTCCGCCTTCAAGGATATCATCGAGTTCGACCGAACGGGGATCGACTACCGCAAGCTCGCCGCGCTCTCCGGCCGGCTCTTTGGCTCGACGGTCAAAAACCCGGTTCTCGTGGCGTTGCCGATGTTCATCTTCATGGGGCTCATGCTCGATCAATCGGGCGTGGCGCAACGCATGATGCACTCCATGCAGAGGCTCTTCGGCGGGCTGCGCGGCGGGTTGTCTCTGACCGTTCTGCTGATCGGCATCATCCTCGCCGCCTCGACCGGGGTTATCGGCGCCTCGGTGACGCTGCTGGGCGTCATGGCGCTTCCCTCGATGATGGCGCAGAACTATTCCAAGCCCATCGCTACCGGCACGATTGCCAGCGCGGGCACGCTGGGCATTCTGATCCCGCCGTCGATCATGCTGGTGATCATGTCCGACCAGCTCGCGATTTCGCTCGGCGACCTGTTCATGGGGGCACTCTTTCCGGGCCTGATCCTCGGTGCACTCTATATCGTCTTCATCATCATCTACGGGCTCATCTCCCCCAGTGCGATGCCGCCGCCGGAGCAGTCGGAACATGTGGGCTGGCCGGTGATCAAGGAGGTGCTGCTGGCCGTCGTGCCGCCGATGTTCCTGATCCTGCTGGTGCTCGGCTCGATCTTCGCCGGTATCGCGACGCCCACGGAAGCCTCCGGCCTCGGCGCGCTCGGTGCGACGCTGCTGGCGCTCTTCAACGGCAAGCTGAGTTTCAAGGTGTTGAAGGAGGTGAGCCGGTCCACGCTCAATACCTCCGGCTATATCGTCGGCATCTTCCTTGCCGCGAACTTCTTCTCCTTCATCCTGCGCCGCTACGGCGGTGACGAGATCGTGGAGCATCTGGTGCTCTCGGCCTTCGACAATCCCTACATGGTCGTCGGCTTCATCCTGTTCATCGTCTTCCTGCTCGGGTTCCTGCTGGACTGGATCGAGATCACCATCATCATCATGCCGCTGATGCTGCCGATCATCAAAGGGCTGGAGCTTGCGGTGCCCGGCTTCGGGGTGGTCAACGATCCCTCGGTGGTCTGGTTCGCGATCCTCGTGGCGGTGACGCTACAGACCTCGTTCCTGACGCCGCCCGTGGGCTTCGCGCTGTTCTACCTCAAGGGTGTCTGCCCGCCCGGCGTGACGCTTGCGCATATCTACAAGGGCGTGGTGCCCTTCGTGCTGCTGCAGCTGCTGGGGCTCTTCATCGTCTTCGAGGTCCCGGCACTGGTAACGTGGTTGCCATCGGTGGCCTACGGGAACTGACGGCGCGCGCCCGCGTCGGGTCAGGCTGCGGGCGCGTCCACCGTGAAGGCAGCGGTGTAGGTGAACTCCTCGAGGTTCGCACCCGGTCCGATCCGGTCGACAACGGCAAACAGACCCGGCGCATGGAGCGGCGTCAGCACCCCGTGCCATGTGCCACGGTGGAAATTGATCGCCTGGCCGGGCGTGGTGACAAAGGCACGCGGCATGCCCGGCCGGCCGTTTTGGTCAGGCGCGACGATCACCAGAAACGGGTCGAGCGCCATCGGGACGAATGCCTGACTTCCGTCGGGGTGGCGCTCGACCAAATCGAACGTGTACGGCAATTGCCGCGGTTCGGCATGAAACAGGCTGAGACCGGCGCGCCCGTCTGCGAAATCGAGCCGGGCGCGGTCGTGGAAGCGGCCGCACATCCCGGCGTTGATCAGCTTGTCCGGCGCGCCCGTCACTTCCAGAACGTCGCCGAACGGGGCGAAGGCGGCCGGTGTCAGCGGCTCGGGCGTGATCCGGCTCATGGCAGATCCATCGCTTGCAGGCGCAGTTCCGCAATCCGTTCCACCTGTCGACAGGCTTCGGCGAATTCAGCCGCGGCGTCATGTGCCAACCGGCGCTCGAAGGCCGCGAGAATCCCTGCCTTGTCGTGATCGCGCACGGCGATGATGAAGGGAAAGCCGAATTTTTCCGTGTAGCCGGTATTGAGCCGGGTGAAGGTGTCGCGTTCGCTGTCGGTCAGCGCATCGAGCCCGGCGCTGGCCTGTTCGGCCGTGCTGTCGGCGGTCAGGCGCTTTGCCTGCGCGAGCTTTCCGGCCAGATCGGGGTGCGCCCGCAAGACACCCGTTCGCTCCTCGTCGCTGGCGGAGCGAAACGCGCGCGCCAGCGCGGAATGCACGCCAATGGCCGTATCGTGTGCGGGGCCGAGTTCCAGGTCGAAGGCGCGTTCGGCGATCCACGGAGAATGCTCGAAGACCCCGCCGAATTGGGCGACGAAACTGTCCTTGTCCATCCGGCTCGGACGCAGTCCCTTGCGAGGCGGGTGCCGGTCCGCCCAATGGTGTGCGATGTCGATGCGGCGGGCGAACCAGACGCCGGAATGACTTGCCGCATGGTCGAGGAAGCGCTGGAGCGCCGCGGCACGCCCTGGCCTGCCGGCGAGGCGGCAATGCAGGCCGATGGAGAGCATCTTGGGTGCGCCGGCCCTACCCTCTGCATAGAGACAGTCGAAACTGTCCTTCAGGTAGGCGAAGAACTGATCGCCCGAGTTGAACCCCTGCGGCGTGGCAAAGCGCATGTCATTGGCGTCGAGCGTGTAAGGCACGAGGAGCTGGTCGCGCCCATCCACCTCGATCCAATAGGGCAGGTCGTCCGAATAGACGTCGGCGATGTAGTCGAAGCCGCCTTCCCGCGCTGCGATTTCCACCGACTGCATGGAGCAGCGCCCGGTGTACCAGCCGCGGGGGCGTTCGCCGGTGACTTCCCTGTGCAGCCGGATCGCCTCCTCCAGATGGGCGCGTTCGTCCTCGACGGTGAAATCCTTGTACTCGATCCACTTCAGCCCATGCGACGCGATTTCCCAACCCGCTTCCTGCATCGCCTTCACCTGCGCCGGTGCACGGGCCAGCGCCGTGGCGACGCCGTAGACGGTGATCGGGATACCTCGGGCCGTGAGCAACCGGTGCAGGCGCCAGAACCCGGCGCGTGCGCCATATTCGTAGATCGACTCCATGTTCCAGTGTCGTTGCCCCGGCCATGGCGCCGCGCCGACGATCTCCGACAGAAATGCCTCCGAGGCCGCGTCGCCGTGCAGCAGGCAGTTTTCGCCGCCCTCCTCGTAGTTCAGAACGATCTGCACGGCGATTTTCGCGCCATTGGGCCAACCTGCATGTGGTGGCTCTTCGCCGTGGCCGTGCATGTCGCGGGGGTAGCGATCCATTGCGTCAATCTCCTGGATGATTTGTGCTGCGTTGCCGCAAAGGGCTTGCCTGCCCCGTACTTTCACGCCTTCATGGGGGCGACGCAAGCCGGAGGGACCAGATGGCGGGATACCTGACAACGCATGTGCTGGACACCGCCCTCGGATTGCCGGCGGAGGGGATCGGGATTGCACTCTACAGGGTGTCCGGCAACTCCCACCGAAAGATCGCCGAGGCTGTCACCAATTTTGACGGGCGAACGGACGCGCCAATCCTCCCGGAGGGAAAATTCAAGACCGGTACCTACGAGCTGATCTTCTTCGCTGGCGATTACCTTCGCCGGACCGGGCAGGCAGGGGGAGAGCCGCTGTTCCTCGATGCGATACCGATCCGGTTTGGCATGTCGGAGGCGGTCCATTACCATGTTCCATTGCTGGTCTCGCCATACGGGTATTCGACATACCGAGGGAGCTAGTCCAGACCCGGGAAGCGGATGCGTCCGGATCGAACCGCAGGGGCCAGATCGACCCCACTTTCCGGCGTTTTGCACCATGCGCGCGGCGTGGCCACGGCGGCGCAAGATGGATTAGGTGATGGCGGAACGACTTGCGGGAACCTCGTCCCGCCCTAGTAGTCGCGCTCCCAATAGATGCCGATGGAACTGTCGCCGCTGGATGAGGTCGTGCCCTTCACGGTGAAATTCCGGGACACGTCGATATTGATGTCGATCTCCGTGTCGCCTTCGCTGTCGGCGACGAATTCCGTATAGACGTTGTCGCTGAGGTAGCGCCCGGCGCGGACTTCCGTATCGCCTTCGGCATTGGTGGCGAGATCCAGATCGTCGAGGCCCAGACCCTCCCGCAGATTTCCCAGAACGCCAATACCGCCGCGTCCGGTGAGCATTGCGACCGCATTTGCCAGCTGCACCGCCTGCAGGGGCGAAAGGTCATCGAGCCCCTTGCCGAACAGGAACTGCGCAAGCACTTCGTCTTCGGGTAAGGAGGGGGAGGAGGTCAGGTCGAACTCCGGGTCATCCACCGGGCCGGTGATCAGCGCGATGAACTCGAAATCGTCCCGCTGCGAATAGGCCTGGATGTCGAGATACGGTTGGAGTCCGCCCGCGAGGGAAACGCGGCCTTCGTCCACGTTCAGGCGTTGTCCGAGCACGTCAAGCCGACCGCGGATCACTTCGATCTCGCCGACCGGGTTGGGGGCTGCGGTCGTCCCTGTAACCCGCATCGCGCCACCCATTTCCACGTCGAGCCCGCGGCCGCGAATGTAGACCTGGCCGGGAACATTGACCCGAAGGTTCAGCCCATAGGCCGGACCGCCGCCGCCGCCACCTCCGGACGTTTCTTCCTTCTCCTTCTCCACCAGCCCGGCGCGGGTGCGGGTCAGGAAAACGTCGGAAGGTTCATTGATGTGGCTTACATTGGGGATCGCGCCGCCATACCCAAGGCCACCGTCGGGAATACGAACCTCTGTGCGCCCGACGTTGATCGTGCCGTCAATCGCCGCGTTCCCGGCCAGGGGGCCCGCGATTTCGACGCGACCGTTCAACGACGTGCGATAGAGGAGCGGATCATACAGGACGAACTCGTTCAGCGATGCGGTCAGATCGGCGTTCATGTCGCCGGTGAGCTGAAGCGATCCGTTCGCGGCGACGCTGCCGCCATCCGGTCCGTTCGCGGATGCGTCGATCTGCATCGATTCGCCGTTCAGGTTGAGCTGGACGCCAATGTCGTCGAGCGTTCGGAGCACGCCCGGGATGGTCAGGCGCGCGCCCGCGATATTGACCGTCCCGGAGACCGCCTGAAGCGACGGGGCGCCATCGATGGCGAGGTCGAAATTCGCGGTGCCAAGAACCGAAGCCGGGGTGATGAAACGATTGGCGATGCCGAGCGGTGCGCTGCCGTCGGCGGTGATGTTCATCGTAGAGAAATCGCCTGCCACGGTGCCCGCAACGGCGCTGGAGACACCTTCGGGCCCGTTTGTGGTGAGGTCGACCGCGTAGTCGCCATCCTGTTGGCGCACGGTCCCGTTGGCATCGAATCCGCCGGTAACGCCCGGCGCAAACGGCGATACGGACGGCACGGAGATGTCCAGGTCGAGCGCCGTTTCCTCAGGTGCGATCCGGCCGGTTGCATTCACGCTGGAACTGTACGGCCCTCCGGCGTCCAGCGCGACATCCCAGGCGCCAGCCTCGGCCTCGCGCGCGGTGCCGTTGAGCGAGAGCGGGCCGGAAAGGCCGCTGGCAAGCGGTGCGATATCCGGCAGGGCGGCCTCGATGGAGAGATCGGAGGCGCCGTCGCCATAGGTGCCGCCGGCGCGGAGGGTGCTGCTGTAGGGGCCGTTTGCATCGACCGAGAGGTCCCATGCACCGGAGTCGGTCTGCGCGGCCGCGGCCTGGGCGCGAAGTGCGCCCGTGAAGCCCGGCGCCAGCGGAGAAATGTCCGGCACGTCGAGCGTCACATTCACATCCGTTCCGGTGCCGCCCACCGCGCCTGTCAGGGCGGCTGTGGCACCCACGGGCCCGTCCACGTCGAAATCCACGTCCCACTGGCCACCGCCTGCCTCGCGCGCCGTTCCCGTCGCGCGGACCGCGCCGGGGAGTTGCGGCACCAGCGGCGTGATATCCGGCACCGACACATCGAGGGCCACATCGCTCTGGCCGCCACCGACCACGCCGTCGACAGTCGCCGTCGCATCGAGTGGCCCGCCTGCGTCGAAGTCGATTTGCCACAGACCGTCGCCGGCATCGCTCGCGGTGCCCTCGGCGCGCACCGGTCCAGAAAGGCTCGGCACAAGCGGCGAAATATCCGGCAGCCCGGCCGAGAGCGTGACCTTGCTCGGTGCGCCGGGCGTGATGTCGCCGACAAGGTCGAGCGCGGCCTCATACGGACCGCTGCCCTCAAACGCGGCCTGCCAGCCGCCTGCTTCGGTTTCCTTTGCCGTACCGGTCAGCGACACCGCACCGGTGTGTCCCGGCACCAGCGGTGCCACGTCCGGCAGGTCGATCTGGAGCCCGACATCCGTTGCGCCGGGGGCATAGACCCCGTCGACACCGGCCGACAGGTCGTAGGGCGCTGTCACGTCGAGGTCGAGCCCCCACGCGCCTTCCTCGCCGGTTTCCGCGGCCTGCCCCTTTACCGTCACCGCGCCGCTGTGGCCGGGCACCAACGGTGCGATATCCGGAAGGGAGAGGTCGAGCGTCACATCGCTTTCACCCGGTTTGATCCGACCGTCCACCGTGCCGGTCAGGTCCCAGGGCGCGTCGAGGCCGAGGTTGACCAGCCAGTCGCCGGGCGCGGATTCGCGGGCCTTCCCCTCAAGCGCGACGGCGCCTTCCTGCCCGGGCATCACGAGTCCGATGTCGCTCAAAGCAGCGGTGAACCCGATATCCGAATTCCCGCTGCCAACCCGGCCCTTGGCATCGGCCGTAATGGCGCGGCTGCGAAACTCGAAAATGTCGAGCTCCGTGCCGCCGGTATCGCGCCGGATGGCGGTCGAAAGGGTCACGGGCTCGGTCAGCAGCCGGTCGGCGGTTTCCTGGCCGATCGACAGCCCGTCGCCCTCGAGGTCCACCGACACGGCGAATTGACCACCAAGCACATCACCCTGTCCGGTGACCGTTGCGCTCGTGCGTCCCGTGAGTTGCTGACCGGAAATCGTCGAGAAACGGGACAGGTCGTCGGCGCGAACACGCGCCTCGCCCGAAAGCTGGACGCTGCGCCCACTGATGCGGGCGTCGCC
This sequence comes from Tropicimonas marinistellae, assembly GCF_001509585.1. Classification (GTDB taxonomy): domain Bacteria; phylum Pseudomonadota; class Alphaproteobacteria; order Rhodobacterales; family Rhodobacteraceae; genus Tropicimonas; species Tropicimonas marinistellae. The sequence continues at coordinate 88,879 of NZ_LNCI01000013.1, read as the reverse complement.
CAGCACCGTCACACCGTAATCCGCCCCGTCCGCATAGAATTGAGTCAGGTTGAGCGGACCGCCGGCCTCCCAGGCCAGCGATGCGCCGCCGCTGATGGCCTCGCCGACCGCCTCGGCCAGCCCCGCCTCGGCAAGGCCGAGCCCCGTGGCATCGAATAGGAGGTCCGCCGTCACGGCCTGTGGGTCTTGCGTGATGCTGCCGACACCATTCAATTCCAGGCGGTCGAGGTCGGCGCTTTCGGTGTCGAGACCGTCGATGGACGCGTCCAGCGTCCAGCGGTCGCTCTGCGCCGCATCGAATGCCGCGTCGAGCTGTACCGAATCGAGGAAGATCCCCGGGCCCGCCACGGGCAATTGCACCGGCTGCCCATCGCGATGCGCCAATTCTCCCGTCAGGGCAAAGGACCGGGGCAGGCCGTCGGCGCCGATTTGCGCGGTGCCGTTCAGATCGAGGCTTTCCGCATCGAGCGTCAGATCCGAGAGATCGATTGCGCCCTCGGCATCACGATTGCCACGGGCAACAAGGCGAAGATCGTCGCCGAAGAACTCGTGGAATTCTGGTGGCAGGAGCGGCGTGATATCGCCCCCGATGTCGGCGGCGAAATCTGTGCCGCCGGACGCCGTTGCCGTTGTCGAGACGCTCCCTGCAATGCGGTCCTCGTCATCCGTACGTAGGGCAATGTCGGCGCCGAAGTCGTTGAGTGGTCCGTCGCCCTTGACGCTGAGGTCCACCGAGGGCGAGCCGGGCAGTTTCGACAGCGTGGAGATGAGCCCGCCCGCGCCTTCGACCACTTCCAGATTGATCGTCAGATTGCGGCTTTCGTTCACGAAGCCGCCCTGAAGCGCAATGAAATCGCCCTCGCGGTCCAGTCGTTCGGTGCGAATGTCGACGGCTCCCTCGCCTTCGACCAGCGTAACGGCGCCGTCGAGCGACAGGATAGCTTCCTGTCCGAGCAGGGGTTCCCCAAGTTCGGCCCGCTCGATCGCCAGCTTGTCGATCCGGATTGCAACCGGGAGCTCCGGCAGGGCAAACCCCGAGGCCTCAGCCTCCGGCGCAGCGGCAGTGGTCGTATCCGGCCCGGGAGCCGGCTTGCGCACCACGATCAATTCTGCCGCGGTCAGTTCGCGCACCGTGAGATTGCCGCGAAGAAGCGACGCGCGGTTCCAGTCCAGCACCGCATCCCTCAGGATGAGCCAGACCCCGTCCTGATCCGCAATTGTCATCTCCGCGAGGCGCGCCTGCCCGGCGAGCAGCCCCTCGAAACCACTGATCGAAACCTCACGTCCGGCGCCCGACAGTTTGTCCTGCAGAAAACGCTGGATCATCCCGCCGTCGTCGTCGTCCGCCGCTTGCGCAGACGGCATGAGCAGCACGATTGCAACGGCAGCGGCAGGCAGGGCGGCGTTACGCAGATGTTTCATCAGAAAGCCTGTCCGACACCGATATAGAGCTGGACCGAGTCCGCGTCGTCGGGGCCGCCGTCGATGGGCGTCGCGATGTCTACCCGGATCGGTCCGAAACCCGTCCTGTATCGAACGCCGATTCCACCGCCAGACATCCATTCGCCGGACCCGTCATAGACCTCTTCGGCGCCGACGTAGCCCGCGTCGATGAAGCCGACGACGCCGAGATTGCCACGGACATAGCTACGGATTTCGCCGGACAGCGCCACGTAGGAACGTCCGCCGATGATCGTATCGTCAATCTCGCCGGTTCCGAGTGACTGGTACGGCTGGCCGCGCACGGAGCCGCCGCCGCCCGCGAAGAAGAGGTAGTCCTGCGGCGCGTCGGGGATGTCCGGCCCGAAGAGGCTACCCCACTGGACGCGCCCGGCAAGAACGGTGTTCTTCCTCTCGCCAAAGCCCCAATAGGTGCGGGCGTCGATCTCCAGAAGCGCGCCGTTCTCCATGTTGTCGATCCCGGTAAAGGGCCGCAATTCGGTGTCGACATAGAAACCTTCGGTGGCGTCGAACTCGTTGTCGCGGGTATCCCACTCCAGATCCAGCGGGAAGGAGACCATGGAGTATTCCCGCTCGCCAAAGGCGTCTTCCACTTCCGAAAGGCGAAAATCGAGTCCGGCCGAGAATTCCAGCTCGTTCGAGATATGCCAGGTGAAGCCCCCGCCGGCCTCGGCCGTGGTGGCGACGTAGCCGGGCTCATCCTCATGCTCGATATACGCCCGCAGCAGCGCGTCCACGTCGGAATGGAACGTGGCCGGCCGCGAGAGGATACCGCTCAGGATATAGTCCATCCCGTTGTTCGGTGCGGTGGTGCCAATGTTCTCGATATCCAGATCGAACCGGAGGTTTTCCGCGCCACCAAGAAGGTTGCGGTGCATCCAGTAGGCATTGAAACGACCGCCCTCCTGGGTTGAGATCTCGGCGCCGAAACCGAGACGTCGGCGCTTGTCTTCCAGCACATCGGCTTCGATGGCGATCTGATCGCCGGGCCCGGCAGTCTCGGCCTCCCGCAGGGACACGGACCTGAAGGCGCCAGACCGGCGCAGGCGTTCGGCCGCGTCGTTCAACTCCTCGGGGCTATAGACCTCCCCCGTGGGAACGCCGGCGATGGCGACAACGCGCTCGGTGCGTACGCGCTCGTTACCCCTCACCACCGTCGGGCCGAAGCGAAGGCGCGGGCCGGGGGCGAGCGTGAGGTTCGACGCGACCGTCGAACTGGCGTGGTTGGCCGAAATGTCTTCGGCGGCGAGGTCCACCTTTGCGTGGCCGGCATCGCGCCAGGCGTTCGTGGCAACGCGCGCCGCATCGCCAATGACAGCTGATTTCGCGATCTCGCCGCGTGCATAGCCTTCCGGAATCTCGGTTTCGGGGGCGAGCGGCGCGACGCCGGCCTCGGAGAACTTGAACTCCGGGCCTGGTTGCACAACGATCACGGCATTGCGGACGCGGGACGGTGGTTCAAGCGGTGAGATATCGGCAACTTCACGCCCGTCGAGCTTCACGCTGATCGTGCCGCCGTAGCGGCCTTCGCTGTAGAGAACCGACAGAAGCCTTTTGTACTCAGCGCGCGCGGCTGCGAGCGTTTCGGAGGGATCGGCAGGCTCGGGCGGGGGCTGGTTCCGCCGCAACCAGCGAGTCCAGCGCGACTGGTTCTGGGAAGCTTCCTGTTCGTTCAGCTGACGCATCAGCATCGACGAAGCCGACAGCTTTTTCTCGAGCGCCTCGTCACCGCCTGAAACGGAGACAGTCACGGTGTCCAGCGCTGCCGCCGGCATGGCCGATAGCAGGAGAACGGCGAGCGCACCGGACCGTGCGAGAGAGGCGTTCGAATACCGCATTGTTAAAATGCTTAGCCTGCGATCGGTTATTGCGCCAGTGCGCTTGCACGCAGACACATGGGCTTTGGCATCCGCTTGTTACAGCGATACAACAGGCGCATGCCGGGACGATTGTTTCTCACCCGTGGATACACCGAGGTCGCCGCAATGGCTGGTTTGGAGCCGGCCGGGGGGCCGACGTATTCGCCGCGCCGCAACATCAAACCGGGGCAGGATGTTGTCGTGCTGACGCCGCAGGGATGCGCCCTGATGCGGTGGGGGATCATTCCCGTCGGGCGGAAAAATGCCCGCGGGAGACCGGTGATGGAAACGATCGTCAATGCCCGTTCGGAGACGCTGTTCGAGAAGACCGCCTTCGACGGCGTGGGACGCGGTGTCGTTGTCGCCGACGGCTGGTACGAGTGGACCGGCACGGCACGGCGCAAGACACCGTGGCGCATTCGCCCTCGGAACGGCGCGCTTCTGGGGTTCGCCGCGATCACCGACACGTGGCATGCACCGGGCGGGCAGGCGGTGCCGCAGGCCGCGATTGTCACCTGCCCGCCGAACGCTGATGTGGCGCAGGTGCACGACAGGATGGGTGTGCTGCTTGCACCGGTGGACTGGCGGCGCTGGATGGATGCGCCGGTCGAAGAGGCCCGCGGCTTGCTGCAAACTCCCGAAGCGGGCGCGCTGGAGGTCGAGGCGGCCGACGATGTGGACTGGAACGCGCCCTGAAAGCGACCGCGACCATGTCGGCCCCAGCCTATTGTGGACCGAACGTAAGTGCGCCACGATATGTTGGAGAATCGCAGGTCAGGCGTGGAGACCGAAATGGCCGGATACACGATCACCGTGGCACAACAGAAGGGCGGGTCCGGCAAGACGACGGTGGCCGTGAACCTGGCCGTCCACCTTCGGGACGCTGGGCATTCCGTTGCCGTGCTCGACACTGATCCGCAGGGTTCCATGGGGCGCTGGTTCATGACGCGGCACGAGGCGACCGGCGGCGACCCCGGGATGGAATTTTCCACCGCATCTGCCTGGGGCGTGGGCTACGAGTGCGACAAGCTGAAGAGGTCCAACGATTTCGTCATCGTCGATACGCCTCCGAAGGCCGACAGCGACCTGCGCCCGGCCCTGCGGGAGGCGGATCTGGTCATCGTCCCTGTCTCGGCCAGCCAGTTGGACCTGTGGGCGACGGAAGCGGTGCTGGAACTGATCGACCGTGCGCGAAAACCGGCATTGACGGTATTGAACCGCGCCCGCGCCGGCACGCGGTTGTCCGGCGAGATTGTCGCCCAGATGCAGGACCTCGCCGCGCCGGTCGCAGAAACCGTTCTGGGAAACCGGGTGATCTTCGCGGAGGCGCTTGGTCAGGGCTTCGGCGTCACGGAACGGCAGCGCACGAGCGCTGCGGCGAGCGAGATCGCCGCGCTGGCAGAGGAAATTGTGGTGATGTTGCGGGTCTGATCCCGCGCGACCGCCCTCTTTAGCCGTTCATGACATCAACGGAAATGAGCTTCACGCCGTCGTCGATCCGCGCGGCAGTGAGTCGTCCCGAGTAATAGGCGCCGGTATCGAGGCAAATTCTGCGTTGGGTAACAACCGGTTCGGGCGCATCGTAGTGACCGTGTACAACAAGGAAGTCGTCCACGCCGTCCATCTCCACGAATTCGGAGCGTCCCCAGAGCATCGCTTCCTCATCCAGCTTCATCGGATTGCTCGGGTCCACGCCGGCATGGGTGCACAAGACGTTTCCGGAGAGATACGACAGCGGCAGCGTGCGCAAGAAATCCGCGTGCCGCCCCATGTGTTCGCGAAGCTGTGCGGCAGTGTCGCGCAACTTGTGCCGCGGTCCGTTCACGGAAGGGATCGGCACGTGGTAACTCGCCAGTGTCTGCAAGCCGCCGAACCGAAGCCACGAACGATTCCCCTCCGGGTCGTCGAGGAAGTTAAGCAGCGCCACCTCGTGGTTGCCCTTGAGCATGATTGCGTCGTCGCCGAAATGGACCAGGGCCTCAAGCACGTCGCGCGAGCGGTCACCACGGTCGACATAGTCTCCAAGGAAGATCAGGCGCGGCTTCCTGCCATCCCTGGGAAGCGAATCGTGGTCTTCCGCGAGCTTGGCCATCAGTGCCTTCAGCAGGTCGAAACGGCCATGAATGTCGCCGACAACGTACAATCGCTCGTCCGGAGCAGGAAGCTTCGGCGGACCCAATTCCCTGGGCGTTCGTCGGTGCAGAAACCTGCGGATCATCTTGGCCTCAAGTCATCTCCCTCGCTGGGGGATCATTTTTGTAGCGATTGCGCAATATATAATACCCTTATCACGGTTAAGAAAACCGGCTCACCGCAAAGTCGCTGGAGTGCGCTATCAAGACGTCGTTATGGTGTGTCGCAAGCCCGGCAACAAGAGGCGCCGGCCCTTCGGCGCGGCCGTGGAATGGAACAACATCGTGAACTGCGGACTGCGCGTGCGCTGAATGGATTGCGCGCCCCGTTCGGCGGCATTGCAGTCAACGCGCTTGAACCGGACCGGTGATCCGTGACATGCCCGCATCAGCCTGGAGGCCAAATGAACGATCCGGATACGCCACACGGCGAGTTGACTCTCCGTACACTCGCGATGCCTGCCGACGTGAACACCAACGGTGACATTTTCGGCGGCTGGGTGCTTGGCCAAATGGATATCGCAGCCGGGATCACGGCGCGGGATCGGGCGAATGGCCGCGTCACAACGGTCGCCGTCGATGCGATGAAGTTTATCCGGCCAGTCAAGGTTGGGGATGTGTTGTGCATCTACACGGAGGTTTCGCGTGTCGGTCGCAGTTCTATGGGAATCGGTATCGAAGCCTGGGTGCGGCGCGGCGGCTATAATGCCCGAGAAAAGGTGACCGAAGCGATCTTCACCTTCGTCGCCATCGACGAAAATGGCCGGCCACGCCCCGTTCCCGCAGAATGAACGCCTTTGCCAGAGACCGCGCCCAGCCGCATCGCCCTGTGAGTGTCCGGGCAATGCGAGAGACAATCGGATTTGCGAGATGACGGAAAAAAGCCTCCTGATCCTCAACCGGAAATCCGGCGCGCGCGCCGATCTCAGACGGCTCGTCAAGTCGTTTCAGAAAGAACACGATCTGGACGTGCGCATCCCCTGGTCCAAGAAACAGATGCGCAGGGATATCGAACGTGCGGTGGAAAACGGTTGCCGTCGGATCATCGCCGGGGGTGGCGACGGGACCGTGAATGCGGTGGTCAATGCACTCTTGCGGCTGGATATGGGCGGGGCGGTTTCGCTGGGCCTGCTCCCTCTGGGAACCGCAAATGATTTCGCCCGGAGTTGTTTCTTACCAGCCGACGATCTCACCGCGGCAATGACGTATGCCTTGACGGCGCCGTCCCAGCCGACCGATGCCGGGCGTGTCAACGAGGTCTGGTTCGCGAATGTGGCGTCGGGCGGTTTTGGCGCAATGGTCACCGCAACGACGCCTACCGACATGAAGGCGCGGCTCGGCGGCCTTGCCTATACTCTGCACGGGCTGTCCAGGCTGAGTGACTTCGAAGCCCAGTCATGTCGCTTAACGATGGATGGCGGCGCGGCGCGCGAGATCCCGCTGGCGTTCATGGCCATCGGAAACGGGCGATTTGCGGGTGGTGGATTTGGTGTAACGCCGGAAGCAATGCTGGACGACGGGGCGCTCGATCTCGCCGTTATCAGCCACGACTGGCAGGGCGCGCCGGGGTTTCTCCTGCGCGAACTGATCGAGCCCGGGAGCGCCGAGGCAGAAGCCCTGGTCTATCGGACCTTTGAACACGGGGTCATCGAGACCGAGCGGGATTTCCACCTCAACCTCGACGGGGAACCGATGGTTGCACAGCGGTTCGACATCTCCGTGTTGCCAAGCGCGCTGAACGTGGTCCGCGCGGTCAGAGAACCGTAACGATCGTACCGATCGGAACCCGTTCGTACAGATCGATCACATGCCCGTTGATCATGCGGATACACCCGTTCGAGACGGATCGGCCGATGGATTGCGGCTCCGTTGTACCGTGAATGCGGAAGAACGTGTCGCGCCCGTCCTGGAACAGGTAGAGTGCTCTGGCGCCCAGCGGATTTCCGGGGCCACCGGGCATCACGTAGTCGTTGTTCACGAACTTGGAGTACGTAGCCGGGTCACGCTCGATCATCTCTTGGGTCGGGCGCCAGGTGGGCCATTCCTTCTTGACGTCGATGGTGGCCGTACCCGTGAATTCCAGGCCTGCCTTGCCCACACCAACGCCGTAGCGGATCGCGTTGCCGGGTTCGGTTACGAAATACAGGTAGTGGCTGCGTGGCAGGATCAGCAGTTGACCGGGCAGGAATTGCTTCTTGATCTTGACGAACTGCGGCTCGAACCGCGGATCGAGCGAAAAGGGCTGGGCCGCGGGTGCAGGCGCGGGCGCCGGCGTCTGGGAAAGGGCCGGTACGGCGCTGCTGGCGATGGCCGTGGCTAGAAATGTGCGTCGTGTGAACATGGAGTCGGAACCGATATCTCTCTGATTTCGATTCAGCCTGCCCCTGAATTTCGAAAGAAATCAATATAGCGACCGAAATGGCCGCGATAACGTGCGATCACGTCGCCGCAAGAACACGCCTGCGTGGTGCCCTGACAGGCATCCGAGGGGCAGATCGGCCCGCCGGTTGCGGCGGGCCCGCGCGTCAGAGCGCCTGCAGGTTGGTCGCCGATTCGCGGCCGTCGCGTCCGGCTTCGATGTCGAAGGACACCTTTTGTCCGTCTGCGAGGCCGGTCAGGCCAGAACGCTCGACGGCGCTGATGTGCACGAATACATCGCGCTTGCCGCCTTCCGGCTCGATGAAGCCGTAGCCTTTGGTGGTATTGAACCATTTCACGGTGCCAGTGGCCATCCGTTGTCTCCTAGCTTGTGTTCGCTGCCCGCGGAACTGCGGCAGCGTTGGCGTCGGTCGTCGCGGTCGAGACTGAAGCCGCTAAGGGAGACAGTTGGTCGAAATGCGGTAACGGTCGCTGGTGGCATATGGCGGCGGTGGTGCAGCATTGCAAGAAGAAACTGCGCGGAGTCGCCTGATCCTGCACCGCCGCGCCCGGCTCAGAGCACTGGCTGGCCGGCGTCCGTGGCGGCCTCCACCTCGATCAATTTGCCGGTCTTCACGTCGTAGACGTAGCCGTAGATCGGGATGGCCGGGTTGACGAGCGGGTGGGCGCGGATGCGCTGCACGTCCTCGACAACCGACTGCTCCTGTTCCTTGATACAGTGCCATTTGATGAAATGACCCTCGGGGGAGCCGCCGGGTTCGGACGCGTTGCGGAACCCTTCGTCGGTCAACTCCGCGGTCTCCAGCGAACCGGCGAGAAGGTTGCCCATCGTGTCGTCGTCGAAGAAGAGCATCCCGCAATCGGTGTGATGGATCACGAACCACTCGCGCGTGCCCAGGAGCTTGTGACTGATCACCATCGAGCGGATCGCGTCGTCGCTGGCCCGGCCGCCTGCGTTGCGGACGACATGGGCGTCACCTTCGGCGAGGCCGGCATATTTCGCCGGGTCGAGCCGGGCGTCCATGCAGGTGAGAATGAGAAAGCCGCGGGCGGGCGGCAGGGCGAGGTCGCCCTTGTCGAAGCTCCCGGCATAGGCGGCGTTGGCGCTCTCCACCTCGGTCTTGATCTGAGACATGTGGTCCTCCCTGGTTGCAAGGGGGGAGCGTAGCGCGGGGGAAAGGCAACTCAAACGGGAATCCGGGGGGCGCTGGCGGGGGCGGGTGGGATGTCCCACCGTGAGACACATCTCAGACCTATATATTTCAATGGGTTGCAGGCGCGGATTCACGATTTGTTAGGGAGTGGACACGACTGGCACCTGCTACGGAACTGAAACACGAAACCCCGGTCCCGGACATCCCGCTGCAACATTGGCGGCGCAGAAAGGCGGCATGACAAGGCCGGGCGCTGCCAGCCCGCCTCCGAGATCACGCAACAACACATAGAGGACACAGGATGTTCGCGTCTGCATTTTCATCTTCGCCTGCCCTGGCAATGGCCGCCGCATTCCGGTCGGTCGCCGCCGCCATGACGGTTCAGTTCCGGCACCCGGACCCCGCCCACAGGGCGCCCCGGATCAGCGATATTCGCCACCTCGATGCCCATATGCTCAAGGACATCGGCTATGCCCGCGAGGACGGCATGTCCGCCTCCGCCCGCGACGCGCGGGACCGCTTGGCGCTGCAGGCCTATCGCTGACGGGGCCGGTCACGGTTTCCGGTGGCTACAGGAGGTCCCCGCGATACGCGAAGCGCCGCGCCCTGGCGGCGCGTCGGGGCGCTCCCGGTGGGCGGAATGCTCTCAGAGCCGCATAGGGGCTGCGCAGCGCGGGGCATCGCCTCGGCGCCCTGCCGGTGATGAGGAGGAACCGTGGCCGCAGTGCCGCCGCGAAAGCCCGACGAACGGGCGCAGGCTGCGTATTGCGCGGGCTTCCCACGAGGGGCGATTGCTGCGCTGAGGGGCGCGCCCGAGCCTGGGTGGGCGCTTTGGAACGCTTTTGATGGGCGGTTTATCTTTCAAGCCCCGGACTCGGACTGTGCGGTGTGTGGCATCGCCATTGCGCCCTCCCGGGGGGCGGGTCGGGCGCGGCCCGGGCTGGTCGCCCGGGCACTCTACTGAGCTTGGTCTCCCCCCAGTGCTTCGTCTTTCCAATCCGCGTAGTTCTTAGATTGCCCGCTAACCAACCAGTCCGTTCGCCCGTTTCTGGCAGTTCCATGTAGGAACACAGAGGCTGCGCTCGGGCTTGAAAATGCGACGTCGTCCACCAAACGGAAGGTTTTGTCATCGACTTTTTCAGCTCGACCACTTTCAAGAACTTGCTTCCGGAATGATCGACGCTTTTCGCCGAAAGAAATGGCTTGATGCAGGCTACCTACAGAACCGGCAAGGATCACGAACTCGCCCTCAGACTCAATCGCCATGGCGTCGATCCCTTTTTTGGGATTCTGGATAGTGAAAACTGTTTGGCTTTGTTTGCTATCGGAGCTTTGAGAATTGCCTTGCTTGGGCTTTCGAAGAAAGTCCACGCCAATCACAGGTAAAACCAGCTGTAGCTCTTCCAAGAATGCTTCCATGTCGGAAATGTCGGCTTCCGGCAGGCGGTCAAAGGAAGGGTCGGTTTTGTTCGTAACCGAACTTTTCTTAGCAGCCTTGAGCAGGGTGATAATCCGCCCTTCAAGGTATTTGACGTGAGCCTTGGTAAGGTTCAAATCCTTACTGGTGATCGCAACAAACCTTTCCCAGAAGTCCTTTTCGTCGTCCTTTGAATGTGAGTACAAACGTGACGCGATGCTGTCGCCTTCCCCGACGTATACACTTGGAAGGTCGTTGTCGGTTTCGAATCCATAGAGAAGATAGACGCCGGTTCGTTTGACCTCGTCGCGTTTTAGCGCCACGTCCACCCTCGTTCGTGGTGACGAAAGGACATGACCCGTCCAGTTGACGATTTCCGCCGTCAGAATCCCTGTTGCGGTCCCATCTGCAAGATATAGCCGGACCGAACGTCCCATCGGATATGACCTCGGAAACTTCTTAATCCACGTAGCTTGATCGAAAATACACTCCCAATCCGGCCCGGAATCAAGGGCGAAGCCCGCCGGGCCGCGCCCTCCCTCCCCCTTGGGAGGGCGCTTTGGCGATGTCGCGTACCGAAGGGAGCGAGTCCGGGGCTTTTGAGATAAAGCATCGACCACAGGCGTTGCGGCGCCCGCCCGAGGGAGGGCGCGGCCCTCTGGTGCGTGGGGCGGTCTGGACGGGCCGGACCCGGCCGGGCTCAGCACGTCCTGCATCAGCGGCGTGACGAGATGGCAACGGCGTTCGCGGCGAGCAGGCCGCCGGGTCGCCCGGCAGCCCCAGCATTTCCAGCGCCATCAGCAGGGTCACCAGCCCGCCGAGACCGCGAAAGGCGGCGATGGTGATCCCGAAAGTGGCGAGGGTTGCCTCGCCGAAGAGTGCGAAGAGGGCGACGCCGGTCGCAATGGCCGCCGTCGGGGCTGTCGTCGTCCGCCCGCCGATGTCATGCCGCCGGTGCGCTGCAGGAACATCGGCAGGTTGCCGAGACTATCCACGATCGCCGCGAGGGCGACTAGAAGGCGCAGTTATTCCGCCAGGTGGCTTACCGGGTGAACTTCTTGTACTTCACCCGCTTCGGTTCCAGCGCGTCCGGTCCGAGCCTGCGCGCCTTGTCTTCCTCGTAGGCCTCGAAATTGCCCTCGAACCATTCCACATGCGCCTCGCCCTCGAAGGCGAGGATGTGGGTGCAGAGGCGGTCGAGGAAGAAGCGGTCGTGGGAGATGATGACGGCGCAGCCGGCGAAATCCTCCAGCGCGTCTTCCAGCGCCCGCAGAGTTTCCACGTCCAGATCGTTGGTCGGCTCGTCGAGCAGCAGCACGTTGCCGCCTTCCTTCAAGAGCTTGGCCATGTGGACGCGGTTGCGTTCGCCGCCCGAGAGCAGGCCGACCTTCTTCTGCTGGTCGCCGCCCTTGAAGTTGAAGGCGCCGCAATAGGCGCGGGAGTTGATCTGGGCGTCGCCCAATTCGATCACTTCGCCGCCGCCGGAGATTTCCTCCCAGACGGTCTTGTCCGCGTCGAGCGCATCGCGAGACTGGTCGACATAGGCGAGCTGCACCGTGTCGCCCAGCGTGATGGCGCCCGAGTCGGGCTGCTCCTGCCCGGTGAGCATCCGGAAGAGCGTGGACTTGCCGGCGCCGTTGGGGCCGATCACCCCGACGATGCCGCCGGGGGGCAGGGCGAAGGAGAGCTCCTCGATCAGCTGCTTGTCGCCGTAGTGCTTGGCGAGCCCCTCGACCTCGATGACCTTGCCGCCGAGCCGCGCGCCGTGGGGGATGATGATCTGCGCCTTGCCGACCTTTTCGCGTTCGGACTGGTTCGCCATTTCCTCGTAGGCGGCGATCCGGTGCTTGGACTTGGCCTGCCGCGCCTTGGCGCCCTGCCGGATCCAGGCAAGCTCGCGTTCCAGCGTCTTCTGCTTGGCCTTGTCCTCGCGGGCCTCCTGCTCCAGCCGCATGGCCTTCTGCTCCAGCCAGGCGGAGTAATTGCCCTCGTAGGGGATGCCGCGGCCGCGGTCCAACTCGAGGATCCAGCCGGTGATGTCGTCGAGGAAGTAGCGGTCATGGGTGACGATCAGGCAGGTGCCCTTGTAGTCGATCAGGTGCTGCTGGAGCCAGGCGACCGTCTCGGCGTCGAGGTGGTTGGTGGGCTCGTCGAGCAGCAGCATGTCGGGGGCCTCGAGCAGCAGCTTGCAGAGCGCGACGCGGCGGCGCTCACCGCCCGAGAGGTGCTCGGGCATGGCGTCGTCGGGTGGGCAGCGCAGGGCCTCCATGGAAACGTCGATCTGGGCATCGAGATCCCAGAGGTTCTGGCTGTCGATCTCGTCCTGGAGCTTCGCCATCTCCTCGGCGGTCTCGTCGGAGTAGTTCATCGCCAGCTCGTTGTAGCGGTCGAGCACGGCCTTCTTTTCCGCCACGCCGAGCATGACGTTCTCGCGGACGGTCAGGCTCTCGTCGAGCTGCGGTTCCTGCGGCAGGTAGCCGACGCGGGCGCCCTCGGCGGCCCAGGCCTCGCCGGTGAACTCCTTGTCGAGCCCGGCCATGATCTTCATCAGGGTCGACTTACCGGCGCCGTTCACGCCGACGACGCCGATCTTCACGCCGGGCAGGAAGCTCAGGCGGATGTTCTCGAAGCATTTCTTGCCGCCCGGATAGGTCTTGGAGACGCCATCCATGTGGTAGACGTATTGATAGGCTGCCATGGGTTAGCTCGCGTTTGGAAATCTGGTGTTGCCGGCGGTTCTAGCGGTGGGCGGCGGCGGATTCAATCTAGGCGTCGGACGGGCCGGATGTCTCACGGTGAGACAGAAGGCCGGGGGCGTGTTTTCAATGGGTTACGGGCGCGGATTCACGAATTCTTAAGGATCGCCCGCGCCGCGAAACACGCGCTGGGGGAAAGAAAGGCCGGATTGCCGGCCGCCTTGGCAGGCGTTGCCGCCGAAGGCGGCGCTTCGATTGCAGGCTTTTGCCCGGAGTGTGGCCGCACGTGCCGGGCATCAACTGACCGATGTGTCGACATGCCGGGTGACGGTGTGTGGCCCGGCCCGGCAGCGCCGCAGCGGAGTGGGCGCCATGCGCGGACGGGCAAACGCGTGGCCGGGATTCAAGGCATCCCGGCACGCTTCATGCTGGTCAACCAGAGGTCATACATGCCGTCCGGTTTCCAGTCGGAGGGAATGGATTTGGCCTCGATCTCCAGCGTATACCCCGGGCGTGTTTCGAGAAACTTCGCCATTGCTTCGATCGCCTGCTGTGTCTTGTCGAGGCATACAAGGATCGCCGCCAGGGCCTTGTTCGAGGCAATCGGAGGCGATGCCATGCTCTGCATGGCCTCAAGCCCTTTCTCGCACTCATCGTTCTGCCAATAGGCCAGACCCAGCTGCCACCGAAGCCAGTCGCCGTGCAGCGGATCGACTTCCTGCGCCTTGTGAAGCGCGGCGAGGGCCTCGTCGGTCCGGCCGGAGTAGAGCAAGGGTACCGACATGCCGATATAGACGATGGAGTCAGACGGGTTGAGTTTTGCAGCGCGTTCGAAGTGGAGGATCGACTCGGCGTGTTTCCCCTGTCGCGACAAGACCCGCGCAAGCGCATAGTGCGACAGGTAGTTTTCGGGATCGATCCGAAGTGCCGTCTTTGCGAGTTCGGAGGCATCCGCAAGAACCTCGTCGCGCGGTTGCATCCACCCCAGAACCGCCGCCGGAATGAGCATCAGGGATTTGCCGATGTATCCCCAGGCAGAATCCGGCTCTTCGCGAATCGACGTTTCTTCCAGCGCGATCGCCTTCTGCCAGTTTTCGCGGGTCAGTTGCGTCATGATGTTTCGCGCCTGAAGTCCGCGCAGGCGAGAATCCACGTCTTTTGCTGGCGACCTCTCCGGCATGTCCGACAAGAGCGCCTGCCCGACCTCCGATGCGACGTGGCGGACGATCTCGCTCTGAACGACGAACAGGTCACTGATGTCGCGCTCATACTTGTCCGCAAACACATGCGCACCGGTTTCCGTTTCAACCAGCTGCGCGGTGACCCTCAGGCGCATCCCGTCGAATTGCTGGCTTCCTTCCAGCACGTAGTCGGTGCCCAAGACCTGCCCAATCTCGCGGACATCTGTCGGCTTGTCGCGGAACTGGAAGCTCGAATTCCGCGCGACAACGCGGAATTGCGGAAACCGCGCCAGTTCGGTGATGATGCCTTCGCTCAACGCGTCGTTCAGATGGCCTTGGTGCGGCTCGGCGCTCAAGTCGTCAAGCGGGAGGACGGCCACGACCGGGAGCCCCTTTTCCTCGGTTCCTCTCATCCAGAAAAGAACCGCGAGCACGGCGAGAACGAGGCCGACAACGGGAAGGGCGAGGCGCGTCTTGCGGCTGATCTTCGAGTGCCCCTTTGGCGCTTGGGGCGGGGAAAACCGATAGCCTTTCCGGGGAACCGTCTGCACGATACTGCGCTGATCGTCGCCGAGTGCCGTGCGGATTTCGGCGATGCATTGCACCAGGCTGTCGTCGCCGACCTGCCGACCATCCCAGACGGCGTCGGAGAACTCCTGCTTCGTAACGGTCCGGTTTGGCGACGTGACGAGGACGCGAAGAACCTCGCGCGACTGTGGGCGCAGTTCGACCGGCTCCCCCGACGCTTTCGTGAGAACCCCGCTCGAAGCGTCGAGAACAACGCCAGATTCTTCGAATTCGTAAATCTTCACCGGTTTTCGTTAGCCAGATTGGCCCTCCCTGACCGCACACTCAGCATACGCCATGCTGGCTGTTTGCGCCAAACGATCCCCGCGCGTGGACCGCGAGCCGGCAATCCAACCGGCAGACTTGGCTGCCTGGAAAACCGCGCAATAGGGAGACATGCCATGAAGAAGATCCTGACAATCGCTTTGATGTCCGTCGCAACCACAGCCGCCGCCCATGACCCGATCGACTGGAACGGCTCGGAGATCCAGGTCTTGCTGAGCCGGGAGGATACCGGTGGGGACATGGGGATATTCACGACCCGGTTCCCGGCGCCGGGGGGGCCGCCGCGCCACGTGCATGAGGATGCGGGCGAGGCGCTTTACGTCATGGAGGGATCGGCCGAGTTTCTTGCCGGCGACGAGACCTTCGTGCTGGGCGCGGGGGAAATCGCCTTTGTTCCGAAAGGCGTCGATCACACGTTTCGGGTGCTTGAGGACGGTGGCGGCAAGCTGATGGTCATCGTTGCGCCCGGTGGCTTCGAAGGGTTTTTCGACGCAACCAAGCACCTGAAGCTTCCGGACGAGATCGAGACGCTGAACGCCATTTCGGCCGAGTACGGGCAAATCTTCACCGGACCGCCGCTTGAGGGCGAGTGAGGGATCGCCTGATCGACGGTCAAGCGCCGGGCGGCTCTTCGGGGAAGAGCCGCCCCAATGCGCGGTGTCGGCTTCGTACCGGAACGCGGTGGGTCAGAGATACTCCCACGGTGCGGGGACGAAGCGGTAGCCCTCGCCAGCGCGCTCCACATAGCCGGTTCCGGGGAAGGTGAGGTGCATGCCGGCGATCCGCTGACCGCTGTCGGCCAGCGAGGCCATCAGGTCGGCGCGGGTCGCGGCGGCCAGTTGCTGATCGACGTCGAACGGGATCGTGACCTCGGGCCGGGCGAACTGCACCGCCGGGACATGGACGATATCGGCCCAGATCAGGAGGCTCTCACCGCCGGATTCGACGTGATAGCCGGTATGGCCGGGCGTATGGCCGGGCAGGGGGCGCGCGGTGATGCCGGGTGCGGCCTCCGCCTCGCCCTCGATCACCGTGACCCGGTCGCCATAGGCCGCGATGGTCGCGCGCGACAGGTCGAAGTTCGGCTTCATCATGTCGTGCGCCTGGGCCTGGATCTCCTCGGACGTCCAGAAGGCCCTGTCGGCCTCCGTGACCACGAGTTCGGCGTTCGGGAAGGTGGCGAGCGACGCATCCACCGTGGCGCCGCCGGTGTGGTCCGCGTGCAGGTGGGTCAGCAGCAGTTTGCGCACCGAGGCGGGGTCGATGCCGAGTGCGGCGAGGATGTCGGGAAGATGGCCGGCGTTGGGGCCGAAATACCCCCCGGCGCCGGAATCGACGAGCCAGGTTTCGCCGCCGGTCTCGATGATGAAGGCGTTGATCGATCCGCGCGGCTGCGAGGGGTCCTGGTAGGCGTTTTCGAGCAGCGTCGCGACCTCGTCGGGCGTCGTGCCCTGGAGAACGTCGGGCGGAAGCGTCAGGAAGCCGTCGAGGATCGACGTCACCAGCATCTCGCCGACCTGGAACCGCTGCGCGCCGAGGACTTGCAGGCCGCCCTCCGCGGCGCGGGCACGAAGCGGAACAAGCGCCCCGGTGCCGGCGGCCAGCAGCGCGGCGGGAGCGGATTTCAACAGGTCTCGTCTCTTCATGATTTCCTCCCTGATTCTGGCCCGTCCGGGTACGGAGCGGCCGCCGACATGATAGCGCAACATTGACTCCGCCGTGTATCGACAACATTACACGGCGGATGCGACGTCGCCGACAGGAGCCCCTGGTCTCGTGAGACACGACATGCCTTTTGCCGGAGACGGGCAGGCCATCGGGCTGCTCGGCGGGTCGTTCGACCCGCCCCACGCGGGCCACGTGCATATCACGCGCGAGGCGCTGAAGCGTTTCGGGCTCGACCGCGTCTGGTGGCTGGTGAGCCCCGGAAACCCGCTGAAGGAAAATGGGCCCGCGCCCATGGACCGCCGCCTCGCCGCGGCCCGGAGCCTGATGCGCCACCCGCGCGTCGAGGTGACGGATGTCGAGGCGCGGACCGGCACGCGCTACACGGCGGAAACGCTGGAGCGGCTGCACGCGCTCTACCCGCGCGCGCATTTCGTCTGGCTCATGGGCGCCGACAACCTCGCCCAGCTGCACCGGTGGGAACGGTGGGAATGGATCATGGACATGGTGCCCGTGGGCGTGCTGGCCCGGCCGGGGGATCGGCTGCCGGCCCGGACCTCCAAGGCGGCGGCGCTCTACGGGCGCTGGCGGATTCCGGCGCGCGACAGCCACAGGCTCGCCCACGCGGTGCCGCCGGCGTGGTGTTTCGTCAACGTTCCGATGGTTGACATTTCGTCGACACAGCTGCGCGCGCGGGGCCATTGGTGACGGGCGGGCGGGCGTTCTGGCGCCTGCGGGCCACGGCCCGTGACAATGCGGTGAGCTTCGGAACTGCTCGCTTGCGGCGGTCGGAACGATACGGCTAGGACTCCTCTATGTCGGACACGCTTCCCTTTCTGACCCGTCGCATGCTGGTAGCCGGCCTTCTGTCGGCGAGCGCGAACGTGGCATTGGCCGGGCCGCCGCAACGTTCCCTGAGGCCGGCGCCGCGGGGCCGTGGCGCGACCGGCCGAATGGCGCCTTCCGCCGAAAACCTCGTGGACCGCGCGCGGCTGGACGGTGCCAAGGTCGGGTTCGTGGTGGCGAATGCCGAGAACGGCGAAGTGCTGGAGGTCATGAAACCGCTGCTGCCGCAGCCGCCGGCGAGCACCGCCAAGGCGCTGACGGCCCTCTACGCGCTCGATGCGCTGGGCCCTGAACACCGCTTCCCGACGCGGCTCATCGCGACCGGCCCCATCGAGGCCGGGGCGCTCAAGGGCGATCTGATCCTGGCGGGGGCGGGCGATCCGACACTCGACACGACGCGGCTGGCCGAGCTGGTCGCGGCCCTCAAGGCGGCCGGTGTCGTGACCGTGGACGGCAGCTTCCTGGCCTGGGACGGGGCGCTGCCCAACGTGACCCATATCGATCCGGAGCAGCCTGTACAGGTGGGATACAACCCCGCCGTGTCGGGGCTGAACCTGAATTTCAACCGCGTGCATTTCGAGTGGCGCCGCGCCGGCGCCGGGTGGACCACGGCGATGGACGCGCGTGCGAAGGGCTACCGGCCGGACGTGCAGGTGGCGCGCATGTCGATCGCCAAGCGGCGGTACCCGATCTACACCTACGAGGACGACGGTCAGGCGGACATCTGGACCGTTGCCAGCGGTGCCCTTGGCCAGAGCGGCAGCCGGTGGCTGCCGGTGCGCAAGCCCACGGCGTACACCGCCGAGGTTTTCCAGATCATTGCCAATTCGGAGGGCATTCGGCTGGGTGCGGCCAAACCGGTGTCGACGCTTCCGGAAGGGACCGAAATCGCGCGGGTGGAAAGCAACGACCTCCGTTCATTGCTGCGGGACATGCTGAAATACTCCACCAACGTCACGGCCGAGGCCATCGGGATGTCCGCCACGGTGGCGCGCGGACCGGACCCGACCTCGCTCGTGGACTCGGCGGGCCGGATGTCGCGGTGGCTGGGCTCGGAAATCGGCAGTCCGCGCCCCGCGCTCGTGGACCATTCCGGCCTTGGGGGCGGCAGCCGGATCACGGCGCGTGACATGGTGCGCGCGTTGGTGACGCTCGGACCGCCGCACGGGCTTGAGCCACTGCTGAAACCGATACGCATGAAGGATTCAAAGGGGCGCCCGATGGAGAGCTACCCGGCGACGATCATGGCAAAGACCGGCACGCTGAATTTCGTGAGCGCGTTGGCGGGCTACATCGCGCTGCCCGGCGGCGGGCGGCTCGCTTTCGCGACCTTCGTCGCCGACCCCGCGCGCCGCGACGCGATCCCCGTGGCCGAACGCGAGCGCCCGCAGGGCGTGAAACCCTGGACGGCGCGTGCGCGCACGTTGCAGCTTCGGTTGATCGACCGGTGGGTGACGCTTTACGACGCGGCGAGCTGATCGCGCTTCGGCGGCTTCAGAGCACCATGTGGCGTGCGCGCGCGCCACGTTCGATGGCGGCCGCGTTCAGGCGCGGAATCTCGAACTGGTGGCGGATTTCCTCCAGCATGCGGAGTTCCTGGTCGGTCAGCCGGCCGTCGGCGGCGGCGACATCGCAGCAGAGCGCGTAGACGGTTTCATAGAGCGGCTCCGGCATGGAATCCTTCACCAGCCCGAGCAGCGCATCGACACCGTCCTCTTCCTCGAACAGATCGAAGACCAGATTCGCCATGGCCGCGATGTGGTCGGCGTCGTAGTCGGCAAAGACCGGCAGGTGATTGACGATACGCTCGATGGTGACCAGCTCCGAGGTGCGGATATTCTCGTCGGAGACCGAGGTGGCGATCATTACGGCGACAAGCGCGTCCTGGGCGGAAAGCGGCTGCGGATCGTTGGGCATCTTCGGCTCCTTCGCGGTGCATGGTGCACGCAGATTTATTGACGCAAGGCGGCCGCCGCAATAGGGAGTGGCCCGGTCGGGCCGCGGAAGGCCCGGTACGAGCGCGCGGCATGGGGCCGCGCCATGACAAGAAAGACCGTTTCAATGTCCGATCTGCGCGACACTGCTATGACCTCCAAGGCCTGGCCCTTCGAAGAGGCGCGCCGGGTGTTGAAACGCTACGAGAAGGCGCCGCCGGAGAAGGGACACGTGCTGTTCGAGACCGGCTATGGCCCCTCGGGCCTGCCGCATATCGGCACCTTCGGGGAGGTGCTGCGGACGACGATGATCCGCCGCGCCTTCGAGGTGATCTCCGACATTCCGACGCGGCTCATCTGTTTCTCGGACGATCTGGACGGGATGCGCAAGGTGCCCGGCAACGTGCCGAACCAGGAGATGCTGGCGGAGCACCTGCAGATGCCGCTGACCTCGGTGCCGGACCCGTTCGGCGAATTTCCGAGCTTTGGCGATCACAACAACGCCATGCTGCGCCGCTTCCTCGACACGTTCGGATTCGACTACGAGTTCTACTCGGCCACGGACTTCTACAAGTCGGGCCAGTTCGACGAGGTGCTTCTGCGTGCCGCCGAACGTTATGACGACGTGATGAAGGTCATGCTCAAGAGCCTGCGGGAAGAGCGCCAGCAGACCTATTCGATCTTCCTGCCGATTCACCCCGAGACCGGACGCGTGCTGTACGTGCCGATGAAGCATGTCGATGCGAAGAATGGCACAATCACCTTCGACGACGAGGACGGGCGCGAATGGACGCTTCCGGTGACGGGCGGCAACGTGAAGCTCCAGTGGAAGCCGGATTTCGGTGCCCGCTGGGCGGCGCTGGGCGTCGATTTCGAGATGTATGGCAAGGACCATTCGACCAACACGCCGATCTATGACGGCATCTGCCGGATTCTCGGTGCGCGTGCACCGGAGCATTTCACCTACGAGCTGTTCCTGGACGACAAGGGGCAGAAGATTTCCAAGTCGTCGGGCAACGGGATTTCCATCGACGAATGGCTGACTTATGCCTCGACGGAGAGCCTGAGCTATTTCATGTATCTCAAGCCGAAGACGGCGAAGCGGCTCTATTTCGACGTGATCCCGAAGGCGGTGGACGAGTACCATCAGCAATTGCGGGCCTATGCCGATCAGGACGAGAAGGCGCGGCTTGCGAACCCGGTCTATCACATTCACGGCCACAACGTGCCGGCCTCCGACATGGTGGTGAGCTTCGCGATGCTGCTGAACCTCGCCTCGGTTGCGGGCGCCGAGGACAAGGACGCGCTCTGGGGTTTCATTCGCCGCTACGCGCCGGAGGCGAGCCCCGAGGGCAACCCGCAGCTCGACCAGGCGGCGGGATACGCGGTGCGCTACTACAACGACTTCGTGAAGCCCACGAAGGTGTTCCGGGCGCCGGACGAAAAGGAACGCGTGGCGCTGGCGGATCTAGCGCAACGCTTGCGCGACTGGCAGGGCGGGCTCGATGCCGAAGCCTTGCAGAGCGAGGTCTTCGCCGTTGGCAAGGCGCACGGGTTCGACCCGCTGCGCGACTGGTTCAAGGCGATCTACGAGGTGCTGCTGGGGGCGAGCCAGGGGCCGCGCTTCGGCGGGTTCATCGCGCTCTATGGCGTGGATGAAACGGTTGCGCTGATCGACGAAGCCTTGTCCGGGGCTTTGTCCGACGCCTGAACCGCGGCGCGTCCGGCGTGTTACGGACGCGCCGGACCTGCGGCGTCCGGCGAATGGGTCGCGTCGATCAGCGATTGCCGCGAGAAGGACAGGCAGAAGCCCAGCCAGGCCGCGAAGCTGGCCACTTTCAGAAGGTCCTCGATGACGTAGGACGTCTCGACGAGGTCGGCGAGCACGGAGATGCCCATGAAGCCGACGGCAACCAGGAAACCGATGGTCCAGACCCGCCTGTCGCTGAACCACAATGCGGCGAGGAGCGCGCAGCCGGCTATCGCGTAGGTCGCCAGCACCACGATCTCGGGGATACCCATCCGGTTGAACACGCGCTCGTGCAGCATGAACTGGTCGTCATAGGCGAGCAGCAGCGAGAAGGCGGACAGGGCCAGCAGGAGACCCCTGTCGTTCGGCAGAACGGAGGCGGCGAGCGCGGTGCAGCCGCTGCTGAGGAGCAGCAGCGAGATGCCGAGGAAGGATATGCCGCCGGCATAGACCGGGATGTCGAATTCCACCGCCGGATCGCGCAGGAGCGAGGAGACGTCCAGCCCGCGCCCGTCCGCGACCGCCAGCAGGGCGGCGGCGACGATCAGGCACGCGATGGCGGCGATCAGCGGGACGGCCCAGATGGAGGCCGAGGGCTTTCGGGCCGTGTCGCCGTCGTCCAGGTGGGCGTGATTGTCGAGGTGTATCATGTGGCAATTGGGCTTCGTGTTACAAAACCTTCATACAACAGTTACATTGCGGTGACAGCCACAATCGACAGAACAGCGTGCGCCGGCAGGCGCCGCGCCGGGGCGTGAAGGACGGTCGCTGCGGGGGGCGTGGCCCATCGCATGTCTCGCCAGCCCACGCAAACACAGGAGTTGTCATGAAGATCCGCCCAGCCACCGCAGACGATGCAGCGGGCGCCAGCCGGATGTTGCAGGCGTTGGCCGCCGCCGGGAAACGCAGCCGGCCGAGTGACCCCGACTTCGTTCTGGAGACCTACATTTGCGCCCCCGACCGCGTGGAATGCCTTGTCGCGGTGGACGAGGATGGCACCATCCTTGGATTGCAGTCGCTGGCACGCGCCCGCCCGGGCAACCCCTACGGCGTCGCGGAGGGGTGGGGCATCATCGGCACGCATGTCAGCCCCCGGGCGGCCCGCAAGGGGTGCGGGAAGGCCTTGTTCGCCGTGACGCGGGAAGCCGCGCTTGCCGCCGGACTCGTGGCAATCGACGCGAGCATCGGCGCCGACAACGCGGATGGCCTGGCCTATTACGCGGCCATGGGATTCGAGACCTACCGGACGCCCGAGGGCAAGATTTGCAAACGCCTCGCGCTGGGACCGCGCGAGGCGGGGCGCAGGAACGCCGGTTGCGTCGGGACAGGCGTCAATAGTGGGGCGGCCGCTCGTCGCCCAGAATGACGCCGCCGTCGGCTTCCTGCTCGGCGGCGCGCTCCATGAGCAATCGCACCCGGCGCGTGAG
Source organism: Tropicimonas marinistellae (assembly GCF_001509585.1). GTDB lineage: Bacteria > Pseudomonadota > Alphaproteobacteria > Rhodobacterales > Rhodobacteraceae > Tropicimonas > Tropicimonas marinistellae. Next base: position 66,126 of record NZ_LNCI01000013.1, on the reverse strand, counting down.
CCTGTCGATCTCTCCCTGCTGGCGGGCCACGACCTCCGACAATTCTTCGGTCACCCGTCGCAGATGTGCCAGTTCTTCCTCGATGCGCTCGCTGCTCACCTGCGTGTCCCTTTCCATTGCGGCGTTTTCTCCGGGCTCCTTGCGGGCTTGCCTCCCTTGGGCTAGACGCTGCCGCGACGAGACGACCCGAGGATCGCCCATATGGCCAAGGACAAGAAGCCCCGTCGCCCCAAGGCAATCACGCCCAAGGGGTTCCGCGACTATTTTGGCGCCGAAGTGTCCGAGCGCAACCATATGCTGCGGCAGATCGCGGAGGTCTACCACCGGTACGGGTTCGACCCGCTGGAAACGGCCGCCGTGGAGACGGTGGAGGCGCTCGGCAAGTTCCTGCCCGACGTGGACCGGCCGAACGACGGTGTGTTCGCCTGGGAGGAGGAGGGCGACTGGCTGGCGCTGCGCTACGACCTGACCGCGCCGCTGGCGCGGGTGGCCGCGCAGTTCCGCAACGACCTGCCCAACCCCTACCGGCGCTATGCCATGGGGCCGGTCTGGCGCAACGAGAAGCCGGGGCCGGGGCGGTTCCGGCAATTCTACCAATGCGATGCGGACACGGTGGGCGCGCCGAGCGTGGCCGCCGATGCCGAGATCTGCGCCATGCTGAGCGACACGCTGGAAGCCGTTGGCATCCCGCGCGGAGACTACCTCGTGCGGATCAACAACCGCAAGGTGCTGAACGGGGTTCTGGAGGCCGTGGGCGTGAGCCCCGCGGAGGCCCCCGAGACGGCCGACGCCGTGCTGCGCACGATCGACAAGTTCGACAAGGTCGGCCCCGGCGGTGTGCGGGAGTTGCTGACAACCGGCCGCAAGGACCAGAGCGGCGCCTTCATCGACGGTGTCGGGCTAAGCAACGATGTTGCGGACACGGTTCTGGCCTTCATGCAGGCGAAGGGCGCGGATGCCGGCGCCACGATACGCGCATTGCGCGAGGTCGTGGCCGGATCGGCAACCGGAACGGCCGGTGTCGACGAGCTGGAACAGATCGGCGCGTTGCTGGCAGCGCAGGGGTATGGCGCCGACCGGACGGAGATCGACCCCTCCGTCGTCCGGGGCCTGGGCTACTACACCGGCCCGGTTTTCGAGGCGGAGCTGACCTTCGAGATCACCGACGAGAAGGGCCGGCCACGGCAGTTCGGCTCGGTCGCGGGCGGCGGGCGGTATGACGACCTCGTGAAGCGGTTCACCGGGCAGGCCGTTCCGGCCACCGGCGTTTCCATCGGGGTGGACCGGCTGCTTGCCGCGCTGCGCGCGAAGGGCCGGATGGACGGCGTGTCGCAAGGCCCGGTGATCGTGACGGTCATGGATCGCAACCGCATGGCCGACTATCAGGGCATGGTTGGCGAGCTGCGGCAGGCGGGGATTCGGGCGGAGGTCTATCTCGGCAATCCGAAGAATTTCGGCAACCAGCTCAAATACGCGGACAAGCGTCAATCGCCGGTCGCGGTGATCCAGGGCGAGGACGAGGCGGCGCGCGACGTCGTGCAGATCAAGGACCTTGTGCTGGGTGCGAAGATCGCCGAGAGCGCGAGCCTTGAGGAATGGAAGAGCCAGCCGGCGCAACGCGAGGTTGCGCGGGCCGATCTGGTGTCGGAGATCGCGAAGATCCTCGGCGCGGAGGCGTGAGCGATGATGCCGACGAAGGATCAGGTCCGCGCCGAAGCGGGGCGGTTGCAGGGGCTTTTCCTTGAGGCGGGCGCGACGGCGGTCGACCCCGACATCCTGCAACCCGCGGATACGCTGCTCGACCTCTATGGCGAGGATATCCGGGCGCGCGCCTACGTGACCGCCGACCCGCTGCAGGGCGAGCAGATGCTGCGGCCCGACTTCACGGTTCCGGTGGTGCAGATGCACATGGCCGCGGGGCAAGGTGCGGCACGCTACACCTATGCCGGCGAGGTGTTCCGCCGGCAGGAGGTGGCGGAGCCGGGGCGGGCCAACGAGTATTTCCAGGCGGGTCTGGAGATTTTCGACGCCGCCGACCCGGAAGAGGCCGAGGCGGAGGTTTTCGTGCGCTTCGCGAGCGCCCTTGCGCCGCTGGGGTTGCGGGCGGCGATGGGGGATATCGGCCTGCTGACCGCGGCGATCTCGGGGCTGGAGGCAAGTGCCCCGCGCAAGGCGGCGCTGCTGCGTCATGCGTGGCGCCCGCAGAGGTTCCGCGCCCTGCTGGACCGGTACAGCGGGCGCGTTCCCGTGCCGCCCGCGCGCGCCGCGCTGCTGAAGCGGCTGGCGGTTGAACCGGCGGCGGAGATCATGGCGGCCACCGGGCCGCAGATCGGCTTGCGGGCGCCGGAGGAAATCGCCGCGCGTCTGGCGCGGCTGGCGGCGGATGCGGCGGAACCGCCGATCCCGGCGGCGCAGGTGACGCTGATCGACGACCTGCTGGCGATCCGGGCGGCGCCGGTCAACGCGCTCGCGCGCCTGCGCGACATTGCCGTCGACATGCCTGCCCTCGACCCGGCCCTCGATCGGTTGGAGCGGCGGCTGGACGTGATGCGTGCCCATGGCGTCGACCTGGAAGCGCTGGAGTTCGAGGCGAGCTACGGCCGGACCACGATGGAATATTACGACGGGTTCGTGTTTGGCTTCTATGCCGGCGGCCAGCCGCATTTGCCCCCCGTGGCCTCGGGCGGGCGCTACGATGCCCTGACGCGCGTTCTGGGGCAGGGCCGCGAAATGCCGGCGGTTGGCGGCATGATCCGCCCCGGCCTGGTACTGGAGCTTGCAACGGGAGGCGCGGCATGACGCTCAAGCTCGGGGTGCCCTCGAAGGGCCGGTTGATGGAAAAGACTTTCGACTGGTTCGGCGCGCGCGGCATGGACGTCCGGCGGAGCGGGTCGGAACGGGAATATGCCGGGTCGGTCGGCGGGATCGACGGTGTCGATCTGGTGCTGTTGTCGGCCGGAGAGATCCCACGGGAGCTGAACGCTGGCCGGATCCACCTGGGCGTGACCGGCTCCGACCTCGTCCGCGAGCGTATTCCGAGCTGGACGGACCGGGTCGAGGAGCTGGCCCGCATGGGGTTCGGCCAGGCCGACCTGATCATTGCCGTGCCGAAATGCTGGGTCGATGTGGACCGGCTGGAGGATCTGGACGCCGCGGCGGCGGCGTTCCGGGCGGCGCATGGGCATCGCCTGAGGATCGCCACGAAGTATCACCGGCTTGTGCGGGAGTTCCTGCAGGCGGCGGGCGTGGCCGATTATCAGCTGGTGGACAGCCAGGGCGCGACCGAGGGCACGGTGAAGAACCTGACGGCGGAGGCCGTGGCCGATATCACCTCGACCGGCGAGACATTGCGGGCCAATCACCTGAAGCTGCTGTCGGACGGGTTGATCCACCGGAGCCAGGCGACGCTGTTCCGCTCCAAGTCGGCCCCGTGGACGAGGCAGACCCGCGCTGCGCTGGACGCGATACAGGAGCGCCTGGCGGCGAAGATGTGACGCGGATCTCGCGGGACCGGCGGCCGGTGCGCGCGGTTCGGGGGGCGCGAAACGCGCTAGGTTGGGACGTGGGACTTCACTTCGCGGATCACCGATCCCGCGGCCTGGCTGAGGCGGGTCTTGATCCTGAAACGCCGGTCGTTCTGGCGGTAGATGGATTGGGCGAGCGCGATGAATTCCGGGCCGAACTCCCCGGCCGCGTCGCAGGCACGAATCCGGTCCTCGGCCACCCAGAGCGCCATGTTCGCGTCGAACAGGTCCTGCTTGAGCGCGGCGTACCCCTCGGGCCGGGGCAGGGCGTCGAGGATCGCGCGCAGCTCCGCCAGTTCGGCCTCCGCGAGCGCGCGTTTGGCCGTATCCTCGATCTGCCTGCACTTGATTTCGAGAATGGTGATCTTGTCGATCAGCTCGCCGAAGGAGACGGGAATATCAACGCGCATTAGCGCCTCCCCGTCCTTCCGGAGCATGCCGGCACGGGCGATACGCGTGCGGGACGCGCGGCGCGGTGCCGGCGCACCACCGAGCGCCGCGCAGGGGCGCGGTACGAAACATCGGTTTCCTCAACGACATCAGGCAACACTTGTGCCAAACCCGCCCGCTTGTGGCAAGAACGCGTGGCTGGTGCGCGCGTCGCCTAGGCGAAGCTGAGTTGCACCTTGACCGCTGCGCTGCGGTCGCCGGCGATTTCGAACGCGTCCCGGGCGTCGGTCAGATCGAAGGTCTGGGTGATGATCGGGCGCACGTTCACCGCGCCCGTGTTGATCAGTTCCACCGCCTGTCCGAATTCCGGATGGAAGCGATGCGTGCCCTTCAGCACGATCTCCTTGCTGACGATGTAGTTGAGCGGCACCGTGACATCGCCTGCCACGCCCACCTGCACCAGCGTCGCCTGAGGCCGGAGCGTGTCGATGGCCGAGCGGATTGCCGGCTCGGCCGCCGTGCATTCGAAGCAGACGTCGAAGTGGCCTTTCTCGGCGCCATAGGCGGCGAGGCTATCGCTGTCGCGGGCGACATTGATGGTGCGCGTGGCGCCCATCTGCCCGGCGACGGTAAGCGGGGCGTCCTGAAGGTCGGTGGCCACGATCTCGGTGGCGCCGCCTTCGGCCGCGAGCGCCACGCACAGCGCCCCGATGGGCCCCGATCCGGTCACCAGGACCTTCTTGCCGGAGAGGTCGCCCGCGAGGGAGCGCGCGTGAACGCAGACCGACAGCGGTTCGGAGCAGGCCGCTTCGCCAATCGACACGGTGTCGGCGACCTTGAAACATTGCTCTGCCTTCACCGCCACGCGGTCCCGGAACAAGCCGTTTTCATGCGGCATCCGCATGGCGGAGCCGAGAAAGCGCATGTTCAGGCAATGGTTGAAGAGGCCTTCGGCGCAATACTTGCACGCGCCGCAGGGGTGGCTGGGATTGATCGCCACGCGGTCGCCCGTGCCAAGCCCGGGGACACCCGGCCCGACCTCGATGATGGTGCCGGCCGCTTCGTGGCCGAGGATGATCGGCTCGCGTACCCGGATCGGGCCGAACCCGCCGTCCTGGTAATAGTGGAGATCGGAGCCGCAGATCCCCCCCGCCCCGATCGCGACGAGGACGTATCCGGCCTCGGGCGCGTCCACGGGTTGCGTTTCGACATGTATGTCGCGTTCTCCGTACAGGCGGCAGACACGTGTATCCATGGCGGGCTCCTAGGGCATGAGCAGGGACGGCAACCACGTGGCGAGCGGCGACCAGAAGGACACGGCCAAAAGCACGAGGATGTTCGTCAGGAGGAAGGGGGCAATCGCGCGCACGACCGGCGTGAGCTGAAGTTTCGCGATACCGGCGCAGACGAAGAGGCAAACGCCGACGGGCGGCGTGGTGAGGCCGATCATCAGGTTCAGCACCGCGAAGGTGGCGAAGTGCAGCGGTTCGATGCCAACGGCCTGCGCCAGCGACAGGAGCGGCACGAAGAGGATGATCAGCGCGGCAATCGTCTCCATGAACATGCCGACGAAAAGCAGCAGGACGTTGATGATGAGGATCACGAGGATGCGGTTGTCGGTAAAGGACAACACGGCATCCGCAATGGCCTGCGGAATGCGCTCGGAGACGAGAATCCAGCCGAACACGTTGGCGAAGCCCACCAGCGAGAGGATCGCGGCCGAAGAGATTGCGCTGTCCACGAGGACCTTTGGCAATTCCCGAATGGGCAATTCGCGGTAGACGAAGCAGCCGACGATGAAGGCGTAGAGCGACGCGACGACGGCGGTTTCGGTGGGCGTCGCGAGCCCGCTGAGAAGACCGTAGATAATGAGTGCGGTCATGGCGAGCGCCCAGAAAGCGGCGGCGAAGGCGCGGGCGACCTCGCCGAAGCCCTGCCAGGACTGGCGCGGGAAATTCTTGCGCACCGAGATGAGGTAGCAGGTCACCATCATCGCCAGGCCCATCAGGATGCCGGGCACGGCGCCGGCCATGAACATCTTGCCCACGGAGATGCCGGAAAGCGCGCCGACGATGATCATCGGCACGGAGGGCGGGATGATCGGCCCGACCGTGGAGGAGGCGGCGGTGACGGCGGCGGAGAAATCGGCCGGGTAGCCGGCCTTCTTCATGCCGGGGATCATCACCCCGCCGATGGAGGCGGCATCGGCCACGGCGGTGCCGGTGATGCCGCCGAAGAGCATGGAGGCGGCGATATTGGTCAGGCCCAGCCCGCCGCGGATCCAGCCGACAAGCGCGTTGGCGAAGCGGATGATGCGGTTGGTGATGCCGCCGCGGTTCATTAGGTTGCCGGCGAGGATGAAGCCGGGGATCGAAAGCAGGACGAAGACATCCATCCCGGCGTAGATCTTCTGCGGCATCACGACGAGCGGGATGTCGGACAGCAGCAGGTAGACGAGCGAGGAGAGCGCGAGCGTCACGGCGACCGGCACGCCGATGATCAGGCCACCGACGAAGACCGCGAAAAGGACATAGACTTCCATGGATTCAGCTTTCTTCGCGGGCCTTCAGCGGCAGCCCGTCACTGCGGCCGGACAGCATGTTGATGACGCGCAGGGTGGCAAAGACGAAGAGCATCGCAAGCAGGAGGGTGACGGTGAAATGCACCACATCCATGCGCAGGCCGAGGGCCGGAGAAGTTTGCATCTTGCCGATGGACGTGAATTTCCAGGCGTGCGGTATCAGGACGAGTGCCAGGATACCGGTCAGGAACGCCGAGATCAGTCGCAGGAGCCACGGTAATGGCGCTGGCAGATTTTCGCAGATCACGTCGACGTTGACCAGATCGCCGCTGCGGAACGAGAGGCCGACACCGAATGCGGCGAGGTAGAGAAGCGCGAAGCGCGTCAATTCCTCGGTCCAGACCGGGGAGGACCCGACGGTGCGGCCGACCACCTGGATCAGGACGACGGCGATGAGGGTGGCGAACGACAGGCCGACACCGACCTTGCAGATTGCGGAAAGAAGGTTCGTCAGCCGTGCCAGCGCTTGCATGGATGTCCCCTGCCTGGGGCCGGCGCCACAACGGGCGGCGCCGGCCGGGTTCGTGAGTGGATGGGGTTACTCGTCAAACAATCCTTCGACGATCGGCTTGATCTCGTCGTTGACGTTGGCGAGCACGGCGTCCTTGGCCTTGGCGGCATAGGCGGCGCCGTCGACCTCGACGAAGGTCATGCCCTTCTCTTCGAGATAGGCGCGGTCGTCATCCAGGCTCTTCTGGAACAATTCGCGCTCGTAGGCCTGAGCGGTCGCAGCGGCTTCCATGACGGCAGCCTGATCTTCCTCGGAGAGCTTGGCCCAGGTCTGCTCGGCAATGGTCAGGTAGATCCAGGAGCGCACGTGCTCGGTCATGTTCACATGGCTCTGCACTTCGTTGAAGTTCGCGGAGCGGATAAGCGCGAGCGGGTTTTCCTGGGCGCCGATGGTGCCGTTCTGCAGCGAGGTGAAGACCTCGGAGAAGGCCATGGGGGTCGGCTGTGCACCGAGCGAGGACCAGACGTCGACGAAGAGCGGCACGTTGGGCACGCGCATCTTCAGGCCGTTCAGGTCGTCCGGCGAAACGAAGGGCTCATTCGAGGTCAGGTTGCGCGGACCGCGGGCGAAAAACGCGATCGGGCGGATCTGGGCCTTCTCGATGATCTGCGCCTCGATCTGGTCGCCGATCTCGCCGGAGGCGACCCCGTCCATGTGATCGAGCGACTTGTAGGCGTAGGGAACGGCCAGAAGCGCGGCCATGGGCGCCCAGTTCTGCAGGCTCTCGCCGGTGATCGTCATGTCGACGGTGCCGAGCTGCATGCCGTTGATCAGGTCGATTTCCTTGCCGAGGGATTCGTTGGGGAAGACCTCGACCTCGATCCGGCCGTCGGTCAGGGCGGCCAGCTCTTCCCCGAACTTCACCGATGCCAGGTGCCAGGGGTTTTCCTCGTTGGCCAGGTGGCCAAGCTTCAGCGTCATGTCGGCGGCAAATGCCGTGCCCGACACTACGGTAGAAGCCAGGCCGGCGACCAGCAGGCTTCCGAAAGCGGTCTTGAGAGTCATGGGGTCCTCCTCTGGATGTGACTCGTTTCGCCTTTGGGTTGATCCGTCATGGGCGTCGTGAACGCCTCCGGATTTGCTTTCATGATTTCGGGCAGATCGCTGAGCACCTCCCTCAGATGGCGCCGTATCGCGTGGTCCGCCGCCGATACGTCGCCCGCTTCGATCGCGTCGATGATGGTCACGTGCTGGTCGATCAGCCGCTGCAGCGGGAACATCTCGAAGCTCAGGTACCGCACGCGGTCCATCTGCGATTTCAGGCTCAGGACGATCTTCCAGACCGAGCTTTTGCCGGCGCCCGTTGCCAGCGCCTCGTGGAACGCTTCGTCGGAGACGATGAAATCGCCCGGGGAGTGCGTTGCAATTGCCCGTTGTTCGGAGACGATGGACCGCAATTTCGCGATGAGGTGCTGGTCGGGGTCCTTCGCCAGCAGCCGCACGATATCGGCTTCTATCGCCTCCCTGACAAAACGGATGTCCAGCACCGCGGCACAGTCGATCTTGCAGACGATGGTGCTCCGCTGCGGGCGGATTTCTATCAGGTTTTCTTCGGCGAGCTTGATGAATGCCTCGCGCACTGGCTGCCGGCTGATGGAATACTCGCGCGCGATTTCGGATTCCGAGATACGGGTGCCCGGCTGCAGGTCGTTCCGCACCACGCGATCTCGCAACAGGGCATGCAACTGCGGGCCGATCGCTGCCGTCTGATCCAGTTGCATTGTGTCCCATCCCTCGGAGCGAATCCGGTCGCGCTCCATTTTCACCATACTTCCATACTAGTCAAGGATTCCCCTCGGTGGTAAAGATGTGGCATACGGAGTCGCGGCCGGGCCGCCGGCTTTGCGTCCAAGGAGGATAGGATGAGACAGACGTGGCGTTGGTTCGGTCCGAAGGATCTCGTGTCGATCGACGATGTGCGGCAGGCCGGCGCCGAGGGGATCGTCTCTGCACTCCACCACGTGCCAACCGGGGACGTCTGGACTGCCGACGAGATCGAGACCCGGAAGGCCCAGATCGCGACATTGTCCGGTGGCGCCGCGTCGACATTGACCTGGGATGTGGTCGAAAGCCTTCCGGTGTCGGAGGACATCAAGAAGCAATCGGGCGACTGGCGGACGCATATCGACAACTACCGGACCAGCCTGCGCAATCTGGCAGCGGCCGGGATCGAGGTGATCTGCTACAACTTCATGCCGGTGCTCGACTGGACGCGGACCGACCTTGCCTATCGCCTGCCGACCGGCGCGACCTGCATGCGGTTCGATCTGGCCGATTTCGCGGCTTTCGACCTGTTCACCCTTCAACGCAAGGGGGCAGAGGACGATTTTCCCGAAGAGGTGCGGGCGCTCGCCGCCGAGCGAAATGCGGCGATGGACGATGCGCAACGGGATGCGCTGGCGCGGAACGTCGTCTTCGGCCTGCCGGGCGCGGCGGAATCCTTCACGCTGGACGATGTGCGCGCCCACCTGGCCGAATACAGCAGCATCGGTGCGGACCGTCTGCGCGCCCACATGGCCGCATTTCTGGAAGAGGTTGCGCCGCTGGCGCAGGAACTGGGCCTTCGGCTTTGCTGCCACCCGGACGATCCGCCGTTTCCACTGCTCGGACTGCCGCGAATCATGTCGACCGAGGCGGATTACTCGTGGCTGGTAAAGGCTGTGGATTTGCCCTCGAACGGGATCACGCTCTGCTCCGGCTCGCTCGGCGCGCGGCCGGACAACGATCTGTCGGGAATGATGGAGCGCCTGGGCGACCGGGTACATTTCCTGCATTTGCGCAATGTCACCCGGGAGTCAGAGGGCACGCCCTGTTCGTTCCACGAAGCGGAGCATCTGGGCGGCGGCACCGACATGGTTGCGCTTGTCAGGGCGGCGCTGGCCGAGGAAGCCCGGCGGCGCGCGGCAGGGCGGGCGGATTGGTCCATTCCCTTCCGGCCCGATCACGGCCAGGACATCCTCGACGATCAGAAGCGACAGGCGCAGCCCGGATATCCGGCCATCGGGCGCCTGAAGGGGCTTGCGGAACTGCGCGGCATCGTTGCCGCCCTGTCGCATGCAACCGAGGCGGCCTAGCGCCAAGCGGCCCCGCGTGTGCCGCAAGGAATTGCGGGGCTGACGGAGGATTACCCGATGTCCATGGAAAACCGTTACCCGTCGATCCCGTATCTTGCGGAGCGGGCGCGGCGGCGCGCGCCGTTTTTCGCCTGGGAGTATCTTGCGAGCGGAACGGGGCACGAGGCGCTGCTGAAGCGCAATCGCGACGCGATGAATGCCGTGGAGATGGTGCCGCGAATCCTGAAAGGCCGGTTCTCGCTGGACCTTTCGACAGAGCTGTTCGGCCGGCGCTACTCCGTTCCCTTCGGCGCCGGGCCGGTTGGGCTCTCGGGGTTGATGTGGCCCCGAACCGAGATCTTCCTTGCGGAAACCGCGGCGCGGAAGAACATGCCCTACGCGCTCAGTACCACCGCCAATGAATCCCCCGAGGTCATCGGGCCACTGGCGGCGGGCAATGGCTGGTTTCAACTCTACACGCCGGTGGACCCGGAGATCCGCGCCGATCTGCTCAAGCGTGCGGCCGATAGCGGATTCACGGTCCTCGTGGTCACGGTCGACGTGCCTGTTGGCAGCCGCCGGGAGCGGCAACTGGTTGCCGGGGTCTCCGTGCCGCCGAAATTCACGCCAGCGACGCTGTTTCGGGCCGCGATACGCCCGACGTGGTCGCTGGCCACGCTGCGGCACGGCATTCCCAAGTTCCGCACGCTGGAAACCTACTTTCCGACCAAGTCCTTTGCCGGCGCGGCGCGGCTTGTCGGGCAGGTTGTCGACGGGCGGCCGGACTGGGAGATGCTGCGGCAACTGCGGGACATGTGGAAAGGTCCGATGGTCCTCAAGGGCGTGCTGTCGACGGAGGATGCGCATCTTGCGGTTGAGGCCGGGGTCGATGGGATCGTGGTATCGAACCACGGCGGGCGTCAGTTCGATGCCGCTCCGCCCACGATCGAGGTTCTGCCCGAGATCGTCGCAGCCGTGGGCGGCAAGCTGCGAATCCTGTTCGACAGTGGGATCGAGAGCGGCCTCGACATCATGCGGGCGCTGCATCTCGGCGCCGATTTTTGCCTGCTCGGGCGCGGTTTCCTCTATGGAACCGCCGCGCTTGGCGCCCGTGGGGGCGATCATGTGTACGACATTCTGCGGGCGGACCTTGAGACCAACATGATCCAATACGGCGCTGCGTCGATCGCGGACCTTCGCAGGTCAGACTGAACGATCCGCCGGGCTCCACCTCCGATCCAGCGTCTGGGTGGAGCGCTCCGCGAGGGCGTGTTCCGACTCCTGCGAAAGAACATGTTGCAATTCGGTGCAAAACGCTGCATTTGTCGGCAAAATATTGCAGGAATCGGCAGTGGCACCCGAAACGCTCCTAAATTCGCCCGAAGCCCGGCAGGCGATCCTGCGGGTGCGCGCAACGTCCGGCGCGCCTCTCGTGCTTGGCACCCTGGCCGAGGAATTCGGCGTGTCGGTGGATACGATCCGGCGCGATCTGCTGGCGCTGGAAGCCGCCGGTATGGTTCAGCGCGTGCGCGGCGGCGCGCTGCCGGTCATGCCGGTTTCCGACCCCATGTCAACGCGGATACGCACCCCCAGCCCGGCCGCGGAGCGCATTGCCGCCGCGGCGCTTGGACTGATCGAAGATGGCATGGTGCTGATGCTCGATGGCGGAACGACGGTGGCGAAGCTGGCCGCGACCCTGCCACCGCTGCCGCGGTCGCTCGTCGTGACACCGGCGCCCGTGGTGGCCACGGCGACGCTTGCGGCAGGGATCGAGACGCTTCTGATCGGCGGGCGCCTGTCGGCGTTTGGCGGCATCGCTGTCGGGCAGGGCACATGCGAGGCGATTTCGAATGTCTCGGTCGATGTGTGCTTTCTGGGCGCCTGCGGCCTGGATGCGGCGTTCGGATTGTCTGCCGACGATCTGGACGAGGCGGCGGTGCGGCGCGCGATGCATGGCGCGAGCCGCAAGACCGCCGTGCTGACGGGCGAGCCGAAGCTTGGCCGCCGCGCGCGGCATCGGGTTCTGCCCTGCGACGCGCTTGATGTACTTGTCACCGACGCGGGCGGCGCCAAGACGGCCCCGCTTGCCGAAACCGGTCTGGAGATCCGACATGCCTGACATTCGAACCCCGTGGCGGGCCGTCGCGGCGACATTTGCGCTTAACGGCGTCTTGCTCGGGTCCTGGGCGTCGCGCATCCCGGCCGTGATGGAGACACACGGGCTCTCCGAGGGGCGCTTCGGGCTGTTGTTGTTGGTCATGGGCGTCGGCGCGCTGATATCCTTCCCGTTGGCGGGGCGTCTTGCCGACCGGATGGGGGCCGTGACGGTGACGCATCGCCTCAGCTGGGTCTACCTGCTGTCGCTGGTTTTGCTCGCGCTGGCGCCCGGGCCGATCTGGCTTGCCGGCGCGATGCTGTTTTTCGGCATGTGCCACGGGTCGATGGACGTCACGATGAACAGCTGGGCCACCGAGGTGGAAAAGCACATGGGGCGCTCGGTGATGTCCTCGTTTCACGCCATGTGGAGCCTCGGGACAGGGACCGGGGCCGCCGCGGGAGCGCTCGCGACCGGGCTGGGGCTGTCGGTCACGACGCATTTCGCGCTGGCCGCGATCGTCTTCGGCGCTTTTTTCCTGTGGTTCGCCTATATCCCCTGGACCTCCGTCACGCAGCCGCACGATCCGGACGCGCCCGCGTTTGCCTTGCCGCGGGGGGTTTTGGTCCTGGTCGGTCTCATGGCTTTGGCATCGGGTGCGGGCGAGGGAGCGGTGGCCGACTGGAGTGCTGTCTACCTGCTCAAGGATATCGGCGCGACGGAGGCACGCGCGGCGCTCGGGTTCACCGTGTTTTCCGTGGTGATGGTCGCGATGCGGCTGACGGTGGATCGGCTGGTGACGTGGCTTGGCCCGGTGACGGTGGCGCGGGCCAGCGGGCTTGCCGCCGTCGCCGGCCTGCTGCTTGTCATCCTGGCGCCCGGGCTCGGCGTCGCATTGGCGGGATTCGGACTGATGGGCGTGGGATATGCGGCCGTCTACCCGCTCGCCTTCAGCCGGGCCGCCCGCGATCCGGATGTGCCGCCGGGGCAGGCGATCGCCAGCGTGGCCACGCTGGGGTACAGCGCGATCCTGCTGGCGCCGCCGATCATCGGGTTCATCGCCGAAACAGCCTCCCTGCGCGCCGCGTTCACGCTTCTCGCCGGGTTGTCGCTGTTGATCACGCTGCTGGCGGGCGTGTTGCGCTCCGAGTAACGCGGTTCATCCGACGACGTTGAACCCCGGGCCGAATGGATAGCCGGTGATGTCCTCGTTGCCGTCCTCGGTGATGACCAGGATGTCGTGCTCCCGGTAGCCGCCGGCGCCCGGCATGCCCTGGGGCAGGGTGAGCATCGGCTCCATCGAGATCACCATGCCGGGCTCCAGAACCGTGTCGATGTCCTCGCGCAGCTCCAGCCCGGCCTCCCGCCCGTAATAATGGGACAGCACGCCGAAGGAGTGGCCGTAGCCGAAGGTGCGGTACTGCAACAGGTCGCGTTCGGCGAAGAAGGCGTTGATGGCGGATGTGACCTCCGCGCAGGACGCCCCCGGTTTCAGCAGCGAAATCCCCAGTTCGTGTGCCGCGACATTGGCCTCCCAGATTGCCAGAGAGGCCGCATCGACCTCGCCGAGGAACATGGTCCGCTCAAGCGCCGTGTAGTAGCCGGAAATCATCGGGAAGGTATTCAGCGAGAGAATGTCGCCGCGTTGAAGCCTGCGGCCGGTGACCGGGTTGTGGGCGCCATCGGTATTGAGACCGGACTGGAACCAGACCCAGGTATCGCGATACTCGGCCTCGGGGAAGCGTTCGGCGATTTCCAGCTCCATCGCGTCGCGTCCTGCCATGGCGACGTCGATCTCGCGGACACCTTCGCGCAGCATCTCGCGGATGGCATAGCCGCCGGCATCCGCCACGGCCGCCCCGGCGCGGATGAGCGCGATCTCGGCGGCGCTTTTGCGCATCCGCTGCGCCATGCAGATGCCGGACATATCCACGGCCGATCGGGGTGTGAGGAAGGCTTGCAGCTTGCCCATCTGCTGAAGTGTGAGGTGATCCTCCTCCAGACCGACGACCGCACCGGTTCCGGCGATGTCCCGGACGGCCCGCCAGAAGTTGTCCCGTGTCCAGTCGGTGTAGGTGACGTTGTCGCCCACCGAACGGCGCCAGGGCTGGCCGGCGTCGATGCCGGCGGAGACGGTCACGCAGTCGCCGGGCGTGACAACGAGGCCGTAGGGGCGACCGAAGCTGCAATAGAGGAAGCCGGAGTAATAGGCGATGTTGTGCATCGAGGTGAAGACGCAGGCGTCAACGCCGTGCTCCGCCATGCGCTGCCGCAGGCCCGCAAGCCGCTGCGCGTATTCGGCGTCCGTGAATGGCAGGGCCGCCTTCTCGCCATTGTGAATCCGATAGGATTGGGGACGATCTGTCGTCATGTGTCGACCTCCGTTCGGGGCCGCACGTGCATTGGACCCCTCGCAAGAAAGGTCCCGGCGTTCAGGACGGAATGGGCGCGGATTGGGGCGACGCCATCGCCCCGGCCGCGCATAGTCTGGCAGAGGCGAGGGGGCGGCGCCAGACCCGTTCTGTGCGATCCGTGCGGTAAGCGCAGTGGCAGCGCCTCAGGGCAGCGCCCTATCCGAGCGCGGATTCCAACCGGTTCCAGTCGGCCTCGCACCCTGGCAGGCCCAGGCGAAGCCAGCTGTCCGAATAGGGAAAGCGCCGGGTCCAGATATGGGCGGCAGCGAGCCGTTCCTGCATCGCGACCGCGTCGCCCACGTCGTAAAGCCGAAAGAGCGATGTCCCGCCCACGTATGCTGCGCCGGCGGTTTGCATGACGTGGTCAAGACGGGCGGCGTCTGTTGCGAGCCGTGCGCGTGTTGCGCTGGCCCAGCCCACGTCGCGCAAGGCGGCGGTTCCGATGGCGAGTGCCGGGCCGGAAACGGCCCAGGGGCCGATCCTATCCCGCAAGCGGCCGACCTGATCCGGCGCACCGATCACGAATCCGAGCCGCAGGCCGGCAAGGCCCCAGAACTTGCCGAAACTCTTCAGGATCAGCGTATTTGGTCGGCTTTCGACGGCTGAAACCAGGCTCCGTTCGGGAGCCACATCGCAGAAGCTTTCGTCCAGCACCAGCCACCCGGTGCGCGGAAGCGACTCCGCGCTCCACCACCGACCGTCGGGATTGTTGGGATGAACGAGAACCGTTGCATCAGCCGAAGTCTCGGCGTCCGTCGCGATCTCCCACCCCGCCGCATGGAACGCGGCCGCATGTTCGTTGTAGGTCGGCAGGGGGATGTAGACGCGACCGGGCGCACCGAGCGTGGGGAGCCGTGCAATTGCCGAGGATGCGCCGGGACAGGGGAGAACGTCCAGCTCGCGCGGCACCGTCCAGAACGCCCGTGCCGCCGCCACCAGAGCCGCATGCGCCGCAGCGTCCGGCAGCGCTGTCCATGCGCCGTTTGGCAGCGCGGGCAGCGGGTAAGGGCACGGATTGATCCCCGTCGACAGATCGAGCCACGCATCTCTGTGCCCGCCCCAGCGTTGTGCGGCTGCATCGATGCCGCCGCCGTGGTCCCGAGGACTGTCGGAGATGTCGTTCAACGCGGTCAATCGAGAATCGATCCTTGGGAAACTGGCCCGTGCGGCGTTGGTACCGGAATCGTGGTGGCATCGTACAGGCGAAAATCGGCTTGATTATTAAGGTGTTAATAAATTCGACTGCTCTGTTAACCTTTGATTAGCAATTTGAGCGCAGTTAGGCTCAACGTAGCAGTGCCGGGATTTAGCGGCACGGAGGGCTCATGCTCGTATTGATTGTAGAAAGCAACAGAGAGCTTGGTTGGCTGTGGAAAAGACATCTGGAGCGTCAGGGGCATAGGGTTACCCTGGTCAGAGGACAGGACGCCGCCATCGAAGTATTACGGCAAAACATCGTGGATGTGATTGTTCTGGATGTGGTTTTGGACGAAGGCAGCGCATTTGCGGTGTCGGATTTCGCCTCCTACCGCTTCCCGGATGTGAAGGTGATCTTCGTAACCAACACGACCTTTTTCTCCGACGGTTCGATCTTCCAGCTCGCGCCGAATGCCTGCGCCTACGTGCAGACGCAGACGTCTCCGGAGGATCTGACGGTGATGGTCGAACACTACGGTGGTGGCGGACGTTGAGCTTCGAAAGTTAACGCCCCGCGTGCCTAGGCTCGAAGAAAAACGGCGCGTTTTCGGTCGTATTGGCTGGAAACGCAGCGAAATTCTTGACAGCGCCACACCGGAGCCGCTCCAATGGGGCGCGTGTGTGGAGGTAGTAACGATGACCGATTTTTTGCCACGAGCCGTGCTGGATGAACTGGAGCTGGCGCGCAAACGGAGCCAGCGCAACCGGAGCCGCATGACCGTGTGCGCGGATGGGCGCGAATATGTGACCCTTCGCCATTGGGATGGCGGGTTTTCTCTCAAGGTGGAAACGAGCCCCAGGCTGCGCGGCCTTGTCGATCTCTATTCCGATGGACAGCATTTCTGCCAGGCGCTGATCGTGACGTCGTCCGAAAGTGGCGGCGAGCGGGTATTCGAGGTGAAGCGCGCGACCCCGGCGGTGCGGCGCGCACCAGCCGCGGATTTCGTCCGGGAACGGCCGGAGCCCGCCGGCTTGCTGACAAAGCGGTAGGCGCGCGCCCCGTCAGGGCAGGATTTCCACCACCGTTCCCATGGGCGTGTAGCGAAAGAGCTCCGCGATGTCCGGATCGCTGATGGCGATGCAGCCGGCGGTCCAATCCCCGCGCAGATCGGGACGGCCGGAGCGTTGGTTGGGCTGGCCATGAATGAAGATATCGCCGCCGGGCGACAGGCCGGCCGCGCGCGCGCGGGCGCGGTGCCGTGGCTGCGGATAGTCGATGCCGAGCGACAGGTGATAGGCGCTGTCGGCATTTCGCCGGTCTACGCGGAATATGCCCTCTGGCGTGCGCCCGTCGCCTTCCTGGAACTTGTCGCCTTCCGGGGCGAAGCCAAGCGAGATCGGGCGGTAGACCTTGCGGATCTTGCCGTCGCTATAGGCGCGCATCACCCGGCGGCGCTTGTCGATCTCGATCCGGTCTATGCTGCCGGTGAGTTGCCGGGGCGGGGTCATGTCCCAGGGTTCGAACCGATCCCACAACGACTGGCCGAGGCTGACCGGCGGGCCGAGTGCCATCGCAAGCAATATGGCGTGCCCGAGCCCCGGCATCACTGCAGGTCGGCAAAGGCGGCGGCCAGGCGCTCGGTCGCCTCGTGAACGCGGGACAGTTGCGTGCCGAAATTGAACCGCAGGTAGCTCTCGCCGCCCTTGCCGAAGGTGGGCCCGTGGTTCGCGGCGATGCGCGCCTGCTTCTCCACCCGCGCGGTGAATTCGTCCCGCGCCATTCCGGTGCCGGCGAAGTCGACCCAGGCCAGGAAGGTCGATTGCATCGGCATGGAGCGCAGCCCCGGGATCCGGTTTACCGCGTCGTCGAAGAGCAGTCGGTTGCCGTCCAGATAGGCCACGAGCGCGTCCACCCATTCCGCGCCCTCGGGCGAATAGGCCGCCTCGGTCATGACAAGCCCGAAGGAGTTCGGCGATTTCCCGAGCCCCGCCATGCGGCGCGCAAAGCGTTCGCGAAGCGTTGGGTCCTCGATGATGACCTGCCCGGTGTGGGAGCCGGCGATGTTGAAGGTCTTGGACGGCGCTGTCAGCGTCACCAGCCGGTCGGCGATCCCCGGCAGCGTCGCCATCGGGATATGCGCGGCGCCGGGATAGACGAGGTCGTGGTGGATCTCGTCGGAGATGATCAGAAGATCATGCCGCCGGGCGAAATCCGCAACGCCCTCCAGTTCCGCCCGTGTCCAGACCCGCCCGCCCGGGTTATGCGGCGAGCAGAGGACAAGCGCCTTTTCCTCGCCGGTCATGCGGGCATCCCAGGCGTCGAAATCCATGTGATACACGCCATCGTCGATGGCCATTTCGCACTCGACCACGCGCCGCTCCGCCGCCTGAATGACGCGCGCGAAGGCGTGGTAGACCGGCGTGAAGAGCACGATTCCGTCGCCGGGCGCGGTGAACGCGTCCAGGTTGACCGCGACGGCGTTCACCAGGCCGGATGTGGTGAAGATCCAGGATGGGTCGACCTCCCAGCCGTGACGCTCCTTCATCCACCAGCAGATAGACGCCCGGTAGCTCCGGTCGTCGCCGTAGTAGCCGTAGACACCGTGGTCGATCATGCGCTGAAGGGCCTCGGCCACACAGGCGGGCGGGCGGAAATCCATGTCGGCCACCCACATGGCGATACCGTCGTCGGCCGAAACACCATAGCGCTTTTCCATCATGTCCCACTTCAGCGAGTGGCTGCCGGAGCGGTCGATGATCTCGTCGAATGACATGGACGTTCCTTCCTGCGATTCAGTCACGCCAAGCTACTGCGGCGGCGGCCGGGGGCAAGGGGCGGATGTTGCACAAATCCGACCCTTGGCCTAAATGCCGAGCATGACCCTGCGTACGATCCTGATCCATCCCGACCCGCGCCTCAAGAAGGTGTGCGATCCGGTGGCTGATATCACCGACGAGCTTCGGGTATTGGCCGATGACATGCTTGAGACCATGTACAAGGCCCCCGGGATCGGGCTGGCCGCGCCGCAGGTGGGCGTGACGTCCCGGCTGATCGTTCTCGATTGCGTCAAGGAGGACGGGGAAGAGCCGCACCCGCATATCATGTTCAATCCCGAGGTGCTCCAGGCGTCGGACGAAAGGAACGTCTACGAGGAGGGGTGCCTGTCGATCCCGGACCAATATGCGGAGGTCGAGCGCCCCTCGGAGGTGACGGTGCGCTGGCTGGACCGCGACGGGCACGAGCGCCAGCAGACTTTCGACGGGCTCTGGGCAACATGCGTGCAGCACGAGATAGACCATTTGAACGGAGTGCTCTTCATCGACTACCTCAAGCCGCTGAAACGCCAGATGATCACCCGCAAGATGCAGAAACTGAAGCGCGAACGCGCGAGGGCCTGAGCGGGATGGGAGTGCTGTCCATTCTCTCCTGGCCGCATCCGGTGCTGACCCATGTCTGCGACCGGGTGCGCGAGATCGACGATGGTGTGCGGCACCTGGCGGGGCAGATGCTGGAAACACTCTATGCCGCCGAGGGGCGCGGGCTTGCGGCGCCGCAAGTGGGCCGGGCGCTCCGGATGTTCGTGATGGACACGACCTGGAAGGAACGCGCGCCCGAACCGGTTGTGTGCATCAATCCCGAAATCACCTGGACGTCTCCCGAACTGGCCTGCGCCGACGAGGGATGCCTCTCGCTTCCGGGAATCGTCGCGCGCGTGGAGCGCCCGGCACAGGTTCACATGCGCTGGACCGGCATCGATGGCGCGGAGCGCGAAGCCGACCTTGGCGGGATAGAGGCGATCTGTGCCCAGCACGAGCTCGATCACCTCGACGGGATCGTCACCCTCGACCGCGTGGATCGCGATACACGCCGGGCGCTTATCGAGGCGTACCGTTCATGAGTGTGCGCCCCTTCGTCCCCTGGCCGGACAGGCGGCTGCGGGAACCGGCCAGCCCGGTGGGCGAGATCACCGACGAGATCCGCGCGATCTGGGACGACATGATCGACACGATGGAAGCGATGCCCGGCCTCGGCCTCGCGGCGCCGCAGATCGGCGTGATGCTGCGCCTGGCCGTGGTGGATTGCTCGGAGGAGCGGGGCAGGGCGGTACGTCTCGCCGATCCGGAGATCCTCTCCGCCAGCGCGACATTGCGGGCCCACGACGAGGCGAGCCCAAATCTGCCCGGCGTCCATGCCCGGCTGGAGCGCCCCGAGCGGGTGGAGGTGGCATTTACCGATCACGCGGGCATCCGAGTGCGGCAGACCTTCGAGGGACTTTGGGCCATCTCCGTCCAGCACCAGATCGACCACCTCCACGGCCGGATGTACTTCGACAGGCTGAGCCGGACGAAACGCGACATGGTATTGCGCCGGGCGCGCAAGGCGAAGGGGTAGCGAATGCGGCTTGTCTTCATGGGAACGCCGGATTTTTCCGTGCCTGCGCTCGACGCGCTGGTGGCGGCCGGCCACGAGGTCGCCGCGGTCTACACGCAGCCCCCCCGGCCCGCGGGACGTGGCAAGAAACCCCGGCCAAGCCCGGTACAGGCCCGCGGCGAGGCGCTCGGGCTCGACGTGCGCCACCCGGTGTCGCTTCGTCCGCAGGAAGAGAAGGATGCCTTTGCCGCGCTCGGCGCCGATATCGCGGTGGTCGTCGCCTACGGATTGATCCTGCCGCGCGCGATCCTGGAAGCGCCGGCGCGTGGGTGCCTGAATATCCACGCCTCCCTGCTGCCGCGGTGGCGTGGCGCGGCGCCGATCCACCGCGCGGTGATGGCAGGCGACACGGAGACCGGCATATGCATCATGCAGATGGAAGCGGGGCTCGACACCGGCCCCGTCCTGCTGCGCGAGGCGACGCCCATTGGCCCGGAGGACACCACGGCGGACCTGCACGACAGGCTGGCGGACATGGGGGGGCGGCTGATCGTGGACGCGCTGCAGCGCTTCGACGACCTGGTGCCGCAGCCGCAGCCCGACGATGGCGTGACCTACGCGGAAAAGATCGACAAGTCGGAAGCACGGATCGACTGGACCCGTCCGGCGCAGAAACTCGACCGGCAAATCCGCGGCCTCTCGCCCTTTCCCGGAGCCTGGTGCGAGGTGGCTGGCGAGCGGATCAAGCTCCTGCGTTCCCGCCTCGCCGACGGCACCGGATCCCCAGGCGCGGTCGTGGGAGACTTCCGCATCGCCTGCGGCCAAGGGGCGGTGGAAATCCTGGAGGCCCAACGCCAGGGCAAGCGCCCCATGTCGGCGGACGAAATCCTGCGCGGGCTCACCCTTCCGGACGTGCTGACCTGATCCCGGCACGGTGGCAAGGATTCAATGCCTCCGGCGGGGATATTTCGCGACAGAAGAAACCCGCTGTTAACCACTGCTGAAGCAGCATCGGACCACGGTACAGGCGGGGACGCCGATGACCGTGACAGGAGAAGCCGCCCGGCCCGGTTCACGTGGCCGGGCGCACCGTACCGGTTTCTTCTGTCCGAAAGTATCCCCGCCGGAGGCATCGCCCGAAGGGCGATTCAGGCCTTGAACGGTGCCATTCCTGCCCGTGCCAGGGCGTCCGCGCGTTCGTTCTCCGGGTGGCCGGCGTGGCCCTTCACCCATTCCCAGGTGACCCGGTGGCGGGATTGGGCGGCGTCCAGGCGTTTCCAGAGTTCCTCGTTTTTCACGGGTTTCTTTGCCGCGGTCTTCCAGCCGTTCTTCTTCCAGCCATGGATCCAACTCGTCACGCCGTTTTTTACATAGGCCGAATCTGTGACGATGGTGATCGATGTCGGCCGCGAGAGGCTTTCCAGTGCGGAGATCGCGGCCAGCAATTCCATGCGATTGTTCGTGGTTGCAGGCTCGCCGCCCTGAAGTTCACGTTCCTTGACGATTGTCTCGCCGTCCCTGGCTTGCAGCAGCGCGCCCCAGCCGCCCGGGCCGGGATTTCCGGAGCAGGCTCCGTCGGTAAAGGCGAAAAGATCTGGCATGATCGGCGGATACGTCAGCTGGCGGCCGGGAGCAAGGGATCACGGGCGCGTGGCGTGAAGCACAATGAACGCGTGTGAAGATCCGTCGAAGCCGGTGCCAGTTCCGAGTTCGCGGTCGAGGATCTCGAATCCGGCTTCTGTCGTCAGGCGCAGGAGCTCCGGCTCCGCGTAGTAGGTGTAGAGGCGGTCCTTCCCATCCCTGCCGCTCCCTTCGCCGAGTTTCATCGCCAGCAGGAAGCGCCCGCCGGGTTTCAGCGCGCGACCGAGCGTTGCGAGATGGTGCGGCAGCGCGTTGCGCGGCGCGTGCAGAAGGCTGAAATGCGCCCAGATGCCGTCGTAGATCGCCTCGCCCGACACGTCGTCGAACGTCCCGACCCGGACCTCGATGCCATAGGTTTTTCGCGCGACCGTAGCCATGCCGGCCGAGGCGTCCAGCGCGTCGACGGTCAGTCCGCAATCGATCATGCGCGCGGCCCAGTTTCCCGGGCCGCAGCCGAGGTCCAGCACGGTTCCACCGGGCGGCATGGATGTGATGAATGCTTCGAGCCTCGGGTAGGGTTTGTCGCTGGAAACGAGGTCGGCGTACCCTTCCGCCTCGGTGTCGTAGAGGGATATCGTACGGGCGTCGGGCATCAGGTGAAGGCCACGACGGCCAGGCAGCCGACAACGACAACCGTAAGCGGGATGCGCAGGGCCATCCACCACGACGGGGTCAGGCCGTTTGACCAGAAGAGCCAGTCGATACCCAGCACGCCGACGAAGCCGACGATGAGGTAGAGCGCGGTGCTGACCGGACCGGTGCCGGTGAAGAGGAACGCCCAGAGAGCCGGGACCACCGACAACGCGTAGCCGAGGCTGGCGGCATGTGTATCGGCGCGCGCGGCGAAGCCCCAGAGCACGCCGGACATGAACGCCAGGATGATCGTGCCGTAGTAGAGCAGGATGTAGGGGGCGACGAAGCGTGGGCCTGCCAGGGCGAGCGTGAGATCGTGCATCGCTGGCGAAAAGCGAGTGACGACACCCCACAGAAACGGAATCAACCCGGCCAGCCCGAGCAGTAGCGCGGTTCTGGGGATCGCCTTCATGCGCGTTCCAATGCAAGTCGTGCGCCGAGGGCGGCGAAGATGGCCGCGAAGGACCGGTTCAGCCAGCGCATTGCGCGGTCGCTGGAGAGAATCGCCTTTCGCGCCGCCGCGGCGAATGCGCCGTAGAGCACGAACACGGCGAAGGTCATTGCCATGAAGACCGCCCCGAGCAGCACCATTTCACGCGTCGCGGCGGCTGGATCGCCACTCAGGAACGGCGGCAGAAGCGCCAGGAAGAAGATCGAGAGCTTGGGGTTGAGGATATTGATCAACGCACCGCGGCGGGCGATCGGCCAGGGTTGCGGCGCCCCCTTGGACGGTGAGATCGCAAGCGCGCCTCCGGACTTCAACGCCTGCCAGGCAAGCCAGAGCAGATAGGCGACACCGGCGAACTTGACGATCTGGAACAGGAGCGCCGAGGTGTGAAGCACCGCCGCAAGCCCGAGCACCGCAGCCGCGAGATGCGGGACGATCCCGAATGTGCAGCCGAGCGCCGCCCAGATCGCCGCGCGCCGTCCTTGTCCGAGCCCCGTCGCGAGGGTGTAAACGACGCCGGTGCCCGGGGCGACCACGACGACAAGAGCGGTCAAGAGGAACTGAAGGGACATCACGCAACGGTCTCCCGCAGCACTTTTGGCACCTTGAATTCCACGCGCTCCACGGCCGTTTCCACCTGCTCCAGCGTGACGTCGTAGCGTGCCTTCACGGCATCAATGACCTCGCGCACGAGGACTTCGGGGGCGGACGCTCCGGCCGTGATCCCGAGAGACTCGATCCCTTCCAATGCGCGCCAGTCGATGTCGGTGGCGCGCTGCACGAGCTGGGCATAGGCGCATCCGGCGCGCGCACCGACCTCCACAAGGCGCCGGGAATTGGAAGAATTCGGCGCGCCAATCACGAGAATCGCATCGACGTTCGGCGCCATGGCCTTCACCGCTTCCTGCCGATTGGTCGTGGCGTAGCAAATGTCTTCCTTGTGCGGGCCGACGATCTTCGGGAACCGGGCCTGCAGCGCGGACACGACGTCGGCTGTGTCGTCGACGGACAGCGTGGTCTGGGTGACATAGGCCAGCTTGTCCGGGTCGCGGACGTCCAGCCCGGCCACGTCGTCGGCACGTTCAACCAGCAGCACGTCACCGGCCGGCAGCTGGCCCATGGTGCCGATCGTTTCCGGGTGGCCGGCGTGGCCGATCATGACGATCTGCAAGCCCTGCTCGGCATGGCGTTCGGCTTCAATGTGAACCTTGCTGACAAGCGGGCAGGTGGCGTCGACATAGATCATGTTCCGGCGTTCCGCTTCCGCTGGTACCGATTTCGGAACGCCGTGCGCGGAAAAAACCACCGGCCGGTCCAGCGGGCAATCATCCAGCTCCTCGACAAACACGGCACCTTTTTCCCGCAGGCCGTCGACAACGAACCGGTTGTGAACGATCTCGTGGCGGACGAAGACAGGGGCTCCCCATTTCTCCAACGCCATCTCGACGATCTTGATCGCACGATCCACCCCGGCACAGAAGCCACGGGGTGCCGCGAGATAGAGTTTCAGAGCTGGTTGCGTCATGGTCTCGGCCTCCGAGTGAAAGACCTATGTCGCCCGGGGCCTCGCGTCCAGCCCCGCTTGGCTGAGGGTGCCAGGGGCGAACGCAAAACGGCCCGCCGAAGGGGCGGGCCGGTTCCTGATACAACGGGTGTTGCGATCAGCTGCGCGCGAGTTCTTCCGAATCCGCCTGTTCCGAATGGCGAGGCTCCCGCGGGGGCCGCCCGATCACATCCTTCAGGTCGTCGAGTTCGATGAAGTTGTCCGCCTGGCGCCGCAGCTCGTCGGCGATCATCGGCGGCTGGCTGCGAATGGTCGACACCACCGACACGCGGACGCCGGAGCGTTGCAGGCTTTCCACGAGCGGACGGAAGTCGCCATCGCCGGAAAACAGCACAACATGGTCGACATGCGGAGCCAGTTCCATGGCATCGACCGTAAGCTCGATATCCATGTTGCCTTTGACTTTGCGGCGGCCCTGACTGTCGATGTATTCCTTCGCCGGTTTCGTCACCATCGTGAAGCCGTTGTAATGCAGCCAGTCGACAAGGGGACGGATGGGTGAATAGTCGTCGTTTTCCAGCAAAGCCGTGTAGTAGAAGGCCCGAAGCAGCTTACCCCGCCGCATGAATTCCTGGCGCAACAACTTGTAGTCGATGTCGAAACCCAGGGATTTTGCGGCAGCGTAGAGATTGGAGCCGTCGATGAAGAGCGCAAGTCGCTCGTCTCTGTAGAACATTAAATATCCTTCCGATATATCTGCCCGGCTCTAAGAGTGAGTGGTTGAGTGGATCGAACCAGACAGCACTGTGAAAATAGGGAAATCTCGGCTTGCCGCAAGATATATCACGTTACAAAAGCGACACAAAGGCGACGATTTCGGTCGGTTCCAATGTCGCGTTGGGAATGACGGGGCCGGCCGAACTCGCTTTGGCGGGAATCGCGGCGCTGGATGGCGACGAGACACGGGTTGTTGCCGCCAGCCGCCTGTTTGCCACACCTTGCGTGCCGGCAGGGGCGGGGCCCGACTACATCAACGCGGTTGTATCCGTTTCGACGACACTCGGTGCCGGAGAGCTGCTTTCCTTCCTCCACCAGATCGAAGGCCGATTCGAGCGTCGCCGGGAAAAACGGTGGGGCGCACGAACGCTTGATCTCGACCTGCTCGATTTTGGCGGCGTGGTGCTACCGGATCCGGACGTATGGCAGTCCTGGCACGATCTGCCGTTCGATCGCCAGACACAGGCCGCGCCGGACCGCCTTATCCTACCGCATCCCCGCATCCAGGACAGGGCCTTCGTGCTGATTCCGCTCTGCGATATCGCGCCGGAGTGGCGGCACCCTGTGCTTGACATGAGCGCGCAGCAGATGTGCCGGGACTTGACCGAGGCAGATCGTTCGGGGATCGTGCCACTCGAATCTGCCGAATCCCTTGCGCTTTTTGCCAAGGGGCGCTAACTAACGCGCTCCCACCCCTGGCAGGACTGGAGTTGCCGATGGCCCGCGTGACGGTCGAAGATTGCGTTGACAAGGTTCCCAACCGTTTCGAATTGGTGATGCTCGCCGCCCATCGTGCGCGCGAAGTGTCCTCCGGTGCTCAGATCACGGTTGACCGCGACAACGACAAGAACCCGGTTGTCGCCCTTCGCGAGATCGCCGAGGAGACGCAGCAGGCCGACGACCTGCGCGAGCGGATGATCGAGGCGAACCAGACCCAGATCGAGGTGGACGAGCCGGAAGAAGATTCCATGGCGCTGCTGATGGGGGCCGAGACGCCCGACAAGCCGGCGGACGATGGCATGGACGAAGAAAAGCTTCTGCGCGCGCTGATGGAAGCGCAGGAGTCCCGCTAGGGCCGGGGCCAGCGCCAGAAGGGTTGGGACCAGCGCGTCATGATTGATGTCGAAGACCTCGTCGCTCTGGTCACAGCCTACAATCCGCACAGCAACACGGACAAACTCCGAGAGGCATATGCCTTCGGGGCGGATATGCATGCGGGACAGATGCGCCACTCCGGCGAGCCCTATTTTACCCACCCCGTCGCGGTGGCGGCGCTGCTGACCGAGCAGCGGCTGGACGATGCGACGATCATCACCGCGCTTCTGCACGACACGATCGAGGATACCCGCGCAAGCTATTCCGATGTGGAGCGTCGGTTCGGCACCGAAGTGGCCGAGTTGGTGGACGGCGTCACCAAGCTGACGAACCTGCAGCTCTCCTCGTCGGAGACCAAGCAGGCGGAGAACTTCCGCAAGCTTTTCATGGCGATGTCGAAGGATCTTCGCGTGATCCTCGTGAAGCTTGCGGACCGTCTGCACAACATGCGGACGATCAAGTACCAGCAGACCGACAAGCAGGTGAAGAAGTCCCGCGAGACCATGGACATCTACGCCCCGCTCGCAGGGCGCATGGGCATGCAGTGGATGCGCGAGGAGTTGGAGGACCTGTCGTTCCGGGTCCTCAACCCGGAGGGCCGCTCCTCGATCATCCGGCGCTTCATCACGCTGCAGCGTGAGACCGGCGACGTGATCCACAAGATCACCCATGATATCCGCCTGGAACTGGACCGTGTCGGGATTGACGCCGAAGTCTTCGGACGCGCGAAAAAACCCTACTCGATCTGGCGCAAGATGCAGGAAAAGGGGCAGGGGTTCTCCCGGCTCTCCGACATCTACGGCTTCCGCGTGATCACGGAGGACGAGTTGGATTGCTACCTTGTCCTCGGCGCCATTCACCAGAGGTGGAAAGCGGTGCCTGGTCGGTTCAAGGACTACATCAGCCAGCCCAAGTCGAACGGCTACCGCTCGATTCACACCACGGTTTCGGGACGCGACGGCAAGCAGGTGGAAATCCAGATCCGCACCCGGCAGATGCACGAGGTCGCCGAATCGGGCGTGGCGGCGCATTGGTCCTACCGGGATGGCGTGCGGGCCGAAAACCCGTTCGCGGTGGACCCGGCGAAATGGATCACGACCTTGTCGGAGCGGTTCGACGACAGCTCCAACACGGATTTCCTCGAGCACATGAAGCTCGAGATGTACTCGGACCAGGTGTTCTGTTTCACGCCGAAGGGCGACGTCATCAAGCTGCCCAAGGGGGCGACGCCGCTCGACTATGCCTACGGCATTCACACCCGCATCGGCGACAGTTGCGTCGGCGCCAAGATAGACGGTGTCCGGGTCCCGCTCTGGACCCGTTTGAAGAACGGCCAGTCGGTGGAGATCATCACCGCAGAAGGACAACGGCCGCAGGCGACCTGGCTCGACATTGTTGTGACCGGGCGGGCGAAATCGGCGATCCGCCGCAGCCTGCGCGAGGAAAACCGCGAACGCTACATCAAGCTTGGCGCCGAACTGGCACGGGTTGCCTTCGACCACGTTGGCAAAAAGGCCACCGACAAGGCACTCAGGACGGCCGCAAAGCAAATGGGCCTGGAGGACGGCGAGGAGTTGCTGGCGCGTCTGGGCAGCGCGGAACTGTCGGCACGGGACGTGGTGAGCACGCTCTATCCGGAACTCGCGGCTCGCGAGGGGGAGGAGGTTGAGCAGGAACGCGCCGTGCTCGGCCTTGCCTCCGACCAGACCCCCACGCGTGGCACATGCTGCCAGCCGGTGCCTGGCGAACGCATCGTCGGTATCACCTACCGAGGCCAAGGGGTGGTGGTCCACGCGATCGACTGCCCGACGCTCGTCGAGTTGGAAAACCAGCCGGACCGTTGGGTGGACCTGCACTGGCATACCGGGCTTCACGCGGCCATCTACACCGTTACGCTCGAGATGACCATCAGCAACGACGCCGGGGTGCTGGGGCGGATTTGTACATTGATCGGCGAGCAGAAGGCCAATATCTCTGACCTGCACTTCATGGACAGGAAGCCAGACTTTTATCGCCTCGAAATCGACGTGGATCTGCGCGACGTTGAACACCTTCATATGGTGATGACGGCACTGGAGGCTGACAACGACGTGGCCGAGGTGGCACGAGTGCGTAATGCGGAGCGCTCCGAGGAGATGCGCGCCGCACAGTAGCTGGGAGTTCTTGAGGCGTGGTCTTCAAGAGACGGGACAAGCGGAGCTGGCTGCAGATCGCGGCCGAAAGCGTCTGGCCGCGTGGCGGCTGGGGACGCGCCGCGATCTATGTTCAACATCGTATCAGGCGCCTGCCGGACAAGCCGCACCGAATTGCGCGAGGCATCTTTTCCGGCGTGTTCGTCTCCTTCACGCCGTTCTACGGGTTGCACTTCATCACGGCATTCGTGACCGCGCGGATCATCGGCGGCAATATCCTGGCCGCGGTTCTCGCGACCTTCTTCGGAAACCCGCTGACCTTTCCCTTCATCGCGGCGATTTCGTTGAAGACCGGATACTGGATCCTCGGGCTGGAGCCGGACGCACATTTCCGCCACCAGATGCAACGGAGCATCGAGGACGGGGAGTTCCACGAGCATATGAACTCCAACCTGATGACGAAGTTCTCCGGTGCCTTCGCCGATCTGTGGTCAAATTTCCGTGCGATCTTCACGGACGACGTGGCCAATTGGCACCGCCTGGAGCTGTTCTACCACGAAGTCTTCCTGCCGTTTCTCGTCGGAGGGATCGTTCCGGGGCTCATCGCCGGCCTCGTCGCCTATCATATCACCCTGCCGATCATCACCGCCTACCAGAACCGGCGGCAGATGCAGTTCAAGAAACGGATCGAGGAACTTCGGGCCGCGTCCTCGTCGCTGTCGAAGGCCAAGAAAGCCGGGCATTGATGAGGTCCACCTGAGCAGAGTCTGAATGCCTCCAGCGGGGATATTTCAGGACAGAAGAAAACCATGGCGCGATATTCCGACCATTCTTCTGTCCGCAAATATCCCGGGGGAGTCGCGGCGTGCCGCGACGGGGGCAGCGCCCCCTAAAAAGGCGCCGGCGGGGAACGGCGATCAGCTGAACTTGTTGTCGCGCGGGAAGCCATAAGGCGGCTGGCGGCCGACAGACGCGCGTTTGCCAATGTAGGGCGAGAGGTCCTTCTCATGGCGCGTCTGGCCGTTCGGCATGGTCCATTTGAGACCCTCCTCTTCCTGGAAGGTCGTGAGGTCCGACAGCCCGCCATCCAGTTCGAGGGTCCCCTGGCGTCCACGGCTCTGGTTGTATTTCTGGATTCGAACGCCCTTGCCTCGTGTCATTTCCGGAAGCTCGGAGATCGGGAAGACAAGAAACTTGCGGTTCTTGGAGACCACGGCGACGTGGTCGCCGTTCACGGCCTTGCAGATCACCGCCGAGACCTCGCCCTTCACGTTCAGCACCTGTTTGCCGCTGCGGGTCTGGGCGAGCACATCATCGGCGGGGACGACGAAGCCGTCGCCAGCCGAGGAAGCGACCAGCAAACGCTGTCCGGCGCGGTGGATCATCAGCGCGACAATTTCCACCTCGTTGGGCAGATCGACCATGAGGCGCACCGGCTCGCCCATGCCGCGGCCGCCGGGCAATTGCGAGGCCGAGAGCGTGTAGAACCGTCCATTGGTGCCGAAGACCAGCAGCCGGTCGGTGGTTTCGGCGTGGAACAGGAAGCGGCCTTCGTCGCCGTCCTTGAATTTCAATTCGGAATCAAGCGCGATATGGCCCTTCATCGCGCGGATCCACCCCATACGGGAACAGACGACGGTGATCGGTTCGCGGTCGATCATCGCTTCGAGAGGCACTTCCGCCACCTCGACCGCCTCTGCAAAGCCCGTGCGCCGTGCGCCGCCGGGCGCCTTCTTGCCGAACTTGGCACGGATCTCCTTGAGTTCTTCGCCGATCCGGCCCCATTGCAATTCCGGGTCATCGAGCAGATCCTGCAGGCCGGCGCGCTCTTCCATCAGCGCTTCCTGCTCGGAGAGCAACTCCATCTCTTCGAGCTTGCGCAACGAGCGCAGGCGCATGTTGAGGATCGCTTCCGCCTGGACTTCCGACAACGACCCTTCCTCGCCATCGCGAAGCGGGGCAGGTGGCACGTAGTCGGCCTCGCTGAGCGCGCGTGGGAAGTCCTGCCCCCATTGCTCGCGCATCAACGCGTCTTTCGGCGCTTCGTCGTAGCGGATGATCTCGATCACCCGGTCGAGGTTCAGGAAGGCGATCACGAAGCCTTCGAGTA
Source organism: Tropicimonas marinistellae (assembly GCF_001509585.1). GTDB lineage: Bacteria > Pseudomonadota > Alphaproteobacteria > Rhodobacterales > Rhodobacteraceae > Tropicimonas > Tropicimonas marinistellae. Next base: position 35,709 of record NZ_LNCI01000013.1, on the reverse strand, counting down.
CCTCCAAACGGTGGTCGATCTTCTCCATCCGGTGTTGCGATCGCCGCACCAGCACGTCGCGGCGATGGTCGAGGAAGGCGCGCAGCACTTCCTTGAGCGAGCAGACTTTGGGCGTGCGCCCGTCGATCAGCACGTTCATGTTCATGGAGAACCGCGTTTCCAGGTCGGAATTTCGGAACAGCATGTTCATCAGCACATCGGCGTCGACATTGCGCGAGCGCGGCTCCAGAACGATGCGGATATCCTCTGCGCTCTCGTCGCGCACATCGGCCAGTATCGGCACTTTCTTTGTCTGGATCAGTTCGGCCAGTTTCTCGATGAGTTTCGATTTCTGGACCTGATAGGGGATCTCTGTGACCACGACCTGCCATTGTCCGCGGCCGATTTCCTCGATTTCCCAACGGGAGCGGAGTCGGAACGCACCGCGGCCAGTTCGGTAGGTTTCCGCAATGCTCTCCCTGGGTTCGACGATCACCCCGCCGGTTGGGAAATCCGGTCCCGGAACGAAGTTCAGAAGCGTATCGTCACGCGCATCGGGCGTCTTGATCAGGTGCAGGCAGGCGCCGACCAGTTCATCGAGATTGTGCGGCGGGATATTGGTCGCCATGCCCACGGCAATGCCGCTGGCGCCGTTCGCGAGCAGGTTCGGGAAGGCGGCCGGCAGAACTTCGGGTTCGGTCAGGGTGCCGTCGTAGTTCTCGCGGAAATCGACGGCGTTCTCGGAAAGGCCTTCCATCAGCGCTTCGGCGGCGGCGGTCAGGCGGGCTTCAGTGTAGCGCGAGGCCGCCGGATTGTCGCCGTCGATGTTGCCGAAGTTGCCCTGTCCGTCCACGAGCGGATAGCGGATCACGAAATCCTGGGCCAGTCGCGCCATCGCGTCGTAAATCGCCCCATCGCCATGCGGATGGTAGTTACCCATCACGTCGCCAGAGATCTTGGCCGACTTCCGAAAGGCGCCGCTCGAGGTGAGGCGCAACTCGCGCATGGCGAAGAGGATGCGCCGGTGCACCGGTTTCAAGCCATCGCGGGCGTCCGGCAGTGCCCGGTGCATGATCGTGGAGAGCGCATAGGTCAGGTAGCGCTCGCCAATCGCCCGGCGCAGGGGTTCGGAACTCTCCAGGGGCTCGTTGTCGGGGCGGTCCGCTTCGTCGCTCATGGATCGTTGTGTATCCAAGGCCGCAGGCGCGAACAAGCGGTTCCGAAACGCACCGTTTTCGCATTTGGCAACGTCAACATGGTATGCTGTCGGGACCGGGGGGTGATTCCCACCAAGTTTATTTTTTTGGAGGACTTTTCATGCTGGGACGGTATGTGGCCGGCACGCTGCTTGTTCTGGGTGTCGCCATGTTGATGGCACCGCCCGCGGAGGACGATACGCATGCAGTCGCCGTGACGCGCGCGGATACCGCGCCTTCAACGTTGATTGCTCCAGATCGCCAGACCGTGAGCAAGCCGCCCGTTGCATTGGTGGAAACCACCAGCACGCGGAGCACAGGCACGGCAGAACCGTCGGTGCCGGAGCCGACGCCTGCAAGTGCGTCCCCTGGCGGCGTCGAAGCTGCCGTTATGGAGGCGTTGAACCTCGATGAAAGCGAGCAGGTTGACCTCGCGCAGGAAGAGGATGCGGGCGTTGGCAATGGGGCGGCGATTCTGGCGCTCGCGGGAGACAGCCTTGCGCCGTCCGGTCAATCGGAAGGCGGTGTGCTGGCGGGCCTGTCCGACCCGGGTTTCTTTGCGGTCGGAGACGGCGGGCGCAGCGCGGCGCAGGAGGAGGCACAACAAGCACAGGCCACCCTGCTCTACGTGACGGGCACGCGCGTTAACGTGCGGGCCGGGCCGTCGACGGCATATCGTGTCGTGGGCACGGTCGCGCGCGGCGATCTTGTGGAGTTGGTGTCGTACGAGGGGGCCGATTGGGCCCGAGTACGCACAAGCGAGGGCACGGAACCCGGGTTCATGTCGCGCAGTTTTCTTGCGCGGAGTCTCGGCGACGGCTGACGACTTGCGCCCGCGCGGCGGACGCGCCATGAGGGGACCGGCAAAGGCAGGTTCCCTCGATGGCAGGAAAATCCATACTCATCACCGGCTGTTCGTCCGGCATCGGATATGGTGTGGCACATGACCTCGCGGCGCGAGGCTGGCGTGTTTTTGCCACCTGCCGCGCCGACGCGGATTGCGAGAGACTTCGCAGCGAGGGATTGGAGAGTTTCCGTCTCGACTACACGGATGAAGCGTCCATTGCCGAGGCGGTTGGCGAGGCCGTGGACCGCACCGATGGCACCCTGGATGCGCTTTTCAACAACGGTGCCTTCGCGCTGCCCGGTGCGTTGGAGGACCTGCCGACTGACGGGCTTCGAGCCTTGTTCGAGACCAATGTCTTCGGCTGGCACGAGCTTGTCCGCCACGTGATCCCGGTCATGCGGGCGCAAGGCCATGGACGGATTGTACAATGCTCTTCGGTCCTTGGGCTCGTTCCGATGAAATGGCGCGGCGCATATGTCGGGTCAAAATACGCGATCGAGGGGATGACGGATGTGCTGCGGCTGGAAATGGCGGGTACCGGCATCAAGGTCGTGCTGATCGAGCCCGGCCCGGTGACCTCCAAGATACGGGTGAATTCGATCCCGCATTTCGAACGCTGGATCGACTGGGAGGCGTCCCCGCGTGCCGCACAATACAAGGCCAGCCTGCTCAAGCGCCTCTATGAAGATCGCGGTCCTGACATGTTCGAGCTTCCGCCCTCAGCGGTGACACGCAAGCTCCTGCATGCGCTCGAAAGCGCGAACCCGCGCCCGCGCTACTACGTGACAACGCCGACTCACATCATGGGTGCGTTGCGCCGGTTGCTGCCGACCCGCGCATTGGATGCGATCATACAGAAAGGTTGAAGAGGGCTTCGCAATCGGCGCGGCAAGGGCTATGTCCCTTCGCAGCCTAGGGAGAAACCATGCTGTCTGATCCGCTCTTCCTCATCGTCGTCATCGCCGTCGCGGTGGTGCTACTGATCTTGCTGACCGGAATCGGCGGGTTTGCGAAGGGCGGTGCGTTCAACCGAAAGCACGCAAACCGTATCATGCGGTACCGGATCGCCGCCCAGTTCGTGGCGATCCTCCTTGTGCTTCTGTACGTCTACCTGCGCCGTGGAGGCTGAACATGGTCGTTCTGAACAAGATCTACACCCGAACCGGTGACAAGGGCACCACGGCGCTTGGCAATGGCACCCGCGTACCGAAATACGCCCAACGGGTGGACGCCTATGGCACGGTGGACGAATGCAATTCGACGATCGGCGTCGCGCGTCTCCATGCAAATGGGGAGATGTCGGATCGCTTGGCGGCGATCCAGAACGACCTGTTCGATCTCGGCGCCGATCTCTGCCGGCCAGAGATGGAGAAAGACGCCGATGCCGAGTATCCGCCGCTGCGCATGAATGCGGCGCAGGTGGAGCGTCTGGAATCGGAAATCGACGCGATGAACGCCGATCTTGCACCGCTGCGAAGCTTTATCCTGCCTGGAGGTTCCGCACTCGCGGCGCATCTGCACCTTTGCCGGACGGTCTCGCGGCGTGCGGAGCGGTTGGCCGTCGCGCTCGCCGAACAGGAGTCGGTTAACGAGCATGCGGTCAAGTACCTCAACCGCCTGTCGGACTGGTTCTTTGTTGCCGCACGCAAGGCGAACGACAACGGTACAGCCGATGTCCTTTGGGTTCCCGGCGCGAACCGATAGGCGGATCGGCAGTCGAAAATCGCGCTGACAGACAGGATGTTAGCGGCCGTCCGGTTTTCCGATTGCGCGCGTCGAACGGGTCAGACGCTTGCGGATTTGGAAGGCTCGGGGCCGGTTTGGAAGGGGGGAAACCTCACGCGGATGCTGCGTTCGCACGGTGGTATTCGTGCATCACGCCGGTGAAACTCGAAACATTCTTGCGGGGGGCGCGACAAAAAACGCGGCGTCTGCGGCGTATCACCTGTCGCTTTTTTGCTGTTGCAGCGACGGACGCTCCGCTAGGAAGTGGTCCGATGGAAATGAATTGCAACTGCCGGCCGGGGAGGCTGGCGATTAGGGAGACACGTGAATGAAGGTCCTCGTACCCGTCAAGCGCGTGATCGACTACAATGTGAAGGTCCGTGTGAAGGCGGACGGTAGCGGCGTCGATCTTGCCAATGTGAAGATGTCGATGAACCCATTCGACGAGATCGCCGTCGAGGAGGCGATCCGGCTGAAGGAAAAGGGTGTGGTGAGCGAGATCGTCGCGGTCTCCATCGGCGTGAAGCAGGCGCAGGAAACCCTGCGGACCGCCCTCGCCATGGGCGCCGACCGGGCGATCCTCGTCGAGGCGACGGACGATGTTCACACCGATATCGAACCTCTTGCCGTGGCCAAGATCCTCAAGGGGATCGTGGAGGAAGAAGAGCCCGGTCTGGTCCTTTGCGGAAAGCAGGCAATCGACAACGACATGAACGCCACCGGTCAAATGCTCGCGGCATTGCTGGGCTGGGCGCAGGCGACGTTTGCTTCCGAGGTCGGCGTGGACGGCGATCAGGCCGTGGTGACCCGCGAAGTCGACGGTGGATTGCAGACCATCAAGGTGCAGTTGCCGGCCATCGTTACGGTGGATTTGCGGTTGAACGAGCCGCGCTATGCGTCGCTTCCCAACATCATGAAAGCCAAGAAGAAGCCGCTCGATGCCAAGACGCCAGCCGACTACGGCGTCGATGTCGCACCGCGTCTGGAGGTCGTGAAGACCTCCGAGCCGGAGACCCGCAAGGCCGGTGTGATCGTCGGATCGGTGGATGAACTTGTTGCGAAACTCAAGGACGAAGCGGGGGTTCTCTGATGGCGGTTCTTCTACTTGCCGAAGTGACGAATGGCGAACTTGCGCTGGATGCGACCGCCAAGGCGGTGACGGCGGCAAAGGCGCTCGGTGAGGTAACCGTGCTCTGCGCCGGTGCCTCCGCCGCGGCCGCTGGCGACGCCGCGGCAAAGATCGACGGCGTGGCAAAGGTGCTCGTCGCCGAGGACGCATCGCTGGGGCATCGCCTGGCGGAAGCGACCGCGGCGCTGATCGTGGGCCTTTCCGGCGACTACGAGCATATCGTGGCGCCCGCGACGACAGACGCAAAGAACGTCATGCCGCGTGTTGCCGCGCTGCTGGACGTGATGGTGATCTCCGATATCACCGCTGTTGTCGACGCAAGCACGTTCGAGCGGCCGATTTATGCCGGCAACGCCATCCAGACGGTCAAATCCAGCGATGGCAAGAAGGTCATTACGGTCCGCACCTCGACCTTCGACGCTGCGGGCGACGGCGGCAGCGCGCCGGTGGAAACCGTTTCGGCGGCCGATGCGCCGACGCTCAGCGAGTGGGTCGAGGACAAGGTGGCCGAAAGCGATCGTCCGGAACTGACTTCGGCTGGCATCGTGGTGTCCGGTGGCCGGGGCGTCGGTTCGGAAGACGATTTCAAGCTGATCGAAGCGCTGGCCGACAAGCTGGGTGCGGCAGTGGGCGCCTCGCGTGCCGCGGTCGATTCGGGGTTCGCGCCGAACGACTGGCAGGTTGGCCAGACCGGCAAGGTCGTGGCACCGGAGCTCTACATCGCCGTCGGCATCTCCGGCGCGATCCAGCACCTGGCGGGCATGAAGGACAGCAAGGTGATCGTCGCCATCAACAAGGACGAGGAAGCGCCGATCTTCCAGGTCGCCGACTACGGGCTCGTCGCCGACCTGTTCCAGGCCGTGCCGGAACTGACCGAGAAGCTCTGAATCGCACCATGGCGTGTGAAGCGGGCCCGCCTTGTGCGCGGGCCCCTTTTTTTCTTACCGCCCGCCGAAAACCTACCGCACCATGTTTTTCAGAACCGGCGCCAACGCTGCTGCCGCCTCCGCATGGACGCCGGCGCCTGGCGTGTGATGTGCCGCAGGTGCTTCCAGTTCCGAATAGGCCATTCCGTCAGAGGGCCAGCCTTGGCTGGGCGTGCGGTAGACGACCTCGACGATGTCGTCGACATGGGGCCGCAATTGCTCGATCATCTGGCGGTCGATGAAGCGGGGGTCCGAATCGCCGCCCGTTTCCTCCGGCGCATGGTCGGCCAGCCATAGAAGCACCCGATGGCAGCGGATTCTGCCGAGCCAGGTTTTCATTCGGGCAACCCAAGCCGCCTTCAGCTCATCGGCCAGCAGGTCGAACCGCCTCGGGCATTCCGCCTCAAGCGCCTGCAGAAGGTGGCGGGTAAAGGTGATCTCCGAGAAATCGACGTCTCGGTATATGGTCTGCATGAGCGCAGAGGGTTTGATAAACCGGTCGTTCCGGCGCGGATGGACGGAGTAGAACCGATTCGACAGGTTCGCCGCTCCAAGCACCTGAATTACGGCGGCTCGTGCCTGCTCCGCGACGCCAAGCAGAGCGTGGTCCTGCACATAGGCGTCGATGCCCGCGTTGACGCAGCCCATGTTCACCGTCGTGCACTCGAGCGCGTCGCCGAGCAGATCCGGAAACGGTCGCTCGATGAACTTGCCGTAGGTCTCGATTCCGCCGAAGAATACCGCGAATCGGCCGTCGAGGGGTTTTCGCGGCCCCCGAAACAGCAGTTTGGACCCGCCGTAATGACACGGAAAATAGTCTAGGGCTCCATCGCCCGGATGCTCGAAAGCCATCCCTCCACCTCGTTTTTTTCACACCCGGGCAGCAGAGTCTCCCGATGGCGTTTCGAATTCGCTAAACGGACATGTTGAGACGATTTACAGCGATCATGCGGGGTCGGTCGCGCTGGATCATTTTGCAGGTGCAGAATATGATCCCCTGGAATTCGCAGGCCTGCATCCACGGAAGGATGGAAACATGGAAATCAAAACCGTAGGCATCGTTGGCGCGGGGCAGATGGGCAACGGCATCGCGCATGTGTTTGCCCTCTCCGGGTACGATGTCACCTTGAACGACATCAGCCAGGAGGCGCTGGACCGTGGATTGGGAACGATCCGCAAGAACCTGGACCGGCAGGTTTCGAAAGAGAAGATATCGGCAGAGGATCGGGATGCGGCACTGGCGCGTATCCATCCGACGCTGACGCTCGCCGATCTCGGGAAGATGGATCTGGTGGTGGAATCCGCCTCTGAACGCGAGACCATCAAGAACGCGATTTTCGAGGATTTGCAGCCGCATCTGAAACCCGAGACGATCCTGACTTCCAACACGTCGTCGATCTCGATTACCCGGCTCGCAAGCCGCACCGACCGCCCGGAACGGTTCATGGGACTACACTTCATGAACCCCGTGCCGATGATGAAACTGGTGGAACTGATCCGCGGCATTGCGACGGATGAACCAACCTATCAACTTCTGCTGGACGTGGTGAACAAGCTCGGAAAGACCGCGGCCAGCGCCGAGGATTTCCCCGCGTTCATCGTCAACCGGGTATTGCTGCCGATGATCAACGAGGCGGTTTACACGCTCTATGAAGGCGTCGGTAACGTGCAATCGATCGACACCGCCATGAAGCTGGGAGCCGGGCACCCGATGGGACCCCTTGAGCTGGCCGATTTCATTGGTCTGGACACCTGTCTTGCCATCATGAACGTGCTCCACGACGGCCTGGCGGACACAAAGTACCGGCCTTGCCCGTTGCTTGTGAAATACGTTGACGCAGGCTGGTTGGGTCGGAAATCGGGGCGCGGGTTCTACGATTATCGCGGCGATACGCCGGTTCCGTCCCGCTGAGCGCATTCAGGGCTGTAATCCTATCGACCGGGGGGCGTCGCCCCCCGCGAATGTCTCACGGACCCAAAGGTGGGGCGGAAGATATTCGAGAGGTGCCTCGGCGTTATTGGCTGGATTTCAGGGCCAGTGTCCGCTCGCGCAGCCACGCCATGAATCCACGCGGGTTGCTGGACCACGAGGCCAGATCCTCGCGCTCAATGACGTGACCGACAACCGGCGCTTGTGGCTTGTTGAGCGCATGCACCACCTCGTAGAGCAGCAGGCCCTGGCGCAACGTGGCGGAAATGCAGTTGGCCATCTGGTACCAGCGTGAATTGCTGCCGGGAAAGAAGATCGGCAGCACGCGCGCGCCGGATCGCTGGATCATCTTGGCGGTGAACGGATTCCATTCCCTTTCGACCGGCGGGCCGAACAGCGTATCCGAAGACGCCACCACGCCGGACGGAAACAGCACGATACAGCCGCCGTCGTTGAGATGCTTCATCGCCTTGCGGCGCATTTCCAGATTCTGCTGCAATGCGTCTTCCTCGTGCGCGAAAGGCACGGGGATCATGAAAGGGTCGATTTCCCCGACACCGGTGAGCAGCGAACGCGTCAGGATCTTGTAATCCGTCCGGCGGCGACCGATCAATTCGGCCAGCACCATGCCATCCACCAGCCCGTGGGGATGGTTGGCAACGATTATGAGCGGGCCCGATTGTGGGATGCGGTCGATCTGCACCTGTGGGGTTTTGAGCGCGATCCCCATGACGTCGAGCGCCTGTTTCCAGAAAGCCTGGCCATTCGGAACACCCATCGCTTCGAACTTGCGGATCAGGCGCAGAAGACGCAACTTCCCGGTGACCGCCTCCATTGCGTGGATGAGCCCAACCTGCACCGGGTTTTCAAAGGTATTGGCATAGGAGAGCCGCCGCCTGTCATACGGCTGGTCGGCAAGGTTTCCGTCTCCCTGTCCAAGCAACTGACGGGTCGGACGGCGCGCGAATACAGGCCTATGCTGGGTCGATTCCACCAAAGAGCATGAACTCCGAATTCATCCGTCTCACATATCTTCGCCGAACCGGTTTGCGACGAGGTCCGCCAGGGCTTTCGCAAGTTCCTCAGCCTGCGGGCCGCTGGTCTCGACTTCAATAGAGGTTCCACGGGAACCTGCCAACATCAAAAGGCCCATGATACTGTCGCCGGCAGCGTCCAGCCCATCCTTGCGAACCTCTGCCGTTGCGTCAAAGGCTTCAACGGTTTCCACGAACTTCGCCGACGCGCGGGCGTGCAGACCTTTTTCGTTGATGATGTCCAGAACCTGGGTGACGGTATTCGGCATTCAGCGGCTGGCCCCCGGCGTTCCGTCGAAAGAGTTGATGTACTTGCGGCCCGCTTTCAATGCCGTTCGGACGGCATCGTCAACCGCCATCTGCCGTGACTTGGCCAGCTTGATGAGCATCGGCAGGTTGGCGCCGTAGAGGATCATCCGGTTGGCCTTGTCGCAGGCCCTGAGCGAGAGATTGGAAGGAGACCCACCGAACATATCCGTCACAACAACCACGCCGTCGCCCGTGTCCACCGCATTGGCTGCATCGAGGATCTCGGCCTGCTTCGCGACACGATCGTGTTCCGGCGCAATGGCGATGGCGCGCATGCCATCCTGTCTGCCGACGACATGCTCGACCGCAGCAAGATACTCGTTCGCCAGGCCGCCGTGGGCGACGATCACGATACCGATCACCTCAAGACCCCGTTTGCGCTGCGCTACCGCCCTGCGCGGCACGTCGCTCCAGTTCCCGATGCCTAATTGACACCTGCCAACCGGCATCCGCAAGCGTATTCCCGAGACGTTCCGCCAGTGTCACCGACCTGTGTTGCCCTCCGGTACAGCCGAAGCCGATCGATAGGTAGGATTTCCCCTCTTCCACGTAGGCCGGCAGCAGAAGCAGCGTCAAATCCCGCACCTGCGCGAAGAAGGAGGCGAAGCGCGGGTCCTCCATGACGTAGCTTGAAACCTCGTCCGAAAGCCCGTCGCACCCGCGCAATGCTGGTTCCCAGTACGGATTGCGCAGAAAGCGGCAGTCGAACACCATGTCCAGCCCGCGCGGAAGGCCGCGCTTGTAGGAAAACGAGTGGACCGACAGGGCGAGGCGCGTATCGACGCCGCCGGCCCCGAACCAGCGGGCGATCTCTGCCTTGAGGTCGTGAACGGTAAGCTCGGACGTGTCGATCATGATATCCGCCCGCTGGCGGATCGGTTGCAGCAGATCGAATTCGCGTGCGACGCCGACGGTGGGGCTTTCCGCAGGGGCCATGGGGTGGCGCCGGCGCGTCTCGGAATACCGGCGTAAGAGCACATCCGGCCGGCAGTCCAGGTAGAGCAGTTCCATGTCCCGGTCGCCCAGACCGTCCACCAGTTCGAGAAAGGCCTCGGTCGAGAAATCGCGGTTTCGCGTGTCGATACCGAGTGCGAGGGGCGGGCCGGCGTGCGGACCGTCCATCAGGCGAGGCACGAGGCTGAGCGGCAAGTTGTCGATCACCTCGAATCCGAGGTCTTCCAGGGCGCGGATCGCGGTACTTCGGCCGGCGCCTGACGGCCCGGTAACAAGGACGATCCGCGGTGCCGGCGCCGGGGCGGCAGCGAATATCGGGGTGTCCGTTTGGGTCATGGGGTTTCACGCCGGTTTCGAAGACAGTGGAGCAATGCACTTGCGAAATGCACAGCGGGAGGGCGGTAGAGCAAGGTGACCGTTTGGCCAAGGATGGTTGTCTCCCTCCGAGGCGGCAGGCGGTGCTCTTCCGTCCGGTCGAGATCCAAAGCCAGCACAAGCTCGGCTTCCGCGCAATAGGGGAGGCGCAAAAGGCCGACGTTCCGGGCCTCGATTCTCCCTGCGATGGGACTTGGGGGCGATACGATCAAACCGGACGTGTCGCTGCGAACCACGGTCCGGTCATCGGCGACGAGGGTGGCTCCGAGGGAGATGAGGTCCAGTGCGACGGTGGATTTTCCACTGCCCGATGCGCCGAGAACAAGTAGCGCTCGACCGTCGACCGCGACGCAGCTCGCATGCAGTATCGTTTCATGCGCGACGGTGCCGCCCGCATCGGTCGATGCCTTTTCAGAGTTGGACCCATTGGCCATGTCGGTCCGCACGTTGTCACCCTGTGGGGGAGGAGGCGACGCCGGCCCGGTCATGGGTCAGATCGGCAAACCGACCACGAAACGGGCTCCCAGGGGATCTGAGGTAATGTCCGCTTCGGTCGGGCGAATGTTTTCCGCCCAGATGACGCCGCCATGGGCTTCGACAATCTGCTTTGAGATCGCAAGGCCGAGCCCGGAGTGATCGCCGAACTGACCGGCGGGCCGCTCGGAGTAGAAGCGGTTGAAGATCTTGGTCAATGCTTGTTCCGGGATACCCGGGCCGGTGTCCTCGAACACCACGAGAACCCGGTTCTCGCGCTTGCGGACCCAGACGCGCACCGCGTCGCCTTCCTCGCAGAAGCTGATGGCATTGGTGATCAGGTTGACGAAAACCTGAGCAAGGCGCGCCTCCAGGCCGAACACCATGATTGGCTGCCGCGGAAGATCGGTGATGAACTCCACACCCTTCTCGTTGGCTTCCTGACCGAGGTAGTCGGTCAGGTTCGTCAACATGTGCAGGAGGTCGAACCGCTCCTCGTCTTCCCGGACGAGTTCGCTATCCAGACGCGAGGCGTTGGAAATGTCGCTGACCAGCCGGTCCAGGCGGCGCACGTCGTGGTCGATAACGTCAAGCAGCTTTTCCCGCTGGTCATCGCGCTTGGCGACGCGCATGGTGCCCACCGCCGAGCGCAGCGAGGCCAGCGGGTTCTTGATTTCGTGTGCCACGTCGGCCGCGAATTGCTCATTTGCGTCAATCCGGTCGTAGAGCGCCGCGACCATTCCGCGAAGTGCGCCAGACAGCCGCCCGATTTCGTCGGGCCGGCCGGTCAGATCAGGGATGCGCACGCGGCCGGGCGTCATCTTGCGGGCGTTGCGGTCGCGTCCGATTTCAGCCGCCGCAGCAAGGTCGGAGAGCGGGTTGGCAATCGTCGACGCGAGCACCAGGCTCAGGCCGATCGATACGAGAATTGCGATGACGAACATCTGCAAGACCTGTTCGCGCTCCTTGCGGACGAGATAATCGATTTCGCCCGCGGCGGAGGAGACAGCGACAGACGCGACGAGGTTTTCGCCCTGCAGCACAGGCGCCGCGACCGCGAAGAGCGTCTCGCCCGCGGCGTCCTGACCGGTCGCGAACGGCGACGGGTCTGATGCGATGTCATCGACAAGCGTTTGCGCCAGAGCCTCGCCATCGGCGCCCGTGGTCTCCCGGCTGTCGGGCGTCAGCAATCGCGACGTGCCTTCCCAGATCGCGTTCAGGAAGTCCGTGATGATCGTCACGCCGCCCGGCGATTCCAGATCGAGAGGCGGGCCGGAGCGGTGGGCGACCTTTTGCCCGGCGGTGTCGAAAACGTAGACCTCCACTCCGCGCGAAAGTGCCAGCGCGTCGAGCGTAGCCTGCGGGTTTATCCCGTCCCCGCCGGCCAGACTGACCGGCGCATTTCGCGGCAATTGTGCCTCGAAGACGTTGGCGATCAGCCCGACTTCGGAATGCAGTCCGCTGACCCGCTGTTCCGTCAGGCTGTCCCGGAAAGGGTTCAGGTAGAAGACGCCGCCGACAAGGATCAGCAGCCCGATCAGGTTGAATGTGATGATCTTGCGCGCCAACGGCGAGCGGTTGAGGGTCAGGTACCCCCGCCTCTCGCGCTTGCGGCGCACATCGGCATCCGAGGCGTCCGGGCTCACCCAGTCCTCGCCAAGAACGACGTCACTATTCACTACATTGCGACTATCGCGCACGCGCGTATTCCCCTTCGGGGCTTGAGGATCACTCCTCGTTATACCTGTACCCAATACCATAAAGTGTTTCGATTGCGGAAAATTCTGGGTCAACGCTACGCATCTTCTTGCGCAGGCGCTTGATGTGGCTGTCGATGGTCCGGTCGTCGACATATACTTGGTCGTCGTAGGCGACATCCATCAGCTGATCGCGGCTCTTGACGAACCCCGGCCGCTGGGCCAGCGCCTGCAGCAGAAGGAACTCCGTGACCGTGAGCGAGACGTCGAGACCCCGCCAGCTCACCGCGTGGCGCAGCGGGTCCATCGTAAGGTCGCCGCGCACCATGATCTGCGCCGTGTCGGGCTCACCGGCCTCATCCGCGTTGATGGCTTCCTGACGGCGAAGCAGGGCCCGGATCCGTTCGACCAGAAGGCGCTGCGAGAAGGGCTTCTTGACGTAGTCGTCGGCGCCCATGCGAAGTCCGAGTACCTCGTCGATCTCGTCGTCCTTGGACGTCAGGAAGATCACCGGCATCGCGGTCTTCTGTCGGAGCCTCTGCAAAAGGTCCATCCCATCCATTCGAGGCATCTTGATGTCGAGCACGGCCATGTCCGGAAGCCTTCGGTTGAAAGCGTCCAGTGCAGACTGTCCATCGTTATAGGTCTCGACCTCGAAACCCTCCGCCTCGAGGGTCATGGATACCGAGGTCAGGATATTCCTGTCGTCGTCAACGAGCGCGATACGCGACATGGCGGTGTTCCTTGTACTGCTCATGATCCATTTTTCGGCACATTTTCTCGCTTCGACGCTGCGGAATCAACAAGGAATGCGAATCGCATGCGGGTCGGTGTCGGCGGTGGCCGCTATTTCGGATGCGAATGACTAATTTGCATCACATTGCCCCGAACCCACAATGTACCACGGCATGCAGCAAAGGAAACCCCGCCATTCGACAGGCCCGAAAGTGCGTCGTTAGCGGTAACATGCCGGTCGTGTCGCAGTCCATTCTCACTTTGGCGCTGCTATACGAGCCTCGCCGGGCCAAGGTGGCCCAGGCCGGCAGGTCCCCCCCCTGCGCAATCTGACTGCAATCCGAGGAGGAAAGCATGGAAGCACCAACCACCAATGCCCGGCTGATCAAATGGGTCGACGACATGCAGGCCCTGTGTAAGCCCGATCAGGTCGTGTGGTGTGACGGTTCCCAGGAAGAGTACGACCGGCTTTGCCAAGCGATGGTAGATGCCGGAACGTTCATCCGCCTCAACCCCGAGAAACGACCCAACAGCTATCTCGCGCGCTCCCACCCGTCCGACGTCGGCCGGGTCGAGGACCGGACCTTCATCTGCTCCAATAACAAGGACGATGCAGGCCCCACCAACAACTGGGCAGCGCCGGCCGAGATGCGGGAAACCCTGAACGGCTTGTTCGACGGCTGTATGAAGGGCCGTACGATGTACGTCATTCCCTTCTCCATGGGCCCGATCGGCTCGCCGATCTCGAAGATCGGGTTCGAGATCACCGACAGCCCCTACGTTGTCACCAACATGCGCATCATGACCCGCATGGGCCAGGAAGTGCTGGATGCGCTCGGCGCGGACGGCGACTTCATCCCATGCATTCACTCGGTTGGCGCGCCGCTCGAGCCCGGACAGGAAGACGTGCCGTGGCCCTGCGAAAGTGACATCCAGAAAAAGTACATCGTCCACTTCCCCGAGACCTACGAAATCTGGTCCTACGGCTCCGGCTATGGCGGCAACGCGCTGCTCGGCAAGAAATGCCTGGCCTTGCGGATCGCCTCGGTGATGGCCCGCGACGAAGGCTGGCTCGCAGAGCACATGCTGATCATGGGCATCGAGTCGCCGGAAGGCGAGAAGACCTATCTTGGCGCCGCCTTCCCGAGCGCCTGCGGCAAGACCAACCTGGCCATGCTGCTGCCGCCGAAGGGTTTCGATGGCTGGAAGGTCTCGACGGTGGGCGACGACATCGCCTGGATCAAGAAGGGTCCGGAAGGCGAACTGCGCGCGATCAACCCCGAGGCCGGGTTCTTCGGCGTGGCTCCGGGTACGAACCGTGCGACGAACCCGATCGCCATGGACACGATCGAGAAGGACGTCATCTACACCAACTGCGCGCTCACTGACGACGGCGACGTCTGGTGGGAAGGCATGACGAAGGAGAAGCCCGCGCACCTGATCGACTGGAAAGGCAACGACTGGACTCCCGAAAGCGAGACCCCGGCCGCGCACCCGAACGCCCGCTTCACGGCGCCGGCTGCCAATTGCCCGTCCGTCGACCCCGCATGGGAAGATCCCGCAGGCGTTCCGATTGCCGGCTTCGTGTTCGGCGGCCGGATGTCCAAGGAAATGCCGCTGGTCTACCAGGCCTTCAACTGGAGCCACGGCGTCTACCTTGCCGCCACCATGGGATCGGAAGCTACGGCCGCTGCGATCGGTCAAGCCGCCATGCGGCGCGACCCGATGGCGATGCTGCCGTTCTGCGGCTACAACATGGCCGACTATTTCTCCCATTGGCTGAACGTCGGCCGCAAGGTCTCGAACCCGCCGCGGATGTTCCGCGTCAACTGGTTCCGCAAGGACGAAAACGGCAAGTTCATCTGGCCGGGCTTCGGCGAGAACATGCGCGTGCTGAAGTGGATCGTCGACCGTGTCCACGGCCGTGGAAACGCTGTCGAGAGCCCGATCGGCTGGATGCCGCGTCACGAGGACATCGAATGGGCCGGTCTCGATTTCCCGGCTGAGACGTTCTACGAGCTGATGGAAGTCGGTCGCGAGGCGGGTGCCAAGGAAGCGCATGCCCACGAAGAGCAATTCGACAAGTTCTTCGACCGCTTGCCGAAGGAATTCATCTTCGAGCGCGAACTCCTTCGCTCGCGGCTGTGGCGCTCCCCGGATCACTGGGAACTGGCGACGCCGCGTGGCGAACCCACGAAGTAAACTCGATTGGCGGCGGCTCAGTCCGCCGCCGATTTCCTGCACGGCGGCCGAAAGGCCGCCGTGTTCGCGCTAACGCGTGGCACTTGTCGCAGTCCAAGATCGAATCCGCAGTGCTATACGGGTCCTGCCGGGCCGAGGTGGCCTTGCTGGCAGGCACATTTCCCGCCAGCCGTTTAGACTGAAAATGGACGACCGCTGGTGCGGTCCATAGGAGCGATCACATGACGAACGGACGTGTTAACCCGGCGATGCGCCTGGAGGACCAGGGTATCACTGGCCTCGGCAATGTGTATTACAACTTTCTCGTTTCGCAGCTTCTGGAGCACACGGTCTCGAAGGGCGAAGGCCACATCGGCCTTGGCGGCACCGTGCTAGTCAATACCGGGAAATTCACCGGACGGTCCCCAAAGGACAAGCGCGTGGTCCGCAACGACGTGACCGAAGACACCATCTGGTGGGAAAATAACACGGCGATGACGGAAGAGGGGTTTGCCAACCTCAAGGCCGACATGCTCGAGCACATGAAGGGCAGAGACTATTACGTCGAAGACCTTTACGCCAACGCCGATCCCGTGCACCGGCTCAATGTCCGGATGGTCACCGAGTTTGCCTGGCATGGTATCTTCATGCGCCACATGCTGCGCCGTCCGGCCCGCGTCGAACTCGACGCATTCGTGCCTGAACTAACCGTCATCAACTGCCCGTCGTTCCAGGCGAATCCCGAGCGCCACAACTGCCGCTCCGAGACCGTGATCGCGCTGAACCTGAAGGAAAAGCTGATCTTGATCGGCGGCACCGAGTATGCCGGCGAAAACAAGAAATCGGTATTCACAACGTTGAATTACCTGCTGCCCGAGAAGGGTGTCATGGCGATGCATTGCTCGGCGAACCACGCCGTCGGAAAAACCGAGGAATCGGCGGTGTTCTTCGGCCTGTCCGGCACCGGCAAAACCACGCTTTCTGCCGACCCCAAACGTGTGCTGATCGGTGACGACGAGCACGGCTGGGACGACAAGGGCATCTTCAACTTCGAGGGCGGTTGCTACGCCAAGACCATCAACCTCTCGCCCGAGGCCGAACCCGAGATCTACGCCACAACGCGGATGTTCGGGACGGTTATCGAGAATATGGTCTACGACGAGGACAGCCTGAAGCTGGATTTCGACGACGACAGCCTGACGCCGAACATGCGTTGCGCCTATCCGCTGTTCTATATCGACAATGCCTCGGCGACGGGCGTTGCCGGCCAGCCCAAGAACGTTATCATGCTGACCTGCGACGCCTTCGGTGTGCTGCCCCCGATCGCTAAGCTGTCGCCGGAGCAAGCCATGTACCACTTCCTGTCCGGCTTCACCTCCAAGGTGGCCGGTACCGAACGGGGCATCACGGAGCCGCAGCCGACCTTCTCCACCTGCTTCGGCGCGCCCTTCATGCCGCGGCGTCCGGAAGTTTATGGCGACCTGCTGATGAAGAAGATCGCCGACAGCGGCGCGACCTGCTGGCTGGTCAACACCGGCTGGTCCGGTGGCGCCTACGGAACCGGTTCGCGGATGCCCATCAAGGCCACCCGCTCGCTGCTTTCCGCCGCGCTCGATGGCACGCTCAAATCCGTTGCCTTCAAGAAGGATCCGTTCTTCGGCTTCGACGTGCCGGTGGAAGTACCTGGTATTGAGACCGACCTGCTGCACCCGCGCGACACCTGGAAGGACAAGGCCGCCTTCGACGTGCAGGCCGAAAAGCTCGTGGGCATGTTCAAGGACAACTTCGAACAATACATGCCTTACGTGAGCGATGACGTGAAAGCCGTCGCGATCGGTTGATCCCCTCCGCGTTCTGCGCATTCGGACGGCCCGGTTTTTCCGGGCCGTCTCTTTCCGTCTGCCGCCGTGCGACACCGGAGCGCCCTTGCCGCGGGCTGACTGGCAGCGCACACTTTGGCGGCCATTCGCCCTCGTGAACGCCCTATGAGATCAAGTCCTTCAATCCTGCTGGCCATCCTGTTGGTCATTTCGGTGGCGCTGCCTGCGCATGCCGGGCAGGTGCTCGTCTTCGCCGCGGCGAGCTTGCGCGATGCCATGCAGGCGGTCGCCTCGGATTGGGAACGGGCAACGGGGAACAGGGTAATCCTCTCGCTCGCTGGAAGCTCGACGCTTGCCCGTCAAATCGAAGCGGGTGCTCCCGCCGATCTCTTCATTTCGGCGAACGCGGCCTGGGTGGACGCGCTCGGGCGAAAAGGGCTGGTCCGGGAGGAGGGCCGGCGCGATCTGCTCACAAATTCGCTTGTCGTGGTGGCCCACGATCCCGCCGCCAAACCGTTGGATTTCGAGAGCAACGATGATCTCGCCTTGCGCCTCGGTGACGACCGCCTCGCCATGGCGCTCGTGGAGGCCGTCCCTGCCGGGGTTTACGGCAAGGCGGCGCTGCAATCGCTGGGATGGTGGGAGGAAATCTCACCGAACGTCGCACAGGCCGATAACGTGCGTGCCGCGCTGGCGCTCGTCGCGACCGGAGAGGCGCCCTTCGGGATTGTCTACGCAACCGATGCGCTCGCGGAACCACGGGTAACGCCGATTGGAGTATTTCCACCGGAAAGCCACCCGCCAATTGTTTACCCCATGGTCCTGTTGCACGACGGCACGTCGAGGGTGGCGGAGGATTTCGCGGAGTATCTCGCAAGCCCTGCGGCGGGCCATGCCTTTGTTGCCCACGGTTTCGGGCTCGCTGGGGCGGACGGCTGACGTGGCGGGCGGGTTGTCTCCGGAGGCCTGGGAAGCCGTTGCGCTCTCGCTCAAGGTTTCGTTTTGGGCCATGCTGGCAAGCCTGCCGCTGGGAATCGCGGTGGCGCTGCTGTTGGCACGCGGCAGTTTTCCCGGGAGGCAATTGCTCAACGGCGTGGTGCACCTGCCATTGATCCTGCCACCGGTTGTCACCGGCTACCTGTTGCTTCTCGCCTTCGGACGACGAGGCCCCGTCGGGGCATTTCTCTACGACACCTTCGGCATTACCTTCGCCTTCAACTGGAAGGGGGCGGCGCTCGCGGCGGCCATCATGGCGTTTCCGCTCATGGTGCGGGCGATCCGGCTGTCCATAGAGGCCGTCGATTCCGGTCTCGAAGAAGCCGCGGCCACGCTCGGGGCGGGGCGGCTTCGTGTTTTCGCCACCATCACCCTGCCGCTCATTCTGCCGGGGATAATCGCCGGCGCCATTCTCGCCTTTGCGAAGGCTATGGGCGAGTTTGGAGCCACGATTACCTTCGTTTCGAACATCCCCGGCCAGACTCAAACCTTGCCGTCGGCTGTCTACACGTTCCTGCAGGTTCCGGGCGCCGAGGTTCAGGCTGCGATCCTTGTGGGGATCTCGATCTGCCTTGCCATGGGCGCGTTGCTCGCCTCCGAGTTGCTCGCCCGACGGGTCCGGCGGCGAATGGAGGGGCAATGACGCTCGTGATCCGCCTCCGTCACAGCCTGCCGGGGTTCTATCTCGACGCGGCATTCGACGCGCCAGACGGGGTGACGGCGCTTTTCGGCCATTCGGGTGCCGGCAAGACGACCATCGTGCAGGCGGTCGCCGGCCTTCTCCGGCCCGAGGAAGGCTACGTCGCTGTGGACGGTTGGGTCATGGGGGACACATCCGCCAGGAAATGGCTGCCGCCGCATCGGCGTGGTGTCGGCTACGTCTTTCAGGATGCGCGGCTGTTTCCACATATGAACGTTCGAAGCAATCTGGCCTACGGATTGCGCGCGCAACGTCGATCTCCCGATAGCGAGGCGTTCGACCGCATCATTGAAATGCTCGGAATAGCGCACCTGCTCGCGCGGCGGCCTGCGGGGCTCTCGGGCGGTGAGAAACAACGGGTCGCCATCGGCCGCGCTCTGCTCGCCCGGCCGCGTCTCCTGCTGCTCGATGAGCCCATGGCCGCTTTGGACGAGGCTCGGAAGGCCGAGATCCTGCCGTTTCTCGAACGCCTGCGCGACGAGATCCGTCTGCCAATCCTCTACGTCAGCCACGCGTTGCCCGAGGTGGCGCGCCTTGCGACAACCGTCGTGGTGCTGGAACAGGGCAGGGTGGTTCGCGCCGGTTCCACCGCGGAGGTCCTTTCCGATCCCGACGTCGTGCCGAGCTTCGGTCCGCGGGCCGCCGGCGCCGTGCTTGAGGCCCGGATCGTTGCGCACCACGGGGACGGTCTGAGCGAATTGCGCACCTCGGAGGGGACCCTCCTTCTGCCGGGGGTCTCCGGCCCGCCCGGGCGTTTGCTGCGCGTACGTATCCCCGCGCACGAGGTCATCTTGTCGCGCGCGCGCCCGGAGGGATTGTCGGCGCTCAACATCCTGCCTGCGACTGTCATTGCGATGCGCGACGATGGCGACGGCGGGGTTGTCGTTCAGCTCGCATCCGGCCGCGACCGGCTGCTGTCGCGCATTACGCGCCGTTCGGTGCGCGCGCTGGCCCTGGAACCCGGCGTCGCATGCCACGCAATCGTGAAATCAGTCGCGGTTGCACGGTCCGGCATGACAGAATGACCTCTCGCCCTATCGGCGATTTGCGGGGTCACATGATTGCCCGGCGGAGCAGGTTGAGCCCGGCCAGCATCAGAACGACAAGCGTCGCCTTGCGGAACATTTCCTGATCCAGCCCGTCCTGAACCCTTTGCCCGATCCACATTCCCGCGAGGGCGGGCACAAGCATGAGCCCGGAAAAGGGCAATGTGCGCGTGTTCAGGACGCCGGATTGCAGGTGTGTGGCAACCAACAGCACCGCAGCCAGAGCGAAGGCGACGCCTTGCGTGCGCACCTGTTCGGCTTTGGGCGTGCCAAGCGCGGTGAGGTACATCACGAGCGGCGGTCCCCAGACGCCGGAAATACCGCCGACGATCCCGGACGCCGCGCCCAGACCGACCTCTGCGACCCGCTGGTTCTCCGGCGCGATCCGCGGCCGCCAACCCACGATCTGCAGGAGCCCGAACCCCGTGATCGGAATGCCGATGAGGGCATAGACAATGCGCGGGTCCAAGGCTGTCACCAATTGCCCAGCCAGCAGGATGCACGCGCCGCCAACAGCGAAATAGATCCTGAAACGGCGAACCGCCCGCCACGCGGCGGCAATGCCGTCACGCAATGCCTGCATCACATTCGTCACCAATGTCGGAAGAATCAGCCCGGCCAGCGCCAGTTCGGGCGACAGGAAGGATGCCAGGCCCGATATCATGATCATCGGCATGGCGAATCCGGTGGTTCCCTTCACGAAACCGGCGACAAACGTGATGCCGAGTGCAAGGGCCAGAAACGCGGGGGTGAGGCCGTCGGCGGACAAAGCTGCAATCATGGGCTGCCCTTAGCCGATCCGCTGCGATCTCGCACTTGCAAAATCCAACGAGACATAAAGGGTGTAAATATCGGCCGTAATTGAAATTATGTTGCGCTGCACCTGCAAACAACCTATGTCCTTACGGAACGCGAAGATGAAGGATTCGAGTCATGCCGCATGATGGACAAGACCTGCCCCAGGCGGAGGCCGGGAGCGCTATTCTCGACGATCTGCTGACGCTGACGAGGGCGGCGATTTCACCCGTAAACGAGTTGGTCGATGCCGCAACAGTGGCGGTCAAGGCGCGTGTCGTTGACGGGGATCGGGTCTCGGGCGCGCTTCTTGAACAGAACCAGACCGCCGCCCATGCGCTGGCGTGGCTGGCAACCTATGCGCAGTCGCTCACCCAGATGCAGGCCTGGGCGGAACGTCTGGAGGCCGATGGGAAATTCGGCGAGATCGAACAGCTCCTCCACCAGATCGCCTTTGGCGAATATCTTCTGCAGATCCAGGGCGGCATCCCGATGAGCCAGACGGAGATCGTCCGGGTGCGCGACATGGGGCTGGACGAGCTGGAGGACCTGCAGCGGCTGCACACGACCGAGATCACGCGCCTCTGCCAGAACGGCAATTCGCAGCGCGCGCGCACGCGGTTGGTGGAGCTGATGCAGGAGCAGGCGGCGAATATCACCGTCGGCGCGACCGGGCTCGACGACGAGTTGGAGATGATCCGCGAGCAGTTCCGCCGCTACGCGGTCGAACGTGTGGAGCCGAATGCCCACGAGTGGCACCTCAAGGACGAGTTGATCCCGATGGAGATCATCGAGGAACTGGCCGAGATGGGGGTTTTCGGCCTGACCATTCCGGAGGAGTTCGGCGGCTTCGGCCTCACGAAAGCCTCGATGGTTGTCGTCTCGGAGGAGCTTTCGCGGGGCTATATCGGGGTCGGATCGCTCGGAACGCGTTCCGAAATCGCGGCCGAGTTGATCCTGGCGGGCGGCACGGACGCGCAGAAGGAACACTGGCTTCCGAAGCTGGCCAGCGCCGAGATCCTGCCCACCGCCGTCTTCACCGAGCCGAACACCGGCTCCGATCTCGGTTCCCTGCGCACCCGCGCGGTGAAGGACGAGAATGGCGACTACACGGTGACCGGCAACAAGACCTGGATCACCCATGCCGCGCGGACCCATGTGATGACGCTGCTCGCCCGGACCGATCCGGACACGACCGATCACAAGGGGCTCTCCATGTTCCTGGCCGAGAAGACGCCGGGTACGGATGAGGACCCCTTCCCGACCGAGGGCATGACCGGCGGTGAGATCGAGGTGCTGGGTTATCGCGGCATGAAGGAATACGAGCTCGGCTTCGACAATTTTCACGTCAAGGGCGAGAACCTGCTCGGCGGTGTCGAGGGGCAGGGCTTCAAGCAGCTTATGAAGACCTTCGAGGCGGCGCGCATCCAGACCGCCGCCCGTGCCATCGGCGTGGCGCAGTCGGCGCTCGATATCGCCATGCAATACGCGCAGGATCGCAAGCAATTCGGAAAGGCGTTGATCGAGTTTCCGCGTGTTTCGGGCAAGCTGGCGATGATGGCGGTGGAGATCATGATTGCCCGGCAGTTGACCTATTTCTCGGCCTGGGAGAAGGATCACGACCAGCGTTGCGACCTGGAGGCAGGCATGGCCAAGCTTCTGGGGGCGCGCGTCGCCTGGGCGGCGGCGGACAATGGCTTGCAGATCCACGGCGGCAACGGCTTCGCGCAGGAATATGCGATCAGCCGGGTGCTTTGCGATGCGCGGATTCTGAACATCTTCGAGGGGGCCGCAGAGATTCAGGCGCAGGTGATCGCGCGGCGGCTGCTGGGCTGAGCCGGACCTGGGTGTCTCACCGTGAGACACCGTCCGGCCCCATATGTTTCAATGGGTTACGAGATCTCTTTAACCGGATCTTAACCTGTGCCGGTGACGGCGGCTGGCAGCGAGGCGGCGGCGCGGCATCCCGACACGTTTCGCTCGGCGCGCAGGCGGCAATAGGGTCGCCTCGCATCACGGCGACAGGAGAGGCGGGTATGCTGAGACGGGCCTGGCAATCGTCCATGATCGCGGCGGCCCGGTCGCCGCGGATCAAGCACTTCATGCAAACCTCGCGCGCGACGTCCTTCCTTGCCGACAAATACGTCGCCGGAAAGACGGCCGCCGACGGCGTGGCGCGGGCGCGGCGCCTGATGGAGGAGGCCGGCATCCGGTCCTCCCTCTTCTACATGGGCGAATATGTCGACCGGCTCGACCTGGTCGAAGAGAACGTCGCGCAGAAACTGGCGGCGGTCGACGCGCTCGGCGCGACGACGCTCGATATCCACGTCTCCGTCGATCCGACCCAGATCGGCTACCAGATCGACCCGTCGCTGGTTCAGCCGCGTGCCGAGCGCATCGCGCGGGCGATGGCCGAGCGGGCGGACGGGCGCGGCGGCGTAACCTGCCTGATGTTCGACATGGAAGACGCGAGCGTCACCGGCCCGACCATCGCGATGCATGACGCGTTGCAGGACGCCGGCCTGCCAACCGCGTTGACATTGCAGGCCTACCTGCGGCGAACCGAGGCCGACATGGCGGCACAGGCAGCGCGCGGCAGCCGCGTGCGGCTCGTGCGGGGCGCCTTTGCCGAGGGGCGCGAGATTGCCTACACCACGACGCCGGACATCAAGGACAGCTATCGGCGGCTGCTGGATGCGATGTTTTCCGCCGAGGCGCGGGCGGCAGGGTTCTACCCCATCGTGGCGACGCATGACACGGCGTTGCACGACCACGCGATTGCCGCGGCGGAAGCGGGCGGCTGGCCCAAGGGCAGCTACGAATTCGAGATGCTGCTGGGCGTGCGCGAGGACGTGGCCCGCGCGCTGGCCGGGCGGGGCGAGCAAGTGCGGCTCTACGTGCCGTTCGGCGAAAACTGGTGGCCCCATGCGGTGCGCCGGATCGGGGAGTATCCGGGCAACGCCTTGTTGTTGGCGCGCTCGCTGCTGGGCGGATAGGGACGGCGCCTTGGCATGTCTGTCGCCATCGGGCGGGATGACCGGGCGCAGAATCTCCTCCTTTGTCGCCGCGCGGAACAAGGCCGTCAGGCCGCCGCGCATCGCCGGTCCGCCCGGACGGGCCGGCGATACGTTGACGCTTGCGCGAAGCTATCAGGTCTTCCGGGAAAACGCGGATAAACCGCTGCTGGCCCAATGCCGGTCGCCGCCCCCCGGACCGCCGATGCGCGGTTTGCACGGGACGCGGCTGGACCGGATGCGAAACCGCGAGCGTAGACCCCGTCTCGGCACTCCGCTTCCCGCGCGGAACAAGGCCGTCAGGCCGCCGCGCGTCGCCGGTCCGCCCGGACGGGCCGGCGATACGTTACCGTCATCGCAACGCTCCGAGGTCTTCCAGGAACACGGGCATAAAGCACCAGCACCCATCCGAGCATCGCCGCCCCGCGGACCGTCGACGCGCGGCTTGCTCCGTTGGCGAGAGACCGAATGCGCGTCCGAGCGCGGCCGGTCAGTCAGTCCCAGTCGGTCGGCGTTTCCGGGGCATTGAGATGCTCACGTGCGCGCGCCACGTCTCTCGGGTTCGAGCGGCCGACGGACATCGGCGGCAGCGCATCGGTCTCGAAGAACCGCGCGTCGGTGGTCTCCGGGCCGGGCTGCGGGGGAGCGTCATCCTCGGGCGTGCAGAGGAAGAACAGCTTGTAGAAATCCCGGTGATCGGGCTCGCCCGGTTGCCTGGCCCGATGACGGATCTCGTAGAGTTTCGCGATCCGGACCCGGAGCGTCGCTTCTTCCCAGGTCTCCTTCACCGCGACATCGCCGGCGGTGTAGCCGATATCGGCAAAGCCGCCCGGCATCGTCCATTTGCCGTCCACCTTCTCCCGCACGAGCAGGATCCTCTCGTCGCGGAAGACAGCGGCCCGAATGTCGATCTTGGGCGTGGCATAGCCTTCGTGCGGTTCCGCGAGCCCCTTGAGGTGGCCGATTGGCACCTGGCCGAGGCGCGCGATCATCTCGCGGGAAATCGTGTCGATCTCGGCGAACCGTTCCTGATCGAAGGCGTCGGGGCTGTAATGCAGCCCGGTGGCGGCGAGCGCCTGCAAACGTTTGGCATAGCCGAGCCAGATGTCTTCCACGGGGGGCCTCCCGGTCTGCGGTTTCGTTATGCATCTCCTGCGGCCGGCGCGGCGCGCGGGCAATGCTGCCATTCGCCACGGCACGCGCGGCTAGTCCGGAACGGCGAGCGCCAGTGTCCGGCTGATGACAGCATAGGGCGCACCACTTTCGGCGTGCCAGGCGTTGAACGCCTCCTGCGCCTGGCGCTGCGCGCGTTTGGAGGTTGCCGCGCCCTCGATCGCGCCGGCCATGTTGAGCCCGGCGACGACGGATTTCGACAGGATGAGCGCGTCGTAGCCCAGAAACCGCAGCGCATATTGCCCGGTCAGCCCGCCGAGCCGCGCACCGCGTTTCTTGAGAAGTTCGAAGAGCCCCACGGTATCCTCCACCGGCCAATCGGCGAAGAACCGGGCGGCCGACCCGTGTTCCCGCGCCAGATCGCCGAGGAAGATGGCGTTGTCCCGCACCGTCAGGATCTTCGCGGCGTTGCGCACGATGGCGGTGTTCTTCAGATGCGCATCGAGATCCTCATCCGACATCATCGCGTTGCGGCCGATGTCGAAGCCGTGAAACGCCTCCTCGAAGCCCGGCCACTTGGTTTCGATCAGCGCCCAGTTGAACCCGGCCTGGAAGATCCGCTTGGTGAAATCCGACAGGATGCGGTCGTCCGGCAGATCCCGCAGCGGCTGCGCGGGGGGCGCGGGCAGGAGGGCTTCCAGCTCGGCGGCGCCCTTGCGGGCGAGCGCCATCTCATGGATTTCCGCGAAACGTTTCATGTCCGGTCCTCGTTGCGTGCCAGGTAATGTACGAACCGCGCGCGTGCCGGGGGAAGCGGGCGGTCGCCGAGCGACGGTGCAAGCCAATGCTCCAGGAAATAGCCGGTCGTCCGCAATCCTTCCAGTATGTCGCCCGGCGCATTCACCGGCTCCCCCCGCAACGCGCCGGGCAGCGGCAGCAGCCGGTCGGCCCATTGACCGGCGCCCGCGCGGCTCACCGCCCGGCCGGATTTCGGCGAGACATAGACCAGATCGTCGGTCGCGCCGGTGGCCGCGCAGGCGGAGAGGTCGAGCGCGAAGCCGAGCTCCTCCAGCAAGGCCTTCTCCCAGAGCAGGTAGAGCGCCGGCCAGCGCGGATCGGTGCCAAAGGCATCGAAGAGATGCTGGGTCGCGCCGTAGAGCCCGGAATGCGGCTCCCGCTCGGGCAGCGCGAAGCTCAGGAGCGCGCAGGCGGCCCCGAGCGCGTAAAGCGCCCGCCGCTCCGCCATGACCGCCCCGGCGCGGGAGCGCAGCAACTCCACCCGGTAGGCGCCGAGATGATCCTCCAGCCGCGCCCGCCATTCCACCGAGAGCTGAGCGCCGGGCTGCAGCACCGGCGCCATCCGCCGCGAGGCGCCGCCGCGCACCACGCCGGCGTGGCGGCCATGCGCGGCGGTGAAGACCTCGATGATCGCGGCACTCTCGCCATGCGGCCGTACCGCCAGCAACGCGCCTTCGTCCCGCCAGTCCATCGCGCCCTTCTTCTGTCCGGAAATATCCCCGCCGGAGGCAAGAAAACTCCGGCGCAGCCTGTCACTCCAGGCCCGGTTCGTCCAGCATGTGGCGCCCGGCCGGGCTTTCGACCTCGATCACCCAGAGATCCGGGTCGGAGCGGCGCTGCCGCGCGATGGCCGCGTCGACCTCGTCCTCCGCCCCCTCGGCCAGCACGTCCCAGGGCCGCGAGCCGTCCATCGCCATCACCCGCTGGAAGAGCCGCGCGGTGCCGTCGCGCGGGGCGAGTTTCACCAGGATCGCGCCGGCGGTGTCGTCGCCGTGGGCCAGCACATAGGCCGGGATCGCCTCGATTTGCAGCCGCATCAGGTAGGCCTGCACCCAGAGGCTCGCGGCCAGTCGGCTCACGCGTTGCCGTCCTTGAAATCCAGCCCCATCTCGGAATAGCGCTCGGCCTCCTCGAGCCAGCCCGGGCGCACCTTCACCTGCAGGAACAGGTGGATTTTCCGGTCGAGGAATTCCTCCAGTTCCGCGCGCGCCGCCTGGCTCACGGCCTTGATCGTCTCGCCCTTCTTGCCGAGCACGATCCCCTTGTGCCCGTCGCGGGCGACATAGATCACCTGGTCGATCCGCGCCGAGCCGTCCTTGCGCTCCTCCCAGTTCTCGGTCTCCACGGTGAGCTGGTAGGGAAGCTCCTGGTGCAGCCGCAGGGTGAGCTTCTCGCGCGTCATCTCGGCGGCGATCATCCGCATCGGCAGATCGGCGATCTGGTCTTCCGGGTAGAGCCACGGCCCGCCGGGCAGGCTCTCGGCCAGCCAGTTGCGCAGATCCTGCACGCCGTAGCCCTTCTCGGCGGAGATCAGGAAGGTTTGCTGGAACGGGTAGGCGTCGTTCATCTCCTGCGTGAGTGCCAGCAGGGTCTCGGATTTCACCTTGTCGATCTTGTTGATCGCCAGCGCCACGGGCTGCGTGCCGCCGCGCTCGTTGAGCGCCTCGACAATCGCCCGGACGCCGTCGGTCAGGCCGCGGTGCGCCTCGATCAGCAGCACCACCAGATCGGCATCCGCCGCGCCGCCCCAGGCCGCGGCCACCATGGCGCGGTCGAGCCTGCGGCGCGGCCGGAAGAGGCCGGGCGTATCGACGAAGACGATTTGCGCGTCGCCCTCGATCGCCACGCCCCGGATGCGCGCGCGGGTCGTCTGCACCTTGTGGGTGACGATCGAGACCTTTGCCCCGACCATGTGGTTCATCAACGTCGACTTGCCGGCGTTGGGCTCCCCGATCAGGGCGACGAATCCGCAACGTGTGCTCATAATGTGCTCATGGGTGAAGACCTCGAATGCAGGCACCGGGTCTAGCGGATCGTGCGAAAAAGCGCCAGCGCGCAAGATGCGTTTACGCGAAAAGCCTTGACTTGTCCGCTGGCAGCCCGCATGTGCGGCGGGTCGTTTCTGCCGCGTGAGCAACAAGCAGCCACCCGAAGCGGTTGGCGCGAAACGACACCATCTTCCCAGGTTCCCACGTCACGCAGGGGTCCGGCGCGATGACGGCCGTTCGGGCAATCCGGCCCCCGGCCCGCATGTCGCGCAACCCCAATGCGACCGTCCGCCCGTTCGGGGTGAGGCGGCGACCAACTCCGGCCGCGGTATCGCCGTTCGGCCCTAGGATTCTACGCTTATGACTTTCGACACCATGGGGCTGCAGCCCCGCCTCGTCCGACGCCTTGCCGAGCAGGGCATCACCGACCCGACGCCGATCCAGAAACAGGCGATTCCGCTCGCGCTGGAAGGGCGCGACGTGATGGGCATTGCCCAGACCGGCACCGGCAAGACGGCCGCTTTCGGCCTGCCGATGGCGCATCGGCTGATCAAGGCCGGCAGCAAGCCCGAGCCGAAGACGGTGCGCGGCCTGATCCTGGCGCCGACCCGCGAGTTGGCCAAGCAGATCGCCGACAATCTCGCTGCCTATACCGGCGACACCCACCTCAAGGTCAATCTCGTGGTAGGCGGCGCCTCGCTCAACGCGCAGTCCAACCGGCTGCATCGGGGCACCGACCTGCTGGTGGCGACGCCGGGGCGGCTGATCGACCATATCGAGCGCAAGACCGTGCGGCTCGACCAGACGCAGTTCCTGGTGCTCGACGAGGCCGACCAGATGCTCGACATGGGGTTCATCCATGCCCTGCGCCGGATCGCGCCGCTGTTGTCGAAGCAGCGGCAGACGATGATGTTCTCGGCCACCATGCCGAAGCTGATGGAAGAGCTGTCGCGCACCTACCTGACCGACGCCGTGCGCGTGGAGGTGGCACCGCCGGGCAAGCCGGCGGACAAGATCGACCAGGGGCTGCACTTCGTCGAGCAGGCCGGCAAGACGCCGCTGCTGATCGAGCATCTCGACGCGCACCGCGAAGAGCTCGCACTCGTTTTCACGCGCACCAAGCACGGTGCAAACCGGCTGATGAAGGCGCTGGACGGGGCGGGCTACGCGGTCGATGCGATTCACGGCAACAAGTCCCAGGGGCAGCGGCAGCGCGCCATCGACGCCTTCAAGGCGGGCAAGCTGAAGGTGCTGGTGGCCACCGACGTGGCGGCGCGGGGGCTCGACATTCCCGGCGTGCGGCACGTCTACAACTACGACCTGCCGAACGTGCCGGACAATTACGTGCACCGGATCGGCCGCACGGCGCGCGCCGGGCGGGATGGCCGGGCCGTTGCTTATTGCGCGCCGGCGGAGATGTCGGAGCTGAAGGCGATCCAGAAGACCATGGGCCGCGAGATCCCGGTGCATGGCGGCACCCGTTGGGGCGGCGGCGACGCGCCGGCGCCGCGCCGGGGTGGCAAGGCTGGCAAGGGCGCGGGCGGCAATGCCGGTGCGAAGCGACGCCCCCGCCGCCGGTCGCGCGGACGCAAGGCCGCGTGATCGCGGCCTGCAGCGAGCCGGAGTCTGGCGGAGTTACGCCTCCGCCGGCGCGGCCCCTGTGTCACCCAACGCGATCCACTTCGCGCTGAAGGCTCGCTCGCCGAGCCGTGCGAGCAGGCTGAGTTGCAGGTCGAGCCAGCCCTTGTGGCCTTCCTCGTCGAGCACGATTTTCTCGAACAGCACCCGGCTGCCGATGTCGCCGACTTCGCCGGCCTGCTGGGCGCCCTTGGTGTAGACCTCGATCGCCTCCTGCTCGTCGGCGGCGTCCATTTCGAACATCTCCTGGAGCGTCTCCGCGCGTTTCGGCTGTTTCTGGAAACGCAGCTCGGGGGTGCCGCCGAGGTAGATGATGCGCTCCATGAAGAGGTCGGAATGGCCGATCTCCTCCTGCATCTCCTCGCGCATCTTTGCCGCCAGCAGGTTGAGCCCCCAGTCGTCGAGCACCTGCGCATGCAACTGGTATTGGTGGGCGGCGGTCATTTCCATCTCCAGCGCGGTCTGGAGGTTCTGGATCGTCTGGTCGTTGGACATCTGGATCTCCCGTGAAAACGTTGCGCCGCCCTGCACGGGCAGCGGGTATCGACACGGGTCGATATATGTCGCATCAAAGATATATCATTTACTCATCTTGTCGCAGGTGACGGTCCGGCCCGGCACGGCCGCACCCGCACCCGTGCCCGCGAGGCGGGGCACTCCATGCCCGTCCGGGCCTAGTCGCCTTCGAGCCGGGAGAGCAGCGCGGTTGCCGCCACCTGTTCGGCCTGCCGCTTGGAACCGGCGGTGGCGATTTCCTCCTCGCCGTTTTCGAGCCGCGCGGCGATGGTGAATTGCGGCGCGTGGTCGGGCCCGGAGCGCGCCGTTTCCACGTAGCGCGGCGGCGGCATGCCGCGTGCCTGCGCCCATTCCTGCAGCGCCGTCTTGGGATCGCGCGCCTGATCTTCCGCGGCTTCGATGCGCTTTCCCCAGAGCCGGAGCACGATGGGTTTGGCGGCCTCCAGCCCACCGTCGAGGTAGATCGCCGCGATGACCGCCTCCATGGCGTCGCCCAGCAGGGCGTTCTTGCGCCGGCCGCCGGACATCATTTCCGAGCGTCCGAGCTTCAGCGCCGCTCCGAGGTCGATCTGGCGGGCGACATCGGCACAGGTCTCCTTGCGCACGAGCACGTTGTAGCGCGGCGCGAGCTGGCCCTCGTCGGCCAGCCGGTCGTGCCGGAAGAGCGCTTCGGCGATCACCAGGTTCAGCACGCGGTCGCCGAGGAATTCGAGCCGCTGGTTGGACGGCCGGGTCTGCGAGGCGAGAGAGGGGTGTGTCAGCGCGCGCACCAGCAGCTCGGGGCGGGTGAACCGGTGCCCGAGGCGCTGTTCGAAATCTTTCAGATCCGCCGAGAGCTTCAATCGATCCTCTTGAAGAAACGGTCCGCGCGCCAGGTCCAGACGAAGAAGAGCGAGCGGCCGGCGGAGGAGAACATGATCCGGTCGGCGCGGCCGATGAGGTTCTCGGCCGGGACCATGCCGACGCCGCGGGCGAGCTGGTTCACCCGGCTGTCGGTGGAATTGTCGCGGTTGTCGCCCATGAAGAAGTAATGGCCCTCGGGCACGGTGAAGACCGGGGTGTTGTCATTGGGGCCGAGGCCGATATCCAGGATCGAGTGGCTGACGCCGTTGGGCAGGGTCTCGGTGTAGCGTTGCTTCTCGCAGGTGCCGCCAGCCCCGACCGGCCCGTTCGCGCAGCGCGGCATGAGCTGTTGGGGGCCTTGCGGCGCCATTTCCTCGATGAAGAGGCCGTCGGGATCCATCTGCACCGGCGCGTCGTTGATGTGCAGCACGCCGTCCTTCATCTGGACCCGGTCGCCGGGCAGGCCGATCAGCCGCTTGATGAAGTCGGTCTCGTTGACCGGGTGGCGGAAGACCACCACGTCGCCGCGCTCCGGCTCGGAGCCGAGCAGCCGCCCGTCGATCGGGCAGAGCCCGAGGGGGCAGGAGTAGCGGGAATAGCCGTAGGCCATCTTGTTGACGAACAGGAAGTCACCGATGAGCAGCGTGTCCTTCATCGAGCCGGAGGGAATCCAGAAGGGCTGGAAGAACAGCGTTCTGAATACGCCCGCGATCACAAGGGCCCAGAAGACCGTCTTGATCGTTTCCCAGATGCCTTCGACCGCGTTGCCCATGTTTTGTCCTGCTCATGCCTGTCCTGTCCGTTGCATCGGACACGGCGCTTCATGGGCAGGGGAGGTGAGACTGTCAAGCGGCTCGCGCGGGCCGGGGCGGGCCGGAACCCACTCAGGCACGGCCCCGGTGGGTGTGCCGCCCCTGCTTTTCCACACCGGCTGACCGGCGCGAAGCGCCGAGTTTCGCCGGCCTTCGGCCGATTACCGGGGGGCGCGCGCGTCAGCCCGCCGGGGCCAGGGGGCGGGCTTCGATAACCACGAAGGCCTGCGCCCAGGGATGATCGTCGGTCAGCGTGACGTGGATGATCGCCTCGTGGCCGGGCGGGGTCATCTCTGCCAGACGTTCCGCGGCCCATCCGGTGACGGTCATGACCGGCTGGCCGGTTTCGAGGTTGCTGACCGCCATATCCTTCCAGGCAATGCCCATCCGGAGGCCGGTTCCGAGCGCCTTCGAGCAGGCCTCCTTCGCCGCCCAGCGTTTTGCATAGGTGCCGGGAGTATCGGCCCGCCGCTCTGCCTTTCGCTGTTCGATCTCGGTGAAGACGCGGTTGCGGAACCGGTCGCCGAAACGCTCCAGCGTGCCGGCAATACGCTCGATATTCGCAAGGTCGGTGCCGATGCCCAGGATCATGCCCTTTGGTGGGTCAAACGAGCCGGGCCGTCAACAGCTATCGAACTCGGCCGATGCGGGCCGCGGCATGGGCAGATCCGCAAGTTCGCGCAGGGACATATTCTTCAGAGCCGGGTGATCGGCAGGATCGGGGCAGGGGGCGCGCGCCGGTATGGCGCGGGTCCGGAGGAACTTGAGAAAAGTTGAAAGTGCATGCTTCATGTCTCAGAGAATATGCCCGATAAACCGCAACAGATGATCGAAACGCGCTCAAGGAGGGTTTAGTATTTCTATATGGATACTCTGAACCGTATTCCCTTGTCCGGACTGCGCGCCGTGGAGACGGTGGCCCGTTGCGGCTCGTTGTCCCGTGCGGCCGCGGAACTTGGCGTGACGCCGGGGGCGGTGAGCCAGCAGGTCATGCGCGTGGAACGGATCTTCGGCGCGAAGCTCTTTGACCGCCGCCAGACGGGCATGGTGCCGACCGACCTCGGCGTCGAGGTGTCTGCCCACCTTTCCGCGGGGTTCGCGCGCATTGCCAAGGCAGTCGGGCGCGGATTCGAACGCGCGGATGCGCGGCTGACCATTTCCGCACCGCCGATCTTTGCCGCCCGGTGGCTCGTCTATCGGCTGGCGCGGTTCTCGGAGCAATATCCGGACATCAAGGTGCGCCTGTCGGCCGATTCCGAGCACCTCAACCCGGATATTGCCGATATCGACCTCTGCATCCGCGTCGGGCGCGGCGGCTGGCCGGGGGTGACAGCGGAACGATTGCTGAGCCACCGCGTGTTTCCCGTCTGCTCCAGGGCGACGGCGGAGCGCCTTTCCGTGCCGGCCGATCTGGCGAAGGTTCCGGTGGTGCGCGACGACGGGACGATGTTTGACTGGGCCGACTGGCTCGGACCCGAAGGGCTGACCAGCGAGATCCTGCGGGATGGCCCGGCCTTTTCCGACGCGGGGATGTGCCTGGACGCGGTCATGACGGGTGCAGGTGTGTTTCTGGCCTGGGAGACGCTGGCACAGGACCAGCTGGACCGGGGCAACCTTGCCGAGCCGTTCCCCGGCTGCCGCCGGCCGAGCGGCTTCGCCTACTGGCTGATCACCGGGGCAGAGGGGCCGCGCACCGCGCCACAGCGGGCGTTTCGCCGCTGGATCAAGGGGGAGCTCGCGGCCAGCGGCCTGGGCGCGTAAGGCAGGAGCGGCGCCGCGCTAGTCGCGCGCCGCGTCCATCAGCCGCCGCATTTCGTGGATCGACGCTTCCAGCCCCACGAAAATCGCTTCGCCCACGAGGAAATGGCCGATGTTGAGTTCCACGACCTCCGGGAAGGCCGCAATCGGCTGCACGGTGTCATAGGTGAGCCCATGTCCGGCGTGCACTTCGAGCCCGAGCGAATGGGCGAAGGCGGACATCTTGCGGAGGCGTTCAAGTTCCGCGTCGCGGTCGTCGAACCGGCCTTCGGCATGGGCATCGCAATATGCGCCGGTGTGGAGTTCCACCACGGCCGCGCCGATCCGGTGGGCGGCTTCGATCTGCCGGGCGTCGGCGGCGATGAAAATCGACACCCGTATGCCGGCATCCCGCAGCGGCGCGATGAAATGCGCCAGCCGGTTTTCGTCCTGCGCGACCTCGAGCCCGCCTTCGGTCGTCCGTTCCTCGCGCTTTTCGGGAACGATGCAGACGGCATGGGGGCGATGGCGCAGGGCGATGGCCTGCATCTCCTCGGTTGCTGCCATTTCGAAATTGAGCGGCACGGTCAGGTCGCGCGCGAGCCCCTCGATATCGGTATCGGTGACGTGGCGGCGGTCCTCGCGCAGGTGCGCCGTGATGCCGTCGGCGCCTGCGGCTTCGGCGAGCCGGGCCGCGCGCAGCGGATCGGGGACGGCGCCACCGCGCGCGTTCCGCACCGTCGCAACATGGTCGATGTTCACTCCAAGGCGCAGCCGCCCGACGAATCCCGCGTCACTCATCCGGTTCCTCCATGTTGCCCGGCAGACATAAACCCGCCTGCGGACAGGCGAAAGTCCGAAGGTGAAATTGCACCTCGCCAGTGGCTCGGCTATTGCGGATGGACGATGCGCCCGACGCCAGCCGTGAGCCCAAGATGAAAGCACTCTCCCGACGCCTCTTTACTCTGTCCGCCGCCGCGTTGCTCGCGGGGTGTGCGAATACGTCGGACATGGCCGGTATGGCGGAGCGGGATCCGCTCGGAGCGTTCAAGTTGGGCCACGTCGTTGTCGTGGCCGACAATGTGCAGCGCGTTCAACCCTCCCGCGACGTGTCGATCGACGAGTGGGAGAGCGCCATGAAGAGCGCCCTGGAGCAGCGGTTCTCCGGGTACCCGGGCGACCAGTTCTATCATATCGCCGTCGCGGTGCTTGGCTATTCGGTGGCCGTCCCCGGTGTGCCGGTGGTGATGGCGCCGAAATCGGTGATGGTGATCGAGGCGTCGATCTGGGACGATGCCGCCGGCGGGAAGATCAACGCGGAACCGCGCCAGTTCACGATTTTTGAATCGGTGGACGAGAACTTCGTTGTCGGGTCGGGGCTGACCAAGAGCAAGTCCGAGCAGGTTGCCAACCTGTCGGCGAATGCAGCCTACCAGATCGAGCAGTGGATGCGGGAAAACGAGGGTTGGTTTGAACGGAAAGAGTGACCGGTGTCGCGCCGGAATGAACAACCGCGCAGGTCTGCCGGGCCTGGTGTCGGTACTCCGAATACTCCCAGGAACTAGGCCATGACGATTTACCTGCCCAAGCACGCGCTGACCTATGTGAGCGTGCCGAAATGCGGATGCACGTCGCTGAAGCATTTTTTCTTCCAAATCAGCAACGGGTTCGAATTCCGGCGATTCAGGCTGAACGGCCACAGCTACTACATTCACCAATTTGCCAAGAGCGTGGCATTCGACGCGCTGCAAAAGAAACAGATGCGCGGTCACCGCAAGATCGCCGTCGTCCGCGATCCGGTCGACCGCGTGGTTTCGTGTTATGCCAACAAGGTCGTGGACGAGCGTCTTCTGGAGCGGCCGGGTTCCGCGGCGTTCCTCGAGGAGCGTGACATGCCCTCGATGCCGACGGTCGGGCAGTTCATCCAGGACCTTCCCCTGTACCAGAATGCGGCGCCCGGTATCCGGCACCATTCGCAGCCGCTGTCGCATTTTCTCGGGCGCGACCCGGCCTATTTCGACCGCCTGTTCTCGTTGCGCGAACTGCCCGATCTTTGCGACTACGTGCGCGCGATCGTCGGCGATGTCCCGGACCTGCGCCATTCGCAGAAAAGCCGGAGCCGGGCCGCGGCCGCGGAGCTGACCGAGGCTGACCGGCAGCGCGTCGACGAGATGTTCGCGGAAGATCGCGAGATTTTCGGCGCGTTTTTCTAGCCCGCGCGGGCGCCGGGGGCGCGGCAGGCGGATTGGCCGCTTCGCGGCTGTCTTTCCGCGCCCGGCACGCCGAAGGCGCTTGATTTTCCGGCCCATACGCAATACTTCGCGCGCGATGTAGAACCGGGCCGCAGGGAGCCCCCTAACGACGAGGCGCCACGCAAATGGCAAAGGAAAAGTTTGAGCGTA
>NZ_LNCI01000012.1 GCF_001509585.1 Tropicimonas marinistellae | reverse complement strand
TTGGACTTCTGCGATGGTGGTCAACTCGAGAGAATGTGCTGCGCTGTGTAGGTGAAACGGTTCTTGTCGGGACTGTCTGCGCAGTGGTTGCCTTTGGGGTCGGTGCGATTGTTGGGGCATAGAAAGGAAACACTGCCGATGCGTATTCTGTTCACAGGCGGGTCCGGCAAGGCCGGGCGCCATGTTTGCCGCTACCTGCGGGGCAAGGGGCACCGGGTGGTCAATGTCGATCTCAAGCCGCTCGACGAGCCCGGCATCGACAACCTGATCGCCGACATCACCGACAGCGGCTCGATGTTCAACGTGATGACCAGCTACGCCGATTTCGACGAGCTGGAGCCAGGCACCGGCGTGCCGGCCTTCGACGCAGTGGTGCATTTCGCCGCCGTCCCCCGCATCCTGATCAACCCCGATCACGAGACCTTCCGGGTGAACACCATCGGCACCTACAACGTGATCGAGGCGGCGGTGAAGCTCGGCATCCGCAAGATCGTCTTTGCCTCGTCGGAAACCACCTATGGCGTCTGCTTCGCTGACGGAGTGGTCTGCCCCGATTACCTGCCGATGGACGAGGAGCACGACACCAACCCGATGGACAGCTACGGGCTGTCGAAGGTGGTGAACGAAAAGACCGCCCGCGCGTTTCAGCGCCGTTCGGGCTTCGACATCTACGGGCTCAGGATCGGCAACGTGATGGAGCCGGACGAATACGACCGCTTCCCCGGCTTCTTTGCCGACCCGGCCTGCCGGCGGCGCAACATCTTCTGTTATATCGACGCCCGCGACCTCGGCCAGATCGTCGATCTGTGCCTCAAGACCGACGGGCTCGGCTTCCAGATCTTCAACGCCGGAAACGATACAAACTCGGTCAACCTGCCCAACAGCGAAATAATCCGGCGGTTCTATGCTGATGTCCCAGTGACGCGTGAGTTGCACGAGGACGAAGCACTGTTCTCCAATCTGAAGATCCGCACTATGCTGGGTTTCGAGCAGAAGCACGACTGGCGGGACTACGTTGAAGATCCCCGAGCAATACAGAGGGCGGAGAAGCTGCTTTTGGCTTAGCTATCACGCACTCAGCTTTAAGTCTTTGGATCGACAGGGTTAACGCTTTCGGCGGATGTCCGGCGTAAGGGCGGGGTGGTGTGGGCCTTTCTACACATACTTGATATGGTCTAGCGTTGAGTGAAGAGAACTGCCATCATCGGTTTGATACATGCGACAAGGTCTTGCCCAGCTAAGTCCATCGCTTGATCTGGAAATACCCCCCTCAAACCGGTCAAATGTGCGACGGAATCCCCTGCAGCTTGAAGAGCGGGGCCGGGTCGAAATGAGGGTTGCGGGAGCCAGATCCGCATCCTCGCCGAACGATCACGAACAAGTGAGGAAAAACCCGCACCTTCTGCATTTGACCTTCCAGTTGATGGAACCCGCATATTGGCAACGACTCGACACGAGAGGATGCCGATATGCGCGATCATGGCCCGCAATCTCCTTCACCTGAAGTTCCGCCCGTCTATGTTTGTCCGATGCACCCCGAGATCCGCCAGGATGAGCCGGGAGACTGCCCGAAATGCGGTATGCACCTTGTCGCCGAGGCGGACCTGACCGGCGGCGATCACATGCATTCCGGGCACCATGCGCATCATGCCAGTGATGGACACCATCATTCCGGGCATACCGGGACCAATGGCAAGCAGTTCGACACGGTTCCGTCCGACTGGGACGGCGCTGTCTATACCTGCCCGATGCACCCGGAGGTCCGTCAGGTCGAACCGGGTTCCTGTCCGCTCTGCGGGATGGGTCTGGAACTGGAATCGGCCACGATGCAGGCGGAGGGACCAAACCCGGAACTGGTGGATTTCCAGCGCAGGTTCTGGGTTGGCGCGGCCCTGACTGTCCCGCTGCTGGTCCTGACCATGGGGCCTTACCTGGGTATTCCCGGCGTTCGGGAGGTGTTCGGCGAGCGCGCGACACTCTGGATTGAACTGATCCTCGGGACACCGGTGGTCTTGTGGTGCGGCTGGCCGTTCCTTGTGCGCGGCTGGAACTCGTTCCGCACACGCAACCTCAACATGTTCTCACTGATCGCGATGGGCGTGATGGCGGCCTGGCTGTTCAGTATCGCAGCCGTTCTGGCACCCGGCATCTTCCCGGATGGTTTCCGTGACGCAGAAGGCCATGTGGGTGTCTATTTTGAGGCCGCGGCCGTGATCGTGACGCTTGTCCTGCTCGGGCAGGTGATGGAGTTGCGCGCTCGTGAAGGGACCGGCAAGGCCATTCGCGCCCTGCTCGACATGGCGGCGAAAACGGCGCGGATCCTGCGGGTCGACGGAACCGAGGAAGAAATCCCACTGGACAACGTTCAGCCGGGCGACAGGCTTCGTGTGCGTCCCGGCGACAAGGTGCCGGTGGACGGGCTTGTGGTCGAGGGCCGCTCCTCGGTCGACGAGAGCATGATCACCGGTGAGCCGGTTCCGGTTGAAAAGGTCGAGGGCGACAACGTCACCGGCGCCACCATCAACGGCACCGGCAGCTTCGTAATGGAGGCGAC
This sequence comes from Tropicimonas marinistellae, assembly GCF_001509585.1. Taxonomy (GTDB): domain Bacteria; phylum Pseudomonadota; class Alphaproteobacteria; order Rhodobacterales; family Rhodobacteraceae; genus Tropicimonas; species Tropicimonas marinistellae. Next base: position 127,586 of record NZ_LNCI01000012.1, on the reverse strand, counting down.
GCGCGTCGGCTCCGAGACCATGCTGGCGCAGATCGTTGAGATGGTGTCCAACGCGCAGCGTTCCCGCGCACCGATCCAGAAATATGCCGACAAGGTTGCCGGGATCTTCGTGCCGGCAGTGATTGCGATTGCGGTTCTCGCTTTCATTGGCTGGGCTATCTGGGGGCCGCAGCCCGCGCTCTCCTATGCGCTCGTGGCGGCCGTGGCGGTGCTGATCATCGCCTGCCCCTGTGCGCTCGGGCTGGCGACGCCGATGTCGATCATGACGGCCTCCGGCCGCGGCGCGCAGGCGGGTGTGCTGATCAAGAATGCCGAGGCACTGGAACGTTTCGAGATGGTCGACACGCTGATCGTCGACAAGACGGGCACGCTCACAATGGGCAAGCCGCAACTTGTCGCCGTGCTGCCCGAACCGGGCCATGATGAGAAACAGGTGCTGCGGCTCGCGGCCTCGCTGGAGAAAGGCTCCGAACATCCCCTGGCCGAAGCCATCGTTTCGGGTGCCGAGGAACGCGGCGTCCGCCTTGGCTCAGCGGAGGAATTCGAGGCGGTCACCGGCAAGGGCGTCACGGGGCGCGTCGACGGACGGTCGGTGGCGCTCGGCAACCTGAAGCTGGTCTCGGACCTCGGGCTGGATGTCGAGGAATTGACACAGCGCGCCAATGCCCGGCGGGACGCCGGGGAAACGGTGATGTTCGTGGTGCTCGATGGCGCGGTGGCCGGACTGGTCTGCGTGGCCGATCCGGTCAAGGAAACCACTCCCGCCGCTCTGAAGTCCCTGCACGATCTGGGCTTCCGGATCATCATGGCAACCGGCGACAATGAGCGCACCGCGGCGGCGGTGGCCGCACAGATCGGTATCGACGAGATCCGCGCCGATGTGCTCCCCGAGGACAAGGCTCGCATCATCCGCGAGTTGCAGGCGGAGGGCCGAAAGGTCGCCATGGCAGGAGACGGTGTGAACGACGCGCCCGCACTGGCGCAGGCCGATGTCGGCATCGCGATGGGCACAGGGGCCGATGTTGCCATCGAGAGTGCGGGTATCACCCTGGTGAAGGGCAATCTCGACGGTATCGTCCGGGCAAGGCGGCTGGCGAGCGCAACCATGCGTAACATCCGCCAGAACCTGTTCTTCGCCCTTATCTACAACACGGCTGGCGTGCCGGTCGCGGCGGGCATCCTCTTCCCGCTCTTCGGGATCCTCATCAGCCCGATGTTCGCCGCATTTGCCATGAGCGCCTCCTCGATCTCGGTCGTGCTCAATTCGCTTCGCCTGCGCAGCGCCAAAATCTGAAGAAAGGAGCCCCATGATGGTCCATCAATCCACCCAGCACACCGATCACCGCGTTGAGACGGAACAGCGCCCGTTTTGGAAATCGCGCAATGGCCGCTACATGCTGGCCGCACTCGCTGGCGGTGGCCTGATCCTCGGGATCGAGTACCGCGACGTGATCCTAAACAGCAACCTCTTCGTCTGGCTACCGTTTCTGCTGTGTGTGGGGATGCATTTCTTCATGCATGGCGGACATGGCGGGCATGGATCGGGAGGTGACAAATCATGACCGAACCGGCCTCCCTGTTTGACCTGTGGCTGCTGCTGCCGGCCTATGCTGCAATCTTCTCGCTCTTTGCGTGGAAATCGTTGAGCGAGGCACGGCAGAAGCAACGCCTTTCCGGCATTCAAGGATGCGACTGCAGGCCGTCGCTTCCTTCCCTCTCCGATCCGGCTCGACCAGACGGGCCTTCTCGAGAACGACAATAGAATAAGGAAACACCAAAGGATGAAGCTCCTTCATCTCGCCCTTACGGCAACGATGCTCGCAGGCGGCGTTGCCGCCGTTGCATGGACACAGACCGGCGACGACAGTCGCGACCGCCCGCGCGTCAATCCCGAAATGCACGGCGCGTCCGCAGCCGCTCCCGCGCCCGACCCGGACAGTATCCGCCTACCCGAAAAGAGGAGCGCGCAATCGTATTTCGGCCAGCTGTCCTTCGAGGAAAACTGCGCCAGCTGTCATGGTATCAATGGCGCCGGCGGGACGGATAACGGACCGCCGCTCGTTCATCCGATCTACGAACCGGGGCATCACCCGGACACGTCCTTTGTCCGTGCGGCCATGTCCGGTGTTCCGTCGCATCACTGGAATTTCGGTGACATGCCAAACATCGAGGGCGTCAACCAACAGGATGCCCTTCGAATTGCCAGCTACATCCGGGAGATCCAGCGCGCAAACGGGATAGAGTGATACTGTAGTCGTAGGGCCGGAACTCCGGTGACAGGCGCGAAAGAATGGAAAGGCAAAACGACAAATCCTGACCAGAAGGGAGTAGACGACATGAAACAGACCATTCCTGCCCTCGTGGCACTGGGACTACTCAGTGCCACGCCCGCGCTGGCGACCCATGGTGGCCAGCATTCTGCTGCCGAAGCGATGTTGGCGCCCGGCCTGGCAATGCCCGAGATGAACGCGGAGCGCGGGCGTGCGCTCTTCGCGTCGAAAGGCTGCGTGGTCTGCCATTCGATCAACGGGGTCGGCGGCGCGGACGCGCCGATGCTCGACGCGGCCTCCATGGACGAAGTCATGAACCCGTTCGAATTCGCCGCCCGCATGTGGCGCGGTGCGGGTGCCATGGTCGCATTGCAGGAGGATGAGCTTGGCGGACAGATCGAGCTTTCCGGCGAAGAACTGGCCGACATCATTGCCTTTGTCCACGACCCGGCGGAGCAGAAACGGTTCTCGATGGCCGATGTTCCGCATGAGATCGAGGAAATGATGCACCACGAAGGTGAAGACGATCACCACGAGGACGGGGAAGAGGACGACCACGACTGATAGCCGCAATCCTTCCCGATGATGTCTTGCGACCTGAGGCAGGCGTGTCGGATGGGGACGATGTACAGCGTGGTGGCATGATCCTGAACGCGGGCGTGCGGCACGTCAGGCTCACCCGGACAGAAGGCTGGCGATCGCCAGTGCGGTTCCTGTCAGTGCGATCAGGAAAAGGCAGAATGCGCCAAATGCGGCGATCACCGCCCCGGTCCTGCCGGGCAGCGGTCGGATCGTTCGCGCAAGCCGGGAGTCGGGGCGAAGCGCCACGGCCTGCTCGATGAGAATCACATAGAGCGGCAAAGCACTGATGAGCGTTGCATACAGGTAGACGCCCGAGATGTTCTCGAAGAAGGCGGATCGGGCGAGTGTCGGGCCGACAACCCGCAGCGCTGTCATCTGGTCACCGCCGAAGGAGCCGAACCAGCCCGCGGAGAGGACGTAGATCCCCGCATGGAGCAGGATGAAGATCGCCAGCCGCGCCAGCAGGTCGATGACGATCAGGCGCAGCGGGTTGTCCGGCGCCTTTTCGCGGTTGCTGACCAGCGCAAGGAGGAAGAAGGACAGGTAGTTGACGCCGAAGACCACGGGCAGGCCGTTTGTCAGAACCTGCCTCAGGAAGCGCCCGAGCGCCGGGCCGCCCTGCAGCAGGTGCGCCGCGAAGCCCGGTCTCAGGCTGACATAGAGCAGGAGCAACGGCAGCAGGCTCAACGTGCTGAAGATCAGCGTGTTGAGCAGGAAGCGCCCGGCAGGCATTTCGGTGGTAAAATATCGCTGCATCGCTTTCCATGGTGCCATCGACAACAGCGCCGGTCGAGCCGCCGCCGTTGGAGCGGATCACCGCCCTTCGGCCGAATGTGACCGCCCGACGAGCGCGACGGCCGCACCAAGAATGGACCAGGCGGCAAGTCCCGTGCCGAGCGCTCGGGCGGCGAAAAGCGCGGCCAATTCGGGCGGCACCGGACCTTCGAAACTGTCGGGCTGCGGCGCGCCGATCACATGCGGCGTTGCAATGAGCACCAACGCCAGCGCGGGTGCCCAGGGCCGTCGCGTGAACGCGAGCAGCCAGAGCGCAACCGCCGTCGCGGCAATGGTGGCCGCCCACCAGGCCTGTCGCGGGCCGACATCGACATAGGCCGCGCCGGGCACCTCCGGTGGCAGCGAAAAGGCCGGCGCCAGATGCGCGGCGATGAATCCGCAGACGCCCCAGACCAATCCTTCGCGCCAGCCAATCCAGCCTTCTTCGCCCCTTGCCAGCATCACCGCAGCGGTCAGAAGCAACCCGTAGCCGGTATAGATCAGCATGGAGAACAGCAGGCTCAGCCCGTCCCGCACGGGGTCGATGCCGGGCCATACGGCCATCGCAGCCGGCGTTTCAGCGCCGAAATGCACCAGCTGGCCGGACTCGTAGAGTTCCGCGTGCAGCAGCACCGGCTGCACGAAAGCGAGCTGCAACAGGCCTGCGAACAGGCCTGCCGCAGCGCCGGCGACAATGGCGCCGGTCACAGTTTTCAGGATCATGGGATCAGTGGCAGGCGAAGCCGTTGGCGTGCCGCACGTCATGCGCCGCGTTGTGCAACGAGGCGGCCTGAACGTTGCCGGCGAGGGTGATGATCCCCAGCCCGAGGACGCCGCAGAGGAAAACGGCAACCGCTCGGCTGGAAATGCCGCCGGCGGGGATGGTTTGACGCGATGCGATCATATTGGTCTCCTTGTGCCGTCACACCCGACGGCATTCGAGTTGCGCTACACCGGCAGGTCTCCTGGCTGGCGGGTCGTCGTGCGGTCCGGCCTTCCCTGCGTGGCGCAAGTGGCATGTTCGGCCCGTACTCGCCGCGGACAGTCGCGGGGGCGGCTTCGGTCAGGTGCCCCGATTGGGTCGCATCCCTCCGAATTCCCTTTTCATCTCCCGACACTTTGTGCCTCGCGGGAGAACCGGATCTTTCGACCTTACGTCAGGTGTTCGCGCTCACGCAAGCCGCTTCGCAAGCCATCGCATTGCGCCGACGAGAAGCGGAACGCCGGTGGCGAGCCCGAGCGCAAGCGCGATCCAGATCGTTGGAATGCTATCCTGTTGTGTCGCCACGTCCCCGAAATGCGCCAGCAGGAAGCTGGCGGGTACGATCCCGGCGAGCGTTGCAAGGGCGAAACGCCAGAACTTGATCGACGACAGACCAGCGGCATAGCTGATCATATCGAAGGAGACAAAGGGCATGAGGCGGGTGACGAAGACGGTGTAGGTCAGGGCGTTCTGCGAGCCGAGCAGCCCCGTGTCGGTCCTGTCTCCGAACCAACGTCGCAGCGGAACCCGCCCTACATTGCGGGCGATCAGGAAAGCGATCAGTGCGCCAATCTCCGCGCCGGTCAGGACATAGACGCTGCCCATGACATGGCCATAGGCGGCCCCCGCGGCCATCGCGATCGGCGCACTCGGGATAGGGCTCGCGACGACGGCCACGATCATGAACGCCACGATCAGAAACGGCCCCCACAAACCGGCGCGGGCGACCAGCTCACGGAGCGTTTCCGCGTCGGGATTCCAAAGGTTTTCAAAAGGTGGAAGCCTTGGCAGTAGCAGCAAACTTGCCGCAGCTACGAGCACCGCCACCCCGAGGCCAAGCGCCCATTTCCACTTCTGGGTATTGCAGCCCTCGGCCTCAGTGATCTTTTCGACTGGGGGCATTCAGTGCCCGTACACGGAATCCGGCAACAGGTAGGCTGCCAGGTCCTGCATGTCCGCCTCGGAAAGCTGCCAGCGCGGCATGTCCGCACCGATTGTCGAACCGTCCGGGCGAATGCCATCGGTGAGCGCGCGGACGAGGGAGGCGCGGTCATCGGCGTCGTGGGCATGGCCGTCATCGCCATGATCACCCGCGAGAGCCTCTGGGGTAATGGCCGGGGCGGATTGCCAGAAACTCATGAAGAGCCGGTCGCCCTCCCGGTCCGCACCATGACAGGCAACGCAGGCATTGCCGCGCATCATCAGGTTGTGCTGGTTGCCACCGAAAGACCGTATCGGATGGCCGCTCTCGGAGGAGCCGGTGAAATAGATCCTTTCCCCGTTGCTCTTGAATTCGGCCGGCCATTGTGACCGCGCGGATCCGGTCCACCCGGCGAGTTCCGCCAGGCCAAAGATCACAACGAAGATGGCGACGGCCCCAAGGGCAAAGACTTCCCAACGGGTGCCGCGCCGTTCGTCTTCCGGTGTCATATCGCCTCCAGTGCGCCCCGCAGAAGCTCGCGCACCTGGCCGGCAACCTGTTTGAGACCGCCATTGTCGATGGCCTGCATGGAGGCTTCCGGATCGATAGCGCTGACCTCCACGCCGCCCTCGACGGCCCGCAGGATCACGTTGCAGGGCAGCATCGCGCCCACGCGCGGCTCCATGCCGATCGCCTGCCACGCCATGTTCGGGTTGCAAGCACCGAGGATGCGGTAGGGCTCCATATCGGCGTCGATCTTCTTCTTCATCGTCGCCTTGACGTCGATCTCGGTCAGCACGCCAAAGCCCTTGTCGGCCAGCGCGCTGCGCAGGCGGGTGTCGATCTCTTCGAAATCGGCGTCGGCGAAAAACCTGTCAACGGTATAGCTCATCGGATCATTCCTTCCTTTTCAATTTGGCTCTGGCGTCACTTCGCCAGGTATTTGGCCAGCGCGAGGATGGCGAGCAGCGTCACGATGATGATCAGCACCATCCAGATCGCGCCGAGTCCCATGCCGAAACCATATCCATATCCACCCATCATGGTTCAGTCCTTTCTCATCAGGACGAGCGTATTGCCCGTTCAGTTCCGCCAGTTCCGTCCGGGACCAACCTGCCGGCCGTTCTGCCAGCCATGTCCCTGTCCCGGCGTCATGCCATAACCTTGCATCATCTGTGGCCCATGCCCGTAGCCAGGTCCGGGCATTCCGGCACCGTTCGGTCCGGCCCCGGGAACACCTCCGCAAGGCGTCTGGCCGTTGGTCGCGCCTGTACAGGGCGGCGTTCCGTTCTGGAACTGGCCGGCCGGTCCGTTGCCCGGTCCCGGGCCATGCGCCAGGGCGAGGGACGGGATTGCGACTGCGGCAATCACGACGAGGACGTGTTTTCCGATGGTCGTCATGTTTCGTCTCCTTTGTGCATGGGATTGCGGTATGGGTGGGCGGCGTCCTTCGTGCCGCCCACCCGTTGGGTCAGTTGCTTTCTTCTGTTTCTTCCGGCGCGTCGTCGCCGGCGACGCCACCCGCCTGGTGCATGGACTGCATCAGGGCAAAGTGATCGGCCGGCGCGGTGATTTCATCCGCCGTTGCCTTGCCGTCGCCGTCCTCGTCGAGCGCCTGGAACCGGTTCACAACGCTGCCGCGGATCATATCCGAATGCAGGCTTTCGAACTCTTCGAGCGAGAGCGTTCCGTCGCCATCGGCGTCGAATTCTTCAAGCAGGCCCTGCAAACCAGCATGGGCTTCCTCGGCCGTCACAGTGCCGTCGCCATCGGTGTCGAACTCACCGAACAGACCACCCATCATGCCACCCATCTGCTGATGCATCTGCATCATCTGCTGCATCATCGCGGGGTCACCCATCATGCCGCCGGGGCCGCCCTGGCCCATCATCCCCTGGCCGCCCATCGCGCCCGGACCAGCCTGACCCATCGTGCCGGGGCCACCCTGGGCGCCCATCATCGCACCGGGCATATGTTGGCCACCCTGAATCCAGCCATTGCCTTGCGGGCCATGCGCGAGAACCGGGGCGGAAACAGCGGCGCCGATGGCGGTTGCGGCGAGCAGGGCGAGAGAGAGTTTCGTGGTGCGTTTCATGACCTATCCTCATTGGTTGTCATTCTTCGGATGAGGCCAATCTGGGAGCTGTCTGTCGCAACATGATGCCAGGATCGGAGTTTTTTGTATCCGTTTGTCGCAAAACGCGCCTTTCATACGAAGCGTGACCAATTCGGTCGCGGCATCTGCGATAAATGCGTTATTCCAGACCCATGACAGACGAACCGAATATCCTGATCGTCGATGATCACCGCGACATCCGCGATGCCGTGAGCCGGTATCTGGAACGCAACGGGATGCGCACGAGCGTGGCGCGGGATGCCATGGAGATGGACGAGAAACTGCGGACCGGGCGGTTCGACCTGATCGTGCTCGACGTGATGATGCCCGGCGAGGACGGGATCTCGGTCTGCCGCCGGCTTTCGGCACAGGGAAGCGCGCCCATCCTGATGCTGACGGCGATGGGCGAGGAAACCGATCGTATCATCGGACTGGAAGTGGGCGCCGACGACTACCTGCCCAAGCCCTTCAACCCGCGCGAGTTGCTGGCGCGCATCAAGGCGATTCTGCGCCGGGCCGGTCGGGCGGTGCCGACGGCTGGTACGCTCACGAGCCACCGGGTCCGGTTCGCAGGCTGGACACTCGACACAGACAAGCAGGAGTTGCACCATGAGGATGGGCGTGAGGCGCATCTCACCACGTCCGAGTTCAAGTTGCTGACGGTGTTCCTCGAGCGGCCCCGTTTCGTGCTCAGCCGTGATCAGCTTCTCGACCTGACCTCCGGCCGCACGGCGCAGGTTTTCGACCGGACGATAGACAACCAGGTGAGCCGGTTGCGCAAGAAGATCGAGCTCGACCTGTCACGCCCGGAAATCATCACAACGGTGCGTGGCGGCGGATACAGCCTTGCCACTGACGTGAAGGTCGAAAAATGAGGCGCTTTCTCCCTGGATCATTGCGCGGTCAGTTGCTTCTGCTGATGCTTCTTACACTGGCGGTGGCGCAAGGATTGTCCGTGTGGCTCTTTGCCGACGAGCGAGAGCTGGCCGTGCAGGCGGCGCTCGGGCAAGAAGCCGCGAGCCGGGCGGCGAATGTAGCAAGCCTGATTGTCGAGGCCCCCGAAGACCTCAGGCCGGCGATTATTCAGGCAGCCAATTCTCCGCTGGTACGCTTCACGCTCGATCCCGCACCGACGGTTGATCATCCGGACCATGACGGCAGTGGTCGGGCCGCCGCGCAGATCGCCTCCCAGATCCGGCAGGATCCAGCGCCGGAAGTCCGGGTCGAGCTTCACCGGACCTCGGACGCCATGCCCCCCATGGCGGGCATGCCTGCGGAAATGGCCCGGATGCACATGGCAATGCGCGATGTTCAGATCTCTTCGGTGGAAATGACGATCTCGGTCGCATTGGCGGGTGGCGAATGGCTCAACGTCGTGACCCGCTTCCATCATCCACCCTACCAGATCGGCTGGACTGCATTTGCGACCTTCGCCATCTCGGCAACCCTGATCGCCGCGACCTTGTGGTTTGCGCTCGGTCAGTTGACCGGACCGCTTGCCAGGCTTGCACGCGCGACGGAACGTTTCGGGCGTGGGGAGGAAGTCGAAGAGATCGCGCCGTCCGGCCCCCATGAGCTTCGCAGCCTGACAGGCGCATTCAATGACATGCAGACCCGCATCCGGCGGTTCGTGGATGACCGGACGCGCCTGCTCGCTGCCCTGAGCCATGACCTGCGCTCACCGCTCACCGCTCTCCGGGTGCGGGCAGAGATGATCGACGACGACGAGACCCGCGAGCGGGTCATTGGATCGACCGAGGAAATGCAGAGCATGGTGGAGAGCACGCTCGCCTTCGCCCGGGGTGTGGCGGAGACCGAGGCGTTTGAGACGGTGGATGTCGAAGGTTTCCTGTCGGATCTGGTGGCCGAGAGCGAGACAACGGCGCGATCCATCACTCTGGAGTCCGTCGCTCCAGACATGACAGTTCGAGTGCGCCCGACCTCCATGCGCCGGGCCTTGCGGAACATCATTGAAAATGCCGTCCGATACGGTGACAGGGCCGAAGTCAGCACCGAGCAACACGGGCGCCTGGCGGTCATCACGATCAATGATCAGGGCCCCGGAATCCCGGATACGGACCTCGAGAGGGTATTTGATCCCTTCGTGCGACTGGAAGGGTCCCGTTCGCGCGACACCGGCGGGACCGGGCTTGGCCTCTCCATCGCCCGCACGATCCTGCAATCGCATGGCGGAGATATCGTGTTGAGTAACGGCCCCGAAGGCGGCCTCCGGGCGATCATCTCGTTGCCCGTGGCCTGAACCCGCAAGTTTGGCCAGCGTCCTCAGCAGGCACCGCCCTCGATCGCAGGCGCGCAATCGCTTGCGCGTTGCTTGCGCCAGGGCAGGCCTGCGTTCTTCCATCCGTTCACCGTTCGCCGACCATCCTTGGCCCGGTCGCCCTCGAAGCCGTCGGTGACGGTGTAGACACGGGTGAATCCGAGACTGGCCAGTGCGTTGACGGCCTGTGCGCTGCGATTGCCCGACCGGCAGATCAGCACGATCGGAGTGTCGGTCGCGATGTTTCGTTCGGATACGAGCCTCAGAAAGCCAGGATAGAAGTCCGGGTTGAACGCGAGTCCATTGGACCCGTTCAGCAAAGCCAGCGGGATCAAGGCGTCGACATCCTCGGCAATCCCGGTCTCATCGATCTCTTCGGGGGTTCGCACGTCGATCATGAGCGCGGACGGTTCAGCTGAAAGTAGGCCCGCTGCCTCACGGGACGACAGGTAGAGTCCGAGACTGCTTTGCTTTGATGGCGGCAGGTCGGAGGCTGTTGCCATGCCCAAGCCAGCGAGCACCAGAACGAAGGTCGTCGTCAGAAGGTCTTGTTTCATGGCATGGCTCCGTCCCGGCGTTCAGGAAAGTCGTGGGTGCCCCTTGCATATCGTATGATACTTCGGCGCCACCCCGAAGTTGGGACTTCGGGGTGGCAATTCGAGAGCCCGGAAGGGACCGCCCGAACTCACGAGGAAAACGCTGGCACTATCTGATGTGCCGTTCCGGCCGTCGGAATGACTTTCTTCAGATCCAGTGTACGAGGGTTGAGAACCCAGATCATCGGCAGTTCGGAACTGCTGACCAGGAGGTCGTCGCCGACGAGCGTCATGTGGTAGGGCTGTGGGCCGACATCGGCCTCCATCGTTTCTCCGGTCGCGACGTCGATGCGGACGACACGCTCGCGTTCGCGCGCGCTGACGTAAATCGCTCCAAGCCCGGCATCGACACCGTGCAGCTCGCCGCCGATCTCGATCCGGTCCAGCGTTTCACCGCTGTCGGCATCAAGGATCGTGACAATCCCCTCATCGGCCTCGGCGGAGATCAGGCGCCGCGCACCGGCCAGAAGGCGCATGTGCTTCGGACCACCTTCGACCTTGAAGTTTCGTGTCACGTAGCCTTTCGCCGGATCAAGATCGCTGATCGTTCCGTTGCCCGCATTGGATATGAAAACCCGCCCCGTCGCCGGATCTGCGACTGCGTATTCTGGAACGGGGCCTGTGGGCACGGTTGCCGTTACTTCACCGCTATCGAGGTCGATGATCGAGACGGCTTCGAGTCCGGGATGGGTCACAATGGCCCAACGCTCGTCCGAGCTCACCTCGACATGATGAACGCCGCCCGGGACCTCTATCCTTTTGACGACCTCGTGCGAGGCGGCATTGACGATGGAAACGATGCTCACGCTGTCGGGCATGGATTTTGCCCCACCGTGATGGGCAGCGTGATCCTCGGCAGAAACGCCGGCAGGCCTGGAAACTTCACCGGGTTCCACTTCCGACAGGCTACCGGCGATCAGCCAACCACGCTTCGGAGCGGAGGCGAGGCCGTGGACGTCGGTCAGCGACTCGATGCGCCCGACGGGTTCAAACGCCTCGTCGAGATGCAACGCTGTGCCGGCACCTCCTTCGGGAACGTAGACATCCGCAAGTCCTGAAAAGGGCATGGCGATGGCAGCTGCGAAAGTGAGTGTCAGGGTTTTCATGATGCCTCCGGATCGTTTTGCAGCACTTGTCCGAGATTCCCGTGGGGGAAGGTCAAATCACATGGATTTCACATCAACGTGACCGATGCATTTGGCGAGGGGCTTGACCTTCCAGTGCGGGAAGGCGGCACGCGGGATCAAAGCGGAGGGACCAGATGACACCGGAAATTGGCGTATTCGCACTTGCATTGGCTTTGGGACTTGCGCTCGTCCAGAGTATTTTGCCGATGATCGGGGCGGCGCGAAACAACGCCTTGTGGATGGGTTCGGCCAAGGCGACCGCAATTGGGCAGACCGTGTTCATCGGTCTCTCTTTTGCCGCCCTGATGCGTTCCTTCGTCGTCAGCGACTTCACCGTTCGCAACGTCGCGGAAAACTCGCACTCCCTGAAACCGATGCTGTTCAAGATCGCCGGGACCTGGGGCAGCCACGAGGGTTCGCTGCTGCTCTGGGTTCTGATCCTCGCGGCTTTCGGCGGGGGTGTGGCAGTGTTCGGTCGCAATATCCCCGATGCCCTGAAGGCGCGCACGCTTGCCGCGCAGGCCTGGATCAGTGTCGGCTTCCTGTCATTCCTGCTGCTCACGTCCAACCCCTTCGAGCGCCTGTATCCGCCACCGATCGACGGCAACGACCTCAATCCGCTTTTGCAGGATGTGGGCCTCGCGATGCATCCGCCGCTGCTCTATGTCGGCTATGTCGGCTTCTCCATCGTGTTCTCCTTCGCGGTCGCCGCATTGATTGAGGGGCGTGTCGACGCGGCCTGGGCAAGGTGGGTACGGCCCTGGACGCTGGCGGCCTGGATCAGTCTGACCGCCGGGATCGCGCTTGGCTCCTGGTGGGCCTACTACGAGCTCGGCTGGGGCGGCTGGTGGTTCTGGGACCCGGTCGAGAACGTGTCCTTCATGCCGTGGTTGCTGGGCACGGCACTGCTGCATTCGGCAATCGTTACCGAGAAGCGGGGCGCTTTCAAAAGCTGGACCATTCTGCTCGCGATCCTGACCTTTTCGCTTTCGTTGCTTGGGACGTTCATCGTCCGCTCCGGCCTGCTGACTTCGGTCCATGCCTTTGCCGTCGATCCGGAGCGTGGGGTCTACATACTCGCCCTGCTTGGCCTGTCCATCGGCGGCTCGCTCACCCTCTATGCTTGGCGTGCGCCCGAGATGGAAAGCGGCGGCGTCTTCGCCCCCGTCAGCCGGGAAGCGGGGCTCCTGATCAACAACCTGCTGCTCGGCGTAGCTACGGCGACGGTGCTCTTCGGGACGCTCTATCCGCTGTTTCTGGAGGCCATTACCGGCGACAAGATCTCTGTCGGCCCGCCGTTCTTCAATGCCAGCTTCGTGCCGATCATGCTTCCGCTGGTCTTCGTGATGGGGTTCGGGCCGTTCCTCTCGTGGAAGCGGGCGGACCTCCGTGGCGTCCTTCAGCGCCTTTGGGGACTGTTACTCCTCTCCTTCGCTGCGGCTGCAATAGTCTGGTATCTGACAACCGGCGGCCCCTTGCTCGCTGTCCTCTCGCTTGCCATGGCTTTCTGGCTGTTCCTTGCGACGTTGCGGGAATGGGCAGGTCGCATTCGCTTGCTCGAAGCGCCTTTCGCCGAGAGCGTCCGCCGCGCGAATGGACTGCCACGCGCATCCTACGGGATGACGGTCGCCCATCTCGGTTTGGCGATCGCAATGTTCGGTTTCATCGGCTCCAGTGCCTGGAAATCAGAACAGGTCGTTTTCGTTTCTCCGGGAAATGAAATCGGGATCGCCGGTTTTGACGTGCGTTTCGACGGGGTCGAACGGCGGCAGGGACCTAACTACCTGGCCGACGTCGGAACACTGGTGGTGACGCGCGACGGCAAACCGGTCACGACGCTCTTCCCGGAGCGCCGTTTCTACCCTGTAGCCGAGAGCAACACGACAGAATCGGCCATTCGGTCGACGCTGGCGGGCGATCTCTACGCCTCTCTGGCCGAACCGGCGGCCGACGATGCAAAGCCCGGTGCCTGGACGCTGCGCATCCTCTACGAGCCTCTGGTCAATTTCATCTGGCTGGGATCGGCGATGCTGGTTTTGGGCGGCGGCCTGTCGCTTTCCGACCGACGTCTCAGAATCGGAGCGCCGCGCCGGTCGACCGCTGCACCGGCAAATGCAACGCCTGCGGAGTAGGCCATGAAAAGACTGCTTGTCGCCCTACCGCTCCTGATCGTTATAGTGATCGGCGGCTTCCTTCTCTGGGGGCTCAACCCCGAACGCGACCCAAATGCAATCCCCTCGGTCCTGATCTCGCAACCGGCCCCGGAATTCGATCTTCCTCCGCTCGAGGGCATTGGCGTACCCGGCCTCGCACGGTCGGATCTGACGGAGACCGGTGAGCCGGTGGTAGTCAATGTCTTTGCATCCTGGTGCGTGCCTTGCCGCGCGGAACATGCCGAGCTGACGCGCATGGTGCGCGATGATGGTGTGCGGCTCATGGGCATCAACTACAAGGACAAGCCCAAGGATGCGCTCCGCTGGCTCAACAATCTCGGCAACCCCTATGAGCGGATCGGGACGGATCTGGACGGGCGCGCCGGGATCGAATGGGGGATTTCCGGGGTGCCGGAGACATTCATCGTGGATGGTTCGGGAACGGTGCTCTACCGATATGTCGGCCCCGTGGTCGGCGATGAAGCCGTTGAAAAGCTCTCCACGGCGCTGGCCCAGGTGCGCGCCAACGCGGGGGCCGGTTCATGACGATGCGCTCACTGGCGGCATATCTCTTCGTTCTTCTTCTGGCCTTTCCCGCATTCGCTGTCGAACCGGACGAGATCCTCGAAGATCCGGTTCTGGAAGCCCGTGCGCGGGACCTGTCGAAGCAGTTGCGCTGCGTGGTCTGCCAGAACCAGGACATCGACAGCTCCAACGCGGGTGTGGCGCGTGACCTGAGGATTCTCGTGCGCGAAAGGCTCGTTGCTGGCGATACCGATGAACAGGTTCTGGATTTCGTCGTCGCACGCTACGGCGACTACGTGCTGTTCCGTCCGCCATGGAAACCCACAACCTACGCACTCTGGATCGCGCCCTTCCTCGTTCTCGCAATCGGTGCCACCGCGGCAGGCGCGGTGCTGTTGCGGGCCAGGTCGAAATCTGGGCCTTTCGGACTCAGCGTGCAGGAAGAAGCAGAGTTCGCCGACCTGAAGAAACACCTGGAACAGGAGCGGTGAGATGATCCTCTGGCTTTCCTTCGCCATGCTTGTGGCCCTTGCCGTTGCTTTCCTGATCGTCTCGATCTTCACGTCCCGAACCGCACCGGCGGCAAGCAGCCGGGATGATGGTGCGTTGTCGATCCATCTTGATCAGCTTGCCGAGATCGAAGCGGACCTGGGGCGCGGGGTCATTTCCGAGGCCGAGGCTGCCGCTGCCACAGGAGAGGTCAAGCGTCGGATGCTTGCCATCGCCCGCCGGTCTGACAAGACAAGCGGCACTCCCTCGCGCGCAGGACGCGGCCCGCTGATCCTTGCGGCGGTTCTGGTTCCTATTGCTGCCGGCGGCTTCTACAGCCTGCTTGGCTCACCGGAAACACCCAGCCTTGCCTTTGCAGATCGCGCCGAAGAGCAGGCGCAGGCGACCGAGATCGCAGGTTTGGCCGAGAAGCTTCGGATCCGGCTGGAGAGCGACGAGTCGGGAGGCCCGGCCGAGGGCTGGGGCCTTCTCGGGCAAACCTATATGAGCATGGGCCGCGTGGAAGATGCAGTTCAGGCGTTTGAGCGAGGCTCAGAGCAACCGGATGCCAGTTCGGCGATTTTCTCCCGCCTCGCAGAGGCGCTGATCCGGATGGACAGCGGGATCGTTACGCCTGCGGCACAAAATGCGATCGACAGGGCGATTGAGCTGGATCCGAACAACCCTGCCGCCGTCTTCTACAACTCGATTGCGCTCGACCAGCAGGGACGGAGTGGCGAAGGCTACGACAATTTGCTGGCAGCTCTGCAGTCGGCCGATGGTTTCGCGCCTTGGATGCCTTCCTTCATCGACCAGGCAAACAGACTGGCCGAGCGGAGTGGCCGGCCTCCCGTAGACGTGGCCTCCTTCGCACCGATGGCGCGCGAGGCCGTCCCTGGGCCAAGCGCGGAAGATGTCGCGGCGGCGGGAGAGATGAGCGAGGAGGATCGCTCTGCCTTTATTCGCTCAATGGTCGGCCGGTTGGCGAGCCGGCTTGAGGAGGAGCCGGACGACCTCGACGGTTGGCTGCGACTTGCCAATGCGTACACGGTCCTGGGGGAGCGGTCGAAGGCCATCGACGCCTATGAGCAGGCCATCGTTCTTGCGGAAAAACTCCCTGAATCGGACCCGAGGCGCGCGCAAGTGCAGAGCGGTCTTGATCGCCTTGGTGCTGGAGGTGACTAATCACCCGATCTTGTTGGAGGCGTCGCGACCAGTTTGAATTTGTGACTATTTTGTAGTGAGAATACCCGAGATCAGGGTCGGGAAAGCCATAGGGCTTGCGCGTGATCCCTGCCGGGTCAGTCACCTGCTACGTGTTGCGCCTGCCAGGCGAGGTATGAGGAAAAGACGGAGAAGCTCTCATGAGATCGGAGAAATCCTGGCCAGCGATTGCGGCGATGCTATTATTATCTGCTTGTGCAACCGTGCCCGACGCCGGTATCTCGGGAAGCGCCCCGAACGATGTGGAGGAATTGCCCGCGGAGGTGCTGGCATTGGCCGCTCCGCATCAGGACCTCACATCCGTTAGGATCCAGCCGGAGGATGGCTGTTACTGGTACAAGTGGATTGGCCACGTGGAAACAACCTACCTGCCGGTACGGACGGTAGACGGACGGCCGATCTGCACGAGGTAAGGCCGGCCTTGCCGCCGAGCGCGTGCCAGGTGTGAGTTGTCTCGTTGACCGGCAATCACCGCGCACGAACACACCGGATCAACTGCGCGCGGTGAGCGATTCCTCTCCGGGATAGAGAATGGCTGTCGCGCCAATGTCCACGAACTCGTACAATCCATTGATATGCGGCATGACCATGCGCACACATCCGGAAGATGCGCGTGATCCGATCGAGCGCGGAAGTGGGGTTCCGTGGATGCGCAAATACGTATCGCGCGAGCCCACGTAGAGATAGAGCGCCCGGGACCCCAGGGCGTTGTCGGGCCCCGGGGGCTGGCCGCCAGCGAACTTGGCATAGATCTCTGGCTCGCGCTGGATCATGTTCGCCGTGGGTGTCCAGGACGGCCACTTGGCTTTGCGGTTTATCGTGTAGGTGCCCGGTTCATAGAGGTTTCCACGGCCGATGGCGACGCCGTAGCGCATCGCGGTTCCGTTGGGTTGAATGTGGTAGAGATAGCGCGCCACGGCATCTACGTGGATATCGCCAGACGTTAGATTACGGTTCGTCTCGACAAGACGTGGCAAGAAGCGTGGATTCAATCCCCAGGGATTTGAAATGGCGGGATCGTAGTACGCCGGCGTCACCTGGGCATCCCAGCTGGACCAGTTTGATGGCGATGCCGCAGCGCCACCTGTCACTGCTGGAACAATCGGCGTCGAAAACATCGCTGCGGTGGTAACGATGAAATGGCGTCGTGTCAGCATACCGATATCCTTGTTGAAACGGGCTAAAACCAGAGCCTCAATGGTGCTCAAATTGGCCGGGGCAAGCAATCTCGGACTTTACTGAGTCTGTTCAAAGGTTCGTGCGTTTTGGTCCGGAACTCAGGGCCGAAACCGGCGAGATTATTCGGGCGATCGGACGCGAGTCCTGCCAAGTTGCCCTATCGACATTCCAGTCGCGAAACCGCATAAAACGCGTATGTCTCGTCTGCTAAAAACTCTGTGCATCACTTTGCTACTGGCTTTTGCCGTCGGCACGGTCGTGCAGACAGGGTCTGTCGGGGCCATGGCATCACAGATTGCGGTGGACGAGCATGGTGCTATGTCAGATGCGCTCTGCGAGGATTGTCCGGGTTTGGACGGTCATGCCGGGGCAGGATGCACTGACGGGTGTGCCTCACTGACCTTGGCGGCGCTACCGGCCATATGGGACGGATCGGCGGAGCCTCGCGCTTTGCTTCGGACCCGTTCCACAGCATGGAGCGAAAGCCGGGGAGACCCGCCAGCCTTCACACCGCCGCGCCAGAAATTCTGATGTAAACCGCCGCGCCGATTTCCGGCGCATGGAAAGCGATCCGGCTTGGGTACCGACATCAAGCGGCCCCGGCCATCCACATCGGACGATCTAGAAATGTCAGAATATCATTCCGCCCCGATGTCCAGGCGTACCTTTTTCGGGTCCGCCGCAGGGCTCTGGGCTGCAATACACGCCCCGGGACTATGGGCTCAGCCAGCAGGCACAGCCGTCACAGGGCTCGTTTTTTCCGGGGGCGATGTCCTTGCCTTTGGCAACCGGTCCTTGCGCAGTTCGGACCGGGGGGCGACCTGGACGACACACCCGGTTCCCGACGGGCAGCCTGCGGCCGTAACCAGCCATCCCGCTAGGCCGGGACGCCTTTTCGTTTCTATCGAAGGCGGCGGGGTCGAAGTGTCCGAAGATTTCGGCCAGAGCTGGCGACGGCAAGGGCAGGGGCTTCCTGACCGGACGCTCGATGCACTAGCCAACTCGGCCAAGAACCCCGATACGCTCTATGCGGCTATTGGCGGAGACGGCCTTTGGCGCAGCGAAGACGCGGGCGAAACCTGGGAGTTCGTCATGGACCGCCCGTTCCTCTCGGGGAGCGAACAGGACGTACGAACATTGGCTTCAGTCGATCTCGCCAGTGGCATGGGCGGAATATGGCTATATGCCGGCACAAGCGCGGGTCTACAGCGCGTGCCCGATTGTTTCTGCCGCTGGCAGGATGTGCAACCGCAGGGTGCGCTGGACGCGCTTGTCGAGGGCGAGAAGGCCCCGACCGTCATGCCGTTGCCGGAAGGCGAGCCCGTCAATGCTCTGGTTTCCTGTGCAGCGTCGCCGGAACGGCTCTATGCGGCCCTGCCTTCGGGCGTCTGGGCGTCGGCGGATGGCGGCGTGATCTGGTCCAAAGCCGCTCCCTTCGTGGCAACCGCCCTGGCCGTTGATCCCTCTGACGCCGACACACTCGTAGCTGCTACGCCGGCCGACCTTTTCCACAGCCGCGATGGCGGCCAGTCCTGGGTCGTCTCCGCGATCCTCTGAAGGAGTAATGATAATGAAGAAAATCACCCTCGCCGCTCTTGCCCTGATCGCAACCCCTGCGCTCGCCTCCGAACCGGTCACTGTCTATCGCGACCCCAGCTGCGGCTGCTGCGGCCTTTGGGCTGAATACATGGAAGACCGTGGTTACGACGTGAAGATCGTCAACGATCCCAATGTCGCCGAACGGGCGATGGCGGCCGGTGTGCCGCAAAAGGGCCTGTCCTGCCATCATTCCGAGATCGGTGGTTACGAAGTGCACGGCCATATCCCTGAGGAGATTATCGCCCGGCTTCTGAAGGAGAAGCCGAACATCACGGGACTGATATTGCCAGGCATGCCCCAGAACTCGCCGGGCATGGCGCGCGAGAAATACGGAACGCTCAAGGTCTATTCCTACGGACCGGACGGAATAGAGGTGTATTCGAATGAATGACTTTCGCGCCTTTCCCGGTTGCCGCAAGGCGACCGGGGGCGCTCTGTTGGCTGCGATCTGCTCGGGGGCGGTGTCAGGTCCATCCCTTGCCGAAGAGGTGACCTTCCTCGGCGAAACAGTTCCGGATGCCACGATCCGGCAAGGTGAGGTGCTCTATGGCGAATACTGCGCCGACTGTCACGGCGTGAACCGCGAAGGCGCACCCAACTGGCGCCGGCGTCTGGAGAGCGGTCGCATGCCCGCCCCGCCGCAGGACGGCACCGGCCACAGTTTCACCCATTCCGACCCGGATCTATTCGCGATGACAAAACTGGGTATCGATGCCGTCGTGCCGGGGTACGAGAGCGACATGCCCGCCTTTGACGGTGTGCTGACGGACTCGGATATTGTGGCGATCCTCGGCTTCGTGAAGAAGCACTGGCCTGAGGACAAAGGCGCGATACAAGCTGGATTGCCAGGAATGGCGGCTTTTCGATGATGTTGAAACCCGCGCCGGGATCACTCGGCGCGGGTAAGTTCACTACCGCTGGACGCGCGTTCGAGCGCGTCAAGCACCTCCTGACTGCTCAGCAGTTCGGAAAGAACGATCCCTTCCGGTGCGTTCGGTCCGTAGACGACGTTGAAGGGAATGCCGAACCGGCCGAATCCTTCCAGGTAGCGAGAGATCCGCTCATCGGGCCGGGTCCAGTCGGCCTGCATGGGGACCACCCCCGGTGCGGCCAGCGCGGAGGCGACCGAGTCACGATCCAGAACGAGCGCCTTGTTGGCCTTGCAGGTCAGGCACCAGTCGGCCGTGACATCGACGAAAACCGTCTCGCCAGTGGAGACCAGCCGGGCAATCTCGCTGCGATCGAAGGCGACCCAGGTGGTTGCGCTAACCGGTGACGCCGCTGGTGCCGGTGTGGTCAGGAAACCGGGCCCGATAAGTACCGCTATCGCCAGAAGGGCCGCCGCGGACATGCCGATGCGTCCGCGGAACCGGCCGGATGAAAAACCTGCGACCAGCACAAGCGTTCCCAAGGTCACAAAAATGGCGGTGCGTGTTCCGGCAACGCCAACCAGCACCCACAGCAACCAGAGCGCGGTGAGGGCGAGCAAGGCCCCAAGAAGCATCTTGACCCAGATCATCCAGGGGCCGGGCTTCGGCATTCGCGAGACAAGCTTAGGGCGGGCGGCCACCAGCAGATAAGGTGCTGCGAGGCCGAGACCGAGCGCCGTGAAGATCAACAAAATGTCGATGCCTCGTCCCGCGAGTGCGAAGGCGATTGCCGTGCCGAGAAACGGGGCCGAGCAAGGGGTTGCGAGAACAGCCGCAAAGGCCCCCGTGGCAAAATCGCCAATATGGCCGGGTGTACCGTCGGCCCGCGCTAAGCGGGTCTGAAAGGATGACGGAAGGTTGATCTCGAACATCCCGAACAGGTTGGCCGCGAAGAGCGCCAGGATCAGGAACATAACTGACAGGAAGCTCGGGTTCTGGAATTGCAGCCCCCAGCCGACAGACAGGCCGAGGCTGCGCAACAGCAATGTGATTGCGGCCAGAGCCCACATGAAGGCAAGCACACCCAGAGCAGAGGCCAGGAAACCCGACCGGATCCGCGTCCGCGTCTGGTTTCCGGACTTGAGAGCTGAACTGAGCTTGATCGACAGGACTGGCAACACGCAGGGCATGACGTTCAGGATCAACCCGCCAATGAAGGCGACGAGCGTGATCGCCAGCACATCTCCCAGTCCCGGGACGGCTTTTCGTAATGTGAATGGCGGTTTCGGTAGGTCTTCGGTAAGATCGGGAGTTTGGGTTGCGGCAACGGTGCCGTCGGTGATGGTAACCCGAAGCTCCGGCAGCGTCGGGCCGGCATAGAGGATTGGAACACTTGCCCAAAGGGCACGGCCACCATCGCTGAGCCGGATATCCGGTGCGCCGAATGCGACCTCCGGCCCCAGTTCCGGAAAAATGTCCGGCGTGGAGAAGCCTGTTTCGCTACGCGCCGTCAGAACCAGTGCGGATGTATCCTTGGCGATGGCGGCGGCGGCGATTGATAATCCACTTGCCGAACCGTCATCGGGAACCTTGCCAGCGAAATCGGCGATCCGTGTGGCCGATTGGGCGTCAATCCCGCCCCCCTTTGGCAGATCCAGCGACAGCTCGAAAATCTCGGGCACACAGATGTCGGAACAGACAAGCAGGTTCACCGCTGCCCGAAGCATCACCGCGTCGCCGGGGCGTTCAAGCGTTATCCGAAGCGGCAGAGCCACTTCTTTCTCGTAACCGAAATTCTCGATGCCGAAGGCCCGGAACCGTTTGGGCGCTGGCCACAGGATCTCTGCCTCCTTCACATTCTCCGATTCTGACCAATCGATCTCTGGAGGAATCCCGACCTCGCCTGGCGAGCGCCAATAAGTTTTCCAACCGGCACGAAGCTCAAGATCCAGGGCGGCGGAAACCGACCGCGCGCCGGCGGCAATCCCGTTTTCTGCCGTGATGATCCTGGCTTCGACGGCAGGGGAGGTGTGAACATCAGACACAGCGGCGCCAGCGTCGCGGGCGCCCATGATCGACAACGCAAACACGAAGACGATGGCAACGCCAATGCCACCGAAATGGATCAGGCGGTTGAACATATGCTGTCGATCCCTTCGGTTCGTTCCAGTTCGATCAACTGTTCGATCCTGCGGTCGCTGATTTGGCCCTGAATGACAGTCTTTCCGATCACCAGGGCCGGGGTGCCCACAAAGGCAAATATCCCCGCGAGCGCCGCGCTGTCATATAGCTCTTCCTGGATACTCTCGCTGGCCATGTCCGCCACCATGCGGTCGTGGTCGATGCCGATGTCATCGGAAAGCAGGCGCAGATATTCGGGTGTCGCACGAAAGGCGGATTTCATGAGGCGCTTGTGGAACGCGACATAAGCGCCCTGACGTTTTGCTGCCAGCGCGGCTTTGGCGGCCAGATCGGAGGTCTCACCGAGAAGGGGGAGTTCATGCCAGACCACCTTTACGCGACCGCCGGATCTGTTTTCGATCTCTGCGAGTTTCTGCGTCTGAATGCGGCAATAGGGGCAGTAGTAGTCGGAAAACGAAGCGACCGGAACGACATCGGCCGAGCCCGTTTCTCCTCCGTAGAGCGCCGAGCAGATATCGGCACGCACACGCGCCTCTGCAATCGCTTCATTGGGATCCGATTCCTGCGAAGACAGGCCGACAAACGGGTCGAAAGCGGTGCTTCGGTCGCCCCCCTCGATCTTGCGGAATCCGGCTGGATCATCGATGGGCTCGAACTGCAGCGGTCCTTCGAACAAGGCAGGCCCGTATTCCCAGGCCGCGAAGCCTCCGGCGGCAAGCGCAATGCCGGACAAGACGAGTCGACGATCAACACCCATGAAACACTTCCCTGTCAGTTCGTGTTGTTGCTATTGCCCACCCGAAGTGTCGACAATTGCAAATCCGATCCTTCCACCGTCGCAGTCGAGTCGAGCTACGCCACCGACGCCGTAGGAATTCACCGCGCATCCATCCGGAAGCGTCATGAGGTTCTGACGGGCAACCGGCGTCTTCGGCAATTCTCCGGTGCAAACACCGTTGGTGGCGCATCCGGCAAGCACCACTGGACTCAAGAGCAGCGCCAGCCGACGGACGCTGCTGAAGACCATTGCTTTCATTCCGCTGCGATTGATCTGCCCTTTACGTCCGGTCTGTGCTCGAGGAGTGCTGGTTTTGCAGGGACCTCGTCAGCTGTCTTGTCGGAATGGCCATGGCAGGAACGCCCCATCATCTTGTGCATCACGAGGTGCAAACCAAGACACAGGGCAAGAGGAGCGAAGGCTGTGATCGTCTGTAAAGTACCGCCACTTGCGCCACCCGCCAGCAGGTATGCGCCGACCGGAACCAGCATGACGATGCAGCAGGCCCACATCCCATATTTTGCGAGTTTGCTTCCGCTCTCGGCTTTCACGTTGTCTTTCAAGGCATTGTCCCTTTCGCAGCTTGTTTACAAAAGCGTTCGTGCCACCTTCCGGCGTGGGAAGGTCAATACTGTCCCGTTCACCGTTTCGTTATCGGTGTCCTGTTGACCCTCCAGCGCTGGAAGGTGGTTCAAGACTTCCGCGAAACAGGAAAGAAAGCCGGAGGCATGGCAGTGCAAAACAGGCAATCTGTCCGAATGGGCAGACGCAACTTCATTTTTGGTGGGACGTGCGGCGCACTCGCTGTATCGTCGCCAGCTCTTCTCAAGGCACAGACAATACCGGATGACAGGCTCGCCAGCCCGGCCACTCAACGAAACGTCTCGTCGTTTCGCGTGCATGACTGGCGCGACCATTTTGACAGTCTCAAGGGTGGAGTGATCCTGTCTGACACGACCTCCAAGATGCTGCAATACTGGTCAGAGGATGAAAGCATCCGGAAGATTTATCCCACCAGCGTGCCCCTTTCAGATGATCTCACGAGGCTTGGATACACCACGGTGGTTCGAAAGGTCGAAGGGCCGAGTTGGCGCCCCACCCCCGATATGAAGAAGCGGAATCCCGACTGGCCGGATTTCGTTGGGCCAGGGCCGGACAACCCACTTGGAACGCATGCGTTATACCTTTCATGGCAATATTATCGGATCCATGGGACCAACGACACGCGCAAGATCGGCCGCAAATCCTCCAATGGATGCATCGGGCTCTACAACGAACAGATCGAGGAACTCTTCGCGCTGGCAAAGGTCGGCACGCAGGTGAAGTTGATCTGAATAGGGAAAACGCGCACCATTGTGAGGCGCGCGGACAGGAAACGAACGGGACATGAACAAGTTACTTCCGATTGGCATCGTCGCCATTCTGCTTGGCGGTATCGCGGTATTCGTCATGCAAACCCTCAACCCACCCGAAACGGCTGGTCATTCGATGACGCCGCCCGATACATCTAAGATTGCCGAAGGCGCGCCAATTGCCGAGGTTCGGGTGCCTGCCGAGCTTTCGGAAAACGCAAAGATCGGCAAGACCGGGTTTGATGCCAAATGCGCCGCCTGTCACGGAGAGAACGCGGCTGGACAAAACGGTGTGGCACCGCCGCTTGTGCACAAAATCTATGAGCCGAGCCATCACGGCGACGTTTCTTTCCAGCTCGCCGCGAAAAACGGTGTCCGGGCGCATCACTGGAAGTTTGGCAACATGCCTCCAGTCGATGACATTACTGATGGCGAGGTGGCCTATATCACGCTTTACGTGCGCGAGTTGCAGCGCGAGAACGGGATCAATTGATGGGGCGTCGGGGCGTCACAGGTTTCTGGCATCGAATCTGCGCGGCGCTACTATGCCTTGCGCTTGCCGAGCCATCCCTGTCCGCCCCCGAACCGGCCCACGCTTCGAATGACCTTGAAAACTCTCATACGCATGATCGGACCGATCAGGGTGGGCATCATCACGACACACCTGACATCGACAAGGACGATCACTGCCACCCGGGACTAGACTGTTTTTTCCAGGCAGTTGTAGCGCTTCAAGCCATTCCTGAACCGACCTTCGAAACGAGTGCCTTGTCGGGCTTGGCGCCTGACAAGAGCCTCAAGGGTTTGATACGGGGCTTTGACCCGCCGCCGCCGCGTGGCCTGTCCTGATTTCGCAAGACCATCAGAGACAGGACCATACAGGATCAGATCCATGAAACTTTCAGCTATTGCCGCCGGCGCCGCCGGTATTTCTATCTTTGCCATTGCAGCGCTCGCTCATGGCGGCGCGACCGGCGTCGTAAAGGAACGTATGGACGGGATGTCCGCTATGGCGGATGTGATGAAGGCGCTTGCGCCGATGATGCAGGGCACGGTTGCCTACGATGCTGATGCGGTGCGCGCGGGCGCCGCGAAAATCGCCGAGCATTCCGGCGAGGCTCTCACCTCGAAATTCCCCGAAGGCACCGATGGGATGCCCTCTGAAGCCAAGCCCGAGATCTGGCAGGATTGGGATGCCTTCTCCGGTTTAGCGCAGCAGTTGGAGATCTTCGCCAAGGGGCTGGAACGTGCGGCTGACAATGGTGTCGGTGGCATGCCGGCTCAGGGCGGTATGATGGGCGGCGAAAGCATAATGGGCGGCGGCGCAATGGGCTCTGGAATGCTGGGCGGCCAAGGCATGATGGGCGGCGGCGCGCCAATGATGAGCGCCGAGCATATCGGCCAGATGCCCTCCGGCATGGCCTTTGCCATGGTCAGTCAGGCCTGCACCGCTTGCCACACGAAGTTCCGCGCCGAGGAGAAATGACGTGCTGGCACTGTTACGCCTTGCGGTTCTCGCGGCCGTGGCGGGCGGGGTCTTCGTGATCGGCCTGATGCTTTGGCCGGCAGGGCGGGACCCTGCTCCGATCGAGTTGACAGGGGATGTGAACCGTGGCGCCTATCTCGCGCGCGCCAGCGGTTGCATCGCCTGTCACACCGACATCTCCGGCGGTGGCGCGCCGCTCGCGGGCGGGGCACCGCTGGATACGCCCTTCGGCGCCTATTACCCGCCCAATCTTACGACAGACCCTAAGCATGGCATCGGAGACTGGAGGGTCGAGGATTTCGCGAAAGCTGTCCGACAGGGGGTTTCACCTGACGGCGAACCCTATTTCCCGACCTTCACCTATCCGTTCTACTCAAACTTTTCCGATCAGGACATCGCCGATCTCTGGGCGGCGTTCCAGACCGTTCCGGCCGTTGGTGAACCCGCGCCGGCGCACGAGGTGGCTTTCCCCTTCAACCAGCGTTGGGGCATGAAGCTCTGGCGGGCTGCCTTTCTGAAACCTCCGGAGACCGAACCTGTCGATGGGAGGAGTGCGACCTGGAACCGTGGGCGGGAACTGGTGGAGGGAGCCTCGCATTGCGCTGCTTGCCACACGCCGCGCAACCTTGCCGGTGGCCGGATGAGCGGTGCCGCCTTTGCCGGAAACGAAGACCTGCCGGGTGGTGACAAGGCGCCCTCGATCTTGCCCGATGATCTCAAGGCCCGCGGCTGGACGGTCGACAACCTCGCCTTCGCGCTTCGCACCGGTGTGATGCCGGACGGCGACGCCTTTGGTGGTAGCATGGGCGAGGTCGTTCAGGGTGGCACGGCTTTCCTGAGTGACGCCGACCTGACCGCGATGGCGACCTATGTGCTCGATGCCGAATGATATTGTCCGCGGGCCGCTTCCGGTCCGCAGGATCCAGAAAGGGACCAGATTGATGTTCACACGCAGAACCTTGCTGGCAGGTGCTGCCGCGGCCGCTGCGGCGCCACTGTTGCCCGGCCGCCTGTTTGCCGCCGGCCCCGAAGCGAAGATCCTGGAGGCCGCCGCGGCGCGGGTCCAGATCGCGCCGGAGGGCTACCCGCAGACCGAGATATGGGGCTATGGCGGCGCGGTGCCCGGCACCGAGATCCGTGCGCGGCAGGGGGACCGGTTGCGTCGCAGGCTGGTCAATTCGCTTGAGCAGCCGACCACACTGCACTGGCACGGCATTCGCATCGACAATGCGATGGACGGGGTGCCGGGTGTCACGCAGGAGGCGGTGCCGCCGGGGGGCGATTTCCTCTATGAGTTCGATTTGAGAGATGCGGGGACCTACTGGTATCATTCGCACAACCAATCCTACGAACAGGTCGCGCGCGGCCTTCAGGGAGCGCTGATTGTCGAGGAAACCGATGCACCGGATGTGGACCGCGAAGAGGTACTGGTGCTCGACGATTTTCGCCTCGACCCGGAGACCGGGCAGATCGCGGGCTTCGACAACATGCACGATTTCAGCCATGGCGGACGGCTCGGCAACATCGCGGTCACCAATGGCGTCTTCAACAAGACGCTTTCGGTGAAGCAGAACGAACGCCTGCGCCTGCGCCTTCTGAACACCGCCAATGCAAGGATCTTCCAGCTGCAACTGCAGGGCCTCGAAGGTTGGGTCGTGGCGTTCGACGGGATGCCGCTGGAGGTGCCGCAGCCTTTGCCCGAGACCCTGCTTTTGGCCCCTGCGCAAAGGGCCGACATCATCGTCGATGTGACTGCCGAGGATGGCGGCGAGGCACATCTGATCCGGCTCGACCGCGAAGAAGCCTTAAGCCAGATCCTGTTCGAGGTGAAGGGCCGGGCATCCGAAAGCCGCCGCCCGGCGCCCGCGCCCTTGCCGCCAAATCCCGACATGGAGGTTGCGGGTCTGGACGATGCTTTGCGTAGCACGCTCCACATGGAAGGCGGCGCGATGCGCGGCTTCCAGTCGGCGATGATGGATGGGCGGAAGGTCGGCTTCCGCGAAGCCGCCCAGAGCATGAATTTCTGGGCGATGAATGGCATGGTCGGAATGCCCGACGAACCATTGCTGGTCGCCGAGCGCGGACAGACGGTGCGGGTAGTGATAAAG
This sequence comes from Tropicimonas marinistellae, assembly GCF_001509585.1. Classification (GTDB taxonomy): domain Bacteria; phylum Pseudomonadota; class Alphaproteobacteria; order Rhodobacterales; family Rhodobacteraceae; genus Tropicimonas; species Tropicimonas marinistellae. The sequence continues at coordinate 100,035 of NZ_LNCI01000012.1, read as the reverse complement.
AACGACACGATGTTTCCGCACGGGATGCACCTGCACGGACATCACTTCCGCGAAGTGCTGGAGGACGGCACCCTCGGGCCGCTGCGTGACACCCTGTTGATGTTCGGTGACGAGACCCGCGAAATCGCCTTTGTCGCCCACAACCCCGGCGACTGGGTGTTCCATTGCCACATGCTGACCCACGCCGCCTCGGGCATGATGACCCGCATCAAGGTGCTGGCATGAACAGGCTGCTCAAGGGCGCCGCGGCGCTTGGCTGCGGCGTGCTCCTCGCGGGTGCCGCGGCATGGGTTGTCTCCGGCAGTTCGGCACGGTCTTTCGGGCAACCGGAAGACGTGGATATCGCGGCGGGGGCAACGCTATACGCGGAAAACTGCGCCTCCTGTCACGGCGCAAATCTCGAAGGGCAGACCGAGGACTGGCGCAGCCCCGGCGAGGATGGGTTGTTGCCCGCACCGCCGCACGACGAGTCCGGTCACACCTGGCATCACGGCGACATGCTGCTCTTTACCTACACCCAGCTTGGTGGCGCCGAGACGCTGGCCCGGCAGGGGATGGAATTCGAGAGCGGCATGCCTGGCTTCGGCGATGGCCTGAGCGATCAGGAGATCTGGAACATCATCGCCTTCATCAAATCCATCTGGTCGGACCGGATCCGCGAAATCCAGTCGGTCCGGACAGAAGCAGAACGCAGACAACAGGGAAACTGAACAGATGAAAACTCTCCTTACCGCCGCCGGCGTGGCGCTCGCCCTTCTTGGACCACTTCCGGCCATGTCTAGTGATCTCAGCGAAGAACGGATCAAGGAACTGGTCTACGAAGCGATCCGGGAAAACCCCGGCATCGTCATGGAAGCGGTGGAACTGCTTCAGGCGCAGGAGGCCGAGCAACAGGCCGCCGCCGCTTCGCAAGTTCTGTCCGCGCATCGAGACACGCTGGAGAACGATCCCAACGCGCCTGTGATCGGAAACCCGGATGGTGACGTCACGGTGGTCGAGTTTTTCGACTACAACTGCCCGTACTGCAAACGTGCCGCAGACGAGGTGAAGGCGCTCATGGCCGACGATGGGAATATTCGCATCGTCTACCGCGAATGGCCGATCCTCGGCGAAGGTTCCGTCTTTGCAGCCCGCGCCGCGCTTGCCTCACGCAGTCAGGGGAAATACGAGGCCTTTCACTGGGCGCTCATGGAGTTGAAAGGACGTGCCGACGAGGCGTCGGTATTGCAGGCCGCAGAGAAGGTCGGGCTCGATATCGACAAGCTCTGGGAAGACATGGATGCACCGGAAATCGAAGAACATATTGCGACTTCGATGGCCCTGACGCAGGCGCTCGGCTTTTCCGGAACGCCATCCTTCGTGATCGGAGAGGCACTTGTGCCGGGGTACGTCGAGAAAAAACAGCTGCAGGATCTGGTCGAAAAGACCCGCGCAGAAAACTGATCCCGGAAACCCTTGGACATGGGGTTTTCAACTTGCCGGTGGCATCGCGCCACCGGCCTTTTTTTGTCATGCGGCTTCGGACTTGTAGCCGGCCTCGTAGATGGCCGATTGCAGCGCCTTTGTGGGAAGGTCGCTGGAAATCGTGACGGAGTGGTCATCGAGGTTGCAATCGATCGTTGCGGCCGCATCGACCTCTCTAATCGCCTTTTCGATGGCGGCCGTGCAGTGACCGCAGCTCATTTCTGGTACGGTGAATCGGGTCATGTCGGTCTCCCTTTGGTGCGACTCTCTTTGGTTCCTGCGCTGGAAGGTCAAGTATGTTTCCGCCCTAATCAATACCGTGAAAATGCGGTGCCTCGCCACGGGCCATCGCAAGGTGATGCGCCTGATGGTGGGCGCCAAGGCTCAGAATGCCGAAGAAGCCCAGCCCAAAAATGCGGTCTTTATCTCCGGCCTCGCCGGTGACGCGCAGAATGGCGCCACCCGGGGTCCGTGACGCCACCTGTTCCAACCCGCCGCTGCCATTCATCGTCGCGGCGTGGGCAGTGACCATAGCCTGAATGGAGGCGCGAACCGATGGGTCGCTGGATGCGACGCGAAACTCCGCGCCACCGTCGATCGGGTGCGTCGTGACGTTTGCCCACAGCGTGACGTTGTCCATATCGACCAGATGGGCGCGCAAAGCGTCTATATCGACAAGCCTCCAATCGGTTTTGGGATCGGCCTGCAAGGCATCAACGATCTCCTGAATTGCGCCAAAGGCGGATTGTCCCGGTTCAGAAACACCGGATTTGGGCTCCATGTGTTGCATGTGGGAGTAGTGATCCTGCGCCATCGCGGATGTCGAAAGGCCAAGCAGCACTGCAAGGACTGAAATGTGGGAACTCATGCACGTCTCCATATCGGATTGTTCGAGCAGACTTGCAGAAGACTCTTCGCTGGCACATGATTTCAATCATGTCATGTTTGATGCGAGACTTGTTTGAGCGCCATGCGATTGCCCGTGCGTATGCGGCTGGTGACTACTTGTTCCATTCGGGCGATCCTGTTCGCGTGGTTCATCTCTGTCTCACCGGTGAGGTCGCGCTTCGTCGCGTCACGCGATCCGGCGCCGATCTGATCCTTAATGTCGCTCGCGCAGGAGACGTGGTGGCCGAAGCCGCCGCCTTCGCCGAAGCTTATCATTGTGACGCGCAGTCGTTGGAAGACAGCGACACCCTTGCCGTGCCCGTTGAATCCTTTCTTTCCGTGCTCGCAGCGAACCCGGAGCTTGCACTGGACTGGGCCGCCAAGCTGGCGCGCGGGCTACAGGCGGCGCGCCGACGCGCCGAGATCCGGACCATTCGGACCGTCGGCGGGCGGCTGGACGCCTGGCTGGAAACCGGTGGCGCAGTTCCGGCAAAGGGACGTTGGCAGGACCTCGCCGCGGAACTCGGCGTCAGCCGCGAGGCGCTGTATCGGGAACTCGCGTCACGCCGCTCTTGACCTTCCAGCAGGTAGAACCCTTATCTAATGGGTCAACCGAACGAAACTGAGTCGCTGGTGACCAAATGAGCACGATTAATCTCTTCGTCAAAGGCATGTCCTGCGCCTCCTGTGTTGGCCGGGTCGAACGGGCGCTGAAGGCGCTTCCCGGTGTCGGGGAGGCGGCCGTGAACCTTGCGAACGAAAGCGCGAAGGTTGAATTTTCCGACCCGGCGGACGTGGCGGAGATCACCGCGGCGCTGGACAAGGCGGGCTATCCGGCGCGCATTGGCGATGTCGCCTTGCGGGTGGAAAGCATGTCTTGCGCCTCGTGTGTAGGCCGCGTTGAGCGGGCCCTGGCCAAGGTTCCAGGCGTCCTCGAAGCCTCTGTAAACCTTGCCAGTGAAACCGCGCGGGTACGCTATCTCGAAGGTCAGGTGACGCCCGAATTGCTGGCGCGCGCCGCGACTGATGCGGGCTATCCGGCCACTTTGCCTGAGGTGGCTTCGGACGCGCCGGATGCCGGTGAACGCAAGGCAGCGGAAGCTGACGAATTGAAGCGCCTCACTCACTTTGCAGGCGCGCTGGCGCTACCGGTCTTCCTGCTGGAGATGGGCGGACACATGATCCCCGGCTTCCACGCGCTGATCGGCCAGACCATTGGCCATCAGGCGAGCTGGCTGGTCCAGTTCGTGCTGACAAGCATCGTGCTATTCGGGCCGGGGCGACGTTTCTATCTCAAGGGTTATCCTGCGCTGCTGCGCGGTGCACCGGACATGAACAGCCTGGTCGCCATCGGCACCTCAGCCGCCTATGGCTATTCGGTCGTGGCGACCTTCCTGCCGCAGCTTCTGCCCGCGGAGACACGCGCTGTCTATTTCGAGGCCGCAGCGGTGATTGTGGTGCTGATCCTTCTGGGCCGCTGGCTGGAGGCGCGCGCCAAGGGCCGTACCGGGCAGGCAATACGAAAGCTCGTGGGCCTGCAGGCAAAGTCCGCGCTGGTGGAGCGCGAAGGCGGTCCGGTCGAGCTTCCCATCGACCAGATCGCTACGGGTGACGTGATCCGCGTGCGTCCCGGAGAGCGCGTCGCAGTGGACGGCGAGGTAATTTCGGGCAGCACCTATGTTGATGAAAGCATGCTGACGGGTGAGCCGATCCCGGTCGGCAAGGGCGTGGGCGACACGGTGGTCGGCGGAACGGTCAATGGTACCGGGGTGATCTCCTTCCGGGCGACCGCCGTGGGCGCCGACACGATGCTGGCGCAGATCATCCGCATGGTGGAAGAGGCGCAGGGCGCCAAGCTCCCGATCCAGGGTCTGGTGGACCGGATCACCATGTGGTTCGTGCCAGCCGTGATGACCCTAGCGGCGCTGACGGTGCTTGTCTGGCTGTTCTTCGGGCCGGATCCGGCGCTGACCTATGCGCTGGTGGCCGGAGTAGCGGTGCTGATCATTGCCTGCCCATGTGCAATGGGGCTGGCTACGCCGACCTCGATCATGGTCGGAACGGGCCGCGCGGCCGAGTTGGGCGTGCTCTTCCGGAGAGGCGATGCGCTGCAGCGGCTTCAGGAAGTGCAGGTAGTCGCGCTCGACAAGACCGGCACCATCACGGAGGGCAAACCTGCGCTGACCGACATGGAAATGGCCGCTGGGCAGGAGCGCGATAGTGTCCTCCGCCTCGTGGCCGCCGTCGAAGCCAGTTCAGAGCATCCTGTAGCCGAGGCGATCTTGCGCGCTGCGGGCGAGCGTGTGAGCTTGCCGCAAGTGGAGGACTTCACCTCGATCACCGGTTTCGGTGTGCGCGGCGCGGTCGATGGCATGGAGATTCTGGTCGGAGCTCGGCGGTTTATGGAACGCGAAGGCGTCGCGCTCGGCACGCTCGAAGCCAAGGGCGAAACATTTGCGGCTGCCGGCAAGACCCCGCTCTTTGCCGCCATCGATGGCGAGATCGCAGCCGTGATTGCCGTTTCCGACCCGATCAAGGCCAGCTCTCGAACAGCCATAGCGGCATTGCACGATCTTGGCCTGAAAGTCGCGGTGATCACCGGGGATGCTAAAGCAACCGCGGATGCTATTGCCAGGGAACTTGGCATCGACCACGTGGTCGCCGAGGTACTGCCGGACGGAAAGGTCGCCGCGCTGGAAGCGCTGCGCGAAGGTGGCCGCAAGCTCGCCTTTGTCGGCGATGGGATCAACGACGCGCCCGCCCTGGCCCACGCCGATATCGGCATCGCCATCGGCACCGGCACCGATGTCGCAATCGAGAGCGCCGATGTTGTGCTGATGACCGGGGACTTGCGTGGCGTGGTGAATGCCTTCGACATCTCGGGTCGGACGATGCGCAACATCCGGCAGAACCTCGGATGGGCCTTCGGTTACAATACTGCATTGATCCCCGTCGCTGCAGGCGTGCTCTACCCGGCCTTCGGCATCCTGTTGTCGCCAGTGCTTGCGGCCGGTGCCATGGCGCTCAGCTCTGTCTTCGTGCTCAGCAACGCGCTGCGCCTGCGCCGCGTGCAGCCTGTTCTGGCTGCGGATGAAGCCCGGAACGCCTCCAAGCTCCCCCTGTCCCCCGCTCCAGCCGAATAGGAGATACCTCATGAACATCGGAGACGTTGCCCGCCTTTCGGGCCTGCCCGCAAAGACCATCCGCTACTACGAGGATATCGGCCTCGTAACACCGCTGCGCAGCACCAATGGCTACCGTTCGTTCCGGCAGAGCGACCTGCACAAGCTGGCCTTCCTCAGCCGCGCCCGCTCGCTCGGATTTACGATAGACGATTGCCGAAATCTGCTCGAACTCTACGAGGACAACTCACGCGCCAGCGCGGACGTCAAAAAGATCGCCAGGGAGCATCTCGATCAGGTTGACGCAAAGATCAAGGAATTGATCGAGATGAAGAAGACCCTCACCCATCTCGTGCATGAATGCGCCGGCGACAACCGCCCCGACTGCCCGATCCTCGACGACCTTTCGACCGCAATCGCAGGGGAGGCGACGGTCGCGAAGGCCGCCAACTCGTGAGACCACCACTAGCAGTATTTGCCGCCGCGGCCCTGGTGGCAAATGTGGCTCAGGCGGATGCGGCCGAGATTCCTTTTGATCGAGTCTGGCGAGAACAGACATTTCCGTTCAAGGCACCAAACGATTGGTTTCTTGGAAGCAAGAGGCTTGGTCTTCAATCAGAAGGCAGCGTGTCCTTGATCTATCGCCAACTGGACTCGAGCTTCTGGCGCGCGCGCAATGCGTCCTGGCAATGGAGCGTCCAGGAATCCGTTCCACCGACAGACCTGACCCGGAAGGGTGGCGACGACCGAAACCTGGCACTTTACTTCCTGTTCCTCCCGGAGCAGTCGGCTAAGAAGATGGAAGGGGCGAGCCTTTCGAGAGTTCTACGAAACCGAGAGGCGCGCGCGCTGGTCTATGTTCACGGTGGAGCGCACCAGGTGGGCCTTCCGATCATCAGCCCCTATCTCGGTCCTCGAGGTATGACCATACCGCTGCAGCCAGCCGAGCCCGGCACCGACCAACAGTCCGTCAATCTCGATGCCGATTTCCGCAAACTGTTCCGAACGATGCCAGGAGTGTTGTTCGGTTTGGCGATTTCGGGTGACAGCGACGATACGTCCAGCAAGATTTCAGCCGACTTGTCGGGACTGGAATTACGTTGATTGTCCAAATGCAGCCCCCGGAGACCCCGGCGAACCCCGGGCGATTCAATTTCCGTTTATCTTAATCTCTCGATAGACGCTTCAACGATGTCTGCCGAAATGTGTCGCTATCTGAGTTACCGACACCTTGACGTTCAGCAAATTTCCGATCGCACGCCGTCCGCGCAGATCCAGCTCTGTGTGGGCCATGTTCCGTTCTCCTTGCTTTTCAGCAAGATAGGGGACTTGTCGCAACCCACGTGTGGATGCCCCGGTCTATGAGAGGGAAGTCTCGAGGTCTGGATAGCATGATCGGGTGCTGTCACGTGTCCGGCCTGTTTGTGCGGCGCATGTGACCGCTGGCCTTTATGGAGATGCGCGAACTCGGGTCCAAATCAGTTTATCGGGCTCTTGGCCACGAAGGGTTGCACTGGTTTTCCCAAACTCGATCTCGTCGATCCGCTTTCCTTATTCGATCCTTTCGTCCTCACATACCTGCCGGTCTCCGGGTTCTGCCTTATGCAGCGGCGCCCGGAATTCGGTATACTTGGCCTGTCGCCATCATCGCCCAAAGCCGGCGCGCCATTCGATTTGTCAATGCAACGGCCACGACCATTCTTGGCCGCGTCTCAAGCATACGGGCGAGCCAGGGCTCAACACAACGCTTTCGTCGCTCAATCGAGTTGATCACGGACATTGCACCGATGATCAGGAGCCGCCGCACATCCTTTTGGCCCATCTTCGTTACGCGGCCCAGCCGTTCTTTGCCACCGGTCGAATGCTGTCTGGGAACAAGACCCAGCCAAGCAGCAAAGTCGCGCCCACTGCGAAAGTTCTTCGCGGGCGGGCAGAAAGCTTCAACCGCCATCGCGGACATCGGGCCGACACCCGGCATGGTCTGCATCAGCTGCGCATCATGAGAGGACCTGGCATGTGCCTTGATTTTCTTATCGAGCGCAGAGACTTGTTTGCTGATCGTTGCAATCTGTTCCAGTAGGCGGTCGGCCAACGCCCGAGCCAGTTCTGGCAACGCAGCTACGCGTTCTTCGACCTCGTGCGCAAATGTATCCGGATTTCGGATCCTGAGCCGAAGCACAATTCCGAACTCGGCAAGATGGGCCCGGATCGCGTTGATCGTCTGGGTTCGCTGGCGAACAAACATCTCTCTGGTTCGGAACAACATGGCCTGAGATTGCTGCTCTGGAGTCTTTACCGGCACAAATCGCATGGACGGGCGCAATGCCGCTTCAGAAATGGCTTCGGCATCAACAGCATCGCTCTTGTGCCGTTTGACGAACGGTTTCACATAGGCAGCCGGTACAAGCCGTACTTCATGTCCGGCAGTTTGGGCTTCTCGACCCCAGTAGTGCGCTGAAGCACATGCCTCCATCGCGACTATACGCGCTGGCAAATCACCAAGAAACTTGGCGAACTGCGCCCGGCTCAGCTTCTTTCGGAAGAGCACGTCACCTGTTGTTGTGGCACCATGCACTTGAAAGACGCGCTTCGCCAAATCGACGCCGACGATGAAAACTTCAGACATTTTTTTCTCCTGCAAAATCCACGAGCTGAAGCAGCTCGGACGGTTCAATAATGAACCGGCAGGAGGGGCATCCAATCCATCAATTTAGAATGTGCCCCAGCTACAAACCATGTACCGATAATTCGTTTTATGTAATCTCTTCTACCTTACCATCCGGTCGGCGGATCTACGAAGCCTGTCCCCAGATTGATCCGGTAGGTCGGACTTGAATAGGCCTGCGCGGTTCCCGGCTCGACAGTGATCCGTATCTGGTAGTTGACCCGGTTTGGAGTGGTTTTGCCGTAGTAGACGGTTTTCTCGTACCAATCGCCATCTTCGCGGTACCGTTCCGTTCCCACATGCGTGTAGCAAAACCACTCTTCCTGGGTTCCGTCCTCGTCGGCAGGAATATGTTCCAGATTACTCCCCTCTGGACAGATGTAGCCAGAGCTCTCATGGCTGCCGATGAAGCGAGCTGAAACATCGAACGCGGTGTAGACGCCACCGCTAGACATCTCACAATAGCCAAAGGGCGGCAGCGGCGGCGTCCGGGTCAAACGCGAGATCATATAGGCATAGGCATCGGAACAGGCGGCCGGGAAACCGCCGGCGAGGCAGAGGATGACCTTGCAGTCCATGTCATAGGCTGACGCGTTGGTTGGCAGAGAGGCGAAGGACCAGAGGGCCAAAGCCTTCAATGCTTTACGCGACGCAACCCGTGCCCTGTATCCCGCCCGACGCTCTGCGATCAGAACATCCAAACAAGACTTCGACAGGTTGAGCCTCACGGTACCATTCTTTTTCGTCGTTCGTTCTGCCAAATACTCCAATAGCCTGACAGACATTTCGGCGCCGGGGGAAAACGAAACCCAACTTGTCGGCTCGGAACTGGTCCGCGCGCAGGGTACCGAGACCAATGTGGATCGCGCAGCCGAATGGATCGAGTGGAACCTTTTGCCAGATCCAATCATCCGAGAAATAGATCGCTTTGCTCCGATGACGGGCCCGCCAGGCTGGTTGATCGGTTTCGCCTTACTTCCGGCGGGGGTCCAAACCAAAGATATCATGTACTGCAATTTCTCCCTTGCCAGGGTTGATATGGGATTTCGGAGACACTTCTGTCGAAACGCTACGGCTTCGAAATTGAACCTTCAGGCGCGACCGCCGGCAGCTCATCAAGAAACCTCATCACTTCAACTGGCGTTGCGCCCTTGGCATTCGTCAGCGTTTCAGGATGAATGGGGGGATCTATAAATTCTGTTTCCGCCTTCCGATCTTTCCAGAAAAGCGAAAGCTCAGAGGTGTTCCAGAGATACACCCATCCGACGATACGCGTGCCATTTTTCGCGAGCAGACGTGCAATACACGTTGCTTCTTTCTTTTCCAGAGACACGTTTAGAGTCACTCCGATCCTGTTATCCGGGAGACATGATGATCTTCGCCAACCACGGCTGGTACGATCAAGCCGGTGTCCATCTTGTCGATTGATGTGGCACAAGGCAGCGTTGGCGGCATCACCACAGACCTCGAGAGCCTGATCCTGCCGCTGCCACGCTTCCCCGAATTTCTCCATTGATTGCCTGCCACCAAACCGTTGCTCCTGATTTCTTCATCTTCCGTGGGCGGACGCCAAAGGCGCACCACGCGTCATCAGCCGCCGAATCGTTCGGCCCACAGGTGCACCTTGATGCGGGAAAAAATCACGATATGGTGCGAAAGTCGGCGAAACCGAACGAAATCATTTTCGATACTGCTTTGATAAAACGTGACAAATATTATGTTCCGCCGTCAGATGACGGTAGCGATCTCAAGGAGCTGCTCAGGCGGCTTGCCGCGGCCGGCGCGGGTCGGCCGGTGGACAAGCACGGGATTCCAATGGGGCCCTGGACGCCCGAACTCCTTGCGGCGGCGATCTCGCAGATTGACGCCAATAAATCCGGGATCGAGCTACGAACGGTTCAGCTTTGGTTTCAGGACAACGACAAAGGCATCAGTCCAGAGAATATTCGCTGGCTGGCAAGAATATTCGGGTGCAACGACCCGGAAGCGACCAGCAAGTGGCAGACGGAACTCAGCGCGGCTCAATCGCGGTTGGTGGCAAAAAGGCGAGCACAGCGCAAGAAGTCGAAAAACGGCGACGGCCAGCTTCCTTCGGATGGTGACGCGCGTGTTGCCCTCAGAAGTGAAGGGGAGCTACCGGCTGAGTTAAGCCAGGACACCGACGTGAGCGAGCCAAGGCGACGGTTCGGTCTGGCGGCGAAATCGGAAGCGATATTCGGTCGCGGTTCTCCGCTGGATCTAGCGGCCTCGGTGTTCGCAGGTGCGGTTGCACTTGGGTTTGTCTCATATTTTCTTGGCATTCACAGCGTCAACTACATCCAGGCGGATGGCCAGGTTAAACAGGTTGGGTTCCTTTGGACGGCAAACTGGACCCTCGTTTTCATGTTGTTCCTGCCACTGTACTTCGCGTTCGTCGTGGAGTTGCTGGCGTTCTGGAAGACGGCCGGCCGGCCTTCACTGACAGAAGAATGCGAAAACAGCTGGGCGCGGAAGGTCGATGCCTATTCTGTCACCTACTGGGTGGTTTTCCTGATCTGTATTCTCTTCGCCGGTCTGCTGCAGTGGGTTGCAAGAAATCTGATCCCGCTGATGACAGGAGATACCGCAGACTACGTCATCGATTGGGGCACCATCGCCGTTGTGAGCCCCGAAAAAGTATCCGTGGGAGGGTCGATCACATTCACAGGTCTCGCATACCTTTACATGAGCGTTTTCTTCTACCTTTTCTTCGCAGGCTTCATCTTGCTCTATTCATTGGCCCAGGATTACTGGGAGATCAGCGACTCGTCGACACATCGCCCGAATCTGACGGGTGATTTCAGCGCCATCGATGTCGGAACCAGGATAATGCGGTCGATTTTTCGCTGTACTGTTCTGGCACTCCTTATCGCCATAAGCATGAAGCTCCAAAGCGCCTATCTGGCGTCGAACAACCCTAACGTTTTTGATTGGCTGTACAGCAACTTTGCTCCGGGAACCGGTGTAGGAAATGGCTTGAATGACGGAAACTCCCACATCCGGCCTACGCATTTCAGCAGTCTTCTTGTCGCGATGGCCGCATGTGTGGTGTTCTTTCATGGTTCTGTCCGTGTCCAGGCTGTCTGGAGACGCCACTCGGTTGTCGGAAAACTCCCGCGCCGAGGATCGATACCTTTCATGACCGCGATCATTGCTTTGCTCGCCGCTACCTACATGTCTGTTGGAGCCTTTCCCGGATTTTCGGTCTTGCTGGGCATTGGGCTATTGCTGGCGATTTACGGCCTGTTCGATCCAGAGTTTGGCAGGCGACAAACCAACGACCAGGGAGATCGCCAAGGTGTACCATAGTTGGCTGGATCGCTGGGATGAACGACGGGCAAAGCGAGGAGATGATGTCAAAGATGTAACCGACTTCGCTCTGGGGTCGGAACTCGCCTTTCCAGGCGCAGGGCGCATGGAGAGCATTGCCGATTTTTGTGCCCTTGCAAACCTGGCCGTTGCGGACAAGACGTTTTTTGAAGAACCGGATCGATCCGCTCTCAGGCCGGAAAACAAGGATGGATGGATCAAGTTTCCATCGAGTATTTCCACAGAGGTTGAGGAAAACAACTCCGTCTGGGCAAAGGTCACCGAATGCGGTTCGCGCGATCAGGCGCTGGTTGTCTTTCACCACTGGAATGCAAGTAAACGGTATCGCCAGCTTGCAAGGTTTTTTTCGCGGCGCGGGATCACGGTTTTCGAGATTGCGATGCCCTATCATTTCGAGCGTAGCCGTCCGGGATCCTTGCATGCCGACTCTATGCTCAGTCCGAATCTGGGCCTGACGATCCAGTCCGTGAGACAGGCGGTCCTGGATGGGCGAAAGCTCATAAGGTGGTTGAAGAGCGACGGATACAAAGAGATCTCCGTACTCGGAATGAGTCTGGGGTCCTGGGTTGCGGGGCTGGTCGCGGCACATGATCCATCGGTGTCGAAGGCAGCGTTGCTTCTGACGGGCGGAAGTCTTGCCGACATGGTCTGGACCGGTCGCGCGACCCGGTCGATACGCGACAGTCTTGCGCCTGAGATCGACCTGGAAACACTGAGACGCGCCTGGGCTCCGCTCAACCTGGAGAACTATGTGCATCGGTTGGCCCGGACAGATTTCGAAATCCAGATGGTGCTGGCCAAGCGGGACAAAGTGGTGCTGCCGGAGAATTCTCAAAGCCTGGTGAGAAAACTGCAGGACAGCGGGGCCCGGCCCGGTATCCTCGGATTGAACTGTGGTCACTATTCGTTGTCCATACCGCCCTACATCCTCTGCGCCGGAATCAGTGTGGCAAAACTCCTCAAGCCTGGCGATTGAGGGATACCAATCAGGTCTACCTGCGGCCTCTGCAATCACCGGCGCGCCGCCACAATGGGCGTTTGCTACTGCTCAACCTGTTCCAGAAACCGCCCGTATTCCTCGCTCACCTCACGTGCTTCCTCGAAGGCTCGGGCACGCTCATCGTCGAGGCAACGAAAATAGCCCTGGATATCCTGGAAGTAGATCTCGAAATCGCTTCGGATGATGTCTCCATAGTCTCGCGCAACTCGAGGATCGCTCGGAACGAACGGCCGGGCCGGCGCCTGGCAGGATTCGGCGTTGGCTGCACCGGCCAATAACAGAAGCAGCGCCGTGACTTGCACGCTCCGAAGGCGGCGCAACCGACAGGCGCCTACGCCCCCACCATTCTTGATCAACTGCATGTGTAAGGTTTATCCATCCTGTGAGCGAAAAATCGCTTTGAGTCCCATTATTATAACTTGCGGACAATAATATACTATCGTAACTCTGGGCTTCAAGTAGGAACGCCCTGACGTTACGTCTTTGAAGAAAGCGTGAACCGGGCCATGAGCTGGGACATCGAAGCACCGAATGTGGTCACGGAAGCCAGATTCCGCGAACTCGTGGAAAGCGGCCATAGCGCTGAAATCCTGTGCCAGGCATCTGCGCACAAGAAGGGCCCGAGCTATTACGGGGTCTGGGTCATGCGAGTCGTCTCCGACGACGGCGTGGAAAAACTTCTGGTCACCGCACGCACGCGGACCACGAATAACGACATCAGGATCCGTGAGTTCAAGACGATCACCGGTGTGGTCTCCTTCCTCATCGGAATCGGCTTTGTCCATGCCGATGTGCCGCTGGTGGAAGGCCAGTCGACATCGCACAAACTTGTTGCGTCCGAATAGGGCGGCGGCAACTAGCCTTCTCCTCATTGGGCTTCTGGCCAGTCCTGCATCCTCACAGATGGTGCTGGTCATGGGAAACGACGGCTCGCTGTCGCCGTCGAGATCTCAGAGCAGCTTTGCACGGAACTACAATGACGGTGTCGGCCAGGGCTCGGCGGAAAATGAGCTCGCGATCTTCGGAAAACCCGAGGCAGCACGCGAGAATCGAGGGACCACGTCACGCGCCCCTTCTGTTCCCATTCCTCGCGCCGAACTTCTCGCCGCCATCGAGGCCACGGGCCTGCGCTATGCCAGCCATCCCGGCCTGCGCCGTTCGGAGCTCTCCGTCACGGACTGGCTGACTCTCTACCGCGCCAATATCGAGGTGGAGAGTGCCTACCGCCAGGATGCCATCTCCAGTGCCGGAGCCATCGGTCTCGGACAGCTCATGCCGGCCACCGCGAGCGACCTCGGCGTCGATCCGCGCGACCCGATGCAAAACCTCGACGGCTCGGCGCGCTACCTCGCGATGATGCTGCAGACCTTCGGCAATCCGCGCCTTGCGCTTGCCGCCTATAACGCTGGCCCCGACGCCGTGCGCGAACATGACGGCATTCCCCCTTTTCGAGAAACCCGGAACCACGTGGCCCGCGTCATGGCCGTGGTTGCCCGTTTGGAAGGATCAAATTCATGAAGTTCCCCACATCCCTCTTCGCAACAGCCCTGGCGCTGATGCTGCTCGCGGCAGGACCCGCACTCGCCCAGAGCATCGATCTCTCGCCGATCCAGAACCTCCTGCAGGGCATCGTGGACGCCTTGACCGGTCCGCTCGGCGTCGTCATCGCCACGCTCGCGGTGCTCGGGGTCTTCCTGAGCTGGTTCTTCAACATCATCGATCTGCGCCAGGCGCTCTGGGTCCTCGTGGGCATAGCCGGCGTCGCCGCCGCCCCGACCATCGTTGCCGCAGTCTTCTCCGGTGGGCCGTAACCCATGGCCGAGCGCTCTCCCCTTTTTCTCGGCCTCGTGCGCCCGCCCAAGCTTCTGGGCCTGCCGATCATGTATGCCATGGTCTGGCTCTTCGGCTCGGTGCTGCTCTTCGTTTGGATCCAGCATATCGTGGTGTTGGGCATAGCCGCCCTCGCCTATCCGCTGCTCTGGAAGGCCGCCGACTGGGATCCGCGCTTCATCGACGTGATGATGACAGCCCTGCAGGAGACACCTCCGACGCGCAACCGACAGGTGCATGGCGGGGACAGCTATGCGCCCTAATGAAGCCCTGGACGAAACGCTCGATCCCCGCAGCCTGACGCCGGACTGGTATGCGCGCGAAACCCGGCTCGCGCATATGCTTCCTTACGTTAGCCTGGTCGATGACCGAACGGTGCGAACACGGGCGAATGAACTTTTCCAATGCATCCGCCTCGGCGGAGTCAACAGCTATACGACGGATGATGCCTATCTCGACAAACTCACGGCGCTCTTTGCCCGGATCGTGGCCCAACTCGGGCCGGAGTTCAGCTACTACGCTCACAAGGTCTCCAAGGCGATCGCGCCGGAACTGGAACCGGTGCAAGAGAAGAGCTTTGCCGCCGAGGTGGATCGCCTCTGGCGCCGCAAGCTGGAAACCAGCGGGCTGCGCGACAAGACCCTGACGCTGACAATCATCCATCGGCCGCCGCGGAGGAGCTTTCTGCCCTTCGCGAACCGCAGCGCACCAGAGCGCTTTCGGGAGGAAACCCAAAAGCGCCTGCGCCGCCTGGGCGAGGCAGTCAATGTCTTCCTCTCGGGGCTGACGGAGCTCGCCCCCCGCATCCTCTCCGCCAGAAGCGGCGAGTTGGTCGGCTTTCTGGGTGCACTCAACACGGGTCAGGAACTGCCGCTCTATCCCGCCAGCACCTACGGGTTCCTGTCCTTCAACGTGGCCAATACCCGGGTGACCTTCCTGGGCGATCACTTCGAGCTCTCCGAAGGTGTCGTGGGCCATCGTTTCGGCAAGAGCTTCACCATCGGCGAGTATTCCGAACGAACCTCCTGCACCATGTTCGACATGCTGAACCTGCCGGTCGACATGATCGTCACGCATTCCTTCACGCCGATCAACTCAAACCTCATGGCCGGCCGGATCAAGCGGCAAAAGCGTCAGATGCAGGCCTCGCAGGACGCAGCCCTCTCGCTGCTGGAAGCGCTCGATATCGCCGCCGACGATCTCGAGGCCAAACGCCAGAGTTTCGGCGAACATCACATGGTAGTGACGATCTTCTGCGACACGCTGGATGAGTTGCAAACCCTCAGCGCCGAAATCGTCAACGCGGCCGCGGCCGAAGGCGTCAAGATGATCGGGGAGCGGGCCGCCGCAAAGGCGCATTATCTCAGCCAGCATCCCGGCAACCAGCCCAAGCGTGTGCGCGCCAGTGCGATCACCAATCGCAATTTCGCGGATTTCGCGGCGTTCCATCGGACGCAGTTGGGCAAGCCTGCCGAGAAGACACCCTGGGGCAAGGTCATCACCATGTTCCCCACCCCGGAACAGAGCGCCTACCGGTTTTCCTATCACGAGCAGGGGAGCCCGGAGAAAGAGCCCACCGGCGGACACACGCTGATCATGGGACGGCCCGGCTCGGGCAAATCGGTGCTCTCCGCCTTCCTCATGACACAGGCTCACAGGTCGGGGGCGCGGATCTTCGTCTTCGACTACCGGCTCGGCATGGAGATGGCGGTCCGCGCCAATGGCGGGCGCTATGCCTCGCTGAAAGCCGGTCAACCCACCGGCCTCAATCCGCTCTGGACCGAGACCGACAGCCGCGGCACCGCCTGGCTCTCGGACTGGCTCGCCACCCTGCTCCATCGCCCCGACAAGCCGCTCACGCCTGCGCAGACCAACCGCATCCAGGAGGTGGTGCGCCAGAACGCCCAGGCCAGCAACCCTGCCTTGCGGAACTGGCGGGATTTCGCGTCGCTCTATGTTTCCACCGATGATGGCGGCGATCTGCACCAGCGCCTGCTCGAATGGACCGAAGAGGGCCGCTACGGCTGGATCTTCGGGCAGACGCTCGAGGATACCTTCTCGCTGGAGGGGGATGTGGTCGGCTTCGATCTCACCGGCATTCTCGACAGCGAAGCGGAGAAGGAACGCATGGCGGTGCTCTCCTATCTCTTCCGCAGGGTCGAACGCGAGATCGAGGACCGCCGCCCGACGATCATCATTATCGACGAGGCCTGGAAGGCGCTCGACAACGCCTATTTCGCCGAGCGGTTGTCGAACTGGCTGGTGACGGCGCGCAAGCAGAACACCGTCGCGGTGATGATGACGCAATATGCCAGCCAGCTCGAGCGCACCCGGACCGGCAAGACCATCGTCGAAGCCGTGCCAACGCAGATCCTGCTGCCCAATATCCGCGCGCAGCCTGGCGACTACGCGATGCTCAACCTCTTCGAGAAGGAACTCGACGTGCTGCTGAACACCGGCAGCGACAGCCGCCTTGCGCTCATTCGCGACGATCAGGGCTCGATCGTGGTCGATGCCGATCTCATTGCCTTGGGGCGCAATCTCACCATCCTCGGCGGCATGGAGAAGGGCGAGGCGCTGGTGGGCGCCGATTACCGGGACCGACCCAATTTCTGGAGAGAACCATGACCCGCATCCTCATCCTGCTCGCCGCGCTCGGCACACTCGTCTCCTGCAGCCAACATCACGAGCCGAAGGCGAATTGCTTCACCCACCTGGCTTCCTCGGCCTCCGTCGCAACCGATTGCAGTTTCGTACCCCTTGGCGCGCGGGAGGGCGGTGTTGAAGTCTAACCTGCCCCATATCCTGCTCCTCTCCCTGCTGCCGGTCCTCGCCCTGGCGCAGGGTGTGCCAACCGATGACAGCGGGCTGACCGCGCGCGACATCGTGGAAACCGGCGACCGCGAGGCGGATCTCGCGCTCCAGGCCGACAAGCTCTTGGCTCGCGAGGCCATCTCCGCGATCGAGCAAGAACAACTGGGCACCCTGCAACGCATCCTCGATGCCCAGACAAGCTTCGGTGGTCGGGGCCTTCCGGCGATGGTCGCGGGCCTGGAGGACGGAAACGGCGATCCGGATCGCGCGACAGAAGCGGTCTATGGCAGTGCCGGGATCGATCCCAATCCCGGCGGCGTAGCCCTGTTCGGCGATGCCGCGGAAAACGTCGAAGAGCTCATTATTCGCGTGGCGCAGGAAACCAGCGGTTTTACCGGTGTGGGCCGCGCAGGCCTGTCACCCGTCCAGTGGCGGGCGCTGCTTCAGGCCCTCATATGGCAGGAAAGCCGCTTCACCATCGGCGCTCGCTCGCCCGTCGGCGCCTTCGGTCTCACCCAGATCATGCCCGGCACCGCCAGCGATCTTGGCATCAACCCGGAATATTATGACAGCCCCTATCTGCAGGTGCATGGCGGCGCACGCTATCTCGCAGCCCAGCTCAGCACCTTCGACGGCAATGTCATCAACGCGCTCGCGGCCTATAACGCGGGCCCCGGCCGTGTGTTCGAATATGGCGGCGTGCCCCCATTCGAGGAAACCCGGCATTACGTCACCGTGATCCCCGCACGCTACAATCTCTACCTCAGCCGCATCGGCGGGATCGAGGCGCTCGGCACAATCGACCCGGCACTCATGGCCAATGCCACTCTCTCGCTCACCGGCCATGGCGCCGCCTTCTATGGAAGCAACTCCCCTGCCGCGATCCGACAGGCTGCCTTGCGCATCCGCGACATAGTAGAGCGGATCCCCGAAACCGAGGATGTGCAGGAGAGCATGGCCCTCAACACATATGCCCGCGCCGAACTGATCCGTCTCGTGAGCGCCCGTATCCGACTCAAAGCCGCGCGGACACGCCTCCTATCGGCCGAGGACCTGGCGCAGGCCGCCGCCCGCATGGCCGAGGGAGAATTCATGGATTTCACAATCGAGGAGGTGGAGTGATGGGTCCTTCAGCCTTGTTTTCACGTACTGCGCGGGCGACGATGATCGGGATCGGTCTTGCTATCATTCCGACCGCCCCTGCGCCGGCGCAGGGCGTGCCGGTGGTCGACACCCAGAACATCACCCAGAACATCCAGCAACTCCGGCAGATGATCGAAGACGAGATTCTGCAGAACGAGCAGCTCACGCAGCTGCGCGAACAGTTCGAGACACTCAAGAACCAACTCGCCGAGCTCCAGAAAACCTATGAAGCGCTCACTCGTCTGGCCGAGCTTCCCGAGATCATCCGCACCGAAATGGAAGCGGAGCTCAACGGGCTTCTCGATCAGGAATTCGGCGACATCCTCGCGACCATCGAGGCGATCAAGACAGGCGATTTCTCGCGGCTCTCCGGCTCCGGCGCGGGCGAGATCGAAACCCAGATGGACCGGGTACTGGCCGATCTCGGCTTCGACGACGACACGCTGTCGGAAATGGCCACCAGCGGCAATGCGAGTGCGAACCGCGTGGCGACCCAGGCCACTACTGGCGCGCTGGTCTCGGCCGCGGCCCAGAACAGCTACGAGGATGCCGGCCAGTCGCTGGAACGCGTCGACAGGCTGGTGGGGCTAATCGACGACATGGACGAGTTGAAGGAAAGCGTCGATCTCAACACACGGGTCACGGCGGAACTGGCCATCGCGCTGGTTGCCATGTGGCAACTCGAGGCAGTGCAGACCGTGGGCGACGGCACGGGCGGTGTGATCGATGCCGCCACCATCGCCGAGGAGCAACGTTTCATGGAGTTCACGCTCCCCGAGCTCCGGGCAGATTGATTTCGAGGAATGACGCGTGGTGAGTGAACAGGAAATCATCGAAGAGGAACTGGTCTATGGGGCGCTCCGGCGGGAGCGGCTCTGGCAGCGCCTTGGGTTGACCGGCCTGATCTTCGGCATGCTCGGCTGCCTCGGTGCCGCGGGTGTTTCGATCCTCGATGTGGATCCGCCCCCTGTCGTGGTGCCCTACAATCCAGAAACCGGCTTTGCCCTGCCCGAGGTCTCGGTCGGCGCCACCTCCGTGACCGAGAACCAGGCCATCATCGAGGCGGAGGTCTTCCGTTATGTGACCGACCGCGAGGTCTATAACCAGCTCGACAACGATCTGCGGATCCGCAGCGTGCTGCGCCGCTCCGACGGCTTCGCCGAAACCGGGCTTCGCCAGATCTGGAACAGTGCCAACGAGGCCTATCCCCCGAAAACCTACGGCCCCAATGCCCGGCTCGACGTGGAAATCCTCTCCATCAACCGGATCGGCAGCAATCGTGCCACCGTCCGCCTGCGCAAGCGTCTGACCTCCTTGAATGGTGTCCAGACCGGGCTCTTCACCGCCACATTGCTTTTCGAGTTCCGCCCGGAGACCCGCCGTTCCATCGACGAGGTCTGGACCAACCCTTTCGGCTTTACCGTGCTCGAATATTCCATCCGCTCCGACAGAATGGAGAATTGATCTTGTCCATAATGTTCAGATGCGCGCTTCTGTTTGCCCTGTTGCCCGGGCTGGCACTGGCCGAGTCGATCCCGCGCGGGGGACCCAATGATCACCGGGTGCGGCTGGCCACCTATCAGGAGGGCCAGGTCTACCGCCTCAGCGTCTCGCTCACCCATGTCACCACGGTCGAGTTCGGCCAGGGCGAAAGCATACGCTCGATCATCGCCGGAGACACCGAAGGTTTCGAGATCGATGGTGTCCCCGGCGGCCAGGCCTTCGCAATCAAGCCTATCGCGCGCGGGGTTCATACCAATGTCACCGTCTATACCAACCGTCGAAGCTATTACTTCAACGTCCAGGAAACCCGCAGCCCGACCTTCTATGTCGTGCAGTTCCGTTACCCCGAGGACAGGACCCGACAGAAGCAGGCAGTTGCCGCCCGGGCGCCCAACTACAATTACGCCGCCAGCGCACGCATGGTGTTCACCCCGTCCCGCACCTGGGATGACGGCACGTTCACGTATTTCGAGTTCCCAAAGAATGCGCCCGTCCCGGGGATATTTCGCTATGCCAACGGGCGGGAGCGGACGGTCAACACGCAGACGACCGGAGATGGTGTGATCCGGGTCTCCGGGGTGAACAGGCAATGGGTGCTCCGGATCGGCGAGGACCTCGTCTGCATCCAGGCACTGCCACCTGCGGGGGCCGCACCATGAGCGACACCGCAAATGCAGATCTCGAAAAACGCCTCGCAGCGCTTGAGAAGAACCGCGCCCGCAATGCGCCGGCCACGCCCCGACGCTCTGCCGTCCTGGCTCTGATCGTGGTCCTGCTGATCGTCGCCGGTGGGGCGGCGCTTTATCTCCTTTCCCAGCCCGAGGAAGAAGAGGCATTGCCCACGGCCACACCGGATCTCTTCCAGAACCGGGGCGACGGGTTCGGCGCCATCGAAACGCTCCCCGCGCCCGAGCCGCCGGAACCCGAGGTGATCCTCGTCCCCCCCGAGCCCGTGAAACCCGATGCCGCGCTTCTGGCACAGATCGAAGCCCTTCAGGCCCAGATCGAGGAATTGCGCAACGCCCCCGAGACCATCGTCGAGGAAAATACAGCCGCGGCCGAGGCCATCGATGCGCTGACCGCCAGGATTGCCGCCCTTCAAGCCGCCTCGGAAGACGCGCAACAACAGTTCCGGGACGAGCTGACCAGCCGGGATCGCGAGCTCGAGCAATTGCGCCTGGACCTCGACCTGGCCCGGCTCGAAGCCAATCGCTCCGTACCGACGCCCATCCCGACCGGCCCGAGCGAGGACGAACTTCGCGCACGGGAGGAAGAGGCACGGCGCCTCGCAGAGCTTGAACGCCGCGCCGCCGAAGAGCACGCCTTCCAGGACCGGCGCATCAATTCGCCCACCATCGCCTTTGGTGGCGCGGCTGGCGCAGGTGAGACCGCGCTTTCCGAACGCAGCTTCGGTGAGGTCACGGATTTCGTGCTGAACGGCGCCCTGCCCGCCTCTGTCACGCAGGCCGAAGTGATCGCCAATCCCTCGAATACCATCGTCCAGGGCACGATGATTCAGGCCGTTATGGAAACCGCACTCGACAGCTCCCTGCCCGGCCAGACCCGCGCCATGGTTTCCGAGGATGTCTACAGCTTCGATGGCACGCGGCTTCTGATCCCGCGCGGCGCACGCCTGATCGGTCGCTATCGCTCGGGGCTGGATATCGCCGAACGCCGTGTCACTATCGCCTGGGACCGGATCGTTTTACCGGACAATCAGACCATCCAGATCAGCTCCTTTGGTGGAGATGAACTCGGCCGCTCCGGTGCGCCCGGATTTGTCGACACGCGGTTTGCCCAACGCTTCGGCTCGGCCGCGCTCATCTCGCTGATCTCCGCCATCCCCAGGGCGGCCTCCGTCGAAGTGGGCGACGAGACCGCAGCCGTCGTCCTGCGCGATGTCGGCAGTGATTTCGCCGACGCCACCAACAGCGTGATCGACGACTACCTCTCCATCGGCCCCGTCATCTATGTCGATCAGGGCGCACGCGTCACGGTCATGGTCGACCGCGATCTGGAGATCTTCTGAGCCCCATGTCCCTGAGCTATCTCCAGACCTCGCTCGACCGCATCGAAGATGCCGCCCGCGACGACGTCATCGAGATCTGCATCAATCCGGACGGAACCTGCTGGGGCGAGTTCCAGGGCGATCATTTCATGCGGGTGCTGGACTCGACATTGACGGCAACCGAGGTGCGGGATCTCGGCAACCAGATCGCCTCGGCGGCCAATACCTCCATGAGCAAGGACCGACCCATCGTCTCGGTCTCGATCACCTATCGGGACCGGCCGATCCGCGCGCAGGTCATCACCCCGCCCGCCGTGCTCTCGGCCATGTCGATCTGCCTGCGCTTCTTTTCCAGCCTGCCGCTCGATGGGATCGAACTGGGTTTCCTCTATGGCAAGGAACGCAGGCTCGAAGAGTTGCGCCTCGAGAAGACGCGAGAGCTGCGCGAGGTCGTGGCCTCAGGCGTGATCGATGATGCGCTGGCCTTCTGCGTGGAAAACAAGCTCAACATGATCGTCTCCGGCGGCACATCCACCGGCAAGACCGTAGCCGCCCGCAAGATCCTCTCCCACGTGCCCGCCGATGAACGCATCGTCACCATAGAGGAGGCCGCGGAACTCCTTCCCCATCAGCCGAATACGGTGACGCTCATCGCCAACCGCGATACAGAATACCAAACGGCTGATGTGTTGCTCACCGCGACGCTGCGCATGCGGCCCGACCGAATCATCCTCGGCGAGGTACGCGGCAAGGAGGCCATGACCTTCCTTGAGGCGATCAACACCGGCCATGGTGGATCCATGACCACGCTTCATGCCGAGACGCCGCAGCTTGCCGTTCAACGCCTCGCCATTGCCGCGCTCAAGACCGAGATCCCGATGACCTATGCGGACATGATCCAATATATCGAGAACTCCATCGACGTGATCATCCAGGCGGGCCGTGAAGACGGTGCCCGCGGCATCACCGAATTTTATCTTCCCGGCACGGGATTGCAGGAAAGGCACTGAGCATGAAGCGGTTTGAATACCAGATCACCTCCTATCCGATGGACAAGAAGACCAGCCTGATCGAGATGCAGGAAGACCTGAACGCCCGCGGTCGGGATGGATGGGAGGTCGTGTCCGTCAGCACGTCCGAGTTTGCGCACCTTGGCCACACCGCGTTTCTCAAGCGTGAGATTGCAGAAGGAGCTGGCGCAAAATGAGAACCGCCTTGCTTTGCATCTCGATCACCGTTGCGGGGTTTCCGGCTGCCGCCGAACGCGACCTCGTCCCCTCTCTCGACAGCGCGTCGGATGTCTGCATCGATCAGCCCGCTGAGCCTGAGTGGATGCAGAACATCACCTGCGAGAGGCTTACAAACGTGTCCTCGTGCAGGACATATACCGTGCTCAGAACCTCGAACGCATCGTCGAAACCGGATTCTGCTCCTGCGACACACGCTTCCCGTCCTGGGAGGCGGCGGAAACGGAATTTCGGGAGCGTTTCGCCACAACCGAACGATGGGAAATGCTGGAAGCCTCGGACACCTACAACCGGCGCGCCAACGCGTTGAGGCCTGACGCGATGACGATCTGCGAGACCGAGGGCAACTGGTAACGGGTCATGAGCGTCGTCACCTACTTCGTTGAAACCTCCCAGGGCTACCTGGATTCTGCCGCAGAGACGCAGTTCGGCGCGGTGGCGGCGACAGTCGGCACGATTCTGGTTCTCGGAACGACGCTTGTGGTCATTCTGGTCTGCGTCAACATGATCTACCAATACCGATCCATGGATGGACGAACCGCTTTCTGGCTCGCGGTGAAGGTCGGGCTTATAGGGGTGTTCGCAACAAATTGGGTGCAGTTTAACGCCTTCTCCTCCGCAATCCTGAACGGCATTGACAGCATCGCCGGATCGCTGGTCGCGTCGGTCGGCGGCGGGACGCCGGGTCCCAGCGGCACCTTCGCCGAAGAATTCGATCGGCTGATCGCCGAGCTCGGCGAATACCTGAACGCGGCCGGTTCTGAACTGAACTGGATGGCCGGCGCGTTGCTTGACGTCCTGGGCGTCCTGTTGCTTTCTATCCTGGGCGGGCTTGCTGCCTTTATTCTGGTCGCATCCCGGCTGATGATCGCTCTCCTGATCGGCATCGCGCCGGTAATGATCTTCCTGACCCTCTTCGAGGTGACAAAGGACTATTTCGCGCGCTGGCTCTCGGCGCTGGTCTCCTTCGCGCTCTATCCGATCGTCGTCGCAGGCGTGTTCGCGACAATCACAGGCGTCAGTTCGGCACTCATCGGAGAGCTCGGTGACCCGGAGGGGGCTTCGAACATCGGCGCCCTTATCCCATTCTTCATGATGGTACTGATGGCCAAGGGCTTCATCATCGCGACGCCCTTCATCGTCAGGGCGATTTCAGGAAACATCATGATGCCTGCGCTTTCGGCAGGGATGGGTGGCGCCTACGGGTTTGGCAGGGCGCTCGGCGGAAGCCAGCAGGCCTACAACCGGTACCTTATTGGCGGAGCGAGTGGGGCAGAGTACGCTGCGCTCCGCGCCAGGCAGTTTTTTGGAGTACAGACGATGCCGCAAAGGCCAGGTGTCAACCAGAATACACCCGTTTCCCCCGGATCGGTCCCGCCCGGGACCGGCGCAAAGATGATGGCTCAGTTGGCCCGTCTGAGCAGGCTGGGCCGACGGTAGCGCTGACAAGAAGAAGTAAGTCTGGCGGGAACAGGCTGTTCGCGGGCCAAACCTTTTCCGCCGGCAGCGATTGCGGCAAGCGACTGAACGGGCCTGGATCGGTAGCGCCGTGCTGTGTCAGGGAATGAAGGTCAATCCAAACTCCCGGTCGAAACACAGCCTGCGGCCATCGCCGAATTCGTCGTGATGCCTGAACAGCCCCGGCCAGATGTTGAACAGCCGGACCTCCGCGCCGTTTTTCCCGACGCGAGTCGTGACCAGAACGAACGCCTCGGAGCTTTCGTTCAAGACGTAGATGCAGCGGTATCTCGGCTTCCGATCTGTCGTAAAGCCGACCAGGTCATAGGCACATTGGAACCCGACCCTTTTGGCGATCCAATCCTTCACGCCGTCGATCGTGATGAGAGACAGGATCTTGCCTCTGTAGGACAACAGGTCGTGGCCGGTAGCAGTCATCTCGAAACACTCGCGTTGATACATCGCGATCAATATATCATACTGCACACCATAACAATCCGATGCAGGAGTCTTGCCTTTGCCAAATCATGGCATGGCATCCGGAAAATCCTGCCATGCCTCAGGTTGGCGAATGTTGGCGTCCCGAGGTTCGTTCGATCACGTCGCGCGTTTTCTTCCCTCGGCCAACCGGAATGCCGCTGCCGTCACCGATCCCTCAAATGTCGCGGCACATCCATGGACTGATGCAGGACCCGGATCACGAAGATCGCGGCGCCACCGACCTCGTAGAACGCAAGGTGGCGGCCGGTGATCAGCCGCCTGCATCCCGGCAAGAGATCCGAACAGTCCGTTCCGTTCAGCGGATTGTCGAGCAATCCGTTCAGGGAATGTTCGATGTCGTCAAGATACCTGTCCGCCTGGTCGGAACCCCATTTGCGGGATGTTTCCGCCCAGATGTCGATGAGATCGGTTCTGGCGGCTTCACTGAGCCGGATCTCACGCGCCATCTGTACCGGACCTGGCCCGCGCCTCGCGTTTGATCGTGGCCATGTCCAGCGGTCCCGCGTCGCCGGAGTCCTTGCCCTCCATCAGGGCGACGCGCAGCCGGGCACGCTGCCCCTCCTGCTCTTCCATGAGACGCAGCGAGGCACGGATCAACTCGCTGGTCGACCCGTACCGGCCCTCCTTCAGCATCAGGGCGATGAATTGGTCCCAATGCGGGCCGAGTGTCACGCTGGTGCTTGCCATGTTCACCTCCGAAATACGCAAAAAGAGGATATATGCGTATTCCGCGGAATTCAACTCCGGGCGTGCGACGGTGCCGCCGAAAGTTCACTTTCCATCCTGTCCAGATCGCCAAGCGCCTCCTCGACCCGCTCGACATCCCGCTCGGTCGGGTCATCGAGCTTGAGCGCATCCTGCCGCCCGAACTCCATCTCGAACTGCCGCTGATCGTCCGCGAGGACTGCGGCGCGGACGCGCCGATGTGCTTGAGCCGGGCCGGGATCAATGGGGGCATTCCCTCCGGAGTCTGTTAGCCCCAATCTGGCCTCGAAATCGCGTTCCGACAGGCCTGACCCACGCGGCGCCGTTGGCATCGCCCTCACGCTCAGGGGCAGTTCCCCCATCGGAGGGACCGGCCCCGTCGGGAACGGCAGCTCTCCCTCCTGCGCGGCATGGATGCCCTTGAAGAACGGGTCCTCGAAATACACCACGCGCTTGGCCCGGACCGGCATCTGGGCGTCCACGACGACGACGATTTCGTCGAGCGGCAGGCGCCGTGCCTCGTCCTCGGGCAGGAGCGAGACTTCTTCCGTCCGCTCAGACTGGATGCGGCCCTCGAACGGGTTCTTCCCGACCGCGCGGGAGCGCGTGACCACGGTCTTCGTGGTCTTGCCGACCGCCTTGCTCAACTCCTCGACGGTCTTCTCGTCCGAGGGCGTCAGGTAGAGCTTGATCCCGGCGTTGCCCTGCAGCGCGCGGCGAGTGTTCTCGCCGTAGATCTCGTCGATGGCCGGGATGGTCTGGGTGACGACCGCCAGATGCCCGCGGTAATGGCGCAGCACCTCGATGCTCTCGGCCACGATCGGCATCTTTCCGAGCCGGTTGAACTCGTCGAGCATGATCATGACCGGCCAGGACTCGTCGGGGCCCGGCTCCTTGTCCTGCAGCGCGGAGAGGAGATCGGAAAAGAACAGCCGGATCAGCGGCGCCAGCGGTTTCACCATCAGGGGCTGGACGACGAGGTAGACGCTGAAGGGTTTCTTGCGGATCGTCCGGAAGTCGAAGTCTGAGGTCGCCGTTGCGTCATCGATCGCCGGGTTCTGCCACTGATCGAGACCCGAGGTCATCAGGAGCGAGACATAGGAGGTCAGCGTGTCGTTGTTGGTTGAGGCCAGCCGCGTGAATATCAGCCGCGCCGCCGCATTGTGGACCTCGTGGGCGCGCGCGAGATATTCCTTCTGCTTCTGCCCGCCCGAGGCGGCGATGCGGTAGATCTCCCCGAGCGTCGGCCTGCGGCGCTGGAAGGCCAGGAGACCGGCGGCGACGAAAAGATCGATCCCGCCCTTCAGAAGGCCCTGCACCCGGTCGTTGTCGTTCTGCAGGAAGAGCGTGGCGAGGAGCAGCAGTTCCATCTGCTGGCGCGCAGGGTCCTTGAGCTCGTAGATCCTGAGAAGCGGGTTGTAGCGATGCGTCCGCCTGTCCTCCCAATCGGTCGGGGCAAACCGGAACACCGCGTCGCCCTGCGCCGCCCGGTGGCGCGCCGAGGCCTCGAAACATTCGCCCTTCACATCGAGCACGACGGCTGAGCCCTGCCAGGTCAGCAGGTTCGGGATGACAAAACCGGTGGTCTTGCCGCGCCCGGTCGGGGCCACGATCAGCGCATGCGGAAAGGTCCGGGAGCAGAGGAACGGCGCACGCGATCCGGGCTTGCCGAGCTTGCCGATCACAAAACCCGTGCCCGGCGCGCCGAAGAAGCCGTTCCGCTTCATCTCGCGGCGGGTCTGCCAGTGGGTGTAGCCGAAGCGGGTGAGGGCCGATCCCGACATCGCAAGGCTCATCATGAGGCCCGCCACCCCCGCCCCGCCCATGATCAGGTTGATCAGGCGGAAGTCGTCGGGACGGATGGCACCGATCGCCCGGTAGTTCTGCGCGATATAGAAGAAGTCGATCTCCGCCCGAAAGCCGAGATTGCGAAAGGTCACGACTGCCGAGGCGATGACATAGCCGATGGCGATGGCGACAAGCGTGACCAGCACCACGCCGACGGCAAGGCGGCCCTTCCCCACCCCTCCCATCAGTGGGTCTCCCCGCGCTCGGCCTTGCCGTCGACAAGATCGGCGCGGTGAAGTTCGAACTCGCGGTCGGCGATCTCCTCGACCACGGCGCGAGTCGCCTCGCTGTTGGCGGTCACCGCATCCGACTGCAGGTAGGTCTTGGCGGCGTATAGCCTGTCGAGATGGTCTTCGATCTGGGTCTTCAGCACGTCGACATCCCCGTCCCGGAGCCGCTCGATCTGCGCCGCGTCGAGCTCGCGCTCGACGGCGTCGCGGTAGGCCAGTCGCTGACCGTCATCCAGGAACGGCAAATGCAGATTGCCGGCCCGCTCATGGTCGACGACCCGTCGGATGTCCGGATCGGCAATCGGCGCGCCCTCGACAGCTTCTCCCTCGCGCGCGTCCGAAAGCCGCCCCTCGCGGAGGTCGAGCGCCACCTCCCGCAACTCGTTTTCGCGGCGGACCTGGTTGAGGGCCTCGGTGTCGCGCAGATCGGTGACGGCCGCATAGGTCGCGCCAAGCCCGCGGGCGAGATGCGACGGCATATCGGGATAGCGCGCGCGGAACTCGTCCGTGACGGCATCCGCAACGGGGGTCCGCGCGTCGCGACCTTCCATGATCCGGTCGACTTCGCGGGTGATCTCGCGGGCCCGGGCCTCGTCGGTGATGTGCTCCCTGAAGGGTTCGGACCGGTCGATCACGTCGCCGGGCCGGGCGAGAAGTTCCGGATGCGCCTCCAGGTAGCTGCGTTGCTCCTCCTCGATACGCCGCTCCGCGCGGGAGGCGATCTCCCACTCCCGCGCCTCGATCTGGTCCTCGGTCAGGCCTTCCGAGCGCATGTCCTGGCGGATCGTGCGCTCCATGTCCTCAGCGGCGTCCCGGTGATAGTGGACCCTCTCCGTCACGGCACGATCCTCCACGACACCGTCCTCGCGCAGGACCCCTGCCCGCTCCAGCGCGACGCCGAGCTGCACATGGGCCCGGTTGAGCGTCTCGCGCGCCGTCTCCAGATCCGCGCGACGCTCGAGGTTGAGACCGTCCCTCTCGGCCACCCGCGCCAGATCGTCGGCGATCCATTGCCGCTCCAGCGCGGCGTTCTGCGCGCCCGTCTCCATCCGCGCGACCACCACGGACGAACTGATCCCGGTTCCCCGAAGTGCCGTATCGACCTGCGCCCGCACCTCGGGGTCCCGCAAGCGGTCGAGCCGGGCCGCATCGATATTGGTCTCGGAATAGACCCCGCCCTCCGAGGGCTTCTCGGTCAGTGTGACGGACCGGAGCCCCAGCGGCTGCATATGCGCCAGCCGCGTCTGGATCTCGTTGAGGCTCCGCTCGAGACGCGGCCGCTCCGCCTCCGGCTTTTCCTCGATCATGCCCTGGACGCGTGCGACCTGATCGGCGTAGCGGGTGCGCAGGTCTTCGAATGTCTGTTCCTCGGCCATGTAGACCCCTCCTTCAGAGGCAAGTTTGCCGCCCCTCGCCAGGAGCTCTCCGGACTGGAAGAGCGCATTGGCGATGTCCTCGCGATTGTCGGAGGAGGCCTCCACTGCGAGCGAATGATAGACGATCCGGGTGTTTGCGATCTCTTCGAGGGCCCGATCGAGATCCGCGCCGACCCGTGGACGGGGTTCCGCAACCCGCCCCTCTTCCCTGGCGGCGTAGACCTCACGGGTTCTGGCCGGGTAGTGGACGACACCCCGGTCGAGTCGCCTTGTGGCCTCGAGGCGCACGCCGAACTTCTCCGCCTCCTCGACCATTGCGAGGCGGAAATCGTCGTAGTTGAACCGGTGGTCACGGCCCAGGAAGAAGAACTCTCCCTCCTGAGACCGGCGGTTCAATACTATATGCGCGTGGGGATGATCCCGGTCCTCATGCACCGCGATGATGTAGTCGAAATGCCCCTCCTCGGTCTGGAAGAACCGCTCCGCCACATTGGCGGTGATGTCGCGCACATCCTCGCCCCGCGTGCCGATCGGATAGGACATGAGCATGTGGGTGGTCTGCCCGAGCTTGGGCTTGAACCCCGCACTCCAGCGCTTCGCGAAGCGCTCGGTCAGGTCCTTGATCTCCGTCGCCTCGAGCCTGGTCTTCCCGTCCAGGAAACCGCTCGAGTCGACGATATGAGAGGACTTCGTGGTGAGGTAATCGAGCTGGTTCATCAGCTGGGATTTCGTATGCGTACCCCCGCCCCGGATCGCCTTGAAGACCGCCGCCCGGTGGCCCGCAGCCGCCCGCACGAGCTGCCTCTGCCGGGACGCCTGCAGCCCCTGCATCGAGCCCCGGATGCGACTCCAGCCATCCCGGAAGATCTCGCCAGTGACGTCATGGACGGCATCATTCAGCCGCATGGGCGAACTCCCTCAGCGCGGCGGTCGCGGATAGCTGCATCGCGTCCCGGCGACGACGCAAAAGCAGGTCGATCTCGTCAGCGGAATCGAGGATGAACCGCGCCAGCCCACGCATCTGCGCGAGGCGCAATTCGGACAACTCTGCGTTCGGTGCGGAGCCTTCCCCCTGCCCCGCCCGGTTGGCCTTCACCATCTGCTTGGCGATTTGCACGACGCCGTTGCCGACCTCGTGAAGCGAGGCCCTGAACCGAGCCAGTTCACCCGCCAGCTGCGCGTCCGGAACGAAGGTTCCGCCCGCCGCCTGGATCAGTCTTCTGAGCCCTTCCGTGCGGGTCTCGATCCCGGCCGCGGCCAGGACCTCATCCAGCGCCTCGAGCTCTTCTGGCGTCAGCTTCACCGTCACCGCGGCCGTGGCCACGGCCGCATCCCGCTGGCGATCCGCGTCCGCTTTCAGGGTATAGCGCACCGCTCGAGCCGTGACACCGAACCGTTCCGCCAACTCCGATGTCGAGACCCCGTCCGCGGCCTCACGGACGATCTCCGCCCTCTCGAGCTCTGTCAGTCTCCTGGTCCGGGTCATGCGGAAGAAAGCCCCCCTATTTCCTGCCACCTTCATTCAAGGTCGCCCCCATCATACGAAGCTATATTTCACGGTCAATGCAATATTATCGTAGATTGCCTCCAGGCGACCTTGAATTCCGCTTCTGGCCGAGCACCGCGGGTGCGAGGCCCGGCCCGAAGGGCCCAGAAAACCCGACCATCTCCAACCGCACACCGGCCGCCTTCTGTCATGCCCGCGCCCGAGGGTCTGGCCGAACACGCATTTGTTCGGACGGAAGCGAGGGGCGGGGCAGGACCTGCGCCAACGGGGCTGACGGACAGGGTCAAGGGCGGCCAGATTTGGGCACCCAAATCTCTGCCGGAAAAACCGGCGGGCTTCAGCCCGACTGTTATTCCGGATGGCCCCCTTGAGGCTGGCCGGCAGACCTGTTCCAGGCGATCTCTCTTATCCCCCGTCAGGACCGCTTTCGGTCCTGACGCCTTCCCCGGAACGGGGAAAGGGCCGCCCGTGGGCGGCCCATCTTTGAGGCGGATTACTCCTGCGGTTCCTTCGAGCTCGGCGGGAACATCACCAGCTCCTGGACCGCGACCGGGAAGTCGAGCTTGAGGCTGAAGAACTCCGAGCCGTCCCCGTTGCGGGTGTTGCGGAACATCGCGCCGACGCGCTGGAAGCGGGTGCGTTCCTTGCCGTCGCTGTCGGTGAATTTGACGGGAACGGTGGCGACGTAGTGGTTCGTCATTTGGGTCTCTCCTCTTTGCGATGGGGATCGACCGGCACGGGGGACAAGGGAGGTCCGCAAACGCAAATGCGGAGGGTCCGCGCGCCCCGCGCGTGGAAACCGTATTTGTGTTTGCCGGAGCGAAGCGGAGGGCACGGACCGCCCGACCCCGTGCGATCCACATCTATGAGCAAAGAGGGGAGACCCAAATGTGCACCCCGCTCCTCTGCCGCTTTCGGTCCTGTCGAGTTATGTCAGACATGACCATGTCCGCGCCGCTCTCATCCAACGTGGCGGCGGGATGGTTCGCGTACGCCCGATCGGCACAGTCGCGATCTTCAGCCTCAAGCTAGGCTTCCCGATCGCGGTCTCGCGATCCGGTGCGGTGATACAGCCTCGGGTCTGACAGCAGGGTTGTCGGCCCGGACGGGTCGACGTCGTCGGGTGGCGCGGTCGACGCGCTGCGCCCGCCCCAGCGATCTGCACCCGGATGGGCGGATCGCGGGATTGCTGGCGCGCATGAGGGCAACCCCGCCGGCTGGCTCCGCAAGGAGACCGCCGCCGGGGTATGCCGCTCAGCGTGGCAGAAGTCTCGTGTTCCGGGTGGAGGCCGGCACGGCCGGAACCTGCGAGCGCGGTGACGGCGGTGCAACCGCCGGCAGGGGCCCGTCATGACGGAAACCCGATGACCGCCGACCATCATGTCATCTGCATCTGACCGAGGGACAATGGCCAGTTGAAAAGCGGAGCAGCCCCGCCCGGCCAGGGGCCGGGCGGGGCTGCTCTTGTGGATGGTGTCGCAGTCGTCTCACATACGGGTGAAAAGTCGAGGGTCACCGGGCGACGGAGCCGCCTGATGACCCGTGACGTTCAGGCGAAGAGAGACTCGCTGACATGCCCGCAATGCGTGCAGACCTCCCGCCAGTGAAAGTTGACGCTCCCGCCATCGATGGTTTCCCAGTCGGTCCGTAACGCGTCTTTGCCGCAGGCGGTGCAGGGGACGGTATAACCGCCATCATCGTGATGGTCCCTCCCGGCGGCCGTTCCAGGCTGCCTAGTGCGTATGCGGTCACAATGTCGGCAAAGGTCGTCCTCGGTCTTGGTCTCGTAAGCCATGATCTCGTCTCCAGATGTTCGGGGACCACCACGTGAGTGTGGTGGCATGGCCGAATGTCTGGTTCACCGAATCTGTCCGGGTCAGGGACGGCGCAGCCGCCGGCTTGCCGGGCGCAAAAGTTTTCGAGGCGCGCCGCCGCCGCCAGCGCGACGGCGCGCACTGGACTGACCTGCCCACGCACCCCGCCCTCACCGAAAAGTTTTGCGATCCTTGACGCGGGGGGATTCGGGGGCCATCCGAAGGATATGCTTCCGCGCTCATGTGTGTGTGATTGACGGCAGGTTTGCCCGACGCGAGCAGGCAAACGGCGTGACCGGACGCGGGAGACGGATGGAGCGGCGGGATCGTTTTGGCCTCTGGCCAAAACAGACCGGAGCGCAATCCGGCGAAGCGGCCGGGGAGCGACGTGCTCGCGAGGCGGGCAAACCGGGATGCCGGGCGCTGCGCCGCGGTGAGGACCTTGGCCGAATGCGCGATTGGCCAAAGGCCGATATCTCCACCGCAACATGCGCAGCCGGGCGGCGGAGGCCGTCAGTTTGCGGACAGGCCCGTGAAAACGACAAAAGGGCCGCCCGAAGGCGACCCTCTCAATTCACGCTTCGGCGGTCTTCTTCGCCGGGTCCGCGACCCGCATGACCGTCAGCCCCTTCGCCTCGGCCTTCTGCCCGAGGTTCAGTGCCACCCCGTTGCCGCCGAAGAGCACGACCCCGGTCGCGGCGAACTTGTCGTCCAGCATCTCGTCGTTGCATTTGAACGGTGCCGCCCGCCCATGTGCGGACCAGCGCGGATCGAAACGCGCCTGCGCGACACCGCGCACCCGGGCCCACCGGGCCGCGATCATCTCGGCGCCATGCTTGCCGCCCTTGTGGCAGAGGAAGATCTCCTGATTGCGGTTCTGCCTGATCCGCTCCCGAACCTTGTCGAGCGTCGAGAAGATGACGTCGATATCGGTCCAGTCCGTGGCGCCCGAGACGATCAGGGGAACCCCCTCGACTTTCGACTTCGCGGCGGTCTCCCGATCATGCTGCTCCAGGAGCTGCCTTGCCTCGAAGATGGCTCCGGTCTCCTGGGCGCGAAGGCTTGCCCGGGATCCCGCGGCCGGGATGAAGGCGTGACCGGTCTCGACCTCGTAGCATTCCGCCGCCGCCTCGCTCATCACTTCGATGGCGCCGACGATCTCTCTCAGCTGCAGGAAGCGGGCCTGCGCCTCTTCGAGCGCGGTCTCCGCGATCTCCGATCCGTCGTGCGATTTTGCCACGGCACCGATCTTGTCGGCCGTCCGGTCCAGCTCCTTCGCCAAGGCGACCTTGCGGCGCTGCAGGATGGTGGCGAGACCGTGCGCCAGCGGTTCGATCTCGGTCTCGAGACCGGTGCCGCGCAGCTGGCCGAGCAGCGCCTCGAAGCTCTCGCGGATGATGCTGTCGGTCAGGATGTGATCCTCGGGGATCGGCAGCTCCGCGTCCTTCTCCGTCAGGCCGAAAAGTTCGATGGTCTCGTAGGCGTTCGCGTTCTCGTAAGCCATGTCAGTGTCTCCAGATGTTCGGGGAACCACCACGTGAGTGTGGTGGCATGGCCGAATGCCTGGTTTCCGAATCTGCCCGGGTCAGGGACGGCGCAGCCGCCGGCTTGCCGGGCGCAAAAGTTTTCCGGGTGCGTCGCTCACCACAGGCGCGCCATCAAACACTGGACCGACGCCCCCAACCCCCGCCGCCCTCGCCGAAAAGTTTTGCGATCCTTGAGGCGGGCTGATTTGGGGGCCATCCGGAGGATATGCTTCCGCACTCATGTGTGTGTGTTTTGACGGCAGGTTTGCCCGACGCGAGCAGGCAAACGGCGCGACCGGACGCGGGAGACGGATGGAGCGGCGGGATGGTTTTGGCCTCCGGCCAAAACAGACCAGAGCGCAATCCGGCAGAGCGGCCGGGGAGCGACGTGCTCGCGAGACGGGCAAAGCGGGATGCCGGGTGCTGCGCCGCGGTGAGGCCGCATGGCCGAATGCGCGATCGGCCAGGGGCCGATATCTCCACCGCGACACGCGCAGCCGAGCGGGGGAGGCTGAAAGGCAGGGGGCGCCACGTTCAACGTCGCGGGCTTCATAAGCGTTCAGAACCGTCATGTTTCGATTGCGCAATCAGACCGTCCGGAACAAGATGGGAACAAACAGGAGGCCGAGCCATGGTTGATGGCATCGAAATGCCGCCAAACCTGGCGGAAGCCCTTCACCGGCAAAACGAGATAGACCGGGCGGCGTCCGGGCAGAAGGCACCGGTGTCGGGCTTCACCTACAAGGGGGTGCAGCTTGAGAGCAGATGGGCGGTCCTTCGCGAGTTGGAGGATATGAAGCGCATCGTCGCTGCCATGCCCGAACTCATGTCCCGGCGCCTCGCAACCATCTGGTGCGACACCAAAGCCGGCGCGACCTACACCGTGACCGTGAAAGACAGGCTCTGGGTTCCCGATCTGAAATGGACGATCTCTGATGCGATCGTGGACGCGGTCGGCGGGCACAATGGAATTTACATCGACGGCGACGCGCCCTCCGGGATGGACGTTGACCCGTATTGGCCGGGCGATTACGCTTGAAATCGTTACCCAACGAACCGAAAACAGCGCGAAACCTGCCACTTCGCGTTGACAGGTTTTCCACCCCACGGGTAGGGTGGGCTATCAACCCCACCTCCGGCGGGATGTCGTACACCTAAGCAGCGTGTTCCAATCACCGCGACTCCGGGAGTAGCGGAATACCGAAATTCGGGTGGGGTGGAAAATGCGCCACCCGAAGGCCCGGCCAAGCCATTGAGACGACGCCCAAGCCTCCGTAGATCGAATGGTAAGGAGGCCCGCAATGGCAAAGACAACCACGACCAGAACAAGCAAGACGCGCAAGACGGCGCCGGAAAAATCCTCGACCGAACGCATCTTCGGGCCGAAGGTCTATTCGCATGGATATACCGGCGTTCCGAACATCCTGCTGCGCGCGCAGAACCGGCTGGGGATCACGCCCACGCAACTGACCATCATCGTCCAACTGCTCGGCTACTACTACGATCCGCTCCGCCCGCCCTTCCCGACGAAGCGTGATCTTGCCAAGCGCATCGGCATCACCGAGCAGACGATCAGGATCAACATCAAGGCGCTCGAGGAGGCGGGGCTCGTCACGCGCGAGCAATGGAAGACCAGCGCCGGCGACTACGGGCCGAACCGGTACCACCTGACAGGGCTGATCAACAAGCTGAAGAAACTTGAGCCGGATTTCGAGGAGGAACGGAAGGAGCGGGAAGAAGCACGGGCCCTGACCGAGACGCCGCGCGCCAGGGCCAGCGCCCGCGCCAGAAAGGCCAAGGGCGATGGCGGCACAGAATAAGCGCATCCTCTGTTT
This sequence comes from Tropicimonas marinistellae, assembly GCF_001509585.1. Taxonomy (GTDB): domain Bacteria; phylum Pseudomonadota; class Alphaproteobacteria; order Rhodobacterales; family Rhodobacteraceae; genus Tropicimonas; species Tropicimonas marinistellae. The sequence continues at coordinate 64,203 of NZ_LNCI01000012.1, read as the reverse complement.
CATCGACGAATGCGGAACCGCCGGCGAACCCGGCTTCGCGCTCGGATGCGTGATGGCTTGGGCACGGAAGTGTGGACGCGCGGACAAATCCTTGAGCGATTTGCTGGAGCCGAATGCGAACGAGCTGCATGCGGCGAACCTGAGCCGGGAGTATCTGCAAAGCCTTCTGGCTCGATATGCCCAGACGGACAGGCCCAAGAGCATGATCTTGATGAACAGGCTGGGAACGGTCACCGAGGGTACGGCGCCGGCGATCTACGCCGGAAATGTCATTGAAACCGTCAAGGTCGCCATCGGGCAGTTCCGGCAGCTGAACAGGATTCGCGGTCAGGGCGTCGGCAACGTGGAACTCATCCTCGATCTGAACCACCACAACACGGACCCCGAGTGCCAGCGGATGATTTCGGAGGCGTGCCAGCATGACGGGCGGTTCAAGGCTGTGAACCGCATCAGCCAGATCGATTCCGCAGCATCGCGTCTTCTGCAGCTCGCGGACGTGGTCGCCTATGCGCGCATGTGGATTCACCGCGGCGAAGAGAATGCGAAAGGACTACATGAGAACTATGGGATCCGGGTGCTTTGAATCGAAAAAACCGCCCCGAGGGCGGTTTCTAGGAGCGGCTCGCAACCGAACCATTTGAGGTTCGGGTCACCGCGACGCTCGCCCTGCACGCGGCATGACGGGTCGCCAACAGCATCGCTGTCGAGACAGCATATAGCAGAGGTGGGGTGAAGATTCAACTCCTGCGCCGTTCGAACGCTACGCACGGCAGGTTGCGCAACAGACAGACAACGAGGGGAACATGGACGATGGCAGACGCCGATGATGAGAGATTTCGCGCGGAAATCGAACGCCTTCACAAGCGCCTGGAATGGATCAGCGAGGAGGAAGCGCGTTCAGCGTTGGTGGGCGACGTTGCCGCCCAGGGCCAGTTCCAGCCGGAACGGGACAGGATCATCAAGAGTACCGATGAGGTATTGGACGAATGGGCCGCATCGATCAATGTGAGGAGCGCAAGGGAATGATACCGGAAAACCCGCTGACCTAATCGCCCATCATCCCGGCGGCCCGCATGCTGAACGCGTTCTTCTCCCGCCCGAAGCCGACGATGATGTGATCGTGGACAACGATCTCCATCACCTTGCAGGCCTCCACGATCCTGCCGGTCAACTCGATGTCCGCCTGGCTTGGCTCAGGATCGCCCGAGGGGTGGTTGTGGCACATGATGATAGCGGAGGCGTCAAGAACGAGGGCCGAGCGGAGTACCTCGCTGACATAGACCGGGACGTGATCGATGCTGCCGCGGGACATGACCCTGTCGCGGATCAGCCTGTTTTTCCGGTCCAGCAGCAGCACACGAAACACCTCGACCCGTTCATGGACGGCATTGAGAGCCAGATAGTCGGTCAGCATGGTCCAGGACTGCAAGGCGGCGGTCGAACGGGCATGCCTGCGCAGAATGGTGCGGGCGGCGTCGATGGTCACCATCTCGGCCTCGGAAAACCCGGACGATGGCCGTTCGGTGATCTGATTGGGATCGTGATGGGTCATGCTGCGTCCAATCGGCTAAGGGTTTCGCGGAGGCTCGTCCCATCGGGACGGAGGGTGTGGCCGATCTCGTCTTCGAGAGCCATGTAGGTGGCGAGAAGGTCCGGTCGCAGCCGCGCGGCACATTGCAGATCGGCGAGCGAGGACATGATGCAGAAGCTGCAGGACAGCCGCGACATACCGCGGCCATAGGCCCAATGCGGCTCCTGCCCTGCGGCGGCAATGGCACCGAACACCTCCCGCCGGGTCAGGCCATGGATCGGCAGCCAGTCGATCCAGGTTCGGCCCGCCACACTGTTGCGGGCGTTCAAGCTGACGACAGGACGGCTGCGGCGTGCGGCGCTCTCCTCGGCGCGCATCCCCATCGCACTGACGATCTGCCCGGCGAAGCGGGGGTTGGCCGCGAGATAGCGCCGCAGCTCGCGCTCGATCGGACCGCGCTTCTGGTCGGACGTGCATTGGCGGTATCGCGGGGATGGGAACATACCCCGTGCCCGGACCATCTCGAAGAACGACCGGCGCGGTCGTGCGATCACCAGTGGCAGCCCGAACGTGGTCTTCCGGATATGGCTGATCGTACCGGGCCATTCCACGTCGCCAAGAGTGGCGTGAACGATGAGGAGCTGGTCGCGCGGGATGCCGGCCTCGATCAGCCGGATCGTCATGGCCTGGCTGTCCTTGCCGCCGGAATGGTTGATCGCCACAAGGGCGCCGCGGTCAATCATGTCGGAGATGTCAGCCGGAATGCGCATCGGAGCCTCCGAACAAGGCGGTCCAGTTGTCCCCGGCGGGCATCTGGTCCTGGCGTTTCAGGACGGCGAGACGGTTCATCAGATCCATGATGACCGGCGTGGTCGGGTGGCCGGCGCGATGGCCTCTCTGTGGCCGGGCGAGGCTGGGATGTCCGTATTTGAGGAGGTGAAGCGCCGCTTCCAGCGATGGGATATGCGTCTCGCGGTCGATGAGGTCTCGGGGCAGAGCTGCCGCATGGGCGGCGTAGGCCCTGTTGCGCGCCGCACTCAACTGGCGACTGCCGATCCGATGGGCGGCATCGACCCACTCGCTGACGTCAGACCAGGTCAGGCGGGTGCGTGGGGTCGTGTATCTGTAGACTGTCATGGCAACCCCCGACGCTCAGATCATGCCGGCGATGACGAGGCCGGATTTCATGGAGGCGCGGCCGCAGGCCTCGCAGAAGCCCGCACGCTGATCCGGCTCGAGATCGGCGGCGTGGTCGCAATCGGGCGCCATGCAGATCGCGGGCACGATGCTTTCGAGCGCGTGGTCCTCCAGGAAGTCCGCGACATCGGCATAGCCTTCGGCCTCGGCGAGCGTGACCAGCTTGGGATGGGTGAGATTGAACATGCGTTTAGTCCTACTGATGGGGTGAAACGAAAAGAGGGGAGCCGCGTATCCGCGGCTCCCCTCACGGGACCTGCCTCTTGCGGACAGGAGGCGCGGGCCGGTCGGAGACAGGACCGGCACCGCCCCGTCAGACCTGTTTCCGGGGAGGAGGATCAGGCCTGCACGGACGAAAGCGCCCCGGTTGCCCGGGACGCCCTTTCGTTGCGGTAATGCTGTGTGTCAGCCCACCAGGGCGAGGCCGGTGTTGTCCGACCGCTCCCGGCCGGCGCTCTCGACGAAGGGGATGATCGAGAAGGTCTGGCCGCCGCGCTGCTCCTCGTTCTGCACGGCGTTCACCCTCAAATCGCCATCGGGCGTATTGATGAGGAGCGAGACGTAGTCGTTCCCGGTGCGGTTGCTTTTCGCCATCCAGGCCGAACCCACACGGATCGGGTGGCCGCGCGGCGAGCTGACCTCGATCCGGTAATCGGGATGGGTTTCTTCCGTCTTGAACCTGTTCTCGATCAGCATGAAGTCGAGGTCGAACATCATGTTGGCGATGTAGCCGGCGAAGGCGTTATCGGCATCCATCGCGGTCAGTTCGCCCGAGATCGAGCCGGACTTCATGGCGCCGTTCGAGACCAGCGGGATGATCTCGAATTCGCCGGTCATTGCCTCGCGGGCTTCCTTGGTCTGCACGGCGTTGACGCGGAACGGCCCGAGGCCGACATCGATCTGCATCGAGATGTAGGGATTGCCCGTGGTATTGCCGGTCTCGTTCCAGGCCGTGCCGATGCGCACCTTGCGGCCCGACTTATTCACCGCGGTCACATCATAGTCCGGGCTCCGCTCGGACATCTTCGTGCGGGTCTCGAGCTGAATCGCGATGTCGAACCGGGTCGAATGGATCATGCCGGCATAGGCGGCGGTGGCGGTCTCGGCGTTTTTGGTCAGGGTTCCTGCGAACATGGGTCTTCTCCTCGGGTTTGCCGCTGCCCGGCTTCCTGCCAGAGCGCGCGGGATTGCTTTTCGACCCCTCATGGGATCGCAAAACCAAAAGCCTTCTCTCCTTTCTCTCCCGCCTGTCAGCCCGGCCCGACGCCCGAGCGGGTGTCCGACGTCGCCCCACGCACCTCCCTCCCCTGCTCTGTCGTTGCATCCTTGCTCGCCTCAGATATGAAGAAGTCGGCCTCGGCCCCGTTCAGCCGTCGACCGCTCCGGTCGGTCAGACCAATGGTGCTGCCGTTCCGCACAAAGGTGATGAGATACTGGCCGAGGCAATCCCGGTGAACCCGATACCCGTCGTTCGCCCAGTGGACGGCATTGCCGGCATCCACGGCGGCCTTGATCTCCGCAATGTTCATCTGAATCTCCATTTCAGTGTTGGCATTGGAAAAAAGAGAGGCCCGATCCTCCGATCGGGCCTCTGTGCAACCGCATTCGATCTACCAGTCGAAGACCTCGAGATAGGGGACGGGTGGGACGTCCCGATCGAACAGGACGTAGTCGCACCCAGCATCCATCGCCAACGCCATAACGGTCTTGAAGGCGTCGCAGCCTACCGCGGGCGGCAAATCGGCGAGCCTTTCGGGCACCGAAAACAGCCAGCCAAATTCGTTCTGCATGGTCGGCGATTTGGCGAAGAGCCCGCTGTCGATGGCCTGGGCCGTCGGCTCGGGCAGATGTGCGGTGCTGCAATCGTAGAATCCGCGGACATTTTGCATGATCAACCCCTCTCATCCAGCACGACGCTAAAATCGGGCTCGCCGGAGGCGTCGTTCGCGTAGATTTCCGCGTGGATGGGCCGCTTCCAGTCGATGGAATCCCCGATGTCCGGATTGCAGTCGATCTCCTCCCTTTCTCCGCCTTTGAAGGTAAGGTGGGCTCGACCCCATTTGACATACCAGTCGGTCACATCACCCCAGGTCTTCCCCTCGGGAAGGTCGATCGTGCCGGTGGCGGCACAATGCAGCTGCGTTATGATGGTTACGGAAGCCATTCAGGTTACCTCCCCGGTTTCTGCGATCTCCTGTTTCATGAACGACGGCGCCGTGGGCGCCCGCGCCTCCATCCAGTCCTTGAGGCCGAGGATCGTCCTGCCGTCTGCCACCTCGGCCATCCACGCGACCCGCGGATCGCCGACAATCCCGGGTGGATCGAAATCGATCCGGCCATTGGCCATCCACGGCTCGGGCTGGATGCGGATAAGCCAGTCGGCAAGCGACGGGATGCGGCCCTGACAATCCTCGCGGACATGCTGCTCGCCGATCCAGCGGGCCGGAATGACCCTGCCCGCGCTATTGGTCAGCGTTCGACCGAACTGGCGTTCCAGTTCGAACACTCCAAGAGCGTGATGACGATGGGCTCTGTGAACGAAGAGCGCGAGGTGCTCCTTGCTCTGGTCGAACCACTCATGCAGGCACTGATAGTCGGAGGGCTTACCGCCATACTTCCGGGCGGAGCTTTCGGCATGATGCAGGGGATGGGCCATGTCAAAGCCCCTCGTCATGGCTGTGGGTGCATTCGACATGGCGGTCGGCATGATCAAGCGTGATGCTGTCGGCGGCGATATCCCAGGTCAGGGTGCCATAGCCGCCCTCGTTGTTCTCGAAGCCCGGATGCTGGTGATAGGCGACAGACCAGGCGAAGTCTTCGAGCTTGGTCATAAGGTCGTTCGGCAGCACAATGCCCGCCGGCTGTACCGTCACGTCCTCAATATTGCCGGAATCGCCATAGCCTTCGTATTCGGCGACGATTTCAGCGATGCCAAGGGCGCGCAGTTGCGGGAGCAGCTCGCCCCTGGCGGCCTTGTTAACGGCTTCGCGTTCGGCCTGCCATTTTGCCATCGTCTCGGCGAAGTTGATCTGGAGATCGGTCATGGGTCTCGTCCTTGTGCCTGAGTTTGGAGGAAACGCCGGGGAGTCCTGAGACCCGCCACGGCGCCGGAACGCGGACGGGCAAAACCCCTTCCGCGTTCCCCGGACCAAGAGCCCACTTTCCCTTTCAGGCGGCGCGATCTGCCGCCGTCGGAGACCCATCCCCCACGATCCGGCCCAGGATCGCGGCGGTATCGACGCCCTCCCCGTGCGGCACGAAGACCCGCAGCTGGAAGGCGATGATCTCGGTGAAACACCCCAAGGCCTTCAGCCCGTCGATCGTGCCCCGGTCGGCCCCGTCGATCTCGAGGCGCATCGCACCGGCGACCCGGCGGCGGGTGAGCGTGAGACCCCGGCCCAGATCGACCGGCGCGGTGGACCCGAGCGCGGCCGTCAGCATCTCCTGCGGGGTTTTCGGGGCGCCGACCATGAACCGGGCTCTGAGCGCGGCGGCACCGTCCTCGCTGACGGTGCGACCGATCATGCTTGCCTGCCCCTCTGGCGTGACGCGGTAGATGCGCTCGTTGCCCGAGGGGATGTCCTTCCAGATCGGCAGCAAGAGCCCGGTCAGGAGATAGAGCTTGGTCGTGGTGGTTTTGGGGAGGCTGTCTGCCTCCTCGTTCCAGAGGCGGCAGAACTCAGACGGTTTGATCTCTTCCCAGGCGGACGCCTGAAACCTCCCTTCCTCGACATAGGTCGACCCGGTGGGCCGGGTCACCTTGCGCATCAGCGTGACGATCTCCTCGTCATACATCTGCATCGGCCGAGCAGAGATCAATGCCGCGCGCCCGGAGGCGCGATTGATCATCGGCAGCTTGTCCGGATTCCGATTCAGAACCTCATCGGCGGAGAGGACATGGACGGGGTCTGTCACCTCGAGCCCGATGATGCGTGTCACCGCCCCGGAGCGCGGACAGGTCCAGAGATCCTCCGTCGAGACCCGTTCGATCCGTTCGCCACGCAACGTCTCGACGCCGAGATCGAGCGTGCCGGCGGCCCGCGCCCGCTCGGTCTGGTCGGCGATCCGGGACATGAACTCGGCGAAGAGCGCGTTCTGCAAATGGATCGGCAGCGCCAGCACCCGGTTGAGGAAGCGCTGGATCGGCGGGAGCTCTTCCAGCAGCACGCCGTCCTGATCGATGAGCTTCAGGGCGGTCCAGTCGGCGAATTGCTCGTAGCTCATCGCCCCGGCGCGCCCGGCGGCCAGATCGGCGTAGTACCCGCGAAGCGCCGCCCGGGCGATCGGGCTTTCCAGATTGTCCTCCTCGCGGAACATCCCTTGCGAGCCGGTCTCGCGCTGGCCCTTGGTGAGCGCCCCCAGCTGGTCGAGCCGCCGGGCGATCGTGGAGGTGAAGCGTTTCTCGCCATGCACATCCGAGGTGCAGACCCGGAAGAAGGGTGCTGACACTTGAGCCGATCGATGCGTGCGGCCGAGCCCCTGGATCGCCGCATCGGCCCGCCAGCCGGGTTCCAGCAGATAGTGCCGCCGCCGCTTCTGGTTCTTCGCGGTCCGGGCGGCATGATAGGAGCGTCCCGTCCCTCCGGCGTCCGAAAAGATCAGCACTTCCTTCTCTCCCGCCATGAATGCCGTCACCTCGGATGAATTGCTGCTGGCGCTGCGTTTCTCGATGAAGAGCGCACCGTCCTGCCCCTTGAGCGGGCGGATCCCTCGCCCGGTCACCTCCGCCACGGCCTCGTCGCCAAAGGCCCAGAGGATCTGATCGAGCGCCGACGGGATCGGCGCCAGGGCCATCAGCTCCATCATCGCCGCATCGCGCAAGGCCTCGGCCTCGCGCGACACCACCAGTTTGCCGTTCGCGTCGCGGAGCGGTTCGGCGACGACATTGCCGTCGATCTCCACCAGCTTCTGGGCGTGGATCGGGAAAGCCTGTTCGAGGTAACTGAGAACGTAGTCACGCGGGGTCAAGGCTCCCTGAGTCAGTTCGTCTTCGGGGTCCATCGCGTCCAGCCGGCGTTTCAGCAGGCTCTCGCCCGTCGAGACAACCTGAATGACGCAGGCAAATCCGTCCTTCAGATCCTCTTCGATGGCGCGAATGACCGTCGGCGCTTTCATCCCCAGAAGCAGGTGGTTGAAGAAGCGTTGTTTGGTGCTCTCAAACCGAGACTTGGCCGAGGCCTTTGCGGCGGAGGCGTTGGTCTGGCCGGAGGCATCGTTGACGCCGGTGGCGGTCAGGGCCGCCTCGAGATTGTGATGAATCGTCCGGAAAGCGAGGCTATAGGCGTCGTAGATCTCGATCTGGGCCGGGGTGAGCGCGTGTTCGAGGACGTCATATTCCACGCCGTCGAAGCTGAGCGCCCGCGCCGTATAGAATCCGAGCGTCTTCAGGTCGCGGGCCACGACTTCCATCGCCGCCACCCCGCCGGCTTCCATCGCCGAGACGAAACTCTCGCGGCTCGGGAAGGGATATTCCGGCCCCTGGCCCCAGAGCCCGAGGCGGGAGGCATAGGCGAGATTGTGAACACTGGTGGCCCCGGTCGCCGAGACATAGAAGACCCGCGCCCGGGGCGCGGCGAGCTGCAGGCGCAAGCCCGCGAGCCCCTGCTGGGAGGGTTTGCCCCCCCTGCCCTCGTCGGACCCGGCAGCATTCTGCATGGCATGGGCCTCGTCGAAGGCCAGCACGCCGTCGAACTCTGCTCCCATCCAGTCGAGAACCTGGTCGAGGCGGGTCGTCCCGCATTTGCCCGCCGACCGCAGCGTGGCATAGGTCACGAAGAGGATGCCGTCGCCCATGGATATCGGCTGGTCGGGCTTCCATTTCGAGAGCGGCTGGATGTCGGCGGGCGAGCCCCCGAGGTCTGTCCAGTCGCGGATCGCGTCCTCGATGAGCGTGGCGGATTTGGAGATCCAGACCGCCTTGCGACGGCCCGCGAGCCAATTGACCAGGATGAGCCCGGCGCATTCCCGGCCCTTGCCGCAGCCGGTGCCGTCGCCGAGGAAGTATCCGAGGCGATAGGCCTTCGCTTCCGGATCGTCGTCGGCGCGGGTCATCCGGGTCTGGTCCACGTCAATGGTAGATCGCCCCGGCAGGTCGCGCGCGTGGGCATCGTTCGCCATCAGGATCGTCTCGAGCTGGGCCTCGGATAGATGGCCCTCTTCGATCAGGCGGCCGGGCAGGCGTAGATCGGCGCCGGCTTCGCTCGACGGAGCCGGCGGCGCCACCGAGGCCATGGCGATGCTCTCGACGAGCGGCGTGGGATGTTCCCGCGCGCCCGTGATCTCGATCCGCTGCGGGCGATAGCGAGCGTAGATGTCGGAGACCGGGATGTTCTCGCGGGGGGTGCCGAGGCTGGTGAAGGCGAGCGGGATGGCGGCATGCGATTTGGGTTTGGCAGATGCTGCCTGGGCGAATGGGCGCTTACGTGCAATAGGGACACCGACCCGGCGCGACCCAGGCCGTGCCTGCGCACTGGTCTGGACAAGAGGGGTGACCGATCGAGCTGCGGCGATGTCATCGACGATTTGCCATGCCGCATCCAGATCATCGACGACCGCGAGGACGCATTCGACCTCCTCCTGCACCTTGTCGAAGACCATGAGCTGGGTTTCGACGGTGGTGCCGAGCTTGCGGTACACATGGCCGGGGATCGTGAGCGCGAGGCGCGGTCTTGCAATGGCCGAGGCTCGCGCCCAATGCGCCGCGTCCCGCTCCGGTGTGAATCCCATCGGCATAATCGCCACGAGGCGCCCGCCGGGCGCGAGGCGCTTGGCGGCTGAGACGAGGTGCTTCGCCGCGATGTGTTTGTCGCGCGCGCGGTCGGCCGAAGAGGAGAAGGGCGGGTTCATCACGATGACGCCCGGAAGATCGGGCACAGTCAAGAGATCGTCGATATGCTCGGCGTCGAAACCGGTCACCTCGCTCTCGAACACCAAATCGAGAAGCACCTGGCGGAAGGGATCGATCTCGTTGAGCATCGGTTTGCCGCCAGCAAGGACGGCAAAACCGGCCAGTGCGCCGGTGCCGGCCGAGGGTTCCAGAAAGGTCTCGCCGGAGCGGATGGCGGCGGCGCGGGCGACCAGAGCGGCGTAGGGCAACGGGGTGCTGAACTGTTGCAGGCGGATTTGCGCTTCGGATCGGCGGGTCTCCGTCAGGAGCCGCGAGGCCAGTAATCTGGCGGTCGAAAAGGCGACCGAACCGCCGTCCCGCATCAAGTGCATAGCCGCGGCGGCCTGCATCATGTCATAGGCCATGCGCCAGGACCACGCACCGCCCGCGTCGCTGCCATCGAAGGTTTCGCGCATGATCCGCGCCAGCGACGAGCTTCTGAGGGGCTGGTCTTCGATCTCCCTAGCGATCTGTGACAGGGCCTCCCGGAGGCGGGCTTGTGATGGGATATCGGGTCCGTGCTTGGGGCATTGATTGGCCATGTCGTCTGTCCTTCCAGTCAGGTTGCGGGTCCGACAGGACAGAAGGCCGTCTCTACGCTTTCGAATGCGCAGAGGCGGCCTGAAGCTGGACGGACCACGAAGAGGGGGCTGTCAGGAGCTTTTCCCGGCGAAGAACTCCGCCAGAACGGGGCTCGCGTCACCCTTAGCGGAGCTGAGAAGCTCGGACCCGGCAAGCGAGGCTTTCGATAGACGCACGAGCCCGCCGGTTTCTTCGATACGATAGCACCGGCGCTTTTTCCCTCCGCGCCGGTAGTGGGTGGCGGTCACGATCTGGCAGGTGCTGCCATCGGTCTGCGTGACCGGTGCAGCCAGCCGTATTTTGTCGCCCTCCTCGTAGTCCGGGATCGCCGCCCAGTCCCGGCAGCGCTGGCGCCAAGCGTGCGCATAGCTGTCGGGATCCTTCAGCTCGGAGAGCAGGGCCAGAAGGCTGAGCGGTGCTCGTGACTCCACCGGCCCGGCGCTCTCCTCCATGTCCGTGTATCCCCAACAGCCATCGTCGTAGCGCGTCAGGAAGACGGCGGCGAAGGTAATCGATCCGTCCTCGTCGGTCACATAGGTCGCATCCTCGACAGGCGAGCAGTCGACATTCGTGATCTTCGCTGCCGCATACCAGGTCGAGCCGACCTTGCAGGCCTTGCGCAACAATGTCTGGCGGGTTTCCGTCTCGAAGGTGCAGAGCCGGGCGACTTCCGCTTTCTCGTCCGCGTAGCTCTTCACGCGGCGGTCGGTGTAGAAGAGCCAGCCCACTATGCCGCCCTCCGGTCATCGATTTCGATGAGCGCATCGAGCGGCACCCTGTAGGGCAGCATCTCGTCGAAATCTTCGCAGTTGCCGTAGTTCTGCACGATTGCATGGGTGTCGGTGGCGTCCCTGAGGATCACCCGGAAGGTGCCGCCGAGACCGGAGGGAACATCATAGGTCCCCCCGATCAGGTAGTCGGCCGGGCGACGCAGGAAGACGCGGATCGTGTGGCCATCGGTTGCAAGACGGATGGTATCGTGTCCCCGATCGATGAGCATCTGCACGTCATCGAGAATATCGGTGTAGAACTGGCCGGTCAGGTTGCGAAACGCCGCCTGCCGGGCCGCCATCCAGTCCGGATCGCGGAACGGGTTGATGCCCTCGGCGAAGGCATGGGAGGGATCGGCGCGTTCGGTGGTGACGATCCGCGTTGTCGTACCATCGATCCCGTTCGAGCGCAGATGGACGCCATTGCCGACGATCAGGATCAGGGCCGGTTTGCCAACCGGTCCGTTCCAGTTGGGCAGGAAGGTGGAACAGCCGCGCGCATGCGCGATCTGGGCCGCGACGCTGGTCGCGGAAAAGCTGAGAAGTGCCATGGGATTTACCTGTATGTAGGAGGGAGGGGTGCGACCCGCACCGGCGCTGCGGTGCGGGTCGCCTGCTCGATCAGGCCGCTTCCGCGACCTCGGTTTCGTCTTCGGGCATCCCGGCTTCGGGCGTCTCGGCCGGTTCGACGCCTGCCGTCTGCATCATCGGCGGGCACCAGGAAGCAACCGCCGTGCGCTGAGCATCCGTGAGTGTGGCGAAGGGTTCGGCGAAGAGCTTGTCGCAGAATTCGACGACTTGCCGCTTTGTCGACGAGGCCAGGGTCACCGCCTCCTGCGCGAGCCCCAGCTCCTCGCCGAGGATCTTCAGGAGCCACGCCTTCTTGAACCGGTTGAAGAGCGCCGCGTTCGGGGTCCAGTGCGCCCGGATGTCCGGCATGATCTCGACCTCGAAATCAAACATCAGGCTGTCGCGCTGCCGGTCCCGCGCCAAACAGGACTGCGTGGTTGCCGCGGTGGCGTAGGCGACAAGCTTCGCCTTCTCGCCGGCATCGAGTGCCCGGAAGAGGGCGAACTGGTCGGCGGGGGATTTCGCGTCATCGGCCCAGGAGAGATCCAACGCATCGTGGACTTCGGCCACCTGTTCGAGCGAGGTGCCGTCGATCTCGTCCATCTTCGCATGGCTGCGATATTCCTGGCGCGCATCGACCCTGATCGCCTGGGTGACGCCCATGCCGTGGCCCAAAACGTCGGTGACGAGCTTGAAGAGCGTGAGGTCGAGCGTGGCCTCCGGGTGCATGGCCATGGCCGCACCGAGCGCCATTGCCCGCTCGGTCTTGAGATCCTCGGTCAGCGAGGCGGGATAGGTGATTTCGTCGCTGTCCGCGGCACCTTTCTCGCCCGGCACGAAGGACGAGTTGCCGGAACTCTCAGCCTTGTCTTCGGGGCGCACCATCCCGCCATACAGGGAGATCTTGCCATGCGCCCAGGCGGCGATCACGCCGGACCTCGCAAGATCCTCGGCGCTGTAGGCCTCCTGCAGATCCCGTGCCTCGGCCTCCAACTCGTCAACACGTTCGTAGAGATCATTGTAGGCCTCATCCTCGAGTTCCTCATTCTCCATCTCATGTTCGAGTTTCTCAAGCTCGGCGGTGATCTCATCGACGCGCCTCGAACCCTTCTCATCGGGTTCGACCGGACCGGGATAGACCCGGCCGTAGTCCGCCATGGCGGCATAGTCGTACTGGACCACCGCATCGGCCCACGCAAAGCCGATCTCGGCGCGGGCTTCTTCGGCGGCGGCGGCGAGTTTTTCCAGCAGGATCGTTTCGACCAGCGCGGAATCCTCGAGCACCGAATGCTCGTCCAGGAGATCGGCCGCGATGGCCCCGCCACGCGCCTCGTAGTCCTTCCGCACGAAGGCCCCGATATCGTCGCTGACCTGGACCCCGCGCGACTTCAACGCGTTCCGGACGGTGTAGGCCTGGACATAGTTGTCCTCCTTGGTGAGCGCCTCGAAGACCTCGCGCTGCACCTCCTGGCTCGGATGATCCGCGAAGGCCTTCATCACATCGAGCGTGATCGATTTCGCCCGTGCCGCGGCACGGATGTCGGGATGGATGAGCCCGTAGCGCAGTCGGCCTTTCACGACAGCGACCGTGGTGCCGAAGGTCTTGGCGATGGTCTCCGGCGTCTGGCCGTCGACCTCCATCATCCGCGCGAAGGCCTCAAACTCGTCGATGGCGTTCATCGGGGCCTGGGTGATGTTCTCCGCGAGCGACAGCGCGGTGGTCACGTCGCAATCGTCCGGGACAAGTCGGCAGTCGATCTTCGTGCTCTTGGTGAAGCCTTTGGCGGTCTTGTCCGCGACGAGTTCCAAGAGCGCCGCGTGGCGCCGGCCGCCGGCGAGGACGCCGAACCCGGCCGAGAGCTTCTGGACGAGCAGCGGTTGCAGCAGGCCGAGGACGGCGATGCTGGCCTTCAGATGCGCGATGTTCTCGGAGGCGTAGCTCTCGGGGGAGTTGGTCCGCACATTCGCGGGATGCGGGACGAGGTCGCCGATGGCGACGGAAACGGGTTTGAAGCTTCGAGTCATGAGATGTCCTTCTCTGGGTTCTGCGCCACCCGGGTGAGCCCGGACGGCCTGACCGATCCCCCGATCCGGGGATCAAAAGGACAAAAGGCCCGCATTCCCTTTCGAAGGGTCAGCGGGCCTGTCGATGTTGAAGAGGGAGGTGCGCCCTCCCCTACCAGTCACGCGCCATCATGATGGTCAGCACGCGCATGGTGGTCGTGGGGTTGTCGGGGGTCTCGGCCCCATATCGGAAGTCAGAGTCGGCCTCGAACATATCGATTTTCCAGAACACGGTCTCGCGGCGGATCGTGACCGCCCCGAAATCGTGCCAGCCCTCGGGATCGTTCTCGGGCTCGAAAGTCTCGAATTCCCCGGTGGCCTTCACGGCCTCGGCCATGAAGCCGTCTCCCGCCTCCATCAAGGAGCGGGTGACGTGCATGCGGCCCTGGATCGGTTTATCCGGCGCGATACCGAGGCAGGCAAGCCTCCGGAAAGCGTCGTTCTGCGCGGCGATGGCGGCGGCGTCGGGCGGGGAGAGCTCGGCGGGTTCTGGATTGCTCATGGGTCTGTCCTTTCCGGATGGGTTAAAACCACCAGACCCAAGGCCAGCTTTTCCTTTGCTCTGAGGCATCACCTCACGCGGCCCGATCGGCATCCCCCACCCTGCCCGCCTCCGACCGGGCGATCAGATAGTCGCAGGCCCGCTGCGCGTCGGCCGCATGCTTGAAGATCGCATTGCAATCTGATCTAAGTACGCGGATCCAGTTGTAGAGGTATGCCGCGTTCATCTCGAGCGTATGCGCCGTGAACCCGAGTCGCTGGCCCAGGAAACAGGCGGTGAGCTCGGCGACGATTTCTTCGCGCGCGTAGGCCGTGTTTCCGAACCGGGACAGGCCATAGTTGCGGTTCAGGCGATGCGGCGCCTTTGTGGCATGAGAATATTCGTGCGCCCAAACGCCGTAAAAGTTCCGCGGGTCCTGGAACCGTGAGATGGGCGGCATGTAGACCTTGTCGACAGCCGGCATGTAATAGGCCTCATCGCCCGCGAACACCGTGTTGATGTCGATGGCCTCGAAGAAGGCCTGCATATGCGCGATCGGCTCCGCGGCCGGATGATCCGGCACGGGCTCGGGGTCGGGATGGAAACTGTCCGGGAGCCCTTCGATCTGACATGCGTTGAAGACCCTGTAAGACTTCTGGAAACGGAAGACGCGGGCGTCGTCGGCCTCGCCCTCGTCAGCCGCGTCACCGCCTTCTCCTTGTTTCCGGCTCTGCCCGTAATAGACCACCAGGGAGGATTTCTCGCCTTTGCGGATCCTGGCGCCCATGGCGTTGGCCTGTGGCATCGTCATCCAGAAGGGCGAGGCGTAGCCCGCCATCGTCGTCCGCATGGTCAGCAGGAAGTTGTTGACGCCCTGGTAGGGCTCGCCGCACACCCGCAGAGGCCGGGAGCTGCCACCCGCCGTCCAGGGCTTGCGCCACGGCAGGACTCCGCGTTCGATGATCCGGATGAGTTCGTTCGTGATCGACGCCGCGGCGTCGAATTTGGGCTTGGATTTGGCCATGGGTGGTCTCCGATGTCAGAAGGAGCGCACGGCAGCCGTGCGCGGACCGGAGAACGGTTTTGGAAAGTAACCCCGCGGTGAGGTGGCAGGCCCCCTGCGGAACCCCGCCAGACCCCTTCCGCATTCTCCGGATCCGTCAGGACCCAAAGCCCGCTTTAACTTTTCAGGTCACAACGACGGAGGACTGGCTGAACTATTTCCAGCGGGGGTCTGGCAAACCGACAGAGGCCGAACCCAAGGCAGCGGCCACGATATGCAGGAGCACTAGCGTTACCCTCTGAAATCCGCGCGCCACGGCGATCTCTGGTTAGATAATTGGATAATATCACTCTATATATGCCCACGAGGTTCTCTGACCGTTGCGTGTGACTACCGGACCCCGCCTGCGCCCACACCGCGAAACCGACCGCGATGCGTGCGTGTTTCGATCACCAAATCTGTCTCATCTACATACGCTCGTCGGATAGGCGTCTTTGTCAGGGCGATACCGAGTGGTCGGCCATCTTCGGCGAAGACACGAACGCCCTTGCTCTCCACCAGAAGGACCATCCCACCGCCGACGAGCAAGTCGCACTTGGCCGAACAATCCTCCAGCGCCACCATCCGGTCACCATCAAGGACATAAAGACGTGTCGTGGTCATCACATAGAGGAAGGCTTCGGTTTCGATGATTCGAACCGGAACGGAACCGACGTCATAGATCGTTGTCGGTGTGCCGTCCCGGTCCACGCGAACAATACGGCCGGCGTAAGTGCCGAGAAGCGCGGTTTCTCCGGTTCCCGAAAAGGCAGCGGCATAGATCCAATCCGCCTGAGCCGCAGCGCCAAAGCTGATCACGATTTCAAAACCGTCGTCTCCTGCCTCACTGCCGTCCAGCTGTTCGGGGTCCAGACCGGTCAGCCGCTCGGACGCGACATTAACAGCTTTCATCCGCTCCTCGTTTCCGGGATTGAGGTCCGGGTGCAATTCCCGCACCAATTTCCGGTATCGCTGGCGGATTTCGTCGGGCGTGACCGGCATAACCAACCCCATCACCTCGAGAGCGTCGTTGATCTCGGCCGCTGTACCAAAGCTCGCACCACCGATCCGGATGCGGGTAGGTTCCTTGGCCGGCATTCGGAGGCCCCAGAGACACTTGCCGTTCCGATCGATACACCAGGCCTCGTCTATATGCGTGAAAAGATAGCGGTCCCGATCGGGCGTTAGCGCGATGCAACGTAGCGCTCGGTGGGTCTCGCTCTCTGGCAGGCCCAAGCGGTCCCGGTTCGCCGCAACTTCCGGTGCGCGCGCGAGGTCGGTTTCGAATTCTACCTGCAAGTCTCTGTCATAGACCGTCAACACATTGCTCTTCGAGCGCAGGGCAAATCCTTCACCTTCCGGGTGGACCGAAACGTGATAGGGGTCACGGCGCAAGGATACGGGTGTTCCTGATTGGCCTTTACCATTGCTGAATATCACCGCCCCGGGCGCACCCACGCTCGCATCCGACTTCGCAAGGTCGTCGAATGAGAGCGCACCTCCCCGCGTACTGTAATGCCTGCGGAACGCGGGATCGGGCCGGTCCTCCTTCGGGATGGATTCAACCACGATCTCGTGCCAAGCACCGTGAGGGTCCGCGAAGATTTCCTGCGTTGTGAGAAGTTCGACCGGTCGCTCCCAGGCATTTGGAGAAGGCGGAAGGGGCACGACGTTTACATGCTTTAGGTCCGGTTCGCGGGGCCGTGTCGCTCGAGCCTCTCTCCGATGCGATCCCGGGTTGTTGGGCTCGGTGTAGATCGTCTCGGCAACGGCCTCGGGCATCGCGAAATCAGCCAAGTAGAGCTCATGGGTCTTGCCGCTTTTCGCGCGTCGTACCTCTCCTGACTTTTCCAAATACGAGACCAGTCGACTGGCCCTGCGCCCGTCAGTGATCCCCAACTCGGTCTTCATCTGGTTTTGCAGAACGCCCGGCTTAGCGCGGATGACATCCCGAATCCGGTTGACGAGGTCCAAGTCGATGAAATGCTCATCTGCCTCCTCCCGATACGACTCTAGGAAATCAAATTCCTGAACGAGGGCACGCAACTCGGACAGTCCATCCCGGTCGCCGGTGATGGCCATCATGGTACCACCCTGAGAGAGAGCCGGTATCCTAATGTCGAGGCGCAGTCCGTCACCGGCGGGATCCCGCAGCCATTCCCGCAACAACGGCAGGCTCGCACGCGCCGCAGTGGCGGCCTCCGGGTAGTTTCTTGCCGAGATGCAAGCGGTCAGACGCTCGAGTTGAGCGAAATAGGAACCTCCAGGCAGGGACGGATCCGAAACCCGTATAGTCTCCGAGTTCGGGTCGGGTCGGGTTTTCTCTTTAGGCTGCTCCTGCGCTGATCTCGCTCGCGGAGCTTCGTCCGATGCGCTCCCTCCGAAAAGCCGTTTGAAAATGCCAACCATATTAAACCCTCGAAATGCATCGAAAGTAGTATGCTGCCTCCCAAGGCGCGGCGATAGCACCAATCAAGGATGTAAGGAGACAGCACACAACCCAATAGGTGCAAGGTTGTGGCGTTGCGGTCTTCCCGGCCAATCAGGTCATGCCACGGATCGATGCCCTACCAACGACGTTTGCGGTACCGCGTGCTTTGCCGCCGCGGCGTCTTGTTCGACTTGCGTTTGTTGGCACCGGTCTGAAGCGCCTGAAGGTTGCGTTGCGCATCTGATCCGCCCTTGGACCTCGGCCAGATGTGATCAACCTGCCAGCCCATGGGGCTGTCCCTGTCGTAAGCCGACTTGTAGATCAGGTTGCCCTGGGAATCTTGTCGGTAAAGATTGGGGTTCTTTCCTTTGACGCGTCGCGCCTTTTGCCAGACGTGTTGTGCCTTGGGGTTTGTCGAATACGGCATTGAGACCTCCTGGATTTAAACCGTGGAATTGCGTCGTTGAATATGGGAGCCGGACGGTGTCGCCTCGACGTCGAAGCCCTCGGTAATCATGGCTTTGACCTGTTCGGTATGTGAGATCAGGCCGACCGACCGCATGTCATTTGTAAGCTCGTAGAGCGTCTCGAGCGCGGTGTTCAGCGTTTCCTCGTCGAGCGTGCCAAACCCCTCATCGATGAAAATTGCGTCCATCTTGATACCGCCGGCGTTGCGCTGGACCACATCTGAGAGGCCGAGCGCCAGAGCGAGTGAGGCCTGGAACCCCTCCCCGCCGGACAGGGTTTTCGTGGGCCGGGCGCGCTCGGTATTGCCGTCGAAAACGGCAATGTCCAAACCCTGTTTCTGGCGACCGCCGCCCGTGATTTCGGGCCGTAGGAGCTGGTACCGGCCATCGGTCATCGGGCCGAGGCGCTGGTTGGCCGCGGAG
Organism: Tropicimonas marinistellae; assembly: GCF_001509585.1. Taxonomy (GTDB): domain Bacteria; phylum Pseudomonadota; class Alphaproteobacteria; order Rhodobacterales; family Rhodobacteraceae; genus Tropicimonas; species Tropicimonas marinistellae. The sequence continues at coordinate 45,759 of NZ_LNCI01000012.1, read as the reverse complement.
AGCACCTCATCGAACATCGCCGCGATCGCGAAGTCAGGGAGGCGCACCTTGCGCTCGTTGTTGCCGTTGACGAGGTCCGAGAGGCCGCCGACGGGCCCGTATTCATCCTCCAGATCGTTGATCGCGACGGTGAGGTCCTGAACCTTGCGGCGCAGATCCCGTCGGCTGTCGAGCAGTCCTTTGAGACGGGATCTGTCGTCACGACTCTTCTCGAGGGCGCTTTGCGCCTCGTCTCGCGCCGCCCGGAGCGCGGGTAAATCGGGCTCGCTACGATCCCCGATCTCCTCTTCGAGGCCTCTCAGCCGCTCGGCGTTTGCCGCTACTCTCCTGTCGTATCCGCTGATCTGATCCTCGAGTTCGGTCCGTCGGTCGGCATCGGCCTTCGCGTCCCGGAAGGTCTCCTCGTCCATCCCGGCCCGTTGGAGCTGATCGGCGAATTCGCGTTGGGCGTTGGACAGTGACTCGGTCGCCCTGGCCAGTTGATCCTTGGCGATCGTTGCCGCCCGCTCGGACGCCGCGAGCGTTACCGCCGCACCTTTTTCGCCTTCGACGGCGGCATCGTGCTCTGCGGCGAGCGTGTCACGATCATCGATCGCCGCCCGTAGGGCGCGGGACAGGGCCTCACCGTCTCGCAACTCCTTCGGAACGTCCTTGAGCGTCGTGTCGTACGCGGTCTGGGCGGCGAGTTCTGCGGCTTTGGCCGCTGACAGCGCCTCCTTCGCGGCCTCGAAATCGGCAGAGGCCCCCCGCGCGGCGGTTTCGGCTGAAGTCAGCTTGGCGTCGAGTTCGGCGAACCTGGTGTCGGCCCCGAGCCGCGCGGCTGTCTCTCGGGCCTCGGCCAGCAACGGCGCCAGAGCCGGGCGATCTCGCTCGGGTCGTGCCAGCGCGTCGACTTCGGCCTGCCGTTCCTCGAGCGTGGCGCGTGCCGCCGCCAGAGAGGTCCGTGCGGCGAGCTCGTCGTCTTCGACGGATCGCAGGGCCACCCCGGCGCGCTCAAACTCGTCATGGCGCCCACGACGCTCGGGATCGCCGGTGGCGGGGTCGGGGTGGTCGCGCGAGCCGCAAGCCGGACAGGGCTCGCCCGGCGCGAGCTTGCGTGCCACATGCAAAGCCTGAATCTCGGTCAGATCGCGTTCGGCATGCGCGAAGGCGGATCTCGCCGAGACGAGACACTCCTTGGACGATTCGTGAATCCCGACCAACCGTTCGATCTCCAGGGCTTGCCGATCCCGCCGGGCGACGGCCGCCTCGAAACGGCCCAAGGCCTCTTCTTCACGTTCGAGCGCGGCAAGGACGGCTGTGGCGTTCTGCAGGGCCCGGACATGTTGCGGGTGCTGACGCTGCAACTCCCGCAAGGCCGAGAGGGCGCTGTCCGCCTCAGCGTTCTTGTTTGACGCCTTGGTCACAGCCTCTTCGGCCGCGCTCGTCGCAGCCTGCACGGAGGTCAATTCGCCCAAAAGGGATGCGGACCGGTCGTGGATTTCCTTCAGCCGCCGCAGTTCAGACGCCCTGGCGCGGGCGGCTTCGCGTTCCACATGTTTCGCTGCCGTTCGCTTCAACGTCTCCCGGGCAAGCTCGGCTGCCGAGACCGCGGCCTTGAAACCGTCTTGCGCCTCCCGGTCCCGATCGCTGGCGCCCGCGTGCTCCCGACGCGCGGTTCGCGACGCTGCCTCCGAGACCAGAACGTCCTGGGCGGCACGCGCGCGCTTCAGTCGGGCGCGGAGGGTGTCCACCGTCTCGCCCTCGACGCGCAATGCGTCGGAGTCGTTTCTGGCTGAAGCGAGGGCGTTGAACCGTTGGGCCAGCGCCTCGCCGGCTGAGAAGGCTTTCTGGTGTTCATCCGATTTCTTGGTCTGGGTCTCGATCGTCGCATCGAGCGTTGTGATCTCCTCGGTCATTGAACGGATGGTCTCGTCCAGCTGCCCTTCGGTCTGGTCGCCGAGCAGGGTCGATCGCCGGATCCTTTCGTCACTGATCCGGCGGGCGAACGTGGCCGCCCTTGTCTTGATCTGGGCGACGAAGGTCTCATACAGCCCGACGTCGAAAAGTTGCTTGAGGATGGGCGACCGTTCGTCAGAGCTGGCCGTCAGGACGCGTCGGAAATCGCCCTGCGGGAGCAGGATGATCTGACGGAACTGTCTTGCGTTGTATCCGAGGAGTTCCTCGATCCTCGCATCGACCGCGCCAACCTTCTTCTCCGCGAGAACCTCGCCCGGGTTGTCCTCGGTGATTTCCTCGAGCGCCATGCCGGTCGCGCGGAAGATATAGGCCTCATGCGATTGAGACGTAGTGCCGGACCCTCGGCGCGCGGCCCGCTGTTGGGGCGGGATGCGCCAGACGACGTAGCGCTCGGATCCCAGATCGAAGACGAGTTCGACCCGGGTGAGATCGGTGGCATGGGCGTGATGGCACACCATGTCCTCGGGAGCCCGTTCCGCGCCGGAGGATTGACCGAAGAGCGCGAAGGAGATGCCATCGAAGATGGTCGTCTTGCCCGCGCCGGTTTCGCCATAGATCCCGAAGATGCTTGCCTCGAGCGCAGAGAAATCAACGACCTCGGTCCCGGCGTAGGGTCCGAACGCGGTCATGGTCAGGCGGATCGGTTTCATTCGACCTCCTCCATGACGGGTCCGTCGAGCACGGCTTTGGTCACACCGAGCTCCGTTTCCGACGCGCCCTCCCCGCGCACGTATTCGAGGAACTCTCCGATGACGCCGATCGGATCATCCAGCTTGGACGTTGCCCGGCCCGCGCTCGTCATCACCAGCTCGCGGGTGGTCTCCCGCAACGTCTGCAAGATGTTCGGGAAATGCGGTCGTAGCTGAGCGGCGGGTTCGATCAGCGCGCCCTCATCGAGTAGGATAGCACGGATGTAATCCTCGCTCGGATGCGCTTCCGCCTCGGCGACAAGGTCTGCCAGATACCCTCGCACCTCGCGCACCTGTCGTAGCGGATGGAAGGCTACAGGCTCCAGGTCCATGACATGCCCTTGCGCATCCAGATCGAAGAGGGTCATGGATTTTGTGGTGCCCGCTTCGTCGAAGCCGAAGGCGAGCGGCGCACCACTATATCGGATCGTGTCGTTTCCTGCGCTTTGGGGGCGGTGCAGATGCCCGAGCGCCACGTAGTCGGCCCCGTCAAAGATGCTCGTCGGTACGGTTTCGACCGTACCGACCGACAATGTGCGTTCGCTGTCCGTCGGCTGGCAGTCGATGACAAAGGCGTGCGCGACGATGATCCAGCGCGCGCCTTCGGGAACTTGCGCGCGTGCCGCGCCGATCTGCGCACGCAACACATCCTCGGGCGAGCGGATGGTCTCGTCCGCGAAGGCGCGGCGCGCGGCATAGATTTCGGCGTATGGCAGGGCCGAGATCGCGACCTGACCTGCCCCGTCGTCGAGTATGAGTGGGACCTCGTCGCTCGAGACCGGCCCCCTGACGAGAATGCGTTTAGGGTCGAAGAGACGCGAGGCGGTGCCAAGCCTCTGGGCGGAATCGTGGTTTCCGGCGATCACAACGATCGCGGTGTCGGTGTCCCGATACACCCGTTCCAGAAAATCGCTGTACAGTTTGACGGCGGACTCCGAGGGCGAGGCCTTGTCGTAGACGTCCCCGGCGACGATCAGGAGATCGACTCCTTCCGCGACGACCGTTCGGAAAATCTGATCGAGGACGTGGGCCTGATCCTCGTGAAGCGACAAGCCCCGCAAGGTCTTTCCGAGATGCCAGTCGGCTGTATGAAGTACCCTCATGTCCGCACCAATAAATATTATACGTGTATTTTTTATATGGACTATTTTGGGGAGTCAAGGTAGGACTGGCCATGGCCTTTGAAGACCTCAAACATGCTCAGCGAGAACGCCTCGAATACCTTGATCGCCTGCTGTTCTGGGACGGCGCGGCGACGCGTGCCTCGCTCATCGACCGGTTCGGTATCTCAAATCCGCAGGCGGCGCTGGACTTCAAGGTCTACCTGGAAGCGTCTGGCGCAGAGGCGTTGCGATACGACCCCTCCTCGAAAAGATATCTTACCACGGAGGGGTTCACCCGCTTGTGCGGCCAAGCTTCCACGGACGAGCTCGAGGAACTCCTCGGCGTACGAGACCGGGCCTTGATCGAGACGTTGCCAGACCTTCAGCGCACGCAGACGGTAAAAACGTTCAGGCCACTCTACCGCGCGCTGCTCGCGGGTGAAGCCATCGAGATTGTCTACCAATCGATGCGAGATCCGGACCTAGAAACCCGATGGATCGCCCCTCTCCGTTTCGCCTCAGACGGTGTGCGGCTTCATGTGCGCGCCTGGTGCTACACGCGCCAGGACTTCCGGGATTTCATCCCGTCCCGCATCGATCCGTCCAGGTCCTTCGTCAACCGCCGGGAAGCGTCAGACGTCCCCGAGGACGTGGATTGGAACACCTGCGCGATCCTAAGGCTGAGGCCGCATCGTGATCTGACGGAGCAACAGAGACGGGTCGTGCGTATCGAGTTTGGGATCGAGGGAGAATGCCTCGAGCTGCGCGTGCGGAAAGCCCTCGAGTTCTACACGGCGCGGCGATGGGGACTCGATCAGGAGAACCCGCGCCTGGAATGTGTGTCCCGAGATTATCAGCCGATGACCGCGGCCGAGCACCATGCGTATTGACCTGGCGCGGACCGATCCCGATGTGAACATGGATCGGTTCTACCACGTCGAGCTGACCGACGGGCTGTTTGACATCGCGGGTGTCGAGCGTATCTGGGGCCGTCGCGGTACGCGCGGCCGGCATCGGGTGGATTGGTACAAGTCGCGGACCGAGGCAGTCTCCGCGATGTCCGCCCTGGTGACGGAAAAGAAGGCCCGAGGTTATGTCGAGATCAGCGCGACGTACGGCATCTGACGCGCGCAGCAATCGGACTGACCAACCCATCGGCGGCTCGGTCGCGATCGTCACTCTTCGACGAGCGCGCGGGCAGTCGCCCTGACGCTGGTCCTTATTTCCTCGACCCGCTTCCGATGGCTTTCCGCAATTAGTCGAACGGCGCCGTCAACGTCCCCGGGCGCCCTCGGGCCGTCGGTCTCAGACTGGAAGGGCGCGTCCGTCTCGGTCAACAGTCGCGCTAGCGGCACTGCTTCGAGCAGCGACCTGCCACGGGGCGACTTGAGCATCTGTTCGTTGACCGAAAAGTAGCAGCCGAGATCTATCGCCCGTCTGACCTCAGGGCCAGAGCCGGTGAACCAGTGAAGGACGGGGGTGCAGGTCCGATGCGCCCCGGTGCGCTCGATGACATCCAATACCTGTTTCGCGGTTCGGACGCTGTGTAGGCTGATCACCTTGTCGCCGAGCCGGGCGCACATGGCCATCGCACGTTCGAACACCTGAACCTGCAGCTCGAAGGAGGGATAAAAGCGGCGGCCGGCGTCTAGGCCGAGCTCGCCGATGAACCGCGCCGAGGGAGCGGCCTCCTCGAACAGCGCGAACTCGCCGGCCCGTTGGGCAACGAGTTGCGGGTGCAGGCCAAGGGCCGCATGAACATGGCGAGTCGTGGCCGCCATGGCCCGATTGCGCCCGAAAGCCTTCGGGGTGGTCGTGACCGCGAGCGTGATGCATCCGGCCCGGTCACATCGGTCAAAGGCCGCCCGCATATCCGGGCAGAGGTCGAGATGGCAATGGAAGTCAACCGGCGCGGCCCCCATGTCACCGACCATGTGCAACCCTCACTCCGCGCAAGATCTTGGAGACTTCGGCCATGCCGCGCCGATAGACGTCTACGTAGTCGTCCAAATCCTCAAGCTGCAGTGGACCTGGCTTCTGCACTAGGTATCGCGCCTTTGCGGGAGCGCGCCGCAGATTTTCGGCGGCGAACATGAACGAGCGGATGTTCTTGCCGTCCGCCGACCGCGAATCCAACACGTTCGCATGCAGGTCGTTCAGGAAGTATGGTGTCGTGTCGGAACTGTCGAGCCCGGCCGCGAGCGCGGCACGCCTGATAAGGCATGGCACGCACCTCCCGCAGTGTTGGGGCGGAACGCTCTCGAAGCGGACCTGGGCCGGATGCGAGCACGACATGGAGACCGGCGCGAGTTCGGCCAGGAGGTTCCTGTCAAGGCATTCTGCGGCCATCTCGCCTTTGGTCTTGAACCGGTATGGGTTTTCCAGCGTCGCGTCGATCCCGAGGCCCACCGCCAGTTCGGACATGGACTGGATAAAATGCGGGTGGGCAGTTCTGGTGCTCAGCGAGCCCAGCCTCAGGGCGTCCATCGGCACGTTGAGAGCGATGAGGCCGTTCTCGGGGATGAGAACCTTGTTGGTCGAGCCGACGGCATCCGCGGCGACGATCGCCAGGCTGTAGAACAGGAAGGATCTAGCCCTCTGATTGTTGTCGCTCCCCGCCTCGGCGAAGTCCGTCTTACGGAATCCGATATAGGCGCGGATCGAGGCGAACGCGTCGCCGTAACGTTCCTGCAAGACTTCCAAGAGTTGCCGCTGCGCGCTCGACGCCTCTCCATCCCAATAATGGCTGACCAGGAGCGGACGTTGGCCGGATGCGAGGAGGTCTATAGCTCCGATCAGGCTGTCGAGACCGCCGGAGAACAGGCTGACATACGAGAAATCGGTTAAATCCATCTCGTCCGGTTGACGGGCGATTTCCTCGTAACCCTCTGGCCTCGGCCTGAATACGAAAGCCCAATGATCGCCGGTGAGAAATCGCAGCATCGAGGAGAGACGTGCGGCGAATGCTGACCAAAGGTCCGGGTTCGCAACGGGGACGCTCAGATCGATTATCCGTGTCCACCCGTCGTCGGCATAGCGCTCACGCGAGATCCCGGTATCCGCCGCGTAGACGGCGGTGGCCACGATCATCAGATCGACGACCGTCTCGCTCGGCCGGGTGCCTAACTGAAACAGCCTTTCAAGCAGCTGGTTCATACCCCGATCGAGTGTGCCGAACGCATCAATCATATCGATCGTGATGTCGGTCGCGTCCGCATCCGGAGATACGTCGCCCTTGCCGAGCCTGATGAAAACACGCCGTCTCATTGCATAGTCTCCAACACGGCCTCGAGCATGTCGAATGTGTCGGCGTAAACTTCAGAGATACTGCGATCTATATCGGCCTGGGTCGATCTCGCATCGACGTCAAAACGGCTGCTTAAGGCGTCCCGGACCCTCCCCTGCGTGTAATCTCGGGTGATTTGCTCGGCCTCCCGGAAATCGGCGTCCGATGCCGAGCCGTGGAGCGCGTTTGTTCCGATCTCGTTCAACACCTTTGTCACGATACTGCGCGCAATCACATCGCATAGAAAGTCGTTCAGCTGATCGGCTGTCAGGTCGTCAAACGCGCCCGGATCTTCCTCTGCGAGATCAGCGATCGCTTCGAGCATGGCATCCCTGGCGATCGACTCGTCAATCGTCCCGCCCTCGGGGCAGATCGCGTCGGCCACGGCCTCAAGCACCTCGACTGCGGGCCTCCCGGCCAGACTTTCGAGATTGAAACGTGCGAGCGCTGCCTCGGCACCCTCGGTCGCGACGGCGCTAGCGAGACCCGCCACTCCCGACGCCACCCGCGTCGATGCCGGCATCCGCCTCGCAGCGGCGGCCCCCCCTCCCGCGCCCCGGACATAGCCACGCAACGCCCGACCGAGGGACTTGTTCCCGCCACCGTTCGTGAAACGAGTGAACTGACCGCGCGGATATCCGAAGCCGCCCGCCAGAGGCGATGACGCTGCCCCGTCGTCGGGCTGCTGACCTTCGGCGGCGTTCTCGCCGGGGGCCGCCTCGCCGTCAGGCGTTTCGGGGCCCTCAGCACCGCCGCCGGCATCCATCCCTGCATCTACGCCGTCAACCCAATCAGGAACGAGGCCCGACGACGGTCCCCCGTACGAACTTGACGTACCCATCAGCGCCCCTCCTTCCTTCCGGCCCGCTTACCTCCGGCAGCGAGCTGGAGCGGCGCGTTCTGGTCCAGCTTTGACCATTCCCGCTTCAGGGCCTGAAACTCCTTCTTCGCGCCGGTGTCCGTCAGGACCTTGTCCCAACCGGTGGCCGCCCATGGACCGAGCTGGCCCGTCGGCAATTCGGCGAGAAGGCGAACGGTCGGTGTCTGCAAGAACGGCGCGATCCGGCACAATTCGATGAGGCCGTCGACGCCCGCGGGCTTCCTCCGAAGCTCTGTTGTGGCCCTGACCCTCGATGAGACGACATCGAAGATCGGCTCGATCTCGCCCGGCGTGAGTTTCGCGATTTCGATCGCAGCCGCTCTGGCACCAAGGGTGCTGCCGCAGAGCTTCTCGATCCAATCTTCCTTGAGTGCGAGACCGGAGCCTGCCGTAAACAGGGCCTTCCGATCGCGCGATACGAACAGGTACGGCCGGAGATCTTCGCCCGTGAGCGTCGGCGTCATCGCGCCCCAACGCCGGACCCATTCACCGGCAACATGCTCCTCCCCGACGGGCGCTTCATCCGCCTTTTGAGCGGTCCCCTTGGTTTCCTTTGTCGCGGCGCCATCGGTTGCGACCAGACCGGCTTCGAGGGCGTCGATGGTCTTCGAATTTCCGCTAACTGCCGCCTCGGCTTCGATGCGCTCGAAGAAATCGTCCTTGAAACGTTCGGCGAGCATGAGTTTGGCGAGGACCGCCGGATTCACATCGTCGCGGATGCCACGCGCCTCTGCTATTGCGAGTCGCAGGTTCAGTGTGTTGAGGAACCGTTTTATCTGGCGGGGATTCCCGTGTGCGCCCTCGGCGAGCGGCAACGCCAGTTGGTCGGCAAGTATGAGAGCGTTCTCGACCTCGGGTGAAATCGCACCGAGGCCATCCTCGATGGCACCGCGGCTCAGTCCGCGCCCGTCCCAGGGGCGCCTTAGCGCCTCGCGCCCCAGTGCGAGCAGCCGCGCGAATTCTGATGATCCCGGCGGGAATGATCGTCCGGCCACCAAGAGCGTTAGATAGATCTTTGTCTCGACATATCCCAACGGCGGGAGCCGGAAGGGGACCTGGATCAGCTTTTCGAGATAGTTCCGAGCGTAGGTCGACGGTCCCGTCGAAAGGGGAAGGTCGGGGAAGTGGGTCCGAACGGCATACTCGATCATGCCCTCGTCGGCGGCGATCACGAAGGCGGCGCCGGGAACGAAAAGGAAAAGCCGGATGGCTTCGAGCGTCTCGATTGCGGTCGCGGGAAGGCATCGGTCGAGATCGTCGACCACGACAACGAGCCGGTCGATGTCCGCGGCCCGGAGCAGTTCCTCAAACTCCTGTCGGAACGCGTGAATGTGTGCGGGAAGGGTTTCGGCGTCTGCTTCGGCCAGACAGTCGGTGACCCCCTTAACAAAGCCGGTGACGTCTTCGACCGTCATATCAGTCCCGTCGGCCAGAAGCTTTTTGCCTGCACCGATCAGGCCGCCAAGCATGTCGGGTGACGGGATCCCCGTGAGTCCGGTCAGAGCCAATCCGCCGGCCTTCGAAGCGACCTTCATGAGATCAACACGCTTGAGGAGCCGTAGCGCTGCGTCCTTCACCTTGGTTGTTGTCGCCCGGTCGCGAAGCAGCTGCTCGACGATTGTTTCGATGACGACTGTTTTGGCGTCTTCCATGCCCTGGAACAGCCAGCCGTTGAACCGGACGACCGACGTCCTGTCATCCCCCGTGAAGGCTTGTTCCAGCATGAGGAGTACGCTCGATTTGCCCGCGCCCCAATCCCCATGAACACCGATGGTCAGCGGCTCGTCGCCGGCGTCCAGGATGACACGCGCGACCGTCGCCGAGACGGCCTCGGAATAGATCATGTCGGTCGCTGTCTCATTGTCCGGGATTATCATCTGATCTCACTTCGCCGTTCTGAAATATGGGTTTCGTTATTCTAAGTAGGTCTTTCGAAGAATCGACTTCTCGTTCCTTGTCTCGTTGCGTCTAATCTGGCTGACCGATCCGTTTTTCGAGGTTTGGGAGGTTTCGTCCAGACGATCATCTGAGTTCCCTCACCGGCACAAAAGCGCGGTTGGTCTCCGCCGCCCGACGCAATTTCTCCTCCAGTATTTCGACCAAGGACAGCCGGTTGTGAACCACTTCGTGCAGATCGAGCCCGTCGGCGCAGATGATGTTCGTGCGGCGACCGGAGCCGAATGCCTTCAGACCAACGTCGGAGAAACCCGAATTGCTGATGAAGAGGCCCCGGGACCAGGTCGCCTTCCCCGCGACCTTGCCCGCGAAGGTGAGAAGGTCTGACTGTCCGGTCTTGCCGGCGTGCCATTTGGCTTCGACGAGATACGTGTCTCCGTGCAGCTTGAAACTTCCGTCGATCTGCTCGCCGACCAGCTTGAATGGGCTGCGGGGCGTTAGCCCGTAGGCATCGAAAAGCTCTGTGAGAAACCGCTCGTATTCGTAGCCCCTCCGCTGCGGCGGATACTCGTAGAGCCCGACAAGCCTTTGCGAGAGACCCTTTGCGACCTCGTCGGTGGGCCGGGTGTCGTCCGTCCGCGCGGAATCTTCTCGCCGCGCATGCGGCCGGTGCAGGGAGTCCAAGAAGCCCTGTTCGTTCAATTCGGGTATCTTGATGGATAGCCGCAAGAGAATCTCGTTCAGCCTTGCTACCTCGTCGCGCGTCAGCGGCTCGCCCCTCCCCCGCCGCCAGGTCATGGATTGCCGCACGATAGCCAGGATGAGCGGGCCGAACTTGTGCCGTCTTTGGCCTAGCGCCGCTGACAGGAGTTGGACGATCGCGGGGCGTTTGCTTCCCGCGACCCAGAGGTCTTCGCATTGCACCTTCGCCGCGGCGAGCGGGAAAGCGGTGCGTGAGTTTCCGCTCGCCGGCAGGAAGTTGTAAAGGAGGTCGGCGAGATCCTCCACGGATTGTTCCTCCATCAGGTTCATGCCACCCCCCGCGACCCGGAGTGCAACACGGCCGGCGGACCTGGAATGATAGGGTTGGGAGTGTCGTCGCTCACCATTCTATCCCCAGTCTCGCTTTGGCCTCCGGCGTCCTCGCCCATGGGTCGCCGGGTATCTCGACAACTAGCTTTTCGAAGATGACCTTAACGGCGTGCCCGGTCGCATCGTCGTTGATGCCCGCGGCCGAGTCCGCTGACAACAATGGTCGCAGATCCATCAAGAGATTGCCCCTCGCGAGCTTCGCGAGCATCCGCTCCTCGGCCTGTGCGCGTGAGATCGGCGTGTCGCCGTCGGCCAGGTATTGTGCAAACACTTCGACGGTACGAGCGTGGTTGAGGCCGTCGAAGACCTCGAGGCCATGAGCCAGATCGTACAGGTCCCTGCCCTTGTCCCTTTGAAGGAGCGCACGCAGCTTGGTCGCCAGCATCTCCTCGTTCGAGAATGTCGCTATCGTCGTCGCACCCGAGAACCAGGGGTTCTCGACGGCGAAGGGCGCCATCAAAATCGGGTCGTAGGCCGCCACTTCACGCGTGTTGATTTCAAGCTTCAAGCGGATGGGATGTTCGCCGCCATCCTCCGCCTTGACCCGGAAGCGGAATTTTGGGGCTACCTGGCTCTGCTCGAAGCGGGCGGGACCGAGCCATGGCTCGAGGCGATCTCGCAACCTGTCCAGGATCGGACCGATCGGCCCCGCCGATGTGCGGACGAGATCGATATCCTCCGAGTAGCGGAGCGGTTCCGGGAAGTGCAGCTTGTTGAGGGCGGTTCCACCCCTGAATCGGAGCTCGGATGCGAGGAACGGATCGTCGAATATCTCCACCAGCGCGCGCGAGATGATCAGGTCTTGCTCGACCTGCCGCCGTTCGGCCCACGGCGCCGTCTGGCTCCATTCGACGATGTTCTGGCCCGGAATCATTCATCGACCTCCGGGACCCGACGGACGATGACCCGCCATCTCTGATCCCGCTCGACCGGATCGGACGCGAAGAGTGGGTCCTTCGCCTCTGCCCGATCGAGTTCCGTCCATGGCGGCTGACCCGGCGACATCAGCATCTCGTGCATCTTCCGCGTGATACTGCGACGGTCGAGGATGTCGAGCAGATAGCCCAAGCGCTGCGCGACCGGTTTCTCGAAATGAAGGGACAGGAATGCGAGTTGATCGCCATCGATCTTTGAGCCGAGGTCGGCGAGAACGGTGGCGACGTTGTCTATGCCCGCCGTCCCTCGCCCATAGCGAATGAGGTCGAGTGCGGTCAAAGCCGGCGAGGAAACCTTCATTCGTCCGGTATCGGTCTGGATGTCTTCGATCCCGTCGGCGACGACGGCCATCTCTTTTCGGTAGTAGAAGACGATGAGATTGCGGCCCGCACGAATCTTGGACATGCGCTTGCCGGTCACGACCTGGAACTCCATGACGGCTTGGTGGGTCGCGCCATGCAGTTCCGCAGCCTTTAGAAGGCCGACGTAGTAGGGTTGCTGCTCTTGCCGCATGAGCGGGTCGATGTACCAGGACGGTGGCGGCGCGCCCCAAGATGCGAATTGCGGCGGGACGACGACATAGAACCCCTTGCGCGGACTGATCAGTTGACCACGTTTTTGGAGACGCTGAGCGGCGTCGAGGAACGCGCCGCGATTGGTGCCGAGGGCCTCGACCGCCTCCTCCGCATCGAAGACGATCCGGCCCTTCGACTGAAGCTCAGTCACATATTCGGCAAGTGTCGTGCGCCTCTCATGAATCATGTACGTAAATCCGCATTTTCTGCGGTTTAAGCTACATGATGTTTTCCCTGGAGCCAAGTCGTGGAGAAAATTCCGCACATCTTACGGATTTCCCAACATGATTCCTCATCCTGAATGCGCAAGAATGCATTCATGTAATTGATATTGTTACGTTTTGTGTGGTTGAGGGCGGGTTTCCCCGCCCTCCGATGGCGTAGATCACTCCGCAGCCATCATCGACGCCTCATCACCCGGCAGGTCAGAGGTGAGGAAGGCAGGCAGGTCGACATCTTCGGCCTGATCGGCGTCGGAAACGGGCTCAGGCGCCCCCTGCCCTTCCGCACTGTCGAGTGCTGCCAGATCGTGACGGCGAAGAACCTCAGGCAACCAGCCGCTGCCTTTCAGCAGACGCTCGGCTTCGGTCGCCATCTCGCCCTTCTTCAGGTGATCGAGGAGTTGCGCAGTCCCCTCCCCTTTCGCCTCGCGCACGGCCTCGAGGATCCGGGCCTTGGGCACGCGGTTCAGGTAGGTATCGACCGTCGGCTCCCAACCCGCCTCGACCATGTCGAGTTCGACCGCTTGTGCGACCAAGTCAGACTGGGTCGTCCTCCTGGTCAAACCGCTGGCGGAGATACCGGCACCATAGGGGTTCACCTTCTCATGGAGCGCGTTGATCCCGAAGCTGAGGCAATGCGCTAGCAACGAGAGCCGGGTTCCTTGATCGAGGGAAACAAGGTAGTCCCAAAGAACGGCATCGTCGCCAAGCGGCAAGTCGGCCTCCCACTCCGCGTGACGATCGTCCACCAGCTTGGCCACCACGCTGTCCTTCAGATCGCTCGCCTGCGCCGACATGTAGACGTGACGGACCGAAGCCTCGAGGCAGCTGCCGGTCGAATTGGATGACCGGAAGGTGTCATTGACGAGCTTCAGGAGCAGCAGCGTCAGGGCGACGTCAGGAGAACGCCCGACAGCTTCCCGCAGCGCCAGGGTTCGGTGCGCCGTCAGCTCCATGACCAACCGCTCGGGCAAGGGCTTTAGTGCACCATCGTCCTCGTCGTCGGGCACGTTCGCGCCAAGCGCCTGACCAGCGGAAGTGATCACCGTGCTATGGCCGACACCATCCGCGCTGCGCCCCGTTGAAAGCTCAGCGCCCTGCCCGCCTACAGCCTGTTCACCGCTGTGGACGTCGGCGTCTTCCCGAGGCTCATCCTCGGGCCGCACAATGCCCCGATAGACGACAAGCTCGCCATAGCGATCAAGCGTCACGAAAGCCCCTGCCCGCGCGATCTCCTCATCGTCGAAGATCAACGGCCGAGCCTCGAGCTTCTCCATCGCGACTTCCAACGCCCCAAGACGCACGTCGATCTCTTCGGGGAACTCATCCTGGCCCTCGTATTCCTCCTCGAGCGCCCGGTACTCGGCAAGCAGCTTGGCATGGGCCGCGCCTTCGTCATCCGTCATCGGCGCCGGGTCTCCGCTCAGCCGCCGCAAACCGTGGCTATAGCCATAGGGCAGGTCGAGCGAGACCTCGATCCATTTCCAGCCCTCGGTCGCGATGGCTTCGGCTTCAGCCTGAAGCTTCTCGCTGACCAGACGATCGAGCAGGGCAGGGGCCACGGCGGCGAGTTTTGGGCGTTGTTTGACCACCTGCGGGGTTACGAAGAAGGCGCGGAACTGATCAATCGGATGCAGGGCAACGCGTTGCATGTTCTCAGCGAGCGAGTCGTCTTCGCCAGACGTTTCTGCTTCGCCAGCAGCGACAGAGCCTGGAAGCGCCGACCACCGGCGGGGATTTCGAACTTGCCAGTCTCGGAATCATCCTCGGCCAGTTCCTCGATGGAGACGCCGGCCTTGATGTGCCGAACGTTGGACTGGCTCAGCACGAGCTTGTCGAAGGGAATGTCCCTGGACGGAGACAGGGTGACTTTCTGGGCAGATTTCACCATCAGATCTTGTCCACGACGGGCGCCGGAAGCCACTCTCCCGATCTCACTTCCCGTCACCCCCTTCACAACCCCGCTCTCCTTCGGCCGTAGTTGTCCGCGGACAATTTTTTGGCGGAAGCAGTATGGCACTTTCGTTAAATCGGTTGTGCTTGTGCCCGAGAGAGACGCCGAACAAGCTGTTCTGGAACGAAGTCAGCGCTGTTTCTCCCAGACGTTATCGACCGAAAATAGGCACCGACCTTTTGGACCTTTTCGTGGAACTGCATGATCGCCCAGACGGTAAGCGCTGTCCCTTCTATGCCCAGCTGTTCTTGAGCATCTTGGTAGTTTCTCGAGTCTATCCCGAGCATTGGCGCGAGAGTTCGTGCGTGGGAAACCACGTCGGACATAGTCTTCACTGGTGTGAGTGAAAATTGGGCTGCTTCAGGGCAGGCGCTAAGGATTTCGTGAACGCTAAGGGGTATTGTGTTTGGATGGGATGGTCGAGTTTTCGGTGTGTGTTGTCCTCTTTTATCAATATGTTCTTTGTTTGAGTTATGATGGTGGCGGACATTTTGGCCGTCTCTGCCGGACATTTTTTCCTCTCCGGCGACGACTGCTTCACAAGGTTGTTCGGCGTCCATGGCCTCGACGTCGAGGCCAGCCAAGAGGCTGCAGCATTCATCCAGTGAAAGGTTTCTGCGAAGGGTGCGTATAGCGATTAACGCATCAACGTCGTCGGGTTCGGCTTGCAGGATGTCGTTTGCTGCGGCTCGTATCTTCGCTTTGAGATAGGCGATCTGGTCGTTTTCGCGGACGGCCTGGGCAGCAAGTTCTGCAAGCTCTGGGAAGCGTTGAAACAAGGGTGTGAGGTCGAACCCGAACCGAAGGGCGGTGCCTTCGGTTACGTTTCGCTTGCTGAACCTTTTTCGATTTGAGCTATCACGGCGAACAAGCAGCCCGAGTTCTTGGAGAATGGCTGCGTGGCGCCTTATCGTTCGGTCGGAAATCCCATTTCGCCGGAACGCAAGTGTGGCATTCGATGCGAAGACGGTGTTGTGTTGCCTTTTCGGCGGAAGGCACGAGAGCATCGCGTCGAGCGTCGCAATGACTGATGCTTTCAGACCCATCAACGGAGCAGCCTGGCGCAGTGTGTCGATGATGATGTGACGTTCGGGGCGGGCGTTGTCCGCGGACAACAAGATCTCCGTCCGCTCTCCAACGGAGGCGGATGCTTGAGTAAATGCCATGAATTTTTCACGACAACCGGTCGGGAAAGGCCCAGATCCCCCGATTTCTTGAGAAAAGGCAACAGATCATCGATCAACCGAATCGGTTGTTATTGACTGCTGCGGAGAAGCTGGTACATCTGAGGGTGCTAAGAACAGATTGGGCTCTCCGGGGATGACCTTGGGGGGCTCTTTCTTTTCTGGCTGTTTCTCGTGCTCCTTTTTGTTGCTCTGCTCGCCTGTCTGTCAGCCGGACTGCTGGTCCGACTTCCACGCCTCATAGAGACGTTTCAACTCAACTTCTGCGTTGTCTCGCATCCATCGAGCGAATTCCGGGGTATCAACTTTGGGCATTTTCACGGTCAAAGCGCGCGGGCTATCCTTGACCTCTGCAAGTGTCTTGCCGTCGCTTGAGATAACCATGTGCGCCGCGGACTTTGTGGACCTCGCGGGTTTGCCAAGTCTTGAAATGGCGTCGCTGACGCGCGCAAAGCGGTCGTCCGAGGTAGGGATCTGATCCAGGCCCAAATCAGAAGCCATCCGAACTAGGTCAGCACTGCTGTCCTTCACCTTGTCAGCTAAGTCTTCCCAGCGGCGGCGGCCGACGCCGTGTGCCGAGCCGATCAACTGTATCACAGTCTCCGGTATCGTGCGGGCAACCTTAGTCATTCGCGACAACATAGGCTTGTCGATGGCAAGTGCGTCGAGGATCACTGGCTGATCGTAGCCATTGTCGCTCAGCTGCGCGGCGAACAACGCCTTTTCAATGAAACTAGGATCCAGTCTGTGTGAGTTTTCTTGGCCTTGGGCAAGGATCGCCTCCTCGTCCGAAAGAGTGCGCACCAAGGCTCTGGCCGGTACTCTGATCGATTGCAGGGCCCGCAGTCGGCGACGACCATAAACGATCTTGTAGCGACCCGGTTTGTCCGCGAGCGGGCGGACCATGATCGGCACCTGCTGCCCATGTTCCTTGATGCTCGCGGCAAGAGACGCGACGTCGGCATCGGAGAATGAAAGCCGGTCTTTCGGCCCGTCTTCCTCGATGAGATCGACCGGAATTTCCCGTACAGCGTTGCTGGATAAATCCTTCAGGGTCGATTTCACACCGCTCATCGCACCGGTGTTGGGGAAACGAGGTTTGAGGTCAGCCGTTGCCACGTCCTCGGTCGTGTCCGGTGGGGGAGGGGGCTGGAAAAGGTTTCTACGCGCCATTACTCGACTGTCCTCCCCCAAGCCTGTTGAATCGTCTTTTCGAACTCGTCTGCGACGCCGTTTACACTTTCGAGTATCCTGTCCAAGGTCTTCTTGACGACCTGGCTCGGCTCTAGTTCATAGATCGTCTGCTGCGTCATCCCAGCGTCGGAAATGGCAGTGGATTTCAGCATGGGCGTGGTGAGTACCTGGTCGAGCAAAATTGACCTTAGGAACCCAGCCATCTGCGATTGCGGGACATCGGTCGGTTCGAACCTCGCGACGAGGTACTTGAGGAACGACCAGTCGATCGGTCCTGTCGCTTCCTCCAAAGTCCTGACGGTTTCTCCCGCCATCTCAAGAAATTGGGCCATGGAGGCGACGTCCAGCATACTCGGCACGACGGTAATCAGGAGGCCGGTTGACGCAAGCAATGCCGTCATCGTCGTGAAGCCCAACTGCGGTGGGCAATCGATGATCACCAGATCGTAGTTGGCCTCGATCTCATCGAGCGCAATGGCCAACCTCTGAGTGAACGGAGGATCGACCTTGTGCTGAAGCGCGTAAGCCGTCTCGGTTTCATATTCAGACAGCAACAATCCGGCTGGCGCGAGGTCGAGGTTATGGAAGTAAGTCTTGCGGACGACCTGGCTCAGGGGAACCGGATCCTCGTATTTCAGGGCGTCGTACACCGTGCCGCTTTCGGCAAATTCGATTTCTGGGCGGTATCCGAACATAGTCGTTAGGCTGGCTTGGGGATCCATGTCTACGGCCAAGACGCGATACCCTCTGAGGGCATAGCGTTGGGCCAGATGAATTGCCGTCGTCGTCTTACTCGAGCCGCCTTTGAAATTCACGATGGAGATGATCTGAAGTCTGTCGCCATCCCGCCGGCCTGGCAAGTAAGCTTCTCCGTTGCGACCGGTCCGCGCCATCACTCTGCGGATTTGGTCGATCTCTTCAGCGGAATAGAGACGCCTGCCGCGTGAGTCTGTTTCGACTTCGGGAAAGTCGCCTTCCTGATGACGCGTTCTCAGGTTCGACATGCTGATGCCTGTCAGCTCCGAGACCTCTGCAGGGTGAAACTTGCGCAGCATCTTTCTGCTTTCCGGCTGAAAGCTGTTGCGCATATGATGGTTGAGGGCATCCGACAGACGCGCGGCGTTGGCAGAAATGGAAGCTGCAATTGATTTTGCGCCTGGGAAATCTGCCTTGCTGTTCATGCTGCCCTCGTGACCTCTTGATGGGTCGATTGTGTTTCGACGCTAAAGTGCGCGATTTTCGCTTTTTTGCGACTACAGCACTCATGACACGCAACTTATCGCCAGACAACAATTTTTTTGAAGGCGGAGGGCGCGAACTCGAGCTGGTCGTGCGTTTGGGTGAGAAAAAGTGTTCTAAGTGTCGATTGGATAAGGATAAATTCCAGTCCGCTCTAGTTCGTTGTCGAACATGTTGTGGTTTGGGCGCAGCCGACCCCTAGGTGTCGCGGCGAGGTCTTTCGGCGAATCGTAGCTTCTGAAGGATTGCGCGATTGGCACCGAGTCGCCGATTAGACGAGCCCAAGTCGCTCGGCCCGCTCCAGTAGCATTCTGACTGAGGAAGGCTGCCAGCTGGTGCGACCGCGAGGGGTGCGCTCACGCATGGATTCCAGTCGGTCGCAGATTGCCTGCAAGGTGATCTCGGGGTCAGCACCTTTGATTGCCGCGACAATCGCAGGCAGGCGATCGTCGGTTTCGCGACGTCCAGCGCGTCCAAGCACTTCAGCGGGCAGGAACCCGTCCCGCACATATGCCTTCACAGCGCGGAGTAAACGGCTTTGGGTCCAGTGGCGGCCGTGGGGCAGCGGGCCATTGATGATCCGCAGGACGTCCTCCCAAGCCATATCGGGGCGCAAACGGCGCACATGGGGCACCCAATCCTGCGCAGTTTCGTTCAAGCGCTCCATGTAGCCGTCCTGTCGCGCCAGCCGCACCTTGCGCAGCGCAGCGGGATCCTTGGCGCGCAGCCCAGGATTGCCACCAACGCGCCCTTTGGCGCGCGCAGAGGCAAGCCCGGCCTTTGTGCGCTCACGTATTAGCGCGCGCTCGAACTCGGCCGCGGCGCCCAGAACCTGCAATGTGAACTTGCCCTGCGGGGAAGCGGTGTCGATGGGGTCCTGCAGGGAGCGGAAGAAAGCTCCCTTGGCCTCCAGACGTTCGATCACCTCGAGCAAGTGCGACAGAGACCGCGCAAGCCGGTCGATCCGCACAACGACCAGCGTGTCGCCGCTCTGGACGCGTTCGAGCACGCGTGCCAGCACCGGTCGCGCGCGATTGCCGCCCGAGGCGTGCTCTTCGAAGATTTCGACGCAACCCGCAGTTTGGAGGGCCTCAGACTGGGGCAGGGGGGTCTGATCCTCTGTGGAGACGCGCGCGTAGCCTATGAGGGGCATGAAATCGGGCCGTTTGCAATTTAGGGTATCGCTACTAAACGACCGGTTGAACGAGACACCTGCCGGAAAATCTTGTCGTATGGCAAAGTTTGCCATACATGTGTTACGACAAGGAGACCAAGATGGGCACCATGAATATTTCTCTGCCGGACCCCATGAAGTCCTGGGTCGAGGAGCAGTCCAGATCGGGCCGGTACGCAAATTCAAGCGACTATGTGCGCGATCTGATCCGTCGTGACCGCTTGCGGTCGGAGGCAATCGCTGAGATCCAGGGCGCTGTCGATGTTGGCCTTGCCAGTGGTCCGGCCGAAGCGCTGGATCGCGTCGCGTTCAAGGCCCGAATGCTCGAACAACATGCCGGGAAATGACGGCTGGTCTATTCGGCCCGCGGCCGAGGAAGATCTTTCCCAGATCTGGCGCTACGGCGCCGACACTTGGGGTGTCGAGCAGGCGAACCGTTATGCGGATGGCCTGTTTGCTCTCTTCGACCTGCTTGCCAGGTTCCCTGAAATGGCCCGTGAGCGCGCCGAGTTTTCGCCTCCGGTGCGGCTTCATCCCAGCGGTGCGCATCTGGTGATCTATCGGCAGGAGGAGCAAGGGGTGGAGATCATCCGCATCCTGCATGCCCAACAGAACCTGACGGGTTTTCTGCTGGAGGGATGACCGGTCACAGCCCCGCGGCCCTGGTCAGGTTCACCCGGAACCTGTCGCGCCGTCGCTGGTAGCGGCGGGTCATTTCGGCCGAGACGTGCCCGAGATGCTTCTGGACGTAGCGCTCGTCGACTTCCGCCGAACTGGCGAGACCGGCGCGCAGGGAGTGACCCGAGAACAGCGCAAGTCGCTCCTTCTCGGGCAGGTCGGCGCGGATGCCGGCGTCGAGCACGGTTTGCTTCACGAGCCGGGCGACGTGCTTGTCCGACAGCCGGGTTTCCATCGCGCGCGTCCCATCACGCGAGCACCGCACGAAGACCGGTCCGAAATCGATCTTCGCGAAGTGCAGCCATTGCTCAAGCGCGTGCACGGGACAGCTCTGCTCCGAGGATCCGCGCCCGATCTCGACCTCGCGCCATCCTGTCTTCGCATCGAGCGTCAGCAGCGTGCCGCCGCCATCCCTGCCGTCCAGTATCTCGATCCAGCCGCCGGAATCCGGTGTGTCGTCCTTGTGCACGTCGAGGCTGACGATTTCACTTCGGCGCAGGCCGCCGGCATAGCCGATGAGCAGGATCGCCCGGTCCCGGAGGCCGCGGAGATCGAAGGGCAGGGTGGCCACCATCGCCAGGATGTCCTCCGGCAGGATTGCCTCCTTCTGCACCGGCGGGCGGGCATGTTTGCGCCGGATCCCGGCCAGCACCGTGGCGATGTGGCGGTCCTTTCGGGCGAGGGTGAAACCGCGCTGCGCGTAGTTCCAGGAAAGCCCCGACAGGCGGCGCTCGATGGTCGCAACGGACAGGGCAGGGGTGTTGCCCGTCGGCGTGGCCAGGTCCGCAACGTAGAGGCCGATCATCTGCGGCGACGGGGGCAGCGGATCTGTGCCTTTCAGCCGGCACCAGCGGGCGAAATGCTTCCAGTCGGCGGCATAGGCCTTGTTCGTGTTCTTGGCCGCCGAAGCCTCCGCGTAGCCCCGGGCGGTATCGACCAGACGGTCAAGTGTGCCGGAGCCGGCGACATGAGGGGGCAGGGAGATGGTCTCGCTGGCCGCTTGATCTCTCTCGTCGATCGGAGCATCGTCTGTCGTGCCAGAGGGTGCTGAAGTCGATTTCTCGCGTTCTGGCGCCATCTTCTCCCCACAGATTCACTATTCCTGAGACTGTGCAGCAGCGTATCGCCAAAACGTCCGATAATGCAATATTATTGGACATGATGGGATCCCGCAAGGTGGGGCGGTTTATCCCACATTTTCTTGAAGAAAGCGCCGCGGCGGGGTAGGGTACGCGCAATGAACAACGAGCAGCCGATTCCGTATCACGACATTCCAGACCTAGCCCGAATGCCCGGATGGGTCACGAGGGATCTGGCGGAAGATGTTGAAACTGTTGCCTTTCGGTCAGGCGCTGCGCTGGCGGTGCTGCAGGAGCATCTTGGCGGGTATCGGGACGATGTCCCGCAGGATCTGGTGCGGGACCGGTTGGCGCTTGAAGCGGCGGAAGCGGGGCTTGTCCGGGCCGGGAGGTCGGAGCGGGCGGCGGAGATCCGCGATGAGGTTCATCTTCAGCGGGCGGGGGAGAGCCTCGGGCCGGCGGGGACGATGTTCCGGGGCTGGCGGCGGGTTGCGCGGCTGTCGTTGAAAGGGATCTGGCGGGCGCGGCTGGCGGAGACACTCGCTGTGGCGGAGGCGCTGATCCTAACCGAGCCGGACCCGGCGCGCAGCCCGGTGGAGCAGGCGGCTCTGCGCCTGGAGGCTGCTTTGGCGGGGGAGGTTGCCGCGGAGGCGGCGCTGATGCTGGCGGATTGCGAGCTGTCGAAGGCGCTTGGCTGGCCCTTTCCGGCGCCGCTGCTTGGGCGCGCGTTGAGGCGGGCGGATTTGCGGAAGGAGGGCGTGGAAATGTCGGTCGCCTGCCATCGGGCGGTGGTGCAGTCGGCGGTGCGGAGCGTGGCGCTGTCGGGGGATCTGACCCGGCGTGCTGTAAGGCTGCGCGCGGTGGCGCCGAAGTTGCGGGCGAAGGGGGCAGGGGAGGCGGTGCGGCTGTTCCTGTCGGAGGATGCGGTGACCCCCTCGGTGGCGCTGTCGCCGGTGATCCGCGGCAGCAAAGTCGCGATGACCGGGCGCTCGGCGCGGCGGCTCTGCGACCGGCTGGTGGCGCTCGGCGTGGTGCAAGAACTGACCGGGCGCGAGGCCTTCCGGCTCTATGGGCTGTAATCATGGCACGGTATGATAAGGCGTCACTGGACCGGGAGTTGGAGGGCCTACCAGCGGAGCTGCGCTGGCGGGAATGGATGCGGCGGGTGGAGGCAGTTTTGTTCGCGTCGTCATCGCCGGTGTCGCGCGAGGCGCTCAAGCGCGTGGTGGGGCAGGGGGTGTCGGTGGAGCTGCTCATCGAGGATCTGGCCGCTGAGCTTGAGGGGCGGGTCTATGAATTGACCGCGGTGGCCGATGGCTGGGTGCTGCGCTCGCGCCCGGCCTATTCGGAGGTCATCAAGGCTGCATCCAACGTCGGGGATCAAGCGCTGGACCTCTCCGAGTTCGACCTGGCGGTGCTTGCCGCGATTGCCTATCGCCAACCGGTGACGCGCAAGGCGCTCGGAGAGATCTTCGGGAAGGAGGTAGGCCGGGAGGTGATCGGACGGCTGAGGGAGCGGGATCTGATCGCACCGGGGCCACGGAGCCCGTCTCGTGGGGCGGCTTTCACGTTCGTAACGACCAAGGTGTTCTTGTTGGCGTTCGACTTGCGGAGCCTGGACGATTTATCGGATCGGGAGGTGACGCAAGGTGAGCAATGGTAATGAAAGGATAGTACGTATCTTGAACTCGGTTGCAGCTTTTTTCACGCCATATGACATCAGATGACGCGACCACTGTCTCTTGTGGATGGTTGCGGACCCGGCTCGGTACGTCGATGCCGTAAGGGGTGGTCACATCATCAAAGCCGACTACATCCAAAAACAGATCTTGAAGCTCTAGTTGCTGTAGGGACTATGTACTCACGAGATAAACGAATCTCGAGGTCCGCCCATGCCTTCCGATGCCCACAATCAAGAACAATCGTACGCCGCGCAGGAGCGCGTTAAGAGCTGTTGCGGAGGCGGGCAAAGCTGCGGTGATATCGCTTCCGAGACGCCTGCGCCGTCGGTCGGGCGGAGCTTTCAGGTTTCCGGCCTCGACTGCACCGAAGAAGTGGCGATCCTGAACAAGGTCGTCGGACCGAAGGTCGGCGGGGAAGAGCATCTGGCTTTCGATGTCATCAACGGGCGAATGATCATTCTCGACAGCGCGGAACGCGTTTCAGACGCCGAGGTGGCGAAGTTGGTCGCGACCACCGGAATGAGTGCAAAACCCTGGGATGCCGGGACTGCATCGGAAGATCAGGCGACCCATCTGGCCCGGCAGCGACTTTTTACGGCCCTCAGTGGCGGCTTCTGGGCGGCGGGTTTTCTCTGGCATATCTTCGAGACGGGCATGGGTGGGGCTCTCGGGCTCTTTGCAGGCCATGGAGAGGCCCAGATGCCAGTGGCCGAAGCCGTGCTCTTCGCAGTCGCGATCATGTTCGGTGTCTGGCTCGTGGCCCCGAAGGCGTGGTCTTCTGCGCGGCGACTGTCGCCCGACATGAACCTTCTGATGGTGGTCGCGGTTGCCGGAGCCATAGCCATTGGCGAGTTCTTCGAGGCGGCGACGGTTGCCTTCTTCTTCTCGCTGTCGCTCTATCTCGAGAGCTGGAGCGTCGGGCGGGCGCGCAATGCGGTTTCTGCGCTTCTCGATTTGGCGCCGCCGACGGCAAGAATTCTATACGATGACGGCTCGGAAGCCGATGTTCCGGCTTCCCTCGTTGCCATCAACGCACGGTTCGTGGTGCGCGGTGGGGACAGAATCCCGCTCGACGGCGAAGTCGTGGATGGAGCGGGGGCCGTCGATCAGGCTCCGATCACCGGTGAAAGTGCGCTGGTTCCAAAGGAGCCTGGCGACGAGGTCTATGCCGGCACGATCAACGGCGAAGGCACCCTGACGGTGCGGGCAACCAAGGCGGCCTCGGATACGGTCCTCGCCAGGATCATCCGCATGGTGGGCGACGCCCATGCTCGCCGTGCACCGGTGGAACAGTGGGTGGCCAGGTTCGCGCGCATCTACACGCCCATCGTGATGGTTTTGGCCATCGCCATCGCGCTGTTGCCGCCGCTCCTCTTTGGCGGGGCATGGGATTACTGGTTCTACAACGCACTCGTGCTCCTTGTGATCGCCTGCCCCTGCGCGCTGGTCATTTCGACCCCGGTTTCCATCGTTGCCGCACTGACAGCCTCAGCCCGGGCCGGTGTTCTCATTAAGGGCGGAGCCTATGTCGAGGCGCCGGGCCGGACCACGGCATTGGCGATGGACAAGACCGGTACCATCACAATGGGCGAGCCGGAGGTTGCTGCAGTGCATCCGTTCGGCGGGGCCTCAGTTCGCGATCTGCTGACGCTTGCGGCAGCCCTGGAGGCGCGGTCATCGCATCCGTTGGCGCTTGCAATCCTCTCACGGGCCGAGTCCGACGGCATCGCCGTGTCGGCGGCCGCAGACACGCGCACCGTGCCCGGCCGGGGACTGGAAGGACTGGCAGGGGGCCGGTCGGTCTGGCTCGGGTCAGATCGGTTCGCCGACGAGAAGGGATTCGGAAGCGCCATTCCGACCAACCTTCGAGACCGGATTGAGGGAGCTGGTAACACGCTGGTGGCCGTCGGCGACGCAACCGGTGTGATCGGCATCCTGGAACTGCGCGACCGGATCCGGCCTGACGCCAAGGGTATTGTCGCACGGCTTCATGCGCAGGGCGTGAAGACCATAGTCATGCTGACGGGCGACAACGAACGCACCGCGCGAGCCGTCGCCGCCGAGGTCGGCATCGACGAGGTACGTGCCGAGCTTTTGCCAGAGGACAAGGTGGCGGCCATCGAGGAACTGGTCGAAAGCCACAATATTGTGGCCATGATCGGCGACGGGGTGAACGATGCCCCTGCCATGGCGCGGGCGCACTACGCCATCGCAATGGGCGCCGTCGGTTCGGACGCGGCCATCGAGACAGCGGACATCGCCCTGATGACGGATGACATCGGCAAAGTCCCGTGGCTCATTGCCCATTCGCGGCGGACCATGATGATTATCCGCCAGAACATCGGTGTTTCGCTGGCGACCAAGGGCGTCTTCGTCGTCGCAACCGCCTTTGGCATGGCATCGATGTGGGGCGCAATCGCTGCGGATGTCGGCGTCTCGTTGCTCGTGGTCGCGAATGCCTTGAGGTTGCTGAATGGTCACAAGGCCAACGTACCGCCATCGGGCGGCGAGCAGTTAGGTAGACAGGTGGCAAAGGGAGCGCTTGTTCACGGGCATTGATGGGTCATCATTTGCACTGTAGCGTCAATCGAATACGAGACCTCACGAAAGAGGCACTGAGCAGTGAAACATATCCAAATTCCACGTCGCGCCGTCTTGCTCGGAGGGCTTGCCGCCTTTCTGTCAGGCTGCGCAAGCAAGTTCCGCACCTATTCGGGACCTGAGGTGACCCGGTTGCGCATCTACAAGGCGCAGCGCTTGCTGGTTCTCGATGGAGCCGATCGCGTCTTGAAGACCTATCCGATCGGGCTGGGCTTTGCGCCCGAGGGCCACAAGCAGTTCGAGGGGGACGGTCGCACGCCCGAAGGTTCCTACGTGATTGACCGGAGGAACCCCGACAGCCTTTTCCACCTTTCTGTTGGTATTTCATACCCAAATGAGGCCGACATCGCTTTCGCCGAGGCGCAGGGACGCTCGCCCGGCAAGGACATTTTCATCCATGGTGGACCACGGCGCGGGGTCGACCCCACGAATGTTCGAGATTGGACGGCAGGCTGCATCTCCGTCAAGGATCGCGAGATCGAGGAGGTTTACGCCATGGTGAGGGACGGGACACCGATCGACATCTTTGCCTGATAGGTCGGAATGCGAACTGGTGACGATCGTGCAGGCTACCTGAAACGACGGCGCAGGGCCACGTTGAGTGCCTCGATTGCGATCACCATAACGATGACTGCCAGCGTGACGCTCGCCGCCTTGTCGTACTGGAACGAGCGCACGTAGGTCTGGATGTAAAATCCGATTCCGCCCGCGCCAACGATTCCGAGAACCAGCGACTCGCGCAAGTTCAGTTCGAACCGGAAGATCGTGTCGCGGGCGACGACCGGTGCCATTTGCGGCCAGATCGCGTGCCTGAGCCTCGCGAGCGGACCGGCGCCGGCGCTCTCAAGTGCGGAGATGGGCGCTCGGGATACACCGTCGATCGCCTCGGCATAGAACTTCGCAAGCATGCCGGTGGCATGGAAGGCGACCGCGATGATGCCTGGCAAGGGACCGAGACCGACCGCCCCGACCATGAGCATGGCGACCAGGATCAGCGGTATTGCGCGAATGAAGGCGAGCAGCATCCGGATGGGCCGGTAGATCGCCGGTGAGACCATCGTCTCGGACGCAAGAATCCCAAGTGGCACCGACAGGAATACAGCGCCCAAAGATCCCAGGATCGCGATGCGCAGAGTTTCCGCGCCGCCCTTTATGATCTCGTCCACTACAGTCGGATCGGGCGGAAGCATCCGACCTAGAAAGTCGGCGATCCGCGGACCGGCCGAAAGAAGGCGCGACAGTTCGACATCGGTGGTGACGATCGACCACACGACTGCACCTGCAACCAATACTCCGACCGCGAAACTGCCAAGGCCCCGCGAGCGCATCAGTTTACCGCCCGAAGGTCGATGCCTGGAACTGTCACCGTCTCGCGATAGAGGTCCGACGTTGCAGCGTCGCCAAGGTCAGCTACCCCCCCGTCGAAGACGATCCGCCCACCCTTCATTCCGACGATACGATCAGAAAATCGCCTCGCGAGATCAGGTTGATGTGACGAGAACAACACAGTCGCGCCGCGCGCACGCGCGGCCTCGGTCAACAACGCCAGGATCTCTGCAGCGCGCGCCGGGTCGAGGCTGCTCACCGGTTCATCCGCGAGAATCAGGCGCGGTTCCTGCGCCAGACAGCGCGCGATGGCCACTCGCTGGCGTTGCCCTCCGCTAAGGCTGTCGACCCGGCGTTCGGCCAGATCTGCTATCCCACAATCAACGAGCGCGATTCGCGCAGCTTCCAGATCGAGTGATGAGGGAGAGCCAACAAATGCGCGTAGGGATGGCATGCGCCCAAGTCGTCCGTTCAGCACGTTCCGCAGCACGGTGGAGCGCTCGACCAACGCAAACTCCTGAAAGACAAAGCCAGTGTCAGCCCGGCGGGCGCGCGGCGGAGCGTTGTCGGGATCAAGCGGCATGCCCAGGACCGAAACCCGACCGCGCCAGTCGCGGAGCCGCCCGTCGAGCAGCGTCAGAAGGGTCGTTTTGCCAGCTCCGGAAGCGCCAAGAAGCGCGACACTCTCGCCCTGCGAAACGGTGAGCGATACGCGATCCAGCGATGGAAGGTCCGCCCCAGGATGGGCGAAACTCACGTCGCCTATCTGCGCCGCTACGCTCATTCGAGGAGCCCGTACCGCCGGGCCATGTCGCGCACGCCATCGTAGGCGGCAGGATCGGCCTTCACATAGCCGTCGGGTCCGTAGATGTAGCGAAGCATGTCGCGGTTATCCGCCTCGTTAAGCCGCATCATCGCATCGACGAACCGGCGCTGGAGGTCGGCGTCCACGCCCGGACGCGCTATCACCAGGTGGCTTGGGATCGCTTCACTTTCGGCGATCCAGGTCACCGCGGCCTGTTGCTCTGGCGTCAGAAGAAGGTCGGCGTATTGGCTTGCGCCCGCAGCATCGACCAAACCCTCGGCTACCGCTTGCATGGCTTGCTGGTAGCCGCCCGCGAAAAAGACACGGCCGAAGAAGGCCTCTGCTTCGCCGGGCCCGTCGATCAGCCCGGCATTCATGAACTCGGCAAGGGGATAAAGGTAGCCCGATTCCGAGATTGGGTCAGCGAAGGCGATATCCCGGCCTCGCAGGTCGGCAAGCGACTCGACCCCGCTGTCCCGGCGGACGAAGACTCGGCCGGTGTAGCTCGGTGCGTTGCGGTAGACCTCGGACAAAAGCGGCACCGCGCCGATTTCGGCCTCGGCCAGCACGAATGGCAGCGCGCCCATGAAGGAGATGTCAGCATCGCCATTTCGGAGTGCCTCGACGGCAGCGGCATGGTCAATGGTGACGAATCCTTCGACGGGAACGCCAATTTCCCCGGACAACCATCCAGTGATGGCCTCAATGTCGCCGAGGAGTTTCTGCGGGTTCTCCTGCGGGATGAAGGCGAGGCGGAGGCGGCCTTCCTCCGCCGCAAGCCGAGTCGCAAGGGACAACATGCCTGCGGCAGAAATTACCAGCGCTGCCCTGCGGTTCCATTGGATTGGCATCAGAACGCTCTCTCTTCGATTAACCTGGCCTCGTCCTTGAAAGCTGACCAATGGGCCTCGGCGGCCTCCCAGTCCTCGTCGCGGACCGCGACGCCGACTTTCGCCAACCGTTCAGCCAATGCATAAACCTCGGGCCGTCCGGTCAGATTGGACATCGTGCTGGCGTCGGCCGAGAGGTCCGTGGCGACGGTATCCGTCAGGAGGAGGATGTGCTCTGCGTCCCGGCGGGGCAGTAGTGTGTCCAGCGTCGACGCGAAAGTGGTGAGTTCCGAGAACGCGAGGCGGAAGGCCGTGTTCTCGGCATCGAAAGTTTCATAGGGTTCATCGGCCGAACCCACCGCCTCCAGATACGCGGTCAGGTCGGCGCGTTCGGTCTCTGACAGCCCGAGCGACTTGGATTCGTCGAACCAGTCCACGACCGAGGCGAGGGTCGGCAATGAACCATCGTGGAAGTACGGTGCCGTATAGACTGTCCCGAGCAAGGTAGGCGTGTCGAATGCGCCGGCGCGCGCGCCTGCATAGGCCGGTTCGGCCGAGCCTATGTCATGCGCCTGGCGATCAAGGAAGTTTCCGTCCGGTACGTGGCAGCTGGCGCAAGACCGGTCTCCAAGACCCGCGAATGGCCGGTCGAATATCGCTTCGCCGCGCCGGGCGGCCTCGGCGGCTTGACCAGTCAACTTGCCGTCCGCTGTCAGCAGGGTGTTTGGCAGGAAGTCGAATTCGAGCATGTAAGCCAAGAGCGCATCGAGCATGAAAGGAGTGGGTTCGGCACCGCCGAACTCATTGACGATAACGTTTCGCGTGAAGTCCCGAAGGGAGGCAAATCGGCCGTCCCGGCCATATGGTCCGGTGAAGCGCAATCCGCGGAGACTGGGGATGTCGAGTGGGTCGTCGCGCCTGTCATTGAAGACGGGGTTAAAGAAGGCGCCATCCACGTCAATTGCGCCCGGCTGATGGCTGGCGCCGGGGATGAAGAAACGTTGGTTTATGTCCGAGCGGTTGTGGCAGGTCGAGCAGGCGATTCCGAGGTCGCGCGCCGGGCTGCCGAAGATCTGCGCGCTGTCGAACAACATGTCGCCGTAAGCAACAAGCGGAAGGTCAGACTCATCGATTCCCTGTTCTTCAAAATTGAGGACGAGCAGTGGCAGCGGATCCTGATCGAAGATATCGGACCCCGGCGGCAGGCTTGGCGGAACTTCGACGGAACGTCCGGTGAGCACAACGGTCTCCGGCAGTGTGTTCAAAATCTGTCGGGGAGCAAACTCGTCCACCAGATAGTTGGCGGAAAGGTAGTCGGAGATTGCGGTTCGTGCTTCGGCCATCGCTTCGCGGTCGGCAGGCGTGCCCCCCGCACCAAGAACACCGGCAGAGCCCGTCGCACTATTCAACTCCAACCAAGCGAGACCAATCTGCCGCGCAGCTCCGGGATCGGCTGCGGCGATGCCGTCTGCGAAGGCGCGGTAGATCTCGCGCGCAGTCCGCACGGCCTGTTGCGCTGTTGCCGGATCTTCGGCGTCGAGCGCGCGATCAAGCTCTTCCTCGATCCTGAGCGCAACAAGCTGCGTTGCCGCGGCAAAAAGTGCCTGTCGATCCTTGTTCTCTATGGTGTCCAGCAGCGGTCCGGTGTCGACATCGCTGGTATCGCGCAGCCACGCCAGCGCGCCTTCTGAAAACTCCGAATTGCGGTGTGTGTCCGACCACGCCGAGGCGACGTCGTTCCAGGGGAGCGGCTCAAGACTTCCAAGAAACAGCGTCAACCGATAGGCCGCGGCATCCGGGAGCCAGGGTGTTTCCTTTGCAGGAGTCGCATTTGTGGGTCCAAACGACAGGAACGCACCAGCGCACGCCATAAACAGTAGTCCCTGGAGCTCTCGGATCACCATCATTCCTCATCTGAAAAGTTAGCTTGGGCTAAATTTTCTACCCAAAGCAAACAAGTTGTCAATCTTTCCTTCCGGGTGCAATGTCTCGATATGTCGAAGCAGCGATCACATGAACGTGAGTCATTTCAGTCCGCGGAGCGGGCACCCGAAGCGCAGGCGGAAGGATTTGCAGTCGTGCGGCAAGCACACGAAAGCGAGATGGCAGAAGACTATGTGGAGTTGATCGCCGAACTGATCGAGGCACGCGGAGAGGCCCGCCCGATCGAGATTGCAGAGAGGCTAGGTGTGAAGCCTCCAACGGTCACCAAGAACATCTCAAGACTCAAGGCGGCCGGTTTGGTCCGGCGTGAGCGTTACCGCGCGATATTCCTCACGGAAGCAGGGCAGCAGCTGGCAGAGTCCTGTCGTCGTCGACACCGGATCGTGGTGGCATTTCTCCAACTCCTCGGAGTCGATGAAGAGACGGCCGAGCGAGATGCAGAGGGTATCGAGCATCACGTGAGCAAGACGACGTTGGCAGCCTTTGAAAGGGCGCTTGAAAAATGCTGAGCTGCGTCTCGCAAGCCGCAAGCTACCTAGTTGCTGGAATAGCTGGAAAAGACCTCGGTAGATCCATCTTTGCGGATCAGAAAGACGTCATAGGCCTCACGTTCTTCCTCGGGTCCCATACCGGGTGACCCGTATGGCATTCCCGGGACAGCGAGACCGATTGCGTCAGGCCGTTCCTCGAGCAGCCGCTGAACATCGGACGCAGGCACATGACCTTCGATCACGAAACCGTCGACAATTGCGGTGTGGCACGAAATCATTCGTTGAGGGACCCCTTTGTCGAGTTTGAAACGAACAAGGAGGCCCCCAAACATGTCCTCGCCGCTTGGCGCGAAACCGTTCTCTTTGAGGTGATCCATCCAGGAAAGACAGCAACCACAGCCGTTGGTCTTGTACACCTCGATTGGAGTCGACTGTGCGAGCGCCTGCATGGCGGGAAGGGCTGCGAGAACCAGGACAGTTAGTGACAATTTCATCTCGTGTAACCTTTTCGGAAGTGATTGGAGCCAGCCAGATGCCCAGACGCAGGGGAAGAACGCGGGCGCAGGACTAGGAAGCCTCACCTGTCTCCTTCATTGTTCGCTGTATTTTCGGCACCGCGAATTCTCTCGGCTCATGGTAATCTATGGTGCTGACGAAATGACCCTCGGCATCGAACAAGAACACGCTGGAAGTGTGGTTCAGCGTGTAGTCGCCGCCCTCGGTCGGCACCTGCCAATAGCGCGCGCGGAAGCCGTTCGCTGCTTTGGCGATTTCCTCTTCTTCGCCGGTCCAGCCACGGATCCCCGGATGGAAATAGCCGACATATTCCGCCATCGCTTTGACAGTGTCTCGCTCTGGATCGACGGTTATGAACACCACGTTCAATTCCTCGGCCTCTTGTCCAAGGTCGTCCAGCCAACCTGAAATGTCCGATAGCGTGGTCGGGCAGACGTCCGGACAGTGGGTGAAGCCGAAGAAGACCATCGTCGGGCGCCCGACCAATGTCCCCGGCCCAACCTTGTTGTCCTTGTGATCCGTCAGGCTGAAATCCATGGCGGATAGAGGTATGGGCAACTGGCCCGCCGGTTCGGGCGCCCCGGGGCCATCAACCTGCCACCAGCCTACGAAGAGCATGAGTGCTGCGGCACCGATACACGCTGCTCCGTACCCAAGAATTCTTCGTCGCCGCATCAGCCCTCAGGGCCCCGCGCCGCAATTCCAAGGATCGGAACCTCGATCATCACCTCGCTGCCATCCGAGAAAACCAAGTTCAGTAAGAAGCTCTCCCCTTCCGTCATGGGACGCTGCAAGCGCATCAGCATCGCGTGCAACCCACCCGGTTCGAGCGCGACCTCACCACCAGCGGCTATCTTGATCTCCCCCGCAGGTGCCATAGAGCTTACACCTTCCGCGTTCGTCGAAGTCTGGTGAATTTCGGGCATCATCGCCAAATCGGTGCGGAGGCCAGTCAGTATGATCGCCTCATCGCCGGTGTTGCGGATTGTCATGTATGCCGCGCCCGGACGGCTCATTCCGATTGACGCCCGTGACCATGCATCTTCGACGACAACATCTTCTGATCCCGCCAGGACAGGAACAGCGAAGCTAATGGCCATCACAAGTGTCACGAGACTGTTTTTTATCATGTTCTTCATTTCAATTTTCCTGATGTCGCTAAGCATCTAGCCGCCGACCGCTGCGACTTCCGCCGCAACCAATTGCCTGAGTTCAGCCTCGCCGAATGGGTCAAGTGGCTTGCCATTGACGAAGAACGTCGGTGTCTGACGGACGCCCACGGTTTCGACATCCGTCCGGTCCTGATTGAAGATGGCCACGACGTCGGGCGACTTGATCTGCTCCAATGCCAGATCCAGATCGAGACCCGCCCCGGCAGCGATGGCGCCAATCTTCTGAAGATCGGGCGCGCCGTGCGCAGCCCATGCATTCTGATTGATCAACAACGCATTCAGGACCTGTTCGAACTTGTCCTGCATCCGTGCGGCTTCCAGGATCTTAATTGCGGTTTCCGAGGGCAGTCCGTGGAATGGCGTGTAGCGAATTACCAGACGCACCTGTTCCGGGTTTTGTGCCATGATGTCCTTGACGATCGGATGGAAGGCGCGGCAGGCCTCACATGCCGGATCGAAAAACTCGACGATGGTCACGGGCGCGTCCGCGGGACCGAAAGCCGGCGAATAGGGGCGTTCCAAAGCACTCGCTAGTTCCGGAGGGATGGATTCTCCGCCGGTATTGGACGCTTGGCGGGTCACATACCAAGCCGCCCCGCCGAAACCGGCTACGCCGAGGGCGAGGACGGACAGGATCAGGCTGCGTCGGTTCATTTTTGTGTCTCCTTGATCGAAAGGGCCGAGAGCAGGCCGATAAGTGTGAAGGCGGCAAATGCCATCAGCGGAATCGGAATGCCGAGGACCAATTGGTTGTCGTCCGTGCAGGATGGGCCTGTGGCAGTACAGGGCTGGATACGTTCCGGGACGAGCCCGCTGTAAAGTGCCAGGTGCCAGGCTGCCACGGCCGCACCACCGGCAGCCAGTGCGATCCCGTAGCGGCCTACGCGCCAGTCCTGCCACCACAGGCCAAGGCCGAGGATGATCGCCAGCGGGAACATGAAGGCGCGTTGATACCAGCAAAGCAGGCAAGGCGTTTGCCCGAGCACTTCACCGATAAACAAGACGGAAAGAGATGCGAAAAGCGCCGTCAGCCAGGCGACGCCCAACGCCATTTCACCGGTCAATCGTGTCACTGGATCAGATCCTTTCCTTAGGCTCCAGACTCATTGAGTTTCAGAGCCAGAAGATTACGGCGGCAGCGAGCGCGATGGCCGATAGGAACACCTTCGGACACCTGTCGTAACGGGTTGCAACGCGCCGCCAATCCTTCAGACGACCGAACATGATCTCGATGCGGTTGCGGCGCTTGTATCTGCGTTTGTCGTATCGGACAGGTTTGTCACGTGACGTCCTGCCGGGGATGCACGGGCGTATCCCCTTGTCTTTCAAAGCGTCTCGGAACCAGTCGGCATCGTAACCGCGATCAGCAATCATCCAGTCGGCGGCTGGCAAGCTACTCAGGAGCGCCCTTGCGCCCGTGTAGTCACTGACCTGACCGGCTGTCATGAAGAACCGGATGGGGCGACCGGAGGCGTCTGTGACGGCGTGCAACTTGGTGTTCATGCCGCCCTTCGTGCGCCCGATCAGTCGCCCGCGCCCCCCTTTTTCAGCCGCAGGCTGGATGCCGTGCGATGTGCCTTGAGATAGGTTGCGTCGATCATGATCGCCTTGTGATCGGAATGCTCGGCGGCCAGTCCTTCCATGATCCGGGCAAACACGCCCTTTTCGCTCCACCGCTTCCAGCGGTTATAGAGGGTCTTGGGCGGACCGTATTCCCGTGGAGCATCCGACCATCTCAAGCCGTTGCGATTGATGAAGATAATCCCACTCAACACACGCCGATCATCGACACGTGGCTTGCCATGGCTCTTGGGAAAATACGGCTTCAACCGAGCCATCTGCTCGTCATTCAACCAGAACAAGTTGCTCATCACGCCTCCTGAACTTCAGGAGCTTGAATCAGCCCGGCGCGGTGACCGCAACCAAATCAATGGGTCCAGAGCCTAAGATCGGCGAGGATTTCTTCCGCGGTTGTTCCGTAGGCCCAGGAGGTGACAAAATCCGCCTCGGGACCGAACAGGAACAAGTGCGAGGTATGGCTAACCGTGTAGCCATCGGGCGCCGTGGTTTCCTCGAGACGCTCGAAATAGATCGGGAAATGGCCGGCTGTTTCCGCGATCTGTTCTGTCGTACCGGTTAGCCCGATGATGTCTGCGTCGAATAGCGGGACAAACTGTGCCAGCGCGGCAGGCGTATCTCGCTGAGGATCAATCGAAATGAAGATCGGCTGCACTTTGTCTGCCTCTGTGCCCAATCTTTCCATGACAACAGCAACTTCGGACAACGTCGTTGGACAGACATCCGGACAATTCGCGAACCCGAAGAAGATGAGCATCCAACGCCCGGAAAAGTCCTCCTCGGTCTGAACCATGCCCCGATGATCCGTCAGTTTGAAAGCTGCGCGGAAGGCTGGATCTCGAGTAGCTGCGTCCTGATTGGTCCGGGTCCCGGTGATTTGAAAAGCTGCAAAGGCGAGTAGAGCGATGCTTGCCAGCCCCCACAAGATCTTCTGAAAACCCGATAAACGCATGTCCGCCCGCCCGATGTTGATTCTTGGCTTCTTGCGCGTTTACATCCTCTAGCCACTGTAGGTTCAAGCCGTATTACCGACGGCTGAAACAAGATCGCGGTTCTGTGATGCGTAAGGGTTGCGTCGCACTTCTGCTAAATCTACATAGACTAGAGGATTTTGAGGGTTTGCACATGCTCACGATCGGCACGCTCGCAAAGAAGACCGGAACCAAGGTACAGACGATCAGGTACTATGAGCAAATCGGTCTGATGCCCGAACCGGGTCGATCCGCAGGCGGACAACGACGTTATGGTGAAGCCGAACTCGACCGCCTGGCTTTTGTCCGGCACGCCCGGCAACTGGGCTTCCCGCTGGAGGCGATCCGCGAGTTGCTCCAGCTTTCCGATGAGCCAGACCGGCCTTGTCACGAAGCTGATGAAATTGCGAGGCGGCAGCTGAAACAGGTCGAGCAAAGGATGGCCCGCCTTGAAGCTTTGCGCACGGAACTGAAGCGTATGGTAAAGGAATGCGGTGGAGGCAACACCGCGCGTTGCCGCGTTCTCGAAATCCTGAGAGACCATTCCGAATGCCTGACCGAGCACGAAAAAATCGGGTCTTGAGCACCGCGCAATTATTGTCGTTTCCAAAGTTTGCCAGGATGGCCGGCCACCTCGCAGTTTGCGACTGCTTTGACCCTGACGCCTCGCAACCGCAGCTTTGCCAGAGTTCATTTCGCATGCGCGCCAAAGCAGGTCGCAATCAAAACCGCTGGCGGCGCTTTCCTTGCCTGTGATGGCTTCAATTCCGGCCTCACTGTATCGGTTTGGGTCGCGAAGGGTCGGCGACCAGTTCGAAGGACTCTGGTCGGCCCCATCGCTTCATTGGTACTTGGATGCGTTACTCTGGATGTTCCACGCGCTTTTTGAAAACAGCGCTTGAACCTACAGCGA
The DNA here is from genome assembly GCF_001509585.1 of Tropicimonas marinistellae. Lineage (GTDB taxonomy): Bacteria > Pseudomonadota > Alphaproteobacteria > Rhodobacterales > Rhodobacteraceae > Tropicimonas > Tropicimonas marinistellae. The sequence continues at coordinate 9,791 of NZ_LNCI01000012.1, read as the reverse complement.
CTGTAGCAATTACATAGTCCCTTGAACCATTCAAGGAGATGTTCCTGTGCTGGACAATGACACACTGATTGCTGCCACGCCTCTTCTAGACTTCAATGCAGCCTCGGTTGCCCAGTTGATCGACGAGCGAGGCTGGCGCGATTTACCCGCGCGTGATCGGATCGGTGCGATCTATGTGTTTGTTCGCGACGAGATCGCCTTTGGATACAACCGCGCCGACGATATTCCAGCCTCAGAGGTGTTTGCTGATGGTTTTGGCCAGTGCAACACGAAAGGTACGCTCCTGATGGCGCTCTTGCGGGGCGCAGGCATCCGCTGCCGCATCCACGGGTTCACGATTCACAAGGCCCTCCAGCGCGGTGTCGTTCCGGAACTGGTCTACCCGATTACACCAAAAGAGATCCTCCATTCGTGGGTCGAAGTCGAACTGGACGGGACGTGGATCAACCTCGAGGGGTTTATCCTCGACACGCCGTTCCTACGGGTCTTGCAGACGTCGTTCGCTAGCGACGAAAGTCTCTGTGGCTATGGCGTGGGCACTGAATGCCTGAGCGCTCCGCCGGTTGCCTGGAACGGAAGCGACACGTTCATTCAAACGTCCGGGATCGTGCAGGATTTGGGAAGGTTCGACACGCCCGACATGTTCTATGCTGCACATGATCAGGCGTTTGGTCACATCCGTGGCTGGCTTTATCGCAACCTGATCCGCCACTGGATGAACGCCCGCGTCCGAGCGCTTCGTTCAGGCCGATTGAAACCTCGCAAGTCCATTACACACAAGCACGAGGGGCCTGCAAATGCCGCATGAGCATCACGGCCACAGCCACGCACATCTTGATCCGACAAGTGGAGACCGGCGGGTTGCAGTCGCGATCTGGGCGAACGGCATTCTGACAGTGGCCCAAATCGCAGGCGGCCTTTTTGCTGGTTCTCTCGCACTGATCGCAGATGCGCTTCACAACTTCTCTGACATGGCCGCGCTTGTCATCGCCTTCGCGGCACGCAAGATTGCACGACGTCCGGCGGACAAGCGCATGACCTTTGGCTACGGACGCATCGAGACGGTGGCGGCACTGGTCAACTACACCACGCTTATCGCAATTGGACTTTACCTGATCTATGAGGGCGGCTCGCGCCTCATCAATCCGCCCGAAGTACAGGGTTGGACAGTGGTCATCATTGCGGGTTTGGCTCTTGGGGTGGATGCGCTGACTGCCTTGATGACCTACTCGATGCAAAAAGGCAGCCAGAACATTCGGGCACTGTTCCTGCACAATCTTTCCGACGCGTTGGCGTCGGTTGCGGTCATCATCGGCGGAACACTGATCATTCTCTATGACTTGCGTTGGGTCGATCCAGCGATCACCATTTGCATTGCGCTGTATGTTCTTTACCTGGCATTTGCAGAGATCGGCACACCGATCCGTACGCTGATGTTGGGCAGCCCGCCAGAAATCGATGGAGGCGATGTCGTTGCGCGCCTGCGTTCAAGCTCCGGGGTTGTGGATGTCCACCACGTGCATCTATGGCAAATGGAGGAGAACTCACCCGCCCTTGATGCCCATATTGTTGTCAATAGTGTCGAATGGGATCGTCTTGAGGCGCTGAAGTCCAGGCTGAAAGCTGGTCTGGCAGATGAATTTGGGATCCGCCACTCGACTCTGGAATTCGAGCAATGCGGCGTGTGCGACAAGGCTGCGCCACTGTTTGGACACGACAGCAGGCCTACAAATAGCGAAGTGCATGGAAACTGATGGCCAGAGGGGCGTTGGATCCTTTCCCATCCGCTCCGAGAACAGGCGCCACGTACCCTCGCGCTGCTCGCCGCGTTCTGTGATCTACAGAGAAATTCGCCGTTCTAAACTTCAAGTTGCAGTAACGCTTGGTCTCGAATTTCGTCTGGCGGACTCGCCAAAAGGAGTATGCTTGGATGAACCGGGCGAAGCTGCGCCTATCAAAGGAACCGGAACCGGTTGTTTCGATCGATCAGTAAGTGCTCCCTCACCATCGACGAGAAAATGAAAGCGGCCAGGTCGCACTCAACGGTGCTTCTGGAACAGACCATACTGGAACGACTGGGCGCTGCCCCAAGGGGTAAAATGAACATGAGAGCGAAACGCAACGGGTGCGAAAGCACCCCCGAGAGTGTTGGCGAGGGTCTCCGGATCGTATCGCATGACCGGAAGGCCGCTGCATTTTTTCGGTCCGTTTGTGGCAAAGGAGGCAATGACAGCGTGTCCACCTGGTCGCAGGCCGCGTGAAAGCCGGTCAACATATGCTGCGCGGTCGTCCGCATCGTCGAGGAAGTGGAACGCGGCGCGGTCGTGCCAAATATCGTAGTGCCGTGCCGGCTCCCAGGAAGTGATGTCGGCAACAACCCAGTTGATGCTCTCACCGATGGGCCCAAGTCGCCGCTGCGCGGAGGCCAGCGCAGCGCCGGACAGGTCGAGAACCGTCACGTCCCGCAGGCCGCGTTCCATCAGCCGCGTGCTTAGGCAGGAGGTTCCGCCGCCAACATCGATTACCGACGACTGCGATGTAGCTCCGGCTAAATCAAATAGTTCAAGGGAGACGATAGGATCTTCCTGATGCCAGCTTAGCTCGGTATCCGCTTTCTCGCTGTAGACTTGCTCCCAATGCGTCGTCCGACTGTTTTCCACGGTTCGCTTCCCCGCTTGCTCGCGTTGAACGCTATATATTCAAATGTTGGAATTTAATCAAGGTAGCGGGGCAACTGCACCGATTTCAGCGATCTGTGATGTCCGGCTGAGTAGAGAAGTGCCTGCGTCATCGGCCGCCGACTCAGGGGTCGCCTATCCCAGCGTTACCTTTTGGCTCCCGAAGGCAAGGAGGTGCGGCTGCCGTTTCTTTCGACCCATGCCAACACGCAAAAAGCCGGGCTTCTACGATTCCTCAGGGATCGCACTGCGCCTTCAAAATGGAACGAGCGTTGAGTAGTTCCTCGTGCGCGAGGTCAGTTCCAATTTGTTGCAGACAACCAACGGAAGTCGGCGCAGGGTTCGTATCAGGAATGCGCGACGTTGATGTTTTGGAGGATATCATGACACGCTTCGCCCTTCCGCTTGCAATGACACTGACCATTCTTGGAACCTCTGCCCTGGCTCAACAGTTCACGACGGGCGGCGGTTTCATGGCGCGTTGGGACGCAAACAATGACGGCAAGGTCACCCTGAGCGAGGTCGAAACCCGGCGGTCCTCGCTCTTTTCCACCTACGACACGAATGGCGACGGCGCCTTGTCCGCCGCCGAGTTCGACCGGATCACCCCGCAATCTGTTGGTGGTCGCCAAAGCAGTTCATTGCGCGGGACACGGCAGGTTGTCCGTTCCCAGATCGACACCAATGGGGATGGTTTGGTCACTCGAAACGAATACGTTGCCGGCGCGCAGATCTGGCGTGATCGCATGGATCTCAATGGCGATGGCGTTCTGACATCCGCAGATTTCGGCCGTGCGGGGATGGGTCAGGGTCGGGGAAATGGGCGCGGCAATGGGCAAGGGCGCGGCATGCGCTGGAACAACGGCTGAACCGGGCCACCCCTTTCTGACTGGCGTGCGGGCACTCCAGGTGATGGTATATGAGACAAAGGCAGCGGCTGTCAGGCGGCTGTCAGGTCGACCCCGCGATACTGGCTCCTGTGAAATACGCATACCCCTTGCTGACCCTCCTTCTTGCCGGACCGGGCATTGCCGAGTCCGATCATGACCTTGCCCGCGAAGCGGCCTCCCGCAGCGAGATCCTCCCTCTCGCTGCGGTGATGCAGGATGTGTCGGAGCGGTACTCCGCGACACTGCTCGAGGTCGAACTGGAGCGCGAACACGGGCAGTATGTCTACGAATTCGAACTGATCACGCCGGACGGCCGCATCCTCGAGGTTCTGGTGGACGCCAAGTCCGGCGAGGTTCTTGAGGAAGAGGAGGACTGATCCCATGCGCGCGCTCGTCGTCGAAGATGACGCGAGGATTGCCTCTGACCTCGGAACAGCGCTTCAGAGCGCGGGGTTCCGGGTGGAGAGTTGCGCGGATGGCGAGGAGGCCTGGTTCCTCGGCGACACCGAGGACTATGATCTGGTCGTCCTTGACCTCGGCCTGCCGAAGCTCGACGGCCTGACAGTGCTGAAGCGTTGGCGCGGCAATGGACGCGAAATGCCGGTCCTCGTGCTGACAGCGCGCGGCGCCTGGACGGAACGCGTTGAAGGAATCGACGCAGGCGCGGACGACTACCTGCCCAAACCCTTTCGCATGGAGGAACTGGTTTCACGCTCTCGAGCGCTGGTGCGGCGTTCAGCGGGGCGTGGCTCCGCCATGCAGCAGGCAGGTGATCTCGTTGTCGACACGAACCGGATGTCCGTTTCCCTGCGCGGGGTTCCGATGTCAGTCACGGCTCTCGAGTACCGGCTCCTCGCCTACCTGATGCTACACCGGGACAGGATCATCGCTCCGGGCGAATTGCTTGAGCATCTCTATGGCGATGAGGATGCTCGCGAAGCCAATGCGCTCGAGGCTGTCGTCACGCGTCTGCGGCGGAAACTCGGCCCCGGGATCCTCGGCACACGGCGTGGCTTCGGCTATTACCTCGAGCCGTCGGAGCCGGAAGGGTGAGGTCCTACTCGCTTCGCCGGCGGCTTCTCGCAACCGGAGCGGTGGCGGTCGTGGTCGCACTGGCGATTGCAGCCGTCGGGATATCTCTGCTGTTCTCGGCCCATGTCGAACGCCGCGCGCTGGCGGAACTCTCGGTGCAACTCGACCAGGTTCTCTCCGGGGTCGAACGCGATTCCGACGGGAAGATATTCCTCTCCAACCAGCCGGCTGATCCGCGCTTCAACCGTCCCCTCGGGGGTCTTTATTGGCAGATTGCCGTGGAGGGACGGCTTCTCCGGTCTCGCTCGCTCTGGGATCACGAAATTCCGCTGCCTGTCGATGAACTCGCCGATGGCGGTGAGCATGTCCACATGCTCGAAGGGCCTGCAGAGCAGTCGATCCTGACGGTCGAACGCAGCGTGGTGCTGCCTGCGAGACTGGGCGAGACACCTATGCGCGCCGCGGTCGCTGTCGACCGGGCGGATCTTCAGGCTGCCAGCCACGAGTTTGCTTCGGATCTGTTGCCCTATCTGGTTGTCCTGGCGGCGGTGCTGATTCTAGCGATGGCGGTTCAGGTGGCGATCGGGCTGCGCCCGCTTGCTCGTGTCGAGACGCAGGTCGCCAATATCCGGTCCGGTTCCTCGAAGCGCCTTGGCGAGGGTTTTCCAACTGAAGTGATCCCCCTGGCCAAAGAAGTGGATGCTCTCCTCGCGGAACGGGAAGACGAGGTTGCCCGTGCCGGGATGCGCGCCGCCGATCTGGCACACGGCTTCAAGACACCGCTTCAGGCGATGCTTGGCGAGGCCGGACGGCTGCGCGACGACGGGCAGGTGAAACATGCGGAGGCCATCGAGGAAACCGTCGAGACGATGAGGGGTCATGTAGACAGGGAACTGACGCGCGCCCGGGCATCCCTGCATCGTGAGTCCGCTCGCTGCCGAGTCGCTGGGGTTGCCAGCTCCGTGATCAGGGTGCTGAACAGAACCTCACCCGGTAACGCGCTTTCCTGGGAGTTGGATGTTTTGCCCACTCTCGAGGTTCGTGCTGAAGCCGGGGAACTGACCGAGATACTGGGGGCACTCGCGGAAAATGCCGCCCGTCATGCGAAGTCGCGAATTAGAATAAGCGCCCGCGAAACCGGCCAGATTGTGGAGATCCGGATTGACGATGACGGCCCCGGCATTCCGCCCGAACGATTGGCAGAGATGACGCGCCGGGGCGCCCGGGCTGACGAGACCTCGACCGGTAGCGGGTTTGGGCTGGCCATCGCCTCTGAGCTTGTGGAAGCGCTCGGCGGCAAGCTGGAACTTCGCCCCGGCAACCCGGGCTTGTCAGTTCAGATGGCCCTTCCGAAAGTGTGAACGCCGTGTCGATTGTGGGTTCCGGTTGGCAACCTCAAAGAGCTCTGAAGTCGCTTGAGTTCTCCAGCTACGACCGAAGTTGGTCGAGCATCGGGCAATTTGTCGATCCTTCGGCACAGTTGGCAGTCAACTCCTCAAGAGCTGACGCAAGTTCCTGCAACTCAGCTATCTTGGAATGAACCTCGGCCAGTTGCGACAAACCAAAAGCCCGGACTTCACCACAATCGTCCGTTTCTCCAGAGGACAACGATAGTAGTTTGCGAGTGATCGGAAGCGGGAACCCCAGATCGCGGCATCTCCGGATGAACCGCAACTCCGCGATATCGGCCTTGGTGTATACCCTCCGACCGGAAGCTGTCCTTCCAGCCTTCGAAATGACACCCTCCCGCTCATAGTAGCGGATCGTTTCAACTGGCACTCCGCTCTGTCGTGATGCTTCGCCAATCGCGTGCATGTGATGAACTTTCGCTTGAACCTGTAGTTACTACAGGATGCATGTTCTGCCTTATGATGTCGAACACAGATCATATTGCCGAAGCCACTGATCGAGGTCCCAGCCGCTTGTTTGTCGGTTCGGCCGGCGTTCTTGCGCTGCTTTCCGCGTCCTGCTGTTTCTTGCCGATCGGGCTCTCCATCATCGGGCTGGGCGGTGCGTGGCTGACGATGCTTGGTCCGTTTGTCGCCTACCGGACCGAGATACTCGTCGTCGTTGGGCCGATACTGGCCTGGGGCTGGGTACGTCTGTGGCGTCGGTGGTCCTGCGCTCGGAGGCGGCGCTCGACACTTGTGGTGCTTGGGTTCGCGACCGTGTCATTCCTGTTGGCGGCGTCCTCGCCCCTTTGGGAAGAAGAGGCGGCTCGAACGATGTTTTCCCTGTTACGGAGTAGCCGAACGTGAATACCCAGATCGTTGAGTTGAAGAGCACGATCACCTGCCCGAAATGCGGCAAACCCGAAATCGAGACCATGCCGACCGACAGTTGCCAATGGTTCTACGAGTGCAAGTCATGCGGCGAGGTGCTGAAACCGCTGCCCGGGGATTGCTGCGTCTTCTGTTCTTACGGAACCGTGCCCTGTCCGCCGATCCAGAAGGGCGACAGTTGCTGCGGTTGAAACGCTTCCCTGAGGCCGAACTTCAGGAAACAGGTTCTCCGAAAATCGATCCACCGACTAAGCCGCCACGACAGCCAAACTGACACCTCGCTGACAGCCTTGATCAGGCCGGTGTCAGTGCACCTGTGAGACTTTGCCTTCAGTCGCCTGTTTTGGGCGTTGGAGGCAGAGAATGACCGACGCGACATCCACGCAGTTTGCCCCACAAGGGAAACAGGTCCTCGTCTGGGATATCTGGGTCCGCCTGTTTCACTGGTCACTCGTCGTCAGCATCTCGACCGCCGCCGTGACCGGGTTTGTTCTGGGTGCGCCCTGGATCAAGCTGCACATCGTCTCGGGTTTGCTCGCGATGGCGTTGGTTGCGGCCCGCATCGTCTGGGGCTTCCTTGGGCCGACCCATGCCCGGTTCCGGGACTTCCTGCGCCCGCCTGCCGCGATCCTGTCCCATCTGACGGGAGGGGATACTGGCCGCCACCTCGGTCACAACCCGGCCGGTGGCCTGATGATGCTTGGACTGATGGCGGTCGTGGGGTTACTTGCCATCACTGGGCTGACCGGGCTCGGAGGAGTCTTAAGAACAGGACCGCTCCTCTCGCTGCCCTACGGGATCGGCGAGGCCGGTCTGGAGCTCCACGAAGTTCTCGCGGCTCTGCTCCTCGTCATGATCCTTGCCCATGTCGCGGCCGCGATCTTCGAAAGTCGGCGCAGCCGGGAGAACCTCGTCCGGTCCATGGTGACCGGCACCAAGGAGCGCCGCCCGGGGGATCATCGCGGAAGAAAAGTCATTTCCCACCCCCGCATAGCGCTGACCGTTATTGCCCTTCTGGCCGGTCTGACGGTTCAGGTCTGGCAGCGGGACACTGGGGTGCCGGAGAGAGCGCCGGTAGCCGTGCTCGACGAGATTTTTGCCGAAGAATGCACCGCCTGCCACCTCGCCTATCACCCCAGCCTGCTGTCAGGGGCGGAGTGGCAGGTGATCATGGCCAATCTCGATGATCACTTCATTGAGGACGCGCGCCTCGATGACGAGACCAATGCCCGGATCACCGAATGGCTGATCGCCCATGACGCTTCGACCGCACAGACCCGACCAGCCCACCTGTTTGCGAACGAGCGGGAGAGCCCGACCGGCTCTATCGCCGAGACCCAAGCGTGGTCCGATCTGCACGAGAGCCTGGCGGAGGAGACCTTCCAGCATGCGCCGGTCTATTCGAAATCGAACTGTTCGGCCTGCCATGCCGATGCCGAAACCGGATGGTTCAGCCCCTTCCAGATCAAAATCCCCAAGGAGACCTCAAAATGAAATACCTGTTGGTTTTGCCATTTGCGTTGCTGGCCTCTCCGGCCGTCGCGCAGTCGACATCGCCCGCCGATCTTCTGGCCCAATACTCAGCCGAGGCCGGGGCCGAGGCATCCGCCGAACGCGGGAAGGAATTGTTCATGGCCAACCACACCGGCGGCAAGCCCGACACGCCTTCTTGCACGACCTGCCACACGGCTGACCCGAAAGCCGCCGGGCAGGCGCGGACCGGCAAGCCGATCGAACCGCTGGCGCCCTCGGCCAATCCGGAGCGCTTCACCGACCTCAAGTTCGTCGAAAAATGGTTCGGCCGGAACTGCAACTCCGTGCTCGGTCGTGACTGCACTGCCGCCGAGAAGGCCGATGTCCTCGCCTGGCTCGCCAGCCTCTGACCCACAAGGAAACCGAACATGAACTTCACGCCACTTCTCGCCATCGCCGCCTTCGCGCTTTCCGGAGCCGCTCTTGCGGACGAGATGGAATACATGCCGCCCGTGACCCACGCCGCCACGCAGGAGGAATGCAGCGCCTGCCATATGGCCTATCCGGCCGGTTTCCTGCCGCCGCAATCCTGGGCGGTGATGATGACAACGCTCGAGGACCATTTCGGCGAGAACGCCACACTGGACGAGGCAACCCGCGCCGATATCGAGGCCTATCTGGTGGCCAATGCCGGTCGAGACCGCTCGAAAGCGGGTGCTGCACCGCTTCGTATCTCCGAACTCCCGTGGTTCCGAAAAGAACACGAAGAGGAGGTCTCGAAGCGCCAGTTCGAAGAGGCGAAATCCTGGGCAAATTGCAATGCCTGCCACAAGCAGGCCGAGCGGGGAATCTTCGAGGACGATTGACCGCAGTCTGTGCCGGGCGGCGGGCAACATGAACCGTCGCCCCGGCGAATTGCGGGCCCGTCCGTCAGCGACCTGTCAGGTGGGCGGGCATATCTCGCAATAACAAACAGGAATAACTGAGGCGCCATAGGTGGACATCGACTGGGGCACCCATCGCCGGGAAGAACACGGCCTTGGGCAAATTCAGGAATCTTTGAAACAGATCGTCTACGGCGGCAATGACGGGATCGTCACGACATTCGCCATCGTCGCGGGATTTGCAGGCGCCTCGGCCGATGGCGCGGCGCAGATCGGGGCTCTTGCGGTTCTCGTGTTCGGCCTGGCCAATCTCTTTGCGGACGCTGTCTCGATGGGGCTGGGCGAGTTCCTCTCAACCCGGTCGCAGCGCGATCTCTACATTTCCCACCGCAGGATCGAACTGGAAGAGTTGAATGCCAACCCGGAACGCGAGCGATGCGAGATCGTACAGATGTTGGTCGAACGTGGTCTCGAATCCGTTCCGGCTGACCGGATGTCGCGCGAGTTAATAAAGTGCCCGGAACTCGTCGCCGACATGATGATGAGCTACGA
>NZ_LNCI01000011.1 GCF_001509585.1 Tropicimonas marinistellae | reverse complement strand
CTCCGCAACGAAGTCGTCTGCGGGCTCCGGCTCGAAGGTTGCGACCTCGGGTTCGGGCTGTTCGGCGGCTTCCGCTTCGAAAGGCGCGGTCTCCGCGAAGACGTCGTCTGCGGGCGCTGGCTCGAAGGTCTCGACCTCGGCCTCGGGTTCGGGCAGTTCGGCAGCTTCCGGTTCGAAAGGCGCGGTCTCCGCAACGAAGTCGTCTGCGGGCGCCGGCTCGAAGGTCTCGGCCTCGGGTTCGGGCAGCTCAGCGGCTTCCGGTTCGAAAGGTGCGGTCTCCGCGACGAACGCGGCTGCGGGCGCCGGCTCGAAGGTCTCGGCTTCGGGTTCAGGCTGTTCGGCGACTTCCGCCTCTAGAGGCTCGGCGTCGGTGGTCGTTTCCAATTCACCCGTTGGCTCCGCCGACGAATTCGACACGACGGCGCGGATACGCGCAAGTTTGGTCGCAATGCTCTCCACGGGGTGCGCGGAATCAAACGCCGCCTGCTCCGCGGCCAACTGGTCGTCAGCAGGTTCCTCGACCGATTGTGTTGCGTCGGGTTCGGCAGGTGTTTCGGTGACCTCGGCGCTCGAATCTTCGGCGATGTCAGGCGATTGGACAACCGCTGCTTCCGGGGCCGGGGTGGGCTCTGCGGCCGGGGTAGGCGCCTCTGCCACGGCGAGACCTTCCCTGGCACGCAGGGTGATCCCGTTTTCGCCGATCCGCGCCTCGACCCGGCGCTGGATTTCCTTTTCGACAATGCGCTGGAGCATTTCCGCGTCAGGCGTCGGCGGTTCTGCGCCGAAATACCTGTCCTCGGCGGCGAGATCGCGGAAGTACTCCGCAATGGCCTTCATCGTGCCAAACGAATCGTCGAACCCCTCGAGCGTGCACGAGAAGGTCCCGTAGGACACGGTCAGAATCTTGTTGGAACCTACCATCGTCTTTTCGCTCTCTCTTACATATCCTGCCAACACGGGTGCTTGCGTCTCATGCGCATTGGGTCCCCTGCGGAAACGAGATTTCTAAAATTTAGGTATCATTTCCGGGCAAGAATGTGGTCTTCCTGTGAAAAACGGAACAGTCTCGGTATGGACACTATCATTGTCCGCTCGACAGAAGCGATCACACTTCTCGGAGGAGGGCGCGCACGGGCGGAGGATTTGTCGGCGGCCCTGCGCCGGGCACCGTGCCTCGTAGCCGCTGATGGTGGCGCCGAATCCGCGCTGAAAGCAGGACATGTTCCGCGGGCGGTGATCGGCGATATGGACTCGCTGAGTGACGCCGCGCGCCGTCGCCTTCCGCCCGAGACCTTGTATCGCATCGATGAGCAGGACAGCACGGATTTCGACAAGTCCCTTCGATCCGTGGATGCGCCGATGGTTCTCGGTATCGGGTTCCTGGGGCGGCGAGTGGACCACCAACTGGCGAACCTCAATGTCCTTGCGCGGCACCATGACAAGCCCTGCGTACTTATCGCGCGACGGGACGTGATCTTCGCCGCTCCCAGGCGCGTAGCTATGGAACTGGAGCCAGGAAGCCGGGTCTCGCTGTTTCCGATGGCGCCCGTGCGCGGGCGCTCCCGCGGGCTTCACTGGCCAATAGACGGGCTCGACATGACGCCCGGTGGACGGGTGGGCACCTCAAACAGGGTTGCGACCGGGAATGCCGGGCCAGTGGAACTGGAGTTCGATGCTCCCGGAATGCTGGTTATCCTGCCTCGGGCCGCACTCGATGCGGCCATCACGGCGCTGACACCCGCGACCTGAGACGTTCGCGCCGCAGGATGTAGAGGCCCGCCCCAATGATGATGACGATCCCCACCACGGCAACGGGGTTTGGCCATTCTCCGAAGATCGCGCGGCCATAGAAGACGGCAAACGGGATTTCCAGGTACTGGACCGGTGCGAGCACGGCTGCGGGAGCGAAACGCAACGCATAGGTCATCAGCAGGTGCGCAACAGTGCCGGTTACGCCGAGACATGCCAGCCACAGAAGCTCGAGTCGGGTCGGCTCGACCGGGTCGAATTCCGGCCAGCCGCGCCCGTCGGCCAGCAGCACCGGTAAGGCCAGTGCGAGTGTTCCGAGCAAGCCGCTGATGGCCTGAAGCGAGATCGGGGGCACCCGTCCCGCGAGCTGTCGCGTGGTCAGCATGAAGAGCGCGAAGAACAGCGCGACGAGCATGGGCATGGTTGCGGGCCAGCCAACGGCTGAAAAGGACGGCTGCGTTACCATAAGTGTTCCGAGAAAACCGAAGACGCAGGCGGCAAGCCGATATCTGCCCACGGTCTCGCCCAGGAACGCCCGACCGAGGAACAGCAGAATGAAGGGCATCACATAGGCAATGGCGATGGCATCGGCGAGCGGCAAATACCGCAATGCGACGATCATCGTGCCAATGGCGGCGATGTGCAGCGCCGTGCGCAGGGCCAGAAGGCCCCAGATTGCCGGCGGCAAGCCAAGCCCCGACCCAGACCGGCGGTGCAGTGGCCAGAGGATCAGCGTTTGAATGGCATACCGAACGAGCAGGAGCTGGAAGAGCGGGATCGTGCCGCTCAGCAGCTTTGCAAAGGCGTCACCGAGCGGAGCCAAGGCGCAAAACGCCAGCATGAGGCCAAGCCCAAGGAGCGGGCGGGATTCGATCATGCGACCGAGGCTAGGATGCGCGTGCGGCCGAGGGAACGGCGAAGTTGCACCGGCCGGTCGGGTCGTGGCGCCACCGCGCGCTGCGCGCGCGGCCCGGCCCAACGGGCTCGACCCCATCTTTGATGGGGTTGAGCCGGGCGGGAGGGCTCCCGTCAGCGAGAGCCTCCGGCGCGGCAGCAGTTGGCAAGGGCTTCAACAATTGGGGACGTTGACCGCAAGGCCGCCGAGGGAGGTTTCCTTGTACTTTTCCGACATGTCGCGGCCGGTCTGACGCAATGTCTCGATACAGGCGTCGAGCGGGACCAGGTGGTGCCCATCTCCGCGCAGACTGAGCGAAGCTGCGCTGACGGCCTTGATCGCGCCGAGTCCGTTGCGCTCGATGCACGGCACCTGCACCAATCCCTTGACCGGATCGCACGTCATTCCGAGGTGGTGCTCCAACGCGATCTCGGCGGCATTCTCGACCTGCGCCGGCGTGCCGCCCATGACTGCGGCCAGGCCGGCGGCCGCCATGGCAGAGGCGCTGCCGACCTCGGCCTGGCAGCCGGCTTCGGCACCGGAGATAGAGGCGTTGGTCTTGATCAGGCCGCCGATTGCGGCGGCGGTGAGAAAGAAGTCGGCCAATCGCGACGGGGTGGCGGTCGGCACCTGTGTGAGCCAGTAGCGCAGGACGGCTGGCATGACACCGGCTGCACCATTGGTCGGCGCTGTCACAACCTGCCCGCCGGCGGCGTTTTCTTCGTTCACGGCCATGGCGTAGGCACTGATCCAGTCGTTCACCGTGTGAGGCGCGGCGATATTCATGCCGCGCTCGCTCTGAAGGGCAGCGTGCAGGGCAGGCGCTCGACGGCGCACGTTCAACCCGCCGGGCAATGTTCCGGTAGCTTCCAGGCCGCGGTCGATGCATCGAGACATCGTTGTCCAGATCTTCTCGATTTCGCGATCGAGCTCTGCGGCGGATCGGTGGACGAGTTCATTGGCACGCTTCATTTCTGCGATGCTTTTGCCGGAACGACGCGCCATGTCGAGCATTTGCGAGGCGGTCTCGAACGGATAGGGGACAGTGTGCGACCGCGTGGCTGGCGCTGTCTCTTGCCCGAGTTCCGCCTCTGTCACGACGAAGCCACCGCCGATGGAGTAGTAGGTTTCCTGCAGGATCACGTCGCCCTGTGCATCCGTCGCCATCAGAACCAGCCCGTTGGCATGGCCGGGAAGCGGCGGGCCGTGGTCGAAGTGAAGATCCGCGGTCGGATCGAAGACGAGCGTTGGAAGGCCCGTGGGCGTGACATGCGGGGTTTCGCGGATGGCGGTGAGTGCCGCCTCGGCTTCGACTGGGTCGAATGTTTCGGGGCGGAACCCGGCAAGGCCAAGCGTGACTGCCCTGTCGGTGGCATGTCCTACGCCGGTGAAGGCAAGAGATCCGTGCAGGCGGGCTCGAAGCCCGTGAGCATGGAACGGCGAGCCACGCAGCAGGTCCAGAAACCGCGCGGCAGCAACCATGGGGCCCATCGTGTGCGACGACGATGGGCCGATTCCGATCTTGAAGATGTCGAAGACGCTGAGGAACATTGATACTCCGCCTACCGTCTACCGGCGTATCGGGCCTAGGATGCACAGGATCGCCCGATTGCGACCCATGGCGCGTGAAACGCGCTCCGACGCATGGCAAATCAGGCCCGCCGCCGCATTGATAAACCGTCTCGAAGGTTTCGTCCCAGCAAGATGATGTTTATCGCGCCGCAAACGAGTTCCAGGCCCTGAACCACGTAGAATGCCGCGTCCAGATTGCCGGCGGTCGCGCGCGAGGAAAGAAACATCGCCGACGGTATGAGAACCAACAGGCCGTTGGTTGCCGCGATTGCCATGCGACGGCGTTTGGCACCTACGCGTGGCCCCTTCCATCCTCGGGCCAGGAGTGTTCCGGTCGCCCCTGCGGTTGCGAGCGCCGGGACCAATAGGACGAAGCCGAAGAGGATGCCGGCCTTCACCGTTGCGACCATCGCCGTGTTGCCGATGATCTCGGCGACGACGGTGGATAGCCAAAAGGTGGCAATGAGCGTCAGGGCGAGCGTACCGGAGGCAGCGTGGAGACGGGCGATGTGGGGCATTTCAGAGGTCCTTTTTAAAATAGCATGCTATTTAAATAGCCATTGCACAGCATGCTATGCAATGTGCAGATTGGAACAATGAGCTCCAGCTTTTCGCAGAATTCCGCCGGGTTTCTTGCCAACCACATGGCGCGCCTCTTCGAGCGCGGATTGCGGCGGCAGATCGCGGATCTCGGGATCGCGCCGGCGCAATTCATGGTGCTGGTGGAACTGTGGGAGGGCGACGGGTTGACGCAGGCGGCGCTTACCGACCGGCTGGCGGTCGAGCAGGCGACGATGGCCAATACCCTTGCCCGGATGGAGCGCGACGGGCTGGTGGAACGCAAGCCGCACCCCAAGGACGGTCGCGCGCGTCAAGTCTGCCTCACCGATCGCGCACGCGCGCTGAAAGGGCCGGCGCTTGCCGCGGCCCAGCAGGTCAACGCCGATGCGCTCGCCTCGTTGTCTGATCGGGATCGCGAGGGTTTTCTTGCGGCGATGGGGCAGGTTATTGCCAGTATGGAGCGGCGCGGCTGACGGGAACAAAACCGCTCGCAGCCGGAAAAGGCATAGCCTATAACCCTGCCTAACCTGGGAGTTTGCCGCATGACATCTGACCTTTCACCCATCGACCGCGCCAAGTACATCGCCGCCCGCCGCTCCTGCGATTTCGTTGAAAGCGGTATGCGTGTCGGGCTCGGGACCGGTTCGACCGCCGCGTGGATGGTGCGCTCCCTTGGCGAGATGGTCCGCGAGGAAGGGCTCGACATCATTGGTGTTCCGACATCGTCGCGCACGGCCGATCTGGCCCGGCAGGTCGGTATCCCGGTGGCCTCTCTGGACGAGGTAAAGTGGCTCGATGTCACCATCGACGGTGCCGACGAATTTGACGAAAATCTCAATCTCATCAAGGGTGGCGGCGGCGCATTGCTCCAGGAAAAGATCGTTGCGACCGCATCCGACCGAATGGTGGTCATTGCCGACGTTGCCAAGGAGGTCCGGTACCTGGGGGCTTTCCCGCTCCCTGTCGAGACCATTCCGTTCGGTTGGCAAACCACCAAGGCGCTGTTGGAAGAAACACTCGTCAACATGGACGTGTTGGGGCGCGAAACGACGCTGCGGATGAATGACGACGTTCCCTATGTGACCGACGAGGGCAACTACATCATCGACCTGCATCTGAAACGGATCGCAAACCCTCGGCAACTGGCTCTGGTGCTCAACCAGATCCCCGGTGTGGTTGAAAACGGACTGTTTATCGATATCTGCGATGCGGTTGTCATCGGCTACAGCGACGGCACCGTCGAAGTGCGGGATCTCAACGTCGGCACCGTTTCGGAAGAACAGATCGACGTGCTCGACAGCGACAACATCTTCGCGGGCGAGCCGGACTGAACACGGTTCGCCGAGCGGAACAGAAGGGTACTTCATGGATTTCGATTACGATCTTTTCGTTATCGGCGGCGGTTCGGGCGGAGTACGCGCTGCCCGTGTGGCGGCGGGCGAGACCGGTGCAAAGGTCGGCTTGGCCGAAGAGAGCCGCATGGGCGGTACCTGCGTGATCCGTGGCTGTGTCCCCAAGAAGCTCATGGTTTTCGCCTCGGAGTATGCCGAAGGGATGCACGAGGCCGTGGACTATGGCTGGAACGTTCAGATCGGCGGGTTTGACTGGCCAAAATTCCGCAAGCGCCTGGAGGGCGAGTTGGACCGGTTGGAAGGCGTCTATAACCGGCTGCTGGATGGTTCGGGCGTCGAGGTGTTTGCGCAGCGCGCAACCCTTGCGGACGCCCATACGGTGCGCCTTGCCGATGGCACGACCAAGACAGCCAAGCACATCCTGATTGCCACCGGTGGCTGGCCCGCCGTTCCCGACATCGAGAACGGCGAGTTGGCGATCACCTCCAACGACGTGTTCCATCTGCCGGAGATGCCGAAGCGGTTGCTGGTTATTGGCGGCGGATACATCGCCTGCGAAATGGCATGTATCTTCAACGGACTCGGCACCAAGGTTACCCAGTTCTATCGCGGCGCACAGATCTTGCGCGGTTTCGATGGCGAGGCGCGGGGTCATATCTCCGAGCACATGCAGCGTCACGGGATCGAGATCCATTGCGGAACAAACATCCTGTCGATGGAAAAGGTCGACGACGGGATTCGCGTTCGGTCGACGACGGGTGACAGTTTCACCTTCGACGAGGTTCTCTTCGCGACCGGACGCACACCAAATACAAAGGGGCTCGGGCTCGAAGAGTTCGGTGTCGAGATCGGACGCCGCGGCGAGGTCGTGGTCGACGAATACAGCCAGACTGCGGTGCCTTCGGTCTACGCCATCGGCGATGTTACGAACCGTGTTCAGCTGACACCGGTTGCGATCCGTGAGGGCATGGCTTTTGTCGAAACCGTGTTCAAGGGCAACCCGACACCGGTGGATCATGCGCTGATCCCCTCCGCCGTCTTCACGCAACCTGAATACGGCACGGTGGGTCTGAGCGAGGAAGATGCGCGCGAGCAGGAACCGATCGAGGTTTACAGCACGAGCTTTCGGCCCATGCACAAATCGTTCATAGAGCGCGATGACCGGGTCTTGATGAAACTGATCGTCAGTCAGAAGACCCGCAAAGTACTGGGCGTTCATATCGTGGCCGATCACGCAGGCGAGATGATTCAACTTGCCGGGGTTGCTGTAAAGATGGGCGCCACGAAGGAAGATTTTGACCGAACCGTTGCCGTTCATCCGACCATGTCGGAGGAACTGGTAACCCTGAAGACCCCGGTTCGCACCGCCTGACACGGGACGCCCGCGCTTGAAAACGGCGCGAATGCAACCATGTGGCAGAGGGACCGACCGACGAGTAGCGAGAGGGAAGAGGAACTAATGGCAGGACACAGCGGCGGACCCTGGGGCGGTGGCTCCGGTGGCGGAGGCCAGCAGGGCGGCGGCAATCGCGGCAGCGGCGGCGGCGGACGACGCCCGGGCGGCGACGGTCAGATCCCGGAGATCGATGAGATCGTGAAGAAGGGTCAGGAGCAACTGCGTGTGCTGATGGGCGGCCGCGGCGGTGGCCCGCGCGAACCGGGTCGACCCGGCGGCGATGGATTCCAGTTCAATCGCAACACCGCGCTGATCGGTGGCGCGATCCTGCTGTTTCTGTGGGGCTGGATGTCCTTCTACACGGTCAAGCCGGAAGAGAAATCCGTCGAGCTGTTCCTCGGCAAGTTCTCCTCCATCGGCGAACCCGGCCTCAACTTCGCACCCTGGCCGCTCGTGACCGCCGAGGTCGTGAACGTCACCTCTGAACGGACGGAGGATATCGGCGACGACTTCTCCTCTCGCGGCGGCGACTCAGGGCTTATGCTGACCACCGACGCGAATATCGTCGATATCGATTTCCAGGTTGTCTGGAACATCAACAGCCCCGACAAGTTCCTGTTTAACCTCCGCGACGGGCGCGACACGGTCCGTGCGGTGTCGGAATCGGCTATGCGTGAGATCATTGCGGCCTCCGAACTGGCGCCGATCCTGAACCGCGACCGGGGCATCATTGCAGAGAACGTCAAGGCCAGTATCCAGGGCACGCTCGACACCTACGACAGCGGCATCAACATCGTGCGTGTGAACCTCGACAAGGCGGACCCGCCGCGCGAGGTGATCGACGCCTTCCGCGAAGTGCAGGCCGCCGAACAGGAACGCGACCGTCTGGAGCGCCAGGCAGACGCCTACGCCAACAGGGTCCTTGCGGGCGCACGCGGTGAAGCTGCCCAGGTGCTCGAAGTGGCCGAAGGCTACCGCGCGCAGGTCGTCAACGAGGCGCAGGGTGAGGCGAGCCGCTTCACCGCCGTCTTGCAGGAATACCAGAAAGCGCCGGAAGTAACGCGCAAGCGTCTCTATCTCGAAACCATGGAGAAGGTTCTGGGCGACGTGGACAAGGTGATCCTTGGTGAGACCGGTGGCACAGGAACCGGGCAGGGTGTCGTGCCCTATCTGCCGCTGAACGAGTTGCGGAGATCCGCCAGCCAGCAGGAGGGCAACTGACATGAAACGTGCAACCTATCTTCTGCCGATCGGTGTCATTGTCCTGGCGGCTCTGCTTGCGTCGATCTTCATCGTGGACGAGCGTGAGAAAGCGCTCGTGCTGCAATTCGGCCAGATCAAGCGGGTCAAGGAAGATCCAGGGATCGCGCTGAAGATCCCTCTGATCCAGGACGTCGTGAAGTATGACGACCGCATCCTGGCGCTGGACACCGACACGATCGAGGTGACGCCCTCGGACGACCGGCGCCTTGTCGTGGACGCCTTCGCCCGCTACCGGATTGCCGACGTGGTGCAATTCCGGCAAGCCGTGGGTGTCGGCGGGCTTCCTGCCGCGGAAACGCGCCTCAGCTCGATCCTGAATGCACAGATCCGAGAGGTGCTCGGTGCCGACCAGGTAACCTCCGACACGATCCTTTCGGAAGACCGGCGTGTGCTGATGAACCGGATCCGCGACCAGAGCCGGGTTCAGGCACGTTCGCTGGGGCTTGACGTGGTCGACGTGCGGCTCAAGCAGACCAACCTGCCCGAGCAGAACCTCAACGCCACCTTCGAACGCATGCGGGCGGAACGGGAGCGGGAAGCCGCCGACGAGATCGCTCGCGGTAACGAGGCTGCGCAACGGGTCAGGGCACAGGCCGACCGGACGGTTGTTGAACTTGTCTCCGAAGCCAACCGCGAAGCGGAGATCGTTCGAGGTGAGGCCGACGCCGAGCGCACAACGATCTACGCCGAAGCATTCGGCGCGGATCGGGAGTTCTTCGAATTCTGGCGCTCGCTCGCGGCCTATGAGACATCGCTGCGCGGTGAAAACTCGTCGCTCGTCATCGCTCCCGACAGTGAGTTTTTCGACTACTTCGGTGGCGCAACGGGCGCTGCGCCCGCGACCGAGTAATGGCGACGCTATTTCTGGCCCTCGGGCTGGTGCTCGTTCTGGAGGGGCTGGTGCTTGCACTGGCCCCTTCGCGTATCGACGACATTTTACGTATGCTTGCGGAAATGCCTGTGGAAACCCGGCGGCTTGTCGGGCTGCTGGCCATTACCACGGGCGGCATCCTTTTGTGGATAGCGGGATGGCTCGGTGGGTGACGCCAATTGCCTGCGTGGGTCGCGTCGCTCACTCGAACTTGCGAAAACGGCTTCGGCCTGAGACACTTTCTCCACCCATAGGGGGGAATGGTGGACGAGAATTCACGAAAAGCGTCACGGCCTCGTGACGGAGCGCGACCGGGCTTTGAGTTGCTGTTCCGTTCCCTATCTAGAAGTTTATGGGCCGGGAGGAGCGACGTATCATGCCGCTCCGGTCAATTGCCCGCCAGTTGGGGCGGGGCATCAGGAAAAGAGGAAAATCGAGTGACTTCCCATGCAATTTCCATCCCATTGCCCGCCGAACGCGTGGCATTGCCGCGTTTCGTACCGGCGGCCTTGCTCGGCCTCGCAATTGTGGTCGCACAAACGTTGGGAGCCAATGCGCGCGGCGCACCGGAAAGTTTTGCAGAGCTTGCAGAGACGGTGAGCCCTGCGGTGGTGAATATCACGACCGCCACCACGGTCGCCACGGTGGGTGATCCGCACGGCGGGCCGATCGTGCCGGAGGGCTCTCCGTTCGAAGATTTTTTCCGTGACTTCATGGAACGCAACGGCCCAGGCGACGCGCCGAGCCGGCCGCGCCGGTCTTCCGCGCTCGGATCGGGCTTCGTGATTTCGGAAGATGGCTACATCGTCACAAACAACCACGTGATCGAGAAGGCGGACGAGATCACCATCGAGTTCTACTCGGGCGAGGAACTCGACGCCGAGGTTGTCGGGACCGACCCGAACACGGACCTGGCTCTGCTCAAGGTGGAGGCGGAGCAACCGCTTGCGTTTGTGCCATGGGGCAATTCGGACGAAGCCCGCGTCGGCGATTGGGTCATGGCGATGGGCAATCCGCTGGGGCAGGGGTTCTCGGTATCCGCGGGAATCGTTTCGGCCCGCGGTCGGGCGCTTTCTGGCTCCTACGATGACTTCATCCAGACCGATGCCGCGATTAACCGGGGCAACTCCGGCGGACCCCTCTTCAACATGGACGGTGAGGTCATTGGCATCAACACGGCCATCCTTTCGCCGAACGGTGGCTCCATCGGTATCGGTTTCGCCATGTCCAGCCGCGTTGCGGTCAATGTGATCGACCAACTGCAGGAATACGGCGAGACGCGTCGCGGTTGGCTCGGTGTCCGGATTCAGGACGTCACGGACGATGTGGCCGACGCAATCGGGCTCGAAGAGGCACGCGGCGCGCTTGTGACGGATGTCCCGGAGGGGCCTGCCGAGGAAGCCGGCGTCTTGTCCGGCGATGTTATCCTCAGCTTTGACGGGATTGACGTGGACGACACCCGCGGGTTGGTACAGCAGGTAGGAAATTCCGAGGTCGGAAAATCCGTTCGCATGACCGTTTTCCGGGACGGCAAGACCGAAACGTTGCTGGTGACGCTTGGGCGCCGCGAAGTTGCCGAAGGGGCCGTGCCCGCGACGGCACAGAAAACGGAAGAACCGCAGGATGCCGAAGTGCTTGGCATGACCGTTACCGCGGTTACCGAAGAGCTTGCCGCCGAAATGAACCTCGGCTCCGATGCGCAGGGCCTCGTCGTCAAAGAAGTTGCCGAGGACAGCGAAGCTTTCGAGAAGGGTTTGCGCGCGGGTGATGTGATCACGCAGGCCGGGCAGGTTGAGGTTGCCTCGATTGAGGATCTCGAAGCGCGACTTGAAGAGGCCACGGAAGCTGGACGTAAGTCGATTCTGCTTCTGATACGCCGCGCGGGAGAACCACGGTTCGTCGCTCTGACTATCGCGGACTGACGCTCCATCAGTCCTTGCAGATTTGGAGGGCGCCGGCCATCGAAGCCGGCGCCCTTCCTATTGTGGGCGGATCGTACCGCCATCTTGTCACGAGCCTGCTTGGTCGAGGACGAAGTTATAGCGTACCCAGTCGCTGTCGGCCTTCGCCTCACGCAGGTCAAACAACTGTTGCGTGGTGTAGTCGGCAGGATCGACGTTCAGCGAGTTTGCCAGTTGGATGTGCGCGCCGGAGTAACCCGGATTTCTTGACGAGACACGCGCCGTCACACCGTCATTCTGTTCAGCTTCATTCTTGATGAAGTTGACAAGCGACCAGTCGTTCTCCGTCACGGCCGAGCGCAGGTCTTGCAGCTGACGAGTCGTATAGTCGGCCGGGTCGACGTTGAGCGAGTTTGCAAGCTGGAGATGGGCGCCGGAGTAGCCCGGATTGCTCGTCGAAACGCGCGCATTCATGCTGTCAGTTTGTTCGGCCTGCTTCTTGATGAAGTTGACGCGAACCCAGTCGTTTTCGGTGACGGCCGAGCGCAGGTCCTGCAACTGGCGCGTCGTGTAGTCCGCCGGATCGACATTCAGGCCGCGTGCGAGCTGCAAATGCGCGCCGGAGTAGTTTGCACCGGCGGCCGAGACAGTGGTGACGTCAGTCGGCTGTGCAGATTGAGCCAGGGCGAAAGTCGGTGCGGCGAGGCTCAGGACGAGGGCGGTGCTCAGAGCGAAGCGTTTCATGGTGTATCCTTCCGTTAGTGCTTCTCGTTTCAAACGTGGCCGGAGCGGTTCTGCGCCGGCTGTGTCATCGAGGTGGGAAGTGTTTTGCGGTTGAGAAGTCTGCCCGGAGTGCGTGGCAAATGTGCAATTCGGAACATCACACTGAGCGGAGCGCCCTTGCGCCGTAAGCGCTCCTCCAAATTGCGTGAGAAACAAGGCGCGCTCTACAGTGTTGAGGAACGGTGCGCACTTGCGCTGGCCGCGTGGCCGCGCCGGTGAGCACGGCTTCTCACCAAAACGAGAGCACGCTTTTCTGCATCTCGGCAGAAACGAGCGTGTCCTGTTTCGAGTAATTCCCAGTTGGTTGCACAGGTTTCGTTGGTGGGGCGGACGCTATGGCGCGTCCGCGGGTAGGCCGTTTTTGGACCTGGAGACTGGAACGAGGCCGAGGCTTTGGGCGGCTGCGAGGGACAGGACATCGCTTTCGATGCCGAAGGACGACTGATAGCGTCGGATGGCATCGCGCGTGGCCTGGTCAAGCAATCCGGTTGAGGGCCCCTTGTAGAGGCCACGGGCCGCAAGCGCGCGCTGAAGGGAGGGAATGGTCTGCGGGTTCAGATCAGCCGGGCAGGGGATCTGAAACCAGATTTCCCCGATCGCCCCTTCCTGGCCGTTTTCCGAAACCTCCGCACGCCCCCAGCACGTGTCGGGGGCGGCGTCCGGCGGCCCGTCGGCGTCTCTGGTTTCGACAGGCGCGGGCGGGGCCAAGCGTGCAATTGGCGGCGCATCGTTGCTGCCCTCGCAAGCGGCAAGCAGCAGGGCCAAGACAAGCAAACGGGAGAGCGCCGGCATTGGAGTGCTTTCAGTGAGCGTGTTCAGGTAGATTGCACGCTAGACCGCTGGTGCACAGGTGCAAGTCTCGGCGGGTGGTCCGCCTATGAGAGAGAGCCCGGTTCCGGCTTGTCACAAGGAGCGCTCGGAACGGCGGGGCCGAAGTCTGGGTCCAGAAGGTCGTCGAGCATTGGCGATATGTCTTCGATATGCTCCGCAACGACATGCACCACCGATTGCTCGCGTTGGATCCGCCCCGTAACGCGCAGCAAGCGTCCGGAGATCACTGCCCGGCGGTAGCGTTCGTAGAGCTTGGCCCAGACGACAACATTGCAACTGCCTGTCTCGTCTTCCAGTGTCAGGAAAATCACGCCCTTTGCCGTGCCCGGGCGCTGGCGCACCAGTACCAGGCCTGCGACTGTCACGCGCGCACCATTTGGGGGGAGAGTTAATTCTGCCGCCGGGATGCAGGCCGGTGGACGGGGCCAGCCGACAGATAATGATACAGAAGATTGGTACAGCGTTCCGCGCATAGGAACAAAGATAGAACGCGCGCGCGAATTGTCCAGTGTAGGCGATCACTGGCAATGCGGCGACGGATCGCCTATGTCACGCGCGTAGAAAGCCAGACGTCTGTAGCAATAAGGACCAGGTAAGTGCCGAAGATCACCTATGTCGAGCATTCAGGTAAAGAACACGTGGTGGAGGTTGCCAGCGGCCTGACCGTTATGGAAGGCGCGCGCGACAACGGTATTCCCGGGATCGACGCCGATTGCGGCGGTGCCTGTGCCTGCTCGACCTGCCACGCCTACATGGACCCCGATTGGGTCGAAAAACTACCGCCCGTGGACGCCATGGAAGAGGACATGCTGGATTTTGCCTACGAGACAAAACCCGGCCTGTCGCGACTGACCTGTCAGATCAAGGTTACCGACGATCTCGACGGGCTGATCGTGAAATTGCCCGAAAAGCAGATCTGATCGTGAGGTTCTGGCCCGCCCTGTTGTTTGCGCTGCTGGCCTCCGCTGCCGGCGCGGACGGCTGCCTCCAGGATTGGCCAGACGATATGTCCGCGCGAACCGGCAGCTTTCGCCAGCTACCCGGACCGGACGGGAGGGTCGCCTTCGACAAGCGGGAAAATGTCGGCGACTTCTATGCCGATCATCCCGAATACCTCGGACGTGCGCGGATTTGGCAGGCCCGCATGACAGGCGCGACCAACCGATATGGCCACAATATCATGGGGCCGCTACGGGACAGTACAGGGCTGGCAATCCGCTGGCGATGGGAGGGCGAAGAGCGCGCCTCCTGCCCAGTGGTGCGTCACTTTCCCCGCGGCGAAGTGATCGAAGACATCGCGCCCCGTCTGGCGGATGTGACCGGGAACGGCCTACCCGAATTGGTAACGGTGCTGTCATCGGACACTGCGGGCGCACGCCTCCTGGTACTGGACCGAAATCTGAGAACGCTTGCCACCGGGCCGGCGATTGGGCGCCGCCACCGATGGCTGGCGATTGTCGGGGTTGCGGATCTGGACAGGGACGGGTCTGTGGAGATCGCCTATGTCGATCGCCCGCACCTCGCCAGGATTCTGCGCGTATTCTCATTCAGAGATGGCGCACTGGTGGAGGTTGCGGCCGCGAGGGGCGTCACCAATCACCGCATCGGCGAAACCGTCATATCGGGAGGAATCCGCGACTGCGGACACCGGCCCGAGATCGTCGTGGCATCGGCCGACTGGTCGCGGCTGGTGGCCGTAGGTTTCACGAATGGCGACCTATCAGCGGCCGATATTGGCCCGTACAATGGGGCGGACTCGTTTTCGGCGGCACTTGCATGCCGGTTAATTTAACTCGGCGACTGATCCCCGATCACCCGATGAGAGAGCGCACCCGGGCCAGTTGCGCAGGTCAGGTGGACCTCGGATGCACAAGTCGGTTTAGTGACTTGCTGGAAAGCCTGCATGGAGAAACCGTGCGCATTATTTGCCGGGAGAGCGGCTAGTCGAAATCACGATAGCCGGAACCCACCGGTCTCTTATCTCGTCGCAATCGGGCAGGGCCGTACGATCGTAGGACCGTTGCGAGGTCATTCGCGCGCGAGCCAGAAAAACCAAAGGGCTCAGCCGTTTCCGGCTAAGTCCTTGATTCGAATGGTGAACCTAACAGTAGATAGTTCGAACTCGTTAGTTTGTGAGCTTTCCAAGTGGGAACGTGCTCTCCGCTTACTCGTAGATCAACGCGAGTAATGAAATCGGCAGTTCAATTGGACGATCGATCCCACTTTGTCCTCCTATGCTGAGGAAGACACTTAGCGCTGATGTAAAAGAAGCTGGGATTCAATGGCGGGTTGTACCAACTCGCTAGGTCCTCTCGACTGATCGCCCAGTAGTTCAACTCTGTACCTTGCTCGACTGACGGCAACGTAGAGCCGGTTGTGAGACGCATACGACAAGAAATGCTTACTGCTATCGTTGCCCAAGGCTTTGCTTGGAGGGAGCCTGCCTTTGTCAACACCGACGCCAACTACTCCATGGAACTCCAAACCACCGACAAAATCGGCATGGCCAATCACGAACTGTCCTGACGCCTCTGCAGCAGAAACAGCTTCTACATCACCACGCTTCTTTAGCACGCAGTGGGGTTTGTTCCTTTCGGTTGCGAATTTTTCCAGACACTCCAAGACGTCCTTATCAAATGCTACGATTAGAACATTCCCCTTACGGCACTGCATTTCCGCTTGCATCAACTCAGCCCGTTCGAAAGCGCCTTCGACCATTGCCTGATCATTGGGGAAGGAAATGTAAGAAGGTTGGGTCGCCTTCCGCTCATCATTTTCTGTGAAGCTTGAACGAGTCGCTTCAAGCGGATTATCGAAGTTCGTGAACAGCGTCGCGCCAGATGACACAATTGAAAACGCTAAGTCGACAATCTGTGGGGCAGATCGGAATACCGTCTGAAGTTTGATATTGTTCTCTCCATCGGTGCCAGCGACAAGCGTTTCACTAATGTCTTGATTAGTCCAGCCGTGATCCCCAACGGCTTGCGCTCTATCAACAGAATACACAATTGGAAAACTCGTGTCGCTTTTTGTGAAATAGTGGAAGATGTGGAGTTCATTGATATTGAAGAGATGCGTTTCGTCTATAAACACAGCATCATAGCCGTCCTTTGCTCGACGGCGTCTCCAGACAGGCGTGTCTAGTTGACCAATTGCGGTTAGGACAACGTCGTCTGTATCAAACTGGGAAACAGCGCCGAGCTTCTCTTGATACTTCCGAAACACAGTAAAAAGAAACCCCTTGTCCGGATCTCCCTGAATTGGCAACCCATATTTAAGTGGCGGTGCCTTTTTGTAAATGTCAATGTCTTCAGACGCCCTACCTTTAATCATAACGCTAATTTCGTGTTGAAGCATCTCCGTGGTTGACCAATAGTCATTAGAAGTCAAAAATTCTTTCAACTCGGTTGATAGAAATCTTTCATGCGAGGGGTAGTCCTCAATCATTGCCTCCGTGAAAGCCTCATTGACATATAGAAGCTGAGTCTCCTTCGACTCAAGTGCATCCTTGTCAATGAATTCGGACTCGCTGATATGCTGAGCCAATTGTTCCGCGCAAAGAGCACTAAGCGTGCAGACTTTGAGAGAGTTCTTCTCAAGTAGTCGATCACGGTCAGAGAAATTATCTGGGTCCAATACTAGCAGGAACTCGGAGATGGCTCGCCTTGTTGCCTCACTGTGAGTGACGAAGACCACGTGCTTCGATCCGTTGCTTTCCTCTGATGCCCTGAGAAGCGATATGGCCTTCAACATCAAGCATAGGGTTTTTCCCGTTCCAGCGGCACCTTCGATCCTATGCGCCCCCGAGATCTCCGCGTTTATGAAGTTTTGCTGAACCGTTGTGAGTAGCATCATCCAATCATCAAATGACTGGAAAATTGACGTTCCATTAACCGGGAGTTCGTTGCCAAGTTCGGACACTTGAACGACGCCTTGTCCTTCTCTTGGACCCTTTGCCGCTTCAGTTGCCTTCGATGCTGCAAAAATCTTGTCCACCTGCTCGAAGGCTTTCTTGAAGTTTGTTAGTCCTGCAACCTCCGCGTTTGCGTTCCCTTGATCGTAACCGGTTTTATAAATTAGCATGAACTTCCCGGTGTACTCACGTTTTCTCAATCTCTCAGCCCAAGGAGACTGCTCAATGACAACCCTGTATGGCCTTGGCTTGTATGGAAAGGGAAATAATATTGCCTTGCTGCTCTGAGGGATAACGCGTTCCGAATAATTCAGAGACATGTTCTGCCACAGTTTTTTTGCAAACCGTAAGCATTTCTGAATTACAAATATCGTTTCTCCCTCATCAATCTTTTCCAAGATGCGGGACTGCTCTAGGTCTATTACGAAGAAATGGGATTTCCTTGTCGCGTTAGCTCTTGTAAAGGCAACTCCACCATCCAAAGGTACTGTAATGATCTCAGGCGGAAAGTTTACTTTCGACACCCCGCCAGAAACAAGCTCCATAAATGCCTGAGCAAGATCGAACTCAATCGATTGAAAAAACCGATTCGAAACGAACTCATCTATAGCTCCTTCCTCAAAAACCACGTATTTCATTCTGTGGGTTCCTCTGCTCGGCAGAAACTTTGACCGCAGACATCTGCCACGAAATCTTCGGTGTAGTCTTCCAACCCAATCCTACCAAACATGTAGGAGAAGGTTTGAATAAGATGCTCAATGTGCGGTGATGGGATCTGCCCAATTGGCATTGCGAAATCCTCATGCGCAAATGATAGTTGGGATTGTAGGTCTGGATCTTCGCCAATCGGTTTCGGTAAACCTACAGCCAATTGCTTTGCGATTTTCCTCGGTAGAAAGGCGCTTTCTCGAAGCAAAACGACAAAGCCATCCCGTTCGTTTTCGTCTGTTACACTGGGAAGGTAGTAAAAACTCAGGACCTTGTTTTGAACCAAGTCCTTCACGAGTGAGGACGCCTCTTTTGAGTATCGCTCCAGCAGCCAGTTTCGGTCAACTTCACAAGCAGTGCTAATTGAATAGAGATGGTCCAGAAGGTCGGCAACCTCGTGCGCTTTCTTAGATTGTTTAGTTAGCGCTTTAGGTGCATCCTCTGCATCAAAGTACGCTGCGACCAAGGTCTGACGGTCTACAGCGTCAAGCACGCTTGATGCGATGCCGGCTTGCTTGAGGATGTTTAAAAATTGAGAATGTGCGTTCTTCTGCGCATTTGAAAGTAGGATCTCGATACCGTCGCAATGCATCCAATCTAGTAGAGACACTACCGGTAGATAGTTGAGAACAGGATACTTGTCGTTAGCAACATCACATCTCGCGGTGATTGCCAAACCGTATACGCGTTTACCTTTGTATCGGTCTGCTTTCGCGCAGTTGAACAAGGTTCCTTGGGTCACACTCCCAAGAGTGGGTCGCCGAATTTCCATTTCAACACAACCATTTGGACTTCGGCCCGATACTAGGTAGTGGCGTCCTGAACTGCAATGCTTAGAAGAACGATTGATGCACTATGTTTGGGCACTGGTGCTGCTTCATCGGACAGAATTCCACAGCTACCAAGTTTGTCGTATTGCCCTGGTTAGAGGCTTGCCGAGGACGAGGGTTGCTGTTTGAAAACCCACCGCCATTAAGCAGGTTCGGACGTGGCCTGTCCGTGATCCTAGGCTGAGGGTGTCCCAAACGGTCAGCTCCCATGAGCAAACGAATCGCTTTGGACTTGTTTCGCGTTCTGAGCACCGGAAGTTGTCATCAACATTTCGCGCACCGCGTCATTTTGCGTTTCACAGTCAGCGCTCGTATTGCATCGTGCGGTGCGCTGACTTCCGGCTGTCACATTGAGTGACCACATCATCCCGACGTCAGCGCAACATACTGATAAATAAGTAAATTATTGCATTTCAATCTGAGCGAGTCAATAATGAAGGACTATCTTTGAACTCACTATTCTCAAGTCCAACTGAAGGCGCGCGTCATGACGAGAGCGGCCAAGGAAAGCAAGTTGGCGTCGGGGTGTGACCTAGTTCAACTCCAAGACGCTCCCCGCAATTTCTCCTCTGATGATGAGAAGTTTCTTTCCGAGTTGGCCGGTACTGAACCGACGCTTCGGACTATCTCACATGAGCGAGTTGTCATGCTCTGGGGGATAATTCGCGCTCTGGTCGATGAGCGATGTCGTTGAGTGAACGATCTACGTGGAAGCATGATTATCGGAGGAGGAGATGACAAAAGACGAACCGGACAGTTCCATCACAGAAGCAACTATCTACCTGCGTGTCTCATCTCAGAAGCAAGTTACGGAAGGACACGGTCTAAAGAGTCAGGAAACCAGATGTCGAGAGTATGCAGAACGAAATGGCTGGGTCGTGGTGCAAGTATTTTCGGACACAATTTCAGGCGGGGCATGGGAGCGCCCCGGAATGAAGGAGATGTTGACGTTTCTGAAGAAAGGGAAAAAGAGGATAGTGATAATCGACGACATATCTCGGCTTGCACGAGACATGTTTGTTCATTTGAAGTTCAGGTTGGACATCAGAAACGCCGGTGGCGTCTTGCAAAGTCCCAATCATCAGTTTGGTGAGGACTCCAGCTCGGTTCTCTTGGAAAACTTGTTAGCATCGATGTCGCAGCATCACCGTCAGAAGAACGGTGAGCAAGTTCACGACAGGATGCGAGCAAGAGTTCTAAACGGTTATTGGCCCTTTCGTGCGCCGGTAGGCTACAGGTATGAGCGGCGGCGCGGTTTCGGGAAGGTCCTAGTCCGAGACGAACCTGCTGCCTCGGTGGTTCAAGAAGCTCTTCAGGGTTACTCCACAGGGCGGTTTGACACTCAGGCTGAGGTAGGCAGGTTCCTCGAAGCTCGGTCGGATTTTCCCAAATACAAGGATGGAAAAGTTCGACCACAGCAGATCAAAGATATCCTGTCGAGGGTACTCTATGCGGGTTATCTGGAGGTACCCAATTGGAACATCCCCATTCGTAAGGGAAACCATGAAGCATTGATTTCTCTTGAAGAGTTCGAGCGAATTCAATCGCGCCTAGGGGAACGGCGATATGCCCAACGTAGAAAGGACATTAGTGCAGATTTCCCTCTACGGGGATTCGTACTGTGTGACGATTGCGGTGTTGCGCTTACGGCGTGTTGGGCGCGAAGCAAGACTGGCAAGAAGTATCCTTATTATCACTGCAGGAATACCGACTGTGATAGCTACGGGAAGTCTGTTGCGCGAGCGAAGCTCGAAAAGGAGTTCGAACATACTCTCAAAACTGTCGGTGTTTGCGCAGACATCTCGGGTGTGGTCAGAAAGATGATCAAAAAGGCGTGGAAAGACCGGGATGCACAGCACGCAAGGGATACAAAGGCATTGAAATCGAAGCGTGCAGCGGCCGGGAGTGCTGTTGACACACTCTTGGCGAGAGTTGTGGAAACTTCGAATGAGACGGTGGTCAAAGCGTACGAGGAGCGGATCTCCAAGCTTCAACGTGAGATAGCCCTTCTGGATGAGCAACTCACCAAGAAACGACTCAATGATCGCCCGCGCAACGATGGGTTAGAACTCGCCCTCAATCTTTTGGCAAATCCTTGGGATATTTATACAAAAGGCGACCTAGCAATGCGACGGACTATACTGCGCCTCGCATTTGCGAAGCCGTTGCGGTACTCGCGACATAGAGGCGTTAGAACCCCTGAAGTAGCCTTTCCCTTCAAAGTCCTAAGCGACCTCTCAGGGCGAGGTTCTGGGATGGTGAGCCGTACAGGATTCGAACCTGTGACCCACTGATTAAAAGTCAGTTGCTCTACCAACTGAGCTAACGGCCCATCCGAGGACCGCTGATTAGGAGACCTCGCCGGTGGGGTCAAGAAGAAAAGTTGCGCGCACTTCAAAACCGTTGAGAACCTGCGTATATCGCCTTCACGATGCGAGATTTGTCTTCCTGCGGCGCCCTGCGATTCATGAAGATGCATGGGCTTGGTAACGACTTCGTGGTCATTGACCAACGGGCTGGCGGGCGTATGCCCGATGCAGCGCTGGTCCGGCGCATCGGCGACCGGCACCGCGGTGTTGGGTTTGACCAGCTTGCGGTGATCGAGAAGGATAACGAGGCGGATGCGCGGCTTGTCTTTTTCAATGCCGATGGAACTGTCTCGGCAACCTGTGGCAACGCAACGCGGTGCGTGGCGCGGTACCTGATGGCGGGCTCCGGTCGGACGCGCGTATCGCTCCGCACAGAGCGCGGGCTACTCGACTGCGTGGATGCAGGCGGCGGTCGAACACGCGTGAATATGGGCGCACCGATGACCGGTTGGGAAGAGGTGCCGCTGGCGCACCGGATGGATACGCTGGAACTGCCCATACCTGGGTCTCCGACGGCCACTGGCATGGGAAATCCGCATTGCACCTTTTTCGTAGAGGATGCCGATGCGGTGGACCTGGAGCGCTTTGGCCCGGCCCACGAAACCCATCCACTCTTTCCCGAACGCACCAATGTGCAAGTTGCCCACGTGGTCGGCCCGGATCATCTGCGGATGCGGGTTTGGGAACGGGGCACCGGGATCACGTTGGCGTCGGGATCCTCCTCTTGTGCGACGGCGGTTGCCGCGGCGCGCCGGGGGCTTGCAGGGCGAAGCGTCCGGATCGACCTGGATGGTGGTTCGATTGAGATCGACTGGCGTGACGACGGTGTGCACATGACCGGTCCCACAGCCCATGTCTTCGACGGTGTTCTGACGCCCGACTACATTGGCGAGGCATCCGAATGACGGGGTCGCCTGCGGATGTGCCGCCGGTTTTTGCCACGCTGGGCTGCCGGCTGAACGCCTACGAGACAGAGGCGATGAAGGACATGACTGCCCGCGCCGGGCTGGGTCAGACCGTTGTGGTCAATACCTGCGCGGTGACGGCAGAGGCCGTTCGTAAGGCCCGGCAGGAGATCCGCCGACTCCGTCGGGCGCATCCGGATGCAACGCTCGTCGTCACTGGCTGTGCTGCCCAAACCGAGCCCGAGACATTTGCGGCC
Source organism: Tropicimonas marinistellae (assembly GCF_001509585.1). GTDB lineage: Bacteria > Pseudomonadota > Alphaproteobacteria > Rhodobacterales > Rhodobacteraceae > Tropicimonas > Tropicimonas marinistellae. The sequence continues at coordinate 139,320 of NZ_LNCI01000011.1, read as the reverse complement.
ATGTCGGAAGTCGACAAGGTGATCGGCAATTCCGAAAAAATGCAACCGGAGACCTGGGCTCGCATGGCCGGTCCGGATTTCGTTGGCAAAACGGAGAAAGTGCAAGTCGACGACATCATGTCCGTTCAGGAAACGGCCGGACACTTGATCGACGGTTTCGGCACACGCTCGCGCGCCTACGTACAGGTGCAGAACGGTTGTGACCACCGGTGTACGTTTTGCATCATCCCGTTCGGGAGAGGCAATTCGCGTTCGGTTCCCGCAGGTGTGGTGGTGGATCAGATCAAACGGCTGGTCGGGCGCGGTTACAATGAGGTTGTGCTGACCGGCGTCGATCTCACGTCCTGGGGGGCCGACCTTCCGGCGGAACCAAGGTTGGGCGATCTGGTGATGCGGATCCTCAAGCTGGTGCCCGATCTGCCGCGCCTACGTATTTCATCCATCGACTCGATCGAGGCCGACGCGGCGCTGATGCAGGCCATAGCCACCGAGCCGCGACTGATGCCGCATCTGCACCTGTCGCTGCAGGCCGGGGACGACATGATCCTCAAGCGCATGAAACGTCGGCACAGTCGCGACGACGCAATCGCCTTTTGCGCGGAAGCGCGGCGTCTGCGCCCCGACATGACCTTCGGTGCCGATATCATCGCCGGTTTTCCCACCGAAACGGAGGACATGTTCAGCCGCTCGCTCGACCTGGTACGTGAGTGTGACCTGACCTGGCTGCATGTGTTTCCATTCAGCGCGCGGCAGGGCACGCCGGCCGCGCGGATGCCGCAGGTTCATGGCGGCGCGGTGAAAGAACGCGCGGCACGGCTCCGAGAAATCGGCCAGTCCCAGATAACCCGTCATTTGTCTTCGCAAGTCGGGCGGACTCATCGAATTCTGATGGAGAACCCGAGAATGGGCCGGACCGAACAATTCACCGAGGTCGAATTTGGTTCGGATCAACCTGAGAGTCAGATCGTTGTTGCAACCATTCGTGGGCACGATGACGCCAGCCTGACCGCCTGAAACGCCAGGCGGCCAGACTTACAAGGCCCCCTCCGGCGCTCGAAGCGTCCAATGTGGTATATCGCGGTACCCCAACAGGGATTTTTTGGCGCAATTGGAGTATGCTCTGTTCGCGTCACCCATTTCGGAACTTGGACCGGAGTGAGTCGCGCATCATTTTCTAGGGAGGAAAGATTATGACCAGCTTACAAAAAGTCCTTGCTATCGCATTCGTAATTCCCGCCGGGATCGCATCGGCCGAGATGATGACGACCGTGGAATGCGAAATGGCGAAAGTCACCATCGACGAGAAACAGACGATGATGATCAAGGAAAACACAGGTGAAGAGAATTTCGGTCGTGACGTCTGCGAGGTCGTGAATTCAATCGACACCGCCGGCCTGACAGATCCGACCGACGTGGAGATCACGATGTCGAACGGAAACGTCTACAACGTGACTCTGCAAGCCATGGAATGAGTAACTGACCCGGCCGACAGTGATTTGAGGGGCTAGCCGCCGGGTCGCTGCAGACCGGAAGGGGCCGGTGCATCCTTGCCGGCCCCGCAATCTTTAGCTTCGCATCGTCCGGTGCCCGGCATATCCTGCACGGGCAAACAGCGGAGGTGCACATGCAACTCTACCACAGTCCTGCGTCGCCCTTCGTTCGCAAGGTATTGGTCACCCTGCGGGAAACGGGGCAGATCGATGATGTGGAGATCGTGCCGGCGTCCGGCACGCCGCTGGACAGCGGCACGATGCCGATCTTCTGGAATCCGTTGGGAAAGATCCCGACTTTGGTGCGCGACGACGGGCCTGCGCTTTTCGACAGCCGGGTCATATGCCGGTATCTGGATACCCGTGCCGGCGCGGCCCTTTACCCGGAAAAGCGCCTATGGGAGGTGCTAACCCTGGAAGCGCTGGCCGATGGGATCGCGGATGCAGCAGTGCTCATGGTCTATGAAGGGCGCTGCCGACCGGAAGAGAAGATCCACGACTTCTGGGTGGAAGGGCAATGGGCTAAGATCGCGCGCGCGCTCGACGTGCTGGAGGATCGTTGGACGAGCCACCTTGCCGGACCACTGGATATTGGACAAATCGCCGTGGGCTGCACCCTGGGATATCTCGATTTCCGACACGGCGAGCGGGACTGGCGTACCGGACGCGATGCACTGGCGAAGTGGGAAATGCAGTTCGCGGCGCGCCCGTCCATGCAGGCCACGCGGCCCGTGTAAGACGTTGCGTCGGCATCCAGATCGTCGGGCTGCGCCGGAGCAGGTATGCAAACAGCCGCCACGATTGTGGCGGCTGTCTTTCTTCGAGGCGCTATGCCGACGAACTTCGGGACGAATTCGCCCTTACTGGGGGATCTCGCCCGTCAGTCCTTCAACGTAGAAGTTCATGCCGGCCAGGGTGCCGTCGTCGGCCACTTCGCCTTCGGCAAGCCACGCCGATCCATCCTGCTTGTTGATCGGACCGGTGAACGGGTGGTAGTCGCCTGCGGCGATCGCATCACGCATCTCGAGCGCGGCCGCTTTCACCTCTTCCGGCACGGCGTCGGTGATTTCGCCGATCTTCACCATGCCAGGGCCGATGCCGTCCCAGGTGTCCATGCTCTCCCAGGTGCCATCCATCACCGCCTGCACGCGGTCGATGTAGTAGGGAGCCCAGTTGTCGATAATGGACGAAACACGCGGCATCGGGCCATATTCGGCCATGTCGGAGGCTTGTCCGAAAGCGATCACGTCGCCGGCTTCCTGCGCAGCCGCATGCGGAGCGGTGGAATCCGTGTGCTGTAGGACCACGTCTGCGCCTTGCTCAATCAGCGCCTTGGCAGCATCGGCTTCCTTGGCCGGATCAAACCAGGTGTAAGCCCAGATCACCGAGAATTCGATGTCGGGGTTGACTTTCTTGGCGTGGACATAGGCGGAGTTGATGCCGCGGATCACTTCCGGAATTGGGTAGGAACCAATGTAGCCGACCTTGTTCGTCTTGGTCATCATGCCGGCGATGGTGCCTTGTACGGCGCGGCCTTCATAGAAGCGGGCGGAATAGGTGGAAACGTTGTCGGCCCGCTTGAAACCGGTAGCATGCTCGAACTTCACATCCGGGAACTTGGCCGCAACGTTGATCGTCGGGTCCATGTAGCCGAAGGACGTTGTGAAAATGATATCCGCGCCGCCGAGCGCCATCTGGGTCATCGCCCGTTCGGCATCCGCGCCTTCGGGAACATTCTCCTGATAGACCGTTTCGACCTTGTCGCCGAAATGCTCCTCGACTGCGAGCCGCGCCTCGTTATGCTCGAACGTCCAGCCGCCATCGCCGACCGGGCCGACAAAGATGAACCCGGCCTTCACCGGATCCTGGGCCGCCGCGGCGCCGGCCAGGCCAAGCGCCAGCGCGGTGCCGGCGAGCAATGATTTGAAGTTCATTCTAGGGTCTCCTCGTTGGTTTTCTCTTGAGAGGTGCGAGGTCCTTGCGGACCTCACGTTCGATTTCACCGATCTCTTCTTCGACTTCTTTCTCAATGGTTTCCTTGAGGTCGGTGTTGATAAGCGACGTTGTAATGATCGCGGTAGGTACGGCAATCACGCCCAGCCCGATGAACAGGATGAACGTCGTGAACAATCGCCCCTCGGCGGTAACCGGGTACATGTCGCCGTATCCGACGGTTGTGAAACTGACCACGGCCCACCACAGGCTCTTGGGAATGGAGGAGAAGGCCTCCGGTTGCACATCGTGTTCGAAAATGAAAATCCCGACACCGGCGATGTAGAGTATGATGCCGGCCAGGAATGCAAAGACCAGAAGTTCGCCACGGCTCTCGGCGAGCGCGAGTTCGAGCCGCATCAGGGCGCGGTTGGCGTGCAGCAGTTTCAACAACCGAACCAGCCGCAACAGCCGCAGCGATCGAATTGCGGCCCACTGCTGCTGGACGATCAGAAGCGCTGGCAGGCATGACAGCAGGTCCACAATTCCCCAGAAGCTGAAGATATAGCGGAACGGGCGCGGTGCGCAGACGACGCGGGCAAGATACTCGATGACGAAAACCGCCACGACCATGGATTCGAAACCAAAGAGTGCGGTGTATGCCCAATTTGGCAGGTTCGGAATGGTCTCCAGCGAGATCGCCAGACCCGATGCCACGATCAGCCCTTGATGGAGAATGGCAATCGTGCGGCCATGCCCCGGATGGGTGCCGTCGAGGATCTGGATGTATTCTTCCCGTCGCATGGGTCTCTTGCCCGTACAGCATCAGGCAGTTGCGTGGAACGAACGGCCGAGTTCGGCGGGTGCGTTCAAGGCGGCCCGGCCACGGCCCGACGACATGATGACAAGTACAAGGATTGTGATCAGGTAGGGCGACATTGCAAGGTACTCGACCGGTATCTTCATGCCGGCGGCCTGGAGGTTCAGTTGCAACACGGTCAACCCGCCGAAGAGGTAGGCGCCGATCAAAACCCTCCACGGTTTCCACGAGGCAAAGACCACGAGCGCGAGGGCGATCCACCCTGCGCCAGCCGTCATGCCTTCGGTCCATTGCGGTACGCGAACGAGGCTGAGATAGGCTCCGCCAAGACCGGCGCAGGCGCCGCCGAAAGCAATGGCCATCAGCCGGATCCGGATCACCTTGTAGCCGAGCGCATGGGCGGCGTCGTGGTTCTCGCCCACAGCCCGCAGGATTAGGCCGGCGCGGGTGTATTTGAGCATCGCCCAGACGCCGGCGACGATGAGGATGGAGATATAGACCATCGCGTCATGCTGGAAGAAGATAGGGCCGAGAATGGGGATGTCAGAGAGCAGTGGCAGGTGCAGGTCCGGTACATTCAGCCCCTTGATGCCCACATAGCCCTGACCCATCAGCGACGAGAGCCCCAGCCCGAAGAGGGTGAGGGCAAGCCCCGTCGCCACCTGGTTCGACAGCAGGAATTGCGTGAGCAGGCCAAAGACCAGCGAAAGCGCCGCGCCGGCAAGGGCGGCTGAAACGAATCCGAGGGTGACGCTGCCGGTGTTCACGGAGATTGCGAAACCACTGATTGCACCTGTGATCATCATTCCCTCGACGCCAAGGTTCAGAACACCCGAGCGCTCCACCACCAACTCGCCAATACCGGCTAGGAGGATTGGCGTTGCGGCGACCATGAGCGAGGCCAGCAACAGCAGCCAGTTGATCGAAGACAGGTCCATCAGGCCACTCCCTCCCGGGTCAGTCGGATTCGGTAATTAGCGAGAACATCGAGCCCCAGGAGGAAGAAGAGCAGCATCCCCTGGAACGCCTGAATCGCGGCTGCGGGTATCTGGAGCGTCGCCTGCGCGGCCTCGCCGCCAATATAGGTGAGCGCCATCAAAAGGCCGGCGAGCAGGATCCCGATCGGGTGCAGCCTGCCGAGGAAGGCTACGATGATGGCGGTGAAGCCATATCCCGAATTGAAGTCGATGGAGATCTGCCCGGCGGGGCCTGCGACTTCGAAGAGCCCTGCCATTCCTGCGAGCGCACCGGAAGCGCCCATGCAGAAGACGACGAGTGCCGTAGGATTCACACCGCCGAAACGGGCGGCGCGCGGGCTTTGCCCGGCCAGACGGATGTGGAAACCCATGAGATGCCGAGAGAGAAGGATATAGGCAAAGATCACGGCAATGAAGGCTGCCACCACGCCCCAGTGCATGCCCGTGCCGGCGAAAAGCTCACTGTTTGACGCCGAAGGATATTGCTGGAGATTGCGGGAGCCTGGGAAGCCCGCAGCGTCCGGATTACGCAGCGGCCCGAGCGCCATGGCGGCCAGAAGTTGCTCGGCGACATAGACCAGCAGCAGAGAGACGAGGATTTCGTTGGTGTTGAAGCGCACCTTCAGGATTGCCGGGATCATCGCCCAGAGAGTGCCGCCCACGGCTCCCGCCAAGACCATCAGCGGGAAGATGACCCAGCTTTCCGCCGGGTAGAAGGCCAGCCCGACCGCGGCGCCGAAAATGGCGCCCATGATGTACTGACCCTCGGCGCCGATATTCCAGATGCCCGCCTTGAACCCCATGGCGAGCCCCACGGCAATCAGGATCAGCGGCCCGGCTTTTACCAGCAACTGACCCCGGTAATAAAACGCGAACTCGCCGAGGACCGGGTCGTAGAAAATTGTTTTTATCGCGAGAAACGGGTTCTTGCCGAGCGCGGCGAACATCAGTCCACCGGCGACCATTGTCAGAAGCACTGCAAGAATCGGGGTTGCCCATGTCCAGAACCTGGACGGCGTCGGGCGTTTTTCCAGCCGGATCACGGGCGATGCTCCTCGTAGCTGTCCTTGATCTTGTGGGCCTCATCGGTGTGGGCCACATCCATATCATGAGCGCCGCCTAGCATGAGTCCGATCTGTTCCATGGTCAGCCCCTCGGCAGGGCGCGGTGCGGAGAGGTAGCCCGCATTCAATGCCGCGAAGCGATCCGACACTTCCAGGAGTTCGTCGAGGTCCTGGCTGATGACGATCACCGCCGCGCCGCCTGCAGCCAGATCCAACAGGGCCTGGCGGATCGCCGCTGCCGCCGCTGCGTCCACGCCCCATGTCGGTTGGTTGACCACCAGAACATCGGGGCGCTGCAGCACCTCGCGCCCGATGACGAACTTCTGAAGGTTGCCGCCCGAAAGCGCACGCGCCGCCGTGCCTGGGCCGGGTGTGCGGACATCGAAGGACTTGATGATGGTCTCGGCAAAGCCGCGTGCCTTGCCCCAGAAGACGAACCCCTGTTGCGTGAGATCCTGCCGTTGCCAGCCCGAGAGCACCGCGTTCTCGGTCAGGCTCATGTCGGGTGCGGCGGCATGACCGAGCCGTTCCTCGGGAGCCGCCAGTAGTCCACGCACACGGCGGGCATTTGGTGCCAGGTGTCCAATGCTTTCGCCGCGCAGCCGCACCGTCTCGCTTGGGCCCAGCGTTTCACCCGAAATCGCGCTCAGGAGCTCGTCCTGCCCGTTGCCCGCGACACCGCCGATGCCGAGTACCTCGCCGGCATGGACCTCGAAGCCGACGTTCTGCAGACGGGTACCGAAGGCCTCCACATGCTCGCTGGTGAGCCCGGCCACTTGCAGGACCACGTCGCCTGGCGCTGCCGGCTTCCGGTCCGGCCGGTGCAGGGCCGACCCAACCATCATCTCAGCCAGTTCCGCGGCCGTGCTCTGCCTTGGATCGCACCGGCCCACCACCTTTCCGCGCCGCAGGATCGTCGCGCCATCGCAAAGCGCGCGGATTTCCTCCAACTTGTGCGAAATGTACAGGATCGATGTTCCCTCGGCCTTCAGCTTGTTGAGTGTCGCAAAGAGGATTTCCACCTCCTGCGGAGTAAGAACGCTTGTCGGCTCGTCCATGATCAACAGCTTTGGGTCCTGTAACAGGCACCGGACGATCTCTACCCGTTGGCGCTCCCCCGCAGACAGGTCTCCGACCAGTCGGCGTGGATCGAGAGGCAGCCCGTAGGCGTGGCTCACCTCGCGGATCTCCCGCGAAAGCTCCCGCATGGGGGGAGGGTTTTCCATCCCAAGGCCGACGTTCTCCGCAACGGTTAGCGCCTCGAAGAGCGAGAAATGCTGGAAGACCATCGCCACCCCGGAGGCCCGTGCCGCGCGCGGTTCCGCAGGAGCGAACGGGGCGCCGTGCAACTGCATCCGCCCGCTGTCAGGCTTCACCAGCCCGTAGATCATCTTGACTAGCGTGGACTTGCCCGCGCCGTTCTCGCCAAGCAGCGCGTGAATTTCGCCCGGCGCTATTGCGAAAGACACATCGTCGTTGGCGACAACGCCGGGATAGGCCTTTGTCAGCCCTTCGAGGGTGAGAAGATCGGTCACGCGGTGCGGTCCACAGCGGTTTCGCGAACGGCGGAAGCGGTTCTCAGTAGCATGGCAGTCGCTCCGATTGCGATGGCTTGGGGGTGTTTACCCAATGCTGGGTCTCCGATTGGGCAGGTGATACGCGCGATCTCTGACTCGGAATGCCCGAGTTGGAGCAGGCGGTTCCGGAAGCGGCGCCACTTGGTTGCCGAGCCAATAAGTCCGGCCGATGCAAAGCCGCGTTTCAGAACCGCGCGGCAAAGCGCAAGGTCGAGCGCATGGGAATAGGTCAGGATCAGGTGATGCGCATCGGGTGGCGCGTGCGCCACAACGCGCGCCGGCTCTTCCGCAACCAACACGTCGACAGTGTCATGGGACATGTCAGGGAAGCGTGTCGCGTGAGTGTCGATCCAGGTAATTGTCCACTCCGGTAGCGGTGCAAGCGTTGCGGCAATCGCCCGGCCCACGTGACCCGCCCCATGCAGCCACAACCTGTGGCGTGGCTCTGACAGTGGCTCTGCCAGCCAGCCATCCTGCAGCCACGGACCGGGAAGAACCGAGCCATTGCGCAATGCGCGCAGCAAACGGCGCAAGGGCATGGTTCCCGCTTGGGGCCTGGTGCCGCTGTCGCTGCCGACCGGGCGGATGACCCAACCATCGCGCGCGGTGTCGAGACGGCTCTCGAGCGACGCCGCGTCCCAGACCTCTGTCGCCAGCGTAACCGCGCCGCCACAGCACTGCCCGAGCGCCGGACCGAGTGGGTGGCGCATGACGAAGCTGTTCCCTTGCGACAAGGCATTTCGTGCCGCCGTCGTCGCTTCAAGTTCCAACGCACCGCCGCCGATGGTACCGCTCTGCCCACCCTTCCAGACGAGCATGGAGGCACCGGCCTCCCGCGGTGCGGAACCGCTGACCTCAGTCACGACGACGCGCGCGACCCGGCCATGGCGGGCAACGGTCATCTTCAGGGATTGCGCGTCGAAACTCATGCCCGCACCCGCGCGATGGCCGCCAGAATACGTTCGGGCGTGGCTGGCGCATCGAGCGCCGGATACCCTGGCCCACAGGCCGCCACCGCGTCTGACAGGGCGAGGAAGGCAGAAATCCCCAGCATGAAGGGTGGCTCGCCCACCGCCTTGGAGCGATAGATCGTGTCGGCCCGGTTGGGTGCGTCCCAAAGGGCAACATTGAAGATATCGGGACGGTCCGAACATGCGGGGATCTTGTAGGTCGAGGGCGCATGTGTCGTCAGCCGGCCCCTGCCGTCCCAGACGAGTTCCTCCGTGGTCAGCCAGCCGGCACCCTGCACGTAACCGCCCTCTATCTGGCCGATATCGAGCGCCGGGTTCAGCGAAGAGCCCGCGTCGTGGAGAATGTCCGTCCGCAGAATGCGGTTTTCGCCGGTCAGGGTGTCCACGACAACCTCGGTCACGGCTGCACCGTACGCGAAATAGAAAAACGGCCGACCCGCGCCATTGATCCGGTCCCAGGATATATCCGGGGTTTTGTAGAAACCCGTCGCGCTCAGGCTGATCCTCGCCTGGTAGGCCTCCAGCACCACTTGATCGAACGGCAACGCCTCGTCGCCCACATGTACCATCCCGCCAGCGAAACGCACCTTTTCCGGGGGGGCCTGAAATCGCTCGGACACGAACTCTGCCAGCCGGTCGCGGATCGTATCGCAAGCCGCCTGGACGGCCATCCCGTTCAAGTCAGATCCAGACGAGGCCGCGGTTGCGGAGGTGTTTGGCACTTTGCCGGTGTCCGTCGCGGTGATCTTCACCCTGTCGGTGTCCACGCCGAACCTGGCAGCGGCCACCTGCGCGACCTTCTGGAACAAACCCTGCCCCATCTCGGTGCCGCCGTGGTTGAGATGAATCGACCCATCGTTGTAGACATGCACCAGCGCGCCGGCCTGATTGAGATGGGTGAGCGTGAATGAGATCCCGAACTTCACCGGTGTCAGCGAGAGTCCCTTTTTCAGTATCGGATTGGCAGCATTCCACTCCGCAACCACGGATTTGCGTGTCAGGTACTTGGAGCTTTCCGCCAACTGCTCGCTCAGCGCCGACAGGCAGAAATCCTCGACATCCATGTGATACGGCGTGAGGGTTCCGGTCTTCTTCTGTCCGGAAATATCCTCGGGGGGGCGCGGGGGGGCAGACGGCCCCCCCGCCTCGGTACCGGGGGCCTCCTCATAGAAATTACGCCGCCGCACCTCCAGCGGTTCCCGGCCGACCGTATGCGCAATGTGATCGAGCACCCGCTCGATGCCGAGCATGCCCTGCGGCCCACCGAAGCCGCGATAAGCGGTAGCGGATTGGGTGTTGGTGCGAAGCCTGTGGGAGGTGATCCGCACCGCCGGTAGGAAATACGCATTGTCGGCATGGAGCATCGCCCGGTCGGCAACCGGCAGCGAGAGATCGAGTGACCAGCCACAGCGGCAATATTGCTCAAACGTGATGCCCGCGATGCGACCCGTTGCGTCGATCCCTGCGCGGTAGGCAATTCGGAAATCGTGGCGCTTTCCGGTGATCGTCATGTCGTCGTCGCGGTCGTAGCGCATCTTGCACGGCTTGCCGGTGGTTCGCGCAGCGACCGCGCAGGCGCAAGCGAGCGCGTTGCCCTGGCTTTCCTTGCCGCCGAACGCCCCGCCCATGCGCCGTACTTCCACGCGGACTGAGTGCATCGGGCGCCCGAGCGCCTCGGCGACCTTGTGCTGGATTTCGGTCGGATGCTGGGAGGAGCAATGCACGACCATGTCGCCGCCTTCCTGCGGCATTGCCAGCGCGGCCTGGCCTTCCAGGTAGAAATGCTCCTGTCCGCCGATCTCGATGGCCCCCTCAACCACACGCTCGGCCGCGGTGATGGCGGCCTCGGGGTCTCCGCGCTCGTAGATGCGCGGGCCCTCCTCGAACCGCCAGTCTGCGGCTATGGCGTCGTCGATCGTGAGGATCGCGGGGCGTTCTTCATATGTGATCCGAGCGAGCCGCGCGGCTTTCCGGGCTGCCAGGTGGCTCGTGGCGACGACGAGAAAAACCGGTTGACCGACATATTGTATCTCGCCCGAGGAGAGCATCTCCTCGTGAAATATCGGTGCTGGCGACACGTCGTTTTCCGCCGGCAGGTCGCTCGCGGTGATCACGGACACCACGCCCGGGGCCGTGCGCACGGCGTCAAGGTCCAATTCGCCGATCCGGCCGGCGGCAATGGTGGACTGACCGAACGCGAGGTGTAGGCAATCCGCCGGAACCGGGATGTCATCGACGTAGCGCGCCTGACCGGTGACATGGAGCCGAGCGGCGTCGTGGGGCAGGGGGCGGGCAACGCTCATGGCCGCACCGCAAGCACATCGGTGGCAAGGCCCGTGGTTTCGGCATGGAAGCGACGCAGCATGTTGCCGGCAGCCTCCAGACGGTACTCGGCCGACGCGCGCATGTCCGAAATCGGGGTGTAGTCCTCGGCAAAGGCTGGCAAGGCAGCGCTAACCGTTTCGTCCGACCAGGTGCGCCCGACCAACGCTTCCTCGACCGCTCGGGCGCGTTTGGGCGTTGCTGCCATGCCGCCGAACGCGATCCGGGCCGTGGCGACGCTGCCGTTTGCGACGTTGATATTGAAACAGCCGCAAACGGCTGAAATATCCTGATCGAAGCGTTTCGAGAGCTTGTAGCAACGCAAGGTGTCGGGCTGGTTCGGGATGGATACGGCCTCGACGAACTCGCCCTGGCGCCTGTCCTGCTTGCCATAGGCGACGAAAAAGTCCTCCAGCGGCAGGCTCCGGCGCGTGTCGCCCTTGCGCAGGTGAAGCGTAGCGCCAAGGGCGATCAATGCTGGCGGGCAGTCGCCGATAGGCGAGCCGTTGGCGATGTTGCCGCCGATCGTGGCTGCCCCTCGCACCTGTACAGAGGCGAAGCGGCGCAGCAATTCTCCGAAGCTCGGGTGACGCTCCGCCATTACCGGGCGCATATCGTCGATGGTCACCATGGCGCCAATCCGCACGCCATCCTCGGTCGTCTCGATTTGTCGAAGGTCCTCGCAACCGGCCAGGAAGGCCAGCGGGGACAACTCCCGGAGACCCTTGGTGACCCAGAGCCCCACGTCGGTTGCCCCGGCAACCAGCGTTGCATCGGGATGAGCCATGTACCAGGCGGCAAGTTCGTCTGAGGAGGAGGGCCTGGCAACCGCTCCTTCCTCCTGGGCGCTTGAGCGCTGCCGCTCCTGATGCCGCCCGGTGAATGCAGCGTCACTGAACTCGGGCGCTCCGGAGATCCATTCCGGGACCGGCGCGCTTCCGGCGGCTTCGGCAGATCGCACAATCGGCGCGTAGCCCGTGCAACGGCACAGATTGCCGGCAAGCAGATCGTCGTGATCGGTTTGACCGTTCGTGTGACCCGTTGCGAGCGACATGACGATGCCGGGAGTGCAGAAGCCACACTGAGATCCGTGATGCGTGATCATCGCCTCCTGAACCGGATGCAGGGTGCCGTCCGGGCCTTGCAGGCCCTCAACAGTTCGCACCGCCTTGCCCGCGAGTTGCGGCAGGAAGAGAATACAGGCGTTCAGGCTGCGCGGCGCTTCGCCCGGAGCGGTCACCATCACGGTACACGCCCCGCAGTCGCCTTCGTTGCAGCCCTCTTTCGTGCCGCTCAAGCCGCTTTCCTCGCGGAGCCAATCCAGTAGTGTCCGGGTTGGTGCGGTTTGCACCTCCACGGTCTCTCCGTTCAGAAGAAACGTGATCTCCATTTTTTGTTCCGCCGCCGTACCGGTGATTCCACCCGGCGCGCCCTCGATGCGGCGTAGAAAGCGCGCCTCCCTGTTGTTCCGTATGAGCAAAGCCAAAACCGCACGACATTGCAAGGTATGGCAGAGAAATCTGCACACATGTCTTGCATCTGCCTATTGCTTGGGCGGCTGTGCCGCTGTGTCAGCCGGTCCCTGCGCCATCGAACATATTATTCCCTGCCGGCAGGGGGTTGCGGGTTGTCCACAGGAAGTTGCCGTCTGACCCGTTTTCATGGTTCGTTCCGGGCTCTAGTCTGCCCCCATGAGCAGCCTTCCCCGATTCATCCATCTTCGTCTCCACACCGAGTATTCGCTCCTCGAGGGAGCAATCCGGACCAAAAAGTTGCCGGGCCTTTGCCGGGATATGGGCATGCCCGCCGTCGCGGTGACGGACACAAACAATATGTTCGCAGCGCTGGAGTTCTCGGTAACCGCGAGCGGTGCGGGTATTCAGCCGATCCTCGGATGCCAGGTGGATTTGGAATACGAGCCGGTCATCCCAGGCCAGAAACCCATTCCGCCCGCGCCGGTTGTCCTGCTGGCGCAGAACGAGGTTGGCTACGGCAACCTGATGAAGCTGAACTCCTGCCTCTACCTGCGCGGCGACCAACAGCTTGCCCACGTGACGCCGGGTGAGTTGGAGCTCCATGCCGAGGGTATCATCTGTTTGACTGGCGGGCCGGACGGGGCGCTGGGCCGCCTGGTACGCGCCGCGCAGGAGCCAAAGGCGCGGGTATTGCTGGAACGTTTGGCGGCGACCTTTCCAGGCAGGCTCTACGTTGAGCTGCAGCGGCATCCCGGCGATGACGGACTGCCTGAGGCGGAACGCGCCACGGAACGGTTTTTCGTCGAGACCGCCTACGAGCTGGACCTGCCGCTTGTGGCAACCAACGACGTCTACTTCCCCAAGGAAGGCTTCTACGAGGCGCATGACGCACTGATCTGTATCGCCGAGGGAGCCTATGTGGACCAGCAGGAAACGCGGCGGCGATTGACGCCGCAGCATTACCTGAAAACGCCCGAGGAAATGGTCGCGCTCTTTGCCGATCTTCCCGAAGCGATAGAAAACACAGTGGAGATCGCGCAGCGATGCCACGTCGTTTCGGAGCGACGAAAACCGATCTTGCCGACCTTTGCCGAGGACGAGGTGGAAGAACTCCGGCGGCAGGCCCATGAAGGGCTGGAAAAGCGCCTTGCCGTCATTCCGCACGCTGCGAGCGTTGACGAATACAACGAGCGGCTGGAGTTCGAGCTGGGTATCATCGAGTCCATGGGATTCCCGGGGTATTTCCTGATCGTTTCCGACTTCATCAAATGGGCGAAGGAACATGATATACCAGTGGGCCCGGGCCGGGGGTCGGGCGCGGGCTCGCTGGTGGCATATGCGCTGACGATTACCAACCTCGATCCGCTGCGTTACTCCCTCCTGTTCGAGCGGTTTCTCAACCCGGAACGGGTGTCCATGCCCGACTTCGACATCGACTTTTGCATGGACCGCCGAGAAGAGGTGATCCACTACGTTCAGGAGAAATACGGCCACGACAAGGTGGGGCAGATCATCACCTTCGGTGCCTTGTTGTCGAAGGCCGCGGTGCGGGATATCGGCCGGGTGTTGCAGATGCCGTTCGGTCAGGTGGATCGGCTGAGCAAGATGATCCCGGTGGAGGGAGTGAAGCCGGTTTCCATTGAAAAGGCACTGGCGACCGAGGAACGGCTGCGCGACGAGGCGAAGAACGACGAGCAGGTCGACCGTTTGATGACCTATGGTCAGCAGGTCGAGGGGCTGCTTAGGAACGCCTCGACGCACGCGGCCGGCGTCGTGATCGGAGACCGGCCACTCGACGCGCTGGTTCCACTCTACCAGGATCCACGCTCGGACATGCCGGCGACCCAGTTCAACATGAAATGGGTGGAACAAGCCGGGCTGGTGAAGTTCGACTTCCTCGGTTTGAAGACGCTGACGGTGATCCAGAACGCTCTGGACCTGCTGAAGCTCCGGGGCGTCGAGGTGGATATCGACCATATACCGCTCGATGACGCCAAGACCTATGAGCTTTATGCGGCGGCCAAGACCGTCGCCGTGTTCCAGGTGGAAAGCTCGGGCATGATGGATGCGCTGAGGCGCATGAAGCCGACCTGTATCGAGGATATCGTTGCGCTTGTGGCACTCTACCGGCCGGGGCCGATGGAGAACATCCCGACCTATTGCGAGGTGAAGAACGGACTCAAAGAACGCGAATCCGTTCATCCGCTGATCGACCATATCCTGGAGGAGACGCAGGGCATCATCGTCTACCAGGAGCAGGTGATGCAGATCGCGCAGGTGATGGCGGGCTACAGCCTCGGCGGCGCGGACCTGTTGCGCCGCGCCATGGGCAAGAAGATCAAGGAGGCGATGGACGCCGAGCGGCCCAAATTCGAGAAGGGCGCGGCGGCCAACGGCGTCGACAAGAAAAAGGCCAGCGAGGTGTTCGACCTGCTGGAGAAATTCGCCAACTACGGCTTCAACAAGTCTCACGCTGCGGCCTACGCGGTGGTGAGCTACCAGACGGCCTATCTCAAGGCGAATTACCCGGTCGAATTCATGGCTGGGATCATGAACTGCGATATTCACCTCACCGACAAGCTCTCGGTCTACGCCGAGGAGGTGCGGCGGGGCCTGGATATCGAGATCGTGCCGCCCTGCATCAATCGCTCCGTCGAAACCTTCTCGGTAGAGGATGGCAAGCTGATTTACGCGCTGGCGGCGCTGAAGAATGTCGGCCACGAGGCGATGACGCTGATCGTCGAGGGCCGCAAGGACGGCCCCTTCGTGACGCTCTTCGACTTCGCCCGTCGGGTCGACCTGAAGCATGTCGGCAAACGACCGCTGGAGATGTTGGCCCGCGCCGGTGCCTTTGACGTGCTGGACCGCAACCGGCACCGGGTTCTGAAATCGCTCGACGCGCTGGTGGCCTACTCGGCGGCGATCCACGAGCAACGGAACTCAAACCAGGTGTCGCTCTTCGGCGAAGCTGGAGAGGATCTGCCCGAACCGCGGCTGATGGAGGTGGAGGACTGGTTGCCGAACGAGCGACTGGGCGAAGAACACGCCGCCATCGGGTTCTACCTCTCTGGCCATCCGCTCGACGACTACATGGGCATGCTGAAACGGCGCGGGGTAAAGACTTTGTCAGAAGTCGAGGACCTAGTGAAGCAGGGCCCGGCGGTGGTGAAGATGGCAGGGTCGGTCGCTGGTAAGCAGGAGCGCAAATCGGCCCGTGGGAACCGATTTGCTTTCGTGCAAATGTCGGACCCCACTGGATTGTTCGAGATGACCGTTTTTTCGGAAACGTTGGAAAAAGCGCGTGACCACCTCGAACCCGGCCAGAATGTCGTCGTCACGGCCGAGGCGACATACGAGAGCGAGCAACTCAAGCTGCTGTGCAAAGGCGCGCGGCCGGTTGATCAGGAGAGCGGTGCCGGCGGCGGCGGCGGAGGATTTCGGCTGTTTGTGAACGATGGCTCGGCGCTGCCGGTACTACAGTCGATCCTCGCGCGCACGACCGAGGCCGGGCAAGTGCGGATGAAGGGTCCGATCCATGTCACACTTCTCGATCCCGGATTGCCAGGCGAAGTCGACATGGAGATCGGTTCAGGACTGCCGGTAAGCCCGCAGGTGCGCGGAGCACTCAAGGCCGTCCAAGGCGTTGTCGATGTGGAGGATCTGGAAAGCCGCTAGTGTTTTTTTTGGTGAACCCGGCGGGGATTCGCTCAAATGGCGGCGTGGTTTCGCCCATGCTTGCGGGAATCGGTAATTGTGCCTATCCGGCACTGGTTTTCCGCAAGAGGATTTTCCGATGCTCATTTCCCACGCCGCCGCGCGGGTTTGTGCTGTACTGTGTCTCATAGCGATCTCTCTGCCAGCGTCGGCAGAAGAGAAACAGGGACTTGGCCGTCTGCTGCGTGCCTCTACCAAAGCGCCGACAGCAATCGAGGAGGGGCTGGTTGCGCGCGCCTGTGGGACGCGCGGCAAGGCCCTTGGCAAGAAGGTCGAGAGCGGCCCCGGTCGCTTCAATCTCTACGATACAGCTCCGGGGAGCACGGCCGCGCGAGACTTCTACGTTACGGGATTCAAGGATGGCTGCCCACGCCGGATTACCGGGGCGGTGGCGATGTTCGGGTCGGTCGAACTCTATGAACTCGTTCACTACGGGCCGGTCGGGGTAAAACCGGATTCCGACACCACAGACAAAGCCTATGCCAAACTGCGCGCCAAGGTCTGTGGCGGCGAAACCCGGCCATGTTCGGACCGCGGAATACGGAGACTTGAGAAATCAGCCGCCTTTCTGAACGTCTACAAGTCGAAGCAGGGTTCGGCGCGGCTTGAACTGCTGATGACTCGCGGAAATCTGACTGCAGTGGCGCAGAAGTAAAAACCGGATCACACGAAATCCAGGTCCGTTGCTTCGAGCACATACGCCTTTCCGAAGCCACCGTTCAGGAAGGCGCGTTCGACATCAAATCGGACAAAACTGAAATCGGCGAAGTCGATATAGACCTTTGCCTTCGGGTGCGTGGTGAGCCATGCCTCTCGGAGAGCAGGGCGCGCTGGATCGCTCGCCTCAATGAACTGCGCACGGCATTGCAATGTTAGCCGAGGATGGGTGAGTGGATCGCCGCTTGCTCCCGGCTCTCCAACCAGAACAGAGCAGACCGGGACTCTCCGAAGCGCGGCGGTGTGTTGCGAAAGCGATGAGACCAGGGCCAGTAGGGCGCCTGACGGGCTCGTGCCGAAGGCGATCCGGGTGACCAGCGGAAATCCGGTGTCGGCTTCCAGAACGCCCAGAGAGCCGTATCGCGCGCCCGCGACGATCTCTCGCGCGAGTTGACGCGCACCGTCGTCGGTCGGTCGGATCGGGTCAACGGATTTGTTTGCCACGCTTGTTCGCTTCCCTGAATTTCGTCACGCAAGGTACTTGCAGACCGGGCAATTTCAAGAAAAGGATAGCGGGACCCCGTGGCTGGAGCGGCAAGGAAGCCGCGACCGTGCGGCGCGGGGACGGTGGCACGGATGCAGGGGAGGCATGCCGGATCTTCGTGCCAGATCTGACCTGAATCAAAGTCGGGTCTTGGGGGGACGGCTAGCCTGCCGTCGCAATAGAAAGGCTTCGCCATGTATGACAATGTTCTCGTCCCGGTCTCGTTCGAGGCAGATCGCAACGCCCGTGAGGCCATGGATATCGCCCAGGCAATCCGCGCCGACGGCGGCAAGATCACGCTTCTGCACGTGATGGAGCATTTGCCGCAATATGCGACGGAATACCTGCCCGCAGATCATCTCGAAAAGGCGCGGGAGGATATTTCGAGCGGTTTGTCGGCGCTCTCCGATGGGGTCGACAACGCCGAGGTTGTCGTCGTGGAGGGGCATTCGGCGCGCACGATCCTCGACTATGCCGACGAGACGGGCATCGATTGTATCGTTATCGCGAGCCACCGTCCGGGCATGCAAGACTACTTCCTTGGTTCAACGGCGGCGCGCGTCGTTCGCCATGCCCGCTGTGCCGTTCACGTCGTACGCTGAATGACGCCTCTGATGTTTCGACCTATTGGCGGGTCGGTCGCGCTCTGCGCCACCCACCCGCCAAATACTGAATGACGCGAGACAACGTGGCAGAAGTCGAGCCGGAAATCCTGAGGGTCATAGAGGCGTATCGGAAATCAGGCCGGGAGCCGCTCTCCAGGTTGGGGTATTTCTGTGCGCCGTTCCGTCCAACCGACGGGCCGCTGCGCGACAAGGTGGTAAAGGTTTACAGGGCGCAATCTGATACATGTGTGCTCAACCGCCTCGCGACTGCCCATGCGAACTATCTCGCCGTTCTGGAAGCTTTCGGGTTGCCTGTTCCGTCCACGGAACTCTACTTGCTTCGCCGCCGCGGAAAAACGCTTCCGGTGATTGTTCAGGCGGCGCTGCCAGAAGAAACGCTGCTGCGTCCTCAATTGATCCGGGCGACGCCTGCGGTGGCGATCGATCTCATGGAAACGGCTGGCGAGATGATCGCCAGGTTTTGGGAGCAGGCTGCGCGGTACCCTGCGCGCATCGGGTTTCACCCGTCGATACGAAACCTCGCCGTGCGAGACGGCGAGGCGATTTTCTTCGACAGCTTTCCCCCACTCATCGGATACAGCCGACAGGAGGTCGGCCAGTTGCTGATCACGTTCTCCGAGTCGCGATGTTTGCGCGGGGTCGGTCCCATCATGCGGCGCCGCGTGGAATCGATTCAGGACGAATGGTACGCGCCGTCCGGCACGTTGCTCGGGCTCGTCGGTAGTGCTTGCCGGTTGCGGCCAGATCAATCTGTCGCCTTTCTCGAATGGGCGCGCGACTTTTCCGGACGACGCATGCCACAGCACACGAGCGAGATCGCGTCGGTGTTGCGAGCGCCGCCTCAACTCCCGCGGGATTGGATGGCGGTTCGGAAGATGATGCGCCTGGAGGGGGCACCGAATACCTGACCCGCGGAGAACACGCTTTGCAATGGCTGCGCCCGTGCTAGGCTGTGGAGCCTAGCCAGGGAGGGCGACATGCCGACGATTTCCAAAGCCAGCAGTTTCCAGACCGTGATAACGACGTTCGAGCTCAGTCCCGGAACTTGCCAGGATCTTGTGGACGAACTGAGCGATGCCTACGAGAATTTCATTTCCAAGCAACCGGGTTTCATCGGCGCAGGTCTGCATGTCAACGATGCGCAGACACGTATCGCGAACTACTCTCAGTGGGAACGTCGAGAAGACTTCCAGGCGATGTTGCGCAGCGATGAAATGCGCACCCGCACGAGGCGTTTCAATGACCTGTGCCGGAGTTTCGAGCCGGTAATGTACGACGTGGTCGAAAGCTACGACTGACCTGAATCAAGGCAACGCTGATTGGGGTGAGCGATCCTTTGGCCTGACGATACCGGAGGTGAGTCATGTACAAGAACATCCTCGTTCCGATCTCCTTCGAAGATGACGGGAAGATCAAGGCGGCGCTTGATGTCGCGCGTGCGCTTGCCGCCGATGGGGCCGCCGTGACGCTCATGCACGTCGTGGAACAGGTGCCGGCCTACGCTATTCACTACATACCCGAGGATCTTGTTTCGGCAACGCGGGAGGGTCTGAAGGCTGAATTGGATCGGCTCGCCGCAGGTCTTCCCGGCGGTCATGGTCTACTGATCGAAGGGCACGCCGGACGCGCCATCCTTGACGCAGCAGGAGACCTTGCGGCCGACTGCATTATCATAGCGAGTCACCGGCCAGGCATGCAGGATTACCTATTGGGGAGCACCGCCGCACAGGTTGTGCGACATGCGACCTGCGCGGTCATGGTGTTGCGCTGATCATCGGAACGCACTGGCGCCGGAAAGGGTAGAGCCCGGACGAGATATATCAGCGTTTACGGTTCACGACGGAGTTGTGCCCGCCTTCACAGATACGACGAACCGCGTTGGGGGAGGTCAACGCCCGGCAATCAACCTCGCGCCCAGCCGGCGATGCAGTCACTTCGCGACGGTCGCGCAATGCTTGGCCACCTGCGGCGGCCCGGCCGGTGTCATCGAAGCCGATGAAAATGGGCAATGCAAACGCCTAGACAGCACTCCCCGCGATCAGAATTCGAGCCAGGCACCGATCTTCACTCCCTGGGCATCATCGTTTTGCATACCAAGCAGAAGTGCAGATTCCACGCTGATCCCGCGGTCGAAGCGGAACACATATGCCGGGACGGCCCGCAGGAAAGGGTCGGCTTCTCCCGCGGCCCCGCTCTGCAACTGAAAGTAAAAGATTGAACGTTCAGTCGCATTGAGCCCGAGTGTGCTGTCGATCTTCCAGTATTCCTCGGCTGCGTCGGTTTGCCAGCCGAGCTTGGAGTCCACCTCCATCCAACCGTTGCCCCATCTGCTCTGGTAGCCACGTCCCCAGGCAAGACCGACGCGCATGACGGTGTCGTCCTGCCCGCGCCAGTCGTGTATCGGCCCGAAGCCGATCTCGATGCCGTAACGGTTCGCCCAATCAGGGTTGCCAATGCCGCTGCGCAGGAACAGGACGTTGGATGCCAAACCGGTATCCGGACGGTTGTAGGTGTCGACTCCGAAAGTCAGGCGTTCGGTGATTCCGTACTCGGCGAAAAAGGCGATCTCGTCCGTCAGTTTCAGTTCCGGGACGTTTTCCGCGTCGATCGGTTGGGAGATCTTCTCAAGGTACCCCGCCGCGTCACCGAAGGTCGACCAGGACAGGGATATGAAAGTTCGGCCTTCGCCGCGTGGCCAGGCGCCGCCAGCCGTTGCGGGAAGTACCGAGGCGATCCAGAAGTCGCAAAGGAGCAGGAGAATGCAGAGTTGGCGCATGTGCGCGAGCCTTGTCCGAATTCGTTAACAAGGCATTTACGAAGCTTAATGGAATGCGCGGATGAGTCCCTGGGGCCACACTACCGGCGCGGAATGCTGTCGAGATCTTAGGGAAGTGGCCGCGCTCTCAAGAAGGGCGGTGCGCGAGTTGCCGGGAAACCGGCCGGTTGGAGCGGCGAACGGCGATGTCGCTGGTCAGATAGCTGCGTGCCATGGCCATCCCGGCCAGAACAAGGACGCTTAGCCAGGCGGTGCCGATGCCCCAGCCGATAACGGCGAGCCACGTACCGCCGGACAATCCGGTTGCGATAGCTGCGAAGATGGCCACGAAGGCCGAAACCAGGAACATTCCAAGCGCCATATTGCGCCTCCCCGATAGCGGGCCCGGCGTGGCCCGGTGTGCTGACCCTGCGTCCGAAACTCTTGCCATTCGGTTAACGCATGTTGGTCATATTGTCGCCGTCACCAAGCTGTCGCCCAATGGGGGCAAGAATGTGGCACGCTCGGGGCAAAAGGAGAGCCAAAATGTCAGGACAATCCCTTATCGCCTTTCTGATCATCGGTCTGGTTGCGGGCTGGCTGGCGAGTTTCGTTGTCGGAGGCAGCGGGTTGATCACCTACTTGCTGTCAGGTGTCGTGGGTGCGTTTGTCGGCCCCTTCCTCCTGCGGCTGGTCGGCGCGGAGTTCGAAGTTGGCGGACCGCTTCTGACGCAGATCCTTGTTTCAGCACTTGGTGCGATCGTCGTGGTGCTGCTGGCACGCCTGATTGCGTAGTGACAGGGCGCCGAAATTCCGAACTCGCGGTTGGTTGCACGACACTGTGACCGCCCGCTTCTTGTTCGGAGCGGTGATCCCCGGCACACTTAAAGAGGCTACTTCACAGCTTGGGGTGTGTCGTGCGTTGCCGGGACCGGCCGGCCGAACGTGAAGCTTCGCACTCAGAATGGAGGACACATGAGACATGCAATGCCATTTGTCAGCGGGCTTCTGTCTGTCCTCTTGTTGTCGGAAACCCCGTCAATGAGCATGGCTTTCGATCCGGCGACGGTTCAAGCCGCGCCTTCCGAACGATTCCTGTCTGTGGTCAGCACCAAATCCGTGAAGGACAGATGCGCTCGCAATGGCAAGGCATGCGACGTACTGAATTGCTGTGATCCGGGAGATTTCTGCAAAGAGAACAACAAGGGCCAAAGGAAGTGCCGCTAGGGCCAGCGTGCGGCCGCTTGCTGTCAAGCGTCGGGCTCTTTCGTCTTGTTGTGCGGGTCAAGCGCGTGACCTGAAGCCGGACCGCGCAGAGGCTGGATCAGCATCCGATCGATCCAGAGATCACGGCGCGTGCGGAACTGCTCAATTCCAATCTCCATATCATCGTGCCCCTTTGCGGGCTGGGCGACGTAGGTGCCGAGTAGCCAATCCCACCATGGCAGGTTGAAGCCGTAGTTCGAATTGGTCTCGCGCGGATCGACGGAATGGTGGACGCGATGCATGTCCGGGGTGACGACGATCAGGCGCAAAACGCGATCCGTCGGGCGAGGCAGGTCGATGTTGGCATGGTTGAAAAGCGCCGTCGCATTCAGCACCACCTCGAACAGCAAAACCGCAATGGCGGGTGGGCCCAGGGCCGCGACAACTGCGAGCTTGATCCCCATGGAGATCAGTATCTCGACGGGGTGAAAGCGCAGGCCGGTTGTCGCGTCGAAATCAAGATCGGCGTGGTGCATCCGGTGCAGCCGCCAGAGCCCCGGCACCGCGTGGAACATGACATGCTGAAGGTAAATCGCGAGATCGAGGAGCAGCATCGAGGCCACGATGGCGAGCCAAACCGGTGCGTCCACATTGTTAAACAAACCCCAGCCACGTTCCTCGGCCATGACCGCGAGACCGACGGCGAGGATCGGAAAGGTCAGTCGGAGGATTGCCGTATCAAGCATCACGAGCGCGATGTTGTTCGTCCATCGGATAACCCGCGGGATTTCTCGTCGCCGACGGGGCGCGGCGACTTCCCATAGGATCATCACCATCAACACGCCCAGAAAGGCGGCAAGACGGAGGGTGGGTTCAGCGGAAAGTACGGATTGGGACGTCAGCATCGGCTTTGGAGATAAAACGAAACAGCGGGTTTGCCATGGATCTGGCCATCGTGTGATTGAGGTTGTGTTTGGTGGGAGCCCGCGTCAACCAGCGTGATGATCGCTCTGCATGCGGAATCCATCCTACTGCGTTTGCCTGACTGCCCCGGGCTGATTTGGGCTTTTTCGAGCGAATGGCACTGAAAGCGCCGACTGCGTGGCTTCCCCGAGATGTTCGACTTGCCCGGACGGCGATAGGGTGGATGGCCTTCGCAGGCGCGACGGGTGCCAAACTCAATCTCTGTGTTGATGCCATTTGTCCTGGTCCTTCCGTCAATTCGACCGCCATTGGCATTCCAGATCCGAGAAATGGATCGTTGGCCGGCATCGCGGCCGCCCCCGCCGTGCAAAACGACGCCGCCAAGCTGACGCACCCCAACTGCGGAACCTTTGCATAGGACGTTCAATTCGCGGTTCTGCCGTGGCTCGGATGAAACTCGGCAGGCGTATTTTGCCACGGGCCGTGCCTGTGGCGAAAGTGCAGACGATCATAAAGATAAATATGGCCAATTTTTTCTGGGGGTTCCGCCAATGGTACCGCTGAAGTAAAATGTCGTTCCATAAAGCAGGCACAATAGCAGGCAGGCATTGAGCATGAGCACCGAGGATACTGACCGGGAAATGCCGGACGGCGCGCGGCCGGACCTGGATGGCGTTGAAGATGCGGGACGCCGTGAGGCACTGAAAGCAGTTCAGAAATACGCCGTGTTCGTGGCGGGGACCTCGACGGTCGTCCTGTCGGCAGATCAGGCCGTTGCCCAACAGAGCTTTTGCTCGGCGCTGGATCCTGATCGGCGGCCCTGGCTCAACTATTGGTTCTGTGGCGGTGATCGCCCGGACAACCCTTGGTCGGGGCGTGACAGTATCGGCGCAACACGGGAAAGCACGTGGGGAAGCGGGCGCTTCAACCGATCCACGGGCATCGGAAACTTCAGAAACCAATAAGGCCGCGGACAGGCGGCGCTTCCGGCGACCGTACTTGTTCTTGACGGCCGCGGGTGCGGTATGCCGCCATTTGAGCTCGAAACCTATGACTTGGGAAGCAGCGTTCTCATTCGATCGCGGATTTCCGGGGCAACTGTTATTTCGAATGCCGTCGGGCTGGATATTCTGACCGGACTTCGCTGCGGTGAAACGGAAGCCAGCCTCGCTGCGCGTCTCTCAAAGGATGGGGAATTGAACGCCGTTGATGCCTTGTCACTGGTGCGTGCAACGCTGGACGATTGGGACTCGGCCGGATTGTTCTTGGCGGAGGCGTTTGAAGACCCCGCGACTGACGTGAAACGCCCGAATCCGGCGGAAATGCTGAGCCGGACATTCGCGTTGGATGGGCGTACCTGCACCGTGCGTAGCCCCTTCCGTATTCTGCTCGATCAAGTTTCGGCAGTGCTCGCACCCTACGAGGTAGCCTCAAGCGATGTCTCCGGATGTACGATCGAGGCCGTCGGGGGATGGGATGATTTCGTGGTGATCAGCGACGGGGATGTCCACCGCTCCGGACTTGATCACGACCAGCTTCGCCATCTTGTCTTGCGAGAGGTTATTGCCAGCCTCGCCGGCCGAAGTGCCACGGCCGCGCTGCTTCATGCGTCCTGTGTGGCACAGGCGGGGGTCTGCATGGTTATCGCCGGGCCATCCGGCAGCGGCAAAACCACCCTTGCGCTAGAACTCGCGATGGCTGGCTGGGACCATGTTGGCGACGATCTGATCCCTCTGTTGCGGGATGGGTGTGGCGTGTGCGCCGTTCCCGCGGCAGCTTCGGTGAAACTGGATCGCAGTGCTGAACCAGCGTTGCGGGCACCCCAAAGCGTTTCGGACCTCGGCGCTGCCCTTGGACTAGACTACTGTGTTCCGTCGACGGCGGTGGCAGCAGGGAGCAAGTTACGCGTCGGCGCGATCCTCTTTCCAACGTATTCTCCTGACGCGGTGGCCGCCGCCGAACGGATTGCGCCGGAACATGCTCTGATCGGATTGCTTGGGTCCGGGAGCGATCTCGTGCGTATTTCGGACAGCATCGAGCCGCTCGCTTCGCTCTGCAATTCCGTGCCGGCCTTCCGCATCACCTATGGAGGGAGTTCGACTGCCCTGCGACTGTGCGCTGACGTGTTCGAAGTGGCCGGTCGGGAGCACGGCTAGCGTTCGCCGACAGGTGCCACCGTTGTCATCCTGGTTGTGGGCTTCGCGGGCCACGAGATCCGGTTTCAGGCCAGGGAAACAGAGTTTTTCCCTACCATTGACACAATCGAGTCGCTAACGTCGCGCGCAAAGAGCAGTCAATGAAAAAAAAGCGGAAACGCTATGAACCAACTCAACCGTCTCATCGCGGACGGGCCGGTGAAGCGGATCATGACTCCTGGTGAAGACAGCGAGGTCGACTACTTCTCCAACGTACTGGCCCTCTGGCGCGGTCGCCTGTTGATCATGGCGATTACCTTACTCGGATTGATCGTCGGGTTCGTGAACGCCGAGATACTCGCGACGCCGATCTACAAGGCAACGTCGACGATCAAGCTGGAGGGTGAAGAAACGACGGTTGCCGGTCTTCCGTCGCTGACTGCCGGCACCGACCTGTGGAACCAGGCCAACCTGATCACGGAAATCGGGGTGATCGAGTCCTACAACCTGGCGGAAAAGCTGGTCCTGGAACTTGACCTGCTGAATGACCCCGACTTCAATCCCTACATTGAATCCGGTACCGAAGGTGCTGTTGGCGATAATCGCGCGGGCGGGACTTCGGATGGATCCGGCGAGCCGAGGCCAAGCGACGAGAAGTTGCTCTATGAAATTGCAAGCGATGTGCGCGACAGTATCTCGGTTATCAATCCAGACTGGTCGAACCTGCTGGATATCTCCGTTACCGACACGGATGCCGAGCGCGCGGCGCTCATGTCCAACACACTCGCAGATCTCTATATTCGGGATCAGATCGAGGTACGCTTCGAGCGTACGCGCGAAGCGAAGAACTGGCTGTCGGACGAAACAACGGCGCTGAAGTCTGACCTCGAAGCTGCGTCGCGACGGATTGAGGAGTTCCGGGCAAAGGCAGACCTGCAAAACGAAGAGACGCTCTCCGCGTTGAACTTCCAGTTGAAGACCCTTCGGGAGCGGGTGGAGAGTGCCGAGCGCGAAATGCGCGATCTCGAGGCAAAAAAGGAACAGATGGTCGCGGCGCAGGCGTCGGGCTCGCTTTCGCAACAGGCGACGGCCTATTCAGCTGCCACGGGTCGCAGCTTGCGGGGAAGCGTGGATGAATCGTCCGAAGAGGCCGTCGCTGCGTTCTCCGATACGTTCGAAAAGGCCCTCCAGACCGTTGACGTGCGCCTGAACCGACAGCGCGATCAGGTCGCCAGTTTGCAGACTTCGCTCGACCGTCAGCAGGAAACGATCGACCGCCAGTCGAGAGAATACGTCGAACTGCGACAACTGGAACGAGAAGCTGAAGCCGACCGTCTGATCTATGAGTATTTTCTCGCGCGTCTGAAGGAAGCGTCGGTCAAGGAGGGGTTCGCGCAGGCCTCCGCGCGAATATTGACGCCTGCCTTCGAGGGTATTCAGATTGCGCCGAACAGCCCGAAGGTCGTCGTGACCATGGGTTTCTTCGCTTTCCTGGTCGGATGCGGTATCGTTTTGTTGCGTGACCGGATCAATGACACCTACCGGCTCGGCGAAACGCTGGAGAACGACACCGGCCTGCCCGTCTTGGGGCAGATCCCGCAGATCCCGGGCAAGTCGCGCATCGATCTCATCTCCTACGTGGTCGGCAAGCCAGGATCGGCACCAGCAGAAGCCGTGCGCGGACTGCGAACATCGTTGCAGTTCTCGTCGATCGACTCGCCTCCACGCGTCATTATCGTCACCTCCTCGGTTCCCGGGGAGGGAAAAACCGTCACGTCGGTTGCACTCGCGCACCACTTCGCAGGGTTGGGCAAGGCCGTGCTGCTCGTGGAGGGCGATGTCCGTCGCCGGGCGTTCGCCGAGATCTTCCCCGAGCCGCCAGAGCATTCGCTGCTTTCTGTCATGTCGGGAGAGGCGGGGTTGCTGGAGGCCGTCCAGAGCCACACCACGCTTGGCATCGACATCCTGCTCAGCGCTGAAACCTCGGCGAACCCCGTCGACATCCTGTCTTCGCAGGCGTTCGGGTGCCTGATGGATGTTGCCCGGGAGGCCTATGACGTCATCCTGATCGACACACCGCCGTTGCTGCTTGTTCCCGATGCGCGGGTCGTCGGCCAGTATGCGGATTCAATACTGTTCGCCGTTCAATGGGATTCGACGCGCCGCGTGCAGGTGCGGGACGCGCTGGCCCAACTCCGACTGGCGGGCTTGTCTCCCGACGGCCTCGTGCTGACGAATATCGATACCAAGCGAATGCAAGCCTATGGACATGGGCAGCGGTATGGCGCCTACGCCGCGAAGGGTGCGAGCAAGTATTACACGACGTAGACGGTCCGCGTGTCAGAGATGTGAGGGCTTCTGGCGGTAGCCGCTGTTACGAGGCGCCAGAAGTGGTCAAGCTGCGCACTGGGCGACCACGATGGCGTGGTCCACACTTTTTGGCGACGTGCAATGCAATAGTGGACGTCAACCGAAGATGCGTTGCACGCCCATCCGGTCATGGATCGCGTTCACGGTACGACCGTCGAGTCTGAGCGCGCCGGCCAGATCGGCCAGGTATTGCGCTTCCGCCCGCTGGTCGAGGTCGATTGCCATTGCGGAAACCATGTAGACCTGTTGCTCGGCTCCGCGGGGAACCGAACGCGCCAGAGCGACCACATCCACCGGCCGCTTCAACTCCGCGTTGACGAACTCCATTTCCTCCTGGCTCACGTCGCCGAGCTTTTCCAGCAAGCGGCTTTTCTCGCCGGCGTCGATCTGTCCATCGGCCTTGGCGGATTGGATCATTGCCCGCAACAGGACACCGGCCAGTTCTTCTTGTTCGGCGGTCGGAGTAGTCGCGGGCTCGTCGAAGCGTTCGAGAGATTGATTGAGCAGGTCGCCAAAACCACCGGTCGCGCCGCGGGACTCACCGGGGCGGGAAAGCTGGCTCAACTCATCGAGCATACCGCCGAGGCCACCGCCGGCTGCTGCCGGTCCGGCGCGCCCGGACAACACCTGGCCCAGCATATCCTGAAGGCTGCCGCCCTGTGCGCCTCGCGAGGTCGGCGTGCCCCCGCCGAGGACCTGGCCAAGCATGTCCTCCAGGCCGCCGCCGCTTGAGGTGCGCGACGTGGCGCCGCCGCCGCCCAGCACTTGACCAAGCATGTCTTCAAGTCCGCCCCCGCGAGTATTGCGCGAGGATGTGTTCCCACTGCCGAGCATCTCGCCAAGAATGTCTTCGAGTCCGCCACCGGTCGACGCCCGGGTTGCGCCACCGCGCCGCGGTTGACCGCCGCTCACGGCCCCCTTCACGGCTTTGGCAACGACCACGCCTGCGGCGACCTTGGCCAGTGTTTTCACAAGGCTCATCTCAAACTCCATATCAAAAATCAAAATATGCTCCCGTTGTAGGGACCGGCCTTTCGGCGCGCAAGCCGCGTGCACGCCATGGCCCCACGCATGAACGCCATGCGCGCGGCCCAATGCCGTGATGGGAGCTACGAGCGAGGCGCTCGCTGCGTGTTGCTAGGCAACCGGCCGCGCCGTCCAAAAAGGTGCCGCGTGCCCATGCTGACACACCGTTGTAGCAGGGCGACACTCTGACATCTGCGTAGCGAATCGTGAACGCCCGGAATGCATCGGCGGTTTACTGCCGATCCAAACAATGGCTATCCTGCCTTGGCAAGACAGGCTGCGAAGCAAGAAAAATACGCAAAGCAGCCGCAAAAAATCAAAAAAAGGTGCCAAATCGGCCCCTCAGGCGACCGAGTGTTGTCCTGGGATGGTGTGGACGTGTGTTGGCGCCACAAGAGGCAGCGGTAGTGAAAAGTCTTACGGGATTCTGGGGACTGCTCGGGGCCTATTGGGTTTCCGAACGCTGGCGGGAAGCGTGGTTGCTCACCGCAGTCGTGATTGCGATGACCACGTTGCTCAGCAAGTCGAGCGTTTGGGTCGCGATGGCAAGCGCGGATTTTCTCGCGTCGCTTGCGAATTTCCATTCCATCGACTCAGGAGCGAAACCGGCACGGGTGGTGTTGATGGCCGCCGCCGCCTACCTGGCGATCTTCGCGGCGCGGACTTCGGGCGTGGCGCTACGGCACTTCGTTTCGACCACGCTACACCGGCGTGCGCGTGGCTGGCTTGTCGGCCGGTTCAATGGCGCGATACTGGCAGACGAGCGTGTCGCATTCGATCTGATGAGCGACCGCTCAGAGGCGGGAGGCACGAGCAGGATGCCCGATGCCATCGACCAACGCATCGACGAATGCTCCAGCGGCCTCTACGGCGGCGTGATTGGACTGGCGATGGGGCTCTGGGGTGCAGTGACGTCGATCTACTTCATTTCGTCGGCGCTCATCGAGCGTAGCCAACCCGTACCCTTCCTCGATCGCTGGGGCGCGCGTGCCAACGAAGCACTGGAAAGCTGGGTTGGCCCGCAGCTTGCCGGTGTGGTTAACCTTGCGCCGGGAGACTACGGGACGGCGATACTGGCACTGGCCCTTGTCGCAATCTACGTTCCCTGCATCACCTATGTGGCCTGGCTTCTCGGAAAGATCCTTGAGCGGCTGAACCTACAGCGTCAGCGACGCGACGGTGCGTGGCGTGGCGAGATGGGCGTGATGATGAACCGGGTGAGCCAGATGGCCGCCTCGCGGGGCGAACGGGCTCAAAGCCGCATCAACTCACGGCTCTACGGCGCGGTCGACCGGACATGGGGGCGCCAGAACAAGCTCGACGCCGCGATGATGCTGTTCACGAACATGTACGGTTTCCTCTCGTCGCGCCTGTTGGCCTATTTGCCAGCGCTGCCGTCCTTTATGGCCGGGCATCTGAGTTTCCGCGACTTCGCCGCGAACAGTGAACTGACGGCGGAACTCATTGGCGACGTCTCCTGGTTCATCAACGTCATGCCGGCCATAGCGACATTGAAAGCCAACGCGTCGCGCTTGACCGAGGTGGCGCGGGCCATCGAGCGCGTGCAGTCGCGGCAAGCCTTCTACGCGGAAACGGGCGTGAGCCGGTTTGAGCGCCCGCGTACCGACACGGGGCCGCTTCTGGATGCGGGCGGGCTCGTTTTGCGCCACCGTGGCCATGATGCCCCCGCCTTTCTGAGCGTTCCGCGCCTCCAGCTGCGCGCCGGTGATCGCGTCTATCTGAGAGGCCAGAACGGATGTGGCAAGAGTAGCCTGCTCAAGGCCGTTGCCGGGCTCTGGCCCTATGGAGAGGGACGGGTCGCACTGCGTGACGAAGCCCGGTTGTTTTTTGCCGGACAGGAACCGGATCTGCCGGACAGGCTGAGCCTGAAAGCGCTGGTCACCTACCCCGATCACCCCGAGCAGCATTCCGACATTTCTGCGGCGCAAGCGCTTTCGCGCGTTGGGCTGGGCGATTTCGTACATTGTCTGGAGGACGAACTCTATCAGGGCAAAACCTGGCGGGACGTATTCTCCGGCGGGCAGAAACAACGGCTGGTGCTGGCGCGTATTTTACTGGCAAAGCCACAGGTCCTGCTGCTGGACGAAGCGACCTCCGCGCTCGACACGAATGCCGTGGTAGACTTCCACCTCACCCTGTGCGAGTGCTTGCCCGAGACCGCGATTCTCGCGGTGCTGCACGGCGAAACCGTGCCACATGACCCGGATGGCGAGCCGTTCTATTCGTCGGTGCTCGAAATCCGCAAGGGGGTTGGGCAGCTTTGCCCGATCCTGTCGTCGGGATATTCCGCCGCCCGCCACGCGGCCGAGTAGGGGTTCAGCAGGCAGGACTGCCACATGGACGATCAGGAAATTGTCGAACGGCTCATGGCCGAGATGACGCTTGCCGAGAAAATCGGTCAGTTAAATTTGCTGGCGGCCGGGGAGGGGCTGGTAACCGGTGCTGCGCAGCACACTCCGTTGGCCCGGCGTCTCGATGCCGGGCAAGCCGGGGCGATATTCGGTACCAAGTCGCTGGAGTCGGCCCGCGCGATGCAAGAGCGTGCACTGGCGGGTTCTCGACTGGGGATCCCGTTGTTCTTCGCCGAGGATGTGATCCACGGACACCGGACGGTCTTTCCGCTCAATATCGCACTTGCCTGTAGCTGGGATCTCGACCTGATCGAGGAAACGGCAGCTTTCGCGGCCGCAGAAGCCGCATCAGAAGGTCTGCACCAGGTCTTCGCGCCCATGATCGACGTCTCCCGCGACGCCCGCTGGGGCCGTGTGGCCGAAAGCCCGGGCGAAGACCCGTTGCTTTCAGCCCGTATCGCCGCCGCGGCCACCCGCGGATTTCAAGGGGCGGAATTGGGGGCGCCGGGAAAGGTCGCGGCCTGCCTGAAGCACTTCGTTGCCTATGGTGCGCCGCAAAGCGGGCGCGACTACGACAATGTGAGCCTCGCCTGGGAGGATTTGTTGTCGATCTACCTGCCACCTTTCGCGGCCGGAATTACAGAAGGGGCCGGGAGCGTCATGGTCGCCTTCAACGCGGTGAACAAGATGCCGATGCACGCCAATGGCGCGCTAATCGAAGGATGGTTGCGTGGGGCGGCCGGGTTCGATGGACTCGTGGTGTCCGACTACACTGGGGTCAAGGAACTCACGCCGCATGGGCTTGGAGCGGCGCCGGTGGGTGTCGCGCGCGCGCTCCATGCCGGCGTCGACATGGACATGGTCGGCGAAGACTATCTTTCGCACCTGCCAACACTCGTTCGCGACGGGTTGGAGGCCCCCGAGGCCGGACTATCGCTGAGTGCAGATCAGGTTGCCGGTCTCGTTGATCGCGCCTGTCGCCGGGTTCTGACGTTCAAGGCACGGCTTGGCCTGCTTGCCGATCCGTACCGCGGGCTGTCAGGGGTGCCCGCCGCCCCGTCGCGGCGGGATGGGCGCAAACTCGCACGCAAGGCCGCCGCGCGTTCCGCCGTGCTCTTGAAGAACGACGATCTCCTCCCGCTTTCGTCGTCGGCGAAGGTCGCACTCGTCGGCCCCTTCGCTGCCGATCGCGCGAACATGCTCGGCACCTGGTCGGTCTCCGGCCGGGCGGAGGACGTGGTGCCGCTCGACAGCGCTGTTGAGGCCTTGACCGGGCGGGCGCCGGTCGTGGCTTGGGGGGCGGATATCGTTGACGAACCCTGGCTGGCGCAGCGTCTCAATGTGCATGGCGTGACCGTCGAGTCGGACCCGCGAAGCGAAACGGAGAAGCTGAGAGATGCCCGCGCCGCAGCCCGTGCATCCGATGTGGTCGTCGCCTGCGTGGGGGAGGCGAAGGAACATGCCGGCGAGTCATCCTCGCTGCTAGCGCCCGAGATTCCCGCGTCGCAACGGCGGTTGATCGACGCGCTGGCCGAAACCGGTACACCGCTCGTGGTCGTGGTCTTCGCCGGTCGGCCGCTGGCGCTCGGAACTCTCTCGGATCAAGCCGACGCATTGCTCTACGCCTGGCACGGCGGGATTGCCGGCCCGGAAGGCGTGGCGGACATTCTCTTTGGCGCGGCAGTGCCCGCAGGGCGGCTTGCCGTCAGCTTGCCTGCGCATCCGGGTGAGGTGCCATTGTCGTACGACGCCGATCCGACCGGACGCCCGTTTCCCGGCACCTTCGCCAAGTTCCGCACCGGCTGGCTCGACCTGTCGGACGATGTGAAGCGCTTTCCCTTCGGTTTCGGGCTGGGTTACGGGAAAATGCACTATGGCTCTCCCGAGCTTTCCATGACCGAGGCGGCGGCCGGACAGGGGGTGCAACTACGGCTATCGGTCGAGAATGCTGGGCCAGGCGAGGTCGTTGAAACCGTGCAGCTTTACGCGAGCGATCCGGTGGCACGGGTCGTTCGGCCGGGTCGCTTCCTGATCGACTTCAAGCAGGTGCGGCTGAGCGCGGGCGAAAGGCGCGAGGTGGTGTTTGATATTTTTGCCGATCAGTTTCGCTATCCCATTGCTCCGACACTGGAGGCGGTCGAATGGGTGCGCGATCCCGGCGTCGTTCGGCTCCATGTTGGACCCAACAGCCGCGATACGAGCAGCGTGGAGCTCACATGGCAAACTTGATCCGCGGGCTCGATGATGCCTCGCTTCGGGACCGTGTCGCACAGGCCACCGCCCACTATTTCCTCGACTGGAGCCATCCGGTCAGTGGAATGGCGCGCGAACGCAGCGCAGGTGCGTTTGGTTACGACGTTGAGGAAACCGTCTGTACCGGGGGCACCGGCTTCGGCGTGTTGGCGCAGATCGTTGCCGCAGAACGCGGTTGGCGGTCCCGGCGGCAGATACTCGACCGTGTGGAGCGAATTGTCGGTTTCCTCGAACGCGCGGACAAGTTCGCTGGCGTTTTCCCGCATTTCCTGAACGGCACGACCGGGCGTGTTCAACCATTCATGCCGGGCGATGACGGCGGTGACCTGGTGGAGACGTCGTTGCTGATGCTTGGCCTGCTTGGTGCTGCGGCCTATTTCGAGGAAGAACCGATGCTCGGCGCCCGGATCGAGGCGCTGTTCGATGATGTGAACTGGTGCGCGCATCTGCGTGACGACGGCGCGGTGATGTGGCATCGACAGCCGAGCAGGCCGTGGGCGCCCGATGCGCTTCCGATCCGCGGCTGGAACGAGGGATTCCTAGTTTTCGTTTTCGGCGCGGGCTCTCGCACGCATGCGATACCCGCATCTTCCTATCACGGAAGCTGGGCAGCCGCTCCGGCGTTCCGCAACGGGCGCAGCTATGGCGGAATCACCCTGCCGCTCGGGCCGGACTGGGGCGGGCCGCTGTTCCTGTCGCAATACCCGTTTCTCGGGATAGACCCACGAGGTTTGCGCGATCGCTACGCGGACTATGGCCAGCAAGCTCGTGCGCACGCGATGATCAACCGCCACCACTGCCTTCGCAATCCACATGGATGGGGCGGATACGGGCCGGACTGCTGGGGGCTGTCCGCAAGCGACGATCCGTCCGGCTACGTCGCCCACTCGCCCACTGAGGATACGGGTGTCATCACCCCGACAGCCGCGCTCGGCTCGTTTCCCTTCGTGCCGGACAAGGCGATGGCGGTGCTCCGACATCTGCACGACGATCTTGGCGACCGGATCTGGGGAGAGGCGGGGTTCGCCGACGCCTTCTGCGAGGATCAGGACTGGGTCGCCGGCGCGCAGCTCGCCATCGACCAGGCGCCCATCGTTGTTTCGCTGGAAAACTACCGTTCTGGTTTGCTTTGGCGGCTTGTCTCCCGTCGCCCCGAGGTGCAACGCGGACTGCGCGCGCTATCCTTCACGGCGCCCTACATCGAACCAGCCATCGCCTGAAGCGCCGTGTCCCGCGATGCTGCCGCTTCCAGGAACGCGGCCGCCGACCATGTGAGGTCAAGGTTGGAGACCGGCACGCCGGTGTTTCGGTCGAACTGCTCGGGCAGCGCTCCGGCAGGGGCCGGGGCGACCTCTTCGATCAATGCCATCCAGGCCTCGGCTTTCGCGAAGGCTGCCCGGTCGGTCGTCAAGGCGGCGATCCGGTAGTGCAGATCGGCGAAGCCCAGAGTCGTCGGATACCAAGGGTTGCCGTCGAAATAGACGTCCTCCGCCCAACGGCCAATTGCGGGTACGTCGCGGCCGTTGTTGATCGGGTAGAGGTTTGCGAAGATCGTTTCCAAATGCGAAACAGTGGCGCGTGTGTCCGATGACGTAAGTGCGAAGGATCCGTCGTGTCGTCCGGCATGCAGGATTGCCAGAACGGTGGCACTGTCAAACCGGTCGTCGGGAGCTTCGAGGCTTTCCAGCCAGCCACCCTGTGCAGTTCGCGTCTGTTGAATGAGGGCCGCAACCCGATCCGCCGCGCCCCGGAAGTAGGAATGGGATGTGTTGCGGCGCGCGGCTCGCGTCGCGCCTCGGTCCAGTGCGTCCCATTGCGCCAGAAGCGTGAAGCTCGTTCGACGCGGCGGCCATTCTTCCCATGGGCCGATGCAGGGCCTGCCGCCGATACGTGCAGAATGTGCGAGATCGCGGTCGATCAGCGCCTCGGCCTCCGGCGAGCCAAGCTCGGGTAGGGCATCGAGCAACGCCATCATCGCCGATGCCCGCAGTGCAGGGCCGTCGTCCTGCGGCCGCCCCCATTGTTCAGGATCGGGCGTTCCGTCGGGCGCGACACGCGGCTCCTCCAGCCAGGCGTCACCTGTCAGCGCAGCAAACTCGAAATCCGGGCGTAAAAACTTCAAGTGACTCCCGCGTGTGCTGTTCCTGAGCGGGTTTGATGGAGGTACGCGGCGGGCGGGATCGGAGATATGAAGCGAAAACAGGATGAAATCACGACAGGCCTGAAGCCAGAATGACCGCGCGCCCGGATCAGCCAGGATTGCCAGGGGGACCGCACGGAGCACGATGGCCGAGTCGCGGATCCAGTGGTGAAAGTAGTCCGGTTCCGGATCCCAGTTTGCCACTCGGGTCGAGGCAAGGATCGACCCGGGGGCAGGTCGAACCGTCCAGCCAAAGCCAGGTCGGTGACGGGTCAATTCGGTTGCAGATGTCGCCGCCCGCATGGCGTCCGCCGAGGCCTTTCGTTGCGCATCTATCCAGTCGGGCGAGGGCGTATCCATTCCTATGCTTCGACCGCGTCGAGCGCTGCGGACAGCATCGCGCCACAGGCTGGGCCGGCCGGGCAATGGTGCTCGCCGGGCACGGCACCGAAGAACCTCGCGTTTCCGGCAGCGGCGAAATAGGCGCGGGCGTGCTTCAATGGCACCAGCCCGTCTTCGGCACCGGTGACAACAGCAAGCGGCACTCGTGTTCGCGCGAGTGCCGGCGCAGCATCTTCCGTCTCCATCTCGGCACGGAAGAGTGGTGCCTCGCGCTCAACTTCGGCCACGGCGTCCGGGCCCATGGCCTCCCGTGCCGTCAGAAGAGCGCGGCCAGACAGCGCTGGTGAGACGGCGAGGATATGATGCAGACGGTCGTTGTCTGCGCCCAGATGCGCGACGGCGAAAGCGCCGATACTGTGGCCCGCGAGCGCATGCTTTGGTTCGGGCCAGTGTTCCGTCGCCCAGGCGAATGCGGCGGCGGCAGCGTGGCAATGGCCTGTGAAGGTGACCCGATCAGGCGGGCCGGAATCGGGTAAGGCGGCGGAATGCGGAAGCTCGGGAGCCACGACCCGCCATCCGCGCGCGAGATAGGAGGCCGCGATCTCGGCGATATGTGGTTGGTGGGGAGCGCCGTTGCGGCCATGGACAAGGAGGACAGTTCCGGTCGGATCCGCCACGTCGCACGCCATGATAACCGGAATCGGCCCCTCTGATGACGGGGCAATGAACTGCTGAGCGTCTCTCGTCCAGATTCGCGCAGCTTGCGCCATGTTTCCCTCGCGGTGCCGACGTATATTGCCGCAAAGGCTCCCGAGCGCGGCGCCCGATCCATGCGGTATCACACAAATTCCCTGCCCCGGGCAGGTACACCTCCCGGGTGAATTGGTAGCGAATCGAGTGCGATAAACACATCGCTAAGTGTACAGACACACAGCCGCGAATCGACGCGCTATTCCATAACCTTAGCGTGAGCTGCTTACATGTTGTGCACAAGGATTGTGGCGTTAAGCGCACAATCGGCGAAATTCCCCGCTGCATCGCAAAAACTTGCCGAGAGAGTGATTCGGTTTATATGCTGCGTTGCAGAATGGATTAGATATTGTCATGCGATGCGGTAGAATTGTGCCGTTCTGGGGGACATTTACTTGACGAATTCGAACACGCTCGGCCGCAAGGCGACGTCACCGACATATTGGGATAGGCGCGAGTTCCTCGCCACGGCCGCCGCCCTCGTGGGGGCGCCCGCGGTGGTATGGGCGCAGGATGCCGCCCCGGCGATGCAAGAGACGTTTTCATTCGACTGGTTGACCGCGCGAATGCAAAACGCGGCAAGTGAGGCTTTTTCCGCGCCGGAACAGCTGCACGGCTTTCTGGCAGAGCTGGACTACGATGCCTACCAGCGCATTCGCTTTCGTCCTGAAAAAGCCCGCTGGCAGGAGCAGGACGTTGCCTTCCGGCTGCACGCTTTTCACCCGGGGTGGCTCTTCAAGGAACCGGTGAAGATCTATGAAGTCGAGGGCGACCAAGCCCGGCCGATGACCTTCACGACGGCGGATTTCGAGTATGATGACGAGCTACTTGCCGAGTCCGTGCCGGAAAACGCAGACATGCCGGGGGTCGCGGGCTTTCGGTTGCATACGCCACTCAACCGCGCCGACATTTTCGACGAACTCGTCGTCTTTCAGGGGGCGAGCTATTTCCGTGCGCTCGGGCGAAACAACTCGTATGGGCTGAGTGCGCGCGGGCTTGCGGTGAATACCGGCATGCCAGAGGGTGAGGAATTCCCGCGCTTTTCAGAGGTTTGGGTGCGTCGCCCAATGGCAGGCGACCGATCCGTGACGCTTTTCGCGGCGCTCGACAGCCCGTCCGTCACAGGTGCGTACCGCTTCGTGATCACGCCCGGCGACGCAACGTCGATGGAGGTCACTGCACGTCTCTTCCTTCGCAAGGATATCAAACAGATCGGCGTGGCGCCACTCACCTCGATGTTCCTCTTCAGCGGAGCCGACATGGGGGCGTTCGATGACTACCGCGCCGCCGTACACGATAGCGAGGCATTGGTGGTCAACTCCGGCGCCGGTGAAACGTTTTTCCGACCGCTCAACAACCCGCCGGAACTGGCGAGTTCCTACTTTGGCGCGATGAACCCGAAGTCTTTCGGTCTCGTGCAGCGCAGCCGCTCGTTCGAACACTACCTGGACGCCCAGGCGCATTATGGGCGTCGGCCGTCGCTTATGGTCGAGCCCATCGGCGATTGGGGCAAGGGCTCGGTCCGGCTCATGGAGATCCCCTCGGATCTGGAGGTGCACGACAATATCGTCGCCTATTGGGTGCCCGAGGGGAAGACGCGCGCCGGCGACTCGCTGGAGTTCTCCTACCGTCTGCATTGGGGCATGACGCCGCCGGGCGCCGCACCTAGCGAACTGGCCCGGGTGCTGCGCACGCGCACCGGCAAGGGTGGCGTTGCAGGTGTGGAGGGAGAGACCGGCACGCGGAAGTTCGTGATCGACTTCGCCGGCGGATTGCTCGGGCGACTTCCCGGCAATGCCGAGCTGGAGCCAGTCGCAACCGCGATCAACGGGGAAATTGTCGAATCCGTCCTCAGCCCTGTGGACGGCAAGGATGAGTGGCGACTGGTTCTGGAAGTTCGGGGACAACCCGGCGCAGTCGTCGAATTGAAGGCAGGGATTTCCGGTTACGACCGAACATTGACCGAAACATGGGTTTCCCAATGGATCAACGCGTAAATTCGATTGAATACGACGTTCGCCCGAAAGCTCTCTCGACGGAGGCGCCCCAGCACTGGGCTCCCCCGGCAGCGCCGCTTGCGATGCCGAAGCAGGCGTTGGAGCGGCCGGCAAGCTGGCTGGAACTGGCCGGACTCGGTCGGCTCCTGCTATCGCGCCGTAAGGCGTAGCGTCTTCGCACTGGATCAAAGTTATGAATTCTAACCTCGCGCCTGACGCCGTGACGCGTCTCTGCCGTGCTCTTGCGCTGACCTTCGCGCTGATCGCCGCCGTGACGGCCTCGATCCTGATGGCCGAAGCGGCGGCGCGCGACGGGTTTGGAATCTGGGACGCCGTCCGCTCGGGATTGATCTTTCTCACCACGGCCTGGCTGGCCTGGGGGGCGTCCTTGGCCTTGATCGGAGCGCCTGGTCGCGAAAGGCAGAAGGTGCAGCCAGATCTGGCTATACCGCAGCCGCGCACAGTGATCCTCGTCCCGATCTGTAATGAAGATCCGCTAACAACATTCGCCCGGATTGCGGCAATCGATCGATCGGTCACAGAAGCCGGTGTCGCGGCGGATATCGCTGTCTTGTCCGATACGCGCGACACGGCATCGGCGCAACGTGAACGGTTCGCCTTTGCGCGACTGCTGCGCGAAACGGACGGCGAGGGGCGCATCTTCTATCGCCGCCGCAGTCAGAACACAGGGCGCAAGGCAGGGAACATCGAGGATTTCGTCCGAACCTCGGGCAGTGCCTACGATCTCGCCGTCATTCTCGACGCCGACAGCCTGATGGAGGGTACGGCGATCCGTCAGATGATCGCACGCATGCAGGCAGACCCCGAGTTGGGATTGCTGCAAACCTTGCCAAAGATCGTGGGGGCGCATTCTTTCTTTGGCCGTGCATTGCAATTCGCGGCCAGTTTCCACGGGCCCATTTTTACGCGCGGCTTGGCACGGATGCAAGGCGCGACCGGACCGTTCTGGGGGCACAACGCAATCGTTCGCGTTCGGGCGTTCGCGGAAAGTTGCGGCCTGCCCGAACTCTCGGGTCGGCCGCCGTTTGGTGGGCATATCCTGAGCCACGACTACGTGGAGGCAGCTTTGCTGGCGCGCGCTGGTTGGAAGGTCGAAGTGGATCAGACGATTGCGGGGTCCTTCGAGGAGGGGCCGGAGAACGTGCTGTCCTTCGCCCGCCGGGATCGGCGCTGGTGCCAGGGCAACCTGCAGCACGCCCGCCTTTTGCTGGCGCCGGGGCTGACGGTTTGGAGCCGTTTCGTTTTTCTGCAGAACATCACCGCATACGTCGTCTCGCTGCTTTGGGCGGCCTTTCTCATTGCCTCCTTCATTGGGACCGTGACCGCACCTCCGCCCGATTACTTCCCGGAGCCGCACCAGCTCTTCCCGGTGTTCCCGAACACCAGCACGCGCGAAATCACGATGCTTGCCTTCGGTGTCGTCGGTTTGCTGGTGATCCCGAAATTGACGATCCTGACCGGGGCGATCTGGTCGCGGCGGGTTGCCGGTTTCGGCGGTGCAACCCGGGCTGTGTTCTCGGTTATGGCGGAGATATTCCTGACGACGCTCCTCGCACCGCTCATGCTACTCTACCACAGCCGGGCTGTGCTTCAGGTGTTGTCCGGGCAGGATGGCGGCTGGCCGGCCAACCAACGCGGCGAGGGGCTGCTGACCCTGGCCGACGGGTGGCGTGCGGGCCGCTGGATCACGCTGATTGGCGCGACCGCCATGGCTGCCGTTGAGTGGATTGCGCCCGATCTCACGATCTGGCTGCTGCCGGTCGGGCTGCCCATGCTCATCGCTCCGCTGCTCATTTCCTGGACCTCGCGCCCGCTCACCCACGCGCTCTTTGTCGTACCCGAAGAAGGGTCGCTTTCGCCGGTGATCGCGACCTACCACGACGTCGAATCCCGCTGGAGCGTAACCTGGTGCGATCCGGACGAGGACGCGACTGCCGGTGCGGGTCGCCAAGGGGCGGGAGACGCCCATGTTCCGGCATAGGACAGAGACATTTCCACTGCGGGGCGGCGCCTCCGCGCCGCCGCGGCGAGCGCGTGACCCGCGGATCGATGCCTTTCGCGGACTCGCGCTGGTGATGATCTTCATCAACCATGTGCCGGGAAACCCGTACGAGTACCTGACGATCCGCAACCTCGGTTTCGCCGATGCCGCCGAGGCGTTCTTCCTTATGTCCGGGATCGCGGCCGGCCTGGCCTACACGGCTCGGTTCTTCCCTGCGGAGCGTGCCCGCAACGGGCTTTGGCATGCTGTGGCACCGCTGTGGAAACGCGCCTGGAGCCTCTACATCGTGCAGATGGTTCTGTCGGCTGTCGCGCTCGCGATATTTGCGGTTGCGTACAAGTTTTCCGGCCTGCCCGAACTCTTGACGCAGAACAACATGCGGCAAGTATTTCACAACCCGACCGAAGGGCTGATCGGCCTGCCCATCCTGACCCATCAGTTCGGATACGTGAACATTTTGCCGGCGTACTCGGTCCTGCTTGTCTGCGCTCCGGTCGCCATACTCGTTGGGCTCCGGTGGCCGCGTGCACTTTTCTTCGGCTCGCTCGGGCTCTGGCTCGTGACCGGCCTCTTCCGGCTGAACCTGCCGAATTACCCCAACGAAGGCGGGTGGTTCTTTAACCCGTTCGCCTGGCAGGCGATCTTCGTCATCGGTCTGCTGGTCGGCATCACACAGCGGCAGGGCAAGCACTTCTTCCCGCAGTCGCGCGTGCTCTTTGGCCTGTCAGCCGCCTTTCTCGTTTTCGTGCTGGTCTGGAAATACGTGCCGGGCATGGAAGACTTCTTCAATATCCAGATGCACCGGCTGGCCAAGGCAGGCGTGCCGTTCATCTTTACCTCGCATGACAAGACCTACCTCGCTGCGCCGCGGTTCCTGCACATCTTGGCGCTGGCTTACTTGCTCTCACAGATGGCCGTTGTCAGCCGTGCCTCGGCACATCCGTTCGCGGCGCCCGTGCGTCTGCTGGGTCAGCACGGGCTTTTGATATTCGCAGTAGGCACGATCTTTTCGCTGCTGTTCCAGGCCACGATGATTGCCCTTCCACAGGCGGAGTGGTTGGACTGGGTGCTGCCGCCGCTCGGAGTAGGGGCCTTGTTCGGGATCGCGCGACTGGCGGACATTTCCGGCCGCAAACGGACCCGGAACGCTGCGCGAGCGGCGCCGCAGGACCCTACCGAACGATTTGCGGCGACTGCGACCTATCCGGCCGCGAGGCTGCCGGTGCCGATGAAACCGTCGCGCTAGAAACTGGCGAATATCCTGTGGCGATGTCGCGCGCAGGGTACCAGGTGTTTGATCCATTGCTTGCCGCATGAACTGCGTTTTGCAAGGCACTGATATTGAAACAGTCGGTATAGGTTTGGGCGCGCGACCCACGCGGCAGCGCAGTTGGTCATGGCGTCACAATCCCGTGTGTGCGGCACCTTGGCTCCGTTGCCGTGACAGGCGGCCTCCGATAGTGTCCGCGGCATGATAGTCGAACTTGGCCATTTCGCCCTCGTCCTCGCGGCGCTCGTCGCCTGTGTCCAGATGATCGTGCCCATGGTCGGCGCCGCCAGGCGATGGCCGGGATGGATGGCCGTTGCCGGGCCGGCGGCAACGGTGCAGTTCTTGCTCGTGGCGGCATCCTTCGCGGCTCTGACGTATGCCTTCGTCACATCGGATTTCTCGCTCCGACTGGTGGTTCTGAACTCGCACACCGCAAAACCCATGCTCTACAAGGTCTCCGGCGTCTGGGGGAACCACGAGGGCTCTATGCTGCTCTGGGTGCTGATCCTGGCGCTCTTCGGGGCGTGTGCGGCCTGGTTCGGTGGCAACCTCCGCCCCTCTCTCAGGGCACGTGTTCTGGCGGTTCAGGCAGCAGTTTCAGTTGCCTTCTACGGCTTCATACTCTTCACGTCTAATCCGTTCCTGCGGCTCGCGACCCCGCCGATGAACGGCGAGGACCTCAACCCGCTCCTGCAGGACCCGGGGCTCGCGTTTCACCCGCCGTTCCTCTACCTGGGCTACGTCGGCCTTTCCATGGCGTTCTCATTTGCCATTGCCGCCCTGATCGAAGGCCGTGTCGACGCCGCATGGGGCCGCTGGGTGCGGCCCTGGACGCTGGCCGCGTGGCTCTTCCTGACGATCGGAATCGGGCTCGGCTCCTGGTGGGCCTACTACGAGCTGGGCTGGGGCGGCTTCTGGTTCTGGGACCCGGTGGAGAACGCCTCCTTCATGCCCTGGCTTTTGGCGGCGGCGCTGTTGCATTCGGCCATCGTGGTGGAAAAGCGGGAGGCTCTTAAGTCCTGGACCATTCTGCTTGCGATCATGGCATTCGGCTTTTCTCTGATCGGCACATTCCTCGTTCGCTCTGGCGTCATTACCTCCGTTCATGCCTTCGCGAACGATCCTGAACGCGGGGTCTACATCCTGATGATCCTTGCCGTGTTCATGGGCGGTGCACTCACATTGTTCGCAGCGCGAGCCAGTGCCATGCAGGCCAAGGGCGTCTTTGCGATGGTTAGCCGGGAAAGCGCGCTGGTCGCGAACAATGTCCTTCTGGCCGTGTCGGCTTTCGTGGTTTTTGTCGGGACGATCTGGCCACTTGTCGCCGAACTTGCGCTCGGCCGGAAACTGAGTGTCGGTGCGCCTTTCTTTGATGCTGCCTTCACGCCTTTCATGGTCGCCCTGGCGGCGATCCTTCCGGTCGGTGCGATGTTGCCATGGAAGCGGGGGCATCTGGGGCGCGCAATGCAGCCGCTATGGGGCGCTCTGGCGCTGAGCGTGGCTGGCGGCGCGCTTGTCTGGGTGATGCAGACGGGGGGCTCGATGCTTGCCCCGGTCGGCCTCACGCTTGCCACTTGGGTCACGCTCGGCGCTTTGGTCGATTTGTGGTCGCGCGGAGGGAGAGGGGACATTGGCAGTCGCCTGCGGCGTCTGCGCAACCTGCCTGGGGGTGATTGGGGAAAAACAATCGCCCATATCGGCCTTGCGGTGACGCTTTTCGGGATTGCCGGCCTGACGGCCTGGGAGAGCGAGGATATTCGTGTTGCCCAGATTGGCGAACGTTTCGAGCACGCCGGATACGAGATCGAATTGCGCGACGTCTCGCAGGTGCCAGGGCCGAACTACGTCTCCACGATGGCGACCATGGCTGTCTACAAGAACGGGCGAGAGGTAGCCGTGCTGCTTCCCGAGAAGCGCGTCTATCCGGTCGCCCAGATGCCGACCTCCGAAGCCGGAATCGACAATGGCGTGTTTCGCGACGTGTATCTGGTGATTGGCGACGCGCAATCCGATGGCGGCTTTGCCGTGCGCACCTATATCAAACCTTTCGCGAACTGGATCTGGGCGGGCTGTATCATCATGGGGATCGGCGGGCTGTTTTCCCTCTCCGACCGCCGGTACAGGATTGCCGCCGGCGCCCGCCGGCGCCAGGCGCCAGCCGGGGGAGTGCCTGCGGAATGAAACGCCTGTTCGTCGTTCTGGCGCTTCTCGTCGCCCAGCCGTCGCTTGCGGTGACGCCCGACGAGATTCTGGACGATCCGGAACTGGAGGCGCGGGCGCGGGATATATCCAAAGGGCTGCGTTGCCTTGTCTGCCGCAACGAGAATATCGACGAATCCAATGCCGAATTGGCCGCCGATCTGCGCGTGCTGGTGCGCGAACGGCTGCTTGAGGGCGACAGCAACGACGAGGTTCTGGACTACGTTGTCGGTCGCTACGGCGAATACGTTCTGTTGAAGCCGACGACTCAGGGGGCAAACCTCATTCTCTGGATCGCAGGGCCCGCGATGCTGTTGCTGGCCGCGGGTGGCGGACTTGCCTATGTTCGCCGTCGTGGGCAAGCACCCGATGCAGGCGCAACGGTACTATCTGCCGAGGAAGAGGCCCGTCTGAAGGACATTCTCGACGATTGACGCAGGGGTTTGCGGAGCACCCCCTTTTTCCGTCCACCGGGTGCACCTATTCTCCGTTCATTCCGGCACGAAGGGAGAAGTGTGCGTGCATTACGACGCAATCGAATACGAGGTCCGCGAGGATATAGCGCGGGTAACACTCAATCGCCCAGAGGTGATGAACGCGCTCAACACCCAGATGCGGGCCGAGGTCACGCATGCGGTGAAGCGTGCCGGCAGCGAGGCGCGGGTCGTGGTCCTTACGGGCGCCGGTCGGGCCTTTTGCTCGGGGCAGGACCTGGGCGACCGCGCGAATGTTGGTCACATCGATCT
Source organism: Tropicimonas marinistellae (assembly GCF_001509585.1). Lineage (GTDB taxonomy): Bacteria > Pseudomonadota > Alphaproteobacteria > Rhodobacterales > Rhodobacteraceae > Tropicimonas > Tropicimonas marinistellae. Next base: position 94,643 of record NZ_LNCI01000011.1, on the reverse strand, counting down.
CGAACGCACTTTGCGGGACGAGTATATTCCCATGCTTGAGGCGATCACCGAAAGCCCGGTGCCGACAATCGCCGCGGTCAACGGCGCAGCGGCCGGGGCAGGTGCCAACCTGGCGCTTTCCTGCGATGTCGTGATCGCCGCGGAAAGCGCGGTTTTCCTGCAGGCTTTCGCGCGGATCGGTCTGATCCCCGATGCCGGCGGTACCTATTGGTTGCCGCGTCAAATGGGCTTCTCCAAAGCCATGGGTGCGGCCCTCTTCGCAGAGCCGATCACCGCGCGTCAGGCCGACAATTGGGGAATGATATGGGAGGCGGTCCCGGACGAGAACTTCGTGGCACATTGGCAGGCGCGGGCGCTTCACCTCGCGAAGGGGCCAACGGCTGCCTATCGTGCGGCAAAGCAAGCATTGCGTGAAGGCTATGGAAACGATCTGAGTACTCAGCTTGAGCTTGAAGCCCGTCTTCAAGGTGACTGCGGGCTCAGCCGGGACTTCAAGGAAGGAGTGGTTGCGTTCCTGGAAAAACGGCCGGCACATTTCGAAGGCCGTTGATCGCGTACCGCGTGTGCGGCCGGCCTGAACGGGCGAGATTGCTGACCTTCAGGCTTGCGGAAACTGCTTTGGGCCGACCGTCGACGCAAGGTTGGCTGCGGTCAAGTTGGATGACGTGAGGGAGGTCCATGGGCGCAGGGCGCCAAAAACTCATCCGCCTCTGCGCCGCGGTTTGGGCGGCATCCATGATAGATGGCGCGGCCCTTGCCAACGCCGCGGATGCGCAGGTGCGGCCGGCGGCGCGTGTTGCAGAGCCGAGCGATGCGCGCCCGCGTGCACGCCCTGCAGACCTCGGGCGCGCTGCCCTTAGGTGCACCTCCGACGGGCGGTATTGCATATCTGCGCAAAGCTACGCTCAGGATGTCTGCCGCACCATCGCGGCAACCTCGGACGAGGCCGGTCTTGACCGGGATTTCTTTGTGCGGCTGATCTGGCAGGAGAGCCGCTTTGACGCGTCCGCCGTCAGCCCTGCCGGCGCAGAGGGTATTGCGCAATTCATGCCGGGAACGGCGGCCTTGCGGCGACTGGACGATTCCTTCAATCCGGCGAAATCGCTGTTGGCTTCGGCAAAATACCTGGCCGAGTTGCGCGACCGTTTCGGGAATATCGGGTTGGCTGCGGTTGCCTACAATGCCGGCGAGGAACGTGCCGCGGCTTTCCTTCATGATGATCGCCCCATACCGCTCGAAACCCGGCGTTATGTGCCGACGATCACCGGGATTACGGCTCGAGACTGGCGCGACCGTCCTCCCGAGAGCCTCGACCTCACACTGGAGGAGAACGTGTCCTTTCAAAACGCCTGCGTCGCACTCGCCGAGACTCGTCGCTTCCGCGACTTCCAATCGCGCGTTCCGGTGCAACCCTGGGGCGTAATCGTGGCGGCGCATCCAAGTCGGGGTACTGCCACACAACGCTACGAACGGCTCCGAAGGAGCCGACCGTTGCTCGATGACTATGAAGTCGCATTTCACAACATGCGCCTGCCTTCGCGGCCGGGGCGTCAGGCGACCGTGCAGATCGGGGCCGGAAGCCGGGGGGAGGCACAGCGAATATGTACCCGCCTGCGGGGTGGCGGCGTGCCCTGCGTGGTTTTGCGCAACTGACCCCTTGCAATCGGGGGCAGTCATACCCAGATAGGCGCACGGTCAGGGACACCGGCCGCTCGCAGGCGTAGACAGCGCTATGGTGAAGTCCCCACAGTCGAAACCATCCCATGCCCGACAAGACGCCTGGCAGGATGCAACGCGAGCCCATCGAACCGCCAACCGCGTCCTATTGAGGCACGAGATGACAGATTCGACCCTTCCCACGACCCTTCCCGCAGTCAATGCGCTGAAGGCGCAGGCCCGCCGCCTTCGCGAGAGCCTTGCCACCGCGGGCACGCCCGTTGGCCATTCACGCAGTCTGGAACTGCTGGCCGCGCAATTCGGATACCGCGATTGGAACACCCTGCGCGCCGCTGCCGACCAGCCGCGCCCGAACCGTCCGATGCCACCGGTGCAGACCGGTGACCGGGTGCAAGGCGCCTATCTTAGTCAGGCGTTTGCCGGCGAGGTGCTGGGGATTCGCCAACTCGACGGCGGAAACGCTTACCGCGTCACGCTGCAATTTGACGAGCCGGTGGACGTCGTGACCTTCGAGAGTTTCTCGGCGTATCGGCGCCGGGTGACCGTGACCATCGACTCCGATGGTGTGTCGCCGCAGCGAACTTCGGATGGCAATCCGCATATGCGACTGGCGCTGTAACGCCGCCCGATACCAAATAAAAACTTGCGGCAGCCCGCTTTGGCCGGCTGCCGCGCTTTGCGTCGGGCGGCCGTGATGCTTGGCGGGCCCGCGAGCCTGCTATTTCCTGCAATGGAACCAGTGGACGGCATAGCTGTCGAGCGTCAGTGCGCGAAGGTCCAAAGGTGAGGCGACGCCGCCGAGAAGGTCGCGGACCTCGCCCGTACCGCCGATCAGGGCGGGAATATCCAGCGCGAGCGGCAGAACGTGTTCGCTGAAATTGGCGACAACGAGCAGCCGCTCTTCCCCGCCCGTTCGAAGGAATGCGAAGAGATGTGGGTTGTCCAGATCGACCAGCCGGAATGACGACGGACCGAATACCGCATGGGCCTTTCGCAGCGCGATGAGCTCCGCGAGGTCGGCCGCGATACGGCCTTGCGGAGTCGCGAGGTCGCCTGCCGCAGTGAAATCCGCGTCAGTCAACGCCTTGCGGTGCACCCAGCGGGAATCTTCGCGCTTACCGGGATCGCTCAAGTACGAGTGGTCGTTCAGAACGCCCAGGTCGTCCCCCTGGTAGAGTAGTGGCAACCCTGGTGCGGAAAGAACGATTGCATGCAGAAGGCGTATGCGGGCGAAGGCATGTTCCAAGTGGAGCGCATTGCCGCTTGCCAGCGCCTGTTCAACGCCCGCCAGGGACGCCAACGTGCCGCAGACGCGGCAATCCCCGGTCGAAGGGTTCTCCTGGAATGGCACGCCGCAGGCAAAACTGCCGTCGAACCGCCCGGTGTAGAACTGGTTCAGGAACAGTCGGTGGTCGTAGCCGTTTGTGCCAAGACCCTCCGAGATTGAATCGTCCCACATCCAGCCGATATCGTCATGGCAGCGGATGTAGTTGACCCAGGCCGTGCCGTCCGGGATGGCGAAGCTCTTTGCGAGCGAGGCGTTAAGAAGTTCGGTCTGGCGCGTGGCGAGACTCTCCCACATCAGCGCCATCATCAGCGGGTTGTAGCTGAGTTCGCATTCCTCAAGCCCAATGTAGCGGTTGACTTCGTCAGGATGTACGATCGCCTCCGATTTGAAAACGACGTGCGGCGCCGCGATCCGCAGGCATAGGTTGAATGCCTGGATGACCGTGTGCGCTTTCGGAAGGCTCTCGCACACCGTGCCCTTCTCCTTCCAGACGAAGGCCAGCGCGTCGAGCCGCAGCACATCGGCTCCCATCGCAACCAGATGCAGCATCTCGTCTGCGACCGACACGAAGACATCGGGGTTGGCGTAGTTCAGATCCCATTGGTAGGAATTGAACGTGGTCCAGACCCACTTTCCGCAAGCTTCGTTCCACGTGAACGAACCTCGGCGAACTTGCGGAAAAATCTCGCGCAAGGTCTGGTTGTAGTCCTGTGCTTCGGCTTCATCCAACAGGTAGTAGAACTGGCGGAACCGCGGATCGCCGTCCCGAGCGGCTTCCGCCCAGCGATGCTCTTGCGAGGTATGATTGAAGACGAAGTCCATCACCATCCGGATGCCACGGGCGTGCAGCGCCTCAGACAGTGCCTTCAGGTCAGCATTCGACCCGAGCGCCGGGTTGACCTGCCGGTAGTCCGACACGGCGTATCCACCGTCGTTCTCGCCTTCCGGCGCCAGGTAAAGTGGCATGAGGTGGAGGTACGTAACCCCGAGCCGTTCCAGATAGGGAATCCGGTCGATCAGACCACGCAGATCGCCCGCGAAAAGGTCGATGTAGACCGCCATTCCGAGTTGGTCCTGAGATTGGTACCAGCGGGTCTCGCGCCCCTCCTGTTTGGCGGGATCCATATGTCTCTGGAACCGGGCGAGGTTGGCGACGAGTTGGCGGATATGGAGATACGCGTCGTAGCGGCCACCGTAGAGTTCCAGCATGTGTGCGAAGAGCGCGGGAAAATGCGCATCGAGCCGCGCGTGGAACGCAGCCAGACGGTCGGCGGGGATGCCCGTCAGGTCGATTTCCTCCAGGATCAGCGATTGTATCCTTGAGGATTCATAGCTCAGATCCATTCCACGCTCCTTCCGCTTGCGGTCCAGAAAGCTACACCTGCTCGACCGTATGCGGCAGCGAATTCTGTCGTCCGGGGTGCGGCCAATTCTACCGCGGCGTGAAAACCGGCCCGCCCCATTCGCCTGTCGCCCGGATCAACACGAGCCACCAAAACTGAAACGCCGGAAGCACTTCGGCCCAGATTACTTCCAAAACGGTCCGGTTCGGGTGACCCCGTGCCACATTTCCTTTGCATGGGACCATGCGGCTTCAGAATGCACGGTGCGACTGCCCAGAACCCAGCCAACAGCGCGCTGTGCAGCGGCATTTCGGGCCCCGGGGCTGTCGGGTTTGCACAAAAGCTCCTCTGCCATCGCGAGATCGTTGAGATCGCCGAAGACATTTTGCAGCTTCTTCATCCTCTTGACGAAATCCGCGACCTTCTTCTGTGAATAGAGCGGGCCAAGGAATTCAATCGTGTAGCGAAGCTTCTTAAGTTCTTTGCGAAGTTCGTGACGTTCATCGATTGTGAGATGGTCGATACCACGCGCGTGTTTGCGGACGGATTTCCACCGCTTGTTGAGCGCGGTTTGGGCGTGATCGCGGATCGGCCGTGCCAGACGGGCGGTCTGCTCAAAATCTTCCGGCGCCAGCCAGCGCCGCGTCTCGATGAAGCGCGCCAGGTCGATTTGGAAAGTCTGCACTCTCGGCCCGCGCAGTAATTCGCGCAGCGTCGTCCGAACGTGTTCGCGCCGCGAGTCGATAGCCGTCCGCAATGCCCGGAAGCCGGGTTCATTGGGGTGTTCTTCCTCGGCGGGATCAATGATGTCTGTGATCACGACATCGAGGTCGCGCAGCGCGCCGACCTCCGAGCCGATGAACTTGGCCTCTTCATTGAGCCGCTGCAACTCCGGGTGCCCGATAATGGGGCGAAAGATCCCGAAGGCAGATCGCAGGCGCCGCAACCCGATGCGCAGCTGGTGCGGCCCCTCCGGAGCGGTGGTATCGAGTACCACGTCCACATTCGCGGAAATCTGTTCGAAACACTCGCGCAAGACGTCTCGCGCCGCGATCTCGGAGGTCATTTCGGATGTGAGCGGCACGCCGTACGCGTTGCGCGGTGCGACCTCGGTCTCGATGGTTCCGGTTTCGGCCAGCATATAACCGCGAGCCGACTTAGGTAGGGTCGAGAGGTGGAGCCCCCCTTCGGGAAACAGCCGTGAGGTGAGGTCGTAGAGCGAGTCCACATCCCCTTCCTTCAACTCCAACTCGGCCTCTCGAAACGGGGCACTCACCTCGCCGGCAACGATCTCCCCGGTGTCAATGGCCAGTTCAACCTTCGATCCGTTCTCCATCGTCAATGTGCTTGCACTTCGTTTCATCTGGGTTTCGCAAACCGGTGCAAGTTCGCCATCACCAACGGTTTCTTCGATCTGCAAGCGCAATGTGAGATCCGGGATCAACGACAGATCGAGACGGCCGCCGGGGGCATGTTGCTCAACTTCCCGCGTCCGCATCAGCCCGCCGTTAAGCGTCACATCCGACTTGACTGTTTGGATCCAGAGGCGACCATCCCGGCGCATCCGAAGGGCGATACCGGCTTCGTGCAGGCGGTGATCTTCTGTGTCGTAGTAGACGCTGCGCAAATTGCGCGAATGAACGCCACTCTCGGCCAGTTGCAATTGCTTCAGGCTGCTCCGCAGGCGTTTCGTACCGTCCTCATCGAGGACGAATTTCAACTCAATCTCGGTCATGCCTTTGATGTATGGAATTGCTACCTCAGGTACAAGTGGAAATCCGGCGGCGTCTCCCGTTTTCGATCTCCGATGCAGGCGCTATCCGGCCGATGTTTGCCTCGGCGATCCGGCGTTGGTGCCGACCTCGGACCGGTGATGTGGGACATGACCTTACGTTACGTGGTCTGGCGTAGACCGGTGATCAGCACGGATGCCAGAAACATCGCGGCGGCCAGACTAACGATTGTGGGTCCGGTCGGGGTGTCAAGCCGGTACGAAAGACCGAGCCCGCCGAGCGCAGCCAAGCTCCCCAGGCCTGCTGCGGTGACGGCCATCGCTTCGGGCGTGCGCGACAAGCTGCGCGCGGTGGCGGCCGGGATGACGAGCAATGCGGCGATCAGAAGAACGCCGACGACTTTAATCGCAATCGCCACTGTCACGGCGAGGCATAGCGTCAGGGCCAGTTGCTCGCGCTGAGGATCCATTCCACTCGCCTTGGCCAGATCGCTCCCCACCGTGGCGGTGAGAAGGGCTGACCATCGCCAGGCAATCAGCGCGTTGACCGCGAGCGCGCCGCCCCAGATGACAGCCAGGTCCGACTTGCCGACTGCGAGGATATCGCCCAGCAAGTAACCCATGAGGTCAATCGGGATCCCGGAAAGGAAGGAAACCGCCACGAGGCCGATGGCCAGAGACGAATGCGCCAATACGCCCAGGACCGTGTCCGCAGCGAATCCGCGGCCCGAGAGCGTGGTGACGGTCACACCCATAAGGAGAGCCGCCGCCAGCACACCGCCGAAGACCGACGTTTCAAATGCCAACGCCAGGGCGACGCCGAGCATCGCCGCATGGGCAGTCGCATCGCCGAAATAGGCCATACGGCGCCAGACGACGAAACACCCCAACGGGGCGGCGGCCAACGCAGTGCCGACGCCGGCCAGTGCGGCACGGATCATGAAGTCGTCGAGCATCAGATCGCGTGGTCCTTGTGATGGTGTTCCGGTTGCGGGTGATCGTGGTCATGCGCGTGGTCGTGGGTGTGGCGGTAGAGTGCCAGCGCGCCCTGCGTGCCGGTACCGAAGAGCGCCCTGTACTCCGGCGCCGTGGCCACGACTTCCGGCGTTCCGTGGCAGCAAACGTGCCCGTTGAGGCACACGACACGGTCGGAGGCACTCATGACGACGTGTAACTCGTGGCTGATCATCAGGACCGCGCAGCCGACTCGCTCCCGCACCTCCTCGATCCGGTGATAGAATGCGGCCGAGCCGGGCTGGTCGAGCCCCTGCGTCGGTTCATCAAGCAACAGCAGGTCCGGTTGTTCGAGCAAGGCCCGGGCCAGCAGGACACGCTGGAATTGGCCGCCCGACAGCGCCGACATCTGGCGCCCGTGAAGGTCTGGCAACCCGGCAGTGTGCAACGCATCGGCGATGTCCTGCGCGCGTCGCCGGTTCGGGAGGCTCAAAAACCGGGCCACGGTCATCGGAAGTGTCGGATCGATGTGCAGCTTTTGCGGCACGTAGCCGAGCCGCAATCCGGGGCGACGTGCGATGGAGCCTCGGGACGGACGAAGCGCACCGATAATCGCCCGTACCAGCGTGGATTTCCCGGAACCGTTCGGGCCCACGACCGTCACGATCTCGCGCGGATGTATATCCAGGTCGATATTGGCGAGGATGTCGTGATCGCCCAGACGGACCGAAAGGCCGCGGATCGCGACAAGCGGCTCCGAGGCGGTCACGCGCTTCGCCTCTCCTGGCAGGCGGCGCAGAGTCCCTCTGCCTCGACCAGAACCGTGTCGATAGTGAACCCGGTGTGTTCGGCCGCGGCGTCCAGCAGGTTCCGAGCGGGAATGGACACGGTTTCGGCCACGCGTTCACATTTAGTGCATATCAGAAAGGCCGGGACGTGATCCGCGCCCGGATGGGTGCAGGCGACGAAGGCATTGAGGCGTTCCACCCGATGCGCAAATCCATGGCTGACAAGGAAGTCGAGCGCACGATAGGCGGCCGGCGGTTGTGATCCGAGCCCTTCCTCCTGCAGTCGTTTCAGGACGTCGTAGGCGCCCATTGCCTGGTGTTCTTCGAGAAGGATTTCCAGCGCGCGCCGCCGAACCGGGGTGAAGCGCAGGCCATCCTCACGGCACCGGGCCTCGGCCGATTCAATCGCGGAACTGACGCAATCGCCATGGTCGTGGCGCTGAAACCCGACCGGCCGGCTGGCCTCCATCCGATCTGTCATAACCTCTCCGAATTTCCTTGAACTGTTATAACGTATCAACTACCACGCCGCCACCGAGAAATGGAGTGCCCGGATGCCGAGACATATCGCGAGACCCTGTGCTGCCGCAATCCTGTTGCCGACCCTCGCTTTCGCCGATGTTCCGACCGTCGCAACCGATATCGCGCCCGTACACTCGCTGGTGGCACAGGTCATGGGTGAGCTGGGCGAACCGGCATTGACTGTCCCGCCCGGTGCCTCGCCGCACAGCTATGCCATGCGCCCTTCCGAAGCACGCGCCCTGTCCGATGCCGACGTAGTGGTTTGGATGGGCGAGGCGCTCACGCCTTGGCTTGAAGATCCGATCGCAACGCTGGCAGAGGGCGCCGACGTTCTGGAATTGTTGGATGTGCCAGGTTCGGTGATCCACGAGTTCAGGGAGACAGCGATATTTGCGGGAGGCGACGAGCACACACATGATGATCATGACGATGGGCATGAGGCCGGTCACGAGCACGACGAGCACGAAGGCACCGGTGACGATGGTCATGACGACCATGATGGAAATGACCACCACGATCACGCCCACGAAGGTCTAGATCCCCATGCCTGGCTCGACCCGGAAAATGCGCGCGTCTGGCTGGCTGCGATTGCGGAGGCATTGTCGGTGGCCGATCCGGACAATGCTGGGACCTACGAATCCAACGCGCGGTCGGCTCAGGCAAGGCTGGACAAGATGGAAGCGGAAATCGCAAGCGACCTCTCGCCGATCCGGAATATTCGCTACGTGGTCTTTCACGACGCCTACCAGTACTTCGAACGGAGGTTCGGGATTCAGGCTGTCGGCGCGATCACGCTGAGCGACGCCGCCGGTCCGAGTGCTGCGAGGATTGCCGAGTTGCGCGATGAGGTGGCGTCCCGGTCCATTGACTGTGTAGTGTCGCAGCCGCAATTCAATCCGGACCTTGTTCAGGCCGTCGTTAAGAACGGAACGGCCCAAACGACCGTCATCGACCCGATAGGTGTGGGTTTGCCGCGGGGTGCAGGGCTCTATGAAGCGATGATGCGTTCAATGGCGTCGGGCTTGGTCGCCTGCCAGTAGGACCGGCGCACCCCGCAATGGCGCGTCGAAAATCTGCGCGTCACTTGCCGGTTTCTCGGGCAAACGCAACGGAAACTCCGATCAAATCGGCGGCGCATGTCGGTTTTGACAGCAAATGGGCTGTGTTTGGGCATTGCATTGAGCGATCTGGGTTGCTTTAGTCCGTGAAAGCAAATTGCGTCGCGAACAAAGAACGCAAGAAGTGTCCAACAGGAGCTGCTTTGACTGAGCCAGCCGATCCGCCCTTTGTCGAGTTCGACAGGGTACAGAAGAGCTATGATGGCGAAACACTCGTCGTCAAAGACCTCAACCTCCAGATGCCAAAAGGCGAGTTTCTGACGATGCTCGGACCTTCCGGCTCTGGCAAGACCACCTGCCTGATGATGCTGGCCGGCTTCGAAACCGCCACGCACGGCGATATCAGGCTCGATGGCAAGCCAATCAACAATATACCGCCGCACAAGCGCGGCATCGGTATGGTGTTCCAGAACTACGCGCTTTTTCCGCATATGACCGTTGCCGAGAACCTGGCATTTCCGCTCGAGGTTCGGGGTGAGGCGAAGACCGACCGCGAAGCCCGCGTTCACACGGCGCTGGAGATGGTTCAGATGGGCGACTTCGGCGCCCGACGCCCAGCTCAGCTTTCCGGTGGGCAGCGGCAGCGGGTGGCATTGGCCCGGGCGCTGGTGTTCGAACCGGAGCTGGTGTTGATGGACGAACCGCTCGGGGCGCTCGACAAGCAGCTACGCGAGCACATGCAGTTCGAAATCAAGCATCTGCACGAGAAACTCGGCATAACGGTGGTCTACGTGACACACGATCAGACCGAGGCGCTGACGATGTCGGACCGCGTTGCCGTATTCAACGACGGGGTGATCCAACAGCTCGCGCCACCCGACGAACTCTACGAACGGCCCCAAAACAGCTTTGTCGCGGGGTTCATTGGCGAGAACAATCGCCTTGAAGGGAAGATCGAAGGGATAGAAGCGGACAAGGCTGTGGTTCGTTTGAAAACCGGTGAGCTGATCGACGCGACCCCGGTGAACGTGACCTCAGTGGGTCAGGAGACGCTGGTTTCCATCCGGCCGGAACGCGTTGAGTTCAAACCGGAAAACTTTGACGAGGGCGCGCATACGATCGAAGCGGAAGTGCTCGAATTCATCTATATGGGCGACAGTTTCCGTACTAGATTGCGCGTGGCCGGCCACGATGACTTCGTGATGAAGTCGCGCAATATGCTTGGGCAAGAGCGCCTTCAGCCCGGCCGAAAACTACCGATCAGCTGGCATCCACAGGACGCTCGCGCGCTCGACGCGATGTGACCGAATTCCTGGTGCGCGCGGAGAAAAAAAACGCGGCACCCAACATGTGTCCAACAGGGAGACGACCATGAAGAAGACCCTTATCCTGACGACGGCACTGGCAGGCTTTGCCATGAGCGCCGCTGCACAGGAAATATCTGTGATGAGCTGGGGCGGTGCCTACGGTAAGTCGCAGATAGAGGCCTACCACAAACCGTTCACCGAGAAGACCGGCATCAAGGTCATTTCGGTCGATGCCGACAACCCGGCGACACCGATCAAAGCGCAGGTCGAAGCTGGCAACGTCACCATCGATGTCGCCGACGTGGAATACGCCGATGCAGTACGCCTGTGCGACGAGGGCTTGCTGGAAGAGATCGATCCGGCGATTCTGCCAGACGGCGCCGATGGCACACCCGCGATGGACGACTTCCTCCCGGGCGCCGTCACTGACTGCCTTGTGACGACCATCGTGTTTTCGACGATCTTCGCCTACGATTCGACGAAATTCGCGGACACTCCGCCTACCAGCATCAGCGATTTTTTCGATCTGGAGGCCTTCCCCGGTAAACGCGGTTTGCGCAAGGGCGCCAAGGCAAACCTCGAAATGGCGCTGATGGCCGACGGTGTTGCACCGGAGGAAGTCTATGAAATGCTGGAGACCGATGAAGGCGTCGACCGTGCCTTTGCCAAGCTCGACACGATCAAGGACAGCGTCGTCTGGTGGGAAGCCGGTGCGCAGCCGCCGCAGCTTCTGGCTGACGGCGAGGTTTCCATGACAACCGCCTACAATGGCCGGATCTTCAACGCCGCCGTTGGCGAGGGACAACCCTTCGTGACCGTGTTCGATGGCCAGGTGTATGAATATGACGGCTACGTCATTCCGAAAGGCGCGCCGAACCTTGAGGCCGCGCTCGATTTCCTGGTCTTCTCCACCGAGACCGAACAACTCGCCGAGCAAGCCAAGTGGATCAGCTACGGTCCTGCCCGAAAGTCTTCCGGACCGCTCGTCGGCCTCTACCAGGACGGCAAGACGGAGATGGGCCCGCACATGCCCACCGCGGCTGAAAACCTGAAGAAGGCCTTGCCGTCGGATTTCGAGTTCTGGGCGGACCGGGACACGGAGTTGAACGAGCGATTCAACGCCTGGCTCGCAGGCTGAGCCGAGCTGCTCAAAAAAAACAACCTGTCCCCGGCGCTTGATGCCGGGGCAGGACGCAGGCCCCCCGCGGTCCGTGCGATCCATTCTACAGATTGTCGGGAGACCGTATGTCCGACGCAGTATCCGACCCGTCTCGCAGCGAGACACTGACAACAGCCGATGGCAAGCCACTGAAAGCGGCGCTGGCGCGAGCCCAGGCCCGAAATCGGCGGCGCGCCTTCTATCTGGTGTTACCGCTGTTGCTCTTCGTTGTGGTGACCTTCCTCATCCCCATCGGTCAGATGCTCTCGATGTCGGTGAACAACCCCGCCTTCTACTCGTGGAAAGACCGCGATACGGGTGAAAAGGTCCCGCTCATGGTCGATCTGCGCGCGTGGTTCGACGAGAATCCGGTGGGCACCGAGCCTGATGAGGCTGCCTACGCCGCGCTTGCCGCCGGACTCGCCCATGCGCGTGAGACTAAGTCGATCGGCCAGATCGGGACACGGATCAACTACGAAGTGTCCGGAACGCGCTCCATGTTCACCAAGTCGGCCCGCCGTGCCGAAAAGCTGGAGCCGCCCTTCAAGGAAGCCCTGCTCGACATAGACGAAGACTGGGCGGACCCGCGGCTCTGGAGCGCGATGCGCAATGCCTCGAAATCCTTTACGGTCGATTTCTACCTCGCTGCGCTGGACTACACCCGCGACGCTGACGGCAACGTGGTCAAGGTCGAGGAAGAGCGCGCCGTATACATCCTCCTTTTCAAACGCACGCTGGTCCTGTCGGCTTTCATCACGCTCCTGACGCTGGTGCTGGGATTCCCGATCGCCCACCTGCTGGCAACGCTGCCGCTCCGGCATTCGAACCTGTTGATGATCTTCGTGCTGCTGCCGTTCTGGACCTCGCTCCTGGTGCGCACGACATCCTGGATCGTGCTCTTGCAGAGCCAGGGGGTAATCAATGACGTCTGGGTGGCAACCGGCCTGATCGGTGACGAGAACCGCCTTCAGATGATTTACAACCAGACAGGCACGGTCATCGCCATGACCCACATCCTTCTGCCTTTCATGGTGCTGCCGCTCTACTCCGTGATGCGACCGATCGACCCGTCCTACGTTCGCGCGGCGCGCTCGCTCGGCGCAACCTCCTGGACGGCATTCCGGCGCGTCTACCTACCGCAGACGGTGCCGGGGATCGGGGCAGGGGGGCTGTTGGTCTTCATACTTGCCGTCGGCTACTACATCACGCCGGCGTTGGTCGGTGGCTCGTCGGGCCAGCTGATCTCCAACCTGATCGCCTTCCACATGCAGAAGTCGCTCAACTGGTCGCTTGCGGCGGCGCTCGCCTCGCTTCTGCTGGCCGGCGTGCTGCTTCTCTACTGGCTCTACGACCGGCTGGTCGGCATCGACAACCTGAAACTCGGATGATGCCGCACCCTGTCATCTTCTTCTGTCCGTAAATATCCCGGGGGGTCCGGGGGGCTGGCCCCCCGGCCGCCGGATCCGGAGACACGCCATGGCCCTGCAAAGCTACGCATCCCCGCTGGAGAAGATCTGGCATTACACCTATCTGGTGATCTGTGCATTGATCTTCCTTTTCCTGATCGCACCGATCCTGATCGTCATCCCGCTCAGCTTCAATGCCGAACCCTACTTCACATTCACCGAGAAGATGCTGGCGCTCGACCCGACGGGGTATTCGACCCGTTGGTACGACATGTTGCTGACCTTTGGCATGACCAACCCGGACGCGCCGCGCGACAGCTCCTGGTGGGCGGATACCTGGGCCAACGCGGCCTGGATCAACGCCGCGAAGAACTCCGTAATCATTGGCTTCTTCTCCACCATCCTCGCAACGGTCCTCGGCACGGTCGCCGCGCTCGGGCTCTCGCGTCCGGAGATGCCGTTCCGCCGCTCGATCATGGCAATCCTGATCTCGCCAATGATCGTGCCGATCATCATTACCGCAACCGGACTGTTCTTCTTCTACTCGGCAACCGGGCTGGCAAATACCTATCTCGGTATCGTCATGGCGCATGCGACGCTCGGAATCCCCTTCGTCATTATCACGGTGACGGCGACGCTGGTGGGCTTCGATCACTCTCTTACCCGGGCGTCCGCGTCGCTTGGCGCCGATCCCACGACGACCTTCTTCAAGATCACCATGCCACTGATCCTGCCGGGCGTGATATCGGGCGCGCTCTTCGCGTTCGTCACCTCCTTTGACGAGGTGGTGGTGGTGCTCTTTGTCGCCGCCCACGATCAGCAGACGATTCCGCGTCAAATGTGGAACGGCATCCGGGAGCAGATCTCGCCGGCAATTCTCTCCGTTGCCACGATCCTCGTGATCGTCTCCATCGCGCTTCTGACCACGGTGGAGTTGCTGCGGCGGCGGTCGGAGAAGCTGCGGGGCGTGTCGCCCGGCTAACCCGGTCCGGCACGCTGTCCGGGGCCACTTGCTTTGCCCAGGACACGCACGCTCAGTGAAGGAGCGTCAGCCAGAACCAGCTCGTGACGAGTGATACGGCGGTGCCGATCAACACTGCGGAGGCAACCACGCGCCGGGCCACGCCATACATGTTCGCAAAGATGTAGGTATTCACGCCCGGAGCCATGGCTGCCATTGTCACCGCCGAGCGGAAGGCCGGTTCGGGGAGCGCGAATGTGGTTCCGACAGACCAGGTAACCGCGGGATGAACAACCAGGGAGGCGAGGACGATCCAGGCGATCGTGCGCAGGTCGCCCTCCGGCCGGTACTGGCAGAGAACACCACCAAGACCGAAGAGCGCGGCGGGCAGTGCGGCACGCGCCATCAGGTCGAGCGCATTTGTGAAAAAGGCTGGCAGCGCGACGCCGGAAAGATTGACCGCCAAGCCAGAGACGATGCCAAGGATCATCGCATTGCGGAACATCGCCTTCAGCACCCTGCCGGGCAATTGTGCAAGCGTTCCACCGCTCGTGCGGGCGCGCACGACCTCCATCGCAGTGATGCCGAAACCATAGCAATAGAGCGAATTGACCGAGATGATGACGAAGTTCGACTCCGTGGAAGCGGGCCCGAAGGCCTGCTCGGTAATGGGCACGCCCAAGAGCAGGCCGTTGGCAAAGAGCCCGCAGAAGCCGATGGCAACGCTGTCTTCCCACGGCCGGTGAAACAGGTAGCGTGCGCCGGCGAAGGCGACGAGCGCGGATATCGTGGCGCCGCTATAGTAACTCAGGAAGAGGGCAGGCGCGAAAGTCTCACCAATCTCCAAGGTCGACATCGCGCGAAAGAGCAGGGCGGGAATGGCGAAGTTCTGTGAGAACTTCATCAACCCGTCCACTCCGCTTTCAGGGAAGAGCGATTGCCGCACGGCGACGTAGCCGAACCCGACCACGAGGAAAACCGGCAGGATCGTGACGAGGATATCGAACACGGGCTTACCCTCCGAGGCTGAGTGTGAGACCGTCGTGGGCCGGAACAACGTACTCCGGGGTCTGCGCTGCGAGGGTGGCGTAGTCCATGTCGATGTGCAGGTTGGTCAGGACCGCGCGCCGCGGGCGGGCACGCGCGATCCATTCCAGCGACATATCCAGATGGGCGTGGCTGGGGTGGGGCGTGTAGCGCAGCGCATCGAGGATCCAGCAGTCGAGCCCCTCAAGGAGCGGCCAGGCCGTGTCGGGAATCTCGCTCACGTCCGGCATGTAAACCAGCCTCCCGATCCGGAAACCAAGCGCGTCGATATTGCCGTGCCGCACCCGGATCGGCGCCAGGTCGACAGGACCGGCGGCGCCGTTCACCGAGATCGGCCCGTCAATGCTCTGCATGTCCAGGATCGGCGGATAGTCAGATCCCTCGGGCTGTACAAAGGCATACCCGAAACGCTTGTACAACGAATCCTGAGTCGCCGAGTCCGCCCAGACAGGTAGGCGGCTTCGCCGCGCGAAGACCACCATACGAAGGTCGTCGATGCCATGGGTGTGATCGGCATGATCATGCGTATAGACCACGCCATCGAGAACGCCGACGCCGGCACCGAGCAATTGGTGGCGCAGGTCAGGGGAGGTATCGATGAGAACGCGAGTGACCGCCTCGCCGTCGAGCCGCTCGACCAGAAGCGAACAGCGATGACGGGAATTCTTCGGATTGTCAGGGTCACAAGCGCCCCAGAGCCCACCAACCCTCGGCACGCCGCCGGACGAACCGCAACCTAGAATGGTAAAGCGAAGCTCGGGCATCAGGCAGCCTTGTCCCATGCAGCGGCCTTGGCGAAAAGACGGTCGAAATTGGCGGTGGTCCGGGAAGCGAACTCTTCGTAGCTGAGGTCGAAAACCTCGGCGCCGACGCGGGCGGTCAACGCTGAGTAAGCCGGTTCGTTCCGTTTGCCCCGATGCGGAGGCGGCGCGAGATAGGGCGCGTCGGTCTCGACAAGGATCCGGTCGACCGGCGCGGCGGCGAAGATGTCGCGTAGCTCGTTGCTGCGAGGAAAGGCGGCGATGCCGGACATCGAGAGGTAGAAACCGAGATCGAGCGCCGCCTGTGCGAGTTTCGCCCCCGAGCTGAAGCAATGCATGACGCAGTCGAAAGCGCCTCTGCCGTGCTCCTCGGTCAGGATTCGGGCCATGTCATCGTCGGCGTCGCGGGCGTGAATGATGAGGGGCAGTCCGGTCTGACGGCAAGCCTCAATGTGAGTTCGCAGACTCTCCTGCTGTATCCCGGCAGTGTCGGCCGTGTAGTGGTAGTCCAGCCCGCTCTCGCCGATCCCAACGAACTTGGGATGCGCCGCGAGCGCAATCAGTTCCTCCACTGTTGCCAGTGGTTCGTCCGCCGCGCTCATCGGGTGCGTTCCCGCGGCATAGAACACCGAGTCATGGGCCTCGGCGATGGCGCGAACCTGCGGTTCCAGGCGCAACTTGGTGCAGATGGTTACCATGCGCGATACACCCGCCTCGGCAGCGCGCGCGACAATATCTGCGTGCTGGCCGTCAAAATCCGGGAAATCCAGGTGACAGTGGCTGTCCACGATCTGCGGTTGGGGCATGGTTGCTCGGCTCAAACTGGCGCGGACATGACCTCATCGGCGCCCGCGTTGATCTTGAGAACCGTATCAAGCAGCAGAGCGGCAGGGTCAAGGTTGACCGCGATCCCGTGACGGGTTCGTTCGCTCAGCGATTGCTGCAACGCCGCCCAAAACCGTGCCGCGCCCGGATGGGGGCAAAGCCGGGACAGGCAAGCGCTTTCTCCGGGTGCGGCTTCGGGAGTTGGCGGACCCATGATGCCGGTTCGTGCAAGCCGGGTGAGGAACAGATCGATCATCTGCAGGGCTTGATCGACAGTTGTCTCGCCACCGCGCGCGCCGGCGGCATCACAGAACGCCAGCGCGCGGCTTCGGTCAATCTTCGGGGCCGCATCGAAAAGTCGCACCAATCCGGCGTATGTCGAGAGCCCGTTGTCGGACAGCAGCCGAAATGCCGAACCGACGGATCCATCCGAAAGCGCCATCGTGGCGGCCGTATCCTCCGGCATCTCTGCCCCCGCCGCCTCCAGCGCCGCGACCAAGGACTCGGCAGAAAGCGGCTGGCAGCGCAGGGTACGGCAGCGGGACCGGATCGTCGGAAGCAGGCGCGACGGCTGGTGAGAGACGAGCAGCAAGAAGGCGTTCGCGGGCGGTTCTTCCAACAGTTTGAGTACCGCGTTTGCGGCGGAAGTGTTCATCTCGTCGGCGGCATCCACGATCACGACTCGCCGGCCGCCATCGGTTGCGGACATAGCGAAAAAGCCCTTGAGCTTCCGCGCCTCGTCAACCGTGATATCCTGTTTCAGCCGCTTGGCCTTCGTGTCCCACGGGCGGCGCAACAAGAACAGGCGCGGTTCGGACAACGCGTTCATCCGGCGGACAACAGGGTGCTCCGGGTCCGTCTCAAGCGTGACGGGCGGAGGCGGCGCCCCGAAGAGACCGTCTTCGGAGCCTGAGTCCGGCGCCGTGAGCAGAAATCGAGCGAGACGCCACGCCAACGTCGCCTTGCCCACCCCGCGAGGACCGGTGATGAGCCAGGCATGGTGCATACGGCCGCTGTTGAACGCATCTATGAATGCTGCTTCCGCGCCGTCTTGCCCAAGCAGCCGGAGTGTATCTCTCGGGTGCGGTGCGCCTTCCAGCCGATCCGGTTCGGGAAGGTCGTCGGCGTCGCTCATCGGTCGGCCGGTTCGGGGAGGCGGGACAGCGCCCGATCCCGCACGTCGAGCGCCACAGCCTCGACGCTGCGCCCGCCGTCGATCAGGATACAGCGCTCCGGGTGCGTGCGCACAAGGTCAAGAAATCCCGCACGCATTTTGCGCTGTAGCTCTTCGCCAAAATCCTCGAACCGTTCTTCGCTTGTTTGCCGGCCCTTGGCGCGAGACAGGCCCTCCGCAGGGTCCATGTCGATGACGAAGGTGATGTCGGGCTCCGTTCGTATGATCATGTCGTGGAGCTGATCCACTTCATCGCGCAACCCCTTGCCGCGTAGCCCCTGATACAGGCGCGTACTATCGGCAAAGCGGTCTGTCACCACGACTTTACCTGCGTCCAGCGCTGGCCAGATCCGCTTTTCCAGGTGGTCGCGGCGTGCTGCGGTGAACAGAAGGATCTCCGTTTCCGGCGACCAGCGCGATGGGTCACCCTCCAGCACCAGGCTGCGGATTTCCTCGGCACCTGTAGACCCACCCGGTTCCCGCGTGAGCACGACCGGATATCCCGCCGCTTCGAGCGCTTCGGCGAGCAGGCGTGCCTGCGTGGATTTGCCGGAACCGTCGATACCTTCGAAAGAGATGAACACCCCGCGCCGGGGGAATTGCGTGGTCATCGGATCAGAGCCCTGCGGCCTGCCCGGTCACTTGGCGGAAGAGAACATAGGCCGCGGTGCGTACGCGTGGCAGAAACCCGCCTCGGGCAACGGCGGTTTCAGCCGTTAGTGGCAGTTCCTGACGGTCGAGATCGGGCAGATCGACGATCAGCGTGCCGATTTGCTGCCCCTCTGCGATTGGTGCGCGCAACGGTGTCTCGTATGTGACCTCAGCCTCGATTTCACCTCGAACGACGGCTGGAACCAACAGGCTGAGGTCTTCCGGTACGACCATGCCCACATTGCGTTGAGATCCCATCCAGACCGGGGCTGTCGCAAGACGTGTCCCCTTTTCGGCAACCGTCTTCTGCACGAATTGGCGGAACGCCCAGTTGACGATGCTCTCGGCCTCTTCCGCGCGCTCGACCTCGTTGCCGAGACCGGAGATGACGAAAACGATGCGGCGGTCGCCTTGTACCGCGGACCCCACGAGGCCGTAGCCGGCCTCTGCGGTGTGGCCGGTCTTCAGCCCGTCCGCACCGATGCCAAGGCTCAGAAGCGGGTTCCGGTTGCGATGATTGGAGGGAACGCGGCCGTCATAGGCAAACTCGGTCATCCCGAAATACCCGTAATACTCCGGAAATTCCTCGATGAGACGCCGGGCGAGAAGGCCCAGATCCTCCATCGACATCTTGTGGTTCGGGTTCGGCCAGCCCGAGGCGTTGGCAAAGGTCGAGTTTTTCAACCCGATTGCCCGCGCGCGTTCGTTCATCAGGCGCGCGAAGCCTTCTTCCGTACCTGCGAGTCCTTCGGCGACAACAACGCAGGCATCGTTGCCCGACTGGACGACGATTCCCTTGATGAGTTCCTCGACCGTCGGGCGATCCTTCGGGGTGAGAAACATCGAAGAGCCGCCCATGGCGGCTGCCTTGTCGGAGACGCTGAACCGAGTGTCCAGTGTAACGCGGCCATCGCGCAGCGCCTCAAACAGCATGTCGAGTGTCATCAGCTTCGACATTGACGCTGGCGGTAGCGGTTGTTCGGCATTCTTGGACAGCAGGACAGTGCCCGTTGTCTGGTCCAGCACCCACGCAGCTGTCGCACGGGTTTCGAAGGCCGCGTAGGCCGCATGAGCGGTCAGGCTGGCGGCCAGAATCAGAAGAGCGGTGAACTTTCGCATCATGGCCGTATCTGTAGCCTGTCAGCCACTGACGGGATAGGCGTCAGTGAATCCCAGATCCTTCACTTTTCGTAGCATCGAGGCCCGATCGGACTTCGAGGTGGCTGGTCCGACGACGACACGCCAGAAGGTCTTGCCGCTGCTCTCCTGCTCGAAGACGCGCGGGGAGACGCCGTTCTGGCGCATTGCCTCGGCGGTGTTATTCGCGTTCTCCTGCACCGAGAAAATACCGATCTGCACATACGGCCGGTCGATATTGGGCGCGGCGGCGCGACTGGCGGCAATGGCCTCAGGCGCTGCGGCGGCTTCCTCGGCAACCACGCCCAGTGGTTCGGCTGTCACCGTGTCCGTTGCTGCAAGGTCCATCATCGGGGCGGGGGCTGCGGCCGGCGTTATCACCTCCTCAGCCTTCTTGCGGCGGAATGGGTTCCAGTTCCACTTTTTCTTTGTCGCGGTATTCACGGCGGCGACTTCCACTGCGGCCTCCGCAGCCGAGCCGTCAGCATTCGCCGCGGTTGCGATGGCTGGGACTTGTGCGTCCGCCTCTGCACCTTCGCCGCCCAACGTACCGGCCGCAATAGGCGCGCCGAGATCGGTCTCGGTCGTGGCTACGGCGGCGGTCGCTTCGGCGGCAATTGCCTGTGCGTCGGTCGCTGGTGCGTCGCTTGCCTCCGCCACCTGAACGTCCGTGGCCGGTTCGGCGGCAACAATGACGGGTTCCGCAGGCTCCTCGCGTCGCAATGCCGTGACATTCAGCGCAGTCGGTTGGCCCGCCAACAGCCCCAGGGCAGCCGCCGCATCAGATGACACCTGGAGCTTGGGGCCGGGGTGTTCCCGTTCACGCTTGAACAACGCGCCAATCACGAAGTTGCCATTGGTCTCGTTGCGAATAACGACGCGCTCCGGATTGGCGATCTCCGGATAGGCGACCCAAACCCCGCCGAGGGACGGGCGGCCGTCCCACAAGCCGGTGTCGCTCACCTGGAAAACCTCGGGTGCCTCGACATCGCGCTCGACAAGTGCACCGCTGGCGGGTCGTTCGGAGAAGGCTGTCGCTTCTCCTTCGGGCGCTTTGGAATTCCCGTTGGCGCCATCCATGCACCCTGAAACCGGCAAAACCAACAATGACGCTCCGAGGAACAGAGTCAGCCTGTATCTGTCCATTCTTGACCTCTTTTCCGCGCGTTGCTCGCGCTTGTCCGGGGCCGGCCGACGGCCCCACCGCTCGATATCAGACCGTTTTCCGGCCCACTTGCGACTGTTATACAGGGACTTGTGCCATGGGGGAAGGGGCGAGACGTACTGTCGATGTTATTGGTGTTCGATGAGGCATTCGTCTCAGCCGACCGGTGAAAATTGTTGCCGAACGGGCAACACGCTCAGCGGGCCAGAGATCGGATTCTGTTTTTCAGCGCTGGATCAGGCATCGAGAGTGTGATTACAAGTGCGCGCCGAAGCGATTGATACGACAGACCGGTGACACCCAAACCCGGGTAATCCACCGCGTAGCGCGTCGGTACATGGAAGCGTGGCCGAGTGGTTGAAGGCTCCAGTCTTGAAAACTGGCATACGGGAAACCGTATCGTGGGTTCGAATCCCACCGCTTCCGCCATATCAACGATCGCAAAGAGAACTGCAAACGGACACATGCGTGTTTTGCCGCATCGTTCCCGCGCCTGTCCGTCGTCGGCGCATGACCGCACCCGGCAGTCAACAGGTTGCGAACCTTACGAGATGACCGGCCCGTCATACCACCCGGCGATGTCGTCGAGCACCAAGTCGATGGTCGTGTTCAGGACCGTGAGGTCTGAGTCCGGCCCCATCGAAAGAACGACGTCGCTCCCGACCTGCGCGACCGATTCCACGCCGAACCCGCCGATGAACAGGATCGTATCTTCCTGTTCGTAGTCCGTGATGGTGTCGTGTCCTCCGCGACCGAGAAAGTCCCTGTCGCTCATGTACCTGAATGTATCGGCTCCCGCGCCACCCTCCATCACGTCGTCACCTGCGCTCGCGAACAACACGTCATCGCCCGAGCCGCCCGAATAGGTGTTGGTGAAGCCGGTGTCCCAATGCCCGCCGTAGAGATTGTCGTTCCCCGCACCGCCAATAAGCGTGTCGTTGCCGTAACTTGCCCAAAGCACGTCGTTGCCGGCGCCGCCCACAAGTGTATCGTTACCGTGGGCACTGTTGATGTGATCGTTGCCGGTCCCACCGTAGATGAAGTCGTCGCCGAAGCCGGTGATCACGTCGTCGTCGCCCCCCTGTCCGAAGATGATGTGGTTCCCGGTGCCGGTTCCCCACGGCGGCTCGCGGCTGACGTATTCGATTGGATCCGGGCGGATCTCGTCGTTCCCGTCCCCGCCAAGAAAGATGTCGTCATCGTCGTCCCCGGGAGACAGTGGGTCGGGCCCCGGGAGCGAAATCAGTGTATCGTCACCGTTGGTGCCACTGAACAATCCCTCCATCAGGGACTCGCCGGTGAAGTCATCCGCGTCCAGCACCGCGTGGTAGCCGGCGACGCCTTCGAGCTTGATGGTGACTGTCTCGAACTCCGCAATCACCAGACCAATCGAGTCGAGCCGTGCGTAGTTGACGCCGTCGTATCTGGCGCGGATCTCCGCCTCCAGGATCGCCGCGACGTCGGCATCGGCAACGGTCAGCAGAAGCATGTCGCTGTCTTCCGACACCGGTCGGGCCGAGGCGATCTCGCCGGTCGTGTCGATTGTCAGGGCATTGCCGCCGACTGCGATGTCCCACAGGCCGTCGGACCCGTCGGAGGCTTGGTCCCACACAACAGTGTCATCACCGCTTCCGCCGGCGGCTATGTCGGCGCCAGGTCCGGCGAACACCAGGCGGTCATCTGTCTGCTCGCCGAACAGCAGATCGTCACCTCTTCCGCCCTTAAGACCGTCATTGCCGTCCCCGCCGATCAACGCGTCATCGCCGTCATTTCCGTTCAATGTGTCGTTGCCACTCTCGCCGAAAAGAAAATCATCGCCTTCGCCGCCGGACAACTTGTCGTTGCCGTGACCACCCCAGATCCAGTCATTGCCCAGGCTGCCACGGATGTCGTCGTTCCCACCACGGCCCTTGAGGATGTCATTCCCGCCGAACCCGCGAATGATGTCGGCAACGTTCGTCCCGACAATATGATCGACAAATCTTGTTCCAGATAGTCTTGCCATGAGTTCCGCCTCCTTCATCCGTGAAGGGTGGGGAGCGCTCAGGCGCCGCGACCACGCTGCGACCTGCCACCCCATCCTGGCACATCATCAGCAAGCGAAGCGTACCAGAGCACTAAGGCGGCTTGTATGATTTGCCGCAACTCGCTGCGCGATTGGGGTGTGAAAGCCGGTTTTCCCGGTCCCAGACCGTCGGCGCGTGGTACGGGAAGGCCCCGGATTCGGCCTCCCGTTCGACTTGATGTGCCTGGTGGCGCCGACGCATTGTGAAACCGCGGAGCAGTCGGTGTCTGACCCTGATCGCGACTGGAGTCTCCAGAGTAGAAGGCGATTGATTGGTCTGGCCCCGCGCAGAGGTGGCAAAAGGTGTCGCCTCGCGAGGTGAAAAAGCGTGTATCCCGAGCCCTCGAGTCTTGCGGGTGCAGGATTATGGGTGCCGCTTCAGCCACCAGTAGTCACGTCGAGTCCTGCCACTTGCCCCGCGGCGCATGGCGTCGTGAAACTCGTTGCTGGTTTTTTTCGTGCGTCGGACATGCGGATGGATACTTGAGAGCCTCGTGACAAAGGTGCGGCCGAGACTCGGACTTCAACCGTGTCGCTGCTGGACACAGCAACGCCTCAAGTGCCACGTGCGCGGCGATTCGTGCCTCCGATATCACCGATCGGCATGGTCCCCGCGCGGAACAAAGGACGGCAATCCCGTCCTCGGACAGACTGGTTCGAATTGGTCCAGAAATCCCTTTTTTCATCTGGGACGCTAACGCAGCGACAAAACCCAAAAACTGCCCTACAGTCCATGCCCAGAGGCCGCGATGAAGGCTTCGTAAGAAATCGACAGGGAGAAAAATATGAAACCATCTATTCTGTTTACAAGCCTTTTGGCCGCAACCGCGCTGTCGGCTTCGGCTGCCTCAGCCGAAACTCTCCGCCTGCTGACCTGGGGCTCATATGCCCCGGAGGAACTCATTCAGAAGTTCGAGGAAATGTACCCTGACATCACGGTCGAGGTGACGTTTTCCAACAACGAGGAGATGATCGCCAAGCTTCGCGCGACTGGTGGCGCGGGCTTTGATCTTGCCCAGCCGAGCCACGACCGGATCTATGCCGCTCAGCTCGAATACGGAATCTACAAGCCACTCGACCTGTCGCAGATCAACACAGACGCGATGTCGCCGGTCCACCTTGAAGCGGTCAAGGCTAACACGACGATCGAAGGCGAGGTTTATGCGGTTCCACACCAGTGGGGCACATCCGGACTGATGGCCGACATGACCAAAGCTCCCGACGTGAAGAGCTGGGGCGATCTCTGCAATCCCGCCTACCAGGGAAAAACGTCGATGCGGCTGAAGCGCACGATCCTGCTCGGCACCGCATTCGCCATGGGCGAAGACCCATTCGCCATGTACGCGGATCTGGACAAGTACCAGGAGTTGCTCGACCGGGTCGCTGATGAGCTGATTGCGTGCAAGGAGAACATCAAGGCCTATTGGCAGGGCGGCGACGACCTGTCGGCCATGATGCTCTCGGGCGAAATCGTGGCCTCGGAAACTTGGGACTCGACCGCCTACAAGCTCTATGACCAGAACAACGACATCGTGTTCATCCCGCCCGAGACGGGTGCGCTGACCTGGATCGATACATTCGCGATTCCCGCAAAAGGCAAGGCAGACGACGCCGCCTACAAGTGGATCAACTTCGTTCTCGAACCGGAAAACATCACCGTCATGTCTGGTAGCACCGGCGCCATTGCCGCTGTTCAGGGTGGAGCTGACCTGTTGCCGGAGGACAAGAAAGCGGCAGTCAATGCGGCCTTTACCCAGGCCGACATCGACAATCTGAAGTTCTTTGCCAATATCCCGCCGGGCGTCGAGGATATGGAAGGCAAGACATTGGAGAAGATCAAGGCCGCAACCGGCGGATGATCTTTCAAAGGACCGGGACGGCGCCGTGCCGCGCCGCCCCGGCATCAACCTCCGCTGAAACAGACTATGGACGACCGGGACGACATGACTGCCGCCGACGCCTTCGACCTTGAGTGCACTGGAATCTACAAGGATTTTGGAGATTTTCGTGCCGTCGACGATGTTTCCTTCCGCATTCCGAGCGGAACCTTCTTCTCCATTCTCGGGCCTTCGGGGTGCGGGAAAACGACGTTGATGCGGATGATCGCCGGTTTCGAGGACCCGACTCGCGGCGACATCTTCATCAAGGGAGCCTCGGTGCTCTCGGTGCCCCCCAACAAGCGCAATGTGAAGATGGTTTTCCAGCACCTCGCGCTGTTCCCCATGATGGATGTCTACGAGAACATCGCCTACGGCTTGCGTTGTGCCGGTACTCCGAAGGACGAGATTTCGGGGAAGGTGGCGGATGTGTTGGCGCGCGTTGCCCTTCCTGATCTGGCGCGGCGGGAAATCCACCAGCTTTCCGGCGGGCAGAAGCAGCGCATCGCCATCGCCCGGTGCATGGCGCTGAACCCCGACGTGCTGTTGCTAGACGAGCCTCTGGGTGCATTGGACCTCAAGTTGCGTGAGGCGATGAAGATCGAACTGAAGCTGTTGCAGCACCAGTTCGACACCACTTTTGTCTACATCACCCACGACCAGTCCGAGGCGCTGGTGATGTCCGACTATGTGGCCGTGATGAATGCCGGTCGATTTGAACAAGTTGGGCGGCCCGAGGAACTCTACCATTCACCGAAAACCGCCTTCGTTGCCGGTTTCGTCGGTGACTCAAACCGGTGGAAAGGGCGTGTTCTGGACGTCCGGAGCGACGGCGTCAGGATCGAGACCGACGTCGGGTTGACCGTTGTCGGAACGCCCTATGGCGAGAAGGCCATTGCGCAGGGTGACATCGCCGAGGTCTTCGTACGACCGGAATTCGTCGCTGCGACGAAACCTGGCGAGTCTGTGCCGCAGGCCGAGGGCGAAAACACGCACACCGGCACTGTCGACAGCGTACTCTTCAATGGTGCCAACAGCCGGGTGTTGGTCCGTAGCCCCGCCGGAACACTGATCGAGGCAGACGTGGTTGTCACCGGCGGAGGCGAGGACCTGCGCGAAGGCGACACGGTACGGCTCTCGTGGGCGCCGGCGCAGTCAATGTGTTTTTCGGATTGAGGTTGCCAATGTCATCCGACGCCAAACGCCTTTCCCTGATCCTCCTCTTCAGCCCATTCGCGCTCTGGATCACCCTGCTGATCATCTTGCCGCATATCGGCATGGTGGTCCTGTCGTTGCGCGAGAAGGTGGCGCCACGGGTCTACGAGTTCGGCTTCGGCAATTACATCGATTTCATCAACGAGCCCATTTACTGGAACACCCTGCTGCGGACCGGTTCGATGTCGTTGCTGGTGACCGTGCTAGCGCTGCTCATCGGCTTTCCGGTCGCCTACTACATCGCCAAGATCGCGGGCAAACGGGCGCGCGGGGCACTGTTCCTGATGTGCCTGATTCCGCTCTGGGTCAGTGACCTTATTCGCGCCTTCGGTTGGATCCTGCTGCTGCGCGAAACCGGGGTGGTCTCCAGCGTGTTGATCTGGTCTGGCATGACCGATGAGGGAATCGAGTTCCTCTACAATGACGTGACCGTTGTTGTCGGGCTCGTCTACACCGTCATCCTGTTCATGATCGTGCCCCTTGTGTCCACGCTCGACGGTATGGGCGACGACATGATCGAGGCCGGATACAATCTCGGCGGCAACAACCTGACGGTACTGCGTCGGATCATCGTCCCCTATGCAATGCCGGGGATCGTCGCGGGGTGCATCGTTGTTTTCATGTTGACCGCTGGCAGCTACCTCACGCCAATCCTGCTCGGCGGCAAGAACTCCAGCTGGTTCACGGAGCAGATCTACGACCAGTTCATTACCCGCTTCAACTGGGAGTCCGGCGCCGCCTTCGGCTTCTTGCTGCTTGCGTTTACATCCTTCGTCGTGTGGCTCGGGCTTCGTCTGAGCGGTCAATCGCTGGCCAACACCGTGGCGCGGACCTGAGGAGCGGCGGAATGGCACGGGCAAACTCCAGCAAGGCGCTCATGGTCGGCTACCGGGCCTATGTGGTGGCATTTTTCGTTTTCCTGGCTGCACCACTCGTCGCTGCCGGAAGCTTCGCCTTCAATGACTCGCTATTCCCGGCGCTGCCCTGGCAGGGCTTCACGCTCGACTGGTTCTTCAACGATACGGAACCAAAGCTTGGCATGTTCCATGACCGGCGGCTGTTGCGCGGGCTCTACTATTCCTTCGTCATCGCGATCATGGTCTCGACGCTGTCGGTTGCGGTCGGCACAACGAATGCCTTTCTCTTCGTCCGCCGGGAGTTTCCGTACAAGAACTTCTTCTACATTCTGATGATCGTGCCGCTGGTCATCCCCGGTGTGATCCTTGGTATCTCGATCCTGGTCTTTGCCAGCAACATCGCCAACGGTACCTACGACCGTTTCGGTATCGAACTGGAGCTCCTGAGACCGGGGATCTTCCTGGTGGTGCTGGGGCAATTCTCGTTCATCACCACGATTACGTCGCTCGTCATCACTGCGCGGCTGCGCAAGTTCGATATCTCGCTCGAAGAGGCGGCGCTCAACCTCGGCGCTGGACGCGCACGCGTATTGCGCACCATCACGCTTCCCTTCTTGCGGCCGGCAATGATCGCATCCGGAATCGTCGCCTTCCTGGTGTCGTTCGAGAATTTCAACACGACGTTGTTCCTCGTGGGCTCCGAGAGCCCGCTGACCATCACCATGTACGATCGGATGGCCAAGGTCGGATCGACACCGGTACTGAACGCTGTGTCTTTCTTCCTGATGGTCGGGTCGGGGCTGCTGGCGCTGATCTCCGTCGCGATCCAACGCCCGAACCCGTCCGAGTAGACACTCCATGGCACATGGGCCGGCCTTCGCGGAGAACTACAGACCCGTTCCCTATTGGTGGGAGGCTGCGCCTCCCGACACATCCGCCGGGGATGCCCTGCCACCAGAGGCGGATGTCGCGGTGGTGGGGTCGGGCTATACTGGTCTCCATGCTGCGCTGCAGTGCGCATGGGCAGGGCGCGCCACGGTGATCCTGGAAGCGGAAGTGCCGGGCTGGGGTTGCAGCACTCGCAATGGCGGGCAGGTTTCCACCAGTGTGAAGCCCTCCTTCGCGGAACTCTCCGCACGTCAGGGCCCGGAGATCGCCGAGGCGATCCTGCGCGATGGCCAGGCGTCGCTCGATTTTACCGAGAGGTTCATTGTCGAAAACGAGCTCGACGCCGATTTTCGCGTGGTCGGCCGGTTTCACGGCGCGCACATGGCAGCGAGTTACGAGCGACTCGCTCGCGAAATTGCTGGAACCAACCCGGCCTTCCGGACCAACGCCTACATGGTGACAAAACGGGAGATGGCGACGGAACTCGGAACGGACGCGTATTTCGGCGGCGCGGTCTTTCCCCGGCACGCGAGCCTCGACCCGGGAAAGTACCACAGGGAATTGCTGAGGCTTTGCCGTGACGCTGGCGTGCAGATCGTGCCGAAGTGCCGGGTGACGGAATTGGAGCGCCAGGCCACCGGCTTCCGGCTGCGCACGGAAAATGGCGCGCTGCGGGCCGGGCGGGTCGTCCTCGCCACCAACGGTTACAGCGGCCCGCTGTCGCCCTGGCACCGGCGGAGGGTGGTCCCGATCGGCTCCTACGTGATCGCGACCGAACCCGTGACCGCCGCGTTGATGGACCGGCTTTTTCCCACCGACCGGGTCCTTTCAGACACCCGCAAGCTGGTTTACTACTACCGTCCCGCACCGGACCGGAGCCGGGTTCTGTTCGGTGGGCGTGTTTCCTTGACGGAGTCCAATCCGGACAGGACCGGTCCGGTCCTGCTGGCGGAGTTGGCCCGGCTTTTCCCCGCGCTGGACGGAACCCGGCTCAGCCATTCCTGGAGCGGCACCGTGGCCTACAGCTTTGACACGCTGATGCACACCGGTGAGGATGCCGGGCTTTACCACGCTATGGGATACTGCGGCTCCGGCGTCGGCATGGCAGGCTATCTCGGCATGAAAACCGGCCGCCGCGCCGCCGGGCTCGATGGGGGCGAAACCGCTTTCGACCGTATCCCCTATCCCACGCGGCCCTTCTACCGCGGATCGCCCTGGTTCCTGGCCCCCTCCGTGCTCGTTTACCGGATTCGGGATCGGTTCGGCTGGTAGTGGCCGGCGTCAATGAATGCGCACGCCCTGGCGCTTGAGTTCGGATTGAACCGCCGCCAGATCGACTTCGCCGAAGTCGCGGTTCGATTTGACCGCCTGTGCCGCCGCGACGCCCGCTGCCTGGCCAACGACCGCGCAGCAGGACATGTTCCGCGTCGCCGCGTGGGAGATCCGGTCGCCGCCTGTCGACCGCCCGGCCACCAGCAATCCCCTTATCTTCTTCGGCAGCATCGACCGGTACGGAAGCTGCATGTAGCGCCCTGTGGTGGGGAGGATCAGGATACCGTAGCCGTCGATGAACTCGGGGTAGATCCCGATGGAATCCTCGAACCGACCCTGTTCGCGAACATCGGTCTCGGTCATATTGTAGGCCGCGTCGATCTTGCGGGTGTCACGGATTCCGATGGTCATGCCGAAATTTCTCAACCGCGCCTGACCGCAACCGGGCATGAAGCGCCGAAGCGCCTCGATTGCCAGCATTGCCTGCCGACGGCCCTCGATTTCGCCGCGGGTCAGGCTGTCCGGGTCGGTCCCGTCAACCTCGTCGAGGTGGATCAGGTTCATGTAGGTCAGCTCCCCGGTGTCATGCATCGCGCCCCAGGTTCCGGCGATGGTGTTCAGATGGGGCGGGATCAACCCTTCCTCGATCGCTCGGTCGAACGGTTTCTTGATGAAGGGCGAGAACATGTCGTCCTCCTTGCCGGAGGTCTCGATGGTCCATTCGCCGCCGCCACCCCAGTCCCGGTAGGTCTGCGGATCGGCCTTGATCCCTTCCATGAAGGCGCGTTTGTCGACGCCGGCGAGGTGGAACATCACCGAGGCCGCCATCATCGATTCACGGGGTGTCATATGGGTCGGTGCCCCGGCGCGATGGGCCACGTCGGCATCGCCCGTCGCGTCGATGACCAGTTTGGCGAGGATGGCCTCTCGTCCGGCCTTGGATTCGGTAATGATGCCGATGACGCGATCACCGTCCATCACCGGCGCAACGAACTGGCGGTGCAGCATTGGCTGGATCCCGGCCTCCTCAACGAGACGGTCGGCGACGATCTTGAAGCCCTCGCTGTCGAGTTCGTAGCTGAGCGACTGGCTTTCCGGAACGGCCGCGCCCATCTCCTGCGCGCGCGTTTCAAACTCGCGCCCAATGCCGCCAGCCTCGACCGTCGCTTCGTGCCGGTACCACGCAAACCCCTCGACCCCGACGGCGGTGATATTGCCTCCGAAACAACCAAACCTCTCGACGAGGGCCACATCGACACCTGCCCTCGCGGCGGCTAGCGCGGCCGCGAGCCCTCCGGGCCCCGAGCCGACAACGATGACATCGGTTTCGACGACGACATTCACACGGCGGGCAGGTTCGGTGATCTGGCGCATCAGGTAGCTTCCCATTTCCGGCGTTACGGTCGGTGTTGGTTCGTCGGCACAGTACAGACGGAGACCACGTATCGCCACAAGGGCGTTTTTTGGCACAATAGCGTGCGCCGAAGGAAAGCGGTCTCGTCGGATCTCGCGACGACGCAACGCGAGCCATTGCAGCACGTTCTTGAGAACCGCGAGAATTTTGGCTTGGCGGTCGGACGCGAACCAGATGACCAAACGCTCGTTGCAGCATGAGTGGACTGTATCTCTTCACTCGGAGTACGAATGAACGGAAGCGGCCACGACGTGTAACACGGCGATACCCATGGCAAATACCCTGCACATCGCTCAGCGTTTGCTGACTGTCTATGAAATGATGCCACGCGGGGAGCGCCGGTTGGCAGACCTGCTGCTTGAGGATGTGGGTGTCGTCAGCCATGTCACGGCCAGCGATCTTGCGGATCAGGCAGGGGTTTCCAAGGCGACCGCTGCCCGCTTGTTCCGGCGCCTTGGATACGCCGGTTACCGGGACGCGCAGCGGGAAGTTCGGGAAGAAAACGCCAATGCGAGGGTCACACCAAAGGTACCAGCGCTCGAAGGAGGTTCCCTCTCGCCCGGTGAATACCTCGATGCGGAGGTGAAACACCTGGTGCGGACATTCGAGACGCTGCCCGCCGACCAGGTAACAGTCGCGGTGCGCATGCTGTGCGAGGCCGAGAAACTCTGGGTCGTCGGATTTGGAGAGGACTATCCGCTTGCACTCTTCGCGCGGGCGATGCTGATCCGCGTGTTCCCTGACATCAGGATGATCCCTCTCAGTGGATTTCCAGTTCCGGAGGAATTCGCCTCGATCAGGGCGACCGATGCGGTTCTCGCATTCGGCGTCGGGCGTCGCAGCGCCGAGTTGCGGAATGTTATCGGATCCTCCCGGCGCGCTGGCGCGAAGATCGTGCTCGTGACGAGTACGATGGCTGCCGGAGACAAGCGGGGTGCCGATGTGATCCTGCGCGGGCGGTCCGACGGTCCGACTCTGTTCGGATCCATGACGGCGACACTCAGCCTCGTCACGTATCTTTGCGCCCGAATCGCGATGGAGACAGGTGATTCTGCGAAGCAGCGGCTCCAGTACATTGAATCGATCCATTCACAATGGGCTGAAGAAAGCAGCAAGCGCGAGTGACCGCGTTTCAGCACTGCGGGCTTTGGTTCGAATTGGATCGGGAAGAAGAGTCAATTTTGAAAAAATGAAAATCACTTGTGAAAAATTGCTTGTGACTTCGGGCGGGTGAACAAGAGCTTTTCCATCAGGAGCGTCTCCGGAAGAGGCGCCGCGAAGAGAACTGATGGAGGTGATGCCGATGGAAATACGATTGCTTCGAGACGTTTGGCGACCGCCGGTACTTGGTGCCGCGCTCGCCGGGACGATGGCCCTTGGAGGAGCCTGCGCGACCGCACAGGAACTCGTCTGGGCCCGATATGGCGACATTGACAGCCTCGATCCGCACCGCGCGACGAGCACCTTGTCGATGCAGGTCTGGGACCAGATCTACGACACGCTCCTGGCCTTCGACATGGACGGCAACCCGCAGCCCAACCTCGCATCGGGCAATGAGGCGAGCGAGGACGGGCTGGTCTATACCTTCACGCTGAACGAAGGAATCATGTGCCATGACGGCACGCCTTTCGACGCCAACGACGTCAAGTTCACCATCGACCGCGCTTTCGGCGACACTCCCAGCCTGACGAAGACCAGTTGGGGGCCGATTTCCGATGTCACGGTCGTCGACGACCTGACGGTGCAAGTCACGCTGGAAAGCAAATTCGGTGCCTTCCTGCCGTTCCTCGCAGATAGTTTCTCGTCGATGGTCTGCGACACCAATACCGCAGACACGTTCGGGTCCTCCACGGCGATCGGCAGCGGACCATTCAAGCTCGTTGAATGGGTAAAGGGGGACGAGATCGTTCTCGACGCGAACCCCGACTTCAAGAATTTCGGCAAACCGGTGGAAAACGCCGGCCCGCCGATGTTCGACCGGCTGATCGTCCGCACCGTTCCAGAGCCGCAGACGCGCCTTGCAGCGCTGCGCACCGGCGAGGTGCAGATCGCCGAGCCGCCCTTTGATGACATCGAGGCAATCAAGTCCGAAGGCGAACTCGACATCGTCGTCGCCGACAATACTGGCCAGAACGTGTTCTGGGAGTTCACGATCTCCCGACCGCCGTTCGACGATATTCGCGCGCGTCAGGCGGTGGCCTACGCAACCGATGCACAGATGGCGATCGACATCATCTACGGCGGGTTGAGCCAGCGGGAATGGTGCCCGATTGCTCGCGGCGTTTTCGGCAACGACCAGGAATTCTGCAAGCAATTCGGCTACGAATACAATCCCGAGAAGGCAATGGAACTGCTGGCCGAGATGGGCTTTGGGCCGGATAATCCGCTCGAGACGACGATGTTCGTCTGGACCGGGGGTAACCGCCACAAGCTGGCCGAGATCTTCCAGGCGCAACTCGCGCAGGTCGGTATCAAGGCCGCCATCGAGATCATGGACATCGGCACCATGAACGCACGGGTGAAGGAGCAGAACGAGAGTCCGGATGACCCGTCTCCCGGTACCTTCGACATGATGACCTGGTCCTGGTACGATCCGGACATCCTCTACCAGCTATGGCACTCGCCGGGCGCCTATTCCGGCTTCCAGACGCCCGAGCTTGACGCGATGCTTGAGGAAACCCGCACCACAATCGAGCCCGAAGCGCGTTTGGAGAAGGTGCAGGCGGTCATCCAGTACCTGATGGAGAATGCCGCACATGTTGGCCTCTACACGCCCGGCTGGGAATGGGTCTTTGCGGTGCGGCCCGAAGTCGAGGGCTTCAAGATCGGCCCCTTCCTGCATCCGATCTTCCTTGACGTGACGCTCGAGGAAGGCTGAGCGTCCTCCCGGTGTCCGGCTGCTCCCGCCGGGTACCGGGAGTTCCCCCTCCGTGAAGGACTTCCCAATGGCCAGGTTCATCCTCCAAAGGCTCATGGCTGCACTTGTGACGATCTGGATCGCGACCATCGCGGTGACTATCCTGATCCACCTCGTGCCGGGCGATCCGGTGCGGATCATGTACGGCAGTTTCCAGACGACGCCCGAAGAGCTAGAGGCGATCCGCGTCAGGCTGGGCCTCGACCAGCCGATCTGGCGGCAATACCTGATGTACCTGGGTCGTCTACTGCACGGGGATTTCGGCAATTCCATCGTCGGCGATCAGCCGGTCATTGATATCCTGATGACCCGTTTCCCTTCGACGCTTGCCCTCACGCTGTCGAGTCTGTTCATCGCTGTGGTGGTCGGCATGAGCCTCGGCTTTCTTGCGGCCTACAAGCGCGGGACGTGGGTCGACGTCAGCGCGATGGTGTTGGCCATCGTCGGGGTGTCGATGCCGCATTTCTGGCTCGGGCTGCTGCTGCTCTTCCTCTTCGCGCTACAGCTTCAGTGGCTGCCTGTTGCGGGCGGAGACTGGCGCAGCCTGATCCTGCCGGCGCTCACGCTCGGCCTCGCCAACGCCGCGGTGCTGGCGCGCCTGACCCGGTCGGCGATGATCGACATCTTCGATCAGGATTTCGTCCGCACCGCGCACGCCAAGGGCTTGCCGAAATCCATTGTTCTCTATCGTCACGCGCTGCGTTCCGGGCTGGTGCCAGTGGTGTCGATGCTCGGGCTGCAATTCGCCTATCTCATGGGAGGCGCGATCGTGGTCGAGAACGTCTTTGCCTGGAATGGGGTAGGGCGGCTTGCCATCGAGGCGGTCTTCGCCCGCGACTACCCGCTGATCCAGGGGTTCATCCTGTTTTTCGCAATCATCGTCGCGCTGGCATCGGTCGTCATCGATGTTGCCTATGCCTTCCTCGATCCTCGAATCCGGTATTCCTGATGGTACATGGCACCACGGCAGAGCTGGCCGACGATCTGGCCACCAACGGCTCGGCTCGCTCGCGCGGTTTCTGGCGCGCTTTGCTGGCAAGTCCTTCCGGGATGATCGGCCTCGCCATCGTCGGACTGCTTGTTTTTAGCGCGCTCGCCGCGCCCTTGCTCGCCCCCTTCGACCCACTTCGCATGGCCGCCGGACCAAGGCTCGACCCGCCGTCGGCCGCGCACTGGATGGGTACCGACGATTTCGGCCGCGACGTGTTGAGCCGCATCATCTACGGCGCCCGTCTCACCCTGCAGATTGGCGTCATCGCGGTGGGCATCTCGCTCACATGCGGCCTGCTGCTGGGGCTGGTCGCGGGCTATTCCTCGGGATGGACGGAGCGGATCCTGATGCGGCTGGTCGACGTGCTGTTCTCCTTCACCGAGATCGTCATCGCGCTGGCCTGCCTCGCGATCTTCGGGGTCGGTCTGACCAACGCAATGATCGCCATCGGCATCGCCTCGATCCCGTTTTATGCGCGGGTGACACATTCGGTGGTGCTGGTCGAAAAGGGCAAGCCCTATTTCGAAGCCGCCATCGCGGCCGGGGCGGGGCATGGCCGCCTCATCTTCCTGCACTTGCTACCGAACGTCATCCCGACGCTGATCGTTATCGGCACGCTTGGCGTCTCCACCGCCGTTCTCGCCGCCGCCGGCCTCAGCTTCCTCGGCCTCGGGGCGCAGCCGCCGCAACCGGAATGGGGCTTCATGTTGTCCTCCTCACGCGACCTGATATCCCGCGCGCCCTGGATGATGATCTTTCCCGGCCTCGCCATCGCCATCACCGTATTGGGGTTCAACCTGCTGGGCGATGGTGTGCGCGAGGCCCTTGACCCGAGGCAGCGCCAGCGATGACCACGACGCACCAGACAGGCCCGATCCTCTCGGTTCGCGACCTCACCGTCTCCTTTGGTCGCGGCGCCGGCCGCAACATCGCCGTCCAGGACCTCTCGTACGACCTGCTGCCGGGCGAGACGCTGGCGATTGTCGGCGAGAGCGGCTCTGGCAAGAGTGTGTCCTCGATGGCGCTGCTCGGCCTGCTGCCGCCGCGTTCGGCCAATGTCGAATCCGGCACCGCCATGTTCCAGGACAAGGACCTGCTGAGCCTGCCGGACGCACAGTTGCGCGGGCTGCGCGGCGACCGGATCACCATGATCTTCCAGGAGCCGATGACCTCGCTGACGCCGGTGCTGCGGATCGGACGGCAGCTGACCGAGGCGCTGATCGAGCACAAGGGCATGGGCCAGGCCGACGCCAATGCAAGGGCAAGGGAAATGCTTGCGCTGGTCGGGTTGGACGAGGTGGATCGCCGGATGCGCCAGTTCCCGCACGAATTGTCGGGCGGGATGCGGCAGCGGGTGATGATCGCCATGGCAATGGCGGCGGACCCGGCAATTCTGATCGCCGACGAGCCCACGACCGCGCTCGACGTGACCGTTCAGGCGCAGATCCTTGACCTGATGCGTGACCTGCAAAGCCGATTTGGAACCTCAATCATCCTCATCACACACGATATGGGCGTGGTGGCCGAGATGGCTGACCGCGTGGTTGTCATGAACCGGGGCCGGAAGGTTGAGGAAGGTCCGGTTGCCGACATTTTCTCCAACCCACAGGATCATTACACCCGCAAGCTGCTCGATGCCGTTCCCCGGCTTGGTGCCTATGCGACGGCTGCGGCACCCCGAAGTGTCGTCGACAAGCCGACCCCGGTCGGCAAGTCGCTGGTGCACACCGAGGGGATGAACAAAACCTTCCACGAAGGCGGCTGGTTTTGGAAGAAGGGCGGCGGGACGGCCGCCATGCAGGACGTCGGCTTCGACTTGAATGCGGCCGAGACGTTGGCGATCGTTGGAGAGAGCGGCTCGGGAAAGTCCACCACAGGGCGGGCCGTGCTGCGCCTGCTGGAACTCGACAGCGGCACCGTGATCGTCGACGGGATGGACGTGCGGGGCTACGGCAAGGCGGGCCTCCGGCAGGCACGGCGCCAGATGCAGATGATCTTCCAGGATCCGTTCGCCTCCCTCAACCCGCGTATCAGCGCCGGGCGGCTCGTCGCCGAGCCGATGGTGATCCACGGGCTCGCTTCGGGCGGCGAATTGCAGGACCGTGTCGAGGAGTTGTTTCGCCGAGTGGGGCTGGAAGCCGATCACATCCGCCGCTTCCCACACGAGTTTTCCGGCGGGCAGCGGCAGCGCCTGTCGATTGCCCGCGCGCTCTCGGTCAACCCGAAGCTGATCGTGGCCGACGAGCCGACCTCTGCCCTCGACGTCAGCGTCCAGGCGCAGGTGTTGGAACTCATGCTTGAACTCCAGCAGAGTCTCGGGCTCGCCTACCTGTTCATCAGCCACGACATGGCCGTGGTCGAGGAAATGGCCCACCGCGTCGCCGTCATGCGACGCGGTCGGATCGTGGAGATCGGGCCTCGCAAGGCAGTGCTCAACGACCCGCAGCACGCCTATACCCGCGCGCTTCTGGCAGCGGTGCCGGTGCCGGATCCGGACCGGACGCGCGGCACATTGCCGGTGATCGATGCCGGCACACTACCAATGGGTGCTCTGGCAGAGGTGGCGCCCGACCATTTGGTGGCGCAGTGACAATCGGGATTGCGGTCTACGGACAGGGCGCGGTCCGCGCGGCGTTGGCCGGACTCGGCGTGGTGGAAGCGGTTGGTAGGGGTGCAATCGGTGGATTTGTCAGCCTCAGCGCGCTTACCCCCGATGGTCAGGTCAGGAACCTCGACACGCAGAGAGGCGGCGCAAAAGCACTGCTCGCCTCGACAGAGCGAGCGGCGTTGACTTCTGCCAGACATGCCGTCCTGATGTCTTCCGGTCCGGATCGTCCGGAACCGCTGTCGCAGTTCACGCCAGCCGATCCTGCGGCCGGTTTGATGACGGGGCATCGGTTGCCGAACATGCCGGGGCCGGATGGCAAGCCTCCGAACTTGGTCGCGCTGGAAGCCATGGCAGATGGAGCTTCGCCCGAGGCGGCAATCAATACCGCACTCTCGCCATTTCCGAACCTCGACGCCGGATTGATCGCAATGAACCGGAGTGGCAAAATCGCGATTGGCAATTCGGTGTCGGTCGATGCGCGGGCCGATATCGGATCCGCATTGGTGTCGGATGCGTCGACGGGGCTGTCTATCGGTGTCCTGCACAATTCGATCTTCCCACACCGTACCTTGGCACAGCTTGCTGTGTCAGCGATCATCGACTGTGTCATGCCCGCTGACATTTCCGACCACTGCAGCAGTGTAGCCGGGCTGGAAGTGCGCAATGGTGCAATGCTGCGTGCTTTGGTCATCGACCCCCGGTTCAACCGTCCAATTGCGTTTCAGGCATCCGATGCCATTTGGCGTCGCCACGAGTGGGAGGGCTGCCCGGTGCGCCGGGGCGACCCGGTTCTAGCCGATGGTCGCGTGGTGGGCAGGATCGTGCAGGAGGCGTATTGTATTCTGCGCGACGGAATTGTGGTGGGAACGCGGGGCGGCGAAACCGTCTCCTGGGTCAAAGGCGATCGGCGATGAGTGGTGATTTCGAATGCGATATGTTGATCCGCGACGCGCTGGTTTTCGACGGTTCGGGTGAAGATCCCGTACGTGCCGATGTTGCGGTGGCGGGGGATCGGATCGTTCAGGTCGGTCCCGACCTATCGCTGTCGCGGCGCGAGGCGATAGATGCATCCGGATACGCCCTCGCACCCGGTTTCATCGACGTGCATACCCACGATGATGCCGCAGCGATGGCGCGGGACACCATCCTGCCGAAGCTGAGCCAGGGTGTCACTACGGTTGTGACCGGAAACTGCGGGATAAGTCTCGGCCCGACCCCGCTTCGTCGCCGGGAGGTACCGGTGCCACCGCTCGACCTGATCGCGACAGCCGAGGAATACAGATACGAGAGTTTCGGTGATTTCCTGGACGCGCTACGCCTTGCAGGGCCGGCGGTCAATGTGGCTCCGCTGGTCGGGCACACCGTTCTGCGGGCGCGGGCGGTTGACGATTTGACCGGCCCGGCCTCGGCGGACGAGATCGCGGCCATGCGAGACGATCTCGATGCCGCGTTGAGGCAGGGCGCCATTGGCCTTTCAACCGGCCTTGCCTACCCGCCGGCGAAGGCAACGGCCACCGATGAACTCCTCGCACTCGTCACCGACGTCGCCAATGCCGGGCGACTTTGGACGACGCACATGCGCGACGAGCGAACCGGAGTCGTTTCGGCGGTGGCCGAGACCATCGACATCGCACGCCGCAGCGGTGCGCGGACATTGATCTCGCATCACAAGTGTTGCGGCGAGGCGGCCTTCGGCTTGTCACGCACGACGCTGGCGATGATCGACGCGGCGCGTCAGGAAATCCGTCTCGACGTCGATGTCTACCCGTATACGGCCAGTTCTACGGTCCTGATCGATAGTTTCGCCCGAGACAGCCGTACAGTGACCGTAAGCTGGTCCGATCCGCATCCAGAAATGACCGGTCGTGACCTGAAGGATGTGGCGGCGGACTGGGGCGTGGACCCGTCGACCGCGCTGGAACGGCTGACGCCGGGAGGGGCCATTTATCACCAGATGGACGATGATGACCTGGAACGGATTCTGGCATGGCCGCCATCACTTGTCGGCTCCGACGGGTTGCCGCGCGACCGGCGACCGCATCCTCGCCTGTGGGGCGCCTTCCCGCGGGTTCTGGGACGCTACGTGCGGGACAGATCGCTACTGACATTGTCGTCGGCGGTAGCCAAGATGACGGGCCAGACGGCGGCAGTTCTCGGTCTTTCCGATCGTGGCAAGATCAAAGTTGGGGCAGCTGCCGATCTCGTCCTTTTTGATCCTGCCCGCATCAGGGATGCGGCGAACTATGATACACCCACAGCGCCGGCGGAGGGCATCCTGAGGGTCTACGTCAACGGACGCATCGCGTTCATGCCGGACGCCGACGTGACGACCAACACTGGCACCGTTCTGAGTGCGTGACCGGCGGGTGCAGGTGCGAATGGTTGCACGAGGGAGCGGAGCGTGCGCACGCAATGTCAACGTAACAGGGTTTGTGGCGTGCCAGCTCCGCGCAATTCTGTCCCGTCACCGGGGCGGCGGAGGGGTAGGCGCGATGCCAATAGGCCTCGACTGACAGCCTGCCGGAGAGGAGATTTGCCTGATCGTCCAGGTGGAGATCATCGCGCCGGACTTCGCCATCGTGGCTGCGTTCACGAAGATGGACGTTTCGGTGCACTTCGGACGACGAAAGGTGCCGGTTCGTTGCCGCGAAGTGGCGGAGCATCTGCGACGGCGATATCGTCGACGGTCGCCGCGTAGCTGTGCCGGGTGCGCCCGATGTGGCGAAGCAGCGTCTTGTCGACGTCCTCAAACTGACGGTTACGGAGCGCCGCCAGCAACGCAACATGCTCCTCAAAGGAAAGTTTGGTGTGCATAGGCTTGGCGGCAAGGTGCGTCCGTAGCGCTGCGATCTTTCCGGCATAGCGTTCGTAGCTATCGCGAAGGTAGCTGTTCTCGCAGTGGCGGAAGGCCGCGGCATGGAACTCGGTGTCCAATGCCAGGTAGGCCGGAATCTCATTCGCCGAGATCTTCCGATCCATTTCTCCGACAATACGTCCGATGTCTGCAATGTAGGCATCCGGGTTGCGCTCTATTGCGAGTTTCACCGCAGCGGATTCAATCGCGATCCGGAAGTCGCATATTTCAATGACCTCGCGGGCGCTGAGCGAAAAGACATACGCGCCCTTGCGCGGTTCGACCATCACGAGACCTTCAGTGCGCAATTGCGCAAGCGCTTCGCGTACCGGAGTCTTAGAAACGCTAAGCTGTTCGGCCAACTGGCGTTCGGAAAGCGCGGCACCAAGTTCGAGTTTTCCCGAGACAATCTCGTTCCTCAGGTGCTCAAGAACGCTCTCGGTCAGACTTTTCGGTTTCTCGAAGCGTTCCATGGCAGGCGTCTCCTCCGTCGCATCCCTGCTTGTTAGCCCAGCTTCGGTTCAGCTTCCACTGCGCCCCGAACTGGCCTATTGACTGCCGTATCATATCTGATATATCACATATCAGCAACTGCGGAACAGGAGTTATTTCTGCCTCAGTTCAGGGAGGAACCGGGAATGCTGGCTGAGCTGGTGTTGGACTGCCAGAACCACCATGGCGAGGGTCTGTACTACAATCCTGCCGATGACCGGCTGTGGTGGACGGATATCGAGGGCAGGGCGCTCTGGTCCTTCGATCCCGTCTCTGGAGACTCGGCAAAGATCGATATGCCGGACCGCGTGTGTTGTTTCGCGCATCGCCAGGGTGGCGGGATGATCGTGGCTTTTGCCGATCGCTTCGCCTTCTTCGACCCGGAGACCGGCGCGCTTGATGAGCTTGGCGCTTTCGAGCCTGGGAACACTGAAACCCGGACCAACGACGGGCGATGCGACCGGCAGGGGCGGTTCATCGTCGGCGGCATGAACGAGGTGTCCGGCAAGGCAGACAGCAGCGTTGTCCGTATCGACGCCGACGGCAGCATCGCCATGTTGATAGACGGTGTCTCCTGTGCCAACTCCACCTGCTTCTCGCCGGATGGACGGACGATGTACTTCACGGACACGCCGGAGCAGACAATCCGTGCATATGAATACGATCCCGAGACAGGGGCGCTCGGCGCGATGAGAATTCTCGCTGACTTTGCCGACGAGCCCGGCATTCCGGACGGTTCTTGCGTGGATGCGGAGGGTGGCGTCTGGAATGCCGAATGGGAAGGGCGCCGCGTCGTGCGCGTTGCGCCGGATGGTTCCATCGATCAGGTTGTCGAAGTTCCGGTGTGGAAGCCGACCTGCTGCGCCTTCGGCGGGCCTGATCTCGACACGCTCTTCATCACAACATCGCGCCTCATGAGTACTCCGGAAGAGATTGCGGCTGAGCCGACGTCGGGCGGCCTTTATGCAGTCAGGCCGGGCGTGCGCGGGCTTATCGATACGCCCTTCGCGGGTTGAACCGAACGTTTCGTCAAGGGAGGAACACATGACGACTTATTCATTCCGTACAATCGCCGGCGTGGCCGCGCTTTTGGCGAGCACTTCGATTGCAGGGGCGGTCGACTACGCGGCACCGCAATCAATGGAGGACGGCGCTCAGGCAGACATGGCGGCGCTGAGCAATGACGGCGACGTTCGCATCGCCTACATGCCTCCGGCGACAGAGTTCAATTACTACATTGCCATCGGAGAAGGCGTGAAGGCGCAGGCCGCCGAGGCTGGCGTAGAGGTCTTCATGCTGGCGCCGCAATCGGGTTCGGACATCAACGGGCAGATGGGCATGATCCAGGATGCGATCACGCAGGACGTGGACGCGATTATCCTGTCCACCCACGACGAGGCAGCCGCTGCGCCGCTCGTGAAGCGGGCCGTTGAAAAGGGCATTGCCGTT
The DNA here is from genome assembly GCF_001509585.1 of Tropicimonas marinistellae. Lineage (GTDB taxonomy): Bacteria > Pseudomonadota > Alphaproteobacteria > Rhodobacterales > Rhodobacteraceae > Tropicimonas > Tropicimonas marinistellae. The sequence continues at coordinate 52,789 of NZ_LNCI01000011.1, read as the reverse complement.
GTGATCGTCAATTCCGACATCGGTAATTTCCCGACACCGGTTCATGCCGTCGTCGGCTACTCTCAGCGCAACGGTACTCACAAGATTGGTGAGTATCTCGTCGACAAGGCGGGTGGCGAAGCGCTTCAGGTTGGTGTGATCGAAGGCCTGCCGGGCTATCACTCCACCGAACGCGTGGGCGGCTTCCTCGACGGGATCGAAGGCAGCGAGAACCTGGAGGTCGTGGCCTCGATCGCCGGCGGTTGGAACGTCGAGGGCGGCAACACCGCCGGCATGGACCTGCTTCAGGCAAACCCGGATATCGACGTTCTGTTCGCCGCCAATGATTACATGATCATGGGGGCTGCGCTTGCGGCCAAGGCGCTTGGGAAATCCGACTTGGTATTGCTCGGGAACGATGGCGACACGGCAGCGCTCGAGGAGATCGCCGGCGGAAGCGTAACGGCCACCGTGAACACCACGCCCTTCGTCATGGGACAGATTGCCCTTCAGGTTACGCTCGACTCGCTCGATGGGAATTTCGGGGGCGGATTCGTGGAAACCCCGACGGTTGTGGTCGATGGCGAGAGCGTTCTTCCTGCATTGCAGGATCCCGACAGCCTCTATCCGAAACCGTCCAAGAGTTACTGACGGTTACGAACGGGCGGTCCCTTCCCCCTCCCCGGGGCCGCCCACCAATCCCGATACCAACCTCGAACCGACTGGTGCACGTCCCATGCCTGACCAGACCAAAAGCGCTGTCCCTGTGTGGGAGGTGCGTAATCTGACCAAGAGATTCGCCGGGATCGTCGCAAATGACTCTGTCAGCTTGGTGTTGGAGCGCGGCAAGATCCATGGATTGCTCGGAGAGAACGGCTGCGGGAAGTCGACGCTGATTAAGATGCTCATGGGGGTCTTTCGCCCAAGCGGCGGAGAAATCCTCCGGGACGGTAAACCGGTCACGATTCCCGGCCCTATGGCCGCACGCGCAGCAGGCGTGGCCGCGGTATTCCAGGAGTTCTCGCTGGTGCCGACGCTCACGGTGGCCGAGAACATCTGGCTGGGAAACCTGCCCGGACGGCGCACCAGGGTGGACTGGCAAGCGATGCGCGACAGCGCGACAGAAGTGATGTCGCGCCTGTCGGTCTCCATCGACCCCGAAGCCATCGTGGCGGATCTTTCCGTCGCCGATCAGCAATTGGTCGAGATCGCCAAGGCAATTGCCACCGATGCCAGCATGCTCATTCTTGACGAGCCGACCACGGCCCTCGGTCTCGAAGAGATTCACGAGCTGCATCGGGTTCTCCGTGGTCTGGCCGCACAGAACAAGGCGGTCCTCTACATTTCGCATCGTCTGGATGAGGTGGAAGAGCTGGTCGATTGCGTGACCGTCCTCAAGGACGGTCGTGTTGTGTCCACCGCAGCGGAAACGGAAGTCTCCGTCGAAGCGTTCGTCGCCGCGATGATCGGCGAGGTCTCCAACCACTATCCAAAAACCGTCAATACAAGAGAGGATGTGCTGCTGGAAGCGCACGGCCTTCGTACAGCCAACCGTGTCCGGGATGTCAGCTTCACCGTGCGCGCGGGCGAGGTTTTCGGGCTGGGCGGGGTGCTTGGCTCGGGCCGGACCGAGATAGCGCGGGCCCTGTTCGGGGTCGATCCGCTGCTCGCGGGCACGATCTCGGTCGCTGGAGAGGCGTTGCGGCTGCGCTCACCGGCCGATGCCGTGGCCGCCGGGATCGCGCTGGTGCCCGAGAACCGCAAGTCCGACGGGCTCTTCTTCAACTTCCAGGGGCAGCAGAACATGTCGGTTGCCGCGCTTTCGCGCCTCGGATCGCCGCTGGCGATGCGCCTTCGGGAAGAAACGCGGCTGACGCATGACCTGTATGACCGGCTGGAAGTATCTGCCAGCGCCAAGGATCGTCTGGTTGGGTTGCTGTCGGGCGGCAACCAGCAGAAGATCGTCATCGGCCGCTGGCTCTTTGCCGGTGCCCGCGTTTTCCTGCTCGACGAGCCGACACAAGGGATCGACGTGGGCGCCCGGACAGCCGTCTACAACCTGATAAACGAACTGACGGCGGCCGGGCATGCCGTGGTTCTCATCTCTTCCGACGACAACGAGCTGCTCGCCATGTCTGACCGGATCGGCATCGTCAGTCACGGCCGTCTCGTCGACATTCGCGCCGCCGCCGATGTCAAGAAATCGGACCTTGTCCGCGCATCCTCAAGTCAGGAGGCCGCCGCATGACCGCGCTTCTTCGTTCCCCAGTCATCGCTCCACTCGCAGCGCTGCTGATCGTCACTGCCATCGCGGCGCTGACCACGCCGCGATTTCTCGATGCGGGGAACCTCTCCAACCTTGCCCTGCAGGTCTCCATCGTGGCCATCGTGGCGATCGGCTCGACATTCGTCATCCTGATCGCTGGGATCGACCTCTCACCCGGATCCGCCATCGCGTTGCTGACCATGATCTTTGCCGTCTCGGTCAAGTTCCAGGGTGTGCCACTGCCGCTTGCAATCCTGCTGACGATCGCGCTCGGGGCGGGATTGGGGGCGTTCAACGGTTTCCTGACCGCGTATCTGCGCATCCCGGCCTTTATCACCACGCTGGCGGCGCTATCGGCGTTCAGGGGGATGGCGTTCCTGTTCAACAACGGCTCGCCTGTGTTTTCGGTGCATGATGCGTTGGAAGGGATCTTCTACGGTACCTTCCTCGGCTTGCCGCTGCCGCTCTACTATCTCGTTCTGCTCTACGCGGTGGCGTGGTACGTGCTGCGCTATACCGCCTTTGGGCGTGCACTCTATGCGGTGGGTGGCAATCCGAACGCTGCTGACCTCTCGGGTCTCAAGGTCCGCCGTATACAGTTTTACGCGTTCGTAATCGCCGGGGCTATGGCCGGGATCGGCGCAGTTCTCATGGCCGCACGGCTCAATTCCGGCTCGCCGAATTACGGGGTCGGTCTGGAGCTGTCAGCCATCGCTGCCGCAGTGATCGGCGGCGCGAGCCTCGCAGGCGGGCGCGGAAATATCATCAACACCGTGATCGGCGCGCTGACCATCGTCATCGTCCAGAACGGGCTGAACCTGAACGCCGTGCCGACTTCGGTACAGACCATCGTCATCGGTGCGATCATCGTCACCGCCGTCGGACTCGACATGTGGCGCAACGAAATCGGGGGCGTCTTGCGCGGCCTGGCCGCGACACGCCCCGGGAAATCCTGAAATCAAAGGAGCATACGCAATGCCTGCCAACACTTTCTCCCATATCGGGATCACCGTTCCGGATCTTGAAAAGGCGGTGGAGTTCTACACCAAGGCTTTTGGCTTCTATACCATTATGGAGCCGACCGAGATCCAGCAGGACGACAGTGCCATCGGCGAGATGTGCGACGACGTTTTCGGGCCGGGCTGGGGCTCATTCCGCATCGCGCATCTCTCGACGGGCGACGGCATCGGCATCGAGCTGTTCGAATTCCCCAAGACGGAACCCGAGGACCGGCCGTTCGAGTACTGGCGTCCCGGCCTGTTCCACTTCTGCATTCAGGACGAGAACCTGGAAGAGCGCGTGAAGGTCATCGAGTCACTCGGTGGCAAGCAGCGCATGAAGCAGGTCCGCAAGTACTATCCGGGCGAGAAGCCCTACCGGATGGTCTATTGCGAAGACCCGTTCGGAAACATCTTCGAGCTCTATTCCCACTCATACGAACTTACCTATTCCGCCGGCGCCTATCAGGACTGATCGCCGGAGACTGGAGCACGCCATGTCCGACAGACCCAAGGTTGTCATCACCGACTTCGACTACGGTGACAACGATATCGAGAAAGCCATCATCGAAGCGGCGGGCGGCCGGGTCGTCGGCCTGCAGGCGAAATCCGAGGAAGACCTCTTCGAACATGCCGAAGACTGCTTCGCCATGATCAACCAATATGCGCGCGTCGGTGCCAAGACCATCGCGCGTATGAAGAAATGCAAGGTGATTGCCCGCTACGGCGTGGGCGTCGATATCGTCGACGTCAAGACCGCAACAGAGCGCCGCATCATGGTGACCAATGTGCAGGACTACTGCACGGACGAGGTTGCCGATCACGCGATTTCGCTTTGGCTGACGCTCGTTCGAAAGCTGCTGCAATTCAATGAGTCCACCCATTCGGGCGTGTGGTCCTGGCATGCGGCGCGGCCGGTCTACCGGCTCCGGGGGCGGGTGATGGGGATCGTTTCCCTCGGCAAGATAGGTCAGGCGATTGCCGAACGCGCGCGTGCATTCGGTGTTCGGATTATCGCCTACGATCCGTATCTAGACCCCGCCGTTGCGGCAGATATTGGGGTTGAACTGGTCGATAAGCAGACGCTTGTCGCCCAGTCCAACTACATTCTCATGCAGGCACCGATGACGCCGGAGACGCGGCATTTCCTGTCCGATGCCGAGTTCGCTGCAATGCAGCCGGGCGCAATCTTGGTCAACACGGGGCGTGGGCCCACGGTGGACAACGCGGCGCTCTACCGGGCGCTGACCGAGGGCACGCTCGCGGGTGCCGGTTTGGACGACCCAGAGGAGGAGCCCGCCAAGCGCGCGCATTGGGATCCGGCGGACAACCCGATCTTCACGCTGCCCAACGTCATCGTCACACCGCACACCGCCTACTACTCCGAAGAATCCATCGAGCAGGCGCGCCAAACCGCCGCCTCGGAAGTTGCCCGTGTCCTGCGCGGCGAACGCCCGAAAAACCTCTTGAACACCGATGTTCTCGACTGATCAGCGAACGAAAAGGACAAACCGAAATGCTCCAAGTCTACAATGATTTTGAACGCCGTCCCGACCTTCTGGAGAAGTTCGATGCAGTGGTGGGGTGCCTTTCCGCAACGGCGGTTTTCGCCGATGTGCAATACCGCACCGGTGTCATGGATGCTGGGATCAAGCCCGCGTTTCGCGCCAAGACCTGCGGGCAGGCCCTAACGGTTCAGCTTTCGGTCGGCGACCTGGTCGATCCGCTCAAGGCACTGGAAATGGGCCACCCTGGCGACGTCATTGTGGTCGATGCCGGTGGCGATCCGAACACGTCCGTTTGCGGCGGGCTTATGGGAGGGCTGGCACAGAACCGGGGCATTCGCGCGATGGTCGTTGACGGTGCGGGCCGGGATACGGACGAACTCGAAGAAATCGGCTGGCCGATCTGGACACGTGCCGTCACCCCGCGCGGAACTCACACGATGTTCTCTCAGCGCAAGGAGGAACTGTCGATCAACGTGCCTATTCAATGCGGCGGGATCCGCGTGAACCCCGGTGACTTTGTGGTGGCGGACCTCATGGGCGTGACCGTCATTCCGCTGGAGAACGCCGAGAAGGTGGTTGAATTGGCTACGGAACAGGCCGAACGCGAAGAGAAGACCCGTGAATGGGTCGCCCAGGGCAAGACGGTGCAGGATCTTCTCGATGAATTCGGACGGATCTGAACCACGCTTGATTGGGGTCGATTGGGGGACAACCTCCTTTCGGGCCTATCTGCTTGGAACCGGCGGAGCCATCCTCCGCCGGATCGAACTCAGGCGCGGCATCCTGCATGTGGAGGAGGGCGATTTCGAGGGTTTCTTCCGTACCCATGTCGGGCCGTGGCTCACGGAATACCCGCTACCAGTGATCGTCTCGGGGATGATCACCAGCCGGAATGGCTGGATCGAGACTCCTTACGTGGAGCTGCCGGCCGGACCGGAGGAACTTGCCGAGAAGCTCACGGCGCACCGGCTGGCCGATGGGCTGGAGATCTACTTCATTACTGGCGCCACGGCGCTCGACGCGACCGGAGCGCCGGACGTGATGCGCGGTGAGGAGACGGAAATCGCAGGAGCGCTCGATACGGGGCTCACAGACGGTTTGCTCGTCATGCCGGGGACGCATTCCAAATGGGTGAAGCTCTCGACCGGTCGCATTGCTGCCTTCGAGACCTTCATGACCGGCGAGGTCTTCGCGGCGCTGCGCGACGCCACCATACTTGGAAAGCTGATGGCGGGAACCGAACCTGCGCCAGAGGCCTTTGCGCGAGGGGTGCGAGCTGGATTTGCTTCCCCTGGCGCGTTGCTGCACCGGCTTTTCCATGCCCGCACCCTACCGCTCATGGGACTCCTTGAAGAGTGGGAAACCGCCGATTTTCTATCCGGCCTATTGATCGGAACCGAGATTGGCGCGGCAATCGCCGGGCGAGACATAGACTGTGTGTCGATCATTGGGCGAAGCGACCTTGCGCGACGCTACGGCGAAGCGCTCGGAATCGCCGGGATCGGCGTTGTCGAGACGCCGCCCGACCTGGCCACACGCGGGCATCTGGCCATCGCCCGCATGGCCGGGTTGATGGAGGGTTGAGATGTCCGCATTGCTCGAACTGAAGTCGGTAAGTAAGTCCTTTGGTCCGACACTGGCACTCAATGCGCTGGATTTCGATCTGCTACCCGGCGAGGTGCATGCGCTGGTCGGCGAGAACGGAGCGGGCAAATCCACCGCGCTCGGCCTGATCTATGGGGTGATCGCGCCCGACAATGGGCAGGTCGAGATCGAGGGAAACCGTCAATCCTTCCGGTCGACTTCCGACGCGCAGGCCGCCGGGGTTAGCTGTGTCTTTCAGGAGCTGAGCCTCGCCGGCGGGTTGACGGTAGCTGAGAACATCTTTGCCGGTCATCCCCGGCAGCGCTTCGGCGTCGTGAACTGGAAGCGACTGCAGGCCGACGCCGCGGCACTCCTGTCGGAATTCGAGCTGAACCTCGACGTCCGCAAGACGGTGGACAGCCTGCCGGTCAGCGCACGCCAGGTGGTAGAGATTGCAAAGGCGCTCTCGCTGGAGGCAAAGATCCTGCTTCTCGACGAGCCAACCTCGGCGCTCGCCCCGGACGAGGTGGAGTCGCTCTTCGGTATTGTCCGAAAGCTGAAAGAACGCGGCATCGGCGTGATTTATGTCAGTCATCACCTGTCAGAGATATTCCGTATCTCCGACCGCATCACCGTGATGCGCGATGGCCAGAAGGTGGCAACCCACCGGACAAGTGAAACGACGGAGAAGGAAGTCGTGTCACAGATGGTCGGACGTTTGGCCACGGCGCGGCAGGAACGCGCGCCAAGAGAGATCGGGGCGGCGGTGTTCCAAGCGCGCGACCTTTCGCTAACGGGCATTTTTGACGATGTGAGTTTCGACGTCCGCGCGGGCGAGATTGTCGGGCTGGCGGGCCTACTTGGGTCGCGGTCGAAGTTGATTGCTCGGGCCGTGGCTGGGCTGCTGCCGGCGGCAAGCGGCCGGATGTCGCTCTGTGGTCGCGCCTATGCGCCGCGCTCGCTGCGCGAGGGCATCGCGGCGGGGGCCGCGTTCGTTCCAGAAGAGCGAAAGACAGAGGGCCTGTTTCTCGACGAAACCAATCTGGGAAACCTCGCGGCGGCCAATCTGGGTGCCTTCAGCCGCCGCGGCCTGTTTCAACGGAAGGTGGCCGCCCGGGCCACCGAACGCGCGATTGATCAGTTGGAGGTGAAGACTTCCGGTCCCGAACAGACAACGGGCGCGCTCTCCGGTGGAAACCAACAGAAGATCCTGCTGGCAAAATGGCTCGAAACCCAACCGCGCCTGCTGGTGTTGAACGAGCCGACAAAGGGGGTCGATATCGGCGCCAAACGCAAGATCCACGAGGAACTGGAGCGTTGTGCCAAAGATGGCATGGCGATCCTGCTCGCCTCGTCGGATTTCCCGGAGCTCCTGGGGATCTGCGACCGGATCCTCGTGGTCCGCGACGGTCGGATCGTCGGCGAGACCGATCCGCAGAACTTCAATGAGGATGACCTGCTTTCGGTCGCCTCCGGGGCGCAGCAGTTGCCGGCCCTTGTCCACGAGGGAGCAGATTCATGACCATCTCCGTTTCGTCCGAACGCGGCCACGCTGGCCTGCTGGAACGGATCGCACGCACGCGGGAACTGACGCTACTTGCGTTGATCATGGCAATCATCGTCGCGATGTCGCTCGCCTCGCCGCATTTCCTGTCGGTCGCGAACTTCAGGGCGATCTCGATTGGCATGACCCCAAACGCGATCATTGTAATCGGGATGGCGATCCTGCTCGCCTCCGGCGGATTCGATCTGTCGGTCGGATCGGTCATGGCCTTGTCGAGCACGGTGGTGGCCCTCTTGTTGCTCGCGGGCTGGTCAACTCCCACGGCGGTACTTGCGGCGTTGCTGGTCGGGACTGCCGCGGGATTGGTGAATGGCGGGTTGGTCACCGGGTTCGGGATCAACCCGCTGGTCGCCACGCTTGGCACAATGTCCATCGCGCGGGGGATCGCGCTGGTGATGACAGAGGGCTTTTCCGTGTCCAGCCTGCCAGCCGGGTTTGGCGCGGCTGGTAGAGCGTCGCTTGCCGGGCTGCCCGTCCTGTTCTGGGTGACAATTGTAATGGTGGTCACTTTCGATCTCGCCGTGCGTCACACGGCCTTTTTCCGGCAGGTTTATTTCATCGGTGCCAACGAACGCGCGGCGGCGCTGTCTGGTATCGCGGTCAACCGGGTGCGCGTGGTCGCCTACGTGATCACCGGGATCCTCGCTTCGCTGGCTGGTGTTCTTCTGGCTTCGCGCCTGATGAGTGGCACGCCAACGGCCGGGAATGGGTTGGAACTTCAGGTGCTTGCGGCAGCCGTGATCGGCGGGGCGAGCCTGAAGGGCGGAGAAGGCACGATCCTCGGAGCGTTCCTCGGCGTCGTCTTCGTGGCACTGATCAACAATGCCATGACCATGCTTGCCGTCTCCGTCTACTGGCAAATGATCATCATCGGCCTGGTGCTGGTGGTTGCCGTGGCGCTCGACATGCTGATGCGCCGGCGCGCCCGCTGATTCATCAAGTTTACAGAGGAGGAAATCATGACACCCAGACTTCAACTGAACCGGCGGCAGGCCCTCATGGCCGGGGCCACCGGCCTTGCCGGATCGATGCTTCCGAGTTTCTCTCGCGAGGCGCTCGCACAGGGTGCCGGCATGGAGTACGTCTTTTTGTCGGTAGTAACGCAGGTGCCATTCTGGCGCGATCACCGCGACGGGCTCGATGCCGCGGCACAGTCGCTCGGGGTGAAGACGACATTCACCGGCCCGCTCGATTTCGACACCGCCGGGCAGGCGCGTCAGCTTGACGAGTTGATCGTCCGTCGCCCGGCCGGAATCCTGATCTTTCCCGGAGATGTCGGAGCCTTGGAACCCGGAATCGCGCGGGCCACAGAGGCGGGTATCCCCGTGGCGATGATTATCGGCGACGCACCCAGTTCCGGCCGAATGTTGCATCTCGGCATCTCGAATTTCGAGGCCGGCAAGGAAGGCGGTAAAATGCTCGCAGAGGCCGTCGGCGGCAAAGGCAAGGTGTTGTTAGGGACATTTCCGGCACCCGCCGTTCTGGAGCGCGTCGAAGGATACAAGGCTTACTTCGCCGAAAACGCGCCGGAAATCGAGGTCGTGGACGTCATCAACGACAAGGCGGATCCCTCCTATGCGCCGACTGCCTATGCCCAGGCGATTCTTGCAAACCCCGATATCGTCGGTATCGGCGGAACCGATGGCGACAGCGGCAAGGGAGCTGCGATAGCCGTTACCGAAGCCGGGCGCGCGGGTGAAATCAAGATCGTCGGAATGGACCGCAACGACGACATGCTGCCGTACATCGAGGATGGGACCTTGGTCGGAGCAATCGCTCAGAAGTCCTTCGCGGAGGCCTTCCTTGCGGTTCACCTCCTGCACTGGCTGAACACCGACGGGATGAGGGTTCTGCCCGACTGGAAGTCCGCTGCGGTGAACCCGCTCCCCGAGCAGGTGGTCACGGGGGTGATGAAGATCACGCCGGAAAACGTGAGCCAGTTCCGCCACGCGTAGTCGGTTGGAGCTGGCTGGTTGTCGTCTGGCGCTTTGCATTCGCGCCGGGCGGCAATACTCGCCGGTACCGGCGAACTGCCAAGGCAGGGTATCATGATGCCGAGAGATCTGATCGCAATCCTCCGCGGCGTTCGGCCCGACGAGGTAGTGGACGTCGCCTCTGCGATCCACGCCGCTGGGATCTCTCGCATTGAGGTGCCTCTGAACTCGCCGAAACCCTTCGACAGCATTGAGCGACTGGCCGTTGCATTCGGTGATCGAGCGCTGATCGGTGCGGGCACGGTGCTTTCGGTCGGGGACGTCGAGAAGGTCCGTGAGGTAGGAGGGAAGATGATTGTCTCTCCGGATTGCAACCCGGATGTCATAGACGCCACGAAAGCTGCGGGACTGGCTTCCTTTCCCGGTGTACTGACCCCCAGCGAGTGTTTCACGGCCCTCCGGCATGGGGCGGATGGACTGAAGATCTTCCCCGCTTCTGTGCTGGGGGTTTCCGGCCTCGGCGCGTTGCGGGCGGTTCTACCGGCTGCGACGAAGATCTACGCAGTTGGTGGTGCATCGAAAGAGGATTTCGCCGATTGGATCGGCGCCGGCGTTACCGGGTTCGGAATTGGAAATGCACTCTACAAGCCCGGCGATGCGGCGGATGTCGTATCAACCAAGGCAACGGAAATTGTAAGTATTTTCGACGGTTTGCGCGGTTGCAAAGCGTAAGGGGGTAACGCGGCCGAACGCCGCGTTACAGCGGTCTTGCCCACCTGCATGCTGGCAGGTACCAAGCGGGGAATTGTTCGCCACTTGGCGGCCAGCCGATCACGCCAGGCCTTGTGGCCGACCTGACCGGGGCTTCCGGTCAGAGGCAAGTAATGAACCGCATCCTGCTGTTGTCTCTCGCGATTGGCGTCGTTGGCTCCAACTCGCTTGCCCTGAGCCCGCTTGCCGGATCCGTTGCCCTGTCCTTTGATGGCAAGGTGCCCGCCGATGTTCTGGTGGCCTCGGCGTGGTACGGCGCAGCGACCGCTGTCAGCGCCGTTCTGCTTGCGCCGCATATCGGCCGTATCGGCGCGCGCCGCGCGCTGTTGCTGGCGATGTTCGCGTTGTCGCTTGCGCTTGTGGCAACTGCCGGGGCCACTCAGCTCCATCACATCAACCTGTATCAGGCCATGGCCGGGATCGCGGCCGGTGTGTGTTTGCCGTCAATCTACGGGTTTGCGGCAGATTTTTCCCCGCCAGGTCGACAGAACGAGACGGTTGGGAAGGTGCTGACTGGGTGGACGGTCAGCCTCGTGGTCGGCGTGAGTATCGCCGCTTTCCTCGCCGATCTTGTGCACTGGCGCGTTGTCTTCCTCGCGTTGTCATGCTTGGGGCTGCTCATTTGCCTTGCCTTGTTCCGCGTGCTTCCGCCCGATGGAACAAAGGCCGACCGGGTTGACGTTCCTTCTCCGCTCGACGCGCTGAAGGTCGCAGGTATCGCCCCTGTACTCGTGTCGGTCTCAGCCTTCATGGTCGCGTTTTATGGCCTCTACGCTTTCGTCGGACCTCACGTGCACGACGCCCTTGGCAAATCGACGACGCTGGCCGGGCTCGTTTCGTTGAGTTACGGCCTTGGATACGGAGCTGCCACGATCCTTGATCCTGTAATTGACAGGTTTGGACGCAGGAGGGCAGGTCCTGTCATCTTCGCTGCGCTGACCGCGACCTACGTCGGCCTCGCCGTTGCCGGCCAGAGCTATCCGACACTGCTGGCCTCAGCGTTTTTCTGGGGTGTTTTCGTGCATCTTGGCATGACGATCCTGGTCGGCCGGCTAACGTCGATTTCACCGCGCAACCGGGCGGCCATCCTGGGTCTCTACAGCGGCGTGACCTACGCCTCGATGTTCGTGGGGACGGCCGCGTTCAAACCGATCTACAGTGCGTTCGGTCTGCCCGGCGCAACCCTGTCCGCAGCGATGTGCCTGTGTCTCGTGTTCATCATTGATCGGGCGTTCTCGCGACAGTGGAACGACTGACGAGAGCATTTCGTGTAACAGCGACGCCGCGGTTCAAAGCCGGTGGCTGAACCCGACGGCGGTCGAGAAATACTGCGTCAGATCACAACGGCAGTATTTTGGGTTTGCCGCGGCGATGGGACCGCCTGCGCGCTGCGCACCAAACGTTTCCGTCTCCAACGTCACTGGGCTTTGACAGGTCACAGTGGGGAGAAACTCAGCCGGCGCAGGAGTTCCGTTGCGCCGCGTTCAACGGGAGCTTGTGGTAGGCCGCGCAACGTATGGAACGAAATCTGCTCGCCCGCGTGGGGACCAAGGAGGCATCGGCCTGCCAAGGTGCGCGCGTATTCGACGTCGGGGAGATAACCCATTGACAGCACCTGAAACTCGCCGGTCATAAGCGTGTCGTCACTATTGAAGATCGCACCGTGCTTCCCGGCCTGTTCAAGCGTCGACGTGGTGGCGTCGGAAGCCGATACAACCTCGAAAAACCGGGATTGTTGATTGCCAATCATCGGCATGGCCCGGGGTACGAAGCCTTCGGTCCAATCGCGGTCCGACATGAGCTTGTCACGTCGCCTAAGCCGATCGGCAATGTCCGCATAGGCCCACAAGTGGTGGAGTCTGTTGAGTTGCCCAACCTCGGTTATCCAGTATCCGGCAAGCGGGAGGTGCCGCGTGATAAGGTGAATGCCATCGTGCGCAAGAAGCTCCAGATATTGATGGGCCACGCCGGGCGCGAAGTCGTAGGTTCTGAGTTCGAGGAGCATCGGGTTCAACCTTCCTTACGTCCGGTGTGTTGTGCGTGCCCACCACTCGTAGAATGCCGGGCACGAACGTGGCCGCTATCGGGGGTCTTTCATTAACGGCACAATGGTGGAACGTGCCCGGACCCGGGCGCGCGGTTTGGCCGGGTGCCTCAGGCGTCGGCGCCCTTGAGGAAAGCGAGCACATCACCTTTTTGAGGCATTGGCGCAACTGCACCGTAGCCCTGTGTCGACAGCGCGGCAGCGGCATTGGCGTACCGTGCCGCCTCGAACGGGTCGTCGCCTGCCGCGAGCCGCGCTAGGAATGCCCCGTCGAACGTGTCGCCCGCAGCAGTTGCGTCGACGGGCGAGACCTTGCGACCCCCGATCAGTTTTCGAGCCTCCGGTGTCGCAACAAGCGTGCCCTTCGCGCCCAGAGTCAGGGCGACCGTACCAGCGCCGAGCGCAAGGTAGAAATCGACGATCTTGTCTGGGTCATCCTGACCCGTCAGGTGTGTGGCATCATCCATGCCAGGTAACGCAATATCGCAGCTTTTCATGGCCTCGTGGATGACAGCACGCGCGCGGGACAGGGGCCAGAGTTTCAGGCGAAGGTTGGTGTCATAGGAAACCGCGCCGCCGGCTCCCTTCACGATGTCGATGGCCTCGAACACCGCATCGGCGGCGGAGGCAGAGATGGCTTGGCTGATGCCGGAGACGTGCAGGAATTTCGCGCCTTTGAGGGTGTCGACTGGCAGGTCCTCGGGACGCATCATGCTGGCCGCCGAACCGGCGCGGAAATAGCTGAACTCGTGGCCATCTGGCCCGTGGGTCACGAAATAGACGGCCGTCGGCGCACTGTCGATCTGCCGGACAGCGGATGTGTCGATGCCTTCTGCGTTCCACAAGTCCATGAAACTGTTGCCGAACGTATCCTGCCCGAGCAGCGTGAAATAGGCGACAGAAGCCCCCTGCCTCGCAGCGGCGCATGCGGTGTTCGACGTGTCGCCGCCATGGCCGGGGAGGTAGTTGCCATCGGGTTGCTGGTTGAACTCCAGCATCGGCTCGCCAAGGCACAGGATATCAGCTGTCATGTCCGGTCTTTCATGAAAAGGGTTGCGCCCCGTGGGGACGCGACCAGTTTGGGAGGATCATTCCTCGGTTGTGTAGCTCTTGCCGACGCCCGGGATCTTCCAGATACGGAAGTTCGGGATGGCCGGGTTTTCGAAGTCCATCTCGCCATCGACCCAGACATGCAGGTGGTTCGACACGACATAGAGCGCGTCATCCGGCCCCCATGCGAGCGTATCGGGCCAGTTCATCTCGGGGTGATGGGCAAAGCGGGTCACCGCGCCGGTGGACTCGTCGAACTTCATGACGCCGTCGAGTGACAGGGCGGTCATGTAGATGTTGCCCTGGTTGTCGGCTGTCATGCCGTCGGTGTTGGAGGGCAAAGCAGTCTCGATGGTGACCGCGTTCTCGATAACGGTTTCGCTCGTTTCGAAGTTCCGCAGGATCTCGGTCGGCAGGCTGTAGAGATGGTTGCCTGTCAGGTTCGTCCAGTAGACCGTCTCCTTGTCGCCGCCCAGGGCGATACCATCGGCGCCGGTCTGCATGCCACCGCCCTGGAGCACCTGGCGGTCGTCGATGTTGAAGAAGAAGTTCGGCTCGTTGTTGGTGAACCTGTGGCTGTCGAGGATGCGCCGTACCGAGTTGGCTTCGCTGTCGTAGACGATCAGCCCGCCTTCGAGAGGATTGCAGAAGATACCGCTGTCGGCGATGTAGGCAAAACCCGTATCGTTGTCGACCGCGAGGTCGTTCAGGAAGGAACAGGTCGGCGAGGCTTCCTCGGGCGTGAACTCGTAGCGCTGGATCTCCTCGTTCGTCGCAATGTCCCAAAGAACAAGCTTGGCATCGCCCGGCTGGAGTTCCGAGCCTGCGACATGGCCTTGGTCGAGGATCCACATCACGTCGTTGCGGTCTATCTCGAAACCGAGGACCGCCTTCAAGCCGGCCGCGTTGGCGACATCGTTCATCTCTTCGCTGGGATAGGCTTCGAGTTCCCAGACCTCTCCGTTGCGGACCAGTTTGGACAGCGTCGAGGGGATCTCCGGACCACCCCAGCGGGCGGTGGAGACATAGATGTTGCCCTGGCTGTCGAGCTTTGCACCCTGAATCAGAGCCTTTCCGAAAAGCTCACTCTGCTCCCACGTGGCTTTCGTGGTGTCGTCCTTGACGGCATATGGCAGGCTATTCCACTCTGCGACGACCTCCGGTAGCTGTTCCGCAGCGACCGGAGATGCCAAGAGCAAAGCCAGGGTGAATGTGTTGAACGTCCGATTCAGCATTTTAGACCTCCCTTTCTGTGTGACTGGCGCTCGCGAGCTGCTGCAACAGCTCGCGGGCACCGGGTTCCGGATCAGATCCGTCCGTATTTTGCGAGCCCCTCGCGGAGGGAACCGCTGTCGATGATCAGCTTGGCCTGCTCCGCCTCGCGCTCGTCGATCTCGCGCGACATTTCCAGAACGGCCTCGGCATGTTCGCGCGGGATGCATACGACACCGTCGATGTCACCCATGATGATGTCGCCAGGATGGATGATCACTTCGCCGATCTTGACTTCGACGTTCGAGGCGATCGTCTTGTAGTTGCCGAGCGTGGTGCCCGGGCAGACGGTCCGGGAGTAGACCGGGAAGTCGTAGTCGCGCTTGATTTCGACGATGTCGCGGACACCGGCGTCGAGCACGGCGGCCTCATGCTTGTTCGCGACTGCGCCGGCGGTCATCAGCCCGCCCCAAACAGCGATCTCACCGTGTCCGTTGGTGGAAATCACGATCACCGAACCTGCGTCGGCCTCGTCTATCGCGTTGAGTGCGTGTTCCGGGGCGACGTTTTCGTCGGTCGGTCCCTCGAGCACCGTTACGGCCGGACCGGCGATTTTCTTTTCGTTGATCCTGGGGCGCAGATCGCTGTCGAGCCATCCCCCCTTGCCTTCGGCAATCTTTTCGACGGCATCGGCGCAGGAGGCGGTCGCCACCTCGCGAAAGCCTGCCACCAGTTCTTCAAGTGTCATTCTGAAGTCCTTTCAGTTCGTTTGTTGTGGAGACCGGGGCGCATTGGGCGTTCCCCGGTGCGGAAGTCCGATGGCGGGTGTCCTCACCAGGAGTTCATCCAGTTTCGGGGCGACGTTCCCTCGAGAACACGCGCGACTTCTTTTGCCGCGAGACTCTGAAGAACGCGGACGGAACGTTCCGAATACCAGCCCGCGTGATCCGACAGCACCGTGTTGGGCGCGGACAAAAGTGGGTTGTCTGCCGATACCGGCTCCTGCTCGAAAACGTCCACGCCAGCGCCGAAGAGGCGCCCCTGATGCAGCGCTTGCGCCAGCGCCACCTCGTCCACGAGCCCGCCGCGCGAGACGTTCACGAGGATGGACGTCGGTTTCAGCAGCGCGAGTTCGGCGGCCCCGATCATGTGGCGGGTTTCTGGTGTAAGCGGCGCGTGCAGGCTCAGCACGTCGGCTTCCCGATAGATAGTGTCGAGGTCCGCGCGTTCGATTCCGGCAGCCGCAGCCTTTTCCGCGGTCAGATTCGGATCGTGCGCCAAGGTCCGTGTGAAGCCGAGCGCTGAGAATTTCCGGGCAGCCGCCATGCCGATCTTGCCGCAACCGATCATACCGAGCGTGGCGTTGTCCCGCCCGGGAATCGTCGCTGCCTGCCCGACCGCCCAGGCACCCGCCCGGACTTCGCTGTCGCGGCTCACGATACGGCGCTGAACGGCGAGATAGAGTGCGACGGCCTGTTCGGAGACCTCGATCTCGGCACCGTAGTCAGGCACGTTCGCGACCTTCACGAGGCGTGCGCGCGCGGCATCCAGATCGATGTTGTCGACCCCGACACCATAGCGCACCACGACCCTGAGGTCCGGACAGGCATTCATCAGGCGTTCCGATACCTCGCGTTCGCGCACCATCAATCCAACAGTCATCTGACCGGTCAGCGAAGAGACCGCATCGGCACCCGTGGGTACCGGAAGAACCTCAATGCCCAACGGTCCGAGAATGGACCTCTCGACATCGTAATCGGCATAGCCTGGTTCAAGGACGGCAACGATAGGAGTGCTCATGACACGGTCTCTTCGGTTCTAGGGGGTTACTCGGCCCGGTAGGCGGTAATTGCGGCATCAAGCCTGTCGGGCCATTCGGCACCGATGTCGCTGACCAGGAACTCGCGCACGGCAGGTTGCGCCGAGGTGCGGAAGGCCTCTTTCTGGTCCGGGCTTACCGGCACAACTTCCATGCCGAGTTCGGACAGGATCGCTGTCGCATTTGCGTCCTGTGCCGCCGTCATGCCGCGATGGATGACCTTGGCGATTTGAACGCATTGATCGACTGCGGTTTTCTCGCCGTCGGTCAGCCCTTCGTAGAAGGCGTCGGACATCAGGTAGGCGTGCCAAGAGAAGACATGCCCGTCGAGCGACACATATTTCTGGTGCTGGTAGAGCGACGCGTTGACGATGTTGGTAACGCCATTCTCCTGTCCGTCGACCACACCTTGCTGGAGCGCACCGGGCAGTTCCGGCCACGGTACCGGGGTGGCCGAGGCGCCGAGGCTTTCGACCAGCTTGACCCAGACCGGGGCGGTCATGACCCGCATTTTCAGGCCTTCCATGTCCTCGGGCGAGGCCACCGGCTTGACGTTGTTGGTGAAGTTGCGCACGCCGTTATCGGCCACTCCGAAGCCGCGGATGCCGGTCTTGGTACGCATGTCCTCGAACAGTTCGTCGCCGAAGGGGCCGTCCATCACCGCCCAGGCCATCGCCTGATCATCGAAGATATAGGGCATGGCGAGAACGCCGAAGGGCTTGTAGATCGCCGAGACCGGGCCGTCGTGGATGGCGGTCATCTGGACCGTGCCGAGCTGCAGGGCTTCGAGTATTTCCGTGCCTCCGCCAAGCTGGCTTGCCGGATAGACCTGAACGTCGATCGAACCGGACGTCTTGCCTTCGACGCAGGCCTCGAAGGCGAGCGCTGCGGCATGCTTGGGCGAGCTCAGATCACCGGCCTGGAAATGGGCGTACTTAAGCTCCTTGGCCATTGCCGCCTGGGTGCCGAGCGCCAGTGCGGCCGCAGCCGTTGCGGTGAACAGTTTCGACATGGTTTTCATTGGAAACCTCCCTTTTATGTCAGTGCGAGAACCCGAAGAAGTGCGGGATGAAGGTGGAGATGCCGGGAACCAGCATCACCAGGAGAAGAACGATCATTTCGGCAAGCAGCAGCGGAATGACAGCGCGGGACAGTCCCTCGACCTTGAGCCGGCCAACGGTCGCGATAACGAAGAGAACCGGCCCCACGGGCGGTGTGATCATCCCGATGGTCAGGTTGAGCACGAGCATCATGCCGAATTGAAGCGGGTCGATACCCGCGCTGTAGGCGATGGGGCCGAGGATCGGCGTCAGGATGATCAACGCCGGCAACGTATCGATGAAGAATCCGCAGACGAGCGCGAAACCGGCCAGGATGAAAATGACGCCGATCTTATTCGTCGTGATCGAGGCGATGCCCTCGGCGAGCGTCTGCGGGATCTGCAGATAGGTCAGCAGCCATGCGAAGATCGAGGCCATGGCGACGATCAGCAGCACCGATGAGGTGATCACGGCAGCCCGGGCAAAAGCGTCGTATATCGATTTCAGCGTGAATGCTCGCAGGACGACGCCGAGCAGCAGCGCATAGGCGGAGGCGACGGCGCCGGCCTCGGTGGGGGTGAAGACGCCAAAGAGGATGCCGCCGAGGATGATCGCCGGCATGACGATAGCGGGCATCGCGGCGATCGTGCTGTCACGCAGTTCCTTCCGGCTCGCCCGGTCCTCGCGGCCGCGGTACCCTCGCCGTGTGGACACGATATGGTTGGCGATGGCGAGCGATAGCCCCAGCAACAGTCCGGGTACCACACCGGCAAGGAAGAGCGCGGCGACCGACACACCCGTTGTCGAAATGGCGAAGATCACGGCGAGGATGGAGGGCGGAATGATCGGGCCGATGGTCGCGGTGGCCGCCGAAAGCGCGCCCGCGTAGTTCGCCTCGTAGCCTGCATTGCGCATCATGCGCATGACGATCGCGGAGGGGCCGGCGGCGTCTGCCAGGGCGGAACCGCTGATCCCGGCAAAGAGCATTGAGACAAGGATGTTCACATGGCCGAGCCCGCCGCGGACGTGCCCGACGAGAGCATTCGCGAAGCGAAGGAGGGCGCGCGTCAGTCCGCAGGCTGTCATCAGTTCGGACGCGAGGATGAAGAATGGAACCGCCATGAGCGGGAAGGAATCGATCCCCGCGAACATGCGCTGCGTTGCCGCGAGCGGGTTCAACGAACCATCTGTCAGGATCGCGGTGATGCCGGCGATGCCCATGGTGAACGCGACGGGGATGCCAAGGATCAAGGATGCGAAGAACAGGAGGATAAGGGTTTTGCCCATGGCCTAGCCCTCTTTGTCCGAGGTCGTCGACGCGACCGGGGTACCGGGCTCTTCAAGGCTACTGTCGTCGCCAAGGTCCCAATCGTGATGCACGTAGCGTCGCGCAAACGTTGCGAGATGCACGAGGAACAAGGCGCAGCCGATAGGAATCGCGAGATAGGGCACGCCGCGAGGCATGCCGGTGGACATGGTTTCCTTTGGCCAGCCAAACGCGACGAAGCGGATGCCCAACCAGAGCATGACCGACATGAACACGAACATGGTTGCGACACCGAACCATCGCAGGAGCGTCCCAAGGCGGTCGGGGAGCAAATCGGGCAGGAGGTCGATGGCCACGAGGCGGCCTTCACGCAGCGCGATGCCGGCACCGCAGAAAGCTCCCAGAACCATCAGGTGCCGGGCGGCTTCCTCGACCCAGGGAAAGGAGTAGTTGAACACGTAGCGACCGAGAACATTCGCGAAGACTATCCCGAACACGATTGCGAGGATTGCCGCGACAAGGGCCCTGTTCGCTTCGACAAAGCCAGCTCTTAGTCGGTTCATTGTCTTCCTCCCGTCGGCTTCGACGTTCTTCGCGAAACCGTGGCCGGAAAACTGGCATACAGTGTCCTGCATGTCAATCGCATCGTTCTTCGTATGTTGTATGCTGGCGTCAAATCCGATAGCTTGCGCTCAGGAGGCCGTCGCCATGAAAGCTCTCAAACGCCCAAAAAGCCTGACGGAACTGGTTACCGAGGAAGTACGGTCGTGGATAATCAACGGTCAGATTCAGATGGGCGATTCATTGTCGGAGGTCGGTATCTCCCGAGATCTCGACGTCAGCCGGACACCTGTTCGGGAGGCCATCAACCGACTCGAGTCGGAGGGGCTGGTCAGGACGGAACCTAACCGCGGTACTTTCGTGTTCCGGTTGGAGCCGGATGAGCTGGTGAAGATCTGCGATGTGCGCGTGTGCCTCGAAACGACTGCCATGCGCGCGGCGTTTGACCATGACCGCAAGCGTCTCACCGAGAGCCTGGATAAGTGTCTCGACAACATGCGTCGCCACCGGGAGAGGGGCGAAGATACGGAGTATCTTCAGGACGATACCGTGTTCCACCAGATCTTGTTCGATTGTGCGGACAACAGGTTCCTGAGCGACGCCTATCACACGATTTCCGCGATGATGGCCGCGCTGAGGATGCAATTGGGGCGGCATGCGCGTCACATGGAAAAGTCCTTCCAGGAGCACATCAAGATTGTAGACGCGTTGAAGCTTGGGGACCTGGACGACGCGCTGCGCGTTCTGGAAAACCATATCGGGCGGAAGGAGGGATCGTATTGGACAGACGTCACGAACGATTTTCAGCGTTGACCTGCCTCACATGCCTTTGGTGCGGGACGCCGTTTAAAGCCGCCGGTGGCGCGGGAATGAAATGACGGGTTTGGTGGAGCATCTGAATGGAAACGAAAGCCATCAGGCAGCACGAACATGGCGGAGTAGAGGTTCTTCAACTCGAGACCTTGGACGTGGGCGCGCCTGGCCCGGGTGAGGTTCGGATTCGCCAGCATGCTTGCGGTGTGAACTTCATAGACATTTATCATCGGCAGGGGCTTTACCCGTTGCCGCTCCCGCACGGTCTGGGGCTTGAAGCTGCCGGCGTCGTCGACGCAGTCGGTGACGGAGTGGAGCATGTCTCGCCGGGAGATCGGGTGGCATATGTCTCCACCACCCCGGGTGCCTACGCCGAGTTGCGCAATCTGCCAGCATCGTTCCTTTGCCCGTTGCCGGACGACGTATCGTTCGAAGATGCGTCATCCATCATGGTTCAGGGGCTCACGGTGGAACTGCTATTCAACCGAATTTCCCCCGTGCGCGCCGGCGACACTGTCCTGTTTCACGCGGCGGCGGGCGGGGTCGGCCTTGTCGCCTGCCAGTGGGCACGGTCCGAGGGCGTGCGCCTGATCGGCACTGCGGGGAGCGACGAGAAATGCGCACAGGCGCTAGCCCTTGGCGCCTCCGAGATGGTGAACTACCGCAGGTCCGATTTCGTTCAGGAAGTCAAAAGGCTGACCGACGGTGAGGGCGTCGATGTGGTGATGGACGGCGTCGGAAAGGACACGTTCATGGGATCTCTCGACTGTTTGCGTCCTCTGGGAACCATGATTTCCTTCGGTAACGCCTCCGGCATGGTACCACCGTTGGATATCATGGAATTAGCCGTTCGTGGATCGTTGAAGGTCACTCGTCCAATCCTTCTGAAGCACATTGGCGACCCGGACCTGTTGGCGCAGATGTCCAGAATCCTCTTCGAGAAGATGCGCGCGGGGGCGGTGGTTCCGCAGATCGGCCTCAAGCTTGGTTTGAAGGATGCGGCATCGGCCCAGGAGAAGCTTGCCGCAAGAAGCACCATGGGTTCAATTGTCCTGACGTGTTGACCCGCTGAGCTGGGCGAGACCATTCCTCACGAATGAATATCGGTCGACCGATTGCTTCCGGAGCCATGCTCGAGGAGCGACTGGTTCGTGCTTCAGGGATACGCAACGGCGCGGTCACTTCCCCAGCAACGGCCGTGGGCGCGCGGCGAGTTCTGCTGCCGTGTCCACGCTAATTCCTGTCATGCACAGCAAAACAAGCGATACATCGGCGCGATGACCTGGAAGCCGCGGCTGTGGGGGAGCACCAACACTCGCCATGTGGCGTCACGGTCGGGCGGGAGCTTTCCCGCGTGTGACGGGGGAGGGATCCGCGGGGCTGGGAAGCAGAAACGCGACCCTCCATGGCGATTGGTTGCCACCGGGTTTTCCAGACCCGACCTTCGCATGTCGCACGCGCGATGAGGAGCCGAACCAATTGGACGCATTAGTGGCGCCGAGGCCATGGCGACATCGCTTGTCAGCGCATCCGCCCGCAAACAGATGGCAACTGGATGGGTCGCACGTTCAAGCGATCAGCATTGCGCAATTGACCGAGATCTCTGCTGTTCGGTCCGTGTCCACAACCCGGCCCCGTGCGGTTCAGCGCAGGAGGCGGCGTGGTTGCCGATCTGAAAGAATGGCCACGATTTCCGCGCTTGGCTTCCCGATTTGAGCGCAGTCAATTGCGCTTCCGCAAATGGGGGGCGATGCGGCGGGATCCGTTGGTCTTCGGTGGCGATTGTGGTCTAAGGTCGCGTGAACGCCAATCGGGAGACGGCACATGCGATGGTCGATCCATCACGTAAACCTACCGGCGCCAGACATGGCGGCGTCTGCGAAGTTCTACGAAACCGTCCTTGGATTGTCTGCTGAGACGTGGACGTTTCCGTCCAAGCGCGGTGCGGTGTCGGACGACCCGATGCGGCTCCGGTTGTATCCGGTGTCTGGACCGGCCCAGGGAGCGAACGAAGGGCTGCACCTGATCGAGCCCGATCCGGCCTTCGCGCGGGAGAATGGACTGGATCACAACCCGTCGATTGGCGGGCATGTCGCGATCCAGGTCGAGGATCTCGACGCGGTCATCGCGCGGCTCGAAGCGGCAGGGATCAACTACTCGCTGGCCGGCGAGTATGCGATTCCGGGCATGCGTCACGTCTACGTTTACGACCCCGGCATGAATCTTCTGGAGATCAACGAGTTTCGCGAGGATCAATCCACGTAGCGCCAACAGGTCGGCTGGATGCCGTGCATCGTCGTCTGTTCGACGCGTCTCGTTTCCCAAAGACGGTCTCGCCATAGGCGATACACGCGGGCGTTCGGATTTCGAGGCCCCGCACGTAATAGGAGGCGGTTTCGCCCGGATCGATGTCACGATCTTCCCAGAACGCGCCGAACACCGCATCTCCAATCGTATTGGTATATGCTGCACCGCGCACCGTGCTCCCGACGAATGTCGTTACACGTCTGTCCTCTCCGACCTCGCGGCCGTCGGACACGGCCACGTCGAAAATGCGCTCCTGCGATGCCCGTGGACCCAGGGCCACGAGGGTAGCAGAACGGCATTTGCTCCGACTTGGTTCCAACAGGGATCGTTGCCATGCCATCGGGCGGTTCAATCGGCGATGGCATTGGCAAGCGGTGCATTGGATCCCGCCAATTATTCCCCGGCGTTACATTGACTTGCCGGCCACTCGGCTGGCCGGAAACGTGGTCATCGCGGCCACGGCAATGGGCCGTCGCAACCGGCAATCAACGCTGCCAGACAAATCTCCAACGTCTGCTTGACGTGGGTCATAGCGACGCTTGCCAAGTGGTGCCACACTTGGCGCGGGGAGGAATCCGATATGCTTGGTACGATCCGGAAAGGGTCGGGCGGGTTTCGGGGCGCGTCACTTCCCGATCCGGACAAGGCGCGCGCGGAATTCACCTGGGAGATTGCAGAGAAGATGCTCGACGGCCTGCCTGACGGCGCGCTGAACATCGCCCATGAGGCCGTCGACAGGCACGTTGGAGCGGGACACGGCGAGCAGACGGCCATCCGCTGGCTCGGCAAGAGCGGCGCCCGCGAGGAGATCACCTATGCCGATCTTGCAGAGTTCACATCGCGTTTCGCCAATGTGCTGAAGGCGCATGGGCTGGAGCGCGGCGACAGCGTTTTCGGCCTGATGGGGCGGGTCCCCGATCTCTACGTGACCGCGCTCGGTACGCTGAAGGCGGGTCTCGTCTTCACGCCCCTCTTCTCGGCCTTCGGGCCGGAACCGATCCGCACCCGGATGGAGATCGGCTCGGCGCGCGTTCTGGTGACAACCGAAACGCTCTATCGCCGCAAGATCGCCAAGTGGCGGGACGAGATTCCGACACTGAAGCTGGTGCTTATCGTCGGCGACGAAGCGCCCGAAGGCTGCGTCGCACTCGGCCCGGCGATGGCAGAGGCCAGCCCGGAATTCGAGACCGCTCGAACCATGCCCGAAGACCGGGCACTCATTCACTTCACCTCCGGCACCACTGGAAAGCCCAAGGGCGCCGTGCATGTGCACCGCGCGGTGATGTATCACGCGCTCTCGGGGCGCTATGCGCTGGAGCTAACGCCCGGCACGATCTACTGGTGCACGGCCGATCCCGGCTGGGTCACCGGTACGTCCTATGGCATCATCTCGCCGCTGGTGAACCGGGTGACGATGATCGTCGACGAGGCGGAATTCGATCTCGACCGCTGGTATTCAACCATCGAGCGGGAGGGGGTCGAGGTCTGGTACTCGGCGCCGACCGCGATCCGCATGATGATGCGGGCGGGCGACGAGGCGACCAAGCCCTACGATTTCTCCGGCCTGCGTTTCCTCGCCTCCGTCGGCGAGCCGCTGAACCCCGAGGCGGTGGTCTGGTCCAACCGGGTCTTCGGCAAGCCCTTCCACGACAATTGGTGGCAGACCGAGACCGGCGGCATCATGATCGCCAACCTCGCCGCGGCGGATGTGCGGCCCGGCTCCATGGGCAAGCCGATGCCCGGCATCAAGGCCGGAATCGTCGAGCGCACCAGCACCGGCGTCAAGGAACTCGGTGACGGCGATATCGGCGAGTTGGCGCTGCGGCCCGGCTGGCCCTCCATGATGCGGACCTATCTCGACGAGCAGGCGCGGTACGACAAGTGCTTTGTCGATGACTGGTATCTCTCGGGCGATCTCGCGATGCGGGACAAGGACGGCTATTTCTGGTTCGTTGGCCGTGCCGACGACCTGATCAAGTCCTCCGGCCATCTCGTCGGCCCCTTCGAGGTCGAAAGCGCGCTGATCGAACACGAGGCCGTGGCCGAGGCCGGGGTGATCGGCGTGCCGGACGAGACGGCGGGCGAGGTCATCAAGGCCTATGTCACGCTGAATCCGGATTTCGAGCCGGACGAGGCGCTGGAGCGCGACATACGTGGTCATGCGCGCAAGAAACTCGGTCCGGCGGTCGCTCCGCGCGAGATCGTGTTCCGCAAGACCCTGCCGAAAACCCGCTCGGGCAAGATCATGCGCCGCCTGTTGAAGGCGCGTGAACTCGGACTGCCCGAGGGGGATATCTCAACCTTGGAGACTGACGAGACATGACCGTGATCGACAAACCGCGGCTGACGCGCGAACACGTGCTCTCGCTCCTGAAGGGCATGATCCGGATCAGGAAGTTCGAGGACAAGTGTGCCGAACTCTACCAGCAGGAAAAAATCCGTGGATTCCTGCATCTCTACGATGGCGAGGAGGCGATAGCGGCCGGGATCATCCCGGTTCTGGAAAAGGACGACAAGGTTGTCGCCACCTACCGGGAGCACGGCCAGGCCCTGGCGCGCGGCGTGCCCATGACCGAGGTCATGGCGGAGATGTACGGCAAGGCCGAAGGCAGCTCCGGCGGGCGCGGAGGATCCATGCACATCTTCGACGCCGCGACCAATTTCTATGGCGGCAACGCCATCGTCGGCGGCGGCTTGCCGCTCGCGGCAGGCATCGCGCTGGCAGATCGGATGCGGTCGAACAACCATGTCACGGCATGCTTCTTCGGCGACGGAGCGGCAGCGGAGGGCGAATTCCACGAGACGATGAACCTCGCGGGTCTCTGGGACCTGCCGGTGCTCTTCGTTTGCGAGAACAATGGCTACGCCATGGGCACCGCCATCGGCCGCTACGATTCCGACACCGACATCCATGCCAAGGCACTGGCCTACGGTATCGAGAGCCGACAGGTGGATGGGATGGACGTCGTTGCCGTCGAGGCCGCTGCGCGTTCAGCCATCCAGCACATTCGCGCGTCCGGGCGCCCGGTGTTCCTTGAGTGCCGGACCTATCGTTTCCGGCCGCACTCGATGTTCGACGCGCAGCTCTACCGGGACAAGGACGAAATCGAGACCTGGCGGAAACGCGGCCCAATCGTCCGGTTCCAGGGCTGGCTTGAGGAAAACAACCTGATCCACCCGGAAGACGTCGCCAGCATCGAGGCCGAGGTAGATGCGGAGATCGCCGAAGCGGTGGCATTTGCCGAGGCCGGGACATGGGAGCCGGAAGGCGACCTTCTCACGCATACGATGGGGGAAGCGCAGCCGGACCCGGTGCCAGCCCAGCCATCCGGCCAGACGGTGGAAATGACCTACCGGGAAGCGGTGAAGCAGGGAATTCGGGACGCGCTGCAACGTGACGCGCGTGTCTTCCTGATGGGCGAGGACGTCGGCGCCTACGGCGGGTGCTACGCCGTGTCGAAGGGATTGCTGGCCGAGTTCGGAGAGGACAGGATCCGCGACACCCCGCTCTCGGAATCCGGTTTCACCGGCGCGGGCATCGGCGCGGCCGCGAATGGAATGAGGCCCATCGTCGAGGTGATGACGGTGAACTTCAGCTTGCTGGCGCTGGACCAGATCCTCAACAACGCCGCCACGATCCGCCACATGTCTGGCGGGCAGTTCGGCGTCCCGGTGGTGATCCGCATGGCGACCGGGGCGGGCAAACAGCTCGCCGCGCAGCACTCGCATTCGCTGGAAGGCTGGTTCGCCCATATCCCGGGGCTCAAGGTGCTGACCCCGGCAACGCTGGAGGATGCCCGCGGCATGATCTGGACGGCGCTGGAGGACCCGGACCCGGTACTGATCTTCGAAAATGTCATGCTCTACAACCGCACCGGCCAACTTGATCTGAACGCCGGACCGGTCGACATCTCGAAGGCCGCTGTCCGGCGGCAGGGCAACGACGTGACGCTGATCACCTATGGCGGCTCGCTCTACAAGACCCTGGAGGCGGCAGAGGAACTCGCGGCAGAAGGCATCGAGGCCGAAGTGATCGACCTGCGCGTCCTGCGTCCGCTGGACGATGCGACCATCATGGCCTCGGTTGGACGCACCCGCCGCGCGGTGATCATCGACGAGGGCTGGAGGTCCGGTTCGCTCGCGGCCGAGATCGCGGCACGGATCCACGAGCACGTGTTCTGGCACATGGACGCTCCCGTTGAACGCGTCTGCTCGGCGGAGGTGCCGATACCCTATCCGGCGCACCTCGAGAGGGCCGCCACGCCGCAGGTAGAACAGATCGTCGCGGCCGCGAAGGTCGCGCTTGGGCGGAGGTGAGCCATGGGCATTTTCCAGATGCCTTCGCTGGGTGCCGACATGGAGGACGGAACCCTTGTCGAATGGATGGTGAAACCGGGTGACGAGGTCCATCGAGGCGATATCGTTGCGGTGGTCGAGACCCAGAAGGGCGCCATCGAGATCGAGATATTCCAGGACGGGGTCGTTCACTCACTGGATGCGGAACTGGGCGCCAAGTTGCCTGTTGGCGCCCCCCTGGCGACGATCCTCGCCGCAGGGGAGGCGCCGTCGTCTGCTCAGGCGGCGCCGATGCCCGCAACGGTTCCGGAGGTGGAAACTCCAGAGCCCGAGAAGGCGCCGGTGTCGACCGCTGTCGCCGATAGCGAGCTACCAAGACCCGCTATGCTCGGTATCGCCGCCTCGCCGGCGGCCCGGCAACGGGCGGCGGAACGTGGCGTCGATCTCGCGGCTCTTGCCGGAAGCGGCCCGGCAGGGGCGGTGGTTCTTTCGGATGTCGTTTCCGCCATCCCGCCAAGCGCGGAGCCGGCCAGGCCCGCGAAAGCTGCCGATGCCATGACGGAGATGCGCAAGGCCATCGCGGCGGCGATGCAACGCTCCAAGCGCGAGATTCCGCATTTCCAACTCAGCCAGAACGTCGACATTCAGACAGCCTCCGACTGGCTGGCCGCGCGCAACGCGGCCGTTCCGCCTGCCGAACGCATCCTGCTCGGTACGCTGTTCATGAAAGCGGCGGCCCGCGCAGCCGCGCAGGTCAAGGAAATGAACGGGCATTACGGCGAGGGCGGGTTTACGCCCGCCGCACAGGTCAATCTTGGCGTGGCCGTTGCCCTGCGCGGCGGCGGCTTGATCGCGCCCGCAATCCCCGAGGCCGATAAGCTATCGCTGCCGGCGTTGATGGCGGCGATGAAGGATCTCGTCGCCCGGGCTCGCGCAATGCGCTTGCGGTCCTCGGAGATGACCAGTGGCACGCTGACGGTCTCCGCGCTTGGCGAGAAAGGCGCGGACGCGATGGCGGGCATCATCTTCCCGCCGCAAGTGGCGCTGCTGGCCATCGGTGCGCCGAAAGTGCGGCCATGGGTGGTGGACGGAGCGATCGTTCCGCGCCTGCTCGTGACCTTGACGCTCTCGGCGGATCATCGTGTCAGCGATGGCCGACAGGCCAACAAGTTCCTCGCTGAAATAGACACCCTTTTGCAGTCACCGGAGGCCCTATGACCCACGACGACATCCGCGCCGCGTTTCTGGAGGAACTTGTGAAGGTCGCGCCCGACCTTGAGGCCGATGAAATCGGCGACGACGACCACATCCAGGACGATCTGGAGCTCGACTCGATGGATGTTCTCAACCTTGTTGCGGCCCTGCACACGCGTTTCGGGGTCGACATCCCGGAGCCCGATTATGTTCGGATTGCCACGCCCGCGCTCGCAACCGACTACCTGGGTGCCCGAATGGCGGCCTGAGTGCACGCATCGGCACATCCAATCGTGCGAGAATGCCCTTTCACGCGCCATCCGTGTCGACCCGCTTCGGGTATCTCACGCCGGTTCGCTCCGATGCGACCACACCCACTTCAATGCCTCGGGAACAAGCACGAGTGGCAGGGCGAGGGCGAATATCATGCCCCATTCGCTCACGCCGAGTGGCACCGTGTGGAGCAGCGTTTGCAACGGCGGCCAGTAGACGGCGGCAACCTGTGCAAGCACCATCGCTGCCAGAGCGAGCCACAATAACGGATTGGAAAACCACCCCAATTTCCAACAGGTGCCGCGGAGCGACCGGAAAGCGAAAACGCTCGTCTTTTCGAAGATCACCATTCCGGTAAAGGCTGCCGTCCGGGCCAGGTCCGGCCCGGCCTCCAACAGCGAGTAGAAGATCCAGAGCGCGGCGCCGGACGTGTAGAGACCGAAGGCGACGATGACCGGGAGCGCCGACAGGCCGAGCAGGCGCGCACGCGGATCCCTCGGCGGCACCTCCATCTGACCCGGCTCGGCCTTCTCCAGGCCAAGCGCAACGGCCGTCACCCCGTCGGTGACCAGGTTCATCCACAGGATCTGGGTTGGCAGAAAGATGAGCGGCCCGCCGACGAGCAGGTTGACCAGCAGCGCGAAGACCTCTCCGGTGTTCGACGCGAGCAGGTACCGGACGAATTTGCGAATGTTCTCGAACTGGCGCCGGCCTTCCCGAACCGCGCGGACGATGGTGGCGAAATTGTCGTCCAGGAGAATGAGATCGGACGCGTCCCTGGCAACGGCGGTGCCCCGGATTCCCATCGACAGCCCGATGTCCGCCTTCTTCAACGCCGGCGCGTCGTTGACGCCGTCGCCGGTCATCGCCACCACTGCGCCGCGTGATTGGAAACCGGCCACAATGCGCAGCTTGTCTTCCGGCCGGACGCGGGCGAACACGATGTCCTCCTGCAGCGCCGCCGCAAGCGTTGGATCGTCCATTTCCGCGAGATCCACGCTCGTGAGGACCTTTTTGGCCGGAATGCCAAGAAGCCCGGCGATTCGACGGGCCGTTGCCGGGTGGTCGCCGGTGATCATGACAGTGCGAATGCCCGCCGAAGCGGCGAGCCGGACGGCGTCCCGGACCTCCGCGCGGGGCGGATCCACGATGCCGACGAGCGCCAGGAAGATCAGGTCGGCCTCGTCGATCCGTTCCTCATCGGTAGGCCGGTAGGCGAGCGCGATCGTACGGAGCCCCTCCGCCGCCATCTCTTCGATGGTATCGGTGAGCCTGCGCCGCTCTTCGGCCAGCAGCGGACCGGCCCCGTCTTTCCGCTCAACGCGGCTGCAGATGTCCAGGATCCGCTCTGGTGCCCCTTTCGTGTGAATCGTGAAGCGGTGCTCGTCCCGCTCCAGAACGCTCATGCATTTCCGCTCGCTGGTGAATGGAAGTTCGGCGACGACCGCATCTTGATCGCCTGCCTCTGCCCAGGCCTTCGCCGCAAGCGTGACCAGGGCGCCCTCCGTCGGTTCGCCGATCATCTCCCAATCCTGCCCCGTCCGGCTCAGCCGGGCGTGCGAGCAGATTTGCGCCGTATGACACAGGCGGGCCAGCACCGCATCGTCCTGCGCCCGGACCTTTTGGTCGTCCCGCAAGATATGCCCGGCCGGATCGTAGCCGCTGCCTGTCACGGCGTAGTCCGCCTCCAGTGTGCGGATCTTTCGTGCCGTCATCTTGTTTTCGGTCAGGGTGCCGGTCTTGTCGGTGCAGATGACGCTCGCGGCACCCAGCGTTTCGACCGCCTGCAGGTTGCGCACCAGCGCCTTCTGTCGTGCCATCGCACTTGCACCCAGGGCCAGCGTGATTGTCACCACCGCCGGCAGACCCTCCGGGACCATGGCCACGGAGAGGGAAAGCCCGAGCATGAACACTTCCATGGGCCCCCGGTCCGTGAGGAAGGCCACGGCCATCACGAGGCTCGCCAGCCCGACCGCGAGCAATCCGAGTTGGCGGGCCAGCCCGTGTAGTTCCCGCTGCAATTGGGTCGGCGCGTCGCGCAGCGAGGCGGTCATGGAAGCGATCTGACCGAACTGGGTTTGCAAGCCAATCCGCGTCACCTGCGCCTCTGCGTGGCCGGCCAGCACCGTGGTGCCCGATGCAACGCTCTCACCGGCCGCGCGCGACACCGGCACCGACTCCCCGGTCAGAACGCTTTCATCCAGAAGCAGGCCGGATTCCCGCTCCAGATCGCCGTCGGCGGGTACCCGATCGCCTTCGGCAAGCAGAACGATGTCGCCCGGAAGGATCTCCCTCGCCGGAATGACTTGCTCCCGACCGTCCCGCACAACCACGGCTTCCGGCGACATCATGCGCCTGAGCGCCTGCATCGTGTTCTCGGCACGCCATTCCTGCACGAGGCCAAGGACCGCGTTCAGGACCACGACGGCAAGTATCGCTATCGCGTCGGTCCACTCCCCGACGGCAAGCGAAATCGCGGCGGCGATGATGAGCAACACGACGAGCAGATCGGTGAATTGCCGGGCCAGCAAGGCCAGCAGCGACGCTGGCTTCACTTGGGGCAATTCGTTCCAGCCGTGTTGCCGGCGCAGCCCGGAAATCTCGCTCTCGCAAAGTCCGCGTTGCACGTTCCGTCCTCACCTCGGGGCCCTCAGGACGGTAGATGAAAACCCCGGAAAAGCGTTGATCTCAATCAACTGGCACAGATCGACCATCGGGAATGGCGTTGGTCCAAACAAATGCGCGTCCGTGCCTCAGTTTTGACAAGCTAAGTTAATCTTGTGGAGGCGGCTTTGGGGGCCCTGAGCCGAAGGAACTATGCTGGATCGCTCCATGTCCTACACATACCGCCGTTTCGAGGATTGTCTGCCTGCGGCCGAGTCCGCGGCACGACAGGTGAAAACGGCACGTCGGACTCCGCGTCCGCTCAAGCTCGTCGTCCAGATCCCCTGTTTCAACGAGGAGAAGACTCTGCCAGCCACGCTTGCCGCGATACCGCGCAAGATACCCGGCGTTGGCGTTGTCGAGATACAGGTGGTCGACGACGGCTCTTCCGATGCCACGGTGGAGATTGCCGAGCGGCTCGGCGTCGATCACATCGTGCGCCACGCCCGCAACAAGGGGCTGGCCTCCGCGTTCCAGGCCGGAATCGAGAACGCGCTGTCTGTCGGCGCCGACATCATCGTGAACACCGATGGGGACAACCAGTACGACGGTTCCTCGATCCCGGACCTGATCCGTCCCATTGTGGACCGGCAGGCCGATATCGTGCTGGGGGACAGGAAGCCCGGTCAGAACACCGAATTCTCCCGCAGCAAGCGGCTGCTGCAAAGGCTCGGCAGCCGGGTTGTCCGCAATCTGGCCGGTGTCGAGGTTTCCGATGCGGTGTCCGGTTTCCGGGCCTATTCCCGCGATGCCGCGATGACGATCAATGTCATGACGCCCTTCAGCTACACTGTCGAAACGCTGATCCACGCAGGCCAGCACGGGCTGACCGTCGCATCGGTGCCGGTGCGCACCAACCCGGTGTCGCGGCCCTCGCGGCTCTTCCGCTCCAATCTGCAGTTTATCCGCAAGCAGATCGTCACGATCCTGCGCAGCTGCCTGATGTACCGGGCACTTTCGACGTTTCTCGCGCTCGGCCTGCTCCTGCTGGGGATCGGTGCGGTGCCAGTGCTGCGGTTCCTTTACTTCTACGTGACCGGTCAGGGGGACGGGCATGTGCAATCGCTCGTTCTCGGCTCGGTCTTCCTCATGGCGGGGTACCTTACCGTCGTGGTGGCATTCCTGAGCGATACGATTGCCACCAACCGGCGCCTGACCGAGGCGGCACTGATCCGGCTCCGCCGACTGGAGCCGATCCTCGATGCCACGGTCGATACGCAAGCGAGCAAGGACGATGATCGGGATTGAGTTCGCGCGTTCCCGGCCGACAATCTCGACGTCCGCCGTCGTCACGATTGTCGGTGCGCTTCTGGGGGTCGTCTTCTACACGCTGATTTCCGCGCGGGTTCTGTCGAACCTGACGATTCCCTTCTTCGGAATGGAGATCTACGACCAGCTCTTCCTCGCGCTGCGCGACGGGCGGCTCGACCTGCCGGCCCGTGTCCTGCGGTTCGAGGGGCACTACTGGCCCGACGGTACCGCGCATCTCTATCACGGGATGGCCCCGCTGCTGACGCGGGTACTCCTTGCGCCCTTCGTCGAAATCGGAACGGTGTCGCTTGCGCCGGTCTCGGTCTGGTTCTGGGGCACGCTGGGCACATTCTGCTGGCACATGTCCTTTGCCGAGATCGCTCGCAAGCACTGGCCGGAGGACGGGCGGGCCGGGGCTGTCTGGGCAGCGGTGCTGGCGCTGCTTGTCTGGCTCTGTGCGCCGGGATTGCTGCTCGTGGTCAACTTCGTCCTCTATAACGAGCCGATCGTGGTTGCCTATGCCCTGACGGCCGCCTTCGTGCTCGTCTGGACGCGGACGGTTGCACGCGAGCGCCCGATTGCGAACGTGCTTTGGCTGCTCGCGCTGCTGGCCGCCATTGCCGTGCACGCCCGTCCGAACGTTGCGGTTGGCCTTTATGCAGGCACCGTTTTCGCCGCGGGCCTCGTGCTTTTGCGTGACAGATGGCGTGCCGTGCGGCCCGCATTGCTGGCGATGGCGATCCTTTTCGCGGGCGGGGTCGCGTTCCTGGGGCTCAACGCCGCCAAATTCGGAAACGTCGGGCAGACCCATGGAACCTTCGAGGCCGACGGCGTGCAATATGGGACGACGTTCTGGGGCGCTGACAATATCGAGGGCAAGAAGGCGGCCGCCTTCATCGAACACGGGCGGTTCAACCTCGCCCGAATTCCGGCAAACCTGATGGTCTACGGCGCCGCGCCGCCGCAATTGCTGGCTTCGCGATCCTATGACCGCGTGGTTGCGCTGCACGCGTCCCTGACCGAGGACCGGTTGGGGTTCATCCGGATCGAGAAACCCGGGGCAGGGGCGATCTTCCTCTGGACCGGGTTCTGTGTTCTGGCCGGGATCGGCCTCTGCAGCGGTATCGCCCGGCTGCGCCCTTACGCCGGGCTGGTCCTTGCCGCCGGTACAATCGCGGTCGTGACCCTGTCCTACGGGACGATCACGCTGCGCTACCACGTGGAGATCTTTCCGATCATCGGCGTGCTGGCACTGGTCGGTTGTGGCCGCTTCGCCCCTTGGGCAGCGCGGGCGCGGTCGAAAATCGCCGTCGGTTTCCTGGCCCTTGTGGTCTGCGCGGTGGGCGCGGTGTCCAGCGGCGCGACGGCGCTCTACAGCTCGGTGCTGCTGAACGAAGACCCGGGCACGTTCTTCGAGCCGTGGAGCGAGGAAATGTGTCTGGACCACACAGGGCAAAAGAACTTCGCGGAAGCGCGCGCGCGCCAGATCTGCCGGCAACCCTATGGCCCGGCGGGTGCGAGATGAGGAGATGGGCAGCATGATTGTGTCGCAGGCATTGAAATCGGGATATGTCACCGTCGCCCACGGGGCAGGTCGGATCGGCGAAGCGGTCGGACTTATCGGCTGGCTCGATCGCCGCAGCGACAAATCCCGCACGGCACATTGGCTTCGCAGCCTTAGCGCAATTCACGACGTGGAGACGCTGGTCGCGCTGGATGTGCCGTGGTGGACATACCAGGCAATCGACCGGATCGAGGCATTTCTCGAGGAACGCCCGAAGGCGCGGGCATTCGAGTTCGGCTCGGGTGCGAGCACCGTCTGGCTCGCGCGTCGCGCGTCCGAGGTCGTGTCGGTGGAACACGTGCCCGACTGGCATGCGCGCGTCGGGCGTTTGCTCGACGATATCGGCATCGGGCCCCGGGTGGACCTGAACCTCGTCAAGCCGGACAGGGCGCCTTCGACAGACCCCCTCTACCTGTCGCAGAAACCCGGCGAGGAAGGCGATAGTTTCGAACGCTACGCCAAGGCCATACTCGAAGAGGCCGCCCCCTTCGATCTGATCGTTATCGATGGGCGGGCGCGGCAGGCGTGCCTGAAACACGCCATCCAGCGGCTTGCACCGGACGGGATGATCGTCTTCGACAACTCCAACCGACCCCGTTATCAGGATGCGCTGGCCCGGAGCCGCATGCAGGTTGAGCGATACCGCGGGCTCACACCGGCCTTGCCCTATCCTGACGAGACGACGCTGCTGTCGGTTCCACCGCGCCGTCGATGAACGGTCCAACGCTCAACCGCGCGATCAGGCTGGCGGGCCTCGCGCTGCTCGGACTCGCCCTCTGGTACCTTCTGCGCACATTCGCGGCGAACCGGGCGGCGCTCTCCCAGTTGCGCCCGGATGCCGCCGAGATTGCGCTGATGCTGGCCCTGGCACTTGCCTATGGCGCGGCGCTGTTCCTCCTGGCCGAATGCTGGCACCGGATCGTCGCCGGTCACGGGCAGGAACCGCGCGCGCGCACATACCTGTCCTACACGGCCAGCCTTGTTGCGCGGTATCTTCCCGGAAACGTGTGCCACCTGATCGGACGCGCCGTCTATCTCCGGGATGGGCCGCTCTCCGCTTCGGCCTTGGCCCGCGCCACGGCGACGGAACTTGCCGTCACGCCCACCGGGGCCGCGCTGGTCCTCGCGGTGCTGTGGCCCGTCGTGCCCGCGGCGGTCCTGCCGCCGCCGCTTGCGGCGATACCCCAATGGCTCCCCTTGGCAGCGCTCGGCGCAGGGCTGTCCGTGTTCGCCCTGGTCAGCCGTGTCGAAGCGCTGCCCGATCTGCGCCCGCCGGCCGCTCCTGTGCTGCTGTCGGCCGTGTTCATGACAGGGCTCGGCGCGCTCTTCGCGGTGCTCGCATGGCATGGTACCGACGCGCCCGTCGTAGTTGCTGCGGTTGCTGCGGTGTTTGCCTGGCTGGCAGGCTACGTGACACCGGGGGCGCCCGCCGGGCTGGGCGCGCGGGAAGCGATCCTCGTGGCGGCGCTGACGGCGGTGGGAAGCAGCGCGGAAAACGCGCTGCTGCTCGCGGTCCAGTTCCGGCTGGTGACACTCGTCGGCGAACTTGCCTGTTTCAGCGCCGGTTGGGCCGTGGCGGCGGGCCTTGCGGAACGGTCGCGCACGGAAACCGGCAGCTCCCGGCAGGCAGCCTGACCGGGCAGGGGCGTCAATGGAGGCGCGCCGGCTCCCCGTGACCGGACGCCAGCGCCAGCACCCGTCTCGACAGATCATCCACCTGTGCCTCGGTGTCCAGTTGGAGGGCGGCACGCGCGGCCACCGTCATCCGGCTGCGCGCCGCGTCGTCCAATCCGGCGATCGCATCCCCGAGCGCCCCGGCATCCGCCGCGCCAATCGCCCCACGGGCTTCGGTAAGCGCCGCATAGGGCTCCGCGAAGTTCCGCAGATCGGGGCCATGCAGGATGGCACAGTCGAACTGAGCGGGCTCATAGGGCGTATGCCCCCCCTTCGGTGCGAGCGATCCGCCGACGAAACATTGCCCTGCGAGCGTGTACCACAGCGGCATTTCTCCGAGCGTGTCGGCGAGGTATACGTCGGTCCCGGCCACCGGGGCCTCGCCCGCTGACCGGGTGCGAAAGCGCACGCCGCTGCGTGCGAGCAGCGACGCAACCTCCGGGCCCCGTGCCGGATGCCGAGGCGCAAGGATCAGCCGCAGGTCGGGCCGGACCCGGCGCGCACGCTGGAAGGCCTCGATAACCTGTTGTTCCTCGCCCTCGTGGGTCGAGGCCGCCAGAAGCGTCTCGCTCCGAGGAAAGAACGGGCGGTAGGTTTCCAGCAGTTCCGCGTCCGGCGGGGGCAGGGTCACCGCGGCCTTGAATGTCAGCTGCGGGGCGAGAGTTGCCGGGTCGAGGCCAAGCGCGACAAACCGTGCTTCCGACCCCGCATCTTGTGCCGAGAGCAGCCTCACCGGTGCCAGTGCCTGCCGCGCCAAGCCGTTGAACCTGTGCCACGCGCGTGCGCTCTTCTCGGAAATGCGCGCGGACAGCATTGCGGCCGGAACCTCGCGACTTGCCGCCATCGCCATGCGGTTCGGCCAGATGTCGCCCTCCAGCAGCACGAAGGCGGCGGGCCGGTGTCCGTGGAGGACGGCAGCGAGGCACGCACGATAGTCCAGGGGCGCGAGCCGGGCCTGCAGATTGGGCAGGTTCCAGCCACGGACCATGTCGCGCCCGGTCACGCTGTTGGTCGTAACCAGCAGGGCAAGGTCCGGCGCCTGCCGGAAAAGGGCGTCGATAAAATCCCGTGCGGAGGTCAGCTCGCCATTGGATGCGCCATGCAGCCAGATCGTTTTCGCCGCAGCGGGCGCTGCTCCGGCGCCCATGCCCAGCCGCTCCGCCAGATCGCCCAGCCGCTCCCGGCCGCGAAGCAGACGCAGGGCCAGCATGCCCGCGACACCCGGCGTCGCAAGGGTCAGGGCGAGGCGATAGAAGAACACCGGTCAGCGGCTCCCGTATTGGCGTGTTCGGGCGGCTTACGCCGTGCCTGCGGTGCGGGCAAGGGGCAGGGGCGCGTCAGGATACCAAAGGGGGCGTCGGATCGACGCGTTCTTCCTCCGGCTCCAATTCCGGGTCGGGCGTCTCGGTATCCGTCGATTCGGGAGGCGGGGCCGGGGCGGTCTCTTCGTCCGCCGCCGCTCGTTCTGCCTTCAGAGTTTCGAGCTCGGCATTGGTCAGACCGCCCAGAAGCACCACGAAGGCGCTCAGGTAGAACCACATGAGCATCGCCACCACCGCACCAAGAGAGCCGTATACCTCGTTGTAATTCCCGAAGTTTGTCAGATAGGCCGAGAACCCCCACGAAACGAGCGCCCACAGAATCACGGCCATCACCGCGCCGGGTGACAGGATATCGGTGCGCTGATCGCTCCGGTTCGGCCCCATGCGATACAACAGGCCGATGCCGAGCAGCACGACACCGCCGCCAATCAACCAGCGCGACAATTCGAGCGCGAATCCGGTGAACGGCCCGAGCGGCAGGAAGGTCAGGACCACCGGAGCGACAACGACCGTCGCGAGCGCGACCAGTGCCACGGCAATCAGCAACAGGGTCAGCACAAGCGCGCGCGCCATGCCCCGCAGGCCGCCGCGCGGTGGTGTGCGGTAGACGGCATTCAGCCCGCCAACGATGGCGGCCACACCCGCGCGGGATGCCCAGAGCGCCGTGCCAATGGAGAGGGCCGAGGCCCAGCCCAGGACCTCTTTCGGCCCGTTGGCGATTGCCCGGACCTGCCCATCGATGATCCCGAACGCCGCCTCGGGGATGACATCCTCGTAGGTGAGCAATTGCTGCTCCACTAGGTCGGGATCGGCAAAGAAACCCCACAAAGTCACGATTGACGTGATTGCGGGAAAGATCGCCAGAAGGCCGTAGAATGCGACCCCGGCGGCGATCAGGCCGAGATGTCGGGTCCCGATCCCCTGGCCGATACGCGCAAGAAAGGTGACGGCAGTGCGCAATTTGGCAAACACGTGGACGGGCTCCGGTATCGGGCATCTGGCAATAGTGTAGAACCATAGCACTCGCTGCGGGCGCGAAAAGGGGGCATGCCGAACAAGGTTGCGGAGCCGGCGCGGATGCGCGATTGTCTCGTCCTCTCGTGCCGGGCGCGGTGCCCACGGCGCGGGACCTTCGCGAAATACGACAACAACGACGCGCAGGAACGTTGACATGACCCTGTCCCCGATCCCCAGACCGGAGGCCGCCGACAAACCGGAGGCCGTACCCTATGAGAATATTGCCGTTCTTGGCGCCGGGGCCTGGGGAACGGCCCTGGCACTGGTCGCCGGGCAGGCTGGCCGCGCGGTGCGGCTCTGGGGGCGCAATGCCGAGGACGTGGCCACCATCGCCAAGACCGGCTGCAACCTGCGCTACCTGCCCGGAATCGACCTGCCCGCCTCCATTCGTGCCACGTCGGATATGGCGCAGGCGCTCGACGGAGCGGATTGCGTACTGATGGTGACGCCCTCGGTCACCCTGCGGGAGATCTGCCGCAAAGTGGCGCCCCATATCGCGCCGGGGGCGCCGGTTGTGCTCTGCGCCAAGGGGATCGAGACCGGGTCGGGCAAGCTTCTGAGCGAGGTGGCGAGCGAGGAATTGCCGGGGCATCCGGTGGGGGCGCTTTCGGGGCCGACCTTCGCGCGCGAGGTGGCGCTGAACTACCCCACCGCCGCGACGCTCGCCTTTCCCTTCGCCCAGGCGGACCGGCGCGCGCCGCGTGCGGCACCTGCCTCCCGGCTTGCGTTGTCGCTCGGGTCCGAGTCCTTTCGCCCCTATGTGAGCGATGATCTCGTGGGCGTCGAGGTGGCCGGGGCGGTGAAGAACGTGATCGCCATCGCCTGCGGAATGATGACCGGCGCGGGCTACGCCGAGAACACTCGTGCCTCGCTCATCACCTGGGGGATCGCCGAGATGATGACCATGGCAGAGGCACTGGGCGGCCGGCGGGAGACCATCGCCGGATTGTCCGGCATTGGCGATTTGACACTGACTTGCTCGTCCACCACGTCGCGCAACATGCATTTCGGCGCGCAACTCGGGTCCGGGATCGAGCGGCGGAACGTTTTCCAGGGCAATCCCGTGGTGATCGAGGGGGAGGTCGGCGCGATCTCCGTCATCGACCTGGCCGACCGCATTGGCATCGACATGCCGGTCAGCCGGGCGGTGCATGATATCCTGCACGAAGGCGCCAACCTGCGCGAGACCTTCGCCGCGCTCTGGGCGCGGCCGATCACCGGCGAGAACAAGTTTCTCAACCTCGCCCTGGAGCATCCCGCCGCGGGGTGAGCGGCCGCGCCGTGCCCGGGGCGATTGTTGCTGCATTGCAGCGAGATTGTTACCATTCGCCCCTAGGGTAGGTGCGACTCAATCTCGGGATTCCGCCATGTTTTCACTCTCCGGCAAGAAGGCGCTCGTTGTCGGCGTCGCAAATGACCAGTCAATCGCCTACGGCTGCGCGTCCGCACTGCGGGCACAGGGCGCCGACCTCGCGATCACCTATCTGAACGACAGGGCGGAGAAATACGTGCGTCCGCTCGCCGAGAAGCTGGACGCCGAGATCATCGAACCGCTGGACGTGAGCATGCCGGAGCAGGAGGCGGCGCTCTTCGATGTCATTCGCGACACGTGGGGAACGCTGGACATTCTCGTTCACTCCATCGCCTTCTGCCCCAAGGAGGATCTGCACGGCCGCGTCATCGATTGCTCTGCCGAGGGGTTCAAGCTGGCAATGGACATTTCGGTTCATTCCTACCTGCGCTTGATCCGGCTTGCCGAACCGATGATGGCGCAGGGCGGCACCTGCCTGACCGTCTCCTTCTACGGCTCCGAGGAGGTGGTGGAAGATTACAACGTCATGGGGCCGGTCAAGGCGGCACTGGAAAGCGTCACGCGCTACGTCGCGGCGGAACTTGGCGACAAGATGATCTCCGTCAACGCGCTCTCGCCGGGGCCGCTGGCTACCCGCGCGGCCTCCGGTATCGCGCATTTCGACGAGATGCTGGCCGATGCAGCCAAGCGGGCACCTACCCATCAGCTCGCGTCCATCGAGGATATCGGCGCCTATGCCGCTTTCCTTGCCAGTGAAGAGGCACGCAACGTCACCGGCGCGATCGTGAAGATCGACGGCGGGTACTCGATCATGGGTTGAGGCCGCCGGGTCGCGGGGAGCACCTCGTGCACCCTCTCGCGGTCTCCAACAGGGGAAGACATCAGATGCATCGCTCACTTTCCGATACCATCGACGCGGCCCGCGGTGCCGCCGAACTCCAGTCCTATTTCCTCCAGACCGTGACACAACGGCTTGGCGTGAAGGCGCTGAACAAGACGCAGGCGGATGCGGACAGGGTCCGTGCGGAAGCGCAGACCCTCGTGGAAGCCGCCATGCCGAGCGGGGACGGCAAACTGGTCCGCGCCTGGGCCGAATATGTGACCGATGCCGCACAGCGCAGCGTGCTGACGCTCGACGCTCTGCGCAAATGGTCCGACATGAACATCGAGACGCAGGACAACGGTGCGCCGCCGGAACACGTGCTGATGTACGATTTTGAGATCGTCATGGAGGGCAAGGATCTGCCGGAGCCGTCCAACTACGTCTTGCTGCGCATCCTCCCGGACGGCGGTCAGGACATCAAGCCGTGGAAGCGCCCCTATGTGATCATTGACCCGCGCGCCGGTCACGGCCCCGGAATCGGCGGTTTCAAGAAGGAAAGCCAGGTCGGTGTGGCGCTGGCAGATGGCCACCCGGTCTATTTCGTCACCTTCCGCCAGATGCCGCAACCGGGGCAAACCCTCGCGCACGTGACCCGGGCCGAAGCGGCCTTCCTGCGCAAGATCCGGGAGCGCCACCCGGACAGCCCGAATCCCATCGTCGTGGGCAATTGCCAGGGCGGCTGGGCCACGGCCATTCTGGCGGCGACCAATCCCGACCTCGCCGGTCCCATCGTGCTCAACGGCGCGCCCATGTCCTATTGGTCGGGCAAGCTCGGCCAGGACCCGATGCGCTATTCCGCCGGTGTGAATGGTGGCACCTTCCTCGCGCAGATGGCCTCCGATCTCGGCGGCGGCATCTTCGACGGTGCGTATTTGGTGGACAATTTCGAGAAGCTGAATCCGGGCCGGAACTATTTCCGGAAATACTACGACCTTTACGCCACCGTCGATGACGGGGTCGACCGCTTCCTCGACTTCGAGAAGTGGTGGGGCGCCTTCTACTGCATGACCGGCGACGAGATCCGCTGGATCGTTGAAAACCTCTTTGTCGGAAACAAGCTCGGGCAGAATACCGCGCAGCTGGAACCCGGCCGCCCGGTTGATCTCAAGGCAATCCGCGCACCGATCATCTGTTTCGCCTCCCATGGCGACAACATCACGCCGGTTGGACAGGCGCTGAACTGGATCGTCGATACCTATGCCGACGAACACGAGATCGAGGTGCTCGGGCAGCGAATACTCTACCTCGTACACGAAGACGTCGGGCATCTCGGGATCTTCGTCTCTTCCAAGATCGCGAAGCGTGAGCACACGGAAATGGCCTCCACGCTCAAGACCATCGAGGCGCTGGCGCCCGGGCTCTACGAAATCGTCATCGAGGATGTGCAGGGCGAAGGCCACGAGAAGCACTTCGCGCTGAGTTTCGCGCGCCGGACCCTCAAGGATGTCGCTGCTCATTCCGGTTTGCGGCGCGACGAGCCTGCCTTTGCGGCCGTCGCCCGTGCGTCGGAGGCGATCACGGAGGCCTATGACACGATGGTCAGCCCTGTCCTGCAGGCGACGGTGACCGAAGACATGGGCAAGATTGCCCGAGACACCCACCCCATGCGTTTGCAGCGCCGCGCCTTCGGAACGTCCAATCCGCTGATGGCCAATGTCCCCGCCGCCGCGGAGAACGTGCGCAACCTGCGCAAGCCGGTGGCGAAGGACAATCCGTTCCTGCTGGCCGAACAACTGACGGTCGACATGATCGAAACCAGCCTGAACATGATGACGAGCTGGCGCGAGGCGATGCAGGAGGTGACCTTCTTCTCGATCTGGGGCGCGCCCATGGCGATCAACTACGGTATCCCGCGCAATATCCACCGCACGCGAAAACGCCCGGAAGACCTGGTCAGCCTGCCCGGCGTGCAGGATGCCCTGGCCCGGACCGGCGAGGGCGGGTTTGCCGAGGGCCTGTTGCGCATTTTGATCCTCCTGGCCAATACCCGCGCCGACGTGCGCCAGGATCGGCTGGCACGGTCGGCCGAGATCCTCTCGGAGACGCCGCCGTTTCACGAGATGCCACCCGAGCTTCGGACCAAAAAGATCCAGGAACAGACCCTCATCGTGGAATATGGTGGGGAGCGGGCGATCGAGACGTTGCCGCAGATCCTGACCACCGGTGAGGACCGCATGCGCGCGCTCGACACCGCCAAGTACATCGCCGGCGATCCCACGGAAATGGAGGCGGCGACCCGTGCGATGATCGAACGCATCGAGGGGCTGCTCGGCCCGGTTGCTGTCCCGAACGCGGCACAGTAAGCCTGTACAGGACCGGCGCCGCACCGCAGCGTGGCGGCGCCTGCTTTCACTTTCTCACAAGGAGGGGGCCGATGTCCGCCATCCTGACCCTGAATGCCGGGTCCAGCTCCATCAAGTATTCCGTATATCTCGACGAGGACACGAACGGTGACGGCGACCCGGAGTGCATCGCTGTCGGGCAGATCGACGGGATCGGCCCCGATGCCCGCCTGATCCTGACATACAAGGGCGAGAAAACGGAAACCGCGCTTGGTCAGGCCGACCACAGGGCAGGTCTTCAGGCGGTGTTGAAGGTGCTCCAGCCGATCTTGGGGGACCGGCCTGTCTCCGGTGTCGGACACCGGATCGTGCACGGTGGCACGGAATATGCCGACCCGATCCTATTGACCGGGCCGATCCTGGATAACCTTGCAAAACTCACGCCGCTCGCGCCATTGCATCAGCCGCACAATCTCGCGGCGATCCGTGCCGCGATGGAAGCGTTTCCCGATGCGATCCAGGTCGGCTGTTTCGACACCGGGTTTCACCGTGGCCATCCCTTCGTGAACGACACCTACGCGCTGCCGCGGGAGTTCTACGCCAAGGGTGTGCGGCGCTATGGGTTTCACGGCCTGAGCTACGACTACGTGACCGGCTACATCGAAGAGACCTATCCAGATCTCCGCAATGCCCGCGTGGTGATTGCGCATCTCGGCAACGGCGCGTCCATGTGCTGCGTCAAGGGCCGCCAGTCCATTGCCTCCACCCTTGGATTCTCGGCAGTGGACGGCCTGCCAATGGGAACGCGCTGCGGCCAACTCGACCCTGCGGTCGTCCTCTACCTGCTGGATCAGGGCATGTCGTCAAAGGAAATCTCCGACATGCTGTTCAAGAAATGCGGCCTCCTCGGCATGTCCGGCATCAGTCACGACATGCGCACGCTGCTGGAGTCCGACGCACCGGAAGCCGAGGAGGCGGTGTCCTATTTCGTGGCACGGGTCCGCCGGGAGGTGGGGGCGCTCGCAGCCGCCGATGGCGGTATCGACGCGCTCGTCTTCACCGGCGGCATCGGCGAGAACGCCTGGCAGATCCGCGAGCGTGTCTGCGCGGATCTGGGCTTCCTCGGGATCGGCGTCGACGCAGATGCCAACCGGACCCGCGGCACCGAAGACATCGGCACCGGCCCGGTCAAGGTTCTGGTGGTGAAAACCGATGAGGAGCTTGTCATTGCCCGCGCGGTTTCGGAACGCGTGACCTGAGCGGCGACGCGCGCGCGCCCCAGGGGAACTTCCCGCCACCGCCGCGTCGCGTCGCCGTGGAATACCGCAGGGATCGCGCATTTGGGTCGCGGGCAGATTCTCCGGATTTCGTGGTATGCTCCCAGCGATTCAACAAGGCAGGCGCCAAGCCTGCACGTCCATTGAGCCGTGGGAGGCCTTCTATGTTCATTCGTGCGTCCGTCGTGACCGGTATCGCCTGTCTGTTGGCGATGCCCGCCGCCGCGCAATTCATTCCGTCCGAGGAATCCATCCAGGGTCTGTACCCGGGCAAAGCCTATTCCCCCTATGCCGAGCGGTCTTTTCCAAGCCGTGTCTTCTGGGGCGACACCCATCTTCACACCGGCTACTC
This sequence comes from Tropicimonas marinistellae, assembly GCF_001509585.1. Classification (GTDB taxonomy): domain Bacteria; phylum Pseudomonadota; class Alphaproteobacteria; order Rhodobacterales; family Rhodobacteraceae; genus Tropicimonas; species Tropicimonas marinistellae. The sequence continues at coordinate 8,711 of NZ_LNCI01000011.1, read as the reverse complement.
GATGGATGCCGGTCTCTTCGGCAACACCACCGGCCATGACACGGCCTACCAGTTCGCCCGTGGCGAGCAGGTGATGGCCGCAACCGGCCAGCCGGTGAAGCTCGCCCGGCCGCTCGACTGGATGGTGCTGACCGACCATTCCGACGGCATGGGCCTGATCTTCGACATGCGCGACCAGAAACCCAACGTCATGGAGGTGGAGCAGAGCCGCGCCTGGGCCGAGGCGCTTGCCGAGGGCGGGGAGGCCAGCGCGGCCGCCGCGCTCGATCTGATCACCACCTTCTCGCAGGGCAAGATCGACCCCGACCTGATGGCGCAGTATTCACCGGGTTCGCCGATCTATGCCTCGGTCTGGGAAACGGTGGTGGAGAAGGCGGAGGAGTACAACGAACCGGGCATTTTCACCGCGTTCATCGGTTTCGAATGGACCTCGCTGGTCAAGGGCAACAACCTGCACCGCAACGTCGTTCTGCGGGACAACGGTGACCGCGCGCTGATGGTGGAACCCATCGTGACCCAGCCGCCGGTCGGCTCCACCGACCCGCTCGATCTCTATGCCTGGCTGGAAGCCTACGAGGAAAAGACCGGCGGGCGCGTTTTCGCGCTGGCGCATAACGGGAACCTCTCCAACGGCCTGATGTTCCCGACCGAACAGCAATACACCGGCGCACCGATCGACGAGAACTATGCCGCTCTGCGCGGAAAATGGGAGCCGCTCTATGAGTTCACCCAGATCAAGGGCGACGGCGAGGCGCATCCGGCGCTCAGCCCGGAGGATGAATTCGCCGATTACGAGACATGGGACGTCGGCAACCTCGACCTGACCGAAGCCAAGACACCGGAGATGCTCAAGGGCGAATATGCCCGCGAGGCGCTCAAGCAGGGGATGGCGCTTGAGACGAAACTCGGCACCAACCCGTACAAGTTCGGCGCGGTGGGGTCGACGGACAGCCACACATCGCTCGCGACAGCGGATTCCGACAACTACTTCGGCAAGGCGACGAACGCGGAGCCCAACCCGAACCGCATGCAACACCCGTTCACCAAGACCGACATCGGCGCCTTCGAAGGCTACGAGTTGGTGGCGTCCGGCTACACGGGCGTCTGGGCGGAGGAAAACACCCGCCACGCGCTTTGGGATGCGATGAAGCGCCGGGAGACCTACGCCACGACCGGGCCGCGCATGATGGTGCGCTTCTTCGGCGGCTGGGACTTCACCGAGAACGACCTGCGCTCCCGCCAGGCGGCCTTCGCCGGGTACGAGCGCGGTGTGCCCATGGGCAGCGACCTGCGCGCCGCGCCCGACGGTGCCGAAGCGCCCACCTTCATGGTCTATGCGCTGCGCGATCCGATTGGCGCAAACCTCGACCGGATCCAAATCGTAAAGGGATGGATGGACGCCGAGGGCGGTCTCCAGGAAAAGGTATTCGACGTCGCCTGGTCGCAGGGGCGTGAGCCGGACGCGGACGGGAAGCTGCCCGCCGTCGGCAATACGGTGGACGTGGAAGCCGCGGGATACACGAACACCATCGGCGCGGCCGAACTGGCGACGGTCTGGACCGATCCGGAATTCGATGCGTCGCAGAAGGCCTTCTACTATGCCCGCGTGCTGGAAATTCCGACGCCGCGGTGGGTCGCCTACGATGCGCTCCGGTTCGGTGTCGCGATTCCCGAAGGCGCGGAAACCTCCCATCAGGAGCGCGCCTATACATCGCCGATCTGGTACGGACCGGAAGGGTAGGCGGGACGAGGCCCGGTAGCCCCGAAGGCGTCGACGGGCCCCGCGTTCGAGCACGCCGTTTCCCGCGCGGAATCTAAGGCCGTCAGGTCGCCGCGCATCGCCGGTCCGCCCCGCCGGGCTGGCGATTAGGTGGCATCAGGCGACTGTGCGCTTCCGCCCTCTCGATGGACGGCCGCGTTCGGAGAATTACAGCCGGGATCCCAATGGCCTGAGCACGGCTCAGAATGCCATCACACGTTGGACGAGCCAGAGTGTTGCGGTGCTGCCGATGGCATATCCCATGGCCGTCGATCCGGGCGCATGCGGGGTTCGCAACGCGGCGAGCAGGGACGGAAGCGCGGCGCGGGCGAGTGCCGCCGCCGAGAGAACAGCCGCGACGAACGCGAGTTGACCGGCCTCGACGCCGACATTGAAGGCCAGCAGGGCCGCCGGGATATCGCCAGCGGGCAACCCGATTTCGCTCAACGCACCGGCAAACCCGAGCCCGTGCAGGAGGCCGAAGGCAAAGGACGCAATCCACGGAAACCGCTGGCTGAGCCGTTGTTGCCCCTCTTCCTGCTTCAGGATCTCGACCGCCAGGAACACGATGGAGAGTGCAATCGTTGCCTCCACCGGTGGTCCGGGCACCGAGAGCAGGCCGAGCGTCGCCAGGGCAAGCGTTATGGAATGCGCCACCGTAAACGCGGTCACCGCCCCGACAAGACGCCACGGGTCGCGGATCAGCATCAACAGCGCGAAGACGAACAGCAGGTGGTCGAGCCCTTGCAGGATGTGATCGAACCCGAGCTGGAAATAGCTGCTGAACACTTCGCGCGTCGATGGCGTTTCCGGGATTGTGTATGTCGTGACATCCGGCGTCAGCCGATGGCTGCCCGCCCCGCCGTCAAGGAACTCCAGCCGTAGCAGCACGTCGGTTCGCTGGCTCTCCAGCCCGTCGATCTCGACCACCTGACCGGAAATTCCGCCCGGGCAGGTGCTCACCCAGGCCGCGACCCAGGCGGCTCCGTCGTGGCGCGGGTCTGGCCCGATGTTCGGCGCGCAGGTTTCCGGTAGGACCGCGTCGATCGCCATGGGCGCGCCATTCACATCCGGCTTGCGCCAGAACACCCGGAAACTCTCCGGCGCCACTTGTCGGATGTCCAGGAAACCCGGCTCCAGCGCGTGTCCGGACGCGCTGCACAGGCTCGCGACAAGAAGCGCCATGGCCAGGAAAAGCCGACGAAGCGGCATCATTGCAGCACGTCTCCGGACCAGTCGGAGAGGTCTGGCCTGACGATTTCGTAACGATCCGCGAGGGTCGCGACCTGCGCCTCCGACAATGTTTGCGACATTTCACGCTGCCAGTCGAAGAGCACCGCCTCCTCGATTTCCGACAGCTCCGGAAGCCGCGCCGGTTCCCGCGCGACGATGCGGACGAGATGGTCGCCGTAGCCGGACCGGATTGGTCCCTGCCACGCGCTTTCCTGCAGTTCCTCGAGCGCGGCGAAGACGCCCTGGCCGAAGGTGGCGTCGATTGCCTGCTGCGGGGAAAGCGGCACCTGCTGCGGCAGCAGGGAGCGTTGGCCGAGCGTTGCCGGGTCGGCCCCGCCATCGAGCGCCGCGCGGAGTTCCTCCACGCTCTGCGGCTCCGCCTGCGCGCCGAGAAAGACCTGCTCGAATGCGAGCTTCCCGGCCTGCAGAAAGCGCTCCGGATTGGCTGCGAGATGCGATTGCAGCGCCGATTCCTCCGGTTCCATCGACTGCGCGATGGATGTCGTCAGGAAATCCATCTTCTGCGTCAGCCGGCCCCGGATCACGCTGTCGCCAGCGTCGAGGCCCATGGCCCGTGCCTCCCGGACCAGCACCTCCTCCCGCACAAGGCTATCGACCAGGCGTTCAAGCTCTTCCGCCGTGGGCGGGCGACGCCAGGTGGAGCGGTATTGTTCCAGCAGTCTGTTCACATCCTGATCGTCGATGACGATGCGGTCCGCGCGGTCGTCGGCGGGCCCGGACGGCGACTGCCACGCGTAATAGGCAAAGATCGCCATGGCGAGCAGAAGGAAATGAAAGAGTGGTTCTTTGACAAAACGCATAACGTTCCGGTTCGGGCCCGATGGACGTGTCGGGTCACCCTAGCGGTGTTTGTGCGGAAATCAACGGAACCCTTTGCTCGATCAATGCCTTGCCCGCGCAAGGGGCGGGTGGGAGGTCACTCCGTCTCCGTCTCCGTCTCCGCCGGCGCCGGCACCGTCGGCGCGCCCTTCTCGGAGCGGGCGCGGGATCGCACGGCGCGGCTGGCGGCGATACTCTTGTCCGCCGTGAAGCTCTCGTGGCGCTTCTCCGTCTGTGCCCGGTCATAGAGGTAGTTGACCATTACGCCGCTCGACTGCGCCATGCCATTCGCGCTCGTGTCGGCGCCGGAGTGAACATCGTGCACCATGGCGCCATTGCCGAGGTGGAAACGCGCGACCGGATCTCGGGGATAGCCGTCCGGGCGTTTTGCTTCCAGCAGGTAGCGCGCGGCAAAAGCCTCGGCCTCCGCGTCCGTGGCCGCGCCTGCCAGCACCGTTTCGGCCTTGGCATCGCCCTTGAGCGTTTCCAGCCAGCGGTTGAACCCGGGCAGCGGCGAGAGCGTGACGAACGTGTCGAGCTTCGGCAGTTCCTGCGACAACTCCGTCACCACCTGCTTGATGAGAAAATTGCCGAACGAGACGCCCTTGAGACCTTTCTGGCAATTGGAAATCGAGTAGAAGACAGCCGTGTTCGCCTCCTCGGGCGGCAGCTCTTCCCGCTCCACTTCCAGCAATGCCTGGATCGACCCGGGCACGCCCTTGGTCAGCGCCACTTCGACGAATATCAACGGCTCGTCCGGCATCGTCGGGTGGAAGAAGGCGAAACAGCGCCGGTCGGCCGGGTGCAGGCGGCGGCGCAGATCGTCCCAGTCGTGGATCTCGTGGACCGCCTCGTAGGCGACGACCTTCTCCAGCAGCTCCGCCGATGTGTTCCAGTCGATCTGCTCGATTCTCAGGAACCCACGGTTGAACCAGCTGCGCAGCAGGTGGACGAAATCCATGTCGGTTCGCCGGAGGTCCGGCCGCTCCTTCAGCATCTCCAGAAGGTCCACCCTTGCCGCAACCAATTCCGCCGTTGCGCCGGGCGCCTGGTGCAGCCGGCGGAACAATTCCTGCCGTCCGGGTTCGGCGGCGCGTACAAGTGCCGCGAAATTCTCGGTCGTGGGCACCTCGCCATAGGCCTGCGCCAGCCCCGCGACCGTCGCGGCATCGACATCGAGTTCTTCGTTGAGGAAGGTGAAGAAGGCCAACTTCTCGTCGCGTGACATGGCGCGGTACTTGTCGAAAATCGCCGAGGCGAGTCGCAGGCCGGCAACCTCGCCCACGGTGGACAGCAGCGCCATGCACATCTCTTCGATCGGCCGGCGGTCGGTGCCGTTGGCGCTCCAGCGGCCGCGGCCGTAGAGGTTGGACAACAGGTCTCCGAGGAAACGGGTTCGTGCCATGAAAAACTCCTTTCGGGACGTCAGCGAACGCCCCGACGCGAGTCTATCGAACCGGCCCCAGCGGTTCATCCACTATGTGGACAAGGACGGTCTGCAGAATTCCGGTAGCTCCGCGATTGCGTGCTAGAGCGGCAGCGGACGCTGCTCGACGATTGATTCCATTGCGAAATACGACGTCACGGAATCCAGCTCCACCTTCGAGATCAACCGCTGGTACACCGCGTCGTAGCTGTCCATCGACTCGGTGACGACCTTCAGCAGGTAATCGTAGTCGCCGCCGATACGGAAGAAATCCACGACTTCGGGGATCGTCTGCACGTGGCGGCGGAACGTATCCAGCCACTCGGCCGAGTGGTGGCGGGTCCGCAGCATGACGAAGACCACGAGCCCCAGCCCGAGCGCCTTGCGGTCCACGCGGGCCGTGCTGCCTTTAAGGATTTCTGTATCCCTGAGAGCCTTGAGCCGCCGCCAGCACGCGTTCTGCGAGATCCCGACGGCCTCCGCCAGTTCCCGCTGGGACAGGGCGGAATCGCGTTGAAGCGCGCGAAGAATGGCCCGGTCAATATGATCTATATTTTCAGCCATTTGCCTATCGTATGATAGATAAACTCGCGAAATTCTAGCAAATTGTGGGAGGTTTTCAACGGGCGACGGGTGCATTCTTGGCGGAAAGGGAGTGTTCATCCATGCCTGCACCGCTCGACCAGTTCAAAACCGATCTCCAATCCGACGACGTGATCGCCAAGCTTCAGGCCGGCCTGATCGGGGAGGGGGTGGCGATACCGGGCCTCGATGGGCCCGTGCGGCTGGTCTACGCGGATTACGTTGCCTCCGGGCGGGCACTGCAGCAGGTGGAGGCATTCGTTACCGCGCATGTGCTGCCCTTCTACGCCAACAGCCATACCGAGGCCTCCTGGTGCGGCAGCTACATGACCCGGCTTCGCAATGCCGCGCGCGCCGAGATCGCGCGGCTGACGAGGGCGGGCGACGATTGCGCGGTCATCTTCACCGGCGCCGGTGCGACGGCGGGTCTCAACCGGCTGGTGACGCTGCTGGGCGTCGAAGAGGCGCAGAACCCGGTGGTTTTCATCGGCCCCTACGAGCACCATTCGAACATCCTCCCGTGGCGGGAGAGCAAGGCGAAGGTCGTCGAAATCCCCGAAGCGCCGGACGGCGGGCCGGACATTGAGGCGCTCGAAATCGCTCTGGAACAATATGATGCGGCCGATCTGAAGATCGGCAGCTTCTCCGCCGCCTCGAATGTAACGGGGATTGTCACGGACGACCGCGCGGTCACGCTTGCACTGAAGCGACATGGCGCACTTTCGGTGTGGGACTACGCCGGTGGCGCACCCTATCTCGACATGGACATGGGCGAAGGTGCCGCAGCAAAGGACGCCATCGTCCTGTCGCCGCACAAGTTCCCCGGCGGTCCGGGCGCCTCCGGCGTGACGGTTCTGCGCCGCCGCGCCGTGCACCGGCAGCGGCCCAGCTGGCCCGGCGGCGGAACCGTTTCCTTCGTGTCCCCCTGGGCGCACAGCTATTCCAGCGATCTCGCGGCGCGCGAGGAGGCCGGCACGCCGAACATCGTCGGAGACATCCGCGCGGCCCTCGTGTTCCTGGTCAAGGAGGCCATCGGGCAGGCGCGCCTCGACGCGCGCGAGGCCGAGTTGAACGCAATGGCGCTCGCCGCCTGGCACGGCCACCCGCAACTCACGTTGTTGGGCTGCGACACCGCCCGCCGCCTGCCAATCTTCTCCATGCTGGTGCGGGACACGTCTGGCCAGCCGGTTCACCAGCAATTGTTCACCCGCATGCTGTCGGATCTCTACGGGATACAGGCCCGCGGCGGCTGCGCCTGCGCCGGCCCCTATGCCCACCGTCTGCTGGGGATCGGCCGTGCCGCCTCGCGCGACCTTCAGCGCGAACTCGCGGCAGGTCACGAGCTTGAGAAACCGGGCTGGGTGCGGCTGAACTTCTCGGTGCTGATGTCCGACGAAACGGCGCGCTACATCATCGCCTCGGTGCTGGACCTGCTGGACCGGCTGGACGAACTTCTGCCGCGCTACCGCTGCGATCCGGCAACCGCGCGGTTCCGCGCGGTCGCCTGACACGCGTCACCGCGCCCGCTTCAGACGATATCGGCCACAGCAACCGTGCGGTCATCAAAGACCAGGAAGTCGATGTCGTAAAGCAGGTCCCGACCCTCGTAGTAGCCGTCTGCGCCACCGTCATAGCTGTCTGTCACGATCAGGCGCTGCTGATCCTTGCCGCGCGCGCTGTTGTAGTAGCTCTCTGCGACGATATGGTAATCGGCGTAGTCGCCGTCGAAGATCGCCCGGTCGCGCTCGGATTTCACGCCACCGTCGCCCCATCCGTTGCCGAAGAGCGAGTCGTCGCCAAGCCCGCCGGCGAGGCGGTCGTTGCCGGTATTCCCCTTGAGCTCGTCATTGCCGGCGCCGCCCGCGATCACGTCGGCATTGGCGCCGCCGTCGATGTAGTCGTCGCCGTCGCCGCCTTTCACGATGTCGCGGCCATCGCCGGCATAGAGCCGGTCGTCCCCGCCGCCGCCGAAGATGTAGTCGTCGTGATCCTGGCCATGCACCGTATCGTTGCCGCCGCCCGCGGAGAAGATCTCGGATGCCGAGGTGCCGTAGAGCGTCTCGTCCTCGCCCGTGCCCACCTGCACGTCGTCCGGCCGCACCGTCAGATCGTCGAAGTCGAGGAAACGGGCCTTGTTGCCGATGACCTTGGTCGCGCCTTTCCCGGTGACCTCCAGCCATCCGCCATCGTTGGTGGAGAACCGGTATTTGCCAACCTCGCCGTCGAAACTGACGGTTCCCTCGGCCTTTGCGTTTCCGTAGAGCGCCTTCATTTCCAGCTGGCCGGAATAGATCGCGAAATCGTCGATCTTGCCGGTGAACGCGCCGTTGACCTTGTCGGCCTTGCCCGGGGTATTGCTCGTGCCGCTCGCGCCGACGACCAGCGCCTCGCTGTTGCGGTAGAGCGTCTGCGTCAGGTCCTCGTCATAGGCGACTTTCACCCCGTCCACGTAGAGCGCCGCGCCCTCTTTGCCGAAGCTGAAGGCGAACTCGTAGCTGGTCTTCGTCTCCAGGATGTCGGAGGCAACGAGGTAATGCGTGGCGTCCCGCGTCTGGAACCGCACCACCAGGTCGCCGTCGGATTCCACATAGGCGGTCAGGTGCCCGCCCGCGCCGTAATCCGTCGCGTCCTTCGAGAAGAGCGCACCGTAGGACAGCTCCGACCCGGTCTTGAAGCGGAAGGCGACCGTGCCGTTGCGCAGCGCCAGCGCGTCCTCGTGGTCGAAGACCAGCGCGTTCTGCGACATCCCGTCGAACTCCTGCACCGTGGGAATCGCGAGCACGGGTTTCTTGCCATTGGCCAGCACGGTGCCGCCGTCGCCCACCGGCTCCGCGGGTTTGCCGATGTTCCCGCGTTCTTTTGCGGCGTCTG
>NZ_LNCI01000010.1 GCF_001509585.1 Tropicimonas marinistellae | reverse complement strand
CGACCTCCTCGCGAGAATCAGTTGAGCGACAGCGCATCGCCGGTTCGCCCAAACGGGCCGGCGGTGCGCGGCTTGCGCTTGATGGACGGGGCGCAGGGGCAGCCCGCCCCTGCGAGCCGGGATCAGAAATGCGCCTTGGGTTCGTCGGGCTTGCCGGCGGCCAGCGCCAGCAGGCCGCCGACCAGGCAGAAGCCGATGGGAAACATCGTGAAGACGCCGAAGCCGAAGGCGACCTGCATCAGCGCCGCGGCGGCGATCATCAACGCGCCGCCCCACAGCGCGCGGACACGGGCCATGGCGCCGCCGGCAATCGCCAGCAGGGGCGCGAGAAAACTCGCGGCACGTATCAGCCCTTCCTTCTCGAATTGACCGAACACCTCGCCGATTTCGGAATGCTGCCGGACAACCTCGGTGTAGCCATAGCCGAAGAAGCCAACGATCATCGCGATCAATCCGCCGATCACCCCCAGCGTCAGTGCCGCGTTGCGCATTTTATTCGTCCTTCCTGCGCACCGGGCGCGCGTGTCTCTCGATGCTTCGCAGATAGGGGGCGACGCGGGGCGGAATCAAGGGCACGCGGCCAGCGCGGCTGTGTCACCGATCTGCATCGCTCTGCCGTTGCGGGGGAAAATCTGCGCGACGCGGAAAAAGGCCCTTGCAACGAATCCCGTTCTGCCTCAGGTGCGCGGCAAGACGCCAACGCACGCGCCTCTGGCCGAAGCATCAACGCCCACGTGTTTATGTAGCGACGGTAACGTCTCCCTTGGAACGAAACGGTCATTGATGGCCGGGTCTATTGGAGATGACCGATGACGATGCATTTCGGCGAGGCGCTTGCGCCGCGCGCCCTCCGCCTGCCTTCACGCCTCGACGCCTTTCTGGCCGCCCGGCAGTTCGACCGCCCGACCCTGGTGATCGACATGGAGATCGTGGCCGAGCAGTTCCTGGCACTCAAGGCCGGGCTGGGCGAGGCCGACATCCACTATGCCGTGAAGGCCAACCCGTCCCGCGACGTGATCTCCCGCCTTGTCCAGCTCGGCGCGCATTTCGATGCGGCGTCGCGCGGCGAGATCGAGCTGTGCCTGTCGCTGGGGGCGCGGCCCGAGGCCATCTCCTTCGGCAACACCATCAAGCGGGCCACCGATATCGCCTTCGCCCATCGTGCCGGCGTCACGCTCTTCGCGGCCGACGCGGAGGAGGAGCTGGAGAAGATCGCGCATCACGCGCCGGGTGCGCAGGTCTATATCCGCATCATCGTGGAGACGAGCGAGGCGGACTGGCCGCTGAGCCGCAAGTTCGGCTGCGACCGCGAGACCGCGCTGGTGCTGCTGGGCCATGCCAGGATGCTGGGCCTCGACCCGGTGGGGATCTCCTTCCACGTCGGCTCCCAGACGCGCCGCGCCGATATGTGGGGGGCCACGCTCGACGAGATGGCGCGGATCTGGCACGACGCCCGCGACCGTGGTCATGACCTGCGGTTGCTGAACATCGGTGGCGGCTTCCCGGCGTTCTACGGCGAGGCCATCGAGGCCCCGACGGATTATGCCGCCGGTGTCATGCGGCAGGTGCACGCGCGGTTCGGCGCGGTCGAGCGGATCATGGCGGAGCCGGGCCGGGGGCTGGTGGCCGAGGCCGGTGCCATCGCCTGCGAGGTGATGCTGGTGTCGCGGAAATCGGCGCGGGACTCGCATCGGTGGGTCTATCTCGACATCGGCAAGTTCTCCGGCCTCGCCGAGACGATCGACGAGGCGATCCGCTACCAGTTCTCCACCCCGCGCGACGGCGATCCGCTGGGTCCCTGCATCTTGGCGGGCCCCTCCTGCGACAGCGCCGACGTGCTTTACGAAAAACGTCCGATGTTGATGCCGGTGACGCTGCAGGCGGGTGACCGGATCGTGATCCGCAACACCGGCGCCTACACGTCGAGCTATTCCTCGGTCGGTTTCAACGGCTTCCCGCCGCTGGACGTCGTGGCCATCTGAGCCGCCGCCACCGGTGCGGGGGCGATGGCACGGCCGGGCAGTGAAACCTGCCCGGCCGTTTGCGTGCAGGGGAAATACCGGGCACCGTGCCGCGGCCGCCGATCCGGACCGTATGCCAAGGCATGCCCAGAAACCCTTTTACAGCCCTGTTTTCCGCCGGTTATCTGGCAGCATGGTAGATCCCGATCCCGCCTCCGCCCCGGTCGAACGCCCGATCCTCGCCGATCACCCCATGCGCTACGACTTGGCCAACGAGTTGCACGCCCGGCCGTTCCCGGTGATCGAACCGCCGTGCCATGCGATGTTCCTGGCCTTCAAGCCGCCGTCCGATGCCGCCTCGCGGGATCGTGGCAAGGACCGCGACCACCTCCTGTCGCTGCTGGACCGGTTCGGCGCACAGCATCCCAAGCCGGGCGCGACCCATTGGTTCGGCGAGATCGGCAAGCATCGCCTGAAGTGGGAATGCCACACGGAATTCACCACCTACACCGTGTTTGTCGACGGGCTGGAGGAACGGCCTTTCGATGCCACCGCCTACGAGGTGCTGCCCGCGGATTGGCTGGCCGAGGCGCCGGGCGCGCGGGTGACGTCGGCGATGATCCGCGTCGAGCCGCTGGCCGCCGGCGGCGAAGACGCCGTGACGGCGCGCCTGAACGAGTGGTTCGTGGCCGAGAGCCTGTCGGCGGCCTATGTGCTCGACGAGGCCGGGATCGTCGCAACCGATTTCCGGATCGACACCGCCGGTCACATGCGGTTTGCCTTCTTCGTCGGCCCCGACATGGGCATGCGGCGGATCGGGCGGGTCGTGCAGCGGCTGACCGAGATCGAGACCTACAAGGCGATGTCGCTCCTGGGGCTGGCGCGGGCGCGGACGCTGAGCGCGCGCATGGGCGAGATCGACAAGCAGCTGGTTGGGCTTATGGGCGATCTGACGGGGGAGACGCGCCCCGCCGACGAAGCGTTGGTGAAGCTGCTGGCGGTGTCGGCGGAGCTGGAGAACCTGCTCGCCACCTCGAGCTTCCGTTTCGGGGCGACGGCCGCCTACGAGGCGATCGTGCTCGACCGGGTGCGGGTGCTGCGCGAGAGCCGCTTCTCCGGCCGGCAGCTCTTCAGCGAGTTCATGTCGCGGCGCTACGACCCGGCGATGCGGACGATCCGCTCCACCGAGGCGCGGCTGAAGAGCATGGCGCAACGAGCGGCGCGCGCGGGCGACCTGCTGCGCACGCGGGTCGACGTCGAGCGCCAGGCACAGAACCAGAAGCTGCTGGAGAGCATGGACCGCCGGGCGGATCTGGCGCTGCGCCTGCAGCAGACGGTCGAGGGGCTGTCGGTGGTGGCGATCAGCTACTATGCGCTGAACCTCGCGAGCTATGCCGTCTATCCCTTCCTGGAGCCGCTGGGGCTGAGCAAGGGGCTCGCAACCGCGTTGCTGCTGCCGGTGGTGGTGGGGGCGGTCTTCCTGATGATCCGCCGGATCCGCAAGGGAATGCACTGACAGCCTCCGGCGCGGCGCGGCCCGTCCGGCCGCGGCGGATCAGGCCCAGCCGGCCCCGAGATCCGCCCGCGCGCGCTCGATCCAGTGATCGCGGAGCCATCCGCAGGGCAGGGTGTGGCGGAAGACGGAGCCGTGATAGCCCTCCACCGCGTCGCCCATCTTCGGCCGGCCGTGGAAACAGACCACGCGGGCGTTGCCCGGCAGGCGCGGTTCGCTCAGGTAGTTCATCGGCGGCAGGTGTAGGCAGCCGTGCTTGAAACTCACCACCTGGTCGGGCGGCAGATAGGCGAAGGCGCCCTTCTCCTGCGCAAGCGTCGAGGTGTAGCGCTGCTCCGAGCCGCGCGCTTTCGCGACCTCGCCCGCCGGATCGGCGGCCAGCGTCTCGTAGAGCCAGCCGTGCAGCGCCGGGTCGTAGCGGAAGACCGAGCCGTGCCCCGTCTTGCGGCCACGCCGCGCTTCCACCCAATCCGCGCGCATCGCCACACGTCCCGGCGCGTGATGCAGGATGTCGTCGAGCGCCCCGGTGATCACCACGTCGAGGTCGAACCCCAGGAGCGGCCCGTCCAGGTCCGGGATCAGGCCGGGTCGGAAAAGGCTCACCTTGCGCATCGCGCCCTGGCGGTTCGCCACCGCGAGCGCGGCCTCCATCTCCGCGCGGAAGGGTTCAATCGGCAGGTCGAGCGCTTCGATCTCGGGGTGCAGCCCGTCGGCGTCCTCTGTCATGCAGAAGAACCGCACCGGAACCGACAGGTTGCGCCGCGCCCCGGAGTAGAGCCGGTTGACATATTCCGGGCCGAACAGCGTGCCCCACTTGATGCAGATGACGTTGGCGACGGCCATGCGCGCACTCCTTTGCCCCGCTCTACCGCGAAGCCCCGCGCGCTGCCAGTGGCGAAACCGGCCCTGATGCGGGAGGTGCTGCTATTTTGCTAGCATATCACTTGCAAACGTCCCGGCGCTTCCTACATCTGGATCACAATCAATTCACTTTCACCCCAGGCCTGACGGCGCGGTATGCCGCGCGTCGCCGGCCACGGTCCGACCGGAGATTTCAACGATGTCCAACGCCCCGTCGCAAGGGTATTCTCGGCGCGTGCCCGCCGTTCAGGCGCACCCCTGTCCCGAGGCGCGCACGATTGCGGAACTGCGCGACGTGCTGCGCGGTCTGGAGACGCTGGGCGTCAGGATCTCGGCGGCGCGCGGCGCGCGCGGCTGCCGCGAGGCCGAGGCGCAGCTGGACCGGGTGACACGGCAGCTGCGGCGCTTGCTGGCGCAGCTCGAATCGGAGCTGCTGCCGGATCGCAGCCAGGCCGCCGACGTCCCGCTGACACCGCGCGAGCACGAGATCCTCGGCTGGATCGCCAGCGGGAAGAGCAACGCGGTGATCGCCGAGATCCTCGGGATATCGCGGCACACGGTGGATACCTACAACCGGCGGATCTTCCGCAAGCTCGACGCGGCCGACCGCACGACGGCCGCCGTGAAAGCGCTGCACGCCGGCGTGCTGGAGCGCCGCTGACCCGCGCCCGCGCCGGGGCACGGCAGGCTCCCGCCCGTCGTCGCCGCATCGCAGATGCCGCTCCTCCCGTTGGGCCGGGCCGCGCGCGGGGCGCGCGCGGCGGCACCGTTCGCGCCGGCCGCGGGCTGGCCGCGGTGCCACGGTCTCCGGCTTTGCGGCGGGGCGGGTCTTTTCCCGTTCCGCCAATGCGGTCACACTGCGCATGGGACGGCCACGGGTGGGCAGCGCAGGGAGACGCAGATGAATTCTAACGGCACCGGAACCCGCTCGGCACGCGGCATCGTCGCGCCGATGATGGCGGTCATCTCGGCACTCCTCGTGCTCGCCTTCCTGTTGCAGGAACGGCCCGAGGATGCGAGCCAGCTCGACGGTGTCGGCGGGTTCGTCACCGTCCAGATCGCCGCCCAGGCCCTTGGAGGCGCGATTTGCGGCTGGCTCTTCGCGTCGGTCTTCGGCCAGCCGCGGGTGTTCGGCTGGATGCTCTCGGTGATTGGCGGCTTCTTCCTGACGCTGCTCTCCGGCGCCGTTGCCGGCGCCTTGCTGAGCATTCCCCGCGCGCTGACGAGCGGCCTCGACCTGAACGAGCTTCTGCGGATCGTCGGTGGCGCGCTGACCGGCATCCTTGCCTATGCGGACCAGCCTGTTGTCGGCCTCGGCTGGCTGGTGCTGATCCTGCTCACCCATGTCCTTGCGGCGCGGCAGCGGCGCAGCCCGAAGCTGCTCTGACAGCCCCCGGGCCTTGGCCGGTGCGGCGCGTCAGCCGGTATGTGCCGCGGCCGCCGCCAGCGCGGCGATCTCCGCCACTTGCTGCGTCGCGCCCAGGATGTCGCCGGTCTGACCGCCGATCTTGGCGCGCGCGATCGCGGCGGCACCCAGCGTGGCCGCACATACCGCGCCCGCCAGCACGAGCGCCTGCCATCCCAGCACCGCGACAGACAGCCCCAGCGCCAGCGCCGCCGCCAGCACCGCGCGCCCCGCGCCCGGCCGGCCGACGGCGCGCGACAGCCCGCCCTCCCGGGCATTGGGCAGGCCGGCCATGAGAGCGACCATCGCCGCCCGGCTCAACACCGCCGCCGCCAGCAGCGCCGGCAGAAGGCCCGCGCCCGGGCCCGAACAGAGCGCCGCCAGTGCGCTCCAGCGCAGACCCATGCCCAGGATCAGCGCCAACACGCCGTAGCTGCCGATGCGGCTGTCCTTCATGATCTCCAGCCGGCGGGCTGGGTCCCAGCCGCCCCAGAGCCCATCGGCGCTGTCGGCAAGCCCATCCTCGTGCATCGCGCCGGTGAGCATCACCTGCGCTGCCAGGGCGAGCCCCGCGGCGATCCCGGCGGGCAGGCCGAGCGCCAGCGCCGCCCAGGCGACCCCCCAGGCGGCGAGTGCAACCGGAACGCCCGCCAGCGGATAGGCCCAGGCCGCCCGGGCGCCGCGTGCCCGTGCATAGTCGGAATCCACCGGCAGCGGCAACCGCGTCAGCAGGCCGAGGCCCAGCGCCAGGTCGCGCAGCAGCGGCGCGCGCAATGGGGTGGGACGTGATGTCATCGTCGCCTCGCAAGCTCTTGTCCCGCCTGCCATATGGGCGCAGAAGGCGGGAAACAAGACTGAGGCGCAAGATGACCCATACTCCTCCCTTCTCCGATCTCGATGGCATTCGTGCCGCCCTCGCGGAGCTGCCGCAGCCCGATGCGGCGGCCGCCGAGGGCGCGCGTGCACGCAACGCGGCCCTCACCAAGCCGCCCGCGGCGCTCGGGCGGCTGGAGGACCTGGCGATCTGGTACGCCGGTTGGCGCGGCACCGCCCGGCCGCGCCTGGAGGCGCCGCAGGCGCTCGTCTTCGCCGGCAATCACGGCGTTGCCGCGCGCGGTGTCTCGGCGTTTCCGGCCGAGGTCACGGTGCAGATGGTGGCCAATTTCCGCGCCGGCGGCGCGGCGATCAACCAGCTGGCAGAGGCGTTCGGCGCGTCGATGGCGGTTGTGGAGCTGGCGCTCGACCGCCCGACGGGCGATTTCACCGAAACCGCCGCGATGACCGAGGAAGAGCTGGTAGCGGCCATGGGCGCCGGCTGGCAGGCGGTGGACCCGGAGGCCGGCCTGATGATCACCGGCGAGATGGGCATCGGCAACACCACCGCCGCGGCCGCCATCGCCGCCGGGCTCTTCGGCGGCGGCGCCGAGGCCTGGGTCGGTCGGGGCACCGGCGTGGACGATGCGGGCCTGGCGCGCAAACGCGCCGTGGTGGACGCGGGTCTTGCCCGCCACGCCGCGGCGCTTGCCGATCCGCTGGAGGTCCTGCGCTGCCTCGGCGGCCGGGAGATCGCCGCCATGGCGGGCGCGATCCTGGCCGCGCGCCACCACCGCGTGCCGGTGATCCTCGACGGGTTCATCTGCACCTCGGCCGCCGCTGTCCTGGAGGCCGCCACGCCCGGCGCGCTGGACCACGCGGTGGCGGGGCATGTCTCGGCCGAGGGCGCGCATGCGGCGCTGCTGGAGCGGCTCGGCAAGGCGCCGCTTCTGGACCTCGGGCTGCGGCTGGGCGAGGGCACGGGCGCGGCACTGGCCATCGGCGTGCTCAAGGGGGCGATCGCCTGCCACTCCGGCATGGCGACCTTCGGCGAGGCGGGCGTGTCGGGCGGCGGCGCCTGACCGATCCCGGCGGGCGGGGCTCCCGCCGGGTATCGCCGCATCGCAGATGCGTCGCGACCCGTTGGGCGGGGCCGCGCGCCGTGGGCGCGCGGGCGATCTTTCCGGGGAAAGATCGTGCCTCCGGCGGGGATATTTCGCGACAGAAGACGCGGCGCGGGGGCTGGCGGCATCGGTCCGGGGAGGTGGTGTCAGAGCAGCCCGGCCCATTTCGCGGCGCCATAGGCGGCCGGCAGGAAGATGGCGAACCCGGCGGCCACGAAGCGCCCGTCGCCGGCGGTGAGCCCGATGCCGAAGGCGAGGAGGTGGATTGCCAGCACGAAGGGCAGGCCGGGAATGGCGCCGATCGCGATGATCGCGAGGCTGGTGGCGATGGTGACGAGCGCGATGGCGCGGACGGCCAGCCAGCCGCGGGTCAGCCACACCAGGTGCGGCCGGATGAGCTTTCCCAGCCGGTGCGCTGCCGGTGCCGCCCGTTCGAGCGCGCGCAGCACCGTCGCCCCCGGCAGTTGCAGCCGGTAGACCCTTGGCGGCACCCGAATCTCCTTGCGGCCGCGCAGCATCTGCACCGAGGCCAGCAGCATGATCGCCCCCATGAAGGCCGGGACCATGGGCACGACCCCGGTGGGCAGGATCGTCATCGCCGAGGCCAGCGTGAGCACCGGCCCGAAGCCGCGGCGGCCGAGGGCGTCGAGCAATTCGCCGAACAACACCTTCTCCCGGCCGTCCACCACGGTGGCGACGTCGACCAGCATCTGCTCCAGGGGCGGCAGTGGCTCGGCCGCGGCGGGGGGCGGTGTCTCGCTCATGGCTCTCCGTTGATCGTGGCGGCGGGCGTCTTCGGGCAGACGCTACCGCGCCGGGGCGCCGGTTGGGAGGGTCAGACCGCCGCAGTCGGATGCAGGGCGGGCGTGTAGCCGGCCATCAGGCAGGCGCAGGTCCGGCGCGGGGTCAGAACCGTCGCCGCGCCGTACCGCGGGCGGGGCAGGGGCGCGCCGTAGCCCGACGCGGAGAAGGGCTGCAGGGCGGTGCGCGTCACCAGGTGCGGCGCATCGTTCCACAACACGAAGGCGCCGGCCGGCAGCGCGGCGAATTCCGCGTCGTGGCGGATCTGCCTGCGGTCGCGCCCGACCCGGTCGCCGTGCAGCCGGTTGTCCATCTCCGCGGCGCGCTGCGGCGGGGTCCCGAAAGCCGCGGCCCAGGCGGCGCGGAACCGCGAGTAATCATTTCGGCGGCACTCCGCGCAGGGGCGGTGGCCCGCGGCCAGCGCCACCGCCTCGTCGAGGAAGAAGAGTTCCGTGTAGCGGCCCGGCGCCATGACCGGCCGGCGCCGCCCCTTGAACGACAGCGCGCAGCAGATCCAGGCCGTGTGCTTCCAGCGGCTCACGCCCAGCCGGCCCTCGGTATCGTGCAGGATGCCGCGATTGCCCATGAACAGCCCGCGCGCCGGGGTGGCGACGATCTCGCCGGTGGGCAGGACGCGGTTCTGGCGGGTCATGAACGATGATCAGATCGGCTGAGGCACACGTCGGGTCAACTCCGAACGCAGGGCAGCGCCGGAACCGCGGGGTGGGCGCTGCCCGGGACGCAAGCGCCCCGGGCGGGATTGGGTGTCGTCGTATCGCCCGGCCTCACACCATCATTTCCTTGGTCGCGCTCAGCGTCAGGTCGGGATAGTCCCGTTCCACCCGGTCGATGTCCCATTGCAGCCGCGTCATGTAGACGAGGTCGCCGTCGTTGTCCTGCGCCATGTGCCCCTTGTTGGCATTGGCGAAGGCGTCCACCTTGTCCTTCGGCCCGGAAACCCAGCGGGCGGAGGTGAACTGCGTCGGCTCGAAACGCACCGGCAGGCCGTATTCCAGCTCGATCCGGCTCGCCAGCACCTCGAATTGCAGCGCGCCGACGACGCCGACGATGAAGCCGGAGCCGACGATGGGCTTGAACACCTTCGCCGCGCCTTCCTCGGCGAATTGCATCAGCGCCTTGTCGAGGTGCTTGGCCTTCAGCGGGTCGCCTGCCCGGCAATTCTGCAGCAGCTCCGGCGCGAAACTCGGAATCCCGGTCACCTTCAGCGCCTCGCCCTCGGTCAGCGTGTCGCCGATGCGCAGCTGCCCGTGGTTCGGGATGCCGATAATGTCGCCGGCCCAGGCCTCTTCCGCCAGCTCGCGGTCGGAGGCGAGGAACAGCACCGGGTTCGACACCGCCATCGGCTTCTTCGTTCGCACATGGGTCAGCTTCATGCCGCGCTTGAAATGCCCCGACGCCATCCGCAGGAAGGCCACGCGGTCGCGATGCTTGGGGTCCATGTTCGCCTGTACCTTGAAGACAAAGCCGGAGACCTTTGATTCGTCGGGGGAAATCTGCCTCGGCTCCGCCCGTTGCACCTGCGGCTCCGGCCCGTAGCTGCCGATCCCGTCCATCAGCTCCTTCACCCCGAAGGAATTGATCGCGGAGCCGAACCAGATCGGCGTCATATGCCCTTCCAGTACGCTTTGCGGGTCCAGCGACGGCAGCAGTTCGCGCGCCATCTCCAGTTCCTCGAGGAAGCTCTCCAGCAAATGCTCGGGCACCAGCTCCGCCAGCTTCGGGTCGTCCAGCCCCTCGATGGCCACGCTCTCGGCCACCTTGTTGCGGTCCGCCCGGTCCATCAGCTCCAGCCGGTCGCGCAGGATGTCGTAGCAGCCGATGAAATCCTGTCCGCGCCCGATGGGCCAGCTCGCCGGGGTCACGTCGATCGCCAGCATCTCCTGGATCTCGTCGATGATCTCGAACGTATCGCGGCTTTCGCGGTCCATCTTGTTGCAGAAGGTCAGGATCGGCAGGTCGCGCAGCCGGCACACCTCGAAGAGCTTCTGCGTCTGGCTCTCCACGCCCTTCGCGCCGTCGATCACCATCACCGCCGCATCCACCGCCGTCAGCGTCCGGTAGGTGTCCTCCGAGAAATCCGAGTGACCGGGCGTGTCCACCAGATTGAAGCGGAACTTGCCGAAATCGAAGGACATCGCCGAGGCGGAAACCGAGATCCCCCGGTCCTTCTCCATCTGCATGAAGTCCGAGCGTGTCCGCCGCGCCTCGCCCTTGGCGCGCACCTGACCGGCCATCTGGATGGCGCCCCCGTAGAGGAGGAACTTTTCCGTCAGCGTCGTCTTGCCCGCATCGGGGTGCGAGATGATCGCGAAGGTCCGGCGACGGGCAATCTCCGGCGGCAGGTCGGGGCGGTTTGTGGCGGCGTCTAACATGGGCGCGATATAGGCGAGCGGCGGGGCGGGCGCAATCGCGCCCGACCGCTACCGCTTGCGGGGCGGAAATTGACCCCTTTCTCGGGCAGGCGCATCAGGTGCTGAAGTTCAACCGGGGCCGGACGCCGGAGAACGAGCAGCAATGCCGCGAGCAGGTGGCGCGTGCCAACAGGACGCTGGAGGCGGGGCTCACCGGGCGGCGCTATATCGCGGGCGAGGGGGCGGGGAGCGTTTCCATCGCCGACATGATGTGCTGGCCGTGGGTGCGCCGGTTCGAATGGCACGAGGCCGACCCCGCCGCCTTCCCGGCCGTGCGCGACTGGTATCTGAGGATTGCCAACCGGCTCGCCGTGCTGGCGAAGTGCCGCTGCCGTTAATGCGAGTCCCGCCGCGGCCAGCGCCGACGGCCGCCTAAGTCACGCGAACAGTCATATTTCGGAAACGATCCAAGGCGTATCCGCATTTTCCACCCGGAATTGGAAACAACGCGCCACCCCGCCCGGCTACCGGTGTGAGGGTGTGTCGTGCCCAAAGTGCCGGGGGTGGGATGGACCCCGTGAGACACCCAAGGCCCTTCGTGCACTCGCGGAGAATGGCGGTTTCGCGCCCATTTTGACGGATGCTGCACCTCGCACAACTGTCCGCTTGCTACTTGCGGTTGTCGCGGGCGCGCAGGCGGCTCAACGTGACTGGTGTGACTCCGAGAAAAGACGCAATCAACGAATGGGTAAAGATGTCCTCGTAGCCCGGAAATGTTTCGCGAAACCAGCTTAGCCGCTCTGCCCCGCCAAGAGCCGCGAGACACCATTCTCGATCCGCCTTGTCGCTCAGCGCATTTCGCAGAATACCATTGGCCCAGTTACGGACCGGCTCAGAGGATATCATCAGATCTGTAAGCCGATCACTGTCGATCCGAACAAGCGACGCATCGGTTATTGCGGTCATGGACACGAGCGACAAACCGTCCCGCGTGCGGGCGATATTCGGTGTGACAACGCAGGGCCCCACGAAGAACCCGACGCATACTTCTTTGCCGTCCCGGTCGCAAATACTGCTCGCCAGAGACCCGTCCAGGACGATGTACTCGTTCCTTTCGGGTTGTCCCTGCTGGGTCGCATGGGCCCCCCTGCTGAGGCGCATCGGTGTCCAATGAGCTGCAAAGCCATCCACGCAACCGACGTCTGCCAGGTCAGGCGACTGCGTCAGAAAAGTCCTCAGATCCATCTTGGCAGACCTTATCAAATGATAATGTGGATGAGCGCGTTCTTTGGCATGGGTGGCAGAGGTCAAAGAGGACACAAATGATGCACATAACCCTGTCAAAGCACTACGGAAAGATCGTGATTGGCGCAACATTGCTTGCGACATCTGTTTACGTCGCAATGGTCAGCGTCACACTCGCGCATCTCGAATTTGTCTCGGGGCAGGTGCCATTCGACATGCGGCCCTTCGGTTACGGTCCCTCGGATGCCGCGACGCTTCTCGATGCATTGGGAGCGGATGGACGTGAATATTATCTCAGGCGCCAGATTCCTCTGGATACGCTCTATCCGGCCTTGCTCGCGCTCACACTGAGCAGCGCCATCTGCTGGTTTGGGCGACGCATGCCCAATAGAAGACTTGTCCATCTTGGCGTTGCCCTCGCGGTCGGCAGTGCGCTGTTCGACTATATTGAGAACCTAGGGATCGTGGCGATGATCTATGGTTGGCCAGATGTGCCGGGATCGTTGGTCTACGCCGTCAGCACAGCGACAATCGCCAAATCCGTCACGACAACCCTGGCTGTGATGCTCGCGCTTGCGACAGGGGTCATCTGGGCGCGCCTGCCCAAAGCGGACGCTGCTACCTAGAGGAGCAGTGCCCGCTTCGTCCCGCATCTCCGACCTTTCCTCAACCTACTCCAATGTCGGCGCTGCGCGACAGCCGGACGGCCGCCTCCGGCCACCGCCGACGCCGCACCTTGCATTCTCCGCGCTGCGGGCGCATCAGCGGGCCATGCATCCCACCCGCGCCATCCTCCTGAAGCTCGGCTCCGTCGTCGTCTTCGTCACCATGCAGAGCCTGATCAAGGCCACGTCGGACCACGTGCCGCCCGGCGAGGCGGTGTTCTTCCGCTCCGCCTTCGCGCTGCCGGTGATCCTGCTCTGGCTCAGCGCGGACGGGCGTCTGGCGGCGGGGCTGCGGACCCGCCGGCCGGGCGCGCACCTGCTGCGCGGTCTGGTGGGAACGGCGGCGATGGGGTTCGGGTTTGCCGCGCTCGGTCTGCTGCCATTGCCGGAGGTCTCGGCCATCGGCTATGCCGCTCCGCTCTTCGTCGTGCCGCTGGCCATCGTGTTCCTCGGCGAAAAGGTCGGTCCGGTGCGGCTCTCGGCGGTCGCCATGGGGCTCGTTGGCGTGCTGATCATCCTGTCGCCGCGGCTCACCGCCTTCTCGGGCGGCGGCATCGGCGGGGGCGCGGCGCTCGGTGCGCTCTTCGCGCTCTGTTCGGCCCTGCTCGCCGCCTTCGCGCAGATCCTCATTCGCGGGCTGGTGGCCACCGAACGCCCGGTGACGGTCGTGCTCTACTTCACCCTCAGCTCCACCCTCCTGTCACTGCTGACCATCCCCTTCGGCTGGGTCTGGCCGGAGCCGCGCGAAGCGGCGCTGCTGGTGCTGGCGGGGCTCGCCGGCGGGCTGGGGCAGGCGATGCTGACCACCGCCTACCGCATGGGCGACGCGAGCCTGCTGGCGCCCTTCGACTACGCCTCGATGCTGATTGCGCTCCTGGTGGGCTACTTCGTCTTCGCCGAGCTTCCCACCTGGCAAATGCTCTTCGGCGCCGCGCTGGTGATCGCCGCCGGTATCCTGATCATCTGGCGCGAGGGGCGGCTGGCGGCCAAGGCGCCGCCGTCCCGGGCGCAGGCGGTCACGCCGACAGCCGGCCGCCCGGCGCCGCGCCGGTTTCTGCCCAAACCACGCCGGCCGCGCGGATGAAAGCGATGATCCCGGTGCGGTAGACCAACCCGGCGTTGTCGTCGTCGAGCGCGCCCGGCGCACCCCCCCGGCGGCTCGGCGCGCCCACCCGCGCAATGACCGAACCTTGTTTGGAATCAAGGCACCAACCCCCCGTTTGGGATACAATATCTCATGCTCCGGCCCTTCCAGACGTCGGACACACCCGAACAGCGCCCGAAACCGAAGGCGCGGGAGCCGAAAGAGGAGGGGGCACTCATGACACATATTGGATTGATAGGCTGGACGCCCGTGTCACCGGGCGCGGCAGTCTCTGTTGATTTGGCCGATGGCTATGCCTTCGTCGCCGACATGGGAGGCGTATTGGATGTCTTCGACATCAGCGACCCCACGGCACCGACGGTCGTAGGCAGTTATAGCCAACCCGGCCAGGAACTCATCGGTGTTGATGTGGTAGGGGATTATGCCTACCTCGCCTGGGACTACTACGGTCTCGTACGGGTCGATATCAGCGATCCGACCAATCCCACATATGCCGGGACGCAGAAGGACGGCACTTACGCCAACAGCTTCGATAGCGACGACGGGGTCTATGGCTACGTGAGCTACGGCTACACCTACGGCTCCGAACTGAAGGTCTACGACCTCGCCAGCTTCCCGAGCGCCCCGGTCGCGAGCTACAACGCCGTGGGCAACCGGCACGCCGGCAGCGTGGATGTGGTCGGTGACAGGCTCTACATGGCGGCCACCAATGGCGGGCCGTATTTCGAGATCGTCGATGTCTCGAATCCGCTTGCCCCGGTTCAGGTCGCTTACCTGCCCACGCCACAGGCCAGCTACGGCACCTGGAGCGGTGAGATCGAGGTGGCGGGCGACTATGCCTATTGGGCCCGCGGTGCACTGCCATCGCAGGGCCTCACGGGCGGTTTGCTGACGATCGGCATCGGCGATGAAAACAACCCATATGTCGCCGATTTCGATTCCATCCCGGATGCCGGCATCGTTGCCCTGCCAGGCGGCGGCGGCAGCAGCGGGCTCGATGTGGTGGGCGACAGGCTCTACATGGCCTCCACCAGCGGTCTCTATATCTACGACCTGAGCGATCCGGCCGACCCGGCTTTGCTCATCAACCCGAACGTCGATACCGACTTCGCCCTCCCGGGCGCCTTCCTGCCGTCCCGCGGCGGTGACGTCGAGGTCGACAACGGTTTCGCCTATGTGACCGCATTCGAAATGGGAAACGCCGGCGGGCTGGCGGTCTACGACGTGGCCGATGACATCGCCTGCGATCTCTTCAAGGGCCAGGGCTTCGAGGCGGATATCGGCGATGTGGTCTTCTCGAACACCGTCGACGGTCTGCGTATCACGCTCACCGGTCAGGACGACTGGACCATCACGGAAGCCAAGCTGCACCTGGGCGACGTGGACACCGCAACGCGCGATGTCAGCGGCTTCCCGGTCAATCGCGGCGGCAATCCGAAAGTCGGGCAATTTGACTACCGGGCCGACGCGGTCGGTGACGAGATCGTTTTCGACTTCACGCTGGCCGAACTGGACGCAGCGGATACCGATGACGACGGGATCATCGCCGTTGCAACGCACGCTGAACTCGAGGGCGTCTGGCAAAACTGCCAGGGCGGCCTCAGCATCGTTGAGGCTGGCGCCTGGGGCGGCTGTGAGGGGATGGATCTGGACTTTGGCGGTAAATCGACCGCCATGGTCATGGAGATCGACCTGGCCGATCTGGGGCTCTTCGTCTGAACCACCGCGCGGTTCCTGCCGCGCAAACCGGGGCCGCCGCATCAATCGCGGCGGCCCCGTCGCTTGCACGGTGCGCGATCGGGCGTGGCGCGCAGCCCGCGCCGCCCAAATGCCCGCACACGCACCTCAAGGTTGTGACGTTCCAGCAACGTGTTCGTCTGGCATTCCTCCGCTTCGGATCGCCAAGGTTGCCCGAACGAGGAGCGATTAGCCAAGGTTCGGCGCGGAGGCTGTCGAAAGTACAGCGAACAGGCAGGAAATACAGGAAGATAGATGACTACGTACACTCAGATCGGGTTCGTCCTTGAAGAGAACAAGCGCGGCGATGTTGTCGGCATTCGCGACTCCAAGCTGAAGATTGCCGTGAAAGACAGTGTGGAGAGCGTCAGCTACAAGGTGACAGGCACGGCCGACGATGGTGAGCCGACAGTAACCTGGGCAGGGGTTGCATACAGCGTGCGCGCCGACGGTATCGAAATCGGCAACGTGGACCCGGACACGGAACTTACAAACCAGGTTCTCAAGGTCACGTGGAACGGGGGCGCCAAAACCACTTATGTCGCGAACTTCTACGACGAGGTGAACAAGGAATCCTACGTATTCGCCATCGGTGGCGACACGCTGCCGGACTTCTCCAGCGTCGCTCAGTTCAATTCATTCATGGGCGGCGCGAGCCTGTCCAATCCGGGCAAGGCATCTGGCTTCGCGGCGGGTGACGACATCTCCTTCGCGGATTTCCCGGGCGTCAAGGTCACCGAGGACGACGTCGTGCGCGGTACGAACCTCAAGGATGTCATCAATGCCGGTCTCGGCAATGACAAGATCTACGGCAAGGGCGGCGCGGACACGCTGATCGGCGGCATCGGCAAGGATAAACTCTTCGGCGACGCCGGGAGCGACAAGCTGCTTGGCGGCGATGGGAGCGACGTGCTTAAGGGCGGCGAGAAAGGCGACCGGCTGGATGGCGGCAAGGGCACCGACAAGCTGTTCGGGCAAGAGGGATCAGACAAGTTCGTGTTCAAGAAGGGCTACGGAAAGGACACCGTCGCGGACTTCCAGAACAACAAGGACACGCTCTTGCTGGACGACGCGCTTTGGTCCGGGTCTTTGACCAAGAAGCAGGTCCTCAACAAGTTCGCATCCGTGCAGGATGGCGACGTGGTGCTGGATTTCGGCAAGCACGAGCTGACCATCGAGAACTTCACGAACATCAAGGCTCTGACCGACGACATCGACTTCATCTAGGGACGGCCTCCGACTCAAACAGCGGCGGGAGCCCTCGGAACACATCGAGGGTTCCCCTGACAATCTCCCGCGGCTCATCTGCACGCCCGGGGCGACCACGTCGCGCGCAATCCCGAAACCGCGCAGAAGGTGCCCGGCGGCACGGCACCGGCGTCGGCTGCCATCTCCGGATTCGCCAGCCGGGCCGTGCGTTATCACGTTGCACCACCGGACACCGGCGTTTCGGTCGTTTTTGCCGGTCGAAACGTCCGAAACTGCGGTCAATTCTCCGGTACACGGCTGATCGCGGCTGAAATGACCGAAAGCCCGCCGAAAACGACCTTGGTTTCGGTCGCTCTCCCACCCCGTTCCGTACGTTCTGACCGGAAATCCACGGTCGAGCGGTTGCTGCGTCGTCACATATGTATATACAATGTATACACATCAACGGCGGCGAGAGATCATGCCGGACAAGAAAAAAAGCAAGAAAGACGGGCAGTTGATGATCCGGATTTCTCTGGAAGAACGCGACCGCTTTGTCCGGCTCTGCGAGGAGCTGGACACGAGCGCGGCGCGGGAAATCCGCAGGTTCATCCGGGAATTCGTTGAAAAACAAGAAAAAAACTGAACGGAGGGAGAGCAGATGAAGACCGTGCTGATTGCCAACCGAAAGGGCGGATGCGGCAAGACGACGACGGCGATCACCCTCGCCGCAGCGCTGGCCGACGGCGGTTGGAAGGTCGCCCTCGCCGATGCGGACCTGCAGAAATCCACAACCCGCTGGCTCAAGCGCCGCCCCTACGGCGCCACCAAGATCACCCATCTCGACTGGACCTCTCGCCGCTCCCTGGGCGAAGTTCCCAAGGGAATTGAATGGGTTATCATCGACGCGCCCGGCGCTCTCTACGATGACGACAGCCAGAAGCTCGTGGCCGAAGCCAAGGCCGTGATCTGCCCGGTCATGCCGTCCTACTTCGACGCCGACAGCACCAAGCGCTTCCTGAAAGACCTCCAGGAAATGAAGCGCATCCGCAAGGGCAAGGTGAAGATCGAACTCCTCGCCAACCGCGTCAAAACCCGCGGCCGCGCCAACGAACGGCTCGATCGTTTCTTTGAAAAAGTCGGGCGCGCGCCGGTCGCGCGGATCACCGAGCGCGTCGCCTATGGCGATCTGGCGGAGCAGGGGCTCTCCGTCTTCGACCAGTCCCAGGCCGCGTATCGGCCAATGCGCGTGCAATGGGAGCCGGTTGTTCGAGCGCTCGTTAGGCGGTGAGAGTTGGATGTATGTATCTGAAGTTTATAACTTTTTTTGATGGTCGGCCGGAAGCGTGCGCCGCTTGCGGTCTTGCAGGAGGCGCTCGCGTGCCATGCGGGCGGCGGCGCGGTCTGCCTCAATGCCGATGTGGGGGCGATGTGTCAGGCCGGGTAGCTCGGTTCCGACTTCATGGGCGATATCTTCCGGCAGAGCGGGCAGCGTACGGGCGCTGACTTCCAGGCTCTCCACCGGAATGCACTCGGCATAGATCACCTCGTGATGGTCGAGCACCAACGCATAGAACTCCGCAAATCCGCCCGGCCGCAGAAAGATCCGCTCGCCATCGACCAGGTACTGCGCCTTCACCAGCATCTCGGCGGTCTCGGTCAGCCGGTCGTCACCGCGCTGATACACGAAAACCCGCTGCTGCTGCCCAAGGATCAGGTCGCCCACGTTGCCGAGCGTTCCGGCCGGGATCACAACGGGCGCATGTGCACCCACCGTCCGGACGGTCCGTTGCAATACGCAGCGCAACGGTTGCGGGCCATTGTCGCGTGTCAGAAGGCGGTCGCCGGGCCGCAGTGCCTCGACCGGGCGCTGGCTGCCATCCGCGAGGGCGATCTGCGTTCCTTGGCCGAATGCAAGCGCAGTGATATCCGCAAGGCGCACGGTGCCGGGGGCGCTGTCGACCCCGATGAGCGTGTGCGTCTGTCCGGGCTCCAGTGGATCCAGCGGAAGAGCTGCGTGGGTTGTGCGCCCGTGTTGATCGGTCGTTTCCAGCAGCAGCAGGTCGACCTTGTGGCCGCTTGGCCCGAGGAAGGTCAGACGCGCGCTGAGCCGCAGTCCCGCGCCGGCGCAACCGATTTCCGAGCGCCGGGCAACACGCTGCCCAACGCCGTTCTGAGACAGCACGCGCCCGCCGAGGGTGCCGGTGTCGCGGACGAGAAGGTGAAATGGCTCGGCATCAGGGGCGAGGCGGTAGACATCGTCAAGGCACAGTTCGTCGGCCCCGCGCAGTGGATCGCCCAGGTTGGCGCCAGAGACGACACGGAACTGACTGGCAGGAAAGACCTGGCAGGCGTAGTCCGGTTCGAGATCGGGTGTGTCTGTCATCGACGCAGGGCGTGGCTCCGTACTTCGCACTGCAATAGGCCGCAGGGTGGAGGTCGTCAATTGGCCGGGGCGATGCGGGGCACGGCATACGCGGTTGCGGCCGGGCATTCCTGCAGGCAGGGTGGGTTCTCGGCGGCGATGATGAGAGTGCACGCGATGGATCTTGGAATATCGGGTAAACGCGCCTTGGTGACGGCCTCCTCCAAGGGGCTGGGGCTAGGGTGCGCGGAGGCGCTGGCAGCGGCGGGCGTCGATCTGGTGATGAACGCGCGTGGCGCCGAGGCGCTTGAGACCGCGGCGGAGAGAATACGACGGGCGCATGGCGTAGCGGTCACCACCGTTACGGCGGACGTGGGCACCAAGACGGGGCAGGACGACGTGTTGGCGGCCGCCGGTGCGGCCGACATTCTCGTGACAAACGCCGGTGGGCCGCCGCCGGGGATGTGGACAGATTGGGAGCGCGAGGACTTCATCGCGGCGCTGGACGCCAACATGCTCGCCCCCATCGCACTCATGAAGGCACTCTTGCCGGGGATGATTGACGCTGGCTGGGGCCGGGTGGTGAACATAACTTCCGTGTCGGTCAAGGCGCCGGTCGGTTTGCTTGGCTTGTCGAACTCCGCGCGGGCGGGGCTGACGGGATACGTAGCGGGCACGTCGCGACAAGTTGCGCAGCATGGGGTCGTGATCAACAATTTGCTGCCGGGTATTCATGCCACCGACCGCGCAGTGAGTCTCGATCAGGCCGCTGCCGAAGCAGCCGGGATTACACCGGAGGAAGCGAGGTCCCGGCGACTGGAGACGATTCCGGCGCGCCGGTACGGCGATGCGGCAGATTTCGGTGCCATGTGCGCGTTTCTGTGCTCGCAGCAGGCGGCTTTCATCGTCGGGCAGAATATCCTGATGGACGGTGGTGCGACCACGACGGTTTTGTGAACTTCGGTCTGTGGGCGAAGGTCATTGTACCGACGCCGGAAACCACCTTCGTCGCGAAATACAGGTTTGCGGCTCCGCTTCGTTGGCGCAAAGGCATGATCGTGGGCGCGAGCGATCGGCGGGGCTGTCAACGAGGCGCGTCGTTGCGTATATGGCAGCTGTCATGACAGTTCTGAAATTCGCCAATCTCTCCCTGCTCGCCTTGTACCCCTTGGCGTGGTTTGCACCGCTGATGCGGGCAGGCATTCTGCCGCTGTTCGGTATGAGCGAGATCTCGGTGATTTCCGGTTTGCAGTCGCTTTGGCGGAGCGACATTTTTCTCGCACTCCTCGTGACTTGCTTTGCACTCTTCGCGCCGTACCTGAAAACAATCGGCTTGGCGTTGGTGCACTTCAGGATTGCGCGCAAGCGCCTGTTGCCGGCACTCGAAGTGCTGGGACGTCTGGCGATGGCGGATGTCTTCCTGATCGCGCTCTATGTCGTCATTGCCAAGGGAATGGGACTCGGGCGGGTCGAAACGGCATGGGGGTTGTACCTTTTTACCGCCTGCATTCTCGCGTCGCTCGCGATCGGCTACCTGACCGAGCGGCGGAGCGGCTTGCCGCCGGTGACGCGGTAGGGCATCCCTAGCCCATGGCCAAGACACCCACCTTCACCTGTACCGCCTGCGGCGCCACCCACCCGCGTTGGTCGGGCCGCTGCGATGCCTGCGGTGCATGGAACACAATCCAGGAGGAAGCGCCGCTTTCCGCCGGTCCGTCGAAGAAATCGCTCGGCGCGGGGAAAGGGCGGGCGCTGGAATTGCTGGACCTGGCAACCGAGGAGGCACCGCCGCCGCGTACGCGGTCCGGGATGGAGGAACTCGACCGTGTTCTGGGCGGTGGGCTGGTGCCGGCTTCGGCACTCTTGCTGGGCGGCGACCCGGGAATCGGGAAGTCCACGCTTTTGTTGCAGGCCACCGCGCGGTTCGCGTCTGCCGGCCTCTCCTGCGTATACGTCTCGGGCGAAGAGGCCAGCGCACAGGTGCGAATGCGGGCACAGCGGCTGGGCCTGGGGGAAGCGCCTGTCCGGCTCGCTGCCGAGACCAACCTGCGCGACATCCTGACGACGCTCGACCGCGAGCGGCCGCAGCTTGCGGTGATCGATTCGATCCAGACGATGTGGGCGGATAACGTGGAGGCAGCGCCGGGCTCCGTGAGCCAGGTCCGCGCGGCCGCGCATGAGTTGGTCAGCTTCGCAAAGCGGCGCGGTACAGCCGTGATCCTGGTGGGGCATGTGACGAAGGAGGGACAGATCGCGGGCCCCCGCGTTGTCGAGCACATGGTCGACACGGTTCTCTATTTCGAAGGCGAGCGAGGACATCAGTTCCGAATCCTGCGCGCGGTAAAGAACCGGTTTGGCCCCGCCGACGAGATCGGTGTGTTCGAGATGACGGGGCAGGGGCTCCGCGAGGTGACGAATCCCTCCGCCCTGTTCCTGTCGGACCGGGAGGCCCGCAGTCCCGGTGCGGTTGTCTTTGCCGGGATCGAGGGCACGCGCCCGGTTCTCGTGGAGTTTCAAGCGCTGGTCGCCCCCAGCCCGACCCCGCAGGCCCGCCGCACCGTTGTCGGATGGGACAATGCGCGGCTGGCAATGATCCTGGCCGTGCTTGAGGCGCGCTGCGGCATTCCCTTTGCCGGGCTCGATGTTTACCTCAACGTGGCCGGCGGAATGCGGGTCGGCGAACCGGCGGCAGACCTGGCTGTTGCCGCTGCGCTACTGTCGGCGCGCGAGGACGCTGCCCTGCCGCCAGATATGGTCGTGTTCGGGGAAATAAGTCTCAGTGGCGCACTAAGGCCGGTGTCGCAGACAGAAAACAGGTTGAAAGAGGCGCAGAAACTTGGTTTCTCGCAGGCAGCAGTGCCGGAGAGGTCGACCGGGTCGGCCCCTGACGGCTTCGCCATGCGGCCGGTTTCAGACCTGACCGCGTTCGTTGGAGAGATGTTCGGCGCAGGGTAGGCGCCAGAAACAGAGCGGTCCGGGGCAGGAAGGCAATCGAATGGAAGGCTTCACCATCGTCGACGCGGGCGTCGCGGTTATCATCGTGTTTTCGGCGATCCTCGCCTACTCGCGGGGATTCGTTCGCGAGGCGCTGGCCATTGCCGGCTGGATCGCGGCCGCGGTGCTGGCCTACATGTTCGCGCCCAAGGCCGAACCTCTGGTGCGCGAAATCCCGGTCATCAGCGATTTCCTGGACAATTGCACAGCCTCGACGATCGCCGCATTCGCTGGTGTCTTCGCTTTGGCGCTGGTTGTTTTCGCGCTCTTCACGCCTCTTTTCTCTTCGATCGTGCAACGCTCGGCGCTCAATGCGATCGATCAGGGGCTGGGCTTTCTCTTCGGCGTGCTGAGGGGGATGCTGCTCATTGTCATCGCGCTGGTCGTCTACGATTTCGCCGTAGGGGCCCAGGGGCTCGAAGTGGTCGAAGAGAGCCGTTCTGCGCAGGTGTTTGCCTCGATGCAGGAACGCGTCAGCGGCGAGATCGCCGATCAGGAAACGGCGCTTGCCTGGCTGACGGACAAATTCAACGGCCTGATCGACGTTTCATGCGGAGTGACGTCGGCGCCCGCCGAAATTGAACCTGCGGTGCCCCCAACGGATGCGGACGCGAACTGATTGGGCTTGCGGGAACCTGCGTCAATGAGCGATCCGGTCGCCGGCATTCCGCCCGAGAATTGAGCGGTACGAGAAACCGCGCGGTGCTCGTTGATATGTAAGAAAAAACGCGCGACGCATGGTGTCTTCGGTTGCCCAGATACCGTGTTTTGCATGTGTAGTCTGTGACACGGGGATGACACCCGGCGTACAAAACCGTAAACAGGCGGCGCTGCCACCCTCCCGGATTCGGAGCCATCTGCCATATGTCTGCCGCGCCAGAGACGCTACAGCCGTTTCCCGCACACCCTTTCGACGACGATAAACTCCGTGAAGAGTGCGGCGTTTTCGGGGTCACCGGTATCGCCGATGCCGCAAATTTCGTCGCCCTTGGGCTCCACGCGCTACAACATCGTGGCCAGGAAGCTGGGGGAATCGTCACCCACAACCAGGGCACCGGATTCCATTCGGCGCGCCGGTTCGGGTACGTGCGGGACAATTTCACCTCTGCGAAGCTGATGGAAACGTTGCCCGGCGATTTGGCGATCGGCCACGTCCGGTACTCCACCGCCGGTTCCAAGGGGCGTACCGAGATCCGCGATGTGCAGCCCTTTTTCGGCGAGTTCTCCATGGGCGGAGCAGCAATCGCCCACAATGGAAACATCACCAACGCGAACGCCCTCCGGCGCGAGCTGATCGACCGCGGGTCGATTTTCCAGAGCAGTTCCGACAGCGAGTGCATCATCCATCTGATGGCGCGTTCCCTGCAGCGCGACATCCCCGAGCGGATGAAGGATGCGCTCCGCCGTGTCGAAGGTGCCTTTTCCGTGGTGGCGATGACTCGCACCAAGCTGATCGGCGTGCGCGATCCGCTGGGCGTGCGGCCACTTGTGCTGGGGCGTGTCGGCGGCGGCTGGGTGCTCAGCTCGGAAACCTGTGCGCTGGACATCATCGGTGCCGATTTCATCCGGGAGATCGAGCCGGGCGAGATGGTCGTGATATCCCCGGAGCGTGGCCTGCTGAGCTACCGTCCCTTCGAAGCCAAGCGGTCTCGCTTCTGCATCTTCGAGCACGTGTATTTCAGCCGGCCGGATTCCATCCTCGGTGGCCGGTCCGTCTATGAAACGCGCCGGCAGATCGGGGTGGAACTGGCACGTGAAAACCCGGTGGAGGCCGATCTTGTCTGCCCGGTTCCCGACAGCGGAACGCCCGCGGCCATCGGCTACAGCCAGGAGAGCGGCATCCCCTACGCGATGGGGATCATCCGCAACCAGTACATGGGCCGCACCTTCATCGAGCCCACCGAGCAGATCCGCAACATGGGCGTGCGGTTGAAACTGAACGTCAATCGGGCCTTGATTGCCGGCAAGCGCGTGATCCTCGTGGACGATTCCGTGGTGCGCGGAACGACGAGCCGCAAGATCAAGGAGATGATCCTCGATGCCGGCGCGAAGGAGGTGCATTTCCGCATCGCCTCGCCGCCGACGGCGTGGCCGTGCTTCTACGGCGTTGATACGCCTCAGCGCGAGAAGCTGCTGGCCGCCACGATGTCCGAAGAGGAAATGCGGCAGCATCTGGCGGTGGACAGCCTGAAATTCATCTCGCTGGACGGACTATACCGTGCCGTCGGGGAGGCGGAGGGACGTGCCGCGGATTGCCCGCAATATTGCGATGCCTGTTTTTCCGGTGAATACCCGGTGGAGCCGGCCGATATGCTTGAACGCGGGTTCAAACTGAAGACCGCCGCGGAATGAGCACGCCGCTGGCCTGACCTTTGTCAGGCGGCGTCGGCAACCTCTGCTGCGCCCTCCTGCATCGTGGCGGCGACAACGCCGTAAACGTCCGTCCAAGCGCGGCGACACTGCGGCGTGAACGCATCTCCGAGCCCGGTATCCAACGTGTCGATGAGCGCGCTGCCGACGGTCTGGTAGTGCTCCGGTGTCACACCGTAACCGGCGTGGCGCGCACCAAGTTGGCGCAGCGTGGGCAAAAGAGCGTCCGCCCGGTCAAGCGATCCAACCGCAAAGGCGAGCGCCTGCATGAGCTTCTTTTTCTGCGCGGCAAGATCGCTGGGAAAGAGCGCGCGCAGGGTGGGGTCGGCCGCGAACAGCTTGTCGTAGAAAATGTCGGCGGCGGCGTCGGAAATCGCGGCGACGGCGCGGAAACTGGTCTGCACTTCGCGAATGGTGTCTGGGGTCATGGTCGGGTCTCCTTTGTCCGAAGTCCCGTCCAGCCTGAAACCGCTTCGTTGCGGCAATGTTTCGGCCCGTGCCGGAAAATGCTTCACTTGTTTCAGTGCGCAGCGATGTCGGAGTTGCTTCAGAACGGGAAGAAAACCGGGATCGCGACAAGCGTGACCAACGCAACCCAGAGGGTGAGCGGCAGGCCGCATTTCAGGAAATCGGCAAACTTGTAGTTGCCGGGCCCAACGACCAGCGTCACCACCGGCGAGGAGACAGGAGAGGCGAAGCCCGCGGAGCCCGCGACAAGCACGGCTATGGCCAGGGGCATTGGCGAGACCCCCATCGAGAGCGCCGCATTGACCGCAATGGGTGCCACGAGCACCAGCGTCGCGGTGTTCGACAGGATCCAACTGAGCGACATTGTCAGGAAGAACAGCGCGAACATCACCGCGCGCGGGTTGTCGTCGCCGGCCACTTGAAGGAGCGAGGAGACGATCATGTCCGTTCCGCCGGTCTTGTCCAGCGCCTGTGCCAACGGCAGCATGCCGGCAATCAGCACAAGCGTTTCCAGCTTGATCGAGCGATAGGCCTGGTTGGTGCTGACGGTACCGGTCATGACTGCGGCAATCGCCGCCAGGATCACCGCGATGGTCACCGACATCCCCCCGAGTGAGACCGCGATCATCGCGAAGAGGATGATTAGGGCAATCCAGAGCTTGTTCGAGTTGGGCACCGATTGCGCCCGTTCGGCCGGTTCTTCCACGATCACGAAATCCCGCCCGGCAGAATTGATCGCATCGAGACGCGTCCACTTTCCGGCCACCAGCAGACGGTCGCCTCCCTTGAGCGGAGTGCTCTGCATGTCGCCGAGGGGCTTGGTGCCGCGCAGGATGTTGAGCACTTCCAGCCCATAGTGTTCGCGAAAGCCGAGTTCGGCGAGGCTGCGGCCGCGAATCGAGGCTTCGGGATGGATCATGACCTCAAGGATGCCCAGCGTGTCGATCCAGGCGTTCATGTCGTCGAAAAAGCTGCCCACGGGTTCGATACCGGGCCGGTCGGAAAAACCTGCGATCTCCGCCGCGTCGCCGGTGACGACAATCAGGTCGCCCTGCTGAAAATCCATGCCCGCCGCGTAGAGCGAGGTGTGCGGATTGCCGCGTGGCCCTCGGCGGCGCCGTGCGAGGATGCGGGGGGCGGCGTCCTCCAGTGCCTTGGCGTCCGCACCTGAAAAACTCTGCTCCAGACGGAGTGTTTCAACCCGTTCCACGCCATGCACCCGGTACATGTCGGCAAAGGAGCGGTCGGCGCGGCGCGGGCGGTCTGCGCCGTCGGCCATCAGTGGCCCGAGCAGGTGCCGACCGGCGAACGCGAAGAAGACGACCGTGCCCACCAACACGATCACGCCGATGATGGTGAAGCTGAAGAAACCGAGCGGCTTGCCGGTCGCATCGCGCAGCGCATCGGATACCGCCAGGTTGCCGGGGGTACCGATGAGCGTCAGCATGCCGGAGACCATTGCCCCAAAGGACATGGGCATCAGCAGGCGCGCTGCGTTGATTCCGGTGTCGCGGGCCACGCGCATCACGATGGGAATGAAGATCGCCACCACCGCGGTCGAGGACATGACCGAGCCCAGGAGTGCCGCGCCGACGCAGAGCGGGATCATCAGGCGCACTTCCTGGCCGCGCCCCTGCTTCAGGATAAGATCGCCCACTGTGCGGGCGACTCCGGTGCGGTCCAACATCTCGCCGACGACGAAGAGGCCGGCAACCATGATGATGATCGTCGCCCCGAAGCCCGAGACCGCTTCGGCGGGGGTGAGAATGCCCGTCAGCGCCAACGTCACCAGCACCAGCAGCGCGATCAGGTCATAGCGGACCCTGTTCGACGCCATAAGAACGGCGGCAAGGCCGATCAGGTAGAAGACGAGGGTGGCGTCGCTGGGCATAGGTGACCTCGTGGAAAATCGCCGGGACGTAACCGGGAGCGGCAAGTCTTTGGCACCATACCGCCAAATCCGCGATGCGTCCCATGCGCGTGCTGCCGCATGTGAAGGACAAGCTTGAGGGGAAGGGGGCGCCGACGCCGGCCACCGGCAGGCGTACCGGCTTTGGCCAGATCCTGCCGGTCCCGCGAATGCGCCCCTTTCGGCCCGGTGCAAAGGGTGGTAGATCGCCGCTCCACTCAGCCGCGGAAACGGTGACCCCGACACTGCGGACGATTTTTTCTCAGGGTTTTCATTGCGACCGGCGGCGCTCAGATGAGTTGTGGTCCGCTGGCGTTGTGCGAGCGAAAGGATATTCGATGTCCACGAATGCCCGGGTGGCCGCTGCGGCGACCCAGAAGAACCGCTTCCGAACCGGCGAGACGAGTCTTATCGGGGTCTTCGGCCACCCCGACGACCGCCGCGCGCTCGTGCGCCATCCATCGGGACGGATCGAGAAGGTGCGGCCGGGAGAACGGCTGAAAGGCGGCCGGGTCGCCGCGATTGAGGCTGACTCGCTGGTCTATCTCTCAAGCGGCCGGGAACGGCGCTTGAAAATGCCGTCCGATTGACGGCTTCGGCTTGACCTTGCCACGGGTGGCGGTGCAGTCAGCCTTCATGACGACACCGACCCCTGACACTGCCGTTCGATTGGCGCTCGTGACGGGCGCCTCGCGCGGCCTCGGCGCGGCGATGGCCGAGCAACTCGCACCCGAATTTCACGTAATGGCCGTCGCCCGCACCGTGGGCGGGCTGGAAGAACTCGATGACCGCATCCAGGCGCGTGGCGGGCAAGCGACGCTCGCGCCGCTCGACGTCACCGACGACGGGGCGATGCAGCACCTGTGCCGGTCCATCCACGACCGGTGGGGCGGGGTGGATCTATGGCTCCACACGGCCGCGCATGCCGCGCCGCGCACGCCGACCGACCAGGTGGAAGGCAAGGACTGGGAGCGGTCCCTGGCGACCAATGTCGAGGCGGTGCGGCGCCTCATCACCTATGTGGCGCCGCTCCTGCGCGCCCGCGAAGGCGCGCGCGCCGTTTTCCTCGACGATGACCGGGCCGGGCAGGCGTTCTTTGGCTGCTACGGGGCCACCAAGGCCGCTCAGATGGCGCTGGTCCGGTCCTGGGCGGCGGAGACGCAGCGGACCGGACCCAAGGTCGAGATCCTGCGGCCCGAGCCGGTCCCGACCGCGCTGCGGGCGCGGTTTTTCCCCGGCGAGGATCGGGCGGCGCTGGCGGATGTCGGGGCGGAGGGCGCGCGGCTGGTGTCGCTGCTGGGCGAGAAGGCCGGCGCCTGATTGGGCGTGTCTCACGCGTGAGACATGGCGCGACCTTATATTTTTCAAAGAGTTACAGGCGCCAATTAACCTTTCGTTAACGCCTTCCGCGTCCACATCTTCGCGCGCACGCCGTCAGTGCACCGGTTGGGGCGGTCAGAAGAGGAAATCGGAGGCTTTTAAAACGTCGCTTCCGTCCGATCCCAGATCGACGCGAATCCGCAGATCGTCCTCATCTGTCTTCGAGGTGATCACGAGAACCGATCCGGGAAGATCGCGGATCTTCAGATCGCCGAGACCGTCGTATCCGAAGCTGCGCAGGTCGATGAGATCCAGCCCCGACTGGAAATCCGAAATGGTGTCTTCCCACCGGCCGCGCGAAAAATCCTGCCGGATAAAAACGAATTTGTCCCCGCCGCCGCCGCCAATCAGGATGTCGTCGCCCAGGCCGCCGCGAAGTGTGTCCCGCCCCCCACCGCCGTCGAGTCGGTTACTGCCGCTGTCGCCGATCAGCCGATCCTGATGGCGCGAACCTTCAATGGCTTCGATTCCGATCAAGAGGTCGCCTTGGGCATGTCCGCCAACCGTCCGTTCCTTTCCGAGATGGATCTCGACGGAAGCCTCACTGCCCTTGTAGCTGGCGGTGTCATAGCCTCCGCCGCCGATGAGAGTGTCCTTTCCGGCGCTGCCACGGAGCGTGTCGTTCCCGCCCAGCCCTCTGAGAAGGTTGACCTTCTCATCGCCCACAAGCAAGTCGTTGTGGGTCGATCCGGACAGGTTCTCAATGCTCTTGAGGCGGTCGCCTTCGGCGTGGCCGCGAGAGGCCGCGCCCGTTTCCAGATTGACCTGAACGCCCTTGAAGGAGCCGCGATAGGTGGCTTCGTCCTTGCCGTTGCCGCCGATCAGCCTGTCGGCGCCGCTGCGGCCTTCGAGCAGGTCGCTGCCCTTGCCACCTTGCAGGACATTGTCTGCTCCATCGCCGACCAGGGTATCCGCGTGGTCAGAGCCGATGATGTTCTCGATGGCGTTGAGTGTATCGCCCTCGGCATGGCCGCCTTTGTTGAGGCCAGTGGAAAGGTCGATCTTTACGCCGGCGCGGCTGAGGCTGTAATCCGCCGCATCGTCGCCCCCGCGGCCGTCAAGCCAGTCTCCGCCAGCGCCACCCATCAGGATATTGTCCGCACCATTGCCGATCAGCCGGTCGCCTGCCTTGCGGCTGCCAACGATGTTCTCGATGTTGCGGTAGGTGTCGCCCTTGGCGTCACCGAACTGACCCTCGCCCTTGGCCAGATTGACCGTGACCTTCTTCGGGCTGGTCCAGTAGGAGACGGTGTCGCCGGTTTCGCGGTGGCCGCGTCCATCGTAGAAGACGGGTTCCTCGCAACTTTCGAAGAGATCGTCTTTTTTCGTGCCGATGACCTCGTCTTCGCAGAAGCGTTCGCCGGTGAACCCAAGGTTGTTGAAATCCACCTCGCCGTTGGTGCCGGACAGGATCGCGGTCACGTATTGGATGCGCGAGGGGAAATCGAGCGGGTAATCCTGGGCGGTCTGCACTACGCCCGTGCCGAGATCGGGCGTGAAATCCAGCCGGCCAACGACCTTGCGGTCGGCGTCGCGAAAGGTGAACTGGATCCGGTCCACATCGTAGGTTTCGGTGTGGTAGTTCCAGAAGTGCAGGTCCGTGAGGTTGTATTCGAGCCCGAAATCGAACTCCAGTTCCAGCGGCTGGCTGTTGATCCAGACATGGCTGGCCTGGGTATGTGTCTCCGTCGTCTCCGGTGAGGCGGCGTCGATGATGTTGATCAGCGATTGCGCTGTGGTGACGTTGACGAAGGGATTGGCATCCATCGAGTCGCCAAGCGACACGTCGATGTTGTCGATGTTGAGATAGGTCATGGCAAGGGCCGCTCCTGTGCGCGCGCGGATTACTATTTACCTTGGGTAACCAGCCTCTGCGATACGCTTTTCCCTGTCAACTTTCCTGCGTTAGATCGCAGCGCGGCCGGAGGCGGCCGCAGCACGAGCGACCGAGGCGGCGTGCGACCGGGGCGCCGGGCGCGCATACGTGGTGCGAGACTGGCGCGCGCGGCACGATCGCGGCGGCGGCTGCGTCAGCGCGGCGCGTGGTGACTTGCCCCACCTGCGGCCTCGGTCTAAGCAGGACGGGAGAGCAAGAGGCCGGGCATGCGCATTCTGATAACGAACGACGACGGGATCAACGCCCCGGGGCTCTCGGTCCTGCATCGTATCGCGGAACAGGTGGCCGGGCCGGAGGGCGAGGTGTGGACCGTGGCGCCGGCCTTCGAGCAATCGGGTGTCGCCCATTGCATCAGCTACATCCATCCGACGATGATCGCGAAAATGGGTGAGCGGCGCTACGCCGCGGAGGGCAGCCCGGCGGATTGCGTGCTTGCGGGCGTGCATGACGTGTTGGCGAAGAATCGCCCCGATCTGGTGCTTTCCGGCGTCAACCGAGGCAATAACGCGGGTGAAAACACGCTCTATTCGGGAACGATCGGCGGCGCCATGGAAGCCGCGCTTCAAGGGTTGCCGGCGATCGCGCTGTCGCAGTTTTTCGGGCCGCACAACGCGGCGCTCGATGATCCGTTCGAGGCTGCGGCGGAGCATGGCGCGGCACTGGTCCGGGACCTGCTCGACCGGGGCGACTGGGAGAGCAACGGCGGATACCGGACGTTCTACAATGTCAATTTCCCGGCGTGCCCGGCGGCGGCCGTCAAGGGGCGCCGCGTGACCGTTCAGGGGGTCCGGCCCGGCGTGCGGTTCTCGGTGGAAGCCACGCACGCGCCCTCGGGGCGGCGGTATCTCTGGGTCCGTGGCGGGCCGCAGGATGTCGCGACCGGCGAGGGGACGGACGTTCAGGCCAATATCGAGGGCTATATTTCGGTCACGCCGATGCGGGCGGACCTGACCGCGCATGACCGTATCGCGGCGCTGAAGGCGGCGCTGGAATGAGCTGGACCGCCGAACAGAAGATGCGCCTGCTGTTCGCGCTGCGCTCCAAGGGGGTGACGGACAAGCGGGTGCTGACGGCGATGGAGAGCGTGGACCGCGGCCTTTTCGTGCAGGGGCTCTTTGCCGACCGCGCCTATGACGACACGCCGCTGCCCATCGCCTGCGGCCAGACGATCAGCCAGCCGTCGATCGTCGGGTTGATGACGCAGGCGCTGGAGGTCAATCCGCGCGACAAGGTGCTGGAGCTGGGCACCGGGTCGGGCTACCAGGCGGCGATCCTGTCGCAGCTGGCGCGGCGGGTCTACACGGTGGAGCGGTTCAAGCGGCTGGTTGACCAGTCGCAGGCCGTGTTCGACCGGCTCGGCATGACCAATATCACCACCTTTCTGAGCGACGGAAGCCACGGCCTGCCGGAACATGCGCCGTTCGAGCGGATCATTGTCACCGCGGCGGCCGAAGATCCGCCCGGCCCGCTCTTGGCGCAACTGGGCATCGGCGGTATCATGGTGTTGCCCGTCGGCCAGTCCGACGCGGTGCAGACGCTGATCCGGGTCCGTCGGACCGAGCAGGGGTACGATTACGACGAACTCTGTCCGGTGCGTTTCGTGCCGCTGCTGGAAGGGCTCGGACGGGAATGAGAGAGATGTATTTCAATGGCGGTTTGCGGGCAGATTTGCCGCGGCCGCGCGAGACTTACCCAGACGCCCCGAGAAGAGGGCGCTGCGATTGAGGAGTGAGAGCCGATGCGCCCGATCCTGAGCCTTTGCGCCAGCCTTGTTGCCCTGAGCGCCTGTTCCACCAACGAGCTTGATCTGGACTTGCGCGACCTCGGGCGCGGTTTCGACACCAGCGATGCGGTGAGCGTGGAAACGGCGGCGCGGCCACGGCCCGACGACCGCGGCGTCATCTCCTATCCCAATTACCAGGTGGTCGTGGCCCGGCGGGGGGATACCGTTGCCGATGTCGCGGCCCGGCTTGGCACCATCGCGCCGGAGGAGCTGGCCCGGTACAACGGTGTGCCGGTGAATGCGCCGCTGAACCAGGGCGAGATCCTGGCGCTTCCGCGCCGCGTGGCGGAGCCCTCGCCGGCGACCGGGGCCGCGGGCACCGGGCCGATCCTGCCGGCCGATAACGTGGATATCGAGACGCTCGCCGGCGGTGCCATTGATCGCGCGGGGACGACGGGCGGCGGCACGCAGGTCGCGTCGCAACAGATCGGGCAGGAGCCGGTGCGTCACCAGGTGGCGGCTGGCGAGACCGCCTATTCCATCGCGCGGCTCTACGGCGTTTCGCCGAAATCGCTGGCGGAGTGGAACGGGCTCGGGCCGGACCTGGAGGTGCGCGCCGGCCAGTACCTGTTGATCCCGGTGGTGATCGACCGGCCGGCGGCGCGGCCGGCAACGGCAAGCGCCACGTCGGCGCCGGGGCAGGGCAGCCAGACCCCGACGCCGCCAAGTGCGGCCGCGCCGCTGCCGGACGAACGGACCGCGCCGGTGGCCGCCACCGCGACGGCCGAGAGCCCGGAAGTGGAAGGCACACCGGAATCTCCCGACCTCGGCCAACAGGCGACAGAAGCATCGAGCACGCGCATGACGGCGCCCGTTGGCGGGTCGATCATCCGCGATTTCAGCAAGGGCAGGAACGACGGCATCGACATCTCGGCCAGTTCGGGCGAGGCGGTGAAGGCCGCGGACGGCGGCGTCGTCGCCGCGATCACCGAAGACACCGACCAGGTGCCCATCGTGGTGTTGCGCCACGAGGGCGGTGTATTGACCGTCTATGCCAATGTGGAAGACCTGAAGGTCAAGAAAGGCGACAGGGTCAGCCGCGGCCAACCCATTGCCACGGTGCGGGATGCGGCGTCGCCGTTCCTGCATTTCGAAGTGCGCGAAGGCGTGGAAGCGGTGGACCCGACCCCCTACCTGAACTGACATGACCTGATCGGGCGCGAGGTGCCGAAAACCTTCCCCCAGGGAATTTCGTCAGCGTTCCCGCGGACCTGTGCTACGCTCCACCCGCGAACAGGAACCTGGGAGGCACCTATGAACAGATGGATGGGCTTTGCGGCCCTCGCGCTTGGCGCGGGGCTGTCTTCGGCAGCGGCCGAAACCATGGAGGAACGCGGCGAGTACCTTGTGCAGGGTCCGGCGGGCTGTGGAAACTGCCACACGCCGCTTGGACCGGAGGGGCCAGTGGCGGCGCAGGACCTTGCCGGCCGGCTGGTGGAGAAGATCGATGCGTTCACCGCCATCGCGCCAAATATCACCCCTGCGGGCCGGGTTGCGGATTGGAGTGACGCGGAACTGGCGCGCGCGATCCGGGAGGGCATACGACCTGACGGTTCTGTCATCGGCCCGCCCATGCCCTTCACCTTCTACCGTGGGTTGTCGGACGGCGACCTGTCGGCAATTGTCGCGTATTTGCGAACAGTCCCGGCCGTTGAGATGGATCCTGGAGAATCCGTTTACAATATCCCGTTGCCACCGGCCTACGGCCCACCGGTCGAGACCGTGGCCGACGTCCCGCGCGGGGTAACTGAGGAATACGGCGCCTATCTGGCCGGGCCCGTGGCCCATTGCATGGAGTGCCATACGCCATTTGGGCCGCAGGGGCCGATGGTGGAGACCGATCTTGGCCGAGGCGGGTTCGAGTTCCACGGTCCCTGGGGCGTCTCTGTCGCGCCGAACCTGACCAGCCATGCCGACGGTCTCGCGGAGTATTCCGACGACGAGATTGCCACGATGGTCACGCAGGCAAAACGGCCTGACGGGTCGATGATGTTGCCGCCGATGCCCTATGGGTACCTGGCCCGCATGACGGCGGACGATCTGTCGGCGATCATCCTCTATCTTCGGAGCCTGCCACCGCTGCCGGACAAATCCTGACGACGGTGGCCCGACCGCCGTGACGAAAACCTGACACCCGGAGCCCGTGTCGCGGGGTCCGGGCTTGCGTCGTGGAACGGGACGTGCAAAATTCAATCAAACGTTTGATTGAATTTTGAGTCGCCCGATGACCACGACCGACCCACCACTCAGCCCATCCGACCAGACACGCGCGGCGCTTATCGATGCCGCAATCGCGCTGTTCGGCCGGGAGGGCTATCGTGGAACCAGCACGCGCGCCATTGCCCAGAAGGCCGGAACCAACGTCGCTTCCATCGCCTACCACTTCGGCGGCAAGGAGGGTTTGCGGCTGGCCTGTGGTACCGCCATCGCGGAGCGGGTCGCGGGTGTGCTGGGCAGGGTCGAAATGCCGGTGGCGGAGACGCCCGAACAGGCGTTGGCGCAGTTCGAGCGGGTCATTTCGGCATTCGTCCACTTTCTGCTCCTGGAGCAGGGAGAGAGCGACATCGTCGCCTTCGTCATGCGGGAATTGTCCGAGGACGGGCCGGCGGTGGCGATCATGTACGAGCGCACGATGGAACCGCGCCATCGTGCATTCTGCCGTCTCTGGGAGGTCGTCACCGGCTGGCCGGCGGAGAGCGAGCAAACCCGTCTCACCGTCTTCGCGATGATCGGTCAGGTTCTCTATTTCCGTGTCGGCCAGTCGATTGTCGAACGCCGAATGGGCTGGGACGGCATGGGCGAGGCGGAGGTGGCGCAGATCACCGCCGTGCTGCTCGCCAACTTGCGCGCAATGTTCGACGCCAACCGGAGATCCGAGCCATGAGCGATTTCGTTTGCACGATACCGGTCCTCGCGACCTTCTTCGCGGCCTGCACCGGGCTGCCGCCGCTGGCGACGGGCTATGTGGAAGGCGAGTACAGGTTGATCGCGCCGATCACCACCGCGCGCATCGAGGAGTTGAAGGTCAACCGAGGCGACCGGATCGAGGCGGGTGCGGTTCTGGCGGTGATGGAGACGCGGGATGCGACCATCGCCCTTGCCGAGGCGCGCGCCGGGCTGGAAGCCGCCGAAAGCGAGTTGAACAACCTGCGCGAGGGACGGCGTAAGGAGGAGATCGAGGTGATCGAGGCATCGCTTGCCTCCGCCCGCGCCGAGGCGGCAGAGGCGGAGCGGGAGGCCGAGCGGCTGGAAGGTCTGGCAGCGCGTGGTATCTCGCCCTCGGCCGAGGCCGAGGATGCCCGAACGCGGGTGGACGTCGCCAAGGCGAAGATCGCCGAGGTGGAGGCCAATCTCGCCGTGGCGAAACTGCCCGCGCGCCCGCACGAGATCGACGCGGCGCAGGCGGCGGTGGCGCAGGCAAGTGCGGGGGTCGATGCCGCCGAATGGCAATTGGAGCGGCGCACCCTGACGGCGCCGGCAGGCGGGGCAATCCACGAGATCTTGCGCACCGACGGCGAGATTGCCGGGCCGCAGGCGCCGGTGCTTTCCATGTTGCCGGATGGCGCGGTGCTGCTGCGGCTCTATGTGCCGCAATCGGAGGTC
Source organism: Tropicimonas marinistellae (assembly GCF_001509585.1). Classification (GTDB taxonomy): domain Bacteria; phylum Pseudomonadota; class Alphaproteobacteria; order Rhodobacterales; family Rhodobacteraceae; genus Tropicimonas; species Tropicimonas marinistellae. The sequence goes on along the minus strand of NZ_LNCI01000010.1, from coordinate 202,540 downwards.
TCCCGGCTCTCCATCGGCTCGACGCTGGACGTGAATTGCGACGGCTGCCCGGAGGGGCAGACCGCACAGGTGACCTACGTCGCGGATGGGCCGGAGTTCACCCCACCGGTGATCTACTCGCTCGACAACAGGCAGAAGCTGGTCTTCCTCGTCGAGGCACGGCCGGACGCGGCATCGCATTGGCTCAAGCCGGGGCAGATCGTCGATGTCCGGCTGACGGAGAACCCGGCGTGAGCACCGAACCGGCGATCCGGGTCGAAGGGCTGGTCAAGCGGTTCGGAGACCGAACCGTGGTGGATCATGTGTCGATGGATGTGAACCGTGGCCAGATCACCGGCTTCCTGGGCCCCAACGGATCGGGCAAGACGACGATGATCCGGGTGATGTGCGGGTTGCTGACGGCTGATGGCGGCACGGGCACGGTTCTGGGCTACCAGCTCGGGCGTGACACGCGGCGCATCAAGAGCGAAATCGGCTACATGACGCAGCGGTTCTCGCTCTACGAGGACCTGACGATCCGCGAGAACCTGGCGTTCGTGGCCGGGCTCTACGGGTTGCGGCCGTTGCGCAAGGTGGTGGACGAGGTGCTGGAGGGGCTTGGCCTTTCCAGCCGGCAGCACCAGCTTGCCGGTGCGCTCTCGGGGGGCTGGAAACAGCGCATGGCGCTGGCCGCCTGCGTGATGCACAAGCCGAGGCTGCTGCTGCTGGACGAACCGACCGCCGGCGTGGACCCGAAGGCGCGGCGCGATTTCTGGGAGGAGATCCACCACCTTGCCGCCGGGGGAATGACGGTTCTGGTTTCCACGCACTACATGGACGAGGCCGAACGCTGCCATTTCGTCAATTACATCTCCTACGGCAAGCTGGTCGCCTCCGGCACCGTGGAAGAGGTGATCGCCCATGCGGGGCTGACCACCTTCCTGCTGGAAGGGGAGATGGAGAAGGTGACGGCGGCGGAACGGATGCTGCGCGGCATGCCCGGCGTGGCGGAAACCGCGCCCTTCGGCACGTCGCTTCATGTGGTCGGTCGGGATGCCGCGGCGTTGAAGGACTCGGTTCAACACGTGGCCGCGGAAACCGGTACGCGGATGAGCGCGACCGAGACCAGCCTGGAAGATGCCTTCATCCGGTTCATGAGCGAAGCGCAGGACAACATGGCATGAGTTGGTTTTCGCTGCGGCGCCTGCGGGCGCTCCTGAGGAAGGAGGTGATCCAGATGCGGCGCGACCGGATCACCTTTGCCATGATGATCGGCGTGCCGCTGATGCAGCTTCTGCTCTTCGGCTTCGCCATCAACAACGATCCAAAGGACTTGCCTGCTGCGCTGGTTGCTCCGACGCAGGACCGGTATTCCCGGGCGATCGTCACGGCGCTGGAGATGACGGGCTACTACCGGTTCGACCACATCACCTCGTCGGCGGCGGAGGCCGAGGCGCTGATTGAGCGCGGCGCTGTTTCCTTTGTTGTGACAATCCCGTCCGATTTTGACCGGCGTATCGACAAGGGAGACAATCCGCAAATCCTGATCGAAGCCGATGCCACTGACCCGGCCGTCGCGTCCGGTGCGATCTCCACCCTTGGGCAGGTGGCAAGCGAGGCGCTGCTGCACGAGAGCGGGCAGGAGGCGGAGGCCGCCGATGCCGCCCGCAGCCAGCTCGAAGTGGTGGTGCACCGCCGTTACAACCCCGAGGGCGTCACCCAGTACAATATCGTGCCGGGGCTGCTAGGCGTGATCCTCCAGATGACAATGGTGATGATGACCTCCATGGCGCTGACGCGGGAGGTGGAGCGCGGCACGATGGAAAACCTGCTCGCCATGCCGGCGACGGGGCTGGAGATCATGCTGGGCAAGATCCTTCCCTATCTCGGTGTCGGTGCGGTGCAGGTGGCGCTGGTGCTGTCGGCGGCCAAGGCGCTCTTCGGCGTGCCATTCGTGGGCTCGCTCTGGCTGTTGCTGACAGGGGTGTTCATCTTCGTCCTGTCGCTCGTGCTGTTGGGCTACACGATCTCCACCGCGGCCCGAACCCAGATGCAGGCCATGCAGCTGACGTTCTTCTTCTTTCTGCCCTCGCTGCTTCTCTCCGGGTTCATGTTCCCCTATCGCGGCATGCCGGTCTGGGCGCAGGTACTGGGCGAGCTTTTCCCGCTCACCCATTTCCTGCGAATGATCCGGGCGGTGATGCTGAAGGGGGCCGACTTGACGAATGTCTCCGCACCGATGGCTGCACTCGTCGTGTTCGTTCTGGCCTATGCCGGTATTGCTCTCACACGGTTCCGCCGGACATTGGATTAAGCGACGGACCCCAAGCCGGCCACTCAGCACGCCGCGCGGCCGCCTGCGGCCCTATCGAACCGCGACCGCGCCACGACACCCGAGCCCCGAAACGAAAAGACCCCCGCCGATGGGCGGGGGTCCGGTTATTTTCGCAGGGGATGGCGCGCGATCAGAGGTCGCGGCTCTCCGGCGTATCCACGATGAAGGCATCGTCCAGATCGCCACCGACCACGTCGTCCACCGGCGCAGCCAGGGCGGCGGCGGCTTCGGCCTCGGCCTGACGCTGCTCGATAACGTCGCGGTCGCGGTCGCGGGCGATCTTCTGCACGCGACGGGTCGCACCGCCGGTGCCGGCCGGGATAAGGCGACCGACCAGGATGTTCTCCTTCAGGCCGATCAGCTTGTCCTTCTTGCCCTGGACCGAGGCTTCGGTCAGCACGCGCGTGGTCTCCTGGAAGGAGGCGGCGGACATGAAGCTGCGGGTCTGCAGGCTGGCCTTGGTGATCCCCAGAAGGATCGGCTGACCCTCGGCCGGACGCCGGCCCTGGTCGAGCGCCTTCTCGTTGGCCGCGTCGAACTCCGTCTTGTCCACGTGCTCGCCCTTGAGCAGCGTGGTCTCGCCTGAGTCGAGGATCTCCCACTTCTGCAGCATCTGGCGAACGATCACCTCGATGTGCTTGTCGTTGATCTTCACGCCCTGAAGCCGGTAGACGTCCTGCACCTCGTCGATCATGTAATCGGCGAGCGCCTCGACACCCATGATCGCCAGGATGTCATGCGGCGCCGGGTTGCCGTCCATGATGTAGTCGCCCTTCTGCACGAAGTCGCCTTCCTGCACCGGGATGTGCTTGCCCTTGGGCACCATGTACTCGACGGGCTCCAGAGAATCGTCGCCCGGCACGATGGAGATCCGGCGCTTGTTCTTGTAGTCGCGCCCGAACTTCACGTAGCCGTCGGCCTCCGCGATGATCGCGTGATCCTTCGGACGGCGTGCTTCGAAGAGTTCGGCCACCCGCGGCAGACCGCCGGTGATGTCCTTCGTCTTCGCGCCCTCGCGCGGGATACGCGCCACAACGTCGCCGGCCTTGACGGCGGTGCCGTCCTCGACCGAGAGGATGGCATCCACCGACATCGGGTAGGTGACAGGGTTGCCCGCCTCGTTGCGTATCGGCTCCCCGGTTTCGGGATTGACGATGATGATCTCCGGCTTGAGTTCGTTGCCCTTGGGCGCGGAGCGCCAGTCGGACACGATCTTCTGGGTCATGCCGGTGGCATCATCGGTCTCCTCGCGTACGGAGATGCCGCTGATCAAATCCACGAACTTCGCGGTACCGGCCTTCTCGGCGATGATCGGCAGGGTGAACGGATCCCATTCGAAGAGCTTGTCGCCGCGGGCGACGGTGGCGCCGTCCTTGACGAAGACCTTCGTGCCGTAGCCGATCTTGAAGCTGCCGCGTTCTGCGCCGTGATCGTCCACGATGGCGATCTGCATGTTGCGGCCCATGACCACCTGCTCGCCGGCATCGTTGACCAGAATATTGGGATTCTGGAACACGATCTTGCCGTCCTGGTTGGCCTCCTGGAACGACTGCTGACCACCCTGGGCCACGCCGCCGATGTGGAAGGTCCGCATCGTCAGCTGCGTGCCGGGCTCGCCGATCGACTGGGCGGCGATGATACCGACTGCTTCGCCGATGTTGACCATCGTGCCGCGGGCAAGGTCGCGCCCGTAGCACATGGCGCACACGCCTTCCTCGGCCTCGCAGGTCAGCGGGCTGCGGATGCGTACCGAGGCGAGACCGGAATTCTCGATCTCGTCGGCCTTGCGCTCGTCGATCAGCTCGTTGCGGGCCACGAGCACCTCGTCCGTGCCCGGACGCAGGATGTCGTCGGCGGCCACGCGGCCAAGGATCCGCTCGCCGAGCGAGGCCACGACTTCGCCGTCGTTCACCGCCGGTTCAGCGGTGATCGCGCGGTCGGTGCCGCAATCGGTGTCACGGATGATGCAGTCCTGCGCCACGTCCACGAGGCGGCGGGTCAGGTAACCCGAGTTCGCGGTTTTCAGGGCCGTGTCCGACAGACCTTTCCGGGCGCCGTGGGTGGAGTTGAAGTACTCCAGCACCGTCAGGCCTTCCTTGAAGTTCGAGATGATCGGCGTCTCGATGATCTCGCCCGACGGCTTGGCCATGAGGCCGCGCATGGCGCCGAGCTGCTTCATCTGCGTCACGGAGCCCCGTGCCTTGGAATCGGCCATCATGTAGACCGAGTTCGGCTCGAGTTCCTGGCCGTTCTCGTCCTTCCGCTTCGCGGAGATGGTGTTCATCATGGCCTCGGTGACCTTGTCGTTGCACTTCGACCAGGCATCGACGACCTTGTTGTACTTCTCACCCTGGGTGATCAGGCCGTCCATGTACTGCTGTTCGAAGTCCTTGACCTGCTCCTTGACGCTGTCGACGATCTCCCACTTGTTGTCGGGGATCACCATGTCGTCCTTGCCGAAGGAGATGCCGCCCTTGAAGGCCTCCTTGAAACCCATGGACATGATCTGGTCGCAGAAGATGACCGATTCCTTCTGGCCGCAATAGCGGTAGACGGTGTCGATGACCTTTTGAACTTCGCCCTTCTTCAAGAGCTTGTTCACCAGATCGAAAGGCGCCTTGGCGTTCTTCGGCAGGAGCGCGCCGAGCCGGACCCGGCCCGGGGTCGTTTCGTAGCGCTTCAGCACTTCCTGGCCGTGCTCGTCGATCTGCGGCACGCGACACTGGATCTTCGCATGCATATGCACCTCTCCGGCGTCGAGGGCATGCTGCACCTCTTCGATCCCGGAGAAGATCATGCCTTCGCCCTTCATGCCTTCGCGCATCAGCGAGACATAGTAGAGGCCGAGGATCATGTCCTGCGAGGGCACGATGATCGGCGCGCCGTTGGCGGGCGACAGCACGTTGTTGGTCGACATCATCAGCACGCGGGCTTCGAGCTGGGCTTCCAGCGAAAGCGGCACGTGAACGGCCATCTGGTCGCCGTCGAAGTCGGCGTTGAAGGCCGAGCAGACGAGCGGGTGAAGCTGGATCGCCTTGCCTTCGATGAGCGTGGGTTCAAACGCCTGGATGCCGAGACGGTGCAGGGTGGGGGCGCGGTTCAGGAGAACCGGGTGCTCCCGGATGACCTCGTCGAGGATGTCCCAGACCTCCGGACGTTCTTTCTCCACCAGCTTCTTGGCCTGCTTCACGGTCGAGGAGAGCCCGCGGGCCTCCAGACGCGAGTAGATGAAGGGCTTGAAGAGTTCGAGCGCCATCTTCTTCGGCAGGCCGCATTGGTGCAGCTTCAGCTCCGGACCGGTCACGATGACCGAGCGGCCGGAGAAGTCCACGCGCTTGCCGAGAAGGTTCTGCCGGAAGCGGCCCTGCTTGCCCTTGAGCATGTCGGAGAGCGATTTCAGCGGGCGCTTGTTGGCACCGGTGATCACCCGGCCGCGGCGGCCGTTGTCGAACAGAGCGTCAACGGATTCCTGCAGCATCCGCTTCTCGTTGCGGATGATGATGTCCGGCGCGCGCAACTCGATCAGCCGCTTGAGGCGGTTGTTCCGGTTGATGACCCGGCGGTAGAGGTCGTTGAGGTCCGAGGTCGCGAAGCGGCCACCGTCCAGCGGCACCAGCGGGCGCAGTTCCGGCGGGATCACGGGGACGACGGTGAGGATCATCCATTCCGGACGGTTGCCGGATTCGAGGAAGTTCTCGACGATCTTCAGACGCTTGATGATCTTCTTGGGCTTCAGCTCGCCGGTGGCTTCCTTCAGCTCCTCGCGGAGTTGTTCGGCCGTCGACTCGAGGTCGATCTGGCTGAGCATCTCGCGGATCGCCTCGGCACCGATGTTCGCCGTGAAGGCGTCCATGCCGTAGGTGTCCTGGGCATCCATGTACTCTTCCTCGGACATGAGCTGTCCGTAGGTGAGGTCGGTCAGCCCCGGCTCGATGACCACGTAGTTCTCGAAGTAGAGGATGCGCTCAAGGTCGCGCAGGGTCATGTCCAGCATCAGGCCGATGCGGGAGGGCAGGGACTTCAGGAACCAGATATGCGCAACGGGCGCTGCCAGTTCGATATGGCCCATACGTTCGCGGCGCACCTTCTGCAGCGTGACTTCCACGCCGCATTTCTCGCAGACGACGCCGCGATACTTCATGCGCTTGTACTTGCCGCAGAGGCATTCGTAGTCCTTGATCGGGCCGAAGATCCGGGCGCAGAACAGGCCGTCGCGCTCGGGCTTGAAGGTCCGGTAGTTGATGGTCTCGGGCTTCTTGATCTCGCCGTAGGACCAGCTGAGAATCCGTTCGGGGCTCGCGAGGCTCACCTTGATCTCGTCGAAGACCTTCGGCGGCGTCAGCGGGTTGAACGGGTTGTTGGTCAGTTCCTGGTTCATCTTCAAATCCTTGAAATGGTGCGGGAGGGGGGAGCCGGGCGACCGTCAGGCCGCCCGCTTCGGGCGAGAGGCCGTTATTCCTCTCCCTCCGCATCCAGGAGTTCCATGTTGAGGCCGAGGCCGCGCACTTCCTTGACGAGAACGTTGAACGATTCCGGCACGCCGGCTTCGAAATTGTCCTCGCCCTTGACGATCGACTCGTAGACCTTGGTCCGGCCTGCCACGTCGTCCGACTTCACCGTCAGCATCTCCTGCAGGGTGTAGGCGGCGCCATAGGCTTCCAGCGCCCAGACCTCCATCTCCCCGAAACGCTGACCGCCGAACTGCGCCTTACCGCCCAGCGGCTGCTGGGTGACGAGCGAGTACGGGCCGGTGCTCCGTGCGTGGATCTTGTCGTCGACAAGGTGGTGCAGCTTCAGCAGGTACTTGACGCCCACCGTGACCTGACGGGAGAACTTCTCGCCGGTGCGGCCATCGAACAGGTCCGACTGGCCCGACAGGTCGAAACCAGCGCGCCCGAGCGCGTCGTTGACGCCCTCTTCACGGGCCCCGTCGAAGACCGGGGTGGCGATCGGAACACCGCCGGTGACGTGACCGGCCGCCTCGACGATACGATCCTCGTCCATGTCGGCGATGCCCTCTTCGTAGACATCGTCGCCATAGACGATCTTCATCGCGTCGCGCACCGGGGTCAGGTCGCCCGAACGGCGATACTCGTCCAGCGCGTCATCGACCTTCAGGCCCAGACCGCGCGCGGCCCAGCCCATATGGGTCTCGAGGATCTGACCGACGTTCATCCGGCTCGGCACGCCGAGCGGGTTCAGGACGAAGTCGACCGGGGTCCCGTCGGCGAGGAAGGGCATGTCCTCCATCGGCACAACGCGGGAGATAACGCCCTTGTTGCCGTGACGGCCGGCCATCTTGTCGCCCGGCTGAAGCTTGCGCTTCACCGCGATGAAGACCTTGACCATCTTCATCACGCCCGGCGGCAGGTCGTCGCCACGGCGGACTTTCTCCACCTTGTCCTCGAAACGGGCTTCAAGCGCGCGCTTCTGCACGTCGAATTGCTCGTTGAGCGCCTCGACGATCTGGGCGTCGGCCTCCTCGGCCAGCGCAAGCTGCCACCATTGGCCCTTGGAGAGCGTTTCCAGAAGGTCCTCGGTGATCTGGGAGTTCGGGGCGATGCCCTTCGGACCCTTCACCGCGACCTTGCCAAGGATCATGTCCTTGAGACGCGCATAGATGTTGCGCTCGAGGATGGCCATCTCGTCGTCCCGGTCACGGGCCAGACGCTCAACCTCTTCGCGTTCGATCTGCAGCGCGCGCTCGTCCTTTTCCACGCCATGGCGGTTGAAGACGCGCACTTCCACGACGGTGCCGAAATCCCCCGGCGGCAGGCGCAGGGAGGTGTCGCGTACATCCGATGCCTTTTCGCCGAAGATGGCGCGCAGGAGTTTCTCCTCCGGCGTCATCGGGCTTTCGCCCTTGGGCGTGATCTTACCCACGAGGATGTCCGCCGGGCCAACTTCGGCGCCGATGTAGACGATACCCGCCTCGTCGAGGTTGCGCAGGGCTTCCTCGCCGACGTTGGGAATGTCGCGGGTGATCTCTTCCGGGCCGAGCTTGGTGTCGCGGGCCGCGACTTCGAATTCCTCGATATGAACGGACGTGAACACGTCATCGCGCGCCACACGTTCCGAAATCAGGATCGAGTCCTCGTAGTTGTAGCCGTTCCACGGCATGAAGGCGACGATCACGTTCTTGCCGAGCGCCAGTTCCCCGATATCGGTCGACGGGCCGTCGGCGATCACCTCGCCCTTGGAAACCTGGTCGCCCACCTTCACCAGCGGACGCTGGTTGATGCAGGTGTTCTGGTTCGACCGCTGGAACTTGCGCAGACGGTAGATATCCACGCCCGGGTCGCCAACTTCGAGATCGGCGGTGGCGCGGATAACGATCCGCTGGGCATCGACCTGGTCGATGATGCCGGCGCGCTTGGCCATGATGGCCGCGCCCGAATCTCGGGCCACCACTTCCTCGATGCCGGTACCGACCAGCGGCGCCTCGGCGCGTAGGAGCGGAACCGCCTGACGTTGCATGTTCGAGCCCATGAGAGCGCGGTTGGCGTCGTCGTTTTCCAGGAACGGGATGAGCGAGGCGGCGACCGAGACCAGCTGCTTCGGCGACACGTCGATCAGGTCCACCACGTCGCGCGGCGCCATGGTGTATTCGCCGGCCTGACGCGTGTTCACCAGCTCGTTCTCGAACCGACCGTCTGCGTCGAGGTGCGCGTTGGCCTGCGCCACGGTGTGACGCATTTCCTCGGTCGCGGACATGTAGTGAACCTCGTCGGTCACCTGTCCGTCCTTCACCACCCGGTAGGGGGTTTCGATGAAGCCGTACTTGTTCACGCGGGCAAAGGTGGCGAGGCTGTTGATCAGGCCGATGTTCGGGCCTTCCGGCGTTTCGATCGGGCACATCCGGCCATAGTGGGTCGGGTGCACGTCGCGCACCTCGAAGCCGGCACGCTCGCGGGTCAGACCGCCCGGTCCAAGCGCCGAGAGGCGACGCTTGTGCGTCACTTCGGACAGCGGGTTGGTCTGGTCCATGAACTGCGAGAGCTGCGAGGAGCCGAAGAACTCGCGCACCGCGGCGGCCGCGGGCTTGGCGTTGATCAGGTCCTGCGGCATGACCGTGTCGATCTCGACGCTGGACATGCGCTCCTTGATCGCGCGCTCCATCCGCAGCAGGCCGACGCGGTACTGGTTCTCCATCAGCTCGCCGACGGAGCGGACGCGGCGGTTGCCGAGGTGGTCGATATCGTCCACCTCGCCCTTGCCGTCGCGCAGTTCCACCAGAGCCTTGATACAGGCGATGATGTCTTCCTTGCGCAGGGTCCGCTGGGTATCCTCGGCGTCGAGGTCCAGGCGCATGTTCATCTTCACCCGGCCAACAGCCGAGAGATCGTAGCGCTCGCTGTCGAAGAACAGCGTGTCGAAGAGTGCGGAGGCCGCTTCCACGGTGGGCGGCTCACCCGGACGCATCACGCGATAGATGTCCATGAGCGCGGTATCGCGGTTCATGTTCTTGTCCGTCGCCATGGTGTTGCGGATGTAGGGGCCGACGTTGACGTTGTCGATGTCGAGAACCGGGATCTCGGTGATGCCGGCGTCAAGCAGGTCCTTGAGCGTGCCGCCGGTTACGTCGCCGTCCTTGTCCACTTCCCAGGTCAGTTCGTCGCCGGCTTCGACATAGATCGCGCCGGTTTCCTCGTTGATGATGTCCTTGGAGACATAGCGGCCGACGATCTGGTCGAAGGGCACCAGCAACTCGGTGATCGTGCCTTCGTCGAGGATCTTCTTGACCGCGCGCGGCGTGACCTTCTTGGTCGCCTCGCAGATCACTTCGCCGGTGGCGGCATCCACAAGGTCGAAGGCCGGCCGGGTGCCGCGCACACGCTCGGGGAAGAACTTGGTGACCCAGCCCTTGCCCTTTTCCAGCTTGAAGTCGACGGTGTCGAAGTAGTGATCGCAAATGCCTTCCTGGTCGAGACCCAGGGCATAGAGCAGCGTCGTGACGGGCAGTTTGCGGCGGCGGTCGATGCGGGCGTAGACGATATCCTTGGCGTCGAATTCGAAGTCGAGCCAGGAGCCGCGGTAGGGGATGATCCGGCAGGCGAAGAGCAGCTTGCCCGAGGAATGCGTCTTGCCCTTGTCGTGGTCGAAGAACACGCCGGGGCTACGGTGCATCTGGGAGACGATGACCCGCTCGGTGCCGTTGACGATGAAGGTGCCGTTGGGCGTCATCAGGGGCATGTCGCCCATGAAGACGTCCTGCTCCTTGATGTCCTTCACGGATTTGGCGCCGGTGTCCTCGTCCACATCGAACACGATCAGGCGCAGCGTCACCTTGAGCGGTGCGCTGTAGGTCATGTCGCGCTGCATGCATTCTTCGACGTCGTATTTCGGCTTTTCCAGCTCGTACTTGACGAATTCGAGCACGGCGGTCTCGTTGAAATCCTTGATCGGGAAGACCGATTGGAAGACACCCATGATGCCTTCGCCATCGCGGGGGTCGGGCGCGTCGCCGGATTTCAGGAACAGGTCATAGGAAGATTTCTGAACCTCGATCAGGTTCGGCATTTCCAGGACTTCCCGGATCTTGCCGTAGTATTTGCGGAGTCTCTTCTGGCCAAGGAAGGTCTGCGCCATGTGGTATGTCACCTTTCGTCTGTCGCATTGTGCAACGCCGTCGGGCCCCGGCTGCACGCCGCTCACGAATGAAGGGGGTCAGGTTCCATTCCCGCCGCCGTCCCAAAGGCAGCTCCCGAACCGTTTGAACCGCGCCTTGGAAAGGGCTCGGACATTAGCCCTTTCCAAGACAGGTTCGGCTGGAGCCGGTTCGCGACCGGCTCCAGCCTACATTCCTCGTATCGAGGCTCGGATTACTTGAGCTCGACTTCGGCGCCAGCTGCTTCCAGCTTGCCCTTGATCTCTTCGGCCTCGGCCTTGTCGACGCCTTCCTTGACGGCTTTGCCGCCGGCTTCGACCAGTTCCTTGGCTTCTTTCAGTCCGAGGCCGGTGATGGCGCGGACTTCCTTGATGACGTTGATCTTCTTGTCGCCAGCGGCTTTGAGGATCACGTCGAATTCGGTCTTCTCTTCCTCGGCAGCGCCACCGGCGTCGCCGGCCGGACCGGCCATCATCACCGCGCCGCCAGCGGCGGGCTCGATGCCGTACTCGTCCTTGAGGATGGTTTTCAGTTCCTGGGCTTCGAGCAGGGTCAGACCCACGATCTCTTCAGCAAGTTTCTTCAGATCAGCCATTTTGTGCTTTCCGTTTTCCTAGATGTGTTCCAACGCGAGGAATGCAACCCCACGAAGGTCTCGCGATCAGGCGGCCTCGCCGCGCTCCTCGATGGTGCTGAGAATGCTCGCGATGTTCGAAGCAGGTGCGCCAATGGCCCCGGCAATGTTGGATGCAGGCGCGCCGATGCAGCCGACGATGGAAGCAATGAGCTCCTCGCGCGACGGCATTTTCGACACGGCCGTGACACCAGCACGGTCCAGGGCGTTCTCTCCCATGGCCCCGCCAAGGATTTCGAACTTTTGGTTCTCCTTGGCAAAGTCCTCGGCAACCTTGGCCGCGGCCACGGGGTCTTCCGAGAAGGTGAGAACGGTCATGCCCGTCAGATACTCGCCGATGCTTTCGCAGGGCTGTCCATCAAGGGCGATCTTGGCGAGCCTGTTCTTGGCAACGCGAACGGAGGCTTCGGCACCGCGGGCGCGAGCGCGAAGATCCTGCATCTCTGCAACCGTGAGACCTTCGTAGCGGGCAACCACCACGACGCCAGAGCTTTCGAAGATCTGGCCGAGTTCCTCGACCACTTTCTCTTTCTGGGCTCTATCCACAGTTTCACTCCAAGTATGGGAGGCTTGCACCCCCCGGCTCATGTTTGCCGGATTGCTCCGGCGTTCAGGTCCGTATACGGGGCTGCGCCAATACGCCCGAGGACACCCTCGGCCAATCTTGTCGTATCCCGTCTCAGGCAGGAGATTAAGGCAAGGATGCCACCCACCGTCTTGGACGAAACGCAAAACAGCGCACGACGAATCGCACGCTGAACTGCGAGAAGGTTACATATTCGCAAACCGAAAGGTTGCCAAGGTCAAACCCGTCACTAGTAACAGAGCGGTGAGGTCAGACGCTCGACGCAGCAACTCGCGAGCCGCACCCGCCCCAACCGCCCGACGCCAACCGTCCGATTGCGCCCTCCGGGCGTCGTTCAATAGAGCGCCCCCAGCTGTGGCGGCTTCAGCGAAGGCAACACCCACACCTTCGCCCCCTGTTCGGCGCGGTCGAAGAGGTCGATGGCATCCTGATCGAGCAACCGGACGCAGCCCGAGGAGACCGCCTTGCCAAGATGCTCCGGCTCGCAGCCGCCGTGGATGCGGTAGAGCGTGTCCTCGCCGTTCTGGAACAGGTAGAGCGCGCGTGCGCCCAGCGGGTTTCCCGGGCCGGGGTCCATGCCGCCGTTTTCGACGGTGTAGGCGGCGAGTTCCGGGCGCCGTTCGGCCATTGACTCCGGCACCTTCCAGCGCGGCCATTTGCGGCTGTATTGCAGCCTTGCCACCCCGCTCCAGGAGAAGGCGGCCGCACCCGTGCCGGCTCCGTAGCGCAGCGCTTTGCCGTCGGCCTGCACCAGGTAGAGGTAGCCCTCGTCGGGGTCCACGATGATCGTTCCCGGCGCCTCCTGCGGGAGCGGGTTGTCCACCGTTTGCCGCCAAAGGCGTTGTGGGACGACACCCTCGGGCACCGCAGGTACCGGATAGGGTTCGTCGGTGACAGCGCCATAGATAGGCGGAAGCGGCGGGATTGGCTCCACCGGAACGGGCTGTCGGGAGACTGTATCGGGCGCGGGCTGGGAGCAGGCCGTCAGGGCGGCCGCGCTGCCAACGGCGAGGAAATTGCGGCGGGTGATCATGGGAGGAATCCTTTTCGGTGCGCATCAATCGACGGGGCGCATTGCGCCGGGGCGATCAAAGTGCACGAGGCGGGTCGAGATGGCCGGGCGGATCCGATCCGTTACCGGCGCGGCCGCGTTCAGGGCGCGGCCCGACGCTGCGTGGTGGCGCCACCGTGAGCGGTCGTGCGGCGGGCAGGCCGATGTCCATGCCACAATACGAACCGGGCAGCGTTGCCTTGCGGCAGTGTTTCAACGTGTCGGGCGACACAGTTGCAATCGCCCCGGCGGCGTCGCTTTCGGCGGACATTTCGGTGCGGATGGCGTTCAACTGCGCTTCGATGGACGCGACGCGACTGCCGGCATGCGCACCCCAAGGGAGCACGCAGACGATGAGCAGCAGGATCACGATGTTGTGCATGTGGCGCATAGGCGATCCTTGCCAGAGGCGGTGCTGCCGGTCGAGACCCGGTCAGGGCGCGCTTGTGCAATTTGCCGTGATCGCGGGCAGCGGCGACGTTCGGCTCAGCGCAGGGATTGCAGGAGCGCCATGGACGGTTGCCCCGTCACCGGCAGGCCGCGGCTGCGCTGGTAGCCGGCAATGGCGGCCTCGGTATTGGAACCGATCACGCCGTCGGCGCCCTGCGTGTCGAAGCCTGCCGCGGTGAGGCGCTGCTGAAGCTCCTTGCGGTCGTCGATGGTCATGCCCTGCGCGTCCGGCGGAAACCCGGCCTGGATCGGCGGTTTGCCGAGGATGCGGTCGGACAGGTGCCCGACGCCGAGCCCGTAGCTCTCGGCATTATTGTAGCGCAGTATGACGTTGAAATTGCGATAGGTGACGAAGGCTGGCCCGCTTGCCCCCTGTGGGATCAGGATGGCGGCCGAACCATGGTTTGGCACTGGCCGCCCGCCGGTATCTGTCACGCCCATGGAGGCCCAGCTTGCCGCGCTCCGGGCGTTTCCACGCCCGGCCAGACCGGTGTTGAACCCTGCCGGCAAGCGCACTTCCATGCCCCAGGGCTGGCCGGTGCGCCAGCCGTTTCGCTGCAGGTAAGCGGCGGTGGAGGCCAGTGCGTCGGCGGGATTGTCGGACCAGATGTCGCGCCGTCCGTCGCCGGTGAAATCCACCGCGAAAGCCTGGTAGGATGTGGGAATGAACTGCGTGTGGCCCATCGCCCCGGCCCAGCTCCCGGTCATCCGATCCGGCGTGATGTCGCCGTTTTGCAGGATCCGCAGCGCCGCGATGAGTTGCTTTTCCATGAACGCGCCGCGCCGGCCATCGTAGGCGAGCGTGGAGAGCGCGGAGATCACGGGAATGTCGCCGCGCCGCGCGCCGTATTTGCTTTCCAACCCCCAGATGGCGGTGACGATCTGCCGTTCGACGCCGTAGCGTTGCTCGATGGCGGCGAGGGTCGACCCGTGTTGCCGCAGCGCGGACTTGCCGAGGCGCACGCGCTCGTCGGACGCCGCAATTGCCAGATAGTCTTCGAGGCTTCGCTTGAATTCGGTCTGGTTGCGGTCCTTCTCGATCACCTCCGGAAGGTACCCGACGTTGCGGAACGCCCGGTCGAGCGTGGCCTGCGAAATGCCGCTCGCGGCGGCACGGGGCTTGAACGCCGCGACCCAGGCGTCGAACGCCGGGTTCGGGACGGCGCGCGCGCGGGTGACTTGCGTGGAGGAGGTGCCGCTGCCGCCTCCGCCACTGCAGGCGGTCAGAGCGGTGGCGAGAAGCCCTGCCGTGACGGTGCGTCTGGTTGTCTGCATGGTTCTGTCCTGCCCGGTTTGCCGTTGTTGCCCCTCAATACCCGAGGCTCGCCAGCGCGCAAAGCACTCCGGCCCGGTCGGCGCAGTTACGCCGAAAGCGTCGTTGACCGGGCGGTGCGTTGCGCCAGATAAGGGAAGGGAAACAGCGAAAGGACAGGACATGAAGGGCGCGAAGGAATTTCTGGAGGAAGCCGACGCCGTGGTGCCGCGTATCACGGCCGAGGACGGTATCGCAAAGCACAAGGACGGCGGATCGGTGTTCCTCGACGTGCGGGATTCGAGCGATATCGCCAACTCGGGCACCATTGCGGGGGCGGTGCGCATCCCGCGTGGCATGATCGAATTCGCCGCCGACCCGAACACGCCGTTCCACGAGACGCGTCTCAATTACGATGCCGACATCGTCATCGTCTGCGGCGCCGGTGGTCAGGCGGCGCTCACCGGGAAAACGCTGGTCGACATGGGCTACAAGAACGTCTCCAACGTCGGCGGCTTCAACGACTGGAAGACGGCGGGCGGCCCGACTGAAGGCTAGGCCCCTTTGCAAGGGTAACATTTCATGAGCGGGTCCGGGCGGTCTGCCCGGGCCTGCACCGGGTGCTGAGAGGACGCGCGCGGGCGACGGCGTTTCTTTTGCAATGAGTGGATCACGTGTCCCTGAGGGACAATTCGGTGTCGCATCCGGGCTGTCGGTGTCGCGGGCGGCGCGCCATGATGGACGCGCGTCCCAACGGAGCCGTCGATGCACACCGACCCACTGCTGCAAACCTACCGCCTGAAGCACCTGACACTGCGCAACCGGCTCATGACCACGAGTCACGAGCCGGCCTACACCGAAGATGGCATGCCGAAGGCGCGCTACATCGCCTATCACGCCGAGCGCGCGAAAGGCGGCGTCGCCCTGGCGATGACGGCGGGCTCGGCCGTCGTCTCTCGTGACAGCCCGCCGGCTTTCGGCAACATCCTGGCTTACCGCGACGAGGTCGTGCCATGGATCCGGAGGCTCACCGATGCATTGCACGAGCACGGGTGCGCGGCGATGATCCAACTCACCCATCTCGGCCGGCGCACCGGTTGGTCGAAGGGTGACTGGCTTCCATCCGTCGCGCCGGGGCCGCATTACGAACCGGCGCACGGGTTCTTTCCGAAGGTTCTGGAGGATTGGGATATCGCCCGGATCGTCGGCGACTTCGCCGATGCGGCGGAGCGGATGAAGGCCGGGGGGATGGACGGGATCGAGCTGGAGGCCTACGGGCACCTGATCGACAATTTCTGGTCGCCGCTGACCAATACGCTGGATGGTCCCTATGGGCCGCAGACCTTGGAAAGCCGCATGCGGTTTGGGCTGGAAGTTATTGATGCTATTCGAGAACGCGTTGGGGATGACTTCGTTCTCGGCGTGCGGTTCACGGCCGACGAGAATTGCGGCGGCGGCATCGACCCGGAAATGGGTCTGGCGATGGCCGAGCGTCTGAAGGCAACGGGCAAGGTCGACTTCCTGAATGTCATTCGCGGCCGCATCCATACCGATCCGGCGCTGACCGACGTGATCCCGGTGCAGGGGATGCGCAATGCGCCGCACATGGATTTCGCCGGGACGATCCGCGCAGCGACGGGCCTGCCGACATTCCATGCGGCGAAGATCCCGGATGTGGCCACCGCGCGCCACGCGGTGTCGGCCGGGTTGCTGGACATGGTTGGAATGACGCGCGCCCATATCGCCGATCCGCACATCGTGCGAAAGATCATGGCTGGCCGGGAAGAGGATATCCGCCCCTGCGTCGGCGCCAATTACTGCCTCGACAGGATCTACCAGGGCGGCGAGGCGCTCTGCATGCACAATGCGGCAAGCGGGCGGGAGCAGACGATGCCGCAGGATATTCCACCAGCGGAGGAGCGGCGCAAGGTTGTCGTCGTCGGCGCGGGGCCGGGTGGGCTGGAGGCTGCCCGGGTGGCGGCGGCACGCGGACACGAGGTTGTGGTCTTCGAGGCGGCCGATCAGCCGGGCGGCCAGCTGCGGCTCGCGGCGCGCTCTGAGCGGCGGCGCGAGATGATGTCGATCATCGACTGGCGCATGGCGCAATGCGCTGCAGGAGACGTGACGTTCCACTTCAATACATGGGCGGAAGTCGATGATGTAATGTCGGAAACGGCGGACATCGTGATTGTCGCATCCGGTGGTCTTCCGAACGTGGAACTCTTCGAGACCAATGGCGAGAACGCGCTGCTGACAAGCGCGTGGGACCTGCTGTCGGGCGATGTGAAACCGGCAAATACGGTGCTCGTCTACGACGAGGCCGGCGATCATCCGGGCCTTCAGGCGGCCGAACTTGCCGCAATGGCCGGATCGGTGGTGGAAGTCATGACGCCCCACAGGACCATTGCCCCCGATGTCATGGGGATGAATCTCGTGCCCTACATGCGGGCGCTTCAGGACAAGGCGGTCACGCTGACCGTCGCGCGGCGGCTGCTGGCGGTCGCGCCGTCCGGGAACCGGCTGAAAGCGACAATCGGCACGGATTACAGTGCGTTCCGCAGCAATATTGAGGTGGATCAGGTGGTCGTCAATTACGGCACCCGGCCGCTCGACGAATTGTACCACGCACTGCGGCCAGCCTCCCTGAACCTCGGCGAGGTGGATTACAACGCGCTTCTGCACGGACGTCCGCAGACGTTGGTGCGCAACCAAGACGGTGCGTTCCGGCTCTATCGCATTGGCGACGCGGTATCGCCGCGCAACACGCACGCCGCGATCTACGACGCCCTCCGGCTGGTGAAGGACATCTGAGGCCGCGCCACGTGCCGGCATCCGGAGCTTCCCCCGTGGGCACTCTGGCCAAGCGTGCCGCGACGTGATTACTGTTCGGTCAGTCGCTGGCGGCGGTTCGGCTTCGCGGGAGGATAGAATGCAGGTTGCCCTCATTGGCGTTGGGATGGTGGCCCGAACCCATGTCGAGGCCTTGGCCGCGACCGACGGCGAGGTGTCCTTGCGCGGTGTCCTGGCGGCGCATCCGGAACGCGCGGCCGGTTTCGCAGAAGACGTGGCGCCGATTTGCGGTGCAGCACCGCTGGTCTACCAGGACGTGGCACAGATCGCCGGGGACGACGCGGTGGACTTCGTGTTGCTCTGCACCCCTCCGAATGCACGAATGGAGATCGTGCAGACCCTGACACGGGCTGGCAAGCCGATCCTGATGGAGAAGCCGGTAGAGCGCGACAGCGTGGCCGCGGAGGAGATCGTCACGCTGTGCGAAGCCGCCGGCGTGCCGCTTGGCGTCGTGTTCCAGCATCGGTGCCGGGAGGCGTCGCAACGGGCGGCGGCGCTTGTCGCAGAGGGCGCCCTTGGCCGGATCGCGCTGGTCGAGGTTGCCGTGCCCTGGTGGCGGCCGCAGGCCTATTACGACGAACCGGGGCGTGGAACCTATGCGCGCGATGGCGGCGGCGTGCTGATTTCGCAGGCGATCCACACGCTCGACCTGATGCTTTCGCTCACCGGGCCAGTGCGTCGCGTGCAGGCGATGGCGCGCACCACCGGGTTGCACCGCATGGAGTCGGAGGATTTCGTGAGCGCCGGGATGGAGTTTGCCAGTGGCGCTGTGGGGTCACTCGTTGCGTCCACGGCGAGTTACCCGGGCAGCGCGGAGTACATCGTGCTGCATGGGGAGGCGGGCAGCCTCCGGCTGGAATCCGGCATTGTGACGCTCGACTGGCAGGATGGTCGCCGTGAAACCATCGGTGCACCGGCCGCCGGTACCGGCGGGGGAGCCGACCCGATGGCATTTACCCATGCCTGGCATCAGGGCGTGATCGAGGATTTTGCCGATGCGCTCAAGACCGGGCGTGCCCCGCTGGTGACGGGCCGCGAGGCGCTGACGGTTCACCGGTTGATCGACGCGCTGGTGCGGTCGTCCCGCGAGGGGCAGGCCGTGGACCTTTGAAAGGTTTCGTAATCCATGGAAAAAACGATGAAATTCGCCGCTCTCGGGATTGAGCACCGGCATATCTTCGGAATGGCGAAGAATATGGTGGATGCGGGGGCCAGCTTTGCCGGTTGGTGGAACGATGGCGACCCGGAGCCGCTGGAAGGATTTCGCAAGCGGTTTCCGGACGTCCCGCGGGCGGCGGATCGCCGGGCGCTGTTGGCGGACAGGGAGATCGACCTTTTCCTGATCGCCGACCGGCCTGACCGCCGCGCCGCGTTGGCGGTGGAGGCGATGGAGGCCGGCAAGGACGTGATGACCGACAAGCCGGGGTGCACAACGCTCGAACAACTTGGCCAGATCAAGAGTTGCCAGGCGGCGACGGGGCGCATCTGGTCCGTCAACTTTTCCGAACGCTTCGAGGTGCCGAGCGTGACGCGGGCAGAGGCGCTGGTGGCGGCCGGGGAGATCGGCCGCGTGGTGCAGACGGTGGGGCTTGGCCCGCACCGGCTCAACAAGGCGACGCGGCCGGACTGGTTTTTCGACCGCGAGGCCTATGGCGGGATCCTTTGCGACATCGCTTCGCACCAGATCGACCAGTTTCTCCACTTCACCGGGTCCACCGATGCGGAGGTGACGATGGCGAGCATCGGCAATTTCGCGAATGCCGAAACGCCCGGGCTACAGGACTTCGGCGAGATCGCGCTGCGGAGTTCACAGGGGCACGGCTATATCCGCGTCGACTGGTACACGCCGGATGCGCTTCCGAACTGGGGCGACGGGCGGCTGACGATCCTCGGGACCGAGGGCTATATCGAGTTGCGGAAATACGTGGATGTGGCCGGCGCGCCGGGCACCGATCACCTGTTTCTCGTCAATGGCACGCGCTGCGAGAAGGTCGACTGCGCAGATGCCGGGTTGCCATATTTCGGGCGGCTGATGGCCGATATCCGGGACCGGACCGAGACCGCCATGCGCCAGGAACATTGCTTCCGCGTCATGGAACTGGCGCTCGAGGCGCAGCGCATGGCCGAGGGGATCCCGCGCCCGTGATCGGCGTCGCGATCATAGGGGCGGGGATCGGGCGGGAGCATCTCGACGGCTACCGGGCATTGCCGGAACGGTTCGACGTCCGCCGAATCTGTGATCTGAACCTGGCGCGGGCAGAGGAGATTGCCGCACCATTCGGTCTTCCCGTCGGCCGGGATCTTGCGGAGGCACTGGCCGATCCCGGGGTGGATCTGGTGGATATCTGCCTGCCACCGCATCTGCATGTCGCCGCCGCCATGGAGGCCTTGAACGCTGACAAACACGTGGTTTGCGAAAAACCCATGGCACCGTCGCTGGCCGAGGCCGACGCGCTGATTGCCTGTGCCGAGCAGTCGGGCAGGGTGCTCGCGCCGGTATTCCAGTATCGCTACGGCCCGGCGATGGAACAGATCGAGGCGCTGCGCGGAGCCGGCCTGCTTGGAAGCGCCTATGCGGCCAGTGTCGAGACGCATTGGAATCGCGGTGCATCCTACTACGACACGCGCTGGCGCGGCACGTGGGACGGCGAGAACGGTGGCGCGGTACTAGGCCACGCGATCCACAACCACGACCTGTTGGGAACGCTGCTCGGCCCAGTCGCGGAGGTGCAGGCCCAGGTCGCCACCCGCGTGAACAGGATCGAGACGGAGGATTGTGCGGCCATTCTGCTGCGTTTCGAGAGCGGCGCGCTGGCGACCTCTTCGGTGACGCTGGGCGCGGCAACGGACACGAGCCGCCTGCGCCTCTGCTGGGAAGGGGTCACCGCCGAGAGCGGGGCCGAGCCCTACGCGCCGATGTCGGTGCCGTGGCGCTTCACTGCGCGAGATCCTGCGGACCAGCCCGCGGTCGATCGCGTGTTGGCCTCGGTGGGGCCGTCGCCCAGCCGTTTTGCCGGGTTCTTCGCGGCGCTGGCGGATCGGATCGAAAATGGCGGCACTCGGGCGGTGACGCCACAGGACGGTCGGCGGTCCGTGGAACTGGTCGCGGCAATCTATCACGCGGCACGAACGGGGCGGTCGGTGCGAATGCCGCTGCGGCAGGACCACCCGTTGTATGCTGGTTGGGTGCCGGAAAGGCATTCGGCCGAACCGGTCTGAAAAAGGGAGGAAGGACCAATGACTTTGAAACAGGGGATTTTCGGAATGGCCGCGGGATTGCTGGTGGCTGGTTCGGCGGCCATGGCGCAGGAAATCCGCTTCATGTGCTATTCCGACGGCAACGAATGCGAAGCGGCCGGCGAAATCATCGACCGGTTCGAGGCCGAGAACGAGGGTGTGACCGTCGTAATCGACAAGGTGCCTTACAAGGCGATCCTGGAGAACCTGCCGGTGCAACTTGCCGCCGGCACGGGGCCGGACATGGCAAAGGTGACGGACCTCGGCGGGCTGAGCCAGTATTATCTGGATCTCGCACCGCACGTTGACACGGCCTATTGGGAGGAGAGCTTCGGTCCGATCCTGAACTGGTACCGCAGCGGGCCGGAGGATTCGGGCGTCTACGGGCTGCACTCGCAGCTTACGATCACCGGGCCCTACATCAACACCACCCTGTTCGAACAGGCGGGCGTCGAGGTGCCGGGCGAAGACGCGACATGGGACGACTGGGCGGAGGCCGCGCGCGCGGTGGCAGAGGCCACCGAAACGCCCTTTGCAATGGCCATCGACCGCTCCGGGCACCGGATCGCCGGCCCGGCGATTTCCTACGGCGCGCAGCTCTTTGCGGAGGATGGCACGCCGATCCTCGTGGACGAGGGCTTCCAGACCTTCGCGCAGAAATTCGTCGACTGGAACGCCGATGGCACCATGGCACGCGACGTCTGGGGCGCCACGGGCGGCACCACCTACCAGGACGCGGCGCAGGAATTCATCAACGGCGAGCTGGTCTTCTACTATTCGGGGAGCTGGAACGTTCAGCGAATGGACAGCTCTATCGGCGACGCGTTCGACTGGGCCGTTGTCAGCTCGCCCTGCGGTCCGGCCGCCTGCTCCGGCATGCCGGGCGGCGCCGGTATTGTCGGCTTCAAGGACACCGAGCATCCGGAGATCGTTGCCAAGTTGATCGACTTCCTGGCGCAGAAAGACAACTACGCCGAGCTTGCCGGAAAATCGCTCAACATCCCCGCGCATGGCGTTGTCATCACTGAGGGCATGACCTACGAGAGCGCTTCTCCGGCCGCCGGGGCTGCGCTCAATGCCTATGCGTCGCAATTGCCGAAAGTCTCGCCCATCGCCTTCGCTTATCAGGGCTACAAACTGAACCGCGCGATGTTCAACATCTCTGCCACGCGGATTACCCAGGCCATCGTGGGCGAGTTGACCGTCGAGGAGGCGATGGAACGCGCGAAGGAGGATCTGGCGCAAGCGTTGGACGAAGCCGGCGAATAGCGCCGCCAATTCAAGCGCGCCGGGCGCGAAGGTTGCTTCGCGCCCGATCCCGGAAGGCCCCATGCTGCTGCGACTGATCTCACCCCTGATGAACCTCATCGACCTGCCGATGCAGTTCCTGCAGCGGCGGTTCGGGATTACGCGGCTGGCGTGGGTGTTCCTCCTGCCGAACCTGCTGCTGTTCGGCACCTTTGCTTTCCTGCCAATCCTCCTGAACTTCGCCTATGCCTTTACCGGTACCGACAAGATCCTGCTGATGGAGCGCAGTTTCGTTGGCACCGAGAATTTCGTGCAACTCCTCGACTGCGACAATTACCTGGACCCGAACACCTGCGTGCGGGATCTGTTCTGGCGGTCCGTCCACAATACCGCCTGGTTCATCGTGCTTCAGGTCGGGTTCATGGTGGGCCTGTCTCTGCTCACCGCGCTGGTGCTGAACCGGAAGATCCGGGCGCGCGGTTTCTTCCGGGCGGTGTTCTTCTTTCCGGTCCTGCTCTCGCCGGTTGTCGTGGCGCTGATCTGGAAATGGGTGCTGCAACGCAACGGTATCCTGAATGCCGGGCTGGAGGCGGTGGGGCTGGAGAGCGTCGTCTGGATGCTCGACCGGCATTGGGCCTTTTTCTGGTCGGTCTTCCTGTCGGTCTGGGCCCATATGGGGTTCTACACGCTGATCCTGCTGGCCGGACTTCAGGCGATTCCGCGCGATGTCTACGAGGCCGCCGTGATGGATGCCGCGAACCCCTGGCGCACCTTCCGACGGATCACCCTGCCGCTCCTGATGCCGACGATGCTGGTCGTCCTCGTGTTGGCGCTCATCAAGGGGGTGCAGACCTTCGACGAGGTCTATGCCTTCTCCGGTGGGGGGCCGGGCTCGGCGACCACGCTCATTATCCAGTATATCTACGAGACCGGGTTTGCAGGCGCACCCCGGCTCTTCGGCCCGGCGGCGGCGGCATCGCTGCTGCTGGCGCTCCTGCTGGTGGTGCTGACTGGCGTGCAACTCTGGATCACGCGAAGGTCGTCCAATGGGTAGTGCCGGCCGCTTCCTCACCCGCACGCGCGGTCGCGGCCGGCTGCACTGGACCGACTGGCTGACCTACGGCTACCTCGTTCTCGGAATCTTCCTGATGTTCGGGCCGGTGATCTGGCTGGTCTTTTCTTCCTTCAAGACGGATGCGGAACTCGACCGTTTCCCGCCGCGGTTCCTGCCCTATGCCCAGCAGACCGTGTCGCTGGACGGATACGACAAACCGTTGCCGCTCTTCCGGGTCACGGGGGGCGATCTGGAGGGCGAGGTGGTGGCGCAGGTGCGGCGGATCGGGCTGACGGCGCAGGTCGTGCGCCCGGACGCACCGGGCGAGGTGATCAAGATCGCCCGGGGCGAGCGGGTGCCGGTGGAACGTGTGCGGTTGGCCACGGAGAACTACCGCGATCTGTTCGAGCGCTTCGATTTCATGCGCTATTTCTGGAACTCCACCTTCATCACGCTTGTTGCCACGGCGATCACGTTGCTGGTCAACTCCATGGCGGCTTTCGCGCTCTCCAAGTACCAGTTCCGTGGCCGCGCGGTGGTGATGGCGCTGGTGATCGGGGTGCTGATGGTGCCGCAGTCGGTGGTGCTGGTGCCGCTTTTCATGGTGACGCGGGAGTTCGGCATGCTCGACAGCCTCTGGGGGGTGATCATCCCCGGCGCGGCAACGCCGACAGGCGTCTTCCTGCTGCGCCAGTACATGCTGACGATCCCCGACGAGATCCTCGATGCGGCGCGCATGGACAAGGCGAGCGAGTGGAAGATCTTCTGGCGGATCATCCTGCCGCTGTCGGCGCCGGCAATCGCGGTGCTGGCGATCCTTTCGATCATGTGGCGCTGGAACGATTTCCTCTGGCCGCTGATCGCATTGTCGCGGAGCGAGAACTACACGCTGCAACTCGCGCTGAACTCGTTCCAGGGCGAAATGCACACCCAGTGGAGCAGCCTGTTGGCGATGACGGTGCTGACGCTTCTGCCGGTGGCGCTGGTGTTTGCGTTCCTGCAGAAATACATCGCCACCGGGATCGCCTCGACGGGCGGGAAGTGAGCGAGGAGCGATGTCGATGGCAGGCGAGCAGAAACCCGTGGACACATCGCGCCGTGCGCGGCTGGAGTTGCGGGGCGTGAAAAAGTCCTTCGGCGGTGCCGAGGTGATCCGCGGTGTCGATCTGCACGTGGAGCAGGGGGAGTTCTGCGTCTTCGTCGGGCCGTCCGGGTGCGGCAAGTCCACGCTCCTGCGGATGATCTCGGGGCTGGAGGACATTTCCGCGGGCGAGGTCCGGATCGGCGACGAGGTGGTCAACGATATTCCGGCGGCCGAACGTGGCCTGGCAATGGTGTTTCAATCCTACGCGCTCTACCCGCATATGACCGTGCGGCAGAACCTGTCGTTCGGGCTGGAAAACCTGCGCACCCCCCGGGCCGAGATCGCAACGAAAGTGGACGAGGTTGCCGCGATGTTGCAGATCGACGGGCTACTGGACCGGCGCCCAAAGGACTTGTCGGGCGGGCAGCGTCAGCGGGTGGCCATCGGGCGGGCGGTGGTACGGGAGCCGCGGATCTTCCTTTTCGACGAGCCATTGTCCAACCTGGACGCCGAGTTGCGCGTGGAAATGCGGGGTGAGATATCGCGGCTGCATGGCCGGTTGGGAAACACGATGATCTACGTCACGCACGATCAGGTCGAGGCGATGACCATGGCCGACAAGATCGTTGTGCTGCGGGATGGCCGTGTGGAGCAGACCGGCGCGCCGCTTGAACTCTACAATCGGCCGGCAAACCTTTTCGTGGCCGGGTTCATTGGGTCGCCGCGGATGAATTTCCTGTCCGGTTCGGTCGAAGGCGGGCGGCTGCGGCTCGAGAATGGGGAGGCGGTGCGCCTGCCGGAGGAGGGGTTCTCGCTTCGCGAGGGCTCCGCCGTGACGCTGGGCATCCGGCCGAACCACCTTTTCCCGGCAGCCGGGGAGGGCTCTGGCCTGCACGCAACGGTGCGCAGCATCGAGCAACTTGGCGGCGATTCCTACATTTACGCGGCGACGCCGACCGGCGACCAGGTAACCCTGCACAGACCGGGGCAGACCGACCTTCAGATAGGCACGGACGTGTACCTGGACCACGACCCTCAGGTCGCTCATCTATTCGATTCCACGAACGGTCAGTCTCTCCGCCAGGTCTGAGACCGGCGCGTACCGTCTTTAAAATGTAGAGCTGAGACGCGGTTCAGCCGACGATCATTTGCTTGAGCTTCAGCGCTTCGTATTCCAGTTCCTGCAGCCGGAATTTCACGACGTCGCCGATGGAGATCATCCCGGCGATATGTTCGCCATCGATCACGGGGATGTGGCGGAAGCGGCCTTCGCTCATGCGGTGGAGGAGTTCCAGAACAGGTGTTTCCGGCGTCGCGGTCACGACGTCCGTTGTCATCAGGTCGGCGGCGGTCTCGTCGAAGGTGTTGTCCGGCTCGTCGGCGAAGCCGCGCACGATGTCGCGTTCGGTCAGGATGCCCGCCATGTGCCCGTTCTGATCCTTCACCAGCACCGAGCCGATCCCGTGCTCCTTCATCACCTCGGTCACCTTGTGGATCGAGTCGGTCGGGCGGACCGCGACGACATCGTGCCCCTTGTTGGCGAGGATGTTCTCGGCGGTGGCCTTCGACTGCTCGATCACAGCCGCTTCGATGGACTGGCTGTGGGTATGCATGCTCTCATGGCCGAAATGCGGTTTCTTGTTCTTCGATACCATCTGTCTTCTCTTGTCTCTGGCTACGTTTCGCGGGAGGCGTCGAATCCGGTGCCTGCGGGAAGTCTAGACCCGTTGCTTGCGGAATCCACAGAACAAATTCGCCTCGGAGCATTCTGCCGCGGCCGTTGCCGGTAAATGAAACAGGCCGGAACGTTCGTTCCGGCCCGGTCCTGTTCGCTCATCCGCCGAAGTCGTCGAGCATGATGTCTTCCCGGTCGACCCCTAGCTCCAGCAGCATGTTGATCACCGAGGAGTTCATGATGGGCGGACCGCACATGTAATATTCGCAATCCTCGGGGGCAGGGTGGTCCTTGAGGTACTCCTCATAAAGAACGTTGTGGATGAAGCCGGTGAAGCCCTTCCAATCGTCCTCAGGCATCGCGTCCGACAGGGCCACATGCCAGGTGAAATTCGGGAATTCCTTGGCGAGTTCGTCGAAGTCTTCGACAAAGAACATTTCGCGCTTGGAACGGGCGCCGTACCAGAAGGTGATTTTGCGGTCCTTGTTCTTCAGCCGCTTGAGCTGGTCGAAGATGTGGGAGCGCATGGGCGCCATGCCGGCGCCACCGCCGATGAAGACCATTTCCTTGTCGGTTTCGCGGGCGAAGAACTCGCCGAACGGGCCGGAAATCGTGACCTTGTCGCCGGGCTTGAGGTTGAAGATGTAGGACGACATCTTGCCCGGCGGGATGCCCTGCGTGCCCGGCGGCGGCGAGGCAACGCGGACGTTGAGCATGATCATGCCCTTCTCGTCGGGGTAGTTCGCCATGGAGTAGGCGCGTTCCACGGGCTCACCGACCACCGACTCGTACTGCCAGAGGTTGAACTTGTCCCAGTCCTCCCGGTACTCCTCCTCGATGTCGAATTCGGTGTACTTGAGCTCGTGTTCCGGCGCTTCGATCTGGATATAGCCGCCGGCGCGGAAATTCACGTCCTCGCCTTCCGGCAGATCGAGGATCAGCGCCTTGATGAAGGTGGCGACGTTCTCGTTGGAGCGCACCGTGCACTCCCATTTCTTGACGCCGAAGACCTCTTCGGGAACCTCGACTTCCATATCCTGCTTCACCGCCACCTGGCACGAGAGCCGGTCACCGGCCGCGGCTTCGCGCTTGGTGATGTGGCTTTCCTCCGTGGGCAGGATGGAGCCGCCGCCGGAATGCACGCGGACCCGGCATTGGGCGCAAGTGCCGCCACCGCCGCAGGCGGAGGGTACGAAGAGCTTTTCGGCGGCCAAGGTCTGCAAGAGCTTGCCGCCGGCGGGGACGTGGATCGTCTTCTCGCCGTTGATCGTGATCGCCACATCGCCGGTGGAAACCAGCTTGGAGCGGGCGAACATGATGATCGTCACGAGCGCCAGAACGATCAGGGTGAAGAGGGCGACGCCCAGAACGAAAGTGGTCATTTCTGCGCCTCCCTCAGAGTTTCACGCCGGAGAAGGACATGAAGCCCATCGCCATCAGCCCGGCGGTGATGAAGGTGATGCCGAGGCCCTGAAGCCCGTCAGGGATGTCGGAGTACTTCAGCTTCTCGCGCACACCTGCCATGGCGGTGATCGCCAGCGCCCAGCCGAAGCCGGACGAGAGGCCGTACGTCACCGACTCGGGGAAGGTGTAGTCGCGCTCCACCATGAAGAGCGAGCCACCCAGGATGGCACAGTTCACGGTGATGAGCGGCAGGAAGATGCCGAGCGCGTTGTAGAGCGGCGGAAAGTACTTATCGAGCACCATTTCCAGGATCTGCACCATGGCGGCGATCACACCGATATAGGAGATGAGGCCGAGGAAGGTCAGGTCCACGTCTCCGAAGCCCGCCCATTCGAGCGCGCCGGGTTTCAACAGCCCGTTCAGGATCAGGTTGTTGGCCGGCACGGTGATCGTCTGGACGACCATGACCGAGATACCGAGGCCGATGGCCGTCGCGATCTTCTTGGAAACGGCGATGAAGGTACACATTCCGAGGAAGAAGGAGAGCGCGAGGTTCTCGACGAAAATCGCCTTCACGGCGAGGGACAGCAGCCCTTCCATCAGTGCGCCTCCGCTTCCTGGATGCGGAACTCGCGTTCCTCCACCTGTTCCGGCTTCCACGTGCGGAAGGCCCAGATGATCAGCCCGATGATGAAGAAGGCCGAGGGGGGCAGCAGCAGCATACCGTTCGGGACGTACCAGCCGCCGTTGTTGACTGTGGGCAGGACGGTAATGCCGAAGAGCGTGCCGGAGCCGAAAAGCTCACGCACGAAACCAACCAGCATCAGGATGAGCCCGTAGCCAAGCCCGTTGCCGACGCCGTCGATGAAGCTATCGATCGGCGGGTTCTTCATGGCGAAGGCTTCGGCGCGGCCCATGACGATGCAGTTCGTGATGATCAGGCCCACGAAGACCGAGAGGGTCTTCGATATCTCGAAGAGATAGGCCTTCAGGATCTGGTCCACCAGGATCACGAGCGACGCGATGATGACCATCTGCACGATGATCCGGATCGAGCCGGGAATGTGGTTCCTGAGCATCGAGATGAACATCGAGGCGAAGGCGGTCACGAAGGTCACGGCCAGCGCCATCACGAAGGAGACCTGCAGCGACGAGGTCACGGCGAGCGCCGAACAGATGCCCAGCACCTGCAGGGTGATCGGGTTGTTGTCGACCAGCGGGTCGACGAGATAGGTGCGCCGGGTTTGCGCCATTTACACGTCTCCCGCCTTAAGGTTTTCGAGGAAGGGGGCGAAGCCGTTTTCGCCCATCCAGAAACGTACGAGATTGTCGACGCCGACCGAGGTCAGGGTGGCGCCCGCAAGGGCGTCGACGTGGAATTGCTCCATACCCGACGACGGTACGCCCTTGGCGACGGTGATTTTCAGCTCGCCGTTCTCGTCGCGCAGCGCCTTGCCCGGCCACATGGCCTTCCAGCGCGGGTTGTCGACCTCGGCACCGAGGCCCGGTGTTTCGGCGTGCTCGTAGAACTGGAGGCCGAAGATGTCGTTGCCGTTCGATTCCAGCGCAATGAAGCCGTAGAGCGTGGACCAAAGTCCGTAACCGTGGATCGGCAGGATGATCTTGTCCAGATCGCCGGCGTCGTCGCGGAGCAGGTAGACTGTCTTGAACCGGCTTTGCCGGCCGATGCCTGCAGGGTCGTCGTCGAGAGGCCGGCTCAGGCCCGGATCGGAGGCGGCGGCGCGGTCATCGAAGTTGGCGGCATCCACCTCTTCGGTGAAGGTGCCGGTCTCGAGGTTCACCACCTGCGGCTCGAAGGCGGCGAAGGCTTCGGGGATATCGATCCCTTCCTCGTAGAGACCTGCCACCTGCAGGATGTTCAGCTGCTTGTCCTTGAGCTTGTTGGCTTCCTGGGTCGGCCGCAAGTTCACCGCGGCAAAAGCCACGACCATGGAGCAGAACAGGCAGAGCGCGGCGGCGACGAAGATCGTCTTCGGCACCGAATCCACCGGCAGCGCCTTCCAGCGGGCGAGGAAGCCCTGGGTGTCGTCTGGCTCAGGCATTGCGCTTTGCCCTCCGCGAGATGTTGGCCCGCACGACGAACCAGTCGATCAGCGGGGCGAATATATTTGCGAACAGGATGGCGAGCATCATGCCTTCGGGGAAGGCGGGGTTGATGACGCGGATCATCACGACCATGAAGCCGATCAGCGCGCCGTACCAGAAGCGGCCGACGTTGGTGTGGGAGGCCGTCACCGGCTCCGTGACCATGAATGCCAGCCCGAACGCCCAGCCGCCCAGCACCATGTGCCACCAGAAGGGCATGGAGAACATGGGATTGGTGTCCGATCCGATGATGTTCAGAAGCGTCGCGAACACCACGGTACCCGCGACACAGCCCGCGACCAGCCGCCAGTTGGCGATTTTGGTCACGAGCAGGAACGCAAGGCCGATCATGCACATGACGACCGAGGTTTCACCGAAGGAGCCTTGCATGTTGCCCCAGAAGGCGGACCAGAACGAGATATCGTACTCCGCCAGACCTTCCACGCCATTGGCTGCCGTAATGCCGAGCGCGGTTGCGCCGGAGAACCCGTCGACCGGGGTCCAGACAGAATCGCCGGACATCTGCGCCGGGTAGGCGAAATAGAGGAATGCCCGTGCCACAAGCGCCGGGTTGAGGAAATTCTTGCCGGTGCCGCCGAAGACCTCCTTGCCGATCACCACCCCGAAGGAGATGCCAAGCGCAACCTGCCAGAGCGGCGTGGAGGCCGGTACGATCAGGACATAGAGGATCGAGGTGACGAAGAACCCTTCGTTGACCTCGTGGCCGCGGATAACGGCGAAGAGGATCTCCCAGAACAGGCCCACGACCATCGTGACCACGTAGATCGGCAGGAACCACAGGAAGCCGTGGAACATGCTGGACAGGATGTTGTCGGGGTTCAACCCGAAGCCCAGCCATTGCATGAGGCCGATCCGCCAGCCGGTGTGCGCCTCCTCTCCGAGCGCGGCGAGCGCCACGTTGGCGCCGTGCCCGGTGTTCCACATGCCGAAGAACAGGCAGGGCATCGTAGCGAGGAACACATAGATCATGATGCGCTTCATGTCGGTGTAGGACCGTGCATGCGGCGCGACGGTGGACACCGTCTTGGGCGAATAGAAAAAGGACTCGACCGCTTCGTAGAGCGCGAAGTACTTCTCGTACTTCCCGCCCTTTTCGAAATTCGGCTCGATCTTGTCGAAGACTCCGCGAAGCATCTTCATCGTTTAGCCCTCCCTCTCGATCTTGGTCAGGCTGTCGCGCAACGCTTGTCCGTATTCATACTTGGCGGGGCAGGCGAAGGTGCAGAGTGCGAGGTCTTCCTCGTCCAGTTCCAGCGCGCCGAGGCTCTGAGCGCTGTCCGTGTCCATCACCAGCAACGCGCGTAGGAGCTGGGTCGGCAGGAAATCCTGCGGCATCAGCTCCTCGAAGATCCCAATCGGCACCATGGCGCGGCGGCCGCCGTGCAGGTTGGACCCCATCGGGAATTTCGTCGTCCGGTTCAAGGCCGAGGCCAGCACCGGCAGGAAGCCGAACTGGTCGCGGCGCGGCGCGATCCAGCCCATGAAGGTCTGCGTCCTGTCCTCGGAAATGAGCGTGACGGCGCGGGCATAACGGCCAAGGAAGCCAAACGGTCCGCCGTCCGACATGCGGCCTGACAGGACGGAGCCTGAGATGACGCGAACCGGGTCGTCGCCTGTGACCTCGCCGTCGGTCAGATTGGCCAGGCTGGCACCCAGAACCGTGCGGATCAGCCGCGGGTTGGCTGCACGTGGCCCAGCGAGCGCGATCACCCGGGAGTTGTCGAGAAATCCGGTGGTCATCAGCCGGCCGATGGCGATCACGTCCTGGTAGGAAATGGTCCAGACGGTTTTTTGCGCCGTCGGTGGTTCCAGGAAATGCACATGCGTGCCCGGAAGCCCTGCGGGGTGGGGGCCGGAGAAGGTGGCGACCTCGACCCCGGCGATGTCGCCGCCGGGGATACTGGCGCCAGTCGCGTGGCAGAGCCAGGTCTTGCCGTCCGAGAGTTGTGCCACTGCGGCAAGACCGGCTGCGAAGGCCTCGGGCGCGTCGCCGATCACCACCGCGGCGTCCGCCGCGAGGGGCTCGCTGTCCATTGCGGTTACGTAGAGGGCCGCCGGGCGGCTCGACGGGTCGGGAATGCGGGAATAGGGACGGGCGCGGAACGAGGCCCAGAGGCCAGACCGGCACAGTTTGTCGATGATGGCGTCGGTGTCGCCGGCATCGCCGAGCGTACCGAAATCCTCACCCTGATCGGCCACGTCGTCGATGTCGATGACGACGCTTTGCAGCACCCGCCTTGCGCCTCGGTTGATCGCCCGCACGCGGCCACTGGCCGGGGCGGTGAAGACCACGCCAGGCGTGTCCTTGTGCTCGAACAGGGGCGTGCCCTTCCGGACGGCGTCGCCTTCGGCCACCAGCATCCGTGGTTTCAGGCCGAGGGTGTCGTCCCCGATGACGGCGACCGATGAAATCGGCGGTCCGTCGTGAATCTCTTGTGCTGGTGCTCCGCTGATTGGCAGGTCCAGGCCCTTTTTGCAGGTGAAGTCTGGCATCTGTGTCGCTGCGCTGTCCGTTCCGATCTTGCTTCGATCTGCCACCATCGGGCCCGGGCCGAGAACCGGATCGGCCTGTGACGGTAAGCAGAGTCAGGCGGGTTTTGTATCTCATAGAGAGGCTGCCGCCGCAGCGCAACAAAAGTCGGCGGGTTCGGAATGCCACATGCGGCGGTTTCTGCGCGTTGACAGAGCCTTTTCAAAGGTGCAGACCCCCTTGCGACCGGTTCAAATGCGGAAAATCATCCATGCGCGCGCTTTTTCTTCTCCCTGTTGCTGTCCTGCTTTCCGGCTGTTTCGGGGAGGATACGGGGGAAACCTACCGGCTGTCCGGCGAGACGATGGGGACGACCTACAACATCACGGCCGTTGATGTGCCCGGAGATGTCACGGAGGAGGCGCTGGCCACGGCCGTGAACGAGGCGCTGGCGGCGGTGAATGCCTCCATGTCGAACTGGGACGAGGCGTCGGAGGTTTCGCTGTTCAATGCGGATCCGGGCCCTGCGCCCTATGCGATTTCGCCCGAGTTCGCGCACGTAATGGCCGCGGCGAACGAGGTGCATGCCCTTTCCCTGGGCAAGTTCGACGTGACGCTCTTCCCGTTGATCGAACTCTGGGGCTTCGGCGCCAAGAAACCCGGCGATCCCGTTCCGTCGGAGGCCGAAATCGCCGCCGCGCTGGAGCACGTGGGTCAGGCCGAACTGGTCACGCTCGACGGCGAGACGCTGGCCAAGGCCGACCCGGCGGTTTCGGTGAACCTGTCCGCAATTGCCAAGGGCTATGGCAATGACGCGGTCGCCGAAACGCTGCGCGGGTTCGGGATCGAGAACTACCTCGTGGAGATCGGCGGCGACCTTGTTGCGGCTGGCCTGAACGAGGAGGGCGCTCCGTGGAAGATCGGGGTCGAGACACCCGATGCCGGCGCGCAGAGTATCGAGATGGTGTTGCCTGTGTCCGACCTAGGCATGGCGACGTCGGGCGACTACCGCAACTTTTTCGAGCAGGACGGGATCCGGTATTCGCACATCATCGATCCGACCACGGGCCGGCCCGTCACCCATCGCACCACTTCGGTCACGGTGCTTGCCGAGAGCGGCATGATGGCCGACGCGCTGGCGACCGCGATGATGGTTCTTGGCGCGGAGGAGGGCATGGCCGTTGCCGAAGCCAATGACCTCGCGGTCTACTTCATCTCCCGTGCCGAGGCTGGCGCCGGGGAGGATTACGTGAAGCAGGCGAGCCCAGCATTTGAAAAGCGTCGCGGCGACGATTAGGTTGATCCGCACCACCTGAGAGGATTGCCATGGCCACCTTTGCCTTCGCCTTCGTCCTGCTTGCTGCGATCGTTGCGGCGATGTCCATCGGGGTGATCCTGGTGGGGCAGAAGATGCGAATCAAGGGCAGTTGCGGTGGGTTGAACGCCATTGCAGGCGCCGACAAATGCGTTGTGTGTCAGAAGGATATCGACCCTGACAGCCCGCTTCGCGACAGGCTCAAGGGCTGCCCGCGGGCACGAAAGATCGTCGAGGACATGTAGCGTTCACATCTTGAATGGCAGGAAGGCAAGCGCTGCGAATGCCAGCAGGGCGGGCAGGCCATAGGCCCAGGCCTTGAGCTGCCAGTGCTGCCCCTGTGCCTTCCAGTTCTGCCGGAAGCCCCGCCCGGCGAACACCATCACCAACAGCAATGCGGTCGCCGTTACCGGTGTGAGCGACTGGGTTTCAACAAGTGCGGACAGCGGGCTCATACGCCCCGATGACACACTTGGGCGGCAGTGGCCAGCCTGCCGGTTCAGCCGTCGAACATGTAGGTCCGCGCGTGCTCCTCGATCTCGGCCCGCGTTGCGGTTACCAGCACGTCGTGCGACGGCTCGGCGAGCAGTTTCGCATCGCCGGCCTCGATGACAGCACAGAAGGCTGTCCGCGCCTTGTCGGCAACGACGAGGATCGTGGTGCCGATCTTGCCATCGCTGCCCTTTCCGACGCTCCGGACGGAGACGTAATCGATCTCCGGCGTGCGCGGCAGGCTACGCAACATCAGGTCGATTGCGGCGGCGGCGCGGAACCGCTCGCAAACAAGGGCGGCGACCTCGGCCATCTTGCGCGGAACATAGGCGAGGCGCGGCCCAACCGTGGGCGGATGAAAGGAGAGCACCTCGTCCAGCGAAACATCGGCGAGGTCCTGCGGACTGCTGAGCCGGGGCAGGTGCGAATTGTCGCCCTCGATCCGTTCGAACAACTCGAACCCGCGCGCGCTCTGCACGCCGAACCGCGGGCCGGCCACGGTGCGCAAGACAAAGACCTGGTCCTCGCGGTGTTCGGATATCCGCATCTGCGATGCGCCGCCAAGTTGAACAAGGGGCTCGGGCGGCGACTTCGATGCTCCGACGAGGCCGAAACCCAGGTGCGTCGGGTCGGTGAGCTGCATTGAAATGCGCGCGATGTCGCGGGCAATCGCCTCCGGGTCGCGGTCGCTGTGACGCGCAGTGATCTCGCGCATGACGGTCGGAAGCGCGTCGTCCTCCACGATCTTCAGGTTTGGCAGCCCCGAGATCCAGCGCGCGAGATATTCCGTCATGCCCGGATTGTCATCGAGCGCATAGAACGGCGCGTCGAGCGCTTCGAGCTCCGGTGCGATTCCGCCCTCGAACCCGGTTTGCTTCCGGGCGTCCTTCGGATTTGCCAGGATCCATTCGCCCATCTTTGCGAAGATTGCGAGGTAGTCGTCCGCCCCTGCCGTGCGTAGGCCCTCGTCGATATCGGACAATACGAACTCGAGGTTGCGCAGGCTGTTGCCGACGAACTGGGCATGGCCGCCGTTGGTGACCTGTGCGTAGTAGTAGTCGCAGTGATAGGCCTGGATTGCCTCGGGCGGGATCTCGTCCCGGGTGTAGTGCCCGCTGGAGACGAGGTGATTCACATAGTCGACGACGGCGCCGACGATGCGAAAGGGATCGCTCTCGGCGGTGTCGAGAGCGGACTTGGGCACAACGATGTGCCGGAGCTGCCGTGCGCGCTCGGTGGTTTCGTGGACGTCCGTCTCCGTCGCAGGGCGCAAACGCGAGAAGAGTTTCTGGAGCATGGGAACCTCGTGCATCTCCCGTGGCCCGGGGCGAGGCCACGGGCCGGATAGAAGGATGCGAGGTGGGCGAATTTGTGGTCGAGCGGTGGCGGTAATTTGCGGGCTGAGGTTGAGGGTGCGAGAACGCGCCAATTCCGGCGTTGGTCCGCACAGAAATGGCCCGATTCTATCGCCTTACGCGTGCGGCACCTGTTTACCCGTCGCCGAAGACCCGGGCGAAGATCGTATCCACGTGCTTGGTGTGATACCCGAGATCGAATTTCTCCTCGATCGCCTCGGCGGACAGCGCCGCGCGCACATCGGTGTCTGCGAGCAGCTCTTCCTTGAAATCCTTGCCTTCTTCCCAGACCTTCATGGCATTTCGCTGCACGAGCGCATAGGCGTCCTCGCGGCTTACCCCGGCCTGGGTCAGCGCCAGCAGCACCCGCTGGCTCATCACCAAACCGCGGAACTTGTTCATGTTGGCAAGCATGTTGTCGGGGTAGACCACCAGCTTGTCGATCACCATCGTCAGCCGGGCGAGTGCGAAATCGAGCGTCACCGTCGCGTCCGGGCCGATGTTTCGCTCCACGGAGCTGTGGGAGATGTCCCGCTCGTGCCAGAGGGTGACATTTTCCATCGCCGGGACGACCGCCATGCGCACCAGCCGCGCGAGCCCGGTCAGGTTTTCGGTCAGGACGGGGTTGCGCTTGTGCGGCATGGCCGAACTGCCCTTCTGGCCCTTGGAGAAGAACTCCTCGGCTTCCAGGACCTCGGTGCGCTGCATGTGGCGGATCTCGGTGGCGATATTCTCGATCGAGGAGGCGACGACCCCCAGCGTGGCGAAAAAGGCCGCGTGGCGGTCGCGCGGGATAACCTGCGTCGAGATTGGCTCCGGCACGAGCCCCATCTTCGCGCAGACATGCTCCTCCACGCCCGGGTCGATATTGGCGAAGGTGCCGACGGCGCCGGAGATTGCGCCGGTGGCGATCTCGGCCCGTGCGTCGCGCAGGCGCGAGAGGTTGCGGTCCATCTCGGCGTAGAAACGGGCGAGGGTCAGACCCATGGTGGTGGGCTCGGCATGGATGCCATGGCTGCGACCGATGCGGACCGTATCCTTGTGCTCGTAGGCGCGGCGTTTGAGCGCGGCGAGCAGCCCCTCCACATCGGCGATCAGAATGTCGGCGGCGCGGGTGAGTTGGACGTTGAAGCACGTGTCGAGCACATCCGACGACGTCATGCCCTGATGGACGAACCGCGCCTCGTCATTGCCGATGATCTCGGCCAGATGAGTGAGGAAGGCGATGACGTCATGCTTGGTGACCGCTTCGATCTCGTCGATCCGAGCCACGTCGAATTCCACGTCCTTGGCCTTCCAGACGGCCTCGGCGTTTTCCTTCGGGATCACGCCAAGTTCGGCCTGGGCGTCGCAGGCATGGGCCTCGATCTCGTACCAGATGCGGAACTTGGTCTCGGGCGACCAGATGGCAACCATATCGGGACGGGAATAGCGGGGGATCATGGGCGGGCCCTCGGATGAATTGACATGCGGGGCAGGGCATAGAGGCTTCGCCACGGATCGGCAAGCGGGCTGGCGTCGCAGAAAACGGGGCCTTGCCGCAGGCACGCGGCGCTGGCATCACCGTTGAGAGCGACCGCGACAAGGACAAGACCATGCAGGGGGGCACGCAACCGCGGCTGGAAGACTTCGCCGGGTCCTGGTGTATCACGCGCCGGATCGACGATCACCGGGCCGGTTCGGTTCTGCACTTCGAGGGGGACGCGCAGTTCACGCCCAGCGGCGGCGGGCTCGATTACGCGGAAACGGGCATGTTGCGGGGCCTCGGCACCGCGCCGATTCAGGCGACGCGCCGCTACCGTTGGGAGCCGCGTGGCGCGGCAATCGCGGTGTTCTTCGAAGACGGGCGCCAGTTTCACGAATTCAGCCCGGCGGAGCGTCCAATCGCCGCGCATTGGTGCGATCCGGACAGCTACCGCGTGCGCTACGATTTCAGTGCCTGGCCGGTCTGGTCCTGCCGCTGGAGCGTCGATGGGCCGCGAAAGAACTACACAATGCAAAGCCGGTATCACCGTGGGTGACCTTGCGGAGCGCGCCGCTTTGCGGCAAATCAAACGAGGATACACCAATTCGGACGAGGAGACCGGGGACATGGCCCAGGCAACTTTCGACAAGGCACTCGTGGAGGCGATCGGCCCCAGCGAGGGGACGGCGCTTCGTGTGAAGCAAGCGGTTCTGGTGGTGCTCGGCATCACGCTGCTGGCGGTTTCCGCGCAGATCAAGTTTCCGGTTCCGGGCTCGCCCGTCCCGGTCAGCCTCGGCACCTTCGGCGTGCTGACCATCGCGGCCGCCTATGGCCCGCGCCTCGGCCTGACCACCATGCTCGGCTGGATGATCATCGGCGCGCTTGGCTTCGACGTCTTCGCCGGTACCAGCGCGGAGATGAACGGCCTTGAGTACATGATGGGCGGCACCGGCGGCTATCTCGTTGGCTACGTGCTGGCCACCGTTGCACTGGGCTGGTTCGCTCGCCTCGGGTGGGATCGCTCCGCGTCGAAAATGGCCGTTGCGATGCTGGTCGGCAATGCGCTGATCTACGTTCCCGGCCTGTTGTGGCTCGGCCAACTCTACGGTTGGGACCAACCGATCCTGGCATGGGGCCTGACCCCGTTCCTCGTCGGCGACGCTCTCAAGCTGGCTCTGGCCGCGCTGCTGTTGCCCGCTGCGTGGAAGCTGGTGGGCAAAGCCCGCGGCTGACACATTCAAGGGACGTGAGGATTGGGAGCGCCGCGATTGCGGCGCTCTTTGCTTTTGGGGGTCACTCGGTTTCCAGCCGGAACTTGAGGAACCGCGCGCCGGCATGTTCGACCTCGCCCAGGCTCCGCGCATTCAACCGTTTCAACGCGCCGAGGTGGCGCCGGGAAGGCGGGAGCAGAAATGTCACGAAAGGAATGCGCGGGTCGTTCCGTGCCGCCGCCAGCGTCGCGCGCGCAATACGGGCACCCAACCCGAAACACTCGGGCCGCAGGACAAGGCCGAAATCCCACTCATTGCCCTCTTTCTGAAAGCCGCCCCAGCCGGCGTATGCGCCTTTGTGGAGGAAGGCCCAGTGGCCGAGCCCGTCACGTTGCCAGCAAGCTTCCTTTGCGGCGACGAAGGCTTCCACGGTCGCGAGGTCCCACGCGCCGGTCAGAAGCGGCATGTGTTCGGCAAGACGCGGGTCCGACATATGCGCCAGGATCTGTTCCGCGGGCACCGCCGGCAGCCGGGAAAAGGTTAGGTCTGGGGAGACTGGGGTCATTGGCGCGATCTCACATGATTGGAGAATAGGCCAATCGGTCACGTCCGGGTTCCGCGTCAAGACATGCGCGCTGCCGAGAGATCAAGATCTTGTGCGCGGGCCTCACCGCAACCCTGTTTCTTCCAGCATTCCGAGCCGCTTGGCCTCGTAATAATAGCCCCGCGCGTACCAGGAAATTGCCTCGTCGGGATCGCCATCGGCGACGAGCCAGGCGCCTCGCAGGTACTTTCCGGCGTATTTCAAGTTGGTCTCGGCATCCAGCAATTCCGAGGGCGGACCCTCGTGGCCCATGGTGCGGGCGGTTTGCGGGAGAATCTGTAGAAGCCCGTAATATGGCCCGTTGCGGGCCCAGGGGCGATGCGTGCTCTCCCGGATTGCAAGGCGGTGGATGAGCGACGGCGGCAGATCGTATTCGGTCGCGTATTTGTTGATCAACGCCCGCAACTCGGGTGTTTCGTTCGGATGGAGCCGGGTTCCGTAGTCCTGCGGAAAGCCCTGGCGGCGGCTGGTCTCTCCACCATCGCCACAAGCCGCGAGGAGAAGTGCAAGCAGAATGGAAAAGGGCACGATGGGCAGTTGGGGCATCGCTGGCTCCGGCAGTGATTTGCGCCAGAATTGCCCGTTGCGGGTTGTTTCGGCAAGTGTCGGCTCTCAGGCAGAGCAACTTGCCCCGCCCAGCACGCAGAATTTCGCGCAATGGGGGTGGTTGAGCGGCACCGGTCCCTCGGCTTCTGCCAGTGTCTCTCCCAACTCGAACCGACGGTCATAGGCCAAGAGCGTGCACGCGAGCACCGAGGGACGTGCCGCGCCACGGCGTTTGACGACCATGCGGGAACTTGCACACATGAGCGAGTTCGGGTCCTTGCCGAGGACGGCCCAGCAGGCAGTCGTTATTTCCGGGACATCGACGCTCGTGTCCATTTCCGGGAACAACACCGTCGCAGCGGGATCGTACGCGTCAACATCGAAGCCATGCGCGGCAAAGAGGCGAGCGAAGCCCGCACGCGTCTCCGCTTCGCGCTCACCCCAAACCGTACGGCCGGCCACTGTCATGCGGATGCCTGCGTCGCGGAGCCAGATCATGCCTTCGAGCGTCTTGGCGAAACTGCCTTTCCCGCGTTCCTCGTCGTGCCGATCCGGCGACCAGTGATCGAGTGAGATGCGGAGTGTGAGGCGCTGTCCGAACGCGGCGCGCAACCCCTGCAAGCCGGCTTGCACGGTCGGGCGCATCATTGGCCGCATCGCATTGGTCAGGATCAGCACGTCGTGGCCGCGCTCCAGGCAAAGCCTGGCCATGTCGGTCATCTCGGGGTTCACGAAGGGCTCGCCACCGGTGAAGCCGATCTCCGAAACCGGCCAGCGCTGTTCGTCCAATTGATCCAGAAAGCCCGCAATCTCCGGGGCGGTCAGAAAAACGAGCGCATCATTTGCAGGGGACGACTCGATATAGCAGTTGCGACATTCAATGTTGCAGAGCGTGCCGGTGTTGAACCAAAGGGTTTTGGGATTGTTGAGCGTGATTTGAGCACGCTGCGCGCCGTCCAGAGTGAACGACGGGTCGCGGAATTTGCCAGCATTCGGCCCCGCCATGTCTTTCATGTCCGCAATTCCGATGCTTCAATGCGTTCCGTTCCGCCAAGAGCTAAATACTGCTATCGGGATACGAAAGGGGCGCGGCCTCCGCTGACGCCGTTGTGATGGGTTGGAGTGGCGTGATGTTTGCGCTAACAAAGGGGCGCAAGGCCAGGTGGCCGGCGACAGCAGGAGCATGGACATGGTCGCACGCATCATTCCGGTAGAAACCTTTGATCTCGTAATCTTCGGTGGCACGGGGGATCTCGCTCGGCGCAAGATTTTGCCCGGACTCTATCGGCGGCTCGCGGATGGGCAGATGCCGCCCGAGGCGCGTCTGATCGCCGCTGCCAGAAGTGACCTGGATGACGACGGTTTCAGAGCGCTGGTCCGCGAGGCGTTGGAAGAATTCATGCCATCGGAAGCTCTCGACGCCGAGCAGGTTGCCCGGTTCCTCGACCTTCTCGGGTACGTGAAGGTAGACGCGACCGGCGATGACGGATGGGAAGAACTGAGGCTGCGGATGCGCCCCGATGCCGTCCACGCGTTCTATTTCTCCGTCGCGCCGTCGCTCTTCGGCCCGATCGCGGAGCGGCTCAAGCACCGTGGCATCGCCGACGACAAGGCGCGCATCGTGGTGGAAAAGCCTTTCGGTCACGACCTGGCCTCGGCCCGTGCGTTGAACGAGAGCCTTGCCGCGCATTTCGACGAAACGCAGATTTACCGGATCGATCATTACCTCGGCAAGGAGACGGTCCAGAACCTGATGGCTGTGCGTTTCGGCAATATGCTCTTCGAGCCATTGTGGAACAGCCAGTATGTGGACCACATCCAGATCACCGTTGCGGAAACCGTGGGCGTGGGCGGGCGTGGTGAATACTATGACCGGTCGGGGGCAATGCGGGACATGGTGCAGAACCACCTGCTGCAGCTTCTGTGCCTGATCGCCATGGAACCGCCGTCGCGATACGATCCGGACGCGGTACGGGACGAAAAGCTCAAGGTAATCCGCGCGCTCGACGGCATTCGGCCCGACGACATCGTGCGTGGACAGTACCGGGAGGGGCCCGGCGGACCGAGCTACCTGGAGGATGTGGGCGATCCGGCAAGCCGCACGGAGTGCTTCATCGCGATGCGGCTGGCAGTGTCGAACTGGCGTTGGGCGGGCACGCCCTTCTACCTGCGCACGGGCAAGCGGCTGAAGGCGCGGGCCTCCGAGATCGCCATTGTGTTCAAAGATGCGCCGCATTCGATCTTCGATGTGCCACAGGGCCGGCATTCCAACGTGCTCTCGATCCGGTTGCAGCCCAACGAAGGCATGCAGATGTCGGTGACGATCAAGGAGCCCGGGCCGGGCGGAATGCGGTTGATCGATGTGCCGCTCGACATGTCCTTTGCCGAAGCGCTCGGCGAGCAGGCAGGGGATATACCGGACGCCTACGAGCGGCTTATCATGGATGTCATCCGGGGCAACCAGACCCTGTTCATGCGCGGCGACGAGGTTGAGGCGGCCTGGGCCTGGACCGATCCGGTGATTGCCGACTGGGAAGCGCGCGGCCACGTGCCGAGCCCCTATGATCAGGGCAGTTCCGGGCCAGAGGACGCGCTGATGCTGTTGCACCGGGACGGCAGGCGATGGAGGGAGATCCGGCCATGAAGTTCATCGAATACCCAGACCGCGATCTGATGATGATCAATCTCGCCGACCGGCTGTCGAGCGAGTTGAAGAACACCCTGCTGACCCAGGAGCGCGCCACGCTTTGCGTGCCCGGCGGAACCACGCCGGGGCCGGCCTTCGATTCGCTCTCGGCGTCCAAGCTCGAATGGGACCGTGTGACTGTCCTACTTGGCGACGAGCGCTGGGTGGGGGAGGATCATCCGCGCTCCAACACGCGGCTGGTACGCAAGCGGCTGTTGGTGGGGCAGGCGGCGGCCGCCCGGTTGCAGTCGCTGCATCTGGACGCGGAAACGCCGGAGGAAGCGCTGGAGGAATTGTCGGCGCAGGTTCGGCAGGTTCTGCCGATCAATGTCCTGCTGCTCGGCATGGGGGGCGACATGCATACCGCCTCGCTCTTCCCGGGTGCCGACCGGCTTGACGAGGCGTTGTCAGACGACGCGCCGCCGGTGATGGCCTTGCGTGCCGAGGCCGCGGGCGAACCGCGCATGACGCTCACGGCGCCGGTCCTGCAGGGGGCGCTCTCGACCCATATCCTGATCACCGGGCCGGAGAAACGGGCGGCGCTGGAGCGGGCGCGCACCTTGTCGCCTCGCGAAGCGCCGGTGAAAACCGTATTGAATGACGCAACCGTTCACTGGGCAGAATAGGTATCCCCGATGTGGAATGAGCTGAAATCCCACGGCGCTTCGGTCTCGGAGCGCTCCATCCTCTCGCTGTTCGACGATCCGGCACGGGCGTCGGCCTTCTCCGCCAGCTTTGGCGACATGTACTTCGATTTCTCGAAAACGAATATCGACGCCACCGGGTTAGAGCTACTCATCGGGCTCGCAGAAGCCGCCGATGTGGCCGGCCGCCGGGACGCGATGTTCGGGGGCGAGAAGATCAACGAGACCGAGGGCAGGGCGGTGTTGCACACCGCGTTGCGCAACCTCGATGGCGGGCCGGTCATGGTGGACGGGCAGGATGTGATGCCGGAGGTTCTGGCCACGCTGGACCGGATGGAGACTTTTTCGGAGGAGGTGCGCAGCGGCGCCTTCACGGGGGCGGGCGGCAAGATCACCGATGTGGTCAACATCGGCATTGGCGGGTCTGACCTCGGCCCGGTGATGGCGACACTGGCGCTCTCGCCCTATGCCGACGGGCCGCGAACGCATTTCGTCTCCAATGTCGACGGGGCGCATATCGCGGACGTCCTGCGCCCGCTCGACCCGCGCACCACGCTGGTCATCGTGGCCTCGAAAACCTTCACCACCATCGAGACCATGACCAACGCCCAGGTGGCCAAGGCCTGGATGTCGGAGACGGTCGAGAACCCCGCCGGGCAGTTCGCGGCGCTGTCGTCGAACCTCGATCTGACTGCCGCCTTCGGCATCGACGCTGACCGCGTGTTCGGTTTCGCTGACTGGGTGGGCGGGCGCTATTCCATGTGGGGGCCGATCGGCCTTTCACTGATGATCGCCATCGGCGGGCCGGCCTTCCGCGCCTTCCTGCGCGGGGCGCAGGCGATGGACCGGCATTTCCAGGCCGCCGATTTCCACGAGAACCTGCCGGTCCTGCTGGCGCTCGTCGGCATTTGGCACCACCAGGTCTGTGGCTATCCGACCCGCGCCGTGCTGCCCTACGAGCAGCGGCTGATCCGCCTGCCGGCCTATCTCCAACAGTTGGAAATGGAGAGCAACGGCAAACGCGTCTCCATGGACGGCAAGGATCTGGAGGTCGTCTCCGGCCCGATCGTCTGGGGCGAGCCGGGCACAAATGGCCAGCACGCTTTCTATCAACTCATCCATCAGGGCACAGGCGTCGTGCCGTGCGAATTCATGGTGGGGGCCAAGGGCCAGGAGGACGATCTGGCCCATATGCACCGGCTTCTGGTCGCCAATTGCCTGGCACAATCGGAGGCCCTGCTGCGGGGCCGGTCGCTTCAGGAAGCGACGGAGATCATGAAGGCCAAGGGGCTCGAAGGCGCGGAACTGGAGCGGCAGGCCCGCCACCGCGTTTTCCCCGGCAACCGGCCCTCAACGACGCTGGCCTATCCGCTGCTGACCCCCGAGGTCTTTGGGCAGATCGTGGCGCTCTATGAGCACCGGGTGTTTGTGGAGGGGGTGATCCTCGGCATCAACTCGTTTGACCAATGGGGCGTGGAATTGGGCAAGGAACTCGCAAAGGCGCTGGAGCCCATCGTCGCGGGCGAGCAATCCACCGAGGGAAAAGACGGCTCCACCGCCGCGTTGGTCGATTTCGTCCGGCGCCACGGCTGACGCCGATGATCGGGGGGCTGGCGCTGCCCGCCTCATTCGCCCCGCGGGTGGGCATAACGGTCCTTGGAGGCCGTCGGAGCAATCGGACAGTGGCGGCGAATCGGTGATTGGTGAATAACCGAGCCGCCGGCACTTGTTGTTGGCCTCAACCTGCCAGAGAGCATTTTCCGATGATCATTCACCACGCCGCCATTGCGCTTGCCGCCACAATTTACCTAGCGACGCCCGCGATTTCGATTGGAACTCCCCCAGATTCATCGAGGGCCACAGTCGATCGCGGAGGCCTGCGCGTTGCGAACGCGACAACCGTTGAATTGCCAAATCCGGCCGCCGTGTTTTGCGTCGAGAGCGGCGGCCAGTACGAGATCCGGACGGTAGCGGACGGATCCCAGTCGGGTGTGTGCATATTGCCAGGCGGCGAAGAGGCGGACGCCTGGGAGTTCTTCCGCGAGAAAGCGAAGGAATGACCCGAATGGATACTCGGGCATGCGTCCGGCGGAACGCGGCGGGTCGGGTCTGAGTGGCCCGCGCCCGCTTTGCTGGCACGCGCTGCCGAATTCAATTGTCGGGCCGTGCTCCGTCACGCTCTTGCAGGCGGTTCTTGACGTCCTCCGACAGGGGGAACCGTCCGCTTCCGTCGCGCTTCAGCAACACCACCAGTGCAGCCCCCTCGACGCGAAGGTCCGGGGCGAAGACGGCGTATTCCATCCGGAAACTGGATGTGCGGAAGCTCACGGTCCGGGCCGCAACAACATAGGCCTCGTTCGTGAACATGGGCGCGTGATAGGTCGCTTCGACCGACTTGAGCACCAATTCCGGTGAGGCACTGTCGTAGTTGCTAATCCCGTAGTCGCGGCAATAGGGCAGGCGCAGGCTCTCGAACCACCGCAGATAGGCGGTGTGATTGACGTGATTCAGTG
The DNA here is from genome assembly GCF_001509585.1 of Tropicimonas marinistellae. Taxonomy (GTDB): domain Bacteria; phylum Pseudomonadota; class Alphaproteobacteria; order Rhodobacterales; family Rhodobacteraceae; genus Tropicimonas; species Tropicimonas marinistellae. Next base: position 157,665 of record NZ_LNCI01000010.1, on the reverse strand, counting down.
CATCGAGTTCGGAGAACCGAACCCGATCCGCGACGCCATAGCGCCATTGGCCGGGCACTCCATACGCGGCGAGCTCCTCAGGTTTCAGAGGTGTAAGGTAGGGCAGCGACATGCGAGTCTCCGGTCATTTGGCCATGGGAATGGCATATCGGCGATCTCACCCGCTTGCGAGCCGATCTTCCAGCGCGTCGATCCGCGCGTGGACCTTGTGAAGTTCCGCCCGAATCTCGCGGACCGGCATGAAGGCCGTTGCCTCGAGGTCGTCGAGCAGCGCGCGCAGCACCCGGTCGAATACCGGATCTTTCTTGAGCCGGTCGTTTACCCGCCTGAGGATATCGTGGTGATCGATTCGGGCGCGCAGATTCAACTGTTTCGTATCAGAACTTGCCATCGGGCTACTCACAACTGGGAACCTGAAAACGACAATGGCCCATTCAGGGCATTCGAGACGCCTTTGACCGAGATACAACCGAAGAACTCGGCCGGGGCGTCAGGCCGCCATTTCGGCGGCTGCCGCGGATATGGAGCGGGTGAAGGGAATCGAACCCTCGTCTTAAGCTTGGGAAGCTCCTGCTCTACCATTGAGCTACACCCGCGCGGCTTTCGGGATTACGCAGGGCTACCGCAAACGTCAAGCAAATAGACAATTTCAGTTAAAATCGCGGTCAATTGCGCCGACGTCGGCGCCGCCCTCCGGCTCCGGCGCCGCTGGCGCCGGTGTTGAAGCCCACCCGGGGAAGGTCGACGACCTGCGCCAGCTCCGGGAAGGGATCGACGGCGTGGGGGATGGCATTGGCGTTGACGAAATGCTCCTGGAACCGGGGCTCTACGGCGGTTTCCACCTTGGTGATCCGGCGCACGATCTGCTCGATTCGTCCGCGTGCCGCGTGGTTCAGAAGGGCGATCCTCGCGCCCGTTCCTGCAGCGTTACCGGCCGAGGTCACGGCGTTGAGCGGTGCATCGGGGATCATGCCCAGCACCATCGCGTGTTTGGGGCTGATATGGGCGCCAAAGGCGCCGGCGAGCACGATCCGCTCGACGCGGTCGACGCCCATCTCGTCCATCAAGAGCCGCGCGCCGGCGTAGAGCGCCGACTTGGCAAGCTGGATCGCACGGATATCGGCCTGGGTGACGGTGATCCGCGGGCCACCGTCCTCGCTGCCATCGTGGATCAGGTAGGCATGGGTGCGACCGTCGGGTGCGCATCGAGAGGTACCGGTTTGCTCGGCGGAGCCGATTAGGCCGGAGGCGTCGAGAAGGCCGGCGATGCGCATTTCGGCAACCGCCTCGATGATGCCGGAGCCGCAAATCCCGGTCACACCGGTCACGGCCGTTGCGGCGGAGAAACCGGGGTCGTCCGACCACAGATCGCAGCCGATGACCCGGAAGCGCGGCTCCTTGGTCAAGGGGGCGATCTCGACACGCTCGATGGCGCCCGGTGCGGCACGCTGGCCGGAACTGATCTGCGCCCCTTCGAAGGCTGGCCCGGTGGGGGAGGAGCAGGCAAGCACGCGGTTGCGGTTGCCGAGCATGATCTCGGCATTGGTGCCGACGTCGATGATCAACGTGAGTTTGTCCTGCTGTTCCGGCGACTCAGACAGCGCGACCGCAGCGGCGTCCGCGCCCACATGCCCGGCGATACATGGCAGCACATAGGCGCCCGCCTGGGGATGCAGGCAATTCAGGCCAAGTTCGTCGGCCGCGAGGCTGAGCGACTCCGATGTCGCGAGAGCGAACGGGGCCTGACCCAGTTCCGTCGGGTCGAGCCCCAGCATGAGGTGGTGCATGACCGGATTACACACGATCACGGCTTCTACGATATCGGCCGGATCGGCCCGTGACTCGCGGGCGGTTTCGGCGGCGAGCGTGTTCAGAGCCTCCCGTACGGCGCCGGTCATCTCCGCCGCGCCTCCGGGATTCATCATCGCGTAGGAGACACGGCTCATCAGATCTTCGCCAAACCGGATCTGCGGATTCATGATGCCGCTGGAGGCGAGAACCGCCCCTGTCGACAAATCGCACAGATGTCCGGCGATCGTGGTCGAGCCGAGGTCGATTGCAAGCCCGAGAAGCGGCGCCTCGACGAAGCCCGGGGCGACGTCGATCAGTCGCGGTGCACCGGCAGCCGGAGTCAGCAGTGTGGCCGTCACTTGCCAGTTGCCCTTGCGCAGGGCGCTTTGCAGCCCAGCCAGTACCGGCAGTGGTACCTCGAAGGACTCGATCTCCCAGTTGTCGCGGAGTGCGTCCTTCAACCGCTGCAAGTCGCCGGACGGGTCGTGAATATCCGGCTCGGCGACCTCGACGAAATACCGGCGCGTCGCCGGATCCATCTCGATCACCCGGTCCGTGGCGGCCTTGCGGACGACCTGTCGGTGTACCTGGCTTTCGGGGGGGACGTCTATGACCACGTCAGACTGGATCGCGGCCTGGCATCCGAGCCGACGACCCGGCTTCAGCCCGCGTTTTTCGTCATAGCGGGCTTCTACGGCATTCCAGTCCGACAGCGCATGGGGTGCGACGGTTACCCCATGCTTTGGAAACTCTCCGAATGCCGGCGTGACCTGGCACTTGGAGCAGATGCCGCGCCCGCCGCAGACCGAGTCCAGGTCCACGCCGAGTTGACGCGCAGCCGTCAGAACGGGCGTTCCAACGGGAAAGCGCCCGCGCTTGCCCGATGGCGTGAAGATGACCAAGGGGTCCGTCATGTCCGGTGCTGCAGTCTCATGCCCTGCGTCGGCGGCGTCCGCCGCGCCCCGACCCCGACGCAGCGGCCGCCTTGCTTGCCTCGGCGAAAGTCGCGCCTTCCTTGACGGCGTCCAGCACCCGCGAAAAGCCGATCCAGGTGCCGCCGTTCGGGTCGTGGTTCATCAGGAAATTCGCGGCGCGGATCGCCTCCATCTCGCCCGGCCGCACCGGGTTCATGATCGCGCTCGTCATGCCCGCGCCGATCGCCATAGGCAGAAACGCCGCGTTGATACCGTGGCGATTGGGCAGGCCGAAGGAAATGTTGGACGCGCCGCATGTGGTGTTCACGCCGAGCTCGTCGCGCAGCCGGCGCACGAGCGCAAAGACCTGCTGCCCTGCCGTGGCCATGGCGCCAACCGGCATGACGAGCGGATCGACGACGATGTCATGGGCGGGGATGCCGAAGTCCGCCGCCCGCTCGACGATTTTCTTGGCCACTGCGAAGCGCACATTCGGGTCTTCCGAAATGCCGGTATCGTCGTTGGAGATCGCCACGACCGGGACGTTGTACTTCTTCACCAGCGGCAGCACGAGTTCCAGCCGCTCCTCCTCGCCGGTCACGGAATTCAGCAACGGACGGCCCTCAACGGTCTCAAGCCCGGCTTCGAGCGCACCCGGCACCGAACTGTCTATACAAAGAGGCGTGTCGGTCAGCGCCATGACCGTTTCCAGAACCTTCCGCATGAGCGGCGGTTCGGTCTCGTTCGGGTTCGGGTTGGAATTGTAGACAACGCCCGCATTCACATCGAGCACCATCGCCCCGCAAGCGACCTGTTCGAGCGCGTCCTTCTCGACGGTTGAAAAATCGCCTGCTTCCAGCTCGGCGGCGAGTTTCTTGCGGCCGGTCGGATTGATCCGCTCGCCGATCACGCAGAACGGTTCGTCGAAGCCGATGGTGACGGTCTTGCTCTTGCTTTCGATGACGGTGCGGGTCATGCGGCGATTCCTCTGAGTTGCTCGATATGTGGCGCAAGCGCCGGATCCCGGAAGTCGGCGATTGTGAGCGCGGCGCCGGCGGCCCGCAGGGTCGCGTCATCCAGGAGCGACCGCAGGCCGATTGTCTTGATGCCGGCGCCGACGGCCGAGCGAATACCCGGCGGGCTGTCTTCGAAAGCCAAGGCGCGCTGCGGGTCGGCCTCCAGCAGCCGGAGCGCTTCGGCATAGGGCGCCGGATCGGGCTTTGCCCGTTCGCATTCCTCGCCAATCACAAGCGTGTCGATACGCTCCGCGATCCCAAGCGCTTCGAGCACTGCCTCGCCATTGTCGCGTGGCGCGTTTGTGACCACCGCTTTCGCCCAGCCCATGGAGTCGGCAAGGTCCAGCAATTCGGTGGTTCCGGCCATCGGCGGGTGCCCCTCGCCAATGCGCCGCCGGTATTCGGCCTCCTTTGCATCGGCCAGCGCCTCGGCATCTTCGCCCGGGCACAATTCGGCAAAGATATGGGCATTCAACCGACCATGGATCCGTTCGCGGTAGAAACCGAAATCGATGGTCCGGCCACGCGCGGCGAACATGTCGGCAAAAACAGCAGCGTGGAGCGGGTCGGAATCGATGAGGGTTCCGTCGAGGTCGAAGAGCAGGGCGGTTGTCATGAAGTCTCTCAAGCGGTTGCGGCCGCGGCGCAGGCTTTGGCGCCGCCATGGTCGGCCGTCCAGGCGGCCGTCGCCTTGATACCTCCAAGCGGAAAGAAGTGCACCCGTTCGATGGCAAATTCCGGGTTTGCGGCCTTGTGCTGCGCAAGCTCGGAGAGAATCTGGGTGGGCTCGAACGGTACGACGAGCTTGCTCACGTCACGCGCGCGCCGTTGCAGCACCCTTAAGCTCGGACCGACCCCGCAGGCGACGGCGAACTTGATCATCGTCTGCAATTTGGCCGGTCCGGCGATCCCGATGTGGATCGGCAAGCCGACACCGGCCGCGCGCAGCGCATCGGCCCAGGCGATCACCGGGCCAGCCTCGAAGGCGAACTGCGTTGCAATCGCCATTTTCGCATCGGTTCTCTCGGAGAATTTCTGTTTCCAGACAAGTGCTTCCATGACGTTTTTCGTGCTGCCGTCCGGGTCGATGTCGCGATTGCCTTCGGGGTGCCCCGCCACATGCAACCGGGTGAACCCAGCCCGGTCGAAGAGACCGGATTCCAGCAATTGCATGGAGCAATGGAAATCGCCCCGCGGCGCGTCCACGCCGCCCGCGAGAAGGAGCGCCTGGTCGACACCGGCCTCGCCCTGGTAGCGCGCAATCCACTCAGCGAGCGTGGCCGTGTCGGCGATGATGCGCGCGGGAAAATGCGGCATCACGTCGAAGCCTTCGCCGGCCAGACGTTTCGCGGTCGCCACCATCTCGTCGATGGGCGTCCCGTCGATATGAGCGATGTAGACCCGGGTGCCGGCGGGCAGAAGAGCGCGGAAATCCTCCACCTTCGCCGCAGTGCGCGGCATGACCTCGACCGAGTAACCACGCAAGAACGACGTCAGCGCAGTGGAACTGTCGGGTTGGGTCTTGCCCTTTCGGAACGGTAGCAGAGCCATGACGGTCTCCCATGCTCGGGCCGGTGTCAGTCCCATCCGGCGTTGATCACTAGTTGCTTGAGGCGGTCGGTGTCGTATTCGCGTTCGATCCGGGCAGCTTCCGCGGCGGCTATCTCAGCTGGGGCGCCCTCGACCGGATAGGGGGCTGCCTTGCGCCACTCGGCAAGGTAGGTGTCGCTGTCTTTCGCTCCGATCGCCATGGCACACCGGTCTATTGCCTGCTCAAAACGCTCCGCCAACGGTGCTTTCGCGCCGCGCCGACCCTTGCCCACGATGACTTGGGCCGGGATGTCGCGCCAGTAGACGATGGTGACCTCGGGCATGGAACTCAGATCCTTCCAACTGCTTGTTTCCCTGTACGCGGCCCGTCTGGGCACGTGCGGGCGATTTCCGACGCCGCAGGCAACGGCTGCGACCTATACTCGTTCCAGCGGCAAATTAGATCACCCGCCTGACCCGCGAACAGCGCAGGTTGCCGTCGAATTACTCATGATCATGATGAGCCTGCCAATCTTGCATTGCCGCCTTGCGGCTGGCGCGAGATGGGCTTGCGTCCGCGGGGTGCGATCGCTACCTTGATCTTAACTCGAATGGAGGGCGTGATATGGCGCCCAAGCGTCCCGTGAGCGCGGGCGCGTTCCCGAAGCCGGTTGTAACCCCCGCGCTAGCTCCGCCAGATCCGGTGGCGCCCTATGCGGCACTGGATCTCGGCACGAATTCTTGCCGCATGCTGGTTGCCCAGCCCAAGGGTAGCCAGTTTCACGTCGTGGACAGCTTCTCCAAATCCGTGCAGCTCGGCGCCGGGCTTGAGGCGAGCGGCAGGCTCTCACGCTCCTCCATGTCGCGCACCGTGCAGGCGCTGAGGATCTGCAAATCCAAGTTCCAGAAACACAAGGTCCAGCGGATGCGCCTCGTGGCGACGGAAGCCTGCCGTCGTGCCAAGAACGCGCGTGACTTCATCCGCTATGTGCGGCGGGAAACCGGGCTCAAGCTCGACATAATTCGTCCCGAAGAAGAAGCCCGGCTTGCGGTCGTGTCCTGTGCGCCGCTGGTCTCCGTGAAGACGGAGCAATTGCTCGTCGTCGATATCGGCGGCGGTTCCACCGAACTTGTCTGGATCGATCTCAGCCGGGTGCCCGGTCCGGATCGGCCGCGGGCGATCATGCGCCTGCACAAGGGCTTCGACACGGTCGAGCACCCGTTTCCATCGGCGAAAGTTGTCGACTGGATCTCTGTTCCACTCGGTGTCGCAACGCTCAAGGACCTGTTTATCGACGTGGAGGACGACGCCGGCCGTTTTGCACTCATGAGCTGGTATTTCGAAGAACAACTCGCCGACTTCTCCCCATACGCGCATGAACAGGCGCGCGAAGGGTTTCAGATCATCGGAACCTCTGGCACCGTCACGACGGTTGCCGCCAGCCACCTTGGCCTGAGGCGCTACGACCGCACCAAGGTGGACGGCCTGCGAATGACCTCCGACCAGATCGACGCGGTGATCCGCGGCTATCTGGATCTGGGGGAGGCGGGGCGCCGCGCCGATCCTCGAATTGGCAAGGACCGGCAATCACTGATCATGTCCGGTTCGGCGATCCTGCAGGCGCTGATGCGTGTGTGGCCGACTGATCGGCTGTCCGTTGCCGACAGGGGGCTGCGCGAAGGGTTGCTCTATGCGCAGATGTCTTCGGACGGCGTTCTGGAAGACGGGCCGTTCTGAAGCCGCCTGCGGCGGCTGCCTCCGGCGGGGATATTTTCGGACAGAAGAAACTGAGGAGCTTGCACTCTTCTTCTGTCTCGAAATATCCCCGCCGGAGGCAAAAAGACTTGCTGGCGCGACGCAAGGGGCGACAGATGGCGAAGAAAACGAGCGGGCGCGGGCAGCGCGATCTCAAAGTGAAGGTGAAGTCGGCACGTGGGCGGAAGCTCAGTTCCACGCGCTGGTTGGAGCGGCAGCTCAATGATCCGTATGTCGCGCGTGCCAGACGGGAAGGGTATCGCGGGCGTGCGGCTTTCAAGATCCTCGAGCTGGATGACAAGTACCGCTTCCTGGTGCCTGGAGCGCGCGTGGTGGATCTGGGCTGTGCGCCCGGCGGGTGGTGCCAGGTTGCGGTCTCACGGGTCAACGCGCTCGGAGAGAAGCCCGGCAAGAGGGTGGGCAGGGTCGTCGGGGTCGATCTTCAGGAGGTCGAACCGATTGCCGGCGCCGAGACCCATGTGCTCGATTTCCTCGAGGACGGTGCAGATGAAAGGGTCAAGGACTGGTTGGGGGGGCAGGCCGATGTGGTCATGTCGGACATGGCGGCCGCGTCGTCCGGGCACAAGCAAACGGACCACCTGAGGATCATTGCCCTGTGCGAAGCAGCGGCGTTTTTTGCCTTCGACGTATTGTCGCCGAACGGTACGTTCGTTGCAAAGGTGTTGGCCGGAGGTGCGGAAGGGGAATTGCAGAAACTGCTCAAGCAGCGTTTTTCCAAGGTTGCGAACGTCAAGCCACCGGCGAGCCGGTCGGATTCTTCCGAGAAGTTCGTGGTCGCGACCGGATTTCGCCCCGCGGCCGGAGCGGAAGAAGAGGAGCCCGTCGCACCCTAGCGGATCACGAGCGCCAGCGTCAGCCAGAAGGCGATCGGACCGCCCCAGCCGGCGTGGGAGAAGACCAGCGTTGCCATCCCGAGTACGACGATGAAATTACCGATCAGCGGAATCTGTGCGGTTAGTGGAAGCCCGCACACCCGCGCGCGCAAATCGTCTGCCGGAAGTTCGACAATCAGCCCTGTGAGGATCCTTAATACGAACGCGCGGCACATCCGTGCGGGCGCGATCAGGGCTTCGCTGCTCAACATCATCAAATTTTCAACCCTCAGAACGATGACTCGTGACTTTCGGCAGGATTCTTCCGAGTTCGTTTCTATCCCACCCCTGGTTTCGGAACTCTTAAGGCGACTGTTTCCAATTGACTTACAAATATCTGTTAACAATAGCGATTCTCCGAGCCCTTGAAAAGGTGCCTTGCACGTTTCGGGATGCAATCCAGGCCGCCGCTCCCTGACACCTCGCCCGGGCAATGCAAACGCGTGATGCAACAGCGGGACGCGGCGCCGATATGCGCAGAATTCACGCGGAATCGGTGCCCGGCCGGCGGCCCCGGGTTCGTGCCCGCGGTGGATGACGCGTAGTTCCACGGAAATGTGTGAAGTTTCATTGCTCTGGCGAGGGAACAGGATAGAACCAAGGAACCGACCGGCATGCCGGTCCGGGAAGATTCGGACAGTTCAAGGAGGCCGCCACCATGCTGAACCCATCTCTTCGAAACATTCAGTGGGTCGTGGTGTTGGCGATGGGGCTTGGCGCGTGGCCCGTTGGATCGTTCGCGCAGGACGACGAAGCGAGCACGAAGGTGGTGGTCGCAGCCGCCTATACGGAGGATCTGATCGACGAAGCGACCTTCATCGGGAAGGGCGAGGCGATCGACAAGGTGGATATCGTCGCGCGTGTCAGCGGCTTCCTTCTGGAACGGGTGGTCTCCGAAGGCAGGGAGGTCGAAGAGGACGACGTGCTGTTCCGCATCGAACCGGACGCCTACGAGGCGGCGCTGGCTGCGCGACAGGCCGATCTGGCAAGGGCCGAGGCCAACCTCGAACTTGCCGAGATCGAGCTCACCCGTCGGCAGGAACTGGTGAATCGCCAGGCCTCACCGCAAAGCGAGGCGGATATCGCACGCGCGAACAAGCTGGTGGCGGAAGCCGAAGTGCAGGCGGCTCAGGCGGCTATCCGCGCCGCTGAACTCGATCTGAGTTACACGGAGATCACGGCACCCTTTCCGGGGCGCCTTGGCTCGATTTCCAGAAGCGAAGGGGATCTTGTCGGCCCGTCAACATCCGAACTGGTGACGCTGGTCCGCGAAAAACCGGTTCACGTATCGTTTTCGCTCACCGAGAAGCAACTTCTCGATGTTCTGGAGCAGATTCAGGCACATCTCCCGGAACTGGCGAACACGGATCTGACGCCAGATGTCTTCGTGACGCTCCCGAACGGAACACGGCTGGAAGAGCCGGGGCGAATCGTGTTTGCGGATAACCGGATCGACCCGGCAACCGGTACAATTGCGCTGAAGGCGGAATTCCCCAATACGCAACGGCTCATCGTGGACGGTGCCTTCATGGATGTACGGATCCAGGCGCTCAAGCCCGAGACCAAGCTTCTGATCCCGCAGGCCGCGGTACAGCGAGACCAGCGGGGCGATTTCGTACTGGTTGTCACGTCTGACCAGCGGGTCGAGCAGCGCTACGTCACCCTTGGTCGGCAACACGAGACCACGTTCGTCGTGCAAGACGGGTTGCGGGAAGGCGAGATGGTGATTGTCGAAGGGTTGCAACGCGTACGCCCGGGGGTGATCGTCGAAAGCGTTCTGGCCGGCACCGCCGCCGAGGCGGGGGAATAACGGATGTTCTCGGCAATTTTCATTCGTCGCCAGAAGACGGCGCTCGTTATCTCGCTGGTCCTGACGATCATGGGCGCCATTGCCTATTCTGTCCTGCCGGTGGAGCAGTTTCCGGATATTACACCGCCCGTCGTGCGGGTGAGTGCCAACTACACCGGTGCGAATGCCGAGACGGTAGAGAACACCGTTGCCGCGCCGATCGAGGCGCAGGTCAACGGCGTTGACGACATGATCTACATGTCTTCGGACAGTTCGGACAACGGCTCGTATTCCCTGTCGGTCACCTTTGAGGTCGGAACCGATCCGGACATTGCTTCCGTCAACGTGCAGAACCGCGTGGCTCAGGCAACCGCGGCACTTCCGTCGGAAGTGACCAGCACAGGCGTCGTAACGCGGAAGTCCTCCACCAACATGCTGCTCGTCGCGACGCTCTACTCGCCGAACGGCACCTACGACGAGGTGTTCCTGTCGAATTACGCATCGATCAACCTCAAGGATGCTTTGGCTCGGGTGAAAGGGGTCGGGCAGGCTGATGTGCTGACCAACTTCGAGTACGCAATGCGGATGTGGCTCGACGCCGACCGAATGGCGAGCCTCGGCCTCACGCCGGGCGATGTGATTGGTGCGATCCGCGAGCAGAACCTGGAAGTGTCCGCCGGTCAGCTTGGCTCGGCACCGGCGCCCGAGGGCCAGCAGTTTCAGTACACGCTCAAATCCAAGGGGAGGTTGGCGTCGGTCGACGAGTTCGAGGATATCGTGATCCGCACCGGCGATGCTGGTGCGATCGTCCGGGTCAAGGATGTGGCGCGGGTGGAACTTGGCGCGAATTACTACAACGCCTCGGGCCGCTTCAGCGGGCTACCTTCGACTGTGCTGGCCGTCTACCAGGCACCGGGGGAGAATGCGCTTGCCGTGTCGGAGGGCGTTTTGGCCGAACTTGACCGTCTCTCCAAGGTCTTTCCTGACGATATCGAGTATGCGGTCCCGTACAATTCTACCGATTTCGTGGAGAAATCGCTGGATGACGTGGTGTCGACGCTGATCCTGACGTTCGCGCTGGTGATGACGGTGGTCTTCATCTTCCTCGGCTCCTGGCGTGCGACGATCATTCCGATGGTCGCCATCCCGGTCTCGCTGATCGGCACCTTCGCGTTTCTGCTCGCCTTTGGCATGTCGCTCAACACGGTTTCGCTCTTTGCGCTGGTGCTGGCCATCGGCATCGTGGTGGACGACGCCATCGTCGTGGTCGAGAACGTCGAACGCATCATCGCCGAGGAGGGGTTGCCACCGGCGGAAGCCACGGCAAAGGCGATGGGGCAGATAACCGGGCCGATCATCGCCACAACGCTGGTGCTGCTCGCAGTCTTCGTGCCGGTCACGTTGATGCCGGGCATCACAGGGCGGCTCTATTCGCAATTCGCCGTGACAATCTCGACCGCTGTCGTGATTTCCTCCATCAATGCGCTCACCCTGTCGCCGGCCCTCTGCGCCATGGTGTTGCGGCCCCGGTCGGGTGGGCCCAGGGGGATCTTTGCTGTTTTCGAGCGCACCATTGACCGCGTCAGAAACGGCTACACGGGGATCGTGAAGCGTTTCGTGCGCGTGGCGCTCCTGAGCGTCGTCGCGGTTGCGGCGTTCACGTCGGTTACCGGCTCACTCTTCGTCGCAACGCCAAAAGGCTTCATCCCCTCCGAGGACAATGGCGTTCTCTTTGTGGATGTGCAGCTTCCTGACGCCGCATCGCTCGAGCGGACGGAGGTTGTGACGGATCGGATTAACGGCAACCTCGAGACCCTGCCGGGGGTCGCCAATACAGTGCTCGTGAACGGGTTCAGCCTGATGTCGGGCAGCGGGTCCAACGCCGCGCTGATCATCGTCAACCTGGATCCATGGGAGGAGCGGACCGACCCGGAGCTGCACGCCAACGCGATCCTGCAAGGGATCCTCGGCATTGCCAACCAGGAGGTTGGGGCAAGTGTGCTTGCATTCAATCCGCCGCCCATTTCCGGCCTTGGGTTGTCTGCCGGCGTTGAGATGAAGGTGCAGCAAACTGGCGGTGGCTCTCCGCAAGACCTGTCGTCGGCTCTTGGCGGGCTGGTCTATGCCGTCAACCAGCGACCGGAGATCGCACAGGCCTACACGACGTTCCGCGCGAACGTGCCTCAGATTTTCGTCGACCTCGATCGCGAAAAGGCAAAGTCGCTCGACGTGCCGGTGAGTGAGGTGTTCCAGACATTGCAGTCCTTCCTGGGGTCTTACTACGTGAACGATTTCAATTTGTTCGGGCGCGTATACAAGGTGCTGATCCAGGCAGAGGGCGAGCAAAGGAACCAAGTCGAGGATATTGCCCAGCTTCATGTTCGTTCGAACACCGGCGATATGGTTCCGCTGGGAACGCTCATCGACGTGGAGAACATCCTCGGGCCGATCCTCCTCAATCGCTACAACATGTTCCGCTCCGCCACGGTCACGGCCGTACCTGCGCCGGGCTTTGCCACCGGCGACGCCATTCGGGTGCTGGAGGAGGAAGCCGTCACGGCCCTTCCGCCGGGATATGCCTACGAATGGACCGGCACCGCTCAGCAGCAGCAGGACTCCGCCGGCATGGTGCAGGTCATCCTGATCATGGCGATCCTGTTCGGCTATCTTTTCTTGGTGGCGCAATACGAGAGTTGGACCATGCCCGTGGCGATCCTGCTATCGGTTACGGTGGCACTCTTCGGCGCGGTTCTGGCCGTGGCGATCACCGGCAACGACATCAACCTCTACACACAGATCGGAATGATCATGCTCGTGGGCCTCGGGGCGAAAAACGCGATCCTTATCGTGGAATTCGCCATGGAACGGCGAGAGGCTGGCATGAGCGTGCGCGAGGCCGCTGTCGAGGCGGCGCATCAACGGTTCCGAGCCGTCATGATGACGGCGCTCAGTTTCTTGCTCGGTGTTGTACCGCTGTTGGTCGCCACGGGCGCGGGGGCGGCCAGTCAGCGCGCTATCGGTATTGCCGTGTTCGGGGGCATGTTGGCCGCGACTGTGATCGGCGTCGTCATCGTCCCGGTGCTCTACGTGGTGCTCCAGAACCTGCGGGAGTGGGTGAAGCGCGGCATGGGCCGCGCTCCGGATGCGCCCGCACCACAGGAAGTGGAGCAGGGCTAGCTCCTTCGGATCAGGTGACGGCGTGCGATCGGCCCTGTCGACGCCCGCCGGCAAGAAGCCACAGGCAGAACGTGGTCTCGGCCACGATCGGCAAAAGGTATGCCGGCGCGAAGGCAGCGGCGGCCGCGGGCGACATGAGACGTAGCGTCGTACCCGTCAGGTAGACCAGCCCTGCGAGCATTACGAGCGCCCCGAGCCACTGCGCGAAGGCTGGGTGCCGCAGGAGCAAAACCCCGGTCAGAAGGCAGTTCACGCCGAAGAATGCGAGCCCGGTGTCGTACCCCATACCATGCACTTCCAGCAGTGCGCCGAGACTGCCGCCGTCTCCCGCTGCATCGGCCTGCGAAAGGGCGAGCAGGCCGAAGAGCCCCAGCATGTTGGCGCCGATAATTGCCGTTTGTACCAACCGGAAGGCCATTGCCATCCCTGCGAGCAGGCGCCCGTAAGGGGCGAGGATGGCGAAGAGCACGACCGCCAAGGCGACATCGCAAATCGCCATGAGCATATCCGCCACCAGGCTTAGCCTCAGGACAGTTGCACCCTCCTGGATCCGGATGGCCAGCGGGTCTTGAGACTGCCCCGAAAGAACCGGTGCACGCAGGGCCAATTCCGCGCCAAGGCCAAGGAGAATGATTGCCAGATAGAGCACGCCGGCAATCCGGAACAGGCGATGATCGGGGATGTGTGTCATGGGGCGGGTCTCCGTTTTGACGCGATACGGGTAGAGTGCCGCCTGAACACGCGGAGTGGAATTGCCCAGGGATGCAGAACAGTCATGCTATTGTGCATATGCAGGGGCGGCATCCGCAGGTTTGGAATCCAAGCAGTTGCCGGCTCTAGGCCCAGGTGCCAACCGAGGCTTCCAATTCCGACAGCAGATCGCGCGTCAGGATTTGCCGGCAATGCCCTGAGATCGTGTCCAGCGCCGCCGCGTGCCGCTCCGCGCTGTAGGTGGCGCAGGCATCAGTGACCTGCGTGACGTGGTATCCGAGATCGGCGGCATCCCGGATCGCGCTTTCCACGCAATCGTCGGTTTCCATCCCGCAGACCACGAGTTGGCGCACGCCGAGGCTGCGCAGGACGTAGTCGATATTGGTCGAGATGAAGACCGATGAAGAGGATTTGGGCAGCACGATTTCGTCGTCGTCCGGAGCCAGCGCGTCGATCACGCGTCCATCCCAACTGCCCTTGGGGACATTGTAGCCAAGCGTCTTGTAGTCGAGCCCCCTGTCGCGCCCGTCCCGGGTCAGGCTCTCGATTGTCGTGAACAGAACCTCGATCCCCGCGTTGCGAAACCCTGTCTGCAGCTGCTGGATATTCGGGATGACCTGGCGGTCAAGCTCCCGAAAAAACCATCCGAACCTGTCTGCCCGGTCCGCTTCGGACAGCGAGGAATAAGCGCCGCCTGTCTCGCTGGCTGTGTAATTCTGCATGTCGATAACAAGCAGTGCGGATTCCGGAATGTGAAGTGGTACGTCGCGCGAGATCATTGCCCTGGCCCCCCTCCTGGACAACCTCCGACCCCGGAGGATGATGACGCCACGGTAGCGCACCGCAGGCGTGGCGGCCATTGGGTGAATCGCCGCTCACAGGCGCAGATTCCCTGGATTCGAGCGCGGATTTCATGGTCTCGTCTGACCGGCCCAGGCCCGGCCCTGGGTCATCCCATGCGCTCCGACGCGTAGCTGCCTGGGCTCGCGGGGAAGACCACCGTCTTGGTGCCGTTCAGGAAGACGCGGTGGTGAATGTGGGCGTGGATCGCACGGCTCAGAACGAGGCTTTCCACATCGCGGCCGAGAGAGACGTAGTCCGACGGCGACTGAGCGTGGGTGACCCGGACGATGTCTTGCTCGATAATCGGTCCTTCGTCGAGATCGGCGGTCACGTAGTGCGATGTCGCTCCGATCAGCTTCACGCCGCGTTCGAATGCCTGCTTGTAGGGGTTGGCGCCTTTGAAGGAGGGCAGGAAGGAGTGGTGGATGTTGATGATCCGCCCCGACATCCGGGTGCACATCTCGTCCGAGAGCACCTGCATGTAGCGCGCAAGCACCACCAATTCGGCACCGGTCTCCTCGATGATCTCCATCTGCCGCGCTTCGGCCTGCGGTTTGTTGGCCTTGGTTACATTGATGTAGTGGAACGGGATATCGTGGTTCACTACCACCTTCTGGTAGGCTAGGTGATTGGAGACCACGCCGACGATGTCGATGGGCAGCGCGCCGATCCGCCAGCGATAGAGCAGATCGTTCAGGCAATGCCCGAAGCGCGAGACCATGATCAGAACCTTCATTCGCGACGCGGCGTCGTGGAAGGCGTGTTCCATCCGAAAGGTCTCGGCCACTGGCGAGAAAGCCGCTGCGAGATCTGCCATGTCCGTTCCGCCTTCGCTGGCGAAGGATACCCGCATGAAGAAGTGACCCGTCTCCATGTCGTCGAACTGATGGGAGTCAGTGATGTTGCATTCGTTTTCGGCCAGAAAACTCGAAACGGCCGCGACGATGCCGCGTCGGCTGGGGCATTTCACGGTCAGGGCAAATCGGCTCATCGGGTGTCTTTCCTGCAGTAGTCGCGTTTCCCGCATTGGTGCCGCGGTGCGGCATCGGCCGAAAGCGCGAATGCGCGCCGTTGGCGACCGAAATCAATGCCAGCCGCTCCGATTGCATCCCGCCGTTTCCGATTGGCGAAACCCTGCCTGTTTATTAGGCGCCATAGAGGGATGCGAGCCACGGTCGCGCGCTTCGTGCCGCGCAGCGGCGGTTTCATCTCGTCAGTATTTCCTGCCTGTGCTTGCGTGAGTCGTGAGACTCCAGAACGGGACACCCAATGTCGATCAAGGCCGCCATTCACCATTTGACGCATTACAAGTACGACCGGCCGGTAACGCTCGGTCCGCAGATCATCCGCCTGCGCCCCGCGCCGCACAGCCGTACGCGAGTGATTTCGCACTCGCTGAAGGTCAGCCCAAGCGGGCATTTCGTGAACCATCAGCAGGACCCGTATGGCAATTGGCTGGGGCGTTTCGTCTTTCCCGAACCAGTGCGGGAGTTGAAGATCGAGGTGGACCTCGTGGCGGACATGTCGGTCTATAATCCGTTCGACTTCTTCGTGGAGGAGCGTGCGGAGCATTACCCGTTCGACTATCCGACCGACCTGTCGGAGGACCTATCGATCTACCTTACGCCGGAACCTGCCGGACCGAAGCTGCAGGCGCTGCTCAAGAGCATCGACCGCAAGGGCGAGCCGAAGACGGTGGATTTCCTCGTCGCGCTCAATCACCGGCTGGAGAAGATGATCGACTATGTCATCCGGATGGAGCCGGGGGTGCAGACGCCGGAGGAGACGCTGACGGTGCGCAAGGGGTCCTGCCGCGATACCTCGTGGCTGCTGGTCCAAGTGCTCCGGCATCTCGGTATCGCGGCGCGGTTCGTCTCGGGCTACCTGATCCAGCTCAAGCCCGACCTGAAATCACTCGACGGCCCGTCCGGCACCGACCACGATTTCACCGACCTGCACGCCTGGTGCGAGGCCTATATCCCCGGTGCGGGCTGGGTCGGTTTCGACCCGACCTCCGGCTTGCTCACCGGAGAAAGCCACATTCCGCTGGCCGCCACTCCGCATTTCCGCAATGCCGCGCCGATCTCCGGCATGGCGAGCCCGGCGGAGGTGGACTTCGAGTTCGACATGCGGGTTTACCGCATCGCAGAACACCCCCGGATCACCAAGCCCTTCCCGCAGGACAGCTGGGAGAAGCTGGATACCCTGGGCAAGAAGGTCGACGAGGCTCTTCTGGAAGGCGATGTGCGGCTGACGATGGGCGGTGAACCGACGTTTGTCTCCATCGATGACTTCGAGAGCGACGAGTGGAACACCGCCGCCGTCGGCCCGATGAAGCGAGGGCTCGCCGACGACCTGATCCGTCGGTTGCGCAAGCGTTTTGCGCCGGGGGGCTTCCTGCATTACGGGCAGGGCAAGTGGTATCCGGGCGAAAGCCTGCCGCGCTGGACCTTCTCGCTCTACTGGCGGCGGGATGGCAAGCCGATCTGGCACAATCAGGACCTCTTCGCGGAAGAGGAGACGGATACCGAGGTCGGATGGAAAGACGCGGAGGCGTTGCTCGAAACCGTCGCCGAAACGCTTGGCGTCGATCCCGACCACGTTCAACCTGCATACGAGGATCCGGCGGAATGGCTGGTGAAGGAGGCGAATCTTCCCGAAAACGTCTCACCGGACAACTCCAAACTGAAGGACCCCGAGGAACGGCACCGCATTGCGCGGGTCTTCGAGCGCGGTTTGACAGAACCCACCGGCGTGGTGCTGCCGGTCCAGCGCTGGCAGGCCAAGGGCTTTGCCAACTGGACGACGGAGCTTTGGCGGACCCGTCGCGGAAAGATCTTCCTGATCCCCGGCGACAGTCCAGTGGGCTTCCGGCTTCCCATCGACTCGCTGCCCTATATTCCGACAGTCTCCTATCCCTACATCTATCCAGCCGATCCGGCGGTGCAGGAAGGCGACCTGCCGGAATTCGAACGCCCCGTACCGACCGAGGGTAGGGTTCAGCAAGCCGCGCGGTTCCGGGCCGAACGCCCGCGCCAGGAACTGCACCCGCAATCGGCGGTGGAACCGCTCGGTGGCAACGTTCGCACGGCGATGACGGTGGAGCCGAGGGGGGGGCGGTTGTGCGTTTTCATGCCGCCGACCACGACGGTGGACGACTACCTCGAACTGCTGGCCGCGGTGGAACATGCGGCCGCGGACACCGGATTGCCAGTGCATATCGAGGGCTACCAGCCGCCGCATGATTCCCGGCTGAACGTGATCCGCGTCGCGCCCGACCCCGGCGTACTGGAGGTCAACGTCCACCCGGCGCAATCCTGGCAGGATTGCAAGGCGATCACAGAAGCCGTGTACGAGGAGGCCCGGCAAGCCCGCCTCGGGGCCGACAAGTTCATGATCGACGGGCGCCATTGCGGTACTGGCGGCGGCAACCACGTGGTCGTGGGCGGCGCGAACCCGCTCGACAGCCCGTTCCTGCGCCGCCCCGACCTGTTGAAATCGCTGATCCTTCACTGGCAACGGCATCCGTCGCTCAGCTACCTGTTCTCCGGGCTGTTCATTGGGCCGACGAGCCAGGCGCCAAGGATCGATGAAGCGCGCCACGATAGTCTTTACGAGTTGGAAATAGCGCTGAACCAGATCCACGCGCCAAGCCAGGGGCAGGTGCCGCCTCCGTGGCTGGTGGATCGGCTGTTGCGTAACATCCTGATAGACGTGACCGGCAACACACATCGCGCGGAGATTTGCATCGACAAGCTCTATTCGCCCGATGGTCCGACCGGACGGCTCGGGCTGATCGAGTTCCGGGGGTTCGAGATGCCGCCCGACCCCCGCATGTCGCTGGCCCAGCAATTGCTGATCCGGGCACTCATTGCCCGGATGTGGGCGCAGCCGGTGACCGGCGCCCCGATCCGCTGGGGGACACGCCTGCATGACCGGTTCATGCTGCCCTATTTCGTTTGGGAGGATTTCCTGGACGTTCTGCGCGACTTGTCGGACCATGGGTTCGAAATGGACCCTGAATGGTTCAAGGCTCAGGCAGAGTTCCGCTTCCCGTTCTGCGGAGAGGTGGAATACGAGGGCGTACATCTGGAGATCCGACAGGCGCTGGAACCCTGGCACGTGCTGGGAGAGACCGGCGCCATCGGCGGTACCGTGCGTTATACCGACAGTTCGGTGGAACGATTGCAGGTGCAACTCACCACAACCGACCCGGAGAGATACGTCGTTGCGTGCAATCGTCGGCGCTTGCCCCTGCAGGCGGCCGGAACCGGCGGCGTTTCGGTCGCTGCGGTGCGCTACAAAGCATGGCAGCCGCCCGAAGCGCTGCATCCGGTCCTGCCCATTGATGCGCCGCTTACCTTCGATGTCTTCGATACCTGGACGGGCAGGGCGCTTGGAGGGTGCACATACCACGTTGCGCATCCCGGCGGGCGCAACTACGATACCTTCCCGGTCAATGGGAACGAAGCACAGGCGCGGCGCCTGTCGCGTTTCGAACCACACGGGCACAGTGCCGGGGCCTACTTGCCCCCGGCCGAATTGCCCCATAGGGAGTTCCCCATGACACTCGACCTGAGGCGCGCGCCCGGTCTCTAGGAGGCGAAGAGAATATGGAGGGACAGCAGGCCGACCCGCTCCAGCGGTTCCTGTCGGGCTATGCCCCTCCAGCGGGGGTGCCCGATGAATTGCTGGATGGCCGGGGTGCCGTCCGGCCGGTCTGGACGGATTTCATCTCCCGGCTCGCAGCAATGTCGCCGGAACGTCTGGAAACGCGAATTTCCCACGGCGACCAGTACCTGCGCGACGCCGGCGTCTATTTCCGCCGCTATGGGCCTGCGGACGCATCCCGCCGCGACTGGCCGCTCAGCCATATACCGCTGCTGATCTCCGAGGAGGACTGGACGGAGATATCCGCCGGTCTGGTCGAACGCGCCGAACTCCTCGAAAAGATCGTCGCCGATATCTATGGTGAGAACCGGCTCGTGTCACACGGGCACCTGCCGGCGTCGTTGGTCGCCCACAACGCAGAATGGCTGCGACCGCTTGTGGGGGTGAAGCCGCGCTCCGGAAAGTTTCTCCACTTCGTCGCGTTCGACATCGGGCGCGGTCCCGAGGGCAACTGGTGGGTGCTCGGAGATCGTACCCAGGCCCCGTCCGGTGCGGGTTTTGCGGTTGAGAACCGGATCGCCACCTCGCGGGTCTACTCCGACATTTTCGCCAGTGCCGGGATACCCCGCCTGGCGGGGTTCTTCCGTGAGTTTCGCGATACGCTCATGGCGATGCGCGAGACCGGCGAGAGCCGCATCGGCATTCTGACGCCCGGTCAGATGAACGAAACCTATTTCGAACATGCCTATATCGCGCGATACCTTGGCTTCACGTTGCTTGAGGGCGATGATCTGGCCGTTCAGAACGGGCGGTTGATGATCCGAACCGTGGACGGATTCCAGCCGATTTCTGTGCTTTGGCGCCGACTCGATGCGGCCTGGGTAGACCCGCTGGAGCTTCGCGAAGGATCGCAGCTTGGAACGCCGGGGCTGCTGCGCGCGGTGCGCGAAGGCAACCTGACCATGGTCAATGCGTTGGGTGTCGGTATCCTGGAAACGCGGGCGCTCATGGCGTTCCTGCCGCGGCTGAGCGAAGTGCTTGCGGGCAAACCGCTACGCCTGCCGAATATCGCAACCTGGTGGTGCGGGCAGGACAGTGAGCGGGCCTATGTGCGGGAGAATGCCGAGCGGATGACACTCGGCGACGCGTTTTCCACCGGGCTTCTCTACGAGACGGGGGATGTCACGCCGCCGTCGACCGGCTTCTCCGACTGGATCGAGCGCAAGGGCGCCGGGCTGGTCGGCCAGGAAAAGGTGCGGCTCTCCACGGCGCCGGCGCTGATCGACGGCGAATTGCAACCGAGGCCGATGAGCCTGCGGGTCTTTCTGGCGCGCACGCGGGAGGGCTGGACGGTCATGCCCGGTGGGTTCGCGCGGATCGGTCAATCGGCGAGCTCCAACGTTGTGGCGATGCAGAAGGGCGGACGTGTTGCGGATGTCTGGGTGCATGCACGCGGTTCGGACACTGAGGAGTCGATCGCGGCGCCCGCTCGCGGCACCGTCGCGCGCACACCGCCCGGCGCCCTGCCAAGTCGCGCCGCCGACAACCTTTACTGGCTCGGGCGCTATGTTGAGAGGTCGGAGTATTTGGTGCGACTGCTGCGCGCGCACCACGCGAGACTGGCCGAGAGCGACGCGCCCGGCGGCCCGCTTCTGCGATTGGTTGCTGCCCATCTCAAGGGCTATCGCTGCGATCCCCGCGAAGCCGTGCCAGAAGGGCTTATCGACACGATCCGTGCCGCGCATGGCAGCGCTGGCCATGTCGGGGATCGTTTTTCGGTGGACGGTACACTTGCGCTTGCCGATCTGGAACGAACGGCGATCGGTTTCTCCAACCGCGTGCAAACGGGGGACGACGCGACTCGTGCCATGAGCGTTTTGCTTCGAAAGCTCAATGGGTTCGCGGGGCTCGTGCATGACAACATGTACCGGTTTACCGGCTGGCGCTTTCTGTCTCTGGGCCGCGCATTGGAGCGGGCGGCCAATACTTCCGCCTGCCTTGTCGCCTTTGCCGACCCCATTGCACCGGCCGGTAGCCTGGATATGGCGTTGGAAATTGCCGACAGCGTGATGACCCACCACCGGCGCTACACTGTTTCAACCAACCGGGAGACCGTGGTTGACCTGTTGGGACTGGACGCGCTGAACCCGCGTTCGATCCTTTGCCAGTTCAACGATATCGAGGGTCACTTGGAGCACCTTCCCGGCACTGGAGAGCACCGCCCGATGTCTCCGTTGAGCCGCGCGGTTCTGCGCGCCCGCACGGACCTGGCGTTGCAGACCCCGTCGACGCTCGACACGACATGTCTCACGCGGCTGAAAGACGAGATTGCCGACATGTCCGACCAGCTGACGCTGGCCTATCTTGGGTAGACGCGAGATGCTTTACGACCTTCGCATGTCGATCAGCTATGACTACCCCGGTGCCGCCAGCTCCGCGCGGCATCTGCTTCGGCTCTTGCCCGCCCAGATTTCCGGCTTGCAGCATGTGAGCGCTCAGCGAATGCAGGTCCGGCCAAAGCCGGTGGAATGGCTGGAGGGCACCGATTTCTTCGGCAATCGCACCGTTGAAGTGGCATTGGATCAGCCGCATGAAGAGAGCCTCTTCGAGATCGCGGCGCGTGTGGAACGCTTTGGACCCGGCCGGTTGCTGGATGTTTCGCCGCGGCTCGAGGATCTGCCGCGTGATCTGGCGCTGCATCAATCCTTGGAACCCGAAGCGCCACACCACTTTCTCGGGAGTTCCCCCCGCATCTCGCCGCACCCCGAGATGACCGCCTATGCGCATGAGGTGGCTGAGGGGTCGGCCACGGTTCTTGAGCTTGTGCTGCGTCTAGGAGAGCGGATTCATGCGGATTTCGATTTCGATCCGGAGGCGACCGAGGTCGATACGCCGGCGCTGACAGCTTTCGAACGCCGCCACGGTGTGTGCCAGGATTTCACCCACGTGATGATTTCGTGCCTGCGCGGCGTTGGCGTTCCGGCGGGATATGTCAGCGGATTCCTTCGAACTGTGCCGCCCGAGGGACAGCCACGGCTGGAAGGAGCGGATGCCATGCATGCCTGGGTTCGGTGCTGGTGCGGCCATCAGGCGGGGTGGGTGGAATATGACCCGACCAATGCCCAGCAGGTGCGTCGCGACCATATCGTGATCGCCTACGGGCGCGACTACGGCGACATCGCGCCGGTGAAGGGGATGATGCGCCTGGCAGGCGATCATAGTACGACCCAATCGGTCGACGTTATTCCGCTGGAGTGAATTTTGAAGCTGAAAAAGGGATATTTATCAATATCTTTTGGGGTGATATTAACATTGGTCGAGAGGTGGAATGACACCTGAGGCACGGATCGCAGCGGCAGCCGAGATCCTTGATCTCTATCTGGCAGGAGAGCCTGCGGAACGGGCACTGACGCGGTGGGCCCGCCGCAGCCGGTTTGCCGGGTCGGGTGATCGGGCAGCAATTCGCGACCACGTGTACGACGCCATTCGACGGCAACGTTCTGCAGCCGCCGCGGGTGGCGCGGAGACCGGTCGTGGATTGATAATCGGTCTGTTGCGCCTGCAGGGGGTGGACCCGACGACGATGCTGACCGGCACCGGATATTCCCTGCCGCCGCTCAGCGACGCGGAAAGCGCGCATACGCCAGAGCTTTCCGAGGCCGAGGCTCTGGATTGCCCTGAATGGCTGGAGGCGGACCTCAGACACAGCCTGGGCGGCGACTATGCCCGGGTCATGAATGTCTTGCGTGAGAGAGCCGATGTGTTTCTGAGGGTGAATCTGGCGCGAGGCACGTTGAAGGAGGCACAGGCGGCGCTTGCTGGAGACCGGATCGTCACGGAGCCCCATCCGCTATCGACGACGGCGCTGCGGGTGATAGAGGGTGCCCGTCGTGTCAGCGCCTCCGAAGCTTACCGGAACGGGTTGGTCGAGTTGCAGGATGCCGCGTCTCAGGCCGTTTCCGATCGCATTCCTCTGCCGAACTCCGGGCCTGTTCTGGACTATTGTGCCGGCGGCGGGGGAAAGGCACTCGCCCTTGCCGCACGGTTCGACGGTGAGATCGTCGCACATGACGCAAAACCGGCACGTATGAAGGACATTCCGGCGCGCGCTGCTCGAGCTGGGGCCCGGGTGAAGACTATTTCGCATGAGAACATTGCCCGGCTTGCCCCGTTTGACGTCATTGTCGCGGATGTTCCGTGCTCCGGCAGTGGCGCGTGGCGCCGCCAGCCGGAAGCGAAATGGCGCCTCGACCGGCCGGCGCTCGCTGCTTTGCTGGCTACGCAGGCGGAGATCCTTAGCGAGGTGGCTCGCCTGACGGCCGATGGGGGAGCTGTCGCCTACATGACCTGTTCGATTCTGCAGCAGGAGAACACTGGGCAGATTGACCGGTTCCTGCAGAAACACCCGTTATGGGACGTGGAGACCTGCGAACAGCTATCGCCGCTTTCTGGCGGAGATGGTTTCTTTCTGAGTGTGTTGCGCCGAAATGCTTGAAGCGGGGCGGCGGATGGCCGCTCCTTGTCCGGTGATTTCGGCTCTCGCAAATCCCTTAAGCCGGACTTAACGAATTGGGGGCGGAAATGAGCGGGTCCGAATCGCAACGGAGAAAGGCCTTGTCGCATCCAGCGCTCGCCCCTGATCCAATGACCCGTACGGCCGCCGCCTTCGCCGGTCGGACGCCGTACCTTCTTTTGTTTGCCCTGGTATTTCTCAGTTCGGCATTTGTGGTTCCGGGGCAGGTCTTGGGCCTGTCGCTGCTGGCGGCCGGGGGGACGTTGACGGCGATGGCCATTCTTATCCGGGCGTTTTCGACCAGGCATCGTCTCGCGCAGACGGACCTCACAGATACCATCGCCGGGTTCATTGAAAACGATGCGGCCCCGAATTTCACCACAACCACCGAGGGCGTGGTGCTGAACCGCAACCGCGCCGCGCGGGACCGTTTCGGCGATGCCACGGAACCGGACCAGACAATCGCACGCTGCCTGCGCGACCTCTTCGCCAATCCAACGTCGATTCTGATGCGTCTACAGGGTCGAGCGGAGGCACGTGGCTCGGCGCGGGAAGATATCCTGTCGCGTCGCGGGCACGTTCGACTGTCGGTTCACCAGATTGGCGATGATCGATACTTGTGGCGTCTGGAAGATCTTGCGGAACGGTCGCACGGGGCGCGTGGCGCAGAATCCCTCAGCCTGCCAATGATGACCGCCAGCCGCAGTGGAACGATCCTGTTCATGAATGATGCTGCGCGGCGGATACTTGGCGGGCGCGTGAAGCACCTCGACCGGGTGTTCACCGATCTGCCGCTCGCAAACAATTCGATCAACCGAATCGACAGCGCGGACGGTCCGGTAACAGTGCGTGTGATCGCGATCGACGCGGCCGGTGGCCGCCGCGAGATATTCCTTCTCCCGGTTGGCGACAGTGATGTGGCAGGCGAGGGGAGCGATCAATTGAGCGGCAACATGGATGGCCTGCCTGTCGCGGTGCTGAAACTCAATGGTCGGGGCGAATTGCGGGAAGCCAACACGATGGCCCGTACGCTATTGGGCGATTCAGTGGCCCCGGGTGTGGAGCTACAGAAGCTTGTGGAAGGCTTGGGGCGCTCGGTTCGGGACTGGTTGGAGGAAGCTGCCTCGGGGCGCGGCCTCGGGCGCCCGGAATTCGTTCGCGCAAGCATGCCAGACAAGGAACTCTATCTACAGATCACCCTCGGGCGCGTCGTCGAAGGCGAAGAGGTCCACCTTGTCGCGGTCATTAACGATGCGACGGAGTTGAAGACGCTCGAAGCACAATTTGTCCAAAGCCAGAAGATGCAGGCGATAGGTCAATTGGCTGGTGGCGTTGCGCACGATTTCAACAACTTGCTGACCGCGATTTCCGGTCACTGCGACCTTCTCCTGTTGCGCCACGATCAGGGCGACCCGGACTACGGTGACTTGGTGCAGATCAACCAGAATGCCAACCGGGCGGCGAGCCTCGTCGGGCAGCTGTTGGCGTTTTCCCGAAAGCAGAATCTGCGACCCGAGGTTATGGATCTGCGGGATACGCTGTCGGACCTAACCCATTTGCTCAATCGTCTCGTCGGGGAAAAGGTCACACTCTCGTTGACACATGACCCGGGGTTGCGACCGATCCGGGCAGACAAGCGACAGTTGGAACAGGTGCTGATGAACCTGGTCGTCAACGCTCGGGACGCCATGCCCGAGGGCGGTGAAGTGCGGATCGAGACAGAGAGCCGGCGGATTTCGGTACCTATGGAACGTGACCGGGCGACAGTTCCTCCCGGAGATTACGTTGTTGTTCGGGTGACCGACGAAGGGACCGGAATCCCGGCCGACAAGCTGGCGAAGATCTTCGAGCCGTTCTTCACGACCAAACGAACCGGTGAAGGGACCGGTCTTGGGTTGTCGACGGCCTATGGCATCATCAAGCAGACTGGGGGGTACATTTTCGTCGACTCTGTCGTCGGGACAGGCACGATCTTCTCCCTGTATTTTCCGGCCTATGAGCGGCAGGTGCCGGAGGCGAAAGATCCCAAACCGATCGCGGCGTCTGTATCCACGCAGAAGGTTGACGGGGTCATCCTTCTCGTCGAGGACGAAGCGCCCGTGCGTGCGTTCGCATCGCGCGCGCTGCGCATGCGTGGTTACACGGTCATCGAGGCCGAAAATGCCGAGGAGGCGCTCGAGACATTGAAGGATGAGGACCTCAGGATCGACGTCTTTGTAACCGATGTGGTCATGCCGGGAATGGATGGACCAAGTTGGGTCCGGCTGGCGTTGCAACAAAGACCCGGTGTCCGGGTTGTATTCGTTTCGGGATATGCCGAAGAAAGCCTGTCAGACGAGCAGTCAAACATACCGAATTCGGTTTTTCTTCCAAAACCTTTCTCATTGAATGAACTCGCTCAGACCGTTCAGAGCCAGATTCATTGACGCGCATGGGCAAGTATACCGTCAGGATTTGTGCAACCCAGGTTTAAACCAAGATCCGATTGATCCCACTACGCGCGCCAGGGCGAAGAAGACGTCTGGCTTATCAAACGCTTGTGCAGTTCAAAGTCGCGGGCACATTCGTGTTTGAGGCGGGCCAACAAGTCGGGCGGCAGATGCAGATCGACGTTCGGAGAGATGTTTCGGTTCGGTAGACAAATAGGTTGCCTAAGCCGCTCTCGCAGAAATTGAACGAGGTCTGGCATTCGATCGAAGGCAAACAGATGGTCTACGCCGACCTCTCCGGTCGCGTCTTCAACGAAACGCGACTGGCGCCCGACGGCGGCAAAGGGGGGTGGGTCCGGAGCCAGATAAGCCTCGACGAACCCGCCGAAATCCACGTGGCGCGTACTGTTTGCATGGCCTGACAGGCTGGCACGGCGCCGGTAGCGGAACCAGCTACCGAGCCAATCGACTGGCTCTCGAATCACGGCGACGGTTTGCAGCCGGCTGCGCTCGGTGCCGTCAAAAAGAGGAAGCACCGCGTTCTGATACCAACGCAGAGGCATGTGCTTCTGTTTCGGCGGGTTGCGGATCAGAACATCGGCGTAGTCCGCAGTCGCGGATTCGAGCGCTTGCGTCCCGGTTTTCGGCACCGCGAGAAGAACGAGGCCAGCCTCCCAAAAGATCATCATATGTGCGGGTCTTCCAGATGATGCGCGTGTCGCGACATGGCTGCGTAGGTATTCATCACTCCTTAACCTCTCTGCCTCAGTCATGAAAAGAAGAAGAATTGACTTGAAATGTTCTCGTTTCGGTCTGATAAGCATAGGAACAAGAGGTGAACACGAGCAGTCATTGCCGCGGCAGGCGGCCTATGGAATAAGGACGGGAACGATGGCGACGGCGAACCTTCTCGACATGGCAGACAAACGGAATTCGGACAAACAGAAGGCGCTGGACAGCGCCCTGGCGCAGATCGAGCGCCAGTTCGGCAAGGGCTCGATCATGAAGCTCGGCGCAGACAATCCAGTGGCGGAGATCGAAGCGACCTCGACCGGCTCGCTCGGCCTCGATATCGCGCTCGGTATTGGCGGATTGCCCAAGGGGCGGATCATCGAGATCTACGGGCCCGAGAGCTCGGGCAAGACGACGCTGACACTGCATTGCATCGCCGAGGAGCAGAAAAAGGGGGGTGTCTGCGCCTTTGTCGACGCCGAACATGCACTGGATCCGCTCTACGCGAAAAAGCTCGGCATCGACCTCGACGAGTTGCTGATCTCGCAGCCAGACACGGGTGAACAGGCGCTCGAAATCACCGATACGCTGGTACGCTCAGGGGCGGTCAGCATGGTGGTTGTTGATTCGGTCGCCGCCCTGACACCGAAGTCGGAACTCGAAGGCGACATGGGAGACAGTTCGGTCGGCGTACAGGCGCGCCTCATGAGCCAGGCCATGCGCAAGTTGACCGGCTCCATCGCGCGGTCGAATTGCATGGTGATCTTCATCAACCAGATTCGCATGAAGATCGGCGTCATGTTCGGCAGCCCTGAGACGACGACGGGCGGCAACGCGCTGAAGTTCTATTCCTCCGTACGGCTCGATATTCGACGGATCGGATCGATCAAGGACCGCGACGAGGTCGTCGGCAATGCGACGCGCGTGAAGGTCGTCAAGAACAAGGTGGCGCCGCCGTTCAAACAGGTCGAGTTCGATATCATGTACGGCGAGGGTATCTCGAAGACGGGCGAGCTGCTTGATCTTGGCGTCAAGGCGGGCGTCGTTGACAAGTCCGGTTCCTGGTACTCCTACGGCGACGAGCGGATCGGTCAGGGGCGGGAAAACGCAAAGACATTTCTCAAGGAAAACCAGTCCGTTGCGCTCGAAATCGAGGACAAGATCCGGGCCGCGCATGGGCTCGACTTCGATATGGACGGCGAAGCCGGTGACGGAGACGATCTGGTCGAGGCCTGACACCGCCGCCAAAACCTAGACATGACCCGGCGCGAAGCGCCAAGCAAGCCCGCCCGGAACGGGCGTTGAAGGGGACGCGGCACCGCGTCCCCGTTCGTCTTACCGCGGCGGTTTTGGCAGGGCGCCGCATGTCCGTTTGTCCACACCGCCAGAGGCGGTGCCCGGCCCAACGGGCTGGGTCGCATCTGTGATGCGGCGTGCCCGGCGGGAGCCTCAGCCTTATCGTCGCGCATTGCCCACGCCCTCGCGCACCGCATGCTGTGGACAGCCTCCTCGGGGGCAGTTACATCTTCGCGGCAGACCCGCCGGAGACCAAGATGCTCAGCCTGAACGACATTCGCACGACCTTCCTCGACTACTTCCGCCGCCAGGGCCATGAGGTGGTGGACAGCTCTCCGCTCGTGCCGCGCAATGACCCCACACTGATGTTCGCGAATTCCGGCATGGTGCAGTTCAAGAACCTGTTCACCGGGGTTGAACATCGCGACTACAAGCGTGCCACGACGGCGCAGAAATGCGTGCGCGCCGGTGGCAAGCACAACGATCTCGACAATGTCGGCTACACCAACCGGCACCACACCTTTTTCGAGATGATGGGCAACTTCTCGTTCGGCGACTACTTCAAGGAACAGGCCATTCCCTTCGCGTGGGACGTCGTCACGAAGGAACTTGGTATCGACAAGGACAAGCTTCTTGTCACGGTGTTTCACACCGATGACGAGGCGGCGGAGCTGTGGAAAAAAGTTGCCGGGTTACCGGACGACCGGATCATCCGCATCCCGACAAACGACAATTTCTGGCAAATGGGTCCCACCGGCCCCTGCGGCCCCTGTACGGAGATCTTCTACGACCACGGCGAGCACATCTGGGGCGGCCCTCCAGGCAGTCCGGAGGAGGATGGCGATCGTTTCGTGGAGATCTGGAATCTTGTCTTCATGCAATACGAGCAGTTCGAGGACGGTAGCCGGATCGACCTGCCCAACCAGTCGATCGACACCGGAATGGGGATCGAGCGGGTCGCGGCGCTGCTGCAGGGAACGAACGACAATTACGCGACCGACCTCATGCGCGCGCTGATCGAGGCCAGTGCCAACCAGACCTCGACCGATCCCGATGGGCCAGGACGTACGCATCACCGGGTGATCGCCGACCACCTACGCTCGACCTCCTTCCTGATCGCTGACGGGGTGATGCCGTCCAACGAGGGTCGGGGCTATGTTCTGCGCCGGATCATGCGCCGCGCCATGCGTCACGCCCATCTATTGGGTGCGCAGGACCCGCTGATGCACCGGTTGGTGCCGGAACTCGTGCGCCAGATGGGGGGCGCCTACCCGGAGCTTTCGCAAGCGCAGGCGTTGATTGCCGAGACTCTGCAGACCGAGGAAACACGGTTCCGTCAGACGCTGGACCGTGGTCTGCGTCTGCTCGACGAAGAGCTGGAGAAGCTTCCCGAAGGAGCGGAACTTCCGGGTCAGGCAGCGTTCAAGCTCTACGACACCTACGGTTTCCCGCTCGACCTGACGCAGGATGCGCTCAGGGAAAAGAACCTGACCGTGGACACGGACGGATTCGACGCGGCTATGGCGGAACAGAAGGCCAAGGCGCGGGCGGCCTGGGCCGGTTCCGGCGAGACCAAGGATGCCACAATCTGGTTCGACCTGGCCGAAGAACATGGCGCGACGGACTTCCTGGGCTACGACACGGAGACGGCAGAGGGCCAGATCCTCGCCCTCGTGAAGGACGGGGCATTGACAGAAGAGGCCAGTGCTGGCGAGACGGTGCTGGTTGTCCTGAACCAGACGCCGTTCTACGCGGAATCCGGCGGGCAGGTGGGGGACACGGGCACATTGACCGGCCCGGCGGGCAAAGCCCGGATCACCGATACGCGCAAGGTCACGGGCGTATTCCTCCATGTGGCAGAGGTGACGGACGGCACGCTGACCGCCGGCGTGGGCGTGGAACTTGAAGTGAATCACCAGCGGCGCGGCGCGATCCGTGCCAACCATTCGGCCACCCACCTCCTGCACGAGGCGCTGCGGGAGCGGCTGGGCGATCACGTGGCACAGCGCGGCTCGCTCAACGCGCCCGACCGTCTGCGGTTCGACTTCTCTCATGGCAAGGCGCTGAGCGCCGAGGATCTGGAGACGGTTTCCGCGCAGGTCAATGAATTCATCCGCCAGAACTCGCCCGTGGAGACACGGATCATGACGCCGGACGATGCCCGCGCAATCGGTGCACAGGCGCTCTTCGGTGAGAAGTACGGCGACGAGGTCCGGGTTGTCTCCATGGGGCGCGCGGCGACAGGGAAGGGCGCCGACGGCGATACCTGGTCGATCGAACTCTGCGGCGGAACTCATGTGCGCCAGACCGGCGACATTGGGCTATTCGTTGCCTTGGGCGACAGCGCGTCGAGTGCAGGAGTCCGGCGGGTTGAAGCGCTGACGGGTGAGACGGCGCGCCGTTACCTGGCGCAGCAGGAGCGGCGTCTGGCCGAAGTGGCAGGTGCCGTCAAGACACCGCAGGCCGAGGTGGTTGAGCGCGTTCGCGGTCTGGTGGAAGAACGCAAGGCGATGCAGGCCGAGATCGCGCAACTTCGTCGCGATCTGGCGATGGCGGGTGGTCGATCCGCGTCCGAGGGTCCGGCGGTACGCGACATCGCGGGTGTACCGTTCCTGGCCCAGGTTCTGCAGGGCGTCACCGGGAAGGACCTCCGAGGGATGATCGACGAGCATAAATCGCGCATTGGCTCTGGTGCGGTGTTGCTGATTGCCGATGCCGACGGAAAGGCAGCGGTCGCGGCTGGGGTGACCGACGACATGGTGGCAAAGGTTTCTGCTATCGACCTGGTCAAAGCGGCAGTGGTGGAACTGGGTGGCGTTGGCGGTGGTGGCCGTCCCGACATGGCGCAGGGTGGTGGCAAGGACGCGACCAACGCCGAAGCAGCAATCAAGGCGGCGGAAGCCGTTATAGGAGGATAGACCCATGCCGGCATTGTGGATTGCCCACGTCACCGTGACCGACGAGGCGGCCTACGGGAAATACGCGGCCATTGCCACTGAGGCGATCGCGGAACATGGCGGCACATTTATCGCCCGTGGTGGTCGGTATGTGCAACTCGAGGGCAAGGAGCGGCCGCGCAACGTCGTGGCACGGTTTCCCAGCGTTGAGGCCGCGGAGGCCTGCTACAATTCGGAGCGCTACCAGGAAGCGCTCAGCCATGCCAGGGGCGCATCGGAACGCGAACTCCTGATCGTGGAAACGACGGAGTAGCTGTCTGACTTCCGGCTCGGATCGGGAGCCTTCGGGGCGCGCGACGCTTACCCGATGATGGGTTCGCGTGGGGCGAGCCGGGTGCGCGGCGCGGCGGGCGCGAGCATGAGCAGGATGAACCCGGTGGCCTGCGAGCCATTGCCCACAAGCCACGGCAACGGACCATCGCATTCCGAAATGGGCGCTGTCCGACAGAGGAACCTGCCGCGCGGTTTGCCAGCGAAGAAGGGCAGGGTGACCGTCATTTCAGGTTGGAAATGATCGTAGATCGCCCGGACCAGGGCGGCCTGCGCGTCGCTGTCTTTGAAGCGTAGCCGGGCGCGGCTGTCCTGTTGCACGATCTCGCCCAACTCGACCAGGCGGCGGGCGCGGCCGTTGGCGAAATGCACCCGTCCGGTGCGGTCCAACGCGAAGACGGCCGTCAGATCGGGATCCATCCCGTCGCGCAAGGCGCGGTTCTCGATGGTCAGATCGCCGAGCATTCGCGAGACCTGCAGCGAGTTCTGGACGAACGGAAGCAACCGGTCAAGCAATGCGGCGAAGGGTGCTTCCAGCGTGTCCTTCAAGTGGCGAGGAATGTTGCCGCCAATAAGCGCCATCCGGCCATCACCGCGGTCGATGACGGCGCCGGCACCACCAACGATGTCGTCCTGCGGTCTAACCCATTCGTTGTAGAACTCCGTACGTTCGAGTTCCGCAATCGGGAAAACCTGGTCGGACTGCACGATCTTGCCAACAGGCAGGGTTTCGAACATCGGCGTCCAGGGGTTCTTGTCGACGAAATGCGTTTCGTAGGCTTCGACATAGGAGGGATCGTAGCCGAATTCGAGGAATCCGAGCGAGGAACTCGCGTGGATGTCGTGGCAGAACATCTGCACGCGGATCCCACCTGCCAGGTGATGCAGTTCCTCAAGAAACCACTGCCATTTGCGCTGATCCAGTGCGGCGGAATTGGCAAGCAGAACGAGATGCCGGAAACGGTCGTCGTCGACGCCGATGTCCATTTGCGAAGCTCCCTCCATCGGACGCGCAGAAGTGCAAGAAAGCGCCCGTCTGCGTTCATAGCAAAACGCTGGAGAGAAGGACAGGTGGCGGACCACCCTCTGCGACGAACCGCCGAAGAACCGCTGATTGTGTCGGTTCAGGCTGTTGCTTTTGCCTGTCTCTTGCGCTCGTGTGGGTCCAGGTGACGTTTTCTTAGGCGGATGGCGTTCGGCGTGACTTCAACCAACTCATCGTCGTCGATGTAAGCAATGGCTTCTTCGAGGCTGAACTGAACGTGCGGTGTGAGCCGTACCGCTTCATCCGAACCGCTGGCCCGCACGTTCGTCAGTTTCTTGCCTTTGAGCGGGTTCACTTCCAGGTCGTTGTCGCGGCTGTGTTCGCCGATCACCATGCCCTGATAGACCTTCGCCTGTGGTCCGACGAACATGCGTCCGCGCTCTTCGAGGTTCCAAAGCGCGTAGGCAACGGCTTCGCCTTGTTCCATGGAAATCAGGACGCCCGCGCGGCGCCCCGGAATTGCGCCCTTGTGCGGTGCCCAGGTGAAGAAGACGCGGTTCAGAACGCCGGTGCCTCGCGTATCGGTCAGAAATTCACCGTGGTACCCAATGAGGCCGCGGGAAGGGACATGTGCGATTATGCGGGTCTTTCCGTTTGACTGGCGCATGTCCACCATCTCGCCCTTGCGGGGGCCGGTGAGCTTCTCGATGACCGCGCCCGAATACTCGTCGTCGACGTCAACGGTCACCTCCTCGATGGGCTCCATCTTCACCCCGTCCTCCTCGCGCAGCAGCACCTGAGGGCGGGAGATGGAGAGCTCGAATCCTTCGCGGCGCATGTTCTCGATCAGCACGCCCATCTGCAATTCGCCGCGACCGGCAACCTCGAAGGCCTCGCCGCCCGGTGTATCGGTGACGCGGATCGCGACATTGGTCTCGGCTTCCTTCATCAGCCGGTCCCGGATCACGCGGGATTGCACCTTCTTGCCGTCGCGCCCGGCAAGCGGGCTGTCGTTGATGCCGAAGGTGACGGTGATTGTGGGGGGATCGATTGGCTGGGCTGGCAGCGCGTCCTCCACGGCCAGCGCACATATCGTGTCGGCGACAGTGGCTTTGGACATACCTGAAAGCGTGACGATGTCGCCAGCGATTGCCTCGTCGATCTCCTGCATGGCAAGACCGCGGAACGCTTGGATCTTGGTCAGGCGGAACTGCTCGATCTTCTGGCCGATGCGGGAGAGCGCCTGCACCGTGGCGCCCACCTTGAGCGTGCCGGATTCTACCCGGCCGGTGAGCGTGCGGCCCAGGAAGGGGTCGCTTCCGAGCGTGGTGGCGAGCATCCGGAAATCGTCCCCCTTCCGTTTGAGCTGGCGCGGTTCGGGGACGTGATTGACGATCAGGTTGAAGAGCGCGGAAAGATCCTTGCGCGGCCCGTCGAGCTCTGCGTCGGCCCAGCCGGAACGGCCGGACGCATAGAGGTGCGGGAAATCGAGCTGGTCGTCGTCCGCATCGAGCGTGGTGAAGAGGTCGAAGACCTCGTCAAGCGCCCGGTCGGGCTCCGCGTCAGGCTTGTCGACCTTGTTGAGCACCACGATGGGCCGCAGGCCGAGGGCGAGCGCCTTGGAGGTGACGAACTTGGTCTGGGGCATTGGCCCTTCCGCGGCATCGACGAGCAATACGACGCCGTCGACCATGGAGAGGATGCGCTCCACCTCGCCGCCGAAATCGGCGTGGCCCGGGGTGTCGACGATATTGATCCGGGTGCCATGCCACTCCACAGAAGTCGCCTTTGCGAGGATCGTGATCCCCCGTTCGCGTTCGAGATCGTTGGAATCCATCGCCCGCTCGGCGACGGCCTGGTTGGCACGGAAGGCGCCCGATTGCTTGAGGAGTTCATCCACGAGGGTGGTCTTGCCGTGGTCCACGTGGGCGATGATGGCGATGTTGCGCAGGTCCATTTGGGTGTCCTTGAAAACTTGCCGCGTCGGTAGCGTGCACGCGCAGAAAAGGCTAGGGCGGTTTTCAAAATGCGCGCCTTGCGGCGCATTCTTCTCATGCGCTTCGCGCGTTTCCGGCTTCGGAACTCACCCAAGCGCAGGCGCGTCTGAGCCATCCTCGCTCGATCCTTGCCTGACAGCCCGGTGCCCGTCGTTCAAGGGAAATGGCGGTTTCCGCGGGCGGGCCCGCGGACCCTCCGCAATTTCCCCTGACCGCCGGCCGCCGGTCCGTCCGTCCGGTCTCAAGCGAGGACGGCTCCGAAGCGCAGGCTTAGTTGGAAAGCGTGACCAGGGCGTGGCGCTTCTTGCCTGCGGAGAGTTTGACCGGGGAGGCGAGAGCCGCCGCGTCCAGCATGAGGCCGGCGTCGGTCAGCGGCGCATCGTCGATCCGGGCACCGTTGTCCGCGATGAGTCGCTTGGCTTCCTTGCCGGATTTGGCAAGGCCTGAGCGAACGATGAGCTGGACCACCGAAATGCCATCGGCGACATCGTCGGTGGTGAGTTCCAGTGTCGGCAGATCGTCACCCACGCCGCCCTTCTCAAAGACCTCGCGGGCGGTGGCCTCGACGGCGGCGGCGGCTTCGGCGCCGTGGAGCAGCGTGGTCACCTCGTTGGCGAGCAGGATCTTGGCCGCGTTGATCTCCGAACCTTCCAGCGCCCCCAGACGATCGCATTCCTCAACCGGCAACTCGGTGTAGAGCTTGAGGAAACGACCCGTATCGGCATCGGTCGTATTGCGCCAGAATTGCCAGAACTCGTAGGGGCTGAGCATGTCGCCATTCAGCCAGACGGCCCCCGAGAGGGATTTGCCCATCTTCTTGCCGTCACTGGTGGTCAAGAGCGGCGAGGTCAGGCCGTAGATTTCCTGGTCCAGAACCCGGCGGGTCAGGTCGATGCCGTTGACGATATTGCCCCACTGGTCTGAGCCGCCCATCTGCAGCGCGCAGCCGTAGCGGCGGTTCAGCTCCAGGAAGTCGTAGGCCTGCAGGATCATGTAGTTGAATTCGAGAAACGACAGCGACTGCTCCCGGTCGAGACGCGATTTCACGCTTTCGAAGCTGAGCATCCGGTTGACCGAGAAATGGCGGCCGATATCGCGCAGGAAATCGAGGTAGTTCAATTCGTCCAGCCACTCGGCATTGTTGATCATCAAGGCGCCGGTGGCGCTGTCATCATAGGTGACATAGGCGGAGAAGACCTGCTTGATGCCGGCGATATTGGCCTCGATCTGGTCGGGCGTGAGCAGCGGACGCTCTTCGGCTCTGAAGGACGGGTCGCCGACCTTGGTGGTGCCGCCGCCCATGAGCGTGATTGGCTTGTGGCCGGTCTTCTGCAGCCAGCGCAACATCATGATCTGGATGAGCGAGCCGACGTGGAGCGATTTCGCGGTGGCGTCGAAGCCGATATAAGCCGGCACCACGCCTGCGCACATGGCTTCGTCCAGTCCCTGCATATCAGTGCAGTCGGCCATGAAGCCCCGTTCGATCATCACGGCGATGAAGTCGGATTTCGGGTGGTAGGTCATGGGTTTTTCGGTCCATTGTCGGCGTTAAGTGCCGCATATCTAGCGGCGAGGCGTGCCGAGGGAAAGGCCATGTTGAAAGCAGGGACTGTGCGGGCGCTTGGCGCCATGTCGGGGACATCTCTCGACGGCGTGGATGCTGCGGTGATCGAAACCGACGGAGTGGCGATTGCGGGCTTTGGCGACAGCGGCTTTCGCGGATACTCGGATGCCGAGCGAGCGGTACTGCGCCGTGCGCTCGGATGTTGGCCGGGCGAGCCGGGTGTTTCGGAGGCAGCGGCGCTGGTCGAGGCGGCACATGCGGAGATCATGGCAGGATTTTCCGATGTCGCCCTTGCGGGGTTTCACGGCCAGACCCTGGCGCATGACCCGCAGGTCAAGGGGACGCATCAGGTTGGCGACGGGGCCGTTCTGGCAGCGCGCCTGGGGCTGCCGGTCGTCTGGGATTTTCGCAGTGCGGATGTTGCCCTTGGCGGACAGGGGGCGCCACTGGCGCCGGCATATCACTTTGCCCTCGCCAAATGGATCGGGGCGGAGGCGCCGCTTGCGTTTCTCAACCTGGGGGGCGTGGGTAACCTGACCTGGGTTGATCCGAGCAAGCCGGCACCGGAGGCGGAAGGCGCGTTGCTGGCCTTCGACACTGGCCCCGCGAATGCGCCCTTGAACGATCTGGTACAGGCGCGGCGTGGGACCTCCTTTGACGAGGGCGGCGCACTGGCGGCCACCGGGGCCGTCGCGGCGGGCATCCTGGACCGGTTTGCTGAACATCGATATTTCCATCGAATGCCGCCGAAGTCACTTGACCGCAACGATTTTGCGGAGCTTGCCGAGGCGGTGGCCGAGTTGAACGATGCCGACGCCGCCGCGACGTTGACAGCGGCGGTCGCGGTATCGGTCATGCGAGGTGCCGAGTTCTTCCCCATGCCCGTCGAGCGCCTTCTCGTGACTGGAGGTGGGCGGAAAAACCCCGTCATGATGGCTATGATCGCCGAGGGCGTCGGATGCGGTGTGGAGCCGGTGGAGGCCGTCGGACTTGATGGCGACATGCTGGAGGCGCAGGCCTTTGCATATCTCGCCGTGCGTGTGGCGCGAGGGTTGCCTACGAGCTTCCCATCGACAACGGGTGTCGCGGCGGCGGTTGGTGGCGGTGAGGTTTCCTATCCAGAGCGCGCCGCTTAGGCAACTGCCGGTAATTCTAAGAAAATGCTCGTAACTGCGCCGCTGGCCCGGGACACCGACCGGCCCGTCACGCGTGCGGGATATCAAAATCCGGCGGTGCAAGGGTGAACCCGTCGAAGCGGAAACCTGGCGACACCGTGCAGCCGACGAGCGACCAACCGTCTGTCGCCAAAGCACTCTGCCAGTGATCCTTGGGAACGATCACTTGCGGGTGTTGGTCAGCCGCGAAGTCCGGACCCAGACGCACTTCGCGAGCAGGGCCGGCTTCGGTTTTGCTCAGCCGTATCGTCAGCGGACTTCCCGCGTAGAAATGCCAGATCTCCGTAGCGTCGACCGTGTGCCAATGGCTGCGTTCACCACGGGAAAGAAGATACAGTATCGCGGTACCGGCCGGACGTCCTTTGGCGGCTTCTTCGATCCACGTCTGGCGGTACCAACCGCCCTCGGGGTGTGGCTCCAGGCCGAAGTGCGAGATGATCTTTTCCGGAAACATGGATTCTCCGCCGCTGCCCGCTGCGATAGTACCCGCGTGGCGACTGCGGACCAGCCCCACGTTCGAGACGTGGCGATCACTCCTTGCAGCTTCCGATCGCGTTCGTGGCCGATGTAAAACGGGCCGCCCGCGACGAGCGGACGGCCCCAATGAATATGTGCCCTAGTGCTCTTACTTGAGGATCGACTTGCCGGCGTAAGTGGCTGTTTCGCCCAACATTTCCTCGATCCGGATCAGCTGGTTGTACTTGGCCAGACGGTCGGAGCGCGACATGGAGCCGGTCTTGATCTGGCCGCAGTTGGTGGCAACGGCGAGGTCCGCAATGGTGGCGTCCTCGGTTTCGCCCGAGCGGTGCGACATCACGTTGGTGTATTTGGCGCGGTGTGCCATGTCGACGGCCGCCAGCGTCTCGGTCAGCGAACCGATCTGGTTCACCTTCACAAGCAGCGAGTTTGCAACGCCTTGCTTGATGCCTTCGGCGAGGCGCGCGGGATTGGTGACGAAGAGGTCGTCGCCAACGAGTTGGACCTTGTCGCCGAGCGTGTCGGTAAGCAGTTTCCAGCCTTCCCAATCGTCCTCGGAGCAGCCGTCTTCGATCGAGAAGATTGGATAGTCGTTGCAGAGCGCCTCGAGGTACTTCACGTTTTCCTCGGCGGTCAGCGACAGGCCCTCGCCCTTCATCTCGTACTTGCCGTCCTTGAAGTACTCGGTGGAGGCCGCGTCCAGCGCCAGCACGATGTCCTCGCCCGGCTTGTACCCGGCGGTCTCGATGGATTTCAGCACGAAATCAAGAGCATCGCGGGTGGAGCTAAGAGCGGGTGCGAAGCCGCCTTCGTCGCCGATCCCGGTGGCGTAACCGGCGCCGGAGAGCTCTTTCTTGAGCGTATGGAAGATTTCCGAGCCCATCCGCACGGCGTCAGCAATCGACGTCGCAGAGACCGGCATGATCATGAATTCCTGAACGTCGATAGGGTTGTCGGCGTGTTCGCCGCCGTTGATGATGTTCATCATCGGCACGGGAAGTGTACGCGCGGCAGTACCACCGACGTAGCGATAGAGCGGCTGGCAGGTGAAATCAGCAGCGGCCTTTGCAGCGGCGAGGGAGACGCCAAGGATGGCATTGGCGCCCAGCCGGCCCTTGTTCTCGGTGCCGTCGAGTTCGATCATCGTCGTGTCGATGGCGATCTGGTCGGTCACGTCAAAGCCGACGAGGTTTTCGGCGATCTCGCCGTTCACGGCGGCAACAGCCTGCTGCACGCCCTTTCCCATGAAGCGCGACTTGTCGCCGTCGCGCTTTTCGACGGCTTCGTGAACGCCGGTGGAGGCGCCAGACGGCACGGCGGCGCGGCCCAGGGTTCCGTCTTCGAGGGTAACGTCGACCTCGACGGTCGGGTTGCCCCGGCTGTCCAGGATTTCGCGTCCGTGAATGTCGATGATTGTGCTCATTTCGACGGTCCTTTCCGTGCGGTCATGAAACTCGGGGCCCTCTTACCTCTGTCGGGCCTCTGAGAAAAGTGCGCGTTCCCGCGCAAGGGTGTAGAGTCCGGAGGCGATGATGAGGCTCGCCCCGGACAGGGTGAGAACGTCGGGCCGCTCGCCGAATATCGCTATGCCGAGGGCCAGCGCAAACAGCAGGCGAGAGTAACGGAAGGGGGCAACGGCGGCGAGATCGGCGATACGCATGGAGACGATCAGCGTGTAGTAACTGCTCACGCCGAACAGAACCGCAGCCGTAAGCTGCCAGAGCGTGATGCTATCCATAGGTTGTGCACCCCCCTTCAAGAAAAGGAGGAATGCGCCGAGCGGAACCAGCATGGAGAATCCCCAGGTTGAAACCTGGAGCGCGCTCATGCGGGCCGGGATCTTTGGCGTCACCAGGTCGCGCGCCGCCAGCGCGACCGCGCCGAGTACCGCAAAAAGCGAGGCAGGTTCAAATCCCGCCATGCCGGGCCGGACAATCATCAGCATGCCGGCGAAACCCACGAGGATGGCCGTCCAACGGCGCCAGCCCACCGTCTCCCCGAGAAAAAGCGCCGCACCCATCGTAACCAGGAGCGGGATCGTCTGCATGATGGCGCTGGTCGACGAGAGGGTGGTCAGGGCAAGCGCATTGACGATGCCGAAGGTGCCGACAATCTCCAGACCATTGCGCAGCAGCACGGCGGTGTGAAACGCCTCGGGCGGAAACAGCGTCTGCCGCTGCAAGAGGCTGGCGCTGGCAAAGACGAGCGTGCCGAAGAATCCGAGGAAGAGAAGGATCTGGCCCACGGGCAGATGCGAGGACACTTTCTTGATGAACATGTCCTCCAACGCGAAGCCGCCCATCGCAAGTATCATCAGCAGGGCGCCGCGCAGGTTGTTCATCGAAAATCCGGGTGTTTGGGGCTGAAAAGCCGCGTTTGGCTTCGCTCTAGACCCGTTTGGGGCGATAACAAAGGGTCAAACAGCGAATTCGGCCGAAAAGCCGCGCTGCGTCGCGCGCAAGGCTTTGGCTGCCGTCGGCGCTCGTCCGTGGTAGGATCGCTTCGGGAGCGGGTAGGAGGATCCAGATGGACGAGAGTTCCCAACACCGGAAATACATTGTCGGACGGTTGTTCGTTCGGCCGGGTCATCGCGAAGCTTTTGTGGCGCTTTTGCCGGATTACATGCGCTATACCCTGCGAGAACCGGGATGCCTTTTCTTCGAGATGGCGCCAAGCATGCTCGACCCGAATGTCATCGTCATCGCGGAGTGCTTCGCCTCGCCTGCGGCGCATTCGGAGCATCTCAAGGCCGAACCGTTCCGGAAGATGTGGTCTGCCGTCAACACAATGTGCGATCGCGGCGAATTCGACAACGTATTCGCGGGCAGCGTTGAAACGGACGTCGCGACGTTCGACGCAACATCGCTTCAGGAACCACGGTACTGAAAGGGCAGGATCAGCCTTTTTTCTTAGGCACGCCGTAAAGCTCCAGCTTGTGCCCCTTTAGCCGGTAGCCGAGGCGTTCGGCGATCCGTTCCTGGAGTTTCTCGATCTCGGGATCGCAGAACTCAATGACCTCGCCTGAGTTCAGGTCGATAAGGTGGTCGTGGTGCTCCCGCTCCGCATCCTCGTATCGCGCGCGCCCGTCGCCGAATTCGAGCCGGTCGATGATTCCGGCCTCCTCGAAGAGCTTTACGGTGCGATACACCGTCGCGATGGAGATCTTCGGATCCTGGGCGGAGGCGCGGTTGTAGAGCTCTTCCACGTCCGGATGGTCCCTGGCTTCCCCGAGAACTTCAGCGATCACCCGCCGTTGTCCGGTCATTCGGAGCCCTTTTTCTTCAAGCCTTTCGAGAATCGTCCTGCTCATTCGACGCTGTCCCTGCCTCTTGGGCGCAGGTTATCGGATGGCTCTTGTCAGGGGAAGGCTATGTCCTGTCGGACCCGCGCGGCACCTGCCGTGCGAGTCACAAGGAGCTCGTGTTGGGTATTCAAGGGACGGAAAATACTCCAGTGATCCTAAAGAAAATTGGAACAACAGGGCATCAGGGAGCGCGCCAGTGGGGCGGGTCCATACCGCCCGGGCAGGCCTGTAGCGCAAAATCACGGGCTGAGTGCGTTCGCAACACGGTCATACAGCTGGAATACCAGATCAGTCGCCTGCCACCGGAACGCGGGCGGATTATGGTCTGCCGGGCGCGCTGTCGGTTCATCGGCGGCATGCCACTGTCCCGGTATTGCCGCTGGTTCTTTGGGGGAATGCCCTAGCGCCCACGCCGGGCCAGGAAGGCAAGGCGTTCAAACAGGTGAACATCCTGTTCGTTCTTCAACAGCGCGCCATGAAGCCGGGGCAGGGCGTCCGACGCGTCGCGGGCAAGATCCTCGGCGTCGAGATCGTCGGCTAGAAGCAGTTTCAGCCAGTCCAGCACCTCGGACGTTGAGGGGCGTTTCTTGAGCCCCTGCTGGTCACGGATCTCGTAGAATTGGGTCAGCGCCGCGGTCAGAAGCGATTGCTTAATCCCGGGAAAATGCACCTCGACGATCTGCTTCATCACCTCCATGTCGGGGAACCGGATGTAGTGGAAGAAGCAGCGGCGAAGGAAGGCGTCAGGCAATTCCTTCTCGTTATTCGAGGTGATTATGACGATTGGGCGGTTCAAGGCCTTCACGGATTCGCCGGTTTCGTAGACATGAAACTCCATGCGGTCGAGTTCCTGCAGCAGGTCGTTGGGAAACTCGATATCGGCCTTGTCGATCTCGTCGATAAGCAGCACCACCTTCCCCGGGGCCGAAAACGCCTCCCAGAGCTTGCCGCGTTTGATGTAGTTGGACACGTCATGAACGCGTTCGTCGCCGAGTTGGCTGTCGCGCAACCGACTTACGGCGTCGTATTCATAGAGCCCTTGTTGTGCCCGCGTGGTGGACTTTATGTGCCATTCGATCATTGGCAGCGCGAGCGCGTTTGCCACTTGTCGCGCCAGTTCGGTCTTGCCGGTGCCGGGCTCGCCCTTCACCAGGAGCGGTCGTTCGAGCGTCACGGCCGCATTCACCGCGACTTTTAGGTCCTCGGTTGCCACATAGGAATCGGTGCCCGTAAATTTCATCCCAAATTTCCGCCTCTTGGATTGCGACCTTCACATTTGCCCGGTCCCGTGCCTGCGCCACCCTGCCTTTGCTTTTTGGCAGTGACAACCCATGCGCCATGGAGTAATCACCGCGCCAGGGAGACAGGATGCCTGTGGCAGACGACGAAAAAAGCGAAATCGCGCCGACGAACGGCGAGACGTTTCTGACGCAGGGTGAAATGCGAGAGGGAGCAGGGATGAAACAGGAAGTCTTTCTTCCAGACGACTATCGCCCCGCCGAAGACGAACCCTTCATGAACGAACGGCAGCTGGAGTATTTCCGGCGTAAGTTGATCGCATGGAAGGAAGATCTTCTGGCCGACAGCAGAGATACCATCGAAGGGCTGCAGGAGAGCACGCGGAACATACCCGACGTTGCCGACCGGGCCAGCGAGGAAACGGACCGGGCGCTGGAATTGCGCACCCGGGATCGGCAGCGCAAGCTCGTTGGCAAGATCGACTCGGCCTTGCGGCGGATCGACGAGGGCGAATACGGCTACTGCGAGGCCACGGGCGAGCCGATTTCGCTCAAGCGTCTGGACGCGCGTCCGATCGCGACGTTGAGTCTTGAGGCGCAAGAGCGCCACGAGCGTCGCGAGAAGGTGCATCGCGACGACTGAGCGTTCCAGCGCGCTGAACCTTGGTACGGCCCCTGCGGGTCCGTGTCCTTGGATGCGCGTTTCGACCAATCAAAGGGACGCCGGACCGTAGGGCCCGGCGTTTTCGTTAGGAGTGTCCATGAACCTGATTGGGCAGGATGTCACCGTACTCGGGGCGGGTATCGCAGGATTGGCGACCGCGCGCGCGCTGGCGCTGCGTGGCGCCCGTGTGCGGCTTTTGGAGCAGGCGACCGAAATCTCCGAAGTCGGGGCGGGGCTACAGATTTCCCCCAATGGCGCGGTGGTGCTCGATGCGCTCGGGCTCGGCAAGGAGTTCGAGGAGATCTCGGTCGCCTCGCGCGGAGCGGTGCTGCGGGACTACGCGCAGGGAGCCGAGGTTCTGCGCCTGGACCTGACCCGGTTCGGGCGCTTCGGGCTGGTGCATCGTGCGGATCTGATCGCGCTGCTGGAGCGTGGGGCACGGGACGCGGGCGTGCAGATCGAGCTGGGCGTGCACGTGGCCTCGGTGCATCTCAACGGCCGGCGACCGGTGCTGTTCATCGACGGGGCCGATGCAGAGCGCGACGAACTTCTGGTGGCCGCGGACGGGTTGCATTCGCGCCTGCGTGCCGCACTCCTGGGAGACGAGGCGCCACGCTTCACCGGGCAGGTCGCCTGGCGGACGTTGCTGCCGATAGAGCCGGGTGAAGTGCCGCACGAGGCGCAGGTTTTCATGGGGCGCGGGCGCCATCTCGTCGTCTATCCGCTCCGGGGCGGCCGGTTGCTCAACGTCGTTGGTGTTCTGGAAACGCCGGAATGGACTGCCGAGGGATGGAACCACGCCGGCGATCCGGCCGCATTTCGCGCGCATTTCTCGGAGTTTGGCGGGCCTGTTCGCGGATGGCTTGAGCGCGTCGAGTCGGTCATGGTTTGGGGCCTCTTCCGGCACGGGGTGGCCACGCAATGGCACGGCTCCAACGCCGTCTTGATTGGCGACGCTGCGCATCCGACGCTGCCTTTCCTGGCCCAGGGCGCATGTATGGCTCTCGAGGACGCCTGGGTGCTCGCGGAAATGCTTGTCAGCCACGACACCAACAATGCCGCGCTCGACAGCTTCGAGGCGCTGCGTCGGCCCCGGTGTCGGCGCATCGTCGATGCTGCCACTGCGAATGCACGCAACTACCACCTGCGCGCTGGTCCGATTCGTGGAATAGCCCATGCCGGTTTGCGGACGATCGGCGCGGTGGCGCCGGGGTTCATGCCCGACCGGTTCGCGTGGCTATATGCCCATGATGTGACGGCGCGTCAGCAACCGAGTGGATCGTAAGGCGGGCGTAGATCGAAGCGAAGTAGCTTCCCAATCTGCGATTTGCCGGGTGACAGGGGCCCTTGAGCGTCGCGCGGTCACTCGTTCGCCCGATTGAGAAAGAGACAGCGCACCGCAGGTGCCATGCCCAACCGCTTACGA
This sequence comes from Tropicimonas marinistellae, assembly GCF_001509585.1. Lineage (GTDB taxonomy): Bacteria > Pseudomonadota > Alphaproteobacteria > Rhodobacterales > Rhodobacteraceae > Tropicimonas > Tropicimonas marinistellae. The sequence goes on along the minus strand of NZ_LNCI01000010.1, from coordinate 113,607 downwards.
CGCGGCAGCGTCTCGAAGCGGGCGGGAGCCCTACCGTTGCCGCACGCCCCGGAACCGGCGGTGCGCGCCTGCGACAACGGGTGCTCGGGATTTCAGTCGTCCCGACCCAGCGGGTGATGTTCCAGCACGAGATCCTTCAGGCGCTGGTCGAGTACATGCGTGTAGATTTCGGTCGTCGAGATATCCGCGTGGCCCAATAGCGTCTGGATCGATCTGAGGTCCGCGCCGCCGGCCAACAAATGGGTCGCGAAGGCGTGGCGCAGGGTGTGCGGCGTGACCTTGGACGGTGAGATGCCGCCTGCCACCGCGAATTCCTTCACGAGGGCGTAGAACCGGTGCCGCGTCAGGTGACCGGATCTGCCGGAAGAAGGAAAAAGATACCGCGACGGGGGGTTTCCTTTCGTGCGGGCATCCGCCTCCGCCGCGTCGCGCACGGCCAACCAATCCTGCAATGCCATTCGTGCCGGTGGGGAGAGCGGCACAAGGCGTTCCTTGTCGCCCTTGCCTCGAACCAGGAGCATCTGCGGGTCGCCGCGCGCGGCGGCAACGGGCAACGAGACCAATTCGCTCACCCGCATTCCGGTGGCGTAGAGGACCTGCATCAGGCAGGCGTTTCGCGATCGGTCCGCCGTGCTGCGTCCTGTCGCCTTGGCCGCTTCCAGAAGCGCATCGACTTCGGCGATCTCCAGCGTGCCGGGCAACGCCTTTTTTCGTCCGGGTCCCTTGATCTGGATCGCCGGATTGGTCTCGCGCCACCCCTCCTCGAATGCGAAGCGGAAGAGCTGGCGAATGGCCGACAGGCGGCGCGCGCGTGTGGCGCGCGAGAAGCCCTGTGCGTCGCAATGGATGAGATAGGCCTCCACATCGCCGCGTTCGATCGATGCAAATGATCTGCCGCGCCGTTCCGTCCAGTCAGCAAAGTCCTTCAGGTCCCGTCCATAGGCGAGCAGTGTGTTCTGAGCCGCGTTCAATTCGGCTGCCTGTGCCTCCAAGAAAGTGGAAATCCACTGATGGGCGGACGAGGGCGGCGACGTCATGCCGGTGTCTCCAGCAACAGGATCTGGAGCGCGGCGCGGCGCGCGGTGTCCTCGAGCCCTATGTGGCGCAGAAAAGCCAGAGCCTCTGCAAGGTCGCTCGGATCGGTATCGGCACCACCTGCTATCGCTTCAAGGGCCATGAGCAGGGCCTCGCCCATCCGATCCCAGACGGCACGGGTCATGAGGTCGCCCGCTGGCGGAGCGTCGAGCGAAAACGCCTCTGCAATTGCCGCGGCCGTCGCGCCCGGCGGATCGCCCTCCGGGAGACCGCGTGCCAGCGAGGCGGCAAAGGCAATGGTCGGATCGGCGGCGGTGTCGAGTTCGAGCGCCACCTCTTCGTAGGCATCGGACAACAACCCGATGCGAGGGGCGAGTTGCGCGGGTTTTCCACTCAGGTCGATCCCCCTGAGTTTCGGCCCGACGGAGCGGGCGAAGGGCACGGCAAGCCCGGCCGATGACATGGCGCTCCATGCCGGGCCGAGGCTGTTACCGACCGCCTCGGCATCGCTGGCATCGAGATCGCGTAGCAACTTCTGGACAAGGTCCGCCCGCTGCCAGACGCCGCCAGAGGCTGCGGGCTGACGCTCTCCGTAGATCGCCAGGAGGACATCCGGCGACAGGGCCCCCGCGCGCGCAAGGCGTTCGGCCGCCTCGATCCGCGCTTTCCAGCCGGCGGTGTGGCGCAGGTCCGAATGGGCGAAGGCGAGCGGCAGTGTCGCGGTCGGCATCGGGGCTCCAATTGCCTCCAACATGCGGAACGTGAGAGGGCTGGGGCGGCTCGGTGGCGCCGTGGGCGGCAGGATCTCCGACAGTTCCGGATCGAGAAACTGCGCCAGGAGCGCGTCTTCCTCGGGCGATAGCTGACCGAGCGCCTTGGCCGATTCGAGCGTAAGCGCGGCTGCCGGCCAGTCGCCGGTACGCGCCAGGCAAAAGATCCGCACCGGGAAGGACGGTGTGATCCCAGGCACAGCGCGCATTCGGGCGCAGGCCGCCTGTTCCCGTCCGGTGAGCAAGCCCACGTCGAAGGTGCGCCGGAAGAGTTCCGGCTCGTTGGAGCCAGCGCGGGCCAGCAATGCCTCGGCCTGTTCCACCGCGCCGCGTGCCAACAACGCGTCCACGCGCGCCTGCAACATCGGACCGTCCCGTGTGGAGCCGCGCGGCGGGGCCAGTTCGGCCAGCATCAGGTGGCGGAACTGGGACTGAATCGCCGGCAGTGGTTCTGCGGGGAAATCGGCGATCATGCGGATGAGGGTTGAGAGTTCGGATGCCCCCCAGAGATCGGTCGGCAGACCGGTTACCGCGCGCGGCAACAATCCGACCCCATCGGGCGAAGGAGCATCGAGTGGCTGTACCGAGATCACATCGGTCACGATTCCGCTTGTGACGGGCGCCTCCGGCTCCGGCAGTGACCGAGGCGTGGCCAGGCTGTGGGAAAGCCAGTCGATCGCCGAGATCGGGTTGGCGTCGGCCTCCGTGCCTGTGTCCGGAGCGCGTCCGGTGCCCGGGCTGGAACCGGTTCCGGCGACGGAGCCTGAAACCGGCTGCGCAACGAGGACGTCGACGGAGAAAGCCAGGGCGCAGGCGACACCACCGACAAGGGCAATGGAGTGGACAAGATCGTACCCCACGCCGCGTGCCTGAACGCGGATCGGAGGGGCGACCGGGGTGGCGCGCGACATGGTTTAGTCCACGTCCAGCGTCACCGGCTCGCTGACCCGCACCTGATCCGGAGACAGGTCTGCCAGGTAGGCATATCCGACCAGAGCCACAGCCCCGAGGATCACGAGGTAAAGCAAGAGCTTCAGGAGTCGCCGCATATCTGCCCGCTTTCTCTTATTTTGCGCATTCGTCCGTGCGTTCGCTTCAGTTTATACATGGCATCCCGGCGAATTTCACGCCATTCAGAGGATGTTTTTTGCGACCGGCAGCTTGGCGCCGGAGGAGGTGGGCGCGGTGGCGTTGCGACTGAAGAAGACGGTGGTGCTGGTCGGTATGATGGGCGCTGGCAAAACCGCCATCGGCACAGGGCTTGCCAGGTATCTCGGGGTGCCTTTCCTCGACAGCGATTCCGAGATCGTCGCGGCTGCCAGCATGAGCATTGCCGAGATCTTCGAGCGCGATGGCGAGGCGTTCTTCCGGGACAGGGAAAGCGAAGTGATTTCACGGCTGCTGGACGGGGAGCCAGGGATTCTCTCAACCGGTGGAGGTGCCTTTCTGGCGGAGCGCAACCGTCAGATGATCCATGACCGCGGCGTATCGGTGTTGCTCGACGCGGATGTGGAGTTGCTCTGGAACCGTGTTCGGCACAAGGATACCCGTCCGCTGTTGCGCACACCCAATCCGCGTGCGACGCTTGAGGCGATTTACGCCGAGCGCTCACCAATCTATGGCGAGGCCGACTTGAAGGTGCAGGCGCGTCCCGAATACGCCATATCGGATATGGTGGAGAAGGTTGTGGAGGCGCTGAAGGCGCGGCCCGATGTTTTGGAGGAAAGCTGAGTTCATGGAAATCGTTCACGTGCCGCTGGGCGAACGCGCATACGACATCGTGATCGGTGCGGGTGTCCTGGAACGGGCGGGATACCGGATTGCGCCGTTGCTGAACCGCCCTCGCGTGGCCATCGTGACTGACGAAACCGTGGCCGACCGGCACCTCGGCACGCTCTCGGCCGCGCTGGCGGAGGAGGGGATAGAACGCTCGGCCCACGTTTTGCCGGTGGGCGAGGCCACGAAATCCTGGCCCCATTTCACGCGAACGGTCGAATGGCTCCTCGAAGAGCGGGTCGAGCGCAACGATATGGTAATCGCATTGGGTGGCGGGGTGATCGGCGACCTGACGGGATTCGCCGCGGCCGTCATTCGGCGCGGGGTACGGTTCGTGCAGATCCCCACGACGCTGCTCGCGCAGGTCGACAGTTCGGTCGGGGGAAAAACCGGGATCAATGCCCCGACCGGAAAAAACCTGATTGGCGCGTTTCACCAGCCGAGCCTCGTTCTGGCCGATGTCGGTGTGCTGGACACGCTGACAGAGCGCGATCTGCTGGCCGGATACGGCGAGGTCGTGAAGTACGGACTTCTGGGCGATTTCAAGTTTTTCGAATGGCTTGAGGACAACGGGGCGGCGGTGAAGGCCGGCGACGAAGGCGCACGCACGGCGGCCGTCTCCTGGTCCTGCAAGATGAAGGCCGATATCGTGACCCGCGACGAGACGGAGCAGGGGGATCGTGCGCTGCTGAACCTCGGGCACACCTTCGGTCACGCGCTGGAAGCCGCGACCGGGTATTCCGACCGGCTTCTGCACGGGGAGGGCGTGGCCATCGGATGCGCGCTGGCCGTGGAACTCTCTGCAAGGCTGGGACTGTGCTCCCAGGAAGACCCGAGCCGGGTGCGCTCGCATCTGCGTCAAATGGGTATGAAGGTGGATCTTGGGGATATTCCGGGCGATCTGCCGTCCGCCGAGGCGCTGCTGGACCTGATGGGACAGGACAAGAAGGTTGTCGCGGGTCAGATCCGCTACGTGCTGACCCGAGGTATCGGGCGCGCCTTCGTCGCCAACGATGTGCCGCACCACGAGGTGCTGCGCCTTTTGCAGGACGAACTCGGACGAAACGCCTGAGTTAACGCCCCATAGGAACGGAGACCGGCGCCGGCACATAATCCGTACCCGCATTGCCGCCGCCCCTTCACCCCCCGCGCGGGATGGGATAAGCACACGCGACTTTCGAATGCTGCGGGGGCCAACCCATGAAATTCACGCTGTCCTGGCTGAAACATCACCTGGAAACCCAGGCGACGCTGGACGAAATCCTGTATGCCCTGACTGACCTCGGTCTGGAGGTCGAAGGGGTGGAGAACCCCATCGAGCGGCTCGCAGCCTTTACGATTGGCAAGGTGAAGACGGCCGAGAAGCACCCGGATGCGGACAAGCTGAAGGTTTGCGTGGTGGAGACCGACGAGGGCGACACCCAGATCATTTGTGGCGCCCCCAATGCGCGGGCCGGAATCACCGTGGTGGTGGCCAAGCCGGGCACCTATGTGCCGGGCATCGACACGACGATTTCGGTTGGCAAGATCCGCGGCATCGAGAGCTTCGGCATGATGTGCTCGGAGCGCGAGATGGAGATGTCTGACGAGCATGACGGCATCATAGAGCTGCCCTCCGGCGAGGTCGGGCAGCGCTTCACGGACTGGCTGGCCGAGAATTCGCCGGAGAAGGTGGATCCGGTGATCGAAATTGCCATCACACCCAATCGACCCGACGCGCTCGGTGTCGAGGGGGTGGCGCGTGATCTGGCAGCACGCGGCCTGGGCACACTCATTCCGCGCGAGGTAGAGCCGATTCCGGCCACCTTCGTCTCGCCGCTCACGGTGAGTATCGACGAAGATACGCTTGACGGCTGCCCGTTATTCTGCGGCCGTCTCATTCGTGGCGTGAAAAACGGCCCCTCGCCGCAATGGTTGCAAGAACAGCTTCGTGCCATCGGCCTGCGCCCGATCTCTTTCCTCGTCGATGTCACCAATTTCTTCACCTACGACCGCAACCGGCCGCTTCACGTCTTCGATGCCGACAAGGTGAACGGTAACCTGCGCGTCCACCGCGCAAAGGGCGGGGAGACGCTGCTGGCGCTGGACGAGAAGGAATACTCGTTCGAGCCGGGTCAGATGGTGATCTCCGACGAGGCTGGCCCCGAGAGCATTGCGGGGATCATGGGCGGTTTGGAAACTGGCTGCACTGAGGAGACCGTGAATGTCTTCGTTGAGAGCGCCTACTGGGATCCGATCCAGATCGCCTACGCAGGACGTGCCCTCAAGATCAGTTCCGACGCGCGCTATCGTTTCGAGCGCGGCGTGGACCCGGCTTTCACGCCGGTCGGGCTCGAACACGCGGTGCGGATGATTGTGGACCATGCAGGGGGCGAGGCTTCCGAACTCGTCATTGCCGGCGCGGTTCCCGATACCGACCGCGCCTACCGGCTGGACGCGAAGCGCGTGGAGAGCCTCGTGGGTATGGAGATCCCGGAGGAGACGCAGCGCGCGACGCTGACCGCGCTCGGCTTCCGCTTGGAAGACGACATGGCCCATGTACCGAGCTGGCGCCCCGATGTGATGGGCGAGGCTGACCTTGTGGAGGAGGTGGCGCGCATCGCCTCGCTCACCGGTCTGGAAGGCAAACCCATGAGCCGTGCGGCGCCCGGCGTGCCGGAGCCTGTCCTGACGCCGATGCAGCGGCGAGAGAGCCTGACGCGCCGCACCGTGGCCGCACTCGGCTACAACGAGTGCGTGACCTATTCCTTCATCGACCAAGCCGCGGCCGAGCTCTTCGGTGGCGGTGGCGAGACCACGCGGCTTGAGAACCCGATCTCCTCGGAGATGAGCCACATGCGCCCGTCGCCCCTGCCGGGGCTGTTACAGGCTGCGGCCCGCAATCAGGCGCGCGGCATGAGTGATCTTGCGCTGTTCGAGGTGGGCCCTGCCTTCCACGGCGGCGAGCCGGAGGAACAGGACCAGGTGGCGGTGGGGCTTCTGGTGGGGCACAGCGGACCGCGCGACGTGCATGGTGCGCGCCGTGCGGTCGACGTGTTCGATGCCAAGGCCGACATCGAGGCGGTGCTTGCCGCCTGCGGCGCCCCTGCAAAGGTTCAGGTGCGGCGCGATGTGCCGGGTTGGTACCACCCCGGTCGCTCCGGCGCGATCTGCCTCGGACCCAAGAACGTCCTCGGGACGTTCGGTGAGTTGCACCCGAAGGTGCTCTCGGCGCTCGATGTAAAAGGGCCGGCAGTGGCCTTCTCGGTGAACCTTGCCGCGATTCCCTTCCCGAAGTCGAAGAGCGCCAGCCGTGGCGCGTTGGAACTTGCCGATCTTCAGGCGGTTGAACGCGACTTCGCCTTCGTTCTGGACCAAGAGGTCGAGGCACTGGCACTGGTCAATGCAGCCGCCGGTGCCGACAAGGCGTTGATCGAGGAGGTGCGCGTCTTCGACGAGTTCCACGGGGCGAAGGCCGAAGCGCAGATGGGCGCGGGCAAGAAGTCGATTGCGATCACCGTGCGACTTCAGCCGAAGCAGAAAACCCTCACCGAGGAAGAAATCGAAGCGGTTGGCAAGAAGGTGATCGAGAAGGTCTCCAAGGCCACTGGGGGCGTTCTCAGGGGGTGACGGCCTTGCGCGGCTACATCATCCGTGGTCGCGCGGCTGTCTCGGCTTGATCGGGCTCAAAGCAAAAAGCGCATCGGCGGTGTATCATGGCGGTAGGGAGCCCGCCGGGAAGATTTCCCCGACGATGTGAGTGATTGAGGCTTCCGCAAGGGGCGCCCCTGCAATTTCAGGGGCGTTCCGGTGAGTGGAATCTCGAAATGCTAGGTTTGCCGAACGGGGCTATCGGTCACGGGAGGAAGACGGTATTGCGACGGGAAAAGGGAGAGTGGCATGGCGCTGAGAGTTTACCTATCGGGAGAGATCCACACCGACTGGCGGGAGCGGATCGTGGCCGGAGCGGCCGAACTTGACGTTTCGTTCGATGGCCCGGTGACCGACCACGCGGCCAGCGACGATTGCGGTGTGGCTATCCTTGGCGCGGAACCTGACAAGTTCTGGCACGATCACAAGGGCGCGAAAGTCAATGCGATCCGCACTCGCAAGGGCATTGCCGATGCAGACATCGTGGTCGTGCGGTTCGGCGAGAAATACAAGCAGTGGAACGCTGCGTTCGATGCAGGTTATGCGGCCGCGCTTGGGAAATCGCTGATCGTGCAGCATGGCCCCGACCACCAGCATGCGCTCAAGGAAGTTGATGCCGCAGCCCTTGCGGTGGCCGAGACACCGGAACAGGTGGTGCAAATCCTGCGATACGTGCTGACCGGAAAACTGCCGGGCTGAGGGGGGAATGGCCGAACCGTTTGCGCGGCTCGGCCATGCATGGTCTCGGTGCTAGTCCCGCGGTGGCATGTTCAGTCCGCGTTGCACGGCTGGCCGCGCCAGAAATCGTTCGCGGTAGGCGGCGACATTCGGGAAGTCGCTCCAGCCGATGGCGTCGAGCGCCTGGTAGCCTGTCTCCAGCGACCGCAGCCACGGAGCGATGGCGATGTCGGCGATGGAGAAGTCACCGGCGATCCAGTCGCGCTCCGACAATTGTCCGTCCAGCACAGCCAGCAAACGGCGTACCTCGTTGCGGTAGCGCTCTAGCGGGCGAGCGTCCTCGATGGCCTTGCCACCATAGGCATAGAAGTACCCGAACTGACCGAACATCGGGCCGACGCCGCCCATCTGGAACATCAGCCATTGGGTGACGATCTGCCGATCCCGCGCTGTCTTTCCGATCAGCTTGCCGGTCTTGTCGGCCAGGTAGAGCAGGATCGCACCGGATTCGAAGAGTGGCAGCGGCACCCCGTCCGGTCCGTCCGGGTCGATGATTGCCGGGATCTTGTTGTTCGGGTTGAGCGACAGAAATTCCGGGCTCTTCACATCGGCATCCGCCAAGGTGACTTTGTGGGCTTCGTACGGCAGGCCCAGTTCCTCCAGCGCGATGGAGATCTTCACACCGTTCGGCGTGGGATAGGAGTAGAGCTGGATCCGGTCGGGGTGTTTCGCCGGCCAGCGAGTCGAGATCGGGAAGGTCGTTAGATCTGCGACGGCGGGGTTGTGCTGAATATTCATGGCGGTTCCTTACGCGTTCCAAATCCATGTAGAGATTGTTGCGATCCGATAAACCCCGCGACTTGTGCAAAGCTGCGGGAATGCCTGTGCATTGATTGGCCGAAAAACATGTCGTCCGGCATGGCACTGCGGTTGCTTGTCGCTTTCGACGGCCGCGCGCCAGCGGCGCGCGGCCCGGCCCAACGGGAGGAGCGGCATCTGCGATGCCGGGACGACGGGCGGGAGACGCCGGGCGATGGTGGTGCGCATGGGCACGCGGACACCATGAAAAAGAAAAACCCCCGAACAAGTGCCGGGGGCTTCGTGACTGGCGTTCGCCATGTCGGTACAGTCGCGCCTTGGCGGCGCCGTGGGTCTCACCCGTCTCAGAGGAGCCCTTCGCGCTGCGCTTTCTTGCGCGCCAGCTTGCGTGCACGGCGAATCGCCTCGGCCTTCTCGCGCGCCTTCTTCTCGGAAGGCTTTTCGAAGTGCTGCTTGAGCTTCATCTCGCGGAAAACGCCTTCCCGCTGCAGCTTCTTCTTCAGCGCGCGGAGCGCCTGATCGACATTATTGTCGCGAACACTGACCTGCATGTGGTTGTCACCACCTTTCCTGTTAGAGTTGCATCTGATTGCAGGAGGTGGCCGTATAGCAAACGATTACGGCGATGTCCATTGCGTCGTTTTCGTGAAATCGCCACGAGAGGTACAGGATGATCGAAACGTTGGGCGCGCCCGATGCTGCGCCGCAGGACGAGCTCCGGTCGCGGCTGCTGGAGGCGGCCCTTGTCAATGTTGCTTTCGACGGATGGAGCGATGCGACCTTTCGCGCCGCGTGCCGCGACGCGGAGGTGGAGTCCGGCGTCGCGCGGGTGCTTTTTCCGCGTGGCGGGGTCGATCTGGCGCTTGCCTACCACGAGCAGGGCGACCGCCTGATGATGGAACGGCTGGCGCTTGAGGACTTGCCGACGCTGCGCCTGCGCGAGCGGATCGCGCGTGCGATCCGCTACCGTATCGAGGCGATCGACGACAAGGAAGCGGTCCGGCGCGGCACGGCGCTCTTGTCGCTGCCGCAATATGCCACCGACAGCGCCCGCGCGCTCTGGACCACGGCGGACCGGATCTGGGCCGCCCTAGGCGACAGCGACGACGACATCAATTGGTACACCAAGCGCGCGTCACTTGCCGGTGTCTATGCAAGCACGGTGCTCTATTGGCTCGGTGACGAGAGCGATGGAAACAAGGATACCTGGTCCTTCCTCGACCGCCGTGTGGCAGACGTGATGCGACTGGAAGAGGCGCGGGCGCGGATCACCGGCAATCCGGTGCTGAAGCGGGTGTTCGTAGTACCGAACCGGCTGTTGGCAATGGTACGTGCCCCGCAGTCGGAAGAAAGCGCGCCCGGCCAGTGGGCAGAGCCGCCGACGACGCCGGGTGCGGCGTTCCGTCATCGTTGAGCGGTGATTGAAACCCCTCGCCGAGCGGGTCACAAGCGGGGAACGCCAATGAGGAGCCCCCGCGATGACCCTGCCAGAGACGATGCGCGCCGTCGAAATCCGTGAACCGGGCGGACCGGAGGTTTTAGCGCTTTCCAACCGTCCGGTACCGCAGCCCGCGCAGGGCGAGATTCTGATCCGCGTTGCCTGGGCCGGTGTGAACCGGCCTGACGCCTTGCAGCGCGCCGGCAGCTACAAGGCACCGCCGGGCGCGAGCGACCTGCCGGGGCTGGAAGCCGCAGGCGAGGTTGCCGCCGTGGGGGCGGGCGTTTCGAACTGGTCCGTGGGCGATGCGGTCTGCGCGTTGTTGCCCGGTGGCGGATATGCCGAATACGTGACGACACCGGCCGCCCATGCTCTTTCAATCCCGACGGATATGGGGCTTCGCGAGGCCGCCTGTCTGCCCGAGACGTTTTTCACCGTCTGGTCCAACGTGTTTGAGCGTGGCGGCCTTGCCGCCGGTGAGCGGTTCCTCGTGCATGGCGGCAGTTCGGGTATTGGAACGACGGCAATCCAACTCGCCAACCTGTTTGGCGCACGGGTGTTTGCGACGGCGGGGTCGCCGGAGAAGTGCTCTGCCTGTACGAAACTCGGTGCCGAGCGCGCGATCAATTACCGTGAAGAGGATTTCGTGGAAGTCCTGCGCGGCGAAGGCGGGGCCGACCTGATCCTCGACATGGTGGGCGGCGACTACCTGCCGCGCAACGTGAGGGCACTGGCTGACGATGGCCGCCTGGTGCAAATCGCCTTCCTCAAGGGGCCGAAGGTCGAGCTGAATTTCGCGCAGGTCATGTTGCGGCGTTTGACGATCACCGGTTCCACGCTGCGCCCACAGTCGGATCTGGCCAAGGCGCGAATCGCGTCGAGCTTAAGGGAGAAGGTTTGGCCATTGCTGGACGCGGGCTCGATCGCGCCGGTGATGGATTCGGAGTTTCCGCTCGACAAGGCCGACCAGGCGCACGCCCGCATGGAAAGTTCGGGCCATGTCGGCAAGATCGTGCTGCGGGTTGTGTAACGACAGAGAGATTTCGTTTCGCGGTGCGGCGGCGCTGCGGCATACAGGTATTCAGGTCCTAGTCGTCGCCCGTGCGGCAGCTTCCCCAAATTGAATTGATCAAACCTGGATATCGAACATGTCGAAGAAACTAATTGCGGAATTCGTAGGCACCTTCTGGCTGGTGTTGGGCGGTTGCGGCAGCGCCGTTCTTGCGGCGGGTGTGCCGGATGTGGGTATCGGCTTCCTGGGGGTATCGCTTGCCTTCGGACTGACCGTCATGACGATGGCCTATGCGGTCGGCGGCATCTCGGGCGGGCATTTCAACCCGGCGGTCTCTTTCGGGCTCATGGTGGCCGGCAAGTTCGACCAAAAGGACCTGTTGTCCTACTGGGCGGCGCAGGTTGCAGGCGCCATCGTCGCCGGTTTCGTGCTCTGGATCATTGCGCATGGGCAGGACGGATTCTCGTCCGTCGGGAACTTCGCGCTCAACGGCTATGGGTCTGCCAGCCCCGGTGGCTACGGCTTCTTCGCCGGTCTGGTGACCGAAATCGTTATGACGGCGATGTTCCTCGTCATTATCCTTGGTGCCACCGCCAAGGGAGCGCCGGTCGGTTTTGCACCGATCGCCATCGGCCTTGGCCTGACGCTTATCCACCTGATCTCGATCCCGGTGACCAACACATCGGTGAATCCGGCGCGGTCGACAGGCGTGGCGCTCTTCGGTGGCGGAAAAGCGATCCTGCAGCTCTGGATGTTCTGGGTCGCCCCGCTCATCGGTGGTGCGCTCGGTGCCGTGATCTGGAAGATGCTGGAAGGTGAGAGCGTCACGGCGGCGGCAGATTCGGTTGTGGATGCTGTCGAGGAAGCCGTGGACACTGTTGTCGAAAAGGCCGAAGCGGCAGCAGAAGATGTCGCCGACAAGGCCGAGGACATCGCCAAACCGGATACGGACACCAAGTAGAGGTAAATCAGCGCCCGCCACCCAATCTGGGACGCTTTGCCTAGCGCACCGGGTCCAGCAGGGCCCGTTGCTCGGTGCAGTCGCGGCGGACATCGCGGCCACATGCCCGCGGGGCAAGATCCCTGGTCAGGCAAATCCGCGTTTCCATGATGCGACCGTCCCGGCAGGTTACGGTTACCATATCGGCGGTCAGATTCGGATTGGCCTCCAACCACGCCTCTTCGACAACGGAGGCGGGCAGGGCGACACTCTCTTTCAGACTGCGAAGTACGGGTGGCCGGGTAACACTCTCGTATGCGTCGCGGGCCTGTTCGTAATATGCATTGGCCTCAAGCCCCGAACAGCGCCCGTGTTTTTTCCATTGGTACCAGGCGAGCCCGCTTGACCCCATGATGTCGGCCATGGCCGCTGTCTGTCCGCGCGATGGGTTGCGCGCGGCGGTGTTGCAGAAGCTCGGCCAGCCGTCCTCGTATTGCGGCCAGAGCCCGTGTAGAATCCATCCGTGATCCAAGCGTGGGTCGCATTGCTCGGCCCCTTTCGCATCGCCCTCGATTGCGCAGAAACTCGGCGACCAGCTCAGCGCCATCACGTAGTAATCGAAGTCGCCGGCCCGCTCGCCCTCGGCCAGGGCCGCGCCGGTAAGCGCCGCCCATACAAGTATCCAACGCATTTTGACTTTCCTTTCCGCCGCGGCCGCCTTATATGCCATGCAATTCCCGAAAACGAGGAAAAGCGGCCCCGAAAGGTCGCGGCCGTTTCCCGGCCACGGGAGAAATGTGCGAAGGAGGCAGATATGAACAAGCCGCTGATGGCCAAGGCGACCGCCGTCTGGCTGGTCGACAACACCACGATCAGCTTCAAGCAGATCGCGGATTTCTGCGGCCTGCACGAATTGGAAGTGCAGGGGATCGCCGACGGGGATGTCGCCGCCGGCGTGAAGGGATTCGATCCCGTGGCCAATAACCAACTCGACCAGATCGAGATCGACCGGGCCGAGAATAACCCACTGCACAAGCTCAAGCTCAAGTTCAACGCTGCTGCGGTGGGCGAGGAAAAGCGCCGCGGACCCCGCTACACGCCACTTTCCAAACGCCAGGACCGGCCGAACTCGATCCTCTGGCTGGTGAAGTTCCACCCCGAGCTGACGGACGGCCAGATCTCCAAGCTGGTCGGCACCACCAAGCCGACAATCCAGTCGATCCGGGAACGCACGCACTGGAACATCCAGAACATGCAGCCCATCGACCCGGTCGCACTCGGGCTGTGCAAACAATCCGAACTGGATGCTGTGGTGCAGAAGGCGGCGGCAAAGAAGGCTGCCGAGGGCGAGGTGATGAGCGACGACGAGCGTCGCAAGCTGGTCTCCACGGAGCAGTCTCTGGCTGCCGATCCGGAACCGAAGATTCCGTCGGCGATTTCCGGCCTTGAGACCTTCACGCTCTCTGGCGATCCGCGGGGGGAAGAGGACGAAGACGACCGAGATCCGATCGTGGACGCGGACAGCTTCTTCAACTTGCCAGAGTCCACGGATGACAAGGACGACGAGGAAGACGACCCGCAGCCCTGAGCTGTTTGCTGGTTTTGCGCCCCGTCAGGGGCGCATCAGCGTTCCGAAGATCCGGTCCCGGTGTTCTTCGAGGTAGATCCTCAGCCAGGGCGTGAAGCGCTGCGGACGCCGTTTTATCTCGGCCGTTAGATCGTAAAAGCCCACCCACTCAACCTGCGAGACCTCGTCGGGGTTCGGATAGACCTTCATCTTGCGTTCTGCCATCGCCATGAAGATGTCGACCACCTCGTGCTCGACCATGCCGCCACCGACCTCGGCGCGGTATTCCACGCGATCCCTGTGGGCCGGGTAGAGCCCGGTAATTCCCAATTCCTCCCGCAGACGTCGAACGGCGCAGTCCGCGGCCGGCTCCATCCAGCGCGGATGGGTGCAGCACGTATTCGCCCAGAGACCGGGTGAATGGTACTTGCCCGCTGCCCGGCGCTGCAGCAGGACGTTCTCGCCGTCCATGACGAAGATGGACACCGCCTTGTGCCGGAGGCCACGGCGGTGCACCTCCAACTTGTCGACGGGCTGTAGCGTGCCATCGACCCAGGCGGGGATCATTTCGTCGGTCATTGGTTATGGATCGGAGCGAAAGCGATGGCGGGTACGGGCGGACTGTAACGTTTTAGGCGCGCCATGCCGGGCAGGCGCGGATTCCCTGAAAACCTAAGCCGTGAACTGGTAGCATATCACCTCGACAAGGTGACACAGGGGGCGGAGGCTAGCATGCCTGTGTATGCAAGGTCATGCGAACACTGTCCTGCAACCCATGGAAAACCGGGGCGATCCACCGGTCTGACGCCATCCGGCTCGCGCACGCATGCGTCTTTTTGACCGCCCGCGCGGGAGCACCGTTTCTACATGAGAGGGATTGGGCGGCGAGGTGGAGATACCGACAGAACACCACTGACTTGCATGACCGCCGCGTTGATGCGAGGAACCCGCATGTTTTGCACTTTGGTCGCGGCTACCGTCGCTACAATCGCGCTGTCGCTCCAATCCAACGCCCAGACCGCTGAGGCCGGTGCCGAAGCCTTCGACCAACAATGCGCAAGCTGCCACGTCGTCGTGAACGGCGCGGGACAAACGCTTGCCGGAAAGCGGGCGAGAACCGGGCCTAACTTATACGGTGTCGCAGGAGCGCCCGCCGCCAGAATCGACGGGTTTCGATACGGCTCAGGGCTGCGGGCTGCCGCCGAAGCCGGGTTGATCTGGGACGACGCGACCTTCGTCGCCTTCATCACGGACACAAACGGCTTCTTGCGAGAATTCACCGGCGACCGCAAAGCTCGATCGAAAATGGCCGGCAAGGCGAAGTCGGCGGAAGATGCTGCCGCGATCTTCGCCTTCCTGAAATCGGTGCAGTAGTCTTCGTCGAACGAGATCGTGCCGATCGAAGCGAGTGGGGGCTGGCTCATCACGGTCAGTTTTTCTTTTCCAAACACCGGGCCGCGCCTGTAGCCTTCACGTGGAAAGAAACAGGGAGCCCGATTCATGTTTACCCGCTCACTCCCCGGCGCCACGGCGCTCACTCTTGTCGCCGCCATGGCCAGCGCCGCGCAGGACGACATCACTGTCGGGATGGCACTGGAGCCACCGAATCTCGATCCGACCGGCGGCGCTGCCGCTGCCATCGACGAGGTGGTCTATGCGAACATCTTCGAGGGGCTGACGCGTTTCGCGTCGGACGGCTCCATTGTCCCTGGCCTTGCTGAAAGCTGGGACGTGTCGGAGGACGGTACGACTTACACGTTCCACCTTCGCGAGGGTGTGACGTTCCACGATGGCACGGCAATGGACGCCGAGGACGTGAAATTTTCACTCGACCGCGCCCGTGCAGAGGACAGCACCAATGCTCAGAAGGCATTGTTTGCAGGGATCGAATCGGTGGAGGTTGCGGACCCGCAGACAGTGGTGATCGGCCTTGCGGCGGCCGACGGCGCATTCCCGTTCAAGATGGCTTGGGGGGACGCCGTTATCTTGGCGCCTGAAACCGCCGATCAGGCAGCGACCCATCCCGTCGGCACCGGGCCATTCGCCTTCTCTGAATGGGTACAGGGTGACCGCGTGGAAATCGCGCGGAACGATTCCTACTGGGGCGAACCAGCCGCGCTCGCCAGCGCGACGTTCAAGTTCATCTCCGACCCGAACGCCGCCTTCGCGGCGTTGATGTCGGGCGAGCTGGATGCCTTCCCCATATTCCCGGCGCCGGAAACGCTGGTGCAGTTCGACGCCAACCCGATGTTCCGGGTTATGGTCGGCTCGACCGAGGGTGAGACGATCCTCGCGATGAACAACGCTGCAGGGCCCCTCGCGGACGTTCGTGTGCGCAAGGCAATCGCGCACGCAATCAACCGGATGGAGATCGTCGATGGAGCCATGCACGGCTACGGAACGCCAATCGGCACGCATTTCGCTCCGCATAATCCAGACTACGTTGATCTGACGGGACAATCCGCGTTCGATCCGGATGCGGCAAAAGCGCTGTTGGACGAAGCGGGACAGACCGATCTCAAACTGCGCCTTGCCCTTCCGCCGCCCTCCTATGCGCGCCGCGGTGGTGAAATCGTGGCCGCACAGCTCCGCAATGTCGGTATCGAGACCGAGATTTCCAATCTGGAGTGGGCACAATGGCTGGAACAGGTATTCAAGGGAAAGGACTTCGACCTGACGATTGTCAGCCACACCGAACCCGCTGACATAAACATCTACGCCAGGCCCGACTACTACTTCCAGTATGACAATCCGGACTTTCAAGCGCTGATGACGGAGCTGGAGGCCACGGCCGATCCGGCCGCTCGCAGCGATATTCTGAAGACCGCCCAGCAGATGATCGCGGACGACTACGTGAATGGGTTCCTCTTCCAGCTTGCCAAGACCGGCGTCGCGAACAGTAAGATCGAGGGCCTGTGGGAGAACGCTCCCACCCAGGCCAACGATCTGACAGCGGTGCGCTGGACGGATTGAAATGCGCCGGGATAGACGTCGTTCCAGCAGTCGCAGGCACAGCGACGTCCGGTGAGAAAAAGAAGGGGCCGGCACAAGCCGACCCCTTTGAATTCGATCGTTACTGCGGACGGCCGGATCAGAACGGGATTTCGTCGTCCATGTCGCTGCCGCCGCCTGCCGGGGCGCCGCCGCCATACCCGCCACCGGACTGACCGCCGCCACCGCCGTAGCTGCCGCGGTCGTCGTATCCGCCACCACCGCCATATCCGCCGCCGCCTTCACCACCGCGGGAATCGAGCAGTGTCAGCTCGCCGCGGTATGGGCGCAGAACGACCTCGGTGGAATAGCGGTCCTGTCCGGACTGGTCCTGCCACTTCCGGGTTTCCAACTGGCCCTCGATATAGACCTTGGAGCCTTTGCGCAGGTATTGCTCGGCGATCCGGGCCAGCGGTTCGGAGAAGATGGCGACCGAATGCCACTCCGTTCGCTCGCGCCGTTCTCCGGTATTGCGGTCCTTCCAGTTCTCGGACGTGGCGATCCGAAGGTTGCACACCTTGCCGCCGTTCTGAAAGGTGCGCACCTCGGGGTCGCGGCCCAGATTGCCCACCAGGATCACCTTGTTCACCGATCCCGCCATGCGCTGCTCCTTTATGCTTGCGAGTGGTCGTCTGTTGCCGATTGGCACCGATTCCGGTCTGGAGCCCGACGCTACACCACCTCCGGCCCGGCAAAAACCGCCTAATTCCTTTGGCGTGGCAAAGCTGCACTGGCGGACACGGCGAGGATGCCTATACTGCCCGCCGAACGGGAGACGGGACAAGGCAGAACCAATGCGCAGGCTGTTCGGTGTGTTTGGTGTCGCGGCCATCGTCGCTGCGAGCGTGACGGTCGGATCCGTCGCGCCCGCATTTGCGGAAACAAAGGTGTCTTCGAAGTCGCGTGCGCGGCTCTTCGCCTCTCAGACGCGGCTTCTCGACAGCCGGGCCTCCAAGCAATACGCGAACTCCGCCCGCTTCCAGCCGCCCACTTCAAAACCCGCCGTAAGCGCGCTTGCGGTCCCCGGATATCACGGCCGGTACCGCGGAGAATTCCTGAGTGTTGCGAAGAGCGCGGCACGCAAGCACGGGGTGCCGGAAGACCTGTTCCTGCGACTGGTTCAACAGGAAAGCAACTGGCGCGTCAGCGCGAAATCTCACAAGGGCGCAATCGGGTTGGCGCAACTCATGCCCGGTACCGCCGCCAAGCTGGGGGTAAACCCCCACGATCCCAAGCAGAACCTCGACGGCGGCGCACGCTATCTCAGGATGATGTATGACCGCTACGGGAACTGGCGTCTCGCACTGGCGGCATATAACGCGGGACCGGCTGCGGTGGACAAGTACGACGGCGTGCCGCCCTACCGCGAAACCAAGAACTACGTGCGCAAGATCTGGGGCAGTTGAGGCCACGGCACTTAACTGATAGAAAAACTAGGGAATTGATCTGAATCAAGGGGGGCGGATCGCTGCGGCGATAGCACGGGTCCAGTTCAACGATTCAGTGTTCAGGACAACCCATGAGACGACAGCCCGCCTTCTGCCCTTGGTCGCCATCCCTTGTCTGTGCAACCGTTGCGATGCTTGGTTCCGGCGTTCAGGCCGCCCCCGCCTTCAGTACGCCCGAAGAGCTTGGCGCGGCGTTGTTCTTCGACGTCAACCTGTCGATGAACCGTACCCAAGCGTGTGCCACGTGCCACGATCCCTCGAAGGGCTTCACAGATCCGCGGGAAACCGAAGCCGGCTTGGCGGTGTCGTTGGGTGACGATGGAACCTCCATCGGGGATCGCAACGCGCCGACGGCCGCTTATGCAATGTTCGCACCGGAGTTTCACTTCGACGCCGAGACCGGGTTCTTCAAGGGCGGTCAGTTCCTCGACGGGCGAGAGCCGGATCTGGAAGGGCAGGCCGGCGGGCCACCGCTCAACCCTATCGAGATGGGCATGCCCGACAAGGCGAGCGTCGTCGCACGACTGCAGGAAAACGCCGAGTACGTACACTCGATGGAGGTGCTTTACGGGGCGGACCTCTTCGACAATGCCGAGGCTGCCTATTCTGCGATGACGCGGGCCATCGCGGCTTTTGAGCGGACTGAGGAATTCGCGCCGTTCGACAGCAAGTACGACCGCTTTCTGCGGGGCGAGTACAAGATGACGGACCAGGAGGAGTTGGGCCGGGTGCTGTTCTTCTCCCAGCAATTCACCAATTGCAACCAGTGCCACCAGCTTGGCCGAAGCGCCATCGACCCACAGGAAACCTTCTCCAACTACGAATACCACAATATCGGCGTGCCGGAGAACGTGGCCTTGCGGGAGAAGAACGGCATGGACCCTGGCTACGTGGACACCGGGCTCCTGCAACACCCGAATGTGGACGACGCGGCCCAGGCCGGCAAGTTCAAGGTGCCGACGCTGCGCAATGTCGCGGTGACCGGCCCCTACATGCACAACGGTGTGTTCGACGACTTGCGCACCGTTGTGCTCTTCTACGACAAGTACAATTCCGTTGCGGAGGCCCGTCAGATCAACCCGGAAACCGGCGAGCCCTGGGGCGTGCCCGAGGTCGACGGGACGCTCTCGATGGAAGAGCTGGAGATAGGCCCGGCGTTGGACGACCAGCGCGTCGACGCAATCGTGGCGTTCCTCGAGACATTGACGGACGCGCGCTATGAGGACCTGCTAGAGGAATGACCGCGCGCCTGCCCTGCGCCGGTGCGAGTGTCGCACTCGAAAGACTGTGATTTCGCATCGGACTGTCCGAATGGCATAAGTCGGAAACGCGTTTCTGACAGGACAGGATGCCATGAAACTCAGATCGATCCTCTTTGCCACGGTTGCGATTGCCGCGGCCGGGGCGCAGGCTCAAACGCACAGCCAACATGCCGCCCCGTATGCGGGCCTCCAAACACGGGCCATCAAGAGCCTGTCGGACGAAGATATTGCCGAGATCCGCGCGGGCGCCGGATGGGGGCTGGCGCTGCCGGCGGAGCTCAACGGGCAACCCGGTCCGGCGCATCTTCTCGAGTTGCAGGACGAGATTGGTCTCAGCCCCGCGCAGGTGGCCGAGATCGAAGCGATTCACCAAGAAATGCAGGCGGAGGCGATTGCCGCCGGGGAGCGCTTGCTTGCCGCTGAGGCGGCGCTGGACGCCGCTTTTGCCTCCGGCACGTTGGAGCCGGAAGCGCTCCGTCTGCTCGTTACCGAAGCAGGAGAAGCCCGCGCCGCGCTGAGGTTTGTCCACCTGTCACGTCACCTCGCAACGCCGAGCCTGTTGAGCGAGGCTCAAATCTCGCGCTACACCGTGTTGCGCGGATATCGTGACGACCCCTGCGCGAGCGTGCCCGACGGGCACGACGCCGAGATGTGGCGCAAGCACAATCACTGCGACTGACGTCAGTCGATGCCCCGGCAGCCGCAACTCACTCGGCGGCGATCTTGATAACGGGCTCCATGCGCGCCAGCATGTCGTCGCTGAGATGGCACTTTATCTGGTGTCCCTCGGCGAGACGCCGGATCGGCGGCACTTCGGATTCACAGATCCCCCCCGGTACCTCGGTCTTCCAGCGACAGCGGGTCTGGAACGGGCAGCCAGACGGAGGATTCATCGCCGAGGGAATGTCGCCCTCGAGCACGATATGCTTCTTTTTCACGCTGGTATCGGCGATAGGTACGGCCGAGAGCAGCGCCTCGGTGTAGGGATGATAGGGCGGCGAAAAGACCTGATCCGTCGTGCCGAGTTCGACGACATGGCCGAGATACATCACCATCACCCGATCCGACAGGTAGCGCACGATTGAAAGATCGTGGGAGATGAAGAGCAGTGTCGTCTTCTCCTCCCGCTGTATTTCCATCAAGAGGTCGGTGACGGCCGCCTGCACCGAGACGTCCAGCGCGGATACCGGCTCGTCAGCCACCACGATCCTGGCGCCCCCGGCAAAGGCCCGCGCGATACCGACACGCTGCTTTTGCCCGCCGGAGAGCTGGCGTGGCATGCGATCGGCGAATGCGCGCGGCAGTTTCACAAGGTCCAGAAGCTCGAGCATGCGTGCACGCCGTTCCGCATCCGTCGCGCCGACACCGAAGATCTCCAATGCGCGCATGATCTGCCGGCCCACCGACATCGACGGATTGAGCGTGTCAAACGGGTTCTGGAACACCATCTGGACGGAGGAAACGAGGTCTGTGCCGCGCTTTTCGATGGGAATCCCCTCGATGTCCGCGTTGTCGAGCCGGATTGCGCCATCGGTTGCAGTCTCCAGCCCCATGAGCACCTTGGCGAAAGTCGACTTGCCACAACCGGATTCGCCGACAATGGCCAGTGTCTCGCCCTCACGCGCCTCGAAGCTCAGGTCTTCGTTGGCCTTGACCACCTTCTTGTGGCCGCTGAAGAGCGCGTTTGCCGCGACCTCGTAGTATTTCTTCAGCCGGTCGATTTTCAGGACCGGTGCTCCGACGGCGGTCGATTCGGTCGTTTCCGCCCGCGCCACCGGCGCGTGCCAGTCGATCTCCTGGAACCGCAGGCATCGGGTGGCGTGACGGTCATTGCCGGGGACGGGGTGCATTCGGATATCCTGCGCGTCGCAGCGACCGGTTTCGAAATAGTCGCAGCGCGGACCGAAATTGCAGCCGGGGGGCCGTTCGTGTGGCAAGGGGAAATTGCCCGGAATGGCGACGAGAGGCCGTGCGTTCTTGTCTGCGCCCGGAAGCGGGATCGAGCGGAAGAGCGCCTGCGTATAGGGGTGTTGCATCTCGTCGAAGACATCCTCAATCGAGCCCGTCTCCACGGCCTCGCCGGAATACATCACGCAAAGCCTGTCGCAGGTTTCCAGCACAAGTCCGAGGTTGTGCGAGATGAACAGCATGGACGTGCCGTATTTCTTCCCCAGATCCTTGACCAGATCCACCACGGCTGCCTCGACGGTCACGTCGAGCGCGGTGGTCGGTTCGTCGAGGATCAGCAGCGAGGGGTTTGCCATCAGCGCCATCGCGATGACGATCCTCTGTTGCTGACCTCCGGAAAGCTGGTGTGGATAGGATTCCAGCATTCGTTTGGGGTCGGGCAGGCGCACGTCCGTCACGACTTCCAGCGCGCGCTCGTAGGCTGCCTTGGCCGAGATCCCTTCGTGGATCATCGGCACTTCCATCAGTTGCTTGCCAATCTTCATCGCCGGGTTCAGGGAGGCCATGGGCTCCTGATAGATCATCGCGATCTCGGAGCCCCTGATGTCGCGCAACTCCTCGGCACTCATTTCCGAGAGATCGCGCCCCTTGAACTTGATCGTCCCGCCAACGATCCGGCCGTTGACGCCGAGATCCTGCATCACCCCAAGCGCCACGGTGGACTTGCCGCAGCCCGACTCGCCCACCAGCCCCATCGCCTCGCCGGGCTGAACCTTGACCGAAAAATCCATCACCGCCGGAATCTCGCGGAGCCGCGTGAAGAAGGAGATCGAGAGCTTTTCGATCTCAAGGATCGGGCCATCATAGTCCCGTTTGGTCATCTCAGCCTCCGTTGGATCGGTCGCTCTGTACGACCAGGGCTCCCGCCGCTCTGTCTCGCCCTTGCGGGCTCACCAAGAGCGTTGGGCCGGGCACGCGCTGCGCGCGTGCCCCCCTGTTCGTCTGATGTCTTCTGTCTTGAAATATCCCGGGGGTCCGGGGGCTGGTCCCCGGTCCGGACGGGATGTCAGCGCCGCAAATGGGATTTCTCGCGCCCACGGTCAATCTTTCAAACTCTCTTCGCGCAGCCCGTCTGCCAGAAGGTTCAATCCCAGAACGAGGCTCATCAGCGCCAGGGCCGGTGCGAGCGCGGGATGCGGGTAGATCGACAAGAGCTTGCGTCCGTCGTTGATGGTCGAGCCCCAGTCTGGGCTTTCCGGAGCGAGGCCGAGGCCGAAGAAGCCTAGGGTTCCCAAAAGGATCGTGGTGTAGCCGATCCGCAGGCAGAAATCGACGATCAATGGCCCGCGGGCATTGGGCAGGATCTCCCAGAGCATGGTGTACCACGGGCCTTCGCCTCGCGTCTGGGCGGCGGCGACATAATCCCGGGTCTTTATGTCCAGCGCGATGCCGCGGACGATCCGGAATACGGTGGGGGCATTTACGAAGACCACCGAGACGAAGACGATCAGGATGTTCGGCGGCACGGAGATGAGTCCGAGAGGGTCCGCGTTCCAGGCGACGCCGAGGTATATCCAGAAACCCAGTACGAGGGTCACGGCAAGGTAGACCGCCCGTTTCGTGGGTTGGGTGAAATACCGCGAGTTCCAAAGCACCACCAGAAAGAGGATTGGAAACAGGAACAGTACGGCGGCCATGTAGGTCGGCAGCCCGGTCTGTACGATCTCGGGCGTCACCAGCAGATAGAACAGCAAGATTACCGGGAAGGCGAGAATGAGGTTGGCAAGGAACGACAGGAACGTGTCGAGTGTTCCGCCGAAATAGGCAGCGGGAAGGCCGAGCGTGATTCCGACCATGAAGGCAAAAAGCGTGGCAACCGG
Source organism: Tropicimonas marinistellae (assembly GCF_001509585.1). Lineage (GTDB taxonomy): Bacteria > Pseudomonadota > Alphaproteobacteria > Rhodobacterales > Rhodobacteraceae > Tropicimonas > Tropicimonas marinistellae. The sequence goes on along the minus strand of NZ_LNCI01000010.1, from coordinate 90,453 downwards.
CGCGATCTGCATCACGATTGTGGAGCCGGAGACCATTCGGGAAAACACGTCGCGCGCGAGGTTGTCGCCGCCCAGAAGGTAGTAGCCGAAACCGGCGGTGCCCTCCGGTACCGGCGTGCCGGGCAGTTTGTTCTTCATGCCGGAAACCTGCACCAGCGGATCATGGGTGACGATCATGTCGGCGAAGAGCGCCGTGAAGACCCAGAAGATCACCAGCGCAAAGCCGATCCCGCCGATCATCGTGTCGAAGAGTTGGCCGTAGAGCCCGAGCTTCCGGCGGAAGGCAAAGGAGACGCCGAACATCACGATCATGGCGATCCAGACCGGGATGAACTGGATGAGGATTTGCAGGACGATCGCGCCCCAGGACATCGGTTCCATCGCGGCGCTCCCTATGAAATCCGAATTCGCGGGTTCAGGAACACATAGCCCACATCCGATATGAGTTGCGTGACCAGAACGACGACGACAGCGACGACCGAACAGCCAAGTAGCAACTCGATGTCGTTGTTGGAGGCCGCCTGAACGAGCGTCCAGCCGAAGCCCTTGTAGTTGAAGAGTGTCTCCACGATCACCACGCCGTTCAGCAGCCAGGGGATCTGCAGCATGATGACGGTGAACGGGGCGATCAGCGCGTTCCGGAGCGCGTGTTTCAGTACGATATTGTGGAAACTCACGCCCTTCAGGCGGGCGGTCCGGATGTACTGCGCTGTCATGACCTCGGTCATCGAGGCGCGCGTCATCCGCGCGATATAGCCCATGCCGTAGAGCGCGATTGTCACGACGGGCAAGGTGAAGTTCTCGAAGGTGATCCCATCCATTGCCGAGGTCGCGGTTCCCTTGAACCACTTCAATCCAACGGCGGAGGAGGCGAAGACGGTAATCAGGATCACGCCGGAAACGTATTCCGGTGTCGCGGTCGTCGCGATTGAGATGGTCGACAGCGAGCGGTCGAGCCGGGACCCTTCTCGCATTCCCGCCAGGATCCCCATGATCAGCGCCATGGGCACCATCAACGCCATGACCCAGAACATCAGGATGCCGGTGAGACCCAGGCGCTTACCGATAACCGAGCTGACTTCCTCGCGCAGCACTGTGGACCACCCCCAGTCGCCCTGGAGCACGCCACAGCGTTGCGGGGCGATGTCGGCGGGCACATCGCGGCTGATGCAACGGCCGGAAATTTTGCCATCCGCATCTTCGCGCGTCCATCCCGGGAATACGCCAAGCCATTGCCCGTAACGCGACAGCATGGGATCGGTATACCCGTTCTGCTCGAGCCATGTGGCGACCTGCTCGTCGGTCATCCGAACGTTGCCCTGGGTCTTCGCGAGCTTTTCCAGGTTGGGCTCCAGATTCGTCAGTGCGAAGACGACGAAGGTCAGGCAGAGCGCCGTTAGGATCATGATCCCAATCCGGCGAAGGATGAACAACAGCATGACGTTCCTTGTTGGCGGGTGCGCCGGCTGCGCACCTCGGGCTAACGCGTCGAACCGGGGTCAGCCGTTCCCCATGCCCCGGCGGGCGCCCGGCCGCCAGAAAGGCGGCCGGGGCCGTTCTCAAACTGCCGGTGTCAGCCGGCGAATCCGTATTTGTAGGCGTGTATCTCGTCGGAGATGTGCCGCTCCGCGCCAAGCACGCCTTCGCGGGTGTGCCGATAGACCTTGCGCCAGTAGGGTTGGATTGTGACCCCCTCGTCACGCACGATCTGCTGCAACTTCGCGGAGACTTCGCGCCGCTTCTCGGCATCGGCAATGGACAGGGCTTCCTCCAGCAACGCGTCGAACTCGGCATTGGCGAAACCGAACTCGTTCCATGCCTCGCCGGAGCGGTATGCCAGGGCATAGACCTGCACGCCGAGCGGGCGGCCGTTCCAGTTGGTCGAACTGAACGGGTACTTCGTCCAGTCGTTCCAGAATGTCGATCCGGGCAGAATCGTCCGTTTCACGTTGATCCCGGCATCGCGCAGCTGTGCTGCCACGGCATCGGTGGTGTTCCGGCGCCAGTCGTCGTCGATGGAGAAGATCTCGTGCTCGAAATCGAGCATCCCGGCTTCTTCGAGAAGTGCGATCGCGCCGTCGACGTCACGCTCCACCGGGCCGAGGTCCGCAAACTCCGGGTGAACCGGCGCGACGTGGTCGTTGTTGGCGCTTTCTCCACGATTGGAATAGCCAAGTTCCAGCAGCACCGAATTGTCGACGGCCATCGCCAGCGCCTTGCGCACCCGCGCGTCTTCGTAGGGTTTCTTGCCATCGATTTCGGCCACTTGGTTGGGGCGGATGACGATGGTATGCGCGGTGGTGACCTCGGACCGTACGAAACCGAGATCGGACAGCACGTCGATATACTCGCCGACGGAATCGTAGTTCAGATCGACTTCCTCGGATTCCAGTGCCGCAAGATGTGCCGCGGGATCGGTGCCGTAGTCGATGAATTGCAGGCTGTCGATGTAGGGGCCGCCGTAAACCTCCGTTCCCCACCACTCATGTTCGGTGTTGCGCACGATCGTGCATTGCACGCCAACCTCGTGGCTTTCCATGAGGAAGGGACCGGTGCCGACATTGTCCTTTCCGAGTTCCACGTCGAAGCTTTCGTGCACGATCGCGGCGGGATAGTCGGCCATGCCGGGAACGATGGTGATGTCCGGCTTGGGCAGGTTCAGCTTGACGGTCAGGTCGTCCACGACCTCGACCACACCGTCGGCGAGCATCTTGGTTTCGGCATCCACCAGCGTCGCCATGCGGCTTGCCATGGAGTTTGCCGGAACCTCGGCCTCGCACCAACGCTCGATATTGCGGGCAACGTCGGCGGCCGTGAAATCGTCACCGTTGTTCCACTTCACGCCGGCGCGGACCTTGAGCGTGTAGGTCTTTGCGTCTTCGCTGACTTCCCAGCTCTCGAGCAACATGCCGCGGATCGTGCCGTCGTTGTTGTACTCAACCAGGTATTCCAACGTGCCACGGGCGACGTTGGCAATCTGGGAGAAGTCATAGACGCGCGGATCCTTGATCGGCAGGACTTCCATCTGCATCTTCATGTCGCCGCCTTGGGTGGGCGTCGACTGTGCAACGGCGGGACGTGTTGCGCCGATCAACGCATAGGCGCCTGCGGCTGTAACGCCGAGCGCGGTCGCGCGGGTCATGAATTCGCGCCGGCTCAACAGCCCCTCGCGGTATTCCCGAGCGTACATCCGTGCCGCCGGATGCACCCGGCTGCGGTTGTTGGTGGGATGCGTCATTCTTGTCTCCCTGTGACACATGCATTCGCAACTTTTTGGCCGTCCGGGGCTACGATGAGTGGCGCAGCGCCGTGCACAAACCCTTTTTCGCTCCGTCGTTTAGCCCTGTCGGCCAAGTCATTCGATCACCAGTTCACCCGGCGGGTCAACGGCCGCTTGCGACGGAGATGAGCTGAAAACGACCTCTTCCACGACCAAAAACGACATCCGCCCGGAGATCAACCAGAAATCAGGAAAACCAATACCGCGGTGGTGCGGTGTCTCAGCGCGGATCGGAGCGGCGGTCGCGGCGAAAATCGGTCGGCGTCTGGCCTGTACGGTTGTGGAAAGCGCGCGTGAAATAGGCCGCTGAACGGTATCCCAGAACTTCCGCCACGCGTTTCACCGGCAGCGACGTGTCGAGCAGCAGCCGACGCGCCTCGAAAGTCAACCGGTCGGCAAGGATTTCCGAGGCCGGCCGGCCACAGGTCTTGCGGCAAACACGACTGAGATGGGTCGGCGTTACTCCGAGCGTTTCGGCGTAGTCACCAACCGATTGACCGGTGTAGATCTGCCGTTCAATCGCCTGCGTATAGCGCCGCACGAGCGCCCGGGCGGCGCTGTCCTCGGGGCGGTCCTCGTGGTGTTGTCGCTGACGCGCTATCCAAACCGCCAACAGCCCCCCGTAGTAAGAGAGCGCCTGTTCGCGCAAGGGCCGGTCGCTGTCCGCCTCGCGCTGGACAGCTTCGAGCAAGGCCGTCAGTTCGCCTTGTTGCCGGACGTCACGAACGCGCAGGTGGCAGGGATCGGTCAGTAGAGCGTCGTTTTTCACGTCGCTGAAAAAGATGGCCGTTCCGAACACCTGTCCCGAGATCTCGAACCCGTGCATCGTGCCGGCGGGGATGTAGACGGCATTGTGTGCGCCATAGCCGCGGGTCAACCCGGCGACCGTTATCCTTCCCTGGCCGCGGGTGAACCACAAAAGCAGCGGCGTTCGGTAGCTGCGCATAGCTTCCGTGCGCCAGCGCCCGCCTATCGCGAGCCGCTGGATCGACACCTGCCGGAGAGGTCCGGCCGGAACGGCAACCGGAATGGACATGATGGAACCCTGAGCAGCCCTGGTTCGACCTGCCAATCCTGCCGCGCGCGAAATGGTTAATCAAGCCGCCCGCGCCGGCGACGGCGGGTCGTTGCCAGCCGCACCGTCTCGCTCAATCGTTGGGCGGGCCCACCTGTGTCCAGCGCTTCATTCGGGCACGGAACCAAGTCCGTTGGCGTTTGGCATATTGCCGTGTGGCGATGACCGCGGCTTCCCGGGCATCCTCTAGCGAGAGCGCACCTTGAAGGTGCGAAATCAGTTCGGGTGCGCCGATGGCCCGGGACGACGGAAGCGCGGGATCCCAACCTCTGAGGTTGGCGCGAACCTCGTCCAACGCTCCACGCGCCAACATCTGGTCGAATCGCGCTTCGATCCGAGGGGTCAGCCAGTCCTTTGGCGCGTCGAGGACAAACGCGGTTGTTTCTGCCAGTGGCAATAATGGGGAAGGGGTGTCGTCCTGCCAATCCGCGAGTCCCCGGCCGGTCGTGGCGAGCACCTCCCACGCACGCTGAACGCGGGCTGGATTCGCGGTGTCTATGCGCCCTCGGGTGGTGGGGTCCAGGGCCGCGAGGCGGTCGGCGTGGTCCAATTCGTCAGCTTGCCGGCGAATTTCCGCCGGCACGGGCGGTATCTCTACCAGCCCCTCGGTGAGCGCGGTGAAGTAAAGCCCGGTACCGCCGACGATAATCGGCCTGAGGGGGCCGTCCAGGAGGCCAGCGACCTCGCGCAGCCAATGACCGACCGAGTAGGGCGCGGTCCGCCCCACATGTCCGTAGAGTTCGTGAGGCGCGATCGCTTCGTCTTCCGGTGACGGACGGGCCGTGAGTACGCGCCAGTTTTCATACACCTGCAAGGCATCGGCGTTGACGATTACACCGCCCTGGCCGGCGGCGACCTCCAGCGCGAGCCAGGATTTTCCACTCGCCGTGGGGCCGGCGATCAGAACGGGTCGCTCCCGGTCGATATCGGGGAAATCCCCCACTGCGGCACCCGTCCTCGTGTTACCGGTTGATGCCGGCGCCGTTTTCCGACAGGAAGGCGCCGACCAGATCAGGGGAACCGTGATATGCTGCAAGCTTCCGAGGATCAACCGGCGCCGGCCTACAAGAGGGTTCTCCTGAAGATTTCCGGCGAAGCCCTGATGGGAGATCAAGGCTTCGGTCTGCACCCGCCCACGGTGCAGCGCATCGCGCAGGAGGTGAAGTCGGTCCATGAACTGGGGGTCGAGATCTGCATGGTCATCGGCGGCGGCAACATCTTTCGCGGGCTGCAGGGCAGTGCACAGGGGATGGAGCGGACAACGGCCGACTACATGGGGATGCTCGCCACGGTGATGAACGCGCTCGCGATGCAATCCGCATTGGAAGGTATTGGCGTCTTCACACGGGTAATCTCGGCCATACGGATGGACGAGGTCTGCGAACCCTACATCCGTCGCCGCGCGGTACGCCACCTTGAGAAAGGTCGGGTCTGTATCTTCGCCGCCGGGACAGGAAACCCGTATTTTACCACCGACACGGCCGCGACTCTGCGGGCAAATGAAATGGCTTGCGAGGCGATCTTCAAGGGAACCAAAGTCGACGGTGTCTACGACAAGGACCCGGTAAAACACGACGACGCCGTGCGCTACGAGAACATCACCTTCGACGAGTGTCTCGCCAAGCGGCTGAAGGTGATGGATGCCTCGGCCATCGCGCTGGCCCGCGACAACAACCTGCCGATCATCGTGTTCTCGCTGGATGAACCCGGCGGATTTCGGGGTATTCTCGCGGGGCAGGGGACCTACACGCGCGTGCAGGGTTGAACTGTCGCGGAGATCGCATCAATCCGCCTCGGAATCGTCAGATTGTTTTCGTGATTGCTGCACGATTAACTGTTTTACAACCTGTTGTGCGCGAAATGCCCAAAGGGATCGAAGGCAGACGGTAGGCGCTGGATTGGCCGCTATACATTCGGCTGCCCCGGCGTTAGAACCGTTCCGAACGAACGAGATGCTTGCAAGGGAACAGGCACATGTCAGCCGACTATGAAGACCCGGATATGGACGATCTGAAGCACCGCATGGACGGGGCTCTCCGAGCGCTCAAGAACGAATTCCTGTCGCTCCGCACGGGGCGCGCCTCTGCCTCCATGCTGGACCCGATTCAGGTGGACGCCTATGGGTCGATGACGCCGCTCAATCAGATTGGAACGGTCAATGTCCCGGAACCGCGGATGATCACGTTGAACATCTGGGACAAAACCATGGTCTCCAAAGCGGAGAAGGCCCTCCGCGAAAGCGGGCTGGGCATCAATCCCGTGGTCGACGGCACGATCATTCGGCTACCCATTCCCGAATTGAACGAAGAACGGCGCCGCGAGCTGACGAAGGTGGCCGCGCACTATGCCGAAAGCGCCCGCGTGGCGATCCGCAATGTCCGCCAGGACGGCATGCACCAGCTCAAGAAGGCCAAGTCCGACGGAATGTCTGAGGACGACGAGCGGCTTTGGCACGACGAGATCCAGGAATTGACCGACAAGCATATCAAGCAGGTCGATACCGCGCTGGAAACCAAGCAGGAAGAAATCATGCAGGTTTGACCTGCGCCTCCCCGAAACCAAATTTCAGATCACGAAAGGGGCCATTCATGCCCGCGACCGACGCAAGTTCCAAGGCCCCGGACCATGTGGCCATTATCATGGACGGCAATGGTCGGTGGGCCACGGCGCGCGGCCGCCCGCGGTTGTTCGGTCATCAGGCCGGCGCACGTCGGGTGAGCGAGATCGTGGAGGCCTGCCCGGATCTGGGGGTGCAGTACCTGACGATATTCGCCTTCTCCACCGAGAACTGGAAGCGCACGCAGGCCGAGGTTTCCGGCCTGATGACGCTGTTTCGGCGCTACATTCTCAAGGAGGCGCAGCGACTCCTCGCCAAAGGCGTGCGTGTGCGTTTCATCGGCGACCGGAACCGCCTCGACCCGAAGCTCGTGCAGCTTATGGACGATCTGGAGGCGCTCACGGTAGCCAACGATAACGTCCACCTCACCATTGCCCTCAACTATGGCGGGCGCGACGAGGTGACCCGTGCCACACGGCGTCTGGCGCATGAGGTGGCCGCTGGGCGGATCGACCCGGACGAGGTTGATGCCGAAACCCTCGGTCGGTTCCTCGACACCCATACGCTACCCGATCCGGACCTCGTCATTCGAACGAGCGGTGAAGCGCGAATCTCGAACTTCCTGCTCTGGCAGTCGGCCTATGCCGAGTACGAGTTCGTCGACACGCTCTGGCCGGACTTCAGCGCGGACGCCTTCGCCCGGATCCTCGCCAAGTTCGGCAAACGGGAGCGGCGCTACGGGGCCGTCATTGGCTGACGACGGCGAGACCGGGGGCAAGAAGCCCACGAGATGGGATGACCTGAGCGCCCGGACATGGACCGGGCTGGCAATGGTTCTGGTCGGCGTCGTGGCTATTCGGCTCGGCGGTGTCTGGTTTCAGATGCTGGTGGTTTTCGTAACAGCGGTCATGATCTGGGAACTGGCGCGCATGATCCGCCCGGGTCTCGACGTGGGCGCCATGTTGCTGGCCGCGTTTTCGGCCTCCGTCATCTCCGGATTACTGTCTCAGAAACCAGATTGGCACCTGGCGCTGCTGCTCGTGCCGGCCGCAGTCGGCTCGGCTGCGATGGCGCGCGAGCGATTGACGTTCTTCCTGTTTGCACTCGGTATTACTGTGGCGGGCTGGGGCCTGATCATGGCGCGCGACACCTACGGGGGCACGTGGCTGTTCTGGATGGTGATCTGCGTGGTCGTCACCGATGTCGCGGGGTATTTCGCTGGGCGCCGCTTTGGCGGGCCGAAGTTCTGGCCCCGCATCAGCCCCAAAAAGACGTGGTCCGGCACCATTGCCGGCTGGGTCGGGGCCGCTGCGGTGGGCGCGCTCTTCCTCACGTTCACCAATGCCGGCCGAGACCTGATCTGGATATCCATGATCCTGTCCATGGCGTCGCAGATGGGCGACATTGCCGAAAGCGCGCTGAAGCGACGGCTCGGTGTGAAAGACAGTTCTGCGCTGATCCCGGGCCACGGCGGTCTGTTCGACCGCTTCGACGGGTTGCTGGGCGCTTCGCTCTTCATGCTGCTGCTTGCGTTGATCGTCGACGTGCCGGAGGTGCGGATATGAAGAGAGTTTCGATATTCGGGTCAACGGGGTCGATCGGCGAAAACACCGTGGACCTGATCGCCCGTGCGCCGGAAGAATATCATGTTGTGGCCCTGACGGGCGGGCGCAACGTGGATCGTCTGGCGGAGCAGGCAATCGCGCTGAATGCCGAGCTTGCAGTGACATGTTTTCCGGAGTTGAAACAGCGGCTTGCAGATCGTCTTTCAGGCACCGGGATTGCCGTCGCGGCCGGAGAAGCGGCGCTGTTGGAGGCCGCGGCGCGACCGGCGGACTGGATCATGTCGGCCATCGTCGGAGCGGCCGGGCTTCAGCCCGGGCTTGTGGCGCTGGAGCAAGGAACGACGCTGGCATTGGCCAACAAGGAATCGCTGGTCTGTGCCGGCGCGCTGCTGATGGAGACGGCGCGGACGCACGGGGCGTCCATCCTGCCGGTGGACAGCGAGCACAGTGCCGTCGCACAAGCGCTTGTCGGTGAAGAAATCGCTGACGTCGAACGTGTGATCATCACAGCGTCTGGCGGCGCGTTCCGGGACTGGCCGCTGGAGCGGTTGCCCGATGCGACGCCAGAACAAGCGAGCAGCCACCCGAATTGGGATATGGGGCAGCGGATCACCGTTGATTCCGCGTCCATGTTCAATAAGGCGTTGGAAGTTATTGAAACACGAGAGTATTTCGGTTTTTCCCCGGCGCAGATCGAGGTGCTGGTGCATCCGCAGTCGCTGGTTCACGCGCTGGTCGGTTTCAACGATGGCGCACTGATGGCGCATGTCGGTCCACCGGATATGCGACACGCCATCGGGTACGCGCTGCACTATCCTGAGCGGCGGCGCTTGCCGGTAGAGCGTCTGGACCTGGCGAAGATTGGCCAGTTGGATTTTCGCGCGCCCTGTGAGCGGCGCTGGCCCGCGTTGCGACTGGCGCGGGAGGTCATGGGGCGTGGCGGCCTTTCCGGCGCCGCCTTCAACGCCGCGAAGGAGCAGGCGCTCGACGCGTTCCTTGCGCGACAGATCCGTTTCACCGATATGGCGGCGGTCGTGGAGGAGGTTTTGAACGCGATGGATGGCGATGGTGCCCTGAAATGTGACCGGATGCGCCTTGATCATGTCATGGAAACCGACCATCTGGCACGGAAGTGCGCGGCAGAGGCCGTGTTGAAAATCGGAACGGATGCCTGAAGCCTGATGGATATTGCCTCGCTGATTCCCCAGTTCGGGGGCGCCCTATGGACCCTCGCCGCCTTTGTCGTCGCGCTCAGCGTCATCGTGTTTGTGCATGAATACGGTCACTACATCGTCGGGCGCTGGTCCGGTATCCGCGCGGAGGTGTTCTCCATCGGGTTCGGTCCGGTTCTCTTTTCCCGTACGGACAAACACGGCACCCAGTGGCAGGTGGCGGCACTTCCTTTTGGCGGCTTCGTGAAGTTTCTCGGGGATGCCTCGGCCGCAAGCGACAAGGCGTCCGACACATACGACGAACTCGACGACGAAACGAAGCGGCACACGATGCATGGAGCACCGCTCTGGGCGCGGGCGGCGACTGTGGCGGCTGGCCCGGTGTTCAATTTCATCCTGTCCGCCCTCGTCTTCGCGGCAATCCTGCTATGGCAGGGGACCCCGAAGGAGCCCGTGGAGGTTGGGGCACTGAAGCCCATGCCGGCAGAGGTGCAGGCACTGATGGCAGGCGACCGCATCCTCGCTGTTGGCGGGACAGAAACCCCGGACTACCAGAGCTTCTTCGACGTGATCGGCGACATGCCTGTGAGCGATACTGTCGCGTATCAGATTGAGCGTGACGGGCAACAAAGCGCCGTGACTGGCCCGTATCCCTTCCCGCCGCTGGTCGAAGGACTACAGGCCGGGTCCGCGGCGATGGACGCGGGGATCGAGAAGGGCGATCTGATTACCGCGATCGACGGCGAACCGGTCACTGCGTTCAAGCAATTGCAGGATGTGGTGGGCAGTTCCGAAGGTCGTGCACTTGCCGTCGACATATGGCGTGACGGTGAAACGCTTGAATTCGTTCTTGCGCCCCGGCGCGTGGACCTGCCGGACAACGATGGCGGGTTTGAAACTCGCTGGCTGATCGGCATGACCGGCGGGTTGATGTTCACGCCAGCCACGCAGACACCGGGACCGCTGGAAGCACTTCAATACGGCGCGGATCAGACCCTGTTCATCGTCCAAAGCTCGCTTTCGGGGCTATGGCACATGGTCACTGGAGCGATCTCCTCCTGCAATCTGCGCGGCCCCATCGGCATCGCCGAAACTAGCGGCGCCGCGGCCAGCCAGGGAGTGGAAAGCTTCATCTGGTTCATCGCCGTTCTCAGCACTGCGGTTGGCCTGTTGAACCTCTTTCCGATTCCGGTTCTGGACGGCGGACACCTGGTGTTCCACGCGTTCGAGGCGATCGCTGGCCGCCCGCCGAGCGACCGCGCGCTGCGGATACTGATGGGCATGGGGCTGGCCCTGATGCTGAGCCTCATGGCCTTTGCGCTGACCAACGACCTGTTCTGCCCGTGACCGTGCTGGCAGGTGGTCGCGACCGTTGAGATTTGACCACGGTGACGCCCCAATCTGGTCACAATCGCTGCCTATTCTGACTGCAAGTCACCCCTGACGGGATTAGCACGCAGGATGGAACAATGCAGACAATGAACGCCGGATACCAAAGCTTGAGCCTTCTGTTTCGTCTGAATTCGGATCGTTTGCTTTACGTGGCGACGATTGTCGGTGCGCTTCTTTGTGCAACCGCGCTGGCGAGCGCCCTGGGCTGACATTCCAGACGATTTTACAAAAACTTCCCTCGTGGGGCGGTGCGAAAGCGCCGCCCTTTGTCATTTTGACAAGACAGCCGATCATCGCTAGCAAAGGCGTAACGAATTTCAACATAGGCCGGGGGACGTCGGCATGAGCAAACAAGGGACGGGCGGCAGGAGCAGGCGCGCCCGGCGGAGCGGTAAGAGCGGTCTCGCGGTCGTCAGGAAATCCATCGTCGTCGGCTTGTTACCTGTAATGGCGGGAGTTTTCCCGATGCCGGTCGGGGCGCAGGACTACCGCTTCACCAATGTCGACATTCAGGGAAACCAACGGGTCGACCCGGCAACCATCGTCACCTACGCGGGAATCGGCGCCGGCGAGGCCGTCAGTGCGGCACAGCTCAACGACGCATATCAGAATATCGCCGGAACTGGGCTCTTCGAGAAAGTCGAACTGGTACCTTCGGGCAACACTCTCGTCATCAAGGTGACGGAATTCCCGACGATCAACGTCGTCGCCTTCGAGGGTAATCGGCGCCTCAACGACGAGGCCTTGTCTGGTATTGTTCAGTCCCAGTCCCGCCGGGTTTACTCGCCCTCCACGGCAGAGGCCGATGCGGCGGCGATTGCCGAGGCGTACCGGCAGAGCGGCCGACTGGCCGCGACGGTTTCCCCGAAGATCATTCGCCGCTCTGACAACCGGGTCGATCTGGTATTTGAGATCGCCGAAGGCCGGGTGAGCGAGGTTGAGCGGTTGTCCTTCGTGGGGAACCGCGCGTATTCCGATGGGCGCTTGCGGCGGGTACTTGCGACCAAACAGGCCGGGTCGTTCCGCCAGTTGATTCAGCGCGACACGTTCGTTGACGACCGCATCGAGTTCGACAAGCAGTTGCTGACGGATTTCTACCGGTCGCGCGGTTTCATCGATTTCCAGGTTCTTAGCGTTACCTCGGAACTCGACCGGAACCGCAAGGGCTTCCTGTTGCAGTTCAACGTCCGGGAAGGGCAACGCTACCGCATCGGACAGGTGAGCGTCAGTTCGCAAGTTGCCGGGATCGACATCGACCAGTATCTGAAAGCTACGCGCATGCGGTCCGGCGCGGTCTATTCCCCGGTGCCGATCGACACCGATATCGCACGCCTTGAGCGCCTGGCCGTCGATCAGAGCCTGAACTTCATTCGCGTCGAACCGCGGTTGCGGCGCAATGACCGGGACCTGACCATCGATGTGGAATACGTGATCAGCCGCGGCCCGCGTGTCTTCGTGGAACGTATCGACATCGAGGGCAACACGAACACGCTGGACCGGGTAATCCGGCGCCAGTTCAAGACCGTGGAGGGCGACCCGTTCAATCCGCGTGAAGTGCGCGAGGGGGCGGAACGTATCCGTGCGCTCGGGTTTTTCGCCGAGGCCGAGGTGCGCCCGCGCGAGGGGACAAGCCCCGATCAGGTCGTGATCGACGTCGACGTTGAGGAAAAGCCAACCGGATCGCTCGGTTTCGGTGTCGCCTACTCGACCAACTCCGGTCTGGGGCTCAACTTCTCGTTCAACGAGGCGAACTTCCTGGGGCGCGGTCAGTCGCTTGGGTTCGACATCGGTTTCACGGATTCGTCGCAGGTGTTCGGGTTCAACTTCATCGAACCGGCATTCCTTGGGCGTGACGTCACATTCGGATTGAGCGCCTACTATCGGGAGACAGAACAGGACAACGCCGACTACGATACCGACCTTGGGCGCTTCCGGCCGAGCTTCAGCTTCCCGATCAGCGAGCGCACACGTCTGGGCCTGCGCGTTGCCTACGATTACGGGCGTGTCCACAACGTGGACGAGGGACGGGCGGATGATCCGGACACACCGGACGAGAACGAATTCGAAAGCGGTTCGTCCTTCATCCTGCAGGAAGAAGAGGATTTGGGCGGCCTGAGCAGCTTTTCGGCCGGTTACTCGCTTACCTACAGCAGCATGGACACGGGCCTCGATCCGACCGCGGGCGTCGCTTTCCGTTTCGGACAGGATTTCGGCTACCGCGACGACGGTGCAAGCTATATCTCCACCGACGCGATGCTGCGTGCGCGCAAGGCGATCTGGAACGAAGAGGTCAACCTTCGGGCCGAGATCGAGGGGGGCGGAGTGGTGTTCTCCGGCGGCGACAGCCGGATCATCGAACGCTACAGCCTTTCCAACAAGATCCGTGGTTTCGAACCGAATGGTGTGGGGCCACGGGACCGCAAGGTGGAAAACGAAGACGTCCTTGGCGGCAACTACTTCGCTGTGGCGCGGCTTGAGGCGGACTTCCCCCTCGGCCTGCCGGAAGAATACGGGATCCTCGGTGGTGTCTTCTGGGATATCGGCACCGTTTGGGGGCTCGATAACACCGGCGGTGGTCCCAACGGCGATAACGAAGTTGACGACGAGCTCTACTGGCGCTCGGCGGCTGGTGTCTCGATCTTCTGGGAAACGCCGCTTGGCCCGCTTCGGTTCAACTTCTCGCGTCCTGTGATGAAGAAGGTCTACGACGAAGAGCAGAACTTCGAGTTCACCGTTTCCACGCGTTTCTGACCATGTGCGTCGGTGCCCTGTTCCGCAGAATGTGGGCGCCGGCGGCCGTCTCATGCGTTGTCGCCGTTTCGGCCGCGATCCTGCCGGCGCCTGTACTCGCGCAGCAGGTTCGGTCCGTGGCTCAAGCAGATGTTCTGACACTTGATCAGGAGCGCCTGTTCACCGGGTCACTGTACGGAAAACGCATTTTGGCGGAACTCGACGCCATCTCCAGGGAGCTGGCCGAGCGAAATCGCGAGATTTCGGCACTTCTCATTACCGAAGAGCAGGCGCTGACAGAAAAGCGCCAAACCCTGGACGCGGAAACCTTCCGGCCGCTCGCGGACGCTTTCGACACCAAGGTCATCCGTCTCCGCGAAGAGCAGGATGCGCGGATCGTCGCGTTGCAGAGGCGCCGGGATCAGGAGCGTCGGGAGTTCACGCAACGCGTATTGCCCGTGCTCTCAGACCTGGCCATCGAGACCGGGGCAGTCGCGATTCTGGACGAACGCGCGGTGATTCTCTCCGCTGACCGGATCGACATCACCGACAGGGCAATCACGCGGGTTAACGAGTTGCTTGGGGACGGCGGCGACCTGAGCAGGTCCGGTGACGCCGTTCCACTGGAGGAGACGGAGGAGGCTGCGCCGCAAGCTCCTGCCAGTCTGGCTCCGGAGACGTTTCAGGATGATCCCGACGCGGCCCCAGGGAGCCCCATGCCAGCGATTGAAACGCCGACCGAGCCGTAGTCCTCTCACAAGTTCAAATCGAACTGACGATCGCGACACATTGTTGCGCGTGGCGCCCTTCGCGTGTGTGCACAGTGACCACCACTTGCAAGGCAATGGGCCAGCGGCCTCGCTTGCCGTGCCGGGGGTTGCCGTGTAGGAGCTTGCCAATGGCGGGCGCAGCCGCGACCCGACACGACAACGGCAAGGCACAGAATTCATGACCGAAGAACAGAGCCCGCTGCTGCAGGCGGACCACGAGACGATCCAGAAGATTCTGCCCCATCGCTATCCCTTCCTGATGATCGACGCCGTGCGCGACATCGACCCGGGAAAGAGCGGCGTCGGGATCAAGAACGTGACCTTCAATGAACCGCATTTCCAGGGGCATTTCCCCGGGCACCCGGTTATGCCGGGCGTCTTGGTGATCGAGGCGATGGCGCAGACCGGGGCCGTTCTGATCGGTGTGTCGCGCGGAATCGAAAAAGAGCTGCTGATCTATTTCACCACGGTAGACAAGGCAAAGTTCCGTCGTCCGGTCGTGCCGGGAGATGTGCTGGAATTGCACATCACAGTGAAACGTGCGGGGACCAGGATCGGCAAGTTCGAAGGGCGCGCGCTGGTGAACGGCGAATTGGCCGCCGAGGCGGAGTTTTCGGCCATGGTGCAATTGCCGAAAGAGGCGGAAGCGGAGGGCTGAGCCCATGACGATCGATAAGACGGCGCGCATTCATCCCACCGCGGTGATCGAGGAGGGCGCCGAGATCGGGGCCGGTGTTTCCGTAGGTCCGTTCGCTGTTATTGGTGCGGAGGTTTCGCTGGCCCGCGCTGTGGAGATCAAGTCCCATGTCGTTCTGACGGGCAGGACCGAGATTGGCGAGGAGACCGTTGTCTTTCCATTCTCGGTGATCGGGGAGATTCCGCAGGATCTGAAGTACCACGGCGAGGACACGCGGCTGGTGATCGGTGCGCGCAACCGTATCCGGGAGCACGTGACGATCAACCCGGGCACCGAGGGTGGCGGCGGCATTACGAGCATTGGCGACGATTGCCTGCTGATGGCGGGTGTTCACGTGGCGCATGATTGCCGCGTGGGAGACCGGGTGATCCTCGTGAATAACGTGGGCCTGGCCGGTCACGTGCAGATCGACGATGATGTCATCATTGGCGGCATCTCCGGGGTTCATCAGTGGGTGAGGATCGGGAAGGGCGCGATCATCGGCGGGCTGTCAAAGGTCGAGAAGGACGTGATCCCCTACGGCATGGTACAGGGAGAAGCCGGAGCCCTGGTGGGGCTGAATCTTATCGGGTTGAAGCGTGCCGGACTTGACCGCGCGGACATCGCCGTGCTGCGCAACGCCTACCGGTCGCTTGCCACAGGCACGGGGACATTTCGCGAGCGGGCGGAGGCCCTGGGGGCGGAAAGCGACAGCGATTATGTTCAGGCGATTGTCGATTTCATCCGGAGCGACAGTGACCGCAGCTTCCTGACGCCGGAGTAGGGCCCATGGGCGGCGCGACGGATACCCCGCCGCTGGCGCTGATTGCCGGACGAGGGCGGCTGCCCGAGTTGCTGGCTGAACGACTGCGGGCCAGCGGGCGTGACGTGATTTACTGTGCGTACCACGATGCGCCGCCTGGAACAGTGGCGCCAGATCTGGCGTTTCGCCTGGAAACCCTGGGTACGCTGCTCAAACAGCTTCAGAAACGCGGGGCGCGCGACGTCTGTTTCGCCGGCGGTGTGCGGCGGCCGAAGCTGGAGCCGCGCGCGCTGGATCTGGCAACAGCGCCACTTGTACCGCGGTTGATGGCGGCGCTCGGCAAAGGGGACGACGGCGCGCTGCGCGTGGTGCTGGAGTTGTTCGAAGCGCGCGGCATGGCAGTGCGCGGGGCACATGAGCTTCTGCCCGATCTGTTGCCTGCACCGGGCGTTCTGGGGCGTTTCCAGCCGGAGGAGGCGGATCGCAAGGATGCCGAACGCGGCGCGGAGATCGTGGTTGCACTGGGCTCGGCGGATGTGGGGCAGGCCTGTGTCGTGTCGCGCCGGCAGGCGCTGTCGGTCGAAGCGATGCCGGGCACCGACTGGATGCTCGAGACATTGGCAACCAATCGCGCGGGACTGCCGGAGGGCGGGTTACTCTACAAGGGGCCGAAGCCGCGCCAGGACCGGCGTGTGGATCTACCGGCTATCGGGCAGGGCACGATCCGGAACGCGGCAAGGGCGGGGTTGCGCGGGGTGGTGATCGAGGCTGGCGGCGTCATGGTCCTGGACCGTGAAGAGGTTGTGCGCGAGGCGGATGCGGCCGGACTCTTCCTGTGGGTGCGTCCACGGGAGGCGGTGTGATGCGGCTCTTCCTGGTGGCGGGTGAACCCTCCGGCGACAAACTTGGCGCGGCGCTGATGGCAGGGTTGAAAACGCTGCTGGGGGAGGTCGAGTTCCACGGTATCGGTGGGCCGCTGATGGAGGCGGAGGGCATGGAAAGCCTGTTCCCCATGTCGGAGCTTTCGCTTGCCGGGCTGGCGGAGATCCTGCCGAAGTATTTCGAACTGAAGCGTCGGTTGGAAGAGACGGTGGATGAGGCGGTGCGGATCGCACCGGATGCGCTCATCACGATAGACTCGCCGGAGTTCAGCCTGAGATTGGCCAATCGCGTGCGGCAACAGCGGCCGGAGCAGCATACCGTGCACTACGTCGCGCCGACTGTTTGGGCCTGGCGGCCGAAGCGGGCGGCGAAAATGGCGCCCGATATCGACCAGGTCCTCGCGCTGCTTCCCTTCGAACCACCCTACATGGAGGCCGCGGGGATGCGCTGCGACTTCGTGGGGCATCCGGTGGTCGCCGAGCAACAGGCCGGTCAGGATGAGGCCGCGGCGTTTCGGAGGGCGCATGGAATCGCGCCCGATGTGCCGCTCGTCCTGGCGTTGCCGGGGTCACGGAGGGGGGAGATCACGAAGCTGGGGCCGGTGTTCGCGCAGACGCTGCGGCAGGTGCTGGCGGCGCGTCCTGAGGTCCGAATCGTTGTACCCACAGTGCCGACGCGGGCGGAGCTGATGGCCGAGACGCTGGCGGACTGGCCGGGCGCGCCGATCCTGCTTGATCCGCGCGGGCGGGACGACGCGGTTGTGGCGGCGGAGAAACGCGCGGCTTTCGCGGCCGCTGACGCAGCGCTGGCAGCCTCCGGTACCGTCTCGCTCGAACTGGCGGCGGCCGATACTCCAATGGTGATCGGCTACGATGGCGCGTGGTTGAGCCGCATCTACGTGACCCGATTGTTGCTGGTGGACACGGTGACGCTCGTCAACCTTGTATCGGAGACGCGCGCTGTGCCCGAGTTTCTGGGAAAAAACTGCCGGGCGGAGGCGATGGCGCCGGCGCTGCTGGATGTGCTGGATAGCGGCGGGGAACAACACGCAGCGATGCGCTTGACGATGGAACGCCTGGGGCGCGGGCAGGAGTCGCCGGGGCTTCGGGCGGCACGGGCGGTTCTGGACGGGATGCCGGTCTGACGCGACGGGTCCGTGGTCAACCGCCGAGGCCGAACTGGCGGCGGTGCTTGGGAACGAACAGCGCGCGGCCCTTGATCAGGCGCGTCGGTATCGGCCCCTGCACCCCGGCGGGCGGCAAGTAGCTCGCGCCCATCTGCGGGCCTAGCGGCAGCAGGATCGGCGGATTCCTCCACGGGGTGTAGGGTGGCGTCCGGTCGAGCTGTCGACCGGCGAGCATTGAACGGATCGCCCGCTCCAGCCAAGGGACCTGCCGGGTCGTCGCGACAATGGTCATTGCATCGCCCAGATCGACCGCATCACCAGCCGCCAGCACGTTCGGCAGCGCCGAAGGGCGCATCCAGCGGTCTGCCACTACCCGCCCATCGGCGCCGATGCGCGCGTCGGGTAGCGGTGTGAGCAAATCTGTCCGGGGGCAGGCGCCGGTGGCCGGGAATACGAGATCGGCGCGTATGGTTTCGCCGTTGTCCAGCGATACGATTTCCGAGAAGGGCGCGGTTTTTGTCGGTAGCGCCGTGACGCGGCGACCAAGCTGCAGGGTTACGCCGAGCACGCTCAGCTGGCGTTCCATCTCCGCCCCCAGACGGGGCGGATAGGTGGGCAGCAGCGAGGCAGTATCCGATACAAGCGTTACCTCGCAGGCGGGCCTTGCTGCCTTGATCTCACCTGCAAGTTCGATGCCGACCGCCCCGGCGCCGATGATGGCGACGGAACGCGCGTTCATCACTGCAGCATGCGACGCGGCGTTCGCCTGCCTGAGTGTATCAACGTCGCCGCCGTTGGGTTTGAACGGCGCGGCATAGCCCGAGCCTGTCGCCACGACGATGATGTCTGCCATGAGCCTGCGGCCATCCGCGAGCGTCACCCCGTCGGAGTCTATGGCAGTCGCGCGCTCCCGTATGACACGGCCGCGGGTCAACAGATTGTCGTAGGGCAGCAGAGCGCGGTCGAGCAACTCGGGCTGTACCACAGCGCGGATCATGGCTGCGGCATGGACGAAGGCAGCGCGTGGTTCTACGAGCGTAATGTCGGCTACAGGGTCGAGCCTGCGTGCCAGTTCAGCGCCAATGTAGCCGCCGCCGACAATCACGATATTTCGGTTCATTGACCCGGCTCCCGTTGCGTTCCTTGGCAAGTGGCGCTGCCGGCTGTGGTGGTCAAGCCCCAGCGGCGCCGGCCCTCTCGCATTTCCTGTGGAACAGGGGGGGCTTCACCCGCGCCAGATCCAACCACCGCCAAAGACGCGGGTGCCCTCGGTCTCGTAGAACACGCAAGCCTGTCCGGGCGAGACACCCTCTTCGGGTGAGAGCAGTTCGACCTCGGCAGTATCCGGATCCGTTGGCCGCAGGATCGCTTCGCGTGGCGGGCGGGTGGAGCGAACTTTCACCGAAAGCGGCCACTCTGAACGTTCGGTCATGGGAACGTCGCCGAGCCAGTTGATTTCGCGCACCGGGACGATCCGCGTGGAGAGTGCCTCCTTCGGGCCCACAACCACGCGGCGCGCGTCGGGGTCGAGTCTGACCACGTAGAGGGGCTCCGAGAGCCCGCCGATGCCAAGCCCCCGTCGCTGACCGATCGTGTAATGGATGACCCCGTCGTGCTGCGCCAGAACACGGCCGTTCAGATCGACGATCTCACCGGGTTCGCCGGCCCCGGGGCGCAGCTTCTCGATCACCGAGGCGTAGTTGCCGTCCGGTACGAAGCAAATGTCCTGGCTGTCGGGCTTGTCGGCCACCTGCAGACCATGTTTGACCGCCAGCGCCCGCGTTTCGGCCTTGCTGGTCAGGTGACCCAGGGGGAAACGCAGGAAATCGAGCTGTTCTGACGTCGTCGAGAACAGGAAATAAGACTGGTCGCGACGCGGATCGCCGGCCATGTGCAATTCGGGGCCGTGACCGCCCGTTTTCCGCTGGATGTAGTGTCCGGTTGCCATGCAGTCGGCATCGAGGTCCCGCGCCGTTTCGAGCAGATCCTTGAACTTCACCCGCTCGTTGCATCGGATACAGGGCACGGGTGTTGCGCCGGCAAGATAACTGTCGGCAAATTCGTCGATCACCGCGTCACGAAAAATGTTCTCGTAGTCCAGCACGTAATGCGGAAATCCCATCTCCTCGGCGACGCGCCGGGCATCGTGGATGTCGATGCCTGCGCAGCAAGCGCCTTTCTTGGCGAGTGCCGCGCCGTGATCGTAGAGCTGAAGCGTGACCCCGATGACATCGTAGCCCTCGCTCGCCAGTTCGGCGGCCACGACGGAAGAATCGACGCCGCCCGACATCGCCACGACAACGCGTGTCTCGCTCGGTGCTTTTGCAAAGCCGAGTGAATTCAATTGGTTGTCGCCATCAAGCGGCATGTCTTGGCTCCGGTTGTCAAGGTGCGCCGGACTATAGGAAAATTCGAGACACTCTCAAGGCCTCGTTTCACCACTCCTTAAGTGCACCGGCGGCAGGCTGCGGCCCTGTGGTGAGATGGGAGTGCAACGCATGTTTATCAAGAAGATAGACGGACCGCGGGCGGTGACGCTGCCCGACGGCAAGATCATGACCCGCGCCGACCTCCCGCCGGCGGATACGCGGCGGTGGGTGGCCAGTCGAAAAGCGGCCGTCGTGCGCGCGGTGGATGGCGGACTGATTACGCTTGAGGAGGCCAAGAGCCGCTATGGGCTTTCCGACGAGGAATTCGAAAGCTGGCAGGCCGCGGTCAGCCGATTCGGCGAGGTTGCACTGAAGACAACCCTGCTACAGCAGTTCCGGGCTCCCCATAATTAGCGAGGTTAACCTTTCTCAATAAGATGCAACTGTCAGTTGAGAGTGATCGAGGACGAATTCGGTAATTGGGGATTAACCATTTCGGGCCATGGTCGCGTCAAGAGGGATCGAACCGGAGAAAGAGTTATGCGAATCCTGCTCGTCGAAGACGACCCGGCGACCGCCAAGAGCATCGAAATGATGCTCACGCACGCAAACCTGAACGTGTATTGCACCGATTTGGGCGAGGAGGCGATCGACCTTGCAAAGCTATACGACTACGATTTGATCCTTCTCGATCTCGGGTTGCCGGACATGACCGGCCATGAGGTACTGCGCCAGTTGCGGCTTGCACGGGTAGAGACACCAACGCTGATCCTGTCCGGCGCCGATGACACCGACAACAAGATCAAGGGGTTCGGGTTTGGAGCAGACGATTACCTGACAAAGCCGTTCCATCGCGAGGAACTCGTTGCCCGAATTCACGCGATTATCCGCCGCTCCAAGGGACATGCCCAATCGGTCATCCGGACCGGCAAAGTCACCGTGAACCTGGATGCCAAGACGGTAGACGTGGACAGCAAGAGCGTGCACCTGACCGGTAAGGAATATCAGATGCTGGAGTTGCTCAGTCTTCGCAAGGGGACGACACTAACCAAGGAGATGTTCCTGAACCACCTCTACGGAGGAATGGACGAACCAGAACTGAAAATCATCGACGTCTTCATCTGCAAGCTGCGCAAGAAGCTCAGCAATGCAACCGGCGGCGAGAACTACATCCAGACGGTCTGGGGCCGCGGCTACGTGATGCGCGATCCGGAACCGGCGGAGATGGACCAGAGGTTCGCGATAGGCGCTTGAGCGCGGCGAATGCAACACCACCACCTCAACTCACGGCAACACTGGTGGAAATAACGAGCTGAATTTCTGCCAGACGTCTTTTCCCTCCAAGGCGGTGTACCTCGGGCGCGTTCATGGACACATGGCGCGCTCTTTTTTCTGCCGAGGCAGGTTGCTCGCGCGCTATCCAATTCGCCAATTTCTTTCTGCGATTTCGCGGCGCCGGCAAATTGGACCGGCAATGCGCGAGACTACTCCAACCAATGCGTACAAACGCCGATGGCTCGAATTATCGCGATACAGGTCGGTCGGCGCATTCGTGTGGCGCTGCGAGGGGCGGTCGGACCGCGCTGGCGAGTGTAGCGTGTCGAGGCCGCGCGCGCGAACCAGTATCCTTCCGAAGTGGAACCGCATGCGGGCGTCATGCGCGCTATCCCGGTTGTCGATGTGATGTGTAACGTCTCGCCGCGGCGCGACCTCCGGCGCTACAAGGCGTGACTGGCATGCTTTCGCACCACGTCAATGGCAGGGATCGGATAGTTCGCTGGCTTCGAGACGGCACCGTCGCGAGCAACTGGACCCCCGCCGCTCAGCCGCATATCTCTGGTACGCGAAACAGGCGGAGGGCACATGAGCGAGACAATCGATGTGGCGGATTTGACGCCCGCTCAGGCACGGGATGAGTTGGCCCGCCTCGCGCTGCTTCTGCAGGAAGCGAACCGGGCATATCACGCCGACGACGCGCCGGTGATGTCAGACGCGGATTTCGACGCGCTGAAGCGCCGAAATGGAGAGATCGAAGCGCGTTTCCCGGATCTGATCCGCCCCGACAGCGCCTCCGCGCAGGTTGGTGCGGCACCGTCAGACGGGTTTGCCAAGGTGACCCATGCTGTTCGGATGCTTTCGCTCGGGAATGCCTTCGACAGCGCGGATGTGCGGGAATTCGACAGCTCGATCCGCAAATACCTGGGGCTCGCGGAGGATGCGCCGCTGGCTTATACCGCCGAGCCCAAGATCGACGGCCTGTCGCTTTCGCTGCGTTATGAGGATGGCCGTCTCGTGCAGGCGGCCACGCGCGGCGACGGGACAACGGGCGAAAACGTCACCGCCAACGCGCGCACCGTGGCCGACATCCCCCAGCAAATCGCGGGCGCGCCCGATGTGATGGAAGTGCGTGGGGAGGTCTACATGAGCCACGCAGATTTCGCGTCTCTGAATGTGCGGCAGGCAGAGGTTGGCGGAAAGACCTTCGCCAATCCCCGCAATGCGGCGGCCGGTTCCCTGCGCCAACTCGATGCGAGTATCACCCGCGCGCGGCCTCTGCGTTTCTTCGCCTATGCCTGGGGCGCGGTCAGCGAGCCCCTTGCGGAAACGCAGACCGCAGCCATCGAAAGGCTCGCCGCGTTGGGGTTCGCGACCAATCCACTGACTCGGCGTTGCAATTCAGCGGACGAGTTGTTGGCGCAGTACCGGCACATCGAGGCGCAGCGTGCCACCCTTGGCTATGATATCGATGGCGTAGTCTACAAGGTCGATGACCTTGACTACCAGCGCAGGCTCGGATTTCGCTCCACCACGCCGCGATGGGCCATTGCGCACAAGTTCCCGGCGGAACTTGCCTGGACACAACTCGAGGCCATTGACATTCAGGTTGGCCGCACCGGTGCGCTTAGCCCCGTGGCCCGGCTCGCGCCCGTCACAGTCGGCGGTGTCGTGGTGTCGAACGCGACGCTGCACAACGAGGATTACATCGCCGGCCGGGACAGTTCGGGCGCGCCGATCCGGGAGGGACGCGATATTCGCGTGGGCGACCGGGTGCAGGTCTATCGCGCGGGCGACGTGATCCCGAAGATCGCGGATGTGGACCTCTCCGCGCGACCGGCGGGAGCCGTTCCTTTCGACTTTCCGACCCATTGCCCAGTCTGCGGCTCCGAGGCGATCCGCGAGGAAGGCGACTCCGTGCGCCGCTGTACAGGTGGGATGATCTGTGCCGCGCAGGTCGTTGAAAAGATGAAACATTTCGTGTCCCGCGCGGCTTTCGACATCGAGGGGCTCGGTGCGAAGCAGGTGGAGCAGTTCCACGCCGACGGTTGGATTTCCGAACCGGCGGACATTTTCACGCTTCAGGCCCGTTTTGGCGACGGGATGCAACAACTGAAAAACCGCGAAGGATGGGGCGAGAAATCCGCGACGAACCTTTTTGCCGCTATCGAAGAGCGTCGCCGTATCCCGCTCGACAGGTTTCTCTTCGCGCTCGGTATTCGCCACCTGGGCGAGGTCGCGGGAAAGACGCTGGCGCGGCATTTCCAGAACTGGGAGACATTGCGTGACACGGTGGATCGCGCTGGCGGCGAGCCAGCGGCCGAGGCGGCGGACGGAAAGGCGCGCAAGGCGGCGATGGAGGAGAGCCCGGCCTGGTCCGAACTGGTATCGGTTGACGGGATCGGCGATGCGCTGGTGCAAGCGCTGGTGGCGGCGATGCGTCAGCCGGCCGAGCGCGACGTGATCGACAGGTTGGTCGCGCAATTGGAGATTGAGGAGGTCGCCGCACCCGCGGGAGAGGGGTCGCCGGTTGCGGGCAAGACGGTGGTTTTCACCGGTACTTTGGAAAAGATGACCCGGGCGGAGGCCAAGGCGCGGGCAGAGGCGCTCGGCGCGAAGGTGTCCGGATCGGTTTCGAAGAAAACCGATATCGTCGTCGCGGGGCCCGGCGCGGGCTCCAAGGCGAAGAAGGCGGCCGAATTGGGCATCGAGACGCTTGATGAGGACGGCTGGCTCACCCTGATCGGCCAGGCATGAGTGGTCGGCCGCCGATCCTCTTTCCGCTCTTCGCGGATCTCGAGACGCTGGACGGAGTTGGTCCTAAGACGGCGAAACATTTCGGCCAGATCGAGATCGAGCGGCCGCGCGACCTGATCTTCACGTTGCCGCATTCGGGGGTGGACCGGCGCCCGGTGGCCTCGGTGCGCGCGCTGGACCTGCCGGCGACGGGCACGTTGGAGGTGACGATCGGCCGGCACCGCAAGCCCGCATCGCGGGGTCGGCCCTACCGTGTGGAAGTGGAGGATGCCGAGACGAGTTTCCAGCTCGTGTTCTTCCATGCCAACGGGGACTACTTGGAGCGCCAATTGCCGACCGGTCAACGGCGCGTCGTGTCCGGTCGGATCGAGTTGTTCGACGGCGTCGCGCAGATGGTACATCCCGACCACATCCTCCGCCCCGAGGCGGCAGACGAGATCCCGCCCTATGAGCCTGTCTACCCGCTGACTTCCGGCGTGACGCTGAAGGTGATGACGAAAGCGGTGCGCTCGGCATTGACGCGCGTGCCGGAGCTTTCCGAATGGATCGACACCGCGCTTTTGGCGCGTGAAGGCTGGCCTGCATGGCCCGCAGCGGTCTTGGCCGCCCACTCCCCGGATGGAAGCCGGGACCTCTCGCCCGATGCACCGGCGCGACGGCGTCTGGCCTATGACGAGTTCTTTGCGCACCAGGTGACGCTCGCGCTCGCCCGCAGCGTCGAAAGGCGCGGCAAGGGGCGGTCTTCCGTTGTAACCGGGCGATTGCAGAGCAGGGTGCAGGAAGCGCTGCCCTATCGGCCGACCGGCGCGCAGGAACGGGCGATCCGGGAGATATCCGAGGACATGGCCGGCGCCAAGCGCATGGCGCGGTTACTGCAGGGTGATGTGGGGGCGGGCAAAACGCTGGTCGCAGTGATGGCGCTGTTGGTTGCGGCGGAAGCCGGAGGGCAGGGCGTCATGATGGCGCCGACCGAGATCCTTGCGCGTCAGCACCTGGAATCGATCCGGCCACTGGCTGAAAGTGCTGGTGTGGTGCTGGAGATACTCACCGGGCGGGACAAGGGGGCGGAGCGGCAGGCAAAGCTGGCCGCGCTGGAGCGGGGCGACATCCACATCCTCGTCGGGACCCACGCAGTGTTTCAGAAGGACGTGGCCTTTCACGATCTGCGGCTGGCCGTGATCGACGAACAGCACCGGTTCGGCGTGGCGCAGCGGATGGAACTGGGGGCCAAGGGGCATGCGGTGGACGTGCTCGTGATGACCGCCACGCCGATCCCGCGCAGCCTGTCGCTGGCGCAATACGGGGATATGGACCTCTCGGTCCTGGACGAGAAGCCGCCCGGGCGCACGCCTGTGACTACCGCGCTGGTCTCCGCCGGTCGCATGGACGAGGTGGTGGATCACCTGCGACGTGCGGTGGTCGAAGGCAAGCAGGCTTACTGGGTCTGCCCGCTGGTGGAAGAGAGCGAAACGGTGGAGATGACCGCCGCTGAGGAACGGTTCCGGCAACTGCGGGCGACGCTCGGCGAGGGCACGGTCGGGCTGGTGCATGGCCAGATGCCACCGGCGGAGAAGGACGCGGCCATGGCGCGTTTCGTGGCGGGGGAAACCGCCGTACTGGTGGCCACGACGGTGATCGAGGTGGGGGTGAACGTGCCCAATGCCTCGATCATGGTGATTGAGCAGGCAGAGAGCTTCGGTCTGGCGCAGCTTCACCAGTTGCGCGGACGCGTCGGGCGCGGCTCAGCCGCTTCGACCTGCCTGCTGATGTACAAGGGACCGCTCGGGGAGACGGCGCGGCGCCGCCTGGAGATCCTGCGAGAAACCGAGGACGGATTCAGGATCGCGGAGGAAGATCTGGCAATGCGCGGGGCGGGCGACCTGATCGGCACCGCGCAATCGGGGCTACCGCGTTTTCGGATCGCCGACATTGAGCGGCAGGCCGGTCTGATGCAGATGGCCCAGCAGGATGCGCGGCGCCTGTTGGCGGACGACCATACGCTGAAATCGCCGCGTGGCGAGGCAGTGCGCGTGCTGCTGTGGCTCATGGAACAGGACAAGGCGATCCGGCTGATTTCCGTTGGTTGAGTGCAGGTGCGGGGGCTTCGGGCGGGGCGCCGCGTCATCCCATGAGGTTGGAGCCTGCATCAAACGATCATCATGTCGTCAATCAGCACCTCGGGATCCTCCACACCGATCACCGTCAGGATGTTCGTACCGTAGGGTCCCGTGCTGAAGTCGAACACGGTGTTGCCGTCGATAACGGTGGCATAGGTGTCCACCACCTCGGCCTTGGTCAGTGTGCCGTCGCTATGGATCCAGAGTTCATCTTCCAGTTTCAACCGGTCCACGTTGTCCTCGAAGTCGAGAATGACCTCGTGCGCGGCGTAGCGCCCGAAGACGAATGTATCCATACCTGCACCGCCGATCAGCTCGTCCGACCCGCGTTCACCTTCGAGAACATCATCGCCGTCACCGCCGACGAGCGTATCGTCGCCGTCTCCACCATAGAGCTTGTCGTTCGCGGCCTCGCCGTACAGCCGGTCGTCTTGCGTGTCGCCGAAGAGCCTGTCCTTTCCATCGCCGCCCCGAAGCACGTCCTTGCCGCTGCCACCCAGAATGCGGTCATTGCCGTCGCCGCCATAGAGCTCGTCCCGATCCTCGTATCCGTGCAGGAAGTCGTCGCCAGCCTGACCCTTGAGCAGGTCGCCACCGGCATCGCCTATGAGCGTGTCGTTTCCCGAGCCACCGAGCAGCATATCGGCCCCGTCATCTCCGGACAACCAATCCTTGTCGGCGCCGCCTTCGAGCCGGTCTGCGCCTTCCTCGCCGGACAGCCAATCCTTGCCGTCACCGCCTTTCAGAACATCGGCCTGTGCCCCGCCGTAGAGGTGATCGTTCCCGGTGCCGCCCAGAAGGGTATCCTCACCATTGCTCCCATGAAGTTGGTCGTCGTGCGCGTCGCCTTTCAGGATGTCATCGCCGCCGCCGCCATCGAGCCAATCACCGCCGCGCCCCCCAAGCAACAAATCCGTGCCGCCACCGCCGTAGATGAAGTCACCTGCACCCGCACCACGCATGATGTCCTGACCGGAACCACCGTTGAGTTTGTCCCTGCCATCGCCTCCCCACAGCCGGTCATCGCCATCGCCGCCGTGCAGGAGATCGTCTTGCGTGTCCCCGTAGAGGCGGTCGTTTCCACCGCCGCCGCGGAGATCGTCCTTGCCGGCTCCGCCGCGGAGCAGGTCCTTGCCACCACCGGTGCGGGCCTTCCCGCCGTCGCCCTCGAGGGAATCGTTTCCGTTGCCGCCGAGCAACTCGTCGTTGCCGTCGCCGCCCCGGAGTTCGTCGTCTCCGTCGTGTCCGCGAAGGACGTCGGCATGGGCCTCGCCATACAGCCGGTCGTTCCCGCCGCCGCCGTTCAGGACGTCATTCCCACGCCCGCCGTGGAGGTCGTCGTTTCCACGGTTGCCGAAGAACACATCGCGCCCGTCGTAGCCGTGGACATAGTCGGATTGATCGCTCAGCACGAAGCGATCGGACCCCGAGAGAATCGTGCGCAGAAGCTTCATGTCGTCGGTTGTGTCCGGCGTCACCGCCGCCACATACATGGTGACCGCGGGGACCGAAATCTCGGTGACCTGCCAGAAAGGTGCCCATGTGCCACCTTTCATCGTGGCTTCGAAATACCCCGTGACCGTCCCGGCCCTGAGCTCCAGATCATTACCCTCGAAATGGTGCCCTGCGAGCTGTGTGAGCAGAAGTGTATCGGACTGTCTCCACTGGACTTCGAACACGTCGGGGTAGGTTGTTCCGTCGACCGTCACGTTCGCGCCGTCTCGGTACCGTGCGTAGACCGCGCCCTCGATGATTTGGTGGAGGTCGAAATCGGACAAGTTAAGACCCGCGTTCGCAACGATCCTGGCCATCGGTGCCTCCAAATATTCTTTTGTTCTTAAGGAATTATCGCATGCGCCGTCATTACTGTCGTTGACGCCGCGCAAACGCATGCGGAGCCTCGTCCAAACTCACGCGGAGCGAGCGGTGCGCGTTTCGTGGAGGTTGTTGTTCCGATACGTTCGCAAATGTTCTTAAAAAGTTCTTTACAGGCCGGCCGCGATATGAGAACAAAGGTGCAACAAACGTTATCGCCACGAATTGAGGAACACCGCCCATGTTCACAGAATTCAAAGCCCTCATCGTCCGGTCCGAAGCAACCCTGTTGGAGGACGCCATTGGCGTCGCCTCGCTGATGGTCATTCTGGTGGCCGGGTTGCATCTGCCTTCGCTGATCTGAGTCTAACCTCTGCCTGCGACCTGCTGCCCGCGTCACCGTCCCCAATTCGATGCGGCGCCCGGTATCTGCCTGTCCCCATTGGCGTCGGGGTTTTTGCCTTTTCCCCGCCATCCGGTCCAGCAAAGTCGCCACTTCGCCGCCGCCACCCCGCCCGGGTGCGCGGCGGTTTTTTCATTTCGCACCGCGCCGGTTTGGAATCCCTCTACTGGGGAGGCGTTACAAATTCCGCGAACTCCCCCTTGCACAGCTTTCGCAGCCGGTCCGGCGCGATGCCAAATACGTGCTGTGGCGTGCCCGCAGCAGCCCAGACGGTTGGGAAGTCCGTCAACCGGGGATCGAAGAAGGCGCGAATTGGTCTCAGGTGCCCGATTGGAGAGACGCCTCCGATCGCAAATCCCGTAACCGCGCGGATTTCGCTACCGCTTGCAGGGTGCGCAACCTCGCCAAGAAGTGCGGCCACGGCCTCGGTCGAGACGAAATTCCCCCCGGCGGTGACAAAGAGGACGAGGGTGCGACTGTCCTCTGCCGCCATGATAACCGACTTGGCGATTTGGTCGAGGTCGCACCCGATGGCGTCGGCGGCGGCCCGTGCGGTGCGGGTTCCCTCGGGCATTTCACGCAGATCGAACGTTGCTCCGGCCGCCTCAAGGGCGCCTGTCACACGGTTTAGGCTCTTACTCATGATGTCTCCCCCACGCTGCCCTGCTATCTTCTAACCTGAGCAAACGGGGCGATGGCAAGGCGCAGTGTCCGCAGCGCCTATACGGATTGACCGCGAATGCGCCGCAAGTCATCAACGTTGCATGAGTTTTTCAAGCGCGATCACACGAACACCCATTCCCTTCGATGTATCGGCCGGGGCGGAAGTCCACGCGCGCTTCGGCGCGCTTGCGCCGGAACTGCGCGAGTTGCTGGCTGGCGCGGCCGGTTGCAGCCCGTACCTGCGAGGCCTGATGGATCGGGATGCGGAGTGGTTGGAGGCGGCGTTTGCAGCCGATCCCACATCGGTCCTTTCGAAGGAGTACGTCGCTCTGCGCCCGATGAGCCAGTCAGAGCTCAAACCGGCCTTGCGGCGGGTCAAGGGACGCGTTGCGCTCTTTGCCGGGCTGGCCGACTTGGCCGGGGTATGGTCGCTGGAACAGGTGACCGGCGCACTGACGGAATTCGCCGATCTCTCGGTGGATTTGGCGATGAAGGCGGTGCTGGCTCGGGAATTCGAACGGGGAAAGTTCCCGGGGCAGGGACCGGATGATCTGGCCGAGGCCGGTGGCATGGTCGCGCTGGCGATGGGCAAGATGGGTGCAGCGGAACTGAACTACTCCTCCGATATCGACCTCATCATGCTGTTTGACGAGAGCCGGTACGACCCGGGCGATTTTCAGGAGGCGCGCGCGGGATTCGTCAAGGCGACGCGCCGGATGACGGCTCTGTTGAGCGAACTGACTGGGGACGGATACGTTTGGCGGACGGATCTCCGGTTGCGGCCCGACCCGTCGGTGACGCCGGTATGTCTGTCGATGGAGGCAGCGGAGCGCTACTACGAGTCGGTGGGCCGCACCTGGGAGCGAGCCGCCCATATCAAGGCGCGGCCCTGTGCCGGCGACGTGACCGCCGGTGAGGCATATCTGGAGCGGCTTCGGCCATTCATCTGGCGGCGCCACCTTGATTTCGCGGCGATCCAGGATGCGCACGACATGCGGCTAAAGATCAAGGAGCACAAGGGGCTGCACGAAACCGGCGTGTTGGAGGGCCGCAACCTGAAGCTCGGTCCCGGCGGCATTCGGGAGATCGAGTTCTTCACACAAACGCGTCAGATCATTGCAGGCGGACGGGACACCCGCCTTCGGCTTCGCGGCACCGTTCCGGCGCTTGCACGATTGGCCGAGGCAGGATGGATTCCGGCGTCGCTTGCCGAGGAATTCACCGATCACTACCGCGCCTTGCGTGAGGTCGAGCACAGGGTTCAGATGGTTGAGGATGCCCGGACCCATGTGTTGCCCAGTACGAGGGAAGGATTTGACCGGATCGCACGGATGTGTGGCGAGGGCGACACCGAGCGGTTCATGCGGCATTTGTCGGACCGTTTCAACGCGGTGCGTACGCGTGCCGAGTCCTTCTTCACACCACGCGAGGCGGGTGCCGGCACCACCGGAACGCCGAACGCGGAGGAGCCGGAGATCGTCGCACGCTGGCGGCACTATCCGGCAATGCGTTCGTCGCGCGCGCAGGAAATATTCGATCGCTTGAAACCGGATTTGCTGGCCCGTCTGAACGGCGCACCCCGGCCGGAAGAGGCGATACGCGCCTTCGACGGTTTCCTGTCCGGATTGCCGGCGGGAGTGCAGCTTTTTTCGCTCTTCGAAGCGAACCCGAACTTGCGGGCGTTGATCGTCGATATCGCTTCGACCGCCCCGGCACTGGCGAGCTACCTGTCGCACAACTCCCAGGTGCTCGACGCGGTGCTGGGTGGCGCTTTCTTCGCGTCTTGGCCCGGAAAGGTCGAGCTTGCGCGGGATCTGGCCAACCGGCTGGAGGCGGCGGAGGATTATGAGCGGCGTCTCGATGCCGCCCGGATCTGGTGGAAGGAATGGCACTTCCGCGTCGGCGTGCATCACTTGCGGGGGCTGGTAGATGCCGCCGAGGCGGGCCGGCAGTTTGCCGATCTGGCCGATGCGGTGCTTGTGGCGTTTCTGCCGGTGGTCGTTGAGAATTTCGCAACGAAACACGGGCCGCCGCCCGGTCGTGGTGGTGTAGCGCTCGGGATGGGATCGCTCGGCGCGGGCTGGATCAATGCACGGTCCGACCTGGATATCATCATGATCTACGACGCTGAGCGCTCAGATAGCTCCGACGGTCCGCGCTCGCTGCCGGTGGCGACCTATTACGCCCGTTTGACCAAGGCGATCCTGACGGCCCTGACCGCACCGACGGCCGAAGGGCGGCTCTACGAGGTCGATATGCGGCTTCGTCCATCCGGAAAACAGGGGCCTGTGGCGACGTCGCTTGCGGCCTTCGACAGCTATCAGCATGAACAGGCCTGGACGTGGGAACACCTCGCGCTGACGCGCGCCCGGGTGGTCACTGGCAGTTCAGCGGTTGCTGAACAGGTTGAGAAAGTCCGTCTCTCGGTGCTCTCGACACCCCGTGACGGCGCGAAGGTGCTTGCAGATGTGCGCGACATGCGGCGCCGGCTCGCGGAGGCAAAGGGGCAGCAGGGGCCGCTGGATGTGAAACGGGGACCCGGCGGGATGCAGGATATCGAACTCACGGCGCAGGCCGGGGCGTTGCTCGCGGGCGCGCGCGCGCGACGTACGGCGCCACAGCTACATGCCGCCGCACGTCTGGGGTGGCTGACCGAGGCGGAAGCGGCGCATCTGACCGCAACCTATCGATTGGCCCGATCGGTGCAGAGCGTTGGACGGTTGATCATTGACGGGCCGATCGAGCCGGAGGCGTTGGGGCAGGGAGGCCGAGAGGTCTTGGCCCGGGAAACCGGTCACGAGGACATAGACGCATTGGTGAGGGTATTGGCGGATTGGCGTGGACGCGCGGCAGAGATCATCGACTCGGCGCTGGAACGACAGCCATCCAAAGCGGCGGGCGTGGCGTGAAGGGTGATAGCTACGACCCCAAGGGACTGATCCGCGAGGCCTACCGGATCGACGGCATCGGTGAGCGCGAATGCCGATCGATTTTCCTGGACTGGGCTCTTTCGGTGGCCGGAACGGTGGAGTCCCGTGCCGCGCTCGACGTTTTACTGAAGCGCTACGCCGACGCGCGTCCCGACCATCCCATGAGCGCTGTCCTGCGGGAAGGCATGGCCGATGGTCGCCCGGCCGCGCGTCGGGGCGGGTGGCGGGGCCGCCGTGGCAAGGCTTAGGGCAGCGCCCCTGCGTCCTTAAACGCTGAGCGATGCAGCTTCGCATGCGAGCGCTTCAATGCCGGCCCAGTCACCGGCTGCGACCATTTCCTTTGG
Organism: Tropicimonas marinistellae; assembly: GCF_001509585.1. Lineage (GTDB taxonomy): Bacteria > Pseudomonadota > Alphaproteobacteria > Rhodobacterales > Rhodobacteraceae > Tropicimonas > Tropicimonas marinistellae. The sequence goes on along the minus strand of NZ_LNCI01000010.1, from coordinate 57,792 downwards.
AGCGACCCAGCTTCCGCCAACACAGATGGTGTTCGACAGGGACAGGTAATCCGCGGCGTTCGACGGAGACACGCCGCCTGTGGGACAGAAGCTGATCTGTGGAATGGGTGCGCCGATGCCCTTGAGGGCGGGAGCGCCGCCCGAGGCTTCGGCCGGAAAGAACTTCAGCACGCTGTATCCGCGTTCCAGCAGGCGCATGGCCTCGCTCGCAGTGGCCGCGCCGGGCAGCAACGGCAAGTCGGCGTCTTCGCAGGCTTGCAGCAAAGTGTCGGTGGCGCCAGGGGAGACGCCAAAGCGGGCACCGGCCTCCTTGGCCGCGGCGACGTCCTGGGGGGTGAGCAATGTGCCTGCTCCAACCACACCGCCCTCGACCTTGGCCATCTCGCGGATCGCATCGAGCGCGGCAGGCGTGCGCAGTGTCACCTCCAGGGCTGGCAGGCCGCCCGCGACCAGGGCTTCGGCAAGGGGCCGGGCCGTCGTGGCATCGTCGATCACCAGCACCGGTACGACCGGTGCCAGCCTGCAGATCTCCGCGGTCTTCTTGCTTGCGTCTTGTGGGGTCATCGCTTCGTCCTTCAGTGGCCGGAGCGGGGTGTGCCTCGCCTCCGGAAGGGGTATTGGCCGATACGGCGCTCAGGCTCGCACGGTGCGGGTTTTCGCCGCCGATACCTGGGGGCAGGTGTCGCGCGCAGTGAGAGCCCGAACTGGAATATTAGTCAAGCGGGTCTTTGCCGCAGGAAGGCCCTACAATATTGCACAGGCGCCATCTGTGGCGGGGCCGGCGGCTTTTCGGAAGGTCTCGAAGAGGTCGCGGCCCAGCCCATGGCCATTTGCAGCCAGATCGGCGACGACGGCGGTTCGCTGGTCGAAGTCTGGCTCCAGCACGTCCAGCGTGCCGGCAGTCGCGTCCACACGTACGCGGTCTCCGTCGCGTACCTTCGCAATCGGCCCGCCTGACACTGCTTCGGGTGTGACGTGGATCGCCGCCGGCACCTTGCCGGACGCGCCTGACATCCGACCATCGGTTACCAGCGCGACCTTCAACCCACGGTCCTGTAACACCGCGAGTGTCGGGGTCAGACCGTGCAACTCCGGCATGCCGTTGGCACCAGGACCCTGGAAGCGCACGATGACCACGGTATCCTCGGTGAATTCACCCGCCTTGAACGCGGCCTTGACCGAATCCTGATCGTGGAACACGCGCGCGGGGGCCTCGATTACATGGCGCTCCGGCGCGACGGCGGAGACCTTCATGACGCCGTGACCCAACGACCCCTTGAGTTGCTTCAACCCGCCGGTCGGCTGGAAAGGCGTGGCTGCCGGCCGCAGGATCTTCTCGTTCTGGCTGATGCCGGTGCCCGGTTCCCAAACCAACGCTCCATCGCGCAGCTTGGGCTCTTGCGTGTAGAGTTCCATACCGTCGCCGGCCACGGTGCGGGTGTCCGGATGCAGCAGGCCCGCGCCGAGAAGCTCGCCGATCATGAACCCCAGGCCGCCCGCCGCGTGGAAGTGGTTCACGTCTGCCAAACCGTTTGGATAGACCTTTGCCAGCAGCGGTGTGACCTCCGACAGGTCTGCGAAATCCTCCAGCGCCAGCCGGATGCCCGCGGCGCGCGCCATCGCTGGCAGGTGCAGAACGAGGTTCGTAGAACCTCCGGTCGCCATCAGTCCGACGATGCCGTTGACGAACGCGCGCTCGTCCAGCACCTCGCCCACAGGGGTGAAGGCGTTGCCGAGCGCGGTGATCTCGGCGGCGCGCTTGGTCCCGGCAGTTGTCAGGGCGTCGCGAAGGGGCGTGTTTGGTGTGACAAAGCTTGCGCCCGGAAGGTGAAGCCCCATGAACTCCATCAGCATCTGGTTGGTATTCGCGGTGCCGTAGAACGTACAGGTCCCGGGACCGTGGTAGGAGGCCATCTCGGCTTCCATCAACTTGTCACGACCGACCTCTCCGGTGGCGAATTGCTGGCGCACCTTGGCCTTCTCGTCGTTCGGCAGGCCGCTGGTCATCGGGCCAGCCGGCACGAACACCGCGGGCAGGTGCGAGAAACTGGCCGCGGCCATGATCAAGCCCGGCACGATCTTGTCGCAGACGCCGAGAAAGAGCGCGCTGTCAAACGTATTGTGGCTGAGCGCCACGGCGGCGCTCATGGCGATCACGTCGCGGGAGAAGAGGCTCAGTTCCATGCCGGTTTGGCCCTGGGTGACGCCATCGCACATCGCTGGCACGCCGCCCGCGACCTGTGCGGTTGCGCCCGCCTCCCGTGCGGCGGCGCGGATGATATCGGGGTAGCGCTCGAAGGGTTGATGCGCCGAGAGCATGTCATTGTAGGCGGTCACGATGCCGATATTGGGGGCGCGTCCACCCGCGAGCGCGGCCTTGTCCTCGCCCATCGCGGCATAGGCGTGAGCCTGGTTGCCACAGGTCAGATGGGCCCGCGCCGGGCCTGCTTCGGCGGCGGCGCGCATTCGATCCAGATAGGATTGGCGGCTGTCGCGGCTTCGCTCCGCAATGCGGTCGGTGACGCGGGCGACCGTGGGGTTGAGTGCCATGGGACTCTCTCCTTCGCTGATGCCGGCGACATAGCAGGTTAGCGCTAACAGATCAAATCTGCCGCACGTCCGGCTTGTCGTGGTCAGCATGCACGCTTCGGTGCCGATTGTCCTGCGAAAACGCGGCAGTGGATTGGGGAATCGGTGCGCGCTCGGGCTTCCCCCGGTCGTTGTGAGCAGGTAGGTCTCTCGCCATGACAGACGCCAAAACCACCGAGTTGCCCACCGTCCGCTTACGGCCCAAAGCGGAGGCGCGCGCGATCCGCCACGGATTTCCGTGGGTTTATTCCGATGAACTCGTCACGGATCGCCGAACGCGTGCGCTCCGGGCGGGTACGATTGCGCGGCTGGAAGATGCCGAACGGCGGGCCCTGGGCCTTGTGGCGATGAACACCGGGTCGCGGATCATCGCGCGCATGCTGGACAGGGACGCGGAGGCCGACATTGGCCCGGCATGGTTCGATGCGCGTCTCTCCCGCGCTTTGGAATTGCGAGAGCGGCTCTTCGATGCACCCTATTACCGGCTGATCCACGCGGAAGCGGACGGATTGCCAGGCGTCGTGGTGGACCGTTTCGGCGATGCCGCGGTGATTCAGCCGAATGCCGCATGGGCGGAGGAACGCCTTGACGACATCGCAGCAGCATTGATGCGCATCACCGGTGTCACGACCGTTATCAAAAACGGTACGGGGCGGGCCCGTGGCCTTGAAGGGTTGCCAGAGGAGACCCGTCTGCTTGCCGGTGCGCTTGACGGCCCCGTTCCTGTTCCGATGAACGGGGCAACATATCTGGCGGATCTGCTTGGCGGGCAGAAAACCGGGCTCTTCTACGATCAGCGCCCGAACCACGCCTTCGCCGCGCGATTGGCAGAGGGGGCTCGAGTGCTCGATGTCTTCTCACATGTGGGCGGTTTCGGGTTGGCCGCGCTAGCCGCCGGTGCCGCGAGCGCGCTTTGCGTGGATGGTTCTCAGGCCGCGCTGGATCTCGCGGCGGACGGAGCACGCGCGAGTGGCACTATCGAGCGGTTCGACGCGCGGAAGGGCGACGCCTTCGCGGTGATGGAAGCCCTGGCGGACGACGGCGCGCAATTCGACCTCGTCGTCTGTGATCCACCCGCCTTCGCCCCATCGAAGAAGGCGCTTGATGCTGGGCTCCGGGCCTACGAGCGCGTCGCCCGGCTTGCAGCGCCGCTGGTGGCGCCTGGCGGGTATCTCGGGCTCTGCTCCTGTTCTCATGCGGCCGATCTCACGCGGTTCCGCAATGCCTCGGCACGCGGTATCGGGCGCGGCGGACGGCGCGGGCAATTGTTGCACACGGGCTTTGCCGGGCCGGACCATCCGATGCTGCCGCAATTGGCCGAGAGCGGCTATCTCAAGGCGTTGTTCTTCCGGCTCGCTCCGTAATGCGCGTTTTGATCGACGCCTGCGTGCTCTATCCTACGGTGATGCGGGAGGTGGTGCTGGGCGCGGCGCGGCAGGGACTTTTCCAACCGCTCTGGTCCGAGCGACTGCTTGAGGAGTGGGCGCGCGCCGCAGCCCGCCGCGGCCCGGTCGACGAGGTGCAGGCGCGCGGAGAGGTCGCGTTGGTTCGAGCCGCCTGGCCAGAGGCATGCGTGACCCCTCGCGCGGGCGATATGGCGCGGATCTGGCTACCGGACCCGAACGATGTCCATGTGCTTGCCGCCGCCATCGCCGGTTCCGCCGACCTCATCCTGACAAGCAACGCCAAGGATTTCCCGCGCAATGTGCTGCGCGAGGAGGGGCTCGACAGGCGCGACCCTGACGGGTTTCTGCATGATCTCTGGCTTGCGCACCCCGAGAAGGTCGCGGCGGCGGCGCGCGAGGTGCTTTTGCAGGCGCAACAAATGGATGATGTGCCACACGAAATGCGTCCGCTGTTGAAGAAGGCGCGCCTGCCTCGGCTGGCCAAGGCACTGTCGTCCTGACTGCGCACTGGCTGTCACGCTCATGCCCGGCCCGCGACGCGACAGGGGGCATTCCGGCCTATTGAATGAGGCGATCCACCACGCTGGGCAGGGCATCGAAATGCTCCAACAGCGCGTCTGGCTCTAGCGCTGCCACCTTGCGCCCGTCCGGACCGAACGTGACCATGACGCAGGGCACGCCACAGGCGCGGGCGGTGTCGCGGTCGGTCACGGTATCGCCGACGAGAAGCGACCGTGCCACCTGACCGCCCGCGCGGTCGACGGCGGCGCGATAGGGGGCCGGGTCCGGTTTGCGCACCGGCAGCGTGTCCGCACCCACAAGGGAAGCAAATGCCGAACGCACACCGAGCCGTTGCAATAACACCTCGGCGAGACCCTCTGGCTTGTTCGTGCACATTCCAATTGCAAAGCCTGCCTGCCGGAGCGTTTCGACAGCTGCCATCGCACCGGGATAAAGCCGCGTGTGGGTGTCGATCTGTGCACCGTAGCGCTCAAGAAACGGCTGGTACTGAGCGTCCACCCGCACCTCAAGATCATCCGCCCCAAGTCTTTCAAACCCCAAACGGAGCATTGCCCGACCACCGCGAAACGCGGTGGCCGCATCCGCTCGAGGGTCGAGTTGCGGTCCGTGCCCGAGCGCCTCGAAACAGCCGTTCGCTGCTGCGATCAAGTCACCGCTGGTATCGGCCAATGTACCGTCGAGATCGAAGATTACCGTGCGCATGTCGCTCCTCTCGGCGTGCCTTCGCCGCTCCATGTTTCACCCTGTCACGGCTTGTGACGCGCGCGCCCCTTGCGGCGCGCGGGGCCTCGCGTATTACGGGGGCAGGTTGAAGCAAAGAGCAGTGCAGATGTCCACCAGTCTCGTCATCCTCGCCGCCGGCCAGGGAAGCCGGATGAAATCCGATTTGCCCAAGGTTCTTCACAAGGTCGCCGGCGCACCGCTGCTGCACCATGCGATGCGGGCCGGTTCGGCGCTGGAACCCGCGCGAACGGTGGTGGTGACCGGACACGGGGCCGGTTTGGTGGCTGACGCCGCGCGGGCATTCGACCCCGATGCAGAGGTCGTTTTGCAGGAAGAACAGCTCGGAACCGCCCACGCGGTGGATCAGGCGCGCGACGCGCTCGCCGGCATGTCGGGCGATGTCATCGTCCTCTACGGCGACACGCCCTTCATTAGGCCGGAGACCTTATCGGCAATGGTGGCAGCGCGTGCCGCGCATGCGGTCGTGGTGCTTGGGTTCGAGGCGGCGAATCCGGGGCGCTACGGGCGCCTCGTGATGGCGGATGACATTTTGGAGCGGATCGTCGAGTTCAAGGATGCGACGGATGAAGAGCGATCCATAACATTCTGCAATTCAGGCGTTATTTGCGCAGACGTCGGTTTGCTCTTTGACCTGATCGCGGAAGTTGGAAACAAGAACGCCTCCGGTGAATACTACCTGACCGATGTGGTGGAGCAAGCGCGTCTGCGGGGGTTGCCGGTAACGGCGGTTGCCTGTGAAGAAGCCGAAACGCTGGGGGTCAATTCCCGGGCCGACCTCGCCGCTGCGGAGGCGGCGTTTCAGGCCAGTGCACGCCATGCAGCGTTGGAAGACGGCGTCACGCTACAAGCGCCCGAAACCGTTTTCTTTGCCTTCGACACCGTTGTGGGGCGCGATGCCGTGATCGAGCCCAACGTGGTCTTCGGCCCTGGCGTCACAGTGGAAACCGGCGCGGTGATCCGCGCGTTCTGCCATTTGGAGGGTTGCCACGTCGCACGTGGAGCGGTGGTCGGCCCCTATGCGCGGTTGCGCCCGGGCGCTGAACTTGCGGAGCACGTTCGCGTCGGTAATTTCTGCGAGGTGAAGAACGCGCAGATCGACACGGGCGCGAAGGTAAATCACCTGACCTATATCGGCGACGCGTCCATCGGGGCGGGCACCAATATCGGCGCGGGAACCATCACCTGCAATTACGACGGGGTTTTCAAGCATCACACGGAGATCGGTGCGGGCGCTTTCATCGGGTCCAACACGATGCTGGTTGCGCCGGTTTCGGTTGGGGACGAGGCGATGACCGCTTCCGGGTCCGTTGTGACCTCCGATGTTCCTGCGGGTGCGCTGGCCGTTGCCCGCGGGCGGCAGGTGAACAAGCCGGATTTGGCACGCCGGATGATGGAGCGACTGTGGGCGGCAAAGAAAAAGCTCACCGAGGGGAAAAGCTGATGTGCGGAATCGTCGGGGTTCTGGGAAATCACGAAGCGGCGCCGTTGCTTGTCGAGGCGCTGAAACGGCTGGAATACCGTGGATACGACAGTGCGGGGATTGCGACCGTGAACGACGGCGCGCTGGACCGGCGGCGCGCGGTGGGCAAGCTTGTGAACCTTTCTGACCTGCTGGTGCATGAGCCACTGGCTGGCAAGGCCGGGATTGGTCACACCCGCTGGGCCACCCACGGCGCGCCGAACGTGGCCAATGCGCATCCGCACCGGGCCGGGCCGGTCGCCGTCGTCCACAACGGCATTATCGAGAATTTCCGTGAGTTGCGCGCCGAACTGGCAAGGGCCGGACTGCACTTCGAAACGGAGACGGACACCGAAACCATCGCGCTTCTGGTGCAGCACATGTTGAACCAGGGCATGACGCCCCGCGACGCGGCGTCGGCGGCGATAGGCCGGCTGGAGGGGGCCTTTGCGCTGGCTCTCTTGTTCGACGGTGAGGACGATCTGATGATCGCCGCGCGAAAGGGTTCGCCGCTGGCCATTGGTCACGGGAAAGGCGAGGTGTTTGTCGGCTCCGATGCCATGGCGCTGGCCCCGATGACCGACCAGATCACGTACCTGGAAGAAGGTGATTGGGCCTATCTGACCCGAGAGCACGTGGAAATTCGCGACGCTTCCGGAACGCTGGTGAACCGCCCGGTGCAGACGGTCAATATCGACCTGGCGCAGGTCGAAAAGGGCGGGCATCGGCACTTCATGGCCAAGGAAATCGCCGAGCAACCAACAGTGCTTGGGGATGCACTGGCACATTACCTGCGCGGCGAGGGGATCGAACTGCCCGGTCCGGGGCTCGATTTCAATGATTTCGACCGACTCGTCATGGTGGCCTGTGGCACGGCGAATTATGCCTGCGTCGTCGCGAAATACTGGTTCGAGCAACTTGCTGGCATATCGGTGGAGGTCGATATTGCCAGCGAGTTCCGCTACCGCGAACCTCCGATCCCACCGCGCAGCCTGGCGCTTTTTGTCAGTCAGTCGGGTGAGACCGCCGATACGTTGGCGGCCTTGCGTTATTGCGAGGGCAAAGCGCAACGGATTGCAGCGGTGGTCAATGTGACCGAAAGCTCGATCGCGCGGGAAAGCGATCTGGTGTTGCCAATCCGGGCCGGCACGGAGATCGGCGTGGCCTCGACGAAAGCCTTCACATGCCAGCTCACGGTGTTGTTCCTGTTGGCATTGAAGGCGGCACATGACCGTGGGCGCCTGGACGGCGAGGAACTGGACGCGCACTTGACCGCCCTGCGGCGCATCCCGGGTTTGCTGAACACCGCCCTTGCGCAGTCCGATCAGATTGCGACGGTTGCCAAGCCTGTTTCGGAGGCGCGCGACGTGCTTTTCCTCGGGCGTGGCGCGATGTTTCCCCTGGCCATGGAGGGGGCGCTTAAACTGAAGGAAATCAGTTATATACATGCGGAAGGTTATGCGTCGGGTGAGCTGAAACATGGGCCGATCGCGCTGGTTGACAAGACTGTGCCGGTCATCGTCATGGCGCCCTCGGATCACCTGTTCGACAAGACGGTCTCCAACATGCAGGAAGTCATGGCGCGCGGCGGGAAGGTGCTGTTGATTACCGATGCAAGGGGAGCGAAGGCGGCGGGTGAGGACTGCTGGAAGGTCCTCGTGATGCCGGAAGTGGCGGCCCTGCTCGCGCCGATCCTTTATGCACTACCAGCGCAATTGCTGGCCTATCACGCCGCCGTGGCAAAGGGGACGGATGTCGACCAGCCGCGGAACCTGGCGAAATCGGTGACCGTGGAGTAACTTGGCGCCTGATTCACCCGGAATCCGGCGCGACCAAGAGTATGGGAAAGAGCCACGCTTCACCGCTATGCAAGTGGGGCGCTTTCCAAGCTGTCGGTCGTTTTTCGGCCTTGTGTGGAGCGTAGCATCTTCAGGCGCGTTTTCACGATGGTATTGTGTGTACCTTCCACAACCAGCGAGTCTTGCGCGGGTTCTGGACTTGGCGCGAGAGAATTTTCCTTGAGCTCCTGCAAGGTCTTTTCGGGGCAGATTCCATTCGGTGCCGGAGCAGCGCGCCACGACCCAATCGGTCCCTAGAGATACCGTATGTAGCGCGTCAGTTGGACATCCGTCGGCGAGATCGCGCGGAGCTGCGGTTGGGCGGCGAAGCCACCAATTGCGGCGGAGCGTCTTCCGCTGGTTGATTGGCTGACTGTCGCGGTATCGGAGGCCGCCCGGATTACTCCGTTGGCACCAATTGCGATGCCGTGCCCTGGGTGACACTGTCCTCGACAATCTCTTCTTTGAGATCGGCGCGACCATTGGTCGACATCGGGTTCCTTCGTTCCGATGCAGCGTTCGCACCGTGGCCGCGGCGACGGAAGCGCCGATTTCGAACGCGGATACCAGCGGGTTCACGGTTACTTCCAAAACGAGGCGGTACAAGTGCTCGTCCCTGCACTGGAGGCCGTTGCAGGGTCGGTTGGCGGCGCAGCATTCTGCGCCGCTCGGGTTTTTGACGCACGGTTCCAACCGCTTGGGCCGCGCGCGTCGTCCTGTCCGGGGTCGCGCCAACGCGAGGAGCGCCACGAAGGTTTGAACGTCAGACGCGCAGCAGTGTCTTGATTGCGCGGCGCTCGTCCATTGCCTTGTAGCCTTCCGCCACTTGCGCCAGAGGCAGATTCAGGTCGAAGACGCGTCCGGGTTCGATCTCGGCCTTCAGCACCTTGTTCATCAGGTCCGGCAGGTAGCGACGCACCGGTGCAGGACCTCCGAAGAGGCGTTTCTGGGCGAAGAAAAGCCCTTCGCCGGAAAAGGTCACCTCATGCGGCACGCCCACGAAGCCGACCGAACCACCGGGGCGGCAGACGCCGAGCGCCTGATCCATGGATTGTTGGAGACCAACGCATTCGAGCACTGCGTCGGCACCGATGCCGCCGGTCAGTTCCAGCACCTCGGAAATCCCTTCCTCGCCACGGGACGCGACGATATCGGTTGCGCCGTAGTCGCGGGCGAGCTGCTGGCGGGACTTGTGGCGGCTCATGGCGATGATCCGTTCTGCACCCATCAACCGCGCCGAAAGCACCGCCATCAGGCCCACGGCGCCGTCGCCGACGATCACGGCAGTGGAGCCTTCCTTCACGCCCGCCGCCTCGGCGGCGTAATAACCCGTGCCCAGCACGTCCGAAGTCGCCAGCATGTGCGGGATCTGCTCCGGCGTCGGCATCTCTTCCGTCGGCACGAGCGTGCCATCGGCCAGCGGCACGCGCGCGTAGGGCGCCTGAGCACCGGTCATAAACTCGCGCTGCTCGCAGGAGGACGGATAGCCAAAGCGGCAATGCGGGCACGTATTGTCGGAGAGAACGAAGGACCCGACGACGAATTGGCCGGGCCGGATATTTCGCACTTCGCGTCCAACCTCGACGACGACGCCGCAATATTCGTGCCCCATGTGCATGGGCTCGTCGAAAGGCTGGGCGCCGCGATAGGGCCAGAGGTCGGAGCCGCAGATGCAAGTGGCCGAGAGCGCAATGATCGCATCGGTCGGGTGAAGGATCTTCGGATCGTCGACGCGCTCGTAGCGGACATCGCCGGGGGCATGCATGAGGGTTGCGTACATTTCGTGTTCCTTGATGGGTCAGGCAAGGCGCAATTGGCGCTCTGCGGGATGGATGAAGAGAACGGTGAGGGTCAGCCCGATGCCGCACATGGCGCCGGCCCAGGCGAAGACGGCACCGATCTGGTGGGCGAGCCCTTCCGCAGCCGGAACGCCCGGGAGAGCCGCTCCGGTGAAAACGACAACGAGGATGCCCAGCCCGAGCGAGCCGCCGAGTTGATGCGCTGCATTCACCAGCCCCGACGCGGCCCCCTGATCCTCGTCGCGCACATCCTGCACGCCGAACTGCGTCAGCGGACCAAGACCGGCACCGTTGCCGATTCCGATCAGGATCATGGGCAGGGCGAGGTCGGGCAGATAGCGGGCATGCGCGCCGGCAGCCGAGAGCCAGAGCAGTCCCAAGCCCATGCACAGGAAGGCAACCGCCAGAACGGGCGCGCTTCCGAGCCGCGCGGTAAACCACGGCAGGATGAGGGCCGCCGCGAATGTCACCATCGTCATTGGAAGAAAACCGAGACCGGCTTGAACCGGGCTGAACCCGAGCGCGCCCTGCATGAGTTGCGTACCGAAGTAGAAGAACGCGACAGCCGCGCCAATGAACAGCATTCTACCAAGATAGGCAGCCGCACGTGTTTTGCTCCGGAACAGGCCGAGCGGAAGTAGCGGCGCGGCGGCGCGTGCCTCGTGCCAGAGAAAGCCAGCCAGCAGGCAAGTTGCGAGAGCCATAGCCGCGAGCGTGCCTGGATCCGCCCAGCCGTCCTTTGCAGACCGCACAATGCCATAGATCAGCGCGCCCATACCGATTGTCGATGTGACGGCGCCAACCAAGTCCGCCCGCCCGTGGCGACGGGCGGTCTCATCGATTCCGTTGTGGGTCGCGCACAACAGCAGGAGTCCGATCGGCACGTTTATCAGGAAGCCAAGTCGCCAGGTCAGAAGCCCGGCGAAAAGGCCTCCGAGCACGAGTCCCAGGCTAGCTCCTGCGCCTGCGACCATCGAATACCAGGCGAGCGCCCGCGACCGGGCGTGGCCTTCGGGGAAAGTTGTGGAGAGAAGGGCGAGCACCGAGGGGGCCAGGATTGCCGCACCAAGACCCTGAAACGCCCTGGCGCCGATCAGCATTGCCGGCCCCTGTGCGCAACCGACGCCCAGCGATGCAACGGTGAACGTCGCGATCCCGGCCTGAAGCATACATTTGCGCCCGAACAGGTCGCCCAGACGCGCCGCCACCAAGAGGAACCCGCCAAAGCAAAGCAGGTAGGCATTGTGAACCCAGGAAAGAGCGATTGGGCCAAGATCCATGCTGCGCCCGATTTCCGGTAGCCCGGTGAAGATGATCGAGAGGTCAAGAACGATCATCAGGTACCCCGTCAGCAAGACGGTCAGGACCAGATTCGGGTTGGGTGCTTTCGGCTCTCGCATTGCCGTATTTACGCTTTCACGCAAGGTAGTCTTCTTCGGCGACCAACTGGAGCCAATCGACCGGCGATCCGTTCTCCCGTTCCTGCACGGCAACGTGGCTCATGGCGTGACTGGCGGTGGCCCCGTGCCAGTGCTTCTCCCCAGGGTCGAACCAGATGGTGTCTCCGGCATGGATCACGCGTTTTGGTGCGCCTTCGGCCTGTACCCATCCCTGACCAGAAATCACGATGAGGAGTTGTCCGCGCGGATGGGTGTGCCACGCTGTGCGGGCACCCGGTTCGAAGCTCACGAGAGCCGCCGTCGCGGTGGATGGCTCCGGCATCGAGAATAAATTGTCTATCCGCACCTGACCGGAGAAGGTTGCGTCCGATCCGGCCACCGAAGGTTGGTCGCTCGCGCTCAGGACCTTCATCGTGTTTCCTTTCAGCTCCGACACAGCGTTCCTCTGCGTCTCACCAGAGAGATAGAATGCAACTCCCTTCCGGATTAGAGATGAATTTCCTATCGTGCCTATATCGTGAATTCATAAATCAGCCGGAGACCTGCCGAATGGCCCTGCGTCGGGACGAACTGGGCGACCTTATGGCGTTTCTCGCCGTTGCGGAGGAGAGAAGCTTCACCCGCGCTGCCGCGCGACTTGGAACGTCGCAAAGCGCGCTGAGCCATGTCGTGCGGCGCTTGGAGGAGCGCTTGGAGATCCGGCTTCTGACGCGGACTACGCGGAACGTCGCACCGACGGAGGCGGGGGCGCAACTGGCCGAAACACTCGCCCCGGCATTCGAAACCATAGAAACGCGTCTGGCTGAACTCGACACGCTGCGCAGCCAGCCCAGCGGAACGATACGGATTACCACGAGCCGACATGCCGCGCGCGAAATCCTGATGCCGGCCGTCATCGGCTTGATGGCTGAGTATCCCAGCCTCAACATCGAGATCAGTGTCGAGCAGCGGCTTGTGGATATTGCGCGCGAAGGTTTCGATGCCGGCGTACGCCTTGGTGAGGAGGTCGAGAAGGATATGGTCGCAATCCGTATCGGACCGGATTTGCGAATGGTTGTTGCTGGCAGCCCGGCGTATTTCGAACGCCACCCGATCCCGAAGACGCCGCGCGACCTGACAGGGCACAATTGCATAAACCTGCGCTTGCCGACGTTGGGCGGCCTCTATGCCTGGGAGTTCGAGATGGACGGTCGGCCATTGAATGTTCGGGTCGAAGGGCAGTTCACCTGCAATGACCCCGATCTTCTGGTCGCGACAGCGCTGGCCGGGGAAGGGCTGGTCTGCCTGCCCGACGATCACCTGCAAGAATTGGTCGGGCGAGGTCAGCTCGTCGCTTGTCTGGAAGACTGGTGCCCGCCGTTTCCTGGCTATCACCTTTACTTCCCCAGCCGCCGCCAGCGTCTGCCGTCGTTTCGATTGTTGGCAGACGCATTGCGGTATCGGGGTGGCGGCGCCGTCGAAGGCACGAATGCCGATTGACCGTGTTTCGACCGGACGGAGCGTCCGTGCGGTGTGGAACGCGTCGCGAGATGAGAAGAGGACAACGCTCTGACGGACCAAAGGTTCGTGCTCTTTCGATACGCGGCCCCGGGATCTATCCGGCGTTCGCGCCTCCGGTAACGTGAGAACGACACGTGACAAACAGCACGACGGATGAAGATGTGCTGCGGGGCCAATTCCGACCGACGATCCCTTCTGCCCGACCGAACCGGGTGCGCATTGGTTCGCGTGGAGCCCCCCTTGTGGGTCGCTCCCGAGGTTTCTCATCGGGTTGCGGGATAAACAGCAACCAGAGCGGTCGCACCTAACAAAAGTCAATGCGGGCAGTCGGGCGGCGCTTCATAGCTATGCGAGAAGCAACCAATGCCGCCGGAACCGAATGCTGCCGCAAAAGGAAAAAGCACCCCTTGATACGCTGCCGACGCGTGGAGTCCGGTTGGCTATTATCGCGGTATTTCTACTCGCCTTGATGCTTCAAGCGATCAATCCGGTTCGTGGGCTAGCCCAACAGGACGGCACGTTGATCGAAATCTGCAGCGAATTCGGCGTGGCCAAGGTGCGTGTCGACGCCGAAGGCAACATCGTTGAGACCAGTGGCACACCCTGTCCGAAATGCGAGGACTGCGCCTTGTGCTGTGCAGATGTGGCAAGCGCTGCACCGAATGCGGGCACGTTGCACTCTCCTATCGACCTGCCGTCGATCGAACCTGCGCGGGTACGCACCTCGGATACCGAAAACCCGGCCCAGTTCTGGGCGGACAACCGTGGACCTCCCGTCCGCACCCCAATCGAAATAGGCCCGGCAATGGAACTTTTCATGGCGTCGCCCTGGATTGAAGGGAGGACACCATGGACGTGAAGCGCATCTTTGCCGGCTGGGTGTTCGCCCTTGGACTCACGATCTCTGTCGTCTGCCTCGCCGCCGACAGGGCAAATGCGGAAACGCTCTCCAGCTTTCTGCCACAACTCGACGCATCTGAGTTTCATCCCGATGCCGATTCCTTCGGCCCAGTCCGGGATGACGTTCCGGTGGCGCCGCTCCTGCGAGACGGTGAAACCCTGGCGTGGGCGTTCCTGACGTCGGACTTTGTCGGCACCACCGGATACTCTGGAAAGCCCATCCATGTCGTCGCGGCCATCGACGCCGACGCGGTCTTGACCGGCGTGCAGCTGGTCAAGCATTCGGAGCCAATCGTGCTGATCGGCATTCCCGACAGCAAGGTGAAGGCTCTCACGCATTCCTACGCCGGTCTGAATCTGAAAGCCGAAGCCGCCGCCGGTGGCTCGGCACATGACCTTGATATTATCTCGGGTGCAACCGTCACGATCATGGTGATCGATGATTCCATCGTCCGAGGCGGAATCAAGGTCGCACGGGCGCTCGGGTTGGGCGGACTGGCGCCAGAAGTCACGGGACCGCGGCGGGAACTGGACCGTTCGCTCACGGAAACAGCCTCCTGGAAGGTCCTGTCAGGGGACGGGTCCATCCGACGGTTGACCCTCGATGTCGGCCAGGTGAATGCCGCGTTCGAGGCGACCGGCGATCCCCGCGCTATCAAACGGCCCGAGAAGGGCGCGCCGGACGACACGTTCATCGACATGCACATGGCGCTGGTGTCGGTGCCGTCTATCGGCCGCAGCCTGTTGGGCGACAACGAGTTCGCCAACCTGACCGAATGGTTGGAAGAAGGCGAACATGCCATCCTCGTGCTCGGGCGCGGCAGCTATTCTTTCAAGGGTTCGGGCTACGTTCGGGGCGGAATCTTCGATCGGATCCAGCTGATTCAGGGCGACACGTCGGTGCGCTTCTTCGACAAGCAGCACAAGCGTCTCGGAGATCTGGCGGCACCGGACGGGCCGAGCTTCACGGAACTGGACATCTTTCGCATTCCGGCCGATGCCGGCTTCGACCCCGCCGAACCGTTCCGGCTGCAATTGCTGGTCCAGCGCGCCGTGGGCGCGGTAGAGAAAACCTTCCTGACATTCGATCTGGGCTACAAGCTGCCGGAACGGTTTCTGGTTCCGTTGCCGACGCCGCGGATCGTCGACAATGCGGACGACGAGGCATCTGCCAAATCGGCGCTCTGGCAGCGGATCTGGAAAGACAAGATACCCGAGATTGCTGTGCTCGGCGCCATGCTGCTGGTCCTCACGGCGACCTTCTTCTTCCAGTTCCAGGCGACGATGAACGCCCGCGTGTTCTACTGGTTCCGCATCGGTTTCCTGACCATGTCGCTGGTCTTCATCGGCTGGTACGCGAATGCGCAGCTTTCGGTGGTCAACCTGATGGCACTGGCTGGGCAGATGAGGGAGGGCTTTACCTGGGACGCCTTCCTGATGGACCCGCTGGTCTTCATCCAGTGGTTCGCCGTCGCCGCTGCGCTGCTCTTCTGGGGCCGTGGCGCCTATTGCGGCTGGCTCTGCCCGTTTGGCGCGCTGCAAGAACTGACCAATCAGATCGCCCGCTACCTGAAGGTGCCGCAATGGGAGCTGCCATGGGGGCTGCATGAGCGCCTTTGGCCGATCAAATACATGATCTTCCTCGGCCTGTTCGGGGTGTCGCTGGCCTCGATCCCGATGGCGGAGCAGCTTGCCGAGGTAGAGCCCTTCAAGACCGTGATCATCCTGAAATTTGTCCGCGACTGGCCCTTCGTGATCTTCGCCGTAACGCTGCTTGTTGCTGGTCTCTTCGTCGAGCGTTTCTATTGCCGCTATCTCTGCCCGCTGGGCGGTGCGCTGGCGATCCCGGCGCGCATGCGGATGTTCGACTGGCTGCGGCGCTACAAGGAATGCGGTTCGCCCTGCCAGACCTGCGCCAACGAATGCCCGGTTCAGGCGATCCATCCAACTGGTGAGATCAACCCGAACGAATGCGTGAACTGCCTGCACTGCCAGGTGCTCTACCAGTCACGCGTAAAATGCCCCGTTGTCATCAAACAGATGAAGCGGCGCGAAAAGGTCGGCACGCCACTCGCCCAGCCGCCGGCCAACCACCCCAACGCAATCAAGACCACAGGAACCTGAAGGAGGGGACGCACATGTCCGAGAAGATGAAACAACTGGCGATGACGCGCCGCGGAATGCTGGGAGCGACTGCGACCGGTGCCGTGCTGGCCTCGACCGGGATCGGCGCGACACTCGGGACAGCAACGCCGGCCCGGGCCCAGTCTGGCACGGTCCACCTGGAACCGGGCGAATTGGACGACTACTACGGCTTCTGGTCCTCGGGGCAAACGGGCGAGTTGCGCATTCTTGGCGTACCGTCCATGCGCGAGCTGATGCGAGTGCCGGTCTTCAACCGCTGCTCGGCCACCGGCTGGGGTCAGACCAACGAAAGCCTCAAGGTACTGACCGAGGGCCTGACGGAAGAAACCAAGAAGTATCTCGCCGCCAACGGAAAGGTCACCTATGACAATGGGGACCTGCACCATCCGCACATGTCCTTCACGGACGGCACCTACGATGGTCGCTACCTGTTCATGAACGACAAGGCCAATACGCGCGTGGCTCGCGTGCGCTGCGACGTGATGAAGTGTGACAAGATCCTCGAGATCCCGAACGCGCATGACATCCACGGCCTGCGTCCGCAGAAGTACCCGCGCACAGGCTATGTCTTCGCCAACGGCGAGCACGAGGCGCCGCTGGTCAATGATGGCTCGATCCTCGACAAACCGGAGGAATACACGAACATCTACACTGCCATCGACGGCGACACGATGGAGATCGCCTGGCAGGTGATTGTTTCGGGCAACCTCGACAACACAGATTGCGACTACCAGGGCAAATACGCCTTCTCGACCTCTTACAACTCGGAAATGGGCATGAACCTGGCCGAGATGACGGCAAACGAGATGGATCACGTCGTCGTCTTCAATCTCAAGGAGATCGAGGCCGGCATTGCCGCTGGCGACTATCAGGAGCTCAATGGCGTCAAGGTGATCGACGGCCGCAAGGGGCAGAACAAGAACTACACCCGTTACATCCCGATCCCGAACTCGCCGCATGGGATCAACACCGCGCCCGATGGCAAGCATGTTTGCATTAACGGCAAGCTGTCACCCACGGTGTCGGTGATGGATGTCGAGAAGCTGGATGCCGTGTTCTACGATGGCGCGGAGCCGCGTTCCTGTATCGTTGCGGAACCGCAACTGGGCCTCGGGCCGCTCCATACCGCCTATGACGGGCAGGGCAACGCGTTCACGACGCTCTTCCTCGACAGCCAGGCAGTGAAGTGGAACATCGAGACGGCGATCGAGCAGTACAACGGCGCCGACGTGGACCCGATCATCGAGAAGATCGACGTGCACTACCAGCCGGGCCACAACTCGACCTCGATGGGCGAGACCAAGGAAGCTGACGGCAAGTGGCTGATCTCGATGAACAAGTTTTCCAAGGACCGGTTCCTGAATACCGGCCCGCTCAAGCCGGAGAACGAACAGCTCATCGACATCTCGGGCGGTTCCATGAAGCTCGTCCACGACGGACCGACCTTTGCCGAGCCGCACGACTCGATCATCGTCCGCCGTGACATCGTGAACCCGGCCAACAATTGGGAACGCGACGACCCCATGTGGGAAGAAGCCCGCATGCAGGCCGAGGCCGACGGCGTGGACCTGGACTGGGGTCACGAGGAAATAATCCGCGACGGCAACAAGGTGCGGGTCTACATGTCCTCCGTGGCGCCGGAGTTCTCAATGGAGAAATTCACGGTCAAACAGGGCGACGAGGTGACGATCTACGTCACCAACATGGATGACATTGACGACCTGACTCACGGCTTCTGCCTCGCCAACTTCGGCATTGCCATGGAGGTTGCGCCGCAGGCCACTGCCTCGATCACCTTCGTGGCCGACCGTCCGGGCGTGCACTGGTACTATTGCCAGTGGTTCTGCCACGCGCTCCACATGGAGATGCGCGGCCGGATGTTCGTCGAGCCTCGGGCGACCTGAGCCATGCGGTTGCTCTGGGTCATACCTCTCTTTCTTGCCGCGCCGCTCTGGGCGGCCGAGTGGGACGTGCCGGTGCGGCCCGGAGCGATTGCCGACACCCTGGCACGGGCAACGGAGGGCGATGTCCTGCGCCTGCAGCCCGGCCACTATCGGGAAACCGTCGAGCTGGCCTTTCCGGTCACGCTTGACGGAGGCGGAACGGCTATCCTCGACGGGCAGGGGACAGGGAGCGTTGTCACGGTTACGGGCGCCGATGTGACCGTGACCGGGCTCACGATCATCGGTTCCGGTTCCTCTCACGAGGAGATCGATTCCGGAATAAAACTCACCAAGGGCGCGACGCGCGCCCGGGTGCAGGACAACATCCTGGAGGGGAACCTTTACGGGATCGACATTCACGGAGCACGCGATGCTGTGGTTGCCGACAACACGATCATCGGACGAACCGACCGGCGAATGAACGACCGCGGCAACGGTGTCTATGTTTGGAACGCGCCTGGCGCGATCGTGGACGGCAACGACATGCGCCTCGGCCGCGACGGCATCTTCGTGAACTCGTCCAAGAAGAACATATTCCGGAACAATACCTTCCGGGATCTTCGTTTCGCGGTTCATTACATGTACGCCAACCAGTCGGAGGTGACGGGCAACGTCTCCATTGGCAACGACCTTGGCTACGCCGTGATGTTTTCCAAGCGGGTGAAGGTCGCGAACAACGTTTCCATTGGTGACCGCGAGCACGGCGTGATGATGAACTACGCCAACTACAGCGAGATCACCGGCAACTACGTGCGGGGGACGGAGCAGAAATGCGCGTTCCTGTACAACTCGAACAAAAACACCTTCGTCGGCAACCATTTCGAGGGATGCGGGATCGGCATCCATTTCACCGCCGGGTCCGACGGCAACCGGATCCTTGGGAACGCCTTCGTCGGCAACCGGACGCAGGTGAAGTACGTCTCCACTCGCTGGGTGGAATGGTCCGAGGACGGGCAGGGGAACTACTGGAGCGATTTCGCCGCGTATGACCTGAACGGCGACGGGATCGCCGACATGCCGTATCGCCCCAATGACAGCGTAGACCACGTGCTCTGGACCCAGCCCGCGGCGAAACTCCTGCTTGGTTCGCCGGCAGTACAACTTGTCCGCTGGTCGCAATCGGCCTTCCCGGCGCTCTTGCCGGGCGGCGTGATAGACAGCCATCCGCTGATGCAGCCACACGACATCGACGTGACCTCTCTGGAGGGACTGAATGACTGAAATTCTCTCGATCAAGAACGCATCCAAGATGCGTGGCAAGCAACTCGCTCTGGACGGCGTGTCGCTGGCCTTGGCGCCGGGCGAGCGCGTGGCATTGCTGGGCCACAACGGCGCTGGGAAATCGACTCTGATGAAACTGGTTCTTGGGCTGACGCCACTGTCAAACGGCCATATCAGTGTCGCCGGTGCGGCGCCCGGAACCAACGCGGCGCGTCTCGCAACGGCCTTCCTTCCGGAGGCCGTCAGTTTTCACAAGTCACTCACGGGACGCGACCAGCTGTCGTTGTTCGCGCGGCTTGCCGGCGTCGGAACGGCGCCGGTGGTCGGTCTTCTGGAACGCGTCGGCCTGGCAGATGCCGCGGACAGGAAGATCGGTACCTATTCCAAGGGCATGCGCCAACGGCTCGGTCTGGCGCAAGTGCTGCTGGGAAAGCCCGCCTTGGCGCTTCTCGACGAACCGACAAGCGGTCTCGATCCGATATCGCGGCTGGAACTCTATGCCATTATCGACGAATTGGCGGAGCAGGGTACTGCCGTACTCGTGGCGTCCCATGCGCTGACCGAGGTCGAGGCCCGAACCGACCGCATTGCCATTCTTCGCAAGGGAAGGCTTGTTGCCGACGACACGCTGGCAAGCTTGTCGCAGCGTGCTGGCCTACCGACGAAGCTGCGCATTCGCGCCCGAAACGGGCAGGCGGACAGAATTGCCGCAGATACCGGCGGGCGTCGGATCAACGGTGCCTCGGTCGAGCTGAGCTGTGCGCCGGAAAGGAAGATGGCCGCGCTTCGCCGCTTCGCTGCGATGGCCGATGCCGTCGAGGACATCGAGATGACGCCGCCGCGGTTGGAAGACCTCTACCGCCACTACGCTCAGGAGGACGGGGCATGATTGGACGATCCCTGGCCATCGCGCGCACCGAGTTGCTCATCGCGTTGCGCAACCGCTGGCTGTTTCTCGCCACGCTCATCATGCTGCTTTTCGCCCTCGCGCTGACCTTTGCCGGGAGTGCACCGACCGGAACGCTTGGCGTTGATCGCCTCACGGTTGCCGTGGCCTCCATGACGACCCTTTCGGTCTATCTCGCACCCTTGCTCGCGCTCATGATGAGCTTCGACTCGATTGCGGGTGAAGCCGACCGCGGAAGCCTGTCGTTGCTTCTGTCCTACCCGGCAGGTCGCGGCGAGATCTTGGGCGGTAAGTTCGTCGCGCATTTGGCTGCACTCGCTTTCGCCATCTTCGTCGGCTTCGGCGCAGCCGGAACGGTCGCAGGTATCACGGACGGGGTTTCTTCCGAAAGCGTGTTGGCGCTGCTGAGATTGATCGGCACGTCGATCCTGCTTGGTGGCGTTTTTCTGGCGTTCGGTTACATGCTTTCGGCGCTCGCGGGCAGCCCGGCTGCGGCCGCAGGTCTCTCTGCGGCGGTATGGCTGGTCTTCGTGGTGCTGTTCGATCTGGGCCTGCTCGGCGCCGTGGTCATGGATTCCGGCGGCTACTTCACTCAGCATGTGTTCCCCTGGGTCCTTGCTGCGAACCCGGCCGACGCCTTTCGCCTGTGGAACGTTGCCGCGTCTCCGGATGTCGCTCTGGCCACCGGAATGGCCGGCGCGGCCGCCGGCCTTCCGAACTGGGTCGCGCCGGCGTCGCTCTGCTTCTGGCCGCTCGCGGGCTTCGTCCTCGCGCGGGCCGCATTTCGGAGGTTGGAACCATGAGGTATCTCGCTGTCGTACTTCTGCTGCTCCTTCCGTCCTGCAAAGAGGAGGCCGTGGAAATACCGGATCCGACGCCGATGACCGACACAGCGTTGAGCCATTTTTGCCAGATGAACGTTGCTGAGCATGGTGGACCGAAGGGGCAGGTCCATCTCGACGGTTATCCGGCGCCGATCTTCTTTGCGCAGGTCCGCGATCTGGTGGCGTATCTCAAGAGCCCCGAACGCGATGCCGACATCCTCGCAATCTATGTCAGCGACATGGGCGTTGCGGCGTCCTGGGCCGAGCCCGGAGCCGAGAACTGGATAGCGGCCGAAACGGCGCAATTTGTCGTGGGGGCAGGTGTGGCCGGCGGGATGGGCGCGCCGGAAATCGTGCCGTTTGCTCAGCCGGCCGCCGCGCAGGATTTCGTTGAACGGTATGGCGGTGCCGCAATGTCGCTCGACGCAATTCCCGACGACGCCGCCATTGGCGCGGTCGATCTGGATCAGGAACTGGAGCACCCCGCATGAGAAACCATCTGTCCCGCCGACGTTTCCTTGCCATTGCGGCATCTGCCATGGCCAGTCCGGCGCTGGCCGGGTCGCAGTCCGCGCACTGGCAGGGAACAGCGCTCGGTGCCGGCGCGAGCATGCGGCTGGAGGGCGTTGCGCACGGCCGGGCGGCATCGGTCTTTTCCGCCGTCGAGGCGGAACTGCGCCGGTTGGAGGGGATCTTCAGCATCCATGATGCCGGCTCGTCGCTCGCACGTCTGAACCGTGACGGGCGGCTCGATCATCCTCCCGCCGAGATGCTTGAACTCCTGGGCCTTGCGGGACGGATAAACGACGTCACCGACGGCGCCTTTGATCCGACCGTCCAGCCGCTCTGGGTATTGCACGCGCAAAGTGCCGCGGTCGGAAGGTTGCCGGCACGCGTGGATGTGTCGGACGCTATTCGGCGAACGGGGTGGGAGAAGCTGCGGTTTGATACCCGTCAGATCGTGTTTTCCCGCCCCGGCATGGCGATGACGCTCAACGGGATCGCACAGGGATACATCACCGATCGCATCGCGGCGCATTTGCAGGCCCAAGGGCTGACGGATGTGCTCATCGATATGGGGGAAATCGCGGCCAGAGGTGCGCGCCCCGATGGATCTGCCTGGATCGCTGGCGTTGCGCGGCCCGATGGCCGGATCGTCCAAAGAGTGCGCCTGAAGGATCGGGCGCTGGCCACGTCCGCGCCCACCGGTACGCTTCTCGATGCACGCGGGGAGGTCGGGCATATCATTGATCCGGCAAACGGCCTGCCGGTTGCGCGGCACCAACTCGTTTCGGTGAGTGCCGGACAGGCCGCCCTTGCAGATGGCTTGTCGACGGCTTGCTGTCTCTTGCCGATCAACGACGCGCTCCGGGCGATTGCGGCATTCCCCACGGCGAAACTGGAGTCGATGATCTGACTGCGTCCGGCGGGTTGTGCCAGAGGCTCAGAACAGACCCGAAAACAGGCGCAGCTGCGCGGCGCGGTCGTTACGTTTCGTCGGCTTCGTCCATCATCCCGCGCACCCACTTGCCCGCCCACCAGCAAGCCGGCACCCCGAGCGGGATACTGGCGACAATGGCCTGAACGGGTGAGATCGCCGGAAGGCCGATGGCTTGTCCCATCAGGCTCAACATGAAGAGGTTGATCGCCACTGCCGCTGCCGTGAACGGGTAGAGCAGGAGGGCAAGTTTCCGGATCGACCAGCGGCCGTTTGCGTCTGTCATGCCGCAATCTCCAGAGACGCCGCCTGTAGCGCGCCCGCGATCAACGCCGGGATGTCGTCGGCGCCACCAAGTGAGTCACACAACATGCCGCCAAAGCGGCCTGCGTCGAGCTCCTCGGGGACGTCGCGAACGACGTGTTCTCCCCCGGCGGCAAAAAACGGAAGGCAGATCGTTTGCCCGGCGCAATGGCCTGCAACGGTCGACAGGCGCGGTTCCTGTTCGAGGAGGCCAATTCTCACCCGGTGCCATTCGGAAAGGAGCGACAGCGCGTGCGCGAAGCGATACGTGCAACGCGCCGGGTTCTCCCTGCCGGCACCGGATCCGTGCGCGGCAACGAGGATTTCTGTGCGGCCGATTTCCCAGCCCATTTCGCCGGCCAGGCGGTGAAGTGTCCGCGATGCGACGGCCGGGAGGGCCGGGTCGAGCCCGAGAGGTGCGAGTATGCGGACCTCGGCAGCGCCCAGCCGCGCCGGCAGGGCGGTTCTGGTAAACCAACCGTCCGACATGAAAAGCGGATAGACGAGCGGTCTCGAAGCCCGAGCCAGTTCACGCTCGAGCCTTCCGGCGGCCGCCATCGTCGCGGACCGGATGCGCCACTGCGGCAGCAGCCTTGCAACATGGCCCGCAACCTTTCGTAGCGCTTCCTCGGCAGGTGCCGGATCGGATGGCTGGCCGTGGGCGACAATGAGCGCTTCAGTGGCTGGTGCCTTCGGAGAAGGTGATCTTGTTCCAGACATTGTATTTTCCCGAGGGTTTGCGCATTGGCAGGCGTTGCAGTTCTTCGAGGGTTGCCGCGTCATAGACGATGACCGCACCGTCCTCCTCCCAGACCGACACCAGTGCCCGCGACCCGTCGCGGGTGAATTCCACATGGGCGACGGTCGCACCCGGCACCGGGCGCAGCGTCCTGACGATTTCGAGGCTTTGCTTGTCGATGACGTGCATGGCGTCCTTGTTGGGGCCGAAGAAAACATCGGCCCAGAAATAGGGGGTGTTCTCGTGGCTCCGCAGGAAGAAGCCCGGTCCCTCGGTCTCGATCACCGCAATGCGCTCCCAGGTTTCCGTATCAATCACCGAGAGCTTGCCTTCCTTCAGATGTGGGGTCGCCATGACGCGCCGTCCGTCGCGTGTCCAACTTATTCCGGAGCCGAGATGCGGCATGCCGTCGAGCGGCAACTCGGCGATCTCGCGTCCGACATTCAGGTTCACCACCACTGCCCGCGAACCGTCGCGCGCAGCTCCGACCAGGTTGCGATACGCGTCATCGAAGAAGAAGTCGTCGAGCGGCTCGCCAACGACGATCCTCCGCCGCGCGAAGAGGCCTTCGGAGGAGGCCAGCGCTTCCACCATGCCTTTCTCGCGGCTGTGAACGAACCCCTCGTAGACCGGTTCGGCCTCCGGATCCGTGGCGATCTCCCAGATTTCGGCAGCGTCCTTCAACGCCAGGATGAAGCTCTTTCGCTGCGGCGCCTGATAGACGGCCGAGACACGGCTTGGCGTTCCGTCGCGCGATGTCACGTCCATCACCCTCGCAACTGAGAGATCATCGGTGGCCAGGATCGTAAGCGTCATGGGAAGGTAATTCGCCACCGCCAGCCACTTGCCGTCATGGCTCATTGCGATATTGCGGCTGTTCAACCCGGCTCGCACGCGGCCGACTTCGGCAAGCGACCACAGATCGTATTTCTGGATCCAGCCGTCGCGCGACATGATGAAGACGAACCGCCCGTCAGGGCTGAACTTCGGGCCGCCATGCACGGCGAAGGGGGTTTCGAACCGGTCCAACACGTCGAATGTGTCCCCGTCCAGCACGCTGACGTGGTGATCGCCGGTCTCCACGGCCAGAGTGATATTCATCGGGTCCGACGGCCAGACCGGAAAAGCGGCGGGTGCGTAGTCGGCGTTCGTTTCTCGGCTGGCGGCGATTTCATCTGCGCCCCAGGGCGGGATTTCGTCGAGCGGTGTTTTCAGGAAAGCCGCGAGTTCCGCGATTCTTTCCGCGCCAAGTTCCTCCCCGAAGGCCGGCATCTGTGTGGCGTCCCGCCCGGTCTCGATCACCGCCGCGAGATTCGGTCCGCGCATCCGCCCGAGCGTTTCCGGTATGAGTGCCGGCCCAAGGGCTCCAAGCCGCCCGAGACCGTGGCACTCCGCGCAATAGTCCTGGTAGTCCCTGACGGGATCGGCATGGACGGCTGAGGAAATCGCGGCCATTGCGACCGCTGCCAGAAGGGCGCGCGTCGACCGGACGCTAGAGGAACTTGTGCTCTGGATCACGGCTCTTGCCTCGGAACGGTGTGAGGGTAAGGCGCGGGCCGGCACGCACGCCGATCTCCGCGTCGGACAGGTAGCAGGCCGGGTCTTCGGCCCACGGGTCGCCGGTGAGTTGCAATGCCCGGATACGGGTATTGCCGCCGCAGACATCCCGGAATGCGCAGGCACCGCAGCGGCCCTTGAGTGGCCGCGGGCGGGTGCGCAGCTGCGAGAGCATCGGGTCCCCGCCGGTCCAGAGGTCGGAGAAACGCGCCGTCTTCACGTTTCCGATCGTGTAGTCGGACCAGTAGGTGTCAGGATGCACCCGGCCCAGCGTGTCGATATTGGCCACGCCGAGCCCCGAGGAATTGCCGCCCCAGGCCTCGAGATGACTACGAAGATGGGCTACACGCGCTTCGTCGAAATGCCGCTCCGCCCATTTCAGGAAATAGACGGCATCTGCGTCGTTGTTGCCGGTTACGATGTCGAGCGGTGCATTTTCGGCGGCGGCTATCCAGGCCCGGTCGATGAGCAGGTCCATCGCCGCGCGCGTGCGCCGGTGCGCGGCATCCTCGCCGCGGTTCTTGTCGCCGCGTCCGGCGTAGACGAGGTGGGACAGGTAGAACTTGTCGACCCCTTCGTCGTCGCAGAGCTTCAGGAGGTCGGGCAAGTGACGATGGTTGCCCTCGGTAAGCGTGAAACGTAGCCCGACCTTGATGTCGCGTGCCTTGCATGCGCGCACACCGCGAAGGGCCGCGTCGAAAGCGCCATCCACCCCGCGGAACCAGTCGTTCGTGGCACCGATGCCATCAATGGATATCCCGACGTAATCAAAACCGATCCCGGCGACACGGTCAGCGTTTTCGCCGTCGACCTTGGTCCCGTTGGTCGAGAGCGCCAGCATCCGGACCCTTGGTCGTGCCGCTTCTGCAATCTGAAAGAAATCCTTTCGGTCAAGCGGCTCGCCTCCCGAGAGGATCAGTGCCGGAATGCCGAATGTGCCAAGGTCGTCGAGCGTGGCCAAGGCCTGCTCGTGGCTCAGCTCGCCAGGGAAATCGACATCGGCAGATACCGTGTAGCAATGCCGGCACCGCAGATTGCAACGCCGGGTCAGGTTCCATATCACCACCGGCCGGACCGGTCCGGCGCCACGGCGCCGCACCGGTGTCGGCCTGACAAGCTGTTCCATGTATCCCGACAGTCGAAACATCTCAGCCCTCCTTCCGGCGCAGTCGCAAGCCGGTCTTCTTGAGGATCCGCGAGGAAAAAAGGATATCGCTGCCACGGCAAGCAGGGCCCAATAGCACTGCTATCTGTGCGCGTTTTTCCTGTACCTCTTCACGGTCGCTTCCGTGAACCATCGCGAAAAGATTGTATGGCCAGTCCGGAAGCGCGCGCGGGCGGCGGTAGCAATGGGTTACAAACGTGAGTGCGCCCACCTGAGCGCCCAGTGCGTCCACCTGAGCGTCGTCTACATCCCAGACGCTCATTCCGTTCGCGAGCATCCCCAGGCGATAGTGGTTCGGTGCCGCGCCAATCCGGCGGATCACGCCGCGCTCCTTGAGTTTGACGAGGCGCGCGATCACGTCTGCCCCCTCCAGTCCGAGACTGTCGCCAATCTCAGCGAAGGGTGTGGCACACAGCGGCAAGCCTGCCTGCGTGGCCTCGACAATCCGGCGGTCGATGGCGTCCAGCGTCATGCCGCCACCCGGAAACCGATGTAGAACTCCCGCTCTTTCGGAAAACGGCGTACCGCGATTCCGGTCTCTGCCTCGATCTCACGGGCCACGGTCTCGATCTCCTCCGCGTTTTCTGTCGCGAGCACAAACCACATGTTGAACGCATGCTCGCGTTCATAATTGTGCGCGACTTCGGGGTGGGCATTGACTTTGGTCACGACCGTCTCGAAATCCGCTTCCGGTACCGACATCGCGCAGAGGCAAAAGGCCCCTCCGAGTGCAGCGGCATCGAAGAACGGGCCGAACCGCGTGATGAAGCCGTCCTCCCGCAACCGGGTGAGACGCGAAAGCACCTCTGATTCCGGCAGATCCAATGCCTCTCCGATGGCTGCGAAGGGGCGGTCGGTAAGCGGAAGGTCGTCTTGCAGCCGGTTGATCAACGCCCGGTCGGTATCATCGAGTTGATGCGTCATGTGACAGTCTCCGGTGCCGGAGCAATCATTGCGCCGGTTTGTTTGAAACAGCGGCTGGAAAAGAGGACGCGCCGAGGAGCGTCGCGCAAGTCCGGCAATTCGGCCGCACCGGCGAGAACGTCCATCGCACGGCTGCGCGACTTGGCGTGGATCATGCAATAGAGCCGGTACGGCCAAAGGACGGGCTCGGGACGGCGCTCGTAGCAAAGCGTAACGCCAGGAAAGGCGGCGAGCGCAGGGCCGGCAGACTCGATGCGCTCTTCAGGTATGTCCCAAACGACCATCGCGTTCGAACTCCAGCCAAGAGCCCGGTGCCGGACGATCACGCCGAGCCGCGAGATGATCCCGGCGTGGGTGAGCGCCGCGACGCGTGCGATCACCTCCCTTTCGCTTCTTGCGAGCAGGGCACCGATCTGACGGTAGGGGCGCGCAACGATCGGCATGCCGGCGGTTAGTGCCTGGAGGATTTCCCTGTCCCCGGGTTCGATGGCTGTCGCATCGACGGCCCTTTTCGGAGGCAGCGGTGTGCCGCTGCCATCCAATCGGAATCCGAGGTCCACGTTAAAGGGTCGCACTAGCGGCGCATTGAGCACGCGCAAACCGGTGGCGCGCGCGATAGCCGCGAGCGAGGCATTGACATGGGCACGGTCGGGGCCCGTGGCCACGAACCAGAGGTTCCAGCGGTTCTCGCGCTGGTAGACATGGTTGACGCCCGGCTGAACCCCGATGATGGCCGCGATGACATCTATCCGGGAGTCCGGGGCCGCGACGGCTGCCAATGTGCTGGCCGAGATCGTGTTGGGCGCGCATGTTGCGCCAACGCGGGAAACCCGGCCGTCTGCAACATGCGTTGCGAGGCGTCTGAGAACTTCGGCCTCGCTGCAACCGAGCGCGGCGCCAATGCGGATGAACGGCCGGGATTCCAATGGGAAGTCGCGCTGCCATTCGTCGAGAAGGCGGATGTCCCGTGCGTCGGCGATGCGTTCGACGCCCATGGCTCAAAGTCCCGTCCGATGTGCGCGAGCGGTGAAAAAGATGCCGGACGGACTGTCCGCTTCGATCTCGCGGAGCTTCTCGAAGCTCTGCGTGTCGTAGATCATCACCTTTCCGGCATCGCGGACCGAGATCCAGACTTCGTGCCCGCGCGGTGTGAACTCCATGTGGAGCACGGCCGGCCCGGGCTTGAACTCGTGGATCACCTCTTTGGTCATCGTGTCGATGACCTGGATCGTGTCGTTGAGCGGGTGGGCGAAGTTGACCCAGACATGCCGTCCATCGGGCCGAGCCATGGCAAAGACGGGTTGGCCATAGGTGTCGGTGCGCCCTGTCTCCGCAAGCGTCGCAGCGTCAATCCAGAGCACCTCGTGGTGGCCGACCGCCGGCAGGACGAACTCGTCGCCCGCCTTCGCCCATCCCTCCAGGTGCGGCATCTTGTAGACGGGTAGATCCTCCTTTCCGCGGCCGTAGCCCTGCAGGATGCGGATCGGTTGGGGCGCCTCGTTCCAGAGATCGAGCGCGGTCAGCCCGTCTTCGCCGAAGAGGCCGGTGATATACGTGCGTCCATCTCCGGTGATCAGCGCGTCGTAGGGATTTGCTCCCATCTCGGGAATCGTCGTGATTTCCGGTGCGCCGGACTTGGAGAAATCGGCAATCCACGTTTCCCCGTCGTCCCATGTTGTGAAAACGAAACGGCGGCCAGGGGCATCCACAAGGCCGATCGTTTTCGATGCGGTCGGGATGTCCGCGAGCATCTCCAGCGTGTCGGCGTTGAAGACCCGCACGCCGCCTGGCTCGTAGTTCGAGACCGCGACAAGGGAGCCGTCGTCCGAGATTGCCCCGCCAATGGAGTTCCCGGCCTGAAGCACGCGTGCGGAGACCTTGCCCTCGACAATATCGACCTTTGAGAGGCCGCCGTCGCGCCCGAAGACATAGGCGAAACGCTCGTCTGGCGAATAGACAAGGCTCGCGTGGGAAAGATCGCCCAAGCCATCTATTCGTCCGATCGCGGCCCGGTCCGACTGATCGATCACCAGAAGGCTGCCGCGCGCGCGTTCGACCACGAGGCCTAGGTCGCCGGTGGCACGGATTTCTTCCGCGTTGGTTGCTGTTCCGAGGGTCAGAAGAAGCAGGGAGAGAAATGTCTTCATGGCGCATATCCCGTGAGGAGGTATTCCGCGATCCACCGTGCTTCCGCTTCGCTCATCGACGGCCGCCACGGCGGCATCGCCGTGCCGGGAATTCCGTCAAGAACCACATCTGCGAGGATCTCGGCGTCGTAGTGCGAAAGCGCTTCGGGGCGGATGTCCGGCCCAAGCCCACCCTTGAGGGTCAGACCGTGGCAGGAACCGCAATCCTGATGGACGAGATGAGACAGCCGGGACGAATCCGGCGGTTCATCGGCATGGGCGAGCGTGGCGCTGGCAAGGAAAACCGCGACGCTACGCATGAGCGGCGCGCGCGATAACGGTACGGGTTTCGGTCTCTTCCGAGGACAGGAACTCGACCGCGGGCCAGTCGGCGCAGAGCTTGACGACGCGGCCAATGACGAAAAGAACCGGTGCGCTGAGGTTGGCGGCGCAGGTGTCGGGCGCGATTCTTTCGAGGCTGGAGAAGAGCCGTGTCTCTCGTGGAGTGGTTGCATTGGCGATTGCCATGACGGGCGTACTGCCGGGCAGACCCTCGGCCATGAGGCACATTGCGATCTGCGCGATATTCGCGACGCCCATGTATACGACGAGTGTGGTATCAGGATCGGCGAGGCTGGCCCAGTCGAGGTCAAGCACGCCATCCGCCTGCCTGTGGCCGGTGACATAGCGAACGCCGCTGGCGAGGCCGCGATGCGTGAGTGGTACGCCAGTGGCGGCCGCGGCGCCCTGTGCGGCGGTAATACCCGGGGCGTACTCGACCGGTATGCCGAGCGATGTCAGGTGCGCGGCCTCTTCGGAGCCGCGCCCGAAAATCAGTGGATCGCCGCCTTTCAACCGGGCGACGGAATAGCCGTTCAGAGCCAGCTCGGCGAGAAGCGCGTTTATCTCGTCCTGCGGGACCGGATGATGCTTTGGCGCTTTTCCGACAAAGAGCCTGCGCGCTGTGTCCGGCGCCAGAGCAAGGATCTCGGGAGAGACGAGTCGGTCATAGACGACCGCGTCAGCCTCCTGCAGCATCCGCAGTGCGCGCAGGGTCAGGAGTTCCGGGTCGCCGGGACCGGCGCCAATCAGACAGACTTTCCCAGTTCTGGACATTTCTCGCTCCCGTTCGTTGCGGTGGCTGCCGGGAAACCGGAGGGGCGGCGTGCGCCCCTCCGGCCCGGGTGGAACGTCAGTAGACGTCCGCCCGGGTGTTAAAGACGTTGAACTTGCCGGTCGGCGTGATGAGCCGCTCGTCCTTGATCACCGTCTTGAGGTCGAGCGTCTTGTCGTCGACCACGACGATGGCGCTCTCCTTGTCCTTGGCGTTCCAGACCGAGAACCAGATTTCTTCGCCTGCCTGGTCGAACTCGCCCTGCACGACGCGGGGCTGACCCTCGCCGATCTCGGCCCATTCGACGATGGGAAGGACGGTGTATTCCGGCTCTTCCTGGTCCAGTTCGTCGATCTTGAAGACTGCAATCGAGCCCGAGGTCTCTGCGTCCGGGTTCAGCGGAGCATCGACATACAGGTGGTTCGAGGTCGGGTGCGACTTCACGAAGAGCGACCCCCCGCCAAGGGCGTAGAGTTGCTGCACCATCTTCCAGGCATTGTCGGGATGCCCTTCGGGGTCGGTGCCGATCAACGCCACGGTCTCGTCGCCGAGGTGGGACGTTACCCAGACCGGCCCGTAGGTCGGGTGCATGATGTTCGCCCCGCGCCCCGGATGCGGCGTCTCGCCCTCGGTCTCGACCAAAGCGGTGAGTTTGCCTTCCTTGGTGTCCACCACCGCGACCTTGCCACGGGCGTTCGCCGCCACCAGGAAGTACCGCTTGGTGCTGTCGAACCCGCCGTCATGCAGGAAGCGTTCGGCCTCGATCTCGGTCACCTTCAGGTTCTTGATGTCCGAATAGTCGACCAGGAGGATCT
This sequence comes from Tropicimonas marinistellae, assembly GCF_001509585.1. Classification (GTDB taxonomy): domain Bacteria; phylum Pseudomonadota; class Alphaproteobacteria; order Rhodobacterales; family Rhodobacteraceae; genus Tropicimonas; species Tropicimonas marinistellae. Next base: position 26,414 of record NZ_LNCI01000010.1, on the reverse strand, counting down.
TTCCGGTCTCCTTGACGTTGACGATGAACTCCGGGTTGTAGTGCGACGCGACGATGGATGCGACGCGCGGCTCGGGGTGGAAGGTCTGTTCGTCGTAGATCATTCCGCGGGTGGACTTGATCTTCAGTGGCTCGAGCGTATCGCCGTCCATGATCACGTATTGCGGCGGCCAGTAGGACCCCGCGATCGCGTACCTGTCCTCGTATCCCTCCATCTTGGATGTCTCGATGGAACGCGCCTCCGTCCCGACCTTGATTTCGGCGACGGTGGCGGGCGTTTCCATCCAGAGGTCGATCATGTTGACCTTGGCATCGCGGCCGATGACGAAAAGGTACCGGCCAGACGCCGAGATGCGCGAGATGTGCACGGCATATCCGGTGTCGATGACGGCGTGGATCTCGTAGCTCTCGCCGTCGATCAGCGCCACCTGACCCGAGTCGCGCAAGGTGACCGAGAAGATGTTGTCGATGTCGATATCGTTGAGCTTTTCTGTCGGCCGGTCCTCCGGCGCGACGAGCACTTTCCAGCTCTCACGCATCTTGTCCATACCGAACTCGGGCGGGGCGGCCGGGTCGAGCAGGATGTAACGCGCCATCATGTCGACCTGCTCCTCGGTCAACTCGCCCGAGGTTCCCCAGTTCGGCATGCCCGCGGGCGATCCGTAGTTGATGAAGTCGCGGAGGTACTCGTAGCCGTTCTCACGCGTGATGTCGGTGGTCAACGGCTTGCCGGTCGCGCCCTTGCGCAGAACACCGTGGCAGCCCGCGCAACGCTCGAAATAGATCTGGTTGGCGTTCTGGTATTCGTCTTGTGTCATCACCGGGTCGCCCTCCCTGCGGCCCGGAATCTCGACCTGAAGCTGGCCGAGCGTGGTCATCGAGGGTTCGTAGGCGGCGGCGGGGCCGTCGGCGTGGTCCTTTGGCTTGTCCTGCGCAGCGGCTCCCAGGGCAGTGAGCCCCAGGGCCATCGCCGCGCTGAGCATGAGCGCGGAACTGCGGATGGCTCGTGTCGAAGTCATAACGGTATCTCCGTTGAGCTGGTGAGGCACGAGAACGATGGAATCGCGACCGCGCGAGCGCCTTGACTTTCGTTAAGGAGCCGGAACGACGGCACTCGTACCTCTGTGATATGAACCCGCTTGTCTGTCTCCTCCTTCACGTCTGGCGGACTTCACTTCTGGTCTGCGTACTAAGTCTCTTGCTTGCGGCGCCGGGGGCGGCGGAGCGGGTACTTCCGCTCGAGCGTCGGACAATTGCCGCCGAACTGACGACCGCCGCGGCTGCTGCGCTCTTCGGAGCGGTGGAGCCTGTCGAGGTGGTTCGAGACGCGGGGGATGTGCCGGGATGGACGGTCAGGACGGATGACGGCACGCTGTTGGGGTATGTGGGCTCGACCTGGGAGATTGCCCGGTCCGTCGGCTACTCTGGCCGGCCGATCGAGATGCTGGTCGCCATTTCCCCCAGCGGAACGATCGTTGCTGCCGAACTCGTGCGCCATGCCGAGCCGATCCTGACGCTCGGCCTGTCTGATGAAGACATCGCAAGGTTTGTCGGCGCCTTCGCGGGGGTCGACCTCGCCGCACCCAGGGAATCGGCCGACGCGGCCGAGCAGTCAGCGCCGGACATCATCTCACGTGCCACCGTTTCCACCGGGGTGATCCGCGATGGCATCCTGCGTACCGGCCGCACGCTCGCGATAGCACGCGGCGCGGTGGAGGCCGGCCGCATCGACCGTGTCTCCTATGAACCGTCCGGTTGGGAAGCACTCATTGCAGAGGGTGCGATTGCGCAGGTTCGGAGCACACGCGAAGACGCAGCCGCCGCGTTTACCGGGGCAAGAGTGCCCGTCACGCCGGGGCAGGGGGCCTTTCTGGACCTGTGGGTCGCATTGCTCGATCCACCCACGATTGGGCGCAACCTGCTCGGACAGAAGCTGTTCACCCGTGCCGTCGGCGGACTCGGCGCCGGCGAAGTCGCGTTGTTCGTCGGCTCGCAGGGGCTTCACTCCCACCGTGGCACGGACTGGAAGAAATCCCACGTCTTCGACCGGATCGCGGTTGTTCAGGGTGAGAAGCGGTATGAACTGACCGACGAAGGATACACGCGCGTGGACCGGCTGGCGCTCAAGGAGGCGCCGGAGATGAAGGAGCGGAGTATCTTCCAACTCGGCGACGGCTTTGACCCGGTGGAACCATTCAGTGTCGAAGTAACCGCGACGCGTCCCGCCCAGACGGGGGCTGATCTCACGTTCGTCACGGCAACCGACTACCACTTGCCGGCGCGGTTCGTGTTGGAGCCGCCCGCACCGCCGGAACCCCTGTGGCAGACGACGTGGAGGGAAAAGCGACTGACAGTGGCCGGCGTCGGGCTGATGATCGGGCTTCTGACACTCATGCTGTTCGTGCAGGAAGCACTGGTCGCCCGGCCAGGGCTCTGGCGCGGTTTCCGCTATGCGTTCCTGGCAGTCACGCTGGTCTGGCTCGGTTGGGGCGTGAACGGGCAGCTTTCGGTCGTGCAGGTCGTGGCATTTCTCCAATCGCTCCTTTCGGGCTTCCGATGGGAGACGTTCCTGATCGAGCCGGTCATCTTCACGCTCTGGAGTTTCGTGGCGCTCGGCCTGCTATTTTGGGGGCGCGGGGTCTACTGCGGCTGGCTCTGCCCGTTCGGTGCCCTTCAGGAACTGACCAATGTCGTCGCCCGGCATTTCGGCGTCCAGCAGCTCACGTTTCGTCAGGCGTTGCATGAGCGACTTTGGACGATCAAGTACACGCTCTTCATCGCCATCCTCGCGCTGTCCTTCTATTCCATGGAATCCGCGATCACGCTGGCCGAGACCGAACCGTTCAAGACTGCAATTTCGTTACGAATGGTGCGCGCGTGGCCATTCGTTCTTTTCGTCCTGGCGATTCTGGCTGCGGGGTTGTTCATTGAACGGTTCTACTGCCGCTACATCTGTCCGCTCGGCGCGGCGTTGGCGATTCCGGCGAAGCTGAAGATCTTCGACTGGCTGCACCGCCGGCCCCAGTGCGGTCGCGAGTGCAGGCTATGCGAGGAACGATGCACTGTCGGGGCGATCGACCGGGTCGGGCGGATCAATCCCAACGAATGTGTTCTCTGTCTGCGGTGCCAGGTCATCTACAACGATAGCACGACATGCCCGACTCTCATCAAGCGCGCGCGGGCCGCGGACGCCCGCCAGGCCGCAATCGAGAAGGCGCGGGCCGCGCGCGAAGTAAAGGAACCATCCCAATGACCTCCCGACTGTCCGTGTTTTTCTCGGAGGGCTTTCGGGTCTTCTTCTTCGCTGCAGGTGTTTTTGCGGTCTTCGCGGGGCTTGTCTGGCTTCTCTGGCTCGGTGTCCATTATCGCGGCGGCATGGTCACCGTGATGCCCTTCAACGTGCCGCCGCATCAATGGCATGCCCACGAGATGATCTTCGGGTTTGCGAGCGCGGCGCTTGGCGGTTTCCTTCTGACCGCCGTTCCGAACTGGACCGGAACTCCCGCCGCGCGACGCCTGTTCGTAACGGCTTCCGGTGGTGTTTGGCTGGCCGGGCGTTTTGCGCTGTGGTTCTCGGGGTCCCTTCCGGTGGGGGTCGTCGCGGTGATCGACCTCGCATTCCTACCGATCCTCGTCACCAAGATAGCACTCCAACTGGTCAAGCGGCCGAAGCCACAGAACGTTCTGTTCGTCGTCTTTCTTTCCATAGTCTGGCTTGGCAACCTGTGCGTGCACCTGGAATGGATGGAGCTGGCAGACGACACGCTCGACACCGGAATGCGTGTCGGACTGATCGGATTGGCAGCGATGATTGGCGTGCTTGGCGGGCGGGTGACGCCGGCCTTCACGCGAAATGCCATGAACCGCGCGGAGGTGCCCGAACGCCTCTGGCCGAAGTCCAACAATGTGCTCGAGGGGATGGCAATGGGGCTCTCGATCCTGTTGCCGCTGGCGCTCCTCGTCTCTCTGCCAGAGCGCGTGGTCGGCGCACTGGCCATTCTTGCCGGAATGGTACAGCTGGCGCGGCTGACCGGTTGGCGTGGACGTTGGACAGTCGACAAACCGATCCTCCTGGCGCTGCATCTTGGAATGGCGATGCTCGGGATAGGTCTCTTGCTCTGGGGCCTGGCCCTGGAGGGGATCGGCAGCGAAGTCGCGGCGCTCCACATTCTCGGAATTGGAGCGGTTGGCGGCATGACGCTGGCGGTCATGAGCCGCGCCATTATGGGTCACACCGGGCGGGAGTTGATCGCTCCGGAGCCGGTGGCGGCCGGATACCTCCTGATTGCCGTCAGTGCCGCGGTCCGGTGGGTCGGGTCGGAACTGTCCGGCGACTGGTATTTCCCGATGGTGCTCGCCTCCGGTGGCCTGTGGGTCCTCGCCTTCGTGCTTTACGTCATCGCGGTTTGGCCAATCGTGACCGCGCCCCGCGCAGTGCGGAGTGGCGGCTGACTCCGGGCAGGGACAGTATTCGAAAGGGAGTGCGAATGTTGGATGGTGCGATTGTCGCCCGTGGGCTGCATGTTCTGGGCGTCGTTCTGTGGATTGGCGGCGTTGCCTTCGTCACGACGGTCTTGTTGCCTGCCGTCGCCCGGATGAAAGACCCCGAAGACCGCGTTGCCTTCTTCGAGGAGATCGAGCGCGCCTTCGCGTGGCAGGCCCGGGGTACGACGCTTCTGGTCGGTCTCAGCGGTTTTTACCTCGTCGGGATCTGGGACCTGTGGGATCGGTTCGCGCAGGTGTCTTACTTCTGGATGCACGCGATGGTGGCCGTTTGGGCGGTATTCACGGTGATGCTCTTTGTCGCCGAACCGCTCTTCCTGCACCGGTGGTTCCTCACGCGATCGAAGCGCGACCCGGAAGGCACGTTCCGACTCATTCAGCGTATGCACAGGATCCTTCTTGCCGTCAGCCTGCTGACCGTCATCGCGGCTGTCGCCGGGACCCACGGAGGATTTCTGGGCTGAGGTCCCGGCTGCCCAATCTCGCCCGCGCCGCGCGCTCCGACCTATCTGACCCTCGCCTACCTGCCGTCCCTTGACTTTCGTTAAGGCGAGTCAGGCTTGCAGCTTTCATGGTCGAGGTACCAACACAGCTTCGCAAAGGAGCGCGCTATGCGCGAAGTCATGACAAAGAGCATGGCCCGCAACATCTTCTACGGCGGGTCATTGTTCTTCATCCTCATCTTCGTGGGCCTATCGGTCCACAGCCACTTATACATCACCAGTACCTCAACCGACATGAACACGCTCGACGACAGCGTGATCGCGGGAAAACGGGTCTGGGAAGACAACGCTTGCATCAATTGTCACACGATCCTCGGCGAGGGGGCGTACTTCGCACCGGAGGTCGGCAACGTGATGACCCGCTGGGGCGTTCTCGATGAACCTGAGGCCGCCTACGAGACGCTCAAGGGCTGGATGGAAGCCATGCCGACGGGCATCGAGGGCCGCCGCCAGATGCCGCAGTTCAATCTCACGGACGAAGAAATCCGCGACCTCACCAACTTCCTGATCTGGACCGACAGGATCGACGCCCAGGACTGGCCGCCGAACGACGCCGGCTGATGAGGGACGAGAGGACAGACACATGAAATATCAAACCCAGAAAATCGCCCTTGCCTATTTCGCCGTCGCCATGGCGCTCTTCGCCGTGCAGGTGCTTGGCGGGTTGCTCGCCGGCTGGGTCTACGTTGCGCCCAACACGCTATCGGAGATTCTGCCGTTCAACATTATCCGGATGCTGCACACCAACAGCCTGATTGTCTGGCTGCTCTGCGGCTTCTTCGGTGCTGCCTATTTCCTGATCCCGGAAGAGGCGGAGCGCGAGATCCACTCGCCGATGCTCGCCTACCTGCAGCTGATTATCCTCGTGGTGGGGACTCTCGGCGTCGTCTTGACGTATGTCTTCAACCTGTTCGAGGGCAATTGGCTGCTCGGCAAGGAAGGCCGGGAGTTCATCGAACAGCCTCGCTGGGTCAAGGCAGGCATCGTCGTTGCGGCGCTGATGTTCCTCTACAACGTCACGATGACGGTTCTGAAGGGCAAGAAGACCGCGATCACGAACATCCTGCTTCTCGGGCTCTGGGGCCTGGCGCTGCTCTTCCTCTTCAGCTTCTACAACCCGGGCAATCTCAGCCTCGACAAGCAATACTGGTGGTACATCGTTCACCTCTGGGTGGAAGGCGTGTGGGAGCTCATCATGGCTTCGATCCTTGCCTACCTGATGCTGAAGCTGACCGGTGTCGACCGCGAGGTGGTCGAGAAATGGCTCTACGTGATCGTCGCGGCCGCGCTCTTCTCCGGCATCCTCGGCACCGGCCACCACTATTATTGGATCGGAACACCCGGTTACTGGCAGTGGATCGGCTCGATCTTCTCCTCGCTGGAGGTCGTTCCCTTCTTCGCCATGATGGCCTTTGCATTCGTGATGGTCTGGAAAGGCCGGCGGGATCACCCCAACAAGGCCGCACTGCTGTGGTCGCTCGGTTGCGCCACGCTGGCCTTCTTCGGTGCGGGTGTCTGGGGCTTCCTGCACACGCTGCACGGGGTGAACTTCTACACTCACGGCACCCAGATTACCGCCGCACACGGTCACCTGGCCTTCTTTGGCGCCTATGTGTCGCTGAACCTTGCCATCTTCACCTACGCGATGCCGGTTTTGCTGGGCCGTGATCCCTACAACCAGGTTCTCAACATGGCCTCCTTCTGGCTGATGTCGGGCGGCATGGCATTCATGACCTTCGTGCTGACGTTTGCCGGAACTGTACAAACCCACCTGCAGCGGGTGAACGGCGAATACTACATGGATGTGCAGGACCAGCTCGCCGTATTCTACTGGATGCGGTTCGGTGCCGGGGTTGCGTTCGTCATCGGCGCTTTGCTCTTCATCTACGCCATCTGGGTGCCGCGCCGTGAGGTGATCTCGACCGACGCCGGCCAGCCTGCGGAGTGAACAGGATGGATGGTTCGATGTCCCAGACTGTGACGGGTGCGGTCGACGCCCCCTTCTATCTGCCGCAGGACGACGAATGCGCCGTCTTCTCGGCAGCTCACGCAAATGGCCTGCCGTTGATTCTCAAGGGGCCGACAGGCTGCGGCAAGACCCGCTTCGTGGCCCATATGGCTGCAAAGCTCGGGCGCAAGCTCTACACCGTCGCGTGCCATGACGACCTCGCGGCGGCAGACCTGATCGGACGCTACCTGCTCAAGGGCGGCGAGACGGTCTGGGTAGACGGCCCGCTCACCCGTGCGGTCCGGGAAGGCGCGATCTGCTACCTCGACGAGGTGGTGGAGGCCCGCAAGGATGTCACGGTGGTTCTGCACCCACTCACGGACGACCGCCGTATCCTTCCTGTCGATCGCACGGGGGAAGAGTTGGAGGCGGCTCCGGGGTTCATGCTCGTGGCTTCCTACAACCCCGGGTACCAGAATATCCTGAAAACCCTGAAACCCTCGACCCGTCAGCGGTTCCTCTCCGTCGAGTTCGATTTTCCCAAGCCCGACCTGGAAGTGCGGGTCGTCGCGCAGGAAAGCGGGCTCGACGAGGGCCGTGTGCATTCGCTCGTCCGCCTCGCGGGCAAGCTGCGGGCGCTCAAGGGGCAGGATATCGAGGAAGGCGTCTCGACGAGGCTCGTGGTCTACGCCGCGACGCTGATCGCGCAGGGCATGGGCGTCGAACGCGCCGTGCAGGCAGCGATGATCGAACCGCTCAGCGACGACGAGGATGTGAAACGCGGCCTCCTCGATCTTGTCACGGCCGTCTTTGGGTGAGGCCGGTCGATGACCAGGATCGACTTCGAGCCATGGGAGCCCGAGGAAAGCGTCGGGAAACTGTGGCACTCCTTTGCCAGCCGCCTGGATGCGCCCGAGGTGCATCACGGAGCCGCGGTCGACCTTTCCGAGGTCGTGGGGCGGCTGGCAGTCTTTTACCGGGGGCTGGGAGGCAGCCATGCTGTTGAGCTGCGTCCGGTCTCCGACGAAATCTCACGCCACCGGTTGAGCTTCTTGCGACGTCTCGGCACCGAGGTCGAGACGACGCCCAAGGCGAGTTTCGATGGCGAGGTGCTGCGCCTGCCGGCCCGATTGGCGGTCTTTCCCACGCGCGATGCCAATGCGGCGCTCTACCTTTGGCTCACGGCGGCGGCGGCCCATGCGCCCGACCGTGTCGCCGATGGGGATCCGCTGCGCTCGGATCTTCGGGCACTTATGGCGGCGCGCGCAATGGTCGAGGCCGCGCTACAGGATGCGCCGGGTTTGCGCGACCTGTATGCGGCGCTTTGCGACGGCACGCTCCATCAAAGGCCAAATTCCGCGCTGCCACCCGCCGAGGCCCGCGTTGAGGCGGTGTTGCGAAACATGCTCGGCGCGACGTCGGCACTTGCGCCCGACGCGGAGACGCTCGTGGACGCGATGTCTGCCGGCGACCTGTCTGACATAGAGGCGCCGCGCGGGTATCGCCCGTTTCGCCCAGTGCCGCTGTGGCCGGACCTGCGCGAGGTTGTCTTCTCGGCCGGTGACGAGGTGGAAACGCGCGAAACCAGCGGTGCTCCGGAGGAGGCTGGGGACAAGATGCTGCGCGCGCGCCGACGGCAAGCGGATCAGGCGGAGCGGCAGGACAGTCTGATCCTGCACAAGTTCGAAGCGATCCTGAGTTGGGCCGAGTTCCTGAACCTCAATCGTCGCGTGGATGACGACGACGATGACAGCGCGAAAAAGGCGGCCGACGATCAGGACGAGATCGGGCTCGGGCAAATCTCCAAGGCCCCCGCAACGCGCTTGAAGCTGCATCTCGACCTCGCGCCCGAAGATGTTGACCGCGAAAGGCTTTCGGCAAAGCTGACCTACCCGGAGTGGGACGCCCGGACGGGCACCTACCTTCCAGACCATGTCTGCGTTCTGGCCAGTACGGCGGAGGCGCGGGAGGAATACGAAGACTACGCGAAGGACCCGCGAACAGCGCGCCGCATCCGTTCCGTGAAACGGCAATTCGAGGCGTTGCGACCGGGGCGGGTGACGACGCGCGGACACCTCGACGGCGATGCGCTCGATCTTGACGCCACGGTCCGGGCGCAGGTCGACTGGAAGGCCACCGGACAAGGCACGCAGCGGATCTGGACCCAGACCCGCCCCGAAGCGCGCGATCTGGCGGTTTCGATTTTGCTCGATGTCTCGCGTTCCACCGAGAGTGCGGTTTCGGGCCGCGCCGTGATCGATATCGAGCGCGAGGCGCTGGATGCCTTCGCCTGGGGGTTGGACGCCTGTGGCGACGAATTTGCGATCAACGCGTTTTCCTCGCTCAAGCGGCATCGCGTTTACGTACAGAACTGCAAACGCTTCGACGAACCGATGAGCCGGGTCGTCGAGGAGCGGATCGGCGGGTTGCGCCCGGGCTTCTACACAAGGCTGGGTGCCGCCATGCGCCATGCGAGCGCGGAACTCGCGACGCAGGCCCGCAAGCGGAAGCTGCTGCTTGTCATCACCGACGGAAAGCCCAACGACCTTGACCATTACGAGGGCCGACACGGCATCGAAGATACGCGCATGGCGGTGAGAGAAGCCCGCCGGGCCGGGCAATCCGTGTTTGGTGTGACTGTGGACCGCACCGCCAAAACGTGGTTCCCGCGGCTGTTCGGGCAGGGTGGGTTCGAGGTGATCCCGGACCCCGACAAGCTTACGCAGGCACTGCCCCAGATTTACCGACACCTGGTGGGGGCGTGAGCATGGCCGAGCCGATGCCGCGACCCGGGTCGGTCGAAGAACTGCCGGGCGAGCTTTTGATGTGGGTACTCATCGTCAGCGAGTTGCTCGTTTTCGGAGCGGGGCTAGCAGCATTTCTCGGCGTCCGGATTACGGACCCTTCCGGCTTCGCCGAAGCGCAGGATCACTTGCACCGGACCGCTGCGGCACTGAACACCGTGGTTCTGGTCACCAGCGGCTTCCTAGCCGCGCGGGCGTTGCACTTGCGCGAGGCGGGGCGTCGGGCTGCCAGCCGTCTGCACCTGGGTGGAGCGATGGCGCTTGGAGTGGTGTTCCTTTGGATCAAGGGCATCGAGTACGCCGACAAGGCGGCACAGGGGATAGGTTTCGAAACCCATCCGTTTTTCATGTTCTACTATCTGCTGACCGGATTCCACGCCGCGCATGTCGCCGCCGGAATCCTTATCCTCGGGCTTGTCGCAGTCTGGGACGAGGCACATCACATCAAAGTCGCGGGCGCGTTCTGGCACATGGTCGATCTCATGTGGGTGCTTCTCTTCCCAGTCGTCTATCTGCTCGCGTAAGCCGATGCGCGTCTGTCCGCTCACCCGCGCCTGGTCGGCGCTTCTCCTCCTCAGCGGCCTTTCCACCGTCATCGCATCGCTGGTGACGCGCGGGCTCGCGCCGGTTGCTGTCGGAGGGGCCATCCTGGTTCTGGCCTGGTTGAAAGCGCGGGTCATCCTCTCGCGCTACCTCGGTCTTTGGAAAGCCCCGGGTTGGCGCGCCGGGTTCAACTGGGTTCTGGGGTTCTATTGCCTGTTGTTGCTTGCGCTATACTTCGTTCCGACCGTCGTCTCCTAGCGGTCGGGCTCGCGGTGACGTGCGCAGTGTGGCTGAGAAACCGACGATGTGACGGCGGCCGTGGGCTTGCCACGGATCAGTGGCTTCCGCATTACGTACTGCTCGCCTGTCTCAAGGCACAATCGGACATGCTCGCAGGCGCCAGGTTGGCCGATCTTGCTCTCTGTATTCGGTCGCGGCATTGCGCCGTCGCGTCAGAGCACCTTGTTCCAGGACGTCGCCGGATCTTCCTCGGTGTACTCCCGAAGCCTCTCGATATCGTCGATCGAGGCGTGGTTGCGGGAAATCCGTACCCCCAACGGTTTCAGCTTGGCGAAGGCGCGCGACAGGCTTTCGGGTTTCATTCCCAGGCGTCCGGCGATCAGGACCTTGTCGTACGGCAGCGTCACCATGCTGCTGCCAGCCTCTTCGTCGCAGAACTCAAGCAGAAACTCCGCGACGCGCTGCGCACCGGTCTGTGCCTTAAGCTGCTCCAGCTGAGAGACCAGCGAATGGAGATGGGTGAAGGTCGAGGCGAGTATCTCAACGCTGACGTCGAGGTCCTTTCGCATCATGTCGAGCAGGACGTTCGAGGGAATCTGGATGACCTGGCTCGCGGTCACGGCTTCGGCCGAGACGGGGTACTTTCTGTTCTTGAACGCGACGGCCTCGCCGAAACTCTCGCCTTTGGTGAAGACTGACACCACGGTTTCTCCACCGTTGGCGGCGATCCGGTAGAGCTTGATCCATCCGTCTATCACGATGTGGATGGATCGGGCCGTCTCACCGTGCAGGAAGAGTGTTTCGCCACGGTCGTAGCTATGCCATGTCGACCTGGCGAGCAGGGTATCGACATAGGACTTCGGAAAACTCTTCAACAGGAGCGAATTGCGCGCGATTTCCCTATTGGGTTCTTCGGACATTCCTCTCTCCTCCCGGTGCCGACCTATGCAGATACGCGATGGGTCCGCCAACTCCGGGGCGACGCTCCTTCGAAACGACAATAAAGGCAAGTCGAAAGATCGCCGGGCGGCGAACCGCGTGCCTGGCAATCGCTTGACTATTGTCATTTATGGCCGGAGCGCCTCGCCCTAGCATCGTTGCGAACAACGCAGCGGGGACCAGATGGATTACCAGGCATTCTTTCGGCATCGGCTGAGCGACTTGAAGGATGACGGCAACTATCGCGTGTTCATCGACCTGCAACGCCGGCGCGGAGAATTTCCTGCCGCGACCCGCACCCGCGACGCCGGCACGGACGAAGTGACCGTCTGGTGCTCCAACGACTATCTCGGCATGGGCCAGCATCCTGACGTGATCGCAGCGATGCACGAAGCAATCGACCACTGCGGTGCCGGCGCCGGCGGCACGCGGAACATCTCCGGCACGACGCATGCGCATGTCGACCTGGAAAGGGAACTGGCCGACCTGCACGGCAAGGAAGCCGCACTTCTGTTCACATCCGGCTATGTCTCGAACTGGGCCGCGCTCGGGACGCTGGCGGCGCAGATTCCGGGGTGCATCGTGTTCTCCGACAGCCTCAATCACGCGTCCATGATCGAAGGTATCCGCCACTCGCGGGCACAAAAAGAGATCTGGAAACACAACGATCTGTCCGATCTGGAACAGAAACTCGCGGAGGCCGACCCACGTGCGCCAAAGCTCATCGCCTTTGAGAGTGTCTACTCGATGGACGGTGACATCGCGCCGATTGCCGCGATTTGCGACCTTGCGGATCGGTACGGCGCCATGACCTACCTTGATGAGGTTCATGCGGTCGGTCTCTATGGCCCACGGGGTGGCGGAATCGCGGAGCGCGAGGGGGTGATGGATCGGCTCACGGTGATCGAGGGCACGCTCGGCAAGGCATTCGGTGTGGTGGGGGGGTACATTGCGGCCTCGGCGGAGCTTTGCGACTTCGTGCGCAGCTTCGCGAGCGGGTTCATCTTCACCACCGCGCTGCCGCCGGCCATCGCTGCAGGGGCGGCCGCCTCGGTCCGTCATCTCAAGAAGAGTGGGCTGGAACGCGCTCGCCACAGGGAGGTCGTCGCCGAGGTGCGCCGGAGGCTCGACGCGTTGGGCATTCCGCATGTCCGCAATCCCAGCCACATCATCCCGGTGATCGTCGGCGATCCGGTCAAATGCAAGTTCCTGTCGGATATGCTTCTCGACCAGTTCGGGATCTATATCCAGCCGATCAACTACCCGACGGTGCCGAAAGGAACAGAGCGCTTGCGGATCACACCGTCGCCCGTTCACGGGCCACGCGACATCGATCATCTTGTGGATGCGCTTCAGGTGCTTTGGGGGAGGTGCCAGCTCGCAAGGCTGCCCGTCGCCGCGCAATAGCGACGGTCCGGTCGTGTCCGGTGATCACCGCCGGGGACGACAAAGTCAGATTCTCGTCCGTGGAATCAAGCAATGCAAGAAAAGGAAACGATATGAAGGTTACAATGTCCTGCCTCGCGACCGCGCTTGGTTTGGTGCTTGCCGTGCCGGCGTTCGCCGATGGCGATGCAGCAGCAGGTGAAAAGGTGTTCAAGAAGTGCAAGGCGTGCCACGCCGTTGGGGACGGGGCGAAGAACAAGGTCGGCCCGCTGCTGAACGGCATCGTGGATTCTCCGGCCGGACAGGTCGAGGGGTTCAAGTATTCGGACAACCTGCTGGAGCTTGCCGAAGGCGGATTGGTCTGGGACGATGCCGCGTTGGCGACCTATCTGACAAAGCCGAAGGACTTGATCCCCAAGGGCAAGATGTCGTTTGCCGGTCTGAAGAAAGAGGCCGACATCGTGAACGTCGTCGCCTATTTGCGAACCTTCCAGTAATCGGAAAAACCGCGCCGTAATGACCGTCCCCGCCATTGGGCAGAGACGATATGGCCTTTCAACGCAGCTCCGCCGGGTCCGGGGCGGGGAGGCGTCGCCAAATCCGGCTCGGACAACACTTCCGACCGGCCAATCACTCCTGTTCGGCCAGGAAGTGCTCCGCCTCAAGGGCCGCCATGCAGCCCATGCCGGCAGACGTCACCGCCTGGCGGTACTTGTGGTCCGTCAGATCGCCCGCGGCGAAAACACCTGGGGTCGAGGTGGCCGTCGAATCCGGCGCGGTCACCACGTAGCCGCCCATGTGGGTCTCCAACTGGTCCTTCACCAGTTCGGAGGCCGGCGCATGGCCGATCGCCACGAAGAACCCGTCGCAAGGGACAACCGTCTCTTCGCCACTCTTGACGTGCTTCGCCTTCACGCCGGTGACGCTTAGGGGGGCGTCGTTGCCCAGCACTTCTTCGACCGTGTGATCCCACAAGACCTCGATTTTCGGGTTCTTGAAGAGCCTGTTCTGCAGGATCTTCTCCGCACGCAACTCGTCGCGGCGATGGATCAGCGTGACTTTTGTGGCAAACTTGGTCAGGAACAGTGCTTCTTCGACGGCCGTGTTGCCGCCGCCGATCACGACGACCTCCTTGCCGCGATAGAAGAAGCCGTCGCAGGTGGCGCATGCGGAGACGCCGAAGCCCTTGAACTTCTCTTCAGTTGGCAGCCCAAGCCAGCGCGCCTGTGCGCCAGTGGCCAGGATCAGTGCATCGGCCGTGTAGGTGGTGCCGCCGTCGCTTTGTGCCACGAAGGGCCGTTTCGACAGGTCGACCGAGGTAATGATGTCCGAGACGATCTCGGTGCCCACGGCGCGGGCATGCGCCTCCATGTTCTGCATTAGGTCAGGCCCCTGGATCTCCGTCTCGCCGGGCCAATTCTCCACTTCCGTGGTAATGGTGAGCTGCCCGCCTGGCTGAATTCCCTGCACCAGAAGCGGCTCCAGCATCGCCCGGCTGGCATAGACGCCGGCAGTGTAGCCGGCCGGGCCGGAGCCGATAATTAGAACGCGGGTGTGGCGGGTGCTGGACATCGTGAGCCTCTCGTTGAACCTTGTGCACTGGCGTGCGACGGCTTGGACCATATAGGCAAAGCCCGCGGCTTCTGGAAGGCCTGGGTGTGCAGAGCCATGCAGCAAGCACAATGCGGACAAAAGTTGCGCGGGATTGAAACAATGTTGCGCTCTTTCGGTGGCCTCGCTAAGGTTCGGAAAATTCAGGAGGGCCGCATGTCGGGTGGCAAACTAGACCCCATCGACCGTCACATCTTGGCCGAGCTTCAAGCCGACGGTCGGATGACCAATGTCGAACTTGCACGCCGGGTCGGGATCTCGGCGCCACCTTGTTTGCGACGTGTGCGCACCTTGGAGGAAGCCGGGTACATTCGCGGCTATCATGCCGAGGTCGATCCCCGCGCGCTCGGGTTCGAGGTACAGGTGTTCGCAATGGTTGGGCTCAACAGCCAGGCGGAAGCCGATCTTAGTGCGTTCGAGCAACGCTGTCGCGACTGGCCACTTGTGCGTGAATGCCACATGCTGAACGGCGAGATCGATTTCATTCTGAAATGCGTCGCCCCCGACCTCTCGACCTTTCAGTCCTTCCTGACCGGGCAGCTCACCGCTGCCGATAACGTGGCCAGCGTGAAGACCTCTCTTGTGATCCGTGACGCAAAGAACGACCCGGCCGTGCCCTTCGAGGTGCTGGAGGAACGACTGAACCGCACCGCCTGACCGTGGCAGCAACGTGCCTGGATCCCGTTTGCTTCAACGATCATGCCAGGTTCCGCGAGATGGAAGCGGGTTTCCATGGCCGTGCCGTGTTGTCGCTCCGGCTCCGAAAGCGTCTGGATAGGCCGTCGCAGAACGGCGCAGGTGCATGAAGGTGTCCCTTAGCACCGAATTGAGGCTACATCGCGCAGCGCCAAGCCGGGGCCTTATTCACCTGCCGATAGGCTCGTCGCTAGCTGCCGCGGATGTAGCGGAAGGTTGCCGATGCTCCCCAGCCGGCGGCAATGGCGATGGTTAGCGAGAGCAATCCGTAAAGCGCCGCTTGCTCCTGGGCGAGGGTATAGATCCACCGTTCGAGCCCAACTTTCTGCACACCGAGAACGTCCGTAAAAGTGGCCACGACCCGCTGGTCCCGGATCATGAAGATCCGCGCCAGGTATGTTCCCTCGACGATATTGGACGGAAGCTCGATATCGGTGCGAAACAGCGTCTGACCAATCAGCGTCACGCCACCCTCGTCCTCGGTATAGGTCCCATCCGCGCGTCGAATGCGTATCAGGGCTTCGGTGAAGGCGTCCGCTTCGGAAACATCCTCTGTCAATCCCACCGCACGGATCGCGTTCGGAGTGGAGATCGAGTGCCGCAGGTCGGCTGTCTCGGACAGGATGTCCGCCATCGGGCCAGTTGTGGAGATATTGTAGAAGGTTGGGGCGGCGTCGATGCGCGCTTCCTCCGTGTTCACCCAGATACCGGCTACCCGATCCTTCTTTCGGACGGTGACGGGCTGCAGTGGCCCGGACACGGTGATGATCACATCGAAAGGTTCCTGTGGCCCAACGGCAGTCTCGCGCACGGCGCCAAAAACGAGGATATGCGAGCCGGCGAAACTCGCGGTGATCGACACCCGGCTTTGGCTCAGATCGGCAACCATTTGCTGCGCTTGGGCCGCGTTCGCGGTCGACAGTGCGATCACGAGGGTAGCAATCCACCGGATCATCCGTGGCCTCCGGATGTTCCGATCGAGTAGAGCTCGGTCGGTTCCAGCAGCAGGTCACCGGCGAGCTTGCCGCAGACCAGCAACACGAGTGCCGCCAACAGGACACGCAGTTGCTCTGCCTTGAGTTTCGTGCCGATCTGGGTGCCGATCTGCGCCCCCACGACGCCACCCACCAGCAGAAGCACCGCAAGCGCCATATCAACGGTATGGTTGGTTGTGGCATGCAGCATCGTCGTGAAGGCTGTAACCAGGATGATCTGGAACAGCGATGTCCCGACGACGACCTTGGTTGGCATGCCGAGAATATAAATCATCGCCGGCACCATGATGAATCCGCCGCCAACGCCCATGATCGCCGCCAATACACCGACAGCCATTCCCACGAGGATCGGTGGAATGACCGAGATATACAGGCCCGAGGTGCGAAAGCGCATCTTGAGCGGCCAGGTATGGACCCAGTTCCGCTGACGTCGAACCGGTTTGCGAGGCCCCGCAGCTGCTCTTGAGCGGCGAAGTGCACCGAGCGATTCCACGAACATCAAGGACCCGACGATACCGAGAAAAACCACGTAGCTAAGCCGGATCAACAGGTCGACTTGGCCCATGGATTTCAGGAAATTGAAAACCAATACGCCGAGAGCGGCACCGATCAGACCACCAACCTGCAGCACCATGCCCATCCGAATGTCGACCGTCTTGCGGCGCCAGTGCGCAAGCACACCCGAGAACGACGATGCGACAATCTGGTTGGCCTCGGTGGCGACCGCCACTGCCGGCGGTATCCCGATGAAGAACAGCAAGGGGGTCATGAGGAAGCCGCCGCCGACGCCGAACATGCCTGACAGCACTCCGACCATCCCGCCCAAGCCCAGAAGCATGAAGGCGTTGACGGACACTTCGGCGATCGGGAGGTAGATCTGCATACTTTTTTCTTTAGGCCGTGCGCCTTGGTACGGCAACGGCGAAGCCGGTGCGGTTGAGACATTCCCGCAGTTTGGCGGCTGAGATGTGAGGTTGGGGCCGCGGTTGCCGCGCATTGCCGAGTTCGGGACGGCCGCACCGAGGCCGTCCCCGAATGGCCATCAACGTTCCTTCACGTAAGGCGTGCCGCCGGCTCTTGGCGGGATGGCCTTGCCCACGAAGCCGGCGAGGATCACGACCGTCAGGATATAGGGCAGGCTGTCGAGCAGCTGCACCGGCATCTCGAACGGGAAGATCCGCGCCACCACGTCCGTGCGGAGCGCCAGCGCCTGCAACAGCCCGAAGAGCAGACAGGCCGAAAGGGCATACCACGGGCGCCACTTGGCGAAGATCAGCGCCGCCAACGCGATATAGCCGCGGCCCGCTGTCATATCCTTCACGAATCCGGCGCCGAGACCGGTGGACATGTAGGCGCCGGCAATGCCGCAGAGCAGCCCGGCGATGGCCACGGCCGAATAGCGCAGGGCAACGACCGAAACGCCGGCGGTGTCCACCGCCGCGGGGTTTTCACCCACCGCGCGCAGGCGGAGCCCGAAGCGGGTGCGAAACAACACCCACCATGAGGCCGGTACCGCCAGCAACGCCACATAGACCAGGATGGAGTGACCGGAGAGCAGCTCCGCGTAGAGCGGGCCGAAGATCGGGACGGCCGCCAAGCTATCGGCGAAGGGCAGGGTGAGAGGCTCGAACCGGGCACCGCCCATGAGAGACGGCGTGCGTCCGCCCTGCTGGAACCAGTTCTGTGCGATAAGCACCGTCATGCCGGCGGCGAGAAAGTTGAGCGCAACCCCGGAGATCAGCTGGTTGCCGCGAAACGTGATCGAGGCGA
The DNA here is from genome assembly GCF_001509585.1 of Tropicimonas marinistellae. Lineage (GTDB taxonomy): Bacteria > Pseudomonadota > Alphaproteobacteria > Rhodobacterales > Rhodobacteraceae > Tropicimonas > Tropicimonas marinistellae. The sequence continues at coordinate 8,477 of NZ_LNCI01000010.1, read as the reverse complement.
CCCCGTGAATGGCGGCAAAGACCAAGGAGCTGCCGATCCCGGCCAGCAGACCGAGCCAGACCGAACCCGTTTCGTAAGCGACCGCCGCCGAGAAGAAGGCGGAGATCAGCATCTTGGCTTCGAGCCCGATGTCGAAAATGCCCGACCGTTCGGAGAAGAGCCCCGCGAGGCATGCAAGCAGCAATGGCGTGGCCATCCGCAGCGTGGAATCGAGGATCTGGATGAGGGTGGAGAAATCCATTTCTATTCTCCCGCCTTCGCACTGCGCCGCATGGCCAGGAACAGCTTCTCAATCGGCATGCGCACCATGTTGTCGAGCGCGCCCGTGAAGAGGATCACAAGCCCCTGGATTACCACGATCAACTCCCGAGGAATTGACATCCAAAGCGCCAGTTCAGCGCCGCCCTGATAGAGGAAGCCGAAGAGCAGCGCCGCCAGAGCGACACCCACGGGATGATTGCGCCCCATCAGCGCCACCGCGATGCCGATGAAACCCGCGCCTTCCACCGAGTTCAGTACGAGGCGCTCTGCCTCGCCCATCACGTTGTTGATCGCCATCAACCCCGAGAGCCCGCCCGAGATCAGCATCGCCACGATGATGATCCTGGCCGGGGAGATCCCCGCGTAGACCGCCGCCGATTCCGATTTTCCGAAAGCCCGCAATTCGAAACCGAAGCGGGTACGCCAGATCAGAAGCCAGACCAGCACGCAGGCGAGCAACGCGATGAGGAAACTGACGTTGACCGGTGCGGCCTTGGAAAAGGGAATTCCGAACACGCCGAGGATTTCATGCAATGTGGGCAGGTTGGTGCCGGGCGGGAAATTGGCCGAGGCGGGATCCTGCGAGCCCTCGGGACGCAAGACGTTCACCAGCATGTAGTTCAACACCGCCGCGCCGATGAAGTTGAACATGATCGTGGTGATCACGATATGGCTGCCGCGTTTGGCCTGAAGCCACGCAGGCAGGAAAGCCCAGGCGGCCCCGAAGAGGGCGCCGCCGATCATCGCCGCCGGCAGGGCCAGCGCCCAGTGGGGCCAGGGCAGGGCAAGACAAACGAGCGCCACGCCGAGCCCACCCAGCGTCGCCTGTCCCTCCGACCCGATGTTGAACAGGCTCGCGTGCGAGGCCACGGCGAACGCAAGCCCGGTGAAGATGAAGTTTGTGGCATAGAAGAGCGTGTAGCCCCAGCCATAGGTGGATCCGAAAGCCCCGGTGACCATGAGCTTCACCGCTTCCACCGGGTCTTTGCCGATCCCGAGGATGACAAGGGCGGAGATCGCGAAGGCGAGCAGAAGGCTAATGAGTGGCACCAGCACTACATCGGCCCATTTGGGCATCACATCCATCACGCCGCTCCTTCGCCGCTCGTCACACCGGCCATGAGGAGGCCCAGCTCGCGCTCGTCGGTTTCACCCGGCAAGCGCTCGCCCATGATGCGGCCGTCGAACATCACGGCAATGCGGTCCGAAAGCCCCATGATCTCATCTAGTTCCACCGACACAAGCAGGATCGCCTTGCCCGCGTCCCTGAGTTCGATGATCCGCTGATGGATGAACTCGATGGCGCCGATATCCACGCCGCGGGTCGGTTGGCCGACCAGCAGCAGATCGGGGTTCCGCTCGATCTCGCGAGCCAGCACGATTTTCTGCTGGTTGCCGCCAGAGAAACTCTTGGCTGCCAAGTAGCAATCCGGCGGACGCACGTCGAAACGCTCCATCTTTCCAGCGGTTTCGCGGCGGATGCCGTCGTTGTCCATCAACATGCCGTTGTTGCACGCCGGGTCCCACTGATACCCGAAGACGATGTTCTCCCAGGCGGAGAAATCCATGATCAGGCCCGCCCGCTGGCGGTCTTCGGGCACGTGGCTGATCCCGCGTTCGCGCCGCGAGCGGCCATCGGAGTGCTTGCCGGTGAGGTCGATCTCCTGACCGTTGACCTGCACAGACCCGGTGGCGCGCGTGATGCCGCCCAACACGTTCAGCAACTCCGACTGGCCGTTGCCGGCCACGCCCGCGATGCCGAGGATCTCGCCCGCGCGAACCTGAAGCGAGACACCCTTGAGCCGCTCCACGTTGTCGTCGTCCACGACCCGAAGGTCAGAAACCTTCAGGATCGTCTCGCCCGGTTGTGCCGGTTTCTTGTCCACGCGCAGCAGCACCTTGCGCCCGACCATCAGTTCGGCAAGCTCTTCGGGGCTGGTTTCGGCGGTTTTCACCGTCGCGGTCATCTCTCCGCGGCGCATCACCGAAACCGTGTCGGTCACTTCCATGATCTCCCGGAGCTTGTGGGTGATCAGGATGATCGTCTTTCCCTCGTCCTTCAGTCCGCGCAGAATGCGGAACAGGTGGTCTGCTTCCGCCGGGGTCAGCACGCCCGTGGGCTCGTCGAGGATCAGGATGTCGGCGTGGCGGTAGAGTGACTTCAGGATCTCCACCCGCTGCTGCATACCCACGCCGATTTCCTCGATCAGCGCGTCGGGATCGACGTTCATTTCGTATTCTTCGGCGATCTCGGTGAGGTGTTTGCGCGCTTTGGACATCGTCGTGCGCAGCAGCGCCCCATCCTCCGCGCCGAGCACCACGTTTTCCAGAACGGAGAAATTCTCCACGAGTTTGAAATGCTGGAATACCATCCCAATACCGGCAGCGATCGCGGCCTGGCTGTCTGGGATATCGGTGGGGGCGCCGTTGATCAGGATTTCCCCCGCGTCGGCCTTGTAGAAGCCGTAGAGGATCGACATCAGCGTGGACTTGCCTGCGCCATTCTCGCCGATAATGCCGTGGATTGCTCCCTTGGCGACGCTGAGCGAGATGTCCTTGTTGGCCTGCACCGGCCCGAAAGCCTTGGAGATGCCGCGTAGCTCAATAGCCGGTGGCGCGTCCGGCATGGCGCCCGACGGCTGGCCGGAATTGTCCGCGAGATCCTTCATCCACCACCCCCGATTTTTGGAAAAAGGGCCGCGCCGCAACGCGCTACGCGGCCCTCTTCATCTAACGCTGGATCCTGCCAGGATCAGAATTGCAGATGCGGGCAGGCGTTGTCGGAGTAGTAGTCATGCACCGACAATTCGCCCGAGGCGATTTTCTCCGCGGCAGCATTCACCTCGGCAGCCATCTCGTCGGAGACCAGTTCGGCGTTGTTGTCGTCCAGGGCGAAGCCGACACCGTCATTGGCGAGGCCCATGACCATCACGCCGGTCTCGAAACCGGGACCATCGTTGAAGGCCTTCTCCACCGCGTTGTCCACGCGCTTGACCATGGAGGTCAGAACCTTGCCCGGGTGCAGGTGGTTCTGGTTGCTGTCCACGCCGATGGAGAGCACGCTGTCGGCATCCGCCGCGGCTTGAAGCACGCCCACGCCAGTGCCGCCGGCTGCGGCATAGATGACGTCAGCGCCCTGTGCGATTTGCGCCTTGGTCAGTTCGGAGCCCTTCACCGGGTCGTTCCATGCCGCCGGTGTGGTGCCGGTCATGTTGGAAAGAACCGTTGCATCTGGGTTCACCGCTAGAACGCCCTCGGCGTAACCACAGGCAAACTTGCGGATCAGCGGAATGTCCATGCCGCCGATGAAGCCCACGGTGCCCGAGGCGGAGGCCTTCGCGGCCAACATGCCCACGAGGTAGGAGCCTTCATGCTCCGAGAAGACCACCGACCGCACGTTGGGTTGTTCGACGACCGCGTCGATGATGGCAAAGGAGGTGTCGGGATAATCTGGGGCAACCTCGCCCAGCACATTGCCGAAGGCAAAGCCGGTCATGACGATCGGGTTGGACCCGGCTTCAGCCAGGCGACGCAGGGCCTGCTCGCGCTGTGCTTCGGATTGCATCTCGATTTCGCGGAACTCGCCGCCGTTGGCTTCGGCCCAGCGTTTCGCGCCGGTATAGGCGGATTCGTTGAACGACTTGTCGAACTTGCCGCCGAGATCGAAGATGATGGCGGGGTCGGCTGCAGCCGTGCCGGCGACCAGCGCCAGTGTTGCCGCAGCGCCGAGAATGCTCCGCATGAATGTCATTGGGTATCTCCCGGTTGGATTTTGTTTATGGCGCCGGGCCGGGTGGCTCGACATACGAATGAGTCACGATCTCTTTCGGATCACAGGAGAATTAAGGCCGCAGCAGCAAAGGGGGGTCAACCGGTTTTTCATCCTGTCAGTGGTGCGCGACGTTGGGGCAGCCTGTCAGGAAAGCGCCTTGCAGTAGATCAACGCGTCCTCGCAGGAGCCGTTTTGAGCGCGGTAATAGCCCGGTCGGCGGCCCGTTTGTCGGTACCCGGTGGCTCCGTAGAGCGCGATGGCAGGTGCATTTGCCGCGCTGACTTCGAGAATTGCCAGGCGTGCGCCGCGACTGGCCGCATCTCGCTCGAAGGCCGCGAGCAACCGGCGTCCAATCCCTTGCCGCCGCGCCGTGGGAGCGACCGCCAATGTCAGCAATTCCACTTCATCGATGATCACCCGGCCGAGGGCGAAGCCGCGATTGTCCTCGTCGGCGGTCAGGAAGACGCCGGAGCCTTCGAGAAGCCCGGAAAACTCCGCCGCACTCCAAGGCCGCGGCGTCTCGAAACACCGGTGGTGCAAGGCTGCAAGCGCCTCAGGCGTCACGGCAAGATCATGGGAGGCGGGTCTGCGGGCGGGGCGGCGTCTGCGGGGCGGATATAGAGCGGGGCGGGGCGGGGTTGCGTTCCTTCCTGCATCCGCGCCGCCGCGATCCGCGCGATGGCCTCTGCAAGTGGATAGCTGGGTGTGCAAACCGCGCTCCCTGACGCGTTCGCCAGCTCTTCGGCCCGGTGGCCGATTACGGCGACGTTCGTCTCCGACGCGGGCCAGGGTATCTCGTCAAAGGAAAACAGCCCGGGTGCTGTCCGTGTTTCGTCGTGGAAGACCTGAACGTAGAACTTTTCCCTTCGTCCATCGAGACTGCACAGCACGGGGCCGTCAGTGCCCAGGGCCATCGCCTCCAGGGTACCTACGCCAATTGCCGGGATGCCCAGCGACAACGCCAGCCCGCGCGCCGCTGCGACGGAGAGCCGCGTGCCGGTGAAGTTCCCCGGGCCGATGCCGACGCCGATCGCGTCGAGATCTTCCAGGCGCGTACGCCCCTCGTCCAGGACCTTTTGAAGCAATGGCATCAGCCGTTCCGCCTGACCCTTCGACATCGTCTCAGATCGTCTGGCGAGAACACGGTCCTCAGACAACAAAGCGGCCGCGCAATGCGCGGCCGATGTGTCGAATGCGAGTATGGTTGGCTCAGACCGCAACCGGGCGAACCTCGACGACCTCCGGGATGTAATGCCGCAAAAGGTTTTCGATCCCCATTTTCAGCGTCAGCGTGGAAGAGGGGCAACCGGCACAGGCGCCTTGCATGTGGAGGTAGACAACCCCGCGGTCGAAGCCGTGGAATGTGATGTCGCCACCATCCTGAGCCACGGCTGGGCGCACACGAGTGTCCAGCAACTCCTTGATCTGGCTTACCAACTCCGCATCTTCGCCATGATGTTCGGCGTGACCGCTACCCACAGCTGCCTCGCCATCAGCAATTGCAGGTTGGCCCGATTGGAAATGCTCCATGATCGCGCCAAGGATTGCCGGTTTGACATGCTCCCAATCGACAGTTTCGGCCTTCGTCACAGTGATGAAATCAGTGCCGAAAAACACACCCGTCACGCCGCTCACGGCGAAGACGCGACTGGCAAGCGGCGAGGTTCCGGCCGCTTCAGCAGACGGGAAATCCGCGGTTCCAGCCTCGAGCACTGTCTGGCCAGGAAGGAACTTCAGTGTCGCGGGGTTCGGCGTGGATTCGGTTTGAATAAACATGAGTATGCCTCTCTGGAGGGGTGGTCAGTATATGCGCCCTGCGCGTGGCCGTGTCAATCCACCTAGAATTATTCTAAAGTATGATGAGTGCGCGAACCCGGCTCTGTGGACGTGTGGTCGTGTTGCTTGACGCGCACGACAGGCGGGTCGGCGTTCCGTCGGCTTGTCAGCTCACCATTTCCAGTCGCTCTTTCGAAAGCGAGCCGGGGACGATGGTGACCGGAACCGGCAAAGTGCCGGCATTTCGTGTGAGTTGCGTCACCAGCGGGCCAGGGCCTCCCTTGCCAGTGCCCGCACCAAGCACCAAAACGCCAATGTCCGGATCTTCCCGAATCTGCGCCAGGAGTTCCGGGACCGGCTCGCCCTCGCGGATCACGAGGTTCGGGTCTACTCCCTGCCGATCGCGCATCCATTTCGCGAAGACTTCGAAATGGACCTCGATTCGTTCTCGTGCCTCTGCGCGCATAATGTCGGCCACGCCGATCCAGTGCTGGAACTCCTCCGGTGGGATAATCGAGAGAATCTCCACCCCGCCGCCCGTGTGCGCCGCTCGCATCGCGGCAAATCGCATCGCGTTAAGGCATTCGCGGGTGTCGTCGAGAACGACAAGGAACTTGCGCATGGGTCAGGTCCTCCAGCAGCGGGATCCTGTACGACCAGCCTCGCGGGATCAACTCATATCCTCCCCGAGAGCCAAACCCTCGCTAACATTCTCGAAAAGTAACAGTGATATGACGTTTTTGTGACAAAAATGAGTTGACTGGATGGGGGTGACGAAGCGTAAGGTTCGTCCCCGCCAATTGCGCTCGGGGGGAGCGCGTAATTCGTAGTTGGTTCGTGTTTTGGGGGAGTTCTGAATGACAATACCCGTATTTTCGACTGTTCGTTCACAAGATCACCGATCTGCCATGTCGGCGATCCTATTGCTGCTTCCGGTTGCTGCGGCGGTCGTCATTTTCGCCGCAAAGGCCGAAAATGCCCAAAAATATGCTTGGATCATCCGTGAGGATGGGCCCGTGGAGTGGCTGACAGCTGTGCTGTATCTCGCGGCAGCGGCGCTCGCGGTCGTTGCGTCGGGGCGCCTGTGGAGGAACGAGCGTGTCTACGCCGTTCTCTATCTCGTTTTCGCCGGGGGTCTATTTGTTATTGCGGGGGAAGAAGCGAGCTGGGGACAGCGAGTTTTTGACTACGCGACGCCGGAGGCCGTTTCGGCGATTAACGAGAAGGACGAGTTCAACTTCCACAACGTGAGTGGCTTTCCCCTCCATCTGGCGTTCATTTCCGTCGGCTTGTACGGGGCGTTCGGTCGTATTCTTCTGACACCGTTACTGGGCGAAAGGGCTCCGCGGGCGCTGGAACTTCTGACCGCACCAAGGTCGCTTGCCCATTTCTTCCTGCTGCCAGCGTTACTCTACATATACTACGAGCTCGTACCAGTGCTGCACGACGTTCCACAAGGCATGACGGTGCCGGAGTTTCTGGAGCCGCGGTTCGTCTCAGGCAAGGAACAGGAGCCTTTTGAGCTGATGCTGGGGTTCGGATTCTTTCTCTTCGCAGTCCAGGCTCTTGGAAAAGCCCGAACCCGGTCGCCGGTCTAGGCCGACAGCGCCCAGTCCCAATAGAGATTCCGTGTGCGCCGCGTGACCGGGCCAATCTGGTACGAGATGTCGTCGAACGCGAAGACCGGCGTGACCTTGGACAGATTGCCCGACAGGAATACCTCGTCTGCGGCCTCAAAATCCTCGAAGCTCAGAACCGTTTCGACGACGTCGATACCGTCCGCCCGCAGGTTGGCGATGTGCCGCGCCCGGGTGATGCCCGACAAGAACGTGCCGTTGGCGATGGGTGTGAACACGACCCCGTCCTTCACCATGAAAACGTTCGCCGTTGCCGTTTCGGCAACATTCCCGAGCGCGTCCGCGACCAGCGCGTTTCCAAACCCTTTCGCCTGCGCCTCCGCCAGCATCCTGGCGTTGTTGGGATAGAGGCAACCGGCCTTGGCATTGCACACGCTCGATTCCAGGACAGGACGGCGGAATCGGGTGCGCGTTAACGTCGTCGCCTTGTCGGCGGGCGGCATCGGGATCTCTTCCAGGCACATCGCGAAGCCAGTCGCGCCGGGCATAGGCAGCACGCCAAGTTCATTGCCCTCCAGTGCCCAGTACATTGGCCGGATGTACACAGCCGCGCCCGGTGCATAGGCCGCCAGCCCCTCTCGGGCAATCTCCACCATTTCTCCGGTCGTCAGCGTCGGCGTGATCATCAGCGCTTCGGCTGAGCGGTTCACCCGTGCGCAATGCGCGTCGAGATCCGGCGTTACTCCCTCGAACATGCGTGCGCCGTCGAAAACGGAACTGCCAAGCCACGACCCGTGGTCGGCCGCCCGCATGATAGGTACATCGCCGTTGTGCCAAGTGCCCTCGAAATAGGTTCGGATATTGGTGCCGACCGCCATGAATGCCTCCATCTCAGCGCGCGCACACTAGGAGCCCAACTGGGTGGGGTCCAGCCTCGATCTGCCGTCACCTATGTGCTTGGTGTCAGAACTGGCTTTGCCGTTGAAAGGCGAGCCATTGGCAGCGCAGCCGAAGCTCAGCCGGATCTGTGGTGAGTGTTCCACCAGTACTACGCTATTGGGGCGAAGGTGGCAGTCCGTAGGGGAATCGAA
>NZ_LNCI01000001.1 GCF_001509585.1 Tropicimonas marinistellae | reverse complement strand
CGAGCAGGAACCCGCAGACGACTTCGTCGCGGAGACCGCGCCTTTCGAACCGGAAACCGCCGAACTGCCCGAAGCCGTGACCGAGACCTTCGAGCAGGAGCCCGAAGACGACTTCGTCGCGGAGACCGTTCCTTTCGAACCGGAAGTCGCCGAGTTGCCCGAACCCGAGGCCGAGACCTTCGAGCAGGAGCCCGCAGCCGCGTTCGTCGCGGAGACAGCGCCCTTCGAACCGGAAGCCGCCGAGCAGCCCGAACCCGAGGCCGCGACCTTCGAGCAGGCGCCCGCAGACGACTTCGTTGCGGAGACCGCGCCTTTCGAAGCGGAGGCCGCCGAGCAACCCGAACCCGAGGCCGAGACCTTCGAGCCGGAGCCCGAAGACGACTTCGTCGCCGAGACCGCGCCCTTCGAGGCGGAAACCGCCGAACAGCCCGAACCCGAGGTCGCAACCTTCGAGCAGGAGCCCGCAGACGCCTTCGTTGCGGAAACTGCGCCTTTCGAAGCGGAAGTCGCCGAACAGCCCGAACCCGAGGCCGAGACGGTCGAGCAGGAACCCGCGTACGTCGCCGAACCGGATCAGGAAGATGCCGTTTCGAGCGAAGAACTCGACGCATATTCCGAAAGTCAGCCTGTCGGCGAATACGGCGCCTTCGACGAGACGCCGCCGGAACCGCACGCCGACGAAACGGAAGAAAGTTCTGCCGTCGACTGGACTCAGGTGTTTGCCGACGCCGCACCGAGTGTCGCCGCCACTGCATCGGGGGATGCCGCTGAATCCGAGGACGACGAACTCGAGCCGGACGTACTGGCGACCGAGGACGAGTCTGAATCGATGGACGACGTGCTGTCCGCCCTGGAAGCTCAGGACGCGGCGAAAGATGCGGAAGCCGATGACGGCGACGTCGCTGAGGAAGCGGATCAACCGGAGGCCACGGCCGACGAGGTGAACGACATCGCCAGGACGGTTGCCGAACTGACCGCGAGCGCCGAGGCCGAAGCTCAGGACGACGACGATGCTGCGGAGAGCACCGAACCGGAAACCGCCGAAGCAGAGGCCGAAGCAGAGGAGGAGGCCCCGTCCGGCCGCGTTATCCGCGTCCGCAAGACGTCGCTGATGGCCTCTTTGCGCGCGGCCTTGAGCGGAGTTGGGCGGCGCGACGATCACGCCGAGACAGCCGAAACCGCCGAGGCGCAGCCGGAAAGCTCTGACGCGCCCACGGACAATGACGAGCAGGCAGCCGCGGAAGAGGTTTCCGTCCCGGCCGACTCGGTCGTCGAGCCGACGGACGTTGCTGAAAACGAAGAGACGATTGCCCAGTCGGAGGCGCTCCACGCGGCCGACACCGATCAGGTACCCGATGACGAAACCCCGGAGACCGGCGAAGCGATCGCGCATGACACCGACGATCTTCCAACAGAGGATGACGAAGCCGAGCTTCTGCGCGAACTCGAGGAAGTTGAGCGCGAGATGAGCGCCGACTTGGAAGAAATTGCGTCACGCGAAGCGCAGAGCAGCGAAGAAGCCATGGCAGCACTTGCCGAGGCGTCGCTGGAGGCCGAAGCCGCGACCGACGAGGCGGCCGAAGCGACGGCGGATGCCATGGCGATCCTCGAGGCAGTCGCAGACGCTGAAGACGAAGCGCCCGAAGACATCGCATCGGAAGATGCTGCGCACGATGACGTGGATGCGGTCGCAGAAGAAGTCGATACGTTGCTCCTTACCGATGAACTGGAGGACGCTGACTCCGAAATCGATCAGGCTGGCGCGTTGGAACCCGAGGACGATCTCCTCGTCGATAGCGGCGACCTCGCGTCCGACGAACACGAAGACGCCGCGCCAATCGCGGAAGAAGCTGAAGCGGAGGAGCCCGGGCAGGAGGATGAGATCGCGGAAACCCGCGTCGTTCCGGACCCCGAAGAAGCCGTTGCGCTCATGCTCGACGCCTCAAGCCGGATCCCCGACGACGAGACGTTCGACGACGCGCACGACGGAAGCGACACAGACACGGACGTCGATCCCGTCCAGGCGACGGTTGCACAGCTCGCGCAGGCCACGGAAGACGCCAGCCGCGCAGAAGCCGCTGCCGAACGCCGCGCGCTGGCACTCGAACAGAACGGCGAGGACGATTCCAAGCTTGAACGCCTGCTCGACGAGACCAACAGCAAGCTCGCCGGCGCCGAGATGCAGCGGCGGCGGTCGGCAATCGAGCATCTGAAAGCGGCCGTGGCGGCCACGAAAGCCGAGGGTCCGACCGCGCGCAATTCCGAAGAGCGCGAGGCCGAGCCTTATCGCAAGGATCTTGCAGAGGTCGTGCGCCCACACACGCCAAAGCCCACGTTGCTTGACGAGCCGAAAACAGCCTCTTCCACCGACGCCGGTCGCAAGAGCCTTCGAAACGCCGACGCACCGGCCGATACGGAAGCCACCCGCGACACCGAAGGCGCCGTTCCGCTTCGCCGGCGCAGTGACGCAGCGGAACGCAGCACGCCGGTTCGTCCGCGTCGTCCGGTGAGCGCAGCTACGGGAGAGCGCCCGGCTGGCGCGAGTGGCGAAGGGCGCGAACGCCCCCGCGTCGCACCTCTGATGCTTGTATCGGAACAGCGCGTCGACACGCCCGAAGCAGAAACGCGCAAGCCGGCGCACGAGCGCTCGACCGCGCCTGTGCGTCCGCGGCGCGTGGTCACAAACTGGGACGACGAGCCCGACACAGCCGACGTTACTCACGCCGGAAGTGAACCCGCAAAGCCGACAAGCGACAGCGAAGCTGCCGAAATTCTGGCCGAAAGCACCACGTTCGACGACTTTGCCGAACGGATGGGCGCGGCCGGCCTGGAAGAACTGCTGGAATGCGCTGCCGCCTACACGTCCTATGTCGAGGGGCGGCCGCACTTCTCACATCCGCAGATCATGAATGTCGTACGGCAGCTCGACGGTCAGGAGAAACTGCGGCGCGAGGACAGCTTGCGGACATTCGGCCAGCTTCTGCGGCAGGGAAAGATCCAGAAGCTCGACCGGGGTCAATTCACGCTTTCGCAAAGCTCGCGATACAAACCGGAGGAACGCAGGGCGGTTCTCTGACTCCCTGCAACTCCGTTCCGTAACGAGTTCAGGGGCACGGCAACCGCCGAGGGACCTCGTCTCCGGGTCGCATCGCCGAACCGGACAGCCGAGGGCCCAGCTCTACGCCCCTCAGAAACTACCTTCGCTCTCATTGGCGCGGTGGCCCAACTGGCCGCCGCGCCATTGGTTTGGGGGGCTTGTGGCTAGTCCTCGGGCGGATGCCGTGTGCTGTCCGCACCGTCCTGCGTGTCAGTGGCGGTGGAGTTGGGGTCTGCCTTGCCGACACCGCGGAAGATGAACCGGAAAGGAAGCGCCCAGGCGATACCCAGCAGGAGATACACGAGGACTTCGACGATCACCGATGGACGGTCGAGCCAGCTCAACAGAACCCAGGCCGCGATGATATATGCCGGGAGCCCAACGACCAGTATCAGAAGCGACAGCCGCCGGCGTGCCTTGTAGCTCAGTGCCATGGCGCCACCCCGTCGTCAGTCTGCGAATGGGTCGGTGACGAGTATCGTGTCGTCACGCTCTGGAGAGGTAGACAGCAGGGCAACCGGGCAATCGATCAGTTCTTCGATTCGGCGCACATATTTCACCGCCGCTCCCGGTAGGTCTGCCCAGCTGCGGGCACCGGCCGTGCTTTCGCTCCACCCCTCCATCGTCTCGTAGATGGGAGTTACGCGAGCTTGTTGATCGGCCGCCGTGGGGAGATAGTCCAGGTGCTTGCCGTCCAGGTCATAGCCGGTACAGATCTTCAGCTCCTTCAGCCCGTCCAGCACGTCGAGTTTGGTCAACGCAATGCCATTAACGCCGGAAAGCGCGCAGGTCTGCCGCACAAGAACGGCATCGAACCATCCACAGCGTCGCGATCTGCCGGTGACCGTCCCCTTCTCGCGGCCAACGGTGGCAAGATGCTCGCCCACCTCGTCAAAGAGTTCGCAGGCAAAGGGGCCTTCGCCGACGCGCGTGGTATAGGCCTTGACGATGCCGAGCACGAAGTCGATGGACCCGGGCCCCATGCCGGTGCCCGAGGCGGCGGATCCGGAAATCGTGGTCGAGGAGGTCACGAAGGGATAGGTGCCGAAATCCACGTCGAGCAGCGAGCCCTGCGCCCCCTCGAAGAGGATCCGCTTGCCCGCCTTGCGCGCGGTATTCATCTCGCGCCAGACCGGCTTGGCGAAGGGCAGGACCTTCGGCGCGATCTCCCGAAGGTCGGCCAGTAGTTTGGCGGCATCCACCGGCGGCAGCCCCAGCCCCCGGCGAAGCGCATCGTGATGCACCAGGAGTCGCCCAACGCGGGTCTCCAGCGTCGCATCGTCGGCCAGATCGGCGACGCGGATCACCCGGCGGCCGACCTTGTCCTCGTAGGCCGGCCCAATACCGCGCCCCGTGGTACCGATCTTGGCAACCGAATTCTGCGCTTCCCGGCCACGGTCCAGCTCGCCATGCAGCGGCAGGATGAGTGGCGTGTTCTCCGCGATCATCAGGTTGTCGGGAGTGACCTCGACGCCCTGGTTCGCAAGCCGGGAGATTTCTTCCACCAGCGCCCACGGGTCGAGCACGACGCCATTCCCGATCACCGAGATCTTGCCCTTGCGCACGATGCCCGAGGGAAGCAGCGACAGCTTGAAGACCTCGCCGTCGATCACCAATGTGTGCCCGGCATTGTGACCGCCCTGGAAGCGCGCGATCACATCGGCCCGTTCGGAGAGCCAATCGACGATCTTGCCCTTCCCTTCGTCGCCCCATTGGGCGCCGACCACGACGACATTGGCCATTATCCTCTCCTCGGCTGGCTGGAAAACCCGCGCCGGTATAACGGGCCGCGCCCGCCGCGCAAACCACCAATCTGCCGCATCGGCCGACAGGCTCCGGTGCGCACATCCCATTGCACCGTGCTGGGGGTTGCGGGCGCGGAGGCTTCCCATTAGATACCGCGCATCCGAATTCGAGGCCCCCACGCATGGAAAACGTCATCCTGATCGTCCACCTGATTCTGGCTCTGAGCCTGATCGGCATCGTGCTGCTTCAGCGATCCGAAGGGGGCGGCCTGGGCATGGGCGGCGGCGGGGGCGGCGTCATGTCGGGCCGCGCGGCCGCGACCGCGCTCGGCAAACTCACCTGGCTTTTCGCCATCGGGTTCATTGTGACCTCGATCACGCTCACGATCCTTGCGGCCGCGAATTCCGAGAACACCTCCGTGGTGGACCGAATTACCGACCAGCCCGAGGTGGTGGAGACACCGGCCCCCGAGGCGCCCGCCGCGGACGACCTGCTGCCACCCGCACCCGTTGGCGACGCACCGCTCGTGCCACAGGTGGCCGAGTAGGTTCGGCGCAAAGACGCGACCCACGGGCCACAAGGCTTTGCATAAACCAAGAATCCAGCAACAGCATCTAGAGGTGCTGTTGCCCCATCACGGCGAATCCTTTAAACTCTGAGTCCCGTGATGGTGCGTTTTTTCGGGCGCATCTTGGCTGCTGAAACTGGCGATTCTCCGCACGGGAATCCAACGAAATCACGGGGGGTCGGCCGACTATGGCACGGTTCATCTTCATCACGGGCGGCGTCGTGTCCTCCCTTGGAAAAGGGCTGGCCTCTGCCGCCCTTGGCGCGTTGCTGCAAGCGAGGGGGTTCAGCGTCCGCCTGCGCAAGCTCGATCCCTATCTCAACGTCGATCCGGGAACGATGAGCCCGTTCGAGCACGGAGAGGTTTTCGTCACCGACGACGGCGCGGAAACCGATCTCGACCTCGGCCATTACGAGCGTTTCACGGGGGTCGCGGCACGGATGACCGACTCGGTCTCCTCGGGGCGGATCTATTCCAACGTGCTGGAGAAGGAGCGCCGTGGCGACTACCTCGGCAAGACGATCCAGGTGATCCCGCACGTCACCAACGAGATCAAGGATTTCATCGCCATCGGTGAGGACGAGGTCGATTTCATGCTCTGCGAGATCGGCGGCACGGTCGGCGACATCGAGGGCCTGCCCTTCTTCGAGGCAATCCGCCAGTTCGCGCAGGACAAGGGGCGCGGTCAGTGCATCTTCATGCACCTGACGCTCCTGCCGTTCATCAAGGCCTCCGGCGAGTTGAAGACCAAGCCAACACAACACTCGGTCAAGGAGTTGCGCTCGATCGGGCTCGCGCCGGACCTGCTCGTCTGCCGCTCCGAGATGCCGATCCCGCAGAAGGAACGGGAGAAACTCGCGCTCTTCTGTAACGTGCGTCCCGATGCCGTGATCGCCGCGCAGGACCTCTCGTCGATCTACGACGCGCCGCTTGCCTATCACCGCGAAGGACTTGACCAGGCGGTGCTCGACGCCTTCCAGATCAGCCCGGCGCCCCGGCCCAACCTCTCCCGTTGGGAGGACGTGTCCGACCGGATTCACAATTCGGACGGCGAGGTGCGCATCGCCATCGTCGGCAAGTATACGCAGCTTGAAGACGCCTACAAATCCATCGCCGAGGCACTGACCCACGGCGGCATGGCCAACCGGGTGAAGGTGAAGGCCGAGTGGATCGACGCCGAGATCTTCGAAAAGGAAGACGCCGCACCGCATCTGGAAGACTTCCACGCGATCATCGTGCCCGGCGGGTTCGGCGAACGCGGCACGGAGGGCAAGATCAAGGCAGCGGAATTCGCGCGCACCCGCAAGGTTCCCTATCTCGGAATCTGCCTGGGCATGCAAATGGCGGTGATCGAGGCGGCGCGCCACCTGACCGAGATGCACGATGCGGGGTCGGAGGAATTCGACCACGAGGCGGGCAAGAAACGCTTCACGCCGGTGGTCTACCACCTGAAGGAATGGGTCCAGGGCAACGCAAAGATCGAGCGCAAGGTCGAGGACGACAAGGGCGGCACGATGCGGCTCGGTGCCTATGACGCCGTGCTTGCCGAAGGCAGCCGCGTGGCGGAGATTTACGGCACAACGACGATCGACGAGCGTCATCGCCATCGCTACGAGGTGGACATCCGCTACAAGGATCAGCTGGAGGAAAAGGGACTGCGCTTTTCGGGCATGTCGCCGGACGGCCGGTTGCCGGAGATCGTCGAGGTGCCGGATCACCCGTGGTTCATTGGCGTTCAGTTTCACCCCGAGTTGAAGTCGAAGCCTTTCCAGCCGCATCCGCTCTTTCGGGATTTCATCCGCGCCGCCAAAGAGAACAGCCGCCTGGTCTGAGGCTTTCGCCGCCGGCCGGATTGGTCGAGGGCTTCCGCGTCTGGCATGAAACTCTCCATCCGCGCCGCCGCGCGCAATGCGCGCGGCCCGGCCCAACCGGGATCGTGCCATCTTTGATGGTACGCGCCCGGGCGGGAGCGCCCCGGCGATGTTTACATGTGCCGATGCATGGGACAGGGTCGGCCGGCAACACCAGCCGATGGGGCCGCCAACCATGTATGACGCGCTGACATTCCACACGCTCGACGTGTTCACGGACACCCCCTACGCCGGAAATCCGCTCGCGGTGGTGCTCGGCGCGGACGACCTCGACACGGCGCAGATGCAGACCATCGCGCGGGAGTTCAACCTCTCCGAGACGATCTTCGTCATGCAACCGCGCGACCCGGAGAACGCCGCGCGTGTCAGGATCTTCTTCCCGACGGCAGAGATCCCATTCGCGGGCCATCCGACGATCGGCTGTGCCGTGCTGCTGGCGGAAATGCGCAACGCCGCCGGCGACTTCGACGATCATCTCGTGCTGGAGGAGGAAGCAGGGCCGGTTCCGGTTCGCCTGACCCGGCGGGGCGTGGTGACAACCGGTGAATTCGTGGCGCCTGTCCTCCCGCACCGCACGATGTCCGAAGCACCTCCCGATCTCATCGCCGCGGCGCTCGGGATTGCACCTTCGGACATCGGCTTCGGAGCTCACCTGCCCGGTGTCTATCAGGGCGGTCCGGCGTTCCTTTTCGTTCCCGTCTCCGGCTTGGACGCGCTCACCGCCGCGCGTCCCATGGAACCCGGCTGGTCGGCCCTCATGGCGAGGGCCGGCGTCGACGCGGCCTATCTCTATAGCCCCGCCGGTGACCGCCGATTTCGGGCGCGGATGTTTTCTCCGACCGCCGGGATTCCCGAGGACCCCGCCACGGGCTCGGCCAGCGCGCTTCTCGCCGCCGCCCTGTTGGAGGCTGGCGCGCTTCCGGAGGAGGAGACAAACCTGCGCCTGACGCAAGGCGTCGAGATGGGGCGCCCGAGTGACATTTCCCTCACAACGGTCGTGCAGGGTGGCCAATTGGCCGAAGTGCGCGTTGGCGGCAGTGCCGTGCGCGTGAGCAACGGCACCATCCGCGTGCCAAGCCGATCCCCATCATGAAACGTCGCTGGCCGATCATGGCGCTCTTGCCGGCCATGGTGGCGACCCATGCAAACGCCGGACAGGTGATCACGGCGGATTATGCCGCGCTCCGCCTGGAACTCCTTCAAGTGGTCGACTTCGAGCGGTTACCGCCACGCGACGAGCCCGGTTTCAATCTGGACATGCCGCTTTACGCACGCGGTGCCTGGATCGGAGAACGGTTCGCAGGCCAGGACGTCGTGCCATTGGCAACCGGCCACGACGATATCGACGGCGCGCCAGACGGCCCGAACCTGCGAATCGCCGGCGGTGCGGAAAAACGCAACCTCAGCGTGGCGCGGCACCGGGGCTTCGGCTCCAACGCCTTGTTCCCACTCGGCGAAACCGGTTTCCCGGAGTTGCACGCACGCGGCGAAGGCGCGCTGGCCATTCTCTTCGATCACGATCAGGCGGCCGTCGGCTTCCGGGTGCACGCCGGCTATCCCGCCCCCCTCGGCACGACGACGGTACACACCGGCCATGTGGAGGTCCGCTTCTTCGCCCGCGACGGCCGCCGTATCGCCAGCCTGCAACACGAACCGGGCCGCGGCATTTCTGAGTTCGGCTACCGCACGCAGACCGGCCGGGCGGAGATTGCCGGTATCCTGATACTGAACACCGATCCCGGCGGGATTGCCGTTGACGACATCATCTTTGCCTTGCCCGGCCTGCTGGGCTAGTCCGGAACGAGGGAAGGAGATCGGCGATGCTCAAGGGATACTGGGTCGCGCATGTCGACGTGAAGGACCAAAGGGTTTTCGAGGAGTACAAGCAGGCCGCCGCCCGGCCATTCGCCCGCTACGGCGCGCGGTTTCTCGTCCGGGCCGGGCAGTACGACGTGCGGGAGGGCGAAATGCACCCGCATACGGTTGTCATCGAGTTTCCCACCTTTGCCGATGCAATGGCCTGCTACGACGATCCGGACCACCAGGCCGCAAAGGCGATTCGGGACCCGATCGCCGACGGCGACCTTGTTATCGTCGAAGGGTTCGGCGGCTAGCTGCTCCCCAAGGCCAACAAACGGCAGAATGACCGCGCTACCGGGCTTGATGCAGGGGCAACGGCCCGGCATATGTGCACCTATGTTCACGGACCTTCTCCATCGCCTTTTCGCACCCGTACCGACACCGCTGCCAACGCTCGATGGCCGCCATGCCATGGCTGGCCTGTTGGTGCGAATGGCGAAGATGGACGGGCTCTATGCCGTCGAGGAAATCCGCCGGATTGACCGCATTCTCGCGGCATCATACGGCTTGAACCCCGTGGAAGCTGCGAGGCTGCGTGCGGAAAGCGAGAAGCTCGAGGCGCTGGCTCCGGAGGACGGGCGTTTCGCCGCCGCGGTGCGCAAACGTCTCGACAGGGATCACCGCGAATCCGTTCTGGTGGCGATGTGGCGCGTCGCTGTTTCCGACGGCGTCGCGAAGGCGTCGGAACAGGCGTACCTGGAGCGCGCGGCAGACCGCCTGGGTTTGGATGCCGCAGCAGCGCGGCGGGCTCAAGAAGCCGTGACCTCGACAGGCGCAGCCGATGGCGCGGATTGAAGCGTCCTGCGATGGTGCGGCGGCACGACCCCATTGGCCAATCGAGCCGTAACGCATATATCGCTGGCTATGTTTGCTGATCTCCTCCGTCGACTCACCGACCCGACGCCGCTGACCCTGCCCGACCCGGATGCGCGCCTCGCTCTCACCGCGCTCCTGGTTCGTGTGGCCCGCTCCGATGGCGACTACGCCGAGACAGAGGTCGCGAGGATCGACAAGATTCTGATGCGCCGGTACGGGCTCGGCCCTTTCGAGGCGACGACGCTGCGCGGGCAGGCCGAAACGCTCGAATCCGAAGCCCCGGACACGGTTCGGTTTACGCGGGCAATCAAGGATGCCGTCCCCTACGAAGATCGCACAGCGGTGGTCGAAGCCCTGTGGGCGGTCGTGCTTGCCGATGGAATTCGCGACCAGGAGGAGGATTCCTTGATCCGGCTGGTCTCAAACCTGCTCGGCATCAACGACAGGGACAGCGCGCTGGCGCGTCAGCGCGTGGAAGCCAGCAAGTAGGATGATCGCAGCACTGCCGATGTACGACCATCCGGGCGTCCGGCAGTCAACCGATGCGCTCTGGTGGGCCGTGCGCGACCGCTTGCAGCGCGCAGGCATTTCCGCTCCTTTCTCTCTGTCGCGCTCGGACGACCTGTTCGCCCAGTGGCGCAATCCGGATCTCCTGCTCGGCCAGGTCTGCGGGTTGCCGTTCCGCACCGAGTTTCATCGTCGTGTCACGCTCCTCGGTGCAATCGACTACGGCCTTCCCGACACACCACCGGGCTACTACCACTCACTTTTCGTTGTACGCAGGGACGACGACCGAAACCGTGTGGAAGATTTCCGCGGCGCCCGTCTCGCCTTCAACGAGGCCGTCTCTCACTCCGGATGGGCAACCGCGGCCGCGGCGCCGGTTCGGTTCCGCTTGCTTCCGGAAACCGGAAGCCACCGCGAAAGCTCGCGCGCGCTCAACGATGGCAATGCAGACATCGCCGCGATCGACGCGATCAGCTGGCGACTGATTTGCGCGCACACCTCTCTTGCACGCGCATTGAAAGTGATTGGTCGGAGCGCCGCCACGCCCGGACAGGCGCTGATTACCGCGTTTCCCGAACATGCGCCCGCCCTGCGCACCGCAATTGCCGAGGGAATCGCCGATCTGGCGCCGGGCGACCGCAGTGCGCTTGGGATTCGCGGATTTGTACGGATCGCACCGCAGGCGTACTTGTCGGTCCCCAATCCGCCCAGTCCGGAGGCATATTCGGCCCAACATGTTGGATCAAAGTCGCTGTTGCAGGGGTAATATGCCATTCCGCGTTGCATCTGCACGGAATTTGCGCCCTACTCTGCCCCTGAAATAGCCATAGCGACGTTCCCGTGAACACAGACACACCGCCTGTCATCGAGATACGAGACCTGCACAAGGCCTACGGTGCGCTTGAAGTTCTCAAAGGTGTCGACATGGTCGCTCGCAAAGGCGAGGTGGTCTCACTGATCGGTTCGTCGGGTTCGGGGAAATCAACCCTTCTTCGCTGCGCGAACCTGCTCGAGGACAGCCAGCAGGGGGACATCCGGTTCGAAGGCGAACCGGTGGCTTGGCGCGGCAGCGGCATGTCGCGCAGACCCGGGGACCACAAACAACTCATCCGCATTCGCACCAATCTCTCGATGGTGTTTCAGCAGTTCAATCTTTGGGCCCATATGACAATCCTGGAGAATGTCATGGAAGCGCCGGTAACTGTCTTGAAACGCGATCGCCATGAGGTCGAAACGCTGGGGCGGGAATTGCTTGCCAAGGTTGGTATCGGCGACAAATGCGACGCCTACCCCGCCCAGCTTTCCGGCGGACAGCAGCAGCGCGCCGCCATCGCGCGGGCGCTCGCGATGGAACCAAAGGCACTCCTTTTCGACGAGCCAACGTCCGCCCTCGATCCAGAGTTGGAGCAGGAAGTTGTGAAGGTTATCAAGGCACTCGCGCAAGAGGGGCGCACGATGCTAATCGTCACCCACGATATGCGGCTTGCGGCGGATGTATCGAACCATGTCGTCTTTCTTCACCAGGGAAAGATCGAAGAGGAAGGAGCGCCGGAAACGCTATTCGGCAATCCGCAGACAGAACGGCTGCGACAATTCCTGTCGCATTCGCAGGGGCACTGAGAGGCCCATCCACTGAGCAAAACCCACTCACCGGGAGAAGAAAATAATGAATAAACTGATCCTTTCCACCGCGGCCCTGGCCCTTTCGGCAGGATTTGCCGTGGCACAGGACGTTGTGCGCATGGGCACCGAGGGGGCCTATCCTCCGTACAACTTCATCAACGACAATGGCGAGGTCGACGGTTTCGAGCGCGAACTGGGCGACGAGTTGTGCACCCGTGCCGAGCTGACCTGCGAATGGGTTACCAACGACTGGGATTCCATCATCCCCAACCTCACATCCGGTAACTACGACACGATCATCGCCGGCATGTCGATCACCGAGGAGCGTGACGAGGTGATCGACTTCACCGAAGCCTACTTCCCGCCGGATCCGTCGGTGTACGTCGCCATGGCCGAGGACGTGGATGTCGCCGGCGGCGTCGTGGCGGCGCAGACCGGCACGATTCAGGCCAGCCACGTTGCCTCTACCGGCGCCACGCTGGTCGAATTCGCGACGCCGGACGAGACAGTCGCCGCAGTCCGCAATGGTGAGGTGGACGCCGTTCTGGCCGACAAAGCCTTCCTGGAGCCGATTGCCAACGAAGACGCAGACCTGATGATCATTGGCGACGATGTGATGCTAGGTAGCGGGATCGGCATCGGTTTGCGCGAGAGCGATGCAGAGCTCAAGGCCACGTTCGACACGGCAATCCAGTCGATGAAGGCCGACGGTTCGCTCAACACGCTGATCGAAAAGTGGTTCGAAGGGATGACGGGCCCCTACTAGGGTCGTCTCGGCGCGGCTCTAAAGGCCGCGCCCACCCAACATGTTCGCACATTGCGCCGATCCCTCCACGCTCGAAGGCTTCGCCTGGCTTGCCTGCTACCTGACAAACGGCAAGCACATGCTGTTCTATGGCTCCTTCGGCACGGTCCTGTTGCTACTCGCAATTACGGCCCCCGTCTCGCTGGCCTTCGGCTTCGCCGGTGCCGTTGCTTCGCGCTCGCATATCCCGCCTGTCGCCTGGATCGGCAAGCTCTACACGTCCATCGTGCGCGGCGTACCCGACATCGTTTTCTTCCTTTTCTTCGTCATTGCCCTCGATCAGGGAATCGAGTGGCTTCGGCATCAGGCGATTTGCCCCGACTGGACCGAACCCGTCCGGCAAGGCAACGATTTCGTCGTCTGCCCCGAAGCGAAGATGCCGCTCTCGACAGCACCGCAAAGCATCCACGAAATCTATAACTTCACACTCGCGGTCTTCACGTTCGCCATCGTCTTCGGCGCCTTTGCCGCCAACGTGCTATACGGCGCGATGAACGCCGTGCCGCGCCCGCAACTGGAGACGGCGCACGCCTATGGCATGAACGACCGGCAGACCTTCTGGCGCATCCTCGTGCCGCAGATGTGGGTCTATGCGCTTCCCGGCCTCGGCAATCTCTGGATGATCCTGATCAAGGCGACACCGCTTCTCTTCCTGCTGGGCGTTCAGGACATCGTGTACTGGGCGCGGGAACTCGGTGGCTCCAAGACAGCCATCTACGCCTATCCGCACCCGGACTGGCGGCTCTACTATTTCCTGTTCCTGCTGGTGTTCTACCTCGCCTTCACCCGTGTATCGGAGGTTGTGCTTGAGCGGATCACACGCAAGCTTTCGCACGGCCAGGCCACCGCGGCGGGCGAAGCCATGAGGCGCGAGGCATGAGCTGCTGGGAGTCCTTTCAGGCCTACGCCCTCCGCTCCCTTGGTTTGGGCGAGCGGTTGTTGCCAAAAGCCGACATCACGGTTTGCGAACAGGTTGTGCTGATCGGCTCCGGCCTGATCTGGAATGTCTACTTCGCCGCCATCGCCTTGCTGCTTGGCTTTTTCTTCGCCACCGCATTGGCGATGGCGAAGAACGCGCAGAATCCCTGGCTGCGAAAACCGGCTGAGTGGTTCATCTTTGTGTTCCGTGGCTCACCGCTCTTCATCCAGTTCTTCCTGGCATATGAAGCCTTTGTGCTTCTGCCCAAGGCGGGCATCGAGTTTTCGTTACTCGGAATCGAGTTTGGCGCGTCCACGCGCTGGCTTACGCGCGCATGGCTTGGCGCGACAATCGTCTTGTTCCTCAATACCTCCGCCTATGCCGCTGAGATCTTCTACGGTGCGTTGCGCTCGATCCCCAAGGGAGATCTGGAGGCCGCCGACGCCTACGGCCTGACGGGATTGCATCGGTTCCGCCGGATTGTCTGGCCGACCATGCTACGGCTTGCCTGGCCTGCCTACACCAACGAGGCGATCTTTCTCTTCCACGCCACCACGCTCGTGTTTTTCTCCGGCTTCCCCGCCTGGAAGCAAATGGGCGACGCGCTCTATTACGCCAACTACTTCGCCGACAAGACCTTCAACCCCTTCGTCCCCTACCCTATTGTCGCCGGCTTCTTCGTTCTGATGACGCTTGTCATCATCAGCCTCTTCGGGATGATCAACAAACGCCTCAACAGACATCTGCCCAAACAAAAACGGCGCAAAATAGCCTTGCGGCTCAACCTGATCCGGTAGTAGGAATTTGATCAAATTACGGAGATGGCCGTGGTGCGTGATCAATTGCTTATGAAGAACTGGCTTCGGAAGAATGCCCATGTGCACGCGATCCGGGTGGCGGCGGCGGATCTGAACGGCCAGCCGCGCGGCAAGCGGATTCCCGTGCGTTTCGCCGACAAGGCCATCGAGGGCGGCACGCGGTTTCCCATGTCGGTGCTCAACCTCGACATCTGGGGCGAAGACATCGAGAACAGCCCCCTGGTTCTTGCCAGCGGCGACCGCGACGGCGTGCTGCAACCCACCGAGCGCGGTTTCATGCCCATGCCGTGGCTGGACACGCCCACCGGCCTGCTCCCCATCTGGATGTTCCACGAAGACGGCCGGCCTTTCGAAGGGGACCCACGTCATGCACTGTCGCGCGTCGTCGCGCGCTACGCCGAACGCGGCCTGACGCCGGTCGTTGCGGTGGAACTGGAGTTCTTCCTGATCGACGACAGCGGCGACGAACTCCGGGTACCGGCCTCGCCGCGCACCGGAAAGCGGCGCGCGATGGGCGAGATTCTATCGCTGCGGGCGCTGGACGTTTTCGACAAGTTCTTCACCGAGCTTTACGACGCCTGCGAAGCGATGGACATTCCCGCGGATACGGCAATCTCCGAATCCGGCATCGGGCAGTTCGAGATCAACTTGATGCATCAGGAAGACGCCCTGCGCGCCGCGGATGACGCCTGGCTCTTCAAGATGCTTCTCAAAGGTCTGGCCCGTCGCCACGGGTTCGCAGCCAGCTTCATGGCCAAGCCCTACCCCGACTACGCGGGCTCCGGCTTGCACATGCACTTCTCGGTGCTCGACAAGAACGGCTCGAACATCTTCGACGACGGGACCGAACGCGGCAGCAATCACCTGCTTCACGCCGTTGACGGCTGCATGAAGGCGATGTCCGGAAGCACGCTGGTCTTCGCGCCGCACGGAAACAGCTATGACCGGATGGTGCCCGGCGCACATGCGCCCACCGGCATCTGCTGGGCCTACGAGAACCGCACCACCGCATTGCGTATCCCGAGCGGCAACCACAAGGCCCGGCGGATCGAGCATCGCTTGTCTGGCGGCGACGTGAACCCCTATCTCACCATTGCGGCGGTACTCGGCGCCGCGCTCAACGGGATCGAGGATGGCTCAATGCCGCCCGACCCCGTGACGGGGAACGCCTATGACCGGGAGTTGCCCAGTATCCCGACGGACTGGAAAGGCGCGATCGACGCCTTCGAAGCAAGCCCGGAGGTGGCCCGAATCTTCCCGCAGCAACTCGTCCAGAACTATGTTCTGACGAAGCGGCAGGAATTTCGCTACATGGCCGAAACCTCCCGCGAAGAGCAGACGGAACTATACATCGACACTGTTTGACGCAGCTTTCTCTGTGCGTCCCATGTTCACAGGACAACATTCGCCATGCTGATTGGCATTCTCCAGACCGGTACCGCACCCGAAGAACTGAAAGAATCCACGGGTGACTACCCCGGCATGTTCGAGCAACTCCTCGCCGGTAACGGTTTCACGTTTCGAACATGGAATGTGGAGGAAGGGGATATTCCGGCAGGGGCCGATGCGGCCGAGGGTTGGTTGATAACCGGTTCGAAGCACGGCGTTTACGAGTCGCATCCGTGGATCGCTCCGCTGGAGAACCTCATTCGGCAAATCTATGTCGACGGGCGTCCGTTGGTCGGGATCTGTTTCGGCCATCAGATCATCGCGCAAGCACTAGGCGGTCGCGTCGAGAAATTCTCCGGAGGGTGGAGCGTCGGTCGAACGATCTATGACTTCGACGGCACCGAACTTGCTCTAAATGCCTGGCATCAGGATCAGGTCATCGAACCGCCCCTTGGCGCCGAGACGGTTGCCTCCTCCGCGACCTGTCGGCACGCCGCGCTGCTCTATGATACGCGCATCTATACCACGCAGGCCCACCCGGAATTCGATGCGGAGTTTCTGGCCGGTTTGATCCGAACACGCGGCAAGGTGCTTCCTCAATCCAACCTGGACAAGGCAATCGCCTCCCTGCCAATGCCAACCGACAATGCCGAAATTGCCCGACGAATGGCGCAGTTTCTGCTCGGCGGGACGGCATCGCACTGAACAACCTCACGATGCGCCGCCCGCGTCGCCGCGCCCGCGCGGCACGCGGCAACGACGCTCGCGATCTCCTGAACCGCGGGGCGATCTTTTTCCTTTCGTGAAAACTAAAACTGGAATACAGATTTTCCGAATGTAAAAACGCGAAGGCCGAAACATGTCTCAGGCGCCAGTTCCGAATGTCTATGACGCCGAACCCATTCCGGAGGCCGCCCGGGCCGAGATCGACCGCCTGATGCAATCGGGCGACCTGTTTCGCTACACGGCGCCGGAAGATGCCCCGGTAACGCTGCTGGAACGGGAATTCGCTGCGATGATGGGGAGCCGGTACGCGCTCGCCGTTTCCTCCTGCTCGGCCGCCCTGTTCCTCTCGCTGAAGGCGCTCGGCCTGCCCCGTGGGGCGAAAGTGCTGATCCCCGCCTTCACATTCGCAGCCGTTCCATCCGCGGTGGTCCACGCCGATTGCCAGCCGGTTCTGGTCGAGGTCGGCTCGAACTACCGCGTTGATATGGCGGATTTCGAAGCGAGGTTGACCGACGATATCGGCGCTGTTCTGATCAGTCATATGCGCGGCCATACCTCGGATATGGATGCCATCATGGCCCTTGCAGAAGCGCGCGGCGTTCCGGTGATCGAGGACGCGGCCCACTCCCTCGGGACGCTTTGGAACGGAAAGAAAATCGGCACGATCGGCCGCGTCGGCTGTTTTTCCTTCCAGTCGTACAAGCTGGTCAATGCCGGCGAAGGCGGCATCATGGTCTCTGACGACGCCGACCTGATTGCACAGGCGATCATCATGTCGGGCGCCTATGAGCACAATTGGAAGAAACACGACATTCTGGCAAAGGCCGTGGAGCGCTGGCAAAATGCGCTGCCACTCTACAACTTGCGGATGCAGAACCTTTCGGCAGCGGTCATCCGGCCGCAGCTTGCCGAGGTTCCACGACGCGTCGCCGATGGCAGGCGCAATCACGATTATGTCGCCGCGCAGTTGAACGTCTCGCCCTGGCTTGACGTTCCCCAACCGCTCGCACCGGAGCTGCGCGCACCGGACTCGATCCAGTTCAACCTGATCGGAATGTCCGACGACCAGGTGACAGCCTTCGCCGAAACCGCCCAGGCTGGCGGGATCAAGGTGCAGGTCTTCGGCATGAGCACAGACAACGCGCGCGCCTTTTGGAACTGGCGTTTCATCGAAGGCGGTGTGCCGGAGCTGCCGAAAACGCGGGATATGCTGATGCGTGCCTGCGATGTACGCCTGCCCGCACGGTTGACACTCTCCGACCTGGATTTCGTCTCCAGCGTCCTCGTCGGCGCGGCTGACCAGGTCATGGCGGAAACGCGCGCCTACGGCACGTAGACCACGATTTCGCTCAGAAGGATTGGCGCGGGCGCCGGGCGCACTGCGGCTCACAGCACCCGCAAAGACCCTTTGAGCCATGGTAACCGCTCGATTGCCGTGTCGACGATCATTTCCTGCAAGAGCGGTTTGAGGCGGTCGACCAGTTGCCGCGGCATGTCTTGCAGTGCTTCCGTTCGCGCCGTCAGCAGGATTCGGCGCGTCAGCGGAGCAATGGGAAGCGGGTACACGTCGGCCTCTTCGCGGAAGCGGCGCGCGTGCAGGTAGCCGAGCGGCGTCAGGATCGTCCATCCCGCGCCCGAGGCGACCATCGCCATGATGGCGTGGTAGGAATCCAGTTCAAACCGATGGCTGAGAACCACCCGGTGATGGGCAAGATGTGCCGCGATCTGCCGGCCCATCAGATGCCGCTGCGTGTATTGGATCAACGGGAGGTCGCGAAGCGCCGCCAGCCCGTCGTCCCCGGGATCGAACCCTTTCGGAACGGCCGCGACGAATGGCTCTTCCAGCAGCGGATGCACCTCCATCCATTCCGCTGCTCCGCCCTCCAGTTCGGCGGTCACCACAACGTCCAGCGCGTTGCTTTCCAATTGGTCCAACAAACGATGGCTGGGTCCGGTTTCGAGCAGGAACTTGCACTCGGTCAATGCGCCCGCCATGTCGGACAGCAGCCGCGGCGTGACGTCAGCATCGAAATCCTCGATCATGCCGAGCCGGAGGTCGGTCAGGTTCCGCATGTCGCCAGACAGCAACTCGGCGCGCGCCTGCATCGCCTCGTTCCAGATCCGTTGCGCGCGCCGCCGGAACATCCCACCCGCCGCCGTGAGCCGGGCCGGACGCCGGGTACGATCGATCAGCTGCGTGCCGAGCGCCGTTTCCAGATTGCTGAGTTGCTGGCTGACGCCGGATGGGCTGGCGCCCAGCCTGCGGGCCGCGGCGGAGACCGCGCCTTCCTCGGCGACGGCCAGAAAGACCTCTATGCCCCACAGGGTCACCCGGCCCGCGCTGTCGGTCATCCGTGCGGTCATCCGGGCCTTTCCCCATATGTGCGCTCACCGCGGGATGCGATGACGCCACCTGCGGCGACGGACGCCGATTACTTGTTCATCCGCGCCAGTTTTGCCTGGAGGTCCGCAAGCTGTGTCTTGATCTCGTCGAGATCCTCGCCCTCGCCCTTCTCGGTCTGTTCCGGACCGCTGGCCGGCCAGGTCCCCATACCGCCCGTCATGGCCTTGACGAAGGCTGCCTGCTGCGCGCGCATCGCTTCGAACCCGGGCATGGTCGACATCGGGTTCATCTTTTCCATGTTTTCCATCATCTTCGATTGCCCATCACGGAGCATCTCGAAGGACATGGCAAGGAACTGCGGGACGACCGAATTCGCGGAGGTCGTGTAGCTGCGCACCAGATCGGTCAACACATTGATGGGAAGGACGCTTTCGCCCTTGCTTTCGTGCTCGGCAATGATCTGCAACAGGTATTGCCGGGTCAGGTCGTCGCCGGACTTCAAGTCGACGATCTGCACCTCGCGTCCGCTTCGAATGAACCCAGCTATATCCTCTAACGTCACATAGTCGCTGGTCTCGGTATTGTAGAGACGCCGGCTGGCGTAGCGCTTGATCAGAAGCGGTTTTTCTTCGGCCACGCAGTACCCTCCCTGTTGCGGCGCAGCGAAGCCTAGACGAGCCCGTTCCAAAAGGAAAGGGCGGGCTTGCAATGCAAGCCCGCCCGTACAGTCCGCGCCGGTTAGGGAGGAGGACAACGGCGCAGAAACTGTTACACCAACTACACTGGTTAACCTGCGATCGCTTACTTAGCGGAAGCAGTGGCCTTCTTGGCGGCCTCGGTCACCTCGGCGGTGGCCTTCTTCACGGCAGCGGTGGCATCTTCAGAAATGTCCTTGCCCGCAGCCAGCATCAGCTCGACGGTTTCCATCTGGACCTTCTTGGCAACCTCGGCAAAGGCAGCCATCGTCTCTGCGACCATTTCGGCCTGCGAGGAGGCGTAGTCGGTCATGGCTTTCTGGTAGTCAGCCGGCTCTTCCTTCATCTTGGTGACTTCGGCGAGCTTGGACAGGGTCTCCTTGGTCCACTTCGAGGAAATCTCGGTGGATTTCTCGGCGGCCTCAAGGGCAACCTTGGAGAGCTTCTCGCCCAGAGCGGCCTGGGTCTTGAAGGCATCCTGCATGGCGGTCGCATCCACCGGGAACGCGGCCATCATGTCCTGCATCATCTTGGTCACTTCGTCAGTCTTGGTCATGGTATTCTTCCTCTGCATGTGGCCGGTTCACCCGGACCCCCTGAATTCTGGAACCAGATATACATGCTGCACCGCAGCATTTCAAGAACTTTCGCTGCAATGCAGCAAAAATCCGCGCGTTCCTGCAATCAGAGGCCGGATCCGGACCGGACATAGGTGCCGGGCGCTTCCGTCAGCGGAGGATGCTTGACGTCGCCGGGTTCACGTGCGGGCGTCTGCGCACCTGACCGCCTCTTCAGCCACGCTTCCCACCGCGGCCACCAGGACCCTTCGTGGTAACTCGCATCGCTGCGCCAGTCCTCCGGCGACACGGACATGTCGTCGTTCACGTAATGGCCATACTTCTTCTTGGACGGCGGATTGACGATCCCGGCAATGTGCCCGGACTCGGACAGGATGAACGATTTCTGTCTCGAACCCATCTTCTGTATCCCGCGATAGGACGACTTCCACGCGGCGATATGGTCGGTTTCACAGGCGATTGCGCAGAGCGGGGTACTGACGTCCCGAACCGACACGGTTTCACCGCAAATCTCGAAACCGTCGCCACCTGCGAAATCATCGCGCTGACACAGGCCGCGCAGATAGTCCACCGCCATACGTGCCGGCAGATTGGTGCTGTCTCCGTTCCAATAGAGCAGGTCGAAAGCCGGCGGCGCTTCACCCATCATGTAACTACGAATTGCGGGCGCGTAGACGAGATCATTGCTCCGCAGATAGGAAAACGTCCGCGTCATGTAGAAACTGTCCAGGTAGCCTGAACGGTTCACTTCTTCCTCGATTCCATCGACGAAATCGTCCTCGAGGAACACCCCGAACTCGCCCTGATCGGAGAAATCGGTCAACGTCGTGAAGAAGGTCGCGGAGCGAACCGACGTGTCGCCCCGCTTTTTCATGAGCGCCAGCGCGAGTGACAACGTCGTGCCGGCGATGCAGTAGCCGATCGTGTTGACCTTGTCTTCACCGGTGATCTGCTTGACCTGGCCGATCGCCTCAAGAAAGCCCTCCTCGACGTAGGTATCCAGCCCCACGTCAGCATAGGACGCATCCGGATTGACCCAGGAGACGACGAAGAGCGTATAGCCCTGATCAACGATCCACTTGATGAGAGAATTCCGCGCGGACAGGTCCAGGATGTAGTATTTGTTGATCCACGGCGGGAAAATAAGCAGCGGCGTTCGAGCAACGGTCTCGGTGGTTGGCGCGTATTGAATCAGTTCGAACATCCGGTTTCGGAACACCACCTGACCGGGAGTCGTGGCGATATTCTTGCCAACGGTGAAGGCGTCCTTGTCCGCCAGCGTGACCACCAGGTCCCCTCCGTTGGCCTCGAGATCGCGCACGAGGTTTTCCAGCCCATCGACCAACGATTGGCCTTCGGTGTCCACCGCCTTGCGCAGCGCTTCGGGATTTGTGGCCAGGTAATTTGCCGGACTCAGCATGTCGATCATCTGCCGGGAGAAATACTCCAGGCGCTGCTTGTCCTTCGGTTCGAGGTAGTCGAGGTCGGAAACCGCCTTGTTGATCGCCTCGCTGGTCAGCAGGTACTGCTGCTTGATGTAATTGAAATACGGGTGCGTCTGCCACAACTCACCGGCGAACCGCCGGTCCTTCGGCGTGGTGTCTTCCGGGGCGCGGAGCTGTCCCGAGGTCAGCACGTGCTGCGCCTCGATATAATGTTTCAGGGTCTTTCCCCAGTACCCGATCTGATGCTCGAAAACCTTGGAGGGATTCTTCATCCATTCCGTCATGAAGGCCGACGCGGCCTTCATATAGAGGTCTTGCCCGGGCCCCTGAAGGGCCGGATCGATCTGACGTTGCCGGGTCAGTGCGGCCACAAGTCTTTGGGAAAGCGCCTCGATTTTGGCCAGGTTGGCCGCCAGCACGTCCTGTTCCGTAGCCTCCGGGGACTCATCATCGGTTGTCATCTACGGTCCTTTTCCCTTACTTTCGCTGCGGTGAATACATTTGACGCTTGAATCCGGCAAAGCGACCATTTGTTCCGGGCGGGCCACAAGGAGTACGAGCGACATGAAGCACATGATGACCTACGACCTAATGGAGAGCATCCGGGTCACCAACGAATGGCTCGGTTCGACGGCAAAGGCCGCCTGCTCCTATCCGGTATTTGGTCTCTCGGTCAGCCCGTGGATCCAAATGACGGCCGCCTGGGGAGAGGTCACCGAACGCAGCTTCCAACGCATGGTCGCCAAACCGGACTGGAATATCAACTCTGTCGTCGGTGCCGACGGGCGTGATCACCTCGTGGACGTGATTGCCGAGGTGGAGAAACCCTTCGGAGATCTGATCCACTTCGAGGTCCAGGGACGCCCGGAGATGCCGCGCAAGGTCATGCTGGTGGCGCCGATGTCGGGGCACTACGCGACCCTGTTGCGCTCAACCGTCGTGTCGCTTCTCCCCGACTGCGAAGTCTATATTACGGATTGGCACAACGCCCGGGACATTCCGGTTTCCGCCGGCAAGTTCGATGTGGAGGATTACACGCTCTACCTCGTGAACTTCATGCGCCACCTCGGCCCCGATACCCATGTGATCGCTGTCTGTCAGCCGGCCCCGATCACGCTCGCCGCCGTTGCCTATCTCGCGGAAGAGGATCCGGCCGCCCAGCCGAACTCCCTCACGTTGATCGGCGGCCCCATCGACCCCGGCGCAGCGCCCACCGAGGTGACCGATTTTGGCCGGACGATCACGATGGGACAACTCGAACAACACGTGGTGCAGCGCGTCGGCTTCAAATATGCAGGCGCCGGCCGCATGGTCTATCCCGGCCTTCAACAGCTCGCCTCCTTCATGGCGATGAACTCGGAAACCCATGCCAACGCGTTCTTCGACCAGATCGTGCGCGTCGCGCGTGGCGAGGCCGGCGAACATGACCGCCACAACCGCTTCTACGACGAGTACCTTGCGGTGATGGATATGACGGCGGAGTTCTACCTCTCGACCGTCGAACGGATCTTCAAACGGCGCGAGATAGCGCGCGATGCCTTCGAGGTCGCGGGCAAGCGGGTGCATATCGGTGCAATCACCGACGTCGCGGTCAAGACCGTCGAAGGGGCAAAGGACGATATCTCGGCGCCCGGGCAATGCGTGGCCGCCCTCGACCTCCTGACCGGTCTGGACCCGAGAAAGAAGGCCAGCCATCTTGAGCCCGGCGCGGGGCACTACGGGATTTTCGCCGGGAAATCATGGCGGAACAATATCCGTCCGCTCGTGCTGGAGTTCATCGACGCCAATATGACCCACGAGCGCCGCAAGATGAAATTCGCGAACATCCGTTCGCTGCACGCCCGGTAGCTGGGAGCGGCGGGCGCCCCCTCCGCCAGGCATCGAGATATCACTCGGGTATGCAGATTTCTTGCCGGCGGATGGCCGTGACGGTCCGGACCGCGAGCGCGGCAACCACGGCCAGCAGGATCAAGAACAGCAGTCCGCCAAGCCAAAGGTGAAAGGCCGATCCCGTCAGGGCAGCGTATCGCAGTGTCGCAATGGTGAGCGCCGCGGTGGGAAAACTCGTCGCCCACCAACTCAACGCGAAGGGTATCTTCCGGAAATTCGGGACCTGCACGACGACGATCGCCGCAAATACGTACCCGAGATTGATCAGGATTCGCGCCACAGCATCAATTGCCCCGCCATTCAACTGGATCCAGGCGAGAAATCCCACCGCGGGCGGGGCGATCAGAATCGCCAGGGTCGGCAGGAGTTTGCCCGGCAACGGATCGTGGAAGATCAACCGGTTCATGACCAGCGTCAGCAGAACGATCCAGAACAGAATACCCGCCGAAAAGAACAGCCACGACACCTCGATAAAACCGAAGCCGACCCCCGCGACAGGCGCCACAACATTGCCTACGGCCGGAATGAACCACGCGGGCGATATGTGCATAGGCTGGTATGGACGATGCCCGATCCAGCCGGAGACGACGGCAAGCATCAACACCGCCTGAAGCGCGGCACCGACGATCCAGATCGGGCGGGCGAGCCCCGGAACCGTGGGAGCCAGTGCCGTCGCAACCAGCAACAGCGATATGGAGATCGCGGGAAAGAAAGCCTTCTTGACCGGGTGTGCCCACTCCGCAAGGAAATGCTGTTTGAAACGCTGATATTTCAGCACCATCAGGACACTGACAGCGACGAACACCAACACGGTCACGGTCAGGAGCAGGCTCGAGAAAACGCCCCGAACCCCGATCTGGTGCTCCATCGCGTGCGTGGAAAGCGTCATCCCCGCGAGCCCCATGACACACGCATAGAAGGTGACGGGAAAATGGGCGAGCCGCGGTTCGTCCACGTCGGTCGTTTTGCTCATGGCGCGACATCTCCGGTTAGCAAGGCCTGAGATGTGCAGGCAAGATTCGTCAGGCCCGCACCACCGGCCAATCCAACAAGGATCAACAACACCATATCGACCGGCCCACTATGTGACGCAGTACCGCGTCGCGAGTGAATTGAACGAAGAACGCCGCCAAGAGCCCGTGATTGGCGAGAAGAGCGCAGCTATCGTCCCCACGATCTAGCCAGCTTCAGGAGCGACTTGTTCCGAACGGGAAGCCTACGGAGCCGTCAGTGGAGACGCACAACAGGACCTTCCGCCAGACGTCATCCCCCGGAATGCCGCTGCCAGTCGCCAAGTGGAGCGGCTCGTCATCAAGAACGATGGGGGTAGGATGTACCGAGAACGTTCCCCCGAGAGGGCCGACGTTCACTGGCCGCGCCAGACCAACCCCACATGAACGGCCACGCAGGCCGAGCCGTACGCAGAAAGAAAACGAGCACGGTCGAGGCGTCCCCACCAGTGCCCGCGAAACTGGCGCCCCAGCCCAAGCAAGCCGCTCCGCCACCGAATCTGTCCAAATTCTGCTCAAAACACTTTGCATAGATACATTCTCGATGCATTTAATTTGGAAACGGGCTCAGGCCAGTGACCTGGATCAAGGAATCACGGACCTGCTTGTCCCAAGCTGTCAGACACACGAAAGGATGTGCCCGATATGCGTTTGACCGTTCGCACCAATCTCGCCATGCGCGCGCTGATGTTCTGCGCGATCAATTCAGGCAGGACGGTTCGAAAGGCCGAGATCGCTGAGGCTTGCAACTCCTCTGAGAACCACCTCGGCGTTGTGATCAACATGCTTGGGCAGACTGGATTTATCGAAACGGCGCGCGGCCGCAACGGCGGCATCCGGCTGAAGGTTGCGCCGGAAGCGCTCAGTGTCGGCCAGGTTTTCCGCGTCTTCGAGGCGAACGTGCCTTTCGCGGAGTGCTTTGCCGGTTCGGACAACCATTGCCCTCTCACGGCGAGCTGCCGCCTGCGCGGCCATCTCTCGGTCGCGCTGGAAGCGTTCTACCACGCCCTTGATGGTGTCACTCTGGCCGACCTGGTTCAGGAGAATTCCGGCCTTCGCACGTTGCTGGAACTCGAAGGCGCCTGATCGCCCGGCCGATGCCGGTTGGCTCTTGTCTCGAATACCTTCGTCCATTTACCAAGGATTGCCGACGCTGCGGCGTCAAAGCTTTCGACATGCGAATTTCCCAGATCGGAGGTATTCAATGTATCGCTTTTCACTCGCTGTTGCCCTGCTTGCAAACATGCCCGCACTTGCACCGGCCGAAACGCTGTCCGGCACCGTCACATACCGCGAACGCATGATGTTGCCACCGGACGCGGTGTTGGAAGTGCGGCTTGAGGATGTATCGCTGGCAGATGCGCCGTCGGTCACGCTCGGCACCTACCGGGCGGACGCGCCCAAGGCGCCGCCCTTCCCCTTCGAGGTGGAATACGACCCGGCCGAGATCGATGTGTCAGGCCGATACAGTTTGCGCGCGACGGTTCGTGCGGGCGACAAATTGCTGATGACAACAGACACGGCCTATCCGGTTTTGACCGCTGGCGACGGCACGGACGTTGAAATGCTCCTGCGCATGACCGGAAGTGACGCGACGGCGAAACCGGATTCGGATTTCGTGAATACCTACTGGAAAATCCTGACGCTCGGGGGCGAGGCGGTGCAGATTGCAGAGGGCGCGCGAGAGCCGCATGTCATCTTGCGTACCGATGGCTCTTATAACGCGACCGTCGGCTGCAACATGATCCGTGGCGCGCATGAGACGCAAGACGACACCGTTCGCTTCAAACCCGGCGTTACGACCCTCATGGCTTGTCCGCCGCCATTGGACTCGATGGAAAAGGCGCTGATCGCCACGTTGGCGGCGGCAGAGGCATATTCTGTCTCGGGCGAAATGATGCAACTGACGGATAGCTCGGGCGAGGAAATCGCGACGTTTCGTGCCGTCTACTTCTGACCTAGGCACCAACCCGGCGGCGCAAGTGCCTTCAAGGCGCGCCCATCATCGCGGCGGGAAGCCGAAGCGCCCCCAATTGGCAGGTTCGAGCGAAGGCACGACCGCGAGCGCACCGGTGTAATCCGCGCCTTGCGGGCCGTGTGCAGAGGGGCTGACCACAACCGGAATGCCCGCGGCGCGGGCGGCCGCGAAACCGACCGGGCTGTCTTCGAAGACGACAGCATCCGCCGCGTCGACGCCCAGCCCCGCGAGCGCGGCGAGGTACCCTTCCGGATCGGGTTTCTTGGCCGCAACATCCGAGCCGGTGATGACGACCTCGAACAACTCTGCCGCCGGCGCGGGGAGGCAACCATCCGCAACCACCCGAAAGCTCTCACGGCTGGCCGCGGTTACGATCCCGCGCCTGACCCCCGCTTTCGCCGCCGCCGCGATCAGCGCCTCGACCCCCGGCCGCAAGGGCAATCCCTCCTCGGAGAGGAGTCGTTCAAAATGCCCCCGCTTTCTGCGGTAGAGCGCGTTGATCGTTTCATCGCCGACACGCTCAGCCTCGGACAGCCGGGATTGAAAATACGTCATCCGCTCGATCCCGCCGGACACCGCCAGCAACGCGCGGTTCAGGGTGACATCCCAGTGCCAGGGCAAACCTGCCTCGGAAAATGCGGCATTGAACGCCCGACGGTGCAAGTCCTCCGTTTCAGTAAGCGTGCCGTCGACGTCGAAGATCAGCGCCTTCATTGCGCCGCCGTCTGGCGGGCCCGCGCTTCGCGCACGATTTCCGGCAATCGGTCAAAATGGTCGAACGCCCAATCGTGGGGCATCTCTTCCAGCGGCGCCTTCCGGTACCCCTCGGAGTAGAGTGCGAAAGGCACCTCTGCCCGCCGGGCGGTCTCCGCATCGATCTCGCTGTCGCCCACATAGAGCGTCGGCCCGCCCCCCAGATCCTCGATCACGCGCAACAGCATGTCGGGTTCCGGCTTGCGGCTGTCGATCATTCCGCCGGCGAGAAAGGCGTCAAAGATCGGCTCCATCCCCATGTGGCGCATCACCGCGCGCGCTGGCAGTTCCGGCTTGTTGGTGCACAGGCCCAACCGGTGCCCGGACGCCTTCAGGACCGCGAACATGTCCACCACACCGGGATAGAATACCGCCTTTTCCACGGCGAACTCGTACTGGGCGATGAAAGCCCCGTAGATCCGCGCGTGCGTATCCGGCGTCTCCGCGATTCCGCGAGCCGCCATCATGCGGCTCACCAGAACCTTCGCGCCCTCGCCCACAAAGCTCCGCACCTCGTCGAGCGTCAGCGCCTCCTTCCCCAACCCCTCCAGAATGACGGCCGAAACGGCCTGAATGTCCGGCGCGCTGTCGATCAGCGTTCCGTCGAGGTCGAAGACGATGTTCATGCGGCTTTCCACTTGATCGAGCACCCCATCGAGGGCACCTGCTCTTTCGGGCCGAACCCGGTTTCGGCCACCTGTTTCATGGCCTCGTAGAGATCGCGCCGCAAGTCCTCGGGGCCGGCCTTGTTGCGGGATGCGTCAAGACGCCCGCGGTACTGCAGTTCCATGTCCGCGTTGAAACCGAAAAAATCCGGAGTGCAGGCCGCATCGTAGGCATGCGCAACATTCTGGCTTTCGTCGCGGAGATAGGGAAACGGCAAGCCCCACTCCGCTGCCTTCACCTTCATGTTGTCGAAACTGTCGGCAGGATGAGTCGTCGCATCGTTCGCGCAGATCGCCACCACGCCGATCCCCAGCGCCTGCAGGTCCCGGCCGTCGCGCACGATCCGGTCGATGACCGCCAGCACGTACGGACAGTGGTTGCAGATGAACATCACCAGGGTGCCCTTGGGGCCGGCAAACTCCGACAACCTGTGATCGCGCCCGTCGGTTCCGGGCAGGGTGAACTCGGGGGCTTTCCAACCGAAGTCGCAGACCGGAGGGATGGCGGCCATGTTCAATGTCTCCTAAAGGAATGTCCGGACTCGGGCCTCCTACCCGGCCGGTTGCAGACCGAGTATCAGCCTTCGTGCGCGACAAAACGATAGGACGATCCGTCCCGCTCCGCACGCCCAATCCCTCCCGGAAGGTGGAATCCGACAAACCGCATCTGCTCGGAGGCCAATCTTTCCATGAGTTTGTTACGCGTTGCCGCTGCCAGAGGCTGATCCTGATCGGAGCCGGAGGGCCAGTCCGGTCGGGCGAAGGCGACATGATGGTTGCCGATCGCATCGCCGAGCACCATCACGCTCTCACTTCCGGAACGGATTTCGAACGACATGTGTCCGGGCGTGTGCCCGGGCGTCATGTGTGCCGCGACGCCGGGCAGGATTTCCTCGCCATCTTCAAAGAACTGCATCGCATCTGCCATCGTTTCCAATCGCCGTTTCGCGCCCACGGCGAAGGCCGCACGCTCGGCGCCGATCGTGTCGACCGTTGCGGGGTCCATCCAATAGGCCCACTCGGCCTTCCCGATAAGATGCTTCGCTTCATAGAAAAGCGGCTCGTCGAAATCGTCCAGCACACCCCAGAGGTGATCCGGGTGAGCATGCGTGAAGACCACATGCGTGACGTCTTCAGGCGCGAGGTCAGCCGCACTGAGCGCGTCCATGATCTTGCCGGCGCTGTCCTGGAAACTCGCCCCGGAACCCGCGTCGAAAAGCACAACCATGTCATCCTTGCGAAGCAGCGTTAGATTGCATTCGGGCGTCAGGGGCTGGTCCGGCGTGAGGCCGAATGGCTGCAGGACGGGCGTCAGTTCGGCCTCGGGCATGGGACCGAAGATGAAA
Source organism: Tropicimonas marinistellae (assembly GCF_001509585.1). Classification (GTDB taxonomy): domain Bacteria; phylum Pseudomonadota; class Alphaproteobacteria; order Rhodobacterales; family Rhodobacteraceae; genus Tropicimonas; species Tropicimonas marinistellae. The sequence continues at coordinate 695,862 of NZ_LNCI01000001.1, read as the reverse complement.
TCGCCCGGCAAGGTCAGGTGCCCGTCACTCAGCACCTCGACCGACGTGCCGCTCAACTCGATCTTCGCATGCGCCCACCGCGGGGTCAGCCCGATCGCACCAGCCACGGTTGTGGCGAGCGCGCCCGTGAGCGCGCCGCGTCTTGTCAGTTCCATCACATGTCCTCCCAAGATCTCCTGGAGACATGCTCGCATTCAATTTTCTGAATGACAATGCTCGTTTCGCGTCCACGCACTGTCCGTCATTGGCAAAACCTCACGCCACGTCGATGACCTTCCAGTGCAGCATCTCCGTTTCGACAACACGACGCGCGAACGGGGCCATGCCGGCTGAACCGGATGCGCGGTCCTTGAAATGAATGCTCAGGTCCGGCCGGCGCGACGCGATCACGCCCACCAGGTCGCCGCGCACCGTGTCATCCAGCCCGGCGCCAACGACGACACTACGGATGTTTGGCTCGGCCTCCAGTTGCGCGATCACCTCGCCGCGGTCGTGCGCACCGAGCCACTGGATGGGCAGATCCTCCAATTCGACTGCAACGTTGCGAATGACATCCGGCAACTTACCGACCAACAGCACGACGGGTCTCATGTTCTTCCCTCCCTCGATCAGGGCCCAAAAGGGATCGCCGCCGCACGCGGCGGTCCAGGAACATCATAGCACAATTCGACGCACGGGAGCGTTGCGCTGCCGCAATCAGGCCGTCGCGAGCACGGCCTCGGCGGCGTCTCGGATCGCCCGGATATTCGCTCCGTAGGGCGCCGGGTTCGCGACGGAACCGCCTTTGAAGACGGCCGACCCCGCAACCAGAACATCCGCGCCCGCCGCCGCCATGAGTGGCGCGGTCTCCGTCGTGATGCCGCCATCGATCTCGATATGTACGGGCCGGTCGCCGATCATCGCGCGCAGCCTGCGGACCTTGTCGATTTGCGAATGGATGAATTTCTGGCCGCCGAAGCCGGGATTGACTGTCATCACGCAAATCAGATCGACCATGTCCAGCAAGTAGGGGATCGCGTCCAATCCGGTTGCAGGGTTGAGCGCAAGACCGGCCTTCGCGCCCGTTGCGCGAATTGCCTGCAACGTGCGGTGGATATGCGGCCCGGCTTCCAGGTGCGCCGTGATCACATCGGCTCCGGCCTCCGCATAGGCTTCGATATACGGGTCGACGGGCGCGATCATCAGGTGCACGTCCATCACCGTCGTCACGTGGGGGCGAAACGCCTTCACCGCGGGCGGGCCAAAGGTGAGATTCGGCACGAAATGGCCGTCCATCACGTCCACATGCACCCAATCGGCGCCCTGACCCTCGATGGCGCGGATCTCCTCGCCGAAGTTGGCGAAATCCGCCGAGAGGATCGACGGGGCTATCTTGATGTTGCGGTCGAAAGACATCCCTGCCCCACCTCCCCAAACGAAATGCAGGGTGCGTGATACCACGCACCCTGCGACATTCAAGCAACTATGCAGCCTCGGGGCGACGCCCCGGTACCGCTGAGCCAATCAGATCAGCGAGCCCATCTTCACCGCGGTGTCGGCCATGCGGTTGGAGAAGCCCCATTCGTTGTCGTACCAGCTCAGCACCGAGCAGAGCGTGCCGTCCATGACCTTGGTCTGATCCAGGTGGAAGATCGACGAATGCGGGTCGTGGTTGAAGTCGATGGAGACATTGGGCTTGTCGGTGTAGCCCAGAATGCCCTTCATCGGACCATCGGCAGCGGCCTTGATCGCGGCGTTGATTTCCTCCACCGAGGTTTCCCGCTTGGCGATGAACTTCAGATCGACAACGGAGACGTTCGGCGTGGGCACGCGGATGGCAAAGCCGTCCAGCTTGCCGGCCAGATCCGGCAGCACAAGGCCAACGGCCTTGGCGGCGCCGGTGGAGGTCGGGATCATCGACATGGCGGCGGCGCGGGCGCGGTAGAGGTCCTTGTGCAGCGTGTCCAGCGTCGGCTGGTCGCCGGTGTAGGAGTGGATCGTGGTCATCATGCCCTTCTCGATGCCGATGGCGTCGTTGATCGCCTTGGCAAACGGAGAGAGGCAGTTGGTGGTGCAGGAGGCGTTGGAGACGACGAGATCTTCGGCGGTCAGCACATCGTCGTTGACGCCGAAGACGACGGTCTTGTCGGCACCGGCGCCCGGGGCGGAGATCAGCACGCGCTTGGAGCCGTTCTCAAGGTGCAGCGCGGCCTTGTCGCGCGCGGTGAAGATGCCGGTGCATTCCATCGCAACATCGACGTCGCCCCAAGGCAGTTCCTTCGGGTCACGGATCGCGGTCACCTTGATCGGGCCGCGGCCAATGTCGATGGTGTCTTCGGTGGTTTTTACTTCACCGGGGAAGCGGCCGTGCACCGAGTCAAAGCGGATGAGGTGCGCGTTCGTCTCGACCGGACCCAGATCGTTGATCGCCACGACTTCGATATCGTCGCGGCCGTTCTCGACGATAGCACGGAGAACGTTGCGTCCGATACGGCCGAAACCGTTAATGGCTACTTTGACTGTCATGGTCAGTTCCTCATTTCACAATAGGGACATTGCGGCAGCGTCAGCGGTCAAAGGCCGTCATGCCGCGATGCAGGTGAAGCTCGTTTTTCGGGGCAAAGGCCCCGACCGTGGTCTTACTGATGCAGAATCCTTTGTCACCCGGCAATTCCGCCCACCCAGTACGGCGGTTGACGCATCTCTAGGCGCGAATACCGCACCTTACGACCGTGAGATGGCGTATTCCCGAGCACCTGAGCGCCAACACGGCCATCCCGCCATTTGACCGCAGCAGGTTGATATTGCAGGCGCAGCAATACCGCAGTGCCCAATGCTACAATGGTTTTCATGCCTGCGCCCGGTTCCTCGAGGCGCCTGCCTGCCCCCAGCGCCGGGCGATCGGGTGTCGAATTCCGTGACAGCGGCCATACCCTCAAACCACGTCCAAACGGAGCAAAACCGAAGCGCCACAGGGTCAAACGCGGCTTGGTAGCGCTCCCATTGCGCCAATCTGCCACGCCCACACGGAGTCTCCAAAGCGGCGAGAACGGCGCAACTCCTCGGCTTGGAACCGGGAGTTCTGCTCCCAACCCGCAGTGAGTCGGCACGTCCGCCGCCCGTTTCATCGTCAAGCGCGACCGAAAAACACCTTCGGCAGCGAGATCCACCGCTCCCGAAAGCCGCTCTCCGAGGAAATCAATCGCCAGCTCACACCGTCGGTCCAGGGAACGCCGCCGAAACGGCCCGATTGGGGTCCTGCCCACAAAACAACTGCCGCCTTGCCTTCACGGCAAGGCGGCAGCCAGGGTCACGGTTCTTTCCGGGTATGCACGTGCGCCGCCCCTTTCGGGTCCTCCCCGGCCCACGCACCGGTTGACGGTACTCAGCCGTCAGCAGTCCTGCCTGTCAACTCGTCGAGCACCGCCCGCTGCAGGCGCACGAGCCTGCCCGTTTCGGCACTGTACTGGTCGAAGGCGGTCTTGAGAAACCGGCCCTGTATCTCTCGCAGTTCGACCGGATCGCGGCACTGCAGGATTTCCTGCTGCGTCCGCACATCCTCTCGAATCCGCTCGCTCACGAATTGCGCAACTTCAGCCGAGACATCCGACATGGCGCGCACCCAGACAGGACTCATCCAGAAGAGAGTGCCGAACCCGGTCTTTTGCCAATCAATCATATACTCGGCCATGCGGTCCTTGCCGGAGCCCGCGGGCTCCTTGGGCGTTGTGCTCATCCTCGTGTCCTCCCCAGCCACGATTCGCGTTCTGCCCATTAGACGTGACGCAGGGTTAGACGGTTTACCTTGATTGAAATCAACTTCCGCGCGAAATGTCTCGCGTGCAACGGATCTGCGTACGGGCACCGTTCGATTTGCCCTTTCCAACGCGGCGATTTGCGCCTATACGGCCGGCTTCGAACACACTGGGCATACACCCTTGGAGGATGCCCGCAATCAGGAGACGACCAATGGCTGGTGAGATTCCGAATCTTGAAGCCACGGTGCGCACGGGGACAGGCAAGGGGGCCGCCCGTCAAGCTCGCCGTGAGGGCCTTGTGCCCGGCATCATCTATGGCGGGGGCGATGACCCCGTCGCCATCAACATCCCCTTCAACGTGCTCATGAAGCGCCTGAAATCCGGCCGCTTCCTCTCGACGCTCTTCAACATGAAGGTCGAGGGAATGGAGGACGTGCGCGTCATCTGCCGCGGCGTGCAGCGCGATGTGGTCAAGGACCTTCCGACGCATGTCGATTTCATGCGCCTGCGCCGGAACTCGAAGGTCAACCTTTTCATCCCAGTCGAATTCACCGACGAAAAGGACAGCCCCGGCATCAAGCGTGGCGGCGTTCTGACGGTGGTTCGCCCGGAGATCGAGCTTGTCGTGACGGCCGGCGAGATTCCCGAAAAGGTAGAAATCTCGCTCGCGGGCCTCGACATCAACGATCACGTGTCGATCTCGATGGTCAACCTGCCGGAAGGCGCGAAGCCGACCATTGACCGCGACTTCAACATCGCGTCGATCTCCGCACCGTCCGGCTTGTCTGCCGGCGGCGACGACGACGACGAAGAGGAAGTCGAAGACACCGAAGAGGTGTGATAGCCGCGGGGGCACATGTGCCCCCCGCTCACGCCGATCGCTCAGGGCCCCGCCGGTCGATGACCGCCGGGGCCTTTCCCATTTGCACGCACCCGCCGTGCGCCCGATCAGCCGATTGACTGAACGGAATCGAACACTTCCAGCTCTGGCGGACCAAGATAAATGTCCATTCCGCCCCGCGCACCGGCATGGGCCTTTCGGAAAGCCTCCGATTTCGTCCAGTCGACGAAAGCCTGCTCGCTCTCCCACATCGTATGCGAGGCGTAGAGACGGTAGCCGTCTTTCTCCGGTCCTTTCATGAGGTGGAAGGCAACGAAGCCCGGCACCTCCGGAAGCTGCGAGTCGCGGCCCTTCCAGACATCCTCGAACGTTTCCTCGCTGCCCGGCTTCACACGGAACCGATTCATGGTCAGATACATTTCATCTCCTGTATTCGGGGGAACGGCTGGCATAGGGGCTGGCGTTGCGTCGCACTTCACGGCATGAGAAGCTGAACGTCAACCAGATCGGATCAGGACACGATACCGTGCAACTCTTCGTCGGCCTCGGAAATCCCGGCGCAAAATACGCCCAGAACCGGCACAATATCGGCTTCATGGCGGTGGACCAGATCGCCGCAGATCACGGGTTCGGTCCCTGGCGCGGCAAATTCCAGGGTGCGGTGTCAGAAGGCAGGCTTGGGAGCGACAAGATCCTGTTGCTCAAACCGGAAACCTTCATGAACCGGTCGGGGCAATCCGTGGGCGAGGCGATGCGTTTCTTCAAGCTGCAGCCGGATGATGTGACGGTATTTCACGACGAGTTGGATCTGGCGCCGGGCAAGGTCCGGGTAAAACAGGGCGGCGGCCATGCCGGGCACAATGGCTTGCGCTCGATTCACGCCTCCATCGGGCCGGAATACCGCCGCGTGCGGCTCGGTATCGGCCACCCCGGCCACAAGGATGCCGTTTCCGGCTACGTCTTGCGTGACTTCCCGAAGGCGGATGCCGGCTGGCTGGACGATTTGCTGCGCGGGATCGGCGACGGCGCCCCGGCATTGGCCGCCGGCGACCCGGGCAAGTTCATGAACGCAATCGCGCTGCGGGTGAACCCGCCGCGCTCCTCAACGACACCGCCCAAGGCCGATGCCACATCGGCCACGCCGGCGGCAAAGGCCGATGTGGCGACGGACACACGCTCTTCACTCCAAAAACTGGTGGACCGGTTCCGCTGACCCGCGCCGATCCGCGCGAACTCGGCACTGCCCGAACGGGGTCCGTTCGGGGTCGGCGCGCGTCTACGGCTGCGCCACTCTGGACATCCGATGGCAGCCGGGCCCCGAGTTGGGACCACGATCTACACCGGCCGGGAGTGTCGCGCGGGGCGGCCTCTCGACAGAAACTCTGCACGCCCTATCCTGACAGGACACTAGTGGCGAGGTGAATATGCAGAAAGACCCTTCAATCAATGTGCTCGGCGGCGCACTTCAGCCCTGTTCAAGCGATCCTCTCACCGGGTTTTTCCGGGACGGCGCCTGCAATACCTGCGCGGAGGATCATGGCAGCCATACGGTCTGTGCCATAATGACAGAGGAGTTCCTCGCCTACTCGAAATACGTCGGCAATGACCTGTCCACGCCGAGACCCGACTTCCGCTTCCCAGGATTGAAGCCGGGAGACCACTGGTGCCTCTGCGCCGGGCGGTTTCTGCAAGCCCACGACGAAGGGTGCGCACCGCAGGTCAATCTCGCGGCCACCCACAGGCGTGCGCTGGAGATCGTGCCGCTCGAGATACTCTATGAAAACGCGCTGCCGCAGGCGGGTGTCTGACCGGAAATCGTCACTCCCCCTTCCACGCGCCCTCCTGCGCCGCGAGACGCGCGCCTAGCCGACCTGCCCGGGCAAATCGACATGCATGAGATCCTCGATGAAGAGGCTGACGAGCTGGGAGCGACCAGACACACCGGCCTTGCGATAAATCGCGGCTGTCTGCGCCTTCACGGTGCCTTCGGAGGTGCCACGATAACCGGCAATCTCCTGCGTGGTGCTTCCCTTGACGAGGAAATACGCCACATCGTGTTCCGCCGGCGTCAATCCCCATTCTCCAAACCGCTCCTCGAGCAACTGCCCGAACGCACCTGATAGCGCGGCGAGTTTGTCTTCGGCTTCGCGGCGCTTTGCGTTGCTGTAGAAGATTGCGCCAACGCCAAAAAAGAGACCGATCACAAGGCCAACGGCCGCGCCGATCTCGATCATCTCATGCGCGCCCCAGCCCAGCGGCGATGTGCGCAGTCCGAGCACCGGACCGAAGACCTCATAGGCAAAAAACGCCGCGCAGGCCGTCTGCAGGAAGACAAGGCCCGTCACGGCGACGCGCCATTGCCTGAGACCGGCCGAGCGCCCGATACGCGCAAGACACCGCCGCGCCGTGTTCACCGCGGACCCTGGCACCAACTCACCGTTTCCCCTGCTTGTACGTGCCACTTGTATTCCCGCTCACTTCGGCTGGATTGCTTCTGTCCCGCGTTGACCGGAGCGCCTCAACCGTCGTTCTCTTTTCGCGCTGACGCACTGTGAAACGCGCGACATCGACGCCCGGTTTTCGATCCGGATAGAGCACCTGCCGCGTTGGGACGACCTCCATGTCGTCGCACGTCCCGCTCCTTGGCCGCCGTTCTCGGCGTCTATTCAGGATTCTGACGTGAGGGAAATTCCCCTGGCGGCCCGGCTTCCGGCCTCGGCCCTCCGCTGTTCCCGTCAGGACGCGAATGGCCGCCCCCGCCCGGCGGAGGAGGTGGCGGCCCGTTCCCCGGCCTGCGCGCATCGGGGGGCGCTCGCTCCCGGCCATCGTTATCGGGCGGCCCGCGATCGAAAACACCTTTGTCGCGGCTGTCGGGCGTGGGCGCGCGCGTGTAGTCGCGCAGAATTTCGCCCGTACGCGGCTGGACAACGACTTCGCGCCGTGATCCGTCTCGCGATCCGCTCACGACGATACGGCCCAGCAGCGTCCGCCTCTGCCGAATGTCCTGATACCCCTGCAGTTCCAGCTGCTCTATCACCAGTTCGTCGATGGTCTGCGCCGATACCGGCGGCGCTGTCAGAAGCGACAGAACGGCGAGCAGAGTGAGGACAGAACGCATCGGCCTACCTGTGATTTCCCGGCATGTCCCGCTTGTCCGCGGGTCGCCATTGCCCGTCTCCGCCGTCCCGCGTCGTACCGAAGTCGCGCGTGTCGGAGCAGTTACGATATTCCGGCCCGCAACCGGCGATCCGCGAATTCGACCCCGGGAGAAATTTCCCGGGGCCGAGTCCGAGTAAGGCTAGAGCATGCCTCTTAATCTGTACAAGGCCCGCCGGCAACGGGCGCCGGTTGAGGGTGGTGCGCCCGCCACAGCTGGGGGTCCGTGAATGGCGGCCTTGCACGGTGTGCTTGAACCACGCCGTGCCACCGCCGCCAATTCGCCAGAGGTTTATGCGCCGCCGCGTGCCCCCGAAAATCGCTCGTAAACCGAGGTTTATGGCTGGTTTTCAAGCGGAAAGGCCCGCGCTGCCCCCACGTGAACCGGCGCCGCGCACGCTGGCCTGCCAAGCGGTCTCGCGGCGGCGCTTGGTTCAACCGGCGTCCCGTCCTTCCGGGCCGGACATGTCGAAACCGAGCACGCGGGCAACGGTGAAGATGTCCTTGTCGCCGCGCCCGCACATATTCATGCAGATGATGTGATCCTTCGGCAAATCCGGCGCGATCTTCATCACATGGGCAAGCGCGTGGCTCGGCTCCAACGCGGGGATGATCCCCTCCTGCGCACAACAAAGCTGGAACGCCGACAGGGCCTCCATATCCGTGACTGAGACATATTCCGCCCGCCCGGTATCGTGCAGCCACGAATGCTCCGGGCCGATGCCGGGATAGTCGAGACCGGCCGAAATCGAGTGCCCTTCGAGGATCTGCCCATCCGCATCCTGCAACAGGTAGGTCCGGTTGCCATGCAACACACCCGGCCGCCCGCCTGTCAGCGAGGCGCAATGTTCCATCTTCTCGTTGACGCCCTTCCCCCCGGCTTCGACCCCAATGATCCGCACTTGCGGATCGTCGAGGAACGGATGGAAAAGCCCCATCGCATTCGACCCACCGCCGATGCAGGCGATCACGCTGTCGGGCAGCCGGCCCTCGCGTTCGAGCATCTGCGCCTTGGCCTCCTTGCCGATGATCGACTGGAAGTCGCGCACCATCGCCGGATAGGGGTGCGGGCCGGCAACCGTCCCGATGCAGTAGAAGGTATCGCGCACGTTGGTCACCCAGTCGCGCAGCGCGTCGTTCATCGCGTCCTTCAGCGTCCCGCGCCCGGAGGTAACAGGTACCACCTCCGCACCCAGCAACCGCATGCGGAAGACGTTCGGCGCCTGCCGCTCCACATCCGTGGCGCCCATGTAGACCACGCATTTCAGACCGAACTTGGCGCAAACGGTCGCGGTCGCGACGCCGTGCTGCCCGGCACCTGTTTCCGCAATGATCCGGGTCTTGCCCATCCGCCGCGCGAGCAACAGCTGACCCAGCACGTTGTTAATCTTGTGCGCGCCGGTGTGGTTGAGCTCGTCGCGCTTCATGTAAATCTTTGCGCCGCCCAGATGCTCCGTCAGCCTGTCGGCGAAGTAGAGCGGCGAGGGGCGCCCAACGTAGTGCTTCCAGAGATCGTCCATTTCGGCCCAGAAACTCTCGTCCGTCTTGGCGTGCTCGTATTGCGCTTCCAAGTCCAGTATCAGCGGCATGAGCGTTTCCGAGACAAACCGTCCGCCGAACAAGCCGAAGCGGCCCTTCTCGTCGGGCACGTTCATGAAGGAGTTGAGCTGGTCGTTCGCCATTTGATCCGCCTTTTTTGCCTGGGCTGACCGTTGATCTAAGGCGAATGTCGGCGTGGGTAAAGCCGCGTCTCCGGGCGATAGCCATCTTAACCCGGGTTGCCGTTGACGCGCGACGGCTATTGGACGGACATTGGGCCCAAACGAAAAACGGGAGGAGCATCATGGAACACCCAAGACTTGCCGCTGGGCTTGCCAGCGCAGTTGTCACACTTGCCACACCGGGCATCGCCCAAACGGCTGATTGTGCGTCCATGACCGACGCCGCGCCGGACGGCGTGACAATTGTCGAAGCGGTTCAGACGCCCGCGAACGACGAAGCACCCGTTGATCACTGCCTTGTGCGTGGCCGCATGGCCGAGCGCACCGGCAGCGACGGCAATGCCTACGCGATCTCTTTCGAACTGCGCCTGCCGGTGGCCTGGGAGGGGCGGTTCCTGCATCAATTCAACGGGGGCAACGACGGAAGCGTCGTACCGGCGCTCGGCGCTGGCACGGGTGTCGCGGCGGGCAACCCGGCACTGGCGCGGGGCTTCGCGGTTGTCTCGTCCGATGCCGGGCACGATGGCAAGGCGCATCCCGACGCGGGTCTCACGGGGGGCAACATGTTCGGCTTCGACTTCGAGGCGCGGCGCGACTACGGCTACAATGCGGTTGCGCAATTGCATCCCGTCGCGCTCTCTCTGGTCGAAGCCCATTACGGGCGTGCGCCGGAGCATGTCTATGGCTACGGCCGGTCGAATGGCGGCAGGCACGCGATGGTTGCGGCCGAACGGATGCCCGGTGCCTTCGACGGTCTGCTCGCCGGCTATCCCGGTTTCAATCTGCCCAAGGCGGCCATTCAGCATGCCTGGGACGTGCAATCGTTCAGGGCCGTCGGCGAAACCCTCGCAGCAGCCTTCAGCCCCGAAGAAATGAACCTCGTCTCCGAAGCCATCGTTGCCGCCTGCGACGAGCTGGACGGGCTGCCGGATGGCGTCGTCTTCGCCACACTCGCCTGTCAGGAGGCATTCGACCCGGCGGCTCTGGTCTGCGCGGACGGGCAAAACAGCGAATGCCTGACAGCGGAGAAAGTCTCGGCGCTTGAGCGTATCCACGCCGGCCCGAGCGACGGCAGCGGTTCCCAGCTGTACAACAGCTGGTATTGGGATACCGGCCTGAACAGCGGTGGCTGGCGGTTCTGGAAGCTCGAAAGTACGGTGCCGCCCTGGGGGCAAAAACCGATCATCGCGGTGATGGGGGCCGGATCGCTGGCGCAGATCTTCACAACGCCGCCAACCGAAGTCGCGGGGACGCCGGATGACCTCGAAGGATACCTGATGAGTTTCGACTTCGACGCCGACGCGCCGAAGATCCACGCGACATCGGCCGACTTCCCGGAAAGCCCGATGGAGGTGATGACCCCGCCCAACGCCGGGAACCCGACACTTGAAGACCTTCAGGCCGCTGGCGGCAAGCTGATCGTGTTCCATGGCGTATCGGACCCCGTGTTCTCCTTCAAGGACACGGCGGATTGGTATGGACGGCTGCAAGAAAACAATCCCAACGCCGACGACTTCGTCCGGTTCTACGCAATACCGGGAATGCCCCATGGCCAGGGCGGGAACGCGCCGGACGAGGTCGACCTGCTGCGCACACTCATGGACTGGGTCGAAGGCGGCAATTCGCCGGGGGCCGTGACCGCCGAATTTCGCGCGGACGGAAAGGAGATCCGGCCCGAGAACGTTGGCGCGGAACGGCCGCTTTGTCCCTACCCCGCACATGCGGTCTACACGGGTAGCGACGCCAGCAGCGCGACGAGCTTTTCCTGCGAATAACCAAGCGGGCGGCGCATCATGCGCCACCGCATCCCCTGACTGTCATCACAGTGGCTTCTTGAAACCGATGTGGGACGGCGTGTAGCCGAGCCCTTCGTAGAACGACTGTGCCCGCTCTCGCGCCCGGTTCGTGGTGAGTTGCAGAAGCCCGCAGCCAGCCGCTCGCGCCCGCGCCTCGGCATCCGCAAACATCGCTGCGCCAAGACCCCGCCCGCGGAACGGCGCGGCGATGCGCACACTTTCGATCTGCGCCCGGCGCGTCGCCTTGAGCGACAGGCCGGAAATGAAGGTGAGCTGGTAGGTCGCGACCACGTCGCCCGCCAACTCGCCCACGATCAACAGGTTTCCACCTTCCGCCCGCATCGCATCGAAGGCCGCGACATACTGCGCCAGGTCGGTGCCTTCCCGCCCCTGCCCCAGCATGTCGTCGGCGAGCATCTCCACGATCGCGGGCACGTCGTCGCGCCGCGCCTCCCGCCAGATCGCATTCACGCCAACGCGGCCCTGGCGAATGCCTCGATCAATGCCGGGTCCTTTTGCCCCGGCGCCGATTCCACGCCCGACGAGACGTCGACCTGGCGGGCGCCGGTGAGATGAATGGCCTCGGCGACGTTTTCCGGCGTCAGGCCACCGGCCAGCATCCACGGCACCGGCCAACGGCGCCCCGCAATGAGCCGCCAGTCGAAGGCGAGCCCATTCCCTCCGGGAAGCACGGCGCCCTCGGGGGGCTTGGCGTCCACGAGCAACTGGTCCGCCACCCTTCCGTAGTCCGCCAAAGCCGGCAGATCTGCCTCCGTTGCAACACCAACCGCCTTCATGACCGGCAGGCCATACCGATCCCTGAGCGCAGCCACGCGCTCCGGCGGCTCCGACCCGTGGAGTTGCAGCATATCGAGAGGCACCCGGTCGAGAATCTGATCGAGCGTCGCATCGTCGGCGTTCACCGTGAGCGCGACCTTTGCCACGCCCACCGGCACATCGAGCGCCAGCGCGCGTGCCGCCTCCGGATCAACGTGGCGCGGCGACTTGGGAAAGAAAACGAACCCGACGTAGGCCGCACCGGATCTAGCGGCCACAGCCACATGCTGCGGCCTCGTCAGGCCGCAGATCTTCACGCGAATGTCAGGCGGCATGAGGTGTCAGCTTGCCTTGCGCGTGGCGGCCTGGTCGAGAATGGCAAGAACCTCGTCCTTGCCCTCGTTGGACTCCTGCTTCAGCCGCGATACCTCGCGGTTGAGGCTCTTGACCTGGCGTTGCCGCTTGCTGACCTCGGCACGATGCTTGCTCTCGCGGATCCACTCGAGGATATAGCCAAGAAGCAAGCCAACCGCGATCCCGCCCAGGACCACGATGAACAGCGGCAGGTCAATCGAGAAATTCCAGGCCACGAGATCAGCGAGCCCCGACGGCAGTGCCGTCAGCGTCACCATCTGCCGGTTTGCCATGGCGGCAATAACCAGCACGGCAACGATTGCGGCCAGGATCAGGTAGCGAACGTATCGCATCATCGTCGAACCCCTCAGGTTTCCAGCCCGTTCAACCGATCGCGCAACAGCTTTCCGGTCTTGAAGAACGGCACGTGTTTCTCCTCCACGTCCACCGCATCTCCGGTCCGTGGATTCCGTCCCGTCCTCGCATCCCTTTTCTTCACGGAAAAGGCGCCGAAACCGCGCAGTTCCACACGGTCGCCCCGTGCCATCGCGTCGATGATCTCCTCAAAGACCGTGTTCACGATCTTCTCCACGTCCCGCTGATACAGGTGAGGGTTTTCCTCGGCAAGAATCTGAATAAGTTCCGATCGAATCATAGGTCTCCCCCTCAGCCGTCCCACAACGCAGCGGCGCACCATTCATGTCGCTCATCCGACTATACGGCATTTCTGCCACATCGTAACGGAAATCGCGTTGCTTGGTGCCAGAAATTCGCCCCTAAAGCCCCGAAAACAGGCGAGAAACCGGGTCGCATGCTCAGTCAAGCGCCCGAAAGCCGTCACCGCGCGCCAAAGCGGCGCCGAATCGTTCGGGATCGCAACGCCGTCAATTCCTGCCGCGCGGCGGGGAATCGCGGCGTGAATTGACCCGCTTTGTCCGAAAAAAACGCGACGCAGACCGATCCGTTTCCACGTGCCCATCCTCGAAAGACAGCATCGCGCGACACGGCGTGGGCCTGTCACGGAACGGCAATCGAGTTGTCGATGAAGTGCGGCAAGCCGGTTTCCCGGCGGGTGCAATTTGCACCGGGTCCGAACCGCCAACGACACAGACGGCGCCCCCTCGTCAGTCGGCTGGAGCGCCGCTCCCGAAGCCTACCGAAAAGAAAAGGCCCCGTGGAACACGGGGCCTTCCATTGTTCTTACCATCGGCGTGAGGATCACTCGTCGCCCTTGAGCGCTGCGCCAAGGATGTCGCCGAGCGAGGCTCCCGAATCCGAGGAGCCGAACTGCTCCACCGCTTCACGCTCTTCGGCAATCTCGCGCGCCTTGATCGACAGGCCCAGACGGCGCGTCTTGCTGTCGATGTTGGTCACACGCACATCCACGTGGTCGCCGACCTGGAAGCGCTCCGGGCGCTGCTCGGCACGATCACGCGACAGGTCGGAGCGGCGGATGAAGGACTTCATGCCCTCGTATTCCACCTCGATGCCGCCATCCTCGATCGCCGTCACGTTCACCGTGATGACCGAGCCGCGCTTCACGCCGCCCGTGGCCTCGGCAAACTTGTCGCCGCCCAGTGCCTTGATGGAGAGCGAGATACGCTCCTTCTCCACGTCGACCTCGGTGACAACCGCCTGAACCACGTCGCCCTTGCGGTATTGCTGGATGGCCTCTTCGCCGCGCTGATCCCAGCTCAGGTCGGAGAGGTGCACCATGCCGTCGATATCGCCGTCGAGGCCGATGAACAGACCGAATTCGGTGATGTTCTTGACCTCGCCTTCGACCTGCGTGCCCTCGGGGTGCGTCTCGGCAAAGACATCCCACGGGTTGCGCATGGTCTGCTTGAGGCCGAGCGACACGCGACGCTTCGCGGTGTCGATCTCCAGCACCATGACTTCCACTTCCTGGGAGGTGGAGACGATCTTGCCCGGATGGACGTTCTTCTTCGTCCAGGACATTTCGGAGACGTGGACCAGACCCTCGACACCGGGCTCCAGCTCCACAAAGGCGCCGTAGTCGGTGATGTTGGTGACACGGCCGGTATGGACCGATTCCAGCGGGTACTTGCCCTCGACGGTGTTCCACGGATCGTCCTGCAGCTGCTTCATGCCGAGGCTGATACGGTGGGTTTCCTTGTTGATCTTGATGACCTGGACCTTGATGGTCTCGCCGATCGACAGGATCTCGGAGGGGTGGTTCACACGGCGCCAGGCCATGTCGGTGACGTGCAGCAGGCCGTCGACACCGCCGAGGTCAACAAACGCACCGTATTCGGTAATGTTCTTGACCACGCCGTCGACCGCATCGCCTTCGGAGAGCTTGCCGATGACCTCGGCGCGCTGCTCGGCGCGGGACTCTTCGAGGATCGCGCGGCGCGAGACAACGATATTGCCACGGCGGCGGTCCATCTTGAGAATCTGGAACGGCTGCTTGAGGCCCATCAGCGGGCCGGCGTCGCGCACGGGGCGCACATCAACCTGGGAGCCGGGCAGGAAGGCCACGGCACCGCCGAGATCGACGGTGAAGCCACCCTTGACGCGGCCGAAGATCGCACCTTCGACGCGGGCTTCGTCGGCATAGGCCTTCTCCAGACGGTCCCACGCCTCTTCGCGGCGTGCCTTGTCACGGCTGATGACGGCTTCGCCACGGGCGTTCTCGACCCGGTCGAGGTACACCTCGACTTCGTCGCCCACGGCGATCTCGGGCGCTTCGCCCGGATTTGCGAATTCCTTGAGATCGACGCGGCCTTCCATCTTGTAGCCCACGTCGATAATGGCCTGGCCCGCCTCGACGGCGATCACTCGGCCCTTGACAACGCTGCCTTCGGCGGGCGTGTCGATTTCGAAGCTTTCTTGCAGGAGGGCTTCGAATTCCTCCATGGTTGCATTAGCGGACATTCAGTCGGTTTTCCTTCATTTCGCTTTCACTGGCCGGGCGGTTGTCTCCGCCGGTCTTTGGATTGGTCGGAAAGGCGTACCGAGAATGACAATCAGGGCCGGAGGTTTCCCCGACCCTGCCCGCATTCCGGCGTTGACCGCCTCTTGTTTGACGGGGCGTTCTATAGCCGCATCGGACCCGGGGGGCAATAGAAATCCATGGGATCGGAGGCACAGCTGCATGGCGCAGTCGCGGCCGTTTCCGCGATCCGCCGGGTTCTCGCCACCGTTCGCGCATCCCGGCGATGGGATGGGGCGCGGCGCCGATCCAAGCTCTGGCCCGGAGTGACCACCCCCCTGGCCGCGCCCAACCCTCCCCCCGGGAAGGGCGCACTGGCGATGCCGCTATCCGTTCCACCGTCCTCGGCGCAGTGAGACAAATCGCGCCGAATTGACGTCCCAAGGCGCCCACCCAGGGTCGGGCGCAGCCCTCCACGCTCCATTGAAACCGCTGTTCCATCCGCCGATCATATTCTCATTCTGAGCGACGAGGCGACTTGCAGCAGTCGTCGAGCGGGCCATTGGAAATGCGGGCGGCGCCTCGGCACGTGCCGCCCGATAGATCCGGGCGAATTCCTAAGAAACCGTGAATCCGCCCTCGTAACCCATTGGAATCATTACATCGACGTCTTGTCTCACGCGTGGGACAATGTTCAGGAATACCGCTCCGGCCCGGCCCACTGGCTCTCGGTGTAGCGGTCGCCATGGGCCCAACCCACGGGCAGCACCTGCTCGATCCGGGCGATCTCGGCGGCCGACAATTCCAGCGCGGCCCCCGCGACCAGTTCCTCGAAGTGGCGGACCGACCGGGTGCCCGGGATCGGAATCACATGGCTGCCGCGGCTCAGGAGCCAGGCAATGGCCAGCGCCGCCGCCGGGTATCCCATCTCCGCGGCCAACCGGCGGAAACGGTCCGTCGCGGCGAGGTTGGCCGCAAGGTTGGGCGCGACAAACCTCGGATTGTTGGTCAGGAACGGAATGTCACGGATTTTCTCGGCAGTGGGCGGCCGATCCGTCAGCAATCCGCGCCCGACAGGCGAAAACGCGACCAGCGAGGTGCCCAATTCGGCACAGGTCTGGACCAGCCCCAGTTCGGGCGCACGCGTGGAAAGCGAGTATTCCGACTGCACGGCCGCCACAGGGCAAACCGCATGCGCCCGCCGCAGGGAACTCGGCGCGATCTCCGAGAATCCGACAGCTCGCGCCTTTCCGGCCTGAACGAGACCGGCGAGGGTTTCGGCCACCTCTTCGATTGGCCGGTCGGCCTCCCGCCGGTGAACATAGAAGAGGTCCACGCACTCGATACCGAGCCGCGTGAGACTGCCTTCAAGTTCCGAGGTCAGATGAGCGCGCGAATTGTCGAAGCGGCGGTCACCCGCGCCCGCACCACCGGCCCCATGCAGGATGCCCGCCTTGGTCGCGATGTGGAACCGGTCATGGGCGTCGGAACCGCGCGCCTTCAGGAAACTCCCGATGGCGTTTTCCGATTTCCCCGCGCCATACACGTTGGATGTATCGATATGGGTCACCCCGTGCGCCAGCGAGGTATCGAGGATCGCATGGGACGCCGCCTCATCGGTCGGGCCATAGAAATCTGAAAACGACATCGCACCGATGCCAATGGCCGATACTGCCGCGCCATCGCGGCCGATCCTTCGGGTCTGCATGGGGGGCTCCTACTCGGTCTTCGCCTGAACCGCCTGCACCGCTTCGAGCGCGGTCCGCACGGCGGTTTCGATACTCATCGTGCTTGTGTCGATCTGAACGGCATCCTTGGCCGCCAGCAACGGCGCCGTTGTGCGGGCCGCGTCTCGGCGGTCACGCTCTGCGAGGTCGGCGGCGACCTCTTGCAGCGATACATCGTGGCCTTTCCCGCGCAACTCCTCGAACCGGCGCTCGGCACGAACGGCATCGGAGGCGGTGACAAACAGCTTCACGTCCGCATCGGGGCATATCACCGTTCCGATATCGCGCCCATCCAGCACCGCGCCGCCCATCCGGCGGGCAAAGGCGCGCTGGAAATCGACCAGGGCGCTGCGCACCTCGGGCATCGCGGCGACGCGGCTCGCGGCCTGGGCGACATCCGGCGCCCTGAGGGCATCCGCATCGCCGAGATCCGCCGCGGTCAGCGCATTCGCCGCCTCCAGCGGTGACATGCCCTGCAGCGTTTTGCGTCCGACGGCGCGGTAGAGCAAGCCGGTGTCCAGATGCGCATAGCCCAGCCGCTCGGCCAGCGCGCGCGCAATCGTGCCCTTGCCGGATGCCGCCGGCCCATCAATTGCAATCGTGAGAGACACCGAGTTGCCCCCGTTTTGTCCTTACCGAATGGGACTTTGCCAAATACACGTTTCGGCAGGCCGCGTCATGTTTTTTTGCCGCCGCCACCGCGAAAGGGGTCAGCCGACCATCGTGGTCAGGGTTGGATCGAACCCGCCCGCGCGCGGCAGAGCTTCGTCGATCTCGTAGTAGTCCCCTTTGTCGTCGCAGTAGATATGCGCGCTCAGAACAACACCCGAGGGCGCGTCAAGGGTTCCGGCGAAGATCGACAGGTTCGCCCCCGGACCATCCCAGAAGAGGTTCGCCCCGCAGGTGCCGCAAAATCCGCGCCGCGCATAGTCCGATGACGCATACCACGTCACTTCGCCGAAAATCGTCACCGAGTCGCGGCGCGCCGAGGTCGCCGCCACGTGATGACCGGAGGTTTTGCGGCATTGCGTGCAGTGGCAGGCGATCACCGGCCGCAGGGGTCCGGTGACTTCGTATCTTACTGCGCCGCAAAGGCAGCCACCGGTGTGGAACGACTCGGACATCAGTCGTTGTCGCGGTCGAATGTGGCCCCAAGCCCGCGCATAAGCGGTTCGAAGATCGGGAAGGAGGTTGCGATGGGCCCTGCATCGTCTACGCTGACGGGCCGTTTCGCGGCCAGACCGCAGACAAGGAAGGACATGGCGATGCGGTGATCAAGCCGGGCCGCCGCCATGGCGCCTCCGGGAACCCCACCAGCCCCAAGCCCATGCACGGTGAAGCTGTCCTCGGTCTCATCGACACGCACTCCGCAGGCGCGCAACCCGACGGCCATGGCGTCGATCCGGTCGCTTTCCTTCACCCGCAACTCGTGCACATCGGTCATCACCGTCTCGCCCTCGGCAAAGGCTGCGACAACCGAGAGGACGGGGTATTCGTCGATCATCGACGGTGCGCGTTCGGGCGGCACCTCGATCCCCTTCATGTCGGGAGAGAACCTGGCGCGCAGGTCGGCAACCGGCTCGCCCCCCTCCTCGCGCTCGTTCTCGTATACGAGGTCGGCACCCATCTCGCGCAGCGTCGTGAAGAGGCCGGCGCGAGTGGGATTGAGCCCGATATTTGGCACCAGCACATCCGAGCCCGGCACAATCAGCGCCGCACAGACCGGGAAAGCGGCCGAGGACGGGTCGCGAGGCACCGCGATGGTCTGCGGCCGCAACTCCGGCTGACCGGTCAGGGTAATCCGGAACCCATCGTCACAGCGCTCCGACGTCACCTCCGCGCCGAAACCACGCAGCATCCGCTCCGTATGATCCCGGGTGGCGGCGGCTTCGGTTACGATCGTTTGCCCGGGCGCGTTGAGCCCTGCCAACAACACTGCCGATTTGACCTGCGCCGAGGCCATCGGCGTCCTGTAGTCCACCGGAACCGGCGCCTTTGCACCGACAATGGTCATCGGCAGACGCCCGCCGTCGCGTCCAACCGCCCGCGCTCCGAATAGCGCCAGCGGATCAGTCACCCGGCCCATCGGGCGCGAGCGCAGCGAGGCGTCGCCGGTGAAGGTCGCAGTGATCGGAGAGGTTGCCATGGCCCCCATGATGAGCCGGACACCGGTCCCGGAATTGCCGCAGTCAATCACGTCCTCCGGTTCGGCGAAACCGCCGACGCCGACACCATGCACGGACCACTCGCCATCGCCGAGTTGCGTGACCTCCGCCCCGAAGGCTGCCATGGCCTTGGCGGTATCGAGTACGTCCTGCCCCTCAAGAAGGCCGCTGATACGTGTTTCACCCACCGCCATAGCGCCCAGTATCAGCGACCGGTGCGAGATTGACTTGTCACCCGGCACATTGGCATTGCCCACGAGCGGGCCGCCCGCGCGGGCCGTCATTTTCTGGGCGGGTCCGTGAGACGCCATTACATGCTCCCTATCCTGTCGCGGTGCCGGTTACCGCAGTCGGCCGCCTGCGTCCAGCGACCGAGAATGCCGCACGCAGATTGGGCACAAGCTTTTGCACCGCTGTCCGGTTTCGGATAGGCGTTGGCGGCCGGCCGAAAACCTGAGTCCGCTCTGCGCAGCTTTTCAGGCCGTTTGGCTGCGACCACGGCCGGCACCGCAGCACGTATCACTCGCAGGAGACCGACATGACCGTCATGCCAACACTCACGCTCAACGACGGCAATACGATACCGCAACTCGGTTTCGGCATTTGGCACGTGCCGCCAGCGACCACTTCGGACACCGTGAAGAGCGCGCTCGGTCTTGGCTACCGGCTGGTCGACGGTGCGTTCTACTACAGCAACGAAACCGAGATGGGCGAGGGCCTGCGCGCCTCCGGAGTATCGCGGGACGAGGTATTCCTCACCTCCAAGATCTGGAACGGTGACCACGGCGCGGAAAAGGCGCGCGCCTCCGTCGAACGCAGCCTGAAGAGCATCGGCGTGGACACCCTTGACCTCGTGCTGATCCACTGGCCGGTCCCGAGCCGCTTTCTTTACGTCGAGACGTGGCAGGCACTGGTCGACATGCGGCAGGCCGGGCTGACCCGCTCCATCGGGGTGTCGAACTTCAACGCCGACCATCTGGAGCGGATCATCGCGGAGACCGGTGTCGTGCCGGCACTGAACCAGATCGAGGTGAACCCGACGCTGCAACAGCCGGAACTGCGGGCAGCAAACGAGAAGCACGGGATCCTCACGCAATCCTGGACGCCACTCGGGAACGGCCGCTCCTTCGATGCCGAACCGATCACGGCGGCGGCCGCGCGGGCCGGCAAGAGCCCCGCCCAAGTGATCCTGCGCTGGCACCTTCAGCTCGGCAATGCGGTGATCACGCGTTCGGAGAACCCTGCGCGCCAGGCCGAAAACCTCGATGTCTTCGACTTCGCGCTTAGCGACAGTGAGATGGCGGAAATCGCGACGCTCGACCTCGGTCTGCGCACCGGTCCCGACCCATCGGTGTTCCGAATGCTCTAGGCGCACCGGGGGGTTCCGGATGTTCGGTGCTCCCCGTCCAGCTAGTCTCTCACGAATGTAAGGTAATGCGGCACCCTGCCTTCGCGCAACGCCTTCTGCTCGTAGCGCGTAGACAGCCAGTCATCCCATGGCGCGCGCCAATCCGTCGGCCCCTCGGCAGTCCAAGTGAACCCGTGGGCAGGCACCTGCTCGAGGGTCTGGCGCACGTAGTCGGGAATATCGGTTGCCACGCGGAACTCGGCGCCGGGCTTCAAAACGCGGGCCAGGGGTTCTAGGTGCTCCGGCGTCACGAATCGGCGCCGGTGGTGTTTCTTCTTCGGCCAGGGATCCGGGTAGAGCAGAAAGGCGCGCGAGATCGATGCCGCCGGAAGCACGTCGAACAGATCGCGCGCATCGCCGGGGTGGACGGCGACGTTTTTCGCGCCGGCGGCCCGGATCTTTCCCAGCAACATGGCAACGCCATTGATGAAAGGCTCGCATCCGATGATCGCGGCGTCGGGATGCTGCACCGCCTGGTGGACCATGTGCTCCCCGCCGCCGAAACCGATCTCCAGCCAGATCTCCCGCGCGCCGAACCGGGCCGCCAGATCAAGTGGTGCCCGGTCAGGATTGACCTCCCAATCCACAGGCCCTGGCGACAGCTTGTCCAGATCCTCGTCGAGATAGCCCTTTTGACTCGACCGCAGCGTCTTGCCGTGGCGGCGGCCATAGAAATTGCGCCACGGGGCGCCAGTGGGAGATTTGCTCTGCGTCATGGTCCGCTGCCTTTGTCAAAGCAGGCCCGCCGGGTCAAGCACCCGTCCGCGTGCGTCAGCACGCGGCCCGGCCCAACGGGATGAGCCCCCAAATGGGGGCGAAGACGGGCGGGAGTTCTCCGCAGCCGGGATCGGTGCTCAACGACCGGATACGCGCAACCGCTGCCGGGCAGCGTGTTCACACCGACGGAGGGACCAAGTTCAGCCAGCCGCCTTCTTGAGTGCCTCGACGAGGTCGGTGCGTTCCCAGCTGAACCCACCCTCATCATCCGGCGCTCGGCCGAAATGGCCGTAGGCGGAGGTGCGCTGGTAGATCGGCTTGTTGAGATCGAGGCGAGAGCGAATGCCCAGCGGCGTAAGGTCCATCACATCCGTCACAGCCCGCTCGATGGCTACCTCGTCCACGCTACCCGTGCCGTAGGTATCCACATAGACAGAGAGCGGCTTGGCGACCCCGATTGCGTAGCTGAGCTGGATCGCACAGCGGCGGGCGAGACCGGCGGCCACAACGTTCTTGGCCAGATACCGCGCCGCGTAGGCAGCCGACCGGTCGACCTTCGTGGGGTCCTTCCCGGAAAAGGCACCGCCGCCGTGCGGCGCCGCGCCGCCGTAGGTGTCGACGATGATCTTCCGTCCCGTCAGGCCCGCGTCCCCGTCCGGCCCGCCGATCACGAAAGTGCCCGTAGGATTCACCCACCACTCCGTCTTTTCGGTGATCCAGTCGGCTGGCAGAACTTCTCGGATGTAGGGTTCCACGATGGCGCGAATGTCGTCTGACGTCTGTCCCTCGTCGGCATGCTGCGTCGACAGCACGATCGAGGACACCTCCACCGGGCGGCCGCCCTCGTAGCGGATCGACAACTGGGACTTGGCATCAGGGCGCAGGTCGGGCTCGGCGCCGCTTTTTCGGGCTTCAGATAGTCGCCGCAGAATCGCATGTGCGTACTGAATCGGCGCTGGCATGAGTTCCGGCGTCTCGTCCACGGCATAGCCGAACATGATGCCCTGGTCGCCCGCGCCCTCGCGGTCCACGCCTTGCGCGATATGTGCCGATTGCTCATGCAGGAAGTTCAGCACCCGGCAGGTGTTCCAGTGAAACTGCTCCTGCTCGTAGCCGATATCCTTGATGCAGTCGCGGGCAATCTGGCTGATGCTGCCCATGAAGTTTTTCAGCCGATCTTCGTCCGACAAGCCAACTTCACCGCCGATAACCACCATACCGCTCGTCGCGAAGGTCTCGCAGGCGACGCGGGCGTTCGGCTCCTCGGTCAGGAACGCGTCGAGAACGGCATCGGAAATCCGGTCGCAGACCTTGTCCGGGTGCCCTTCGGAGACGGACTCCGAAGTGAAAGTGTAATTCTGTCGGGACATTAGGTGCTCCACTAAAGCTACACCGCCACGCCAGGAAGCCGTTGTGACGGTCGATTAAATCCCCTTAGGTCGACCACCCGTCGAGGTCAACTGTCTCTGGGCCGCCGACCCTGAAGCAGTGCCGCAACTGCCATTGCTGCCAGCAACGGCACCAATGGCAAATCGCCGAACCGGGAATAGGGCGTCGGCGGCAGCGGAGCCGGTAGCCGCAGGTCGGTATATCCCGCCTCACCGAGCGGCAGCCGGACAAGCTCCCGCCCGAACGGATCGAAGGCGGCCGACACGCCCGTGTTGGCGGCCCGCACGAGCGGCACACCCTGCTCCACCGCCCGCAGGCGCGCCAGCGCGAGGTGTTGATATGGGCCGGCAAGGCGGCCGAACCAGGCGTCGTTGGTCACCTGTACCAGCCAGTCGGCGCGTCCCGGTGCACGCGCGATGTCATTGGGAAAGATCGCCTCGTAACAGATCAGAGGCAGGATTGTTCCCGCATTTCCGAGGTCCAGCAGGACCGGCCCCGGGCCAGCGCTGTATCCGCCGGATGCATTCGCAGCCAGCCCGAATATGCTCAGCCGGGAAAACAACGAGGAAAATGGCATGTACTCGCCAAAGGGTACCAGGTGATGTTTGTCATATCGGCCGGTCACGGCACCGCTTTCATCCAACGTTACGAGCGTGTTGAACCAGCGGCCGTCCATCTCGCGCCTTTGCACGCCTGCGAGCACCTGCGCACCGTCCGCGGCGTCGGCCATCAATCGGAATGCGTGCGCTGCGTTGTCCAGCAACCAGGGCACGGCTGTCTCTGGCCAGATCACCACATCGGGGCGCTGCGCGCCCGCCGTGGGTGGCGCAGCAGTGAACCCAAGTTGCCGCTCGAAGTAGACCGGCATCAACTCCGGATCCCACTTCAGGTGTTGGGCGGCGTTCGGCTGAACGAGCCGAACCGTCACGGCAGGTTCGGCCGGGGCGGCAGGCCCGGACGGGACTCGCAGGTGCGCCCATCCCGCGGGCAGGGAGACCAGGGCTGCACCGAACAATGCCCCCAAGAGCGCCCGGCGCGCGCCAAACAGCGTCGGAAGGGCCGCCGCGAACAGTGTCAGCAGCGTCAATCCGTGTGCCCCGGCTATAGAGGCAAGCTGCATCTGTGGCGTGCCGATCCAGATGTGCCCGACCAAGGCCCAGGGAAACCCTGTGAAAACAAAGGATCGTAGCATCTCCGCCGACGTCAAGGCGACAACAGCAAGTCCCGCGCGCTGTCGCTGCGTATGCCCCAGACGTGCAGCCAATCCGAAAGCAAGCGCCCAGAAGAGGCCGAGCCCGCCCGCAAGAAACGCAAGGGCGAACGGCGCCATCCAGCCGTGGCGCGCGATGTCCACGAGAAAAGGTTCCACGATCCAGAACAGAGCCGCCGCGAAATAACCGGTCCCCAAAGCCCATCCGCGCCAAGCGGCCGTCTGCCAACGCGCAGGCAAGGAAAGAAGCGCCAAAGCGACCGCGAAGACAGCAAGTGCACCCCACGCCCAACCAAGCGGTGCCTGACCCGTTGCCGCCAGGGCTCCGAGTCCCAGGCAAATCCCGAAGCCTGAGCGGCGCGCTTCAACCGCCCTGGCAAATACCGCCGCCATGCCGGCTTACTCGGCTGCCGCCTGCTGCGACAATGCGAGCGCAGTACCGGGCAGCCGGACGCGCAGGCGCTTGATACGCCGTGGATCTGCGTCCACGACCTCGAATTGCGCGCCGGACGGATGCGGGATCACTTCACCGCGTGCAGGCACGCGACCGGTCTCCATGAAGACGAGCCCGCCAAGCGTATCGACCTCTTCCTCGTCCTCGCTATCCAGCAGCTTCATGCCGATTTCGGATTCGAAACCGTCAAGCGGCGCGCGCGCGAGCGCAAGGTAGCAACCGGGTTTCTCGAGGGTCCAGAATGCCTCTTCCTCAACGTCGTGCTCGTCTTCGATCTCACCGATCACCTGTTCGATCAGATCCTCGATCGTCGCCAACCCATCGACGCCGCCATACTCGTCGATGACGAGAGCCATATGGCGGCGGTCTGTTTGCATCTTCTGCAACAGCACGCCAATCGGCATCGATGGCGGCGCGTAGATCAGCGGGCGTAGCATCTCGCGCAAGTCAAACGTCTCGGCGCCATTGCCGTTGAACCCATATCGCAGGGCCACGTCTTTCAAATGCACAAGGCCGAGGGGGCTGTCGATTGTGCCATCATAGACCGGCAGGCGGGTATTGCCGCTATCGCGGAATACTTCCAGCAGTGCATCGAGGCCGATATCGACGGGGACCGAGACAATCTCCACCCGCGGTATCGCCACATCCTCCACGCGCATCTGGCGGAGGTTCGCCATACCGCGCGACGGACCAGTTCGCACCTCTTCCGGCAGGGGCACGGTATTGTGCATGCCAACGCCTCCGCGCGCCTCCGCGGCAGTTTCGGGTTTTCTAAACAGGTCGCCGAGACGCCGCATTATCCCGCGACTCGGTGGTGTGTCGGTCTCCTGCGCGCCATGCGCTGCGCTAGAAGATCCTTCGGGAGTATCGCCCATCGTTCCTTTCCAAAAACGCCGGTCGCGCCGGCACGACCCTAATATGGGTTCGGAAATCCAAGTTTGAACAGTATCTCAACCTCGAGGCGTTCCATCAAGAGCGCATCTTCGTCGCGGATGTGATCGTATCCCAACAAATGGAGCAAACCGTGAACGATCAGGTGCGTCACATGCGCCTCCAGCGGCTTTCCCGCCTCCTCCGCCTCCCTCGCGCAGGTTTCCCACGCAAGCGCTATGTCCCCCAGAAACGGGGGTTCGCCGGGAAAATCCGGTTCCGGTAGTGCCGGTTGCCCACCTGGCTTCTCTGGCGCGAGATCATCCGACGGCCATGACAAGACATTTGTCGCAGCTTCCTTTGCCCGGAAATCAGCATTCAGAACGGCGATGCGGGCGTCGTCGGTGGCAAGTATGGTGCAGGTGCAATCTTCGGGTAGATGCAGGTGCCGGAGGCTCGCGAGAATCGCGCGCTCGGCAAGAGCATGAAGGCCCGTGGCGTCCCATGCTTCCGCCTCCAGCACGATATCGACGGTTTCGGTCATTCCCGCCATCTCGTTCAATTCCCGTCCGGCCAGCTTAGCCGGCTGGCGCATCCGCGTCATAGGCGTCGATGATCCTGGCCACCAGCGGATGCCGAACCACGTCCTTGGCGGTAAAGTAATTGAACGAGATCCCGTCCACGCCTTTGAGTAGTTTCTCCGCTTCGACCAATCCGGAGGTTACGCCGCGTGGCAAGTCCACCTGCGTACGGTCGCCGGTCACTACCATCCGGGATCCCTCGCCAAGGCGCGTCAGGAACATCTTCATCTGCATCGTGGTGGCGTTCTGCGCTTCATCCAGAACAACCGCGGCATTGCTGAGTGTACGACCGCGCATGAAGGCCAATGGAGCGATTTCGATTTTCTTTTCTTCCTTGAGCTTGGTGACTTGCTTGGCCGGCAGGAAGTCATTCAGCGCGTCGTAGAGCGGCTGCATGTAGGGGTCGACCTTTTCCTCCTGCGTGCCCGGAAGGAAACCGAGGCGCTCGCCGGCCTCAACGGCCGGCCGGCAGAGTATGATCCTGTCCACGTGCCCGCCAATGAAGAGATTTACCGCGACAGCAACCGCGAGATAGGTCTTTCCGGTGCCCGCAGGTCCAATTCCGAAGGCAAGCTCATTGGCCATCAGCGCGCGAACGTAGGCTTTCTGCGCCTCGGTCCGCGGTTCCACGATCTTCTTGCGGGTCTTGATCTCCACGCGACCGCCCTGGAACATCTCCAATTGGTCGGCCGGCCGGGGCGCTGCCTCGTCTTCCAGCGCGCCCAGTCGGATCGCCCCGTCGATATCGCCGGGTTCCAGGGGCCGGCCGGCTTCGAGCCGCTCATAGAGTTCCTGAAGAATGACCGCACCGCGCGCCCGCGCGTCTCCATCGCCGATCAGCGCAAGCTGGTTGCCGCGCCGGACGATCTGCAACCCTAGCTGATGTTCGATCTGGGAAAGGTTGCGGTCAAACTCGCCGCAGAGTTCAACGAGGAGACGATTGTCGGGGAACTCCATCGGAGTTTCGAGAATATCGTCGGAAGTGGGCGGTGTGGTCAGGGCGCTGATTCCCAATAATGCGACTCCGCTGCTCGTGTTTGCTCTGAAGTTATGCTGCCCGCCATGCGCCCCGTTTGGCAAGTCGATGGGTACAAAATTCACGCGAGTGACACAAAAAGAGGCGGCGCAATCACAATCGAGTGCCAAATATGGGGTGCGCCGCGCCTGACTACGACCCTGTTTCATGTCGGCGAAGGGGTGTTTCACCGGGTTCGAGCGGTTTTGGCATCCCGCGTTTGCCATGCGGGTAAATGCAAGAGGCGTCAAATTGGAACGTTTCGGTCGGCGAGACTTCACAGCCCCCAGTTCAGCGGTATACTCCGTCGTCGAACGTTCCGTATCGCACCGGCCCGAGATGGGCACCCGGCCGTGCGCGTGTATGTGTTTCTGCCCCAGAGGGAATTCTACTGATGAACGTGAATTATCTGATTGCGGCAATGGTCGCGGGAGCAAGCGTTTTCGCAACCGGCAACGCACTGGCCGATGACCTCCCTTCCCCGTCGGACAACGACCGCATGACGATAAACGTGAGCTGCTACCGCGGCGCGTTGAAGACCGTCGCCTGGGACCGGCCCAATGCGGTGTTTATCGATGACCTGCTCCAGCTTGGCTACACACCGGAACAGGCCGATGCGATCGGCAACCGCGTGTGCCGGGACGAATATGGCGTCGGGAACGGCGCCCACAAGATCGAAACCCTCAAGAAACTGCTGAAAGAGATTCCGCCGGGCTGAGAGGTCGCGCGGCGCCTCAGACCAAGATTCCCGCCAGCGAGTTCGGTGCGCTTTCCGTGATGCGTACGTCCACAAGATCGCCGGGAGACAGGTTCGCGGTCAGGTGCACGGCGTGCAGATGGTCGGATTTTCCGACGACCTGTCCAGGCAACCGCCCGGACTTTTCGACAAGAACGCCCACTGTGCGGCCGACCATCGAATCCTGGACAGCGCGTTGCTGTGCGGTCAGCAGAGTTTGCAGCCGTTGCAGGCGGTCGTCGGCTTTGGCAGGATCGACAACCGGGCGTTCGGCGGCGGGCGTACCGGGGCGCGCCGAATACTTGAACGAGTAGCACTGGCCGTAGCCGATCTCTTCAACCAAGGCGAGCGTCGCGCGGAAATCCTCTTCCGTCTCTTCCGGGAACCCGACGATGAAATCGCCCGACATGAGGATGTCAGGACGGGCAGAGCGGATTCGGTCAACCAGGCGGATGTACTCCTCCGCCGTATGGCCGCGGTTCATCCGCTTCAGGATCCGGTCGGACCCGGACTGCACCGGCAGGTGCAGGTAGGGCATCAGCTTCTCGCAGTCACCATGGGCCGCGATCAGGTCGTCGTCCATGTCGCGCGGATGCGAGGTCGTGAAGCGAATCCGCTCAAGCCCATCGATCTCCGCCAACCTGCGGATCAACCGTGCGAGCCCCCAGGAGTCGGCACCGTCGGCACCGTGGTAAGCGTTCACGTTCTGCCCGAGGAGGGTTATTTCCCGCACCCCCTGTTCGACCAGCCCTTCGGCCTCTTTGAGCACCCGTGCAACCGGACGCGACACCTCTGCACCACGGGTGTAGGGCACCACGCAGAAGGCGCAGAACTTGTCGCATCCCTCCTGCACGGTCAGAAACGCCGTCGGCCCGCGCTTCGGCTTTGGCCGTGCCGGTAGGTGGTCAAACTTCATTTCCTCGGGAAACTCGGTATCGATCGCCGACTTGCCGCCACGCGCCCGCGCCTCCAGTTCCGGCAACCGGTGGTAGCTTTGCGGCCCAACCACCAGATCGACCAGAGGCTGCCGACGCAGGATCTCCTCGCCCTCGGCCTGCGCAACGCAGCCCGCTACACCGATCTTCAGATCGGGGTTGGCCGCCTTGAGGCCCTTGTAGCGGCCAAGCTCGGAATACACCTTCTCCGCCGCCTTCTCGCGGATGTGGCAGGTGTTGAGCAGGATCAGGTCGGCATCCTCGGGGCGGTCGGTCTGGGCATAGCCCTGCCCACCCATCGCCTCGGCCATGCGCTCACTGTCGTAAACATTCATCTGACAGCCGTAGGTCTTGATGTAGAGCTTCTTCGGCGCCTCTGTCATCGGCTTCGCCTCCTGATCGCTGGCGCGCGGCATAGCGCAGCCGGGTCGGCGGCGCAACGCCGCAGCAGCGGTTGCAACCGACCCGGACTTACTCCTAACGTGGCGCCAAGACGGGCGCGCGCCCGAACACGAGACGCCCCCGCATGAATTACTCCGATCTCGAAAGCCTCCTCGCCCACGCTCCCAACGCGCTCGCTCGTGCTCCGGTTGCGGTCATCCTTGCGGAGGACGATGTCGAAATTGCCAGCACCGTGGAGTACCACGTTGAAAAGGGATTCCGCAGCATTGTCCTGCTTCTCGGCGCGGGCATCCAGCCTCCTCCCGGCTTGCCAGATAACGTGCATTCCGCACCCTTCGATCCTCACGCCGTCGATGCGCCCGCCGGCCCGCTCAACCGGCTGATCGCTGCTGCGCCGCCCGGCACCTGGATGTTCTACTGCTATAATGGCGAATACCTGTTCTACCCATTTTGCGAGCATCGCAGCGTCGGCGAGATGCTGACATTTCACGCAGAAGAACGCCGTGACGCGATGCTCGCCTATGTCATCGATCTTTATGCCGACAATCTTGAGCATTGGCCAAACGCCGTTTGTCGCGAACGGGCCCATCTGGACAGGACCGGGTATTTCGCCCTCGCGCGCGCGGGCGGCCAGGACCGGCAGCTCGACTTTTTTGGCGGGTTGCGATGGCGTTTTGAGGAGCACATTCCGAAAGGCAAACGCCGTATCGACAGGGTATCGTTGTTTCGAACACAGCCGGGCTTGCGCCTTCAAACCGATCACACGTTCAACGATGACGAATACAACACCTACGCCTGCCCCTGGCACCACAACCTTACCGCGGCGGTCTGCTCATTTCGGACGGCAAAGGCGTTGAAACTGAATCCGGGCTCGACCTTCGATATCCCGAGTTTCGCGTGGTCCGGCTCCACGAGGTTCAATTGGTCGTCGCAGCAACTCATGGATCTGGGGCTGATGGAGCCGGGCCAGTGGTTTTGACCTGTTAGGGGATCCGAGGGGCGCTCACGCCCCCCGGGACCCAGAGACATCGCACCTAGGTCGACGCAGTTTCGGTATGTGCCATCCCACCGGAGATTTCCTCCGTCGCCTCAGGCACCAGCGGTTCCGGTAGGACGAGGTTCAGCACGATCGCGATGAGCGCCGCAGGCAGAAGCCCACTGGTCATCAGGACCCGGAGCGTTTCGGGCAGATGCTGCACGGCGCCCGGCTCAAGCTGCAGGCCAAGTCCCACCGACAGCGAAATTGCGAAGATCACCATGTTCCGCTTGTTCCAGTCGACATCCGACAGCATCGAGATCCCGGCCGCCACGACCATGCCGAACATCACGATCACGCCACCGCCCAGAACTTCGATCGGCACGGTACGGATAACTGCCCCCACCTTTGGGACAAGTCCGCAGAGGATAAGGAACAATCCGCCAATCGTCACGACATGCCGGCTCATGATGCCCGTCATGGCGATCAGGCCCACGTTCTGGCTGAAGGACGTGTTGGGCAGGCCACCGAATATGCCTGCAACGGCCGAACCCACGCCGTCGGCAAAGGTTGCGCCGGAAATCTCAGCATCTGTCGCTTCGCGCCCGGCCCCGCCTTTGGTGATGCCCGACACGTCGCCAACCGTTTCCACTGCGGAAACAAACGCCATCAGGCAGAAACCGATGATCGCCGCCAGGCTGAACTCGAAGCCGTACTTGAACGGCTGCGGCAAGGCAAAGCTCGCAGCACCTTGCCAACTCCCGGAAACACTCTCGAAACTCAGCAACCCGGTGAGAAGCGCGAAGACATATCCCGCCAGAATGCCGATGAGGACCGCAGAGACCGAAAGCATGCCCTTGGTGAAGAACTTGAACCCAAGGGTTACGAAGACGACGACGAGCGCGGCCGACCAACTGTGGAGGTTCCCGTATTCCGGCGTCCCGATCTTGGGAACGCCGCCTGCGGCGTACTGGATCCCAACCTTGACCAGCGCCAGACCGATCATCATCACGACAAGGCCCGTGACAAGCGGCGGCAACGCGAACCGGATCTTTCCGATCACCGTGCCGAGTGCGGCGTGGAACAGCCCGCCGATGAGAATGCCGCCGAACATTGCTGCAAGCCCGTCGACACCCTTGCCCGCAACCAGCGGGATCATGATCGGAATGAAGGCGAAGCTCGTACCCTGAACAATGGGTAGACGAGCCCCCACCGGACCAACACCGATCGTCTGCATCAGTGTTGCGATGCCGGCGAACAGCATCGACATCTGGATCATGTAAAGCAACTCGGGAAAGTCGGGTGAATTGGACCCGAAGCCGAAGCCGGCGGCTCCCGCAACGATGATCGCCGGCGTCACGTTGGAAACAAACATTGCCAGCACATGCTGGATTCCCAGCGGAACGGCCTTTGCAAATGGCGGCATGTAATCCGGATCGCGCAATTGCTGCGGCGTTCCGATTGAACCGGTGTCCATGTTTTCTGTCCCCTCTTTGTCTGGTTTCCCCACACAAAAAGGCGCGGCCTATCGAGAGTCCCTCTCTTTTTGCGGCTCACGTGAAGTCACAGCGCCGGGATGACCCGAAATCGGGCGCATGACACCGGGATGCTGCAAAAAGTGGCTTTCGCCTGCTAATGCGCAGAAACCGACGAGTTTATCGCCTGCGCAGGCGGATGACGACATCAATGCTCGCGACCTCGGCTCCGTCAGGTGCCTGCGGCAGGCGCGTGATTTCGAGTTCCTCGGCAGGCGCGTCGGTCAGGCGCTGGTCGTCTTCCCAGAAGAAATGCGGGTGGTCCGTCGTATGCGTATCGAAATAGCTCTTCGTTCCATCCACTGTGATCTCCCGCATGATCCCGGCATCACAAAATGCCCGGAGCGTATTGTAGACAGTGGCGAGCGAAACAGATTCCCCCGCATCGCGGGAGGACTCGAAAAGGCTCTCAGCGGTAACGTGGCGATTACGCCCGTCGCCTACCAGCAACGCTGCCAGCGCAAGCCGCTGCCGCGTCGGACGCAGCCCGCCCTTGGCAAGCCACTCGGCTCCGCGTGTACGTTCCTGATTGGTCATGAACCTGTTTCCGCTAACTCCAATTCAAGTCATGAATATGCGCAATTCGGCCCGAAATTCAATTGAAAACAGGTCGCAACATGCGAAGGTCACGGCAGCGGTGGCGCTCTTGCGCCGGTCGGACGGGCGGTGATAGAGAGCGCGGAGCAAGATGACTGGCGCCGGGAGGAAGGACTTCATGTCCGAAAGACAGACACGGTTCGAAAAAGAGGATCTGCTGCGGTGCGCGCGCGGCGAGATGTTCGGCCCGGGCAATGCGCAGCTTCCGCTGCCGCCGATGCTGATGGCAGACCGGATCACCGATATCTCGGAGGACGGCGGCGAGTTCGGCAAGGGCCACATCGACGCGGAATTCGACATTTCGCCCGACCTTTGGTTCTTCGAGTGCCATTTCCCCGGCAACCCCGTCATGCCGGGCTGCCTTGGCCTCGACGGTCTCTGGCAGCTCACCGGATTCGGACTCGGTTGGCGCGGTCTCAAAGGGCAGGGATTTGCGCTCGGCGCGCAAGAAGTGAAATTCGCCGGCATGGTTCGCCCCACCTGCAAGTTGGTCACCTACCGCATCGACTACACCCGTGTCATCGACCGGAAGCTGAAGCTGGGCGTGGCAAACGGCAAGGTCTATGCTGACGGCGAAGAAATATACGCCGTAACCGGGCTGAAGGTCGGCCTGGCAGAAGCACAATCCTGATCCGCAACGGAACTCTCGGAAGGAGGTCCAACATGCGTCGCGTCGTCGTCACCGGTCTGGGCATCGTCTCGCCCATCGGCAATTCCGCCGACGAAGTCACCGCCAGCCTCCGTGCAGGCGCGTCGGGCATCGCCTTCGATGAAACCATGGCAGAGCACGGCTTTCGCAGCCAGATCTCCGGCCAGCTGAAAATCGATCTGGCCGAGCATATCGACAAGCGGACCCTGCGGTTCATGGGGCCGGGCGCGGCCTACGCCCATATCGCCATGAGCCAGGCCATCGACGACGCGGGACTGGACGAAAGCGATGTGGTGAACGTTCGGACGGGCCTTGTCGCAGGCTCTGGCGGCCCCTCCACGTCGGCGATGCTCGCCGCCCATCAGACCGTGCTCAAGACCGGCGCCACGAAGCGGATCGGACCCTTCGCGGTGCCCAAATGCATGTCGTCCACGATCTCCGCAAACCTTGCGACTGCGTTCAAGATCAAGGGAATCAACTACTCCATCACCTCGGCTTGCTCGACGTCGCTGCATTGCATCGGCAACGCGGCCGAGCAGATCATGATGGGCAAGCAGGACGTAATGTTCGCTGGCGGCGGTGAGGAGCTGGACTGGACTCTTTCCTGCCTGTTCGACGCCATGGGCGCGATGTCTTCCAAGTACAACGACAGCCCGGAAACCGCGTCCCGCGCCTTCGATGCAAACCGCGACGGCTTCGTGATCGGCGGCGGCGGCGGGATCGTCGTCCTGGAAGAGCTGGAGCGCGCCAAGGCCCGCGGCGCCACGATCTATGCCGAAGTCACCGGCTTTGCCGCCACCTCCGACGGGCACGACATGGTCGCGCCTTCCGGCGAGGGCGGAGAGCGGGCGATGCGGCTTTCGCTCGATACGATCCCGGACGGCCGGAAGGTCAGCTATATCAACGCGCATGGAACCTCCACGCCAGTCGGTGACGTGGGAGAGATCGAGGCCGTACGTCGGGTTTTCGGCGAAGGAAAGACGCCGCCGGTCTCCTCGACCAAGTCGATGACCGGCCACGCGCAAGGCGCGGCCGGCGCATTGGAAGCCGTCTTCTGCCTGTTGATGCTAAGAGGTGACTTCATTGCGCCTTCCATCAACATCACCGAGCTCGACCCGGCATTGAACGCCAACGAGATTGCGACGGATCTGGTCGAGGCTGCCGGCTTGGATACGGTCATGACGAACAGTTTTGGATTCGGCGGAACGAACGGTTCCATGCTTCTTTCGAGATACGACGGGTAAGGGCGACATGGCGGAATTGATGAAAGGCAAGCGCGGCCTGATCATGGGCGTGGCCAATGATCGCTCTATCGCATGGGGCATCGCGAAGGCGATGGCGACCGCCGGGGCGGAACTTGCCTTTTCCTACCAGGGAGAGGCCTTTGGCCGCCGGGTTGAGCCCCTGGCGGAATCCCTCGGCTCGGATATTCTGATCGACGTCGACGTGACCGATGACGCCTCGCTCGATGCCGGTTTCAACCGCTTGCGTGAAACATGGGGCACCCTGGATTTCGTGGTGCACGCCATCGCCTACTCGGACAAGAACGAGCTCGGCGGCCGTTTCATCAACACGACACGCGACAACTTCCGTAATTCCCTTACGATTTCCTGCTACTCGCTGATCGATGTGGCCCGGCGCGCAGCGCCGATGATGCCCAACGGCGGCACGCTCCTGACCCTGACATACCAAGGCTCCAACCGTGTCACCCCGTACTACAACGTGATGGGTGTGGCGAAGGCGGCATTGGAATCGACAGTGCGCTACCTCGCCAACGACCTCGGCCCGGACGGAATACGGGTGAACGCGGTTTCTCCCGGCCCGATGAAGACACTTGCAGGCGCAGCGATCAGTGGCGCGCGCAAGACCTTCCGGCTGACCGAAACCAACGCGCCCCTTCGCGCCAATGCAACTCTGGACGCGGTCGGCGGAACCGCCGTCTATCTGGCGTCGGAGGCAGGTGCCTGCACGACCGGCGAAATCATCCACGTGGACGGCGGGTATCACGTGCTCGGGATGCCGCAACCGGAAAACATCTGACCCACGCGCGCAAGGCGATGCATGACGTGCCGTGCCGAGATTTCGTTCGGCGACGGTTCGAGCCGGGCGACCCAGCTACTCAGACAGGGAAATTCTCTTCGTCGTCCTCGCTTTCGTCCGCGTCGAACGCCTCCTGCTGCACAAGTTCGTCGCCCGGGAAAACCGGGGTCATGAGCCCCACGACGGCGCCGCTCGCATCGCCGACAGTTGCGATTCGCCCGACACCCGGCACATCGAGGGGCGCCCGGATGACAGTCCCGCCGGCGAAACGTGTTGTCTCCATCGCGCGGTCAACGTCGTCCACAGCGATATAGGTGATCCAATGTGATGGCATTTCGTCGAATTGCGCCTGTCCGGTCATGTCCATGATACCGGCGACCGGTTTTCCGTGCACAATTGCAACGTGGTAGTCGCTACCTTCGGCGGGCATCGCATCGAACGCCCATCCGCAAACGTCCCTGTAGTATTTCAATGCGCCCGGCACATCGCGTGTCATCAACTCGCTCCACCAGATCGCTCCGTGATTCAGGCTCATGGCGCACCTCCCCTGCTGCCGGCACCTCAATTCACGCCCCTGCGGCGTGCCCGCAGTCTAGCCGAGGATTCGCGGTTGCAACACGAGACGACGCGGCGCAGGACGCGGGCGAAAATGTGCATGTTCAACGCTCCGGCACTGTGCAAATGTCGAACCCGTGGGAGGGCCATGCATGACCATCCGTATCGCCGTATTCGATGCCTATGGAACTCTGTTCGACGTGGCCGCCGCCGCGCGGCGCGCGGCATCCGAGCCGAACAGCACCGCGCTGGCGACCCATTGGCAGGCACTCGCGCAAATCTGGCGCGACAAGCAACTCCAATACACCTGGTTGAGGGCAATTACCGGGGCGCATACCGATTTCTGGCACGTGACGACCGAGGCACTCGACTACGCGCTCGAAGCCACCGGCCTTGGTGGCGACGATGCGCTTCGCTCCCGGTTGCTCGCACTCTACCGTGAGCTCGACGCCTACCCCGAGGTTCCCGCCATGCTGCAGGCCCTGCGGCAAGCCGGGCTGAGGTCCGCGATCTTGTCGAACGGATCGCCGGACATGCTGCAAGCCGCCGTTGAGACGGCTGGGCTCGGCGCGGATCTGGATGCGATTCTGTCCGTGGAGTCGGTGGGTGTTTTCAAGCCGGACTCCCGGGTTTACGATCTTGTCGGCGAGCACTTTGGCTGCAACCGATCCGATGTTCTCTTCGTTTCCTCAAACGGATGGGACGCGGCAGGCGCTTCGGGCTACGGCTTCGAGACCGTTTGGGTCAATCGGGCCGGGTTGCCCGTGGATCGACTGCCATGGCGGCCGGCTCATGTCTTGCCTGATCTGACGAGAATTCCGGAGCTTGCCAGTACTCGATGACCCGGTTTTTCCACGCGCCTGACGGCCTGCGCCTGGCCTATGACGACCGGGGCAGCGGCCACCCGATCCTGTGCCTTGCCGGTCTTACCCGAAATATGGCGGATTTCGAGCCAGTGCGGGAGACCTTCGCCGACAAGGCCCGGATCATCCGCCTGGACTACCGCGGCAGGGGCCTTTCCGAGTGGGACCAGGACTATCTCGGGTACAACGTTATCAACGAAGGTCGCGATGCAATTGCGTTGCTCGACCATCTCGAAATCGATCGTGTCACGATCCTCGGCACATCGCGCGGCGGCCTGATCGCGTTGACATGGGCCGTTGGCCATGCCGACCGCCTCCACGGTGTGATCCTGAACGACATAGGCCCGGCCATCGACGCCCAGGGTCTGTCGCAGATCATGTCCTACCTCGGTTTTCGCCCACAGTACCGCGACTACGAGGATGCCGCCGACCGCCTCCCTCAGGACATGGCCCCGCGGTTTTGCAATGTATCGCGGGAGCAGTGGCGGGCTTTCGCGCAACGCGTCTGGAAGGAAGCCCCGGACGGTCTCGACCTGCGGTATGACCCGGCGTTGCGCCGCTCGGTCCTGGAACAATCCGCGAGTGGCACCCTGCCAGACCTCTGGCCGCTCTTCGAAGCACTGAAGCCGTTCCCCACCGGGTTGATCCGCGGCGCCAACTCCGACCTGCTGTCCCAAGCAGCCGTCTCCGAGATGCTGCATTGCAAGCCCGACATGATCTACGCCGAGGTGCCGGATCGCGGCCACGTCCCGTTTCTTGACGAGCCCGAAGCCGTTTCGGTCATCGAAACCTACCTGGATCGCGCCACATGAATATCGCGGAGATCGAAGCTGCCGCCGCCCGGCTATCGGGCCGGGCACGGCGCACCCCCTTTCTCTCCTCCCCCTTTCTCGACGAGATCGCCGGTCGCCCGGTCCACGTGAAGACCGAGTGCCTGCAGCATACGGGCAGCTTCAAATTCCGCGGCGCGTGGTCCGCCATCTCGACCTTGCCGGAGGGAACCCGCGGTGTGATCGCCTTCTCATCGGGCAACCATGCGCAGGGTGTGGCCATGGCCGCCCGGCTGCGGCGATTGCCGGCTGTGATCGTGATGCCGGCGGATGCCCCTGCCCTGAAACGCGCCAACACGGAAGCACTTGGAGCCGAGGTCATCGCCTACGACCGCGCCAACGAAGACCGCGACGCCATCGGAGAAGCTCTCGCGACAGAGCGCGGCCTCACGCTCATCCGCCCCTTCGACGACCCCCTGGTGATCGCAGGGCAAGGCACCTGCGGGCTGGAGATCGCCGAACAGGCGGCGGAGGCCGAAATCTCCTCGGCAACCGTGCTTACCTGTTGTGGAGGTGGCGGGCTGACGTCGGGCATTGCTCTGGCCCTCGAAGCACGGGCGCCGACGCTCCGGGTGCGCCCGGTGGAACCCGAGGGGTTCGACGACGTGGCACGCTCTTTGTCCGCTGGCAGGATCCTCTCCAACAAGGCAATGAGCGGATCCATCTGCGACGCCATCATTACACCGTCACCGGGGCGCCTTACATTTCCCATCATGCACCGCCTCTGCGGACCGGGGCTTACCGTGAGCGACGAGGACTGCCTCCGGGCGATGTACCTCGCGTTCCTGCGGCTCAAGATCGTACTGGAACCGGGAGGCGCCGCCGCCCTCGCCGCTGCACTGTTTCACGGCGATTCTCTCGACGACGGCCCGGTGATCTGCACTGCCTCCGGCGGCAATGTGGATCCGGGGGTTTTCCAGAGCGCTCTGGAACGTTACGGGAAGACGTGACGGCAGTTCAGGAGGTGACGACGATGCGGATGGCTGATCTTGGCGATATCGCCCTTCACTGGCGCGAGGACGGCAATCCCGACGGTGCGCCCATCGTATTCGCCAACTCCCTTGGAACCGATCTCAGGGTCTGGGACAGAGTCGTCGCCAGGTTGCCGCAGCGCTACCGCATACTGCGCTACGACATGCGCGGACACGGACTCTCCGACTGCCCCGACGGTCCCTATTCCATGGGCACGATGGTGCGTGACGCCGAGCGACTGATGGACCACCTTGATGTGAACGGTGCGGTGTTCGTCGGGCTCTCCGTGGGGGGCATGGTGGCGCAGGGCCTGGCCGTGAAGCGGCTGGACCTCGTTCGGGCGATGGTGTTGTCGAACACCGCCGCGAAGATCGGGACAAAAGAGATGTGGGAGGATCGGATCGCCGGAGTGCGGACTGGCGGACTGGAATCGCTGGCCGACTCGATCATGGAGAAGTGGTTTACACCCGCGTTCCGGTCCACGCCCGAATGCGCAGGATGGCGCAACATGGTCACGCGCACGCCGGTCGCGGGGTACGTTGGTACCTGCCACGCTATTGCTGGCACCGATTTCTATACCCCCACCTCGGGTCTCGCCCTGCCGACGCTGGCAATTGCGGGTTCGGAAGACGGATCGACACCGCCGGACCTTGTTCGGGAGACGGCGGAGTTGGTGAAGGGGTCGGAGTTCCACCTGATCCGGAACGCCGGCCATATTCCTTGTGTCGAACAGCCGGACGATTACTCTGATCGGCTTAGTAAGTTCCTGACCGCAATCGGCCACTAGGTGCGATGCAGGGGTCATTGAAAGACCTTTGAGATTCCCTTTCCGGTGTTTCCGCTCGCGGCATCGAACCGTCCGAGATTCACAGTCATGACTGAACCAGAGACCAATCCCCCGCCGACCGGTGACCATCGGCTTCCGCTGGCCTTCATCCTTGCGACGCTGGTGATCGATGCGATGGGAATTGGTCTTATCCTGCCGGTCATGCCAGAACTCATCGGCGAGGTTCACGGCGGCTCCCTGGCGGAGGCCGCCGTCTGGGGTGGAATTCTCGCAACCGGTTTTGCGGTCATGCAGTTCCTTTTCGGCCCTGCCCTGGGTGCGCTCTCCGATGCCTACGGGCGGCGGCCCGTGCTACTCGTGTCGCTCGCGGTCATGGCTGCCGACTACCTCGTGATGGCCCTGACCCATTCGATCTGGATTCTGTTGGTCGCCCGCATCGTGGGTGGCATTCTCGCGGCGACCCACGCAACGGCCATGGCCTTCGTCGCCGATATTTCTCGTCCGGAGGAAAAATCCGCTCGTTTCGCGCTCACCCATGCGGCCTATGGGGTGGGATTCGTTCTGGGGCCATTGATCGGCGGCCTGCTCGGCATCTTCGGGCCACGCGCGCCGTTCTACGCGGCCGCGCTCCTGGCGTTGGCAAACTTGTTCCTCGGCCTGGCGGTCCTGCCGGAAACCGTCACCGACCGTATCCGCCGCCCCTTTTCCTGGGCACGCGGCAATCCCTTTGGCGCTATCGCTCAAATCGGCCAGCTCCCGGGCGTCGGGCGGCTGCTCACGGTGCTGGCAATCTACGAATTCGCGCTCTACGTCTACCCCGCGATCTGGGCCTATTTCACACCCGTGCGGTTCGGATGGGACACGCCGATGGTGGGCACCTCTCTCGCCGTCTTCGGCGTCGGCTATACCATCGTGCAGGCCGGGTTGATCCGCCCGATCCTGAAGCGCCTGGGCGATCATGGCACCATATTCTTCGGACTGAGCTTCGAGGTGGGCATCCTCGCCACGCTGGGTATGGTCACGTCCGGTACGATCGCTATGATCCTGACCCCGATCTCGGCAATCGGGTCCGTCGCCGTGCCGGCGCTTCAGGGCGTGATGTCTGCCCGCGTCGGCGAGGACGCGCAGGGTCAGTTGCAAGGCGTCATAACGTCGACGATCTCGCTGGCCACCGTGCTCGCGCCACTCGTCATGACACAGGTCTTCTATGCAACGACGCGCGAGGGCGCGGCCTATCACAACCCGGGCGCGGCTTTTCTGCTCGCCGCCGTGCTCATGGTCGGCGGCGTGATACTCTATGTCGCCGGTACGCAAGAACGCGCGGACAATCCGAGGTGACGCTGCCCGAAAGGGTCACGCAGGAAATCCCAATGCAAGAAATCCGAGCTGCCGTGTGTCGCGCTGTCGGCGCTCCTCTGTCCATCGAAACGCTCTCGCTCGCCGCGCCCGGCCCGGCCGACGTGCAGGTCAGGATGGAAGCGGTGGCGATCTGCCACTCCGACATCTCCTTTATCGACGGAGGCTGGCAAGGGCGGCTTCCGGCGGTCTACGGGCATGAAGGCGTCGGCCGCGTCACGGCCATTGGTTCGCAAGTCCACACCGTCGCATTAGGCGACCGCGTGCTGGTCACGCTGATCCGCGCCTGCAATCACTGCCGAAACTGTAACACCGGCCAACCGTCCCATTGCGAGACGGCACCCGATCCCGAAACGGGGCCGCTGCGCGACAGCAACGGGACGCTCGTGCTCAACGCGATGAATTGCGGCGCCTTTGCAGAGGCCGTGACAGTGCACGCAAGTCAGGTTATCGCCGTTCCGGACGGGATCCCGGCGGAATGTGCCTGCCTGCTTTCCTGTGGCGTGATAACCGGCGTCGGCGCGGCGGTGAACACGGCAGCCGTGCGCCCGGGCCAGACCGTGGTGATCGTCGGCGCCGGTGGCGTCGGGCTCAACGCCATACAGGGTGCGCGCATTGCGGGCGCTGTACGCATCGTTGCCATCGACCTCTCGGAGGAAAAACTCGCAGCGGCGCGCCAGTTCGGGGCTACGGACGGGATCAGCGCTGACGACCCCGACGTCGCCGCCAAAATGCGCGCGGTCGCGCCCCGCGGAGCCGATACGGTCCTGATCTGCACCGGCGCGATCGCCGCGTATCACACCGCCCTCTCGCACATGGGTCGGCGCGGAAAGACGGTGCTTGTTGGAATGCCGCACACGGGTCAGATGGCGGAATACGAACCCGCCATGCTGGCCGCCCTTGGACAGAGCATCACCGGCTCCAAGATGGGCGACGTTGTGCTGGCCCGTGACATACCCTGGATGATCGACCTCTATTCACAAGGCCGCCTGCTGTTGGACGAACTCGTCTCCGGCCGCTGGTCTTTGGACCGGATCAACGAGGCCATTGCCGATACCCGCGCCGGCGGCGCGCGCCGAAACGTCGTCGTCTTCTGACCCCGGTCACCCGCAAGCTGGCGGCGGCTCAAGCTCGCTTGACGACGGGCATCCGCGCCAACCGAGCGTTCGCACGGCCTACCGCATGGCCGACAAGTTCGCGACCATCAACGTGCGGCGACGGTCAGCTGCCTCATTGATCTGTTCGGCCACCCCGGTCGCGTGGGAGAGATGTTGTTCGACGATTTCTGCGTTCTCCCGGCAACACACCTCCATTGCGGCATGCATGGCCTTGTCGATGGCGGCCAGGATCTCCGCCTCATGTCCATCCGTGACCCCGGTTCCCTCGATCGCCTTGATTTCCTCAAGCGCTTGGTGGGCGATGTCTTTCAATGGCATAGCTCGGTCCTCCTCATCGCCTATCTAGGCATCCAGGCGCCCCGGTCTCAAGGGGATGCGACGCCATTGGCCCGGCGTTTTCCATTGCGCCGCAGCGGCTTCGCCTCCTAGGCTCGGTCCATGTTCGACGACTTCCCTTACCCACTGGGCGGCGTTCCCGACCAAGGAACTGGCGGGTATTCCGCGCCGCGCCCGGACGTCGCCGTTATAAACGAAAAGACACGCTCCCCCGCCAATGAGGCACGCCTGAAACATCACCGGAACAGCCCATGAAACTGGCAGATCTCGACATTCTGATTACCGCTCCGCCGCCGCCCGGCTGGGGCGGGCGCTATTGGATCTTCGTCAAATTGACCACCGCCTGCGGCATTACGGGTTGGGGGGAGGTCTATGCCGCTGCGGTTGGGCCGGAGGCGATGCAGGCAGTTATCCGTGACGTCTTCGAACGCCACATGGCCGGGGAAAACCCCGAGAACATCGAACTGATGTTCCGCCGCACCTACTCTTCCGGATTCACCCAACGACCCGATCCGACGGTAATGGGCGCGTTCTCCGGCTTGGAAATCGCCTGTTGGGACATCCTCGGCAAAGCTCGCGAACGTCCCGTTTGGGCGTTGCTCGGCGGTCGGATGAACGATCGATTGCGCGCCTATACCTACCTGTATCCCGGTCCGAACGATCCGCTTCCCGACTTCTGGGTCGATCAGAACGCTGCCGCGCGCGCCGCCGAAGCGCGTGTCGCTCAGGGCTTCACCGCCGTCAAGTTCGATCCCGCCGGGCCATATACCGTCCGCGGAGGCCACCAGCCCGCGCTGTCGGACATCGAACGGTCCGTGGCGTTCTGTGCCGCAATTCGGGACGCGGTAGGCGACCGGGCGGATCTTCTTTTCGGAACCCATGGACAATTCTCCACCGGCGGCGCGATCCGCATGGCAAAGGCGCTGGAGCCGTACCAACCGCTTTGGTTCGAAGAGCCCGTCCCTCCTGACAACGTGGGGGCCATGGCACGCGTGGCGGCGGCCACATCGATTCCCGTTGCGGCTGGCGAGCGCCTGACAACCAAGGCGGAGTTCGCGCCCGTGCTTCGCAATGGTGCCGCATCGATCCTGCAACCGGCCACCGGGCGGGTCGGCGGCCTGTGGGAGGCGAAGAAGATCTCGGCGATGGCGGAGGTCTACAACG
Organism: Tropicimonas marinistellae; assembly: GCF_001509585.1. Taxonomy (GTDB): domain Bacteria; phylum Pseudomonadota; class Alphaproteobacteria; order Rhodobacterales; family Rhodobacteraceae; genus Tropicimonas; species Tropicimonas marinistellae. The sequence continues at coordinate 653,197 of NZ_LNCI01000001.1, read as the reverse complement.
CTCAGGTCGCGCCACATCTCTATGCCGGCCCAGTTGAGTGGGCCGCAAACGTGCATTTGGCGACGACGCTACCCAACTTGCTGATGGTAGAGACTATTGAGACGGGCGGCCCGTTCCACCGCGCGTTGATCGGCGATACGATTTCGTTCGATGCCGGATACCTCATCCCGCCGGAGGCACCTGGCCTCGGCATCGACGTGGACGAAGCACTAGCACGGGCGCACCCATGGAACGGTACCGGCCTGCATCTGGAGATGCAGGAAGCCCCTTGCAGCTATACCGAGGAGAACCATTTTGCCGGCGGCGCACCACCGCCCGTCCCCGAGGAATGAATGCCCCGGAGAAAGACGTATCTTCGCTACCGCTTCTTGATACGAATCAAGGCGGACCGACAAAGCGGCCGTTATCCGGCCACCTGTCTTCTCGCTGAAAGGGCCATAGCATGTTGCGACTGACGCTCTTGATCCACGCGCTCGCCTCCACCGTCTTGATGGGCGTTGGTATCGTCGCCGCTCTTGTGTTGGGCTTCGTCTCCGCGACGGCCATTGTCGCAGCCATCGTCGGCGGGTTGCTCCTCGGCATTCCGGCGGCGTGGCTGATTGCGAAGAAACTTCACGAGGGATGAATCTCCCTCAGAGAAGTTGTTGGAAAACAACTTGATAGATGATGTCATGCGACCCCGCGCACGGCCTCCGGATGATCCTTGATGAAATGTTGCAGCGTGCGGAAAAGGCTCTTGGCATGCGCCACGTCGTCCTTCCGCATTGCCACGCGCATGTCGTCGCAAATCATCTGCTGTACCTTCTGCGCACCTTTCGGCATGTGCATCAGGTACTCGGCAAGCATCGAGGCATCGAAATCCCCGATGTGTTCGTGCTCGGCGATAGCCGCGATCTCGTCCCTCGAGAGACAGTTCATGTCCTCGATATCGTCGAGTGTGATCATCCTATCCTCCCCTTTCGGCTGATCCACTGAGTGAGTGTTAGCACAGTATTTGACGCCACGTCATTGATTATGATCAAGGTGACATGCGGCAAAAATATGACGTAGCGGAAACCTCAGATGCTGACGTAGACGGCGACGGTCGCTTCGAACTCCCGTGGCCGGTCCGCGTGGAGCCAGTGTCCGGCGCCGGGGATTTTGGCAAAGCGCGCCGACGGGAAAAGGCGTTTTATTTCAGCCCTGTACTCGGCCTTTACGTAATCGGATTCCGCCCCCGACAAGAACAGGGCCGGGCCGTCGAAACGCCCGTCGACCTCCGGCCAGCCAAGTATCTTGTCCATCTCCTCCGCCAGTACATCGAGGTTGAGCCGCCATTTCGCGGGGGTTTTCTTCAGGTCCAGGGACTGGAGAAGGAAGGCGCGGATCTGTGCGTCGGCCACGTCGCGCTGCAATGCGCGGTCGGCGTCGCTGCGCTTGCGTAGACCCTCGATATCCAGCTCCTGCATGGCTTCGATCAGGTGGAGCTGGGTGTGACTGTAGGCGACCGGCGCAATGTCGGCGACGACCAGGCGACGCAGCAGGTCGGGCCGGGTAAGCGCCAGCATCATGACCGACTTCCCACCCATAGAGTGACCGAGCGCGTCGACCTTTCCTCCATTTTCCTCAATGACTTGCGCGAGATCCGCCGCCATCTCTTCGTAGCCGTTCGCCTCCGCCCGGAAGCTCTCGCCGTGGTTGCGCATGTCGACTGTGATCACGGGCCGGTCGACACTCAGGCGTTTTGCGATCACACCCCAGTTGCGGGCCGAACCGAAGAGGCCATGGACGATCAGCAGCGGCAGACCCTCCTCGGGGCCGTAGCGATAGGTGGCGAGCATGGTTTTACAAGCGAATCCTGAGGGTTGGGGCTCCTTGTTGATTGCCTGTTTTCGGGCAGGGATCAACGCGGTAGAACACCGCCATGAACCAGACTGCCCTATCCGAGACCAATGCCGCCCTCGCCGTTCTGATGCGCGAGAAACTCGGCGTTGGCGGTGAGGACCAGTTGGAGGTGAAGTTGCGCCGTGCCGGACGGCTGCTGCCAAGGGCCGTACGCAAGGACGCCAACTATCTGGTAGAAATGGAAAAACTCGCGCAGCACCCGAAGCTCTCGCGGCAGATCGACGGCGAGAGATTGAACCGGGCACAGGCGCATTTGCGCAATCACCTCGACACGATAGACCCGGCCGACCGGCGCAAGGGCCGGATTCTGGGCATCGTCGCGCCGCTCGCCTTCAACCTGCTGCTGATCGCCGCGGCATTGATCGTCTGGATGGCCTGGAGCGGCCGCCTTTGACAAACGATCCGGTCAAAACGACCGGAACCACCCCTTGAAACGACCAAATGCACGGTCTTTTTCATCGGCAAAGCGGTCGTTTTCGCCCAGACCCCGGCATTTCGGCCGGATTCCGCCGAAAACGACCGAAACGACCGGAACAAACGACCGGAAATGTACGCAACACCCACCGCGCGCCCCGGCAACGCCGCTTTCACCTGGCCGTGATTTGCTGCGCCCATGTCGATCCTGAGCCCCACCCCCCATATCCGTTCCGAGATGATCCCGGTCACGCAGTTCCGCACCAATATCGCGATGATGCTGCCCCAGGTCGTCAACATCCCGATGCGGCTCGTGCTGACCCGTCACGGCAAGCCCTATTGCGCCGTGGTCTCGATGCGCGACCTTACGATGGTGGAACGCTTCGACGGTCATTCGCTGGCGAACCTGCGGGCCGAACAGGACGATATCGCCTGCCGCTACGCCGCCGCGCAGGAGGCTGGGCGCAGCTTCGACGGTCCGACCATCAGCGGTCTGTGAGGCGGCTTGCAACCGGCTCGGGCGGGCCCTAGATTGCGCCGCCGAAACCACGACCCGGAGAGCCTCTCGCATGAAACGTCTGATCCTGCCGCTCCTGCTCCTGACCCTTGCTGGCTGCGCCACCGTTCAGGGCGCGGGGCAAGACATCTCCAATGCCGGCGACTTCGTCTCCGACAGCGCACGGACGGTCCAGAACCGGATGTGAGGGCTCAGGCGAGCTTCTGCGCCACGACGTAACTCACCGGAACCGCGACGGCGAAGCCGAGCGCGGCGGCCCAGACAATGGGCGCCTGGGTGTCGAAGCCCGCGACGAGCGCGGCGACGATGAAGATTCCGGCGATCGAGGCGCCGATCACGACGAAGAGCAGAAGGGCGAGGCGGAACATGTTTCCTCCGGGGCATTGGCTGCGGATCGCCCGAAGATGTATTGCCCATGTATCTTTGAGTCGTTGATCTGGGTCAAACTCCTGTACGCCAAACATCGTCGCCCCGCGCGCTGCAAACCGCCCGACCGCAACCGTGACCGCCGGGGCCAGTTCGTCCGATCCGACTGCCCGCCGATATGAGAGGATCATGGCCGATCTGCCGGTCGGGACGTCGGCTTGCAAACGACGCAGCCGCTGACGGATTGGTGTCCTGAAGAGCCCCCTGGACACGGAAAGTCCCTCGACAGATTTACCGGCGCCCCCCAGTATTGGCGAATTCGTTTCGCCGCTGAAGGTATCCCAAGGAAGGAACGCGCCATGGCCGAGGGGGATTTCGATCTGCCGGGAAAGACACGGGAACTGGTGACACCGTTGCTCGACTCAACGCAATGGAACGGGTTCGAGTTTCGTGATGGCGATGTCGTGGTGAATACCTATGGCAAGAGCGGGACGACCTGGACCCAGGCCATTCTGGTGCAACTCCTCCACGGTGCGCCGGAGGCGCCGCGTGTGAACAACATATGCCGCTGGATTGATTGCGGCTTCGGCCAGGAGGGCCGTCTGGAGGCGGTCGCGGCGCAGACGCATCGCCGCGTGCTCAAGTCGCACCTGCCAATCGACGCGATGGGGATTTCTCCGAAGGCCAAGTACGTGCACGTGTCGCGGGACGGAAGAGACGTGGCGTGGAGCACGCACAACCATCTCTTCAATTCCGTCGATGGCTTCTACGAAATGCTGAACAGCAGCCCGAGTGCCGCGGGCCTGCCGCTTGAACGGCCCACCGAGGATCTTCGAGCCTATTTCCACGATTGGCTCGATACCAGCTCCTTCATGGGGGCGGAATTCTTCGATGTCACGCGCGGCTGGTGGGAAGCGCGCGCGCTTCCGAACGTGTTCCTGCTGCATTTTCAGAACCTGAAGGACGACCTTGCCGGGCAGGTGCGACGCCTCGCTGAATTTCTGGATATCGACCTGGACGCGGACCTTTTGCGCAAGGTGCTCGAACACGTGAGTTTCGATCACATGAAGAAACATGCGGATACGATGTTTCCGGACCTGCCCTTGAAGGCCGGAGGCCGCGACTTCATCAACAAGGGCACCAATGGGCGCTGGCGCGACACGCTGACTCCCGAGGACAACGCCCGGTACGAGGCAAGAGCGCTGGCCGAACTGGGCGAAGACTGCGCGCATTGGGTGGCGACCGGCGAAATGCGGTAGACCTGTCGCGCGGCCTGCAGGGCCGTGTCGGTCATGCTGGGTGTTTTGGGAAAACGCGAACGGCGCGACCTTCGATACAGGCCTGAGCCGGGGGGCCCCCGCCCGCGCGGGGCGGGGGCGAAGGCCGATCAGCCGACGACGTTGTAGCCGCGCTGACGCATGCAGTTGCGGATGATGGTTTCCTTGTTGGACTGCTGCTGGAGCGCCCCGGCGGTGGCACCGGCGGCCGCGCCGAGCAGGGCGGCGTCGCGCGCGTTGGTGCCCTTGTTGTTGAACACGGCGGTCGAGCCGCCGGCGATGGCGGCACCGGCCAGCATGTTGCCGCCGGTATTGCTGTCGAAGGCCCCCTGCTGCGAGGCGAGCGCCTGGCATTGGGCCAGATCGCTGGAGTAGTTCGGGCCAACCGCGCCGTCGATAACGGGCTGGTAATTGGCGCCGGAATTGGCGCAAGCGGCCGTAATTGCGGCCAGAGCAATCGCAGAGACAGGTTTGATGAGGCGCATGGGGAGCCCTTTCGGCACTGTGAATTTTGGTGTCGTTGGATCCGCCCGCGGGCGAACCGTGTCAGGAACTTAGCCGAAGTACGTTCGGGAAAACAATCTTTCCGGAGCGGCGGGGTGGCGGATGAACGCCGATGCGAGCGGCGCCGCCCCGCTAGAGGTTCGGGCAGTAGCGGCTGACGAAGGTGCGGGTCTTCTGGCGCTCGGTGATCCAGTCCTTGCTGGTTCTCGGGGCCGACCCGGCGGTGAAGGCCTTGACCTGGCCGAGGGCCTGCCTGTCGAGCGACTGGATACAGGCATCCGAGATGCCCGCGCGGCGCAGGTCGTGTGCGACGGAAGCCCGCAGCTGGCTGTCGTCGGAACTGCCGAGCGTGACCGTCCCGCCGCCGCCGGTGGTGCTTACCGAGGTCGCACAGGCCGACAGAAGGGCCGTCGCGAGAATGGCGGCGGGCAGAATACGGATCGGCAGCATCGTGGTGTCCTTCGCTGTGGCGGCCCCTGGATGCAGCATAGCGGGTGCGCGTGTCAGGACAACGGGGATTGCGGGCGGGCGGCGATCCGGACCGTCCCCACCGGCCGTTGGCGCGCACGAATGGACCATGGGAGCGGTGGGGGGAGCGGCGGAGGGCGCGGCGGGCGGGGCGCCCCGCCGCCCGCCGCGCCCGGCGGTGTCAGCCCGGCGCGGAATAGGCCGAGGCAAGCGTGCCGGCCTTCTTCTGCATCTCGGTCAGTTCGGCCGAGGTGAAGGCGCGTTGGGTCTGCAGGTTGGCGACCGCGCCGGAAGAGCCGGCGACCATCAGGCAGGAGATCACGTCCTCCACCCGGTCGACGGTGACGACGATCATGAAGTCGCTGCTGCCGGTGGTGGCGAACCAGGCCTCCTGGGTGCCGCCCACCGCCTCCACCAAACCGCGGGAGATTTTCTCGCGGTCGGAGGGGCTCTCGATCATGCCCTGCATGGCCTGCTGGGTGTAGGTTCCGGTTACGATGAAACGTGGCATTGACTGTCCTCCCGATTGGGGGAACGGCCTTGCGTCCGCACCACGCGCAACGGCTTTCCGCCGTCTCCCCCGTGGACAGGGTACCACATTCGGCGGCGTCTTCGGACCGGCCGCGCCTTGGGTGCAGTCGGCCATGCCTGACCGGCGTCGGGCCGGCCATGCGGGGGGCGGGGCGATACCGAGCAATCGGCGCGGCTTCAGAACTGGAAGTTCACCCCCGCGAAGACGCCCCATTCCGGCTGGCCGTCGCCGCTTGTCCAGACGTATTTCTGCGGTTCCGCGAAGACGTTGACGACGGCGCGGTCGGTCCTGATCACCTTGCCCAGGCCGAGACTGAGGGGCACGGCGTAGTCGTCGGTCTCGAAATTGTAGGTCCAGACGCTCGCGGAACGCAGGTACCAGCCCTGTCCGAGCTGGTAGAAGCCGAAGGGCTGGAACGCGCCAAGGTTGACGTCCGCGCGGTCGTCGTCCCCGCCGACGCTCGCCTGCCAGGTCAGGAGATAGCCCCACTGGAACGTCGGGCTGGTGCCGTTGAACAGGACATTGGCCAGGCCGAGCGACCATTTGCCCGACCCGAGCGTGTCCTCCACCGCCGTGGGGGCCGTGACCTGCGGACCGATGCCGAAGCTGACCGCGGGATTGCCGGTGTCGAACAGGTAGGCGGCAAAGATGTTCAGATCGCCGACGCCCGTCTCGTCACCACCGCCGGGAAGCGGGATCGTGTTCACCGGCAGCGTCGCCCGCATCAGCCAGTCGCCGCCGAAGGCCCGGAACGGCTGCGCGTAGCGCAGGAAGAACTGGTTGGCGTCACGCCCGGTTCCCTGCAACTCGCCGAAATACTGGTTCTGGAAGTTCAGCGCCTTGGTATTGGCGAGCGGGTTGTTGGCTTGCGCCGCCGAATTATCCTCGGCCGAAACCGGCCCTGCGCCGGCGAGGCCGCCGAGAAGCGCGAGACCCGCGCCAGCCTTCAAAACGAATTTGGTCATTGAACGCATCTGCAATTCTCCCGCATCTGACGGTGGCCGGACACTTCCGCCGAACAATCCATGCCGGAAGCGGCCGCGGCGCTGCAATTGCGCCGACGTGGAGTGTATCACTCCCCGTTCTCGATGTCCGGAAAGAGACTCTGTTGATGGCAGGGATGCCCCCTCCCGACGGCGGCAGCCATGCCCGGCCCCGCAAGGAGAAGGTGCCCGAGGCGCGGCCGTATCGGTTCTCCCGATGGCCTCAGGGCACCAACAGTCTGAAATTTGAGTCATTCCTGAGCGGCAACAATCACGCTGGGCCGGGCGGGCGAAGGATGGATGCCTTGAACGTCGCTGAAGGTTTCTGTGCTGCGGTAAGTGATTTGGGAACTGCCAATGCCGTTAGTGAAGTGCACGTGCGCTCTCTGATCGGCGCTTGTCTTTAGCAAAGGGCCGTTGGCGTTGATGACACCGCCCCTTTTGCCGGCGGGCATGCTGGCCACCATCGCAGGGAGTTGCAGCAGGCTCGACGACAAGAACGGGATTTCCAGATGCGCCTGTACCAACTTCACGTTCGCTTTCAAAAATGCATGCCCCTGATGCTTGGTTGCAGCGGACTTCGGCTCACCGCCCTTCTTGAAGAATGCTGCAAGCGGCATCGACGGCCGCCTTTGCGCGTACGCCGTTGAAAACCGACCTGCTGCAGACGCAGAGGACGGCTCTTGGCATGGAGTATGAGCGCCTTTCAATTCAGGCGCATCGCGTTTTTTGCGGTGTGGGAAAGATCTTGGCCAACTTCCTGAGGGTCTGGGCGTTTGGGCCGAGCGTGACCTGCTTGACCCGCTGCCTGAAACTCCACTCAGAAATGGGTCCGGACAGCACAATCGGCCCGGTTCCGTGGGACGTGTTTGGACCCCCTTCTTGACGTAGTGTCAATCCAAGGAAAGCACGCGTATTGCTGCACCAATGGATACAAAAAAGCTCCTCAATAGACCGCTACGAAACAATGGTCTAAGCTTGGGGAACACGGTTGTTTGTGCGCTCGGGCGACGTTTGGGATGCTATGATTTTCGGCATTGGGTAGATCGTTCCCGGGCACATTGGAGGAATAACGATTGAAAGTCGCGCTGCTAGCCGGAGGCAAAGGTACGCGCCTTGCCGAAGAGACGTCTGTTCGTCCCAAACCAATGGTAGAGATTGGCGGTCGCCCGCTCTTGTGGCACATCATGATGCACTACACCCAATACGGGCATCATGAGTTCGTCATAGCGCTTGGTTACCTTGGCGACTACATCAAGAAATATTTCGCTGATTACGCCACCTTGACGGGCAATCTCACCATCGAGATGGAGCCGGGCAAGCCGTCTGTCGTGACCCGTCAGGAAGAGTTGCATGAGCCGTGGAAGATCGACCTTGTCGAGACCGGAATGGAGACCCTGACCGGCGGCCGGATCAAACGTCTGAAAGACTATCTCGGCGACGGCACATTCATGCTGACATGGGGCGATGGCCTGTCGAATGTCGATTTCGACGCACTTCTGGCGTTTCACCGCAAGCACGGGAAACTCGCAACGATCACCGCCGTTCGGCCGCCGGCGCGGTACGGGCACATGAAATTCGACGGCGAGCAGGTGGTCAGCTTCGAGGAGAAACCGCAGACGGCCGAGGGATGGATCAACGGCGCCTTCTTCGTTCTTGAACCTGCTGTTCTGGACTATATCGACGGTGATCTGGTGATGTTCGAGCATGCGCCATTGCAAAGGCTGGCCGCCGATGGCCAGCTCATGGCCTACAAGCATACTGGCTTCTGGGCGGCCGTGGACACGCTGCGCGAGAAGCAGGTTCTGCACAACATGTGGGAAGCCGGTGACCGGCCCTGGGCAACCTGGGAGAAGTGACGTGCGCGTACTCGTGACAGGCAACCGCGGCTACATCGGAACGATCCTGACCCCCATGCTCGAAGCTCTGGGACACCGTGTTTACGGGTTGGACAGCGACATATTCGAGCGCTGCAGCTTCGCGCCCGCCGGAGAGATTCATCGTGTGCCGACGCTCCGAAAGGACATTCGGGACGTGACACCTGAAGACTTCGTCGGAATCGACGCGGTGCTGCACCTGGCCGCCTTGTCGAACGATCCGCTGGGGAACTTCCGCCCCGAGGCGACCTTTGACATCAACCATGCCGGTACGATGCGGGTGGCGGAGGCGGCCCGCGCCGCCGGTGTCCGCCGTTTCGTCTTCTCCTCGTCCTGCAGCAATTACGGTGCGGCCGGAGACGACATGCTGGACGAAACAGCGGCCTTCAACCCGGTCACGCCCTATGGCGAGTCGAAGGTTCGCTCCGAACAGGATCTCGCCAGGCTGGCCGACGAGCGCTTCTGCCCGACCTTCCTGCGCAGTGCCACTGCCTATGGTGTCTCGCCGCGGCTGCGGTTCGACCTGGTTCTGAATAACCTGGTGGCCCATGCAGTCACCACCGGCGAGATCTTCATGAAGTCCGACGGCACGCCCTGGCGGCCGATCGTCCATATCGAGGACATCGCGCGCGCCTTCTGCGCGACGCTGGAGGCGGAGCCGGACGAGATCTGCAACGAGGCGTTCAACGTCGGCGTGACGGCGCACAACTACCGCATTTCGGAACTGGCCGAGATCGTGGCCGACGTGGTCCCCAATGCCCGTATCGCCTATGCGGAGGACGCCGGCCCCGATCTGCGTTGCTATCGCGTCTCCTGCGACAAGATCCGAAAGGCAATGCCGTGGTTCGACCCCCAGTGGGATGCCGTGAAGGGGGCCAAAGAGGTCTATGAAGCCTGCCTCACGGCGGGGCTGACGCGGGAGGATTTCGAGGGCGTGCCCTATCAGCGCATCGGGCATCTGCGGATGCTGACGGCGGAAGGTATCATCGGTGGCGACCTTCGCCACACCCCGCGAGGTTCCGAAGCGGAAGAACGCTTTGCCGCGCGTGCAGCAGAGACCGCTTGCGTGTCCTGCGGCAACGCTGGGTTGATGCCGGTCGTGGACCTCGGGCTGATGCCCCGTTCGGACGGGTTGCTTGATGCCGCGACCGCCGGCAGCCAGGTAAGAATGCAGCCGCTGCGTGCCGCCTTCTGCCCGGAATGTGCGCTGCTGCAACTGCTGGAGACGCTGCCGCCGAATGAGATGTTCGGTTCCGATTACCTCTATTTCTCCTCCTATTCCGAGGACCTGCTGACGCATTCGCGCGATCACGCACTGGAGCTTATCTCCCGACACGAGCTAGGCGGCGACGATCTCGTTGTGGAACTGGCCAGCAACGACGGCTACATGCTGCGCAATTTCGTGGAAGCCGGCGTTCCTGTCCTCGGTATCGATCCGGCCGAGAAACAGGCCGAAGCCGCCCGCGCCATTGGCGTCGACACATTGTCCGCGTTTTTCGGTCTCGGCTTGGCGCAGTCGCTCGCGCAGAAGGGGACGCGCGCGAGCCTCATCATCGCCAACAACGTCGTCGCCCATGTGGAGGACCAGAACGATTTCGTTGCGGGTATGAGCGCGCTCCTGCGAGACGACGGCCATGTCGTGGTCGAGTTCCCCTACGTGCGCGATCTGGTTGAGAAGACCGAGTTCGACACGATCTATCACGAACACCGCTGCTATTTCTCGGCGACCAGCGCAAAAAACCTGTTCCTGCGGCATGGTCTTCACCTGAACGACGTGAAACGCGTGCCGATCCACGGCGGATCGCTTCGCCTTACCTTCGGGACGGTTGCGAAACCGACGTCCGCAGTGGCCGGACTCCTTGCCGAAGAGGCGGCGCTCGGGATCGACGGTTTCGACTATTACCGCGACTTTGGGGAGACGATCCGCGCCTTCCGCGAGCGGGCGCGCGCGCTTGTGTTGGGCCTCAAGCAATCGGGAAAGCGTATCGCTGGCTATGGAGCGGCGGCCAAGGGAACGATCCTGCTCAATTACCTCGGTCTCGATGAGCGGGTGCTTGACTACGTTGTCGACAAGAACCCGCACAAGCAGGGCAAGTTCATGCCGGGCGTTGCCATCGAGATCGGTGCGCCGGCGCGTCTGCTTGAGGACAGGCCGGATTACGTGATGATCCTGCCCTGGAACTTCCGGGACGAGATCATCCGCCAGCAGGACGCCTATCTGGCTGGCGGCGGCAGGTTCATCGTGCCCATCCCTGACATGGAGGTGGTCTCCCGGTGACCGATAGGCCAATCGCGGAGCCCAGGTCGGACTGTCCGGCCTGCGGCAGCGGCGCGCTCAAGAGCCTGCTGCACTTGCCGGCGATTCCGGTGCAGAGTTGCATCCTGCTTGACCGGGCGGACGAGGGCGCCAGCTTCCCCCGCCACGAGATGCGCCTGACCTATTGCGAGACTTGCGGCTTCGTCTTCAACGCTGCCTTCGACGAACGGCTGATCGACTACGCCTCCGCGACGGAGGAATCGCAACATTTCTCCGGTACGTTCAACGCCTTTGCCAAACGACTTGTGGAGGAAATTGTGGCCACGTGGCCGCTAGAGGGCCGCAAGGTGCTGGAGATCGGCTGTGGCAAGGGCGATTTTCTGCGCGAGCTGTGCCTCGCCGTCCGCTGTCAGGCGCTCGGAATAGACCCAGGGTTCATCGAAGAACGGTTGGAGACGCTCGACGGTGGATCCCTGCGATTCCAGCGGGAGTATTTCAGCCCCAGGACCGTCAACATGCGCCCTGATCTCGTTGTCTGTCGCCATACATTGGAACATATCGGCGAGGTCCGCGCCTTCGTGGACAATATCCTGCCGCTCGTCGCCGGGCGGCCCGGCGCGGGGATCTTCTTCGAGACGCCGGATGTGGGGCGGGTTCTGCGCGAAGGCGCCTTCTGGGACATCTACTTCGAGCATTGCTCCTATTTCACGCCGGGCACACACGCACGGCTGTTCCGCGCAGCGGGCTACGACGTGACGGATGTGCGTCTGGACTACGGGGACCAGTACATCATCCAGCACGCGCGCCCCGCCGGCGGCACGTCTGTGCCACCGCACCCAGCCGAGGAACCGCTGGAGGAACTGGCGGCTGTCGCGGCGGCATTTCCCGCCAAGGTCGCAGAGGTGATGGCCCATTGGCGCGACTTCGTTATCCGTCGGTATCGGGACGGCCAGCGCATTGCCGTCTGGGGGGGCGGGTCGAAATGCGTGAGCTTTCTGACTTCGCTCGACCTCGACGAAGAGATCGCGCAGGTCATCGACATCAACCCCCACAAGCAGAACCGGTTTCTTCCTGGCACCGGCGCGCTTGTTTCGGCACCGGAAATGCTGTCGAAGTCTCCGCCCGATACGGTCATCGTTATGAATCCCGTATACTTGGATGAAATCGGCCGAAGCCTCGCCGACATGGGGCTCTCGCCGGAGTTGGTCGCGGTCTAGCGGCGTGACGCGAATCCGAGAGGAGAAGGCATGGCGACGGACGGAATGACGGAGAGTGCGGCGCTCGGGGATCCGGCGCAGGCCGCGTCCTCCGTGCTCAACCAATCCGTTGCCAAGAACATGGCCATGGTGGTGGCCGGCAAGGCGGTCGCCGTGCTCGCCGGCATCGCCGTGACGGTGCTGACGACCCGCCACCTCGGCCCCACGGATTACGGCCGTTACCGGGAAGTCCTGAACTACGTGATCTTCGGCTCCGTCTTCGTGGATCTCGGGCTCTACATGGTCCTGCTACGAGAACTGGGAAAGCCCGGATCCCACGCGCGCTTCCTTGGAGCCGCGATGGCCCTGCGGCTGGTCGCGACCGGCGCTGCACTCTTTCTGGCCGCTGTCGCCGGACTTTTCCTGCTTGACGATCCGGTCGTGCGAACCGGCATGTTCGTCGGCGCGCTCTACTTCACGGTTTTTCAGGCGAGCGAGTTGCTGATCGCGGTGTTCCAGCGGCACTTGCGCCAGGACCGTTACGTGGCGGCGGAAATGGCCGGAAGCGCGACGCTGATCGCCCTGACGGTGCTGGCCGTCGCCCTCGATGGCGGAGCTGTGGCGATGCTGGCGGCGCTGGCCGGGTCTGCGGCGCTGACGCTGGCGATGGTCTGGCGATGGGCGGCCCTGCTGGAACCGTTTCGGCCGGTCGCTGACGCGGCCTATTGGCGTAAACTCGCGGTTCAGGGGCTGCCCTTCGCCGGCTCGCGGATTCTGCTGATCTTCATCCTTCGGGGCGACATGCTGGTGATGGCGCTGACACAATCGTCGCGCGCACTTGGACTCTACGGGATCCCGACCAAGATCTTCGAGATCGTCGCATCCCTGCCGCCACGTTTCTCGGGCCTTCTGATGTCGGGTTTCACCGAGGCCGCGTCGCGGCGGGACTACGCGCTGCTCTCGCGGCACGTGGGCGAGGCGATTTCACTGATGCTGTGGTTCGGAACCGGCGTCGTGATCACGACCAGCCTGTTTGCGGAGGAGATTGTCGTTCTCATTGGCGGCGGCGCCTTTGCGGACGCGCGCGTTGCCATGGTTCTCATCGGTCCGGCGATCTCGCTGTCGGCCGTTACCAGCGTATTCCGCTTCGCCCTGGCCGCGGTCGAGCGGCAGCGGCAGTTGCTTTACGTTGACGGTGCCGCCGCGGTGATCGCCTTTGCGTTGTTTTGGCTGCTCATTCCGTCGCATTCCGGCGCGGGGGCGGCCTTGGCGCGCACCCTTGTCGAGACCTTCATTCTTGGCGGTGTGGCGGTTTTGGCTCATCGCGCCGGTATCAGGATGCCGATTTTGCGTAAACTCGCCGCCGCCACCGTAGCGGGCGCACTCGGGGCCGCAGCGATGTATGGGATTTTCCTGGCAACCGGCCAGTGGTGGCTCGGCTTGCTGCTCGGAGGGCTCGCCTATTGCCTCGTTACGCTCATCGTGGGGCTGCTACCGGGCGCGAGAATCCTGGGCTGGATTCTCGAAAAGCTCGCCGCAACGCGCGGATAGGCGCTGATTGGCAGGGATTCAGGCCGCGATTTGGCCGAAATCATTGCGCCGCGCACCCGAATCGCAGCCAATTGGCGAGAGGTGTGGGGGAGAGGTCTGCGTCGCGCCGGGGATTGAACGCTTCGCTATGGGGGCTCTCATCCGAGGGGTCATAAAGATGGACAAGGTTGACGAGTATCCGGGAAATCCGGCCGTGCCGCAGAGCGCTTCGCCGGATGCGACCATCGGGATCCCGGTCTTCAACGGGGAGAACTACCTCGAGGAGGCGATCAAGTCCGCGCTCTGCCAAACCGCAGACGACCTCGAATTGGTGGTGTGTGACAATGCCTCGACCGACCGGACAGCCGAGATCGTCAAGGACCACGCCGCGGACGATCCACGGATCACCTATCTCCGAAATGAAACGAATATCGGCGCGGCTCGAAACTATAACCGCGTCTGGGCCGAGGGTCGCGGCCGGTACTTCAAGTGGCTGGCGCATGATGACCGGATGAAACCGGAGTACCTGGAACGGACGATCCCGGTGCTTGATGCCCGGCCCGAGGTGGTCCTGTGCAACAGCCGTGTGGACTACATCGACGCCGATGGAACCGTGTTCGACCAATACGACGGCATTCTTTCGGAGGCGAGCCATGCCCGTCCGTCTGACCGGTTTGCCGCGATCGTCCTGAAATCCCATTCCTGCGTCGACTTTTTTGGACTGCTTCGGCGTGACGCCATGGAGAACTCACTGCGGCACGGAACCTTCCACGGTGCCGACCGCGCCTTCCTCGCGCAGATGGCGCTTCGGGGAGAGTTCGCCCATATACGGGACCCGCTGGTGGAGATGCGCGAGCATCCCAACCGATACACTCGGCAGAATATTTCCGTGCAGGCCCGGCAGACCTGGCACGACGGTGACCGCGGCCGTCGTTTCGAGGTTCCGTCGCTGATCCTCTACCGCAAGTACCGGGAAATCGTCGCGCAGGAGGCGTCGCTCACGCCGGAGGAACGGCGCAGGTGTAATCAGGTGCTGACGCAATGGTGGTTCACCAACTGGAACGCGGTGCGGGTGGCGGTGGATGGGGTATCAAACGTCATTCCGGGGTTTTCCACGTTTGCCGAGAACGCGAAGGTGCGGCTCTTCGGGGCCGCCCCTGGCCATTTCACCAAACGGTAGGCCCCGGATGATTGGCGCCCAGAAGATCGCTGCTTCGGAGGAGGTCATGGCGGACCGCCGTTTCAAGATAACGGTCGTCGCCGCCTGTCCCTTCCCAGCGCGCAGGGGGACACCGATCCGCGTTGAACGGCTGACCGAGGCGTTCCAGGCCGTGGGCAACGACGTGGAACTCGTGACCTACCATATCGGCGAGGCCGATTATCCGATGGGCTTTCCGGTCCACAGGATCTTCGAAAAGCTTGAAACCGGCACGATTGCGCCGGGGCCGACGCCGGCAAAGCTGCTCCGCTACGATCCGGCGCTCGTGGGATTGCTACGGCGACGGCTGCGCGCACGGCGTCCACAGGTGATATATGCTCATCACTTCGAGGGGCTTCTGGTTGCCCTCGCGGCGCGCGGGCGGCGGTCCATTCCGGTGATCTACGACGCGCATACGATGCTGGCGAGCGAATTGCCCACCTATCAATCCGCGCGAACCAAATCCGCTTCACGGCGCCTCGGCGCGGTTCTGGACGGCGCCATTCCGGCCCGTGCTGATCATGTTGTGACAGTGACGGAAGACATCCGCACCGCTCTGCTGGAGCGCCACGGTTTCGATCCTGGCAGGGTCACTGTCGCGATGAACGGCGTCGAGGTCGATACATTCGCGCCCATTCGCCGGAATGCGGTGGAACCGGCTACGATCGTTTATACCGGTACATTGTCCCAGTATCAGGGTTTCGGCGATTTGCTGATTTCGTTCGCGACCGCGCTCAGGTCCTGCCCGCAGCTTCGGCTCAAGGTCTATTCCAACGGCGATTTCGCTGATCTGGGCCGGCAGGCGGAGGCGCTCGGGATCCGCGCTGCAATTGATGTGGAACCCGATACCTTCGCGCATCTGCCGGACCGGCTTGCGCGCGGCGCGATCGCGGTTCTGCCCCGGTCCATCTGCGACGGCATTCCGCAGAAACTGCTCAACTACATGGCCGCCGGAATGCCCATCGTCGCCTATCGGGGATCCGCGAAGGTGCTCGAACACGACCGCAATGGCTTGATCGCCGAGAACGGCGACCTGGACGGGTTCGCTCAGCAGATCCTGCGCCTTGTCAATGACCCGGAGACGGCGGAAGAACTGGGCGCTAACGCGCGCGCCAAGGTTCTCGGCACCATGAACTGGAAAGCCGCCGCAAACACCTGCCACGGCATCTTCAATCAGCTGGTTCGGGATGAGTGACCTGCATCGATCCGGTTTGCTGTCGCGGTCAAATTCGGCTTGCTCAGAAATGTATACGCCCGCACGTTAGCTCATGCAGAGGCGGGAGCGGCTCCACGCCTTGTTGAGCTCGTGCGGACCTTCGATGTGATGGCAGCCACGGAAAGACGCCGGAAAGGATCGAGATGCGCATCGCCATCGTCCTCCAACCGCTAGACAGGGTCGACTTGCCATTCACGCACGGCTCTTCGCTGGCCATCGTCGGGTACAATTTCGCCCGCGAGCTGGCATCGGCGGGACATGAGATCATCCTCTATTGCGGAGGAAAGGAGGACGGACGCGTTCAGGAGGAGGGCAACCTCAAGGTCGTCACGATTCACACGCCATTAGACAAAGCGTTCAAGCTTGCCGACCGGGTCACCGGGATATGCGAGATATCGCCGCCACTGATGACACGCAAGAGCTACTTTGCCAGTTATTTCAAGCGTGTGGCGCAAGCCCTCGCAGATGACACATTCGATATTGTCCACGTCAGCACGTACTTTCAATTCATGCCAATCTTTCGCGAAGCAGCGCCGGAGGCGGCGTTGTTGCTGCACATGCATGGCGAGACGGCCTCCATGGCGCCCAGCAGCGTCCTCGAACCGGCTTTGCCGGCGATCGATCTCGCGATCGGCTGCTCGCAGTTCATCGTCGATCGCCTGGTCGAAGCGGCACCCGCCCTCGCGTCACGCAATGCGGTCCTGTGGAACGGTGTGGACCATGTCGGCGAGGACGACGCCCCCGTTGAGGATGCCCCGCGCCCCCTCGCCCACCGACTTCTCTTTGTCGGACGGCTCTCTCCCGAAAAGGGCATGCATGTGCTCATCGAGGCCTTCAACGATGTGGCCCGCCGGCGCGAAGACGTCGTCCTCGATCTTGTCGGCAGTGCCGGGCTGCTGCCTTACTCCTTCCATGTCGGCGTGTCCGATGACCCGATTGATGCGACGCTTCGCCCGTTCTACGGAAAATCCCTGCCCAACAAACTCTACCGCCAGATTCTCGCCAACCAGAAGGCGTTCCTTGTCGATCTGAAGGCAATGCTCGACCCCGCCTTGATCAAACGGGTGAACTTCAGGGGGGCCCTGCCACATGACACCGTTCATGACCTATACGCCGCATCCACGATCGTCGTATTTCCGTCGGTCTGGAACGAACCGTTCGGCATGCCGGTTGCCGAGGCGATGGCCGCCGGTGTTCCGGTCATAAGTACCGACAGCGGCGGGATTCCCGAAATCACCGATGGGAACACCGCCGGCATTCTGGTGCCACGCGGCGATGCGGCCAGCCTCGCGCGGGCGATTGACGATCTCCTGGATGCGCCCGAGCGACGCAGACAGCTCTCGATTGAAGGTCTCAAGCGCATGCGCGCGCATTTCACCTGGCCGGTGCTCACCAGGCAGCTTGAAGCGATCTACGAATGTGCAATCGAATTACGCCAAACGGCCCCCGTGACCGCTGCATGATATCCACCGAGATCATAAATCGCGCCAGACCCGGCCCGTTCGTCATCGTCGGGCGCCCGCATTCCGGTACACGCGCCGTTGCCAACGCGCTGCTTGAGGCGGGGGTCTTCAACGGTGCAGAAATCGCGGAGGGCTTTCTCGACAGCGAGATCTGGTTTGCGCGCTTCGTCATGCCGATCCTGAGCGATCCGGCCATGCCGGCGCTTCTCGATAAACCGGACGCCGCACACACCCTCATCGACGCGCGCTTGCGCGACACGCTCGACTTTTTCTTCAAGGGCCATGACCCGGCAAACCCGCGCCCATGGGGCTGGAAACTGAGTGAGACTCTGTTTTTCATGCGCGAGCTTACCGAGCGCTTTCCGGGCGCGCGCTTCATTCACGTTATCCGCGACGGCCGGGACGTCATGCTCTCCGATAGCGGCTATTTCCAGCTCACGATGCCGCCGCCGTCGGGGCGCGACCCGAAACGCCTTGCACGGAAAATCTGGACGCTTGCCACGAACAAGCATCAACGCTTTCTGCGGAATTTCGACTATCGCCGCTTTTGCGAGATGGTGACCTTCGGTGAGCACGGAATGCGGTTTTGGCACGACGTCGATCTATCGGATCCTCAGGCCATTGCCCGCAATCGCTATCGCCTCCAGATGCAATCCTGGCTCCATTGCGTTTCGAGCGCACGGGATATCGGTCGTGAACTTGAGCCGAAGCACTATCTCGAACTGCGCTACGAAGATTTCTGCATGGCGCCGCGAGAAAACGCGCGTACGATGTTTGACTTTCTCGAGATCGAGCCCTCCGAAGCTGTCTATGCCAATATCGAAAGAGCTGTCTCGCGCGCACGTATCGGCAAATGGCAACGCTTCAGCTCCGAGGACACCCACGAACGGCAGGATTTCGAGAACGCGCTCGCGCATGGTGGCCCTTTGCTGGCTGAACTCGGTTACATGTAATGAGCGGGCGCGCCGCAGCGTTTGGCTTTGCGCTTGGTCGCAGCAAGGGATTATGCGGGCAGCGCCGCCGCCGTTTCCAGAGATCAATCCGCATCGAGGGGACCGGCTTCGAGCCGCTGACGGTCAACGACGACCGAAGTCACTCTCACGGAATCAGGTCACGAAACGAGTGACAAAGCGGTGACCCGAGACTGCATGCAGGGAAGTGACAAGACGGCTCAGAGGCACACGAGCGCCCCGCACCCCATCAATAATCAGACCTAGATTTTCGTGGGTTCCTGGTGGAGCCAAGGGGAGTCGAACCCCTGACCTCTTGCATGCCATGCAAGCGCTCTCCCAACTGAGCTATGGCCCCGGTAGCGCGGTGTCTAGTGTTCCGCTCTGGGGAGTTCAAGAAGAAAATGAGCCCCCCGAGTGATGTTTTTCAGGAGTCGTCGTCGTCGGAACCGACGTCCGCGATCTCTTCGAGAGAGACGTTGTCTTCGTCCGCGTCATCGTCCAGCACGTCGTCGCCGAGATCCACATCGGAATCGGAATCGTCGTCCAGCACATCGGCGTCATCGTCGATCAGCGCATCTTCCTCGGTCTCGGACGCCTTGTCCTTCTCGTCCTTGATCAGCGTGCGCGACTTGTTACCGGTGTCGAGCGTCACGATTTCTCCGGTATAGGGGCTGACGATCGGATTACGGCCGAGATCGTAGAACCGCTTCCCGGTCGTCGGGCAGACGCGCTTGACTCCCCATTCTTCCTTGGGCATCGCATGGTCCTTCATCTGTGGGCGATGGATTGAAAGCAGCCCGATGCCACAGGTACCTGGGCCTGTCAAACCCAAAGAGTCGAAGCTGCGGCAGGAGAGCCGGTCATGAGCGAGTACATATTGCCGGGGCAGCCGCCCGTGCGCGTGACTCTACGGCGGTCGGCGGGGGCGCGGCGCTATTCGCTGCGGGTTTCGCGGCTGGACGGGCGGGTGACACTTACGATACCGCGCCATGCCCCGGAGACCAAGGCACTTGCCTTCGCGCGGGAGAAGGCGGGCTGGATCCGGCAGAGGCTGGCCGAACGGCCCGAGGATGTCGCGGTGGACGTGGGCGTGCAATTGCCGGTGGACGGGATGTTGCTGACCGTGGCGCGAGGCCCGCGCAGCCAGGTTGCGCGCGCGGAGCGGCAACTGGTGGTGAGCACCCGCGCCGACTCGGTGCCGGCGGCGGTCGCGGGCCTGCTGAAGGCGCGTGCGCGGGACCGGCTGGCCGAGGCATCGGACTATTACTCGCGCAAGCTGGGAAAGCCCTATGTGCGGATGACCCTGCGGGATACGCGGTCGCGATGGGGCTCCTGCTCCACCGAAGGGGCGCTGATGTATTCGTGGCGGCTGATCCTCGCGCCGCCGGAGGTTCTGCAATATGTCGCCGCGCACGAGGTGGCGCATCTGGCCGAGATGAACCACGGCCCCGCGTTCTGGGCGACGGTTGAGCGGCTACGGCCGGGCTACGAGACGCAAAGGCAGTGGCTGCGGCAGAATGGCGAGGACCTGCACAGGTATCGCTTCTCCGATTGACCGGCGCGCGCGGCTGTGATCACGTTTTCCCATGCTGATTTCCCCACGTCCGGGCGACCCGCCGATGGCGCCCGCCCCGACCGCCGCCGCGCATGACCGGCTGTACCGCACGATGCGCCTGCGCATCCTGCATGGCGAGATATTGCCGGGACAGGCGCTGACATTGCGCGGGATCGCGAAGGATTTCGGCGTTTCCATGACCCCGGCGCGGGAAGCGCTGCGCCGGCTGGTGGCGGAAGGGGCCCTGACGCTCTCGCCGTCCGGCCGTGTCTCGACGCCGGAACTGACGAATGAACGGATCGAGGAGCTGGCGGCGCTGCGTGCGCTGCTGGAGCCGGAGCTTGCCTCGCGCGCCCTGCCCCGCGCGCACCTCGCGCTGATCGACCGGCTTCAGACGATCAACAACGCAATCGGAGACGCCAACACGTTGCAGGACGCGCCCGCCTACATCCGCGCGAACCTGGAGTTCCACCGGGCGCTCTACCTGCGTGCGCAGGCGCCCGCGATGCTGGCGCTGACCGAAACGGTCTGGCTGCAACTGGGGCCGACGATGGGCATGCTCTACGACCGGTTGCGGCGCCAGGAGGCGCCTTACCACCACAAGCTGATCATTGCCGCGCTGCGCGCCGGGGACGAGCCGTCGCTCCGGCTTGCCGTGCGCAGCGATGTCACGCAGGGCCTGCGCCTTCTGGCTCAATAGCGGGCGTATCTCCGACCGCTTCGCGCCAGTGCCGGCGGCAGAGCGAGACATAGGTCTCGTTGCCACCGATCTGCACCTGCGCGCCGTCGGTCATGGCGCGGCCATCGGGGCCCATCCGCGCGACCATCGTCGCCTTCTTGCCGCAGTGGCAGATCGTGCGGACCTCGCGCATCTCGTCGGCCAGGGCGAGCAGCGCGGCGGAGCCGGGAAAGAGCCGGCCCATGAAATCGACCCGGAGGCCGTAGCACATGACCGGGACCTTGAGATCGTCGACCGCCCGCGCCAGCTGCCAGACCTGCGTTTCCGACAGGAATTGCGCCTCGTCGAGAAAGACGCAGGCCACCGGCCCGGCCTCCAGACGGCGCGCGATAATGGCGGAGAGGTCGTCGTCAGGGCCGAAGACATCGGCTTCGGCGGAAATGCCGATCCGGGAGCCGATCGTGCCGGCCCCGGCGCGCGTGTCGACGCCCGCGGTCAGCAGGTAGGTTTCCATGCCGCGCTCGCGGTAGTTGTAGGACGCCTGTAGCAGGATCGTCGACTTGCCGGCGTTCATGGTGGAGTAGTGGAAGTAGAGCTTGGCCATGCCCCGCGATTATCGCCTGCCAGGCCGCCCGGCAAGGCCGGGAAGGCGGGCTGCGGCCACCCCGCGTGGCAATGTGGCCGCCTGCCCTGTTGTCTCGGTTGTCTCGCGCGTCGGGACGCGTGGGCCGCGTGTCAGGCGAAGGCCGCCTCGAGCGCGATTTCCACCATGTCGGAGAAGCTGCGTTCGCGTTGATCGCTCGGCAGGGATTCGCCAGTCAAAAGGTGATCGCTGATCGTCAGCACCGCGAGGGCACGCCGGCCGTGACGGGCGGCGACGGTGTAAAGCTCGGCGGCCTCCATCTCCACGGCGAGCACGCCATGACGGGTCAGCTGCTCGGTCAGGTCGGGCCGCTCGTCGTAGAACACGTCGGACGAATAGATCCCGCCGACATGGGTCGTCACCGATTTCCCGGCGGCCGCGGCGGCGGCGGCGGAGAGGAGCGACCAATCGGCACAGGGGGCGTAATTCATCTCGCGAAAGAAACCGAGCGAGGGCGTGGAAATCGTCGATGCCGTCATGGCAAGCACGACATCGCGCACCGCGACGCTGGTCTGCATCCCGCCGGCCGAGCCGATGCGAATGAGGGTTTTCGCATCGTAATCGCGAATCAATTCGTTCGCGTAGATCGACAGCGAGGGCATGCCCATTCCGGAGCCCTGAATGGTCACCGGATTACCGCGCCACTGGCCTGTGAAACCGAGCATGCCGCGTGTCTCGTTTACGCATCGCGCATTCTCGAGAAAGCGCTCGGCGGCCCATTTCGCGCGATAGGGATCGCCCGGCATAAGAACCGTTTCGGCGATGTCGCCGGCGCCAGCACCAATGTGAATTGTCATCGCATCCTCCAATCGAAACGGGCCGCATGAATGCGACCCGTGAAAACTCCGCCCGCTTGTGGGTCGCTCAGATTGCGAATTCCGCGAGATCCTTGCCCGCCTCTTCGGCGTCCTTGATCCAGGCCGGTTTCCGCCCGCGCCCCGTCCAGGTTTGCTTGGGATTCTCGGGGTTACGGAATTTCGGCGGGTTCTTCGCCTTGCTCTTTCCGCGACCGGCGGCACGACCGCCCAACAGGTTGCTCAGGTCCGAAAGATCGTAGCCATGTGCCTTTGCAGTCTCTTCGATTGCCTCCAGCGCTTCGCGTCGTTCTCGTTCCGCGACTTCGACCATGGCGATCTCCACGTCCTTGGCCAATTGTTCAAGTTCCGCACGCGACATATTCGCTAGATCGATTGACATGTCGACTCCGTATAGTTGGTGACTGTCCTTCAAAGACACAGCAACCCGGACAAATCAATTCCTTGGTGCTCAATTTTTCGACAACCTGTCCAAAAAGTCTATTCGGCGGCCATGTTTGGCGGTGCCGCCAGGGTGACGATGTCCATCATGATCCGATTTAATTCGAAGTCTTTCGGCGTGTAGACTTTTGCCACACCCATCGCCAGAAGCCGCTCCGCATCGTCATCGGGAATAATCCCGCCGACGATTACCGGAATATGGCCCAACCCGGCATTTCTGAGTTTATCCATCAGGTTTGACACCAGCGGAATATGGCTGCCCGAGAGGATCGACAGGCCCAGAACATGCGGCAATTCGCGTTCCGTGGCCGCGACGATTTCGTCCGGCGTCAAACGGATACCTTCGTAGTCGATTTCCATTCCGCAATCGCGGGCCCGGAAGGCGATCTGCTCGGCGCCATTGGAATGACCGTCGAGACCGGGTTTGCCCATCAGGAACTTGAGCCGACGGCCAAGCCTGTCCGACGCGGCATTTACCGCGTCGCGGATGTCGTCGAGCCCCTCGGTTTTGTTCGATACCGATCGCGACACGCCGGTGGGTCCGCGGTACTGGCCGAAAACGGCACGCATGACACCTGCCCATTCGCCCGTGGTGACGCCGGCCTTGGCGGCGGCAATGGACGGTTCCATGACGTTGGCCCCGGTCGCGGCGGCGGTGCGCAGCGCCTCCAGCGCCTTGGCCACCGCGTCGGCATCCCGCTCGGCCCGCCAGGCGTTCAGCCGGTCGACCTGATCCTGTTCCACGTCCGGGTCGACGACCATGATGCCGCCTTCCTCGTCCACGAGCGGAGACGGCTCGCCTTCCGTCCAGCGGTTGACGCCGACAACGGTCGTCTCCCCCTTCTCGATCTCGCCGAGGCGGTCCGCGTTGGAATTCACCAGTTGCGATTTCATGTACTCGATCGCGCCGATGGCGCCGCCCATGGAATCGAGATTGGCCAGTTCGTGACGGGCGCCTGCCTTGAGCGCCTCGACCTTGGCATCCACGGCGGGGTTGTTGTCGAAGAGATCCTCGTATTCGAGCAGGTCGGTCTCGTAGGCCATGATCTGCTGCATGCGGAGCGACCATTGCTGGTCCCAGGGGCGCGGCAGGCCAAGCGCCTCGTTCCAGGCGGGAAGCTGCACGGCGCGGGCGCGGGCCTTCTTGGAGAGCGTCACGGCCAGCATCTCGATCAGGATGCGGTAGACGTTGTTTTCCGGCTGCTGCTCGGTGAGGCCCAGCGAGTTGACCTGCACGCCATAGCGGAAGCGACGGAATTTCGGATCTTCCACACCGTAGCGCTCGCGGCAGATCTCGTCCCAGAGATCGACGAAGGCGCGCATCTTGCACATCTCGGTGACAAACCGGATGCCCGCGTTGACGAAGAAGGAGATGCGGCCGACGAGCTTCGGGAAATCCTCGGCCGGCACCTTGTCCTTCAACCCGTCGAGCACCGCCTGGCCGGTGGCCAGCGCGAAGGCCAGTTCCTGCTCCGGCGTCGCGCCCGCTTCCTGCAGGTGATAGGAGCACACGTTCATCGGGTTCCACTTCGGCACGGCGGAATAGCAGTACTCGGCGACGTCGGTGATCAGTTTCAGCGAGGGCTTGGGCGGGCAGATATAGGTGCCGCGCGAGAGGTACTCCTTGATGATGTCGTTCTGCACCGTGCCCTGGAGCTTGGCGATATCCGCGCCCTGCTCCTCGGCCACCGCGATGTAGAGCGCGAGCAGCCACGGCGCGGTCGCGTTGATCGTCATCGAGGTGTTCATCTGCTCCAGCGGGATCTGGTCGAAGAGCGCCCGCATGTCGCCCAGATGCGCCACCGGAACACCGACCTTGCCGACCTCGCCGCGCGCGAGCTCGTGGTCGCTGTCGTACCCGGTTTGCGTCGGCAGATCGAAGGCGACAGACAGGCCGGTCTGCCCCTTCGCGAGGTTGGTCCGGTAGAGCTCGTTCGACTTCCGTGCCGTGGAATGGCCGGCATAGGTGCGGAACAGCCAGGGGCGGTCTTTCTTCGCTTCCGTCATGAAGGATCTCGCGACTCGTTTGGGGCAACAAAATTCCGTTCCAACGGTGGTATTCGAAATATTGTGGCGCTGTCAATTCGCTGCATCGCGGCACCGGCGCTTCTGCACGGCGTTTGGCGACCGTTTTCGCGCTGGCCCCTTGTTTTCTTTGCAGCGGCACGAGAAACAAACAATCGCCACGACATAAAATTTCAAAACAATAGAAACTTGCATTGCAATGTTGCGCGCGTGACCGTATCAAACTCAACGACCCGCGTTGATTCTGCGATGCGGCACATTCAACCACGGAGGCTCAGATGGCTCTGGACGATATGACCCACGCAACCTACGAGGCCCCTGAAAAGGACCTATACGAGATCGGTGAGATGCCCCCGATGGGCTATGTGCCGAAGAAGATGTACGCATGGGCGATCCGGCGCGAGCGCCATGGCGAGCCGGACAAGTCCTTTCTGCAGGAGGTCGTCGACACGCCGAAACTGGACACCCACGAGGTGCTCGTCCTCGTGATGGCCGCCGGTGTGAACTACAACGGCGTCTGGGCCGGGCTTGGCGTGCCGATCTCGCCCTTTGACGGCCATGGTGCCCCCTACCATATCGCGGGGTCCGATGCGTCGGGCATCGTCTGGGCCGTCGGTTCCAAGGTGCGGAACTGGAAGGTGGGCGACGAGGTCGTCATTCACTGCAACCAGGACGACGGGGACGACGAGGAGTGCAACGGCGGCGATCCGATGTACTCGCCGACCCAGCGGATCTGGGGTTACGAGACCCCGGACGGTTCCTTCGCGCAATTCACCAGTGTACAGGCGCAGCAGTTGCTGCCACGCCCGCAGCACCTGACCTGGGAGGAGAGCGCCTGCTACACGCTGACTCTGGCCACCGCGTACCGGATGCTCTTCGGCCATCACCCGCATGAACTCAAGCCGGGCCAGAACGTTCTGGTCTGGGGTGCCTCCGGTGGGCTCGGGTCCTACGCGATCCAGCTTGCCAACACCGCTGGCGCCAACGCGATCGGCGTGATTTCGGACGAGAGCAAGCGCGACTTCGTCATGGCGCAGGGTGCCAAGGGCGTGATCAACCGCAAGGATTTCGACTGCTGGGGTCAGCTTCCGACGGTGAACACGCCCGAATACGCCGCGTGGTTCAAGGAAGTCCGCAAGTTCGGCAAGGCGATCTGGGACATTACCGGCAAGGGCGTGAACGTGGACATGGTGTTCGAACACCCCGGCGAGGCGACCTTCCCGGTCTCGACCTTCGTGGTCAAGAAGGGCGGCATGGTGGTGATCTGCGCCGGCACGTCGGGATTCAACTGCACGTTCGACGTGCGCTACATGTGGATGCACCAGAAGCGCCTACAGGGCAGCCACTTCGCCCATCTCAAGCAGGCCGCGGCGGCCAACAAGCTGATGTGCGAGCGGCGCCTGGACCCCTGCATGTCGGAAGTTTTCCCGTGGGAGCAGATCCCGGACGCGCATATGAAGATGCTCCGCAACGAGCACAAGCCCGGCAACATGGCCGTGCTTGTGCAGGCGCCGACAACCGGGCTTCGGACGTTCGAGGACGCGCTGACCGCGCGCGGCTGATCCGGTCGTGACCTATTGTCTCACTCGCCGGCCCGCAAAGGCCGGCGGGTATTGCTGCTGACGGCGCACGCAGCGACGCCAGATCGGGGTTGGCCCGATGCCGGGCGGCACCGCATGCCGCCCATTCCTGCATGAATTTCCTGATTCCCGACGGATCCGGGCACGCCCTGTGCGGCCGGGCTGACTCCCCCTGAAAACCTCGTAAAATCAACGCGTCAGCGCTTTGGCGCGGCAGATCCGTCCGAGTGTTCTTTCGCCCCGGCCTCTCGCCGGTCTTGGGCGGCAGATTGCATTCAGAAAATGTCAGCGATTTCGTGAAACCAAGGAGTTACCAATCGCCACCTCGCCAGATTTGGGGAGGGCAAAGCCGTGAATATTGCAACAGGTACACTCGTGCTAGGGTTGTCCTAACATTTCGCTAATGAACCCAGGAGAGGTTCTGATATGACTCATGCTTGGATATTGGATGTGCTGGCTGACCTGGGGGCATATGCGCATGCACATGACCTGCGGAAGTTGGCGGATCAGTTGGACGACATGCAACGTGTCGCGGCGGCCGAATGCGGCGCGGCGGTCTCAGCAGTCGGCCCTGTTGGTCGCGAGATAGGAGAGCCGACGCCGGCACGAAATGCAGGAGAAGCTCGAAGCGCTATGTGAGTTCCTTCAGGAAGCCAAGGACGTGGGCGATCTACAGACCGCGACTGAGCGTCTTCGCGACCATTACCGGATCGCGCATATCGTTTATCACTGGGTTAACTCCGCAGGGGAGCGCTTCGGGGCCGGCACCTACAGCCAGGATTGGGTCGATCGATATGTGGAGAAAGATTATCTCCGCATGGATCCGGTCATTCTTGGATGTCTTCAGCGCTTCAACCCTGTCGACTGGAAAGAGCTCGATTGGTCGAGCCGCGCCGCGCGCGCCTTTTTTCGCGAAGCAATCGAATTCGGGGTGGGGAATCAGGGGCTGAGCATACCGATCCGTGGCCCCGCGGGCCAATTCGCCCTCTTTACGGCCTCGGACAATTGCGACGATTACGGCTGGTCGGCGTTTGTCGACGAAAACATGAGAGATCTCATGATTATTGCCCACGAGTTCAACAAGAAAGCGCTGGAGTTCGAGCAAGGGGGCGATTCGGCGCCCTCGCCGGCCCTGTCGCCGCGCGAACTTGCGGCCATGACCTATCTCGCCAAGGGAATGTCGCGCGCGCAGGCCGCCGTGGAAATGGAGATTTCCGAGCATACGCTGAGGGTTTACATCGAAGCGGCACGCCACAAACTCGGCGCTCTCAATACCACGCATGCCGTGGCCCGCGCATTGAGCCGCGGCCTGATCGTCGTGTGAAGGTTAATTGTCCACAGGAATCTTGCGTTTTGCGTGGATGATCCCGGTTCACCGTAGGGGTCTGTTAACCATATTTGGACAATCCTCTCCGTATTCGACGGAAAGGAGCCACTCGTCATGCTGCGTTATATCTACGGGAACAACCTCGATCGCTTTCCCATCCTCCGGGACACCATGTTTCAAGACCGCGCGGAACAATTCAGCCGCCGCCTCGGCTGGGACGTCACCGTCAACGAGAGCGGTGAAGAAAAAGACCAATACGATATCCTGAATCCTCTCTACGTTATCTGGGAACTGGAAGATGGCACCCACGGCGGGTCCATGCGGTTCCTGCCGACGGTCGGGCGGACGATGATCAACGAGCATTTCTCGCATCTCATCGACGGAACCCATATCGAGTCGCCGCTGATCTGGGAATGCACCCGTTTCTGCATTTCCCCGCGTGCCGACAGACGCGCCGCCGCGGCATTGGTTCTCGGTGGCGGCGAGATCATGGACAATTTCAAGCTTGAGCATTTCTGCGGCGTCTTCGACCCGCGGATGGAGCGGATCTATCGCCTTTACCATGTCGACCCGGACGTGATCGGCGCTGCCGGAGAAGGCAAGGACCGGATCGGCGTCGGCCTCTGGGAGATGAAGCCGGAAGCCTGGGCGCCGACGCTCAAACGCCTCGGGATCGAGCGCGACACGTCGCTTGCCTGGTTCAACCACTCCTTCAACCGCCGTGCCCCGGCGCCAATGCCGCTGGCGGCCATCGCGTGAGCTGACGCGCCGCGCGCGCGATCTCTGGAACCTTCGTGGTCCGGCCGATAGGGTCGGGCCATGGTTTCTTCCGCTCTTGCCCTTTCGGATGACCAGGCCGAAGCCTGGGATCGTGTCACCGACGTCCTGACGTCGGCAGGCGTCGACATTGTAAACGAGACGCTGACGCCACGGGCAGATGGCAAGGCCTCCGCGCTTGCGATTGTCGGCAAGGCCGGCTCCGGCAAGACCCTGTTGCTTGCCAGGCTGGCACAGGCCCTGGAAACTGCCGGTGTCGATGTGGTGTCCGGCGATTGGGAAGGCCGGCGCCGCAAGGATCGGCGTACGCTCGCCATTCTGGCCCCGACGAACAAGGCCGCGAGCGTACTGCGCAGCCGCGGCGTGCCGGCCACGACCATTCACCGTATCCTCTATACCCCCGTCTACGACCCGGAATACGAGCGGATCGCCGAGTGGCTGGCCGGTCAGGGCGAGCGGCCGGAGGTCGAGGGGCTGACGGATGCCGCGCTCGACCGTGCCTTTGCCTTCTACCAGGCCAACAAGTCCATTCCCGGCGCACTGGCGGCCGCGGGCCTGCGCGGGTCGGATTTCATCACCGGCTGGAAACGCCGCGAGGAGCCGCTCGACATCGGTTTCGTGGACGAAAGCTCCATGCTGGACGCGCGCCAGTTCGACGACCTGCGCGAGATCTTCCCGACGCTCGTCCTTTTCGGCGACCCGGCGCAGCTCGCGCCCGTCAATAATTCCGGCGAGATGGTTTTCGATACCTTCCCGGAGCGCCGGAAGTTGGAACTGCACCGGGTCCACCGGCAGGCCGGCGACAATCCGATCCTCGATCTTGCGCATGCGCTGGCGGACCCGGACCTCGGATTCGAGCAATTCGAGCGGATGGTGGAGGACGCGGCGCGGGACGACCCGCGCGTCGTCATCGGGCAACGCGTCGAGTCCGACCTGATGGCACGCTCCCCGGTGCTCGTCTGGCGGAATGCCACGCGGATTCGCCTGATTCACGCCTTTCGCGCGGCCTTCGGCGCGCCGGAGGACGGGCTGCTGCCGGGAGAACCGCTCATCTGCGACGGCATCGAATTGCCGCTCAAGCATCGCAAGCGGCGGCTCGACCTGGAGGCACGCGGGCTGATCAAGGGCGCGCAGGTGGTCTATCTCGGGCCGGGCCGGAAGCCGGGCTTCTCGCTGCTGCATGTCATGGGGGCCGAGGATCCGCGCCTGTCGGCGGCCTCGATCATCAAGATCGAGAAGCCGGACGAGGAAGAGCCCTTCATTCCCTTTGCCGCCAATATGGGCGCGGCCTTCCTGCATGGCGCCGCGGTCACGATCCACAAGGCGCAGGGGTCGCAATGGCCAACCGTGCAGGTCTTTGCGCCCGATCTCTACGCCGCGGCGCGGGCCGGCCGCGTCGAAGCCGGGCATCCGCTCTGGAAGCGGCTGGCCTATGTCGCAATCACGCGTGCGGAGGAGCGGCTGATCTGGGTGACGCGCTATCGCCTTGGTAAGCCGAAGGCGCCGCTGGACACGACGGACCTTGCCGCACCTGCCCCGCGGCTTGCTTTGGAGGAGCAGCAATCATGAGTGGAACGATCTTCATCACCGGCGCGTCCGGAGGCATCGGCGCCGGCGTCGCCCGCCGTTTTCTGGACGCGGGCTGGATCGTCGGGCTGTTTGCCCGGCGCAGGACGGCCCTGGAAGAGGTCGCGGCGGCGGCCGATACGGCGGTGGTCCTGCCGGGCGACGTGACGAACCCCGACGACGTGGCGCATGCCGTTGCGCGTTTCGTCGATGCCGCCGGCCGGCTGGACGTGTTGTTCAACAATGCCGGGATGTTTACGCCCCAGGCCACGATCGACGAGATCGAGATCGACGACTGGCGGCGCAGCGTCGACGTCAACCTCACCGGCATGTTCCTTGCCGCGCGGGCGGCCTTTGGCCAGATGCGGCGGCAGGACCCGCAGGGAGGCCGTATCATCAACAACGGGTCGATCTCGGCGCATGTGCCGCGCGAAGGCGCGGCCCCCTACACCGCGACCAAGCATGGCGTGACCGGGCTGACGCGCCAACTGTCGCTGGACGGAAGGCCCTTCGACATCGCCTGCGGCCAGATTGACATCGGCAACGCCCGCACTGATCTCCTGCAGGAGGTCACGGAGAAGGCGCGCGCGGCCGGCGAGGCCCCGCCGCCGACGATCGAAGTGGATTACGTGGCCGATGCGGTGTGGCAGATGGCGAACCTGCCGCTGCATGCCAACGTGCAGTTCATGACACTGGTGGCGACGCAGATGCCCTATATCGGGCGCGGCTGACGGCGCGGCCGCGCGGCGATCAGATGTCGCGCAACGTCTCGAATTCGTAGGTCGTCATGCGCGGCGTCTCCATCGGGCCGAATCCCTCGGGGCCAACGGCATGTGGGAACAGGCTCAGGAAGAGGTCGAGGCTGCGACGGTCCATGCGGGCTTCGAACTGGGGGCCGGGATGGTAGCTTTCCACCTCCATCCCGTTCGCATTGACGATCTGCTGACCGGAGAACCCGAGATGGTAGGCGCGCACCGGCGCAATCGGCGTGACGCTGACCACGCTCAGGCCGTCGACGAAGGCCTCGGCGGGGACGAATGCCTCCGACGCGCCGAGCACGGCGCGGCATCGCGGGTTGCGATAGAGCAGGCGCGCGAAGGGGCCGAGAACGAGATCGGGAATCGGGCGGCCGTGCCCGAAGGCCTCGGTGGCGATGCGCACCATGCGGGGCGGCTCGATTCCGTGCAATTCGGTCGTCGTCGGGTAGATGCTCATCGACCCGATCCAGAGCAGCGGCTGCAGGCCCTGCCCGGCCGTTTCGACACACATGCCGGGCACCAGATCCTCGACGGCAACGACACCGGCATCGGTGGTCACGAGCGCGCCGCGCCCGAATGCGGAGAAGGCTTCTTCGAACACGGGCAGCGCCGGGGCCGCGCAGGCGAACTCGTCGACGGTGCCGTGTGGAGTCAGAAAGGCAACCTCATAACGGCGCGAGAGAGGCTGTGCGCGCTGAGGTTGCCTATCCGAGCGAGCGGTCTTTCCAGGGACCGTGGCCGTCTGGCCAAATTTGTTTTGCGGCGCGATACCCGCGGCCGTCGGGCGGTGGCGTTCCAAGCAATCGATCCTTTCGGTCGGTCGCTTCTGCGGGCCCCCACCGCCATGCAGAAGGTCTTTTCTTTGACACGATAATGGTCGTCCCGTCCGGGAATTGTCAAAATATTCGCGTCGTCTGCAGTCCCATTCGGACCAATCCCAATGTCCGGCGCAGCTTTGTTTCCGGATAGGCGACCAGGTTGCCACAATTGAGATTCGCGGGGGGTGGGAATCGGAACGCCCGCCGCCGGGGAAGGCAGCGGGCGTTCGTGTCGCGACGCGGCTGCAGCCTCAGGCGCTCAGGGCCTGCGGTAGCGCTCGTGCGCCATTGCGGCGCGCGATCCATTCTTCCCGGCGTGCGCCTCGTTCCCAGGGGAGATGCGCATCCAGCGCCTCCGCGGCGGCGATCACCGAAGCGATCCAGCGTCTCTTGTGCGGCATGCGGCTCTCCTTCTGTCTAACGCACGTCCCATGGGCCTCTCTCGCCCGTGATGTTGGATCATCGGGGGGCATTTGGGCGGGCTTAGGGCGAATGCAGGGAAATCCGCTGGCGCGGTTTCAGAGGCGAATGACCGAAATAAGGCGCCCGTAATCGGCTTCGTTCAGGTGGCACGAACGCCGGTAGGAATAGAATCGCGCGGCATCGGAATAGGTGCAGTGGCGGGTCCATTCCGCCACCCCGATCCCGGCCTGCCTGAGGCGGTGCAGACCGTATGCGGGCAGATCGAACTGCGTTTTGTCGCCGTTGCCGCCAGCGAAGAACCGGGCGTTTGCCGGATCCTCGGCGACAAAGGTATCCATGAATTCCCAGTCGACCTCGTAGGCGGTCTGGCTGATCGTCGGGCCGATCGCGGCCCGGATGCGCCCACGATCGGCGCCGAGGCTTTCCATCGCGTCCAGCGTGCTTTCAAGGATACCGGCGAGCGCGCCGCGCCAACCCGCATGGGCGGCGCCGATCACGCGGGCCGTGTGGTCGGCAAACAGCACGGGCTGGCAATCGGCCGTGAGAATGGACAATGCCAGCCCCGGCCGGTCCGTCACCAGCGCGTCGGCTGTCGGACGGGTTTCCAGCGGGGCGTCGACAATCGCGACCGTTGCGGAATGCACCTGATTGACGGTGACCAAGGCGTCGAGGTCGACGCCCATCGCCTCGGCCACCCTTGACCGGTTTATCGTGACGATATTCGCCTGATCGGAGGAGCCTTGCCCGCAATTGAGCCCGGAGAAGACACCCGATGACGCGCCGCCACGGCGGGTGAAGAAGCCATGGCGGATGGGAGACAGATTGTCGGAGGTAAGAATTTCCAGCGTCATGAATCAAATCCGGGTGGGACGGGCGTGGAGTGGCGGTGGAAGGCGATTGCTTTGAAGAGCGAACCCATTTCCTGCGGATGCGTCAAGCGCCGATGCGCGGCAATGTGGTTGCGGCGGCTTTCTTCGTCCGGCAGGCGCGCGAGGAGCGCCCGAGCGCGTTCGGTGATGCCGAGCCGTTCCAGGAACACGCCCTGCGGTGTCATTTCGGTCACGGCGGCGCCTTCGGCCGCGGCCGTCCGCGCGATGGCCTCGAAATCCACATGCGCCGTCAGGTCGGCCTGACCGGGTGCCGCGAGCGGATCGTCCGGCGCATGGGACCGAAGGGCTTGAAGCGTGTCTCCGATGGAGCGCCAGTCGCCGTAATCAAGGAAGATGGCAAGGCCGCCCTGCGCCGCGATCCGGGCCGCGAGCCGCGACACAACGGGGCTCAGCGCCGGGCAAACCTCCACGATGTCGCCGGGACGCGTCTCGGCCTCGCGGTGCGCCAGATCGGGCTCGTGCCGGGGGTCCGCATGGACGAAGGCAAGCGCGCCGTCGCGCAGCCCGACCAGCCGCTCCTGCCAGCCATCGTCGCTGCGGCGAAACTGGCGGATTGGCAGCGCGTCGAGAAACTCGTTGGCGACAAGGAAAAGGGGGCCGTCGGGAAGCTCCTCGACGCGGTCGTGCCATGTTACCGCGCGCCCGGCCAGCGTTTCTTCCTGAACGGCACGGAGGCGCGGGCTCGCCTCCACAAGATGCGTGGTCGTTGCATCCGCGAACCCGGGCACCTGCGCCGTTGCCCGCAAGGCATCGGCCATCAACGTGCCCCGGCCGGGACCGATCTCGACCAGACACGCCTGCTCTGGGCATCCCTGATCCATCCAGCACTGTGCCAGCGCCAGCCCCAGAAGCTCGCCGAACATCTGGCTGATCTCCGGCGCGGTGGTGAAATCGCCCGCACGGCCAAAGACGGACGCCGTGGTGTAATAGCCATGCGTCGGGTGCAGGAGGCATTCCGCCATGTAGTCCGCGACGGACATGGGGCCGGTCTCGGCGATCCGGCGGCGAAGGACTTCGGCAAGCGGCGTCATGCGGGCGCGGGTGTCCGGCGCAACGCAAGGGCGATCAAGACCGCGCCCAGCACGACCATCGGCAGCGACAGGAGTTGCCCCATCGTCACGCCCACGGCGCCCTGCCCGATCACGAAGCCGATGGGATTGTCGGCGGTGATGAACTGCGGGTCGGCCTGCCGGAAATACTCCACGATGAAGCGCGCAATCCCGTAGCCGGCGAAGAAGACCCCGGTGATCAGACCCGGCCGCTTGAGCGCCCGGCCCCGGATGGCCAGCCAGACCAGCACCAGGCCAAGCACCAGCCCTTCCAGCGCCGCCTCGTAGAGCTGGCTCGGGTGCCGCGCGACCTCGTGGCCATAATAGACCCATTCGCCTGCCACCGGGCATCCCTGCAACACAGGGTCGGAACACAGGGTGGGGAACTTCATCGCCCATGGGACATCCGACGGGCGCCCCCAAAGCTCGCCATTGATGAAATTGGCGATTCGCCCGAAGAAGAGCCCCGGGGGCGTCGCCATGGCGAGCGCGTCGGCCGCGCCGAGGCGCGGTATCCCGTGGCGTCCGGTGAAGATCCAGACCGCGATCACCACGCCCAGAAGGCCGCCGTGAAACGCCATTCCGCCCTGCCAGACGGCAAGGATCTCCATCGGGTGGGCGAGATAGTAGAGCGGCTTGTAGAAGAGCACGAAGCCCAGCCGCCCGCCCAATACCACGCCGAGGATCACCCAGGTCAGAAGATCCTCGACCTGGGCGGGTTTCATCGGCGGAGCGTTGTCCGGCCACAGGCCGGGGCGCCGGACCAGCGAAACGACCAGCCGCCAACCAAGGATCAGGCCCGCGATAT
The DNA here is from genome assembly GCF_001509585.1 of Tropicimonas marinistellae. Classification (GTDB taxonomy): domain Bacteria; phylum Pseudomonadota; class Alphaproteobacteria; order Rhodobacterales; family Rhodobacteraceae; genus Tropicimonas; species Tropicimonas marinistellae. The sequence goes on along the minus strand of NZ_LNCI01000001.1, from coordinate 618,408 downwards.
AGGCCAGCGCGTACCACCGCAGCGCGAACTCCATTCCAAAGAGCGTGAAGGAAAAGAGTTCGGGGCTCGGCTCGGGAAAGGGGATGACTGCCTGCATTGCTTACCGCTCTTGCCTGTCGTTATGCGGCGAAGTCAACCTTGAGGCCGCCCGCCATGAGGGCCATATAGGATGCGGATGTAACGGACGGGTGCCCTATGCAGAGCCGAAACAAGTTTTTCGACGACTTCTCGCAGCTGATGACCAACGCGATGGGCGTGGCGCAGGGCGCGAAGGACGAGGCCGAGACGGCCTTCAAATCCATGATCGACCGCTGGCTGGCCGAACGCGACTTCGTCACGCGGGAGGAATTCGACGCCGCCCGCGCCATGGCGCAGAAAGCGCGGGAAGAGAACGAGGCGCTGAAGGCCCGCATCGAGGCGCTGGAAGCGGCCGTGAAGGCCGAGTGAGACCCGGGCCGATGCCGCGCACACAGCGGTGAGCCGCGTAAGAATGGCGGCGGATGATCGCAACCACAAGAAGAGATGGATCATGTCGGATCCGGTCCTGATATGGACGTTTCGTCGGAGCGGCGGTACTGCGCTGGCGCAATTTGTCGGCTCGCTGTCCGACACCACGATCATGCACGAACCATTCAATGCAGACCGCTCGTTTGGGTGGGTCGTCAAGAATTTCCGAGAAACCAAAGACGGCGGTACGCTCAGTAGGAACGTTGGCAAGGCGCTGGCCGCGCGTCCGAATATCAAGCATTGCTTCGATATGTTGCCGCGGCCGCTGCACCGGGCGCTCGTGTCCGAAGCGACGACGCTCGGCTACAAGCATGTTGTCCTGGACAGGCGTGACGACACGCAGCGCGCGCTCTCGCTGGAACTGGCAAGGCAGACGGGCGCCTGGGGACCGAGGCAGGCAAAAGAGATCTACCCGGAGATCGAGGCTGGCCGCATCGTGCTCAAGCCCCTTTCGACGCCGGATGCGATAGGGCACATCCGAAAAGGCCTGAACCGCCGAAAGTGGCTGGCCCGGAAATTCCGGGAGAACAACCTTGTACCGCATATCCTCCAGTTTGAGCAGATCTACGGCGATCCCGCCGCCGGGCGCGCTCGCGTGATCGAATTGCTGGAGTTTATCGGGCTGAACCCCGAGGGAATCCCAGGCTTCGAAGACAGCCTGAACGCGACGCTCACTGGCAAGTCGCAGAACTCGTCATCCGTCCTCGATCTTGTCCCGAACATCGGCACGGTACGCGAGGAGATCGCGCAATGGTCCCGAGAGTCGCCGGACAGTGCATTTGAGTGGCATTGACGCCGCTCGCACTTTTCTGGTGCAAGGAAGAGATCATGTCAGGCGGCACCACGGCAACGAGAGTTGGCACCGCGCCGAGATTCGGCCCTAGATACCGCGGGAGGCGATGAGCCGGGCGAGATCGCGCACCGCAATCGCCCTTGCCGCCGCGATCCCCTGCGCGCCGCTGTCGGGCGCGATCGGTGCGCTGACGCGAAAATCCCCCGAGCGGTCGCGGCGCCCGCTGTCGCTTGCCACGTAATATTGCCCGGCCAGCCGGAAGTTGCCGTCCACGCCGGCCACCATCTCGCCCACCCGCACGACCAGCCGCGCCTGGGGCAGATCCTCGAATGGCCAGGGTTCGGCCGCGACGCGCGCGCCGGTGAGCGACGACAGATGCTGGCTGAGTTCCTGGGTGATCCCGCGCGAAGGCTCATCCGCCCAGAGGGTTCGGGCGCTGGAGCGCAGGGCACCGCCGTCGATCTCGGTCCAGATCTCCTCGGTCTGGGCATAGGTGGGCAGCGAGACTTCGCGCACTTCAAGCCGTGAAACGGAGATTCCGATGCGATTGCCCGAAGGCACTGGCGCCGCGGCATAACGGGTGGTCGGGCCGCCGCATGCCGCCAGAAGGCTGGCTACGGCGAGAAGGCAGAGGAGGCGGCGCATGTATGTCCCACGGAAGATTGTCGTTCGTCGCTGGCAGCATAGCGACGCCGCCGCGACGGGCAAGCCGGTACGGCACCGTGGCGCAGCGCCCTGCCCGGCCACAGCATCGCCTTGATGCCGGGCGCGCAAGCCTCGCCGATACCCTCCCGTTCCGGGCTGGCCCGGCGACACATCCGGCAGCGAGCGGCCATGGTTCGGTCCTGCCTCGATATCGGCGTGGCCGTGCATGCCGAGGGTCCTCCAGGCGACGGTCACGCGGGCATCGGGATCGAGGACGCGGCGCCGGCGGCCGCTTTCCATGAACGTCGCATAGAGCGCCGGGACGCACTCCCCGACCGCGCCCACCAGCCGGGATACCGAGACATCGTCCATCGAGGGCGCCTGCCGCTCCGTCTGGGACCATGCGGCGCACCGGCGCCGGCTGGCACGGCCGGCCCGCCCCCCCTATGGTCGCGCGGGAATTGCCAAGGAGACGAATATGCGACTGGCCTGTTTCAAGGGATACGACGTGCGCGGCCGTATCGGTGAGGAATTGACCGCCGAAACCTGCCGCCAGATCGGCCGCGCCTATGCCGCCGTGATGCGCCCCGGCACCGTCGTCGTCGGCCGCGACGTGCGCGCGACCTCCGAGAGCTTCGCCTCGGCCCTTGCCACGGGCCTCGCCGAAAGCGGAACGGACGTCATCGACATCGGGCTTTGCGGCACCGAGGAAGTCTATTTCGCCACGGAGCATTTCGGCGCCGGCGGCGGGCTGATGGTGACGGCGTCCCACAATCCGATCGACTACAACGGCATCAAGTTCGTGGGCCCCGGCGCGCGCCCAATCCCCCCGGACGAAGGCTTCCAGGAGATCCATGACCGCACCGCCGCCGGCATCGCCGCGCCGGATGGCGCCCGCGGCTCGATCCGCGCGGAAAATCCCCGTCCGGCCTACGTGGACCGCGTCCTCTCCTTCGCCGATCCCGCCGCGCTCAAGGGGCTGAAGATCCTCGTCAACCCGGGCAACGGCTGCGCAGGCCCGACATTCGATGCGATTGCCGAGGCGCTTGCCGAACGCGGTGCCGATCTCTCCGTCGTGCGGCTGCACCACACGCCGGACGGGACCTTTCCCAACGGCATCCCCAACCCGCTGCTGCCGGAGAACCGGCCCGCGACGGCCGAGGCCGTGAGCGCCGCGGGCGCCGATTTCGGCGTCGCGTGGGACGGCGATTTCGACCGCTGCTTCCTTTTCGACGAAACCGGCGCCTTCATCGACGGCGAATACCTCGTCGGCCTGCTGGCCACCGCCTTCCTCGGCAAGTCGCCCGGCGCGAAGATCGTCCACGACCCGCGCATCATGTGGAATACGCAGGAGCTGGTCGCGCGGGCCGGGGGCGAAGCGGTGGCCTCTCTCACCGGCCACGTGCACGTGAAAGCCGCGATGCGCCGGGTCGACGCGGTCTACGGCGGCGAAATGTCGGCGCATCACTACTTCCGGGATTTCATGTATTGCGACAGCGGCATGATCCCCTGGCTCCTGATCGCCGAACACATCTGCCGCACCGGCCAGCCGCTCTCGGCGCTGATCGGCGACCGCCGCGCCGCCTATCCCTCTTCCGGCGAGATCAACTTCCGTGTCTCCGACCCCGCCGCGGCGATGGCGGCGGTGGAGCGCGCGCTTCAACCGGAGGCGCCGGAGATCGACCGCATGGACGGCCTCGGCCTCGCGGTCGCCGACTGGCGCCTCAACCTGCGCCGCTCCGCCACGGAACCGGTCCTGCGGCTCAATGTCGAAACCCGCGGCGACCGCGCCCTGCTGGACCGGAAAACCGCCGAGGTCTCGGCGCTGATCCGGGCATTCGAGGCCTGAGGGCGGCTGCGCATCTTCTGTCGGGAAATATCCTCGGGGGGAGCGCGGCACCTGCCGCGCGGGGGGCAGACAGCCCCCCCGACACCACCGCCGGGGCGTGCCACGGCCGGTCCCTAGCCGATGGCCACCAAATGGTTGTCCCACGACCAGCCGCCGGCCACGGGAACCCTGCGAAAATCGCCGTTGCCCCCGAGCGCAAGGCCGCCCTCGATAGTGATCGCCAGCCCCTCGGCTGCCGGGGCTGCGCCAGCGGCGACCGGGAGCGCCCGTCCCGGCAGCGGCCTGCCGCTCTGCGCGTCGAAAAACACCGCGTAGCTCCCCTTGGGGCCGGTCAGCACGATCTCCTGCCGCGTCGCGCTCACCGCGATCGAGCCGGCATATTGCTTCAGCCGGACGGTATCGGGGTGATCGAGAAACCGCAGCGCGTCGCCCCGGCGGTGGGTCGCGAGCAGCGGGACGCGGGTCATCGGGTTGCCCTGCCATTGCAGCGCGATCGCCACCAGGCCGCCATCCTCCGCGATGTGGCGGATCGAGTTCAGCCGCATCTCCTCCGGCGGCGCCACGGTCTCCAAAATGGCGGCAGTGTCCGAAAGGTAGGTCAGGTTTGGCCGCATGGTGGGGATGTTGAGCTTCTGGCGCGCATAGTCCGGATGGGTCTGGATGCCTCCGTTCGCCACGGCAAACCCGCCCGACTTCAGACGGATCATCTCGTGGGGCCCGATCCCGCCCGACGGCAGGTCGTCCACGCGCACGTACCCCGCGGCCACATCCCAGACGCCGATCCGCCCCTCCGGCACGTCATAGGCGTTCTCGGTGGTCAGCAGATGGGCGCCATCGGCCGTATAGGCCCCATGGCCGTAGAAATGCCGGCCCTCCGGTGCGGCGAGCCGCGCGAGGCTGCGGCCGTTCGAGCAATCGAGCACCACCGCGAAGGTCCCCGGCCGCCGGGCGATGGCCACGGCCTCGGCGCGCTTCGGGTGCAGCGCGGCGGCATGGCCGCGCCCGGGCACCGGAAAGGCGAAACAGACCGCCCCCGCCGCATCGAGTCCGACGGTCCAGGTGCTGCCGTCGGGCTTGCCGGCCGCGGTCACGAAGGCAGGCGCACCGGCGTCCGCCCATGCGGGGGCCGCGAGCATGGCCGCGGATCCGGCCGCGAGGAAGTGGCGTCTGTCCATGTCTCTCTCCGTCAGAGCGATTTCAGGAATGCCAGGAGCGCGGCGCGGTCCTCCGCTTGCATCTCCCGCACGGCGTCGCGCGCCGACGACGCTTCGCCGCCATGCCACAGGATCGCCTCCAGCAGGCTGCGCGCGCGCCCGTCGTGCAGATAGCCGAAACCGGCCGCGCCCGCGACCGCCTCGGTATGGCCGATCCCCCAGAGCGGCGCGGTCCGCCATTCGCGCCCCGTGGCCGCCGCCTCGGGACGAGTGTCGGCCAGCCCCGGCCCCATGTCGTGCAACAGCAGGTCCGAATAGGGCCAGACGAGTTGGAAGCTCTGCTCCGGCTGCGCCTGCAAGCGGTGGGTCACGAACTTCGGCCTGTGACAGGCGGCGCAGCCGGCGGCGTGGAACTGGGCCTTGCCGCGCAGCACGTCCGGCGCATCGCTGTCCGGCCGCGCGGGAACGGCAAGGTTACGCACGTAGAGCGTCACCCGGTCCATCGCCGGTGTCGGGATCTCCAGCCCCTCCGCATTGCCCGTCACGCCGTGCGGCGCGGCGCGGCAGGACGCCTGCGGTTCCATGCAATCGCCCCAGGGCGAGGGGTGCAGCGGCGTCGAGATCCCGATATCGTGCACGAAGGCATCCGAACTCTGTTGCGCCAGGGTTGGCTGCCCCGCCTTCCAGCCGAAGCGGCCCAGCATCCATTGCCCGTATTCCAGCGACCAGACCCGGTTCGGCCGCCCCGATATGCCGTCGCCATTGGCGTCCGCAGGGTCCGCCGCCGCCAGGATGTCGGCCTCCGGGATCGCCTCCAGCAGGCCGAGGCCGATCATCGGCGGCGCGATACGCGCGCTGGTCTCCGCTTCCGCGTGCAGGGGGCCCTGAGACAGCCGCTCCACCGTCACCTCGGGCCTGCGGAGTTCCACGACCATGCCATCGGCGAGTGTCACGGTCTCCGTCGTGTAGGAAACCCGGAGCCGCCCCTCTGCCGCCAGCCCGGCCACCGATTTGTCCTGCAACTGCCGGCCATAGACCGGGTCCGGCGCGTTGTTGAGATAGGCGCGCGTCGCCTCCGACAGATCGGAGGCTTCGTCCGGGACGGACAGGCGCAGGACCATCGAAACCCCGAAATCGTCCGGGCCCGCCGGGGCGTGGCCCCGCCCGTCGCGAATATGACAGGATTTGCAGCCGCGCGCGTTGAATAGCGGCCCAAGACCGTCGCTCGCGGTGGTGGCGGTGGGCGCCTCCACCCAGAGCTTCTCGAAGAGCCCGTTTCCAACGCGGAAATCCAGCCCGAGTTCCGGGCGCAGGTTGGCGGAGGGCAGGGAAAACGGCGTGCTGGTCGCGTGATCGACATGCGTCGCCGCACCGGCCGGGCGGGCCTCGTAGGGTTCCGCCGCCTCGAACGTATCCGGCGCCGCCGTGACGCCCGCGATACGTGCCAGTTCGTCGTCCGTGCGGGGGACCACCGAGAGGTGCGGTTCTCCCCATCCTTCGGCGGGCACATCCAGGCCCACCGCGACACCGGGGTGCAAGACAAGGGCCGTGGCGCAGGAAGCCACGGCCCGCAGGGCCTGGCTACTCGGCTTCATCCATCTTGGACGCGTTGAGCAAGGCATACCGCTCCTCGCCCAGCTTGGCGTGCAGGTCGAGCTGCGTTTCGAGGAAATCGATGTGGCCTTCTTCATCGGTCAGCAATTCGTCGAACAGGAACTTCGACACGTGGTCTCCGACTTCGTGACAATATTCGCGGGCTTCCTTGTAGAGCGCGCGGGCCTCCTCCTCGGCGGCAAGATCGCATTCCAGCGTTTCCTTCGGGGTCTGGCCAATCCGCAGCGGGTCGAGTTTCTGCAGGTTCGGATGACCCTCCAGGAAGATGATCCGCTCCATCAGCTTGTCCGCGTGGTTCATCTCCTCGATGCTTTCCTCGCGGCTCTTCTTGGCCATGTGGCCGAGCCCCCAATCCTCCTGAAGCTTGTAGTGTAGCCAGTACTGGCTGATCGCCGTCAACTCACTGCGCAGTGCCGCGTTGAGATAGTCGATGACCTTTGCGTCGCCCTTCATGTCCGGAATCCTTTGTCTTTGCTACCCGCAAGTTGCGGAGGGTGGCTGGCACTTCGAGATTGTCATTGCACCGCATCGCGGACAAGAACAAAGGCATGCAGGCGCCGCATTCGGCCCTCTTTCCAAGGGCGTGATAGATTTTTCCGGGCGTAATGATCGTTTCGGCATCAGAAGCGCGCATCCAGTCGACAGCGGCGTGAATGTCGTGGTCGGTGATGTTCTGGCAGTGACAGACGATCATGGCAGTCGGCTTCCGGAAATGGCCGGGAGCGCCAGGTCGGCACCCCCGGGCGGTTAGCTTATTCGAAGACGGCGTCGGGGTTGTCGAGGCTGTCGGAGCCCTCGACCGCGATCGGGTCGAGACCGACAGCGGCGACGGCGCGCTCGATATTGCGGGTCTGGGCGACGAGCGCGTCAATGGCGGCCTGCACGATGGCGTTGCCCTCATCGTTGCCGGCGCCGATCAGCTGGTCATAGGCGGTGCCGGCTTCAGCCTGCGCCACGATGGCACCGAGCTTTTCCATCGTCATCTCGATGTCCGCCTTCAGCGCGTCGGCCAGATCGGCGTCCTTTTCCTTGACCACGTCATAGAGCGACGGACCTTCGACCATCGAGCCGTCGACCCGCGTATAGGTGCCGGTGTAGACGTTCTGAATGCCCTGCCCGTCGTAGAAGTGGCTGGCGTGGGTATTGTCGGAGAAGCAATCGTGCTCTTCTTCGGGATCGTGCAGAAGGAGGCCGAGCTGCATGCGCTCGCCGGCCTGTTCGCCGTAGGAGAGCGAGCCCATGCCGGTGAAGGCCATCACGAGGCCCTGCACAGGATCGGCCGTCACGTCGGCGCGGCCTTGCCCGCCTTCAGCCCACAGCGCGACCGCATCTTCCAGGTCGGAGATCAGCAGGTCGGCGGCGGCCAGCAGGTATTCCGCGCGGCGCTCGCAATTGCCGCCGGTGCAATTCGCGGCATCGAAATCGGTGACCGGACGCATGCCGGCGCCAGCATCGGTGCCGTTCAGATCCTGCCCCCAGAGGAGGAACTCGATCGCGTGATATCCGGTCGTCACGTTCGCTTCGATTCCGTCGATCTCATGCATTTCCTGCAGGAGTTCCGGGGTGATCGCCGTGGCATCAACCGTGGCACCGGAGACTTCCAGCGACGGGTTGGCGATTACGTTGGCGCCGGAGAACGGGTTCTCGTCGTTCAGCCCGGCGTCGCCCTCGACATAGTCGATCAGGCCTTCGTCCAGCGGCCACGCGTTCACCTTGCCTTCCCAATCGTCGACAACCGGGTTGCCGAAGCGGAACGCCTCGGTTTGCTGGTAGGGAACACGGGCCGCGATCCAGGCCGCTTTTGCAGCGTCCAGATTCGCGTCGGTCGGCTCGGCGACCAGGGTTTCCAGCGCGGCCTTCAGCGCCTTGGCGGTTTCCAGGCTGTCTTCGTACCCGGCGAGCGCGATATCGGCGTAATTGCTAACAACATCAGCCGGCGCGGCGGCCTGAGCGGCCAGCGCGGTTCCGCTGAGTAGGGCCGCGAGGGCGGTCGTGCGAATGGTCATGAGAATTCCTGTTGGTCGTCACGTTGTGGTCGATTGAGAGATTGAATATCAGATAAATTTACTCGGACAAGCATTTTACTGACAACAATAGTCAGATACTCCGGATCACAAACCACAATCGTCCATAATTTCGGCGCCCAGGCGCGTTCCTGGCCCATTGCGCGTCCAAGTGTCGCCCGGGGAATTCCGGTGCGCTCCCGGGCAGAGGCCGGTCCGAGCGGCGCGCGAATCCGTATCGGCCAGCGGTGCGGAATGGCGGGTCGCGCGGTCCGCTATTCCCGCACATACGGGACTTGCTCAGGCGTTTCGGGTGCGTTTCATGCGGAGATCGGCGCAGCCGGAGGTCGCAGTTCCGCAACGTCACTCTTGTGGTCGCCGGGGCATAGAAAAAAATGGCGTAACCACCTGACGCCAGTCATAGTGCCGTCAGGCCGGCATCCGCCGTTTGAGCGCGGAGCCGCTGTCGAAACCTACAGGGAGACTGTCAATGAATACCAAGGCAACAATGTACTTGTCCGCCGCCGCGATGGTGCTCGCCACCTCTGCAATGGCTGAAGGCACGCATCCGGTGACCGGAGAGGCGCTCTCCGACAACCAGACCTTCTCCTATCGTCTGCTCGACCAGTTCCCGACGCTCGACCCGCAGCTCAACGAGGAGACAGAGGGCCACCACGCGATCCGCGACCTCTTCGAAGGGCTGATGATCCAGGACGGCGAGGGCAACGTCATCCCCGGCGTCGCCACCGGCTACGAGGCATCCAACAACAACCAGACCTACACCTTCACGCTGCGCCCGGAGGCGAAGTGGTCCAACGGCGATCCGGTCGTGGCCGCGGACTTCGTCTATGGCTGGCAGCGCGCCGTCGACCCCGCCAACGCCTCGCCCTATGCCTGGTACATGGAACTGGCCTCCATCGTGAACGCCTCCGAGATCGTCGCCGGCGAGATGGACCCGACGGAACTGGGCGTGAAAGCGATTGACGATCACACGCTTGAAGTGAACCTCACCAAGCCGCTGCCCTACTTCCCGGCGATGACGACATACGCGACGATGATGCCGGCCCACCGCGCCACGATCGAGGCGCATGGCGCCAAGTGGACCGACCCGGCGAATATCGTCTCCAACGGTGCCTACGTGCTGACCGAGATGGTGCTCAACGAGTATCACAGCCGCGAAAAGAACCCGATGTACTGGGACGCCGACAACGTCATCATCGAGAAGACGACCGGTTACGTCATCAACGACGTGAACCAGGCGCTGACCCGCTACAAGGCCGGCGAAATCGACGCGTTCTATCCGCTGCCCGCCGGTCAGTATCCGACGTTGCTGGAACAGATGCCGGATCAGGCGCATGCGGCGCCGCGGCTCTGCAACTACTACTACCAGATCAACCAGTGGCCGGATGGCAAGGAGGAGCTGAAGGACCCGCGCGTGCGCAAGGCGCTGTCCTACGCGATCGACCGCAACGTGATCGTGGATCAGGTTCTGAAGGGTGGCCAGTGGCCGGCCTATAACTTCGCTCATCTCAAGACCGCCGGGTTCGAGGTGCCGGAGATCGACTACGCCAGCTGGTCCCAGGCCGAGCGCGACGCCAAGGCCAAGGAGCTATTGGCGGAGGCCGGGGTGGAAAACCTCGAGCTCAAGCTGATCTACAACACCGACGAGAACCACAAGCAGATCGCGACCATCATGTCGCAGATGTGGAAGCAGAAACTGGGCGTCAACGTCACGCTGGAGAACATGGAGTGGAAGACCTATCTCGGCGTCCGCAAGTCGGGCGACTTCGATGTCTCCCGCTCCGCCTGGTGTGCCGACTACAACGAGGCTTCGACCTTCCTGTCGATCCTGGTGTCGGAAGAGGAGCACAACGACGGCAAGTACTCCAACGCCCGCTATGACGAGCTGATGGAAGCCTCCACGACGTCTGAGAGCCCCAACGAGATGTACACCGAGGCCGAGCAGATCCTGGCCGAGGACATGGGTGTCATCCCGATCTACCACTACACGCAGCCGATGCTTCTGTCGGCGGACATCAAGGGCTGGCCGTTCAACAACGCCGAGTTCAACTGGTACTCGAAGGACCTGTATCGCGCCGCCGAGTAATACCGTCACAAAGGCAGGGCGCGCGGGCTTTTCCCGCGCGCCCGACCCAACGCCAGGCCACCCATGCTGTCATTCATCCTGAAGCGTCTTGCTGTCGCTATTCCAACGCTTCTAATCCTCGTCGTTTTCTCTTACGTGATCATGTACGCCGCCCCCGGCGGGCCGTTCGACACCGAACGTACCCTGCCGCCGGAAGTGATGGCGAACCTCGAGGCGAAATTCGGGCTCGACAAACCGCTGATCGTTCAGATGTTCAACTACGTCTGGAACGTCGTCGTCCATTTCGATTTCGGCCCGTCCTACGTCTACAAGGACCAGACGGTTAACGACATTATCGCGCAGGGTTTTCCGGTGACGCTGACCTATGGATTCTGGTCCTTCGTCGTTGCCACCGTCGTTGGCATGACGCTCGGGATCCTCGCGGCAATCTACCACAATTCCTGGCTCGACTATCTGGCCGTCGGCATCTCGATCGGCGCCCAGGTGCTGCCAAACTTCGTCATGGCCCCGATCCTGACGCTTGTCTTCACGCTGTGGCTCGGCTGGCTGCCCGGCGGTGGCTGGCAGGGTGGGCAATGGCAATACGTCATCATGCCGGTGATCGCGCTGTCGACGTCCTTCATGGCCTCCATCGCGCGTCTCACCCGCTCTTCCATGCTGGAAGTGCTGAACGCCAACTACATCCGCACCGCCCGCGCCAAGGGCTTGCCGATGCGCCGGGTGATCTTCCGTCACGCATTGAAACCCGCGCTGCTGCCGGTGATCTCCTACCTCGGACCCGCCTTCGTGGGCATGATCACCGGATCGGTGGTGATCGACATCTACTTCTCCACCGGCGGCATCGGCGTTTTCTTCGTCAATTCGGCGCTCAACCGCGACTATTCGGTGATCATGGGGATCACCATCCTGACCGGCGCGCTGACCATCCTTTTCAACCTCGTGGTCGATATCCTCTATGCCTGGATCGACCCGAAGATCCGGTACTGAGGCGCGCACCATGATCTTCGGCAGACGCACCGCAAAGTCACTTGAAAACGCAGACCTGGCGCCGACAATCGAGGGCCGCTCGCTGTGGGCGGATGCGCGTATCCGCTTCTTCCGCAACCGCGCCGCCGTCGCCGGGCTGGTCGTGCTCATCCTAGTCGCGCTCTTCGCCGCCTTCGGGGCGTATGTGGCCCCTTGGTCCAACGAGGAGGTCGACTGGAGCGTCCTGGGTCAGGTCGACACAATGGGCCGGCCAAGCCTCGCATCGGGGCATTACTTCGGCACGGACGAGTTGGGCCGCGATCTCTTCGCCCGTACTGTGCAGGGCACCCAGATCTCTCTCATGGTCGGCCTTATCGCGGCCTTCATCGCCGTCATTGTCGGCACCATCTACGGCGCGACGGCCGGCTATTACGGCGGCCGGATCGACAACTTCATGATGCGGCTGGTCGATGTGTTCATGTCGGTGCCCTACATGTTCGTGCTGATCCTGCTGCTCGTCATCTTCGGCCGGTCGATCCTGATGCTCTTCGTCGGCATCGGCCTGATCTCCTGGCTGGACATGGCGCGGATCGCCCGCGGGCAGACACTCTCGATCAAGAACAAGGAATTCGTCGAGGCCGCCCATGCCATCGGTGTGCGGCCCTCGACGATCATTCGCCGCCACATCGTGCCGAACCTGTTGGGCGTCGTGATCGTTTACGCAACGTTGCTCGTGCCCAACATGATCATCTACGAGAGCTTCATCTCCTTCCTCGGGCTCGGTGTTCAGGAGCCAAACACGTCCTGGGGCGCGCTGATTTCGGAAGGGGCGAGCCAGTTGCAATACGGCACGCTCTGGATGCTGCTTTTCCCGCTCTTCTTTTTCGTCATCACGCTCTTTGCCTTCTTCTTCGTCGGCGACGGGCTGCGCGATGCGCTCGATCCGAAGGACCGCTGACACATGGCGCTCTTGGAAGTCACAGACCTGAACGTGAAGTTCGAAACCAACGATGGCATCGTCTCCGCCGTCAATGGTGTCACCTTCAACGTCTACGAAGGCGACACGCTTGCCATCGTGGGCGAGAGCGGCTCGGGCAAGTCGCAGACCGCCTTCGCGGCCATCGGCCTGCTGGCCCGCAACGGCCATGCCACGGGGTCCGTCAAATGGGACGGACAGGAAATCCTGAACCTGCCGGAGGCGAAGCTCAACAATATACGTGCCTCGGAGATCGCGATGATCTTCCAGGACCCAATGACCTCGCTCAATCCGTTCCTGAAGGTCTCCGAGCAGATGGAGGAGGTTCTGACGCTGCACCGGGGCATGTCCCGCCGCGAGGCGCGCGCCGAGAGTGTGCGGATGCTGGACGCCGTCCGTATCCCCGATGCGGCGGCGCGGATCACCATGTATCCGCACGAGTTCTCCGGCGGCATGCGCCAGCGGATCATGATCGCCATGTCGCTCCTGTGCCGTCCCCGCCTGCTGATCGCCGACGAGCCGACGACGGCGCTCGACGTCACGGTACAGGCGCAAATCATGGATCTGCTCAGGGACATTAAGGACGAGTTCAACACCGCGCTGATCCTGATTACCCACGATCTCGGCATTGTCGCCGGCGCCTGCGAGCGCACCATGGTCATGTACGGCGGCCGGATCATGGAGCGGGGTACGACGGAGGAAGTCTTCGCGCGCCCGACCCATCCCTACACGCTCGGGCTGCTGGAGGCGGTGCCGCGGCTCGACCGGAGGGAGGATGTCCTGCCCACCATTCCCGGTGAGCCGCCCGACATGCTGAAGGGCTTTCCTGGCTGTCCGTTCGAGCCGCGCTGCCCGATGCGCGAGCCGCGCTGCGCCACGGAAATCCCGCCGCTTGAACGCCTGACCGACACGCGCGTCCGCGCCTGTCATCGCACACCGGAGGACGTGGCATGAGCGACTCCACGCTTTTGATGGTCGACGATCTTCAGGTTACCTTCGACGTGCGCCCGCGCGGCGCCTGGCCGTGGACACCGTCCCTCAAGCTCCATGCCGTCGGCGGCGTGAGTTTCGAGCTGGAAAAGGGCGAGACGCTCGGCATCGTCGGCGAGTCGGGCTCTGGCAAATCCACCGTCGCGCGCGCCATCATCAATACGATCCCCGCATCGGGCGGGCGCATCCTGTGGAAGGGGCAGAACCTACTTTCGATGGGGCCCGCCGAGCGCCGGCGCCACAGGCAGGCCGCGCAGATGGTCTTCCAGGACCCGCTGGCGGCGCTCAACCCGCGCATGAAGGTGGGCGAGATCATCGCCGAGCCTCTCACGACCCACGCCCCCGACACGCCCAAGGCCGAGGTGAAGCGCCGGGTCGGCGAGCTGATGGAGCGGGTGGGCCTCCTGCCCAACCAGATCAACCGCTACCCGCACGAGTTTTCCGGCGGCCAGTGCCAGCGGATCGGGATTGCCCGCGCGCTGATCCTGAACCCGGAGCTGGTGATCTGCGACGAGCCGGTGTCGGCACTCGATGTCTCGGTGCAGGCGCAGGTCATCAACCTGCTGTCGGAGCTGCAGCGTGACCTCGGGATCTCGCTCATTTTCATCGCCCATGACCTGAGCGTGGTGAAGCATATTTCGGACCGGATCCTGGTGATGTACCTGGGCCGGGTGATGGAGACGGCCGACGCGGACACGCTGATCGAGCGGCCGGTCCACCCCTACACCCGCTCGCTGGTGCAGGCGGTGCCGATCCCGGACCCGGTGGTGGAGCTGGCGCGGGAGCATCCGGTGCTGGAGGGCGACCTGCCCTCGCCGCTCAACCCGCCCTCGGGCTGCGTCTTCCGGACCCGTTGCCCGCGGGCCCTGCCCGCCTGCGCCCAAGGGCGGCCGGAGGGGCAGCAGATCGGGCCGGGACATGTCTCCTGGTGCCCGGTCACGGCGGCGGAGGGGCTGGCTGTCTCATCGTGAGACAATACCCGGGCCGTTAGAAATCAATGGGTTGCAGCGGCGGGTTTACCGTTCATTAACCCTTGCCGCAGCGATGCGAACGTCGCGTTGGCAGGACCGCATCGCCTTTGCCGCGCGCCTGGTACAGAGGGCCGCGGCCGACCTGGGAGGGCGTTCCGCGCCGCCTGTGGTCGACGCTTTATCCCGAAGCCCCAAAGGACGGTTGAACGGCAACCGACATCGCCTTGGCCGGGCGCCCGGTACAGAGGGCCGCGGCCGACCCTGGGAGGGCGTTCCGCGCCGTCTGTGGTCGATGCTCTATTCCGAAGCCCCGAACGACGGTTGAACGGCGACCGACATCGCCAGAGCGCCCTCCCGGGGGGAGGGTCGGGCGCGGCCCGGGCTGGTCGCCCGTGCTGTCCTTTGTCGACTTTATCGCGCCGCTCCCCGGACAGACGATGTGCGGCAGGGGATATGTCCCATGCGTCATTCAAGGGGCAGCGTCGGGAGGTGGGGCGCGAACAACCAGTGGACGTTTCGCCAGCCCGAACGCGCGGCTCGGGCTGGTCGCCCGCGCTGTCCTTTGTCGCCGTATCGCGCCGCTCCCCGGACAGGCGATGTGCGGCGGGGGACATTTCCCATACGTCATCCAAGCGGCAGCGTGGGGAAGTGGGGCGCGGCTTCGGCATATGCCCAGTTTTCAAACGGTTGTTCGCCGTTCCCCTGACCTGCATCAACGCGCGAATTGACCAAAAGTGGTATGTCTCGCGCATCTTTCAACACACCATGGGAGGGGGCCATGGGACACGAAATTCATACCGATACGTTAACGGTTCCTACGCTCTCGGCACCGCCGGGCGGGCCCTATGCGACCATCGACTACGAGTCGTTTTACGACGGCACCTACCGGATGGACGTGTGGCTCGGGGATCATGTCGCGCTGCTTGTACCAGAAGGCACGGTTGTTGACGCGACCGTCATGGACATGCTCGTGGGCACGTTCGACACCGGCTACGAAACCTACATGAGCTTCACCGGCCGCACGCCGGAAGCCTGGGACCCCTACACGTTCGAGGGGCGCGGCACGATTGCGGTGGTCGCGGAGACCTGCGGCGCGGGATGCGGGTATCTCGGCCGGCACGGGATCGAGATCCTTGACGACATGTTCGGCGCGGGGTTCGACACGCTCTGGCCGTGGATCAACGGCGTCTACGATGCCATTGCCGACAGCGGCGCCATCATGGACATCGTCTTCTACGAGTTGGGCCGCAATTTCTGGTTCTACGGGGATGCGCTCGGCGGGTACAACTTCCCGACCGGCTACGCGGTGGCGAACCGCTATATTGCCGGCGAGGCGACCGGATACCCGTGGGATGCCACGGCCAATGAACCGGCGTTCTACGAGACGGTTCTGCCGGCCGAAATGATGGCCTATTTCAGCGACGACAGCATCACTCCGGAGGCCGTGGGCAAGGCCGGGATCTATCAGCTGTTCTATGAACATGCCGGAATGGAGGGCTACACCGTGTTCTGGGACGCTCTTTCCCGGGCCTATCCGGCAACGACGGTCGAGGAAGCCTTCGGCAACTTCGCCTGGGCGGCCAATGAAGCGACGGGATTGTCGTGGGGCTGGCTCACCAAGGACGACTGGCAGTTCGTGGTTGGCACGGCCGACGCCGATTCGCTGCAGCCGACCGTCAATGACCGCGACATCAGCCTCGTACTTCTTGGCTTTGGAGGCGACGACACGATCCGGAGCTTTGGCGGGAACGACCTGCTCTTCGGCGACACCGGGAACGATGTCCTGATCGGCCGGAACGGCGACGACCAACTGGCCGGCGGTTCCGGTGACGACAGCCTCAAGGGCGGCAACGGGGAGGATATTCTCTCGGGCGCCGACGGCAACGACGTGCTCAAGGGCGGCGGCGATGGCGACCTGCTGATGGGCGGCAGCGATGACGACGTTCTGACCGGCGGCGCGGGCTCGGATGCGCTTCGCGGCGGCGACGGCGACGACACGCTGCGTGGCGGCAGCGGTGGCGACCGGCTGACCGGCGGGCATGGCGAGGACGTTCTGACCGGCGGCGGCGGCGACGACACGCTGATCGGCGGGCCGGGCACCGAGGAATGGTTGGGGCCGTGGCCGGAAGATTGGACGGAGATGCTCCGCGATGGTGTGCGCGACGAGTTCCGCATCACCGGAAACGCCGGAACCGGCAACGACACGATCGAGGGCTTCGAGCTCGGCGTCGACGTTCTGCGCTTCAAGCAGGTCGATATCGTGACTGCCGAACAGGCCGGAGACGACGTGCTCCTCGACACCACGCTTGGCGGCACCGTCCTTGTGACCGGGGTGACGCTGGAGGCGCTGGCAGACGACATCGTCGGTACGGAGTACTTCGGGATGTAGCACGGACGGCGGCGGGCGCCCAACGCGCGCCCGCCCATTGCGCCGTGTCGCGGGGATGATAGTGTGCGCCCGATGCAGCGCAGCGAGACCCCGTGACACGAGCCGCACATTCCCACAGGGACCTGGACGACCTGATCGCCTGCCCGACCTGCGACGCGCTCTATCGCGTCCACGCGCCGCAGAATGGCGAGCGCGCGGTCTGCGCGCGGTGCCATACGGTGCTGATCGCGCCGGTCGAGGGGGCGATTTTCCGGATCGTCGCGCTTGCGCTGGCGATCCTGATCCTGCTGATCACGGCGCTGTTCATGCCGTTCCTGAAGATCGAGGCGAACGGGCTGTCCAACGCGACATCGATCTACGAGGCGGCGCTGTCCTTCTCGAAGGCGCATATGGTGGCGCTTTCCGTGGGCGTGATGGCCCTCATCATCTTCGTGCCGATCGCGCGGGCGCTGTTGCTGATCTACGTTCTCGGCCCGCTGATGATCGGGCGTCCGCCGCTGCCGGCCGCGCGGGCGGCCTTCCGGCTGTCCGAAGACCTGCGGCCGTGGTCGATGGCGGAAATCTTCGTGCTCGGCGTCGGCGTCGCGCTGGTGAAGGTGGCCGACCTTGCGCGGGTGGAACTGGGAGCGGCCTTCTGGCTTTTCGCCGCGCTCGTCGTGGTGAGCATTCTGCAGGACGGGACGCTGTGCCGCTGGTCGGTCTGGCATGCGCTGGAAGAGGCCGGCCCCGAGGAGGCCGAGGCCGGTATTTCGCAGGACGACGCGGTACGGGACGTGGCCCATGGCTGAGGCGCACGCGCACAGCCCGCTGACCGCCCGCGCGGCGGGGCTGGTGGCCTGCACCCATTGCACCCGGGTCTGGCCGCGCGGCACCGAGCGTTGCGCGCGCTGCGGCGGCCGGCTGACCTCGCGGGACCACATGAGCCTCAGCCGGGTCTGGGCGTGGTGGTGCGTGGGGCTGATCTGCTACATCCCGGCGAACCTCTTCCCCATGCTCAACACGACCTTCATGGGCAAGACCTCGGGCGACACGATCGTCGGCGGGGCGATCACGCTGGCGTTGCATGGCGCGATCCCCGTCGCCCTGGTCATTCTCATCGCCTCCGTGGCCATACCCATGGGGAAATTCGCCGCCGTCGGGTACCTGGCGCTCTCCGTCCAGAACCGCTGGCACGGCAGCCACCTGCGGCGGACCCAGCTCTACGAGCTGGTGGAATTCATCGGCCGCTGGTCGATGATCGACGTTTTCGTGGTCGCGGTGCTTTCCGCCCTCGTGCAATTGTCCGTCGTGGTTTCGATCAATCCCGGCCCGGCGGCCCTGAATTTCGCGCTCTCGGTCATCTTCACCATGTTATCGGCCCGGTCCTTCGACAGCCGACTGATCTGGGACAGCCTGGACCGCACTCCGGATGATGAAAAGGTAAGCCCAACGTGACCGACAGCGACCAGATCCCCACGACCCCGGTGAAGCCCGCGCGGCGCAGCCTCATGGAGCGGGTCTCCATCGTCTGGATCATCCCGGCGGCGGCGCTTGCCATCGCGCTCGGCATCGCCTGGCAAAGCCTGCAGAACCGCGGGGCGCTGATCGAGATCGCCTTCACCAACGCGGCCGGAATCGTTGCCGAGCAAACCCAGCTGCGGTTCCGCGAGGTCTCGGTCGGGGTCGTCGAGGAGGTCACGTTCGCGCCGGGGCTCGATTCCATCATCGCGCATGTCCGGCTGGACAAGGAAGTCGAAGCCTACGTCGATTCCGAGGCGGTTTTCTGGGTGGTGCAGCCAGAGGTCTCCGCGCGCGGCATCTCGGGGCTGAACACGGTGCTGAGCGGCGTCTACATCGAGGGGAGCTGGGACGGTGAGCCCGGCGGCCTCACCCGGCATTTCGTCGGGGAAGAGGTCAGGCCGGTCGCGCGGCCCGACAAGGAAGGGCGGCGGATCCTGCTCAGCTCGAACACCGGGCGCGGCCTGCAGGAGGGCACGCCGATCCTCTACAAGGGGCTGGAGGTCGGGCGGCTCGGGCGCCCGAAGCTTTCGCCCGACGGCGTGACAATCACCGCCGAGGCCTTCGTCGAGGCCCCCCACGACCAGCTCCTGACCAGCCGCAGCCGGTTCTGGGATGCCTCCGGCTTCTCGTTCAACCTAGGCGCCGGCGGCGCGTCGGTGAGCGTGGAGAGCCTCGCGGCGCTGATCTCGGGCGGCATCAGCTTCGAAACCGTCGTCTCCGGCGGCACGCCGGTGGACAACGGCGCGGAATTCGCCGTCTTCGCGTCCCAGGACGACGCCCGCACGAGCCTCTTCGAAGGCGCCGGCCCCGATGGCGGCACGGTGGATATCGCCATGGTGTTCGAGGAGAACGTGAACGGCCTGACCGTGGGCGCGCCGGTGACGCTGCGCGGGCTTCAGATCGGCGAGGTCGTCGGGCTGACCGGCAAGGTCGACGAGGCGCAGTTCGGCGACGATCGCGTGCGGCTGGTGGTGGTGCTGTCCATCGAACTGGACCAGCTCCAGCTCGGCTCGGATGCCACCGATGCCGAGGCGATCCTGGATTTCTTCGAGGCCGCGGTGGCCGAGGGCTGGCGCGCGCGGCTAACGAAGGCGTCGCTGCTGGCGGGCGGGCTGAAGATCGAGATGCTGCGGGTGCCGGACGCGGCCCCGGCGACCTTCGTCCGGGATGCCGACCCCTACCCGATCTTTCCCAGCGTGGCGGCGGACCTTCAGGGCGTGGGAGCCTCTGCCGAGGGTCTGCTGAACCGGGTCAACGAGCTGCCCGTGGAAGAGCTTCTCAACTCCGCCATCGCCTTCATGGAGAACGCGGCGGCCCTTGTCTCCAACGAGGAGATACAGGCGCTGCCGGCGGAAATCACCGGCGTGGTGACTGACCTGCGCGGCGTTCTCAGCTCCGAGGATCTCAAGGTGCTGCCCGAGCGGCTCGGCCGGATCTCCGACGAGCTCATCACACTGCTCGACGATCTCAAGACGCGCGAAGGCATCGCCAAGCTGGTGGAGGCGGTGGAGAGCGCCGGAGAGGCGGCGGCCTCAGTCGCGACCGCGGTGGAAGAGGTGCCCGCGCTCATCGAGCGGGTCGAGGCGGTCGCGGCGAAGGCCGAGGCGCTCGACCTCGAAGCGCTGTTGGCGCAGGCCACGGGGCTCGTGGACTCCGCCGACCGGATACTCGGCGGCGAGGCGGCGCAGGCGCTGCCCGCGCGGCTGAACGATGCGCTTGGCGACGTGGACGCGGCGGTGACGGAAGCGACGGCGTTGCTGGCGAATCTCAACGAGAGCGACGCGGCGGCGCGGCTGGCGGAGGCCATCGAGGCCGCGGGCGCGGCGGCGGCGGATGTGTCGACCTCCATGGAGGGCGTGCCGGACCTGATCGAACGGATCGAGGCGGTGGCGGCCAATGTCGAGGCGCTGGACCTCGACGCCTTGCTCGCGCGGGCGACGGGGCTGATCGACAGCGCCGACGCGATCCTCGGAACGGAGGCCGCGCAGGCCTTGCCGGCACAGCTGGGCGACTCGCTCTCCGGCCTCGACTCGGCAATCGCCGAGGTGACATCGCTGCTCGGCCGCCTCAACGAGACGGATGCGGCGGCGCAGCTCGAGACCGCCCTGGCGGCGGCGGGCGATGCCGCGGCGAGCGTGACGGACGCCGTCGCGGGCGTGCCCGACCTGGTGGCGCGGATCGACGCGGTTGCAGCCCAGGCGGAGACGATGGAGCTGGACCGGCTGGCGGAGGAGGTCACCGCGCTGGTCGAGAGCGCCGATGCGCTGATCGGCACCGAGGCGGCGCGGGCGTTGCCGGAAAGCCTGAGCGCGGCGCTCGACCAGGTCCGCGCGACGCTCGACGAACTGCGCGCCGGCGGAACGGTGGAGAACGTCAATGCAACGCTCGCCTCGGCGCGGGAGGCGGCAGGCGCGGTGGCCCAGATCACCGACGACCTGCCCGGCCTCGTGGCGGAGGCCGAAGCGGTGTTGCGGCAGGCCAACCAGGCGCTGGCGGGGCTGGCCGAGAGCGGGGCGCTCAACCGCGAGACCCGCAACGCGATGCGGGAGGTCTCCCGCGCCGCCGAGGCGGTGCGCTCGCTCGCAAGGACGCTGGAGCGCAAGCCCAACGCGCTGCTCACCGGCAAGTAGCCGGCGCCCTCCCGCCCGTCGTCGGCGCATCGAAGATGCCCCTCCTCCCGTTGGGCCGGGCAGGCTTCGCCTGCGGGCGTGGCGCGGGCCTCCGCGCCGGGATCACTCCAGCATCCAGCGCCCGTCGGGGTAGAAGGCGTGGAAGGCGAAGGCGAACATCACGTCATGGGGCACATTCCTGCCCTGCCCGTCGCGCACGCGGATCGAGCCCACGTCGCGGCCGCGCGCGATCTGGCCGGTGTCGAGCGCGGAGGCCTGCCCGGGGCGCCAGGAGAGGGTGACGCCGGCCTCGCGGATCTCGCCGGTGGCCGCGAGGCGGGCGACCGGCCAGGCCCGGGTGCCGACGCGGACAACGCGCGCCAGCGGTTCGATCCCGTGCGGCGGCATCTCCCCATCGTAGAGAAACGGGCGCCGGGAGCTGTCGTAGCTGGCGTAGGGGTTGCGGCCGTAGGCGCGGTTGAACGCCGGTTGCGCCATGACGAGTCCGTCGGGGTTGCGCGCGCGGAACTCGGCCCAGCTTTCCATCCACGTGGGAAGCTGCCGAAGCTCCGCCCCGGTGTACTGCCCGACGATGGCGGTGCCGATGGCCTGTTGCCACCAGCTCTGGGTCTCGCGGTCGTACATCACCATGTCCGAATTGCGCAGCTTGCCGGAGACCCCGAAGGTGAGGGTGCGCCCACCGACGCGCCGGTCGAAGGTGAGGCCGGAGTTACACAGCGGGCAGAAGGTGACGGCGACCGGCACGCCGCCGACCGTGTCGTTGACGATCTCGTGCCAGGTCAGGTAGCGGATCGGGTAGGCGCGCGGGGCGGCCGAGCCGATCTCCACCGTGATCACCGGTTCGCGGGCGCCGATGCGGGATTCGTCCGCCGCGCGGTGGAAGCTGGGATCGCTGAGGGCGGGAATGCCATCCTTCGGGGGGCCGCCGGATACGATCTCGCCCCAGCCATCGAGCGCGGTCCGGGAGAAATCGGTGTCCGGCCACTCGCGCTGCCACGCTGACGGGTCGGCTGAGGCGGTGGAGGCAGACATCCAGACGAATGCCGCCGTCAACACCGCCGAGACACGTGGAATGAAGCCCATGGCGCGATCCCTCCCTTCGACAGGTGCAAAGGGTCGCAGGGCACGGGCGGCTTGGCCAGCCCTGTTCACACAGGGTTCAGGGATCGTGCGCGCCGCGCGGAGGTGCCGGGCCGAGGTGCCGGCGGCGCCAGCGGAACTCCGGCCGCGCGATGCGACGTCAGCTCACGCGCACCGCCTGAGGGCGGTCGAATGCCGCACGCAGGCCACGGCGCGGGTCGTGCGCCTCTACCGGCCTTCTTCGAGGACGACGTAGGAGCGGCCGTCGGACGCCTGCTCGAGCTCGATAACGGACACGGTCGTGTCGAAGGTATCGGTCGTGGCCGCCCGGACCTGTGCGGCGGTGGCCGTCTGGGCGTCCGGATTGTTGGTGGTGAAATCGTCCCGGAATACCGTCTTGCCGCGCGACGGCACGTAGGCGGGATGCTCGCCGTGCGGACCCGGCGCGCCGGTGAATTCCGGCGCATCGTCGCGGTAGGTGCCGGTACGAAGCTGCGCTTCGCGTTCCGCGCGGGCGGAGACACGCTGCGTGCCGTCCGGCAGGTAGACCAAGGCACGGGTCGTCTCGTCGGGGTAGTCGCAGGCCGAGAGGCCCAGGCCAAGGGCCAGAATCGCCGTTCCGCGAAGGAGCGCGCGCGATCCGGCGAACCGCCGTGCGGGCACTCCCACATCCGATTGCGATGGTTGCATGCGCTTTGCCGCCGTCTCGCCTGAATTCGTCATCCCCAGCAATTCCGCCTCCTTCAATGGCCGCCCAATCCGTCACGTCCCGGACCCGACCCCGAACGTCGGACCGCATTGCGGATACCTGCCTGACATTCGACAGGATCTTCGCGTGTCACCATATCGGCGATTGGGCCGGTGAGATAGGTCTTTGTCACCTGCGCGCGGACGGGTGTCACTCTGGTGTTCCCGCTGCAACGCGCGGGATCAGGCGCTGCCGCCCGGCGCCGTGTCCGCGAGAATGAAAAGCTTGTCGCAATACGGGCATGTCACCTTGCCGTCGGCGCCGAGGCTCAACCAGACACGCGGATGCCCGAGCGCCCCTTCGCCGCCGTCGCAGGCCACGCGCTTGGCGGTCACGGTCTCGACCTCGGGCGGTTCTGGTAGGGTACTCATGATCTGGCTCCTGCGGGATCTTTCGAGCGGCCGCCTTGTCGCGGCCATTGGCACGGCTTACGTTCGCGGCATCATAGGGAACGCCCGGTCCCGGGCAAGTGCCGGAGCGCCGCATATGACCGAACACGCGATCGAAATCGAGGGCCTGACGAAGACCTATTCCGGAGATCGCACGATGGCGCCGAAGACGGCCCTGCACGGAATAGACCTCGCGGTGCCCACCGGCAGCATTTTCGGCCTGCTCGGGCCGAACGGCGCCGGCAAGTCCACATTGATCAACATCCTGGCGGGGCTGGTGCAGAAATCCGCGGGGACGGTGCGCATCTGGGGGTTCGACCAGGATGTGAACCCGCGTCAGAGCCGGGCGGCGATCGGGGTGATGCCGCAGGAACTGAACATGGACCCGTTCTTCACCGCGCGCGCGTCGCTCGACACGCAGGCGGGCCTCTACGGGGTGCCGAAGGCCCAGCGGCACACCGAGGAAATCCTGGAAATGATCGGCCTCACGGACAAGGCCGATGCCTATGCCCGCACCCTTTCGGGCGGCATGCGCCGGCGGCTGCTGCTGGGAAAGGCGTTGGTCCATGCGCCGCAAGTGCTGGTGCTGGACGAGCCGACCGCGGGGGTCGACATCGAGTTGCGCCAGATGCTCTGGCAGAACGTCCGGCAGCTGAACGCGCGGGGCATGACCATTATCCTCACCACCCACTACCTCGAAGAGGCCGAAGAGATGTGCGACGAGATCGCCATCATTCATGACGGCCGGAAGATTGCCCATGACCGGACCGACAGGCTGATCGGCCAGATCGACGCCAAGACGCTGGTGATCCATCCGGCGGAACCGGCATCCGGCGAGGTGGCGCTTCCCGATGGGGTGGAGCTGGAACGGCGCGCCGACGGGGCGCTGGCGTTTTCCTATCGCCGGGGGAAGGTCACCGCCGAGCAGGTGCTCGATGCGCTTCGGGAGGCCGGCATCCGGATTCAGGACGTGGCGACCGAAGAGCCGCATCTGGAGGACGTCTTTCTCGCATTGACCCGGACAGGACAGGGGAAGGCTGCCTGAATGCTCCTCGTCACTCCGGAACGCTCCCCGCCCCCCGGCGGTTCGATGAACCGACGCCTGCTGGCGGAAGCCGCGGCGGCGCGGGGCGGCCACCTGGAACTGGAGGCCGACCACGGCTACGTGGGCCGCTACACCCCGCCCGGCGGCCACCCGAGGCCGATTTTCGGCAAGTCGCTCGGGCTCAACCGCGATTCCGCGGCGGGGCTCGCGGGCGACAAGGATTACACCGCGCGCTGGCTCACGGCAGCCGGGCTTCCGGCGCCGGCCGGACAGGTCATCTTCTCGCCCCGGCATTGCGCCGAGCGGGCACTGAAGAATGCGCGGGTCGCGGGCCGTCTGCCGGGCGCCGAGGCGGCACGGGCCTTTGCCGAACGCCACGGCTACCCCGTCGTCGTGAAACCCAATCGCGGCGAGGAAGGCCGCGGAATCTCGGTGGCCCACACGCCGGAAGATCTGGCGCGGGATATCGAGCTGGGGTTCGCCCGCGAGGACCAGCTGCGCATCGAGCCGCGCATCGAGGGCCGAGACCATCGCCTGCTTGTGCTGGAGGACCGGGTGATCCTCGCCTATGAGCGGCGCCCGTTCTCGCTTGTCGGGGACGGCACGCGCACGGTTGCGGCGCTGCTCGACCGTGCCCTTGCCGATCTGGCCGGCAAGCATCAGGGCCGGAAACTGCTGCCCGACGACCCCCGCCTTGGGCGGCGCCTTGCCGCCGAGGGGCTGACGCCGCAGAGCGTTCTTCCCGAGGGCGCCACGGTTGCGCTTCTCGACAATGCGAACCTCTCCACCGGCGGGCAGTTGCGGGATCTGACCGGGCAATTGCCACGGGCAGCCGAGGACCTCGCGGTTGCCGCGACCCGCAGCCTTGGGCTCACCTTCGCCGGTGTCGACATCCTCAGCCCCGACCTTGGCCGGGGGCCGGAGGGCGCCGTGATACTCGAAGTGAACGCCGGGCCGAGTTTCGATCACTACGCGGCCGAGAGCCCGGCGCATTTCGAGCGCGCCCGCGCGGCGGTTGTCGAGATTTTCGCGCGGCTGGAACGACAGACCTGACCGGGCGACGGCGCTGCGAAGAATGCGGGCTGGTATGGCGTGCCACCTGAGCCGGGCGAACCGGCACGCCTGACGATGGTCCGCGCAGGCCGCTATTCGGCCGGTGCGAGCATCCGCCCCAACATGCGGCCGCCCAGCACATGCACATGCAGATGCGGCACTTCCTGCACCCCGTGCACGCCGGCATTGGCAATCAGCCGGCAACCGTCGCCGGCGGCATCCGCCTGCACGCCGAGCGCCTTGCAGACCCTTCCCACGGTGCGGGTGAAATCCAGGATCTCTTCGTCGGTGGCCTCCAGCGCGAAGTGGTCGTAGCAGACATAAGCCCCTTTCGGGATCACCAGCACGTGCACCGGCGCCTGCGGCGCGATGTCGTTGAAGGCGAGCGAATGCTCCGTCTCCAGTACGGTGTTGTTGGGGATCTCGCCCCGCAGGATCTTCGCAAAGATGTTCTGGTCGTCGTATTCATAGGCCATGGGCCGGTCCCTCCGCTCCGCTCAATCGGCAAACAGGTGTTCGGTGGCGGCGATCTCGCGCGCCGTCTCCATCGGTATAGACAGGAATGCCGACAACGACACCGCATTCTCCTCCGCCGCAGCGCTTTGCCGTATCCGGTGGAGATGCGAGAAGCCGGCGTCGCGCATACGCTCGATCTCGTGTGCGACGCCGTTGCGAATCGCCGGCAGCAATTGCGCCTGTGCCTGGTCGGACGGGGCCGGCCCGATGAGCCCGACGCGTTGCGCATGGCCGAGGAGCCAGTCATCGTCGAGCGTGCAATCGATTTCCAGCACACGGGTGATGGAGGGATCGGCCTCGAAATCCTGCATGAGGTCCAGCATCGAGGGGTCGAGGCACAGGAGCAGCCGGTCGGTCTCCATCACGCCGAAGAGCATGTTGGCGAGCACGCGGCGGTGCCGCATGCGTTTTTCCAGCCCGCGCTCGATGCCTCCGAGGTCGGGCATCGGGGTGTCTTCCTCGTTGAAGACATAGTCGAGGGCGGACAGCCCGGTATTCTGCCGTACCGCCTCCACCAGCCGCTTGGCGACGTGCCATTTCTTGCAGACCACCAGCAGCAGTTCCTTGTCGCGCCCGAGGCTGCCCTCGCTCTCCCAGAAGCGGGGCGCGAAGCGTCGTCCCTCGCGGCCGCGCCCGGCGAGAAAGCTGTAGAGGCTGCGCCCCTCGCCGGATATCTCGAACCGCTCCCCCGTTGCCGCGTAGAGCCGCCCGAGGTGCCGTTTCAGGGCGTCGGCCTCGCGGCTGATCTTGCGGGCGAAGAGCGCGTCCTGTCCGACCAGCAGCTCGTAATGGTCGTTGTAGAAGGTCACCGGCATGCCGTAGTCGGTGAACATCAGGAAGGTGAGCGTGCGCGAGCGGATCTGGTCACGCGGGACGAGATGGCGCACGAGCGTCTGGAAAAAGCTCTCGTCGGGGATCCAGGTGGTGGAGAAGAACCGCATCACGTCCGGCCGCTGCGCGCAGAAATCGAGCACCGCCTCGAGCGTCGCACGCCGCAGGCACCACCACTGGCTGCCGATCATCATCTGCAGGTCCTCGGGGATGCGCCGTGTCAGGCCGAGCCGCTTTTGCACCTCGTAGCTCGCGTAGAACAGACGCTTGCGCTCGCGTTCGTTGAAGTAGTGGCGGTAGATCAGCCGTTCTTCGCAGAAGCCCGTCTTGATCCAGCCGCTTTCGAAGAAATCCTCGGATTCGATGTAGTCGGCATCTTCGGCGGCGAGAAACTCATGCGCGTATTCCGCCGATTTCACCGGCATGCAATCGCCCGACAGCATGTAGAAATGGCTCGCCTCCGGAAAGGCCGAGAGCGCCGCGCGGACCGCCTCCAGCGTGGCCGCCACGAGCGACCATTCTCCCCAGCCGCAGCGCAGGCGCCGCGCCGCGAATGCCACGTTGGGGTTGTCGCCGAGTTCCTTGCGCAGCGCGTCGTAATCGGCGCGTGGCGCGCGGGCGTCGAAATGTATGGCGACACAGTCGCCGGCCGCGGTCAGCCGCCGGGCCTGCGCGACGATCGCCGCCGGGTCCCTGTGGCAAAGAAGGATGTAGCCGATTTGAACCATTGCGGTGGTATCCGTTCCACTTGCGGCACTGCTCTCCCGCAAATAACGCCGGGGGCCATTGTATTGACAAGGTTTGTTTGATTTTTTCGCGGTATTGCAAGAGGCGACGGGCGGCTGACCCGACGAGGAGGAAGGCGCCAATGGGATTTCCCGGCACATGGATGACGGAAAGCGAGAGCATGGTCTATCGCGTGGTGCCGAAATGCGCCTGCTCGACCATCGGCCAGATCATGTTCTATTCCGACCACGGCCGGTTTTACGACGGCGACATTCACGACGCGGAGTCCGGCCTTCACAAGTGGGCGCAGGATCGCAGCAAGGAGCCGATCGCGGACAATATCCGCAACCGCCGGTCGCTGGCCTTCACCTGCGTGCGCAATCCCTACACGCGCATCCTGTCGTCGTTCTTCGACAAGATCTGTGGCATCCAGCGCAACGGGCGCCGCTACCGGGGCAACCTCGTCCCGCTCCTGATCCAGAAATACGGCATCGAGGTGGGCGACCCGGAGACCGGGTTCGAGTTCGACCAGATCCGGAGCTTCCGGCGCTTTCTGCTCTTCGCCCGCGACACGATCCGCTATCGCCGCCCGATGGACCCGGACATCCACTGGTCCGCCATGTCCGGCCATGTCTCGACCTTCATCTGCAACGGCGGACGCTACGACCGGATCTTCTGGACCGAAGCCTTCAACGAGGGCATGCAGATTGTGCTCGACGCCGTGGAGACGCCGCACCCGGTGACGCTGGCGGAGATCCCGCGTTTCAACGAGAGCGAGGGGCACGGGCCGAAACGGGCGCATCCGGTGGAAGCCTATTTCGACGACCTGTCGATGCACCTTGTCTACGAGATGTACAAAACCGACTTCGACCTCTTCCGCTACGATTTCGACGACCCGTCCAACAAGATGCCGGTGGGCGAGATCGACCTCGACGAAGTGCACGCCAAGCTGGGGGAGTGAGCCATGGCCGGCTATTCCGGCAAGCCGCTCGCGGAGAAACTGGGCCTCAGGGTCGGCGACCTTTCCGTCGCGGTCGGGGCGCCACAGGGCTATGTCGAGATGCTGGGGGAGATGGGGCGCGGGGTTCGGACAGGCGATGCCCCCGTCGCGGGCGCCGCTTTCATCCACCTTTTCGCCGCCCGCCGGGACGCATTGGAGACGTTGATTGCACAGGCGCTCGCGGCGATGGATCGCCACGGCATGATCTGGGTCTCCTGGCCCAAGCGGGCCTCGAAGGTCCCCACCGATGTCACCGAAGACGTCATTCGCGAGATCGCGCTTCCGCTGGGCCTCGTGGATGTGAAGGTCTGCGCGGTGGATGAGGTGTGGTCCGGCCTGAAACTGGTGATCCGCAAGGAGCTGCGCTGAAATCGCCCGTAGAAGGATCGGGCCGCCGTGCATCGCCGGTCCGCGGGGCGTCGACCGGCCCTCCGAACAGCAGCGATTTATTCCCTTGGTCCCGAATGACCTCCGAGCGGTGCGCCCGCCTCACCCAATCGCCGGCCCGGGGGGCGGACCGGCGATGCGCGGCGGCCTGCGGCCTTTGCTCCGCGCGGGGTGCGGAGGAGCAGCCGAACGAGGCGGATCAGGTGAGGTGGAGTATTCGGGTTGTGCCTTTCGCGAGCCGCGCATTGACGGTCCGTGGGGCGACGCTTCACCCTCCGAGCAACAGCTCTTTATCCATCCACGCCGAAGGACCTCAGAATGTCGCGCCGACGCCTCACCCAAATCGCCGGCCCGTTCGGGCGGACCGGCGATGCGTGGCGGCCTGCGGCCTTTGCTCCGCGCGGGGTGCGGAGGAGCAGCCGAACGAGGCGGATCGGGTGAGGTGGAATAATTGGATTGTGCCTTTCGCGAGCCGCGCATTGCTGGTCCGCGGGGCGGCGATGGAAGGTCGGGGCAACCGTGATTTATCCTGTCTTCCCGAATAACATCCGAGCGTCGTGCAGACGGCCCCCAAATCGCCGGCCCGTGCGGGCGGACCGGCGACGCGCGGCGGCCTTCGGCCTTTGCTCCGCGCGGGTTGCGGAGGAGCAGCCGAACGAGGCGGATCGGGTGCGGTGGAGCAATCGGGTTGTGCCATTCGCGAGCCGGGCATTGCCGGTCCGTGGGGCGGCGATGGAAGGTCGGGGCAACCGTGATTTATCCTGTCTTCTCGAATGACCTCCGAGCGGTGCGCCGACGCCTCCCAATCGCCGGCCCGGGGGGCGGACCGGCGATGCGCGGCGGCCTTTGGCCGTTGTTCCGCGCGGGTTGCGGAGAACCGGGACGAAAGGCTGATCTTGGGTGGGCGATGCGCGGCGGCCCGGCGGCCTTGTCCCGCGCGACGGTGTCGGGTCAGTCCTTGGACTTCAGTTTCACCTTGAGCTCGTAGCCCCCGTCGACCTCGTGCCAGGTGGCGCCGGATTTCGCCAGTGCCTTCTCCAGTGCCCGCACCGTGGAATAGCCCGCGCCGGCGCCGCCTTCGAGACGCTTGAGTGTCTGAACGTGCACGCCCGCTGCGGCGGCCAGTTCCTTCTGCTTCAGACCCGCGGCACGGCGTGCGCGGGAAATGACTTCACCGATCTTCATCATGGCCGAATGGCACCCAAAGGCGCAAAAATCAACCCCAATGTCCGATGTCGCTACACGGCGTACAAGCCTGTCAGCAGCCGCTTCTCCTGGGGGTGACACGCGGTTGGCGTCAGACGAGGCCGGCCTGGCGGAACAGGTCGTAGGTGTCGGTCTGCGGGCGCGGCCCCATGTGACCGATCACCTCACCGGCACAGATCACACCCATGCGCCCGCATGTCTCCAGGTCGCGGCCGGTGCTGAGACCGTAGAGGAACCCGGCGGCGAACTGGTCTCCCGCGCCCGTGGCGTCCACCGGCGTCACCTTGTGGACCGGCACTTCCACGCGCTCGCCCTCGCGCAGCAGGACCACGTCCTCGCCGGAGCGCGTGCAGACCACGAGGCCGCAATCGACGGCGGCATGGGCGAGCGCCCGTTCCAGATCCTCGGTCTGGTAGAGCGACGACCATTCGTGGATGTTGCCGATGACGTAGTCCATCTCCTCAGCCACGAGGCGCCGGAAATCCGCCCGGTGACGGTCCACGCAGAACGGATCCGATAGCGCGATACCGGCGCGCCCGCCGGCCGCCTTGCAGAGCCGCGTGGCCTTGAGAAACGCCTCTTTCCCCTTGTCCTTGTCGAAGAGGTAGCCTTCGAGAAAGAGGATTTCCGCCCCCGCCGCCACCGCCTCGGGCACATCGCCCGGGCCGACCTCGGCGGAGATGCCGAGATAGGTGTTCATCGACCGCTCCCCGTCCGGCGAGACGAAGATCATCGACCGCGAGGTGGGAAGCTCGCCGTTCGGCACCGGCGCATTGACGAAATCCGTGCCGTCGGTATCCAGCGCCTGCGCGTAGTAGCGCCCGAGCGCGTCGTCATGCACCCGCCCCATGAAGGCGGTCTTCAGCCCCAGGTGCCCGAGCCCGGCCAGCGTATTGGCCACCGACCCGCCGGGCGCCTGCTTGCGCTCGTCCATGGCGGCGTAGAGGATCTCCGCGCGCTCCTTCTCGATGAGTTGCATGATGCCTTTCTCGATCCCCATGATGTCGAGAAAGCTGTCGTCGGAATGGGAGAGCACGTCGACAATCGCATTGCCGATGCCGGCAACCTGGTAGGTGGGGCTCATTCAACGCCCTCCTTCGGGCAAAGATCTTCGATGACGCAGACCGCGCAATTGGGTTTGCGCGCCTTGCAAACATAGCGCCCGTGCAGGATCAACCAGTGATGCGCGTGGCGGGCG
Source organism: Tropicimonas marinistellae (assembly GCF_001509585.1). Taxonomy (GTDB): domain Bacteria; phylum Pseudomonadota; class Alphaproteobacteria; order Rhodobacterales; family Rhodobacteraceae; genus Tropicimonas; species Tropicimonas marinistellae. The sequence continues at coordinate 587,135 of NZ_LNCI01000001.1, read as the reverse complement.
AAGTCGGCGGGCACGTTGTCCTCGATGGCACGTTCGACGGCGACGACATCCTTGCCCGGCGCGAGCCCGGTGCGGTTTCCGACGCGGAAGATATGGGTATCGACCGCCTGCGTCGGCATCCCCCACCACATGTTCAGCACGACATTGGCCGTCTTGCGGCCGACACCGGGCAGGCTCTCCAGCGCGGCGCGGGAATTGGGCACCTCGCCGTCGAACTCCTCCACCAGGATGCGCGAGAGCTTCATCACGTTCTTCGCCTTGTTGCGGTAAAGCCCGATGGTCTTGATATGCGCGATCAGGGCCTCCTCGCCGAGGTCGAGCATCTGCTGCGGTGTCGAGACCCTGGCGAAGAGGTCGCGCGTGGCGCGATTCACGCCCTTGTCGGTCGCCTGCGCGGAAAGCGCCACGGCGACGAGGAGCGTATAGGCGTTGGTGTGCTCCAACTCGCCCTTCGGCTCCGGTTCGCTCTCGCGAAACCGCTCGAAGATTTCCCGCATCGTCCCGTAGGGTAGCTGCTTTGCCATCTGGTTGCCTCGCACCGCCGTCGCCCGGGTTTAGCCGGATCGGCGCGGGATGCAACACGATGCCGGCCGCGGGACGTTCGGCTTACCTTCGCCAGACAGGCGGCGCACGGGAGAAGGCGCAGGAAACGGGTCGCGCGGGCGGGCGCCGTCGCCTAGGTTCGGGTCATGAAGGATGCCGAGACCATGACCGCCGAAACAAGCTACCACTTCCACGTGATGCGCCGCGCGCTCGAGGAGATCGACGCCGCCGCACTGGCGGGCGAGGCGCTCTCGCTCGACGCGCTGGCCGGACGGATGCAGATGAGCCCGGCGCATTTCCAGCGCCTGTTCAGCCAGTGGGTCGGCGTGTCGCCCAAGCGATACCAGCAATACCTCGCGCTCGGGCATGCCAAGGCATTGCTGCGCGACCGCTTCACGACGCTGGAAGCGGCCAGCGCCGTGGGCCTCTCCGGCAGCAGCCGGTTGCACGACATGTTCCTGCGGTGGGAAGCGATGACGCCGGGGGAGTTCGCGAAGGGCGGCGCGGGGCTGGAGATTTTCTGGGGCTGGTTCGAGAGCCCCTTCGGCCCTGCCCTCGTGATGGCCACGGAGAAGGGCATTTGCGGCATCGGTTTCGCGGCCGAGGCGGGCGCCGAGGTGACCATGGAAGACCTGCTCGCACGCTGGCCCGACGCCACGTTCACCGAAGATCCGACAGCGTTGCGCCCGTGGGTGCAGGCCGCCTTTGGCGAGACGACGGGCGAGGCGCGACTCTACCTCATCGGCGCGCCGTTCCAGATCAAGGTCTGGGAGGCGCTGCTCACGATCCCCACCGGGCATGTCACCACCTATTCCGAGATTGCGGGCGCCATCGGCCACCCGAAGGCCGTGCGCGCGGTCGGCACGGCGGTGGGGCGAAACCCGATTTCGTGGCTGATCCCCTGCCACCGGGCGATCCGGAAATCCGGGGCCTTGGGCGGGTATCACTGGGGCCTGCCGGTCAAACGCGCCCTGCTCGCCTGGGAATCGGCCCGCGCCGAAGCCGGATAGGCACTTTTTTTGCCGGTCTCGCTGCAAATCAGCGCCAAAAAGGGGTGCCTCTGCGATTCCTGTGGCGTAGAATCGGGCCAGTAAAAAAAACAAGAGGCATTCGAGCATGACTATTCGGCTTCCCGTCGTCCTGACGCTGTGCAGCGCAATGGCGCTTGCGGCCTGCACCGACCCGGCCCGGCTGAACCCCGATTCCAACTACACGCAACAGGGCGCCGTGACCGGCGGTATCCTGGGCGCCGCGACCGGACTTGCGGTCGGCGGGAGCAATGCGGCGAAGAACGCGCTGGTGGGCGCGGCGGTGGGCGCCGGGGCGGGCGCGCTGCTCGGCAACCAGCTCGACAAGCAGGCCGAAGACCTGCGCCAGTCCATCGGCAACCAGAACATCATCATCAACCGCCAGGGCGACGTGCTCGTCGTGACGATGCCGCAGGACATCCTGTTCGAGGTGGACAGTGCGGTGGTGAGCGGCTCCTTGCAGGGCGATCTCGCCGCGCTGGCCAGCAACCTCAACCAGTATCCGGACACCAATGCGGAGATCATCGGCCACACCGACAATACCGGCGACGCGGCCCACAACCAGGACCTCTCCGAGCGCCGTGCCCTCTCCGTTTCGCAGGTGCTGACGGCCAATGGCGTGGCTGCCTACCGGCTCTCGGCCACGGGTCGCGGCGAGGATGCGCCGGTGGCGTCCAACCTCACCGACGAAGGCCGCGCCTTGAACCGGCGCGTGGACATCCTCATCCGTCCCACGGGCGCCTGACACGCGGGGCGCCCGGACCTGCGCCGCAGTGTCCGGGCGCGCGCCCGCTCCGGCCGGTTCGGCCCCCCGAGGGGCCGGCCGAAATCCATTCGCGGTGTGAACGGTGCGGCACCTTCGAGGCGCGGCGCTTGCCCATCCGGCCGAATGGTGGTCAGATAATCTGACCAATCCCACAGGCCGCCAATGCCATTCACGCCCGTCGAATCCGAAAAACTCAGCCATGCCGTCGTACAGCAGATCGAACTCCTGATCCTGCGCGGTATCCTGCACCCCGGCGAGCGATTGCCGGCGGAGCGCGAGCTTGCCGAACGGCTCGGCGTTTCGCGCCCGTCGCTGCGCGAAGCCTTGTCAGACCTCGAAGCACACGGGCTGATACGGCGGCGGGCCGGTGCCGGGATATACGTGGCCGACGTGTTGGGACCGGCTTTTTCGGAACCGCTGATCCGGCTTTTCTCCACCCACGACGAGGCCGTTTTCGACTGCATCGCCTTTCGCCGCGACATCGAGGGGCTGGCGGCGGAGCGCGCCGCGAAACTGGGCTCGGAGACCGATCACGCGGTGATCGGCGAGATTTTCCGGCAGATGGAAGAGGCGCACCGCCGGCGTTCGGGCAACGACGAATCCCGACTGGATGCAGAGTTTCACATGGCGATCATCGAGGCGGGGCACAACCTCGTGACACTGCACATGATGCGCGCCATGTACGCGCTTCTGCAGGAGGGTGTCTTCTACAATCGAAAAGCGATGTTCCGGCAGCGAAGCACGCGCGATGCGCTTCTCGACCAGCATCGCGCCATTCACGACGCGATCCTCAAACGGTCGCCGGAGGGTGCGCGCGCGGCGGTCGAGCGCCATCTGGACTTCGTGGAACAGGCCATGCTCGATCAGCGCAGAACGGAGCGCAATGAGAGCATCGCCCGCCAACGCCTCGACCACGCGGCAAGGACCTGAGCAACAAGGCGCATTCCTCCGCGTTTCGTGCTAGTGTTACGCCGGGTCAACGGCCCAGCGCGACAACAATGACCGAAACCAGGGGGGATGGAGATGTTTGCACGTATCACACCGTACAAGATGAAGGCGGGCTCGCGGGAGGCGACGACGGCGATCATGGACGGTCTGAAGAGCCGCATCATGGAACTGGAGGGGATGACGCATTTCATCAACGTGATCGACGGAGACGGCAAGGGGTACGTCGTGGCCCTCACCACGAATCCGGAGATGAGCGAAGAGACCGCTGCGAAGGTCAAGGCGCTCTGGGGCGCGTTTTCCGAGTATCTGGAGATGGAACCGGCCGCCGAAAGCTATGACGTCATTGCCGACTGGAACAACTGAAGGGGCGGCCGATACGGCGGGACGATGGGCCGCGACGGCGCCCTCTCCGCACGCGAGATCGGCCACATGGCAATCGTGAAAACGAAAGTGGCCGGCGCACAGCGCCGGCCATTTGCATGATACCGTTCGGGTCCGTGGCGCGGGCGCCGCTCAGTGCAGCTTCGCTTCCACGACCTTGATGCTTTCGTTGATCAGCGCCGTGGCATCGGCGTCGCTCATGCCCTTGGCAACGACGTCGGCCGCAGCGGCGACGGCCACGTTGATGGCAGTGTCGCGGACTTCCTTGACCGCGTTGGCCTCGGCCGAGGAGATCTGGTCTTCCGCAGCTTGCAGACGGCGGGCGATCGACTTTTCAAGGTCGATTTTCGCCTGGTTCGCGGCTTCCTGGGCGTCGGCCTTGGCCTGGGTGACGATCAGTTCGGCCTGCTCTGCCACGTCTTTCTGCTTGCGCTCGAAATCGGCCAGAACGGTCTGCGCCTCTTCGCGCAGCGCGCGGGCTTCATCAAGCTCGGAGCGGATGGTCGCCGCGCGCTTGTCGAGTTGCCCCAAGAGCATCCCCGGCACCTTGAAGTAGAACAGGATGCCGATGAAGACGAGGAAGGCGATCAGCACAACGAAATTGGTGTTCGCCAGGCTGAAGAAGGGGCCGGAGGCCGCGAAGGCCGGCGCGGCGGCGAGCGCCAGGGCGGCGGTCAGGATGGACTTGCGCATCACGCGCCTCCCTTCAGTTGGGCGTCCACCGATGCGGCGACGGCCTCGGCGTCGACCGGGCGTCCGAGGACGGAGACGATTTCGCCGGCGGTGTCCTTCGCAACGGTTTCGATGCTTGCCAGGGCGCTGTCGCGGATCTCCGCGATGCGGGCCGCGGATTCGGCCGACTTGGCAGCGATCTCGGCATCGGCCTTGGCGGTCGCCACGTCGAGCTCGTCCTTGATGGCGCTGCGGGCTTCGGCGGCGATTTTCTGCGCCTCGGAACGCGCCTCGGCCAGGGCTTTCTGGTAAGCCTTCTCCGCCTCCACGGCCTTGAGCTTCAGCTCTTCGGCGGCGGCGATGTCATTCGTGATGGTTCCGTTCCGTTCGGCCAGCACGCTCGCGATGCGCGGCAGGGCGACCTTGGTCAGGATGAAATAGATCGCGAGGATGGTCACGATCAGCCAGAAGATCTGGTTCGGGAACGTCGAGAAGTCCAGCTGCGGCATGCCGGCGCCCTCGGCTGCGTGTGCAGCGTCAGCGGCTCCGTGCGCGGCGTCGGTCGCGTGTTCCGTCGTTTCGGTTGCGTGGCTGTCGCCTGCCATGCTGTCCTCCTGGATCTGGAAGTTCACCAAGGGGGCCGGACGGATCGGCCCGCCCCCCTGGCGGCAAGGATCTCGGGAAGTCGCTTAGACGGCGAACATCAGCAGAAGCGCGACCAGGAACGAGAAGATGCCCAGGGCTTCCGCAAAGGCGATGCCGATGAAGAGCGTCGCGGTCTGACCGGCGGCGGCGGTCGGGTTGCGCAGGGCGCCTGCCAGGAAGTTGCCGGCCACGTGGCCCACCCCGATGGCGGCAGCGCCGGAACCGATAGCTGCGAGGCCTGCGCCGATGTGTGCGAGATCGCCTTCCATTGTGATTTCTCCTTGCGATTGGAAGTTGATGTTTCTGGTATTCGGTATCCCGGCTGCCGCCCTCAGTGCGAGGGATGCAGCGCGTCTTTCAGGTAGACGCAGGTCAGGATGGTAAAGACATAGGCCTGGATGAAGGCCACGAGGACTTCGAGCCCGTAGATCGCGGTGATCGCCAGGATCGAGAAGGGCGCGATGGCGGTGACGGCGGCGAAACCGGCGAACACCTTGATCACCGCGTGGCCGGCCATCATGTTGCCGCCAAGACGAATGGAGTGGCTGACCGGGCGCACGAAGTAGGAGATGATCTCGATCACCGCCAGCACCGGGCGCAACGGCAGCGGCGCGGACTTGACCCAGAAGAGTTCAAGGAACTTCGCACCGTTCTTCACGAAGCCGACGACGGTGACGGTGATGAACACGGCCAGCGCCAGGATCGCGGTCACGGCGATGTGCGAGGTGGTGGTGAAGGCCATGGGCAGGAGGCCCAGCATGTTCGCGAAGACGATGAACATGAAGAGCGTCATGATGTAGGGGAAGAACTTCAGCGCGTCCTTGCCGGCCACATCCTCGACCATCTTGTAGACGAAGCCGTAGGCAAGCTCGGCCATGGACTGGGCGCGGGTCGGGATGATCGCCCGGCCCCGGGAGCCGACGACCAGCAGCAGGACCACGGCCAGAACGGTAATCGCCATCCAGAGCGTCACGTTGGTGATCGTGTACCAATGCACCGTGTCGCCGCCGAACAGGGGTTTCACCACGAACTGATCCATCGGGTGGATGGAAATGCCGCCGCCGTGTGCTTCGTCTGCCACGTGTCAGTCCCTTTCGTCCCTGGCGGCCGGGGCCGCCTGCTTGTCGTCCGCGGCGCGTGCCGCCTGTGTTTCCTTGGCGGCCTCGGCCACCTGTGCTTTCTGGACCTCGCTCGCGGTGCGCATCATCGTCTTCACGCCCGCCACGAAGCCCAGCAATATGAACAGCACCAGCATGATGGGCTTCGTGCCTAAAAGCGCGTCCAGCCCCAGTCCGATGCCAAGGCCGATCACGATGCCGGCCACAAGCTCTGTTACCATCCGCCAGGCGATGTTTGCCTGGGAATACTTGTCGGCGGCCATCGAGCCTTGCGTTTCCTCACCCTTGGCCGCCGCGATTTTCTCGTGGAGCCGCCGCAGCCGCTCACTGTCGCTGTTGTCTGCCAATAGGAGCTGTCCTCCGACAATTGACGCGGACACTAGGCAATCGGAGTGCCCGGAGTCAATTGGGTATTCTGCGGCCGCAAACGACCGCAATAGATTGAAAAATAACGATAATTTTTCCATGCGTCAGAACGCGCGTTCCAACCGGACCGCTCACGACACGCGACGCCAAATTCAACCGAAAGGTTGATCTTTCCGAAAATCACCGCGTCAGTTCGGGACCGTTCCGCGCAGGTAGCGCCGCAACAGGCGTCCGTCGATGGCCAGCAAGCCCAGGAAGATCATGCCCATTCCCGCCAAATGCGCCGTCTCGATCTCGTCGCCCAAGAGCGCATGGCCGAGCAGAACGGCGGAAACCGGTGCGATGAACGTGACGATCGACGCGTTCGTGGCGCCGATCTGGGGGATGATCGCGTAGAGCACGATGAAGGCGACCCCCGTGAGAACAACGCCGAGCCCGAGCACGGAAACCACGCCTGCGGGTGTCGCGATGATGGGCGGACCCTCCATTGCCAGCATTGCCGGCGCCATGAAAAGCGCGCCCGTTGTCAGGGCGGTTGCGGCAACGACGGCGGGGTCGACCCCGTGCAGGCGGCGAAGGTAGTTCATCGCCACGGCGTAGCAGACCGGCGCCAGCAACGTGAACAGGATCGCACCGACCTCGCTGGATACCCCGCCGCGCAATGCCGGCAACGTGAGCACGACGATTCCGGCAAACCCGAACAGAACACCGAGTGTCTTCGCAGGCGTGGCACGTTCGCCGCCCGGCCAGAAATGCGAGACGATCACCACCATGATAGGCATCATCGCGTTCACGATGCCGGCGACGCCGCTTGCGATGTATTGCTGCGCAATCGGATAGACCGCGAAGGGGATCGCGTAGTTGAGAACCCCGAGCACCAGTGCTTGCCCATAAAACCGCATAGACCGAGGCACGGGCTTCCCTCGCGCCAGCACCCAGGCCCAACAGGTTGCGGCCCCGAACGCGATCCGCAGGAAGGACACGGCCAGCGGGCCGACCTCCCGCAAGAGGATCGCGTTGAACGTGAACGACGCGCCCCAGCCGATACCGAGCACGAAAACGATGAGCCAGTTTCTGAACGCCATGGCAGCCTCCTGCCGCCTGCATCGCAAGACCGATGCGGCGGCGCCACCCGAAACTTGCGCATTTCCCGTGCGGGGATCTGACGCAATGCACAGACATGCAGCGCCGCACTGCGGCGACATGCCCTCTCTGCAATGCGGCAATGCTCCTGCCGGCGCTACTGCCGTTAGCGATAACGATCTATCTTGGCCGTGGAGGCGCGAACAGTGAAAGGATGACTCACATGACGAAGTATACTCTCGAACTCTTTGATAACGCCGAGATTCAGGAATTCGACCAGTTCAACCTGGTTGAGATCGAACGACAGGCCGCCCAGCTTCGTGCCGAAGCGATCGCAGAAGGCGCTGCCGCGCTGCGTCGCAGCATCGTGAGCTTTTTCCGCGCGGACAAATCCGTGAAGCCGGCCGAAACCGCGGCCTGACAGAGACCATTCAGGACTGCGCCGGCCGCTCCATGCGCTGGCGCAGCCTGCTCCCTTCCCCCTGCTCCTGCCCGGGCGTAGACTGGCGCCCATGCAACCGTCGCTCGATACCATCTTCGCCGCACTGTCGGACCCGACCCGGCGCAGGATCCTGTCGATGCTGCTGGAAGACGACATGGCCGTGACGGATGTCGCGGACCCGTTCGAGATGTCCCTCGCGGCGATTTCCAAACATCTGACGATCCTCACGCGCGCAGGGCTGATCAGCCAGGAGAAGCGCGGGCGGGTGAAATGGTGCAAGCTCGAACCCCATGCCTTGCGGGACGCGTCGGTCTGGATGCAGGGGTTCGGTCAGTTCGAACCGGTGAACCTGGATGCGTTCGAGCGGTTTCTTGAGACCGAGCTGCAGCCGGACGGCGATGGTCTGTCCCCAGGAGGCGAGCTGCCCGGTCAATAACCGCTTTGGGCCCGGCATCCGCGCGCCGTGATCCGGCTGAGCCCCGGCTAATCCGCTTCGAGCAAGAGCACGAGGGCCAGCACGGTCAGCGCAACGCCCGCCATGATCATCAGGGGCGGCGCCGGCCTACCGAACGCGATTTCCCATCCGAGCACCCACGTCGGGACCAGATAGGTGTAGGCCATTACCTTGGCCGCCGGCAGGCGAAGCGCGGCGTATTGCACCAGAACGAACGTGATCGCCGAGGCAATGACCGCGAGATAGAGCAGCGTGATCCAGACGATCCGTGGCAGCGCGCCCCAATCGGTCGCGACGATATCCCCCCAACCGTAGACGAGTAGCAACAGCGCCGCTGCAACGAGCGTCCCGAACGTGAAAACGTCCGGCGATTCACCCCGGTTCAACCGGGGCACCATGGGCGCATAGGCCGCGTGGGCGACGCAGCCCCAGAAAAAGATTGTCTCGCCCCGGCCGATGCGAAAGGCAAAGAGCGCTTCCCAGTCGGCACGGAAGATCACCCAGAGCGCCCCCGCCGCGCCAATCGCCAGGGCCAGGGCAACGCGCAGGGACATGCCTTGCCGCAGCAATAGCCACCCGAAGGCCGCGGCCATCGGAGGGGTCAACGTGAACACCGCTGCGGCAGAGACCGGCGGCGCGGTCTTCAGCCCTTCGAACATCGCCACGAAATAGATGGAGAACAGACCGCCCAGGATCAGGTATCGCCACGGAGCGGCGAATGCCGACCGGTGCAGACGGCCGGTGGCGGTCGCGAATATGCCGATGATGACCGCCGCGATCATGAAACGCGCTGCATTCAGCGCGGTCGGCGCGATCTCTCCGGCCGCCATCGCGCCCAGGCTGAAGGACCCTGCCACCAGTGCGGAAAAGAGCAGCATCGCCAGATGACCACGGCGCGACTGGCCGGGGATTTTCACCCGGCTCACGCTTCTTCCCACTCCCGAACTTTTTGCTTCAGGAAGGTCACCAGGGTCTGCACCTTTGCGGTGCGGTGCAGGTCCACATGCGTGACGAGCCAGAGCTGGCTGACCCAATCCTCGCGCGGCTCCATCATTTCGACGAGGGTGTCATCCTCGCGGCCGTCGGGCACGGACATGAAACCGATCCCGGCCCCGGCCCGGATCGCGTCGAGCATCGAGCGATATTGCGAGGCGCGATAGACGATCCGGCTCGCCGGGATCGTTTCGCCCATCCAGCGGAAGAAGGGGGCCCGGCTGTTCATCTCGTCCGGTCCGACGAACCGGTGATCCTCCCAGGCGCCGTCCACGAGCGGCCCGTACCGGTCCACATAGTCCCGCGCTGCGAACAATGTCTGGTGCTCGGTCAGGAAGGGCTGGACGATATTGTCGGGTTGATCGGGTTTCACCCCCGCCCGGATCGCCACATGCGCCTCGCCGTATTCCAGCTTGAACAGCCGGTGATCGGTGAGGAACCGCACGCGGATATCGGGATGAGCCTCCATGAACTCCCGCAGCAGCGGCGCGAGGCGCGGCGAAAGAGACGGCAGGGACGTGACGATGATTTCACCGGCCACGTCGGAGCCGCGCCCCCGGATCCGCCCCACGAGCTGCGTGAACTGATCCTCGGTGGCGCTGGCCACCTGCAGCAGGTCGAGCCCTGCCTCGGTCGGGGTGTAGCCGCGTGCGTGGCGCTGGAACAGCTTGGTGCCGAGCCGCGCCTCAAGCGCGTCCACGTGGCGGATCACCGTCGCGTGGTGAACGCCGAGCGCGTCTGCGGCGCCGGACACCGTTCCCAGCTTGGCCACGTGAAAAGATGTTCTGATTTCGTCCCAGGTATCCACCGTCATATAGTCGAACCCATACTGCATGCCTCAAAAAATTCGTGCGCACATGAACAGATTGCGGGGCGGTGTGGAAGTCCCCTCTGCAAAAAGTGAGATCGAGTGACGGCCGCTTGACCGGCATCGGCGCTCTTTCCGGAATCGCGGCGACGGAAACCCGCCGCCGGTGCGTATCTGGAGCATCGTCAACCCGGAACCAGGGAAGAGACATCATGAAACGCACCGTTATTTCCGCACTTGCCATCGCGGCCAGCCTTTCGGCGCCGGCCATGGCACAACAGGCCGCCCCCGGCGGCTTTGCCCCGGGCGAGACCTTTCTCTCCATGTGGGACGGCGACGCGGACGGCACCGTGACGCTGGAAGAGATTCAGGCCCGGCGCGCGGACATCTTTGCAAGCTTTGACGCCGACGAGGATGGCGCGCTGAGCGCGGACGAATTCGCCGCGCTCGACGCGGCACGTGCCGACGCCATGCAACGCCCCGACGATCGCGGCCGTGGTCTCGCACAGGGGCAGCAACCGCTACAGCGCGCGGCCATGGACACCGACGGCGACGGCAGCATCACGCAAGCCGAGTACCTCGCGGCCGCGGAGGGCTGGATCGCCGTCATGGATGGCAATGGCGACGGCGTCCTGACCACGGCCGATTTCGGCCGCGGGCCGGGACAGGCCGCGAACGCCGGCCCCGGCATGCAGCGCGGCATGGGACAGGGGCGCGGTCAGGGTCAGGGCTTTGACGGACCGCGTTGGCAAGAAGGCCCTGACGTCGCGATGGGCAATCGCGGAAACGGCCAGAGGGGGGGCCAGATGGGCCGCATGCAGGGTCACGCGCAGAACCAGCAATTCGGCATGATGCAGGGCCACGGGCATGGATGGCGTCAGCAAATGGCGCCCGGCGGGGCGGACCGAGACGACATGGGCCGCTGGCATTCGACCATGGGGCCCGGCAGCATGGGACCGAAAGGCGCGCAGTTTGGCGGGATGGGGCAAGGCGGCATGCGCCAGGCTCAACCGGCCGCCTTCCAGGCGTTCGCGACGAACGACGGCGCGCTCTGGGTTGTCGATGCCCGCACCGGCGACATCCTGCATTGCCGGATAGGGACCGCGCCCGACGCTCCGGCCCCGGTGTGCGTGGAAGCCGTGAAGTAACCGGCGCGGCTAACGCTCCGGGAATACGGGCGGGCCGAGAGGTCCGCCCGCGTGCTTTTCAAATATGCACACACGAACGCACATTTGCGCAGATTGAACACAAAAACAAACAGGCTCATCTGTTACGGGACACCAGAATTCAGGATTGAAGGACCGACCAGATGACCACTCAAAAGATTCTTCGTATCGACACGTCCGCCCGCCGCGCCGGCTCCGTGAGCCGCGAACTCACCGACACGATCGTCGCACGGTTTCCGGGCGCCGAGGTGGTGACACGCGACCTCGCTGACAGCCCCCTGCCGCATATCAACGAGGGTTTCGTGACCGTGACGAAAGGCGCGGGCGACGATTCCCTGAGTGACGCGCAGCGCGAGATGATCGCACTTTCCGACACGCTGATCGACGAGTTGAAAGCCGCCGACACGATCGTCATTGGCCTGCCGGTCTACAACTTCGGCGTTCCCTCGGCCCTGAAGGCGTGGGTGGACCTCGTTGCGCGCGCCGGCGTGACCTTCCGCTACAGCGAAGCCGGCCCCGAAGGCCTCCTGACCGGAAAGCGGGTCATCATCGCGATGGCGTCGGGCGGAACCGAAGCAAACTCGCCAATCGATTTTGCGACCCCGTATCTGCGCCACGTGCTCGGCTTCATGGGGATGACCGACGTGCAGCTGGTGCATGCGGACCGGCTGGCGCTCGACCCCGAGGGAACGCTCAAATCCGCACAAAGCCAGGTTGCCGAACTCGCGGCCTGACACGCGGCGGCCGTGGTCCGGGGCAACTCCTCCCTGCCCCGGCGACCGGCCGGCAACTGAATAGCTGTTCGGCATACCGGCTTTCGGCTAGAACCGAGTGGTTGTCCAAATTGCAATCGAGACAGTCAGCCACATGCCAAACCGCTTCACTCTCCTCCCCATCGCCGCCCTTCTCGTTGCAGGGGCGGCGTTTGCACATCAAGACGTTAGCAATCCGGCCGTCCTTGCACGGATGCAAGGCATGAGCGCGATCAACGATGCCATGAAGACCCTCTCTGCGATGGTGAAGGGGGATGCGACCTTCGACGCGGATGCAGCCGCTGGCGCACGTGCCAAGCTTGTGGCGGAGATAGACGCCATGCCCGGCCTGTTCGCGGCCCCGGAAACCGATCCGAAAAGCGAGGCGCGCCCGGAAATCTGGACCGATCCGGCCACGTTCGCCGCGCGCATCGACGCGTCCCGCGTCGCGGTCGCGGCGCTCGACACGGCTACGCTGGAGAGCCTTGCAGCCGGGTTCACCACCGTGGGGCTCTCCTGCAAGGGCTGCCACGACAGCTTTCGGCAGAGAAAGTAGACCAACCGAGCCCCGGAAACTGCGTTCCCGCGCTTGACTCGGGGGCCGTTCGCGGCGTAGGGAGCCCGCGATACCCGGAAGTGCGAGCTTCCGGTCCTTTGCTTGCGAAGGATCGCCACCAGTCAGCGCGTTGCGCCCACTGGTGCGTTTGTCGTTTGGAAACGGGCTTCCTACATCGGAGCCAAGGGCAGCAATCAATGGCCGAAGGAGGGCCGGGGCATGTTCGAGACATTATCAGACCGCCTCGGTGGAGTCTTCGACCGGCTGACCAAGCAGGGCGCGCTTTCCGAGGACGACGTCAAGACGGCGCTCCGCGAGGTCCGCGTGGCGCTCTTGGAGGCCGATGTCTCGCTGCCGGTGGCGCGCAACTTCATCAAGGCGGTGCAGGGCAAGGCGACCGGACAGGCGGTGACGAAATCGGTCACGCCGGGTCAACAGGTGGTCAAGATCGTCCATGACGAGCTGGTGCATTTCCTCGCCGGCGACGCCGAAACTCTGGGCGAGCTGAAGGTCGACAACCCGCCCGCGCCGATCCTGATGGTCGGGCTTCAGGGGTCGGGCAAGACGACGACCACCGCCAAGCTCGCGAAGCGTCTCAAGGAGAAGAACGGCAAGCGGGTGCTGATGGCCTCGCTCGACGTGAACCGCCCCGCCGCCATGGAGCAGCTTCAGATCCTCGGTACGCAGGTGGGTGTCGACACGCTGCCGATCATCAAGGGGCAGAAGCCGGTCGAGATTGCCAAGCGCGCCAAGCAGCAGGCCACGCTTGGCGGCTACGACGTCTACATGCTCGATACTGCCGGGCGTCTCTCCATCGACGACGAGTTGATGGCCGAGGTGGAGGCGGTGCGCGATGCCACCTCCCCGCGCGAAACGCTGCTGGTGGTCGACGGCCTGACCGGCCAGGACGCCGTGCACACGGCGGAGAATTTCGACAGCCGCATCGGTATCTCCGGCGTGGTGCTGACGCGGATGGACGGCGATGGCCGCGGCGGTGCGGCGCTGTCGATGCGCTACGTCACCGGCCAGCCGATCAAGTTCGTCGGCCTCGGCGAGAAGATGGACGCTCTGGAGGAGTTCCACCCCGAGCGGATCGCCGGCCGGATCCTCGGCATGGGCGACATCGTCTCGCTCGTGGAGAAGGCCCAGGAGACGCTGGAGATCGAGCAGGCCGAGCGCATGATGAAGCGCTTCCAGAAGGGCCAGTTCTCGATGAACGACCTGAAGGCGCAGCTTGAACAGATGATCAAGATGGGCGGCATGGAAGGCGTCATGGGCATGATGCCCGGCATGGGCAAGATGAAGAACCAGATCGCCGAAGCCGGTTTCGACGACAAGATCATCAAGCACCAGATCGCGCTGATCGATTCGATGACGAAGAAGGAGCGCGCCGCGCCGCAGATCCTGCAGGCGAGCCGCAAGAAGCGGATCGCGCGGGGCGCCGGCATGGAAGTATCGGACCTCAACAAGCTTCTGAAGATGCACCGGCAGATGTCCGACATGATGAAGAAAATGGGCAAGAAGGGCCTGTTGAAACAGGCCATGTCCGGCATGTTCGGCAAGGGCGGCGGCCTGCCGAAGGATCTGGCGAACGTGAACCCGGCAGACATGGAAAAGGCCGCCAAGGCGCTCGGCAATATGCCCGGCGGCGGCATGCCCGGCGGATTGCCCGGGCTCGGCGGCGGCGGCATGGCCCTGCCGCCCGGCCTCTCCGGTTTTGGCAAGAAGAAATAGGTTTCCCCGATGCGCACGCCTGTCCTCGAAACAGATCGCCTGTTCCTGCGCCGCCCGACCCGTGCGGATATTGGTGCCATCCTTGCGCAGCTGCGAAGCGGCAAGCCGCATGTTTCCACCGCCCCGCTGAGCGGGGAGCGGGCGCTGGCGCAGACGGTCCCCATCGTCTGCCACTGGGATCTTTGCGGGCTCGGGCTCTTCGCCGTCCTGCCCAAGGGGTGTGACGAGCCCGTCGGGCTTGCCGGCCCCTGGCATGCGACCGGCTGGCCGGAGCCGGAACTCGGCTGGCTGTTCTGGGACACCGCGGATGCGGACACGCTGGCGCCCGAGGCCCTGCACGCGGCGCGGGATTTCGCCGCCCGCGGCGTCGGCTGGCGCGAGATCATCAGTTTCGTTGCGCCCGAAGACAGGCGCAGCGCGGCGCTCGCCCGGACCATCGGAGCGATTGCCGACCCGTTCAGCGATACCGATGCGGACGCGCTCGTCTTCCGCCATCCCGTACCCACGCGCGATCCGGCACCGATCCAGCCCTGGAGGCGGGCGGCATGAGACGCTCGACCCCACGCGGAGGCGCCAAATGACGGACGCCCCGATTCTGACGACAGACCGCCTGACCCTGCGACGCCAGCGCGTCGCGGACTTCGAGCCCTTCGCGGCGCTGCTGGCAACGGATCGCTCCAAGTACATGGGCGGACCGATCAGCCGGCGCGACGCATGGCTGTGGTTTGCCGCGGATTCCGGGGCCTGGGCGCTGACCGGATGCGGCGGCTGGACGCTGGAACGGCGCGAGGACGGCGCCGTGATCGGGCAGATCGGCTGCAACAGGCCCGATTTCTTCCCCGAGATCGAACTCGGCTGGATGCTCTACGACGGTTTCGAGGGCCAGGGGTACGCCGCGGAAGCCGCAGGCGCCGCCCGAGACTGGGCCTTTGGCCCGCGCGGTCTGTCGACGCTTGTCAGCTACATTTCCCCGGAGAATGCCGCCTCCATCCGCGTGGCCGAGCGGCTGGGCGCACGCCTCGACGAGCGTGCCGACCGACCGGACCCCGAGGACCTCGTGTACCGCCACCCCCACCCCGGCGAGGCGGCATGAGCGGCATTCACTTGGATATCCCGGTGCTGGAGACCGAACGTCTGGTGCTGCGCGCGCCGGTGACGGCGGATTTCCCGGCCTATCGGGCGTACTTCGCCTCCGAGCGGTCGCAATACACCGGCGGGCCGCGCGGGGAGCGCGAGACATGGGCCGGCTTCGCGACGCTGCTCGGCCACTGGCTCATACGCGGCTTCGGGATGTGGACGATCTGCGAGCGAGGGTCGGAGACCCCCGCCGGCCATGCCGGCTGCTGGCAACCGGCCACCTGGCCCGAAGCAGAGATCGGCTGGATCATGTATGACGGCTACGAGGGCCGGGGCTATGCCTTCGAGGCCGCCAGCGCGATCCGCGACCACGCATTCGGCCCGATGGGCTGGACGACGGCTGTCAGCTATATCCGCCCGGGCAACGACCGCTCTGTCGCGCTCGCGGAACGGCTGGGCGCCTTTGCGGATGCAGCCGCACCACGCCCGCAGCACGCCCCCGATTGCCTCGTCTACAGGCATCCCGGACCGGGAGCTGCGGCATGATCGTGGAACGCCTGGAAACCGACCGGCTGCTGCTGCGCCGCCCCGTGCCTGCGGACATGGGGGCGTATCAGACCTACTATGCCTCGGATTGGCGGGCCACACATGGCCCCGTCGTCGCCCCGCGCCAGTCGCGCGACCGCTTCGAAGCCATTCTCGCGCATTGGCAGCAGAAGGGATTCGGCAGGTTTGTCATCGAACGGCGCGACGCGCCCGGCGGGATTGGCCTGATCGGGCCGCATTTCCCGGACAGTTTCATCGAACCGGAAATCACCTGGCAACTCTGGCAGGCAGACGTGGCCGGTCATGGCTTCGCCCACGAGGCGGCGACCGCCGCGCGTGCCCATGCGTTCGACACGCTCGGCTGGACCACCGCCGTCACCTATATCCATGCAGAGAACCGCAACGCGATCCAGCTTGCGCTTCGGATGGGTGCGTCGCTCGACCCAGAAGCCACCTACCCGGCGTCCATTGGCCCGCATGACGTCTATCGCCACCCCGGCCCGGTGAGAGCCGAGAGCGTGCTTCCCGTTCAGACGCGCCGCAAGACGGACGGCGCGGGACCGCCGACCCTTCGGACGCCGCGTTTCTTGCTGCGCCCCTACAATCTCGACGATTTCGGAGCCTACGCGGCCCATTTCGCGTCGGCGCACGCGCCCGGCTCGTCCGCCCCGGTCTCGCGCGATACGGCCTGGAACCGGTTTGCGAATGACATCGCCCACTGGCCGCTCTTTGGCTATGGCGGCCTGACGATCGAGGTCGATGGTCAGCCGGCGGGTTTTGTCAGGATAACCAGTGCACCCGGCTCGCCGGAACCGGAGCTCGGCTGGAGCCTCTACGACGGTTTCCGCGGGAAGGGCGTCGCGACAGGCGCCGCAATGACGCTGCGCGATTACGCCTACATGCACGCGGGGCTGACCTCGCTGGTCAGCTATTGCGATCCGGATGACACGTCCTCGATCCGGGTTGCCGAGCGGCTCGGCTGCAAACCCGATCCCGATGCGACCGGACCCGTTGGTGTTTCCTGCCTCGTCTACCGTCACCCCGCCGCCGACGCGGACGGCAACCCGGAGGCATACGCATGAACCGTTTCACAAACAGGTTGCGTGCGCCGGAAGCACGACCGGCTGGCACCGAGCGCCTGCGTCTTTGGCGCGCCGAAATCGAGGAGGCTGTCTGATGGGGCATCGCAGCATTCCGACACTGGAGACGGAGCGGTTGATCCTTCGTGGGCCCGAACCCGAGGATTACCCGAACTTCCGCTCGACCTTCTCGTCCTACCGCTCGCGCTTCATGGGCGGGCCGCTCAACGCCTACGAGATCTGGATGCTCTACGCCGCCGAGATCGGGCATTGGGAGATCCGCGGCTTCGGCATGTGGATGATCCACCTGCGGGAGACCGACGAGACGCTTGGCATGGCTGGCGGTTGGTTTCCGCCCAAGTGGCCGGAACGGGAGATTGCCTGGTTCATCTGGCCGGAAAAGTCCGGACATGGCTACGCGCTGGAAGCCACGCACCGGGCGCGGCGGTACTTCTACGACGATGGCGGATGGGAGACCGCCGTTTCCTACCTCGATCCCAAGGACCTCGATTCGATCCGTCTGGCCGAGCGGCTTGGCGCGACCAAGGACCCGTCTGCCGCGTCTGTCGACGGCAACGACGTCGTGTACCGCCACCCGTCGCCGGCCCGGCTCCGCGACGGCCAGCTTCGCGACGGGATCGAGCTGGAGATCCGCTCCTATTACGATCCGCTGTTCAAGCCGAAGGGATACGCCATTGACTGACGCCGTTGCCCGCGCCGCCGAGTTGCTCA
This sequence comes from Tropicimonas marinistellae, assembly GCF_001509585.1. Lineage (GTDB taxonomy): Bacteria > Pseudomonadota > Alphaproteobacteria > Rhodobacterales > Rhodobacteraceae > Tropicimonas > Tropicimonas marinistellae. Next base: position 569,246 of record NZ_LNCI01000001.1, on the reverse strand, counting down.
AGGAGCACCGCGACAGCATCGACCGGCTGGACGCGATCCTTGTCTACACGCTCGCCGAGCGCTTTGCCCACACGCAGGCGGTGGGCAAGCTCAAGGCCACACACGACCTTCCCCCGTCCGATCCGACGCGCGAATCCGCGCAGATCGAGCGGCTCGAAGATTTGGCGATACGGGCCGACCTGGACCCCGATTTCGCCAAGGCATTCCTGAACTTCATCATTCAGGAAGTCATCCGACACCACAAGAAACACCAGGAATGACGGCCGTATAACCGGCCCAATCACCGCCATTCGAAGGAGAAAAACAATGGCCATGAAAATTCGTCTCGCCCGCGGCGGCTCCAAGAAGCGCCCGTTCTATTCCATCGTCGCTGCCGATAGCCGCATGCCGCGCGATGGCCGGTTCATCGAGAAGCTGGGCACCTACAACCCGCTTCTGCCGAAGGACAGCGAAGAGCGCGTGAAGATGGACATGGAGCGCGTGCAGTACTGGCTCGACCAGGGCGCCCAGCCGACCGACCGTATCAGCCGCTTCCTGGAAGCCGCCGGCACCAAGGACAAGGTCGAGCGCAACAACCCCAACAAGGCCAAGCCGGGCAAGAAGGCGCAGGAGCGTGCCGAGGAGAAAGCCGCCAAGGAGGCCGAGGCCGCTGAAGCCGCTGCTGCAGCGACCGAAGCTCCGGCCGAGGCTCCGGCTGAGGAAACCGAAGAGGCCGCCGTCGAGTAAGGCGGCCTTGCCCGGAGGGTCTGGCGATGTCTGAAGCCCGCGTTTGCGTCGGCGCGATTGCCGGTGCGTTCGGCGTGCAGGGTGAGGTGCGGCTGAAGAGCTTCTGCGCCCAGCCCGACGACATCGCCGCCTATGGCCCGCTCTACACCGAGGACGGCACCGGCAGTTTCTCGGTGGAGATCACGCGGCCGGTCAAGAACGGGCTGGCCGCGCGCCTTGTGGGCGTGGCCAGCAAGGAACAGGCGGATGCGTTGAAAGGCACGCGCCTGTTCGCGGACCGCGACCGGATGCCGGCGCTGCCGGAGGACGAGTTCTACCACGCCGATCTGATCGGGCTGGAAGTACGCGACACCGGCGGCACGCTGCTGGGAACCGTGCGGGCGGTGCAGGAATTCGGCGCCGGCGACATGCTGGAAATCCACGGCCCGGGGTTGAAGACAACCGTGCTTCTGCCGTTCACCCGGGACGCGGTGCCGACAGTGGACATCGCCGCCGGTCGCATTGTCGCCGACCCGCCCGAAGGGCTCTTCTGATGAAACGCTGGCGCCTGGGGCTGGCCGGTGCGATGTTCTACGCCGCGCCGATCGGTGCCGGTGCCACGGGTGCGGCCTATGTCGCCGTTGTGCCTTTTGCGGGGCTGTTCTTCCTCTGGGTGCTGATCATGCGCACGGAGCCGTTTCGCGACGGGATGGCCTTCGTGCTGCCGACCATCATGCTGCATTTCGCGCTGGCCTCCATGTGCCTGGGGCTGGGCGTGATGCTGCGCGCGTTGTTCGGGATCGAGGCGACCGCGCCGCTCGCGGCCTGGCTGGTCATGGGCCTCGGAGCGCTGGCGCTCGGCCGGGTGCTGTGGCAGCCGAAAAAGGAAGCGGAGACGGAAGCCTTCGTGGAAGCGGCACTGAAAACCCTGAACGAATTCGCCGACGACGCCGAGGAGATCCTCGATCAGGACCCGGACCTGCCGCTCAAGCACCCCACCGGTTCTGAGGCGGCAGCACTGGCGGTGGCCTATGGCGAGATCGACGCGCTGCCAGCCGAGGCGGCCTCCGAAGCGGCGCTGCGCGACATCCTGCTTCCGCTTGACGGGGAGGTCCGTGCCTCGATCCTGCTCGATGCCTTCCTCAACCGGGCGGAGCGCACCGGCACGCGGCGCGACCGACACGCCGCGCTGTTGCTGGCCTCGGACGGCGGCCTCGCCTGGCAGGAGATCGGCGCCGGCCGCATGGCACAGGCCTTCGACCAGATCGTCGCGGCGGCCGACACCGTCACGCTCGCGCATTTCCTGCGTCTGGCCAGCGACCTGCTCGACGGCTTTCCCACGACCCACGCAGACATGCCATCCGTGACCCGGCTGCTGGATATCGCAGGCCAGATCGCGCCGGGGCATGAGGAATTGTCCGACGCGCTGGTTTCGCTGGCCCAAAGGATCGAAGACATCGAAAGGGATCTGAGCGACGATGGCTGACAAACCCAAATCCCACGGCCGTCTCGCCATCGCCCCCAGCCTGATCCCGCGCGATCTCATGACCCCGACGCCGCGCATCACCGGTGCCTGGACGGCCAAGATCGTCACGTTGTTTCCGGACGCCTTTCCCGGCGTTCTGGGGGAATCGCTCACGGGAAAAGCACTGCAGGACGGGCTCTGGGCGCTGGAAACGATAGACCTGCGGCTCTTCGGCGTCGGTCGGCACCGGAATGTGGACGACACTCCCACCGGCGGCGGCGCCGGAATGGTCCTGCGCGCCGACGTCGTCGCCGATGCGCTTGACGAGGCGGCGAAAGGGACGCCGGCGGAGCGAGGCCGCTGGCCGCTGGTCTACCTCTCGCCGCGAGGCAGGCCCTTCACCCAGGCGACGGCCCGCAACTGGGCCCGCGCCGATGGGGTGACGATGCTCTGCGGGCGCTTCGAAGGCGTCGACCAGCGGGTGCTGGACGCCTACGGGATCGAGGAGGTCTCGCTGGGCGATTTCGTGATGACCGGCGGGGAAATCGCGGCGCAGGCGATGATCGACGCCACGGTGCGGCTGCTGCCGGGGGTTCTGGGAAATCAGGCCTCGACCGAGGAAGAGAGCTTCTCCGAAGGGCTATTGGAGCATCCGCAGTTCACGCGGCCCAACGACTGGCGCGGCCATGCCGTGCCGGAGGTGCTTCTGTCGGGCCATCACGCGAATATCCACGAATGGCGGCGCGCGCAGGCCAAGGCGCTCACCCGCGCCCGCCGGCCGGATCTCTGGGCGGCCTGGCAAGCCCGCCATGAGGGCAAGCAAGGGTAGGCAACGCGGTGAGGCGCGCGCGCCTCAACCGGCACCGGGCGCGGCTGTTGCGCCACGCTAGATCTGCACCACGCCCACGACGTAGTTCTTCCCGTAGTGCTTCGCGCATTTCGGGCAGGTCGTGTAGAAGAAGAAGATCTCCTTCGGCTCCTTGCCCCGCTCTGCCGCGATCTTCCGCATCTCCTCGATCCAGTGCCGCGCGTCCTTGTAGGGACCTTCGAACACCTTGGTGACGAAATCACCGGTGAGCGTCGTCATTTCCTCGTCGGCAACCGTTTCATCGGTCGAAAAGAAATGCTCGGACTTCCACGGAGAGATGTCGCGGCTCAGGATGATCATGTTGGACGTGTCCCAGCCGCCGGCATCCTTCATGTGCGCGTCAACGCGGGCGAAGACCTTGCCGATGTTGAGCGGGATATGCATGGCGCTGCGGGTTTGGGCCCGCAGGAACGGCTTGTTCTCGAAGTGAAGCTCGGCTCCGTCCCACCCGTCGGGATTGAATTTCGGGCAGCACGCCGTCGGGTTCACGCTGTCGTCGTAATGGGGAACTTGGTTGGTTTGCATCGGATTAACCTCCCGTCCGGGAGTATACCGCGAAGCCTGCCGGCGCGCGATGATTCCCGTCATGGACCGGCCATCGGCACGAAGGCCCGTGGACGCTTGCAATGGGCGATTGAACGACGTAGACAGCCGCATCCCGGGCGGGCAACCGACTCGGGTGGTTTTGCTTTGTGTCCGGGCCTATTGGGCGGATCTTCTTCGATCCCGACTCACCGGCGAATCGAACGGAACCGTTCAAGGCAATGACGACCTGACCTCCGGCGGGCGCACCGAGTGTTTTCGGGCGGACCCGATGAAGACCAGGAGCTCTGAGGGCGCGAAACACTTTGCGGGACAACCGCAAGCAGCATGAGGAGCGCATCAGATGGATCTGATCGCAGAACTGGAGGCCGAACAGATCGCCTCCCTCGGGAAGGAGATTCCCGACTTCAAGGCCGGCGACACCGTTCGTGTCGGCTACAAGGTGACCGAAGGCTCGCGCAGCCGGGTCCAGAATTACGAGGGCGTCTGCATCGCGCGGAAAAACGGCGAGGGGATCGCCGGCTCCTTCACGGTGCGGAAGATCTCTTTCGGCGAAGGCGTGGAGCGTGTCTTCCCGCTGCATTCGACCAATATCGAGAGCATCACTGTTGTCCGTCGCGGCCGTGTCCGCCGGGCGAAGCTCTACTACCTGCGCTCGCGCCGCGGCAAGTCGGCCCGGATCGCGGAAGATTCCACCTACAAGCCCAAGTCGTAAGGAGCGGCGCGATGAAAAAGGATCTGCATCCCGACTACCACGCCATCGACGTCAAGATGACCGATGGCACGGTGGTTCGCATGAAATCGACCTGGGGCAAGGAAGGCGAGCAGCTGGCGCTCGATATCGACCCCTCCTCGCACCCCGCATGGACCGGCGGCTCGCAGAAGCTGATGGACACCGGCGGACGCGTTTCGAAGTTCAAGAAAAAATACGAGGGCCTCGGCTTCTGAGCCGAAGGATCAACGACAGTGCAGGACGCCGCCCCCCAGGGGCGGCGTTTTTTGTTGGTTCCTCTTGCTATTCGCCCTGGGCGTCGCCGGAACCGCCTGCCCCCCCGCGCGCATCGCGCGCGGCCCGGCCCAACGGGAGGAGGGGCATCTGCGATGCCCCGACGACGGGCGGGAGCCTGCCGACACCGGCCGGCCCGGCGATACGCGTCCAACCGCCCTTCCTTGGTGCTGGTCGGGGTCATGTCCTTGTCGTATAACCGGGGTTAGGTGCGGCTAAAGGGGCAACCCCATGCGAATCCTCGTTTCTCTCGTGCTGGCGCTCGCGGTCATGGCGGCGCTGGTGGTCGGTATTACACTCGCTGGAGCGGCCATTGCCGGATCCGCAGGAAAAGCATTCGACGAAGGGCCCATGAAAAGCGGCCTGATTCCCAGGATCGCCTTCATTATCCTGTGGGTTCTTGTGTTCGGTGTATCGCTCGGCGTGATCGGAGCGGATTGATGGCACAGCGCTATGGCGGCAAGTATTCACCCGACGCGGATGGCAAGACCGATGGCCCGGGTCCGGCCCCAAGGCCCGTGGCGCGCCCGCGCGCGCGGGCGGCGGCGCGCATCAACCTGCTCTACCTCGCGCCGGTCCCGTTGCTCTTCACCGCCTTCCGGCAGGACGCCACGGGCATGGCGCTCGATCTCGGTGCCGCCGCGGTGCTTGCCTCGGCCGTCTTCATGCTGTCCGAGGGGGTGAAGGCCGAAGCGGCCTACGACGCCCGCAAGGTCGCCCGCCGCCCTGCCCTGCCGCGCAAGATCGTGGCCGCGGTGCTTGCCGGCTTTGGCGTGTTTCTCGCGGCCTTCTCGCATCAGACCGGCGGGCTTGCCCAACCGCTGATCTACGGCGCAATCGCGGTCGTACTGCACCTTGCGGCTTTCGGAATCGATCCGCTCGCCGACAAGAACATCGAAGGTGTCGACACCTTCCAGCAGGACCGGGTCGCCCGGGTCGTCGACGAAGCGGAAGAACAACTCGAACGAATGGGCGACGCGATATCCAAGGCCGGAGATCGCAAGCTGGAGCGTCGCGTCGAGGGCTTCCAGGCCACCGCACGGCACATGTGCCGCACCGTGGAGGAGGATCCGCGCGATCTTACCGCGGCACGCAAGTTTCTCGTGGTCTATCTCAAGGGCGCGGCCGAGGCGACGATCAAGTTCGCCGATCTCTATGCCCGCAACCGCGATCCGCAGGCCCGGGAAAACTACGTCGCCCTGCTGGACGATCTTGAACGCAATTTCAGCGCCAAGACCGAGACGCTGATGGTCTCGGACCGTTCGGCCCTCGATGTCGAGATCGAAGTGCTGCGCGACCGGTTGCAGCGCGAAGGCGTGAGAATGGATTGAAAACCGGATTTCAGGAGGAATAGAGATGTCGCAGGAAGTCCAGCAGAAGGCCGCCGAGGCGGTGACCGCAGTCAAGGAAGTCGTCGAAGTGCAATTGCCCGAACCCGCCCCGGCCGCCGACATCGTGCCGCTGGAGCAAGCCGACGCCGTCGTCGGCGCGGAAATCCGCAAGCGCATGGACGAGATCGACATGGGCGATACGAATTCCATAGTTTCCTTCGGCTCCGCCGCGCAGGCGGAATTGCAGGAAATCTCGCAGGCGATGCTGGCCGACGTGAAGAACAAGGATGTCGGCCCGGCCGGCGATTCCCTGCGCGACATTGTCACCACGATCCGCGGCTTCTCGGTCTCCGAACTGGACGTGCGCCGGGAGCGTACCTGGTGGGAGAAGCTCCTGGGCCGCACCGCGCCCTTTGCGAAGTTCGTCGCAAACTACGAGGGTGTGCAGGGGCAGATCGACAAGATCACCGACGACCTGCTCGGCCACGAGCACACGCTGCTGAAGGACATCAAGTCGCTGGATCTGCTCTACGACAAGACGCTCAATTTCTATGACGAGCTGGCGCTCTATATCGCGGCCGGCGAAGCGAAGCTCGCCGAGATGGACGGCACCGTCATCCCGGCCAAGGAAGCCGAGGTTCAGGCGGCGCCAGAAGGCGACCAGGTAATGAAGGCGCAGGAGCTGCGCGACATGCGCGCCGCGCGCGACGACCTGGAGCGCCGGGTGCACGATCTGAAGCTCACCCGCCAGGTCACCATGCAATCCTTGCCCTCGATCCGCCTTGTGCAGGAAAACGACAAGTCGCTGGTTACGAAGATCAACTCGACGCTGGTCAACACCGTGCCGCTCTGGGAGACGCAGCTTGCACAGGCGGTCACAATCCAGCGCTCCGCCGAGGCCGCCGGCGCGGTGCGCGAAGCGAATGACCTGACCAACGATCTGCTGACGGCCAATGCCAAGAACCTGCGCGAGACGAACAAGGTCGTGCGGGAAGAAATGGAGCGCGGTGTCTTCGATATCGAGGCCGTCAAGCAGGCCAACGCCGACCTGATCGCCACGATCAACGAAAGCCTCGCCATCGCGGACGAGGGCAAGGCACGGCGCGCGGCCGCCGAAGAGGAACTTGTGAAGATGGAGCATGAATTGCGCGACACGCTGGCATCGGCAAAGGCACGCCAGACCGGCCTCGGCGACACCGCGGCAACATCGGTCCCGGCTGGCTGAGTGTGACGCGACTGACGGCAAAGGCGGGATTGCTGGCCGCGGTGCTGGCAATCCTTTCGGGCTGCGAGGCACCGGCGCCCCGCGGCCCCGTTCCGGTTCCGCCGGCGCGGCCCGACGCGCCGTCCGCCGGGCTCGCGGCGCCGCAGGTTCCGACCCGCTCTCAGGAATCCTACGAATTGGAGCGCTATTATCGGCGCGTTCAACAGGATTTCCTCGCCAGGGGATTGCTGCGCACCGAGACAGACAGCCCGGATACGCCCTTTGCCGCGCACAACCTGGTGACGAATTTCGTTCGCATCGCGCTCTATGACGAGTACGTGTCGCGTGCCGGCCAACTCGTCGCGGAGCAGACCGAGAGCCAGTTGAGCCGGTGGGAGCGGCCGGTCCGGATCAAGCTGGTGTTTGGCGCAACGATCCCGGAGGATCAACGCGCCCGAGACCGGCTGGCGCTGGAGGCCTATGTCCGTCAGCTTTCGCGTGCCACTGGCCACCCCATCACGATGACCCAGGGGTCCAATGCCAATTTCCACGTATTGATGTTGCACGAGAACGAGCGCCGCCAATACGGCCCATGGCTGCGGCAACTGGTGCCGTCCATCGAGCGCTCAACGATCAATGCCATCGAAAACATGCCGCGGGAGACGTTCTGCCTCGCGTTCGCGTTGTCGAGCACGGACAATCCTGCCTACCACCGCGCGGTGGCTGTGATCCGCGGCGAACACCCGGACCTGCTGCGTTTGTCGTGCCTGCATGAAGAGGTCGCCCAGGGGCTCGGGCTGCCGAACGACAGCCCCCTTGCGAGACCGTCGATCTTCAATGACGACGAGGAATTCGCGCTGCTGACGCGCCATGACGAGTTGCTGCTCCGCATTCTCTACGACCGGCGCTTGCGCGTCGGCATGACGGCCGATACCGCCCGGCCGATCGTGAAGGTGATTGCATCGGAGCTTATGGGCGGCGAAAGTTGATCTAATTCAGACAGGGGGAGAGCCGATCATGGGCATTCTCGATTTTCTATCAGGACAGTTCATCGACGTCATCCACTGGACCGACGACACCCGCGACACTCTGGTCTGGCGCTTCGAACGCGAGGGGCACGAGATCAAATACGGTGCCAAGCTGACGGTGCGCGAGGGGCAGGCGGCGGTCTTCGTTCACGAAGGGCAGTTGGCGGATGTTTTCACCCCGGGTCTCTACATGCTGGAGACCAACAACATGCCGATCATGACGACGCTTCAGCACTGGGACCATGGCTTCAAGAGTCCGTTCAAGTCGGAGATCTACTTCGTCAACACCACCCGGTTCACCGACCTCAAATGGGGCACCAAGAATCCGGTGATGCTGCGCGATCCCGAGTTCGGCCCGACCCGCATTCGCGCCTTCGGCACCTATTCGGTCCGTGTGACCGACCCGGCGACTTTCATGACCGAGATCGTCGGGACCGATGGCGAGTTCACCACCGACGAAATCACCTTCCAGATTCGCAACATCATCGTTCAGGAAAGCTCCCGCGTGATGGCGGGCTCCGGCATCCCGGTGCTCGACATGGCTGCCAATACGGGTGACATGGGCAAACTGGTTGCGGCGAAAGTCAGCACGGTGCTGGCCGATTACGGCATGACGATGCCGGAGTTCTACATCGAGAACATTTCGCTACCGCCTGCCGTTGAAGCCGCCCTCGATAAGCGCACCTCCATGGGGCTTGCCGGGGATCTGGGCAAGTTCACCCAGTATTCCGCCGCCGAAGCGATGACGGAGGCCGCGCGCAACCCGGCGGGCGGCGGCTTGGCGGCCGGGCTCGGGGCTGGCATGGGGATGGCAATGGCGGGCCAGATGGCGCAGGGCGGTTTCGCACCCGGCCCCTGGGGCGCCGCGCCGCAATCGCGCACCGCGCCTGCCGCGGTCCAACCAGCGCCGCCGCCCCCGCCGCCACCAGTGGAGCATGTCTGGCATATCGCCAAGGACGGCGCGACCTCCGGCCCATTCTCCAAGGCTGCCATGGGACAAAAGGCCAGCGCGGGCGAGTTGACCCGCGAGAGCCTTGTCTGGACCCCGGGGCAGGACGGCTGGATGAAGGCGGAGGACGTGCAGGAACTGGCGCAGCTTTTCACCATCCTGCCACCTCCCCCGCCGCCGGGGGTCTGATCACCCGCGATCATGCAGCGGCGCCCGAGGTTGCCCGCGGCCGCCGCCTCAGGGCCGCGGCCTATTGGGCGAGCTTTGCGAGCGCGGCTTTCAGTTTCGGCTCATACGCGGCGGTGTAGCTCCAGACCAGCACGCGGATCTTGCCGTCGCGCAGGATTGCAACGCCATCGAACTCGGCTGGCGAAACCCCGAGTTTTTCGAGTTTGTCGCCGTAATACAGGCAGGTGAACGTCGCCCGGTCGCCGTCCTCAACGAGATTGGCAAATTCGACCCGGCCGTTGTCCTTGTAGGTACCCGTCCACCAACCACCGATTTCGGACTTGCCGACGAGCGCCGGCGCGCTCATCCGACTGGATTTCGGCACGACAGAGAACATCGCGTCGTCGGTCAGATATGTGATCGCCGTTTCGACATCGCCTGCGGACACTGCCGCATAGGCCGTCTCTACCACGAATGTACCCTCTGCTCCGGCCGCTTCGGCCATCGGGGCCATTTCACTGCCCGCGAGCGCCAGCACCGAGAGAAGGACTGGAATCGCGTTTCTCAACATGGTCTCCTCCCCCTATATTTGCCCTCCGCCGGCGGGTGATGCCGGACGTTCCAGGGCGCCGTAAGTTTAGCTCGACACGTGGGGCAGCAGCCATGATCCATGTCACCGATGCACGTCACCGGGAAAAAGGGTCGAAGGGTTTGCCGGTTGCGAGTGACCGCGCAAGCGATCACCGGGCGGGACGTTGCACCGCCGACGGAACCTTGACCGAGCGCGCCCGGCGGGCGATGACAGATCCGACAACCCATCGCCCCTCAGCCGCGCCGGGAGCGCCCCATCGCGGACAGAGCCGGGCATTGGAGTGCCCCTCCGGGGCGGGAGAAGCTGGGGACAAAGCATGAGTCGTATCCCGAAGATATCGCGCTCCGAGGAGTCGGCGGATCCGCCGCCGCCAGTCGACACGATCTTCGAGGATCTGCCTCCCGAGGCAGTGGAAGTGGCGGAAAAACACCGCTTCCCCTGCCCCGCCTGTGGTGCCGACCTCCGCTTTTCCGCCGACCGGGGCGACCTCGTCTGCGACCATTGCGGTCATGTCGAACATGTGAGCGCTGGTGGCCGGGCAGAATGGGACGAGGCGCTACAGGAGCTGGACTACGAACGCGCCTTGCGCCTCGACATCCCCGCCTCCGAGATCGTCACAGCGCGCACCGCGCATTGCGACAGCTGCGGCGCGAATTTCGAGATGTCGGGCTCCGAACAGGCGAAGGAATGCCCCTTCTGCGCCTCCCCCGTTGTCACGGACACCGGCCCGCAGCGGCACCTGAAACCCACCGCCGTCCTGCCATTCGCGCTCGACGAGGAGACTGCGCGCAAGGCCATGTCGCGATGGCTCGGCCGGCTGTGGTTCGCGCCCAACGGGCTCAAGCAGTACGCCCGCAAGGGGCGGAAGATGAAGGGCATCTACGTGCCCTTCTGGACCTACGATTCCCGCACGCGGACCGAATACGCCGGTCGTCGCGGCGACGATTACTACGTCACCGAAACCCGGGTGGTGAATGGCGAGCGGCGGAATGTGCGGGTACGCAAGACCCGCTGGCGCTCGGTGCGCGGCCGTGTGGCGCGGGACTTCGACGACGTTCTGGTGCTCGCAGCCGACAGCCTGCCGCGCACCTATGTCGACGAGCTCAACCCGTGGGACCTGGCGAAGCTGGTTCCGTTCAGGCCGCAGTATCTCGCCGGGTATATCGCCGAGGCCTATACCGTCGACCTCGAGCCGGGCTTCGCCTATGCGCGACAGAAGATGGACGCGGTGATTGCCACGGACATCCGCCGCGATATCGGTGGCGACCACCAGCAGATCACGCAGGCCGACACCCGCCACAGCGGCGTGACGTTCAAGCATATCCTGTTGCCGATCTGGCTCGCCGCCTACAAGTTCCGCGGCAAGACCTACCGCTTTGTCGTGAATGCACGCAGCGGAGAGGTGAAGGGGGAGCGCCCCTATTCCGCGTTCAAGATCGCGCTCGCGGTCATCGCCGCGCTATTGGCCGCAGCGGCCATCGCCTACCTCAACGAGGTCGGCGCCTCCGGTGGCTACACCTCGGGGTTCTGAGCGCCTATCCGGCCTTGATCTTCACGTGGTTCGCCGGATCGCCCGCAAGCGACCGCTTCGGCACGCTGATTGTCAGCACGCCATCCTTCAGGCGCGCGTCGACGGCCTTGCCGTCGGCATCCGGTGGCAACCGGAACGACCGGCTGAAGGAGCCGTATTGCCGCTCGCTGAAGAACCACGTCTCGCCTTTCTCCTCCCGTTCGGTGCGTTTCTCGCCGGAAAGCGTGACGACGCCGTCTTCGACCGAAAGCGCGATGTCCTTCTCGGCCACCCCGGGCAGTTCGACACTGATGCGATAGGCATTCTCGGCCCCCGATGCCTCGGCCGCCGGCGCAACCCATTCCGACAGGCGTTCTCCGACACCCCGGAACGGTTCGTACAGGCTGGGCCAGAAGCCGCTGGTGTGCGATTTCTCAACCATCGTCTCCTCCTCTGACAACGATTCCCGATGGGCGGAGTCTAGCTCCACCGGGGCACCCTCGCCTTGATTTGACGCATGACGCCCGGGCTGTGGACCTCCGCCGCGACCAGCGTTAGGAACAGCCAACGGATGTGAGCAAGGAGCGATCCGATGATCCTGTGTGCCGGCGAAGCTTTGATCGACATGTTGCCGCGTGTGTCGACCTGCACCGAACCCTGCTTCGCCCCGGTTGCGGGTGGCAGCGTCTTCAACACGGCAATCGCGCTCGGCCGGCTCGGGTCTCCGGTGCGGTTTTTCACTGGCCTGTCGACGGATCTTTTTGGCAGCCGGCTGGAGGAGGCGCTGGACGCCAGCGGGGTCGACTATTCGCTCTGCGCCCGGTCGGACCGCCCCACGACGCTCGCATTCGTCGAACTGACCGACGGGCACGCGAAATACGCCTTCTATGATGAGGCGACCGCGGGACGAATGATCTCGGCCGATGACCTTCCGAAGCCGGCCAGTCTGGACGGTGTGGACGCGCTCTTCTTTGGCGGCATCTCGCTGGTCGTGGAACCCTGCGCGTCGTCCTACGAGACGCTTGCGCTGCGGGAATGCGCCGATCGGCTGGTCATGCTGGATCCGAACATCCGCCCCGGCTTCATCAAGGATGAAGCGGCCTATCGGGCGCGCATCGACAGGATGATCGGCGCGGCCGATGTTGTGAAGGTCTCCGACGAGGATCTGCGCTGGATTGCAGGGGATGGCGCGCTTGCCGACCTCGCCGCATCGCTGCTGGCGAAGGGCCCAAAAGTGATCTGCGTGACCGAAGGGAGCAAGGGGGTAACGGCCTTCATGAGCGGCCGGAGTTACCATGCCCCGGCGGATGTTGTGCAGGTTGTCGATACCGTGGGCGCCGGAGACACGTTCAACGCCGGCTTCCTTGCGGGGCTGGAACGCGGCGGTTTCCTGAACAAGTCCGCCCTCGCCGAAATCCCGGAAGCGCCACTTCTGGAGGCATTGCGCCTTGGCGGGGCGGCCGCCGCGGTCACGGTCAGCCGGGCTGGCGCCAATCCCCCGACGGCGGCCGAGTTGGGATTGTGAGGGCACTGATCCAGCGCGTCACCCGCGCGTCGGTTACCGTCGACGGAGAGCAAACCGGTGCGATCGGGCCGGGCGTTCTGGCGCTGGTCTGCGCCATGCGCGGCGACACCGAGGCAGACGCGGAAAAACTGGCGGCCAAGCTTTCCAAGCTTCGGATTTTCGAGGACGACGCCGGCAAGATGAACCGTTCGCTCCTCGATTCCGGCGGCGCCGCGCTGGTGGTCAGCCAGTTCACGCTTGCCGCCGACACCAGCCGGGGCAACCGCCCCGGGTTTTCCGAGGCCGCGGACCCCGAGACCGGACGCCGCCTTTACGAGCATTTTGCCACCCACCTTGCCGGCCTCGGCCCGAAGGTGGAGACGGGCCGGTTCGCCGCCGACATGGCTGTTGAACTGGTCAACGACGGGCCGATCACGATCTGGCTGGACATCCCTCCCGCATCCGCCTGATTTTTGTGCGCTCATTTTTTGAGCCACTGTCAATTTTTTCGCCACAACCAACATCCAGACACTGGAAATCGGCGCCAGACTCTCGGACAATCAGCCACATGGGCGAAGCGTCGGTTGCAGCGTCCCTGCACCCCCGCCAAGGTGGGATCATGAGCGAGACCGGGGAATTTTTTGACGAAATGCTGGGGCCATCGGGCAAGGCTCGCCGCCCCTATGATGAATACCAAGGCTGGTTTGAGGGCGAGGACATCGCCCGCCTGCGCCGCAAGTCGGCAGAGGCCGAGAACTTCTTTCGGCGCACCGGCATCACTTTCAACGTCTATGGGCAGGAAGAGGCCGACGAACGGCTCATTCCCTTCGACATCGTGCCACGGATTCTTTCGGGTCGGGAGTGGGCGCGCCTGACCAAGGGCATCGACCAGCGGGTGCGCGCAATCAACGCCTTCCTGCACGATATCTACCACCGGCAGGAAATCTTGCGGGCCGGTCGCATCCCCGTGGAGTTGATCGAAGGCAACGATGCGTTCCTGCCGCAGATGATCGGCGTTTCGCCACCGGGCAACGTCTATACGCACATTGTGGGCACCGACCTCGTCCGCACCGGCGAAAACCAGTTCTATGTCCTGGAAGACAACGCGCGCACGCCCTCCGGCGTCTCCTACATGCTGGAGAACCGGGAAACGATGCTGCAGATGTTCCCCGAACTCTTCGGCAAGATCCCCGTGCGCCCGGTGCAGGACTACCCGACGCGGCTCTCGCGCTCGCTTTCGGCCTGCGCGCCGCCGGCGACCACCGGACGACCGGTGCTGGCCGTTCTGACTCCGGGCATCCACAATTCCGCCTATTTCGAGCATTCGTTCCTTGCCGACAACATGGGGGCGGAACTGGTCGACGGCAGCGATCTGCGAGTCGTGGATGGACGTATCGCGATGCGCACAACCGAAGGTTTCCGCGCGATCGACGTGATTTACCGCAGGGTGGACGACGACTTCCTCGATCCGCTGAACTTCCGGCCGGATTCCATGCTGGGTGTGCCGGGCATCATGGATGTCTACCGTGCCGGCGGCATTACCATTGCCAATGCCCCTGGAACCGGTATCGCGGACGACAAGGCGATCTATTCCTACATGCCGGACATCGTGCAGTTCTATACCGGCGAAAAGGCGATCCTCGAAAACGTGCCGACCTGGCGATGCTCCGACCCCGACAGCCTCGCCTACGTGCTCGACAACCTGGCCGAACTGGTCGTCAAGGAAGTCCATGGCTCCGGCGGCTACGGCATGTTGGTGGGGCCGGCCGCGACAAAGAAAGACCTCGCCGCCTTCCGCGCCAAGCTCGAAGCCAAGCCCGGCAATTACATCGCCCAGCCGACGCTGGCACTCTCGACGGTGCCGATCCTGACGAAAGCGGGGCTGGCCCCGCGGCACGTGGACCTGCGCCCGTTCGCGCTGGTCTCTCCCGAAGGGATCGACCTGACGCCCGGCGGACTGACTCGGGTGGCGCTGAAGCAAGGTTCGCTGGTGGTGAATTCCAGCCAGGGTGGGGGCACCAAGGACACCTGGGTGCTGGAGGAATAGCGCGATGCTGGGAAAATCCGCAGGCGGGCTCTACTGGATGTACCGCTATCTCGAACGCAGCGAGAACACCTCACGGCTGATCGAAGCGGGGTTTCGCAATGCCCTGACCCGGCCGGCCAGTTCTGCTGACGAGTGGTCGAGCATTCTGGATGCTGCCGGGGCGCGGCAGACCTATCTCGATCGGCAAACCGCATTCGAGCAACCGCGGGTGATCGACTTCCTGTTGCGGGACAGGTCGAACCCCTCGAGCGTGCTCGCCGTGGTCGAGGCGGCGCGCAACAACGCTCGCATGGTTCGCACCGCGCTGTCGCGCGAGGTCTGGGAAGCCATCAACGAGTGCTGGATGCAGCTCAAGTCGACCTTGGCACGGCAGGTCAGCGACCGGGATCTTCCAGCCGTTCTGAGCCTGATCCGGCAGCAGAACGCACTTGTGCGCGGGGCGACCCACGGCACGATGCTGCGCAACGACGTGTTCAACTTCGCGCGCCTCGGTACCTTCCTTGAACGGGCCGACAGCACGGCGCGAATCCTCGATGTGAAGTATTACGTCTTGTTGCCGTCGATCAGTCATATCGGCTCCGCGCTCGACAACGTGCAGTGGGAAAACATCCTGCGCGCCGTTGGCGGACACAGTTCCTATCGCTGGCTGAACGGGCCGGACGTTACCGCGCGCGGCATTGCCGAATTCCTGATCCTGGACAGCCGGATGCCCCGTTCGCTGGCGTTTTGCGCCGCGAAAGCGACGGCGAACCTGTCCTACCTGGAGAAGGAATACGGCACGCGGCACAACTGCCAGGAACAGGCGGAGGCGTTGGTCGGACGGCTGGCGTCGACCTCCATCAACAGGATCTTCGACGGTGGCCTGCACGAATTCATTCTCGATTTCCTTGCGGATAGTGCCAAGCTGGGCGCGACAATCGAAACCGACTACCGCTTCTATGGGTGATACATGCGCCTGAGCATCCAGCACCGCACGACCTATACCTACACCGAGCCCGTTTCCTTCGCGCTCCAACAACTCCGATTGATGCCGAAGCAGGGTGTCGGGCAGAATGTGCTTACCTGGCAAGCACAGGTCGATGGCGGGAAGAAAGAGCTGGAGTTCGACGACCATAACGCCAACCGGGTGATGTTGATGTCCTTTTCCGGCGATGGCCACGAGATCGTGGTGAGTTGCCAGGGCGAGGTCGAGACCTCGGACACGAACGGCGTCGTTGGTCGCCATTCGGGGTTTGCCCCGCTGTGGTACTTCCGGCGGCAAACGCCGCTCACGCGGCAGGGCATGGCGATCCGGTCCCTGGTCAAGGGCCTGTCGACCGAAGTCGAGGACCCCATTGCACGCTGCCACGCGTTGTCGGCCCGGGTGCAGGAGGCCATTTCGTACGAGACCGGAAAGACGACCGCGGAGACGACCGCCGAGGAGGCGCTCGGGATCGGTGCCGGCGTGTGCCAGGATCAGGCACATGTTTTCATCGCGGCCGCCCGGCAACTCGGCTATCCCGCCCGCTACGTCTCCGGATATCTCCTGCTGACCGATCAGGTCTCTCAGGAGGCAAGCCACGCCTGGGCCGAGGTGCATATCGACTCGCTCGGATGGGTCGGGTTCGACGTTCCGAACGAAGTCTGCCCGGATGAACGTTACGTACGTGTGGCCACCGGGCTCGATTACGCCGAAGCCGCCCCGATTTCCGGATTGCACCTGGGCGAGGCCAAGGGCGAGTCTTTGGGCGTTGACATCCAGGTTCAACAATAGGCTTCTTTCGCGAACGAACCGGAGATAGCCAATGACCTATTGCGTCGGCCTGCGCCTGAAACGCGGTCTCGTTTTCATGTCGGATACCCGCACGAACGCCGGGATCGACAATATCTCCACCTTCCGCAAGATGCGGACCTGGTCGGTTCCCGGCGAGCGCTTGATCACGATCCTCACCGCTGGAAACCTCGCGACCACCCAGGCCGTCGTAAGTCTGCTGGAGGAGCGCAGCAAAGCGCTCGGAGAGCGGAACCCGTCGATTCTCGAGCAGCCGTCGATGTTCCAGGTGGCCCGCCTCGTTGGGGCGACGCTGCGCGAGGTGATTGCCGAGCGTTCCGAAGAAGGCCAGTCGGCCGATGCCTTTGGCGCGACGCTGATCGTTGGAGGACAGATCGCACCGAGCCCGCCCCGTCTGTTCATGGTTTATCCCGAGGGCAACTTCATCGAAGCCTGCGACGACACGCCGTTTTTCCAGATCGGCGAAACGAAATACGGCCGTCCGATCCTGCTTCGCGGCTTTTCCGCCGACCTGAGTTTCGCCGATGCAGCCAAGCTCTTGCTTGTGAGTTTCGATTCCACGCTCAAGGCAAACCTCTCCGTGGGCATGCCGTTCGACCTGCAAACCTACGCCGCCGATAGCTACGAGATCGGTCACCAGGACCGGATCACGCGGGACAATGCCTATTATCGCCAGATTTCCGAAGGCTGGGGTCGCGCCTTGCGCGAGACGCTGGGGCACCTGCCCCCTTACGAGTTCGATTGACGTTGGGCTCGGATAATACCCGATAAAAAAATTCAGGATTGACTCGCCAGAGTCTTTTTGTAGGGTATCTCCACAACCGATGGAGTGATCCCTTGCCTGCTGTTGTCAATCGCCTTTCAGATTCCGTTCTCGGCCACGTTGCCGCCGGTGATCTGGCGAAGCTTCTGGCTGGCTGGTCGCTACCTCTCTTCCGAATAGAAAACCTCCTGGACAGTATCGAGACGCGCAGATGACCATGATGAACCAGATCGGCCTCACCGACGCTGCCGCCCTTCCCGGCAAGCCCACCTTCGATGCCCGCGCAATGACCGGCGACGACGGGCTGGCGCAGATCGTTCTCGACGAGAAGGTCTACACCCTGCGCATTACCAAGGCCGGGAAGCTGATCCTAACGAAGTAACGCTCCGTCACCGCGCGGAGGCGAAGGGCGGGCGACCGCCCTTTTTTCATGCGCGGCAGAAGCAACTTCGGCGGCGATCGGGGCACCCGGTCAGACAACGGAATGCCCATAGGGCGAGCACCTGCCCCCACGGAGAGATCCCGACGTACTCGGGCTGCTGCGCGATGCCCGGGGAGAGAAGCGACTGCGCGTCGCCGACCGGGTCACCGGAACGAGGATGACTCCGCGGGATTGTCAGAACCGGCCCGCCCCCGGACGTCGCTCAGCCGGATTGGCCGTCGAGCAGGCCGAGCATCTCCTGCGCGGCGGCTGCCGGTGCCAGGCTTCCGTCGGCCACCTTCCCACCGAGCGCCGCCATCTGCGCACGCATCTGCGGCGAGTTCGAGAGCCGGGCGAGCAGCCCCTGCCGCACTTCTTCTTCGAACCAGTGCCGCGCCTGACCGGCGCGGCGCGCTTGCCAGAACCCGTTGTCCTTGCGCCATTGCGCGAGCGACTGCATTTCCTGCCATGCGGTTTCGAGCCCGTCGCCGGAGACCGCCGAGACGGTCATTGCCTTGGGAAACCCCTCGGGGTCCTCCGGGCGCTTGCGCAGAAGATGCAAGGCACCGGCGTAATCCGCGCAGGTCCGCGTCGCGACGGGTTTGAGATCGCCGTCGGCCTTGTTGACGAGGATCATATCCGCGATTTCCATGATGCCGCGTTTGACCCCCTGCAGCTCGTCACCGCCCGCCGGCGCGAGAAGAAGCAGGAAGAGGTCAGACATTTCCGCCACCATGGTTTCGGACTGCCCGACCCCCACGGTTTCGATCAGCACCACGTCGTAGCCGGCGGCTTCGCAGAGGGCCACGACCTCGCGGGTTCGCCGGGCCACGCCGCCCAATTGCGACTGGCTTGGTGACGGACGGATGAACGCGGCGGGATTGCGGGATAGCTCCTCCATCCGGGTCTTGTCACCGAGGATCGAGCCGCCCGAACGGGAAGACGACGGATCCACGGCCAGGACCGCGACGCGCAGGTTCTGCTCGGTGAGCATCGTGCCGAAAGCCTCGATGAAGGTGGACTTTCCAACACCGGGCGTACCCGACAGGCCCAGACGGAGCGCTTGCCGCCCGGCACCGGCCAGCAATTCGCCAAGAGCCACCGCCTGCTCGCGGTGGTCGGGTCGGCTGCTCTCGACCAGCGTAATCGCACGCGCCAGGGCGCGTCTTTCGCCCGCTTTCACCCGCCGCGCCAGCTCTTCCGTCTCCATCTGCTCCTGCCTTTCCGATCTTCGCCGCCCCGCGGGCCGTTCCGGTGCCATATCCTCTGCCGGTGTCTTCTGCCGGTCCGCCGCAAATGTCCAGACGGGCACCACAGGCCGCGCGCCGAAGGCGCGCCCGGCCCAACAGCCGCAGGCGCCCGACGGGCGTCGAGGCTGGCGGGAGGTGCTCCGCCCGTTCACGCGGCCCGCCCCCCGGGTACGCTCCGGTTCACATTGCGGCGATATTCACCAGCTTGCGGCTCCCTGCTATCCGATAACGGTTGCCGGCAGTTGACCTTCGATCGGAAATGCGGCCCCTTGGCGCCAATCGATTTCACTAGCCGGAGGCGCTTCAATGCGTGCCCTGACGGTCTTTGTTTTGCTCTTGGCCTTCTCCCTCCCCGCCGCCGCACAGGACGAGAAAGCCATCTTCGACGTACGTTTTGCCGGGATCCGCGGCGGCACCCTGACGCTCCATTCGGTTGAGCGCGCCGGTCGGTACGAGGCCGTTGGACGCGCCGCCACCAGTGGGCTTGTGGGCGGCATTCTGAACCTGACCGCGGAGGCCCGTGCGTCGGGAAGTGTCACCGGCAATCGCTACACGCCGAGTGGCTATGACGAAACGACAACCGAGCGCGGCAAGACCAAGACCAAGCAGATCCGGTTTTCCGGCAACATCGCGCAGGTCACCCAGACGCCCCCGGACACCAAGCGCAAATCCTACCACGCCGAGGGCCGCGACCACCCGGGCGCACTGGACCCGATGAGCGGCCTCTACGCGCTCTTGCGCAGCCGTCCCGCCGAACTGGCCTGCAATCTCGACATCACCACCTATGACGGTCGCGAGGTGCACCGCATCAAACTGGCAGGAGGGCGGCGCGACGGCGATCTGCTCCACTGTCCGGCGCAGTACATCCGGGTTGCCGGCTACAAGCCGAAGGACTTGGCCGACAAGAGTTTCCGCGATTTCGAGGTCACCTACGACACCACACAAGGCGATCTCTGGCCGGTGGTAGAAGTGCGTGCACGCACAAGCTATGGCACCATGGTCTTCGACCGCCGCTGAAAACACCGCATGCCGCCAGCCCCGCTTCCCATCGACGCCGTCCTGCCCGAACTTCTGGACGCGCTGCGCCGCGAACGGCAGGCCGTGTTGCAGGCGCCACCCGGCGCGGGCAAGACAACACGCGTCCCTCTGGCACTTCTGGATGCGAACTTGACCGACCTGCGGATCGTGATGCTGGAACCGCGTCGGCTCGCGGCACGGGCGGCGGCCGAGCGGCTTGCCGAGCAGATTGGCGAGACGCCCGGGGGGCGCGTCGGCTACCGGATGCGGGGCGAGAGCAAGACCGGCCGCGACACGCGGATCGAAGTCGTCACCGAGGGTATTCTCACCCGGATGCTGCAATCCGACCCCGAGCTCAGCGGTATTGGCGCCGTGCTCTTCGACGAGTTCCACGAACGCTCCCTCAATGCCGATCTCGGCCTCGCGCTTTGCCTGGAGGTGCGCGATGCGCTGCGCGAGGATCTGCTGCTCATGCCCATGTCGGCCACGCTCGACGCAGCCCCCGTGGCCGCACTCATGGGCGGCGCACCTGTGGTGACGGCCGAGGGGCGCGCCTATCCGGTGGAGATCCGGCATCTCGCACAGCCATTGCCAAAGCGCACGAGGCTAGAGCAAGCCGTTGCCGATCAGGTGCGCGGCGCGCTTTCCGAAACCGAAGGCAATCTGCTCGTATTCCTGCCCGGCGAGGGTGAAATCCGGCGCGCCGAGGCGCGGCTTGCGCCGCACTTGCCCGAGGGCGTCGCGCTTCGCCCGCTCTTTGGCGCGATGCCCTTCAAGGATCAGCGCGCGGCCATCGCTCCGCCTGTCAGCGGCCGCAAGGTCGTGCTGGCGACCTCCATCGCCGAGACCTCGCTCACTATCGAGGGCATCACCTGCGTGGTGGATGCCGGTCGTGCCCGCCGTGCACGTTTCGATCCCGGCTCCGGCATGTCACGGCTGGTGACGGAGCGCGTGACCCGTGCCGAGGCCACGCAGCGCGCGGGCCGCGCCGGGCGCCTTGCCCCGGGGATCTGCTTCCGGCTCTGGACCAAGGGCGAGGAAGGCGGCCTCGCGGCCTTTCCACCGGCGGAAATCGAAGCCGCCGACCTGACCGGGCTGGCGCTTGAGCTGGCGCTCTGGGGCGCCACCGACCTGCCTTTCCTGACCCCACCGCCCGAGGCGGCGCTGAGCGAGGCACGCAGCCTTCTGAGGGGTCTCGGTGCGCTTGACGATGCGGGACGGATCACCGAGCACGGGCGTGCGATGTCCTCCCTGCCGCTGCATCCGCGGTTGGCGCACATGCTGCTGCGTGCCGGCCCCGACGCGGCTCCGCTTGCCGCTCTGCTGGCCGAGCGTGATCCAATGCGGGGAGCGGGCTGCGACCTCTCACTGCGACTTGCCGCGCTGCGCGATCCGAAATCCGCGCCGCTACCGCCCGACCGGGGCGTTTTGGAACGTATCCGAACAGAGGCGAAGCGGCTCCGGCGACTGACGACGCATCAAGCCGCGACGCTCTCGCCCGCGGAGGCCGCCGCGCTCGCCTACCCCGACCGGATCGGTCTGCGCCGCCCCGGCGATGCGCCTCGCTACCTGCTCTCCGGCGGCAAGGGCGCGGTGATGGACGACACGGACGCGCTTGCCGGTCAGCGCCTGATCGTGGCGACGGACCTCGATGGCGATGCGCGCGAGGCACGCATTCGCCTCGCCTTGCCGATCTCCGAAAGCGCGGTGCGCGCGCTCTACGGCGACCGGATCGCCTGGGTCGATACAGCGGAATGGTCGAAGCGTGATCGCCGGGTCATGGCACGGCAACAAGAACGACTGGGCGCGCTGGTGCTTGCCGACCGGATCTGGCGCGATGCTCCACCTGACAGGCTGGCGGAAGCCGCCCTCGAAGGGGTCCGCCTGCTCGGGCTGCCCTGGTCGGAAGCCGCGCGGCGTCTGCAATCCCGTGCCCTGCTCTTCCGGCGCGAGGGTGGGGAGATTGCGGATCTCGACGACGACGCCTTGCTGGAAGCCGCGGGCGACTGGCTGCTCCCCTTTCTCGCAAAGGTCCGCACGGGCGACGATATCCGCGCGCTGGACCTCTTGGAACCGCTGCGCGCCCATATCGGATGGGATGCCCTGCAACGGCTCGATGCCCAGGTCCCCGGCGCCTTCACCACGCCACTCGGGCGCAAGGTGCCCATCGACTATTCCGGCGAAGCGCCAGAGATTGCCCTGCGCGTACAGGAGATGTTCGGCCAGACCACCCACCCTGCCGTCGGCCCACGCCGCCTGCCGCTCCGGGTCACGCTCCTGTCCCCGGCGGGCCGGCCCGTTCAGACCACGATGGACCTCCCCGGCTTCTGGGCAAGCTCCTATGCGGACGTGCGCAAGGACATGCGGGCGCAGTATCCAAAGCACCCATGGCCGGACGACCCGACTCAGGCCGACCCCACCCTTCGGGCGAAGCGGCGCGGCAGGTAGCGCCCCGGCCTGTGCGAGATCGGCTCCAAAGGCTTGACCTGAATCAAGTCCCGCGGCGTGAACACGCGGCACTCTGAAGAGGGAGCCATACGAGGGTGCAGCCATGCAGGAGCACAGCCACGACCCCAAGGCGATCCGGGAGCGTATCAATGCCCCGCCCGGCCGGGGTGTATTGCGCGAAATGATCTACGGCGGGATCGACGGGTCGGTGACGACCTTCGCCATCGTGGCCGGTGTGGCGGGGGCCGGGATGTCGACCTTCGTGATCGTCGCCCTCGGCTTGGCAAACGTCCTCGCCGACGGCTTTTCCATGGCCGCCGGCAGCTATTCGGGTACCAAAGCGGAGCGCGACAACCTGCACCGTATACGCCTTGTCGAAGCTCGCCATATCGCCACGAACCCCGAAGGCGAGCGCACGGAGGTTCGGGAGATTCTGCGCCAGAAGGGGCTCGACGGCGACGTCCTCGACGCGGCCACGGCAGCCATTACTGCCAAGCGGGAGAAATGGATCGACCTGATGCTCGAAGGCGAATACGGCCTGAGCCAGATGGATCCGCATCCCCTTCGCGCGGCACTCGCAACGTTCTTCGCCTTTCTGGTGGCTGGAATGATCCCGCTGCTGCCATTTCTCATCGGCATGGGAGAGGCGGCCTTCCGGTTGTCGGCCGCGATGACGCTTGCCGTGTTCTTCGCCATCGGCGCCGCCAAGAGCCTGTGGTCCCTGAGCCCGTGGTGGCGCTCCGGGTTGGAAACCCTGGCAATCGGCGGCACGGCAGCGGCGCTTGCCTATGCGGTCGGTACGCTGTTCCAGGTCTGACGCGGCGCGGCGGCTCCGGTCGGGCCGGCCGTGCTTCGATCAAACTCCGAGGCACCAGCGCATGACGGCCTTCTGGGCGTGGAGCCGGTTCTCCGCCTCATCGAAGATCACCGATTGCGGGCCATCCATGACCGCGCTGGTCGCCTCCTCCTCGCGGTGGGCAGGCAGGCAATGCATGAAGAGCGCGTCGGGACCGGCCGCCTCCATGAGCGCCTCGTTGACCTGGTAGGGACGGAGCTGGTTGTGGCGACGCTCCTGGGCGGACATGGAGTCGTGCATCGAAAGCCACGTGTCCGTCACCACGAGGTCTGCCCCCTCGACGGCCTTGAACGGGTCGCGTTCGATGGCAATCTTGGCGCCTTTTTCGCGGGCGAAGCCGACGAAATCGGGCTCCGGGTCCAGCGTTTGCGGGCCGGTGAAGGTGAAATCGAACCCGAACTGCCCCGCCGCATGCAGGAAGGACGCGCAAACGTTGTTGCCGTCGCCCGACCATACCACCTTCTTGCCGGCGATCGGGCCACGGTGTTCCTCGAAGGTGAGAATATCGGCCATGATCTGGCACGGGTGG
The DNA here is from genome assembly GCF_001509585.1 of Tropicimonas marinistellae. Taxonomy (GTDB): domain Bacteria; phylum Pseudomonadota; class Alphaproteobacteria; order Rhodobacterales; family Rhodobacteraceae; genus Tropicimonas; species Tropicimonas marinistellae. Next base: position 545,271 of record NZ_LNCI01000001.1, on the reverse strand, counting down.
GATCGGTTCGTGAGGCCGTTGATGACCGGTACGGTGGCCGCTTCGGCCAGTTCCAGCAGCGTCACCTCCTCGAAGGTGCGGATCATGATCAGGTCGACGTAGCGGGAGAGCACGCGCGCGGTGTCCTGGATCGTTTCGCCATGCCCGAGCTGCATGTCGTTGCCCGAGAGCACCATGGTCTGGCCGCCCATCTGCCGCACGCCCACGTCGAAGGAAACCCGGGTCCGGGTGGAGGGTTTCTCGAAGATCAACGCGACCATGTGGCCGGCCAAGGGCTGTTCAGAATCCGGCGCACCTCGGGGTTTGCCATCCCGGGCATTCTTCATGCTTTGCGCGGTGTCGATCATCGCCCGCAGATCGCCGGGTGCGGTCTTGTGGATGTCGAGAAAATGGGTCATCGGACGGTCCTTTTGGGAAGGGGTGCCGGGGGGCTGTCTGCCCCCCGAACGCCCCGGATACTCCGGGGCGCCCCCCGAGGATATTTCGAGACAGAAGAAGGGGAGATGTGTTCAGCCGGCATCGGCGACGGCCGGTTGAGCGGCACGGGCGGCCGTTCGGTCCAACCTGTCGAGGGCTTCGGCAATCTCCTCGTCGGAAATGGTGAGCGCTGGCAGCAGCCGAATGGTGTTCTCGGCCGCGGGCACCGTCAGTACCTGCTCCGCGTAGCCTGCCTCCACCACCGCGGCCGCGGGCGGACGGCAACGCAGGCCGAGCATGAGGCCCTCCCCGCGAACCGCTTCGAAGACCTCCGGATGGCCAGCGACAAGGCTTTCCAGCCCCTGGCGCAGGAGTGCGGACTTGCGCACGACCTCGTCCAGGAACGCGGGATCGGCGACGACACCGAGCACGGCGCGGGCCACCGCACAGCCCAACGGGTTGCCCCCATAGGTTGAACCATGCGTGCCGGCCGTCATGCCGGAGGCCGCGTTTTCGGTGGCCAACACGGCGCCGATCGGGAAACCGCCGCCGATTCCCTTTGCCACCATCATGATATCCGGGGCGACGCCGGCCCATTCATGGGCAAACAGCCGACCCGTGCGCCCCATGCCACATTGGACCTCGTCGAGGATCAGGAGCGCGCCCGCTGCATCGCAAGCAGCGCGGATGTCCCGCAACACGGCGTCACCCAGCGTGCGTATACCGCCCTCGCCCTGGATCGGTTCGACCAGTACAGCGCCGACATCTGGGTCCTTGAGCGCCTTGTTCAGAGCATCCATGTCGCCGAATGGAAGTTGCAGGAACCCCGGCAGAAGCGGGCCGAATCCGGCGGTCATCTTTTCTGTTCCCGCAGCAGCGATGGCGGCGGTGGAGCGCCCGTGAAATGCGCCGTCGAAGGCGATGATCTTCATGCGTTCCGGGTGGCCCAAGTCGTGCCAGTACTTCCGCGCCATCTTCACCGCCAGTTCGCAGGCCTCCGTGCCGGAGTTGGTGAAAAAGCAGGTGTCGGCGAATGTCAGGTCCACCAAAGTATCCGCGAGGGCGATCTGGGCATCGACATGGTAGAGGTTCGATGTGTGCCACAGCGTTCCGGCCTGTTCGGTCAGCGCCCGCACGAGGGCCGGGTGTGCGTGACCGAGAGCATTCACGGCAATCCCCGCACCGAGATCCAGAAAACGTCGTCCATCCTGCTCGACAAGCCAGCAGCCCTCGCCCTTCACGAAATGAAGCGGCGCACGGTTGTAGGTGGGCAGGACGGATGAGATCATCTCGTAAACCTCGTATCGGGAGTGGGAAGAAGTGCCGGAGCGACCCGGTCATGTCAATGCTGCAAGGCATGGAAGGCAAGTGAGGCGGCATGTCGAGGCCGACGCCCCGTGCCGGGAACGGTCAACCGCGACGTCGGGCGCGTCGGTATCCGATATGTGCGACAACACTTGCCATGGGCGTTCGATAGCGCGAAATCTCGCTCCGCGCCAGTCGGTTTCGACGTTCATGCAGCCGACCGTTGACTTCTTTGCTCGCAATTACGGCTTGAGGCGGTAGCCCCTGCGGATCCATGCCCAGGCCCAGACGATGATGACGGCGGTCACGCTGGTCAGAATTGCAAGGCCCAGGACAGGCGAACTGTCGGAGATACCGAGCACGCTGTACCGAACGCCGTCGATAAGATAGAAGATCGGGTTCCAGTGCAGCAGGTACCGCATCGCGTCGGGCACGGCTTCGGCCGAATAGAACGTCCCTGACAGGAACGAAAGCGGCGTGATGACGAAATTCGTGATCGCCGCCATCTGGTCGAACTTATTGGCAAATATCCCACCCAGAAGGCCGAGCCCGGCCATCAGCGCGGCGCCAAGTGTAACGTAGAGCAACGCCAGCAGCGGATTGGCGATACCCACACCAATCAATGGCATCATGATCATCCCGATGGGAACCGCGACGAAAAGCCCGCGCGCGACACCTCCTGCGATGTAGCCGGCCGTCAACTCTGCGGCCGATAGCGGCGGCATGAGCGTGTCGACGATGTTTCCCTGCACTTTGGAGACAAGTATCGACGACGACGTGTTCGCGAACGCGTTCTGGATCACCGTCATTGTCAGAATTCCAGGGGCGATGAAGTGTAGATAGGCAAATCCCATCACTTCACCGCGACCCGGCCCGATAGCGATTGAGAAGATCGCCAGAAACAGCCCTGCCGTGACCAGCGGCGCAAGCACTGTCTGCATCCAGATCGAGAGAAAACGGCGCATTTCCCGGTTGGCCAATGTTGCCAGCCCGAGCCAGTTAACACGCCCGAAACGGCGTTCGCCCATCGCAGAGATGTCCGACATGATTTCTCCCATGCGCCTTGCCAGTTCGGGCGCCGCTTGTAACCGACGTGACCGCGACATAATATAGGCCGGAGACAAACGTAAGGGCAGCGCCCGGCATTTCGGCCAGGCGCGCCTTTTTAGTTGAGAAAGAGCTGGCAGATGTCCTGGACAGAAGAGCGCGTCGAAACCCTCAAGAGAATGTGGAGCGAAGGCCAGAGCGCGAGCCAGATTGCCAAGGAACTGGGCGGCGTCACTCGCAATGCGGTGATTGGAAAGGTCCACAGGCTCGGCTTGTCCAACCGCAACGGCGGTGGCGGCGCGCCCGAGAAGACGAAACAGGCCGAAGCGCCGACCGCGGAGAAAGTTGCTGCCAAGCCCGAGGTTTCCCGGCCCAAGCCGGTTCGGGAAGTCCCGGCGTCCACGGCCGAGCCGGCCCCCACGGCCGCGACCCAGAGTGCCGAACCCGAAACGCCGCCGACTCCGGCGCGCCGTCAGATCATTCCCGCCGGGCAACCGCTACCGCCGCAGCCCTCGGCCAACGAAATCAGCCCGGAGGCACTGGCCTCGGTGCGTGAGGTCGAGAAGAAGGCGCGCAAGCTCAGCCTGATGGAACTGACCGAGCGGACGTGCAAATGGCCGATCGGCGATCCGGCAACGGAAGATTTCTGGTTCTGCGGTCTTCCCGTTCAACAGGGCAAACCCTATTGCGAGGCCCACGTCGGCGTGGCCTTCCAGCCTATGTCGTCGCGCCGCGACCGTCGCCGCTGACCCCGCCCGACACCAGGATCGCCTGACATGGAGCAGCCGCCGGTCTCTCGGTGGCTGCCGTTCGTTTCCTGCCAATTTGGTGGGCAGCGTTGCGGCACCACTGTGCGTCATGTCCCGCGTTCGTTGCCTCACGGCCATAACCGTCAGACGGAACGCATGCATTTAATCCCGGGTTTATAGCGCCAGATCGCGTTTGCAGTCAGACACCTTCGCAGGGGGGTAGATTTGGGCTGAAGAAACGCGATGCACTGCGATCCCTTGCGAAAACTTGCCAGCACGCTTGGCCTGCTCTTGTTCCTGACGACCTCCACCGGTGTCGCGAGGGTTGCAGAAAGCGACTCCGGTTGGCCAAGGGTCGTCAATCCCGCGGACGAGTTCGACTGGCAATCCCCACCCCTGTGGTCCCATGTACCAGATACGGTTTCGCGACCCTGGCATGCCGTCATCACCGGACGCGGCCAGCGCCGCACCCAGGAAAACCTTCCAGGCCCGGATGCGCTGGAGGCCTGGGCGGAACTGCAAAGGGCCAATGACGCCGCGAAGGAGCCTCGCGCGGATGAAATCGCGACGGCACTGAACGTCACCTACCAGCAAACCGAAATCGGCGGACTGCCTGTGCTCGACATCACGCCAATGCGCCCGGTGCACGATGACAAGGTCGCCGTCTATGTGCATGGCGGATCCTATGTCGCCAATTCCGCGAAGGCGATCATCGCACCGGCTGCCGTATTCGCAGCTGGCAGCGGGATGCGCGTCCTGTCCATCGACTACACGCTCGCCCCACATTCGAAATGGGACGAGACAACCGACGAGGTCATTTCGGTGTTCGCAGCGCTCGCCGAGGCGGGGATCCCGCCGCGAAACATCGTCCTGTTCGGTGATTCCGCTGGCGGCGGACTTGCTGCCGGCAGCACCCTGAAAATGCGCGATCTCGGAATGGAATTGCCGGCCGCGCTCGTGCTCTGGTCGCCTTGGGCCGACGTCACGGACTCCGGCGACACCTACGTGACCCTTGCGGCGGCGGATCCGTCGTTCACCTACGATTCCGTTCTTCGGCCGGCGGCGCTGGCGTATGCGAACCCCAAGGACCACCGCAACCCCTACGTCTCGCCGGTATACGGCGACTTCTCGAAGGGGTTTCCGCCGACGCTCATTCAAGGTGGCACGCGCGAGATCATGCTGAGCGATATGGTGAGGCTCTATCAGGCGCTCGACAGCAACGATCAGGTCGCCAAGCTCGATATCTACGAAGGCATGCCACACAATTTCATACCGGCCGTCCCCGGAAGCGATGAGTCGCAAGCGGCCATGAAGAAGGTGAGCGCCTGGGTTGAGGCGTATCTGCTCGACGATTGAGGCGGGGTTACGGTTTGATCCGCCAACCCGTTCGGAAAATCGCCCAGACAGCCGTCAGGCAAATCGCTAGGAACACGCAAATCGCCGCGATGGAAATCCCGACCGGCACATCGGCCACGCCGAAGAACGACCAGCGGAACCCGGAGATCAGATAGAGCACCGGGTTGAAGTAGGTTACCTCGCGCCAGCCCGGCGGCAGCATCGATACCGAGTAGAAGGCCCCGCCAAGGAACACCAGCGGCGTGATCACCAGCAACGGGATCAGCTGAAGCTGTTCGAAGTTCTTTGCCCAGATACCGATAATGAAGCCGAGCAGCGCGAAACTCACGGCCGTCAACAGAAGAAACGCCACCATCCAGAACGGGTGCGCTATCGTCAAATCGACGAAGAGTGTCGAGGTGACCAGGATGATCGCGGCGATCATCAGCGCCTTTGTGGCCGCCGCACCGACGTAGCCGATCACGATCTCGATGAAGGAGAGCGGCGCCGAGAGCAACTCATAGATCGTCCCGATGAATTTCGGGAAGTAGATCCCGAACGACGCGTTGGTGACGGATTGCTGGAGCAGCGTCAGCATTACCAGACCAGGCACGATGAACGCGCCGTAGCCCACCCCCTCCACGGTGTCGATCCGTCCACCGATCGCCGCTCCGAAGACGACGAAGTAGAGAACCGTTGAAATGACCGGGGAGACCAGAGATTGCGCAATGGTCCGGAAGGTTCGGTTCATCTCGAACTGATAGATCGCGTAAATCGCCCGCCAGTTCATGCTACGTCCCGCCGCCCGTCATGCACCAGTTTCAGGAATACATCCTCTAGCGAGCTCTGGTGCGTGGAGAGATCGCGAAGGTTGAGGCCCGCGCCCGCAATGTCGGCCAGCAGGCGCGTCATGCCGGTGCGTTCCGCATGGGAGTCGAAGGCGTAGCTCAAGTGCAAACGGTCCTCGGAGAGGGTGAGGCCATAGGCAGCAAGGCTGGGTGGAATTTCTGCAAGCGGCTCACAAAGCTCCAGTAGCAGTTCCTTTCGGCCAAGCTGATGCAGAAGCTGGGATTTCTGTTCGACCAGCAAAAGGCGACCGTGATCGATAACGCCAATCCGGTCGGCCATCTCCTCGGCCTCTTCGATGTAGTGGGTGGTCAGGATGATCGTCACGCCCTGCCCGCGCAGTTCCCGCACGAGTTGCCACATCTCCTTGCGGAGTGTCACGTCGACACCGGCGGTTGGCTCGTCGAGAAACAGCACACGCGGCTCGTGGCTGAGCGCCTTGGCGATCAGAACGCGGCGCTTCATGCCGCCCGACAATTCCTGATTCCGGCTGTGCCGCTTGTCCCAGAGGGAAAGCGACCGCAGGACCTTTTCGATATGCGCCTCGTCGGTCGGTTTGCCGAACAGCCCACGCGAAAAACGGACCGTGTTGATCACCTTTTCAAAGGGTTCGATGGTGATCTCCTGCGGCACGAGGCCGATAAGGGCGCGGGCGGCGCGAAACGCGTGCTGGATGTCGTGTCCGCCCACGGAAACACTGCCGGAGGTTGGCGTCACCAAACCGCACACAGCGGAGATCAACGTCGTTTTTCCGGCACCGTTCGGGCCGAGCAACGCAAGAATTTCACCGTCTTCGATGTCGAGCGAGACGCCTTTGAGAGCCTCGAACCCGCCGTCGTAGGTTTTTGTCAGGTCTCGGATGGAGATGATCGGTGCCACGATGCGGCCCTCCCTTTCGCGCCCACACTCTCTATCGCGGAACGCAGCCCGCGCCAACGGCGGGTTCTCTGCGCCTGCGCACACTTTGGGAGCGAGTTGCGGCTTGCGTTTCCCAGCGGCCTGCACGCAACAATCACCGCTTGCCGCGTTGCACCTATCGGCGGCCCTCGCGCAGCCACGCCCCGAGCGTCAATCCGATTGCCAGCAATAGAAAGAGCAATGGCGCAACCAGCGGGATCACGGTGACATCCGCAGTGCGATAGGCACCGCGCGGCGTTATTCCGATCCACCCGCGGCCGGACGCGCTGCGCCCTTCGCGAACCTGCCGAATGCCAGGTAAGCCATCTTCGAGACTGAGTACGCCACCACGCCGGAGCGCGACGGGCTCCGACAGGATCTCCGAGGTCGCGATCGTCTGCTCGAACTCGCGCGGCGCGGCCGGTCCTAGCGCTACGACGCCGGATAGCTCGCCCTCCGCCAGTCGATAGAGGCCGGTCGTTTCACCGGTGAAGGCGCCAATGTAGCGCCCCGGGCTTGCCTCGGCCAGCGCAACGGTACGCGTGCTGCCGTCCGGCGCGGTCACTTCAACGGGGTCCGGCGCGTCGCCGAGGGTACGGCGGGTAAGCGTCACGTCGAGCCCTTCGGCCGTTGCAGTGAGCGCCTCCTCCTCCAGTTCCGGTTCCTTCATCATCCAGTGCGCCAGGCGCCGCAGTAACTCGAGCTGCGGTCCCCCACCCTCGTAACCGCGCGACCAGAGCCAGGCGTGATCCGAGGCAAGGAGCGCCACGCGTCCCTCGCCAAAACGGTCGAGGATCAGGAGCGGCCGGTCATCGGGGCCGCTCATGACCACCTCGCCGCGCTCCGGAACAAGGTCGATCAGGCGGAACCAACGTCCCCAGCCTGCCCCGTCCTCGCCTTCCGGCGGCGGTGGCGCCAGCGCCTCCAAGCCTTCGGTCACCGGATGTTTCGCGCCGGTGTCGGTGACCGCCGGCCGGTACCCCTCTTCAATCACCCGCGCTGTCGGGCTGCCGGGAAGAACGTCTGAGAGCGGAGACCGGTAAATGCTCTCTGCTGCCGCGAAATCCGGCCCGGCGGCCACCAGTACCGCACCGCCGCCTTCGACATAGGAGACCACATTGTCGAGATATATCATCGGCAGGATGCCTCGCCGCTTGTAGCGGTCGAAGATGATCAGGTCGAATTCGTCCACCTTCTCGAGGAAGAGCTCGCGCGTGGGAAAGGCGATGAGCGACAGCTCGGTCACGGGAACGCCGTCCTGTTTCTCCGGCGGTCGGAGGATCGTGAAGTGAACGAGGTCCACCGACGAGTCGGACTTCAGCAGGTTTCGCCATGTGCGCTCGCCGGCATGTGGCTCACCGGATACCAGCAGCACGCGCAGACGATCCCGCACCCCATTGATCTGCACAACGGCGGCATTGTTGCGTTCGGTCAACTCGCCCTCGGCTGACTCCACCTCGATCTGTACCACGTTCATTCCGCCGTGCGGCAAGGTCAGCGGCAGTTCCAGATCCTGATTGACTGGTACGTCAAAAAACATTGGTTCGCCGCCATCCACGGATATGGAGATGCGGGCAGGCCCGCTTTCCATCGTCTCCGGCACGGCGCCGGAATCCTCGATCCGGAGCGTGAGGGTGATCTCCTCGTCCACGATGGCAAAAGCCGGCGCGTTGCGCACCAACAGGCGGCGATCCCAATCCGTCGTATGGCCCGTGAGCAGCAGGTGCAGTGGCGCAGGCAGATCCGGCGCCCGTTCCACGTCGTGGATCTGTCCATCGCTGACGAGGATCGCACCGGCGACACGCGACCGTGGCTCTTCCGCCAGCAATTCTGACAGCGCCGTCATGGCCAGCGTGCCCGCGTTGTCGTCCCCATCCCGCACAGTGACCACACGCAACTCCGTGTCGGGCAGTGCCTCCACCGCCTCGGTGACACGCGCCACCGCAGCGTCCGTTTGGTCGCTGCGATCGGAGATCTGCTGGCTCGCCGTCCGGTCCACGACCAGCAAAACGATGTCGGAGAGCGCCGTGCGATCTTCCACCTGCCAGGAGGGGTTGGCGATGGCCACAAGCAATGCCAGAGCGGCAAGCGCGCGGAGCCACCATCCCCTAAGCCCCCGCAATGCCGCGAAGGCTATGAGCAGCGCCGCGACGCCGGCAATGATCCAGACGGCGGCCCACGGCAGCAGCGGATCGAAGAGGATATCCGACGCACCGTTCATTGTCCGAGCCTGTCCAGAAGCGCCGGCACGTGAACCTGGTCGGATTTATAATTGCCGGTCAGCACATGCATGATCAGGTTCACACCGAAACGTAGGGCCAATTCCCGCTGGCGCTCGCCAGCAAAACCACGCCCCACCGGGTAGAGCGGCGCGCCGGACCGGTCCACCGCCCAGGCCGATGCCCAATCGTTGCCGCCGATCACCACGGGTGTGACGCCATCGTTCAGATTCCGGAAGGGCATCCCGTCGGCAAGTTCGGCCTCGGTTGCAACGGCCTCGACCCAGACATCGCGTGAGGAATACCGGCCAGGGAAATCCTGCAACAGGTAAAATGTGCGGGTGAGCACATGGTCCTGCGGAATGGGCTCCAACGGCGGTATATCGAGCGGCGCAGCAAGTTGCTGTAGCTTGCGGCCTGTTGGCGTGGCGGAGCCGAAACCGCCGATATCGGCATCGCGTGTGTCGAACAGGATCAGCCCGCCGGACCTCAGGTAGCGATTGAGCCGGACATAGGCCTCGGCAGATGGCAGAGGCTGGCCTTCGGAGACCGGCCAATAGAGGAAGGGATAGAAGGCCAGTTCGTCGGTCTCCAGATTCACCGCGACGGGGTCGGCAGGCTCAACCGAGGTTCGGCCGAACAGCGTATCGGTGAGGCCACGCAATCCGGCTTCTGCGAGCCTATCGACCGTCGTGTCCCCGGTGATGACATGTGCGAGAACAACCTCCCCCGTGGCCGCGAGCGCGCGGGCATCTGCTGCTGCCTGTGCGGCGCTCTCCTGCGCCTCGACCGGCGGAGCGGACGGCAAAAGCAGCGCGATTGCGACAAGCGCCGCGGTGGTTCCACGCAGGCCACGCAGGCGGCCGGAGAGCCATAGAGACGCGATGAGGTCGAGCGCCAGCAACGCCAACGCCAAGGTCAGTGCCGGGCCAGCAAGCCGGATTTCGCGGGCCATGCTCAGCCCTTCCACCGGGATGCGCGCCGGCCAGCGCGCGGGCAGAAGCACCTCGTCTTCGGCGATCACATTGAGCGCGAGGCTGCGCTCACCGTCTGTATAGAGACCCGGCGGCATGTCAGCGCCGAAACGGCGGGTGGACAGACGCTCACTCTCCACCCCGGGCAGCGCATCGCCATCTTCCAGATCGCCAAAGGCGGTCAACACCCGTTCAGCCGACCAAGTCGTTCCGGCCAGATCCTCCGCCGAGGGGCGTGCCGGTTGGGTAGAGACGGCAAGCCGCTCCAGCATCTGTACGAAGAGCCCTGACAACGGCAAGCTGGACCACTCCGCATTGGCGGTCACATGAAAAAGCACGACCTGTCCCGCGCCGACCGGGCGCCGCGTCACGAGGGGTGTCCCGTCTGCCAGCGCCGCGATGACCCGTGCGCCAAGCTCCGGGTCGGGTTGCGCCATGACCTGGCTTTGCACCGTCACGTCGGCAGGGATTACCAGCCCGAAGAAGGGAGAGCCCTCGGCAAAGCGCCGCAAGGTGCGCGGCTCGCCCCAGCTCATCGCACCGCCAACGCTGCGCCCCCCCTCCCGGAGGCGAACCGGCATCAACGGGTCAAGCTCGCTCCGGCTGACATCTGACGCGGCGAGACGCGGCCCGGCGAAACGCACCAGTAACCCGCCATCCTCGACCCAAGCGGAAAGCGCCTCCGACTCCGCCGGTGCAAGGCGTGCCACGTCCGCAAGCAGGATCGCATCTGGATTGGCCGGCAGGATATCCATGAGGGCGCCATCCAACAGGTCGGCCGTGGGCGCCAGAGCCTGTCGCAGGTAGTGAAGCGGGGAGAGCAACTCAAGCCCCTCGCGATCGTCGCGCGCGGCAATCAAGGCGACCTCGCGGCGCTTCAGGCTGTCGTCGGTCAGTGAAACGGCAGCAGCCGAGCGCAGCCCGGAAATTTGGAACCGAGATATGCGGTTGCGGAGTTCAGGTGGCAGCACAAGGGCCACGTCAGCACCGTCCGCACCGCGGTCAATCGTCATGTCGGCGCTCGCAAGTTCCCGCTCGGTGCCCGCCGGGTCGCGACCGATGGCAGAGATGCGCAGCTCAGCTTCACCAGCTGTGAGCGCCCTGCGAACGTTGAGTGTTACCTCACCATCCTCGTAACGGGCGGGTGCCAACACCTGGATCGGGCGTCCGCCCTCGATGACGCGGACTGCTCCGCGGGCTTCCAGAGCGGCCAGTATCTCAGCACGGGTATCCCGTTCCAGCCCGTCGGAGAGCCAGATCGTCTCGAACGAATCCTGACCCAGCCCGTCGATCCAGGCGGCTTGTTCTTCCGGATCGGGTTCCCACGGATTTGGCGAGAGGCCGGCGACCTGTGTTGCCCAGCGATCTGCCGAACGAAAATCCGGCGGGCCGGCGGGCAAGTCCGTCAGGCTGACGAGTGCCACCGGCCGTCCGGCACGCCCCGCCTCTTCCAGAAGCGCGGCAATCCTGTCCTGTCGGCGCGCCCAGTCGGGCGCATCCGCCCAGGTGCCGTCCACAACGACAAGCATCGGGCCGCGGCCGGTGTGTTCCATTCGCGGATTGAGCACCGGTCCGGCAAAACCGATAATAATCGCCGCCGCCGCCAGCATGCGGATCAGCAGCAGCCACCAGGGCGTCCGGTCCGTCTGCGTTTCGTCGTCGGACAGGCCCAGAAGCAATGCGACGCCGGGGAAGCGACGGCGGATTGGCGCGGGCGGCACGGCGCGCAGCAAAATCCACAGGATCGGCAACGCCAGTAGCCCGAGCAACAGCAGCGGCGCGGTGAATCCTATGGGGCCGAGCATCCACATCAGCGGGACCGCTCCAGCGCCGCATAGAGCCACAGGAGGGCCGGCTGGGCGCTATCGCCGGTGTGATGGCATTCATAGAGCCAGCCAGACACACGCGCGAGGTGATCCAGCCTGTCCTTGCGTTCGGCAAGGCGCGCAAGATAGCGCTCCTTCAGCTCACCGGCCTTCAGGGTTTCGTGTTCCAGCGTCCCACCCATGCTTTCGAAGATCGTCCGCCCGTCGAACGGAAATGTCTCCTCGACCGGGTCGAGGATCTGAAACAGCGTGCCCCGCACGCCGCGGTCGGCGGCCTTGGCCAGTGCGCTTTCCACGCCCGACATATCCCCCATGAAATCCGAAAGGAACACCGCGCGGGCATGCTGCGGCAAACCCGGCGTCTCCGGCGTGCCGTAGTCGTCCGCCGAAAGATCCCCGGTGAGCGCCTCGGCGAGCCGAACAAGCTGGATTTGCCCGCTGCGCGGCGGAGCACCGATGTTGGCCAGCCCGACGCGTTCCCCCGCCCTTACCAGCAGCACTGACAGCGCAAGTGCCAGCAACCGGGCACGGTCAGACTTGGCGGGACGGTTCCGGTCGCCCGAAAACCCCATCGAGCGGGAGCCATCGACCCAGATCACCACGCTCTGCGCCGCCTGCCATTCCTTCTGACGGATGAAGTGGACATCCGATTTGGCCGACCGGCGCCAGTCGATTTCGCGCACTTCGTCGCCCTGAGAAATGGGACGATACTGCCAGAACTCGTCTCCCGTGCCCGCTCTGCGCCGACCATGCGAGCCAAGCAGAACGGTCGAGGCAAGATGCTCGGCCTGCGCCAGTAACGGCGGCAGGGCGGCCGCAAGCCCTTCTGCCCGCGTCCGGAGTTGAGGCCCGGCCTGGCTCACGCGGCCGCCTCGATGCCGCCCACCTGCGCGGCGACGGAATGTATGAGTTGACCCAGGCTTTCTCCTCGCGCGCGAGCCGCAAAGGTCAGCGCCATGCGGTGCAGAAGCACGGGTTCTGCCATCTGCACCACGTCCTCCGGCGAGGGGGCGAGCCGGCCGTCGAGGAGGGCTCGGGCGCGCACGGTAAGCATGAGCGCTTGCGCCGCCCTCGGCCCCGGCCCCCAGCTCACATTCCTGGTGACAGCCTCCGGCACACCGGGTTCGCCGGGCCGGAAGGCGCGGACAAGATCAAGAATGAGCTCCACGACCTTTTCTCCCACCGGCATCCGGCGCAGCACCACCTGGGCGGCCAGCAACTCGTCGGCGGTGAAGACGGCATGGGCCGCATCCTCCTCGATCCCCGTCGTCGCCAGGAGGATATCGTGCTCGGTTTGCCGGTCGGGGTACGGCACGTCGATCTGAACGAGGAATCGGTCGAGCTGCGCCTCGGGAAGCGGATAGGTGCCCTCCTGCTCGATCGGGTTCTGTGTGGCAAGCACGTGGAAAGGCGCACCGAGGGCGCGATGCGCACCGGCAATCGTGACCTCTTTTTCCTGCATCGCCTGCAGGAGCGCCGACTGGGTCCGCGGGCTGGCCCGGTTGATCTCGTCAGCCATGAGCAGCTGGCAGAAGATCGGCCCTTCGATGAAGCGAAAATCCCGCCGGCCACCTTCGCCGGTCTCCAGAACTTCAGACCCCAAGATATCGGCCGGCATGAGGTCCGGCGTGAACTGAATCCGGTTCGTCCCCAGCCCCATGACCGTGCCGAGTGTGTCTACCAACCGTGTCTTGCCAAGGCCGGGAAGGCCGATCAACAGACCGTGGCCGCCGCACAGCAATGCAGACAGTACGAGGTCCACGACGCGTTCCTGGCCGATGAAGCGACGTGTGATGGACCCCTTGGCTTGCGCAAGCTTCTCCCCCAGAGCTTCGATTTCGGCGACGAGTTCGGTAGGATCGGACATGCGTGGGCTTCCTTGGGCGTTAGTCTCGGAACAAGTAAGTCAGATAATAGGGGCGGAACAAATGACAAATCCGGGAAAAGACAAAACCGCCACGTCGCCCTCGCCGGAAAGCCTTGCCGCGGCGGCCGCCAAAGCGGGCAATTCCGGCGCCCTGCCGCCGGTTCACCTCTGGAATCCGCCCTTTTGTGGCGATCTGGACATGGAAATCCGACGCGACGGGACGTGGTTCTACAATGGAACACCGATCGGCAGAGCACCGCTGGTACGACTGTTTTCCACGATTCTCCGGCGTGATGGCGAGGATTACTTCCTCGTAACGCCAGTCGAGAAGGTGGGGATTCGGGTGGAAGACGTGCCTTTCGTTGCCGTCGATAGCGACGCTACCGGGACGGGACAGGCGCAAGCGATCACTTTCACGACCAACGTGGGAGACACCGTCGCCGCCGGCCCTCAGCACCCGATCCGCGTGGAACGAGACGCGGTGACCGGCGAACCATCGCCTTATGTTCTGGTTCGGGCGGCGCTTGAGGCGCGGATCGACCGAAAGACCTTCTACCGGCTGGTGGAGATGGGTGCACACCACGCACACGGCGGTCGCGACTGGTTCGGCCTCTGGTCCCGGGGAGAGTTCTTCCCGTTCATCCCCTCATCGGAATTACCCTGAAGTCCAGGCGTTTGTCCCCCCCCACCACGGCATTGCCTATCGATAGGACGGCGGCCGGTTCTGGAGTGCGGCGGCGACGGTTTCCACCTGGTTTGGCGAACCGATCAGCGCCGCCTGCAACTCCGCTTCAAGCCGCAGGCCCTGCACTAGTGCGTTCTCGTAGATGCGGTCCACCAGCCGCTTTCCCGCTCGGACCGCGTCGGGCGATCGGCTGCACAACGCACGGGCCAGGTTGCGCGCCTCTTCCAGCGGCGCATCGGACAATCGCGTAACGAGGCCCAACGCATGCGCCTCGGCGCCCTGAAGGATCCGGGCTGTCATAATGAGTTCTTTCGCGCGGTCGGCGGATAGCAGGTGCGGCAGGGTTTCGGAGATACCCATGTCTGGAATCAGGCCCCATTTTCCTTCCATGATCGAAAGACGCGCATCGGGGCGCGCAATCCGAAGGTCCGCGCCGAGAGCGATCTGCAATCCGGCGCCGAAGCACACCCCCTCGACCGCCGCGATCACCGGCACCGAAACTTGTGACCATATCGTCGCCGGCAGCTGAAAACGGTTTGCTGCACCACCGTCGGGAGGATTCAACAACTCCGTTTTCAGGGTGTCGGCCTGCCCCTCCATTCCAACGAGCAGATCCGTATCGAGTCCGGCCGAGAAATCGCCACCTGTGCCTGCCAGTATTACGGCACGCAGATGCGCCTCCTTTGCCAGCGCGCGTCCCACGTCCGTCAGGCGGTCAAGCATATCCAGGGTCAGAGCGTTTTTCTTTTTTGGCCGGTCAAACCACACTTCAGCGATCGGACCCTGCGGGTTCTCGACCCGCACCAGTTCCTCCGACATGCGTTTCCTCCTCAAAATTCGGGGGAGAGAACGCCAACTAGCCCAATTGCGTCAAGCATGACGGTGGGTCGCATTATCCAGGGCGCCGCAAGCGTGGCCAATCTGTTGTGACGAAGCGCATCGGTTCTGTTCAGTTTCCAGTTCCAGAACCGTGTGCTCAATTCCGAAGGCCACGCCGAGCCGCTTTTTCAGAGCCGCCTTGACCGCATCGGCATCGGCGGCCTCGGCAAGCACCACGTGAGCCTCCAGCGATACCTCGTGCTCGCCCATCATCCACAGGTGCAGGTGATGGACCTCCTCCACACCGTCGATTGCCTCCATGCATTCCAGCACATCCGCCGCCGGGGCACCCGGCGGGGTGCCCAGCATGAGGACCCGGATCACCGGCCCGAGTTCCCGAGCAGTGTGCCAAAGGATGTACCCGGCGATCAGCAGGGTCGCCAGCGGGTCCACCAGCCGCCAATCATAGAGCAGGATGAGCGTGCCGCTCACAATGACCGCCACCGAACCGAGCGCATCCATCACGTTGTGAAGAAATGCCGCGCGCATATTCGCGCTGTCCTTCGACATGCGAAAGATCAGCAGCGCGGTCACGGTATCCACGACCAGCGCAGCCGCAGCAACGGCGACGACAATCCAGCCCTGCACCTCGGGTGGGTCGAGAAGCCGCGACACGCCTTCGGCCACAAGGTAGAGCGCGATCACGATGAGCGTCGTGTAATTGACGAGCGCGGCCACCACCTCCGCCCGGCCATAGCCGAACGTCATCTCCGCATCTGCCGGACGCCGGGCAATCCGCCGCGCGGCAAAGGCGATAACAAGCGACAGCGCATCGCTGAGATTGTGAATCGCATCGGCGATGAGTGCCAGAGACCCGGAAATCACACCGGCCACGATCTGCACCAGCGTCAGCGCGACATTCACGGCAACGGCCAGAAAGATGCGCTTGTCGCCGCTCTCCGGGGGGATTTGGTGATGATGATGATCGTGTGGCATCGCCGCCTCCACGCAGGTCTCCGTCAAGTCCTGTTTTCAAATAACACCGCGAGACGCAAGAAGGCTTTCGGTGCACCGGCCGGCGTAACCTCCGGGCGCGAAGCACACCGGCCCCAGAGACGCTCGAGCGCCCCTAACTTGGTCGGACTCGTGGATCGGCGACCTCGCAGGCGTTCACCCAATGGCGTCGGTTCGAGCCGTTGGCGTCTCGTCAAGATCAGATCCCAATACGAGACCCCAGATTGGCACGAACAGGAGCAACAGCAAGACGGCGCTCGGAACAGCAAACCCCGGCATTCGGAGTCGCATGGCTGCGAACAGCGACGCAAATGCCAGGCATGCGATAACCAGCATTCCGACCTGATATAGCGTCCATGGCCGCCCTCAATGCGCCTCCGCCCAGTTCGCCCCCTGGCCTGCGTCCACCACGAGCGGCACATCGAGTTTCACCGCAGGTTCGGCAGCGCCTTCCATGACCTCGCGGACGCGGGAAACGGTCTCGTCCACGGCGCCCTCATCCACTTCAAAGATCAATTCGTCGTGGACCTGCAGCAGCATCTTTGCGGGCAGTCCTTCGATGGCATCGTCCATTCGGATCATCGCGCGCCGGATCACGTCGGCCGCAGTGCCCTGGATCGGCGCATTGATCGCCGCCCGCTTGGCAAAGCCCGCTCCGGGCCCCTTGGCGTTGATCTCCGGCGTGTGGATCTTGCGGCCAAAGAGCGTCTGCACGTAGCCCTTGTCCTTCGCGAAGGCCACGGTGTCGTCCATGTAGGCGCGGATGCCGGGGAAACGTTCGAAATAGCGATCGATGAACCCCTGTGCCTCGCTGCGCGGGATACGCAGGTTGCGTGCGAGCCCGAAACCGGAAATGCCATAGATCACACCGAAGTTGATCGCTTTGGCCTGCCGTCGGATCTCCGGCGTCATCTCCTTCATCGGCACGTCGAACATTTCCGACGCCGTCATCGCGTGGATGTCCTGCCCCTCCCGGAACGCCTGTTTCAATGCGTCGATCCCGGCCACGTGGGCGAGGATACGCAACTCGATCTGGGAATAGTCGAGGCTGACCAGAACGTTGCCCGGCTCCGCCACGAAAGCTTCCCGGATACGCCGCCCCTCTTCCGTCCGCACCGGAATGTTCTGCAGGTTCGGGTCGGTCGAGGCGAGCCGCCCGGTGTTGGCGCCGGACTGGATGTAGGAGGTGTGTACCCGCCCGGTCTCGGGGTTGATGTGCTCCTGCAACGCATCAGTATAGGTCGACTTCAGCTTCTGCAGTGCCCGGTAATCCAGCACGCGCGCCGGAAAGTCGTGCTCGGTGGCAAGATCCTCCAGCGCCTGCGCGGGCGTGGACCATTGGCCGGTCTTGGTTTTCTTTCCGCCCTCCAGCCCCATCTTGTCGAACAGGATCGCGCCGACCTGCGCCGGTGACTGGACGTTGAACGTCTCGCCGGCCAGTTCGTGCAACTCCGCTTCCAGCCCCGCCATCTTCTGCGCAAAGGCATTGGACATGCGGCTCAGCGTGTCGCGGTCGACCTTCACCCCGGCCATTTCCATCCGCGCCAGAACCGGCACGAGTGGGCGCTCCAGCGTTTCGTAGACGGTGGTGACCCGCGCCCGATGAAGCTGCGGCTTGAAGACCTCCCACAGGCGCAGCGTGATGTCGGCATCCTCGGCGGCGTATTTTGCAGCCGTCTCGACCTCAACCCGGTCGAAGGTGATCTGGCTCTTGCCCGACCCGATCAATTCCTTGATCGGAATTGGCACGTGGTTCAGGTAGCGCTCTGACAGCGCGTCCATACCATGCCCGTGCAGGCCCGCATGCATGGCGTAGGACATCAGCATCGTGTCGTCGAAGGGCGCTACCGCGACCCCATAGCGGGCGAGGATCTTGGCGTCGTATTTCATGTTCTGCCCGATCTTGAGGACAGCCGGATCCTCGAGCGCGGGCTTCAGCATTTCCAGTGCCGTGTCGAGCGGCATCTGCCCTTCGGCGAGTGCCTCCTCCGCAAAGAGTCCGTCGCCGCTGCCCGCCTTGTGCGCGAGCGGTACATAGGCCGCCTGCCCCGCCTCCACCGACAGGCAGATGCCCACGAGTTCGGCAGTCATCTCGTCGAGCCCCGTGGTCTCGGTGTCTACCGCAACGAAACCACAAGCGTCGATCCGGTCGATCCACGTTTGCAGGGCTTCCGCATCACGGACAATCTCATAGGCGTCGTGGTCGAACGGCTTCGCCTCCGGCGCATCGCCTTCGGCTGCTTCCGGTGCGGGCTCGGCGATGGCGGGCGCCTCCACCCCCATCTGGTCCGCGATGCGCTTGGAAAGTGTACGGAATTCCATCTGGCCGAGGAAGCCCAGCAGCGCATCGGGCTCCGGTTCCCTAACTTCCAAATCATCCAGTGAGAATTCGAGCGGAGTCTCGCAATCGAGCTGAACCAATCGCTTCGACAACTCGATCTGGTCGCGTTTTTCGATCAACGTCTGGCGTCGCTTGGGTTGCTTGATCTCCTCGGCCCGGTCGAGCAGCGTCTCCAGATCGCCAAAGTCGTTGATGAGCTGCGCCGCGGTCTTGATTCCGATGCCCGGCGCTCCCGGCACGTTGTCGACGGAATCCCCGGCAAGCGCTTGCACGTCCACAACACGATCCGGGCCAACACCGAACTTCTCCTCGACCTGCTCGATCCCGATACGGCGGTTTTTCATCGCGTCGAGCATCTCCACGCCGCCGCCGACGAGTTGCATCAGATCCTTGTCGGAGCTGATGATTGTCACCCGTCCGCCAGCCTCCCGCGCCTGACAGGCCAGAGTTGCGATGATGTCGTCGGCCTCGAAGCCCTCGACCTCTTCGCAGGCAATATTGAAGGCACGGGTTGCCTCCCGCGTCAGCGGGAATTGCGGGACAAGATCCTCCGGCGCGGGCGGGCGGTTGGCTTTGTAGAGGTCGTAGATCTCGTTGCGGAAGGATTTGCCGGAATAGTCGAAGATCACGGCCGCATGGGTCGGCGCGTCCGGGCCCGTGTTGGCCTCGACATATTTGTGCAGCATGTTGCAGAAGCCGGCGACCGCGCCCACGGGCAGCCCGTCGGACTTGCGCGTGAGTGGCGGCAAGGCATGGTAAGCCCGAAATATGAAGGCCGACCCGTCGATCAGATGCAGGTGATGTCCCTTGCCGAATGCCATGGCGGCCCCCTTCGTTGTTCGCCCGACCTTGCTACATTGGCCGCCGCACGGGGTCTACCGCTGTCGGGAGTTCACCCTCGCTACTCAGGCTGCCGGCAGAACGGGCGCGGCCGCGAGCAACGCCTGCGTGTAGGGATTGCGCGGCGCGGCAAAGACAGCCTCGGTCTCGCCCGACTCCACGATCCTTCCGGCCCGCATGACCAGCACCCGGTCTGTCACCGCCCGCACAACGGTCAGGTCGTGAGAAATAAACAAGTATGTCAGCCCGTGCCGCGCCTGCAATTCAACCAGAAGATCGAGGATCTGCGCCCGGATCGACACATCGAGCGCGGAGACCGCCTCATCCAGCACAATCAAATCCGGGCGCGCGACCAGCGCCCGGGCAATGGCAATCCGCTGCCGCTGGCCGCCGGAAAACTCGTGTGGGAACTTTTCCAGATCGGACGGGGCGAGCCCGACGCTCTCCAGCGCCTCGACGAGCCGCGCCTCCATGTCCGCCGGCCGGCCGGTCAGGTGGAACGGTTCTGCAAGCAGGCGGCGCACCCGGTGACGCGGATTGAAACTGCCGTAAGGATCCTGAAACACCACCTGCATCCGGCGGCGCAGGTCGGCCGGCATTTCGGGTGTAACGGGCTTGCCGTCGAGCAGGATTGATCCGTCCTGCAGCGGTTCCAGCCCCAGGATCGCGCGGGTCAGGGTGGACTTGCCACATCCCGATTCCCCGACCAGCCCAAGGCTCTCGCCGCGCTGGATGGTGAGGCTCACCCCATCCACGGCCCGGAACGATGGGCGCGGCCCAAATAACCGCGCGCGCTTCAGCGGGTAGTCGCGGACCGCCTCGCGCACTTCAAGCAGTGGGTCGCCATTCCGTTCATGGGTTCTGTTCGGTTGGTGCCGCGACGCCTCGAAAAGCGCCCGGGTGTAAGGATGCTGCATCTGTTCGAGGACGTCACTCGTCGGACCATGCTCGACCACCTCGCCCGACTTCATAACCGCGATCCGGTCGGACATCTGAGCGACGACCGCCAGATCGTGGCTGATCAAGAGGCATCCCATGCCCTCCTCGCGAACCAATTCGCGGATCAGCTCCAGAATCTTCGCCTGTGTCGTTACGTCAAGCGCCGTGGTCGGCTCGTCAGCGATCAGCAGTTTCGGCCTGAGAGCAATGGCCAGAGCAATACAAACCCGCTGACGCTGACCTCCAGAAAGCTCATGCGGGAACCGATCAAGCGGAAACCGGTCCGGCGACATGCCAACCCGCGTCAAACGTTCGCGAGCGATCCGGGCCGCCTCCGCACGGCCAGCCGCACCATGCACTAGCAACGTCTCGGCCACCTGATCACCGATGCTCTGCACCGGGTTCAGCGCTGTCATGGGCTCCTGAAAGATCATGCCAACATCCGCGCCGCGCACCGCGCACATCTGGCGTTCCGAGAGTGCCGTAAGGTCTCGGCCCTCGAGAGAAATCTGCCCGGTCAGCGTCGCAGCCTCAGGCAAAAGACGCATCACAGAAAGCGCCGTCATTGACTTCCCGGAGCCGCTCTCGCCGACCAGCCCCAGCACTTTTCCCGCGTCGATCCTGAGAGAGACGTTATGCAGGATGGGCTGGCCACCAATGCCAAGGGAAACGCCGTCGAGCGCGATCACCGCACCGCCCTCCGCAACCGCGGGTCCAAGAAGTCTCGCAGCCCGTCGCCCATGAGGTTCAACCCCAACACCGTCATCACAATGCAAAGCCCCGGCAGAAGGGCGAGTCGCGGGTAGGCGTAGAAGAATGTTTGTGCATCCGCCAGCATCCGGCCCCAGGACGGCGTAGGCGGCTGGGCGCCGAGGCCGACATAGGAAAGGCCCGCTTCGGCCAGAATGCCCATCGAAAACTGGATCGTCCCCTGCACCACCAGCAGGTTGGCGATGTTGGGCAGGATGTGTTCGGCTGAAATCAATGCCGCCCCTTTGCCTGCGACGCGGGCGGCGAGGATGAACTCCCGTGGCCAAACCGTGAGCGCCGCACCCCGCGCCACGCGCGCAAAGACCGGCACGTTGAAGATGCCTATGGCGAGGATGGCATTGACCGCCGATGGCCCGAACACGGCCGTGATCAGGATTGCAATCACGAGCGAAGGGAACGCGAAGACCAGGTCGTTGCCCCTCATGATGACCTCGTCGAGCAGTGTCCCCCGCCGCGCGGCAGCGGCCAACCCAAGCGGGACGCCGAGGGCAATGCCGATACCGACGGCAAGCAACGCCACGGCGATGGATGTCCGCGCGCCAGCCATCAACATGGACACCATGTCGCGACCAAGATGGTCGGTACCGAGCCAATGGTCGGCCGACGGCGGGGACAGCTTGTCGGCGATCGCCAGTTCCGTCACCGGATAGGGTGTCCAGATCAGCGATAGTAACGCCGCGATCAGGAAAACGGCGAAGAGCGCCGACCCGAGCAGGAGTTGGATAGGCCACCTCACCGGCCGTGCCTCAGGCGCGGGTCGACGGCAGCGTAGGCCAGGTCGACCAGGAACGTCACAAGGATGACCGCGAACACGAGAAGCATCACCACCGATTCCACCACGACGAGGTCGCGTTGCGTGATCCCCTGAAAAATGAGCAGGCCAAGTCCGGGCAAGAAAAACACCTTCTCGATGATAATCGCACCTGCCAGGAGGAATGAGAATTGCAGGCCTATGATCGTCAGCACGGGGATCATGGCATTGCGCATCCCGTGGTTGCGGATCGCCTGCCCTTCGGTCAGACCCTTTGCGCGCGCGGTTCGGATGTAATCCTGCCCGAGCGTCTCGATCAGTGCTGAGCGCATGACCCGCGCAAGGATAGACGCCTGTGGCAGCGCCAATGCAACGGCTGGAAGAGTCAGCGCCTTGAGCGCCGGCCAAAACCCTGCATCCCACCCCGGGAACCCTCCGGCCGGAAAGATCGGCCAGGTTATCGCGAGAAGTACGACCAGCAACATCGCAAACCAGAAATTAGGCACCGCGATGCCGAGCTGAGTCGCGCCCATTATCCCGTAGTCGGTCGCCCGCCCGCGCCGCGCCGCCGCCAGCATGCCAACCGGCAGCGCAATGAGCGTTGAGAGAACGAGCGCAAAAATCGCCAGCGGTACCGAGACCCAGAGCCGCTGCGCCACCAGATCCGCCACCGGCACGCGATAGGTGAACGACGTACCGAAATCGCCGCGCAACATCCCGCCGGCCCAGGAGAAATAGCGCTCCGCAAGACTTCCCGTAAGACCGAGTTCGTCGCGCAACGCCTCCACCGCTTCGGGCGCGGCGTTCAAACCGAGCATGTAAGCTGCGGGATCGCCCGGTATGACCTCCACCACGGCAAACACCACAAGGCTCGCCGCAACGAGCGACAAGGTAAGCGAAAGAAGTCGCGTGGCGGTGTAATGTATCATTCGGTGGCGCTCCGGCCGCCTCGTCGCCACAGATATGCGCGCCCTGCTCGCCTGCGCGCAACCCTCACCTCCCATGTGACCTGCAGCATTGCCATCCGCTAATCCTGCCGGTCCGGTAGCAGTAACTCGGCGAGCGTCAGCGCCATCACCGTGGCGCTATCGACCATGTCCTGCACGCCAACCCATTCGTCGGGTTGATGCGCCAGATCAAGTATGCCGGGACCATAGGCGATACAGTTCTTCAGCCGTCCGATCCGATCAATGTGTTTCTGGTCGTAGGTTCCCGGGCTGACCACATAGTCCGGCCGCTTGGCCAGGACCTTCTCGATGGCATCAGACACTGTTCTGACCACGGGAGCGGTCTCATCCGTCATCGTGGGTTGAACCTCGAAGAGATCGCGGATCTCGTAGTCGAAGCTCGGGCGGGCGGCTTTCACCCGCTCCAGCATCGCCCGCACCTCGGCCTTCACCTCACCGATATTCTCCTCGATGAGGAATCTCCGGTCGATGGTGATCCGGCAACGGTCGGGTACGCAAGGCGCCGGAAGGCCGGTGTAATCGGGATCCTGTTCCGGCTCTCCACCGTGGATCGCGTTGATATTGAGTGTCGATTGCTTCGCGCCGTCGGGAACCACCGGCATTTCGGTGCGTTTGCCGGCGAGCAGGGGAAATAGATTTGCCTCCATCTCCGCCAAAACCGCGCCCATGTGGCGCACTGCGCAATCGCCCAGAAACGGCATCGAACCATGGGCGATCCGACCCTTCGTCTCGATCTCCGCCCACCATACGCCGCGGTGGCCAAGGCATATCCTGTCCTTGTTCAGCGGCTCTGGAATAATCACGTGCTGTACGCGCGACGGGGCGAACCAGCCCTGTTCGGCGAGATAGGCGACACCGCCGAACCCGCCGGATTCCTCGTCGGCCGTCGCCGATATCTCTACAGCACCGGAGAAATCGGGAAACGCCCCGATGAACGCCTCTGCCGCGACAATGGACGCGGCAAGCCCGCCTTTCATGTCACAGGCCCCACGACCGTAGACGCGCCCGTCGATCACTTCTCCGCCGAATGGATCGACGGTCCAGCCGTTGCCCACCTCCACCACATCGTGGTGCGAGTTGAAGTGGACGGTTTCCCCGCTGCGCCGCCCCTCCCGGCGCGCGACGAGGTTCCATCGCGGATGCGCATCGCTATCGGCCAGCGCGCCCTCGGCGCGGATCAGTTCCACCTGGAAACCCGCGCCGGATAGCCGACCGTCAAGATAGTCGCAAATCTCGCGGTAGTTGCGACCGGGTGGGTTGAGCGTGGGAATCCGGATGAGATCCTGCGTCAACGCCACAAGTGCGTCCCTTCGCGACGCCACCGCCGCGGTGAGTCGCCTGTCGATGTCTTCTGTCATGGCGCGAAGCTAGCCCCGGTCGACGGTGGGAACAATGGCGCGTGACCCCGCAATTCCGGGTGACCGGCTCCGCGAGCAGCGCTATCGTCGGCCGGCGCGGGGCGCGAGGGCACTATGACGTGGAAACAGAGAACATTGACCGGTCTTATGGCTGGCGGTTTCGGCCTTCGCTGGCTCGCCTCACACGATCCGAGCGGCGATGCGGCTGCCTTTCGCGCCGCGCTCGCCGCGTTCGACGTGATTCTCGGGTGGTGCCTCGCGATTGGGCTGATCGTCCTGATCCGAGGCATGCTCGTCCGTCTGCGGCACACATCGTACACTTGCGCAGCGCGAAACAATTGACGTGACGCAGAGGTACCCAAATGCCTGTCGCACGCGGCGAAGAAGCAGAGTATCAAGACGATAACCGGAGTTCTGCCCGCTGAAAGGACGGAGGTTTGAATGTTCGCGTTGGCGCGGCTTGTGCTGATCCTCTTCGTGGTTCTGACGATTGTATACGTCTCGCTTTCGCTCTATTCGCGCGCGGTTCGGCGCGACAAGCTGGAAGCGGAATGGGACGAAGAGGGCCAATCGGGCGACCGCGAGGCCTTTGTCCGAGACGGGTTGGAGGACTACGATCAATCGCTGCGCCGCAAGCTCATTCTCGGCGTCTATGTCGTGCCGATCCTGCTAATCGGCACCATCATCTATTTCACGAATTACAACTGAGGTTCGCCCAATGTGGTACTATATCAAATGGACCATCTGGCTCCTGCTCATCGCAATGATCGGCACTTTCCTGCATTATACCTTGCCGCGCAACGATGTGGTCCGGATCACCGATACCTACGAGAAGCGCGTGGATTTCGGCGATAATTCGATCTTCTGGGCGAATTCCAACACCGGAGAATCGACCGAGGTTACCGGTCGTGACGTGTTCTTCATCCAGGCGTTCCGACCGAACGGCAACCCGATCATTTATCGAAACGAAGATACCGGGTGGGGATGGCCACCCTACTTCAAGTTCAACACATCCAATCTGCAGGCCCATGCGACGGACTTGCAATCCTCCGAAGACGCGCCGCGGTGGGTGGCCGTGAAGAAGTATGGCTGGCGTATGCAGTACCTCTCGATCTACCCCAATGCGATCAGCGTGAAACTCGTCGACGGTCCGGACACCAGGGTCATCCCGTGGATCTCCATCTCGATCCTGGTGGTGCTGGGCTGCATCTGGCTGGCAATCTGGTCGCGTTGGCGGAAGTTCCGCGCAAAGCGGATTGATCCTCTGCTCGATGGAGAGTGAGGCGGTAAATCGAAAAACGGCGTCAACAAGCGCTTTGAGCGTGGTGCTGTGCCGATCTGAACCGAAGTCCGTCGGTGTTGCGAAGGTCAATAACTTCAGTGCGCGATTTCCGGCGGCACGGTCCGACTTGGGGGCGATGATGGCGCAAGACACGCTTGCGGTGACGCCACTTCTGCGATTGCCCCATACGCGAAGAGCGTGCCGTTTGCACTGGCACGAGTGACAGGAACGGTGGCAACACGATGCAGGACCTTCTGGGCTGGGTGAGTTTTGCGAGTGCTTTCGCGGTTTTCCTTCTGACGCACTCGCTTCCCGTACGCCCTAAAAACAAGGCCCGACTCGTCGCCGTACTGGGACCGGCGGGGTTCACGCTGGCCTACTCGCTGTTGTCACTTGCAGCACTTGCATTTCTGATCGTCGCGGCAAACCGCGCGCCCGACGTCCTCTTGTGGGACCGCGCCCTGTGGCAGGACTACGTGACCTTCGCCGCCGTGGCCGTTGCCTGCGGCATTGCATCCCTCGCCATTGCGCGCCCCAATCCGCTCTCGTTTGGAGGCGCACGCAACGAAGCGTTCGATCCCTACAGGCCCGGAATAGTCGGTTGGCACCGCCATCCGCTCCTGCTGGCACTGTTTCTCTGGTCGGCCAGCCATCTATTGCCGAATGGCACATTGGCCCACGTCATCCTGTTCGGAATCTTCGCCGGCTTTTCACTCCTTGGAATGCGGCTCATAGACCGCCGAAAAAAGCGTGAACTCGGGACGAAGCGGTGGAGTGAGTTGTGCCGTCTGCCGCGCCGCGTGACGGTTACGCGGAGCGGCATACTGCGCCTGCTTGCCGGAGCGACCGCGTTTGCCGTTCTACTGGTAGGGCATGGCGCGGTG
This sequence comes from Tropicimonas marinistellae, assembly GCF_001509585.1. Taxonomy (GTDB): domain Bacteria; phylum Pseudomonadota; class Alphaproteobacteria; order Rhodobacterales; family Rhodobacteraceae; genus Tropicimonas; species Tropicimonas marinistellae. Next base: position 519,137 of record NZ_LNCI01000001.1, on the reverse strand, counting down.
ATCGGCGTACAACCGGCATTTTGAGCGGTTCACGACGACCCCACCAAACATAGTACCTTTGAAATACCTATTTTGTGGATCACAGGTTGACAGTATCCACATTTTTCTTGGGAATCTGGGATTGTGTGCGATTACTTGAGAAGAATCATCACGACCCGCGACGAATTGGTATTCATTAGGTATGGTTTTGGCGTTGAGTATTTCATCTGCATCCGGAGAGGCGACCGCCAAAGGGTCGACCGGATGGCACCTGGATGAGCCGGCATCATGCCGGTAGCGGATTTCCTGTCACCGAAGGGCTGGATGAACGCGGCGGATGGACCGCGCTACGTGTGCTTGCGCCGTCGAATAGAGGAAGGGATCGACCTCGGGATCTTCCCGCCTGACGCTCCGCTACCTCCGGAACGGGAAATCGCCAACCTGACCGGCTTGTCGCGCGTCACGGTTCGCAAGGCCATTCGCCTGCTGACGGAAAAAGGGGTGGTCATACAGCGACAAGGTTCAGGATCGTTCGTAACCGACGCGCACAGTCGGTCCGATGAAACGCTGGCCCGACTTACGTCGTTTACCGACGAGATGACCCGACGCGGGCTGGAGACCCAGACGACCTGGCTCGAGCAGGGGATATTCGTGCCGTCGCCGGAGGAGGTCGTGGCACTGGCACTTGCGCCAAGCGACAACGTCGCGCGGCTCAGTCGCCTGCGGCTTGCCGGCGGCCGTCCAATGGCGATCGAACGAGCCGCGCTACCGGTCGATATTCTGCCCGACCCCGAATCCGTCGCGCATTCCCTCTACGACCTTCTGGAGCGTCGCGGTCAGCGCCCGGTGCGGGCATTGCAAAAGATATCGGCCGTGAATCTCGATGCGGAAGCGGCAGCATTGCTGGAACTGACACCGAATGTTGCGGCGCTGACAACCGAACGGCGCAGTTTCCTCGAAAGCGGCCGTGTGGCGGAATTCACCCGGTCAACGTACCGCGGCGACGCCTACGAACTGGTGGTCGAGTTGAGATTGGCAAGCAGGCAGGAGTGACCATGGAAATTCCAGAAACACAGATGCGGCGCGAAATCCGTGAAATCCCCGCGGCGGTAGAGAGACTGATGTCCAAGGGCCGGCCGGCGATCGAGGACGCAGCCCGCGCGGCCGCAGCACGCAACCCGGCCTTCGCGATAACCATCGCACGCGGCTCTTCGGACCATGCCTGCACATACCTGAAATACGCCAGTGAACTGTTGCTCGGGCTGCCGGTGGCGTCGGTCGGACCCTCCATCGCGTCAATCTACGATGCGCACTTGCGGCTCCAGCAAAGCCTGTGCATCGCCGTCTCGCAATCGGGCAAGAGCCCCGATATCGTGGAGTTGGCGCGCATGGCGCGTTTCGACGGCGCCATATCCATGGCGATCACCAACAACCGGCACTCTCCGCTGGCCGAAAGCTGCTCGCATACATTGGACATATGCGCGGGTCCGGAGCGCTCTGTCGCGGCAACCAAAACCTTCGTCACCTCGATCGTCGCCGGGTTACTCCTGTTGGCCGAATGGAAACAGGACGAGGCGCTTGTCACCGCGCTGATGCATCTTCCTGACCTCCTCCACGGAGCAACGGCAGTGGACTGGCCCGAGGTGCGTGCCACCCTCGACGGCCGCCACTCCCTCTTTACGCTCGGGCGCGGCCCGGCGTGGGCGGTTTCCAACGAGGCTGCGCTGAAGTTCAAAGAAACGTGTCAGCTCCATGCCGAGAGCTATTCCTCTGCCGAAGTGTTGCACGGGCCGGTGTCCATTGTCGGCGAAGGATTCCCCGTGATCTGTTTCGCCGCCGAGGACGCCGCCGAAAAAGCCGTGAACGAGATCGCCGACCAGATTTCTAACAAGGGTGCGAGGGTTTTCGTCACCTCACCGAAGGTGTCCGCCGCCACGCCGATCGACCATGTCCGCACGGGTCATCCGCTGACGGACCCGATCAGCCTGATCGTGTCGTTCTATTCCATGGTGGAGCGCTTCGCGGTGGAACGCGGGATCGACCCCGACACGCCCCGGCACCTCCAGAAAGTGACCCAGACGATCTGACAGCCGGCTATGGCCGGGACCAGCAGCGCCATTCGCTCTGCGGGAGGCGGGTTTCCCTGATTGTGGCTCGACTTGCCGCTCTGCATGGACGATCCACAGGCTGACACCCAAGCCGCCATCCCGATTGCGGTGGATACGTACGTCCTGCCAGAGGTGAGTCATGCAACACGACAGTTTCGACGCCCTGCTACCGGCGGAGATGGCTCGCAAGGCCGAAAACCTCGGCGTAGCCAAGGCAACGAAGGCACCGCTTTCGGCCTTCATCCTGGCCATCTCGGCCGGGGCATTCATCGGTATCGCCTTTGTCTTCTACACGGTCGTGACGACCGGAAACGAGAGTATTGGCTGGGGATTGAACCGGCTAATCGGCGGCATCGCCTTCAGTCTCGGATTGATGCTGGTGGTGGTGAACGGCGGCGAGTTGTTCACCAGCACGGTGCTGACGGTGGTGGCAAAAGCCAGCCGAAAGATCTCCTGGGCGCAGCTTGGCCGCAATTGGGCGCTGGTCTACGTGGGCAACTTCGTGGGAGCACTCGGCCTTGTGCTGATCATGCAGACGGCCAAGCACTACACCCTCGGACACGGGCAAGTGGGGCTGAGCTACATGACCATCGCCCAACACAAGCTGCATCACGGTTTCGCCCAAGCAGTCGCGCTGGGCGTGATGTGCAACGTGATGGTCTGCCTCGGTGTCTGGATGACATTCTCCGCTCGCACCGTCACCGATAAACTGCTTGCGGTGGTTTTGCCGGTGGCGATGTTCGTGGCCGCGGGCTTCGAGCACTGCGTTGCGAACATGTTCCAGATCCCCATGGCAATCCTCACCGCAAACGCGGCAGATGCCGCATTCTGGGCGGAAACGGGCAGGACACCGGCCGAATTCATCGATCTCACGTGGAGCAACTTCCTGATGCACAACCTCCTGCCCGTCACGATCGGCAATATCATCGGCGGCGGGCTTCTCGTGGGGCTGCTCTACTGGTTCATCTACTTGCGGCCGCTGAATACGCCACACGACGAGGCAACGACCGACTGCACTGGTCAGGAGGTCTAGTCTAGCTTCGCCCGATACGCCTTCGTGCGGTGGCGCTCAGCGTTCGCGAAAGGCGGCCTCGATGTTGTTCCCATCCGAATCGATGACATAGGCTGCGTAGTACCCTGGATGTCGTTCGCCGGGCACCCCATTGCTCGTGCCGCCGGCGGCAACTGCGGTCTCGAAAAACCGGTCAACAGCTGACTTGCTAGGCGCCGTGAAGCAAATGTGGACCGGCGAAGAGGACAGAGCGTGCGCTTCGCTCCAGAACGCTGGCGCATCCGGGCCGATGTAGAGAAACCCGTGCGATTTCTCGGATGCGGGTACCAGCACAAAGGCTCCGTTCGGATGCCGCTCCGCGACGTGAATACCAAGGGGCGCCGTGCAACTCACATAGAATGCGTGCGCCTTTTCGACATCTGAGACGATTATCCCCAAGTGATCGAACATTCTGGGCTTCCGTCGAGACCTTGAGCGACTGCTCATGCGCAACGTAGGGGGACCATCCAACCGACGCAATCATAAAACTGATAATTTTAGTCGGCTTCTTGCATTCTTCACTAGCAGGTTTTGAGCCCCCGCGACCGGAACACATCCCGAGCCGCTTCCGCCTCGTCCCGCGTGGGCGTGCGCGTGTCGCGTAGCTTGTAGTCCAGTCCCAGCTTGTCCCATTTCGATGTGCCCATCTGGTGGAATGGCAGAACCTCGACCATCTCCACCCACGGGTCGAGGCCGGCGACGAAGTCCGCCAACCTCTTCACATCCTCCAAGGCATCCGTCCAACCGGGCACCAGTACGTAGCGGATGCGCATGGATTTTCCGAGCCGTACCAGACGCTTTGCGAAGTCGAGGGTCGGCTGCAACGGCTGGGCCGTCAGCTCGCGGTACTTCTCCGGATCGCTGTGCTTGATGTCGAGCATCACAAGGTCGATCGGGTCGAACCAATCGTCCTCTACGGTGCCGTGAAGGTACCCTTGCGTGTCGAGCGCAATGTGCAGCCCGTAGCGGTCCTTCATGGCCTGTGCCGCTGCGCCGACAAAGGCCGCCTGCATCAGCGGCTCGCCCCCTGAAAAGGTCACGCCCCCGGCGAACTTCAGAAAGCTCGCAAGCGAGTCCACCTCCTCCAGCAGGTCTTCCACCTCCACACGGCGACCGTTGTGCAGCTTCCACGTGTCCGGGTTGTGGCAGTAGAGACAGCGGAACATACAGCCGGCCATGAAGAAGACGTAGCGCATTCCTGGTCCGTCCACCGCCGCACCGGATTCCACCGAATGGAGAAACCCATGACATGCCGCCTCGTGCGGGCTTTCGAAGGTCTGCTGCGGGACCGGTATTGTCATGGGCGTGCTCCTATCGGCGCGGTCACATGCCGGCGTGGAAGGTCCGGCCGATCACGTCGAGCTGCTGCTCGCGAGTGAGTTTTACGAAGTTCACAGCATAGCCCGAAACGCGAACTGTGAGCTGCGGGTATTTCTCCGGATGTTCCATCGCATCCTCAAGCGTCTCCCGGCTCAGCATGTTGACGTTGACGTGAAATCCGCCAGCCTGGGTAAAGCCGTCGAGGCAATTGGCGAGGTTGCGCACCTGCTCGGCCTCGGTGTGGCCCATGGAATCCGGCGTTGCCGAAGCGGTCCACGATATCCCGTCTTGCGCGTGTTCATACGGCAGCTTGGCGACGGAAGCACCCGCCGCCACGAAGCCTTTGGTGTCACGCCCGTTCATCGGGTTGGCACCCGGAGCGAAGGGTTCGCCGGCACGACGGCCACAAGGCGTGCAGCCGGTCTTCTTGCCATAGACCACGTTCGAGGTGATCGTCAGGATCGACTGGGTCGGCATCGAGTCCCGGTAGAAGAAGGGCTGCGCATTGACCTTTTTCATGAAGGTCTCCGTCAGCCAGGCCGCGATGTCATCTACCCGGTCGTCGTTGTTGCCGAAAGCGGGGTAACTGCCGGTGATCTTGTAGTCTACCGCGAGGCCAGCGTCGTTGCGGATCACTTCCACCTTGGCGTGTTTGATCGCCGAGAGCGAATCTGCCGCGATGGAGAGCCCCGCAATCCCGCAGGCCATGGTCCGCAGGATGTCCCGGTCGTGCAACGCCATCTCGATCCGCTCGTAGGCGTATTTGTCATGCATGTAGTGGATGCAGTTCAGCGCCTTGACGTAGGTCTGGGCAAGCCAGTCCATGGTCTTGTCGAAGTGCGCCAGCACCTCGTCATAGTCCAGAACATCGGCGGTGATCGCCTCGAAGCCGGGAGCCACGACCTTGCCGCTCTTCTCATCCACGCCGCCGTTGATGGCATAGAGCAGCGCCTTTGCGAGGTTGGCGCGGGCCCCGAAGAACTGCATCTGCTTGCCGATCGCCATCGCCGAGACGCAGCAGGCGATGCCGTAGTCGTCGCCCCACTTGGCCCGCATCAGGTCGTCGTTCTCGTACTGGATGGCGGAGGTATCCTTCGACACCTTGGCACAGAAATCCTTGAAGCCGCGCGGCAGTTGCGCGCTCCACAGCACCGTCAGGTTCGGCTCTGGCGCCGGTCCGAGGTTGTAGAGCGTGTGCAGGACGCGCATGGAGGTCTTCGTGACCAACGTGCGCCCGTCGAGCCCCATGCCGCCGATGCTTTCGGTGACCCAGGTTGGATCGCCCGAGAACAGCTCGTCATAATCCGGGGTGCGCAAGAAGCGCACGATACGGAGCTTGATCACCATGTCGTCGATCAGCTCCTGCGCCTCTTCCTCCGTCAGCGAGCCGTTCTCAAGATCGCGCTGGATGTAGACATCGAGGAAGGTCGAGATCCGGCCGATCGACATCGCCGCGCCGTTCTGCTCCTTCACCGCCGCGAGATAGGCCAGGTAGGTGAACTGGATCGCCTCCCGCGCGGTGGCCGCCGGCATGGACAGATCCACCCCGTACTTCAGACCCATCTCGCGCAGTTCGCCCAGGGCACGATATTGCTCGGCCAGTTCCTCGCGCAGGCGCAGCGTGTGCTCGTCGAAGACGGCGTTGTCCAACTCGCTGCGTTCCTCGGCCTTCTGTGCCTGCAGGAAGTCGATGCCGTAGAGCGCCACCCGCCGATAGTCGCCAATGATCCGCCCGCGGCCGTAGGCATCCGGCAGGCCGGTGATGACACCGGACTTCCGGCAAGCGACGATTTCCGGGCTGTAGACGTCAAAGACGCCCTGGTTGTGACTCTTGCGATACTTCGTCCAAACCTCGTGAACCGTGGCATCGGGCTCAAACCCAAAGGCCTTCAAACCGTTCTCCACCATACGCAGACCGCCGTTGGGCATGATGGCTCGCTTGAGCGGCGCATCGGTCTGAAGGCCGACGATCAGCTCGCGGTCCTTGTCGATATAGCCCGCGTCATGTGCGGTGATCGTGGAGGGCGTGTCGGCGGAGACATCCAGAACGCCAACCTCGCGTTCCTGTTTCAGCAAAACGCCGAGATCTTCCCACAAACCTGTGGTGCGCGTGGTCGGACCAGCCAGGAATGCGGCATCGCCCTCGTAGGGCGTGTAGTTAGCCTGAATGAAGCCACGCACATCGACGGAATTGCGCCATTCGTCACCTGAGAACCCGTCCCAGGGATCGCGGATTTCTGCGGGGGCCATTACGTTCATTTGCGTGTCCCGAATGCAATTGACCAGAGCGGGGCATCTGCCCCGGTGACCTCTGACCGGAGTTAACTTGGTGGGCGTCAACAGGGAGGAGGAGTGCGCCGCTGTTTCCGGCGGCCTTTGACGCACGGTGTTTCGATAAAAGGAACATAAGGGCGACCGGCACCGAAAATCAATTCGCTGCTTTCATGCGAAAAACCTATGAATTGTTTGGATTCAATAGGTTATCCTGTGCAATATGTCGGCAATGCGCTTTCCGCATGGTAATTCGTTCGCACGAATGCAACAGAAACAGGCACCGTTGGGACAAAATATTTCGCTGCGTTCTTTTCCGTCCGATTTCCGAAACCGGGCGGAACATTGTTGCGGAGCGGAATTACGCACATCTCGATCCGGTTCGATGTTCAGGTGGGCGGTTCACTCCTGAAAACCCTTATTCCGGTATGCAATCAGGCAATCGCGCTCTCGGCTGTCACCAACGCCGCGCGCGCCTGTGCATTGATCCGTCCCCTGCGCAGGGCCCGCCGCGCGACGCGTCGCAGGCGGTCGGCATCGGGATGCGCATCCGCGGCAGCGTCCATACGCCCCCAAAGGCACTGCAGTAATGTCTCGACGGTGAGTAGCGTGAAATCGTCGGCCAACGGCGTTGCATCCTGCACTGTCGCGAGTGTCGTTCGCGCCGCGCGCCAGAGTTCGAGCACATCTGAGATCCCCGATTGCCCGTGCCGTTCCGCTTCCTGCGCCACGAATGACTCGAAAGCGTCGGCAGCGGGTGTTGCCAGCAACCGTGTCGCCAGCATCCGAGAATGGATACCATTTGCCCCTTCGTAAATCGCGGTAATGCGCACGTCGCGATAGGTTTGCTCCAGCCGGTACTCCTGAAGATAACCGTATCCGCCAAGAACCTGCATACCCATTTCCGCAGCACGCATGCCCGCCTCGGTGCCGTGGTACTTGGCCACGGGTGTCAGGAACTCCACCAGCGCCGGGTTGTCGCCCTTTTCCAGCGTCACGGCAGACAGAAGCGCGATTGCGCGCGCCCCGAGCGCACAAGCATCCATTTCGTCCAGCATTCGCTGCACGTCGGCGTGCGCATCGAGCGTCACCGGACCGCCGTCCGCTCCCCGGCCCTGCACGCGTTCCGCAGCATAGGCGCGGGCGACGTCGACGGCACGTGCAGCATGTGCAGCGCCCTGCAGAGCAACGTCGGCACGGGCGTGGTTCATCATCGTGAACATCGCCTTTAGGCCCTGCCCTTCGGCGCCGATCAACTCCGCCTCCGCACCGTCGAAGGCGAGTTGGCAGGTGGGCGAGGCGTGCAGCCCCATCTTCTCCTCGATGCGGGTGACCACAACCGCGTTCCGCGTGCCATCTTGCTTCGTGCAGGGGCAGAGGAACAGCGACAGCCCCTTCAGCCCGTCCTGCGAGGTGCGGGCCAGCACGAGGTGAAGAATTCGCTCGCTCATGTCCTGATCGCCGCCGGAGATGAAGATCTTCTCCCCGGTAATCGTCCAACCACCGCCCGATCGCTCCGCCTTGCAACGTACACGCGCGAGGTCCGACCCGGCGCCGGGTTCGGTCAGGCACATGGTCGCCAGGGTATCGCCGCTGGCAAGCGGTGGAATGTGGCGCGATTTCTGATCATCCGTTCCGAAGTTCAACAGCGTGCGCACCGCACCGGGCACCAGCCCGGTCACCATCTGCAACGAGTGATTTGCGCCGGTAAAGATTTCGGAGGTGATCGCAAGCATGGTGCCGTCGAGCCCCTGCCCGCCAAACTCCTCCGGCACGGTCAGGCCGGGCCAGCCCTGTTCGGCGTATGACCTGTAGAGCTCGACAAATCCGGCCGGCATGCGGACCCGGCCGTTTTCCAGACGGCAGCCCTGCTGGTCGCCCGGCTCGTCCAACGGCGCGATCTCGGCCTCAGCGAAGGATGCGAAGTGGCCCGCGATCTCGCCGGCGAATTCCGCGTCGAACTCTGGCAGATCACCTGCGCCGGCAACGTGCGTGAGGGTGAAGAGAATGTCATCCAGCGGCGCCGAAAACGGTTTCATGGCAAGGCCTTTCTCAATCGAGCGAGAAGAGTGATACCCGTACGGCGGAGGCGAGGCGCTGGCCGGTCCCGACGAAGATCGTGCGGTTTACCCAGTCATAGCGCGCGTCGCCCGTCTCCAGCCGTGCGGAGGTGCGGAAATAGTAGCTGGCGGGATCGACGTCCTCGCCGCGAGCGAGCGCGTCGAGAACCTCCGGCGGACCGTGTCGGACGCCCCGGTTCACGATCTCGATCACGGCGCCATCGTCCGTCTCGAAGGCGTAGCGCGTGTCGATATCCGCCGCGCCATCGGTGAGAATGGTCTGCCAGTCGGCGCCGATAGGCAGCACGCGCCCTGACACCCGGCCGCTGACGTGCCCGCCGACAATGGGAATGATGCGGCGATTGCCGCACCGTCCCGCACCCATCTCGCGGATCGGGCCGAGTTCCACGTCGAGGTCGCAGAAATGCGTGAGTCCCGGTGCCGTCATGCCAGCCCCAGCAGACGCGCCGCGTTGCCCTTGATGATGTCGGGTCGCAATTCGTCCTTGATCGCGATCTTCTCGAAGTCCGCGAGCCAGCGTTCCGGCGTGATCATGGGCCAGTCGGAACCGAACAGCACCTTCTTGCGGAGGATCGAGTTGCAGTATTTCACCAGGATCCCCGGGAAATACTTGGGCGACCAGCCGGAGAGGTCGATATAGACGTTGGGCTTGTGCTGGGCGACAGCGAGCGCCTCTTCCTGCCAGGGGAAGGAGGGATGCGCGAGGATGATCTTCATGTCGGGGAAGTCCACCGCCACGTCGTCCATGTACATCGGGTTGGAATACTTGAGCCGCATCCCGTTGCCACCCCTCATCCCAGAGCCGACGCCCGTCTGCCCGGTGTGGAAGAGCGCGATACCGCCCTCCTCTGCGATGGCCTCGTAGAGCCCGTAGGCCATGCGGTCGTTGGGGTAGAAACCCTGCATCGTGGGGTGGAACTTGAAACCCTTGATGCCGAACTCCTTGATCAGCCGCCGCGCCTCGCGCGCGCCCAGCTTGCCCTTGTGCGGGTCGATGGAGGCGAACGGAATCAGAACGTCGTCATTCTCGGCGGCCAGTTCGGCGACCTCTTCGTTCTTGTAGCGGCGGTAGCCGGTCTCGCGCTCGGCATCGACGGGGAAAATTACCGCGGCGATGTTCTGATCGCGGTAATGCGCGGCGGTCTCCGGCACGGTGGGCGGGTGTTCCCAAGGGGCGCGGAAATACTTGGCCATGGTGGCCTGCAGGTCGTCATAGCCGTCGTCCGCATGACAGCCGCAGGGCTCTTCGGCATGGGTATGAATGTCGATCGCGCGGATCTTTGTCAGGTCAACCATGGCTTTCGTCCTTCGAAACGGTGAGTGGGAATGGCGCTACGTTCGAGCCGTCGTGCCCGGCCGCAGTGCGAAATTGCGCGGGACCGTCCCCGGTGGGGCGCCTGATTTCCGGCCCGCACCCAACCCGCGAACTCAAGAACGGCGCTGTAACACGCGGCCCGGAGGTTGCAAGCGCATGCACGATGTCGGACGCGGCAATATCCGCCAGGGGCGAAACCGAAGTCATGCCAGCGTCACTGCTGGATCGGCATCATCGTAGAGACGATCCAAGAGGGCCTTGCGACGGGTCAGCACCTTGCGGAAGTTCAGATTGCCCTTGGCTGTCATCTCGCCCTCCGGCATCGACGCCGGCTCGGCCAGAACGATTGCGCGGGAGACGAGCGTCGAAGATCCGGAAATCTCTCGGGCACGTTCCGCAAGACGCCGGTGAATCTCCCCTTGGAGCAGCTTGCAGGTGTAGGCGCCGCTGTCCTCGTTCAGCTCGAACCCTTCGCGCTTCAACTCCGCAACATCGGGGAAGATCATCACACCGATCTGGTTGCGGTCAGCCCCGGTTATGACGAGGTCGGAAGCAAGCGGTGCCAAATGCGCGAGCATGTCCAGCCGAAGCTGTGCGGCGCGGACCCAGGTTCCGGTCAGGAGCTTGAAGTCGTCCGAAATCCGCCCGTCGAAGCGCATGCCCTTGTTTGGATCTTCGACGTCGTTGAACACCATCGCGTCGCCGGTGATGAAGTAGCCCTCGGCGTCGAACGCCTCGCCGGTTTTTTCAGGGTCATTGAAGTAGCCCGGCATGATGTTCGGGCCTTTCACCCGCACCTCGCAGCGCATGTCCTCGTCGGGCAGAAGCTTTACCTCCACGCCGGTCAATGGCACCCCGACGACACCGGAACGTTCCGTCGGCTCCTGCTGCATCATGGTGGCGGGCGCGGTCTCGGTCAGGCCCCAGGAGGAGGTCATCAGCGGCACCTCTCCCTTCACCTCCAATGCCATCCGCTCGAAACCGGACCAGACTTCCTGCGGAAGTGAAGCGCCGGCATAGAAGACAAGGTCGAGATCGGCAAAGAAGCGCTGGCGCAGTTCGGCATCCTCGCGCAACGCACCGAGCAGCATCCCGAAACCCAGCGGCACGTTGAAGGCCGCGGTGCCCGTCATCAGCGAGAGGTTTTCCAGCGTCCGGTCGAAGAGCCCCTTCACCGGTTTTCCATCGTCAATGTAGAGCGAGCCGCCATTGGCAAGCATCATGTTGAAATTGTGCGAACCGCCGAAGACATGGTTCCAGGGAAGCCAATCCACGATGACCGGCGGCCGTTCCCGCAGGAACGGCAACGCGTCGGCGAGTTGGGTCTGGTTCACGCACATCATACGGTGTGTGGTCAGAACACCCTTGGGGCTTGACGTGGATCCGGAGGTCATCAGGATCTTTCCCACCGTATCGGGCGTTACCGTCGCGAAGGCGGCATCCACATCAACCGAAGCGTCCCCGTTGAGCAGTTCGCTGAACGCGGTGGTCACTGCCCGATGACCGGGGCGGCTCGCCACGACCTCGATCCCCTCCAAGGCGTCCAAGGCAAGTGCCTCGCCATAGAGATCGGCATCCACAACATAGGCCATTGCGGGCTGCAGCAGTTCAATCGCTCCGCGAAGTCGGCCATGTGCACCGTGGATCAACGAGTATTGCTCCGCGACGGGTGCAGTGGGCACACCTACGTATTGCGCGCCAAGCGCCAGCAACCCGTGGTCCACGCCATTGCCCGACATCACCAAGATCGGTGTGTGGGGGCCCATGCCACGCCCGACTAGCGCCGCGCCGATGGCGCGCACCTTCTGCAAGGCAGAAGCGTAGGACTCCGTCCGCCAGCCCGCGCCGCTGCGTTCAGCAAGGAAAACGCGGTCCGGCGTTTCCTTGGCCCAGCGGTGCAGCCAGTCGCCCGTCCGGTCCACGACCGGTCCGAGCGGGTGATTGGAGCGCAGAAGAATGGAACCGTCCGCACGCTCTTCGCGCGCGACCGAATGCGGCCGGAACCGCTCTGTCCTTTTCATGGGTCATTCCTCCCCTTATGAGCGTCAGCCGTCCCGGTAACGCCGTTCGATCTTTTTCATTACGTCAGTGGCCGCCGCACGCTCCGAGGCGTCTACGTCCTGAAGAAGCGCCTCCTCATGCGCCGTGACGGCCGCGACCGCCTGGCTGCAGAGTTGCTGTCCCGCCAGGGTCGGTTTCAGCGCATAGGCACGCCGGTCGTTCGGCACCCTGTCGCGCAGGATCAACTCGCGGCGTTCCAACTCGTCGATGAGAACGACGAGATTGGGTCGTTCAATGTCCATTGCATCCGCCAGCTGGGACTGACGCAGCCCCGGGTTGTCCACGATCAGCACCAAGGCCGAGTAGGTGAGCATACGCAGTTCATAGCGCTTCAAGGTCTGTGCGAGATCGGCTTGCACGACGTTGAAGGCCCGTTTCATCCGGTAGCCGAAGAACTGTCGCAGCGTTGCGTCGCTGATCTCTGTGACCGTCTGCTTCCGCTGCGGATTCGACACTGGTGCGGCTCCTTTCATGGCGCTAGCGGAACTTCGGTGCCCGCTTTTCCAGGAAGGCGGCAAGGCCCTCCACGGCATCGGGGCTGGTCTGGGTGATTGCGGCACATAGGCTTTCGGTGAAAAGCCCATCTGCCTTCGACATGTCCTCGATCCGGCTAAGCGCCTGGATCATGATGTAGTTCGACAGTGGAGCGTTCCGTGCAATTTTGCGTGCCAGCTCCATCGCCATGGGAAGCGCCTCCCCTTCGCCCACGCTGTAATGCGTCAGGCCAAGGGCCAGCCCCTCGTCGGCGGTGTATTTCCGCCCGGTCAGCATCATCTCGATCATACGGTCGGCCCCGAGAATACTGCCAACGCGCACTGACGCGCCCCCACCGACAAAGATCCCGCGCCGTCCCTCTGGAAGCTGGAAAATCGAGGAGGGCTCTGCAATGCGTACATGGGTAGAGGTGGCCAATTCCAACCCGCCGCCGATCACGGCGCCGAACATCGCCGATACCACTGGCAGCCCACCGTACTGGATCCGGTCCATTACCTGATGCCAGCCACGGGAATGACGCATGGTGCCTTCCGCGTCGCGCGCGACATGTTCGCTCAGATCGAGACCGGAGCAGTAGTGCCCAGCGGTGCCTGTCATCACAACAACCTTCACGTCCGCTGGCGGCGCGGTGAAAAAGGCGTCGATCGCATCCAACAGCTCGTCGCACATGGCATTTCGCTTGTCAGGGCGATTCATGGTGAGAACTGCGATACCGTCCTCAACCTTGACCTTCAGAATGGGTTCGCTCATGTCGTCTCTCCTCGGCTCAGCGCGGCGGCAGGCGCACCGCCCCATCAAGCCGGATGGTGGTTCCGTTCAGAAACGGGTTAGTGATGATCTGCTCGGCTAGCAGAGCGTATTCTTCTGGCTGACCAAGTCGTGCGGGGAAGGGAATGTCGGCGGTAATCTTGGTCGTCACCTCCTCCGGCAATCCCTCCATCATTGGCGTGTGGAACAGCCCCGGCGCGATCGCGACGACCCGGATACCATGGCGTGCGAACTCGCGCGCCGCGGGGAGGCACATCGCGGCAATAGCGCCCTTGGACGCGGAATAAGCCGCCTGCCCCACCTGTCCGTCCTCGTAGGCCACGGATGCTGTGTTGACGATCACGCCACGCTCGGTGGTCTCCAGCGGCTCGAGCTCGACCATCCGCGCGGCGGCATGGCTCATCACGTGGTATGTACCAAACAGGTTCACCTTCAACGTCTTCTCGAACACGTCGAAGGAGAGCTTTCCCTCGCGCCCCACGATCCGCGCCGCAAGCCCAACACCGGCACAATTGACCGCGATCCGCGGGACCTGGCCCAACCCCTCGCAGGCCGCATCGACGGCGGACTTAACGGCATCGGCATCGCTTACATCGACTTGGACGGCAATTCCGCCAATCTCACCCGCGACCCTCTCGGCCCCCGTCAGGTCGAAGTCGAGCACCGCGACTTTCGCGCCTTGCTCGGCCAGCCGCTGTGCCGTGGCAGCGCCAAGACCGCTCGCGGCGCCGGTAACAATTGCGCTCTCCCCCCTAATCAGCATCTGACCATCCCAATTCGTTTTCTATCATCATTGTTATACTCCATATCTATTAGGCAGCACCTGCGCGTTTGGACGCAGCAGGGCGCCGCCCGGCCTCAGCTGGGCAGCAGGAAGAGCGTGATCGCCGGGAACAGCACCAGAATGGCGACACGGACAATGTCTGACGTAACGAACCAGATCACCGCCTTGTAAGTGTCGGTCATCGCCGTCTTCCGATCCATGGCGTTGATGATGAAGAGGTTCATCCCGACCGGAGGCGTGATGAGACCGACCTCGACCACGATTAGGACCAGGATACCGAACCAGATGGCCACATGTTCCGGCGTCATCCCGAAATCCATCGCGCTGATCACCGGGAAGAAGATCGGGATGGTCAACAGGATCATCGAAAGAGAATCCATGAGGCAGCCGAATACGAGGTAGAAGGCGAGGATCAGCGTCAGTACCATCCACGGGCTCAAGCCGAGGCCAACGACCCAGTTGGACAGTTCCTGCGGCACCTGGCTGAGCGCGAGGAAGCTATTGTAGAAACCCGCGCCAAGCACGATGAAAAAGATCATCGCAGTGGACAGCGCGGTGTGGATGATCGCGTCGATGAAAACCTTCCAGCCGAGGTTGCCGGAAACCAACGCAATCAGCCCCGTTCCCGCAGCACCCACGGCCGCCCCCTCGGTGGGGGTGAACCAGCCGAGATAGATCCCGCCGACCACGAGACCGAACACCAGCAGCACCGGCCACACGTCGATCAGTGCGCGCACGCGCTCCGGATAGGGCACCGGCTCTCGCGTACCCGCCGCCTTGGGGAAAACCCGGACATAGATGGAGATCGTTAGAATGTAGCCGAGCGCCGCCAACAATCCGGGCACGAAGGCCGCGAGGAACAACTTTGCGATATTCTGCTCGGTCAGGATCGCGTAGATCACCAGAATGACCGACGGCGGGATCAGAATACCGAGCGTACCGCCAGCCGCGAGCGTCGCTGTGGAAAAGCCTCCCGAGTAGCCGTAGCGGCGCAGTTCCGGCAGGGCGACCTTGCCCATCGTGGCCGCGGTGGCGAGCGAGGATCCGCAGATTGCGCCGAAACCCGCGCAGGCGCCCACAGCGGCCATCGCAACGCCGCCCTTGCGGTGCCCCAGCCAGCTCTCGGCGGCTTTGAAGAGCGCCGAGGACATGCCCGAAAGCGTCGCGAATTGCCCCATCAACAGGAACATCGGGATGATGGTCAGCGAGTAGCTGGAAAAAGTGGAGTAGGTTTCGCTCTTCAGCTTGGAGAGGAACATGTTCGGCCCGCCCATGGCGAAATAGAGCCCGCCGATTCCACAGATCATCATGGCCAGCCCGATGGGCGCGCGCAGGAAAATCAGCAGCAAAAGGACCGGGAAGGACCAGTATCCGAGTTCGAGCATGCTCAATGGAGCGCTCCTTCAGAATAGGGCATATAGCTACGGCCAGTGAAGAACTCGACGACACGCGCAACCGCGCAGTAGATCGCGACGATGGAAGCAACGACGGCGGCGGCGAAGCTCGCCCCATACGCCCACCAGACCGGGAATTGCAGCAGGAAGGTCGTCTCGCCGTAGTTCATCTTGTCCTCCATCCCGACAAAGAGCCGCCAGGTGATGAGCAGGATCACCGCGCTCAACACAACCTCCCAAAAGGTTACCAGCACGCGGTTTAGCAAGCGCGGAAAGGTCGTTGAGAAGATGTCAACGGTCGCGTGGCCGCCATGGAGCTGGCAGATCGGCAGGAAGGCAAAGATGGAAAAGGCGACACCAGCCTCCACAAGTTCGAAATCGCCCGTCATTGGACCGACCCCGGTCGCCAGAAGCGCCGCGGCGGCACCCTCGGAAATCGAGGTCAGAAAGGTGGAGTGGCCCAGCGTGTTCAGGCCGCGACCCAGAACGCTGACGCAAGTCAGGATCACAAGCGCCGTCAGCACGAGACCGCCAAGGATCGCCATGAGGCGCGCCAGACGCTCCATGAGATTGAGCAACATCGGAATTCTCCTGAGAACAGGTGAGTGCGGTGAATGTGTTTCCGGGCGGGAGACTCACCCCGCCCGGGGCCGCCAAAGTCACATGCTGGAGGCGTTTTCTTCGATCAGTTCGAGCGCGCGCGCGCGCAGTCCGGTGCCGTCGAGGCCCTTTTCGTCCATTTCCTGGATCCAGCCGTCGATAATGGGCTGCGCAGCCACCTTCCATTCTTCCACCTGCTCCGGTGCAAGCTCGATCACATTGGCGCCCGCGGCGATTGCCGCATCGCGCGGACCGGCGTCGTCGGCTTGCATCTGCTTTCCGGCAAAGGCCGAGAACTCCAGGCCGGAATTGGCGTCGATCACGGCCTTCAGATCGTCCGGCAGGGACTCGTACTTCGCCTTGTTCATCGCGAAGATGAACGACGTGGTGTAAAGGGAGTCGTCGCCAAATGTGGTGTGGTTCTCCACCAGTTCATTGACCTTGAGGGCGCCGGTCACCTCCCACGGGATGACAGTCGCGTCGATCACGCCCTTGGAAAGAGCTTCGGGTACGGCCGGAACCGGCATTCCGACCGGCGTCGCGCCGAGCGCGCTGAAGAGTTGGTTGGTCACACGGGTGGGTGCACGGAGCTTCACGCCGTTCAGGTCGTCGAGCGATGCGATGGGATCCTTGGAGTGGATCAGTCCAGGGCCGTGCACCCAGACCGCAAGAACCTTCATGTCCTTGAAGTCCTGGTCCATCATCGTTTCTTCGGCGAGCGTCCAATAGGCGCGCGATACTGCCTCGGCGTCCGTCATGGTGAAGGGCAGTTCGAAGACCTCCGTGCGCGGGAAACGGCCGGGGGTGTATCCGGCGACGGTCCAGACAATGTCGGCAACGCCGTCGATCACCTGGTCGACGAGTTCCGGTGGCTTACCGCCAAGTTGCATTGCCGGGAAATGCTGAATCTCGATGCGGCCATCCGACTCCGCTGCGATCTTCTCTGCCCAAGGCAACAGTACGTTCTTCGGCACATTGGCCTGCGCCGGCAGGAACTGGTGCATTCGAAGCGTTACATCAGCCGCGAAACTGCTCGTTGCGCCAATGCCAAGCGCAATTGCCGCCGTGGCCGCGGTGCCAACAGCCCGCAGGAAAGTGTGTTTGATCATCATGTCCTCCCTTATGATCACCGATTCCCAGCCGAAACACGGCAGAAACGAGATACGACAATATAATTATACCACATAACTGTTTTTGTCTACCGTCTGCTGGATAAGATTCGCTCGGATTCGACCCGGCATGCCGGTACGACGCTGATCGGATCCAGTACCCGATCCCAGTCGATGTCAGGTGCCCGTGTCGCCAGTGCGGCGGCAAACCCCGTCGCCGACGACAGCGCGTCGCGGACGATCGCCTGCGCCTCGGTTCGGGGATACTTGCCAGCAAGCGCGAAACTCGCCGCCTCGGCCATGGCACCGGGATGTGTTTCCAGTGTGCGCCGCATGGCTTCGGGAACAGCTGTGAGCGTTTCCGCGAGAGCGCCGGCATGGCGGAGCGCGGATCCGCAAGCCAGAAAAAGTTGCGGCAGAATGATCCACTCGAGCGCCCAAACGGCGCCATCTCGTTCTTCCGCTGGCGCGGAAGAACTCATAAGCCCACCGTGAAGATGCGCCGCAAGCCGCCCCAGTGTCACCAGAGCTTCAGCACCGACCGGGTTCGCCTTTTGCGGCATGGTCGACGAACCGCCGCCAGCGCCCGCACGAACCTCGCCGATTTCGGAACGCCCGAGCAGGATCAGATCCTTGCCGATCTTTTCCAGTGCCGTGATGACGGAAACCAGCCAGCCGGCCAATTCCAAAACCGCACCACGGTCTGTGTGCCAAGGTGCGGCGCCGGCAAGTTCAAGCTCCTCGGCCAAAGCTGCGGACACCGCCGGCCCATGCGGGGCAATCGCAGTGTTTGCACCGGCAGCACCTCCGAACTGGACGCGAAGCGCATGTGCGCGAAGAGCTTCGATCGCGGCCTCGGCGGAAATCAAGGGCTGCGCCCAGCGGGCGATCTTCAACCCGAACGTGATCGGCGTAGCGACCTGCCCCCGCGTGCGAGCGGCCATGACCTGATCGGCGTGTTGACGCGACTTCGACTGGAGCTGATCGATAATCGCCGAGAGCCGCTCCTGCAGAACATCGAGGCAATCCCGCGCCTGAAGGACCATGGCAGTGTCCACGATGTCTTGGCTGGTCGCCCCCCAGTGCAACCACTGAGCAGCGGCGGGCGAAACCTGCGCGCGCATTGCGGCAAGCAGGCCCGGCACCGCCACGCCAGCCGAGGCTGTGGGCGCGCAAAGGCTTGCCGGATCGGGAAGGAAACCATCAAGCTCGGCATCAATGTGAGACGCAACGTCCGCCGGGATTACTCCGAGTCGCCCCTGCCCACGAGCAAGGGCCCGCTCCACAACGATCATCGCCGCGAGTTCCCGTTCGGCGGACAGCAGATCGGCGATCTCCCGGTCGCCGAAAAGCGCCTCGTAGATAGAACTCGTGCCAAGGCTCACCAACATGCGGGGACTACTCCGGCATCGCAAGGCCGAGGGTTGCGCGTGCCTGCATCCACGTCGCCACGGGACGCTCGTATTTCTCGCAGAGCTCCACCGCGCGACGCACAAGCGCAGCATTGGACGGCGCAAGTGTATCTTGGTCCAACCGCACGTTGTCTTCCAGACCGGTTCGGGTGTGCCCGCCCGCGGCGATGCTCCATTCATTCAGGGCGATTTGGTTCCGGCCGATTCCGGCGCCGCACCACTCTGCCTCGGGGGCCAAACGCTCCATCGTCTTGACGTAATAGTCAAAGACGTCGCGATCCACGGGCATCGCATTCTTCACTCCCATGACAAACTGCACGTAAAGCTTGCCCGGGATCCGTCCGTCCTTGTTCATCGCGACAGCCTGATGGATATGCGAGAGGTCAAATGCCTCGATCTCGGGTTTCACGCCGTAGGTGCGCATCTCGCCTGCGAGCCAATCCACAAGATCCGGCGGGTTCTCGTAGACCCTTGTGGGGAAATTGTTCGAACCAACCGATAGCGACGCCATGTCGGGCTTCAGTGGCAGCATACCGCCGCGCGCCCGCCCTGCCCCGGACCGCCCGCCCGTGGAAAATTGGATGATCATGCCAGGGCAGTGCTTTTCCAGGCCCTCCTTCAGGCGGGCGAATTTATCCGGATCGGAACTCGGCGTCTGATCGTCGTTCCGCACATGCGCATGACAGATGGATGCGCCCGCCTCAAACGCCTCCTGCGTGCTCTCAACCTGCTCATTCACGGTGATGGGTACCGCAGGATTGTTTTCCTTTCGCGGCACGGAACCGGTAATCGCAACGCAGATTATGCAGGGTTTGCTCATTTGGACTTGTCTCGCATGTGTGCCTAGCAGCCCGCGCGGGGTTTCGCGCGGGCCGAAGGACGATCAGATATCGAAGAAGACGGTTTCGTCCTCACCCTGCAGCTTGATATCGAAACGGTAGACGGGCAAGCCGTCTCGCAACGTTCTCGTCGCCACAAGCGTTTGGCGCCGACGCTCCCACTCGACCAGGTTGATCACCGGATCCGTGGCGTTGGCCTCGGCTTCGTCTTCGAAATACACGCGCGTGTTCAGACCAACGTTTATTCCGCGCGCGACGATCCAAAGGTTGATATGCGGTGCCATCAGCTTGCCTGAGCGTCCCATGACAGGGCCGGGTTTGATCGTGTCGAAGCCCCACTCGCCGGTGTCGAAGTCAGTGATAACACGACCCCAGCCGCGAAACCCTTCCTCCACATCACCACTATGCTCTGGGTGCGCGTAGATACCTTTTGAGTTTGCCTGCCAAGCCTCCAGCATCACGTCCTTGATTGGCGAACCAGTGCCATCAATGACAATCCCCTCCACACGGATGCGCTCACCTGCGGCATTGGGGCCGGCAATATCCCAGCCGAGTTCCTTCTTGTAAATCTCAAAGCCCGCCGCACCTGGCGCAAGACCAATGTGAACGTAGGGGCCGGCTGTCTGGGAGGGCGTTTCTTTGAGGTAGTTCACTTCCTGCACCATGATCAGTTCCCCTCCAGACGGTTTTCAAACAACGTCGAACGCCGACCGCGCAGCACGATGTCGAACTTGTAGGCCATCGTGTCGAGCGGGATCGTGGCATTCAGATCCAGCGGCGCGACGAGCTGGCCGATGGCAGCCTTGTCCCGGATCGTGTTGACGATCGGGCATTTCGGGATGAGTGGGTCGCCTTCGAAATAGCACTGGGTGATGAGCCGCTGAGAGAAGGATGTACCGAAGATCGACATGTGTATATGGGCCGGGCGCCAGTTGTTCACCCAATTGCGCCAAGGATACGCCCCCGGCTTCACCGTGCGGAAGTAGTAATATCCGTTCTCGTCCGTGAGCGTACGCCCGCAGCCGCCGAAGTTGGGGTCGATCGGCGCGAGATAGGTGTCCTTCTTGTGCCGGTAGCGACCGCCCGCATTGGCCTGCCAGGCCTCGACCAGGGTATTCGGCACCGGTCGGCCGTTCTCATCCAACACCCGCCCGTGCAGAATGATCCGCTCGCCAATGGCGCTCTCGCCGGGCTGGGCGTAGTTGTGGATCATGTCATTGTCGATCGGGTCGATATCTCCATGCCCGAACGTCGGACCGGTGATTTCGCTGGCCGATTGCTGAAGACTCAGCAGCGAGTATTGCGGCGAACGCGTAACGCTCGTCTTGTAATCGGGCGTCAGCGCGAGCGGGTGCCGCTCCCGGTCCCTTTGGTAGAATTCTCCTGGGGCGTTCATTCTGGCTTCCTCCTCCTATCGGGCTGGGCGCGGTACCCGGGTCAGTCGCTTTCCATTTCTTCGTACGTTTGCTTGGCCAGCTTCAGCGCGTGGTTGGCGCGGGGCACGCCGGCGTAGATCGCAACATGCTGGAATGTCTCAAGCACATCCTGCTTGGTGGCGCCGGTTCGAACGGTCGCGCGAATATGCATCGGGATTTCTTCGAAATTGCCGGTCGCCGCCAGCAATGCCAGCGTCAGCATAGAGCGCTCGCGCAGGCTGATCCCATCGCTGGCCCAAACGGTGCCCCAGGCGGCCTCTGTAATCAAAGACTGAAACGGCGTATCGAACGCGGTCTTGGCAGACTCGGCCCGGTCTACGTGGGCATCGCCCAGCACCGTCCGCCGAACCGCCATGCCCTTTTCAAATCGTTCAGACATCAGGCCCCTCCCCGGCGATTCCAGCGCCGCGTTTTCCGTTCTTTCTCATCAGTAGGGCAGCCCTACGTAGTTCTGGGCGAACACCTTCTGCGCTGCCTCGTTGTCGCGTAGGAAGGCAATGTCAGCGAGCTGCATCTTCAGGTCAAACTCCGACATGTCGGGATAGCGATGCAGCAGATTCGTCGTGCTCCAGCTGAAACGTTCCGCTTTCCAAATCCGCGCCAGCGCCTTTTCCGAGTAGCGATCGATACCCTCGCTGTCCTTCTCCTCGTAGAATTGCAAAAGCCCGTGGTAGAGGTAGTGGATATCCGACGCGGCGGTGTTGAGTCCCTTGGCGCCGGTTGGGGGGACGATATGCGCGGCATCCCCGCACAGGAACAGCCGCCCCCAGCGCATGGGCTCGGTAACGAAGCTGCGTAGGGGAGCAATGGACTTCTCGATGGAAGGCCCCGTCACCAGCGATTCAGCCGCGGCCGAAGGGATCCGGCGTTTCAACTCTTCCCAGAAGTTCTCGTCGCTCCAATCGTCCGGACTATCGCTGAGCGAGCACTGAATGTAGTAGCGGCTGAGATTTGCGTTTCGCATTGAGCAAAGTGCAAACCCCCGGTCGGAGCAGGAGTAAATCAGCTCTTCGTGGACCGGTGGGGTCTCGGACAGGATCCCCAACCAACCGAACGGATAGACTTTCTCGTACTCCCGCCGAACGCTCAGTGGGATCGTCTGGCGGCTAACACCATGGAATCCGTCGCACCCGGCGACAAAATCGCAATCAATCCGCTCCTGCTTGCCATGCACATCAAACGTGACGTACGGCGCATCCGTTTCGACCTCGTTGATGACGACGTTCTCTACGTTGAAGATGACCTTTCCGTCAGCAGCCTCGCGGGCGTCATACAGGTCGCGCGTGAGTTCAGTCTGACCATAAACGACAACGTCTGTGCCAGTGTGCTCGCGGAAACTGATCCGGAACTGCTCGTCATTACAGGCGATGACAGTACCATCATGGGCAAAGCTCTCACGGTCCATCCGCTCGGAAACGCCCGCCGCCCGCATGAGATCAACAAACCCGACCTCCAGAATGCCGGCACGGATGCGACTCAGAACGTAGTCCCGGGTCTTTCGCTCCAGAACGACGGTGTCGATGCCCTTGCGGTGAAGCAATTGAGACAACAGCAGCCCGGACGGACCGCCGCCGATGATGCAGACCTGAGTGCGCATGAAATTCCTCCCCTTGGCAAAAAGACTGACTTATTGAATGGGCAAAGTAAAATGACTAATTTGCCGAATAAGTTTCCAATATCGGAAAGAAATCAATGATCGACCGCCGAATCAAATTCCGACACGTCCAGTGTTTCGTGGAGATTGTCCGGCAAAAGAGCCTCAAGAGAGCGGCGGAACGGCTTTTTTTGACACAGCCTGCGATCTCCAAGACGTTGAAGGAACTGGAAGACATTCTTGGAGCGCCGCTGCTGGTACGCAGCCGCGCAGGCGTGAGCCTCACCCGGCAAGGCGAGGTATTCCTCCATTTCGCCGAAATGAGCGTTGCGGCGTTGCAGCAAGGCCTGGATGGGGTGGAACAGATCGGTCAGCGCGGCAGCGTCACGCTCTCAATAGGTGCGTTGCCCAGCGTCGCCGCCCGCCTGATGCCAGAGGTGGTTCACGAATACCGCGATCTGGCGCCGGACGTGACATTGCGGATAACTGATGGACCACATGGTTTTCTCATCGACCTGCTGCGCCGTGGCCGTCTCGATTTGGTGATCGGACGCCTCGGCCAACCGGACACGATGCAGGGCATCTCCTTCACCCAACTCTACAACGAATACGTGGAATTTGTTGTGCGGCCCGGGCATCCGCTGCTGTCTGAACCGGACATGCACCGGCTGGGGGACTGGCCCGTGGTCTTTCCTCCGGAGGCGTCCGCGATACGGCCATTGGTGGAGCGCGTCCTGCTAACCCACGGTGTTGGTGACATCCGCGACAGAATCGAAACGGTTTCCGGCGCTTTCGGCCGGAATTTCGTTCCACATTCGGACGCGGTCTGGATTATTTCCGCCGGCGTGGTGGCCAAGGAGATTGCCGATGGGCAACTCGTGCGCCTGCCGTTCGATACGGCGCTCACAATGGGTCCGGTCGGGTTGATGACGCGTCCCGACACGCCACCGACGCCCGCCGAGCAGGTGTTTCGATTGGCGGTCAATACCGTGGTGGACCGGCTTCCAGCTTAACAGACCCAAGAGAGTGCGGTGGAATATGCGCGCGCGCAATTGCCACCGCATCCAACGCGGACTACCGATGTGCCAGACCGCGAAATGACCATGAAAGATCGCACCATGTCCGACGATAGCAGTGTTACACCTGTTGCCGGCGACCTCGCCTTTACCCGCGAGGACCTGCGCGGCACCGTTCCCGAAGCGGCTTATGCCGGAGCGCTCAGCTTCATGCGCCGACGCTTCACCCGCGATCTGCGCAACGCCGACGTGGCCATTTTGGGCATTCCCTACGATCTCGCCCTGTCGGGACGGTCCGGTACACGGTTTGGCCCGCGTGGAGTGCGCGCCGCGTCGAGCAATATCGCCTGGTCCGGTCCCTGGCCATGGGACAGCGACCCATACGAGTCATTGGCCATCGTGGACTACGGCGATTGCGAATTCGATCCAGGTCGGCCGGAGGCTGTACCGGTCCGGATCGAAGAGACGGCGCGGCAGATCCTGGCCACCGACACGACCCTCATTTCCATCGGCGGCGATCACTTCGTCACATATCCGCTGCTCAAAGCCCATGCGGAGAAACACGGGCCACTCCACCTGATCCAGTTTGATGCCCACACTGATACATGGGCCGACGAAGATGGCCGGATCGACCACGGCACAATGTTCTGGCACGCGACTCGCGAAGGACTTGTGCTGCCCGAGCAATCAGTTCAGGTCGGAATCCGTACGCACAACCCCGACACGATCGGCTTCAACGTGATCACGTCGCGCGAGGTTCACAAGCACGGGCCGGAGGAAATCGCACGGCGCATTCGGGAGATCGTCGGCGATGGCCCGTGTTACGTCACCTTCGACATCGACGCGCTCGATCCCTCCGCCGCGCCGGGGACCGGCACGCCGGTGATCGGGGGGCTGACAACATACGAGGCACAGGAAATGCTGTTCAACCTCGCCGGCATCAACGTTGTCGGGATGGATCTGGTCGAAGTCTCTCCTCCTTTCGACCACGCGGAGATCACCGCGCTGGCGGGCGCAACTTTGGTCAGCGACCTGCTGGCGGTCTATGCCGCAAGCCCGGCCGCCGCCAATCGCTTTGCCGCAAGAGGAGACTAGGCGAATCGACAGGCGCTCCGGATACTCCTACACACTGGAAAGGATCGGCTCCCGGCGCGCGGTGAACATCATTCGAACTACGCAAGGCCGATGCGGATCGCTCTCCGTTCTAACCGGATTGTGGATTTCTCGGGCCGCCGGTCGCGGATTGCGCCATGTACATCCGGCTTGATTCAGGTATCCGTAATGGAAATCAATCGGTGCCGGACGGGCTCCTGACCCGCCCGGTGCCCAAAGAACGACCGACACGAGGGAGACCGCACATGAAATCCAAGACGCTTCTCGCGGCGGCCGGGCTGGCCGCGCTCGCAGCCTCGGCCCAGGCCGAGGTGAAGGTAGGCATGATCACAACATTGTCCGGGGGCGGTGCCAGCCTCGGAATCGACACCCGCGACGGCTTCATGCTGGCAATCGAACAAGCCGGCCGCGACGATGTTGAGGTGATCATCGAGGACGACCAGCGCAAGCCAGACGTCGCGGTGCAACTCGCCGATAAAATGATCCAGTCCGACAAGGTTGATCTACTAACCGGCATCGTATGGTCCAACCTCGCAATGGCTGTGGTGCCCGCCGCCACCGCCCAGGGTCTGTTCTACCTCTCCACCAATGCCGCGCCTGCGCAACTTGCCGGCAAGGGCTGCAACCCGAAGTACTTCTCGGTCTCCTACCAGAACGACAACCTGCACGAGGCGGCGGGTGCCTATACGAAATCAACCGGCTACGCGAAGCCGTTCATCCTCGCGCCGAACTACCCGGCCGGACATGACTCGCTGAATGGATTCAAGCGGTTCTACGATGGAGAGCTTGCCGGCGAGATCTACACGGAGCTCGGCCAGACCGACTACGCCGCCGAGATTGCCCAGATCCGCGCCAGCGGTGCCGACAGCGTGTTCTTCTTCCTGCCCGGTGGCATGGGCATCTCCTTCCTCAAGCAATACGCCGAAAGCGGCGTGGACCTGCCGCTCGTCGGCCCCGCTTTCTCCTTCGATCAAGGAATTCTTCAGGCTGTTGGCGAGGCCGCGCTCGGGGTCAAGAACACGTCGCAATGGTCGAAGGACATCGATAACGAGGCCAACGCCGCCTTCGTCGCGGGCTTCGAGGAGAAATACGACCGCCTGCCCTCCCTCTACGCCGCCCAAGGCTACGACACGGCAAACCTTCTGCTCTCGGCGTTGGACAAGGCGGATATCGCGGATGCCGACGCCTTCCGCGCCGCGCTGGCAGAGGCTGATTTCGCCAGTGTCCGTGGTGACTTCTCCTTCGCGGCCAACCAGCACCCGGTGCAGGACATCTACGTGCGCGAGGTGATCAAAGAAGGGGAGATCTTCACCAACAAGATCGTTGGCACGGCGTTGGAAGACCGTGCGAACGCCTATGTGGAAGACTGCTCCATGTGAGCGCGCGCGGCCCGGCTCCACGCCGGGCCGCACCTGACGGAATCCTCCCATGTCCGCACTTCTGATTGCAGAGCAGGTGCTCAACGGCCTGCAATTCGGCGTCATGCTGTTTCTCATGGCGGCCGGGCTAACGCTGATTTTCGGCGTGATGGGACTGATCAACCTCGCCCATGGGTCGCTCTACATGATCGGTGCCTTTGCAGCCGCAGCTGTTGCGGGTGCAACCGGTTCGTTTCTCCTGGCGCTGCTGGCCGCATTGGTGGCCGCGGCGCTTGCGGGCGCGCTGGTGGAACTGGCGATCATCCGGCGGCTCTACAACAAGGATCACCTTGACCAGGTGCTTGCGACATTCGCGCTGATCCTGATCTTCTCCGAGGGCACGCGCTGGCTCTTCGGGTCCTTTCCGCTCTATCTCGACACGCCGGACTGGCTTTCCGGCCCCGTGCGGTTGCCGGGCGGCGTGCTCTACCCGGCCTACAGGCTGGCACTCATCGTGTTCGGTTTCGCGGTGGCGGCGGGCCTTTGGCTGCTGATCACGCGCACCCGCCTCGGCATCAAGATCCGCGCTGGCGAAAACGACCGTGAAATGATCGCAGCGCTCGGTGTCGATATCACGCGCCTCTACACGCTTGTCTTTGCCCTTGGCGCCGGGCTCGCGGGTCTGGCGGGCGCCCTGGTTGGGGCGATCCAGTCGGTGCAGGTGGGCATGGGCGAGCCGGTGCTGATTCTCGCCTTCGTCGTGATCGTCATCGGCGGCATCGGTTCCATCGGCGGCGCGCTGGTGG
Source organism: Tropicimonas marinistellae (assembly GCF_001509585.1). Lineage (GTDB taxonomy): Bacteria > Pseudomonadota > Alphaproteobacteria > Rhodobacterales > Rhodobacteraceae > Tropicimonas > Tropicimonas marinistellae. The sequence continues at coordinate 492,227 of NZ_LNCI01000001.1, read as the reverse complement.
CAGCCCTCCTGGTGGGGCTTACCGATACGCTCGGCGGCATCTTCCTGCCGGAGGCCTTCAAGCTCTTCATGGACCCGGCCAAGGCGACGACAGTCGGGTCGGCCTTCGCCTCGATGGCGATCTACATCCTGATGGCCGCCGTTCTCGTCTGGCGCCCCACCGGCCTCTTCGGAGCCCGCGGATGAACCGCGAAGCCCTGTTCAATACCGCCGTGCTCGCCCTCCTGGTCGCCGTTCCCACCTGGGCGCTCTGGGCCGACGAGCCTTTCACGATCACGCTTGCAACCCGCGCCGTCATCTTCGCGCTGGCGGCCGTTGGGCTGAACATCGCGCTGGGCCTCGGCGGGCTGGTGAGCCTCGGCCACGCGGTCTATTTCGGCATCGGCGGCTATGCGATGGGCATCCTCGCCCATCACGCCCAGAGCTACACGCCGCTCATGGAATGGCCGTTTCTCTTCGAAGGCACAAAGTCCATGCCGGTAATCTGGCTGGCCGCAGTTCTCGCCTCCGCGCTCGCCGCGCTGCTGATCGGGCTCTTGTCGCTGCGCACGGCGGGCGTCTATTTCATCATGATCACGCTCGCCTTTGGTCAGATGGCCTATTTCTTCACGATCTCCTGGCCTGCCTACGGCGGAGAAGATGGGCTGTCGATCTACGTCCGAAACGGGTTCCCCGGCCTCAACACGCTGGTACCGATCCAGTTCTACGGTATCTGCCTCGCGCTACTCTGCGTTGTGCTATGGCTCAACTGGCGGCTGGCCAAATCCCCCTTCGGACTCGCGCTGGGCGCGGCGCGCCAGGTGCCGCAGCGTGTAGAAACCGTTGGGCTCGATCCGATGCGCTTGAAGCTGGTTGCACTGGTGATTTCCGGCGCGATCACCGGCCTCGCCGGCGCGCTCTTTGCCGATCTCAACCGCTTCGTCAGCCCCACGATGTTCAGTTGGCAGATGTCCGGCGAGATTATGATCTTTATCATCCTTGGGGGCGTCGGGCGACTGTTCGGCCCGGTGGCGGGCGCGGCACTCTATGTCCTGCTTGAACACCTGCTGGGCGGCATCAACGAGCATTGGCAGATTTTCCTGGGCGCCGCGCTCCTATTCGTCGTCCTCTTTGGGCGAGGCGGGCTCGTGGGACTCGTGGCCGGACGGGAGCAGGCCCATGACTGAGCCGGTACTCGCCGCGCGCGGCCTTACCAAGAGCTTCGGCGCGCTCCGGGCATGCGACGAGGTATCGGTGGACCTTCGTCCAGGCGAGATTCATGCGATCATCGGCCCCAACGGTGCGGGCAAATCCACGCTCATCGCACAGATCTGCGGCGCGCTCGCCCCGGATAGTGGGACCGTGCATTTCCTTGGTCGCGATGTGACCCGCGAAACCACCCGGACACGGGCCCGCATGGGGCTCGGGCGAACCTTCCAGATCTCGGCTTTGGCGATGCAGGACACGGTCTTGCAAAACGTCCTGCTTGGTGCCCTCGGCCGAGCCGGTCGACCCTGGCAGTTCCTGCGTCCGGTTTTGCGGGACAGTACACTGCGCGATCGGGCGGAGGCCGCACTTGCACGCACCGGACTGACCGAGATGGCCGCGACGCGCACCGCCGACCTCAGCCACGGGCAGCGCAGGCAGTTGGAAGTCGCCGTCGCCCTTACACTGGAACCGCGCGCCTTCGTGATGGACGAGCCGATGGCCGGACTTGGCGCCGAGGGTTCGAAGCGCCTCACCGGTTTTCTGGATGAACTGCGCGCCGAAGCTCCTATCCTTCTGGTGGAGCACGATATGGACGCGGTCTTCGCGCTCGCCGACCGGATCAGCGTGCTCGTCTATGGGCGGGTGATCGCAACCGGCACAGTGGAAGAGATCCGCGGCGACCGGGAGGTTCAGATCGCCTATCTGGGAGAGACGCCGTGACCTTGCTGGAGTTGGAAGGCGTCACGGCTTCGTACGGGGCGAGCCAAGCATTGTTCGGAATCGATCTGCGCATCGCCGAGGGCGAGGCGCTGGCGGTCATGGGCCGCAACGGTATGGGCAAAACGACGACGGTCCGAACGATCTGCCGGATGATCCCGGCCGCGGGACGCCTCACATTCGACGGACAGGACCTCGCCGCGCTGTCGAGTCACCGCGCCGCGCGGCTCGGGATCGGCCTCGTACCAGAGGGCCGGCGCTGCTTTCGCGATCTCACCGTTGCCGAGAACCTCCTCGCGGCAGCCCGTCCTGGCCATTGGGATCTGGACCGTGCCGTCACTTTGTTTCCCCGACTTGGTGAGCGGCAACGCCAGCGTGCGGCGCTCCTCTCCGGTGGGGAACAACAGATGCTTGCGATGGCGCGCGCGCTGATGACCAACCCGCGACTGCTGATCCTCGACGAAGCGACAGAAGGACTTGCTCCCATCGTCCGGCAGGAGATTTGGGCCGCGATCGCCCGCCTCAAGTCCGAGAGCGGCATGGCGATGATGGTGATCGACAAGTCACTTGCCGAACTGCGTGGCGCTTGCGACAAGGCGGTGATTCTGGAACGCGGTCGTACGGTCTGGTCGGACGGAATCGACAGGTTGACCGACGAGATCAGTCAGCGACACCTCGGCGTGTGAGCGTGTCGGCGGGAGCCGCTTCGCTGGCGTTCAAAACCGGTAGTTCAACCCAAGCGAAACCAGATGGAACTTCGGTGTCGCCTCCGTCTTGTGCCCTGCGTTGTCTGACAGCGTCTCTTTTCCGTAGTTGGTGTACCGGTATTCTCCCCTCAACGACCAATTTTCTCCGAGGGCCCATTCGGCTCCGAGTCCTGCGAGATAGCCGGTTGGAGAGAAGCTCTCGTCGATGTCCGCACCGTCCGGGCCGGAGACCTCGTAGTCGAATTCTGCCTGCGAGACGCCAACAAATCCGTAGAGCAGTGTTTCGGCGTTCAACTCCCATCCCAGAGACCCGCGCAAGGAAACTTCATGCTGTAGTTCGGTTTCCGCCGCACCGTCCGAGTTGTCGAAGGAATCGGACAGGTCACCGCCAGTTACCCCGATCTCCAAGCCAATCAGGACCGGATCTAGATCCCAGCGATAGCCCAACTGCAATCCGCCGAGTGTACCTCCTGCCTCAAGCGACCCGATTGTCTCCGTGCCGCTCAATCCTCCACCTCGCACGCCAACGTCGTCATCGCCGCCAAATGCGTACCCGAGGCTGATACCGGCATATCCGCCGGCGAACTGGCTTGCGACCACGGCCGCGACGGGCGCGGCCTCCGCGTCTGTCGTGAGCATGCCATTGGCGCTCGCATTAGAACCGCACGCAATTGCCACAAACGCCGCTGCGGCGCCGGTGGGTATGTTCCAATAGGTTTTGATCATATGTCGCTCGCTGTATTTCTGGCCTCTGATACCGCTTCCCCGCGCTTTGCCATCGATACGACCGCGGCTTGCAGAATCCAAGTGCGGCAATGAAAGCCCATCGCCCGCCGATGCACGACGTCGCGACGCGACGGACGTTCCGACTTGAGCCGCCCATCATGTCGCACTAAAACAGTCGACAATAAAGCGGCACCTCTCGGTGCCGCCAACATACTTGTCCCAGCTCAGGTGCGCGCAAGTGGCGGGCCACAGCCAGGTTCCCAGATATCCGCGAGAGACACATGACGCAGACAGAATCGACAAGCGCGGAAGAAATCCGCGCGGCTTGCCGGGAGAATCCAAAGGCCCGTTCCCGCGACCTCGCCGAAGAGCTTGGCCTCACGGAGGCGCAACTCGTTGCAGCACACGTGGCGCAGATCGGTTACGGCGCAACACGGATCGCTGCCCATCCCGACCAGATCATTCCAATGATCACCGGGCTTGGCGAGGTCATGGCGTTAACGCGAAATCGGAGTTGCGTCATCGAGAAAGTCGGCAGTTACGACAACTACCATCCCGGTGAACACGCCGCGATGACGCTCACGCCGGAGATCGATCTTCGGATGTTTCCGAGCCACTGGGTTTCGGCTTTCGCTGTCGAGAAGGAGACCGAAACCGGGATTCGACGGTCAATCCAGGTGTTCGATGCAGCCGGTGATGCCGTACACAAGGTTCACCTTCGCGAAACGTCGGACGTGACGCATTGGCAAAGACTGGTTACCGATTTGGCACTGGGCGACCAATCCACAACACTGACCGTTGCGCCCCGCAAGCCAACCGAAGCCGCCAGAACCAACCCGGCCAAGATCGCGGAACTCAGGAGTGAATGGGGCCGGCTAACCGACACGCACCAGTTCCTGCGCCTGACATCGAAACTGAAAATGAACCGGCTCGGCGCCTATCGCGTCGCCGGTGCACCCTTTGTGCGGCAGCTTGCACCTGAGGCCGTGAACCTGATGCTTGAGTCGGTCCAAGCCAGGGAAACCGAAATCATGATCTTTGTCGGCAACCGCGGGTGCATCGAAATCCACGGCGGACCGATCCACAGCCTCAAGCAAATGGGTCCCTGGCAAAACGTACTCGACCCCGGATTCAATTTGCATTTGCGGAGCGACCACATCGCCGAGGTCTGGGCCGTGGACAAGCCCACGAAGCGCGGGGCGGCAATCTCGGTCGAAGCCTTCGATGCGGACGGCGCGCTGATATTCCAGGTCTTCGGCCGGCGAAGCGATGCGCGGGACTTCCGTCCGGATTGGAATGATGTTGTTGCAGACCTGCCGCCACTTCATGCGGAGGCCGCGCAATGAGAGGTCTGTCACTCTATGGCCGTGGCATCCTTTTCATGACCCTGGCGCTAGGGGTCATTCTTGGTACTAGCGTGGCCTTGTCCGACGAAACTCGCGCGACGCGAGTGGTCACTGTCGGCGGCGACGTCACCGAAATTGCGTACGCCCTGGGTCAACAGGACCGCCTCGTTGCGCGCGACACAACCTCGACCTACCCGCCAGAAGCCGAAGCGCTTCCGGACGTGGGCTACATGAGAGCATTGTCGCCTGAGGGCGTGCTGTCGCTCACGCCAGATCTGATCGTCGCGATCGAGGGCGCAGGCCCACCCGACGCCATCGAGGTCTTGGACGCGGCCCAGGTTCCATTTGTTACAATCCCCGAGGGCTACACGAAAGAAGCCATCGAACAGAAGATCCGCGCGGTTGGCGCGGCACTGGGAGAGCCCGATGCTGCCGAAGCGTTGTCGGCGGACGTCGGGAAAGCGCTCGATCAGGCAATCGCGACCGCACAGCAGGGCGCGTCCGGCAAACGCGTGCTCTTCGTCATTTCTGCCCAGGGCGGGCGCATTATGGCATCCGGCACGGGAACCGCCGCCGATGCGATTATTGCCATGGCCGGTGGGGTCAATGCCGTGACCGGCTACGAGGGCTACAAACCAATATCCGACGAGGCGATCACGTCGGCGGCGCCGGATGTGATCTTGATGATGGATCGCGGGGGCGATCATGCCACCGCCACCAGGGATCTTTTCGCGCTTCCCGCCATTGCCAGCACACCGGCCGGAAGAACAAAGAACCTCATTCAAATGGATGGTCTGCACCTGCTCGGGTTCGGGCCTCGCACGGCATCCGCGGTCGTCGCGCTGTCCGAAGCGCTCGACGCGGCGGAGGGATCGTGAGCCTCGCCTCCCCGGACTCCACGGCGACCGTTGCCGTTGTGGATCGCCGACAACGAGCCCGCAGCCTGACGCTCTGGCTCACATTATTGCTTGGCCTGACGAGCATCCTGAGCCTTGCGACCGGCGCGGCTGGTACATCACTTTGGACCGTCTTGGCGGATCTTTTCGCCGGACGGGACCTTTCGCAGATGGACCGCGTCATTCTCTTCGACATCCGGCTTCCGCGACTGCTTCTCGGTATGCTTGTTGGATCTGCACTTGCCGTCTCCGGCGCTGTACTTCAGGGCTTGTTTCGCAATCCGTTGGCCGACCCTGGCATCGTCGGCGTTTCCGCGGGTGCGAGCCTTGGTGCGATAATGGCCATCGTGCTCGGCGGTTTTCTTCCAGCGGTGTTTCAGGATCTGTTCGGCCGCCATCTGGTCTCTCTTGCAGCCTTCCTTGGAGGATGGGTGACGACGCTGCTCTTGTACCGTGTCGCCACGCAGCGTGGACAAACGTCAGTTGCCACGATGCTTCTTGCGGGCATCGCATTCGCCGCACTTGCGTCGGCGATCTCCGGCATCCTCATATACCGGGCCAATGACGCGCAATTGAGAGACCTGACGTTCTGGGGAATGGGCTCACTCGCGGGCGCAACCTGGGAAAAGGTTGCCGCCAGTCTGCCCATCGTCGCGCTGGCCTTGGGCGTGACGCCTTTTCTCGCCCGTGCGCTCAACGCACTCGCGCTCGGTGAGGCTGCCGCCGCGCACATGGGAGTGCCGGTCCAGCGAATGAAAAACGCTGCGATCCTGTCGGTCGCCGGGGCCACCGGCGCCGCTGTCGCCGTGTCTGGGGGAATCGGTTTCGTGGGCATAGTCGTGCCACATCTGCTCCGGCTCGCGAGCGGGCCGGACCACCACCACCTTCTGCCCAATTCCGCACTTCTTGGAGCCTCGCTTTTGCTTGGCGCCGATCTGATCAGCCGCACCATCATTGCCCCGGCCGAATTGCCAATCGGAATCGTGACCGCCGTCCTCGGCGCGCCGGTCTTCCTCTGGATCCTGCTGCGCCGCCATGGAGCATTGGGGCTCTGACATGGAGGCCGTCGGCATTTCCGTACGCCTCGGGCGAAAGACGATCCTCCGGGATCTGAGTTTCGCCGCCTGTCCCGGGCACCTGACGGCGATTGCCGGACCAAACGGCTCGGGCAAGACAACACTTCTCAGGACGCTAACGGCCGACGTCCGCCATAGCGGTACTGTCACGATCAATGGTCAGCGAGTCTCTGACATGAAGCCGTGGGAACTTGCTGCGATCCGGGGCGTGCTGGCACAGGCCACGCGCATCGCATTCCCATTCACGGTGATCGAGGTTGTGGGCCTTGGTCTGGCTGCCGGAACCGCCGCCGGGAATGCATCACTACCGCTGCATGCGCTCGAACGAGTCGACCTTGCAGGCTACGCCAATCGTTTCTACCACGAGCTTTCGGGCGGTGAGCAGCAACGGGTCCAACTGGCGAGGGTCCTGGCGCAGGTTTGGGATCCGGTCGCGCAGGACGGGCCGCGGTGGCTGCTGCTCGACGAACCAGTCTCCAGCCTCGATATCGGGCATCAACTTCTGGTTATGGAACTCGCGCGGGATTTCGCACGTTCGGGTGGTGGTGTCATTGCCGTCATGCACGACTTGAACCTCACCGCAATGTTCGCTGATCGGGTAGCAATAATGCGGGACGGGCGCATCATGGACATTGGCGCACCCAAGGACGTGATGACCGACCACGTGTTGTCGTCGGCCTACGGCTGTCGACTTCGGGTCAATGCAACCCCGTCAAGCGACTCGCCGTTTCTCCTTCCGCAGGTTGCGACCGTCGATTCCGGGCAATAGCGAGTGGCGTTATTCGAAGGTGGGCGAGTCGATTCCACCACCAGACAAATGTTGCGTGAATCGCAAGCCACCACGGCAAGCGGGAAATCGCCGGAAACACATTTGCCGTGCGCGATTTTGCCTACATGCCGGATCTATCGTTGCGCTCCGAGAAAACGACTGTGGCGCGGCATGCACCTGCGCCTTCTCGCCGCAGGCGACGCGTAATCGAGGTGAAATCGCCGCGCGTAAAACTCGCGTATATCCTCAAGAGCTTCGGATTAATTGCGGCAAAGTCGCCGTCGCTACGACAAATTGCCAGTTTTCGCGTCATTGTGCTGGATCTGGAATCTCGTCTCGGCGCCGCGAGGCATCCAACGTAAGACCGTCATCTTAACCTCCCGGTTACCCCCGTTCTTGCAGGTTTCGCCGTGCAATATCGGCGGAAAAGCCGCAGCGGTGGGCCGCAAGCCCGCCGTCAGATCGGCACAGAAACGCCGAAATTGCGGCGTTCATTCACGGGACATTCCATCGGCGGTAATCGCCACTAGGTTGAAGCGCAGTGTCTTGGAATGAACACCACGGTGAACGAAGGGAACCAAAGGCACCGGACGAGCAGTGACGCGATACATGAGTATCCAAATCGGATCACGAAACTTACGTAACGACGCCCTGTGCGCCACCGGAATTCCACCCTCCGGCAGGTTGCGAAAGGCGGCAGATCGGGCCAATGGGGCCGTGCCCCAAAAGAAAAAAGAAGAAGAGCGCTTCGACATGGAAAGACCAAACTCTCAATCCAATCACCCCGACACAACGGAGGCTCAGGGGACGTGAGCACCAAACCCAAGGTCATCATTTCGACCGACATCGGTGGAAATGACAAAGACGATGCGCAATCTCTGATTCATGCTCTGCTCTACGCTGACGAAGTCGACTACCTCGGGTTCATCGGCACAACGAGTGACGAGAACGGAGTCGACTCAATCACGCCGATGGAGAAGATCGTCGCGGCCTACGCGAAGGATCTGCCGAACCTGTCGCAGGACGGAGACTATCCGAGCGCCGCGGAAATGGCCGCGCTGATTACGCAAGGCGCCACCGAGCCGGACTGGCCCGGCACACTTTCCGATGGTGCGAAACTCATCATCGAAGAGGCGCGCAGCGCCTCGCCGGACGATCCGGTCTATCTTCTGGCATGGGGACCAATCCACGACATCGCGCGAGCGCTCTACGAAGCGCCTGATATCGTTGAGAATGTGCGTGTCATCAGCATCAACCCCTACGGCCAGGATTCGTCCAATCCGCAAGCCTACAATTGGTTGAAAAACGCTGTCTCAAACAATGCGGACTATGCGGACCTGTGGTGGATACTCTCCAACGAAACTTTCCGCGGCATGTACGTCGGCAAGAATGGAGAGAACAATCCCAGCCTGAACATGGACTGGCTAGAGGAGTTCGTCGACGGTCATGGCGCGCTCGGGGAACTCTACTTCGAGACCTATGCCGTTGACCTTTACGGCAAGGGGTCGGTCGACGGCCTGAAGATGGGCGATACACCGTCGCTGCTGTACCTTCTGGACGAAGTCAACAACGACGATCCCACGGCCAGCAGTTGGGGCGGCAGCTTCAAGCAGGCCAGCTGGGGGACGAACGTTTGGGTCGACAAAACCGATTCCGCGTCCAGCATGGGAAGCTATGACGGCGCGGCGACCGTTTACGAACATCGCGACGAGGTTTGGGGCGAGTTCGCTGAGCTTCTCGACCTGGCGAAGGACGGCTCGGACTCCGCTGGCGACGGCGGATCGGAACCCGATGACTCAGGCAGTGACGCAGGAGATGATTCCGGTGATGACGGCTCGACCGGCGGTGACGACGGTAGCGACGGCGGCGACGGAACAACGGGCCAGGAAGGCAGCGAGACCGATGACGACCCAATGGAGGAAGCCGCGCTTCCGGCATTCTCCATCGTCGGCAGCAACGCCAATGAGACCTTCTACGGAACTGGAAGCGCGGACAGCATCTATGGCGGTCGCGGTGACGACCTGATCATTTCGCGCGGTCAGTCCGACGTCGTCGCCGGTGGCGCGGGGAACGACGAACTCCGCGCTGGTGCCGGAAACGACACGCTGATCTACGTGATCGGACACAACTTCGGCTCGACAGACCACTACAAGGGCTATTCCGGCGTTGATGTGCTGAAGATTTACGGTACGGCGGAGGAACTGGCGGACAGTGACCTTGTCGACGACATCGCTGCGCTGAAGGCCTTTATCACCAGCAACTACGATGCGACGTCGCACAGTGGCAAGGACTTCACGTTCGACAGCATCGGCCTCACGGTTCGTGCGATCGAGAAGGTCGAACTGGTTTTGATCGACAACGACGACACGACCACCGAGACCGACGCCGAGGCTTCGAATGAAGCACCTGATGCCCGGGACGACTCGGCAACGACGGACGAAGAAACTGCCGTGACTATTGCTGTTCTGCAAAACGATACGGACGACGATGGCGATTCACTCAGCCTTTCGTCTGTGTCTCAAGGCAGCAACGGAACCGTCGTTCTGAACAGCAATGGCACGGTCACGTATACGCCCGATGCCGACTTCGCGGGATCGGACAGCTTCTCCTACACCGTGTCCGACGGCACCGACACTTCGACGGCGACCGTTTCCGTGACGGTAGAGGCAGCCGACTCTGATGGCACAACCGGTGCGGATGATGACGACACCGGGACGCCAACCGAAGACGCATTGCCGGAATACGAAGAGGACGGCAGCGCCGGCGATGACACGCTGAAGGGCGGCGGCTCCGAAGACAGTATCAACGGCCAGGGCGGCGACGATTACATCGTTAGTCGCGGCGACGATGATAAAATCGCGGGCGGTTCGGGAAGCGATCATCTTCGGGCTGGCGCAGGCGCCGATATTCTCGCCTACCTGATCGGAAAAAACCTCGACGACGAGGACCGGTACGAGGGCATGGCGGGCTTCGATAAGCTGCAAATCTACGGCACAGATGCACAATTGTCGGACGCCGCGTTCCTTGACGATATCGCTGAGCTGAAAGACTTCATTTCGGACAACTACGATACTTCGAGCCACGGTGGAGAAGTGTTCGATTTCGACAGCATCGGCCTTAGCGTGCGCGGTATCGAGGGCGTCGAATTGATCACAATCGACGATACGCCGGCATAGCCATACCGCAATCGCGTGAATGGAAGGGGAGCGTCAGACGCTCCCCTTCTTCTTTTTGGCGACCTCACGAGCCCGTCGGCTATTCTCCGAAGCCCGGAAGTCTCGTTGGAGCTTTCTGTGTCATCGAGCGCGCGCCACCCGTCGAGCGCGCCTTCGCCCGCTCGACGTAGCAAGCTGCCGTCCCGTTTTTCCGCCACTCAAGCTTCCCGCGTCGCCATGCAGGTCCGGCACGCTATCTCCGGCGAAGTGTCACCTCCAACAGGCAAGAGTCAGGCGCGCGCCCACACAGAGATCGCACCGGCATTCGTGGACGAAGACGCCAGCGAACCCGGAAACGTTCAACCTGCAAACGATGCGGACCATGGCCTCAGGCCATAACCTCCTTTGCTTCCGCACTTATTCGCTCGGCTTCCTTGCCGTGGACTTCCTCGTAGTGATCGAATTCTGCCTCGAACCAGGCCGTGCCCTGTGCGGCACCACCGAGAGAACGTGAGAGTTCGTCGAGTGACGAATCTGGCAACAGCGCGTGGAAAATATCCCAGCCCTTCGCCTCCGGATTTGGATCGAAACCGAGCACCTGCCCCTTGAGGGAACTCACAAGCGTCACGATGGCGCCGGAGAAGATCGACGGGACGTGAATGTTGACCCGATCGATGGGCTGCAAGAGGGACGGAGAGGCCATTCCAAGCGCTTCCTTCACACAGGCCTTGCCGGCTGCCCGGAATGCGAAATCCGAACTGTCGACCGAGTGCGACTTGCCGTCCGTCAGTGTCACCGCGACATCGATCACCGGGAAGCCCAGCGGACCCAGCGCCAGCGCATCCTTCGCCCCGGTCTCGACCGCGGGAATGTAGTTGCGCGGCACGGCACCGCCCTTGACCACCTCGTCGAAAGCAAAGCCTTCGCCGCGGGATCGCGGCGCAATCGTCATGTGAACATCGGCAAATTGCCCCGCGCCGCCGGACTGCTTGCGGTGCCGATGCTGATGATCGACCCGTTTTGCTATCGTCTCGCGGTAACTGGCCGCGACGGGTGCCGTTTCCACGGGTATTCCGAAATCGGCCTCCAGGACAGCCTGTATCCGGCGCAAGTGCATTGGGCCCTGCAACCGCAAGACCGCGTGGCCGCTGGCCTCGTCCTGCGCCACGCGCAGCCCCGGGTCCGTCTCTTCCAGCCGGGCCAACGCCGCCGAAAGCCTGGCATCGTCCTTCTCGTGCTGCGGCGTCACAAGGCTCGCATGACTCGGCACATGGCCGCGCGTCCAGTCGGGCATCTCCGTTCTTCCGTCAGCGGTGTACAGGAACCCCGCATCCAGATGGTCCGATTTCACAGCAATACCCACGGCACCCACCGGGATCGCCTGTACCGGGTGCTTTGCGTCGATGCCGCTCAGGTTGCCGATGCTTCCGCCACCGAGTGCAGCCCCGGACGGGATCTCCCCGCCGAGCGCGCGCAGCACAACGGCCTTGCCCATGTGCTTCCGGAAACTCGCGAAGACACCGGCGGCGAGGGCAGATTGCCCAAGGCGCTCTGCTGTCACCTGCGCGGAAGGCGCTTCGTGGCGCAGGGATTTCATCAATCGGGTGATGCCGTTCTTGCCACTTGCCGAACCGAGAAAGGCCGGGATGTCCTCCGTCTCGCGCAGCACACCGGCGGCCACATCGTAGACTTCGTCGAGCGGCGGCGTCTTGTCTTCGATCAGTTCCTCCAGCAAGTGATCGTCGAAGTCGGAAAGGTGTTCCAGCAACTCGGCGCGGGCTTCCTGTTCGCGCTCAAGTACACCGTCCGGAATCTCGATCAGACGCGAGGGTTCGCCGGCTTGGAATTTCCAGGCGCGTTCGGAGATCAGGTCCACGGTCCCAACGATCTCGCCGCCTTGGTGAATTGGCACCTGGCGCAGGATAATCGTGTGGTTCGCATAGGCTTGCAACTCCGCGACGATGTCCCGTACCCGGTTGTCCGTGGTGTCCATGCGGTTGATGAAAAGGACGCAGGGTGTGCCGCTTTCCTCTGCCAACCGGAGGTAGGGGGCGCAGAGCACGGCTGCTTCAGGCTCTGGTGGTACGCATAGGATGGCTGCGTCGCTGGCTGCCAGAGCCTGTCCAACGAAGCCCAGGTAGTCGGACCCGCCGGCGATATCGAAGGCACACCACGGCTCGTCCAGATAGGTGAACTCGGTCAGGGAGAAAAAATCGGTCAGCTCGGACTTGACGGGTTTGGAGTCGAGTTGGCTCAGAGCCTCGACAAGGGTCGTCTTGCCCGAGCTCGATGGGCCTAGGACAGTGAAGCATCGCATCTTTGGGTTCCTCCAAACTTTGACGGTTTGGCGGGAAAGACCGCGATGCGCATCCTGGTTCGCGTCTGGCGGCGAACCTTTGGGGATCCCGCGCGGTCTCGCGCCGCCGTCTGATCCAGCCCCGCAGCCCGGCCGGCGTCTCCCCGATCCGCCGGATCGTTAAGGCCGCGCCGCGCGGCCCCCCAGTATTCCGTCGATGCGGGCGGGATCGTCAAGGGAAAGTGGCGGGATTTCGCTGCGACATTCACGTGTTTACGCTCACGGAGCGCGGGGTTGCACGCCGCGAGCCTCGCGATAGATAGAAAATGCAGTTCAGTTCGGGAGGACGCGATGGCCTGGATCGACCGTTTCGACGGGCTTGCCCGGCTCGACCCCGCCGTAGTGGCCACACTCACCTCCCGGACGCGCGTCGTCACGGTGCCCAAGGGGTCGGTTGTTTTTGGCCCCGGCCACGCTCCCGAAAACATGCTGTTGCTTCTCACAGGCACGGTGAGGGTCCAGAAGATCTCCGACACGGGTCGCGAGATCGTGCTCTATCGCGTGCGGGCGGGCGAAAGCTGCGTGCTGACCACGGCTTGCCTGTTGGCGCATGAGGATTACTCCGCCGAAGGCGTTGCCGAGACCGATGTCGAGGCCGCTGCGATCCCGCGCGGTGTTTTCGACGATCTCATCGCCCGGTCTGATGCCTTCCGACAATTCGTCTTCGACACCTATTCGCGCCGCATCACCGATCTCTTCGTGGTCATCGAAGAGGTGGCCTTCCGCCGGATGGATATCCGGCTTGCGCAGAAGTTGCTGGAGCTGGCGGCGGGTGACACGGTCAGAGCCACGCACCAGAACCTCGCGTCCGAGCTGGGCACTGCCCGCGAGGTCGTGTCGCGCCAGCTGGCCGAGTTCCAGCGGCGCGGCTGGATCGCCCAGTCGCGCGGCACAGTGGAAATCGCCGACGATATGGCACTCCAGCGGCTTGCGTCCGGCTCCGGATAACAGCGGCACGGTACATCTTTTCAAATTCAATATCTTGAATTTGTCTGCGGGACGCATTATTACTCGTGATACTTGGAGAGAGCGCAAAGCTCCACGGGTCAACGACAACCGGACAATGCTCCGGACACCGGCGGTTTCTACGCTCCACAGCAGGAAATCGGATGCCGGCCTGGTTTCGGTGACTTGGTCACTGAAACACACCTGCGACTCGGGGTAGAGATATCCCGACACCCGATAACGAAGGAAACGCAACCATGACCAAGAATATGGGCTCCGCCGACCGCATTGTTCGCGCCATCGTCGGCATCGTGCTGCTCATCGCCGCCTTTACCGCTGGTTGGAGCGGGCTGTGGACGGCCATCGCCGCCGTCGTTGGCCTGGTGATGCTGGGCACCTCCGCCATGGGGTACTGCCCGCCGTACCAGATCCTCGGAATCAAGACCTGCAAGACAGATAGCTGACGCATGACAATCGTGAACTTCACGCCTCTGGCGTCTCTCTTCGGCGGCAGCCTGATCGGGCTGGCCGCCGTTCTGCTCATGCTGGTTTTGGGCCGCATTATGGGGGCGACGGGCATCCTGGCCGCCGCGATTTGGGGGGAGGACGACCGCGCCTGGCGATGGGCGATTCTAGCCGGAATGATCAGCGGCCCCGCCCTTTATCTATCGCTCACCGGCGAGTGGCCAGAAATAACCGTGCCCGTTTCGACGCCGGCATTGGTGATAGGTGGCCTTCTGGTCGGCGTGGGTGTATCCTACGGGTCGGGCTGCACGTCCGGCCATGGTGTCTGCGGGATGGCGCGTCTGTCGCCTCGTTCGATTGCGGCGACACTCACCTTCATGCTGACGACCGGGCTGACGGTTTATGTCACCCGCCATATGATGGGGGGATGAGGGTATGCGTCTGATCCTGACCTATGTGATCGGGCTGGTTTTCGGCCTCGGGATATCCATTTCCGGGATGAGCAATCCCGAGAAAGTCCTGAATTTCTTCGACATCACAGGCACCTGGGACCCTTCTCTCATGTTCGTGATGGGGGGAGCATTGGTCGTCACCTTTTTCGGATACCGCTGGGTGCTGAAGCGGCCCGGCCCGAGCTTCGACCAGATCTTTCACCTGCCGCAGAACCGTGCGCTCGATACGAAGCTCATTGGCGGCTCCGCTGTCTTCGGCGTGGGCTGGGGGCTCTCGGGATTCTGTCCGGGCGGCGCGCTGCCCGCGATCGGCACCGGACGTTCCGAAGTGCTGATCTTCGCCGCGGCCCTTATCGCCGGCATGGGGCTGGCGCGGTTTATCAACACCCATATGGCCGTACGGTTCCAGACACCCAGCTACGCCAAGCACCAGCCGGCGCCGCATGGGCCGCTGACTCACGTTCCACACGCCACAGACGAAAAATCTGACAACACCTGAGGAGGGAAGAATGGACTACCCTGTCGACATCTCCTTGAAGCCCGACGTCACCGGCTTCTTCGACGACGCCACCAATACGATCAGTTATGTGGTGAAGGACCCGAACTCGAACTCCTGCGCCATCGTCGATTCCGTCATGGATATCGACTATGCCGCCGGGCGGATCACCTACGCGCACGCCGACGAGTTGATCAGATTCGTCGAGGACAACGGCCTGAAGCTCGAGTGGTTGATCGAAACCCACGTCCACGCCGACCACCTCTCTGCCGCGCCCTACATACAGGAGAAGCTGGGCGGCAAGATCGGCATCGGCGAGCACATCGTCACCGTGCAGAACGTTTTCGGCAAGATCTTCAACGAAGGGACCGAATTCCAGCGCGACGGCAGCCAGTTCGACGCGCTCTTCAAGGACGGAGACACCTATACGGTTGGTGGCATGGAGGTGTTCGCCATGCACACGCCCGGCCACACGCCTGCTTGCATGGTGCATGTGATGGGTGATGCCGCCTTTGTCGGCGACACGCTCTTTATGCCGGACGGCGGATCGGCGCGGGCCGACTTCCCCGGCGGCGATGCGGCCACACTCTTTGACAGCATCCAGAAGGTGCTGACGCTCCCCGACGAGACCCGCCTCTTCATGTGCCACGACTACGGCCCCAACGGCCGGGACATCCAATGGGAGACGACCGTCGGTGAAGAAAAGGCACACAATATCCACGTCGGCGGCGGCAAAACGAAGGAGGAGTTCGTCCAGTTCCGTACCGAACGCGACGCGACACTGGACATGCCCAAGCTGATCATCCCGTCACTGCAGGTGAACATGCGGGCAGGAGAGGTCCCAACCGACGACGATGGCGTGCCAATGCTGAAAGTACCGGTGAACGGTCTCTGAATCAGCGAAACAAGAGCGGGCGCCGGGGCGCGATGCGCCGCCCCGCGCTGATCCCTTGGAGGAGAACAGGACCATGGAATTCAAGAAGCTGACAGACGGCCTGTCGGTCGCTGGACAGATCACCATTTCAGACGTCCAGAAGATAAAGGACGCGGGCTTCCGCGCAATCGTCTGCAACCGTCCTGACGGCGAGGGCAACGACCAACCCACCTTCGAGGAAATCGAACAGGCGGCCGTGGAAATGGGTCTGGAGGCGCGCTATCAGCCCGTGACCTCCGGCATGGTTCAGGACGAACAGGCCGAAGAATTCGGTCGCACGCTGACCGAACTGCCGGGGCCGGTTCTGGCCTACTGCCGTTCCGGTATGCGCTCAACGACTCTCTGGTCGCTGAGTCACGCGCGAGACATGGAACCGGCAAAGATCCTCGCCGCCGCAAAGGCCGCCGGCTACGACATGGGCGGCGTGGTGCGCCGCATCGTCAACGGCGGCAAGACGCCAACCGACACCGGCGATGCGAAGTTCGACGTGGTGATTGTGGGGGGCGGTGCCGGCGGTATCTCGGTCGCCTCCTCGC
Organism: Tropicimonas marinistellae; assembly: GCF_001509585.1. Classification (GTDB taxonomy): domain Bacteria; phylum Pseudomonadota; class Alphaproteobacteria; order Rhodobacterales; family Rhodobacteraceae; genus Tropicimonas; species Tropicimonas marinistellae. The sequence continues at coordinate 475,464 of NZ_LNCI01000001.1, read as the reverse complement.
TGAAGTCGCGGATGCGCGACATTGAAATCGCCGTCATCGACCCGGCCGACATCCACTACTATCAACCCGGCTGGACCATGGTCGGCGCCGGCGTCTTTGACCCTGCCACCACCGCCCGCACCATGGGCAGCCTGATCCCGAAGGGCGTTCACTGGATCAAGGCTGCGGTGGCGGCCTTCGAGCCGGCCAATAATGCCGTCATTCTCGACGGCTGCCGGGTGGTGAAATACGACCGCCTCGTCGTCTGCCCGGGGCTGAAGCTCGACTGGCATGCGGTGGACGGGCTGGTGGACACACTCGGTCACCACGGTGTCACCTCCAACTACCGGTATGACCTCGCGCCCTACACGTGGAAGCTCGTTCAGGGCCTGCGCAAGGGCCGTGCTGTCTTCACGCAACCGCCAATGCCGATCAAATGCGCCGGTGCACCCCAGAAGGCGATGTATCTCTCAGGTGATCATTGGTGGCGCGAAGAGGTACTGGGCAATATCGACATCCAGTTCATGAATGCCGGCGGCGTTCTCTTCGGCGTGAAGGATTACGTTCCGGCACTGATGGAATACGTGCAGAAATACGACGCCACGCTGAATTTCTTCCACAATCTCGTGGCAATCGACGGCCCCGGCAAGACGGCCACGTTCGAGGTCAAGGCGCCGGACGAGGAACCGCGCACGGTGCAGACCGAATTCGACATGATCCACGTCTGCCCGCCGCAGACAGCGCCAGACTTCATCCGCGTCTCGCCGCTGGCTGATGCGGCCGGCTGGGTCGACGTCGACCAGATAACCCTGCGCCACAAGTCTTACGAGAACATCTGGTCGCTCGGTGACGTGATGAACGCGCCGAACGCGAAAACCGCCGCGGCGGCCCGGATGCAGGCCCCGGTGGTCGCCGCCAACGTGACCGCCGACATCCTCGGTGGCAGTCCACAGGGCGCGTACAACGGCTACGGCTCCTGTCCACTCACAGTGGAGCGTGGCAAGATCGTTTTGGCCGAGTTCGGTTACGGGGGCACCATTCTGCCCACCCTCCCGAAGTGGATAATCGACGGCACCAAACCCACCCGTGCGGCCTGGATCCTGAAGGAAATGCTTCTGCCGCCCGTCTATTGGGGCGCAATGCTCAAGGGCCGGGAATGGATGGCCAAGCCCGAGAAGGTCACCGGCGAAGGCCCCGTGTCGGCCTAGCACCCAGAATTCGGCGCGGCCGCCTTCGGTCGCGCCGTTCAAGCGATACGATTGCCTGTCAGGAGTCCCGATGCCCCCTACCCTCCGCCGCTACCTGCCAATCCTCGACTGGGGCAGCCGTTACGACCGCCGGACGCTGGAAAGCGATGCGCTGGCGGCGGTCATCGTGACGATCATGCTGATCCCGCAATCGCTGGCCTATGCCCTCCTCGCTGGCCTTCCGGCGGAAATGGGGCTCTACGCCTCGATCCTGCCGCTCGTGGCCTACGCAGTCTTCGGCACCTCGCGCGCGCTCGCCGTCGGGCCGGTTGCCGTGGTCTCGCTGATGACCGCCGCCGCCATTGGCAACCTTGGCCTCACCGACCCTGGGGCCATCGCGCTGGCCGCTGTGACGCTGGCTTTCCTTTCAGGATTGTTCCTGACCGCGATGGGCCTGTTTCGGCTCGGTTTCATCGCCAATTTTCTATCACACCCGGTGATCGCGGGGTTCATCACCGCGTCGGGGATCCTGATCGCGGCTTCGCAGCTCAAGCATATTCTTGGGGTGGAAGCGTCGGGACACAACCTGCTCGAAACATTGTCCCATCTGCTGGGCAACCTCGGTCGCACGAACCTCTGGACCCTCATCATCGGCGTGTCGTCCATCGTGTTCCTGTTCTGGGTGCGCAAGGGATTGAAGCCGCGACTTCTGAAGGCCGGGATCAACCCGCGCCTGGCAGATGTCTTGACGAAAGCCGGCCCGGTCGGCGCGGTCGTGGTGACAACGCTCTTTACCTGGATCTTCGGCCTCGCCGACCGCGGTGTTGCCATCGTCGGCGACGTGCCCCGCGGCCTGCCCCCGCTCACGGCCCCCTCTTTCGATCCGGGCATGTGGGCCGCGCTGGTCGGCTCGGCAATCCTGATCTCGATCATTGGCTTCGTGGAATCCGTCTCGGTGGCACAAACCCTCGCAGCGAAGCGCCGCCAGCGCATCGACCCGAACCAGGAGCTGATCGGTCTCGGTACATCGAACATCGCGGCATCCATCTCCGGCGGCTACCCCGTCACCGGGGGCTTCGCGCGATCGGTGGTGAATTTCGACGCGGGTGCCGAAACGCCGGCAGCGGGCGCTTTCACCGCCATAGGCATTCTACTCGCCGCGCTTCTGCTCACGCCGCTGATTTACTTCCTGCCCAAGGCAACGCTCGCGGCAACGATCATCGTCGCGGTGCTGAGCTTGGTCGATTTCACCGTCGTGAAACAGGCCTGGCGCTTCTCAAGGGCCGATTTCTTTGCCGTCGGCGCCACGATCCTGCTCACGCTCGGCATGGGTGTGGAGGCCGGCGTCTCCGCCGGTGTCGCTTTGTCTATCTTCCTTCACCTCTACAAAACCTCGCGGCCCCATATCGCCGAACTCGGCCTTGTCCCCGGCACCCACCATTTCCGCAACATCCTGCGCCACGATGTTGAAACCGATCCGAAAGTGCTCACACTGCGGGTCGACGAGAGCCTCTACTTCGCCAATGCGCGCTTCCTGGAGGATTACATCTACGATCGTGTCGTCGGCGAATGCGCACTCGAACATGTCGTGCTCAACTTCCCGGCCGTCAACGAGGTGGACCTGTCAGCATTGGAATCGCTGGAATCGATCCTCCATCGTTTGAAGGACATGGGAATTCACCTGCACCTCTCAGAGGTGAAGGGCCCGGTGATGGACAGGCTGAAACGCAGCCACTTCCTAGAGGAAATGAACGGCCGCGTATTCCTGTCCCAGTACGACGCCTGGATGGCACTGAGCGATCAGGGGGCGACCGCCCGCGCCGCCGAGTAATCCGGCAGGCTCAGCGCCCCAACCCGGTTTCTTCTGTCTCAAAATATCCCCGGGGGGAGCGCGGCTGCCGGCCGCGCGGGGGGCAGACGGCCCCCCGGTCCCTGTAGCCTCCACGCAATCCGGTTGGCATCGCATGCGCCCCTGCCGTATGAGGCTGTATGGACCTGCCCGATTTCTCCATCACCGAGATGCAGAGCCTCTCCGTCGAGGGCGCCGGCCTGCGCCGCCATGCCATTGTGCCGGCAACCGCCCGTGGCGACGGTTTCGAGGACGCCTATGACTGGACAACGCTTTGGTACGACGCGGTCCAGCTTCCGGGTGAGATTCACCTCGTCTGCCCGAAACTTCTCAACTTCAAGGCACTCGTCGCAGACGGCGCGATCCTTGCCGACGGCAAGCCCGCCCGCATCGCTCGCAGGCACTCTTTTCGCCGCCACGATATCGTTCGGCTGCGCACCGACGTCCCGGCAACAGAGGTTTCCACTTCCGCCGGCCGGTGGCGGGGTGCGAGCGGCGTGAGCCCGGAGCAGACGGACATCTTCGCGGGGCTCAACGCCTCGCTCCACATCTCCCGCAACAACCGGCTGGACTGGATCGCCGACTGGGCGCGGTTCCATATCGGCGAACACGGATTGGAAGCGATGCTGGTGATGGACAATGCCTCCGATGCCTATCCCCCGGCGGCGATTCTCGACACGCTCGCGTCCGCCGGGCTCAAGCGCGCTGTCGTTCTGAAGGTACCCCACCGCTACGGCCCCGTACGCCAGAAATCCGGTGGCGGCGGCGCGAAGTTCCTTCAACCGGCAATGCTCAACCTTGCACGCTTGCGGTTTCTCTCCCGTGCCCGGGCCGTCCTCAACGCGGATCTCGACGAGTTGGTCTGGACACGCGCCGGATCGGTCTTCGACGCCGCGGTCTCCAGTGCAGCGGGCTTCGTCACCTTCGAGGGCCGCTGGCGAATGCCTCCGTCTGGTGCCGCGCCGCCCTTCCGCCATGCCGATCACAGGTTTCTGCGCGGAACTGACAAGCCGTGCCCAACGAAATACTGCCTGCGCCCGGACGGCTGGCGCCGCGGGATCGGCTGGGATGTGCACCGCCCTGAGACCTTGCTTCCCACCGGTCTGCTGAAACGCCGGGACTTCGGGTATTGGCACTGCCGAGGCATCACGACCAACTGGAAGAGCCACAATCGCCTCGGTGGAGCAAAATCAGGTGCGGAGGATCCCTTTGCCGCAGCGACGTTGGACCGGCTGCTCCCTGAGAGTTGAGCGGCCAGGCCCACGGTGTTTGCGCATTGGCAAGGCGGTATCCTGCATGAAAGGCCAGACAAGCCCCGGTCCGGGCAATGCAGCCACCCGCTCCACCCCCTTGCCCCGCCTCATCCCCCATGCGACCGTACGGGCGTAGCGATCAGGGAGGACTCAGCGGTGCAGACCGAGAAAAAACGCACCACGGCCGTCACCCGCGGCCTCGACCATCTGCCGCAACTGGCGGAACTCCCCAGAAATCCCGGCATGGACCTCGACATGGACTGGGTCATGCGTGCACAGGCCAACCGCTCCGCGATCGAGCGCCGCGCTGCCACGTTGCCCGCCCGCCGCACGGTCAAGAAGGCCTATCAAGCCGCCTGGCTGCTGAAAGCAATCTCGCTCATCGACCTCACCACGCTTTCGGGGGACGACACGCCGGGCCGCGTGCGCCGACTCTGCGCCAAGGCCCGCCAGCCGGTGCGGGCCGACTTGCTCGAAGCGATGAATGTCCCCCATCTGACCACCGGTGCGGTGTGCGTCTATCACGATATGGTGCCCACAGCCGTCGCAGCTCTGAACGGTTCAGGCATTCCCGTCGCCGCGGTCTCCACCGGTTTTCCCGCCGGGCTTTCGCCCTTTGCGCTGCGGGTGGCCGAGATCGGGGAATCGGTCAAGGCCGGAGCGGCGGAGATCGACATCGTGATCTCCCGCCGTCACGTGCTCACCGGCAACTGGCAAGCGCTCTACGACGAGATGCGAGAATTCCGCGCCGCCTGTGGCCAAGCCCATGTGAAGGCGATCCTCGCCACGGGCGAGCTTGGCACATTGCGCAACGTCGCCCGTTCCAGCCTGATCTGCATGATGGCGGGCGCCGATTTCATCAAGACCTCCACCGGCAAGGAATCCGTCAACGCCACGTTGCCCGTGAGCCTCGTGATGACGCGCGCGATCCGCGACTACCACGCCCGCACCGGCTTCCGCGTCGGCTACAAACCCGCCGGCGGCATCTCCAAGGCGAAGGACGCGCTCTCCTACCTGGCACTTCTCAAGGAGGAGCTTGGGCACCGCTGGATGCAGCCCGACCTCTTCCGCTTCGGCGCGTCCTCGCTTCTGGGAGACATCGAGCGCCAGCTGGAGCACCATGTCACCGGCGCCTATTCCGCCGCCCACCGCCACCCGCTGGCATGACCGCCACGACCGGAACCCCGGCATATGGATCACTAGACGTCATGAGTATTCAGAACATCTTCGACAGCATGGATTACGGACCGGCCCCGGAAAGCGATGCCGAGGCACAGGCCTGGCTCGAAAGCCACGGACGCGCTTTCGGACATTTCATCGGTGGCAAGTTCACCCAGGCAAGCGAGGGCTTCGAGAGCCTCAACCCGGCCACGGGAGCGCTTCTCGCCAACGTTACCCAGGCGACGGAGGCCGACATTGCGGCCGCCGTGGAGGCCGCCCGCGCCGCCCAGCCTGCCTGGGCGGCCCTTGGCGGGCATGCCCGTGCCCGCTACCTCTATGCGCTCGCACGCCTTTTGCAGAAACACGCGCGCCTGCTGGCGGTGCTGGAGAGCCTCGACAACGGCAAGCCGATCCGCGAGAGCCGCGACATCGACGTGCCGCTGGCGCAGCGGCATTTCTATTACCACGCCGGCATGGCGCAACTCATGGAAGCGGAACTTCCTGACCGCGCGCCCATCGGAATCTGCGGTCAGATCATTCCTTGGAACTTCCCGCTTCTGATGCTGGCCTGGAAGGTTGCGCCGGCAATTGCCACGGGAAATACGGTGGTGCTGAAACCGGCGGAATTCACCCCGCTCACCGCGCTGCTCTTTGGAAAGATCTGTCAGGAGGCCGGCCTGCCCGCGGGCGTGGTCAACATCGTCACCGGCGACGGCAACGTAGGCCGGCTCGTTGCCCGTGCGGAGGTCGACAAGATCGCCTTTACCGGCTCCACGGGGGTCGGCCGCGACATCCGCAAGGCAACCGCGGGCACCGGCAAGGCGCTGACGCTGGAGCTGGGTGGCAAGTCCCCCTACATCGTCTTCGAGGATGCCGATCTCGACAGCGCCGTTGAGGGGCTGGTCGACGCGATCTGGTTCAACCAGGGCCAGGTCTGTTGCGCGGGCTCCCGCCTGCTGGTGCAGGAGGGCATCGCCGAAACCTTCTACGGCAAGCTCAAGGAGCGCATGGCCGCACTGCGCGTGGGCGACCCGCTCGACAAGAGCATCGACGTAGGCAGCCTCGTGGACCCGGTGCAACTCGACACCGTCACCCGCATGGTCGAGGCCGGCGCCGGGGCCGGTTCGCTCTACCAGCCGCCGCTCGAGATGCCGGAGGGGTGTTACTACCCGCCTACGCTGATCACCGACCTCGCTCCCTCCGACATGCTGATGCAGGAGGAGATCTTCGGCCCCGTCCTCGTCTCCACTACCTTCCGCACGCCTGCCGAGGCAGTGGCGCTCGCCAATAACACCCGCTACGGGCTGGCCGCCTCGGTCTGGTCGGAAAATGTGAACCTCGCGCTCGACGTAGCGCCGAAACTGGCTGCCGGCGTGATCTGGGTGAACTCCACCAACCTTTTCGATGCCGCCGCCGGTTTCGGTGGGGTCCGCGAGAGCGGTTTCGGACGCGAGGGCGGCTGGGAAGGGCTGCTGGCCTACACCCGCCCTGCCAAGCCTGCGCCGCGCGCCGCCGCGACTGCCCCCGGTGCCGCGCCCGACGCGGCCGCACCCGATGCCCCGCTCGACCGCACGGCGAAGATGTATGTGGGCGGCAAGCAGGCGCGGCCAGACGGCGGCTATTCGCGCGCGATCTGGTCGCCAAAAGGCGCGTTGCTCGGCCACGTGGGCGAGGGCAACCGGAAGGATCTGCGCAATGCCGTCGAGGCCGCGGGTAAGGCAACGGGCTGGGCCGGCGCCACGGGCCACCTGCGCGCCCAGATTCTCTATTTCATCGCCGAGAACCTCTCCGCGCGTACCGGCGAATTCGCCGCCCGTCTCGACGGGATGACCGGCACCGACGCAGGCAAGGCAGAGGTCGAAGCTGCCATCGACCTGCTCTTCACCCATGCCGCCTGGGCCGACAAGTTCGACGGCGCGGCGAAGGGCGTGCCTCTGCGCGGCCTGGCGCTCGCGGTCAACCGCCCCGTCGGCGTGATCGGCGCGCTCTGCCCGCCGGACCGCCCGCTGTTGGGCCTCGTCGCCGCCATGGCGCCCGCCATCGCCATGGGCAACCGCGTGGTGCTGATCCCCTCCGAGCCATACCCACTGGCCGCCACGGATTTCTATCAGGTGCTGGAGACCTCCGATCTGCCAGCTGGCGTGGTGAACATAGTCACCGGCGCGCAGGAGGTGCTTGGTACAGAACTGGCCACCCATCTCGATGTAGACGCCGTCTGGAACTTCTCCGACCCATCCTTCGACACGGCCATCGAAACCGCCGCTTCCGGTAATCTCAAACGGACCTGGTGCGCGGGTCTGGACACGGCCGGGTCCGGCCGGGAGGCGCTCGCCCACGCGACCGAGATTCACACTATCTGGGTTCCCTACGGCGACTGACGGCGGAAGCGCTCCCGCCGGCGATCGATGCCTTGCGGCATCTCATCGCCGTTGGGCATGGCAGGCTTCGCCTGCATGGACGACCGGCCCGATCGCCGCAACTGGCCACGGCGGGCGTTCCTGAAACGGACGCGTGACGCGCCGTGTCACCGCCGCACCTCCGGACATGCATCAGGACGCTGCGAGCGGGTGCCTGGCACGACAGCCAACCGACACGGCGGCTCCCGTTCCGTGCATCCGCCATGTGCGGCAATCGAATGCGAAACCGGTAGTGCGCATATCCATCCCGCACACAACCACGCCGCGCCGGCGCACCATCTGTCAGTCCCATGCCTCTCGCGCGCGGAATGTGCGCACGGCTCCAGCGGAGGAGACGGGCCTGCGATGCGGCGCCGACGAGCAAGGGCCTCGGTTCGAATGCGCTATGCCGATCCCGCCGCGAAAAGCCGGCTCCCGGGTGCCGAGATACGGGTCGCACCGAGCAATGCAGGACGTGCGCCGCTGCCGAGCTTGAACCGCACGAGTCCGGGCGCGGACACGGTGTCGATCACATCGAGGTCGATCTGTTGCACACCCGTGGATTGCAACCATGTCATCGCGCGCCAAAGCAGCAGGTTGTGCGCCCCGGTTTCCCGCCCCATCGGCCCGGTCCAACCCACGTGGTAGCTCGCTCCGGGGTCATGTCGCAGGAACAGCATCGCAGCCACCGGAGAACCGGCCTTCCAGGCAGTGAAGAGACGCGCTGCGTGCGCACCTCCTGCCGCCACCCAGGCCGCCGTGAACCGCGGTGGAAGGGACCGGTAGCCGCGCTGGCGGGCCTGTGCGGCCTCCTTTCGCAGAAGCCAGTGGCCGGGATCGGGCGGCATGGGTGCGTGACGGATTTCCAACCCGTCTCGTTCAGCCTGCTCAGCGCGAGCGAGGCGGTTGCGCCACTTGCCATGCATCCGTGCCCGCAGCACGTCGGGCGGCGCATCAAGCCGCAAGCTGGCGAGGTGACACGGAGTCACCGCCTCCAACCAGCCACAATGTGCCAGAGGGTCAACGCCGCCGCAAAGCTCCGGCGTCACGGCGACACACCGATGCTCCGTGCGCAGCCGGTCCAACAACCGTATCAGCGCCGCCTGCCGAAATGCTGCCGCGGTGCCCGGCGCCCAGACCGGCCCGCGCGACAGCAAGGCAGCCGTGCCCAGAAGCATCCAGCGGCGCACCAGCACCTGCGCCGCCGCCAGAACACAACCTTCGCGCGACCGCAGCACGAACCGACGCACGCGGCATCCGGACGCCACGCAAGCCGCACCATAGGTTTCATGTTGCTGCATCGGCAGCCCCTCGAGGCCTGGCGGCAGTAGGAGCGACTCGGTTTCCGTCCACTTGACAATCATCGCGCCTATTAACCGGCCGGAAATCTAAGGTGGCGTTAATGGCGGCGATGAAACCCTCCATTCCCGCCGTTTTGGGCGTCACCGCCCCACCGCCCCGCACCACCCTCCGCAGCTCGCTCTGGCTTGCCTCGGCTCTCTCTCTGGTCACCGCCCCGCTGCTCTTCGTGATCGAAGCGATCTGGCGCTGGATTATGTGACTGCGACTCCACGGCGCCAGCACCGCCAAGGCGGAACGCGTCGATTGGGACTTTCCCTTTTCGCCGCCGGCAAGTAGTGGCACGGGGGCCGGCCCTCCGGCGCCTGCGCCGCTGCGGCCGGGTGCCGCCACTCACCGTAGCCGGCCCAGGAATAGTCAGCTGTCGGAGAGCGCATCGTGGCGCATATCATCGTTGTTGGAAACGAGAAGGGCGGGTCCGGCAAATCCACCACCTCCATGCATGTGGCCACGGCGCTTGCGCGCATGGGCCACCGGGTCGGCACGCTGGACCTCGACCTGCGCCAGCAGAGCCTCGGTCGTTACGTCGAGAACCGCCGGGCATTCTGCGAGAACAACGGCCACTCGCTTGCGGTTCCGGCCTACATCAACCTCCCCGAGGTCGCGCCGGAAGATGTTCCCGCAGGCACCAATCCGCACGACTACCGCCTCTCACGCGCCGTCCAGGCCCTCGAGGCGGAGAGCGACTTCGTCCTCATCGACTGCCCCGGCTCGCACACGCGCCTCAGCCAGATGGCTCATTCGCTGGCCGATACGCTGATCACGCCGCTCAACGACAGTTTCGTGGATTTCGACCTGCTGGCCCGCACCCGCCCGCAGGACGGCGCCATCCTCGGCCCCTCGGTCTATTCCGAAATGGTCTGGGCGGCGCGGCAGACCCGGGCGCAGGCCGGGCTGAAACCGATCGACTGGATCGTCACGCGCAACCGGCTCGGGTCGCAGCAGATGCACAACAAGCGCAAGGTCGGAGAGGCGCTCGGCAAGCTCTCCAAGCGCATCGGGTTCCGCGTCGCACCGGGCTTCAGCGAGAGGGTGATCTTCCGCGAACTCTTCCCGCGCGGCCTCACGCTGCTCGACCTCCGCGACATCGGCGGCGACCGTCTGAACCTATCGAACATCGCCGCCCGCCAGGAATTGCGCGACCTCATCAAGACACTCGATCTGCCGGGCGTGAAGGTCAAATTCTGAACGGACGGCGGAGGACTCCAGAACCGCCGCCGATGCAGGTGAACGCAGCGACGACGGGCGCCCTGCCCCGAACCGGCCGCCGCGATCTACCTGCCTATAGTAGGTTCCGGTCGCCGTCCAAAGGTCACCGCGCTTCCCCGGATCGGTTTTCCGGTGGACCGCGGCGGAAAGCGACGAATTGACGGGTTCCTGCATTCACAGTGCCTATGCATCCTGCGCTTGAAAGCTAGTAGTCGGCACTCGACACTAGGCGTACGGCCGTAGACGGCAGGATCGGCATAGGGAAACGACATCGTTGAAGCGCCCCGCGAACCGCCCCGTACAGAGCATTGCGCTGGTACTGGCGGCAACTCTGTCCTTCGCCCTCGGCGACGTCGCAACCAAGTACCTGGCTCAGCATCATCCCGTGCCCGTGATCCTGATGGTACGCTACGGGGTCAACGCGGTTCTGATCGGCGTGTTCCTCTATCCGAGCTTCGGTCGCGACATCTGGATAATGAACAATCGCGTTTTGGTTATCGCGTGGAGCCTCTGCCTCGCTTTGGCGTCAGTCACGCTTGCACTCGCGCTACGCCTCATGCCAGTCGGCGAGACGATTGCAATCGTCTACCTTTGCCCGTTCCTGGTGATGCTGTTGTCGGCGCGGTTCCTTGCCGAGCCCGTACCGCCGGGCGTTTGGGTTTGGGCCATCGCGGGCTTCGCAGGCGTGCTGCTGGTCCTGCGGCCCGGCGGCGGCCTTGACCCCATCGGCGCGTTTTATGCAGTGATCAACGCCGGTCTCGCGACGGCCTACCACCTACTGACACGCCTGGCATCGCGGACGGAAACGACGGTCGCGCTCCAGTTCCACGCCGCTTGGGTCGGCGGCGTCGTCTTAATATTGTGGAGCCTTCCGCTGCTGGCCGGGTTGGAGCCGGACCGAACCGATCTCATCCTCATGATCGGCCTCGGCCTTGCCTATTCGGTCGGGCACTACCTCTTCACGGCGGCCTACCGGTTGGCTCCAGCCTCACTGCTCGCACCGATCAACTATTCGCATCTGGTCTGGGCCGGCGGGCTGGGGTTCCTGTTCTTTGGAGACTTTCCGGACGGCATCAGTCTTTTTGGAATGACGCTTGTGGGGGTGTCAGGTGTCGCCATTGCCCTCGCTGCGCGGTCTCGTTCATCCAACGACCGGGCGGATCAGCCAACCGGTCGCTGAAAGCGCGTCGCGAAACGATTGCCCTCGACAACGTGCGCCGAGACGAAGGAACCGTCTGTCCATGCCGGGATCTCGGGTGTGGATGGCCCCCAAGAAGTGACGCCGCTAGCGTGGTCACTCAATTCAAAGAGGTGCGATACCGCAGGGCTGGCGCCGGTCATGTATCGAACACAATCGTCGATGTTTCACTTCGCAAGGGAAGGACCGGCCGGAGTTCGGTTGCGCCGGGTCGGTCGGCACGCGCGACGCGGCGGGGCGCGGTTCAACGACGTTTCCCGACTGCAGTTTGTCCGTTGGGCTGCATCCACGCGCCCGAGGTCGCAATCTGCTTTTTGTCTCGTGCCGCGTCATCTCCATAGAGGCGACGCGGCCCTGGGTGAGTCCTGCATCGGGTGGAATGGCGTGTTTCCAGATCCACGCCCCGGTTGCGCAGCCAGCCGGTCAGCGCTCCACCGTCACCGAGATCATGCGGTCTGGGTCGGCTACCGCGCCATTGGCGTTGGCGTTGCCTTTCTTGATCGCATCGACCACATCCATGCCCTCGATCACACGGCCGACCACCGTGTATTGGCCATCCAGATGCGGAGCGGGCGCGAACATGATGAAGAACTGGCTGTTGGCCGAGTTCGGATTCTGCGATCTCGCCATACCGACCACACCGCGCTCGAAGGAGACGCTGCTGAACTCGGCTGGCAGGTCCGGCATGTCGGAGCCACCCATGCCGGCGCGGCTGGTATCGCCGCCGGATTTGCCGAATTGCACGTCTCCCGTCTGGGCCATGAAGCCATCGATTACCCGGTGGAAGACCACGTCGTCATAGGCACCGGCCTCCGCCAGCGCGGCGATGCGTTCCGCGTGCTGCGGCGCCACGTCCGCCAGGAGATCGATGACGATCCGGCCTTCGCCAGCACCGCCGACTTCGATCACCAGATTCGGCCCGGCGGTGTCTTCTGCAGCCGTCGCGGGCGATTGCCCTCCATGAGTCATCAGGAAGAACGCTGCGAGAAAGGCGAGCCCAACGGCGAATATGCCGCCTGCGAAAACCCGGCTGTCAGACATCGGCGGCCACCTTGACCGAGATCATCTTGTCGGGGTTCGCGGGTGGCTCGCCCCGGGTAATCGCGTCCACGTGCTCCATGCCCGAGATCACCCGGCCGTAGACCGTGTATTGCCCGTTCAGGAAGTCATTGTCCTTGAAATTGATGAAAAACTGGCTGTTCGCCGAGTTCGGGTTCTGCGACCGGGCCGCGCCAAGGGTACCCCGGGCGTGGGGCAGCTTGGAGAACTCCGCCGGCAGGTCGGGATGCTCGGAGCCCCCCGTCCCCGCCCGGCGCAGGTCGCCACCGGCCTTGCCGTGAGCCACGTCGCCCGTCTGGGCCATGAAGCCGTCGATCACCCGGTGGAAGACCACGTCGTCATAGGCGCCGGCACGGGCCAGGTCTTTCATACGCTCGCAATGCTGGGGCGCCACGTCGGACAGCAGCTCGATGACGACGTCGCCGTCCTTGAGCGTGATGATGACAGTGTTTTCGGGATCCTTGATTTCGGCCATCGGGCCCTCCTCGCTCGTGCATGGCGGGTATTCCCCCCGCGGTTCGGCGCGACCCTAAACCGCGTTAGCGGAAACCGAAACCCCGTAGCTGGTCAAATCCGGTTGCGATAGACAGCGCACAAGCCTTTCGAAAGGAGCAACCCATGAGCTGGAAGACCCTCGACGACATGGACCTCGCCGGCAAGACCGTGCTGGTGCGTGTCGACATCAACGTGCCGGTCAAGGACGGCGTAGTAACCGACGCCACGCGGATCGAACGCATCGTGCCAACGATCAAGGACATTCTTGCGAAGGGCGGCAAGCCCGTAATGCTCGCCCACTTCGGGCGGCCCAAGGGCAAGCCGGTGCCGGAGATGAGCCTCAGGATCACCGTGCCGACGCTGGAAGAGAAGCTCGGCCAGAGCGTCACCTTTGTCGAGACCCCCTCGCGCGAGGCGCTGGACGCCTTGCCCGCAGATGCAGTGGTGCTGGTGGAGAACACTCGCTTCACACCGATGGAGACGGACAACGATCCGAAGATGGCCCAATTCCTGGCCTCCCTCGGCGATGTCTATTGCAATGATGCCTTCTCCGCCGCGCACCGGGCGCACGCCTCCACGGAGGGCGTGGCCAAGTTGCTGCCCAATTGCGCCGGCCGGCTGATGGCGCAAGAGTTGGGGGCGCTTGAATCGGCACTTGGCAAACCGGAACGCCCGGTGGTGGCCGTTGTTGGCGGCGCGAAGGTCTCCACCAAGCTCGACCTGCTGGGCAACCTGATCGAGAAGGTCGATCATCTGGTGATCGGTGGTGGCATGGCCAATACCTTCCTGGTGGCAAAGGGGGTGGAGATCGGCACCTCGCTCGCCGAACGCGACATGGCCGACACCGCCAAGGCGATCCTTGAGAAGGCCGAAGGCACCGGCTGCACCATCCACCTGCCGGTGGATATCGTCGTGGCCGCCGAGTTCGCCGCCGGCGCTGCCAACGAGGTACTGCCGGTGGATCAATGTCCCGCCGACAAGATGATCCTCGACGCCGGCCCGGCCACCGTCGAGGCGCTCAAGGGCGTCTTCGCCCAGTGCAAGACCCTGATCTGGAATGGCCCGCTTGGCGCTTTCGAAATCGAACCCTTCCACACGGGTACCTTTGACGCGGCGTTGGCCGCCGCGGCGCTCACCGCCGACGGCAAGCTGAAGACCGTCGCCGGCGGCGGCGATACCGTCTCGGCTCTCAACAAATCCGGTGCTGCGAAGGATTTCACCTATATCTCGACCGCCGGCGGCGCCTTCCTGGAATGGATGGAAGGCAAGGAACTGCCCGGCGTGGCCGCGCTCGGCTGACCACGGGAAAAGTAACTAGCCCATATGTCGAGGGCCGGGCGACTTGCATCGTCCGGCTCTTTCATTGCGGATCACGGTACTTCAAGCTGTGGCAGGCATCGCAGCCCTGTGCCCGTTTTCCAGACAGCCAAGCCCCAACAGCGTCTGCCGGATCGCCGCGTCCAGATCGGTGCGTGGCTCGGCGCCGATCAGCTCGACAAGTCGCCGGTTGTCGAAGCGCATGGGGTGCCGCCAGTGCGGTGCGATCTCGGCCACTTCCCGCGGCATCCCGCCGAATGGCGCGAGCGCCGACATCAGCCACCAGGGGAAGCGCCACACCGGCAGGCTGCGCCCGGCCACGCGCTGGATCGCGTCGGTCATGCGGGTGCCGCTCTCGTCCACCACACCCTCGAACTGCACCCGCTCGAACGGGCGCAGCCGCGCCTCCGCCGCCATAAGCCGCGCGAAGGCTTCCGCGAGATCCGGCAGATAGGCCCAGCTATGCCCCGGCCCGGTGGCCGGGTTCACGATCCGCCGCAACGGCTTGCCCGGTGCGACCATGGCCTGCGAGAACCAGCTCTGCCGCGTGTCAGGCCCGAAGAAATCGCCCGCCCGCAGGATCAGCGACGGCACATCCGGTGCGGCCGCCTCCAACCGTTGCTCTAATGCGACCCGGATCCGGCCCTTCGCGCTTTTTGGCTGCTGAGGCGTCGCGGCGTCGATCACCGGCGCGGCCTCGGGGTCGTAGTTGTAGACCGTCCCTGGCAGCACCACACGAGCGCCACCCGCGGCCCGCGCGGCGGCGATCGTGTTGTCGATCATCGGCAGCACCAGCGTGTCCCAGTTTCGATACCCCTTCGGATTGACCGCGTGGACGATCGCCTGAACGCCGCTCGCAGCCGCAACAACGTCGGCGCGGTTCATCGCGTCGCCCCGGCGCCAATCCGCCACTGCCGGGGCGTGGTTCCGCGCCGTCTCCGGATGTCGCGCCATTGCACGCACGTGCCAACCATCCTGTTGGAGGGCCGTCGCAATCGCCCCGCCAACGCCCCCTGACGCGCCAAGTATCAGAACTGTCTTTTTCGCGTTCATCTCTGCGTTCCTCTCGCTGCGGCCTCTTGCTGGCCGTTTCCATGATCGGAGAATGCGCCCACCTGAGATAAAATAAAATTGCAATAATTTCGCCTACCGCTAGAAAGAATCTTATGAGCTCGTCAGTCACCTGGGATGACCAAAGGGTCTTTCTCGCCGTGCTGGAGGAGGGCAGCCTGTCCGGAGCGGCACGGCGGCTCGGCCTTTCGCACCCGACCGTGCGCGCGCGGCTGGAGGGGATGGAGGCGGCACTTGGCACCGTTCTTTTCACCCGTTCCGCAAACGGTCTCGCGCCGACGGAGAGCGCGCTGGCCCTGCGTGCGCCAGCGCGCAGCATGGCCATCGCCTCCGAATTGTTCAACCGGCAGGCCTCCGCCCCGCCCGGCGAGGTCGCCGGCACAGTGCGCCTGAGCGTACCCGACTTCATCGGCGTCGAGGTGGTGCCACCGATGCTCGGCGCTCTTCGGCAGGCGCATCCCGGACTGCGCATCGAGCTGTCACTCACAAATGCGGTCGAGGATGTCCTTGGGCAGGAGGTCGATCTCGCGATCCGCATGATGCGGCCCGCGCAGGATGCGCTGGTCGCGCGTAAGATCGCCGATATCCCGCTCGGTTTCTTCGCCGCGGAAAGCTACCTGCGCAGGCAGGGCAAACCGACGACAGTGGCCGAACTTGCCAATCACGATATCATCGGGCCCGACCGCAGCCGCCCCGATCTCATGTTGGTGGAAGCGCTCGCAATCGGGATTACGCGGCCCAACCTTGTCCTGCGTACCGACAACCATCCGGCGCAAGCCGCCGCTGTGCGGGCTGGGCTCGGAATCGGCGTCTTGCAGGTGCCCGTGGGTGCGCGCGATCCAAACCTGCGCCGCGTGTTGCCAGATTTCGTCCCCGTGATGCTGGAGACATGGATCGTGACCCACGAGAACCTCCGCCACGTCCCACGAATACGGGCTACGCTCGATTCGCTCACCGAGGCCTTCAACGCCTATGCCCGTTAGACCAACGCGCCAATACAACGGCGGCGACCGTTTTCGAGGCCGCCGCGGTGTGTGACGCTTCAGATTTCCAGTCGCGCCGGGATCAGCTCATCCGGGCCAGACGCTTCACGAAGGGGTCGGCTTCCAATTGGGCGGAAGCGCGCGGCGACAGGTCGAGGTCCTTTGTCCATTCCCCGCCGAACCGCATCGCGGCGGTGACGGCCGTCTTCGCGCCGACGGCCCGCTCGGTGCTTTCCGGTCCGTGCCGGAACAGCGTCACGGAGGCACCAGCGCATTTCGTACGGCGATCCTGCTCCCGCTTCGCCATGCGGGCCGCCGAAACACTGCGGCGTCGGGT
The DNA here is from genome assembly GCF_001509585.1 of Tropicimonas marinistellae. GTDB lineage: Bacteria > Pseudomonadota > Alphaproteobacteria > Rhodobacterales > Rhodobacteraceae > Tropicimonas > Tropicimonas marinistellae. The sequence continues at coordinate 458,611 of NZ_LNCI01000001.1, read as the reverse complement.
CGGCGCGCCGGTGGAGACCCCGGCAGGAACCAATGCTGCCGTCAGCGCGTCCGAACAACTGGAGCCGTCGGCCATCACCGGAACGTAGTAGGAGATCCGTTGGCAACGCAGCCGACGGGCGGCTTCGTCACGCGCCTGACGCACCTGACAGCGCATCAGGAGCATGAGACCGACCATTGCCAGGACCGATCCGGCAATCCCCGGCACGGCACTGAATTCCGGCATGTGCCGATGCACCATGTCGATGGTGGCGCAACTGGCGGCACCCAGGCCGATCATCGGAATAGCCACCATTCTGGCCAGGCTGCGGGCCGGACGGGCAGTCATTTCTGCGCCAGCCCCGGCAAGGTCTTGCTGATGTGTCTGATCGGTCGGCACGGCGCCACTCCTCGTTACTCAATTTCAACGCTACGGGCCGAAATGGGCCGGTTTGTGGCACGCATCGGGAGCTTTTTTGCAAAGCTCCGGGCAAGATTCGCGCGTTCCTACTCGCCGAAGAGCGTGTCCACGGGGCGCGGCGCATGGGCCACGGCCAGCGCCTGCATCGGCGGCAGATCGGGCTGTTCAATGGCACGTATCGCCGCCCGCGCCAGGAAATCCCCGGCTTCGATAACATCTTCATGCACCGTTATGACCTCGCGCCGGAAGAACCTCAAAAAGGGTGCGGCCTCCTTTGCAAACACGTCGATATTGTCGCCCAACACCAGCCCTCGGTGCTCCAGCGCCGCCACTGCGGAAATCGCTGCTGTTGTCGAAGGAGCAATGATCCCGTCCGGCACGTCGGTACGCGCCAACCTTTCCGCCAGAGCCAGCCGCACTCGCTCGTTGGTGTCGTGGCTCGTCACTCCCTCCAGGATTTCAAGCTCCAGACCTTTTTCGGCCAGCGTCTTGTTGATGCCGCTGACAATATGTTGCGCATAGCTTTGCCCCATCGGCGGGGACACCAGCATCAGCCGCCGGCGTCCCCGTTCCAACAGCGTGCGCGCTGCGATCTCGCCGAAAGCGCCGTTGTCGAAGTCGAAATAGGGATGCTCCCGGCACCACCGCGTGCGCCCGTAGGTGGCGAACGGGAAGTCACGTTCCATCATATATGCAATGCGACGGTCTTCCGGTTCGATCTGCGACGTGATGATCGCATCCGCAGAGCGCGTCTCGACGATGTAGCGGATCGGGTCCAGCCGATCCTCGCCGGTAACATAGGGTGTGACGATCATGTGGTAGCCGGTGCCGCGCAGCGACTTGGCCACGGTGGAAATCAACCGGTTCGTATGATCGTCCAACACGTCGTGGTCTGTGGACAGTACCAGCGAGATCACCATCGTCCGCCCCGTCCGCAGGCGCACACCGGCCCGATTCGGAACGTAGCCGATTTCCTCGGCGATCCGCCGTACCGTCGCCTTTGTCTCCGCGCCGATATCGGGCGCATCCTTCAGCGCGCGCGAAACCGTAGGCACCGCGAAACCGCTCATCTCGGAGATCGTCTTCAATGTCGGTCTCTTAGGTGTCATCGCTAACGGCCGCTTTTTCCTCGTATTCCGCCAGTTTTCAGGGCGCTATCACAGGCCGCTCCCGAGATCGACCGACCAAGGAACCGGTCTTTCAATACCGGTGAAGCGGCCGCGTATTCTCCCTTGATTTGAAATCCTACATCGTTTTAGGCTCCACCTACAACGATTTAGTTCCAGGGAGGAAAATCGTGAAACCCATCACCGGAATTCTTGCGGCCACCGCGCTGGCCAGCGGTACCGCCGCGTTCGCCACCGACCTAGAGGTCACCCATTGGTGGACGTCGGGCGGCGAAGCGGCCGCCGTGGCCGAGTTCGCCAAGGCCTTCGACGCCACGGGCAACCAATGGGTCGACGGCGCAATCGCCGGGTCCGGCAATACCGCGCGCCCGATCATCGTAAGCCGCATTCTTGGCGGCGACCCGATGGGTGCAACCCAGCTCAACCACGGCCGGCAGGCAGAGGAACTGATCGAAGCCGGTCTCATGATGGATCTGACCGAGATCGCAGAGGCAGAGGGCTGGAAGGATATCGTGAACCCGTCGACCCTGCTCGATGGCTGCACCGTGGACGGCAAGATCTACTGCGCTCCGGTGAACATTCACTCCTGGCAATGGATGTGGCTCAGCAACAAGGCGTTCGAAGACGCCGGCGTGCCCGTTCCGACCAACTGGACCGAATTTGTCGAAGCGGCACCCGCGCTGGAAGCCGCCGGCAAGATCCCGCTCGCCATGGGACAGCAGCCTTGGCAGCAGGGCGGCGCCTTTAACGTGATCCTCACCGCAGTCGGCGGCATCGAACTGATCGACAAGATCCAGGGCCAGAAGGACATGGATGCGGCGATGGGTCCGGAATTCGCCGAAGTCTGGACGGCCTTCGCCAAAGCCCGCGATATGGCTGCGAAATCCACCGTGCAGGATTGGAACCAGGCCACCAACCTCGTGATCACCGGCCAGGCTGGCGGGCAGATCATGGGCGACTGGGCACAGGGCGAGTTCCAGGTTGCCGAGCAAACCGCCGGCGAGGACTACACGTGCCTGCCCGGACTCGGCTTGGAAGCCATCCTCGACACTGGCGGCGACGCTTTCTATTTCCCGGTCAACGATGACCCGGAGATCACCGCCGCCCAGAAGGAACTGGCCGCGCTTCTGCTGAAGCCGGAAGTGCAGGTTGCCTTCAACTCCAAGAAGGGTTCGATGCCCGTGCGCGGGGATGTGGACCTCGGCACCGTCAATGCCTGCATGAAGAAGGGGCTCGATCTACTCGCTGCGGGCAACATCATGCCATCGCGTGAGCAGGTTCTGACGCAGGACACGATCAACGAGATCAACGATCTACTCACGGAATTCTGGGCAGACCCGTCGTACTCGCCGGAAGACGCTCAGAAGGCCTACGCCGATATCATCTCGCGCGCCGAGTGATATCGCCTCCCCGGACCCGGCCCACAAAGCCGGGTCCACCCTCCACGACTGACAGGCCGGCGTCCCCGGCCGGGAGCCCCCATGACCAGCACCGACGCCCGCACGGTCGAGGCCGGGAACGGAAGCCGTCCACCTAATCCGCTGCTGAAAAACCTCTCCGCCAAGATCGCCTCTGTTCCAATGGCGCTCACCGCTTTGGTGATCTTCCTCGGTTGCACCGGCTGGACGGTCGTTCACTCCTTTACCTCATCCAAACTTCTGCCGAAGCTCGATTTCGTTGGGCTTGATCAATACGACCGGCTGTGGAGCACCCGCCGCTGGCTCGTTTCCATCGAGAACCTCGCAATCTACGGCATCTGCTCGCTGATCTTCACCCTGGTGATCGGCTTCACGCTCGCCGCGCTACTGGATCGAAAGGTCCGCTTCGAGTCCGCCTTCCGTACGATCTACCTGTATCCCTTCGCGCTCAGCTTCATCGTCACAGGGCTCGTCTGGCAATGGCTGCTGAACCCGGAACTTGGGATCCAGAATGTGGTGCGCTCGCTCGGTTGGGAGAGCTTCAGCTTCGATCCGCTCTACAACCCCGACATCGTGATCTTCGGCATCCTGATCGCTGGGCTCTGGCAAGGCACGGGGCTGATCATGGTCATCATGCTCGCCGGACTGCGCGGCATCGACGAGGACATATGGAAAGCCGCCCGCGTGGACGGCATACCGGTGTGGAAGACCTATGTGCTGGTGATTATCCCGATGATGCGCCCGGTCTTCGTGACCGCGCTGGTGCTCATCACCTCCGGCATCGTGAAAATCTACGACCTTGTCGTGGCGCAAACCTCCGGCGGGCCAGGTATCGCCTCCGAGGTGCCCGCAAAATACGTCTATGACCGAATGTTCTCCTCGCAGAACCTTGGTCAGGGCTTCGCCGCCTCCACCATGATGCTGCTGATGGTTGCGATCATCCTCATCCCCTGGGCCTATCTCGAATTCGGAGGCAAGAAACGTGGCTGATGTGACCGCTTCCACCAATGGCAACGGCATCCCCGCCACCGGGCTGGTCGAGGGGCCGCGCGGGGCGAAACCGAAACGCACGTTCTCCCGCGGCAATATCTTCCTTTACGGCACACTGATCGTGGTCGCGGTTTACTACGCGCTTCCGCTCTGGGTGATGGTCGTGACTTCGCTAAAGGGTATGCCCGAGATCCGCATGGGCAACATCTTCGCACCGCCCGTGGAAATCACCTTCCAACCCTGGGTCAAGGCGTGGGCGGAGGCGTGCACGGGCATCAACTGCGATGGCCTCTCGCGCGGTTTCTGGAACTCGGTGCGCATCCTGGTGCCCTCCGTCGTGCTCTCCATCGCCGTGGCCTCGGTAAACGGCTACGCGCTATCGAACTGGAAGTTCAAGGGCTCGGAGGTCTTCTTCACGATCCTGATGCTCGGCGCCTTCATCCCCTATCAGGTGATGATCTACCCTATCGTCATCCTGCTGCGCGAAATGGGCCTCTATGGCACCCTCTGGGGTCTGGTTCTGGTGCACACGATCTTCGGCATGCCGATCCTGACGCTGCTCTTCCGCAACTACTTCACTTCGATCCCGATGGACCTGTTCAAGGCCGCCCGGGTCGACGGCGCGGGGTTCTGGGGTATCTACTTCCGGGTGATGGTGCCAATGGCGCTTCCGATTTTCGTCGTGGCAATGATCCTGCAAGTCACCGGCATCTGGAACGATTTCCTCTTCGGCGTGATCTATACGAAGCCGGAAATCTACCCGATGACCGTGCAGCTCAACAATATCGTCAACTCGGTACAGGGCGTGAAGGAATACAACGTCAACATGGCGGCGACGCTGCTGACGGGCCTCGTGCCGCTCACCATCTACTTCGTCTCCGGCAAACTCTTCGTGCGCGGCATCGCCGCCGGCGCCGTCAAGGGGTAACGCATCATGCATTCCGTCTCTATTCGCTCCCTCGACCTCCATTTCGGCGCCGTGAAGGTCCTTCAGAACCTCGATCTGGACATCTTCGACGGCGAGTTCCTCGTCCTGCTTGGCTCATCCGGGTGCGGCAAGTCTACACTTCTGAATTGCATCGCCGGATTACTCGACGTCACCGACGGGCAAATATTCATCAAGGACAAGAACGTTACCTGGCTGGAACCCAACGAGCGCGGCATCGGCATGGTTTTCCAGTCCTACGCGCTCTATCCGCAAATGACCGTGGAGGGGAACCTCTCCTTCGGGCTGCGGAACGCCCGCATGCCCAAGGCGGAGATCGCCAAGCGCGTTGCCCGCGCCGCCGAGATCCTTCAGATCGAGCCGTTGTTGAAACGCAAGCCCGCCGCGCTCTCTGGCGGCCAGCGGCAGCGGGTCGCCATCGGCCGGGCGCTGGTGCGCGACGTGGACGTGTTCCTGTTCGACGAACCGCTCTCCAACCTCGACGCCAAGCTGCGCGCCGATCTTCGGGTGGAGATCAAGCGGCTGCACCAGAACCTCGAGAACACGATGATCTACGTTACCCATGATCAGGTGGAGGCGATGACGCTGGCCGACCGGATCGCGATCATGAAGGGCGGCCAGATCATGCAGCTCGCCAGCCCGGCGGAGATCTATAACCGGCCCGGCAACAAATACGTCGCCGATTTCATCGGCAGCCCGTCGATGAATTTCCTCGAAGGCATGCTCGACAGCGGCCGATTCACCACCAGCGGCGAAACGCTCGATACCACGGCTTACCCATTCTCGGGCAGCACCGCCCACGGGCCTGCCACCATGGGCGTGCGCCCCGAACACGTCGCCACAGGCCACGAGATGCAGTCGCTGCCGATTCAGGCGGATGTGTCTGTGGAGCTTGTGGAGCCCATGGGGTCCGACACGCTTGTCTGGACACAATTCGCCGGGCAGACCTTCCGCTTTCGCATGGACGGGCAAGCCGAAGTTGCCCCGGGCGACACCATCCGCATCGGTATCGACCCGGCGAAGGCGAGCTTCTTCGACCAGAAAACGGAGTTGCGGCTGTGACCCAGGTTTTGGGCGCTCACATCACAGCACCCGTGCGCGGGGTGACCAGACGCGGGCAGCGCCCGACTCTCCCGCCAGGAGGTTGCGCCAGAGGCGCCGTTGCGCCGCTCGGCCCTCGTCCGGTGCCGCGGCATGAGCGTTCGACCTCGATCCTCCAATGTATCCTCCCACGGCCGGACGCGGCCCTGTGCACCCGGCCCACCGGCGAACCAACCACCGTATCCCCATGACCCATTCCACCCACGCCTCCGCCATCGACCTTGCCGGTTTCTGGAAAGCCACGGACGAGACCGGCGAATACACCTTCGACATGGCACTGCCGGGCGATATCGTCACTGCGTTGCAGGTCGCCGGACGCATACCCGACCCCTATTGGGGCCGTAACGAATACGACCTGCGCTGGATCTGCGAGCGAAGCTGGATACTCAGCCGCGAAATAGACCTCGACAGAACCGACCTCGTCCTGGTTTTGTCGGAGGTGGACACGGTCGCCACCATCCGCCTTAACGGCACGGTCGTTCTGGCGGCAGAGAACGCACACCGCACCTACCGCGCCGACATCTCCCAGGCCGCGCGCATCGGCACCAACCGCTTGGAGATCGAGCTGCACGCGATCACCGCCGAATGCGATTCCCGACAAGCCGCCCTGCCCTTCCCGATCCCCGACCATGGGGAAAACTCGCCCATCCGTAACGGCAACATGATCCGCAAGCCGCAATGCGACTTCGGCTGGGACTGGAACATCGCGCTGGCGCCTGTCGGACTCTACGGAACGCTGCGCCTGGAGCCGCACGCAGATGTCCGCATTGGTCGGCTCGCAATCGCGCAGGATCACTCCGGCGACGGCGTCACCCTCACAGTGACCGCCTATCTCGACGGCCAGACGACGGACGACACCGCCTTCGTCCTCTTCGACTACGCCGGCGAGGTGCGCACGCTTGCCGTGCCGCCAGGAGCCCACGCCCCGACACTGACCGAAACCTTCCACATCGCCGAACCGCAGCTCTGGTGGCCCGCCGGTCACGGCGCGCAGCCGTTGCAGGACCTCGCCGTCACCCTGGGCGATCAGACCGAACACCGCCGGGTCGGCCTGCGCCAGATCGAGCTTGTCTCGGAACCCGACGAAACCGGCCGCTCTTTCCTCATCAAGGTCAACGGTCGTCCGGTCTTCTGCCGCGGTGCCAATTGGATCCCGGCCGACGCGCTGGCTGGACGGATCGACCCCGACAACGTGCGCGACCTGCTGCAATCGGCCGTGGACGCGCATATGAACATGATCCGCATCTGGGGCGGCGGACGCTACGAACCCACCTGGCTGCACGACCTCTGCGACGAGTTGGGCCTCATGGTCTGGCAGGATTTCATGTTCGCCTGCAATCTCTACCCGTCGACACCCGAGTTCACCGCCGAGGTGCAGGCGGAGGTGCGGGATGTCACCGCCCGGCTGCATCACCACGCCTCGACCGCGCTCTGGTGTGGGGACAACGAACTTGTCGGTGCGCTCACCTGGTTCGACGAAAGCAAACGCGACCGGGACCGCTACCTCGTCAACTACGACCGTCTCAACCGCGCCATCGAAGCCGCGCTTCTGGAAACCGATCCGCATGCGATCTGGTGGCCCTCTTCGCCCACACCGGGGCCGCTCTCTTTCGGCGATGCCTGGCACGACGACACATCGGGAGACATGCATTTCTGGTCCGTCTGGCACGAGGGCCGCGATTTCGAGCATTACCGGGACGTCTCACCGCGTTTCTGCTCGGAGTTCGGGTTCCAATCCTATCCGTCCATAGAGGTCATCCGCAGCTTCGCCAGCCCGGAGGACTTCAACATCTCGGCCCCGGTCTTCGAGAGCCACCAGAAGAATCGTGGTGGCAACGCCCGGATCGCAGAGACGATGTTCCGCTATTTCCGTTTCCCGTCTGGGTTCGAGAACTTCGTCTATCTCTCCCAGGTGCAGCAAGGGCTTGCGATCCATACCGCCGTCACTCATTGGCGCAGTCTCAAACCTCATTGCATGGGAACGCTGATCTGGCAGTTGAACGACACCTGGCCGGTTTGTTCCTGGTCCTCGCTCGATTACGGGGGCGGTTGGAAGCTCCTGCACCACATGGCGCGCCGTTTCTTCGCGCCGGTGCATGTCTCCGCCGTACCGCAGGGCGACACAGTGGCGCTCAGGGCGGTCAATGATCGCGCGGGCGTTGTGGAACTTACAGTCGAAGCCACTGCCTTCACCATGGACGGCACGCTCCGTTCGCTCGGAAGCGAGACCGTCACCGTCGCCCCGGATTCGGCTGTCGAGGCTTTGCGCGTCACCGGACTTCACGACGACGAGATGCTCTTCTTCCGGTGGCGTATCCCCGGCGGCAGCGAAGGTACCGACCATTTCGCGCCCCAGCCTTACAAATCCTACGCTGTCCAGCCACCGGCGATCGCGATGCAGATCGAACAGGGCGACGCCGGTCTGACCGTCACGCTCACGTCAGAGCGGCCGGCGTTCTTCGTGACGCTTGAGGCGGACGTTCCCGGCCGTTTCTCCGACAACGCCGTCCTGCTGCTACCGGGCCAGCCGGCCAGTATCACCTTCACCCCCCGCGACCCCGCCGCGCGCCCGAACATCACGCTCCGGGATCTTCATTCGGCCACCTGCACACCAGGCTGACCCGCTTAATCAAAGGAAGCACTCATGCGCGTTTTTTCCTACCAGCTCTACTCGTCGCGCAATTTCGGCCCGCTGCCGGAGACGCTGAAGATGGTCGCCGAGCTTGGCTACAAACAGGTCGAGGGCTACGGAAGCCTCTATTCCGATCTCGAAAACCTCGGCCAACTCAAGGACGACCTCGCCGCCAACGGGCTTACCATGCCCACGGGGCACTTTTCGCTCGACATGGTCTCGAACGAGGCCGACCGTGTGATCGAGATCGCGCGCGCGCTCGACATGGCGGCAGTGATCGTCCCGGCGATCCCCGCCGAAGAGCGCGAGAAGGATGCCGAGGGCTGGGCCGAACTCGGCCGCGTCCTGGCACTGGCCGGCCACCGGTTCCACGATGCGGGCTTTGCATTCGGCTGGCACAACCACGCGTTCGAATTTGCCGAGATCGACAGCGCCGAGAAACCCCTCGACCTTATCCTGTCAGGCTCGGACGACCTCGCGCTGGAACTCGACATCGCCTGGGTTGCCAAGGGCGGTGAGGATCCGGTGGACTGGCTGAAGAAATACGCCGACCGGATCATCGCCGTCCATGTGAAGGACATCGCACCAGAAGGCGAGAACGAGGAAGAGGACGGCTGGGCCGACGTGGGCGAGGGCATCATGGACTGGCGACGGCTGGTACCCGCCATCGACGCCACCAAGAGCCGCTTCCTGGTGATGGAACACGACAATCCAGCCGATGACGCGCGCTTCGCCCGCCGTTCCATCGCCGCCGCCAACGCGTTCTGAAGGAGACCGACAAAATGGAAACCATGGGAGTCGGCATCATTGGATGCGGCAATATTTCGACCGCCTACCTGAAACTCGCGCCGCTCTTCAAGGGTTTGGAGGTGCGTGCGGTGGCGGATCTCTCGCCGGAAGCAGCGCAAGCCCAGGCGGATGAGTTCGGCGTGCGTGCCGAAGACCCGGAGGCCCTTCTGGCCGCCGAGGATATCGGCGTCGTCGTCAACCTCACCGTCCCCGCGGCGCATTTCGCCGTGACCCGGGCGATCCTGGCAGCCGGGAAGCACGCCTATTCCGAGAAGCCCTTCGTTCTGTCGCTGGAAGACGGCGAAGCCCTGCGCGCCCTCGCAGAGACCAAGGGTCTGCGTATCGGTTCAGCGCCCGATACCTTCCTTGGCGGCACCCACCAGCAGGCCCGCGCATTGATCGACGAGGGTGCAATCGGCCCCGTGCTCGCCGGCACCGCCCACGTGATGAGCCGCGGCATGGAAGCCTGGCATCCCAACCCGGACTTCTTCTTCCAGCCGGGTGGCGGCCCCGTACTCGACCTCGGCCCATATTACATCACGAACCTTGTGCAGCTCCTCGGCCCGGTGCGCCGCGTCGCCGCCCTTGCCAACGCCGGCTTCGCAACCCGCACCATCGGCTCCGGTCCGCGGCAGGGCGAGACGGTTCCGGTGAACACGCCGACCAATATCCATGCCCTGCTGGATTTTGCCTCCGGCGCCACCGTGACGCTGTCGGCGAGTTGGGACATCGCCGCGCACCGCCACGCCAATATGGAACTCTATGGTGCAGACGGCAGCCTCTACGTGCCGGACCCGAACTTCTTTGGCGGCGATCTGGTTCTTGCGACAAACCGCGACTCCTCTGCGCCGGTCGACCTCTGGGACCATCCCTTCGGCCGGCCCAACGAGGAGAAGAACGACGAGCGGCGCGCCAATTACCGCACAGCGGGACTGGCCGACATGGTTGCAGCCATCGCGGAAGGCCGCCCGCATCGCTGCTCTCTCGACCTCGCCGTGCACGTGATCGACGTTATGACCGCTATCCTGCGCTCTGGCGAGAATGGCCAGTTCGAGACCCTCTCGACGACTTGCGAGCGCCCTGCGCCACTTACCCCGGCCGAGGCCGCGGCACTTCTGAAAGACGCCGAATGATCCGCAACCCGATCCTGCCCGGCTTCAACCCTGACCCGTCGATCTGCCGGGTCGGGGAGGATTACTATATCGCCACCTCGACCTTTGAATGGTACCCCGGCGTGCAGATCCACCATTCCCGCGACCTGGTGAACTGGGAGCTGGTGGCACGCCCGCTCGACCGGGCCTCGCAACTCGACATGCGCGGCAATCCCGACAGCTGTGGTGTCTGGGCGCCGTGCCTCAGCCATGCAGACGGCAAGTTCTGGCTCGTCTACACGGATGTCAAACGCCTCGAAGGCAGTTTCAAGGACGCGCACAACTACATCGTGACCAGCGACCGGGTGGACGGCGACTGGTCGGATCCCATGTACGTGAATTCCAACGGCTTCGACCCCTCGCTGTTCCATGACGAGGACGGCCGTAAATGGTTCGCTGTCGTGCAGTGGAACCACCGCGGCCCGGGCACCGGCGGCAACCCGGCCAGCGCCTCCTTCGATGGCATCCTTCTGCAGGAATGGTCACCCGAGGCAGGCCTCACCGGCAAGATCACCAATATCTTCCCCGGCTCGCCCCGCGGCCTGACCGAGGCACCGCACCTCTTCAAACGGAATGGCTGGTATTATCTGACAACCGCCGAGGGCGGCACAGGCTATGACCACGCCGTCACACTTGCGCGGTCGCGCGATATTCGCGGCCCCTACGAGTTGCACCCCGACGACCATGTCATGACCGCCGCCGACGCGCCCGATCACCCGATCCAGCGCACCGGCCATGGACAATACGTGGAAACGCCCTCCGGCGAAGGGTTCCACACCTTCCTCATGGGGCGCCCCCTGCCCGGCCGGTACTGCCCGATGGGCCGCGAAACCGGCATAGAACGCGTGGTTTGGCGCAACGACTGGCTCTATCTGGAACAGGGCGGGATGCTGGCACGCGCGCGCCTGCCCGGACTTGCTGACGCCGCAGCCGCCCCTCGCGAAGCCCTCGACCGGGATTTCGCCGACGCCATTCTTCCACCGGAGTTCCAGTGGCCACGCACGCCGGAGTCCGAACGGATATTCCGCCTCGAACCCGGCGCGCTCGTGCTGACAGGGCGCGAAAGCATCGGCAGCTGGTTTGAACAGGCGCTGGTCGCGCGGCGCCAGGAGGACTTCGCCTATCGGGCTGAAACCACAGTTGAATTCAACGCGCAGACCTACCAGCAGGCCGCCGGTCTCACCACCTATTACAACCGCTACAAGTTCCACGCGGTCCTGGTTACAGATGAACCGGAGATCGGCCGTTGCCTCGTCCCGGTCTCCTGCCTTGGCGACTATCCCAGCGGCAAGCTCACCTTCCGCAGCGAAGACGCAGCACCACTGCAGGACGGCCCGGTGGAACTCGCGGTCGACGTCGACCACCAAAGCCAGCGCTTCTTCTGGCGGCAACACGGCGACTGGCAACAGATCGGCCCCGATCTCGACGCCCGCCTGATTTCAGACGAAGGTCCGCCCGGCGAACACGCCTCCTTCACCGGCGCTTTCGTGGGAATGGTCGCCTTCGACACCACCGGGCATGGCCGCGAGGCACGCTTCACCCGCTTCGCATACCTGCCCGGCTAACGCCGGCCATCGATGCGCGACACCGGCCTTTCCGGCAATCGGCGGCCGGTCGCCACGGCAATCGCATGGGCAACACCACCAGGGTTGCAGACCGGCACCATGGAGAATTCGGGAACGGCATCTGTTCTTCCGGTTGGCCTACATGGAAGCGGTCTGTATTCGTTGCGAGGCCCGGCCGGCGGATGAAGCTGCGGACCGGTACCGGCGCTGGCTTGGAAGAAAGGACCTGGGGACAATGTCTCATCAACGAACCCGCCTAGATATTGATGTGGATTACCTTCAGCTCTGCCTGTCCAACCTGCTGGAGATCCCGAGTCCGACCGGATACACCGACGAGATCGTCAGATACGTCTGCACGGAGCTGGATTCCCTGGGTATCGCCTACGAGCTGACGCGCAGGGGAGCTATTCGAGCGCGCCTTCCCGGACAGCAAACCGCAGGCGCCCGCGCCATCGTCTCGCACGTCGATACACTGGGCGCGCAGGTAAAAGCCCTGAAGGCGAACGGCCGGCTCGAACTGGTGCCGATCGGGACATGGTCGGCGCGGTTCGCCGAGGGGGCGCGGGTCACGATCTTTACCGAAAAAGGGGCCTATCGCGGCACCATCCTGCCGCTTAAGGCATCGGGACACACCTTCGGCGATGCAATCGACGAATTGCCCATCGGCTGGGACCATGTCGAGATCCGCGTGGATGCCCGCGCCGACTCGTCGGACCAACTCGAAACGCTCGGAATCGAAATCGGCGATATCGTCGCGATCGACCCACAGCCGGAGTTCACTGATGCCGGATACATCGTTTCCCGGCATCTCGACAACAAAGCCGGAGTCGCGGTGATGCTGGCCGCCGTGCGCGCCCTCGCTGATGCGCCGCCGCCGCCGGTCGATGTGTATTGGCTGTTCACCATTGCTGAAGAGGTCGGACATGGAGCCGCGGCGATCCTGCTTCCGGAAGTCGCCTCGATGGTGGCGGTTGATAACGGCACCTCCGCACCCGGTCAGAACTCATCGGAATTCGGGGTCACGCTCTCCATGGCCGACATGAGCGGACCATTCGACTATCACTTGACGCGAAAGCTCGCCAAGCTCTGCCACGACAACGACATTCGCATGCGCAAGGATGTCTTTCGCTACTACCGCTCAGACAGTGCTTCGGCGATCGAGGCCGGGGCAGACGTGAGGACGGCGCTGGTGACGTTCGGGGTCGATGCCAGCCATGGCTATGAGCGCATCCACATGCACGCGCTGCGCTCGCTGTCCGAGTTGTTGACGGCCTACTCCCTCAGCGCAGTCTCTATCCCACGAGACCAGCGGGAGATCGGGGACCTTTCCGGGTTCACGCACCAGCCAACGGCCGCTGCCGACGCCTCGGCGCCCGCGCCTTCGGAAAGGGCAAAGACGAGCAGCTGACATTGAAGCGGTCCGGATCGGTGAACGGTCCAGAACCGGGTTTCAGGCGCCTCAGCGCTCTTCGGACTCGCTCAGGAACTGCCGCAGAACAACGCTCTCCTGCTGTTCCATGGTGGTCTGGGCCGCATTCAGATGCGCGCGCATGATCGCCTTGGCGGCGCCCGAGTCCCCCTCGCGAAGTGCCTGCAGGAGTCGCGATTGGTAGTCGCGCCCCGCCTTGCGGAAGCCGGGGATCTCCCTTCGGTAGATCTTGCGACAGATCGTGAGTTCCTTGAGCAGACTGAACAGGAACCGGCACTGGAACCGCAGCAACGCGTTTTCCGAGAAAGACGCCAGGAGCGCATGGAAGTCGAGCTCCGCCATACGGTGTTGCTCAGCTTCGTCGATCGTCTCTGGCGGTGTTTCGTAGGCAGTCATCACCGCCGCGAGTTGCTCGAGTTGCCCCTCGCCGAGTGTCCCGGCGAGTTGGGCGACGAGCAAAGGCTCCAATGCATGACGCAATTCGTAGATGTCACGTATGCTGATTTCGTTGAAATAGAAATAGTTACCCAGAAGCGCCCGCGCCCGCGCCTCCGTAACCTCGTTCACGAAGGCACCACCGCCGGGTCCCGTGCGGGTTCGGATCAATCCTTGCGCCTCTAACACGCGCAGCGCCTCGCGAATGGTCCCCTTCGCCATGCCGAAATGCGCCATCAGTTCGGACTCGCCGGGTAGGCGGTCACCGGGACGCATGCCGCGTTCGACGACCCAGTCCTTGATGGCGGCCGCCGCGCGTTGCGGACGGCTCATCCGGGAGGCGTCAGCGGGCAGGGTTGTGGCAGGCGACAAGGTGTTGCGTTCCATTTTCCTCCAGGGGTGGTCGTTCGCGGCGGCAGATTTCGGTGGCGGCCGGGCAACGGCGGGCGAATGCGCAGCCGGGCGGCGGGTTGAGTGGGTCGGGCAACTCGGCATCTTCCGCCTCGGGCGCTCCGAGAGGGCGACCAACGGTCGGTGCGCTTCGGGCAAGCAGAACCGTGTAGTGATGAAGCGGTTTCGCGAAGATCTTCTCGGCCGGGGCCATCTCGACAATTGCGCCGAAATACATCACCGCCACCCGGTCAGCTACCGCCTCAACCACGGCGAGGTCGTGGCTGATGAACAGGTAGGTCAGCTCGAATTCACGCTTCAGCTCGGCCAGAAGGTTCAGCACCTGCGCTTGCACCGACACATCCAGCGCCGAAACAGGCTCGTCGAGCACGAGGATACGCGGCGCAGCTGCGAGCGCGCGGGCGATGCCGATCCGCTGGGCCTGCCCGCCGGAGAACTCATGCGGGTAGCGGTCGAGGAATTCGCGCCTGAGGTTCACCGCGTCGAGAAGGTCATCAATTCGCGCGCCACGTTCGGCGGCCGGCATGGCGTGGAGCAGTTTCAGCGGTGCTTCGAGAATCTGCCGGATCGTCTTGCGCGGATTGAGCGATGAGATCGGGTCCTGGAAGACATACTGGATCAGCTTGCCGAACGCCGCCGGGTCCTTTCCTGCGCGTTCAGCGTAGTCCTGCCCCTCGATCTCGATTCTGCCTTCGGTCGGCGGCAGTAACCCAACGATCATCCGCGCCAAAGTGGACTTGCCACAACCGGATTCTCCGACGATTCCGAGTGTCTCACCGCTCGCAACATCGAGATTCGCCGATTGCACCGCATGGACAGAGGGCTTCTCCGCCCCGAAGCCGAAGAGCGTCCGCCCGCCGCCAAACCGCTTGTCGAGATCGCGTATGCGCAGCGTCGAGGTCATGCCACGTCTCCTTCCGGATAGAGGCATCGGACGGCACGGTTCGCGGCGGATTTCGCGAGCGTGATCTCGCCGGTGCGGCAGGCATCCGTTGCCTTGTCGCAGCGCGGCGCGAAGGCGCACCCTGCGGGAAGATCATCCACCGCCGGCGGCAGGCCCGGGATCGCGTGCAGCGCGCGCCGGCCTTCGCCGAGCCTGGGAACGCAGGCAATAAGACGGCGTGTGTAGGGGTGAGCGGGCGCATCGAGAATGGCATCCGTCGGGCCCGTTTCGACGATCCGCCCTGCATACATCACTGCCACCCGGTCACAAAGCTGTGCGACAACCCCGAAATCATGGGTGATGAAGAGGATCGCGACACCGCGGTCGCGGCGCAGATCGTCGAGCAGGGCGAGGATCTGCGCCTGTACGGTGACGTCGAGCGCCGTGGTCGGCTCGTCGGCGATGATCAGGTCTGGTTCGTTCGCCAGCGCCATGGCGATGCCGACCCGCTGGCGCATCCCACCAGAGAGTTCATGCGGATAGTCGCCGAGGCGCCGCTCCGCATTGGGAATTCGCACCGCATTGAGCAGTTCGAGTGCACGGGCGCGGGCCTGCGCGTTCGGGGTGGAACGATGCGCCTGGATCGCCTCGACGATCTGGTCGCCCACTGTGTACAGTGGATGCAGCGTCGCCAGCGGGTCCTGAAAGATGTAGGAGATCCGGTTGCCGCGCAGCTCTCGCAGTTCGGAAAACGGCGCGCCGAGCAGTTCCTGCCCCGCATAGCGCACCGCGCCACCCGCGATGACGCCCGGCGGCGAAGCAACCAGCCCCATCACCGACAGCGCCGTCACCGACTTGCCAGAGCCAGACTCGCCAATGAGGCCGAGGCATTCCCCGGGCCGCACCTCAAGCGAGACTCCGGACAGCGCCTTCAACGTGCGATTGCCCACACGGAATTCGGTCCGCAGGTCCTGAAGATCGAGCAGCGCCGGGTTTGCCGGCGGCTCGGGCACCGCGTCGCGGTCCACCAAGGTCCGGGCCATTGGCCGCGTCAGCGCCCCCGATCGTAACCTTGGGTCAAGCGCATCGCGGATCCCGTCGCCCATCAGGTTCACGCTCATGACGATGACGAAGATCATGATCCCCGGAATGATCGAGGCATGCGGATCTGTGATGAGCGCATTGCGCCCTTCCCCGAGCATCGAACCGAGATCTGCTACCGGCGGCTGCGAACCCAGCCCGAGGAAGGAGAGGCCCGCTGTCTCCAGGATCATCCAGCCGACAGTTGTGGACATGGCGATGACGATCACAGGCAGCACGTTGGGCAAGATCTCGGAGAGCATGATCCGTATGTCCGTCATGCCCGAAAGCCGGGCGGCGTCCACGAACTCCTTATGTGCCAGCGTCACGGTCACGCCGCGAATGTTCCGCGCGAAGAAGGGAATGTTGACCACCGCCACGGCAATGAGCGCGTTCGTAAGGCCGGGTCCAAGAGCGGCGACGATGGCGAGCGCGAGCAGGATGTAGGGAAAGGCCATGAGCATGTCGATACCGCGCATCAGCCAGTTGTCTGTCCGGCCGCCGAAATAGCCCGCGACGATACCGATGATCGAACCGAAAAAGGCCGCCCCGAAGGAAGCGACAAGACCGACGACAAGGCTCAGCCGCGTGCCCCAGATCAGCCGCGACAGGATATCCCGGCCAAGATGATCGGTGCCCAGAAAGTGGCCGTCGGAAAATGGCCGGAGAAACTTGTCGGCCGTGTCCTGCGCGTAAGGATCCTGGAGCGGCAGGATCGGGGCAGCGAGCGCGATCAGAACGACGAAAACGAGGATGAGTCCACCTGCCGCCGCCAGGCGGTTGCGGGCGAAGAGCTTGAGGAAGGCACCTGCGTTCATATCTTGACCCGCGGGTCCAGCAGGCTCTGGGCCACGTCGACGGCGAGGTTGAAGAGGACGTAGCAGGCCGCGACGATCACAACACCGCCCTGCACCAAAAGGATATCCCGCGTCAGGATCGCGGTGACCAGCATCCGCCCGACGCCGGGCCACTGGAAAACCGTCTCGATATAGACTGCGCCGGACAGCACGAACCCCGCCTGCACACCGATCACCGGGATGATCGAGACCATTGCCGCCTTGAGCGCATGGCGCCAGACGACACGGTTTTCCTTCACGCCCTTGGCGCGCGCGGTGCGGATGAAATCCTGCCGCAGGACTTCCAGCATTGCCGAGCGGGACAGCCGCGCAATGACGCCTGTCGCGACCACTGCCAGCGCAATTGCCGGCATGGCAAGGTGGCGCAGCAGGTCCGGGAGATCACCCCCGCCGTAGATCGCATACATGCCCGAAACGGGCAGCCACCGCAGTTTCACGGCAAAGAGGAGGATCATCATCATTCCGAGGAAGAACGACGGGATTGAGATGCCAATCAGTACGACAAACGTAATTGCCTTGTCCGCCAGGCCATACTGTCGCGACGCCGAGATCACGCCAGCGAGGATGCCGAAGATCGAGCAAAGCACCAGCGATGTGCCGGCCAGAATCAATGTCGCGCCAAAACGCTCCAGTACTTCATCCAGAACCGGCCGGTTGAGCGAGAAGGAGCGTCCGAAGTCGCCCTGCACCATGTTTCCAAGCCAGATAAAGTATTGGCTGACCAGGGGCTTGTCGAGGCCGAGGTCGCGGTTCAGCTTCTCGACATTCTCCGGTGTCGCGTAGCTGCCTAGGATGGCCGTCGCCGGGTCGCCCGGGATTAGCGACATGATCAGGAAGACAATCACCGTGATACCGAGGATCACCGGAATCGCGGCGAGCAATCGCTTGAGGATGTAGCCGCCCATGGTTGCGCCTGTGTCTGGGGCGGCGGGCCGCGAAATCCGGCCCGCCGCGACATCGGTCAGTTCTTGGAGACGCCGTCGAGCAGCAGGAAGAATGACGGCTGAAGCTCGAAGCCCTCGACGCCAGCAGCCGTCACCGCGTTCTGCTTCCAGTTGGCAACAAAGACCCAGGGCGCATCTTCCTGCACGATCTCCTGCATCTCCTGATAGAGCGCAGCACGCTCGTCCTGGTCGGTGGAGATACGCGCGGCTTCCAGCAGCTCGTCCACCTTCGGATTGGAGTAATACCCGGAGTTGAACCCGCCCTTGTCGGGCCACGCTTCCGTGCGCAACGCCAGGAACGGCAGCGTGTCGGGATCATTGGTCATCCAGGCCATCTCGGCCATGTCCGCCTTGCCTTCGAGACCTGGGTTCACCTCGCCGAGGAAAGTGTTCCATTCGTAGGTCTCGATCTTCACGTCAAAACCCACCGCCTCGAGATCGGCTTGAATCGCGGTGCCCATCGGCACCGGGTCCAGCATGCCTGACCCACCCTCGGTGACGTAGAAGGTCAACTCCGCACCTTCGACACCTGCCTCCGCGATCAGTTCTTTGGCCTTCTCCGGATCATAGGGATAGGGCTCAAGCGTTTCGTTATAGGCCCAGGCGAAGGCTGGCGGTGTCGGACCGGCTGCGACGGCGGCAGTCCCTTCGAGCACGTTCTCGACAATCGCCTGCTTGTTGATCGCGTAGTTCGCTGCCTGCCGGACCTTCACATCGGCGAATGGACCCTCCTTGGCGTTCAGGATCAGGAACCAGACATGCGGGCCGGCCTGCTCATGCACGGTGTAGGCGTCACCTTCGAACTCGGAGAGCGCATTGGGCGGCACTTCGACCATCAGATCGATACCGCCGGCCAGCATCTCCGCGGTCCGGGTGTTGGCATCGGTGATCGGACGGTAAACCACCGCCTCAAGCTCTGCCGCGCCGTCCCAATAGTCGGGGTTATTCTCGATCACGACTGCCTCGTTCGACCGCCATTCGGCGAACTTGAACGGGCCGGTTCCGGCAGGGTTGCGGCCGAAATCGGCGCCATATTGCTCCACGGCGGCGGGCGAGACGATCAGCCCGGTCGGGTAGGCGAGATTCGACAGAAACGGCGCATAAGGCGCGTTCAGCGTGAATTTCACCGTGCGCTCGTCCACTGCTTCCGTGGTCTCGATGGCGGAAAAGAAGAAGGAGAGTGGGAAGGGACCGGTGTCGTGGAACGGGTGGGACTCGTCGAGCATCCGGTCAAAGTTGAACTTCACGGCCTCGGCCGTCAGCGGAGTTCCATCGTGGAAAGCCACGCCCTCGCGCAAGGTGAATGTGTATTCGGTACCGTCCTCGCTGATTTCCCAGCTCTCTGCCAGCGCAGGCTCGACCTCGAGTGTGCCCGATTTGTAGCGCACGAGCCCGTCGTAGACGTTCATCAGGATGCGGAAATCGTTGACCGCAGTGACCGCATGCGGATCGAGGGATTTCGGCTCGGCGATCTGGCCCACGACCAGCACGCCCGGCGGTGTCTGGGCCAGCGCCGGAAGCCCCATTGAAGCGGTCATCGCAGCAAGTGCTAACGCGGAGACGGTGCGGCGCGTCATCGGAAGGATCGTCATCTTATGCTCCCTTGTTGGTTGCTCACAATTTATCATGATAAATTGTATACCCAAAGGGCTTTCGTGCTATGTATCCGGCAGGAGGATGCGAATGACCTTTTCCGTGTTGGCAATCGACCAGGATTCGGGCGCTTTGGGCGCCGCGGCCGCGACGGGGAACCTCTGCGTCGGCGGCTGGGTACTAAGAGGCGATGCACGATTCGGACTGACGGCATCGCAAGGACAGACCCCGTCGACGGTCTGGGGAGAGGATGCGCTGGCACGCCTGGCCGGCGGGGCCACGGCGCGCGACGCGCTGGCGGCGGTGGTCACCCCGGATCCGGGTCGCGAGGCGCGCCAGCTTGCCGTTCTGGACTTGAAGGGTGATACCGCGATCCACAACGGAACGGAAAACCAAGCCTTCACCGGGCACCTTAGCGGTGACGGATGGGCGGTGGCCGGGAACTGGCTGGCCTCCAGCCGGGTGATCGAACGGACCGCTGAGGTCCTCAACGCCTCGGCCGGCGACTTCGCCCAGCGCCTTGTCAATGCCCTGCGCGCTGGCCTCGCAGCCGGAAGCGACCGGCGCGGCACCCAGTCGGCCGCGCTTCTGGTGCTTGCCGAAGACGCGCCGCCCCTTGACCTGCGCGTTGATTTCGATCCCGCGCCCATGGATCGTCTGGCCATGCTTCTGGAACGCACGCGCGCGGACGCCTATCGCAATTGGCTTGACACACTGCCAACCCGGCGGGAGCCTTTCAGAACATGACGCTGACGATTGGAGAGCGCGCCGCAGCGATGCTGGCGGAGGCTGCCGCGATATCAGAACCCGGAGCAGGCGTGACCCGCTTGCCGTTCACGCCCGAACATGCCCGCGCCAACGAACTGATCGGCGGATGGATGCGTTCAGCCGGGCTGAAAACTCACATCGACGCGGCCGGAACCCTGATCGGGCGCCGAGAGGCCGCGACACCCGACGCGCCGACGTTCCTGCTCGGTTCGCATCAGGATTCAGTGCGAGGCGGTGGTGCCTACGACGGGATCATGGGTGTGCTTCTGCCGATCCTCGCGCTTGAGGAGTTCGGCGACAGGCCGTTGCCGTTCGCCGTGGAGGTCCTCTGCTTCGCGGACGAGGAGGGCGTAAGGTTCCCGACAGCGCTCATTGGACCCCGGGCGCTCGCCGGAACGCTGGATCGCAATGTTCTGGAGATGTCCGACCGTCGCGGCATATCGCTCCGCGACGCGCTCGACGGCTTCGGAGATCCGGCCGCGATAGGCGACATCGCCCGCCCGGCCAGCACCGTGCTCGGGTATCTGGAGACACATATCGAGCAGGGGCCGGTGCTTGAGGCCGCGGGCCTGCCCGTTGGTATCGTCACCGCCATTGCCGGGATCGAACGCCATGCCGTGACCGTGACCGGCCGCGCAGCGCATGCCGGAACGGCGCCGATGGAGCTACGGCGGGACGCGCTCTGCGCAGCGGCTGAGCTGGTGAGTGCGGTCGAACGGATCTGCCGCGAGACGGATCAGGCAGTCGGCACGATCGGGCATCTCGACGTCGCGCCTAATGTGGTCAACGCTGTGCCCGCAAAGGTGCATTGCACCATCGAGTTGCGTTCGGCGGAGGACACGATACGCACCCGGGTGGCGGAGCGGGTCGCGGCGGCGGCGAGGGACGCAGCGGCGCAACGTGACTGCTCGTGGCAGATGGAGCGAACGTACCAGCAGCCCGCCATGGCCTGCGCGCCCAGGTTGCAGGACGCGTTGGCGACAGCCATCAAGACGGCGGGCCAGCGGCCATTGCACCTTATGTCCGGCGCCACCCATGACGCCTCGGCCATGGCCGACCTTTGCCCGGTGGCAATGCTCTTCGTCCGCTGTCGCGATGGGGTCAGCCACAACCCTGCGGAATACGCCGCCCCCGAAGATATGGAGCGGGCCGTCGTCGTGCTTCGCGAGTTCCTGAAACGTCTGGCTTCAGACGAGGATTCATGATCCAGCCCCCGATCCGAACTCTGCATTCCTGCGACTGCCATTTCGGCTGGGACAAGGCCGTCGCACCGGCGATGATCGTGGCTCCGGGCGAGCGCGTGACCATTGCCTGCCGCGACGCGGGAGATGGGCAGGTCAACGGCGACTCCACCCACGACACGATGGCCACGCTAGACCCCGGGCGGGCCAATCCGCTGACAGGTCCGATCCATGTGGACGGCGCGCGCCCGGGAGATGCTCTCATCATCACCATCGAGGATTTCAGCCCTTCAGGCTTCGGCTGGACCGGGCTCATACCCGGTTTCGGGCTGCTCGCGGATCAGTTTCCCGATCCCCGGCTTCAGCTATGGAACTACGATACGTCCGGCCGCACGCCCCTCGCCTTCAACGGCATCGCGGAAATCCCCTTTGCACCGTTCATCGGCACCATTGGCACCGCGCCAGCCACGCCTGGCCCGCATGACGTGATCCCGCCGCGCCGGGTTGGCGGCAATATGGACATTCGAGACCTGAGAACCGGCACAGTGCTCTACCTGCCGGTGGAAGTCGAAGGGGCGCTTCTCTCCATCGGCGACACCCACGCCGCGCAGGGCGACGGCGAGGTATGTGGGACCGCGATCGAGAGCGGCATGGAGGTTCGTATCAAGCTCGAACTTGCGCGCGGCGGTGCCCCTCGCTTTCCGCGCTATGCAACGTCTGGTCCCCGACCCGGCGATCTGGAGCGATCGGGAGTCGTCGCAACCACCGGCATCGGCCCCGACCTGATGACAGCCTGCCGCGACGCGGTCGCCGATATGATCGACCATCTCAGCCGAAGCATTGCGGCAGAAGATGCCTACATGCTGTGCTCGGTTGCCGCGGATCTTCGCATCAGCGAGATCGTGGATGCCCCGAACTGGGTCGTTTCCTGCGTGATCCCGCGCAGCATCTTCGTGGATCGGGCATCGGTTTGACCTGCGCGGCGAGGCTCCTTAGGTTCCACCGCAACAGCATGAAATTGAGAGGTCGAACCATTGTGCGGCATTTGCGGCGAGATAACCTATGACGGAAGCCCGGCAAATGTCGATGCAGTGGCGGCGATGGCCGAGTACATGGCCCCGCGAGGTCCTGACAGCTCCGGAGTGGTCTCCCGCGGCGACTGGGCCTTCGGCCACAGGCGTTTGCGGATCATCGACCTCAGCGAAGCCGGCGCGCAACCTTTCGTAGACACCCACCTTGGGCTGACGATTGTCTTCAACGGGTGTATCTACAACTACCCCGACCTGCGATCCGAACTGGAGGCGAAGGGGCACCGCTTCGCTTCGCATTCCGACACGGAGGTAATCGTCAAGGCCTGGGCCGAATGGGGAACCGAGGCGATTGCTAGGTTCAACGGCATGTTCGCGTTTGCGATCCGCGAACGCGAGAGCGGACGGACGATCTTCGTGCGTGACCGCTTCGGGATCAAGCCGCTCTACCACGCGGAAACCGCCAGCGGACTGCGTTTCGCCTCGACCCTGCCGGCGCTGTTGCGCGCGGGCGGGATCGACACGTCCATAGACCGCGTCGCGCTGCACCACTACATGACCTGGCACGCCGTCGTCCCGGCACCCCGGACGATTCTGAACGGTGTGCGAAAGCTGCCGCCGGCAACAATCCGCATTCTGAGAGCCGATGGAAGCGTCGAGTCGGAGCAGCGCTACTGGGTACCGAGCTTCGAACGCAGCCCGGAAGAGGAGGCGAGAAGCTTCAAGGAGTGGGAGGAGATCCTCCTGGACGAGCTACGCGCGTCGGTGCGCCGCCGCATGGTGGCCGATGTCCCGGTGGGCGTGTTGCTCTCGGGCGGTGTGGACAGCTCTCTGATCGTCGGCCTGCTTGCAGAGGAAGGCCAGACAGATCTCGCCACCTATTCCATAGGCTTCGAGGAGGCGCATGGCGAGAAAGGCGACGAGTTCAAGTATTCAGACCTGATCTCGGCGCATTACGGCACCAACCACCACAAGCTCATGATCCCCTCTTCCGAGATGCGGGAGAACCTGCCGCATGCCATCGCGGCGATGTCGGAACCGATGGTCTCGTACGACAATATCGGCTTCTTCCTGCTCTCGCGCGAGGTCGCCAAGACGATCAAGGTGGTACAATCCGGACAAGGGGCCGACGAGGTCTTCGGCGGCTATCACTGGTACCCGCCCTTGCAGGATGCCACCGATCCGGTTTCGGCATATGCCAATGCCTTCTTCGACCGGACTCACGCGCGGCTCGCGGAGCATCTGACCCCGGAGTACATGGCCGACAAGGACGAAAGCCTCGCCTTCGTCGAGGCACATTTTGCGCAGACAGGCGCGGACGATCCCGTGGACAAGGCGTTGCGGCAGGACACCAACGTGATGCTGGTGGACGACCCCGTGAAGCGGGTCGACAATCAGACAATGGCCTGGGGCCTGGAGGCGCGGGTCCCCTTCCTCGACCACGAGGTCGTCGAACTTGCGGGCCGTATCCCGGCGCGTCACAAGCTGGCCCATGACGGCAAGGGGATCCTGAAGGAAACCGCACGACGGGTGATCCCGAGAGAGGTCATCGACAGGCCGAAGGGGTATTTCCCCGTACCCGCACTGAAATACATCGACGGTCCATACCTCGAGATGGTGCGCGGGGCGCTCACCAACGAGGCTGCGCGCGCCCGTGGGATCTTCCGGACGGAATATCTCGAGACATTGTTCGCCAATCCCAAGGACCACATCACGCGCCTTCGCGGATCCGAATTGTGGCAGGTGGCGATGCTGGAACTCTGGCTTCAGGCGCAGGGGATAGACGGATGACAGGCGACACCGGTCCGACACCCAACTCTGGCATCAACTGCGGCTGGGGGCGGTTGATCTTCGGCAATACATTCGAAGACCCCAAGGCACTCGCCGAGACGCTCTCCGCCGAGCGCCACACCCGCCGCGACATTGCCTTCTACGTCCGGGAACCGCAGATGGTGCTCGCCGAAGCGCCGCAGGAGTTGTTTCTCGACCCCTCCATCTCCTTCCGGCTCGACCTGAAGGAAGTCAAAACCGGCCATGCGCGGTCGTCCAACGTCTCGATCCGCCGCCTGACTACAGAGATGGACGCCGACGCGATCAACACGATCTACGCCGCCCATGGAATGGTCGAAGTGCCGTCGCATTTCTTCTGGTCGCATCGCGATGCGCGCGCCATAACCGTCCTGGTTGCCGAGGAGGACGAGACCGGGGCAATCCTCGGCACGGTGATGGGTGTCGATCACAAGCTCGCCTGCAATGATCCGGAGCACGGCTCTTCGTTGTGGTGCCTCGCCGTCTCACCCCAGGCTCGCTATCCCGGGATCGGCCAGGCGCTGGTACTGCGCCTCGCCGAGGAATTTCGGTCCCGTGGCGCCACAACGATGGATCTCTCGGTGCTGCACGATAATGCAGAGGCCATGAAACTATATGAAAAGCTCGGCTTTCGCCGCTTTCAGGCCTTCACCGTCAAGCGCAAAAACCCGATCAACGAGCCGCTTTTTGTCGGCGAAACGGCAGCGGAAGGTCTCAACCCCTATGCCCAGATCATCGTCAAAGAGGCCCGGCGCCGGGGCATCTTCGTCGAAGTGATCGACGCCGAGGCCGGGTTGTTTGAACTGCAGATGGGCGGTCGGCGGATCAAGTGCCGCGAGGCGCTCAGCGAACTGACGACCGCGGTGGCGATGTCGATCTGCGACGACAAGCGCGTTACACGCCGGATCGTGTCCGGAGCCGGTGTGCAGGTTGCCGCGCAGGTTGAGGAGGATACGCCTGATGCAAGAGCCGCGTTCCTCGATACGCATGGCGCGGTGGTGGTCAAGCCCGCCCGCGGCGAAATGGGGGACGGCGTTTCCGTCGACCTGCGATCACCGGACGATATCGAAGCAGCGGTCGAACGAGCCCGCCGGGTTTGCAGCGACATCGTGGTCGAGAGCTATCTGGAGGGGGAAGACCTCCGCCTCGTGGTGATCGACCACAAGGTCGTTGCTGCCGCCATTCGCCGCCGCCCGACGATCACCGGCGATGGCAAGCATACCGCGCGCGACTTGATCGAGGCCCAGAGCCGCCGCCGCGCCGCGCAGACCGGAGGCGAAAGCACCATTCCGCTCGACGCGGAAACCGAGCGCTGCCTTGCCATGGCGGGGCTTGGCTACGATGATGTCGTTCCCAATGGCACGGAGGTGACGGTCCGTAAGACGGCGAACCTGCACACCGGTGGCGTAATCATCGACGTGACCGGCGAAACGCATCCGAAGCTGATTGATGCGGCCATCCGGTGTTCCCGGGCTATCGGCATTCCCGTGACCGGCATCGATTTCATCGTGAAGAGCCCGCGACGGCCCGAATACATCTTCATTGAAGCCAACGAGCGCCCTGGTCTGGCAAACCACGAACCGCAACCTACCGCCCAACGCTTCGTCGACCTCCTGTTCCCGATGACCGTGGCCAACGAGGCCTCGCAGGTCGAGACACTCGGGACACCCGAAGACCGGCAATCGGGCACGTAGTCCGTCAAAAGGATTTGCCGCGTTATACCATTACCGGCGAGACGGAGCTCCGGAAACCACCGGAGTTTTTCGACAGGAAAGATCACATTCGGTTGCGCCCGAGAGGCGTTAGATCAGGGGCACCGGTGTTAAGCGGGCAAGGTCATGCGCGCGGTGGTCGGTCCCGTCGGCTGGGTCAACGGGAATTGCCCCGGCCGCACCGGTTGTCAGCAGTTTTCCCCGGTGCCATGCACGGCGGCTACGCGATCTCGTAGCGCTCGGTTCATCAAGACATAGCCGTGTTCAATCGCATCCAACTCCGCGAATTGGATGAACAGGCCGGAGAAAATTTCGGTGTGGCGCAATCTCGTACAGGCCGGCGAGAGTGTTTCCAGATCGAACCGGTGGACGCCGCGGAAAATACCAGCCGGCCCGCCGCCCCATACGAGGCTTTTGCCGCGGTCGAATTCCATCAGGTGCGGATGCACGGTCAGGGCGGTGCCATTTGGCTTCACAACATGGACGGCGAGCTTTTCACCAATCTCCAACACGCCATCGACGCGCACGTGATAAGGGTTCCACTCCGGGTAGGCCTCGATATCGGCAAGAACGTCCCATACCACCTCGGCGGGTGCCGGAATATCAATGGCGGTGTCTATGGAAAGGCGCGCGAAGCTCTCTGTCGTACCGGCCAGCATCGGAGTTGCAGCGCAGACGATAGTTAGCGACGTGACGAGGTGTCTCAACATGATGTCTCCTATCGGAACGGTGGATTCGACAGGGGGAGTTTCGCAGGCCGACACACGGATTTATTGAACAATCCCGCCATTCCGGTGCGGGCCACTCGCTTGACGCCCGGCACGGTCCTTTCGTCGACGTCGCCTTCGCGATGCTGGCGCGCATTGCCGAAGATGTCGGAAGCCGCGACCGCGACATCCAGAACCACTGGTGTGAAAGCGTCGGTGTCGCACGGGTGCGGCGGCGCTAGCCATGATCCGACCACTCACCGAGCGGGTTGAAACAGGGAGGGAGGCCATCGACCTCCAGAGCGCCTGCCCATCGCAGGATGTTCAGGGCAGGCGCGTCCGGGGAGGTAACAGGTATTGGTACGACGGGGACTTTGCGACGATTGCTCAGTTCCCGCTCAACAGGTGCGGCAGGAAGAGCGTGAGTGCGGGCAGAAGCAGCAACAGGCCGATCCTCACGATCTCGATGCCGAAGAAGGGCATGACACCGACGAAAACCTCCTTCATGGCAATGCCGCGTGCCATTGCGGAGATGATGAACACGTTGAGGCCCACCGGCGGCGTGATCAGCCCAAGCTCCACAACGACAAGCGCGACGATGCCGAACCAGATCTTCAGATCTTCCGTTCCCATACCGTAGGCAGCCGTGTCGGCCACGGCATAGTCGCCGCCGTTGAGTTCCACCAACGAGGGCCAGAAGAAAGGCACGACCACGAGGATCATCGCCAGGCTGTCCATGAAACAGCCCAGGATGATGAAGATACCGAGGATGATGACCAGGATCAGCCAGGGATCGAGCCCGGACTCGGTGGCGAAGGCCGCCATGGCGGCCGGCAGTCCCGCGCGGGCGAAGAAGCCCTTGAGCACCTCGGCCCCGAACAGGATGAAGAAAATCATGCCGGTCGTAACCGCGGTCTCGAGGATCGACGCCTTGAACCCTGCCATGTCGAGCCCTTCGCTTCCGGTCTTCCAGCGCAGGAACAGCCCGTAGAGCAGGATGATCGTCGCTCCGACACCGGCCGCCGGCGTCGGCGTGAAGAGCCCCATGCCAAGCCCGAGGATGATGGATCCGAAGATCAGGATCACCGGCAAGAGCCGTGCATAGGCCTCGCGTTTCTGTTCGCGCGTAAGGTCCGAGGTGTTGGGCGCCAGTGCCGGGTTGCGACGCACCATGAAAGCGATAAGGCCGACGAAGAAAGCCACCGCGATCAGGCCGGGGATGATCGCCGCCTGGAACATCTCGATGATCGACGCCTCCACGATCACGGCATAGATGACCAGCGCAACCGAGGGCGGGATGAGGATACCGAGCGTGCCGCCAGCGGCCAGCGTGCCGGTCGCAAGCTTCGGCGCGTAGTTCAGCCGCTTCAATTCCGGCAACGCGACCTTGCCCATGGTGGAGGCGGTTGCCAGCGACGAGCCGCAGACCGCGCCGAACCCGGCGCAGGCGCCAATGGCGGCCATGGCGACCCCACCGCGGAACCGACCCACCGCCGCGTTGAAGCCCTGAAACAGGTCGCGACTGAGGTTGGCGTGGCTGGCGAGATAGCCCATCAGCACGAAGAGCGGCACCACCGAAAGCTCGTAATTCGCCATCGTGCCCCATGTCAGGGTCTTGAACTGCTTGAGGTATGGCTCAAAGCGCAGGTACGGCGCGACGATGGAGAGCGCGTAGTTGCCGCCGATACCGACGCCCACCATGGCGAGGCCCACAGGCACACGCAGGATCAGCAGAAGGAACAGGAATGCGAGGCCCAGAACCCCGATCGTTTCACGGTCAAGCATCGGTGCCGCCCTCCCAGGATTGCACGAAAGCCACGAAGGCCCAGAGGAAAAGGGACAGGATCCCCGGGATATAGAAGGGCCATTCTGCCCAGCCGAGGATCGGCGAAGACGCATTGTCGCTGCGCGTCTCGACCATACCGAGAGTCATCCAGTAGGCGAGGAACAGCGCGAGGCAGCCGATGGCGAAGAGCCACAGCCGCTCCAGCTGCCGCCCAACCACCGGGGGCAGCATGGTCATGAAGAGATCCACGGTCACATGACCGCGACGGAACTGCGTGTAGGGAAAGAACATCAGCGCCGCGCAGGAAAGGACCAACCTCACGAAATCCTCGTAGCCCGGCAGGCCCTTGATATTCGCACCGAAGGCCCCGGCCACCCTGTCGAGCGTGAAGGCGCCGATGTTGAAGGAGGTCACGAGCATGATCGCAACGATCACCACACCGCCCAGAAGGGCCCAGCCTGTCGAAATCCTCTCGGCGAGATTGTGCATCATGTCCTCCGTAGACAAAGGTGGAAAGGCCGGCCGATGTCGAACCGGCCCTTCCGGCATCGCGTGAGTGGCGATTAGTTCGTCTTGGCTGCAATCGCGGCGCGGGCACCTTCAACGAGCGCGGCGCCATCGAGGCCGCTGCCGTTGGCTTCCTCGATCCAGCGGGTCACGACCTCCTCGGCCGCGGCGTTGATCGCGGCGGTTGCATCCGTATCGAGCGCGTTCACCGGTGAGCCGGTCTTGCCCTGAAGCTCCTTGCCAGGCATCTCGATCGCATCCATCAGGGCCCCCAGTTCGGCCGAGATGGCGGCGCCGGAATTGGCGTCGATTACGGCCTTGAGGTCGTCCGACAGGCTCTCGTAGCGGTCCTTGTTCATCGCGAACATGAAGACCGATGCGCCGAAACGGCCATCCGCCTCACCCGTGACGGAGCAGTTGGTCAACTCGTGCAGCTTATAGGGCGGCATGATCTCGAAAGGTACCATGGCGCCATCGACCGTGCCCTTGGCCAGCGCTTGCGGAAGGTCCGGCACCGGCATACCAACGGGCTCTGCGCCCCAGGCCTCGATCAGCCAGCCGCCGGTCCGCGACGGCGTGCGCAGCTTCAGACCCTGCAGGTTGTCCGGTCCCGCGACACAATCGCCGACCGTGTGGATCGCATTGCCGGCATTCACGAAGATCAGCAGCGGATGCACATCCGCGTAGTCTTCGGCGATCAGGTCGAAGCTCTCGGTGATCGCCTGCGTGGTGGCGGCCGCCGAGTTCTGGTGCACGGTCGGAAGTTCGAACACTTCCGAACGCGGGAAGACGCCCGGCGTGTATCCGGTGATCGTCAGCACCATGTCGGCCGCGCCGTCGCGCAGCTGGCGGTAAAGCTCAGGCGGCTTGCCGCCCATCGCCATGTTCGGGAAAATCTCGATGTCAATCGCCCCGCCGGACTGCTCCTCGACCTTCGCCGCCCAAGGCTCTAGGAATTTCGCCACCGGCGGCGCCTTGGGGCTCATGAAGGTGGCGAGCGTCAGCACCTCGTCGGCCGCCTGGGCGCCCGATGTTGCGCCGAACACGGCAGCGGCGGCCACCAGTGTCTTTAGTTTGATACAGGACATGGAATTCCTCCCCATTGTGAAGTCCTCGGCCCATCGGGGCCAGTTAGGCTTACGTTGAAAGCTATGCGCGTCGTCGCGCGTTTGATCCGGTGACGGCGGCGAGAACGCGGTCGCTGCGTGGACCGATTTCATCCTGAAGCGGTGACAGGGTTTGTTCGCCGATCTGTTGTTGCCAATTGGCCGAGGCCTGCGCCATGCGACCGGGAAGCCCCAAGTCTTCGACCATCGCGCAGGCTTCCCGCATCTCGGCGGCTCGACGACGGCCGTGAACCATCATCCGTTCCAGATTGCGGTGCATCATTTCGTTCCAATCAATGCCCGCGAAGCTCTCACTCAAGCTGGCGAGAACGACGTCTTCGACACCGAGCGTTCGGCCGGCCAACAGGCATTCGGCCGACAGTGCCTCCATGCCCTTGATCATGATCGAGCGGACCAGTTTCACCGACGAGGCCTGCCCGACATCAGGCCCGATGGTGCGAACCGGCATGCCGAGGGACCGCATGATCTCGACGCCGCGGTCTGCGGCGGCTCCGCTCACCAGAACCGGCGTGGCGTTCAGGCGTGGATGCACCGGTGCCATGACCGCGACGTCCAGGTAGTTCCCACCCACGTCCGCAACGAGTTCGGCAGCCGCGCGCTTGGTCCGCGGCGCACAGGAATTGCAATCGAAGTAGATGCAGCCCGGGCGTAATCCGCCCTGAGCGCTGCGCGCGGCGACGAGTGCTTGGTCGGCGGTCACGAAGGAAAACACGACTTCAGCTCGCGATACCGCTTCGGATGCGTTTGGGACGCCGACCACGGCCGCGGCAGCGTATGCCTCCTGCATCTGTTGGCGCTGCGGGCCGGATGTGTCCGTCTTTACGTCATAGGCCGTCAGATCAACCGCGACACCGGCCTGTTGCCAACCACGCACATAGGCCCGCGCGGCCTCGCCAAAGCCAAGGAGGGCGAGGTCGCGCTGATTTTCGCTGGCGTTGGCTTGGAGTGCCATGAACGTGGATCTCGCAGGTTTTCGATTGCCCCGTCGCTACCACCCATGTCATCGCGAATGGAAATTGATTACCCATATTAAATATTCGATCTTGATATAGCACTACGGATTGATGTGGCGATCCCCAGCGACTTTCGCCAACAAGCCGAGCAACATAGATTGCGTTTCTGTGGGCTGCCAGTCCTGTCTGGTCGTGAGGCCAATTGTGCGACTCGAATGGCTGAGGTCGACATCCAGCTCGGTCAGAAGCCCCTGCTCGACTTCGAGCCGAACCTGATGCGGCGACAGGATCGTCAAGCGATCGCTGCCCAGCAACACCCCGCGCAGCAAGATCTGCGAGGAGGACTCGACGATTCGCGTCGGGGCGTCGATTCCCGCATCGGCGAACAGCGAGTCGAACAGATCCCGCGTTGGCACGCCTTTTGGCGGGGTGAGCCAGCTCCATTCAGCGAGTTCGCGGACGGTGATCGCGTCAGCCT
The DNA here is from genome assembly GCF_001509585.1 of Tropicimonas marinistellae. Lineage (GTDB taxonomy): Bacteria > Pseudomonadota > Alphaproteobacteria > Rhodobacterales > Rhodobacteraceae > Tropicimonas > Tropicimonas marinistellae. Next base: position 426,805 of record NZ_LNCI01000001.1, on the reverse strand, counting down.
CGGCGAGTGGATGACCCGAGCGGGCAAGGATTGCCAACGCGTCATCGAAGAGCGGCTGTTGGGTCACGTCGTCGGCCGGAACCGGTTCGCGCAGCGCGCCGATCAGGAGATCCAACTGGCCGTGGCGCAACCCATGCAATAGGTCCGCGTAAGGCCCATCAACCACCCGAAGTCTCACGTCCGGACGAAGGCGCGTGAAGTCGTTGATTGCTTTGGGAAGTACGTAAGAACGCGCCAAGGGCATGGTTCCGATCGACAATTCCGTGCTGTCATGACCAAGCCACGCGTTTATCTCATCGATTCCCTGCCGCAACTCCGCGAGCGAAAGCCGCGCCGCCAGCGCCAGCGCCTGCGCGGCCGGCGTCAGTTCGATCCCTTGCGCCGTTTTTCCATATAGGGCGACCCCCGACAGCCGCTCCAGATCCCGCGCGGTCCGGTGGAGCGCGGGTTGCGCAATCCCGACGGCCCGTGCGGCCCAGGAGAAGTTGCCTGCTTCCTCGACTGCCAGAAGCGCCCTGAGTTGCGCGCTCGTCAACAGGTGGTCGAAGCGCTGGAACCCACCGGACGGCTTTTTGTTTGCAGCACGGACGCAGCGCTCCGACCCGATGCGCAGATGCTCTTGCGCCCGCTCCACCCGGTTCCGGAACATCTCGCCCGGTTCAGTCAGAAAGATCCCTCCACGGGTGCGGACAAAGAGCGCCGCTCCCAGTGTTCGCTCCAGCTTCGACAACGCCTGCGTGATCGCTGGTTGCGACAAATGCACTTCGGAAGCTGCGGCAGAAATGCTGCCCGCGCGCGCCGTTTGACTGAACGCGCGCAGGTGGCGAAGATTGAGTTTATATATGTCCATGTCGCCTCTCACGGAGTTTCCGGATAATCTATATCGAAATTTTATGGACATTCCACCGGATTGAAATGGCCGCGCGACACATACGCGCGCTACCAAGGCGGCAAAACTGACAGTTACCTCGAACGGGAGAACAGACATGAGCGACAGCAAGACCGCGCTGGTAATCTCCGCGCATGCGGCCGATTTTGTCTGGCGCTGCGGCGGTGCGATCGCCCTGCACCAAAAGCTCGGCTACGAGGTCACCGTTGCCTGCCTGTCCTACGGCGAACGCGGCGAGAGCGCGCGGCTCTGGAAGGAAGGCAAGACGCTCGACGAGGTCAAGACGATCCGCCGCAAGGAAGCTGAGAACGCCGCCGCCGCGCTCGACGTGCATGATATCCAGTTTCTTGATCTCGGGGACTACCCGCTTGATCTGGGAAGCGAGGCGCAGGATCGCGTCGTTGACATTATTCGTGCTGTCCAGCCGCGTTTCATGCTGAGCCACTCGCAATACGACCCCTACAACACCGACCACATGCGCACGACAGAATTTGTGCTGACGTGCCGCATGATCGCCCAGGCCTGGGGTCACAAGCCCGGCGAGGATGTACTCGGCGCGCCGCAGCTCTACCTGTTCGAGCCGCACCAGACCGAACAGATGGGCTGGAAGCCCGACACCTTCCTCGACATCACCGCCGTCTGGGACAAGAAGCGCGCCGCCATCGAATGTATGGAAGGCCAGCATCATCTCTGGGATTTCTACACCAACGTGGCCGAGAACCGCGCCAACCACTTCCGCCGCAACTCCGGCGGGCAAGCCGGTGGACGGGCGGCGAAATACGCCGAAGGTTTCCAGTCGGTTTTCCCACGCACCGTGGATGAGCTTTGAGTGTGGCCGAACGAGGAGGAGGAGCATCATGAACGTCGTCGTCCAGAACATTGACCGCGCCGAACAGGAAATCATCGACGGGCTTGCCGCGCTCGGGGTGTCCACCGTGCACGAGGCGCAGGGGCGCAAGGGGCTTTTGGCCGATTACATGCGCCCGATCTATTCCGGTGTCCGGATCGCCGGTTCCGCGGTGACGATATCCGCGCCGCCCTGCGACAACTGGATGCTGCACGTGGCCATCGAACAGGTGAAACCCGGGGACATCCTGGTTCTGGCCCCCACATCACCATCCAACTCCGGCTATTTCGGCGACCTTCTGGCCACATCGGCAAAGGCACGCGGATGCAAGGGGCTCGTCATCGACGCCGGGACGCGCGATGTCGCCGACCTCCGCGAGATGCAGTTCCCCGTCTGGTCGAAGGCGGTCTTCGCCCAGGGCACAGTGAAGGAAACCCTGGGGTCGGTGAACGTGCCGGTGGTCTGTGCCGGCGAGCTGGTGAACGCGGGCGACGTGATCATCGCCGACGACGACGGCGTCTGTGTCGTCCGCCGCGAGGAAGCGGCCGATGTGCTCGAAAAGGCGCGCGCGCGGGAAGCCAACGAGGCCGAGAAACGCGCCAAGCTCGCCTCTGGTGTTCTTGGGCTCGACATGTACCAGATGCGCGAGCGGCTCGCCGAGAAGGGCCTGAAGTATGTCTGACAGCATCCCTGCGATGTGGATGCGGGGCGGCACATCCAAGGGCGGATACTTCCTTGCCTCCGATCTGCCGGATGACACGGCCGAGCGCGACGTGCTGCTGCTCGGCATCATGGGCTCCCCCGACATCCGCCAGATCGACGGTATGGGCGGCGCCGACCCGTTGACCTCCAAGGTGGCGGTGGTATCGGCCTCGGATCGCGAAGGCGTCGACGTGGATTTCCTGTTCCTGCAGGTCTTTGTCGACAAACCGATCGTCACGGACTCCCAGAATTGCGGCAATATCCTCGCCGGGGTCGGGCCTTTCGCCATCGAGCGCGGGCTGGTCGCCGCTCAGGAGGGCGAGACGCCGGTGACGATCTATATGGAGAACACCGGACAGATTGCCGTCGCCAGGATCCAGACACCGGGCGGCCGCGTGTCCTACGAAGGCGAGGCCCGGATCGACGGCGTGCCGGGCGGCGCGGCTCCCGTGCCAATCGAATTCAAGGACACGGCCGGCTCGACATGCGGCGCCCTTCTTCCCACTGGCAACCCGGTGGATGTCGTCGAGGGCTTCGACGTGACAATGATCGACAACGGCATGCCCTGCGTCGTGCTACGGGCAGCGGACATCGGGATCACCGGAGAGGAAACGCCCGAGGAGCTTGAGGCCAACACCGCGCTTACCGCACGGCTCGAACTGATCCGGCTTGCCTGCGGCCCGCGCATGAATCTCGGCGATGTGTCCGAGAAATCCGTTCCCAAGATGACCATGGTGAGTGCGCCCCGAAATGGCGGCGCAATCTCCACCCGCACGTTCATTCCCCATCGCTGCCACAAGACGATTGGCGTTCTGGGCGCGGTGAGCGTCGCAACGGCCTGCCTCATCCCGGGCACCCCGGCCCACGCGCTCGCCCGTACTGGGTCCGGTGCCACGCGTCAGATGGCGGTCGAGCATCCAGGCGGAGAGATGACGGTCGTCGCCTCCGTCGACGAGTCCGGCGCCGTTGAAAGCGCCGCGATCCTGCGCACCGCGCGCAAATTGATGGATGGTCACGTCTTTTCCCGTTGAGGGAACCCGAAAGGAACCGGTCGCCCTGGACACGCGACCCAATGGAAACGCGCCGAGATCCGGGCGAACCCGGAGTCATTTGTGGAGGACCCCATGACCGACCCCTGCAACGACGTCGCCCATCTGGGCCATGTCGAAGTACTGACCAACAAGTTCGAGGAAAGCCTCGATTTCTTTACCCGTGTGTACGGCCTGACGCTCTCCGGCCAGGACGAAACCAGCGCCTACCTGCGTGCATGGGACGACTACGAGTTCCATACGCTGAAGCTGACGCGCTCGGACACGACCGGCGTTGGACACATCGGGTATCGCGCGACGTCGCCGGAGGCACTCGCACGGCGCGTTGCGGCCATCGAAGCGAGCGACTTCAAGGTAATCGGCTGGGTTGACGGCGACCTTGGTCATGGCCGCGCCTTCCGCTTCGAAGACCCGTTTGGCCATGTCTTCGAACTCTATTGGGACACCAACAAATACGTTGCCGGCGCAGCGGATTCGCCCGCGCTAAAGAACAATGCCAGCCGCTTCCATGGCACCGGCGCCTGCCCGCGTCGGATCGACCATCTCAACATCCTCTCGGAGGATGTGACCGAGTTCAAACGCTTCATGCTGACCTGTCTCGGAACGCGCGTGACGGAATATATCCAGCTCGACAACGGCCGCCTCGGTGGGTGCTGGTTCTCGGTCAACAACAAGACCTATGACCTTGCCTGTACCGAGGAACATGGCGGCGGCAACGGACGCTTGCATCATGTCACCTACGCGACGGACCAGCGGGAGGATATCCTGCGCGCCGCCGATATTTTCCTTGAAAACGATGTCTTCATCGAAACCGGCCCGCACAAGCACGCGATCCAGAACACCTTCTTCCTCTATGTCTGGGAACCGGCGGGGAACCGGGTAGAGCTGGCCAATGCCGGTGCACGGCTGATCATTGACCCTGATTGGGAGCCCGTCTGCTGGACTCAGGAAGACCGGATGAAGGGCCAGGCTTGGGGGCTCAAGACAATCGAGAGCTTCCATACCCACGGCACCCCCCCGGTGCGCGGTAGCGATACGGACGGCGCGGCCTAATACTCTCCAAGCTTTACCGGTAGCCCCGGCCAGAGTGGCCGGGTCCTTCCAAAATTCGGCGCCTGTCGTGCACTCAGGATTGCGCACAGGCGCGCAGGATCTCTTGCCGCAACCAGGAATGTGGGCCGTCCGCGCTATACCGTCGATGCCACACGAGCTGATTGGCAATCGGCGTGACCTCAAGCGGCACGGGTACCGTGGCCAGTCCGAAACGCCGGGCAAAGTACTCCGCCGTTCTGTGCGTGAAGACGCCCACGAGGTTCGACTGCTCCAGCAGTTCTGGAACGATCGTGAAGCTGGTCAGCGTGGCGGCGATCGTGCGGGTCAGCCCGTGCCGCTCCAGGATCGTGTCGAACACTGCCCGGCGCCCGCCCGACGAACTGACCACCAGATGCGGATAGGACAGGATTTCCTCCAGCTGCGGCCGCCCTCCCTCCGCCAGGAGTGGATGATCCTCCCGGCCAAGACAGATGAAACGGTCCTCGAACGCGAATTGTTTGTCGAAATGCGCCGGCAGCGTATCAAACCACCCGATTGCGACATCCACTTCTTCTTCCTCGATCATTCGGACCGCGTAGCCGCGGTCGGTGGCCCGCAAGGTGATGGAAACGCCCGGCGCCGCCGAACGCAGATGTTCCAGCAAGGGCAGGAAGACCGGCAAACTGAACCGGTCCGGTGCACCAACCACGAATTGCGCCTTCGCCGTTGTCGGGTCGAAAGCCTGCTCTCGGGCCACACAGGCTGTTGCGCCGCGCACGATCTCGGCCACCTGCGGCGCGAGTTCACTGGCCAGCGGTGTCGGGGATAGCCCGTCTGGCGTGCGGACCAGCAACGGATCGTCGAATTGATCCCTCAATCGCCTGAGGGAATTGGAAATTGCGGATTGCGTCCGCCCCAATCGCTCACCCGTCCGGGTAACGCTGCGGGTTTCAAGCAACGTGTGAAGCACGACGAACAGGTTCAGGTCGAAGGTCTGCAACATGGGTCAGCAACATCATTTTCAATGATCTTCAAGATTTCCATTATCAATTTTCAAAATGTGAAGCGCAACGGTAATCTTAACGGCAATTGGGAGGAGAATCTGATGACCCAGCCTGAAAGGGCTCCGGGCGATGCCGTTTCGGCAACCGCCTATCTGCCGTATCACCCAAGCCCCTCAGCACCCACATTCGCGGTGCCCGAAGGCGCGGTGGATGCGCATTGCCATGTCTTCGGACCGTCTGCTCGCTTTCCCTTCGCGCCGGAACGCAAATACACACCGGTCGACGCCGCTTCCGAAACGCTGTTCGCCCTGCGGGATCACCTGGGCTTTTCCCGCAACGTGATCGTCCAGGCAACCTGCCACGGCCGGGACAACAGCGCGATGCTGGACGCGATTGCCCGATCCGACGGCGCGGCTCGTGGTGTTGCGGTGATCGGCGAGGAGGCCAGCGACGACGCGCTCGACGCCCTCCATGCCGGCGGGGTGCGCGGAATACGGTTCAATTTCCTCAAGCGGCTCGTCGGAAATGCACCGAGGGATGCCTACCACCGGATCGCGGCCCGGATAGCGGATCGCGGCTGGCATATCGTCGTCTACTTCGAAATGGCCGAACTGGAAGATCTCGCGCCCTTCCTGCTCTCCCTTCCGGGCACTATCGTTGTTGACCACATGGGCCGCCCGGACGTTTCGCAGGGCATCGACAGCGCCGACTTTGCAGGCTTCTTGCGCCTGCTGGACGACAATGAGCGGTTCTGGGTCAAGGCGACATGCCCGGAGCGGCTGACGCAGGCCGGACCGCCCTATGACGACGTGATCCCCTACGGGCGGACACTCGTCTCCCGCTTCCCAGACCGGGTCCTCTGGGGCACTGACTGGCCGCACCCCAACATGCGCTCCCATATGCCCGACGATGGCGCACTCGTCGATGTGATCCCGCGGATTGCCCCCACCGAAGCGCTTCAGCGCAAGTTGCTGATCGACAACCCGATGCGGCTGTACTGGCCCGAAGAGGTCTCCCGATGACGGAGGCCACCCCCCGCAAAACGCCCGTGCAATGGATCATTGCAGGGCTCGCCACGACGATGGTCGTTGCCTGCATCCTGTGGAACGTCGAGGCGCACACGCGCCTTGGCTTCGCCATCCTGCGTCAGCAATACATGGCCCTTCAGCTTGGGCTCGCGCTCACCATCGCGTTCCTGCAATACGGCGTCGACGGCAAGCCCAAGGCGCGTGTCGGCTGGATCGACGGGCTGATCGCCACGGCTGCCTTCGGTGTGCTGCTCTATGCCGCCTGGGATTTCGCCTGGCTGCTGAAAGAACAGGCCTACCGCCCGTGGCAAATCACCATGATCGGCGCCGTTGTGACGGTGGCAGTGATGGAGGGCATTCGCCGGCGCGCCGGTTGGATGCTCTTTTCCATCGTCGCGGTTTTCCTTGTCTACGCCCTCTTCGCCGACAAGATCCCCGGTCGGCTGATTGGCAAGGAACTCAGCCCCGAGCGGCTTGTGCAATACGTCGGCTTCGACCCTTCGGCGGTGTTCTCCGCGCCCCTCGCGGTGGGCACGATCATCGTGCTGCTCTTCGTCTTCTTCGGCCAGTTGCTGTTCGCCGCTGGCGGGGGGGCCTTCCTGACGGACCTCGCCATGGCCGTGACAGGCCGGGCACGCGGCGGCAGCGCTAAGGTGTCGATCGTGGGCTCCGCGCTTTTCGGCTCGATCTCCGGCAGCGCCGTCTCGAACGTGGCAACCACGGGCGTCATCACGATCCCGCTGATGAAACGCGGCGGCTACTCGGACGAGGACGCTGGTGGAATCGAGGCCGTAGCCTCCACCGGCGGACAGCTCACCCCGCCAATCATGGGCGCCGCTGCCTTCCTGATGGCCGAGTTTCTTGAAATTCCATATGTCACCGTGGCCAGCGCCGCTCTGATCCCGGCGATCCTCTACTATCTCGGCGTATTCCTGCAAGTGGACCTGATCGCGCTCCGCGACGGCATCCGAAATGCCGATGCCGAGCGGCTGAAGACGCGACAGGTACTGGCCGATGGCTGGCACTTCCTCCTGCCCTTCGCGATCCTGCTCTTCGCGCTCTTCTGGCTCCGGATGGACCCCGAGGATTCCGCGTTGCTGGCTTCCGTCGCGGTCATCGCTGCCGGTTTCCTGCGCGGCTACCGAGGCGAGAAACTGACGCTGGCGGGCTTCGGCGACGTCTTCGTCAACACCGGCCGCTCCATGGTGGACCTGATCCTCGTGGTCGCTGCCGCCGGCTTCGTGATCGGCGTACTGAATGTAACCGGACTCGGCTTCGCGCTGACACTGCTACTGGTCGATTCCGTCGGCTCCAACATCGTGCTGCTGCTCGCGATCTCGGCGGTGATCTGCATCATCCTCGGCATGGGAATGCCCACATCGGGCGTCTATGTTCTGCTCGCCGCGCTGGTCGCCCCCTCGCTGGTCGAGGCCGGCGTGCAGCCCATCGCGGCGCATCTCTTCATCCTCTATTTCGGCATGATGTCGATGATCACCCCGCCGGTGGCGCTCGCCGCCTTCGCCGCGGCGGCAATCACCGGCGCCGGGGCGCTGGCCACCGGCGTCGCGGCCATGCGCATTGGCTGGGCCGCCTTCATCCTGCCGTTTGCCTTCGTCGCGACGCCTGCGTTGTTGCTCGAAGGAAGCCTGTCCGCGAATCTCGTCGCAGCCGGTTTCACCGCGGTCGGCATTGCCGCCGTCACCGCCGGAATCGTGGGCTATTGGGGGCGCCCGTTGAACGCGGTGCTGCGCTTGCTCGTCGTCGCGTTGGGCTTTCTGACACTGCCACTTGGCTTTCTCGGCCTACCGGAGGCGGTCCATGTTGTTGCCGCCGCAGCGGTGGCGGCGCTTGGCGTAGCGCTGATCTACTTCAACTCCGCTTCCACGGACACACCGCTGCCACCAAAGCAGCGGGCCGACCGAACAGATGTTTTCACACAGGGAGGAAATCGTGAAACACCTTAGATACATCGCCTGCGGCAGCCTTGCCGCCATGGCCCTGACCGCCGGCGCAGCCGCGGCCCAGGTCGTGACCATCGCCACCGGCGCCCAGGGCTCGCTGGCCTACAGTTCCGGCCAGGCCGTCGCCCGCGTCGCCAATGACGCCGGGATCACCGCGCGGACGCAACCGCTCGTCGGCTACCTGCCGCTGATCAACGCGGGCGAAGTCGACTTCGGCTTTTCCAACGGGGTTGAGGCAGCCTTTGCCTACACCGGCACTGGCAACTACGACCGTGAGAACCCGAACATGCGGCTCGCGGGCGTGATGTTCCCTCTCACCACCGGCCTGATGGCGCCCTGCGACCTCGGTTTGAAAACGGCCGCCGATCTGGCTGCCAAGGCGTCGGAGCTTCGGATCGCATCCGAATACACATCCTCGACCATCATTCCCTATTACATTCAGGGCGGGCTGGCGAATGCGGGCGTGAGCTATGACGACTTCCAGAAAGTCCCCGTTGCGAGTTTCGTCGACGGCATCAATGCACTCGGCGACGGGCTGGTGGATGTCGCACTCGTCAGCCTGAACGCTGGAGCCGGTCAGCAAGCCTCGGTACAGCTCAAGAGCCGCGGCGGGCTGTGCTACGTATCGCTCGACGATTCGGACACCGGGGTCGCCGCCTTCAAGGAGCACCTCGCCTCCGGTTGGCTTGTTCCGTTCAAGCAGAACCCGGACATAAACGGGCTGCAGGACTATGACGCCAACATCATGCGGATTCCGTGGGTGCTGCTGACCAACGGCGACGTCGACGAAGAAACGGTCTACACGCTCGTCAAGTCCGTTGCAGAAGGCAAGGAAGCGCTGACAGACGCCTTCGGCCTGTTCCGCCTCGCGGACGCGCAGTCGATGGCCCCGGCGAGCGAAGTGCCCTACCACCCGGGCGCGCTACGCTATTTCGAAGAAGCCGGCATTCCCGTCGGCGAATGATACTGCTGGCCGCGCCGACGCAGCTCGGAGCGGCCGCCCCTCCCCTCCCCCGACATCAAGGACAAGACGCGCATGATGACAGAACTCACGGCCGCGGATGGCCACAAGCTCGACTGCTGGCTGGAAGACGCGCAGGGTGACCGCAAAGGCGGCATCGTGATCCTGCAAGAGATTTTTGGTGTCACGGATCAACTCAAGGGCGTCGCCGCCCGCTATGCCGAACTCGGGTACGAGGTCGCCATTCCCGCGCTCTTCGATCGTTTCGAGAAAGGCGCGGTCATCCCGTTCAACGAGGGCCCACGTGGCCGAGACATGATGTTGGCTGCCGACCTCGACACCACGATGCTGGACATCGATGCCGCCGTGCAATTGCTGAAAGCCAAAGGCGGCAAGGTCGGTGTGATTGGCTTCTGCTGGGGAGGCGGGCTGGCGATCCGGGCCGCGCAGACGCTCGACGTGGGCGCGTCTGTCGCGTTCTACGGAACCCGGCTGGGCCAGTACCAGACGGATGGGCTCAAGGCGCCGGTCCAAGGTCACTGGGGTACCGAAGACAGCCACGTTCCGGCCGAGATGCTGGACGCTGCGCGCGCAGCGTTCCCTTCCATGGAAGTCTTTGAATACAACGGTGTGGGGCATGCATTCGCAAACGACGCCAGGCCGGCCGACTACGTTCAGGAAGCTGCGGCGCTGGCACATGACAGAACGGCCAAGTTCCTGCAGCGCCACCTGACCTCCTGAACCCCGGCGATGCCAATAGAGGCTTTCACACGGCCACCGGCCGGCATTGCCCGTCGTCGCATGCCGGCCGATGCGAATCCGCGTGCCGGGACCGCTGTGCAGCGGTATCGGTGCGCGGTTCGGCGCAGCGTTTCGAGCGTTTCCAGCACCCCGACGAACCGCAATGCACAAGGATTATTTGTAAAATCCACAATCTCAATTAAGATACTAAAGTAACGAACAAAATTTGATAATCTCCGATTTATGTCTTACAACAGCACAAGAGATCGGAACGCGGGCACCCGGTCGCATCCTGCATTGCCCGTATCGCGCCCCGGGCCAGTCGAATGCCAATTCGCAGACATGACGCATAAGCACAGCACGCGACCTGACGTTCTCATCGTCGCAGATGACGTGACCGGCGCACTGGATAGCGCAGTCGCGTTCGCCACACGCGGCCTGCATGTCGTTGCCGCCCTCTCTCCCGACCACCTCTTGGGTGCTTATGCCAGCGGTGCGGACGTCGTCGCCGTGGCCACCAATTCCCGCGATATCGACACCGAAGCGGCGCGCGCCTCGGTATCGCGCATCGGAGAGCGGGTTCGCGGATTCGAGGGAATCCTGTTCAAGAAAATCGACAGTCGATTGAAAGGCCACATCGCCACCGAGATCGAAGCGCTGACCACCGCCCGCCGGACGACCATCCTTGCAAGCCCGGCAATCCCCCGGCTCGGACGCCGTGTGACCGGCGGCAAGCTATGCGGTGCCGGCGTGGCCGCACCGATAGACGTTGCATCGCAAATCGGCCACGCCGCCCGCATCCCGGATATCGCGAGCCAGGACGATCTTCGTTCCGCGCTCCCAGACGATCTTGCCGGAACCCTGTTCGTGGGTGCGGCCGGACTTGCCGAGGCCTTGGCAGAGCGGCTCGCTTCGGGGTCACCCTCACGCCCCGTGCCTGCACCATACGCACCAGCGCTCTTCGCGATCGGCTCGCGCGATCCGGTAACGGTCGCGCAGGTGACGTCCCTGTCTGGGGTCCCCGTCGTTTCCGCGCCGAACGGGCAGGTGCCTGCGGTCTCCTTATCGGAGACGACCGTGGTCCAGGTGACACCGGGTTCGGCCGAGGTGCCCGGCTCAGAAGCCGGCCGCGCCTTTGCCGCCGGCGTCGCGAACGCGCTGTCGCAGTCCGATTTCAGGACGTTACTCGGGTGCGGCGGGGAGACGGCCGCCGCCATCCTGCGCCACCTCGGGGCCGGGTTGCTGGAAGTTTGCGGCGAACTCCTCCCCGGCGTGCCCCTGTCCCGTTGCCTCGACACCGAACGCCCATTGGATCTCATCACCAAGTCCGGGGGCTTCGGCGCGCCCGACACGCTTGCAAATCTGATCGGAATTCTGACCAATGCGGCGGCGTCGGATGCGACCCGGCAGGAACGAATCGTCACGGAGAGCAGAGGATGAAGCCGGACCGCGCAAAGCGGCGCACGACATTGGCGGACCGCGTCTACCATGCGCTCTACAGCCGTATCGTCAATGGCGACTACCCGACCAACCAGAAGCTCCCACCGGAAGCGGTGTTGTCAGAGGAGTTTGGCGTCTCACGCCCGGTCCTTCGGGCCGCACTTGAGCGGCTGCGACAGGAAAAGCTCATCTACTCACGGCAGGGCGCCGGCTCCTACGTGCGTGCCCATGAATCCATGCCAGTTGGTTTCGCACGGGTCGAGACTCTTGCGGATATCCAGCGCTGCTACGAGTTCCGCCTCAACCTCGAGACCGAAGCCGCCGCCCTGGCGGCCGACAGGCGCAACACCGCGCTGCTCCAAGAAATCGAAGTCGCTCTCGACCTGCTGCGGGATGCAACGGAATCCCAGCAACACCGGGAGGATGCGGACTTCGCGTTTCACCACTCAATCGCGAAGGCCTCGAACAACCAGTATTTCGAAACCTCGCTCCGGGCGCTGAGGGAGCACATTCACGTCGGCATGACGCTGCACGGAAATGCGATCATCAACGAAGGGCCGGGCGGATTGAATGCCGTTCTTGGCGAGCATACCGCCATTTTCGAAGCCATCGAACAGCAGAAACCGGAAGACGCCCGCGCGCTCATGCGCGGCCACCTCGAACACTCGCGAGACCGGCTGTTCGGTGGGGGCCTCCTGGACCTGCGCTTGAAGTGACAATGGCGCCCATCGAAGGATGGACGCCCTCGCACCGCGCTTCGGGCCAATGAACGGGCCGCCTTTGGTTATGCCCGTGTGGCCGCGAGCTTCCCGCCGTATTCCAGCGCCGCGAGCATGTTCACGTGGTTTGCCTTTCCGGTGCCCGCGATGTCGAACGCAGTGCCGTGGTCCACGGAACAGCGATCGATTGGCAGGCCGAGGGACGTGTTTACCGCGGTATCGAAGGCAATCAGCTTGATCGGGATATGGCCCTGATCGTGATACTGCGCCACCACAAGGTCAAAGGCCCCGCTGTGGGCGCGATAGTAAACCGTATCCGCCGGGACGGGTCCAACCACGTCGATCCCTTCCGCCTTCGCGCGCTCGATCCCGGGAACGAGTTGCAGGTCGTCCTCGCGGCCGAACAAGCCGCCCTCGCCGCAATGTGGGTTGATCCCGGCCACCGCGATACGCGGCGCCGCCACACCCATCCGTTGAAAGTGTCTGTGCCCGGTCACGATGGTCTCGTAAACGCGGTCTGGCTGCGCCCGTTCGATGGCATCCTTGAGCGAAACATGCGTGGATACATGGATGACGTTGAGCGTGGGCGAAGCGAGCAGCATCCAGGACGATTTGCAGCCGGTCAGATGCGCCAGCATCCCGGTATGGCCGTCAAAATGGTGGCCGGCGGCGTTCAGCGCTGCCTTGTTGATCGGCGCAGTCACGATACTGCCGGCAGCCCCCTCCGTCGCCAGTTCCACCGCCTTGACAATGTAGCGGTAGGAGGCCTCGCCGCAGGCAGGCGACAACACCCCGAACTCGCCGGGCAACCCATCCACCGGCACATGCAAGACGGGCAGCGCCCCCGGAGTGGGCACCGCGCCAGCTTCGGTGAGCGGCAGGTCCAACGCGCAGCTTTTCGTTGCACGCTGCAACGTATTGCGATCACCAATGACGGTGTAGCGGGCGCGTGTCTCCGGTGGCAGGCTCGCCATCGCCTTGACGATCACCTCCGCGCCAACCCCGGATGGGTCGCCCATGGTGATGACGATCTTGGAAGCAGTCATGTGCTCGGTACTCCTTGCGATCTTTCCGATTGAGCGCCGATCACGCATCCACCCCGGTCAGCGCCGCGCCATTGAGGCACCGCGCCGGAACGCCTCCATCCAGCAGCGTCTGGATGTCTTCGATCACCATCAGGCCCATGTTCTCGACCGATTCCTTCGTGTCAGCGCCCGAATGCGGCATGAAGACTGCGCGGGGATGGCGGAAGACCGGATGATCTGTGTCGGGCGGTTCGGTTTCATAGGCGTCGATCCCAACACCGCCAAGCGTGCCGGCATCGAGCGCCGCGGCGACTGCGTCCAGGTCGACCACTTCGCCGCGGGCAAGATTCAGCAGGCAGGCGGTCGGCTTCATCAGGCTGAGCTTCTCGGCATTGATCAGCCCGGCATTCTCCGCCCCGCCAAAGATGTGCAGCGAGACATAGTCCGAAACCTTGAGCGTATCGTCGAGTTCAAGGATCTCGATCCCGTTCGCCGCGGCGAAATCCTTGTCGGCATAGGGGTCGGTCGCGACCACCTTCATGCCGATACCGCGCGCGGCGAGCGCAAGCTTGCGGCCGATATTTCCGAGGCCCACGATCCCTAGGGTCTTTCCGGAGAGCTCCGTGCCGACCTTCCTGTCCCAGCCACCGGCAACGACCGATGCATGGCTGGCAGGCATGTGGCGCGCTAGCGCGAACATGAAGCCCATGGCCAGCTCCGCCACGGCGTTGGCGTTTGCGCCCGGCGTGTTCATCACGGGCAATCCGGCGGCAGTACAGGCATCCATGTCGATATTGTCGACACCGACGCCATGCTTGATAACGCCCTTCAGCGTCTCCGCACCCTCGAGGGACCCTGCCGTCACCGGGATCAGCCCCACAACCAGCACGTCGGCGCGGGCAATATGTTCGGAGACACCGCCATCGGGAATGTCCCGGTCCACACAGCGGATCAGCTCCCATCCCTTCTCGGCGATCAGGTCCGGCACACGGCCATGTTTGCCGAAGCCGGGGGAGGTTGTAAGCACGACAGTCATCAGATCAGCTCGTATTTCTTGAGGATGGCCTCGATTTCCTTGTCCTGTTCGGGATCGGGCAGAAGCGCGGGCTGGCGCGAGGCGCCGACGGAGTGATCCATCACCCAAAGCGCCCGCTTCACCATCGCCGGCGGGAAGCCGAGCTTGTAGAGATCGACGCGCATGCCGGTATAGGTCTCCTGAGCGGCGGCAGCGCCGTCCTCGTCGCCCGCGTTGTAGCAGGACACGATCTTGGCCAGCACGTTCGGCATCACGTTTCCGAGCCCGGAGATGCAGCCTGCGGCGCCGTTCTGCAGCGCCCAATGCACGAGGTGATCGGGGCCGGAATAGACATCGAAACCGTCCTTCTCCTTGCCCACGGACATGTAGGCTTCAAGCGTCTCCTTGGCACCGCCGCTATCCTTGATACCGGCAATATTGGGGTGGTCGGCGAGCTTGGCGGCGGTTTCGGGTTCGATATGGTTCTGGGTCCGCGCCGGAATGTCGTACAGGTAAATCGGCGTCGACACCGCATCCGCCACGGTCGTGTAGTGACGGATCAGCCCGTCCTGCGTGCACGCGATGAAGAAGGGCGTGATGACGGCAATCCCGTCGACGCCAATCCGGTCGAATTCCTTGGAGAGTTTCACCGTCTCGAACGTTGCCGGCATGCCGGCGTTGACGATCACCTTCACCTTGCCGCCGACCTCGTCGACGACCTCTTCGGTCAGCTTGACCTTCTCGTCGTAGGTCAGTGCGGAGAAATCGCCGTTGGTTCCCGCACAGAGGATGTTGTTGCCCGCCTCGACCTGGCGACGAACCTGCGCTCGTGTGGCCTCGTAATTGATGGTCTCGTCATCATTGAAACACGTGACGAGCGCGACATAGGCTGACTTGGTCATTGGTCTTCATTCTCTTGGGTGGTTGCGCTGCGGCGGCGAGCGAGGCGCTTGGCGATCATCGGCCAGGCGAGCGACAGGACAGTCAGCAGCAGGAAGAGTTGGGTGATCGGGCCGGAGGCGAACTCGAACAGGTTGTCATGCGCCTGAAGCAACCCGCGCCGGAGGTTCGCCTCCATCATCGGCCCAAGTATCAGTGCGATGCAGAGCGCGGCTTGGCTGAAACCGAATTTCTGCATCCCCCAGCCCAGCACCCCGAACCCAACCATCGTATAGAGGTCCACCGGGTTCAGGTTGATGGCAAAGGAGCCGATGAAGCAGAACAGGACGATCGACACCGACAGGATATGGCGCGGGATCATCAGGATCCGGCTGAAGAGCGGGATCAGCGCCATGCCGAAGATGAACATGAAGATCGTCGCGATGAAGGTGCCGCCGAAAATGCCCACGATCACATCGGGGTTGGACTGGAACATCAGCGGCCCCGGGGCGAGCCCCTGGATCATCAATCCGCCCATCAGGACGGCGGTCACCACGTCACCGGGAATGCCGAGGGCGAGCAGCGGGATCAGCGCGGCGGCGCAGACAGCGTTGTTGGCGCTTTCTGTCGCAGCGATGCCGGGGGCATAGCCGGTGCCGAACTTCTCCGGTGTCTTCGAGGAACGGCGCACTTCGTTATAGGCAATCCAGGATGCCGTGCCGGAGCCTGTCCCGGGCACAATGCCGATGAAAGAGCCGATGAGCGAGCCACGCACCAGCGCGCCGCGGCTGTCGCGCAAGTCCTGCCACGAAGGCCAACGCCCCGTGATCTTCTTCGAGACGATCTCGCCCGTCGCGAGTTTTTCCATCTGGGTGAACACTTCGGAAAGGGCGAAGAGCCCGATCAAGGCGGGCGTGAAGGCAAAGCCCGACGCGAAGCCCGAGATCCCGAAGGTATAGCGCAGCACCCCGGAGATCGGGTCGGCGCCAACACAGGCGATCAGCACTCCGAGCATACCCGAGATGGCGCCCTTGAGAATATCGCCCGACAGCGACGCGATGATTGTCAGGCCGAACAAGGCCAGCGCGAAATATTCCGGCGCCCCGAATTCAAGCGCGATGGCCGCGAGTTGCGGAGCCAGGGTGGCGAGGATCACGGCCGCGACCAGCCCGCCCACGGCGGAGCCGACGGTGGCCATGCCGAGCGCCCTGCCCGCTTCACCTTTCTGCGCCATCGGGTAGCCGTCGAGCACCGTCGCGGCGGAGGCCGGCGTGCCTGGCGTTCGCAACAGGATCGAGGAAACGCAGCCGCCGTAGATTCCACCGATGTAGATACCGATCAGCATGTTGATCCCCATCACCGGGGTCATGCCGAACGTGAGCGGGATCAGCAGGGCGACGCCCATCGTCGCGGTAAGCCCCGGCAAGGCCCCGATGATCAGGCCGCCGAAGGTTCCAAGCGCAATCGCACCCAGAATGGCGGGATTCAGAAGCTGGGACAGGTAGGAAAGCGTTTCCATGGCAAGCAGGAATTCTCGAAACGGCCACGCGGCCGGAAAGTCATGAGCCGGGGAGCGCGGTGGGGTTGCGCTCCCCGGCTGTGAAGAACCAGGGAGGGATGGTTCAGTTGTTCATGCCGAGCATGCCAAGCGCATCGATAGCATCATGGGCCATCTTGCTGTCGCCCGAAGCGCGGCTCTGGAACGTGTCGGCATCTTCATAGACGACGAACTCGCCCATGTCGGTCATCTTCTGAACGAATTCCTCGTCCGATGCCGCGACCTTGACGGCCTCGCGCAGCCAGGCCAGTTCTTCCTCGCTGATACCCTTCGGCGCAATCCACGACTTCCAGGACGACCAGGTGAAGTCCACGCCCTTCTCGACCGCCGTCGGCGTATCGGGGAACAGGTCGATCCGCTCGTCTTCCATGATGAAGAGTGGTGTCATGTTCCCGGCCTTGGACTGCTCCAGCGCCTCAGCGGGCGAGGCCACCATCGCGTCAATATGGCCGCCAACACAGGCGGTGCGGGCATCAGCCGAGCCGTTGTACGGCACGCTTTCGACCGCGATTCCGGCCGCCGCGGCAAAGGCTTCGGCGGAGATATGGTTGGCGCCGCCAGCGCCGGAATTGCCGATCTGCGGCTTTTCGGACGCGGCGTATTCGATGAAGGCATCATAATCGCTGAACGGCGCATCCTTGCAGGCCACGAGCACCTGCAACGAGCGCGAGATAACGCCAATGAAATCGGCATCGTCGATCGTGTAGTCCGTCCCGCCGAGGTGCGGCAGGAGAGCGAGCGGACCCTGCGCTCCGGCACCGACGGTGTAGCCGTCAGGGCGTGCATGGAGCGCCGCCGATGTGCCGATACCTCCGCCGCCGCCAGGCTGGTTACGCACAACAACGGTCACGCCGTCGAAATTCCGCTCGATGCTGTCGGCCAGCAGGCGCATGGACAGATCGGTGCTGCCGCCTGCCGAATACGGCACGATCACCTGGATCGGGCGTTCGGGAAAATCGGCCAGGGCCGGGCCTGCCGCAAACGCTGCGAGCGCCGTCGCCGCGGTGAGGGATTTCTTGATCATGGGGTCCTCCTCCATTGATTAGTGCCGATTTCGGCGTGCGGCCGCCTCCCTTTCATGGAAGCCAGACCTTCAGAACCTCTGTAAAACCGAGATAGACCGTGCCGATCAGGGCAACGGGAAATAGCGTGAGCATCAGGATCCGCCGCTCTCCGAAGAGCCACAGCCCCGCGATGACGACCGCAGCGGTCGACACCAGGTAGCCCAGCGGCATGAATGCGGCGGCATAGGCCACCAACAGGGCGACGAATATCGCGATCTTCACGAGCGCGGCGCGGTCGGGAACAGATACCGTGGCCCCATGCTCCCGCCGCATCGCGCGCAGGATCATGACAATCGACAGGATCGAAATCGCTACGATCATCAGCCACGGCAGGAAGGACGGCCCGGCAATCGTGCTGCCGGCCTGGACCTTCACCTTCAGGGTCCGCCAGGCCGCAAAGACACAGAACGCAAGCAGCCCCATGCCAATGACAGTGTCGCTCCGTCGCTCGTCGATTTGGCTCACATTCGCCTCCCGCACCCAGCAATGGACCGGGGTACCTTCCGCGAGTCGTCTGCGCGTCCCCGCCACACCCATTGCAGTGTTGCCGAGACCTTGGAAAACCACAGCGCCGGAGTCAACATATTTTTGTATTTTTGTAATTATTAGATCCGGATTTTCGCCGACCACCTCACAACAAAACGGAGAGCGCAGCCAACAATCAACTTAGGCAAAACCAATTTAATACTATGTTTTTAATGTATTTTTTATGAGCAATCCTCCAATATTGACCACAGCAACAGCGCCAAAACAGCGCAGCGTTACGAAAATTCATAAGTTGACAAATATTGCGATACTGGCGTAGCTCCAACGCATTGGATGACCGAATTCCTTGCTGGTTCACCGCCAGTTCGCGAGCCGGGCATCCTTGATGGAGGCCAGTCCGGGGGTCGTCATACACCCATCAACACTGGCCGGAACGGGCCACATATCGTGGAAAGGGAGGAAAATGGCAGAGCTTACCAACCCGATCGAAATCCAGTTCCCTCCGCAGGTTCTCTTCGGTACGGACGCGCTTGCCCGTCTCCCCGATTGGGTTGCTGAAAAAGGCTACACACGTCCTTTTGTCGTTGCCGACGCGGTCAATGCCGGGCGCCTGGAACTGCTCGGGCTGAATGGCGTTGTCTGTTTTGGCGCGGTGATTCCGGAACCCGATGTGAACAACCTGTCAGACGCCGTGGCGGCCGTCGGTGATACTGACCTCGTCATCGGCTTTGGCGGCGGGTCGGCGATGGACCTTGCCAAGCTGGTGGCGGTGATGGCCGGTCAGAACGTCGGCCTGTCCGAGATCAGCGGCCCACATCGCGCACCGGCTCGATCCGTTGGATTGGTACAGATTCCCACGACAGCGGGAACCGGCTCCGAAGTCGGAACGCGCGCTCTTGTGACCGACCCCGCCACCAACTCGAAGGTCGCCACCGAAAGCCGGCACATGCTTGCCGACCTTGCGATCATCGACCCCGCGCTCACGATATCCGTGCCGCCAGCCGTAACTGCGGCGACGGGCGTCGACGCGATGGCGCATTGCGTGGAGGCCTTCACCTCGAAGCGCGCCCACCCGATCATCGACGAATATGCGCGCCAGGGCGTCGGTCTGGTTGGCCGGTACCTAAAGCGCGCTGTCGATAACGGCAGCGACGCCGAGGCTCGCGGCGGAATGGCGCTCGCCGCGTTCTATGGTGGCGTTTGCCTCGGCCCCGTCAACACCACGGCCGGCCATGCCACCGCCTACCCGCTGGGAACACGCCGCAAGCTTCCACACGGCATTGCGAATGCGCTGATGTTTCCCCATGTGCTGGCTGCCAACGCACCCGCGGTCCCGGAGAAAACCGCTATCGTTTGTGACGCTCTGGGATTCCGCTCCGGAACACCCGAGGAGATTCGCGCCGGTGCCATCGCGTTCTGTGCGTCACTTGGCCTCGACATGCGCCTGCGCGCGCATGGCGTCCCGCAAGAAGATCTCGGCATCATGGCGGACGAAGCCCACGCGATCCGCCGCCTGCTGGACTGGAACCCCGTCGATCTCAACCGTGATCGAATCTTGGAGATCTACCGGCAGGCCTGGTGACGCTGGCACCAGACACGGCGGCAGGGATGTACCGGCGGAAGCTTCCCCAGAGCCGCCTTGCTCATCTGGCTGGAGGCCCTCCGACCATAAGCCGTTGATATATATATTGACTTCGACATCACCCCCAAAGCGACCGCTATTGACAGGCATGCTTTGGATAGTGGTGTATGTCAGTGTGTTACTGCGCGGCAGGCGGACGACGTTCGCAGCACTCGGCTGCCCGGAAATGGAGTGGGGCAAGACATGCGACAGTTGATCTCGAACGGAAATCCGATGGAAGAAATCGTCGGCTTCAGCCGCGCTGTTCGCGTTGGCCCGTTCATTTCGGTGGGCGGGACGGCACCCGTAGACGCTCAGGGCAAGACCGTGGGCGTCGGGGACGTATTCGCTCAGACGACGCAATGCTTTGAAATCATCAAGGAGGCCCTTGAACAGGCAGGCTCGGGCCTCGACGATATCGTGCGGACACGAGTCATTCTGACGGATATCGAGAATTGGAAAGAAGCCATCGAAGCGAGGAAGAAATACTGCGTGACTGCTCGTCCGGTCGATACCATCATGGCAGTCACTCGGTTCGTAAACCCGGAATGGTTGGTCGAGATTGAAGTCGACGCAGTGCTCTCCGACAGCGCGTAGCGCCACCACCCACACGGGTCTGTCACAACCAGCATCGAGCGTTCTCAACATGGCAGAACGTCTCCAGACACTCTCCGGCGGGCAGACCGACTTGCGATTTTTAGCCACAAAGTCGCAAGTCGCGAGTTCAGCCAAATCGACGAGATTGTTGGAATTATTGAGCCTTTGCTCCACACGCCCTACCCTGTGCTGCGAGATCACTTCACATCACGCTGTCGAGGGACTAATCCATGTCGCTAACCGAGGCCGAAGTTCCCGTCCCCCTCACAGCACCGTTGCGCCCCTTCCGGACTGACGACGCCGCCATCGTAGCGCGGCTCAACGACATGGCTTCGGACGGCATTCTCCTGTCGGTCTGGACGCGGAAGGCCGGGCCCGACGGCGATCCGTGGGAAGAGGGGCGCCTGCAGCAAATCGAACAGATGAACACAGGGTGGATCATGGTCGTGCTCGATCAGGGTTCGGGGGTCGAGGCCGTCCTGATGGGGCAACCGCACGCAACCGAACCGGTATCCACCGAGGGCGTCGACGCCGAATGGGTTCCGCTCGTTGAACTTGAGAACCTTGTGCCGGGCGCGTGGTGCCTGAACGTGATTGCCACCTTGCCCGAGCATCGCGGCAAGGGGCATGGCGCACGGTTGATGGCTTTGGCCGAAACGATAGCCCGTGAGGGCGGGCATACACATCTCGCGCTCGTGGTCTCCGATGCGAATGCGGAGGCAATCCGGCTCTATCAACGCTGCGGCTACTGGCAAAAGGCCCGGCGCCCGATGGTCAAAGGCAACTGGGATGGTCCGGGGCAGCAATGGGTGCTTATGGTCAAGCCAACATAGAATGTTGCCGTTCTTGGAGATCGCGCCGGTGTCGCACCAACCGGGGCAAACAGTTGATCGCGCGGGAGTTTCGTACACATCGGCTCCGACTTCAGAGTCTCTCCACACGGCAAGCAAGGTGAGCATTCGCAGCGATGTTGGCTACCAGTGAAAGATCAGGCTAGCGTCAGAGCATGAACAGGTTTCGAAACGCCCGTCCCGCCGATGCAGATCGCTGTTTTGAGATCGAGGCTTCAGCGTATGAAGGGAACGAAGCTGCGAGCCACGAGAAAATCTCCAAACGGATCCAGGTCTATCCCGAGGGTTTCCTTATTCTTGAGGTCGAAGGAGAGGCGGCCGGCTTTATCAATTGCGGATGTGCGCATGAAGTCGAGATGTCCGATGAGGAGTTCAAAGAGCTCGTCGGGCATGACCCCGACGCTCCGAATGTGATCATCATGTCCGTCGTCGTCGATCCCTCGCACCAGGGCAAAGGCCTGTCACGGGCGTTGATGGTCGAATTTGTCGAGCGGATGACACGGATGGGCAAGGCCACAATCTATCTCATGTGCAAGGAACATCATGTGCCGCTCTACGAGAAGTTCGGCTACCGCTATCTAAGGCAATCGACCTCCGATCATGGCGGAATGACCTGGCACGAGATGTCCATTTCGCTGTGACTCGTGAGGAACTCGGATCCTGACAGCCCCTGCCGCCGGGGGATGCCGTTTCTGATCAACCCGCAAGAATTGGCAGCGTCGTGCGCGGGGGTGCGCTGCTATTCGGCGACGGGTCTTGGCCTCAGAAATCCTGGCCTCGGTAGATCGCTACGCGCTTTGGCGTCGCTTCCACGTGAGTAGAAGCGACGCAACCAAAGCGCGCGTGTGACGGTTTCAGGCCGTCTAACCGCGCCCGGCAAGGCGACACGTTAGGCGGCGTCCCGTCGCAACAAGGTCTCCGTCAGCGGCAGCTCCGCTTGCGCGTATCAGCCGACCCGATATGCATCCGATTGGCATTCGCACGCGCCCCGGTTTCGAAAGCGTCGCGGCGCCTCACTCAACGGCCTGCTGCCGTCGCGGTTCCCGCTGTCACCGACACCTCATCTCCAGCGTTCGAAGGATGCCGGGAATACGCTTCTTGACCTTGAAGAAGCCCGCCGTTGCATGCGGCCAGATTGCCCGATCCCAGTCGCGGCGCAGTTCGCAAAGGGAAATTCCCCGGCGTTCGAGCACCGGCAGCTGCGTCAGCAAATGGTCTCGCAGAGGCCCCTCTGGAACGTAGGGCGTAACGATCTGCCGAACGCCGGCCTCCGTCGCCCAATCGGCGAGTGCGGGCGGCTGCGCTGCCCGGAGGCGCCGCGCATCAAGGCCGGAGCGCTGCACGGAATCGTCGAGGGCCTCTTGTTCGAAGGCCGAAACGGCTGCCGCAACGGGACGATCCGACCGCAGCTCGCTGCCGGCCAAGGTGGCACAGGCTTGGATATCCAGCCCCGACAGGCCGAAGGATTCGACGCCACAATCTTCCTCGGTGATGAGCAGCGCGGTTGGAACGCGGGCTTGCGGTGCACTGACCTCGCGCAACGGGCGAAGTGGTGGGAGGCCGCCGGGTTCCTCGTGATCCAGCGGGACAACCTCCGCTGCCAGTTCGGAGGCGCGCAACCGGAATCGGTCTTCGGTGAACCGCGCGATGTTCGACGCGGTGGCCTGATAGGCCTTTCCCCGGGTGTGCAGCCCTGCCACCCATCGCCAACCCAGTGTGTTCGAGGCCGGATCGCCGTCGACCAGGTTGCGCAGGAAGAAGTCCGCCCCAATCCGCCAGGGAAGGCGCAGCGTGAAGATCCAGATTGAAGCGAACCACATACGAGCGTGGTTGTGCAGGTACCCCGTCTCGGTCAACTCCCGCGCCCAGACGTCAAAACACTCCAGACCGCTCGTCCCGCCCTCGGCTGCCTCGAGTCGGCTGCGCAACCCATCATTCTCCTGCAACTCCGCGAGATCGCGGACGAGACCTGACCGGTAGCTTTCCCAGATGGATGGCCGGTGCTCCAGCCAACCCTTGAAATAGCCGCGCCAGATCACCTCCTGGATGAACTTCCCGGCACCGTCCGGGCCGTGCGCGTCGAGCGCGGCGGCCACGACCTCGGCCTCCGTTACGAGACGGCGGCGGATATAGGGCGAAAGGTGGCTGACCGAGGTTTGCCGGCCGGGCCCTGCATCGACATTTCGGTTCGCCGCGTAGCGTGCACCCATGCGCGGGCGAAAGGCGTCGAGCAGGTCAAGCCCAGCCCTTCGGGTGCCGCGGCCCCTGCCAGAAATATCCTGCGAACCATTCATGCCGGAGAAACTGGTACTCCCGGACCGTTTGTCCACGCGAAGCGTCGCGGCGGCGTGCGATCGTCGTACGAGACATCTCTCCCACCCGGCCTATCTTGCTTGCGGAATCGTACTCAGGAGCCAAAGCGCGAAATGCAATCATCGGAAACGGCACGAAGGCCGGACAAAGCCGCGACAGCGTCGCAGGATCCGCTCGTCGTCTATTTCGACGGGTCATGTCCGCTCTGCACGGCAGAGATCAAGCACTATGCCTCCCGCAACGGAAGCGATGCGTTGCGTTTCGTCGACGTATCCTCGGAAACAGCGCCGACCGGTCCTGATTTGCAAAGAGACGCAGCGATGCAGCGGTTTCACGTGCGTCGTTCGGACGGAGTTCTGCTGTCCGGCGCTGCCGCCTTCGCGGAAATCTGGAGCGTGCTGCCGGGCTGGCGCATTGCCGGGCGTCTCGCCCGGATCCGGCCTGTGTCGGTCCTTCTGGAGATTGGGTATCGCGCACTCCTGCCGGTTCGCCCCGCGATCTCGCGCCTTGCCCGGCGGATGACGGTGCAGGAGGGGGGCGGGCAATGACGAGCCTCGCACTTCTCGCGACCGCGCTGCTGTTCGGCGGCATGGTCCTGTATTCCTTCGGCTTTGCGGCATTCCTCTTCACCGCCCTGCCGGCCGAGCAGGCGGGCAGACTGCTGCGCCGTGCCTTCCCGCATTTCTACCTCTTCGTCCTCGCCGTCTCGGCGCTGTCGGCGTTGCTGCTGGCGGGGATCGACGTGCTCGGTGCGGGGCTCATGGGGCTCGTCGCGCTTACGGTGATCCCGGCCCGCCAGGTTCTGATGCCGGCGATCAACGATGCGACCGACACCGGCCAACGGGAGCGCTTCAAGGTCCTTCACACGCTCTCCGTCGCCCTGACCCTTGGCCATATCGCGGCTGCTGCGGCAGTCCTGCTCCGCTTCACCTGATCCTCGCCATGCCGCTTTTGCCCGAAAACGTGCAGCACTACCCCCGGCCACCGCGGTTCGAGCCGGTGTCCAGCCGCATCCAGATCATCCTCGGCGGCGCGACGGTGGCCGACACGTCCCGGGCGATCAGGGTTCTCGAAACCCACCATGCGCCGACCTACTACCTCCGGCCGGAGGACATCTTGGCCGAACTGCGCCCGGCACCCGGCCGGAGTTTCTGCGAGTGGAAGGGTGTCGCTTCCTATTTCGATGTGAACTCCGGGAACCAGGTCGCGACACGCGCCGCCTGGTACTACCCCTCTCCAATCCGTGGCTTCCGGCCGCTGACAGATCACGTCGCTTTCTATGCCAGCAAGATGGACGCCTGCCTGGTCGATGGTGTTCGAGTCGTTCCACAGCCGGGTGACTTCTATGGCGGCTGGGTCACGCCGAACCTCACCGGAATTCCAAAGGGCGCGCCCGGCACCGAGCATTGGTAAGGACGGCCCGACAGCACCCCGGCGCACCGGATCGCTCGGTTGCCGAAATGCGCCAAAGCGATAGGATGCGGTCAAGATCTCTCATTCCATGTTTCAGGAGGTTGTCGTGTCCGATCCCGTTCCAAGCGAAGATGACCTGATCGCCATGCTCGAGTCTGAGGAAAAGTCGATGAGCGTTGTAATCACCAATCCGAAACTGCCCGACAACCCAATGATTTATGTCAGCGAAGAGTTCGAAGACCAGACCGGCTACGCGCCGGAAGAAGTACTGGGGCGGAACTGCCGATTTCTCCAGGGTCCAGAGACCGATCCGAACGCCGTCGAGGCGATCCGCGCGGCGCTTCGGGCCGAGACGACGTTCACCATCGATATCCTCAACTATCGCAAGTCGGGTGAGCCGTTTATGAACAGGCTCCGGATCCGACCGCTCTTCGACGATGATGGCGATCTTGCCTATTTCGTCGGGGCCCAGAACCCGGTTTGAAAGATCGAAATCCGGTTTCGCCCGGTTGCATGCCCGCTTCGGCGCAAGGCTGGCGTGGACCTCTGCCCGGTCCGAAAATTCCCGGGGGCTCTTTCACAGATCGGCAGGAGGGCACCTGCCGGAGCTACCGCCCGAATGGCGGCCACATGCGGAAGAACACCCCGTCCCGGCGAAGGACGGCGTGCTGCATCGCCGCGCCGATGTGGACAAAAAGCAGCGCGATCAACACGAAGGCCGCTACGTTGTGCGCCGTCTGTGCCAGACCCGCCAGCGCCTTGGAGTGCGGCACCAGCGTCCCGATGCCGAGCGCGTCCAGCCCCTCGATCGGGTAGCGCTCTGCCCGCACCCGCACGTATCCAGTGACGGGCATGAGAAAGAGCAGCACGTACAATCCCCGATGCGAGATATCGGCCGCCTTCTGCTGCCAGCCCGGAATATCGTCGGGCAGCGGCGGTGGCGTGTAGCGCCAGCGATAGAAGACCCGCACCAGCATCAGCAGGAGCACCACAATGCCCGCGTTCTTGTGAAAGATGAACAATGTGTTTTGGAACCACCGCGGCAGCCCGTCCTGCACCATGATCAGCCCAGCAGGGATCATCAGCAACACCAGCACCGCGACCAGCCAATGCAGCACCCGTACGGGGATCCGGTATCCTTCGGCCTTCATGTCCATGCGCTCTTCCTTCTCTGGTTGAGCCTGCCCCATCCGGCTGTCATGCGGTCATAGCACGATTTGACTTGCGCGGCTCCGGCCCGATCATTGGTAGCATGACATTGACGCAGCAACACACCTCCGTCACCGCAGACCGGCTGGCCCCGGCCAAGCCGCCCTTGAAATTGCGGCGCGGCATTCGCCTGGCGTCCCTCGTCGCAATTGCCCTGTGGGCCGCCCTGCATGCGGCGCTCTTCGCCGATCTCCCTCGGCTTTATTGGCTGCCGGGTCTGGTGGTGCTGATCGTCGGACTCGCCCTGGTCGCCCGCCTGATATCCGCGCACTACCCGCATGGCAGATTCGGCGCCTGTAATATCGCCACGCTGATACGCGCGACGCTGGCGGCGGTGCTGGTCACGCCGCTTGTCGCCGGGGCGTCGCCGGGCTGGAGCCTCTTCACCCTCGCCGCCTTCGCCGCCGCGCTCGATGGCATTGACGGCTGGCTGGCCCGGCGCAGCGGGCTGGTCTCCGGTTTCGGCGCGTGGTTCGACATGGAGGCCGACGCCGCGCTTGCCCTCGTCCTGGCACTTCTTGCCTTCGCCCACGGCCTTCCGTGGCCAATCGCGCTGGTGCTCGGGGCCGCGCATTACCTCCTGCTGCTCGCAACCCTTGCGGTTCCCTGGCTCGGCCGCCCCCTGCCCGAAAGGGATTGGCGCAAAGCCGTCTGCGCTTTCCAGATGACCGTGCTGATCCTGTTGCAGGCCCCTCCCATCGACGCGCGTGCAGGTTTCTGGCTCGCGGTCGCGGCGGCGCTCGCCGTGCTGGCCTCCTTCGCGCGGGACCTGCTGTGGCTCTGGAGACGGCGGGCGTGACGTGGAGGGTGCCGCACTGGGGCCGCGCCGCGCTGGCGGCGCTCCTGCTCCAGCTCGTGCTGGCGATGCCCGACCGCGTCCCCGCTCCGCCAGACTTCCTGTTGCTCACGCTCGAACTCCCCGTGATCCTTCTGGCAATGATGGTCACGGGCGGAACCACCGCAGGCCTGTTCCTGCGGGCCGCGCTCACCGTTGCGCTGACGGCGGTTTTCATCCTGAAGATTGCCGACATCGCCATGTACCAGGCCTTCGGGCGCAGCTTCGACCCGGTCTCCGACCTGCCTCTCGTCGCCGCCGCGCTGAACCTGATCAGCGGGACTTTCGGCACCGTCACCTCAATCGGCGCGGCGTTGCTCGCGGTGCTCATGGCCGCCCTGCTCGCCTGGTCAATCTGGTGGGCCACCGGCACCTGGGCGGCCTTCAACCTCGCTTCCCGCGGGCGGGTCATCGCAGCCGCGGCGCTGATGGCCACCGGCCTCGCGGCCGTCGCCGACACGCTCCGTCCCGACGCCGTACCGGGCAGCGCCGGGGCGTCCCGCTATGCCGCCGAGAGCCTGACGCAGGCGCAACACACGCTCGCCGGCCTTCGGGAATTCTCGCGTGCCGCGAAGTACGACGTGTTCGCCGGCGACGATCCCATGCTCGACGCCATCGACCGCGACGTGCTTGTGATCTTCGTCGAGAGCTACGGCCGCGCCAGCCTCGACACGCCCTTCTTCGCAGAAACCCACCGCGCCACGCTCGACGCCGCCACGGCACGGCTCTCGGCACTCGGCCTCTCGATGCGCTCCGCATATCTCTCCGCGCCCACGCGAGGCGGACAGAGCTGGCTTTCCCACGCCACGTTCGCCAATGGCCTGCGGGTGGACGACCAGTCCCGCTACCGCGCCCTGCTGGCGAGCCACCGCGCCTCGCTCTTTCACATCGCCCGACGCAGCGGCTTCCGCACCGCCACTGTCGCGCCTGCCATCACCATGCCCTGGCCGGAGGCCGCGTTCATGGGGTTCGACACCATCCTCGCCGCGAAGGATCTCGGCTATCGCGGCAAGCCCTTCAACTGGGTGACCATGCCCGACCAGTTCACCCTCACCGCGCTCGACCGGCTCCTGCGCAGCGGCACGGACCCACGTCCGCTCTTCGCGGAGGTGGCGCTGATCTCCTCTCACGCGCCCTGGGTGCCGGTGCCCGACCTGCTGGGCTGGGACGCCCTCGGCGACGGCAAGGTGTTCGATGAAATGGCCACCTCCGGCGACCCGCCCAAGGTGGTCTGGAGCGACCCGGAGCGGGTGCGCACGCAGTACCGCCTGGCCCTGGACTATTCGCTGCGAACCATATTCGACTACGCCGCCCGCCAAGCGGATAACCCGCCGCTGATGATCGTCCTCGGCGACCACCAGACGTCCGCCACGATCGCCGGTGACGAGCGGCCCCACGTGCCCATCCACGTGATCGGCCCGCCCGGCCTCGTTGCCCGGACAGACACCTGGGGATGGGCCGACGGCCTTGTCCCCGCGCCCGACCCGGTTATCCCGATGGAGCGGATGCGCGACATGATCCTGCGCGCCTTCACCACCGGACCGGCGCCGGGCGACACGGGCTGAACCGCCTCACCGCTTGCCGTGTGGGAATATGCCACTAAGCTTAAGCGGCGAAATGGAAAGCTGAGGAGCCGCCATGACGTATCGCACCCTGTCCCGCCGCACCCTGCTCGCCACCGGCACGGCCGGCATCGCCGCCGCCGCCATGCCGCCGCTGCGTGCGCGCGCCCAGACGCCGGTGGGCCTGCAACTCTCCTGGCTCCATTCGGTACAATTCGCCGGCAGCTATATAGCGCAGGATCGCGGCTGGTGGCGGGAGGCCGGCCTTGACGTCTCGCTCGCGCAGGGCGGTCCGAACGCGCCAGTGGAGCCGCCTGTCGTCTCCGGCACCGCCCTCGTGGGAATCTCTGCGGCCGATTACACCGCCGCCGCCATCGAACAGGGCGCGCCCTTCCGCATCCTCGCCGTGGCGATGCAGAAGAATCCCTTCGTCGTCGCCTCCCTGCCCGCCAACCCGGTGAACGAACCCGCCGACCTCATGGGCAAGAAGATCGGGATGGCGCTCGCCAACATGCCGGTTCTGCAGGCGCTCTGCACCCTCAACGGGGTGGACATCGACCAGATCGAGGTTGTCCCAACCCAGTATTCCGCCCAGCCGCTCGTGGCGGGAGAGGTCGATTGCCTGCTCTGCTGGGAGACCGACCTGCCCGTCGCCATGGCAATTCAGGGTATCGAGAGCCTGACCATGCTGATGGCCGATCACGGCTACGCGGTGCATTCCCAGACCTATATCGCCACCGACGACAGCCTTGCCAACCGCCGCGCGGAACTGGTGGCGCTGCTGTCGGGCGAGGTGCGCGGCTGGGAGGCCTACCGCGCCGACACCGATGCCGCCGCCGCGCTCACGCTCGCCATGTTCCCCGACGCCGGACTCGATATCGAAATCCAGAAACTCCAGGCCACGCGGCAGGTGCCGTTGATGTTTTCCGACCTGACCGACGCGAACGGCTTTGGCTGGTGGACGGACGAGACCGTTGCCGCCAACATCGAAACCCTGGCGCTGCTCGGCCGGACTGTCACGCCAGACCTGTGGGACCGCTCGATCCTTGAGGAGGTTCATGGGAGCTGACACCGGAAATACAGGCTCTCCGGACATCCGCTGCAAGGGCCTCGCCAAGGTCTTTCCCGGCGGGGTGGAGGCAATCCGGCCGCTCGACGTCACCTTCGAGGGCGGGCGCACAACGGCGCTCGTCGGCCCCTCCGGCTGCGGCAAGTCCACGCTGCTGCGCATCATCGCCGGGCTGGAGACCCCCTCCTCCGGCGAGGTGCGCGTTGGCGGCGCCCCGCCGGCCGAGATCCAGCGCGACGCTGGCCTTTCCATGGCCTTCCAGGACCCGTCGCTGCTGCCGTGGCGCACGGTGCGGGGCAATATCGAACTTGCGCTAAAACTCGCCCGCAGGCCCCCTGCCCCGCATGCCGTGGAAAACCTTATCCGGCTGGTGGGTCTCGACGGTTTCGCCGGCAGCCGCCCCGCCGAACTCTCCGGCGGGATGCGCCAGCGCGCTGCCATCGCCCGCGCCATGGTGACCGAACCGCGCCTGCTGCTGCTCGACGAACCCTTCGGCGCGGTGGATGAACTCACCCGAAGGCAGCTTGCCGAAGATCTGCCCCTCCTTTGGGAGCCGCGCCGGACGACAGCGCTGCTCGTCACCCATTCGGTTGTGGAATCCGTCCTTCTGGCCGACAGGGTGCTGGTGCTTTCGCCGCGCCCCGCCGGGATTGTCGCGGATATCCCCGTCCCCCTGCCTCGGCCGCGTGCCGCCGGGGTTGCGGAGACGCCCGAATTCCGCAGCATCGCCCGCGCCGTCGCCGAAGCCCTCGCTCGTGGCATGGCGCAGGCCCGCCCTCCGCTGGCGGCACAATGACCGCCGCGATACCGGCTCCGACGCCGCGATGGCCGCGCGGGCTGTTCTCCCTCGCCCTCCTGCTCCTGGCGTGGGAGCTTGCCGCGCGGGCGCTCGCCGGTGCCTACGTCCTCGCCGCGCCGAGCGACGTGATCCTGCACATCGCGCAGAATGCTGGGCTCCTTGGCCGCGCGTTGCGGGAGACACTGGCAAATGCCGCCGCCGGTTTCGTCGCTGGCAACCTCGCCGCGATCTGCCTCGCCGCTGGCGCGCTCACCTGGCCCCGCGCCGCGCCTGTGATCGCCGGTCTGGCGCTCCTCGTCTTCTGCCTGCCGCTCGTGGCCACCGGCCCGATCCTGCGCGTCCTCTACGGCCCCGGCGCCGGGCCGCAGGTGACGCTTGCCGCGCTCGCGGTGTATTACACCACCTTCGTACCCTTGATGGTGGGCCTTCGCGCCGCCCCGGCAAGCTGGTTCGACCTCGTGCGCAGCTACGGGCGCGGGCGGGTCGCGGAGTTGGTGCATGTCCGCACCCGCGCCTCCTTGCCGTATCTCTTCGCCGGTTTGCAGATCGCTGCGCCTGCGGCGTTTCTCGGTGCGATGGTGGGCGAGTTTACCGGCGCCGAGCGCGGCATGGGCGTGCTTACAATCCGTGCCATGCGGACCCTCGACGTGACGGCCATCTGGTCCCTCGCCGTTATCGCTGCCGCCGTGTCGATCCTCGCCTACGCCGCCGTCGGCCGCCTCGCGACCGCGCTCCTAACGGACCGCCCTCCCGTCATCCTCTCCCCCCCGGTCACGCCCGCTCATACAGGATGGCGGCCGCTTGCCGACGCCGTCGTCGTGCTGCTGGTCGCCGTGGCGGCATGGTGGGGCGCGATGGAGGCCTTCGGTCTGAACGCTTTCTTCGCCAAGCGCCCGGATGACCTCTGGCAGGCTCTCTACATGGCACCCGACGCCGCCCAGACGCGGGCAACGCTCACCGCGGCCTTGCGGGAGACCTCCATCTACCTGCTGCCCGGCTACGCCGCCGGCCTCGCCCTCGGCGCAAGCCTCGCCGTCGCGCTGACCCTTGCCCCGGCGCTCCGTCCGGGCGCGACCGCGCTGGCGGTAACGCTGCGCTCAGTTCCCATCGTGACGACCGCGCCGCTGCTCGTACTGCTGCTCGGGCGCGGGGCCGTCGGCACCATCGCCCTCGTGGCCACGATGGTCTTCTTCCCCACCTTCGTCGCCTGCATCCATGGGCTACGGCAGGCGCCGGGCCAGGTGCTCGACGTTTTCGACAGCTATGCCGCCGGCCCGGTGGCTCGGCTCTGGCACGTGAAGGTGCCGGCCATGCTTCCTGCCTTCTTCGCCGCCGCCCGCATGAGTGTACCCGCCTCCGTCCTTGCCGTGACGGTGGTGGAATGGCTCGCAACCGGGCGTGGCATCGGCAGTCTCATGGCACTTTCGGCCTCGCTGTCGGACTACGATATGCTCTGGAGCGCGGTGGTGGTCATCTCCCTGCTCTCGGTTCTCGGCCATGCCGCCGTCGGCCTTGCCGAGCGCCGGGTCCTGTCCGTCTTCGCCGCCGAACAGGTGGCCGTGTGAACGCGCCCGCGGCCTTTGCCATCCCGGGCGACATCGCGACGCTCACCGGCGGGTTCATCTACGAGCGCCGCCTGCTGGAAAGCCTCCGCGCCATCGGCCATGACGTGCTGCACCTGCCGCTCCCGGCCAGCTTCCCCGAGCCCGCACCCGCCGAGATGGCGGAGGCCGTGGCCACCCTCGTGGCACTGGACCCGGCGCGCCCGCTGATCCTCGACGGGCTGGTCTTCGGCGCCATCGACACGCGCGGGCTCTCGCGGGTCCGCGCGCCGATCGTCGCGATGATCCACCACCCGCTCGCCCTCGAAAGCGGCCTCACCGACGCGCGGCGCGACCACCTTTTCCGCACCGAGCGGGACAACCTCCGCCTCGCTGCCCACGTCTTCGTGCCGAGCCCCCACACGCGCACGATCCTCACGGACCGCTACGGCGCCGATCCGGCCCGCATCACCGTGATCCGCCCCGGCGTGGATCCCCCCTCCGGGCCGGCGCAGCCCGTCACGCCGCCGTTGATCCTCTCCGTCGGAATCCTGCACCCGCGCAAGGGGCACGACACGCTCATCGCCGCACTCGACCGCATCCGCCATCTCGGCTGGACCGCCACCATCGTGGGCACCCCCTGGGATGCCGCCCACGCGGCCGACATCGCGCGAATGCTGCGCGACCTTGAACTTGGCGATCGGCTCCACCTCGCGGGCCGCGTGGACAATGCCGAGCTACACAGCCTTTACCGCTCCGCGACACTCTTCGCACTCGCCACCCGATACGAGGGCTATGGGATCGTTTTCGACGAGGCGATGAGTTACGGGCTGCCAATCGTCTCCTGCCACACCGGCGCCGTGCCCGATACCGTGCCGCCCGGCGCGGGCCTGCTGGTGCCGCCCGACGATCCCGAGGCATTCGCTGGCGCGCTCAGCCGTCTGCTGCAAGACGGCGCGCTACGCCATTCCCTCTCTCAGGGCGCCCCCCGCGACTTGCCCGACTGGATCACCCAGGCGCGGATCGCGGGTGCAGTGCTGGAGAGGCTCGCCCCCTGACCCTCAGACCCGCCGCGGCTGTTGCAGTCCGCGCAGCGGGTTGGTCGCGTGCCATGCGCGGAATGCTCCCAAATGCCGCGAACGGTCCGCAACCGGCCTCAGGTCCCGCATGGGCAAGATCGGTTCCGGCTCCTTTTTCGCCAACGAGGACTTCCCGGTCACGTACTGCACCCCTTTCCAAGCCGCGCCGCGGCGCTAACTGAAGGAGTGGAGGTACCAACCATGACCCTGCGACCGCTGGCATTCTTGCTGATATTCTTTTTTCCATTCGCCTCGGCAGCCCAGCAGGACGGGCGTACGATCCAGTCTGTTATCCAGGAGCAAATCAAGGCTTTCGAACAGGGTGATCTCGAGGGCGCATTCAGCTTCGCCTCTCCGAACATCAGGGCACTCTTCGGAACACCGGAGCAGTTCGGGAACATGGTCGAAAATGGCTATCCGATGGTCTGGCGGCCATCATCCCTGCGTTTCGGGTCGTCCATTTCGCGGTCGGGACGGGAGTACCAGACCGTCATTGTCACGGACAGCACCGGCAGGTACCACGCGCTGGAGTACGAGATGATACCGATGGATGGCGGCTGGAAAATCAATGGCGTTCGGTTCGTGGAGATGCCCGACGTCGGAGCCTGACACCCGGCCGAACCCACGACCGTCAAACGAACAGACGATAGGCTCGCAACGCCCTTGTTGTGCGCCCCATGCGTGGAACGTCGCTTGCTAGCGCAACGCTCGGCGTCGTCGCAACGGTTCCGCCTCGATGGCCTTCCGTTGCACGAACTTCAGATGACCGATGGCATCGCGAAACGTGCGATGGGCTTCCTTGGGCTCCAAGTGGTCCATGATTTTGAACAGATTGATCGGGTGCTTCCCGATCAGCACCTTGATCCGGTCCACAGCCTCTTCGCACGGATAGGTATCGATCATCTGGCAGGCAACCTGTGTTGGCGTCAGCAAGACGTAATCCTGCGGACGGCGCACAAGGTACCGGGCGGCATCGAAGGGAGATGCGCCAAGAGCGTGGATTTTCGGGATCAGCACGCGAACATCATCGGCGCGGTTGTCGATGACACTTCCCGATACTTGCCGGAAGCCGAGCTGCGCGAGTTTGGCGACTGCGTGGCGTCGCATCGGACCCGTCAGCATGTCCAGATCTGCGCGGTCGTAGGTCAAGTCGTCGAACACCGAGATCAGACGCAAGTCGGGGTCGGCGACCGAAAGATAGGGGTCCCGATCCAACTGCGCCAAACGCGTGGCAAATGCGGGGGAGACACTTGCAGCACCGTCCCGCGCAGGCGCTTCGGGACGGCTCGAACGGAGCAAACCAAACATCGCGGAGAGCTTCAGGACCATGGAACGACCTCAGGCGTAGGGGATTGTATCGACGCGGACGCAGCGATGCCAACGGCGGTTCATCATCCTGTCGCCCCCGGCTCACCCTGGCTGCCCGGCGTGTTGCGTCGAAGTCTCGACATGGCCGATGCACGGCCTAGATGGGTTTTGAAAGATCGCAATAACATTTGGACGGTCATGGCAATGCTCCAAGAGGAACGGAAAGACCTTGACGGTGAACGTCAGAAAGCGCTGCTCGACCGGCTGGTGGCTGAATTGAACCGATCGGAGCCCGATCTCTATTACCGATCGACAATCGACATAGCCCTGCGCCTCGAACGCTACATCGCCGACGAAGCCGGTTTACCAGAAGAAGATCGAGCCATCCTCATGCGTCTAAACCGTCGAGACATCCAGGTCCTCCTGAGTTTCAGCTAGCAGCGCCCCGTTGCATATCTTTGCGGGACCCCCGGAGCCCCGCGGGCGTGCATTGCTTCGTAAGTTACCCGCCTTAACCACCAGCGCGGAGCGACCCTCCGTGGCGGCGCCCGGAGCACGTGTCACCGCCAGCCATCGCCGTCGGTCGCCGCAGGAACAATCTGTTTGTCTTGCTCGCTCGCATTGCAGTGCTCCGCGATAGCCCCCCAAACGCGACCGTCCATTGCGTTTCTCGGTGCCGTGCCGAGGCGTCACCAGAAAGCCTCCCCGCTGGCCCGCCCCGGGCGGTTGGTTCGGTGACGTGTTTCAAGGCTCCACGAGAATGCTGCCCGTTACCGCGACCGTTCCATCATTCAATTGAATGATGAGAACTTCCCCCGACCGGGTCGTCTGCCCGGCCAGCGCAGAGATGTTCACCTGATGAGACACGAGCATCAGCTTGCCGTCTGTTGCTTCAATCAGGTCCAGCGCTTCGCGGGTTTGGGTATCTCGCGTCGAAAAGTCCCGAAAGAACGAGTTCAGCGCGGGGGCGTCCACGACCGGGCCAAGGTCTAGGAGTTTCGCTGTCTCCTGGGTGCGGCACCATTGGCTCGTGAAGACCACGTCGAACGCGAACCCGCGCTCGCGAAAGGCCTGGCCGATCCTTCGCGCCTGCTCACGACCGCGTTCATCCAGGTTACGCTGGGTCTCGCAATCCCCCAGCCTGAACTCGCCCGGATCGCCAGTGCCCGGCGCAAGTGCGTGGCGCATCACGGCGATGGCACCGTCCTGCTCCAGCGCGCGCCAGTCATTTGCGAGCGCGAGACCTGGGAGAAGACACAGGAGGACGACATGGCATTTCATGGAACCTGCTTTCAATCGTGACCCGGGCGGGCCGAACCGCGGCCCGCCCCGGATTCGGGAAGATGCTCCCCTTGCCGGTATCGCGGCCTCGGCACCCGGTGTGGGCGCCGTGCGCGCGTTCCCGGTTGTGGTCAGCTTGAGATGTTCTCGTCGAGGAACGTGGTAAAGGCGTCCCAACTTGCCGCATCGGCGCGCTCGCGGTACCTGTCAGAGCCGAAGACCGTAAAGGCGTGCGGCGCGTTCGAATACACCTCGATGGTGTATGTGGTGCCAGCCGTCTCGAGCTCGGTTGCGAACGTTGCGACGTCTTGCATCGTGATGGACGTGTCAGCGCCTCCGTGAAGCACGAGTACCGGCGGCTCGTTGCCATCCCAGGACTGGCCCTCGGGCGTTGAAAGACCGCCATGGAAGGTCGCGTAGCCACGTGCAAGGTCGGCCATGTCGCTCCGCGCCATTTCGAGAGCCACCGCGCCGCCGAAGCAATACCCTTTCACGATCATCTCATCGGTGCTCGACCGCTCCTGCGCTTGCGCGACACCGGCCTGGATGAGCGCGCGCATGCGCTCCCTGTCCTGGTAAAGGGCACCGGTGGCCGCGCGACGGTGATCCATCGTTTCGGTTGGCGTATCGTCTCCGAACATGTCGAGCGCAAAGGCATTGTAACCCAGTTCGGCAAGCATATCGGCTCGCTGGCGCTCGTAGTCCGTCATGCCGTCCCAATCGTGCACGATGAGCACGAGCCCTTTCGGATTTTCCGCCTCGGCCCAATAACCGGTGAAGCTCTCGCCGTCGACCGAGTAGGACACGTCCTCTGCCATCGCGGACGTCGCCACGATTGCCGAAGCGGCACAGATCATTGTTAAACGCATGATTCCTCCAGGTTTGGTTTCTCGCTCTTTCGCCACCGCCGGTGAGCTAGCGTGTTGCGCGCGCGTGGCAAGCGCACGTTCAGACGCTCGCGGGCGAGACGGAACGATCTCTCCGTCCGGGGCGTACCGCAGTATGCGTTGCAGGCCGCTCTCCAAGGCGATTGATCCGACAGCCGCGTCCGCCGGGCGGGGCCGGTTGGGGCTAGTCGGCAGATCGCTCCCGGGATTCCGGGTGAGGCCGAAGCCACGCGCCCATGGAAAGTGATCCGCGCAGGCGTTTCCGGCGTAGACAAATAGAACCCTGCTTATTGATCGGAAAATGTATGTTGAACCGCTTCAGCTGCGTCTTCTTCGGAACCGTTCTGCTCTCGCTGCCGCTGCTCTCGACTCCGGAAGCGTCGACTGCTCAGGAGCGTCCGGCGGGTGTGGAAACGGCTCCCGTCGAGGTTGTCGAGATGTCGGAGACGTCCCGATCTTTCGGGCAGGTCGTGGCCGAGCGGGAAAGCGCGGTCGCCGCGCGGGTTGCCGGGATCGCGGCCGACGTGCCCGTCCGCGTCGGCAGCAGGGTCAAGCGTGGCGACATCCTCGCACGTCTCGATACCGAACTCTTCGAGATCGAGATCGCGCGGGCCGAGACCGAGCTATCCATCGCCGAGGCGGGGGTCCGTGTGGCCGACGCCCGACTGGACCGCGCCATCAAGGCGTCCGAGAGGGCTGAGTCCCTGCGTCTCAATTCGACCATCGCAGATGCAACCGTCGAAGAGCGGCAGGCCGCGCTGGACGAGGCGCTTGGCCTGAAACAGGAGGCCATGGCGCGGGTCGCCTCGACTCGGAATACGATAGAGCGCGCTGAGTACACGCTTCGAAACGCGACCATCCGGGCGCCCTTCGATGGGATCGTGCTCAACGTTGCCACGGAGATCGGGCAGTTCGTGTCGTCTGGCAGCGAGGTCGCAACCCTTCTGGACCTTGGAAAGGTGGAGGTACGTGCGAACGTCCCGGCCAATCTGGTCGACGCATTGCAACCCGACAGCGCCGTCGCCGGGCAGACCGGTACGGGCGCTGCGCTGTCCCTGAAACTCCGGACCATCCTGCCGACGGAATACACCACGACACAGACCCGTCCGGTCCTGTTTGAGATCCTCGATGCGAGCACGCCGGTCGCTGTGGGGCAGTCCGTCTCCGTCGATCTCCCGATAAGCGCGCCGCGCGAGGTCGTTGTTGTTCCCAAGGACGCCCTCGTGCAGGCCCGCGGCGGCTGGAGCGTCTTCGTGAACGACGCCGGGCAAGCAACGCCGCGCCCGGTGGAGATCGGCAGCGCTGTCGGCGGCGGTTTCGAAGTTCTCTCAGGATTGCAGGCCGGCGACGAGGTGGTTATCCGCGGCAACGAGCGCCTGAGGCCGGGCCAGGCGATTGCGCCAAGCAATGCCGGGCCTGCAAATGCCGTGAGCGGTGCCGGCAATGCCGCGCAGCCCCCGGCGTCCGGCTCCACGCCTCCTTCGGCGCTCACCGGGGACCAGTCGGCAACGACCTCACCAGACGACGAAACGCGCCGGGCAACCGAGATCGCCGACGCGCGCGGCGAGCAGGGCTGAGCGGATGGACCCTATCCGCTACGCCATCGATCGTCCGATTGCCGTCGTTGCCATCGTGTTCATGGCGGTGATGTTCGGCGCCCTCGCCCTGTCCCGCATCCCCGTCCAGCTCGCGCCGGATGTGCGCAAGCCGATTGTCGTTGTCGAGACGGCCTGGCCCGGCGCGGCACCGGCCGACGTCGAACGCGAGATCATCAACCCGCAAGAAGACGCCTTCCGGGGCCTCGAAGGTCTCGACCGGATGAGCAGCCGCGCCCGCACCGGCCAGGCCGAGGTCACGCTGGAATTCGCCGTGGGCTCGGACATGGCAAATGTGCTGCTGCTGGTTTCCAACCGACTGGACCGCGTCGGCGGGTATCCGGACGAGGCCAGCGAGCCAACCTTGAATACCTCCGGCTCTGATGACAGCCCGATCGCCTGGGTCATCGTCCGCGCTGGCGAGGGCGCGTCCCGCCCGCTGCCGCAGTATGGCGATTTCGTCGAGGACGAGATCAAGGAACGGCTTGAGCGGATTGATGGTATCTCGACCGTCAACGTGTTTGGCGGCGTGACGCGCGAGCTGCAGATCGTGGTGCATCCCGATGAGCTGGCTCGATACGGCATGACCATCCCCGAGGTCATCCGCAGCCTGCGGGCCGAGAATGTCAGCGTTTCGGCAGGCGATGTCGAGGAGGGCAAGCGGCGCTACGTGGTGCGCGCGGATGGCGAACTCAACACCATCGCGGCGGTGGAGAATGTGGTCTTGCGTAGCCAGGTTCAGGGCCCCGCGAACACTTTGGGTCGTGTCCGGGTGAAGGACGTCGCCGATGTCGGCTTCGCTTACAAGGAGAGCACCGCGAAATTGCGGTTTCGCGGCGAACCGGCCCTCGCCTTCAACCTGGTGCGCGAGCCCGGCGCGAACGTCATCGAGACAATGGACGAGGTCAAGCGCGTGCTCGCGGAGCTTCAGGCCGGCCCGGTCGCACGCGAGGGTCTGACGCTCGAACAGGTCTACGATGAAACCGTCTACATCGAGGGCGCGATTGACCTCGTGGTCCAGAACATCTGGATCGGCGGCCTGCTGGCAGCGGGCGTGCTGCTGATCTTCCTGCGCAGCCCGCGCGCGACGCTGGTCGTGAGCCTCGCCATTCCCGTCTCGATTGTCGCGACCTTCGTGGCAATGGCCGCCACTGGCCGCACCTTGAACGTGATATCGCTCGCCGGCATTGCCTTCGCCGTCGGCATGATTGTCGATGCCGCCATCGTCGTTCTGGAAAACATCTATCGACTGTCGGAAAAAGGCATGAGCCGACGGGCCGCGGCCTACGAAGGGGCGCGCCAGGTCTGGGGCGCCGTGCTCGTCTCCGCCCTGACCACGGTGATGGTGTTCATCCCAATCCTGATCATGGAGCTCGAGGCTGGACAGCTCTTCCGCGACATCGCCGTCGCGATCTCCGTCTCCGTCCTGCTCTCGCTCGTTGTGGCCGTGACCGTCGTGCCGGCCCTGTCGAGCCGGCTTCTGCCCAAGGACAACGCGAAGAACCGCAGGATCCCCGTCGTGGACCATGTCGCGGCCGGTTTCAGTTGGCTGGTCATGAAATACGTTTCGCTGACGGTTCGGTTTCGGGCTTTGGGGCTGTTGCTTGTCACGGTCATCGGTGGTGGCGCCGCGTTGGCCGCATGGGCCTTCCTGCCAAAGCTGGAATACCTGCCCGAAGGCAATCGGAACCTGGTCTTTGGTTTGCTGATCCCGCCGCCGGGCTACAATCTCGCGACGACCGAGACCATCGCGGAACGGATCGAGTCCGTTGCGCGGCCGATGTGGGAGGCGGCTCCGGCCACGGAAACCGAGGATGGCACACCGGCCCTGCAGAGCTTTTTCTTCGTCGCGACCCCGGGCAACAGCTTCGTCGGTGCAGCGACCGTGGACGGGAACCGGGTCGCCGAGGTGATCCCGATCCTGTCGCGCCCGATCTTCTCCGAACCCGGAACATTCGGATTCATGACCCAGCCCTCGCTGTTCGGTCGCGGCGTCGGCGGCGGGAGGACCATCGAGCTGAACATCTCCGGGGATGAGCTTGAGGACATTCTCGCCGTCGCCGGACAGGCGGCCGGGGCCATCTCGGGCCTCCTTCCGCGCTCCGATGGTCACCAGTTCCGTCCGATCCCAGGGCTGGAACTCGGAGCACCGGAGGTGCGTCTGGTGCCGGACCGCGTCCGACTCGCCGATGCCGGCCTGTCGACGCAGGATCTCGCAGCCACCGTGGACGCCTACAACGACGGGATCCGCATTGCCGAGATCAACGTCGGCAACCGCCGTCTCGACCTGACGCTGACCGGCGATGCGTCCGTCCAGAATGCCCTGCGCACGCAAGACATCGCGACGCTCCCCGTCGTCACGCCCTCCGGTCAGATCGTTCCTGCCGGTGGGCTGGCCGATGTCACGGTCACCGCAGGGCCAACCGAAATCCGGCATCTGGAGCGCCTGAGAACCGTAACGCTCGAGGTCCGGCCCTCCGGCGCCCTGCCGCTCGAAGCGGCGGTGGAACTGCTTGAGAACGAGGTCATCGCGCCCATCGAGGCGCGCGGCCTTCCCCCGGGGGTTCGCCTGTCCGTCTCGGGAACGGCCGACCAGCTCTCGCAGACCTGGAACGCCATCCAGATCAATCTCGTCGTGGCCCTCGTAATCGTCTTCCTCGTGATGGCGATCCTCTTCGAAAGCTTCGTCCTGCCGCTGGTCGTGCTGATCTCCGTTCCCGTCGCGGCGGCCGGAGGCGTCGGCGGGCTCGCGGTGCTCAACGCAAACGGCAATCAACCACTCGATATGCTGACATTGCTCGGGTTCGTGATCCTGATCGGTATCGTGGTCAACAACGCGATCCTGATCGTGCACCAGTCCCTGCACCATCTCCGGCACGACCAGATGTCACCCGAAGACGCGATCCGGGAAGCCACACAGAACCGTATCCGGCCGATCTTCATGTCGACACTGACATCCGTCTTCGGGATGCTGCCTCTGGTGTACTTCCCTGGCGCGGGATCGGAGCTCTACCGGGGGCTTGGCGCGGTCGTCGTCGGCGGCCTCTCCATGTCGGCTTTCCTGACGCTCCTGACGGTCCCACCCCTGCTGCGTATTGCCTTGTCCGGCCATCCGAAAGAGACGACCAAGCTTGCGCCCGTGCCAGCCGAATGACATCGGCACCCGCCAGCGCGATGCTTGTGAGACGCCGGCATATCGGCCGCACGTCACGCGTACACGCTTTGTCTCGACTCCACGGCGCGGCGCTCCGCGAGACGGATGAAAGACAGGCATTCGCCACGGGTTTGAAGGGTTCTGTTTCACTCGCATAATTGACGCCGGACGGACCGCCATCCGCACGCAGTCAGCTAGCCCGAAAAACGGAGATCAGGGGGGGCGTCATTTGATGAGCGCTTCTTTGGTTTCTCGTGTGGAATGCAAAGGCGCTTCCGCGCGCCGTCACCCAAGCTCCATCGTTCCGATTGCCTGCAGTAACGGAAGCGTGGTCGGCGGCGTGCCCCGGTACATCCGGGCGGTCGCAAAGGTATCGCGAAAGCCGCGTGCGACCAGTCGCTGGCGCAGGGCGTCGTTGGAGGACGGTATGTCGATCACGGCCGTTTCGGCGGGGAGAACGTCCAGGGCTGCCTGCGCGAGAGCTATCGCATCGTCTGCGCCTTCGGCGACGATGGGGCCGACCTTCACACCCTCGCGGCATCGACGGATCGTGGCATACCCGCGCGGCCCATTGGGCCCGTCCAGAACCAGTGTCTTTCTGGTCGGTGTGTCAGCCGTCCAGGCCGACAGAAACGCGGGCCGCTGGACGCCGTTGGCGGCCATGTCGAGCGCGGCGATTGCAGCCGCGTCCGTCGGGCGGATACCTCTTACCGCCGCTTCCGGCTTCGCCGTCAGCCTGCCCTCGTAGCGCACCGAGGCACCGGCACGCTCGAAGCCGGAGCGTCGGTAGTTGGCCTCCTGATCGGCAACGCCGTCGAGCCCGACGGTCCGGTTGCCCGCATGCGCCAAGGCATGTCGCCAGAGTGCGAAACCGATCCCCCGGCCGCGAAACTCGGGCCGGCAGATATAGAACCCGAGGAAGGCAAATTCGTCGCTATGGTTGACCACCGAAATCGCGGCGGCCAGCGTGCCCCCGACCTCTGCGAGCAGGAACCCTTCGGGATCGGCGGCATGGAAGGCGGCAGCGTCTTCCTCGCCAGGATTCCACCCCTCGCGCGCGGCCCACTCGAGCATTGTCTCGACATCCGCGATACCCGCCGTTCGGAACGTTGCCGCGCTCATCGCGCCAGCGCCTCTCGAAGCGAGCCGGGCGCCGAGGCAAGCTGTGTCAGGTTGAGCGAGGAAAGCAGGTCGAGAAGGTGGTTTTTCATCAATTCCTCCGCAAGGCCGCCATCCCGCGCCTCGAAAGCGGCGAGAAGCGCGTCGTGGGCGTGATTTTCACAGAGCGCCGCGCGACGTTGCCAGTAAAGCGCGATGATAAGCGACGACCGCGAGACGAGTTCGGAAATAAACGCCTCGATGGTTTCCTGTTGAGCAATCTTCGCGATCTCGATGTGGAAAGACCCCGAGAGGAACAGCGCGCGGGAATTGTCCCCTTCGTCGGTGGCGGCGTGTTCGGCCGCGATATGCGCGCGAAGCGTGTCGAAATCGGCAGGGCCGATCCGTTCGGCCGCCGACCGCGCGGTGCGCGGTTCGAGCAAGGAGCGCGCCTCGAAAATCTCCCGAGCTTCGCGAACCGTCGGCTGGGCGACAAAGGCGCCGCGGTTTCGCTTCAACTCGACAAGTCGCCGGTGGGCGAGAGCGTGCAGTGCGGAGCGGATGGTCGTACGGCTTACCCCGAAGACATCGCAGAGTTCATCCTCACCGAGCTTTGTGCCGGGAGGCAGCCGGTGTTCAAGAACCGCCCGCTCAAGATCTGCGGCAATCGCTTCGCCGGTTCCCGCCTTCACCTGCGCCAAGGTCATCCTCTGATTCCTGTCAGCCCGACCCTGCATTGGCGCCCCGTTCAAGGCAAGCGGCGCGCGCAAGCCAACCGCCGCAGCAAATCGTATACAATATTGTTGCCAAAAATTGCACACTTTGCGTCAGGCACTGCGATTAAAAGAAGCAACTCCGGATTCCGACCGCTTCGCACGTCGATACTTCTGCCCGCCGGCCGCTCGCCGGGAGATGGTGGGGAAGGCCAAGGACAGCGGGGGGCCAATGCGAACAGGGCACGATCTGGAGTTCGTCCACCTTACGAAACGTTACGGCGATACCGTTGCGGTCAACAACCTGAACCACATTATCGCGTCCGGCACCTATGTGTGCCTTCTGGGGCCTTCGGGCTGCGGCAAGTCCTCGACACTTCGAATGATCGCGGGGCACGAGAGCGTGTCGGAAGGCGCCATTCTGCTCGACAATGTGGATATCTCGGCGCTTCCCCCCGCCAAGCGCGGGACAGCGATGATGTTCCAGAACTACGCCCTGTTCCCGCATCTGAGCGTGCGCGACAACGTGGCGTTTTCGCTGAGGATGCAGGGTGTCGACAAGCCGTCGCGGCACGCACGGGCAGACGAGCTTCTCGCCCTCGTGCACATGTCCGACTATGCTGACCGGCTACCGGCGCAGCTTTCGGGCGGACAACAGCAGCGGGTGGCGCTGGCGCGCGCGCTGATCACCAAGCCCAAGGTGCTGCTGCTGGACGAGCCGCTGTCGGCGCTGGACCCGTTCCTGCGCATCAAGATGCGGGCCGAGCTGAAGCGGTTGCAGCGCGAGCTTGGCATCACCTTCATCCACGTGACCCACGGTCAGGACGAGGCGCTGGCGCTCGCCGACGAGGTGATCGTCATGAACAACGCGGTCATCGAACAAGCAGGCCCGCCGCGCGAGGTCTTCAACTCCCCGCGGACCGAGTTCGTCGCCCGGTTCATGGGCGGCCACAACGTGATCACCATCGACGGCGCCAAGGCGGCGTTGCGCGCGGATGACGTGCAATTGGGCGAAGCCGGCCGCGCGGCCACCGTGACATCGGTGGAATACCAGGGCGCAACCGTGGCGCTCACGGCAACGACGGAGCAAGGCGAAGAGGTCCTCGCCATCGTTCCCGAAGAGGATTTTTACAGAACTCCGAAGACCCCGGGTGAGCCGGTGACGCTGACCTGGGACGAGAGGCGGGTCCACCGTCTCCAAGCCTGAAGACACCAACAGGAAAGGAAGCAACGACAATGGCCAAGCCAAGAATTGGATACAGCAGACGGACCCTGCTGAAGGGCGGCGCTGCCGCGGTGGCGGCAACCACCCTTCCGGCGCCGATGATCTGGGCGCAGGACATCAAGGATGTCACGCTGCGTCAGTTCGGCACCGGGGTGTCGAACCTCAACGAGGTGGCGCAGAAGGTGAAGGAAGAACTCGGCTTCACGCTGGAGATGACCGCGCTCGATTCCGACAGCGTCACGCAGCGCGCGGCGACCCAGCCCGACAGCTTCGACATCGCCGACATCGAGTACTGGATCTGCAAGAAGGTCTGGCCGACCGGCAACCTGCAG
This sequence comes from Tropicimonas marinistellae, assembly GCF_001509585.1. Classification (GTDB taxonomy): domain Bacteria; phylum Pseudomonadota; class Alphaproteobacteria; order Rhodobacterales; family Rhodobacteraceae; genus Tropicimonas; species Tropicimonas marinistellae. The sequence goes on along the minus strand of NZ_LNCI01000001.1, from coordinate 381,923 downwards.
GCGATGGATACCTCGAAGATCGCGAACTACGACAAGATCGTCGGCATCTTCAAATCGGGCAAGCTGACGCCGGAATCGGTGATCGCACAGGGCACCGCGCCGCACACCGTGGGTTTTGTCGACGGCCCCGACGGCACCAGCTTCGCCGAGAGCGAGACCGGCTGGATGACGCTGATCCCGACGATCTACAACGCCGACACGCTGGGCATCCGCCCGGACCTGATCGGCCGGCCGATCTCGAACTGGTCGGAACTGCTGAATCCCGAGTTCAAGGGCAAGGCCTCCATCCTCGACATCTCGTCGATCGGCATCATGGACATGGCGATGGTCGTCGAGTCCATGGGCGAATACACGTACCCCGACAAGGGCAACATGACCAAGGAAGAGATCGATCTGACGATTGGCATCTTCACCGAGGCTAAGAAGGCCGGCCAGTTCCGCGCCTTCTGGAAGACCTTCGACGAGTCGGTCAACCTTATGGCTTCCGGCGAGGTGGTGATCCAGTCGATGTGGTCGCCGGCGATCACCGCGGTCAAGTCACGCGGCATCCCCTGCGTCTACCAGCCGCTCGAAGAGGGCTACCGCTCCTGGGGCGGCGGCATCGGCCTGTCCAAGTCGCTCGACGGCATCGCCCTCGACGCGGCCTACGAATACATCAACTGGTACCTCTCCGGCTGGGTCGGCGGCTTCCTGATGCGTCAGGGCTACTATTCCGCCGTGCCCGAGACCTCGAAGGAGTTCATGACCGCCGACGAATGGGGCTACTGGTTCGAGGGCAAGCCGGCCGAAGGCGACATCACCAACCCGTTCGGCGACGTGCTGGCGAGCGCGGGCGATACCCGCGACGGCGGCTCTTTCTACGAGCGCATGGGCAGCGTTGCCTGCTGGAACGCGGTCATGGACGAGAACCAGTACATGGTTCGCAAGTGGAACGAGTTCATCGCCGCTTGACGACGTACGGCGGGGGGGCGGCAACGCCCCCCATCACCGATCCGCAGGGAAATCAAATGTCGCGAAACGTAATTGGCTGGCTGCAGGCGGCGCCCCTGGCAGCGGTCCTCGGGTGTTTTCTGGCCGCCCCGATCGTGATGATCGTGATCGTGAGTTTCTGGGGCGCGACGGAATACTCGATCTACCCCGCCTTCCAGTTCGACAATTACGAGTTCCTGTTCGGCTCGGCGGTCACCTACAAGGTGTTCCTGGCAACGTTCAAATATGCCGCGATCACCTGGGCGCTGACGCTGACCATCGGCTTCACGGTCGCCTATTTCCTGGCCTTCCACGTGCGGTCGCTGCAGACGCAGATCGCGCTTTTCCTGCTTTGCACGATCCCGTTCTGGACCTCCAACATCATCCGGATGATCTCGTGGATCCCGTTCCTCGGCCGCAACGGGATCGCTAACCAGACGCTGATCGACTGGGGCCTGATCGACGAGCCGTTGGAATGGCTGCTCTATTCCGATTTCTCCGTGATCCTCGCCTTCGTCCACCTCTACACGCTGTTCATGGTGGTCCCGATTTTCAACACGATGATGCGGATCGACAAGAACCTGCTGGAAGCCGCCCGGGACGCAGGCGCCAGCGGCTGGCAGACGGTCTGGCACGTGGTCCTGCCGCTGACGAAACCCGGCATCATGATCGGCACGATCTTCGTCGTGACCCTGGTCATGGGCGATTTCATCACCGTGCGATTCATGTCCGGATCGCAGCGCGCCAACGTCGGGCGGCTGATCTCCAACGACATCGGGCTTCTGCAATACCCGTCTGCTGCGGCAACGGCGGTGGTGCTGTTGCTCACCGTTCTCATGGTCATCGGCATCCTGCTGCGCTTCGTCAACATCCGGAAGGAACTCTGAGCGATGGAGAAACGTCCGGCCTCCTTCTATTTCCTCGCTGCCTTCTTCGCGCTGTTCGTGCTGTTCCTTTACGGCCCGACAGTGACCATCGGCATCCTGAGTTTTCAGGGACCGCAAGGCGGCCTCACCTTCCCGATGAATGGCGTCTCCACATACTGGTTCGCCGACCTCTTCCGCGAGCAGGCCGTGGGCGACATCTGGGGCGCCTTTGGTCGATCCTTGATGCTCGGCCTGATGGTGATGGTGACGACGGTCGCCGTCTCGGTCATGGCGGGGCTCGCCTTCCGCAAGAGGTTCCGGGGCTCCGGGCTGCTTTTCTACGGCGCCATCACCTCGCTGGTGATCCCGTCGATCCTGGTCTCGCTCGGCGTCGGTCTCATCTTCAACCAGCTCGGGCTCAAGGTGCACTGGGCGACGAGCGGTTTCGGTTCACAGTTGACCTGGACGCTGCCGTTCGGGCTGCTGATCATGTTCGCGGTCTTCAATCGGTTCGACAAATCCTTCGAGGAAGCCGCCCGCGACCAGGGCGCCACCGCCTGGCAGACGTTCCGCTACGTCGTCCTGCCGATCATCGCGCCCTCGCTCATTGGCGTCGCGCTCTTCGGCTTCACCCTCAGCTACGACGAATTCGCCCGGACCCTCCTGACCGCCGGCAGCTACAACACACTGCCGCTTGAGGTCTTCGGGATGACGACCAACGTGACCACGCCGGTCATCTACGCGCTCGGCACGCTGACGACGTTGTTCTCGTTCCTGATCATCGCGGTCTTTCTTCTCACCGTCTGGATCACCAACAAGCGCCGCGCGCGGTTCGGATCGGACGCGGGGAAAGGCGTATGACGCGGATCGCCTACATCAACCCGAACTCGACGCAGGCGATGACCGACAACATCGTCCGAGCAGCCCGGGCGGCGCTGCCGGAGGCGGAGATCCTGGGCTACACGAACACCGCCGGACCACCGGCCATCCAGGGCGAAGCCGACGGCCGCGCCTCCGTTCCAGGTGTCCTCGCCCTGATCCCGGTGGCCCTTGCCGCGGGCGCGCAGGCCATTGTCCTTGCCTGTTTCGACGACACCGGGCTTGCAGAGGCCCGCGCCGCCGCGCGCTGCCCGGTGCTCGGTGTCGGGCAGGCGTCCTACCTCATGGCCGCCACGCTCGGGCGGCGATTCTCGGTCGTTACCTCGCTGCCGGTTTCGGTGCCGGTGATCGAGGGCAATATCCGTGCGCAGGGGTTCGCGGGCGATTGCGCGTCGGTCCGGGCAAGCGGTCTGCCGGTGTTGGACATCGACAGCGGCGCGGAACCCGTCCGCGCCCGCCTCGCGGAGGAAATCCTTGCCGCGCTGGCAACAGACGGGGCGGAGGCAATCGTTCTGGGCTGCGCCGGAATGGCCGCACTGGCACCCGACCTGACAGCGCGCACGGGCGCCACGCTGATCGACGGCGTCGCAGCCTCCGCACAGCTCGCCCGGGCCGCGATCGGCTTCGCCGCGACCGCGCCTTCAGGAAATGGTCAGGGGAGCAAGCCCACGGCCTCGCCGACCGACGCCGCAAAACGGGTGGTCGAGACCTACCTCGAACTCTCGATGGTCCCCGACCCGGAAGGCGCCGCGGAATACGTTGCCCCGGACCTGACACTGATCTTCACCGGTGGCCGCCGGTTCTCCTCTCCCGCCGAAAGCGCGGCGTTCAACGCCAAACGCTACAAGTGGGTCAGGAAGCGGTTCCTGCGCACCGACGCGATCCTCGACACGCCAACCGGCGAGGTTCGGGTCTACAACACCGGCCATCTCTACGGCGAGTGGCCCGACGGCACGCCCTTCGAGTCAAACCGCTACATCGACATCTTCACCGTGAAGGATGGGCGCATTACCGAAACCCAGGTGTGGAACGACAGCGCTGAGTTACTGCTTTGCCGCGCCGATCTGGCCGAGGCACCGCTTTGAGGAAGCCAACTCGCGGTTGATCGCACACGGAGGCCAGTGAATTGGGCCGGCCATCGTTGCGAGGGGCAAACTGGCCTCAAATTCGCTCCGGAGAACTCCCGGTCTGATGGCATCGCCCATGGCCTTTGGAGCGGTGCCGGTATTCCACTACTTGCGAAAAACCCGCCGATCCAAGCGCGGCCGCTTCACGGCTCCAAGCCGATAAACGGCGGTGCAAGGCGGCGCCCCATGCCGCGGTCGCGCGAACGTCTGCTCCCCGTCCATGTTCAAGGATGCCGTGGTTGCGATGGGCTTTTTGAACGGCATCCGGGCAACCTGGTCCTCCGATCGATTACCCCAGCGCTCCCTCAGCATGAATCGATGAATACCGGCACGCACCAAGCTGGTCGCCGGGTCCGAATGGCACCGCCTGAATCTGCGTTTTACAGAAGCCGGCCAACGGCAGTACCATCCCGAATGATTAATCGAGGGAGGGATGCAATGCGTAGTTCAATGCTATTGGCGACCGTGTTTCTGACGTTGGTCTGTTCATCCGCACGGGCGCAGGAGGAGAGGCCGAACATCGTCTACTTCCTCGTCGACAACCTCGGTTTTGGCGAGCTTGGGTCCTACGGGGGCGGGGTGTTGCGCGGCGCCGAGACCGTGCGGCTGGACGCACTTGCCGAAGAAGGCCTGAAACTGCTGAATTTCGCGCCCGAGACCCAGTGCACTCCGTCGCGTTCCGCCCTGATGACAGGGCGCTATTCCATCCGGTCGGGCAATCAGACCGTTGCGCTGGCGGGCAGCCAAGGCGGCCTCGTCACATGGGAACGAACGCTTGCGGAAGTGCTGTCCGACATCGGATATGCCACCTCCATCGTCGGCAAATGGCATATCGGCGCCTCCGAAGGACGCTGGCCAACCGATCAGGGCTTCGACGAATGGATCGGCATCGCGCACAGCTATGACGAAGCCTTCTGGGCCGATGATCCCTGGCACGACCCCGAGCGGGACCCGGTGGCCTATGTCATGGAGTCGAAGCGCGGCGAGCCGCCCCAGAACATCGAGGAACTGACGGTTCCGGTGAAACTCAGCCTCGACCGCGAGTATCTCGACCGCTCGAAGGATTTCATCGATCGCAGCCTCGACGCGGAGAAGCCGTTCTTCCTCTATTTCAACCACACGCTCATGCACCTGCCGGTCGCGCCGAGACCGGAGTTCAGGGGCAAGACGGGGCACGGCGACTGGGCCGACAGCCTTGCCCAGCTCGATGCCGATTTCGCCGAACTCATGGCGTTCCTCGACGAGCGGGGGCTGCGCGAGAACACCATCGTCGTCTTCTCCGGAGACAACGGCCCCGAGGAACTGGAGCCGGATCGCGGCCATCCGGGTTTCTGGAACGGCACCTACTTCACCGGCATGGAAGGTTCGCTCCGGACGCCGGCAATGATCCGTTACCCCGGTGTCGTGCCGGAAGGACGTCAGTCGAACGAAATCGTCCATATCACCGACATGTTCACCACCCTTGCGCTCTGGGCGGGCGCAGAAGTGCCGCAGGACCGCATCATTGATGGGGTGGATCAGCGGGAGTTCTTCGAAGGCGCCACAGACGCCTCGGCGCGGGACGGCTTCCCCTACTGGATGGGCGACAAGATGTACGGCGTGAAATGGCGCAACTTCAAGGTCGTCCTGGTTCTGCAACGGACGTTCACCGACCCTGCGCTCGAACTCGCCACACCGCACATCATCAACCTCGACGTTGATCCGCAGGAGCGGGAGCCATTCAACTACCCCCACCTCCATTCCTGGGTCATCGCCCATGCCGCGCGTATTGCGGCCGATTTCAAGACGAGTCTGGCGCAGGAAGAACCCGTGCCGGTCGGAGCGCCTCTCGATTTCGTACCTATGTCGGGACAGGAATAAGGCGTCAGAACCGCCGCGCGGCACGGTCGTGAAATGGCCCCTTTCTCCCCTTCCCCACTGTGATCGTGAACACCCGCTTCCAGCCAGCGGGGGATGCCACCTGCGAAGTGCTGATATTCGGCGCGCGGCCACCATGCGCGGCAAGCGCATCCCGCATCCGCCGGTGGCACGCCTTCCCCGCGCGGTTACGCGAACCTTCACCCGAAACCGCGGACGCAGGCGACACCACAGCCCCGACAGGTGCGATCACATGCAGAAACTCGCCCAACGCCGCCACATCCGCACCTGCGGAAGAACACCAAGTCGAACATGCCCCGAGATTCGTCCTTCCCGCCTGGGAGGACACCTGCTTCAACCCCACAACCGGAAGGATTCAATTCGCGTGCCTGTCACATCCCGCCCGGACCAACACGGCCAGTTATCGAGCAATACGGAAACGGTGCGATCCGGGCGCAGGTCGGGCACCCAATCGGCGCTCTTATATCTCGCTCCAGCTGCTCGCAATCTAGCCCCAACATTCAGCGTTGGTCTGGCCGGGTCGAGGCGACGTGCCTATGGCTGGTTGGTCCGAGCGTCTTCGTCCGATCAAGGAGCCGATCGGGAGACGCGCTTGGCGATGCACGCACTACGGCGCGGCTACCGGACCGGCATTCGAGAACTGGGGGCCGGATCCCTGTGAAGGCATGATCGACCATTCAAGACGTGGAATGGTCGCCAGATATGACAAATCGGAAATGTGGGAAGCTCGACAGAAGCTTCAGGAACACAGGATGAGTTGGTTAATGGAGAGCGTCTCGGTGGTGCCTTTGCCCATGCCCGTGTTTGGATCAGCGTGAAAAACCAAATCTACATCAATACCGAAGTCGCATACTCAATGCCCGCTTCAACTGGTAGCTCGATCCCATCCATCGGCTGATCGCAACGCCGGGAGTACTGCCGCAGCCGCCATTTGAAACCACTCTCTAGGTACTAGGGTCGGCCTCCTGCGCAGGGCCGACATCGGGTACATGTCGACGTCAGTCCGCTTTTGTTTGAAATACTCCAAACACCAACCTGCGCAGAACCACCTTCGTCCGGGCGAAATGGACCCTTTGTCCTTCCTGGCCTTCGAACATCAACTGTCTGCACCAAAGCGATCCGAATAAGCCCGCTGAACTTTCGGACTGCGACGGCCAAATATTGATCTAGAGACCGCATGTCCCGGCAGCATCCAAGTTTGGAATCCCTCATGGATCTGATGGGTGCCGAGACAGTGCATTCCGAGGTCGCGGCAAACCTGCAGACCCATGGGCGAAACCGAATACGTGCCTATACCATGCACAAAAATCTCGCGATCGATCAGGTTTTCGAGGAAGGCCACAAAGGACCTCAGAAGCAGGGGAGACGCTGCCTCGTGACCTCGTCTGATAATCAGAGCGGGGCAGTACCCAAAATAGGTGCCGGGTAGGAGCGGGCGGCGAAAGCTCTGAATCGTGAAATCGGATTCCACCAAGCGGCCGTCGCGGAATGCAGTTTCGTCTTCCGAAAAAACGAAAGGCAATGCCCACTTGGCGACAAACTCGCCCTTGTGCAGAACACCACACCAGTTTTCGACCTGGGTAGCGTAGAACTCGTGAAAGGCATCACCGCCCGGCTCGAAGTCTGACGGCAATCCGACGAATTCGTCCTCGGCGAAACGAAGTGATGCTTCTGCTGCACGCGCCCAGGACCCACCGAAATGCCGGCTCAATGACTCAAGGTCGAGCACCTGGTACACAGGTGTATCTTGCCTTACACCACGGCTTTCCCAGTCTTCCCTACAGGCAACGATCTCATCCCGGCTCCAACCAAGTTTTTCCTCCAGGCGGTGTTCCAAGTCGCCACGCACGAACGACAGCGAGCGTTCGTACTTGCTAATTGCATCAACGCTTAGATCCAGCAAAAGCGCCAAGTCCTCCTGCGTCATCCGCCCATGCATGCCGTTGCTGGCGCGATAGCTGCGCAGTTTCTCGGCGAAGAGGGACGGACGGCCGGTCATGTAGCTTGAGAGACTGCTGAATTCATGGCGAACAGCATGCCAGAAATCCGGCACCCACCAAAGCGACTTACGGATTGCTTACGGGCTTGGACGGATCAAGTCCGTGGCGATGTGTCTCCAGAAGCCTCAGGTTTCTTGCGAATAACGAGAAAGGACTTGGAAATGACCCGTCGAATTCCGCTTTTGCCTGGTGCGCTCGATGCGATCTTCTTCGGATACACGTCTGACAATGACATACACCGAAGCCGTGCCTCCGATACGTGGCACTCGCAACGAAATCGGCGCATAGAGAGAGTATCACCAATGCGTCGTCGTGACATCTCCAGCAAGTTGGACGACTAAGAGCACTCAATCAATGTCGCCACGACAGCGGACATCAGGCGATGCGAGTCCTATGACCGCTAGGCCGACAATCCCGCCGTTTGAGTCCGGTTCCGGAGGATGATGGGTGAATCCAGAGCCCGCTTCACCGGATCTTACGATGTTTGAATTGGGGATGTGCGTGTGTTCATGGGCGGGCGGTTTCCGTCGCAATGGGCACAGAGATTGGACCCGCCCCCCTCGCCTAGTGATGCCGGACAAGATGGTCGGGTTCCTTTTTCACCTATTCTGGACACCCATGATGCTCTACCCCGACCCCGAACCTGTCCGCGACACAGCGCAGCGCATGTCCCACGAGCATGTCGTGCTCATGGGACAACCTGTCGAACGTTGACCGATGCATACCGATGGGTTCCTGCCAGCCAGGACCATTTTTTATGCCGGATTCGCAGCCCAGCCGTTCGCGTATCCTGTCGGCCTTCGGTGCCGCCCTGTCGCCCGCGTCTTCGCGCTGAGACGGGTAGGCCAGACACTGGCAATGACGGCACACGAAGATCCGACCGTCGTAGGGCACCGCAAATGCAGTCCGCAGTTCTGAGCGGGGCACAGGAACCAATGCCGCGCTCCCGTGTCAGACAGGTTGCCCGCGACATCGCCGAGACCAGGCAGTACGAGGTCTCGATGAAGCTCTGCAAGAAAGTCGAAATGCTTTTAGCACACCTCAAACGCATTCCCGGGCTCCGTCGCCTTCGATTGCGGGGACCCTGCGGCGCCAACGATGAATTCCTGCTCGCAGCAACCGCCCAGAACCTCCGCATACTGGCAAAGATCTTTCCCGCGCCGCAGAAAGCGCGAAGCGCGCGAAAGAAAAGACGCTTGCCCTGAATACCTAGGGCATTCCAGTGCATTTGCAGCGGCGAGTCTTTCACCGAAATTTTGTCGGTTTGGCCATTAAGGGCACTGCAGAATGCAGTGCGGACGTTCGATTCGACTGTAGCGCAGCTTTGGACGTTGAAGTCCTGATAGCAAACGCAAGATGCCTTTTTCACTTAATTGGTTTTGCTCAACGCTAGAATCTTGTGTGTCCATTATCCTTGGATCTGTCCCTGCCCTTACCCCTATCCTTATCGTCGTCCTTTTCCCTATCCCTATCCTTGTCGTCGTCCCTATCCTTATCGTCGTCCTTATCCCTATCCTCGTCGTCGTCCCTATCCTTATCGTCGTCCTTATCCCTATCCTCGTCGTCGTCCCTATCCTTATCGTCGTCCTTATCGTCGTCCTTATCCCTATCCTTGTCCTTATCCTTGTCCTTGTCCTTGCCCCTGCCCTTGGAACGATCGTCATCCGTATCACTTTTTCGACCCCTGCCATTCGGCTGATCCACGGAGTGCGCCGCCGACGTTGACGGGCCTGTCTGCCTCAGGGATTCGCTGGAGCCTGCCACCGGCGCTACCGCGCCTGGGCTCCCCGTAGGATCGCTAGCAATTGGTGCGGTCTCGGAAATGGGTGTCGGGCGTGTCGGAATCGACGACGTATCGGGAACCGGATCGATATTGGAGATCGCCTCGCTCAGCTGTGCCGTCAAGCCGCCGTCCGAACGGTCAGTGTTTCCGACGGCGCAAGACTGTCGCGACCGCGAAAGAAATTGGTTAAGCACCTTGGCAAGTTCATCATTTCTCTGCAGCGCCCAAGGTTGAGACCTGATGTACTTGCGCACATCGCATTCGTCTTCCGAGTCAATTCGGTAGTCGAGCGCCCTCAGAAACTCGAACTCAGACACTCGACGTGAAGTCTGTGTGCACCCCACCAAGGCGACCAACGAAGCCATGACAAGCAGTCGCATTCCCCCCCCTTTAACACAACCTCGGCGGGTTTGACTGATTTTGGCAGGATTTCAGTCGAAGCACCGCGAACCGAATTTGACTGCAGACACTACATTTTTTTACCGGATCCAACAATCCCCGCGAGTGGTCTCGGTGCCATCCACAACCGCAGGATGCTCTACATGCGCTCCGGCTGCTTCGTTCTCTGGACTGAACTTGGTCTAGGCCGCCGCGAACGTCCGGTTCTGGTCTGCCACGCCGAATGCCATATCCTCAGAACTCTGGATCTCGCGCTCGCGGCGAAGTTTCGGATGGTCGGCGATCTTGCCGTTGACGGACTCGTCGGTGGTGCCGGCGCACTCCAAGGACCAACTGTTCCGCTAACCGCGCACAGCCGATTTCCTCAGGCCTCGTTCGCCCCGCAAATGCAACGTTCTTCTTGAGATGCGCGACCCGCCCTTTGCGGTCGCTCACAAGGATATCATAACGCTGCGGTGTGGCTCGCAAATTCGACCGTTGGCTATTGGTGCACGGTCGCATCACAAGCCCGTGCCGACATCGGGCACGTGGCACTTGCGACATCGGACCAACGAGAAAATCGGCTTGCGGCCAACCGTTTGCATCGAGGTTGCCACCCAAAAAATGCATACGGACGCGTAGGATGCAGTGGGTCTTGGGACGTTTGAGTAGTTTGAACGCTGATGTTGCGCTAATGTGAATGACGGGGAGGAAATTCGCATAATGTCTGATGCGTCGATCCATGTTGGCGGTGCGCTGACGCTCCTCGGGAGCCCGTCTGCCCGATATGTGCCGGAACCCGGTGGCTTGGCGTGAAACGCTTTGCTGTGACGATATCGCTTCTGTTGATCGGTGCCGCCATCTTAACACTGACAGAAGTCTCTGGGGCGGGTTCTCGGGGTGAATCCGAAACTTGGTTGTACGACGAGGCAGAGCGCGGCGACGTCGTTATGATTGTGTCCGCTGTAGGATCGTTTCGACCGATCGGAATGGTTGCTGTGGGATCGCAAGTTTCTGGCCAAGTTGATGAGGTACTTGTAGATTTCAATGACTCGGTCTCTCGTGGCCAAACATTGGCTCGGCTGGACGACAGAATCCTAACTGCAAATCTCAACGAAGTTTCCGCGGCTCGCGACGTTGCTGCAGCAGCGGCCTCCATGGCAGAAGCCGCTTCATCACGTGCAGAATCCGAGGTTGCGACCGCGCGCGTCAACCAGAGAATTGCTCTGGCGGAAGCTCAGGCTCGTAACGCATCGCACGAAGAAGCAAGCCGACATGTCGAACGGATGCGAGCACTTGCGAAACGAAACCTGATCTCCCCAATCGATCTGGATCGTGTGGAAATTGAATTCCTGAACTCGGCCGCTGCGGTCAGGGTCGCCGAGCTGAAAAGCGAGGCGGCCCGGATTTCAATTGATGCGGCAGAAGCAAACCTACGTGTTGCAAGGGCACAAGAACACAATTCAATCTCAGTCGTTGCGCAGCGAGAAGCAGCCGTTCGGCGCGCAGAGATAGAACTGGATCGAGCGACGATCCGATCTCCGATTGACGGACTTGTTGTTGGCAAGAGCGTCGAGACCGGGCGCACCGTCTCAACGAGTTTGGAAGCACCGACGCTCTTCACGATTGCCGAGGACCTTCGGCAAATGAACTTGCATGTGGAGATCGACGAGGCCGACATCGCGCGGATTTCTGTTGGCCAGACGGCGTACATCTCGGTTGATGCAGCGCCGGATACTACGTTTTACGGGGAGGTTCGGCAGATTCGGCGACTGGCAGATTCCTCCCAAGGCGTCGTTACATATACGGTGGTTCTGTATGTCGAAAACCCTGATCTCATCCTGCTTCCGGGCATGACCTCCATTGTGAGCATCGTTACGGCGGAGTCTTTGGACGTCGTGAAGGTGCCAAACGCGGCACTCCGTTTCAGCCCCATCAATGTGCAAGAACCGACCCCACCGGATGAGGACGGATGGCAGTTTGTCTGGGGCGTTGATGCTAACGGTTCCGCCGCGCCTATAGCCGTGAAGACTGGGATTTCAGATGATTTCGCGACGGAGATAGTCGAAGGCAGTATTGAGCCTGGACGGGATCTCATCGTTGGTAGTCGCCTTATCAAAGAACGGCGCGGTCTTTTCGGACTTCGGTTCGGACTATGATGTCGCCGCCAATCCTACGGCTCTCAGGCGTTGTGCGAACCCATAGTGTTGGATCGGATACCATCCGATCGCTAGACGGAATCGACCTCGAAGTGAGCGCAGGTGATTATCTCGCGATAGTTGGGCGCTCGGGGTCCGGTAAAACATCATTGCTTAACATGTTGGGTTTGCTCGATGTGCCAACAGACGGGCAGATCTTTCTTCATGGAAAAGAAGTTACGGACATTCGTCCGGACGAACGGGCTGCCCTTCGGAACAGACACGTGGGATTCATCTTTCAATCGTTCAATTTACTTTCACGTGTTGACGCACTGGACAATGTTCAAGCGCCGTTGATGTATCGCGGAATTCCATCGAAGACGCGACGTGATCTGGCAAGAAGGGCACTGGACGACGTTGGTTTGTCGGAACGCTTGCACCATACGGCGCGGCAGCTATCCGGGGGCGAACAGCAGCGGGTCGCGATTGCTCGCGCCCTTGTTGGCCAGCCTGACTTGTTGCTCGCGGACGAACCTACGGGGGCACTCGATACCGCGACGGCGGCAGTGATCATGGACACACTCGACCGCCTTCACAAGGCGGGGAAGACAATCATTCTTGTGACTCACGACCAAGAAGTTGCCGCACATGCCAGTCGGGTCGTGGAAATGCGGGACGGCAGCATCATCAAAGACACCTCAAATAAAAGTGCATTGATGCTGCGAGATCCACCAGTTCCAGCCGGTTCGAGCGCAAACAGGGAAAGCGTCGTCGGTCCGGGCCTTTGGGCCTGTGTGCGAATGGCACTCGAATCGTTCAAAGCATCGCCGCTTCGCAGTGCATTGACAGTTCTTGGGGTTGTCATCGGTGTCGCCGCTGTCATCACCATGATTTCCGTTGGGCGCGGCGCCCAAGAACAGGTCGAGATGCAGATCAACAGCCTCGGCGCGAATCTCTTGCTGGTGGAATCCGGACTTCGTGACAATGCGGCCCCAGGAGAGCGGCCGGTAAAGCTGACGGAAGATGACGCCAGGGCGATTTCTGTCGAGATCCCCGGCGTCGATGTCTCTGCGCCCACTGTTTCGGGCACGCTTTCCGCCAGTTTTGGCAACCAACGGCGGGCGACATCGCTTGCAGGCATTACGCATGAATACCTGATTGCGCGCGAATGGGAGGTCGTCTCGGGTCGAAGCTTTGTGGAGGCCGAGATGGCGTCACCCGAAAAGGTGGCATTGATCGGCGCAACCCTTGCCGAGGAACTCTTGCCCGATCGCAATCCGGTGGGTGAGGTCATACGCCTGAATGACACCCCGGTCCGGATCATCGGGTTGCTTGAACGCAAGGGGCAAAGCCCCAACGGAATCGATCAGGACAATATCGTGCTGGTTCCGATGACAACCGCCAAATTACGCCTCCTTGGAGCCAAAGGCCCGGGAGAGCGCAAAGCCATCCGGTATGCGCTCGTAAAGGTCCAGTCTGATGATCTGCTGGAACCCGTGTCGGAACAGATCGCCGCCTTGCTAAAAGCACGCAACCGACGCCATTCCGCGCATTATGACGTTACAAGCCTTGGCTCAATCTTCGCGGCCAAAGAGGAAACGTCCAGATCCCTCACGATATTGTTGGCGGCCGTCGCATCTGTCTCTCTTGCTGTGGGCGGAATCAGCATCATGAACATCATGCTGGTTTCGGTCACCGAGCGAACCCGGGAAATCGGGCTAAGGTTGGCCCTTGGCGCAAGACCACGTGATATCCGTCGGCAGTTCCTCGTGGAATCCGCGACCCTGTCGGTATTCGGCGGCGTAATCGGACTTGTGCTGGGATTGGCGCTTGCCTCTGGAATCGGTGTGATCGCCGGCTGGCCGATTATCGTCGAACCCGCGGCGGTCGCGCTCGCCGCCGGTTTTTCTGCCGCGGTTGGGCTGGTCTTTGGCTACTTGCCGGCGCGGCGTGCTGCATCTCTCGATCCAATCGCCGCATTGCGGATCGAATAGCGAACACCAATGCGCCCACCTCAAAAGATCGAGATGGGCGCTTGCGTGCTTCTGTCAATTTCCCGGGTGCCTAAACGGTTTCCCGAGATCCCGTGGTTGGCCTACTACGGCGCCGGCTTCGGCTTGTAGCATTTTATTCTAGGCGGCTTACCAATGGAAATCGGCCCAGAGCCTCCCGGATCGACATCACAGTAATTATCTTCTCCGCGCCTCAGTTTAACGTTCTTGATGCATTTAAGGCCATCTTTGGTCCGAAGAAGAACCTCTGCATCGTTTCCGCCACCATTGTTGCCACACTTGGTGGTCGCGAGCGTGAGGGGGTCTTGCCCGACGGCGTTACCTTCGGCGAATACGAAGCCCGTGGATGCAAGCAGGGCAGCAGCGGCGATGGATGCAAGAATTTTCATGTGTGTGTCCTCCCAACAGTTTACTAGTCGCACGGGACCTGCGGTGTTCTGAACCAAGCAGCCCCGCATTTTGGGGCGTACCGGCGCCTAGTTGCCCCTACGTCACATCCTATCACAAAGTTGCAAGAATCGCTTCAATGATCTGCATGCATAGAAATTGTTTCACAATTGCCACTACTTGCTTAATTTTTAGTCACTAAATTAATGGGTGCGCAGTGCCCTGGAGGGCTACCTGCCTCGGGGTTGAGTTCGAATCGCCCGATTCCTCCTGCGAGTCGACAAACCTGCCCAATCCTTGCAGCCCCCCCCAAAGGGCAATGCGTGCGGCCGAGTTGATCCGTGCGATGACTTGCGATGCTCGTGCCATGAAACATATCGCGGCCGCAGATTACCCGTATCGGACCAAGCGCGAGACGCGCGCAACGCGAAGGAACCTGTACGAAGAGGAACTATTAGCCCTGTGCGTCGGAGGGCCCGTACTGACTCAATCGATAGCAAGGTGAAGGCTTCGGAACGCCGGATTCCGGGGCGGTAGCGGCCAACGCACCCCTGGCGCCCACGAGCGAACGCTGATGAGGATCGGTTCGTGGCGTAGGTGACCAGATTGCTCGGAATATACGAGAGCTACGGCTACCGGTGTCTTGCCTTGCCGATGTGAGAGAGCGGGTTGGCGACCTCACTGACGGTGGGAGCGAACGGCCGCGGCGGCGAGAGGGGCGTTGGGGGGCGTCGCGAACCGCCTAGTACAACAGTTGCGACGCGATTACAGGGTGAAGCAGCCCAGCCAGGCCTATTGAGACGCCCATCGGGAACATGCCCCGTGCGCGCAGGCCTACCCATGTCGAGCGCGCGGCTCCGGGTGCGAGACGAAGGCTGAGCACAAGACCAAGCCCGACGAGGAGTGTCGCTGAGAAGAGCAACGCGAATTCAGCCCACGTGCCCGGCGGTACGAGCAAAAGTAAAGCGCTCAGGACTTTCGCGTCGCCACCGCCAAGAAAACCCAGCGCGAACGCAACGAAGCCGACGACAAGGACACCTGCTGCTACGCCCGCCCGTGCGCCGACGGATGCAACAGGCAAAAACGGGACGCACACAAGAAACGCGACAGCCAAGCCTATTACGAGCCAGTTCGGTATACGCATGTACCGCAAGTCGCTATAGGCCATCCAGGCAAGCAATGGTGCGGACAGGATGAGGGGCAATAGTTCCATTTTCGGCCTACGCAGTCTTCGAAATCGGTTCAGACGCAGGCGCGCCCGGAGTCCGCAGCAACAGGTACAGCAGTTCTGGCAGGTTTTCCGTCGCTGTCTTTGAGTAGATGTTTCGCAGATGCGTTCGCAGCGTGGATTGTGCGATCGAAAGCTCGTCGCATACCGCTGTCAATTGAGCGCCCCGGCTGAGAAGCAGGCAAACCCGGTACTCGGCCCGGCTGAAGCTCGCTGGATTGTGGTGTCCAAGCAGATCATCGGCCCACGCCGTCTTTGGATCACGCTCATCGCTGTCCAACACACCGGAGACGAAAATCCCTTCTGATCGGTTGCGCCATGCCTCACTCAGCGTCTGCGCCAGCGCGTTCAGAACGGCATGCTGGCCCGGAACAAGAGGCTCGGGGAAGTGCATCTCAAGAAAGTCCAGGGATTTCTGGTCGGTAGCCAACGGCACAATGGCGAGTTCCCGCAGTGTCCGACGAGAATGGAATAGTTCCAACGCAGGATCGGCTACCACTTCGACCGCGGACCGCAGCCAGACCGATCCGGGCCGCGCGCTTGGCATGAAGTCTCCGAGAATAGAAGTGGCGAAGGATCTCGTGAGACGGGGCAGCGACGAGGATTGCGAAAGTCCATCGTATGCCAACACCCGAACGGATCCGCCCGGTCCCGGGCGCGCGCGGGAAACCGCCAGCGCTTCGGCTCCAAGCCCGGCGCCAATGGATCGGAGCGCCGTTGATACGACTTCGTCTCCATTGACGCATTGACACCAGCGGTAGACCGCGTCGATCAACGACATTGCGCAGCCAATCCCGTCTGGCCGGTTCCTCCCCCCGAACGTCGACATTTAATACTCCAGACACAACAAAAAAACCGATACGCCTGCCCGGACGTGGAGTTTGTCTGAATGTGTTAACTGCCTCGAAATCCAGTTAATTTAACGTTAATGAATATGTCAAATTTTTGACACCGCAACAGTCTGTTCTGGCAATCATTCTTAAGAATTGGGTCAATTGATATGTATGTCGAAACAGTTTCAGCTCAGGATTGCAAAACGCGACCAAACTGTGACGCCCATATTCCCATTAGCCTTCGCTGAAAAGATTAACATACCGGATGACGACAGGGCCGAGGGTGATCAGTATCAACGCAGGCAGCATCATCGAGGCCAGCACCGCCGACATCTTTACCGGAAGCTTGTTCGCCTTTTCTTGGGCAGCCAGTTCCCGGAAGTTCCGCAACTCTTCGGAGTAGATGTTGAGCGCGTCGGTCATGCTGGTTCCGAACTGCATGGACTGTCGCACGACGTTGACAAAGGAGTGCACGAAGTCGAGCCCGATGCGGTCGGCCATGTCGATCAGTGCCGCATCCCGCGCGCGACCGGCCTGCACCTCGTGCTGGACCGAAAGGAACTCGAAGGCGATGTCCGGCGATATCCGCGTTAGCTCGTTGCCGACACGCGTCATTGCGGCGTCAAACCCGAGCCCTGCTTCCACGGAGATCTGCAGCAGGTCGAGTGCGTTTGGGAACCCCTCCTGAATCCGCTGCTGGCGCTCTTTCACTTTGCCGTTGAGCGAGTGTAGCGGGCCGAAGTACCCCAAAGCGATGAGGACCGACAACACTTGAAAGACCCCGATGTTAGACATGCCGGACAAGACACGCACGAGACCCTGCGGCAGGTACTGCGGCGCCTCGCGACTCGCTGCCAGCAAGACAAGAAAGAGCGCGGGCAGAAGAAGCGCCAGGCCGATGCGCTTCATCGAAAAACGCAGAAGACTGTTCGGCCCTCCCTTACCCGCCTGCTTCAACTTGCGTTGCAAGGAACTGCGTTCTGCGTCGCTCGAGGGGACGAAGGACTTCATCAGTCCGGTCGGATCGCGATCCACCGGCTTCAGGATCCCCTGATCCTGCCCGGAGTGCCGCCGACGGCCGGATGCTGCGAGCCGGTCCGCAGCCGGGTTTCCCGAAGTTGCCGCCGAGGAAAGCCCGTATACGAGCAGCAACATGCCGAGCGCCGCGCCGAAGATGATCAGTAGCTCGCCGTTTTCGCCGAGAGTCGCAACATATGTCTGAATCTGTTCCATGGCGGCGACCTCAAATCTTGAAGTTGACAAGGCGGCGCAGAACCAGCGCGTTCGCGATGGTCAGGCCGATCACGGTCAGCATCATCGGACGAAACATTGGGTCGTCCATTACGCCGCCGTAGTAGCTTGGCGTCGAGATCATGGTGTAGGCGAAGATCAAAACCGGCAAGGCCGACAGAAACCAGGCGGTAAGGCGCCCCTCCGAAGAGATCGCACGGATCTTGCGGCGCATGGTAATCCGGCTGCGGATTGTCCGAGACAGCACGGTGATCACCCGCACCAGGTCGCCGCCAGTGCCGTATTGGATGCCGATACTTGAGGCGAGGTAATCCACGTCTTCAACCCCGACCCGCTCGGCAAACTCCTTGAAGGCGTCGACCAAATCGTCGCCGTAATTCACCTGATCGTGGATCAACCCGAACTCGGTGCCAATCGGATCCGGCATTTCCCGCGCGACCGTGGCAATGGACGTGCTGAGCGGGTGGCCAACCTTCAGTCCGCGTGCCATGAGTTCCAACGCGTCGGGAAGTTGCCGGACCATCTGATCCGAACGCTTCTTTACCCGGGCGTCGAGCACGACGAAGGGAACCAAGATGGCAGGAATGATTGCGAGGACCGCTGCCAATTCTATGCCAATGAAGCGTTGCCCGACCAGCGTGATCGCCCCCCAGACCATGACGCACAGAGCCAGAAACATCCTGGCACTGATCATCAGCCCAGCCTTGCGAAGGCGGGCGGGAAGATCGCCAAGAAGCGGAATCCGCCCCAGCAGCCCACGACGTGCCGGCGGCTTCAGCAACGCCAGCAGTTCTGCCGTCGACTTGCCTTCCGCAATCATCCGCATCCGCCGGCTCCGCGCCTCGCTGCGGTTCTCTTTCTGGCTCAGGAGTTGCCCGAGCCCGGAGATGAAGACCAGCGCACCAACGGCGATGCCGCAGTACACGATATAGAGAAGATCCTGTTCGTCGAAATTTGCCAGCATGGATCAGACCTCCCGCGTCGCGAAGAGCTCGCTCGGCAGGTCGATCCCCGCCGCGAGCAGCCGCTCGGCGGAATACGGGCGGGTTCCGGTGGCGACGAAATCCCCCAGAACATCACCGGTCTCCGAGATGCCCCGACGACGAAAGACGAACATGTCCTGCATCGTTATTATGTCGCCCTCCATGCCGGTGATCTCGGAAACCGAAACAACCCTGCGGCGACCATCCGACATTCTTGCGAGTTGCAAGACGAAGTCGAGCCCGGAAGCAATTTGGCTTCTGATGGCCGAGAGCGGCAACTCCGATCCCATCATAGTCACCATCTGTTCGATCCGTCCGAGCGCATCGCGGGTAGAGTTGGCGTGGACCGTTGTCATAGACCCGTCGTGGCCGGTATTCATGGCCTGCAACATGTCGAAAGCTTCCGCGCCACGCACCTCGCCGACGATGATCCGGTCCGGTCGCATCCGGAGCGCGTTGCGGACGAGATCCCGCTGTACCACCGCGCCCTGACCAGCCGGATTCGGAGGCCGGGTCTCCAGCCGAACGATGTGCTCCTGCTGCAGCCGCAGTTCCGCAGCGTCTTCAATCGTAACGATGCGCTCGCGAGGGTCGATTGATGCCGACATGGCGTTGAGCATGGTCGTTTTTCCCGAACCGGTGCCCCCCGAAATGAGAACGTTCATCCGCGCGGATACCAACCCCTGCAAGAACTGCGCCGCCGGTTCCGACAGTGCCCCGAAGCTCACCAGCTTCTGCATCGTCAGTGGCTTCTCCGAGAACTTCCGTATCGAGATGCTCGGGCCGTCGACGGCGCATGGTCGGATGATCGCATTGACCCGGCTGCCGTCTTCAAGGCGTGCATCGACCCAGGGGTTTGACTCATCCACGCGCCGACCGATCCGCGATACGATCTTGTCGATGATCCGCAAAAGGTGCTTCTCATCGAGGAATCTTACCGGAGAGCGCTCCAGCACCCCGTTGCGTTCGATGAAGACGTCGCGGTGACCGTTGACAAGGATGTCGTTGATCGTCGGGTCGGCCAGCAACGGTTCGAGCGGGCCGAGCCCCAGCACCTCGTGCATCAATTCATCGACGATGGCCTTGAATTGTTCCGACCGCATCGGATTGCCTTCTTCGGTCAGTACCTGGTTGACCAAGGAGGCTACCTCGCGCCGGAGGTCATCCGGCTGGATCTTGTCGATTACCGAGAGGTTCAGGCGGTCGAGAAGAGCATCATGCAGCCGGCTTTTGAGTGTTAAAAAGTCGCTGAGTTCCTGTTCTTCCCGAGTTGGCGCCATGGCAACGACTTCATCGACAATTTCCTTCGATGCGCCCGGCAAGGCCACCACGTTTCCCTCTGCGTCGGAGAGCGAGCGTTTCTTAAAGTTCTTAAACATACTGGCGCACTCCTTAGCGGGTCATCTTCCGAGATTTCGTTTCGTCTTCGAAGGCGGTCACGAGTGCTCGGCCGAGCTTTCTGATTGACTTTGCCAGCGGGGCGCGGCCCGCGACCTCGGACAAGGGCTGCCCACGGTCGAGCGCAATCCGTGCCGGTTTCGCATCGTCGGGCAGCCAGGAAAAAAAGGGTCGCTCAAGCACCTTCGCGGCCTCGGTGTGGTGCCGCCCGAGGACGAGCGGGCGCGACTCACGATTGACCACGATGTCGATTGGCAGGGCGAGGTTGTCCTCGGTGAAAAAGTCGATCAGCCGACGAGCCTGCTGTATCGAGGGTACGGAGGTGTCGGTAACCAGCAGCATTCGGTCACTCATTTCGAGTACCGGCGCGATCCAACCCACCAGCGATCGCGGCAAGTCGATCACGACATAGTCGAAGTCGCGCGAAAGCGTCTCAAGTATCGCGCGCACCTGTTCCGGCTGGAGCGCGTCGACCGGCGCAATACTCGACGGCGCGGGAAGGACGGATAGTCCGGTGTCGAGCGTGACCATGGATTGTTCGAGGAAAACCGCGTCGGGCATCGTCTGTTCGCTCGCCATCTGGAACAGACTGTCGTTGCCCGCAATGTCGAGGAAACCGGCGACTGCGCCGAACTGCAGGTCGAGGTCGACAAGCGCGACGCGGTTGGCGGAGGTCTTCTTGAACTTGCCTTGGCGGTCCAGCAGTGTGTGCGCGAGGTTCACGGCAACCGTCGTCGCTCCCACACCGCCCCGTGCCTGTGCAACCGATATGATCTTGCCTTGCGGACGGAGTGCTTCTGCCGCCTTCGGGGCGAGCGCGGCAAGCGCATCCCGGATAGCATTTTGCAGCTCTTCAGCAGAGATCGTATCCGGCAATACGGCATCTGCCCCTGCCCGCGCCAGCCGGTGCGCCGATTGCAGCGACGCCGTTTCTTCGGTCAGGGCAATGATCTTGGACTTGCCGGACGCACTTGCCTGAATTGCTTCCAGCGCATCGACGTCGCCGCTGTCTGTGGTGTCGGTGCGGAAAATGATCACGTCGTGATTTTTGGTCAAATCCACTGCGTGACCGTTGATCACCGACAAGGGAGAGATGACTTCCTCTATCCCGTAGGCATTCGTGCTTCGGATCGTCGCGGCCAGATCGCGCGCGATCGGATCGCTGAACCCAACAAGGGCAATTGAATGGGCGCTGTCAGTCATGGCTGCCTCCCCTCTCACTATCCGTCCATTCCCTGGGCCAGGTCCTCTGCGGGCAGGGACACGCTCAGGGCGGGAAATTCGATGAAACCATCCTTCAATAGCTTGGGCGGCGTTGCGCCCGACATTTCGGTCAGCCCGGCAAGCACGGACCCGGCCAGGGCGCCGGCGCCCAGGAACTGAAAATTGACGTTCTGCAATTCAACCGTGACGACGGGGACGTAGGGTCCGCCAAGAAACCCGAGATTGGGATCCGAGTTGTATGAGAAGCGAAGGTTCGCCTCGCTCGCGTCGTTTGGCAGCGCGGTCCTGACGATCCGCCAGATCTCGCTTGATGTTGGGTCGCCAGCGTCGCCCGAGCACGAAACGCTCATGGTCTTACAGACGTTTTTGCCCGTGCTGGCACCCGCGTTGCAACGGGCGCCGAAGTCGAACTCGGTATTGTCGACCGCAATTTGGTTGGTCGGGTATTTGCTCTCATTTAGGCCGTTGTCGTAGAGGGCGTCGCACACGGGCGGGCGCACCGCCGCGACACGCGCGGCGCGCTGCACTGCCTTTTCGGCCGTGACATAGTGGAACGCGAGCCGGCCGAAGTCGATCAATCCGAAAAAGATCAGCAGGAACAGCGACAACACCATCGCGAACTCGACAAGTGACGTCCCTGCTTCGTCGCTCCCGAAGTCTGCAAGCCGCTTGCCGACGACGCCGTATTTCTCGGGTCGGGTCATGTTCCGAATATCCGGCTCTGGTCGGTCACGGTGGTGACGATGGTGGCACGCTCGGCCCCGGCCAGGCGGAACAAGCCCTCGAAGGGGAATGTGATGGTCAATTGCGCCGTGACCCTCGCGATGCCAACATCGGGAACCCGGTAGCTCCCGCTGTAGCAGACGAGCGACGGGGTGACGGAGTCGATGGTGATCCCGACAGGAAAAAACGCGTCGCCGGTAGAGGTTGTCCGAACGATGCTTTCCACTTTCGGTTTCCAACCGGCGAGCGAACTGCCGACGGTGCAAACGTCGGACGGCACGACACGGGCGAGGTAGCGCGAGGCGTCGCGGACTCCGGCGTTGGTCGCCTGGAAGGACCACATCATCCTTCCCCCTTCGACGATCACGGCAAAGACCAGAAGCAGCATTGGCAAAAGGATCGCGAATTCGACGAGTTGCGTACCGTCCTCCGCACGACCGAAGCGGCGGAGTGTGGCGGGGATTTTGCGGGATTTGTTTGCCATGTCTGTCACCGATACAGCTGCACAACGTCGTGGAAGATTGCTTCAGCGCCACCACCGCCCGCGCCACCCGCGGAGCCAACGATCTCGCCGTAAATGTCGAACTTCTTTTCGCCGCTCACCTTTCCGGGCTGGACCAGGAAGATCTTGACGAACTCCTGGACGGGCACATCCGCGGCTTTCCCTTGGATTTCGTTGCCTATGCAATCAATCCCCGCGGCGATGATAACCCGGCGGTCGGGGTCCGCCGCCGCTTGTGGCGCACATTGCGGCCGGCCGGTTTCGTCGTTGTCGGCCGGTAGGAGCGCTTCGGTAGAGAGTGCGCCACCATGCATCTCGATCTCCTTGAGATAGTATTGGTGGCGTGTGGCCCCCGCGGGCAAGCCGGTCGGATTGGCCCCGTCATAGTTGATGTCCTCGTAGGTCGCGCGTCCGACACTCCAGTTCCCGTCACCGAAACGGCCACATCCGGGCATGCAATCATCGGGCGGTAGCGGGACAGACAGCGGGGTGTCGTCCTTATTGCTGACCACGTTGAGCTCCGCCTTGCAGCCTTCGGTGAGTATGCCGTCAATCGCGTTCGGCGCGGGTGCGTAGTCGGGGTTACTGCTGAATTTCTTCATGTTCGCGCTGAAGATGTCGAACCGGACGTTGATGGCCGCATCCTCGATGCCGACCCGCTGGCCGGGTTCGGTGTCGACGCCATTCTTCGCGAAACATTGGGTGATGTTGCCGACGGCCCCGAGCAGGCAGCGATCAAGCTCTCTGCTTTTCATGCCGGCGCAAGGGCCGTTAGGGTCGACGTAGACGCCGTCGGCAACGTCGAGAAAGCCGAAGTCACCGGGGCCCCAGGCCGCGCCATTGCCGCCAGCGCGCAGCGCTACCGTTTGACCCCTGTTCTTGTCAGCTTCCCAGGTTGGGCCCGGTACGCAGAACATCATCGGCGTGATGTCGCATGCAAACATCGTGAAGCCCGCGACCGCGGTCGCGCCAACCGCGCGATCCTCTACCGAGGCGCCGGTAAGCGCCGAGAAGGCTGCGGCGAAGGTCATCTCGACCGTGCTCGCGGTCGCCGTGACGCGCACGAAAGCCGCGTCGCGCGGATCGGTGGCCACGTCTGTGAGCGCCGACAGGTCGCTCGAAGGCAGGGTTTCGAAAAACGTGAGCGTGTAATCGGCCGTACCCGCCAGAGTGCTGTCGCCGTCGCCAAAAGACTTGCGGTCGACAATGAAGTTCGCCGCCGCACTTCGAGCCCGGTCGATGGAGTCCGTCCGACCGTCGAGCTCTCCGGCGGCGGCCAGCGCAACATGGTCAGTAAAAGACTGCATTTCCGTCTGGGTGATGCCGACGCGGCCAAGGTCGAACGACAGCGCCACGATACCGAGCAGTACACCGAGCGAGACGCCCCAGAAGACAAGGATGGTGCCATCCTCCTCCCGGTGCAGGTCCCTCAATGTGCGAAACGGCTTCATGGCAATCACCCCGCGCCGCGCCTCAGCGCAGTTCCTCAACGGCCGAGACGTTGCCGCGGCGGACGACGACCGAACGTGTGATCTTTTCCTCCAGAGGCGCGTCCATCAGGATGTCGCTGAGCTTGATCAACTGCAGCTTCTCCGTCTCGGCGGCCTCGAAGTTGCGGAGCGTCAGGCTCAGCGTGCCGGCCTTTTGCGCCAGGGCAAGCCGCTGGCTCTGCTCCGGTGTCACGGCGACGGTCACCGTGCGGGCAATCTCGGGAGTGTCTGCGTGTTCGTCCGCATCCTGGTCCACGCCGACAATGCGGATGTTCTGAAGGATGGTCACGGCGCTGAGCTCACCGCCCCGCCCCTGCGTCAGAACAACGTCGACGGAATCTCCGGGCGTGACGAAGCCACCGACGGCTGTCTCGGCAGAAACCTTGATCGCCATCGCGCGTAGGTTCGGGCCGAGTGTCTGACCGATTGTTACCTTCTCTCCAAAGTCTGACACCTTGGATTTCATGATGAGTTCGCCCTGCGCTATCGCACGCTTGGCACGGCGGGCCGGTTGCCCCTGCGCAGGCAGTAGTTCGTTGCGGTCAGTGTAGACGCCCGCCGGCACAGATTGACGCGGCCATGAGATAGATTCCATTACGTGGGACTCAATGGATTGGCCGAGCGCGATATTCGAACGCGCGACCATCACATTCACCATTTCGGCCTGCTCGGTCACGCTTGCCGAGGCTTTACTGCGCTCAACGTAGTCGTGCGCGACGTAGGCAGACCCGCCAGCAACGGCGAGGCCCAGAAACGTGGTCAGGATGGCACTCAGTCGCATCGATGGGTCCTTTCGGGAAAGTGGATGGCGGCCCCGGTCATGCGGAGCGCACATGGGTATGACATCCCGAGTCCTGCTGCGACCGTCGGAACGATCGCAGCAGGTCGCGATGTCGATCAGTACGACGTGGAGTCACCCGGGTCCGTCGTGTACATCTTGCCGGCAGCAACGCCCATGGTGCTGCTGATATCGCCGGCGAGCAGGGTCAGCGCCCCCGCGCCGAGTGCGATGGCTAGCGAGATGCCGATGCCGTATTCCACGAGCGTCACGCCCTTTTCGTCCTTCTTGAAGCGCTTTATCGTCTTAAGCAGATAGTTTTGCATGTCTTCCCTCCAGGTCATGCGCCGGTATCCGGCACCAAATTCAGCCGCCGAATCCTCCGGCCAGCTTCCCCGATGATCACAGGTGCGAGCGAGCGGCGCGTCATCCGAAACGATGAGTTATTCAACCTAAGGTTGTATTTCTGGTAAGATCGGACGTCGTTCGGCTTCGCACAGATGCACGTCGTACGGGGAAACGGAGCACATGGAGCCCGGAAAAGCAGGCCAGTCTCTCCATCTAGTCGTGTACGAACAATAGCGTTCCGGCGCACTCGCGCCGATTCACACCCAGATGGATGTCGACCTCGACACCGAGCGCAACATTTTCGTCCCCGTCGCCGGGCCGGTCCCGAAAGATGCGCGGGCAACGTTCCGGCCGGACACCCGGATCTACATGGCCCGCCTCAATGACGGCGCCACGGTCCGCAAAGTACTTGCCCCCGGCCGCGCTGGCTTCCTGCAGGTGATCGGTGGAGTGGTGGAGGTCGCCGGAAACGGGCTTTCCGCGGGAGACGGACTACACTTAGGGGCAACATCCGATTGCGGGATACCTGCGAGAAGTAACGCCGAGCTGATGCTGTTCGGCCTGAGTTGAAGGAGGAAGAGATGATCACCCTGCCGCCGCTGCCCTATTCCGATTGGGTCGAGACGAAAGACACCTTACACCTTTTCCTGCAGATGATCGGCAAGGTCCGGCTGAAGACGCACCCCAAGCTCAACCACTGGTGGCATGTCACGCTCTACCCCCATGTGCGCGGCCTGACGACCGGGCGCATTCCCCACGGGGGAAGCGGCTTCGAGATCCTCTACGACATGCTGGAGCACAAGGTTGTCATTGCCTTGAATGATGGCCGGCAGGAGGCGTTCTCGGTTCCCGGGCTGACAGTGGCCGGGTTTTACGAGGCGCTCTTCTCCCGCCTCGACGCGCTCGGGATCTCCGTCAGGATCGTCGCCACGCCCTACGACAACAAGTCCAAGGTGCCTTTCCCCGAAGATTCCGCGCCACGGGTCTATGACGAGGCCAGGGTTTCGGACTTCTGGCGTGCGCTCTGCTCGATTGCCAGCATCTTCGAGGCCTATCGCTCGGACTTTTCCGGAAAGCAGACACCGGTTCAGCTCTACTGGCACTCCTTCGACCTGGTCGTGACCCGCTTCTCTGGGCGCGCGCATCCGTTGGATGGGGGCACGCAATCGGACAGGGAAGCCTATTCGCACGAGGTCATCTCGATTGGCTTCTGGCCCGGGGACGACAGCTTCCCGGAAGCTGCCTTCTACGGCTATGCCTATCCTGAGCCCAAGGGTTTGAGCACAGCACCGCTGAAACCTTCGGAAGCCTTCTGGGCGGAGAAAAACGGCGGTGCGCTGGCGATCCTCAAATACGCGGACGCCCGCATGGCGAGTTCTCCCTCCGGTGCGATCCTTTCGTTCCTAGACAGCCTCTACAAGGGCGCCAGCGAGTTGGCGCAATGGCCCTACCAAGACCTCGCCCACCAGCATTTCGCAGGGTCGAAGGAATGGCTGCGGCGGCGGGATGGCGATGCCTTGTGAGCCCCCCACCTAACCCAGCCGACTCATTGCATGGCGGCCCGTCCGCATGAGAACCTGTCCCGATTCTCGCGTGTGATTTGCTTGCGACCTGCCCAAAGAAGGACCGAACCCAACATGACACATGCCCCCATCATCGCCGCCAAGACACCCGGAATGGTCGATCTGGAAGAAGGCAAGCGCTACACGTGGTGCCGCTGCGGGCGGTCGGCCAATCAGCCTTTTTGCGACGGCTCGCACCGCGGCACCGGGATCACGCCGGTCAGCTTCACCGCCGAGGAAACCGGTCGCGCCGCCCTCTGCCGCTGCAAGGCCAGCGCCAATGCGCCCTTTTGCGACGGCACCCACGCACGCCTTGGGGACCTGAAGGTTGGCGACCCTTCGCCGAAACCGAAGGCATCGGGGGCGCCGGAGGCCGAGCCAACGCCCGAGGAACCCACGGTGGCGCGCATCCACGAAATGGCGCGGGACGGGCTCTCGAAGCTCGGGCATCACGGCGAGATGGGCGCGATGGGTGTGCCCCGAAAGGACCTGCCGCATTGGGACGACATCCAGATCCTCCCGGCCCAAATGGCCCGCAAGCCACTTCTGGACAATCATCCCGTGGCCACCGGCGTGGTCATCGGCCCGCGCGCGGCCAAGCCGCTGCAGCTCGACATTCCGCTCTTCGTCTCCGACATGAGCTTCGGGGCGCTGTCCGAGGAAGCCAAGACCGCGCTCGCCCGCGGGGCGGAGCGGGCCGGCACCGGAATCTGCTCGGGCGAAGGCGGCATGCTGCCTGAGGAGAAGGCCGAGAACAGCCGGTATTTCTACGAACTGGCTTCGGCACGCTTTGGCTGGCGCCCGGAACTGGTGGAGGACGTGCAAGCGTTCCATTTCAAGGGCGGACAGGGAGCGAAGACCGGCACGGGAGGGCACCTGCCCGGCGACAAGGTGCAGGGCAAGATCGCCGAGGTCCGCGGGCTGGAGCCTGGCCAGAGCGCCATCTCGCCCAGTACCTTCCCGGACCTTGAGACGCCGCAGGATTTCGCCAAGCTGGCTGACGAGGTGCGGGAACGCTCCGGCGGCATTCCCATCGGCTTCAAGCTCTCGGCCAACCATATCGAGGACGATATCGACTTCGCACTGGAAGCCGGCGCCGACTACATCATTCTCGACGGGCGCGGCGGTGGCACCGGTGCGGCGCCTCTGATCTTCCGCGACCATATCTCCGTGCCGACGATTCCCGCCCTTGCCCGAGCGCGCCGACACCTCGATGCGAGGACGGGGCGCGAGGTCACGCTGGTCATAACCGGAGGTCTGCGCGTGGCGGAGGATTTCGTGAAGGCCCTCGCGCTGGGCGCCGATGCAGTTGCGGTGTCCAACTCGGCCATGCAAGCCGTCGGCTGCATCGCTGCGCGCATGTGCAACACCAACAATTGCCCCGTCGGCGTGGCCACCCAGAAACCGGAACTCAGGGCGCGGCTCGACGTAGAGATCGGCGCGCAGCGGCTGGCACGCTACTTCGGCGCCAGTGTCGAGCTTATGCAGGTCCTCGCCCGGGCCTGCGGACATGCCAGCCTCAACGAGTTCAACGCCGCGGACATAACCACTTGGAAAAGGGACATGGCAGCGCTGAGCGGCATCCGCTTTGCCGGCGTGGGAGACCTGACGGTGTAGGTCCTGCACGGGAGCCCCTGGCAGATTGCGGCTGGGCCTCCCTCAAACGTCGCCGTGCCGTCTAAACCGCACGCCGCGCGCTGTCCTCCTCCTTGCAGCAGCCGGCATCGTCGATCACCCGCGCAATCTCGGGAAACCCGCGCAGCAGTTGTGCGGCATCGGAGATATTGAAAAAGCGCGCATTGCGGACGTAGGACAGGACCCTCTCCCGATCCTGCACACGTGGACGGGCGCCGTCGAACAGGTCCACCGCATAAGTCCCGGCCGGATCGTGCGTTGCGTGGCCCTGAGCCAGAACCGCGAAGCGCCTGTCGATGCACTGGGAGCAGCGTCCACAATGGTGGTACATGTCGG
This sequence comes from Tropicimonas marinistellae, assembly GCF_001509585.1. Taxonomy (GTDB): domain Bacteria; phylum Pseudomonadota; class Alphaproteobacteria; order Rhodobacterales; family Rhodobacteraceae; genus Tropicimonas; species Tropicimonas marinistellae. Next base: position 353,215 of record NZ_LNCI01000001.1, on the reverse strand, counting down.
AAAGGTGGTGGACATCGGCACCGCTGCGTGTTCGCTCGATCTCGTCGGCCATCCCCAGAGGCCGCATTGTCTCCAGGACATCGCCCTTGGTTCGCAACAGGAACGGGTTGCGGACCTTGCGACGATATCCCAATAACGGCGTGAATAGCCGTCCCAGCCCGTTCAGAGCCTTTGGATGGGCCGAACGGGTCGCCCGGGCGCCAACGACCTGCGCCACCGGTGGCAGGTTCAGACTGACCACCCCGTTCTCGAAGAACTCCACCGCTTTCAGCCCGAACATCTCGGCAACCGCAACACCGAGTGACGCAAAGTGGAAGGACCGGCTGCGCTGCGTGCGTTCCCTGCGAACACCGTCGTTCAGCTGGGCTGTCAGTGGCACATGCAGGATGCGGTCGTCGCCCACATGGCGTCCGAGGGCCTCAACGAGATCTTTCTGGACCTTTGTCAATTTGGTCGCCGACACATGCGCATTCCCGACCTTTACTCACCTTGCCCATTTTGAAGGTGCAACATACTAGGGTTAGTCGCGAACGGCCCAAACCGGCGTTAAGAGCAACAACCGCGCGCTGCGCTGCGGCTTTTTTGGACCTGACATTAGAGACATAGTGAAAGATCGACCTTCACAATCGCCAAGTTGTTTCAGGATCGTCCAAAGTTTCAACGAAACGACCCGGGGTTATCCCGGGTCGTCAATCGGTTTGGAAATCTGGAACGATCAGGTCAATGCGCGATCATCACGTGGCGCACGGCGGTGTAGTCCTCGAGCGCGAACATCGACATGTCCTTGCCGTAGCCGGACTGCTTGAGGCCGCCATGCGGCATCTCGTTGACCAGCATGAAGTGGGTGTTCACCCAGGTGCAACCGTAGTTCAGGCGGGAGGAAGCATCCATCGCCTTGCCGATGTCGGTGGTCCAGACCGAGGAGGCGAGGCCGTACTGGCTGTCGTTAGCCCAGCCGATAACGTCGTCATCATCACCGAAGGGGGTGACCGAAACCACGGGGCCGAACACCTCGCGCTGGACAATCTCGTCGGTTTGTTGCGCGCCCGCGATCACGGTCGGCTGGTAGTAGAAGCCCGGGCCGTCGTGAAGCGCACCGCCGGTGGCGATTTCCATGTGGCTCTGATCGGCGGCGCGCTGAACAAAGCTGGCCACCCGGTCGCGCTGGCGTTGGCTGATCAGCGGCGGGATCTCGTTCAGCGTGTCGTCGGCATTGTCGTAGACGATGGAGGAGACCGCGCCGGAAAGGTCACCGACAAGCTTGTCGTAGATCTTCCGGCCCGCATAGATCCGGCAGGCAGCGGTGCAGTCCTGGCCCGCGTTGTAGTAGCCGAACGCCTTCAGCCCCTCGACCACGCGGTCGAGATCGGCGTCGTCATAGACGATCACCGGGGCCTTACCGCCCAGTTCCAGATGGGTGCGCTTGACCGTATTGGCCGCAGCAACCAGCACCTTCTTGCCGGTGGCGATGTCGCCGGTGATCGAGATCATGTCGACGCCCGGGTGGTTGATCAGAGTATTGCCGACGCTGGCGCCCTGACCGACGATGACGTTGACCACGCCTTCGGGCAGGATGCCGGACAGGATTTGCGCCAGTTTCAGGGCGGTGAGCGGCGTCTGCTCGGAAGGCTTCAGAACCACCGTGTTGCCGCCCGCAAGCGCCGGGGCCAGTTTCCAGGCCATCATCATCATCGGGTAGTTCCACGGCGCGATGGAGGCGACGACGCCGATTGGATCGCGGCGAATCATCGAGGTGTGGCCCTCCATGTATTCGCCCGCCAGCGGCCCGTGCATGTTGCGCACTGCGCCGGCGAAATAGCGGAAGCAGTCCGCCACGGCGCCGACCTCTTCGTTGCGGACTTCGTTGATCGGCTTGCCGCAGTTGAGCGCTTCCAGCTGTGCCAGTTCTTCCGAATTGGCGTCCACCGCGTCAGCGATTGCCAGAAGCTTTTCGGAGCGTTCGGCCGGTGTGGTGCGGGACCAGGTGGCAAAGCCAGCGCGGGCAGCGGCAACGGCGCGGTCGATCTGGTTGCCATTGGCCTCCGGCATCCGGAGGATTGTCTCGCCCGTGCGCGGGTTGAGCACCAACTCCTCGATCTCGGTTCCGGCCTCGAAGGAGCTGCCGATGAGCATGTTGGTTTCCATGAGGTTTCTCCCTGTTCTTATTTGCCCTGTCCGGCAACGGTATCGGTGCCGCGGGTGAGGTAATAGGCGCCGAGGATCGGCAGGAACGTCACGATCACCACGACCATGGCGACGACATTTGTGACCGGGCGTTCGCGCGGGCGAACGAGTTCCTCCAGCATCCAGATCGGCAACGTCTGCTGCTGACCGGCGGTGAAGGTGGTGACGATCACCTCGTCGAAGCTGAGCGCGAAGGCGAGCATCCCGCCTGCCAGCAACGCCGTGGCGATGTTGGGCAGGATCACATAGCGGAAGGTCTGGAACCCGTCCGCGCCGAGATCCATCGATGCCTCCACCAGCGACCCGGAGGTGCGGCGGAACCGCGCCACGGCATTGTTGTAGACAACGACGACGCAGAAGGTCGCGTGGCCCAGCACGATGGTCCAGAAGCTGAACGGAATGTCCGCGAGGTTGAAGGCCGAGCGAAGCGAGATACCGGTGATGATCCCCGGCAGCGCGATCGGCAGGATGACCATCAGCGATACCACCTCGCGGCCGAAGAACTTGGTCCGGCTCACGGCGGCGGCGCAGAGCGTGCCGAGCACCAGAGCGATGGCTGTGGAGATCGCGGCAACCCGCACCGAGAGCGACAGTGCCTCCCAGACATCCGGGCGGGCCCAGGTCACGCCGAACCACTTGGTGGTGAAGCCGGGGGGCGGCCACTGGTAGGACTTGTCCTCGGTGGTGAAGGCATAGACAAAGATCAGCAGGATCGGCAGGTGCATAAAGGCAAGGCCCAGACCCGCGGCGATCTTGAGGCCCAAGGGAGCACGATCAGAGCGCATCGAACGCCCCCATTCTTTTGGCGATCCAGAGGTAGAAGGCCATAATCACGATGGGCACCACGGCAAAGGCGGCGGCCAGCGGGATATTTCCGGCGGTGCCCTGGTAGGCATAGACTGCCTGTCCGATGAAGCGGCGCGAGGAACCCACGATCTGCGGAATGATGTAGTCGCCGAGTGTCAGCGAGAAGGTGAAGATCGAGCCAGCGATCACCCCCGGAAGCGCCAGCGGGAACAACACGTGACAAAAGGTCTGGCGCGGTGAGGCGCCGAGATCACCGGAGGCTTCTGTCATCGAGCGCGGCACACGCTCCAACGAGGCCTGGATCGGCAGGATCATGAAGGGCAGCCAGACATAGAGGAACACCAGGAAGGTGCCGGTCCAACTGACCGACAGGGAATTCCCGCCGATGACGGGGATCGACAGATAGGCATTTAGCAGCCAGCTCAGATGCAGCGTCTCGAAAAGCCAGTTCAGGATACCTTCCTTGGCCAGGATCAGCTTCCAGGAATAGACCTTCACGAGATAACTCGACCAGAGCGGCAGCATGACACCGAGATAGAAGAGCGCCTTCCATTTCCCACGGGCATAGCGCGCCGCGTAGTAGGCGATTGGAAAGGCCACGATGGCCGCGGCAATGGTCACGCAGGCCGACATCACCACCGTACGGATAATGATGTCGAGATTGGTCGGTGTGAAGAGTTCCTTGTAGGTCTTGAGCGTGAACTCGTACTGGATCAGCCCCGAGAACTCGTCGATCGAAAAGAAACTCTGCGCCAGCAGCGCAAAGAGTGAGCCGAGATAGACGATGCCGAGCCACAAGGCCGGTGGGGTCAGCAGCAGCAGGATCACGAGGCGCGGATTGCGCCAGAGCGCGTCCGATATGCCCCTCAGGCCGCCGGAGCGGTCGGTTTCCAGAACGTGATCGGTCATCACGCGGCGTCCATCAGGTGCAGGTCTTCGGAACCCCAGGTGACATGGACCTGTTCCCCGGCATCGGGGATCCGGGCCCCCTTGGGCAGCAGCGCGACCATCGAGAATCCGTCGAGATCCAGCGACACGCGGGTCGCGGTACCGATGAAGGCGGTGGAGTGAACCGTTGCGTGCAACCCGTCGGCGCCAATGCCGGCATCGACCAGTTTGACGGCCTCCGGTCGGACGGAGGCATGGCTCCATTGGCCGGCCATCTTCTCGACCACACGGGGCGGTAGAACATTGGAGGAGCCGACAAAATCGGCCACGAAGGGCACTTCGGGTCGGTAGTAGATATCTTCGGGTTTGCCGATCTGGACGATCTTGCCCTCGTTGAAGACCGCCACGCGGTCGGCCATCGACAGGGCCTCGCCCTGATCATGGGTGACAAAGATGAAGGTGATGCCGAGCTTGCGCTGGAGGTCCTTGAGTTCGTCCTGCATCTGCTCGCGCAGTTTCAGGTCGAGCGCGCCAAGCGGCTCGTCCAGCAGCAGCACGCGGGGCTCGTTGATGAGCGCACGCGCCAAGGCCACCCGCTGCCGCTGACCACCGGAAAGCTCCGACGGTTTGCGCGCGCCGTAGCCCGGCAGGGCCACCAGTTCCAGTGCGGCCTCGGCCGCTGCATGGCGCTCGCGCTTCGGCTTGCCGGCGATCATCAGCCCGTAAGCCACGTTGTCGAGCACGTTCAGATGCGGGAACAGCGCGTAATCCTGGAAGACCGTGTTCACGTGGCGCTTGTAGGGCGGCACCCCCTGCGCCGTTTCGCCGAAGATGACGATGTCGCCATCGGTCGGCTGCTCGAAGCCGGCGATCAGGCGCAGGCAGGTCGTCTTGCCGGAACCGGAGGGGCCGAGCATGGCAAAGAACTCGCCTTCGGCAATGTCGAGGTCGACCGCATCGACCGCACGCACTTCACCATAATGGCGGGACACGCCATCGAATCGGACTGCTGATGTTCTCATGGGAGTCTCTCGGGAGGATCCACCGCCCCGTAGGGCGATGGATGTGAGTGGTGTCAGGATGTGGGGATCAGCGACCGCCGATCACGCCGATGTAATCGGAAACCCAGCGGTAGTAGGGCACGCACTCGCCCTGGCTTTCGCACTTGGACACGGGCGTCTGCCAGAACTTGATCTTCTCGAAGTCGTCCATGCCATTCTTGGTGCAGCCCTCGGCGGTCTGCATACCGCGCCCGTCGGTGCAGGCGGCTGGAACCGCCGGGTTGGCGCCGAACCAGACCGAGAGGTCGGATTGCAGGTTCGAGGCCAGCGTGTGCTCCATCCACATGTAGGAGCAGTTCGGGTTCTCGGCCTCGGCATGCATCATCGTGGTATCGGCCCAGCCGGTAGCGCCTTCGACCGGGATCACCGAGGAGACATTTGCGCCGCCGCCCTGCAGCAGGTTGACCTGGAACGGCCAGGAGCCCGAGGCGACCATGCCCTCGTTCTTGAAGTCGTCAATCTGGATGAAGGCATCGTGCCAGTAGCGCGAGACCAGTTCGCGCTGCCCGCGCAGCAGTTCGAGAGCCGCGTCATACTGTTCCTGGTTCAGCTCGTAGGGCGAGGTGATGCCAAGGTCCGGATTGTGGTGCATCAGGTAGTTGGCGGCATCCGCAATGTGGATCGGCCCGTCATAAGCCTGCACACGCCCCTTGTTGCTCTCGCCGTCGGCCAGCGTGGTTTCTTCGAACACAACCGACCAGCTCGTCGGTGCTTCGGGGAAGGCATCGGTCGAATACATCAGCACGTTCGGCCCCCACATGTAGGGCGTGCCGTAATGCGTGTCATTCACGAAATGCCAGGGCGCTTCCTTCAGGCGGTCGTCCACGTTCGCCCAACTCGGGATCAAGTCGATGTTGACCGGCTGAACCCGCTTACCGGCGATCATCCGCAGCGAGGCGTCGCCGGAGGCGGTCACGAGGTCGAATCCACCCTCGTTCATCAGCGCGACCATCTCGTCGGAGGTGTTCGCGGTCTTGACGTTGACCATACAGCCAGTGGCTTCTTCGAACTTGGTCACCCAGTCGAAGTTGGCGTCGGTCTCGCCTCGCTCGATGTAGCCGGGCCAGGCCACGATGTTCACCTGGCCTTCGCCTTCACCGATCTCGGTGATCATGTCGGCCGCGACGGCCTGGGTCGAGATCAGGCTGGCTGATGCAAGTAGGCCAAGTTTGTAGGAAAGTGCGCGCATTTCGGTCTCCTGTTGGACAAAGCTGAGCCCTTGAGGGCTTCTGGTTTGCCAAACAGGATGAGCGCCGGGCTTGGAATTCGCAAATTCAAAATACAAAACGACGCTATCGGAATTTCCGATACCGAATGTCAGCGCTCTCTAACCGATTGATGCTCCTGCGCAATCGCAATGAAATCTCGTGCCGCGTCGGAGAGTGGCGAGCCCTTTCGCCAAGCCATCCCGACCTGAACCACCGGAAGTGACCCCGAGACATCCCGGGAAACGATGCGATCCCCCTCGAGCGACCAGGGCCGATAAACGAGGTCCGGCAGCAGGGCGATTCCCGCCCCGGTGGCCGCCAGGCTGCGCACAGCTTCGACCGACCTGGTCCGAAAGGCGATACGCGGGCGTGTGCCGAGCGCCGACAGGAGTTTGACCGCCGCCTCCCCCATCTCGTCGATGTCCAGCATGATCAGTTGCTCGCCCGTCAGGTCGTCGAGAGTGATGCTATCCTGAGCCACAAGTCGATGGCCGATCGGCAGCCAGAGGCGATAGGGCGACACCTCAAGAATTTCCACCTGCAGCGCCATCCTGTCGTTGAGGTTCGACGTGACCATCACCGCCACGTCCAGTTCGCCCCCGACCAACAGGTGTTCCAGATATTCTCCGTTGTCCTCGATAGCCGACACCTCCACCAGCGGATTGGCGCGTCGGTAGCGGGCCAGCAGATCAGACATCACGTAGCCCGCCATCAGCGAGGTCACACCAAGATGAAGCGTCCCGGAAATCTCCTCGCCTTCCAGTTCCAGCGCCCGCCGCGCGCCTGACACCTCTGCCAGGATCGACGTGGCATGCCGCAGAAACTGGTGCCCCTTGTGGGTGATCCGCAGTCCTCTCGGGTGTCGGTCGAAAAGCTTCACCCCCAGGTCATCCTCGAGGAACCGTACCGCCTCCGTCACTGACGACTGGGAAATCGACAACGCCTGCGCCGCATGACTGATGGAGCCGTGCTCCGCAACGGCCACAAAGTACTGAATCTGACGAAGCGTGAAAGCCACAGACCCCATTCCCACCCAGTTGTTCCATGAACTTAGGCGCAACTCATCCAAGTGACCACCGTGCCGAAAATCGCTTTAGACCATACGCCAAAGTATCGAACCAACACAGGGGCCCAGACTCGTGCGTCAATGTCCCCTGTCATCGCTCCAAATGCTCAGCTCAGCAATTGCAGCGAATGACCGGTTGCCGCCCTTTGCTGTTCTCTGCACTGGCGAATTGCGCAATCCGGAGTGCACCGAAAGGGTCGTGAACGGCCCAATGGCGTCATTTGTGACTTGTGCAGCGAAGGGCACGACAAGGGCCGCTTTGGTCTTCAGTCACATCCCCAGGATCCGTCTCTCCAGGCGGCAACCGGGCCCGGCCAGCATCCGAAATTCGGAACGGAGTTTCAGGCCCTATGGTTACGAAGAATGTCATTGATTCAAAATGGCCGTATTAACTCCGGCAGCCGGCTCAGGAAAAAGCAAAGCCAAAGGTATTCTCGCGCGTCACGATACCGGTGGGAAGAAAGCCCGTCGAAACTTGCCGTTGCTCCAATTGCGCGACCATCGCTTCGACTGCGAGTTCAGCTACTGTACTCATGTCGAGATGCAGCACGATGTCCATGCTCCCATCGATAAGGAAAGAGCGGGTTTCTTGCGAGAGGTTGTGGCCAATATGGACCAGTTCACCGACGACCCCGGCCTCCTGCATCGCGTTCACGATTCCTTCGTGGCCGCCTCCGACATTGTAGACCCCCACAAGATCAGGAAACTTGGTCAATGCCTCGCGCATGACGGTGAAGTTACGATTTCCGTCATCCTCACCATTCAAAACGATTGTCTCGGTGATATGTGGAAATCCCGTGCGCAGCGCCGCCCGGAACCCCATCTCGCGGTCCTCATGAAGCCGGTAGAGGCTACCCGCGGTGACAATGACCACCTGCCCGGCCTGCCGGGTGAGACGCCCCATGAGATGGCCTGCCGTTCGGCCCGCGGCCCTGTTGTCGATGCCGACGGTGCCGATGATATTGGGGTTTGCCAGCCCCGACAGGAGCGCGAGCGCGGGGATCCTGACGTCATGCAGGAAATCGACGGCATCATGCACGCGGGGGTCTTCCAATGCCTGGAAGGCGACGGCGTCGATCCCCTGCCCGGCACAGGCCCTGAGCTTGCGCGCGAGCGCCGCTGGCTCCAACCTGCGGGCGAAGACACATTCGACGGTCGCATTGCCTTTTGCGCCGCAGGCTTGGAGGCAGCGGCCCAGATAGTCGGTGGAGGCTCCGGCGAGTTCGGGTAAAAGCACCTTAAGCCGCCACGGACGGGCGCGCGGCGACATTGGCGCGCCACTTTCGATTGCCGCGCGTGCCTGCTCGACCCTCTGTCGCGTGGTCTCCCGGACAGTCCCGCGGTTATGCAGCACTCGGTCGACCGTCGCCGTTCCAACCCCCGCCAGTCGGGCAATCTCGGCAATCGTGGCGCGGCGGCTCACGTCCATGGCGTAGAACTCCAAATCAAATCACATCATTCACCTCATTTAGCATCACCAATGATGTAACTGGTGCATCAGTATTTATCCGTGATCCGAAATTGATTGCGACTCTACCGCCGGTTCCGGCTTGCTTAGAGGGACACTTGGAGAGGAACGTATGGACAAGCTGCGTGTAGGCCTGATCGGGTGCGGAAAGATCAGCGATATCTACATTAAGAACTGCAAGAGCTTTGACCGCCTGGAGATCGTCGCCTGTGCGAGCCTCGACATTTCCGAGAGCCGGGCGAAGGCGGCGCAATACGGCATCCCGCGTGCAACGGTTCCCGAAGCGGTCATTGCTGCGCAAGACGTGGATGCGATCCTGAACCTGACCATCCCAGCGGCGCATTCGCAGATCAGCCGCGCAGCGCTGGAATCTGGCAAGCATGTCTATTCCGAGAAACCCTTCGTGACCGATCTGGACGAGGGGCGGGCAATCCTGTCGCTTGGCCGGGACAAGGGCCTGCTCGTGGGCAACGCGCCCGACACGTTCCTCGGCGGGCGCTGGCAGACCGTGCGAAAACTGCTCGACAGCGGCGTGATCGGCGCGCCCACGGGCGTGGCCGCCTTCGTGCCGACCCATGGTGTAGAGCGGCACCATCCCAACCCCGATTTCTACTATGCGACGGGCGGCGGGCCGCTTCTGGACCTTGGCCCGTACTACCTAACGGCCCTCGTGTTTTGCCTCGGCCCCATTCGGCGCGTGGCGGGCATGGCGCGCAAGACCTTCCCCGAGCGCATGATCGAGAACGGCCCGCGTCATGGCGAGATGATGCCGGTCGCGGTCGACACCCATTGTCTCAGCCTGATGGAGTTCGACTCCGGCGTCATCGGCCAGATGATGGTGAGTTTCGATGTCTGGGAGAGCGAGACGCCCCGGCTGGAGATCTATGGAGAAGAGGGCACGATCTGTATCCCCGATCCCGATCCCGGCGATGGCGCGAATATCTTTCAGGGGCCGGTCTGGTACCGGACCCGGGCCACGTCGCGCTGGACCATGCGTCCCCGGCCCAAGGCGCCGGCGGAATGGTCGGTGGCCGAAAACACGCATGGGTACAACTACGACGCCCGCGGGATCGGCCTGCTCGATATGGCGCAGGCGGTCCGGGAAGGCCGCCAGCCGCGCGCCAGCGGCGAGATGGCCTTTCACGTCTACGAGGCGATGGAGGGGATGCTCTCCTCCGCCGAGACCGGCCGCTTTGTCGATCTGACCAGCCGCTGCGCGCAGCCTGAACCCCTACCTGAAACCTTCCCGCAAGGCCGAAACTGATGCCGATCGAAACCCTCTCCATCTCCGAGCCATTTTTCACAACGCGCATCGTCTCCGATGAGCCCAAACTGGAGATTCATGGCAAGGTCATCGTGCTGAACCTGAGCGAAACGCCGATTGGCATCCGCGACCAAGAGCTTCGTTACTTGCAATCGACGGTTGTGCGCGATGTTGAGCTGCGCGATCTCGACCATGCCGTGATTGTTGAACGCTTCGCCGACTATCCCGACGAGGCGGCGCTTTTTGAGGAGGTCAAGAAGGTCTGGCCCTCGGCTTTCGACGTCCGGCAGGAAGAGCGCCTGCGCGGCGTCAGCCATTACATGTCGCCCAAGGTCTGGATCGGTCAGTTCGGCTTCACCTTCTACCATTCCGGCTCGGTTCCGCTGAATGTCGGGCTGCACCGCGACCACGCCTTCTGCCCGGTGCCGGGCTTCCGCGAGGTGCATACCCAGATCGTGGGCTTCGGAAAGATGCAGCAATGCCGCGAAAGGGATGTCGACACGCTCTATCTCGAAGAGCCGATGGCGCCCGGCAGCACGCATCGCCCGATGTTCGATGCCGAAGGGAACTATCCCTGGCACCAGTTCGAAACGATCACGCCCTCGATTTTTATGGCAGTTGAAATGCTGCCCGAAGGCGCCACGCCCCCAGAATGAGGCCCGCGATGAAGCTATTCCCCGAAAATCAAGACTTCGACGGTCCTTTTCCGCAGCTCAACCGCAGGCTGCGCCTCGGGATCGCTGGCGGCGGGCGGATCGCCGCGACGCAGGCAATGGCCGCCCGGATGAGCGACCACTGGGAGGTGGTCGCCGGCGCGCTTTCCTCCGATCCGGAAAATGCGAAGGCACGAGCGGCCGGGTTCCGGATCGCCCCGGATCGCGCCTATGCCTCCTTCGAGGAGATGGCCGAGGGCGAGGCGCGCCATCCCGAGGGTGTGGACGCAGTGATGATCACGACGCCCAACCACCTGCACCACGCTGCAGCTAAGGCTTTCCTGAATGCCGGCATCGACGTGCTCTGTGACAAGCCGCTGACCAACGAGATGTCCGAGGCCGAGGATCTGATCGGGCTTGCCGAAACCTCGGGCTGCGTCTTCGGCGTGTCTTATGTGATGTCCTGCTTTCCGATGATCCGGCAAGCGCGCCAGATCGTGGCCGAGGGCGGGCTGGGCCGGATCAACCAGATCCATGTCGAGTTTCTGCAGGACTGGATGACGCCCGACGAGGTGGCCGACGCGCCCCACGTCAAATGGCGCCTCGACCCGTCCAAGACCGGGAAAACCAGCTGCGTCGGCGATATCGGAACCCATGCCGCGCATCTGGCACAATTCGTCAGCGGGCTCACGCTGACCGATCTCAGGGCCGAGTTCCACGTCTGCGGCGCTCCCAAACCCGTGGAGGACACGTTCTTCGCCTGGACCCGCCATACCGGCGAGGTGCCGGGAACATTGATGGCAACCCGGTTGGCACCGGGGAACCGTGGTGGTCTGCGGCTGCGCATTTTCGGCTCCGAAGGGGGCATCGAGTGGGATCTGGAGAAGGCCGAACAGCTCCGGTTCAATCGCTTCGGCGAGGCGGACCGGATCATCAGCCGCGGTCACGGCCACGGCGTCAGCCCGTCGGTTGAACGGCTGGTGCGGACCGCGCGCGGATTCCCGGAAGGCATCATCGAGGCCTGGGGCAATCTCTACACGGAGTTCGCCATGGCCGTCGTGGCGCGCAAGGATGGGGTCGGTATCCCCGAGGGGTGGCTGGGCCTGCCAACTGTTGCCCACGGCGCTGACGGGGTACGGTTCATAGAAGCCACCGTTCGTTCGAACGAGGCGGGCGGAGAATGGGTGCGGCTGTAACGGCCCGCCCGACAGGCGAAAGGTAAGGCGGGAGAGACGCCATGTATGACAAGCATTCGTCCAGCTATCCCGCCGCGCAACGGCGTCTGCGGCTCGGCTTCGTCGGCGGCGGGCGCGGCTCGCTGGTCGCTCAATGGCACGCGAATGGCGCGCGCCTTTCGGGTCGCTGGGAGATCGTCGCCGGGGCCCTGTCGTCGGACCCGGAAACGGCGCGCAGGTCCGGGAAAGACTGGCTCATCGCCGAAGAGCGCAGCTATTCCGACTTTTCCGTGATGGCGCGGGAAGAGGCGGCGCGGACCGATGGTATCGACGCGGTCGCGATCTGCACGCCCAATTTCCTGCACAGGCCGGTCGCCGAGGCGTTCATGGCGGCCGGGATCGATATCATCTGCGACAAGCCCGTTGCGCTCACGCGGCAAGACTGCGCCGCGATGGCCGAGATCGCGGAAAACACCGGCGTCGTCTTTGCCGTCACCTATCCCTACGCCTATCATCCCATGGTTGTTCAAGCGGCCTGCATGGTTGCCGAGGGGGCAATCGGCTCCGTGCGCCAGGTCATGGTCGAATATGCGCAGGACGGGCGCGCAGGTGCATTCGACCCGAGCGTCAAGCAACTGGCCTGGCGGCTGGACCCCGCCAAAGGCGGCAGAACGGCCACGACCGGAGATATTGGCACCCACGCCGTCCACATGATGGAGTTCGTCACCGGCCAGCGGATCGCGAAGCTGCGTGCGGATTTCCACGTCTGCGGCGGCGAGAAGCCGATGGAAGACACGTCCTTCATCAACTTCCGGCTGGAAAACGGCGCTCCGGGCGTGATGTGGCTGTCGCAGGCCGCAATTGGCAACACGACTGGGCTGCGCTTGCGGGTGTACGGCGAAAAGGGCGGGATCGAATGGGATCATGAGATGCCCGAACACCTGCACGTAAACATGCGCAACGCACCACGTCAGACGATCACCCGTGGTGCCGGCGCGGGCATGCATCCCCGCGCGGAGCGCATGATCCGCTTGCCGCGCGGCCACGGCGAGGCGCTGTCCGATGCCTGGGCCAATCTCTATACCGAGGCGGCGGTTGCCATTGAGGCGCGTCGCGACCGGGTTGCGCTTGAGGATGGTCTGCTCAACCTTCCGCTGCTCGCAGAGGGCGCGCGTGGGGTCGACTTCTTTCATGCCGCGGCTGACAGCAACGATGCCGGAGGGGCTTGGACAGACCTATAGTCATTGTCTCGCCGCATGTTCAGCATTTTGCAGTAGACGAAATTGGGGCTGGACCGTTTTCATCGATAAGCAACATGTATACTCGTTCCACTGCCCGCCGGTCAGCCTGCGTCCAAGAAATCGTTCATTACGTACGTTGCCGACATCGTTGCGCCGTACAATTAACGGCCGGAGCGCGCCCTTCTTGAACGATGCCGCGTTTGCGAACGGTGTTGATGGATACCAACGTCGAACGGCAGGTTGGTAGGTTACAGCCGCCGTACGCTGGGCTTCGGAGATCTCCCGAAAGCAGCCCCAAAGGCAAATCCCGGGTCGCCGACGCCGGGTTGGCGCTGCGGATGGGAGTGGCGGATCTGAGGAAACGTCATGGAAAACGTAGACCTTCCTGTTGTCCGAGCTTGCCGACAACCGTGGAACAAGGGGCGAATTGTCGGTCAGAAGCGACCGCTGCTGCCCAAGCAGGTTTGGGCCATCCGGGAACGACTGGAACTTGCCGAGCGGTATCGTGACCTGGCCCTCTTCAATCTTGCCATCGACAGCAAACTGCGAGGGTGCGATCTCGTGAAACTCAAGGTCGCGGATGTTTACGCTGCCGGACTGGTCAAGGAGCGCGCTTCGATCATCCAAAGCAAAACGGACAAACCAGTTCGGTTCGAGATTTCGGAAGGAACGCGCAGATCGATCTCGCAGTGAATCGCGGATCCTTTGATGATCGGTTCGGAGTTCCTATGGCCAGGCCGCTTCCATGAGCGGCCGCTCGTCTCCAGCCGCAAGTATGCGCGCCTGGTTCGAGAATGGGTCCAGTCGATCGGCCCGGACCCCACTTCGTACGGAACGCATTCGATGCGTCGAACCAAGGTTGCGCAGATATATCGTAAGACTGGCAACCTGAGAGCGGTGCAACTCCTACTGGGACAAATGAAGATGGATAGCACTGTCCGTTATCTCGGTGTCGATCTGGAAGATGCGCTCTCAATCGCCGAGTCCGTCGAGCTTTGACGAGTTGGGCCGATCTACCCGATCGGCCCACCACTTCACGACGTTTTCAGAGTCAGCTTAGCCGACTTCGCGGACATCCGCGGCAGCGCAGCACTCCCTGCGTGGTCGCCAGTTGTCAGACTCTGCAATCAGGAACCGGACATTCTTCGCTCACCACATCAAAGGTGAATCTGTCGGACAGACCGTTTTTCATGGAGAACCCAACTGTCGCATCGTAGTCGTAGCAATCTGCATGGTTCGGATCGGCGAATTCCGATAAGCATCGCCCCTCTGCCAATTCGGGTTCTTTCAAACGCGTTTCGCATCTCCGACACCCTGATTTGGGTCTCAGGGAGTACGGAGTAAGTATTAACAGTGAGCCTGATTGAGCGGAGGTATGTCGTATGCTCAGGTATATTTCGAAGCGCACTTTGATAAGTGGGTTGGTTGCTGTGGCAGCGGTGATCAGCGCTGGCATCATCTGGATTATTTCTTATGGACCCGGGGCTTGGACTGACAATATCTCGAATCGCGAACTCTTCGACACGACCGCGGACGCAGGCCTTCCGAGAGAGGCAAATGGACAATCTGCTGAGCTCCTTTCGGCCTTTCACGGGCTCGATGCGCTGCCACGCCTCTCCAATGTGATTTGCAGAGGATCAGAGGGCAAAACTGGAATGCCTGTGATCTTCTCAACGGAGATAGACGTCGCCACGATGCAGGCGGGTGACTTTCAGGTCACAACACGGTCAGGTGCGATCGGGACTATGCACTGCGCGTCAGTTTTGCCCGCCACCGATCCGGGCGAGTTGCGCACGGTCCTTCTGATAGGGCAACTGGGACCTGCTGACAGCGATCCGCCGGTCAAAGTTGACGTCGTCGGGCATCTGCACTCCATCGACGGAACAGTGGATTTTCGTGGAGCCAGCGTGTCGGTGATACCCCTCGAAGACGGGCCGTCGATCACTCTGGCCGAAGTCGTGGAAGACTGGACACTTGTCGGAACTCTGGGCCCGCGTCGCGTTAGGGGCAGCCTCTGCCCAAAAGAGGGCATCGTCCAGGCAATCCGTGTCACGTGGGAGGGCGGCGTGACGCTGGAAGACGGTACCGAACCAGGCGAGGCGGAGCGCGATCTTTACACGATCACGGTCGAGGCAACCGATGGGACACGGCGCGACGTAAAGCCTGCAGCTCTGGCCAACCTGGGTGATGGGGACAACAACCACATGCTCTGCATGGACACGAAAGACCAGCCGATCTCGGTTTCTTTCCCAGAGGGCATCCTGACGGACCCGAATGATGATCTGAACCCGGCCACAAAGGTGGACGTCACACTGTAACGCTGAGCGTTTGAAGTCCTATTCTTGGCTCTGGGACCTGCTTCCTCGGCACACGTCCATGATAGCGCGGGATCGACCCATAGGACGGTCCTTGCACAACCGGACTGAGCGACCTCTCTCGGGCGCGCTACTGCCAATCACCGCTCCGTTGCGTGTTCGCCAGCACAGCCATAGTCCCCAGACCGACCGTCGGCGGGCGCCGTCAACCAACAAAGTCCGCTGCCGTCATTCGCAGCGCTGGCAAGGAGTTGGGAAGATGCGGACAAAGGTGCCGATGAGGTTGGCCAATTGGATGGCCGATCTTGCTGCTCGGCCTCAGCGTGCTCCAAGCATGGATGTCGCGCCTCGACCCGCGGCGTACATCTGATCTGGCGTCGCCTTTGCTCGCAGCAATGCCGAGATGCCCACCACCGAGTTCACGAAATGCGCCGCGAGATCGTCCAGGTCTGCCGCGTCGTCCACATCGCCTTCTTTGCGTGCGTTCTCGAGAGCGTTGCGGAACCCCTTCGCAAGGCGTTGTAGATAGGCATCGACATACCTCGCACTGCCTGGATCAAGGGCCGCCCTTTCGACAGCGGTGTTTGCCATGAGGCAACCAAGACCCCGATACCTTGTTTCGCTCGCGGAGGCGTATCCGAGAAAGGCTTCGCGTATTGTTTGAGCGTTCGCGCCTCGAGCCTCTATCGGAGAAAGCACACGCGCGAGGTTGATTTCGCTATAGCGCTCGAGCGCGGCTTCAAAGAGTTCCTGCTTCGACCCGAACTCGGCATACATACTCTTCCGGTTCATCCCCAGCTCTTCCACCAGTTCCGCCGTGCTTGTGGCGGAATAGCCTTGCCTTCGAAACAGCTCTATCGCGCGGTCCAGAACGTCCTCGCGTTTGTATCCCTTTGGGCTTGGCATCGTCGTCCTCACTTTTTTCGTTGACTCAAAGGTAATCGATCAGTTACCCATGTCAAGGTAACCGATCAGTTACCTAAGCAGAGCTGATCAGACGAAGCCTGGACACGGAGAGAGAACATGGACACCAACGCAGTTACAGTCGTCTACAAATGGACGGCCAAGCCGGGCCGGCTTGCGGCTCTGACGACGATCTACAAAGGCGTCACAGACGCCATGGAAGCCAACGAGCCCGGGGCATTGGCCGTACATGTCTACGTGTCGGAGGACGAAGGCGCGCTCTATGTCCGCGACGAGTTTGCAGACGCGGCTGCAGTCGGCTTCCACCTTCAGGAAACGGCGGGACCCCACTTCCAAAGCCTGCTCGAAGTGGCCACGCCCGGCGCGTTCTACTTTTTCGGCAAACTTCCATCAGAGTTAAAGCAGGCCATTCAAGGCATGGGCTTGGCTGCCGAGTTCGGCGACCATGTCGCTGGCTTCAATCGCTAAATCCAGTCAACTTCACCTGACAAAGGATAGACCAATGTTCAACACGAGCCTCAAAGCCACAGCCGCTGCAGCACTGATCGCCATCGGCTGATGTTACAGTCGGCGGCGTAAAGGGTCGCGGCAATGTCGAGCAGATCATGCACCATTTCCGGGACAGCCGTGACCTGCTTGCGACCAAGCTCGCCAACCCGAAAACGCATGCTGACGGCGGTGCCGTCGATGTCGAAGGGCAATTGCTCCTTCTGCCCGCCCGCAAGCGGGCCGTTCAGGCGGATGCGGACCTCACGCGGCATCGCTCCGCCGTTCCAGCTCGCTCCGCAGCTTCTTCATCGAGAAGAGGGTGAACTCGCGGATGTCCTCCGGTTCGGCCCCGCGGCCTTGCCAGATCGTCTTGCCGTACCAGCCACCGGCATAGCTCTCCACGATCCGCGCAGCTTCCCAGGCATGTTGGTCCAGCACCTGATCGAAGGCCCGGCGATCTGCGTCATTGGCAAAACGCTGTCCCGGGCCTACGTGATTAGAAAGCTCGCGGCGGAGATAATGTTGCAGCGTCTGCTCCACGGCGCGGGCGAAATAACTGCGCGTCAGGGAGCCGAAGCGGTCACCCGAGGCGAGCCGACCGAGCGCGGTACGGATCCGGGCTGGCGTGGGATCGAAAAGGCTCGGCAGGTCCCGATCAAAGCGCTCCGATAGTGTTGTCAGCAGGGATGTCAGCCCGATCTCGCCAATGTCGGTGCGGTGCCCGGCCCTCAGCCATTCACGGTCGACCGCCTACGCGATCCCGGAGAGCAGCGCGGGAACGGAATCGAGATTTGTGATGCCAAGCCCAGCCATGGAATCACGCAAGGCGGGGCCTCGCGCCGTGTGCGGCAATTCGGTGAGCAGGCCGACAACGGTCAGGACTGCGGGTCTCTGGCTGCGCTCCTCAGCGCGTCTCTCGCGGCAATAGCTGCTGCCGAAGCAACCGCCGCGACCGCGCGTCCGCTTGCAGGAGGTCGACAACCTCCCGCCATTTCCGCGTCTGCGGCAGATCGCCAGGCCGAAAATGCCCCAAAACCCGTTCCTCCCACATGGGAGGACGCCCGATCTCGCCTCAAGGCCAGATGGAATCGCATCAGATGCCTTTCAAATCCCGGACGGATCAGCGCGGGCAATCGCCAACCCGGCCAGAAATGGTGCGATCCCGGTGCGATCGGGGCGCAAGTTGCCTGTCGCGGGCGCCATCTAACTGTCTGATTTCATTGGTGGAGCCGATCGGGATCGAACCGACGACCTCGTCATTGCGAACGACGCGCTCTCCCAACTGAGCTACGGCCCCACGGGGGCTTCCCTTCGCCCAACGGTGCCGCGATGTCAAGCCGGAAGCGACGCGTGATCGCGCACGAAGGCCGCGATCTGCGCTGCCGGGCGGGCACCGGACAAGCGCGCCACCTCTCGGCCACGGTCGAACAGGATCAGCTGCGGGATACCGCGGATATTGTAATGCACCGTCGCGTCGGGGTTGCGTTGCGTGTCCACCTTTGCAAACCGCACCTTGCCGCGCAGCGTCTCCGCCGCCTTGGAAAACTCCGGCGCCATCGCCCGGCACGGGCCGCACCACGGCGCCCAGAAATCCACCAGAAGCGGCAGACCGTCATGGCGGATCGCCGACTGCATGTCCCGGAAGTCCAGTTCGTGCACGCGCCCGTCCGCCAGGCGCGCACCGCAGGTGCCGCACTTGGGGCCCGCTTCCATCTTTCCGGCCGGGAGCCGGTTGGTCACACCGCAGGAAAAGCACGTAAGTTTCAGGTCGCGGCCCATGGGATCGGCTCCTTAACATTCATCATCACGAATATATAGGGCGCGGCATCGCCGTTCCAACCCCGCCCGATCCCCGGCAGGGACTCACTCACGCCCACCGGAAATCAATGGCATTCCACCGGAATCCGGTGTCGGGGCCGCCGATTCCTGACGATATTTTCATCACGCGCATCCAGCGAGCCCCGAAACAGCCGTGCAAGACCCGCAGTTTGCGCTGAATCAAATCCGCGGTTCGCATTTCCGTGACACTCTCATGCAAGGGAGGCCGTAACGCCAGCAAGGAGTAAGCGATGCCGCCGACACAAGACGACATAACGCGGGTCAAGCAGAGCTTCGAAGATCTGCGCCCATATTTGGAGCCAACCTCCGTGCACTTCTACGAAGCGCTGTTCAAGCGCGCACCGGAGTTGCGCGAGTTGTTCCGGGAGGATCTGAAGGGTCAGGGCATGCGGTTCATGAACACCCTCGGCCTGATCCTCGCCGACATGGAGCACCCCGAGGATTCGACCATCGACTACGCGGAGCTCGGACGCCTGCACACGACGCTCGGCATACGCCAGTCGCATTTCGTCCCGATGGAAGACGCGCTGATCGAGTCGCTGGCCGACAAGCTCGGCGATGCCCTGACGCCCGAACTGGAGGACGCCTGGCGGCGTGCCTACAAGGCGTTCAGCGCCAAGCTCATCGAAGCGGGCGACATTCCCGCCTAGAATGTGGGGCGACCGCCTGACAGCGAGTGTCAGGCATCGCTCCGTCCGCCACGCGCCGTGCTCATCGCGGCCTGCGCCGGACGATGGTCCGGGCCGAACCGGAAGGTGTGGATCACCCCGTAGCCGGGCGCGGGGTGAGGTGTGGGATGCGTCTCACAGATCGACGTCCGGCCGGGAGGTCCCTCGCGACGAAGCCGTCGCGCGGAGGGAGCGAAAAATCTCCAACAATTTCTGATCGTTGTTCGAATGCCGGATGCGTGATAGGCTCTTCTGACTTTTTTCGCGGTTTTCTAAGTAAAGAGACAGGGGGGACAAATGGCTATCTGGAAGTACTACGAAGCGAACAAGGGAATTCACGGTTTCCGGTGGGATACGGAATATTATGACATCAATCCCAAGTCGAACAAGATCGTGCTGACCTACAATGAGAGCCTCGGGCGGAGTTTTGAGGACGACCGGAATGCCTATCGTATCGAGTTCCTGACAAAGGGCGCAAAGACCTACAAGCCAGAGGAAGGCCCCAACAAGGGCGAGGATCAGTACTACGCAGGCTCAGTTACCGAAATCCGGATGTTTGATGCGACCGGAAACCTTCAGATCAAGGTGACGAATATCGACGTGCCGCTGGTCGCCATGCAAGGCTGGTACAACCGGGAAGAGGATTTCGACCGCGTCTTCACCTTTCTCGATAGCTTCAAGTCCACGCATATGGGCTCCGACAACGGCAAGCCGAAAACCTGGGACCTGGAGCTGAGCTGGGACGATATCCGCACCGGACGCGGCAACGACACGGTCAATGCCAATGGCGGTCATGATTTCATCCAGGACATGGGAGGGAAGGATTCCTACAACGGTGGCGCCGGGTACGACCAATTGAGCTACGAGGAATGGTACTATAACCCGGATGGCGCCGTTTCGGGGATCAAGGCCGATCTGAAGGCCGGAACGATTGTCGGCCCCGACGGAGCGAAGGACAGCGTCAAGGGCATCGAAGGGGTCCGCGGCACGTTCCTCAAGGATGTCATCCGCGGCGATGGAAAGGACAACACGATGGTCGGCTTTGCCGGCAACGACGTCCTCGACGGCCGCGGCGGCTGGGACAGGCTTCGTTACGACCGCGACGACGACCAGGGCGGCTATGCCGGCATCCGTGCCGACATGAAGAAAGGGAAGATCAAGGACGGGTTCGGCACCACCGATACCATCAAGAGCATCGAACGGGTCGACGGCTCGGACGAGCGCGATGTCTTCATCGACAGCGGGAAGGACCACGGTTTCAGAGGCCGCGACGGGAATGACTTGTTCCGCATCTACGGCGGCAACGACTGGATGAACGGCGACGAGGGCGCCGACACCTTCAAGTTCTATGGTGACAGCTTCGGATCGGACTATGTCGGCGATTACAACGCCGGCGACGGCGACAGCCTGACCATCATGGCCGCGACCAAGAAGAGCGATCTGAAGATCCTGTCACGCGATGGCGGCAACGACACGCTGGTACGCCTGAACAAGAACGCCGAAGTCTATCTGGAAGACGTGAACCCCGGGAGCGTGGACGCGGGCGACTTCATCGCCTGAGGCGCGCCCGCGCCTTTTTCCCTCTTTCTGGTCGGCCGCCGATCGGCTCGCAGCGGGCGCCGCATTCGGCGCCCGTTGATCTTTCCTGGTCGTCACGCCCAACCGGCGGTGGCCGGTCGCGCGGTGGCTTTGTGGCGCGAGCGGCCTCATCGGTTAAGACCATGGGCACGGCCGTGCCGCTCAGCCGGGATCGGGGGCACACATCCCCCCGGTGATTTCATCGGGGGCTCCTTGCCGTCGAACTCTCGTTGTCACAAAGAACCCGGCCCGCCCCCTCGCCACGAACTGGTGCGCAAGCACCCGTGTTGAAGGTCAATCAGCTTGCTTCCCGTCGATCCATCCGCCCGCGGCTGCCATTGGCGGCCGCAGGCGGCAACCGCGCGTCAGCCCAGAACGTCGTTGCAACGCCCGCAGGTGCCCGCGTGGGCATGCGTTCCCACGTCCGGCAGGATCTTCCAGCAGCGTTGGCATTTCTCGCCCTCGGCCCGGGCGAAGATCACGCCGACACCTGGCACGTCCTCCAGGGTAAAGGCCCCGTCCGGGACCGGCGTGGCGGTGACGGTGATCGCCGAGGTGATGCAGAGATCGGCGAAGAAATCCGGATTGAGCAGCTCCAGCATGTCCTCGGGCACATGGACGACAGGTGCCGCCTCCAGCGAGGAGCCGATCACCTTGTCGCGCCGCGCGATTTCCAGCGCGCCGGTCACGACGCGGCGCACGTCGCGGATGCGTACGCCCTTCTCCGCCAGCTCCGGGTTCAGCCATTCCTTCGGCGTTTCGGGGAAATCCTGCAGGTGGACGGAGCTGTCCTCGCCCGGGAAGCGCTCCAGCCAGACCTCCTCCATGGTGAAGACCAGGATCGGCGCAAGCCACGTGGTCAGCCGATGGAACAGGATGTCGAGCATGGTGAGCGCGGCCAGGCGGCGCGGGTTGTGGTCGGCGTCGCAGTAGAGCGCATCCTTGCGCACGTCGAGGTAGTAGGACGACAGGTTGAGCGTCGCGAAGTTGAAGACCGCTTGCAGCACGCTCTGGAAATCGAACTTCGCATACCCCTCGCGGACGACCACGTCGAGTTCCGCCAGCCGGTGCAGAACCACCTTTTCCAGCATCGGCATGTCGTCGTAGGCGACACGCTTCTCCTCCTCGAACTCGGGCAGTGACCCGAGGATGAAGCGCAGCGTGTTGCGCAGCCGCCGGTAGCTGTCGGCCACGCCTTTCAGGATCTCCGGCCCGATCCGCTGGTCGGCGGTGTAATCCGTCTGCGCAACCCACAGGCGCAGGATGTCCGCGCCGTACTGCCGGATCACGTCCTCCGGCGCGACCGTGTTGCCGAGCGACTTGGACATCTTGTTGCCCTTCTCGTCCAGCGTGAACCCGTGCGTTACCACGTTGCGGTAGGGCGCGCGCCCGAGCGTGCCGCAGGCCTGCAGCAGCGAGGAATGGAACCAGCCGCGGTGCTGGTCGGTGCCCTCCATGTAGACATCGGCGATGCCGTCCTCGGTGCCGTCCTCGCGGTCGCGCAGCACGAAGGCATGGGTGGATCCGGAATCGAACCAGACATCGAGGATGTCGAAGATCTGCTCGTAGGCGTCCGGATCGTGATCGTTGCCGAGGAAGCGCGCCTTGGCGCCATCGGCATACCAGGCATCCGCGCCTTCCGCTTCGAAGGCGGCGACGATGCGGGCGTTGACGGCCGGGTCGCGCAGCAGGAAATCCGGATCGTCCGGCCGGGCACCGGCCTTGACGAAACAGGTGAGCGGCACGCCCCAGGCGCGCTGCCGCGACAGCACCCAGTCGGGCCGCGTCTCGATCATCGAATGCAGGCGGTTGCGGCCGGCCGGCGGCGTCCAGGCCACCAGCTCGTCGATGGAACGCAGGGCGCGCGCGCGTACCGTCTTGCCATAGGTGTCCTGCCCGTCGCCCACCTCGCGGTCGATGGCGACGAACCATTGCGGCGTGTTGCGGAAGATCAGCGGCGCCTTGGAGCGCCAGGAATGCGGGTAGGAATGCTTGATCCGGCCGCGCGCGATCAGCGCCCCGGCGCCGGCCATCGCGTCGATCACCCGCTTGTTGGCGTCCTTCTCCTTGCCCTTGTGATCGAAGATCACCGCGCCGCCGAAAAGCGGCAGGTCGGGCCGGAACGTGCCGTCTTCCAGCACGTTATAGGTCATCGGCAGCCCATGCTTGACACCGAGGATGTAGTCGTCGGCACCGTGGCTGGGCGCGGTATGGACAAAGCCGGTGCCCGCCTCGTCGGTCACGTGATCGCCCGGCAGGAGCGGCACGTCGTAATCCCACTCGCCCTCGCCGCCCGTGATCCCGCGGAACGGATGCGCGCAGACCATCAGGTCGAGCTGCCCGGCCGTGACATCGCGCAACCGCTCGAACCCCTCGACCCGCGCGGCCTTCATCACCTCCCCGGCCAGGTTGTCCGCGAGCAGGTACTGCTCGCCCACCGTCGCCCAGTTGTCCTCCGGCGCCGCCGTCACTTCGTAGAGCCCGTAGGACAGCGCCGGGTTGAAGGCCACCGCCCGGTTCGACGGGATCGTCCAGGGCGTCGTGGTCCAGATCACCACGTTCACGCCGCGCAGTTCCGACCGCGCGCCGGTGGGCTCGACCGCCCGGATCACCGGGAACTTCACCCAGATCGTGTGGCTCTGGTGGTCGTGGTATTCCACCTCCGCCTCGGCCAGCGCGGTTTTCTCCACCACCGACCACATGACCGGCTTGGACCCCTGGTAGAGCGTCCCGTTCATCAGGAATTTCATGAATTCCTCGGCGATCACCGCCTCCGCATGGAAGTCCATGGTCAGGTACGGATCGTCCCACTTGCCGGTCACGCCCAGCCGCTTGAACTCCTCGCGCTGGATACCGACCCATTTCTCGGCAAAGGCGCGGCATTCCTGGCGCAGCTCCAGCACCGGAACCTCGTCCTTGTTCTTGCCCTTCTGGCGGTACTGCTCCTCGATCTTCCATTCGATCGGCAGGCCATGGCAGTCCCAGCCGGGCACGTAGCGGGAATCGTGGCCGAGCATCTGGTGCGACCGCACGATCATGTCCTTGATCGTCTTGTTCAGCGCATGGCCGATGTGCAGGTTCCCGTTGGCATAGGGCGGGCCGTCATGCAGCGTGAAGGGCGTACGCGGTTCCGCCTCCGCCTTCTCCCGCAGCCGCTCGTAGATGCCGATCTGCTCCCACCGCTCCAGCCAGCCGGGTTCGCGCTTCGGCAATCCGGCACGCATCGGGAAACCCGTGCGCGGCAGGTTGAGGGTGTCCTTGTAATCGGGGGCGGTCGTCTCGGGTGTATCGGCACACATGGCCTGCGTCCTTCGGATTGGTCGTCTTGTCGGGGAGAGGGTCGGCGCGGGCTTCCATGCGCCTTGTCCCGGCGGCTCGATACTCAGAGCGCCGGGCTGCTAATTCGAATGATGATCGACCGTATCAGCATCTTGCCCAGCGCTATACCCGCCCCGCCCGCAAGGGTCCAGAGCGTGCGACGCCGAGGGAGCCGGAGCGCAACGGGAGCCGCGCCAGCACCGGCCCGTGGGAGTGAGCCGGGACCGTGGCCCCGGTGGGGCCGCGCAAGCCCGGCGAACGCTCCTACGCCGGAACGTCGACCTTTAGTGTGCAACCAACTGCATCGCTCGGGCGGCGCACCCTGCCCCACCAAAGCGCCAGCCCGCCCGGACGGGCCGGCGCCGGCACGGCGGCTTCGCCTCGTTCCGTGCCGGGATTTCTCCAAAAACCTGCGCTGAGCCGGCCATTGTCCGCTGTACGGCGCTTCGCACTTGCAGCATGGGACGACGCTGTCACGACCGGCCCGGAGCCGACCTTGCGGTCATTCTCGGCAGCGCAGCAATCCCTAGTTTGCAAAGCTTGTAGCCAGCCCTTCGAGTGAGTGCCGGACGTTCGCGTCGGGCAACATGAAGGTCAGTTCAGCGGACAAAGTCGTCGTCCGTGCGAGGGGCCGCTACAACTGCAATTGGCGCATAGCTTTCATATGAAGGCACAGGGTTCATAGGCCATCCAAAACAGTCCATCGACGCAGGATGCAACGAACGTCTCGAACGTGCACAAAGTGCACGTTGTGTGGGTGCAGAAACCCTGTTCTGTTGGTGAAGCCCTGAAATGCTCACTACGGACTCTGAGCGGCGATCAACGCCACCAGTTCTCGCTCGAACGTCGCCAGGTCATTTCTGACACTCTTGGACATTTTACGAACAAAGCCTGCAACGAGCAAAAAAATGACGACAGGCAGCCCTAAATTATACACGAGAATTCCGTAACCGTAGTAGCAGCTAACTGGTACGTTGAGGTTTAATGTGGAGTAACCGAGCCCCGCAACTGCAATCGCAACAAGAACTAGAACTGCCCCGAATACGGTTGCTCCAAAGGACTGCACACTTTGCTCTAGAGTCACCAACTGGTTTCTAATTCTTCTTACGCGCTGCCGTTGACCGTTTAAGTTGTTCGACTCAACTGCATCACGCAGACGGTCAGTCTTTCGGTAGAGACTAGACAACCCTCCGACAGTGATGATTTGTAGCACCGCGAGGCCCAAAAACAGGCCGATACCGACGCTCTGGACGCTTGAAAATTCTCTCAATTCAATCGTATGAGGGTAGCAGGCGCAAATTTTTTCGAGCAAGGAAATCATTGTGAGTACCTTAGGTCCAGCCGTTGTTGACGCTCTGACCAAAAGAGAGATGAGCGTCGCGGAGTTGGCAGATCGTGCAGACGTTCCAATAGATGAACTCGCTGATGCGATTGAGCGCAATAGCTCTCTCACCGACGATCAACTTTTTCGAGTTGCTGACGAGCTTGCGGTTCCGATTAGGGCACTGTTTTCTGAGGTGCCTCTTCCTCTGAGCGTAGTTCCTGACTTCAGACGGAGAACTCCAAGGCCGGGCCTCTACCACAAAGGGACACTTAACGCGCTTGGTTTTGTCGAGAAGCTATCGAGTACGTTGTCTTCGCTGCCCCACAACGTCGCGCCGAACTCGACAGTCGAACGTTTCGACGGACAATTAACCAAGAGAAACGCAATCAATCTCGCCGAGTCATGGCGGAAAAGGTGGGGAATTACCGACCGCCAGCAACTCGACTGGAGGAGTTCTCACGCCGTCTACAACAGCCTGCGCGACTTCATCGAAGGCATGGGCGTGTTTGTTGTTCACCGGACCTTTGGGACTGATGAAGTTGCAGGCGTCTACACCAAAGTCGGTGACGGCCCAGATGTGGTTGTCATCAACACCACCGGTTCAAACAAAGCTCGGAAACTGTTTACGCTCGCCCATGAGTTTTGCCACGTTCTCATTGGCAAGACCGGCGCCTCCAATCCGTCTGTTCTCAAGAACAGTGTTGAAAGGTTCTGCAACAAGTTCGCGGCGCATCTTCTAGCGCCCGATCATTTGATTGGGCGCGCTATTAAGGAGTTCAAGTATCCAGGCGGCTTGGATCGAGACGACGTGCGGCGGTTTGCTGCGAAAATTGGTCTTAGCCAACATGCGACAGCTCTTCGGCTCGTTGAATTCGGTGCCGCTTCCGACGCGAACTACTCGAGATGGCGATCGTTGTTCGCAGGAGTAGTGCCGCCCGGCGATCAAAGTGACGGGGGCGGTGGGACCAGTGACCCAATTCGAAACAAAAGGACGCAGTACGGTACCTCTTTGATCCGAGCGCTCGCGGTAGCCGTTCGCGAAGACTATCTCGACGAGATTGATGTCTATCGTCTCTCGGGTATCAAACCAAAATATCAGAAACCACTTTTCGAGGGCTGACTCACATGGCCTCCGAAAAAGTAGTTCCTGAGATGGTGATCGACCTTCACGGGATCGTAGAAGCGCTTACGACCGGCAACAACCAAGTGAAGTCTACCGTCATCGACTCCATTCAAAGCGGCAAGATGCAAGTCGTGGGCGGAGTAAGCAAAGAGTTGAAGGATCTGTATCCCGACACCTATCAGGACTTTCAGACCATCAAGCCGAAGAAGTACATGCACGTTCGTGTCGCCCACGAAACGGCTTCGGGCGTTCTCATGGAGAGCTTTGGCGCAGGCATTCTTGGCGGAATACCACTTCCAGAGAGGTTTGAGCTTCTAGCTCTCTGCTTGAAGGAAGGCGTAGATCTCGTTACCGCCGGCAAGTCTCTACGGGATTGCAAGTCGATCAAAAAGAAATGTTCTCTCAATGGAACGCAGGTGATCGACGTCAAGAAACTGTCGTAGCTCAACGTCAGATTTTTGGTGCCCGCTGGGTATTCTCAGTTGATCGCTACCCCTGGTATCAATCACGTCGTCGCTCAGTCCTAACAATACGGAGCTGCCATCCGGGTTGGAAAAAGCAGACCTTCACGACGTTCAGGGACAAAGCCCGGGTCTCATGCACCGCGATTGGTACTCGCGGAACCACAAGCACAGCGGCTTTGATGATACGAGTGCCGCTTCTCTGATGGATAGGTGATGGGCTCTCCACAGCCAATCGCAGCACCGATCCTGAACGGCGGCTTCGGGTTCAGGGAATGACGCTGCACGTGCGAAGCGCCCGCACAACGTGAGCGGCAGATATGCGCAGATAGCAGCCGCACGGGCCGAGCAGATGAACGACGGAATATTCCGCAATTCGACCATTGCATATCTTACGATAAACGTCTGCTCTCCCTCGCCTTGGCCGGTTTCCGACTGACCAGGTTTCTATTGGTCACGAACGACGCGCGTGGCTCGAAGATCGGCACGCCCACCACGGAAATTCGGTGAGGGGCAACCGCGCGACGGATGGCGGCGGCTGACGCCCCAAAGCGTTAAGCCTTGGTAAAGACGCCCCCACAAGCCCTTGATTTTCCTCAACCGGACCGGTGTCTCACGCGTGGGACACGCCACGTCCCCCGACCCTATTCCGCCGACCCGAAGAGCCCCGCGAGAGCCCGTTTGACCAGCGAGGAGACCGAAGGCTTGTTCAGCCGCACGAAAGGCAGCGGCCGGCAGACCTCGATCGCCGCAACCCCCACGCGGGCCGTCAGCGCGCCGTTGACCACCCCCTCGCCGAAGCGCCGCGAGACCCGGCTGAGCAGGCCGCCCCCGGCCACCGACTGGATCAGGTCGTCGCCCACAGCCACCGCGCCGGTCGCCACCAGGTGGGTCAGCACGGAGCGGGTGAGCCGCAGGCTGCCCAGCGTGCCGGAGCGGCCGCCATAGATCTCCCCGATCCGCCGGATCATCCGAATGGTGGAGACCAGCGCCGTGATCATGTCCGCCAGCGCCAGCGGCACGATCGCGGTGACCGTGGCCACGTTCCGCGCGGCCGTCTCGACCTCCCGCCGCGCCGCCTCGTCCAGCGGCGCCATCAGCTCCGCCTCCGCAAGCCCGAGCAGCGCATCCGCGTCGAATTGCTCGCCGGCCCGCTCCTTGAGCCGCTGCCGGCCCCATTCCATCTCCCGCCGCGGGGCATAGAGCGCGTCGAGCCGGGCCACGACCTTCCGGGCCGCGCCGAGATCCTGCGCGGCCAATGCCGCGCCCGCCTCGCGGTGAATCCCGTCGAGCCGGCCGAGGCGGAAGAAGCCCGCAGCCTCCCGCAAAGCAAGCCCCAGCAGCGACAGGCCGAGGACCGCGACCAATGCGAGCGCCACGCCGCCGAGCAGCGCGTTGCTTGCCAGCAAGCCCGTCACGAAATTCCACGCCGCCACCGACGCCGCAAACCCGATCAGCGACAGCAGCGCGCCCAGGAAAACGCGACCAAGCGGCGAGCCCCGCCGCCCGCCCAGCGCGACCACCGATTGCATCGCCCGCCCCTGCGGCGGCCTCTCCGGCAGATCCGGAACCGGTGGCGCCTCGGCCGGGCCGGGGGAGGCCGAACCGGACGGCGCCTCGATATCGATGACGACGGGTTTCTTGGTCGGCTCACTCATTGTCGGCTCCATTCCAGCCGCACATCTGGCAGCCGCTCCGCGTTCTCAGATCCGTCCGTCGTCCCGACCTCCCGGAACCCATGGCACCGATAGAATCGGCGTGCACGCCCATTTGCCTTGAAGGTCCAGAGCGCAAGATGCGGCCGGGCTTCCTGGGCCGCACCCAGCAAGGCCGAGCCTATACCCGCGCATCGCGCCGAATGCGCCACATAGAGCGCCGGTATCTCCGCCCCGTCGAGGCTCAGAAAACCCGTCACGGCGGGTGCGTCGGCCTGCTCAATTTCCGCGACGGTGATCTTCGTCTCGCTTTGGAGCCGTGCGAGGAATTGCTCTGTCTCCGAAAGGTCGTGCAGCGCGGGCATCCAGGCGGTCGCGTCCAGCCATTCCTGCAGTATTTCGGCCATGGCCGGCACGTCGGCCGGGGTTGCTGGTCGGAGCCGTGTCATGTCAGCCGGTCCCCGATCAGGAATTCGGTCGCCTGATCGAGCCGGATATGCGGCGGCCCCTCGCCCAGCTTCAAGGTTTCCGCCGCGGGCGCGAAACGCATGACCGAGAAATCGTCGTCAAGCCAGCTCTCCGCGCCGTTCCGCGCCGGAGCGAGCAGACGGGCCGGGTCCTCCGGCAGGGTTCCCGGGTACAGGGCGGCTTCCCGCCCGGTATCCATCAGACGGCCGCGCACCATGTCGAGCTCGGTTCCATCCACCTCGCGCGTTTCCTCCACCGTCGCCCGCAACGCGGCGATTGCCATCGCGCGGGTTTTCGCGCCGGCGAAATCCGCCCGGTCCCGCGCCTGACGCAGCAGCGCCTCCATAATTGCGGTCATCCGGCCGTGCTGGCTGTGGTGGATATGATCGGCCTTTGTTGCGGCGAAGAGAATCCGGTCCACCCGTTTCTGCCCCAGCAGGCGGGCAAGCCACGCGGTCGGACCGGGCCGAAACGCGCCGAGGATGCTGTTCATGGATCGACCGAGGTCCTCCATCGCACGCGGTCCGGCGTGAACGGCACCAAGCAGATCCACCAGCACCACCTGCCGGTCGATCCGAGCAAAGTGCTCCCTGAAGAACGGTTTGACGACCCGCGATTTATAGGCCTCGTAGCGCCGCTCCATTTCACGCCTGAGCGAGCCGCGCCCGGAAGAGGCCGCAGGCATCGGCACGAAGGTGAGCGCAGGCGAACCCTCCATCTCGCCGGGCATCAGGAACCGTCCGGGTGTGCAATCCGAATATCCCGCGGCGCGTGCCGCCCGCAGGTATCCGGTGTAGCTGTGCGTGAGTGCCTGCGCAGCGGGTTCCTCAAAGCCCATCGCCGGGTCCGATGCGTCGAGCGTGGCAAGAAACTCTGCCGCTTCAGGTCGAGATCGCGCCAGGGCCAGAACACCCTCGGACCAGGCTTCGTAGTCCCTGTCGAGCAGTTCGAGATCGAGCAGCCATTCGCCGGGATAGTCGATGATGTCCAGATGCACAGTGCGTGGCCCCGATAGGGAACCCAACATGCCGCGCGGCTGGATCCTGAGCGACAGGCGTAGCTCAGAGACCGCGCTCGTGGGTTCTGGCCAGCGCGGCTGCGGACCGGTGAGCGCGGCGAGATGGTCTTCGAAGGCGAAGCGCGGGATGGTGTCGTCGGGCTGCGGTTGCAGCCACGCGGCGGTGATCTGACCATCCGCCGCAGCACGCAGCCCGGGCATCCTGCCGCGATCCATCAGGTTTGACACCAGCGAGGTGATGAAAACGGTCTTTCCGGCGCGGGCGAACCCCGTCACGCCAAGGCGGATCGTCGGCTCGAAGAACGCCTCCGAGACAACGGCGCCGGCCGCTTCCACGCCCTGCGCGAGCCCATCTGCAATCCGACCGATGACCACCAGCACTCCCCATTTCAGCCCAGCCCTACATATGGCCGGCAATCGGCCCTGCCTAGGGTACGATGTGCGCTGAAGAACCGACGAATGGACAGGACGCCTCGGGAAGGGTAAGCGCCGGGCATGCCCCGCTACGCACTGAAGATCGAATATGACGGCGCACCCTTCGCCGGCTGGCAGCGCCAAAAGGACCATCCGTCGGTCCAGCAAGCCGTCGAGGCTGCGATTGCGCGCCTGCAGCCTGGCCCGATCACCATTGCGGCCGCCGGCCGGACGGACGCGGGGGTGCACGCGCTCGGCCAGGTCGCACACGTGGACATGGCCCGGGCATGGGACCCGTTCCGCCTGTCCGAAGCCCTAAATTTTCACTTGAAGCCGAACCCGGTGGCCATTGTCGCCATCGCCCCCGTCCCGGATGACTGGCACGCTCGGTTTTCCGCGACAGAGCGGCAGTACTTGTTCCGCCTTTTGATGCGGCGCGCACCCGCTACCTTGCTGGCCGGGCAGGTCTGGCAAGTGCCGCACGCGCTTGACGCCAGCGCCATGCAGGCGGCGGCCGGATTTCTTGTCGGACGGCACGATTTCACGACATTCCGCGCCTCCGAGTGCCAGGCGGACAGCCCGGTGCGCACGCTGGATCAGCTGGATATCGAACCTGTGGATGGGCCCATGGGGCAGGAAATCCACTTCCACGTTCGTGCACGGTCGTTTCTTCACAACCAGGTGCGTAGTTTCGTGGGAACGCTGGAACGTGTCGGCGCGGGCGCATGGACGCCCGGTGACGTCAAAGAAGCGTTAGACGCGCAAGACAGGGCCGCATGTGGGCCGGTGTGCCCGCCACAGGGGCTGTACCTGGCCAGGGTGGGCTATCCGGACGATCCGTTTGTGGGGTCGCTTCCGGGCTGACGACGGTCGGGCGTCAGAACCGGTCAAGCAGCCGCTTCAGGTAGTCGAGTTCCAGCTCGGGCCGCTCCCGGTCTCCGGACCGCCGACGGATTTCATCGAGCAGGTCGCGTGCGCGACGATAGATGTCCTCGCCTTGGAGCAGGTTCTCGTCGCTGCCGAAGCTCCCCGAGGTGCCGGCCTCGCGCCCGAGCGGGTCACGTTGCGTGTCGCTGTCGGCCCGCCCGAACTGCTCGCCCTGCCCCTCCTGGCCGCGCTGCTGCTGCGCCATTGCCTCGCCAAGGTTGCGCATCCCCTCGCGGATTGCCTCCATCGCCCGGGATTGCTCATCTATTGCACCGGCCAGATCGTTGCCCTCCAGCGCGTCCTCGGCGCGATCCATCGCGCCCTCGGCTTCACCCAGCGATTCACGCGCCGCATCGCCGGCCTCCGTGCCCGCACCGGGAAGATTCTGCCGCAACCCTTCCAGCCGCCTGCGGAGCGCCCCCTGGCGTTCTGCAAGCTCTTCTGCGTCCGGTGCTCCCTGCTGGCCGGATTGTCCGGGCTGCGACGGTTGGCCATCGGGACTTGCATCGCCCATCTGGCCCTGACCTTGCTGGCCCTGCCCCATCTGACCCTGCCCCGGCTGGCCCTGACCTTGCTGACCCTGTTGACCCTGCTGACCGAAATTCGGATTGAACTGTTCCTGCAGATTGCGGAATGCCTCGTCAGACAGGCCCTGCTGGTCGCGCAACGTCTCTGCCAACCCCTGCATCGCCTGATCGCCCGGCGACTGGCCTTGCTGCCCCTGCCCGCCCTGCGTGACCTGCATGTTCTCCATCATCTGGCGAAGCTGCTCCATCAGAGCCATCGCTTCCTCGGTCCGACCCTCCTCCATGAGCTGCTGCAACCGGTCCAGCAGCTCCTGCAGCTGATCGCCGGTCATCGTCTGGGTATTCTCGGACATTTCTGTCTGCGCATTCGGGTCCTGCTGTTCGGCAAGCTGACGCATGTAGTCCTGAAGCGCCTCGCGGAACTCATCCATCAGCGCCGCGATTTCCTCATCTGTTGCGCCGTCCCGGATCGCCTCGGTCAGCCTGTCCTGCGCCCGGCGCAAACGCTCCAGGGCGTCTGACAGATCGCCTTCCTCGATCTGCAAGGCGATGATCCAGAGCGCTTCGGCAACCTCCTCCTGCACCTCCGCGGAGAGACCGCCTGCGGCGTCCGTTCCGACTTCCAGCCGGCGGATCGCGACGCGGAGCGGCAAATAGCTCCCACCGTCGCGAATGATCTCGTCGGGGCGGTGCGTTACCGCCCGCAGCACTTGCGCCACCCGCGGTCCGTTCGCCCGCGCCCAGAGAAGGTCGCGGCGTTGTTCGATCAGCGCCGCAGCCAATGGATCGAAGAACCGCCGCCCCGGAAGATGCATCTCCAGCGGCGCGCTCTCGCCCTCCTGACCCGCCGCATCCACCGCCGTGAAGGTAAGCGCTACCGGCAGCCCGACCCAAGGGTGTTTCGAGAAATCCTCGATCAGTGTTTCGACGAAATCCCGCCGGTCGCCGGAGATCGTCATCGGCAGATCCAACGTGATCGGCTCACGCGGATCGGGTTCGACCGCTAGACCGTGTTGCCGCGACAAGGCCGGCATATCGAGCGAGATCAGCGCCTGCCCCGCCGACACCCCGTAGTCGTCGGTGGCCCGGAATGGCTGGCTCATCCGGCCATTGGCTTCGCGCTCCAGGTCGCCTTCCGCGGCAATGCTCGGCGGAGCGTCCGACACGATCTCAACGCGCCATTCCCGTCCGCCCGGCCCCATGATTGCCAGCCGTCCGCCTTGTGCGATCTCGAAGTCCTGGTTCGCGTCGGTGGCCGGGACGATTTCTTCGCCCTCACGTCCTGAGACGGTCTCGTCCACGCTGAGCGCACCGACTTCGCCGTACAGGCGCAACGTCACCCGGCTTCCGGCCGGAGCCGACAGGACGCCGGCGCCAATATCGTTCAGATAGAGGCTCGGCAGGCCCGTATAGGCTGGAGGTTCCACCCATCCTTCCCAAGCGGGCCCGCCCGCGAGATCCAGATCGCTGCCGCGTGCAACCGTCTGGCCCACATTGGCGACGTGCCAGATCGAGCCAAAGAGCACCCCGAGCACCAGGGCCACGAGGGCGACGTAGCGAAGCGCGAAAGGGTCTCGCGTGGACAATCTCAGATCCGGCGGCACCCGCCGGGCAGACGCGGCGCGCTCCGCCATGCGGCGCTGGTGTGCCTCCCAGACCGCGGTCGATTCCGCGTCTCCCGCACCGATCGCCTGAACGTCGCCCAATGCTTGAAGCGGACGACCGGGCAGCGTCTCGTCCAGCCGCGCGACCGCTTCTGCGCGGCTAGGCCAGCGAAAACGGCGGAGGCCCGCGACGATGAACCAAAGCAACGTGGCGGTAACCGCCAGCGCCCCGATCCAGAGAACCTCGACCGGCGCTGTTTCGTGCAAGCCGAGCAAAACGAGCGCAGCAACGCTAAAGAGAACCGTCCAGACGGGCCAGAAGGCTATCGTCAGGCGTTCGGCGACCATCCCCAGGCGAGTGAGCCGCAAGGGTCTGCCAAGGCGCTCGAGAGCGGGTGGTCTTGGGGCGTCCGGCTCCATCTCGCTCCTTTCGATGCCCGCCTGGCGGGCAGGGAGGGGGGCCGTACTACAACAGCCACTCGGGAATGTTATCGCGCGAGATCATTTCGTCAAAGGTCGGACGCGCGCGAATGACGGCGAATTGATCCCCGCGCACCAGCACCTCCGGGATCAGCGGCCTGGTGTTGTATTCTGAAGCCATCACTGCCCCGTAGGCGCCGGCTGACCGGAAAGCGACGAGATCGCCTGCCTTTAGGGGGGGCATGTGCCGCCCGCGAGCAAAGGTATCGCCGGTTTCACAGACCGGGCCAACGATGTCGAACGGCACCTGTTCCACACCTGCGGCGGGTTCGACCACGGGCACGATATCGTGATGTGCATCGTACATCGACGGGCGTACCAGATCGTTCATTGCGCCATCGAGAATCAGGAAATCCCGACCTTCTCCGTTTTTCACGTAGATGACCGCGCTCACCATGATCCCGGCGTTGCCCGAAATCAGCCGCCCCGGCTCTATCTCCACCTCGCACCCCAGGTGCCCAACGGTGCGCTTGATCATCTCACCGTAATCGCTGGGCAAGGGCGGCGCTTCGTTGCTGCGGGTGTAGGGAATGCCGAGGCCACCGCCGAGGTCGAGCCGCCGGATGGCGTGCCCATCTGCGCGCAGCAGTTCAACGAGCCCCGCCACCTTGGTATAGGCAAGTTCGAAGGGTTCGAGTTCGGTAAGCTGCGAGCCGATATGGACGTCGACACCGATCACCTCAAGCCCCGGCAGCGCCGCCGCCCGCGCGTAAACCTCGCGCGCCCGCGCTATTGGAATACCGAACTTGTTCTCCGACTTCCCGGTCGCGATCTTCGCATGCGTGCGAGCATCGACGTCGGGATTGATCCGCAATGTAACCGGCGCGGTGACGCCCATGCTGTCGGCAATCGCGCTCAGGATCTCCAGTTCCGGCTCGCTTTCGACGTTGAACTGCCGGATGCCGCCTTCCAACGCGGCGCGCATCTCCGAGCCGGTCTTGCCGACGCCGGAGAAAACGATCCGTTCCCCTGGCACCCCGGCAGCCTTGGCTCGTGCATATTCGCCGCCCGAGACCACGTCCATTCCCGCACCAAGGGCGGCCAGCGTTCGCAATATGGCCTGGTTCGAATTCGACTTCATCGCAAAGCAGACGAGGTGGTCCAGCGGGTCAAGTGCCTCGTCAAACAAGCGGAAATGCCGCTCGAGCGTCGCGGTAGAGTACACATACACGGGCGTACCAACCGCCGCGGCGATCTCGGCGACCGGTACGTCTTCGGCATAAAGCGCGCCGTCGCGGTAAAGAAAATGGTCCATGCTGGCGCGTCCCTGGCGGCTCCGGTCGAATCCGGGTCTTACCACACCAACGAGTGGCCGCAATCGCGGGACTCGCTTTCAGTGACAGGATCGATGTATCAACGCGGTCCAACAGGGGCGGGTGCTCCGAAGAAACAACGACAAAACGACGGAAACCGGCCGAATGGACTCACTCAGCAAGAGAGTGCGAAAGCGCGTTGAAACGATGATCGACAGCCCGGCGATATCTGGTCCGATCTGTCGAGTAATCTCTCGCAACTTACGCGCCCGGGCGGACAACATCGAATGGAGTTACGAAGGACGCGATGCGCTGGCGGCGGAGGTGCAATCGGGCCAGGCAGTGATCATGGTACTCTGGCACGGGCGTTTGCCGGCGGCACCGATTGGCTGGGACACCAATTGGGGCAAGCTCTGCGTGGTGACCTCTGCGGCACCGCCCGGAAAGATGGTGGGGCGCGTCATGCAGCAATTCGGGCATGACACGATCCGGATGCGCGACCGAAAGGCGAACAGGGCCGCCGTGATGCAGGTTGCCCGCATGGCACGCGGCCGCACCTCCATCGGATTTGCGGCTGACGGCCCGCTCGGACCGGCACGGAAGGCAAAATCCGTCCCAATCGACTGGGCACGCCTCACGGGCGCTCCGATCTGGCTCTATTCCGCGTCCTACGAGCGATTTCGCTGCATTGAAAAATCATGGGACAGGATGGCGATGCCCGTGTCGGGCGGGCGGGGAATAATGCTCTACGAACGGTGGGACGCAGAAATCCCGAAACGGATGGATGCCGATTGCCGAGAAAAGCTGCGCCTCAAACTTGAGGACGATCTCAATGCCCTGACATTGCGGGCAGACCAGCGTGTCGGTCACTCGGGGTTGATCAACTGAGCCGATCTCCCTCCGGGCGAGCATCGGACGGACCTAACAGCGGTTGCAGATCAGCGGATTCAACTGCCCCCGACAACGCCAACACTCGCAGTACCGCTGATCGTTACACCCGGTGCGCTCGTGTCGGAATTGTCGGCTGGCGGAAGCGGCTCTCCATCCACGCCACAGGATGCCAGCGTCAACACAATCGTCAAAGGCGCCAGTAGTCTCAATATCCGTTCCATGAAATTCCCTCGATGTAATTGCCGTTCGGGCCTAGCCGATGCGCGTCTTCCACTCGGCGATCCGGGACCGCACCTGATCGGGAGCGGTTCCGCCAAAGGACGTCCGGCTCGCGACCGAGTTCTCGACGCCCAACACATCGAAGACGGCATCGGTGATACCGGCGTGAACCGATTGCATGTCCTGCAAACTCAGGTCCGGTAAGTCGCACGCCTGCGCCTCGGCCATGGCAACCAGCGACCCGGTGACATGGTGCGCCTCTCGGAACGGCAGGTCGAGCACGCGCACCAGCCAGTCGGCCAGATCGGTCGCGGTCGAAAAGCCGCTCGATGCCGCAGCGGCCAGTGCGTCGCGGTTGGCGACCATGTCGCTGACCATGCCTGTCATCGCCGCCAGCGCCAGCATTAGCGTATCGGCCGCATCGAACACCTGCTCCTTGTCCTCCTGCATGTCCTTGGAATAGGCCAGCGGAAGACCCTTCATCACCGTGAGCAAGGCGATGTTCGCGCCCAGGATACGGCCGATCTTCGCCCGGATCAGCTCGGCAGCGTCCGGGTTCTTTTTCTGCGGCATGATCGAAGAGCCGGTGGAGAAGCGGTCCGACAAGGTCACGAAACGGAACTGCGCCGACGACCAGATCACCAGTTCTTCTGCCAGGCGGCTGAGATGCATCGCGCAAATGCTGGCGGCGGCCAGGAACTCCAGCGCAAAATCGCGGTCGCTGACCGCGTCGAGCGAGTTTGCCATCGGGCGGTCGAACCCGAGCGCCGATGCGGTCGCTTCCCGATCAATGGGAAAGGACGTGCCGGCAAGGGCCGCCGCGCCGAGCGGGCATTCATTCATTCGCGCACGCGCATCCTGAAACCGGCTCAGGTCCCGCCCGAACATCTCGACATAGGCCATCATGTGGTGGCCCCAGGTCACCGGCTGCGCTGTTTGCAGATGGGTAAAGCCGGGCATCACCCAGCCGGCCCCGACCTCGGCCTGCTCCAGCAGCGCCTCTTGCAACGCGCGCAAGCCGTCGATGGCCGCATCGCACTGGTCCCGCACCCACAACCGGAAATCCGTCGCAACCTGATCGTTGCGCGACCGTGCCGTGTGCAGCCTTCCCGCCGGCTCGCCGATCAGTTCCTTCAGCCGCGCCTCGACATTCATGTGAATATCTTCCAGGGCAGCGGAGAACTCGAACGAACCGCCCTCGATCTCTGACAAGACCGTGAGAAGCCCTTCCCGTATCGCCTCGGCATCGCTATCGCTTACGATGCCCGTTGCTGCCAGCATCGCGGCGTGGGCGCGGGAGCCCTCGATGTCCTGACGGGCCAGGCGGCGGTCGAAATCGATGGAGGCGTTGATGGCCTCCATGATCGCGTCGGGACCGGCGGCAAAGCGCCCGCCCCACATCTGGTTGGCGGCCTTGGAAGAGACATCGGTCATGGATCGGACCCCGGAGGAAAAGATGAAGCACTTGTTGGCCGCAGTGGTCTATACGGGCCTCGCTCTGATGGCAAATCCAGGCGCTGCGGACATCGCGGATCTGGAAGCTCTGCGCGATGGCGACATGAAAAAGCTCGTGTTCCATGCCCAGCCGCAGCCGGTGCCGGACATTGCCGTGATCGACGCGGATGGAGCCGAACGCCGCCTGTCAGAGATGCAGGGCGACTGGCTGGTCGTGAATTTCTGGGCGACTTGGTGCGCACCCTGCCGCAAGGAGATGCCGACACTCTCCAACCTGCAGACGCACTTTTCCGAGCAACCCGTCGAGGTCGTCACGATTGCCACGGGCCGGAATGCACCTGCCGCGATCCGGCGGTTTTTCGACGAAATCGACGTAGCAAACCTGCCCGAACTCCGGGATCCGAAACAGGAACTGGCGCGGAAGATGGGAATCCTCGGGCTCCCTATCACGGTGATCATCGACCCGCAGGGTCAGGAAGTGGCACGGCTTCGGGGCGACGCCCATTGGGACAGTGACAGCGCCATTGCGATTCTGGACGCGCTCGTAGCCGGTTCATGAGGCCGTTGCCCACGGGTAGTGTACGCCCGACGCCAAAATAGCACACCGCTAGACGAGCCTGCGGGTATGATTTGCCGAACGTGCGAAATCGCGCGATTATTACGTAGTAGTCACTCACTCACAGTCAGGCCTTGAGATCGTCGCCGGTCGTTCCACTCACTCGGCAAGCGTTGGGCATATTCGAAGACGTCGCGCATCAACGGCGATGGTTCTGGGTCAAGGCCCGGGAAAAGGAAATGGCGTTCAGTTACTCGGTTCACGCGGATCTCAACCTACTCTTCATGCGCTATTCGGGGTGCGTCTCGCTAAACGACCAACGGCGCCTGGTCAGATACTTGGCGAGCGACGATGTCTACCGGCCGGAACTCGCGAAGCTCTGCGATTCGTCGAGCCTGGTCGAGGCAAACCTCCGCCTCAGCGACCTGATCGCGCTGCGCGACCGGTTGCATGCACGGTACGTCGGGCTACCGGGGCCGATCCTGTGGGCGCACTATGCACCCTCCGACTATGCGTTCGGAATGGCGCGCATGTGGAACATGTTGCTGGAGGAGATCCCCGCGATCCATTGCGAGGTCTTCTCGCACGCAGAAGAAACGCTTGAATTTCTTGGTATGAATCGCCCCGAAATCGCGAACCGTCTTGGCCTCGCTATCTAGGTGTCCCGACAGTGAGACCATGCGCGCCCCCGCGCGCATACACACTCCGTCAGGTGGAGATCTGGCCACCCGCGGCTTGCCAATTGCCAAGCGATCCCAGGTCGTAGACCTCATTGTGCCCGAGTTTGCGCAATAGCTTGCCCGCAATGGCGGAACGCGCTCCCGTCGCACAATAGACGATCACTGCCTGCGCCCGCACGAGGGATGGTTCGCAACTCGCGTTCCTTGGATCCGCGCGCTCACGAAGCGCCCCAAGCGGTATGTTGATCGCCCCTCGGGCATGTCCGCTCTGCCGCAGCTCTGCCAGTTCGCGCACGTCGATCAAGGCCGCCTCACCGGATTCCACCAGTTCAACCGCCCGCGTACCGCTCACAGGTTTTGCCTTCTCCGCAAAGGGATTCAGCAGTGTCATCAGCATCGCCATCGCGCCTCGTATATGTTTTCCTGCATATATCCACGAAGGCGCTAGGCGTTCAACCTGCACTGGTCACCTGCGCATCGCGGCAACCTCGGCGTGGCGCGGACAAGTGATCAAATGGTCGTTCACCATGCCAACGGCTTGCATGAAGGCATAGACGATGGTGGGCCCGCAGAACCGGAACCCCGCGGCCTTCAACTCTTTGGAGAGCGTGCGCGACAGGTCGGTTTGTGCGGGAACCTCTGCCATAGTTGAAAACCGGTTGCAGATCGGCACACCGTCAAGCCTGTCCCACAAAAAGGTAGAGAAGCCCTTTTGCGCCTCGATCTCCAAATAGGCACGCGCATTCCCGATCGTCGCCTCGATCTTTCCTCTGTGGCGCACGATTCCCGGGTTGGCGAGCAGGGTTTCGATTTCGGCCTCACCCCAGCCCGCAATCACTTCCGGTGCGAATCCGCAAAACGCATCCTGAAAGTTCTCGCGTTTCTTGAGGATCGTGATCCACGACAAACCGGCCTGGAACCCGTCGAGGATGAGTTTCTCCCAGAGGGCCCGGGAGTCGAACTCCGGAACTCCCCATTCCGTGTCGTGGTAGGCCACGTAAATGGGCTCCTGCCCAACCCAGCCGCATCGCTCGCCCATTGCCGATTCCACCCCAGCATCAAAACCAATTTCGAACAAAATTAGAACAAAACGCGAAGATTTACCAGATATTCAAAACCCGGAGCGTAAATGTGGCGGCGCATTCGCGGGAGTAGCCATGCAACCCGAACCGGAAATAAGCATTCTCGACAGCGTTGGTGTCGACGGGCTGGCCAATCCACTGGCCGCGGCCGTATCGCAACGCGACAAGAACGTTTTGTCGCTGGTCCGCCGGTCGCTCGACCGCAAGGACGTGCTCCTTGCATTCCAGCCGGTCGTCGAAGCACGACGGACCGATCATACCGCCTTCTACGAGGGGCTCATACGTGTGGTCGACGACACGGGACGGATCATTCCGGCGAAGGACTTCATCGATGTTTGCGAGACGAACGAGATCGGTCGAATCATGGATTGTCTCGCTCTCGAACTGGGGCTTACTTCGTTGAGCAGGGCGCCGAACCTGCGGCTGGCAATCAATATGTCGGCCCGCTCCATCGGGTATCCCCGGTGGACGAAGACATTGGAGGAGGGTCTCCAAGCGGATGCGACCGCAGGGGAGCGACTGATAATCGAGATCACGGAATCGTCTGCCATCCTGATGCCTGACATCACCAAGGTGTTCATGGAGCGGCTGCAAGATATGGGAATCAGCTTCGCACTGGACGATTTCGGTGCCGGCTACACGGCCTTCCGCCACCTCAGGGACCTGGACTTCGACATCATCAAGATTGCCGGCGAGTTCATCACCGGCATTCACGCAAACCCGGACAACCGGATTCTCACGCAAGCACTGGTCTCAATCGCCCAGCAGTTCGACATGCTGACCGTTGCCGAAGCAGTGGAAAGCCAGGCAGACGCGCTCCTGTTGTCACAGATGGGTGTGGACTGTCTGCAAGGGTTCTTCTTCGGCGTGCCAACCACACGGCCGACATGGCCGGAGTTTCCGTCGCGAGCGCGCAGCACAGCGTAGGAGACCACCGCCCGCGCATTCCGAATTGAGTTCACACCGATCGCGACGTCAAATTCGGCTGCGGGCCTCTCGCC
The DNA here is from genome assembly GCF_001509585.1 of Tropicimonas marinistellae. Classification (GTDB taxonomy): domain Bacteria; phylum Pseudomonadota; class Alphaproteobacteria; order Rhodobacterales; family Rhodobacteraceae; genus Tropicimonas; species Tropicimonas marinistellae. The sequence goes on along the minus strand of NZ_LNCI01000001.1, from coordinate 311,931 downwards.
TTCCCAAAGGCATTCATTCTCCGCGCGGACCACAGTACAACGATTCGACCGGAATGGATGGGCGAACCACCCAATCCCGAGCCCCGTATGAGCCCGCTGTTTTGCGCACTCGGTCACCGAACGGTTCTCCAGAAATCGCACAACCCACGGTTTTTCCAACCCAATCGCCTCGCGTCGCAAGGCCGTTAACTCCGCAGGACGCGCGGATTTGAATGCGGCCGGGGTGGGACACCCTGTCTGTTGCAACGAACCCTAGCCCCCCCTTACCAAGTTGTTAGCTTGGGGGGGCCAGGTCTGAATCGACGGAAACATGCCCCCGAAACGATGACTTGAAAAGGAGCCATCATGACCAACGTCGTTATCGCATCGGCCGGCCGCACCGCCGTCGGCAGTTTCCTCGGATCGTTTGCCAATACCCCGGCACATGATCTGGGCGCCACGGTGCTCAAGGCAGTCGTCGAACGCGCCGGCGTGGACCCTTCCGAGGTTTCGGAGACAATTCTGGGCCAGGTGCTGACCGCCGCTCAGGGTCAGAACCCCGCCCGTCAGGCGCATATCAATGCCGGGTTTCCGCAGGAATCCGCCGCCTGGGGCATCAACCAGGTCTGCGGCTCGGGGCTGCGCACCGTTGCGCTTGCCGCGCAGCACATTCAACTGGGCGACGCCGCCATTGTCGCCGCTGGCGGCCAGGAGAGCATGTCGCTTTCGCCCCATGCCGCTGCATTGCGCGCTGGCCAGAAGATGGGCGACATGAAGTATGTCGACACGATGATCAAGGACGGCCTTTGGGACGCCTTCAACGGCTACCACATGGGACAGACCGCTGAGAACGTCGCCGAGAAATGGCAGATCTCCCGCGACATGCAGGATGAATTCGCCGTCGCCTCGCAGAACAAGGCCGAGGCAGCGCAGGCCGCCGGCAAGTTTGCCGATGAGATCGTTCCCTTCACCGTCAAGACCCGCAAGGGCGACATCGTGGTCGAAAGCGACGAGTACATCCGCAAGGGCGCCACGATCGAGGCCATGCAGAAGCTGCGCCCGGCCTTCATCAAGGACGGCACCGTCACGGCCGCCAATGCCTCGGGCATCAATGACGGCGCGGCCGCGGTGCTCTGCATGAGCGCAGATGAAGCCGAGAAGCGCGGCATCGAGCCCCTCGCCCGCATTGCCTCCTATGCCACCGCTGGTCTCGACCCGTCGATCATGGGCGTCGGGCCAATCTACGCCTCGCGCAAGGCACTGGAGAAAGCCGGCTGGTCCGTGGACGACCTCGATCTGGTCGAAGCCAACGAAGCCTTCGCCGCCCAGGCCTGCGCCGTGAACAAGGACATGGGCTGGGATCCGTCGATCGTGAACGTGAACGGCGGCGCCATCGCAATCGGCCACCCGATCGGCGCTTCTGGCTGCCGCGTACTCAACACCCTGCTGTTCGAGATGAAGCGTCGCGACGCGAAAAAGGGCCTTGCAACGCTGTGCATCGGTGGCGGCATGGGCGTGGCCCTATGCGTCGAACGCCCGTAACACCTCGGCCCCGGAGGAATATGGACCAAGGGGCGCCCGTCCGGCGCCCCTTTTCTTTCTGTTTCGACGGCGCCGCCCCTTGATGCGACACGTAGACTACGCAAGATTGTTGCTGGGGAGGCGGCAGGTCGATTAACAGAGTTGCCGAAGATTTATGCCAGACTGGAGGAAAGCCATGGCAAGAGTTGCAGTCGTCACCGGAGGAACCCGAGGCATCGGCGCCGCGATTTCGATGGGATTGAAAGAAGCCGGTTACGAAGTCGCCGCGAACTTCGGAGGGAACGAGGAGGCAGCCGCCAAGTTTTCCGCGGAGACCGGGATCAAGACCTACAAATGGTCCGTGGCCGATTACGAAGGTTGCGAGAACGGCATCAAGCAGGTCGAGGCCGATCTCGGCCCGGTCGACATCCTGATCAACAATGCTGGCATTACCCGGGATGCCATGTTCCACCGTATGACCGTGCAGCAGTGGAACGACGTGATCGACACCAACCTGCACGGCGTCTTCAACATGACCCACCCGGTCTACCCCGGCATGCGCGAGCGCAAGTGGGGCCGTATCGTCAACATCTCGTCGATCAATGGCCAGAAGGGTCAGGCCGGACAGACGAACTACTCGGCGTCAAAGGCAGGCGACCTGGGCTTCACGAAGGCTCTGGCACAGGAAGGCGCACGCTTCGGCGTCACTGTGAACGCCGTGTGCCCGGGGTACATCGGCACCGAGATGGTGAAGGCGATCGACGAGAAGATCCTCAACGAAAAGATCATTCCGCTGATCCCGGTTGGCCGCCTCGGCGAACCCGAAGAGATCGCCCGCTGCGTGGTCTTCCTCGCTTCCGAAGAGGCCGGTTTCATCACCGGATCGACGATTTCCGCCAATGGTGGACAATTCTTCGTCTAGGTCAGGCACGTCGTCTCTACGCAGCCCCCGCCGGCGTTCCGGCGGGGGTTTTTTCGTGCCCGATTCACACGCTGACCGTCCGGCTGCGAGGACGCCGCAGGTAGAAGACAGGGCGACGCAACGCACCAAAAATATGCGCGAAAACCTCCGCGCGTTCGCGATGGGCGCGGCGAATGGCCAAACGGTTGATATTGCTCGTGGGGACTTCGAACATTGTTTGCTCCGAAGGCTTGGATTCAGCATAATTGATGTGAAACCACTATGCGCATCACCAAACTTGAGGACAAACGAGACTTCTCAAGCCTTCAGTTAAGTTTTACTTGATTGATATGAGCAACCGCCTTCCTCCTCTCACCGCTTTGCGTGCATTCGAAGCCGCAGCAAGGCACCTGTCATTTTCAAAGGCCGCGGAAGAATTGCGGGTCACGCCAGCAGCCCTTTCCTTCCAAATAAAGTCTCTGGAGGAACACCTCGGCCAACCGGTATTCCGCCGCCTGAACCGCGCGGTAGAACTCACCGAAGCCGGGCGTGTGCTGGCGCCAGGAGTGAGCGACGGCTTTTCGGCGCTCAACAGCGCCTGGCGGTCGGCCCGGCGACTTCAGGAGACACAAACGCTCAACATAACCGCGGGTCCGGCATTTACCTCCAAGTGGCTTGCGCCGCGCCTCTTCGACTTCGCCGCAGCCCACCCAGACCTGGAGCTGCGCTTCGTCGCGACGCTGAAGTTGGCCGACCTGGAACGCGACCCGGTCGATGCTGCCATTCGGTTCGGCGAAGTGGTGGACCCGGCACTGTTCTCGCGCGAGATTTTTCGGGACTGGGTAACCCCGATGATGAGCCCCGCCCTCGCGGAACAGGTCACGGGCATGGAGTGCTTGCGGAAATTCCCGATATTGCACCAGGACGACATCGGCTTTCTGCGGCATCCGGTGGATTGGGCGGCCTGGTTTCGCGCGGCCGGTCTTGGAAAGGCGCCCACGTCGGGCCCGCACTTCGGTCAGGCCGACCACGCGATCAATGCGGCCGTGGCCGGACTGGGCATTGTGCTAGGCCGCGCCACACTCGCGGAGGACGATATCAAGGCCGGCCGGCTCGTGGCGCCATTCCCGCTCGCACTGCGTTCCAGCGCGGCCTACCGGTTTCTCTGTCGCCGTGGCGCGGAGACACAACCGAAGATCGCTGCGTTCCTGGACTGGATGATATCGGAATCGCGCGGCCACGCTGAGTTGGAAAAGGGCCGGACATTTGTCGACGCCGGACAGCTTCCACCGGCTTGACCTGACACGGCGCCTCACGCAAAGGGGACCCATGACACGATCTCGCGCCACCGCCATCGGTTTCATTGCCGTTCTGCTCTGGGCTCTGTTGGCGCTCTTTACCGTCGGGAGCGCGCCCGTGCCCCCGTTGCAACTGACTGCGATGAGCTTCCTGATCGGCGGCGCAATCGGCGTGGTCTGGACACTCGCCTCCGGCGGACTTCACCGCTTGCGGGGCGTCAGCTGGAAGGTCTACGCATTCGGCACGGCGGGCCTTTTCGGCTATCATTTCTTCTATTTCTCCGCGTTGCGCCTCGCCCCTCCCGCCCAAGCGGGGCTAATCGCTTATCTCTGGCCATTGCTGATTGTGCTCATGTCGGGACTTTTGCCTGGCGAACGCCTGCGGGCCGGTCACTTGCTGGGCGGTGCGCTTGGCTTTGCCGGTGCCGCGCTGATCATCCTGGGCGATGGGGCCGGTTTCAGCGGATCTGCGCTGCCAGGATACGGCCTGGCACTGCTCTGCGCTTTCTTTTGGTCAGGGTACTCCGTGCTGTCGCGCCGCCTCGGACACGCGCCGACGGAAACGGTCGCGGTGTTCTGCCTGGCAACCGCATTACTTTCGGCAGTCGCGCATTTGACGTTGGAAGAAACGGTTCTGCCGCAATCACTCACCGGCTGGGCGAGCATTGTCGCTCTCGGCCTCGGCCCTGTCGGCCTCGCATTCTACGTATGGGATATCGGGGTGAAGCAGGGAGATATACAGCTTTTGGGTGTGGCTAGCTATGCAGCGCCCTTGTTGTCCACCCTGGCGCTGGTACTCGCCGGTCTGGCCGCTCCGACGCCAAGGCTTGCCCTGGCGGCGGCGTTGATCACAGGGGGCGCTGCGCTGGCCGCCTGGGCCGGAAGCCGCGCCCCCAAGAAGGTTACACAGCGCTCAGCCGTGTGATCTCTTCCTTGATTCGGAGCTTCTGTTTCTTGAGTTCTACGATTTCGAGGTCGTCGGAGCCTGGAGCCTGTTGAATTTGTTCCACCTGGGCCGAAAGTGCAGCGTGCTTCTTACGAAGTTCCACAACGCGGGCGGACTCGGACATGGTCGATCTCTCCTCTCAAGCTATGGTCACGACTCAAGTCGACCACGATTTTTTTCGCTTGTCACGCTGAACCCGCATCCAAGGTAATTATTTTGCGTCTCCCCTGTGAAGCTTTGGCGACAATGCTTATATGTCCGCCGCACCGAAACCAGGAAGCGCGTTGCCGTTGCGTAGGACGGATGAGATTTCCGGCGTGTAGTCATCGCCGTCGCGCAGATGCCGGTCGCCAGCGTGCACAACCAGCGGCGCATGGAGCCGCAATGGCGCGCGCGCGCCCTTTCTCGCCCTCAGGAGAATCAGCCGTGCATCCCGCCCCTGTCTGGGAGACAGGGGTTGAAGCTGGATTGAACCCAATCCGGAAAGGCCGCGGAGAATTTGGTCGAGCCGGTCGGCTCGATGGATCATCGTGAGCCAGCCCTTCGGGGCCAGTCGGCGGCCAGCAACATCCAGCCAGACATCGAGCGGCGTCTCTTCGCCCATTGCCGCTTCGCGCGCGGTATGCGGCGAGGCATGCGACTGCCAGCGCTGGAAGTACGGTGGGTTCGCGATGACGTGATCGAACCGCTGCTGGCGGATCTCCGTCGGAATGGACGTGAGATCGCATGTCTCGACGTGTAACGGCAATCCGGTTTCCGCCGCGTTGCGTCGTGCGAGGTCGGCAATCTCCGGCTGCCGTTCCAATCCAACCACGCGCAGCTCCTGCACGCGCGTCGCCAGGCAAAGCGATGCCGTACCGACCCCACAGCCCAACTCCAGCACCGATTGTCCGGGTGCGGCGGGGCATGCAGCTGCCAGCAGGACCGGGTCGATCCCGGCCCGGTAACCGCGCGCGGGCTGCCATAGCGACAAGCGACCACCGAGGTAATCGTCGCGGGTAAGCGCCTCGCCGCGTGCGGCATCCATGTCACCGGTCCTCTGTCACATCCAGATCATTGTCGCGCAGTGCAGCACGGGCCATGAACAGATCCGCGTCGCGCACCATCAACCGGCGCGGCAAAACGCCGATCGACCCTTCGAGGACGCTCATATGGACGTCCATTTCGAAGCAGTCTATATCCTCTCCAGCGAGGAGGGATTTCGCAAAAGCGATGACCGTCGGGTCGTTGGTGCGCAAAACCTCTTTCATGGCATTGACTTAAGCAAACCCCTCCGGCGCTGTCGAGATGGGGTGACGAGAGCGTGATGAGCCTGGACGACGCTTCCGAGAAACCGCACGACCGGCTGGCCCGGGTTCTGGCCGATGACATGGGCCGCGTGAACGATCTCATCCGCACCCGGATGGCCTCCGAACACGCGCCGCGCATACCGGAGGTAACGGCGCATCTGGTCGAGGCCGGTGGCAAGCGGCTCCGCCCGATGCTGACGCTGGCGGCGGCCCGGATGTGCGGATACAGCGGCGAAAACCACGTGAAGCTCGCAGCGACAGTGGAGTTCATCCACACCGCCACGCTGCTGCACGACGATGTTGTGGATGAAAGCGCGCAACGGCGCGGACGCCCGACGGCCAACCTTTTGTGGGACAACAAGTCGTCGGTTCTGGTGGGCGACTACCTCTTCGCCCGGTCCTTCCAGCTGATGGTCGAGACCGAAAGCCTCCGGGTGATGGACATCCTGTCTGACGCCTCTGCGACGATCGCGGAGGGCGAGGTTCTCCAACTGACCGCGGCGCAGGATCTTTCGACGGACGAGGCGATCTATCTGCAAGTAATCCGCGGCAAGACAGCCGCGCTCTTTGCCGCCGCCTGTGAAGTTGGCGGTGTGGTGGCCGGGGTGGAGGAAGCGAAGATCGCCGCCTTGCGTGCCTATGGCGATGCGCTCGGCGTCAGCTTCCAAATCGTCGACGACCTTCTGGATTACGGCGGCGACACCGTGGCGACAGGCAAGAATATCGGCGACGACTTCCGCGAACGAAAGCTGACGCTGCCGGTGATCAAGGCCGTCGCCAGGGCCGACGCGGAAGAGCGTGCATTCTGGGAACGCGTGATCGAGAAGGGGCGTCAGGAAGACGGCGACCTGGAAGAGGCACTCTCCTTGCTCGACAGGCACAACGCCATGGATGACACCCGCGCCGAAGCGCTCGATTGGGCAAGTAAGGCGAAATCGGCACTCCACGAACTGCCCGAGGGCGAAATCCGCGACATGCTTGTGGACTTGGCAGATTTCGTGGTGGCACGGGTGCACTGATAGGCCCTGTGCCTCCCGCGCGGATGGCACACAGCGACCGGCGATGATGCCTCTTTTCTACCCAAGCGTGGTTGCGGCGACCCACCATTCCGGCTGACCCGCTGAAATCACCTCGGCGGCTGCGCGCGCGGCGGTGCCCGTTGGGAAGAGCCCGAAACAGGTCGCCCCTGACCCGGACATACGCGCCAGAAGGCAATCCGACTGTGCACGCAAGGCGTTGAGCACGGATGCGACGGCAGGTGCGACGGAAATCGCGGGGGATTCGAGATCGTTGCGTTGCGCCGCAATCCATCGAGACGTCTCGACTGGGTTGAAGAAATGCTCCGGTAAAGTCGGCATCGCGGCATTGTCCCGGCTGTCGAGCGCAGCAAAAACCGCTGGCGTTGCCACTTCGACACCGGGGTTGACGAGTACGGCTGGAAGCGGCGGAAGCGGCGTCACGTCCGAGAGCCGCTCACCAACGCCCTGCATGCGTACCGCCTTTCCATGCAGGCAAACCGGAACATCTGCACCCAGCCCGAGGACAGCCTCCGGCGAGGGCATGTAGCCCCCGGTGAGTCGGGAAAGGGCACGCAGAGTGGCCGCCGCATCTGCCGAGCCGCCGCCGATACCAGAGGCGGCCGGAAGATGTTTGTCGAGCGTCAGCGCCGCCGTGACCCCATTCATGAGGCCAGCAGCTTGCAAAACAAGGTTGCGCCCGTCCGTGGGCACGCCCACGGCGCGGCGCCCCGTGACCGTCAGGCCCAGCTCCGGCGCGACCGCCGCGACGATCCGGTCCCCGACATCGGCGAACGACACAAGGCTGTCGAGCAGATGGTACCCATCGGCCCGTCGGCCCGTGACATGCAGTGTCAGATTGACTTTGGCCGGCGCAAATTCCTCAACCGCCGTCATTGGCTACGGCGAGCGGCTCGGCGCCTTCTTCCTTCAGCACGATGTCCAGGCCGACCTCGAGCTTGCGACGGATACGCTTGGCCTCTTCGGGCTCTGGATCAAAGGAGAGCGCCCGGTGCCACTGGAACTCCGCCTCGATCCGTCGCCCAACAGCCCAATAGGCATCGCCCAGATGGTCGTTCACGATCGGATCTACGGCCATCAACTCCGCCGCACGTTCCAGTTCGACGACGGCCTCGTCGTACCGACCGAGCCGGTAGAGCACCCAACCTAGGGAATCGGTGATGTAGCCGCTCCCCGGTTGTGCGGCGACGGCTTCCTCGATCATTTGCAACGCCTCGTCGAGGTTGGTCTGCATCTCGACATAGGAATAGCCGAGGTAATTCAGGACTTGCGGCTGTCCGGGGTTAAGCTCCAGCGCCTTGCGGAAATCGGCCTCTGCCTGCTCCCACCGCTTCTCGCGCTCATGAGTAATGCCGCGAGCATAGTAGACGATCCACTGTCCGCGCTCATCCTCCTCGAACAGCGCAACTGCGGCGTCGTAGGCCTTGCTCGCTTCGTCGTAGCGTTCCTCCCCACGAAGTGCGTCGCCAAGCGTGATCTGCACGACGGGCAATGTCCCGTGAGTTTCGGCAAGCTGTTCGAGCACCTCAATCGCCGCTTCCTTGCGGCCAGCGGAATGCAATGCATCTGCGCGCCCGATCTCGGCCACGTGGAAACCCGGGTCGTCGCGCGGAACGCGGTTGTACGCCTCCGTCGCCAACTCGTATTGCTCTTGCGATTCCAGCAAGTTGGCGGTGAGCAGGATCGCGTCCACGTGGTCCGGCTGCAGATACTCCGCGATACGCGCGTAGAGCAGCGTGTAGCTATCGGCTGCCTCACCCTCCAGGGCACCAGCGACGGTGTAAAACACTTCGGACAGACCGTCCTGAACGCTCCCGATCTGCGTGTAGGGGACAGTCTCGCCGTTCTCCAGGCGCGTTTTGAGTTCCTCAAGCCCCTTGTCCAGGTCGCTGCCCCAACCGGCCTCGATAAGCTCAAGTGCCGCTGCGTTTTGGCCTAGCTGGCTGAGCACTTGCGAGTGAGCAAACGCTCCGCGCCGTGTGAGACGCAGGGGCGCGCCGCCGTCACCAGAGAAGATGCGCTCCGCGCCTTCGAAGTCGCCGGCAAACCCCAGGGCCAAAGCCTTGTGGTACAGCGCGAAGGCGGACATGCCCGTGTTCTCTGCAGCAGCGTCGAAGGCAGCCATCGCGGCATCGACTTCGCCGGCGCCGAGCAAGCACCAGGCGACGACGAGTCCGTCGACCAACGGGCCAACCGACATGTCCTTCGCAACGCCGTCAACGACGCCCTTGTACTCGCCATCGGCTAGCATGTTCGCCATGACTGCCATGTTGGCCATCTGGCTGCCGATTCCGAGTTCGCGCATCTGGCGGGCCACGGTCACGGCAGAATCCAGCTTTCCGAGGCCGATAAACGCCATCAGCGCGTTTTCCTGCAGGCCCGGGTTGTCCCGGTCGCGCACCAGCGCTTGTGTGTAATAGTCCGCAGCGGCGCGGAAATCGCTGTGGAAACTGGCGTGGCGCGCTGCGAGGTAGGCGCCGGCAAAGCCGCGTCCCAGCGGCTCTTCGTCAGCACCCGCTGGGAGCGAAAGCGTCAGGCCAAGGGCGAGGGACAGGCAGATCGGTCGGATGAAGGGCAAGTGCAGCCTCGTTTGCAATTGATGCGGCAGAGCGTAGCGCTGCAAGGCGGCCGAAACAATACAGGCACAGCCGTTGCGGCCGCCGCACGACCCTCACCTGACGGCATCGTGAGCGAAGGCATGCCTGTTCCCCGCCGCAAAGGCGCCCGCCAGCCGCTCACATGTTCGGGTAGTTCGGCCCATCGCCACCCTGCGGGACCGTCCAGGTGATGTTTTGGCTGGGATCCTTGATATCGCAGGTCTTGCAATGCACGCAGTTCTGAAAATTGATCACAAAGCGCGGCGCCTTGTCGTCCTCCTCCACGAATTCGTAAACACCTGCCGGGCAATAGCGGGCGGAGGGCCCGGCGAATTTCGGCAGGTTCGTTTTCACAGGCACGGCCGGATCAGCTAACCGCAGGTGGCAGGGTTGGCTCTCTTCGTGATTGGTGAACGAGAAGCTGACATTGGTGAGCCGGTCGAAGGAGAGGACACCGTCTGGCTTCGGATAGGCGATCGGTTCGAACTTCGACGCCTCGCCAGTGGCCGCGGCATCCGTTTTCCCGTGTTTCATCGTGCCGAACGGGTTCCAGCCCACGGTCGAACCGAGCCACATGTCCAACCCGCCCAGGGCCAACCCTCCAACGAGTCCGAACTTCGACCAGAGTGGCTTGACGTTCCGGACCGGCTTGAGGTCCTTGCCGACTGGCCCGCTGCGCAGGGCGTCGTCGTAGGATGCGAGAACATCGCCTTCGCGGCCGGCCTGAAGCCCCTCGAAAGCCGCCTCTGCCGCGGCTTTGCCTGAGTGCATGGCATTGTGGATCCCCTTGATCCGCGGCACGTTGATGAGCCCCGACGAACAGCCAAGCAGCAAACCGCCTGGAAACGCGCTTTGCGGAATCGACTGGAACCCGCCCTCGGAGATCGCGCGGGCACCGTAGGCCACCCGCTTTCCGCCCTTCAGCAACTCCGCCACCATCGGATGATGCTTGAACCGCTGGAACTCCATGTAGGGGAACAGATGCGGGTTGGCGTAGTTCAGATGGACCACGAAACCGACGCAGACCTGGTTGTTCTCCATGTGATAGATGAACGATCCGCCACCTGCGTTTGACCCAAGCGGCCAGCCCATCGTGTGCGTGACGGTCCCTTCGCGATGCTTGGCCGGGTCGATCTCCCACAGCTCCTTCATGCCAAGGCCGAACTTTGGCACGTCGCTATCGGCATCCAGCCCGTATTTCGCGATAGCTTCCTTGGCGAGCGACCCGCGCACCCCTTCGGAGATGAACACGTACTTGCCGTTCAGGATCATGCCGGGCTCATAGGCCGGCCCTGGCGTGCCATCGGCATTCTTGCCGAACTCGCCGGCAACCACGCCTTTCACCTCTCCGTTCTCGCCATAGACCAGTTCAGAACAGGCCATGCCGGGGAAGATCTCCACGCCCATCGCCTCGGCCTGTTCGGCCATCCAGCGGCACACGTTCCCGAGGCTGACAATGTAGCAGTGATGATTGTCCATCAGCGGCGGCATCATCGCGTTCGGCAGGCGAACCTCGCCGCCTTCGCCCAGAACGAAGAACTCGTCCTGCTTGACTGCGGTGGTGATTGGCGCACCGCGTTCTTTCCAGTCGGGAATGAGCGCATCCAGCCCCGCCGGGTCCATCACCGCGCCGGAGAGGATGTGCGCCCCGACCTCGGAGCCCTTCTCCAAAACGACGACGTTCAGATCCGGGTCAAGTTGCTTCAGGCGGATCGCTGCCGACAATCCCGAGGGCCCCGCCCCGACAATGACGACATCGCAATCCATCGCTTCGCGTTCGATTTCGCTCATGGCTTTTCCCGATTCTGGCTCTGGCTTGTTCAGAAATTAGCGTTCGCCATGCGTAATGGACAGAAAAGTACCCCGTCAATTGTGACGCGGCAGCACAATGACGCAGTGCAGCGACACGTCTCATTGGGTGGAAACTGCGGGTGTGCGCCGCTGGCGGATACTGGCTTTGCGTTTCGGGAGCGGTGCGCCGGAGGCTTGACAATCCTTGGCCCGCTTGGGTTAAGGGCGTTCAACCAAATCCCCACAACCGGAAACCGTGCAAGGGAAAGAATGGAAAAGATACCTATGACCCGCGCGGGTTTTGCCGCGCTGGACGACGAACTGAAAGTGCTGAAATCGGTCGACCGGCCCGCCATCATCAAGGCGATTGCCGAAGCGCGGGAACATGGCGATCTGTCGGAAAACGCCGAATACCATTCCGCCCGGGAAAAGCAGAGCTTCATCGAGGGCCGGATCAAGGAACTTGAAGCGCTGATCTCGCTGGCAAACGTTATCGACCCGTCTTCACTCTCCGGCGCGATCAAGTTCGGCGCCACCGTGACCATCGTCGACGAGGATACCGACGAGGAAAAGACCTACCAGATCGTCGGCGAGCCGGAAGCGGACCTCGAAAAGGGCCTCCTTAACATCAAATCGCCGATCGCGAGCGCACTGATCGGCAAGGAAGAGGGCGACAGTATCGAAGTTCGCACACCGGGCGGCGAAAGAAGCTATGAGGTACTTACCATCAAGTATGTCTGAGTCGGGCTGAAGGCGCGCATGAATCTCAACGGACATTCATCGGAGCAAGGCAGCAACGGGCGCGCAAGCGCGCGCGGCGGCATGGACGCAACAGACGTGATTGCGCTCGTTTTGAGCGCCCTCTGGCTGCTCGGGACCGGGCTTTTCTTCCTCGTTCTTCCGGAAGCGTCGCCGGCTGATCAAGCGGTCAATGATCCGGTGCGCTTCCTGATGATGGTGCTCGCCGCGGTCCTTCCTGTCGCGATGATCTGGGTCGCCGCAACGGCCGCAAAAAGCGCCCGGCACATGCGGGAGGAGAGCCGCCGGTTGAATGCATCCATTGATGCGGTGCGATTGGCTCAGGCGAGTCATGCCGAAACACGTCCCGATGGTCTTCGCCCGCCACTGGAGCAGAAGCTCGACGAGCTCGTGCGGGTCCAGAAGAAAACCGAAGCTGCACTGGCGCATCTCACGTCCGTCAATGCACGCGCGGCCACAGCGGCGCACGACGCCGCGGCCGTCTCGGCACGCCCCGCGCTTGGCGCGGCGGAGTCAACGCCGGCCGAGAAACCCGAACCCGAACAGCCCTCGCTTGCGCTCGGCACCACGGCGGAACACTTGGCCGAACCGCTCTCCGCGGCGGATTTCATCAAGGCACTGAATTTCCCTGAAGACACGCAGGACAAGGACGGTTTTCGCGCTCTGCGGCTTGCCCTTAAGGACCGAACCGCGAGTCCGCTCGTCCGGTCCGCACAAGATGTACTGACCTTGCTTGCCGAGGACGGCATCTACATGGATGACCTTTCGCCGGATCGTGCACGACCGGAGATATGGCGCAAGTTCGCCGCCGGTGATCGCGGACGCACCATTGCATCCCTTGGCGGCATTCGCGATCGCTCCAGCCTGGCGCTGACGGCAGGGCGCATGCGGCAGGATCCGGTGTTCCGCGATTGCGCGCACCATTTCCTGCGCCGTTTCGATTCCACGTTCGCCACCTTCGAAAAGGGTGCCGACGATGCAGAGATCGCAGCGTTCGCCGATACGCGTAGCGCCCGCGCGTTCATGTTGATTGGACGTGTCTCCGGAACCTTCGACTGAGACCTACCGGCGGTCGACTGGACGGCACATCGTGGTGGCGTGGTGAAACCCGAAAAGAGAGGCGAAGATACCCGTGTCTTCCCGGCCTTTCGGCAGGAAGCCGTGGCGCTCGTAGAGGGCACGGGCCCGCAAGTTGGTATCGACAACGCTCAGTCTAACCTCTGTCAGGCCCCGCTCGCGCGCCTCTGAAACCACCGCATCGATGAGGGCCGAACCGATGCCCATTCCACGCACGTCCTGATCGACGAATATGCCATCCAGCAACAATTGTCCGTCTTTGAGTTGGCGGTCCATCAGGTCCAGCAACGGCCCACGCCAGAGGGCTCCGAACCGGCCATAGACGCGGGCAAGGTCTGAAAAATCACCCGAGATGAGACCGCCATGGCGCGTCTTGAAGCCCGCGACACCCAGAATCCGTCCGGTATCTGAGCGCGCGACAAGCGCATGATCGAGGCGCAACGCTTTTTCGATGAACTTGAGCGCGCGCATTTCCGGGGCCATGATCCGACCGAGTTTTCCAGAAAACGCCTGCCAGAACAGCGCTGCCACCTGGGCACGCTCCTCCTCATCGAAACCACGTTCGATCGTTGCACGCGGCATGCTCCGGCAGCCACCGGTCGCTTCCCGGACCTGCCACGTTGCTCGGAACGCGTCTCGTTGGATTGCAAGTCTACTCTGCATCGCCTATCCGCCTCACGGTGCAATCTAGAGATCGCCCGTGCCCGACTCAAACCTCAAATCGATATATTTCAGCGGGCTCCGCGCAAGCGCGCCGTTCCTGCTCGTGGTCGCGCCATTTGCCATTCTCTTCGGCGTTGTGGCAATGGAGGCCGGGCTGGACCTTGCCCAGACCATGGGATTTACCGTGGTTGTCGTTGCCGGAGCTGCCCAGTTCACCGCCCTGCAATTGATGTCGGACGAGGCACCGGCGATTGTTGTGCTCGTTTCCGCGCTCGCCGTGAACCTGCGAATGGCCATGTATTCCGCGTCAATGGTGCCCTATCTGGGCGCCGCCCCTCTCTGGCAGCGGGCGCTCATCAGCTATTCTCTCTTCGATCAGAACTACGCGGCCTGCATCGCGCGATATGAGCTCGATCGGCAAATGACCTTGCCGCAGCGCGTTGCCTTCTACCTTGGCGCGACCACACCGCTGCTGCCGGTCTGGATTGGCTTCACATTGTTGGGCGCATTGATCGGGCGTCAGATCCCGCCGGCGCTCGCCCTGGATTTTGCCCTTCCGATCACCTTTATCGCCCTTGTCGGCCCCGCTTTGCGCACCGTTGCGCATGTCGCGGCGGCATTTGTATCGGTCGCGCTGTCGCTCGCATTCGCCGGGCTGCCATTCAATCTCGGTCTGATCGTCGCCGCCGTCGCCGCCCTGGCGACCGGTGCAGAGGTCGAGCGGCGCTTCTACCCGCGGGGGCTGCCATGAATTACTCCGATATCACGGTCTGGACCATCATCCTCGTGCTCGGCGTGGGGACGTTCCTGATCAGGTTCTCGTTCCTGGGGCTCATCGGTGAACGAAAGCTGCCGGATTGGGTGCTGCGTCACCTGCGGTATACACCGGTTGCGGTCATCCCGGGGCTGATCGCCCCGCTCGTTGCCTGGCCAGACGCCACCGGCGGCTCTCCCGATCCGGCCCGGATGATTGCGGCGGCCGTGACGGCACTCGTGGGCTATCTGACCCGGAACGTGCTCGCCGCCGTCTTGTCCGGCATGGCGAGCCTCTATGCCGGACTCGCGCTCATCGGCTAGACCTGGGAGCGCGCGCCTCCAAGGAGTGCTGACGTTTATTGTTGGCGCGCTGCGGCCGCCGCAGCCGCTTGCTGCCGCCGCCGCTCCTGTACGCTGGGCTCCGGACCGTAAACCACGCGGATGTCCTCGCGCGCCTTTGGGCTGTCGGTGATGAGGTCCGAACGGTCGTCTGGACTGTCATCGTAATAACGCCGGATCGTCGCGCCCGGGATCTCGTCGAACGCCCGCATGACCTTTTTGGGTCGCGGCGACGCCGGAATGCTCTCAAACCCGGGTACGCCCCGCACGATGCGATGGATCGACGTGGTACAGAATGCCTTCGAAACCGCACCGTAGGCCTGCGCGCGCTGCAGCGCGATCTCTGCCTGTTCCGGTGTCACGACCACGTCATGGCGTACGACGTGGTAGGTCTCTCGCGCATGATAGTCGATGTAGAAGTCGACCATGCTGTCGGTGATGCCGTAGTGCACATCGGCACGCTGCGGCACATGGGGATGATAGAAGGTGCCGGCCGGATCGAAGATGATCCGCTGCGACCCGCTGATCATGAGTCCGCTGTGCGCCCCGTCGTGGGAACGGTTGTTGATCATCGTGAACAACGTGATCGTCGGCGGGCCGTCGTCCCGGAACGCCGCCGCCTGCACCTCCTGATCCGTCGCCCAGGGCCCGGTATCGGTACAGGCTCCCAGCAGAAGTGGCAGACATACTGCCAGAACGATGGCTCTCATATGCCCGCGCCGCCTCTCAGTTCTTTTGTCAGCCGTTGACCAGAGCCATGAAGATCAGCACGACGATGCAGAGGATCGAGACCCTGACGACCATCTTGATGAAGCCGTCGAAGGTTTGTTCCTGCGTGGTCGTATCCATACTTCCGTGCTCGTAGGTGTGTTCCGACATGTTGCGGGCTCCCTGTCTCTGTCCTGTGGCCCGCCCTGCTTAGCCCAGATGCCCGAGCCTGTTAAGAGCCGCAATGCCCCCCGTGGCAACCCGGCATCAGCTTGCCTGATCGCCGGCCAGGGCTTCGGCCAGCCTGAACCCGATGCGGCGAGGCTCGCCGACCTCCGGCCGCTTCGGCAAGGCACGCAAGATCACGTTGAGCTGGCTCACGTGCTGAATAAGCTGCGTTCGCGTTCCATCAGCATCCGATCCGTAGAACGTTACGATATCAGGGTCGAAATAGCCGATCCCCTCGATTCGCAGCACGCCCGCGCTGGCGCCGGTGAACCCCATGGCGATCTCGTGATCCCCGTCCAACAGCTCCTCGAAATTCTTGATGTAGAGGATCAGGCGCTCATAGGCCCATTTGGCCGGGCTCTTGCTCTCGGGCGGAGTCCGCGCAATCTCCGGCAAGGGTTGGCATTCAACTGTCCGTGCACCGGGGTCCGCGTGAATGGCATGGGCGCGGGGCACCCCTCGCCCGGCGGCTTCCCTATCGTCGCTCCCCATTGTCTCCTCCGCGATTCCGTTACCCCTCCCCGGCCCGTCTCCATGCCCACGCACCGTCTTCGCGGCGCTGGCGAGTGATGCGACCGGCGCGATACAGATGATTGAGGTGGCCGATGGATTCCGCAAGGGCAAGTCCGTATTCCCCTGCCCCGATCTCCCGGCGGAAGAGCGCCGGGAAGCAATCGTGCGCGGTTCGGGGCTCTGTCAGATGCTCCATCAACCGCTCGAGAGCGAAATGGTGGTTCTCCACCAGTTGCCGCATCCTGGCAGGGAGACCGGTGAAGGGAAGCTTGTGCCCCGGCAGGACCAGCTGCTCCTCCGTCGCGAAACGGGCCAGACGCTCGCAACTCTCAATCCAGGCACCCACCGGGTCCGAATCCGGCTCCGTGGGATAGACGCCGAGATTGGGCGAAATCGACGGCAGAAGCTGGTCGCCGCCCAGCACCAGCGGCTCCTCCCTGCACCAGAATGTCGCGTGTTCTGCCGCATGACCGTTGCCCATGTGCACGTCCCACGTGCGCCCGCCGATACGAACCGTGTCGCCTTCGGCGATGCGGGTGAACCCCAGCGGCATCGGCCAAACCACGTCAGCGAAGTTGAAGGGGCGTTCCGAGGCGCGTTTGTCGAACACCTCCTGCTCCATGCCCGCAGCCCGATAGAATGCCAGTGTTTCCTCCGGCCACGTATCCTGCTCATCCAGCGTCAGCATTCGCGCATAGAGCCAGGCGGTTCGGCTTGCGACCAAATCGGCCCCGTGCTCCGACTGAAACCAACCCACGAGCCCGACGTGATCGGGGTGATGATGCGTCAGCACGACACGGCGCACCGGTTTGCCGGACAGCGGCCCATGCTCCAGGATCGATGTCCAGATCGCCCGTATCTTTGGGCTGGAGAGCCCGGTGTCGATCACCGTCCAACCGTCGCCGTCGTCCAGGGCAAAAATGTTGACGTGATTGAGTGCCATCGGCAGCGGTAAACGCAGCCAAAACACGCCCTCGGCCACTTCGATGGCAGCGCCCTCCGCTGGCGGCGCCTCCCAAGGATACCGGATCGGATCGAAACCTAGAATTTCCAAAGGGTTACACCGCCTCCAGGTCTTCAACCGAAAGGTCAAATAGCCCGCCAGCGCCCTCCCCGACTGCCGCCAGAAGCCCCTGATGCTCAGGCAGAATACGGGTAATGAAAAAACGCGCCAGCGCAGTTCGGGCACCGCTGCCACCCTCCGCCAGCGCGGCTTTGAGGTGGTAATGCCCCCCCAACACGCGTGCGAAGGCGCGCAGATAGGCCACGCAGCCGGCGAAACGGTCCTGCATCTCCTGCTCGACGAGCCATTCGGTCGCCTCCCGGAGTGTCTCGGCGGCCTTCCACACGGGTTCAGCCATTGCCGGAAGAAACTCCCGTGCAGCCTCCGCTCCCGCTTCGACCTCGTCAAGCAAGGCGAATGCCGCGGCGCCGCCATCCATCATCTTGCGAGCGACCAGGTCCATCGCCTGGATCCCGTTGGTTCCCTCGTAGATCTGCGTCACCCGAACATCGCGCGCGAATTGTGCGGCGCCGGTTTCTTCAACGTAGCCCATCCCGCCGTGCACCTGTATGCCGAGTTGCGCCATCTCGTGCCCGATGTCGGTCCCATGCGCCTTGGCGATCGGCGTCAGCAACGCGGCGCGCGCGGTCCAATCCACGTCGCCCGTGGCATGACCCATGTCGATCGAAAGCGCCGTATCGAGTGCGATCGCGCGCGCGGCAAAGGTCTCTGCCCGCATCTGTGTCACCATCCGGCGCACGTCGGGATGCTCGATGATCGTCCCGGTGCCGCCGACCCTGCCCTGCTTGCGCTCCAGCGCAAATCCGACGGCTTTCTGTGTCGCCGCCTCGGCGATACCGATCCCCTGGCACCCGACGCCGAGGCGGGCGTTGTTCATCATGGTGAACATTGCTGCCATGCCACCGTTCTGTTCACCGACGAGCCAACCGGTCGCGCCGTCGAACTCCATCACGCAGGTGGCCGAACCGTGAAGGCCCAACTTGTGCTCGAGGCTCACGACCCTGACGTTGTTCGAAACGCCCGGATTCCCGCTAGCTTCTGGCAGGTTCCGCGGCACCAGGAACAGGCTGATGCCCTTGGTCCCGGGAACGGCGCCGGGTAGCCGCGCCAGCACGAGATGGCAGACGTTGTCGACGAAATCCGCATCGCCCCAGGTAATGAAGATCTTCTGTCCGGAAATGGTGTAGCTGCCGTCACCCTTGGGTTCCGCTTTCGTCACCAGCGCGCCGACGTCCGATCCGGCGCCGGGTTCCGTGAGGTTCATCGTACCGGACCATTCCCCGGAAATGAGTTTGGGCAGGTAAAGCGCCTTCAACTCGTCGGTTGCATGCGCCGCGAGCGCCTCGATTTGTCCTTGGGTCAACAGCGGGTTCAACTGCAGTGAAAGGTTGGCCCCGGACATCATATCGTTAATCGCCGTCTGCAGTGTCACCGGCAGGCCCATGCCTCCGTGTTCTTCCGGGGCGGAAACGCACACCCAGCCGCCCTCGGCAATCGCCGCGTAGGCTTCTGCAAAGCCCGGTGCCGCACGCACGCGACCATTCTCCAGACGCGACGGCGTTTCGTCGCCCGCCCGATTCACGGGTGCAATGACCTCTTCACATAGCTTTCCGGCCTCCGTCAGGATCGCGTCGGATACGTCTGGCGTCGCATCCGCGAAGTGATCCGTTTTGGCCAGCAGGCCGAAATTCACGACATTTGCGAGCAGGAAGCGAAAATCCGATACCGGAGCGCGATATGACATGTTTGGTCACCCCTATGTGTGGCCTTGGCAGGACGCCGCAAGATGCGTATCACCCTTGGCTTCAGGACAAACTAGCGAGTGCGCAATGAACGCACAAAGACCGACGCAGCGTCACGAGAGCGCATGAGCCAAGTAACCGAACGTCTCGACCCGGATGACGCTGGTCTTGCAAGAGCCGCGCAACTGCTGGCGCAGGGGCAGCTTGTCGCCTTTCCGACCGAGACGGTCTACGGCCTCGGCGCGGATGCGCGGCAGGGCGAGGCCGTGGCGCATATCTTCGAGGCAAAAGGGCGGCCACGCTTCAATCCGCTTATCGTGCATGTGGCCGATTTCGAAGCCGCGCAGCAGATCGGTCGTTTCAATGCGGATGCCGCCGCGCTTGCGGATGCCTTCTGGCCGGGTCCGCTCACACTCGTTGTACCGCTGCGTGACGATGCGGGTTTGTCCGACCTCGTCACGGCCGGTCTTCAGACCGTTGGCATCCGCGTTCCGGCCGGCGCCGTTTCACAAGCGTTGCTGAACGGCTTCGGCGGTCCGGTGGCCGCACCTTCGGCCAACCCGTCCGGCAAGGTCAGCCCGACCGAGGCTGCGCATGTTCTCGATGGCCTCGACGGTCGTATCGCGGCGGTCGTCGATGGCGGTGCGGCCAAGGTCGGCGTGGAATCGACGATTGTCGGTGCGTTCGATCACCCTCGCTTGCTGCGTCCAGGAGGCTTGCCGGCAGAAGCAATCGAGGATGCACTTGGCCGTCCGCTGGCCCATGCCCCTGCCGGGCCGACCCCAAACGCCCCGGGTCAGCTTGCCTCGCATTATGCACCCAACGCGCCGCTGAGGTTGAACGTCACGCATCCGCGGTCAGGCGAACGCCTTCTTGGTTTCGGCCCCGCTGCGGAAAGGGCAACGCTTAACCTTTCGCCTTCGGGGGATCTCGTGGAGGCAGCGGCAAACCTTTTTGCGTTCCTGCGCCGGATTGACGGACCTTCGCCAATCGCGGTTTCCCCGATCCCCGATCATGGGTTGGGGCGCGCAATCAACGACCGGCTGGTCCGCGCCGCAGCGCCTCGCAACTGAACCACAGGAGACAATGCGGGCGGCTGACGTGCCGCGCGTGGTCACGCGCGTCCAGCGCTTGCGCTCAGCGTCAGCGGATCGACCCCGAGGGTCGCGAGCGCCATTTCCCATTTCTGCGAATTGTCACGGCAGAAAACGATCTCGCTCGTGGCGTCGCAGGTTAACCACCCGTTGTGTGCGATCTCCCCCTCCAGCTGCCCAGGCGCCCAACCGGAGTACCCCAGAGCCAGAAGCGCCTGGCGGGGTCCACGGTGATGCGCCATGTCCTCCAGTATCTCCAGCGTCGCGGTCATCGCGAAGGTGTCATCCACCTTCAGCGTCGCGTCCGTAAGACTGTATTCGCCCGAATGCAGCACGAAGCCACGGCCGTGTTCCACCGGGCCGCCCACGTGAATCTGCGTCGGCAGGTCCGCGTCCGAAGCGTCGATATCCAGCTGCTCCAGCAGGTCAGCCAAGGCAAGATCCATCGCTGGCTGGTTGATGATAAGCCCCATGGCGCCGTCTTCTGAATGGGCGCACATAAAGATGACCGACCGATCGAAACGGGGGTCACCCATACCGGGCATGGCAATGAGCAATTTGCCGGAGAGATCCATCGAAGTGTCGGTCATTGCCCAAACAATGCGCCTCTGCGGCGACGCGCACAAGTGCCTGTGATCTGCGGGCGGCGTTCCGTCGCCACTATGTGATTTCCCTCCGAGACGCGTCTGGCTAATGTTCGGCCCATGATCGTGAAGCTGTTCCACACAACCATCGCCGCCCTCACCGCCATCGCGGTTTCGCCCGTTGCGGTTGCAGGCGGCGGTCTGCCGTCCAACGTCGTGACCGGCGACGTCAGGGAAGGGTGGGTAACGGAATCAGGTACACGCATGGTCGCGCTGCACCTGCAGCTTGCGCCGGGATGGAAAACCTACTGGCGCGCACCCGGAGATGCCGGCATTCCGCCAACCTTCACTTGGGAAGGATCCGAGAACCTTGGCGGTGTTAGCTATCACTGGCCAAGCCCGGAAGTCTTCACCTCCTACGGAATGCGCAGCATCGGCTACAAGCACGAGCTGGTCCTTCCCCTCGAATTGCATCCAACCGCACCGGGCGTTCCGATCCGCCTTCGCGGTACGATGGACCTCGGCGTTTGCGAAACGATCTGCGTGCCGGCCCGTTTGACCTTTCACGCCGACCTGGAAGGTGCGGGCCATTCAGACCCCGAAATCCAC
Organism: Tropicimonas marinistellae; assembly: GCF_001509585.1. GTDB lineage: Bacteria > Pseudomonadota > Alphaproteobacteria > Rhodobacterales > Rhodobacteraceae > Tropicimonas > Tropicimonas marinistellae. The sequence goes on along the minus strand of NZ_LNCI01000001.1, from coordinate 290,476 downwards.
CGGGCACTTGCTAAGCGGCCCGTGCCGGGCCAGCGGGCAGGTGTGGATGGTGTCGACTGCAACCTGGACCCGATCCCCGACGGACTGCAGCTCAGCGCGACCATTCAAATGCCGAGAATCGGGGGCGAGGAGGTCGCGTTGGTGGAAGCCGGCGATCCACGAATCTGGGTGTCGGAACCAGAAACGTATCGAAGCGGCGGCACGCTTCAGGTCCGCGCGGATCTTGTCCCGCCCGACGGAAAGCCAATGGCTCTGGACCGCAGCGCATTGCGTTTCACGGTGATCGGCGCGCGGCAAGCCGTTGACATCCGCGGTTGCGCAACCAACTGACGACGCAATTGCGGCATTCCCCCACTGGTCGGCGAGACGACGCACGCGTCAAGGAAGCTCGCTAGCCCGTGGCCGCGATGCGGTCAGCCAAACAGCGCCCAGGACGAACACGCCCAGGACGATCGCCACGCAGCCGATGGAGAATAGCCCAAGCGCCGCGCGCGCGCTTTCCGGATCGATGCCGGTGAGCTCGGCGAGTGGCGGCCAGACGCCACCGGCAAACAGCGCATGCCCCATGGTCGATGTAAACAGCGCCACGATCAGCCCGGCGGCCGTCAGCGTGAACCGCGACACGGCCCGAGCGCGGCCGGGCCGGCGGAATGAGCGCAACAGCGTCTCAAACTGGCGTACCACGTCCTGCTGGATCGCGAGCAGCGACGGAACCAGCAGCAGCACAAGAACCACGCCGAAGCCCAGACCGTAGATGAGCGTAATGACGGTAGGTTTGAGAAACTGTGCCTGCCGTGAGGGTTCGTACAGCAGCGGCGCCAGACCGATCACGGTCGTCATCGTGGTCAGCAGCACGGGGCGCAAACGGTCGGCAGCCGCATCGACGATTGCCGGCAGAACTCCCCTTTCGCGGGCGTATTCGTCGACGGTTGTGACCAGGACGATGGAATCGTTGATGATGATACCCGACATTCCAATGAGCCCGATGACAGAGAACATCGAGAACGGCAGCCCCCAAGCGGCATGGCCGAAGATCGCGCCGATGAAGCCGAACGGGATCACAGCCATGATGAGCAATGGCCGGAACCAGCTCGAAAAGACCCATGACAGCGTCAGGTAGATCCCCATCAGGCAAAAGCCGAAACCGACCATAGCGTCGTTCAGGAAGTCCCGCTCCTGCTCGGCAAGTCCCGACAGACGATAAGAGACGCCGAATTCGGCTTCGATCTGCGGGAGCACGTCATCCCGCAGGGTGTCCACGATTTCCTGCGCCCGCACCGGATCGTCGTCGGCGATATCGCCCGTAACGCTGACGACCCGAATTCCGTTCTCGCGCCGGATGGTCGTGAAGCCGTCGCGGCGGCTCACCTCTACGATATCCGCCAGCGGAACGTACTCGCCGGAGGGCGTGCGCAGTTGCGTCCGGCTCATGAAGTCGGCCGTCAGTTCGTTCTCAGGAAGTTCCACGCGAATCTCGGCGCTGCGCGGCCCCATCGGGTAGGTCGCCGCTTCGATCCCGTTGAGCCGGTTGCGCAGGACCCGGCCAAGCGCCTCGATGGTGAAGCCGAGCGCCTCGCCCTGCGGGGTGAGGTCGAGGATCAGCTCTTCCTTGTCGTAGGCAAGGTTGTCCTCGACAGCCGATACCTCCCCGAACCGTGCAACTTCGCCCTTCAATCGCTCGGCCGCCGCTTTCAGCACAGAGGGGCTGGCCCCGAAGAACTGCACGTCCAGCGAGTCACCGCCCGGCCCGGCACGCCAACCGCGGAAGGAGATCGTTTCGACCAGAGGGTGTCGCTCCACCCGGTCCTGCAGGTCACTGACAAACTGGAAGCTGGAATAGGGGCGCAAGTCCGGATCGATCAGTTCCACGGCAATCGAGCCGAGCTGGTCGGAGTCCTTCCCTTCGGTTCCCGACAGGCCACGACCGGTATTGCCACCCACCTCAGCCAGCGCATAAGCCACCGGTCGCGTACCGTATTTTTCACCGTACTCGACATCGAGCGCCTCAACCGCTGCCTGAAAAGCCCGCATCTGAGCCAGGGATTCCGCGCGCCCGGCACCGGGGGCCATGGCGAAATTTCCCGACACCGATCCCTCCTCCGGCGCGGAGAAAAACCGCCATTGCACGTCTCCGCGCACGAACACTGCGACCTGCGTCGACAGAATGAAGATCAGCCCCGCCACAACCGGGTAGCGGGCGCGGATAACCAAGGCCATGAATGGCCGGAAGACCCTGTCACGGAACCAGACGAAGCCGCGATTGACCGTGCGCGACGGCCAATCGTACCAGGAGTCGTTCTTGCTCGACGCGTGCAGCGAATGAGCCAGGTGGTTCGGAAGGATCAGGAAACACTCCACCAGCGACGCAATCAGCACGACAATCACGGTGAAGGGAATGTCGGCGATCAAGTCGCCGAAGCGCCCTCCGATAAAGGTCAGGCCGGCAAAGGCAATCACGGTGGTCACGGTGGCGGAAAAGACCGGCGCAGTCATCCGACGCGCGGCGTTTTCAGACGCAACGACAGGATGCTCGCCGAGGCGTCGCACGCGGAAATCTGCATGTTCGCCAACAACGATGGCGTCGTCGACGATGATGCCGAGCGTGATCAGCAGTGCGAAGAGCGAGATCATGTTTAGGGTGAGCCCGGCCATCCACATCAGGAAGATCGCGGTCAGCATGGCAACCGGTATACCGGCGGCCACCCACAGCGCCGTGCGGGCATTCAGAAACAGGAACAACAGCCCCACAACCAGCGCCAGGCCCATCCCCGCATTCTCGATCAGAACCTTTAGACGGCTCGAGATCGCTTCGGACCGCGTGCGGATCAATTCGATGCTGACGCCATCCGGAAGGCCCTCCAGCATGGAAGCTGCAACCTCCTCCACCGTCGCCTGTATCTCCAGAGCATCGCCTTGGGCAGACCGGTCCACACGTAGCGAGATCGCCGGGTGCTCTCCACGGAAGTAGCTTCGGTCGCGATCCGTGCCTTCGACGCGAATCGTCGCCAGGTCACCGATTGTCAGCCGCGTCCCGTCCCGATTAGAGCGAAGGATGATCCCGGCGATTTCCTCGGCCGAACGCTTTTCCGTGCCGGTCCTGACGCGTGCATTCGCCCCGGACACCTCCCCGGCCGGGGCGGCGTCGACCTCCCCGGCAATCGCCTGGGCGATCTCGGCCATGGTTACGTTGTGCCGCACAAGAGACAGCGTCGGCACTTCGACCACGACCTGCGGCGCGGCCAAGCCCCGGATTGTCGTGCGTGTCACACCCTCGGAGTAAAGCCGCAGGACGAACTCATCGGTGTAGCGGGCCAAGAGATCGACACTCACCGGACCGGCGATGACAACGTCCGACACCCTGTCGCGCCAGGCATCGCGCCGCACGCTCGGTTCGTCGGCATCTTCAGGCAGCGTGGTGATCGCATCGACGGCCTGCTGCACGTCATCGGCGGCCCGGCCCATGTCATAGCCGGGCTCGAACTCCAGCTCTATGGAAGCCCGTCCCTCCCTCGCAATCGATTCCGAGCTTTCCACCCCATCGACAGCCAGAAGAGTCGGTTCCAGGATCTCCACGATGGCGGCGTCGACATCCTCGGCGCCGGCGCCGTCCCAGGTGACGGAGACGGTGACGCTGTCGAGCACGACATCGGGGAAGTACTGCGCGCGCATTCGTGGGAAGGCCGCGAGACCGGCAACGATCAGTATCACGAGGAGGAGGTTTGCCGCCGTGCGGTGGCGTGTGAAATAGCTCAGGATACCGGGGCGTTGCGGCTTGGGAGCGTCGGCGTGCATGCCCTCAGCCCCCCATCCGGCTCTCGATACGTTCGACCATCCCGGCCGGCACGTTGTCTTCCTGCAGTTGCGACAGGATACGCGCCTTGGCCTCCGCAGGCATCCGGCTGTTCGCTTCGACCGCGGCAATCAGCGCCGCGCGACGCTCCGTCGACAACGTGATCATTGCTCCGTCACCGGACGCAGCACCTGCCAGTGCAGGCGCGTTTTCGGCCGTCAGGTCTCGTACGCGAATGCCCGCTCCAAGGAGTGGGGAGCGTTCGGCAACGATGCGCCGGCCCTCCAGCCCGGCGGCAGCGACGATAACGTCGTCACCCTGCCGACGCAGCAACTCGGTTTGAGCGACCTCAAGCCGGTCGTCTTCGTCGATGGCGAGCACGGTGTTGGCGGAATCCAGCGCCGTTGCCGGTAGGACCGCGACGTCGGTCAGAGCCGGTTCCTCCACGTGAACCGTTACAAAATCTCCCGGGCGGAAGCCGGCAAAGCGATCCAGACGCGCGAATAGCAAGCGCCCCGTCTGACCCTCGCCAACCGACGCGTCCACGCGCGAGATGTGACCGGCGGCCTCCAGATCCAAGCCCAGAACATCCAAAGTGACCCGGACCGGCGCCCCGATCAGGCGGCCGGTATCGTCCAGCAGCCGGGCGTATTGCGTGGTGGAAAGCCTGAACGCCACTTCCAGAGCCTCCGGGTCGATCAGCGTGCCGAGCCTCTCGTTTTGCGTCACCAGACCGCCCTCGACGACCGAGACGTCGGCAAGGGTTCCGCTGAATGCCGCGCGCACCTCCGTATCCTCAAGGTCGCGCTCGGCTTCATCCAGCGCGATGCGCGCCCGCGCCAGCAGGTTGCCCGCCAGATCCACCCTGTTCTCCGCCGCGGCCTCCGCCATACGACGGCTCACAACCGCCTGGTTCGCGCTCGCCTCCGCCAGGGCGGCGGTTTCGATTGCCGCCTCAGTGCCGACGCCGCGCCGTGCCAAGTCCTGTTGCCGGATCAACGCCTGTGTTCGCAGGTCCGCCTGCGCCTGGGAGGCCTGTAATTCGTCCCGCACGAGTTGCAGGTTGCGCTCCGCGTCCCTGAGTTCTGCTTCCGCTTCGGCAACCTCGGTGCGCGCGATTTCGAAAGCGGCTTCGGCGTCCTTCGGGTCCACGCGCGCCAGGAGCGCACCCGCGGCGACGAACCCGCCAGACTCCATGTTCTCGGCCAGTTCGACAATCCGTCCGCCCGCGCCGGCCCGCACCTCCAGCGTCCGCCTGCTTTGAATCTCGCCGAACGCAAGCATCGTGGGCGTGATCTGCGTCGAAACCACGTCCACCGAATTCACACCGAAAACCCGTTCACTCGCGGGGCGCTGTTGCGTCTCGCGATTCATCCGCACCTCGACAGCATCGAGGAACACCCGACCGCCGTAGGCGAGCAACCCGACCGTCAATGACAGCAGCAACAATCCGGTCAGGGATCTGCGTAGAAATTTCATTCGGGCGCGCCCTTTTCGTCAGAGACAACCGCTTTCCAAATCTATTCCGAAACGTCAATTCGGCAAAGCCACAGACCTGTTACGGGCGTCCCGGCTGTTTCTGTCGCGCGTAATTCACTTTTAACCGCTCATTTCCGGCGCAGATGCTCGTCGAGGCGGGGGAGTATTTCCACGAAGTTGCAGGGCCGGTGGCGATAGTCGAGTTGCGGCGCGAGGATTTCGTCCCACGCGTCTTTGCACGCTCCTGGGCTACCGGGAAGCGCGAAAAGATACGTTCCGCGTGCCACACCGCCGGTTGCGCGGGACTGTACCGCGGATGTGCCGATCTTTTTCATCGATACAAAGGTGAACACCGTACCGAAGGCGTCGATCTCCTTTTCATAGACGTCCCTGTGAGCCTCCACGGTCACATCGCGCCCCGTGAGGCCGGTTCCGCCGGTAGAGATGACCACATCGACCTCGGCATCGTCGCACCAATGGGAGAGTTGCGCGGCAATCTCGGTGCGCTCATCGGTCAATATCTTGCGGTCTGCCAGGGTGTGACCCGCCGCTTCGATCCGACCGGCAAGAACGTCACCGGAGCGATCATCCGACAGTGACCGACTGTCGGAGACCGTCAGCACTGCGATTCGAACTGGTACGAACGGTTTTTCTTCGTCGATACGGCTCATGGACGCTCCTCAGCCCTGCTGCGCAACCGGGCTTTCAGGGACAGAAGATCCGACCAGGCCTCACGTTTGGCCGCCGGATTGCGCAAGAGATATGCGGGATGGAACATGGGCAGCGCCGGCAGGCCAAGCACATCAGCCCAATTGCCGCGAAGCCGGGTAATACCGCGCCGCCCGAGCATTGCCTGACAGGAAATATTCCCCATCAGCACCAGCAGGTCCGGCTCGACCAGCGCGACGTGACGCTCCACGAAGGGCTTGAGCATCGCGATTTCTTCCGGTTTCGGATCGCGATTCTGCGGTGGCCGCCATGGCAGGATATTGGTGATGTAGACAGCGGATCCCGGATCGGGTGCCCCGCGCGCCAAACCGATGGCGCCCAGCATCCGGTCGAGCAATTGCCCCGCGCGCCCAACGAAGGGCTTTCCCTGAATGTCCTCGTCGCGGCCGGGTGCTTCGCCGATGATCATTACGCGCGCCCCCGGCTGGCCGTCGGAAAAGACGAGCGTGCGCGCCGCTTTCTTGAGTTCGCAATGCTCGTAGGCCGCTAGCGCCGCGCGCAGTTCTTCCAGCGTCGTGGCCCCTGCGGCGGCGGCGCGCGCCTCGCCAATCGGATCTTCCTTGGCCTTTGGCTGAACGGCAGGCGTGACTTGCCGCCCTGTCCCGACCTGCGCCGGTGCAGCAGCCGCGGCACGCCGCCGCTCCGCTTCCTCCCGGCTCAGCGCATAGCGGTCGAGCGGCGCATCCGCGACACAGGTATCGGCCCCGAGCGCGATCTGGAAATCGAGCGCGGCGATCATCGCTTCCGTGGATAGGTCGTTGGCCATACGCCCTTGCTAGCCGATTGCGCAGGTATCGGGAAGCGGTCGCGGATGCCGCGACCGGAGCGGCGCGGTGCCGCGGCGAGGCACGGCCCGTTGCCCGGCCCTGCCCCTCTGCTATAAGCGCGCCAGCAGATCGGAGGCGCCTATGACATTCCGCGGCAGACATCTTCTGGGAATCGAACCGCTTCACCCGATCGAAATCGCGACGATCCTGGATCTCGCCGATACCTATGTGGACCTCAACAGGGGCGCGGTGAAACACTCCGACACCCTCGCCGGGCTCACCCAGATCAACATGTTCTTTGAGAATTCCACCCGCACACAGGCGAGCTTCGAGCTTGCCGGCAAGCGTCTCGGCGCGGACGTGATGAACATGGCGATGCAGGCCAGTTCCATCAAAAAGGGCGAAACGCTGATCGATACCGCGCTCACGCTCAATGCGATGCACCCCGATCTTCTGGTCGTGCGGCACCCTCACTCCGGCGCCGTCGACCTGCTGTCGCAGAAGGTCAATTGCGCGGTGTTGAACGCCGGCGACGGGCGGCACGAACATCCCACGCAAGCCTTGCTGGACGCATTGACCATCCAACGCGCGAAAGGGCGGCTTAACCGGCTCAATATCGCGATCTGCGGCGACATCGCCCATAGCCGCGTCGCGAGGTCGAATATCCTGCTGCTCGGCAAGATGGAAAACCGCGTGAGACTGGTCGGGCCGCCGACGCTGATCCCCTCCGGCGCGGCCGATTGGGGCGTCGAAGTCTATGGCGACATGGCCGAAGGGCTGGAAGGCTGCGACGTTGTGATGATGCTACGGCTCCAGAAGGAGCGTATGGACGGTGGTTTCATCCCGTCGGAGCGGGAGTATTACCATCGTTTCGGCTTGGATGCCGAGAAGCTGGCACATGCGAAGAAGGATGCCATCGTCATGCACCCCGGTCCCATGAACCGTGGCGTGGAGATCGACGGCACCATCGCAGACGACATCAACCGTTCGGTGATCCAGGAACAGGTGGAAATGGGCGTCGCGGTACGCATGGCGGCGATGGACCTGCTGGCGCGCAACCTGCGGGAGGCGCGTGGCGATGACAGTGTCTGAGGCGCCGACAGCGGGACGGGTCATGCAGAGCTGGAGCGCTGATCGGCGGGTCTACATTCGTGACCATATTCGCCTCGCCCTGTTCGGCGCGGCGGCAACGACGGCTATCTTGTATTTGCTGGGCAATCCGAGCGCTTGGGTGGGGATACCCGCATCGCTGCTCGCGATCGGAATCCGAGGCTGGTATGTGGCCTCGGAGGAACTCGCGATACGGTGGGATCTGACCGATCTCGCCGTCGCAGGCTCCCATGGTCGCCAAGTGCCGCTGGGCGACATCGCGAAGGTGCGGCGGCTGGGCAGTGCCGTACAAATCATCACCCATGCCGGTGACAAGCTCCTGATGAAGTACCTCGCCGATCCGGATGCGACGCGTACGGCCATCGCGCGAACCGCGGGAGTGTCAGCCGAATGAGCGGCACACGCGGCGATTGGGACGGGATTCTCGCACCTGGGGAAAAAATCCTATGGCAGGGGCGTCCCGAGCCGGGGCTGTCGTTTCGCGGGCTCGATCCAAGGCGCGTTCTTTTCGGACTGGCGATGCTCGCCATCGCGGTGTTCTGGACCCTGGGCGCCGCCCGCGCGACGAGCGACGCGCCGCTGGTCTTGCGTCTGCTGTTCCCGCTGGTGGGCGTCTTGTTCATCGCACAAGGGGCGCGGCTCGCGGGTGGCGCGCGCGTTTGGCAGGCTTGGTTACGGGCGCGGAGCTGGTACTCGCTCAGCAACCGGCGCGCATTCATCGCAACCGAGATCTTCGGTCGGCGAGGGCTGAACTCATGGCCAATCACTGCCGACACCGCGATTGGCTTCGACGAAGGTCCGCCGGCAAGCGTGTACTTCGCCGATGCCGGGTCGCGTTTTGGCAGGGGCGGCCGAGTCGGATTTGAACGCATATCGGAGGGGCGCGAGGTGTTGAACCTGATGCGCCGGATCCAGAGGGGGGCCGCATGACGGAGCAGACACTCACCAATGTCCGGCTGATCGACCCGGAGGCGGGGACTGACCGGATCGGCACGCTGACGATCCGGGACGGCCAAATTGCCTCCGTGGCGGTTGGATCCGCGGCCGCAGCCGGCGCCGTGGACTGCCGCGGCAAATGTCTCGCACCGGGGATCGTCGATATCGGCGTGAAGGTGTGCGAACCCGGCGAGCGGCACAAGGAGAGCTTCCGCTCAGCGGGCCGGGCGGCGGCAGCGGGTGGCGTCACGACGATGGTCACGCGCGCTGACACGTTGCCAGCCATCGACACGCCCGAGTCGCTCGAATTCGTCACCCGCCGGGCCTTGGAAGACAGCCCGGTTCGGATCGCGCCGCTGGCAGCGCTCACAAAGGGGCGACAGGGTCGCGAGATGGTTGAAATCGGCTTCCTACAGGATGCCGGTGCCGTCGCCTTCTCCGATGGCGACACCGTTACGACGGATACCAAGGTGCTGAGCCGCGCGCTCACCTATGCCCGGTCGCTCGATGCGCTCGTGATCGCGCATCCGCAGGAGCCGGGCCTGTCCGGGGGCGCGGCTGTCACCTCGGGCAAATTCGCCTCGCTCAAGGGGCTACCGGCCGTCTCGCCAATGGCCGAGCGGATGGGACTCGACCGGGATATCGCGCTCGTGGAGATGACGGGCGTGAAGTATCACGCCGACCAGATCACCACTCGGCGCGCGCTGCCGGCGCTGGAGCGGGCAAAGAACAACGGCTTTGACGTTACCGCCGGTACGTCAATCCACCATCTCACGCTCAACCTTCTGGACGTTGGAGAATACCGCACCTTCTTCAAGATCAAGCCGCCGCTCCGGTCGGAGAGTGACCGCCTGGCCGTTGTGGAAGCCGTGGGCTCCGGATTGATCGACACGATCTCCTCCATGCACACGCCGCAGGACGAGGAGAGTAAGCGCCTGCCCTTCGAGGAAGCGGCGTCCGGCGCCGTGGCGCTGGAAACGCTCTTGCCTGCTGCCATGCGGCTCTACCATGCGGAGCTGTTGACCCTGCCGCAGCTCTTCCGGGCAATGGCACTCAACCCTGCGCGGCGCCTTGGCCTCCCCGGCGGGCGCCTTAGCCCCGGCGCACCGGCCGATCTGGTATTGTTCGACCCGGATGCCCCCTTCATCCTCGACCGGTTCAAGCTCCGGTCGAAATCAAAGAACACCCCTTTCGACGGCCAGCGCATGGAAGGGAAAGTGCTGGCGACCTGGGTCGGCGGAACGCTCGTTCACGGAACACCTGGCTGAACCGAGACCCTCCCGCCCCCTCGGCCCGCGCTTTCGCGCAGGCTCGGGGTTGGGCCGGGCCGCCCTTCGGGCGGTGAACCGTGGCGGGATGATCGCGACAGCAGTGACCTGCGTCCGGACCAGGCGCGAAACGTGGACTTTCCCGCCTTGCGCAGGAATAGTCCCGACACCGAACGACAGGAGCCGAAATGCCCGCACTCGAAACAGGTGTACTGCCGCTGATCGCCACAGCCGTGCTGGCCTATCTGCTCGGTTCTGTCCCTTTCGGTATGGTGATGGCGCGAGTCTTCGGGCTGGGCGATCTGCGCGCCATCGGCTCCGGCAACATCGGAGCGACGAATGTCCTGAGAACAGGCAACAAGCTGGCCGCCTTCCTGACGCTTCTGTGCGACGCAGCTAAGGGAGGTGTCGCGGTTCTGATCGCGCGGGCCGCGCTCGGTACGGATGCCGCGCAGGTCGCCGCGCTCTGCGCCTTCCTGGGGCACCTTTATCCGGTATGGCTCGGTTTTCGAGGCGGCAAGGGCGTTGCGACCTTTCTCGGCGTTCAGCTGGCGCTCGACTGGCGGATCGGGCTGGCCTGCTGCGGCACCTGGCTCGCGGTGGCGGTTCTGACCCGCTACTCTTCGCTCTCGGCGCTGGTGGCTGCGGGCACGTCAACGCTTTGGGCCCTGCTGCTCGGTCGCCCGGACGTGAGCCTGTTGGCATTACTGCTCACGGCGCTGGTCTTCGTCCGGCATCGGGACAACATTGGCCGGTTAACGCGCGGCGAGGAGTCGAGGATCGGCGGCGGCAAAAGCTGATCCGGCATATCTCTGTCGCGGCACCGTCCACCATATCGACACACCCGAAAACCGGCACCGTTCAGTATGAATACTCCGTGAAGATCGGCGTGAGATCTCCGCCCCAAGGGCCGTTGTAGCGCTCCAGGAGTTCGTCGGCCGGAGTGCGCTCGCTCTCGATGCTCTCCTGCAGTGCATTCAGGAAGTGGGTTTCGTCGGGAATGAGCCCGGCGGCCCCGGGAATGCAGCGCGCACGCAAGCCAGCTTCCGCGATCGCGACAGCCTCCCGCGCGAGATCCAGTATCCGAACGCCGTTGCTTTGGCCTTGCAAACCATCCACCGATGCCGCGACACGCAGTCCCTCCCGCGTTTCGGCATCGAGACCTTTCACCAAATCCCACGCAGCATCCAGCGCGCCCTGCTCGTATGTCAGGCCAACCCAGAACGCGGGCAGCGCGCATAGTCGCCGCCACGGCCCACCGTCGGCCCCGCGCATCTCCATGTACTTCTTGATCCGCGCCTCGGGGAAAATCGTTGTGAGGTGGTCGGCCCAGTCCGAAAGCGTCGGAACTTCTCCAGGCAGCGCAGGCAATTCGCCCTTCAGAAAGTCGCGGAAGGACTGACCAAGCGCGTTGATGTACTTTCCGTCGCGGTAGACGAAGTACATGGGCACGTCGAGCGCATAGTCGACATAGCGTTCAAACCCCATGCCGTCCTCGAAGACAAAGGGCAGGAGACCGGTGCGCGCCGGATCCAGGTCGCGCCAGATGCGTGATCTCCACGATTTGTGACCATTCGGCTTGCCCTCCAGAAACGGCGAATTGGCAAACAGCGCCGTCGCCACCGGCTGCAACGCCAGCGCCACGCGGAGCTTTTTGACCATGTCAGCCTCGGAGGCGAAATCGAGGTTCACCTGCACCGTGCACGTCCGGTACATCATCTGCTTGCCGAGTGCGCCCACCTTGTCCATGTAGTCGGTCATCAACCGGTACCGGCCCTTTGGCATCTGGGGCATATCCTCGTGGGCCCAGGTCGGCGCGGTGCCGAGGCCGATGAAGCCTGCTCCGATCCCGTCTGCCACGGATTTCACTTCGCGCAGGTGCTCGTTCACCTCGTCGCAGGTCTCATGGATCGAGGTCAGGGGCGCCCCGGAGAGTTCCAGTTGCCCACCCGGTTCAAGACTGATGTTTGCACCGTTCAGTTCCAGCCCGATGATATTGCCTTGCTCAAGGATCGGCTCCCAGCCGTAGCTGTCGCGCAGTCCCTCCAGCATTGCCTTGATCGACCGCGGCCCGTCGTACGGCAACGGGCGCAGCGTATCGCGGCAATAGCCGAACTTCTCGTGCTCCGTCCCGATGCGCCACGATTCTTTGGGCTTGCAGCCGCTCTCGAGGTATTCCGCAAGCTGCTCGTGGCTCTCGATAGGGCCGCCGCCGGATTGGGGGATGGACATCTTTGTGGGTCTCCGGACATTCGCGAAACCCGGCTTAGGTGCGCTCCGGACCGGCGCAAGTCAAGGGGGAGCAACGGATGGTTTACCCGAGGCAGCCTATCGCTGAGGTCGACGGTCACCGAAGTCGCGGGGGTCCGGCAGAGGCATCGCGGCGCCAGATCGTGCGAGCGGAAGCCGCGTCACCGTCCAATGCCGACATCAGCGACGCTGCCTCCATTCCCGGCAACGTCGCGAAGTGATCGTAGAGCCGGTCGGCACCGGCTGCGGCGAGCGGCACCAGCAGCGTCTGGCCATCGCTCTGACGAAGCCGCCAGCACCGTCGGCTTCCGCCGACTTCCAGCACGTCGATCTCGACGAGTTCCGACAGGTCGATCGAGCCACCCATCACCGGTCCGAGGTAGGAAATGCGAGCCTCGTCGATTTCCACAACGCCAGGAGCATCCACGTCGAGGCGAAACCGCATGCGGCGCCATGCCAGCAGCGTCAACGCCAGTGCGGCAACTGTCACAAGCCCGCCGAGGACAAGCATTGCCGCTCCACCCAGACCGGCGAGCCAGATGCCGGCCAAAGCGCCCGCGAGCCCCGACAAGACCTCGCGCCAGCGATGCAACGCCTTTGCAACTTCCGGACGGATGAAACTCAAGCCGGCGCCCCCACGGGTTGCGGATCCCGGAAAATCAGCAAGGTGAAGTGACCGATCTGCTCGAAGCCGATTGCCTCGTAGGCACGCGACGCAGCCGGACCGGACGCAAACAGGATCGCCCGTTCCACACCGTCGGTGCGTGCGCGTTGCAGGTGAAGCGCGACCGCGCGGCGGGCATGTCCCTGACCGCGCAGTTCGTCCGCTGTGAAGACATTGCCGACCTGAACCATATCGGGAAGAATTGCGTTGAAAGACGTCATGGCGCAGGGCGTACCGTCGTTCAATTCCAGGACCATGAGCGTGCCGCGCGCCATCATGGCGTCGATTTCGCCAGGGGCTGTCGCGATGGCATCTTCGGGTGAGTAATAGACCGTCTCAACCAGATACTCCTCGCGCCATGCGATCAGCCGCTTGCGGTCCTCCGCGACAGCCTTTCGCAGGCGGCTCTCCCCTGGCGGAACACGCAGCCGGGCAAGATCCAGCGCATAGAGCGGTTCGTCATCGTCGAGCTGTGCATGCACGTGGTCCAGCCCGAGCGCAGTTCGGGCGCGCGTCACCTGGTCGCTCTCACCGAGGATCGCCTTGATCCGCTCACCGCCGAGCAGACGGCGCAGGCTCCCGGAGGGCGCGCCTTCCGGCAATTGCACCAGTACGAAGCCGCCAGTCGTAAAGCCCAAAACGCCGGTCAGGCGCTGACCGTCCTCCAGCAACCACATCTGCGTCGCATGTTGTGCGTCGCCTCCGCAGGGGCCAAAGGCACGCAAGTTAGAGCGCAGGAACATGGAGGTTTCGCTGCGCGCGCGCAGGTAGCGGTCAATCCTGACCGCGTCATCAAGGACCGCGGGACGAAATTCCATCACCAATCCCCCAGGCTGCTTTGCCACAGCGTCATCGCGGCGACCGCGGCGGTATCTGCACGCAGGATCCGCGGCCCGAGACTTACGGCGACGGCCTGTGGCAGAGCCTCAAGCTGCGCACGCTCCGTATCGGAAAAACCGCCTTCGGGACCGATCAGGATCGCCCACGGACCTCGCTTGCCTGTCAGCGCGTCGCAAGCGCCAACCCGCGCTTCGTCACAGAACATCAATCGCCGCTCAACCGGCCACTCTGCCAGAACCCGTTCAAGCCGCTGCATCTCGGCAACCTCCGGCACGAAAGTCCCGCCGCATTGCTCCGCGGCCTCGATGGCATGAGCTTGCAATCGGTCGCGCCGGATTCGTTCCGAATTCGTGAAGGCGGTCTGCACCGGGCAGATCCGCGCCGCACCCATTTCTGCGGCCTTCTCGACAATGAAATCGGTGCGGGCTTTCTTGATGGGCGCGAACAGCAGCCAGAGATCGGGCGGAACCTGCAACGGGCGCGTTTTCTCAATGCAATGCAGACTGCCGCCACGCTTGCCAGCGACGGAAATTTCGGCGCGGTACTCGCCCGAGACACCGTCGAACACGCGCAGATCGTCACCCGGACCGAGCCGCATTACCCCGAAAAGGTAGTGCGCCTGCTCCCGCGTCAGCGAAACGCTTTGCCCCTCGGCAAGGCTTTGTTCTACATACAGGCGGACCCTAGCCATCGACCTCATCCCCAGACCTGGGCGGACCATATGACCGAGTTGCCGAATACGCCAGAGACCTCCACCGAAACCGACAACACGCCCGTTCCAGGCGCTGTCGCAGACGCCGTGAAAGGCAATTGGGTCGACGGAGTTTCCCCGCCCGTGTTGCGACCTTACCTGCGACTGTCACGTGCAGACCGGCCGGTAGGCTTCTGGACCCTGATCATCCCAAGTTGGTGGGGGCTAATGGCGGCCATCGCGGCGACGGGTTGGCGCGGCTTCGACATTTGGATTGCCATCGCCGTGGTACTGGGCGCGATTCTCATGCGCGGCGCCGGCTGTACCTGGAACGACATCACCGATCGAGAAATTGACGCGCGCGTGGAACGCACGAGATCCCGCCCGCTGCCCTCCGGCCAGGTGACGGTAAAGAACGCAACGGTCTGGATGGGCATACAGCTGCTTCTCGCCTTCCTGATCCTCCTGACGTTCAACGCCACCGCAATCTGGGTCGGCGTTGCCTCGCTGGCGCTGGTGGTGATCTACCCATTTGGAAAGCGCTTCACCTGGTGGCCGCAGTTCATCCTCGGGCTGAATCTCAATTGGGGCGTGCTGGTTGCATGGGCAGCGCATACCGGCGAGATCTCCCTCGCGCCGCTCTTCCTGTTCTTCGGGGGCGTCGCGTGGACGATCTACTACGACACGATCTACGCTCACCAAGACATCGAGGATGATACGCTTATCGGCGTGAAGTCGACTGCGCGGCTGTTCGGTGACGATACCCCCGCATGGCTCAGGCTCTTCATGATGGTGACGGTACTCATGATGACCGTGGGTGTGATCCTCGCGTTCACGCCCGGTGCAAGCGCCTTGTCGCTGGCTTTCGCCCTGATCGGCGCATGGGCAATGGGCCTGCACATGACCTGGCAGATGGCCAACCTGAAACTGGATGATCCACAATCCTGCCTTTCGACGTTCCGCGCCCTCACACACACCGGCCTGATCTTCGCCGCCGGGCTGTTGCTGGCGCTACTTGTCTGAGCCTTGAGCCGGCCCCGGCGCCGGCGCATGCCAAACACCTCCGGCCCAATCGGCGGTTTCCCGCCCGTGAGGAGGCCGGGGCGCTTGTTGATCCCCTGTGCGCGGCCCTCTACAAATCCGCCACAAACAACAACGAAGATACGCCTTGATGCGCCTGGGTCCGAAAATCATCTCCGCAATCTCTCTGGCGCTCGCGGCCGCCGGATGTTGGCTCGTCGCGACCATCGCCGCGGATATCATCGAAACGCGGTCCGGCAAGGCCGTTCGTATCGCCTTGATCGAAGCGGATCACGACTGGGCGGATGTTCACACAGACGGGTTGCAAGTGCATATCGGCGGTATCGCCCCCACCGAGGCACAACGCTTCGACGCATTGCATATTGCCGGAACGATGGTGGACGCGACGCGGATCGTGGATGGCACAACGGTAACGCCATCCGAGCCGCTGGCGCCACCGCGCTTTTCCATTGAAATCCTGCGCAACGATGAGGGCGTCACCCTGATCGGGCTGGTACCCACGTCGCTCGACCGCGCGTCGATGGTGAACGAGATCACGGCGCTGGCAGAAGGCGCCGAGGTCACAGACCTGCTGGAAGTGGCAAGCTATCCCGAACCGCGGGATTGGGAGAGTGCCGTTCACTTCGGAATGAACGTACTGGCGCGCTTACCACGCTCCAAGGTGTCGATTTCTGCTGGGCAGGTCGGCGTGGAAGCGATTGCGGAATCCGCGGAAGAAAAAGCCACGCTGGAAGCCGCAATCACCAAGCGCGTGCCGAAATCTGTTTCACTCCGCCACAATATTTCGGCGCCACGCCCGGTGATCACACCCTTTACCCTGCGCTTCTTGATCGACGAATCCGGACCGCATTTCGATGCATGCTCGGTGGATACCGCGCGCAACCAGGGTCGAATTCTGGAAGCTGCAACGCAGGCAGGTGCAACCGGAAGGGTCAATTGCACGCTCGGACTGGGCGTGCCGACGCCGGAATGGACCAATGCGGCAATTCTCGGAATCGGTGCCGTGGCCGAGCTTGGCGCTGGATCGATCACATTCGCCGATGCCGACGTCACACTGGTGGCAACCGAGACCACGGACCCGGCTCTGTTCGACCGGGTCGTCGGCGAGCTGGAATCGAATCTGCCCGACGTCTTCTCCCTGCATTCGGTCTTGCCCGAACCAACGGAGCAGACAGAAGACGGCTCGATCCAGGCGCCGCCCGAGTTCACCGCCACACGAAACCCAGCCGGGCGGGTACAACTTCGGGGGCGGCTCAACAACGCGATGGTACGGCAAACCGTTGAAAGCTATGCCAAGGCCCGTTTCGGCGCGGATTCCGTGTATACGGCCGCACGGATCGACGAAACCCTTCCGGAACCCTGGCCGATGCGTGTGCTCGCAGGGCTCGAGGCCCTGTCGGAACTGGATCACGGATCGGCGCTGGTGAAGGAATCCTACGTCGACATTCGCGGCACCACCGGCAACCCCGAGGCCAAGGCGGAGATTTCTCGAATACTCGCAGAGAAACTGGGGGACGCGCAGAATTTCGGGATCAACGTGACCTATGACGAAGCGCTCGATCCCGTCGCGTCGCTGCCCACGCCTGATGAATGCCTGGAACAGATCCGCGCCGTGCAGGCCCGCGAGAAGATATCCTTTGCCCCAAGTTCAACCGACATCGAAGGGGCAGCGATCGGGATCGTCAATGAGATCGCGGACATACTGAAATCCTGCAAGGACGTGCAGATGGAAATCGAGATCGCTGGCCATACAGACAGCCAGGGTCGCGAGGAAATGAACCTCGAACTGTCGCAGGCACGCGCGGACGCGGTTCTCGAGGCGCTCATCGCGCGCCGTGTGCTGACATCAGGCATCGTCTCGACCGGCTACGGCGAGACCGACCCGATTGCCGACAATGACACCGAAGAGGGCCGAGAGGAAAACCGCCGCATCGAGTTTCGCCTCGTGGCCGAAGAATCGGACGGTCTGGCCACTGGTGGGGATGAAACGGATGGCGGATCCGAGGAAACAGGGGCTGAGGCCCAAGAAGAGGCAACAGGCACGAAGACGGACTCCGGTCCATCCGACACCACCGAAGAACCTGGTGCACCATCTGAAGTCGATGGCGTGACGGGCGCTGCGCCAGAGGCTGATCCTGACGCACAGCCTGCGGCGGCTGAAGGACAGGTTGCAGAGAGCCCCGACACCAGTCGCGAGAACACAGACGAGGCTGCCGAAGACAGCACGGAGGATACCCAGTGAACCGTTCCGAATTCATCATTGCCACGGCAGCCGTCCTGTTCGTGGCATTTCTTCTGGGCTGGTTCGCCTCCTGGATCATCCATCGCGTCACCCGCGTCACGCAGTCGGACATGGGCGAGCTGGACAAGATGGCTCAGGACTTGCACGAGGCCGAAGAAACCCGAGATCAGGCAATCACCTATCTGCAGCAGCGTGAGGCTGAGCTCACCAATCAACTGACCCAGAGCGAGGCGGAGTTGCAGGCGGCCATGGACGGGCTTCGCGACGCGCGCCAGGAGGCCGAGGAACTGCGCGCCCATATCGAACGAAACCGGGAAGGTGCCTGACCGGACCGAACCGGTCTCGGCACGGGGCGTCGATCACCAGCGATCCAACGCGGATTCGTCGCTGTCTTTGGCCGACACCCAGCTATCGCCGTCGCGATTGCGTTCCTTCTTCCAGAACGGCGCGCGGGATTTAAGGTAGTCCATGAGGAACTCGGCCGCCTCGAATGCGTCCTTGCGGTGCCGCGCCGCGGTCGCAACCATCATGATCTGCTCACCGGGTTTCAATGAGCCATAGCGGTGTATCACGAGCGCTCCGGCAAGTGACCATCGGGAAACGGCCTGCGCGGCTATTTGTTCGAGCGCCTTTTCCGTCATACCCGGATAGTGCTCGATCACCATTTCAGACAGCTCACCGCTGTCGTCGCGAACAATACCAGAGAAACTGACCACGGCCCCGGCGCCGCGCGTACGAGCGGTGAATGCCTCCAGCTCTTTGCCGGAGCGAAACGCCTCTGCCTGAACACGGATTTCCATTCAACCGCCTGTCATTGGCGGGAAAAATGCCACTTCACGGGCCCCCGAGAGAGACGCGTCAAAATCCGCCAATTCCTGATCGATCGCGACCCGCAGAGCGGACAGGTCGGAAAAGGCGAGCGCGTAGCGTTCCTCGCGACCGCGCAATTCCTCTACAAGATCGGCCACGGTAGATGCCGAGGTTTCCAGTCGCTCCTTCGGAAGGCCAATGCGTTCGCGGACCCAGGCGAAATAGAGAACGTCAATCATGGGCCTAGTCCTTCAGATAGGGCCGGGCCTTGTTGAAGTAGTCCCAACCGGTGATGGCCGTTAGAGCGGCTGCAATCCAGAGAAGCACGAAGCCGCCGTTCAGGCAAATCGTCGCGGCGATGGACTTCCATCTCAAGCCGAAAAGGTCTTCCTCCGCGCCCTCGATCACTGCTGCGGCCGTGGCGCTGTCCATCCCCGCCGTAAGCGCCTCTATCCCGCTCACGAGCCCGCCAAAAGCCATCAGAACCGAGATTGCGATCATCTGGATCGTCGTTTTCCACTTGGCGAGTTTTGTCACCTTGAGCGTTCCAGCGGTATCGCCCAGAAATTCACGCAAACCCGATACGAAAACCTCGCGTAGCAGGATTACTGCGGCCGGAATCACGAGTAGCGGCGCAAGCCCCATGAGACCGACAAGCGCGGCCAACGCGACAACGACCATCGCCTTGTCGGCGATCGGGTCAAGCATCGTGCCGAGCTTGGTTTGCTGGTCCCAGGCACGCGCAAGCTTGCCGTCAATCCAGTCGGTGACCGAGGCACCGACAAACAATACCAACGCCGCCCAATCCGCCACCGGCCGCGGCAGGATCACGAAGGACAACAGCACCATTGGCGCCGAAACGAGCCGAAACACGGTGAGGATATTGGGGATCGTCCAGGTCATGCACCGGGTCTACCGCGACACTTTCGGCAGGGAAAGAGCAAGGCGTGGGATAAGTTGACGCCGTACCTATTCTACCCAGACAACAACGCTGAGAAAGCCCGCTCCATGACAGAGACCACTGCCATACTACGTGTCGCCATGGCACAGGCGCCGCCAACGACCGATCTGGACCGTCTGTTCACCGAGGTCGCCAACCGGCGCGCGGATATCCTGCTCTTTCCGGAGATGTTCTCGAACGGTTACGCCCGGTTTGACCCGGAGATCCCGGGCGCGCGCGCGTATTGGCTGGATGGCGCGGTTGATGCAGATAGTGCATATATTTCCGGGTTTCGCCGGGCGGCAAAGCGCTACGGCTTTGCCATTGTGGCGACGTTTCTCGAAGCGGCTCGGCCGAAACCTTTCAACACCGCCTGTCTCATTGACCGCAGGGGCGAGATCGTGCTGTGGCAGCGCAAACGGCACATCTGCTTCTTCGACGCGCCGGAAGAGGCTTGTGCGGCGGGTGAGTCCTCGTCGGTGGTGGTATTGGAGACGGCGGCGGGCCCGGTGCGGGCTGGCCTCATGATCTGCATGGATCGGGAGTTTCCGCACGTGGCGGAGGAACTAATGCGGAATCAGGCCGAACTCGTGCTCGTTCCGAACAGTTGCGCCCTGATGACGGATCCGCACGTGGGGGATGTGCGCGTGGCAGGAATTCGCGCGATGGGGTTTCAGTCCGTCATGGGTATCGCCGTCGCCAACTACCCCGCGCCAAAGGATGACGGCCACTCGCTGGCCGTGGATGCGCTTGGACGGGTACTGAAGATGGGAGACGACGCGCCGGGACTCGTCATGGCCGACTTCGACCTCACGGAGATCAGGGCATTGCAGGCGCAGGAATGGTTTCGACGGCGCCCGTAGCAAACAATGGCCGCCGGGCGAAAACGGGGACTGCGGTCGATTGCGGTATGGACCGCTGTCTCGTCAACGCTGTCCGCGTCTTCGACGCTCACGATGAGAACGCGAATACACCGGTCCCACTACCACGCGGAGCGCCGCCGTCCGGATCGACTACGGACGTCGGGTCGGTGAAAGCGATTCTCTCCAGCACGCCATCTTTGTCGAGATGACATTGTCGACCGCGGCGAGGGGAACTGAACGGACTGCGGGGCGGAAGTTACGCCTGCGCGTTGAAATAGTGATAGATCCGCTCAGCCAACCCTGCACTGATACCCTCCACCGCCTTGAGATCGGCGAGGTTAGCCCGGCTCACGGCCTTGGCGGACCCGAAATGAGCAAGCAGCGCGCGCTTGCGGGTCGCGCCCACGCCCGGAATTTCCTCCAGCGGTGTCGCACCGACCGCCTTCGCGCGTTTCTGCCGATGTGCACCTATGGCAAATCGGTGCGCTTCGTCACGCAGACGCTGGACAAAATAGAGCACGGGGTCATTGTGCCGGAGCGCGAAGGGGCGCCCGCCGGGCCGGTGGAACTCCTCTTTGCCGGCATCCCGGTCAAGTCCTTTGGCAATGCCTACGAATGGAACATCCTCGACACCGAGTTCGGCCATTATCTCGGCCACAGCGCTCACCTGCCCCGCCCCGCCGTCAATCAACAGAAGGTCTGGCCAGGCCTCCGACTGGCGGTCCGGATCCTCCTTCAAAATGCGTTGGAACCGGCGGGTAAGAACTTCTTTCATCATGCCGAAGTCGTCGCCGGGTGTGAGATCCTCGCCGCGGATGTTGAACTTGCGATACTGGCTCTTGGCGAAACCGTCCGGCCCGGCAACGATCATCGCACCCACGGCATTGGTGCCCTGGATATGGGAGTTGTCGTAGACCTCGATCCGGCGTGGTGGCGCACCGAGGTCGAAAGCCTCACCCAACCCGGCGAGCAACCGCGACTGCGCCGCCGATTCCGACATCTTGCGAGCCAGGGACTCACGCGCGTTGCGGATGGCCCCGGCGACGAGTTCCGACTTTTCGCCCCGCTGCGGGACCAAGATTTCGACCTTGCGGCCGGCCTTCTCGGAAAGAACCTCGACCAGCAGATCGCGATCATCGATGTCATGCGAGAGGATCACCTGCCGGGGTGGCTCCTTACCGTCATAGAATTGCGCCAGGAACGATCGCATCACCTCTCCGGGCGATTGCGTGCCTCCTGTCCGGGGGTAGTAGTCGTGGTTGCCCCAGTTCTGGTTGGCCCGGATAAAGAATACCTGCACACAGGCCTGCCCGCTCTCCATGTGGAGCCCGACGACATCCCCCTCCGCCACGCCACGCGGGTTTATTCCCTGGGTCGATTGCACTTGGGTCAACGCACGGATCCGATCCCGCAGGGCCGCCGCGCGCTCGAACTCCATCGCGTCGGAGGCGGCTTGCATCTCGCCGGCCAGGTCGGCCTGAATACTCGTGGAACGACCTTGCAGGAATTGCTCCGCATCATCGACCAGCGCTCCGTATTCCTTTGCGGAGACGTATCCGACGCAGGGCGCACAGCAGCGCTTGATTTGGTAGAGCAGGCAGGGGCGCGTCCGGCTTTCAAACGTAGCGTCGGAACAATTCCTCAGCAGGAACACCTTCTGCAACTGGTTCAGCGTCCGGTTCACCGCGCCGGCGCTGGCGAACGGTCCGTAATAGGCACCCTTCTCCTTTTTGGCGCCCCGGTGCTTCTTGATCTGCGGGAAGTCATGCGCCTTGGAAACGAGGATGTTCGGGAACGACTTGTCGTCTCTCAGCAGCACGTTGTAGCGCGGCTTAAGCTGCTTGATCAGGTTTTGCTCCAGCAGCAGCGCTTCGGCCTCGGTCCTGGTTGTCAGGAACATCATCGAGGCCGTTTCGGAAATCATCCGCTCGATACGCGGGCTATGTCCGGTGCGCCGTGCATAGCTGGCCACCCGCGCCTTCAGATTGCGCGCCTTTCCAACATAGAGGACCCGCGCCTGCCCATCGAGCATGCGGTAGACGCCGGGCGAAGTCTCGAGCGACGGCAGGTAGCCATGAATGCACTGGTAGCCGCGCGGGCGATCTTCGGGCGACGCGTCGCTATCGGATTGTGATCTCTCCGAATCCGTCACCTGCGCCTCTCGTTAACCTTTCGATTCCTTGGATCGCTGCAACTTACGGGCCCCGAGAGCAACTGAAAACATGTCCACGGTTTCTGTGGATAACCCACGGGATAACCACCTGTCGCAAGCAAATTCTTCTTGTTTTTTGGGCGATTGATTGATTTGATTAAATTTTGTGCGTTTTGATAACTAACTGATTTAACGAAAAACTTTTCGCTTTGGCTTCCAATTGCTTGATTTTTCTAAAGGTTTCCTAACGGATTTGTGAAGGCAAACTCGACGGTGCATAAGTGACCCCAAGTCAGTGCTCACACGTCACTCCGGACCGAGCACATCGGGGGTTTTCCAACCCAGATGCTGGCCACCATCGGTGCATAGAAGCTGCCCCGTAACAGCGGGCGCATCGATGAAATACCCTAGCGCCGCAGTAATATCTTCAGGATTGGACCCCCGTTGCAAAACCGTTGCGTTTCGCTGGCGAGCGAAGTGATCTTCGGTCTGCCTATCGCCGATCAGCGTTGGACCGGGTCCTATTGCATTTACACGCACGTCCGGCGCGAGTGCCTGCGCCGCGGTCCGCGTAAAGGCCCACAGACCCATCTTGGCGATCGTGTAGCTCATGAAGGCCGGCGTGAGTTTCCGCACCCGCTGGTCCAACAGATTGATCACCAACGCTTGCGAGAGGGGTTCCCCGCGATGGTCAAGGATCGCCTTGGGTGCCTGCTCCGCGAAATGCTGGGTCAGCACCACGGGCGCACGCAGATTCGACTCCATGTTCCGGTCCCATATCTCACGGGTACCGCTGCGGAGTGTGTCGTACTCGAAAATGGAGGCGTTATTTACCAAAAGGTTGAACGGCCCGCCCAGTTCATCCGCCGCCCTGGGTAAGAGCCGTTGAACTTGTGCCTCATCCGTCAGATCGGCATGCACTGCCACGGCGCGCCGTCCGTAGGAACGGATCTCCGCCACCACCGCGTCCGCCTCCGCTGACGAACGATGGAAGTGCACGGCGACATCATGGCCGCGCTCGGCCAAAAACAGAGACATCGCCCGCCCGAGGCGCCGACCGCTACCGGTAACCAAAGCGCGTTTTTCGGTCATTTCACTCCCCGAAACCGTCTATTTCAGACCACAACCACGACCAGATACACCACATAGACCGCCGTCAGGATACCGCCACAGACGCGCCCCATGTCCCACCGCATAAACACGAATGGAAAGAGCACCAACGCCGAAAGAAGCATGACCCAGATGTCGAAGCGGAGCGTTTGGGGATCAACCGGGATCGGCCCTACGAAGCTCGCGATGCCGATAATGGCAAGCATGTTGAAGAGATTGGAACCGATGACATTGCCCATTGCCACCTCGGTCTGACCCCGAATTGCAGCCATAACGGTCGTTGCCAGTTCCGGCAACGAGGTTCCGATCGCGACGAGTGTCAGTCCAATCACCGTGTCCGGCACCTGTAGTTCTGCCGCGATACGAACCGACGAATCCACAAGGATATCGGCGCCGAGCGGCAGGCCGATCAAACCGAGTCCCAAGTAGATGAGCGTTTTCCACGTGGGCAGGGAAGCATCGGCTCCTTCGACTTCATCCAGGCCATCTTGTGCACAGGCGGCGGCCTCCGCCGCGTGTCGCGTGTTGCGCCGGTGCTGGCGCGCCGTGCGCAACGCGTCACCAAGCAACAAGCCCAGCATCAGGAGCAGAACGGTTCCATCGATCCAGTTGAACAGGTCCGTAAATGCCAAACCGATGAAAACAAGGGTGGCAATTATCATCAGCGTGTAATTCTTGCGGGTCTCGCATCCGGACGTATGCAGCCCGGTCAGCAACGCGGGCACACCGAGCACCAAGAGTACATTCGCAATATTCGACCCGATCACGTTGCCAAGCGCAATCCCTGGCGCCCCTGTCATGATCGCCTGCACCGAGACGAGCAACTCGGGCGCAGAGGTTCCGAACGCGACGATGGTTAGCGAGACAAGCAGGGCTGGAACCCCAAGGCGCAGAGCGAGGTTCACCGCCCCCTTCACCAACGCATCCCCCGCCAAAAGCAGGATCACCAACCCCAGACTGGCCAGGGCGATATCCTCTAGCATTCATTCATCCTTCTGACAGGGGCACGGACCTTTGCCGACGATATAAGCGCCGCATGCCTTGCACTTGCGTGGTTTGGCCGGCTTCGCATCCGAGCGGCCGATACGCCGGGCGCCGCCGGGCCAACGCAGCCGCCCGAACATGCCCAACACGGCAATCCCGATGAGAAAGAAGGTGACGACCTTGACCAACACTAGAGCCCGTACCGCGCCCAGAGTGCGCGCTCCTCAAGCCCGAGCGCGACTGACTCAGCCGCCGCCAATCCAAACCGGCGAAGCAAGCCCCGGCGCGGACCATGAACCGCAAACCGTGTATTGTCGCCGTAGCGCTCCTTCATCACCGCCGCGAGGTGCCCCACCCCATCGGCGAGCCCAATATCGACCGCCTTCTGTCCCACCCAGACATTTCCGGTGAAGAGAGGCGTCTCGCCGTCGAGGCGATCACCGCGACGGGACTTCACATGTTCAATGAAGCTCTGATGGATCTGTTCCTGCAGCGCCGTCAGACGTGCTACGTCTTCCGGCTTTTCCGGTTGGAATGGATCGAGGAAGCTCTTCGACTCCCCGGCCGTATGGACGCGGCGCTCGACCCCGAAACGCGCAATGAAGTCCTGCAAGCCGAAGGAGGCGGAAATCACCCCGATAGATCCCACGATAGAGGTTTCGTCCAAGATGATGTCGTCCGCTGCGCAGGCAAGCCAATAGCCGCCGGATGCGGCCACATCCTCGACAAACGCCGTAACCGGGAGATCCTTCTCCTTTGCCAGCCGCCGGATTCGCCCGGCGATCAGCGAGGATTGCGCCGCCGACCCGCCCGGCGAATTGATGACCAGCGCAACCGCCTTCGGTTTGCCGCGCCGGAATGCGCGCTCGATCATGCCAGCACAGCCGGCATCGTTCAATCCGCGGCGACCCGCAGCAATCATGCCGCCCAGACGGATCACCGAGACCAGGGGGGCACGGTTGAAAAAGGGAAAAGAGCGCTTCATGCGGCCCCATGTAGGGAGCGATACCGGGGCAGGCAAGGCAACCGCGCCAGCAGCTTCACAGTGTTGCCGACTTGTCGGTTTCTCTCAGAGGTACTCACGCTTGCGGCAATACGAGGATGGCACGGAAATCATTCACATTGGTCAGAGTCGGTCCGGTGACGACCTGACCGGAGACCGCCTCGAAAAAAGTGTGCGCATCGTTGCCTGAAAGCGCAGCGACAGGATCCACGCCGGCCTCGGCAGCCAGCCGGAGGGTCTCCGGGCCGATCATGGCCCCGGCAACCTCGGCCGCACCGTCAACCCCGTCCGTATCGCAGGCCAGCGCGTGAATGTTCGGCGCGCCGTCGAGTGCGATCGCCAGTGCAAGAGCATATTCCGCGTTCGGCCCGCCAATACCGCTGCCGCGTCGGGTAACTGTCAACTCGCCGCCCGATAGCAGAAGTACTGGGCGTTGAGAACGAACCGCGAGTGCCGCCTCTGCGTGCTTTTGCGCCACATCTCGCGCTTCACCTTCGACGGCATCCCCGAGTGCTACGACCTCGCAGCCCTCCGCTTCAGCCATCTCACGTGCCGCTGCGAGCGACAGTGACGGGGCGGCGACCACGCGGTTTTCCACGCGGGAGAGCCTTGTGTCGCCGGGAGGGATCACACCTGTCGGGGCCGCCAGAACATCGTGAACCGATTGCGGCACCTCCACCTTCCACCTGTCGATGATCTCGCGCACCTCGTCGGGAGTGCTGGCGTCGCCGACAGTCGGCCCTGATCCGATGAAAGCCGGATCGTCACCGGGAACATCGGAAATCATCAAAGCCAGCATGCGCGCAGGATGCGCAGCCGCCGCGAGCTGGCCGCCCTTCACACGGCTGAGGTGCTTTCGGACGATGTTCATCTTGCCGATTGGCGCGCCGGAGGCCAGCAGCGCGGCGTTCACCGCTTGTTTCTCAGCCAATGTGATCTCTCCGGCCGGCTGAACCAGCAGTGCCGAGGCACCGCCTGAGATCAGCGCGAGCACAAGATCTCCCGGCCCAAGGTCCTCCAGCAACGCCAGCATCCGCGCGGTGGCGACCAGACCGGCCTCGTCTGGTACCGGGTGCGCCGCTTCGACGATCTCGATACCATCGCAAGGCCGGGCGTAGCCGTAGCGGGTAATCACGAGCCCCTCGCAAGGACCCCAGTTGCGTTCCACGGCCTCGGCCATGCGGGCTGAGGCCTTTCCTGCGCCGACGATGACGACTCGCCCAGCGGGCTTGTCAGGCAGTTCTGCGCGAAGAACAGCCATCGGGTCGGCCACTTCCACCGCACGATCGAACAACGCGCGCAAGAGGCTTTCGGGGGAAGAACAGTGCATTCGCCTTGCCTTTTCGTCTGGTCGGTCAGCCTGATACCGCGAGCCCGTCCGCGGAAAAGAAGAGCTGCCACTTCGGATCGAAGATCAGGCTAACCTGATCACCCGGCCGGTGCCCGTCTTCGGACGAAACCCGTACCGTGACCTGCCCGAGCGCACCTGCATCCACGATCAGGTATGTATCTGCTCCCAGATACTCGACGACGTCTACCACGCCGTCGCAGGCGCCCGCACCGGATGCGCCCACAGTGATGTGCTCGGGGCGAACGCCTATATGCGCGGCAGGGGTGCCAAACCCGTACTCACCACCACGACCGCCTTCGAGGTAGTAGGTGCCCGCCTCGGTTCTGCAGGGCAGGACATTCATCTTCGGCGAACCGATGAATTGCGCCACAAAGAGATTGCCCGGACGCTCGTAGAGTTCCTTTGGCGTGCCTATCTGCGCGATCCTGCCGGCCTCCAGCACGACGATACGGTCGGCGAGCGTCATCGCCTCCACCTGGTCATGGGTGACGTAGATCATCGTCGTGCCAAGCGCTTGGTGCAGCTTGGCGATCTCGTAACGCATCTCTACCCGCAGCGCTGCGTCAAGGTTCGACAACGGCTCATCGAAGAGGAAGGCGGTGGGATCACGCACGATCGACCGGCCAATGGCCACGCGCTGCCGCTGACCACCCGAGAGATCCTTGGGCCGGCGTTCCAGATAGGGCTCGAGCTTCAGCACCCGCGCGGCCTCCGCGACCTTGGTTTCGATCTCCGCCTTCGGAGCGCCAGAGGTCTTGAGCGAGAACCCCATGTTGTCGGCCACCGACATATGCGGGTAGAGCGCATAAGATTGAAAAACCATCGTCAACCCGCGCTTGGCCGGCGGCTCTGCGGTGACATCCGCCTCGTCGATCAGGATACGTCCGCGCGAGGTTTCCTCCAGACCGCCAATCATCCGCAACAACGTTGATTTCCCGCAGCCTGAGGGGCCGACGAAGATCACGAACTCGCCGTCCGGGATCTGCAAGTCCACGCCCTTGATTACCTGTGTCTCACCGAACCATTTCTCGACGGCGTCCAGCGTGATCGCTCCCATCAGAAGATCCTCTCATTCGCCGCAGGCGATGCCCAGGCCAGCCAAACGGCGGCCGTCCATGAAAAATGTCCGCCCCCGGCCGGTGTTCCGTCCAAAGGACTGAAATACTCGAAAAAGCCGCTGGCCTCTATAAGCCGGCGCGAATCCTTGCGGACGCGTCGCGCCAGTTCGTCATGCCCGGTTTCCGCCAGTCCCAGCCCGATCAGCGTATTGACGATCCCCCAGACCGGTCCGCGCCAGTAGCGTAGCGCATCGAACTCTGGATGGTCGGGATCGAGCGAAGGCACGAGATAGGTCAGGGCCGCGGCCTGCCGCTCCAAATGGCCCAACATACGCGCATCATCGATACCTGCGTACCAGCAGAGAAAGCTCGCGTTGGTCAGCGCGCCGGCGAAGGCGCCGGTCCGAAGGTCGATGGAATCGAAGTACTCGCCATCGGGGTTCCAATGGTTGCGCGCGCCCGCTTCCAGCGTGGCGATCCAACCGGCGATTTCTTCGGCCGGCTCACCCAAATCGCGCGCCATCGCTAACAGGTCCCGACAAGCGCGCAAGAGGATGAAGGTCATGCCAACGTCGGCCACACGAAACGGACCCGCTTCGCGAATGACGGCCTCGTCCCACCCACATTCGCGGCCGAAATAGACCATGGCGAGATACTTGTCGTACTCCGCCTTCTTCGGCCGCTGGTCGGCCGCCACCTCCTGCAGGTCGCGGCGCTTGTACTCACCGACGCCGGAGGTATCGACGGTGCCCATCGCCGCATCCCAGTCTACCGCATTGTCTCGCCCCGTTTCCCAGGGGTGCGTAACGGCAACCATGCCGCGCTCCACCCGCTCGGTCATGAACCAGCGGTGCCAGCCGAGGAGTATGCCGAATACCGACGCCATGTGTGTCCGGCCGTAGTCCGGATCGGCCTTGTACACGGCCCGCGCAAGCGTTGCCGCCACCGGTGGCTGGGTGATGCCGGAAGTCGGTGGCGTCCTGCCTGTGCCCCAGACCTCCGGCCCGGGGAAATAGCCGGGTGCGGTATCGTGGAAGACCATATGCGGCATCATCCCGTTTTCCCATTGGTTGGCCAGTAGCGTTTCGATTTCCACCCAGGCACGCGGCACGTCGAAGGTCGAAAACCCCCAGGCGGCGAAGCAGGAATCCCAGTTCCACTGAAAGGGATAGAGGTTGTCGGTGGGCACGGTGTAGGTACCGCGATCGTTGTCGCGCAGGACCTCTCGGGCCGCCTGATCCGCATCATTCCCCACGTCGCTAGCCCTTCACCGATCCGGCAGTCAGACCGCGCGTCATGAATTTCTCCAGACCGAGGAACAGCACCATGATCGGTACAGTGGCGATCACCGCCCCCGCCATCAGGTGCTGGCGCGGCACCTCTGACGAATTCAGCATCGCGACGCCGCGCGTGAGCGTGAATTTCGACGGGTCGTCCAGCAACATGAAGGCCAGCAGGAATTCGTTCCAGGCGATCATGAACACATAGAGCGATACCGATGCCAGCGCTGGCAGGCTGAGCGGCAAGGTTATCTTCCAAATGACCTGCAGCCGCGAAAGGCCATCCATCAACCCGGCATCCTCCACTTCCGACGGCAACCCGCGAAAATAGCCCTGAAGCATGTAGAGAGACACCGGAATCGTTGTCACGGGATAGATCAGCACCAGCCCGAAGATCGAGTTCCGCAGCCCGGTGACCGAGAAGACAATGTAGATCGGCAGCGCCACGACGATCATCGGCACCATGTAGATCAGCAGGATCGAGCGTGAGAAGGCCGCCCGGCCGGTAAAACGCAGCCGCGCCACCGCATAGGCACCGGGCACCGAGAACAGCAGCGTGATCAGCACCGTCAGCACCGAGACGTAGAAGGACGTCCAGAGGTAGGATCCAAAATGGAAATCCTCGAACAATTCACGGTAGCTGCGGAAGAGATCCCAGCCTTTCGAGAGATCAACAGAGAAATCGAGCGGATTCGCCAGTAGCGCCTGTTGCGATTTCAGTGAGGTCATAACCATGACGTAGAAGGGAATGACCACGATGGCGGTGAAGAAAATATAGCCGAAACCCGTCAGGAAGCGGAGCAGGACCTCCTCGAACTCGTGCCGGGTCATCTCGCCCGTGGGCTGCCGCGCCAGGATGACGGAGAGCGGCCAGCCGGCACCGATGCCAGTGACCAGCGATGCCAGCGCAACCTGCACGGTATCGACACCGTCGCCGACCTGCACCGCGCCAATGCCGGCTGCCGTCATCATGAAGGCGGCGATTGCGCCCGTGACGATCAGCAGCCACGCATTGCGAATCGTCAGTGCGGCGCCGCCAAGTGTGACCCCCAGAAGGATAGAACCGGCGAGACCCGGCCTGAAGGCATTCCCCGTTGCAAACGACATCGCGACGGCAACGGCGGTTGCGACGATGAGCAGCCAAAGCGCGCCTACGACTGGACCGACGATCGCTCCCTTCCGCAATGTCTTCATGCCTGAGCTCCCGCATGTCGCAAGCGTTCGCCGCGGAGGTGATCACGTCGGTTCACAACCCTTCCTCCCGGCTGATGAATCTGAAGAAAAAGAACGAGAACACGAGAAGAATTGCGAAAATCAACACGGCGACAGCCGCACCAGCGCCGATGTTGGAGATGGCGAACGCCTGTTCGTAGACGTTGACCGTCAGCGTGCGCGTCCCGGCGCTACCACCTGTAAGCAGGAAAATGTCGTCGAACTTGTTGAAGGTCCAGATGAAGCGGAGCAGGAACAGGACGGAGAGAATACCGAGTAGCATCGGCAGGCTGAGGTACCAGAATTTCTGGAACGGCGAGGCGCCGTCCATGTCTGCCGCCTCATACATATCGTGGTCGATCGATTGCAGGCGTGCCAGAATGAAGAGGAACGACAGCGGGAAATAGCGCCAGACTTCGAACAGGATCACCATGATAAGCGCCAGCGGCTTCTGTCCGAAGAAGTTGATACCCGCTCCGGTGAGCCCCATGCGGATCAACAATTCGTTGGCCGATCCGGATGTCGGGTCAAACAACGTCACCCAGGTAAAGGCCACGGCGATAACCGGCGCGACGTAGGGAAAGAGGTAGAGCCCCCGAAGAACCCCCTGCCCGCGAAACTCCCGGTTGAGCAGCAGTGCGGCGAAGAGCCCGACGACTAGCGCGCCGATAGTCCCGAAGATCGTGTAGGCGAGGGTCACGCCAAGAACGGACCAGAACTCTGCGCCGTCGAAGATGCGGCGGAAATTATCGAGGGTGAACTCGGCGTTGGTCAGTACATTGTCAGCCGTCCCGGTCACGACGGGGAGGCTCTCCTCCGGATCGCCGCCCCAGTCGAAGAATGCTTGCCCGACCTCAACCTCGATGCGGAACCGTGAGTTGAACTTCGGATCGATGTCTCCGAAATCGCAGAAGAAATCCTGTCCGCTCAATGAGCACCCTTCCGGCATCTCGCCGACGAGGGATATGCCCGGCGGCCAATGGTCCGACAGGGTGACACCGGATATCACCTCGTCCTGGCTGGAATTGCGAAGCCTGTACTCGACTTCGGCCACATCCCCCGCCGCAGCGGGACGACCGCGCAGGCTCTCTCGCACCACTGGTACAGGTGGGCGCAGGTCCGCGAGGCCGATGGGCTTGAAGGAGATCCAGAAGATCGACAGCAACGGAAGAATGATCACCATTGCCACGCTGAAGATCGTGGGCAGAAGCAAACCCCAGGCGAGGCGTGCCTCACGTCGGGCGAGTGGCCCCGTGCCCTTGGGTGGGACAGCGGACGTCATCGTACATTCCGGACCTTACCGGCGGTGAGCACCGCCGGTACATGAAGTGCATTCGCCAGATCGCAACTGGTCACTGGATCTTGCCCAGTTCCTCATTCATCGCGGCAATCGTCTCGGCCGCATCCCGCTCCCCGTCGATGTACTCGCGGACGTAGCGGTTGATCGCCTGGCTGTTGATGATCTTGGAGGCGAGTCCGAGTTGCCCTTCCTTTACGCCCCAACGCTGTGCCACGTCGAGCCCACCGACGATCTCGTCGATCATCTCCGGCGCGTAAAGTTCGGACAGCGGCGCCTTGCGATCCACGCCGACCGGAAGCTGTGCCCACGCGTTCGAGAACTCGCTGGGGTCCGCGGCCGTGCCCTTGCGGACCGGGAACTTCCCTTCGGGCGCGATCGAAAGTGTCTGGGCATACCCCTCGTCCATCGCGAATTTCACGAATTCCACGGCGCTTTCGGTATCCGCATCCGCGGTGATCCCGAAGAGGTTGGTGCTGGACCAGGCCGCACCGTCCGAATTCGACGGGCCGGAGAAGTTCGTCACGATACCGGTCAACGATGCCAGTTCCGTGCTGGTCGGATCGTCATTTATCGTCGGTGGGTTGCTGTCACGAAGGCCTGCGAGTTCGTCCAGGATGAACGGCGACCAGATGATCATTGCAGCCTTGCCGTCGAAATAAATCTCGCGCGACTGCTTCCAGAAGAGTTCCCCCGCCGGCGACGCTTCCACAATCGCCTTGTAGAAATCCAGTACTTCGGTGGTCTTCGCCTCGTCGAGCGGCGCAAAGCCGTTCGCGTCAACTGGCGAGACTCCGTTGGCAAGGAACACATGCTCGAGAACCTGGCTCATGAAATTGTCATCTGCCTTCGTGGCAGCGACGAAACCATACATCTCGGGCGGGTTGTGCAGCGCCTCCACGGCGGCGAGCACGGCGTCGTAAGTCGTCGGGGCTTCGAGACCAGCGCCGTCGAACAGGTCCTTTCGGTAGACGATCATCTGTGTCCAGCCATCGGAAGGCACGCTGGCCCAACCGTCTTCGGTACGCGCCATCTCCAGCGTTCCCGCAGCGAAGGTCGCCGAGTCCAGCGCCTCTATCACTTCGGTCGCGGCCTCCGCGTCGAGAATTCCGGCCTCCACCCACGGCAAGGCGTATGACAGCGGATGATAGATTACGTCCGGCAAGTCGCCCGCCGCAAAGGCGGCGGTCGCACGGGTGGCCAGCTCGTTCTCCTCAACCGGGATCACCTCCACGTCGATGCCGGTCGCGTCCGTGAACTGGGCTGCCATCTCCTGTTGGCGCTCGAGACGCGCTGGCTGAATCTCCGTGGTCCAGAAACGGACCGTATCGGCCTCAGCAGCAAGGGCAGACAGCGCGAACGCGCAGGCTGTCCCACCGAAAAGAGCTGATTTACTGATCATGTATTCCTCCCTGACAATCTTAAGCGACTTCGACCGGCGGATAACCTCCTGGGATTTCCAGGAAAGAACTCCCAGCCGGCAGCATCGGCAAAGGGAACCGATGTATCCCCGCGACAGGACTGACGCGGGGCAATTCGGCCCATTCAATAGGTTATCTGCGCCAACAAAAGGCTTCCAAAGCGATTTCGGCAATAGAAAAACGCCCGTTGCTCAAGATTTGGGCAATACGACCGGGCAACCGCAAGCTCGGTCAACCCTGCGTATCATCGTCGGTGTCCGGCAAGCCAAGGTCCCGCTGCGCCCTGCGGATAAGATGGTTCGCAAGAGCGCTCGCCAAGGCGACGAAAAGCCCGATCCCGACGACGATGTATCCAACGGTGAACAGTCTGCCTGCCGACGTCTGGGGAGCCAGATCGCCATACCCGACAGTGGCGATTGTGACGGTTGCGAAATAAATCGAGTCGACAACGCCCCAACCTTCAAGAAAGGAATACACCACCGCACCGGCAAAAACGACGGTGGCGGTAAGCGCAAG
Source organism: Tropicimonas marinistellae (assembly GCF_001509585.1). Lineage (GTDB taxonomy): Bacteria > Pseudomonadota > Alphaproteobacteria > Rhodobacterales > Rhodobacteraceae > Tropicimonas > Tropicimonas marinistellae. The sequence continues at coordinate 256,672 of NZ_LNCI01000001.1, read as the reverse complement.
CAGAAGCCTGACGCCTGGATCGGAAACAGCATCCAAGAAGCCGTGGATAAACGTATGCCGGCGCTTCTTCTGGCTATCTCTGGGCATCCGGTTCCTCCCCCCAACAACGCCTCACGCTCGGTACCGAAGAGACGTCAAGCCAAGGGAGACCGGCGCAGGATAACCCACAGTGAAGGCAATCGACAGCGGCGGATTATCCCAGGATCTTGGCCTTCTGCGCGGCGAATTCCTCTTCGCTGATCACACCCTTCTCTTTCAGATCTGCCAGCTTGGCCAGTTCATCAGCGGCCGACGGCGCGCCCGCGGCCTCGCGGATATAGGCTTTCTGGGCCTCCTGCAGATCCGCCGCCGCCTGTCGCCGCCGCTCTTGCATGCTGTCTCCACGCAGAACGAGATACAGCAGAACGCCGAGCCACGGCACGACGATGACGCCCAGCAACCAGAGACCTTTGTTGAGGCCGCTGAGGTCCTCCGACGAGAAGATGTCGGCGACGACCGAGATCAATGTCCAGAACCAGGCAACAAGCAGAAAGATCAGAAAGATCGACCAGAAGATGTGTAGAATTGGCATGGTCCACTCCAATAGCGACGCGGGGAAACGAACTCTGCCCCAACCTTAGCGAAGAGATGGAACGAACGGCAGAAAAATCGCTATCAACGCGATTGGTTGCACAACGCACATCCGTTTCGGCGGCCACGTTTCGCAGCTAGTATCAACGCGACTCGGTCATACAATGGGAGCCGCCAAATGGTCCGTACGCTGATATCCGCCTTGCTCTACGTCCTTGCCAATGGCGTCGGGCTCCTGATCGCCGCCGCGTTGGTTGAAGGGTTTTCCCTGGATTTCGTTGGATTTGTCGTTGCAACGCTGCTGCTATCGGTGGTCGAAGCCGTCGCAGGCCCTCTGCTGACCAAAATGTCGACGAAGAACGTGCCCGCGATGCAAGGTGGTGTGGCATTGGTAACGACCTTTGTCGGGCTCGGCATCACCAACGTTCTGGTCGGCGGAATGACGATCTCGGGCATCACGGCCTGGCTCGCGGCGACACTTCTCGTCTGGCTCGGCGCGCTGATCGCCAACATCGTCCTGCCCATGGTGATGTTCAAGAAAACAATGCACGCCGGTACCGGCTCACCCAAGAGCTAGGGTCGGACTGGCTTAGATCCGCAAACCGATACGAATTGGGGCGGCTCCGCGACCGCCCCAAACAGGGATAGGGTTGATTGTCGGAGCGTCTATTCCGACGCAGTCACCGCCACGGCGATTGCACGGTCTATGATGACAGCGATCCTGTCGCCCGGCACGCGTGCTGCGGCAAAGGCCTGCATCTCAGGTTGGACCTGCACGCGTTCCAATGTGCCATCGTCCAGCTTGACCGTCGCGATTTCGGTTGCCGCGTCGTAGGACACGAACTCGACAACTCCACTCAGGGTGCCAACCATCCCGGCTGCCGGTTTTTCGCCAGGAGCTGCCACGCCGCCGATCGCCTCGCCGATGGCTCCGCCTGGATCGTCCGGGTCAGCCATCCCCACGGCGACGGATTCGTAGTAGTCCAATGTGATCACGTCGCCCACTTCGATCTGACCGAAATTCTGGACCTGTGGACCGGCACGGAAGGTCACCGCGGTCCGGCCGTCCCGCACCTTGAAGAGCCGGCTTTCCTGATCGATGGCTTCGACGGTTCCGCTCAGGGAAATGGTCTCCGTCCGCTCGGCAAAGGACGTGTCTTTACCCGGCAACCAAGAGCACCCTGCCGCGCCAAGAAGTGCAAGCGACGCCAGAACGATTTTGAAATTCATTGTTATGTTCCACCCATTTGTCGCGGCGCCGGCATGGCACCGTCACGCGCAGGCTAGGCTACGTGACCAACCATTTAAAGGGGCCAGTCACACATCACATCGCAGTACGCGCCTGCCAGAGTTCCGGAAAAAGCTCCACGTCCAGCAATCGGCGAAGATATGAGACCCCGGTCGTCCCCCCGGTACCCGATTTGGCGCCAATGACGCGCTCGACGGTCGTAACGTGGTTGAAGCGCCAACAACGCAGTGCGTCTTCCAGGGCGACGAACGCTTCGGCGAGATCAAAGAGGTCGGGCTGGCCGTCCGGATCCGAGTAGACGGCTTGCCACGCCCGCAAGACCGCCGGTTCCGAGCGGTATGGTTGCGCTTGCGGGATCAGTGCCGTGTGTAGCCCCGCGCCTGATCGTGCGTCCAAAAGCGAAAGCGCCGCCTGGTAGACGGAAGGCCGTCCGAGTTCGTCGCGCAACGCCTGCAGCGCATCTGCGTTTGAGGCATGCGCCTCCAACTGCGACACGGCGCGATTTCCAAGCATGAATTCGATCATCCGATATTGGTGGGACTGGAACCCAGATGCGGAACCGAGCGCATTGCGAAAGGAGGTGAAGTCCACCGGAGTCAACGTGCGCAGCACGTCCCAACTCTTCACGAGGAGTTCTAACACGACCGTGGTACGGTCGAGCGCCTTCAGCGCGGGGCGCAGATGCCCCAGCAAGAGCTGTTTGCGCGCCACACCGAGCTCCTCGATGATGAGCTTCAACCACAGTTCGCTGGTCTGGTGCTGGATGATGAAGAGCATCTCGTCGTGTCGACCGGAGATCGGGCGTTGCGCCGACAGAAGCCGGTCCAGCATCAGATGGCTGCCGTAGCTGAGATCATCGTTTTGCAACTTGGGGCCTCATCGTCGCTGCGACCGGGCGTACGTGCCCGGTCAGGCAGGACTAGCGGCCAGGGGGCTTCGGATCAATGCCGGCTCGCGCTCGATCAACCAGCCAGCAGCATCGCATTGAAATCCACTAGGTAGCGTTCCGACAGCGGCAAGCTGGCAGCACCGAGGGACCGCGCATCCTGACCGATTGTACCCTCGCGGATCTCTGGCCGGTCGATACCGTTGATATCGAGAGATTGAATCGCGTGTTCTGTTCCGTCTGTGAGACGCTTGCGTACAGGTGCCGGCAGCCAACCGTCGATCATGACCGCTTCGAAATCGACGACGGAGGCCGCTGCTGAGATTGCATAGGCGAGTGCATTGCAGGAATCACTTATCCAGCGGTTCAGAATGTCGCTCGGGACGTCCCATCCCTGGGGCGGATCCCAAAGCGTATGTGTTGGCTTCCCGGCCGCGCGTATCCGCTGTTCCAGGACTGCCAGCGACGCCACGTCCACGAGTTGTACGCGTTCCCCATCCGGCGCAGGGACCGGAATCGACCCGAGCGCGGCGGCATTTCCCGTCCGACCGGTGTAGAGGCTTCCATTGAGAACGAGGCCCCCGCCGATGAAGTAACCGATAAAAAAGTGCAGGAATTCCCGCGGACGTTCTCCGCTGCCAAAAACCAGCTCCGCACCGCAAGCCGCGGAGGCGTCGTTCCGCAAATAGACCGGGAAATCCACCAATGCCGCCAGCTCCGCCTGGATATCGCGGCTGCGCCATGCATCCATATCGGATGCGGGGGCACCTATCGACACAGCCCAGTCCCATAGCCTGAACGGAATAGCGATACCCAATCCGGCAATTCGCCCCGATTGGTCTGCGGGCAACTGTCCGCGCAGTTCCTCCATGGCACCCAGAGCGAATCGAATAATGGCATCGGGCGTCGGATAAGGGTGCGTCAGATGAACCCGCCCTAGAACGGCACCGACGAAATTCACCATGATCAGGTCGACCGAGCGTCGGCCCACCTTGAGGCCGAAGAAATACGCGCCGTCCGGGGCGAGGTGCATCGGCACGGAAGGCTGTCCAACCCGCCCACGGATTGGTTCACCGCGTTCCAGCAACCCGTCCTCCTCCAAACCACGCATGATGACGGATATTGTCTGCGCCGATAGGCCGGACGCGCGCGCGATTTCAACTTTTGCCATTGGCCCATGCAGGCGAAGCAACGAAAGCACGAGGCGCTCGTTATGCGCACGGAGTCCGCTCTGGTTCGACCCACGAACGGAACTCTTGAGATCCCTGGCAGCGCTGTGCCCTGCCGTCGGTGTCGCCACGATCATTCCTCCCATTGATCAAAAGAATGCGTAGGAGTGCAGCAGCTGTCAATAATAAATAAGGGTGATTTATTTATCTTGACATCCCGTTGTGATTCCCTGTTTCTTAGGGGCGGACGGGGGCAGGTGCGGCGTCGCCATCCCCGCCGAAACCGGGCCTTGGGAGGGCCCGTGTGAATGAAATGGGAGGAAAAATCCGTGAAATCTCGTAAGACTCTCGCCCGGACTCTGCTTGGTGCATCGGCTCTCGGGCTATTGGGTGTGGCTGGCGCAGCCCAGGCCCAAGACCTGTCGGCCTGTCTGATCACCAAGACGGACACCAACCCGTTCTTTGTGAAAATGAAGGAAGGCGCGACTGCAAAGGCCGAAGAACTCGGAATTACGCTTAAATCATATGCCGGTAAGGTCGACGGCGACCATGAATCACAGGTCGCAGCGATTGAAACCTGCATCGCCGACGGCGCCAAGGGAATCCTGATAACGGCATCCGATACTTCGTCCATCGTTTCGTCGGTGCAGCAAGCGCGCGACGCCGGGCTGGTGGTAATCGCACTCGACACGCCGTTGGATCCGATCGACGCCGCCGACGCGACCTTTGCCACCGACAACTTCCTTGCCGGGGAACTCATTGGTCAATGGGCTGCCGCAGCACTGGGTGACGCCGCCGCCGATGCCAAGATTGCAATGCTTGACCTCGCCGTCAGCCAGCCGACCGTGGGCGTGTTGCGCGATCAGGGCTTTCTGACCGGATTTGGGATCGACGTCAAAGACCCCGGCAAATGGGGCGACGAGGACGACCCACGCATCGTCGGCAATGACGTGACCGCCGGCAACGAGGAAGGCGGCCGCAAGGCAATGGAGAGCCTTCTCGCCAAAGACCCGATGATCAATGTTGTCTACACGATCAACGAACCCGCCGCTGCGGGCGCCTATGAAGCGCTGAAAGCGATCGGACGTGAGAACGATGTACTGATCGTTTCCGTGGATGGCGGCTGCCCCGGCGTACAGAACGTCGCTGACGGTGTCATCGGTGCAACCTCGCAGCAATACCCGCTCGACATGGCCTCGTTGGGGATCGAGGCGATCAAGAAATGGGCCGATGAAGGCGTGAAGCCCGAACCAACTGAAGGCAAGGACTTCTTCGACACCGGTGTGAAACTCATCACCGACGCGCCGGTCGATGGTGTCGAATCCATCGACTCCAAAATGGGTATGGATCTCTGCTGGGGCTGACGCCCGAAAACTCCATCAAGCAAACGCCTAACGGGGGGCGGTCCGTACCGCCCCTCGCCTTCGGGCTAACTGGAACTGCCGTGACAGGCGGTTCAAGCCAGCGAGCAGAGTCAGGGAGATTGGAATGTCCGACACAGATGGCGCAAACTCCGACGCCGGAAAACTAAGCTACGAGTCCGTCCTGAAGGACGCCGCGACCAACGTGGCCGAGTTCGACCAAGACGAAAGCTTCGGCCGGAAGCTCCAGAACTGGCTACATGCCACACCGGCCGCCGTGCCCGTGTTCGTTCTAATCATGGCCGTGATCGTGTTCGGACTTATTCTCGGCAGCAAGTTCTTCTCGCCATTTGCAATGACGCTCATCCTGCAACAGGTAATGATCGTCGGAATCACGGCTTCGGCCCAGACACTCGTCATCCTGACCGCGGGTATCGACCTGTCGGTTGGCGCGATCATGGTGTTCTCGTCGGTTATCATGGGCCAGTTCACTTTCCGCTACGGGATTCCGGCGGAAATCTCCATCGGCATTGGCCTCATGGCCGGCGCGCTGATGGGATTCATCAATGGCGTTCTCGTCGCCTATGTCAAACTGCCACCATTCATCGTGACCTTGGGCACATGGCAGATCTTCCTTGCCGCAAACTTCCTCTACTCGGCGAACGAAACGATCCGAGCGCAGGAAATCGAGGAACAGGCACCCGCGCTCCAGCTATTCGGCGAAAGCTTCCGGTTTGGAGGCGCGGTCTTCACCTATGGCGCGGTGGCCATGCTGGTTATCGTTTTCCTGCTGGCCTATGTCCTTCGCAATACGGCGTGGGGTCGGCATGTCTATGCCGTGGGCGATGACCAGGAGGCCGCCGAGCTTTCCGGCGTGAAGGTCAAGAACACGCTCATCCAAGTCTACACGCTCTCCGGTCTCATCTGCGCATTTGCCGGGTGGTGCCTGATTGGACGCATCGGGTCGGTTTCGCCCACATCCGGCCAAAACGCCAACATCGAGGCGATCACCGCCGTGGTGATCGGGGGCGTCTCGCTCTTCGGTGGACGCGGGTCGATCCTCGGCGCTCTCGCGGGAGGCCTCATCGTCGGCGTGTTCTCACTTGGCCTCCGCATGATCGGCACAGATCCGCAATGGACCTACTTGCTGATCGGTGCGCTCATCATCTTCGCGGTCACCGTCGACCAATGGATCAGAAAGGGAACGGCATGAGCACGGCACCCATCCTTCAGGCACGCGGCCTGGTCAAGAAATTCGGCAAGGTCACCGCGCTCAACGGCTGCGATTTCGAACTCTATCCCGGCGAGGTTCTCGCGGTGATCGGCGACAACGGGGCAGGAAAGTCGGTGATGATCAAATCACTCTCCGGCGCCATCCAGCCCGACTCGGGCGTCGTCGAACTGGACAGCCAACCTGTCCACTTCAATTCGCCGCTCGAAGCGCGTGCCGCTGGGATCGAGACCGTCTACCAGACCCTCGCGATGTCCCCTGCCCTGTCGATCGCGGACAACATGTTCATGGGGCGGGAGTTGCGCAAACCCGGTTGGCGAGGGAAGTACCTTCGCCAGCTCGACAAGTCCTCCATGGACGCCTTTGCACGGGAGAAGCTCAATGAGCTTGGCCTGATGACCATTCAGAATATCCGGCAGGCGGTGGAAACTCTCTCAGGAGGTCAGCGGCAAGGCATCGCAGTGGCCCGCGCGGCGGCATTCGGTTCGAAGGTCATCATCCTTGACGAACCCACCGCGGCGCTCGGCGTCAAGGAGAGCCGCCGGGTACTGGAACTCATTCAAGACGTCCGATCCCGCGGGATACCGATCGTGCTCATTTCGCACAATATGCCGCACGTGTTCGAGGTGGCGGACCGCATCCATATCCACCGTCTTGGCAGGCGCCTTTGCGTTATCAAACCATCGGATCACTCGATGTCCGAAGCGGTGGCGATGATGACCGGCGCAATGGAGCCCCCCAAAGAGGTCCAGGCTGCCTAACGGTAACCTGGAAAAACCGAACAGGGAGCGCCGGACCACCCCTCCGACCGTACGATAGGTTGGTCTCCCCCGGTCCGGTGGTCCCTGTTCACCTTTCGACCAAGGCAAAGCGAAACTATTCGTGACTCTCTGAACTGCGTCAGGAAGACCCGGGCGGAGAGGAGCGAAAAACCGGTATTTGCCGGGTCTCCGCCAAGTACGGCACACCTTCGGTGTACCCGGTACCGCCGCGCTCACCCAGGTACCGGCGGGCAAGTTCGAAATGCGCCTGCCGCCATCGCCCCAACTGGCGGGCGAACTCAGTCATCTCCGCGTCCAGCAACGCGAGATCATCCGGCTCCGATGCCCGATCATCCCGAAGCGTCTCAAGTGCCGCGGAAAGCGAAGGAACACCCGCGCGCACCTCTTCCTGCACCTGCGGCACGGAACGATACGCCACCGAGTTCAATCGCTCGGCACCCGGAGCGGAGCAAAGTGCCTCCACCCGCTTGTAGCCGGTCGACTGAATAGCGCTCGCGCCCTCCGTAAACCGGCGGAAATCATGAAATGCAGCCGGCTGCAGAGAGCCGATGAGCGGAAAAAGACGCAAGGCTTCGCGCAAGAGAACGTTTGCCAACTTCAGCCGCTCGACGGCTCTGGCGGGTGCCGTGGGCAAAGCGCTCACAGCCTCCTGCAAAACGGTCGCGATCCACGCAAACGTCACTTCAAAGCTCTGAAGAACCCGAAGGAAAAGGTATTCGTCATGCACCACGTGAACGGGGATCATGCTGGCATCCAGCCGATGCCGCCATGCCTTTGAAACGCGCGCGCGAGCATGATCGGCGACAGACCGTGCGTCGCCTTCCGGACCCGCATTCCGAAGAACAATACTCTCTCGCTCAAGGGTTGGCCGAAGGGCCGCGAGAACAAGCCGAAGGCGACGACGTGCGAGGTCCGGCGCGGGCCGTTTTTCCGGCAGGATCTCCGCCGTGCCTTCCAGAGCGTCCAACTCAAAACCTGCCAAGTCCCCGAGCAGCGCCAATTGAGCGGCATCGCGTTGGCACAACACCTCGCGTCGCGTCAGTCCGGGCGCTGTCATCCGGTCCAGGCCAAGCACCGGAAGGGCACAATAGCTGGCGTAGTCGTAACGTCCATCGACCTTGTCCAGCGCAACAAAGAGGAAGTCGTCGAGGCGGCGTCGATCAACCTCCGCGCCCTCGATGCGCTGCCAGTTATCGCGCAAGCCGTCGAGCCGCGCCGTGACGTTCCGCGCTACGAAATGCTTGCCGCTTGCCCTGTAGGTTGCAAGTGTCTCGGCGTAGGGAAAGCGACCTGCCGTCGGTGCCTGCATCCAACGGTCGAACGCCGCCGCGAAGCGCTCTGCGCCAGAAGGCCCGGGCAGCGTCGATGTGGACCGATCTGAGATGACCGAGGTCTCCTCTGGCAGGTTCGCATGTGCGGTGGTTGCACCCGATTTGTAGAGGCCACGCTACCGCCGGGCAACTGTTTCCGCAACGCAGCATCGCACCTCACCGCCCACGTAACGAAGCCGTTAGCGTCCCAAAACTCACCCTTGCAGGTGATTACTCCGGAAAATGGCAGGCCGCAGCGTGAGCCGTCGCGTCGAGCTCGGGACGTTCCTGGCGACATTTGTCCTGCGCCTTCCAGCATCGTGGCGAGAAGGGGCACCCCGGCGGGATATCGACCGGAGAGGGCAACTCGCCCGTAAGCTTGATCCGCTCCTTCCGCAACGTGGGGTCGGCCATCGGCGTCGCTGAGAGCAGTGCCTTGGTGTAGGGGTGCCGTTGATGGGCGAAGATCTCTTCCTTGCTGCCAACTTCGACCGGACGACCGAGATACATCACGATGACGTCGTCGGCGACATGTTTCACCACGGAAAGATCATGGCTGATAAAGAGATAGGCGAGCCCGAGACGCTCTTGCAGATCGACCAGCAGGTTTAGGATCTGACTCTGGATCGAAAGGTCCAGCGCCGAAACGGGTTCGTCCAGAACGAGCACCTTCGGCTCCAGCATCAGCGCCCGTCCCACGGCGATCCGTTGCCGCTGACCGCCGGAGAACATGTGCGGATATCGGTCATAGTGCTCCGGGCGCAAGCCAACCAGATCCAGCATTTCCCGCGCCCGCCGGGTCCGTTCGTCGGGCGACAGGTCGGGGCGATTGATCAGCAGTGGTTCCTCGAGGATCTGCCCGCAGCGCTGACGCGGGTTGAGCGAGCCGTAAGGGTCTTGAAACACGATCTGAACGGTGGTGCGCAACGCGTCGTGCGTACCAGGCGCGGCCAAGGTGCCATCAAGCGAAAAGCTGCCGGACACGGGCTCTTCGATCATGGTGATGCAACGGGCGAGCGTGGACTTCCCGCATCCGGATTCCCCCACCACCGCCAACGTCTTTCCGGCTTCAAGCGTGAATGAGGCTCCGGTCAGGGCGCGCACCACACGATCCTGCCCGAATAACCCGCCCTTCAGAACGTATTCCTGCGTGAGGTTCTCGGCGACGAGGACTGGCTCGGTCATGCGTCTTGCTCCACAGGGACGTTAATCGGGTAGTGGCACCGGGCGACCCCGAGTTCGGGTCCGGCGACCGGCGGTGGCGTTGTCCGGCAAAGGTCGGTCGCCATGGCGCAGCGCGGGCTGAAAAGACATCCCTTGGGCCGGTCGAATTGACCGGGCACGACACCGGGGATCGTGGGCAGGTGCTTTGTCGTGGCACGCTCTGGCAGCGCCGCCAGGAGTGCTGCGGTGTAGGGGTGATGCGGCGTATTGAACAGCGGCACCACCGCCTGCTGTTCGACCTTCTGACCGGCATACTGCACCGATACACGATCGGCCGTTTCTGCCACCACGCCCATGTCGTGCGTGATAAGCACAAGCGCCATACCCGTCTCTTCTTGCAGGCTCGTCAGCAGTTCAAGGATCTGCGCTTGAATCGTCACGTCCAGCGCCGTCGTGGGTTCGTCGGCAATCAACAGCTTCGGTTTACAGGCGATAGCCATGGCGATCATGACCCGCTGATTCATGCCGCCCGACATTTGGTGCGGAAACGCCGACAGGCGGGTTTCGGGGGCAGGAATACCCACTTGTTCGAAAAGCTCGACGGCCCGCGCTTGGCGCGCATTGCGGTCCATCCCCAGGTGAATGCGGAGCGCCTCCTTAATCTGGAAACCCACCGTATAGCAGGGGTTGAGCGAGGTCATCGGCTCCTGAAAGATCATCGACATGTCCTTGCCGATGATCCGCCGCCGCTGCTTCGGAGTAATCCCGCGCAGGTCGCTACCGTCAAAAGTCATGACATCCGATGTGATCGTCGCGGTCCAGGGTAAAAGCCCCATCATGGCCAGGAACGCCACGGACTTGCCGGAGCCGGATTCTCCCACGACCGCGGTTATATCCCCGGGCTCCAATGTCAGGTCGAATCCGTCCACGGCCCGAAAAGTACCGGATGTCGTTGCAAAATCGACCGAGAGGTTGCGGACTTCGAGCAGCGCCATGTCGTCAGCTCCTCTTCAGCTTGGGGTCGAGCGCGTCGCGCAGCCCGTCGCCCATGAGGTTGATGGCGATCACGGTAATGAGGATCGCGAGCCCCGGGAAGGTGACGACCCACCAGGCACGCAGAATGAACTCGCGCGCCTCGGCCAACATGGTTCCCCACTCCGGTGTAGGCGGCTGCGCGCCCATGCCTAGGAATCCGAGCGCGGCGGCATCGAGGATCGCGGTCGAGAAAGAGAGAGCCGCCTGCACGATGATCGGCGCCAGGCAGTTGGGCAGAACCGTGACAAACATCATCCGCCAACGGCTCGCGCCGACCACCTTGGCAGAGGTCACGTAGTCCTTGTGCCGTTCGGCCAACACCGAGGCCCGTGTAAGGCGTACGTAGTGCGGCTGCAGAACGATAGCGATGGCGATCATCGCGTTCAGGAGCGTCGGGCCGAGGATGGCCACCAGCACCAGTGCCAGAAGCAGCGAGGGGAAGGCGAGGATCACGTCCATTGTACGCATGATGATCGAGTCGAGCCATTTCGGCGCAAATCCGGCCAGCAGGCCGACGGTAATGCCGCCAGAGGCCGCGACTACGACCACCACGATGCCGACAAAGAACGAATAGCGTGCGCCGTGCAGGAGCCGTGACAGCAGGTCCCGCCCCAATGCGTCAGTGCCGAGGACAAACCGCCACTCGCCGCCTTCCTGCCAGGCCGGTGGCTGCAGCAAATGGTCTCTGTATTGCAGTGTCGGATCGTGCGGCGCGAGCAACGGCGCGAAGACCGCGACGAAGAGGAAGGCGAGGAAGACCCACAGGCCGACGACGGCGCCCCGGTTCTCCCGGAAGTAGAACCAGAATTCTCTCAGGCGACCGGGCCGCTCGACGGAGACTGTTGCATCTGCCATGTCAGGCCTTCCTGATCTTGGGATTGATGAGGCCGTAGAGGACATCGACCGTCAGGTTCACGATCATCACCATGACCGCGATCAGCAAGAGCCCGCCCTGCACCACCGGGTAATCCCGGCGGTATATGGAATCGAGCATCCATTTGCCGATACCAGGCCAGGAGAAGATCGACTCAGTGAGAATCGCACCGCCAAGCAGTGTTCCGACGAGCAGGCCCACCACGGTTACCACCGGGATCAACGCATTGCGCAATGCGTGAATGAAGGTCACGCGGTTGGGCGGCAAACCCTTGGCGCGGGCAGTGCGGATGTAGTCCTCCGACAATACCTCCAGCATCGCCGAGCGAGTTTGTCGCGCAATGACTGCGAGCGGGATCGTACCAAGCACGATCGTTGGCAGGATAAGGTGCACCGCAGCGGACCGGAAGGCGCCTGCCTGACCCGAAAGCAGCGAGTCGATCAGCATGAAGCCCGTCACGTCGTCGAAATAAAACAACAGCGAGATCCGCCCCGAGACCGGTGTCCAGCCAAGCCAGCCGGAAAAGACGATGATCATGAGCAACGCCCACCAGAAGATCGGCATGGAGTATCCAACAAGCGCGGTGGACATCAGCGCGCGGTCGAAGAGCTTGCCACGGTTGATTGCGGCGATGATGCCTGCGGGCAGGCCAAGCACCACCGCAAAGATCATTGCGCAGATCGACAATTCGAGCGTCGCTGGGAAAAGCGCAAAAAACTCTTCGAAAACCGGCTTCTTGGTGACAAACGACGTACCGAGATCACCTCGTAGAACACCGGTCATGTAGTCCCAGTATTGAATCACCAACGGCCGGTCGAAGCCGAATTGTGCCTGCAACTCGGCATATCGTTCCGCGCTCACCCCGCGCTCGCCGGCCATCACGATGATCGGATCGCCCGGAAGCAACCGGATGAATGAAAACGAGATGAGCGTCACGCCGATGAAGGTCGGCACGAAGGTCAACAGGCGCGACAGCAAGAACTTCAGCATTGTCCAACCACGGTCAATTCCTTGGGAAAGGTCGTGAGCGAGCGGCACCCCGTTTCGGTGACGAGCACGTCGTCCTCGATGCGTATTCCGAACGCTCCGTCGCCGTATAGCCCCGGCTCGATGGTAAACACCATACCCGGTTCCAGTATTTCATGGTTGCCGCGCATGATCTGTGGCGCCTCGTGGACGGCGCGGCCGAGGCCATGGCCGGTTTTCGTACGGATCCAGTCGGACCAAGGCGACGCCTCGAGCACCGCCGTACACGCGTCATCCACATCGTGTGCCGTTACTCCCGGGCGGGTGATTTCGTGGCCTTTGAGGTTGGCGGCCAAAACTACCTCATAGACCGAACGCGCCTCGTCCGTTGCGTGTCCGACAAAGACCGTGCGCGTGATGTCTGCATTCAGCCCGTCGACCCGCGCGCCGAAGTCGAACAACAGCGTATCTCCGTCCCTCAAGGCATAGTCGGTGCGTGCATGCGCGTGGGGTTTCGCCGAATTGTCGCCAGCGGCCACAATCGGACCGAAGGCATGTTCCTGCGCGCCGTTACGAAAAAGCGCCTGTGTCAGAAGGCTTTCGACCTCGGCCTCGGTCTGGCCGGTCCGCACCTGCTCCAACACTTCGGCCAGCGCTTGTTCCGACGCCCTGATTGCGCATTCCAGCGTCGCGATTTCTTGCGGTGACTTCACCCTGCGCAGTGCGGATATCTCTCGTTCCGCATCGACGATCTGCAATCCCGGATAGGCCGTTTTCAGCGCGTGATGAACAAAAACGCGCATCACCTGCCCTTCGACAGCCAATGTGCCGAGCGGAGTTTGCTTTGCCAGCGCCGCGAAGGCACTTGCGTATCCGTCCTGATCTCTCCAGTCGAAGACCTTCCCTTCGAAGCCGAGCGCATCGAAGCTTCTCATTTCGAGGTTTGGAACCACCGCTGCCGGCGCATTCTCCACTGGGACGATGACAACCAGCGGACGCTCAAGACTGTGAAATGAGGTATTGTACAGGCGCTCGAAATTTGGGCCGGGCACAAGGGCCACGGCATCGGCGCCGACGTCTCTGGCCGTGCGGCGCAGGGCGCTATAGCGATCCATCTGGGATAAAACCTGGCGGAACGAACCGGGGCGTTGTTACGCCCCGGTCCACATCACGTTTATTCGGCGAGGCTGACGCCGTAGAAGATGTGCCCGCCGAGCGGGTGCACCTTGTAGCCTTCCACCTCTGGGCGCATTGGCATGAAGACGACCGAGTGGGCGATGGTGGCCCAGGGCGCTTGCTCCTTGAAGACGACTTGAGCCTCCTCATAGAGCTTAGCACGCTCTTCCTGGGTCGGCAGCACCTTGGCATCCTGGATCAGTTTCTCGAACGGTTCGTGGCACCACTGAGCCCTGTTCGAGCCGCCAACACCGTCACAGCCCAAGAGCACGGCCAGGAAGTTGTCCGGATCGCCGTTGTCGCCCGTCCAGCCAAGCAGCACCGCGCCATCGCGGTCCACGGCCTTGGAACGATCCAGGTATTCGCCCCACTCATAGGAGACGATTTCGACGTCCACGCCGATATTGGAAAAATCGGCCTGGATCAGCTCAGCCATGCGACGGGCATTGGGGTTGTAGGGGCGTTGCACCGGCATCGCCCAGACCTTCATGGACAGATCGGAGACACCTTCCGCTTCCAGCGCCGCCTTTGCCGCATCGGGATCGAACGCATCGTCTTCAATCGCGTCATTGTAGGACCAGATGGTCGGCGGGATCGGGTTCTTGGCGATCTCGCCGGAGCCCTGGAACACCACGTCGATAATGGCCTGCTTATCGATGGCCATGTTGAGCGCCTTGCGGACCTTCGGGTTGTCAAATGGCGGCAACTGAGTGTTGTAGGCCAAGTAGCCCACGTTCAGACCCTGCTGTTCCATCACGTTGACGTCCGGGTTGTCCTTCATCGCCTGGATGTCTGCCGGGTTCGGATAGGGCATTACGTGGCATTCGCCGGCCTGAAGCTTCTGGTACCGCACCGAAGCATCCGGTGTGATCGCAAAGACCAGATTTTCAATCGCGGCCGGATCGCGCCAGTAGTCGTCGTTGCGCATGTAGCGCACCACGGCGTCCTTTTGGTAGGCGACGAACTTGAACGGGCCGGTACCGATGGGTGCCTGGTTGAGCATCTCGGGCGTGCCGGCTTCCAGCATCGCGTCGGCGTATTCCTTCGACATGATCGAAGCAAAACCCATTGCGAGGTTGGAGATCATCGGCGCTTCGGGGCGGGCCAGCACGAACTTGACGGTGTAATCGTCGACCTTGACGATTTCCTTGATCAGATCCGGCATCGACATGCCGTTGAAGTACTCCCACGTGCCGCCGGAAACTTGGTTGTAGGGGTTCTCCGGGTCGCCCTGGCGCATGAACGAAAAGATCACGTCGTCCGCATTGAAGTCGCGGGAGGGCGTGAACTGGTCATTGCCATGGAACTTCACACCTTGGCGAAGATTGAAGGTGTATTCGGTGCCGTCCTCGGAAACTTCCCAGCTTTCGGCAAGCCCGGGGATGACATTCGTCGTGCCGGTCTCGAACAAGGTGAGCTTGTCGTAGATCGTGTGTTCGGACGCGTCGAAGGTCGTGCCGGACGTATAGAGTGCCGGGTCGAACCCTTCGGGCGAGCCTTCGGAGCAATAGACGAGGGTCTGAGCCGATGCCGCCCCGGCCAGAGCCGTTGCACACATCATGGCTGCGGTGATTGTCCGCGAAAATTTCATTGATTTTCTCCCTGCAAGGTCTGCCCACTTACGGGGCACATGCAAAAAGTTAGACTACCAAACCGATGTGGATGCAAGTTGTGCGGCGCAATCCCGTTACGACAGGCACATCAAATAATCGATGCCTCTTCGACATGGACGGCGATGCGGTGAACGGGCGGAAGCAGGCTTGGAAAGTCCAAGACTATGGATTGCCTGCTGGCCGGTGGGATTATTCCTTCTCCATCGTGCATTGGAGAGGGTGTTGGTGGCGCCGCGCGAAATCCATCACTTGGGCGACCTTGGTCTCCGCCACCTCGTGGCTGAACACACCGACAACCGCGACGCCCTTCTTGTGTACGACGAGCATTAACTCGAACGCCTGGGCATGGGTCATACCGAAGAAACGTTCGAGTATGTGCACGACGAATTCCATCGGCGTGTAGTCGTCGTTCAGAAGGAGGACCTTGTACAGTGGCGGGCGTTGCGTGCGCGGGCGCGTTTTGGTCGCGACGCCGGTTTCGCCATCGGTCTGGTCGTCGTCGGAGGACAAAAAGGGCTCGCTGAGGCGGGTCAAGGCGCGGTGCGCTCCATTGGCTACTGGGAAATCCGGCGTCGTCTGCGTTTATATAGCTGCTAGGTATGGTCTGAAAAGGGTTCAGACGAGGCGAGCGAGGGCAACGCCCATGAAAGTAACGACAATCGGCTTCGATGCCGACGATACGCTCTGGCACAATGAGCGATTTTACGTCCTCACGCAGGACCGATTCGCCGACCTACTGAGCGACTATACCGACCGAACGACCCTCGACGAACGCCTGCTCGACTCCGAGAAACGCAACATCGGCCACTACGGATACGGCATCAAGGGCTTCATGTTGTCGATGATCGAAACGGCCATAGAGGTCACGGATGGGCGCGTTCCGGCAACGGTGATCAACCGGATTCTCGAGATTGGTCAGGATATGTTGCGCCATCCGATCGAGTTGCTTCCGCACGCGGAAGCCGCGGTAAAGGCCATGGCCGCGTCGCATCACCGCGTTTTGCTCATCACCAAGGGCGATCTGCTCGACCAGGAGCGCAAGCTGACGGAATCGGGCTTGTGGGAGTATTTCGATGGGGTCGAAATCGTCTCGGAGAAGTCACCCGACGTCTACGGGCGGATATTCAGCGAGCACGGGGATGGTGCGGACCGCGCCATGATGGTCGGCAATTCGATGAAATCCGACGTGGTTCCGGCAATCGCTGCCGGCGCCTGGGGCATTCACGTGCCCTTTCACCTGGCCTGGGCTCTGGAGGCCGCCGAACCACCCGAAGGACACGACCGTTACCGGGTTTTGGATGATCTCGGCAATCTGCCGGAATTGGTGGCCGAAATCGGCTAAAATCTTGTAGCTAGGCGGGTTTTGCCCCCGACATCTTGCGCTTGTTGCTTGAATACCACCCGAAAACACGTTGAATTCGAACGCTTTTCGACTCCATCGGAGCGTGCTACGATGCCCGGGAGCAAAAAAGAATCCGACCCTGAAAACAGGGCGGCTTGAGGCAGACAGAGGCAGGCTTCGTGATGACGACGAGCACTTGTGGGCGCCGTGCGCTCGCATTCCCCGTGATTCTCATTCTGACCTTCGCCGTGATGATCGGCACGTCCATTCGTGCCGGCGCGGCTCCATATGCAGCCATGGTCATGGACGCCCGAACTGGGGAGGTTCTGCATTCCCGCAATGCCGACACGCGGCTGCACCCGGCGTCTCTCACCAAGATGATGACGCTCTACATTGCATTCGAGGCCGTCGAACATGGCGAGATCGGGCTCGATACCAAGGTGCGCATCTCCAAGAAGGCGGCAAACGAGGTTCCTTCCAAGCTCGGTCTGAAGGCCGGTCAACAGATCGAGCTTCGCTACCTGATCCGCGCGGCCGCGGTAAAATCGGCCAACGATGCCGCGACCGCCATTGGCGAAGCGATTTCCGGTAGCGAGGCGGCCTTCGCCCGCCGTATGAACCGCACGGCAAAGGCGCTCGGCATGACGCGCACGACCTTCAAGAACATGAACGGCCTGACCGAATCCGGGCACCTTTCGACGGCGCGGGACATGACGATCCTCGGACGACACCTGTTCTACGACTATCCCGAATACTACAACCTGTTTTCCCGGCGTTCGACGGACGCCAAGATCCGGACAGTCTATAACACGAACCGCAAGTTCCTGGCGGCCTACAAGGGCGCGGACGGGATCAAGACAGGCTACACCAACGCCGCCGGCTCTAACCTCGTCGCCTCTGCCCATCGCGGCAACACCCGGATTATCACAACCGTCTTCGGCGCCAGTTCAAGTGCAGCCCGCAACGCGAAGGTTGCCGAATTGATGGACCTGGGCTTCAAGCGTGCGCCGCGGCACGCCGCTGTCCGCAAGCCGAATCCACCCCGTTATGCCGGCAATGATTCCACGCCAGCCGCCAAGACCGTGAAAGTCGCCCGCGCAGTAAGCCGATCGGTGCGCCCACTCGGTCGCCCGGTCCAGGCTCCGGTGGCGAACGTCAAAATCGCCGCAATGCAAAGCGGTATCGAAGCCGCCGTTGCAATGGCCACGAACGCGACCACCGCATCAGCAAGCACCGACAGCGCCGATGAACAGATGCCGAGTGCGACCCCGGCGGCACAGGAAATCCGCGTGGCCGCGAGTGCGACCAGCGCACTGCCGATGCCCCGCCCCAAACGCATGGACTTCGCCGCCGCTATTCCGGCGAAAGAACCCACAGGCGAGCAGGTCGTCGTCTCCCGGGTTTCAACCTCAGGTGGACGTCACTGGGGGATCAATGTCGGCAGCTACCCCTCTCGGTACAAGGCTGAGCGGGTTCTTCTGAAAACTGCCCTGACCGAGATGTCCACACTCGACGGCGCGCTTCGCAAGGTCGCACAGCGCAACAGTGGCTTTGACGCGAACTTCCTCGGCCTCAGCGAAGAACAGGCTGCATTGGCCTGCCGTCGGCTCGAAGCGCGCGGTGCGGAATGCTCGACTTTCGGACCAAACGGCTCTTAAGCCCGAGCACAAGGCAAAACACACTGAACGGCGGCCAACACGGTCGCCGTTCTTTCGTTCGCGGGCAAGTCCAATGCGATATTCGCTCAGCGCTTGCGTGGCGTCTTCGGGTGCTCGTCGTACTCGTCCGACAAGATACGATGACTGTCGCCCTCCGGATCGTCGTACTGGTCACTCCGGACGGTCCAGAAAAAGGCTACAAGCCCAAGGCCGCCGAGAAAGAGCGAGATAGGTATCAGGAACGCCAAAACTTCCACCGCTTCACCTCAGCCGCAATGAGTTGAGCGAGACCGTGATTGATGAGGCCGACATCGCAAGCGCCGCCGCGAGAGGCGTCGCAAAACCGGCGATCGCAATCGGCACTGCTATCACGTTGTAAAGAGTCGCGATGGTGAAATTCTGCTTGATCCGGGTCACGGCCGAGCGTGCCGTCGTCACCGCGGAGGCGAGCGGGGCGATGTCCTCGCCCAGCAACACGATGTCTGACGCGACCCGGGCGGCGTCAAGCGCAGACGCTGGCGAGATGGACACATGGGCGGCGGCAAGCGCGGCCGTATCGTTGAGTCCGTCACCCACCATCAGAACCCGCCGGCCCGCACCGCGGAGGGCTTCGATGCGTCTGGCCTTGTCCTCCGGAAGCGCTTCGGCGGTGACATCGTCGATCCCGAGCCGCCGCGCGAAGGTTTCCACTGCCGTCTGCGCATCCCCTGAAACAAGCGCCACGGAAAGGCCAGTCTCCTTCAGCCCCTGCACCGCTTCCACCGCGCCGGGGCGCAGCCGGTCGGTGAACGTGAACCGGATCGGCGGCATACCCTCGATTGAAAGCCAGCTTGCGGTCCGCTCACCGGCTTCCGCACCGACCCAGTCCGCGCGGCCAAGCCGCACCCTGTGCCCGCGCCAAGTGCCTTGCGTACCATAGCCGGGCACTTCGGTCAGCGATTCCACACGGTCGACAGCATGTCCCCGAACCTGCGCCGCTTCGCTGAGGGCGCGTGACAGTGGATGAGACGAGCCTTCCGCCATCGCGGCCGCCAGTCGCAGATCTTCGTCCGACCAGGTGTCGTCTTCTTCCAGTATCGGCGCGCCAAGAGTTAGTGTGCCCGTCTTGTCAAAGACGACCGTGTCGACCTCCGCCAACCGCTCCAGCGCGGTGCCGTCCTTTATCAGCATTCCCCGCCGAAACAGCCGCCCCGAGGCCGCGGTGGTGACGGCTGGCACCGCCAGCCCGAGCGCACAGGGACAGGTAATGATGAGCACGGCCGCGGCAATGTTGATCGCAAGACGCACGTCGCCGGTATAGAGATACCAGCCAACCGCGGCGACAAAGGACAGGATATGCACGCCGGGGGCGTAGAGGCCCGCGGCCCGGTCTGCCAGCGACGTGTAGCGGTTCCGTGAGCTTTCGGCCATTGCGACCAGATCCGCCATGCGATGCAGGGAACTGTCACGACCGGCCGCGGTCACCCGTACGGTTAGTGGACCCGTAAGGTTGACCTCTCCCGCGCTCACTGCCTGCCCTTGCTCAGCAAAAACCGGCACCGTCTCACCTGTCAGTAGCGAGCGATCAATCTCGCTCGTACCCTCAACGATCTGGCCGTCGACCGGCATTCGACCGCCCGGTCGCACCCGGATCAGATCTCCCGGCACCAGATCGGCAACGTTGACGGTCTCCTCCCCGTTGTCCGAAAGGCGCTCCGCCCGCGGCACCTCAAGCGCTGCGAGTTCTTCCGCCGCCGACCGCGCGATTGCCCGTGTGCGATGGTCCAAATAACGGCCAGCCAGGAGAAAGAACGTGAGCGAAATAGCGGCATCGAAATACGCGTGCTCGCCCGAATGCGCCGTCTCGTAGAGAGAGGTTCCGAGTGCCAGCAGGATGGCAAGCGTGATTGGCACATCCATGTTGAGCCGCCCATGCCTAAGTGCCGCCCAGGCATTGCGGAAGAAAGGTTGTCCGGAAAAGGCGACCGCGGGAATCGCGATCAGAGCGGAAATCCAATGGAACAGGTCACGTGTGGCATCGGCGGCGCCGGACCAGACCGCAACTGAAAGAAGCATCACGTTCATCGCGGCGAACCCAGCCACCGCGAGCCGCATCAGCAGGTCCCGCCCTTGGCGATCCGTCGCGGTGGCACTCAATACCGCGCTTTCCAACTCGTGCGCTTCGTAGCCGACGCCTGCCACTGCCGCCACGAGGGCCTGGGCGGTAACCTCCGGATCGGCTTCGACAGTTGCCCGTTTGAGCGATAGGTTCACCCGCGCGGAACGCACCCCCGGGTGATCGTCCAATGCACGCTCGACAGTCGTGATGCACGCCGCACAATGAATACCGGGCAGCGAAAGCATCAATCGACCCGGTCCGACCGCCCCATCCTGCGCGCCACTGGCCGCAATACGACGTGCCATCGGAGCCGCGTCGCAGGCTGGACAAGCTGAGGCCGTTGGCGGTTCGGTGTAGGTGCTGTCAGTCATTCCCGCTCAGTTATCGAGATGCAGAGAAAGCCTCTTCTTGAAGGCCGTCCCGTCCGGTGCCGTGGCAACCATCCTAATATCCCAGTTACCAGGCGGCAGGTCCAATGGCGCCGTAAATGTTCCATCGTTGTAGGTGAACTCGGGAGCGACATCATCGCGGACGTGCGTCGCACGACCTACGATTGCATCGATACTCTTCACCTCAACCGGATAGCCGCTCCTGCCGGTGAAGGCGATGGTCAACATACCGTCCGAAACATCTGCCTCGACGTTCCAGCCGAGCGCTTCCTGTGCCGCCCGATCCGCATCGAAGGACTGACTTGCTACGTAGCTGTTCTTCACCTCCAGGCCCGGGAATGTCCCCACGGCGAGCACGGCCATGGTGACGTTGACGCCGATGATAACGGCGAAGGCGCCGGCGGTGATGAAGAAGACCTTGCGACCGGTCAGTGTCATACTCAGTTCGCTCCAGTTCCGACGAAAGTGGAGTCCTTATACACCCTCTCGCCGTTCGACAAATCCTCGATCCAGAAACGGACGTCCGTGCGGTCGGCCATGGCCGGCTCGGTTCCTTTCGGGGCAAGCACGTACACGCGCTGCTTTCCGGTGGTGTCTGCCGGAACCATGAAGCTCTCGTAGGGCGTCCCTTCGATGGCAATGCGCAAGCTTGGATCGTCCGTCGTCAGCGTAACCCGGAAACGCCGATCCTCTCCGTGCTTGTTGCGAAGGCCGAAATCGTAGGTATTGCGTATCGTCCCGTCGGACAGTGTGACAAAAATCGGTTGGCGTACCGGATGCACGGTTGCAGAGATATCAGGACGGACGAAGAGCGCCACGACAAGGCCGATACCTACCGCCGACCACAGGAAGGTGTAGAGCATCGTTCTTACACGAAACACGTGGGTCCAAGCAGATCGAGGTTTCGCGCCGTCGCGCTCGCGTACTTCGTCGCTGAGCGCCAGGTACCCGATGAGCCCGCGCTCCTTACCGACCTTGTCCATAATGTCGTCGCAGGCATCGATGCAGAGGCCGCAGGTGATGCACCCCAATTGCTGTCCGTCACGGATGTCGACGCCCATCGGGCAGACATTCACGCAGGCCATGCAATCGATGCAGTCTCCGAGTTCACCGGCGGATGCCGCCTTGCGGTGTTTACCACGCGGTTCACCGCGCCACTCCCGATAGCCAATGGTCAGAGTGTCCGGGTCCATCATGGCGGCCTGGATCCGAGGCCAGGGGCACATATAGATACATACCTGCTCGCGCATGAAGCCGCCGAAGACCAGCGTCGTGAATGTCAGCACTGCGACCGACGTATAGGACGCGGGGTGAGCCGTACCGGTGAACAACTCCCTCAGCAGAGTCGGCGCATCGGTGAAATAGAACACCCACGCGCCGCCTGTTGCCACGGCGATCAGCGTCCAGGCGACATATTTCGTCACCCGGAGGCGTAGCTTCTTCGCATCCATTTTCTTTTGGCGGTGCAAACGCAAGCGTGCGTTCCTGTCGCCTTCAATCCAGCGTTCAACGAGGATGAACAGATCCGTCCACACGGTTTGCGGGCACGTGTATCCGCACCAGACACGCCCAAGCGCCGACGTGAACAGAAACAGGCCCAGTCCCGCCATGATCAGTAGCCCGGCGACGAAATAGAATTCGTGTGGCCATATCTCGATCCAGAAGAAGAAGAACCGCCGGTTCGCCATATCCACGAGCACAGCTTGATCAGGAAGGTTCGGACCGCGGTCCCACCGGATCCATGGCGTCAGGTAGTAGATACCCAGCGTCACGATCATGATGCCCCACTTCAGGTTGCGGAAGCGACCGCGCACCTTGCGAGGGAAGACGGGTTCTCGAGCGGCATAGAGCTGCTCGGGTTGGCTGCCAGTGTCGCTCACGGAAGCTCTCCGGTGGCTGAAGGTTCGCGATTTCGCCCGTTCTAGGGGCGGGCGGGAAAAGGCGTCTTTGATATGCATCAATTATGATCGCGCACCCGCGGGTTCATTCAGACATATCAAAAGGCGGTGCAACAGGCCCTGCGCCCGCGTGTCGCGTTCAATCAACTGAATGTGAGTTTGCGATATACAAAGAAAGGCGCCCCAGCTCTCCTAGGAAACGCGCGAACAGGACGGAGAGCCGGGGCGTATCTTCCAGGGGAGGACACCCTCTGGAAACGCTATGTTCTGGTAGTTGGGCCAACGAGCGAGCCGCTGCTCTCACGTCCGCCGCAACCTATGGTCTTGGTGTAGTTTTCCCGCCCGGAACCGACATTGATCCAGATCAAATACGAGTGTCAGATGTGTTTTATTTGAGGAATACCCGACATGCGCCATAGGCAACGGCTGCCGCGAAACACCCGAACGCACCGCCCATGTTGCCGCCCGCCGCTTGTCCAGGGACCAAAAAAAACGCCGCCGGCAAGAAGCCGGCGGCGGCAAGAATACTGACGTGCTTGGAGCCGGTCATCACTCCATGGAATCGACGCCACCGCCGAGGCTGTGGACATATACCGAAACCGCACGAATCATTGCTTCGTCGACAACCGCGGCAGGCGCACCGCCACGCGGCGGCATCACGCCGGCTCGGCCACTCCAGATCGTTTCATACAGGGTTTCGGCATCGCCGCCATAAAGCCAGATCGCGTCCGTGAGGTTAGGCGCTCCAAGCGAAATCTCGCCCGTTCCGTCTTCCATGTGGCAAGAGGCGCAATTGTCCATGAACAGCGTTTCGCCGGGGCCGGCCAGTGCCTCGTCGTACTCCTGTCCGGAGATTTTCAACACGTAGGCGACCGTCTGGTTGATTTCCTCATCGGTGAGCAGGTCGTCCCTGCCAAAGGCAAGCATGTCGCCAAACCGCGAGTCGTCGTCATAACGAATACCGTAGGCGATCGTCGTGTGGATCTCCTCGATCGTGCCGCCCCAGAGCCAGGCGTCATCAACCAAGGCCGGATAGCCGAGGTTCTGCGCGCCTTGCGCGCCGGCGCCGTGACACTGGGCGCACCAGGTCCGGAACACGGCAGCGCCGGCATTCTGAGCGTAGCTGTTCAACTCCGGATCCGCGGCGATCTCTGTCAGCTCAGCGTCGACGAGACGCTGCTGGATACCGGAATTCGCTTCCTCGAATCTGGCGATCTCGGAAGCCACTTCAGCGCGGGTCGAATGGCCCAATAGTCCGGCCGTCGCTCCGTTTACGAGCGGCCACGCAGGGTACATGACGGTGTAGATCAGCCCCCATATGACGGTGGCGTAGAACGTCCAGAGCCACCAGCGCGGGAGGGGATTGTTGAATTCCTCAATTCCATCCCAGCTATGGCCGGTCGTTCCGACCTCGGCCTTTTCTTTCTTCACAGGTTGTTTGCTCATTCCCGATCCTCCTTGGGGTCAGGCGCCGCCGGGACAACTGGTGCGTCCTCGTGGCGGAAGATGATGTTTGCACTGTCGCGTTGCTCCTTGGCGCTGCCTGGGCGGAAAACCCAGAAGACCACGCCAAGGAAAAACAGCACGAGGAACAGCAGCATCCAGCTGTCCGCGAACTGGCGAAGGAGGGAGTATGTATCCATGCCCCCCCGCTCCTCAGCGACTGGCGACAGGTTCGAAGGTCGAGAAGTCCACGGATGTGCCGAGCATCTGCAGATAGGCGATAAGCGCGTCCATCTCCGAGATCCCCGGTTCACCGTCGAAATTGCGCACCTGCGCACCCGGATACCGTTCGAGAAGCGCATCGTAGTCGCTATCCGGATCGGCCTGGGCCGCGAAGTCCGAATGGGCGCTTTCGAGCATCTCGTCCGTGTAGGGGACGCCGACAGTCCGGTTGGTCCGCATCACATCCTCGATGTACTTCCCGTCGATCATGCGATTGAGCAGGAAGCCGTATTTCGGCATCACCGATTCCGGCACGACCGACTGCGGGTCCACAAGGTGATCCACATGCCAGTCATCGGAATAGCGGCCGCCAACCCGGGCCAGATCGGGGCCCGTCCGCTTGGATCCCCACTGGAACGGATGATCGTACTTGGATTCCGCCGCCAGCGAGTAGTGACCATAGCGCTCCACCTCGTCACGCATCGGACGGATCATCTGGCTATGGCAGACGTAGCAGCCTTCGCGGATATAGATGTTCCGTCCTTCCAGTTCGAGTGGCGAGTACGGGCGCACGCCGTCCACATCCTCGATCGTGTTCTCGAGGTAGAAGAGCGGTGCAATCTCCACGATGCCCCCGATCGTCACCACAAGAAAGCTGAGCGCGAGGAGAATCGACGCATTGGTCTCGACGATCTTATGCTTGTCGATAATAGCCATCTGTCGTGACCTCCCTTATTCGGCCGGCGCCGCGACAGTCGCGGGCGCGGATTTCGGCTCGCCGCGGGTCACGGTGAGCCAGAGGTTGACGACCATGATAATGGCGCCGGTGAGATAGAGCACGCCGCCCAAGCCACGTACCACGTACATCGGGAACTTCGCTGCCACGGTGTCGGCAAAAGAGTTCACGAGGAAGCCATTGGCGTCGACTTCACGCCACATCAGGCCTTCCATGATACCGGTCACCCACATTGACGCCGCGTAGAGCACGATGCCGATGGTGGCGAGCCAGAAATGCCAGTTGACGGCAGCCGAGGAGTAGAGCTTCTCCCGGCCCCACAGGCGCGGCGTGAGGAAGTAGAGCGCGCCGAAGGTGATCATGCCGTTCCAACCGAGCGCACCGGAGTGCACGTGGCCGATGGTCCAGTCGGTGTAGTGGCTGAGCGAGTTCACCGCCTTGATCGACATCATCGGACCTTCGAAGGTGGACATGCCGTAAAAGCCGACCGAGACCACCATCATGCGGATGATCGGGTCGGTGCGCAGCTTGTCCCAGGCGCCGGAGAGCGTCATCAGGCCGTTGATCATGCCGCCCCAGGAAGGCATCCAGAGCATCACCGAGAACACCATGCCGAGGGTCGAGGCCCAGTCCGGCAGCGCGGTGTAGTGCAGGTGGTGCGGGCCAGCCCAGATATACAGGAAGATCAGTGCCCAGAAGTGGATGATCGACAGCTTGTAGGAGAAGACCGGGCGTTCAGCCTGTTTCGGCACGAAATAGTACATCATGCCCAGGAAGCCCGCGGTCAGGAAGAAGCCCACAGCATTGTGGCCGTACCACCACTGCGTCATCGCATCCTGCACGCCGGCAAAGACCTGCACCGATTTTGCGCCGAAGAGCGAAACCGGGATGGAGAGGTTGTTGACGATGTGCAGCATCGCGATGGTGACGATGAAGCTCAGGAAGAACCAGTTGGCCACATAGATGTGCTTTTCCTGGCGCTTGAAAATCGTGCCGAGGAAAACCGCCAGATAGGCAACCCAGACGATCGTGAGCCAAAGGTCCACATACCATTCCGGCTCGGCGTATTCCTTGGATTGCGTGGCGCCGAGCAGATAGCCGGTTGCGGCCAGCACGATGAAGAGGTTGTACCCCCAGAAGACGAACCATGCGAGGTTGCCGCCCCAGAGGCGTGCCGCCGAGGTGCGTTGCACCACGTAGAAGGAGGTTGCCAGAAGCGCATTGCCGCCGAAGGCGAAGATCACGGCCGACGTGTGCAACGGCCGAAGACGGCCGAAGTTCATGTAGGGTTGCGCCCATTCGAAGTTCAGCACCGGGAAGGCGAGTTGAAACGCGATGAACGTCCCGGCAAGGAATCCAACCACGCCCCAGAATGCCGTGGCTACGACGCCGTAGCGCACGACCCCGTCAAGATAGCCCGTTGCCACCTCCGGTGCCGGCTTTTCCTCGTCAATCTGACGCACGCTCCAAATGAATGCCGCACCGGCCGCGAGCATAATTATGATCGCATGCACGAGATAGGCTGCATCGCGCGCGTAGTTGGCCGCGATCGCTGCTGCCAGCGCGATCAGCCCCAACGCCACGATCTTGGCGTAATCCCACATGATGTGTCCCTTGGTTATGATGCGGGGGGAGCACAGACTCCCCCCTCATGGTGTTTCTCATTCGCTTCTGAGGATATGAGCCAGGTGGTGCCTTGATCTAGGTCAATGTCGTCGCAGGCGCCGCTTGAGGCAGGTCAAGGTGTCGCGACCCGCTGACGCCTAGATTGATTGCCGAAAGACATAGTTCACCCGAAGGCGAACCAGATGGCCTACAAATCAATCCTCACCGTCGTCACCGGCACGGACCTCGATTCTTCCGCCCTCGCCGGTGCAACTGCCATGGCGAAGGCTCAGGATGCGCACCTGGACATCCTGGCCCTGGGAATCGATCACTCGACGCCGGGGTACTACTACGCCGGTACCAACGCACTCATCGAACAGGCAACGCTCGAGCGCGCCCGAAAAGAGGCCTCGGATATCGATGATGCCGTGCGTATCGCAATGGAGCACGAAAGCTGCCGCTGGTCGAGCGACGCAGCTCTGGCGCAAATCGGTACGATTCAGAACCTCGTCGGCAACCGCGCCCGATTCTCGGATTTGGTGATTCTGCCCAAACCCTATGGCGAGGAAAAGGGCGTTGCAGACGAAGCCGTGCTGGAGGCGTCTCTGTTCGCAGGGAATGTTCCCGTCCTCGTGATGCCCAACGGCACAATGCCCGCGTCGCTCGACAAGATCGTCGTCGCCTGGAACCAGAGTGCCGAAGCGTTGGACTCGGTCCGTGCCGCGCTCCCGTTGCTACAGCAGGCCGCGATGACCAACATTGTCATTATTGATCCTCCGCGCCACGGACCGGACCGTTCGGATCCAGGCGGCCTGCTCTCGCAAATGATCGCGCGCCACGGCGTGCGCGCAGAAATCTCCGTGATCGCCGCAACCATGCCCCGTACCGCGGACGTTCTCGCGCGCCACTGCGACGATCAACAGGCCGATCTGCTTGTCATGGGAGCGTATGGCCACTCGCGGTTTCGCGAGGCGATCATGGGAGGCGCCACGCGGGACATGCTGGAGGCGGCGCAGATACCTGTCTTCATGAGTCATTGAGAGGGCCGGACGGCAACGTCGGACGACGGTTGCCGCGCCTGTACGCCGTTCAGTCCTGCCGGTGTGTTTCCGCGCGAGTTGCGGGCCGATTGAGCGTACTGGCTAAACCAACATTCCGCCGTCGGTATCGTCGCCGGTCTCCAGCATCAACCGGTCGAAATCCGGCACTGAAACATGCCGCTTTCCAGCCAGTTCGATCACGCCTTCGCGTTTGAGCGCCGAAACCTGGCGGCTGACAGTTTCCAGCGTGAGACCGAGA
This sequence comes from Tropicimonas marinistellae, assembly GCF_001509585.1. GTDB lineage: Bacteria > Pseudomonadota > Alphaproteobacteria > Rhodobacterales > Rhodobacteraceae > Tropicimonas > Tropicimonas marinistellae. The sequence continues at coordinate 228,596 of NZ_LNCI01000001.1, read as the reverse complement.
TAGTCTGCCATGGCCTCTCGCGTGAGTGGCAAATCGAATTCCATCGGCCCCTGTGCCTGGCCGAACTTCAGCGTCGCGTTGCGCCGGGCGATAATCGCCAACAGGCTTGCGATCTTCTCCCGCGCCGTCTTTCGACCCAGCAGCAGCATCCATTCGCGTGCGGCGTCCAATTCGTCCAGCGTCATCTCCAGCAGGCGCTGCGCAATATGCGGCGTGGACCGCATAAGATCCTCGAAAGGGCGGCGCCGGAAACAGCACATCACAACCTCTGTCGTGGCGGTCACGTCGTATGTTGCCATCTCGCGGCCCGGCCGGCCCATGAAATCCGACGGAAGCAAAAGGCCGACCATCTGCGTCCGCCCGTCCTCGAGGGTTTGGCTAAGGGTCGCGATTCCGCTGACCACCGTTGCGACGAAATCGAGTTTATCGCCCGTCCAGGCGATGGTCTGACCGGCCTCAAACGTCCGGTAATACTTCATTTCTTCGAGTTGATCCAACTCGGTCGCATCGCAGCGCGCGCAAACTGCCCGATGCCTAATCGGGCAATTACCACAGTCAACATGCGTCAGTTCGATTTCCTGCATCTCCATTCGCGCGCGCCCTCCTTGATCTTGATCAAGGCTGTTCAAGCGTCCTTTCCCTAAACGTAGGCGCATGGAAACGGTATCGCAACTCGCGAAACTCGGGCTTTTTGATGCCCGCGTCCCTCGCTACACCAGCTATCCAACGGCGCCGCACTTCAACAAGAAGGTCGGATCAGACCACTTCACCACCTGGGTCGGTCGCCTGCCCGCCAACTCGAGAATATCTCTCTACATACATATTCCTTTCTGTAGAAGACTCTGTTGGTTCTGCGCGTGCCGAACGCAGGGTACCTCCAGCCTGTCACCGGTCGCGGCATACCTCGAGACGCTCAAGTCCGAGATCGATATGCTCGGCGCTGCGCTTCCCGAGGGCGTCAAATTGTCCGCGCTTCATTGGGGGGGCGGAACGCCCACCCTGCTCAGCGCCGAGATGATGGCCGACCTTGCCGATTCGGTTTTCCGGTCGATACCGATGGCCAAGGACGGCGAGTTCTCCGTCGAGATCGATCCAAATGAAATCGACGACGCCCGTCTCGACGCACTTGCTGCGTCCGGAATGACACGTGCGTCCATTGGCGTTCAGGATTTCGATCCGGCGATCCAGAAGATCATCGGCCGTGAACAGAGCTTCGAAGTCACCCAAGCTGCGGTGGACGGTATCCGTTCCCGTGGCGTGACCAGCCTCAACGCCGATATCCTCTACGGTCTGCCGAACCAGTGCCGAAACAAGATTTCGGAATCGGTGCAAAAGCTCCTCTCGCTTTCGCCCGACCGGGTTGCGCTCTATGGGTATGCGCATGTGCCCTGGATGGCACGGCGGCAAACTCTGATTCCGTCAGAATCGCTGCCGACACCGCAGGAGCGCCTGAACCTGTTCGAAACGGCCCGGGAGTTGTTCGTCTGGGACGGCTACGACGAGATCGGCATCGACCACTTCGCGCGGCAGAACGATTCGATGGCCGTTGCGGCGCGCGACGGAACCCTGCGGAGAAACTTCCAAGGCTACACAGTCGATCCTGCGCCGGCGCTGATCGGCTTGGGGGCGTCCGCCATTTCGCGCTTCCCGCAGGGCTACGCGCAGAATATTTCCGGCACGGGCGACTATACCCGGGAGATCCGCGCCGGTCGTTTCGCGACCGGGCGTGGCCATGTATTCACCGGACAAGACGAAATGCGCGCCCGGATGATTGAGACACTGATGTGCAACTTCCGCGTGGATCGCGGTGAGATCCTGCGCGATTGGAGTGGCGCGTCCGAAACACTGGACACGATGTTCGCTGAAGTGAAACGCACGTTCGGCGAATTCGTGACAGTCACCAGGAACGGCCTGGAGATCCCGCCGCAGGGTCGTCCGCTGACGCGGATGATCGCACGCGCATTCGATGCCTACGAGATGGACAAGGCGGGCCACAGCCACGCAATATGAAGTCGGCCGCGGATAGGCATCGGTCGACGTCATATTCGCAATGGCGTACTGGCAAGTTCGGGAGAGGATACCCTCCAGGGTATGTCACGCACTATTCGGTTCGCGAACCGATCCGGCGTGCGTGTCGCCGAGGTTGAAGGCCGCCGCGATCAATTCCCGCGTGTAGTCGGTCTTGGGCGCCTCGAATATCTCCCGTGCGCTCCCGCTTTCCACGATGTCTCCCTGCTTCATAACCATCACCTTGTGCGAAAGCGCGCGAACCACGCGCAAATCGTGGCTGATGAAGAGGTAGGCCAACCCGTGCTTCGCCTGGAGCCGGCGCAACAGGTCTACAATCTGCACTTGCACCGTCATGTCCAGCGCCGATGTCGGCTCGTCGAGAACCACAAGGCGTGGCTGCAAAATCATCGCTCGGGCGATCGCAACACGCTGCCGCTGACCGCCTGAAAACTCGTGCGGATAGCGATGCATCGTGGCCGGATCGAGACCGACCTCCGCCATGATATCCGCCACCTGCTCGCGCGAAGACCGATTGCGGTCGACCTTATGAACGCCGAGCCCCTCGGCGATAATCTCCTCTACGGTCATGCGCGGGCTGAGGCTGCCGTAGGGATCCTGAAAAACAATTTGCATATGACGCCGCAAATCGCGCAGTTGGCGTTGCGGTTTGCCTTGCACGTTGTCCCCGAGGAAGACAACGGGCCCCTCGCTTGCGATAAGGCGCATGACCGCGAGCGCGAGCGTGGTCTTGCCCGATCCGCTTTCGCCGACAATCCCCAGGGTCTCTCCGGAGCGGATCGAAATCGATGCATCGTTCACCGCCTTCACATGACCCACAGTCCGCCGCAGGAAGCCGCGCTGGATCGGAAACCAGATCCGCAGCCCGTCCGTCGACACGACCTCTTCCGGCGCTCCTTCAAGCGGCGGCATCGTACCGCTCGGCTCGGCCGCCAGCAGCTTCCGGGTGTAGGGATGCTGCGGGTTGGAGAAAATCTCTGACGTGGCCCCGGTCTCGACGATTTCACCGTCCTTCATCACGCAAACCCGATCGGCAATCTTCCGAACGATCCCGAGGTCGTGGGTGATGAACAGCAAGCTCATGCGCTCCGAGCGCTTCAACTCCGCCAGGAGTTCCAGAATCTGTGCTTGGATCGTCACGTCCAGCGCGGTCGTCGGTTCGTCGGCAATCAGTAGATCCGGCCCGTTTGCCAGCGCCATCGCGATCATGACACGCTGCCGCTGACCGCCCGAAAGCTGATGCGGATAGGCACCAAGGCGGCTCTCGGGATCGCGAATGCCCACCTTGTTCAGCAATTCCAGAACACGCGTCCGCGCGGCCGCACCCGTCACGCCCTGATGCAGTGCGATGGACTCGGTGAGCTGCCGCTCCAGCGTGTGCAACGGATTGAGCGAGGTCATCGGCTCCTGGAAGATGAAGCTGATGTCATTGCCACGCGTCGCCATCAGCTCGCTTTCCGGAGCGCCCACCATCTCTCGACCGTCGTAGGTGATGGATCCCGCAATGCTGGCGTTGTCGCCCAGAAGCGAAACCGTCGACAGCGCCGTGACAGATTTGCCCGACCCGCTCTCCCCGACAAGAGCCACCGTCTCGCCCTCGCCCACATCGAAGGAGACCCCTTTGACCGCGGGAATATCCCGGCCATCCTGGCGAAAGGACACCCGAAGGTCGCGAACTGTCAGAAGGCCCCGTTCAGGCATCGCCACTCCTCACTCCGGCCCCGGTTTCTTCTGGCCACAAGTATCCTCGGGGGGAGTCCTGGCCGCTCGCGGCCAGGACGGGGGGCAGACGGCCCCCCTTCGACCTTTTCACGTGGCTCATCACTGGAACGTCTTTCGCGGATCGAACGCGTCCCGCACGCCCTCGAAAATGAAGACCAGCAGCGACAGCATGGCGGCGAAGACGATGAAGGCCGTGAAACCAAGCCATGGCGCCTGGAGGTTCTGCTTGGCCTGCAAGGTCAGTTCCCCCAACGACGGCGCGGAGGATGGCAGGCCGAAACCTAGGAAATCGAGAGAGGCCAGCGTACCGATGGTCGCGGTCACAATGAAGGGCAGCATGGTCAGGGTGGCCACCATCGCGTTGGGCAGCATATGCCGGAACATGATCTTCCAGTTGGAGACGCCGAGGGCCTTGGCCGCGCGTACATATTCCAGGTTGCGCGCCCGCAGGAATTCCGCCCGTACCACGCCAACCAGCGCCGGCCAGCCGAACAGCACTGTCAGTATGACAAGAAGCCAGAAACTTCGGCCGAGAATCGCGAACATGATGATGATGATGTAGAGCTGTGGCGTGGAGGACCAGATCTCGATCACCCGCTGGAACACCAGGTCGATCCAGCCGCCGAAATACCCCTGCACGGCCCCCGCGATGATCCCGATGATCGAGGCGCAGACGGTAACGATCAGCGTGAAAACAATCGACAGCCGGAACCCGTATATCACCCGCGCAAGCACATCTCGTGTCGCCTGGTCTGTGCCCAGCCAATGCTGCGCGTCGGGCGGTGACGGTGCGGGTTGGTTGAGGTTGTTCGGCGTGTTGTAGCTGTAGGGAATGATGGGCCAGACCATCCAACCCTGGTGGACCGCTTCACCGTTGATCTCCGTTGCGCCCTCCTGAACCTGCGCAATGACTCCATCGGGATCGTCGAAACAGTCGATCAGACCACCTGAGACGATCAGGCAGCGCACCTCCGCATCGCGATAAACGGCCTCGGTCGGGAAATCGCCGCCGAACGTCGTTTCTGCGTAAAAATTACCGACCGGAAAGAAAAGCTCGCCGCGATAGTTCACAATGATCGGCCGATCGTTCGCGATATACTCGGCGAAGAGCGACAGGCCGAACAGAACCGCGAAGATGATCAACGACCAATAGGCGCGACGATTGCGCTTGAAGTTCCGCCAGCGCCGCTGGTTGAGTGGCGAGAGCGCGAAACGGCGCTTTTCCGGGATGGCGGCAACGGTTTCGGCGGCTTGTTCTGTCATGTCACACCCGCCGGCTTTCGAAGTCGATCCGAGGATCAACAAGGACGTACATCAGGTCGGACAGAAGTCCGACCAGCAGCCCGATCAGACCGAAGACATAGAGCGTGCCGAAAACGATGGGATAGTCGCGCGCTACAGCAGCCTCGAACCCGAGCCGACCCAGCCCGTCCAACGAGAAGATCGTCTCGATAATGATCGATGCCCCGAAGAAGACGCCCAGAAAAGCTGCCGGGAACCCGGCGATCACGATCAGCATCGCGTTGCGGAATACGTGGCCATAGAGAACCCCGGATTCGCTCAACCCCTTTGCCTTGGCGGTGATCACGTATTGCTTCTTGATCTCATCGAGAAACGAGTTCTTCGTTAACAGGGTCAGCGTGGCAAAACTCGAAATCGTTGAGGCGACGACGGGTAGCGTGATGTGCCAGAAATAGTCGCCGATCTTCCCCAGAAGGCTCAGCTCATGCCAGTTTTCTGAGGTCAGCCCGCGGAGCGGGAAGATCTGCCAGTAGGATCCTCCTGCGAAAAGGACAAGCAGCAGGATGGCGAAGAGAAAACCGGGGATCGCGTAGGCCACGATGATAATCCCGGACGTCCAGGTGTCGAAGGATGTTCCGTCCTTTACGGCCTTGCGGATACCGAGTGGAATCGACACCAGATAGGCGATCACCGTGGACCATAACCCCAGTGTGATCGACACCGGCATCTTCTCCAAAACGAGATCGACCACAGAGATAGAGCGGAAGTAACTGTCGCCGAAATCGAAGCGCATGTAGTTGCCCAGCATGGTGAAGAAGCGCTCCACCGGCGGCTTGTCGAATCCGAATTCCTTTTCGAGTTGCGCGATGAACTCCGGCGGCAGACCTCGGGCGCCGATGTAGTCTTCATTGGCCGTCTCAAGTTCCGCACCGCCGCTGCCAGCCCCCGAGAACCCCTCGAAGACGTCGCCCTGCCCTTCGAGCTGGGCAATCACCTGTTCGATCGGCCCGCCTGGGACGAACTGGATGAGCGTGAAGTTGATCAGCATGATCCCGAACAGCGTCGGGATGATGAGCAGTAGCCGGCGGAGGATATAGGCGCCCATGTTATTTCAGCGCGCCCGCCTCTTTGAGTGCCGTTGCCTTGTCGGGGTTCACCCACCAGAAGCTGAGATAGCCCAGATCGTAGGCTGGCAGGTTTTCCGGGTATTCGTACATATCGTACGACGCGACCCAATAGTCAGGAATATAACCGTCTGGTATCACGAAAAGCTCATATCGCAGCGCCCGATCAAGCGCCATGAGCGCAACATCGGTCTCCTGCTGAGACTGCGCTTCGAACGATGCATCAATGATCGCATCGACCAGCGGGCTGGCGAGCCCCGCAGGATTGAAGAGGCTGAAGGCCGCTTCCTTGGATCCGTACATCTGGCTCAGACCGCCCCCTGTCGACAGGAACGAGCTATAGCGGGTCGAATAGAGGATGTCGTAATCGCGGTCGCGCCGGCGAAGGGTGTATTGTGACGGGTCGACCTTCTCGAAGGTCGCATCCACGCCGATCTGCCGCAGGTTTTGCACGAAAACCTCGTGCATCGACTCGACCGAGGCCTGGATATTCGTCGGGATCAATAGGTTCACCGCGAGCGTCTTGCCGTCGGCATTGCGCCTCATCCCGTCCGACCCCGCCGTCCACCCGGCTTCTTCCAGCAAGCGCGAGGCTTGGCGCAGGTTCCGCCGGTCGGACACGTTCCCCGGGTTGGATTCGTGCATGACCCGGACAGGCTCTGCCAGCAGGTCCTCCGGCACCACGTCGCCGAGCGACTGGAGGAACTCCAGCTCCGCACCCTCGGGCACGCCCATCGCCTCGATATGCGTTCCCTGAACAAAGGAGGACCTTGGCGCATAGAGACCATATAGCAGCGACTGGTTCGTCCATTCGAAGTTGAACGCCAGCGATATAGCCTCGCGCACGCGCTTGTCCTGCAGTTGTGGTTTCGCGAGATTGAAAACGAACCCGGAGGGCGTGGCCGGGCTGCCGTCCGTGATCTCCTCCAGCTTGATCGCGCCGTTCTTCACCTTCGGGAAATCGTAGTTGGAAGCCCAGACCTTTGGATCGCTTTCTGTGCGGAAGGTATATTCTCCCGCTTTGAACGCTTCGAACAGAGCGGTCTGATCAGCGAAGTACTCAACGCGGATCGTGTCGTAGTTGTAACGGCCGCGATTGTACGGGAGGTCCGCGCCCCAATAGTCTTCGCGCCGCTTGTAGACGATTTGCCGGTTCACATCGAAGCTGTCGAGCTGGTACGGCCCGGATCCGACGGCGACCTCCAGCCGCGGCTCGTCGAGCCGGCGGGATTCGTCAGCCTCGAACCACGCTTTGGAAAACACCGTGGTGGAACCCACGGTCTCGATACGGGACCGTTTGGTCAGTTCGGTATTGAAGGTGAATTTCACCGTGTGATCGTCCAGCGCCTCCGCGCTCGTCACCATCTCACCGACTGCTGCCGCATAGGACGGAAGACCCTGGGTGATAAACAGTTTGTGGCTGTAGACCACATCTTCGGCCGTCACCGGCGTGCCATCCCAGAATGTCGCCTCGGGCCGCATGTGGAATATAACCCACGACTTGTCTTCGGGATATTCGAGGCTTTCGGCGAGGATGCCGTAGTACTGGCCAACCTGATCCTCGACGCTTTCGATAAGCGAATCGTACTGGATCGAGGTCAGCGCGCCAGCACGTCCTTTGCGCGAGTAGGGATTGAGACTGTCGAAAGTGCCGGATGCCCCGATTGCCAGTTCCCCGCCCTTCGGCGCGTCGGGGTTCACAAAATCGAAATGCTGGTAGTCTGCCGGATAGGCAAGTTCGCCAAAAAAGGAGTAACCGTGGGTGGAAATGACCGTGTCGGAGGTATCGGCGGTCGCAGAACACGCCGCGACTAGCGCAACCCCGGTGAAAATGGCACGAATCCCGGCCATGTGACATGTTGGGATACGTGCAATCGCCCCGGCTTTCCGAATTCGCATAGGCAGGTCCCTTTGAGGAGTTCCGTCCAGTACTACTTGACCGTTTACCTACCTATGCGACGACCGGATTATCAAGTTGCGATTGCGTGACACCCCGTGATTGACGCGAATGCCCGCGCCTCCCTCCGGAGAGCGCGGGCATTGCCGGAAATACAGCCGCTCCATGGAGCGGTGATGCCTCAGTTGGCTTGCAGGTACGCTATGATATCGGCGCGTTCCTCTGCCTTCTTGAAGCCGGCGAAGGACATCTTGGTTCCCGGAGCAAAGCTCTTCGGGTTTTCCAGGAAGCCATCGAGGTTTTCCGGGGTCCAGACATCGGCCACAGCAATCAGCGCCCCGGAGTAAGCGAAGTCCGCAATCGCGTCGACCTCGCGGCCAACGATGTTATGCAGCGTCGGACCGGTCTTGTTCACGCCTTCGTCAAGAACGTGGCAAGCCTGACATTTCTTGAAGAGCTTCTCGCCTTTCGAGACATCCGCGTTGGCAAGGAGGGCTTCGAAATCGACCTCTTCGGCCTCTTCGGCGCCATGGCCCCCACCGTCGCCGGTGTCGATCACATAGGCCTGAGCGTGATCATCGCCGTGACCGCCACCGACGTGAAACAGGATTTCGGCGGCCCAAACGCCAAGGAGGTAGACCAAAAGGGAGCCGCAAAGGGCGCCGACGGTCTTGGTGAGGGTCATCGTGTCGAACATGTCGCATCCCGCTAAATGAACGTTTCGCGCATCTATCATGTTTCCGGGCCTATCGCGCAAGGTGTAGTTTACGCGACTGGCCGCCATATCGTCGCATCAACTTGAATATATCCGCGAAAGATCAATGACAGACCGCCCCCGCATCGCTTTCCAAGGAGAACTTGGTGCCTATTCGCACCAAGCCTGTCACGACGCGCGTCCGGGCTACGAGCCCCTGCCATGCCGGAGCTTTGAAGACACGATACGTGCCGTCCAGAGCGGCGCTGCGGAACTCGCCATGCTTCCGGTGGAAAACACCACCTATGGCAGAGTGGCCGATATTCACCGACTCCTGCCGGAAAGCGGGCTGCACATCGTCGATGAGGCCTTCGTACGGGTTCATATCAGTCTGATGGCGATGCCAGGCGTGCACATAGACGAGATTGAAACAGTGCGCGCCCACCTCGTCCTTTTGCCGCAGTGTCAGAATTTTCTCGACCAGTTCGGCATTCGAGGCGAGCCGGCTGCGGACAGCGCCGGCGCCGCGGCAGACATCGCCCGCCGAGGGCTCCGAAATGTTGGCGCCTTGGCCTCCGACCTTGCGGCGGAAGCCTACGGGCTCGAGATTCTCGCCCGGCATATCGAAGATCAGGCGCACAACACGACGCGCTTTCTAATAATGTCCGAAAAGCCCGACCACACGCCGCGCGGTGACAGCATGATGACCACGTTTGTCTTCAGGGTCAGGAACATCCCGGCTGCGCTCTACAAAGCGCTCGGTGGTTTCGCCACCAACGGCGTAAACATGACGAAGCTCGAAAGCTACATGGTGGACGGTTCGTTTTCCGCGACGCAGTTCTACGCCGATATCGAGGGCCATCCGGACGATCCCGGCGTCAAACTCGCGCTGGACGAGTTGGATTACTTCACCGATCGTCTCGACGTCCTAGGAGTTTATCCTGCCGACCCGAAACGCCACTGATGCCTCAAAACTCGAACTAGGTCCTGCCGAGGTAACGCGCAAATCGACGCATCCGCCGGCGAAACTTCTGATTGAGCGTGGTTTTTCCGAGCTTCAACGTCTGAATCAGAATGCGGCCCGGAATTGACCGTGCTGTCATGTCGAGGGAGGTTCCCATTCTGGTTCGGGCATTCCCCAAGGGTTCAAGTTCGAACCGCGCCAAGACGTCGACGCCGCCGACGTTGGACTCGAACACCAAAAGCCCGGGCGCATCACAGGAGACCACCTCCGTAAAGAGTTTGCGCCTGACCCCGCGAAACTCAAAATGGGTCGTCCAAGACGTGCCCACTCCGAAGTTCTGCGGCTCCGGATGCCGGATCACCTCTGCGCCGCGCGACCGCGCCGCCTGTTCGAACATCTCGGCATTCGTCAGCGCTGCCCACACCCGATCGGCCGGCGCTTCGATTTCGTCACGAGTCGAAAACTTCATGCACTGCCTCTGTAGGATACGGCCACTTGAGGGTTGTTTCGCGTCAATCCAACCGGTCCGCAAGCCAGTTCGAGAGCAGGAAGCGTGCAATCGCGCCTTCGCGGCCCGTCCGGATAGTGGCGTGGTCGCCAGCCATAACCGACAGCATTTCTTCTCGACTGACCCATAGCGCCTCCTCGATCTCGGCAGGATCAACGCAGATGTCGCGCGTCAGCGCATCGCCACGGCACCCAATCATCAGCGACGCAGGGAACGGCCAGGGCTGAGACGCCAGATACGACACCGCGCCGACAGACACACCGGCTTCCTCGAACACTTCGCGGCGCACTGCCGCTTCAAGCGTCTCACCCGGTTCCACAAATCCGGCGAGCAACGAAAACATGCCCTCCGGCCAACCCGGGCTGCGCCCCATCAGTACAGAGTTCCCATGCGTGATCAACATGATCACGACCGGGTCGGTTCGAGGAAAATGAAGTCTGCCGCAGGTCGTGCACTTTCGTTGCCAACCGGCTTCGACCGGCGTGGACCCCGCACCGCACCGGGCGCAGAACCGATGCGCGCGGTGCCACTCGATCAACGCTCGCGCCGTCGCCGCCAGTTCTGCATCCAACGGGGATAGCCGCGCCATGACCGCGCGCAACTCCACGAATCGGCAGTCCTCCGGCAAGTCCGGGAAGTGTTGCTCCGTGGGGTCGACGAAAGCACCGACCGTCGCTGTATCCTGCCCTTCGGGCTCCCAGCTGGAAACATCCTGAGCAAACCAGGCGGCCCCATCCGCCTTTCCCAGAAAGAAGGGCACTTCCTGGAAAAAACCGCGCAACAGGGACCGGTCGGGAACCGGCGCAAGCACCAACGCGTCGCCGCCCTGAACCAAGGGTTTGGATCGCCACATCGGCAAAATCCGTGCATCCGGCGTGCTTAGAAGGTGCGCCAATGCGTCGTTGTCCCGCCTGATATGGGCGGCTCTGTCCAGCCCGCCGCCACCAAAAGTCACAGTCTCCGCCAGTCGCATTGGCACATGTCCCCAAACTTGCTTGAAGCTGCAATCGCATGGCTTCAAACGCGACGCAATTCGCCTGCCGGAGATATTCGCCAGCCCCACCGACTCCTCGCACGAAACCTGCTATAGTCGTTTCGGAAAAAGACGTTGACGTTGGGACAGTTCCGGACATTCATCTGCGTGTGATGCGTCGGAGGTATCCCGCCACTCGCTTTGCAATCAGATGGGGTGCTCTATGAAACGCATGAACAAGTTCGACATTTCCCGCCGCGGCTTCCTGGCGGGCAGCATTGCAGGGGCCTCCTTGATTACTCTCCATCCCTTCTCCGCACGCGCCGCCTCCAACCAAGCGCATTTGCGGATCATGGAAACAACAGACCTGCACGTTCACGTCTACCCGTACGACTACTATTCCGACCGGGCCGTCGACACCGTGGGCCTGTCGCGAACCGCGACGATTATCGACGGCATCCGGGCCGAGGCCACCAACTCCATGCTCGTCGACAATGGCGACTTCCTTCAGGGAAACCCGATGGGCGACTACATCGCCTATGAGCGGGGCATGAAAGAAGGCGACATGCATCCGATCATTAGCGCGATGAATGCTGCCGGCTTCGACGCTTCGACGCTCGGCAACCACGAGTTCAACTACGGCCTGGATTTCCTTGAGAAGTCGTTGGCCGGGGCCGAATTCCCCGTCGTCTGTGCGAATATTGCGAAGAAGATGGGGGCAGAACCAACCCAGGACACCACGCTCCTGAAACCCTACGTGATTCTCGAACGCGAAATCGAGATGGGCGATGGCACGAAACACCCCATTCGCGTCGGTCTCATCGGCTTTGTCCCACCGCAAGTCATGAACTGGGATCGCCGGCACCTGGAAGGCAACGTAGAGAGCCGCGACATCGTATCGACGGCCGAAGCCTGGGTGCCACAAATGCGTGAAGAAGGATGCGATATCATCCTCGCGCTCAGCCACTCCGGCATCGGGGCCGCCGACCGTTCCGATCTGATGGAAAACGCCTCCGTTCCGCTGGCCGCCGTCGACGGGATCGACGCGGTTATGACGGGGCACTCGCATCTCGTCTTCCCTTCACCCACCTATGCCGACTACGCCGCGGTAGATGCCGATGCGGGCACAATCCACGGCAAGCCCGCGGTCATGGGCGGATTCTGGGGCTCGCACATGGGGCTCATCGACCTGATGCTGGAACGCGACGGCGATGCTTGGCGTGTCGTGAACTTCGAGACCGAGGCGCGCCCCATCTCCAAACGCAACGAGGACCGGTCCGTCACCGCCCTGGTCGAGGACGATCAGTCAGTGCTCGACGCCGTCAAGGACGTGCACGAAGAAACGCTGGCCTACGTACGGCGCGCCGTCGGTAAAACCGCCGCGCCGCTACATTCCTACTTCGCACTCGTGGCAGACGACCCGTCGGTACAGATCGTCTCCATCGCTCAGAAATGGTACGTAGGGGAAATGCTCAAGGGCACGGAGTACGAAGGGCTTCCACTCCTGTCGGCTGCGGCGCCCTTCAAGGCCGGCGGTCGCGGCGGACCGGACTACTACACAGATGTCGCCCCGGGTGACGTCGCAATCAAGAACGTGGCCGACCTTTACCTTTACCCCAATATCGTGCGCGCAGTGAAGGTGACCGGCGCGCAGCTCAAGGGCTGGCTGGAGCGTTCTGCCGGCATGTTCAACCAGATCGAACCGGGTAGCACCGACGCCGTTCTGCTGAACCCCTCGTTCCCGTCCTACAATTTCGACGTGATCGACGGCGTTAGCTACCAGATCGACCTGTCGCAACCTTCGCGGTTCGGCCCCAAAGGTGAGGAACTGAACCCAGATGCCAGCCGGATCGTGAACCTCGAGTTTAACGGCCAGCCAGTGACAGACGACATGGAGTTCGTCATTGCCACCAACAATTACCGTGCGAGTGGCGGTGGTGACTTCCCTGGCGCAAGCCCGGAGACGACCATCCTCGAAGCGCCGGACACCAACCGCGACGTGATCGTGCGCTACATCGTCGAGCAAGGGACAATCAACCCAACGGCAGACGATAACTGGTCCTTCGCGCCGATGCCGGGTACGACCGTTCTGTTCGAGACCGGCCCCAAAGCCGCCGAACATATCGGCGACGTGAAGGCGGTAAAGATCGAACCGGCCGGCGACGGCACCAACGGCTTCGCGAGTTACCGCATCACGCTCTGAACATTGCGTACGGGGCGCATTGGCGCGCCCCGGCGCCACCCAAACAAGCCTTGAATCCGCGGTTTGGCTATTGAACGGTATCTAGCGCCAAACCCATTGCGGCGGTCCTTCTCCGGAGCAAGCACCGCGGCGTGCGGCGTTTGGACGGACAGGCGAGAATGGGCTCGCAGCGTTGGAAATACGGCGATACAGTCCGGCCCATGACACGTCCACCGCTGATCGTCTTTTCGGATCTCGACGGCACATTGCTGGACCACGCAACATATTCGCCAGCACCCGCCCGTGCCGCTCTCGACCGCCTGAGAGCCGCAGCGATACCCCTGGTTCTCGCGTCCTCCAAGACCGCCGTAGAGATCGACGTATTGCGTCGCGAAATTGGCTGCGAAGCGTATCCGGCGATCGTGGAGAATGGCGCCGGCCTTCTTGAAGCCGACCCCACGGAGAGCGACACAGACTACACGCGTCTGCGCGCGGCCCTCGATCAAGTCACCCCCGATCTGCGTGCCCACTTCGCTGGCTTTGCCGACCTTGGTGTTGACGGTGTCGCGCTGGCAACAGGTTTGGCCCCCGAAGACGCCGCGAACGCTTCGAGGCGGCAGTTTTCGGAACCCGGCCTCTGGAACGGAAGCAACGCGGAACTGGACTCGTTCCTGCAAGAACTGGAAGCGCTCGGCGTCAGCGCCCGCCACGGAGGTCGTTTTCTGACACTCTCGTTCGGCGGTACGAAGGCCGACCGAATGGCCGAGGTCGCTTCCCGCTACGACAATCCGCCGAAACTGGCACTCGGAGATGCGCCAAACGACCGGGAGATGATCGAGGCGGCCGATTACGGCGTGATCGTCGCCAATCCGCATGGCACCCCGCTTCCACCACTGCCGGGAGAGGCAGCGGGCCGCATTCACCGGACATCTGCACCGGGACCTGAGGGATGGAACAGCGCCGTGCTCGACCTCCTCGACAGCTTGAATATCTAGGACAGGAGACGCCTCCCATGGCCGACTTCCACCAGAACGGAAACATCGCAACGCTGCACAACCTGCGTTCGACGAGCACGGAAGCGCTTACGGCCGAACTCGCGAGCTTCGGAAGCAGCCGGAAGATATCGCTCATCCTGCCATCGCTGTTCTCCGAACTTGAGGGGGAGGCCCTGCCGGCAATTCTCGACGAACTGGCACAGGTGCCGTTCCTCCACCGCATCGTCATCGGACTGGACCGTGCAGACGAGGCCCAGTTCCGTCATGCCCGCCAGTTCTTCTCGGTTCTGCCGCAAAACCATGTGGTGATCTGGAACGACAGCCCGCGAATGCTGGCGATCCAACAGCGTCTGGACGAGCTTGGGCTCGCACCGAACGAACCGGGCAAGGGAAAGAACGTCTGGACCTGCCTTGGGTACCTGCTGGCCTGCGCCGACAGCTCGGTGGTCGCCATCCACGATTGCGATATCGTTACCTATTCGCGCGACATGCTGGCCCGCCTTGTCTATCCGGTGGCAAATCCGAGCTTCCCCTACCAAGTCGCCAAGGGCTTCTACCCCCGCACGGACGGCAAGAAGCTCAACGGACGGGTGACACGGCTGCTGGTTTCGCCCCTGCTGATCGCACTGAAACGTGTGGTGGGCGACCGCGATTATCTCGATTACCTCCGAAGCTTCCGGTACCCGCTCTCCGGTGAATTCGCGATGCGCGCGCCCATTCTGGCGGACCTGCGAATTCCTTCGGACTGGGGGCTTGAAATCGGCGTGCTGAGCGAGGCTTGGCGAAATCTCGCACCGAAATCCGTCTGCCAGGTGGAAATCTCGGACGCCTACGATCACAAACACCAGCCTTTGAGCGAGGAGGATTCCACGGCCGGATTGTCTCGCATGTCCATCGACATCTGCAAGGCGATCTTCCGCAAGCTGGCAGCCGACGGAACCGTGTTTTCCGAAGAGATATTCCGGTCTCTTAAGGCGACGTACTACCGATCCGCGCTCGACCTCCTCGATTGCTACTACAACGACGCAAAGATGAACGGGCTTGCGGTCGACAGGCACAAGGAAGAGCAGTCGATCGAGCTATTTGCCCAAAACATTGTCATTGCTGGGCACATCTTCCTTGAGAACCCCGCTGAGACGCCGTTCATACCCACCTGGAACCGCGTCCACGCAGCCGACCCCGACCTGCTGACCGACATGCTCTGGGCGGTCGACCAGGACGCAGTCGAGTACTCCTGACACTTGCCAGTCAATACGAGATTCGTTCTACGCGGGGAGCTGTCGGCGCGGGAGTGCCCCGCGCCAACAATCGGTTACGTTCGGAACACTCGGTAGATGGCCGGGATCACGAGCACGGTCAGCAGGGTCGAGCTTAGCAATCCGAAAAGCAGCGACAGCGCCAGACCCTGAAAAATGGGGTCGGCCAGGATCACGGCCGCACCGATCATCGCGGCAACAGCCGTGAGCAGGATTGGCTTGAAGCGGATCGACCCCGCTTCGATCAGCGTCTCAACCTTGTCAGCCAAGGGGTCCGCGTGGCGGATGAAATCCACCAGGAGGATCGAATTCCGCACGATTATCCCTGCAAGCGCGATGAAACCGATCATCGACGGCGCTGAAAAGGGTGCGTTGAATGCCCAATGCCCGGCCATGATACCGATAAAGGTGAGAGGAACCGGCGTCAGGATCACCAGCGGTAACAGGAAAGAACCGAACTGCGCGACGACCAAGATGTAGATGCCGAGCAGCGCGACTGCGAAGGCAGCACCCATGTCACGAAACGTCACCCAGGTAACCTCCCACTCGCCGTCCCAGAGCAAGGTTACAGCGGCCTCATCTTCGGGCTGTCCGTTCAGCCGGATCTCGGGCTTCGTACCCTCCTCCCACTCCATCGCGTCGAGCGCATCGGCCACGGCGAGCATTCCGTAGAGCGGCGCTTCGAAGTCGCCGGCGAGTTCGGCCATCACCATCTCGGCCGATCTGCCATTGTGGCGGAAGATCGGGAAGGACGCCTTTTCCTCGGTGATCTCCACCACATCGCCGAGCTCAACCACGCCACGGGCGCCCGGCAGCGCATTTGCCGGAATGGGCGTGGAGAGGAACCGCTCGTCCACAACACGGTCCGCTTTGTCGCGCTCCACAGTTATCGGAATCGGGTAGCGGCCACCGCCCCGATGCGAGTAACCCACGGTCTGCCCGGCGTTGAGGATCGCCAGGGTGTCGAACACGTCGCTTTCCTGCACACCGTAGAATTCGAGCTGGTCGGCGGAAATTGTCGCCCGAAGCCGCCGCGGCTGCACGCCGTAGCTGTCGTCGACATCTACGACAAAGGGAACACTCTCGAAGGCCTCGCGGATCTTCGCAGCCGCCTCACGACGTGTTTCACCGTCCGGGCCGTAGACCTCGGCCAGCAAGGTCGCGATAACGGGCGGCCCCGGCGGCGGTTCGACCGTTTTGAGACTCGTGCCTTCGGGAACATCAAGCTGCGAGATACGCTCCCGGATTTCCAGCGCGATGTCGTGGCTTGTGCGCTCACGATCGTGCTTCGGGGTGAGATTGATCTGTACGTCCCCCATTTCCGGTTTTGCCCGCAGGTAGTAGTGCCGGACCAATCCGTTGAAGTTGAACGGTGCTGCGTCGCCTGCGTGGGTCTGCGCCGATATCACCTCGGGCAACTCCAGCACGCTTTGCGCAACGTCCTGAGCAACGGCATCGGTGTCCTCGACCGACGCCCCCTCTGGCAGGTCGATCACCACAGACAGTTCCGACTTGTTGTCGAATGGCAGGAGCTTGACGGTCACGTCCTTCGTGTAGAGCAGACCGAGTGACCCGAATGATACCGCGGCGGCCACAAGCAGGAATAGCAGGCTGCCTGCCTTTGTCCGCAAGAGCGGCCGTGCAACCGCGGCATAGATCCGCCCCAAAGCGCCACCATGGTGAGCCTCTCCGGAAGGGTCATGGGAGGGCGCGCGGCCGGCTATCTTGACCATAAGCCAGGGTGTCACGATGACCGCGACGAAGAAGGAGAAGATCATCGCCGCCGACGCATTTGCCGGTATGGGGCTCATGTATGGCCCCATGAGCCCGGACACGAAGAGCATCGGTAGGAGCGCCGCGACAACCGTCAGCGTGGCAACGATCGTCGGATTGCCAACCTCGGCAACAGCGCGGATCGCCTTGGTCACCCGGTCAGCCTTGTCCGGCATAGCCCAGTGGCGTGCAATGTTCTCGATCACAACGATGGCGTCATCCACCAGGATACCGATGGAGAAAATCAGGGCGAACAGCGAGACGCGGTTCAACGTGTAGCCCATGATCCACGCGGCGAAGAGCGTGAGAAGGATAGTCACTGGTATCACGATCGCGACAACGAGCGCTTCACGCCAGCCGATCGCGAAGAACACGAGCGCCACGATGGAAATGGTCGCAAGCCCCAGATGGAACAAAAGCTCATTCGCCTTTTCGTTCGCCGTCTCTCCATAGTCGCGCGTCACGTCGATATCGACGCTGTCGGGGATCAGTTCATGCTCCAGCTCTTCGACACGATGCAGGATCTCTTCGGCCACGATCACGGCGTTGGCACCGGCCCGTTTTGCCACCGCCAGCGTCACCGCCGGTGTCCGAGTTATCGCGCCATCTGTATCGCGCGTGACATTCGCAACGATCCGATCCGATGTGTCCGGCACGAATGAGACGTCCGCCACGTCGCGTACGTAGACCGGCCGGTCATCGCGGGTCGTGACAAGAAGGTTCGCGACATCTGCGGGCGCCTTTAGCGTCTGGCCGGCGACAAGGGCAATCTGTTCGCCGCCGTCGCGGACCAATCCGGTCGAAAATGCGCGGTTCGCGCCCTGAACCTTGCCAGCCAGTTGCTGAAGCGTCACCCCATAGAGCGCCAGACGCTCCGGGTCCGGCGCAATTCGGATCGCTTCCGGCGCCTCGCCGACGATATACGTCAGGCCCACATTGTCGATCTTGGCCACCTCGACCTGCAATTGGCGGGCGATCCGGGTGAGGTCGTTCGCGGTCACATCGCCTGTCGGATCTGTTGGGGTCAGTGTCAGCGAGACAATGGCCACGTCGTCAATACCGCGCCCGACGATGAGAGGGTCTTCGATCCCCATCGGGATGCGGTCCATATTGGCGCGGACCTTCTCATGTACCCTGAGAATTGCCGCGTCTGACGAGGTACCAACGAGAAACCGCGCGGTGACCATCGCGTAGTCGTCACTCGTCTGGGAATACACATGCTCCACGCCGTTGATGCCCTGCACGATGGTTTCCATCGGTTCGGTTACGAGCTTCATCGCATCCTCTGCCATAAGGCCGGGTGCCTGGATGTGAATGTCCACGAGCGGCACGGAAATCTGTGGCTCTTCTTCACGCGGCAGGCTGACGAGGGCGATCAGACCGACTGCAAGTGAGGCGAGAATGATCAATGGGGTCAGCGCGGATTGAATGAACGCGCTGGTCAAACCGCCAGCTATGCCGCGGCGGGTGATGGTAGGTTTTTCACTCATGACCTTGAACCAGTTTTTCGCCGCCCTTCAGGCCGGATAGAACTTCGACCATCGGTTCACCGTCCAGTTCGACGGGCTCACCCAGTACGACCGTGCGCTGAGCTATAGAGCCATCGCCACGTTCGACGGCAACAAAATCCAGTCCCATCCGAGATGTCACAGCGTCCGGTGGCACGACGACGGCCTTAGTGGATCCAATGGGCAGGCGCACCAGAACGCGGGCGTCAACGAAGTCCTGGCTCAGACCTTCGACTTCGACGTCCGCAATTACACGCCCGCTTTCGATCTGTGGATAGATCTTGGCAAGGCGACCGTCGCGCATCTGGTCGCTTCCGTCGATACGGATCGCGTCCCCCTCCTTGAGGTAGGCTGCATGCCGTTCCGGAACCGCCAGCCGCAAGAAGAATCCACCGCCGCCAATCTCGGCAATCGTCTCGCCAGCCAGCACCACGGCGCCGGCCGTTACGGGTACACTCAATACCGTTCCGGACAAAGGCGCCAACACAGCGCCCTCGGCTTCCTGCTGAAGCAACACATTGCGATCCGCCTCCGCCGCATCGATCTGGCCGGAGATGACGTCCACCTGGGTTCGCAGGGAGTCGAGATTCTGTGCCGTTGCCACTCCCCGTGAAAGGAGGTTTTCACCCCGTTGCAACTCGGTCTTCGCATTTTCCAGCTGTGCCTTCAGCGCACGCAACTGCGCATCGATCGCCCCGAGCTTCAAGTCGAGTTTCTCGTCCTGAACGGTCGCGATGTGCTGACCCCTTTCGACCCGCGAGCCTTCCTCGACGGACAGATCCACCAGTGTTCCACCGAGCCGCGACCGGGCCGGGATGCTGTCGCGGGTCTCGATGCGCCCGAAAACAGCCTTCCATTCTGTGACCTCGGCTTGTCTTGCCTGCATGGCGGTCTCCGCCAGCGCGGCAGAGGGCAACGCAATGGCGAGCAGAACTGGAAGCATGAATCTTGGCATTGGAAACTCCTTTCCATACGGCGGCCGGATAACATATGCCATTTTTTGAATGTTATTCAAGCCCCGAGTGAATCGCACCCTCAAAGCCCATGGCCGCGACTCAATAGTTTATACTATTTATTGTTATATTTCAATATTTTACCGCAGACCCAAACAATGAAACACCACAAGAAAGGCGACGCTTTGCGCCGCCTTTTTGAGGAGATCGAATGCGCGGGTGTCAAACGACGGGTTTGATCCGGCTCGGTTCGTCCGTCTCGAGGTACGCTTCTTCCTCGGGCGTTAAGTCGATCTCGTCATAGCCGCTGAACATCGGCCGGACGTGCTCCCAAACGGAATGCCCGGTGGTCATCAGGTAGAGATGCATGACCACAAACGAGAGGATTCCGAAGGCTGCGAGCACATGCAGGTTTCCAACTATCTCGATCCAGAAACCCGAACTCTGCGCCGGCTCCCAAAGCCGGTAGGTCAGATAAGCGATACCAGTGATCCAGATCGTCGGGAATATCAGTGCCTTCAGCGTCAGATAGGCCATCGCCTGCAACGGATTGTGCTTGCGCCAATAGGCCTTCCTGTAAGGGTGCTTATCCCCTTTGAATATTCCGAAACCGTAGAAACGGATCACCTGCCAAAGCCCATTGGTCGTCGGAACATAGTGCTTCCAGGTGCCCGTCGTGAAGTGCCAGAAGATCGCGAAGATCCATAGCAGCATCAGAAGAAGCGCGGCATAGGTATGCACGACCACGGCTTGCTGGTACGGAATCCACTCGTGGAGCCCGTAGAGTCGGAAGCCGGTGAACGTCATGACCAGCACAAGGATCACCTGTGTCCAATGCCAGAATCGTTCGAACGGCGGGTAGATTTTGACCAATCGCTCTGACATCTCAGTGCTCCTTCATGTTCTTGCGGCCGACGAAGCGCATGATCGCATGACCGACGATTCCCAACAGCGTTAGCGCGAGGATCAGCGCACCCAGTTTGCCGCCGGGCCCCATTGGGTTAGCGCCCGGGATGTGGATACCAGCGATATTCGCCAGCCGGCCATCTTGCCTGTGGCACTCCTCACATGCGACGTGATCCTCGGCCGGAGCAACCATGTGCGTCACGGGCCAGTACATCTCTGTCGAGACGAAGTCATAGCTCCCGGAATACTCCGTGCCGGACGCTTTCGCGCCTGCTTCGAACGACTTGTCCCAATCCCATTTGCCCCAGTACGCCGTTTCCGAACCTGGGCCGAAAAGGTGCGGATAGAGCAGGCGATTTCGCTCGGTGTCATAGGGCTGCTTGCCGCGCATGACCTTGAATGGCCAGATCCGGCTCTTCTCATCATCCTGGCTGCCGGAGATGGTGTTGACCTCGACGATCCCTGACGGATCGATCTCATGATCGGCGTTTGCGTATTCGACTTGGCCATCGAACCAGAAATACTCCGGCTGCAAATCCTCGCCCCATTCGAAATCGCCCTTCATCGTCACGTAGGTGGGCTTTTTCTTCCCGGCGCCAGACTCATACTTGGCAACCTTCATCGGCTTGCCGTCGTCACCCATCTTGCCTGCCGTGGACCAGTCCCAGAGCGTCTTTGTTGGAACGCCTCCCTTGGCGTACTCAGGGATGTGGCAAGTCTGGCAGGCGATCTTGTCGCGGTGGGAATTGAGCTTGAAGCCAATGAGCGAAAAGGCGTCATGTGGCTCAGTGCCGTGGCAGCTTTCGCATGTGGCCACATCTCGCCGCTGCCCCGGGAGTCCGGCACCTTCGGTGTCCTTGGCGGTCACATTGTAACGTGAACCGTGCCAGATATGGCGGTCGCTCACGTGGCATTCCTGGCAATCGAAGTTGAGCCCATCCTCGGCCATGTGCACGTCGATTGCTTCGGTCGGGTGATGCAGGACCGATGAGAGGTCACCGTGTTTCACATTGTCGCCGCCGCCTCCGTAGAAGTGGCAGTTTCCGCAATTGTCGCGATCGGGCAGGCCGACGCTTTGCGCGACCAGTTTCAAGTCAACAGGTTTTGCTGGTTTTCCGGTATTTGTGACAGCGCCTTCCTTGACCTCGGCTCCAAAAGGCTGGCCAGCTCCGGCGGGGATCTTGAAGTACGTGTCTGACTTGTCGTGGCAGACCAGGCAGTCCACGGCGCTCGTCTCTTCCGGCGGAGGCGTATTCATGTCCTTCCAGCCATATCCGACATGGCAGGAGGTGCAGCGAGGTTCGTTTCCGGCGACCCCAACGCAATACGAATTGATGACGTTGTTCTTGCCGAGATCCTGTCCGGTGTCGGGATGCGTGTAGTCCCAACTCCAGTGGATTGACTGCTTGACCTGATCAGCGGCTTCCGTGTGACAGCTCAGGCACGCTTCCGTGACCTCTGGACCACTCGCGAACTGCTTTTGGAGGACTTCCAGCTTGGAGTGATCCACCGTCGTGTTGGACGTTTCCTCCGGAATGGATTGGGACTGCTGCGCAGAGACCGGTCCGAGACCGGACAGGACAAGT
Organism: Tropicimonas marinistellae; assembly: GCF_001509585.1. Classification (GTDB taxonomy): domain Bacteria; phylum Pseudomonadota; class Alphaproteobacteria; order Rhodobacterales; family Rhodobacteraceae; genus Tropicimonas; species Tropicimonas marinistellae. The sequence continues at coordinate 206,285 of NZ_LNCI01000001.1, read as the reverse complement.
CCGAGGCCGACAATTGCTGTGGTTAATCCGGATCTCATGAGCATATCCCTCCCTGTCCTGGATGCCAGCAGGCTCTACTGCGCTTCCACGGATACACGGGTGGCGGAAATTGTCCTTGATCTACAACAAATTATGAATATTTGAATGTAATTGACAAAAACGGAAAAATATATCTCGCTTCAAGCCAATTTGCGACGTTAATTTACTCTAAATGATAGCTAATTTTTTATATTATGTATTTTCTATTCATCTTTTAATCTACGAGCGCCCCTGCAGAAGGTCACGCTTTCCAAAAAAGCTTGACGAATGTTGCTCGCGCAGCACCACTCGGCCCACTCGCTGCAGGTCTCGCTCCGCCGTCCAAGCCCCGAGTACCGAAGGCTCCAGAACGCTTGCGCGTTCGGCACTCAAGTGACTGGAAGCTTGATTGAAAAACGCCGTTTGCGACGTCACGCACGTCCAGACCAAATACGCGTCTCCGCGACCTACACTCGCCATGTGTGAATGAAAAAAAGCCCGGGCTCTTTGCCCGGGCCAGTCCAACAGGGAGGTTACCACGCCGATCCCCGGCGCGATGAATAAACCCTAACGAAGAAGGGTTAAGAGAATCCTGCGAGTGGAAATCAGAACGTATCTCTCATGCGACAAGACGATAGCCACCCGATTCCGTGACCAGCAGCCGCGCATTGGAAGGATCTGGTTCGATCTTCTGCCGCAGGCGATAGATGTGCGTCTCCAACGTATGGGTCGTCACGCCGGCGTTGTATCCCCAGACTTCATGTAGCAGCACATCGCGCGCCACCACGCCTTCAGTGGCCCGGTAGAGGAACTTGAGAATATTCGTCTCTTTCTCAGTCAGCCGAACCTTGCGGTCGTTTTCGTCGATCAACATCTTCATCGCCGGCTTGAACGTGTACGGGCCGAGCTGGAACACTGCGTCCTCAGATTGCTCGTGCTGGCGGAGTTGTGCGCGGATCCTGGCAAGCAGAACCGGGAACTTGAACGGTTTGGTAACGTAGTCATTTGCCCCGGCATCGAGCCCAAGGATGGTGTCAGCGTCGCTGTCGTGTCCGGTAAGCATCAACACCGGGCACTTGACCCCCTGCTTGCGCATCAACCGGCAGAGTTCGCGCCCATCGGTGTCCGGCAGCCCCACATCGAGTATCACGAGGTCAAACAACCCGGCCTTGACCTTCTCCATCGCTTCGTGGCCATTCGCAGCCTCGAAAACATCGAAATCCTCCGTCATCACGAGTTGTTCGCTCAACGCCTCGCGCAGGTCTTCCTCATCGTCGACCAACAGGATTTTCTTCAGCGTTCCCATGCGGAAATCCTCCGTTTCTTTTTCCGCAAATGCGCAGCAACATCGGCTGCGGCAAGAATTGCTGCAGGATTCTCACGCCGTTGTGTGGGATTGAAAGCGAATGTTTCAGCTTCCGGGCCGATGTGTTACATGCTAACGCTCCGGCTCGAACCAAGCGAGCGAACATGAGCCTATCCCCCTCTCCCGCCGAACGCCGCGCACGCGCACGCGCGGATTTACGGATGGGCTTGCCCGTGTGCCTGACCGCGGATGGCACCTCCGCACTCGTCGCCGCTGTCGAAACCTTGACTCCGATCCGCTTTGAAGAACTCACCACAGGCGCAGACGCCGTGCTTGCCATCACGGCGCGTCGTGCGGAGACCCTGAAAGCAAGACCTTACGACGGCGACCTCGCCCGGATCGTTCTTGCGCCGGGCGCTACCCTGAGTTGGGCCCAATCCGTTGCCGACCCTGCCGACGACCTTTCCGACCCGATGAAGGGCCCGTTCCGAACGGAACGCGACGGATCGGCCAACTTGCATCGTTCGGCCATTGCATTGGCCAAGGAGGCACGCCTACTGCCAGCCATCCTGCTACGTCCATTGAGGAGCTCGGAAGACGCGACCGCGCTCGACCTGACGACCCTCGACCTCGCAACCGATGACGTACCACGTAACGCCGCGACATACGCGGAGGTCGTCTCGGCCCGGCTTCCAATGGAACTCGCGCGCGCTGGCCGGTTGCACATATTCCGCCCCAACGACGGGGGAGAAGAGCACTACGCCGTCGAGGTTGGTCAACCGGACCGCGACCAGCCAGTGCTCGCGCGCCTGCACTCCGCCTGTTTCACAGGTGACTTGCTCGGATCGCTCAAGTGCGACTGTGGCCCGCAATTACGCGCCGCGCTCGCCGCCATGGGGCAGGAAGGCGCGGGTATTCTGCTCTATCTCAATCAGGAAGGTCGCGGTATCGGTCTTGCCAACAAGATGCGCGCGTACAGTCTTCAGGATCAAGGTTTCGATACGGTCGAAGCCAATCATCGGCTCGGCTTCGAAGACGACGAGCGAGACTTTCGCATTGGCGCGGCGCTTTTGCGCGAGATGGGTTTTTCCAGTGTCCGCCTGATGACCAACAACCCGGCAAAAATCGACATGATGCGAGCGCAGGGTGTAGAAGTGATCGAACGGGTCCCGCTCAAGGTCGGTCACACCAAGGAGAACGCCACGTATCTCGCGACAAAGGCGGCGAAATCCGGACATCTCCTGTGACCCCTGAAGATCTCGTCCTCACGCCGCGCGGATTGCGTTTCAAGGGCCGGTATTTTCCCGTTGCCGTCGGGCGCGGAGGCCTCAGCACAGCAAAACGGGAAGGCGACGGTGCCACCCCGTGCGGCATCCACCACATCGTTCATACGCTGTACCGTCCGGACAGGCTCGCGCGTCCCGCCCCCTGGGCTACTCCGATCAGGCCGGGCGACCTGTGGTCCGACGACCCCTCCGATCCGGAGTACAACCGCCCAATTCGCGCGCCGCACCGTTTCGGGCATGAATCGCTGCGGCGACCCGACCCGCTTTACGACATCGTTCTTGTGACAGACTGGAACTCGCCAATTGCCACGCTCGGGCGCGGCTCGGCGATCTTCTTGCACATCTGGCGCAAAAAGTGCCACCCGACCGAGGGCTGTATCGCGCTCCGCCGCGACCACCTGCTGTGGGCCGCCGCACGGATTGCCCCCGGAACGCGGCTCTTCGTGCCCGCCCCTTCTTCTGTCTGAAAATATCCCCGCCGGAGGCGTGATACGACAGCCCGCCATCACCCGTAATCGCGCGGTCCGAATATGGCGGAGCCGACACGGATGTGGGTTGCGCCTTGCGCTATCGCTCGCTCGAAGTCACTGCTCATTCCCATCGACAAACCGTCTAGGCCATTGCGCTCCGCGATCTTGGCAAGCAGCGCGAAATGCAGGCTCGGTTCCTCCTCCACCGGGGGAATGCACATCAGGCCCTCAACCGGCAGATCCAAGGCGCGTGCCTCGGCAATGAAGGCGTCAGCATCACGTGGCAGAATGCCCGCCTTCTGCGGTTCCTCACCTGTGTTCACCTGAATGAAGAGCGGTGGGCAGTGGCCGGTCTCCTGCGCCAGGCGGGCGAGCGTATTGGCCAGCTTCGGACGGTCCAGCGTGTGGATGACGTCGAACAGGTCGATCGCAACGCGCGCCTTGTTGGTCTGCAATGGACCGATCAAATGCAGCTCCAGCCCGCCGAAGCGTTCCCTGAATGCCGGCCATTTGCCCTGCGCTTCCTGCACTCTGTTCTCGCCGAAAACCCGGTGCCCGGCGTCCAGCACCGCTTCGACCCTCTCCAGCGGCTGCACCTTGGAGACCGCAATGAGCGTGGTGCTTCCGGTAGCCCTGCCCGCATCGGCCTCCGCCTTGGCAATCCGGCCTCGAATGTCGTCCAGCCCCATCACAGCACTCCTTCCCGCTCCAGCGCCGCGGTAAGCGGAGCAAGGTCGGCGGCGTATTTCTCCCAAGCCCGAGCAGAAGACCTGTAAATGGGTTGGCGCACCTGGCTGACCGAGAGAGTCTTCACCTCTCCTTTTGCAGCATGGAAATCGAGACAGCCATCTTCCCACTCGAGGCCGGCCGCGGCCACCAATGCGCGTGTTTGTTCTTCGGGGTGTGCCACAAGCTCCTCGTAGTGCAACTCATGGAAACCGTCCGGAAGCGTCCGCCGCCAGAAATCCAGTATCTGCACGAAAGACGCATAGTAGCCGGCCAGGTCCTCAAGGTCGTATGCGTATCGGTGCGTGCCAGGCGCGAACATGTTCTTGTAAATCGAATACAGCAGGTCACGCGGGTCGCGGCGCACGACGATAACCTTGGAATCGGGCAGCGCCCGCTTCAGGAATCCGATAATCAGATGGGTCTGGATCGCCTTGTCGGTCACGATCCGGTCAAACGGTATCGCGGCGCGCATCGCGTCTTCATAATCAGACGCGAAACGCCGGTAGTCTTCCTCATCGAGAGACCTTGCCTTGGAGAAGCCGGAACGCGGGCCACCGAGAATATCATAGGCAAGGCGCAGCGCGTGGGGCTGCTCACCAGCAGCACTCACTTGTGAATGCGCGTTGAGGATCTGCTCCACGAGTGTGGTCCCGGAGCGGGGCAAACCGGTAACGAAGATCGGTGCAAAACCGTTTCCAGCCGCGGAGATGGGCGTGAAGTCCTCCCCTGAGAATGCGCGGATCAAGCCGTCGACCTCCGCCTTTCGGCTGCGAATATCGAAGCGATACGCGGATTTCATGGCGCGATTTGCAGGCTTGAGGTAGCGGAAGACGTGATCGGTTTTTCCCGTGTCTTCCATCGCCTTCGCCAATGCGAATTGAAGCTGCACGCGGGCCTCGGGCGACTGGTGCTTGTCGGATTCGGCCTTCTTCATGGTACGGATCAGCGGATCGCCGGGCTTGAGCTTGCGGCTCACGGCCAGCATCCGATAAATCTCGCCGCGCCGAGGATCGCGCTTCATTGCCCGTTTCAAGACGGTCTCAGCCTCCTCCATTGCGCCCTGACGTTGCAGCAGCAACGCCTTGTCGATCAATGGGTTGGCGGATTTCGGTTGCACCGCACTCCAGCGGTCATAGGTTGCCAGGGCTTTCTCGTTCAGTCCCGCCGCCGCATATGCGCCCGCGAGCGCTTCGAGGATCGTCGGCTCGTCAGGCCGGCGGGCGTCGGCCGTTTCCAGATGCGCGATACCCACGTCCGTACGACCTGCTGCAAGTGCCATTCGGCCGAGCTGAAACTCGATCTCCGGAAGCACTGCGCCGCTGTTGTGCAACGACTGCAGCATCGCCTGAGCGTCGTCGCGCTTGCCGGCCTTCAACAACGTCATGGCGCGGCGGAAGTCTGACTGGATCTTCGATGGGTTCAGTGGAAGCACGTCGGCACCGGTGTTTGCTCACCCGTTCTGCTACCATCGTTCTCCCGCAAAAGAAAAGAGCGGGCGAATGCCCGCTCTTTCCAAAGAACTTTCCGATCCGGAGATCAGAAGGACATGCTCAGACCCAGCGAGTAGGTGTCGAAGTCCGTCTTGGCTTTCTCGTCGAAGATCTTGATGTCGACGTCGGAGTTGCCGTAGGCGGCAAGAACGCTGAGGCCACCGCCGAGGTCGTAGCCAGCGGCAACACCGTAACCGGTCGAGTCGAACGCGCCGCCACCGTCGCCTTCGAAGGAATGCTCACCGTAGTTCACGTGGAACGAGAACTCTTCGAACGCGTAACCAGCGCCGAGGCCCCAGTAGGAACCGGAGTCGAGGTCGTCACCCGAGAAGTCAGCGTAGACGCCACCGATGCTCAGGCCGTTGTCGGTGCTGTAGCCAGCCGACAGACCCCAGGAGGACACGTCTTCGCCGAGGTTGACGAGGAACGACGAGTTGTCGACGGCGTCGTAGTCGATGCCGAAGAACGTCTCGAGTGCCGCAATCTCATCGTCGGTGAAGTCGGCTGCCGCAAGGGACTCGAACAGGTCGAGAGCTGCAGCGTCGGTCAGGTCGAACCCGATGGCGCCGTTCGGCGCGTATTCGTAACCGATGCCGAGGTCAAGGGTGCCGCCGCCGAGTTCAGGCGACCAGGAAGCACCGACGGCCCACTGGTAGTCGCCAGCGTCTTCGACCGAATCAACGTTGCCATCAGCGTCGAACGTCGTGCGCTCGAAGTCGGAGCTGTCGTCCTGCTCCAACGACACCGCGAAGCCGAAGGCGTCGAAGGTGTAGTCGTAGCGGAGAACCTGACCGTCATAGGCGGTGCCCTTCAGGAAGTCGCCCTGGCGACCGAAGTGCGCGGTTTCCGAATCGTCGATCGAACCGGGGTTGCCCCAGCTATCGATCGAGTCGACGGCCCAGGTGAAGGCCGAGTCGGTGTCGCCCAGCGTCACCGTGCCGAACTCACCGGAGACGTAGATCGCCACGCCCTGGTTGGAGAAGCTGTCGCCCAGCTTCCCGGCCTCGTCCAGATCGACTTTGGTGCCGAAGGTCAGGCCGCCGTCGGTTTCACCCGACATAGCGAAGCTGACATCAACGTCCTGGAAGAATTGAGCATCTTGGCCTTTGCCGCCAACAACACCCATTTCAGCCGAGCCGGAGAGAGAGACTTCAGCAGCCGCGGCGCCTGCAAAGGCGACCAGGGCGGTCGAAGCGAGAAGAACCTTTTTCATCGTTTTCCCTCGTGTATTTCAAGATTCCACCACAACCCGGGAATCCGAATTGGGTATGCGCAACTGTCTCGCTCTACGGTCGCTCTTTTGCAAGCCAGCGTTGGAATTGCTTAATCCGGCCGCGTTTTTTGGTGCAGCTTTGCCACAGTGGCGGAACCCTGCCGAACTCCTAAGGACTTGTGGGGCAGTGAGCGCTCGGATAGACCTTGCGAAAATGATGGATGAGGGCAGAAACGGCATGACCATTCAGCATGTGAGGCGGACCAGCGCCGCACTTGGCCTGGCATTCCTCATGGCCGCCTGCAGCAGCAATCCGATTACCGATACCAACCCTGCGAACGTGCCCGATGAGTTCAACCCCGCACTTGACGACTATGGCCGGGAGCGGGACACGATCTGGGACCTGTTCAGCAATATCGACGACCCCAACACGACGCTCGAGGTCAACCGCTATATCTGGAACGCCTCGCTGGACGTGCTGAACTTCATGCCAGTGGAACGTGTCGACCCGTTCTCGGGTATCATCGTCATGGGCTACGGCACGCCGCCCGGTGGGCGCACCGCCTACCGCGCCACCGTTTACGTGACCGACCCTGCGCTCGACGCCCGCTCGCTGAAAGTGGCGCTGGCGTCTCGCGCCGGACCGGCCGACCCGGACACGGTGCGCGCGATCGAGGATGCCATCCTCTCCCGCGCCCGCCAACTCCGGATCAAGCATTCGGCGCTCTAGGCTGCGGGCAATCCCGCTCTGGACGCTGACGGGCGGCGCGCTTATCAAGCCGCGCAACGCATGAACGCACGTGAGCCGAGGTAGCGCGATGTCCCGCCTTATCCCATCCGAGATCGAACCCAAGTGGCAGGCCGCCTGGGAGGCAGCCGAATGCTTCTCGGCCGTCCGCGATCCGGACAAGCCGAAGTATTACGTGCTTGAGATGTTCCCCTATCCGTCGGGGCGCATCCATATCGGCCATGTGCGTAACTACACCATGGGCGACGTCATCGCGCGTTACAAATCCTCCTGCGGTTTCAGCGTCTTGCACCCAATGGGCTGGGACGCTTTCGGAATGCCGGCAGAGAACGCGGCAATGGCCTCGGGCGGGCATCCCAAGGACTGGACCTATTCCAACATCGCCGACATGCGGGACCAGATGAAGCCCCTTGGCCTGTCCATCGACTGGTCCCGCGAGTTCGCGACCTGCGATCCTGAGTACTACGCCCAGCAGCAGCGCATGTTCATCGACATGCTCGACGCGGGGCTGATCTACCGCAAGAGCGCCGTGGTCAACTGGGACCCGGTCGACATGACGGTGCTGGCCAACGAGCAGGTCGAGAACGGGCGCGGCTGGCGCTCCGGCGCGCTGGTGGAGCGCAAGGAACTGACGCAGTGGTTCTTCAAGATCTCGGATTTCTCCGAAGAGCTGCTGGAGGCGCTGGACGGTCTGACCGACTGGCCGGAAAAGGTGCGCTTGATGCAAGCCAACTGGATCGGCAAGAGCCGCGGCCTTCAGTTTGCCTTCGAGACGTTGGACGCGCCGGAGGGATTCGAGAAGATCGAGGTCTACACGACCCGGCCAGATACGCTGATGGGCGCAAGCTTCATCGGCATCTCGCCCGACCACCCGCTGGCCAAGGCGCTGGAGGAGGGGAACGCGGAGATCGCCGAGTTCTGCGCCGAATGCCGCCGCACGGGCACCTCGGAGGAGGAACTTGAAAAAGCCGAGAAACGCGGCTTCGACACCGGCCTCAGGGTCCGCCACCCGCTCGACGCAGAGTGGGACCTGCCCGTCTACATCGCCAATTTCATCCTGATGGACTATGGTACCGGCGCGATCTTTGGCTGCCCGGCTCACGACGCGCGCGACCTGGAATTCGCCCGCAAGTACGACCTTCCCGTCATCTCGACCTACGCGCCGATTGCGCCCGAGGACGGTTTTATCGCACCCGAGGACGGCGGCGAGGCCTATGTGCCCGCGAAATCCGAGAGTGTCGCCTACGTCAGGGGATTCGCCGGCGCCGAGGTGCAGACCGGTGACGAGGGCGTCGCCACTGCCATCGACCTTTTTGAGGAGAGGGGCTTGGGCGAGGGCGTCACCAAGTTCCGCCTGCGCGACTGGGGATTGTCCCGTCAGCGCTACTGGGGCTGCCCGATCCCGGTGGTGCATTGCGAGGCTTGCGGCGTCGTGCCGGAGAAGCGGGAGAACCTGCCCGTTGAACTGCCATACGACGAGGAAGGCGAACCGATCGACTTCTCGGTCCCCGGCAACCCGCTGGACCGTCATCCGTCCTGGCGCGACGTGCCCTGCCCCTCCTGCGGCGAGCCTGCAAAACGCGAAACCGACACGATGGACACGTTCGTGGATTCCTCTTGGTATTTCGCCCGTTTCACCGCCCCCCACGCGGAGACACCGACGGTGGCGGCGGATGCCGCGTATTGGATGAACGTCGACCAGTATATCGGCGGCATCGAACACGCGATCCTGCACCTGCTCTACTCGCGCTTCTATGCCCGCGCCATGCACCTGACCGGGCACCTGCCGGAGAAATGCAAGGAGCCATTCAACGCGCTCTTCACCCAAGGCATGGTGACACACGAGATTTACCTGACCCGCGACGAGAACGACCGCCCGGTCTACCACCTGCCAGAAGACGTCGTGCGAAGCGAGGAGGGCGTCACACTCAAGACGACCGGCGAACTGGTCGAGGTGGTCCCCTCCGCCAAGATGTCGAAATCCAAGAAGAACGTGGTGGACCCGGTTTCCATCGTGACGCAATACGGCGCGGATACGGCCCGCTGGTTCGTGATGTCGGACAGCCCGCCGGAGCGCGATGTCGAATGGACCGCCGCCGGTGCCGAGGCCGCATTCAAGCATCTCGGTCGGGTCTGGCGTCTGGCGGACGAGGTCCGCCAGCGGGCCGACGAGGTGGCCCCGCAGGGCGCCTCCGAGGAGGACCGGGCCCTGGAGAAGGCCACCCACCGCGCCATCGCCGACGTGACGGAGGGAATCGAGGGATTCGCCTTCAACACCTCCATCGCCAAGCTCTACGGCTTCACCAACACCATCGCGAAATCAAAGGCCAGCGCCAGCGCGAAGGCGACGGCCCTGCGGACCATGGCACAGCTCATGTCGCCGATGACGCCGCATCTGGCGGAAGAGGTCTGGTCGATGCTCGACGGCGAAGGGCTGGTCGCGCAAGCCGCTTGGCCCAAGGCCGATCCAGCGCTGCTTGTCGACGATTCGATCACGATGCCGATCCAGATCAACGGCAAGCGGCGCGGCGAGCTGGAGGTCGCCAAGGACGCCGACAAGACCGTGGTGGAGTCTCTGGTACTGGAACATCCGGCGGTTGTGAAAGCGCTCGATGGCGGAGTACCCAGAAAGCTGATCGTCGTGCCCGGACGAATCGTGAATGTCGTGGTCTGACCGCCGGAAAGTCCTCGCCGCACTCGCGGCGGCAGCCTGCCTGTCGGGCTGCGGGTTCACGCCTGTCTATGCGCCCGGCGGCGCCGGCGACCGTCTTCACGGCCAGATACTGGCCGACGCCCCCGGCAACCGGGACGGCTACACCTTCGTGGCGCATTTCGAAGACCGTCTTGGCCGCGCAACCGACGCTGCGCCATTTGCGCTGGCCTACGAGATCGACACCGACAGCGAGGGGCTGGCCGTTACGCCGGACCAGGAGACGCTCCGCTACCAGTTGACGGGCACGATCCGCTATCGCATCACCGACCGGGCGACCGGCAGGGTGTTGACCTCTGGGCAGGTCAACAGCTTCACCTCCTATTCGGCGATCGGCACGACTGTCGCCACGCGTGCCTCCCAGACCGATGCCGAGCAGCGCCTGATGGTCGTACTCGCGGATCAACTGGTCGCTCGGTTGTTGGCCAGCGCCGATGGGTGGCTGCCGTGAAACTGTCCACGCGCGATGCCAGTGCTTTCTTCGCGCGGCCTGATCCGGCCCGGGCAGGCGTTCTCATCTACGGGGCGGATGCGATGCGCGTGGCCCTGAAGCGGCAAGACATGATCGCTGCGCTTGTGGGTCCGACCGGCGAGGAGGAAATGCGCCTCAGCCGAATTGCCGCGACCGACTTGCGGCGCGATCCCGCCGCTTTGCTCGACGCGGTGAAAGCTGTCGGGTTTTTCCCCGGCCCCCGCGCTGTGCTCGTAGAAGACGCCGGCGACGGCACGACGCCGGCATTGCAAGCAGCCCTGGAAGATTGGCAGGCGGGCGACGCGATGATCGTCGCAACTGCAGGCCCCCTGCCCGCCCGCTCCAAGCTTCGCAAGCTCTTCGAGAGCGCCGGAAATGCGCTCTCTGCCGCGATCTACGACGACCCGCCCAGCCGGGCAGAAATCGAGACAGAACTCAGGCGCGCTGGACTCGCGCAGGTTTTGCCTGAGGCGATGGAGGATCTGGATGCGCTCGCGCGCGCGCTGGACCCCGGGGACTTTCGTCAAACGCTGGAGAAGATCTCGCTCTATAAGATCGCCGATCCGGAACCCCTGACGAGCACCGAAATCGCGGATTTGGCTCCTGTAACCATTGAGGCGGCGACCGATGACCTGCTGCATGCAGTCGCCGAGGGCCAGGCGGCGCGGGTCGGACCGCTGATGCAGAAACTCGGCGGCCAGGGCGAAACTCCAGTTGGACTGATCATCGCCGCGACACGGCATTTCCGCGCCCTGCATGCCGCTGCCGCAGACCCGAAAGGACCGGCCGCCGGCCTCGCGCGACAGCGACCGCCGGTGTTCGGCCCACGCCGCGACCGAATGATCCGGCAGGCGCAAGACTGGGGTTTGATGCGCCTTGAACGCGCCTTGCCGCAGCTTGTGGACACCGATCTCGCGCTGAGGTCCGCCGGGCAGACCGCCCCCCAGATGGCGTTGGTTGAACGGCTGTTCATACGGCTCTCACGGCTGCGCAGCGCAAGGCTCTGAGCGGCTGGCAATTGCCCCTTTACGCTCCCCGGCCCCCGTGCAAGCCTGTTGCCCGCCGCGCCACCGTGTTTGCGGCGAGCGGCACGAGGGAGGACGTAATGTACACTGTCGTCGGAGACGTGCAGAGCCGCGCCTTGCGCGTGCTCTGGATGCTGGAGGAACTGGGTGTGCCCTACAAGCACATGGCCGCGCCTCCGCGCTCGGAGGATGTGATCGCGTTCAATCCCGCGGGCAAGGTGCCTATCCTGCTGGTCGACGGCACGCCCATCACCGATTCCACGGCGATCCTGACGTTCCTCTCCGACCGCCATGGCGCGTTGACCTTCCCGGCCGGCACGCTGGAGCGGGCACGGCAGGACAGCCTTACGCAATTCCTGCTCGACGAGTTCGATGCGGCGCTGTGGATGGCCGCACGTCACAGTTTCGTGCTGCCAGCCGAGCTTCGGCAAGCCGCGATAAAGGACAGCCTCAAATGGGAATTCGCCCGCAGCCAGAAAGTCCTTGCGGCGCGAATGGCAGACGGGCCCTATTTGATGGGCGACCAGATGACCGTGCCCGATTTCATTCTCACCCATTGCGGCGCGTGGGCCGAGGTTGCGGGGTTTCCGATAACAGAAACACGTTTTGCCAACTACCTCGCACGAATGGAGACACGACCGGCACTGGAACGCGTACGCGCGTTTTGACGCGTGCCTGGCAGGCGTCACCAGGCGAGAGACCGCGCGTCATAAACGCCCCGCTGCCGCGCGCCCGGCCCAACGACCGGTCGCCATACAAGCGGTCAGCAGATAACCGCCGGTAGGCGCCTCCCAATCCAGCATCTCACCCGCCACGTGAACATCCGGCCGCGCGTGCAAGGTCAACCCCGCATCGACCCCGTCCCATGCAACCCCACCAGCGGTGGAAATCGCTTCATCCAGCGGGCGGAGACCGGCGCACCTAACCGTCAACGCCTTGACGCTGGCCGCAATCTCTTCCGGCGTGTTGGGAAGCGGTTGCGCGAATTCCATGAGCAGCGCCATCTGCGGCGGGTCGAGACGCAGGGCTTTTCTAAGGTGGTTGCCGATGCTCTGTCGGCCACGCGGCCGGGCCACACGCTCGGCAACCTTGGCAATTGGCCAATCCGGCCGAAGGTCGACCCGCAGCGGTGCGCCCTCGCGTATCGCCCGACAGACAGCATAGATCCCGCCGCCCTCCAACCCGCGCTCGGATATCACGAACTCCCCCCGTGAGTTCAACGTCCCGGCTGAGAGCGCAACACCCTTGATCGGAGCACCGAAATGGCGGGCCATCACCGGGCTCCAGTTCACGCAGAGCCCTGCATTCGCCGGTTGAAATGGTCTCAGTGGCACCCCTTCTCGCGCCAGGATCTGTGCCCATTGACCATCTGAGCCTAGTCGTGCCCAACTGGCCCCGCCAAGGGCAAGCACGGTCACTCCGGCTTCGCACTTCCGTTCCCCGTCCGGCGTGCCGAACACGGTGGCATGCCCCTGCCATCCCTGCCACCGCCAGCGGGTTCTAAATTGAACGCCTTTTCCGGAGAGTCGGGCGATCCATGCGCGCAACAACGGCGAGGCTTTCATGGCGACCGGAAAAACCCGTCCGCTCGACCCTGTGAAGAGTTCCTGCCCCAAGGTTTCTGCCCATTCGCAAACATCCCTCGGACCGAATTCAGCGAGCATCGGCGCAAGCTTCGGCTCCGCCTCGCCATAGGCCGCCCGAAACACCTCCGGCGAATCCTGCTTCGTGAGATTCAGCCCCGACTTCCCTGCCATCAGGAACTTGCGTCCAACCGACGGCTTGCCCTCGCAGACCAGAACCCGCGCGCCGGCATCCGCAAGCATCTCCGCGGCCATCAACCCGGCCGGTCCCGCGCCAATAACAAGTGCCTGCACGTCTTCCATATCTCAGCCCTGCCGTATGGCCTTGCCCCTCCGCAGGACGCGCACCATCATTTGGCGACACCTCCGCACCAAGTGCGGTGTGTCAAGAAAACGTTGTTAGCGCGATAGACACTTGCCCGACAGATCAAACACCGCGGCCGAACCAATCTGCCCTCTCTGCGGACGGCCGATCCCGACGCACGCGCGCCAGAGTGTGCACCATCTCGTACCTCGCCTGCGTGGCGGAAAAGGCGGCCCAACCGTCTTGCTGCACCAGATTTGCCACGACCAGATCCACGCGGCACTCAGCGAGACCGAACTGGCGCGGGATTACTCGACAATCGCAAGCCTTCGTGCTCACCCCCAATTGGCGCGGTTTGTTGCGTGGGTCTCCAAACGCCCACCGGAGTTCCACGCGCGTACGCCCGGCCCGCGCCGAAAGCGGTGAAGTAATCGGCGCAGGTTTGGCGTGACGCGGATTCCCCGTTCCTCCATAACGAAAACGCCGGCACCTCCGCTGGTATTTCGATTCAGGTCGAATCAGGGAAATGAAAGTATGCTCAACGAATTCAAGAAATTCATCTCACGCGGCAATGTCATGGACATGGCCGTCGGTATCATTATCGGTGCCGCATTCACTGCAATCGTTACCTCTCTCGTGGAGGATCTCGTAAATCCCTTCATAAGCCTCTTCACCGGCGGGATCGATTTTTCCGGCCTCGGCTTCCGACTTGGCGAGGGGGAAAACTCGGCCACTTTCGCCTACGGCAATTTCATCATGGCGGTTGTCAACTTCCTGATCATCGCCTGGGTCGTATTCCTGCTCATAAAGGCGGTGAACAAGGCGCAAGATCTCGCACAAGACCTGGTCGCCGCCGAAGCGGAAGAGGAAACGCCCGCCGACCCGGAGCCGACCGAAAAGGACCTACTGATCGAGATCCGCGACGCACTGAAGGCGCGCGGCTAAGTCCAAGGCGATTCATCGAAGCCCGTGGTCCCGGGCTCTAGCCCGGGATCATCTGTTTGATACCCTTTCGGATTTCAGCCGGAGCAGCGCACGCCGCCTCCGTCAGTTCGGCCACCGTGTCAGCCAGCGCCTCTCGCGCCACCACCCGATCGACCAGCCCCCAGGAGAGCGCTGTCTCGGCGTCGATTTTTTGGCTCGCCATAAGGATCATCTTGCTGCGCGCGGGTCCGATAAGCGCGGACATGCGGGCTGGATCGGATGGTTGCGGCAAGAATCCGAGCTTCATCACGGGGTAGAAGAACTTCGCCGACGGCACTGCGATGCGGATGTCGCATGCCAGCGCCATGCCAAACGCTCCGCCGGCAAGCGTTCCGTTCAGTGCGGCCAGCGTCAGACAGGGCAGTCGCGCAATTCGGCCGCTGACACGCTCCCATATTCCGTCCGTGGCAAGTCCGGCCCGTGCCTCCTCCAGATCGGCGCCCGCCGAAAACACATTTCCAGTACCGGTCAGCACGAAACCGGCGATTTCCGACCGCTCCGCCTCCTCGGCCGCTTTCTCTACCGCAAGCAACATGTCTCGGGTCAGCGAATTGGCTTTGTCTGGACGGTTTAGCCGCAACGTCCAAACGGCGTCGTGTTTCTCAACCTCGATCACTCTATAAGCCCCACCTTGCGCCGGATTTCCTCGTCTCGCAGCGAAACCTCTTTGCCCTCGAACTCATCCGCCTCAACGCCACACATCCACAGCAGCGCCCGCGCCGGCCAGTCGGCGGGAATGTGATCGTCCCATTCCAGTTTGCTCACAGGGTTAATGCCGCTTTTCTTTATTACCCGTTGCATTTCGGTTTGAACCGTTCCCGGCGAAAGCCCCATCGCGCGGATTCCCAAATGCGCATACTCCTTGTCGAGCGAGCGGGTCAGCATCGCCGCCCCGGCTTTCGACGCGCAATAGGCACTCCAGGCTTCCACCGGACCGTGGGCTGCTCCCGAACTAACCGTCAGGATCGTCCCGCCGCCCTGATCCAGCATGACCGGCAGCGCCGCGCGCATGCCGTGGAACACGCCCTTGAGATTGACATCGATCACCTGCCCCCAGGCCTCCGGATCGGCCTCCGCCATATGGGAGATCGGGTCCACCACACCTGCGTTGTTGACGAGCACGTCGAGTTTCCCGAAGGCCTGCACCGTCGCGCTAACGGCCGCCTGCATCTCCCAGTACCGCGAGATGTCGCAAGGGATTGCCAGGGCTGCCTCGCCGATTTCTCCGGCCAGCCCCGCGAGCACCTCATTGCTGCGCGCCACCAGCGCCACATTGGCTCCGGCTGCCGCAAAGACACGCGCAGCCTCGGCGCCAATCCCTCGGCTGGCCCCGGTGATCAGAACCACCTTGCCGGTCATATCGGTCATTGTCCGCACCTCCAATCCACCAAGCTCCGCTAACGGAATGCCGTTTTTTTTGCCGCAGCGAAAGGGGGGAGCCAAGGCGGGTTCGGTTGCCTGACCGGGTAGCCGGAAGCTGCGCGAACGGCCATAGATGCCGAATCGAACGCGAGACCTCCCGCCCCCTCGTCCACACGGACAACCGGCCAGTGTCAGAGCAAAGTGGTATTCACGGCCTGTCGGAGCCCAAACGGCCTTGGGAAGCAAGCTCATTCGCGATTGGCTAGACTGCGTGCAAACGCCGACACATGCGATGCAGCGGGATGTGGTATGATCTCGAAGCGGGAACATTCCGTCTCAGGATGACCGGCCGGTTTCGAGCGCCTCGCATGATCGTGACACGTGTTGTCCAACACGTTGGACCACGGACCCGACGACCCTTGACCGGGCGCAATCACTGGCAGATGGTCGGCGCAAGGAATTTCCAAGGGAAGGACGTTTCGCAATGAAACAGTGGATTCTGGGCGGCGTTTCGGCCGCGGCTCTGGTGGCCGGTGCGGATGCCGGGTGGAGCCTGACGGCACAGCAGGCATGGGAGAACTGGAAGACGGCGGCCGAAAGCTATGGCCAGACGCTCAGTAGCTCCGGCGAAGCGACAATGGACGGCAAGTTGACGGTGAGCGGTGTCACGCTCACTGCCGACTTCGACGAGATGACGGCGACCGGTACGATCGAAGAGGTCGTTTTTTCCGAACAGAGCGACGGAAGCGTTGCCATCACGATGTCCGAGTCGTTTCCCTTCGTCGTATCCGGCATCGACGAGGCTGGCGACAAGGTGAACGTCGTTGTCACCATCTCGCAGCCCGGGATGGTCATGAGCGCATCGGACGCGGGCGGCGCCACTGCGTTTTCCTACGAATCTCCCGCCATCAGCGTTCAGGTCGACGAATTGTCGCTCAATGACCAGACCGTCCCGCTGGATCTGTCGGCGACCGCCAGCGCAGTCGAGGGCGCTTACACACTCGATGGCACCGCGCCCGGAAGCGTCGAATCCAATTTCGGAGCGGCCAGCGCCACGCTTGATCTGGACATGCAGGACCCGGAAGGCGATGGCACGATAAAGGTGAATGCCACGGTGGCCGACATAGCCTCGCAGACCAGCGGGCGGAACATGGACATGTCCATGTCCGACGACATGGCTCAGATGCTCGCCGCCGGCTTTCAAAGCCGGGGATCAGGCACCTACGGCCCCGTCACTTTCGCGTTTGATTTCCAGGACGGCAGTGAGACGGCGATGGCAAGCGGCAGCCTGACCGGCGGGCAGGCAGAGTTTGGGATCGATGCGTCCGGGATGGTTTACGACGTCGCCTACGAAGGGCTCGACGTGACCGTGTCGGGCAGCGACATCCCGCTGCCGCAAATCACCGCGCAGGCCGGCCGCAGCGCCACGACGTTCCAGATTCCGGTCCAGCCGAGCGAGACTGCGTCCCCGTTTGCAATGAAGATGGCTCTCGAAGATCTGAGCGTCGGGGAGGAAATCTGGTCGATGTTCGACCCCGGCGCGGTCCTGCCGCGCGATCCGGCCACGTTGATCGTCGATCTGGCAGGTACGGGCCGCTGGTTGGTGGATATCTTCGACGAAACGGCCATGATGGGCACCGAGTTGCCGGGCGAACTCGAAGACCTCTCCCTCAATGCACTGAAGCTCGCCATAGGTGGTGCGGAATTGACCGGAGAAGGAGCGTTCACCTTCGACAACTCGGACACATCGACCTTCGATGGCGTCCCGCGGCCCGAAGGCAAGGCTGGCTTTAAACTCGTCGGCGGCAACGCACTGATCGACAATCTCGCCAAGATGGGTTTGATACCGCAGGATCAGGTGATGATGGTGCGGATGATGACCGGCATGTTCGCAAAGCCCGGCGCGGGGCCGGACGAACTGGTGTCCGAGATCGTCATCGATGGCAGCGGCAAGTTGCTGATCAACGGCGCGCCGATGCCGTTCTGATCCGGCAATCGACGTTCAGACTGCGAAACTAACAACACCCAGTGACGCCCCGCCCAACGGCGGGGCGTTTGCATTTGGATGTCGTTGATTGCGGGATTCAGATTGTGCCGCACGCGCCGCGTTGTGTCGCCGAAAACCAAATTGCGCCGAGAGCTAGTTTCAACGGCGCCCATTCCCCCGCCAGGTCGTGTAGATGAGCCAGAAGCCGCCCACGACCGATGCCGCGAACCCGAGCATCGCAAAGACGGAGAGACCAACCGGCAGTTTGGCCCCGGAAAAACTCATCACCATGGAGGACCCAACGATGAGTGCGGCAATGACGATGGCCATGGAAACGCGGGTAATCGAGCGCTCGAAGCGGTCGAGGTAGTGCTCCATACGCACGATGTCGATGCCGAGGTTGAGCTGCCCCCGCTGTGCCATTTGCAGCAGCTTCTTAAGATCGCGCGGCAGGCCAGTGACAAGATCCAACCCCTCCGCCGCCCCGTCTCGCGCCTTGCGCAGCACCCGGTCGGGCGCGTAGCGGCGCAGCATCTGGCGCTGCAGGAACGGCTCGGCGACGGCCACCATGTCGAAATCAGGATCAAGCTGCCGGCCCATGCCATCGAGTGAGGCGAATGCCTTGGCCATCAGCGTCAGATCCGAAGGCAGCGAGAGGTTGTGGTCTCGCATGGCGGCAAAGAGATCCCGCGTAAGCGAGGCGATATCGAGCCGGTCCAGCGCCACCCCGTGCACGCGGTCGATAAACGCATCGATGCGACCCTCCAGCGCAAGGTTGCGCCGATCGTCGGCATCCGCCCAGGTCAGCAGGATTTCGGTCACCTTGTCGGCCCGGCGTTCGACCATACCGTGAAGCAGGTCGACCATCTCGTCGCGCCGCTGGCGCGACAACTGACCGACCATTCCGAAGTCAATGAAAACGAGCCGGTCGTCGGGTAGGTAGAATACGTTCCCGGGATGCGGATCGGCGTGGAAGAACCGGTCCTCGAACATCATTTTCAGAACCGCTTCTGCGCCCCGCCGCGCAATCCGGCGCTTGTCGAAACCGCCCGCATCCACCGCCTCCCGATCGCTGCCGGCAACTCCGTCGATGAACGCCTGCACGTTCATCCTTTCGCTCGTGTAGTCCCAGTAGACTTTGGGCGTGGAAATCGCCGGATCATCCGCGAAGTTGCGGGCTATGGTTTCCGAATTCCGACCTTCGATGGCGAAATCGAGCTCGGTGTGGATAGAGTTTGCGAATTCCTGCAATATTGCTTCCGGCCGCAGTCGGGCCACATCTTCGAAGCGGCGAGTTGCAAAACGGGCAAGGCGGCGCAGCAACCGCAGGTCTGCCTCGATCATTCGGCGAATACCGGGGCGCCGGATCTTCACAACCACCTCATCGCCGCTCGCGAGGCACGCGCGGTGGGTCTGGGCGACCGACCCCGCGGCCAACGGCACCGTGTCGATCTCGGCAAAGACCTCGCGAAGCGGGCGTCCCAATTCGGCCTCGATCTCGGTCACCAGTTTATCGAACGGCAACGTCGGCACGCGGTCCCGGAGTTTTTCAAGTTCGCGAATGTAGTCGGGCGGCAGCAAATCCACACGTGTGGAGAGGATCTGCCCGAGCTTGACAAAGGTCGGCCCCATCTCTTCCAGCGCACGCCGCATTCTCTCCGGCGCCGGAACGTCCATCAGACGTTCGCTGTCGCTCCGGTGCAGGACCTCCCCGGCTTTCTCAACGATTTGATCAACACCGGCGTAGCGCAGGAAATCTCCGAATCCGTACCGGATCAAGATTGTTGAAAGCTCAGTCAGGCGGCGAAATTCGCTCGGAGACGCGGTGGATGCAGGCAACTAAGAGCCCTCTGTGTCGCAGATCTGGCGACCGCGGCTTGCGACCTGCCGGTTGTGGATATCCCGCTTGTTAGCGGCTGGAGCGGAAAGGGTCCATCCGCCTTTGCGCAATCCCGCATGCCAGCTGCGCGCAGCTTGGGAAGCCAAGCTCCCCGTACCGAACCGAGTTCGCGCAACCAAGGGCCGTTCGTTCGGGATTGTAAACCGACATCTCCGATCTCAGCTGCGGACCCGCAATCTCAGCACGCGCCCGTCACGGCCAATTTCGATGTCCCAATCCCGGCCACTGCCTTCGGCGAGGCGGGAAACGTCGCG
The DNA here is from genome assembly GCF_001509585.1 of Tropicimonas marinistellae. Taxonomy (GTDB): domain Bacteria; phylum Pseudomonadota; class Alphaproteobacteria; order Rhodobacterales; family Rhodobacteraceae; genus Tropicimonas; species Tropicimonas marinistellae. The sequence continues at coordinate 186,444 of NZ_LNCI01000001.1, read as the reverse complement.
CACGCCGGTCACGTCAACGCCATTAACGCGTCGCACGCGGTCGCCGGGGCGAAGGCCAAACCGTGCCGACTGCCCGTCGGCTTGCATCACGATCACGCCCGCAGCAGAAAGCGGCAAATCCAGTTCGTCGATCAGCTTCGGCGTGATGTCTGCGACCAGAAGCCCGGCCAAGGGGCCGCGACCTCCGAGCCGGCTTGGCTCTGACTGGTCTCCGTCTGGCGCCGGCCCAATCGCGACGTCGATCTCCGACTCTCTACCTTCGCGCAGAACGGCGACCCGTATGTCGCGGTCCGGACCGAATGTGAGCAAACGATACTCCAGTTCCGCCTCGCCGTTCACCGGCATGCCGCCGATGCGCAGTATCACGTCGCCGGTGCGCAAACCGGCCACGGCAAAGGGGCTCTGCGGATGCATCTCGGTGATCAGAGCCCCTTCAGGCCGCGCCTGCCCGAGCGCACCGGACAGCCCACCATCGACCGGCTGAACCTCGATTCCGGCCCAGGGGCGTAGGAAGTTTCCGTCGCCACGCCGCGCCTGCTCGACATATTGCGCCACCAGATTGGATGGAATCGCGAAGCCGATTCCGTTCGAACCGCCGGACCGCGTCAGGATCGACGTGTTGAGCCCCAGGAGTCGCCCAGACATATCCACCAGCGCGCCACCCGAATTTCCCGGGTTTATCGGCGCGTCCGTCTGGATGAAGTACCCCGGACCGGCCTGTGCCGCCGCGGCGCTTCGTGCGGTGGCGGAAACGATTCCGCTCGAAACCGTCTGCCCGACGCCAAATGGATTGCCGATTGCGAGCACCAGATCGCCGACCTCGGCCACGTCGGAATCGGCGAATTCCAATGAGGGCAGATCCGACGCTCCATTTAGCCGGATCACTGCGATATCCGCTTCCTCGTCGGCCAGCACCACATCGCCGGAAAACTCTCTGCGGTCCGGCAAGACCACACGGATGTCGGTTGCCTCCTGAACCACGTGGTAGTTCGAAACGACGACGCCATCAGCAGCGACAATCACTCCCGATCCCAGCGAGTTCTGGACACGCGGAACCGACCGGCCGTACCCTTGAAAAAACTGGGAAAAGAACGGATCGTCGGCAAAGGGACTGGCACGAAGCTCCTTAACCCAGGTCGCGTAGACGTTCACCACGGCGGGCGCGCTGCGCTTGACCACGGGCGCGAACGAGAGCTGCATTTCTGCTTTGTTTGCAGGCGGGCGCGTCTCGGCAGGTGCTGCTTGCACCGCGGCCAGGAAAAACGCTAGGGACAGCAAGGCTATACGCCGCATTGGCACTGGCTCCATTGCATTCGTTCTGTAGTCTGCCGTGTCAATATGCGCAGCGCTCGGCAACGTTCAACCGGGCTGGCGAGGTATGTGTCTTGCACCGCGTACCGATCCGACCTAGCTGCTGCAATGTTGCAAGACAGGAAACCGCCGATGACCCGACCGCTCGAGACTCTCACCGCCGCCCTTCTGGAAGCCGCCAAACAGGCAGGCGCAGAAGCCGCGGATGCCATCGCCATAGAGGGTACGTCGATCAGCATTGACGTGCGCGGTGGGACCTTGGAGCAGGCGGAGCGGTCCGAGAGCACGGATATCGGCGTGCGTGTGATGATCGGAAACCGGCAGGCTTGCGTATCGTCCTCCTCGACCGCGCCGGAGACATTGGCCGAGATGGCAGAACGCGCGGTCGCCATGGCGCGGGAAGCTCCCGAAGACCCCGGCGTCCGTCAGGCCAGGCCTGACCAGCTTGCAAAAGATACGGATTGCTCAGTGCTCGAGATGGACGACCCGGCTGGTGAACCTCTCCCAGAAGACCTCGAACGGTTGGCACGGGACGCAGAAGCGTCCGCGCTGGCCCATGATGGTATATCTCGCGTGGATTCCTCGACGGCGGTCTATGGCCGGCGGCAGGTTCAACTGGCCACCTCCGCCGGCTTTGCTGGCGGCTACGCCCGCACCGACTCGGCGCTGTTCACGGTCGCGATAACTGGCGAAGGCACGGGGATGGAGCGCGACTACTTCGGCGAGAGCCGGAGCCATCTTGCCGATCTGCCAAGCCCGGAAGACGTCGGGCGTATTGCAGCGGAACGCACGCTCGCCAGGGCAGGAGCCCGCAAGGCGCCAACAGGCGCGTTTCCGGTGCTGTTCGACGAACGCATTGCCGCATCCCTCGTTGGGCACCTTCTGGTCGCGATCAACGGAAGCGCCATTGTGCGGGGCGCTTCCTGGCTACGCGATGCGATGGGGCAGGAGGTTCTGCCCAAGGGAGTGTCGATCACCGAGCAACCCCGGCGATTGCGGGGCCCCTCGTCGCGGCTTTTCGATGCCGAGGGGCTACCGACAGCCGAACGCCACATCGTCCGCGACGGTACCCTGGAGGGCTGGGTGCTGGATCTTTCGACAGCGCACAAGCTCGGACAGGAAAGCACCGCAAATGCAGCGCGCGGTCCATCGGCGCCACCGTCCCCCTCGGTCACGAACATCGCGCTCACCGAAGGGGTTGCAAGCCGCAATGAGCTCGTCTCGCAGATGGGCACCGGTCTGCTGGTGACCTCGATGATCGGTTCGACGATCAATCCGACCACGGGCGACTACTCTCGTGGCGCGTCCGGGTTCTGGGTCGAGAACGGAGAAATCACCTATCCGGTCAACGAATGTACCATCGCAGGCAACTTGCGAGACATGCTGAAATCGTTGGTGCCGGCAAATGACGCACGCCCACACGTGGCGCGTGTGGTGCCCTCGCTGCTGGTCGAGGGGTTGACGCTTGCCGGGGGATGACCTTCAGCTGTTGACCGATGCCGCGGTCGCCGCGGGCGAGATCGCCTGCCGGCATTTCCACGCGGGACACGCCGTCTGGGACAAGGGAGCCGGCCAGGGCCCCGTGACCGAGGCCGATCTGGAGATCGACCGGATGCTGCATGCACGCCTCACGGGTGCGCGGCCGGACTACGGCTGGATGTCCGAGGAAAGCGAGGACGATGCGGGGTCCCGACTGGCCCGGCCGCGTACCTTCGTCGTCGATCCGATCGATGGAACCCGCGCCTTCACCGACGGGCACCGGACATGGGCCCATTCCCTGGCAGTCGCAAACCGGGGCGAAGTGACGGCGGCCGTAGTGTATCTGCCTCTTTTGCAAAGACTTTACACGGCAGAACGAGGCGGCGGGGCGCGTCTCAATGGCCGGACCATCCGCGCAAGCGGCCGTCCGGCGCTCCGTGGTGCCGATGTTCTTGCCGCCGGGCCGACACTCAAGCCGCAACACTGGCCTGGCGGCGTTCCAGATGTGACGCGCCACTTCCGCTCGTCCCTCGCCTACCGGCTGAGTCTTGTGGGACAGGGACGCTTCGATGCAATGCTGACTTTGCGCGACAGCTGGGAATGGGACATTGCCGCCGGCAGTCTCGTTGCTCAGGAAGCCGGCGCGAAAGTGAGCGACCGAAAGGGCGACCCGATAACGTTCAACAGCCCGCGCAGGCAAGCCTTCGGCGTTGTTTGCGCCACGCCGGCGGTCCACAAGGAAATGCTCGACCGTCTGAACCGTTGAAAAAGGTAATGGTCAGCAAAAAACCAAATCGGGGTGGACCACATCCGGAGGAGATGCCGTGTGCCGACGGCCGCGCGTGCGCCCCAAAGCCTGCGCTATTGGCCGCGACGACTGGCCCGCCGCCCTCGGCTTGACGCACCGCGCCCAACCTCTAGGGTGCCGCGCAACGGACTTCAGGACAGGAGGACCTCATGGTTCAGCGTCTGCATCTCGTCTTTGGCGGCGAATTGATCGACCCATCTAAGACAGCCTTCAAGGACGTCGACGATATTCATATCGTCGGTATGTTCCCCGACTATGCCTCTGCCCACGATGCGTGGAAGGAACATGCCCAGAAGACGGTGGATAACGCCCATATGAGGTATTTCATCGCCCACATTCACCGCCTGCGTGACGAGGAAGCCGAAGCCTCGGCAACCGAGGAACTGGGCTGAGCCGCCACAATTGGACGCGCTGACGATCCCCCGCCTCCGGGCCCGGCTTCTGGCGCCGGGACAGACGCGCAAGCTCGCGTCAGAGGCGCAGCGCGGGGGAGACGCTGGACGGGCGGCCGCTGAAAGGCTGGGGCGGATCGACACGCCCCGGCCACCAGGTGTCCTGATTTGGGTCCACGCGCCTGAGGGCGTCGACCCGCTGGCGCTCGTGTCGCTGCAGGAACGTCTGGAGGAAGAGGCCACAAGCGCAACGATCCTCTTGACCTCTGATACGGCCGTCGATCCGACGCTTGGTATCAGTTCACAAGATGTGATTTGCCAGTTGCCGCCAGTCGAAACCGCCCGGGCCGTGCAGCGTTTTCTCGACCACTGGATGCCCGACGTGTCGATTTGGCTGCGAACGGTCGACAAGCCGCTTTTGCTCGATGCCACGGCGCAACGAGCGATTCCACTTCTGCTGCAGGATGCCGTCGCACCTGTCGCCGTGGGCGGACGGGCACGCAACCTTCAGCGGCAATTGCTGGGCTTGTTCGACCGGATCCTCGCTCCGGATGTTACCCACTCGGAGTCGATCCGAACCCTCGGCGCAATTCCAGCGAGAATCGAAACCACAGGGCCGCTCACACGGGTAAACCAGCCCCCCGCATGTATCGAGTCCGAGCGCGAAGATCTTGCCGCCAAGCTTCACGCGCGTCCGATCTGGTTGGTCGCCTGCCCCGCTCCTTCAGAAATCGACGCCGTGCTGACGGCGCATCGCCTGGCCCTGCGCAGCATGCATCGTCTCCTACTCATTCTGGTGCCTGTTGCCGACCATCTTGGGCCGGACCTCGCCTCGGAGCTGACGCAAAAGGGATTTACCGTCGCGCGCAGAGAGGCCGGCGAAGATCCCGACGCCGGTAGCGACGTTTTCATTGTCGACTGCGTTGAAGAACTCGGGCTCTGCTACCGGCTGTCCCCGGTGGCATTTCTCGGTGGCACGTTGTCCGGCGCCGGCGTGCCGAACCCAATGGACGCTGCAACGCTTGGGTCCGCGATCATCGCCGGCCCAAACGCGGCGGGCGAGGCGCGTATCGCACTTGACGCACTGGATGACGCCGGCGCCTGCCGCCGCATTCCCGGACCAGCGGCGCTTGGCCCCACGGTTGTCGATCTGCTTGCACCCGACACGGCTGCACGGCTCGCTGTTAACGCTTGGGATGCGGCAACAGAAGGTGTGCAGGTTCTGGACCGGCTCGCGCAGCACGTGCTGTCGGCACTTCGTAACCGGGCGGTCTGATGCGGGCTCCGGCATTCTGGGACAACCCTCCGGACGCACCGGGCTGGCAAGCACGTCTACTCGCCCCACTTGGTCGGCTCTATGCGGCGGCGACCCGACGGCGGTTAAAAAGCACGACGCCTTATCGGGCTGGCGTGCCCGTGATTTGCATTGGCAACATCAATGCGGGCGGAACCGGCAAGACACCGACAGTGATTGCCATCGCGCAGAGACTCGGCACCGGAACCCATGTGGTTAGCCGCGGCCACGGTGGACGCTTGCAAGGCCCAATCCGGGTTGACCCGGCAAATCACAGCGCTGAGGATGTGGGCGACGAACCGTTGCTGATCGCAGCCTTCGCACCAACATGGGTTGCGCGCGAACGAGCAGCCGGAGTGGCCGCCGCCGAAAACGCAGGCGCGGCACGCATACTGATGGACGACGGGTTTCAGAATCCGTCGGTCTTCAAGGATCTCGGCATTGTTGTCGTGGATGCCGCGCACGGCTTCGGCAATGGGCGTTGTATCCCATCCGGTCCCCTTCGCGAACCCGTGGAATCCGGCCTGGCGCGGGGTGACCTGATGCTGAGCATCGGCACCGCATCAATGCAACAGCGCTTTGCCGGCCGTTGGAGCCACGCGATCCAAGCCGCCGCCCTGCCACATGCGACTGGCGTACTCGTGCCGCTCGCGACAGGGATGGACTGGCAAGGAACACGGGCGCTGGCATTCGCAGGAATTGGGCACCCGGAGAAGTTTTTCGCCACCCTCCGCGCTCTGGGGGCGGAAATCCTGCGGGCAGAGGCGCTGGAGGATCACCAGCCCTACACGCCTGCGCTGCTTTCCCGCCTGGAGACTGAGGCAAGGGTTCTGGGCGCGCAGCTCGTCACCACCGAAAAGGACGCCGTACGGATGCCGGCGTCCTTTCGACGGAACGTGCTGACGGTTCCGGTCAGGCTGGAACTGGACGACTGGGCGCCGCTCGACGCCCTCATCGACCAATTGCACTGACGGTCAGGTTACTCCGCGAGCTTCTCGTCCAGAACCTTGGCGAAGTCGGCGTAGCTCATGTTGCTGTATTTCTCGCCGTTGATGATGAAGCTCGGCGTCGCGTTGATACCGTGCTCCTCGGCATTGGCCTCGTACCAATCGACAAGCGCTTGTGCGGTACCTGCATCCTGCATGCAGGCGTTCACCTGCTCGTCAGTCAGCCCCGCCTTTCGGCCAATCTTGCGCAGGTTGTCGGCAACAGTGGCCGGCTCGCCGTGGGTCCATTCGCTCTGCTCGTCGTAGAGCAGTCCCTGAACACCGAAGTAGCGCATGGGATCGCAACGCGCGACCATACTTGCCCATAGCCCGTAGCGGTCGAAGTAGACATCTCGGAACGTGAACTGGATCTTTCCGGTATCGACGTAGTTTTCCTTGATATCGGGAAAGACGTTCTGCTCGAAATTGGCGCAGTGCCCGCAGGTGAACGAAGCGTATTCGATCACCTGTACCGATGCGTCAGGGTTGCCGAGGGACATCTCGACGATCTCGGCAGTCGCGGCCTCTCCGTCAGCGGCATGGGCGGCCGGTACGAGAGAATTGACCGGTCCGGCAGACTGGTGGCTCAACCAGTAGCCGAAGCCAGTCGCGGCAACGGCGCCCAGCACCGTGAGGGTAAGGTAACGCTTCATTCGGGTTTCTCCGATCGTCTCTTGTTCTTGGTGAGGACAAGCGCACCGAGGGTCGAGAGCGCATTTCGGAGTGTCTCGTCAGAGACATCTCCGGACAGATCCGCCGCCTTTCGTTGCGCACTTTCGTCCGGCGCGCTCGGCGCGGGATTCGGGGCAGGAGAGAATGCGGCTTGCCCTTCGGAAAAGCCCGTGGGCGCGGTCTGGGTGAAGCGAATACGCGAAATCGCGGCATATCCGTAGACCGCATTCACTTTCTCGCGGAGCCGGGGTTCCTGCATCTGCAACATCGGGGCATTGGCACCGGTGGTGAGCACTGTCAGGGTCGCACCGAAGCTTCCCCGCCCATAGCCAATGGAAACGGGACGCGCGATCGCTGCGATCTCGGCACCTGCAATCTCGGCCCAGTGTGTGAGCACACGCGATTCCGAGAAGCCGCGTTTTTCACTCGCTTGGCGGATACGCGTCGCCAATAGGCCCGAGGTCCGCTCGAACCCGCGCTTCCGCCGGGTGGGTTTGAATGGTTCACCGGATCGTGGGGACATGACGGTGGGCCTGGTGCCTGACTTCTGCTCAAGTTCACTCTATCTTAACCGCTGGTCCGCCGGGGGCCAGAGGGACCGCGTCGGGAGGCATAAACATTGCGTGACGAAAGCTTGCTGCCGGCCGGGGTGGCCCTGCTCGACTGGTACGACAGCCACGCGCGCGTTTTGCCATGGCGTATTGGCCCTGCCGACCGTCGTGCAGGCGTAACGCCGGATCCCTACGTCGTCTGGTTGAGCGAAATCATGCTTCAGCAGACGACCGTTGCCGCAGTTCGAGAGAAATTCTTGCGTTTTGTCATGCTCTGGCCTGAGGTCGGTGCGCTCGCCGCGGCTGAGGATGCGCAAGTGATGGCCGAGTGGGCAGGACTCGGCTACTACGCACGTGCCCGCAACCTTCTGAAATGTGCCCGCGTTGTCGCCGGCAAGTTGGACGGGCGCTTTCCCGACACCCGCGAGGAGTTGCTGGCGCTCCCTGGTGTCGGCCCCTACACCGCCGCCGCCATCGCCTCCATCGCCTTTGACCGCGTGGAGGTGGTCGTAGATGGCAATGTGGAGCGCGTTGTGGCGCGGCTGTTCGATGTTGACGCGCCACTGCCGAAAGCCAAGCCGGAACTGACGCGGCTGGCCGGGCTTCTGACACCTGAGACACGTCCGGGCGACCATGCACAGGCGATGATGGACCTCGGCGCGACGATCTGCACACCGACCGCGCCGGCTTGCGGAATCTGCCCGTTGTTGAATGTCTGCGCCGCCCACGCAAGCGGACGCGCGCCGGAACTTCCGCGAAAGGAACCCAAGAAGCCGAAGCCGGTCCGGCTCGGATACGCCTATGTCGCCCGACGAATCGATGGCGCGCTGCTGCTGGAGACCCGTCCGGAAAAGGGCTTGCTGGGGGGCATGCTCGCTTGGCCGGGCACGGAGTGGAATTCGGCTCCGCAGGCCGCTGTGCCCGTTGCGGGCAACTGGCAAAGTCTCGACGGTGAGGTACGCCACACATTCACGCATTTCCATCTCCGATTGGCGGTCGAGATTGCGGCGGTTCCCAACGACGCTCGCCCCAACAGAGGAGCGTTCATACCAGCGCGGGACTTCCGCCCCGAGGCGCTGCCGACGGTCATGCGCAAGGTCTGGAACCTCGCGTCACCGGCGCTTGGGTCGCTTTGACGTTTTTGGCCCGCTGGCGCAGAGTGGCGTCAGGTTGCACTGCCGCAAGAGGCTGCCAATGAATGCCGCTCGCCAAATTGACCGCTTTCAGGCAGCCGCGCCGTTCTGGCTCTCATTGGCGACCGTTCCATTGGCTATCCTGTCGGCAACACGCGGCGGCTGGTGGGCAATCTCGCTGCCCGTTTTTGCCTGGATCATCTTCACAGTGCTGGACCGGATCACTGGCCTCGACGAAGCGAATGCCGATCCCGATACACCGGAGCGCGACCTGTTCTGGTACCGATCTGTCACGATGATCTGGTTCCCGATCCAGGCCGGACTCACGTTGTGGGCCGTCGCCTACGTGCCCGATGCGGTCCACCTATCTCTTGCGGAGAAGTTCGCCATCTTCTTCGGACTTGGGGTGGTGTCCGGCACAATCGGCATTGTCTACGCGCACGAGTTGCTCCACCAATCCAACCGGCTGGAGCGTTGGCTGGGAGACTTGTTGCTGGCTTCCGTGCTCTACAGCCATTTCCGCACCGAGCATTTGCTGGTGCATCACGTCTACGTCGGCACGCCGCGCGATGCGGTCACTGCGCGATACAACGAAGGGTTTCACCGTTTCTTCGTCAGGGTATTGCGAGATTGCCCCGCCTCAGCATTCGCCGCCGAGAAACGGCTGCTCGCTCGCAGCGGGCGGCCCTGGCACGATCGTTCGAACCCATTCTGGCGGTACTGGCTCCTACAAATCGCGGCACTCGCCTTGGTCTATGTTTCCGGTGGTTGGACGGGACTGGGATTTTTCGCCTTCCAGGCGGTCGTCGCGATCTGGCAACTGGAAGCAGTCAACTACGTGGAGCACTATGGGCTGACACGTAAACACCTCGGAAATGGAAGATACGAGCACGTACTGCCGCGCCATAGCTGGAACGCATCGCACAGGGCAACGAACTGGTTGCTTATCAACCTTCAGCGGCATTCCGACCACCACTACAAACCCGCACGTCGCTTCCCGTTGCTGCAAACCTATGACATCGACGAAGCACCGCAGTTGCCACTCGGGTACCCGGCCATGACCTTCCTGGCGATGATCCCGCCACTTTGGCGGCGCCAGATGAACCCCCGCGTGCGTGCGTGGCGCCGACAATTCTACCCTGAAATCGAGGACTGGACGCCTTACAAACTAGGCACCACGCCAATGCCGCGGTAACGCTCCGAACGCCCGCACGACGTTTCGCCTAGGTTCACTGGTCGCAATTTGCAGCTGAACAAAAAAAGCCCCGCCATGAGGGGGCGGGGCTAAGTAGGTGCCATCGTGTCAGGCCACAGGCACCGGCGGTAACTTGGAGATTTCGTTCAGGACGGACGTGCCCGCATCTCGGCGCGGATCTGCTGACGCAGCACATCGATCGGCACCGGCTTGCCGTCGCGCTTGAAATGCCAGTAGGTCCAACCGTTGCAGGACGGCGCGCCTTCGAGCGCGGCGCCGACCTGGTGGATCGAGCCACGCGTATCGTTGGCGATCAGCGTACCGTCGGCGCGGATCTTCGCGGCCTTCCCGTTGGCCGATGTCAGCACTTCCCCCGGGCGCAACATGCCACGCTCGACGAGCTGCCCGAAAGGTACCCGCGGTTCGGCACGCTTCGAGGTCGAGACCTGAAGTGCTTCCTTTTCGAGCCGACGCACCCGGCCGATCCGGGCTTCGGCAACCTTGCGGTAATCGGCCTCTCGCTCGATGCCGATGAAATCGCGGCCGAGCATTTTGGCCACGGCGCCGGTGGTGCCGGTGCCGAAGAAGGGGTCGAGCACCACGTCGCCCGGGTTGGTCGTTCCGATCAGGACACGGTGCAGCAGGCTTTCCGGCTTTTGCGTCGGATGTGCCTTGTCGCCCTTGGCGTCCTTCAGCCGCTCGTGGCCATTACAGATCGGCAGGACCCAGTCGGAACGCATTTGCACGCCTTCGTTGAGCGCCTTGAGTGCCTCGTAGTTGAATGTGTACTTGCCACCCTCGGCCTTGCTCGCCCAGATCATTGTCTCGTGTGCGTTGGTCAACCGCTTGCCGCGGAAGTTCGGCATCGGATTGGATTTGCGCCAGACCACGTCGTTGAGGATCCAGAAGCCCGCATCCTGCATCTTGGCTCCGACCCGGAAAATATTGTGATAAGAACCGATCACCCAGATCGCGCCGTTTGGCTTGAGAAGTCGGCGCGCTTCCTTGAGCCAGCTTTCGGTGAAACCGTCGTAGGCGGCAAAGGACGAAAAGCTATCCCAGGCATCGTCAACTGCATCGACCATGGAATTATCCGGGCGGTGCAGCGTGCCCTTGAGCTGCAGGTTGTAGGGCGGATCGGCAAAGATCAGATCGACCGAGGCATCGGGGAGCTTGCGCATCTCCTCGACGCAATCGCCAGCAAGGATCGTGTTCAGCGGCAGGGCCGTGGCCGCTGCCTTCGTCTTGGTCGTCATCGTTCTGCCTCTGTCCCCGCGCCCTTTTATTTGGGCGTCTGAAGTTGGGGACAGAATGAGTCAAAGGCGATTCGCCGTCAAATTCTTTATTGAATCAATGACTTGGCAATTTTCCTTGATACAAGATATTGCGCACTGGCGCGAAGGAACGCCTATGATGTGGGGTTACCCCAAGATTTCGGAGCGCAAGTTTGTGTTCCGGAGTCGGGTATCCGGCATTGTGCTCCCAGCCATAGCCGGGGTGTTGTTGCGCCAAATCCACCATGAGTCCGTCACGCGCCACCTTGGCAACAATCGACGCGGCGGCGATTGACAGGCTCTTTGCATCGCCGCGAACCACGGTTTCGGCATTGCATGGCAAGCCGGGGGGCATCCGGTTGCCGTCGATCAAGGCGAAGTCGGGTGCCGGAGCGATCTCCAACAGCGCCTCGACCATAGCGCGTTGTGCGGCGCGAAGGATGTTCAGTCGTTCGATTTCCTCCACTCCGACATGAACGACCGCCACGTGTGCGGTCTCCCGGATTGCTTCGGCCAAGGAAGCACGGCGTTTGGGAGAGAGCTTCTTGCTGTCGTTGAGACCCTCGGGGATATGGTTGCGGTCGAGCACCACGGCCGCTGCCGTTACAGGGCCGGCAAGTGGTCCGCGCCCCACCTCGTCGATGCCAGCGACAATGCGGGCACCCCGCGCCCACGCTGCTTCTTCGAATGAAAGATCGGGTTTCATGCCCCATACCGACCCTGACAAGACGCCGGGCACAAGCGAAAACGGCGGGAGGCCACACCTCCCGCCGTTCCGGCACTGGGATCACTGGGGGAGCGCCCCGCACTCTGCCCGCGCGTTCCATCGGCCGGAGCGGTCCGATGTGGCGCACGCCTCAACGGATGCGATAGCCGTTTTTCTCCAGACATCCGCGGTTCCACACCAGCCTGTCACTGGCGTTGCCAGGCAGGTCGAGCACCCGCTCGCATTGATTGGGCAGGTTTGCGGTGCGAACACCTTCCCGTTCCAAACACCTGCGCGTCACGTACACACGATTTTCCCCATCGTGGCGAAAGGTCCGCTGACAGGTCGATGGAATGACCGAACTAGCATTTTTGCCCCATCCCGACCCAGGCCGTGACGACTGAGTCGGTTCCTTGACCACAACTCGTTTGGGTGGCTGCTGGACAACCACCCTGGAACGCGGTGCCGGTTTCTCGATAACCTTCGTAACCGGTCGGTTGGTGATATGACGGTGGACATGCACTTCCTTGGTTGCCTTCTTGTCGCGGTCCTCCGCCTGTTCGTGCAGAGCCTTGGCGATCAAGGCCGCGAAACCGACACCGAGCAGGATCTTGGCGATATCCTCCTGATTGGCAGCATGGGCGGGCGTAGGAGCGAGCGCACCGAGTGCGAGGGTGAGCGAAAGTGCAGTGGCGGCGACGGTCTTCAACATGGGAAACTCCTGATCCGGTCGGTGTGTCTGATCCGGCGGCGCACGGCCGCTGGCGGTGTGACCGGACACTCGGCCCAGAGTGCGAGATCGGGCAATATCGGCGCGCTGCTATCCGATAGCCACATCCTCAACCCCCTTGCGTTATTGAATAACTAGCGAAAACGAAGGATGGTCTGCGCATGAAACGCCTACCATTTCTCTCCTCACTCGCAGCCGCTCTGGTACTGCTCGCCAGCGCCGCTTCGGCCGGTTGTTACGCCGACTACAAGGCAAAGCGGGACAAGCCACTGCGGCTGCACTACGGTACCGCCGAAATCAACGGCAAGAATTGCACCGTGGCCGCGGCTGAAAAGCAGATTCGCAAACGCATCGCCAAGGACGGCTGGACGCTTCTGACGGTTCTCGGCGTATTCGACGACAACGGGCTGCAGGAGAGGAAAGAGAGTGCCGGGAAGTTCCACCTCCGTTACTGAGACGCTGCGGGCGGGAAACCGCGTGGTCACTGCCGGTATCGCTGCCATCGTCGGCATCCTGGTCCTGGCGGCGGGGTTGCTGTTTCTGAACCTGCCCGATGCGGATGCGTTCAACGCACGTGTCGAACGCATCTTCGTGGACAATGACGATCTGACCTCTCAGGCGGAGATCAAACTACTGGAGATTCTCGCCGAGAGCGGCACCTCCTTTGCCGACGTGCTGCAGAGCTACCGGCAGATCATCTTCGTATTGCTCATCTTCGCGACCGCCCTGTTGATCGCCGCCCTGGTTTTGTTGGTGATGGTCGTGACGCTCAACCGGCGGATGGGCGAGATCGAGAAGCAGGGTATTCAGGTAACGGACCTGATCATCAGTCGCGAGGAGCGTCTGGTCCTGCTCAACAACATGGAATTCAAGCTGACCGAAGCCGCAATCGAAACGCTGGCGGTGTTGGCGGAAGCGCGGATGGACGAAGAGGTGCTGACCGGCGCGCAACTCGAAGCCGTGATTCAAGGGCGGCGTCCGGAGGATTGCGAGGAAGCCGCCGGCGCCACCCGTATCAAGCGCCTGCGGGATTCTCTCGGGAACCAGATGGTGAGCGAACTATTGGTCCGCAACATCGCGCGCAGGGGATACGTTCTGGCGATCAACAAGGACGTGATCCGCATGGTCTGACTGCGCGGTACCGGCGAGTTTCGCTGCTTGGACTCGCCCCTTGGTGCCGGCCAAGCCACGCCTACTCGCGACCGGGGTTTTCCCCGCTCCCGGAACGTGCAACCATCTGAACCACAAGGAGGAGAGCGCCGGTTGCGGCGCTGAACAACCGAGGACAGGGCACACCCATGACCCATATTCTCGCCATCGATCAGGGAACGACGTCCAGCCGCGCGATCCTGTTCGACCGCGACATGCAGATCAAGGCCGTCGCTCAGGAGGAGTTCCCGCAGCACTACCCGGATTCGGGTTGGGTCGAGCACGACCCTGCCGATATCTGGTCGAGCGTGCTGCGTACCTCACGGGAGGTCATGCGGAATGCCGCTATCTCCGCGACCGAAGTGATGGCAATTGGAATTACCAATCAGCGCGAAACTACTCTGGTCTGGGACAGCGAAACGGGTGAGCCCATTCACAATGCCATCGTATGGCAGGACAGGCGTACCGCACCGATCTGCGAAGCGCTGCGTTCGGACGGGCACGAGGCGGCGGTCACTGAAAAGACCGGCCTTCTGCTAGACCCGTATTTCTCGGGCACCAAGCTCAAGTGGATACTGGATACTGTTCCTGGCGCCCGTGAACGGGCGCAGGCGGGAAAGCTGCTCTTCGGTACCGTCGACAGCTTTCTGATCTGGAAGCTGACGGGCGGGAAGGTCCACGCCACGGATGCCACGAACGCGGCGCGCACACTTCTCTACAATATCCATCGCGGCGGATGGAGCCGCCTGATGTGCGAACTGCTGGAAATCCCGGTGGAAATGCTGCCGGAGGTGCGCGATTGCGCGTCCGACTACGGCGAAACCGATCCTGAGCATTTCGGCGAACCGATCCCGATACTCGGCGTTGCCGGTGACCAACAAGCCGCCACCATCGGGCAGGCTTGTTTCGCGCCGGGCATGATGAAATCGACGTACGGGACCGGGTGCTTTGCGCTGCTCAACACAGGGGCAACGCCGGTAGCCTCCACGAACAGGTTGCTCACGACCGTCGCCTACCAGTTCAACGGCCAGCCCACCTACGCGCTGGAGGGGTCGATTTTCGTCGCGGGCGCGGTGGTGCAATGGCTGCGCGACGGATTGAAGATCATCTCGGCGGCACCAGAAAGCCAGCCGCTGGCCGAGGCTGCCGACCCATCTCAGAACGTCATTCTCGTGCCAGCTTTCACGGGACTCGGTGCGCCCTATTGGCACCCCAATAGCCGCGGCGCGATCTTCGGCCTGACCCGGAACACGGGGCCCGCAGAATTCGCCCGGGCCGCGCTTGAAAGCGTCGGTTTCCAGACCCGCGATCTGCTGGAGGCGATGCGTTCCGACTGGCCCGGAAGCGAAGCCGACCCGGTGCTGCGGGTTGATGGCGGGATGACAGCAAGCGACTGGGGCATGCAGTTTCTTGCCGATATTCTCGGCGCACCGGTGGACCGGCCCGAGATTCTGGAGACAACGGCGCTTGGCGCCGCCTGGTTGGCCGGTATGGAAGCGGGGCTTTACCCGGATCGCGATGGCTTCGCCGCGCACTGGTCACGGGATCGACGATTTGAACCGCTCATGGCAGACGATCTTCGAGATACGAAATATGCCGCTTGGAAACGGGCGGTACAGGCGACAATTGCTGCTAGTTAAAACGGCCGCGCACCGCACGACCTGACAGGACGACCTGACAGGTCAGAACGTCGCGCTGCGGCGCACCTGCCCCGTGTCCGGGCGCCGCCGGAGCATTTCGGCAATGCCGGTGTCGAGTGGCATGGAGGCCCTGAATCCTATGACGTCTTCGGCCCGATGAGGGTCTCCCGTGGAATGGCGAATGTCGCCAAGCCTCGTTGGGCCGAAGGTAATGGGCGCCTGAGAGCCCGCCACCCGATTCACCAACCGGGCAAGATCCAGAATCGACATGCCGCGCCCGGAGCAGATGTTAAGGACCGAGAAAAGCCCGGGCTCAGCGGCAATCGCCACCTTCATCGCCGCGGCTAGCGCAACACCGACTTCGTTAACGTGGATGAAATCGCGTGTCTGACCGCCGTCGCCGTTCACGGTAAGCGACGCACCATTGCGGGCGCCTTCGACGAAGCGCGTCAGTACACCGGAATAGGGCGAACTCGCGGACTGCCCTGGCCCGAATATGTTGAATGGCCGAACCGCAATACAGCGCGCGCCCCAAAGATCGGCGGCCTCCTTCATGTGCCGCTCGCTACCGAGTTTGTCGATCGCATAGGACGAAATCGGCGCGGGCACGGCATCTTCGTGAACCGGCAGTGCTTCCTGCTCGCCATAGACCGCTGCGGACGAGGTGAAGACGACCGGCAGGTCGCCCGTGGCCTCCAACAGCGTGACAGTCCCCTGCAGGTTGGTACGGCTGGCCTCGGCGCGATGGTTCGTACAAAGCTCGACCGACGAAATTGCCGCAAGATGGAACACACCGCTCACGCCGCGCATTGCCCGTTCAACAGCGCGACGATCACAGATGTCGCCTGTAACGAGTTCGGCTGTGTCAGGCAGGTTCGCGGGATCGCCGGACGAAAGATTGTCGAGCACCACGACCTCGACACCGTCGCGTTCAAGCAGGCGGCACAGGGCGGAACCGACAAAGCCGCAGCCGCCGGTGACAAGGAACCTGTTGGTTTCTCGGGAGGGTTTAGACTTCGTCCTCGTCATCCTGCGAACTATTCATGTTATATTCGTGGTGCGCAATCGCGTCTTCGACCTTGTCGTAGTACACGAGCTTTCCATTTTCCAACACCGCCCCCGATGTGCAAATTTGGCGCAGCAGTTTCATGCCGTGGCTCACCACGATTGCGCTACTTTTGGACAGACGGTCAAGGAAGTATTCCTTGCTTTTCGAGCGGAAGGCAGCATCCCCCACTGCGGTGCTTTCGTCCACGAGGTAGGTGTCGAAGTCGACCCCCATGGACAGGCCAAAGGCGAGCCGCGCGCGCATCCCGGAGGAGTATGTTCGAACAGGCATGTGGAAATGCTCGCCCAATTCGGCGAAATGGGCCACGAACTCCAGAAGCGAATCCGTGTCGATGCCATAGACACGCGCCACAAAGCGGATGTTCTGGGCACCGGTCAGTTCGGCGTGGAAGCTACCGGCAAACCCGACCGGCCACGATATCGTTCCGTCGGAACTCACGACACCGTTGTCGGGATCCATCGTTCCGGCGATGATTTTCATCAGGCTCGACTTGCCGGCGCCGTTGCGGCCGATAAGGGCAACGCTCTCGCCCGTCGGGAATACAGCGTTCACGTTGTCCAGTACCACTTTCCGGTTGCCGCCTGTGTAAAACGTCTTGCTGAGGTCGGATAGTCTGATCACATCGGCAGCCCTATCGTCGATCCCGTATGCTGTAGTAAACGAGCGCCCCGACAGACCAGGCCCCGATGGCAAACAGGGCAAACACACCCAGCAGGGTCATACGCTGCGGGTACTCCGAACTCTCGGCCAGGGTCGGATAGGTATAGGCAGCGAGGTACCGGCTCTTTCGTTGCGCCTCGGCTTGGGCGGCATCGAAATTGGCCTGCGCCGCGAGGTAGGTCTGTTCGGCGAATTCCCGATCCACGGTCAGGGACTCGTACTCGCCCACCAGCGTGGCGAAAGCCTGGTTGTCCCGCCCGCTTGTCCCGATTCCGATCTTGCTCCGTTCTTCGCCGATGCGTTTTTCGATCACGGCGATCCGCTGTTCCGCTTGCCGGATACGCGGGTCCTCGCTCCGCGTGTTGTCGCGAAGCAGATCCAGCTCGATCAACGCCTCCGCGAGTTGTCCCTGCAGCGTCGTCAACAGTCCCATCTGACCCTGCACGTCGATTGACGGATCCACGATCTGCGTGCGCGCACGGAATTCCGTCAACGCCGTTCGCGCCTCGCGAAGCCGCTTCTCGGCCAGCGCAAGTTCATCGCGAGCATATCGCGTGGTGTCGTCCCGCGCGATACTGGTGAGCCGGTTGATCGTGTCCGTGCTCTCCTCGTAAATCGCCAATGAAACAGCTTGCGCGTCTTCCGGAGTGAACGCCAAGACGCGTGTTTCGATCAGCCCGGAACCGCCGTCGTAGTAGATCGTCACCATGCGACGCCAGTAACGCACGAGGTCTTCGATCGGTGCATCGGGCTCTATGGTGAAGTACCAGTCGTTGTCGGGCTTAGAGTAGATACTGCGCAGATCCACCTGCGCATCGATCTTTTCCACAAGGGCCTGGCTCTGGATGTACTCGTAGAGGATATCAGCATCCGAACCACCGCTTCCGCCGATATCCAGAATACCGCCAATCATTTCAGAGGCCGAGGCAGAGTCCTCCTTGCGAACCGAGAAACCCATACTGGAACCGTATTGATCAGCGGCACGCTCGTAGAGATACCATGCAACGACCGCGCACGGCAGGGCCACGAGAAGCAGGAAACTGAGCATAACTCCGACATGGCGCTGCTTTCGTTTCGCAACCGGAGCAGGCGGCATAACTGGAAAGGCTGGCGCGCCGGCCTTCCGCGGTGAAACGTTGAGTTGGTTCGCCCGTCCGCCCTTTCGGCGCCGATTCTTGGACCCCTTTTCCTGCGAGGCGGACTTGCCTTTGGCACCAGCTTTCCCCGGCCGGTTTCCTCCCTGCGCTACGCTCTCTGTAATCGTGCCAGACCTCTTCTTTCGCCCCTTTCCAGCCGCTCCGGCCCCGTCGGCAGGCGGAGACGTCTTCGACGAACGCGCAGACGATTGTCGTTCGCCGTCCGGCGGCACGTCTTGTGGAACGTCTTCGCCGGACCCAGCAAGAGGCGCGATCTTGACGGAACCGCCACCGCGCAGGCGCACATCGTCTCTGGTCGCACGCAAGTTGAGCCGCCCGCGCTGACCCGGAAGCTCCGACGGTTCATCCAGTTGTGCCGGCAGTTTGATGCGAGGTGCGTTGCCGGTCGCAGTACCATCCGGCGCAGCTCGGTCATGCCGCAGAACCTTTACCACGGCGGCGCCACCCTGCGCGCTATCGCCCGGCAGATCTTCCGGCAAACCATCATCTTTTCCTGACGTCGGCGCCGTGGTCGCTCGAGGCCCGGCTGCTTCGTTCTTGCTCACGGTTCGTTCCTGCAAACCAATAAAGTCATGGAAGACTTCCTTTCCTTCCTACATAGTCCCGCCGAGTTAATCCAGTGGCGCGATCCAACAACGCATGACCGATACGGTGCCCGATACACAGATCCCGACCCTAAAACCCGCTGCACGCCCGCGGAGTTTCCGCACGTCACGGACGATTTTGGCTCTGATGATGCGTGAGATGCAGACGACTTACGGTCGGAGCCCGGGCGGATACCTTTGGGCGATTCTGGAACCGGTTGGCGCCATCGCCATGTTCACCTTCGTCATCTCGGTCGGCTTGAAAATCCGGACTCCGTCCCTTGGCTCGAACTTTGCCTTGTTCTACGCCACGGGGTTCCTGCCCTTTTCACTGGCGCTATCAACGGCGATGAAGGTCGCCAAATCACTGCAATACTCTCGCGCATTGCTTCAGTACCCTGGCGTTCAGTTTACCGATGCGATCATCGCCCGTTTCTTGCTCAATTTCCTGACGCATTTCATGGTGTTCTGCATCATCATCACGGGAATTCACGTGATCTTCAATCTCACGACGATCCGCGATTTCACGGCGATTGCGGCATCGTTATTCCTGTCGGGTTTCCTCGGTCTCGGTATCGGTACGCTAAACTCCTTCCTGTTCTCGATTTCGCCTCTCTGGACGTCTGCGTGGTCCATACTCACGCGACCGCTCCTGCTGATCTCGTGCGTCCTCTACGTGTTCGACGAGGTCCCACAACAGTACCAGGATCAGGTCCTTTACAACCCCCTCATCCATGTCATCGGACTCATGCGACGCGGGTTTTATGCGACATACGATGCCCATTACGCCTCGCCGCTTTATGTCATGGGGGTTGGTCTCGCTTGCCTTGTTCTAGGCCTGGTGTTGCTGTACCGCTACCACCGCGACATCCTGAATCGCTGATGCAATGGACGGCCATATCTTGGCCCGGCGCAATTCAGAAGAACGATAACCACCGGAGAACATGAAACTTCTCTACTACAACTGGGTCGACTACCTGGACGACCAGAACCGTGGTGGTGGCGTCAGCCAGTATCAGCGAAACGTGCTTGCCGAACTCGATCGGCGCAAGGGCATAGACTGCCTGTTCCTGTCGAGCGGGCTGGCGCATGATCTCCGGCACCGCCCCCCACGCTGGACGAAGGTCGCCCACGGACCCGCACAGGACCGGCATCGACGGTTCGAGATCGTCAACTCCGCGTGCCTGTCGCCATCACACCATTCCTTTGGCCACCCTGCGCAGGTGTCCGATGCAGCGACGCTTGACGCTTTTTCGGACTTCGTTCGCACCAACGGCCCATTCGACGTGATCCATTTCAACAACCTTGAAGGACTACCGGCCGAAGTCCTCGAGTTGCGCAAGGCGCTGCCGGGCACCCTCTTCGTGCTATCTCTGCACAACTACTATCCGTTCTGCCCTCAGGTGAATTTCTGGTACCGCGAAGCTGCGCATTGCGACAGCTATGCAGAGGGGTCGAAATGTGTGCGATGCCTGCCGTTCAAGCCGAATCCGAGAATGGTGCGCCTTTCGAATGCGGTGAACCTCGCGCTGCACAAGAATGGCGCCGGTCCCGGCACGCCAATCTACGACAATGCCGCGGGCCCCTTGATGCGCCTTGGTATCCGGTCAATTCGCAAGGTGGCGAACGCGAAAAGGTCAGTCGCGGCCACCAAGCACGAAGCCGAAGCCCCTTTCGACGCGCAGGCTGGCCCGACTGGTTCGCCGGAAGCTGCGCGCGCCTTCCGGGAGCGCCGATCGCGTTTCGTTGAACTGATCAATGAAAACTGTGATCGGGTTTTATGCGTCTCCGACAGAGTCCGGCAGATCGCAGAGGCACATGGAATCAGACCGGACTTGTTGCACACCAGCTACATCGGCTCCGACCATGCGGCACGATATGCCGAAACCTCCCCGCGCAGTTCACTGCTGCGCGCTGACGGTACGGCCGAGATGGCCTACCTTGGCTACATGCGGCGCGACAAGGGGTTTTACTTCCTGCTGGAAGCACTGGAAACGCTCGACCCCGCGCTTGCAGCGCGTCTGCACCTCGTCTTCGCGGCGGCCGGCCGGGATCCAAACGTATTGGCTACATTCGAGCGTCTGCGCCCGAGGTTTGCCTCGCTCACCTGGCACGACGGATACCAGCGCAACGAGATGGACGGCATTCTGGAAACTACCGATTTCGGGATAGTGCCGGTATTGTGGGAGGACAATCTGCCCCAAGTTGCCATCGAGATGCACAGTCGGCACATTCCCATTCTGACAGCCAACCGCGGTGGCGCTCAGGAGCTAGGACGCAGCGACGCGATGGTCTTTCGTTCTGAGGACGTCACGAGCCTGCACGCGCGACTTGCGGCAATCCTGTCGGGAGAGATCGACCTTGCGGGCTACTGGGCTGATGCGATGGCTCCTGTATCGCTGGAGACCCACATTAGCGACCTGCTGGCACATTATGCCGGCGAGGACGTAAACTGACCAGCAAAGCGTGCCGCATTCGGATAGCCAAACGCGCCCAATTGCGGCATATGTCGCGCTGACGGCAAGCCCGCGCCGTGGCGACGGAGCGGGCAGGAGTTCAGGATCCAAGGCAGGCAAAAGAACCGGGACCACAGGCATCTGGAAATGAAAATTCTTTACTACAATTGGGTGGACTACCTTGACCCTGAGCGACGGGGCGGTGGCGTTTCGGTTTACCAGCGAAATCTGATCGCGCATCTCGGTGAGAAAGACGATCTTTCGATCCGGTTCATCTGCTCGGGCATCTCGTATGACATGTTTTCCACGCGGCCGCGGTGGGAAAAAATCCGCCATGGTTCCCGTGATGACAGTCAGCGCCGGTTCGAATTGGTGAACTCAGGCGTCCTTGCGCCGGGGCACCATTCCTTCGGTCATCAAGCGCAGATCGACCATCCCGAAACCGTAGATGCGTTCTGTGACTTCGTCAGCGCGCAGGGTCCGTTCGACATCGTGCATTTCAACAACCTGGAAGGCATCCCGGCCTCCGTGATCTCAGCCATCAAGGCGCGGTTTCCGGGCACGAAAGTCATCCTGTCCCTCCACAACTATTACCCTGTCTGCCCGCAGGTAAACCTGTGGCACAAGGAGAGGGAAAACTGCCTGGACTACGATGGCGGCCGCAAATGCGGCACGTGCCTCAAATGGCAACCCGACCCGGACGACGTACGCAGCGCCAACGCTGTCGCATTTGCGCTCAAGAAGCTTCGTATCGAGCCTGGCGGCGTACTTTTTGGCCGGAGCTTCGCACTTGGAACGCGAGCTTCGAAGGCGTGGCTCAAGGCGTCGCAACGCTGGAAAGAGGAAAGCCGCGAAGTGCTCGCATTCGATCAGTCCAACCGCGACTGCTTGGAACCGCGAGAAGAAGGCGACCCGCTTGCGCGAGTCATCCCCGACAGCGAGCGCTTCCGGCAGCGGCGCGAGGATGTCGCTCGGATCCTGAACGAAAACTGCGACCGAATCCTTTGTGTCTCCAACCGCGTGGCGCAGGTGGCAGCGAAATTCGGAATAGATCAGACGCTGCTGGAAACCAGCTATATCGGGACCAAACACGCTGAACTCTATGAAACCACCCAGCCCAAAACGTCGCTGTTGAAACCCGATGGAACCGTCACGCTTGGCTTCATGGGGTATATGCGGCGCGACAAGGGATACTACTTCTTGATGAAGGCCCTCGCGTCGCTTCCGGACTCCCTGGCGCGGAGGATCCGGCTGGTGGTCTGCGCGAAGAAGGGCGAAAAGGATGCGATGGAGTTGTTGCGCAAAGCCGCCGACAACCTGTGCGAAGTGCGCCATGCGAACGGTTATTCCCATGACCAGATCGACCGTCTGTTGGAAGACGTAGATGTGGGCGTGGTGCCCGTTCAATGGGAAGACAATTTGCCCCAAGTCGCCATAGAGATGCACGCCCGCCATATCCCGCTGCTGACCAGCGACCTTGGCGGCGCACAAGAAGTCGGAAACGCGCCCTCGATGGTGTTTGAAGCTAACAGCATTGCGAGCTTCCGCCAGCGTATCCGGGAAATACTGGAAAACCGCATCGACCTTGACGCCTATTGGCGCAACGCGATGCCGCCGGTTTCCATGGAAGATCACGAAGAGAGCATTCTCGATATCTACCGTGACGTTCTTAAACCTGAGGACGCGTCGCGGGAGGAATCGCAGGCCGCTGCCGCAGAATAGCAAAGATCGAACACGCCGGTGGTCGCGCGCCGTCGCGTACGCGCCCCAGAACAGACGAAAGCGACTAACGATGACAGAACTGAACCTGCTGATGGTTGGCGCCGGACTTTCCGGAGCAGTGATCGGGCGCATGATGGCCGAAGCGGGACACCGCGTGACGATCTTGGACGCGCGTGACCACATCGCGGGCAACTGCCACACGGAGCGCGACGCTGATACCAATGTGATGCTGCACGTCTACGGGCCGCATATCTTCCACACCGACGATGCCGAGGTGTGGGACTACGTCAATCGCTTCGAGACCTTCCTGCCGTACAAGAACCGGGTGAAGACCACGAGTCAGGGCCAGGTGTTCTCGTTGCCGATCAACTTGCACACGATCAACCAATTCTACGGCAAGACAATGCGCCCGGACGAGGCGCGCGCCTTCATCGAAGAGATCGCCGACAAGTCGATCGAGGATCCGCAGACATTCGAGGAACAAGCCCTGCGGTTCGTCGGCCCGGACCTCTACGAGGCTTTCTTCAAGGGCTACACGATGAAGCAGTGGGGGGTCTCTCCCACCGAATTGCCCGCCTCAATCCTGAAACGACTGCCGGTACGCTTCAACTATGACGACAACTACTTCTTCCACCGGTTCCAAGGAATGCCGGAGAATGGCTACACCGACATGGTGGAACGTATCCTCGACCACCCCGGCATCACTGTTCACCTCGGAACGCGCTTCACCCGCGACATGGGGAAGAACTACGATCACGTGTTCTATTCCGGCCCGCTGGACGGCTATTTCGACTACGAACTCGGACGGCTTGGATACCGCACGCTCGACTTCGAGAAATTCTCCGGCACGGGCGACTACCAAGGCTGCGCGGTGATGAACTACGGCGATGTGGAAGTACCCTATACGCGCATCACCGAACACAAGCACTTCTCCCCGTGGGAGGAGCACGACGGGACAGTATGCTACCGCGAATACTCGCGCGCCTGCGGCCCGGACGATGTACCCTATTACCCAATCCGCCTGATGGACGAGAAAGAGATGTTGGGCCACTACGTCACCCGCGCCGAGGCGGAAGCGGGGGTGA
The DNA here is from genome assembly GCF_001509585.1 of Tropicimonas marinistellae. Taxonomy (GTDB): domain Bacteria; phylum Pseudomonadota; class Alphaproteobacteria; order Rhodobacterales; family Rhodobacteraceae; genus Tropicimonas; species Tropicimonas marinistellae. The sequence continues at coordinate 162,391 of NZ_LNCI01000001.1, read as the reverse complement.
CGTTCGTTGGGCGCCTGGGCACCTATCGCTACCTCGATATGGATGTCACGATACGCGAAGCGCTTGATACTGGCCGCGCCTTCCTGCAGCATCTGGCGGATGGAACACGCATGCCGGTATTCACGAAACCGCCGGTCTGACGGCGGACCCGCCTGGCACTTCGAGTGATGCGGCGGCACGATGTTCGATAGGTCCGAATTCTCACTTTCCAAGCGGCCGCGGATTTCCATCATTGTCCCGGTCTTCAACGTCGCGCGCTACGTGGGCCCCTGTATTGCAAGTATTCGCGCCCAGACTTTCGCCGATTTCGAAGCAATCGTCGTGGACGACGGATCGACCGACACGAGCCGCTCTGAAATCTGGGCGGCGATTGACGAAGATCCCCGCTTTCGCGTGATCACCCGCGCAAATGGTGGCCTTTCGGCAGCTCGGAACACTGGGCTGGAAAGGGTGCGCGGCGACTTCATCGCATTCGTGGACAGCGACGACCGGATTGCGCCGAACTATCTCTTCGATCTCTTCGCCGCTGTACGTAGAACCGGCGCGGATTGGGCGGCATGTGCGGTGCGCTTCTGTCTACCCGACGGGTCAACGCACGATCACACGGCGATCCATGGCGTGTCGTTTCCCGCGGCGGCAAGCCCGAGAACCAAGGTTTTCGCGCTGCGAGACTGGGGCGATGTGATCCCTCACTTCCCATCAGCATGGAACAAGCTCTACCGGCGGCGTCTTGTTGAGGGACTGCGGTTCATCGAGGGGATCTACTACGAGGATCACCCTTATTTCTATGATGTCGCCTGCCGGACGAACCGGCTGGCATATGTTCCGCAACCGCTCTACTGGCAAACCCAGGGGCGCGCGGGTCAGATCACGGCGGAGGGTTCGGACCGGGTCTTTGAGCAATTCCGAATCCTCGACGAGATCCGCTCCAGGATGACGGACGACTACCGCCCGGGCCGCAAGCCGGCATTCGCACGCATCGCGACACGATTGATCTACGAGCGCAGCCTTCCTATCGCCGATCCAGACCTCCGCGACCGGTATATCGCGGCGTGCAGCGACTATTTCCGTGACAACGGATTGGAGTTCGACGGTTCGTGGGATTCATTCATCGATCCACTGTGGGGATGGCGTATTGCCGGCCGACTTGCGTTGAGCATCGTTGTCCAGGTCCGACGCCACGAGACCGATGCGCTGATACGCACGCTCCAGGCGCTTTCGCGTCTGCCAGTTCGCGATTTCGAGACAATCGTTGTTCCCGCAGAGATGTCGACCTCAGAGCGGGACCGGATCCGCGCACTTGTGGGCACGATGCGAGATTGCAAGGTGGTCGACCGGGTCGCTCTCGCAACGGCCGGAACGAAGGCGGCCGGGCTTGTCGCGGCCAAGGGCGCCTTCGCAATGTTTCTGAACGCAGGCGACAGGGTCGCGACGCCGGGCTCACTCCGGCCACGGTTGGTGGCGCTTGCTCGTGGCGATCCCGATCCTGCTTTTGCGGAAGATGCACAGAAGACGGGCGAGGTGCCTAACCGTATATGGCGTTGGCAGGATCTTATGCACCACACCCTGCCCGACCGATTGTAGTTCAGCCCAAGTTGTGATGGGTGTTGCCCAAACCAGATAGGGAGTTCGAGCAGTGCTGCTTGGTATTGAAACGGCAGGCGGGTCCCACTGGGACTGCAAGCTGGAGTTCGACCGCTTCGATTATGCCAACGTCGCATTCTTCGACGAAGCCGGTCAGGACATCCTGCTGCACCTCTCGTTTCGCGCAGCAGAAAATTTGCTCGTGTTGAACCGCCGCGCGAACCGGGTCTGGGAGGAGGAGGCACATATCGCTTGCGACTTCTCGGCGACCGGGAGCGATCTGCGCATCGAATTCGCTGACGAAGGTGCGACCATCTTCCTCGACGACTCCCCACTTTTGTCATGGCTTTCACACCCGAGCAAAGGTCAGGTTCGCTGGTTCGATCTCTACGGCGGTGTCCGCGATGTCCGCATTCATGGTGCCTCTGGTCAAGGTCGGCATGTACACGGAGAACTGAAGCATACGCCCGCGTTCGCCCTTGCCGGGTGGGGCGTGGAGGCGGGCAACGACACGCAAGTTATCCGGATTGAAAGCGTTTCCTCACCGTGCGAGCTGCCCCAACGATACGTGACGCGCCACGACATCGCCGATGCCGCCGGCTGCCAGAATACCTCTCTCGGCGTTGTGGCCATATTGCCCGCCACAATGTGGCAAGATGTTCCGGATGGCGACACGGCGAGCTTCCAGCTTACGTGCAACGGACGGCCTTGCGCGGATCCGGTAATGTTCGATCGCGACGCGCTGGTCGATACCATCGGTGCGATAGCGGCAGACGAAGAGGCGACCGCATTCGCGCTGATCTCCTCGATTGAACATGCCACGCACGCCGGAGTGGTTTCGAGGCTGAGCGCAACCGCCAGGAAGCGGCTTGCGCAGGCCGTGGGTACTTATGGCCTTTGGGATATCCCCGCCGCAGGGGAGTTTGCCGACGCGCAGGGCGCGGCGGTTCCGGAACCCATTGAGTCGGACGTCGACGTGATGAAAGTCGAAGCAGTCCAGCGCGCGTTCGGTTCGCAACTGAGGTCCGAACCCTGCCGAAGCCCCGCCGATGTCCTGCAAGACCCGCAGATCCGAAGCGCCATTGCAAGGCTGACGACCACTCAGCAACGCCTTCTTGCACTCAGGCTCACCGACACTTTTGCGGAAGCCGACGACATGGAAGCGTTGGCCGAAATCGCCACGACCTGCGCACTCCGCGAAGAGCCTGCACCGGATGCGGCATGGGCGCGGAGCTTCCGGCTGCCATATGACCTGCTCGCCGAGGATGGCGACGCCGTTGTCGGGTTCTTCAGGTGGCTTGAGGAACGCCCCGACGATTGGGTTTCCCGGACATCAATTGCTTGGGCGATCAAGCAAATCGTCACCGCATGCCCGCTCTGCCTGGACGATTCTGACAGAGAGGCCGCCGTTCGCACCTATGTCGAGTTTGTTACCTGGCAAGCCAGGGACTATTGGCAAGCGCCGTCGTGCCTGAACACGCTCGACGCTTTCGTCACGGTGCTCTCGCACCTCGATCGCTTCTCGACGAATTTCCAGGAGTGGGCAATAGACCGGGCATGGCGGCTATTCTGGCTCTCTCCGACCTTCTGGCGCCGATGGGATACAGATTCCGGCCTCACCGCGCTTCACACCGACCCACGACTGAACGCCGCCAGAAGGGCTTTCGACGCCGCGACGACAATCGTTCTGGAGGGACCGGACGCGACGTCCGCAACTCCAATGACCGTCGCGGGTACGCCAGACGGTGAACGATTGGTCCGGGAACTGGCCGCGACCGGTTGGACAGGCGACGATTCGGCGATGATGGCGGTCCGGCAAACACATGATCTGCTTCTGCGCCGTGCCGCCCTACCTGGTCAGAACTCCCCCATCGCCGAAAATCAGGCCGAGTTGGTCGCGGAAGCAATCCGGCGCCACACACCCGATATCCTGCACAACGAATATCACCACGTTCAAACCCGTGTCGGCGCTCGCGTGGCGGCACTCCTGGAGGCGCCGTCCGAAGCTCCATACGCCGAGCGCCTTCGCGGATTGCAAGCCGATCTACATCTTCTGGCTGGACGACGCAGCAATTTCATCGGGATCGCAATTGCCCTGAACCTGACATCCGCGCTCCTGCGTTGTGAACGCAATGACGATGCCGATATCACCGGAACCTTCGCATGCGCCCTGATCGAAGCGGTCCAGGAAAACGACGCGGAGGCCCTCACTGTCAGCCCGGCCGTGCGCATGGCCGTATTTGGATTGCGCCAGACTGCACAGGTGTGCGTGTCCGACCTCGCACAGCGGATCGTGAACATCTTACCGGCCGCCGAAGCGGAGGTACCGGAACCCGCCAAGGCCGACACAGAGTCCCGCCTGCCGCGTGATGCACGATCAACCTTCTTCGACACGGTTGTCATCGTGTTCTCCTGTCGAGCATTGCTCGACAGTCGCGTCGCCGCCCAACGCGAAACGTGGCTTAGAGATCTCAAGGCGCGGGGTATTCCGTACCTGATCGCCGTTGGCGACGGCGATGGTACCGTAGAAGGCGATGTTGTGTATCTCGACGCGCCGGACAGTTACGAAGGTCTGCCGAGAAAGGTGCTTGCTGCGGTACGGTGGGTTTACGAGAACACCCCCTTCAGCCACATGCTGAAGATCGACGACGATTGCTTCCTCGATGTGGACCGGTTCTTCTTCGGTCAGAGCTACCGCAAATTCGCCTACTACGGCCGAGGCATCCAAAGGTTGGTCGGTCAGACGGATCGTGTCTGGCACGTTTCCCGATCCGGCAACGACGCCAGCGCGCCGGAGATTGACAAGTCGCCGGAACCCTCGACCTACACGGATGGCGGAACCGGATACGTGCTTAACCGCACCATAATGCAGATCTTGCTACGGAACTCCGAGACAGAGGAGGGTGCGCAACTGATCCTGACTTCGATCATGGAGGATAAGTTGATCGGGGATCTGTTATGGATGACAGGGATTCTCCCGGACTCCGAGGACTACGACTCCTGTGTGTTGCGACGCCCTCATTCTGCCGGCGTGCCAATCAGCCGTTGGATGAACGCCTTTCTTCCCGGCCCGGCAAGCCCGGCAAAGATCGCGCATCTTGACGCGGCCGCGCTTCAGGCCAAGGCGGCTGAGCACCATTCGTCAGGAAAGCTCTTTCCAAGAAAGGTCTGGCCGACTGTCGCACCGGCATTCGTAGGGTGGAACCACAATGCCCTGAGCCTCGTTGGCACCGAAGAGCGACTGCAGAAAACCAACGAGCAAGAACTCGTTGTGATCTCCGCCGCTCGCAATGAGCGCGAAATGCTTCCACTCTTTCTCCGACACTACAGGACACTTGGGGTGAAAGGGTTTCTCATCGCGGACAATTGCTCCGACGACGGCAGTCTTGAGTACCTGCATGAGCAGCCGGATGTCGCTGTCTTCTCTGTCGACAGCGATTACGCAAACTCGGAATACGGGGTCGCCTGGCAGCAGGCGCTCATGGCGAACTTTCGATTGAACCGGTGGTCCCTTGTGGCAGACGTCGACGAGTTTCTGGTGCTCGCCAACGGCGAGACGTCGCTGCCAGAGGTGGTTAGCTCCGGCGCACTGGGCAACGCGGATGCTGCGCGTGTCTTTATGCTCGACCTCTACCCGGCCGGACCGCTAGCCGAGGCAAATTTCGACGACAGCGATCCCTTTGCAGTCGCAACCCATGTGGACAGGGAGCCATTCCGGGCGGAAACGGCGTTTTCCGGCCCTTTCTCGAACGCGCGGACATGGACGAGCAACCTGCGACACCGCCTGCTCGCCAATTCGCGGCCTGACCTCTTCGTTGCCCAGAAATACGCGCTCTTGCGATATCGCCCGTGGATGCGACTGACGGCCGGACTGCATTTCTTGGCCGAGGCCGAGGTCGCACAGCGAGAGTTCATCTTCGCCCATTTCAAGTATCACGCGGGCTTTCACGAGAAGATCCGTCGAGAAATCCGCCGGAAGCAGCATTTCAATAACGCCGAGGAATACAGGCGCTATCGCGATCTGATGTCCGAGGGGCAAGACGTGCTGTTCGACCCCGATGTTTCGGTGCCGTGGCGTGAATGCGAATGGGTTCGCGAAAGGCTTAGGTGACTTGCTGCCAGAAAGGACGAGCGGCCTAGGTGTGAACCACCTGGATCTCTAGGCATCGGCGCTGGCAAGCGAGGTAACCTCGCTATGAGGACGGCTGCGCTTCCCTACAAGTCCATCCTTCACACCATGCCAGACCATCCGGTAATACGTGCGCCGGACCTCACCGTAGTGGCGTCCCGCCGACAGCCACTTCAGCAGAATTACGAGAAACGCCGGCCAGAAGAGCATACCCGCAGCAAGACGGTAGACGAGCAATCCGTTGCGTGCGGTGTAGTAGGCTTTCCAGATCGGATTGTAGAGACATGCATCGCCATTGTAGGCGCGGTTGAAATCGTGCTCGAAACGCAGGTCCGGCACGAACCCGATGCGCATTCCCGCCTTTCTTAAACCCAGCGTATAGAGCACGTCATCGCCGTAGATGAACAGGCTACCGTCTGGATAGCCGGCCTTCGCAATTGTCTCCCGCGGCAAAAACAGGCCGACGAACGAGGTTGCGTCGATCTCCTGAGGCGAGGACTCGTATGCTTCGTCTGGAATATGGAAACCGCCACGTGACCGCCCCACGAGCGACTTCAGTGCGGTCCGGAAAAAGGTCGGCATATGCCAGAACGGGTTGATGGTCGGCCGGTTCATTTCACAGATCTCGCCGTCCTTCTGGTAGACTGCGGCCGAGACAGCGTCCCACTCCGACATGTCCTGCTCCAGAAAGGTCGAAAAGCATCCGGGTTCCGGGCGCGCATCGTCGTCCATGATCACGACCCAGTCGGGATCGTCGAGTTCCATCGCCTTGCGCAGCCCCAACTCGAAGCCGCCCGCGCCGCCAAGATTACCGGGTGCCATGATGACTCGAACCCGTGGATTGTCGATGGTCCGAAGCCATTCTTTCGTGCCATCCGTCGACCCGTTGTCGATGACGATCAATCGGTCGCAGGGCTCGTCGAGAAGCCGCGCTATGGTGCGCTTGACCTGGTCGAGGCGGTTGAACGTGACCACGACAGCTGCAAGACGGGTCGGCGCATTTAGCCCCACGTCAGAAGACCGACCCACATGGGGCACGACCGAACTGTCCACAACGGAAGCCATGTCCGAAATCTCTTCGGCGCTGCGATAATGCTGGAGCACAGAATCCCCGCTCTCTGCTTCAACCGAACGATCTCGTCACCATACAAACGATGCTTCGCCAGAGGCGGAAACACCGGGAACGATTGCAGAAATGACATCCACTGCTTCGACCCCCTATGCGAATGCCTCGCAGGAATGTGTGCATTTGTCAAAAGCCAAACCACAGGAAGCTCGGCAAGAAACCGCCCGTTTATGGTTTGTATGTCACGGTCTATTGCGCGAACTGGTCGGTGATTCCCACAACAGTGCCCAACAGGCCGAAGACGGTGCGCGCAGCGTTCACCGGCGATTCTGTCACCAGCACTGTGTCCCCGGAATAGACCGGGAAGCGTCCCGCACTGAAAAGCCCGTCACCACTGGTCAGATCGACCGTGAAAACGACCCAGCTGTTGCCCGGCCCGGACCCATCACCGCGGACGGCTGAGGCAGGGTATTCCCGCAAGACCAGCACGCCCTGCGGGTTTGCCCGATTCGCTTCGAGGCCACCGATTAGAGACATGGCATCGAGCGTGGAGATTCGGTCTTCGGTGAAGTAGACGATCTCTTCCTTCCCGGTCGCCCCGAGAGCTCGGAAGAAGCGTTCATCGTCCACCAGCGCGACCTTGTCGCCGCCTTTGAGCACGGTATCCTGAGAGGGGTTTTCGACGATTGTCTGCAGCGACGTTCCATAGGTTCTACCGCTGCGGATCAGGCGTACTTGCGGATTGCGCAAGCTTTCGTCCGGTCCTCCACCCTGGCTAATGAGGCTCAGCACCGAGAAACGGCCATCGGGCAGCGGTACCGTGCCGGGCTGGTTCACGCCGCTCACCAGGCTGACCGACCCGCGGGACCCTGGTTCGACTGACAGCTGCACCTGCGCAGATGGAACAATGGCGAGCATTTCGCTTTCGATCATGCGGCGGGCGCGGTCTGGAGACAGACCGGCGACGTCGAGATACCCCAGGTAAGGAACGAAGATCTGACCGTTGTCGGTAACCCGGAGGTTGCCCACATCGACCAGTTTCTGCCCAGGCGAAGCCATGAGCGAGTTCTCTTCACTGTCCCATACAACGAGGCTGACAGTGTCGAACGGCTGAATCGTAATGTCTCTCGGACCAGCCTGGCTGGAAAGCCACCCGAAATTGCGCACATTGTCCGTCGCCGGCCAATGGGAGAGTGCCGAGAGATTGGCACGCGTCACTGCATATATCGCGAAATCCGGACTCTCATCGTCGTTGCGCGCCAGGATTTCGGATTCGACCGGCGCGCCTCGGGGAAGTGCGCAGGCGCCAAGCAGGACGAGTACGGCACAGGACCGAATCAGGTTCAGCATGAATCCCCCAGGATCATTATCACGGCGAAGGTTGGCAGAACCCGGCCCGATGGCACAGATACCGCTACGTGCGGATGGGGGTCAACCACTTGGTCGCGGAGAGAGATCCCCGACTGCCGCAGGTTTATGCGATATCGAAGATCAGGTCATTGGCCGAGAGAAGATCGAGGGTCAGCCCCCTGACCGTCACCACATCGGTATCGCTGAAGTGTAATTGCACCCCGTCAGCGACTGGCGTCGCAATCTTCTTGACCTCGCGCAGTGACGTCAGCGCCCAGTCGGAGACGTCCAATCTGTCTCGCCCATCCTGCCAATCGCGAACGACGTCACGACCGCAACCCTTACCGAAGACGAAGGTGTCGCGCCCGGATCCTCCGGCGAGCACATCGCGCCCATGGCCCCCGACCAATCGATCGTGCCCCGCATCGCCCCTTAACGTATCGCCGCCGTCGCCGCCTTTGAGCGTGTCTGCGTCCTGCCCCCCAATGAGACGGTCTGCATGTTTGTTCCCGGCAAGCAGATCGCTCCCCTTGCCGCCATAGAGCACATCCGCGCCATTGCCGCCCTCGACCCTGTCCGCGCCGCTTTCCCCGTACAACTTGTCACTCCCCGTGTGGCCACGCAGCGAATCTTTGCCAGCCTGACCTCTCAATACGTCTGCGCCAGCTCCGCCAAGGAGCGTGTCCGCGCCTTGACCGCCGAAGAGCTTGTCCCGCCCCTCTTGGCCCAGGAGTCGGTCCGCTCCGCGCAGCCCGTCGAGCCGGTCCGCGCCATCGCCACCTTCCAGCCGATTGGCGGCCTTGTTCCCTAAGATCCTGTCGTCGCCCGCACCCGAACGAAAGTTCTCGATAAGAGTGCCGGGAGCGATCGCCATATTGTCGGTGCGGCTTCCGACACTGGAGAAAGACCCTGCACGCAGGTCGACATCCTGATCTCGCCGGGTGTCAGAGAAATTGATCGTATCCACGCCGCCGTCGTCGACAATCGTAAAAGCGGTCGTTGCCCAATTGTCCTCCAGAACGTCGTAGAAATCCTTGGCGCTGGAGCCGACCCCGTAGGTCGTATTGCCGGTGCGCAACGTGCCGGTGCTGCCATACAACTCCCGGATTGCGAGAATATCGGCAATCTGGGGTGTAAGGACATAGGCCAGTGATGCGTCAAGCGCCGTATTCTCCTCTTGGGAGAAGTAGGACATCACCGTGAACTGCCAACTGTCGTTGGCGAATGTCGCGTCGGTGGAGAATTCGTTCCCATCGTTTTCAGTGGCGCCGTAGTCCGCCGGATGCCCGAGCCCAAGAGCGTGGCCGATCTCGTGGATAAAGGTTCGGAGCGAATAGGCATCGTATGTGTATTCGTCGCCTTCTATCCACGCCTTCGAGATATTGATGCGTGCCTGTTCGATCTCTCCTGTGCTCCAGGCCGTCGTTGACGTACGCGCACCGCTGCTTTCATCGTCGAATACGATGCGCGCCTTGCGATCGGACGCGGTCGAAAACCGGATTCCGGTTGCGGCAGTCCACGCTTCCAGCGCCTCTTGCACGAACCATTGGCCAGCCTTGCTCATTGCGCTGTAATCGACCGTGAGCGTCTTCTTGGACGACGCGTCCAGATCGATGTTCTGATACCAGGTGTCGCCGCCGTGACTGTTCCATGATCCATGCAGCAGGATGTCTGCGATCTTTCCCACGCTGTGGGTCGGCAGTTTGGCGCTGGATGCCGAAACCTCGCCCCCGCCCGTCCCATCGTACAAGACACTGCTGGCTAGGGGGAGATCCCCCTGCCATTCGGCAAGGGAAGTGTCGTCATCCTGAGTGCCAACGTGAAGCCAAGCGCCCGCAAAAGGATTGAATTTCGAACAGATTTCACACATCTCGCCACCGCACTGAGGAATCGATTTCCCACAGTCATTTTGCCATGTGCCGGAATCGGCACAAGTTTCGTGTTGATCGGCTGGATACGACCAGACAGGAGCGGCGAATTAGCGGTTTGATACGGGCGCAATCATGGCGCCGAAATGCGCTTTGATTTCGATTTTAGCCGATTGAGGCGCCTTCCCGGAAGTGGAAGCAGCTTCCCGGCAGTCAGGTACAGAAGGTAGAGGTCAAGCCAGACCGACCAATTGTCCCGATAGATGCGATCCAGCCGTGCCTTTCTTGGGATACAGCGTCGCACATATACCGCTTCGGTCTGCTTGGCCGACTTGCAATCGCGCAGGAGCCATTCCTCATGCGAATGGAACATCACCGTCGCCAGCCCCGTGATCCCGGTCCTGCACAACAGAACCTCGGAATAAAGGTCGGGGAACATCCTGACATAGCGCCGCGCAGGGGGACGCGGACCGACGAAAGACATGTCGCCGATCAATACGTTGAACAATTGCGGCAACTCGTCGAGCCGGGTGCGACGAAGCTTTCGCCCCAGTCGCGTGATACGGTGTTTCTTGTCACCGCCAGACACACCAACTTCCGGTCCGGACCCGTTGGACATTGTCCGGAACTTCCACGCCGTAAAACGCTTTCCCGGCGCTTTCATTCGCCTCGCTTCATAGATGACCGGTTTGCCGTCGACCAGACGGACGAGCACCCAGATCATCACCATTATCGGCAAGGCCAGCACGAGCAGCAGAAGTGACAACAGGATGTCGAAAAGGCGTTTCGCGATAGGAACACGCGAATGAACCGAATGCTCCCAGCCAGTGCCTCGCCGGCCTTGTGATATCGTATCGACGTTAACGACCAACCGCGACGTACTCCTCGAAACCGGCGGTCTTGGCGTCTTCGGCGGAATAGATATTACGCAGGTCGGCCAAGCGTGCGTGCGCCATATTACTCGCGATCCGGCCCAAGTCCAATGCGCGGAACTCGTTCCATTCGGTGAGTATGACCAATGCATCCGCATCCGCCGCCGCATCGTAGGGATCTTCCACCCATTCAACACCCGGCAGAAGCGACTCGCCCTCTCGCTTGCCCTGCGGGTCAACAACCCGGACCTTGGCTCCGCCGCCAACCAGTGCGGGAACAATCGTCAAAGCCGGCGCATCGCGCATATCGTCGGTGTTCGGCTTGAACGTTACGCCCAGAATAGCCATTCGCTTGCCATTAAAGCTGCCGTCGCAAATGTCGCGCAGCTTCTCCAGCATGCGTCGCTTGATCTCGTCATTGACCTTGATGACCGTCTCGACAATCTGCTGGGGGGCGGCGTACTCCTGCCCGATCCGCGCCAGTGCACTGGTATCCTTCGGAAAACAGGAGCCACCATAGCCTGGACCGGCATGCAGAAACTTGTTGCCGATCCTGCCGTCCAGCCCGATGCCCTTGGAGACCGACTTGACATCGGCGCCGGTGCGCTCGCAGAGCGCCGCGATCTCATTGATGAACGTGATCTTCGTGGCAAGGAACGCGTTGGCGGCATACTTGATCATTTCGGCGGACTCGAGATCCGTATAGACGATCGGGAAGTCGCGCAGGAAAAGCGGGCGGTAGATTTCGCCCATGACCTCGCGGGCACGCTCTGAGCTGACCCCCACGACGACCCGGTCAGGGCGCATGAAATCGTCGATCGCCGCGCCTTCGCGTAAGAACTCTGGGTTGGAAGCGACATCGAATTCGAGCGACGGGTTGGCCTTTGCCACGACCTCGGCCACCTTGCGGTTGGTGCCCACGGGCACCGTGGATTTGGTGACGATCACCGTTCCATCACCGACGCAGCCCGCAATCTCCTCGGCGGCGGCGAATACGTAGGTCAGATCCGCATGGCCATCGCCGCGCCGCGTGGGCGTTCCCACGGCAATGAAGACGGCATCCGCACCTTCCACGGCTTGCGACAGATCTCCGGTAAAGGACAAGCGACCCGCGGCGACATTGCGGGCCATGAGTTCATCCAATCCGGGTTCGTAAATCGGCACCTCGCCGCGTTCCAGCATTTCAATCTTGGCTGGGTTCTTGTCGACACAAACAACTTCGTGGCCAAAGTCAGAGAAGCATACGCCGGACACCAGGCCAACATAGCCGGTGCCAATCATGGCAATCTTCATCTTTACGCCTCCGTTACGCTCAATTGTGGTCACGCGAATGGGGCATTGGGATACGACTGTCAACGTGGCGACGCGTCAACGCCCTTGCGAGACGCGCCAAGCTCGCAGATTTTCCGTCGCCGTAAGGAAGTTGCAACAGATATAGCGGGAGGCGAGACGATGACCCAACCCGACGGCCCCATGATCAGACCCGTGTGCCGTGTCCTGGCACTGGCCCTCACCGTGCTCGTAGTGCTGAATGCCGAGCCTGCGGACGCAGCCCGCTCTTGCGCGCGCGCGCCGGTAAGCGGTGTGGATCAACCAGTCGACCCGAAGCGAATCGACCAGCGGCGGCTCAATGCCGCGATCCTTTCCGAGGTGAACTATCTGCGTTGCCGGAAGGGGTTGTCGCAACTTGCCGCACCGGGCAGCCTTCAGAAAGTCGCCGCCGGGCACTCGCGCTGGATGGCCAGCAAGGGGCGTCTGACCCACATGTCGGATCGGCGAGGAAAGCAAACACCAAAGGACCGCGTGGTGTCCACGGGACTGGTAAAACGCATGGGATCCGAAAACATCGCCAAAGTCTCGCTCTACCGGCTCGACGAGGTCGGACGCTTCCGAATCGACGATGCCGCGGCGTGTCGCTTCCGAACGACGAATGGCAACCGAATCGGCCCACACACCTATGGCAGCCTCGCCCGCTACGTTGCGAATCTCTGGTATAATTCATCTAAGCATCGGAAAAATCTTATGGATGGCCGCGCGCGGATGACGGGAACAGGGGCGAGTTTCGACGCTCGCGGCCGCAATTGCGGCAACATTTACCTCACACAGAACTTTGCCGGCTAAGAACATGGGCATTCGTGCAACGGTCAGTGGTCACTCAAGCACAGCTTCGCTAGGGTGGTCAGAGGAAGCTTGCCTTTCTGTGTGTTTGTGCGATGTTACCCGAGAAACGCCGGGCATGCTGCTCGGCCCTGCGCTACAGGAGTCATTGAAATGCAGAAGTTTCTGATCTCGTCCGCGATGATCGTGGCCATGGCCGCTCCGTCCCTCGCCGGCGGTTATGAAGAGCCGGTGATCGAGCCCGCTCCCTTTGTTGTCGAAGAGCCGGTTGGCAGCCTCGGCGGCTACGGTGCAGCCGCGACCCTTCTGGGCGGCGCCGCGCTGATCGCGATCCTCGCCAGCGACGACGACGACGACGACGACGACAGCACCTCGAGCTCGACCACTGGCGAATAAGCCGGTTCGCTCGACACGCGAGTTTTCGGAAAGGCCGGCCTCGGATCGAGGCCGGCCTTTTCGTTTTTCGGTCTGATCTCAGCGGACGGCGATCCGATGCAAGGAGCATTCGGAGCGAAAGGCCCGTCAGGCTGACGGGCCACATTCAGATCAGTCCCAGTTCTTTTCCTCGTACCAGCGCACGAATGCCCCCACGCCCTTGGCCAAAGGGGTTGCCGGCAATTCGCCCACGAGCGCGGTCAACAGGCGCGTATCCGCCCAGGTTGCCGGGACGTCGCCGGGCTGCATGTCCATGTAGTTTTTCGCTGCTTCGGTCCCCATCGCGGTTTCGATGGCGGCAATGAAATCGCCAAGTTCCACGGGTTGGGAAAGGCCGATATTGACTACCCGCCACGGAGCAACAGGCGAAAGGCTGTCTCCCTCGATGGCACTGTCGCGCATCTCCGGCGCGGGTGGAACAACGTCGATCAAGCGCACCACACCTTCGACGAGATCCTCAACGTAGGTGAAATCGCGCTTCATGCGTCCGTGGTTGTAAACGTCGATCGGCTTTCCTTCGCGCATCGCTTTCACGAATTTGAAGAGTGCCATGTCGGGTCGTCCCCAAGGCCCGTAGACGGTGAAGAACCGGAACATCGTGACGGGCAAGTTGAAGAGATGCGAATAGGAATGCGCCATCGCCTCATTGGATTTTTTCGTCGCCGCGTAAAACGACATCTGCGTGTCGACCTTGTCGGTCTCTGCATAGGGCATATCCGTGTTCGCCCCGTAGACGGACGAGGTGGAGGCCATCAGCATATGTGCCGGCGGATAGGCACGTGCCGCCTCCAACAATTCGAACGTCCCCATGAGATTGCTCTCGACGTAGGATCGCGGCGCCTCCAGCGAATAGCGGACACCCGCCTGCGCGGCGAGATGGACCACGACATCGGGGCGGTGTTCCGCCATCAGCTCGGTCAACCGACCGGGTTCCTCCAAACGGGCTTCAACAGTGGTGAAACTGTCTGACCCCTGTAGGATCTCCAACCGTCTCTGCTTCAGTGAAACATCGTAGTAATCGGTCATCGCATCGAACCCGATGACCCGCCAGCCGTCGGCCAACAACCGGCGGCTCAGGTGAAATCCGATAAACCCGGCGGAACCGGTGACAAGTGCCGTGCGAACCATGAAAACTCCTGCTCAAGCAACCTAATTGGTGACAGCCTTAGCAGAGCTTCCATGACCGAAAAACACTCAGTTCCGCAGAACCTGCGTGGCCAAGTACCCCATCTGCGGGCTGATCCATTGCTTGGATTGCGGAATCTCGCCGGAGCCCGTCACCCAGTAGATATTGCTGACCTTGATGCCCTCGGCGCGACAGATTTCCTTCATCCGCGTCGTGGAGATCTTTCCCCCTGTACCGAGCGCAACGGTGTCGGCACCATCGGAACCGATGGTGCATGTCAGCACCATTGGAACCTCATGGTTGTTGCCATCGATATGGCGATAGACGCGCTGCACCTCACCGGCCCGCCGTTGCGTGATCAGGTTGATCGAGGCATCGGCATTGGAGGACAACAGGTCGTAGCCCAACCCGCGGGTCCCAGTGAGGACGCCGCGTTTGAAGGTCAGGCTTTGGCGGTCGGCCGTGGTCCAGGTCACGTAGTCTCGGTTGCGGCCGAACACCTTCAGAACCGCTGTTGCCTTGTTCACGTCAAGGACCGCGACCATCACCGGCCCCTGGATGCTGGCGACGGTGCGGGCGACGGCCGCCTGCTGACTTGCGGCCGCTGCGCGCGCGTCCTGAGCATTCGGTTGTGCGACCTCGCGTTTTGCCTGCTCGCCTTCGAAAGCAGCGGTGAATGCCCGCACGCCCTGCGCCTTATCCGGGGCATTGCCACAGGAGACGAGAAGTAACGCCACAACAGCAAAACCGAGCGTATGTGCAGCCATGCGACGGATGGGTGAATTGGCGATCATCTCCAGAATCTCCCGCCGCTGGCCTCGTACTCAGGTTCGTGTTTGTCGCGAACCTTGCCGTAGAGGCGTCCAGGTACGCTCACGCGCGCGCCGCCGTCCCGCGTCAGCGGCCGGATCCTGATACCGTAATCGGAGCGCGACGGCTGGCCGCTCGCCCAGTAGAGCGGGATGTTGAGATAGATCCCCTTGTCGAACGACCCTTCGCCAAACTCGTCGAATGGCACATCGGTGAACGTTGCAAACGCGCCGACCTGCCATCCATTGTCGAACCGCCGTTCCACCTTGAACGTCGCGCCATAGTCCCCGGCGAGGTAACGGCCGGCGTCGATCTGGCCATAGTAGCCGTTCTCGAAGTCATAGTAGACCGAGGCGTACCCGGTCCAGATATCATAGTCCTGCAAGCCCAGACCTTCGAAATCGCGCTGGACCGTATAGTTGAGCTCTGTGCCGAGCGCGAGGCGGCTGTCTACCGGCTTCCAGAGCACTTCCCCGGACATACCAGCATACATCCGCTCCAAGTATCCGACAGTGACCCTGCTGTACCACTCGCCCGCAGGTCGGCCATAGTGGGCCAGAACGAGGTTCTTAAGGTAGGTGGGGGTCTCACTGTAGAGCGCGAAATCGGACCGGACTCGAGGAAGCTCTGAGTTCGACTCGCGGGTAGACTCATCAAGGTTGCCTACGAGACGTTGCTTCACCCGCCCAGAGAGAACGAGACCCGGTGCAAGGACATATTCCCCACCAAGCGTCAGCCCGAGATCGGCCCGCAGCGGGTTATCCGGGTCGAACAGGCTGTAGTCGAGGTAGGGCGCCAGGAACCAAGTGAAACGGGGGAACGGGTCGCCCACTCGATCCTCGGGTGCCGCGAAACGCAGCGCCTCGGAGAATTCGGTTCGCTCTAGGATCGCCTCTGAGGAGGCATGCTCGAGCTGTTCGATATCGGTCCGGTTGACCGTGACACGAGAGATCGGAAGCCCGTCATCAACAGCAACGACGGAGAAGGTCTCAACGGATGCAGGCATCGCGCGTGTCAGGATGCGAGAAATGCGGCCAGTTGCCTGGGCCTGCGCATAATACCGGTTGTTCTTGACCTGGACCTCGACGCTGGTCGGCTCAAGTCGGATCGCCTCCAACTCGATTCCCTCCTTGGCCAGCGATGCTTTCAGCGTTTCATTGAACTGCTGTTGCTGTGCCGGCGTGGCGCTCGTCCATTCGATGTTCCAGGCTTCGGGGTCCACGGACTGCGAAGGACGCGGTCGCACGGGCAGTGGCGCAGGCTCGTTGCCCGGCCCGAAGAGTGGCCTCTTCGCATTCATCGAGAAATTGAGCTGAAGGCCGAACGTGTCGCCGTAGAGATACGCGGCCTGCAAGCTGACCCCGTCGTTGATCCGGTACTCGGCGCCGAAATTCCATGGGCTGTTGTAGTCCACCAAATCACGGTTCGTCTCGACCTGATAGGCATCGGAGGAGTACTCAGCCTTGAGAGTGAGCTTCTCTGTTGCAGCCCAGGAAACGCCACCGAAGGCTGCCATCGGCCCGGTGAAGAACTGGTCGAAATTCGCGGTCCCGCCGGTGTCCTCACGTTCCCGGTTCCGCTTGCTGTTTTCTGTGATTGGATTGTACGTCCCCAACCGCCCCCAGCCGAGACCCGCCGTGACGCGCAGATTGTCGCGAAATGTCTTGGTCGCCGCGAGGTATTCGGCGCTGTAGGCACCTGTACCGATGAAATCCTGGAACCCGATGGCGATTGCCGGAAGCCATTGCGTTTCGTCGACGAACTGGAAACGCAGGTCGAAGCTCCGATCGTAGAGCGGCTCCCCATCGCCGTAGAAGTCGGGTATGCGTGAGTACCTGAATGTCCCCGACAACCGCGGCGCAAACTGAAACGTCAGCGACGTTCGCGTTTGCTCGCCCGATTGCGCGAAGGTACCGACGAACTCCGCATCGGGCAGACTCTCCGCCGTTGGCATCTCCAGCAGGCCCGGAACGCCGTAGAGGTTGTAGCTGTTGGTGACCAAGGGTTCGGCGATGCCGCCCAACGGGTGGGCCGTCCCATATATCACCGCGGCCGCGGCAAACGCGCGCCCTGCCAATTTTCGCTGCTGCTCAGGCATGAATTGCCCCTGCCCTGCTCTTTTTTCGTCTGCCTCACTATACTGATTGTCTTACTGCACGGAACCATCGGTTACGCAAGCGGTGCGGAATGTGCTGTTTGTCGCGTGCGTTCACTCCGCTTACCGCGCGCTCAACGAATCTGAAGGCACTGCGCCTCCACGACGAAGAGGTTCTGCGGCCGATGCGCATAGGCACCGAGGTCCGGCGCGATCTGCCCTTGCGGTTGGACCTCGCACGGCTCCAGCCGCGTTTTTCTCTTCTTGGTGACAAGCAGAACGGGGCCCGTTGCATCAGCTGGCAGGGCGTATTTCAGCACGTAGTGATTTGGCGCCCGCCCCGCGGCCGGACGCGCGTAGATCGCGATACCACCGTCGCGCGCCTGATAAAACAGGTCGGCAAGCACATCCCTGTCGTCCGCGACCACGGCACTAACACCCACGTCAGCCGCCCGGCCGAGGATCTCGCGCGTCATCTCGGTGCGGCCGACATATCTCTCCAGCAGGTAGTTGCCTTCCGGACCAGCACGCCAGCCGGTGCCCCAGACGCTGGCGACCGGTAGCAGAACTGCGAGAAACAGATGGAAGGCCATGCTGCCCCACCGCCAACCTGGATGCTGAGTCAAAAGCCACGGGACGACTGCCAACGTTCCGGCAAGATAGGCGGTGGCTGCCCAATTCGGGTACGCCTTGCTGAGCAGCGCCTGGACACAGACGATCACCACGATTGGAATCGAAAAGGCCAGCAACAATTGCCGATCTGGCGAACAGCGGCGGAATCGGGCCGCCAGGACCAGCAGCGCTCCGAAGAGCACTGGCCCGAAGACTATGAACTGGTTGGCAAAGAACTCCGCAAGGCCCGTTACATTGAGTTGCGCCCGCTCCCCCGGGTCGCGAACCCAATCGGCATTGTCCAGCGTGTGTTCGACGGTGCTGAGCCCGTTTGCGAGGTTCCACCAGACATTGGGCGAAATCGCAACTGCGAATGCCGCGAGCGCGGCCAGCGCCGGCTTCCATCCGGGCCTACCCCACCACATAAGCGCTGCTGCGAGGGCAGCACAAATGACGAAATAGATCGCCGCATACTTCGCGAGAAAGGCAATGCCCAACAGGCCGCCGGCCAACGCTGCCCAGAGAACGGATCCGCCACGGTCGAGCCCATGCAGCCATGCCCAGAGAGCCAATGCCAGGAAGGGTACCATGATCGTGTCGGTCGAGATGAGAAGGCTGCCCAACACGACCATGGGCAGGGTAATGTAGGTGGCAACCACCCAAACGGCCGCGCGTGCGCCATAGCGTGGCGCAGCAATCGCGCCGAGGATCAGAGCCGTCACGCAATGCATGAGCGGCGCTGGCAACCGAACCCAGAATGGCGCGTCCGATCCGCCGAGTTCGGTGGATGCCCGGATCACCCAGCCGATCAGCGGCGGTTTGGAGTAGTATCCAAGCGCCATTTCCTGACCCCAAAGCCAGTACTGCGCTTCATCGACGAACAGGTCGGTCCGGTTGAGCGACAACATAAGAACCCGCAGCACGGTGACGCCGAGCGCAATCGCTACCGCTGGCGCGATCCAACCGCGGCTATCAATCGGAGTGGCGGCGGCGTTCGGCATGAATCAACCAAAGATTGCGACCGTAGATGACAATACCCATCGCCTGCCCGAGAATGAAGACAGGGTCCTTGCGATAGAGCGCGTAGGTCAGCAAAACCAGACCGCCACCAATGGACAGGTACCAGAAGGCCAGCGGAACGACGGATCGCCCCACGCGTTCGGATGCAATCCATTGAACCATGAACCGGGCCGTGAAGAGAAGTTGCCCGCCAAGCCCGATCATGACCCACCAGAATTCGCGCCAGTTTTCGACGGCCAGCCAGCGAAAGACCGCTTCACTCATCCGCAGTCTCCCCGCTACCGGGAAAAGTTTCCTGTGCCTGCGCCTTCTTGCGCCGCCGGATCAGCCAGGCGACCGCGAGCAGGTCCGGCACCCCGACAATCGCGCGGCGCAGATTGGTGTAGTTGGACTGCCCCGCCTGCCGTTCGCGATGACTAACGTCGACCAGCAGCACTTCCCAACCGTCCCGCCGAAAGAGTGCGGGCAGGTATCTGTGCATGTGGTCGAAATACGGAAGAGCAAGGAATGCGTCTCGCCGAAACCCTTTCAATCCGCATCCTGTATCGCGGGTCCCGTCGTGCAACACCCGCGCCCGAAGCCCGTTGGCAAAACGCGAGCCCCATTTCTTGCTCAGGCTATCCTGACGGGCGACCCGCTGCCCGGCGACGAGTCCAAGCCGGCCGGTCCGATCCTGCAACAGCGGGGTGAAGAGTTTGGGGAGTTCCGACGGTGGGTTCTGCCCGTCCCCATCGAGAGTACAGATGACAGAGCCACGCGCGGCGCTCACGCCACTATGCACGGCCGCGCTCTGGCCAGCAGAATGAGGATGACTTAGCAACCGGATACGCCTGTGGTTGGCAGCAAGGTTCATGGCGATTTCCGCAGTCTCGTCCGTCGAACCGTCGTCAACCACGACAATCTCGAAGTCCGTATCGGCGCAGGCCTCCGCGATACCCGACAGAAGAGACGCCACGTTCCCGGCCTCGTTCTTCATGGGAATCACGATGGACAACTCTGTCATCGGGGCCTCGCGAAGCGACCCGGCGCAAGTGCCGGCGTTTGGCGCCTTTAACCCGATCTTCGGGCTGGTGTCCACGCGGATGCCGTTACGGCCGGCGCAGCGTATCACCATAGGTGAGTTTCGGCATCAGGACGATCTGCTCGCCTCCGGCATGGGATGCTCCGCCGCCGTTCGCTGCCCGGTCGGCAATGACCCGTGCAGCTGCCTCTCCGATCTCGCGGCGACAGGAGTCCATCGTCGCTAACCGGCGCGGCAGCCCTTCAAGCAATTCAATTCCGTTGAAGCCGGCAAGTCCGAGATCGTTCGGGATATCGATCCCCTTTTCAAGGCAGTACAACAGCCCTCCGGCCCCAATGAGATCGTTGGAATAGTATAGGAAATCGAGATCCGGAGTCTGGGAGAGCATCCGTTCTGTCATCTCGCGGCCCTTGGCAAAGCCGGAAGTGCCCTCATAAAACTCCTGCGCGGCCAACTCGATGCCGGCTTTGGAGAGCGCATCTGTGAAGCCCTCCAGACGCTTTTTCGCCCGGTGATCCAACGGCATCTTCGTGCCGAGGAACCCAATCCGCCGATAGCCGCCATCAATGATGGCCTGAGCAATCTCGCGGCCGGCCCGCTTGTGCGAAATGCCAACTGCGGCATCGACAGGTTCGCCGTCTACGTCCATGATCTCGACCACCGGAATGCCGGCATTCCGTAGCATTGCGCGCGACACCTCCGTGCGCTCCAGCCCAGCAATGATCACTCCGGACGGCCGCCAACTCAGCATTTCGTAGAGGACCTTCTCCTCCTGCTCAGGCCGATAGTGCGTTACCCCGAGGACAGGCTGTAACTCCGTGTCTTCCAGGACGTGGGAGATACCATTGATCACCTCTGGGAAGACCATGTTCGACAGAGACGGAATGATCACAGCGACGAGGTTCACGCGGCTCGAGGCCAAAGCGCCGGCAATCTTGTTTGGTACGTATCCGAGCCGCTTGGCCGCTTCCAGAACTCGCTCTCGCGTTGTCGCGCTGACATCGCCGCGATTGCGCAACACCCGGCTGACCGTCATTTCGCTGACACCCGAAGCTTCCGAGACGTCTCGCAAGGTTAGGGGACGTCGGGTCTCGCCACGGACCGGCGATGAAGACGAGGCGGGAGAACGGTGGTCGTCGTGAGTCATGCGATTCTGTTAGCGCCGAATCTCGGTAGGTAAAAGCACCGGCATGCTGGCATTTCCCGATTGGTTGCACAATGCGCGCACCTCGCATCCGGCCCGGAGCGCATACGCGGAGGCGTATCATATTGGTCTTGAGAAACGTCGGCCAATCCGGCACCTAGGGGCCGTGGCCCCGTGGCTCAACTGGATAGAGCAATCCCCTCCTAAGGGATAGGTTACAGGTTCGAGTCCTGTCGGGGTCGCCAATTCACCTGCATTTTCTGCACAACGATGGTGTTGCCTAAGTGCCGCCCAATCCACTGCAGGGAATATGCGAATGGACACGGCAGGTGCGAAGGTGTTTCGCGCAGGTATCCCACGGTCGCGGGGTGGCTGTCCGCGTCCACCAAGGCGGCCACTGCCATACGTCAGTCGCATTCACATGTTATCGGCACGATATGCTCAGAAAGAAGCGTTCCAACACTTCGGAGTTCCTGTGGACCTGCGTTCATCTGCACTAGCAATTCTACTGGGTAGTGCACAAGCACCAACCGGCGCACAAAGCGGTACGGTCGCGATTGCCAATTGCACGGACTACGTGATGCAAATCTGCGGTCCCGAGGCAGCACCAGGCATGACGGTCTTGGCCACCCGGCCCATCGGGCGTGGTTCGCTCGTTACAATTCGAGATGGAGGCGACGCGGTTTGGGAGTGCCGTAGTCTTCCGGACGACTCGGTCGGAGAGGTTTCGATGCTGGGAGAACCGGAACGACGCAATATCGAACTGTCTGCAGACAAACCGCATGCCCTTCTTGAACACGCGCTCGGTCCTGTCGGGGCAGTCCACTTCATCGTCAGAGCAGAAGCTGGGAGCGTATTGTTTGCGCGCCTCATCAAAACGCCCGCCGACATCTCGTACGAATTGCACGGTCCCGATGGCACATCACTTCAATCGCTTCAGGTAGACGCAGGTACCGACAAGGCCTACTTGGGTCGCGTCTCTGAAACCGGAGACTACGTCCTGCGGGTCGTTAGCGATAGAATTGATGCATCATTTCTGCGTGCCATTGTTGCGGTCCACTAGGTGTGCGTGACCGGCGCAATCGGTACGACGTGCCGCCCCAGAACGTGGTTAATATCCGCCATCCAGACCCAAGGCAAACAAGGGTTTATGAGCGCCAAGCCCGGTTGCTGCGTTTAGTCGCACAACTGCTCCGTCCCCCGACATACATCGTCCGCGACCTGCAGAATCCGAGTACTGCACCCGTTGTGTTTCAACAATTGACGAGTTGTTTGCGACGCGGCCCAAACCATCCCAGGCATCCGACTTGATGGTAGTTCGGTTGCAAGTTGCCACATCAATAACTAGCGTGGCCGGAAGCCCTGTATTCACATCTCCTTCTGACAAACATGCCAAACAGCAAGTCACAAACCAAGGCAATCAACCTACGAATCGAAGTCGAGCATGAACAACTCGTCCGGGACGTCATCAGTCATATCCGGACGGGTGGCCCGGGATTTCGATCCGCCCTGCAACGCTTGCTGGAGGACGAAGGCGCCGCTCAGTACATCCCCGCGCGTGAATTGCTTGCCAAGTTTGCCGAACTCGAAGCGCGGATCAAAGCACTCGAACCCAGAACCTGATTTCCGTGGAGAGACGCCGCGAGAACGGTTCCATCGTTATTCGGCCTGCAAAAAGCGTACGGCACCGTCACCGAGAACGGCTGCTGTCAACTGACCGCCGCGCCAAGCACCCGTATCGATAGAGATGTGTCGGCCAGCGACTTGCGGCATCTCGACCATCGTATGGCCATGGACCACCCAGTTACCGTCGCGCCGCGGAACGGCAACCGACTTTGGCCGCGCCCAGAGAAGCACGCCTTCGCGTTGCGCCTGCATCGCGCGAGACGGTTCTGTCAATGCGTGCACAGCAATCAACGTACCCGACTGCCACCAGAGCGGGCGCGAATAGAGCCACTCCAACAAGTCATCGCCGAGCGCCTTCCGAAGCTCGTTCGCCCAGGCTTGAGATCGGGCTCCAAGTTTCATGTCGCAATAGCTCGGAACATCGAAACTGATGAGCGTTTCCTGTCCGCCGAATTGCAACCAGCGTTGCCCCAGCCCCAATGGGTCCTCAAGGAAATCGAGCATCATTCGGTCGTGGTTTCCCAGCAGACAGAAAACGCTCTCCGGGTTCGTTTGCTGCAACGAACGAAGGCGATGCAGCACGCCAGCGCTGTCGGACCCACGATCAATGTAGTCCCCGAGAAACACCAGATCTGCTGGACGACCGGCCCGGTCATCCATGATCTGTTCCAGCAGGAGCGCCATTTTTTCACTGCAGCCGTGAATGTCCCCCACAGCATAGGTGAGTCGTGTGGGGCGCGGTGCTTCGTTTTCCGGACCAAACGCGTCGGGGCCGACCATATAGCTCGGCCGCAGAATTCTGGACAGCAGGCTCACCGGTTCACCCTCAACGCGAGCGCGCTGCACTGGGCCGAACCGGAATAGAATCGACGTTCGGGGGTCACTGACGGCGCGCGAAACCAAATTGACATACCCAAATCAATGGGCATTGCTGGCGTCAAAACAAGAAAACAAACTGGTTCGATATGATTCCGTAAACAATACACTCGTTTTGGCGTTATTGTTTACAATGACTGCCCACCAAGATCTCGAATGCGGAGACAGAGCTGCGAAGCTAATACCCCATTTTGTGTCAAAGGGCCAATCGTAATCACTACGCCGGATCTCGTGCATCATGCCCGTAAATCCGGAATCGACAGGGTCAAACCTTCCTTTACGTGTTGCGGGTAACGCTTGTTTGTGGTGCGAAATCGAGGTGGTGGCATGAGCGCAGGATCTAACGCGCCAGTCATCATCAGACGCAAGAAGGTTGTGGCCGGAGGCGGCCACCACGGCGGAGCATGGAAGGTCGCATATGCGGACTTCGTGACCGCAATGATGGCCTTCTTCATGCTGATGTGGCTGCTTAACGCGACGACGGAGAAGCAAAGAAAGGGGATTGCCGACTATTTCAGTCCGACGATCCCGATAAACCGGGTTTCTGGAGGCGGAGATGGTAGTCTCGGCGGCGATTCTGTCTTCACGGAGGAAACGCTCGCGCAGAACGGCATCGGTGCAAGCAACAAGCATCCGGCCATCCGCAAAACGGCCCCGGCCGGGCAGATCCCGGCGACGGATAGAGAAACATTTAGCGAAATAGAGGACTTACTGGCCACAGGCGGCGAAAGCATGGCCGACGACAACACGCTTCGGCACGTGGTGACCAGCGTTACCGACGAAGGATTGATCGTGGAGTTGTTCTCGCTCGACGGGGACCCGCTATTTTTCGCCGGATCAAGCGAACCGACACCGCTTCTTGTGGACCTCATCGACCTTGTTGGACGGGTATTCTCCTACGCAACCAACAAGGTCGCGATCAAAGGGCACAGTCGTGCGCACGCCATCGTCCTCGCTGCAAATCCGACCTGGGATAATTCGCTGAGCCGGGCCGCTGCAGCGCGCGAGATGCTGGCGGAGCGGATATCCGCAACGCGTCTCGAACGTGTCAGCGGTCATGCCGACCGGCACCCAGCCGTCGAGAACCCGATGGCAGTACGAAACGACAGGCTGGAAATCGTTCTCATCCGCTCGGACCTGTCCGACTAACAATGGGGGGACGCATCGAATTTTCTCGTTAGCACCACATTAAGCGAGCTGTGTCCATATAGCTGGCAATTCGACGTCCCAGCAGAAGAAGGGCACACGTATGACCATTTCCTCGTCTCTCAATGCCGGCGTGTCCGGGCTGGCAGCCAATGCGAGCCGCTTAGCAACGATTTCCGACAATATCGCCAACTCCTCTACCTATGGGTACAAGCGGGCCGAAGCAGACTTCCACTCCATGGTAATCGAATCTGGAAGCGGCACCTATTCCGCCGGCGGCGTTCGGGTGACCACTCGGCGGTTGATCGACGAAGCGGGAGCTCTTGCCTCTACATCCAATTCAACTGACCTCGCGGTGCGCGGCCGTGGTTTCCTGCCAGTGACGACGGAATCCTCCATCGGAACCGACAATGGCGAAAGCCCCATGTACCTGACAACGACCGGCTCATTTCGAACCGACGAAGACGGTATCCTGAAAACGGAGTCCGGCCTTGTTTTGCTCGGGTGGCCAGCCGATGCCGATGGAACCATTCCTGACTACGCGCGCGACACGTCGGATGGGCTGGAGCCAGTGCAAATCAACGTGAACCAGTTCGCAGGTGAGCCGACAACGCAGATGTCACTTGGTGTCAACCTGCCCGCAACAGAAACAGAAGCCGGCGCTTCTGGCGATGCCTTGACCCTCCCTGTCGAATACTTCGACAACCTCGGCACCTCCCAGTCGGTCACAGTGACCTTCACACCTTCCGTACCCGCCGCAGCAACCGATCCGGCAACCAATACCTGGACGATGACGATCACCGATTCCGCCCAAGCAGGGGCAGTCATCGGTGAGTACACCCTTGTCTTCGACGAAACTCGCGCAAGCGGGGGTACGCTCGCGTCGGTTACCACCGTCAGCGGCGGTACGTACGACGACACCACCGGCGTGTTTGAGGTCGATGTGGCGGGTGGCCCTATCTCCATAGACATCGGCGC
Organism: Tropicimonas marinistellae; assembly: GCF_001509585.1. Classification (GTDB taxonomy): domain Bacteria; phylum Pseudomonadota; class Alphaproteobacteria; order Rhodobacterales; family Rhodobacteraceae; genus Tropicimonas; species Tropicimonas marinistellae. The sequence goes on along the minus strand of NZ_LNCI01000001.1, from coordinate 136,515 downwards.
AGTCGGAACGGGAACCGGGCTCACCCAGCTGTCGGACAGCTTCGCCCCGACTGCGATCAGCAAAGACGGTTCCCCGGTGGGCAACATGACATCCGTGGAGATCGACGAGAATGGCTACGTCATCGCGAATTTCGACATTGGCATTTCCCGCGTCGTTTACCAGATCCCGCTCGTCGATATGCCCAACCCGAACGGGTTGGAGGCGCTCGACTATCAAACCTACAACACGACCAATGAGAGCGGCAGCTTCTTCCTTTGGGATGCGGGCGACGGGCCAACCGGCGATATCGTGAGCTACGCACTCGAAGAATCATCAACCGACGTCGCGGGCGAACTAACCGATCTCATCCAGACGCAGCGCGCCTATTCCTCCAATGCAAAGGTCATTCAGACAGTGGATGAGATGCTGCAGGAAACCACAAACATCAAGCGCTGAGAATAAGCTCAGGAAAGGTAGACGCGCATGACCTTCTCCACTGCGCTTTCCAATGCTCTTTCGGGCCTCACGGCGGTCAGCCGCGCGGCCGAAGTTGTGTCGAACAACGTGGCGAACGCGATGACCGAAGGGTACGCCCGTCGCGAGATCAGCCTGTCATCCCGCTCGGTCGGTGGAGTCGGGTCGGGTGTTCAGGTAGACGGGGTCGTGAGAGTTACCGACGAGCGGACAACGGCCGATCGCCGCCACGCCGAAGCGAGCATGGAAAACGCAAGTGCCGAGGCGTCTGCATGGTTGCGGATCGAAAATGCGGTTGGGCTTCCGACCGAAGAGGGGTCACTTGAGCACTATGTCAATGCCCTTGAGACCGCCTTGATCGACGCCGCAAGCCGACCGGACCAGGATGTAAGGCTGACCTCGGCCATTAGCGCGGCAAGCGAACTCGTTGACCATATTCGATCCACCTCCGACGAGTTGCAGGAAATGCGCACGGATGCCGAGAGCGACATTGCCTCTATGGTAGATCAGCTCAATTCCAGCCTGAAGCAGGTGGAAACGCTCAACTGGCAGATCTTCGAGATGACGAATTCCGGTCAGGACGCGTCCGGCCTGCTTGATCAGCGCCAGAACGTGATCGATTCCATCAGCGAGATCGTCCCGGTCAACCAGGTGGCCCGCGATGGCGGTCAGGTCGCGCTGTATACAAGCGGTGGCGCGATCATCCTCGATGGCCCGGCCGGAGAGTTCGAGTTTTCCCAGACTGGGATAATCACACCACACATGTCGTTGGAAGGTGGGGCATTGTCAGGTCTGACCCTGAACGGCAACACCCTCAACATTGGATCGAGCTACGATCCAATCGGTGGCGGAAAGCTCGCGGCGGCCTTCGAGATTCGCGACGAGATCGCTCCGACCGCGCAAGAAGAGCTGGATTCGGTCGCGCGCGACCTTGTTGAGCGGTTTCAGGATACCTCGCTGGACACGACCCTCGCGACAGGAGATGCCGGCTTGTTCACAGACGGCGGGTCAACGTTCGACACAGCTGACGAGGCAGGGCTTTCGGCCCGCATCGAGATCAACACCACCGTCGATCCCGACGTCGGAGGGGAGAGTTGGCGACTGCGGGACGGATTGCAGGCAGCGACAGAGGGCGATGTTGGAGACGCGTCATTGCTGACGGCCCTAGCCGAACGCCTCAATGAAGAACGTGTCGTTGCCTCCGGCATGTCCGCGGGTCAGGAACGCACCGTCGCCGAACTCGCGTCAGATCTTGTCTCCAAGATCTCAAGCCAGCAGCAGGCCGCCGAAGACCGACAGACATACGAATCGGCGCGTGTCGATGCATTGAAGACCGAGGAGGCGCGCACCGGCGTCGATACAGACGACGAAATGCAGAAACTCCTACTGATCGAAAACGCCTATGCTGCGAACGCCCGCGTCATACAAACGCTGGACGAACTGATGGATCAACTGCTGGGAATCTAGGTCATGGCACTCACCACTGTAGGCGATCTCGCGCTGAGCTACATTTTCCGAAGCAGGAATTCTCAGGTGAAGGCGGACATTACCAGGCTGACCGAAGAAGTCGCGACCGGGCAGGTCGCGTCGCTTGCGGACCGTTTGAACGGGAACTTCAGCACCATTTCGTCTGTCGAACACAGTCTCACTCAATTGGCGGCCTACGAATCCTCGATCACCGAAGCCTCCGGATTTGCCTCCGCCGTCCAAGACTCTCTGGAGGCGGTACGGGAGACAGCCGGCACTCTTTCGGCGGATCTGCTCACATTCAGCAACTCGGAAAACGGCACGATCTCAAGCGCACTCGGGACCGCATCGATGGACGCGTTCGATCTCGCCATCAGCAGGCTGAATATGCAGTTTGGAGGCCGGAGCCTTTTTGCGGGCGTCGCGACCAATTCTTCCGCGCTTGCCGACGCCAACACCATTCTCGAAGAACTGGAAACCGCGGTTTCGGGAGAAACTACGGCAACCGGGGTCGCCTCCGTGATCGATGCGTGGTTCGCGTCACCTGCCGGTTTCGAGACGATCGCGTATTCCGGGTCTGCGAAGGCCCTTTCGCCAATGTCCATCGGCGTGGGTCAGACGGTCAGCCTTGACGTTACCGCATCCGATACTGCCGTGCGCGAGACATTGAAGGGGCTTGCCATGGCCGTGCTAATCGACCGCCTTCCGCTCTCCAACTCACCGGCGGAACAAATGACCATGGCTGGCCTCGCCGGTCAGACGCTCTTGAACAGCAATGTGAGTATGCTCGAAGTGCAGGCCAAGGTCGGCGTTGTTCAGGAATCCCTCGAAACCGCGAGCACGCGAAATACCAGTGAGACCGCCGCGATGGAGTTGGCCCTCTCCGAGCTGATATCTGTCGATCAGTACGATGCGGCGGCGGCGCTCACGCAGGCGGAAACCCAGCTTGAACTGCTCTATGCCCTGACGGCGAGAACCGCGAGCCTGAAACTATCGGACTATATCTGATGCGCAGATTTATCGCGACGCTCCTATTGTCGTTTATTGCCTGCTGCCACGTGGCTGCGGCCAGTCCGGTACGCATCAAGGACCTTGTGGAATTTGACGGCGTGCGCGGCAACGATCTGGTTGGCTACGGTCTCGTTGTTGGCTTGCACGGGACGGGCGATGGATTGCGGAATTCGCCGTTCACCGAAGAAATCATGGCCAACATGCTCGAGCGACTGGGCGTCAATGTATCCGGTGAGCAATTCCGTCCGAAAAACGTCGCGGCCGTATTCGTGACGGCAACACTCCCACCGTTTTCACGCTCCGGCAGCAGGATCGATGTCTCTGTTTCGGCAATTGGCGACGCGAAGAGCCTGATGGGCGGCACGCTCATAATGACGCCCCTAACCGCCGCCGATGGCCAGATCTACGCCGTGGGTCAGGGCACGATCATTGCCGGTGGGGCTCAGGCCGAAGGTGAGGGAGCCAACGTGGTTGCCGGCGTTCCAACGGCGGGGGTAATCCCGTCCGGTGCACGAGTCGAAAGGGAGATCGACTTTGATTTCACGCAGCTCACGACCATCCGGCTGGCGCTCCGCGACCCCGATTTCACAACAGCCGGACGGATCGAGGCGGTGATCAACAGCAGCTTCGGGCGCGCCGTATCCCGCATGCTCGATGCCGGCACGGTCGAACTTGACATTGCGGCTTCGCGTACCGGCTCACCCGCGCGCACCATCAGCCGCGTCGAAAACCTGACGGTGGAACCGGAGCGCCGCGCACGGGTGATTGTCGACCAGCGATCCGGAACCATCGTCATGGGAGACGAGGTGCGGATTTCACGCGTCGCCGTATCTCAGGGAAACCTCACACTTCGGATCGAAGAAACTCCCGTCGCGGTCCAGCCAAACCCATTCGCGCCAGGCGAGACGGTCGTCCTGCCCCGCACGAATGCGGAAATCGTCGAAGAACCGGGGATCGGCCTGGCTGAGGTATCTGGTGGAACATCCCTGGCCGAAGTGGTCGCCGGCCTGAATGCGCTCGGCGTCGCTCCACGGGACCTGATCGATATCCTCAAGAGCATCAAGGCGGCCGGCGCTCTGCATGCGGAGTTCATCGTGCACTGACCGACCGGAATTCATCACGAGTTCAACTCGTTTGGGCCGAGACCGGCGCACCATACGGTAGAGACCTACGAGGCCCAATCCCATGGCGTGGTGAAGTTGCCCAAGAGGTGCCCCAACGCCGCTTCGTCGACATCTCCGCGACGCTCCAGTTTTGCGACAAGGCCGCGCTTCTTGTCTTCCACGACCTCGGAAACCTCGGCCGCGACGCCCTCTGCTTTCAAGGCCGCGTTGAACACCCGCGCGATTGCCATCTTTCGCAATTCCGGTTTGAAGACCTTTCCGACCGCAGTCTTGGGTAGTTCCGGCAGAACCTCCAGGTACTTTGGAACTGCGGCCCGCTCCGTAATCCGCGGCCTGATGAAATCCATCAAATCGGAAACACTTGCCTTGCCGCCATCGACAAGCTCGATGTAGGCGCAGGGCAGTTCGCCGGCGAAGGAATCCGGCTGGCCGATCGCACCCGCGAATGCCACAGCCGGATGCCCTGCCAGCGCCTCTTCAATGATCGCGGGGTCGATATTGTGACCACCTCGAATGATCAGGTCCTTTGCCCGACCGGTTATCCAGAGATACCCGTCACGATCGATGCGTCCCAGATCGCCCGTGCGCAGGTAGACGTCGTGGTGGAACAATTCGTGGTTCTTGTCGGCCTCGGTATATGTCGACCCTGCATAAACACCCGGATTGTCGATACAGATCTCTCCCACCTCGTCAGTTTCGCACTCAATCGGTCCATCGGCGGTGTGGCGGAGGATCTTGACCTCCGTGTGCGGAAACGGAATTCCGACGGATCCGATCTTCTTGTTTCCTTCCACTGGGTTGATCGCGACGAGACAGGTTGCCTCGGTCAATCCGTAGCCTTCAATGACCTCTACACCCGTGGTTGCCTCGAACCTGTTGTAGAGCTCGACTGGAAGCGGCGCGGATCCTGAGAATGCCTTGTCCAGTGATGAAATATCCGCATCGACCGGGCGCTGCATGAGCGCGGCGAAAGCCGTCGGCACACCAATGACAAATGTGACCTTCCATCGCTCCACGAGTTTCCAGAAATTGTCAAAGACGCCATCTCCGCGATACCCCTGCGGCGTCGGGAAAATCACGTGCGCGCCTGACGCGATCATCGACATGAGAACCGGATGAACCGCGAACACGTGGAACAACGGAAGCGGACAGAGGACGTTGTCGCTATCGTCGAACAGCATCCTGTCGCCGAGCCAGCCGTTGTAGATCATCCCCGAGTAGAGATGCTGCGCGACCTTTGGCGTACCGGTCGTACCACCCGTATGGAAATAGGCCGCTACCCTGTCGGCTTTGCTGTCGGAAAATGTCAGCCGGTCGCCCGGCTGTTGCTCAAGCAGCGCCGCGAAATCGCGAACCTTCGCTGTATGCTCGACCTGCGTCTTTGGCCGAAGGAACGGAACGATCCACTTCTTGGGTCCGGTCAAATACCGCAGAAGATCCACTTCTAGTACATGCCTGACATTTGGGGCGTGATCGACCGCTTCGGCAGCTTTCTGGGCCACATCCGATTTCGGGAATGCCTTAAGCGTGACCAGCACCTTGGCATTCGTCTCACGAAGGATGGCGGATATCTGGTCCGGTTCGAGAAGCGGATTGATCGGGTTTACAATACCGGCGACCATTCCACCGAGAAGGGTAATCACGGTCTCGCTGCAATTTGGGAGCAAGAAGGCCACCACGTCGCCCTCGCCGATTCCGAGCGAGCGGAACAAGTTTGCCGCCTGGGTTACCTTTCCAACGATTTCCGCCCACGTGAAGGTCTCCGCAGGTGCGCGGCGGTCGGACAAGAGCTGGAACGAAACGGCTGGTCGGGTACCGTGTTTTTCGCGGGCATTGCTCAGGAACTCGAACATCGTGGTCGGAACGTCGCGCGCCTCCCACGGCATTTCGTTTTCGATTGCGTTGCGATCGGCAATGGTCGCAAAGCCCATGTGTCGTCCTCCCCTAGTCGCGCCCTATCCTCCACGCCCGCAGCACACAACGCCAAGGCCCCCGCCGGCGCAAGTCTGACGCTGCGAAACGAGTTCCGAGCCGCCGCGTCAAACCACCTGCAAACGGTGCCGAAGTGCCAATTCGCCGGTCATACTCGCCGGAAAACGGGCCGGGTCCCGCCGCCGCCGATCACTCGGCTGCGAGGCCGTCGGTAAACTGCAATCGTGCGAGCCTCGCGTAAAGGCCACCTTCTGCCACGAGTGTATCGTGCGTACCGTCTGCCACGATACGCCCACCTTCGAACACGAGGATGCGGTCCGCCTGTTTTACAGTTGCCAGGCGGTGCGCGACGATCAGCGTCGTCCGTCCTCGGCTCATTTCAGCGACCGCGCGTTGGACAGCCTGTTCGCTTTCGGAGTCCAGGGCGGATGTCGCTTCGTCAAGGAGTAGAACCGGTGCGTCACGCAGTATTGCCCTCGCAATCGCGATCCTCTGCCGTTGCCCGCCCGACAGCATGACGCCCCGCTCTCCAACATAGCTGTCGTAGCCGTCTGGCAAGGCCGAAATGAAGTCGTGCGCTGCCGCCGCACGAGCTGCCGCCTCGACTTCCGCGTCGGTCGCATCGGGCCGGCCGAACCGGATATTCTCGCGCGCCGTGTCGGCAAAAACCACCGAGTCCTGGGGGACCAATGCAAATGCCTGGCGGAACTCCGAGCGCTCCATCTCCGAGAGCGGGACCCCGTCAAGACGGATCTCGCCCGACGAGGGATCGTAAAACCGAAGCAACAGCTGCAATACGGTCGACTTACCGGCGCCAGAGGGACCAACCAGCGCCACTTGTTCGCCCGGCGAGACGGTGAAGGTTGCGCCGTGTAGCGCCGCGTCTGCCGGTCGGGACGGATAGTGAAAGATCACATCATCAAACACGATCTCACCTGTCACAGGGGTCGGAACGGGTCGCGGATGCTCCGGATCCTTCACGTTGTCTTCGGCCGCTAAGAGCTCCACCAGCCGTTCGGTCGCCCCCGCGGCGCGCTGCAACTCGCCCCAGATCTCCGAGAGCGCCGCTACAGATCCGGCCATGATTCCGGCGTAGATCAGGAACTGCACAAGCTCGCCGGCCGTCATCACATCGGCACGTACGTCGCGCGCTCCGATCCAGAGTACGCCAAGTATGCCAGAGAACACGACGAAGATTATGACGATGGTCAACAGGGCACGCACGGATATCCGGGCCTTCGCGGACCTGTAGCTCGCTTCGGTGACTTCGGTGAACTGTTCGCGGCTTGCCGCCTCATGCGAAAAAGCCTGGACGGTCTGCGCCGCCTGGAGGGCTTCCGACGCGTTGCCCGAACTGCGCGCAATCCAATCCTGGTTCTCCCTGCTGAGGCTCCGCAACCGCCGGCCGAGCGCGAGAATTGGCAGGATAACGATTGGCACGATGGCCAGGACCATCAACGTGAGTTTCCCCGAGGTGACGAACATCATTGCCAATCCGCCGAGAAACATCAGCGTGTTACGCAGAAACCAACTGACGGAGGATCCGATGACCGACAGGATCAGCGTCGTGTCCGTGGTGATCCGGCTTATGACCTCGCCCGTCAGGAGCTTCTCGTAGTATGCCGGGCTCATACCGATCATCCGGCCGAACACGGCCGCGCGGATGTCTGCCACGACACGCTCGCCCAAACGCGTGACGACGTAGTAGCGCAATCCCGTTCCCAGCGCGAAGATCGCAGCGATACCGATTGCAGCCATGAAATAGCGGTCGAGAAGGTGGACCGCTCCGTCGCCGAATCCGTCAACGACGCGGCGCGCAGCAATCGGCAGAAGCAGTGACACGCTCGCGGTGATGGTAAGCGCGATACCTGCGAGTACCACGTATTGTCGATAGGGTGTCAGAAATGGGAACAGCGCGCGCAGGGCGCCCACGCGTTTCGACGATGCACGCTCCTGCTGAGCGTCCTTTCCGGGTTGCGCCATTCCTGCCCCCTCCTAGTGGTACATCGTGCAATAGCGACCCTTTTCCTGCGCGGCAACCGGGTCGGGTCGGGGGAGCGGACGCTTCGACGGCAAGGCGTTGCGCAGCCTGCCGCAATATGTCCATCTAGAATATCAGTTGACAATCCACTATGGTCCGCGCCGAACCGCGCGCCCAACGTCAACGCCGCGCGCAGACGCGAGAGACCCGATATGACAACCGATATCCTATGCCTTGGTGAGCCGATGCTGGAGTTTAACCAGCAACCAGACGGAAACTACAAACCCGGCCACGGCGGCGATACGTCGAACGCAGCCTGCGCCGCAGCACGCCAGGGCGCGAAGGTCGGGTATTTCACCCTGCTCGGGGAGGACACATTTGGGAACAGCTTTGTCGAGATGTGGAACCGCGAGGGGGTGGATGCTTCTTCGGTAAAGCGGGTTTCTACTGCGCCAACCGCCGTCTACTTCGTGACACACGGACCGAACGGGCACGAGTTCAGCTACTTCCGTGCGGGTTCCGCAGCCAGCACGATGAGTCCTGCGGACTTACCCAAGGAAGCACTTGAATCAACCCGTATCTTGCATGTTTCCGGAATCAGCCAGGCGATCTCCGCCACTGCTGCCGACGCGGTGTTCGCGGCAATCGAGACGGTCAAGGCCGCCGGAGGCACGGTGTCCTACGACACGAACCTGCGGTTGAAACTGTGGCCACTTACCCGGGCAAGGGCAGTCATTCACGAAGGTATATCGCAATGCGACATTGCGCTTCCGGGGCTTGATGACGCCCTGCACCTGACGGGATTGAAGGATCCAGACGCGATCGTTGACGTGTATCTGGGACTTGGAGCCAAAGTCGTGGCCCTGACGCTCGGGGCAAAAGGGGCGCTCGTGGCGACGCCGGACACGCGTGAACTCATAGCCGGGCGCAAGGCGGACGCCGTCGACGCCACCGGCGCCGGCGACACGTTTGATGGCGCGTTTCTTGCGCGGATTGCGGCGGGAGACGATCCGTTCGCTGCGGCGCATTACGCAAATGCTGCAGCCGCTCTGGCGACCCAGGGATACGGCGCCGTCGAACCAATGCCGTACCGCAAAGACGTTGAAGCCTTCCTTGCGGCGAACCAAGCCTGAACCGAATAAATCGCTCAGGCCTATGCTAAGGGAAACTTGCGCAAACGTGCGAGTTCCGACTCCAGGAGTTTTTCCGCGGCCTGCATCTTTCCGAAAGCCTTACGCGCCTTGGATTGCTCCGCCGCGAGTTCGGCCCGGCGCTGTGCAAGTTCCAAGTTAAGCCGCTGATGTTCCTGATCCGCCCAGATCAACCAGCCCGACGCCGCCGACAAGAGGCTTGGGTCGGGCCGGTCGGCTGCGAGAAGAAGCCTGTCGAGCGCTTTTTGCCGTTCTTCAGCAAGATCGCTGAGTTTTCCAATGGCAGCTCGCTCCGCAGCTACACGATCCTTCATACCTTGCCTCGCGGCTGCCCACGCAACCTCGGTCACTGCGCATAACCGCTTCAGCCCAATTCTCTTGCTCGGGTCTGTCCTCGTCATTCCGAAACCTTCGAACGCGCAAGGCGTTTCATCTTGTCCGCGAACCTGATGGCGGCAGCCACCGGGCGGTATTGTTCGGGAGGGATTTCCTCACCGACCTCGACAGTCGCGTGAAGTGCGCGAGCGGTCGGCGGGTCGCGATGTATCGGAACCCCGGCTTCGTTGGCGGCTTCCCGGATCTTGGCCGCCACATGATCCACCCCTTTGGCGACACAAACCGGCGGACCGGGGAATGTTGCATCCCATTTCAATGCGACGGCATAATGTTCGGGGTTCACGATCACCACGGCGCTTTGCGGCACGTCGCGTAGCATCGACCCCATGGCGATTTCGTGTCCGCGTTGACGCCGCTGTTGCTTGATGTGTGGGTCGCCCTCGCTGTCTTTTGTCTCGTCCTGCAATTCCTTGCGCGACATGCGGTTGCGCCGCCGGTGCTCGACCACCTGCCATGAGAGATCCAGCCCGCCAATCACGACAAGCAGCGCAACAAGGATACCGAGGAAATCGAGCGCCAGACGGCCCATCTGCGCGGCCACGCCCATTGGTTCCAGCCACATCGTGCCGGCGATCTGCTCTGCACGATGGAACAGGAAAACCGCGAGTACCGCAGACACGAACAGGAGTTTTGCGGAACTCTTGACGAACTCAAAAAGCCCTGACCTGCCGAACTTGTTTTTGGCGTTCTCAATCGGCGAGAGGCGCGACATTCGGAAAGCGAGTTTGGTCGGAGCGAACACCAACCCGCGGCGTGCCACGAGTGCCGCCAAGACGCCGAGTCCGGGCACCGCCAAAACCGGCATCATGGACGTCATCAAGAACGAGTGAAATCCAAGCGTGGACAGGTCCGTCGTGAATGCCGCTGTTCCGGAATCCACCCGCGCGATGTGCCGAAACACAGTCACACCGAGCGTCCCGAGGCGGTCACAAAACCAGCCGCCGGCAATCCAGGCAATGAGAAGGAAACACGCATAGGAGACGGCGGTAGACAGATCGTTCGATCGCGGTATCTCCCCCTTCCGCCGGGCATCGTCGAGCCGCTTCTGCGTCGGTTCGTGTTGCTTTTCGGATTCATCAGATGTGCTCACAGCGTCGCTCGCAGCGGGGCAGCCAGAACGGCGTCAAGCGCGTCGCGCCAGAGTTCCAGCATCAGCGGCGACAAGATCGCGAGCATCGCGAGTCCAGTCGCCGTGATCGCGGGCGCACCCACGAGAACAACCATAAGTTGCGGCATCGCCCGATTGATCGCACCGAGAGCGAGATTGTAGATGAACGCGGCGACGACGAAAGGCGCCGAAAAGGTGAAGGCCAGCGAGAAAGCTCCCGAAACCTTCGCAGTCCAGAACTCGGCCAAATCCGCGCTCCGGAAACCGGCACCGACGGGAAACCACTGATAGCTTCCGATGAATGCCTCCGTGAGACGGATGTGAAGTCCGGCCAACATGGCCAGCGCAAGGCCCGCGACGACCAGCACATGCCCGAATGCCGGGAGTGGTTCTGTCGACGCCCCGCCAAAGATCTGCGCAAGCGACGTCGACTGCGCGGCAATCGATCCTGCTATTTGCAATATGAAAATCATCATCCGGATCGACAGACCCAATACCGCGCCAACAAGTGTTTCTGCCGCAAGAACCGGAACCAAGGACAACGGTAGTTCGGCCCCCCCCGTGACACCCACGGTGGGGGTCACGATGATCGTGAATGCCACCGCGAGCGCCAAGCGAACGCGCTGCGGCACGGAGCGCTCGCCAAAACCCGGCAAGAAGAGGATCGCCGTGCCGATCCGGAGAAACACGACGAGAGCCATGACCAGCCAGGCACTTCCGATGTCCGCGAGGGCCAAAACGTTCTCCATCAGTGCGCCACCACGCCGACAATCGATGGCCGTTCGCCCGGCCCGAGTTCCTCGAATGAAAGCACAGGTGCCACGATCCGCTTCGCTGCAAGGACCGACGCAATAAACCGGCGCCGCCTGCTCGAGACGATCAACGCAGGATAGATCCCGGTTTCCGATGCCTTTGCCAGCTTGGTGGATATTCCGCCGGACAGGCGTCCAAACTCATCCGGAGGCAGCGCGACAGCCTCCTGGCCGGGCGGCCCGTCGACGCGATAGGTCGAGAAGCGTTCCTCCCACTCAGGCGCCAGTTGGATCAGAGGCAATGTCCCGTCGTCACGACGCAATTCAGCCACGATCTGAAAACCCAGCCTTTGGCGCACATGTTCGCATATCGCCTCCGGTGAAGAGAAACTTCCACGCGCTTCGGATATCGCCTCCAAGATGAGTGGCATGTTGCGGATTGAAACCCGTTCTTCCAACAACAGGCGCAGCACGGACAGAAGAACATCGAGTGGAACGCGGTCGGGGACGAGTTCGTCAATCAGTATCCGGTTGGCCTCGGATCGGACAGGATCGGATAGATTTGACAGTTCCTGCAACAACCGCCGTAGCGCCTTCAGCGTCAACAGACGGGCCAGGTTTTGTTTGATTACCTCTAGAATATGGGTTGCAAGCACCTCGGCCGGCGAAACGATCGTCGTTCCGACCATGACCGCCTTTTCGCGATCTGACGGAGCAATCCACCGCGCCGGTGCGCCATAGACCGGTTCTTCGACATCGTCGCCACTCGGCAGAACCGCCGCATCGCCAGAGACCAACGCCAGGAACTCACCAGGGCGTAGCCGGTCTCTCGCCTGCTCTACACCGTGAATTCTGACAACATAGGCGCCGGCAGCAAGCGACGCGTTATCGGTCAACCGGATTTCAGGAAGGATCAATCCGTAAGTTGCCGCGACGTGGTTACGAATGTTGGTAATTCGCGTTTCCAGCCCCGTCGCGGGGTCGAGAACCATTGAGACAAGGTCCGGAGCGAACTCGAGGTGAATGTCATCGAGGTCGAGAATGTCACCGATCCGCTTCTCTGGTTCGGCTACGTCCTGGGGCGCCGCTGCGGTATCCGGCTCGTCCGGATGCTCCGCACGGCGAAGTCCGCGCAGGCCCGTTGCGCACAGAACCAGTGCGCCGATCCCGAACGGAAGAAAGGGAAATCCTGGAACGAGGCCGAAAACCAGCATCAAAACGCCAACAGTCAGAAGCGCCGCGGGATGGCGGTTCAGTTGCGCAACGATCGCAAGATCGGTAGCGCCCGTATTGCCGCCACGCGCAAGCAGCAAAGCCGATGCAACGGAGATTATGACCGCCGGAATCTGTGAAACCAGACCGTCGCCCACCGTGAGAATCGCATAGGTCTCAAGGGCTTGACCGATCTGCATGTCGTGGACGGCCAGGCCCATGGTGAGCCCCATGACGAGGTTCAGAAGCGTGATCAGAAGCCCCGCGATAGCGTCGCCCTTGACGAATTTCGATGCACCATCAAGCGAACCAAAGAAAGTTGTTTCCGCTTGCTCGCGCTCGCGACGGAGCTTTGCTTCCTGATGGTCGATCGCGCCGGCCGACATGTCGCTATCGATGGCAAGCTGCTTGCCCGGCATTCCATCGAGCGCGAATCGTGCGCCGACCTCGGCCATCCGCGTCGCGCCTTTCGTGATCACTATGAAGTTGACTATGAGCAGAACGCAGAAAACGACGAGGCCGAGGAATACACTGCCGCCCATGACGAACATCGCGAAGCCATGAATTACATTGCCCGCCGCGGCCGTACCCGTATGGCCCTGCCCGATGATAAGCTTGGTGGATGAGACATTCAGTGACAGGCGCAACATGAGAGATGCCAAAAGCACTGTCGGGAAGGATGAGAAATCGAGTGGTCGCTCGATAAAGAGAGTGACCGTGAAGATCAGGATGGCCAGAGCAAAGGAGGCTGCGAGGCCGACATCGAGAACCCATGCCGGCATCGGAAGGATCATCATCACGATGATCGACATGAGAGCGACCGAAAGAAGCACGGTCGGATTCACGAGGCGGCGGAATTCGATCGATCGCTGTGTCATTCCCGCACCCCGAAAAGCGGCACGGCCGCGGGTCCATCACTCAGTGGCACGAGAGACGCGAGTGCCTGCGCTCCTCCCGGACGAAAGGGGGGCCGGCTTTGGGTACGGCGCCCGGTCGTACCGCTGGAGGCAGCAGGATCAAAGTCATCACCGGGAGAGCCGCGAAAGGATGCGAGAAGCGGGGCAAGGCGATTTCGGTAAACCTGGGCGTAGCGCGGCGTCCGCGAATGATACGCGACCGCTGCTTCTTCCCATGCGCCGTATTCCCCGTAGAGCCCGCGCAGAAAAGAAGCTGCATAACGAGCGTTTTCTGCAGGGTCGAACATCTCGCCAACACTTTCGAAATTTCTCCCATGCCATCTCAAATTCAACTGGAAACACCCGACATCGATATTCCGCACACCGCTTTTCACCAATGTCGTGACATAACTCACCGCCTCGGACTTTGTATCAAACCAATGACCTTTCCCCTCTGCATGAACTGTCCACGGCCAGGGGCGCAACTCTCCCCCAACGCGCCGGCCACTTTCCAGAGTCGCAATCGCACTTAATACTGCGAGTGGAACCTTTGCGTTGCGTGCCTCCACTTCCGCGCGATTCAGGCAAACATCGGATGACGTTACAAAGGCACTCGCCTGAAAAGGCAAAGATAATGCAAAGGTCAAAAGTGCGACGGTCGCAATCCGCAGCAGAGCCTGACCCCAAAATTGGGAAGCAGAAATCAACACGACATCGCGCAATTCATACCGCATTCGGGCGCCTTTCTGGTTCGTCCCGCGACAAGGAATAGGCGCTGTGAGTTACTCGATCGTTACCGTGTTTCGTGCTGTGCCGACTCAGCGGTGTTGAGGAGTGCCACAATGTTGTCACGCAACATGCGGCTTCGTTCGATATCGCCACGAATTCGTTCTAGCGAAATTTCTGTGGTATCAGGATCGCGCACCTCTTTTTCCTCGGCATTCGAGGGACGGCGCATCTCTGAAAACGATTTCTCAATTTCTGTACCGAATGCGTCGATCAGGTCTCGGTCCCCCGACAACCACGCCTCTTTACCCGCTGTATCGCGATCCGCGTTTTCGTCGAACAATGCCGCCGCCGCCGCATGCTCTTTCAGGTCTGATAGAGCCAGTGCACGTACTTCTCGGCTTTCTTGGCCGCGATCTCCCGCAACGAGAGTGAGTGCAAGAGAGGGATCTTGGCGAAACAACGCCACACGTGCCATCAATAGCCGATTGTTGTCGGCAAAGGTTCTACCCTTGGCCATCAGAAGCCGCTCCGCCGGCTTCCACAATCCCAACCCGAGCAAATGGTCGGCGGCGTCGCCGACTGTACGATCTTCGAGACTTGTGAAGACATGACCATGCACCGGAGACTCCATGAACCGGAGCAACGCGACATCATCTTCCACTCGCACCATCTGGTCCACAATCTCGGAGAGAAGAGTATCGATCTGATCTGTCGGTGTGGTTTTTCCGATCAACGACTCGTGGTGTTGAAGCGCAATATCGAACTCGCCGAGATGCGCACGCGCACGCGATGCAATTCGAACTAAATCATCGCCCTCATCGCTCCCCGTGAGCTCGAATGCCATGGCTTCAGCGAGAACGACTTGCTCCGGGTCGATCCGCGCCCTGTCAATGGCGTCTGACAGCATTTGGTGCATTGCTGCCGCCGACACCGCGCCATTCCGTGCGATCACGTCTGATAGGGCGGACTGAGCACTGAGTTGTGCATGTGGTGCAATATCCGTCGTTGCATCCAGGAGAGTAAGCTCGGAACTCGGATCAGCCGAAGCTCGTTCCGTTGAATCGCGCACAGCAGTCGCCGCGTCAGCAAATCCGCCGTCGTACAAATGACTTGCGAGCCTTGGACCAATCTGTCGCCGCAAGTTCGCCGGAAACCGAAAGAACCACTCCTGAACCGCATCGATATCAACATTTTCCAATGAGTTTTGAGACCCCGCCGCGACAACCGCCCACACGGCACCGGGGCTAGGGCAGCTTTCCTGCCCCAGAAGTGGATTTGGCTTTCGTACCGACCGACCGTCGAGGATCTGTCCGATTGTCCGGTATAGGTCTTCTTGCTCTAGCAAGCCCGGGAACTCGTCCAACACCGTCACTGCTTCGGCCCCAAATCCATTGGAAAGGTACTCCCGCACCAACACCTCAATGACCGCAGGAACGGGTTGATCGCGACCATCAAATAACTCAAGCCGAGCCCATCCTACTCGAAACGCTTCGCTGTATGACCCCGACCATTGTTCTGGATCGAGCAGGCTTTCGTCCAAGCAAGAAAAACCGGCCGCTCGAAGGGATTGTCCGCTGTCCTGCGAGATGAAGGAGCGGTCAAATACCGTTGCGCTAGCGACGTGCTTTCCCTCGTCAGCAGAGCGCGCTGGACCTACGCCAACGTCGTTGGGTTTCGCAGGATTCCTGCGCGCGCCTTCCGGTATGTCAATCGTCGCAAGTCCCTGGCTTGCCGCTCTACCGAGTTGCCGGAGCAACGAGGTCTCAAGCAGTGTATGGGCCGGTCGCGTCGACCGAGGTAATGGAACAAGGTTATCCCGCGTTGCGGCCACTACGCCCATTTCCGAATTCGGGATCGCCGGTGTATCTCCCGGATCGCTCACCTCAAGTCTCGGCGGCGCCAAGTGCGACCTGCCAAAAGGGAACGGAGACGAAGGCGTGCCTGAATTGGCTTGCCCAGTATCCGTTTGGTCGCTTTCTGCAACATCTATGGCAAGTGTATTCGTACCGGCGAGAAATACTTCGAGCACACAATTGCAGTCGCTCTCGAGCGAGAGTGTTCCTGTATTGGCATCGAACGAGACAGACTTGATCCTGTCGCGTGGAATAAGATCGAAAACTTTCGAGAGGTCCAGTAGGACATCAGTGCGATCCAGAACTATCTCAAACCCGGTGTCCGACGTGCGATACGTCCAGTTTATCGGGCGCTTGAAGACCAAGACAATCCTGGAAAACTCATCGTGCTCACCTGATAGAACGCGCACGGTCTCTGCTCGTGCCGGCGGCGTCAGAAAGCAAAACACCAGAAGAAGCAGTACGCAACGAGTCATGCGGCTTCCCTTTGTTTCACTTCCTTGAGTGCGTCTTCCAGATCCGAAAAACTCGGTCGAATATGGCTCGGCGTATTCTGCCGTCCAACTTCGATACAGATATTCGTTGCGTGGTTGTGAAGATTCGCAACCAGCACTTCGCGAATAAGCTGGTAGAAATGCGCGTCCTCCTGTGTGACGTCACTCACTTTGGCCGCAAAGGGACCGACGAGCCCATAGGCGAGAAACACACCTAGAAACGTCCCAACCAAGGCGCCGCCAATCAATTTCCCGAGAATCTCAGGAGGTTGGTCAATGGACCCCATTGTCTTGATAACACCAAGAACAGCGGCAACAATGCCGAGAGCGGGCAACCCATCTGCCATGGTCTGAAGCGCATGGCTGGAGTGCATGGAGTGCGCGTGGTTTGCATCGATGCGCTTTTCCAGAACCTCTTCGACCTGATGCGGGTCGTCGTAGTTCATCGACGCCGAGCGCAACGTGTCGCAGATCAAGTCGACGGCTTCCTTGTCGGCAAGTATCTTTTGATACACGCTGAAGATCGGCGAATTCTCAGGCGCTTCGATGTGCTCTTCAAGGCCGACCGGGTTCTGTCGCGCCAAACGAATCAGTTCGTAGAGCAGGCAAAGCAGATCTCGGTAATCCTCCGGCTTCCACTTGGGGCCCTTGAATACCTTACCGACGTCTTTCAACGTGTGTTTGATGGCTCCGATGTCATTCGAGATCACGAAAGCGCCGATGGCCGCGCCACCGATCATCGTGAATTCATACGGGAGTGACTTTAGAATTATCGCCATCTTGCCGCCGGCAGCGATATAGCCACCAAACACCATGACGAAGATGACGATAATTCCGACAATTCCAATCACGCGTTCGCTCCGCTAGCGATGTAGCAACTGCTCGGCAGGCTGACAGGCATCAGTTAATATTGGCTGATTGTGCGCTAATTGGTTGGAACATCAGAATTTCTTCCAGCGAGGACAACGCTGACGGTATAGGCTTTTTCAGACGATAGGCCTGACAGCACCGACGCGGCTGCAGCAGGTGCCATACGGGCAAGGAAACCGGCAGCAAACCTCGGGTCCATTTCCTCGAATACGGCTGCGGCATCTTTGGGCTTCATGGCTTCATAGACCTTCGCAAGCTTGTCGATGTCGGATTCAGCCGCGCCATCGGCTAGAGCGAGAGTTGATTTGAGCGCGTCTTCCGCCTCAGCCAGTGCGGACAGGTTTAACCGGATTTCCTTCTCCGCCATGGCAAGCGTCTGAAACCGGTGTTCGATGCTTTCCTCGCGCCTGTCGAGTTCGTCTGCACGATCTTGCAGAACGCGGATTGCACCACGCAGGTCACCGTCGGTCTCGCATACCTTTACTCCTGCGCTCTTGGCTTCGGCGCGTGCAAACTCCACGTTGTCGAGACCGCGGGCGAGCACCGGACCGGCGCTCCCGGCAAATCTGATTATGCCAGACGCAAAAAACAGCAGCGCTATGATAGACAAGGCCCCTTTACCTAAGCGTCGCTTGAACTTGCGTGATTTCATGTCCGGGCTTCCTCAGGATTGCCCCGTCGTGTACGCCGAACAACCCGCTCTTTCCCTTGCGCACCCGGAGTTGGCCCTTGTTCGGGAATGTCGTGTAGGGACGCGAGCAAAAGCTCGATCCGTTCGGCAGCGGCCTCGGCCCGCTCAGTCAGTTGCTCCAGCTTTTCGGCGGAGGCCTGAGACGTCGCCCGCGCCGTTTCAAGCGCTTTCGTCATCTCGTCGACCTGAACGGACAGTACTGCGACCGCCCCTCCGACCCCGTTTTCCAGGTTTGTGAAACGAGCCAAACGTCGCGAAAGAACATAGCAATACAGCGCGGCCCCGAGGGCTCCGGCGATGAGAAATGCGTCGGCAATCAGCGCCATCATTGTCTCCTAGTTCAGCACGAATTCTGTGACCAGCAGGTCGTGTACACGCCCCTCGCCGACGACAATTTGGATGCGCCGCAGCATCTGGGAACGGATACGGATGAGCGATGACGGGCGTTCGAGTTCCTCTTCGTCAAGCGCGCGGAGATATCCGTTCAGCACGTCCAGTATGCGCGGCATCAGAGACGTCACGGTTTCCGCCGCGCCTGGCGCGACCTCCACGTGGGCGCGAAAACGCAAATGCCGAAGTTGATCGCCGCCCGCAAGCGACACCAGAATGGGCTCAATCTGCACGAATGTTACATCGAGCGCAGACCCCTCGGCCTCATGACCCGCGTTCGGCGACGGCTCGAAATCGAGCATGCCCGAATAGGTAGCGTAGAACCCTGCCCCACCGAGGACTGTCGCCAGCAGCAGCCCGATACCGACCGATACGACCCCGCCCTTCTTTTTGCCGTCCGGTTCCGTTTCTGCAACCTGGGTGTCCGACATTTCCCTGTCCCCGTAAGCGTGTTGATCTCGTGATACCCCACCAACGGCTAACCGATTGTTAAGCGAGATATTCCAATGATGCCGTCGCAGGGCAGAAGCCCAAGCGAACGGAGGTTGTCGCGTGCAGAACGTTCTCGAAACCTGGTCCAACCTGGACAGCCGGCGTCGAATAATCGTCGTCGCAGCCGCCATCGCGGTGTTTGCAGCAGTGCTCCTGCTGTCACGAATCGCGGCGACCCGGCCAATGGAGCTGCTGTACGCAGGGTTGGAAAGCGGCGCCGCTGGTGAGGTCGTGACCGCGCTGGAACAGAGGGGCGTATCCTACGACGTCCGAGGGAGCGCGATTTATGTCGACGCCGCGTCACGCGACGAGATCCGCATGGTCCTCGCCAGCCAATCACTACCCTCGAACGGGAGTGCCGGGTACGAGTTGCTCGACGGACTCAACGGTTTCGGTACGACGTCACAGATGTTCGACGCCGCGTACTGGCGCGCGAAAGAGGGCGAACTGGCGCGCACGATCACAGCGACTCGCCAAGTGCGGAGTGCCCGTGTTCATATCTCGGCGTCCCCCAGCCGGGGATTTCGCAGCAACGGCGACATGTCCGCATCGGTTTCGGTTAGTGCCACCGCAAATGGCCTGACGGCCTCACAAGCTCGCTCTTTCCGCTTCCTCGTCGCCTCGGCTGTTTCGGGTTTGCAGCCTGACGATGTCACCGTGATCGATGGCGACAGCGGTCTCGTTCAGGGATCGGATGACTCGCAACCAGCAGAAAACGGAAGAAAGGCGGAGGGGTTGAAGCGCAACGTCGAGCGACTGCTCGAGGCACATGTGGGCCCCGGCAACGCCGTCGTCGAAGTGAGCGTTGAAACGGTCACGGAGCGCGAATCGATCACCGAGCGCCGGTTCGATCCGGAGGGACGCGTGGCAATCAGCACCGAGACCGAAGAACGGAGCACCAACAGCCAAGGCGGGGTATCGGGCGCCGTGTCTGTGGCCAGCAACCTCCCAGACGGCGACGCCGCGTCGGACGGCGCACAATCATCCAGCCAGAACAGCGAGAGCCGGGAACGGGTGAATTTCGAAGTCTCCGAAACGCATCGCGAAGTGTTGAAGGTGCCTGGGGCGATCCGCAGAGTGACCGTCGCCGTTCTCGTGAATGCGACGACGACGACCGATTCCTCCGGCGCGGAAGTAACCACTCCGCGCTCGGAAGAAGAACTCGCGGACTTGGAGTCGCTCATTGCCGCCGCCGTAGGATACGACGCGGACCGCGGGGATCAAATCACCATTCGATCCATGGCCTTTGAACCATACGCGGAAGGCGTAGACACCGCCGCTCATAGTCTGCTTGACCGACTCGACCTAACTCGCATCCTGCAAGTTGCCGGACTGGCGATCGTGGCTCTCATTCTTGGTCTCTTTGTCGTGCGACCAATCCTGACACGCACTGCTCCAGCCAAGGCGCT
Source organism: Tropicimonas marinistellae (assembly GCF_001509585.1). Classification (GTDB taxonomy): domain Bacteria; phylum Pseudomonadota; class Alphaproteobacteria; order Rhodobacterales; family Rhodobacteraceae; genus Tropicimonas; species Tropicimonas marinistellae. The sequence goes on along the minus strand of NZ_LNCI01000001.1, from coordinate 116,103 downwards.
GGAGTTGCAGGCGTCATCCGATGCGACTGTTGGATCTACCGCCATACCGCCCGCCCCAGCCCTCACCGGTGAAATCGCCGACGACAGCTTCGCGCCAGACATGCAGGTCGTCACGGACTTTGACATGGGAGATGATTCCGGCTTCGGAGGACTACCAGACCTCCCTAGCCCTGACATCGATCCGGTCGCACGACTTAGGTCACTCATCAACGAGCGGCAGCAGGAAACCGTCGAAGTGCTGCGCAGCTGGATGGAAGACGACAGGAGGGATGCCTGATGGGAAGACCACTCAAGCTTGAATGCTTCGACACGGAGCCTGAGTCCGGCGCCTCGGTGGTGAAGCTGCCGGAATCCGAGCTGGAAGAGGAGCGCCTCCAGTCCTTCGACAATGGTTACAAGGCCGGGTGGGACGACGCGGCACAGGCACACAATCAACAGCAGGACAGCATTTCGCAGGAATTCGCAGATAACCTCCAACAGCTCTCCTTTACGTACCACGAGGCTCGGACCGCAGTGTTATGCGAAATGGAAGGGATTCTGCGGGGTATGGTCGAAAAAATCCTGCCGAAAACACTTAAGACATCGCTCGGTGAAATGATCGTCGAACGCTTGGCGAGTATTTCAGATGAAGCTTCCGAAACACCAGTGCAAATCATCGTTTCGCCAGAAAACGCAAACCGTTTCAGGACATTGCTGGCCGGTAAAGTCGCGCCCCCGTTAACTGTTCAGGTCGAACCCACCCTGGGTGAGGGACAAGCCTACCTACGTTTGGGAAAATCGGAAGAAAAACTCGACCTCGACACGGTTCTACTCGAACTCTCCGATGCCGTTTCCGACTACTTCGAATCCACCGATACCGTTCAGGGAGCATGCCATGCCTGATACCGAGAATAAAAACGTTCGGTCGAATCCTTTCTCAAGGGTGCCTGTCGAAATCGTCGTCTCTGTGGGGCATGCCCATCCGACGATTTCAGAACTGCTCGAAATGCAGCGAAATGCGGTTCTGTCACTCGACAAGCGTGTTGACGATCCGGTCGAGCTATACGTTGGCGACCGCTTGATAGCGCGCGGCCAACTCATCGAGCAAACCGGCAATCAGGAAGGGCAACTCGCGGTGCGTTTGACCGAGTTAACCGAAGGCGGCGAGAGCCTCAAACTATGATGCTGACGCCAAAGTGGGTCGCCCCGGTCGGGGTCGTGATCACGATTAGTTTCTTGGCAACGTCTCCAGCGGAAGCGCAGGAAGTGGTTCTGTCGCTCGGAGACGGGGGGTCATTGACGGCGACAAGCATCCAACTTTTCCTACTTGTTGGGTTTCTCAGCTTCGCTCCCGGGCTACTGATAATGGTGACTTGCTTCCCGCTGATTGTCACCGTGCTGTCGATCCTGCGTCAAGCGATCGGTTTGCAGCAGTCGCCCCCCAATATGCTGATCGTCTCTCTTGCGCTGGTGCTGACCTATTATGTCATGGATCCTGTCTTCACTGAGGCTTGGACAGATGGTTTGCATCCGCTCTTGGAGGACGAACTAGATGCACCTGCCGCAATGGAGCGAATCCTCGTTCCCTTTGAAAGGTTCATGGTCTCGCGCGCAGACCCGGAAACGATCGAAAGGATGGCGGCGCTTCGCCACTCCGGCGACCTTGGAGGGTTTAGTCCACAAAATCCACCAATGTCGGTGCTGATCCCCGGATTCCTGCTGAGCGAGATCTCCACGGCCTTCGAGATTGGCTTTCTGATCTTCCTGCCATTTCTAATCATCGATCTGGTCGTGGCCGCGATTCTAATGTCGATGGGGATGATGATGGTACCGCCCGCCCTGGTATCGCTTCCGTTCAAGCTGGCATTCTTCGCAATCGCCGACGGTTGGTCACTCATATCCGAGGCACTTGTCCGCGGATACTTCTGAAGATACCCCAAGCCAAGGCTGGAACGTGTCGGTATTGCCCACGCCAGGCGCAATTGCACCGCCGAACGCAGAGGATAGGAATTCTCACATGTCCTGCCGCGCGATATCAGTCACAAGCACATCACGCACTCCGCCACCAACAATCCGCTGACTTTCCTCCTGAAGAGCGAGGCGCAAATGGTCCAACGCGCGCCCAGACGTAAATGTGCCGTCGAAACCGCCGGCATTGGCATGGTCGAACAAGACCTGCAACAAGCCGTCACGAATCTTCGGCTCGAGCGCATAGACCTTTTCCTTTCTGCCAATCGCAGTTTCCAAGGTGAGCGACAAAACAACCATGGAACGCATCCGTCCGTTTTCCAGAATCGGGACAATAAACTGGTTGTTGAGTTTGACGAATTCGCTTTCCGACAAGTCGCCGCGCTCGGCGCTGTGGTTTGGAGGTACACTGATATCGGTGTGCGACTCTGCATACCCGTCGGGATGACTGGTTTCCTTGGCGCCATTGCCGGGTTCGCCGTGGACATCGTGCGATTCGACGGCGTCATGCGCCCCCGCACCGGTCAGGTTGGCATCGGGTTTGAAGAAATGCCCTGCTGCCAACCCTGTGCCAGTCCCGACAACGGTAAGAACGATCGGAATAATGAGTCGCATGCGAACCTCCGTTAGAACGGCAGAACGATATCAGCGACCTGTTGGCCGTAGCGCGGCTGCTGCACGTCGGTAATCTGACCGCGCCCGCCATAAGAGATCCGCGCGGAAGCGATCTTGTCATAGGTGATCTCGTTCATGCGCGTGATATCCTCTGGCCGTACGTAACCCGTGACAAGGAGTTCCCGAATCTCGAAGTTCACGCGGACCTCCTGGCTACCCTGGATCTTGAGCACGCCATTTTGGAGAACCTCGACCACCGTCGCGGCGACCCGGAGCGTCAGCTTCTCTCGACGCTGCACAGAACCATCCCCTTCCGATGAACTTGTGGAGTTCGTTTTGACCGCCGGGTTCATCGACGCACCCTCAGGCAGTTTGGTGTCTATGTTCTGCGGCAAGCCGAAAAAATCAGTGACAGCCATCTGTTCACCGGCGCTCCGAGACCGCTCTGTGGAATTGGATATCTCGGCCTTCTCGTCTATCTCGATCACGACCGTCATGATATCGCCGCGCTTGCTGGCACGCCGGTCCCCGAGAAGAGATTGACGATCCCTGCTCCAAAGCGATGCTGTGTCAGTTGGACGGTGCTGCTCAACCGTTTCCGGAAGGGAAATCACCGACATCGCACGGTGTTCATATGTATCCGACGTCGGCGTGAACTCCGGCCTCTTTCCGACATCAGCGACACGCCCGCAACCGACAAGCACAAGTGTTGAGGCGACTAGAATTGCGGTTCGGCGCATGCGCGTCACTCCATGTTCAATGACTGCTTAGTGGTCCGCCACGGCGGACTCGATCACGATTCGTCCTGAGGGATCGACCGTTCCGGTCACCGTAGCGCGGGAGGCGAGGTTCATTGCACGGACACGCTCCCCCGCTGCAGCGCGTGCCAGCGATCGTCCATCAGCTTTGATCGAAAGCCCGCCTTGCAGATACACGAGGCTGACAAGTTGGTTTCTTTCGATCACCGCCGGTGGGCCGATGTCCTCCCTGCGCACCGGCCGGCCCGCATACAAAACGACGCGGGCTTCCATTCCGACAGCCTCGTCCGGATCGGTTAGCGCCCCGAAAACCGTGTCGGGAATGGTCGCAAGGTCCGCGGCGACCAGAACGGTGTTGCTTCGAATGGTTCGAGTCGCAACCAGCGTCTCGGCCGTCGCGGAGACGGTTCCGGCAAGAGAAGTCAGAACAAGTAGGCAGGCGGCGTGGTACATCATCTGATTTGCGTGGTCGCTCCCAGCATCTGGTCGGCGGCCGTGATGACCTTGGAGTTCAATTCATACCCACGCTGCGCCTGGATCAGATCGGTAATCTGGCGGACAGCGTCCACCGAGCTGTCTTCCAAATAACCTTGACGGATCGTTCCCAGACCATCCTCGCCGGGAGCCGCCACGCTCGGCGGACCAGACGCTGCCGACTCCAGGAATAGATTGCTTCCGATCGCTTCCAGTCCCTTTGGGTTCGAGAAGCTTGAAAGAGAGAATTCCCCCAACGACTCGGCTTCCACCTCGCCATCGAAATACGCGAAAACCTCGCCCTCGGGGCTGATCGAAAGACTGCGGGCATCGTCCGGAACCGTGATTTCCGGCACAACCGCATATCCGTCCGACGTGACGATGAGTCCGTCGGCCGAAAGCTTCAGGGCGCCATCGCGGGAGTAGGCGGAAGCGCCACTTGGCAGAGTGACCTCCAGATATCCCGAACCATCAATCGCGACGTCCAGATCGCCGCCTGTGGCCGAGAGGGTTCCCTGCTCCGACAGCACGGTCACGGCGGTCGGCCTTACGCCGAGCCCGACCTGAACCCCCGTCGGCAAAATTGTTCCGTCTGCAGCGTTGATCGTACCGGGCTTGGAATGCTGCTGATAGTGCAGATCAGCAAACTCGGCACGGCGCGCGTCGTAGGCTGTCGTGCTCATATTTGCGAGGTTGTTGGAGATGACATCGACTCGCATCTGCTGTGCGGTCATCCCCGTGGCTGCGATTCTGAGTGCTTGCATTTCTTGCTCCGAACTATCGTGCCAGGGTTTCGGTGACGCTGGAAACGCGCTTGTCGTTGCGCTCCGCAAGCGATTGGCCGAGTTCATAAGCGCGTTGCACTTCGATCATCCGGGTGATTTCCGCAACCGGATTGACGTTTGAACTCTCCAGGAAGCCTTGCTGGATCGTGCCAGCCTCAGCCGGCAAGACTTCACCCTCGACATCAAATAGAGAGCCGGACTGATGGATGAGACTGGCCGACTCGGCGGGGCTGAAAAGACCTATCCGGGACAATGGGCGCCCATCGGCGCTTAGCGTCCCATCGGCGGCGACAGCAATGGATGCGCTGTCTGGCGGGATGAATATTGGCGCACCACCTTCGTCGAGCACGAGGTGGCCGTCCGGTGTGGCCAGATCGCCAGCCTCGTTCGGCACAAATGACCCAGCGCGCGTTAGTCTCGTGCCATCTGGCGTCTGAACCTGAAAGAAGCCCTCACCCTGAATCGCCAAATCCAGCATTCCGCCGGTGGGCTCCAACGCGCCCTGCGCCATGTCGACGTGCCGCGCACGAGCTGCGGACATTGAGACGGACGTATCACTGCCGCCAGATGCCGCGATATACTCCGAAAACACGACGCCTTCTCTACGAAATCCAGTCGTCGAGAGATTTGCTATGTTGTTTGAGATCGTCTGCATTTCGCGCATCAACCCGGACTGGCGGGAAAGGGTGACAAATCCGATACTCATTGATCAGATCTCCTGTACCAGCGGGATGATACTTCCGGTGAAAAAGCTGACGAGGCTTCGGCTCATAAATCCCATCGTCATCCAGAACACGACCACGATAGCCAGCAATTTCGGAACAAAGGTGAGGGTCATTTCCTGAACGGAGGTCAGCGCTTGAAACAGCCCGACGGTCAGACCGGCGACCAGCGCCACCGACAGGATCGGCAGAGACACCATGACTGAAGTCCAGAGCCCCTCACGGAGCGTGTCGAAGAAGACCGTCTCGTTCATTATCTCAAACCGGCATCCGAAGGATTTCCTGATAGGCTTCGACAACGCGGTCCCTCAGGGTAGCCGCTGTTTCTACGGCCAGCTCGGTCTGGCTCAAAGCCATGACCAGAGCATGCGGGTCGGCCTTTCCGACCGCTGCGTTTTTTGCGACATCTTCGCCGGTTTGCAGCACCGAAACGAAGTCCCTCGCTGCACCGGCGAAAGCAGAACCGGCATCCGCTCCCCGTGCGTCTGGTGCGGTCGAGGGTTTTGCCGCCAAATAAACCCGGTCAGCCTGGGTCGAAAGGATGTCCATTCTGGTCTCCTGTTACCGTTTCAACAATTCGAGCAGGCTGGACGTCATCTGACGGGCCTGGTCGAACATCTTGAGATTCGCCTCGTAGCTACGGTGGGCCTGGCGCGCATCAGCGACCTCGATCATTAGGTCGACATTCGAGCCATCGTAGTGGCCGGTCGCGTCGGATAATGGGTGAGACGGATCGTAGATTACCTCCAGATCCGACTGATCAAGCCGCACGGGGCCGCTCTGCACACGCCCAGTGGCTTCCCCTAAGGACATTTCCTCTTCGAACGTGGAAAGCTTGCGTCGGTATCCCGGCGTGTCTGCGTTGGCAACGTTTTCTGAAACGTAGCGCAAGCGGTTTGCCTGCGCTTTCATTCCGCTGGCAGACAAAGCCAGAGACTGAATAAGATCGCTCACAACACAGTCTCCTATCGCCGTCCGAGGCTTGACCGCAGCACATTTAGGCCACTGCGGTAGATCGAAAGCGCGAGTTCGTGCTGTTGACGGACTTCTGCCGCCTTCACGATCTCTGTTTCCAGCGTGACGTTATTTCCGTTTGGTTCGGCAATCACATTCGCGACCTCGAACGTGGTTGGTTGAACCACTGCGCGGTCTGAGTCGATGTGTCCTGCTCGTGTTTGCCTAAGCTGTTCCATGCCAGCCTCCTGCTGCACGAACGCGGCGAAGGGCTCAATATCACGCTGGCGGTAACCGGGCGTGTCGGCATTGGCGATGTTTCGGGCGACAACCGAATGGCGCGAAACGGCATGTTCGGCCAGTCCTCGCGCCAGTTGCAATAGATCCAGATTGCTGAACATCGGGGCTTCTCCCACGTCTTTCAACGATGGTTTAACCCCGATTCCTTTAGAAACGGTGTGCGAGGAACCAGGAGGTCTCATGAACGTCAACACCCTCGACACCCTGGCCCGAGAGATCGAGGCAATGAAACCCGCACGCCCCGTGGGACGCATCGTGCGGGCTGGTCGCGGAACGATCCTCGTCGGCGGGCTCCAGACCGACGCGGCGCTCGGCGACCTCGTGAGCGTCGGCTCAATCGCCGGATTGCTGCGCGGCGAGATTGTGGACATTTCCGAAAGTGGCGCACTTGTTTTGCCCGATGGTGCAGGCGACGGCGTCCGGATCGGCGATCCGGTCACTCTCATGGGGGCACCGGTCATCGCGCCCTCCGACCGATGGATCGGTCGGGTCATTGACCCCTATGGCACACCAATCGATGGCAGGGGTTTGGCGCGAGGACCTATCGGTCGTTCGCTTCGCGTTCCTGCGCCCGCTGCCACACGCCGTCGGCCGCTTGGAATGAGGATTTCAACCGGTCTCGCGGTTTTCGATACATTGCTTCCCTTCGTCCGCGGTCAACGAATGGGCGTGTTCTCCGGGTCCGGAGTAGGAAAGTCCACTCTGTTGGGACAGTTGGCACGCGGTATGGAGGCGGACGTAGCCGTCATAGCCCTGGTCGGTGAGCGGGGCCGAGAGGTGCGGGAATTCGTGGATCAAACACTCGGTTCCGAGGGTCTAGCGAAGTCCGTGGTGATCGCTGCCACCTCCGATCAGCCTCCACTGACACGCCGGCGCGCGCTTTGGTCAGCCATGAGCGTGGCCGAACATTTTCGAGATCAAGGCAAGCACGTATTATTCTTGGCGGACTCGGTGACACGCTTCGCAGAGGCACACCGTGAAGTTGCGCTGGCATCCGGGGAGACGAGTTCCCTGCGCGGGTATCCACCGTCCGTCGCGCATCAGATCATGTCGTTGGCCGAACGCGCGGGCCCCGGTGTTATCGATTGCGGCGGCGATATTACGGCGATTTTCACCGTGCTCGTTGCCGGGTCCGACATGGACGAGCCGATCGCCGATATTCTAAGGGGCGTTCTCGATGGCCATATCGTGCTCGACCGTCAGATTGCTGAACGTGGCCGCTTCCCCGCTGTCGACGTCCTTCGGTCCGTTTCTCGTAGTTTGCCAAACGCATGTTCGGACGCTGAAAACGCTCTGATTCGACTGGCCCGGCAAAGACTTGGCGCTTATGACCGATCCGAAATGATGATCCAGGCCGGCCTATACACTAACGGGAGCGATCCGGACGTCGATGCCGCCATCCGGACCTGGCCTGCATTGGACGCATTTGTTGGTGAAGCCTATACTGACGGACCAGCTGTTGCATTCGAGCGGCTAGCGAGTTGTCTCGGTGTGGCCTGCGAGTGAACCGGTTTGCCAGGCACGGGCCAACGGCCTCAACCCAACCCGGCCCCACCGAGAAGTGTGAGCGCGATGCTGGACGATGATAGCCCCGTCGGGACGTCATCCAGCTCGGACCTCAGTAGAAACGTTTTTACAAGCTCATCGAGTCGATCTGTGTCGGTGAACTGTGAGACCTCTCCATCTCCGAACATTTTCGCGGCCTTGTCCCGAAACACCTCGAGTTGGTCATCCAGATCCAGCGAGGAAAAGGTATCCGGCAATCCGAATGCCGTCTCGAACACCGTTCGCAATGGAGTAGAGCCCATCACGGAATACCACATTCCGTCATCGCTCAGATCATCCGCAGCAATGGCCGACAGAGCTCGCTGTGTATCCAGTGCTAGTCGATAATCCTCGTTTTGCTCACCGACAGCGACCTCGAATTGCCGATCCTCGTAGTCCGAGACGATGCCTTCGGCGAACCCGATGATGCTCGTTCTTCGCTGCTCGCCCTCTCCGAAACCGAAGGCCTCGCTGAACGCCTTGTAGCGAGAATCCGTGAGATTGTTCGCAAAGGCATTCTCCGCTGTCGTACCCTCTTCGAGAACCTTCTGTATGAAGTACTTGTTATCAATATCGTCCTCCAAACCGAATGCTCCCAGAGCAACCTTGAGCAACCGATAGTCGCTGACAAGGTCCCTGGCTGTCCTCACCTCGGAGATGTTCTCAGTGAAGTACTCGGCATCCCTCGCAGTGGCCGGAGATTCTGCAAAGGTCTCCTTTTGCGCTTCGAGCGTCCGGTTCAGGAAAACCCATCCAGCATAGCCGCTTGCGGGCAACATCGGCTGGAAACTCATTGTGGCCTCGTTGCGAGCAGGCGCTCCTCTCTGGGTAACAATCCACGCAGGGCCTTAAGCGCTTGGTAGTGCTGACCGGAAATCACGCCAGTTGTTGCGGCATCCAATTTCTGGCGACTGTCGGGATCGGTCATGATCTGGCTAAGTTGCTCGATTCCCCTCAATAATTGCAGTCGTGCCTCGCTCGGATCCGCATCCCCGGAAAGAACGAGTTGTGCAATGTAGCAGACACGGCGAACCGGTGTGTTCACTTCTTCTGGGTGAATGGCGTCGCGCAATCGCAGGATATTCGCGTTTGGCGTAACGATGCTTAATCTGCTCCGGCGCTCACCATTCTCGATGACAGCGCCATTGATAAGGACCCGCTCCCGGGGTCCGAGCTTCAGCACCAGCCCAGTCATACCGGTGCCCCCTCTTGAGCCAAACCCCGCATCATGGCGGCATTTATCTCGATCAGCGTCTGGGCAGATGCCTCGCCTTTCAGGACCTTTCGACTGTGCTGATCAACGAATTCGCTGAGGTAAAAGATCTGTGCGCGCATTGGCGTTGGCAGTGCATTGCCGTCCTGCGCTACATCCACGGCTAGTGCCAACCACAATCGTCGGTTCTCGTAGAGCGATCTAGCGAGTTTGGCAAAGTCACTGCGACCGGACTTTACACCCTCTACGAGTAGCTTGGTCACCTTGGCGAACACTGCATACTCGGTGCTGCGACTGGTTCTGACGGGTGCTGCAGTTGCCCCGTAGGCCCTTTGGGCCAGATCGACGACGTTCACGGCAATTCCTTCCGGTGTTCGAACGTATACGGTCGCTTTGAACCGCATTTGGTGTGGGGCGCAGACTATGCCGCGCCCCTATGGTTGAATCACTGGAACAGCGACAGAACGGATTGCGGCGACTGGTTCGCAATCGACAGGGCTTGGATGCCAAGCTGTTGTTGAACCTGCAGGGCTTGGAGTTTTGCTGACGCTTCTTCCATGTCTGCGTCGACCATCGAACCGATACCCGATTTCAGCGAGTCAGTCAGATTGCTGATGAATTCGGACTGCGTTTCGATGCGCCCTTCGGCAGAGCCAAAGGCGGCGGCGGCCTCGATCGCCGAATCGATCCAGGTCTCGATATTGGAAAGCGCTGCGGAAACGCCCTCGTCTGTCGTCACGTCGATGTCGTTTACGCCGGCCAAGCCGCCGGTGGCCGTTCCATCAGACCGACCAGCAGATGAAAACGCGAGGGAAGACCCATCATTGTCCACCTGAAGAATCCACTCGCCGGTACTGCTGTCCTGCGTCACATTGGTGGAAATGTCACCGAGACCAGCGCCGTCAATTGCGATCTTTAGGCCACGCGCGACATCTTCGAAGCTCTCGCCCTTTCCGGCCACGTAGTCAAAGTCTTGCGAGCCGATCGTCACACGATAGCCGTCCCCCTCGCTCACCCCGGCAGTTGCGGAAAAAGTCACAGTCTCGGCGCGAGCTTCGAGCTTGTTGTCGCCCGTATATGCGCCTGTGGTGCTGCCCGTGGAGCCGAATGTCAGATCGGTATCTTCGAAGGCGACGGTCGACGACAAGGTGATTGCCGCGCCCGAAACGGTCGCAGAAATCCCCTCAATACCCGCAGCATTGATGGCCGCGGTCAGCCCGTCGGCGGCATCGTTCAGCGTGGTCGTGGTGGCAGTGTACGAAACGGTCGTGTCACCGATCTGCAGCCGCAGAACGTCGTCAACTGCCTGCGCCGTGGACAGAGTTAGAACCTCGGTTACCGCGGTATTGACCGCTGCCGCGGCGGAATCGCTCGTGTTACCTGACAAATCGGTACCAGACGCGTTGTAAACGCCGGCGTCGAAGGTCAGATCCTGACGATCGACGGAAATCGACGCGGAGGTCACCGACCCGTCGGAAGCCCGATCCAGTGAAGAGAGGATGTTAACCGAGTCGCTGCCCTGGATCAGGTTCAACCCGTTAAATTGTGCGGCACTCGCGATTGACGAGATCTGGTCGGTCAGTGCGTCAATGTCGTCCTGCAGTTTGGACCGGTCAACGTTCTCTTCCTGGGCTCCGACAATCTTCTCCTTGATCTCGGTCAACAGGTCAGTCACCGTTTCCGATGCTTCACGTGCTACTGCGATCGTGCTTTCGCCCAATGCCAGGCTTTCAGAGATTGCCTGAAAGCCCTGCACGTCGGATTCCATCACTTTGGAAATCGCCCAAACGGAGGCATTGTCCTTCGCGGAAGAGACGGTCTTGCCCGTGGAGATCTCGTTCTGGATGGTCTCAAGATTGTTGTTTATGCCCTTCAAGGTCTGCAGAGCGACCATCGAGCTGGTGTTCGTAAGAATGCTGGTCATGTTCCTGATGTCCTTCCGAAACGGCGCTTTACGCCGGGAACCTAACCGCCGGACCTCCGACGGCATTTCGGCCTTCTGCGCCTTACGGACGGTCGAGGGACCGTTCGTGCCACCCCTTCCGGTGTGCGTCGGCAGGATTGACCGGCAGTCCCTAAGAGAATGCTAAATCGCGCTACGTGCCTGTTCCGGATTTTATGCAATCTGTTGGCATTAGGCGCGGCGCTCTAAACGCCCACGGCTGGCAATCAGGTTTCTCAACTTGCCACAGTCAGTGTAGGTGTCCAACTGTGTCGCAGCACGGCGAACTTCAGCAAGGCGTGTTTGCGCCGCCTGCAAGCCCGCACGCGATGCCTCAAGTAGCTCGTGATTGCGGCGCGCCTTTTGTTGCAATTGCGCCAAGACCGTCGATGGTTTTCCGCCAGCCTCTCCAAGAAGAGTGATCAATTCCTCCTTCCGATCGGTTAGATCACACGCACTGGACAAGTCTCCCGACATTAGAAGCATCCGCTCCGCGTCAAGCAACTTATTGAGATTCTGTATAACTTCATCGCTCATCGACACTCTCCTTCAAGGATTCGAAAATGCACTCGGCCAATCCGACGCCACCCCTTTCCGAAATCTCCGCAGCATGCGCCTGACGAAGAAAACTGGAGAATTGTTCCTCTCCGATTCCACCGCCAAATGCATCCGACGTCTGGCCGAAGCCTGTGTGCTTCAACATTTCCGAAAGGAAGGTAGCTTCGAATTCCCGCGCGACGGCCATCAGGGCCATATCGTTGGTAGCGTTTGTTGCCTCTCTGCCGGGAACCGTGTGTCGCCTCGCAGGTGCGCTTTCGGGAAGAAGCGGAATATCCATGCGCGATCTCTCTCCAATATATCGGGTATCTCGACGAATAATCGATCGGCGGTAAAGGATCGGTAACTTGCTATGTGCAATGTTACGACGACCAGAGGCAGAAGTCCGAGAGCGGTATGCAAAACATCCAGAATTCCCTCTCGATTTCGAAATCACTTGTTGCCTCAGAACAGAATTCCGCGTCGCCCGAGATTGAAATACCCACGCAATCATCGAGAGAAACCGACGTATTCTTTAGGCTCTTGGATATTCCAGCTTCTGACAGTGAATCTGGGGGTCCGTATTTCACCAAGGTTAGTCCGTCTGGACACGTAGTCACGTCCACAATGAAAGAGGCCGTCACGCGCCAAGACGGCTTGTTGTCTAGCGCGTCTATCCTAACTGACGACTCGCCGCTGACGGTACCTGAACCTCCGATTGCCGAGGCGCCGGATGGGAAAGCTCCATTTCCGGCGCCGCGGCTCTTTGTGGATTTGGAAAGTAACTCGCAATGTAATTCTGCGGTCATTTCAACCGCGTCCACTGACCAGGAACGCGCTCCCGACGTAGCATCCGCGGCAACGAACGGCTCGACCCTGCTTCAAGAAGCGATGATCGAGCGGGCACCCGCCACGATTGAACAGCGCCCCATGGATTCGCGGCCGCCCGAGACGCGAAATCTCATCGGCAACGAGACCGCAACAGATCATCCAACCGCGACCTTGAGGGATTCACCCGTTGAGGAGGCCAGGGACACCCCTGAACCGGCAGCAATACCTGCTCGGGATGTGGTTCTGCCAACTCAAACGACACGTACAGCCCCAGATTACTCACCGGGCTCACCGACAGTGGATCCGCGATTGTCGCGCGATGTTCATTTGGACCAGTCGCCGTCGCGAAGCGCAACCGATAGCCGATTGATGTACTCGGAGCGAGCCGAAGACGTGGCTCCCATAACCACTTCGGGCGCGGAAATCGTGATTGCTCCGGCCGATCTCGGGGATGCAGGCGGGGATCAACCGGCAGGAGAGACCGGCCGAGCGGAACATTCCGCACAGGTCTTCTCGAACCCTGGGTTTCAGGTCGTATCGACCGAAACACAACCGGGCGAGGACGGAACACTGCATTCAGGACTTGCGGACGACCCGCCTCCATCGCGCGAATCGTCAATCTTGCCGACAGAAGAGATTGAGCGCCAAGCACCAGTGCCGATCGTCGAGGCGCCGGTAGCACACGTCTCCGAGCCTCCCGGCAGGTCAACTGCGATGGCTAACTCCACCGTATCGGTTCATTGGGCAAATGCCGAACTCGAGAACCGGAAGGGTTCACAATCTCAGAGCTCTTGGCAAACCGCCGCAACAGTGAACCTGTCGCAAGCCAATTCGCAAACCCTGCCTTCGCGAGATGGGAGCCCAACATTTCCCGTTTTAGGAGAAGACGTCGAGCAGTGGACACGTCCAGCCCAAGAAAAGCCCGTTGCGATGGGTGCCGATGAAACGGCCGAGATGTTCAGAAGAGCACAAGAGCCCAAACTCGATGAGGTGCGGCCCTTAGATACAGAGAAGACAGAGCCAGTGGACAGATCAAGGCTCGACACTCAACTAACCGCGCACGAAGAGGCCGGCCCTGAGAACCGCCTCCCCTCCGGCACGGTGGGACGCGACTCGGGAATCGACGCTACTGCTGCACGACTTGCGACCGCCAATGGGTCTTCACACGTGCAAACGCTACGCACGGCCGCGGCTCAGATCGCCGAGATCACGCGAAACGTTGCGGACGGAAAACTGGAGGTCCGGCTCAGCCCTGAAGAACTTGGCCGTCTGAGCATCTCGTTTTCTGCACGGGATACCGGGCTCGCCGTTACTATTCTGGCGGAACGCCCGGAAACAGTGGAACTCGTTCGCCGCAATGTGGACTCGCTAATGCAAGAGCTTCGGGACCAAGGGTTCGGGCAATTGTCCGTAGATATCGGTTCTTCCCGACAGGAAGACTCGACACACCACGAAGGCGATTCAAACGCCATTGCAGTCGTCGAGCCTGAAACCGCAGAGGAAGATTTGCGTGGCATGGGCGCGCCAGACGCCCGCATCACAACAAATGGACTCGATCTTCGACTCTAGGGGACAGAATGGACACCACCGCGACAACCACCATCTCAACCGCCGATGCTGCCAGCCTGTCGACGACCACCTCTTCGACGTCGGCAAGCGCGATATCGTCGGACTTCGAGACCTTCCTCAAGATGATGACTGCTCAGATCGAGAACCAGGACCCCCTCAATCCGCTCGATAGCTCGGATTTCGCGACGCAATTGGCGACTTTCTCCGGCGTCGAACAGCAGGTCAAAACGAACGATTTGTTGACTGAGATGCTTGCACAATCCGATGCGTTGGAACTCGGGCAGATGGCAAGCTGGATCGGCGAACGCGTGCGGGTTGCTTCGACCGTCGCCTACGAAGGCGATCCAATTCCTGTCTGGGCTGCACCAGATTCGACGGCCGCGAGCGCAGAGCTTGTGGTCTATGATAGTAGCGGAACCGAGGTGAACCGACTCGGAATTTCGACCGATGAAGCCACCGTGGAATGGAACGGTACCAATGCTGATGGCGACGGGGTCAGTTGGGGCACGTACAGCTTCGCGGTGGAGAGTTACGACACTGACGGCACACTGCTTAGCAGCGAACAAGCTGAGATCTATTCCGAGGTGATCGAGGCGCGAACGGATGGCACCGCGTTCCAACTGGTGCTGGACGGCGGCATCGAGGTTGACGCCACAGATGTCACCGCGATCCGTACCGCAGGATGAGTCCGTATGTGCAGCAGATTCAGAAGAGTGACTGGAGCCATCCAGCCAGAACCGCCACGGCCGCACCTGCAGTGAACCAGCCGAACCGACTGCCCATCCCGGGGTTTTTGGGCGCCTCCGGTACCGGCTGGGATTGTGCTGCGAGGAGATCTTCAGCCAGCTGCGGCAATTTCGGTGCGAACCGCGACAACACGACCGCCGTGCGCGAAAAATCCTTGAGCAGCGCTTTCGGTCCGATGCTATCCTTCACATAGGCCTCAACAACCGGCTGAGCGACTTCCCACATGTTGATCTGCGGATAGAGCGATCGCGCGACCCCCTCGACCACGACCATCGTGCGTTGCAGGTGTATCAACTCGACCCGCGTCTTCATACCGAAGCGCTCGGTCACTTCGAAGAGGTAGGCCAGTACCCGCCCCATAGAGATGTCGCCCGCCGACATCCCGAAAATCGGCTCGCCGACGACCCGCAGCGCACTCGCAAATTCGTCGATATCCCTGTCCGCGGGCACGTAGCCCGCTTCGAAATGCACCTCGGCAACCCGCCGGTAATCCTTCTTGATGAAACCGTAAATGATCTCGGCATAGACGCGCCGAGTATAAGCGTCCAGCCTCCCCATGATCCCAAAGTCGAGTGCAACGACGTCACCGTTGGGGGCGATCTTTAGATTTCCCTGGTGCATGTCGGCATGGAAGAACCCATCGCGAAGCGCATGTTGCAAAAACAGCGACAGAATGCGCTTGCCCAACACACTGCGGTCATGGCCAGCCGCGTCGATCGCTTCGAGTTCGTTGGCCGACAGCCCCTCTGCCCAGTCCATCGTCATGATCCGTCGATCCGACAGATCCCAGTGCAATTTCGGCACCCAGAACCCCGGATCGTTTTTTGTGCTGGCCTCGAACTCGGACGCGGACGCGGATTCGAGCCGCAAGTCCAGTTCGCCCCGTACGGATCCCTCGAAATGCTCGATCACGCCACGCGGATTCAGCCGGCGGGACCCTGGCGACAGCGTCTCGATGATCCAGGCAGCGAGATAGAACGCATCGAAATCGCGCCGGAAATCCCGCTCGATGTTCGGCCGCAACACCTTCACGGCCACGTCGCGTCCTGTATCGGCGATCCGGGCACGGTGAACCTGCGCGATCGACGCGGCCGCAATCGGCTCTGAGAACTCGGAAAAAACCTCGTCGACCCGGATTTCCAGTTCCCGCTCGATGGACTTGATGGCGATATCGCGCGGAAAGGGCGGCATCCGGTCCTGAAGGATTTTCAGTTGGCGGGACAGGTCGTCGCCCACCACGTCGGGCCGGGTCGACAGGATTTGTCCGAGCTTCACATAGGCCGGCCCCATTGCCTGCAGCGCCCGCAGCAGCGGCGGAAGGCTCGGGTCTCCCGACCGGCCCATCCAGGCAAACGTCCAGCCCACGGTGCGGGATACGATGCGGACTCCGGCCGGTGCGTTGAAGGCTTCCAGCACAACGCCCATGGCGCCGGTCCGCTGAAACGTGGCACCGGTACGGATCAGGCGCCAGATGTTGTGAGGGCCGCGCAACGGGTCAGATCTTCCAGCCGGAGTGCAGGGCGACGATCCCCATCGACATGTTGCGGTATTTCACCTGTTCGAAGCCCGCGGTTCGGATCATCGCGGCAAAACGCTCCTGATCGGGGAATTTGCGGATCGACTCGACAAGATACTGGTAGCTATCGCGATCCTGCGCCACGATTTGCCCCATCGTCGGAATCACGTTGTAAGAATACCGGTCGTAGGCCCATTGCATTGCCGGATTTGGTAGCTGGGAGAATTCCAGCGTCATCAGCCGCCCCCCGGGGCGAAGCACGCGATAGGCCTCTGACAGCGCATCCTCGATCCGGGTCACGTTGCGGGTGCCGAAGCTGTTGGTAACCACATCGAAGGAGTTGTCGTCGAAGGGCAACTCCATCGCATCGCCCACGATCCAATCGAGCTTGTCGGCGAGCTGTTCGGCCTCCGCGCGCTTGCGCCCCTCTTCCAGCATGTCCGCAGTCATGTCGCAGACCACGGCCGCGGCCCCTGGCGCGCGCCTCAAGAAGCGAAACGCGATATCGCCGGTGCCACCGGCCACGTCGAGCAGACGTTGCCCGTCGCGCGGGGCGAGCCAGTCCATCATCGCATCCTTCCACAGTCGGTGGATGCCGCCGCTCATCAGGTCGTTCATCAGGTCGTAGCGTGAGGCCACGGAAGAAAAGACGCCCTCCACGAGGCCCTTCTTCTCGTCTTCCGTCACAATGCGCTCACCAAAGTGGGTGGTTTTGGTCACGTCGTCACTCATGGGACTTGCTCCCGGTCATTTTCCACCCTCCTTATAGGGTGCTGCCGGGGGGTTACAATGGACCCTGCCCGGGCCTGCGGCGAAGGGAGACAGCATGCCGGAACTTCCGGAGGTGGAGACGGTGCGGCGCGGGCTGGAACCGGTCATGTCGGGCGCCACCATCAAGCGGGCCGACGTGCGGCGCCCGGATCTGCGCTGGCCACTTCCCGAGCGCATGGCGGAACGCCTGACTGGCCGGCAGGTACGACGTCTTCGACGTCGTTCAAAGTACGTACTTGTCGATCTTTCGGGCAACGAATCGCTGCTCATCCATCTGGGAATGAGCGGCCGAATGGTGATTTCCGGCGATGTGCCCGGCAGTTTTCACCATCATGTTCTACCGGCAGAGCGGCACGATCATGTGATCTTCGACATGGACAATGGTGCGCGCATCAAGTTCAACGATGCCCGGCGTTTCGGAGCGATGGACCTACTTGATACGGTTGGCGCAGAATCCCATCCCTTGCTCGCCTCCCTTGGTCCGGAACCGCTCGGCAACGAATTCCACGAAGCCTATCTGATCGAAGCGCTGCGAAAGCGGCGCATGCCGATCAAAAGCGCGCTGCTGGATCAGAAGTTGGTGGCCGGGCTAGGAAACATATATGTCTGCGAGGTGCTGCATCGCGCGGGCATTTCGCCAATTCGGCGCGCTGACCGCATCTCCGAACCGCGAATCGCAAGCCTTGTTCCCGTCATCCGTGAGGTGCTGACAGAGGCTATCGCGGCGGGCGGATCCAGCCTGCGCGACCACCGCCAGGCCAATGGAGACCTGGGCTATTTTCAGCACGATTTCCGTGTCTATGGACGCGAAAGTGCTCCGTGCCGCCTCAACGGATGCGCGGGCACGGTTCGGCGCGTGGTCCAGTCGGGCCGCTCGACGTTCTATTGTCCGCAATGTCAAAGATAGCTTGAATGCGGCGGAGAGGGTGATAACCCTTGCGACCTGTGAAATCACAGAAAGGCTCGGCCGCATGGCTTTCGAGACACTGATCGTCGAAGTTACCGATCACATCTGCCTCATCAGGCTGAATCGCCCCGAAGCTCTGAACGCCCTCAACACACAACTCATGGGGGAACTCGGGCAGGCGCTGACCGAGGCGGAGGAAAACGAGAAGATCCGCTGCGTTGTCCTGACCGGCTCTGACAAGGCTTTCGCTGCCGGCGCGGACATAGCGGAGATGTCTGAGAAGAGTTTTGTCGAAGTCTTCGGGTCCGATCTTTTCGGCAAGGAGGCGGAACCTATCCTGCGGTGCCGCAAGCCGATCATTGCGGCCGTCGCCGGCTATGCCCTGGGCGGCGGGTGCGAACTCGCGATGATGTGCGATTTCATCATTGCCGCCGACACTGCAAAATTCGGTCAGCCAGAGATCAATCTTGGCGTTGTCGCCGGTATTGGCGGCACCCAGCGTCTGACCCGGTTTGCCGGCAAGTCGAAGTCCATGGATATGCATCTGACAGGCCGCTTCATGGATGCCGAGGAAGCCGAACGTGCGGGCCTCGTCTCCCGAGTGGTCCCGGCGAAGAAACTGGTGGAAGAGGCCATGGGTGCGGCCGGCAAGATCTCGCGCAAATCGGCCCTTACCGTCATGGCGGTGAAGGAAGCCGTGAATCGCAGCTATGAGGTTCCGCTGCGTGAGGGTCTCCTGTTCGAAAGGCGTCTGTTTCATGCGCTATTTGCAACTGAAGACCAAAAGGAGGGCATGGGCGCCTTCCTGGAAAAACGTGAAGCCCAGTTCAGGGACAAGTAAGCAGGCTTTTTGTGGTTGACTCGTATAAGCAAGCCGCCTAGAGACGCGGCTTCAGAAAGCAATCACCGAAATTCGGAACCCGATCACATGGCCAATACGCCCCAGTCCAAGAAGCGCGCCCGCCAGAGCGAACGGCGCTATGCCGTCAATAAGGCCCGCCGGTCGCGCATCCGCACGTTCCTGCGGAACGTGGAGGAGGCGATCGCCTCTGGGGACAAGGAAGCCGCCGCCACCGCCCTTCGTGCCGCCCAGCCAGAGCTGATGCGTGGCGTGACCAAAGGCGTTATGCACAAGAACACCGCGGCGCGGAAGATGTCCCGACTCTCTTCGCGTGTGAAGGCACTGAGCGCCTAACACGCTTCAGAACTAGATTTCCGAGCGGACGCACCCCTGCAGGGCGCGTCCGCTCTTGCTTTTTAAATAATCCCTTCAAAACAAAGACTTCAGCAGGGGCGCCGGATTCGTTTAGCCAAAGCGCGAGTCAAGATCGAAGTTAAGTTGCGCCGCTGGAGTACCACTTGCTAGCTTGCTCCTGCGATTCACATCGTCCGGGGGGACATGGATCGGTCGCGGTCGTCACGAACGTTGGGGAAGGTTTCGTGCGCGGCTTGCAGCGAGATCGACCACTTGCGAAGCTGGCGCTGCCGCCAGTCAGCGAGTAGGGCGTAGGCAAAAGCGTGTTGTTTTTTCACGCCTTACCGCGCCCCATGTCCATAGTATTTGTCACGTCGAACCACTGCGCATTCGCGTCGTGGCAGGCGTCATGGGGCGGTTTTTGCCTCTTCTCACCGGTGTGTCTGCGCACCGGGTTTTGTGAGTATGACCTCGAGACGGGCGTTTTGCACATCGGCACCGAGCCCAACCGATTCTCGGAAATCGGCCGGCTTGCGTGTTAAAAAAAAACGAGAACGGAAAAGGGCAAAATGACAAACGACACCTGGGGACGTGTGCAGAAAGATCTTCTGAAGGCGGTGGGCAAGAACAACTACGTAACCTGGATCGAACCTCTGGAATTCGACACGCTTGAGAATGGCGTCGCACGGTTCCACGTGCCGACCAATTTCATTGGGAACTGGGTTTCTCGTAACTTCGCCGACCAGATTCGGCAGCAGTTTTCCCGAGAAGGCACGGACGTGGATCGCATCGAATTCACGGTGGCGCCCGGACGGATGATCAGGGCCACCGATAGAACGGTGAAACATCAACGCTCCGCGGAGTCGACCGGTGCACCACTCACAGCGCCGTCGACCGCTCCGGCGGCAACAGCAGCATCGGGTTCAGTGGCAATCGAGTTGCCCGGCGCTCCGCTGGACAAGCGCTTCACCTTTGAAACCTTCGTCGTCGGCAAGCCTAACGAACTGGCCCATGCCGCGGCACGCCGTGTCGCGGAAGGTGGCCCGGTCAGCTTCAATCCATTGTTCCTCTATGGTGGCGTGGGTCTTGGTAAGACGCACTTGATGCACGCGATTGCATGGCATCTGCAAAAGACCCGACCGGAACTCAGGGTTGTGTATCTGTCGGCCGAACAGTTCATGTACCGCTTCGTTCAGGCTCTGCGCGAGAACAGCTCAATGCAATTCAAGGAGATGTTCCGCTCCGTCGATGTTCTGATGGTGGACGATGTACAATTCCTCGCAGGCAAGGACAGCACGCAGGAGGAGTTTTTTCACACGTTCAATGCCCTTGTGGACCAGCACAAGCAGATCATTATTTCCGCCGACCGCGCGCCGGTGGAAATCAAGAAGCTGGAGGAGCGGATCGCCAGCCGACTGCAGTCCGGCCTCGTGGTGGACCTGCACCCGACCGATTACGAGTTGCGGCTCGGCATTCTCCAACACAAGGTAGATCAGTACCGCGAAAGCTATCCCGGCCTGATGATCCAGGACGGTGTGCTGGAATTCCTCGCCCACCGGATTTCTACGAATGTCCGGGTTCTCGAAGGCGCGCTAACCAAGCTCTTCGCCTTCGGCTCGCTCGTGGGCCGCGAGATCACGCTTGATCTGACACAGGATTGCCTTGCAGACGTGCTCCGCGCCTCTGACCGCAAGGTTACGGTGGAGGAGATTCAGCGAAAGGTGTCGGAGCACTACAACATGCGGCTCTCCGACATGATTGGTCCCAAGCGGCACCGCACAATCGCCCGTCCGCGGCAAATGGCCATGTACCTGTCAAAGAAGCTGACATCGCGGTCGTTGCCCGAGATCGGGAAGCGCTTCGGTGGCCGCGACCACACCACGGTCATGCATGCGGTCAAACGAATTGAGGAGCTAAAGGCGGTCGACAACCAAATCGCCGAGGATCTCGAATTGTTGCGACGGATGCTCGAAGCCTGATCGATGTCGCGAGGCGTCAAACGGCGGCACTGTGTCGAATAGGCACTTGTGCCGCATTGGGAAAGCGATAGTGTGCGGTTCCCGGCTGAAATGGGAGCGTTGGCATGAAAATCAGCATCGAACGCGGCACCCTGCTAAAGGCAGTGTCCCAGGCGCAATCTGTCGTCGAGCGGCGCAACACGATCCCAATTCTCGCCAATGTCTTGATCGAAGCCGAGGGTGATGCCGTAAGTTTCCGGGCGACCGATCTGGATATTGAAGTCGTGGACAAGGTGCCCGCGCAAGTCGAGCGCGCCGGCGCAACGACCGTCTCTGCAGTGACGCTGCACGAGATCGTTCGAAAACTACCGGACGGGGCGCTCGTCAAGCTGACAGACGATGGCGCCGCCGGACGCCTCACCGTTGAGGCAGGTCGCTCCAATTTCACTCTCGCCACCCTGCCAAAGGAAGATTTCCCGGTTATGGCGAGTGCTGAGTATTCATCGAATTTCGGTGCTCCCGCGCCAGTTCTGCGCCGCCTCTTCGACAAATCGAAATTCGCGATCTCGACCGAGGAGACGCGGTACTATCTCAACGGTGTCTACATGCACGTGGCGGATGGCGAGAGCGGGAAGGCGCTTCGCTGCGTTGCGACCGATGGCCATCGCCTGGCCCGGATAGACGCGGATCTTCCGGCGGGCGCGGAAACGATGCCTGGCGTGATCGTGCCGCGAAAGACGGTTGGCGAATTGCGTAAGCTCCTGGATGATGACGAGGCGCAGATCGCCGTCTCCGTCTCCGAGACAAAGGTGCGTTTCGCCACGCCTGAAATCACCCTGACTTCAAAGGTCATCGACGGGACTTTCCCGGATTACGCTCGCGTTATCCCGGTAGGCAACCCTCGCAAGATGGAAGTAGATGCGAGCGAATTCGCCAAGGCGGTAGATCGCGTGGCGACAGTTTCCTCGGAACGCTCCCGCGCGGTGAAACTGGCGCTGGACGAGGACAAGCTGGTTCTCTCGGTTAATGCACCCGACAGCGGCGCGGCAGAGGAAGAACTGCCCGTCGCCTACGGGGACGAGCGGTTGGAGATCGGGTTCAACGCGAAGTACCTGCTGGAGATCGCTTCCCAGGTCGACCGCGAGAATGCCGTCTTCATGTTCAATTCCTCTGGCGATCCGACTCTGATGCGCGAGGGCTCCGATACCAGCGCCGTCTATGTAGTCATGCCGATGCGCGTGTGATGGTCGTTTCGCCGAGTTTTTATGCCTTCGGCGAGGATATTTTCGGACAGAAGAAGACGAGTGCCGGATGGCTGGTCTAGCGGTTCGCTCTCTGGTTCTGTCGCATTTCCGGTCCCATAAGACAGCGCACCTGGAGCTCGGGCCGGAGCCGGTTGCGATCTTCGGACCAAATGGCGCGGGAAAGACGAACATCCTTGAAGCCGTGTCCCTGCTTTCCCCGGGGCGCGGATTGCGTCGCGCTGCGGCGGAGGAGATGGGGCGACGCCCGGAGACGATCGGCTGGAAGGTCTCTGCCGTGGTGGCCTTGCGTGGGCAGGCCCACGAGATAGAGACTTGGTCGGAGGCCGGTGCCGCGAGGCAGGTACGCGTCGACGGAAAGGCCGCGACGCAGCTTTCGCTCGGATCCATCGTGCGTGTTGTCTGGCTTATCCCAGCAATGGACCGGCTCTGGACTGAAGGCGCGGAGGGGCGGCGGCGGTTTCTCGACAGGTTGGTACTCAGCTTCGAACCGAAACACGGCGAAGTGGTGCTGACCTATGACAAGGCCATGCGAGAGCGCAACCGCCTGCTGAAGGATCAGGTGCGCGACGGGGCATGGTACGACGCATTGGAAGCTCAGATGGCAACGGCCGGTGCCACTGTAATTGCGAACCGTGAGGCGACCCTTACCCGAATTGCAGATGCCCAGCGAGATGCGGCCACCGTATTCCCCGCGGCCCATCTGGCACTGAGCGGTCCGGACGGGCCCGAGTTTCCGCAGAGCGAAGCGGAACTCCTGACGGCCTTCCGCGCCGGTCGCCGGGCCGACCTCGCCGCCGGGCGGACACTGACCGGGCCACATCGCGCGGATCTCTCTGCAATCTATGCCGACAAGGGCATTCCCGCACGCGACAGCTCCACCGGCGAACAAAAGGCGCTGCTACTGTCCCTGATCCTCTCCAATGCCCGCGCCCTCGCGACGGACCAAGGCGCACCGCCGCTTCTGCTTCTCGACGAAGTCGCAGCCCACCTTGACGAAGCGCGCCGCGCCGCTCTCTACGACGAGATTTGCGCCCTTGGAGCGCAGGCCTGGATGACCGGTACCGGCGCGGATCTCTTCGCGGAACTCGGTAGCCGCGCGCAACGGATCTCCGTCACCGCGGCCGACGGCCCAGGCGGTGTCGATTGACGAGGCTCCTACCAAATCTTGTAGCAGCTGCGTGACAATCCCCACCTGACCTCGTATAAACTTGCATACTTGGAAAGGATGAGCTGCATGTCAGATGACGCGAACCGGGCGGAAGAATACGGCGCAGAATCAATCAAGGTTCTCAAGGGCTTGGAGGCCGTTCGCAAGCGCCCCGGCATGTATATCGGAGACACGGACGATGGCTCCGGCCTGCACCACATGGTGTACGAGGTGGTCGACAACGGCATCGACGAGGCGCTTGCAGGTCATGCGGATGCAGTGAGCGTCACAATTAACGCCGACAGTTCAGTTTCGGTGCTCGACAACGGCCGCGGGATACCGGTGGATATTCACCCGGAAGAGGGCGTGAGTGCGGCAGAAGTCATCATGACCCAGCTCCACGCCGGCGGGAAGTTCGACAGCAATTCCTACAAGGTGTCCGGTGGCCTGCACGGAGTTGGCGTCTCCGTTGTGAACGCGTTGTCGGACTGGCTGGACCTGCGGATCTGGCGCGACGGCAAGGAACACTACGCGCGCTTCGAACATGGCGAATGCGTCAAGCACCTGGAAGTCGTAGGTGACGCCGAGGGCCGAAAGGGCACAGAAGTGACCTTCATGGCGTCCACCGGTACGTTTTCCAATCTCGACTATTCCTTCAAGACGCTCGAGAACCGACTTCGAGAACTGGCATTCCTCAATTCCGGCGTCCGTATCATTCTGAGGGACGAACGCCCGGCAGAACCGCTGGAAGTGGACATGTGCTACGAGGGGGGCGTGCGCGAGTTCGTGAAGTATCTCGACCGCTCCAAATCCTCCACCATGGAAGAGCCAATCTACATGTCCGGCGAGCGCGACGGGATCGGGGTCGAGGTCGCAATGTGGTGGAACGACAGCTATCACGAAAACGTCCTGCCCTTCACGAACAACATTCCCCAACGGGATGGCGGCACCCACATGGCCGGGTTCCGTGGTGCGTTGACCCGCACCATCAACCTCTATGCCAACTCCTCCGGCATTGCCCGCAAGGAGAAGGTCAACTTCACCGGCGATGATGCGCGCGAGGGGTTGACCTGCGTGCTCTCGGTCAAGGTTCCGGACCCGAAATTCTCCAGCCAGACCAAGGACAAGCTGGTGAGTTCCGAAGTGCGCCCCGCGGTCGAGGGTTTGGTGAACGAGAAACTCGGCGAGTGGTTCGAGGAGAACCCGGCCCAGGCAAAGATCATCGTCGGTAAGATCATCGAGGCAGCGCTGGCCCGGGAAGCGGCCCGAAAGGCCCGCGAGTTGACCCGCCGCAAGACGGCGATGGATGTGGCGAGCCTTCCCGGCAAACTCGCCGATTGCCAGGAGAAGGATCCTGCCAAATCGGAGCTATTCTTGGTAGAGGGCGACTCCGCCGGCGGCTCGGCCAAGCAGGGCCGCGCTCGCGGTAATCAGGCGGTGCTCCCGTTGCGCGGCAAGATCCTGAACGTGGAACGGGCGCGCTTCGACAGGATGCTGTCGAGCCAGGAGATCGGCACGCTGATCACTGCCATGGGCACCGGTATCGGGCGGGACGAGTTCGACATATCCAAACTGCGCTACCACAAGATCATCATCATGACGGATGCTGACGTGGACGGAGCGCACATCCGCACCTTGCTTCTCACGTTCTTTTTCCGCCAGATGCCGGAGATTATCGAAGGCGGCTTCCTCTACATCGCACAGCCACCGCTCTACAAGGTCGCGCGTGGCAAGTCCGAGGTCTATCTGAAGGACGAAACCGCCCTCAACGACTACCTCGTCGAAATGGGGATCGACGGGGCCCGGCTCCGCCTGGGCTCAGGTGAAGAAATTGTCGGCCAGGATCTCCGGCGCGTGATCGAGGAAGCCCGTCAGGTGCGCCGGATGCTCCGCGCTTTTCCCACTCACTATCCGCAGCATATTCTTGAGCAGGCTGCCATCGCAGGCGCCTTTGTGCCGGGGCAGGTCGATGCCGATTTGCAGGGTACGGCCGACCGCGTCGCCGCACGGCTTGATCTGGTATCTGTCGAATACGAACGTGGCTGGCAGGGCCGGCCGACGCAAGACAACGGCATCCGTCTCTCGCGGTCCGTGCGCGGCGTAGATGAGATCAGGCGGCTCGATGGACCGGTGCTCCGTTCCGGCGAAGCGCGCCGCCTAGGGGCCCACACGCAGGCACTCAGCGACACCTACGGACAAACAGCCCACCTTGTTCGCAAAGACAAGGAGGTCGCCATACACGGTCCAAACGGGTTGCTGGCCGCAATTCTCGCCGAAGGCGAAAAGGGGCTGAGCCTTCAGCGCTACAAAGGCCTGGGAGAGATGAACCCCGATCAGCTTTGGGAAACGACTTTGGACCCGGAGGCTCGGACACTCCTGCAGGTGCGAATCGAAGACATGTCCGAAGCGGACGACATCTTCACCAAACTAATGGGCGACGTGGTCGAACCGCGGCGGGAGTTCATCCAATCCAATGCACTAAGCGTGGAGAACCTGGACGCGTAAGTCCCTGTAGGGACGCGCATAGCACTGCGCGTGCCTCAATGCCCTGCCTTGTCGCCCAAAAACCTGCGCCGATTTACCGGCTTGGGTTTCTCGTGGCGAGGCGACGCTGAGTGCCGATGAACTCGCCCGAGTTGAGCGTGCCATTGGGCCGCCGGAGTGCGCGTTGGTGCGCGAGCAACGAGGGGCAAGTCAAGGGCGTTGCGATTATAGACGCTGGTTGCAGATTCACTCGACATTTGCGGAACAACGCTCGGAATGCGTGTTAATCACAGACCCTTGGGCAAAGATCGCGCGGGATCAGCGAGCGAGGACAGCCAACTTGCGACAACTGCATCGGTGAACGCCGCGCAACACTTTGGGCAGCCAATCACCCCATTGGACTCGATGTGAACTCAATCTCCGGCCTTCTGGAGCGCCAATTCAAGGTCCAACACGGGTCACGTGCTTGAAACGTGCTTTTCGCATGGTTGTTCCGCGCCTGCCGCAGCCAGGTCATCAAGGATCGGGCAGTTCGGCCGGTTGTCCCCGGCGCACTCATGCACAAGATGGCTAAGTGTTCTCTTCATTTCGAGTAGCTCATCGATCTTGGCGTCGATCTGGAGCAGGTGCTCATTGGCGATCTTTTTCACATCCGCACTGGCTCTTGAACTGTCCTCGTACAGTTCGAGCAGATTTCGGCAATCGTCGATGGAGAAGCCCAGCGACCGCGCGCGGCCGAGGAAAGCCAATTTGTGCAGGTCACTGTCCCGAAATGAGCGATAGCCGTTTTCACTACGCAGGGGCATCACGAGGCCGATGTCTTCGTAGTAGCGGATCGTCTTGGCGGGCAGGCCCGAGCGGCGGGCGACATCTCCGATGTTCATTGGAAGTCTCCTATTCCGCGGGCGCAGCGGTAAGCGGTATCTCGGCCTCAACGTGCGGCGGGTCGTCGCCCAAAACTGGCTGCACGCGGCGCAGACGCAGAGCATTGGTGAGAACAAAGACCGAGCTGAGCGCCATCGCACCGGCTGCAAGAGCAGGCGATAGCAAGAGGCCGAAGAAGGGGTAGAGAGCGCCGGCAGCGACCGGGATCAGTGCGGTGTTGTAGCCAAAGGCCCAGCCAAGATTCTGCCGGACATTACGCATCGTCCGCGCGGAGATGTCGAAAGCGTTTACCACTCCCCGCAGATCGCCGGTCATGAGCACCACATCTGCACTCTCGATGGCGACATCGGTTCCAGTGCCTATGGCGATGCCAATATCAGCATGGGCCAACGCCGGAGCGTCGTTGATACCGTCGCCCACGAAGGCGAGCTTACGTCCGCCCTCGCGCAACGCTTCGAGTGCTGTGACCTTGCCGTCGGGCAGTACCTCGGCCGCCACATGGTCAATGCCAAATTCGGCGGCAATTGCATCGGCGGTGGCCTGTGCGTCGCCCGTGATCATGGCGACCTGCAAACCGAGGTCGTGCAGCGCGGCGATGGCGGTGCGCGATGTCGGCTTGATCGGGTCGGAAACCGCGATCACGGCGGCAATTTCGCCATCGATGGCGGCAAACAGCGGCGTCTTGCCGGCGGTCGCCAGTCTCTGGCTAGCCGTGGCAAATATTCCGGCTTCGATGCCTTCGCGCTCCATAAGCCTGCGGGCGCCGACGAGGACGTCACGCCCCTCAACCGTGCCGCGCACGCCCAATCCGGTGATAGAGGTGAACCCATCCACCCCCGGCAGCGGCGCATGATCACCCGCCGCGCGCAGGATCGCCTGCGCCACGGGGTGTTCGGAGCTTGCCTCCACGGCGGCCACGAGGCGCAGAACGCTATCGCGGTCTTGGCCTGGCGCCAGCTCCATGTCGGTCAGCGCCGGCTTGCCCTCGGTGATCGTACCGGTCTTGTCCAGCGCAACCACCTGTACCTCCTGCAACCTTTGGAGCGCATCACCCTTGCGGAATAGAACCCCAAGCTCCGCTGCGCGGCCAGTGGCGACCATGATCGAGGTGGGCGTGGCGAGCCCCATCGCGCAGGGGCAGGCGATGATCAGGACAGCAACCCCGGCTACCAGCGCATAGGTCAGCGCCGGAGGCGGTCCGAAGATCAGCCACACCAGCACCGTCAGCGCAGAAAGCGCCATGACGGCGGGCACGAACCACATGGTGATACGGTCCACCACCCCCTGGATCGGCAGTTTGGCGCCCTGCGCCTCCTCGACCATCCGGATAATCTGCGCCAACATCGTATCGGCACCCACCGCGGTGGCTCTGAACGAGATCGCCCCGATACCGTTGACCGTACCGCCGACGACTCTGTCGCCGGTGCCCTTGGCGACTGGGATAGGCTCGCCGGTCAACATGCTTTCGTCGACATATGTCGCACCGGAGATGACCTCGCCATCCACCGCGATCCGTTCGCCCGGGCGCACGCGGATCACATCCCCGGTGGAGATTTGGTCGATCGGAAGCTCGACCGGGCCGGCATCGCGCTCGACAAGCGCCGATTTCGCCTGCAACCCGATGAGCTTACGAATAGCCTGTCCGGTGCGCCCCTTGGCCCGTGCTTCCAGCCAGCGGCCAAGCAGGATCAGGACCACGATGACTGCAGCGGCCTCGAAGTAGACAGCGCGGGTCTCGGCCGGCAGGAGGAACGGCAGGAAAGTAGCGATGACCGAGTAGCCGTAGGCAGCTGTGGTGCCGATGGCCACGAGGCTGTTCATGTCCGGCGCGCGGCGCAGAATTGCCGGGAAGCCCTTCAAGTAGAAGCGCCGTCCCGGTCCGAAGAGCACGATGCTCGTTAGTACGAACTGGATCATCCAGCTTGCCGTATGCCCTATGGTATTTCCGACGAAAGCGTGAAACCCGGGGAAGACATGCCCGCCCATCTCCAGCAGGACGACGGGCAAGGTGAGCGCTCCGGCAAAAATCGTCTGGCGCTTTAGGTCCTCCGTCTCGGCGACCTTTCGACGCGTATTGTCCGGAGCGTCACCGGCTGCCAGCGGAAGTGAGGCTGGATACCCGGCTTCGGTCGCCGCGCGAGCCAAGCTATCCGGCGTCACCGGGCCTTCAAGGTAGCGCACGCGCGCGGTCTCGCTGGCAAGGTTGACCGTGGCTTCGAGAACGCCCGGTACCTTCGCCAGCGCGCGCTCAACCCGGCCGACGCACGAAGCGCAGGACATCGACTCGACCCGCAACGTCACCTCGCCGGTGCGCGCCGGGTAACCCGCCCTGTCGAGAGCCGCAGTGATTTCCACCACATCCGCGGGATCGGCGAATTCCACCCTCGCGCTTTCATTGGCAAGGTTCACGACCGCTCCTTCGACCCCCGGCAGGGCCTTAAGTGTGCGTTCGACGCGGCCAACGCAGGACGCGCAGGACATTCCCTCGACTGTTAGGTTTATCGTGCTCATATCGCTCACCAACGACTCGGATTCATATTGTTGGTTCAACAGATAAAGATTCCACCAACTGGAAGGTCAAGAGTGGCCTTGCGTGTCGTGTCCGGTGGAAGGTCGCTCTCTGTGTTGCATTTCCGGTGTCCGCGCGACACTGTCTTTTGAATTCCCGATTGGCGCGTTGGAGAGCGGATTTGGCGAAGGTTGGGCGAGTAGCGGCGGTTCTGGGGCTGATTGTGCTTGCAAGTTGCACGTCCGTTCCAATCGACGAGCCGAACGTTGTAAGCCGGGCGATTGACCTTCCATTACCGGACTACTCCAACACCGCGCTGACAAGAGCGCTGGCTGCGCGGCCCGGAGACTCAGCCATACTTCCTCTCTCGGACGGAAACGATGCTCTGGGAGCGCGTATCCGCATGATCGAGACCGCCCAGCACTCGATCGACATGCAGTATTTCCTGCTGAAGCCCGATCTTGCCGGTGCGTTGGTCGCCGTTGCCCTCTTGGAGGCAGCCGACCGGGGCGTGCGGGTGCGCTTCCTGTTGGACGACGCGCTGACCACGGCAAAAGACCGGCAGATCGCGCGGCTCGACGCACATCCGAACATCGAATTCCGGATGATCAACCCGCTTTCGCGGCAAAGTCCGACGTTCTGGAACTACTTGTGGGAATTCCAGCGGGTGAACCGGCGCATGCACAACAAGTCGATGGTGGTCGACCAAAGCCTGTGCATTGTCGGCGGGCGCAACATCGCGGACGAGTATTTCCGTGTTGATACGTCCTCTGAGTTCGCTGATTTCGATATTTTCCTCGCGGGCCCAGTCGCCCATGAGATCGGCGAGCAATTCGACCTTTACTGGAACGACGGATGGTCGGTTCCCCTTGAGGCTCTGCGCCCATCCCGTTCCAAACCACTGGACTACAGGGCAGTCGAGCAGGAGATCCGCGCCCGTCGAGCCGAAGCGCTGACTGGCCTGCATCAACGCGCCATCGAGTCCACCTATCTTTCGGATGTTCGAAGCGGGCGGGTCAAACCGATTTTCGCACCGATCGAGGTTTCCTACGACAAGCCAGAAAAACTGAAAGTGCCGGTGCAGGAGGGTGAACGCCACGTTGCCAACGACCTCTTGTCGGCAATGTCGCGTGCGACATCCGAGATCATTCTTGTTAGCCCTTATTTCGTGCCAGAGGATTGGGGTGCGAGGTTCTTCCGAGATTTGGCCGCGCGGGGTGTGCGGGTCCGGATCGTCACCAATTCGCTGGCATCCAACAACCACCCCTATGTACACGCAGGGCTCATGCGGCACCGGAAAGACCTGCTCGCCGCAGGAGTGGAACTCTACGAAATCAAAGCTGACGCCCTGACCGTGACCGGAGAGGCACCGCCCGGTTCCGAAATCACGATGACGATGCACACCAAGCTGGCGGTGATCGATTCCCAGAACCTATTTGTCGGTTCCCTGAACTTCGACCCGCGCTCGATCAAGATCAACACCGAGATTGGGATATTCATCGCGGACGAAAAAGCCGGTGGGGCAATGCATGATGCGCTCGACGCCGTCATGCACGAATATGCATATCGGTTGGCGTTGGACGAAAACGGCAATCTGACATGGATCTATACGGGGGCCGACCGTCAGGACGTCGAGTACCGCGAACCGGGGGCAAGCCCGTGGCGGCTGTTCGTTGCGAACTTCACCCGCTTGTTGCCGGTTGAAGGGCAGCTCTAGCGGACGGCAATCGACGATTCCGCTTTCCGCCGCAGCGAAAGCTCATGCGAAGCAATCGGTGTTGCTGCTCCGCGAACCCCAGGGGCGCTACGCATGGCTTCCGAGTGAGCACACTTGACTGGATCGGAGCGGACGGGTTCGACTCCACTCGCGCGCGGGTGCTGGCAGAAATCATGCAACCTCGTTCAGTCGCATGATCCTCAACGTCCGTTCATCACTGAATGCCACAAGGACGAACGGCAGGGCTCGAACAACCGATTGATCGTTTTATCCAGGAAAGCTTGCCATTGCCAACTTCAGCCAGACGAAGGGCTCACGTGGCGCGGGCGCCGGTTTCACCTCGGGTTCCACGGCTCAGGGCAACTCCTATGGCCACAAACCAAGCCAGCGTTGCAAACCTGAAGACCGCCCCCATCGGCCTCGACAGAGCGGGTACCAACGTTGCCAGTCCTGCCGCGCCGGCTGCGATGCCAAGCATTCGCACCGCGACAGGCAGGGATCGAGCCGCGATCATGCTCCCTGCGAGCCAGAGCGCGCCAGCGATCTCGTTTCCGCCACCCAAACCGTCCTCCACGGCGCGAAGTACTTGCCATAGGACGGTTGCGGCGTGAACGTCCTCTCGCACGATGAACGCAACCGCCGCGAGACCGCTATTCGCGACCATGCCGGCGGCCAGCAGCAGGCCGACCCAAACCATCCCGAAGAGCGATGAGACCCGCATGAGTTGAGGCGCTTCGGACGAGATCAGTTCGTGGAGCGCGACGACGAGGACGCCAAGAAGGATCGCGTTCAGCACGTAGACGATTGTGTTCCACGCAATCATCATTTCGGAGTTACGCATGAGAAACCCAACAGCCTCCTCCGCCGCCGTCGGGTCGAAACCGTAGCCGGCCGGTATCAACACAAGGATCAACAGGGCGACTCCGACTCCGTAGGTCCCGGCAGCGCCAAAGGCGGCAAGGCTACCCGATTGTCTCAGCGTCATCTCCCAACGCCTTCAATGATTCCGGTGACGACGGAGCGAAAATGCTCGGCGAGGTGGCGGTTGCCATAGGAATCTCCAACCATGTCGCGACCCATCGCTGTCAGAAAAAACTGTGCCGGCCCCCGAATATCGCGCGGGGTCGCTACTGGCAGAATCCGCAAGACAGTTCGGCGGATCCAATCCGGCAAGCTGGAGATCGCAGGGGGTTTGCCAAGCGCCTTGAACGCCAGCCGAGCGAGGTCTTGTTGTGTGAACGTATCGGTTCCACCAACCTCCAGCGTCTCCCGTCCTGTTTCGACCGCGTCGACGACTGCCTCCGCCAGATCGGCCCCATGAATCAGGTTGAGCCGCAACGTACCGCTGCCGAAGAGCCACACGCGCCCGGATCGCGCCATCGAGAGGAAATCCTCCATATCGGAAAAGTACCCGCTCGGACAAACCACCGTGGAACGCAGTGGTGCGGCGCGCAACACGTCGACAAAGGCTTGTTTCGCGGCCACTAGCGAGACGTTCGCCATCGCCCTGGCGTTCATTACATGCACATAGCAGAAACGAGGAACACCCGCGGCGAGTGCCTCATTCAAAAGGTGAACATTGGCCTGGTAGTCTACATCGCGATAGCTCAGCCCATCGCGTTGCCGCGTGATGCCGAGCGCACTGACAACAAGGGTTGCGCCCTCCATCGTACCACGCAGCGATTCCGGATCCGTGGCATCCGCCACGACGATCTGCTCGCGTGCCAATCCCCGCGCTTCGGCGCGCGGGGCGTTGCGAACGAGGGCCCGAACCTTCCATCCCCGCGCAAGATAGGCGGAGACGAGGAATGTCCCGAGGTACCCGGACGCTCCCGCGACGACAACAGTGCTCATGGTAAGTCCTTTCAAGTATGCGTGCCCACGTCACGCCAACGGCCGGCACGACTGCGAGCCTCAATGGGGTTACGAGGGTCGCGAGAGGCCGCGCTCGGGCGCCGATTGATTGGCAGCACTTACCTCCGACGGGAGGGTGTTCACGCCGATGCCTCCGCAACCTGTACGGGGCGCGGTCCAAGGTCGGTCACTACCCCATGCTCCCGCGACGCCACCGCCGAGGCGACCTGCAACCCGCCGGTAGGGTTCCCTGTGCCGCGGCCGAGATAGCGATTGGATTTGACGTCGTTTCTGAATGACCGGCCGCCCCTCAAATCATCACGCCGAACGCCAAAGTGACCGCAGGCTGAGGGTCCGGGCCAGGCAGACCGATGTCGCGACGAAGCCACCGCGTTGTCGGAAGCGACGGCGTTGAGCGACGCGAGCGCCCGGAGCCGGAACCGGGAGAGAGAAGGCCAAACAGATTGGCCAAGCGCCCGAGCGGATATTCGGGGGAAAGGTTCATTGCTTTCTCCAAAGCTGTGTGGGGTGCCCGGCTTCAGCCAACAACTCGATGACCTCGACCCCGAAGGCACTCCACGACTATTGCTTCTCTGCGGTCGCTCGCATTCACGGCGCCCGCGGCGGCACCCGCAAAAGCCCCGGCAACGGCTCCACCGGCCGCGTCAGCCTCCTCGTCTGCTGATCCGAGCAGCGCTCCGGCGCCTGCTCCGAGCACTGCGGCTCCCGCCGTTTCCTGATCGAATTGCCGCTGATTTCGAGCGAGGGCCTGGCAAGCGGCCAGGTCCGTCCCGAATTCCTCCGATGGCGCACCATCTAAGATCGGTGTGTAGTCAGCCCCGCTTCCTGCGCAGGCGGACAGAAAGGCAGACGCAAGGATGAAATAGAGCGTTGGTTTCATTGAGAATTACCTCGAATTTGGACATAGTGGATGGATCGCGCAAATCGGATAGGATCTGCGCGGGATCGGGTAAGGTTGCTGGTATGGGGTTTAGGTCAGCCGGGGTTGTCTCGGATCGGCGGATCTCCCGAAGGCGCCCCACTGAATCGTTCGCGGTAGTCGCTGGCAGATACGCCCAAGTGACGCTGGAAGGCCCGGCGCATTCGTTCGGCACTCAGGAAACCGGTCTTTCGCGCAATCCGCTCAACCCCGTGCCCGGTCGTTTCGAGCAACACGCGCGCGGCCTGAACCCGGACGGTTTCGACATAGGCCGCGGGCGTAATCCCGGTTTCCTCCTTGAACCGCCTTGCGAAGGTGCGTTCGGACAGACAGGCTCGCGCGGCGAGCGCGGTGACTGTCAGAGGATCGCCCGGATTACCGAGGATATGGTCGATCGTCGCATTGATTGCCGGATCTTCGGCCTGTTGAGCCACCAGGTGAGCGCTGAACTGCGATTGGCCGCCGGGACGCATCATGAACATGACGTTGTATCGCGCGACCTGCAGCGCGATTTCATGCCCCCAGTCCATTTCGACCAGAGCAAGGGCGAGATCCATCCCAGCAGTCACGCCGGCGGACGTCCAGATGTTTCCGTCGCGGACGAATATCGCGTCGCGATCCACCTGAACATTCGAATAGCGCCGTTCGAGGATCGGGCACCACCACCAATGTGTGCAGGCACGCCTGTTATCGAGCAAACCGGCCTCGGCCAGGATCATCGCCCCAGTGCAGATTGACACGATCCGACGCGACCGCGCGGCCGCGCGACTTACGAACGTCATAAGCGCCTCGTCCTCGAGCGCCGCCGTTGTGCCATGCCCGCCACTGACAATCAGAGTGTCAATGTGGCTTTCGTCTGTCAGGGCATCCATGAAGCTGCGGTTCGCAGTCAGCGACAGTCCGGATGTCGTTGCCACCGGACCGACGTTTTGTGCCACCACGGAAACGACATAGGGCTCCGGACCTTGCGGCAGGAAGTACTTGGTGCCGGTCAGGACCTCGATCGGGCCAACGACATCCAGAATATGCGCTTCTGGAAAAGTGACCATCACGACGTTGCGTTCGCGCTCGTGTGTCAGGCAAGTGGGGTTCTGCTTCATGGCCCGACACTACACCATTCATCGTGACGACGGTTAGGACAACAACCCCACGATTTCTGCCAAACGGATGTATACCCCGCCACCCGTGTGATCTCCGTCAGATGTAGGCTCGGACAGCGGCATGTTTGGGCAGTGCGATACTCATTCACGTTGCTTTGTTCCCATCCAGTCCCGTATTTGTAGGGCACCCGAAGTAATCGAAACCGATGTCTCCATGGCTGCGCTCTGCCGCGACTGCCTTACGCCCTTCGACACGGGCCGCCGTTGTCCGGCCTGCGGGTCTCCGCGCATCGTGACGCATCCAGAATTGTTCGACCTGTCTATCGCGCACATGGATTGCGACGCGTTCTATGCATCGGTCGAGAAGAGGGATGACCCGTCGCTTGCCGACAAGCCGGTAATAGTCGGCGGTGGCAAACGGGGCGTTGTTTCCACCTGCTGCTATGTCGCGCGCACGTATGGTGTGCGCTCGGCAATGCCGATGTTTAAAGCGCTGAAGCTTTGCCCCGACGCTGTGGTTATCAAGCCGCGCGGCAAGGCTTACGTGGAGGCATCACGCGCCATTCGCGCGATGATGGAAGAGATGACTCCGGCCATCGAGCCGCTGTCGCTAGACGAGGCATTCCTCGACCTCAGCGGCACCGCCAGGCTGCACCACGCGCCGCCAGCAATCATGCTGGCGCGGCTGGTCAAGCGGATGGAAGACGAACTCGGACTCTCCGGCTCCGTGGGGCTCAGCCACAACAAATTTCTTGCCAAGGTTGCCTCTGATCTGGACAAGCCACGCGGCTTCTCTGTCATCGGCGCGGCTGAAACAGACTCGTTCCTGCGTGATAAGCCAGTGCGGATGATCTGGGGCGTAGGGCAAGCATTTCAGGACTCGCTTGCACGCGCCGGCATCCGAACCTTCGAGGATCTCCGACGCTGGGACCGCAAGGAATTGCACGCCCGTTTTGGTGCATCTGGCGACCGGCTGTGGCACCTTGCGCGGGGCCAGGACGCCCGCCGTGTCCACCGGAATGCGCCGGTGAAGTCGATCTCCAACGAGATGACATTCTTCGAGGATACCGCTGACGCCGACATTCTCGACGGCCACCTCTGGCGCCTGTCAGAGAAGGTGACTGACCGTGCCAAGGCCAAGGGGATTGCCGGACGGACGGTGCAACTCAAGCTGAAACGGGCAAACCACGCTCTGCTTACCCGTCGCCGGACGCTCGAAGACCCGACGCAAATGGCTGATCGTCTCTATCGGGCCGCGCGCGAGTTGTACGATCAAGTCGGAGATCGCGGGCCGTTCCGGCTGATTGGTGTCGGCCTGTCGGATCTTGTGCCGGATGCGGAGGCCGACCTTTCCGGCGATCTTCTGGACCCGCAAGCGCAACGGCGTGCACGCGCGGAGCGCGCGAGCGACGCCATTCGCGAGCGCTTTGGGCATGATGCAATCCTGAAAGGCCGTGCTCTGCGCTGAGACGCGGCCGGCAGCATGCGCAACCGGCCGAAGTCGTGGCTAATCAGTCCGAGATCGCGCCTTCCTGGTCGCGGCGTTCGTGCATCTGCGCCTTGACCTTGCGGCCAATAAGCAACGGCAAGACGAAGCCGACAATGGCAACCACCCAGAGCGCAATGGACAACGGGCTCTCGATCAGAGTCCACCAGTTGCCATTGTCGATGGTGATCGCGCGGCGCAGGTTGTTCTCCATCGCATTGCCCAGGAGGGTACCCAGGATGATTGGCACCAAAGGCACGTCGAGTTTGCGCAACACCCAGCCCATAATCCCAAACCCGATCATCACGAGCAGATCGAAAGAGGATCCGGATATCCCGTAGATGCCCACAAATGACACCATCGCGACGATCGGCATCAGGATTCGCGGCGGGATCAGCAGAAGGCGGGTGAACAGACCCACCATTGGGATGTTCATTGCCAGCAGCATGAAATTCGCGATGAACAGCGCCGCGATCAGGCCCCAGACAACATCCGGATTGTTGGCAAAGAGCAACGGCCCCGGCGTGATGTTGAGCGAAAGGAGAACCGCGAGCAGAACAGCGGTGGTTCCGGAGCCAGGAACTCCGAGCGCCAGCATCGGCACAAGCGCTCCACCAGCAGCCGCGTTGTTGCCTGCCTCCGGCGCTGCGACCGCGCGCGGATCGCCGGTTCCGAAGGTGCCTTCCTTGTCGACCAACCGCTTCTCCATCGAATAGGAGATGAACGAGCCGAGCGAAGCGCCAGCTCCCGGCAACACTCCGGCAATGAAGCCTAGCAGCGACGTGCGCAACATTGTTGGCGTGCATTGCTTCAGCATCGACAATGGCGGCGTCAGGCGGCCAACCTTCAACTGGTGTGCATCAGCCTCCGCGCTTCCGTGGCGTTCTTCAAGGAAGATGAAGACCTCCGACAACGCAAACAGGCCGACGATGGCGACCAAGAAATCCAGCCCGTCATAGAGGTGGACCTCGCCGAACGTGAAGCGCGGCACGCCTGTTTGCGTATCGACACCGATGGTCGCGAGACCGAGGCCCAGCGCTGCAGCGAAGGCGGATTTCGCCTGGTTGGTGGACGAGACACCTCCCAGGGTCATGAATGCCAGGGCAAAGAGCGCGAAGTACTCCGCCGGTCCGAACAACAGGGCGATTTTGACCAGTTGCGGCGCGAGCAGGATAAGGCCCCAGGTGGCCAGGAAGGCGCCTACAAAGGAAGCCACGCCCGACAGCGAAAGTGCCTCACCGGCCATGCCCTTTCGGGCCATTGGGTGGCCGTCTAGACAGGTCATCATCGCCGGCTCGTCACCGGGTATGTTGAGCAATATGGACGATATACGACCGCCGTACATCGCACCGTAATAGACTGACGTCAGCAAGATCAGCGACGGAGTTGCGCCGAGCCCCATGGTGAACGCCAGCGGAATGAGAATGGCGACACCGTTTGACGGGCCGAGGCCTGGAAGAGCGCCCATGACAGTGCCGAGGAAGCAACCAAGGAGCGCGAGAAGCAGGTTCTGCCATGTGAGGGCAATGGCAAAGCCGTCTGCGAGTTGTGACAGGGTATCCATGCGTCCGCCTCAGAAGCCAAACGGGCCGCGCGCGAGCGACAGTCCGAGGATGAGGTGAAAGACGACATAGATGCCCACGGATGTACCCACCCCGGTCGCCAGAGCGGAAAGCACGCTCGAACCCAGGCGCCACGAGAGATAAGCCGCAGCGACGGCCGTCGCGATGACGAAACCGGCTACGGGAAGGAACTCCGCGTAGAGGATCATGACGACGATGGCGCCTGCAACCTCGGCGAAGCGGCCGAGCGAGGGCCAACTCGGTTCTTCGTCCGGGCGCAGCAGGATGAAGAGGCTCGAAAGGCCCAGGATTGCGGCGATGATCAGGGGAAAGGCCTTGGGGCCGACGGCATCGGAGAGAAAGCTCTCCTCGATCGCCATGGCCGACAGCGCGAAACCGATGGCAAGAAGAATGCCGAAGACCCCGAATATGCGATCGCTCATGCGGATCTCCTTTGGCGGCGGGGATGGATGTATGCGAGGGGCGCCGCATGTTGCGGCACCCCTCAAGATCACGCCAAATTGGCGATTACTTGATAATGCCGATATCTTTCGAGATCTGCTGGATCTGAGCGACCGAGTCGGCAACGAAGCTCTGGAATGCCTCGCCTTGCAGGTCGAGCGGCGCCAGACCGTTGGCGGCCATTACCTCTTTCCACTCGTCGCTCGCATAAAGGTCCGAGACCTTGGCAACCCAGCCATCATATGCCTCGTCGCTCATTCCGCCAGGCGCATAGAATCCGCGCCAGTTGGCGCCGATGGCATCGATCCCCTGTTCCTTTGCAGTCGGGAAATCGGCAAACTCGCCGCCCAGGCGCTCAGGCGCAAGGATTGCGATCACACGAATGTCGCCGCTATCGACGAAACCTTTCGCCTCCGAGATGTCGCCGGTGAAGGCTTGCACCGACCCGGCCAGCAGTTGTGTCACCGCCTCGCCACCGCCATCGAATGCGATGTATTTCACGGAACGAACGTCCTCGATTCCGTAGGCGTTCGCCGCGATTAGAACCTTCAGGTGATCCCAACCGCCCACGGCCGAACCACCGGCGACGGAGATGGAGGCAGGATCGTTCTTGATCATGTCGAGAAGTCCCGGAAGGTCAGCGATCTCGCTATCTGCCGCCACCGCTATGACTCCATAGTCGGCGCCAATGGACGCGAGCCAGCGAACCTGGTCCATTGTGTTTCCGGGATAGGCGCCTTGCGCCAAGCGGGTTGCCGTGGCCGACGAGGCGGCAACGATCAGATCATTGTCATCACCACGCTTGTTCACCACTTCCGCGAATGCCACGCCGCCACCACCGCCGGCGAGATTCACGACTTGCATCGTCTTCTCGATCAGGCCGAGATCCTGCAAGGACTTGCCAACCTGCCGGCAGGTGAAGTCCCACCCGCCACCCGGGTTCGCCGGCGCGATGCATTCGGGGTTTTCAGGGCTGAAATCCTGTGCGGTCGCCGTCAGCGCAGATGCGCCAAGGATTGCCGCAGCGAGGGCTACGCGAGCTGCGTTGAGTTTCATGTTTTTCCTCCTCCTGTCTCGCGGCGCTGGCTGAATGCCTCGCGCCGCCATCCTTCCCCG
Organism: Tropicimonas marinistellae; assembly: GCF_001509585.1. GTDB lineage: Bacteria > Pseudomonadota > Alphaproteobacteria > Rhodobacterales > Rhodobacteraceae > Tropicimonas > Tropicimonas marinistellae. The sequence continues at coordinate 76,290 of NZ_LNCI01000001.1, read as the reverse complement.
CTTCGTCACGCCGCCCTTTGCAGGCCTGCCGCGCGCGGGTTAAGGAAAGGAGCTACCGCAGAAACCTGTCGCCAACCTGTCAGCGGGACAGATCGTGGGTTTCCACGGCAGTTGGGAGGGACAGGTTATCAATGCGCGTCCTGCTGGTCGAAGACGCTACCGATCTTGCCGAGGCGATCGTCGCGCGCCTTGGCCAATCCGGCGTGGCGTGCGATGCGGCTCCCAGCGTCTCGGAGGCGCGGGATTTCCTTGCCGTGCAGCGCTACGATGCGCTCGTGCTCGACATCAATCTTCCAGACGGATCGGGGACCGACCTATTGCGCGAATTGCGCGGTCGCGGGGACGGGACACCAGTGCTCATGCTCACCGCCCTGATGGCCGTGGACGACCGTGTGAACGCGCTGGATCTAGGGGCAGATGACTACCTGATAAAGCCGTTCGATCAGCGCGAACTGGAAGCTCGGCTGCGCGCCCTTGTTCGCCGGCAGGCCGAACAGAAGACCGATCTGCTTGTCCTCGGCCCGCTGGAGTTCTCGCCGTCCCAAATGACAGCCACGCTTGGCGGCAACCGGCTTGGCCTGACCCGACGCGAGGCAGCCCTGTTGGGGCTACTGATGCGCACGCCGGACCAAGTGCTGAGCAAGGAACGGCTCTATGACGGACTCTATACGTTCAGCGACGCCGACGTGGGATTGAACGCCATCGAACTCTACATTGCGCGATTGCGAAAGAAGCTCGCCGAAAGCCCGGTCTCGATCAAGACGCTGCGCGGCGTCGGCTACAGGATCGAGTGCGATGGATAACTTGTCGCGCCGAGTGTTTCGGCAGCGCAGTCTCGTCGGTCGCGTCCTGATCGCGGTTCTGACGCTGTTTTTTCTTGGCGGCCTGATCGTCGCGATTGTCGCCTGGCAGAACGGCACACAGGCCGCACGCCAGTCCTACGACCGGCTTTTGCTGGGCGCTGCAACTGACATTGCCGAAACCATTCGCATCGTCGACGGCGGGCCGGCGACAGACCTTCCGGTTTCCGCGTTCGAGTTGCTGGCACAGGCGCCCGACGACAGGATTGCCTATGCGTTGCGCGGTCCGGAAGGCACTCTTATCACTGGCCACGCTTGGGCTCCCACGCCGCCATCGACGGCGCGCCGGTCGGAAACTGTCTTCTTCGACGGCGCAATGCAGGGTGAAGATGCGCGTTTCGTACAGCTTACCCGTCGGTTCGCGGAGCTGGATTTTTCGGGTGTCGTGACGGTTACGGTCGGGCACACCTTGCAGGCCCGCAAGGCTATGGCGCTCGATCTCGTGCTGCATGCGCTGATCCCGGCAGTCGCGGCTGGCCTGGCATTGATGTTGAGCGCCTTTTTCGTGATCCGTTCTGCCATGCGCCCGCTCGCGACTATCGCGCAGGACTTGTCGGGACGCGACCCGCATGACCTGACGCCGATGGATGCAACGAACGTACCGTCCGAAGTTGGCGTGATCGTCAATGCCATGAACCGTTTCATGGGGCGGCTCGACCGGCAGGTCGAGTCGATGCAGCATCTGATCTCCGATACTGCACACCAACTCCGCACGCCCGTGGCCGCCATTCGTGCGCATGCTGAGATGGCGGTCGAGACAGACGAACGTGCGCTCGCGACGGCTTCATTGCAACGGCTGCTGCGCCGAACGCGCTCCCTTGGCAACCTGCTCGACCAACTACTGGCGCGAGCCCTCGTCATTCATCGCACCGAATCTCAACCACGCGAAACGCTTGACCTTCGCGATATCGCTTTGGGCGTCGTCGAAACCCGCGATCACGAATACCTCGCCCCCGACGTCGAGGTGGAATTGTCGATTGGCGAGGCGCCGGCAATGGTCCGCGCCGACGCGTTTTCTCTTGAGCAAGCCGCCGCGAACCTACTGTCGAACGCGCTAAAATACGGCAAACCACCAGTACGCGTTGGCGTAAGCACATCGACCACCGACGCGTGGCTCTGGGTGGAGGATGCCGGGTCCGGGCCGGGAGAGGCGGCACTCTCGCAGGGCCAACGCCGATTCGAACGCTCCGGATCGACGCGGGAGAGCGGCACGGGCCTTGGGCTTTCCATCGTGACCGAGGTCGCCGCAGCTTTCGGCGGGACGCTCGAAATGGAGCCGACATCCCGTGGCTTTCGGGCGTCCTTGTGCCTGCCGCGTTCCGGAGGCGCCCGCGAATGATCCTCCGGCTCTTCCTTTGCGTGTCGATGCTTGCAAGCGGCCACGCAGCCGCGCAAGAGGCGACGGTACAATTCGGTACCGGCGCACAGAGGCTTAACGTGCGATCGACGACCGACATTGCCATCATCGCGCCCGTCCTGGACGGGTTCATAGCGGAAAACCCGCAAATCCGGATCGACTATGAACAATGGGGCTCAAATGCCCTGCAGGAGAATACGCGGCGCGCCTGCGCGGGCGAAATCGATGCCGCCGACGCCGTCTTCTCCTCGGCCGTTCACCACATGGTTGGCTTGGTCAATAGCGCCTGCGCGCGGAGCTATCGCTCTGCCCTGACCGATGCGCTCGCCCCCACCCGGCGCTGGCGCGACGAGCTGTGGGGTATCACCGAGGAACCTGCCGTGTTGATCTACAACACTGAACACGTCGCCCCCGAAGACGTGCCACGCAGCCGTTTCGACCTTCTCGATCTGATGCGGCGCAAACCGGACTCCTACCGAAACCGGATTGCGACATACGATATCGAAGCGTCCGGACTCGGCTACCTCTACGCCTTTAGCGACAGCCTCGAAGCAACCACCTTTGGCTCGCTTCTGGAGGGTTTCGCACGGACGGAGGCCGTCGCGACCTGCTGCTCTGCCGAGATCATCGATGCCGTATCGGAGGCGCGATTTCTTTTGGGTTACAACGTCTTGGGGTCCTACGTGCAAAACGCCGCCGCACCCAATGTCGGCGTCATTCTTCCGGAGGACTACACCGTCTTCCTGTCACGCGCCTACATGATCACGACGGGTGCGAAGAATCCTGATGCTGCACAGAAATTGCTGGATTTCCTGCTCTCCCGCGAGGGACAAAACCTGCTTGCCCGTTCAGGGATGATCTATCCCGATGATCCGTCCGAAACTGGCCTCTTGCCGAGCGCCAAACGCTTTGTCGCCCTTGCGCCGCCCCTGCTCGTCGCACTGGACCGGGGCACCCGCGAGCGATTTCTTGCATTTTGGAGCCGATCCTTCTTCTCGACCCAGATCCCTTGATACGACGGGCTTATTCGGCGGCCAATGGCATGGATCGGGGCCGACCGATCGTGACGATCTCGCCGATGACGCCACGAATCGTTTCGCGAAAACCGGTGAAATCCTTGCTGGGGCGAATACGCCCCTCGTCCATGTAGAGCGCCCTGTCGATTTCAACCTGAATCACGTGTTGCTGGCGCGATGGCCGTCCGTAGTGCTGCGTAATGAAAGCACCCGCAAAGGGCGCATTTCGCGCGACCCGCAACCCCGCCCCTGAAAAGGCCGCTTCAACGCGATCCATGATGTCGGGAGAGCAAGCCGCACCAAAGCGATCACCCAGCACCACGTGCGGTTTACGTCCGTTCGGTCCTGACATCGCCTGCACCGCCTCGTGCGGCATCGAATGGCAGTCGATCAGGATAGCACTTCCAAATTCTGATTTGCTCGTGTCGATCAGCGCCTGCAACTGCGTGTGATAGGGCCGCCAGACCTCCGAAAGGCGCGCACGTGCCTCTGCCAGTTCCAGCTTACCGCTGTAGATTGCCCGACCGTTGGCCACAACGCGGGGAATCACTCCGAGACCCGACGTTACCCGCGGGTTATGGGTGACTGCGCGCACCCCCCGGACAACGGCCGGGTCCATCTCGTCCGATCCGCGGTTGAGATCCACATACGCGCGTGGAGCAAGCGACGCGAGCAACGGCGCACCGAGGCCGGGCGCCGTGTCGAACAGGCGGTCCACGAAGGCGTCCTCGGAGGACCTGATCGACATCTCATCGAGCACCGATTTCCGCAGAAAATCCCATGTATATTCTCGGCCACTATGGGGGGAAGCGAAGATCACACCCGTGGTGTGCTCCCGTGGCATATCCAGTCGGTAGGTCGGCGTCGTCATGGCGTCTCCTTGGCCCCCCCATATAGCGACATATTTTCGCCTGCCAAAAGCCCTTGAACCTCTTCGACCTTCGCTTTATACGGCGCTGCACCGACGCGGACACGGCCCGCGTCCTTTTCCTTTGTGGAGAAGGGCATGGCGGCGCCGAGTCGGCAACGGTCCGGGCGGTTAGCTCAGCGGTAGAGCACTACGTTGACATCGTAGGGGCCACTGGTTCGATCCCAGTACCGCCCACCATGACGAATTCGGGTCAGGCACTTGTCGGCCCACAACCGAAACCAACGGCGCCGTTCAGCGCCCGAGACAGAGAAAGGGACGACCATGAAGGTTCGCAACTCGCTCCGCTCGCTGAAGACGCGGCACCGGGATTGCCGTATCGTGCGCCGCAAGGGCCGCGTATACGTGATCAACAAGACCCAGCGTCGCTACAAGGCCCGCCAGGGCTGATCAGCGAAACGCACGACGCATTCGAAAGAGGCCGCGGTTTTCCGCGGCCTTCTTCTATTGTGGTCCCACTTCATGGCGCGCCCTACCCCGGCACCGGATAGCCCCGCCAACGTTTGATCGACCGGAGTGCGAACGACGTCTGCATGCCCGACACGCCCGGCAGGCGCGCGAGGCAGTTCCGGTGGATATTGTCGTAGTCCGACACATCGCGCGCGACAATGCGCAGGATGTAGTCCGCCGTCCCGGTCGTCAGCACGCATTCGAGGATCTCGTCGTATAGCATGACGGCGCGCTCAAATGCATTCATGGTCTCCTGGCTCTGGGACGTCAGGGTGATGTCGACGAAGACTTCGAGATCCAGCCCCAGGGCACGCGGATTGACCCGTGCCGAATACCCTTCGATCATGCCGCCCGATTCCAGCAGTTTTACCCTTCGGTGACAGGCCGACGTGGACAGGCCAATGCGCTCCGCCAATTGTGCAACTGGAATCTGCGACTCCTTCTGCAACTCACGGAGTATCTGTGCGTCGAACCGGTCCAGCATGATATTCACCCATTTCCACGATTTTTCGGAACTTATGCCGAGAAAGCACCGAAACACACGCGAAATTCGGACCCGCAGCCGCGAATTCAGAGGCAAACTCATTGCAAGCGCACCAATATGCCAGGGAGGAGGAAACCCGACATGCTGATTGGCGTTCCCAAAGAAATCAAGAATCACGAATACCGCGTGGGCCTGACGCCCGAATCCGTCGCCGAACTTGTAACACACGGTCATTCCGTGCAGGTGGAGACGAACGCCGGGATCGGCATCGGCGCTGACGACAGCGCCTATCGTGCGGCCGGCGCAACTATCTCAGATACCGCGTCGGAGGTATTTGCGGGCGCCGAAATGATCGTGAAGGTCAAAGAGCCGCAACCCGCCGAATGCAAAATGCTGCGCCCTGGGCAACTTCTCTACACCTATCTGCACCTCGCTCCCGACCCTGATCAGGCGCGTGCGCTGATGGCGTCCGGCGTTACGGCCATAGCATACGAGACGGTTACCAGCCCGTCTGGCGGCCTGCCGTTGTTGAAGCCGATGAGTCAGGTCGCAGGCCGCATGTCTGTGCAGGCAGGCGCGACAGCACTGGAAAAGGCACATGGGGGCCGCGGCGTTCTCTTGGGCGGCGTGCCAGGTGTTCGACCAGCCAGCGTCGTTGTGCTGGGCGGCGGTGTCGTTGGCTTCAATGCGGCACAGATGGCCGTTGGGCTGGGCGCAGACGTCACCATCCTGGACCGCAACCCGGACGTACTGGAGCGCCTAGCGATCCATTTCGAGAGCCGCGCCAAGACCGCCTATTCCACGCGCACCCGCGTGGCCGAACTGGTCGCCGAAGCCGACCTTGTCGTCGGTGCTGTCCTAATCCCCGGAGCGGCCGCTCCCAAACTCGTCACGCGGGCCGACCTCGCGACGATGAAGCCCGGGGCGGTGCTTGTCGACGTTGCAATCGATCAGGGCGGTTGTTTCGAAACCTCCCATCCCACCACGCACGCAGAACCCACATTCGAGGTCGACGGAATCGTGCATTATTGCGTCGCCAACATGCCTGGTGCGGTCGCCCGCACGTCGACCTATGCGCTCAACAACGTCACGCTGCCCCATGCATTGCGCATGGCAGATCTGGGCTGGCAAGAGGCTCTGCGGCGAGACCCGCACCTTCGCAACGGTCTCAACGTCTGGAATGGCCGGATCACATGTGCGGCGGTGGCGGAAGCGCTCGACCTCGATTACCAGAGTGCCGACAAGGTGTTGGCGGAGTAGCGCACGAATCCGCACTGGAGGATATTCGGCTGCCGTGGTCTCACGACCCGCCCGCGCGGACATCCTTTGGCGACCAGCGCAACGACGGGGCTCGGACATAGCTGAGACGCCCAGCACGGGCCGACGAACTCTAGGCGGACGCTGTGCGAATGGCGTGGCGCGATTCACGCGCCACTGCTACGCGCAGAACGACCCGTTGGCTCGGCCCGCACTGACAAGCCCGGGTCTATTCGCAGGGTGACGACTCGACAGATTGCTCTTCAGGCTGCGGTATCCGCGAAGACACGGAGCGCGAGGGATAGTCGCCGGCGATCGATTCACCAAAAATTGCACCGTTTCGATTTTGCGCGAATTGCCGCAACGCGCACCCAAACAGGTCACCCACTCATCGGCGAAACCTCCCAATTGCACCCACACCCCACCCAACAGACACCCCTTACAACCAATAACCTTTTGATTTAATGTAATTAACACATCACCCCGCATCAACACCCCACCTTGACGAAACCACCTACCCAAACGGAACTGACGTTGCGCGACACGAGAGTATTGACATAACAGTCACGCGGTGATCACATGTCATCGAACCGGTTCGAAACAGCGCCGGCCACCAGATTGAAGGAACGGCCGGAGCGGCATTCGGGGCCTTGAGGAGGGCTTCAGTTTCGTTCTTTGGGAGGAGATCACAGGTTCATCGGGTAGCACCGCTACCCGGCGCTGAAGGACTGGAACCTGCAACGCCCATTGACGACTCTGCTGCGCCCATCCTGCGGCCCACGAGGCGACAGTTGGAGCGCGCAGATGGACAAAATCGTCGAGATGATCGGAGTCGACAAGGGCTTCCCCGGGGTCCAGGCCCTCAAGGACGCTCGCCTCGAGCTCTACAAGGGCGAAGTCCATGCACTGATGGGAGAGAACGGCGCAGGGAAATCCACGCTGATGAAGGTTCTTTCGGGCATCTACAAGAAAGATGCCGGCGAAATCCTGATCCGAGGCAAACCTGAAGAGCCAGTAGGCCCGCGAGAAGCGCAAGCGCTCGGAATCGGGATCATCCATCAGGAACTCAGCTTGATGATGGACCTGTCCGCCGCGCAAAACATCTTCATCGGACGCGAGCCGCGGCTTTCCTTCGGCCGGATCGACGATGCGGAGATGAATCGGAAGGCCGCGACGCTCTTCTCATCCATGCACCTCGATCTCGATCCGCAAACGGTGGTCGGGGATCTCACGATCGCCAAGCAGCAAATGATCGAGATCTCCAAAGCGCTCTCGTTCAACTCCGAAGTGCTGATCATGGACGAGCCGACAGCTGCGCTGAACGATGCAGAGATTGCCGACCTGTTCAACATTATCAACAAATTGAAGGCAAATGGCGTCGGCATCGTCTACATCAGCCACAAGATGGACGAACTGAAACGGATCGCGGACCGGGTCACGGTCATGCGGGACGGTCAGTACGTTGGAACCGTCGACGCCAAGGAAACACCGGTCGACCAGATCATCGCCATGATGGTAGGTCGCAAGGTCCAGCACGATCCGCTCGTCGTTCCTGAAATCTCAGATGTGCCTGTTGCCCTGGAGGTTCGCGGCCTCAATCGCGGCAAGGAGATCCGCGACGTGAGCTTCAAACTGCACAGGGGCGAGGTCCTGGGCTTTGCCGGACTCATGGGAGCTGGTCGCACGGAAGTGGCGCGCGCGATTTTTGGAGCCGATCCGCTGGACGCCGGCGAGGTCTTCGTCGGCGGCGAGAAACGGCACATCACCTCACCACATGACGCCGTGAAGGCAGGGATTGGGTATCTATCCGAGGATCGCAAACGTTACGGTCTTGCGATCACGATGGATGTCGCAGCCAACACCGCCATGCCGAATCTCGAGAACTTCACGTCCCAATTGGGCGTGCTGAACGAAAGCGAGATTGACACCGCGACACAGGAGATGGTCGACAAACTCAATATCCGGACGCCCTCCATTCATCAGGAGGTGAGGCTCCTGTCGGGCGGCAACCAGCAGAAGATTGTTGTTGGCAAGTGGTTGCTGAGGGATTGCGACATCTTCATTTTCGACGAGCCCACGCGCGGTATCGATGTGGGCGCGAAGGCAGAGATCTACAGGCTCATCGAAGACCTGACGGCCCGAGGCAAGGCCGTCATCATGATCTCATCTGAACTCCCCGAAGTCATGCGCCTCAGCCATCGAATTCTGGTGATGTGCGAGGGCCGCGTCACCGGCATCCTCCCAGGCGGCGAAGGCACCACCCAAGAAGACATCATGACGCTCGCGACCCAACGCGACACGAACCAACAAAACGCGGGATACATCCAATGACAGCCTCCGTTGATGCCAAGAAGGAAGGCGGCTTTCTTGCCGGTCTCATCAAATCCGGCGCTCACCAGAAACTGCTGGCCTTCGCCAGCCTCATCATGCTGCTGATCGGTTTCTCGTTAGGCTCGCCGAACTTCATGCAGATGTCGAACATGATCGCCATCCTGCAGGCGACCTCGGTCATCGGTGTGCTGGCAATTGGCGTGACGCTGATCATCATCACGGGCGGCATCGACCTCTCCATCGGCACGATGATGACGTTCTGCGCGGTGATCTGCGGTGTTTTCCTAACGTATTGGGGGCTTCCACTGCCCGTAGGCGTGGTCGCCGGCATCGGCGCGGGCGCGTTCTGCGGCTTCTGCTCAGGTACGTTCGTTGCCAAGATGAAGATCCCGCCCTTCATCGCCACGCTGGGTATGATGCTGATCCTGAAGGGGCTCAGCCTCGTGATCTCCGGCACCCGCCCGATCTATTTCAACGACACACCAGGGTTCGACAAGATCTCCCGCGGTTCGCTGATTGGCGAGGTCATTCCCGGCCTTCCGATCCCCAACGGCGTGTTGATCCTGTTTCTGGTTGCCATCGGGGTCGCCTATGTCCTGAGCAGAACGGTGCTGGGACGTTACACCTATGCGCTCGGCTCCAACGAAGAAGCTGTGCGGCTCTCCGGCGTGAATGCCGACCGGTGGAAGATCGCCATCTATACCTTTGCGGGAGCGATCTGCGGCATCGCCGGCGTGCTCATCGCCTCGCGTCTGAACTCCGCGCAACCGGCCCTGGGGCTAGGCTACGAGTTGGAGGCCATCGCCGCGGTGGTGATCGGGGGCACATCGCTTGCCGGCGGGCGCGGCACGATCCTCGGGACGCTGATCGGTGCGCTGATCATGTCGGTCCTGACCAACGGCCTTCGGGTCATGTCCGTGGCGCAGGAATGGCAGACCGTCGCAACCGGCGCGATCATCATCCTTGCCGTCTATGCCGACATGTCGCGCAAGAAGTGAACGACCGGCTCCGGCGGTGGGAGGCCGGCGGAGCGACCGAAACGACGAACATCGCAAACTGGAGGAAACCATGTTCTCACGTCGTACGATCCTTGGCACCATAGCGGCCACCGCGCTGCTCACCGGCCCCACCGCCGTGTTCGCTGAAGGCGAATACGTGGCGCTCGTTTCGAAGGGCTTCCAGCACCAGTTCTGGCAGGCCGTCCAGTCAGGTGCCGAGCAGGCCGCCGAAGAACTGGGCGTGACGATCACCTTCGAAGGACCCGACAACGAGACCATGGTCGACAAGCAAATCGACATGCTCGCCGCAGCGCTTGCCAACAAACCGGCCGCCATCGGCTTTGCCGCTCTGGACAGCCAGGCCGCCATACCGCTCCTTCGCGACGCAGACGCAGCCGGCATCCCGATCATCGCCTTCGACAGCGGTGTCGACAGCGATATTCCGCTTGCCACGGCCGCAACCAATAACATGGCCGCCGCTGCGCTGGCCGCCGAAAAGATGGCCGAGTTCATCGGCGGCAAGGGCAAGGTCGCCGTGGTCGCACATGACCAGACCAGCCGAACGGGCATCGAGCGCCGAGACGGTTTCCTGGAGAAAATCGCGGCAGACTACCCCGATATCGAGGTGGTCACGGTCCAGTACGGCGCCGGTGATCAGCTCAAATCCACCGAACTCACCAAGGCGATCCTTACGGCCAATCCCGACCTCAGCGGGATCTTCGGAACGAACGAGGGCTCCGCTATCGGTGTGGTCAACGGCGTAACCGAAATGGGCACAGAAGGTGTTGTGATCATCGGCTACGATTCCGGCAAGGCCCAAAAGGACGCGATCCGCAGCGGTCTGATGGCTGGCGCGATCACGCAGAACCCGGTCGGCATCGGTTACGAAACGGTCAAGGCGGCGATCATGGCCGCGCGTGGAGAGACCATCGACTCCGAAATCGATACTGGCTTCTACTACTACGACGCAGAGACAATCGATAATCCGGAAATTGCAGCGGTTCTATACGACTGACCGAGAGGGCGCATCGGCCAGAAGCCCCCCCTCCCCCACTTGCCTCTTGAGAGGCGATCCATCCCCCGCCGGCATCCGGCGGGGGATTTTGCGGACCGGCCAAGGCTTTGTGAACGTCCCGAGATTGTCGGCGAGGTCAGTCGTTTGGCGCCTGGCCGTAGCTCATTCGCCGCATCTGCTCGATGACACGCGCCATTTCTTCATCGTCGATGATGTTCGGCTCGCCAAGCGTCAGAACCTGAAAGTACATCTGCGCCGTCGTTTCGACCTCAATCGCCATCGCGAGTGCGCCGGCGAGGTCCTTGCCGAGTGCAATCTGCCCGTGCTGGCCAAGTAGGCACGCCATCCGGTCTTCGAGTGCCTCCAGCGCGGTGTCCGACAAGGCCTGCGTGCCGTAGGTCGCGTAGTCGGAGCACCGGATATTCGGCCCGCCCGCGATACCGACCATGTAGTGAAAGGCCGGGATATCCAGGAATTTGCAGGCGAGGGTCGCTGCATAGATCGAATGACAATGGAGCACGACGTCCACATCCGTTCGATTCTGCAGGATGTCCCGATGGAAACGCCACTCGGAAGACGGGCGGCGGCCCTCCCAGCTACCGTCGAACTTCATCTCGACGATGTCTTCGGGAATCATCTGGTCGTAGGGCAGCGACGAAGGCGTTATCAGGAGCCCGCCGTCGACCCGGACCGAGATGTTCCCGGCCGTTCCCTGATTGATGCCTGCGCGGGTCATCTCCCGCGCTGTGTGCACGATGCCTGCGCGCAGCTCTTGGTGGTTCATGCCTGTGCCTCCTTGATGTTTGCCTTGGTTCGCAGTTCCCATGTGGCCGCGTACGATTCGAGCCCGGGGATATCGAGGCCGTCCACCCGGTGCGGCTGGGCATCGGACAGCGGCCCCTTGCCGTGGCTCGCCAATTGAGCCGCGCCAAGCGCCACACCGTCGGCACGTGAGTTCACATACACACTGGCGCCGCGATTCAATGTGGCCATGAGGCCGGCAAAAAGCGGATCGCGGATATAGGCGCCGTCGAGGATCACAGCGTTGCTTCGGCCCAGAGCGTCAAGGCACTTCGAAGACAGCAACGCACAGTGCAGAATCGCCAGCGACTTGCGCGCGACATCGCTATCCGGTTTGGGACCCACAATGCAGCCACGACCCGCGGTCCCCGGGAAGAGCCCATCGTCCGCGCCAAAGGTCGGCAACGCCATGGTTCCGTCATTCACGATCCGCCGAACCGCCTCGACCGAAGCGGGCGCTTGCATACTCTCGGCGCCGGTTATTGCAGAAAACTCCCGTCCTCCCATCGTCAGCACGCCGCCGACCACACCACCTGCCGGATCGGCGTTGCAGGTCATACCGCGGTCGGGGTCGAGCCGCTCGAACGGCGTGGCATCGGACATCCCGACGATCCATGTGCCTGTCGAAACTACGCTGAAGCCGGCAAAGCCCATGGCTTGGTACCCGTAGAAATTGGCGCTGGAGTCATGAATACCGGTCAGAATGCGCATCTGCTCAGGCAAGCCGTAGCGATGTGCCAGTTTGGGTCGCACGACGCCCAAGCTCTCCCAGGCTTTTCGGAGTGGCGGTAGCATCTCGGTCCAGCCATGCCGCGCAACAATCCTGGCCGCGCGGTTGCCTGTCAGGTTCCAAAGGCCCGATTGCGCAGCTAGGTATGTAATCTCGGAGGCTACAACGCCTGAAAGCCGCCAGGCCCAATACTGTGGCAGACAAAGGTACAGCGCGCCCGAGCCCATTGCGGCAGGCAACTCCTGCTCCAGCCAAAGAAGCTGCCGCGCCTGGTGCAGTGCGCCGTGAAGGATCGCGCTCCCGCGATCCTCGAAACCGCCGCCAACGGCCACGTACCGCTTCCTGAGCCAGTCAGGTATCTCCTGTTCGTAATCAAGCATGGGACACAGCGGCTCAGAGCGTTCCAGATCGTCCGAACGCACCAACACGCCAGCCGATCCGTGAGCCGCAGTCACAAAAGCCTCCAGTTCATGGCTTTTCGCCAGGTCACCCAAGGATTCGAGCAGCCAACTCTCTGTGCCGGCAAGATCGTGGCGCCAAAACGGGCCATCCTGAATCACGCTGTTGGCAATCGAACTCTGTTCGAGGATCTCACCATCCGAACCGACGGCGAGCAGCTTCACGTTGGTTTTTCCGACATCGAAGACGGCGACGGCCATGGACCCCTCCCATTCGTCGGTGAAACAGCAGATGCGCCGGTCAGACCGGCGCACCGCGCTCAGATTCAGACCGGCTTCACACCGCAGAAACTGACATCGATGCCCAATTCCCTCGCGAGCGCCGCTCTCGCCATCATGGCGCGATCGGCTTCTATGGCAGAGGTCGCATAGGCCAGCTGAATGTGGTTCGCCTTATGCCGTGCCATCATCTGGTCCCGTGTGACACCTGTGAGGACGGCGTGCATGATCGGCCATTGCGGCGTGGTCCCCTCAAGCCTACGCCTCGTCTCCTCCTCGGGTAGCGAGATTGCCTGACCACGCCCGATGTCCATATGCAGGGCACCACCCTCGACGAAGATCCGTGACCAGATGATTTCGCCGGGCTTGGCAACACCATGCAGTGTGCCGCCGCCGTTTGGGAAATACATCGGGGGCTGGCGGAAACTCTCACTGCCGGCCCAACCGCCGGTATTGTGTTCCGGCGGCACAGCGCCGGAAATCAGGAAGACCCACACGTATTCGTCAGTCGTTCCCGAGAGATCAGGCCCGCCCCACCGCAAGTCGTGCAACGTGTTCTCCACCGGCTGGCCGAGCGCCTTGTGCAGGCGGTTGATCAGCAAACCGTCAAGGCCAGCGCATTCGTCCACCTCGTTGAAGTGGGGGATGGCCTCGCCCTTGCGGATCACGCCGTTCGGTCCCGTCACATCCGGGCGGTCGCTGTTATTGAGCGTACCCTCTACAAGGTCGGATGCCGGCATAAGATCCTTCAGCCCCTGCTGGTACTGTATGCCAATGGCCTCGCAGCCGAACTCCTCGGCGATGCGCACTGCGGCGATGTACATTTTACACTGATCCAGCACCTGAGCCTCGGTCAGATCCTCCTCGTGGACCTCTCCAAGGTGGAACTTTAGGCCTTTTTCCAGATACCAGTCGTAAACCGCCCGGGCCTCCGTATCCGGCACCTGGGTCGCGGCGTAGTACAGCGCCGACTGCGACAAGCGTTCCTTGAAGATGCCCATCGGCAACAGCAATTCATCGGGGATGATGGCATTGTGCATTCCCATGCAGCCTTCGTCGAAGACACCCATGATCGTCTTTTCTTGCAGCAGCGAGTCTACAATGCCCTTGACGATCTCTGCGTCTTGCGCCGGAAGCTTCAGTTCCGGACATGGCGTGACGTGATCCACCTCGTGCGTGATCTTCCCGGTCTCTAGCCATTCGTCGATTGCCCGTTCGAAGAAAGGATCGTCGAAATTCTCACTCCAGATCGTCGAATACTCGATACCCGCCTTGGTAAGCGACCCGTTCAGGTTCAGCATGCCAACCAAGCCCGGCCACTGACCAGACCAGTTGGCAAGCGTCAGGATCGGACCACGGTGATGATAGAGACCGGCGAGAACATGATGGGAATACTGCCAAACCGCCTCTGCGACGATCAGCGGAGCTTCCGGATCGATGCTGGCGAAGACGTCCATTCCCTCACGCTGCGATCCAATGAAGCCATGACCTTGTGGTTTAACCGGGTGCCCCCGGGTGATCGTGTGCCCCTTGGCCGCGATCACGTCCATCAGACGCTCCTCCATGGCCTTCTGCGCAGGCCAGCAAACGATATTCGCGCTTTCGCGTAGGTCTCCGTTGGCTACAAGAACGATATCTTTCATCGGGATTCCCTCTTGGCTCCTCTCCAGGGTACGCCGCGCGTTGGTTATTGCGGCGCAAGTTCTCCGTATCGCCGCGCTACCGGCTCCTTCAGTCGCGCATGCAAAGCCGTTCGGCCGCCCGCGTCAGTGGCCCTCATCTCGCGCCCAGCGAACGGGGACGTGGGCAAGCATGCCCTCGCCGCCCACGCCTCGCAAACACGGCATCATTCCTCCTCCAGGCTTGCGCCATCTGACCGCATAGCCAAAACGACCCAGACCACTCCTTCGAGCAGGCTTCAGCACCGCGACGAATCGACAGCGTCGCCCGCCATCGAAACGTTTCTATAATCAGAGAACATCACGCCACAATTCGTGTCAACCCTCAAGCGCGTCGCAACCGCAACCCGCCAAAACGCGATCCGAATTGCCATTCAGCGCATTTCGAGGTACTAAAGTAGCTAGTAATTAACAGGCGGAAAGAAAGACATGGCTACGATACGCGATGTAGCAAAGGCTGCCGGCGTCTCCGTCTCGACTGTCTCCCTGGCCCTCAACCAGAAGGAACGGGTGAGTAGTAAAACGTTTCGAAAAATAATGGATGCCGCCGAGGCGACAGGCTATGTGGCGAACCCGATCGCGAAGAGTTTGCGCAAGGGCCGGAGCCCCTTTGTGAGCCTTATCGTCTCCGATATCGGGACGTACTTTTCCCAGATGTTTCTTACCGAGTTCGAGCACAGGGCATTCGAGAAGGGCTATCTTCTTACCCTATCAGACAAATCGAGTTCCGTGAGCGACGAAGCCGCAGTGATCCGGCAGTTGATCGCACAGCGCGTCACCGGCGTCATGATATCACCCACCCAACAAACCGCAGAACTTCTGCCGCAACTCGATCAAGCCGGAATCCCGGTCGTTCTGTTCGACCACCAGGTGCCCAGCGCCTACTACGACTTCGTCGGACTGGACAATCGCTTGGCGGTCGGAATTCTCACCCGACACCTCTACGGCCTCGGCCATCGCCGGATCGCCTTCATTGCCGGCGAACCCGGCCAATGGTCCGCAATGGAACGCGAGATTGGTTTTCGACGGGCGATGGAAGCACACGGCCTTGAGATCGAGCCAGGCGCCGTTCTCTCCGGCGACTATACGCGGGGAAGCGGGTATCGGGCCTCGATGAAGCTTCTATGCCGGTCGAACCCGGTTACAGCGATAATCGCCGCCAACAACGAGATGATGATCGGCACCTTGCAGGCCGCTCAGGAACTCGGGTTTGACTGCCCCAACGATCTGTCGGTGTGCTGTATCGACGAAGCGCCGTGGGGTGACGTTTTGAGCCCAAGGGTCACTCACGCCGCACAACCCGCACGCGAAATGGCAATTCAGGCCTGCACCTGGATGCTGGAGCGCGTTGAGGACCCAAACGCAGAGATCGAACCGAGGTCGGTGGCATTCGAGCCAAACTTCGTTCGCGGCGAGACGACGGGTGAGCCGGCCAACCGGGACTGAAGAGATCGGCCGTCGGCGGACAATCGGCAGTCAGCAGATTGCAGGAATCCGCAGATCGGCAAACCGGCGCCTCTCGCGCCCGCCCCACCAAACACCTCTTACCACCCGGGTGGTCGGGTTGCGGCCCCGCAATTGGAGCCACAATCGCCACCTACCACGCGCGCGCCCTGCATCAATCATCGCCCCGCAGAACCGGGCGACTCCGATCAGGACTTACGCGCCATGCGGCAACCTCACTGTCAGGCCTGCAGATACACCATGTGGGTTTGCGTGTATTCATAGAGACCATGCTTGCCGTCCGCCCCACCGATCCCCGATTTTCGGACGCCTGCATGATACCCCTGCATTGCCTCGAAGTTCTCGCGGTTTATGTAGGTTTCGCCAAATTTGATGTCCCGGCAGGCACGCATGGCAGCGCCGATATCTCGCGTATATATCGACGATGTCAGACCATAGTCGCTGTCGTTCGCCCGTGCGATGCCTTGGTCCAGATCCTCAATGACATTGACCGGAAGCACCGGGCCAAACACCTCCTTCTGCATGATTTCGCTGTCGTGAGCGACACCGGCCAGGACCGTAGGCTGGAAGTAGTTGCCAGCGCCTAAATCTGCGACCTCACCCCCGGTCATGACTTCGGCGCCCGCGGCAGTCGCACGATCGACAAGCCCGGCAACCTTGTCCGACCCAGCTTTGTTGATCATCGGACCATAGTCCACCGACCTGTCTTCGAGGGGATTTCCGAATGTGCTGCCTGCCATCTTGCGTGTGAGCCGGTCCACGAATTCGTCGGCGACAGCCCGTTCGACATAAACCCGTTCGGCACAATTGCAGACCTGCCCCGAATTTATCACTCGACTGGCTGTAATTGCGTTCGCGGCGAGCTCAAGGTCGGCATCAGCGCACACAATTGCCGGTGCCTTTCCGCCAAGTTCCAGATTGACCTTGGTGATGTTTCTCGCCGCCGCCTCCATGATCCGCGACCCGGTCTCAACCGAGCCCGTGAAGCTCAGCATGCCGACATCTGGGTTTTCGCAAAGTGCGCGACCCGTCGATGCACCGCAGCCGTAGACCATGTTGACCACCCCAGCAGGCAATCCGACGCCCGACAACAGATCCATAAACATGGCGGCGTTGTTGGGCGTTTCCTCCGAAGGCTTGATGACAATGGTATTTCCAGTCACCAGCGCGGGCGCCAGCTTTCGCGCGATCAGGAAGAAGGGAAAGTTCCACGGCAGGATCCCACCCACAACACCAATTGCCTGTCGGAAGAGAAATATGGTCTCGTTGGGCCGGTCCGACGTTACGATTTCACCCTCGATGCGCCGCGCCCACTCCGCCATGTAGTCGAGATAGTCTGCCGTGAAGCCAACCTCGACCTCCGCCAGACTCATGATCTTTCCCTGCTCCTCAACGATGGCCCTCGCCAACGCGGGCGCGTTGCTTCGGATCTCCGCCGCTATTCGGCGCAGATACCCTGCACGCTCGATGGCCGGCAATGCTTCCCAGCCACGTTGCGCCGCCTTCGCCGCACCAATGGCCGCATCGACCTGATCGGCCGACGTATCGGGCACCTCCGAAAGCACAGCGCCCGTCGCGGGATTGCGCACGGGAATCATCGCAGCTCCCGCCGAACTTACGAATGCGCCGTTGATATAGTTCCTGTGCTGACTGGTCATGCCATCCTCCCAAATTGGCCTGAAAATCGCGCCCAGAATGGCCGAACAGTCAGGGAGGAGGCAAGAATTTTCGAATCGTTTCGACAACCATCGAAGACCGTGGAGCTGGAACGGCTTGAGAATTCTGTAATTATTTTTTGTAATTACATGCAGATCTGCGTGAATGCGTACCGAACGTCAGAATGCCTTCGAGCCTTTCGGACGTATACTCGATTCGTTTCGATGACTCGACGGATGATGGACACTCTTACCGCCGCTTCAGTTCTCCCTGCACGCCCGCCGTTCGATCAGAGAGGCAACCAACGATTATGGTTCCAGACCGCGCCGACCTCCAAACGTTACGAGCGATGCCGAGCTGCACGAAACGCGCACCCGTTCAGCGTTTCCACGCCACATGGCCCCATCTGGTGAAGGTTATTTAGTTTCGCTCTGGCGACATGGATGGTCTCGGAACGAGTCGCTCAGTCTGAGAACTTCGGCGCCCAAAGTCGGTCGATCCGCTCAGCACCGA
The DNA here is from genome assembly GCF_001509585.1 of Tropicimonas marinistellae. GTDB lineage: Bacteria > Pseudomonadota > Alphaproteobacteria > Rhodobacterales > Rhodobacteraceae > Tropicimonas > Tropicimonas marinistellae. The sequence goes on along the minus strand of NZ_LNCI01000001.1, from coordinate 58,074 downwards.
ACTTGTTTCGGCAGAACTTGTAGGTAGACCTGTAGTGCTCCCGCACCTGGCGGATCTCGTCGTCTGACGGCCGCTTTTTTTCGCCACCCGCGTTCTTACGGACATCGAGTTTGGGCTCGACGTAGTCAACACCAAGAAACTCGCTGATCCTGGCGATTTCCTCGTTGTTGAACAGGTCTTCGTAGATCCCGTAGTAGATTTGCGACTTGTCGAAATTGGCCTCGAGCGCGGCGATCGTCTTTTCATAGCGCGTTCGAGAGGCTGCCCTGGTCGTACAAGAAAACGGAACGAACTCGCTTTGGCTTGCAGGGACTTTCGTACGCCCGTCGCGGACGAAATTGCGAGCGGCCATTCGGAACGATGAGTAACAGCGTTCGGCCGGGTCCCTCATCAGGAACACGACCTTGACCGGATACCCCATCTTCTCGAGATGATCCCGCACCTTGGCCATGCTCCTCTTGCCCAAACTGGCATAATCCGGAGTGATATCACCGATCAGGCGGGCCTGCGGGTTGCTGTCTACCAGTCGCTCGAAATAGGCCTCGTAGCGATCCGGCTCGTACTGCATGGCAAGCCCTTCGAGCAACGCCACGAGTTTCGCACCATTTCCAGGGTCGCGCCCCCACTTAAGGTTCTCTCCACGCTTGTCGAGGGCGCGCTTAAGCCGACGAAACTGAAACCACATCAAGCCAGGCTGCCCCTTGCGGGCAAGAAGATTGTTGAAGAAGTGGATCTCCTTCATCGGCCCCATGGCGCACTGCGGATGCTGTTGCAGGTAGTCGAAGAGCCAAGTGGTTCCAGCCTTCTGAGCACCGACGCCTAGTATGAACTGCGGCTTGCGGTCGGTAGTGGCGAGAGACTGCATGTCAATGACTTTATGTTGTTGTTGTTTCGTCCTGTGCGGGTAGCAGCGGACAGGAGGATTCGCAAGGTCGTGCGCCCCACCTAGCGGGTAAACGAGCCTACGCCGGGCAGACGTGCAGCGTGCGCGCAGGGATGCGTTCGCAAGCCTTTCGGGTCCTTGCATGAGGGGAGCCATGGTCCCCGTTGACGACCTGCGATCAAGTCGTCCGAAGGATCCGAGACCACGACGACCAACGAAACCTTGAACTGGCGTCGAAGGGAACAAACTCTGACACTCGTTGCAATAGATTAATCGTGAAACACACTGGACGTGCGAGACAAACCGCACGATTCGGACGTACAAAACCCGGCACAACGGCAGCGAAGCACCTAATGGCGCGAACCAGAGCGCTGGCTTGACCCATCTGTATTCATCGGCGCCAACGGGGAGCGTAGATTCTTGAGAAGAAAATCCACATGACTCTGAAAATTCGCAAAAAATCTATTACCGCAGCAGCATTCATAGGCCTGGCGCTGACACTGGTTCTGTCCGGCGCATTGCCCGCCCCGCAGAATGCAGCCTTCGCCGATGGCTCGGATGCTCCTCCTCCACCGGCCAAGATTTCCTTTCTCCCGTACTCTCTCTCCCCGGTCATACCAAAAGGGAACGTTGTCACGGGTGATCCGGAGATCGACGATGGCTTCATCACCGGCGGCAACCTGAGTGGCACAATTCTCTCCGACGGCACGACTGCATACGCGTTCTTCCGGAGCGGCCAGCAAGAACAGGCCGGCATCGGCATGTGGCAGATCGAGTTGTCGAAGATCACGTCACCCATCGATCTGACAGACCGGTCGAAATGGACCAAGACACATCACAAGCATCCTGCAATCGCCATTCAGGACGTCGAGCCGGGTATCAGAGGAAAAATCACCCAGATCAACGCGACCTATGCCGACGGAAATATCCTTCTGTTCTTCCGCGTCGGCCGCTCCAAACAGCGCGATATCGTTGTGCCGGGACAGGACATGCCGGTTGTTGTCGAACTGGGCTATCCGGTCCAATACCCCGAGGACCTCAAGATCACGATTGGCGGGAAGAGAGGGGAAACCCTGCCCCCCGAGGCTTACGAGGTCGAGAACTTGGGAACCGGAGAGGATGCCATCCTCGCAATCGATCAGCCAATCCCGGCAGGCTCCGATATGGTCATTCGCTACTACGACAATGGCTGGCGCTATCGGTCGGTCAGCGAAGATGGCGGCAAAACGTTTTCCAAACCAACGCTCATGCTCGATCAGAACGGCGAGAAAAACGGCTTCGGGGGATCATCCGTCGTGAAGGTCGGCGCGACCTGGTTCATGGCGCACTCCACGCACGACGGGGGTGTAAGGATCAGAGAGTCGATCGACGGAATTAACTGGGGGCCACCGACCCAGGTCATCGACCTGGGACCCGAGGGCAGCGGATACGACCATCACATCGTCGGAAACAACCTCTCAGTCGAGGAATTCGAAGGTCAGGTGTACCTGATCGTTTGCCTGACAGGCGGCGGCGGTCTTATGGACGATGGCAAAGGCCTCCGGGATGCATACGACTATCCGGAGACCGCGCACCTCTGGCGCGCGAAAGTGGAACACGCGTCGGACCGGAAGGGCTGGGAGCCATACGGACAGAATCCAGTCATGATCCGCGGCTCGTCGGTCCAACAAATGGGGGGAGCCATCTGGCAGCTGAATTTCGAGCCGGTTCCCGGGGGCTACGCCGCCCTGTTCGAAGGGTTTGGGCCGGTTCCCGACTATTCTGACTATGCAGAGAACGTCGCCCTGATACGCGACTTCCAGTACGGTACGCCCGTCAACAAGTTTGACGACGAGGTTTTCAGCCAAACCTTCCTGGCCACGTGGGAAGGTACAAGCCTGATGGCGGCCTGGGACAACCGGTTTTACGATCCGGGAACGTTCCTCGTTCAGGCGGCCGCTGGCGGGAAATACCTTTCCTTCGCCTCCAAAGCCGGGGGGAAAGTCGTCCCGTCGCTCGCAAAAGACACAGAGACGATCGGGCTTACCAAGCGCGCCGGTTTTGCGTTGCTTGCCTCGGAGGCAAACCCGTCGGCCTATCTGGTGCAGAATGCTCAGTCGCACCGTGCCGACGTCTCCACAGATGTCGTCACCGGAAAACACAGCGTAGATGCGCGCCATGAGTGGATGATCTACGATGTCGGCGGGGCGAGCTATCTTCAGAACCGCTATTCGGGGAACTTCCTGACCGCACGGGACGGAAAGGTCGTCGCAAGGCCGTTCACTGGCAAGAAAAACCAGCGATGGAGGTTCACCAGGGTGGACTAACGCCAGCAGTCGCAGTTGTTGCAATCGCGACATGGGCGACCTGGTGGATACGCGCAACGGCAATCACCCGAAGCTGTCGCCGTCGTCGAAGATACGCAGCGCGGCCCAATCGGATTGCATCAGGCGACACCTTGAGCAACATTGCGCGCGACCGGCAATCCACGTGGGGAGCGCCGAAGATACGCGTTCACTTGCCGTGGGATCGGAAGGGTGTTTTCGCATGGGAGACCGGCGGGCATCCACAGAACCGGTCCACGCGACCTTGCGGAGAGAGAGATGAAGGCAATTGTCCATATTGGAATGCCGAAAGCCGGTTCAAGTTCGATCCAGGAGTTCCTGTTTCAGAACCGCTTGGCGCTGGCCGACCAGGGGTTCCGCTTTCATCGAAACGTCAAACGGCGTGGGAGCCAGTTCGAATATGTTCTGGCGGCCCTGACCCGAGCCGGAACCCTGCTGCCCCGGCAGCAACAGCGGCTGCACTACAATGCAAGGACCTTGGAGGAGCAATCCGACTCCGCCACCAAGGGTATCGTCGCGCTTGAAGACTACCCAAACCGATGGTCCGAAGACGTCGCCTTGTTTTCCAGCGAGCACATGGAGCCGTGGCTCAAGACCCCGGACCTGATACGGACGGTCGACGGCATGTTTCGGGAAGTTTTCTCGGACGTGCGCTACGTCCTGTATATTCGCTCGCCCGTAGACTCCATCGTGAGCCAGTACTCTGAGTCCATCAAACGCGGCAGCACCCAAACGCTCGACAATTTCGTAAAGCTCAGAGGGCGCCGCGTGGACATCGATCTCGTGACAAGTCGATGGGCCGACATCGTCGGAAAGGAAAGGCTGACGGTGCGCCTTCTTGACAAGACTTTTCTCAAGAACGGTGACTTGATCGAGGATTTCAGCGCTGTCTGCGGGTTCGACCCAACGCCCATGACTCAACCGCCACGGGTAAACGAGGCACTCACGGCGTCCGGAGCAGAATGCATGCGGGCCCTCAACCGGAAAATCCCGGAGGTTCACAGTGAAGGCGGACGAAACCCGCTCCGGTTCAACCTGCTCGCAGCGGTGATGCGATTGTCCGCGGACGGGCCAAAGCTGACACTTTCGCCGGAACAACGCAATCGCGTGGAGAACGCTGTTGCCGACACCAACGAGACTTTCCGTCAGAAGTACTTTCCCGAACGCGACGTCCTCTTCGAGCACCGCCCCCCCAAGGACGCCAACGTGCCGCGGCGGAAAATACTGGACATGGCACTGGATGTCATGACAGACGTCCTGATCGAGTTGCGGCTGAACCAAATCGATCCGCTGACAAGGAAGCAGATGAAGCGTGCCATGGTCGGGCAACTGAAGGAATAGACCCATGAATTGGGTGCAGGCAGGGAACCGCTGATGCGTGTCGTCATTCATCTGGGCCTCCCGAAAACCGGAACGACATCGATCCAGAGGTTTCTTCGCCAGAACGCATCGGCGCTATCCGAGCGTGGCGTCGCCTACGAGCGCATTCCGAACCCGGTTGTGGAACCTCAGGACAGCCAGTTGGAATTCGGTATCTGCCAGTTCGCGAGGGTCGGCAAAGTTGTGCCCTACGATCTCACGGCCCGCGCCTATGGGCTGATCGACGTCGCGGCCCAAGCTGACTTCGCGCGCCAGTACGAGGAGGATTTCCTCCGCGCCCTCGAAGCCCGAACCGAAGACACCTATGTGATCTCTTCCGAGCACATCGGCGCCTGGACCCACAAGCCCGAGCATGTCGCGGCGCTCGACGACTGGATGCGGGAGATCTTCGACGATGTTCGATACGTTCAGTACATTCGCCGCCAGGAGGATTGGCTACTCAGCCGGTATTCACAGGAATTACGGTCCGGCAGTGAGGCCCACCTAGAGAAGTTCATCAAGAAGAACGGCAAGCACAACTTCGGCGTCAAGGCGGACCTCTGGACAGGGATCGTCGGCCACGATCGCTTCTCATTGCGGCTGATGGAACGCGACGCCATGGTCAACGGCGATCTCATCGACGATTTCGCTTCGGCGGTCGGGTTCGACCCCGACGGACTGTCGAGGCCCGAACGCGAAAATGAATCGCTTTCGCCGCAAGCCGCGTTCTTCCTGCGCCGCTTTAATCAAAGAGCGCGCGTTCGCGACGCTGGTGACGACAACGGGCTCCAGTACCAGGTGGAACGAACATTGTCGGAATGGTCCGTGGGCAAGCCCAAGCTGCGCCTTTGGCCGCAACAGATCAGCTGGATTCGGAGCGCCAATGCCGAGCACAACGATTTGGTCAGAAGAAAGTACTTCCCAAACCGTGCCGAACTCTTTCCTGCCAAGCCGGTAGAAAGCCCAGACGGCGCGGGTTTCTCGGACGTTGACCGCGATGCAATTGCCGCAATCGGCACCGATCTCTTGTTCCGGTTCGCCAATCAAACACCTTGATACCCTCCTCGGCTCAGGTGACGGGCGCGGGATTGAAAAGCACGAGATCGTTGACGATTCCGAGCCTGTCTGCTGCGGTAGTCCGCTTGCCGCTGGCCGTATCCAAGATGAGCTTGAAAAGCTCCATACCAAGCGCCTCGATCGTTGCCTCACCGGTGGCGGCAGTTCCGGTATCGAGGTCCACCAGATCGAACCAGCGCTCGGCACGCGCGGAATTGGTGACGACCTTGACGGTCGGCGCCGCGGGAAGGTTGTAGGGCGTGCCACGTCCGGTGGAAAAGACATGCAGGTTCATTCCGGCAGCGAGTTGCAGCGTTCCACACACGAAATCCCCTGCTGGTGTGGCAGCAAATGTCAGGCCCTTTCGGCGAATGCGCTCCCCCGGACCGATGACATCCACGAGTGGACTGCTTCCCGATTTCGCGACTGAACCAAGCGATTTTTCGACGATTCCGGAAAGCCCGCCGGCCTTGTTGCCGGGTGTCGTATTCGCGCTGCGGTCTGCCCCGCCTCGGGCGAGGTATGCGTCGTACCAGGCCATTTCGCGCGCCAGCGCAGACAAAACTTCTTCGTCCGAACAGCGGGGGGCCAGCAGATGCACGGCGTCACGAACCTCGGTCACTTCCGAGAACATGACCGAACCGCCTGCCCGCACGATCAGATCGGCCGCGCAACCGATCACCGGGTTGGCGGTGACGCCGGAAAAGGCGTCGCTGCCGCCGCATTGCACGCCAACCACAAGCTCGGAGGCTGGGCAGGTCACGCGCGTCCTGCGGTTCAACCGTTCAAGATGCGCCTCGGCCTGCTCAAGTATCGCCTCGATCATTGCCGAGAAGCCGATGAGAGACGGATCCTGCAAGGTGAGCATCGAGGCCGAGGGATCGCCTTCGGGCAGGAGCCATTCGGGCCTAAGCTTCTCGCAACCTAGCCCAATCACCATTACCTCGCCGCCGAAGTTCGGATTCTTCGCCAAGTTCTGCACGGTGCGGATGGGTATCACGGCGTCGGGCGCGTTAATCGCCACGCCACAGCCATAGGCATGGTTGAGCGCCACAACGCCATCGACATTCGGGTAGCGCGGCAGCAGGTCTTTCGTCACCCGATCCACCACGTGATCGACCACGCCGGCAACGCATTGCACACTGGTCGAAATGGCGAGGATGTTCCGCGTGCCGACACTGCCATCGGCATTCCGATAACCTTCGAAAGTGTAGCCCTCCAGCGGCGCGGGCGCGTCCGGTTGTGGCGCCGGCGGCGGAAGGTCCTCCAACGTGGGCGCATCCGGCAGGCTGATGCGGTGTTCATTGACCCAGGCGCCGTGCGGCAGGTCTTCCGAGGCGACCCCGATGGTCACGCCATAACGGGTGATCGCGCCGCCACGGGGAATGTCCTTCAGCGCAACCTTGTGACCGAAGGGAACCGCCTCGCGCAACTCCGTGCCGTCGTCCAAAACCGCGCCGGCCTTGAGCCCGCCTTCTGTCAACACGACCGATACGTTGTCGGCACCGTGGATCTTCAGCGCCGGAATGGGATCGTCATTCATACGCCGGATCCGCCGTTCTTCCGCCGCATGGCCCGGACCGTATGATGAACCGAATAGGCCACGGAGATTACGATCAGACCCCAGAGGAAGATCGCAATCGGGCTTTTGGTGAAGAAGATCGTGAGCGTGCCGAAGCTTTCGAGGCTCTTCACGAAGTAGACCTCGGCCTGCCCGCCGAGAATGAAGCCGATGATGAAGGGCGCGACCTCCAATCCGACCTTCTGCCCGAGCCAGGCGAACACACCGAAGATGAGGAGCGTCCAGACATCGAACATCACGCCATAGTTGATCGCGTAGGCGCCGACCACGCACATCATCAGGATGCCCGGATAGAGCAGGTATTTCGGCACCGTTACCACCTTGGCGATATGGCGGATGGCGAAGAACATGATGGTGAACATCACGATATTGGCGAAGATGACGGCGACCATCATCACGTTCCACGTGTCCAGATTCTCGCCAATGAAGAGGGGACCTAGCTGGATGCCCTGAAGGGTGAAGGCGCCGATCAGAACAGCCGTGGTGCTGTCACCGGGGATGCCGAGCGACAGGAGCGGGATCAACGCCCCCCCGGTCAGGCCATTGTTGGCGGACTCCGAGGCGATGACGCCCTCCGGCGCACCTTTGCCGAGTTTCTCCGGCTCCTTCGAGAAGTTCTTCTGCTGGGTGTAGGAGAGCACCGACGCAGCGGAGCCTCCGACCCCCGGCAACATGCCAACGAAGGTGCCTATCGCCCCCGAGCGCGTCAGGTTCACGAACTGGCCCTTGAAGACAGAAAAGGAGAAGGCCGCGCCCTTCTGGAATTTCACGCTGTCGACGGCCTCCTCGCGGACGCCCTTCTCGGCCTCCTGCAGGATTGTGCCGAGACCGAACATGCCGATCAGCACCGGCAGGAGCGAGAAGCCGCTTTCGAGATAGTCGACGAGGAATTCCGGCATCAGCCGGTATTCGCCATTGCCGCCCACCGAGATGTCATAGGTGCCGATCAGGCTGAACCAGATTCCGAGCGCGCCGCTGAACAGCCCGACCAGAAGTCGTTTCGACAGGGAGGCAATAACCGTCAGCGCGAAGAGGATAATCAGGAATTTCTCGATATAGGAAAACTTGATGGCGAAATCCGCCAGCGTAGGCGCGAAGAGGAACAGGACCAGCGCAGAGAACAGCCCGCCGAAGAGCGAGGCGGTGATGCCCGTCTTTAGCGCCTGTTCGCCCAGCCCTTTTTGAGTCATCGGGTAGCCGTCAAAGGTCGTTGTTATCGACGATGGCGTGCCAGGTATATTCAGCAGGATGGCCGGCACGAGGCCGCCGGAGATTCCACCAACATAAAGCCCCAGTAGCAGCGCCAACCCGTTGGTAAGGTCGAGCCCGTACGTCATCGGCAGGCAGACGGCCACTGCCATGGTTGCGGTCATACCGGGAATGGCACCGAAGATGATCCCGACGAGAACGCCAAACATCACCAGCAAGAAGAACATCGGGGAGAGGAGAGAGAGAATTTCCATGGATCGGTCCCGTCAGTCCGCGTTCAGGGGAGGGTGATGAAGAAGAGTTGCGCCAGCACGTACCAGGCCATGAAGGGGGCGATGATCGCGTTGGCGAGGATGATCAGGACCTTCTTGCGGTTGATGTCGTGCACGTAGAGCAGTGACAGGAGCGCCATGAAGGGCATCGAGACCAGCAGGAAACCCATACCGGTATTCGGGAAGAGCTGTCCGACCCAGTTCATCAGCAGAAAATAGGCGATGACGAGTCCGAGCGTTCCAAACAGGCGGAGGCGATCATAGTCGAGCCCGTGTTCGCGATAGCTCTCGGCCCATCCCTGGACATGGTGGATGATCTCGCGCCCATGCACGAGCGCGATCGAAAGGGCCAGGATCAAAAGGACCCAGTGGACGATGTTCGGAAAAAACAGATGCGACTGGGGGAAGTCTATCGCAATGCTGAACGGGTCGGATTCCTGATTCATGCCGGACTCCTCCCGATGGTCCTGCTTGAGTTTTCGGCGGCCCGCCGAAGTGGAGTGGCCCCGCCCGCATGTGGCGGGGCCGTAAGGATCATGTCGTCAACGGATCGATTCGATGATCACTTCATACTGATCGCGCTTGTCCATCAAGTAGGACTGCGCTTCGGCCGAGGGCATGAAGTTCGGAATGAAGAAGGAGTTCTTCTGCGTCTCCTGGATCGCGCCGGCATCGAAGATTTCCTTCAGGCTGGCATCGATCTGCTCGACGATGGCCGGGTCCATGTCCTTGTTGTAAAGGAAGAAAAACTCCTTGTCGAAAGTGAAGTCCTTGGTCCCGTCCTGCGTCACGGAGGCGTTCGGCGTGACGAATTCCAGCAGATCCTCGCGCGAGGTCTCACCCATGCCTTCGGGGTTGGCCTGTTCAATGGTCTCCTTGCGCGCGGTGAGCCAGACGAAGCGCATTGCTTTCTGATCGTCTTCCGGCAGGCGGGTATATTGCTCATTGGCCTGAACGGAGGCGTTGATCACGTCGGCCTGGCCGTCGAACAGCAGCTGGTTCTTGTCGGATTGTCCGCCGGTGTTCACGGCGACGATGTTTTCCTCAGCGCCCGGGAAGCGAAGCTTGACCGCATTCTTCAGCGCCGAGAACCCGATCTCGGACACGCCGCCCGGCTGGATCGCCACGCGGATTTTCTCACCCTTGCCAGCGGCCTGGATGATGTCCTCAATATTCTGGTAGGGGGAGCTCTTCGGCACCGCATAGGCATTGCCGGGGTTGATCGCGACGGTCGGACCGACGGTGTATTCCTCGAAGATATTGTCGTATCCCTTCACGCCGTACAGCCAGCCCAGATAGGACTGGTCGTGGAAGATCATCACGACGGAACCGTTGGAGACGCGGCTCAGTACCTTGAAGGCCTCGCTGGCGCCCACGGCATCGACCTTGACGTTTATACCGATATTCTCGGCAAGCGCCTCGGCAACGATGCTCGAGTTCTGGTAGGTATCGCCGCCGGTCGACTTCGAGCCGATCACCACACGCAGGTTGCCGCGTAGCGGACCGTCGGCAGCAAGCACCGGCATGGCTGCAACGGCACATGCCGTGGCCACGCAGAGTGTTTTAGTGAGTTTGTTTAGCATTCCGATCTCCCTTTACTACGACACCACCGTCGCGGCGTGTGTCCCTCCATCAGACTGCACCGGCTGGGTCCGGCCTCCAGATTGCCGCGCAGCGCGTCCGTTCGCGCGACTTACCCGCCACGCTCCCCGCCCTGCGCGAAACAACTTGTGCGATAACTCATATCTCTTGCCGTCGTCGTGGTCAATATTTATCATACAACTTTGAGTGGCACCCTCAATGCCAGAGGGAGAACTCATGCACCAGGCACGATGGAGACAAAGAGAAGGCAGGCGCCAATCGCAGCGAAGCGAAATCACAGCGCCGTTCGGACGGGACCTCGACGCAAAGTCGTAGAACAGGTAAGAAATTGGCCAGCCGCACAGAAATACCCCGAAAGGCAAACACACTCATGGCGGAACCCCGCGAGGATCTGGACGAACCGACTGCGACCAATGGGCGCCGGACCCTTGCGGCGAAAGTTCGCGCAAATCTCCTCGACCAGATCAATGCAGGAAAATACGAACCAGGCGACAAGCTGCCAAGCGAGGCGCGCCTGACCAGCGAGTTCTCCGTGAGTCGCACAGTGGTTCGGGAGGCAATCGCGTCTCTGCGGGCCGACGGCCTCGTCGACTCCCGGCAGGGATCCGGGGTCTATGTCCTCGCCCCCGAGCGGACCAGCCTTCTCCCATTCCAGGACGTGGACCCCAGCCGCGTGTCATCAATGCTGGAGATCCTTGAGATTCGAACAGCCGTGGAATGCGAATCCGCGGCCTTGGCGGCGGTAAGGCGCTCTCCCGCGCAAGAAGGGAAGATCATTGACGCCTTTCACGATTTCTGTGCTGCAGCCGAGGCCGGCGAAAACACCATTGCTGCCGACTTCGCGCTCCATCTGGCAATTGCCGAGGCCGCAAACAACGCGCGCTTTCCCGAGTTCCTGTCTCTCATCGGCCCCGACTCAATTCCGCGCCGCACGTTGGAAACTGACCCGACCGAAGCGGAGCTAGCAGACTACGTGGGCATCCTTTGCAGTCAGCACGAGGCCATCGTGGACGCCATACTCGAAGGCGACGAAGAGGGTGCGCGCGCAGCAATGCGTGACCATTTGCGCAGCAGCCAGGCGCGGTACAGGGCCCTGCTCCGACGCAAGACCTGACACCCGTCATAACGCCTCGCCACAATCCGAGCTCACCCACGTCGGCCCACGCTCACGCTGACCGCCGCCGCCCCAACGTGCGCTGACGCCATGATGAACTGGCGAATCTATTGTTGCAAAAATTTGTATGATGACTTAGGAACAAATTATGCATCGGCAGATGACCAATACCAACTACCGCATGCGCCCAAGCGGATGAGGACAACGAAATGGCCGAGATCAAGACCGCAAAGGGAGACCTTCCGCAAGTTACGTCAATGCGCGTGGTCCCGGTTGCCGGACGCGACAGCATGCTGCTCAATCTTAGCGGCGCACATGGCCCATACTTCACTCGCAACATCGTCATCCTGTCCGATTCCGCCGGCCATACGGGCCTCGGAGAAGTTCCCGGCGGCGAGAAGATCCGCCAGACGCTCGAGGATGCCATTCCCCTCATCGTCGGGCGAGGTATCGGCGATTACAATGCGGCGCTCAACGCAATGCGACGGGAGTTTGCCGACCGGGATGCCAGTGGGCGCGGACTTCAAACCTTTGACCTCCGCACCACGATCCATGCCGTTACCGCCGTCGAGGCCGCCATGCTGGACCTTCTGGGCCAGTTCCTCGACCTGCCGGTCGCGGCCCTGCTCGGCGAAGGACAGCAACGCAATGCGGTCCGAATGCTCGGTTATCTATTCTATGTCGGCGACCGGACGAAGACGACGCTGGATTATCGCGATGAGAGCTCTGCTGCCGACGACTGGGACCGGCTGCGCAATGAACAAGCGCTGACGCCCGAGGCGGTGGTGCGTCTCGCCGAAGCCGCCGAGGCGCGCTACGGTTTCACCGAGTTTAAGCTCAAGGGCGGCGTGCTGGCAGGCGAGGACGAGATGCTGGCCATCGAAGCCCTGAAGCATCGCTTCCCCGAGGCCGCTGTCAACATCGACCCGAACGGCGCCTGGTCGCTCGAGGAGGCGATCGCGCTCTGCAAAGGGCGGGACGACATCCTTGCCTATGCCGAGGATCCCTGCGGCGCGGAAGAAGGCTATTCGGGCCGCGAGATCATGGCCGAATTCCGCCGCGCCACAGGCCTCAGGACCGCGACCAACATGGTGGCAACCGATTGGCGCCAGATGGGCCACTCGATCCTGTTGCAATCGGTCGACATCCCGCTGGCGGACCCGCATTTCTGGACCATGGCCGGCACCGTCCGCGTCGCACAGATGTGCCGGGATTGGGGGCTGACTTGGGGCTCGCATTCCAACAACCACTTCGACATCTCGCTGGCGATGTTCACCCATGCCGGCGCCGCGGCCCCGGGCGAGATCGCCTCGCTCGACACCCACTGGATCTGGCAGGACGGCCAGCAGCTCACAAAGGAGCCGCCGAGAATCGTTAACTCGATGGTGAAGGTCTCGGAGCGTCCGGGCCTCGGTATCGAGCCCGATATGAACCGGATCGAGGCGGCTCACCAACTCTACAAGAAGAAGGGGCTGGGCGCGCGCGACGATGCTGCCGCGATGCAATTCCTGATCCCAAACTGGACATTCGACAACAAGCGCCCCTGCCTGGTCCGATAAGGAGGAGACACCATGCGCCCCAACAGACTTCGCGAGATCTGGGCCCGCGGCGACGCCGCCGTTAACGGTTGGCTGGCCGTGCCCAGCGGCTTCTCTGCCGAGACGATGGCCCACCAGGGATGGGACACACTCACCGTCGACATCCAGCATGGTGTCGTGGATTATCAGGCCGCAGTGTCGATGTTCCAGGCGATTTCAACGACCGATACTGTTCCAATGGCGCGCGTACCCTGGCTAGACCCGGCCCATCTGATGAAGACGTTGGACGCCGGCGCCTACGCAGTAATCTGCCCAATGATCAACAGCGCCGAAGATGCCGAAAACCTCGTGAGCTACACCCACTACCCGCCCAATGGCACCCGCAGCTTCGGACCAATCCGGGGCCTGCTCTACGGTGGTCCGGACTATCCCCAGCACGCGGACGAGACCATCGTGACCTTCGCGATGATCGAGACGAGGCAGGGCCTCGACAACCTTGAGGAAATCCTCAGCGTTCCGGAGCTCGACGCGGTCTACATCGGTCCGTCCGACCTGTCCCTTGCCCTTGGCTGCACACCGACCTTTGACGATGTGGACCCACCCGTTGCCGAGGCAATCGAGCTCATCGTGCGCAAGGCGAAGGAAGCGGGCAAGGTCGCCGGCTGCCACAACGGGACGCCGGAGTACGCCCTGAAGCGGATCGAGATGGGGTTCCAGTTCGTCACCATTTCCTCTGACGCCCGGTTGATGGCTGCGGGTTCCCAGCAGGTACTCGGAAAAATGCGCGCCGGAATGCCGAAGAACGGCAGCGGCAGTTACTGACTCGACAGGAGCACAGACATGAGCAAACTTGGATTCATCGGCCTTGGTATCATGGGCACCCCCATGGCCGGTCACCTGATTGCTGCAGGGCATGAACTCTTCCTGAACACGCTCAACGAGGTGCCGGCCGAGCTTCTGGACGCCGGCGGGACCGCCTGCGCCACCGCCAGAGAAGTGGCGGAGGCTGCCGAGATCGTCTTCATCATGGTACCGGACACGCCGCACGTAGAAACCGTGCTCTTTGGCGAGAACGGCGTGGCCGAGGGCCTCAGCGCCGGCAAGATCGTGGTCGATCACAGCTCGATCTCGCCAATCGCCACGAAGGAATTCGCGTCTCGGATCAACGAATTAGGGTGCGAATACCTCGACGGGCCGGTTTCGGGTGGCGAGGTCGGTGCAAGGAACGCAACACTATCCATCATGTGCGGCGGCTCAGAGGAGACCTTCGCGAAACTGAAGCCGCTGCTCGACCTGATGGGCGGGAACGTCACTTTGGTCGGCGGCAACGGCGACGGGCAGACCTGCAAGGTCGCCAACCAAATTATCGTCGCGCTCAATATCGAGGCCGTCGGCGAGGCGCTGCTTTTCGCTTCCAAGGCCGGTGCCGATCCGGCCAAGGTGCGCGAGGCGCTGATGGGCGGCTTTGCTTCGTCCAAAATCCTCGAAATCCACGGCGACCGCATGGTGAAGCGCACGTTCGATCCTGGTTTCAGAATCGAGCTGCACCAGAAAGACCTGAACCTCGCCTTGTCGAACGCACGCCAGATGGGGCTTAGCCTGCCCAATACCGCGACCGCGCAGGAGCTTTTCAACGCCTGCGCCGCCCATGGTGGCTCGGCATGGGACCATTCGGCCATGGTCAAAGCACTGGAAATGCTCGGCAATCACGACGTCGCCTAGACCGATGGCGACGCCCGAGGCGCTCCTGCGCGGCATGTTCGACGCGGCGGTCGCGGCGGCCCAGCCGGACCTCTGCGTTCCACCGTTTCTCCCGCCCATGCCGGAGCGGGGGCGCCTCGTGGTTATCGGCGCAGGCAAGGCCTCCGCCGCGATGGCGCGGGCTACCGAACGCCACTACGGCCGGCCTCTCGAGGGGTTGGTCGTCACCCGGTACGGGCATGCCGTGCCCTGCGAGGGGATCGAAGTCGTCGAGGCAGCACATCCCGTGCCGGATTCGGCAGGTCTCGACGCCGCTGCCCGGATGCTGGGCCTGGCAAATGATCTGACGGAAAACGACACCGTGCTGTGCCTGATCTCTGGCGGTGGGTCGGCGCTGCTGCCCCTTCCGCTCGACGGGATCACGCTTGCCGAAAAACAGGCCGTCAATCGCGCTTTGCTGAAGTGCGGCGCGACGATTGACGAAATGAACTGCCTGCGCCGCCATCTGTCTGCGGTCAAGGGTGGACGGCTGGCCGCAGCCTGCCATCCAGCACGGGTGATCAACTTGCTGATCTCCGATGTACCGGGCGACGATCCGGCGAATATCGCTTCCGGCCCGACGGTCGGCGATCCGACAAGCCGACGCGACGCCCTGGGCATCGTGAATCGCTATTGCCTCGACTTGCCAGATCCCGTGCTACGTGTGCTCGCGTCGGACGAGGAAGAGAGCATCAAGCCGAACGACTCGCGCCTTGCGCGTGTCGAGACGCATCTCGTCGCGACACCTCAAATGTCTCTGGCGGCCGCGTCCAGAGTTGCGCGCGGGACCGGCCACAGCGTGCATGTCCTGGGTGACGCAATCGAAGGCGAAGCGCGGGACGTGGCAACAGTCATGGCCGGAATCGCCAAGTACATTGCGCAACACGACCAGCCGTTTTCCCGTCCGTGCATCCTGCTGTCGGGGGGCGAAACCACTGTAACAGTGCGTGGCAACGGTCGTGGTGGCCGAAACGTAGAATTTCTTCTGTCGCTGGCAATCGCGCTGGACGGAGCGCGCGGGATCCACGCGCTGGCCGGAGATACCGATGGCGTGGACGGAGCGACCGAGGTCGCTGGCGCAATAATCCACCCGGAGACACTCGCCAAGGCTGATGGCGCAGGCATTTCTCCCCGCGAAAGCCTTTCGAAGAACGATGGCCACGGATTCTTCGAGTCGCTCGGCGACCAGGTGGTCACCGGCCCTACCCTGACCAACGTCAACGACTTCCGCGCGATCCTGATCGAGTAGACTGCGAGTGTACCGTTCGGTCATATTGCGATAATTCGTGTCTTCCGCTGCCGGACCGAACGACCTCGGCGCGGAACCTGTGCGAATAACGCGGAGCAGGTTTTCACCCCCACCTCGTTGCTACAGCAAGAAGGTCTCGGAATCTGCATACCACTCCGGCGCAGCGGACAATGAGACCAGTGGGTCGAACAGCGCATCGACGGCCGGATACCATTCGCCCGTCGAAACCATGTTTTCCGAATCCCATTTGGTCAGGTCGAACTGCGCCAGGTAAGCCCATACCACCCAGGCAGCATCGATCTCCTCTGCTGCTTCGCGGACAGCACCGAGCCACTCGATGCGCTCGGTCTCTTCGGTCCTCGCCGTCGTGCCGAACTCACCCATGAGGAGCGGAAGGTCACCGGCCTGCGCGTGCCACGCCGCCACGTAGTCAAAGTTGTTCCGCAGCTCCCTCAAGTCATGTTCGCTGCCCCATTCGACGCCGGGAGGCAGCCCCCTGAGCCCCTGGCTCGTGAATTCATCCGGTAGGTAGTAGTGGAAATTAGCCACAAGATAGTCGTCGTTTGGCAATACCAATTCGTACAGGCCATTGGTGCCGCTGTGGACGTTTCCATTGACGATCAGAGCCCGGGTCGGGTTGGTTTCGCGTACCACTTCGACAAGGTCGGCAAGGACCTGGTTGATCAGGTCGGGGCTGAAGTTGTCGTTCGGATCCGACGGAGAGTACTCCGGTTCATTGTAGAGCTGGAAGTACAGGTTGTCGGGGTAATCCGCATAGCGGGTCGCGATCTGATCCCACATGGCGGCGAGCATCGGATAGGTCGCCTCGGGTTCCGCGTTCATCTCGTGGAACCCATGGGCGTTGAGGATCACGTTTAGCCCGGCATCCAGTGCCCAGCCAATTGCTTCGTCGACATGTGGGAAGAAGTCCGGATCGACCCTGTAGGTGGGATCGTTCGGATCGACGTGGAACGACCACCCGACCGGGATGCGCACCGTGTCGAACCCCTTGTCGGCGATCACGCCCATATCCTTTTCCTCTAGCCTCCAGCCCCAGCTATACGGGCCATAGGGCTCGGGGAAGCCGTCGCCCTTGGGTCTGTACGCCTCGAGTGCATTTCCCACGCTGATGCCGCGCTGGACATCGAAACTCAGGATCGGCGCGTCGGGTGCGATATGGAACTCGAAAGTGTCGGACACCGATTGGGTACCTGCAGTTGCGGTAACACGGATCTCCAACCGGTCATCGAAGCCCGCCGGTGCTGTGCCGCGGAACATCGCGCCATCGAAGGTCATCCATGAAGGCAACGCTGATCCATCGGCGAGCGCGGCGTCAACCGTGACCCAATCGCCCAAGCGGAAGGTCTGGTCGTAAAGCCGGAAGGCAAACTCGACGCACGGCAAGCGGGCGCGATCGATGAGTGCGGTGACTGGCGCATAGTCAATTGCCACGACAAAATCGTTGAAATCGAAGTCCGTGGGCACCTCAGCCGTACCGCGGAAATCCTCGAAACCTACCAGGTCCGGCCCACCGGTCGCGCTGTTGTCTTGCCAGATTGCCATGCCCGACCCGATGGCGTCGCTATCGCGGTCCGCATCATTGTCTTGAGTGAGGTCGAGGAAGAGTCCAACGCCCTCGTCTTCCGCGAGATCGGGATAGAGCGCCATGATGCTCTGAGGGGAACCATTGCGCAGGTCGCCGAGCAGGATCTCGGATTCCGGCACGGCAAACCCGTCGGCATCAATTCGGTAGACACCAAGCTCGCTGTAGTCCGTCCCCGTCTTGGCCATCACAAAGGAGAGCTGTATGTCGCCGGGGAAACCCGAAAGCAGATCGGTCGGGACAGGTGTACGTTCCGCTGTTGGCACCGTCACGCTGTCACTCAGCAGATCCGAAGGGAACGGCCCCTTTGCAACGTCCTCCCGCCGATCGAGCACGACGACATAATCGTTGAAGTCGTGGTCTGTTGGAACGCTCGGTGTCCCGGCAAAGTCTTCGAACCCGATGACATACCGATCGTTGTCGACGCCGCCAAATCCGCCAATAGCGAACCCGGAGGCCATGTCGATATCGATATCCGGGCTGTTGGTACCGTTGTCCGTCAGGTCAAGGAACAGGCCGAACTGGTCGCCAATGGAGATTTCAGCGAAGTAGTCCGAAACCTTCACGGTACCGGCATTTACCTCAGGAATGAGCCTGGCACCCTGTTTGACGGCGTCCACAACCCGGTAGATTCCCAGTTCGCCATAGTCCGTCCCTGTTCGCCGTACGCCGAAGGACAGGAACAGATCACCGGTTTCACTGATACGCAGCACGTCGGAATCCACTGAGAAGCGCTCTGTGGGAGTCACCGGCACCGAATCCGAGATCAGTTCTGCGGGGAACAGCGGGTGGCCAAATCGCTGCGGTTGGAGGAAGTCGTCAGCGTCTAGGATAATGCCATCAATGGTGTCGCCGGACCCCGTTTCGGCCAGAACGATCTCGATCCTGTCGATTTCCGAGATCGCGACGTTGATTGTGTCGAGAAATGCCGTGCTCTCGCCGTCGTACTCTGCCCGGATTTCGGATGCGAGAGCATGGAATTGGGGTGGAGCGTTTCCCAAAACATCACTCTCGAATACAACACGAAGTATGTCATTGCCCAACGTGGTGTCGTAGGCCTGCGCACCGTCGGTCGTTAGCCGGTCGTCACCGACGATGACGTCAAACTGCTTAGCATCGTAGTCTTCGCTGAAGTGCCAAACAAAGAGGTCGTCACCGGCCCCACCGATGGCAAGGTCGTTTTCGTGCGTCCCGGCGGGGTCGACGACCGCGATCGGAAGCGGACGAACTCTTCCAACACATGCATCAAAATCGAAACTCTCTGAATCGCATGGGGATGTGGCATCCTCTGCTGCGAGCCTCTTGGCGAATGCTGTCGGGTCAGCGGCCAAAACTCGCGTCGCCGAATACGTCGCAAAGGCGGAATTGAACCTGAGCGTATCATCGCCTGCCTGGCCAAAGACAAGGTCGAACCCGATTGCGCCACGTAGATTATCGGCACCCGGACCGCCGAGAATGACGTCTGACCCGGCGCCACCGTCGATTGTATCGTCACCCGCGAGACCTTCGATGTGGTCATTGCCGTCGCTTCCGGTAATCTGATCCGAAGCATCAGTTCCAAGCAGCGTCCATCCCGGCGACGCGAAGAAATCGGTTCCTCGAACACTGTCTGCCAAATCTGAAATGGAGACGCCAACGACACTAACCGTCCCGCCCAGCGTGGTCGTGATCAAGACGTCATTTCCGGTTTGCACCGCATCTGCGACGCCGTTCTGTTTGAAGCGGAGTATGTCGTTGCCGACCTCGAATCCGAGGATCGTGTCATTTCCGGTGCCCGCAAATGCAGTGATGTGAAACTCGTCGCGAGCGCCGTCTGGAACCAGGCCAGAGACAATCCAATTCCCGGATGCGTCGCGTATAGCCTCCGCTGTGCTCCCGACGAGAACATCGTCGCCGGCTTGCCCCTTCAGTATGTCCCGGCCAATACCGCCGATCAGAACGTCGTCGCCTTCGCCACCGGCAAGTATGTCGTTCCCGCGTTGCCCGGACAGCAGGTCCATTCCGAGACCGCCGGACACCCAGTCGTCACCATCGCCACCTGAAAGCGTGTCGTTTCCACTTCCGCCCCGAACATGATCACTACCGCCGCCGGCATCAACGGAATCTTCTCCAAGGCTGGCAATGATCCTTTCGTCGGTCGCTCCCCCACGAATTATGTCGTCGCCACTGGTACCTCTGATTGTCTTGCGTGCCATGGCTCTCCCTCCCCCCAAAGGATTCGAAGCAGTCCGCGGCGCGTTCCGAAGCACCGCGGATTTTATCAACGACACCAGGATTGCTCCATGACACAGATCACCGCGAAGAATGGCGCTGCCCAATCCCGGACGAGAATGCCATCCACGCCCTTGATGCCGTGGCGGTCGGGCATTGCAGGCGGCAATGTGATTGGACCCGGAGTCCCCATTTTCGCATTCTGTCGCCATGCACAGGATTGCCGCCTTTCTGACCGCCGTATTACTCGCCGCAACAGCCGCCGACGGGATGGAGGTGGACCTCGAACTCGTTCTGATGGTCGATGTTTCGCGATCGATGTCGGAGAACGAGTTGGAGATCCAGCGTCGAGGCTACGCGGCCGCGCTACAGTCGGACGCGGTCTATGCCGCCGTTCAGACGGGCATGCTGCAGCGGGTGGCACTGACCTATGTCGAGTGGGCCGGGGCGCAGGAGGTGATCGTCGACTGGCGACTCTTGGAATCGCGAGAGGATCTTGCAGCCTTTGCCGAGACGCTGACTGCGCGGTTCAACCCGTCCCTTCGGCGCACCTCCATTTCAGAGGCCCTGGTGTTCGGCGCGGAACTGATCGAGACGAACGATTTCAGCGGCTTGCGTCGTGTCATCGACATTTCTGGGGACGGGCCGAACAACCAAGGGCGGCCCGTGACAGAAGCCCGCGACGAAGTTTTGTCGAAGGGTATAGTTATCAATGGCTTGCCGCTCCTGACACGTGAGGGCATGGGCAGCGACTGGCACCTTGAAGGGCTGGATATCTACTATGAGGTTTGCGTCACCGGAGGCCCAGGTTCGTTTGTGATTCCGGTGCTGGACTGGGCGGATTTTGCCGAGGCGGTGCGGCGGAAGCTGATCCTTGAAATGGTCGGCGTCTCGCAACCGGAAACGCTTGTGCCCGCGCAAATGAGCACGCGAAACCCGGCCGATTGCCTGATCGGGGAGAAGATCTGGCAGCAGCGTCGACAATACTGGAACGAACCATAGGGCCATCGCATTCGGTGCAGAGAGTCGGTTAGCAATGCCCGCGCAATAATGTCGTCAGGCAAGGGTTTTGCCTCCACGGGCGTAGGGCGTCTATCCGATGTCCCAAAACTCGATCTCCGCGCTTGCGTCGTGATGGACCTTGGCCAACACGTCACCTGTCGCCGACAATTCGATCAGGACAAAATCACCCGTGTCTGAAAGCGCGATGTCCTCCTCTTGGAGCCCGTCGGCGAGGACAAATTTGTCCGATGCACCCTCAAAATCCGTGATCGTGTCGACACCCGGACTTTGACTTAGCACGAATGTATCTGCCCCCCGCCCCCCGGTCAGTTCGTCGGCTCCCCGACCTCCGATCAATACATCACTGCCCCTGCCTCCAAAGAGCATATCGGCGTTCTGACCGCCTACCAATTTGTCCGAGTCTGCTCCGCCCCAGATACTGTCGCGGCCGGCCCCACCCCGGAGGACATCCGATCCGTTTTGACCGTGAAGCAGATCGGCACCGCCCTCACCAAGAATCAGGTCACTTCCGCCACGCCCGTAAACCACGTCGGCGCCGCCAGATGCTGAGATCTCCTCACCATGTGCCTCGCCGAAGAATGTCTCGGCTGCAGCGGTACCCAGCGTGCGCCAATCGCTTGGCGGTGCGAGCTCGTCCAGAATGTCCCCGAAATTGCCGAACCCGATTGCTTGGGTTGCTGGAACGCCGCTTGGCAGCAAGTCGTACGGATCCTCCCCGGTCCCCGCCAGCAACGCGCCGATGAAGGTGTTAGAATTGCTCGTAAAAGCATTGTAGTCGGGTTCGGTCGCTTCAAAGGAGCGCGCGTATTTCAGCATCAATGCCCAGGCTTGGTCATCGGTCATGCCTGCAAAAGACAAATCTGTCGAGTTCCGGTCTGGTCGGTCCGTCAGCTCTCTGGCGTCGGGCGAGTTCGAAAGCCTGACGTTGTCAAGAATTTCAAAGGATCCGAAGATCTTGAATGCCCCGTCTGGCCCCGCCCGAATGGTGTATTCGATGCCGCTCTCAGCCTCGTAGACGAGGTAGAGATGTTTCACCGGAGACGGCAGGCCACCGGATGTCACGTCGCTGGCTTCGATGAAGATACGTCCGGCCATTTAGTTCCTCAACTCTGGTGAAACACGTCTGTCGAACCGCAAAGGTTCAATGATGGGAGTCTCTGGCACGCCCATGTTACCCGATCATTCCGCATCTGGCATTCATTCTGGCGAGAGGATCCAGACAATTCGATTGTGCTGACGCGACGCGAACGTCCCACCTCAGAAGTCGAATGTTGCGCAACTGGCGTCGGCCACCCGCTCGCGAAACCAGCGCGATGTCGCAGCTACCGATCGTTGCGGGATCGGCAAGTAAACGTGTTTTGCTCAGACCTTAAGACGCTACACCATTGCTATAGTCTCAGCGTTGACGACGGCGAAGGTACGCGCGTCCCATGCTCTTGCGGTGGTATAGGCAATTCTTTTCGGGCGCTTGATTCACCTCAGTTCTACTTCGACTGCATTTGCCCTTACATCAGGTGCCTTCGACGATCCTCGATCCTGATAAATTGCATCAGCCACGCTGGCGGATAACCCTCTAAGGGCAAGGGTGAAGCGCACACCGATGCCTGTGCCGGGTTCACACGGCGCGCGGTCCGGAAGACCATACGGACACGTTGCCTGACGCCCGTCTCTATCGTGATTTGCGCCGTTGTAGGCCCGCGAAATCACCCGGCGTCGCGTTCCATGATCCATTCGACTGGCATCGCGGGGACGAAGCGCCATTTGCGCAGCGGGCCGGCCATGACGTTGAGGTAGTACATCTCGAAGCCATAGGGCGCGCCGCAGGGATGGTGGCCGCGAGGGACGAGCACAACGTCACCGTCGTGCACGGCCATGGTTTCGTTCAGTTGCAAATCATCAGTATACACCCGCTGGATGCCGAAGCCGTCGGCAGGGTTCAGGCGATGGTAGTAGGTTTCCTCCAGATAGGTGATGCGGGGGAAATCGTCCTCGTCGTGA
This sequence comes from Tropicimonas marinistellae, assembly GCF_001509585.1. Taxonomy (GTDB): domain Bacteria; phylum Pseudomonadota; class Alphaproteobacteria; order Rhodobacterales; family Rhodobacteraceae; genus Tropicimonas; species Tropicimonas marinistellae. The sequence goes on along the minus strand of NZ_LNCI01000001.1, from coordinate 35,311 downwards.
CGGTGGCTCGGATAGGACGACCAGTGACCGGCGGGCGTGAAGACTTCCGTCACCAGCAGGCTGTCTGCGTAGTCTTCGTTCTCCATCGCGATGTTGTTTATGTACCTGGTGTTGGTGTCCTTGCCGCGTTCGGTCAGGGTGATGCCGTCCGGTCCGATCCGGCGCGGCTCGTGTCCGCCCTTGCCCGGGGCGGAACAGACCGCCAGGACGCAATCGGTCTCGGCCACCGCGTCCCACTCGGTGCCGTTGGGCAGGTACAGGCAATGCGGCGGCGTCTTCTCGAAGACGCTCTTCCGATCTCCCAAAACACCCCAGTCTTGCCCCGCGCCAGTAATCCGTGCCTTGCCTTCGACCATGACCAGAATGACCTCGGCGTCTCCTGTGGCTTCAGCGGCGGTGTCCCCGGCCCGAAGGTGATAGAGCGAGAACCCGACGTAGCGCCAACCGGCGTTGTGCGGGGTGATCTGATGCACCTTGCCTCGGGTACCGAAGGGTCTTTTCAGGAGATCCGGCATTTCTTGTCCTCTCATTCCGGCCGCCCCGGAAGGGCGGCCGGTGTTGATGATCCGATCCGCCGTATCAGGCGGCTTGTCGCGTTTTCAGGGCGGCCAGTTCGACCGAGAAGGCATCGACCGAAAGGCCCTCCGCCACGGCCTGCGCCAGTAGGTCGGCCTGGCTTGCGGGCGCGTTGCCGCCGACGGGCGGGTCGGTGTCGAGATTGGTCGGGAAAGGATAGCCTTCCGCGGACGCGGCGATGGCCGCGCGCAACATGCTCTCCGACAAACGCCCGGCTTGTTTAAGAGACACCAGCGCCGGCAACAGCGCCGCCGACATGGCTGCGCGATCCACGCTTTCCATTGCGCGGCCGAAGGCCGAGGACACCTGTAGCAGGTTGACCATGCGCTCGATATTGGCGCTGCGGTTCTCGCCCGCCGCATGAAACAACGCCGGGTTGAAGAAGACCGCGTCGCCCTTGGACAGGGGAAGCTGAACACATGCCTCTTCGAACCAGGCACTGTGATCCGCGTCGTGGAAGGCCAGGTAGCCGGGCCCGTAGAGTTGCGAGAAAGGCAGGAGTTTGGTTGGCCCGCTCTCCACCGGCATGTCGCAATGGGCCACGGCCCCTTGCAGGGTCAGCGTGGCCGTAACCTCATGTGCGTGCACAGGGTAGCGGGCCGCGCTCTCGGCGCTCTGGAAGCCGAGATGGTAGTCGCGATGTGCCTGCTGCGCCTTGCCGCCCGGTCGCACCTGGTTGACCTGCGCCGTCATCTGGTAGTTCGGCCCCAGCCAGGCCTCGGCCGCCGCTGCAATCGCGGTGTTGCCGAAATAGAGTGCGAAGCCCTCCGGGTCGCGCAGACAATGCTTCTGAAGCGAGTTCCAGATGCGGTCATTCGCGCCCGAAGCGGCGAAATGATCCCCCTTGCCCGCGTTCGAGGCACGCTCTTCGACGATGATCTGTCGGAAGACGTCCGAAGCACGGTCGATTGGCCCGGTGTCGGTATACGCCTGCTTCAATGCAATGACACCGGCGGAGTTGCGCAACACCCGGGCCCATTCAGACTGTAGTGCCCGGCGCTTCTCCACGTTCTCCAGCGCAGGCGCCAAAGCTGCCATATCGTAGACCGGCACATTCTTTTCCACAGACACGGCATGTGGCACCGCATCGGCAGGCAAGTTCTGGGATGTCAGCACCTTGAATTCATCCAGATCGCAGGACTCGCGACCGAAATACCCGATAAATCCAAGAGGACGATCCACCATGTTAACCTCCGTTGGCATGGCTTGCGGTGTGGCCCCGGACGGGGCCGGTGAAATCAGCTCTCGATGGGCAGCCCCGACCTGCCGCAGATCGAAACGATGTGCTCGTAACCCATCTTAGAGTAGTCGAAGGGCGGCGCCTTGGCCGGGTCCTGCTCCGCCTCGACCACGATCCAGCCGCTGTAGTCCATCGCCTTGAGCCGGTCAGTGACGGCCCGGAAGTCGATACAGCCGTCGGGGTCGCCGGGCACGGTGAAGGCGCCACCCGCCACCGCATCGAGGAAGCTCCGGTCTTCGGCGCGGATGCGGTCGATCACCGGCTGGCGCACGTCCTTGAAATGGACGTGGTGAATGCGATGCCCCCATCTGTCGAGCACCCCGAGTGGGTCGGCTCCTGCGAAGTGCAGGTGTCCGGTGTCGTAGAGCAGCGTCAGCGCTGGGTCGCTGCCTTCCATCAGCCAGTCGATATCCTCGGCATCCTCAATCATACTGCCCATGTGGTGGTGGTAGCTCAGCACCACGCCCTGATCCGCCGACCACTTGGCCAGCTCCGAGAGCTTTGCGGCATAGGCAAGCACCTCGTCACGACCAAGTTTCGGGCGCTGGCTAACCGGCGTGCCGATTTGACCCTGCACCGTGTTGGAGCACTCGGCATAGACGATGCAGGGAGCGTCGAGGGCGGCGAACTGCTCGACCTGCTGGCGGATCGCGTCCCTCTCCTCAGCGAGGCTTGCCTGCATCAGGTTGCCCGAACACCAACCACCGCAGAGCGCAACGCCATAACGGTCGAGATAGGCGCGGAGACCCTCGGTATCCGCCGGCATCCGGCGGCCGCGCTCTACGCCCTGGTAGCCGATGCGCCCGGCATCCTCCATTGCGCCCTCAGTGGTGAAATCCGCCGTCAGGTCCGGCAGATCGTCATTCTGCCAGGCAATGAGCGAAATCCCGATCTTCACGGCCATCAGTCCGCCCTTTGCGTCTTCTTGTTTTCGACGTAGCCAGCACGGGCGGCGTTGACTTCTGCCCGTTCGGAGACCTCGGGCACGCCAACCTCCCACCACGTTCCGCCATGGGGCGTAGACGGATATGGGTCGGTGTCGATGACGATCACATAGGGCCCCTTGATGCCGGCCCGCTTCGCCAGCGCCTCCTCCAGTTCGGCAATCGAACCGACCTTGACGCTTGTTGCGCCCATCGCTTCGGCATGTTTGGCGAAGTCGATGGCCGAAGGCGCCTCGTGAATCGTGTGATCGAGCAGGTTGTTGAATTCCGCGCCGCCGCAGCCCATTTGCAGCCGGTTGATGCAACCGAAGCCGCGATTGTCCGTGACAACGACGGTGAAGGAGATGCCCATCATGGCGGCTGTCGCCATCTCCGAATTGGCCATCATATAGGTGCCGTCTCCGGTGAAGCAGATCACGTCACGGTCCGGCTCCGCCATCTTGATGCCCATGGCGCCGGCAATCTCGTAGCCCATGCAGGAGAAGCCGTATTCCATGTGGTAGGAGCCCGGCCGCCCGGCCTTCCAGAGCTTGTGCAACTCGCCTGGCATGGTGCCAGCGGCACACATGGCAACGGTGTTCTCGCCAGCCGCACGCTGCACTGCTCCAATCACCTGCATATCCGTCGGGAGTTCATTGCCTTCTGGAGCGTCGGTCAGTGGGTCGACCTTGGCAAACCAGTCGGGCTTGAGCGCCTCGGCCGGTACGTCGGCCTTGTAGTCGCCAAGCGTCTTCCAGAGTGCCTCAAGCCCAGCACAGGCATCGGCGCAGATCGGCTCTGCGCCATGTTTTGCTGCATCATAGGCCGCGACGTTCAGGCTGATGAGCTTGCGTTCGAGATTGGCAAATAGTCCCCAGGACCCGGTGGTGAAGTCCTGGAACCGCGTGCCGACACCGAGGATCACGTCGGCCTCGGCGCAGACGCCATTCGCGGGCTCGCCGCCGGTGACGCCGATGGGGCCGAGATTCAGCGGATGGTCCCAGGGCAGAGCCGACTTGCCGGCCTGAGTCTCGGCGACCGGAATCCGATGCGTCTTGGCGAAGAACTCCAGCGCCTCGTAGGCGCCGGAGTAATGCACGCCACCGCCGGCGACGATCACCGGGCGTTTCGCGCTGCGGATCAGTGCTGCGGCAGCCTCGATCTCGACCGGATCGGGCTGCGGACGGCGAATGCGCCACGTCTTGGGCTCGAAGAAGCTCTCGGGATAGTCAAATGCCTCGGCCTGCACGTCCTGGCAGAAGGCCAGCGTAACCGGTCCACAATCGGCCGGGTCGGTCATGGTACGGAAGGCCCGCGGCAAGGCGGTCAGGAGCTGCTCGGGCCTCGTGATGCGATCGAAATAGCGGCTGACCGGTTTGAAGCAGTCGTTGGCCGAAACGGTACCATCGCCGAAATCCTCGATCTGTTGCAGGACCGGGTCAGGCCCGCGGTTCGCGAAGACGTCGCCGGGCAGCAGCAGCACCGGCAGTCGGTTCACATGCGCCAGCGCTGCTGCGGTGACCATATTGGTGGCCCCGGGTCCGATAGACGAGGTGACCGCCATTGCGCGCGTGCGGCGCAGCTGCTTCGAATAGGCTATGGCCGCATGAGCCATCGTCTGTTCGTTATGACCTCGATAGGTCGGCAGTGTGTCCTGCGCGTGATAGAGCGCCTCGCCAAGCCCGGCCACGTTGCCATGGCCGAAGATCGCCCAGCACCCGGCGATGAATGGCACGCCGTCTTCGGTCATCTGCGCACCGAGATAGCGGACCAGCGCCTGCGCCGCCGTCAGTCGGATCGTCTCGCTCATGCTTCGCTCCTCGCAGCTTTCCTTGCCGCATCCCAGATGCCGCAAAGCCGTTGGTAATTCCCTGTCATCTCGGCCACGGCCTCGCCATCGGAAATGGCGCCCGCCATCCAGTTGCGGGCTGCATTGCCGAAGATCGTCCGGCCTACGGCGAAGCCCTTGACCAGCGGTTGCCGGGCGGCCAGCGCGAAGCTCGCGGCAAGCTCTTCCTGTGGCGCATCGAGCCCCAGCACCACGATGCCGCGGGTGCGCGGGTCGTTGCGCTCGATGGCAGCAACCGCGCCTTCCCAGGATGCTTCGGTCGTGAACGGCTCCAGCTTCCACCAATCGGGACAGACACCCAGATCGTAGAAACGCTGTATCACTCTCGGCGTGGTCTCGTCATCCACGGGTCCACATTTGGAGGGGATCACCTCAAGCAGGAACTCCAGCCCATTGCGCCGCGCGGCCGCGAAGAGGCGCAGGACCGTCTGTTCCTGGGTTGCCCACATATCCGCGCCGTCGTCCGGGTGACAGAAGCAAAGGCATTTCACGACCTGGTCGCGTGGCCACTCGTTCAACCGCCCGTAATCCGGCCCGATCTGGGGCTCCAAAGTCAGGGGGCGAGAACCCGGCCATTCCACCGGTCGCCCGATCCAGAGCCCGGTCCCGGTGGCCTTGTAGAGTGCGTCGCGGCCAAGGCGCCCGTCGCACAGGATACCGAAGCCGCCCTCCCCGTTCTGCACAGCCAAGGCCGCCTCGAGGCATAGTTTCTTGAAGCGTCCTATGGCCTCCGGCGTAGCCCCGTCCATCTCTTCCATCTGGCTGCGATGGTCGAAGGCAAAAACGCGCATCTCAGGCCAGTCGCCCGCCCGATTGGTTGCCCAATGCACCTGCTCCAACTCCGTGTCATGCCGCAGATCGGGCCGCTTGATTCCTCGTTTGAAGAAGAATTGAAGTTCTTCCCAGCTCGGATAGGCCGGCGTGCAGCCATGCCGGCTCACGGCAAAGGCGCCGCAGGCGTTGGCGTATTTGAGCGCCGTGGGCCAATCTTCGCCATCGAGCCAGCCCTTGAGCAAACCGGACATGAACCCGTCTCCCGCGCCGAGCACGTTGAAGACCTCGATCGGGAAGCCGGGGCCCGTTTGACCGTCATCAAGCGAGCCGGGGACTTCCCCTTCGAAGGCCACCGCACCAAGCGCACCGCGCTTGCAGACAAGCGTTGCCCCGGAGACAGCGCGCACCGCCTTCAGCGCCTCCAGTGTGTCGGTAGACCCACCCGCGATGTGAAACTCTTCTTCGGTGCCCACGATCAGATCGAAGAGATGCAGCGTCGATTGAAGCTTTGCCGTGACGGCCTCGCTCTCGACGAAGCGGCTTTCTCCCTCGCCGTGCCCGGCCACGCCCCAGAGATTGGGGCGGTAGTCGATGTCGAGCGCGGTCTGCAGCCCCGCCTCTCGCGCGATCTCCAGCGCCTTGATCGTGGCGGCCTCCACCTGGGGGTGCGACAGGTGCGTTCCGGTGGCCACAACCGCGCGCGCACGACGGATGAAATTCGGGTCGATGTCCGTCACCGTCAGACCCATGTCGGCGCAATTCTCGCGATAGAAGATCAGCGGAAACTGCTCCTGGTCGCGAATGCCCAGCAGCACCAGCGCCGTCAGACGGTCGGGGTCGGTCTTCACACCCTCAATATTCACCCCTTCGCGCGCGAGCTGTTCCCGGATGAAACGCCCCATATGCTCGTCACCAACGCCCGTGATCACGGCCGATTTCAGCCCAAGCCGCGCGGTTCCGCAGGCGATATTGGTGGGGGATCCACCGATATACTTGTCGAAGGATCCCATGTCCTCCAGTCGCCCGCCGACCTGGGCCCCGTAGAGATCAACCGACGACCGGCCAATCGTGATCAGGTCCAGATGCTCAGACATCTTCCAACCTCACCGGCGATCCCGTCTGCGCGGACCGGGTTGCGGCTTCGGCCATTGCGAGCGCGGTGATGCCATCGGCGAGCGTTACTGGCATCGGTGCGCCGGAGTTCACCGCTTCGACAAAGGCATTCCACTCTGCCGAGTAGGCCGGCATGTAGCGTTCGAGGAAGAAGTAGGTGGGCTTTGCCCCCGTCACACCGTCGGCCGTCGACTTGACCACGGTGTTCTCCAGCATGTTCTGTGCCTGCAAGAGTCCTTCGGAGCCCAGCAGTTCCACCCGCTGATCATAGCCGTAAACGGCCCGTCGGGAATTTTTGATTACGGCTATCCGCCCATCGGCATAGGTCATCGTCACCACCGCAGTGTCGACATCGCCCGCAGCACCGATCTCGGGATCGACGATCGAAGAGCCCGCCGCCATAACGGAAACCGGTGCCTCACCCATGATGAAACTGGACATGTCGAAGTCGTGGATCATCATATCCCTGAAGAGCCCGCCGGACACCTTGATGTACTCCACAGGCGGCGGGGCCGGGTCGAAGGAGGTGATGGCAAGCAATTCGGGTTTGCCGATCTCGCCGGCCTTCAACGCCACCTTCAATGCCCCGAAATTGGGGTCGAAGCGGCGGTTGAAACCGATCATCACCGGTTTGCCAGTCTTGTCCGCGACTTTCTGGCAGGCGCGTGCGCGGTCGAGGCTCAGGTCCACTGGCTTCTCACAAAGCACGGCCTTCCCTGCCTGCGTCGCCGCCTCGATCAGGTCCGAATGGGTGTCGGTCGAGGTGGCTATCAGTACCGCGTCGATGCTGTCATCGGCAATGATGTCTTCGGTGCTACGCGCCGCGCTACCGTATTGCGCCGCCAGTTTCTCGGCGTTCTCGGGAAAGTAGTCCGACACGGCGGCAAGCGTACTTCCGGTATTGGAGGAGATTGCGATGGCGTGAACGCCGGCGATACGACCAGCGCCAAGGAGTCCCACTTTCAACATGTCATCGTGCTTTCTGTTCAGTTACAACGTGAAGGCGTTGCGGAAGGCCTCCAATGCGTCTTCCGGCTCGCCTCTGGCAAATGCTTCCATCCCAACCGGACCCGTGTACCCCATATCATCCAGGGCGCGCGCAATCACCGGCCAATTCATTTCACCGGTACCCGGTTCACAGCGGCCCGGGTTGTCGGCGACCTGCACCTCGCCGATCCAGGGCAGGCAGGCCTCGGCGTGTCGGATCACGTCGCCCTCGCCGATCTGGGTATGGTAGAGGTCCAGGTTGATGCGCAACTGCGGTCGGTCCACAGCCGCCACCAGCGACAGCACATCCGCCGTCGAGTTGAACGGGCAACCGGGATGCTCGCGCAGGTTCAGGTTCTCTAGCGTGAAACTCACGCCCTCGTCCTCGGCCATGTCACAGATCCGGTGGAGCGTGTCGCGGGCCCGCAACCACATGCCGGGCGCCACGTGCGCCAGTTGCTGGATGGGCAGGCCCCGATCGCCCAGTCCGGTACCGTGCAGATTCAGCCGGTGCACGCCAAGGCGCTTGCCGATCTGCGCGGTTTCGCGGGCCGACTCAAGCAGCAGGTCCGCGCCTTCGGCATCGGCCAACCGCCCTTCCAGATAGCCGTTCATGATGGTGAAGGTCGCGCCTGTCTTTTCCAGTGCATCGAGGTCCCACGCCGGCCAGTTCCAGAGACCGACGCCAAAGCCCATCTCGTGCAGGCGCGACGCGCGCCATGCAATCGGTTTGTCCTGCCAGAGCATTTCGGCGCAGGCTGCAAGTTGAAAGCCCATGTCAGATGTCCTGTGGTTTGAAGTCGGAAGGCGCAATGGGCATCACACCTTTCAGTAGGGCCACGGATTTCTCGAGGCCTTCCAGAGAGTTGAGCAGTACGTCCTCGTGTTCAATCGACAGCCAACCGTCGTAACCCGCCATCTTGAGCCGGTAGCAGAACTGCCGCCACCATTCCTCCCCGTGGCCGAAGCCGAGCGTGATGTAGGACCAACTGCGCGCCGGGATATCCATAAGCGAGCCGTTCTCGAGCAGGCTCGTGGTCGCCTGTACAGGCGCATTCAACAGCGTATCCTTGGCATGAACGTGATAGATCGTATCGCCCAGATCTTCCGCAGCCACCAGCGGATCGGCACCCATCCAGAAAAGGTGCGACGGGTCGAGGTTTGCCCCGATAACGGGCCCGACCGCGTCGCGAAGTTTCCGCAGGGAGGGAACGTTGTAAACACATTGATTTCCGTGCAGTTCGAGCGCGATGCGCTCGACCCCATTCTCGCGAGCGAGATCTGCGATCTCCATCCAGAACGGGATCAGTTTCTCGTCCCACTGGTAGCGCAGGATCTCCTGTGTCTCTGGTGGCCAGGAGGAGACAACCCAGTTCGGCATCGTGTCGGTACGGTTGCCGGCGGGAAGACCGGACATAGTGCAGACGGTTGAGATACCCAACTCTCCGGCAACGCGGATAGTGTCCTTCAGCCCGACTCCCTGTGTCTGGTCGGTGGGATGCAGCGGGTTGCCATTGGCATTGAGCGAGACAACCTCGAGCCCGCGGGTTGAGAAAGCTGTCTGGAACGCCTTTCGGGCTCCGGCATCGCTCAGCATCGACGCGAGGTCGAAATGCGGCGCGGTCGACCAGCCACAGGTATTCACTTCCACCCCACTAACACCCATTCGCACCGCATGGTCGAGCATTGACTCGAAACTTGTGCCACCGAGGCTGTCGGAAACAAAACCCAGTTTCATGCCGCCACTCCCTTGTGACCTTGGTAGAATTCGGGCTTGTCCATCATCGTAACCGGCTGCTTCCGACCCGCCGACAACGCCGCTGCACCCGCCTCGGCAACGACCGTTGCACAGTAGCCATCCCAACTGTCCGAAGCGATTTCCGGAAAGTGGCCTGTTTCGGCGAAACGCAGGAAATCCCGGTTCTGGCGGACGTAGGCTTCGTGGTAGCGCCCGCGCCAATCCGCGTCATAGCTCGTAGAGGCGGCAAGCTTCATGTCCGTGCGGGTATAGGCGACGTTGTTCATGGCGATGGACCCTGCTTCGCCAACGAGTTCCGCGCGTACATCGTAGCCATAGTCTGCGTTGTTGTTGATTTCGATGGTAACAAGCTGCCCGTCACCAGTCTCAAGTACCATCACCACCGGGGCGACACGGTCATCCGACCGGCGCGGCTGGTGCGCGGTCACGGAAATGAACTCGGTGCCAAGCACATGGCGCACGACGTCGAACTCATGCGGCGCGGAGTTGGTGATTGCCATGGCGCCGGTGAAGTCGGTTGCCGGCGTTTCCACGTTGCGGTGGAAATTGTGCATCATCAGAGGGCGTCCGATTTTCCCCTCAACCAATGCCCGTCGCATCTCCACATAAGATTGGTCGTAGCGGCGCATGAAGCCCAGCATCACGAAGCGCGCGCCGGCCGCCTGTTCCGCTTTCATCACCGCTTCGCATTCCGCTGGCGATTGTGAGAGAGGCTTTTCGCAAAGAACGCGTTTGCCGGCCGCGATACAGGCCATGGTGAGTGGCGCGTGCGTGAAATCCGGCGAGGCAATGACCACGGCATCCACGTCGTCGCGCCGAATGGTGGCCTCCGCGTCGGTTGCAACGCTCTCGGCACCGTAGCGCTCGGCCACCATCGCCGCACGCTCCCCGCTCATGTCGCAAACGACTTGCAGCGTTGCTCCCGGGAGATCTTCGGCGACGATTTTGGCGTGATCCTCCCCCATGAGGCCAGCACCGATGATGGCAAGTCGTATCATCCCGACACTCCCGCTCCTTCGGTCAACCCGATGGGCGACCGCATTTGTTCAAATCAAGTCTTGCACCAGCCGGCGGGGTCACACCCGCCAGCCCATCAATGGACGGGCGGTGGAACGTGACCTTCGTGAGATTCCATGTAACCTTCGATATTGGCTTCGAGGTCCGCCATGGATTCGCCGCCTGCCATCAGGTCGGCAATCTCTTCGCGGGTCTTGTCGCCCTTGCGGAAATCGGCCGCGATAGCGCCACGGATCAGAACCGCGAAATGGTCGCCAACGGCCATGGCGTGCATTACCTGGTGAGTGATGAAGATCACCGCTAGCCCGCGTCGCTTGGCTTCGTTCACGATCCGCAACACATGCGCGGCCTGCTTTACACCAAGGGCGGCTGTGGGTTCGTCGAGGATGAGAACCCGGGCACCGAAATACACCGCACGGGCAATTGCGAGCGACTGGCGTTCACCGCCCGAAAGGCCACCGACCAGCCTGTCGCCATCGGTGATCCGGGTGATGCCCATCTTCTGGACCTCTTCCACCGCGATGCGGTTGGCTTTCTCGCGGTCATAGACCTTGAATGGCCAGAATCCCTTTGTTGGCTCGACGCCCATGAAGAAGTTGTGCCCGATCGACATCAGGGGATAGGTGCCGCCGAACTGGTGAACTGTCGCGATTCCACGCTCCTGCGCCTCGCGAGGGCTGGAAAACGTGGTCGGTGCGCCGTCCATGATGATCTCGCCCCGGGTGGGTTGGTGAACGCCCGCGAGGGTTTTGATCAGGGTCGACTTGCCCGCGCCGTTGTCGCCCAGCAAGCAGAGTACTTCGCCTTCGCCCACCTTTAGGCTGATCTCATGCAGGACGTCGATGGGCCCAAACGACTTATCGACATTGCGAAGTTCGAGAACAGGTTGTTTATCCGACATGAGTGCTCTCCTTACTTCTTCTTCGATGTCGACCAGCTGGTCGCCAAGTTGCGGAAGGTGTCGTTCATGAGAACGGCGATCAGAAGCATCACGCCGATAATGAGGAAAGATAGGTTCCGGTCGATCTCCGTAAATCCAATCGCCTGCGTGACGATTGCGAGCGTGAGAACCCCGAAGACGATACCCATCACCGTCCCGAAACCGCCGGTCAAAAGCACGCCGCCGACGACCACTGAGATGATCGTGTTGAAGATCAGTCCGAAATTTGCCTGGCTGGTCGCCGAGTTGAACGTGATCACCTGGAGTGCTCCGGCGAAAGCCGCACAGATCGAGCAGAGCATGAAGAGGCCGATCTTCAATCCGCGCACCGGGATACCGGCGTTGCGGGCGCTTTCCTGATCTCCGCCAAGCGCAAAAACCCAGGCTCCCTTGGGAGACTTGTGAAGGAAGAAATAGAATGCCGTGACCAGAGCAATCCACCAGAAAACCGACGAGTTGAACCCGAAAACCTTGCCGCCAAAGAGTGCCTTGGCCCAGTCGGGGGCGTGGTAGAACGAGTTCGTATTGTTGATGAAGAGGATCGACAGGTACAGCGTCAGACCCGCCACCGCGAAGAGCGTGGCGAGCGTTACGATAAAGGACGGCACTTCGGTTCGCGTAACGATGAAACCGTTGATGAAGCCGACGAGTGCGCCGACGCAAAGCGCCCCGAGAATTCCAACCAGGACGGGAAGCTCATAGTGGCCGCACAGGATTGCAACTGTCATAGCGCCAGCTGGCAGCACCGCACCGGTCGAGATGTCGAGTTCGCCCGCAATCATCAGAAAGCCCACAGGGATGGCAATGATCCCAACTAGGGATGCGAAGTTTACCCAGGTCGTAATACCCGGAATAGAAAGAAAATTTCTGCTGAAACCGAAAATCGCGAAGACGACGAAAACCACGACGAAGCCCATGAACGCCCCGGCGGCGGGGCTGCGAAAGAATTCCGCCAGGGAAATGCCACCAGAGGCGGGTGCGACGTTGCTGTCTGTTGTCGTGTCGGTCATCTGAACTGTCTCCCGAGGATCTGCGACAAGGTGTCAAGTGTAGCCGCTTGGGTCGGGCCCGGCCAAACGGCCGGACCCCGTCTTGTGCCGGTCGCTCAGCGTGCGCCGAGCTTCACGCCTTCGATTGCAGATTCGACATTGGACGCATCGACGATTGCGGGGCCGGTGAGAACCGGCTGGGTCGCGAGTTCAGTGCCAAACTTGAGATTGGCGAAGAGCGTCGAGGTGGCAAGGAACCCCTGCAGGTAGGGCTGCTGGTCGATTGCCATGGTCTGAGAGCCATTGGAAATGCGCTCCAGCACCGAGGCGGACATGTCGAAGGTGCCCAGCATAACGCTATCGCTCTTGCCGAGTTGCTCGATGGCCGAAGCCGAGGCGTCGGCGGCCCAGGCGGCCAGGTTGATCACCGCATCAATGGAATCGTCGGCGATCAGTTCGGCCTTGATGGCTTCCGAGGTGCCGACCATATCGCCGTCGAGGTTCGCCGGGACACGAACGATGTAGACTTCGGCACCCGCTTCCGTCGCACCGTCGTTCACGCCCTCGCAGCGGGTTTCGAGGTTGATCGCGCCAGGGAGCTGGATGTGGCACAGAATTTTCTTGGCGCCTTGCTCGGCAAGGTATTTTCCGCCTGCGACACCGGCGAGGTACTCGTCCGAGCCGAAGTAGTTCAGAGCTCCGTACTTGTCCATTTCGCTCTGGCCAGCGTTGTAGGAGGTGATGACGACGCCCGCCTCTGCCGCTGCGATCAGCGCCGGTGTTTCGGACTCCGGCAGCCAGTTCGGGATGGCGATACCATCTACGCCCTGTGCCACAGCCTGTTCGATCAAAGTTACGAGGTCGGGACCGAAATTGTCGTAGTTCTGCGTCAGCAGGTAGTTGACGGTACCGCCATTGGCCTCGACAACCAGCGTCGCATCATCAACGCCCTTCTTGATCAGATTCCAGAAGCCGTCCTGGGCCGACCCGCCGATCACGGCGATGTCCTGCGCCATCGCGCCGGATGCCATGACCGTCGCAACGGCGGTTGCGGCGAGCGTTTTGGTGATAGTCATGTCGGTGTCCTCCCTTGGATAAGACCGCGGCACCGCGGCCCGACATTTGCAACTGCGGCCGAGCGGCCGGTTTCGCGCATCAAAGTGCAAAGAGACGCCGCGCATCGGCGCAGCGCCGAACCGCGAAGCATGGGGCGAGCCGATCGCATTCGCGAGGCATCGCCATCGCAGCGCGCCCCTCGCATCCATCTGTCGCGCGGGTTCATGACCCGTTCCACGCTGTCCATCGGATCTCCTCCCAGTTTGCCGACGCCCGATTCTTGAGTGAGCGCTATCGGCTCATTTGTCATGCACTATTGACACGGTTCGCATCAACAGCAATCATCATCGTGTCGAAAGATCATATCAAAATATGCCAGCCGCCAACATTCCTGAAACGAAATGACATGAAACGCCCGACCATCCCCGATCTCGCCGAGGCCGCAGGGGTCTCTGTGTCCACGGTCAACCGAGTCTTGAACCAGGCGGACTCGGTTCGGGAACCAACGCGGGAACGTGTTTTGCGAGCGGCGGAGGAAATCGGGTTCTACGGCCTTGGAACAATCGAACACGCCGTTAGGTCGACACAGGCCACGCATCGCCTTGGCGTTCTGTTGCAACGTAGCGCGCGCGTATTCTACCGCATTCTCGGCGAGGCCATCGCCGAAGCGGCAGAGGCTTATCCCGGAGCCAGCATCGACCTGACTTTGGAGTTCCTCGAAGACCTGTCCCCGGAGAAGGTTGCCGCCCATATCGTGTCATTGGGGGAGCGTAACGAGGCCATTGCCATCGTCGCACCTCAGCATCCGCTCGTGGCGGACGCCATCGACACGGTTCTGGATCGCGGCGTTTCAGTTGTGTCGCTCATTGGCCCGCTCTCCGCGCATGGCAACATCAGTTTTGTCGGCCTCGACAACTGGAAAGTCGGGCGGACCGCCGCATGGGCGTTTGACAAGATGGTCCGCGACCCCGGGAAGATCGGCATTCTGGTGGGCAGTCACAGGCTCCGAAACCAGGAGATGAACGAAAGCGGGTTCAGGTCTTACTTCCGTGAGCACAACGCGGATTTCACGCTGCTCGAACCACTTGCCACCTATGAATCCGCGGCGGTCGCCCGCGAGCATGTCGAGAAGCTGCTGACGGACCACCCGGACCTGTGTGGCCTGTATATCTCGGGCGGCGGCATCACGGGCGCTCTTGCCGCCCTGCGTGCTATGCCCAAGAGGGCCGATTTCGTCACCGTCGGCTATGAACTGTTCGACGACACCCGTTCTGCGCTGATCGATGGCACCTTGTCCCTGGTCATCTCGCATCCGCTCAAGACCTTTGCGCGCGAGACCGTCGCGACGCTGATGAAGTCGAAGGAAGCGGGTCGCGATGGTGGCGCCCGCCGGGTCACGTTCGATTTCGACATCCACACGCCGGAAAGCGTCTGACGCATAGCGACACCGCGGGTGGCCCGGTCTCAGAGCCGGACCGTGTGCCCCGCCTCCGCACTTTGGCGCGCGGCATCGAGAACGGCCAGCGTTCGCGCACCGGTTTCCGCCGTGACGGGCGGAGGTGTGCCATCGCGGACGGCGCGCGCAAAGGCCTCGTAGTAATCGTGGTAGCGGCCCTGTTCGGAGGGGACGGTCTCGGTGCCGGCGGAGGTGAAGAGTGTCCCCCAGTTCGTATCCGGTTCGTATCCCCAACTGGTGAGATCATCCGCCGGGCGCTTCCCGGCAAATATGTCCTGTGCCTGCACATCCGTGGTCTGGGACAGATAGCACCCCTCATCGCCATACGCGCGCAACTCCCGCGCGTCGATATGATTGAGCTTGGAGGCCGATAGGTGGCTGTGAGCGCCGCCTTCGTGCCGAAGGGTCAGTGTGAAACAGGCATCCGTCGGCCCCTCCGGCAGTTCCACCATGTCCATCGTCGCCGTTACGGCGCAAACCGGCCCAAGCAGATAGATCATTTGGTCCACCACATGAGAGCCGAGGTCACGCAGCAAACCGCCAGTCGGACCGGCTTCGAGCGTTTGCGGGCTGTCCTGGTCCATGCGGGAGTGAATGCGCCAGACCTTGCCGATGCGCCCATCGGAGATGACCTTTCGGAGGGTCTGCAGATCGGCGTCGAAACGCCGGTTCTGGTAGACCCCGAGGGTCACGCCCTTCGCCTTTGCCGCCCTGTCCAACTCCATACCGCCCTCGAAATCCGGCGCGAATGGCTTGTCCGCGATGACATGGCGCCCAGCCGCGATTGCTTCCAGCACGAGAGCCTTGCGGGTTTGCGGTGGCGTCGTGACCGTTACGGCATCGCAGACGCCCGCCTCGATCATCGCTGTGAGGCTGGGAAAGATCGGCACATCCGGCCAGTCCGCCCGCGCCGTGGCAACGGTCTGCTCTGCCCGCGCCACGATCCCAGCGAGGGCACAACCATTCGCCGCAGCGATGAAGGGCGTGTGGAAATGCTGACCACCCGTGCCATACCCGACAACGCCGATCCTCAGCATCGCTTAGCCTTTCACATTCTTCAGAAAAGCTTCAAACTCCGCGTCGCGGATCGGGACAGTGTGTTCGGCTTCCGGATAGCCGCCGGAGTCCACATCAGCCTTAAACTCCCGGAACGCAGCGATACGCTCGTTCTGCAGCCGCTCCAGCTCCGGCGCAAGGTTGCGGTAGACCTTGCCATGGCGCGGTTTGTGGTTCTTGCCATACCCGCAGACATCCTCGGTGAACAAGTATTGCGCGTCAGCGTATTTACCTGCGCCCATGCCCAGCATCACGAGGGAGGAATTCTCGGTCAGGAATTTCGCCACCCGATCCGGCACGACCTCCAGCTCCGCCCCGAATACGCCGATCTCTTCCAGCTTCTGGGTATGCCGCCACAGCGCCGCGGCTTCGTCTGCGGTTTTGCCGACGGCGCGCCAGCCGGTCCAGGTAATATAACTCGGAATAAGCCCGATATGGCCCACCACCGGGATATGATTGTCACAGAGCACTTTCTGGATGTCATAGGAGGCGGCGCAGTAATACGCATCGCCGCCGATCCCGGCATAGTGGAAGGCGGCGCGCAGGTAATCCTCGGCGGTGGCAATCGGGCGTCCCTCGAACCTCCCCCAACCGCCATAGGGCAGGCCTACCTGCACGAAGCAGTCACCGGCTGCCTCCCGCATCTCCGCATCGAAGTACCGGCCCTCGATCGACAGCATGTGGATACCGGCAGCAGAGGCCGCGGCGGCCTCCTCCGGAGTGGTAACGAAGAGCATGGAGATTTTCTCCCCGCGCTTCTTCATCGCGCGGATGTCTTCGACATGAGGACGGTTGTGATACATCAGTTCTTCCTTTCCGGTCAGGCTGCCCGGAGGAGCCGTTTGAGGTTCAGGGATGGGTCGGCCAGCACGCTGGGATCAACGCGGGCGCCCCGCTCAATCAGTTTTTCAAGGATGCGGATGTCCTTTGAGACGGAGTTACCCGGTCCGATACCAGCCGCGGCAACGAGCACGTTCTCCGCATCGCATTGAAATACGATGCGTTTGTCCTGGCCAGCATCCCGCTGTTGCACCGGGCTGTCGGCATCGAATAACCCCGCAACCTGAAGGGACTGATCGTATTGGTCAGACCAGAACCATGGTACGTGCCTGTATCCACCGTCGTTTGTGCGTCCGAGCATGGCAGCGGCCACAAACGCGCCCTGATCCTGCGCTGCTTTCCAACTCTCGAGGCGAACGCGTGTGCCGCGCCAGACGAAGCTGCAGCAGTCTCCTGCGGCAAAGATCCGTTGGTCAGACGTTCTGAACCATTCATCGACGCGGATCCCGTTTTCGACCGCCAGTCCCGCGTCCGCTGCGAGTTCCGTGTTCGGAACGGACCCGACACCAGCGATCACGGCATCGAAGGTGAGGGTTTCGCCATCGGCAAGCGTGATCGTCCTGTTCGTCGCGCTGGAAACGCCGGTTCCCGTGCGGATTTCAACGCCCGCCGTGCGGTGCCTGGCCTCGACGATGGAGGCAATCTCCGTGGGAACTCCGCGGGCAAGGAGGCGCGGCGCAGCTTCGACCACGGTCACTTTCGCGCCCGTCGCGCGGGCGGTCGCAGCGAGCTCCAACCCGATGAACCCGCCACCGACAATGCCGATCCGCGTGTTGGGCGCCAGGCGCGCCATGATGGCCTCGGCATCGCTGTCCGTGCGCAAGGTCAGACAGCCTCGCAGGGATGGAAAGAGCCTTGCTCGAGCGCCTGTCGCCAGAAGAAGCATGTGATAGGGCAGGTCTACGCCATTGCCCAGAAACACACGGCGCGCCTCGGGGTCGATCCGCGCAACATCCGTGCCCAACACCAGGTCTATTCCAGCTGTGTCATAGGCATCCGCCGGGCGGATCGGCTTTTCCGTGCCGTCCATGGCTTTCGAGAGCGGCGGCCGTTCGTATGGCAGCGCGGACTCGGCGCCGATCAGGGTGATTGCCCCGTCATGCCCGTATTCTCGCAGGCTGAATGCCGCTCGCACACCACACTCGCCTGCACCGATGATCACGATCTCTGTCATGGCGTGCACCCGGAACGCTTGTGGAGCAGCGCTCGGTAGGCACGTGCGCGGTTCTGACTTGGGACACATGAACGGCGCATGTCAGATCTCCACAAAAACACGGCCGCCCTCGATTCTGGTCGGATAGCGCTGCAGGCTCTCACAGGCCGGCGGCGTTTCGACGTCGCCATTGGTGACATCGAAGATCGACGAGTGCTTTGGGCATTCGATTGTCGCCTCAACGACCAGCCCATCCGCCAGGTGCACGTCTTCGTGGGTGCAGAGCCCGTCGGTGCAGTAGTAGTTTTCCTCGTGGTCGCGCACGATGATAAAGGTTCGCGACCCGTGGTCGAAACGGATCACATCCTCTTCCTCGATGTCATCGGTGGCGCAGGCGTCGATCCATTCTGCCATTTGTCTTTCCTCCTCGTTCAGGCGGATGCCCGCGCTCGCGAGCGTTCGAAGTTCATTGTGCGGGTTCTTGTGGGGCCGTCCGGAGCGAGAACGCACTGGACGCTCCAGGTTTCCATGCGTGTGGATGAACGTGCGCTGGTGTGCCTCGCTGTCTCGTTCCGGACGTGCCCGACGCTCTGTCGCTCGCCCTATTCCGCTGGCGTCGAGGCTGCCTGCTTGGCTTTCAGGCGTTCCTTCTTCTTGCGGAAGCGCTCCTTCATCCGCGCGTCCGCCTCCTTGGAACCATCGTGCCACGTGCCGAACAGTTTATCGAGCGGCACAAGACCGTCGCCGCCATAGTTCACCTCGAAGTACTTGTGGTGGAGGTAGTGCACATAGGCGTGGCTATCGAGCGTGGTGTTCTCGGTCAGTTCGAACTTCTCGAAACCCAAATGTCCGTTGACCGCACCAAAGCCAACCGAATGCAGTGTGAAATAGGCGCAGACCGGGTTCGAGGGGATGAGCAGGTGCAGCCATGCCTCGGCCATATAGGGAAAGCCTTCCCCGGGATGCATGCTGAGCGAGGACCACGGGCTCGGGTTGATCGAGTTGTGGTGCACCGAATGGATATGCTTGTAGAGCGGCGGCCAGTGGATGGCCCGATGCAGGAAGAAGAAATAAACTTCATGCACGGCAGGCGCCATCAGGATAACGAAGCTGAGCCAGAGCCAATGGGTGGTCCACGGTAGCCAGGTGGCCCAGGTATTGGCATAGGCCCAGAGCATCACGATCTCGACCACCGTCCAGAGCGGGATGGTGATCAGGAAAGATCGAAGGAAGTTGTCGAGGTTCTGGCTCTTGAACCAGAACACGTCAGAGGGGTGATCGGCCGGAAATTTTCCGTTGTACTTGAACCGGTTCTCTTGCTTGCGTTTGACATAGTAGACCAGCTCGAAGCCGCCGAGAAATACGAACATAGCGACCGCGTTCAGGGCGTAGAGGTAGGCATAATTCGCCAGCGAAAGCGTGGCGAGGCTCTCCCAGCTTGGGATCAGGACAAGCACCCAGAGAAGCGCTGTCGCGAGATGGAACGCGTTCCAGGGCCAGAGGAATTCCGGGATCCATGCGAGCACCTTGGCGAGGTTAAACGGACGATGCCAGATCGGTGCCGGTTCGGCCGGCTTCAACGGCGTCCAGTTGCCGCGCTTGTCGCGCGTCCCGTATTCAAGATCGTCCATTGTTCGCTCCTCCCAGGTGCCGGTCAGGTACCGGTAACTGGCACAGCTTGTCGCACCCTGAGCGGAAACTGATCAACATCAGCTCGCAGTACAGAACTTTTTTGTATCATTTTGACATTAATCTATGCCAAAATGATCTACAATGCACCAGCAAGACATGGGTGAGCCGATGAAACGAATGACCATCGCCGATCTGGCAAGAGCGGCCGACGTCTCAGTCTCAACGGTCAACCGCGTTCTGAATCAACCCGATTCGGTTCGAAAACACACGCGCGAGCATGTTTTGGCCACCGCGGAAGAGATTGGTTTCTATGGCCTTGGAACAATCGAGAGCTCGGTGCGCAAGGGACGTGAGACGCACAGGCTTGGCGTTCTGCTTCAGCAGAGCGGACGCCCATTCTATCGAAACCTCGGGAACGCATTGCGACAGGAAGCACGCGACGTCTCGGAGAGCCCAGTCGACCTGACACTTGAGTATCTTGACGATCTTTCGCCGGACACCGTTGCGGCGCGCCTCATTGAACTCGGAAAGACATGCGACAGCGTTGCGCTCGTCGCTGCCCAGCACCCGAAGGTCGCCGATGCCATCGACACGGTGGCTGGCAATGGCGTACCCGTTGTCGCTCTCATTGCCCCGCTTTCGGCGCGGGTCAACGTCAGCTTCGTGGGCCTCGACAGCTGGATGGTAGGTCGGACCGCGGCCTGGGCCTTCGACAACATGGTTCGGACGCCGGGAAAGATCGGCATTCTTGTCGGCAACCATCGATACCGAAACCAGGAAATGAACGAGAGCGGGTTCCGCTCCTATTTCCGCGAGCACAACACCGGCTTTACCGCTCTTGAACCGCTCGCAACGTACGAATCCGCCGCGGTCGCCCGGGAAATGGTCGAGGGCTTGTTTCGCGATCACCCTGACTTGTGCGGACTTTTCATTTCGGGGGGCGGCATCACCGGGGCCCTCGCAGCCCTTAGAGAGGCCAAAAAACGCACCGACTTCGTGACCGTGGGATACGAACTCTTCAACGAAACCCGCGAAGCCCTGATCGACGGAACGTTGAAGCTAGTTATTTCGCATCCCCTGGAGCGTTTCGCTCGGGAGACGATAAAGACAATGATCCGGGTCAAGAAGGGTGGCTCTGATACCGGCGCACAGCGCGTCGCACTGGGCTTTGAAATCTATACATCCGAGAACCTGTGAAGCCATCTTGCGACGCGTGTAGCGGAGACTACCGGCATGCCCCAAAATACTTGCAACCGATTGCAAATGTCACAGGCGGTTCTCATACTGGAGCGACGCTATGGCTGCCGTACGATGTCCGTCGAGCACTGGCGTTCGGAGAGCCAGGGAATGCCGATTACCTTGAAAGATGTCGCCGAACTTGCGGGGGTATCGCGCTCCGCGGTCTCGCGCACGTTCACCGCCGGAGCGTCCGTTTCCGCCAAAACGCGAAAGAAAGTCGAAACGGCCGCCGCCAAACTGGGCTATAGCCCCAACGCGCTGGCAAGCAGCCTAACGACCGGCCGGACAAAGCTCATCGGGCTGGTGTCCAACAACTTCCGTAACCCCGTCTTTCTCGAAATCTTCGACCAGTTTACCCGGGGCCTGCAGGAACGCGGACTGCGCCCGTTGCTGGTGAACCTCTCCGAAGAAGTGGAGCCGGACAACTCGGTGCGTATGTTGCGGCAATACTCGGTGGACGGGGTAATCGTGGCCTCCTCCACGCTACCGCCCAGTTTCGCCGTGGCGTTCCGCGATGCCGGGATCCCGGTCGTGCACAGTTTCGGTCGGCATGCCAGTTCGCCCCAGGTGCATGTGGTCGGGATCGACAATGTCGAATGCGGTCGCACAGCCGCGCGAACTCTGGCGGAACGCGGCTATTCACGCGTGGCCTTTCTCGGTGGACCGGAAAGCGCGACGTCCACGCAGGACCGAATGGAGGGATTTCGGGAGGAAATGGCGCGCCATCCGTCGATCCGGACCAGCTACAGCTATGCCGCGGCCTATTCGTTCGAGGCGGGACGATCCGAGATGCTGCGCCTTCTGAGCAATACTCCAGCCGAGGCCTATTTCTGTGGCGACGATGTGCTGTCCATCGGGGCGTTGAGCGCAGTGCGTGATACTGGACTGTGCGTGCCCGAGGATATCGGCATCCTGGGGCTGAACGACATGGAGATGGCGGGCTGGCAGAACATCGACCTGACGACGATCCGCCAGCCCATTCAGCAGATCATCCGCGCCTCCATCGAACAGGTGGTCGCGATGCTGGACGAGCCAGACCGTGGCCCAGAGGCCCGCATTTTCCCGTGTACGCTGGTCGAACGCGCCACACTTCGCCCGCGCCCTTGACTGCTACCGGAACATAGGAGGCCGCGCGTCCACCCAGGCGCCACGATTACTGGCCGACTCCACGGCTGCGTGCACGGCGGCCATGGAACGCACACCATCGGCCGCGCCCGGCAGCCCGTCCCGCGACTGGCCGCGGATCGCATCGGCGAGGTCGCAATAGATGTTGGCTACTGCCAGTGGAAAGCCTTCGGGATGGGCGATTGCCACCCGAGACAGACGTTGCGCGTCGTCGTGCAGCCCGCTCTCGCCTTTCTCGATGATCTGCGTTCGTCCGCCCACGGGGGTGTAGATCAACTGGTTGGGGTGTTCGGAAGCCCAGCGCAGCCCGCCAGTTTCGCCGAAGACCTGAATATCGAAACCATGCTGTCGCCCGATCGCCACTGACGAGGTCCAGAGCCGGCCAACCGTTCCGCGGGCCATCCGGAAGTTGACCATCGCGTCGTCTTCCAGCGCGCGCCCGGCGATGGTCGATGCGAAATCGGCGGAAAGCGTTTCGACCTCGTCGTTGCAGATGAAACTCGCCATGTGCAGTGCGTGGATGCCGCAATCCGCGAATTGCCCCGAAACACCGGCCATCGCGGGGTCATAGCGCCAGCGTACCCTCGGATTTTCCGCATCGGCGGCGTCGCCGTGGTGTCCGTGGCTGAAATTGGTTACCACCAGTCGCACCTTGCCGATCTCTCCCGCGCGTACCATTGCGCGGGCCTGTCGCACCATCGGATATGCGGAATAGCAGTAGTTGACCGCGCAGAGTTTCCCGGAGGCCTCTGCAGTTCGAACGATCTGCTCGCCCTCTTCGACGGTCATGGTCATCGGCTTCTCGCACAGGACATTGAAGCCGGCCTCGAGGAAGGCTCGAGTGATTTCGAAATGGGTCGAGTTCGGCGTGGCAACGGTCACAAGGTCTATGCGGTCAGGCCGGTTGCGTTCGCCTTCCAGCATTTCTTTCCAGTCGCCATAGGCGCGGTCGGTGGCAACGCCAAGCCGCTGCGCATATTCCCGGCCCTCATCGGGGCGATGATCCAGCGCGCCAGCCGAAAACTCAAACAAGCCGTCCGCCAGTGCGCCCAATCGGTGCGCGGGACCAATCTGACTGCCCTCTCCGCCGCCAATCATTCCCCATTTCAACTTGGTCATTGGCCTGGTTCCTCACTTGAAGCCGATGGACTCGAGATATTCACGGTTGGAGCGGGAATCCGCCAAGGGACTGCCCGCAAGCGTTGGATCGCAATCCTGCTCCACCGTGCACCACCCCTCGAAACCCGCGTTTAGAAGGACTTGCCGCACGGCCGGGAAGTCGACGTCGCCGAGGCCGAGCTTGCAGAATATCCCCTGCCCGCAGGCGTCGTAGAAGCCTTGCCGGCTGGCAATCGCCGCCGCCTTCACCTCCGGGTCGATATCCTTGAAATGCATGTAGGAAATGCGGCCGATGTGGCGCTTCATGAACGCCACCGGATCAAACCCCGCATAGGAATGATGCCCGGTGTCGAAGCAAATCTTGAGGATGCTCTCATCCACCTCGTCGAGCAGGCGCTCCAGTTCCGGCTCGAAGTCCATGAAGCCCGCCGCATGGGCATGGATGCCAACCGTGAGGCCATATTCCTCCGTACCGATCCGCGCGGCCTCCGCCAGCCGGTCGCGGAAGGCGGCCCATTCGGTTGGGCCCATCTGCTCCGCTTCATCGACACGACCTGCGGTCGGGGCGCGGCGCTCGGCAATCGAGTCGATCAGCACAAGATGCATCGCGCCATGGGCTCTCAGCGCCCTGCAGGTTCGGTGTGTCCCGTCGAGGACATCGTCCCACTTGTCCGGATTGTGAAAAGCGCGGAACACGACGCCGCCGATCAGGGTGAGGTCATGCTCGGCCAGCGCATCCCCCAGAACAACCGGATCTTCGGGCATGAACCCCACCGGGCCCAGCTCAATGCCCTTGTAGCCTGCCTCGGCGCATTCCTTTAGCACCGTTTGCCAGGACGGGTTGCGCCGGTCATCGGCGAATTCGACGCCCCAGGAACAGGGCGCATTGCCTATGCGAATGGTCATGTTCCGAACCTTTCAGGGAGAAACCGGCAGAACGTCCTGCCATGTCTTTGTACGACTGGACTCCAAAGCCGCAGACACGATCCGCTGCACCTCAAGCCCATCGCGAAATGTCGGCCAGACCGGCTGCCCGGTTTCGATGGCCGCGAGGAAATCCTTGGCCTCAATGATGATCTGGTCCTGATAGCCCGTGCCATGCCCCGGGCCCTGGCAGAATGGCAGGAAGTCCGGATGCTCGGGTCCTGCCAGGATCTTTCGGAATCCCCGCGCCGCGTCCGGTCCTTCGGCGCTGTAGAGCCAGAGAGCGTTCTGGTCCTCCTGATCGAAGCGAATAGCGCCGCGCGTTCCATGCACCTCGTAGGCGTAGCCCATCTTGCGCCCTGTCGCGACCCGGCTGAAATGCATCTGCCCCATGGCCCCATTGGCGAAGCGACACATCAACTGAGCCTGATCGTCATTGGTGACAGCGCCGCCAGGCCGCTCGGCGTGGACTGTCTCGACTTCCGCAATCAAGGACTTTACCGGACCAACGAGCGCAAGGGCGGCATTGATCATGTGCGGGGCAAGATCCCCTATCGTGCCATTGGCCACGCCGGATGTCCTCCAGGAGGCCGGCGCTTCGGGATCGGCATAAAAATCCTCGGTGTGCTCGCCACGAAACCACGTCACCGTGCCGATCGCGCTATCCGCGATGAGCTTTCGTGCGTATTGGCTGGCAGGCGTCCGGATGTAATTGTAGCCAACCATATTGGCGACGGCGCTGCCATCGGCGGCCGCCGCCATGGCTTCTGCATCTTCCAGCGACGCTCCCATGGGTTTTTCGCAGAGCACTGGCTTGCCGAGGGCAAAGGCCGCTTCGGCAATGTCACGATGCAGGGCTTGCGGTGTGGCGATCACGATCGCTTCCACCGCCGGGTCATCGACGAGGCGTCGCCAGTCGCCCGTTCCGCGCCGGAACCCGAAGGCACGCCGATACGCCTCGGCCGCCTCCTCAGAGCGCGCGCTGATCATCTCCAACCGGGGCCTAAGGGTGGTGTCGAAAACCGCACCGACGGCGGACATGGCCACGGAGTGCGCCTTGCCCATGTAACCGCCACCGACCACGCCGATACCGATTTCCCGCATGGTGAACCCTCCCCAGATTCGATTTGCAACCGGTTGCAAAATTGGTATCCTCGGAATCGGCATCACGCAAGCGGCAATCACCCGGGGAACGTCACCGGGTTGGCACGGAGGAACCGACCGGGATGAGCGCGCTGATCGACGGCATTCGCAAGAACCGCTTCGTGGTCTTTGGCCGTGCCGGAATGGACATGTTCGCCGACCCGCCCGGTACCAAGGCCGAATTCGCACAGAACTTCCGGTCGGATCTCGGCGGCTCCTCGGCCAACATCTGCGCAGGGCTGTGCAAACTCGGCGCCCATTCTGCCTTGGTGACGTCGATCTCCAACGATTGCGTGGGGCGTTTCTGCACCAACCGCCTCCGGCACTACGGTGTCGATACAAGGTATCTGAGGGTGCTGGACGGTGAGCATCGCATTTCGCTGGCGGTCTACGAGAGCACCATGGAGGACTTCCAACTCTGTATCTATCGAAACAACGCCGTGGATTTTCAGGTGACTGAAGAGGATGTCGACCGGGTGGACTATGGTGCCTATGGCGCGCTCATCACCGCCGGCACGGTGTTTGCGGCCGAACCCTCCCGCAGTTCGACCTTCCGGGCCTTTGACAACGCGCGCGCGGCCCGCGTACCGGTTATTTTTGACATCGACTATCGGCCCTATTCCTGGCCCGCTCCGGACGTCGCGGCCGAGGTTCTGTCCCGCGCCGGTGCGCAGAGCGATCTCATCGTTGGAAATGACGAGGAGTTCGGCTTCATGGCTGGTGGGATCGACAAGGGCCTCGAAAAAGCGCGCGAACTGGCCGCGAAGCCCGGCCGCATCGTGATTTACAAGATGGGACAGGAAGGCGCTGTCACGCTTTGCGACGGGAAGGAGATCCGCACCGGGATTTACCCGGTCACGGCCGTCAAGCCCAATGGCGCAGGAGATAGCTTCATTGCCGGCCTGCTTGCCGGGATCGCCGAAGGGCGGGACCTGCGGGACGCGGTACTGAGGGGCTCCGCCTGCGCTTCGATCGTCGTCTCCCAACCCGGCTGTGCCCCCGCCATGCCCACCTCGGAGCAACTTGAGGACTTCCTTGCCACACATCCGGGGCCGACATCGGCCTGACGGGTTCGCACGAAGGAAACACCATGCACATCCCCCCTTACGACAACGCCAACGCCCCGATCGTCGATGCCGGCGATCCGCGTGTGCCGCTCAATTATTTCAACATCGTCAAGCTGCGGTCGGGAGAGGCATTCGAATACCAGGTACCGGGCTACGAGACCTGCATCGTTCCGGCGACCGGTTCTGTAGATATCGACGTGGATGGCGTGGTGTTTTCCGCGATTGGCCAGCGTGGAGTCGACGTCTGGGACGGTGAACCGGAAGGCGTGTATGTGCCCTCTGGGTCAAAGGCGCGCATGGCCTGCCGGTCTGACAAGGCAGAGGTGTTCGTCGCCGGAGCGAAGTACGATGGCGTTCTAGAGCCCTTCGCGGTACGCACTGATGGCATCGACGTCGTACAATATGGCTCCGACGACACGAAGACGCATCGCAAGATCAAGCATATCCTCGGCCAGCAACAGCACGGCAAGGTTGGAAGGCTTTTGGTGTCCGAACTTTACACGGTTGGTCAGGGGGGCTGGTCAGGCTTCCCGTCGCACAAACACGACACAGATCGCCTACCGGACGAGACCCGCCACGACGAGACCTACAATTTCCGTTTTCGGCCCAACCACGGCTCGGGTATGCAAATGCTTCAGCGCGTCGACAACGAGCCGGGCGACGCCTATCACATCGTCGATGGCTCCACGGTGCTGATCGACAACGGATACCACCCGTGCTGCGCCTTGCCAGGCTACGAGATGTACTATTTCACCATTCTCGGCGGCCTCAGCCAGCGTTCATTGGTCCAGTATTTCCAGCCCACCCACGCCTACCAGGTCGAGACCATTCCTGGCATCAAGGACATGGTGGCGAAGTTCAAATGACGCTGGCCACGCTCGCCGAGGTCTTGCAGCCCGCGCTGAAAAATGGATACGCCGTGGGGGGTCTGGTCACGCTCGGCTGGGAAGACATGCGCGCCTACGTGGCCGCGGCAGAGGCCGAGAATGTGCCTGTGATCCTGCAGGCGGGACCGAGTTGCCGCGAGCACACGCCACTGCCGATCCTGGGCAAGATGTTTCGACATCTTGCCGAGAACGCCTCCGTGCCAGTCGTAGCGCATCTCGACCATGGCTACACATTGGAGGAATGCCAGATCGCCCTCGACAGCGGCTTCACCTCACTGATGTTCGACGGCTCCCGCAAACCGCTCCTGCAGAACATCGAGGAGACCGCCGCGGTTGTCGAACTTGCCCACGGCGCAGGGATCTCCTGCGAGGGCGAGATCGGTTTCGTCGGATACTCGGGAGGCGCTCAATCCGCCGGAACCGACCCCGAGGAAGCGGCCCGGTTTGCGCGCGAAACGGCGGTAGACGCGATGGCAATCTCGGTTGGGAATGTCCATCTGAAACAGAACCGGGACGGCGAATTGGACGAGGCACGGATCCGGGCAATCGAGGCCGTCACGCACGTGCCCCTTGTCATCCACGGCGGCTCGGGTGTGCCAAAGGCACAGCGCGAGGCCCTGGCCCGAAACTCGGCTATTTGCAAGTTCAACATCGGCACCGAACTCAGGATGGTGTTCGGAGAGGCCCTGCGGTCGGCGGTCAACCGGGATCCGGACAGGTTCGACCGGGTGCAGATCCTGAAAGACACCCATCAGCCAATAACCGACGCAGCACGGGAAGTGCTTCGGGAGATAAGCAAATGCCCGACCTGAACGCCGAGTGAGGCGCAACGCACCGACAATCCCATGGAGGCGTCACCTCGCGTTGGACAAGCGCAGTGAGCGATACGGGCAGTCGTGACGGCGCAACCTCATATCTGGAGCTTTTCCGGGCATGATCACGTGTTCGGCGCACCGAGTTCGCAGTGCGGTCATTCCGCAGGTGTTCTAGATTTCACGCGATCGAGACAACCGTGCTTTCGCCGCGTCCCCGACCCTGGGTGTAGCGCATCCTGCTCCGGCAGACTTCGATCGTATCGCAATCGTTCGGCAGACCTTCTTTCTTCAGCCACGCCTGCCAGCAAAGGCGACGGTCGCCCGGCACCAGAAACCTGGCGCGGTGCTTGCTGCTCTCGCAAAGCTCTGGCCTCACCTGATCGGCATGGGAGCTGTCTTGAGTTCCCACTCCCGGCACCGGAGACCGCGCACCTCGGCCGCGAGGCCCGGCTGATCCCGTCATCCTCCGTGAAGCAAGCGTTGAGGGCGGCTCCGACGTGTTTTACGCCGAATACACGGTCCCCCGTGGGGATGATCTGACCGTTGTCCGAATGAGGAGCGCGTTCGGTCGCGGAGGAGCATCGCGCACTTTGCCCGCGCCACGCTTTCGTCCATGTGGAATGCGTCGATCTGGCCAAACAGGTGCCACCCGGGGCGATCTGGAGACTGCTGGACGCAACACGAAAGGCAAAATTGACGACCGCGGTACCGAAGATCACTTTGAGCGGCTAGGTTTCGACCGGCCGCCACTGCGGATGCGCGACTATTGAGCCGTCATCGACCATGACCGGGTGGTGCTGCCGGATAGCGACGTTCCAAGACTGAGCTGTTTCTTCCTGCCCTTGAAAGACCACGAGGAAACGCCGGTTGGAGGGTCTCCCACCTGCTCATTCACCCCTGGCATATTGAGTAGGCGCATTTATCGACACGCTGTCGAACCTCCCCGCCTCACATGGCCCCATGCGACTTCACATGCCACACATGTCGCAGATGAACGGGCTACGTCCACTTGGCTCAGCCCGTGGAATTCAAGCGTCAGCTTTCTCCCAGACGACCTTCGGGTCGAGCGCACGTTTGATACAGGCGGACAGAGGCTCCGTTGGGGCGGGGCTGCTGCGATGGCCGTCCAGCTTGGCCAACTTGCGACCGAGATTTACAGCATTTCGCGTGGCGCCAAGATCGGCGACCCCCTGGCCCGCAATATCATAGGCTGTACCATGAGCCGGTGTCACGATTGGGAACGGGTAGTTGGCGATCAGCGTTACACCGCGGTCGAAGCCGATGAGTTTCATCGCGATCTGGCCTTGGTCGTGATACATCGTCATGACCGCGTCGAACTCACCTCTCACGGCACGAACGAAGACAGTGTCCGAAGGCACGGGACCGGAGACCGCCATCTGACGAGCGCGCGCGCGCTCGACTGCGGGCAGTATGATGTCGTCGTCCTCGGTACCGAAGTTGCGTCCGTCGCCGGCATGCGGGTTTAGCGCCGCGACACCAATTCGCGGACGCTCGATTCCGGCGCCACGCATTACCTTGTCGGTGAGAAGCAGGCTGTCGAAAACCCGCTCTTCCGTGATCTTTCCGGCAACTTCGCTCAGTGGGATATGCGAGGTCACCCGCGCATTCCACACCTCGTCGAGCACATTGAATTCACGCCCGCTTTCAGCTGGGTGGATTGTTGCATCAACGAAGCCGATCTCGTCGATATAGTCGGGTTGCGCAAGCCGCATCGCGTGCTTGTTGAAGGGCGTGAAAAAAACGGCCTCCGCGTAACCCGCACTTGCTGCCAGGAGGGCGGCGCGAAAATTCTGTACCGATGCCAGACCACCGGCAGGACTCGACTCACCCTGCGGAACAACGTCGGGGTCACAATTCTGAAGGTCGATCAGAAAGCTACCCTCGGGCAATCCCCCATCGACCTCACCCGGCGCGAGCACTGGCAGATCGATCTCCACACCGGCATCGGCCGCACCTCGTGCCAGCACCCGGCTGTCGCCCATTATCATGAGATCGCCGAGATTGGACTTGTCATCAACGATTACCTTTGCGGCCAGTTCCGGGCCGATCCCGCCTGCATCCCCGATCGCCATTGCCACTTTGGTGTTCTTCATGGTGCTAACTTCCGTTCTTCCGCTTCTGTTCGCGATGCAATGGACGATGCTTCATCGTTTAAGAAATGCATGATTGACACCGGATAAGGTGCGACGCCGTTCGTTCGGCATCAACGCACAATGCCGCGCCGCCTTGTAGCAGGTCGCGGGCAGCCTCGCTTGTCGAATTGCCTCGGATTCCTCCACCACGCGCCTCCCCGGTCGCCTGATTCCGACCATTGCTTAGCTCATCCGAACGACTGGATCAATATTCTGTATACAAAATTCAAAACACAGTATTGACTCGAATCTGAGCTGGGGACTACAAATTCCGGCAACAAGGGAGGCAACGGTGGACGTAACTGCGTCGTCATCGAAAAATGGAGAGTCCGCACGGGACAGGATTTCGCGCCAGTCTTTGCACGGAGAGATCCTGACACGATTGCGCACCATGATCGTCGAGGGCGATCTGGATCCGGGTATGCGGATCAACGAAGTCCAGATCTGCGAGCAATTTGGTGTTTCACGAACACCGCTTCGCGAGGCGCTCCGATCGCTCGCCAGCGAAGGACTGGTGGAACTGGTGCCCAGCCGAGGTGCCGTCGTCAGGGAATTCACGGCAAAGGAAGTGCGCGACACGATCGTCCTGATCCGAACCCTGGAGCAATTCGCCACCGTCAACGCCTGTGACCTGGCATCCGATGCGGATATCGGGGAGATCCGAGCACTGCACGACGCGATGGAAAAGGCCTACGAGGCGGGCGACAGGCGGCACTACTACGGCCTCAACCAGGACATACACACACGTCTGGTGGCGCTGGCCGACAATGCAGCCCTGTCCCAGGTCCACGCGACTTTGCAGGCGCGCATGAAGCGGTTCCGCTACGCAGGCCATGCAGGACCCGAGAACTGGGCGCGAGCGATGGCCGAGCACGAAGAAATGATCGAAGCGCTGGAGGCGCGCGATCCTGACCGGCTCAGTTCGGTAATTGGCCAACACCTCACCGCGGCTTGGGAGCGCGTGGCCGACCTGTTTGCCGAGACGGAGGACGGAGCAAAGGAAACGCACTGACCGCGGGTCGCCCAAATCGGCTGGCCCGACGCGGAGTGTAGGAGGAACTCGGAAAACTCGAGCCAATGACCGAGCGAACTGCGGCGGGCGCGTTTTTCCAGTTAATCGCGCAGGCGGGAGCGTCTGCATTCATTCAAGAGGGAGGAAATCTCATGAACCAGTTCACAAGAAGCCTGTCTACGGGGGTTCTCGTATGTGCGGTGTCACTGGGCGCAATGCCTGCGGCCGCCGACACCTTTATCGTTGCGGTCGGCGCGGCGGCAAACAGCCTTCAAGGCAAGAGCGCCAAGAAGTTCTCAGACGACCTGCAGGCGAAACTCGGCGACGCCCACACGATCGAATTTTACGCCGACGGCCAGCTTGGCGACGAAAAGGAACTGATGCAGAAGCTCCGCCTCGGGACGGTGCATTTCACCCTGATTTCGTCGATCATGACCAATGTCGCGCCCGAGTTCGCGATCTTCGAGATGCCATTCCTCGTACAGAGCAGAGATCACCTGAAGGCCATCGACACGGAGATTGTCCAGCCCGTTCTGGCACCGAAGGCCGCGGAACAGGGACTGAAGCTGATCTCGACTTGGGAAAACGGCTTCCGCCAGATCACAAATAACGTTCGCCCGATCAATACACCGGAAGATCTCGACGGCCTGAAGATCCGTACCCCGTCCTCCGAGTGGCGCGTTGCGATGTTCAAGGAATGGGGCGCGAACCCGACGCCGATGTCGTTCTCCGAAGTCTTCGTTGCGCTGCAGACGGGCACAATGGACGGACAGGAAAACCCGCTGACGAATATCGTCGGCGCAAACTTCCAGGAAGTGCAGAAGTACCTCAGCCTCACGGGGCACGTGTATTCGCCGACGTATCTCAATACCGGACTCAAAACCTGGGATGAACTGCCGGACGATGTGAAGTCCGCCGTCGAGGAAGTCGCAGCCAGCGTGCAGGATTGGGCGCTCGCAGAGGGCGAGAAGGCCGACGGCGAACTGGTGGACAAGATGCGTGAAGCCAGCGTCGAAGTGAACGAGGCGGACAAAGCGGCGTTCGTTGCAGCCTCCGCTCCCATCTACGAGGCTTTCTCGGCCGAGGTGCCTGGTGCCGACGAATTGCTGAGCCAAGCGCAAGCACTCGCGAAGTAACAGAACGCCAACCAGCCGGCCGGGCAGACCCCGGCCGGCTGGTTTCCGGACAGGAAAAATGACCGCATTCATCGAAAACACGCTTCGGCGCATGGTGGAAACCATATCGCTTGCTCTGCTGGTGGTTCTGGCACTCTCCGTTCTCTACTCCACGGCAATGCGCTACCTTGGGGCCTCTCCGTCCTGGTACGACGAGATCGCCAGTGTGCTGCTCGCGTGGCTCACCTATTTCGGCGCCACCTATGCGATGCTCATGCGTCAACACATGGGATTCGCGGGTCTCGTTACCGCGCTTCCAGGCAATCTGGCGATTGTCATCGCCCTGTTCGGCGAACTTCTTGTCATTGCGTACTTCGCAATCACTGGCTGGTACGGCTATCAGGTGCTTGAGGTCGCCGCCTACGACGCACTGCTCAGCCTGCCGTGGATGTCGCTCGACATCATCCAGTCAATTATCCCGATCACGGCGGTTCTGATGATCATCAGCACTTTGCTGACCATGCCGAAAGCGATCCGCGATGCCGCCCAAGGCGTCGATCCCGAACATGCCGAGATCGACCAAGCGATCGCAGAGGCCGAGGCTGAGGCGAAATCCTACTCTTTCAAGGACGACAGGTCATGACACTGCTTCTCACGACAATAGTGTTGATCAGCCTGATCATGATCAATGTCCCGATCGCAGTCGCCATCGGTATCGTGGCGCTCGGCGGCTTTGCACTGACCACGGGCACAGCGCAATTCTACGATATGGCTATCGCGCTTTACACCGGCGCAACATCGTTTCCGCTGATTGCGATCCCGCTCTTCATTCTGGCCGGCAACTTGATGAACACGTCCGGTATCTCGGTCAAGCTCATCAACTTCATTACCGCCCTGATAGGCTTCGTCCGCGGCGGGCTCGGCATGGTCAACATCGGCGTTTCGATGGTCTTCGCAGAAATCTCGGGCTCTGCCGTGGCCGACGTCGCGGCGACCGGCACGGTTCTAATTCCGGAGATGAAGCGCCGGGGTTATTCCCGCACCCTCGCCGCGGCGATTACCTCGTCCTCAGCTTCGTTGGCAATCATCATTCCGCCTTCGATCGCCATGATCCTCTACGGCGCGATATCCGAGACATCCGTGCTCACGCTCTTCGTCGCCGGTATCATCCCAGGTTTCCTGGGCGGTGGCCTGCTGATGGTCGTGACCTACATTCTCGCCGTTCGCTACGATCTTCCGCGTGCCGAGGGTTTCGACCTCTGCCATGTCGCGAAAACATTCCGCGAGGCGTTTTGGGCCCTGACCCTGCCGGTAATAATCCTCGGCGGCATCCTGACAGGTATCGTAACGGCCACCGAGGCCGCCGGTCTCGCCGTCTTTGCGGCTTTCTTCATTGGCGTGTTCATCTATGGCAATCTCGACCTCGCACACCTTCGCCGCGCCATGCTCGAAGGGATCAGCCAGACCGGCGTCGTTATGCTGCTTGTCGCAACGTCGGCAGCGCTCGGCCTTTTCCTGACGCAGGCGCAGGTGCCGCAAACGCTGGCCGCCGAGATCACGGAATACACGACCAACCCGTTGATTGTGCTTGCTCTTCTGAATCTCCTTCTCCTGGTGCTCGGTATGTTTCTACACGGCGCGGCAGCCATCATTCTGGTCGTTCCGGTCGTGATGCCGCTCGTGAATGCCGTGGGCATTGACCCGGTCCACTTTGGCATCATGCTCACGCTTAATCTTGCGATCGGTCAGCAGACCCCCCCCGTTGCCTCCGTGCTGATCACCTCCTGTTCGATCGCCAAGTCGGGGATCTGGGAAACCTCGCGAACCAACCTCCCCTTTATCGGCGTGCTCGCCTTCATCCTCCTGCTGGTGACCTATGTTCCGCAAGTGTCCCTGACACTGCCGGCACTGTTGGACTGAACGCCGACATGGGCAATGGAGCTACATGCGCAGCAAGGGGGCGACGGGACGCTGCAGCCACCCGTTCGGGTGGGGTTGGACACGCGGTGGGTAAGGGGGGCTGGCATCGCCAGCAAGGGATGCCTACACATCCGGCGGAACGCGTCCCCGTCGCAGGCGGCCATCACTGGGCTCATGCCTCCCTGCCGGTAACGTTCCAGAGCGCATCGACTTTGGCTCGCGCACAGGCTGGCCGGAACCAAAATGACTGGCAAGTTGCGCGGCCATCGCAAACCCCGGCCCATCTGCGGTTCTTCGACATGCCACGGACCGGATTGCAGCCCGGGACCGTCCAAGATGGAGCATGATATGTCCAGCCACTCCGAAAGGTCGCTCTATACCCGCGCCAATTGGCCGATCGCGGCGGCGATGATCAATTTCCCCGGCATCCTTCCGGACGGAAGTTCGGTTCAGGACCAGCAAGCCGAGGAATGGGCCACAACGCTGGAAGAGGTGGCCGACGCGGGTTTCACCGAGGTCGACCCGACCGATTCCTGGCTGCGGGTCGCAGATCTCAGTCCGGACCGCCTGGACGAATTCCTGGGCGTCGTCGAGGATAAGGGCTTGACGATTCCGGGCATCTCGACGTCGCGCAAGAACCTCGTCGACCCGGAGAAAGGCGCCGACAACCTCGCCTATGCGCACAGGGTGATCGACACCGCAGCACGGATCGGTGCGCAGTCGGTGTGCTTCGGACTTTTCGGTCCATTGACTCCGGCACAGCAGAAAGCGCTCTGGTTCTGGACGGTGGCTGGCGAAAAGAACCCGGATGACCCGGAAGTCTGGAACCTCGCGGTCGCGCGCATCCGTGAACTCGGGGACCACGCCGCAGATGCCGGGTTGGAAGTCGCACTTGAGATGTACGAGGACACATACATCGGCACGGCCGATGGTGCCGTGCGCATGGTCGAGGAAGTCGATCGTCCGAATGTCGGAATCTGCGCCGACCTCGGAAATCTGGTACGGCTTCATCGACCCGTCGAGCATTGGTGGAGCATGGTGGAGAAAATCGCCCCCTATGCGCGCTACTGGCACGTGAAGAACTACACCCGCACCGAAGACGGGACTACCGGTTCGATCGTCACCGCGCCCGCACCGCTTGAGTTCGGCGTCATCAACTATCGCAACGCAATCAAGAAAGTGCTGGAGCACGGTTTCAACAGCCCGTTCCTGTGCGAGCACTACGGCGGCGACGGCCTAAGCATCAGCGCCACGAACCGTACCTACCTGCAGCGCATCCTGCCGCGCGAGCGCGTGGGTTCACGTGTGCATCACGGCTAGCTTTGCCCATCGGCGCTACAGCATTGGCGATGGGGTCCGAGCGCATACGACAGCAACGCCACAGACGAAATGATACAGCGGAGATCCGATATGGTTGATACGGAGCATCGAA